>NZ_CP150303.1:1952500-6637500 GCF_037993005.1 Paenibacillus sp. FSL F4-0100
GACCATCAGCTAAGGTCCCCAAGTGTGTGTTAAGTGGGAAAGGATGTGGAGTTGCACAGACAACCAGGATGTTGGCTTAGAAGCAGCCACCATTTAAAGAGTGCGTAATAGCTCACTGGTCGAGTGACTCTGCGCCGAAAATGTAACGGGGCTAAACACACCACCGAAGCTATGGCTTGATGCTTTGCATCAGGGGTAGGGGAGCGTTGTATGTAGGTTGAAGGTGTACCGTAAGGAGCGCTGGACAGCATACAAGTGAGAATGCCGGTATGAGTAACGAAAAGATCAGTGAGAATCTGATCCGCCGAAAGCCCAAGGTTTCCTGAGGAAGGCTCGTCCGCTCAGGGTAAGTCGGGACCTAAGGTGAGGCCGAAAGGCGTAATCGAAGGACAACAGGTTGAAATTCCTGTACCACCGTAAACCGTTATGAACGATGGGGTGACGCAGGAGGGTAGTGACGCGGACTGATGGATGTCCGTCCAAGCAGTGAGGCTGATGTGTAGGCAAATCCGCACATCGATAAGGCTGGGCTGTGATGGGGAGTGAAAATTATAGTAGCGAAGGTCATGATCTCACACTGCCAAGAAAAGCCTCTAGTCAGGTGAAGGTGCCCGTACCGCAAACCGACACAGGTAGGCGAGAAGAGAATTCTAAGGCGCGCGGAAGAACTCTCGTTAAGGAACTCGGCAAAATGACCCCGTAACTTCGGGAGAAGGGGTGCCTCGGTAGGGTGAATAGCCCGAGGGGGCCGCAGTGAAAAGGCCCAAGCGACTGTTTAGCAAAAACACAGGTCTGTGCGAAGCCGTAAGGCGAAGTATACGGGCTGACGCCTGCCCGGTGCTGGAAGGTTAAGGGGAGCGGTTAGGAGCAATCCGAAGCTGTGAACCGAAGCCCCAGTAAACGGCGGCCGTAACTATAACGGTCCTAAGGTAGCGAAATTCCTTGTCAGGTAAATTCTGACCCGCACGAATGGCGTAACGACTTGGGCGCTGTCTCAACGAGAGATCCGGTGAAATTTTAATACCTGTGAAGATGCAGGTTACCCGCGACAAGACGGAAAGACCCCATGGAGCTTTACTGCAGCTTGATATTGGATTTGGGTACGATCTGTACAGGATAGGTGGGAGCCTTTGAAGCATGAGCGCCAGCTTGTGTGGAGGCGACGTTGGGATACCACCCTGATCGTATCTAGGTTCTAACCTGGTACCGTAATCCGGTACGGGGACAGTGTCAGGCGGGCAGTTTGACTGGGGCGGTCGCCTCCTAAAGAGTAACGGAGGCGCCCCAAGGTTCCCTCAGAATGGTTGGAAATCATTCGAAGAGTGCAAAGGCATAAGGGAGCTTGACTGCGAGACCTACAAGTCGAGCAGGGACGAAAGTCGGGCTTAGTGATCCGGTGGTACCGCATGGAAGGGCCATCGCTCAACGGATAAAAGCTACCCTGGGGATAACAGGCTTATCTCCCCCAAGAGTCCACATCGACGGGGAGGTTTGGCACCTCGATGTCGGCTCATCGCATCCTGGGGCTGAAGTAGGTCCCAAGGGTTGGGCTGTTCGCCCATTAAAGCGGTACGCGAGCTGGGTTCAGAACGTCGTGAGACAGTTCGGTCCCTATCTGTCGTGGGCGTAGGAAATTTGAGAGGAGCTGTCCTTAGTACGAGAGGACCGGGATGGACGTACCGCTGGTGCACCAGTTGTTCCGCCAGGAGCATGGCTGGGTAGCTACGTACGGAAGGGATAAGCGCTGAAAGCATCTAAGCGTGAAGCCCCCCTCAAGATGAGATTTCCCAATTCGTAAGACCCCTTGAAGACCACGAGGTAGATAGGTTGGAGGTGGAAGTGCAGCAATGCATGGAGCTGACCAATACTAATCGGTCGAGGGCTTATCCAAAAAACACCCCAAAAAGTGAAGCGAAGCTTTGAAGCAACGCCGAATACTTTCCGGGGACCCCGATATTGCATGGGGGAAATGCTACGGATTCTAAAACACGCAAATTCGTTTCGTATCTAGTTTTCAGGTGATCAATCACTTGAATTAAATATTGTTCCCTGATAGCTCAGTTGGTAGAGCACTCGACTGTTAATCGAGTTGTCACAGGTTCGAGTCCTGTTCGGGGAGCCACTTATGGAGAGGTGTCCGAGTTGGCCGAAGGAGCACGATTGGAAATCGTGTAGGCGCCAAAAGCGTCTCGAGGGTTCGAATCCCTCTCTCTCCGCCAGCAAGGACTGCATATATGGCCCGTTGGTCAAGGGGTTAAGACACCTCCCTTTCACGGAGGTAACAGGGGTTCGAATCCCCTACGGGTCACCACTATCTTTATTGCATCAGGGGATGAGAATCCCGTCGGTTCGTCGGAGGGTAACTTCGTAGGCATAGACTTCGCAGTCTCGAACGAAGTGAGAGTATCCCCTACGGGTCACCCTTATCTTTAACAACATTCCAGACGGAGGCTTAGCTCAGCTGGGAGAGCATCTGCCTTACAAGCAGAGGGTCGGGGGTTCGATCCCCTCAGCCTCCACCATGATTTATCCCCAAAAAGTGAAGCACATGCTTCGCAAGTAATTCTGATTACTTTTCGGGGACCCCATACAAGCAACCCTTTTAATGACGCGGGGTGGAGCAGTTCGGTAGCTCGTCGGGCTCATAACCCGAAGGTCGTAGGTTCAAATCCTGCCCCCGCAACCAATTTTATATCGCGATAGCGATAATGCCTCATGGAACTGTGGTGTAGAGGCCTAACATGCCTGCCTGTCACGCAGGAGATCGCGGGTTCGAATCCCGTCAGTTCCGCCATTCTTATAAGCTTCAGGGATGAGAATCCATCATGGGTTCGTCGAAGCATCATCTTCGTTAGCATAGACTTCGCAGTCTCGAACGAAGAGAGAGTATCCCGTCAGTTCCGCCATTCTTTACTCTTAGTAATAAGAGCCATTAGCTCAGTTGGTAGAGCACCTGACTTTTAATCAGGGTGTCGAAGGTTCGAGTCCTTCATGGCTCACCATCTTTACCAAGAGAGCTTGAGACGGAATACATATTTACATTGCGGACGTGGCTCAGCGGTAGAGCATCGCCTTGCCAAGGCGAGGGTCGCGGGTTCGATTCCCGTCGTCCGCTCCATTTTGCGCCCTTAGCTCAGCTGGATAGAGCGTTTGACTACGAATCAAAAGGCCGGGAGTTCGAATCTCTCAGGGCGTGCCATTTTTTAAACTAAATTGCTTACTCTATATGAAATTTCATTGTGCCGGTGTGGCGGAATTGGCAGACGCGCGCGACTCAAAATCGTGAGGGAAACCGTGGGGGTTCGAGTCCCTTCACCGGCATTAATTAACGGGATGTAGCTCAGCTTGGTAGAGCACCTGGTTTGGGACCAGGGGGTCGCATGTTCAAATCGTGTCATCCCGATTCGAATCGAAAGACTGCTTTCAGTGTAACTGAAAGCAGTCTTTCTTTGTTATGGATTGAAAATGATGCTAATGGCAAAAGCGGAACTGAATAATTTGGCAGCTTCCCGGTCACAATATGAAAAACATTGAATAGAAGGGGATAACCTTGAGTGTTTTTCATTTCTTTAAGAAGCTGTTCAGAAAACGGTGGAGACGCTGGAGACGCGCGATTTGGCCCTGTGCAATCCTATTGATCGCAGGTATCATGATATGGACCGGCCAGAATATAAAGGATCAGATGCATAAGCTGCTCACTGCTGCATCCGACGAAACGCCACTGGCCGTAGAAACGATGCATTACTTGCAGATCGCGGATGATAAGTTGGAAGAACGCCGGCAGGATCAGAGGGAATTTATGCAGAAGCTGAATACCTCGAAGGGAAAGAAGCATGTTCATGTTCGCATCACTTATGTATGTGGCATCGAAGAGCAGGATATGGGTAAGCTTACGGCGGACGGTATTTATGAACTGATGAATAAAAATCCTTTATGGCAGGGACGCTTGGATAACAAAGGAGTAGTTTGGCTGGAGCACACCGTATCCGACCTCTCCCCCACCTGTAAGAGGCAAGCTTATATGAGTATCGATTCCAAAGGAAACTTAACGTTGTTTGATGGCCCACCGGAAGAAGAGAAAGTGATGCGGACCTTCTTTCAGCTGGATGTCGGTTCGATGGAGTCTTCTTTGCCCAAAGATGTGATCAAGCAGCTTGAAGAAGGTATTCGAATCCAAGATATGGAAGAGTATAACAGTGTTCTGTCAACCTTTAGCGATTATGCACGGGATATGGCTGAGAATGTCATGAACCCGACCCCTTAAAATTGTCCCTGCTTTGTCGCTTGGTGACTGAAAATGCTGCTGCCCGGAAATTTTCCGGGCAGTTTTTTTGCGTTGGAGGGGGATGTCAGCGGTCTCAATATAGTGGATACGTAACGGTTGCTTAAAGGATCAAAGTTTTTCCTCAACAGAGGTCGATCTTTTGTTATAATGAGAGAACGATACATATGTTCGCTTCATCAGAGGAGAGATTGGTTTGCGCATTTTAGGGATCGACCCCGGGATTGCGATTGTAGGTTTCGGGTTTGTAGATAAGGTTGGAAGTAAAGTTACACCGGTACAGTATGGCTGTATCCAGACGGAAGCCCATACACCGGATGAAGAGAGGCTGCAACACGTGTACGAAGGCATGCAGCAGCTTATTGATAAATATGAGCCTGAGGCCGTTGCTTTCGAGAAATTGTTTTTTAACCGCAACGTAACCACGGCGATGTCCGTATCCCAGGCCAGAGGAGTTCTTATCCTGGCTGCGGTCCAGCGCGGGCTCCCGATTGCAGAATATACGCCGATGCAGGTGAAGCAGGCGATCGTCGGCTATGGCAAGGCCGAGAAGAAACAGGTACAGGAGATGGTCAGGATGTTCCTGAAGTTGCAGAGCATTCCCAAACCTGACGATGTGGCGGATGCATTGGCTGTAGCGATCTGTCACGCGCATTCCTATACACTGAATTCCAAGTTAAATGAGGTATTGCGAAAATGATCGATTTTTTACGGGGACAGGTAGTCCACTTAGAGAGTGAATATATTGTATTGGATGTTCATGGGGTAGGATATCGGGTGTTCTGTCCGAATCCGTATGTTTTTGCCAAAACCGAAGGAACCATCACGGTGTTTACCCATCATCATGTCCGTGAGGATGCCATCCTGCTGTTTGGATTTCCGACACGGGAGGAACAGAAGCTGTTCCGTAAACTGATCGAAGTCTCGGGTATCGGTCCGCGTGTGGCGCTCGGCATATTGGGCGGGGGATCACCGGATCATGTGGTTTCCGCCATCTACCAGGAGAATGTATCCTTCTTAATCAAGCTTCCGGGAATCGGTAAGAAAACAGCGCAGCGCATGATTCTGGACCTGAAGGACAAGCTTGAGGGATTCGGAAATGCGAGCATGATGACAGGTCTTTTTGCCATTCAGGAGCCTGAGCCGGAAGCTGACGGCTCGGCGTGGTCTGAGGCACGTGAAGGATTGAAGGCTCTTGGTTATACGGATAGCGAGCTGGACAAGGTCTGGCTCAAGATCAAGGATTCCGGCGCAAGCGGCGAATCCGTCGATGTGCTCATGAAGCGGGCACTGCAGCAGCTATTCGCTGGTTAGATAGAGAATCGCTGCAGGAGAGGAGTTTATATAGATGGACGATCGAATTATTTCCGCCAATCTAATGATGGACGAACAGGCTGTCGAGCTTAGCCTGCGTCCACGCTATTTGGCTGAATATATAGGACAGAATCAAGTTAAGGAAAATCTCAAGGTATATATCGAAGCGGCAAAAATGCGTAACGAAGCGCTTGACCACGTGTTGTTGTACGGTCCTCCGGGACTCGGCAAAACGACACTGGCGAATATTATCGCCAATGAGCTTGGCGTTAATCTCCGTACGACTTCCGGTCCGGCAATCGAGCGACCGGGGGATCTGGCTGCACTTCTCACTAATCTGCAGGAAGGAGATGTCCTGTTTATTGATGAGATCCATCGGCTGCACCGGACGGTAGAGGAAGTGATGTATCCGGCGATGGAGGATTTTGCGCTGGATATTATGATCGGGAAAGGGCCAAGCGCACGCTCGGTACGTCTGGATTTGCCACCGTTTACCTTAATTGGCGCCACTACCCGGGCTGGATTGCTCTCTGCGCCGCTTAGGGACCGTTTTGGCGTGGTAAGCCGTCTGGAATTCTATACGGTGGACGAGCTGAGTTACATTGTGTCACGCAATGCGGATCTTTTGGAGATCGAGATATTAGGAGAGGCAGCAGAAGAGATTGCCCTGAGGTCGCGCGGGACGCCCCGAATTGCCAACCGTCTCTTGAAAAGGGTGCGTGATTATGCCCAGGTTCGAGGAGATGGCATGATAACGCCAAGCATTGCTCAGGAAGCGCTGAAAATGCTGCAGATCGATCCGATGGGACTGGACTTTATTGATCATAAAATGTTGAACGCCATGATCAAAAGCTTCCGTGGGGGACCTGTAGGTCTGGATACCATCGCGGCAACCATTGGAGAAGAAAGCCAAACCATTGAAGATGTTTATGAACCGTATCTCCTGCAGATCGGTTTCTTGCAGCGTACACCCCGGGGACGGGTTGTAACGCCCACAGCTTATCAACATTTAGGTATTCCCTTCCCTGAAGATCGTCGTTAGATTATAGAATCATTACACTCATACCAAATCCTAATAGCTACAGGAGGAAAGACTTAAATGGATAGGAACTGGACGAAATCATTATTCGGTTGGACCACCAAGGGACTCTTGTCACTGGCTGTTGCCGGAACCTTATGGAGCGCGCCTGCAGTACATGCGGCCGCTCCTTCAATAGATACGATTCGAGTTGCGATGTTTTTGGATCTGGGAAGTCAGTATAAATCAACAACCAATGCCGTTACGCTGAAATCCGCTGAGGCTCTGACGACATCGCTGCTTGTATCCGGTGCTCAGCAGACTTTGATGAGCATTCCAGCAAACCAGCAGGTCCGAATGAGTGTGGATACATACCGCGTCAAGGTGCTCGAGACCACGGATTGGAAAACGGCTTCGGAAGCGGCAAAAAAACTGGAGGCGACGAATGACAAACCGACGCTGTTTGCAGACGGCAATGTATACAAACTATATGCCGGTATGTATGGGACAGAGAAAGCGGCCGTGGACGCGGCAACGCGAACTGCGAAGACGGTAGCTGCATATCTGAATGGTCAAACGCCTTCTGTTAAAGGCGGACTGCATTTGTCTGCGGGATCGTACGGATCGGAGGCTGAGGCGGAGTCTGTACGTAAGACGTATGCAAATGCCGGCATGGATGCCTTCAATGTTGTGGTACCTAACGGAGGTGCATCCGCTTATGAGGTTTGGGTAGGCGAGGCAGCCAACACAGCCGATCTGGCTGCAGTCAGACAGGAAGCTGCTCCAATATCCGGCGCCCTCGTTGAAATGAATGCCGCAACCACGGGTCTGATGATGAGACGAGATGTAAGCCTGAACCTGGCGACTCCTCAAGAGACACAGCATTATATGTTGTCAGGTGGTCAGTCGGTTCTGCGGGTAGAAGGAAGCTCAGGTGCCGGAACGAATGTGAAGGAGCGATCGGATCGCTCCTATCGAGGCGCTTTGGAGATCGGACAAAAGAACGGTCAATTGTATCTCGTCAATGAACTGCCGTTCCAGCAGTACCTGTATTCCGTCGTTGGAGCCGAGGTGCCATCTACTTGGGGTGTTGAAGCGCTGAAAGCACAGGCTGTAGCGGCACGCAGTTATGCGCTCTTCCAAGGAAATAAGTTCGAAGTAGCCCATGTCGTGGACACAACGCTAAGCCAGGCCTATTATGGGACCGCCTATGAGTATCCAAGCATTATTCAGGCAGTGGATGCAACTGACGGCGAAGTTGTCATGAAAGATGGCAAAATAGTGGAAACCGTGTTCTCCTCCAATAGCGGAGGAATGACGGCGGACTCCACCGAGGTGTGGGGTAACCGTAACGATCTGTTTGCCGCGGTGGAAAGCACTGGAGATTCCTCATCCCAAGCAGCGCTTAAATCTTGGTATCATGTACTTCTTCCGAGTGGCGCTACAGGCTATGTACGTGAGGACAATGTGAAGGAAACCGGCAACAAAACATCGGCAGGGCTCCTCTATATGACCGTTACCGCCAAGGATACGAATGTACGCCCATTGCCATTGATCCAATCGAACGTTGAGCCTGTAGGCAAGATGAATCCAGGAGAAACGGCTGTCGTCCTTGAGAAAGTGGCGGAATCCAACAGCTATGACTGGGTTCGCGGTCCGTATACTTCGGATCAACTACTGTCCTCTCTAAAAGGAAAAACCACTAACAGCCTGCCTGCTTCTATTACTTCGCTGGATGTAACGGAGCGAGGCCCTTCTGGACGTGCCCTTACGGTGAAAGCCAACGGTCAAGTGCTGGACGTAAAATATCCGGATATGTTCCGCTCGGCTTTTAACGGACTGCCAAGCACATTGTTTGATATTGAATCGACCGGAAGTTATACTGTATTGAGCGCGAATGGTGCGGTATCAACGGTTTCAAGCGGCCAAACGATATCCGTTATCTCAGGGAGCGGTAACGGAAATGTCAAAGGTTCCGGTACCGTTGTGATGAATGGAACGGGGAAAGCACGTGTGATTGAAAGCTCTTCCGGCTTTAAATTTACCGGTAAAGGCTTAGGCCACGGACTGGGCATGTCCCAATGGGGTGCCAAAGGAATGGCAGATGAAGGGTATGATTACAAGCAGATACTCCAACACTATTACCGCAACACGACTATTACGAAGGACTGAACGACATGAATGTGGATTTGTATGATTTTGAATTACCCGAACACTTAATTGCGCAGACGCCACTGCTTGATCGAAGCTCTTCCAGGCTTCTCACGCTGGACAAAGAGAACGGATATATAAGCCATCAAACGTTTGCGGACATTATAGACAGCCTGAATCCGGGGGATACACTCGTATTAAACGATACCAAGGTCATACCGGCCCGATTGTTCGGTGCAAAGGAAGACACCGGTGCCAAAGCAGAGGTCCTTCTGCTGAAGAATATGGGGCAAGACCGGTGGGAAGCACTTGTGAAACCGGGCAAGAAGCTGAAAAAAGGGAACGTAATTTCCTTTGGGGACGGTAAATTAAAAGCGATCATTGAGGAAGAAGGCGAGATGGGTGCTCGCATCCTATCCTTTTCGTATAAAGGGATTTTCCAAGAAATCCTGGATGAACTGGGGCAAATGCCGCTTCCGCCATATATTAAGGAGAAGCTGGATGACCGCGATCGGTATCAGACCGTATATGCAAAGCATGAAGGATCTGCAGCCGCTCCCACGGCGGGCCTGCACTTCACGGAAGCTCTCCTGGAACAGATTCAGGCCAAGGGAGTAGACATCGCCTTCATTACCCTGCACGTGGGGCTGGGGACATTTCGTCCGATGTCCGTGGAACAGGTTGAGGATCATGTCATGCATGAAGAGTACTATTCCCTTTCCCAGGAAACCGCTGAGCTGCTGAATGAAACGAAGCGGCGCGGCGGTAGGGTTATCGCTGTAGGGACTACCTCTTGCAGAACGCTGGAGACGGTTGGATCGGCGCTGGAAGGCGAGCCGCTGCGTGAGAGCAGCGGCTGGACAAGCATTTTCATATATCCCGGATATGCTTTTACCGTTGTGGACGCGCTGATTACGAATTTCCATCTGCCGAAATCCACGCTGGTGATGTTGGTCAGTGCGCTGGCCGGACGCGAACACATTATGAAGGCGTACAAGGAAGCTGTTGAGAAGGAATATCGATTCTTCAGCTTTGGCGACGCGATGTTTATCTATTAATTCGGAGGTTGGTTAATACAATGGTAGCAGCTGTTACTTATGAACATATTAAAACGTGTAAACAATCGGGCGCGAGGCTCGGCAGAGTGCACACCCCGCACGGCGTGATCGATACGCCGACATTCATGCCTGTGGGAACATTGGCAACGGTAAAAACCATGAGTCCGGAAGAACTAAAAGCTATGGATGCCCACATTATATTGAGCAACACCTATCATCTCTTTTTGCGTCCTGGACACGATATTGTGAAGGAAGCGGGCGGACTGCACAAATTCATGAACTGGGACCGTCCGATCCTGACCGATAGCGGAGGCTTCCAGGTATTCAGCTTAGCAGAAATGAGAAAAATATCGGAAGAAGGCGTACATTTCCATTCCCACTTGAACGGAGATAAACTGTTTATCTCCCCAGAAGTCGCGATGGAGATTCAGAACGCCCTTGGATCTGATATTATGATGGCTTTTGATGAATGCCCGCCTTATCCTGCGGAGTATGAATACGTTAAACAATCCACCGAGCGGACCTCTCGCTGGGCTGAACGCTGCCTTAAGAGCCATGCCAGACCGGAAGACCAAGCCCTATTCGGCATCGTTCAGGGAGGCATGCATGAGGATCTGCGCCGTCAGAGCGCCCGTGATTTGACTTCCATGGATTTCCCGGGTTATGCTATTGGTGGACTTAGTGTGGGAGAATCGAAGCAGCTTATGTATGAAGTACTGGATTACACGGTGCCCTTGCTGCCGAACAATAAGCCTCGCTATTTGATGGGAGTCGGATCACCCGATGCGTTGATTGAGGGCTCGATTCGTGGTGTGGATATGTTCGATTGCGTGCTTCCGACGCGGATCGCTCGCAACGGGACAACGATGACAAGTCAAGGCCGTCTTGTCGTTCGAAATGCTCAATATGCCAGGGATTACGGACCGCTGGATCCGGAATGTGACTGCTACACTTGCCGTAACTACTCGCGTGCTTATTTGCGTCATCTGATCAAGAGTGATGAAACGTTTGGATTAAGATTGACGACGTATCATAACCTGCATTTCCTGCTCAATTTGATGCGTAACGTGCGTCAGAGTATTATGGAAGACCGTCTGCTTGATTTCCGCGATGAGTTTTTTGATAAGTACGGCCTACATGATAATGAAAAAGGGTTCTAAAGCAAGTTCATGGCCATCATGATAAGTTTGTGAAAGGGGGGAAAGATATGTTTGATTTAGCAGCTGGTGCAGGTCAAGGCGGAGGCGGTATTTTAGGGTTGATTCTGCCTTTCGTTTTGATGTTTGTCATCTTTTATTTTCTGCTTATTCGTCCACAGCAGAAAAAACAGAAGACCAGAAACGCAATGCTTAGCGCCTTGTCAAAAGGCGATAAAGTGGTAACCATTGGAGGCCTTCACGGTACAATTGTGGAGATTACCGACGATATTGTGGTCTTGAAAGTGAACGATGTAACGAAGTTGACGTTCGATCGTAACTCTATCAGCCATAGTGTGAATGCGGATGCATAATTACGTTTCACCTACATATGGAATGTAATCGTTATAACAAAGGCCGATTCCTTTTAGGAGTCGGCCTTTGTTTTTTAGCATGGTAGTGAGATGCTCGCCAGGAGCATTAGTTTGAATCTTTATTTTTTTAAGTTGACCCCGAACATTCCCCCGATGGCGCCGGCGGCAAATACCGTGGCAATCAGCGTCAAATCTCCGAGAGATAAAGAACTATCCAAAGCAAGAAAGCCAATGACGAGCAGCGTAATGCCATATATCAGCCCTGTCAGGCATCCGTAATACCAACCTTTGTTTCCTGCGCGCTTGCCGCTCACACAACCTCCGATAAAGGCTGCGATGGCATGTACGAGAAACGTGTAGAACGATAAATCATCTTCGGCTAGTCCGCTGCCCCATAGAAGCAGGGATAAAGCAAACGCGCCAAGAAACATCCAGAAAAAAGAATACAAAAGTCCTGAAAGAATCGGATTGGAGATCCTGAAAGTGAAAACTCGCCGGATCGGTTCCATGAATCATCCCCCTTAACTAATCTTGATCATTAAATTGTATGGCCAAGCCTGTACATATAGTACAAACCGAGCATTTTGCATTCGGTTTTGCATGATTTCCATTAATTAATCCGTTGTAATCGAATGGGAAAAGCTATAGCAGGCCAGAATAGCTGTACATGAGAATGTTCGACAAGCTAGGAGGGATTGTTTATGTCTCATATGACTATTCTGATTCTGCGGACCATTCTGATGTATGTGGTCATCTTTGTCACCATGAGAATCATGGGCAAACGGGAAATCGGAAAACTGTCTATCTTCGATTTGGTCATATCTGTTATGATTGCAGAGATTGCCGTTTTTGTTCTGGAAGATGTCCAAAAGCCGATTTGGGAGGGACTTGCTCCTATCGCCGTTTTGGTTGCCATTCAGGTAGGTCTTGCTTACATCGGACTGAAAAATCGAAATATACGGCTGTTTGCTGACGGAAAGCCAAGCGTATTGGTGTCCCGGGGCAGGCTGCACCGTAAGGAGATGGCAAAGCTCCGCTATAATCTGGATGATCTGATGCAGCAGCTAAGGGGCAAAGATATTGACAGTCTGGCGGATGTTGAATTTGCGATACTTGAAACTTCCGGTCAGCTCACCGTGATTCCAAAGGATACGGGGGACAGCTCAAACGGCAGTTCGAATAACTCTTCAAGTTCATCCAACACTTCAGGGGCCACCAATTTTTCATCTACTTCATCCCAATCTGAAAAAGAAAACCCTACAGTCGTAGATATTCCTTACGATAAAATTACGTATGAAGGCCTGCCCATCCCGCTTATATTGGATGGAAAGGTGCAGGACGAGAACCTTGAATTAATCGATAAAACGCGGTTCTGGCTTAAGAACGAGATACAGAATTATGGTGCTAAGGATTTTAAGGATATTTTTCTATGCTCTATTGACCATAAAGGCCGGATTTACATTGACCGTAAAGACAGGATCTAACGACGGCTGAATTTGTTGAACCAGGTGCCGACGACAGGCACACGATCCAAATCTCGCGGTGTTACCAGCTTGGTCATAAAAATCATGATGAAATAGACCAGAATACCAACTGTAATGGAAGCCCAAAATTGCAGCCATGGCGCGGTCGAAAACGGAAGATGTTTGTACCCATAGAGAACGCAGGCACCCATAATGATCATAACCGCCCCGATTTTAACATAATCCAGCAGACGGAATCGAAAGCCGATCAGTTTCGATAGGCTGAAACCGTGGAGTAATGTAACTGCAATACTGTTTACGATAATGGCAATGACGGCCCCTATTATGCCGAAGGCGGGATTGGATGCCAAAAACACGATGAGGCTCATTTTGATGATCGCCCCGAATAACGTGTTGAGTAATGCCCGGCCCGGACGGTCCAGAGCTTGCAAGGCAGCTTGAAGCGGGGACTGCACATACAGGAACAAGGCAAACGGCGCCATGATTTTGAGCATATCGCTAATCTCCGCGTTGTCGTATAGGAGCAAGCATAATGGCTCAGCCAGGACAAACATAATGATGGCAAACGGAGCTCCGGAGACAAGGGCTAGCCGAAGGGATTGGTTCATTCGTTTGTGGATGGTCGTCCGGTCATTGCGGGCGGCTGCCTCCGAGAGTGAAGGCACCAGAGAGATGGCCAGAGAAACCGTCAGAGCACCGGGCAACAACAGGAGCGGGATGATCATCCCTTGCAGTGCTCCATACTGAGCGGTTGCTACGGATGTCGCTATACCTGCCATGGCCAGGCTGCGATTGGTCAGGATTGTCTCCAGGAGGTAGGAGAATGAACCTACCATCTTGCCCCCCGTCACAGGCAATGCAATACCAAATAAACGTTTCAGGATACCTTTATTCGAGGGAGAGTCTTCTTTTGCAGTTTTTTCGGATATTACTTTTTGCGGTTTAGGTAAAAGTTTATTCCTAGGTCGTCCCTCCCCCGGATATTGCAGCAGCAGGGCTATCATCCCAATCAGTTCCCCCACGGCTGTTCCGAGCATGGCACCCGCAGCCCCATAAGCGATGCCTTTGGGCATCAAGAGATGCGCAAACCAGAGCATGCAAATAATTCGGACAATTGTCTCGATCACGGAGGAACTTGCGGAGGGAATCATGTTCTGTTTGCCCTGGAAATATCCACGGTAGACCGACGAAACGGCAATGATGATCAACATGGGTGTCATGCTGATAAAGGTTTGGTATACACGCTCGTCCGGCAAAAGCACGCCGGTTACCCAAGGGGCAAGGAGCAGACTAAGTCCCGTAAAGAAGGCGCCTGCTGTAAGCGTCAGCATCAGGCTGACATGCAGGATTTGCTTGGAAGCATCACGCTTTCCGGCACCTTCCGCTTCGGCAACCATTTTGGCAATGGCTAGCGGAATTCCACCGGTAATGATCGTCACGAGCACGATAAAGAAGGGATAACCCAGTTGGTAAATTCCGACACCCTCGGGTCCAATGATCCGGGGGAGGGCGATCCGGGGGATAAAACCGAGTAGGCGGTTTAATATGCCGGCTGCAAGTAAAATCAGCGTTCCTTTAATAAATGATTGCTTGTTCACTGTCCATCCCACTCCCTGGTTAAGACTGAATACGGTGACACGACATGGCTATTCTTATGGATATGCCCTACCTGTCCCATCTGATGACTTTACTTTTTTTTCAGGACATGGTAGGAATAGAAGGAAAGCAATGTATCCTGTCGAATGTAACTTAGGGACAACAGGGAGTCAGTGAGGAGGCCATATGCATGGAACTCGAGCAAATGAGCGAGGAAGAATTGATGAGCACCATTGAGATGGTATGCTTGAGCAAGGTTGAGGAAATGCATTTGATTGGGTACGAATATGTGACTAGCGACGATATTTGGAACTGTGTCAGCAGTAAATATGAAAAGGAAGGCATCCCCTCCCTCCACAAACTGGTCAATGACATTCTGTCCTTGAAGGCGACAGCTTTAATGAACTATATGACAATATCAGCATATAAGGGATCTTCTTTCGATTAATCGAAGAGGTCCCTTTTGCCTTGCGGATATAAGGGTTCATTCATAAACCCGACAAATTTTGATAAATTGACTGGGTTTTATGACATCGCTATAATAGGAATATTGAGTAAAAAGGGGGAACAAAGGACGGCATGAAGAGAATAATCAGTTTCGTCGGAACCGTACTCGTGATCACTGTTTTAATGGCCGTTACAACTCCAGGCTTGCTGAAAGACGTCCGTCTAGGTCTGGATCTTAAGGGTGGATTCGAAATCCTTTATGAAGCAGAGCCTTTGATGGAAGGGCAGCAAGTCACAAAAGAAGCACTGCAGGAAACCGCAAAGAGCTTGCAAAAGCGTGCGGATGCAATGGGGACATCTGAGCCTGAGGTTACGCCGGAAGGGGCGAACCGGATTCGCTTGAAGGTGGCAGGCGTAACGGATGAGGCTGAAGTTCGAAAAACGATGAAAGAACCTGCGAACCTCACATTCCGAAGCAATGACGGCTGTAAAGAAGGCGAGGAGTTCTGTAAGATTGAGCTCCGGGGCGACGATTTCGTCGAGAACGGCGCATCGGTTGCCTATGACCAGCTTAATCAGCCTATGATAGATATTAAAGTGAAGGACAAAGGGAAGTTTGCTGAAATTACAGGACGTCTTCTCGGTCAAGAGCTGGCTATCTTCATGGACGATCAATTGCTATCAGCTCCGACGGTACGTGCCGCATTAACGGATGGTACCGCACAAATTACGGGGAGCTATTCGCTGGATGAAGCGAAGCAGATCCGGGATACGATTAATCTCGGTGCCCTGCCGCTGAAGCTGGTTGAGAAGTACTCTCAGAGCGTAGGAGCTACGCTCGGTATGCAATCTCTTACGAAAACGGTAGAAGCAGGTCTTATCGCATCCGTTGCGATTCTGCTGTTCATGATTATCAGGTATCGCGTACCGGGTTTGCTGGCAAGCTTTGCACTTATTTTGCATACATGGCTTCTGATTCTTATTTTTGTATGGGCTGACTTTACGCTGACGCTTCCAGGTATTGCAGCATTTATATTAGGTATAGGTATGGCGGTTGATGCCAATATCATCACCTATGAACGCATTCGGGAAGAGATCAGAACGGGCAAGAGTGTTCCATCAGCTGTTAAAGCAGGCGGTAAGTCATCCCTGCGAGCCATCATGGACTCCAACTTGACGACGATACTCGTTGCCGCTGTCATGTTCGGATTTGGTACCGGCGCGGTTAAAGGTTTTGCGCTTGTATTGATTCTGGAGATTATCTTGAGTATTGCCACGAACGTTTATTTCTCCCGTTTCTTGCTCAATCTACTTGTGAATATTGGTTGGGCCCGCAAACCGAGCCATTATGGCGTAAAGGAGCGTGACATTCGTGAGCTTTAAGAACTTTGATTTCGTAGGCAAAAGCAGATTTTTCTATATTCTATCCATTGCAATTACGATTCTGGGCTTGGTATTTCTCTTGACTCGTGGTCTTAACTATGGAGTTGATTTCCAATCTGGCTCGAACGTAGATATCTCTCTCTCCAAGCCGCTGACTACGGAGCAGATTAATACCGTATTAAAAGAGGCTGGCATCGGTGAAGATGCGAGCATTACTCCTGGTAATGACCGCGTGAATATTCGATTCAGCGAGGTGCTGACCGAGGACCAGGATCTGAAGATGCGTTCCGGCATTGAGAAGCTGGATAAAACGGCCACCTTCGAGATCAACACGGTTGACCCAGAGATGGCAAAAGAGCTGGGCCGAAACGCAATTTATGCGGTATTGATTTCCTGTATCGGGATTATCATCTATGTCAGCATCCGTTTTGAATGGCGGTTTGCGATTGCAGCGATTATAGCGTTACTTCATGATGCATTTGTTGTTATTAGTATTTTCTCCATCCTCGGTCTCGAGGTGGATCTGACATTCATTATTGCCGTTCTGACGATTATCGGTTATTCGATTAACGATACGATCGTCATCTTCGACCGGATCAGGGAGAACCTGAGGTTTGCCAAGATTAAAAGATTCTCGGATCTTAAAGATCTGGTTAACAAAAGTTTGACCCAGACGATCGGACGTTCGATCTATACAGCATTGTCTGTTTTCATCGCTGCACTCTTCATGCTCCTGCTTGGCGGTGAATCGATTCAGATGTTCTCTCTGGCAATTTGTATCGGTTTGGCATTCGGCGCGTACTCTTCGATCTTTATCGCAAGTCCGTTGTGGCTCGTCCTTAAGGGGCGCAATGTCAGCAATAAACCAAATTCGCCTAAGCCAAGCAAGGATAAGATTGAAATCTAATTCAGCCGCTGTTGGCGTAGCAGTCTAGATAGCAGAGGGTCCTATACAAGTGGAAAGCCGCGTCGCAGGCGACGCGGCTTTCTAAAGTTAACAGCGATAATAAATATAGGATCGATAGTGACATTGAGGGGGGCCTCAAGTGAGCAATGAACGTTTGAATCATACGGAGACTGTCCTTTGGACAGGCATTGTAACGGATTTTGCATTAGCCTTGTGTAAAGGGATCGTCGGATATTTTTCCGGCAGTAAGGCTCTAATCGGAGATGCTCTGCATTCTGCGGCAAATGCCGTGACTTTAATGGTGGATCGTTTACCGAGCCTGGGTATATTCGGCAATAAAAGCTCCATTCGGGACAAACGGAAGGTTTCGGACACGACGGAGCCCGTGATTTCGATTCTATTTGCCGTTTTATTGATCATGGGCGGTATTCAAATTGCGGTATCCGCGATTCAAACCATGGCATCAGGCGACCTGGAGCCGCCAACCAAATCGGCACTGCTTGCTGTTTTCATATCACTCGCGGTGAATGAAGCGGTGTTTCAGTACCAATGTCGGCAGATAAAAAGAAACAAGGATCCCCGGTATGAGGTGCTGTCCGCTGATCATCGATTTGCCTTGTACTCTTCGCTAACGGTATTAATCGGCGTGTCACTAGCTATGGGGGGCTCTTATTTTGAATGGACACCCCTGCTCTATATGGATTCGGTTGCGGCTCTGATTGTGGCTTGTCTCGTGATCCGCAAAGGGTATATACTAATCGTTCATTCCGTTTATGGAACGCTCGTGGAAGAGAAGCGGCATGAGCACGAAGCCGATTTCATGGATACGATTCAGCGAGTGCATGGCGTGATCACGATCGAGGAACTGAAGGTTCAGGAATACGGGCAGATCCGTCATGTGAACATTGAAGTGAAAATTACCGTGAATCCGCGGACGTCCGTATTGGAGGCTCAAGAGATTGCCGAGCGAATCCGGAAACTGTTAACCCATCGCTTTATTCAGGTTACGGATGCCAAGGTTCACGTGGTACCCTATGAACCGGGTTATCCATATAAATCGAACTATGACTTAATGGACAACGATATGCCGACACTGCCGCAGTAGCGTCTGGAGCTAACAGGTGTAAGTCAACAGGAAAAAGGCAGGAAAAGGAAGGTGAGTCCCTGTGCTGTATTCCAAATATGAATGGAGAATACGCTCGGCAGAGTCATCGATCACCGATAGGCTGGCCCAGGATTTGTCGCTGCCACCCATGGTGGCTTCACTCATGGCGTCACGAGGGATACAATCAGCCGAGGATGGACGGAGATTTCTATATGGAACGTTTGAGCTGACGCATGACCCTTATCTCATGCAGGGGATGCAAGAGGCCGTCCCGCGTATTCGTAAAGCTTTGGAGGATCGGGAACATATTCTGATCTATGGCGATTATGATGCAGACGGTGTTTCCAGCACGTCATTGATGATTCATCTGATGCGCTACTTGGGTGCATCTTATGATATTTATATACCACACCGATCCAATGAAGGTTATGGTTTACATAATCACGCGCTGGATTGGGCCCATCAGCAAGGGGTCAGTCTAGTCATTACCGTAGATACTGGAATTAGTGCAGTCGAGCAAATTGCATATGCCAATAGCCTTGGCATCGACGTAATTGTCACGGACCATCATGAGCCGCCTGAAGTACTGCCAGAAGCTTATGCACTGATCAACCCGAAACTCCCTACATGCCCGTATCCCTTTAAGGGGTTGGCAGGCGTAGGCGTAGCTTACAAGCTGGCACAGGCTCTCGTTGGAGAACCACCGGAGGAATGGCTTCAGATTGTTTCCATCGGGACCATTGCGGACTTGATGCCGCTTACGGGGGAGAATCGGGTGCTTGTGAAGCACGGAATCGAATCAATGCGGAATACGAGGTATGAAGGCATTCGATGCTTGCTGGAGGTATCGGGGATCCATGTGGAGCAGGTGACTGCCGTAAATGTGGCATTCTCCATGGCACCACGGATTAACGCCAGTGGCCGTCTGGATCATGCAGGCCGTGCCGTTACGCTTCTTACAACAGAACACCGTGATGAAGCGGAACGGCTTGCCTGGGAACTGGATGGGCTGAACAAGGATCGGCAGCAAGTGGTCGAAAACATCGTCCAGGAAGCGCTTGGCATGGTTCAAAACCGCTGGAGAGGACAGGAGGTTCCTCCTGTCATCGTATTGGCGGGTGAAGGCTGGAATGTTGGCGTGGTTGGTATCGTGGCATCCAAAATATTGGAGCGATTCTACAGGCCAGTCGTTATCCTCGGGATTGATCCCGAGACGGGGAACTGTAAAGGCTCCGCCCGTTCAATTCCGGGTTTTGATATTTATGCGGCTCTGCACTCCTGCAAGGACGTCATGGACCATTTTGGCGGCCATCCGTCTGCAGCGGGCATGAGCCTCCATCGGGATCGATTGGAGGAATTTGAACAGGGACTACATCGATATGCTGAGGAAGCACTCGAAGAAGAGCATCTGATCGCAATTTGTGAAGCGGACCTGGAGGCCAGCTTGTCGGAGGTATCGGTGCCCGTTATTGAACAGATTGAACAGTTAAGTCCGTTTGGCATGGCGAATGCCGTGCCGAAGATCGTTTTCCGGGATGTTGTCATAAAGGAAGTTCGTAAAATCGGCAAAGAAGGAAAACATCTGAAGCTTCGCTTGCAGCAGAAGCGTGAGGTTATGGATGCGATCTCATTCGGATGGGGGCATCTGGCCGATATATTGCCGGTAGGCACGGCTGTGGATGTGCTTGGTGAGCTTTCCGTGAATGAATGGAACGGGAGTCGTAAAGTACAGCTCATGATTCAGGATATCTGCGCTCCTTATCAACAGGTGTTTGACTACCGCGGGATCAAAGAGCCGTTACAGGAAATTCAGAGGTGGAGAGCGGAGCTGGAGCCGCATCTGCGTTGCTCTGCAGTTCGGTCGGCCGTGGTGTACGCAAAAGATTCACATCCGGAAATAAAAAGTCAATTGTATGATATGTGCCTTTGGGTATATGATAGGAATGCTGGCATCATGCCGGATAATGATATTGCTGAAAACAGTCAAGAAGATATTTCCGTTTTGTTCGTACTGGATGTACCGGAAACGGCTGAACAACTGGATGCATTTATGTCAGCCTTCCATTCCGTTCCCAATATATTCATGCTGCATCCGACCCGGAACCTGCACGAACGTCTGCAAATTCCGGACCGCGAACAGTTTAAAAAGCTGTACGTTTCACTTGCTGGGATGACGTCCTCTCCCATGTCGGAGAATGAGGTTGTAGCACGTCTGCAGAAGCAGACTTCCTTATCTACACGCATGCTGCTCAAAGTACTGGATGTGTTTGAGGAACTGGCGTTCATCCAGCGTGTCCAGGGACAGATTGCCTTTATACCGAAGCCGGAGAAAAAACCGCTGGACGCTTCCCGTCACTTCCGTGAGCTAAGCGATTTGGCGGATATGGAGCAGCATTTGCTGCATGCCGGTACCGAACAGTTAACCCAATGGATGATGTCCCGCACAAAAGGCGTATCTTAACCGCAACTATACAGGAGGAGATTATTTTGGATTTTAAAGATTATATTCGTGTTGTTCCCGATTTTCCGCAGGCGGGGATCAGCTTCAAAGATATTACTACACTGCTGAAGAATGGTGAGGTGTATCGCAAAGCCATCGAAGAATTGAAGATCTTGGTATCCGATCTTAAAATTGATGTGATAGCTGGTCCCGAAGCTCGTGGATTTGTCGTGGGTGCTCCGCTGGCTTATGCTCTTGGAGTTGGATTCGCGCCCATTCGCAAAAGCGGAAAGCTTCCCTATGAAACGATTGAAGTGGGATACGACCTCGAATATGGAAAAGATCGCTTGGCGATGCATACCGATGCGATCGAGAAGGGTCAAAATGTATTGATTGCGGATGATCTTCTTGCAACAGGCGGTACGATTGCGACTTCGGTTAACCTCATCCGTCAATTGGGCGGAAACGTCGTTGGAGCTGCATTCATGATCGAGCTGGCGGATCTCAATGGCCGTTCGAAGCTGGATGGAATCGAAGTATTTACATTGATGCAATACGAGTAATCGACAACAATCTTCCTGATTTTCCCGGGAAATAATGGACGCCCTGAGCAACCAGCTCAGGGCGTTTTTCGATTGGGGATAGGGGTGTTAGTTTCAATCCGGCGTTTTCTCTACGAGCGGCTCATCATTTTTTTCATTGGAGAGGCCGGTAATCTCGAAGACTTTGAAGAGGAGAGCCATGAGGACACCTACAATGGTAGCCAGGGCCATACCCTTCAACTCGACGGTACCAAACTTCAAGGTTACGCCGCTAATCCCTGTTACCAGGACCAACGTAGCCAGGATCATGTTGCTTGCCTTGGAGAAATCGACCTTTTGCTCAACAAAGATCCGAAGTCCGGAAGCTGCGATAACCCCGAACAGCAACAGTGATACGCCGCCCATTACAGGGGTAGGAATGTTGGCTACAACAGCGGAGAACGTGCCGGAGAAGGAAAGCACAATCGCAATAACGGCTGCTCCGGCAATTACGAATATCGAGTATACCTTTGTGAGTGCCATGACACCAATATTTTCACCGTAGGTGGTATTTGGTGTGGAGCCAACAAATCCTGACAGAATGGTGGATATACCGTTAGCCAGAAGAGAGCGATGCAGGCCAGGGTCTTTGGAAAGGTCTCTGCCCACGATATTACTTGTTACCAGCAAATGCCCGATGTGCTCCACGATAACAACGAGGGCAACCGGAATGATGGT
The DNA here is from genome assembly GCF_037993005.1 of Paenibacillus sp. FSL F4-0100. Lineage (NCBI taxonomy): Bacteria > Bacillati > Bacillota > Bacilli > Caryophanales > Paenibacillaceae > Paenibacillus > Paenibacillus sp. FSL F4-0100. Next base: position 1,974,455 of record NZ_CP150303.1, read on the forward strand.
CCAGATCGCCCCGTTATCGAATACCGGGGTTGTCAGCTCCGGAGCCGACAGGAACCTCGCGTTCGCGATTTTCTCTGTGTCTACCACGCCTAGAGCGAAGGACAGAGCATAACCGACAACAATCCCGATCAGAATGTGAATGATTTTGGAGAAGCCGCGGAACAGGATGGCCCCGAATACGGTGACACCAAGAGTCACGAGCGAAATCGTAATGATTTTCGGATCAATGGACTGTCCCTCTTCTGGTAAAAAACCAGCCATACCTGCTGCAACCGGTACAAGCTCAAGCCCGATCATTGCAATGATGGCACCCATGACCGCTGGAGGGAATACAAAGTCGATCCATTTGGTACCCGCATATTTAACGATGAGAGCTACCACGCAGAAGATAACTCCTGTAACGATAAAGGCTCCTAAGGCTTTGCCATAGTTGGCATCCGGATCTTTGGCGAGCACGATCAGAACCGGAGAGATAAACGCAAAGCTGGAACCCAGGTAAGCCGGGATCTTTCCTTTACAAAAGAAAATGTATAGCAGTGTACCAATACCGTTCATCAGCAGGATCATGCCGGGATCCACACCGAATAGGTTCGGTACAAGCACCGTACTTCCGAACATGGCAAACAAATGCTGCAGGCTCAGAAGGAAACCTGGACCAAACGGAAGTTTCTCATCAACTTGAATTTCTCGTTGCAAACCATTTCACTCCTCTTAGGACTTTAAATATAGGACCGTTCGCGTACGATCTTTAATAGATTAAATACAATCGTTCGTTTTTTCAACAATAATTTTTACAGTTCGTCAAAATATCCAATTGGTGTCAAGTTTTGATGTCTCCGAGCCGGAAACGGGCATACTATAAGTGTTTGAACGCTCGACATGTTGACGTATAACGTCACAAGCGTCATAATGATAGGAAAACAATCACGAGGGAACCTGCACGTTTTGACAAGGGCGGGTTCCATTTTATATAGAAAGGGAAGAGAAGGACTCCAAAATGGGCATAGAGCGATTACTCGAAAAGGCCAGCGCCTATATAAAAGAACCCGATCTTCTCCGCATCCAGGAAGCTTATGAATTTGCGGAGCAAGCCCACCACGGACAAGTGCGGAAATCGGGAGAACCTTATATTCTTCATCCGCTTGCGGTTGCAGACATCGTGGTGAATATGCAGATGGACACGTTGTCTATTATTGCTGCGTTGCTTCATGATGTCGTTGAGGATACAACCGTATCGCTCGAGCAGATCCGCGAGCGCTTCGGAGATACCTGCGCACTGCTGGTGGATGGATTAACGAAACTGGAACGTATTCAATTCCGATCCAAAGAAGAACAGCAGAACGAAAATTATCGTAAAATGTTTATCGCAATGGCCCGGGACATCCGGGTGATCGTTATTAAGCTGGCGGACCGGCTTCATAATATGCGCACGCTCAAGTATCAGTCCGAGGAAAGCCAGCGCCGTATTTCCTATGAAACGCTAGAGATCTTTTGCCCGATCGCCCATCGTCTAGGTATTTCCGCGATCAAGTGGGAGATGGAGGATATCGCTCTTCGTTACTTGAACCCGCAGCAGTATTACCGCATTGCGAATTTGATGCACAAGAAGCGGGCTGAACGAGAGCAGTATATCGATAATGTCATAGTCTGTATCCGTGAGAAGCTTGACGAGATGAGTATACAAGCCGACTTATCCGGCAGGCCGAAGCATATCTACAGTGTGTTTAAGAAAATGACGGTGAAGAACAAACAATTCAACGAAATTTATGATCTTCTTGCAATTCGCATTATTGTGGACAATATTAAAGATTGTTATGCTACGCTTGGCATCATACACACCTTGTGGAAGCCGATGCCTGGCCGTTTTAAAGATTATATCGCCATGCCCAAAACGAACATGTATCAATCCCTTCATACGACGGTGGTCGGACCGAATGGGGAACCGACAGAGGTTCAGATCCGGACTTGGGAGATGCATCGTACGGCGGAGTACGGTATCGCGGCTCACTGGTCCTATAAAGAAGGTTCCGCAGGCAACGGAGGCAGCTTTGATAACAAGATGACGTTCTTCCGTGAAATATTGGAGCTGCAGCATGAGACGAAGGATGCCTCGGAGTTTGTGGAATCTCTGAAGATGGACTTTTTTTCCGATTTGGTATTTGTGTTTACGCCAAAAGGCGAAGTAATCGAACTTCCTTCAGGCTCCGTCCCTCTCGATTTTGCCTACCGAATTCATACGGAAGTAGGAAACCGGACCATTGGTGCCAAGGTCAACGGCAGAATTGTTCCGCTGGATCATCAGCTCAAGACCGGTGATATCGTGGAAATTTTAACATCGAAACATTCGTACGGTCCTAGCCAGGACTGGTTGAAGATTGCCCAATCCTCCCATGCCCGGAGTAAGATCAAGCAGTGGTTCAAGAAAGAGAAACGGGAAGAGAATGTGGAGAAGGGGCGCGATATGCTGGAGCGCGAGATCAAGCGCCTCGGTCTTGAGGTGTCCGAGTGGACGACCGATGATAAATTAATGGAGGCAGCCAAGAAATTCGCCTTTAATGATATCGAGGATATGTTATCCGCGGTTGGCTTTGGCGGGATCACTGCCGCCCAGATCTGTACCAAAGTGACCGAGAAGCTCCGTAAGGAGCAGGAAGAAGCGAATCAGCTTGAATTGACCTCCGAGATGAAGGAAATCAAGCCGGCGGAGAAACGAAGCCGTCCGACGAACGGCGTACGCGTTAAGGGGATCGATAACCTGCTTGTGCGTTTCGCGAGATGCTGCAATCCCGTGCCCGGCGACGATATTGTCGGTTACGTTACCCGCGGTCGCGGCGTATCGGTCCACCGTTCGGATTGTGCCAATCTGTCGACCATGGATGAAGGCGAGGAGGCCGCACGCGTAATCGAGGTGGAATGGGAAACGGCCGTTGAGGCCAATTACAGCGTCGATATCGAAGTGACAGGCCATGATCGTAACGGGCTGTTAAACGAAGTTCTTCAGGCGGTATCAGAGAGCAAGACGAATATTTCCGCAGTGACCGGCCGATCTGACAAGAACAAAATGGCGATGATTCACATGACGATTTTGATCCGCAATACGGATCACCTCCATTCCGTTGTGGAACGAATCAAGCGGGTGAAGGATGTATATACCGTTCATCGAATCATGCAGTGATGGCACGGCTCCCGTGGTTAACGGACTCTTGGGCTTCATGGACATGGACAGTCTCGGATGATTATACGAATGCGGTCTGTTATCCTGCGGGAGACAGGCCGTTTTATTTTAAGATATCAGAGTATAGACTTCGGAGGATCTGCTGCCTGATATCGCAAGAAAAACTACCGATAAACGCGGTCTGTCTTCTTAGAGAGTACATCGATAGACATTTTTCTTAAGATATCAGAGTATAAACTTCGGAGGATCTGTTGCCTGATATCGCAAGAAAAACTACCGATAAACGCGGTCTGTCTTCTTAGAGAGTACATCGATAGACATTTTTCTTATGGAAAAGAAGGAGCTAAACCTATGAGAGTGGTTATTCAAAGATGTAAGCATGCGCAAGTTACGGTTGACAATGAAATCGTAGGCAAGATTGAAGCGGGATTGATGGTGCTGGTAGGGGTGACGCACGAGGATGAAGAGAAGGATGCCAAATACCTTGCCGAGAAGGTTGCGGGGCTGCGAATTTTTGAGGATGAGGATGGAAAAATGAATTTTAGCGTCCAGGACGTGGGCGGAGCCATTCTATCGGTTTCCCAGTTTACGCTTTATGGCGACACCCGCAAGGGAAAACGTCCGAACTTTATGGCCGCCGCCAAACCGGATGAAGCGAATGCACTCTACGAATCGTTTAACCGCGAGCTCTTAGCGAAGGGGTTGCAGGTTGAGACCGGGGTATTCGGAGCTATGATGGACGTGTCGCTAACCAATTGGGGACCGGTAACCCTGATCATTGACAGCAGATCATAAACGGTTAAAAAAGACGGGCAGCATGCATCATATTGGAGAGATGGGGCATCCTGAGTGGACAAAGGCTTGTTAGTATTCACACAAAAAAGGAGCCGTGTTCGCTATGCGCCAACCTCCCAAATTTTCGATATGGAGCAGTTTGCCTACGATGGTCGGGTCCGGAGACATTAGGGAAGCAGCGAGCACAGAACGCATGGTTACAGCTTCTGAAGATCCTGTACGACTCATCAGCGTAAAAGGACATATCCGGAAGCAGCTGCCGAGATCGTAGAACTAAATAGGATAGCGTATTGAGTCACTTCTGGTGACTACATAGCAGAGCCTGAGAACATTTCAGGCTCTTTTTTAATTCACTCATAAGTTGGGAGTCCTAAGATTCTCTGTTATGACTTTGTAACTGAATGGTGTAGATCATGGGGCTTCCGTTCATTCCGCTGTTATAAAAAAGGCATTCCAGGGTAATAACAAATCGAGGACAATCATGAAAGGAGATATGCCAGATGAGTAAAGTTGCATTTCTACTAGCTGACCAATTCGAAGATTCCGAGATGAAAACTCCTTATGATGCCGTGAAGGAAGCGGGGCATCAAGCTGATATTATTGGATTGAAACAAGGACAAGAGGTAAAGGGTAAACAGGGCAAGGCATCGTATACTACGGATAAAGCCATTGCCGACGTCAATATAAACGATTATGATGCGGTGGTTATTCCAGGCGGCTCTTCTCCGGAAAATTTGCGTCTGGATTCCCATATATTGCAGTTTGTTGCATCAGCGGACAAGGCAGGCAAACCGATTGCCTCAATATGCCACGGGCCGCAAATTCTGGCAAGTGCCGACCTGCTGAAGGGACGTACGATCACTTCCTATCCTCCGCTTCAGGATGGCATGGTAAACGCAGGCGCAAACTTTAAGGATGAGGAAGTCTTCGTGGATCGCAATTTCATTACTTCCCGGACGCCGAAAGACGAGCCAGCCTTCGTGCGTGAGCTGTTAAAGGCATTGTAAGAAGAGACAAGCAGCATGCTGTATGGTTTGTCCATGTTATACCGGTTTTTCAAACAAGTGGGTTGAAAAAAGGAGGAATGGACATGTCTAGACAAATTCAAGCTTATTTCAGAACAGAAGACGACGCTGAAGGCGCAAGGACGAGGCTGTTAACGTACAACACAGAGCAGTTGGAGGTGGGACAGCTTCAGGATCCGGTTCGAGGTGGAGGCAATATCCTCGTGCCGCTGGTGCCATGGGGTAATTCCGGCACGGGTGGAGCAACTGCAGGGGCTACAACGATGGGAGCTCCAGGCGGAGTCGTCGGGGCTCCGGGGGTCATCGTGGGCTCACGGGATGCCGATGACAGCCGCGATATAGCGCAAGATCGGCCGCACGGCGATGACACGCTGGGCGATGCATGGCGCGAAGCGGACGTGACGGACCGGGACTATGATGATCTGAGATATACGCTGTCCGTTAAGGTAAGGGACGAGGATTACGATCAGATCGTACATGATTTGCGGGCGAATAACGCTTATGTGGAGCGATTTGATTAATTGACGGAAAATGCCTGACAGGCGTTTGGATTCCCTAAGAAGTTGGAGATTATCATTCGTATAGGGCATATTCATTAGTGCACAAAAAGGGCTGTTCCGCAGATGGAGCAGCCTTTTGCGGTTCATTTATTAAAAGCGCTTTCTTGCTTGTAACATAACTGTAATGTTTGTTCAATGTTCCTTTAATATTCCCTGTTTATAATAACAGCATGACCCCCTTTTTTATATAATATATGTTTTGGACCTACAACGTGGTTTGTAGGTTTTTTTCTTTTTTCGGGCAATTTCTACAAAGTTTCTTGACTTTAGTGTGGTAGTTCATTAGAATCTAAAAATATAATGTTTTGGGTATACTATATTTATGAATAATGGATTTCATGACGGGAACAAGTACTCCATCCCCACAAGACCAGAGAAGAATCCCTTGGCTGTAAGGATTCGCTTGATGAGTGGACGAATGACCTCCCCGAGAACAGACGGCGAAGCAAGCACCGGTTGACCGGTGGGATAGACAGTAGCCGAACTGCGCGACCGGGCGTTAAACGGATGAAGCGGATGATTGAATGCACTGATTTATGGTGTGTCGACGCCGGAATGTGGGTGGTACCACGGGTGATTATATGAACATCTCTCGTCCCTGTTGTCTTAAGACAGCGGGGCGGGAGATTTTTTAGTTTTCACGACTTTTTGCGAAATGACTCCTTAGGAAGAGGGATGAAGATGGCAAACGAGAAATTCGAGAAACCGACAGGCACGCAGGACATCCTGCCAGGTGCCGTCGAGAAATGGCAGTTTATCGAGGAGAAGGCACGGGATTTGTGCCGGAGATACAACTACCGCGAAATTCGCACACCGATCTTTGAACAGACCGAGTTGTTCAAACGCGGGGTGGGCGAAACCACCGACATCGTAGAAAAGGAAATGTATACGTTCAGGGATAAAGGCGATCGCAGCATGACCCTCCGTCCAGAAGGAACGGCAGGCGTCGTCCGGGCTTACGTGCAAAACAAGCTGTATGGAGAGCCTGACGTCACGAAGCTGTACTACATGGGCCCCATGTTCCGCTACGAGCGTCCACAGGCGGGACGCTACCGCCAGTTCCACCAGTTCGGCGTAGAGGTGTTCGGGACTGCAGATCCGGCTATTGATGCTGAGGTGATTGCGCTGGGTTACAGCTTCTACAAGGAGCTTGGGCTGAACGGCGTAAAAGCGGAGATTAACTCCGTAGGGACGCCAGAGGTACGGGCGGCTTACCGAAGTACATTACTTGCTTTCCTGGAACCGATGAAAGAGAGCCTATGCTCGGATTGCCAGTCACGCATGGAACGCAACCCGCTGCGCGTGCTGGATTGCAAGAAGGACCAAGGGAAGTTCGGTGATGCACCTTCGATTCTGGACAGCCTGGATGAGGAATGCAGCACGCATTTTGAGAAAGTAAAAGGGTACCTGGACGCCATGGGCATCGAGTATGAGATCAATCCAAGACTTGTTCGGGGATTGGACTATTATACGCATACCGCATTTGAATTCAAGGCCCAGGGCATCGGCGCAATTGATACCGTAGGCGGCGGAGGACGGTTCAACGGACTGGTCGATCAGATCGGCGGACCGGATCAGCCGGGCATCGGGTTCGGGATTGGTCTTGAGCGAATCCTATTGATCCTGGAGCATCAAGGTGTTAATCTGTCAGCCGCCAAGCCGCTGGATGTCTATCTGGTGGCGCTGGGTGAAGCCGCCGAGCAGGAAGTGGCAAAATTGATCTACGAACTGCGGAGCAATGGCGTAGCAGCCGAACGTGATTACCTCGGCCGGAAAATGAAAGCCCAGATGAAATCCGCCGACCGTCTGCAAGCTCGTTATACCGCCATTTTGGGTGAAGACGAACTGGCGCGCGGAGAAATTGCCCTGAAGTCGATGGAAACCGGCGAACAGCGTACAGTTAAATTGGATCGTCTGGTACAAGAATTGGTTTAATCGTCGCATGAAGCGACTTAATAATATTAAAGGGGAATGATAAACGATGAAAAGGACGCATCAATGCGGTCACCTGACAACCGCGAACATTGGAGAAACTGTAACACTGAACGGCTGGGTACAGACCCGCCGCGACTTGGGCGGCGTGCTGTTCATCGATCTTCGCGATCGCAGCGGCATCATGCAAATCGTATTTAACCCGGATTTCTCCGGCGAAGCTTTGGCTGTTGCCGATAAGGTCCGCAGCGAATTCGTCGTGGCCGTATCCGGTAAAGTCGTAAAGCGTGATCCTGAAACGTTCAACGCGAACCTGCCTACTGGAGAAATCGAAGTCCAAGTGACAAGCATTGAAGTGCTGAATGCAGCCAAAACACCTCCGTTCTTTATCGAAGACGGCGTGGAAGTGGATGAGCAGCTTCGCTTGAAATATCGATATCTGGACCTGCGTCGTCCAGAGATGCAAAAAACGCTGATGCTGCGCTCCAAAGCGTCTAAAGTATTCCGCGACTTCCTCGACGACGAGGGCTTTGTGGATGTGGAAACGCCGATTCTGACCAAGAGCTCGCCGGAAGGCGCCCGTGACTATCTCGTACCGAGCCGTGTGCACGCAGGTGAATTCTTTGCACTTCCACAATCTCCGCAAATTTACAAGCAGCTCCTCATGGTGAGCGGGCTTGAACGCTACTACCAAATTGCACGCTGTTTCCGTGACGAAGACTTGCGGGCTGACCGTCAGCCTGAGTTTACCCAGGTCGACATCGAGACGTCCTTCATGGAACGCGACGACCTGCTGAACATGATGGAGCAGCTAATGGTGAAGTTGTTCAAGGAAACCATCGGCGTTGAACTTGCAACGCCATTCCAGCGTATCAGTTATGCCGATGCGATGGGCAAATACGGCTCCGATAAACCGGATCTTCGCTTCGGTTTGGAATTGATCGAAATGAACGATATCGTTGCTAACAGCGGGGTCAAAGTATTCTCTTCCGTTATTGAAAAAGGCGGCGAAGTGAAGTGTTTGAACGCTAAAGGTTGCGGGACTTGGACACGTAAGGAAATTGACGATCTGGGGCCATATGCAGCCCGTTACGGAGCGAAGGGGCTTGCTTGGATTCAAGTGAAAGAAGGCGAGTTCAAAGGACCTATCGTGAAATTCTTCAGCGAGCAGGAAATTGAAGCGGTAAGAGAACGTACGGGAGCCGAAGATGGCGACTTGCTGCTGTTCTCCGCAGACAATAAAAAAGTGGTTGCCGATGTCCTGGGCGCACTCCGCTTGAAAATCGGACGCCAGCTTGGCCTGATCAACGACAACGAGTACAAGTTTGCTTGGGTGCTGGACTTCCCGCTGTTCAGCTATGATGAAGAGGCGAAGCGCTATGTGGCCGAGCATCATCCGTTCACCCGTCCAAAAGACGAAGATCTGGAATTGATGGATACGGATCCGCTTGCCGTGCGTGCGGAAGCTTACGACATCGTTCTGAATGGATACGAAGTAGGCGGCGGTTCCATGCGGATTTTCAAACGCGAGATCCAAGAGAAAATGTTTGCGGCTCTTGGTATGTCGCCGGAAGTGGCGCATGACAAATTCGGTTATCTTATGGACGCGTTTGAGTACGGCACTCCTCCACATGGCGGAATCGCCTTTGGGTTGGACCGTTTGGTGATGCTGCTTGCCGGACGCACGAACCTGCGTGAAACGATTGCGTTCCCGAAAACGGCAAGCGCAACAGATCTGTTGATGGACGCTCCTTCCCAGGTGGACGGAGGACAGCTGGAGCAGCTGCATATCAAACTCGCCAAGAAACCGGGCGACGAGAAATAAGTCCGTTGTTCTTGATAAAGGAGGTTGCTTGAATTATGCTGCACCAATTTTCCCGTACGGAATTGGCCATTGGTCCTGAGGGCCTTGAAGTGATGAAGAACAGCACGGTAGCCGTGCTGGGTATCGGCGGCGTGGGAGGCATTGCGGTGGAAGCCCTCGCCCGTTCCGGGGTAGGCCGTATCATTCTGATCGACAAAGACGTTGTGGATATCACCAACATCAATCGGCAGATCCATGCCTTAACGACCACGGTAGGTCAGAAGAAAGCAGACCTGATGGTTGAACGTGTCAAACTGATCAATCCGGAATGTGAAGCGATCGCCCTGAACATGTTCTACACCGAAGAGACGTATGAAGAATTGTTTAAATTCGATCTGGATTATGTGATTGATGCGTCGGATACGATCATTTATAAAGTACATCTGATCAAGGAATGCCTGCGGCGCGGGATTCCTATCATCTCCAGCATGGGGGCAGCCAACAAAATGGACCCCACGAAGTTCCAGGTAGCCGACATCTCCAAAACGTCCATGGATCCGATTGCCCGTATCGTACGCACCAAGCTGCGCAAAGACGGCATCAAGAAAGGGGTCAAGGTCGTATTCTCACTAGAGGAGCCGATGAAACCCCGCCAGGACGTTACGGAGAAGATCGTACCCGAGAATGCCCCTGAAATCCGGAAAGCGAAGCAGCCTCCGGCAAGCAATGCATTCGTTCCGCCAGTGGCCGGACTGATTATGGTCAGCGTAACGGTGAAAGAACTGCTCGAAAAGGGTGGCGTTTCGTTATAATGATCCAGTAAAACTCGGATTGAGAAAACGATAGACAAGCGGAAGGCAGGACGAAACGCGCCTTCGACCAAAACATAGAGTGGTTAATAAAACGCAGTGTCCAAAGCAATGGACGCTGCGTTTTTTATGGTCATCGCCGAAGCGAGTATGAATGGAAAACCAGCACCATGAAAATCCTTGTGACAGAGCTTTGCTAGTATATTCGTACCAGTTGTGCTACAATGGAACTCCTTTTTGTGTCACGGCCCTTAAAGCCAGACTTTCGATGCGAAAAAATATGTTTCTTAGGAGGTAACTGAAAGTGTCAGAATCTTTTCAAAGTGCCTATCAAGAAGAAGAGTCAAGGCTAAACGAGGTTATCGTTGAAATTGACCGTCAGTTTGAACGTTTGCGCGGGATTCCCGTATACACGGGCCATGATTTTACGGAGCAGGTGCTCGAAGCGGGGCGGGAAGAGAAACGGCAGGCCCTCGCCAAAAGTTTGCCGGAGCCTTACTTCGGGAGGCTGGATTTTCAGGAGAGCGGAACGGGAGCGAAGAAACCGCTCTACATCGGGAAGATTGGCTTCGATAAGGAAGATGCCGGGGATCACCCGATGGTGATTGATTGGCGAGCCCCGGTCGCGAGCCTATTTTATTCGTTTACGGGCGGTACCGACCCGGCATCGTTCGAAGCACCCGAAGGAATCATCGAGGGGCTGGTGTATTTAAAACGCAACGTTGTGATCCGCAAGCAAATTTTGGAACGGGTATCGGATACGTACAATCGGGAGAGCGGCGGACCTGCCGTATCCGATGAGTTTTTGGTCTACCGTCTCGGGGAGAACAAGGACAACCGGCTTCGGGATATCGTATCTACGATCCAAGCCGAGCAGGACAAAATCATCCGGGCTGCTAAAAATACCGCTCTCATTATCCAAGGGGTGGCGGGAAGCGGAAAAACGACGGTGGCTCTGCATCGGCTGGCTTATTTGCTCTATCAATACAAGGAGCAGGTAACCGCGGAGAAAATGATCATATTCGCACCCAACCTGATGTTTCTGGATTACATATCCGACGTACTGCCCGAGCTCGGAGTTGGCGATATACAGCAGCGCACGTTTGGCGATTGGGCAGCGGAGCTGCTCGATATCGAGCTCGCTTCGGATGATCATGCACAGACGCTTCATCTATGGTTCGAGACCGACCCGGGGCAGGGAACCCCGGATATTGACGATAATGTCAGCGGGCGCTATAAAGGCTCATTGAGACTGATGGAGATCATCCGGCGCTGCGTGGAGGCTATCGAAACCGAGGCTCTACCGGACGGGGACTTCTCTCCATGGGATGGGGCCGTACTGAAACAGGAGACGATCGCGGAATGGTTCTACCAGGAGTATAAACCGTATCCACTGGCCAAACGGAAGGAACGGCTGCTTGCCAGATTGCACCGCTGGGTCGAGATGGAACTGAAGAAATCGCCATCAGCGGCCGTGATGAAAGAACGGAAGAAAAAAGCGGCTCAACGAGAAAAGGCTTATGCGAACCGATGGCCGAAATTTGAGCCGGTCTCATTATATAAACAATTGTTTGGTGCGGCAAAGGCGACCGGAACGATGTTTGCAGAGCTAACCGCTCTGATTCCGTCCGAGGTGCTCGCGGCAACGCGTAAAGATCTGAAGAAAAACGTGGTCCGCGAAGAGGATTTGCCTGCCCTGCTGTATTTCCACTGTTTGCTGAATGATATTACCGGTGAGCAGCGCTTTGACCACATCGTCATTGATGAGGCTCAGGATTTCTCGCCATTTCAGGTAGCTGTGCTGGACCTGTTCGTAAGAGGACATTCCTTCACCATATTAGGTGATTTGTCGCAGGGCATTCATGCCTATCGCGGCGTTCATGCGTGGGAGGAAATGAGCTCCTTGTTTAAGGAAGAGGAAACAGCTTATTTTGCGTTGACACGCAGTTACCGCTCGACGATGGAGATCATCGAATTTGCCAACGGCATTTTGGAGAAGGGTGTCAGCAGTGATCTGCTCGCCGTACCCGTATTTCGAAGCGGCGATGCCGTTCGCCTCATTCCTTATGAGTCGGAGAAATCCAGAACAAGAGATTTGGAACGGGCGATGGAGGCACTCATCGCTAAGGAATATCGGACGGTAGCCATTCTCACCCGAACCTTGCGGGAAGCGCAAGAGCTGCATGAACAATTAATTGCTGCATGGCCGATGCTGAATCTGATCGATGGCAGCAAAGGGACGTATCAGGGGGGTTACTCCGTGCTTCCTGTTTATTTGTCTAAAGGACTTGAGTTCGATGCGGTTGTGGTGGCGGATGCGGATCGGAGTCATTACGCGGAAAAAGCTTGGGATGCCAAGCTGATGTACGTCGGCTGCACCCGGGCACTGCATGAGCTGTGGCTGCTGCATGGTGAAGCGCGTCCTTCTTATGTGACGGCGGACGCTTCGGATATTACAGCCATCGGCTGGCCCGCAGAGTAAGATAGGATTGTGTTACTAAGCGCGAAGAGGAAAGAACATAAAATTTCCCGTGGGGTGGTACATGTCTGCATGTGCTTGTCTCTGCGGGGCTTTTTGCTGTGCCCGCGCTTAACCAAGCATTTGGTAGGAAGAACCAAGGTTATCGATATACCGGATCAAAGTCCAAACGGCGAGAAAGAAGAGTGCAGCTGCCAAGATGATGTAGAGGGTCATTTTTCGCATAGGTTTTCGTTTCAATTCAAAAACCTCCCTTCGAGTTCTCATGGGCTAACGAGATTTCATCTTCCTCACTGCGGATGCCCTGTTTATACTCATAGAGAATAATGGAGGAACGGATGAAGGCATACAGGCCGATCAGGAACTGTAAGATAAGGATAACATGCAGCAGGTTTATCGCTAGCCTCTCATCGTCGAGGTATTCTGGCCCAAATATTTCTTTTAATCGATTGTTATGATTAACATGGATATAGAGTCCAAGTAAACTGATCCCCATATTCATAGCCCCTCTAGATAAATTGCGTTTGGACTTCTTGCGAGTCGTCATAGCCACTCTCCTTAGATAAGGCTTCTCTATAATTTCCTATAATTAAGTAACGCTCCGGAAAGATAAAAGTTGGTTATCATGTTAAACGAGCATCGAATATCGATGGGTATCCGAACCACTAGCGTAGATGTCCATAGGCTTGCTACAGGCATGACAAAATTGAATATGGTATGATAGAGTGTGACGGATTTGATTGAAACCGGCTTATCTTTGCATTGATATCAGACAAGGAAGTGTAGTTATGGATTTATTCAGTATCGGGCGTGAAGGGGACCGGGATTCCAGGCTGCTGGCCGATCGGATGCGCCCTTCGTCGCTGGATGAATATATAGGACAAGAACAGATTATCGGACCGGGCAAGCTGCTCAGACGTGCCATAGAAGCAGACCAGGTCTCTTCCATTTTATTGTACGGCCCGCCGGGTTGCGGCAAAACAACGCTGGCGCATATTATCTCCCAGCAAACGAAGGGGTACTTCGTTCGGCTGAATGCGGTGGAAGCCTCGGTTAAGGACGTCAGGGAAGTCATTGAGCAAGCCCAGAGCAACCGCAGTCTGTACGGCACCAAAACGATCCTGTTCCTAGATGAGGTTCACCGCTTTAACAGTTCAAGACAGGATGCGCTGCTGCCTGCCGTGGAGAACGGTACGATTATATTTATTGGCGCGACAACAGAGAATCCATTTCATTACGTAAATGGGGCCTTGATGAGTCGTTCAACCTTGTTCCAGCTTGAGCCGCTGACTAAGAACCATTCCATGATCGCCATGCAGCGCGCGTTATCCGATCCAGATAAAGGACTTGGATTCATGGATCTCCAGGCAGACGAGGAAGCATTGGAGCATATTGCAACGATGGCGAACGGCGACATCCGCCGTGCTCTGAACGCCCTCGAATTAGCGGCCATGACCACGCCCCCGGATGAAAGCGGCAGGGTTCATATTACGCTCGAAGTGGCCGAAGAATCGATACGCAAGCCGCTCGTCAAGGCGGACGAGTCCACGCAGTATGACGTGCTGTCTGCCTTCCATAAAAGCATTCGAGGTTCCAGTGATGCGGCCTTGTTCTGGTTCCTGTATGCGGTCGAAAAGCTAGGGATGGACCCGATGGTGTTCATCCGCCGCTTGATCGCTGCCAGCAGCGAGGATATCGGGCTGGCTAATCCGCAAGCGATGGTGCAGGCGGTGAGCGCACTGGATGCCTACCGGAATAACGGCTGGCCGGAAGCCAAGTTGAACATTGCCCAGGCGATTCTGTTTGCGGTGGAGAGCCCCAAATCGGATGGCGTTGTGACCGCCATATCCCGGGCGATGTCCGCCATGGATGAAGTGAAATCGGCTGAGGTTCCGCTTCATCTCCGTGATGCGCATTACTCGGGGGCGGTGAAGTTGGGACATGTCGGCTACAAGTACCCACACGATTATCCAGGCCATTACGTGAAGCAGGAATATCTGCCGAAGGAGCTCTCCCGCCGGGTGTTCTATCAGGCGACGGAGCAGGGAAATGAAGCTAAGATCGCACACAATCAGCGATTACGACGCGAAGAATAGGGTCTTACAGCACTAACAGGATCAATGGCCGCTAGTTTAGCTAAATGGAGGAAACGAATGATGAAAACAGGGAAACAGCGGTTTGTCATCCTGCTGCTGTCCGCTGGTCTTATGCTGAGCGGCTGTTCGGGGAAAAACGCCCAGGAGCAGGTCGAAAGTGGACAGGCCGCGGAGGCAGCGCATGAGCACGGACATCAGACGCAGCTGGCCAACGGGGATATTCAGGAGGCGACGGCTTCGATTGACGAGCTGCCTACCTTTTTGATGAGCCAGACCAGCGAGCTGCAAACGATCTATGCCTTGTCTGCGCAGGTGAGTGATGTCCTAAAATATATTCCTTGTTATTGCGGCTGTGGAGAGAGTGCCGGTCATGAGAGCAACCTGAACTGTTTTATTGATGAGATTCAGGAGGACGGCACCGTGGTGTGGGACGATCATGGCACCCGCTGCGGGGTGTGTTTGGACATTGCCGTGGAATCTGCCAAAATGAGCAGCGAGGGCAAAAGCCTGACGGATATTCGGGCCGCAATCGACGAGAAATACAGCACAGGCTATGCGAAGCCGACACCAACTCCAATGCCGCCCGCCGAAAGTTAATTCTACTGTAGATAAGCAAGAAGGTACCCGATGTGATCGATAGATCACTCGAGTGCCTTTTTTTGTTGGGGTTAAGGCCTCCAAGGCTGTTTTCAGGAATCGCCTGATCCGTTTCTCAGACTGACCGCCGTGATCTATCTCACAGCATCAAACTATATATGGATGTAAATTTATAAAACGAGACTATATATAGTGTGTTGATGATCTAAGGAGAAGGAGTTGATCGATTTCATGAAAGTCATGAAGAGAGACGGGTGCCTGGTGAATTTTGAGATAAACCGGATTGTGAATGCAGTGGATAAAGCGTTTATAGCCGTTGAGGGTGTGTCCCGCATGGAGGCTTCCCTGCAGATTGGCGATGCGGTTGTTCGTGCCACCGCGGAGATGGAGCAGGTGAGTGTGGAGGAAATTCAGGATATCGTTGTCGAGCATTTGCAAAATACAGGTTATGCAGAGGCAGCGGCAGCTTATCAACATTACAGGGAAACCCGTGACCTGGAGCGGATGCGGCGGGGAGAGCTTTACAAGATCAGCACGGATGTTATTGGAGTAACGAATCTGGATCTGCTGCGGGAGAATGCGAATCTGAACGGGGAATCTTTCAGTGGAAAAATGAGTCGGATCGGCTCCGAGTACGCCAAATGGATGGCAAGCAAATTCATCCTCCCAGGAGATCTCATGAGAGCGGTGAGGGATGGTTATGTGTATGTGCACGACCTGGACCAGTATGCACTCGGAACAACGAACTGCATTTTCATTCCGTTTGACCGACTATTGGCCAAGGGATTCAATACCGGTAACGGATCGGTTAGGCCGCCGCAGAGCATCATGACCGCGATGGCGCTGGTGGCCATCATCTTTCAATCCCAGCAGAACAGTCAATTCGGCGGCGTGTCCGGAAATAAAATCGATTGGGATCTGGCCCCGTATGTCGGTAAATCGTTTCGTCGGCATTTTCGCAAAGGGCTGGCCTACTTCGGAGAGGTGGAGGACAATAGACCCGGTGCACGAGTTCTTCTGGATAACGAATTATACATAGACAATGAGCAGTTGAAAGAAATTTATCCACGAATATATCACTATGCATATAACGAAACGGTGAATGAAGTAAAGCAGGCCGCGGAATCCCTGATTCACAATCTAAACACGATGAGCAGCCGGGCCGGCGGACAGATCCCTTTTACATCGCTGAACTATGGCATGTGCACGTCAACCGAAGGAAGGCTGGTGTCCCACGCTCTACTGGATGCCACGATGAGAGGGCTCGGCGGGGGAGAGACGCCGATATTTCCGCAGCATATTTTCCAGTGCAAGCAGGGGGTTAATCAGGCGGAAGGGGAGCCCAACTACGATCTGTTCCTGAAAGCTGTTGAGTGCTCCAGCCGCAGGCTCTACCCGAATTTTGTCAACGTGGATGCATCGTTTAATCTGGTCTACTATAACCCGGACGAGCCAGACACGATTATTGCCACCATGGGCTGCAGGACCCGGACGATTTCAGACCGGTTCGGGCGAAACCGTCTAAGCGGCAAAGGCAATTTATCCTTTAATACGATCAATCTGGTTCGTCTCGGCATTGAGCATGGCATTATCGAAGGCAAACGGGATATGCCCGATCTGAACCTCTTCTACGAGCAGTTGGATCAGTATTTGACGATTGCGGTAGAGGGTTTGATTCATCGTTACGAGCTGCAGGCCGACCAACCGGCCAAAGCGTCTGATTTTATGATGCGGGAAGGCGTGTGGGAAGGCGGCGAGGCACTGGCACCGGAAGACAAGGTGCGCGTGCTCATCAAGCACGGAACCCTTGCGCTTGGATTTATCGGGCTGGCTGAATGCCTGAAGGCGTTAACCGGGCTGCACCACGGAGAAGATGAGACCAGCCGCAGTCTGGGAATCGAGATCATCCGGCATATGCGTCAGTTTTGCGATGCAGCCAGTGAAAGATATAACCTGAACATTACGTTGTTTGCCACGCCGGCAGAAGGGTTATCGGGGAAATTCACAAAGCTGGACCGGCAAACCTTTGGTGTGATCGAAGGTGTCACAGATCGCGAGTATTATACGAATTCGTTTCATATTCCGGTGTATTATCCGATGGCCGCGTACCGCAAAATCCGTTCCGAGGCTCCTTTCCATGAGCTGTGTAATGCAGGAGCGATTTCGTATGTGGAGCTGGACGGCAATGCCCGGCAGAATACGGCTGCTTTTCGGGACATCGTACAGTTTGCCCTGCAGCAGAATATCGGATATTTCTCCGTAAACCATCCCGTCGATCGTTGCCCGGCATGCAATTACGAAGGGATCATCGGAAGCTCTTGCCCTGGATGCGGAGCCTCGGAGGCGGATGGAAACTTCCAGAGGCTGCGGAGGGTGACGGGATACCTAACGGGCAATTATACGGAGCGCTTCAATTCGGCCAAGCAGGCTGAGGTCAGGGATCGGGTGAAACATCTGTGAATGTGTGCGGGTATATCCCCGAGAGCATTAATGAAGGCCCAGGAGTTCGGGCAGTTCTATTCGTGAGCGGCTGCCGTCATGCTTGCGCCGGATGTTTTAATACGGATTCCTGGGACTTTGAAGCGGGGGAGCCGTTTACAGAAGAATTGTCTGCGTCCATACTGCAGGATATTATCGACAACCCTTTGCTGGATGGCGTGACCTTATGCGGTGGGGATCCGTTCTTCTCGCCGGAGGAGTCCGCGGCGTTTGTACGCAAGCTCAGGACCCTCTGTCCTGGGAAAAGTGTATGGGCCTACACGGGCTTCACCTTTGAAGCGCTGATGAGGCAGCCAAAGCTGCGCGAATTGGCGAAACAGTGTGATGTTATCGTGGATGGCAAATTTCAGTTGGAGCTAAGGGATGTCTCGCTTCCCTTTCGAGGCAGCTCGAATCAGCGCTTAGTTGACGTAGCCGCCAGCCTAGAACGGGGAGTAACGGTAGAATATGTTCTTCGCTAGCACGTAAAAAAAGAGCACACACTTTACGGAAACTTCCGTGTTCAGTGTGTGCTCTTCGCATTACGGCAGCGGATTAATATGGAACTTTATCCGCCGTTTCGATTGTTCCGCCGCCAAGGCATTCGTCCCCTTGGTAGAAGACAACGGCTTGGCCCGGCGTGATTGCTTTTTGCGGCTTGGCAAAAGCGACATGAACGGTTCCGTCTTCGCGTGGAGTTATCGTTACCTCTTGATCCGGCTGACGGTAGCGGAATTTCGCGGTGCAGGTAAAGGCGTCTTTGGGCATAGCGTCTTGTCCTGCAATCCAATTGATTCCGGAGGCAACGAGTCCAGTTGAATACAAACTCGGATGATCGCCTTGGACAACGTACAGAATATTGTTAGTTAAATCCTTGTCGGCAACAAACCAAGGCTCTCCGGAGCCTGAGCCGCCAATGCCGAGACCTTGGCGTTGTCCCAGCGTGTAGTACATCAAGCCATCATGGCGGCCTTTCACTTCACCCGTGACAATGTCCACCATATCACCGGATTGGGCGGGGAGGTACTGTCCAAGAAATTCTTTGAAATTCCGTTCGCCGATGAAGCAAACACCGGTGCTGTCTTTTTTCTTGGCGGTATACAGTCCGGCTTCCTCAGCGAGTCGGCGAACTTCCGGTTTCGGCAGATGCCCGATCGGGAACATTGCTTTGGAGAGCTGCTCTTGGCTCAGCGCATTAAGGAAGTAGGTTTGATCCTTATTGCTGTCGACGCCGCGCAGCAGGCGGTACTGTCCGTCCTCCTCGATGACGCGGGCGTAATGGCCGGTAGCCACATAGTCGGCTCCCAGATCCATGGCCTTATTCAGAAATTCGCCGAATTTGATTTCACGGTTGCACATGACATCGGGGTTCGGCGTTCTCCCAGCTTTATATTCATCGAGGAAATAGGAAAATACTTTATCAAAGTACTCCTTCTCGAAATTGACGGTATAGTAGGGAATGTCGAGCTGCTCGCACACGCGGCGCACGTCTTCAGCGTCCGCTTCAGCTGTGCAGTAGCCAAGCTCATCGGTATCATCCCAGTTTTTCATAAAGATGCCGATCACTTCATAGCCCTGCTGCTTGAGCAGGAGTGCTGTTACGGAGGAGTCGACTCCTCCCGACATGCCGACAACGATACGAGTGTTATGTTTTTCTTTTGACATCGTTATCACCATTTTCATATTGAATTGTGCCCATGGAGGTATTTTAACATATTGGAACAAGGTTCACACGTTTCATTTTGTCCACTCAGCGTGAACATTTTTTGGGTTTCCGGCTGGAATATTACCCATTGAGGTCCAGGATATGTTACCATAAGCTGAGGGTAATGATCGGAATACGGAGAAAAATACAGGATAAGCTGCTTCACGCTTAGATTACGTCGTATTTGTCGCTAAACCCGCCACCTACAATTCATGTACAGGATGGACATAATATACAAATTACCGAAAGAGGTGTCACCCTTGAAGATATCAACAAAAGGAAGATACGGATTAACAATTATGATGGAGCTGGCCGCCAGGTTTGGTGAAGGGCCGACTTCGCTGAAGAGCATTGCCGAGAAGAACCAGCTGTCGGAACATTATCTTGAGCAGCTGATCGCACCGCTGCGGAATGCGGGACTGGTCAAAAGCATCCGTGGCGCATACGGAGGATATATCCTTTCCCGTGATCCGGCATCCATAACGGCAGGAGATGTAATCCGCGTGCTTGAAGGACCGATATCCCCTGTGGACTTCACGGAAGAGGACGATCCGGCGAAGCGGGATCTATGGCTTCGTATCCGCGACAGCATTGCTGAAGTGCTCGATTCCACGACGCTGGACTATCTGATCAACTATCATGAACAGTCTGCTGCAGACAACTATATGTTCTATATATAAGGGTGAGACGGATATGAGATCAGTATATTTGGATCATGCCGCATCAACCCCGGTTCATCCGGAGGTTGCTGAGCGGATGATGAATGTGATGACAAGCCAATACGGCAATGCTTCAAGCGTTCATGCTTTTGGACGGGAAGCGAAGAAGATCGTCAACGGGGCGCGTGATCGAATTGCGTCCCTTTTGGGATGCCAATCGGACGAGCTGGTGTTCACCGGAGGCGGCACCGAAAGCGATAATTTGGCTATACTGGGATTGCTGGAGTCGCTTGGCGTGAATGGCAAGCATGTGATTACGTCAGCAGTTGAACACCATGCGGTGCTTCATACATGCCATGAACTGGAACGACGGGGCTGTGAGGTTACCTATGTCCCCGTCGATTCTACTGGGCGTGTCTCTGTGGAGGACATTGCGGGTGCGATTCAGGACAACACGGTGCTGGTCACCATCATGTATGGCAATAATGAAGTAGGCACCGTTCAGCCGATCAGCGAAATCGGCGAGCTCTGCCGCAGCCGGGGCATCGTGTTTCATACCGATGCTGTTCAGGCATTGGGAGCGGAGGCGATCAACTGCCGCGAGCTGCCGGTGGACATGTGGAGTTTTTCCGCCCACAAAATCAACGGACCCCAAGGCGTCGGAGCATTGGTTGTCCGCAGAGGACTCAGCGTATCTCCACGTCTGTTCGGAGGGCTGCAGGAGAAGAAACGCCGTGCCGGAACAGAGAATATGGCCGGCATCGCCGGTTTTGCGGCAGCAGTGGAATGGACCGTTAAGAATATAGAGACGCGTATCCAGCATTATCGCGAGCTGAGATCGACGCTGCTTGAAGGGCTTCGTCAGGAGATTGGCCAGGATGCTTTTGTAATCAACGGAAATTCGGAACATTACCTACCTCACATCCTAAATATCAGCTTTCCCGGTGCCAATACGGAGACGATGCTGATGAACCTCGATATGGAAGGAATTGCGGCGGCAAGCGGCTCGGCTTGTACGTCTGGATCTCTGGAAATATCCCATGTACTCCAAGCAATGAAACTTTCTGATCCTGTTTTGCGCTCCGCGATTCGTTTTAGTTTCGGTTTGGGTAATACTACTCAAGAAATGGAGCACACTGCCCAAAAAATTGGAACCATCCTTAATCGGTTACGTAAATAGATGTTAAGGGATTTCTCCTTCTAGAGAATAGGGGGTATGCGTTCGTCCATTTCATCCTTGGAAATTGCCCGTTTTGGCTCACGAAATGTTGACCGGCGGCTGATTTCAAACCATGAAGGATGAGGAGGTGTCCACTGCAGTATGAAACTTCAAGAAATGATTGGACTGGCTGTATTCGACGTGGAGAACGGTAAGGAAATCGGCAAAATCCACGATTTTATACTAGATGAGAACTGGTTGATTACCGGGTTGGAGCTGGAAGGCAAGGCTTTGTTTTCCTCGCATGTGAAAAGCGTCTCATGGGAAGATATCGTAGCATACGGGGAAGATGCCGTCATGATCCGGAGCCAAGAGGCTGTCCGCAAGGTGGGCGCCAATGATATACCGCTTACGTTCCTTTTGGGCAAGCGCAAACTGAAAGAGATGCAGGTCTTGACAGAGGATGGTATCCTGCTCGGACGTATATCGGATGTTTATTTTGAGCAGGAACAGGGCAATACAATACTAGGGTTGGAAATATCCGATGGATTTGTCTCGGATTTGATCGAAGGTCGCAAATGGCTGCCTTGCACAGCGGAAATGGCTATCGGCGAAAGTGCCGTTATGGTACCCCCGATGAGCGAACAGCGTCTGGAAAAAGCCATTAATTCTGTGAACGGATAGGGTGAGGTAGGATGAAATGTCCAAACTGTAGTTCCAAAGATATCGGGAAAATCGGCTCCCACCAGTTTTATTGCTGGGGTTGCTTTATCGAATTGACAGTCAACGGAGAGAAAATGTCCGTATACCAGGTAGAAGAGGATGGTACGCTCAGCTCTCTGGATGATTTGTTCTTCGGTGATGAAATGCAGCCGGATTTCCCTCCTATGCACGCGTCTTCCTAAGAACGCGTACATATAGTTAGATAACGACTCCTTGCTGAAGGTCTATATGGCTGAGCAGCAGGGAGTCTTTTTCATGTTGGCCTGCGGAAATGTTAGTTTATTTCTGGAAGCTTGTACATATACTACAGGGTAGCTTTCGAAAAAGGAGGGTGCCTGTGTGGAACAGCTGACCGAGAACAAATGGTTTCGATTGTTGGTATGGTTAATGCTTGGACTCATCTCTCTTTACTTTGTCTGGCTGCTGCGTCCGCTGTTTCTGGATGTCTATCGATTTCTCAAGGCTGTCCTGGCACCATTTCTGGTTGCCATGATCATATCTTATGTGCTCAATCCGGTAGTATGCATGCTCTCCGACCGTAAAGTTCCGCGTAGCATGGCGGTGCTGCTCATCTACGCTGTCTTTCTGACGTCACTTACCGTCATTCTGATCAATATGATTCCGATGCTGATCCGGCAGCTGGAGGAGCTCAACGAGCATTTGCCTGAATTATCGATGAACGCCCAGAGCCTGATGACCAATCTGGACAGCAGGCTGCTGCCCCCGGGAGTAAGGACAGGCGTCAACAGCTGGTTCTTGCAGATGGAATCAAGGCTGGCCGGGGGAATTTCGGATTTCATGGACAATATCGGCAACACCATCAACATCCTGTTTAATGTGTTAATTGTTCCGTTCCTGATCTTCTACATATTAAAAGATTTTGAGGTGTTCCAGCGAACCGCCGTATCCTATTTGCCGCGGAGCCGCCGCAAGTCGATTGTCACGCTGCTGAAAGAGATCGACACGGCCCTCGGGAATTACGTCCGCGGACAATTCCTGGTATGCTTAATTATCGGCGTACTAGCCTATGTAGGGTACATGATCGTAGGTATGCCCTACGCGCTGCTATTGGCAAGCATCGTGGCGGTGTTTAACATCATTCCCTATTTGGGCCCCTTTCTCGGCGCGGCTCCAGCGCTTGTGATGGCATCTACGATTTCCTGGAAGATGGTGCTGCTGGTGGCGGTGGTTAATATGGTCTGTCAAACGCTGGAGAGCAACGTCATCTCACCGCAAGTGGTAGGCAAAAAGCTGCATATGCATCCGCTCCTGATCATATTTGCACTACTTGTCGGTGGACAGGTGGCAGGAACCGTAGGCTTAATTTTGGCTGTTCCTGTCTTTGCCGTCATCAAAGTGCTGCTGCAGCATTTTTTCGCCTATTATGTCAGAAGGAAATCCGGCTGAAGGCTCCAGTCTCAGCTGCAATGCTCATGCATTGACAGATAGTTTCACCCTATATATACTTGAAATGATAAACCTATAACCGTACAAATCGATGAGAAAATCCAGTAGGCTTCGTGTACCTTGCCCAGAGAACAGGTTCCTGCCCGGACAATTTCCGGCTGGCTGCGAGAACCTGGAAGCGAACCTAAGCCGAATGCTAATTTTTGAGTGTGATTCAAATTCACCGGGTAGCTCCCGTTATCCAGCTGTTACGAGGCGATCGTTACATATGTTGTTCCAGGAGATTTCTGCTGGAGGACGAATGGACGATAACCAGGGTGGTACCGCGAGAACATCGTCCCTGAATTCAATTCAGGGGCGTTTTTTGTGTTCGAATACAAGTGATTAGGTCCTATATTATGACTGGAGGAAGTGTAGAGATGAAAGCTAGTGAAATCCGTTCCAAATGGCTAGAGTTTTTTGCAGAGAAAGGCCACAATATTGAGCCAAGTGCATCGCTTGTTCCGCACAATGACCCGTCCCTGCTTTGGATTAATGCAGGCATGGCTCCGCTCAAGCCTTATTTTGACGGGCGTGTGAAGCCGGAAAATCCGAGAATTGCGAACTCGCAGAAATGTATTCGGACCAATGATATTGAGAATGTCGGCAAAACCCGTCGTCACCATACGTTCTTCGAAATGCTGGGCAACTTCTCCATCGGGGACTACTTTAAAGAAGAAGTTATCACCTGGGCCTGGGAGTTCCTGACGGACAAGAAATGGATCGGCTTCGATCCGGAGAAGCTGTCTGTTACTGTGTATCCGGAAGACGAGGAAGCCTTCAAGCTGTGGAACGAAAAAATCGGTCTCCCGAAGGAGCGCATCATTAAGCTGCAGGAAAACTTTTGGGATATCGGGGAAGGACCTTGCGGACCTTGTACCGAGATTTTCTATGATCGTGGTGAAGGATACGATACGGATGCTCCGGAATCCGAAATGTTCCCAGGTGGTGAGAATGAACGCTGGCTGGAGGTATGGAATCTCGTATTCTCCCAGTTTAACCACAACAAGGACGGCAGCTATACACCGCTTCCGAACAAGAACATTGATACGGGTGCGGGACTCGAGCGCTTTGCTTCCATCCTGCAAGATGTGGCATCCAACTTCGATACCGACCTATTCCAGCCGATCATCCAGAAGACGGCAGAGCTTGCCGGCGTTAAATACAATGAAAAGACGGAATACGATATCGCGCTGAAAGTCATTGCCGATCATATCCGGACAGTTGCTTTCGCAGTAGGCGATGGCGTGCTGCCGTCCAACGAAGGCCGCGGTTATGTCATCCGTCGATTGCTCCGCCGTGCGGTTCGTTATGGAAAGGTGCTCGGGCTGGACAAACCATTCATGTATACTTTGACCGGAACCGTAGGCGATATTATGGGAGTATACTACCCAGAGGTCGTTGAGAAGCGCGCCTTTATTGAGAAGGTCATTGCAACGGAAGAAGAACAGTTCCACAAAACGCTCTCTGACGGCTTGAACATCTTGGCAGACGTGAGCGCAGAAGCGAAGAAGCAGGGCAAATCGGTAATCAGCGGCAGCGACGCGTTCAAATTGTACGATACGTATGGCTTCCCGTTTGATTTAACGGAGGATTATGCATCCGAGCACGGATTGACCGTGGACCGTGAAGGCTTTGATGCCGCGATGAAGGAACAGCGTGACCGTGCTCGTGCGGCCCGTCATGAAACGGAAAGCATGAAGGTCCAAGGCGGCGTTCTTTCCAATTATACGGTTAAAAGTGAATTTGTTGGATATAATGACACCGTCAGCGAGGCTAAAGTGCTCGCCATTGTTTCCGGTGACAGCTTTGCAGACAGCGTCAGTGAAGGCGAGACCTGTCAGGTCATTCTGGACGTTACCCCGTTCTATGCCGAAAGCGGCGGCCAGGTCAGCGATCAGGGCATTTTGGAAGGCGGATCTGTACGTGCCCGAGTGGAAGGTCTCTTCAAGGCTCCGCATGGACAGCACGTACATTTCGTAACCGTGGAGCTCGGCGAGCTTAAGGTGGGCGATACGGTCAAGGCGCAGGTGGATTCCGCTATGCGCAATGATATCGTTAAGAACCATACAGCCACACACCTTTTGCATAAAGCATTGAAGGAAGTTCTGGGCGATCATGTCAATCAGGCAGGTTCTCTTGTTGAACCGCAGCGTCTGCGCTTCGACTTCTCCCATTTCGGCAGCATTACGCAGGAGGAGCTGGCCGATATTGAGCGTCGCGTGAATGAACAGGTGTGGAAGAGCATTCCGGTCGTTATCGAGCGCAAGGCCATTGATGAAGCGAAGGCGATGGGTGCCATGGCATTGTTCGGAGAGAAATATGGAGATATCGTCCGTGTCGTCCAGGTCGGAGATTACAGCATCGAGCTGTGCGGCGGATGCCATGTAGGCAACACCTCCCAGATCGGAATCTTCAAGCTGCTTGGCGAGAGCGGCATCGGCTCCGGCGTTCGCCGCATTGAAGCCGTAACGGGCCGCTACGCTTATGAGCATCTGGAGGGGCAAATGGACCTGCTCAAGCAAGCCGCCGGCTTGTTGAAGAGCAATCTTGCGGACGTGCCGAAGCGGATCGAGGGCCTGAACCAACAGGTGAAGGATCTTGCCCGGGAGAACGAGTCCCTGCAAGGCAAGCTTGGAGCCATTGAGGCCAGCCATTTGACCGATAAAGTGAAGCAGGTAGGGAACACGTCGCTGCTTGCAGCTGAAGTACAGGCTGGCAGTATGGATGGACTCCGTGGCATTGCAGACGAATTGAAGGGCAAACTTCCGGAGACGATCCTCGTGCTCGGCTCCAAAGCGGGCGACAAGGTGAATTTCGTCGTAGCCGTTCCGCAGGACCTGGTGAAGCAAGGCTACCATGCTGGCAAGCTCGTTAAAGAAGTGGCTTCGATCTGTGGCGGAGGCGGCGGGGGCCGTCCGGATATGGCACAAGCGGGGGGCAAGGATGCTTCCAAACTCGCCCAGGCGCTGCAGCACGCTGAGGATCTCATAGCCCGGGGCGTGTAACAGATTTGTCCAGATTGTGTACAGCAAGCAATAGTAAGCAGGATCCAACATTTTGCTGTACACAATCCCGAATTTTTTGGAACACTTTCTAAATATTTCGCTTTCGATTTCCGTAGAG
The DNA here is from genome assembly GCF_037993005.1 of Paenibacillus sp. FSL F4-0100. Taxonomy (NCBI): domain Bacteria; kingdom Bacillati; phylum Bacillota; class Bacilli; order Caryophanales; family Paenibacillaceae; genus Paenibacillus; species Paenibacillus sp. FSL F4-0100. The sequence continues at coordinate 2,001,023 of NZ_CP150303.1, forward strand.
ACTTAGGATTATGTTATGATATAACTAGATCAAGCTGGTAAATATTTATTCGACGAAGCATGGTAAACATGTTCTTTGAAGAAGCGAGGTGTGTCACACATGGACTCCATGGATAAGACAGTCAAGTTCAATGTAAAAGGTGATGAAAAGGAGGCTTCCGCCCAGGACATTCTACTTTCGGTATACGATTCGCTGGTAGAGAAGGAGTACAATCCGATTAACCAAATCGTAGGGTATCTTTTGTCCGGGGATCCAGCTTATATACCTCGGCACAATAATGCCAGAAGTTTGATCCGGAAAAAAGAGCGAGATGAATTGATTGAAGAACTGGTCCGGTTCTATTTAGCCAGTCACCGTTAGGAGCACACAGGGATGAAGAAGATCATGGGATTAGATTACGGGGACCGCAGAATCGGTGTTGCCATAAGCGACGTGTTCGGATGGACGGCCCAAGGGGTTGAAGTTATCGAGCGCCGCCGTGATGAAGGCGAACTGGACAGAATTGCCGCACTCGTCAAAGACAACGAGGTCGGTGAGATTGTGGTCGGCTTGCCTAAAAATATGAACGGCACGATTGGTCCGCGGGGTGAAATCTGCATGGAATTCGCAAGTACATTGCGAGAGTCCCTATCCTTACCCGTTCACCTTTGGGATGAACGGCTATCAACAGTATCCGCTGAAAGGACATTGCTTGAAGCCGATGTCAGCCGAAAGAAGCGAAAACAGGTTGTAGATAAAATGGCGGCAAGCTTGATTTTGCAAAACTACTTGGATTCTAAAAGGTAAAGGTGAGGGTGATTACAATGGCTAATGAGCATATTGGTATGGAAGAAGAACCGGAAATTATTTATATTCCCGACGATGAAGGCAACGAGGAAGAATTCGAAGTCATCATGAAATTTGAAGTGGATGGCTCGGATGCTAAATATATGATGGTCGTACCAAGGGAGTCTGCCGACGAAGAGACAGACGAGGTCTACGCCTTCCGTTATGAGGAAGACGGAGAAGACTTGAAATTGTTTATGATTGAAGATGACGAAGAATGGGCCATTGTTGAAGAAACCTTCAATACGCTCGTGGAAGAGCTGGACGGGAGAGACGAATGATGTCTGATTTTTCGGTTGAGAATATCGTATGGACCCAAGTACTTAAGGAAGCATTCGGTGAGAGTGTAGAGCTTGAGGACGAAAAAGGCCATATCGAGGTTTATGATATTGCCGCCGAATTTGAAGTGGATGGTCAAGGGTATGCCATTCTGGTTCAGCCGGATCGAACCGATGAGGAGTACGAGGTGCTTCGTATCGTCAAGGGTGAGGACGGCGGATTGCAGCTGGCAACCATTGATGACGACGAGGAATGGGAGAATGTGTCGGAGCTCTATGATGAGCTGACGTTTCCCGAAGGTGACGAGGATTAAGTTCCCTCCTACAGGAGCACATGCTTAATTTTCAAATGAAAGTTCAGGAAGGGGCGGAGCTGTCCGCCCCTTTTGGTGTGAAGGGATGAGTAGATTGAAGAAACTGGCAATAGCAGTATTGGTCCTGATCCTAGTTGCGGGTGGGGCCGTATTCTACGTATGGAATGGTTTACAGCCCGTTCACAGCTCGGAAACTCCTGTCGAATTCACCGTGGAGTCCGGCATGAGCACGTCCTCTATCGCCGATCTGCTGGAGGAAAAGGGATTGATCAAGAACGCCCTTATACTTAAAGGTTATTTAAAGCTTAGCGGGGAAGGAAGCCGTCTGATGGCAGGAACCTATGAGGCAACCCCAGGCACTCCGTTCAAGGAACTATTATCGAAGATGAACAAAGGCGAAGTGAAGCCCGAGGAGATGGTTCGTTTCACGATCCCTGAGGGATATACGATCCTTCAGATGGCAGAGACGATCGCTCACGAGAGCGGAATCGATGAGCAGGAATTTCTGAAGGTTGTGGATCAGACTGCCGGCTGGGATGTTCCGATTGCAGGAGAAATTCCCCAAGAAGCAGACCTCAGGCATCACCTCGAGGGATACTTGTTCCCTGCGACCTATGAGTTACCGAAAAAGGATATCACGGCAACAGGCATTGTAGAAACCATGCTGAAAGAAACGGAGAAACGTTTGGCTGAAATTCCGGGTTGGGAGAATCAGTTAAAGGCTCGCGGTGTGACATTCCATGAACTCATGACCATCGCTTCACTGGTTGAGCGGGAAGTGGTTGCAGATCAGGAGCGTGCCCTAGTGGCCGGCGTTATTTATAATCGATTGGAAGAGGATATGAGGCTGGAAATCGATGCAACCGTTCAATATCTGTTAGATAAACCGAAGGAACGACTGCTTTATGCCGATCTGGAGGTTGAGAGCCCGTATAACACTTATCGTCAAAAGGGTTTGCCGCCTGGGCCCATCTCAAGCCCTAGCCTGGAATCTATTCAGGCTGCCCTGAATCCGGAGAAATCCGAATATTTGTTCTATGTGACAAAGAAAGACGGTACACAAGAGCATTTGTTTGCCAAAACGTATAAAGAGCATTTGAAGAATATCGAGACCAGCAAGAAGATGGCACAACAATAATAATATTACGTGTTTAGCATTTCCCCTGATACGCTGCTGACAAGGAACAGATCCTAGCTTCGTACTCAGAAGAGTCTTGTTGAACACCCTCTAAGTAGGGAGGAATTGTTAAATGAGTATCAAATCTGAATTATTGGCGGCAGCTGGGTCCGTGGCTGATGCCGCTGCTTATCTGGAAGCGGGAGCCGATGCACTGCTCGTCGGCGAAGATCGATTCGGCATGAGATTGCCCGGCAGTCTGACATTGGACGAAATAACTCAAGTCGTACAGCTTGCTCATGAGCGAGGAAGTAAAGTATACGTAAGCTTGAACAATTTGATGACGAATGATTTGCTGCCTGAGCTTCCTGCCTATGTTAAGGCACTCGGAGAGATCGGAGTAGACGCGGTGGAATTTAACGATCCATCGGTGCTCACTACCGTAAAAGAGTTGGCTCCACAGGTAAAACTTCATTGGAATGCAGAAATGACCGCCACCAACTACTCAACGGCCAATTATTGGGGAAGCAAAGGCGCATCCCGGGTTATTCTTGCGCGTGAATTAAATATGGATGAGGTAACCGACATGAAGCCTCAGCTTCAGCTGGAAGCACAGGTTCAGGTTCATGGCATGACAAACATCTATCATTCCAAGAGACGCCTGGTCAACAGCTATATGCAGCAGCAGGGCAGGCCCGTGAATGAGGGCAGCCTTGGCAAGGAGCGCGGTTTGTTTCTCATTGAAGCTGAGCGTCAAGAAGAGAAGTATCCGATCTATGAGGATATCAACGGAACCCATATTATGAGTTCGGAGGATATTTGCATTCTGGAGGATCTGCATCTCTTAATGGCAGCAGGCATTGACAGCTTTAAGGTAGAGACGCTGCTGAAGCTGCGGCACTACAATGAGCTGGTGATTCGAACCTATCGCCAAGCGATTGATCGATATGCTGCAGATGCTTCAACTTATGCATTTCAGGAAGAGTGGATGGACGGAATCCGCGCTATTCAGGATCCGGAACGTGAATTGTCGTTTGGATTTTTCTATAAGGAACAAGTTTATTAAGGAGTGGACAGCATGGAAGCAATGGCACAGCCAAAGTACAAGGGCAAACGCTATCGCCTGGACAAGCCGGAATTGCTCGCCCCGGCTGGTAATTTGGAAAAATTGAAATTTGCGGTGCATTATGGCGCCGATGCGGTATATATTGGGGGTCAGAAATACGGCCTTCGTTCCAATGCGGACAACTTCAGCTTTGAAGAAATGAAAGAGGGCGTGGAGTTCGCCAAGAAATACGGCGCTAAAGTATTTGTAGCAACCAACATATATGCGCATAATGAGGACATTGAGGGAATTGAATCCTACCTTCGAAGTTTGGAGGAAGCCGGCATTGCGGCAATCATCGCTGCAGATCCGGCTATTATTGAGGTGGCCAAACGTGCTGCACCCAAGCTCGAAGTTCATCTGAGCACACAGCAATCCACATTGAATTGGCAGGCCGTGAAGTTCTGGAAGGACGAAGGATTGCCGCGGGTTGTACTGGGACGCGAGGCGAGCCTGGAGGAGATCGCAGCGATTAAAGAACATGTCGACATTGAGATCGAGGCCTTTATCCATGGCGCGATGTGCTCCTCGTTCTCCGGTCGCTGCGTGTTATCCAATCATTTTACGGATCGTGATTCCAATCGGGGCGGATGCTGCCAATCCTGCCGTTGGAAATACGATTTGTTTGTGGATGGAAGAGAAGATCAAGGCCAGTGGGTATCGGAAGAGCAGCAGTTGATAGAACAGCCGGCCCCTGCTCCGTCCCCATTCAAACCGGGCGTTACGCAGATCCCGCTGTTCCAGCCGGAAGACAACCAGTTTACGATGGGGTCGAAGGATCTCTGTATGCTCGAGCATATTCCGGATCTGATTGAGGTGGGAATCGACAGCTTCAAGATTGAAGGACGGATGAAATCGATCCATTACGTAGCGACTGTGGTCAATGTTTATAGACAGGCGATTGATTCCTATATGGCTGACCCTGAGCATTATGTATTGAAGCCGGAATGGATCGAGGAAATTAATAAAGCGGCCAATCGACCACTGAATACCGGATTTTTCTATGATACACCGGATCATGAGGATCATATCTATGAACCGGAAGAGAAGGCGGTTCCTTATGACTTCGCCGGCTTGGTGATGGAGTATGATGAGAAATCGGGAACGGCCGTCATTCAGCAGCGAAACCATTTTAAGCCTGGGGATGAAATCGAGTTTTTTGGACCGGAAGGAACCTTCTTTAAGCAGTCAGTTGGTCCTATTAGGGATGAGAATGGCAATGAACTTGATGCAGCTCGCCATCCTTTGCAGCTTATTCGCATGAAGGTGGACCAGCCGGTGCGTCATTTTGATATGATGAGAAAACGCAAAGGAAAATAAAAGTATAGTCACTTAGAACTACACAATTGAGAATCCGGGTCTGTGGATGGACCTTGGATTCTTTTTATTTGTAAAAAAATTAGGGATTAAGAATTATTTTTTTGCGAAAACCCAAAGGAAAACACCTCCAATTGTCGAAATAAAGAGTAACGAATACGTTTCAAGGGATTGGACCGACGTATTAATAATATGATTGTGGTAGGTGAACAGCTAATGTCAGAAGTTGAGCAGCATGATAAGAAGCCGAAAAAGGACAAGAAGCCCGGAGGAATTAAAGAGAAAAAGGAAAAACCTTCGGCATCAACAGGGATACATACTGCCAAGTCGTTCTTTTCAAACGTGGGAACGGCTATAAGCCGGATGCCGATGAACCCGGCGAAATCCGTCGGAATCCGGTTGTTCCTGATCTTTTTGTCAGCTATTGTATTTTTTGTGATCGTCTTGGGTTATCTGTCGTACGATAAGGCGAAGAGCACGATTGAGAAGAATGCTGCGAACGGCAATCAGCAGACGATCATTCAAACCTCTGAGAAAATCGACATCATTTTGGAGAAGTACGAGAATGCCGGTAGACAAATCTTCTATGACATCGAATTGCAGAAGTTATTGTCTGAATACACGGATAAAAAGTTAAGCGATTACGATTCGTTTACGGTGGAGCGCAGCATTCGCGATAAACTATCCAATCAGATTACATCGGATTCGTCGATCAGAGCCATTTATCTGATTCCTACCAAGGGAGAGAAGATCATATCGGCAGGTCAAGCCTCGGAATCTTCGAAAACCGTCCTTGAGCAAAGCTGGTATGCCGAACTGAAGGAAGGCGACAAGAAGATTATGTGGGTGCCAACGATGCAGAACAGCGGAGCTCCATATTTCACGATTGCCCGTTCTTTGGGGTCTATGAATGATCTGACTTCAACGTATGTGGTTATGTTTGAACTTAACGCCTCGGTACTGGATACGCAGCTGAAGGGAATCAACCTTGGCGAGAACGGCCAACTGCAATTGATCAGTCCGGAAGGCATCGTTGTCTCTTCCAGCGAGTCATCCATTGTGGGTTCGGAAACCGCCTGGACGTTTGCGAAGGAGTTTCCGGAGGACTCCAAAACGGACAACGTAAGAACCAAGGATGAGAATGGAAGTCAGGTTCTGGCGGTGTACAATACGCTCAGCACGAACGATTGGAAGCTCGTAGGTTCTGTCCAAACCAGCGAGCTCACGAAGGATGCGTCAAGCATCCTGGTCATCACGCTTATCGTGGCTGCCATCGACGTTATTTTTGCCATTCTGATCGGGATTTGGATGGTAAGAATGATTGCCCGTCCATTAGGCAAGCTTAACCTGTTGATGAAGGAAGGCGCCAAAGGCAATTTGAATGTTCGTACAGACCATAAGAGCCAAGACGAAATCGGTCAGCTCTCCGCAAGCTTTAACGATATGATGGAGCAGATCACCGGACTCGTTCAGCAAACGAGCAATACCGCTCAGGAAGTGCTTAGAACGGCTACCGAGTTAAGCGATGCCTCGAAGAAGACGGCTATTTCCGCCAAAGAAATTGCCGTAGCTACCGAGGAAATTGCCAACGGTGCCAGCAGTCTGGCGGTTGAAGCCGAACGCGGCAGCGATCTGACCAACAACATCTCGAAGCAGATGCAAATTGTCGTTTCAGCCAACGAAGAGATGGGCAAATCGGCCCGTCACGTGGAAAGCGCAAGTGAGCTTGGAACGAAGCATTTGAGTGACTTGCTGGATAAGACCCATCAGACCGAGGATATGACCCGCTCGATGATGCACAAGGTCGATGGCTTGAAGGAGACGACCTCATCGGTTGTTAAAGTGCTTGACGTCCTTCAGAACATTACGAAGCAAACGAACATCCTCTCATTGAATGCAACCATCGAAGCGGCCCGTGCCGGGGCGGCTGGTAAAGGCTTTATGGTCGTGGCCGATGAAATTCGCCAGTTGGCAGACCAATCCAGGCAGTCCATCGATATGGTCAGCCAGATTACAGATCGCATCATGACCGAGATGAATGAAACCGTGCAGGTATTGCTGGACGCGAACCCACTCTTCAAGGGTCAGATGGATGCTGTTAAGGAAACGAACGATATCTTCGTATCCGTTCAGCAGCAGATGGTCGACTTTATTGAGTCCTTGGATTCGGTAACGCATTCAATTGATGAACTGAATGAATCTCAGAATGTACTTTCGGAAGCGATGAGTAATGTGAGTGCGGTAGCCGAAGAATCCTCTGCAACTTCAGAAGAAGTGGCTTCTCTCTCCACAGAGCAGCAGAGCGTCAGCAGTCAGCTGGTAAATCTATCATCGCAGCTGGAGAATGTATCGAATGAGCTGAAAGAGACTTTGTCCCGTTTTAGACTGTAAGATTGAATATATAATTCAAAGGCTGTTCCATCAGTTTAAGCTGATGGGGCAGCCTTTTTTCAGATTACAGAATTTATAAGTTTTCAGTGGAGCAAAAGCCATTCTGTATTCGTATTTATAGGTTTTGGGGCTCCCCGCAAAGTATTTGGAATAAGGAACGAAGCATAGACTCCACTTTGTGGGTCTTTTTTTCGATATCGGATAAAAATAACTTTCAGAGGAGATGGGATTATGGGGAAAATGGCAAGAGCAAGAGTATGACACATGGATGCGTTACAAGGAAGACAGGGACCGTGGGCAAACTATATTTTCGCAATGCAAGATTCAAGTGCACGTTGACGTTAAGTGTCAACCTTTTAATCGTGGGTGTCTTTTCTGGAGATCTCATTTGTAGAGAAGTGAACATGATTGAGTCAGGCTCCATATGGAAATAATGATGAGACATAGACCATATTGGAGGAGCAAGACATGAGGCTAATCCGAAATAAGCGAATTGCATACGGATGGCTGATACTGACGCTATTGATCGCCGTTTTGACGCTGCGTCTTGCATGGGTTCAGCTTGTGATGAAGCATCAACGGGTACCCGGCAGCCGACATACGATGGTAGAGGCATCGCTCATACAGAGGGAGCGAGGCATTGTGCTGGATTCCGGTCGCGGACATTTTACGGATCGGAACGGAAAACCGCTCACGGGCAAGCTCATCTGGGCAGCCGTGTTGTTTCCTGCAGGCGAGAAGGAACTGAAGAGCTCCCATAATCAGTTAGTGAAGCTAGCCCGTATACTGGGAACAAATAAGGATCATTTGATACAGACCTGGGGCAAGCTAAAGGAGCCTGAATTGTGGCATGGAGATAATTCGCTCATTCCTCGATCCTTAACCAAAGATCAGATTGTGCAGATTCAAGAGCTTGATCTTCCCAAACTTAAGGTTCTTCCTTATGAGCAGCGGTACGGCAATCGCCAATCGGGAATGCAGTGGCTTGGTTTTGTGTCAGGTCAGCGTAAGGAAAGCCTGTTCTTTGACGATGATCCGGAGGTTACCGGAACCAGTGGATTGGAGAAAACGATGGATTCGTTGATACGTGGGGAAGGGCCGACCATCGTCTATTTTCCGGTTAACAGCACCAATGAGGTCATTCAGGATATTAAGCCGATGGTGAAGGCGCCTGATAATCGGTACTATCCGTTAAGGGTATCCACCACGATTGATATTGATATTCAACGAGGGATTGAGGCCATAACGGAGAAAGCGGGCATGAAAGAAGGGGCGGTTGTTGTGCTGGACGCTCGAAACGCGGATATCGTGGCTATGGTCTCCAGGCCATTCTATAATCCGGAGCAGATTCACCCGAAGGATGGCCAGTGGGAGAATCGCGGATTGAAAGCAGCCACGCCAGGTTCCATCTTCAAGCTAGTCACGGCCGCGGCCATACTTGAGAATGGTTTAAGCTCTGAAAGCGAACATTTCCATTGTGATGGCGAATACGGTAAGTTCGGAATGTCCTGCTGGAAAAAGGGAGGGCATGGAACGATTGATCTTCGTGAAGGCTTCGCGGAGTCATGCAACGTCGTATTTGCTACTCTAGCGGAGAGACTGTCAGCTCAGCAAATGGCGGAGGCGGCCTCCGCGCTGGGCTTCGGGCAAACGGTAGGCTGGAAATCCCGGCAGTTTTTAGGGCTTCGTTCCTTTGCGCCATTGGATCATGAAGAGAAGGGCACGGTTTTTTCCAACTCTGTGGACAGCTCTGATGCAGGTGTTAGGGTCCAGACAGGCATAGGCCAAAGGGACGCTGCCGTATCCCCGCTGCAAGCAGCCAATGCGATGGTCACGCTTCTTCATGGCGGGGTGAAGACCAAGCCCCGTATTTTGCAGAAGATCCGGTATGCTAACGGCCAGCTGCTCCAGGATACGGATCCACTAAAGGAGCGGATATCTGGAAGGAGTATTTCCCGGGAAACCTCTTCCATCCTGCTCGAGTGGATGGAGGATGTCGTCGAAGAGGGAACAGGCAGCTCATTAAATAATCGCAAATGGACTCTTGCCGGTAAATCCGGAACGGCGCAGGTAACCATAAAAGGCCGTGCCCGAAACAACCAGTGGTTTGTCGGGTACGGCCCAGTGGAGAAGCCACGTTATGCCGTGGCTGTATTGGTTGAGAACCGGAGCCCGATCAGCAGCAATCAGGCAACCGACATATTTGGTCAGGTTTCCGATTTCTTGGCTTCGGTTGAATCGGCCTCCGGCTCTGCGTAAGAGCGGGACATGTCCCAAGGGGAAACCTCGAATTCTTCGCTCGGTAGCCGGATCCACTGCTTCAGATATCCCTGGGTAAGCAGTTCCTTGATGAGAATCAGAAGGATAGGAGCCAGAATCAAACCGGCAACTCCAAAAATGGACAGCGAGATCATCATAAAGGACAACATCAGAAATGCTGAGGATACGCCGATCGAGTTTCCTGTAATTTTTGGTTCAAGCAGCTGTCTGGAAATGACAACTACGGCAAGCAGTACGATCAAGCCAATGGCAAGCCCAGTGTTGCCGACGATGAACAAATAGGTAATCCACGGAATAAGAATAACGGGAACACCGAGCAGCGGCAGTACATCGAACACAGCGCAGATGAGCGCAACGGACAGGGAATTTCCCGTACCTAAGATCAGAAGTCCTATGTATACAATGACAAAGGTAATGCTGACCAGCTTCATCTGAGCTTTTAAATACGAGCCAATCGCCTTGAATACATTTTCTTTGAGAAAAAGAAAAGCCGTCTTGAGGGTCTTCGGCGTCTTGTCTTTGGCGATTCTCCGCCAGCTGCCGATCTCAATGCTCAGGAAGAAAGCAAGGATGATCGCAACCCCGAAATTCGCGATGAACGAGGAGAACGACCCCATAAACCCAATGACATAATGGAAGAACGATTCGGCAGCACCCTGGGCAAAAGTGGTGATGTCCTGGAAATAACCGTTCAGACGGTCTGTCAGATCGGGTGGCAGCGCGTCGAGCTTGGTTTGGAGGAAATTCAGGCTCTCTGAAAAATGTCTCTGGATCGTTTTGGTGTAACCTGGCAAATTATCCTGCAAGTTCATGAACTGCGATACGATTAGCGCTCCGGCTCCGAACAGGATGCCTAGGATGACCAGCAGGAAGAGCAGAACGGATATCGCGGCGGCAAATGGTTTTGGCAGCCCCCTGCGGTGCAAGAATTTGGAGAAAGGCTCGATAATCAGGAAAACGAGGAAAGATAAAAACACCGGAGCCGCAATTTGGTACAGCTTGCTGAATATGAACATGATCAGGTAAACCGTAAGCACGATTAAACCTATATCGAAGGCGGTTCTCCAATATTTTTTATACAAGGGAAGCATAGTGGGATATCGGCTCCTTTATACTATATTAATTGATATCATTGTACACGATTTGTGAAAAAAAAGCCTATTTCTTTAAGTGCTATGCTAAAATAATAATAGTGGGTTCTTTAGAAAAAGAAATAAAAAGCGGGGAGTTAGCATGCAAACATTACTGCTATGGTTGTTTTACCTTTCATCTTTTTATGCATTTATTCCCGGCATCTTGACCCGGATATTTGGATTCCGAGTGTTTCGCAGGGGAACAGGCTCGAACGACTTCGCCTTAACCTTTGATGATGGTCCTGATCCCGTCTATACACCAAGACTGCTGGATCTCTTGAAGCAGCATAATATGAAGGCGACGTTTTTCCTGGTGGGTTCTCATGCCGAGAAGCATCCAGAAGTTGTAAAACGCATTCATAGTGAAGGTCATCTGATCGGGATTCATAACTATGTTCACAAGAGCAATTGGTTCATGCGGCCGGTCACCGTCCGTAATCAGGTCAAGCGCACGGATGATATTATTTATTCCATCACCGGTGAGCGCTCGAGTTATTACAGACCGCCGTGGGGAATCGTGAATTTATTCGATTTTGCCAAGAATACCGGCTGCCGCATTATCCTATGGTCGTCGATGTTTAATGATTGGCGGAGCAAGATTGGCGCTGACAAGCTGACTCAGCGAATGCTTGCCAAGCTTAACGGTGGCGAGGTTATGCTCCTTCATGACTGCGGCACGACGGTGGGGGCGAACCCCGATGCACCGGAGCAAATGCTGATCGCATTGGAACGTGTTCTGAAAGTCGCAGAGCAGAAGGGAATGAGCAGCGTCCGAATCGACGACATGATAGCGAAGGAAAGCAAAGTGAAAGCGAAGAAGCTGTCTCCTCTCAAGCGTATGATCGTCTCGTTGTGGCTTCTCTGGGAAAAAGGATTTCATGCGGTGTTTGCGCTCGAAACGGTTACTCCGGGGGATCCGATGCTGCATTTCCGGAAGCGTGCTTTTACCGGTAAAACGGTCGTGATGGAAGATGGCAGCCGACTTGAAAAGGGAGACCAGGTGCTAGAACTTCATTTTGATAACAAAAAATTGTTTGAGATCGGCAGCCGCTCCCGTTCGGAAGTACAGCTCGCCATCAAAATGATTCGTGCCGTGCAAAAAGACCTGCCTTCTCTGGCTAATATGGTGCTGGAACGGCCTGAGTACAAGGATATCAAGGGTTTGTATGCTGTTACCATGATTTCACGGGGACCGGAGCAATTCGGATTTCATGTCATGGATTTACCGCGGGGACTGTTTGCAAGCTCGTCCAGACTGTATCTGAAACTGCTGCTTAGCGTCATTCATCCGAAAGGGCAGGCCCGTCTTAAAGAGGGCAGTCAGATCATGGAGCCGAGAATGCTCATGATGCCGGTGGATGTGCTGATTGGCCGTTATGCTGAGAAGAAGAATCAGGCCCAGCCTCCATCCGAGGAGCAGCAGGAAATACAACAAGAACATGTGGGTGACATGGCCGTTGCCAGTGCATCGCAGTAATTCATCGAACCGATTGTTTACTGTCATTATGTATGGATCATCTCTTAGATGGAATTTGGATATAAAAAAGGGGTTATCCCTGCAGGCTTACCAATGCCTGCAGGGGATAACCCCTTTGCTTTGTTTGAATTAGATTTTCAATACGCCGCCTGAGCTGGCGTTCGTAACAAGCTTCGAGTAACGAGCGAGATAACCAGTCTTCACTTTCGGTTCGAAGTCAACCCATTTGCTGCGGCGTACAGCCATTTCCTCATCGGAAACGCCCAGCAATTGAATCGTCCGGTTATTCAGGTCAAGCTCGATGATATCACCGTCTTCAACGAAAGCGATAGGTCCGCCTTCTGCCGCTTCCGGCGAGATATGTCCGATACTGATACCGCGGGATGCGCCGGAGAAGCGTCCGTCTGTGATCAGACCGACTTTGGCCCCAAGCCCCATACCTGCGATCTGTGAAGTCGGCGCCAGCATTTCTGGCATACCAGGTCCGCCCTTCGGCCCTTCATAACGAATGACCACCACATGGCCTTCTTTAACCTTGCCGTTGGCAATGCCGCTAAGCGCTTCATCTTGCGAGTTAAAGCAGATGGCAGGTCCTTTATGGTATCCTCCAACCGATGGATCAACGGCACCGACTTTGATGATCGAACCTTCAGGAGCCAGATTACCATACAGTACGGCGAGACCACCGCGCTCGGAATATGGGGAATCGATCGGATGGATAACGTTCTGATCCTGAATTTCGCAGCCCTCTACGTTCTCGGCTAGCGTCTTGCCTGTTACGGTGATGCGATCCCCGTGCAATGCGCCAGGCTTCTTAAGAAGCTCGTGCAGAACCGCGCTTACTCCGCCTGCCAAATGCACATCCTCGATAAAGTAATCCGAAGCTGGAGCCAGCTTGGAGATGTGAGGAACGCGGTCAGCAACTTCGTTGATTCGCTCCAGCGGGTAATCGAGACCGGCTTCTTGAGCGAGAGCCAATGTATGAAGCACCGTGTTGGTGGAGCCGCCCATGGCCATATCGAGCGCAAACGCGTTGTCGATGGCTTCTACGGTTACGATATCACGCGGCTTGAGGTCCATTTTTACGAGCTCCATCAATTGTTTGGCTGATTGTTTAACGAATTCTTTACGCTCTTCGGCAATGGCAAGAATGGTGCCGTTGCCCGGCAGAGCCAGACCCAGCGCTTCGGCGAGACAGTTCATGGAATTGGCGGTGAACATGCCGGAACAGGATCCGCAGGTTGGACAACCGAATTGTTCCAATTCGAGGAGCTCATCATCATTGATTTTGCCAACCTGGTGAGCGCCGACGCCTTCAAATACGGAGGTCAGTGACAATTTACGGCCTTTGCTGTCCACGCCGGCTTTCATCGGTCCGCCGCTGACAAACACCGTTGGGATGTTGACGCGCAGGGCACCCATCAGCATGCCTGGCGTGATTTTGTCACAGTTCGGAATACATACCATACCATCGAACCAGTGAGCGGATACGACAGTTTCCAGGGAGTCGGCTATGATCTCGCGGCTTGGCAGCGAGTAGCGCATGCCGATATGTCCCATGGCAATTCCGTCATCCACGCCGATGGTGTTAAATTCGAACGGAACGCCGCCGGCTTCACGGATCGCTTCTTTCACGATTTTACCGAATTCTTGAAGATGCACATGACCCGGAACGATGTCGATGTAAGAGTTACATACGGCGATGAACGGTTTGCCGAAATCTTCTTCCTTAACGCCTGCTGCACGCAGAAGGCTGCGGTGCGGCGCGCGGTCGAAGCCTTTTTTGATCATGTCTGAACGCATTTTTTTGGTTGTCATGATGTCGATTTCCCCCCAGATCTATTATAAAATTGTTACGCTTTAGCGCGGTCTTCCGGCAAAGCAGCCGGGTACCTGTAAACAGCGAATAGGTTTTAAATGAGTCTATCACAAAAAGGTAGGTTTTTCTACATGATATTAATTAGGAAGCGATGGAAAGAGGCCTGTTGTGATGGCATGCAAAGAGCCTGTTCCCATAGGGTGGGCACAGGCTCCTATTTGAGTGATGGTACTATTTCTTGCCGCCTTTGCGGCCAATTTCCTGATAGAATTCACGATTATGATTCCGCGAGGTGGCTTCGCCGCCCTTTTGACCGATTTCCTGGTAAAACTCGCGGCTATGGTTCTTGGACGTCGCTTTGCCGCCTTTTTTGCCGATTTCCTGGTAGAATTCTCGGCTATGCTTTTTCGCGGTCGCTTCGCCGCCAAGACGTCCTGCTTCTTCGCGGGTCATCTTTCGATTGCTGCTTGTTGCCATCACAAATCACTCCTTTACCGTCGTTATTTGCTATGCGTATATGTTACTTACCACGGCTCATTTGTCATGAATCAAAACATTCGACTAAAGATTGGAAAATTCCTATTTCGGATCGATTTCTGAGTCCCAGCGTTAATTCCGTTTAAATCAGAGTTTATTTCATGGTTTAATAAGAGTATGATCAAGAATAGGATAGGGAGGTTTTTTACATTGCCGTTTGTTCAAGTGAAGGGACGAACCGTTCCCTGCAAAGGGATTTTGTTTGATAAAGACGGAACGCTGCTCCATTTCATGGCGCTATGGGGAGGGTGGACCGATTATGTGCTCAAGTTCATGGAGGAACGGCTGGAATTAATGGGAGCCGGCTTCACGCTGCCGAAAGAGCAGGTGCTGGGCACAAAGCATGATGCAAGCGGGCACGTGTCGGGTTACGATCTTCAGGGGCCGCTCGCCATGGGCACCGTGGAGGAGACAAACGGGCTATTGGCTTGGCAGCTGTACGCTGCAGGAATGCCCTGGAACGAAGCGATTATGCAGGTCCATCAAATTACGAAAAACGCCATGTATGAAGTTCGTCAGCAGAAGCCGGCATTCCCGATGCCGGGGCTGGAGAATTTTCTGAAGAAGTGCAGCTTGGCTTCCGTGAAGATGGCCGTGGTTACTTCGGATGAAACCTCAAATGCCAAGGAACAGCTGGAGTGGATGGGGCTTCACGCTTCCTTTACGGCCATTTTGGGAAGAGATCAGGTTCGAAACGGCAAGCCGCACCCGGAAATGACGGAGACCGCATGCCGCCTGCTTGGGATTATGCCCGAGGAAGCGGTGGTGATCGGTGACAGCAATGCGGATATGCAAATGGCGAAGCAAGCAGGCGCCGCTCTGGCTGTGGGTTTATTGACAGATGAGGGGGAACCTGTACATCTGACAGATGCCGATGTTATCATATCCGATTATAATGAATTAGACGTGCACAGGTAGACGTGTTATTTTAAGGGCTGTACGGAGGTGTAAAAGAGTGGAGAACAGGGAAAAGATCGAGCAGTTGGCAACATGGATCGAAGCGAGCGACTACATTGTTTTTTTCGGGGGAGCCGGTACCTCCACGGAGAGCGGGATTCCTGACTTCCGTTCGGCAGCCGGACTATACCAGAGCGAGCACCAATCTCCGTATCCGCCGGAGGTCATGCTCAGCCACACTTTTTTTATGAAGCATCCGGAAGTGTTTTACGACTTTTACCGGAGCAAGATGCTTCACCCGCATGCGCAGCCGAACGGCTGTCACCGGCTATTGTCGAGACTGGAACATGACGGTAAGCTGAAGGCGGTGGTCACGCAAAATATCGACGGTTTGCATCAGACCGCTGGATGTTCTGAGGTGTTGGAGCTTCATGGCTCTGTGCACCGCAATTATTGCATGGATTGCTCCCGGTTCTACAGCCTGCAGGATATTCTGGACATCAAGGAAACCGTCCCGCGCTGCAAGGATTGCGGAGGGCTGGTGCGGCCGGATGTCGTGCTGTATGAAGAGGAATTGGATCAAAACATCATCATGCGCTCGATCCAGGAAATATCGACGGCGGATTTGTTGATTATAGGCGGGACTTCGCTGACAGTACATCCCGCTGCGAGTTTGATATCCTATTTTCATGGGAGCAAGGTAGCTTTACTGAATGCAGACCCAACCCCTTACGATCACCGGGCAGGCCTCTTGATTGCGGATCGGATCGGTCAGGTCATGACGCAGGTGGATAAGCTGATCAGCACGTAACGGCGACAGAGGCGGCGTGCTGCTGCACCTATAACTGTAATCGTTTTCTTGTCAAAGGACGTCCAAACACGATAAGATGGAATTTAGCAATGGACCTATCACTTAGAGAGGCAGGGATTGTAAGTGACCTATGTGGCTAGCGAAGACCGCTATGAAGGAATGAAGTATAACCGCGTGGGGCGATCCGGATTGAAACTTCCGGCGATCTCCCTTGGATTATGGCATAATTTCGGTGGTGTCGACACGTATGAAAACGGGCGTAATATGATTACGCGCTCCTTCGATCTGGGCATAACCCACTTCGATCTGGCGAACAATTACGGACCGCCTGCAGGCTCTGCCGAAGAGACGTTCGGTAAAGTTCTCTCAAGAGATCTTAAGGCTTACCGTGATGAAATCGTCATTTCGTCCAAAGCGGGCTACTATATGTGGCCTGGACCTTATGGTGACTTTGGATCACGTAAATATCTGGTAGCAAGTCTCGATCAGAGTTTGAAACGAATGGGCCTGGACTATGTCGATATTTTCTATCATCATCGGATGGATCCAAAAACGCCGCTTGAGGAAACCATGGTAGCGCTAGATCATCTTGTTCGTTCAGGCAAGGCGCTTTATGTTGGAGTCTCCAATTATTCGCCAGAGAAGACGCGGGAAGCGATATCGATTCTGAAAAGCCTGGGAACTCCGCTGCTCATCCATCAGCCAAGCTACTCCATGCTGGACCGTTGGGTGGAGAATGGACTGCTCGATGTCCTGGAAGAGAACGGAGTCGGAAGCATCGCCTTCACTCCGCTTGCTCAAGGACTATTGACCAACAAATATTTGAACGGCGTGCCTGGCGATTCACGCGCCGCAAGCGCATCCGTATTCTTGAACGAGAGCAATATCACGCCTGAAGCGCTGCGCAAGATCAGAGCTTTGAACCAAATCGCTCAAGCGCGGAACCAGAGTCTCGCCCAATTTGCTCTCGCCTGGGTCCTCCGCGGCGGCCGGGTGACATCTGCCCTGATCGGGGCAAGCAAGGTGAGCCAGATCGAAGACAATGTAGCTGCCTTGAACAACCTGGAGTTCTCGAAGGAAGAGCTGGATCGCATTGAAGCGATTCTGAAAACGGAGAACACCTCTTCCGCAGAAGGATGATCATTTGCCACTAATGATTGCATGCCGAACATAACATAGATTCCAACATACATGAATGGAGCGCCTCAGGATGATTACGGACCTGACAGGCGCTCCTTTTTTCATTGAGATATATCGGACTGACGATATCATTAAAGTTAAGTTAATGCGGATGATGAGAGGATATCCTTGCGGTACCGTGTCGGGGATCGGCCGACAAGACGCTTGAACTGACGCGAGAAATAGAGTGGATCGGTGAGTCCAACGGATGCGGAAACCTGCTCGATGGACAAATCGGGGCGTTCGCGCAGCAGCCGCTTGGATTGGTCGATTCTTAATTTAAGCAGATACGTAATCGGAGTCATGCCCGTTTCCTGCTTGAAGATGCGCGACAGGTATGCGCGGTTGTAACCTAGGCTAGCGCACATTTGTTCAATCGAGACGGGATGAGCGTACTGAGAAGCCATGTAATTGATCATCTGCTTCACCGTGCGCTGAACCTGCGGTTCTGCCAGTGTTAAACGGGACGGCCGGTCACTCCGATTCATGATCTCAGCCCAGATTAAATGCAGATAACCGATGGCGGCGATATGGGAGCTTTCTTCCCTGGATTGAAAATGGCTTTGAATAAGGGACACATAGCCGGGAATCGGGTTGTTCTCCATGAGATGGAGGACAGGCTTTTCGGGTGTGAGTCCCGAACGGGATACGCCTTCGCCGGCTTGCTCTCCATCAAAGGCAACCCACCGATAACGCCAGGGCTGGCTCGCATCGGATACATAACTGACAATCTGACCGGGATGGATAAGGAAACAGTCACCGGGGCCGAGCTGATACCTGTCGGTTTCGGTTCGAAATACGCCATGTCCCGACTCGATGATATGCAATAAGTAATGATCGTATATTTTCGGCCCCAATGCATGCTCCGGCCGGGTCTGGCTCTCACCGGCGAATCGGACGTGGAGCGAACCGCTGCCTTGCTGGGCAGGATTGGAAGCAACAGAATAGGTTGGTTTCATCATTCATTTTCCTTTACAATAAGTTTGGGAAAAAGAGGAATTACGGGGACATCGTTGATTTTATGAATTCATTGTACCTCCAGAAGTCACATAAATCCATATGTAACGCACAAGATTTCATTATCGGTTAACGAGATTTCCATTATACTGAAGACAGTAAAACTACCATATGTACAGGATGGAGTGATGGCAGTGACGACGCAACAGCTTATGGAAAGATTTATGGACAAGCACGGTGAGAACCAGCATAAGGTTCGCATATTTAACGCACCCGGTCGCGTGAACCTGATCGGGGAGCATTTGGATTATAACGGAGGTTATGTGCTTCCGGCCGCCTTGGAGTTTGGCACCACCTTGATTATAAGGCCGCGCGACGATAACAAGGTAAGCTTTTCATCCACGAATATCCCCTATGAACTAACGATCAGCCTGGATGATGATTATGGCCACAAAAGCGATCAATGGACGGATTATCCGGTCGGCGTCATAACGGAGCTAAATAAAATCGGCTGCAATCTTAGCAGCGGTTATGACCTGCTCTACCATGGAGATATCCCGAACGGCGCAGGCCTCTCGTCCTCGGCGTCCATCGAAGTGGTCACGGCTTACGCCTTCTTGAAGATGGAAGGCAAGGAGACGGATACGGTGGAGATTGCAAAGCTTTCGCAGCGGGTGGAGAACCTGTTCGTCGGCGTCAACTCCGGCATTATGGATCAATTCGCCGTAGCCAACGGCAAGCAGGATCATGCCATTCTGTTAATGTGCGATACGCTGGAATATGAGCTGGTACCTTTCCGGACCGGAGCATACAAAATCGTGATATCGAATACCAACAAACGGCGCGGACTCGTCGATTCCAAATACAATGAACGCCGCAGCGAGTGCGACCTCGCTTTGGAAATTTTGCAGAAGGAGCTGCCGGCGTTATCGTATCTCGCTCAACTGAATCCGGATCAATTCGCAACCTTGCAGGACAGCATCCGAGATGAAACCGTCCGAAGACGTGCCCAGCATGTCGTTGAGGAAAACCAGCGTGTGCATGATTCCGTGAAGGCTTTGAAGAACGGTGATCTGGAAGCATTCGGACAATATATGAACCAGTCCCACGACTCTTTGCGTTATCTGTACGAAGTAACGGGCGATGAGCTGGATGCGCTGGTGGAAGAAGCTCAGCGGATTCCAGGCACGCTGGGTTCCAGAATGACGGGAGCTGGTTTTGGAGGCTGTACGGTATCTCTCGTGCACGAGGATGCGGTGGAGCGTTTCATCACGGAAGTGGGGCAGCAGTACGAAGCCAGAATTGGACTGAAGCCGGATTTCTACGTATGCGGTGTAGGTCAAGGCGTGCATGAAGTGAAGGAGGGCGAATAATATGGCTATTTTAGTGACTGGCGGTGCAGGTTATATCGGTTCTCACACCGTAGCGGAGCTCTTGGAGCAGGGAGAAGAGGTTGTTGTGATTGACAGTCTGGAGACGGGGCATCGCGAAGCGCTGATCGGCGGAAAGCTGTATGTTGGCGATTTGCGTGACAAGGCGCTGCTGAAACAGCTGTTTTCGGAAAACGACATTGATGCCGTTATCCATTTTGCCGCGAATTCACTGGTTGGCGAGAGCATGAAAGATCCGGTGAAATATTACGATAACAACGTATACGGCACGCTGTGCCTGCTGGAAGCCATGAATGAAGCGGGTGTGCGGAAGATCGTCTTCTCGTCAACGGCAGCAACCTACGGCGAGCCTGAGAAGGTGCCGATCGAGGAAACGGACCGGACGCAGCCGACGAACGTGTACGGGGAAACCAAGCTGATGATGGAACGGATGATGTCCTGGTTTGATACCGTGCTTGGCGTGAAGTATGTGTCCCTTCGTTACTTCAACGCAGCCGGCTCGCATGCCAGCGGTAAGATCGGTGAAGATCACCGGCCGGAAAGCCATCTGATTCCGCTTGTCCTGCAAACGGCTTTGAAGCAGCGCGCAAGCATCTCGGTGTTTGGCGATGATTATGCAACGCCTGACGGCACATGTGTCCGTGACTACATTCATGTCAGCGATCTTGCGAACGCGCATCTGCGCGCGGTTGAGTACCTTCGCCGCGGAGAGTCCAGCAATGTGTTTAACCTCGGCAACGGACTTGGGTTTTCGGTTAAGGAGGTTATCGAGACCTCGAAGCAGGTGACGGGCGCCGACATTCCGGTTGTCATGGAAGCTCGCCGTGCCGGTGACCCTGCGGTATTGGTGGCGTCATCGGACAAAGCGCGAACGGTTCTCGGATGGACACCATCCCGAACGACGCTTGAGGAGATTATCGAGAGCGCATGGAAATGGCACAGCAGCCGTCCGGACGGTTACGGTGACAATTAATCCAAGGGGGACGATGACCATGAATGCAGCAACATCAGGAACTCCCGAATCCAAGCAGGTTCTTCATGCGATTGAAATGCTGGTGCGTTTTGCACTTCATAAAGGCCTGATTCAGGCAGCCGATGCCGATTACAGCCGCAATCTGCTGCTGGAGGATTTCGGATTCAGCGAACCGTACGGCGACGAAGTGAACGACCCGATACCGGATGGGCCTCAGACTATGCTCGACATCATGATCGATTACGGCGCGGCACATGGTATGATCCCCGACAATACCGATACGTACCGGGATCTGCTGGACGCCAAAATCATGGGCCGGTTCATGGCAAGACCTTCGGAAGTAACAGCGCAGTTCCGGGCGGTCCAGCAGGAGCAGGGGATTATTGCGGCAACCCGGCAATTTTACAATCTGTGCATCGACTCGAACTACATTCGCATGGACCGCGTAGCCAAGAACGAATACTGGCGGCATGCCAGCGCGTATGGCGATATTGAGATTACCATCAATCTCTCCAAGCCGGAGAAGAGTCCGAAGGAAATAGCCATGGCTAAGCTGCTGCCTCCGCCGGTCTATCCGAAATGCCAGCTCTGCCGGGAGAATGTCGGTTATGCAGGCAGGGTCAATCACCCTGCGCGGCAAAACCTGCGCATTATTCCGCTGGAGCTAAACGGAGAACCATGGTTCTTCCAATACTCGCCGTATGTTTACTATAACGAGCACTGTATTGTATTCCATCACGACCATGTGCCGATGAAGCTGACTAAAGCGACGCTTGCCCGCCTCTTGAGCTTCGTCGATGCCTACCCGCATTATTTTCTCGGATCGAATGCGGATCTCCCGATTGTCGGGGGCTCGATTCTCACGCATGATCATTTTCAAGGGGGACGCCATACTTTCCCGATTCAGAAAGCACCGAAGGTGGCCGGATTTACGCATGGGGATTATCCGGGCGTATCCGTGGCCATTGTGAAGTGGCCGATGTCGGTTATCAGGCTATCCTCAAAGGAACGGGAATCGCTCCTTGAATGCGCGAACAGCATATACGAGGCATGGAAAATCTACAGTGATCCTTCAGCAGATATTGAAGCGTTCTGCCAAGTGGACGGAGAGCGGGTCCGCCATAATACGGTTACTCCGATTGCCCGCCGAAATGACGAGGGCATCTATGAGATGGACCTGGTTCTGAGGAACAATCGCACGAATGAGCAATATCCGGAAGGGATCTTCCATCCTCACCGGGAGATGTTCCACATCAAGAAGGAAAACATCGGCTTGATTGAAGTGATGGGCCTGGCGATCCTGCCGGGCCGACTCAAGGAAGAGCTCGATCTAATCGCCGATATCCTGGCGGGGAACGAGGAGCTTTACGCGGACAGCAAGGCCACCGACCATCCGCTTGCCATCCATGGAGATTGGATCGAGGAGCTGCGAGGACGGGGAGCAGCCTCGCCGGATAAGGCCGAGGCGATCGAGCTGATTCGCCGGGAGGTCGGCCACAAATTTACGACGATTTTGGAGCATGCCGGGGTGTACAAACAGACGGCAGAAGGACAACAGGCATTTCGGCGATTCCTGAGCCATATGGGATACGTCTCAGACAGCAAATAGATATTCATTGATGGATATATGATGGATTGAAGTTAACGGTAACGATGATCATCATTCAAACAGCCGATCTTTCTGGAGAAATACGGCTGTTTGTTTTGCATTAGGGGAATGGTATAGAATGAAAAAGCATGCAACATAGAATATAGATGCGAACAAGATGCAATGGAGGTAATGCACATGAGACCTTTTGTTTTTCATAACCCGACTCAATTGATTTTTGGCAAGGGCCAGTTGAGCGCTTTAAGTGGTGAAGTGGCCAAATATGGCCGAAACGTATTACTCGTATATGGTGGCGGCAGCATCAAGCGCAGCGGACTGTACGATCAGGTTATCGCATTGCTCAAGGAAGCGAATGCAGCAGTGACGGAGCTTGCCGGTGTGGAACCGAACCCGCGCCTGTCGACGGTTCATAAGGGTGTGGCATTGTGCCGGGAGCATGACATTGATCTTATTCTGGCCGTTGGCGGCGGAAGCGTCCTTGACTGCTCCAAGGCCATTGCCGTTGGCGCCAAATATGACGGAGATATGTGGGATTTCGTAGAGCGCAAAGCCGTTCCGCAAGCGGGTCTTCCACTTGGAACGGTACTTACGATGGCTGCAACGGGATCGGAGATGAACGGCGGCTCCGTCATCACCAATGAAGTAACCCAAGAGAAGATGGGCTGGGGAAGTCCTCATGCGTACCCCGCATTTTCGATTCTGGACCCTGTACATACGTTCTCTCTTCCGCGGGATCAAACGGTGTACGGTATCGTAGATATCATGTCTCACGTGCTGGAGCACTACTTCCACCAAGACACCAACACGCCCGTGCAGGACGGATTCTGCGAAACGATACTTCGTACCGTTATCGATACGGCACCGAAGCTGGTTGAGGATCTGGAGAACTATGAGCACCGCGAGACGATCATGTACTGCGGAACGATGGCGCTCAACGGCATGATCAATATGGGGATGGCCGGTGACTGGGGAACCCATAACATCGAGCACGCGGTATCTGCCGTATACGATATTCCGCATGGCGGCGGACTGGCGATCCTGTTCCCGAATTGGATGAAATATAATCAAAGTGCGGATCCTCAGCGCTTCAAGTCACTTGCCGTGAACGTATTCGGAGTGGACCCGGCAGGAAAAAGCGATGAAGCCATCGGATTGGAAGGAATTAAAGCGCTTCGCAGCTTCTGGACTTCCATCGGTGCGCCAAGAACGCTGGGAGAGTACGAGATTGACGACAGCCAGATCGAGGCTATGGCCGATAAGGCGATGCGGTTTGGTCCTTTTGGCAACTTCCGCAAGCTGCAGCGTGAAGACGTCGTGGAGATTTATAAAATGTCGCTATAAGGGTTGTCCTGTCGTTACATGACAAGGAATAGAAATGGGTTCAAAGCCTGCCGGTTCATGCCGTGCAGGCTTTTTAATTGGGACGTGGAATATAGATATGAAGAGATTTTCATACGTTTAGGGAAATAATTGAAACTTTAGCAAACATTTTGCCGTATTACTTGTTATACACAGTAAGGAGTTCTAGAGGGGGCAATCAACATGGAAGCGTTATATTGGGGCTGTCTGATCGGAGGCGTGATATTTGCCATCGTAACCGTAGTGCTTGGTGACATACTTAGCTCGGCGCTTGACGGATTATTAGACTTTTTGTCAGTGGATTTTTTCAATCCGGTTGTGATCGCTGGAGGAATCACTGTATTTGGCGGTACCGGAATCATGCTGACGAAATACACGGAATTAGCGGCAGGTGCCCATGTAACGCTGTCTGTCTTAGCGGCTATCGTCATTTCGATTCTCGTCTACTTCGGCTACGTTAAACCGATGGCGAACAGCGAGAACTCGACGGGCTTCTCCATAAAGGAGCTCGCGGGCATGATCGGCGTTGTCACCGTACCGCTTCCTGCAGAAGGATTCGGTGAAGTGATGGTCAAGGTTGGCGCAGGCAACACGACGCACATCGCGTCTAGCTTTGATCGCCAAAGTCTCCCCGCAGGTGTCCGTGTGGTGGTTGTCGACGTTGTTGAGGGTGTCCTGAGAGTGTCCGAACTGGAAGAACGAAAAGGAGAGGATTGATTCAATGCCAGAATTCTTAGTAATTCCGTCGATAGTTGTAGGCGTCATTGTCGTGTTAGGACTTGCGTTCTGGGCCCGTTACAAAACGGTGAGCCCGGATGAAGCGATGATCGTAACCGGTTCTTTTTTGGGAAGTAGAAATTTGTCGGAGGATGAATCCGGCCGCAAAATCAAAATCGTGCGCGGCGGAGGCGCATTTATACTTCCCGTATTTCAGCGCTCCGAATTTGTATCGCTCTTATCTCATAAACTGGATGTTATGACACCTGAAGTGTACACGGAGCAAGGCGTTCCGGTTATGGCCGATGGGGTAGCCATCATAAAAGTGGGAAGCTCGATCGAAGATGTGGCAACGGCAGCCGAGCAATTCATGGGTAAGCCGATTGAAGCGCTGAAGGGCGAAGCCCAGGAAGTGCTGGAAGGTCATCTACGTGCCATTCTCGGTTCCATGACGGTAGAGGAAGTTTACCGTAACCGCGATAAATTTGCGCAGGAGGTTCAGGGTGTCGCTGCAAGAGACCTCAAGAAGATGGGATTGCAGATCGTTTCCTTTACCATTAAGGACGTTCGCGATAAGCATGGATATCTGGAAGCGCTGGGTAAACCACGGATCGCTACGGTAAAGCGGGATGCGGAGATTGCCGAAGCCGAAGCGGTGCGTGACGCGCGGATTCAGAAAGCGCGCGCGGAAGAAGAAGGACAGAAGGCCGAGGTTATACGTGATACCAACATCGCGGAAGCCGAGAAGGAACGGGAGCTGAAGGTCGCTTCCTTTAAGAAGGAGCAGGATACGGCGAAGGCCGAAGCAGACCAAGCCTATCATATCCAGGAAGCCCGTGCCAAACAAACGGCGGTTGAGGAGCAGATGAAAGTTGAGCTCGTTCGTAAGGAACGGGAAATCGATCTGCAGGAAAAAGAAATCATGATTCGTGAGAAGCAGTACGACGCGGACGTGAAGAAAAAGGCCGAAGCGGATCGCTATGCCGTTGAGCAGGCGGCCGAAGCGGATAAGGCCCGCAAGATGCGCGAAGCGGATGCCTTGCAGTATTCCATCGAAACCCAAGCTAAAGCCTCTGCGGAACAGAAGCGCCTGGATGGTCTGGCGGTTGCGGATGCTGAGCGTGCGAAAGGTACGGCTGAAGCCGAAGTTATTCGCCTGCGCGGTATTGCCGAAGCCGATGCCAAAGAGAAACTCGCCGAAGCGTTCCAGAAGTTCGGAGAAGCTGCTGTGCTCGACATCATCGTAAAAATGCTGCCTGAGCTTGCCGGCAAGATTGCTGAGCCAATCTCGTCCATCGACAAGCTGACGGTTGTTGATACAGGCAAAGGCGAGGGAGCAGCTCGCGTGAGCAATTATGTGACCGAGCTGATGTCCACGGCGCCTGAAATGCTGAAGAGTGTGTCAGGGATTGATGTGGAAGAACTGATTAAAGGATTGACCAAGAAGTCTGCCCCGGCCCAAAAGCCGGTAGCTGTGGAGCAGGAGCTTGTACCTGTACCGGTGCCTGTTGAGACAAGTGCTGCGAAGGAAGAATAGAACGAGCGGCAAGTAGGATTGGATAGCACCCACAGGGAGCGGTACGGCACTTTGGAGTCTTTGGCAACCACATATGATTTTGCCGCGCTCTGATATTTCTGATAAGATATCCGAGTATACGCGTATGAATCAAAAAGAGGTGCAAACGTGAGCAGCTTACAAGTGGCTAAAGTGTTGAACAATAATGTAATCATAGCGAAGCATCCTCAACATGGCGAGGTTGTTGTTATTGGCAAGGGAATTGGCTTTAACCGGAAGAATAAAGACCGTATCCTGGCCTCCGCTGCCGAGAAGATGTTCATTTTGACCAAACCGGAGGAGCAGGAGCAGTATAAGCAGCTGGTGCCTCATATCGATGAGAAGCTGATTGAGGCGATGAATGACATTATTCTGAACGCTGCCAAATCCAGCGACGCTCCTCTGAATGAGCATATCCACATTGCGTTGACTGATCATATTGCATTTGCCATTAAACGCCATGCCCAAGGTCTCTATATTCATAATCCCTTTTTATACGAAACCCGAGAGATGTATCCAGAGGAGTACGAGATGGCGGAATACGCCGTCCGTACCATCCGGGAGAAACTTGGGGTCGACTTGGGCCAAGAGGAAATTGGATTCATTGCCCTTCATTTTCACGGCGCGCTCACAAACCAGCACATTTCGGAGGTTCGCAAACATTCGGAGCTGATCGCGGATCTAGTACATACCGTTGAACAGCAGCTGGATTATACCATCCCGAGGGATTCATTGGATTATTCCCGTCTACTAACCCATCTCCGGTTTGCGTTGGAGCGGATTCGGCGGGGAGAAGCGGTAAACGAGACGAGTTCATTGGATGGGCTGCTGAAGCGTGAATATCCTGAGACGTATTCCTTGGCATGGAAACTAACAAAGATGATGGAGCAGCGACTGAAGAAGCCCGTATATCCCGCTGAAGCCGGTTATTTGACCATTCATCTGGAGCGGCTGGTCCAGCGCAAAGAGCAGGGCGAGCAAATGTGAAGATTTTATTAAGTCCCTTACCATGTGGTTGCAACGAAAAATGAACGATGTTACAATACGAACAGTTATGAAGCATAAAACTTCAAATCAAACGTGTAACTGATTCGATCAGGCATGAGTATTGCAGGAATTTGGTTGTTATTACCCATTTTTGGGTAATCTAATCCATGAGATTAGCCATCCATTTTCCCGTGGTTACTCATGCCTTTTTTTGATTTGCTTGTTTTATGATGTTCTACATTCAGCTTGTGATCACAACTAGATAGAGGGTGAGAATTTTCATGTTTAAGCGGCTTTTTGGCGTCCTGCAAAGGGTCGGTAAAGCCCTGATGCTGCCCGTGGCCATATTGCCGGCGGCCGGACTATTACTCGGCCTTGGAAATATGCTGGTCAACCCTGATTTCCTGCAGTATGCACCGTGGCTCAATGCGGCTTGGGTTCAAGCAGCTGCCACTGTCATGATGAATGCGGGACAAATTGTGTTCACGAATTTATCCTTGCTGTTTGCAGTGGGGGTTGCCGTCGGCTTGGCCGGAGGTGAAGGCGTGGCGGGGCTTGCTGCGATCATCGGTTACCTTGTCATGAACGTTACCATGGGCAGCGTGATCGGCGTGACGCCATCGATGATTGGCACGAATTACGAATATGCCAGCGTGCTTGGCATTCCGACCCTGGCAACCGGGGTATTCGGCGGAATTATTGTAGGTATATTAGCGGCAAGCATGTACCGAAGATTTTTCAAAATAGAGCTTCCGTCCTATCTGGGCTTTTTTGCAGGAAAACGCTTTGTTCCGATTATGACGGCTGCAACGTCCGTTTTGCTTGGTCTGTTAATGGTCTTTATATGGCCACCGATCCAGTCTGCGCTTAACACTGCATCCCATTTTATGCTGGAGCAAAACCTGACGCTGTCCGCTTTTGTGTTCGGCGTTGTGGAACGCGGATTGATTCCGTTCGGTCTGCACCACATTTTCTATTCTCCATTCTGGTTTGAGTTCGGGGAATATTTGAATCAGGCAGGTCAAATGGTGCGCGGTGATCAAAATATATTCATGGCTCAGCTTCGGGATGGTGTCGAGTTTACAGCAGGCACCTTCATGACGGGTAAATATCCGTTTATGATGTTTGGTCTTCCTGCTGCTGCGCTTGCTATCTATCATGAAGCGAGACCGGAGAACAAAAAGTTCGTTGCTGGTATTATGGGGTCGGCAGCACTGACCTCCTTCTTGACCGGGATCACGGAACCGCTAGAGTTCTCCTTCCTGTTCGTCGCACCGATCTTGTTCGTCGTGCATGCGTTGTTCGCAGGTCTATCCTTCATGACCATGCATATTCTGGGTACCAAGATTGGCATGACCTTCTCGGGCGGCCTGATCGATTACATGATATTCGGTGTCATTCCGAATCGGACGCCATGGTGGAATGTTCTCATTGTTGGTGCTATCATGGCAGTAATCTATTATTTCGGATTCCGGTTTGTCATTCGGAAATTCAATCTGAAGACGCCGGGCCGGGAGGAAGCTTCTGCATCGGAGTCGGAATCAGGCTCCCAGAGAGCAAGTGGTGACAGCAAAAGTGAACTGCCGCTTAACATTCTGACTGCGCTTGGCGGCCAACCTAACATTGCGCATCTGGATGCCTGCATTACCCGTCTTCGGGTAGAGGTGAAAGATAAGGGTCGTGTCGATAAGACAAGGCTGAAACAGTTGGGTGCGTCAGGTGTGCTGGAGGTGGGGAATAATATCCAGGCGATATTCGGAACGCGTTCCGATACGATTAAATCGCAAATCCAGGACATTATGTCGGGTATAACACCGACTACCGCACCTGCAGCAGCGGATGTGGAAACGATGCCGACTGCTAAAGAAGAGTTGCAGGCGGGTCAGAACGGAGAAACGCTTGTCATGGAGGAGATCGCATCTCCAGTCGATGGAGAGCTTATGGATATTTCTCATGTACCTGATCCTGTGTTTGCAGAACGAATGACGGGGGATGGATTTGCGGTATTGCCTCATAACGGAACGATCGCTTCTCCTGTTAACGGGACCGTGTTTAACGTATTCCCCAGCAAGCATGCGGTCGGCATTATGTCCGATGGCGGCAAGGAAGTGCTTGTCCATATCGGCGTCAATACCGTTAAGCTGAAGGGGCAAGGGTTTGAAGTGCTTGTTCAGGAGGGGGATCTGGTATCTACAGGCCAACCGATCATGCAAGTGGATCTGGATTATGTGAAGGCGAATGCCAAATCGATTATCTCTCCTGTGATCTTCTCGAATTTGCCGGAAGGAGCTTCTGTGAAGCTGAACAAGACCGGTGAAGTAAAAAGCGGTGAACAAGGGATCATCACCATATTGAAACCTTAATTTCACGGTTATCTCAAGGATTCCAAAAAATTTAAACATACGAAAGTAGGATGATGAACATGCAACAAACATTCAGAATTATTGACGAAGATGGAATTCACGCACGTCCAGCAACAGCATTGGTAAATACGGCGAACAAATTCCAGGATACCAATTCATTTGCCGAAGCTAACGGCAAAAAAGTAACGTTGAAATCGATCCTGGGCGTTCTGTCCCTCGGATTGGAGCAAGGTGATACATTGACACTGATCACGGAAGGCGGCAATGAGAGCGAAGCGCTGACTGCACTGCAAGAAGTGATGGTGAACGAAGGGTTAGGCGAGCTTCATGAATAATTTGAAAGGAATCGCGGCTTCCGCAGGCATCGCGATTGCACGTGCATTTACGCTGGAGCATCCCGATTACTCTGTTACGGAAAAGCAAGTGGCAGACACAGATGCCGAGCTTTCGAAGCTGGATGCGGCGCTGGCTCAGTCCCAGGCTGAGCTGGAAGCGATCAAAGCCCGCACGCTTCAGGAACTCGGGGAGAAGAAGGCTGAGATTTTCGAATCTCACCTTCTCATCCTGAATGATCCGGAATTGATTGAACCGGTCAAAGCGAAAATCGCTTCCGATTCGGTTAACGCGGAATACGCCTTAAATGAAACGGCAACCCAATTCATTCAAATGTTCGAGAACATGAAGAGTGCCTACTTGCAGGAGCGGGCAGCGGATATGCGCGACGTAACCAAACGTATTCTTAAGCATCTGCTCGGCCTGAATTATGTCAGTCCATCCGAAATCAGCGAAGAAGTGATCGTGGTTGCAGAGGACTTGACCCCGTCGGATACAGCGCAGTTGAACCGCAACTACGTTAAAGGATTTACGACGAATATTGGCGGGCGTACCTCGCATTCTGCCATCATGGCCCGTTCGCTTGAAATTCCGGCTGTCGTCGGAACGAAAAACGTGCTCTCTTCGGTCCAAAACGGGGATTTGATCATCGTTGACGGACTGGAAGGGGATGTCATCATTAATCCTACTGAAGCTATTGTAGCCCAATACCGTGCGAAGCAGGATGCCTACGCCAAACAGGTCGAGGAATGGAAGAAACTCCGCTCCGAACCGACGGTATCCAAGGACGGGATCCATGTGGAACTGGCCGCCAATATCGGGACACCAAACGATGTAACTGGCGTGTTGGAGAATGGCGGGGAAGCGGTAGGATTGTATCGTACGGAATTCTTGTACATGGGCAGAGATAAACTTCCTTCCGAAGAGATCCAGTATGTCGCTTATAAATCGGTACTGGAGAAAATGGAAGGCAAGCCGGTTGTTGTCCGCACGCTTGATATCGGCGGGGACAAAGAGCTGCCTTATCTGGATCTTCCTAAGGAAATGAATCCGTTCCTGGGATTCCGGGCCATTAGGCTGTGCCTGGATCGTCAGGATATTTTCAGAACACAGCTTCGGGCACTGCTCCGCGCAAGCGTTCATGGCAATCTGCGAATCATGTTTCCCATGATCGCGACACTCGGTGAATTCCGCGAAGCCAAAGCGCTTTTGGAGGAAGAGAAATCCAAGCTTGTAAGCGAAGGCATTCCGGTATCCGAGGAAATCCAACTCGGGATCATGGTGGAGATTCCATCCACTGCGGTGCTTGCGGATCAGTTTGCCAAAGAGGTTGATTTCTTCAGTATCGGAACGAATGATCTTATCCAGTATACGATGGCCGCTGACCGCATGAATGAACGGGTTTCTTATTTGTATCAACCCTATAATCCGGCGATTTTGCGACTGGTTAAAATGGTTATCGATGCCGCTCATCGCGAAGGCCGCTGGGTTGGTATGTGCGGTGAAATGGCCGGTGACGCCACGGCGATTCCGATTCTCCTCGGTTTGGGGCTGGATGAGTTTAGCATGAGCGCTACATCCATTCTTCCGGCGCGCAGCCAGATCGGGAAGCTATCCCGCAGTGATATGCAGGCACTCGCTGCCAAAGCAATTGAAATGGGTACCGCAGAGGAAGTAGTGGCTCTGGTGGAATCCATAGAAATTGCAGGCGAGTAAGGGGAAGAAGCCCCGAACGGTCTTAGGAATTGATGAAGCACTACGTTTGTTTTGAGGACTCTACTAATCTTTTTCCACGAAAACCATACATTGACAACATCTGTCCATTTGGGCAGATGTTTTTTTGTCAAAAGAAAGACACCCGGCATATTTGCTAGTATAATAGCCTAAATATATAGTTAATTGGCATCAAACCCAAACCAAATCAGGGCTTTTGGCATATCATGGTATATGAAAGCGTTCTACATTCATGTGCTAGAGGTCTGTCTTATGATTCAGGCGCCCATACTAGGAAGTAAATCTACTTATAAGTGACGGTGATGATGACTATGGACATGATCAAGAGCTGCACTAGTGTTAAGCTGGGGGCAACCTACCGAAGAGAGGGAACGGCCTTTCAGGTATGGGCTCCGGAAGCGGTTCATGTGAGACTGGCTTTGTATGAAAGTCCGGGAGAGTATAACGAGCAAGGTCTCGTAACGGATCACGAGGGCGGTACTTTATATTCGATGGAACATAGTGGCGACGGTATATGGTCGGCTGTCGTAAACAGGGATCTTCATGGAACGTATTATATGTACCAAATCGAGTCAGTGGACGGTGACGTGTGTTATGCCGTTGACCCCTATGCAACAGCGGTGTCCGCCAACGGCTGCCGCGGGGCGGTTGTTGA
Organism: Paenibacillus sp. FSL F4-0100; assembly: GCF_037993005.1. Taxonomy (NCBI): domain Bacteria; kingdom Bacillati; phylum Bacillota; class Bacilli; order Caryophanales; family Paenibacillaceae; genus Paenibacillus; species Paenibacillus sp. FSL F4-0100. The sequence goes on from NZ_CP150303.1 coordinate 2,033,136, forward strand.
TCTGGCGAAGAGCAATCCGCCGGGGTGGGAGCAGGATGTTAGACCCGAGCTGCTGAAGCCTACGGATGCGGTGCTCTATGAGCTTCATGTACGCGACTTCTCGATTCATACCGATTCGGGAATGAAATATAGAGGGAAATATAAGGCATTCACGGAGAGTGGCCTGCGGGATTCCGAAGGGAATACCATTGGCCTGGATCATCTTGAAGAATTGGGTGTAACCCATGTGCATCTGCTGCCGGTATTTGATTTTCGAACGGTCAATGAGCTGGACGGTTATGAAACCGGCTGCTTGAACCGCGAGTATAACTGGGGGTATGATCCGCAAAATTACAACGTTCCTGAAGGTTCATATGCGACAGACCCTATGGATCCAATTGTGCGCATCCGGGAGCTGAAGGAAATGATTCTGGCTCTGCATGCGAGGGGAATCCGTGTCATCATGGACGTGGTTTACAACCATACGTATACGGTGGATGACGGTCCGTTTGAACGATTAGCGCCGGGGTATTTCTATCGCAAGGATGGATATGGAAATTTATCGAACGGTTCAGGCGTAGGCAATGAGCTGGCTACGGAGAAGCCGATGGTACGCAAATACATCAAGGATTCCTTAAGGTACTGGGCCGAGGAGTATCACATCGATGGATTTCGGTTTGATTTGATGGCTTTGATCGATACAACAACGATGAAAGAGCTTGTAAGTGAGCTGCGTCGTGAGGTGGATTACTCTCTTCTGTTTTATGGTGAACCCTGGACAGGAGGCTTAAGCCCGTTAACGGAGCAGACCGTCAAAGGAAGTCAGAAGGGTCAAGGCTTTGCTGTATTCAATGATCATTTCCGGCATGCCATTAAGGGTGACAATGACGGTCGCGGCCCTGGGTTTGCTACGGGCGAACCATGGTACGAGGGTGCGGTCGTTGAAGGGATGATGGGCTCGATCCATGATTTTGCGCTGCATCCGGATGAGACGGTCAATTACGTCACCGTGCACGATAATTTGAATCTGTGGGACAAAATTTTGGTGGCACACGGGATGGAAGAGCAGGCAGGGCTGCTCCATCTGATGGACGGGAAGCTGGTTAACGGCGGCGATGTATGGCAGGCAACCGCTGCATCTAAGCCTTATGTCGATATTCCTGATGAAGATGTGATGTCGGCAGTGCCTGTGCGCCGCAGCTTGCTGGCTAACGGCATTGTACTGCTCTCTCAGGGGATTCCGCTGCTGCATGCCGGCGATGAGCTGCTTCGCACGAAATTTGGCGATCATAACAGCTACCGCAGCGGGGATGCCGTTAATGCCATCCGCTGGTCGAACAAGAAACGATTCAGACCTGTGTTTGACTACTACAAAGGCCTTATTGCCCTGCGCAAAGCCCACCCAGCATTTCGGATGGCAGCAAGAGAAGAGATTGAGGAACATATGGAAGTGCTGCGCAGCAGCGATCGGATTATTGCCTACCGGTTAACGCATCATGCCGCACAAGATAGCTGGGGACAGATCGTTGTGATCGTGAACGGGAATGAGCATGAAATGACGGTTGATCTGCCGCCTACGCCTTACCGCTGGAACATCGTGGTGAATGATCGCCAGGCAGGTACGGATACGATCGAGACGTTGGACCAAGGAGCTATAGCCGTCCCAGGGCTGTCACTGATGGTGTTGTACGAGGATCAGGCCCAGAAGAAGCAAGGGCTGACTACCGTTGAGATCGAATATGAGAGACGTGATCAAGCTTATGATGGCTGGAACGTATGGGTGTGGGGAACGGGCGTGCAGGATGGCAGCGTGCCATTCTCAAAGGCGGACAGCGGCAAAGCTCGAGCGGTCTTCTACGCAGCCTCCGGAACCAAGCGGGTCGGCTGTATCGTCAGGTTGAATGATTGGGAGGATCGGGAAGGCGAGAACGACTGGTTTATCGATATTCCGCCGGATGAAGCAAAGGTACGAATTTCGCTGCGAAGTCACAAAGACGAAGGCTCTGGGGGCCAAGAGCAGCAGGATATGGCGAGTTGAGGATTGTATCGTAAAAAAATAAGGAGCCCTCCTTTTGTACTGAAAGGGGGGCTCCCATTATTTATATTTCAAAAGGGGTACCATTCATTACCCACTGGATTGAAATTTAAAACATCTGCATCTCATGATTAGTTAGCAGGGAAATAGGGTAATAATGAGATAGACTTTGTTTTCGATAAAGGAGGATGTCACTCATGTCAAAAGGAAACACAGTTCAACTCCAAGCAGATGTTCGTAATGATTTTACACGGGCTTCTCGTCGAGTGCTTCGCGAAAATGGCGGAATCCCCGGCGTCGTATACGGCGGGGGCGAGGAAAGCATCCCGGTTGCTGTTAATTTCAAGGATACGGCCAAGCTGTTTCACACCGGACGTTCGGAGGTATTCCAGCTTGATATTCCAGGCTCCGGTAAAATTCCGGTTTTGATTAAGGACATTCAAAAGAGACGCGGCACTGTATCCCATGTGGACTTTCTGCGGATCTCCATGAATAAGCCGGTTCGTGTCAGCATTCCGGTGGATTATCATGGTACTGCTGTCGGAACGAAATCTGGAGGTATTCTGCAAACCCAGGTGACCGAAATCGAAGTAGAGGGCTTGCCAGGTGAACTGCCTTCTACCCTTGAAGCAGACGTATCCGCTCTGGAGATAGGCGACAAGCTTACGGTTGCAGATATTAAAGTACCGGAGAGTATTACATTACATGCTTCGGATGAGGAGATTCTCGCAACCGTCATCGTGCCTCGTGCCGTTGAGGTTGCAGAGACAGAGGATGAAGCGGACGCTAAGGAAGCGAATGCGGGAGAGACAGCCGAAGAATCATAATATGCACATGTAAAAAGGCGTTTGCTTTGCTGGTATTCAGCAAAGCAAGCGCCTTTTTGTCAGGAATTTTGAATTTTGAAAATTCTATTTAACCTTTCGATCATGGATGCCTTTATAACTCACCGGAGCGTCTCCAAAGTATTTGTTCCAAATGGTCAAATACGTTCCGTCCTGCTGCATGGTGGCCAGTGCGTTATCAACGGCAGCGACGAGATCCGGATTCCCTTTTACAAAGGCTGCAGAAATCTCGAACACCTGATCGGCGGATTCAGCGGTAGCAACCGGCAGATCAGGGAACTGCTGCTTCAGGTTGGTCACGGATAACTGGTCCGAAATGACGGCATCCAGCTCTCCATTTGCGAGCTTGTGGGCTGCGTCTGATATATACTTGATCGGGACGATGTCCGCTCCATGCTTCTTGGCCATATCCTTATAGATTCCGGTGGGGTTCAGGCCGACACGCTTACCCTTGATATCCGAGAAGGAACGGATCTGATCTTCGCCCGAGGAACGCACAAGCAGAACCGGAGTAGAGGATAGATAAGCGACGGAAAAATCATAAAGGGCCCGCCGGTCCGGCCGGTCTTCAATCTGGTTGAAGACGGCATCGTATTTGCTTTCCGTCAGCCCTGGCAGCAGATTCTCCCATTCGGTTTCAACGAATTCTGCTTTTAGCTCCATATGACGGGCAACCTCTTCAGCGATTTCCACATCGAAACCCGTAAGTCTTCCGCCCGTTCCATGGTAACTGAAGGGGGGATAATCCCGTTCCGTTGCAATTCGCAGGGTTCCGCGTTCCACGGCATTTCGAAGCAGGAAGCCGGTGTTCACCCGGTAAGGGTTTACGCCCATATTGGGGGTTGGCACCCGGTCATTGCTGTTAGGGGTGCAGCCGGTAAGGACTATTGAACCGATCAGTGTGAATAAACAGGCAAGACTGATCCAACGTATCGATTTTGTTCCGCGCATGACTCCAAAAACCATCCTTTCTTTATTCACGGTCCTTCGAGGCCCATTTCGTAAAGTTAGGATGTCCCAAAGGATGGTTCGTATATTCGTGAAATGTCGGTACCCGTCAAGAACTTAGGGTCTCTAATCAGATGAAAGTGGAAAATGGACGAAAAAGAGGCTGTGCTTCCTCCGCCTGCAGCAGCAGTGGAAAAGCACAGCCTCTTATCGCTAGATTGCTTAGGTTGACATGCTTTTGATACAGCACTTATGACCCTTAACGGGCCATCCATCCGCCATCAACACAAAGTACATGTCCGTTCATGTAATCCGAAGCGGCGGAAGCGAGGAATACGGCAGGTCCGCCAATATCCTCGGGTTTACCCCAGCGTCCGGCAGGAATACGATCCGTAATGGAAGTGCGTCGTTCCTCATCCTGACGGATAGCTGCCGTATTATCGGTTTCGATATAACCGGGAGCAATTCCGTTCACCTGGATGCCACTGGCTGCCCATTCATTAGCCAATGCTTTCGTAAGACCGGCAACACCATGCTTGCTTGCCGTATATCCGGGCACGTTGATTCCGCCTTGGTAGGACAGCATCGAGCAGATATTAATGATTTTGCCGCTGCCGCGTTCAATCATATGTCTTCCGGCCAGTTGGGACAGTAAGAATACAGTATTCAGATTCAAATCAATCACGTCAAGCCAATCCTGTGTAGCATGATCCTTGGCCGGTGTCCGGCGGATAATGCCGGCATTGTTCACGAGAATGTCCACGTGCCCCGTTAGCTCCAGCGCTTGGTCAAAAGTCTGCTGGAGTTTGCTCTGGTCGCTTAGATCGACCTGAATTTCGGAAGCTTTTCTGCCGAGTGATGTGATGGCATCTATCGTTTCGGCGCTTGTATTCATGGACACGGCAACGATATCCGCGCCGGCTTCGGCTAGAGCTATCGCGATGCCTTGTCCCAATCCTCTGGCGGAACCTGTGACGATTGCAGTTTTGCCTGATAAATCAAACCTGTTCATGCTCCGTAAATCCCCTCTCACTTGCTCTCTATTAGAATCGTATGAAGCTAGCCCGGTCGATAAGTTTTATGCAGCGGTTACAGCATAGTAACGCCGGCACCGTCATATTGATTGACCGTCTCGGGTGACAGTCCCGCATCGGTAATGATGCCGCTGATCTCCTGCAGGGATGAAAAAGTCCTTAATGCCGTTTGCCCGAATTTATGATGGTCAACAACGGCATAAACCTCCAGCGAGGTTTCGATTAATGCCCGTTTGAAAGGGATCAAGTCCCCGGTATATATGGACAATCCATGATCAAGATGGACGCCCGTCGCGGATATGAAGGCCTTTTGAATGTTTAGCTGCGTTACATACGATACGCCTTCGGGGCCTGCGAGCATATTCCGGACCCGGTAGCCCCCCGGTACGACCAAACGGATATGATTCTTCGTCGCCAGTTCGCTGATGATATAGACATCGTTCGTAATGACCGTTAAGGGCACGTCTTCCAGCCTTCGAGCGATCTCCAGCGTGGTGCTGCCTCCGTCCAGGGCAATGATGTCGTCGGTATTGATATGCTTCAGTGCTTTCAACGCGATTTCGGTTTTTTCATTCGGGTGCTTGGCAAGTGGTTCTTTGGACGGCAGGATGCCGAATTGATCGCTGTGCGCAAGCACAGCCCCGCCATGCACACGAACGATTAGACCTTGTTCCTCCAGCTTGGTCAGATCCTCGCGAATCGTTTTTCCGGTCACCTGAAGCTGCTGGCTTAGATCGGCGACAGTCACTTCTTTATGGGTTAGAAGGTACTCCATTATTTTTTCATAGCGTCGTAACGGGTTCATATGAATCTCAACTCTTCCGTGGGTTAATGGATAATCCCCTCTATTTTAAATCTTTTATGGACACCGGGTCCATATCATCATAACGTTTATTATCTCCGGCCATACCCCAGATGAAGGTATAGTTGCTTGTGCCTACGCCGCTGTGAATCGACCAGCTTGGCGAAATCACGGCCTGTTCATTGCGCATAACGATGTGCCGCGTTTCATTAGGTTCCCCCATCAGATGGATGACCACCGCTTCTTCCGGTAAATCAAAATAGAGATAAGCCTCCATGCGTCTTGGATGGGTATGGGCAGGCATCGTGTTCCACATGTTTCCTTCTTTCAGCAGGGTCATACCCATAACAAGTTGGGCGCACTCAATGCCTTTTTGATGGATGAAACGATAGATCACACGATCATTGGAATTTTTGATATCGCCCAAAGCGCTGGAATCAGCTTTCTCCAAAGTGGCTTTAGCTGTCGGGAATGTTTGGTGCGCCGGCGCAGAATTCAAATAGAATTTGGCCGGGTTGGATGGATCCGTGCTTTTAAAAATAACCTCTTCCGTACCCATGCCAACGTACAAGCATTCTTTGTTGTTCAATTCATGCTCTGCACCGTCAACCAGCACGGTACCATGTCCGCCAATGTTGATAATGCCAAGCTCACGGCGTTCCAGGAAAGAGGAAACACCCAGCTCTTTAAGGTCCGTTTCCAGTTTGACCTGCTCTCGAACGGGAGCGGCGCCACCGATAATCATACGATCTTCGTGCGTCAAGACAAGCTCCAACTTGTCAGGCGTAAACAGGACTGGGATATGGAATTCCTTACGGAGTCTTTCTGTGTCAAATTGTTTCACTTCGTTCGGGTGTGAGGCATAACGTCTTTCCATGTTCATTCATCTCCTCAAGATTGTATTTTAATGAAATTTATAATGTTCATATATGTACAAATTACTCCATTTACGTTCATATTACAAGAGCTAAATATAAAATGAACAAAAATCATACCTGGTGAACATTGAGCTGAGTTCATTCATATCTGACTGAACTTGGAGCAGAAAGGGAAGAATTAGCATCAGATGGGGATGGGCAGGCTGTCCTGAAATGATCCTTCACGAGGTAGCCATGAAGTGAACAAGGTACGACTAGGAGATTGATAGCCCAATGAAAAGAATGATTTTTATCTTAGCAGTTGTGCTTGCAATGACCGGTTCTCAAAATATCGCTGACGTAGATCGAGACCAGTCCTGGGTTAATATCGCCCATCGGGGGGCGTCGGGATATGCCCCGGAAAATACGATGGCTTCTTTTGTTAAAGCGTTTGATATGGGAGCGGATATGCTGGAACTGGATGTCCAATTGAGTAAGGATGGGCAGGTCGTCGTGATTCATGATTCCACGGTTGAGCGAACCACGGATGGACAAGGAGAGGTAGGTAATTTAACCTTCGAGGAGATGCGTAGGCTGGATGCAGGTTCATGGTACGATTCGGCGTTTAAAGGAGAAGTCATTCCTGCATTGGCGGAGGTACTTGAGCATTTCACAGGACGTATCGGGTTGTTGATCGAATTGAAATCCCCCTCCCGGTATCCGGGTATCGAGCAAAAGGTCGCAGACGATTTGAATAGGTATATCTTCGGCGCTGATGGTGGTGAGCGGTACAAGGACCTGATCATCGTGCAGTCTGCAGATACGGACTCGCTGCTTCGGTTCCACAAGATAATGCCCGATATCCCGCTGGGCGTTATTATCACCAGTTCGGGCGACTTATCCAAGCAGCGGTTGGAGGATATGAAAGCCTATGCGGAATATGTGAATATATCGTTGAGACTGGTCTCTAAGGGGCTGGTTCAAAAGATCCATCAATCCGGGATGAAAACGATGGTCTGGACCATTCGGGACATGCTGCAATTTCCTTACGTGCTTCAAGCGAATGTGGATGGGATTATTACGGATTATCCGGATCGGGTACCGATATCCTATATGAAATGATCATAATGAAGGGGTGTCACTTGGGTTTGCATTTTAACCTGCAGGGGCAGCTCTTCTTTTTTTGTATTCAACGAAAACAAAAAAATCTGCACAAACCGTGTTGACATTATTGAACTACAGTTGTAGTATTGATTTGTAACTACAGTTGTAGTTTATAAAAACAAAAAATCATAGGAGAGGAGCATTACCAAATGAAGGCAGCAACGAAAGTAGCGATCGCGACACTAAGCAGCATTTTATTAATGGGTTCTTCCGTAAGTCTCGCGGCAAAGGCGCAGTCCAACGAGAAAGCCCAAGAAGCCACTGTTAAAAAAACAGACGAAGCAGCCAAGCCTATATCAGCAGAGGAAAAAAAGTTTATCGAAGCTGAGATCCAGAGAGTGAAGGAGTTGGCCCAAGAATCGGGTGATATGTATGTCCTGTATCATAAGTACCCAAAATTAAATAGCGGATTTGATATTAGCTATTGGGGAGGGATTCATGAATTCACTACTTACGAGGACTACTTGAAAAAAGCTTCAACCCTGAAGGGATCCATTCTGCAGCAGCCTGCCAACCTGCCAAAGGGATATAAGTTTTTATCAGCGGTCATTGAAGGTCCGATCGAAGGAAAGTTCGTTGATGAAGTAAGGGCCGAAGGTAAGAAGAGCGGAAAGCCCATCTATGTGAAAAAGATCGATTGGAAAGAGGCGGCAACCATCCGTCTTAAATATGCGAGCGGAAAAGACACGCTGGGCTTTTCCAAGGATACGGTAGATTCGAAGGGAAGCAAGAAAAAAGGTTTCTTTGACGATAAGCTGCCGAAGAATGTCTTTCCAAAATACGTTTTTTGGAATGATGGCGGCAAATTCGAATACAGCATTTCAACCTCCTCTTTGGATATGTCCAGGAAACAGAAGATCGAAATGCTAAAAGCAGCCGTGAAAAAATAACATTTTGCGCCAGCTATATTTTTTCTCGGACAGGCGCTCCAAAATACGATGACATGGGTTCTTTTGCAGATCATCATGCCCACAGGCGGTGCGAATCATTTTTTCGTGTAACAAAAACGAGAAATTACGCTCTGCCAAACAAGTTGACATTACTAAACTACAAATGTAGCATGTGTATTATAACTACATATGTAGTCTGAGTAAATTGACTTTGGAGGTTTCATGCATGAATCAAATACCACCGATCACGGATGCAGAGCTGGAAATTATGCGCGTATTGTGGACAAATCCGGACTGCCCTTCCAGCGAGGTCGTAAAACAAATGACGGATCAAATGGGGTGGAGCCCCAATACGACCCGGACGCTCCTCAGTCGTCTGGTGCAGAAGGAAGCAGCGGGTGCGAAACTGGAAAAGGGTTCAAAGCGCACCCAACTATTTTATCCGATCATCAGCGAGCAGGAGTATCTGCAGTCCGAAACCAAATCCTTCATGAAAAAGCTTTATGGGGGATCTTTAAAGCCGATGCTGGCCAACTTTCTGCAGGATAAAAAACTGAATGCGCAAGAAATCGAGGATCTAAAGGCATTGTTTGACGATAACCGCAGCGACGGGGAAACAGAAAAGAGAGAGCCCTGATGAGTCCTACATTGCATGAAAATTTATTGTCTTTTTTTGGCTGGGTGATTCGCGGATCGTTCATGGCCTCCATCCTGATCGTACTTGTGCTGATTCTACAGTTTCTATTAAGAAACAAAATTGAGGCCAGATGGAAATATTGGCTTTGGCTACCTGTAGCCATACGTTTGCTGCTCCCTTGGGCTCCGGAATCCTCGCTTAGCCTATACAATGTTTTGTCTTTGGAGGCCATAGCACCCGGTATTCATCAACAAACTCAAGTTTCATCGGGTGGGAAGGAAGCGGGGAGAATAAGCGAGGCGACGGTTCATGTTGAGCGCTCTATAAACCCGGGAGCAAGCGGAACCTCGGAAGTACCTGCTCCATCCCTTGAATCGGGACTCGTGCAGGAGAGCGGCTTTTGGTGGAATGGGTTCAACCAAATAGGCTTCACCAATACGCTGATTGCGGTTTGGTTTGCGGGCGTGCTGCTTCTTGCCGCGAAAACGATATACGACCAGCTTCGATTGAAACAAGCCCTGCGCGCGGGCCGAAAGATAGATACGCCTTTTCTATCGGCAGTGTTTCACGAGACGAAACAGCAATTAGGCGTGAAGCAAAAAGTGCAATTTCTGTCCAGCGAGCGAATTCCTGGACCTGCCGTGGTCGGTTTTAGCAAGCCGGCGATCGCCATTTCGCCCAGTCTGCTCATCACGCTGAAAAAAGATCAACTTCAATATATTCTGGCGCATGAGTTCGCGCATATTCAGCGGCGGGATGTCGCCGTGAACTGGTTGATGCATACCATCCTGATCATCCATTGGTTTAATCCGTTATTATGGCTAGCCGTACGTAAAGCAAGACAGGATCAGGAGATGGCTTGCGATGCATGCGCCTTGAATCGGATGAGCCCGCAGCAAAACAATGCATACGGACAAACGATCATCCACGTGTTGGAGCATTTTTCAGGAAACCAACGCCAGCCGGGGCTTGCCGGCCTGTCCGCCACACATAAACAAATGAAAAGGAGACTTACGATGATTAAACATTTTCACAAAAAATCATACCGTCTATCCATTCTGGCGATGGGGATGATTATCGCGCTTGGCAGCGTGACATTGGTTAATGCTAAGGAAAGCGATGCAGGGAGCGTAACACCAAAGGCTTCCGTGCAATCGGAACAGGATTTAAAAGCTGCTGATATGATCTATCCCGAGGGAGATATAGACCGCGAGCTCTACAAGAACGAACTGGAAAAGGCGCAGAAAAAAGCAGAAGTTGCAGCCAAGGCTCTAACTCCAGAGGAAAAGAAGTATATCGAAGCTGAGACCAATAGAGTGAAGAAGCTAAGTAATGAGACAGGCGATATGTACGTTCTGTATCATAAATATAAGGATCTTAACAGCGGATTCGACCTAAGTTATTGGGGAGGGATAGAAACATTTACCGCTTACGAGGACTACTTGAAAAGAGCTTCCACATTGGAAGGTTCCATCCTGAAGCAGCCCGCCAACTTGCCGGAGGGATATAAGTTTTCCAAAGCGAGAATTGAAGGTCCAACTGAAGGCAAGTTCCTTGATGAAGTAAGGGCCGAAGGCAAGAAGAGCGGAAAACCCATCTATGCGAAAAAGATAGATTGGGAAGAGGCGGCAACTATCCGTCTTGAGTATACGAACGGGAAAGACACACTGGCCATTTCAAAGTATACGTTGGACTCAGAGGGAAGTAAGAAGAAAGGCTTCTTTGAGGATGACTTCCCGGCGCATATCTATCCAAAATACGTGTTTTGGCATGAAGGCGGCTTCGAATACAGCATTTCAGCCACATGGGATATGTCCAAAGAACAGAAGATCGAAATGCTGAAAGCAGCGGTGCAGAAATAATATTTTGGGCAAGTCATTAAGCATCACAACCAATCCGGGAAATCCGGTGGCGAAAAAAACCTGATCTATTGGCTGAAATTGCGGTCAAGAAATAGAGTGCACTTTTCAATTTTGCAGTTCGTAGATCCTGATTCGAAGGCCCAATATACGATTAAATAAAAAAAGCCTGGTTTTCCAGGCTTTTTTTATTTTGATCTTGCTATTTTTGAGATGCGGGGGTAGAATGTGAGTGATTCAACTTGTACGTACATTTATAATGTGATCTATATTTTTTGTTTATAGGTATGTACAAGATGGCAAGCAAGCATTCATACAGGAGGCGTTATAATTATGAATTTGAAACCGTATTCTTTTTGGTTCGTCACCGGAAGCCAGCACTTGTATGGCCCCGAAACGCTGGAGCAGGTAGCTGAGCATTCCCGCATCGTGGCAACGGAGTTTGATAAAGATCCTGTATTTTCCTATCCCATTGTGTTCAAGCCGATCGTAACGACACCCGATGAAATATACAACCTGATTCTTGAGGCCAACAATGATGAGTCCTGCGCAGGTATCATGACCTGGATGCACACCTTCTCCCCGGCCAAAATGTGGATCGCGGGTCTATCCCAATTGCAGAAGCCGCTTCTTCATTTCCATACCCAATTCAACCGGGATATCCCTTGGGAAACGATTGATATGGATTTTATGAATTTGAACCAATCCGCGCACGGTGATCGCGAGTATGGTCATATTGGTGCCCGTCTCGGCATTGCTCGCAAGGTGGTTGTGGGCCATTGGGAAGACGGGGAGGTTCGAGGCAGCATTGCCGGCTGGATGAGGACCGCTGCGGCCTATGCCGAAAGCCGCAGGCTGAAAGTGGCCCGCTTCGGCGATAATATGCGCCAAGTGGCGGTAACCGAAGGGGATAAAGTAGAAGCCCAAATCAAGCTTGGCTGGTCCGTGAACGGTTACGGCATCGGCGATCTTGTGCAGTCCATGAATGAAGTCGGCGATGAAGAGGTTAAGGCGCTCCTGAACGAATATGCGGAGTTGTATTCCATAACCAAGGAAGGGCTTAGCGACGGTCCCGTGCGCGATTCGATTACGTATCAAGCCCGGATCGAGATTGCGCTTCGTCGTTTCCTGGAAGAGGGCGGCTTTGGCGCATTCACGACGACCTTTGAGGATCTGCATGGAATGAAGCAGCTTCCGGGACTCGCCGTACAGCGTCTGATGGAGTCGGGTTACGGCTTCGGCGGGGAAGGGGATTGGAAAACAGCTGCCCTGACGCGTGTATTGAAGGTGCTTGCGGGCAATAAAAGCACTTCTTTCATGGAGGACTACACCTATCACTTCGAGCAAGGGAATCATATGATTCTTGGATCGCACATGCTGGAGGTATGTCCGACCATTGCACTGGATAAACCGACGCTGGAAGTTCATCCACTCGGGATCGGAGGCAAGGGAGATCCCGCGCGACTCGTGTTTAACGGCCAAGACGGCCCGGCGGTCAATGCTTCCCTGATCGATCTGGGTCACCGCTTCAGACTGCTGGTGAATGTCGTGGATGGCGTCAAGGTGGAGCAGCCGATGCCGAAACTGCCGGTAGCCCGTGTGCTGTGGAAACCGCAGCCATCGCTCCGCGAATCTGCGGAAGCGTGGATATTGGCCGGTGGAGCGCATCACACCGTTCTCTCTTATGCCATGACGGCTGAGCATTTGAGCGATTGGGCGGAGATGGTCGGCATTGAAGCGGTCATTATTGATAAGGATACAACGATACCGCGCTTCAAGAACGAGCTCCGCTGGAGTGAAGCCGCATACCGCCTGCGGTAACTGGTTCTGTCAGCATTCCCCTGGCCTGTGTTACAATAGCGAGATAACTTAGGATTGCAGGTGATCCTAACATAATGAGTGCGTGAGGCTAGAGGTGAATGATGAATAATAGACGGATACCCAAATATATTGTATTAAAAAACGAACTGCTCTCCTGGTTTGAATCCGGCCGGCTTCAAGCGGGCAAACAAGTTCCTTCGGAGCATGAAATCGCCGACCAGTTCGGCGTAAGCCGCCAGACGGTCCGCCAAACCTTCGGCGAGCTGGAGAAGGAAGGCTGGCTGGAACGGATTCAGGGCAAAGGGACGTTCGCTAGAAATCCCGAGCGGCGGGAGAGCAAGCAGGTTAAGACGATTGGCATCATAACAACCTATATCTCGGATTATATTTTCCCGCATATCGTTCGGGGAGCGGAGGCGGAGCTGCGCAGCAAGGGATACCGCCTGCTGCTCTCCAGTACCGATAACAACAAGGAGAAAGAGATGGAGAGTCTTCAGCTCATGACCAGTCAGCCGCTTAGCGGGCTGATTATCGAGCCGACCAAGAGTGCGGAGGGCAACCCGAATTTGACGTATTTCCTGTCCCTGCAGGAGAAGGGAATCCCGTTTTTGATGATCAATGAGAAGTATCGGGAGCTGGAATGTCCTTGTCTGAAGCTTGATGATGAGCTTGGCGGTTACAAGGCTACACGTCATTTGATCGAGAACGGACACCAGGCGATCGCCGGATTCTTCAAACGGGACGATCTTCAGGGTGTGAACCGGCTGAAAGGCTTCTTACGTGCGCATCGCGAGGCGGGAATTCCCGTTTCGCCGGAGCGGGTGGTTACGTATACAACGGAACAGAAGGGAAGTTTTCCGTATGATCAGGCCGTCCAGTTGCTGAAGCAGCCGGATGAGCTGCGACCGACGGGGTTTGTATGTTATAACGACGAGCTGGCTGTGTCTTTAGCAGAGGCTGCCGGACAATGCAGGCTGCAAATCCCGCAGGATGTGTCCCTGGTCGGGTTCGATGATTCAACGCTAGCCGAAGCTTCCGGCGTGAAGCTGACAACGATGACCCACCCGAAGACAGAGATGGGGATTATGGCGGCCAGACAATTAATTAGCATGATTGAGCATCATAGCGTTATAGAGGATACGGTATTTCAACCGGAGCTGGTGGAGAGAGAATCGGTGAAGAAACGGTAGAGGATAAGGGAGTGAAAGGTCCGAAGTTTCGGACCCTTGTTTGCCAACTTGTACGTACAACTACATTTTTGAAATATAGAGAGGAGCGGTTGTTCATGTTGGAGGATTTAAAGCAGCAGGTGCTGGAGGCGAATCTGGAGCTTCCGATGCACGGACTCGTTACCTTTACATGGGGAAATGTAAGCGGTATCGACCGTGAACGGGGACTGTTTGTCATTAAGCCAAGCGGCGTGCCTTACGAGGATTTAAAAGCGGACGACATGGTCGTGCTGGATTTGAAGGGAAATGTCGTTGAAGGAGATTTGCGACCATCCTCAGATACCCCGACACATCTGGTCCTCTATCAGAACTTTAAAGAGATCGGCGGAATTGTGCATACCCACTCTCCATGGGGAACGAGTTGGGCTCAAGCCGGACGCGCGCTTCCTGCTTACGGAACAACGCACGCCGACTATTTTTACGGGGAAATTCCGGTTACGCGGCCCATGACCCGCGAAGAAATCGAGGGGGCCTACGAGTTGGAGACGGGCAACGTCATTGTTGAGCGATTCGCAGACCTGGATCCGAACATGGTGCCTGGCGTGCTTGTCCATTCGCATGCGCCATTCGTGTGGGGCAAGGATGCGCATAACGCGGTTCATAATGCGGTAGTGTTGGAGGAGTGCGCCAAGATTGCAGCCCGGATGCAGCAGATTAATCCGGAAACCGAACCGATGGATCAGACGCTGCTGGATCGCCATTTTTTACGGAAGCATGGAGTTAATGCCTATTACGGTCAAAAGTAACGCTTGTATTCATCATTCATGATTTCATCTGTAGGAGGAAATGAGATGGGGAATAAATACACCATTGGTGTCGATTACGGAACGCAGTCCGGGCGTGCGGTGTTGGTTAATCTGGCTGACGGGCAGGAAGTAGCGGATCATGTTACGCCTTACCGGCATCATGTCATCGATGAGTTTTTACCGGTTTCAGGGAAGAAGCTGGAGCACGACTGGGCGCTTCAGCATCCGGGCGATTATCTGGAGGTTCTAAAGGTATCCGTGCCTGCCGTCATCCAGCAATCCGGGATTGATCCGGCGGATGTGATTGGCATCGGCATTGATTTTACGGCTTGCACCATGCTGCCCGTTGACGAGCTTGGGGAGCCGCTCTGCTTCCAACCGGAGCTGGCCGACCAGCCGCACAGCTGGGTTAAGCTGTGGAAGCATCATGCCGCCCAGCCGGAAGCGGACAAGATCAACGCGATTGCCGCCGAGCGCGGAGAAGCCTTTTTGCCCCGTTATGGCGGGAAGATTTCTTCCGAATGGATGATTGCAAAGGTCTGGCAAATTCTTGACGAGGCACCGGCGATCTATGAACGTACGGATAGATTCTTGGAAGCTACCGATTGGGTCGTTTCCCAAATGACAGGCCAGATTGTCCGCAACAGCTGTACGGCTGGCTACAAGGCGATATGGCATAAGCAAGACGGATATCCAAGCAAGGAATATTTTAAGGCACTGGATCCCCGGTTGGAGGATCTGGCCGATACGAAGCTGCGCGGAGAGGTCCGCCCCCTTGGGAGCAGCGCAGGCGGTCTGACTGAGAAGATGGCGGTGATGATGGACTTAACTCCAGGGATTGCTGTGGCCGTCGGTAACGTTGATGCACATGCCGCGGTGCCTGCGGTCGGTGTTGTCACACAGGGCAAGCTGGTGATGGCGATGGGCACATCGATCTGCCACATGCTGCTTGGTACCGAAGAGAAGCAGGTTGAAGGCATGTGCGGTGTCGTCGAGGACGGCATCATTCCCGGATTATACGGTTATGAAGCCGGACAATCGGCAGTAGGCGATATTTTTGAATGGTACGTCGAGGAAGCGCTTCCTGCGTATGTAAAAGAAGCTGCGTCCGTGGAAGGGATTGGCGTGCACCAATGGCTTGAGCGGGAAGCGGCTGCATACAAGCCGGGTCAAACCGGTCTGCTTGCACTGGATTGGTGGAACGGCAATCGTTCCGTGCTGGTGGATACGGATCTGACCGGGCTGATGTTAGGGATGACGCTGTTGACAAAGCCGCAGGAAATCTACCGCACCTTGCTTGAGGCGACCGCATTCGGCACGCGCAAAATCGTGGACGCTTTTCATGAGAACGGTGTCGCCGTGGAAGTCCTGTATGCATGCGGCGGACTGCCCCAAAAGAACCGTCTCTTGATGCAGATTTATGCGGATGTCACCAATCGCGAAATCATGGTGGCTGATTCCAAACAGACGCCGGCGCTTGGCGCCGCTATGTTTGCCGCAGTCGCAGCGGGTCAGGCGCAAGGCGGGTATGATTCGATTATCGATGCCGCCGAGAAGATGGCACGGGTGAAGGAAGAGACCTTCAAACCGATTCCGGAGCATGTGGAAGTGTATGAACAGCTGTATCAGGAGTACAGCAAGCTGCATGACTATTTCGGCCGGGGCGAAAACAACGTGATGAAGCGGCTGAAGCGGATTAAGCAAACGGCTGAATAGACCCTGGCAGACTAGAAGCCTGAATAGACACGACAGGATGGGATGAAGGAGAGGAACAACGTGACGGATTACTTGAACGATGCAAAAGGTTTAATGAACCGGATTAGGGAGCTACAGCCCGCGTTCCGCGGACTAGAAACCATGGTGCTTGAGCCCGGCGCTATGCATGACGTGCCTCCGTATCTTAAACGGCAGGGCCTTGGTTCACCGATCGTTGTCGCAGATGCGAATACGTATGAAGCAGCGGGGAAAAAGCTGGTGGAGAGCTTGGAAGCCGCTGGCCAAAAGACTCGGCTGTGTCTGATTGAGCCGGATGAGCAAGGCGACGTTGTGGCGGATGAACGCTCCTTGATGCAGCTGTTTATCGAAGTGGAGCCTGAAGGGACAGGATGCCTGGTCGCTGTGGGGTCCGGGACCATTCATGACATTACGCGCTTTGTGAGTCATCGGAGCGGCAAGCCGTTCATTTCAGTACCTACGGCACCTTCGGTTGACGGCTTTACTTCGGCGGGCGCGCCGATCGTGGTCCGGGGAGTCAAGCAAACCTTTGCGGCCACGGCTCCGATCGCGATATTCGCCGATCCGGACATTCTAGTGAAGGCACCGCAGCCGCTGGTAGCGGCAGGTTTTGGCGATATGCTCGGCAAATACACATCGCTGCTGGATTGGAAATTCTCTTCGATCACGGCCGGTGAGCCCTATGATGATCAAGTGGCAGCCATTACGGAGAGGGCGCTTCAAGCTTGTATTCAGCATGTGGAAGCGATCGGCCAGCGCACGGACGAAGGCATCCGCATTCTGATGACGGCTTTGATCGAGTCGGGGATCGCGATGCTGCTGTTCGGTCAGTCCCACCCTGCCTCCGGGGCGGAACATCATCTCTCGCATTACTGGGAGATGGAGTACTTGCGCCGCGGCAACCGGGCCCTGCTGCATGGTGCCAAAGTGGGGGTGGCCTGCAGCGAAATATCGAGCCTATATCACGACGCGGCCGATAAGGGAGTGTATCCTAATGCCAAGCCTACGCATTGGGAGACATATGGAGAGCAGGTTCAGGAGTGGCTGCGCAAGGTCCCTTCGAAGGAGAAAATTGCCGATCTGCTGCGGCGAGCCGGAGGTCCTTCCACCCTGCAGGAGCTTGGCATCGATGACGAGCTGTTCCGGGAGAGCCTGCGGGAGGCGCACAACCTGCGCGACCGGCATACCATTTTGAGGGCACTGAACGAGGAAAAGGTTGAGGTAAGGTCATAAGGAGAGTTATTTTAAGCGAATTGCAAGATGCGAACTAAAGATTGAACAGTGATCGATTCTGGTTTTGCTATTCGCATCTTTATAGTAGAGATTATGTTTTGTCAAAGAAGAAAGGGACTTTCAATGATCATTGAAAGTCCCTTTTTGTGTATTGAAATTCAGTATATTATTTTGGACGCGCGGAGCAGAACGCCGGGGCAAGCTTCGGTGATTTCTTTTATTGTATATGCCGTAACAGATAGATTAAGAACGCTTGGAAAATAATAAACATAATTTACGGATATATAGAAAATAATTTTCTTGTAAGCATTTACATTTAACTTTTTGTTTGATAGGCTATGGATAAAGCAGCAAATCATACATCACTAAATCAGAAGGAGCGAGGATGATATGGGAAACAGGCTGAAGTATGATGTGGTAGTCATGGGCGGCGGCATATCGGGTGCAATGGCGGCCGTTGCGGCATCGAGTTTAGGGGTGAAGACGCTGATCGTAGAGTCCCATGGGTTTCTTGGCGGGACACTTACTGCGAATGGGGTAGGGCCGATGATGACATTCCATGCGGGAGAGAAGCTTGCCATTCAAGGGTTTACAGATCAGCTGATTGAACGGCTGAAGAAGCAGGGCAAGTCGCCGGGGCATATTTTCGATACGGTTGGCTTTACGTATTCGGTTACCCCGTTTGATGCCGAAGCGATGAAGCATGAGCTGGAGCTGATGGTCACCGAGAGCGGAGGGGAGATTCTGTATCATACGATGCTGGCCGGCGTGAAGACCGAGGACGGGCGAATCGTCGGCATTACGGTATGCAACAAGTCCGGTCTAAGCGACATCGAGGCCTCCGTGTTCATCGACGGGACGGGAGACGGCGATTTGTCCGTCGGGGCGGGAGCCGAGTTCACTAAGGGCAGGGAATCCGACGGGGCCATGCAGCCGATGACGTTGAAGATGAAGATGTACAACGTCGATATTCCGAAGGTAAAACAGTATATTCACGCCCACCCGGAAGACTTTCCACTGTATCAGGGCGACACGTCCATCATTGAGAAGGCGCCTCGCTTGTCGGTAGGCGGGTTCGACAGTCTGTTTAAACTTGCGAAGGAGAGGGGCGAGATCTCGATTCCGCGAGAGAATGTGCTATTCTTCGAGACCAACAACCCGGGCGAGGTCATCCTGAATACGACCCGGATCCTCGGTCATGATCCGACGGATGCGTTCAGTCTGAGCAAGGCGGAGATGGAAGGGCGGAAGCAGTGCCGCGAGCTAGAGCTGTTCATGCGTAAGTATATTCCCGGCTTTGAGCATGCGGTCGTGGAATCGACCGGCCCGAATATTGGCATTCGGGGATCCCGCCAGATTAAGGGCGTGTACACGCTGACGGCCGATGATTTGCTGGAACAGCGGCTGTTCGAAGATACGATCGCGCATTCTGGCTACCCGATCGATATCCATAGTCCGGACGGCGAAGGTACGAAGCATCAGAAGCTGGAATGGGGCGGTATGTACAGCATTCCTTACTCCTGTATGGTCACGGATTCTGTGCAGAACCTGATCGTCATCGGCCGATGCATTTCGGCCACCTTCGAAGCGCAGGCAGCGATGCGGACGACACCGACGACGGGGGCGATCGGCCATGCCGGCGGGGTAGCATCCGCGTTGGCCGCGAAGAAAGGCATTCGCGTCCGGGATGTGGACATCAAGGAAGTGCAGTCCGTGCTGAAAGCACAGGGCGCTTATTTAGAAATATAGATGAAGATAAGCCTATTGAGAACTTGATTCGAGAGGAGAATACAACGTGACATCTTTCATGTGGGTTCAAGCCATCGGCATTTTACTAGTTTTTCTTGTGTTTGTCGGGTTAATGATGACCCGGAAGCTTCCGACCATTCTGGCCCTGCCCTTGATGGCGATTCTGTTTGCCGTCATTGCCGGCGTGCCGTGGATGTCGAACGATCCCGAGACGACCACGATTGCCAAGACGATTCTCTCATCCGGCTCGATGAGGTTATCGGGCGCCATCGCGGGATTAGTGTTCGGGGCCTGGTTCGGACAAATTTTGAATAAAGTCGGCATTACCAAGTCGATTATTCGAAAAGCGGCCGAACTCGCAGGCGACAAGCCGATGCTGATTGCGGTTCTGTTTTTCGCAACCGCATCCATTATTTTCTCGGCGGCCGGTGGACTGGGCATGGTCATCCTGGTCGGTACGATCGTCATTCCGATTATGCTGACGGCAGGCATCTCCCAGTTTGTCGCATCGATTGTCGTTATTTCCGCCGTTGGCGTCGGCGCGCTGTTCAACGTCTCCAACTGGGCCGTTTATGTCGATGTGCTGGGCCTCTCGGTTCAGACGATTGCGGATTATACGCTGGTCGCCGCGCTGCCGCTCATTCTTGTGTCGCTCGGGATGATTATATTCTACATCAAGCGGGACGGCAAAGGCCGCAAAGCATGGGCGATGCCGACGGCTTCCGGCGGAGAAGGCAAAAAAGTGCCTGCTTTTGCCCTGATCAGCCCGCTTGTGCCGGTCATTCTCGTCTTTGCATTCAAGCTCGACATTGTCCCGGCGGTGGTCATCGGCGCGTTGGTTACGATACTGCTGACCTGGCCGAAGCGGCCGATTCATGTCCTGTCCAGTGCGCTGGTGGAAGGGATTCAGGACGTTGCCGGTGCGATGGCGCTCATGATCGGCATCGGCATTTTGTTGAATTCCGTTATGGCGCCACAGGTGTCGGCACTGATCAGCCCGTTGATTGAAGCTGTACTGCCGACCAACCCGTTGATGTACATTCTGTTCTTCACGTTGCTATCTCCGCTCGCCATCTATCGTGGTCCGCTGAACGTATGGGGACTCGGCAGCGGCATTGCTGCTCTGTTCGTCACGGCGGGTATGACCCCGGTCGCGGCGATGCTGGCGCTGCGCGTCGTCAGCAATGTGCAGGCCGTATCCGACCCGACCAACTCGCATAATGTGTGGGTCGCGGATTTTACGAAGAGCGACATTAACGATATTTTGAAAAAGACACTTCCTTGGATGATGGTTGCGGTGCTGATTTCGATGGTGTTGGGTTCATTCATGGTCTTTTAGAAGCAGATAGAATCCGGGCGGAGACTTGCGAGTGTCTGCCCGTTGTTGCAGGAGGAGAACGATGGAGAGAAGAAAAGTAAGGGTCGGGATTGATGTCGGAGGCACCTTCACGGATGCGGCCGTCATTGACAATGAGACGTACGAGGTTATTGGGAAGATGAAAATTCCGACGACACATCATGACGAAGATGGCGTGGCGAAAGGGATTGTACAAATATTGAAGCGGATTTTGGAGAGCGAGGGCATTGCTCCGGACGATGTGACCTTTATCGCCCACGGGACGACGCAAGCGACGAACGCCTTGCTGGAGGGGGATGTGGCCCGTGTCGGCATTATCGGCATGGGTTCCGGACTTGACGGCATGAGCGCACGCTCGGAGTCGAATCCCGGGGACATTGAGCTGGCGCCGGGCAAATATTTGAAGACGTACCACACGTACCTTGATTCCAAAAATTTGCGGGATGAGGATATCGAAGCGGCGATTGACGAACTAGCGCGGCAGGGGGCGGAAGTGATCGTCGCTTCCGAGGCGTACAGCGTTGATGATCCGGCCAATGAGCTTCGTGTCGTTGAGATAGCGAGCCGCAAAGGCATGTATGCTACCGGCGGGCATGAAATTTCCCAGTTGTATGGACTCAAGACACGGACAAGAACGGCGGTCGTGAATGCATCTCTCATTCCGAAAATGATGGAAACGGCGAACATGACGGAGAAATCCGTCAAACATGCGAATATTCAATCCCAGCTCATGATTATGCGCTGCGACGGCGGCGTTATGAGTATCGACGAGGTGCGCAAACGTCCGATATTGACGATGCTGTCGGGACTTGCCGCCGGTGTTGCCGGTGTGCTGATGTATGAAAAGGTGTCGGATGGCATTTTTTTCGAGGTCGGCGGCACAAGCGTCGATATTTCCGTCATCAAAAACGGGAAGGTCATGATCAAGAATGCCCAAGTCGGCGGCCACCGGACTTATTTGCAGTCCTTGGATGTCCGGACGCTTGGTATTGCCGGCGGAAGCATGATTAAGGTGGCGAACGGGAACATCATCGATGTCGGCCCGCGAAGCGCACATATTGCGGGCAAGGAATACGAGGCGTTCGCCGGGGCGGAGCAGATCGTTAATCCGAAGGTCAAGTTCGTCAGCCCGCGGGAAGGGGATCCGGCCGAATATATTATTTTGGAGAGTGAGACCGGCAAGGAATTCTCCTATACACTGGCCGGCGCGGCCAACATTCTCGGCTATATTCCGGAGGGCGATTACGCGCGAGGGAACAAGGAAGCGGCCGTGCGGGCATGGGAAGCCCTTGCCGACCATGTAGGCCTGAGCATCGAGGAGGCCGCCAGAGAGGTTATGAATATCGCGATTGATAAGACGATGAAGACCGTCAATGAGATGATCGAAGACTATGAGCTGGATCGCTCGTTTGTGACGTTGGTCGGCGGCGGAGGCAGCGGGGCCGTGCTCGTTCCGGCGATGGCGGAACGGGAGCAGTTCCGCTTCCAGATCGCGAATAACGCGCCTTATGTATCGACCATAGGCGTCGCCCTTGCGATGGTGAAGGAGCAGTTGGAGAGAACCGTCGTGAATCCGACGGAAGAGGATATCAAGCGCATTCGGTCCGAGATCGTCGAGCGCATCGTCAAATCCGGCGCCAGTGAGGATACGGTCGAGGTAACGATCGAGATTGATAGCCAGAAAAATATTTTGCGGGCAGTCGCTACCGGCTCGACAGAGCTTCGCTCCAAAGATCTGGGTCAGCAAGCGCTGTCTGTCGAGGAGATGGCCGCCATAGCCGCTAGCTCAGTCGATCAACCGGCGGCCAGCATGATGCTGGCGTCCCAGTGCGGCCGATGGAGCCTATTCGCCTGCGAGGAGACGAAGAAATCATTTTTCGGACTGTTCAAGAAGAAAACGACCTATGTGAGCGTGCTCGATCGGGAAGGCGTCGTCCGGTTCAAGAAGGGGAACGTCCACTTCGCGAAGCTGACCAAGGCTCAGTTCGGGGACCGATTACAAGATTTTTTGGATGACAATACGATCTACTCCGATGCAAACGCGACGATCCCGAAGGTATTTGTCTTTTATCGGGAGAAGATGCTCGATTTGACCGGAATGCAGACGAAGGAGCAGTTGATGTCGATTCTTGAGATCGAGACGGAGATGCTGACACAGGAAGAAGAATTGATCGCCGTTGTTTATCAGTAAGGAGGGGAAGGTATGCCGGAGCCGGACGAGGTTATTCGCCGATTGATGGAAGAGGAAGGGGCTGATGAGTTGCTGGCATGCGCGGAGCTGGAGCAGGACCCTCTTTTCCACAAAATACCGAAGGATCGAATAGCGTACTATGTAAGCATGTCACTTAAACGGGGCAGAGAGACGGCGGCTGGCTATAAGAACAAAGGCAAGTCCATCCGGGAGCTGTGTCAGATGGAAGGCTTACAGTATCAAGTGACGAATCGGTCCGGCACTTTCCACAACGTCAGCTTCCGCGCGCAGATTGATTTCGCGAAGAGCCCGCCGGCGATTATCATCTATGCCTCGTCGCTCCGCGATATGCGGCAGGCGTACCGGATGGTGATGGGGAATGGATGCGAGGAGCGGGAACAGGAGCTGGAGCGGCTGATCGACCTTCATTTAGCACATGAGTTTTTTCATTACACGGAATACCGGGCGGGGCAGTTCACGAATGAGACGCTGGAGCCGATTGATATGTTCAAGCTGGGAAGCTGGTATACGAAGAGGTCAAGCATTGTGAAATGCAGTGAAATCGCGGCGCATGCATTCTGCAAAACGATACTGGGCCTGCCCTGCTTGCCGAATGTGCTCGATTACGCGTTTCTTGTAGAGACGAGGGCGATGGATGCAGGTGAGCTTAGCCGGCGGGTGGAATATTGGAAGATGATGTTGGCCTGATTTTATCATTACTTCCCTTGATATGATATAATGGGGTGTACTGGCGAAGTTACCGGATTCGCATTTTTCCCATTGGCAGTCAGGAGGAGGTACCATGTCTTCACAGGTTCCGGCGGTTATCGCAAAAATTGTATCGCAAACTCAAAAACTAACATACGGTGAAAATCAGATCGCCAATTTTGTTATACACAATCCGGAATTCATCACCCGTAACACCATTACGGCTATCGCGAATGAAATCGGTGTGTCCGAGACAAGCATCAACCGTTTTTGCAAAAAGGTGGGCTTCAAAGGATTCAACGATTTTAAAATCGCGTTCGCCCAGGATGCGTTTTACCGGGATATGCAGGCCAAGAAGAAAGAGAGACGCGAGATTAACGTCATTGATGCGCTGGCTCTCGACTATAACGAACTGATCGTTAACACTTCGGCGCTCATTACGGAAGATCAGCTTCATCAAGTGGTCAAGCTGCTGAAGGGCGCGCGCCGAATCCTCCTCATCGGCTTGTTCGATTCGTTCCTCGCGGCCATGGCATTGAAGAACCGGCTTGCGATTATCGGCGTTCATGCTGATGCAATCAATGACAGCAGGGAGATGAAAATCGCGGCCTCCCAATGCGGTCCTGAGGATGTCGTAATTGCCTTCTCGCGTTCAGGTTCGACCCGGGAGATTATCGATGCCGTCAACATCGCGCAGGTCAATCAGGCCAAGACCGTGGCAGTCACCTGTTATGACTCATCAGCGATTACAGAAAATGCGGTGGTCGATATTATTGCGCCAGATAAAATCTCAGTCAATAACAGCGCTTTTATGTCCAACCATATCACGTTTCTGTTTGTCGTCGATCTCATTATGAGCGTTTTCATTTCATCGGATAAGCAGTATTTGAAGAAAAAGCTGGACAGCGAAGGAATATTGGCAAGCGATCAATCGATAACGAATTATTTTCTGTGATTGTAGAAACAAAACGCTCTTGTCGCGCAAATGCGCGGCGGGGGCGTTTTTTAATGCTGCTTATGACTTGTTGTTTTGGTGGTAGTGGGAAAGGAGGAGCGCGAGCAGATATTCGATATTCTTATCGTTCAAGCCCGCGCCTGCTTTCAGCATGTCCGCACAAACAGCAGGAGCAGGGTGTCCCTGCTCCTGCTGTTTTCCATACTTTAGTGGATAAACGTATCAAACCAATGCAGATGTTAACCTACCATAGTGATTCTTGTTCACCCTTCATTCGACTCTCTAGCCTTCCTTCACATCATACAGTACGCGAGCCAACAGGTCCTGGCTATAGTTGCCGAAATGCTTGCCGTAAATGGTTAAGCCGCGTTTATTAACAGATTGTTCGTTAACGGCGATCCTGAAGGTGAGCTCGCTTTTGTAATCAAGCCGAATCTGGTCCAGACCAACATCCGAGATGCGGCATCCATCGATAAAGCTGCCTTCCTTATTAATTCGGATTAGCTTCAGCATGCCGTATTGGTTCAAATGAGGCGGCCACCATTCGGGGTTGAAAGTACCGCGTTTGTCCCCGAAATCCCCCGGACTTGTCCAGCTGCCAATCTCGATCCCGTTTACGTAAAAGAATATGTCCGATGGATAATTGTCGCAATATCCCGGCGCCTCGGAGCCAAGCTCTAACGAGAATTGAATCTCGCGGAACGATTGATTGGACTTCAAATAATTCGGGATCCGGTATTCCAGGAATCCTTCGGTAAGCCAGATGATCTCCGAGTTGATCCGCTCCGGATCGGCGAAATAGCGCGGATCGTCAAAATCTCCGATGATGCTGTCCTTGGTGGCAAGCCCGCAGGTCGGGGTTGCCTGGTAATCGCTGTAATGGCCAACCTGAATTTCCACCTCGTATAAGTTATCCATATCCTTGCTGCGAAGATCAACCATCAGGGTGTCTTTATTCAGGTAACAGATCTTCTGAATGCCGTGTTTACCGCCAGTGGTATTAATTTCGATCAGGCCACTATCTTCCAATTTCTTGATATGCATGGTAATAGCGCCATTGCTGAGGTTCAGCCTGTTCGCGAGATCGTTTAAGTTTAGACTTTGGTTCTTGGCCAGCAGCTCCAGAATTTGAATGCGAATTTCCGAGCTGAGCGCTTTAAAGATATCAAGCCCGCTCATTAAGTCTTTAATGTAGATCATCTTATCTCAAACCTTCTTCCGATTAAAGGATTTATATAACGATGGTAATAGGTACAGAGGGGTAAAGAGGTTTATTTTAAACAATTATAAATCAATATGTGCGTTAAATAAAGATGTGATCTAATTCTTCAAAAATTTCATTTGAAAACCAAGAATTCCAATACTCAAAATCACTTTATTTCAAATTATTATAAAAATAATAATTCGGAATACAAGGAAAACAAGTGTTTTACACCGCCATTTAGCTGACTTTTAGATAATTAATATTAATTAATTTCTAATATATATAAATCATTTTATGTTTGCGTATTTACAGCGAACCTCTCATATGATATTTTATATTTGAAAACGAATTCATTTAGTATTATTTGAAATGATTCATAATTACATCAACGGAAGGTGAAGGACTTGGCAGCTGAGAAATTGAAAGCACGAATGATCGTGGATAAGTCGTTTCGGATCGCGCAAGTTGATAACCGCATATATGGTTCGTTCATTGAACATCTTGGCCGCGCTGTATATGGCGGCATTTACGAACCCGGCCATGAAACTGCGGATGCAGGTGGTTTTCGTAACGACGTGAAGGATTTGATCAAGGAACTGGATGTCCCGATTATAAGATATCCCGGCGGAAATTTTGTGTCAGGTTATGACTGGGAAGATGGCGTAGGTCCTGTAGCCGAACGGCCGAAACGGCTGGAGCTGGCGTGGAGAACGCTGGAGCCGAACGATGTCGGCACGAATGAGTTTATTTCCTGGGCCAAGGAAGTGGGCTCGGACGTTATGATGGCCGTGAACCTGGGTACTCGGGGGATCGACGCTGCCAGAAATCTGCTGGAATACACCAACCATCCCGGAGGCACATACTGGAGCGATCTAAGACGCAGTCATGGTTATGAACAGCCGCACAAGATCAAAACCTGGTGTCTTGGCAACGAGATGGATGGGCCTTGGCAGATCGGACACAAGACCTCGACAGAATACGGCCGACTTGCACTGGAAACGGCAAAAGCCATGCGGCTCGTCGATCCGACCATTGAACTGGTTTCATGCGGAAGCTCAAGCACCGGGATGCCGACATTCCCTGAATGGGAAGCCGTAACGCTGGATCATACGTACGAGGCGGTTGATTACATATCGCTGCATCAATATTACGGTAACCGTGATAACGATACCGCCAACTATCTGGCACTTTCCCTCGATATGGATCACTTTATTCATACGGTCAAATCCACCTGCGATTACATCAAGGCCAAGAAACGCAGCAAAAAGACGATGTATCTCAGCTTCGACGAGTGGAATGTCTGGTACCATTCCAATGACGCTGACAGGCAGATTGATCCATGGAGCATCGCTCCGCCGCAGCTGGAGGATGTGTATAATTTCGAGGATGCGATTCTTGTCGGCAGCATGCTGATCACCTTCCTGCGCCACGCAGACCGGGTGAAGATGGCTTGTCTGGCACAGCTCGTCAACGTAATCGCGCCGATTATGACCGAGAACGGCGGCCGTTCTTGGAAGCAGACCATCTTTTATCCGTATCTTCACGCTTCGAAATTTGGCAGGGGCGTATCGCTGCTACCTATCGTCGAATCATCGAAGTATGATTCCAAGGATTTTACCGATGTTCCGTATCTTGATAGTGCGGTCGTTCATAATGAAGAGGATGAAGAAATTACGATTTTTGCCGTGAACCGTCATCTGGAGGAAGCATTGGAGCTGGAATGTGATGTGCGCAGCTTTGAAGGCTACCGGCTGCTGGAGCATATCGTGATGGAGCATGAGGATCTGAAAGCGGTGAATACCGCATCTGAGGAAAGAGTCAAACCACATCATCAGGGTGGAGCTAAACTCGATAACGGTATGGTTACCGCAAGGCTTGCCAAGGCATCATGGAACGTTATTCGCTTGAAAAAAGCTTAAGGAAAAGCAGCGGGCAGTTCTCACCAGGGGCTGCCCCATCTCCCAAACAGTCATATCAAATTACACACATTATGAAAGCGCTTTATTTCTGGATGGTAGCAGAAGTACCGATTTTTGAAGTGTAGGTTTGTATGAACGAAAATTAAGGGAGGTCCAGTAAGATGCTGAAAAAATGGTTGATTGTATTCACGGTATTATGTATGACATTGTTCTTGTGGGGATGCGGTAAATCGAACAATGCCGGCGGCGAAACCTCGGTTCTGGATGGAGGGGCAGGGGAAAGCGCCACAGAGCTGTCTTATTGGACGTTTGTTGAGCTGCACGGACAGCATTTTGAGAAAATGCTGGGCAAGTGGAATGCCGAGAATCCCGAACGCCAGATTAAACTAAACGTGACGGTCATGCCGTATGACGACATGCATAACAAATTATCCATTGCGGTTCAATCGGGGACTGGGGCACCCGACATTGCGGATATCGAGCTTGGGAAGTTTCCGGATTTTCTGTCCGGCACGCCGCAGCTGGAACCGCTCAATGATGTCATTGATCCATACCGGGACACCATCGTTAAATCCCGAATTGACCTATACAGCAAGGAAGATACGAATTACGGCATCCCGACCCATGTTGGCGCGTCCGCTGCCTTCTATAATACCGAGATTTTGGAGGAGGCTGGGGTTAACTATCAGGATATCGTAACTTGGGAGGATTTTAAGCAGGCAGGTATCCAGGTGTATGAAAAAACAGGCAAGTACATGGGAACAGCCGATACAAGCGCAGCCTGGCAAGCTTCCATGCTATTGGCACAGCAAGGCGCGGATCTGACAGACGATTCCGGCAATCCGATCGTGAACTCGGAAGCGATGGTGAAAGCCATGACGCTCCTCAAGGACCTGCAGGATAACAATGTCATAGCAACCATTGCCGGCGGCCAGCCGGATACCGAAGAAGCATATGGAGAGTTTAATGCAGGAAATTACGCTACGGCTTTCATGCCGCTGTGGCAAATGTCCAGATACACCAACTACATGTCAGACTTGTCCGGGAAAATAGCCATCGCGCCGATACCGGTCATTGAAGAAGGAATGCCAAGATCGGTTGGCGGCGGCGGCACCGGCACGGTTGTTACCAAGAACGCAAAAGACGTACAACTGGCGAAAGACTTTCTGGCATTCGCCAAGCTGTCCCTGGATGCCAATAAAGAGATTTGGAACACGCTTGGATTCGATCCGGTCAATATGGACGTTTGGGATATGAAAGATGTTACGCACAATGCCGAGAATCAGTTCGTCAAATATTTTGTTAATAACCCGTTTGATGTCTTGAATGAGATCCGAGATGAAATCCGGTTAATCAAATCGACCTCCGCATCGCCTACCATCAACAACGTCCTGTGTACAACAACCTTCAATGAGATTTTCGAGGATGGCAAAGACATTACTGAAGCTTTGAACGACGCCCAGAAACAAATCGAACAGGAATTGAAATGACACTCGCTCATAGGGTACCAAAACATAGAGCTGCTCATGGAATCGTTAATGGGCGGCTCTCATTAAAGGAGTAGAATCATGATTAAAAAATTTCTGTACTCGCAAAAGGTTGCTCCTTATGTGTTTGTTCTGCCGTTTATTCTGGTGTTCCTTATATTCTGGGTGCTGCCGCTGGGCAGCTCATTTGGCATGAGCTTTCAGAAGACGCAGCTGGGGCAGGAAGCAGATTGGATCGGTTTGGCTAATTACGGAAAACTGATGGGGGACGGCGTCTTTCTGAAGGCGGTCACGAACAGCGCGATTTACATGATCCTGACGCTCCTTATCCTGATTCCGTTTCCGATGCTGTTCGCGGTATTGATTAACAATAAGTTCATGTGGGGAAGAGAATTTTTTAAATCGTCCTTTTTCTTCCCGGCACTGACGTCGGTTGTTGTCGCAGGCACCATTTTTCGGCTGATGTTCGGCGAGATGGAAGGGTCGCTCATTAACAGTATACTGGGGTGGTTCGGGATCGACCCGGTGAAGTTTCTGAAGGGACAGGTTACTGGTTTTATTGCTCTGGTGGCACTTGCCACATGGCGGTGGACGGGCGTTAATATGCTCTATTTTTTATCCGGGCTCAAAAATATCCCGGGTGAATATTATGAGGCGGCATCCATCGACGGGGCCTCGGCCTTTCAGAAGTTTACCAAAATCACGATGCCATTGTTAAAGCCAACCACGATATATGTGCTAACGATCAGCATTTATGCGGGGCTTGCCATGTTTATTGAGAGCATGATGCTCTGGAACGGCAACAACTCTCCGAAAAACATCGGCCTCACGATAGTCGGTTATCTGTACCGTCAAGGCATTGAGAAGAACAATCTGGGTTATGCGGCCGCTGTAGGGATTGTGCTGCTGGCGATCACCATGATCATTAATCTGACGCAGCTGACGCTCTCCGGCATGTTCAAGAAGGAGGATTGAGAATGAGAAGAGAAACACTGATCAAAATAATCCTCTTCATTTTGTTCTCCATACTGTGCTTTCTGATCCTGGTCCCTTTTTATGCCGTCACCATCGCTTCCTTTAAACCGGGCGAGGATTTGATCCGGTATGGGCTGAATTTGAAATTTGACCTGTCGGTGATGAGCCTGGACAATTTCAACTACCTGTTTACAGGCGATCATTCTTATTTTATGTGGTTTTTTAACTCCTTGCTCCTTACGGTGGTGCAGGTTACGTTAACCCTGCTGGTCAGCGCAACGGTTGCCCATGGGTTTGCAGCCTATGATTTCATCGGCAAAAATTTCTTGTTCATCTGCGTGCTTCTGATTATGATGGTTCCTTTTGAAATTCTTCTTCTTCCGTTATACTCCCTGACGTACAACCTTGGCCTTATGAATTCGTACTCGGCGATTGTGCTGCCGGGGATCGCAAGCGCGGCTACGATCTTTTTCTTCAGGCAGTATTTAAGAGGGGTTCCAAAAGAAATGATTGCGGCAGGGCGGGTGGACGGCGCGACGGAATACGGTATCTATGTACGGCTGATCTTGCCTGTGATGAAGCCCTCCTTCGCTGCCATGGCGATCCTGAACGGCATGAACAGCTGGAACAACTTTCTGTGGCCGTTTATGGTACTCAGCGATGATGGCAAGTATACCCTTCCGATCGGATTGAAGACGCTCTTGACCCCTTACGGGAACAATTATGACTTATTGATTGTCGGCTCCTTCTTCTCGATCATTCCGATCTTTATTTTGTTCATGGCCTTCCAGAAGTATTTTATCGATGGGATGACGGCGGGGGCGGTGAAAGGATGATCACTCGATAGGAAGGGCCTGACCTTGCATGAGGCATCTCAAATCCTTTATGATACAAGGAAACCTGCGTGTTTCATGTTTGATTTGATGAATGAGGTGACCGTATCGTGCATCCTGTAACTCGGGTTCTATTGTGGATTGGCGGCGCTCTGATCGTGATCGGGCTGCTCTGGCCTGTCATTGGACGATTTGTCGGCCGGCTGCCGGGTGACATCGTGGTGGATAAACCCCATGTCAAAATTTATTTTCCGATCGTAACCTGCCTCGTCATCAGCGTGGTGGGCTCATTAATTCTGTTTCTGATCCAGCAGTTTCGTAAATAGCAGAGATATCATAAGAAAAACGTCTATCGACGTACTTTCTCGGAAGACAGACTGCGGTTAGGGGATGTTTTTCTTGCGATATCAGGAAGGCCTAAGCTTTGGAGTTTATACTTTCTGATAAAAAAACAGGCCGGCTAGGGCAAACCCTTAGCCGGCCTGTTTACATGGAAGAGAGAAACTTACTTCTGAATGATGGTAATCTCGGCATTCGGATCCAGGCTTCTCACGATGGATTTGAATCTGGGCATCTCCAGAATGTGAACCCGATAGATCAGCTGCGTTGAACCGATGGTTTCACCTTCATACATAGAGTCATCTTTAGGGTCAGCAGTTTGGGATTCATACCCCATGATGGCTTTCATGGTATGCTGGATTTCCACTTCGCTCACGCTGCGAATCCGGACCTCTCGTTTAAGCGGAAGGCTCGAAGTTGTAATACGTCCGGTCTCCAGTGCCATGAGACATGCGATCGCAGAGTACATCGCTCGTTCCCAGCCGAGAAGCAGCCCTGCCAATGTCAGTACGCATGTATTGACCATGATATGGATGTATGGCAGCTTCAAGCGGGTTAGCAGATGTGATATCTGCTGCGGAATCTTGGGCATTTGGAGTGAGTCCAGGACGACGCCGTAACGAAGGCCGAGACCGATGCCCAGCCCAAGGAAAATGCCGCCGATGCCTGCGCTCCCGATCTTGCTGTCGATGAGAGCGGGAACCGGAAAGAACAGGATCGAGCATACGGAAAAAGTAAGCAGCCCGACGGTGGCAATGACGGCTTTTTCCCGGTTGGCCCCACGGTAGACCAGCAGGAGCAGGGGCAGATTTAATGCAAACAGAAACATGCCTGTATGAAGTCCCGTCAGATGCGAGGCGAGCGCGGAAATTCCCGTTACGCCGCCCGCGATGATGCCGCCGGGAACAAGAAATAAATCCAAACCGAACGCCGCTATCAGGCCTCCGATGGCAGCCATGCTCATTCTTCTTCGTGTACTTGCCTTGCTTACGGTCTCTTGCGGACCGTTCGTTACCCGAACATGGGCTTGAACCATAGGCAATGTACCCTCCTTTTATCCGCTTGCACTTTCATCCTTTAGCTTCGGTTTAACCGGTTTCTTCTCCTTATAGTCTTTAAATTTAATGATTTTGTTTAAGAAGTTATACACATGCTTGGACTCCTTGGTGAGCAGCGGTCCGAGAATAGCCAGTATCAGCACATACAAGGCTGCGAACGGCTGGATGAAGGTTGCAAGTCCGCCCGCTTTACCCATATTAGCGAGAATAATGGAGAATTCCCCGCGGGATACGATGGTCAGACCGATATTGGAGGATGCTTTGGAGGACAACCCTGCACTGCGTCCTGCAAGCATACCTGCAATAAAGTTACCAAGGAGCGTGATGATAACGGCGATTAGCGATAACCACACAGCTCCGCCAAGCTCGGAAGGTACAATCGTTAAACCGAAGCTAAAGAAGAATATGGCTCCAAAGAAATCACGGAATGGTAATATCAAATGCTCAATGCGTTCACGATGCTCCGTCTCAGCCAGGACAAGCCCGACGAGCAGAGCGCCGATCGCCTCGGCAACATGAATCGTTTCGGCGAATCCTGCGAGCAGGAACAATGCGCTAAAAACAACCAAGGCAAACAATTCGTTCGACCGTATATTTAATACCTTATTCAGAAGCGGTACGGCTTTACGGCCAATAATAAGGACAAGCAGCATAAATCCAAGGGCGATTACCGCAGATATCAGTACTCCGCCCAGCGATGATGATCCGCTTAATACGAGGCCGGAGAGAATAGAGATATATACAGCCAGGAACACATCCTCGAACATGATAATACCGAGAATCATTTCAGTTTCGGGATTCGCCGTTCTTTTCAAGTCAACCAGCACCTTGGCTACGATAGCGCTTGAGGAGATGGTGGTAATTCCCGCAACAATGAGTGTTTCCGCGACCGGGAATCCGGAAAAGATCCCGATCATCAGTCCAAGCGTAAAGTTAATGGCAATATAGATGCTGCCACCAACTACGATGGACTTCCCTGATTTAATTAACCGGCCGACTGAGAATTCGAGGCCAAGATAGAACAGAAGGAACAGTACGCCGATGCGACCCATAAAGTCGATGAACGGAGCACTTTCTATAAAACGAAAATCGAATGATCCAAAATGAAAAGCATGAGGCCCTACCGCCATCCCTATCAGAATGTAGAAAGGGACGACGGAAAACCGGAGTTTAGCTGATAGCAACCCCGCCAGGGCGATCAGGAAAATCGCCAGTCCAACTTCTAAAACCAAATGATCCATTCATCAACCACGTCCGTTCATCAAGATTTGTTTAAATAGCCGCTGTTGTTGACGTTCACCAACGACAACGAGTGTCGAGTCCGGTGTGATGATAACGTCAGGTCCGGGATTGATTTGTTTACTGTTTTTATCAACTGTCGCAATGATGGTTGCACCTGAGGCTTGGCGCACGTCCAAATCACCAATCGATTTACCTGCCCCGTAATAGTGGGACTCGATGCGATACCACTCGATAATCAATTCGTCCAGCGCCATGTCGATTGTTTCCAGCGCTTTAGGTTTATAAGTGAGACCGCCAACGATGGCAGCAATTTGGCGAGCCTCATCATCGTCCAAGGAAATCATGGAGATGCTTTCGTCCGGATCGTCATGTTCATAATGGTACATTTCACGGCGGCCGTCGTCATGAATGATAATGACCAGTTTATCGCCACCGCGGGTATCAATTACGAATTTCTTGCCGATTCCGGGCAAATCTGTTTCACGAACATGCATAGGTTAAACTCCTCCTAAAAATACACTTTTAGTTTTTTTTGCAGACCGGTCACACGGATCTCAAAAATATACGCAGCCAAATAATACAATCCATTCAGGATGAAATTGTACAGTCTTTAATAAACCTACGTGCATACGTCAATTAGCACAGGTTGATTGTATGGTTGCCTGAGAGATGAAAAATTGGCGAATTTAAGAAACCGCAGTCAGTTTGAATGCGAAAAGGGGAGGAATCTAAACGAACTTCGATGTGTATTTAATGGGGAATAATAATAAAAGCCGGAGCCGAAGCGGAATGATCGGCCGATAGGGCAGACGTGTTTTGGGAGCCTGCAACATGAGAATGGCCGACATCAATAAGAACAGTGGCAAGGTATTGCCGGCTGCCTTAAGTTTGGAGAGAATCTGAGAGTGTTTCAGAACAGCTACTTTCAGATGAAGGTCGTGCTTATAAACATACCGCTCATCGTGGGTTTCGCTGCTGGAATACTCCTGGACGGGAATGTAAAGGGCAAATGCCGTAACCAGAACAAGTACCAGCATCCAAAGAATTTTTGCTGTTTTTAAGAAACGGTTCACGGTGACTCCCCCTTCGTCCCAAGCTTCTATATTAATCATAACATAAAAATAATCGTTCTCAAAATGAGAACGATAAATTATTTTTGAACACTTTTACAGATTGATTATATTTTTTACATTATATTGAAGCGAGACTTGTCTTACTTTTTGCGAAGTTTATCGTAATTTTCCGTATCGGGATCGATATCAACTTTCGATGTATCTTTATCTTCCAAAATGCCAAGAACCAGATCATCGAGCTTGTCGGTTGCGGCTTGATCCGGACGATCGGGCTCGGGAATAGGGTCTACGCCGGGGAACTGTCCGTCATATTCAGGTTTCTTTTTGCTCATTAGGGTCTCATTCCTTTCTGGAAATATTTTGGCACAAAAGGTTCCGTTATATGTAACGAATAAACGCGAGGGGTGAAAATGAAACCATGCAAGCGATCATCAGCATGACAATAATCATCCTTCTATGTAATGTATCTCTATATATTCATCTGCTATATAAGAAATATGCTAGAATGTATTGGAGGAATATTATACCAGGGGGTAATTTGAGTTATGAAGAAAAAAATGCTGTGCTGCAGCATCGCTTTATTGCTTGTGTCAGGATCGGTCGTTTCTGCTCATCCGGGAAGAACGGATGCCAATGGAGGGCATACCTGCCGCACCAATTGCGAACGCTGGGGTCTGTCTTATGGCGAGTATCATTATCATAACGGCGGAGGAAGCTCTTCAAGCGGAAAGTCGTCCTCATCCAAGCCTAAAGCCAAATCATCGAAGAATAGCACGACAAAATCCACTGCGCCGAAGCCGGCAGCCCCGGCTTATGCCAAGTCCGGTCTTAAAGTTTACGTTAACGGCAGCGTGGTGAAGTTTGACAGTGAGCCGTTGGTGTATAACAACATCAATCTGGTGCCACTGCGGGAAATCGCTGAAGGAATGGGAGCTGAGGTTAGCTGGAATCGTGAAGCGGCCAGTATTGGTGTACAAAGAGGCAATCACAAGATAACACTCACGATTGGCAGCAAAACCGTCTTTTACAACGGCAAATCGGAAACCGTTGCGGTCGCTCCTAAAGTGATCGACGGCGTGACGTACGTTCCGATTCAGGTGTTTGCAAGGGGCCTGGGTGCTGGCGTGAACTATACCGATCATGATAAAATTCTGAGAATCTCCTTATAGGAATAAAATAACAGCATTAAACGGGTGAACAGAGAGGGGAGAGCATACTTGAGTTTTTTTGATAAATTCAAGGCCGGTGTGTCTGACGCCGGAAATAAAGCCAAAACGCTGGTGGAGATCAATCGGTTAAAGCTGCAGAACAACGGTAAAAAAAGCGATATCGATGAACAGCTTCTGGAAATCGGCAAGGTTGTATTTGCTGCAATCGAAGCTGGGAAGTGGCCGCCTGATCAGGAGAGTATTCAAAGCTACGTGGACAAGATTCATCAATTGAATTTTGAAATCGACCAAAATCTGCTTCATATCGCCAATCTAACGGATGAGAAGGTATGCAGAGGCTGTGGGAACAGCTCCGCTATGAACGCCAAGTTCTGTGCCCATTGTGGCCGTACGTTCGAAGTGATTCAGGTGGAATCGGAAGGGCAGCGTAAAGAAATTCCCCTTCTGGAAGATGGCAGTGATCAAGAGGAGCCGAAATAGTGTGATTGGTCCAATTGTCCTCACTAGTCTAGGCGGGCCGATCGATTGGAACGGGATCTTATTCTCGCGTGCGTGTTGTGCCGAATAATAACACGAGCAGTGAAAAGGACGTCGTGGTCCTTGATGTCAGGATGAATGTTTTGGCTAAAGTTAGAGCCGCACCCTGGTTTGGGAATGACCAGGGGCGGCTCTTTTCTTTTTGTCCGGTGTGAAGGAAGCCGCAAATCATTACAGAATGATTATTAAGGTGAGCTTACTCACCATAAAATCGTAATATAGTAATATTAGCTTACTAGCTGAGGGAGTGAGGACATATGCCGATGAACAAGGCCTGTAATGATGAGTTATTTCAACATGGGGATCGAAGGGTGTCAAGGCTGCTTAAGGGTAACGTTCTATTGCTTCCCGTCTGTGTATTTCTGATGCTCCTTGCTGCTGGATGTAACATTATGGATCCTTCGGAGGAGGACAATTCGCCGGAGAGTCAACCGAAGAGCGCATCCATCAGCATCGTTATTTCCAGTCTCGGGATGACATTCCCTGCCGGGATGGACGAGAATGACAATCCGTATCTGAATTACATTGAAGAGCGCACGGGGCTTGAGATCGGTGTTAATCTTCCGCCACCTGAAGTTTACAACGAGAAGTTGGATGTCATTATGTCCTCGGGCAACTTGCCGGATATGCTCCATACGTATGAACCGGTGTGGTTCGACAATTATGTCAAGCAAAAGGCATTTATGCCGCTGGATGAGTTAATCGACAAGTATGGTCCCCATCTAAAGGAGAAAATTCCGCCGGAGGTTTGGGATCGGGTTCGATATGGCGGGAAAATCTATGCGGTTCCGAGCTTGAATGAGGTGACTGGGGCAGAGCTGATGTATGTCCGAAAGGATTGGCTTGATCGGCTTGGCCTGGAGCCGCCCGAAACACTGGAGGAGTATTACGAAGTCATCCGTGCCTTTACGCTCGATGATCCGGACGGCAACGGCGTGCAGGATACGATCGGCCTTACCCTGATGTCGAAGTTGGGCAGGTCTTCCCCGTTCTTCGGCGCCTTCGGGACGCAGCGGAATACTTGGTTTGAACGGGACGGTCGGCTGGTGAACGGAAGCATTCTGCCTGAAACGAAGGAGACCCTCGCGTTTTTTGCCAAGCTGTATCAGGAGAATCTGCTCGATCGGGAGTTTCCTTTAAACCTGCAAAATAACCTGTTCGAAAAAATAGAAAATGGCACGGTGGGCCTGTTCTCCGCAGCATGGTACGACACGCGGGGGCCAATCGCGGCTAACATGAGCAAGGATCCGGAGGCAAAATGGATTCCGCTTCCGTATCCCACGGGACCGGACGGATTTAAAGGCGTGGAAGGCAAGGATATTATCCGCGGCTACAATGTCATTCCCGCCGAATCGGAGAAAGCAGCCGAAGTGATTAAGTTTCTGGACTTTATCGCCAGCGACTATAAGACGCTGAAGCTCGGCTTCGAGAACGAAATCTGGCGTTGGGAGGACGGGGCGATCGTTACGGATTTTGTGCTTCACGACAAGCATTTGTACCGTGGCATTTACCAGTCGCTTGTTGATGTGCCGGACCAATTGCTGTTTAAGGAGCGGCTTGACTCACTAGGCGATTTCAACCTATACAACAACTTGCAGATGATTCACTCACATATAACTCCGAATGCATTCTATGGCGTTCCCACACCTGCCATGACGAAGTACAGTAATAAGCTTAAAAATCTGGAGGATGTGTTTACGAAGATCATTATGGGGCTGGAACCGCTGGATGCCTTTGATGACTATGTGAAGAGGTGGAAGGAAGAAGGAGGAGATGAAATCACGAAGGAAGTGAATGAATGGTACTCCAAACAATGATGTCGGCCGCCAAAAAAGGGGGGACTCGAATGATGGCGTTGACTCGCTGGGTCCGGGATCGGTTTTCGCAAAATATTCAAACCCGCTTGACCGGTTATTTTCTGCTGATCCTGCTGCCATTGGTCATCATCAGCCTGTTTGCGGTGGAACGGTCCCGGGATATTCTCTATGAACAGGCTGTCGAGCGGACGGAGATGGCGCTTTCGTCAGCGATGAATCATTTTGATCTGGCGCTGCAAAACGTGGAGGAGATATCCACCTTGATTGCAAGCGACCCTGGAATGAATGAGCTGCTGAACAAAAACAGTACCAACTTCTCCCCTCAATCGATCGTGGATTTCTCGGATATATTGGAACAGTTATTGAATTCCGTTTCGGTGAACCGGTTTGTATCCCAAATTTCGGTGTATCATCAGGCGTCCAATAGGATTATCTCTACCCATTACGGCGGCAAAAAGCTGACGGGCGAGACGCAGCAGGAATGGCTTGTCGAAGCTGCCCGGAGGAACGGAACGGGGATTTCCTACGTCATGTCGGAAGCCCCTGTAGCGGAGGGAATCACGTTTGGACAGATGACGAATACGGACAGCGTCTCCTTGATTCGGGCCATGGACCTGTACAACAGCGAACGGCAGTCGAACCTGTTGGTGGTGTCTATTAACAAGAGCAAGCTGTTAAACATCATCAAGACGCTGCTTCCCTCCGAGAACAGCCGTATCGCCCTGTTGAACGAAAAGGGAGATGTGGTGGTGGAGACCGGCAGAATGTACGAGGAAAACATTTCTGACAAGGATATGACCGTAGCGATTGACTCGGATTACTCCGCATGGCGTCTCGCGTTGGTACAGCCGAAAAGTGAGCTGTACAAAGAGACTGATCAGCTGCGCCTGTTCACAGTTGCGATCATCGGGTTAAGCATCCTGCTGGCCATCATTATTTCATGGGTGGTGTACAGTGGAATTGCCTCACCTGTGTTGAAGTTGTCGCGCGGGATGAAGCGGCTCAGCAGCGGAGAACTGAATATTCATGTCGATACCAAGCGGAAGGACGAGTTCGGCTTTCTCATTCAGTCGTTTAACAAGATGGCCGTCGTACAGAAGCATCTGATCGAGGATCATTACGAGCAGCAGCTGCGATTAACGACGACGGAGCTCAAGTTTCTGCAATCCCAGATCAATCCGCATTTTCTATACAATACACTCGATTCGATATACTGGACGGCCAAAAACTACGATGCGGATGAGATCAGCGAGATGGTAATGAATCTGTCGAAGTTTTTCCGGTTGAGCCTGAACAAGGGCAGGCAGGTGTTTACGATTGAGGAGAGCATCACCCATCTGCACTACTATTTACGAATTCAGCAGCTTCGTTTCATGGACAATTTCACCGTGGATTATCACATTTCGGAAGAGAGCAAGCATGTCCCGCTCCTCAAGCTCCTTCTCCAGCCTTTGGTGGAGAATGCCATCATTCATGGCATGGAGGGTAAATCCTCAGGAGGGAGCCTGGTCATATCCAGCCGGATCGAAAAGGGGCAGACCGTGGTCATCAGCGTACAAGATAACGGGCCGGGGATTAGGGAAGAACGGCTCTGTTATATTCAGCATGAGCTGGAGATGATGGGTTCCCGCAGCGTGCCGGCATCTTCCCAGGATGAGGAGCATGTGAAGGATCTGTTCGGCCTTCGGAACGTGCTGAGCCGAATGAAGCTGTATTATGGCAGGAAAGCCCAGCTCACGGTTCACAGTGTCTCAGGGGAAGGCACAACCGTCACCATTTCCATTCCGCTGGATCGCTGCAAGGAAGTTAGCTTGAAGTAGGTACTCATATATAGATCGTTCGAAAGGGGAAGACCGCATGAATCTCATGATTGTGGAAGATGAACCCCGGCTGCGTAATGCACTAGCTTACAATATCCCGTGGGACAAGTATGGAATTGAAGTGGTTGGTATGGCGTCCAACGGTGTCGAAGCCCTTGAGCTTGTAAGCCGGAAGAAACCGGATATTATGCTGATCGATGTGCAGATGCCTGAAATGGATGGATTGACACTCCTTGGCGAGCTGCGAAGCCGGCAGGACATTAGCCGATTGACGAAAATGATCATTCTGAGCGGACATGATAACTTCGAATTCGCGCAGCTTGCGCTGGAATACGGGGTGTCCAAATATTTATTGAAGCCCGCCGGCGAGGAGGATATCCTCGAAGCGGTGCTTGAAGCGAGGCAGCAGCTTCGGGAAGATCTGGAGCAGTGGCAGCGCAAGGCTGCGTTGGAACAGAAATGGAAAGACAATCTTCCGCACCTGCAAAATCTATTTTTTATCCAATGGGTGAGCGGCAAATATACAAAGCAGGATGTTCTTGGCAAGAGCAAGGAATTATATATTCCGTTGAAGGAGGATGACCATATTGCGGTAGCCGTGGTAGACCTGGACCCGCTGCCGGAGCATGAGACACGGTTTCAACGGGGGGATGTTGAGCTGCTGCAGTTCACGATGCAGTGCCTGGCTAAGGAGCTGTTATCCCATCCCTCTCTCTGGATCACGTCGGATTCCGGCAGTATGCTGCTGGTGGTGTTGTTCGTGAAGGAAAATCAAGACGCTAAGGAGGCCATGCTGCGGCTGAATGCCGATGTATCCAAGCTGCTCTCCCAGACGAAGGAAGTGCTGAAGTTGACGGCAAGTGCCGGCATCTGTGCTTCGATCGGGGCGATTGAAGATATGAGCCTGCTGTATACGCAAGCCTGCCGGGCACTTCAGGACCGCGTCGTGTACGGACACGACCTCGCGATTCCTTACCGGGAGCAGCACAAGCGAGATATCCAGGGCGTGATCGTGCAGCAGAATCTGGAGAAGACGCTGGAGATCGCGCTTGAAACCGCGGACGAGACGAAAGCCCTGGAGGCGCTGAAGGGATTATGGGAAGAAGCCTTCTCCAGATCCGAATCCTCGGATGAATTCCATGAGGCGGTTCTATACATGAACAGCTTCTTTACCCGAATGATCCAGAAGCAGGGCTGGACGGTGAAAAAAGTCGTTGGCGAGGATATCGATTTCTTCCAAAACGTCAAGCTGCTGAGCACTAAAATGCAAACCTGGTCGCTCTTGGAGCGTACAGTGAAGCATATCGTTTCCTTTGTGAGCGAACAGCGGAAAACGACGAGCCATCAGGTGGTGAAGGATATTCTGAACCTGCTTGAGGAGGAGATGGATCAGGAAATTACGCTGCATACGGTGGCGGACCGGCTTTATGTCAATTCTTCCTATCTTAGCCGGTTGTTCAAGCAGGAAATGGGGGTCGTCTTCTCCGCTTACGTCCTGGAACGCAAAATGGAGCGGGCCAAGTCGCTGCTGCAGGACGGTCTCAAGGTGTACGACGCCGCCCGGCTGGTCGGGTACCGCGATGTTAGTTATTTCACCAAGGTGTTTCGGAAGTATTGGGGGGTAAATCCGGGGGAGTTTAAGGGATGAGGAAGCGGGAGAGGCTGCAAGGTACTGCTGCACACATCTGAAAGCCGCTCCGCGGTCGTATCGTTCCTCCAATCGCTGTCGTCGCCGAAATTCCTGGAATGATGATGACAGCGGAAGAATTTCGGCTCCAAAGGCGACCACTATCGTTTTTCCGGAATCGATACGTCCTCTCCGCTGGTCCGTGGGGGTCCAAACCAACCCAAAAGCCTCCCCCATGAGGGTGGGGGAGGGAGAGATGGGAAAGCCGCTCCGCGGTCGTATCGTTCCTCCAATCGCTGTTGTCGCCAAATTTCCGGAATGATGATGACAGAGGAAGAAATTCGGCTCCAAAGGCGACCACTATCGTTTTTCCGGAATCGATACGTCCTCTCCGCTGGTCCGTGGGGGTCCAAACCATCTAAAAAGCCTCCCCCCCATGAGGGTGGGGGAGGGAGCAAATCGCAGCGCAGCATAGCATGCCGCTGTTACTTAAACAAGCAAACGAGCCGTTCGGGGCATACATCCCGAACGGCTCGTTTGCTTTTACCCCCAGCCCCAACCATCGGCAGGGCGGAAGTAATCACCCGCGCATTGAGGCTAGGGAGGCCAAGCTCGGCGCAGAGCAGAGGAGGCCTCGCTTGGCGACGAAGCACGGCATTGCCGTGCTTCGAATGCCAACTTCATTCTTGAGTAAGCTTCAACGGAGCAGGCGGAATTGTTCTGGAGAAGCGTGAGTGGTCCCCTTTATCCCCGGATTTCAACATTGTTTCATTCATTCAGAAGAAATCCGGGGGTAACAGGGATCGGAAGAACAATCCGCATGCGGAGTGATGCACAAATCCTCTTTTTTCGATGAAGGTTCAAATGGGGGCTAGGGGTTCAAATGGTCCTAGGGTTTTGAAAGCAAATGGTTTGAATTTCAGTTATGAATTTCGGTTGGCAGCGATTAGCCGATCGTGACAAGTTAACACCTCATGAAATACCCGTCGTAACCTCATGACATAATTACTGACGTCCATGCCCCAACACAACATCATATTACCATAAATAGTAATGATCCTCGCCTACTCAGTCGCTTCGGCGGGAATTACAATTTGTAGTAACCAAGGAGATTGAATCAATAGAAAGGGGGAGACGAGTCGATGAAACCCACGATAGAACCATCGCCGGCACCGTATAAAGAGATGAAGAAAAAACGAGGGTATTGGGGCCGTTTAGGGTCGGACATATGGAAAGAGTGGGATCTTTATCTGCTGCTCGTACCGGGCATCTTGTTCATTTTACTGTTCAAATACACGCCGATGTACGGGATTACGATTGCATTTAAGGATTTCAACATATTCACCGGATTTGCCGACAGTCCGTGGGTGGGATGGAAGCATTTCGAGAAGCTGTTCACGTCGCCGGATTTTGCTCAGGTATTTAAAAATACGGTCATCATCAGCTTCCTGAAAATCGTGATCTTGTTTCCGCTCCCTATCATTATTGCACTGATGCTCAATGAGCTGAGGAATATGGTATTTAAACGAACGGTGCAAACCGTCATCTATCTTCCGCATTTCCTGTCTTGGGTCATTGTTGGCGGATTGTTTATCGATCTCCTCTCAACGAACGGAGGAATCGTCAACAAATTGCTGGTATTCCTGGGCATGGAGCAGATTGCGTTCTTCCTGGATAACAGCGTGTTCCGGAGCGTGCTGATCACGTCGGCAGGCTGGAAGGAAACGGGCTGGAGCACGATCGTATATTTGGCAGCGTTTACAATGATCGATCCGATGCTGTATGAAGCGGCGAAGATCGACGGGGCCGGGAGATGGAAGCAGCTGTGGCACATTACGCTCCCGGGGATCGCCCCGATTATAGTCCTGATGTTCATCCTGCGTCTCGGGAACGTGCTGGAAGCGGGAACGGAACAGATTCTCGTCATGTACAATCCGGTCGTGTACCAGGTGTCGGATGTCATCGGAACCTATGTATACCGGCAGGGTCTCGGGAACCAGGATTACAGCTTCTCGACAGCGGTTGGTTTGTTCGAAGCCGTAATATCCTTCACATTGGTCATCATGGGCAATGCCATGAGCAGAAAATACTTACAGCGCGGAATCTGGTAAAGAAAGGGTGGCGCAAATGGATCACAAAAAAGCTTTGGAAGGAACAAACACCACCCGAGGTGTCATCCAAACGTCGTTTTCGGAAAAATGCTTCTCGGTATTCAATTATGCTTTTTTCATCTTGATGGGTTTAACGACCCTGCTTCCTTTCATGAACCTGATCGCGAAATCCTTGAGCAGCGAGGGAGCCGTCATATCGGGCCAGGTTGGACTGCTCCCGGTCGGGGTTCAATTCGAAACGTACAAGTATGTGCTGCAGGATTCCATGTTCTTGAATTCGCTCAAGGTATCCATTTTTCTGACGATCATCGGAACAGCTTGCAGTTTGTTTCTGACCACGCTGACGGCTTATCCGTTGTCCAAATACCGGCTGCGCGGACGAAAAGGGCTGCTGTTGATTTTCGTATTCACGATGCTCTTCAGCGGCGGACTGATTCCGACGTACCTGCTCATGCAGAATTTGAATCTGGTGAACTCCTTCCCGGTGTTATTCCTGCCGGCAATGGTGAACGTGTACAACATGCTCATCATTAAAAACTATTTCGAGGGGCTTCCGGATGAGCTGGAGGAGTCCGCCAAGCTGGACGGCGCGGGGAATATCCGCATCTTGGTCTCGGTCATTGTGCCGCTCTCGCTTCCCGTCATGGCAACGATCGGATTGTTCTTTGCGGTCGCTTTCTGGAATGACTATTTTGCGGCGATGATCTACATTACCGATCCGGCGATCAAGCCC
The DNA here is from genome assembly GCF_037993005.1 of Paenibacillus sp. FSL F4-0100. Taxonomy (NCBI): domain Bacteria; kingdom Bacillati; phylum Bacillota; class Bacilli; order Caryophanales; family Paenibacillaceae; genus Paenibacillus; species Paenibacillus sp. FSL F4-0100. Next base: position 2,077,853 of record NZ_CP150303.1, read on the forward strand.
ATGCAGTTGTACCTGAAGGAACTGCTTGTTTCGTCCAGCGGGGACTTCCTGAAGGACAATGTCGACGCCGCGATTAACGCAACACCGCAGTCCATACAAGCATCTTCGATCCTGCTGGCAACGATCCCGATTTTGCTGGTGTACCCATTCCTGCAAAAGTATTTTGTCAAAGGCGTGCTGGTAGGTTCGGTTAAAGGCTAGATTTCATCAGGTTTTCTGAAGAGATCAGAAAGTATAAACTTTGGAGGATCTGAAGCCTGATATCGCAAGAAAAACTACCGCTAATTATAATTTCCGGGGTCCCCGCAAAGTACCTGAATGGACTTCGGAGCAAGGCCCCACTTTGTGGGGTTATCTTATAAAGGTGGTGATGCGCTTCGTATTGCTCAGATGGCAGAATTCATTGAATTTCTCAATCACAAGGAGGGTTATCCATGATCAAGATTAAAAAATCCGCGGTGTTGGCCGGGATTCTCGGATTCACGCTGGCGCTATCCGGATGCGGCGGCGGGGGAGGCGGCACGACGGATACGCCGGCGGCTCAGCCATCGGACACACCGGCAAGCACCCCGAAAGACGACGGGAACAAAGACACAACGTCTGAAAAACCGGGTCTGCGCATGATTATGCAATATGGATTGTTTGATCCGAAGACCGAATACGTGGCCAAGTACATCCAGGAAAGAACCGGATTCAATGTGGATTACGAACTGCTGCCGGCCGAAAACGCGGATGAGAAGCTGAACCTGCTCGTATCCAGCAAAGATAACTATGATTTGGTGAAATTGAATGCACCCCAGTTCTACAATCTGGCCTCTGCGGGAGCGCTCGAGCCAATCGATGAGCTGCTTGAGTCTCATGGGAATTATATTAAACAATCCATAAAACAAGAGTCCTTTGGCAGTGCAACGATCGATGGGAAGATCTTCGGTATTCCAGAGACGGGGGCTGGCGTAAGCATCGGCGAGGCGCTCGTCGTCAGACAAGACTGGATGGATGAGCTGGGTTTGTCCATGCCTACGAACACCGATGAACTTTACAATGTACTTAAAACGATTAAGGAAAAGAAGAATGTCATTCCGCTCACCATGAGCAAAGAGTCCACTTCCCTTTATGGCGATATTGCCACAACATTTGGCGTTTTGACCGATTGGAAAGAAGTCGATGGCAAGCTGGTTCATCGAGCTGAACAGCCCGAGATGAAAGAATATGTTGCTTATATGAATAAGCTGTATAAAGAAGGCTTACTCGATACGGAGATGCCAATTAATACCGCACAGAAATCGATTGAGAAGTTCTCAGGCGGTAAAGCAGCGATGTATAAGCTGGCCTGGTGGAATGCCGGGACGACGCTTGCTGCGCTAGAGAAGAACTTCCCGGAAGCCAAGACATCCGTCATTCCTTATCTGAAAGGCAAGGACGGCAAAGCCATGGTCGGGGTTAAAGCAAATACCACTTGGTATGTTGCTATTCTCAAATCCTCCAAGAATAAGGAAGCCGCTATGGATTTCCTCAACGCAAAAATGGAGCCTGAGACGTTTAAGGGCATCGCGCTGGGTAAAGAAGGCGTTCATCATGAAGTGAAGGACGGAAAGTACTATCCGATTCTGCCGATTTTCAATGATGAATTGAATAATGCAAGCAGTTTCCTGACAGGGGTAGACGAAGAGAAGTATCCGATTTACTGGCAAGCACGTGTACGTAAAGATCCTGTTCTTCAGGCGCATTTTGAAGAGTTCCAGAAAAATGCAGAAGGCATTATGGTTGTAGATCCGATGTCGACAGCACCGCCAATTGAAGCTGTATCCAAAAATCTGTTGAAATTGACGACCATGTTGGATGACAATGTGCTGCAATTCATTTCCGGTGCGAAGCCGATTGAATCTTACGATCAATTTCTGGCTCAATGGAGAGCCGATGGTGGAACCGATATGGTGAACGCAGCGAATGAATGGTTTCAGTCCACGAAGTAAATGATTCATTTGAAAAAGCAGTCTGCGCTGGCGGCTGCTTTTTTCAAAATTAAATAACAGAGGGGAGGTGTTGGTTGAATTTAAATGGCACCAAACGGTTCATTCTGAATAAGAGAAGGGTGGTAATCATTGATGTATCGTTTATTTCGCAGGCGGATCGCACTGTTTCTCAGTCTGTCACTGATCGTTTCCCTCATCGTTCCGGTTGGTTCCTCCGCGTTCGCGGATAACGAAATTTCCCCGGCGCAAAGTGCGGGCACGGATCCCGTTACCTTGGTCTCCCAAGGCGGAGAGATTCTGGAGTTCACGGATATCAACGTAGCAGGCGACACAGTGGAAGGGAAAAATGATTACTTGGCGCTGTACACAAGCGGGGTAGCGGTCACGGGTTCCGTATATACCGATGAGGTATGGGTGCCTACGCTTCATGTCGCGGTCTCCGTGGATGCGGGCGGCATCGTGCAGAATGTGGTTGGACCGGACAGTGATCCTCCGACTGCCTGGCATCCGGGTACGCTGCTTCCGATTCCAGCCGGTGGTTATGTTGTAGTGGCTGGCGGCACCAATGCGTGGGATCAATCCGTTTTTCAGAAACCTCTCTTCAATCATAACAAAACGGGAGATTCGGTTAAGCTGATGCGGGCGGGCGAAGAAGTGACTGCGGCTGATTTCCTGCCGGAGCAGCCGGGACCGGGTCCGGGGCCGGATCCGCTACCACCCGAGCTGCATCTGATTACGCAAACGGATACGACCGTGGATATTCCGGTCATTGAGATTGCAGGTTTTGTGGCGAACTATGCCGCTGATCAGGATTTAAGCGTAACCGTTAATGGCGATAAGACCGCACTAACGGCAGATGGCGTGTTTCGGATCAATGTTTATTTGGAACCGGGCCCGAATACGGTTGCGGTAAAGCTGTACAAGGGAGATGGCGAACTGGCAGTTCATACACTGAACATCGTGTACGAACCAATTGAGAATCAGGATTATATTGAAGTCGAAGCGGCGCCGAAGGATATTACGATCGACATTGAAGGCCCGCGCAAGAAGCTGGACTATGTCGACAAAGATGTTACGGGCGTGCCGAACATCGTGGCGATTTTTACAAGGGATTACGGCAGCTCCATCACGATTCCCCAGACCAATGTCGCCGTGCAGGTGGATGTCAACAACCGCGTTTTACGGGTGGTCAATCCTTCGATCAACGGGAAGCCGCCCGTATGGACCGGGCCGACCGAGCTTGAAATCCCCGAAGGCGGTTTTGTGCTGATGGCACAGGACAACAGCTACGCAGGCAATAACATCAAGCGCTATTTGGCCGAGAATTTTAAGGTCGGGGACATGATCAAGCTGCGCAAGAACGGGGAAGTGGTACAGGTGCGCGACATCATGAGCGGCAATGGCCTCATTGCACGGCTTACGCTGGATAATCAGACGATGTATACCGTAACGGAAGGCAGCACCACGATCACGGGGCGCATCGACAACATGGACGACATTACCGCGATCCAACTTCTTGTGAACGGTAACGAGGTGCCTTTTGATGCGGATGGTACCTTTACCCATAACTACACGTTAACAAACGGCACCAATTATATCGAAGTCAAAGTGTTGAAAAATGACATTGAGCAGGATGTGCGTCATCTTGCGGTGTTTGCAAGACCTGATTTTTCCCCGGATAAAGAAGTCATTCTCTGGGTGGACCAGGCTTCCAATGCCAGAAAGTTTAAAACGAGCGAGGATGTTTTGGCATTCTTGCAAAAAGCCAAGGAATCGGGGGTTACTTCGGTCGCATTTGATGTGAAAGGCGTTGAAGGTTATGTCTCGTACAAGAAGAACGATTTGACGGGCAGACCTTATGTCAGCGAGATCAAGGCACCCGAAAAAGCGGGCGCAAGTCCGGATCTGGACTTATTGCAGGAGTTCATTGACCACGGTCATGCGCTGGGATTAGAGATTCATGCGGCGATTAACGTGTTTGCCGAAGGATCGATTGCCCACAACGAGTATGCGGTTCTGAACGATCATCTCGATTGGGAGGAACGTGTATATTTCGCGGAGAACAATGGCGAGATCAAACGACTGCGTGAAAGTAAAAAGCAGGGCTTGGTAGCCTTCGTCAATCCGTCCAATGACGAGGTTCGCAATTATCAGCTTCGAACATTTGAGGAGATTATTAAGAATTACGATGTGGACGGCGTTGTCCATGACCGGAGCCGATATGACAACGAAGGGGCCGATTTCAGCGACGAAACTCGCGTGAAGTTCGAGCAGTTTTTGCAGGCACGGAACAAGCAGCTTGTCAATTGGCCAGACGATATCTTCTACTATGAAAACAATGTTCGGGTATACGGTCCGCTGATTCAGGACTGGTGGGAATTCCGCTCGGGCACGATTCAGAGCTTCTTCGGCGAAGTGAAGACGCTGGTGGATTCTTATGAAGTTTCAACAGGCAGAAAGATCGAGGTATCCTCCTATGTTGGATCCTGGTATGAAACGTATTATTTGAACGGCGTGAACTGGGGCAGCAAGAACTTCCGGTTCGATCCCGCACTCGGCATGCCGGACGAATCGGTGTATACACCGGAATATTATGATACCGGGTATATCGAGTATTTGGATTTTCTGATGATTGGGGCATATCAAACCACCAGCCAGGAAATTCAGAAATATATTACGCTCGGCAATATCGTAACGAACGGGGAAATTCCGCTGTATGCAGGCATTGCCATGAACAATGTGCAGGCACCTGCTGTTCAGCGCGAAGTGTTCCAGGCGGGGCTGAAGTCCACGAACGGACTGATGCTGTTTGACGCATCCCAGGTCAACTGGCCGATCGCGGCGGCTGCTCTCCAAGATAAGGAGTGGGTGAAGGATTATCAGCTCGGCATGAGTTTGCCGGGAAGTCCGGATTCGTTCCTTGAAGGCAATTTCTATAATATCAACCGGATCGAGGGAAACGTTAATGTAATGACGGAAGCCTTCGGTTACTCTACGGGCACGAACCGCTTTGGAGTGGAAGTGGTGGTGGACAATACGGGCCACGTGACCCGCGTGGTCAACCGGAATCAAGCGATCAAATGGAGCTGGGGAGCGCCGGAAGAGAATAACAGCGTTATTCCTCAGGGAGGCTTCGTCATTTCCACCTTGGACCCGTCAGGCACGAGAACGCTGCGTCAGCTCGTTGCCAATGCCTACAATAACGGGGATCAGGTTCGTTCAGCCGTATTAAGTGGGCTGATGGACGACGAGGGCAAAGAGACGCGCGACAGCCAGCTTGCTCTGAAAGGGCTTGTAGAAGTTCTCGGGCCCGGCAAAGCGACCGTCAAGGTGAACGGTGCCGATGCGACTCTGTCGGCCAACGGTGAATTTGCAGCCCATGTTCCACTGCAAACAGGCGTCAATTCGATCACAGTGGACGTATTTGTTGACGAATTCAAAACGAACAGTAAAACGTTTGAGGTTATCCGGACCTCTACCGGAGATGGCGGATCCAATCCGGGGACTCCGGGCGGCGGCTCCGGTTCTTCCGGTGGAGGATCGACAACTCCACCTCCTAAACCATCAGAGCCCGAGCGGTTGAGCATCAAGAAAGAGACAGCACCTGGAGGAGGCGGGACGGTCATCGTAGCGGATGCGAACGAGAAGGGTATGCTCGGCGACGTAGAACGGCTCAGCAAACTGCCCGCGGCTTCACGCGTGCTTACGTATTCCGTGGCCGACGCTTCGGATGCCGTCGTTCTTCACTTGCCGGTGCAGGGGCTGAGCGCTGCGGTTAAGGACCTGCCGGGGGGCTCCATCGTGCTGGAATCCTCCCTTGGCCGATTGGAAATTCCGCTGCATTCGCTGACGGAAGCTTTACAACAACGGGGTACGGCGGAAAGTCTGCAAATTCGCGTCGCTTTAGCTTCGAAAGAAGAAGAGGATCGGGTGAAGGCAGCGTTGGAGTTAGGAGCCTCCAAACTGGATGCAGCGCTTACCATTACATTAGCCTGGAAACAGGGTGACAAGTTATCGGAACTGCCAGCACTGAAGGGAGCTTATGCGAAGTTTACCAGGTCCCTGTCCAGTATCGTCAGTCCATCCCAAACGACGGTGCTGCGATTGGATTCAGCATCCGGCAAGCTGGTCTTCGTACCGGCGCTCATTCACACGTCGAACGGCAAATCCCAAGCGGAGTTTAAGTGGAGGGAGAGCGGGGTTTATTCCGTAGTTTCCCATGCGAAGACGTTTGAGGATTTAAGCAGCCATTGGGCTCGCGAGGACGTTTCGCTGCTGGCCTCAAAACAATTGATCGAGGGATTAAGTGATACGCGTTTTGGTCCAAACGAGTCGATCACGAGAGCGCAGTTCACAGCGATGCTCGTTCGCGCGCTCGGTTTGAAGGATCAGGGAGATCATGCGAGCTTCCAGGATGTGAAGGCAAACGACTGGTATGCAGCCGCTGTCGCTACGGCTGTGGAGCATGGGCTGATCGAAGGCTTCAGTAATGGTACGTTCCGTCCGAACGAGGAGATTACCCGTGAGCAGATGAGTGTCTTGCTGCTCCGTGCACTGAAGCTTGCTGGTACGGATCTGGAGACAGGAGATCCGGATTCCATCTTAGAAGGGTTCAAGGATCGCGACCGCATTGCATCCTGGTCCGAAGAGGCCGTATCGGCCATCGTCAAATCAGGGTTGATGGAGGGACGTTCTTCTGATCGGTTCGTTTCGGAAGCCCATTCTACCCGGGCCGAAGGAGCGGTCGTATTAACCAGAATGCTGCAGATGGCAGAATTCATTAACCGTTAAAGCCAAAGACCCGTTCGATAGTATCGAACGGGTCTTTGGCATACATAAGGCTTTTGAAGTAATATATGTTTTATCGCACGGGAAAATTTTTCGAATAACCCACGAATAAGGAGTATCCTCAAAGCAGCTTTAGGACCCATCTTGGGATGTAGAGGATAACATCAAAAAAGAGAGTAGTATATATAAGCAAGCAAGTGTGAATTTTGGAGTTCCCAGCAGTAGAAAGTGTGAGTGTAATGAATTAGAAGTTCAGGAGGTAGCAGAATGAGTAGAGATTGGCATGAGGATATGGAATATTGCAATAGGTTAGATGACAAAGGTCAGGGTCTTAATTCGCCAGAGGTTTTAAAATACTGGCTCCAGCAAGCAGCAGAAGAAAAGAAACGTGCAGACGAACTCGGTAAAGCAGTAGAAGAAGCCATCGAAATTTGTGAGCAGATGGAGGACTCAGATGACCCCTTAGAGCTCCTTGAACAAGTGCTGATTAAATTGCAATTAGTGGCGTCCTTCCAAGGGAGAAATAAGCATAATACATAATTGTTGGCAATTGATGAAAACAGGAGCCTATATCCTTGGTCGGGGTGGGGGTATATGGTAATATATTCCTATATACAGTTTTACCATAAAGGTTTTTTTAAGGATGGTGTGATGAGCGGTCAGATTGCGGTCCCCGAATTTGCGTATGTATCGTCATTATTCGGTTACCTGTCCTTATTTATTGAAAGGATACATAGCTTGAAAAACGGTTAAAGGAGGCTGAAATGGGACAAGAGAATGAAATACAAGAGCTTAAAGATCGATTGAATGCAGTGGAGCAGCAGTTGGAGAAGAGATCAAGGGGGTTCAAAGCGCTTCGAACAGGCGTAATCATTATACTCGTTATTTATCTGCTTATGGCACTTATTGGGATAATTCAATTTGTAAGCAATGGTTAAAGGCTGCCTATAGGGCGGTCTTTTTCATTTTCTAAAAATTAATCAAGCTTGCGGATTGGGCAGCTCCTGAGCAGGATTTTTAGCCAAACAAAGACGAGGCCAGCTAAAGATTTTGATTCAATACACACATAATTTAGTTGCACCTATCGTTTTAATCCCTTAATAAAAGAACGATAACTCCAATCACAATAAAAATTATTCCGCCAACTATTCCACTTTCACCATTAGAACGTATTTCTTGTGTATTAGTGTCACTCTTCGGTGTACGAGTAAGAAATTTGAGCAATTTGATATTTGGATTTTTATAGTCATATAAAGCCGAAAACAATCATGATGACACCTAATATGATCATTACCATTTAATAATCATCTCCTAAAAAACATTACGTAAAAACCAAAAGGAGGTCCCAATAAATTAGGAAGTGATCGAGATACAATTTAAAAGAACCAATCAAGTTTAATCCCGGTGACTAAAAACAATATAATCCAGCCCCACAGAATCAATAAACGGAAGGGGCGGGGGATAATCAAATACTCCGAATACAATTTGAAATAAGCTTCAAAGGCTCACCTCTTTTTTGATTTAGCGATATTTACTTAAAGAAATAGACCCCCATATCCTTCGCCGGGGCGTGGCAATAGGTAATATATTCCTCTCGATAATTATAGCATAAAGGGGATTGAGGGGAATGGCGATGGCATGGGGACAAGGAGAGCTATTTCCAAAGGTAAATGAAGCGGAGATCCAGCTCACAAATTCAGAACAATTGGCGTGGCCATTGGATGGCGAAACAGCTCGACGCATTGATCATGAGGATCTGCATGCTGATAAGACGGCCAACGCTACGATTCTGATTGAAAAGCAGCGTTGGGTATATCAGAGATATCAGAGATATCAGTCTTATACTCATCGGCTCCGCAGTGCATTCTTCCCGCTAGTTCAATAAAGATATCCTAAAAAATCCAGATTTCCTTTACTCCAATCGGTCTTTCCTACTTCCTTAATCATTAATTCATTCATTTCCTCAAAACCTATTCCATTTGTTAACTGAGTTTCATCATCAATTTTCAACCATTTACACCTGTTCTTCACTGGTTTATATCCATTTCTCAAATACAAGGTCATGTTATCCGCAAATAAAAGTGTAAAGTCAATATTTCGTCCCACAGAAAACTTGTCAATTTCTAAAAGAAGCGTTGAACCTAGTCCTTGGGAGCGTGCGCTTTGTGAAACACATAAATCAATTACTCCTAGTACTCTTATGGGTTTCCCATTTAGATTCATCACCCTGTAATCTAATCCAACATGTCCTATCAGCTGATTTTCTTGGTTGAAAGCTAGAAATCTAACATGCGGTAATTGCTTAAAATAAATTCTATCTCTAGGATAAACTTCTGGGAAACTATCAATTAATAATTCTTGTATTTTTGCTTCTAATTCATTATTTATATCATATTCAAATACTTTTTCTAACTTCAAATTATCCCTCCTATTTGTTTTAACTCTTTTCTACAACAGGAAGCTATATTGCTTCTATGAACTATCCTGTCCGTTAGCTTAATAATTCATCTCCTAGGCAGTATGGGCATTTTGTCACACCAAATGCGTGTTACATAACATCCGTGGGTTCAAGTTGTTCAGGCTGAACTGGACCGTAATAGAAGCAAAATGAGGAGTCTCTTGAGCGCATGACCGCATACGGCGGGCTTCCACCGAATACACCGTCTGATGCTACCAGTGAGGACGGCGATGATGATGAAATCGGAAAATTACTGGTATCATCCCAGATCTGGGTGAGCGAGATAAGCTATTGTAGGAGCTGCAGACGGTGCTAGAACAGAATTTGATAGGCGGTTGAGCCATCCGACAAAGTGAATGAAGTTATTCTCAAGCACATGTACCGCATCGGGAAGAGGCAGGCTGGCAGGCTAAGCGGTGATCATAACTGTTATTGTAGACTCTGGCGGAGCGAAAAGTTATGTCCACCAGCCATGTCGCTCGGATATGTGTGCCGGGAGCTGAAGACAATCAATGCCGAGCAGTGTAGCTTGCCCGGTTAAGACGATCAGCCCGCGATACCCGCCCCTATTCCAGTTCCTTTCGGATCAGCTCCAGCATATCGCCGGCAAACGCGATGAGTTCATTGGGAGAGGAATCCGCAGGATTCTGGGTTCCGTCGCTATATTGATGCAAGGCACGCTTGATAATCGGATGATACTTGGAAGGAAGCGTGCGCAGGCCCCATTCACCGCCTTCTTTTTTGGAGGAGACAACGCCTTCCTTCAGATAGTACAGCACCCGGCACAGGTTTAGCGTGTAGTACATAGGGGAGCCGGTGATGTCTTGTACCGCACCCTCCACGTCATGGAGGATGGCTTGTATGTAATGCTGCCGGTCAACGGATGTAAAGACCTCGTGAACCGGTTTGCCGTACAGGGCAATGCCCCGATGAAAGATCACGGTGTAATGGGCGGCCAGGTCGGCGTCTTGGAACCCGCCGCATAGGTAATCGTCATCGGTCAGGTACTTCTCGCGATGAAAGGCGGAATAGTGGAACTCGAATGGAGGCGGATAGACGGTCTCCTGCAGACTGGATTCCAGGACAAGGCTCAGCTCCAACCCCTGTTGATTGGGCATACCATCGTGGAACGCTATGATTTTTTTGGCCAACCGCCTCATATGATCCCGGGTCAGCTTGTCCTCAACCACGACCAGCAGATCGATATCGCTTGTGTCCGGGTTGAAGCAGCCCATAGCTAACGAGCCGTGCAAGTAAATGCCAACCAGATTGCCGCCAAGCTCCTCCTTAAACAAATCGACCGCTTGATCCAAAACCCATTGCGTGTCCAATTGAAACCCCACCTTCACCTAGTATGATATTCATCCATTATGTTCGGGGATTCTTTTCTTTGTCAATTAATCGATCCGTTCGTCCGTTTATACTTGGAATTGGGGCAGGGAGTCTAATAAAGCAAGCAGGGGATTCAAACATACATATCGAAGTGAACACGTGACTATGTTTTTTGTTGAAAGGACGGAGTTATGAATACTTTTCATGATGACCAACCAAGCCATATCGAGGTTTACGCAATCCAGAATTCGGACCAAATTCGCGATGAGACGTTCCGTGCCTTGTTCCAGACGTTATCGCCCGATCGACAGGACTATGTGTCCAAATTCAAAAGAGCGAGCGATTACCAACGGTCGGTGCTCGGTGATGCCATGGTCCATCGAATCCTTCGGGATAAGCTGGGACTTGATCCGATGCATATAGAAATCATAAGGAATGCATATGGAAAGCCATCCTTAAAGAATCATGACAATCTGCATTTTAACGTCTCCCATTCCGGGCATTGGATCGTGTGCGCCGTTAGCCACGAGCCGGTTGGGATTGACGTGGAGAAAATGGAAGCCATCGATATGGATATCGCCAAACGCTTTTTCCATAAAACCGAGTTTAACGGGCTGTTACACTGTGATCCTTCCGTTCGGCTTTCCCGCTTCTTTGATCTATGGACGTTAAAGGAAAGCTATATCAAGGCCGTCGGCAAAGGCCTGCATTTGCCGTTGGATTCGTTTGCATTGGAACTGCTGGAAGGGGAGTGGGCACCTGTGCTTGGCGAGAACGGAGAGACCTATTATTTTAAACAGTATGCGGTGGAAGAAGGTTACAAGCTGTCGGTGTGCGGCATTAGCTGTCATTTCCCTAAGAACGTCCAATTCGTAACCGCTGAGGAGTTATGAACGGAACCAGGAAAAACCAGCCCAAGGACGATGCCCTTGAGCTGGTTTTTTAGCATTTCGATTGTAGTTGATGATCAGACAGGACGCAGTGCCGGCCATGCCAGCTCGATTCCTTCGCTGACGAGCTTTTGCTGGAAGCTGGCCAGTCTTTCTTCATCGCTCCGCACATCCGTCGGCAGAATATCATGGTCTAGGCAATAGCTGACACAGTATCCGGCGGCCTCGCCAATGTTCCATTCTACGGGATGCAGCCGGTAGCAGCCGTTCGTAATGTGGGTTACCCCGATGTTTTTGCTGGCGGCCAGAACATTCTTCATCCGTTTCGGAATTAAGCTGCCCAGCGGGATTTGGAACGGCAGGGACGAGATATCAATGTAAGGGCGCTCGCCCGTGCTCGGATGCAGATCGATCCGGTAACAGCCGATGCCGACGGAATCAGGGAATGTTTCCGAAGCTCCGTCCGGCCGTGATTCGGTTGCCACATGCTGCTCCAGCACCGTAAACTCGGCCTGAATTCTTCTCGACTCACGGATGTAAGGATACATGGCCATCCCGTCTTCCGTTCCGACCACATCGGGACGCAGGCGCAGCCCGGGATAACCCTTCCCGCCGTCCGGCCGCGGCACCTCGGTCTGCAGCCAATACAGCAGGGACAAGCTAAGCTGCTTGGCTTGGTAGATATGATGGTCAGCCTCTTCCTTCGGAACATCGATAATGGAGCCCAGCCAGTAGTCGTTCTGCGGCCAGTTCACTAGAGACACCGAGCTTTCGAACGTACCTTCGGCGAAATGCTTTGGATCTAGGATTTGCCTGTATTGATAGAGCGGGAACTTGCCGTGCCCCTGGAATATCTCATACTCGATCGGCTCATTGGTCGACGGCTTGACGGCGGTCAGGCTTAACAGCTTATCTGGCCAGAATTCGGGTTTATACTCTCGCCAAAAATCGTAAAGGGCAGGCTTTTCGATGGTGTGGTCCTCACCCTCCAGATAATCCACGGCAAAACAATACGTAAAGCCCTGCATGTCCTGCGGCAGCGGATCGCCGTCAACGGCATGCGGTTCCCCTGTCTGGGACTTGGACTCGGCGCCGGTAACATACTCGATACCCGCCAGCGGAAGCAAATCGCCGAGCTCGGTGGCATCCACGAAGAACGGGGCGCGGAGCGCGATTTGATCCTGCGTTTCAAGATGACGAACGGTTACGCTGTTCACGCGATCCCCTGAAACGTCGGCAGACTCTGCCGCATACTGATACAGGATCGTAAGCCGTCCGCTGTGAATGTACGGGGCCAGCAATTGATGCAGCACGGCGAGAGCCGTGCGCGGCTCATGGCACAGCCGGCTGACGATGCCGCTGCCGGGGTTCAATTGCACATCGGATCTGGCCTTGGGAGTCATGGGGAAAAAATCGCGGTAGTACTGGCGGACACCTTCGCGGAACTGCCGGTAGCTGCGCGTGCAGCCAAAGGATTCAATCCACGGATGCTCGTCGGGCGGAACCGCCTGGCTGGTTAGCTGTCCCCCGATCCAAGTGGTCTCTTCGGTCATGATGACCGTCTTTCCTGATTTAGCGGCGGCAAGTGCGGCGGCTGTTCCCCCGGTCCCGCCGCCGAGAATGACGATATCGGCCTGCATTTCTCGTATCATTGACAGATTCTCCTTTTGGGATAGTTTCATAAATGATCCACAAGATCAGCACAACAAGTGACTATTCTAATTGTAGGTTCTCTCCTGCAGGAAAAGTACGGGACATAGGTGACCTTTTTTGGTAATCTGATGCCGTTTTACAAGGTTTATTGTCCGGTTTTGTATTTGCCGCGATATTGCCCGGGCGTCATCCCCTCCAACTTACGGAAGGACCGGATAAAGTTCTGCGAATTGTTATAACTCAGCTTCTCCGCAATATCCTTAATGGGCATATCGGTTTCGACAAGCCATTTCTTGGACATTTTGAAGCGGTACTGGGACAGGTATTCGCTGAAGGACATATTGGTCTCTTTTTTGAACACGCTGCTTAGATAAAAATTGTTGTAATGGAGGCGCGAAGCACACTCCTCGAGCGTAATATTGCGGTCAAACTCATTACGGATGATCTCGATCATCTGCTCGGAGAGATTTTGGTATTGAGAGTCCTGACGATCCCGGAATACACTGACCATCGGCCGGATGATGCGGGATTTAAACCAGCTTTCGATATCATGATTGGTGTAGAGCCGAAGAAGTTCCTCCACAAGAGAGCTGTCCCGGATGTCGAGCTGCTCGAGCATGATCCCATTCTCCTGCATCACGATCATCAGATCATTCAACAGCCGGATGAGCGAGATTTGATAATCATGCGGGGTCCGATCCTTCCGAAACACTTCGTGCAGCCACTGCTTCAGAAGCTCCACGGCTCGATCTTCATCGGCCAACTTGATGGCATCAATCAGCTCGTTCTCCACCTGCATCGGGTAGAAATAGACCCGGGTGTGCTTGCCCGAGTTCAGGCTGAAGTAAGGGATAATGACACCGGTCCCCAGCTTGATGCGGTGTTTCAGGGCTTCGAGCCCTTCCTGGTAAGCGCGTGTTGTTTTGGATAGGTTCCCGTAAGGCAAACTGATGCCGATGCTGACCTCTAGATCGAGAAAATTGCGCGTTGTCTTCTGGATCTCTTCTGATAACGTATAGATATAGTCGTTGAATGCTTCCAGCGTGATACCGCCTCGTCCGATGAGCGTAACCTGCGTGAGATCGATAATGACAGAGGGGAGACGATGGGAGGAGGGGATCATCTCCTCAATGATATTGTTGATGGCAAACAGCAGCAGATCACGATCCTTGCGTTCATAGCGGGTTTCGTCCAGCATATCGATCTGAAGGGTAAATACCGCCAGGTGCTCCCAAACGGATATTTGCTCCTTGAAGCCGAACAGCTCGATCTGCTCCATCACTTCGGGCGGACTGATCTTGCCCAGGAACAGTTTATGGAGGAAAAAGGTGCGCACCTGCTGGCTGGTCTGCCGAAGCTCGCTGCGGAGCTTGGTGTTCGAATTGAACATATCCCGGATATGTTCGTCGATGATTTGCAGCTCGCTCTTTTTGTTGGCTTGGATTTCCGGCAAACGCTCCACGATATTTTCAAAAATGTGCCGGATGGGTGTGTACATTTTCCGCGTTCCAAGCCATACCAGCAGAATGCTGAAACCGATCATCAGCATGCAAATATACAGCGTAAACCAGCCGATGGAGCGGGACTCCTTCGTAATGACGGACATTTCGGTAAAGGAGGCATACAACCAGCCGTTAAAATCGGACCGGACGTACGTAACGGACACCGGCTTGTTGTCGATCCTCGTCTCGAACTGCCCCGATTTATTGTCAAAATGGCCCAACTCCGCCTCCTCATACCCGGTATCGGTCAGATATTGCCCGAGCTTTCCTTGCTCGGGATGTACAACGATCCGGTAATTGTGGTCCAGAACCATTACCTCCCGGGATTCGGAAGGGGTATCCATCATAGCGGCGAGACTGCAGCTGGGAATGGTGGCGAGCGCGACACCCCGGGCGCTGGAGGAAGAGAGTGGCATTTTCTTCACAAGCGCAATCGTGTAGGGGCAGGCATAACTGAGTGTATCGCTGGACCCGAGGGATTCCGTTTCAAGCATCACCCAATTGGAGTTCCCATGAAGCTCCATAAGCGTCAGCAGCGCATCCTTGGAAGCGTATTCATTAAATTCGTACATGCCCCGGTTATTGATCAGCCAGTTGGTTGTCGTATTCGCAAGGATGACGTCCGTAACCTTCGTCTCGGGAGATTGCAGTAGACTCATCTCTTCTCTCAGCTTGTTATACAATTGGAAGTCATAGTAGGAAAGGGGCCGATACAACGCGCTTTGCAGAATATTGGAATTAATGACGTAATTCAGTGTATAATCCACGGTCCGCAGCACCTGTTCGAGATTGCTGTTGGTTTGATTCATAATCTGGATATTGCTGCTGTTGACGTGGTTTTGAACGGAGGTGGATGATTTCATGAACGAGAAGAAGCCGAGGGCCACAAGAGGAATGATGCTGATGAAACAGCCGAACAGGACCATTTTAGAATAATAGCTACTTTTTGGATGCAATAGATACACCTTCCTGTTTAACAAAGTGTATAATCATTGTATGGGCAACCCGGGTTACATTCAATAATCATTTCGAAAAGAATAATCACTGTATTTGATCATCATGACTTGTCATGAAAAAAGATGTACATATGTTATGATCATTTCAAACATATAGGATCCGCAAGAAACATGGTGGAACGGAGGTAGAACGGATTGATGACCCGTCTGTCAAACTATGTCATTCTTACACTCGCTATTCTTATGGTATCGGCTGCATGCATCAGCATGGCCCGATCATCGGGAGCGGATGGCGGAAGTACGTCTTCTGATCGCACAACCAGCATTTCGATTATGGCCAACCTGCACACCACCGAAGTTCCCTCCGATCGGATCGAGAAATGGGTCGAGGATAAAACAGGCGTTCAGCTGAACATTCAGTGGGTACCCGACGGGAGTTATGATGAGAAGGTATTTGCTTCGCTTGCAACAGGGACTTTGCCGCAAGCGCTGTATCTGAAGAATGCCGCATCCTTGTCCTATTTCAGGGATGAGATTCGGAGCGGGCTATTCTGGGAAATCGGCCCGTATCTTAAGGACTATCCGAATTTGCAGAGATTGAAGCCCGAGGTTCTGAAGAATACGGCCATCGATGGTAAACTGTACAGCCTGTATCAGGAACGTGCCTTAGCCCGTTCAGGCATCATCTACCGTAAGGACTGGGCAGATCGGCTGGGACTACCGGCACCGGAAACGCTTGATGAATTATATGAAATGTTGAAAGGGTTTACATATGAGGATCCGGACAACAACGGTATCGACGATACCATAGGTTTGACGGACCGCAACGATTTGATCTATGGGGCTTTCAAGACGATTAGCTCCTATTATGGAACTCCGAACAATTGGGGATGGTATAACGATTCATTGCAGCCGGAATTCGTCTCCCCAAAGTATATGGAAACGATGAAGTTCTTCAAGAAGCTTCATAGCGAAGGATTGATAAATGAAGACTTCCCGATTACCAGCAAGACCGACCAGCAGGAGCTGTTCGTAACGGGAAAAGCTGGGGTTTATATCGGTGCGATGGGGGACGTACTGTCCCTGGAATCAAGGCTGCTGGCGAATGATCCCAAGGCCGTGCTGGACGTTCAGAATCGGATTCTCGGGCCGGAAGGGTACGGGATATGGGCTTCGCAGGGTTACGGGACGGTGATCTTGTTTCCGAAATCCGCGATTGCTACGGAAGAGGAATTGAAGAGCGTGCTCTCTTTCTATGACGCACTGATGAGTCCCGAGCTTGCAAACCTGATGTATTGGGGCATCGAAGGGATCCATTATACCGTTCAGGATGGCAAAGCGATGGCGGTGGATGCATTTGAGCTAAGGGAAAAGGATGTAAAGCCCTATCAGGCTTTAATGGCTGGAGGCTCCAGCACTATACCGGGCATGCTGCAGCCGGTTACTCTGAATCAAGCGAAGGATAAGGCCGAGCGGCTGATTTACGATAATGAGCGTTTCCTCATCTATGATCCCACCGCACCGCTGGAGTCTCCGATGTATAATGAGATCGGCGTCAGATTGAATGAACGCATGCGGGATGCCACCTATCAATTTATGCTCGGGATGATCGATGAGCAGGGATTTGAGGCTGAGATCGATCGTTGGCTGGAAGAGGGGGGCAGGCAGATTATCGAGGAATATAATGTTTCATACCGAAGCACGGTCGGACCCTATTTACATGAGAAATACCGCTAAGGGATTGATTTCCCCGGCGGTATTTTTTTGTTGTGCCATGGCGCGAGCAATCTCATGGACAACATAATCATTAGATTTGATTCCACTCCATTAAATGCCGGGCGGGACCGAACTTCCCATATCCAATCTCAGGATTATATACGTACCGGGCTTACGTCAACTAAGCTGTTTCTTGTCAGCCCATATTCAAATTTAAAACGGAGGTCAGAAGATGAAGAAGAATAAAGCCAGTATCATCCTGGCAATTGTAACCGCTTTATCCGTGTTGGCGGGCTGTGGCGGCAACTCCGCCCCTGCAGCAACCGGCAGCTCAAATGGCAGTCCAGCGCAAGGCGAGAACAAGAGCGAACCGGTAACCATCTCGATTATGGCCAACCTCCATACCCCTGAAGTTCCCTCCGACATGATTGAGAAGCTGCTGGAAGAGAAAACAGGCACCAAGCTTGACATTCAGTGGGTGCCGGACGGCACTTATGATGAAAAGGTGAATGCATCCTTTGCAACCGGAACGCTGCCGAAGGTGACGTACCTGAAGAACGCTGCCTCGCTTGTGAATATGCGTGATGCGATCCGCAACGGGCAGTTCTGGGAAATCGGGCCGCTGCTGGATCAGTATCCGAACCTCAGCAAGCTGAAACCCGAAGTGTTAAAGAACACGGCGGTGGACGGCAAAATCTATGCGTTATACCGTGAAGTGCCTTTGTCGCGACAGGGCATCATTTATCGCAAGGATTGGGCCGACAGGCTTGGACTCAGCGCCCCGACCAATGTGGACGAGTTCTATAATATGCTGATGCAGTTCAAGGAGAAGGATCCTGACGGCAACGGAAAGGACGACACCATTCCGTTAACGGATCGGAACGATCTGATCTATGGGGCATTCAAAACGATAAGCTCGTGGCTCGGGACACCGAATAACTGGGGCGAGATGGACGGCAAGCTGGCTCCCGAATTTATGTTCCCCGAATATATGGAGACGATGGAATTCTTCAAGAAGCTTCACCAGGAAGGCCTGATCAATCAGGATTTCCCGGTTACCAGCAAAACCGATCAGCAAAATCTGTTCATTACCGGAAAGTCCGGCGTTTATATCGGAGCGATGGGGGACGTATCCAGCCTGCATCCCAAGGTCGTCGAAGTAAATCCGGATGCGGAGCTCGATGTTCAGAATAAAATCGAAGGAGGACCGAATGGCTTCGGAATCTGGTCAGTTCCCGGCTATGGCTCGGTGATTCTCTTTCCGAAAGCAGCTATCAAATCGGAAGAAGAGTTGAAAGATGTGCTGGCCTTCATGGATCAGTTGATGAGTCCGGAGCTTGGCAACCTGATCTATTGGGGCGTGGAAGGACAGCACCACAAGCTGGAGGAAGGCAAGGTCATTCCTTCGGAAGACACCAAGCTGACCGATCGCGAAGTGAAGCCTTATCAAGCGATGCAGGTCGGCGGGTCGTTAACGATCGAGGGTTTTTATGAACCGAAGCATATGCTCCCTGTCAAAGCGAAATCGGAGGAAATGATCACGGAGAACAATGATTATCTCATTGAGGATCCTTCGGCATCACTGGATTCCAAGACGTTTAACGAAAAAGGTGTACAGCTGCAGGAGATGATTAAAGACGGCACGTATCAATTTATGCTTGGCGATATCGATGAGGCCGGATTCCAGGCGGTCGTGGATAACTGGCTTAAGAGCGGCGGTCAGCAAATCATCGATGAGTTCAACGTATCCTACGAATCATCCAAATAACGAACATGCCAGCATCCCGAATGGCCGGGGACTGCGATGCTGCAGTCTCCGGCAGGCTTCGGGATAGAAAGGAAGTCTGAGATCATGAGCGAAACCGCAGTGAAGACCGGGATGAGCAAGGGCGCCCCCAAAATACCGGAGTCCGGTCGAATGAGGAGAATCATAAAAAACCGGGCGATCTACCTCATGATTCTTCCGGGATTTTTATACTTCCTGATCTTTAAATATATCCCGATGTCGGGATTGATTATAGCCTTCCAGGATTATCAGGC
This sequence comes from Paenibacillus sp. FSL F4-0100, assembly GCF_037993005.1. NCBI lineage: Bacteria > Bacillati > Bacillota > Bacilli > Caryophanales > Paenibacillaceae > Paenibacillus > Paenibacillus sp. FSL F4-0100. Next base: position 2,097,161 of record NZ_CP150303.1, read on the forward strand.
TTATCTAGGCGTTACGGGCAGCCCCTGGGTGGGGCTCAAGCATTTTGAGCGGCTGTTTACCGAGCCGATGTTCTTCACGATTTTGGGCAACACGCTGCTGCTGTTTTTCTTGAACCTGGCCTTCTATTTTCCCGTGCCGATCATTCTTGCCTTAATGCTCAACGAGGTTCGGCGCGAAGTGTTTAAACGTTTTATCCAGACGCTGGTGTATATCCCCCACTTCATGTCCTGGGTTATCATCGTATCCATTTCGTTTGTCATGCTCTCGATGGATCGCGGAATCATTAATGAATTGCTGGTTATGGCCGGATTCGAAAAAATCAATTTCCTGATGAGCAGCGAATGGTTCAGGCCGATGTATGTTATGCAGATCATCTGGCGGGAGGCAGGCTGGGGGACGATCATCTATTTGGCTGCTATGGCGGCGATTGATCCCGGTTTATACGAAGCGTCCCGGATTGACGGGGCCAGCCGCTTTCGGCAAATGTGGCATATTACGCTTCCTTCGATTCGAAGCGTGATCGTCGTTTTGTTGATTTTGAAAATCGGCGATGTGCTGGAACTTGGGTTCGAACATATCTATCTCCTCTTAAACTCAATGAACCGGAATGTGGCGGAGATATTCGATACGTATGTTTATACCGCAGGTCTTAAGCAAGGTCAGTTCAGCTTCAGTACGGCGGTCGGGTTCTTTAAATCGCTGATCGGTCTTATTCTGGTGATGCTGGCCAATTGGCTGGCCAAAAAAGCGGGAGAAGAAGGCATCTATTAACTACAGAAAGGTGGACCGCTATGGTACAAGATAAAACGATATCGAGCCGAATCTTCGATATCGTGAACTATACGCTGCTGTTGATCATTGGCCTGGTTACCATCCTGCCTTTCCTTCACGTCATCGCCGGATCCTTCACAACCGTGACGGAGCTGGCGCAGAAGCAGTTTGTCCTGTTTCCGACCGTATGGTCTCTTGATGCTTACAAATATGTGTTTTCAACCAATACGGTGTTTCGCTCGCTTGGCGTTTCCGTGGGCGTCACCTTTTTGGGTACCTTGTTCAGCATGCTGTTAACCTGCTTGATGGCATACGGGCTGTCGCGCAGGGATCTGGATGGCCGTAATTTCATCATGTTCATGGTTCTGTTCACGATGCTGTTCAGCGGCGGAATGATCCCAACGTTTCTCGTGGTGAAGGAGATGGGGCTGATCGATACGTATGCGGCGCTGATTGTCCCGACGGCGATCAATGCCTTCAATCTCATCATCATGCGTAACTTCTTTCAGAACCTGCCTGAGGGATTGGAGGAATCCGCGAAGATCGACGGGGCCGGCGATTGGGGCATCCTGTTCCGAATCGTGATTCCGCTGTCGATGCCTGCTATTGCGACCATATCGCTCTTTTATGCGGTTACCTACTGGAACACGTATATGTCGGCGATTTTGTACTTGAATGATGCGGCCAAATGGCCCGTGCAGGTCATCCTGCGGCAGATCGTCATCCTTGCCAGCGGTTTGGCGGCAGACACCTCCGGCATGGACGAATTTGTCCGGCCGCCGGAGCAGACGGTGAAGATGGCGGTCATTGTCATTGCCACACTGCCGATTCTGTGCGTATATCCGTTCCTGCAGAAGCATTTTGCGAAGGGTGCGCTGCTGGGTTCAATCAAGGGATAGAGAGGAGCGAGGGATCGTGTTGGAAAAGAAACAGTGTGCACCGATCATTGCTGGCAATTATGCCGACCCGTCGATCATCCGGGTTGGCGAGGATTATTACATGACACATTCCTCCTACAAGCTGACGCCAGGTCTCGTCATCTGGCATTCGCGTGATTTGCTAAATTGGAGCCGGGTTGGGGCAGCATTGCCCCAATACGAGGGGGACGTATGGGCGCCGGAATTCGTGGCTCATAACGGCATGTATTATATTTATTATCCGGCAGCGCGAACGAACTGGGTCGTAACGGCATCCAGTCCGACGGGACCGTGGAGCAAACCGATTCATTTGGGGATCAAAGGAATTGATCCGGGGCACACGGTAGGACCGGACGGAAAGCGTTATTTGCATATGTCGGGCGGTGATTTTGTAGAGCTAACGGCGGACGGACTCGCGGTTACAGGCGAAGTCAGACATGTGTATAACGGCTGGCGGTATCCGGACGATTGGATCGTGGAGGCTTGGGCCGAAGATTACCGTTCACGATGGGTATTACTATCTGACGGTGGCAGTTGGGGGGACAGCTGGACCGCCCACAAGTCATATGGCCGTGTCGTCAAGATCCAGAACGCCATGGGGACCTTGGGAGCACTCTCCGTACAACCCGATTGTTCATACGGAATCCAGGGATGAGCCCTGGTGGTCCAAAGGACACGCCTCGTTGATAGACTCCCCGAACGGCCAGTGGTGGATGGTCTACCATGCTTATGCGGGCGGGTTCCATTCGCTGGGCAGGCAGACCTTGCTCGAACCGATCGAATGGACTTCAGACGGATGGTTTCGTGCTGCAGAAGGTCGTGAGGGACTTATTGGCGAGTACGATCGGCCGCATGATGAAGGTGAAATCAATGCTGTGAATCAAGGTGTTACATTCAGGGATACCTTTTCTGGAACTGAGCTGGGTTTGCATTGGCAGTGCGAAGGCGTGGAGCCTTCCGCCCGGTTCCATCCGAGGAATCATGAATTGGTAGCCGAGGCAGCATCCGAGGAGGCAAAAGCTTCTCCATTGCTCTACATGGCAGGCCATGAGCGTTATTCAGCAGAGGCCGAGATCATCGTGGAGGGCCCGGCAGAAGGACGGCTGCTGCTCTATTATAACGATGCGGCATATCTCGGGATGGGAGTCAACGAGCGTGGGGTCCGGCATTTCCGGTCATTTAAGGGCTACGGCACGATGCCGAATGATCAGCGCAGGGCATTTTTGCGGTTGGTTAACGATGCGCATATCGTTTCATTCTATTACAGCTTCGATGGGGTGGAATGGCTCCGGTATGACAAAGTGGCGGATGTTTCAGGATTCCATCACAATACGTTTGGTGGGTTTCAGAGCCTCCGCATCGGACTGGATGCCGTCGGTAAAGGCAGGGTGATTTTTCGGAATTTTTCATATAACGTCATAAGCAGCTGAAAGAAGGGATAGGGCATGACAAAGAGATTAGAGGACATTCTGACGGGTGGCGACGGGCTGTTTGAAGGTTTCTTCGAATGGCTCGAAGGACAATATGACGCTGCTTCCGGCGGCTTTTATTATGCCCGCAGTTCAAGGGATTCTGATGCGTTCACGCCGGACATCGAATCGACGGCGCAAGCATTGGGTATTATCGAGCGCTGCGGCCTCCAGCAAAGGCTGGCCGATGACATTAAGACGGGCATCGTGCGTTTTTTTCAGTCGAAGCAAGACCCTAGGGCTGGGTATTTCTATGATGCCGATCCCAGGATGAGAAAAGACGATGTGATGGTGGGACGTGCACTTGGTTACAGCGTAGGAGCACTCCGAAAGTTGGGTGCAGCCCCTTTCCATCCGCTGCCGGGCAATCGGAATATGGCTCCGGCATACTGCCGTTCTCCTGAGGCTTATGCGGAGTGGCTGCGTTCGATCAGTCTTGCGAACAGCTGGCGCGGCTGCGACCGGCTGTGTAACTCGGCCCCCTATTTAAATCAGATGACGCCTGCAGATCGGGAGCCGTTCTTATCTGAAGCTCTGTCTTATTTTGCGAGTATACAAGACCCCGTGACAGGGTTATGGGGTGAAGGCACCCTTTATGTGCGAATATCGGGAACCTTCAAGCTGTTGACATTCTATAACCGGTTTCAGGCTCCCCTGCCGCGGACGCCGGAAATATACCGTTCCCTGCTGCACGCTCTGCGGAACGAGAAGGCCGTTGACATGTGTTATATCCGGAACCCGATCAGCCTCCTGACCTCGATGAAGCTGCGCATCCCGGAAGAGGACGTTCTGGAGATCGCGGAAATCACCTTGCGGAATATGGCGCGGCTCAAGCGGGCGGACGGCGGATTTTCTAGGGAAATCGATCATTCCCCGCCGGCACCGAATGTGGCCCAAGTGAAGCAAGGTGAGTATTATCCTGACATGCCGGAGGCGGTTTCACTGGGCAAGGGTGAGGTCGAAGGGGACATGAATGCCGGAACGCAGGCGATTCTTATCCGCTATTCGCTCCGTGAGCTCGGGGGGCTGCAGGAACGAAAGCTGGATATTTCCGATTCTGTGTTCTCATCTTTACGAGCAGATACGGGGATATGATTTACGAGTCATGACCTCTAAATGTATAGAATCAATCAGCCGAGATGATTCTCTGAATTTTTATGACATGGATAATAGGAATACATAGACCCTCCGGCGAAGAAGTTATGAAGGTTTTTAATTTAATGAATCGATGAACGCGAAAATTCGGTACTTGGATTAGCAGAGGAGGAGGATCATGGCGGAAATCGGAGTTTGGGAACAAGCGGAGCCCGGGGTAACAAGGAAGGTGTTTCAACCCGGAACCGGGCTAATGATGATGGAGGTGCATTTTGAAGAAGGGGCGGAAGGTGCATTGCACAGCCATCCCCATGAGCAGATGAGCTACTGTCTGAAGGGCGCCATCGAATTTTATATCAACGGTGAGCCGACCCTGGTGCGTCAGGGAGATACCATCGTCATTCCCGGCGGGGCGGAGCATGGGGTAAAAGCTCTTGAACCTTCCGCCCTTTTGGATACGTTTACACCGCTGAGACTGGATTTGCTTGGTCTCTGAGTGCCTAAGGCTGAAGGAAATGTAGAAATGAATGAATAGACTTGAGATGAAGACAGAAAGGAATGGATATGATGAAGCTTTGGGAACAGGATATTCCCGGATATGAGTCGGTGGAAGAGAAATTCACACCCTACATCGTACCTTATCTATTACAAAATGAAACGCCCCACGGAGCCGTGCTTGTGCTTCCGGGCGGCGGTTACGAGCGGCGCGCAGATCATGAGAGTGATCCGATTGCCATGTGGCTGAATTCAATTGGGCTATCGGCCTTTGTCGTTCATTATCGTGTTGCCCCTTATCGCCATCCATATCCGCTAGGCGATGCCCAGCGTGCCATCCGGCTTGTAAGACATCACGCCAAGGAGTGGAACATCGATCCGGACCGTGTTGGAATTCTCGGGTTCTCGGCAGGCGGACATCTCGCGGCGAGTGCCAGCACTCATTTCGATGAAGGAAACCCGGAGGCCGTGGATGCTGTGGACCGGCAGAGCTCCCGCCCGAACGCTTCTATTCTGTGTTACCCGGTCATTTCATTTAAGGATTATTACCATGAGGGCTCCATGTCCAAGCTGTTGGGAGAGGATCCGCCGGAAGAATTGAGAAATGCGTTGTCGCTTGAGCTTGCGGTGAAGCCGGAGACCCCTCCTTCCTTTCTGTGGCATACCGCGGACGACGGCGCGGTTCCGGTTGAGAACAGCCTCATGTATGCCAAAGCGCTAAGCGAGCAGCGCATCCCGTTTGAGCTTCATGTTTTCCCGGAGGGCCGGCATGGTCTTGGTCTTGCTGAAGAAAATCCTAGTGTTTCGCAATGGACGGGCCTGTGCGCGGGCTGGCTGCAGAAGATCGGTTTCCTGTCGCAAGAAGTCGTGCAGGGAAGGTATTGACAAAGCAGCATAACTTGAGAACTGCAAAAAGAACAAGCTCATCTGAAAAATTCAGATGAGCTTGTTCGTATAATCTAAAGATCAGGACCGGCCTCTAATCTCCTGTCGGAGGAACAGGACGTATGAGATGGCGAAGCAGATCAGCGTGGCTGCGGTCAGTCCGGTAATTTGCGGCCAGACGAGCAGCAGGCTTGAAGGGAAACGACGGGCAGACTCAGTGCTGTCGTGAGCATGGAACCCAAAGGGGGGAGCCGGAGACCGACCGGGCCCGAAGCCGTCCTGGTGAATATGGGGCCTTGATGCCCCGATATGCAGGGAAATGCGCTATCCAAGGGAACACCTTATCTAAAAAACAGTGAGTAAATCGAAGGCGGTGAGTACGGGATGTGGCGCGCAGATGTTTTGCTGGAGTCCATGTATAACGAAGCCATGGGACGAACGAAAGACAGGCAGGTTTCCATGAGCGCCGAAGAGCGCAAAGGGCATTTGAAGCAGGCGCTTTGGCAATTGATCGGCGAATTCGAACCCAATGAAAGGCATAAGCCTGTATTGCTCGAACAGGAGCCATGTGACGGGTATATTCGGGAGAGGGTGGAGCTATCCGCGATACCGGGCGTGTCTTTTGCAGCGTACGTATTAATTCCGGAGGGAAATCAAGGGAGACCGATGCCGGCAGCCGTCGCTGTTCATGGTCATGGCTATGGCAGCAGGGAGATTGTAGGGCTGAAGCAGGACGGCTCAAGCGATCCCGATGCATCTGGTTTACATCGGCATTTCGCTGTCCAGTTGGTACGGCGGGGCATGGTGGTGATCGCTCCGGATGTAGCCGGTTTCGGTGAGCGTCGCCTTGCGGCGGATCTCGCACTGAATCCGGATGCCCCGAATTCCTGCCACCGGCTGTCCACCCAGCTGATGATGCATGGCAAGACGCTCGCTGGTCTCCGCGTAACCGAGACGCTGAAGGCATTGGAGTATGTGGCCGAACGCCCGGAGGTTCAGACTGATAGAATCGGCATCATGGGCTTTTCGGGAGGCGGGTTTATCTCGTTTTTGAGCGCGGCGCTGGATGAACGGATTCGGGCTGCCGTGCTAGCGGGATATCCCAATACTTTCAAGTACAGCATTATGGCGGTGCAGCACTGTGTATGCAATTACATCCCCGGCATGCTCAACCATGCCGAGCTGCCGGAATGGATGGGGCTGATCTCTCCTAGACCCTTGTTTCTGGAGTCGGGAAGCCATGATCGGATATTTCCGGCTGCGGGCTTTGAAGCCGCAGCTCATGAGCTCAGGGAAACATATCGGCGCACCGGTGCGGGGGAGAAGCTGCAAACCGATCTGTTCCCCGGGGCACATGAAATCAGCGGCCGATATTCTTACGACTGGTTGTTTGAACGGTTAAGCAGCCCGGATTTGTGAAGGGTACTCTTCCCTAGCCGTTTCTGATCAGGCACTAATTGTAACAGGGCATCGCACGTATGGGCCGCAAGAGACTATTGGTACAGGTGAAAGAGAACAAAAAGGGACTCCTGAATCATCAGGAGTCCCTTTTTTTATACGTCATGCATGGTCGCCGCTATAGCGCTTTATGTTTACTCCAAGCCATCCTGCCAATCTTGGAGCAGGGAGTTCGCATCGGTATTCAATACCGTTTTGGCTTGATCGCTGACGTTGCGTCCCATCGCCTCCTTATTCAGGTGCTTGGTGAAATTCTGCATATGCTTGACGGCATGATCCACTCTTCCCAGATCCAGTTGATGCTGTACCTGGTTAAGAGCGTTGATCAGCTGAGGAATGAGCGCTCCGCTTACATCTCCTGAATCCGCGAATCGGGCGATTAATTTTTTCATGGAAAACACGCTGGTGATGACCCGGAACTGGAATGTTTTCTGAAGTTTGTTGCCGGAGCGGTCTTCAGTCGTAACCGTTGAAGTTATGTCGCCCAAATTCCCGGCCAAATCGATGTCGATAGCGTCCTTGGTCAATGGATCCAGCGTATATACTTTATCGCCGATGGTTATTTCGGCAAATTGGATGGCGGAAGTGTCCTTTATTTTGAAGCTGAGGGCCATGTAATCCTCCAAAGAATCGCCATCTTCCAAGCTCTTGCCATTAGCAGTCAAAGAGAAGGAAGGAGAATCGGTAACCTCGATGGTGACTCCCTGCGAAACATTCCCGGACCGATCAATGGACCGGATGAAGAGCGAGTAATCCTTGCCCGCCTCGATTCCCTGTATCACCGCTGTTTGAATTCCCCGATTCACTTCGATGATGTCGCCGACCTGCTGTCCATTACTCCGCAGCGTAATTTGCACTTTTTGAGCATCGATATCGTAAGGACCGTCCCAATACAGCTTCATATTGCCTTCTCCGCGTTTCACCTGAACGTTCTCTACCTCGCCTGGAGCAACGTGGTCCTCTTCGGGTTTTGTAGGAGGAGTAGGCTCCGTGAATACGCCCGGATCGCCAAAGGTGAACTTATCGAAGTTGTATAACCAGTCTCCACCCTTAAAAGACAGGAATACAATGTGTTTTCCCGTTACGGGGGCAGTTACATCCGTCGAGGAAACTTTGAAATTTTGCCAGCCCCCGGTTCCTGAGACGGTGGCTGTTGCAATGACCGGACCGCCCAGACTGTCCAGTCTGACCTCGATCGTCCCGCCAGCCGTGGCGCTGGCTGCGTTGATATGGAATTGGGTAGGGCTTTCGCTGCCAAAATCGATATAATTGTACATGGCATAAGGGTTATTCGGACCAAACATCCCGGCCAGGTAAGTTTCCCCGCCGCCGGTTTCTCTGCCGAAGCCTACTCCGTTTGTATAGTTTTCGGCTTCCAGCTTGTCGTAAGCATCCCTTGCTTTTCCTTTCATGGTGGTAAAGGTGAACCACTCCAGATTGAGGGGGTAGTCGCTGCCGTTCGCTCCCTTGAAAACAAGGTATACGTCGTGAACACCTACAGCTAAGGTGTCATCGATATTCGCCATCATATCGACCCAGTTATCCCAGCTTCCCAGCGCCGGAATTTGAATGACACCTGCGGTAGGTCCATCCAGACTGTCCAATTTAACCTCGATCGTGCCGCCTTGATTGCCGCTGGCCACATGCACAGTGATACCAGCCGCGCCAGATCCGAAATCAATTCCTTCATAAGAGGCATAGGCATTGTGATGGATTGCGTCCAAATATCCGAACTCGGCATTTTTACTAAGTCCTTCGCTGCTGTCGTAATTTCCGGCCTTAAGCTTGGCATAGGCGTCGGTTTCCGTCGGGTCCGTCGTTGTGAATTTAACCCAGTTCAAATTGAATAAATAATCGTCGTTCGTCTTGGTGAAGACAAGATACACATCATGGACGCCGGTTATGGTGCTCGGCGCTCCCTGGCCATCTTTAAGGAGGGTGACGGCATCGATATAATGATTCCAGTCGCCCGTTCCCTCTACGTTCAAGGTCCCGACTTTGGGACCATCCTTGGAATCAAGCCGGATCTCGATTTGACCTCCGCCCGTTCCGCTGGACGCTCTGGCAATGAAGCCGATCGCACCGTCTGATCCAAAATCCACATTTTTGTAAGCGGCATAAGAGCCATGCTGGATTCCGCCTAATTGCAGCGAACCTTCGAACGCGCCTTCCAGAACGAAACCGGACCCGATATTGTAGCGTTCCGCTTCGATTTTATCGAAGGGGTTTTTAACGGCATAATGAAGCTCTGCTTCCATCGGCTTGATACCGTTTAAAGCTTGAACGGCTGCCGCCGAGGACCAGGATTCATAGGTTCCGGACAGCAACTGTCCCGCCCAGTTTCCATCCACGATATGATCCGAATTCCGGTGACTCCAGGCCATTTCGATATTGAATGCAAGCCATTCGTCGAATTCAGCGCTGAATTCCGGGTACTGGCCGGTTTCATCCAGTGTTTTTTGCAAATGGGCCAGGTTGCGCATAAGGATCGTTTTGCCGCCTTTCAGATCCCCGTTGGGGCCTTCATAATTCAACACCCCGTTTGAATCCACCAGATGGTTCTTGGTGAATTTAGCGGCTTTGACCGCGTCATCGAGGTAAACGGCATTTCCGGTCGCTTTATACAATCCGACGGCCGACCCGATGTATGTACCCTGGTTGTAGTGAGTGGCATCCGGAACCGCGCCATGTTCAATTTCGATGCGGTCGAACACTTTTCCGTTTCCGTCCGTAAGCATCGTTTTGCCCCATCTGAATATTTTGGTTGCCGCGTTCAAATAATGCTCATCTTTCGTAATATCGTAAAGATAAAGCGCAGCTTGCGCCGCCGGGAAATTAATGCACGCATTTTTGGTATTATGGTCGCTGTTCAGCCACCAAATGCCGCCGCTTGCAAACTCTTCATCCCACTGCGTATCGTACACAAAATCGAAATGATCCCTCGCGGCTTCCAAATATCTTGGATTCCCGGTGATTTGATAGGCTCTGGCGCTTCCCATCGCCCACCACATAATGTCGTCATTGAACGGGTTATTCGTCCAGTCTTGGCCGTACTTGGCGACGGTGCCGTCATACACATCGTCGATCTGCGTTTTAAACTCGGCTTTCAAGGCAGGATCGGATGTATGCTGATATGCATCCATGACCAATTCCCACAGCTCTGCCTCCACCCAGAAGTCTTGATGCTTTTCGCGCTTCGAGTCCTTCCAGAACATCTTGGCGTTCGGATCCCAGAATGTATCGTTAAAAGCTCTCATCGCTGTATCCCCATCTGATGCGGTATAGGCGTAGGCTTTGGACGTTCCGATGCCCGGCATGGAACCGAGCATGAGCGCGATAGCCAGAGGCACCGCCAGAAACCTGAAAAGTTGACCTGATCTTAGTGACATGAATGTTCCTCCTCTATTTTCAAATCGAAGCCGATCCGTTCCATTCATGATCGGCTTCATGAGCTTAACGGTTCCGGTTACTACTTGCCGGTCGTAATCACTTTGTTGATTTTTTCGGCCATCACATCCAGTTCGGTGATCGGGGCTTTGCCCATCAGAATGTTTTTCCATGATGCTTCAATGAACGGGTACGCTTTGCCTGCCCATGTCGACAGGAAACGAACCGGCTGCGTATTCTGGGATTTCAGGATATGATCAAGTCCTTCGCCCACTTCAGGATGTCCGGCCGTTTTCAGCGCTTCGTAATAAGCTGCGGAAGATGCTTGATAGGCTGCGGGAGCCACCGGGGTTGAAGGGAGAACTTCCTCGTACATTTTGGAATCCAGATACTTGAGCACTTTCCATACCGCTTCCGGATTTTTGAGCGTTGCCGGACTGGACCAGCCTACGGCGTCATAAATCTCGGTCTGGCTGTTTACCACGGGCATCGGCACGTAACCCCATTCCAATTCCTTCGGAGCCGTACGGATCAAATCATCGGCTACCCATTGCCCCTGCAGGGTCATCGGGACTTTACCTTGTTTGAACGAACTCATGGCATTCGTTAAATCAAAGGTAGGAGGATTCATGTAACCATTTGCAATGGCAGCCTTATATTTTTCGACGCCTTCCCTGAACGGGTCGCTGATTTCCACCTTCGTTGGATTGATGATGGCATCAGCGAAGGGAGCGCCGCCTGCGGAAACCGAATAGAGAGAGAGATGGAAGGGGTCAAGGGGGGCGTAATAACCAAATTGCTGCACGCCGCCCTGATTGCTCGAAAGTTTTTCCATCGCCGTGAAGAATTCATCATAGGTCCAGCCAATCTTCGGTTCCGGAAGACCTGCATCCTGGAATGATTTTTTATTGTAAAAAATGCCGTATGTGTTCAAAAGGCCCGGCAATCCGACCAACTTGCCTTCATAGTACCAGCTGTCTACCACGCCATCGTAAAAGCCTTCCATGAACGCTTTGTCCTGTGTTGCAAGTTCCGTCCAGTCATAGAGAAGTCCTTTGCCGGCATTATCGAGCAGCATGTCGTTACCGGTCATGAAGATGTCGGGCGCTTTCTTCGCCGTGATCATTCCGTTAATCTTGACACCGTAATTGTCCAATGGAGTAGGGATGAGCTTCACTTTGATGTCAGGGTTATCCTCTTCGAATTTTTTCATGGATGCCATGATTTTTTCGTTCATGGCCGCCGACTCCCAAGTAATCATCGTGACTTCGACGGGTTTCTTGGACCCGGCGTTATCTTCTCTGGATGGCGTGTTCCCAGGGCTCGCCGAACCGGAGCCTCCGCCGCAAGCGGCTAGCAAACTTGAAAATAACAGTAAAGTGATGATTCCACTGGCCCACCTTTTAACACCCTGTCTCATTGAAAGACCTCCCCAATGGTAAATTTAATGAACTGAACATCACATGGTTTTTACTTCAGTCAAGTTAGGATCGGCATCACCTCCCATACGGTTGGAAGCTTTACTTTAAACCCGCGGAATTCATGGAGCCGAGCCCCTGCATAAAAAACTTCTGGCCAAAGAAGAAGAGCAGCAGCATCGGCAGGATATAAATTAAATCCGCGGCCATGAACAGATTCCAGGCCGTCGCATAGGTGCCCGTATAGGTAGCCATCGCCAGCGACAACGTCCATTTGCTTGGATCGATAATATAGAGCAGAGGTTCCAAATATTGATTCCATGCCCCTTGGAACGCAAATATTACCATGGTCATGATGACCGGCATGGACATCGGCACCAATACCTTGAGCAGCACATAAAGGTCCGATGCTCCGTCAATTTTGGCAGCCTCGTCAAATGAAACGGAGATCGTTTTTATATACTGGACAAACAGGAACGAGAACGTGGCGTTTCCAAAAAAGGCGGGCACGATAATCGGCAGCCAGGAATCGTACCATCCAATGCTGGTGTACAGGTTAAACATAGGGATCATGCCTACAAATCCGGGAAGCATAAGGCTCCCTATAAAAAGCGAGAACCACAGTTTACGTCCCGGGAACTTCAGCCGTGCCAGCCCGTAGCCCACTAGAACTGAGCTTATAATCTGCCCGATCGTGCAGGTAATCGCGATAAACAGGGAGTTGCCAAACGTTTGCCAAAAGTTGATTTCCTTCGTACCGGTTACAAAATTGGACCAATGAAACTCCCGCGGAAACCATTCGGGCGGAATTTTGAACACGTCATTATTGCTCTTCAGCGCAATGGTAACCATCCACAAGAGGGGGAACAGCATCGCAATGGCGCCGATAGCCAATAGGACAAAACGAAAGGCATCAATCCAATTAAACCGTACTCTTCGCTTAACGCGTATGTCCGCTGCATTCAGATTTCCTTTGGGCCGTACTTCCGTTTGCATCACTTCTTACCCCCTTATTTGTCGCTTTCGTAATAAACGAACCGGTTGGAGTACCGGTAAGAAATTACGGTAAAGATCATGATGATGACGAACAGTACCCACACTTCTGCGATGGCATAACCAAACATTCTTCCATTGAAGGCGTCGGTATAGATTTTGTAATTCAGCAGGGAGGTGGAAAAGTTCGGGCCGCCTCCGGTCAACACCTGAACCTGGTTGAACGCCTGGAATGCGCCGATGATGCCGAGTATAAGCTGCAGGAACAGGATCGGGGTGATCATGGGCAGCGTAATGTTAAGCGACATCCGCCACCTGGAGGCGCCGTCGACTTCCGCCGCTTCATACATTTCCTGGGGAACCGACTGCAGACCGCTCAGAAAAATGATGACACTGGATCCGACCTGCCATAAACCGATTAACACAATGGATGGAAGCGCTGTCGTTTCGCTTGTCAACCAAGTGCCCGGCGGTAGTCCGAACTCTCTTAGCAGCGAATTCGCCAGACCATATTGCGGCTCATAAATAAATTGCCACAACGTGAGCGTGGCGATGGAGGGAACGACGACGGGAAGATAAAAGATCGTGCGGAACCATTTGATGCCGGTCAAGTTTTTGTTCAGCATCATGGCTAATAACAAGCCTAGGATCAGCGATAAAGGAACACTCAAGATCACGAAGTAAAACGTCGCTCGGATCGAAGGCCAAAAAGCGGGATCCTCGGTGAAGAGGTATCTAAAGTTCTCAAAGCCGACAAAACGGGGAGAATCGTACCCGCTCCATTCTGTCAAGGCGTAATACATGGACGACAACAGGGGGTAGGCGACAAAAACGCTGAAGCCGATAATGGACGGTAAAATGAACAGATATCCGATGACCCAGCCGCGAAGCTTCCTATTGGTTCCCATGGTGATCTCGATGACCTCCTCCAATATCATTCGCTTTGACCCGAATGCCGCAGTAATCCATAATCAGCTCGCAAAACATCATGTTAGCCCAGGAAAACCATGGGCGAGTATAACGGGCAGGATCGTCGACCAGAAATCCTTCATGCATCATGCCGGTGCCTGCATCGGTATCGGCCATCAGCCGTAGCAGTCGAAGTTTCTCTTCCCGATCCGTGGTCGTCAAGCCTTGAATCGCCAGCGCAATCGGCCAGATATAACGATCCGGCGTGTGGGGGCTTCCGACGCCTGCGGCGGCAGTGCCTTGATAATAGTACGGATTGGCGTGGCTCAGCACGAACCTACGGGTATTCTGGTAGACCGGGTCATCAGCGCTTGTATAACCCAAATACGGAATTGACAAAAGGCTGGGGACGTTGGCGTCATCCATCAGCAGATGGTTTCCTATCCCGTCCGTTTCATAGGCATATATTTTGCCATATTCGGGGTGATCGACCACGCCGTACGACTCAATGCCATGACGAATCTCAGCGGCAAGATTCTCCGCCTCCGCTTCCAACTTGGGATCGCGCAGGACATCACGGCAAATCTTCGCCAGATAACCGAGCACAACGACGGCGAACATATTGGACGGAATGAGGTATCCGTAGACGCAGGCGTCGTCGCTCGGGCGGAAGCCGGACCAGGTCATTCCTGTGTAAGCCACTTCCGCCCCTTTTCCACCGCGCGGCAGCGTGTCGCTTGGAGGACAATCGAAGCGTTCGAAGTAATACGGCGAATCGGTTTCGTGATGCTGCTCGGTTCGCCAGATGTCCAGAATGACCCTGGCAGCTGAATGGAACTTGTGATCCAGATGCGAGGTCCTACCGGTTTCTTTCCATAACAGGTAAGCAAGCTGGAGGGGATAGCATAACGAGTCGATCTCATATTTGCGCTCCCATAGCCATGGATTCATGGCGGTGCGGTCGTTCTGGTGGCCTTGACCGGAAGGCGAATCATTAAATGCATTGGCGTATGGATCAAGCAGGATGAATGCCGTTTGCCTGCGTACGAGCCCCTCGATCAAATCGGCCAGTTTCTCGTCTTGGCCCGCCGGAACGAGGAAGGGCCGGATTTGCGCAGCCGAATCCCTCAGCCACATGGCTGGAATATCGCCGGTAATGACAAAGGTGGTACCGTCGGGCTGCCGTTGAATGGTCGAACTCAGCGTGTTGTCCAGCATGCTCTTGAACATATGTCCGAGCTTCGGATAAGCTGAGGTGCCTTCGGTTATCGTGCAGTTCAAATCATGCAATACAGAAAAATAGTCCAATGTGTACATGGTAAGCTTCTCCCTTCCATTCTTCAGGGTGTTAATGGTTTTGTTAGGTCATTATATAAAACGCTTACATTTAATATAATTACATACCAATTTAATGTCAATATATTATATTAATAAAAATTATGGCTGTTATATTGTGTTGGTGTAGTGAATGGCGTGTCGATCATTCTGTGGTCCGTCGTTTTTATATTTGCCAAAGATGCTGTCTCTCGTTATGGGGCCAGATATGTTGGATCTTGAATGATTGATTTGAACAAAAAAGCTTGTCCTAGTTTAGGAATATACCGTTGCGACAATTTATCATTTATTACAGCATGTATTTATAACATGATATATTGGTATGTGGTGAAAGAATGGCCTTTAGTTGCGGTTGTCCATTGCTTAGTTGAGGAACCACTAAAATATCAAATGGTGTATCATTGCGGGCCGTCTTTTATGAATGGTCGGACAGATATCGGGAATTTAACGTTTTTACGAATCACTTTCCCACGTACAGGCACTTCTGGGCCGTTGCCTACATAGAATGAGAAGACCGAGAGACCGAGCGCGATAAGGGCCGGTTGCATTGTAACTTCGCAGGAGGTGTCCTAAAGTGCCTGGATTGTTTACCGCAATTGCTTTGTTCATAAAAGAGTTGACCCTGCTCGTTTCGTACGTGAAAAACAACGCGTTTCCCCAGCCTCTGACCGAGGAAGAGGAAGCTAAACATCTGAAGCAAATGGCCGAAGGCGATCCTCAATCGCGTAATAAACTAATTGAGCATAATCTTCGGCTGGTTGCGCACATTGTCAAAAAGTTCGATAACACCGGCGAGGATTTGGAAGATTTGATTTCCATCGGGACGATAGGACTCATCAAGGCGATTGAAAGCTTCAGGCCGAACAAAGGCACGAAGCTGGCGACATTTGCTGCCCGTTGTATAGAAAATGAGATACTGATGCATCTTCGTTCCTTGAAGAAGACACGAAAAGACGTATCCCTCCATGATCCGATTGGAACGGACAAAGAGGGGAATGAAATTACATTAATTGACATTTTAGGAACGGAAGCGGATGATATCGTGGATGCCGTGCAGTTAAAGATTGAGAAGAGCAAGATCTACCGGAACCTCGATATATTGGACGACCGGGAGAAGGAAGTTGTTATTGGTCGTTTTGGACTGGAAGCTGGCGGAGAAGAACGAACGCAGCGTGAGATCGCCAAGGAACTCGGCATATCGCGCAGCTATGTATCGCGGATAGAGAAGCGGGCGCTGATGAAGCTGTATCATGAGTTTTACAAGCAGAAACGTTAGGAAGAAAACTGAAACTGTGTCAACCACTGATGACCGAAACGGGAATGTCGATATAGAGCCACTAAAGCCACTTCCTGTGATGGAAGTGGCTTTCGCTCGCTTGATTTATGTAGTGTTCAGCTCGCTCGGCTTGTTGAGTGCACGCAACCCAAACCGCATAGGACTCTCGAATTTATACTGCTGCCATTGCAGCACGCGGCGAATGGCCATCGGCGCTATGATGCTGCCAATCATGCCGAGCAGATCGGATTGAAGTGCTTTTTGAGCGATGATGAAACCGCAAGACCCGCCGATAAATTCAATGGACATGTAGCGCTTTACGCTGGATAACGTGACAACATAAATCACGAATTTATCCTGCTCCTTGATGATGGGCATGATGTACTCCCCCCACTCCTTCACGTCTCTGTAATTACGGACAACGGATTTCTACCTTTCTTGGAATCGTACGACTCTCTCGCAAGAAAACCTCCGCTAAAAGCGGTCTGTCTTCTGAGTACTACGGCGTTAGACGTTTTTCATATGCCATCTTATGTATTTTTATAGGCTATTATGCTTTCCGAGCGTGGATACAAGCCCTGTTACGACAAAAACCAACCGTCTTGGCCATAGAAAAACTGCACCTCCAAATGTTAGATGGTGTCTAACAAGTGGGGTGCAGTTCACGATGGTTGGTTTTTTAGTTCGGCTCTACTCAGGTTTCCTTTGTCCCGGGTCTGCTTGAATGCTCTCGTCTTCACCGGGATACTCCCGTTCGATGCCCATGTGCAGGTTGCGATCCTCATAATCAAACCGATTCGGAGGCCGCTGATCCATGCGCCATGGGGTGCTCTTGCCAAGGGAATCGCTGCGGAGATCGGAACCGTAAGGTCCCTCGGGAAATTCCTCGGCCACCAGATCGTTCCGCTGTGACTCAACGGTGGATAGGTCCGTAAAGTTATCCCTTTCTTCCTTCTCAAATCCGTTCATTCCTGAGACCTCCCAAAAAGGTACTTAAGCTACCGTTCCAGTGTTCCCTGAACAGATGGAATCATTCCGTTATGTGACGTGGCTTCCCCACCGCGTGACATGGAGAGTTTGCCGGTCCTGAGTATCTGCCAGTCAGTTAACCGCTCTCAGCATGCATGGAACCTCTACTATAATCCTGCAGCACCGAATACGCTGTCAAAGGCTCGCCGTGATTTAGCGATCAATTCCTCAGGAGTCCCGGTCGGCGTGGAAGGTGTCAATACTTCTTGTGTAACTGGGCCTGCATAGCCGATATCGTTCAGAGCCTGAAGGAACCCCGGAAGATTAATTACGCCTTCACCCGGATAAAGCCGATCATTATCGAGAACATCCCTCACGGGTATGTCCTTGGCATCGTTAATGTGGACATGAATGATTTGTTCGGCGCGCAGCTGCCGGATATCCGCGACCGTCATCTCATTGGTGTACCAGTGATAGGCATCATATAGCAGCCCGACATTCGGTTCCCCGATGGCATCGATCCAATCCAAAGTCTCTTGTACTGTCCAGATAAACGGGTTCTTCCATTGGGTGCGCAGATGATGCGGGCCTACGAACTCCAGGGCTAATCGAATTCCATATGCCCCCAAAATGTTGGCGCAAGCCCGCAGCCTTGTGGTGGCCAGAGCCATGAAATGAGCTGCGGGTGCATCGGTGGAAGGAAGAATGTATGTACAGCAGCGAGTGCAGCCGAGGGCCTTGGCAGCTGCCGCTGCAGCCGGCAGTTTCTCGAGTCCGCTTAGGAACTGCTCGTCCGATCCCCTCCATTCCACGGGAAGACCGATTGCCCCAACTTCCAGTTGGCGGGATTGCAGCATATCGGCTGCCGCTCCCACGCCTAGGCGATCTACAAGACCTTTGGCATCGATATCGACGCATTGGAAATCATATTTGGCCGCGAGTTCGATAAACTGTAAATCGCTTTCAAGTTTTCCGAGTCCTGCGCTTGTTAAACCTTGCAGCATATTCATCGTCTCCATTCGCTATGAGATGTCGTATTGCTAGAGGCGGGTGTTTTATATCAACCCTTTGGTTTTTCATAGTTTCTATTATGATATGTTCCACTCTATAAATCTATGATCGCTTATTATTTTTTTAGAGAAAGATAACGATTGGAGCTGCGGCCTAATCGTTAATATGAAAGGGATTTGTAATAAAGCGGCATGAATTCTACTCTTTCGAAGGGGATTACGGACGTTATGCCGAAATAACCATGTTACACGAACGTTCATTATACTCGCGAAAAGGAGATTTAACTCAGAATGAATACCATTGAGCTGCGTAAAAAAGAGCTTGGCAACTTGTATCCGGAACCCACAATCAACGAGGAGGTTTTGAATCAATTTTGGGAGGAAGTGTTGAGGGCGTATAACCAAAAGCCGCTTCACATCGTTAGTCTACTGGAAGCGACGCCATATCCTCATATGGAAGTATCCAAGGTCACCTATCATGGTTATGATGATACGCCCATCCATGCTTGGTATATAGCTCCAGCTAAACATTCTTCAGACGAAAAAAACCGACCGTGTATCGTAACCTTTCCGGGTTATTCGGGAGACCGTGGATTTCCAGAGCGGTATGCTCACTGGCTAATGCTGGGTTATGCGGTGTTTGCCGTGGATGTCAGGGGACAGGGCGGGGAGACGGGGAATCTGCTGCCGCTGGATAGCGGCGTGGTTAAGGGCTGGGTGACGCAGGGGATTACGGATATTCGTCGCTCCTATTACATGGCAGTTGTTATGGATGCTGTGCGAGCGGTGGATGCTGCATCGCAGCAGCCAGGAGTGGATCCGAAAAAAATTGCCGTGGTTGGCGGCAGTCAGGGTGGCGGACTGTCTCTGCTTGCAGGGGCCTTGAATCCGAAGGTTGCGGCCATTGTGGCCGACATTCCCAACATGTGCAGGATGGATTACGGGATTCTGCATTCGGTCAGCTCGCTGAACGAAATCGCCCAATACATCAAGCGCTACCCGGAGCAATTGGATCAAATCCTGGAGCATCTCTCGTATTTTGACATGCTGAATCTGGCGCCGCGAATCCAGGTGCCGGTCATGGTATCCGTCGGCTGGAAGGATACGGTCTGCATGCCTGAAACCATATATGCAGCATACAACCGAATGAAATCGGCAAAAGAAATAAGAGACTATCCGTTCTCCGGCCATGAAGTCAATGAGCACCAGAAGCGGGAGGGCGTCTTGTTCTTGGAACGGATTTTTAACGGGGAATAGAACAAGGTGATAGATTTAGGGCGTGGGCACGGGGCCCGACGCTCGCTCAGGATTACTCTTTATTTAGGAAGAGGGCAGAAGTAAACGGAACCACACTCAAAAAAATGTTATGTTAATGTTATATAAACTAACACCAATTAAGTGTTTGTTATCTTTTTTGACGTAAATGTATTGACAACTACCCGAAATCACCTATAATTATACCCAAGGACAGAAAAACTCGATAAACACCCTATACCTACCCGGGTAAATGTGATATTAATTCACACAAATGGATGTTGAACCATGATGACAGCAGGCGAACTCAAACAGGATCTTTTGAGGGTTTACAACGCGATAAATAAGAAAATAAGCAGCAAAAAGTCGATTTCGTTGGCAACAAAATCATCATTGTATCGAGAAATAGTAGAGTCCCCGTCCTCAAACTGCTGGATGAGAATTACCCCCTCTCTACCCGGCAGTTGGACCACCTTTTATTCCAGGTGTTCAAGCAGGAGATTAAAGCTTCCCTGGAACAGCAGTTTCAATTTAAAATCATCTCCATTCTTAAAGACTATGATGCAGAGACCGAGTTTTCCGGTACCATCGTGTTTTTGGAGAAAGATGTAGAAGCATATCTGAACGACATGCCGGAACTCTTGTAGTAAGGGTTCAAAAAGTCAGGTTTTCAGCACCGAGAAGGTTGGATGAAGCTAGGGACTGAGGAGCGGAGCGTAGGCAAAACCTACGTGAGCACCGGAAGGCCCGGCTGAATTCAAGATTCGATGTCGATTAAGCTTCATGTGCTGCTACGTGATCAAAAGATGACTTTTTGAACAACCTCGAGTAGAGAGCGGGCCGATCGTCAGTTTGGTACCAAGGCACATACATGTGTGCGACTTGGGGCTGGACTGGCGATTTTTTGTTACATCTGCTTTTGAAAATACATGTTTGATGTATCATGAAATCAAAAAAGAGGAGGAAGGGGCATGACTCACAAAATTGAGATTTCGGGCGTCAGCAAGTGGTTTCGCAGAAACGGGGTAGAGATTGCGGCCATGAGGGAGACAAGCTTGGCGATCGAGGAAGGATCGAGACCCTGATCATGACGGGAGTCAGCACCAATGTATGCGTGGAATCAACGGCCCGCGACGGGTTTATGCTGGATTATTATATCGTGCTTGTAGCGGATGCTTGCGCATCGTATTCGCAAGCGGCTCATGACATGACGCTTGAGAATATTGAAGGCTATTTCGGGAAAGTTAGTGAAGTGGCGCAGATTATCGATATTTGGATGGATCAAATGCCTGAGGAACGGCTGCGGTCGATGTCGACCGCTCAGCCGGCTATCGGCTAGCTTGTCAGAACGTGGTTCAACCAGGGGAAGCTCTCCGCATGCGGGGGCTTTTTCTATGAACGGCACAGAAATTAATGAATAAAGCGGGTGAGTCCTGCATGAATAACAAATCAAGGATGATCGTCCAATATACCATTTGTTTAGGGGCATTTCTGTCCAATCTGTCGGCCGGCATGTTCAACATTGCGCTTGTTGATATAGCCAGAACATTCGATTCCACCATCCCTACGGCACAGTGGATTGTCACCGCCTATTTGCTCGTCATCTCCATACTACTTCCGGTCATGGGAAAGCTGGGGGATATGCTGGGCAGGCGGAAAATCCACAATATCGGCTATTTTGTGTTTATGGCAGGGGCGCTCTGCTGCGCCTTGTCACCTTCATTAAACGGACTGGTATCTTCGCGAATTCTGCAAGGCGTAGGAGCGGCCATGTATCAAGCCACCAATATGGCGCTGATCGTCTCGGTATTTCCGAAGGAGCAGCGAGGTAAAGCGCTCGGGCTTATCAGCACGTTTGTTGCTGCAGGCTCGATGGTCGGACCGAGCCTTGGCGGAATACTGATTCAGTGGTTTTCGTGGCGGAGCAATTTCTGGCTGCTGACGGCCATTTCCCTTATTGCATGGTTGTTCGCTCAGCGATTCATTCCGAAGGACGAACCGGAAAAAGGCGTAAGCCGATTGGATGTGCCGGGGGCTGCCTTGTTTGCGATATCCCTAACCGGACTGGTTACGGCCGTGAATATGGGGGCTCAGTGGGGTTGGGGTTCCTGGCAAGTTACGCTGTTGTTCATCGTATTCGGAGCGGGAGCTGCTGCATTCATCGGGTGGTGTCTATCTTCGCGGTGGGAACGAGGAGGGAAGGGGAAACTCCCGTTTATGAAGCTGGATCTGTTTCGGGATGAAGGCGTTAGCGTGGGAATCATCATCACCATCATTACCTATATGGCGGCTTTCTCCGCTCAGCTTGTGCTGCCCGTGTTTTTGCTGAGCGAGCTGGGCGTTGAACCTGCCACGGCAGGGCTGATCATGATGGGATATCCGTTGTCGCTGATCATATTCTCGCCACTGAGCGGGAGCCTGTCGGACAAGTTGGGGACATTTCCGTTATTGTCAGCCGGGCTGCTGGTCATGACGGCAGCGTTACTAGTGCTCGGTTTTGTATCGCCGGCATATCCGATCTTCTTCCTGATTCTGCTTATCGTCCTGCTCGGCGGTTCCATGGGCATCATTACGCCGCCGAACAATTCTCTCGTGATGGGCAGGACATCCAAAACGGACCTCGGCCTGATCAGCAGCATTTTGGCACTGTCACGAAATCTGGGGATGATGTTTGGTACGGCGGCGGGGGGTGCCATGCTGGCGCTCCCGAGCCAATTGGCAGGGGGGCTTTTAGGATTTCGCATGATATTTGTGCTGAATACGGTTCTGGTTGTTATTGTCTATTTAACGATGATCCTATCCTTTCGGTTCGCACGACATAAGGAGACATTATCTTCATAGGAATTAGCCGAAAAAAAGGGTATCCTACGGTCTTTTTGAGACCTGCAGGGTACCCTTTTCTTTCCTTATTAGCTTACGCCCGGTCCAGAATCGTCTGGAGTGTCGTGCGATCCAAACCTTTTACGAGCTTGATCAGAAGTTCTTTAGCAGCTTCATAGTCGTCCGTGTGGATGATGGACGAAGATGTGTGAATATAGCGGGAGCAAATCCCGATGATGGTGGACGGAACGCCGATGCCGCTAAGATGCACTTGGCCTGCGTCCGTGCCGCCCGGTGAGACAAAGTATTGGTATTTGATTTTGTTGGTCTCCGCCGTATCTTGAACGTATTCTACCATTCCGCGGTGAGTCAGCATCGTCGGATCGAAGATGCGAAGCAGTGCGCCTTGGCCCAATTGGCCGAACTGGCTCTTGTCCCCCATCATGTCGTTCGCTGCGCTGGCATCCAATCCGAAGAAAATATCCGGTTGAATCAGGTTGGCCGAAGTACGTGCTCCACGCAGTCCGAGCTCTTCCTGGACGGTTGCACCGGCGTAAACGGTGTTAGGCAGCTTCTCGCCATGGAGCGCCTGGACTAGCTCGATCGCCAGGCCGACGCCATAGCGGTTATCCCATGCTTTGGCCATGATTTTTTTCGGATTGGCGAGCGGCGTAAATTCACAGATCGGAACCACCTGCAATCCGGGACGAATGCCGAACGCTTCGGCTTCCGCCTTGTTGTCGGCACCGATATCGATATACATGGTCTTGATGTCGACCGGCTTGCTGCGCTGCGCTTCATCCAGCAGGTGTGTAGGGATGGAGCCGACAACCCCGACGACAGGACAGTTGTCTGTAATAATTTGCAGGCGCTGAGCAAGCACGGCCTGACTCCACCAGCCGCCGAGCGGCTGGAAACGGACCATACCCGCTTCGGTAATGCCGGTTACCATGAATCCGACTTCATCCATGTGACCGGCCACCATGACTTTTGGACCTTCATCGTTACCGCGAAGAACGGCGAACAGACTGCCCAGCCGATCCTGCACGAACTCATCTGTATATGGAGAGAGGGTATTCTTCAACCAGGAACGAAGTTCCCTCTCAAAGCCCGGTGCAGCCGGGAATTCCGTCAAAGTACGAAATAATTCCAGTGTTGATTCATTCATTACGAAATCGCTCCTTTAGAAAAGGTATGTAAGAGTTTTTCCTTTTCTAGTATGCCCCTATATATCTGAAAAGTCTACAAACCCGTGCCGCTAAGGCTACGTGATTTAAAAGCAAATGGAACAAGCACCCTGCATCCGGGAAAGGAATACGATGTTGAAACGAAGTGGAATTTTTGTTGTCCGAGGGAAGGAGCAGAGTATGAAGCACCATGGGATTGAGGTAAACGTCTATCATGCCGAAGTCAGAGAACTTCTGCTCATTATGGTTCTGTTCATCCTCCTCGTCATTTTGCTGAAATACATTCTTATATAATGACCGGCTCCAGCAATGATGGCAGGCGAATCTTATTTCAGCTTTCAGGGATACTCCTGGAGGCTGATTTTCGTGTGGGGAAATCTTGACGTTAGGACAAGCTGTGATTGCAAGTAAGAAGGATGATTTTCCAAACATAAAGGGAGTTCAATCAAAGCATAATGATATCGAGTGATATCCATAGTGGCTCTTTAGCGTTTATAGAGGATTCCATACTTAAATAAAAGCGGAGGTGTATTGAAATGTCAGGCTCTAACCAAAAGCCTAAGTCTGATATCACCACAATGAGCTCAGGGGAATATCAGGCGATTGCCAAAAAGCATGAACCTCCCCGCCCCATACTTAAAAATTGCCTGCGTGCGTTTTTGGTGGGAGGTCTCATCTGTTTGATCGGCCAATGCATTCAGAAGTTTTTTATGTCCGTATTCGACATGAGCACCACCGAAGCGAGCAATCCGACGGTAGCCGTGCTGATTATACTCTCCGTCATTCTGACCAGCTTCGGCGTGTATGACAAAATCGCGCAATGGGCGGGAGCAGGCAGCGCCGTGCCGGTTACGGGGTTTGCGAATTCCATGTGCTCCGCAGCGCTCGAGCACCGCGCGGAGGGTTTGGTACTGGGGGTCGGGGCCAGCATGTTTAAGCTGGCAGGATCAGTCATTGTATTTGGTACCGTCGCTGCGTTTATCATCGGTATCATTTACGCTATTTTTGGCATCGAGGGGAGGTAACGAGAGATGAAGGTGATCGGCCAAACCTGGCAGTTCGAGAACAAACCCGTCATTATCGGCACGGGGACGATTGTAGGACCTGAGGAAGGCGAAGGGCCACTCGCCGATGATTTCGACTATGTCTACGACAATATTGAGATCAACGAAAAAACATGGGAAAAGGCGGAGCGAAAACTGCTGGAGGATGCTTCAAGTAAGGCGGTCGAAAAGGCTGGCATCAAGGAAGACCAGCTGCAGTTTTTTGTGGGCGGGGACTTGATGAACCAGATCATCAGCAGTTCCTTTGCTGCAAGACAGTTGGGTGTGCCTTACATCGGCGTATTCGGTGCCTGCTCTACTTCAATGGAGAGCCTCGCGGTGGCCTCCATGCTCGTGGATTCAGGAGGGGCCAAGTATGTCATGGCCGGTACAGCAAGCCATAACTGTACGGTCGAGAAGCAGTTTCGTTATCCTACGGAGTACGGATCGCAGAAACCGCCGTATGCACAATATACGATAACGGGAGCAGGCTGCTCCGTCATTTCGGACAAGGGAGACGGTCCTGCTGTCACGTATGCCACTATTGGCAAGGTGGTCGATCTGGGCATCAAGGACCCGTTCAATATGGGGACGGCGATGGCTCCGGCGGCAGCCGATACAATAACCCAGCACTTTAAAGACACAGGCCGGCAAGCGAAGGATTATGACCTGATCGTGACCGGTGACCTGGCCTCGGTTGGACTTCCGATCGCCAAGGATCTCTTGAAACAGAATGATGTCATCATGGACGGCACGGTATTTGCCGATTGCGGCTTAATGATCTACGACATGGAAAAGCAGAAATACGTCAATGCAGGGGGCAGCGGCTGCGGCTGCTCGGCTGTTGTCACTTATGGCCATATTTTGAAACGGATGCTTAAAGGCGAATTGAAAAAGGTGCTGGTCGTTGCTACCGGAGCCTTGCTTTCGCCTCTTTCTTACCAGCAGGGTGAGAGCATTCCGTGCATCGCTCACGCTGTAGCTTTAGAGATGGGAGGATAACGCAATGCAGTTTTTATGGGCGTTTATTATTGGCGGTCTGATTTGCGTCATTGGGCAAATTATGATGGACGTTATTAAATTGACACCGGCACATACGATGAGTACGTTAGTGGTCGCCGGAGCCATCGCCGACGGGTTCGGATTGTATGAGCCGCTGGTCAAATTCGCGGGAGCGGGAGCCTCGGTGCCGATCACCAGCTTTGGTAATTCGCTTGTGCACGGCGCCTTGACGGAGCTGGGGAGGGACGGCTGGATCGGGGTCGTGACGGGGATATTCGAAGTCACCAGTGCAGGGATATCCTCGGCCATCATTTTCTCGTTCCTGGCCGCTCTGTTTGTTCGTCCGAAGGGATAAAACTAAAATCATCAAGAAGGAGAGGACCCAGGCATCATGCCGGGGTCTTTTCCTGTTTATAGGGACGATAAGAAGGCGAATAGGCAAAATATCTCTTCGAATGTACTCCGGGACCTCGATCATGTACAATAGTACTAAAATAAGTATTTATTCCCTTACAGGAGGTTAGTCATACATGCCCGTAAGCCAAGAATCCATGAAAATCATTACCTCGGTGCGAACCAATCTGGAGTCGTGCCTATTAGGCAAAGAATTTGAGATCCAATTGCTCCTTACGGCGCTGCTCGCTGGCGGACATGTACTGATCGAGGATGTGCCCGGCACAGGAAAGACCCAACTGATCAAAGCATTAGCGAAATCCATGCAGGGAGACTACCGCCGCATTCAGTGTAACCCGGATATTCTCCCGAGTGATATAACGGGCGTTTCGGTATTCCACCCGAGAGACGAAATGTTTTACTTCCGTCCTGGCCCAGTCATGACCAACATTTTGCTGGCGGATGAAATCAATCGAGCGACAACCAAGACGCAATCGGCCCTGCTTGAGGTAATGGAGGAGCGCAGCGTAACAGTGGATGGAGCTACCCACGAGCTTCCGCATCCCTTCATGCTGTGCGCGACCCAGAACCCGATCGATTTTGAAGGCACCTATATGCTCCCGGAAGCACAGCTGGACCGGTTTATGCTGAAGCTGAGCCTGGGTTACCCTGATGCTGCTACGGAGAAGCAGTTGATGTACCGTTCGCGGGACGGACAACTGGCGGACAAGCTTCAGCCGGTGACGCATATGGATACCATTTCGGCTATTCAACGTGAGATTCGCGAGGTATTCATCGGTGACCCCGTCGCCGATTACTTGCTGAATATTACCCGGTCGACCCGCGAGCACCCTTCCGTTATGCTGGGCGCAAGTCCCCGGGCAACGCTGTCATTCATGAATGCTGTTAAAGCTTATGCCTTCTTGCAAGAGAGGGATTACGTTCTGCCAGATGATGTGAAGACGTTGGCTCCATACGTACTTTCGCACCGGATCATGCTGCGTCCGGAAGCCAGGCTCGACAATGCGAGTCCCGAATCGGTGCTCGAGTTTATACTGCGTCAGGTCAAAGTGCCTGTTCAGATGGGGAGATAGGCATGCGCCGCGCTGTTTCGTTATTTTTGAATGGCATGCAGCCGTCTAGACTGGCAGCGGTATTGGCGGTATGGTGCCTATGTCTTTTGTATGTATTATTTCAGGGGGGCAAAACCTCGCTCATGCTTTTCTCCATGGTCAGCCTTCTGACGATCTATTTGATCGGTGCAGGCTTTGGTGGGGTCAATCGTGTGAAAGCCCAGCGAAGAGTGCTGGGACGATCGGAGCAAGAAGGAGAACTTCTTCACGCCGGTGAACAGGTTCGCGTGAAGTTGGAGGTCCATGTTCCGGGATTGCTTCCGATGCCCTATATGATCGTGCGTGAAGTATTGCAAAGGCACAACGGCGACTCCTGGTCTTTTGAAGATAGCGTCATTCCGAACCTCCGCGGAGCGGGCAAACTTGTATTTCAGACCCCTCCGCTTGAACGGGGGCGGTACGCTTTTTCAAAGACGGAATGTATTAGCGAGGATATTTTCGGATTAATGGAGCACAAGGGACGGATTGAAGTTCAGACCGATTTCCGCGTCCTGCCAAGAACTATATATATTCCTAAATGGCAGCGAAACATACGGAATTCAAGATTGGGCGGTACGCATACCACGGTTTCGGCTTCAAGACGGGAAACAACGCAGATTAACGGAGTTCGCGATTATGTATATGGCGACCGTATCTCCCGGATTCACTGGAATGCAACGGCGAAGACGGGCTCGTGGAAGTCGAAGGAATTTGAGCATGAATCGTTTCCCAGAACGATGATCGTGCTGGACTGCACTGCGGACGGATATGATCATGCCCAGCAATTCGAGCTCGCCGTATCGGCCGCCGCATCGCTGATCGAGTATGGGGCCAAGGAGCATGCGGGTACAGGCTTGTTCACGGCTACCCGAGAAGCTCAAATATTCGCTCCCACCGATCACGCCGGAGAGCGGATGCGCATGATTCAGCATTTGGTTGACGTGGATTATAACCGCAAAACCAAATTGATTGCTTCCCTGGAGAAATCCTATCGCCATTTTCCAAAAGGAGCCCTGTTCCTGCTGATCAGCCCGATGAGCGGCAAGGACGCTTCAGAGATCATGCGCTGGGTAGAAACCAGGGGAATGAACCCTTGCTTCTTGCAAATAAACAATTCCAATGAAACGAAAAAACGCGATGAATCCGTATCGCTTCTGCAATCCCGGGGGATTTCAAGCTATTCGGTTTCTTCCCTTGATGAGCTTCCGGCTGCGCTGGGAGGTGGTGCATGATGAAGTTATGGCTGGACAAACTATCTACTACCTTCTTTAGTACCTTAACGATGCTATGGATCTGGATCATCGGGATGCAGTGGGTCTCCTTTACGGAGACGATATGGCTCTCGGAAACGACAGCCATGGTTATCGCAGCATTAACCATTACGGCGGTTACCGAAGCGCTACTGCCGATCAAGCAAGGTTACCGGGTGCTTATCCAGTTTGTTTTGATCTTGTATTGTGTGTACAGTTTGCTGAAAACTTACGGTAATCCGGTTCCCGCCTTCGGAGCTGAAGGCGTTCTGACCGAGGAAATCATGTATCTTTTTCCTTATTTGTGGTTTGCTATCGCCGCATGGGCCGCTTTCCTGTTCCTTACGCGGTGGGCCAAAACCAAGGGGCGCGTGCTTTTTGCAGTCGGGATCAACGTCATCGGTTTTGCCGTGCTGGATTCCTTTACGAAAATCGTGCTGTGGGATGAGATCGCCTGGGTGGTCGGAGCAGGGATGGGCTGGCTCGTATCCAGCCATTTTAACCGGTTCCGCAGGCGTTTTCCGCAGGGTTGGGTCAATTTATCGAAATATCCGTTTAAGATTATCGCCAACATTCTGGTCATCTTCTCTTTGATCATTGTGGCCGGCGTGAATATGCCGCATGTGAAGCCGACATTAACCGATCCTTACACGGCGTGGAGAGAGTGGAACGGAGTGCCGTTATCCGGCAGCAGTACAACCGGGACCGGAACCCTTATCGAGTCACCGTCTGAAAGCATGTCCGGGTATGGACGGGAGGATAATGACCTTGGCGGCGGTTTTAATTTTGACTATTCACCGGTGATGTCGATTACCTCGGATGAACGCAGCTATTGGCGAGGGGAGACCAGAGCCGTATACTCGGGAACGGGTTGGGCGGACGGAGCCAGCAGCCGGCGTTCCGGTACGGGCGTGGGCATCGGTGAGGAATTGCCGGGAGAAGCCAGCGCATCCGTACCTACCAAAACGCTGGAGCAATCGGTAACGATGCTGAGTGATACGGTGTATCCGGTATTGTTCGGTGCCTACACTGTTCGTCAGTTGGAGAATTTGGATGAGGATATCGATCCGGATCGGCTCAGCTGGGTGACCGAAGGCGCGGAGATGCATCTGGACGACGTTCGTAATGCTGACTACCCGAAGAGTTATACATTAACGTCGCAAGTGCCGGTGATTCCAATCGATGAGCTGAGCACCAGGACTTATGATGAACTATATTCCAGCTCGATTGACGATGCTTATATCCAGATGCCGAGAAACTTTCCTGACCGCGTTTCCGATCTGGCCGAAGAAATTACCGCGGACGGAGATACGCCGTATGAGAAGGTCATGCTCTTGCAACAATATTTAACGAGCAACTTTACTTATACCAACACGCCGAATCTTACGCGCAAGAAGAGCGATGATTTTGTGGATGCGTTTCTGTTTGAAATCCAGGAAGGGTATTGTGATTATTTCTCTACATCCTTGGTGATGATGACACGGTCGCTGGATATCCCCGCGCGCTGGGTCAAAGGCTACGCGCCGGGAAGAATGACGGCTTCGGAGTACGTTCCGGCCGATGGTCAGACCACGATTGAGCCCGGAAACTATACCGTTACGAATGCTGACGCTCATTCCTGGGTTGAAGTATACTTCGGTGAGTACGGCTGGGTTCCGATTGAAGCAACACCGGGCTTCAGCATGCCGATTTTGACGGCCGACACAGACGCTAAGCCTGTCATTGAGGAAGAAGTTGAAGAAGAAGAGAAGGCAGAGGACAAGGATACGCCAGCCGCAGCCTCTGATCATCAGCAACCTGTCTGGGTTAAAGTTGTTGTCACGGCAGCCGTGGTTGTTATCGTATTGTGGATTCTGTACATCGTGTGGAGAATGCGCATCAGCCTGCGTTTTGCCGGGGCACGCATTCGGGCGGGCAAGCCGCTGACGGCAGCGGATAAAGTCATCGCCGAAACCGAACGATGGATTCGTTCCGTGCAGCGCCGAGGCTTAGTGAGGCAGGAACATGAAACTCTCCGTGAATCGGTTGGCCGCTGGGTAAGTGCACACCCTGAGCTTGGAGCGGAGCTGAGACCGCTGCTGCAGCAATTTGAAGCGGCTCGGTACAGTCCGGCTGAAGTGAAGGAGGAGCAATGGCGCTCAGTCCAACATGATGCTCAGAAGCTGAAGAAGTCCATCAAGAAGGTCCGCATTGTATCCGAGAAACGTCTATCAACCTAATCCAAGAAGACAGATTCGCGTGATGGGTGGTTGTTGTTGCGTGTATCAGGATAACTCGATATGAATACGTTCTGATATCCGGTCATTTCAAGACCGCCCGATCTGCTTCCAATTAGCCGCCGGGTGGTCTTTTGCTAGTAAAGTCAGCGGTACGGTATAAGGGAAGAAAAAGGCTCGTGATTATTTTTACTAAGGAACCGGAATATGGTATAGTTTTTCGTATGAAATTGAGGTGACGAACTTGTTTGAAATGTTAATTCCAAAGCTCCGTGTCAATACGGTTTTTGATATTAACCTAGAGGAATTATATGAGCAGGGGTATCGGGGGATCATTACCGATTTGGATAATACTCTTGTAGGGGCGAAGGCACCGGTTGCCACGCCGGAACTGGTTGTTTGGTTCAAAAGGGTGAAGGAGATCGGTTTCCAGCTCATCATCGTCTCCAATAACCAGCTGGAACGCGTGTCTAAATTTGCGACGCCGCTGGATATCCAGTATGTGCATGAAGCCCGTAAACCAAGCAATACCCCGTTTCGCAAAGCGATCAAGATGATGGATCTTACGCCGGAGAAAACGGTAGTTGTCGGCGACCAGATGCTGACCGACGTATATGGCGGGAATCGGCTGGGTCTGTATACGGTACTGGTTATGCCTATCGCCATCAACGATGAGGGATGGTTTACGCGCCTGGTCAATCGCCGGGTGGAGCGCATCGCATTGACCCGTTTGCGCAAAAAAGGATTATGGATGGAGGAGGAACCGAAATCATGACGTTGCCTACTGGCGGAGAAGACATCAAGAAGTGCAGCGGCTGCGGCATACAGCTTCAGAGTGCAGCACAGGACAAGCCGGGCTATTTGCCGGAAAAGGCTTGGGACCGCGATCCGGTTATTTGCCAACGATGTTTCCGGATAAAGAATTATAATGAAGCGTCCTCGGTTGCCGTAGACCAGGATGAGTTTTTACGGCTGCTGGGACAGATCGGCGGCAAGAACGCGCTTGTCATTCATATCGTGGATCTCTTCGATTTTGAAGGCAGCCTTATTTCGGGGCTGCAGCGGTTTGTCGGCAACAATCCGGTTATTCTGGCCGTTAACAAGACGGATCTTCTGCCGAAGGTCACCAATTGGAACAAGGTTCTCAATTGGGTACAGAAGCAGTGCAAGGAGCATGGCCTGAGAACCGAAGACATCGTGCTCTGCAGCGCGAAGAAGAATCAAGGCTTTGAGCGGTTGCTGGAGACGGTAGCGCATTACCGAGGCGACCGGGACGTCTACGTGGTTGGCGCCACGAATGTGGGTAAATCCAGCTTGATCAATCGCCTGATCCGCGACTACAGCGATTTAGATCAGGAGCTGACCGTTTCCCGTTATCCGGGAACGACGCTGGATATGGTCAATATTCCACTGGACGACGGCCGATATATTATTGATACGCCGGGCATCGTGTACCCTTGGCGCTACAGCGAGCTTGTGAGCCGTGAGGATTTGGGGACGGTTATGCCGGAAAATCCGCTGAAGCCGATGGTTTACCAGTTGAACGAAGGACAGACGCTATTCTTCGGAGGTTTCGGCCGTTTTGATTTTCTCCAAGGAGAGCACCAATCCTTTACTTGCTTTATTAGCGGCAGATTAGGGATTCATCGGACCAAACTGGAGCGAGCGGATTCGTTATTTGCTGAGCATGCCGGAGAGCTGCTCTCACCGCCGACCAAAGAACGGATTGAAGAACTACCGGAATGGACAAGACATGAAATCCGTATTCCTAAGGGAACCCGCCAAGACGTGTTTATCTCAGGGCTCGGCTGGATCAAGATCAATGGTGAACAAGGAGCGCTTGTTGCGGTTCATGTCCCTAAAGGAATCAAAGTTCTGTCGCGTCCATCCTTGATATAATTGATGAATCGCTCTGGTATACCGTCCGGTTTATCATGGGAGAGATAGGGGAGAAATGAAAGTGAATCCAATGATCGAGCGTGATTATTTGCTCCTTGGCGTAATGGGGGACCCGATCGGTCACTCGAAATCACCGGCCATGCATCATGCGGCGATCACCGTCCTGGGATTGTCAGGGGCCTATGTGCCTCTTCATATACGTCCGGAAGGGCTTAGTGACGCCATCCAGGCAGTCAAAGCGCTGGGATTCCGAGGGGTGAACGTAACGATCCCGCACAAGGTGGAGGTTATGAAATATCTGGATGTCGTCGATGAGGGGGCGCGGCGCATCGGTGCCGTGAATACCATCGTCAACGACAATGGCCAATTGACGGGTTATAATACGGATGGGATCGGATATGTTCGTTCATTAAAGGATGAAGCCTGTCCCGATCTTAAGGGGAAGCGCATCGTCGTCATCGGCGCTGGCGGAGCGGCCAGGGGGATCATCTATGCCCTTACCGGAGAAGGGCCTGAGAAGATATCCATTGTGAATCGGACATCCGCCAAAGCGCTGGCGTTGGCCGAGGAGTGGAGCTCGCTTGCCGACTTGAGGGGATACGGAGAGGATCATGCCAGAGAGGCGTTGTCGGATGCCGATGTTGTGATCAACACCACTTCGGTGGGCATGTTTCCCCGGGTTTCCGAGCTTCCCATTCCAATGGAGTATATACCGGAAGGGATCGTTGTCAGCGATCTGATCTATAATCCGTTGAAGACCGAGCTGTTACGGGTAAGTGAGCTTCGGCAATGCACGGTGCATGGCGGACTTGGGATGTTCATCAACCAAGGGGCGTATGCATTCGAGTATTGGACAGGTCTGACGGCGCCTGTACAGGCGATGAAGGAAGCGGTTCTGACCAGCTTCTAAGTCGAGGTTTAATATCTTGTTTATTGATTAATGCTTATGCAAAAGCTACAATATAGCTTTCGATAAGCAGCAAGCTTTAATAATTGAATATTTAAGGAGTAATGACCAAGCATGTTAACAGGAAAGCAAAAACGACATTTACGTTCGCTTGCGCATCATCTGGATCCGCTGTTCCAGGTAGGCAAGGGAGGCAGCAACGAGCATCTGATCCGGCATATTTCCGAGGCGATTGAGAAACGGGAACTCATGAAAGTATCCGTTCTCAACAACTGTCTTGAAGACCCGCGCGAAATCGCCGAGGAGCTTGCTGAAGGTGCCGGAGCCGAACTGGTACAGGTTATCGGCAAGACGATTGTGCTTTATAAAGAATCGAAAGACCACAAAACCATCGAATTGCCGTAAGGGAGCCCTAATAGCTCCAGTTTAGCGGATATAGAATAACTCTCTTATTAGGGGAGGTGAACCCGAATGAAGGTAGGGATAATGGGCGGAACCTTCGATCCCATTCATATCGGGCATATGCTAGCAGCCGAGTGCGCGCGGGACGCTTACGATCTGGAAGAAGTATGGTTTATGCCAAGCCATATCCCCCCGCACAAGGAAGATGCTGGCGTAACCGGTCTGATGAGGCTGGAGATGACCGCTGAGGCAGTAGCCGACCATCCATCTTTTCGTACATTGGATTGGGAAGTGAAGCGCGGCGGCGTATCCTATACGGTAGACACGGTTAGAGAACTGCGGGATACGTATCCCGAGCATGATTTCTCGTTCATTATCGGAGCGGATATGGTAGCGTATCTCCCCAAGTGGAATCGGATCGGGGAGCTGGCGGACATGCTGACGTTTATTGGGCTTAACCGTCCCGGATCCAAGCTATCGGTGGATGATCTGCCTGATTTCCTGCAAAAGGTGGTAGTGACAGCGGAGATGCCGTTGATCGAAATATCCTCCACCATGATTCGGAGCAGAGCCGCATCAGGTTCGTCCATCCGTTATATGGTGCCGGACCGTGTATACGATTATATTGTTAGGAGCGGTATTTATGGAGTACAGCCGTGATGAACTCATTGAAGCGGTATCCTCCCAGATGCCGGCCAAGCGCTGGGATCACACAAAAGGCGTAATGGAAACCGCGGTCATCCTTGCAAAGAGGTTCGGGGCCGATCCGGTTAAGGCGGAATTGGCTGCCATCCTGCATGATGTGGCCAAATACTGGCCCGTGCAAAAGCTTCATCAAATGATGGTGGAGCATGCGCTCTCCGAAGAGCTGCTCCATTACGACAAGCAGCTTTGGCATGCTGAGGTAGGCGCATTCGTAGCGGAGCAAGAGTATGGCGTGACGGATGCTGAGGTGCTTGACGCCATCCGCTACCATACGTCGGGGCGCATAGGCATGACGCTGCTTGACAAGGTGGTCTGTCTTGCGGATTATATGGAGCCGGGACGGGATTTCCCCGGCGTGAATAATATTCGCGAACTGGCCAACCATAGCCTTGAAGAGGCGCTTGCAGCCGGTTTTGATTCGACGATCGGACATCTGCTTTCGCGCAGACAAATCATTTTTCCGTTGACGGTACTAGCCCGCAACGATCTAATTAAGCAATTGGAGGCGAATTCATGACGTTGAAACCGAATGAATTATTAAATGTGGCAGTGACTGCCGCAGAAGATAAAAAAGCGATGGATATCGTGGTTCTGGATCTTAGAGGAATCTCCCTGATCGCAGACTATTTTGTCATTTGCCATGGTAACTCGGATACACAAGTGCAAGCGATCGCAACCGAAATTCGTAAACAGGCTCATGATGCAGGAGTGGCTTTGCGCGGACTGGAGGGAATGGATGCAGCCCGCTGGGTGCTGATGGATCTCGGAGACGTGATCGTTCATATCTTCCATCGCGATGAGCGCGAATATTACAACATCGAACGACTGTGGTCAGATGCTAAAGTGGTGGAGAACGTATGAGTCTGATTGCCGGCACATTAACGAAACTCGTCGTTTCCAGAGAAGTGTCCCCTTATGGTTATTTTCTGGATGGCGGAGATCGGGATGTGCTTCTTCATTATTCGGAGCTCACGGGTAAGATTGAGCCGGGGGATACGGTAGAGGTCTTTATATTCTTTGATACGGAAGACCGCCTGGCCGCTACGATGAAGAAGCCTTACCTTACGTTGGGTGAAACCGCTAAGCTTGAGGTGGCGGACGTCCATCCGCGCCTTGGCTGTTTCCTCGAGATGGGGCTTGGCCGACAACTTCTGCTTCCAATCCGAGAATTGCCGGAGTTGCGGGAGCTTCACCCCCAAGTGGGAGATCATGTGTTTGTCATCATGGAGCATGATAAGCAAGGACGACTTCGCGCGAAACTCGCCGGAGAACAAGAGCTTGCTCCGCTTGCGTTCCATGCGCCTGAATCGTGGAAGGGCCAATGGTTCACTGCTCTGGTGTACAAGCCGCTCCAGATGGGCACGTTTGTCATCATCGATGGCGGTGTGATCGGTTTCGGCGCGATCGGTATGATCCATTCCTCGGAACGGACGCGTATGCTGCGGCTTGGTGAAGAGGTGAAGGTCCGGGTCAGCCATATTCGGGAAGATGGCAGGGTCAACCTGTCCATGGTTCCGCAAAAAGAGATCGGCCGGACGGATGATGCAGACCGGCTGCTTGCTTTTCTGAAGGAGCGTCCGGGCCATGGGATGCCGTATTCGGATGAAACGCCGCCCGACATCATTAAGCAGCGGTTCGGCATTAGCAAATCCGCCTTTAAACGCGCGCTTGGCAAGCTGATGAAGGACGGTTTGGTTACGCAAAAGGACAGCTGGACGTATATGGTCAATCAAGAGGAGAACTCCGGATCAAACGAATAACCCGGCAAGGTAGGGGAAGCTTCTAAGGAAAGTGGTGTCATCATGTTGTCTTACCGCAAGTTTGCTTACGTATATGATCAACTCATGGAAGACATGCCGTACCCAGATTGGATTCGTTTTGCGAGAACCGCCTGGGATAAGCACGGAATGCCAAAAAGCGTCGTTGAGCTCGGGTGCGGGACAGGCAGCATTACCATTCCGCTCGTGAACTCCGGTTTCGAGGTAACAGGAATTGATCTGTCGGCGGATATGCTCTCAGTTGCTAGACGCAAGCTGGAGGGTACACCCCAGGGGCATCGATTGTTCCGGGAAGGCAGCGTCCGCTGGGTACAACAAGACATGCGTTCGTGGGAGCTGCCCGAGCAGGTGGATTCCGTCATTTCATTTTGTGATTGTGTGAACTACCTGCTGGAGGAAAAGGACATCCGCTCCGCATTTACAAGGACCTACAACGGTCTCAAGGAAGGCGGCACGTTCCTGTTTGATGTGCATCACCCGAACACACTGCTTCGATACGACGAAGAACAGCCCTTTGTGCTGGACGAACGGGAAGTGTCCTACATTTGGACATGCGACCTGGATGAACGACGGATGGAGATTGAGCATCATCTCTCCATCTTTGCACGTGACGGCCAAGACCCTACGGTCTACCGTCGCTTTGAGGAAACGCATGTGCAGCGGGGATATGACCCCGAATGGATGAAGGTCGAGCTGATTAAGGCCGGATTCCGGGATGTGAAATGTTATGCCGATTTTGAGTGGATGGAAGCGGGCCAGGATGCATCCCGGCTGTTCTACGTTGCCGTAAAATAAACGAAAAAATCCTTTTATGAGAAGCACTTCTCTCGTCTGTAGCGACGAAAGAAAGTGCTTCTTTTTTCGTTATGCATGGATTCATTATATTCAAAGACATTTCTTTTCCGCTTTATTTGACTGTAGTTAAGGTTCGGTAGCAGGGATATGGGTTTGCTTCCGGGACTGTGCTACGATGAGGGGTAGATAGGATGAACAGAAATGAGAGCGCTATCTCAAGAGATGTTTCTATGCATCCAATGTGCTCTGAATGACCGTATTTGAGTTCAATGATGATCAAATGATGCATAAGCTAATCTATTGGGAGAGGATGAATGAGCATGAAACTGTCCGTATTTACAGTCGCAACTCCTGACTTACAGCCTGAGGAGTTGGCAAAAGCCGCGGCGGATGCCGGTATTGAAGGAATCGAATGGCGTTTCAAGGAGATTCCGGAAGAAGCTGCGGGGGAGAAGCCCTCCTTCTGGCGGCATAATCGCTGCTCCATGGATCCAAACGGCACGCAGGAGGATTGGCTCAGGTTTCAGCAAGCAGCCGACAAGCATGGCCGGCGGAGTCTTGCGGTCGTCCCTTATCTGACATGCGGCGACGTGGAAGCAACGGAGAAGGTCATGCAAGCGGCCAAGCTGATCGGAGCCTCATTTATTCGCGTGGGTATTCCGGGATATGACCGTAAGCGAAATTACAATGAACTGTACGATCAGGCGGTCCGTTATCTGCATGAGGTACAGGATCTCGCTGCGGCATACGGGGTCAAGGGAGTAGTGGAAACACATCATCTTACGATCACTCCGAGCGCGGGATTGACGCACCGGCTTGTATCTCAATTCAACCCGCAGCATATCGGCGTGCTGTATGATCCGGGCAACATGGTCCATGAAGGTTACGAGAACTACCGGATGGGCTTGGAGCTTCTTGGTCCCTTCCTGGCTCATGTCCATGTGAAAAACGGAGGCTACCGCAAAACGCCTTCCGAGGATGGCACCTCGGCGACGTGGTCTGGGGAATGGGTCCCGCTTGCCCAGGGGGCCGTGCCATGGAAGCAGGTTATACAGGATCTGCAGTCGGTTGGTTACGAAGGCTATTACGGGATCGAGGATTTTAGCGGAACGTTCCAGTCCAGGGAATTGCTTGTTCGTTTTGCCGAGCAGATGAAGTTGTGGTCAGATCAGAAACAAAACGCGTAGGTCACTTTTGAAGGAGGCTATAGATATGGAACAGGTAAGAGTAGGGGTAATCGGACTGGGGATGGGTTTTTCGCATGCCAGATCGCTGGCGTCCGGGCGGATCAAAGGCGCGCGGCTTAGCGCTATATGCGATCTGAATCCAGCCAAGCAGGAAGAAGCGAGGGCAACGCTGCCTTCGGACGTAAAAATTTGGAGTGATACGGACGCTATGATCTCATCGGGGGAGATAGATGCGGTAATTATTGCTACGCCCCATTATGCCCATCCTCAAGTGGCGATCGAGTGCCTGAATCATGGACTCCATGTCCTGATCGAGAAACCGGCAGGCGTTTACACGAAGCAGGTACGGGAAATGAATCGCGCGGCAGAAGCCAGTGACAAAGTGTTCTCAATTATGTACAACCAGCGCTGTAATCCGCTATATAAGAAGCTGAGAGAGCTTATTGCCGACGGCGAACTCGGCGAAGTCCGGAGGATGAACTGGATCGTAACGAATTGGTACCGGTCCCAGAGCTATTATGATTCAGGCGGATGGCGAGCTACCTGGGCAGGAGAAGGCGGAGGGGTGCTGATTAACCAGTCCCCGCATCAGCTGGACCTCTGGCAGTGGACGACCGGCATGATGCCAAAGAGAATTCGTGCATTTTGCGCTTTCGGTAAATACCGGAACATCGAAGTCGAAGATGACGTGACGGCTTATGCGGAATACGAGAATGGTGCTACGGCCGTCTTTATTACGACAACGGGTGAAGCCCCGGGCACTAACCGATATGAAGTGACGGGAGACTGCGGAAAAATTGTTATCGAGGACGGCAAGCTCACCTTCTGGCGCCTCCGTGTGCCAGAGCCGGAATTCAATCGAGAGTATACCGGGGGCTTCGGCGAACCGGAATGCTGGAAATGCGAGGTGCCGATCTCGGGGGATAATCCGCAGCATAGCGGCATTATCCAGAACTTTGCGGATGCTATTTTGCATGGAACGCCATTGATTGCCCCGGGTGAAGAGGGAATTCATGGATTGACGCTGTCCAATGCCATGCATCTGTCCACCTGGACCGACAATTGGGTTGATCTGCCTCTTAACGAAGAGCTGTATTACGAAATGCTGCAGGAACGGATCACACATTCTTCCGCTCAGAAAACGGTCAAGGAGATCGGGTCGGTGGATATGAGCAAGACGTTTGGAACCTATTAAATCACAATCAGGAGGCACGTGGTATGGACCGCAGTAATGGAATGCTCTACGCGCCGGTGGGCAAGGCCCAGCCGGTGTGCAAGCCCGGAGAGTTTATGTTTGCTGCCATGTCGCTGGAGCATGGGCATATATACGGCATGTGTAACGGATTGATCGAGGCCGGGGCGACGCTGAAGTGGGTGTATGACTCAGACCCCGCGAAGGTTGCGGCTTTTTGCAAGGCTTATCCAAGTGTAACCGTCGCTTCGTCGGAGGCACAGGTGCTAGAGGATGCGGAGGTTCATCTGGTAGCGGCTGCGGCTATTTCTTCGGAACGATGCGAACTTGGCCTGAAGGTCATGTCGCATGGGAAGGATTATTTTACGGATAAGACGCCTTTCACCACGCTGGAGCAGGTGAACGCTGCTCGCGCGAAGGCGGCGGAGACAGGCAGGAAGTACATGGTCTATTACAGTGAACGGCTGCATGTGGAGAGTGCCGTCCATGCAGGAAGGCTGATCCAGGACGGGGCGATAGGGCGAGTGGTGCAAGTGATGGGAACAGGTCCGCACCGTTTAAATGCGCCTTCCCGTCCGGACTGGTTTTTCCGTCATCAACAGTATGGTGGCATTCTGTGTGATATCGGCTCCCACCAGATTGAACAATTTTTGTTTTTTGCGGGCTGCCGCGATGCCAAAGTGCTCAGCAGCAAGGTGGGAAATTATGCGAATCCGGATTATCCGGAGCTGGAGGATTTTGGAGATGCAACGCTTGTAGGAGACAACGGGGCCACGAATTATTTCCGTGTCGACTGGCTGACACCTGGAGGCCTTGGCACCTGGGGCGACGGAAGAACCTTTATTCTGGGGACGGAAGGATACATCGAGCTTCGCAAATACATCGATATCGCAAGGCATCCGCAAGGCGATCATCTGTACCTGGTCAATGGCGAGGGAGAGTTTCATATGGAGCTTCAAGGCAAGGTGGGCTATCCATTCTTCGGGGAACTTATCCTGGATTGTCTGGAACGTACGGAGCATGCCATGTCCCAGGAGCACGCCTTCAAAGCCGGAGAATTGTGCGTCATCGCCCAAAATGAGGCCGTGCGCATTCCATAAAATCATTTATAATAGAGAAAACCCCGTTTTGTTGAGGGTTGAGGATTAGACAACTCCAAAATCGCTAAAGGGGCGATTCTCTAGATGACCTCATCTGCCGATATGATGCTAGGCTTTGACCGCATGCAGCTGCAGGCGCCGTTCGATCTGACCTATTACAATGAACAGCCGTTGTCCGGAGGACAGTTTCACTCGCATGCTTTTTATGAAATTTATTATTTCCATGAAGGACGCTGCACTTATTTGATCGGCGATTCCGTTTTCACGCTGAAGCCGGGGGATCTGCTCTTGATGAACGGGCTTACGCTTCACTGTCCGAATGTAGAGCCTGATTCTAGATATGTCAGAAGCATTCTGCATTTTGATCCGGCCTGGATTTGCAAGGGGCTTTCGGAGACGGCCAGATCGATACTGCTGGACCCCTTCGAAACGCTGCGAAATCATCGCATGACACTGACAGGGGCGAACCGGGATGAATTTGAAGGCATGCTGGCCGATATGCATCGCCTCTCGGCATCCACGGCCGGTTTTCGTCAGGAACGGATGACCTTGCGTATTCAAGAGATGATGTACGTCATCGCGGACTGGTGCCAGGGTGCTGTGCAGGATCAGGACTCCATCTCCGAGAAAGAACGGCATGTCCAGCATGTCGTGTCGTTTGTCGAGGAAAATTATATGCAGGATCTGACGCTGGAGCAAATCGCCCGCGATATGCATATTACGAAGCACTATTTATCCTCCTTGTTTAAGGAGGTTACTGGAACGACGGTGTTTAAATATTTGTATCACCGGCGGATTAACCAAGCTAAAATTTTGCTCAGGCTCCATCCTCATCTCAGCATCACGGAGATCAGCCAGGCGGCAGGCTTCAAGCATTTGGCTCATTTCAGCAGGATGTTCAAGGCCATGGTCGGGACGACACCGGAATATTATCGCAGAAGCGGAGAAGAGCTTTCGTTGACTTGATCGGACTTTTTGGGTATAATAGCCACATTAAAACGGTAATATGAACGCGATGATGAGGATCAATCGTTCCACTTTCGATCATGCAGAGAGCCGGTGTCTGGTGAAAACCGGTTGACGATAGGAATGAACTCGCCTCGGAGCAATGGTGTTAACCCGGCCGTCGGAGGGCTGTATTCCGGCAGATTCGGCCGCTGAAGCATCGTCGTCTCATCCGCGATAAGGATGCAAAGGGAGTGAAAGGCAAAGCATGCCTTTGGCTAACTAGGGTGGTACCACGGGAATCAAACCTCTCGTCCCTAGCGATCAGCGCTATGGATGATGAGGTTTTTTTGTTTTTTTGGGCAATGGCATAGGCCTTGTCTCTCGACTGTGAAGGAGGAGCAATGAAGTATGACGGACAATCAACCAACGGGCCACGGCTATCAGCCGCAGGCCATCGAACCGAAGTGGCAGCAATACTGGGATGAGAATAAAACCTTTAAAACGGAAGATACCTCATCCAAACCGAAATTTTATGCGCTGGATATGTTTCCATATCCATCAGGCGCAGGCTTGCACGTAGGGCATCCGGAGGGGTACACGGCGACTGACATCGTGTCCCGTTACAAGCGGATGCGCGGATACAATGTGCTTCATCCTATGGGATGGGATGCCTTCGGTCTGCCAGCGGAGCAGTATGCAATGGACACAGGCAAACATCCTCGCGAGTTTACCGTGCAAAATATTGATACATTCCGCCGCCAGATCAAATCTCTCGGCTTCTCGTATGACTGGGACCGCGAGATCAGCACCACCGATCCGGAATATTATAAATGGACCCAGTGGATCTTTATCCAGCTCTATAAGCGCGGCCTCGCCTATGTGGCTGAAGTACCGGTGAACTGGTGCGAAGCGCTCGGTACCGTGCTTGCGAACGAAGAGGTCATCGACGGCAAGAGTGAACGCGGAGGCCATCCGGTCGTACGTAAACCGATGCGCCAATGGATTCTGCGTATTACCGAATATGCGGATCGTCTGCTTGAGGATCTGGATGAATTGGACTGGAGCGAGAGCCTGAAGGATATGCAGCGCAACTGGATCGGCAAATCCACAGGCGCTGAGGTTCGTTTTGACATCGAAGGGTACGATGGTCATCTGGAGGTGTTCACAACCCGTCCAGATACGCTGTTCGGGGCAAGCTACTGTGTCCTGGCGCCGGAGCATGACCTCGTGGATAAGATTACGTCAGCCGATCAGCGTGAAGCCGTCAAGGCTTATCAAGATCAAGCAGCTCGTAAAAGCGACCTGGAGCGGACGGATCTGGCCAAGGATAAAACTGGTGTATTTACGGGTGCGTACGCTATCAATCCGGTAAACGGCGCTAAAGTGCCGATCTGGATCGCGGATTACGTGCTTGCTGGCTATGGAACGGGAGCCATTATGGCGGTTCCGGGTCATGACAGCCGCGACTGGGAGTTTGCGAAGCAATTCGGTCTTCCGATTATTGAAGTTGTTCAGGGTGGAAATGTCGAGGAGGAAGCATACAGCGGCAGTGGCGCGCATGTGAATTCCGGCTTCCTGAATGGGTTGGATAATGAAGAGGCTATCCAGGCGATGAATGAATGGCTGGAGCAAGAGGGCAAGGGCAAGAAGAAGGTAACTTACCGTCTGCGCGACTGGCTGTTCAGCCGCCAACGCTATTGGGGTGAGCCGATTCCGATTCTGCATCTGGAAGACGGAACGATGAAGACCGTGCCGGAGGATCAGCTTCCATTGCTGCTGCCGGATGTGGATCAGATTAAACCGTCCGGTACCGGCGAATCGCCGCTGGCTAACGTTACGGAGTGGGTGGAAACGGTAGATCCCGAAACGGGCATGAAAGCCCGCCGCGAGACCAATACGATGCCGCAATGGGCTGGCAGCTGCTGGTACTACCTGCGTTATATCGATCCGCGTAATAATGAGGAATTGTGCTCCAAGGAGAAGCAGAAGGAATGGCTGCCGGTTGACCTGTACATCGGTGGTGTGGAGCATGCGGTGCTTCATTTGCTGTATGCACGCTTCTGGCACAAAGTATTGTATGACCTGGGTGTTGTCGATACGAAGGAGCCTTTCCAGAAACTGGTCAATCAGGGTATGATCCTGGGCAACAATAATGAAAAAATGAGTAAATCCCGCGGCAATGTCATCAATCCGGATGATATTGTTAACGAATACGGTGCCGACACGCTGCGC
This sequence comes from Paenibacillus sp. FSL F4-0100, assembly GCF_037993005.1. Lineage (NCBI taxonomy): Bacteria > Bacillati > Bacillota > Bacilli > Caryophanales > Paenibacillaceae > Paenibacillus > Paenibacillus sp. FSL F4-0100. The sequence continues at coordinate 2,140,971 of NZ_CP150303.1, forward strand.
GTGTACGAGATGTTCATGGGGCCGCTGGAAGCGACCAAGCCATGGAACACCAACGGGGTTGAAGGAACGCATCGTTTCCTCTCCCGCGTGTGGCGCCTGTTCATCGGAGACGACGGTCAATTGAACCCTAAAATCGCGGAAGGCGAGGGTGCGGACGAATTCAAACGTACGCTGCACAAAACGATTAAGAAAGTAACCGAAGACTTTGAACATATGCGCTTTAACACAGCGATCAGCCAGCTGATGGTATTCATCAACGAGGGATACAAGACGGAAAAGCTTCCGCGCAAAGCGATGGAGAACTTCGTTCAGCTGCTTTCCCCGCTGGCCCCTCACCTGGCTGAAGAGCTGTGGAGCCGTTTAGGCTACACGGAGAGCGTAACCTACGTGCCATGGCCGGAGTATGATGAGGCTTGGACTGTAGAGGCCGAAGTTGAGATTGTTGTTCAAGTTAACGGCAAAATCGTAGAACGTGCCAAAATCTCGAAAGACATGAACCAAGAAGCCATGCAACAACATAGCCTCTCCCTTCCGAATGTCAAGCAGGCGCTGGAAGGAAAGAGTATTCGCAAAATTATTGCCGTACCGGGTAAACTGGTCAATATCGTGGCCGGTTAATCGTAAAACCGAAGGCAGCATCCAGTTTGGCCAAATCCTCCTCATACTTGTCGTGTGTGGTTTTGATCAATTGGTAGAACAATCCGTTCAGGTTTGAATCGAGCAGTGCCAAAGCCTGAGCTGTGATGCCTCCGGGAACCGCAACCCGCTCTTGCAGCTGTTCGGGGGAGAAGCCCTCCTCCGTTAGCAGCTTGCCGGTGCCAAGCAGCATTTCACCGGCTAATGCATTAAGGGTACTGCGGTCGATTCCGGTCATTTCAACGGCAGCGTCGATCCATTTTTCCATGAATAAACTTAAAAAAGCAGGTCCGCAGCTGGAGAAATCGGAAGTGATTCGTGTGTGCGATTCCAGTATCTCGAGCGGCCTGCTGATATAAGACAGGAGGCTTTCTATAAGCTGCCTGTCTTCTTCTTTTATTCGGGAACCATACATGCATAACGATGCTCCGCCTCCGGTTAAGTTGGTGATGCTCGGTATGATTTTCGCCACCTTGCAGGGCAGCGTTGATTCCAGATGGATCAATTGGACCGGACTCGTGATAGATATCGCGATTTGCCGGGCTTCAAGCCTGTCTTTGATTTCGCTGATGACCGATTTGAATTCAAGCGGCTTGATACATAGGAATAGCAGGTCGCTCTGAGAAGCCGTCTCCATGTTACAGTTGCATACCGTCAGACCGGGATGACGTTTTGCCAGCTGCAGCGGCTTTTCAGGGCTTCGGTTGCTGACCCGAATCTGCTCAGGCAGGAGTGCGCCCGATTGAATGAAGGCATCGATCAACAGACTACCCATGCTGCCCGTACCGATAAAACCGACCTTCATGTGTATGTTCCCTCCTTTCGCGCTTTACGGCAGAAATGTACCGTCCTTACGTTTAATGTATGCGGGGAAGATGCCGATTCATGACGGTTTTTCATGCGATTTCGGTAGGGAAACCGAAGAATATTCATGGGTTTGTACCAAATGAACTTTGATGTTAAGGAGAGATCATAGATGAGACGAGTATCTTTAGGTTGGAGTCTTGCCGCAACGATTGCGGGCTGCGGGTTCATCTTGTTTGCTGGCGGTACGAATCAGGGGATCGAGGGCTGGCAGCCGCTAAACGATCAGCTGGAGCAGGTGGTTGCTGCCGAAGAGAATGCGGGTGTGAAGACATCTGGGGCTGATTCCCGGCATAAGGACGTGGAACCGGCTCGAGCATCTGCTGAGCCCGAAGCGGACGTGAAAAATGCTGCAAAGACCGCTCAGGCTGGGCAGATCGAGCCTGCACATAACGCGAAGGAGCCCATGCCAAACCAAGACCAAGGAGCGGCAGAGAGCAGTACAGCAGATTATATCGCCCCATCTTCAACCTCTGGCCAATCTACTTCGGCCTCGGTTCCACCTCAGGCTGAAGTTGTCGGTCAGCAGTTACAGCAGCAAGCCCCTGTTAACAGTGTAGCGCAGCAACCAGCAGCTCCGGATTCATCCGGGTTGATTAATGTCAACACGGCGGATGCCGCAACGCTCATGGAGCTGCCTGGCATTGGCGAGGCGAAGGCCAAGGCGATTATCGATTATCGAAATCAGTTTGGTCCATTTCGAAGTCAGGCGGACTTGATGAACGTAAAGGGCATCGGTCCCAAAATGCTGGAGAAGATGAAGCCTTACGTTGGACTTTAGCTATGTGCTACAATAAAGGGGATATTGATAAGGAACAGGTGACAGATGATGAGTGCAGATCAACGTAAAGATTGGGATACTTATTTCATGGATATTGCCTTTATGGTTTCTACCCGCTCTCAATGCCCGCGGCGTCATGTCGGAGCGGTGCTGGTGCAGGGGAAGAAGCTGCTCGGAACGGCATATAACGGCGCGCCGATGGGAGTGCCTGATTGCTCGGAAGCTGGCTGTATGATCGCTGAGGATTATGAATTGGTCGTACAGGACGGCAAGGAGAGCATGGTGAAGAAACAGCGCTGCATCCGGACGATTCATGCTGAGCAGAATCTGCTGTTATTCACGGACCGGATTGATCGTGAAGGCAGCACGGTGTACGTGACGGATGAGCCCTGCTGGACCTGTGCGAATATGCTTGCCAACAGCGGCATTGTCGAGGTTGTGTTCCACCGTCCTTATCCGAAGGATTCGGGCAAGGTGTCCCGCATGATGGAACAGAAGGGTATTTTGTTCCGGCAGCTTGAAGTGTATGAGCCGCCGCGCGAAACCTTGATGACGGTAGCGGAATGATTTATGAATATGGTTGCTGAAGAATGTAAATAGGAAGACACAGAGGAAGGACCTTTGACTGCGATCTGCAGGCGAGGGTTCTTTTTTTATTTAATGATGAAGGGATTGTTCAAATCATGAGGCGAAGGCCATTACTTGTGTTTACCGTGTTATGGGTAATCGGCAGCAGTGCTGCATGCCTGTACGATGGATGGGGGCTGGCTTTGATTGCAGCCGGGCTGATTCTCATACTGCTTGCTGTATGTCATTGGGCGGGGGCAGGGCGTCTTTTTACACTCTGCATGTTGTTCTCCTTGTGCGTGTCGGGCACTTACTGGGAATGGCATGATGGGGCAAATGTAAGTGATTTCGAGTCGTTTCTCTCCGGGGAGTCATCGACGGACACCGTTCCGGTTACAGCGTTTGGTGTAATCACATCCCCTATAGAAGTGGACGGTGACCGCGCGGATTTTAATGTTGTCCTGCATGAAGCTGATCTCACGCTAGCAAAGCCTCCAGCGCCTCAAAAACAAGCGAATCCGGATAACGGGACCATGCTGAAGACAGATGATATCGTTAGGGTTCAAGTAAAACTGCTGGACAAAAGGGAGTTGGAGAGGGTTAACCGATGGCAGCGCGGGGACCGCATACAACTGAAGGGAGAGTTGCAAAAACCTGGAGAAGCCCGTAATTTTGACGGATTTGATTATGCTCAATATTTGCGAACCCAGAAAATTCATTGGATGATTAAAGTGAAAGGTTCTGAACAAGCGGGGGTCACTCCGCCTGACAGCTGGAATTTAAGTCATATTCTAAGATGGACGGATGCCGTTCGCCATAAGCTTGGGGGCAAGCTGGATGAATTGTACGGCGGAATCCACGCGGGTTATATGAAGGGACTTGTCATTGGCAATCGGGATGATCTGGATCCCGATACATTTATGGAGTTCTCGCGGCTGGGATTGACTCATATTCTTGCGATATCGGGCATGCATGTGGCTGTTGTCGTAGGATGTCTTTTATTCATATGCAACACCCTTCGAATGACGAGGGAGACCTCGCTGACGGTGGTCATGTGGCTGATTCCCGTCTACGTCCTGCTTACCGGGGCAAGCCCTTCTATCGTCCGTGCCGGCATCATGGGGATGATCGGTTTGTATGCCGCACGGCGTCGGCTTTTGAAGGATGGACTGCATATTCTGAGTGTTGCCGTGCTCGCCATGCTGCTGTGGAACCCGTATTTTCTCGTTAACGTCAGCTTTCAATTGTCATTCATCGTGACTGCGGGCTTGATGATATTCGTGCCGAAGCTGATGCCGCTGCTGACATTTTTGCCCCGCTGGCTTGCGGGAACCATTGGAGTCACGGTCGTAGCGCAGCTGATCTCCTTTCCTCTTACCATTTATTATTTCAACCAGGTGTCGCTGATTTCTGTTTTCGCCAACATGCTCCTGGTTCCAGTCATTAGCCTTGTCGTTCTTCCGCTAGGAATGGTGTCTTTGCTGATGGGGTGGGTGTGGATGCGAGGAGCCGGCTGGCTGGCAGCTGTAACGGAATGGTTAAACCAAATGACGTTCCGAATCGTTGAATGGATGAATGGTTCATCCGTGTTTATGACATTGTGGCCATCCCCGTCGATAGCCTGGATTCTGTGTTATTTTGTTCTTCTGTATGCATTGCTGTCCATTTTGAAAAAGAGTTCCGAAAATCGCGAAGGAGAGCGAAGCGGGTCCGATGATACAGTTCCGTTGGAAGGACGGATACCCTTGGATCGTAGAGGAAGCTCGTCTAGAGCGACCGGCATGTTTCCGCTTGTGGATCGATGGGCCGGTGCGTTACGATGGAGAGGTTTTCTTCGCGCCAGTGATTATATCGAACGCTATGCAACGAGATCCGCGATCGTCCTGCTGTCTGGGGCTTTGGGTCTTTTACTGTACGGCGGCTATCAATCTCCGTCCATGCACGGAGCGGGACTGGTGCAATTCCTGGATGTAGGACAAGGAGATTCGATACTGGTAACAACACCTGAGGGCAAGCATATTCTCATTGACGGTGGTGGCACGGTGAATTTTCGTAAGGAAAAGGATACTTGGAAAGAACGAAAGTCTCCGTATGAGGTGGGAGCGAAAGTGGTGGTTCCATTGCTGAAAAAACGGGGCGTGCACCAGCTTGAGGCTGTCATCATGTCCCATGGAGACCAGGATCATATCGGCGGCTTCCAGGCTGTTTTGCAGGAAATCTCCGTAAAATCGGTTGTATTCAACGGGACCTTGACCGACTCGGCTTCCTTCCGGAAACTGATGTTAACCGCCGTTCAGCAGCGCATTCCCATTTACGAGGCTGGAGTGGATCGGGAAGTATGGAAGCTTGACAGTCATACGCAAATCCAATTTTTAGCGCCTATCTTCCCAGAAAGTGGAGAAATCATAAAACCATTACCGTTGATTAAGGAGCAGAATCATGCTTCACTAGTATTTGTCCTTCAGATGAACGGCAGCCGGTTCTTATTTACGGGTGACACGGACCAAGCTGCCGAACATAATATATTGCTGCACCTGGAGGAACGTTCTTCACAGGATGATTTCGTTTCACGGAGCGCTGCTGCCGAAAACCGGATCGATGTCATGAAAGTTGCCCATCATGGAAGCAAAACCTCGACATCCGCACTCTGGCTGAATGCATGGAAGCCGAAGGCAGCGGTTATTTCCGCTGGCGTCAACAATATCTACGGCCACCCTCATCCGGATGTGGTCGGACGGTTGGAACGTTCCTCGATGCTCATCTATCAGACCAACCTTCACGGTGAAATCCAGATGAGGATCAAGGATGGACATATTGAAACGCGTACGAAGCTTCCATGAAAACAGCCAGCTGTCCTTTGGACATAGATTCGTAGTATGATCTTTTATAGGAAAATGCAGCGGTGACTATAATCTTTATATTTGGTATAGTTAGATGAAGTTTCCTAAAAAAATAATAGGTTACATACTGCAACATTTTTTTAATTCTATCCGTCTGTATGTATGCAGGGAGAGGGGGATCCACTGTGGTGGAGCAGGGACTCATAAGAGCCGCTCAATCGGGCGATCGCGACGCTCTAATCACCCTATTGCGAGAAATTGAGCAACATGTTTACCGAACTGCTTATTACATTTTAAACAATGAACAGGATGCTATGGATGCAGCCCAGGAAGCACTTATACGTGTATATACGAAGATTAACTCCTACGAGGAGAAGGCTCAGTTCAAAACTTGGGTCCAGCGGATTGTCACCAACATATGCATTGATAAATTCCGCAGGACCAAGCCGACGGTTTCCATCGATGAACATGATCTGGTGTTTCGGGATAATCTCGATGTAGAACGGGAAGTGATGTCGGGATATCTGGCTCAGGATATTCAGGAAGCCATTAATCAACTGCCGGATCATCATCGCACGGTCATTGTCTTAAGGTATTTGCAGGATCTATCCTACAACGAAATTGCTGATTGTCTGAACCTCCCGCTCAATACGGTGAAATCCTATTTGTTCAGGGCCAGGCAGCAGCTGCAGAATATGCTCCAAGAGCATCAGAAAGGTGGTGTATCAGGATGAATTGCCAAGAGGTGGTGGAACGCATGCACCGGTATTTGGACCGGGATCTCACTTCGGAGGAGACGGCCGAAATGTATCAGCATATTGCCGTGTGCCCCATGTGTGCGGAGACCTTTAATATATTGAAATCATTGAACAGAGAGCTTGAGGATCTCCCGGCCGTAACCCCGCCTGTCAGTCTGGTAGACGCTATCATGCCTAGACTGGATGCCATTGACCGTGAACGCCAGAACCTTGTCGTACCTCCAGCCGTGAAAAGCCAGGAGCCCGCCGAAATGATGCCGGAAATGCGGCGTCCGCGACGTGCGGGAAGCTGGTGGAGCACGGTTGGCGGAAGAACGGCTATCGGTGCCGCTGCCGCTGTACTTATTTTTAGCGTAGCTATTTTAAATAATGAACCGAAGATGCTATCCGATGCGGAGATTCCATACGAAGAGGCAAGCACGACCAGTGCCGGGGCGAATGACGACTCGGCAGCAACGCAGAGTCAGGAAATCGCTCAGCCGTTTGCCGCCGAAGGCGGCACGGAGACGGGTGGCGCATCGGATGAGGGAAGCGATCCATCCGCAAATCTGCGGAGTTCGCCTTCAGAATCGTCATCGGAAGCCAATTCTAAGTCTGCTCCGAATGAAACGAAGGCAACGCCGGAACCATCGGATGGGGCTAACGGCACCAAGAAAGATGTTACAGCACCCGATAATTCGGTCCAGAAGAAGGATGAAGGGGAACCTCAAACATCAGACCAACCTGCAAAGAGCAACAATGAGGGATCAAACAACGATACTATAAGTCCGTCTGACCCTCCGGCCAGTGAACCTGAGCAGAAATCCGAAACCATGGATATCCAGACTTCACCTACGGATTCGGCGGATGCCACGTCAGAGATGCTGCCTCCAATTAGCGATCCTTCCGGTGATGCAGGCACGGGAAGCCTAGAATCATCCGACAGGTCAACCGGATCGTACCAAGGACTGGTGAAGGTACCGGAACAGTGGTCGTCCCCGGACGGCCTCTACCGAGCTTCGCTGGAGGCCGACCATCTGATTATCTATCGCCTGCCATCGGGAAGCCAAACCTCGCCTGAGGCGGTTGAAACGGTTGAGACGATTCCGCTCGGCGGAAGCTGGGTATCCGGTCAATGGTCAGAGGACGGCTTAACGTTTAAGTACAAGGTGCAGACGAATAACGAATTGGTTGAATCCGTCTATTCCATTGAGAAGTCTCAGCCTCCGGCGACTACGGGGCAGAAGCAGCCTAAACAATAGAAATATTCAGAGATATATACAATCGGTGCACCAATGCCGGGAGATATGAATACACTATATATTAGAGAGAGCATTATACCAACTACCGTCGTATGACCGACGGCGAGGTGTTTCTAGAGCATACTTGCCGGCGTTTATATAGATGTGTTGGGACGAAGGGACCTTGCCGCTGCCAAGCCGAGGTCTCTTTGTTTTCGTGTGGATGATTTCATTTTTATGCTTGTCGTCTATCGCATTCAGGCACTCTTTTTTGGTATAGTGTACAGAGTAGAAAGGGGGGACGCCGATGGATGCCAAAGCGGCGGCCAAGGCGGTTAAGCAGGGAGATGTGTCTGCCGTCTATTTGTTGTATGGCAGCGAGAAATTTCAAATGAAGGAATTCGCTGAATTTCTGGAAGCCCAGCTGATCCCAAAAGAAGACCGTGATTTTGCGCTTGTTCATATGGATTTAGGGGAGGTTCCGATTCAAACCGTCATTGAAGAAGCGGAGACGGTTCCATTTATGGTTCAGAAAAAATTGATCATGGTCAGGGACACGGCTTTTTTTACCGCAGCAAAAGATAACGGGAAAGTGGATCATCGTCCAGAGGCTTTGCTGGATTATTTGACCAATCCCGCTGATTATAGTGTGATTGTCTTTATGGTTGGACAAGAAAAGCTGGATGAACGCAAAAAGGTAGTCAAGGCAGTTAAGAAATCAGGGGTTGCCTTGTCCTTTATGCCTTTGGGCGGGGAGGATCTGCTTCGCTGGGTGGACAAGCAGGTGAAGAACGGAAACTGCACGCTGCGAGAAGGTGCGGCGGAGGCGATCGTGCGAAATGCGGGAACCAGTCTTCAGGCATTATCAGGTGAGATCGAAAAGCTGTGTTTATATGCTGGTGCCGGCGGAGTGATTGATGTCGCAACCGTGGATATGCTGGTGGCGCGCAGCACGGAACAGAATGTGTTTGCGCTTGTAGAGGATATTGCGAATCTCCGATTGGACAAGGCGCTCGGAATCTATTATGAGCTGCTGAAGCAGCGCGAGGAGCCGATCAAGATTGCGGCGCTCATCACCAGACAGTTCCGGATTATTCTGCAGGTGAAGACTCTATCTACCCAGAGCTACTCGCAGCAGCAAATTGCTTCCCAGATCGGATTGCATCCCTATGCGGTGAAGATTGCGGGCGAGCAAGCCCGCAAGTTTGAGACAGCACGCCTTGAAGGCATTCTGAACCATCTGGCGAATCTGGATTACCAGATGAAGACCGGGGCCGTGGATAAGGTGCTCGGCATCGAATTGTTTTTGCTGCGGCTTGGGGCTTAACACACCCGCAACAAGTTAAGAGCGTACGGCCGCGGGAGCAGTCGTACGCTCTTTTTGTTTAGAGATCAGAAAGCATGAACTTCAGAGGCTTACCCACCTGATCTTGCAAAAAAAAATCCGTTATATGTGGTTGACTGCCGAGAAGAGCACGTTGATCAACGTGCTACAAAAAGCCCTGAGCAGTGTGAACTGTTCAGGGCTTTTTCCATGTCGTATTCAACAAACGTTACTTACGCTTGCGACGTAAGAGCGTTCAGTCTTTTCGCCAGACGGGACTTCTTGCGGGCAGCTGCGTTCTTATGGATCAGGCCCTTTGTTACAGCTTTATCAAGCTTCTTGGAAGCAGCCTGGAAAGCAACTTTAGCAGCTTCGATTTCTGTACCGTTCAACGCTACGTCAGCAGTTTTAACAGCTGTGCGAAGCGCGGATTTTTGAGAAATGTTAAGCGCGTGGCGTTTGTCATTTGTCTTTACACGTTTAATCGCGGATTTAATGTTTGGCATTACATTCACCTCCTGTAAGGCATTTCAATAGAGCGAAATGATTCACAACTTAAAATATTTTAGCATGGGGGTGGACAAAAAGCAATACTCATTCGGACTTCTGCATAATCTCTCCCATACTCTCGCACACTACTAGCAATATGAGGAGGAGTGTGAATTTCTATGGATCTGGATCTGCAAAAATACTCGGTCCGAACGGACCTGGCGGTGGAATCAAGAGAACTGGCGGGAGGCAAAGGGGGCGCGCCCATTCCTGGTGTGATGGAGGATGTGGTGCAGGAGGACGGAATCAAGATTACAAGGCTGGACGTGGAGAACGATGCAGCCTCTAAGCAAATTGGAAGAGTAAAGGGCCATTACGTCACGTTGGAGGTACCCGATCTTCGCAAGGGGGATACGGGGCTTCAGGATCAAGTATCTGTTGTCTTCGCTCGTGAGTTTGAGGCATTCATGTCCCGGATCGGGATCGGACCCAATGCAAGCGTGCTCATTGTCGGGCTCGGCAACTGGAACGTGACGCCGGATTCCCTGGGACCGCTGGTGGTGGAGAACGTGATGGTAACCCGACAGTTTTTCGAGCTTATGCCGGATCGGGTGGCGCCAGGCTATCGACAGGTTAGTGCCGTAGCGCCAGGCGTTCTCGGTCTGACAGGCATTGAATCGAGCGAAACGGTTCAGGGCATCGTGGAGCAAACCCGTCCCGAACTGATCATCGCTATTGACGCTCTGGCTTCGCGCTCGCTGGAACGGGTGAATACGACCATCCAGATTGCGGATATCGGAATCCACCCCGGTTCTGGCGTTGGCAATAAGCGCAAGGGATTGACGCAGGAAATTCTCGGGGTCCCCTGCATTGCGATCGGAGTTCCGACCGTCTGCTATGCTTCCACCATCGTTAATAACGCCATTGAGCTCATGAAATCTCATTTTGGCGAAGGTGCGCCGGAGACGGGCAAAATTATGGGCATGCTCCATGATATACCCGAAGGTGATCGCCTCGCACTGGTGAAGGAGGTTCTGGAGCCGCTGGGCCATGACCTTATCGTAACGCCCAAGGAGATTGACGAATTTATAGAGGACATCGCCAATATCGTGGCAACCGGCCTGAACGCAGCGCTGCATGAGGCTGTGGATCCCGGCAATGTAGGTGCGTACACGCACTAACCCAGCATGAAAGCTCCGAATCTATCGGAGCTTTTATATTTTTCATGGATCTAGTTCTATCGATTCTCCCCGGTTCATAGATTTGAAATATAAGAGATTACACAAGTCGCGGGAACGGCGGAATGATGGCCGAAATAGCTCCCGGCGAACCGAGGAGGGCATCGTTATGAACAATCGCAAGTTTCGCATCTGGAATATTGCCAGACTGAAACGGAAGGTTATGGAAGGTCTGAGCATGGGTCGAACGCTCATTATACTAATGCTAGGTTCTCTTATATTTTTTATTTTACTAGGGCTCGGAGGGATGGCGGAACAGCGGATGAATTCCTCGCCCGTATCATCAATGAAAGGATTGGCCGCTTCGTTATCCAGCCATTTTTTCATTGATATGATCGGCATGGAGATGCCGCATATGACGGCTTCCAAAGAGACCTCAAGCTTCTCCGGCGAGAAAATGTCGACCTTCGTCTTTGAACTGCTGACGAGTGTGAACCCGAGGGATCCAAAAAGCCTTCTTGCAGGAGAACTGCCTGGCATGAAAGCAAATCAACCGGTACAGCTGTCTCATGGGTCCGGTAACGAGGATGGGGAGGCACCGGCGGATTACCGGCCGGATCCCGCGGAGGGGCAGGCAGAGAGCGATCCTGCTGATGCCGGAGAAGAGCCGCCGCAAGGCGGTCGGGGAGATATCGGCAATGAGGATAATGGTGAGGATGTCCCGGGTCAGGGTACGGAGGACGAGCCCGGCAGTAAGAACGATCCTGGAAGCACCTCCAAGGATGGAAAGTCTACGAATGGAAAGAAAGCCGTTCTCATCTATCATTCACACCCGCAGGAAGCATATAACCCGCTGCTGACACATCCTTCCGATAATCCGGGGGCGGTATCCCCGAGCAAGAACGTCATGCTGGTAGGCAGTTTGCTGAGCAAAAGACTTGAAGCCAACGGGATTGGCACCCTGCATGATCAAAGTGACTATCAATCTACCATTGAAGGGTATAATTACAACTTTTCTTATAAATACTCGCGTCAGATGGTCATGGAGGCCATGTCCCAGAACGACGGCATTAACTATCTGATCGATATCCATCGGGATTCGCAGCGGTATAACAAAACGACAGCAACCGTAAACGGCGTCAACTATGCCAAGGTTTACTTCATCATCGGACATGCGAACGAGAACTGGAGACAGAACGAGGCGTTTGCAAGCAAAATCAATGCCAAGCTGGAACAGTCCTATCCCGGGGTGTCTCGGGGAGTGTGGGGTAAATCAGCGGATCAAGGGAACGGGGAATATAATCAATCCCTGTCGCCGAACAGCATCCTGATCGAAATCGGCGGAATCGATAATACGAAGGAAGAATTGCAGCGGACAGCTGAAGCGTTGGCGGACATTATTGCAGATGTGTACTGGCAGGAGCAAGAGGCGGAGAAAGCCAGTGTGAAAAAAGACAATGATCAAACGAAGAAGCAGTCCGTTTCCGCGGAAACCAAGGGCGGAAGCAAAAAAGGCACAGCAGCCAAAGCAGGCTAACATTTCGGCGGCAACGATGGAGCAAGAGTGAGCAGGTAAATCAGGGAGGGACTCTGTGATGTCAAGAATGGGAAAACGGTTTGTGGCTCTTATCATATGGACAGGCATCGGCATATTGGTCGGCATGCAGCTTGGCGGGGCAAAGGCGCCCGTATCGACAGACGGTACAGGCGCCGTGCAAACTGTGCAGCAAGACCATGCTCAGAATCCGCAAGGCGGAGCTGCCCAAGGGAATGGATGGGGAGGGACACGCAAGACCCCTCCCTTATCAGAGTCCGTTGTTCTAGAACAAGATGCTCGTAAGACACTACCTGAATATGAGCCTACGCCTAGCGACATCCTGCTTCCCGAACGCTCGCAACCGCCTGCCGATGTCCTTGCAGACAAGACGGCAGGACTGCTCCAACAGCTGTCTGACAAAAGCATACGCTGGGTCGTGTCGATGTTCGGATCGATCGCGGAATAAATTCACCTTTATTCTCAGCATTGCTGTGCATCCCCTCAACTGGTATAATAAGTTGATTCAAACATCTGGTGGTTGTTGGGGGTTAGGCATGACAGACGTACAAGCAAGACAACAAAAAATTCGTAATTTCTGTATCATTGCACATATAGACCATGGGAAATCGACGCTTGCTGACCGTATATTGGAATTTACGGGTGCATTAACTTCGCGTGAAATGCAAGAGCAGGTACTGGATCAGATGGATCTGGAGAGAGAGCGCGGGATTACCATCAAGCTGCAGGCGGTTCGCCTGAATTACAAAGCCGATGACGGTGAGGAGTATATATTGAACCTGATTGATACTCCAGGGCACGTCGACTTTACGTATGAGGTATCTCGAAGCCTGGCTGCTTGTGAAGGCGCGCTGCTCGTCGTTGATGCTGCACAGGGAATTGAAGCGCAGACGTTGGCCAACGTATATTTGGCACTGGATAACAATCTTGAAATTCTGCCTGTCATTAACAAAATTGACCTGCCAAGCGCCGATCCCGAGCGGGTGAAGCAGGAAGTTGAGGATGTCATCGGACTGGATGCCAGCGATGCCGTATTAGCTTCCGCCAAGGCGGGTATCGGAATCAAGGAAATTCTGGAGCAGGTGGTTCAGAAAGTCCCTGCGCCAACAGGCGATTCGGAAGCACCCCTGAAAGCGCTGATTTTCGACTCCCATTATGATCCTTACAAAGGTGTCATCGTATATGTGCGCGTTCTTGACGGAAGTATCAAAGCCGGTTCCAAGATCAAGATGATGGCTACCGGCAAAACCTTCGAGGTTATTGAGGTGGGGGCGTTTAAGCCGCGCATGTCCATCGTGGACGAGCTTAATGTTGGCGATGTCGGTTTCATCGTGGCTGGCATGAAGAGCGTCGGCGATACGCAGGTCGGTGATACGGTAACGGATGCCAAGCGTCCGACGGCCGAGCCGCTTCCGGGTTACCGCAAAATCAACCCGATGGTATTCTGTGGTCTGTATCCAATCGAGACGTCAGACTACAATGATCTGCGCGAAGCGCTCGAGAAGCTGCAGCTTAATGATGCATCGCTCAGTTTTGAGCCAGAGACATCCAGCGCGCTCGGATTCGGTTTCCGTTGCGGATTCCTAGGCCTGCTGCACATGGATGTCATCCAGGAGCGGATTGAACGCGAGTTTAATATACCGCTGATTACAACGGCGCCGAGCGTTATTTACCGCATTACGCTGACAAACGGGGAGCAGATCCAGATCGATAACCCGTCTCATTATCCTGAGGTCGGCAAGGTCGATTATGTTGAAGAGCCTTATGTTAAAGCAGGTATTATCGTTCCGAACGATTATGTTGGAGCGATCATGGAACTCTGCCAAAATAAACGCGGCGAATTCGTGAATATGGAATACCTGGACACAACGCGCGTCACCATTACCTATGAAATTCCGTTGTCGGAAATCGTGTATGATTTCTTCGACCAGTTGAAATCGAGCACCAAAGGATATGCTTCATTTGATTACGAGCTATCCGGGTACCGTCGATCCAATCTGGTCAAAATGGATATTTTGCTTAATGCCGAGCAAGTGGATGCCTTGTCCTTTATCGTGCACAAGGACCGTGCCTATCACCGCGGACGGTTGATTTGCGAGAAGCTGCGCGAGCTGATTCCTCGTCAAATGTTCGAAGTGCCGATTCAAGCTTCCGTTGGGACCAAGGTTGTGGCCCGTGAAACGGTTAAAGCGATGCGTAAAAACGTTCTTGCCAAGTGTTACGGCGGTGACATCTCCCGTAAACGGAAACTCCTTGAGAAGCAGAAGGAAGGTAAGAAACGGATGAAACAAGTCGGCAGCGTTGAAGTGCCGCAGGAAGCTTTCATGGCGGTATTGAAAATTGACGACAAGTAATTTTGCATAGGAATGGCAGGCCCACTAGTTAATGGGCTGGACTGGTCCTACGTGTATAGCCTTAGTAAATGATGGGAAAGCCGATTCTCGGCTTTCCTTTCTTTCATTCCAAGAGGCATAGCGTTATAGTAGAGAAGGAACTTCCATGAAGTTACTTAAAGAGGTTGTTCAAAAAGTCATCTTTTGATAAGAAAACCTGATCGATGTCAGTTCAAGGATGAGCGACCGCGATTCAAAGGTAGGCTTTCTTGCGATATAGAATTTCATCAGCTCTGCTGATAACGTATAAATTCTATATCTAACACGAAGCAGCACATGAAGCTTAATCGACATCGAATATTGAATTCAGCCGGGCCTTCCGGTGCTCACGTAGGTTTTGCAAGCTTATGCTTCCGAAGCCGTTTTCTCATGAAAACGTTCAGCTCCGCTCCTCAGTCCCTAGCTTCATCCAACTAAAGCGTTTTGAAAAAACGCACATCGGAAGCATAAGCTTCGGTGCTGAAAACCTGACTTTTTGAACTCGCACTTAAAGTAAGTCATGCCAGAGGTGTACATGAGGGGGCAAGAAAAGAATGAAGGCAAACGATCAACGGACGGAAGCAGTGTACATTCACATTCCGTTTTGTACCAATAAATGTTTTTACTGCGACTTCAATTCCTATGTGTTGAAGGATCAGCCGGTGATGGATTATCTGCGCGCGCTGGATAAGGAGATGGAGCTGACCGTTCAGGCCAACTCGCCGGGACGAATCAAAAGCATTTTTGTAGGCGGCGGGACCCCTACGGTGCTGAAGCCAAATGAAATGGAATACTTCTTGCAAAGCGTGAAGCGCCATTTTCCGGAATGGTCCGATCGTATTGAATTTTCGATGGAAGCGAATCCCGGCACCACGGATTTGGAGAAACTGTCCGTGATGCGCGAAGGCGGCGTGAACCGGATCAGCTTCGGGGTGCAGGCGTTCCAGAACAGCTTGTTGACCGGCATCGGCCGGATTCATGATACGGATGACGTGTATCGAAGTCTCGAGAATGCCAGAAGAGCAGGCTTTGAAAACATGTCCATCGATTTGATGTTCGGGCTCCCGAATCAAACCTTGGACATGCTTGCGGAAAGCGTGGATAAGGCGCTAGAGCTTGGACTTCCGCATTATTCAATCTACAGCTTAAAGGTTGAAGAAAATACGCTGTTCCATACGATGTACCAGCGAAACCAGCTGCCGCTTCCGGATGAGGAGGATGAGCTGAATATGTATCTTCTATTAATGGAGCGGATGCAGGCTGCCGGATATAAACAGTATGAGATCAGTAATTTTGCCAAACCCGGCTTTGAGAGCCGGCATAACATGACGTATTGGCGCAACGAGGATTATTATGGCTTGGGCGCGGGAGCGCACGGATACGTCGGTCGTCAGCGCCATGTGAACATCAAAGGCGTCAACCCATATAATGAAGCAGCGAATCAAGGACTTCCGCGATTGGAGAGCTTTGAGGTATCAAGGGAAGAAGCGATGGAGGATTTCCTTATGGTCGGGCTCCGCGTGCTGGATGGCGTTTCGCGCAGCCGGTTCCGGCAGCAATTCGGAACTTCCATGGAAGAAGTATTCGCCGGGCCGCTGAATAAAATGGTGAGTGCGGGACTTCTTGATTCTACGGAGGACGGATATAAACTGAGCAGTAAAGGCATTCTGTTCGGCAACGATGTGTTCGCTGAATTTATAGGCAGTTTGACGGCAAATTAATCTATTGAACTTATATGCGCTCTGTTGTATATTTATTCATAACATGACGGAGCGTGTAAAGGGGAGACGGACAACCATGTCGGCGGTATGCAGAAAGGCGAAGTTAGAAGATGTCGAGCCGCTGTATCAGATGATTCAGGGATATGCGGAACAGGGGATTATGCTGCCCCGGTCCAAAAAAGTGTTGGAGAAACAAATCGGGGAATTCGTTGTGGCCGAATCCGAAGGGAACGTGATCGGCTGCGGTTCCTTGTGTCAGCTGGGAAATGATTTGGTGGAGATTCGTTCACTCGGCATCTCTGATGGTTATAAAGGGCAAGGGATCGGCTCCATGCTCGTGGATTCCCTTCTGGAGGAAGCGAAACGCCGTGAGCTTCCGAAAGTGATGGCCTTGACGTATGAAGTATCCTTTTTCATCAAAAACGGTTTTGCCGTCGTGGAGAAGGAGATTTTTCCGGAGAAGGTGTGGACCGACTGCGTTCACTGCAAGAAGCAGCATGCTTGTGACGAAATAGCTGTTCTTAAAGTACTGAACTGACTTGACAATCCTCAGGTCGGTTTGGTATTTTTGTTATATCGGTTAGCACTCGATGACGATGAGTGCTAACGAAAGAGAAAATAAGCAGTCAGCAAGGAGGGGAGCGACATGTTAACAGATCGTCAACGCATGATTTTGAATGCCATTGTGGATGACTATATCCGTTCTGCCGAACCGGTTGGTTCAAGAAGCATTTCCAAACGCGGGGATGTCGGATACAGTCCGGCAACCATTCGAAACGAGATGGCTGATCTGGAGGAACTCGGATTTCTGGAGCAGCCTCATACATCAGCTGGACGAATTCCGTCACATAAAGGATATCGTTATTATGTTGATCATCTCACGTCGTCGTTTTCCTTGAACCCTGCGGAACTGCATATGATGAAATCCTTTTTTGCAGAAAAGCTGAACGTGATGGAGCAGATGATACAGCATACAGCGAGCATTCTGTCTCAGATGACTAATTATACTTCCATCCTGCTGGGACCGGAAGTTTTTCATACGTCTTTGCGTCATTTCCAGCTTCTTCCTCTCCATGAGGATCAAGCGGTAGCCATCATCGTCACCAGCACAGGGCAAGTCGAGAACAAAATTGTTTCGATTCCGCAGGGTGTGTCCGTTTCGGATTTGGAGCAAGTGGTAAATCTTCTGAACAAGAAGCTGGTCAATGTGCCTCTATATAAACTCAAGACCCGTTTGTATACGGAGATTGGCGAGGAAATGCAGCGGCATATTTCACATTATGAAGATCTCATGAGTATGCTGGATATCGCCCTTAACAATGAACCGGACCATCGCGGCATATATCTCAGCGGCACGACCCACATGCTGAATCAGCCGGAGTTCAAGGATGTTGATAAGGTAAGGGAAATCTTCGAGCTTCTGGAGCAGACACCCGCACTGTTGAAGCTCATGGCCCCCGCTCCCGGTGAGCATGGTGTCCAAGTGAAGATCGGTACGGAGAATACGCATGAGGCGATTTCCAATTGCAGTTTGATCACAGCGACTTATTCAATAGACGGAAAAGCGCTCGGTTCGATTGGTATTCTCGGTCCTACAAGAATGGAATATGCACGGGTGATCGGCATCTTGAATGTGTTATCCCATGACCTGACGAAGCTGCTGTCACACTGGTACAAGTAAAGGAGTGAGACAGATGAGCCAAGGACAACATAGCCAAGTGGACGGAGATGAGCGTTATTCTACGCTATTGAACAACAGTAATGCCGTCCGGGCCGTCACGTCCGCTGTTGAAGGCACGCTTGGTCCCAAGGGGCTCGACGTGATGCTGGTGGGTCCCCGTGGCGAAGTGGTCATTACCAATGATGGGGTTACGATTCTGGATAAAATGGATGTCACCCACCCGGCAGCGCGCCTGCTCATTCAGGTGGCAAGAGCGCAGCAGGAGAAAATCGGCGACGGAACCACAACGGCTACCGTACTTGCAGGCGCACTCGTGCAGGAAGGGGTCTCCCGCATAACCCGCGGGGTCCCTGCTTCCAAGGTGGTGGAGGGGCTGCGTCAGGGGATCGAGAAGTCGATGCAGCTCTTAACAAAGCGGGTTCGGCTGATTGACGGATTGGATGATCCGCTTCTGGAACGGACGGTGTACGTTGCTGGGCGTGAACGGAAGGACATCGTGGAGCTGATTATGCAAGCCGCGCGGAAAGCCGGAATCACCCGTCTTCAGGATCCTTCCTACTCGCTCGCAGACAGTATAATTGCTCTGGAGAATGCCGAGAATGAAGTGTTCGAGGGGGTTCTGCTCCGGCAGCGGCCGATCTTCGCCCGGGAGTCCAAGTCGTATGACGATGCAAAAGTGTTGGTGCTCTTTGATTCCCTGGAACCAGATGAGATCGATGAAGAGGCGCTCACAACCGAAGCCGGATTTGCCCAATATATGGACCTCCGAAAAGTGTTCGCTTCCGATTTAGAGAGATTGTCCGAACTGTCCGTAAAACTCATCCTGCTTGAAAAAGGCATCCATCCGGATGCAGAGCAGTTTTGCCTGGATCACGGCATGATGGTTGTGCCGCGCGTGTCACGTGCGGATCTTCGCCGGGTAAGCGACATGACGGGAGCTACTCCCATACGCCGGAAGGCGTTACATAAAGACTCGAAGGAGCTTGCAGCCCTTCTGGGTGATACCCCGCGTGTCGCTTACGATGAAGGCATTGAGAAAATCCGGCTGGCCTGCGGCAGCCAGGACCGGGAACGTATTGTGACGGTCATTGTTGGGGCAAGCACTTCGGAAGTCGTAGGCGAGGCGGCCAGAATTGCGGGAGATGCGGCCTCGGCACTGCAGGCTGCCGTTTCCGGCGGGGTACTTCCAGGCGGCGGGACAAGCGAACTCGCGGTGTCCTACGAATTGGAACGGATCCGGGAGGCTCAGAAAGGCATGGAAGCCTTCGGTATGGAAGCCGTTTCGGCCGCGCTGCGCAAGCCGATGTCGCAGATACTTCTCAATGCCGGTTACAATCCGCTCGAGAAGATGGAAGAAGTGCGTGCTGCGCAAATCCGTGCAGACTCTGATTGCATGGGCATTGATTGCGACAGCGGCCGGGTTGTTGATTACGAGGAGCTGGGCGTGCTGGATCCGGCTCCGGTTAAACTTCATGGCCTGCGAGCAGCCGGCGAAGTTGCTGCAGCCGTGCTGCGGATTCATCACGTCATCAAGATGAAAGAAATAGGCGAATAACCCTTACGGGATAAAATGAATCACAGACAGTCTGTTTTAGAATATGAAGGAGGTGAAGGCGTCTTGAATAATGAGCATAAGGATGCCGTTCAAGATACAGTTACAGAAGAAACGATGGAAGAAACTTTGGAGAACACGCCAAACTCGGGTGAGAGTGGGTCTGCGGAGGAAGCCGTAAATCCCGAACAGGAGATTCCTGTAACGGATTCGGCGGATGATGCAGGTTCAGCTGAGCTTGAGAAACTTCAGGCCGAGGTGCTGGAGCACCAGCAGCGTACCCTGCGAGTACAAGCGGATTTCGATAACTTCCGTCGTCGTACACAGAAGGAGAAAGAAGATCTGGGCAAATACGCTTCTTCCAAACTGATTACAGAGCTTCTGCCTGTCATCGATAACTTTGAGCGTGCGCTTCAGGCATCCGAGGAAAACCCGGAGTTTGAATCTTTCTCCAAGGGAGTTAACATGATCTTCCGCCAGTTGGAATCTGTTCTCGCTACCGAAGGTTTAACGGCGATGAAGAGCGTAGGCGAGCCGTTTAATCCGGAGTATCACCAAGCGATCATGCAGGTGGAGAGCGATGAATACGAGGAAGGCATCGTAGTTGAGGAAGTGCAGAAGGGGTATATGCTAAAAGACAAAGTATTGAGACCTGCGATGGTTAAAGTGAGCATGTAAGCGACTTTCGATAGTCGTTTATCATATAAAAATTGATGAAGATCATGCGAGGATTCGTGTGAATGAATAAGGAGGAAAATTTTACATGAGCAAAGTTATTGGTATCGACTTAGGAACAACCAACTCTTGCGTAGCCGTAATGGAGGGTGGGGAAGCAGTAGTTATCCCGAATCCGGAGGGCGCCCGTACGACCCCATCCGTTGTCGGATTTAAGAAAGACGGCGAGCGTGTCGTTGGGGATACAGCAAAACGTCAAGCGATCACAAACCCGGATCGTACCATTATCTCCATCAAGCGTCATATGGGTACGAATCATAAAGAATCCATCGACGGCAAAGATTATACGCCGCAAGAAATCTCCGCCATCATTCTGCAAAAGCTGAAATCCGATGCGGAAGCTTACCTGGGCCAACCTGTAACCCAGGCGGTTATTACGGTTCCTGCATACTTTAATGACAGCCAGCGTCAAGCGACCAAGGATGCCGGTAAAATCGCGGGTCTTGAGGTTCTGCGTATCGTAAACGAGCCGACAGCAGCAGCTTTGGCATACGGTATGGAGAAATCCGAAGACCAGACCATTCTGGTATATGACCTGGGCGGCGGTACATTCGACGTTTCCATTCTGGAACTCGGCGATGGCTTCTTCGAAGTAAAAGCAACCAGCGGTGATAACAAACTCGGCGGTGACGATTTTGACCAGGTCATCATTGACTATATGGTAGCCGAATTCAAAAAAGAGCAAGGCATTGATTTGAGCAAAGACAAAGCAGCGGTTCAACGTCTGAAAGACGCTGCGGAAAAAGCGAAAAAGGAATTGTCCGGCGTACTGACTACCACGATTTCTTTGCCGTTCATCACCGTTGCTGACGGCGTGCCTCAGCATCTTGAGCTCAACCTGACTCGTGCTAAATTCGAAGAATTGTCTGCTTCTCTTGTAGAGCGTACGCTTGGACCGACTCGTCAAGCGCTTAGCGATGCAGGTTTGACAGCTAACGATATTCATAAAATCGTTCTTGTCGGTGGTTCCACTCGTATTCCTGCCGTACAGGAAGCGATTAAGAAATTGACAGGCAAAGAGCCTCATAAAGGCGTAAATCCTGACGAAGTGGTTGCGCTTGGTGCAGCTGTTCAAGCCGGCGTATTGACAGGTGACGTTAAAGACGTCGTATTGCTCGACGTAACTCCGTTGTCCCTCGGTATCGAGACAGCAGGCGGCGTATTCACCAAAATGATCGACCGTAACACCACGATTCCAACAAGCAAATCCCAAGTATTCTCCACGTATGCCGATAACCAGCCGAGCGTTGAAATTCACGTGCTGCAAGGTGAGCGCGAAATGGCTGCCGGCAACAAAACGCTGGGACGCTTCATGCTTGGAGATATTCCTCCAGCACCACGTGGCGTACCGCAAATCGAAGTTACCTTCGATATCGATGCGAACGGGATCGTAAACGTTTCGGCGACAGATAAAGGTACAGGCAAGAGCCAGAAGATCACAATCACGTCCTCCAGCGGCTTGAGCGACGCTGAAGTTGAACAAATGATGAAGGACGCCGAGCTTCATGCCGAAGAAGACCGTAAACGCAAAGAGCTGGTAGAGGCTCGCAACAATGCGGACCAACTCGTATATACAACCGAGAAAACACTCAAGGATCTGGGCGACAAAGTTGATGCTTCCGAAGTGGAAAAAGCGAACGAAGCAAAAGACAAAGTGAAGAAGGCCCTTGAATCCGATAACCTCGAAGAGATTAACGCTTCGGTAGAGGAGCTGACTCAAATCGTACAGCAGCTGTCCGTGAAGCTGTATGAGCAAGCAGCACAAGAGCAGCAGGGTGCTGAAGGTGCCGACTCCGGTGCGGCTAATAAAGACAATGTCGTAGATGCAGATTACGAGGTTGTTGACGAAGATAAAAACAAAGGTTAATCTGAATAGATTGTATGGGAAGGTCAAAGCTGCGCATCTTCGCACTTTGGCTTTCCTTATGTAAAAGAGTAATAAAGAGATTGGGGTGAAACCGTGGCTGATAAGCGTGATTATTATGAGGTGCTCGGTGTCGGCAAGGATGCATCGGAAGATGAGATCAAGAAGGCGTACCGTAAAATGGCTCGCCAATATCATCCGGACGTGAACAAAGCGGCTGACGCGGAAGCCAAATTCAAGGAAGTGAAAGAGGCTTACGACGTATTGAGCGATGGTCAGAAACGTTCGACTTATGACCAGTACGGACATATCGAT
Organism: Paenibacillus sp. FSL F4-0100; assembly: GCF_037993005.1. Lineage (NCBI taxonomy): Bacteria > Bacillati > Bacillota > Bacilli > Caryophanales > Paenibacillaceae > Paenibacillus > Paenibacillus sp. FSL F4-0100. The sequence goes on from NZ_CP150303.1 coordinate 2,163,423, forward strand.
CCGAACCAAGGCATGGGCGGAGGCGGTTTCTCCGGTGATTTCGGCGGTTTTGGAGATATATTTGATATGTTCTTTGGCGGTAATGGACGCCGTGATCCGAATGCGCCTCAGCGGGGGAACGATCTGCAATACACGATGACAGTTGAATTTAAGGAAGCGGTATTCGGTAAGGAAACGGATATTACCATTCCGAGAACGGAGACATGTGATACCTGTCACGGTTCCGGGGCGAAGCCGGGCACGCAGCCGCACACATGTTCGGTATGTAACGGCAGCGGACAGCAAGAAGTCGTGCAGAATACGCCGTTTGGACGGATGGTAAACCGTCGCGCTTGTTCGAACTGTAACGGAACAGGGAAGATCATCAAAGACCGCTGTTCGACCTGTAACGGCAACGGTAAAGTGAAGAAGCAGCGCAAGATTCATGTTCGAGTGCCTGCGGGTGTGGACGACGGAGCTCAACTTCGTATGACAGGTGAAGGCGAAGGCGGCTTCCGCGGCGGCCCGGCCGGTGACTTGTATATCGTAATCCGCGTGAAGCCGCATGACTTCTTCGAACGCGAAGGGGACGACATTTATTGCGAAGTGCCGCTTACCTTTGCTCAGGCTGCGCTTGGCGACGAGATTGAAATCCCGACGTTGACGGAGAGAGTGAAGCTGAAGATCCCGGCCGGCACGCAGACGGGTACCTTCTTCCGCCTGAAAGGCAAAGGAGTGCCTCGACTCCGCGGCATGGGACAGGGTGACCAGCACGTCAAGGTTGTGGTCGTTACGCCAAGCAAGCTGAGTGATGAACAGAAAGAGCTGCTTCGACAGTTTGCTTCACTTGATGGCGAACAGACCCATGAACAGGAACAGTCTTTTTTTGACCGTGTAAAAAAAGCATTCCGCGGTGACTAATACAAACTTAAGGGGCTAAACTCCCCTCATAGCATAAAGAACAGCAGCAGGCTAAAGGTGATCAACCTTTGGCCTGCTGTTTTTTTGTTTCTGGGAGCTGCTGGAGTGTCTGCCAGCTTAAACAGGCCCGTTTCTCAAGAATAAAACACTTAATGATGAAGCAAGCTAGGGAAGCTCCATCTTTGGAAGATGCAATCTTGAATAGGAAATGCAGGTGAAATGAAGTGGCAGAGAAAAATATTTTGGCGTATTTCAAAAGTCCGGAAGAAGCCCAGCATGCAGCCCGTAAATTGCAGTCGCTGCGCGTTGCCGATATGTCCATCGACCGGTTTAGCGCGGATCCCGGCGGGGAGCTTAACAATCCGATGAATCCGTTGACAGGTAATATTGCAAGCTTAACAACGCTGACCTTAAATGCGGATATTTCGGGGCCGGGGGCCGGAATCCTGGGGGCGGCGGATCCATCAGCCAGCGGGATGAGTAGCGGCGGACAGGACGGAACCGAGGGCCGGGATATTTTGCTGACGGTGGTATTGGACGAAGGCGTATTCCCGCAAGCTATGCGGTTAATCGAAGAATCCGGCGGCATGATTTGAGGTTATAGGCACAGCTCTGATCGTTTATACGGAAAGGAGAATAGCACCCATGATGAGACGCGTAAAAAAAGGGAAAATCTCGAGCAAAACCGAAAAGATGATTGCGCTTCAATCCGCTAAGGCGGAGGATGTCGAGTTTTCGGCTATGGAAGCCGACCACGATGATGTGGAGGCGCTGCGCAGAAGCGAGGCAGCGGATGAACGCCAATTGAAGAAAATTCTCGATGAAACCAGTAAAAATGTAGATTGATCATTATGATTATCAAGTGATGAAGGAGTCCTCTTACCTTTCTTGTTACGGAGGTGGTAAGCAGGGCTTTTTTTGAAGACATAAGAAAGTATAAACTTTGGAGGCTTATCGTTCTTATTTCGCAACAAAAATTTCTGCCATATGTGGTCAGTCATCTGGAGAGAGTACGTTGATAACGTTTTTCGTATTCGATCGACTTGTAAGAAAAGTCATCATGGTATTTTAGTACAAACTTTGTATCCGGGGTCCTCTATATAGTACAATAATATTTATGTATGAATGAGGAGGAACAGTAGCACATGTTATGGCATGAATTAACGATACATACCACGGAGGAAGCCGTGGAGATGATTACGAATTTCCTGCATGAAGCGGGAGCCGGAGGCGTTTCGATTGAAGAATCCGGTACGACGAACAAGAAGCGGGACACATCCCTTGGACAGTGGTTTGATGAGATCGTTCCTTTTAATGATATTCCTGAAGGTCAAGCCGTTATTAAAGGTTATTTTGATGAGACGGTCACCTTAGAAGCGATCCGTGATGAGATAGCGCCACGCGTGAATGAACTGAAGGAATTTGGGATTGATACAGGCGAAGTCAGGTATGAGATGAAGACGGTTGATGAGAATGAATGGGCAACGGCCTGGAAGCAGTATTTCAAACCGATCCGCGTGTCCGAGCGGTTAACGATCAAGCCGACATGGGAAGAGTATACGCCGGAATCCGATCAAGAATCGATTATTGAGCTGGACCCGGGCATGGCATTCGGCACAGGAACGCATCCGACAACTTCGTTATGCTTGCGCACACTGGAGATGGTGATCAAGGGCGGAGAGGAAGTCATAGATGTTGGGACAGGCTCAGGTATTCTTTCCATCGGCGCAGCGCATCTGGGAGCTTCACGGATACTGGCTCTCGATCTGGATCCGGTTGCTGTATCCAGTGCAATAGAGAATACCCGTCTTAACGGCTTGGAAGATCGGATTACGGTGAAGGAAAGCGATCTGCTCTCGGTACTCACCCATTCGTCCGATCAATCGGATCTGGGCGTGACGCTGCCGGTACAAGTTGTAGTGGCTAACATTTTGGCTGAGGTCATCCTGTTGTTTGTCGACGATGTATACCAGGCTCTCAAGCCGGGAGGCGCTTATATCGCCTCGGGCATTTACAAGAACAAAGAAGAGATCGTGGAGAAGGCGCTGATTGCCTCCGGTTTCGAAATTGCCGACATCTGCCGCGAGGATGATTGGGTTGCCTTCGTGGCGAGGAAGAACTGATTATGGATTTTTTGGATCGACTGTTATTCTATCCGCTGGAACAACTTCCATTTTATTTGATTGCTTTAATCATTGCCTTTACCGTGCATGAGTTTTCGCATGCCTATTTTGCGAATAAATTCGGAGACCCAACGGCCAAGCTGCTGGGAAGGGTCACGCTGAATCCGGCGGTGCATTTTGATTTTCTGGGGATTATTCTCTTGCTGATAGCGGGTTTCGGCTGGGCACGGCCGGTACCGATCAATCGCGAGAACTTTAGCAACCCCCGCCGAATGAGTATCATTGTGGCGGCGGTTGGTCCGCTGAGCAATCTTATGTTAGGTATACTTGGAACGCTGATCTATGCGGGACTCTATCAGTTCGGTGTGATCGAGCCGATTGGCGTCACCAAAACAGATCAAGCGATACATTTGTTTTTCAATACCTTCATACTTCTCAATTTCTTTCTGTTCCTCTTTAATCTGATTCCGTTACCACCGCTTGACGGCTACCGGATTCTTGAGAATGTGCTTCCTCCGCGCGTCAGTGCGAGGATTCAGAAGTTCGAGCAGTGGTCGATACTTATTTTTCTGTTGATCATATTGCTGCCAACCTTTCAGAGATATACGATTAAGCCATTATATGATGCAGCGCATGCATTATCCATCGACTTTTTGAATCTGTTCATTAAGATGTTCGGGGGATAATGGCGCGGATTTCTCTGGTCAGTTTGCACGAAAAGTTGTATGATGGGGTTTGGCGATTTTGGAGTTAGGTGAGGATAAAGATGCAGCGATATTTTGTAACTCCCGCACAATTCGAGGGAGACCGTGTTGAGATTACGGGCGATGACGCCCGTCATATTACCAAGGTCATGCGAGGCAGACTTGGTGATAAATTGATTGTAAGCGATGGGGAATCCCGCGAAGCCATGGTGGAGATTGAGAGCATCGAAGCGGCCAGTGTCATCGCCGTTGTGATTGAACCCATGGAGATGACGCAGGAACCGCGTCTGCAAGTGAGCATCGCTCAGAGTTTGCCGAAAGGCGATAAGATGGAGACCGTCATCCAAAAGTGCACCGAGATTGGCGCGGTGTCCTTTGTGCCCTTCCTATCGGACAGAACGATTGTTCAGTACGATGCCAAGAAGGAAGGAAAACGGCTGGAACGCTGGCGCAAGATTGCGAAGGAGGCGGCTGAACAGGCGCATCGTAACCGGATACCGTCTGTTGAACAGCCTCTGTCGTGGAAAAATCTGCTTGCAGCATTTTCCGGCTACGATGCCGTATATTTTTGTTATGAAAAAGAGCATGGCTCCCAGCTGAGGGACGTGCTGAAGCCTTTTGTAGAGCAGGCGCTGCCGAATTCGGCCGAGAAGGCCAGCTTGCTGCTGGTCGTAGGACCCGAGGGCGGTTTTACGGAAGAGGAATGCCAAGCGGCCGAAGATGCAGGAGCCGTATCCGTTGGGCTTGGAAAGAGGATCCTTCGCTGCGAGACTGCCGGCATGACGGCGCTTGCCTGCACACTATATGAATCTGGAGAAATGGGGGGCGTTTGAACATGCCATCCGTAGCGTTTTATACGTTGGGTTGCAAAGTCAATTTTTACGATACCGAGGCCATCTGGCAATACTTCAAAAATGAAGGCTACGACCAGGTGGACTTCGAACAAACCGCAGATGTTTATTTGATTAACACCTGTCACGTTACCAATACAGGGGACAAGAAGAGCCGTCAGATGATCAGACGTGCGGTTCGCCGCAATCCCGAGGCCATCGTGGCTGTAACGGGCTGTTACGCTCAAACCTCGCCTGCAGAAATTCTGGATATCCCGGGTGTGGATCTTGTGATCGGGAACCAGGATCGCGATAAAATCATGGATTTCATCCATGATATTGAAAAGACGCGTCAGCCGATTAATGCAGTTCGCAATATTATGAAGACCCGGGTATTTGAGGAAATGGATGTTCCGGATTTTGCGGAACGTACTCGCGCATTTCTAAAAATCCAGGACGGATGCAACAACTTCTGTACGTTCTGCATTATCCCTTGGTCCCGCGGTTTGTCACGCAGCCGTGATCCGAAGAGCATCATCAAGCAGGCGCATCAGCTGGTTGGAGCGGGTTATAAGGAGATCGTGCTGACCGGTATTCACACAGGCGGATACGGAGATGATCTTGAAGATTACAGATTGTCCGATTTGCTGTGGGATCTTGACCGGGTAGACGGTTTGGAACGGATCCGCATCAGCTCCATCGAAGCAAGCCAGATCGATGAGAAGATGCTGGATGTGTTGAATCGCTCCAGTAAAATGTGCCGCCATCTTCATATACCGCTGCAAGCGGGGGATGATACGGTACTGAAACGGATGCGCCGTAAATATACAACCGAAGAGTTCTATAACAAGATGGGCTTGATTCGTCAAGCCATGCCCGATGTGGGCATTACGACGGACGTTATCGTTGGCTTCCCTGGCGAAACCGATGAGATGTTCCGTAACGGCTATGACCTGATGAAGGCAATTCAGTTCTCCGAGATGCATGTATTCCCGTATTCGAAGCGTACCGGTACGCCGGCAGCACGGATGGAGGATCAGGTGGACGAGGAAGTGAAGAATGCACGTGTGCATGATTTGATTGACTTGTCGGAGCAGCTGCAGCTTTCTTATGCTGAACGTTTTGTAGGTCAGATTCTGGAAGTGATACCGGAGCGTGAGTACAAGGGTGCTCCTAATGGCGGAAAGATGCAGGGTTATAGCGATAATTATCTGCAGCTTGTTTTCAACGGATCGCCTGATCTCGAAGGCAAACTGTGCCGCGTAAAAGTAACCAAAGCTGGTGTAAATGAATGCGAGGGCGAACTCCTCAGCGTCATAGATCATGGACTAAAGGCAGCTGCCCAGTAATTCCAATAGCGGCCATACCAGACAAGGATTTCATTTCCTGGCTACCGGAAGTGGAATCCTTGTTGTACATGAAGGAGGAATAGGACATGACATATACACAGATTTCCGCAGGCGGCGTGGTATACCGTCATCATGAAGGGGCGCTTCAGATCCAGCTTATTTTGGACCGTTATGGAAAAACCTCGCTTCCCAAGGGCAAGATGGAAGCCGGTGAAACCGTCGAGCAGACTGCACTTCGAGAAATTTGCGAGGAGACAGGTATAGTCGGATCCATCACCTCTCCAGTGGACATTATTGCATATAAATACCATCATCCCGAATTCGGCCAGGTGGACAAGGAAGTCCATTACTATCTGGTTAAAGCAGAAAAAGGTAGCTTAAAACCCCAGATCGAGGAAATCAACGGCGTGGACTGGTTTGAGCCTTTGGCCGCATGGAGGAAGCAGCGCAGCAACGGATATAACAACAATGATATCATCCTGCGTAAAGCGCTAATGCTGCTTGAGGTTAGCATTCCTGCGGATGAAGATATGAAACTTTAGGTCTGTGCCTGCTTGTTCCAGAAGGGCAGATAGCATAGTGGAAGCGCAATAAGCGAGCATACGATATTAAATAAGGTTTGCGCATGGGCGATTTGTCCAGCAGGATCCGCCGCTAACCATCCGGATACGGTGGTTAAGCCTGATATGAACGGAGTAAAGAGCAGAACACCGCCGATATTCAGCCCCATATGGGACCAGGCCACAAATCGCCCTGCTCGGGTACTGCCAATCGCTGCTATAAGTGCTGTTGCGCAGGTGCCGACATTGGAGCCCAGAACGATGGCAACGCCGATCTCCGGAGGCAGCGCACCGCTGGCTGCAAGCCCCATAGCCATAGCGATGACAGCTGCGCTGCTGTGCATCAGAGCAGTCAATATCGTTCCGGCTGCTATACCCCAGAGGACGCTCCGCGAAGCGTGGTCCAGGAACCACTGGAATAAACCGAGGCTTTGCAGAGTCGGACCAATAGACTGCATGAATTGTATAGCAAGCAGCACCAGTGAGAATCCGGCGACAGCGAGGCATAAAAACTGACTGCGGATCAAATTGTTTTTTACCTTGTCGTAGCTCGGAGGCACGCGCTCGCTGACGATTACGGCCCCGACCCATAGCATGAGCGAGAGGACAAGCAGAGGCATGGCGGCTTGTCCAATCTGCAGGCTGATGAGCTCGGTGGTTACCGTTGTGCCGATGTTCGTGCCGAGAATAATGCCCAAAGTACCGGCGAGGCTCAACAATCCGGCATTGGCGAAACCTATTGCCAGCACAGTAACGGCGGTACTGCTTTGCAGCAGGGCCGTGACCGCTGTACTGGCGATCATGCCTTTCAGGGGCGTGGATGTCGCTTTATGGAGCCACTTATGCAACAGCGGACCGGCCCAGCGTTGGAGCGCAACCTCCATGACCTTCATGCCGAACAGGAACAGGACAAGACCATAACAGATGGGAAACCAGAGTGAGGATAGCATGATGTTCTCCTTTTAGAGGTTGTTCAAAAAGCTCTCTTTTGATAAGAAAACCAATCGAGGCCAATCAAGGATGAGCGACCGCGATTCAAAGGTAGGTTTTCTATATCTAACACGAAGTGAATCAGGAAGTCACTCAGCATCGAATAGATAGACTTTTATCTTAATTACGTATATGACCCTTGGCGGACATGCATGCCTATTGAAATGGCCAGGGGATAACTTAAGGAGTGAAATACAGTGCCATCGGTAATTTTGGAGCGCAGTCGAAAAAAGAGACTGGAGCAGGGGCATCCCTGGGTTTATAAAAGCGAGATTGCCTCTGTCGAGGGTGAACCCAAGCCGGGTGATATCGTATCGGTATTAACCCATCAAGGCCGTTTTCTCGCCTCCGGTTATTACAACCCGCAATCTCAAATCACCGTACGCACCGTTTCGTATGAGCCGATTGAGACGATGGACAAGGCCTTTTTCGCCGCCAGGTTTCAGGAATGCCTGAAACATCGGGAACGGTTTATCGGAGATGAGAACGCCTACCGGCTGGTTTATGGCGAGGCGGATTTTCTGCCAGGGCTGATTGTGGACCGTTTTGATGACGTACTGGTCATCCAGCTGCTGACGCTGGGCATGGATCGCTGCCGTGAGGATATCGTGAACGCGCTTGTCGAGGTGGTCCAGCCAAAAGGAATCTATGAACGAAGCGATGTATCCATCCGGGAATTGGAAGGTCTGGAACAGCGCACGGGTATTCTCTACGGGGAGTGTCCTCGCCACGTGACGGTGACGGAGAACGGCTTGAAGATCAAAGTGGATATTGAAGAAGGTCAGAAGACGGGATATTTCTTTGATCAGCGCGAGAACCGGGCATCCATAAAACCGTTAATGAAGGGTTGGGGAGACCGCAGCGGGATCACGCTTCAGACTGTGGAACGGGACGGTGAGATGAAGTCCTTGCCGGTGAACAAAAGCGGAAAAGAAGTCACGTTTCCCTATTGGGACGGTGCTACGGTGCTGGAATGCTTTTCGCATACGGGCAGTTTCACGCTGCACGCATGCCTTTATGGGGCCAAGAAAGTAACCTGTCTTGACATATCGGAGCATGCTATCGAAAGCGCCAAAGAGAATGTGGAATTGAACGGATTCCAGGATCGCGTGGAGTTTGTAGTGGACGATGCCTTCCAATATTTGCGCAACCAGGTAAAAGGCTTGGAAGAACGTGAGCAGCGTGCGCAAGGGGATCAGAAAGTGGATACCTCCAAACCGCTGACCGCGGGAGGTGGACGTTCCTGGGATGTGGTCATTCTGGACCCGCCGGCGTTTGCCAAAACCAGGTCTGCTGTCAAGGGAGCTTGCCGGGGATATAAGGACATCAACCTTCATGGAATGAAACTGGTGAATGAAGGCGGTTATTTGGTTACGGCAAGCTGCTCGTACCATATGCGGCCGGATTTGTTCCTGGAGACGATTCAGGATGCTGCAAAAGATGCCGGCAAAATTCTAAGACTCGTGGAATGGCGTGCGGCTGGCAAGGATCACCCGCAAATTCTCGGGGTCGATGAGGGGCATTATTTGAAATTTGCCGTGTTTGAAGTGCGCAGCAAATCAAAGCTGTAAACTGCCACAGCTATAGCGGTTGATGCGAAGGATTTTGCCATGGTGGGTAAACCACGATGGCAGGATCCTTTTTTGTATGTCCGCAATATTTTGGAATGGGAATGAAATCCAAACGTATGTTCCATCAAACGATACTTATGCTATACTAGTAATCAACATCTTTTTTGATAGACAACGAACCAAAACGTGGATTTCATATGAATTTTGATACATTTGACTCATAGATTCAAGGGCATGATTTCACCGGAAGCGCAGCTTGTTAAGAAGGGTGAAGGAGTCCCTTTCGAAAGACGATGTAAAGGGGGCATAGCATGAGCATTCAATTTGTTATCGGCAGGTCGGGCAGCGGCAAGAGCACGTCGATCCGCCAAGAGATGATCGAGCGATTGGAGCAAGATCCCAAGGGGAATCCGATGATACTGATCGTTCCCGAACAAGGGTCCTATGAAGCAGAGCATGCACTCGTTAATGCGGGAGGCATTCGCGGGATAATGCGCGCGCAAGTGCTTAGTTTCCGTCGACTGGCTTACCGCGTCATGCAGGAAAGCGGCGGGGCCGCAAAGGTGGCGATCAGTGAAGAAGGCAAGCGCATGCTGCTGTACAAAATTTTGCGGAGGCGCAAAGAAGAGCTCCAATTGTTCGGTGCTTCGGGAGAGCAGCATGGTTTTGTCGGTAAGCTGAGCGAGTTGTATACGGAAATGAAGCGCTATTGCATTGACGCATCCTGCGTAGAGGAGCAGCTGGGACAGATGATATCTGGCTCCGGGAATTCACCGATGCTTCGGCGCAAGCTGGAGGACATCGTAACGGTCTTTCGTGATTTTGAGCTTGAGATTTCACGGTTCTACATGGATGAGGAAGATACGCTGGCCTCATTAGCAGCGGGCGTGACCCAATCGGACTATATCAAGCGCGCCGACATTTGGATCGATGGTTTCCATGGTTTTACGCCGCAGGAGTACCGGGTGCTCCGAGAAATTATGGCCCATGCCAACCATGTAACGATTGCGTTGACACTGGACAAGCCTTATACGAACGGCAATGTTCCGCATGAGCTGGATCTCTTTCATCCTACCGCAGTGACGTACATAGAGCTTAAAGGCATTGCCGATGAGATGGGGTTGGATATGGAGCATCGTATTCTGCAACCCGATGTTCTTCCACGGTTTCAAGAATCCCCTTTGCTTGCCCACCTCGAGCGCGGTTATGATCGGAAGAAACGTTGGACGGAAGCTGCGCGAGATGGAAATACAGTGAGCAATCCGGACGGCAGCAGGACAGGTCTTCTTCTGCATTCTGCCAGTCACCGCCGGGCTGAAATCGAAGGAGCTTTACGTGAGATGGTTCGTCTCGCCCGGGAAGAAAGAACACGATACCGGGAAATGGCCGTGTTTGTCCGGAATATGGGAGAATATGAGCACCTGATAGGTCCTATGTTCAAGGAATACGGTGTTCCTTATTTTCTGGATCAGAAGCGGAGCGAGCTGCACCATCCGCTGGTCGAATTTATTCGATCTGCTCTTGATGTCATTGGACGCCGCTGGCGTTACGAGGACGTATTCCGCTGCGTGAAGACGGATCTGCTGCTGCCGCTGGACGGTTCGCTTACCCGTGAGGACATGGATCGTCTGGAGAACCACGTGCTGGCTTCCGGAATTCAGGGTTCGCGCTGGACGGATGGCCGCCCGTGGAAGGGAATTCCAAGCCTCTCATTAGAGGATGGCGAGAGCGAGGTGCGCAATCCGGATGGCATGCAGGTGATTGAGTATGCCAGAAAGGTGATTGTGGAGCCGCTGCATGCGTTTGAGAAGCGGATGAAAAAGGCAACGAGTGCAATGGATCAGAGCACCGCAGTCTATCGGCTTCTGGAGGAAACCGCTGTTCCCGAAAAGCTGGAGCTGTTAAGCCGCGCTGCTCTGGATGCCGGGCGTCCTGAGGAAGCCAGGGAGCATCGCCAGGTATGGGGGGCTGTGCTTGACCTGCTCGACCAGATTGTGGAGATGATGGGTGCGGAGAAGCTCAGCACCGAATTGTTCACGGGTGTGCTGGGTACGGGACTTACGGAGATGAAAATGGCTCTGGTGCCTCCGTCTCTGGATCAAGTGCTGATCGGCAGCATGGATCGGACACGGACGGGCGGGGTGAAATATGCTTTTCTGCTCGGCATTAACGATGGTGTTCTCCCAGCCCAGTTTCAGGACGATGGGATCCTGACAGAACCGGAGCGTGTTCAGCTCGAAGACCGCGGATTGGAGCTTGCTCCAAGCATATCCCGAAGACTGCTGGATGAACGGTTCCTGATTTATAATGCTCTGACTTCGGCCAGCAAGCAGCTTTGGGTCAGCTATCCTGCGGCCGATGATGAAGGTAAGACGTTACTGCCATCCGAGGTCATCCGCCATTTGAAGCTGATGTTTCAGATGGAAGAGGTGCCTTTGTTTCCAAGACCGCATGCCGGGCAATCGGCCTGCGAGCAGGAGCATTATGCGTCACGTCCTAATAAGACGTTGGCTTACTTGACGGGTCGGCTACGGGACTGGAGGAATGGAGAGGAGATTCCGAACATTTGGTGGCATGTGTACAATTGGTACGCGGAACGGCCGGATTTAAGGTCGCGTCTTTCTTCGATGCTCTCGTCCTTGTCTTACCGGAATGAAGCCCGGCCACTTAAGCAGGAAACGAGCAGGCAGTTGTATGGAACGAAGCTGCGAACAAGCGTATCTCGGATGGAGCGCTTTGTTGCGTGCCCGTTTTCCCATTTTGCCTCCCATGGATTGAAGCTGAGAGAACGGCAGCTGTACCGTCTTCAGGCTCCTGACATCGGACAGTTATTTCATGCTGCCTTGAGCAGCATGGCCATGAAGTTTCAATCCCAGCATCGAAGCTGGGGAGACCTGACCGCGGAGGAATGCTTGCGCGAGGCGGAAGCGACCGTCGATCGGCTTGCTCCCATGCTGCAGGGTGAAATCCTGCTTAGCTCCAAGCGATACGGATATATTTCGCGCAAGCTGAAAAATATCGTGGGCAGAGCATCCGTGATTCTGGGTGAACAAGCAAGGCGCGGCAAATTCGAGCCGATCGGCCTTGAGCTTGATTTCGGTCCAGGGAAGCCGCTGCCACCCCTGACGTTTGAATTGCCGAACGGGGTTAAGATGGAGATTGTCGGGCGCATTGACCGGGTCGACATGGCACGCGGAGAGCATGGGATCATGCTTCGGGTCATCGATTATAAATCCAGCCAGAAGGATCTGCGATTGCATGAGGTCTATTACGGATTATCCCTGCAGATGCTGACCTATCTGGACGTGTTGCTGACGTTTGCGGAGGACTGGCTCGGTGAACAGGCTTTGCCTGCGGGAACCTTGTATTTCCACGTTCATGATCCAATCTTGCAATCTGCAAACGGCATGACGCCGGAGCAGGCGGCAGAGGAGCTGCTCAAACGTTACAAAATGAAGGGCTTGCTGCTGGCAGACCGCGAAGCGGTTTCCCTCATGGATTCTTTCCTTGAAAAAGGACACTCGGCTATTCTGCCTGTCGCCGTCAAAACGGACGGAAGCTTCTACAGCAGCGCAGCCGTGGCAACACCTGACCAGTGGGAGACCTTGTTGTCCGCCGTGCGGGAGAATATGCTGAATATCGGCTCCAGAATTACGGGGGGCGATGTCGCGATTGTGCCGTACCGGATTCAGCAGGAGACCGCCTGCACGTACTGTTCCTTCCGGCCTGTATGCCAGTTCGACGACGCAATTGAGGGCAGCGAATATCAGCTGCTGGGTAAACCGGGTAAAGATCAGGTTTGGGATATGCTTGGACATCCGAAGGGAGGAGAGAGCCGGTGAGAGAGATGATAGCAAAACCCGAGGGCAGCATGTGGAGTGACGACCAGTGGAAAGCCATCGCGCTGTCGGGCGATGATATGCTGGTTGCAGCTGCAGCGGGTTCAGGGAAGACCGCCGTGCTGGTTGAACGGATCATTCGCAAAATCCTCGACGATTCCGCGGGGTTCAGCGTAGACCGGCTTCTTGTAGCTACGTTTACCAAGGCTGCGGCTGCCGAAATGCGGGGACGGATTCGGGAAGCGCTTGACCGTGAGCTGGACCGGGATCCGGACAATGAGCATATCCGGCGTCAGCTTGCTTTGCTTGGTAGGGCGTCAATTACAACGCTGCACTCCTTTTGCATGGAAGTCATTCGGCGATATTATCAGTTAATACCGCTGGATCCGGGATTCCGCATTCTGAATGAACATGAGGCGGATTTAATGCGGCAGGATATGCTGGAGGAGCTGTTTGAAGAGAAATACGGCGAGGCCGAGGGCGACCAGGAAAGTCGGTTTCTTCATTTGGCGGACTGGTTCAGTGGCGAGCGAACGGACGACGCGCTGTACCGTCTCGTTCAGCGCCTCTATGATTTCTCCCGCAGCCATTCCTGGCCGGCACACTGGCTAAGGGAAACGGCTGCCGGCTTCCAGGTACAAGATACGGAGGCTCTCGGACAAACGCCATGGGTTCAAAGCATTTTGGCTGATGCCCGTCTGGCTTTGAACGGAGCGGCTGGCTTGCTGCAGCAAGCCAGGGCGATCGCCATGCAGCCGGGAGGGCCTGCACCGTATGTGGACAATCTCGATGAGGACTTGCGATTGGTCGCCTCCCTGCTTGAGGCCATCGATAGTTCGCCGTGGGAATCGTTGTACGGCATTTTTCGCGAGGCGTCTTTCGGCAAGCTCAAATCCGTTCGGAAGGATGAGGTGCTGCCGGAGCTTCAGGAACAGGTTAAGGAACTGCGCGACAACGTGAAGAAAATCGTCAATGAGCTGAAAAGTGCATTGTTTGGCCGTCCGGCATCGGAATTTTTGCAGGAACTTCACACGGCAGCGCCGCTGATGATGGAGCTGGCCGAGACGGTTATCGCTTTTGGCGAGCGATATCGTGAGGCCAAAGCGGCCAAAGGCATGGTCGACTTTAACGACCTTGAACATTACTGCCTTCATATTCTTCGTCACCCTGATTCCGTGCCGGGGCATATGATGCCTTCCGATGCGGCGATGGAATACCGCGAGCAGTTTGATGAAGTGCTGCTCGACGAATATCAGGATACGAACAGCGTACAGGAAGACATTGTACGATTGATCTCCAGGGAAATGCCGGGCAACCGGTTTATGGTAGGTGACGTGAAGCAGAGTATTTATCGGTTCCGCTTGGCGGAGCCGGGACTGTTTCTCGATAAATATAAGACGTTTTCTTCCGACGCAAGCACGGCCCAAGCCGGCATCCGGATTGATCTGGCCCGTAATTTCCGCAGCCGGACGGAAGTGGTGGATGCCGTCAATTTGTTGTTCCGGCAGATCATGAATGAATCCGTAGCCGAGATTGCCTATGATGCTCGAGCGGAGCTTGTATGCGGCGCATCCTTTCCGGAGCAGGAGGTTCAGGGCGGTACGAACCCTTACACGCCTGAATTGCTCCTGATCGACCGTCTTGGAAAAGGGACGGAGGAGCAGTCCGAAGAATCTTCCGAAGAGGACGGGGTTCATCTTGAGGTTGAGGCGCTTGAGATGGAAACCGCCCAACTGGAGGCCCGCGCCATTGCCCGCAGAATTCGTGAGATGACAGGCGAAAACGGGAAGCCGCTCATGGTGTACGATAAAGGACTGAAATCGATGCGGCCCGCGGGGTATGGGGACATGGTTATTTTGCTTCGCTCAGCCATGGTATGGGCACCGTTAATTATAGAGGAACTGCGGCAGGAAGGGATTCCGGCGTTCGGCGAGCAGAACAAAGGGTACTTTCAGGCGACGGAAGTGGAGATCATTTTATCGCTGCTGCAGGTGATTGATAATCCCCGGCAGGATATTCCCCTGGCTTCCGTATTGCGCTCGCCGATACTCGGATTATCCGAGGAAGAGATGGCACAGGTACGCCTGTGTGCCAAAGGGACTTATTACGATGCGCTTAAGGCAGCAGTCGCGTTAAGTGTCGTCCCGCCGGTCATGGATTTGGCGCGCCCTGTGGGCTTCGTGGATGGCAAATGGACGCCGGGCGTAGAACTGGAAGGTTTAGCCGAAGCAGCAGCAGGTCATGAGCTCGTGGCAGGCAGCCTTCTTTCGGATGCTCCGTTATCAGCGGAAGGTCAGAATATCGAAATATCTCCGGAGCTTAGCTCAAAACTTGGATTGTTTATGGATCGGCTTCAGCGCTGGCGGCAGGAAGCGCGCCAAGGAAGTTTGAGTGATCTGATCTGGGGAATTTACAGTGAAACCGGCTATTTGGATTGGGTTGGCGGTCTACCTGGCGGCAAGCAGCGTCAGGGCAATCTGACCGCCTTGTATGACCGGGCCGTGCAGTATGAACAGGATACAGCCTCCAGAGGTCTCTTCCGTTTCCTGACCTTTATCTCCCGGCTCCGGGAGCGAGGCGGGGATCTCGGCACTGCCGGCGGTACGGAAAGCCAGGGCAATGCGGTACGGTTAATGACCATTCACAAGAGCAAGGGGCTGGAATTCCCGGTTGTTTTTGTAGCTGGATTGTCCAAAAATTTTAACCAGCAGGATTTGAATTCCCCTTTCCTTATGCATAAGGAGCTTGGCTTTGGACCGAAGTTTGTGGATGAAGGCATGCGCGTTAGCTATCCCACGCTGCCTAACCTGGCGATCCGGCGCAGGTCGCAGCTGGAGCTGTTAGCTGAGGAGATGCGTGTGCTCTACGTTGCCCTTACGCGGCCTAAAGAGAAGATGATTCTGGTCGGCACGGTGAAGGATTTGCCGAAGAAGGCGGCTGCGTGGGCACAAGCCGATTTTAACCCGGAGCTTCTTCTGCCGGATTACGTCCTTGCCCGGGGCCGGAGTTACTTGGATTGGATAGGCCCGGCTGTGATACGCCATCCATCCGCAGGTCTGCTCCGCGAGAAGGCGGGCTTATCCGAGGAGACGAACTCACGCGTGTTTAGAGAAGATCGATCGCAATGGATATTTTCGATCGAGACGCCGGAATCCTTGGCGCAGGGCATGATCGGTATTAAGGATGACGTGCAGGCGGATAACGATGACCGGATGAATAAGCTGAATGCCCTGCGCAAGCTCGAGCCGGTTGTTCCGATGGCTAGTATAGCCGAAGCGGAAGATATGGGTACGGATGATCAACGTGCAAGCATCTATGAGCGCTTGTCTTGGAAATATCGTTATGAAACGGTCAGCCAAATTTCCGCCAAAACGTCCGTAACGGAGATGAAGAAGCTGCTTGCCTTGCAGGACAGCCCCTCCCTGGATCTACTGGAGGAGCAGGCCGTAAAACGTCAGAGCAAGGAAAATATCGGGGCAGGTGCATCTTTCACACTAAGCTTGCGACGGCCGAAATTTATGGAGTCAACGAAGCTGACACCTGCGGAACGGGGAACCGTGTATCATACGATCATGCAGCATGTGCCTCTTCAACGATTGGAGGGAGCCGCGGAACCGACGCCGGAAATCGAAGACACGATCCGCTACCTTGTGGAAAAAGAAATCATAACCGCTGAGCAGGCAGCCGCGGTGGAAGCAACGGAGATCAGCGGCCTGTTTGCTTGCGAGGTAGGGATGCAGCTGCTGACTGCAGAGGATGTCTGGCGCGAGATGCCGTTTTCATATGCACTCCCCGCAGCTGAAGCTTATCAAGGACTCGCTTTCATGGACCAATTCTCGGAACAAGCGGCCGAAGCAGCGCCGGATGTGAAGCTCCTTCAGGACGAAACCGTGCTGATCCAAGGGGTTGTGGACTGCCTGTTCAGGCAGGGCGGTAGACTTGTGCTGCTGGATTATAAAACGGACCGGGTGCTGGAGCATCGCGGCGGCGTTTCGGCCTTAGCAGAGCAGTATCGTTTTCAGCTTGATCTATATGCAAAGGCCTTGGAAGATATTTTAGGCGAGCCCGTTCATGAAAAATGGCTGTACTTTTTTGATGAGGGACATGCCGTTCAACTATAGTCATCTCGATTTGTTTGATTGGGAAGTTTGAAGCGGGAGAGGAGATTAGCGATGCGTATTTTGCATACCGGAGACTGGCATCTGGGGCGCGCACTTGAAGGCCGGAGCAGGCTTGCAGAGCAGGAGCGCTTTCTGGATGAACTGGTTAAGCTGGCAGATGAAGAGCAGGCCGATCTGATCCTCATGGCGGGGGATGTTTATGATTCCGTAAATCCGCCTGCGGCTGCAGAGCAGTTGTTTTATGATGCGGCCGCCAGACTTACGGAGGGGGGCCGTCCTATGGTGGTCATTGCAGGCAACCATGATCAGCCGGAACGGGTTGCATCGGTCACGCCGCTTGTTGCAACCAGGGGCATAACGCTGATTGGGACTCCCGTCGCCGATGCGATCACTGTTGCAGCAGCACGTACCGGAGAAACGGCCAAGATTGCAGCACTGCCTTATCCGTCTGAGGCCAGGCTCAATGAGCTGCTATCGATCGATGGAGATGAGGATCAGCTCCGGCGTGCCTATAGCGAGAGAGTCGGACAACTGATGAGGAAGATGGCAAGGGAATTTTCTCCGCAGACGGTCAATCTGGCCATGAGCCATATTTATGTACTTGGCGGCGTCGAGAGCGATTCCGAGCGGCCGATTCAGGTCGGTGGAGCGTACACGGTTGATCCGTTGGCACTCTCTGTAGGCGCATCTTATACGGCGCTTGGTCACCTGCATCGTTCTCAGGCAGTAAAAGGGGAGGGAATCATCCGCTACAGCGGTTCACCGCTGGCCTACAGCTTCTCGGAAGCGGGACAGGCCAAGTCGGTGACCCTGGTTGACGTATCGCCAGGAGGAGCACCCGTGATCGAAGAGCTGTTTCTCAGCAGCGGTCGCCCGCTTGTTCGCTGGAAGGCCAAAGGCGGCTTGGAAGAGGTGTATCGATGGCTTGATGAGGGGCGTGATCCCGAAGCTTTCATAGATCTGGAGGTATCCCTAACGGAGGCCATGGGGCTTGCCGACATTCAGCGACTTCGAAAGAGCAGGGACGGCATTGTTCACATCCGTCCGGTTTACCCGGAGATGGAGGCGCTGGAGCTGGAGAGCGAACGGTCCCGACTGCCGCTGCCGGATCTGTTCCGAAAGTTCTACCAGCGGCAAACCGGCGGGGCGGAGCCCGAGGATCATCTGGTCGATTTGTTTCTGGAGCTTGTAGAGGAAGAGGAGTCTGACGGGATGGAGGTGAAGCCGTAAGATGAAACCGATCTTGTTGAAGTTATCCGGACTGCAGAGTTATCGAGAAACGCAGGAGATTGATTTTGAGAGGTTGTGCGAAACCGGACTCTTCGGTATTTTTGGACCGACGGGAAGCGGGAAATCCACGCTGCTGGATGCTATTACTCTAGCCATGTATGGAAAGGTGGAGCGCGCAGTTAACGGAACCCAGGGCATCATGAACCATTCGGAGGATAGCTTGACCGTTTCCTTTACGTTTGAGTTGTCTTCCGCTGCCGGGCTGGAGCGATATCGGGTAGAGCGCCGATTCAAACGGGTCAACGAGCTCTCCATCAGCAATACGGTGAGTCGATTTATCCACGTTACCCCCGATGGGGATCAGGTGATGGCGGATAAATTGGCCGAAGTCACCCGCTGCGTAGAAGAGAAAATCGGACTTAAAATGGATGATTTTACTCGCGCGGTCGTCCTTCCTCAAGGAAAGTTTGCCGAATTCCTCTCCCTGAAGGGGAGTGAGCGTCGGCAGATGCTTCAGCGGCTGTTTCATTTGGAACGATACGGAGACCAGCTTGCGATCAAGCTCAGCCGCCGCGTTAAGGATACAGAGGGTTCGCTGAAATCCGTCGAAGCTGAACAGCAAGGGTTGGGCAGTGCAGGCAAAGAAGCTTTGGCGGAAGCGACTACGAGGCTGGAAGATGCCAAGAAACACGCGGTGTCATGCCGGAATCATCTCCAGGTCGCCATCGAAGCCCATGAAGCCATGGGTAAAATCCGTGAGTTGGATATGGAAAAACGGCGGCTGCAGGGGAAACTGGACGAGCTTGCCCTTCATGAGGAAGAGATGAAGGAGCTGGAACGAAAGCTTGAGCTGACAGGGGCGGCAGCCGCTGTTCTCCCTGCACTTGAGGCATGGCGGGAATCCGGCAAGGTCTGGGAGCAGCGGCGGCAGATTGCCGAAGGACTCACCGTCCAGGCTGCATCCGCTCAGAAGGCGGCGGAACAGGCCGTAAAGGCGGATGAAGCTGCCCAGGCAGCCCTTCGGGCCGAGGAGCCGAAGCTGGTGCTTCGGGAGCAGCAGCTGGAGCAAGCTGTTATATTGCAGCGGGAACGTGATGGATTACGGGAAGAACTGATTAGGCTGGATGCACAGCGAGTGGATGCACGCAAAGAGCTTGAAGGGGGAACTGCCCAACTGCAGAAGGAGCAGGAGCTGCTTGAACGAGGGAGAAAGCGGCAGGAGGAGCTTCAAGCCAAGCTGAAAGGGCTTGAGACCCGCTCTGGTGAGCGGCAGGCGCTTCATATGGCGATGCAGAAGGTTCAAGCCCTCGAGTCAGCCGGCAGACTCAAGCAGAAGGCTGAGCTTGATTTAAAGACACAGGAGAGCAAGCTGAAGGAGCAAAAGGCAAGGTTTATTGCCCTGCAGAAGCAGGAGCAAGAATTGCAACAGCACTACATACAGCTCTCCGTGCAAGTTGACAGCTTGCAGCGTGATGCAGCCGAGGCCTCATCGTTTGCCGATCGGATGGCAGCCGCGGCAGCTCAGGTAAACCAGGCGATGAGCCAATCGCTTCGCGACAAACAGCTTCATGCCCTGTCCCTTTCGCTGGCCGCCGAGCTTCAGGCAGGAGCGCCTTGTCCGGTTTGCGGGAGCGAACATCATCCTCGCCCTGCTGCCTCATCAGGGCAGCCTGAAGATAATCTTGATGAGGGCATGGATCGGCTGACGCAGATCACGCATCAGATCCAGGAGGCCAGATTAACCCTGCGAGGGCAGCTTAACGAAGCGGAAGCGCTGGCTACACAGACGCGCTCGCAGATTGAGTCGTACGCAGATGACGAGCTGCTTGCCGTCAAACGCGACGGGCAAGAGCAGGAACGCGGATGGATGGAGGCGGCAGTGTCAGCCATACCTACCGCTGATAAACTGTACGATGTGGAAAGGCTTGCTTCGGATACAGCATGGCTCCTAAAAGCAGCCGAAACTCAGGCTGCTGCCATCGGACCATGCCGTACGGAAGCCTCCAAGGTACAGCAGAGTCTCTCCACATGCCAGCAGGAGCTTATGAAACAGAGCGCCGCGCTTGAGAATGGTCAAATGACATGGAACCAGCTGCGGGATCAGCTTGCAGGACTGGAAGCAGAAGCTGAGGGCATTCTGAATTCCTGGCAGGAAGTCAAGCCGGATTTCTCTCTGGAAGAGGCGGCCGGCCGTTTTAAGCTCATGCAAGAGAAGGATGCGGAATCCGAGTCGATCAAGGAAGGGCTTGAGCGCAGCGTTCCATTTATCGAGGAGAAGAAGCAGGCCGTCCTTCACTTGGAGCAGCAGCTTCGTGAGCTGGAGAAGCTGCTGATTCAATGGGATGCGCAGCGTGAAGGTAAGATGGAGGGGCTGAAGGATAAAGAAGAGCGTCTTCAGGCATGGATCGGCGACCGGTCGGCTGAGGAGCTGCTGGGCGAATGCCGGACCAGAATGACGATGCTGAATGAATCCGCTGAACAAGCCAGAAGCGAGTGCAGGAAGGCAGAGGAGAAGGCTCAGCATGCAGCCAAGGAAGCGGCTCTTGCAGAACAGGCTGAGGGAGCCGCGCAGGAGCAGCATCAAGCTGCCAAGCTTGCCTGGGAGAACCAGCTGGCAGGCTCACCGTTCGCTACGGAGCATGCCGTCATGGAAGCCTGTTTAACCCCGGAAGAAATTGAACGATGTGCACAATTAGTGAAAGCCCATCGGGAAGGACAGCGGGAATGGACGCTGAGACTTCGCGACGTCGAACAGAAGCTAGGCGTAAGCCCTTTTCATGAAGAGGAGTGGGAACGGTGCTCAGGCGAGCTTCAGGCGGCCCGTACAGCCGATGAGGAGGCCCTTCAAGCGAGAGCTCGAGCTGAGCGGGACTTGGAAGACCTGAACAAACGTCACATCCGTTTTATGGAATTGGAAGAGCAGCGTCTTAGCCTTCAACGAGAGAGCGAGCGCTTGTCCAAATTGCAGTCCTGCTTGCGCGGAAACGCGTTTGTGGAATACATTGCGGAGGAGCAGCTGATGCAGGTGAGTCAGTCGGCTTCCCAGCGCCTTCGCTATTTGACCAAGCAGCGCTACTCACTTGAGGTGGACTCCGGGGGAGGATTCGTCATTCGGGACGATGCCAACGGCGGCGTCCGGCGTCCGGTATCCACACTATCTGGCGGCGAGACATTCCTGACCTCATTGGCCTTGGCTTTGGCACTCTCGGCACAAATTCAACTGCGCGGGCAATATCCACTGCAGTTCTTTTTCCTCGACGAAGGGTTCGGCACACTGGATCCGGAGCTGCTGGAGACGGTCATTACCGCGCTTGAGCGTCTCCATACGGATAAGCTGACCGTTGGCATTATCAGTCATGTGCCCGAGCTTCGGGCGCGTCTGCCGCGCAAGCTGGTCGTACGGCCGGCGGAGCAAGCGGGAGCTGGATCGCAGCTTGCGATCGAATCGATGTAATAGCGAAACATGGATGATGTGATCTAGATCACGGAAACAGCAACATGGCACTGTTATAGTACAGATAAGCCGACATATGTAAGAAGCACCGGGCAGGCGCTTGATCATGAGAGATTCCTATCTTTTTCCTTGCTCTCATGATCAAGCGCCTCCTTACTGGACAGCTGCGTTCCAGGGGTGCTTCTCTTTTTTTTGTGAGTATGCCTTAATTGTCATCTATTGGACGCACTGCCTAATTTCTTATATGATAAAAGTATGTAAACGTAGGAAAGGGGTAACCGTAATGGATTGTCTTTTTTGTAAAATCGTAGAGGGTGAGCTTCCTTCCACGAAGGTACTCGAGAATGATAAGGTGCTTGTTTTTCAAAACATTAACCCGGAGGCACCGGTTCATGTCCTGATCATTCCCAAGAAGCATATCGCATCCATGAATGATATTCAGGATGAAGATTTGCTGCTGATTGGCGAGATGCACAAAGCGGCTAAAGAAGCCGCGGCGAAGCTGGGCATTGCGGAGAGCGGTTATCGATTAATTAACAACTGCGGGCCCGATGGGGAGCAATCGGTGTTTCATGTGCACTATCATCTGATGGGCGGTCGCCGTTTGGGCGCTTTAACAGGCATTTCACCTGCTCATACATAACATCAGGCCAAGGAAGAAATAGATCAGCCTCGCAGCGGAAGCGTCGCAGCGGGGTTGTTCTAATTCTTGCCACTATCGTAAAATAGACGTCTAAGGTTGACACCCTATTTCCGTTTGCCCTATAATGAAGTTTGATGAACCGTGTTAATGCTCTTGGACGGTCTGGTCGGAGGGAGGGAAAACTGGTGTCTGAAACTAAAGTTCGCAAAAACGAGACAATTGATGCTGCACTTCGTCGCTTCAAGCGTTCCATTGCTAAAGATGGCGTATTGGCTGAAGTGAAGAAACGCAAGCATTATGAAAAGCCAAGCGTAAAGCGCAAGAAAAAGTCCGAGGCTGCTCGTAAGAGAAAGTTTTAGGAGGATCTGAACTAGCATGAATCTTAGCGAACGATTGAACGAAGATATGAAGCAAGCGATGAGGAGTAAGGACAAGTTCAAACTCTCAACGATTCGAATGGTTCGTTCGACGATAAAAAATCTTGAAATAGATTTGAAACGAAGTTTGGATGACAACGAAGTGCTTGATATTTTTAGTCGTGAAATCAAACAGCGCAAAGATGCCCTCCAAGAATTTGAAAAAGCGGGACGCGACGATCTTGCCGCCGATGCAAAAGCAGAAATTGAGCTCCTTAGCGCCTACCTCCCGGAACAGCTTACTGAAGAAGAAATTAAAGTCATTGTACAGCAGACCATCCAGGAAACCGGTGCTTCTTCAAAAGCCGAGATGGGTAAAGTAATGAGCGCTCTCATGCCGAAAGTTAAAGGGCGTGCAGATGGGAAGCTTGTCAATCAAGTTGTTCAACAATTTCTGTAACAACATAAGTGAAACACCCCTTGTTTTCTCAAGGGGTGTTTTTTCTTTTTTTGTGGGTAATGCTTTCGAGGACCGCCTCTTCGCGATGTTTTTTAAAGAATGGGTATACTTTTTGAAACGAAATCGTTTCTGATTCGTAATAACTACCATATGAGTGCAAGTAGATACATATGCTTATGCAAAAGGCAGGTCGTTGAACCCTATTTGTCGAAGTAAGGGTACAGATGGCTTAATACGTCGAAAAGGAGGGGAACAGATTGAACAAACCGTTTTGGATCCGCAAATTCCTGACATTCACGGCAGCCGCCGTTCTGATGCTGATATCAGTCGGAATGTATGTTGGGCCAGTGAAATCCGCAATGGCGGCTAACATCGGCTCGGTTTACGTCATTCCGGTCAAGCAGCAGATCGAGCGCGGCTTAACAAGTTTTATGGAGCGCGGATTTAAGGAAGCCGAGGAGATGTCGGCGGGTCTTATTGTTCTGGAGATCGATACACCCGGCGGTCTTGTGGATCAAGCCGGCAAAATTGCCACCTTGATGAAGGACAGCAAGATTCCGATCGTGGCTTACATTACGGGCGATGCCGCATCAGCCGGCAGCTATATCGCGCTTAATGCAGATAAGATTGCTATGTCGCCTGGCAGCATGATCGGCGCAGCTTATATGGTCGATGCCAGAGGCAACCGGATTGAAGATGCTAAGCTGGTGTCCTGGTGGAAGAGCAAGATGGCTGGCGCTGCTGAAGCGAGCGGTCGAAACAAACAAATCGCGATGGGTATGGCTGATGTCAACCTAAAGGTCGATATGCCTGAAATCGGTTTGACCAAGCAGCCCGGCGAGGTGATATCTTTAACGGCTGATGAGGCACTCAAGACGGGGTACGCGGATACGATTGCAAGCAGCACCGACGAGGTGATAGCTTGGATGGAGTATTCCACCCAGGACGTATTTCGGATGGAGCCCACGTTCTCGGAGAAGCTGGCAACCTTTCTTACGCATCCGGGTGTGATGACACTTCTGTTGTTCATTGGTATTGCAGGCGTTATTATCGAGGTTATTGTTCCAGGATTTGGTGTGCCGGGAATCTTGGGTGTAGCGGCATTCGTACTGTATTTCTTTGGTAACCAGGTGGCCGGATTTGCCGGTTGGGAGACCTGGCTGCTGTTTGTGATCGGTATCGTGATGCTGGCTATGGAGCTGTTTGTGCCAAGCTTTGGCATACTGGGCATCATCGGCTCGGTAAGTTTGATTGCCGGCGTTGTGATGGCGGCCTACAGCACTTCTCATGTTGCCCTGTCCCTGGGCATTGCGGCAGCATCGGCTTTGGTGGCCATTATCGTGGTTGCCCTCGTATTCAAGGAACGAGGAGTATGGCGCAAATTCATTCTCAGTGACAGCTTATCGAGGGAGGAGGGCTATATTCCGAACGAAGACCGGGATGTGCTTATCGGTCTGGTCGGAACTTCGATTACGCCGCTTCGCCCGGCTGGAACGATGGAACTTGAGGGACGCCGACTCGATGTGGTTACGCTTGGAGGATTCATCGATTCCGGTCGACCGGTACGCGTCATTAAGACGGACGGTACAAGAATTGTTGTAGAGGAAGAAAAAGGGTGAACCCTACCACGGAATTGTGTAATATTAAAGAGCTAGTGTTTAAATGTTCCAAGTGATGAAAGCAAATACTCAATAATGGAGGGTAAACGAATATGGATGGTTCATTGGTACCGATTCTTCTGATCGGGGTTGTCGCGATCATCGTACTTAGCGTGTTTTTCAGTTTCTTCCCGTTAATGCTCTGGATCTCGGCGATCGCCTCCGGCGTTCGCGTCGGAATAATTACATTGGTGGCTATGCGCCTGCGGCGCGTAACACCAAGCCGAATCGTGAATCCGCTGATTAAAGCGACAAAAGCAGGCCTTGGTTTAAACATAAACCAGTTGGAAAGTCACTATCTCGCAGGCGGTAACGTAGACCGGGTGGTCAACGCCTTGATTGCAGCCCAACGTGCGAATATTCCGCTTGAATTCGAAAGAGCAGCCGCGATTGACCTTGCGGGACGCGATGTTCTGCAAGCTGTTCAGATGAGCGTTAACCCGCGTGTCATTGAGACACCAACCGTTGCCGCTGTAGCAAAAGATGGTATTGAAGTGAAAGTTAAAGCACGTGTAACCGTACGTGCCAACATTGACCGTTTGGTCGGGGGTGCAGGGGAAGAAACGATCATCGCCCGCGTCGGTGAAGGTATCGTTACCACGGTCGGTTCGAGTAATTCTCATAAAGACGTATTGGAAAATCCGGATTCGATCTCCAGAACGGTTCTCTCCAAGGGATTGGATGCCGGTACTGCATTTGAAATCCTGTCCATCGATATCGCGGACGTGGATGTAGGCAAAAACATCGGCGCATACTTGCAGACCGAACAGGCGGAAGCCGACAAGCGTATTGCCCAAGCGAAGGCGGAAGAACGCCGCGCGATGGCGGTAGCCCAAGAGCAAGAGATGAAGGCTCGCGTCGTAGAGATGAGAGCACGCGTTGTGGAATCGGAATCCCAAGTTCCGCTGGCTATGGCTGAAGCGCTTCGCAGCGGCCAACTGGGCGTGATGGATTATATGAACCTAAAGAATATCGAAGCCGACACGCAAATGAGGGGTTCCTTCGGTAAGATGGGTGAGAATAATGACAATCCCGGTGACAACAAAACCAAGTAACGATGAGGTGAGCCTATAGTGAGCTGGTTATTCGATAATATTTACATTGTAGCTGTTATAGGCTTCTTCATTATCTCCGCCCTCGGAAGACGCGGCAAGAACCCTGAGGAGGGGAAAAACCCCCGTATGCCGTCCTTTGGTGGCGAAGGGGACCGTCCTGCAAGACCGGGGCAGCAGCGGCCACAGCGGCCTGAAGCAAGACGGGTACAGACGACTCCGCAAGTCTCCCGTCCGGCACCTGTTCAGGAA
The DNA here is from genome assembly GCF_037993005.1 of Paenibacillus sp. FSL F4-0100. Taxonomy (NCBI): domain Bacteria; kingdom Bacillati; phylum Bacillota; class Bacilli; order Caryophanales; family Paenibacillaceae; genus Paenibacillus; species Paenibacillus sp. FSL F4-0100. The sequence continues at coordinate 2,189,515 of NZ_CP150303.1, forward strand.
AGCACCCGGATCGAGCGGATGGATGAAGAAGAAGCGGGTACCGGAAACGGATATTCTCTTGAGCATCAAGAAATAGACCGAATGAAACGTGAGCTTGAAATGAATTCTAGCCATGACAGTATGGATTACCGAATCGAGATGATGCAGAGGGATCTGGACCGGATCCACTCTCATTTGAATCGGATGACCCTCGATATACCGGAAACCGTTGTCGAAATCCACGACGAAGAGCGAGAACAGAACAAGAATGATCGATCGTTTCTTGCAGAACAAGCTCGAAATGGCATTGTTTGGGCCGAGATTCTGGGAACTCCGCGTGCCAAGCGCCCCATGAATCCTCGGCGTTAAATTGGATGCAGTTAATAGATTCATAGAAGCGGGAGACCGCCTCGTCAGATTTTTTGACGGGGCGGTCTTTTTACTTTTCATCTCATAAAACAGCTTCTTGGGGCATAAGGTGTACAGTACAGGAAGGGGGAAAGTCTCCATATGTCCCGCATCAGCCGCAAGCTGCAGAAATGGACCCAAGAAATGCTTGATTTGCCACAGGACCTGTTATTTGATTTGCCGCGGTTGACCCTGATTGGCAATAAAGAGCTGCATATCGAAAATCATCGCGGAGTCCGGCATTTTTCTGAGGAGCGACTTGTGTTGTCTTTAACGCAGGGTTCTTTGGAGATTTCGGGGACCGGACTTGCGATTCAGGCTATTCAAAGTCATGAAGTGACCATCATTGGCACCATTCATCATATTCAATACATAGGAACGGGGGAGAAACCGTGAAGATTCCGACGATGATCCATCTTCGAGGATATTTGAAGCTCGCTGTTCGCGGTGAGCATGTGGAAACATTCATCAATTCATTGGCGGAGGCGGGGATTCCGGTTTGGGATGTAAAACCGACAGGGGCTCACTCAGCAGAGCTTAAGCTGCTGCTGAAGGATTTCAGAGGGCTCCGTCCGCTGTTAAAACGGACAGGCTGCCGTACGCGCATTAAGGGGCGCTACGGATCCCCCTTCAAAGCTCACCGCCTGCTGAAACGCAAAGCGTTTGTTATCGGCGTTGTTGCGTTTTTTATGATCCTGCTGACACTTTCCTCGATGGTGTGGAACGTGGAAGTAGAGGGGAATGAAACCATCGCTTCAGAAGATGTGCTAGATGCGGCCAAGTTGGAAGGGATCTACCCGTTTCAATGGATATTCAAGCTGCAATCGCTGGACAAGCTGTCCGGGAATATGACGGCCCGCCTCCCGGGAACTTCATGGGTAGGGGTGGAACGCAACGGGACGCGCATACGTATACAGATCGTAGAGGCGGCTGTACCGGAGAAACCGCCGCTTCAGAGCCCAAGGCATCTGATCAGTACGCAGGACGCTGTCATCACCCATATTTACACCGAGAAGGGGGTTCCTAAAGTAGGGATTAACAACCGGGTAAAGAAGGGCGACGTTCTGATCTCCGGTGTCCTTGGCGATGAAGAAAACTCGGAACGAATTGTAGCCAAAGGGGAAGTGAAAGGCCTTGTATGGCATGAATACGATATCGAGATTCCATTGGTGAAGACTCATAAAGTTTATACGGGGGAAGGGAAGAAGCGCTCCTATATCGTATTTGGCGATCGGGCCGTCCAGTTGTGGGGCTACGGGGATATTCCGTTTTCGAAGCAGGAGACCTTGACTTTCTATGATCCGCTTACTTGGAGGACGCGCGTGCTGCCGCTCGGCTGGATGACGGAAAAGATCATGGAGGTTACCGAGGTCCAGCGGACCATAAGCGAGGCTGAAGCCAAGAAAGAAGGAATCGAGGGGGCACGCCGGGATATTTTGGCGAAATATGGGGCGGATTCCAAATTCGTGAGCCAAAAAATTTTGCATGATAAGAAAGAGAATGGTAAAGTTTATATGAAAGTGCTTTTTGAGGTGGAAGAGACCATCGCGAAAGAACTTCCCATAGTATATGATCAAGGAGAATGAGGCTATTTGTCACAGCAAACGACCAGCATTCAAATTTTACTTCAAAGCGCGTCAGAAGGTCTGTCCTTATTCGGACCACAAGATACATTTCTTAAATTAATCGAAAAAGAAATTCCTGCGACGATTGATTCACGGGAAGCGGTCATCACCATTCGGGGACAACATCGAAATGTGGAGAGTCTTCAGCAGCTGTTTGAAGTGCTGCTCCAGCTTGTGCGCAACGGCTACATTTTGACCGAGCGTGATATTCTTTATGCAGTAGAACTTGCCAAGGATCTGAGAGCGGATCAATTGCTGGATCTGTACAAGGGCGAAATCACGACAACCTTCAAGGGTAAGCCTATTCGTGTGAAAACCATCGGTCAAAAGCACTATGTGACCACCATCAAGAAACGGGATATTGTATTCGGTATCGGTCCTGCCGGAACAGGGAAAACCTACTTGGCCGTTGTTCTGGCTGTTGCCGCACTGAAGGAAGGATCCGTCAAACGGATCATTCTGACAAGGCCGGCAGTCGAGGCTGGAGAGAGCTTGGGCTTCTTGCCGGGAGATCTGCAGGAGAAGGTTGACCCTTATCTCAGACCGTTGTACGATGCCCTATACGACGTCATGGGCCCGGATCAAACGGCCAAGGCACTAGAGCGTGGGTTGATTGAAATCGCGCCGCTTGCTTATATGCGCGGGCGGACGCTGGATGATTCATTTATTATTTTGGATGAAGCACAGAATACCACACCGGAACAGATGAAGATGTTTCTGACACGGCTTGGATTCGGCTCGAAGATGGTCATAACAGGGGACGTAACCCAGATTGACCTGCCGCGGGGCAAGAAATCAGGACTTATCGAAGCTAAAAGGATATTAAGCGAAATTGAGGAAGTCGGATTCGTCTATTTTGCCGAACAGGATGTCGTACGTCACTCTTTAGTACAAAAAATCATCGTCGCTTATGATAAAGCAGCAGAAAACCAAGATTAAAGGGGATTGTCGCAATGGCCTCCAAAGAACCATCGACGGACAAGTCCATATGGGGTAAAAACAGCGGATGGAAATATAGCGTGGCAACACGCTATATTCTGTTTTTGCTGCTTGCTTTACTCTTTTATATCAGTCTAGCATCCAAGCTTTTACCGGAACGGTATGACATACAGGTCAATACGAAAAGCGAAAAAAATATCGTGGCGCCCGTGCAAATTGAGGATAGCAAGGCAACGCTGAAGGCACAGGAGGCGGCGGCGGAGAACGTACAGCCGATTTACCCTCTCGTTCCTCTGCGGAATGACGTTCTCGTTACACAAATCCTTGATCGCATTGAACGTGTGAATCAGGACGTGGATATAAGCTCCGCGGAAAAGGTGGAAGTTTATCGCAGAGAAATTCCGAGGATGGCCCGAGAATTCGTGCAAAACTTCGTGTCGGCCAACAGCACGAATGAAGCTTATTCCAAAGAGCTGCTTCAGGAAATGCAGCGGGTTATCGAAGAACAAACCTATCGGATCCCTGAGGAAACGTTCATTAAGATACCGAGGTTGAATTCGGAAGATATTATTCAGATGAAGCCTGTAGCTCGCGAGATTGTATCCAGGCTGATGCTGAACGAAATCGTGGATGCCGATACGGCCCGTACCCGCGTGGCGGAGAGAGTGAACACAAGCTCGTTGAATGATCGGACCGCCAGGGAAGTCGTTCAGGAATTGGCGAGTTTAACGATTACGGCCAACAAGTTCTATGATGAGGTTGCCACGAAGAATGCGAAGGTTGAGGCCAGAGAGAATACCCCGCCCGTATTTATCAAACAAGGGGATATCCTCGTAGCGAAGGGCCAGATGATCACACCGGAGCTTTACGAGCTGCTTGGTAAAAATGGCCTGCTGAAGGACGATATTAATTACTGGCCGGAGCTGGGCGTTCTGCTTCTGTCCGTCTTGCTGTCTCTTGGCATACTCAATTTCATCCGGCAGTCGGAACCCGGTAAATTCAAATATAACAACTCGCAGCTGCTAATGCTGGTCCTGGTGTATGTGATCACGCTGATCCCCATGCATTTGACCGCATTTCTGCAAAGCGATTCCCAGATGTATGTTGGATATCTTGCACCTGTCGCGATTGGCGCGATTCTGATTACCCTGCTGTTGGAAACCTCGCTGGCCTATTTCAGCGTCATCATTTTCAGCATCATGGCAAGTGTTATATTGAACGTCCAAGGCGAATTGTTTGACTTCAAGTTCGGGTTATTCGCAGCCGTGACTTCTTGCGTGGCGATCTTCTCGATTCACCGCGCGAGCCAGCGGTCGACGATGCTGAAGGGCGGTATTATGGCTTCTCTCTTCGGCTCATTGATCGTGTTTATCATGCTGCTGCTCAATAACGATACATGGACTACGAGCGAAACGCTGTATTCGATCGGTTTTGCCATCGCGGGCGGCTTGTTAACGGCCATCCTGGTTATCGGGTTAATGCCGTTCTTCGAAGTAACCTTCGGTATTCTGTCGGCGCTGAAGCTGGTGGAATTATCGAACCCGAACCATCCGCTGCTCCGCAAATTGTTGACGGAGACGCCGGGCACTTATCATCACAGTGTCATGGTCGGAAATTTGTCCGAAGCTGCGGCGGAAGCGATTGGCGCCAACGGACTGCTGTGCCGCGTCGGTTCCTATTATCATGATATCGGAAAAACTAAGCGTCCGATCTATTTCATCGAGAACCAGAACAATATGGAGAACCCGCATGATTCCATTGAACCGAAGCTGAGCAAATCCATTATCGTTGCTCACGCAAGGGATGGCGTAGAAATGCTCAAGGAGTACAAGCTGCCTAAACCGATACGGGATATCGCAGAGCAGCACCATGGCACAACGTTTTTACACTATTTTTATCATAAAGCGGTTCGTCAGGCTGAAGAGCAGGGCATCGAACCGGATTTCACCGAAGATGATTTCCGTTATCCAGGACCGAAGGCTCAATCCAAGGAGTCTGCGATTGTCGGCATAGCCGACAGCGTGGAAGCGGCTGTCCGTTCATTGCGTAAACCGACGGTGGAACAGGTTGAATCGATGATCGAGAAGATTATCAAAGGTCGTCTGGATGACCATCAGTTTAATGATTGTGATTTAACGATGAAGGAACTGGATATTATCGCCAAGACATTAAAGGAAACGGTGATGGGGATTTTCCATTCCCGGATCGAATATCCGGAAGATGTGAAGCGTCCCAAGCCGTCCGCACCAAATGGCGATATCTCGACTGCTTCCGAGACATCCGCAACGAGTGAGGAACAGAGAAGGAGCGTATAAGAATGAGCCTGCAGCTGGCATGGAATAATGAACAAGAGGATTTTCAGATTAGCGAGGAATTGATCGCCCTGCTTGAAGTGATTCTTCAGAAGGCCGGAGAGGCTGAAGGCGTAACCGATGGAGAGGTGGATCTGACTTTTGTCGATGATGAGCAGATCCATGAATTGAATCGGGAGTATCGTGGAATCGATCGTCCGACCGACGTTCTCTCCTTTGCAATGAATGAGATTACGAACGATGAGCTCGAGATCATTTATGAGATCGAAGAGGGAGAAGATCTGGAGAGCGTGCCGGATGTTCTGGGTGATATCATTATCTCGGTCCCTCGGGCGAAGCTGCAAAGCGAAGAATATGGTCATTCCTTGGAACGGGAGCTTGGTTTTCTGTTCGTTCATGGATTTCTGCATTTGCTCGGATATGATCATCAGGATGAGGCGAGCGAAGCGGAAATGATGGGCAAGCAGGAGGCTGTACTTGCAGAAGTAGGATTGACAAGATAGTGAAGCCGCACAGACAATCGTTATACAGGGCATTTGGGTGCGCGATACGCGGCATCTTGACGGCTGTACAAACGGAACGCAATATGAAAATCCACATTGCTGCTGCCTTGATTGTATTCATCGCAGCAGCTTTGCTGCAATTGGATCGAATGAGCTGGTTGTTTTTGTTATTGGCGATTGCTCTCGTATTTATCGCGGAGCTGGTGAATACTGCAGTAGAGGCCATTATCGATCTGATCTCGCCAGAAGAACATGTTTTAGCTCGGGTGGCTAAGGATACAGCAGCCGGTGCAGCGTTAGTTGCAGCGGTGTTTGCCGTCGTAATCGGCATTCTGGTCTTCTATGAACCGCTATGGGAATGGATACAATCAATGACAAGTTGAACAATAGGAGGAACTGGATATGGATGCAGGATTATTAATGCAGGAAGCGATTAAAGCACGTACGCGGGCGTACATACCCTATTCGGCATTTGGGGTGGGGGCAGCCCTGCTCGATTCGCACGGAGAGGTACATCTTGGCTGTAATGTAGAGAATGCCGCATATGGCCCTACCAATTGCGCTGAGCGTACAGCATTGTTCCGTGCGATTGCCGATGGTCATGAAGCAGGAAGCTTCCAGGCCATTGCCATCGTTGCCGATACGGAAGGCCCGTGCACGCCTTGCGGGGTATGCCGGCAAGTGCTGGTGGAGCTGTGCAAGCCGGATATGAAGGTGATCATGGGAAATATGAAGGGTGACATCAAGGAGACGACCGTCAGTGAACTGCTGCCGGGAGCGTTTGGTCCTTGGGATTTAAACAAGCAGTAAGTTTGCAAATGAACAAGGTTTACCCAACATGTAGATATAGGAACAGTAGCGGAGGAATGGTATGCAAAAAAAACAATTTAAGTCCGGGTTTGTGGCTATAATCGGAAGACCAAACGTAGGGAAATCAACGCTGATGAACCAGGTGATCGGTCAGAAGATTGCCATCATGTCGGACAAACCGCAAACAACACGGAATAAAATTCATGGCGTTTATACGACCAACGATTCCCAAGTGGTGTTTCTGGATACGCCGGGAATTCATAAACGTCAATCCAAGCTCGGGGATTACATGAATCAGACCGCTTTGAGCACGCTGGGCGAAGTTGAAGCCGCCTTGTTTCTGGTAGACGCTTCCGAGGGAATCGGTGGGGGAGACCGTTATATCGCCGAGCAGCTGCAGAAGATCAAGACTCCGATCATCCTGGTCATGAACAAAATCGACAAGATTGAGCCGCCCGCTCTGCTGCCTCTGATTGAGCAATATCGGAAGCTGCATGATTTTGCAGAGATCGTCCCGATTTCCGCGAAGCTCGGCAACAATGTCGATACGCTGCTTGAACAGATACAGAAATATTTGCCTCCTGGCCCGCAGTATTATCCTGAAGACCAGGTGACGGATCATCCGGAGCAGTTCGTGTGCGCAGAGCTAATTCGCGAGAAAATTTTGCATATGACAAGAGAGGAAATTCCTCATTCCATTGCGGTTACCATCGAGGATATGCGGGTGGAGGAGAACGGAACCGTATATATTTCAGCCGTGATTTTTGTAGAACGCGACTCCCAAAAGGGCATCATTATTGGCAAGCAGGGTGCTCTGCTAAAAGAAGTTGGCAGACAAGCTCGTCAGGATATTCAAAGGCTGCTCGGGTCCAAGATTTTCTTGGAACTCTGGGTGAAGGTTAAAAAAGATTGGCGCAACCAAGAACGCGTTCTTCGCGATCTCGGATTTCACCGCGGGGAATAAAGCCGTAGTGCAAATCGGAGCCAAATCATACACGGCGCCGCCTGCCAACAATTGCATTTCATAAATCTGCTCTAGGCGCACATCCTAATTTTCGTAGATGCGAAACGTCATTTCCGAAGAGAGGATGAATACGAATGCGAGATTTTTCGTGGAAGTATTTTGCGATGACTGGAGATGTCGATGCGTATTTGCTGTATAAGCAAACCGAGGGTGAGTCGGTTCTTACAGCTGCATCCGTTGAAGATGAGGCGGCCCCGCATGAAGAAGACGAGTAATTATTGGTTGTTCCAGGAATGGTTGGGGGAAAGCGCATGCTATATCGGGCGGAAGGGATTGTCATCCGCAGCATGGACTACGGTGAAGGGAACAAAATCATTACACTTTGCACCAAAGAATCGGGCAAGGTAGGCGTGCTGGTCAGAGGAGCAAAAAAGGTGAAAAGCCGACATGCTGCTCTGACACAGCTATTTACCTATGGAGAGTATGTTTTCTTCCGAAATGGTACGGGGCTCGGCAACTTGAATGCCGGTGAGATCATGGAGTCTCATCACGGGCTCAGGGAGGATCTTGTGAAAGCCGCCTATGCTTCTTATGCTTGCGAGCTCTTGGATCGGGTGCTGCAGGATGAGGAGACGGGCGCTTTTTGGTTTCATCAGCTCAAAGCTTGTCTGGAGGCTCTTCAGGAGGATAAGGATCCTCAAATTATCATCAATCTGTACGAGATGAAAATTCTGCAGGCCGCAGGGTACGGGCCGGAGCTGGATGTGTGCATCTCGTGCAATCAGCCGAGAAAAGACGAGGATATGCTGGTGAGCCCCCGTCTTGGCGGCGTCCTGTGCCGTTACTGCAAACATCTGGATCCGCCGGCGATGGCGATTTCGCCCAGAACGTTGAAGCTGCTCCGCCTGTTTGGACGGCTGGATTTAAGACGGCTCGGCAATGTGGATGTAAAGGACGAAACGAAGGCCGAGCTCAAAAAAATCATGCGGGCCTTGATGGATATGCAGCTTGGGCTGCGTCTGAAATCACAAAACTTTTTGGATCAAATGGACAAGTACAATATTTGACGTAAGATATAGAATGAGGTATTATATTTATCAGTTTATTAGTTTTTTGAATACTGACATGCATTGAACGGGAAAGTAGTGAATGATCGATCCGCGAAATAGCGAGCCGGGGGCGGTGGAAGCCTGGTGGGAGATATTCATGAACAGGGCACCCGGGAGCATGATGAAACGATAAAGTGGGTTTTGTTGATCGCTGAAGACCAAGATTCTGTAGGCGACGCGGCAGGGCCAAGTAGGGTGGAACCGCGGGAAGCTACAGCTCTCGTCCCTATGTCTGTACAACAGGCGTAGGGCGAGAGCTTTTTGTTGTACAGAGAATGGATACGTATGACGGAATGAATTAGAAAAAGAATGTAAAGGAGCTAAAATCATGAATTTTCAGCAGATGATTTTGACGCTGCAGCAATTTTGGGCAGAACAGAATTGCATCATCGTGCAGCCGTACGACACGGAAAAGGGTGCCGGTACGATGAACCCGATGACATATTTGCGTTCGATCGGACCCGAGCCTTGGAATGTGGCTTATGTAGAGCCTTCCCGTCGCCCTGCTGACGGCCGCTATGGAGAGAACCCGAACCGTCTGTATCAGCATCACCAATTTCAGGTCATTTTGAAACCTTCGCCGGACAATATTCAAGAGCTGTATTTGGAGAGCTTGAAGCGTCTTGGCATCAACCCGCTTGATCATGACATCCGTTTTGTTGAGGACAATTGGGAAGCGCCGACGCTTGGTGCATGGGGCCTTGGCTGGGAAGTATGGCTGGATGGTATGGAAATTACGCAGTTTACGTACTTCCAGCAGGTTGGCGGCATTGACGCTAGCCCAGTCGCTGTAGAGATTACCTATGGTATGGAGCGTCTTGCCTCCTACATCCAGGATAAAGAGAACGTGTTTGATCTGGAATGGGTAGACGGCATCACCTATGGAGACGTATTCCATCAGCCGGAATTCGAGCATTCGAAGTACACTTTTGAAGTATCCGACGTGAAGATGCTGTTTACGCTGTTTAACATGTATGAAGAAGAAGCGAACAAAGCAATGAACCAAAATTTAGTATTCCCGGCGTACGATTATGTTCTAAAATGCTCCCACACGTTTAACCTGCTGGATGCCAGAGGGGCGATCAGTGTAACGGAGAGAACGGGATACATTATGCGCGTGCGAAACCTGGCTCGTCAGGTTGCAGCCACATATTTGGAGGAGCGCGAGAAGCTGGGCTTCCCGCTGATTAAGAAAGGGGGCGCAGACCATGTCTAAGGATTTATTGTTTGAAATCGGTCTGGAAGAAGTCCCGGCGAGATTTCTGCGCGCCGCGATGGAACAGCTTCAAGACAAATTGGTCAAATGGCTGGATGCTTCCAGAATCGGACATGGCGAAGTAACGGCATATGCTACGCCGCGGCGTTTGGCGGTATGGGTACAGAACGTTGCGGACAAACAAGAGGACGTCAGCGAAGAAGTGAAAGGGCCTTCCCGTAAGATCGCATTGGATGATAGCGGACAGTGGAGCAAGGCAGCGCTTGGCTTTGCAAAAAGCCAGGGCGTAGATCCCGCGAGTTTTACGTTTAAGGAGCTCGGCGGGGTAGAGTATATCTATGTGACGAAGAACAGCGTCGGCGTGGATACGAAGTCGATCCTGTCCGAAGGACTTCTTGGCATTTTGACTTCGATGACATTTCCGAAAAATATGCGCTGGGGGGCGCACGAATTTAAATTCGTTCGTCCGATTAAGTGGATGGTCGCTTTGCTCGGCAGTGAGACGATTGATCTGGAAATTACGGGCGTGAAGGCGGGCAACGTGACCCGTGGTCACCGTTTCCTTGGCGGAGAAGCCGTTATTCCTGAGGCATCCGCTTACCGCGATGTATTGCGCGAGCAGCATGTCATCGTAGACGTGAATGAACGCCAAGAGATGATTGTGTCGCAGATTCAGGCATTGGCCAAAGAGAAGGATTGGAATATCGCCATCAAGGATGATTTGCTCGAAGAGGTATTGTTCCTGGTTGAGACTCCAACTGTGCTGTATGGATCATTCGACTCCTCATTTCTCCATATTCCGCAGGAAGTATTAATTACTTCAATGCGTGAGCATCAGCGGTATTTCCCTGTACTGGATAAGCAGGGACAATTGCTTCCGTTCTTCGTAACGGTGCGCAGCGGAGACAGCCGTTCCCTTGACGTTATCGCAAGAGGGAATGAGAAGGTGCTGCGGGCTCGTTTGTCGGACGCCAAATTCTTCTATGAGGAAGATCAGAAGCTTCAGATCAAAGATGCCTTATCGAAGCTGGAGAGCATCGTTTTCCATGAGGAGCTGGGGACCATCGGTGATAAAGTCCGCAGAATCCGCCGGATTTCCGATCAGTTGTCCGCGAAGCTTAGCATTTCGGCTGACGAAGCCGATTCTGTGAGCCGTGCAGCTGATATTTGCAAATTCGATCTGGTGAGCCAGATGGTTTATGAATTCCCTGAACTGCAGGGGGTTATGGGAGAGGATTATGCAAGAAAAGCCGGTGAGAAGGAGCAGGTCGCCAAAGCGGTGTTTGAGCATTACCAGCCTCGCTTCGCCGGTGACGCAGTGCCTTCCACCTCGGTGGGATCCATCGTAAGTATCGCGGATAAAATCGATACGATTGTGGGATGCTTCTCCATCGGCATCATTCCGACAGGCTCCCAGGATCCTTACGCACTGCGCCGTCAGGCTGCGGGCATCGTTCAGATCATCTTGGAGCACAAATTCCCGGTGACGTTATCGGACGTCTTCGGCGTGGCCCTGGAGGTTCATGAGAACATTCGCGTATTGAAGCGCTCGACGGATGAAATCCGTAAGGACCTTAAAGAGTTCTTCGGGCTTCGCGTGAAGAAGCTGCTGTCCGAAGATCAGCGTTATGATGTGGTGGATGCCGTGATTACCGCTGGATTTGATCATGTGGTGTCGGTTGTATCCCGCGGTCACGCGCTGATGAATGCTGTGGATCATGTCCAGGACTTCAAGGCGACGGTGGAATCCTTCAATAGGGTCAGCAATTTGGCTGCCAAGGCCGGCAAGGCTGCGGTCAATCCTGAACTGTTTACGGAAACGGAAGAAGGCAAGCTTTATGAAGCTTGGAGCGCGATCCGCGAAGATTACCATGAAGCGCTGCAAGCTGCTGACGGTGAACGTTCATTGTCCTTGCTGGGTGGACTCAAAGAACCGATTACCGGGTTCTTCGACTCCGTTATGGTCATGGCTGAGGACGAAGCCGTTCGGGCCAATCGTCTCGCACTGCTCTCCGGTATTGATGGAGATTTGAAGCGTTATGCCGATTTCACAAAATTAGTGTGGTAGTAGTGACAGCATGATTTTACTAATGTTATAATGCATTGTTCAGTGAAAGCGACAGCCCGTGATTATGCACGGGATGGCGCTTTCGCTATGAACGGACGAATCAAGCAAGTGAGGGTCATTGTTTATTTGAAGAGATAAGAAAGTATAAGCTTCAGAGGCTTACCATCCTTATCTCGCAAGAAAAACTTCCGCTATACGCGGTCTGTCTTCTGTGAAAGTACGTCGATAGACGTTTTTCTTAGAAGCAGGATTTTAATCGGCCAAAGACGTATATAATAATATACAGCATAAAGATGAATCCCAAGATTAACGATAAAAGCCGGTGATGCGAATGAACGAAAGCAACTCCATTTCGATCGTGGTTGACGGTGATGCATGTCCAGTCAAGAAGGAAATCGCAGAGACTGCTCGTACATTTCGTGTGCCGGTACTGCTTGTTTCTTCCTATGATCATCTGCAGCAGGCAGAAGAAGGGGTTACGACGGTCCAGGTGGATCGGAGTGATCAAAGTGCGGATCTATACATCGCTAACCACATATCCAGGGGGGATATCGTGGTGACGCAGGATTATGGACTGGCTGCACTTGCGCTTGCCAAATCATGCCATGTGATATCTTTTCGTGGTCGTATTTTCCATAATGCGGATATCGATTTCATGCTGGATTCCCGTCACCATCAGGCGAAGGCGAGGAAGCAAGGAAAGTATGGCAAAGGGCCCAAAAAACTGCTTGACGAAGACCGGAGTTTTTTTCAACATAAACTGACAAAACTTTTGCATGAATTGCAGGAGAATGTCCAACCGTAGCGAATACTATTTACGTGCCAAAAGAGATGAAGGTGGTTTGGATGAGTACCGGACAAGGTAATATTCCGGATGATGTCATTGAGGAAGTACTGGCCAAAAGCGATATTGTGGACACGGTCAGCAAATACGTGCATCTTACCAAACAAGGGAAATACCTGAAGGGCTTGTGCCCGTTTCACTCAGAGAAGACTCCTTCCTTTACGGTTACACCGGAACGCCAAATCTTTTACTGCTATGGCTGCGGTAAGGGCGGAAACGCCATTAAATTTAGAATGGAAATCGAAGGATTTTCTTTCCCCGAAGCCGTAAAGACAATGGCAGAAGAGAATGATATCTCGTTGCCGGAAGGTCAAGGAGTTCCCGTAATTCCTCGTAATCCGGAAAAAGAACGTTTGATTGAAGCCTATGAGCTTAGCGCCAAGCTGTACCATTTCCTATTGAAGAATACGGAGCATGGTACAGAAGCCATGAAGTATTTACGATCCCGTGGAATGAGCGACAAAATGATTGACCAGTTCCAAATCGGTTATGCGCCAGATCGTTGGGACACGCTCGTTCAGTTCCTGACGAAGCGAGCCTTTGACTTGAAAGAGATGGAAAAGGGCGGTTTATTATCCGCAAGAAATGAACAAGAAGGCTATCTCGACCGTTTTCGCGGACGAATCATGTTTCCGATACATGACCGCAGCGGCAAGGTCATTGCTTTTGCTGGCAGAATACTGGGGGACGGTCAACCGAAGTATCTGAATTCCCCGGAGACACTTCTATTTAATAAGAGCCGCACATTGTACAACCTGCACCAGGCAAAGACATCCATACGCAAATTGCGTCAAATTCTGTTATTCGAAGGTTACGGTGATGTCATTTCGTCATGGGAAGCAGGACTTCACAATGGTGTGGCAACGATGGGGACCTCTCTAACGGAAAACCAAGTAGCAATCATGAAATCGGTGGCTGAAGAAGTTGTTGTTGTCTATGACGGTGATAAAGCCGGTATGGCTGCTGCGTTAAAAGTCATTCCAATGCTGGAAGGCGTTGGTCTCAGAGTACGAATCGCTTTGGTGAACGAAGGAATGGATCCCGATGATTACATCCGCAAATTCGGTGCCGAGCGTTTCAGGCATGTAGTAGAAACAGCTGTTTCAACAACAAAATTTAGACTTATATATCTGAAGAAAAACCATATACTGCTAGAAGAAGATGGTAAGATTGCGTACGCCAAAGAGGCATTGCCCATTATCGCAGTACTGAATTCCTCAACTGAACGAGAAGTTTACTTGAGGGAATTGTCCTCCGAGCTTCATCTTTCCTACGAAAGTCTTAAGCAGGATTGCAATCTGCTACGGCAATCGATGCAAAAAAAGATGGGCGATGGGGATAATAAGGAAAAAAGGTGGAATAATGGTAGGCATAAAAAAGGGCGCCAGCCCGCCCCGGTACTTCTGCCTGCTTACCATGCTGCAGAGCGGCGGCTGCTGTCGCTGATGCTGCAGGATGCGGAAGCCGCGCGATACGTTGGCGATCGCCTGGGAGAAGCGTTTAATATTGAAGATCATGCGGCAATTGCTGCTTATCTATATGCTTTTTACGCACAGGGTAAATCTCCGGATATCAGCCGTTTCATGTCATCGCTCCACGACGATCGTTTGGAAATGACGGTCAGCTCGATCATGATGATGGAAGCACCAGCCGAGTGGAATGTTCAAGTGCTCGATGATTGCATACGTGAGGTGCTGAAATTTCCGCAGCAGAGAGAGATCGACCAGAAAAAAGAAGAGATGATAAAAGCGGAGCGCTCAGGTGATTTTTTGCGAGCCGCACAAATTGCAAGTGAGATTATCGCCCTAGAAAGACAATGAAGCCCCGCACATTGCTGTTTCTAGGGAGGAGGGAGTCGAATGATGGCGAATGATCAGCATACTGAACTAGAAACGGAATTTACGCTGGATCAAGTCAAGGATCAGTTGATTGAACAGGGTAAAAAGAGATCCGTATTGAGCTATAAAGATATTATGGAGAAATTATCGCCATTTGATCAGGACACGGAGCAGATGGAAGAGTTCTATGAGCAGCTGGCCGACCTGGGTATCGATGTAGTAAATGAGAATGATGAAGAGGGTACTCACCGGCAATCGGGAGATTCTGAATCCCATGATAATGAGGATTTTGGGTTTGACGACGATCTTTCACTGCCTCCCGGGATTAAGATTAACGATCCGGTGCGGATGTACCTGAAGGAAATTGGACGGGTTCCGCTGTTGTCAGCTGATGATGAGATTGAACTTGCCAACCGGATTGAACAGGGGGATGAGGAAGCCAAGCGCCGTCTGGCTGAAGCCAACCTGCGTCTTGTTGTAAGTATCGCGAAGCGTTATGTCGGACGAGGAATGCTGTTCCTGGATTTGATTCAGGAGGGCAACATGGGTTTGATCAAAGCCGTGGAGAAGTTCGATTACAAAAAGGGTTTCAAATTCAGTACGTATGCAACCTGGTGGATTCGCCAAGCGATCACCCGTGCTATTGCTGACCAGGCCCGTACCATCCGAATTCCTGTGCATATGGTGGAGACCATCAACAAACTGATTCGTGTATCCAGACAGCTTCTGCAGGAGCTCGGACGCGAGCCTTCGCCGGAGGAAATTGCTGCAGAGATGGAACTCAGTGTTGAGAAAGTTCGGGAGATTATGAAGATTGCCCAGGAGCCGGTTTCGCTGGAAACGCCAATCGGTGAAGAAGACGATTCCCATCTTGGCGATTTCATCGAGGATCAGGAAGCGCTCGCTCCTGCGGATGCGGCTGCTTACGAGCTTCTAAAGGAACAGCTCGAAGATGTGCTGGATACGCTGACAGAGCGCGAGGAGAATGTCCTTCGTCTTCGTTTCGGACTCGATGATGGGCGCACGAGAACACTGGAAGAGGTCGGCAAAGTGTTCGGTGTTACACGCGAACGGATTCGGCAGATCGAAGCGAAAGCGCTCCGTAAGCTTCGTCACCCAAGCCGCAGCAAGCGGTTAAAGGATTTTCTCGAATAGCTTAATCCACGGACCTTCTGCAGTAACGGCAGCAGGTCCTTTTTTTCGAATTCATGCATCGCATGTATAAGTTTCTTGGTTATGGAATTTCTTCCTGCATTTGTTTTATTGGTCTTTATTTTAGCTCTTTTTCAGACCCATTGCAAATGACCTGGCACAACTTATTTTCACCGGCTTTGCCGGTTTGCAGTTTGGTATCGTCTCTGTTAGGGTAAGGAATAGATCGTGATTTGGACGAAAATATGGAATGGTAAGGTGTGTCAACCGTGAAATTATCAAGAAGATTAACGCAAATACTGGAAAAGATTCCACGCGGCAGCCGACTTGCAGATATCGGTTCCGATCATGCCCTGCTGCCTGTGGCTGCCGTAGAGAGCGGAGCTGCAATTCAAGCGATCGCCGGTGAAGTTAATCCCGGCCCTTATGATGCTGCTGTCAAGCAGGTCATCGAATCAGGGATGACGGATGTCATCAGCGTGCGAAGAGGAGACGGTTTGAACGTACTCTCTGCCGGTGAGGCCGACGTCATTACGATTGCCGGTATGGGCGGCAGCTTAATTGCAGCGATTTTGGACCGCGGCATCGATAAGCTGGATGGCGTCCGCAGGCTGGTTCTGCAGCCAAATGTAGGAGAAGATATCTTGCGCAAATGGCTGTACTCCCATGGCTGGGTGCTGATCGAGGAATTGATCCTAGAGGAAGATGGCAAAATTTACGAAGTGCTGATCGCCGAGCCTTCGCATACAGCAGACATGACGAATGAGCAGGTTTACACGGAAAGAACGTTTGGAGACGGTGTCCAGCTATCCACGGACTGGCTTTTCCGTATGGGACCTTGGCTGACGAAGTCCCCGAGTCCGGTGTTCTACGATAAATGGAAGTCGGAGATGGAGAAGCTAGGGTATATTCTTCAATCGCTTTCCCGTTCAGATCTCACCACGGCAGCCGATAAGGCGAGTGAGATGCGATCGGATATCGAGTTTATTCAGGAGGTGCTGGTATGCTTGCCAAAGGACAAACGGTAATTCAATACATGGAGCAATTGGCCCCGAAGCACGTGGCCGAACCCGATGACCGAATCGGACTCCAGCTTGGAACATTGCAAAAGGACATTCTCACGGTGCTGATTGCACTGGATGTCAATGATGAAGTAGTGGATGAAGCCATCGAGCTTGGAGCTGACCTGATTATCGCGCATCATGCAATTATATACCGTCCGCTGAAACAACTGCAGACGGATACGCCAATGGGCAAGGTATACGAGAAGCTGATCAAACACGACATTGCGGTATATATAAGTCATACCAATTTGGACGTAACCGAAGGCGGGATGAACGATTGGATGGCGGAAGCCTTGGCAATCGAGAATACGTCGCCTATTCATGATATGCATAATGAACAGTTGTCCAAGCTGGTGGTATTTGTGCCGAAGAGCCATCATCAAGAGGTGCTGGATGCTGTGCTCGGCGCTGGTGCAGGCTGGATCGGAAATTACAGCCACTGCAGCTTCAACATCGAGGGCTTTGGCACCTATGTTCCGCGAGAAGGCAGTAATCCTTTTCTAGGTAAGGAAGGTAAGATGGAACGTGCAAATGAGGTTCGGATCGAGACGATTGTTCCTCATGCCATCCGAAATAAAGTGATCCAGGCCATGCTGAAGGCGCATCCTTATGAAGAGGTTGCCTATGATCTGTATGCGATGGATCTTAAGGGTAGATCCCTTGGTCTTGGCCGGGTCGGTAAGCTAAAGGAGCCTAAGACGTTGGCTGAGCTGGTAGACGTGGTAAAAGAGAAACTGGAGGTTCCTCATGTTCGTGTCGTAGGTGACCTCGAGCGAACCATCCGCAAGGCGGCCGTCATAGGGGGCTCCGGAGGACGCTACATGATGAAAGCACTGTTCCGAGGAGCTGATGTGCTGGTCACGGGAGATGTGGATTATCATACGGCACAGGATGCCCTTGCAGCGGGACTTACGATTATTGATCCGGGTCATAATGCCGAGAAGATCATGAAGGTCAAAGTGGCCGAGTGGATGGAGCAGAAACTGCAGGAGCATAAGTACGAAACCCGGGTTGTCGCTTCCCGCATCAATACAGAGCCGTTCCAGTTCGTTTAAAGAACAGCATTGTAAGACTTGGAAAAGGGTTCTCTTTTTAACACGTGACCATGAACATTACGTCGTCCAAGCTGGGAAATTAATCAGTTGTTGTTAATGTTTAATGGGTTGTGTACCGCTTCAAATCACTGTATAATATATAATGTTGTCCGGAAAGTTTGACAGACAATCGCTGGCGGCGTCAAAGCCGCGAGAGGAAAGTCCGGGCTCCATAGGGCAGGGTGCTGGATAACGTCCAGTCAGCGCGAGTTGAAGGATAGTGCCACAGAAATGGACCGCCGATGGCCGCCTTAGGGTGGCACAGGCAAGGATGGAACCGAGGTGTAAGAGACCCCGAGGAACGCTGGTGACTTCGTTCCTGGTAAACCCCACCTGGAGCAAGACCTAATGGGACGCAGTTTCCTTCGAGGAGACAGCCTTAGCCCGAGGCGCGTCCGGGTTGGTCGCTTGAGTCGATTAGTAATGATCGGCCTAGATAGATGATTGTCGCTCATGGTGGCAGGGTAGTTCCCGCTATGACCACGAAGAGCACAGAACCCGGCTTACGGAAAGCTTTCCCAACTGAACAACATATTGTTTTACGGATATCGCAATGGTACAAACGCGCATTTTCTTTACATTCCTCATCAGGTGTGTAAAGGAAATACGCGTTTTTTCAAGATTATAGAATGTATAAGTTTTCAGCGAAGCTGAACCATTCGATAATCGCAAGAAAAATATCCTCTAAACGCGATCTGTCTTCTGTGAAACGACATCGATAGACGTTTTTCTTATGGGCCAATGAAAATATTGGGAGTTCATCCGCCCTTTAAGGATAATCGTCCATACCAAATAGCCCTTTGGGTAATAAGCTATAATCATCAACGGAAAGGAGATGCAAAAAACATGTCTTGTTATAACGAAAATCCATGTCCTCCTGTGTCACCGATAGTGTGCGAACCGATCGTTGTCGTTAGAGACCACTATGTACCGCAAATTGTACCCGTTATTCATCCGATTAAAGTGGTGGATAAGATTCACTGTGTACCTGTAGAAAAACATCTATATACGTACAGCGAAGAAGAAGTCGTATCCGAGAAGGCAGGCTATGGGGGAGTTACCGTATCCGGCAAGCGTTCGAAGAAAGCTGCAGCACGTGCTAGCCGTTCCCGCCACAAGAAATAAATGTAACGGCGCTTTGCCTCTGAGTATGAATAAAGCAGCTAACGCTAGCGAGGCGGAAGCTGCTTTATTTCGATTATTTTATTCCTTTGAGCTGTTTAATTTGCGAAGCTCCCGCTCCAGATTCCGAAGCGTTTGACCTGGCCACATTTGGAGTGGGACTTCGGGCGCGCCAACCGATTTCAAGGATTGGAAAATATCAATCTGACCATGACCGTAATATTTATCTTTTCCTTTATCGCCAAGATCGACCGCTTGGTTTATCATGGCGTCCATGACTTCCTGATTGGTCAGGTCAGGGTTAAGGGAACGAATGAGACCGGCCATGGCAGCTGCGTGGGGGCTAGCCATGGAGGTTCCGGATAGAGCCGCGTATTGATTCCCTGGAAAGGTGCTTGCAATATTGGTCCCTGGAGCAGCCACGTCGATATAATCGCCGTAGTTGGAATATTCCGCCCGCTTCTGATTGGAATCCGTTGCGGCGACGGCCAGCACTTCCGGATAGGCGGCAGGATAACCAGGGCGCTCCGTGTTGTCATTGCCTGAGGCGGCAACAAGGACAACGTCACGGTCATAAGCATATTTCACGGCATCATGCAGGAACTGGGAGTCCGCATAGTTGCCTAAACTCATATTGATCACCTTGGCTCCGTGATCTGTCGCCCAAATAATCCCTTCTGCGACGGCATAGGTTGTTCCTGATCCGGATCCGTCAAGCGCTTTGACCGGCATGATTTTGTTGTACCAGCTTACCCCGGCAACACCTTCACCGTTATTGACCAGGGCGCCGATGATCCCGGCCACATGCGTTCCATGACCAACATCATCCAAGGGCTGCTTGTCCTTATCTACGATGTTGTACCCTTCCACCAACTGCCCATTCAAATCGGAATGCTGAAGATCCACTCCCGTATCAACGACTGCAATGATCACATCTTCACTGCCCCTGGACAAATCCCAGCCCCGGTTCGTCTCAATGACGGGCAAATTCCACTGATACTCAGAAAACAGCAAATCATTCGGGATATTGACCTGCGCGTTCGCTCCATCCGGTAAGGAATCCGAGCTTACCCTGGATTGATGGATGCGGTCATTGGTTAAATAGATGTAGTGAGGCTCGGTATATTTGGGTTTCCACTTCTGCTCGAAATAGGAGCGGAGTTTAAGGTAGTCCATATCCTTGGAACGGAAAACATAAGCATAGCCAAGTTTCCTCGGAGTTTCACACGATATTTCCTTAGAGATATCGAGGAGCTGCTGCTGTGACGGCTCATTTTGAAAGGACACCACAATTTCATTTTCGTAAAAGTGACTGGCCTTTTCATTATCATGTCCGGTTTTGACGGTGATGTCGGAGAGGGTATCCGCATGAATGGATTCGACCTTGAATTTTCCTTCCTTTGGGTACGGAATTAATCGCAGATTCCGCTTCTGGTGATTGCTTACTTCATGCAGTATGCCTTGATTAACCAAAGCAGCGGCGCCATATTTGCCATCCTTGGACGGCTCGGCAACAACAAAATAAGGCTGTCCCGCGACATTGAACTTGGGTGAATCATAAGTTTCTCCCCGTTTAAGTTTCTGCTGCGCGATTTGGAAATGATTAGTAATCAGTTTTTTATCTTTTTTGCTCATTTTGGGAAGCAGACCCTGTATATCTGTCATTGTGTTTTGCTTAAGGTTATACCACCGTACTTGCTGAAAATGCTTGTGAAACTTTTGTTCTTTTTGCGTATAGGCTTTTATTTGACCTGGGCTGCGCAAAGCGTTATTGTTCAGCATCCTGCGCAGATGACCTTTTGCATCAATACGGTTTAGTTGATCCGTTGCCTGGATATCGCTTTGCATAGTAAAGTGCTTGGCCTTGTTCTCCTCTTGGGGCCTTAAAGGCTGTGCCGGTTCAGCTGTTGGAGCAGGCTGTTTCGAACCGGGGATGAACAGTAAGATCAGAAGCGCGCCAAGAACTGACGCTGCACCTAGGATGCTCCATAGGGTACGAGATTTCACAAGTTTTCCTCCTCGCCGCATTTCATGATTTAAGTAGTCTTAGCGTGGGAAGAGTGAATCCTTTTTATGCGTTCCATTTCGTGATAAAACGGATGTGAGTTCGCAAAATGAAATGTACTAAAAATAACCGTGTAAGTGTATTCATGATAGGGATTTCGTTATCCCAAAATTTGTGTTAGGATAGTACATATTATAACGACCGCCAGGTTATATGACCTGTAGGGTCACGACCATTTAAGGGGGATCTATCGTAATGCCAGCAGACAATCTTCAGAAATTATGCTCAGAGTCCAGAGAAAAGTTGAAATCTGCTATTTCGATTATGGAAACGTTTTTGAACGAACATGCTTTATCCCAATTGGTAACGGAACAGGACGAGGAAACCGTTCATTTTTACAAAGGATTTCTGTCGGATGTTCGCCATTTGCTTGTGTTTTCTGAAGTTTCCTATGAGAAGCTAGGTGTTGTACAGCGTCGCCCTAATTTTGATATCGATTTTGCCGAGAAGGCTTTGTATAATTTGTATCACCGTTGTGTCAACAGTTTCTTCTATCCCAAAAATGAAAGCTATTCCGAAGATGGTCGTTACGCCTATACCGGACAGGATGCGATTCGTTTCCGGAAGAAGCCGGTTCGTCCTGCCCGTGATGTCATTATGAACATTACCAAGATTTATGAAGAGCTACGTGATGATCTTGCTTATTACGAAAGCGATTATTTGACGGAGCGCCGTATGCAATCAGAGAAAAGTCACGCTTAACATATTAAGGAATACTCATGAGATGCCAACCATTGGCATCTCTTTTTGCGTTTTGCTGCTTAGGCACCAACTGACAATCGTTCTTGTGCATACTGGCAGTAAACTAAGGAAAAAATGTTGACGAGGTGATGCTAAAATGGCCAACGAAGCCAAACCATTAGTGAAGTGCAGTGTCAGCAATTGCCATTACTGGGGAGAACAAAACTTATGTCATGCCGAGATGATTATGATTGAAATTGACCGTCATGCGAATGTGAAACTCAATGAAGAGTATGGAGCAGAGCCTTACGTAGACGACCATCAGGATGTTGCTGACAAGTCTTCCGAGACCTGCTGTTTGACCTTTAAGCCGAAGGGCTGACAGGAAAAAAGCCGGATAAAGTCCGGGTGCTGGGCACTTTAGGATGATGGAAATGGAGGAAGCACGTTTATGGATAAAAAACATCGCAATCACAAAATGAAGGTTGTTGAAGGCAAGCGAAACAGGGTAGACTTCCCGCGCAAAGATCATCGTGAAGAATATGCAACTGAGGTTGCTCCCCCTATGGATGCCTCAACACGAAGAGCAGACGAGGATAAAGCAGACGTTTCTACCGGACGTACTGTCGGATATGTGGGCTTGGTATTGGGCATCGCCTCCTTGTTCATGTGGTCGGTTATCCTGGGGCCCATCGCAGCGGTTGTTGGATATTACGCGTACAGCAAAGGCAGCAGAACGACAGGCGCGTGGTCGATCGGACTCGGCATATTGGCAACGCTCAGTTATTTTATCTTGATTCCTTTCAGTAGGTAATTCATTTTGTAATGATGTGAATATGGGCGGGTCAACCAGTGAGTGGTTGATTCGCTTATTTTTTTGCCGAATAGGTCTAGCAGATTGTTCCAGTTCCATGATAAAATAAAGGACAAGTTTGAAATTTTGCTGCAGAAAGTGAGTTAAACGATGCAAATAGATCCGATATCATGGAAGCAAATGACGGATATACCACAGATGAATACGAATTCCACCGAGTCGGCAACCGGATTTGTCAATGTGCTAAGCAGCTTGCTTGCCGAAGATTCCACCTCCAAGCCGGTTGAACGTTCGATGACACAGCTTGCGCCGGGAGTAACCTTTAAGGATGGACTGTTGTGGCAGCAGCTAGGAGCTGTAGATGAATCCGCCTCGTCTATACCAATGGAGGGGGTCGTGCATGACACGGGGGCAACAAAGCCAACAACCTTTGAGGATTTAATTACAGCGGCAGGGGAACGGTATGGAGTGCCGGTATCGCTGATTAAAGCGGTCATCGATGCGGAATCCTCCTTTAATCCGAATGCGGTGTCCTCTGCGGGGGCCAAGGGCCTGATGCAGCTGATGGACGGCACAGCAAGGGGACTTGGGGTAAGAAACCCATTTGATCCGGCTCAGAACATCGAAGGTGGTACTAAATATCTCTCCAATCTGATTCAGCGGTTTGGCGGAGAAAAGGCTATGGTACTTGCAGCGTATAATGCAGGTCCAACCCGTATCGCCAATATGGGTGTATCCAGTGATGAAGAGCTGATGTCTGTTGCTCATGAATTACCTGAGGAAACACAGGCATACATTAGTAAAGTCATGAACGCTCAATCAAAATACACTT
Source organism: Paenibacillus sp. FSL F4-0100 (assembly GCF_037993005.1). Classification (NCBI taxonomy): domain Bacteria; kingdom Bacillati; phylum Bacillota; class Bacilli; order Caryophanales; family Paenibacillaceae; genus Paenibacillus; species Paenibacillus sp. FSL F4-0100. The sequence continues at coordinate 2,212,954 of NZ_CP150303.1, forward strand.
TATAAACCCGCTTGGGGATAAATAGTAACCTGATAGAGGATCAAACGATTAGCGCCACTTTGTCCGATCTAAGATGGAGTGCGGCTTTACCGTTTGGTCTTTTTGTGTAAATATAAAGGTCTGGAATAATAAGTTCTACAACGTGCAATGCGTATGATGGAAAGGGGAATTTACCTTGATATATTGGGATCACGCTGCAACGACCCCTCCTTATGATGAAGTAGTGGACACAATGGCTGAAATCATGAAAATGCATTATGCTAATCCGTCAGCGCTTCATCGTTCAGGCGAGGCTGCCGCTAAACTGCTGAAGAAGGCAAGAGAGGTGTGTGCAGCCGCGCTGGACGTTCAGCCTACGGAGATCGTATTCACATCCGGGGCAACCGAAGGCAATAACATGGCGATTAAAGGGGCTGCGATGCAGTACAGCAGCCGGGGTCGGCATATCATCACGACCGGAACAGAGCATCCTTCCGTATTTGAATGCTGCAAACAGCTGGAAACGCTGGGATGGGAAGTGACCTATCTCCCGGTGGATGCCGCCGGCGTGGTGGATCTGGCTGCTTTGACGGAAGCTGTGCGCAAAGATACGGTGCTCGTCAGCATCATGCATGTCAATAATGAGACGGGGGCCGTCCAGCCGCTGGCTGAAGTGGGGCGTATCGTCAAGGAACGAAATTCACGAACGCTGCTGCATATCGATGGCGTACAGGGATTTGGCAAGCTGCCGGTTACTCTTTCCCAGTGGCAGGCCGATTTATACAGCCTGTCTGCACATAAATTCAATGGCCCGAGAGGAATGGGCGTGCTGTACATTAAGCAAGGCGTGCAGTTGTTCCCGTTGGTATCGGGCGGATCACAAGAGAATGGGCACCGGGCAGGAACGGAGAATGTTGCTGGAGCCGCAGCGATGTCGAAGGCCATGCGGTTATCCAGAGAACGCCAGCCCGAGTGTTATGCAAGGATGACGGAATTAAGGGAGCTTCTGCTCCAGGGCATCGACAAAATTCCGGGATTGGTGTTAAACAGCAGTGAGCAGAGTGCGCCACATATCCTTCATTTTTCGTATCCGGGATTAAAACCCGAGGTGATGGTCCATGCTCTGGAAGAGATGGGCATGCTCGTATCAACCAAATCCGCTTGCTCCTCTAAATTAAGCGAACCCAGCCGGGTCCTGTTAGCGATGGGGAAGGACATGGACGTTGCTTCCTCCGGAATTCGTATCAGTCTTGGCAAAGAGCATCAGTTGGGCGATGCAGCGCGACTAGTCGAAGTCTTGGCAAAAGTTTGCGGGAACCTGCGTCCCATTATAGAAAGAGAGGGTAACCGAAGATGACTTACGATAAACTGCTGCTTCGCTTTGGCGAATTTACCCTAAAAGGCAAAAACCGCAACCGATTCGAGAGATCGGTATTGAATCATATTCGAAGCGTGCTCAAACCGTTTCCGGGAGCAAAAATCGTAAAGGAATACGGCCGCTTGTACGTCGAGCTTAACGGGGAGTCACCCGAGGCTCTGATCCAAGTTCTAAAAAAAGTGTTTGGTCTTGTTTCCATCAGTCCGGTTCGCGTATGTCCTTCCGAGCTTGACCGCATTATCGAAACAGCGATTGATTTTGTGGGACAGAAGGAACTGGCTGACCCGTCAACCTTCAAAGTCAATGCGAGAAGGGTGTGGAAACAATTCCCCCACTCCTCGCAAGAGATGAACCATTTCGTCGGATCGCCTTTGCTGCGAACATATCCCCAGCTTAAAGTAAAGGTAAAGCAGCCCGATATGGAGCTTCGCGTGGAAATTCGGGAGAACGAGACGTATTTGTATTATGAAGTAATCCCTGGCGCCGGCGGGTACCCGATTGGTACGAATGGGAAGGCCATGCTGCTCCTCTCGGGGGGGATTGATAGCCCTGTAGCGGGCTGGTCGGCCATGCGCAGAGGCCTTGAAATTGAATGTGTACACTTCTACAGCTTCCCTTACACGAGCCAACTGGCGAAGGAAAAGGTAATGGAGCTAACCAGGCTGTTATCGGGCTTCACCGGCAAAATCAAGCTGCACCTGGTTCCGTTTACCGATGTACAGACTTCATTTGTCGGTATCGGCCAGGATAATCTGATCATTACGTTTATGCGCAGAGCGATGTTACGGATTGCTTCCTCGCTTGCGGAGCGGGAAGGGGCATTGGCTATCGTGACGGGAGACAGTCTCGGACAAGTTGCCAGTCAGACGCTGCCGAGTATGAATGTGATCGGCAGAGCCACCGAGCTGCCGCTGCTGCGGCCGCTCGTTATGATGGATAAGAACGATATCATCAATATCGCGATGGACATCGGCACATTCAAGACATCGATTTTGCCGTATGAGGATTGCTGTACGTTGTTTGTGCCTAAATCACCCACCACCAATCCGAACTTGAAGATCATCGAGAAGGTGGAGGCTTCCATTACCGAGCTACCTGCACGGATCCAAGCAGCGATTGAAGGAACGGAGACTGTGATCATAACCCCGGATAGCAAAATCGGCGAGCTAGGCGAGAAGCATGCGGAGCCCGTGGTAAACGAAGACTGGTTCTAATCGAGGTTCAAGCGAAGGTCAACATAAACAACACCCCAAAGCTTCTTGGAAGCTTTGGGGTGTTGTTTTTATCGCGCGTATGGAGTTTCAATTATGACTGGGTAGATGACTTGCGGCGCCCGGCAGATCTCTTTCTCAGATGTCCTGCAGTCAGGACACCGATAATGATGGCAGCTATGAAGAGATATTTTATAAGCTGATGCGCTTCGAAATATCCCAGAAAATGCTTCTCTTCGGTAATCATGGAGGACGCCGTGTATGCAAGCACCGCAGAGCCTACATAGATAATCCATGGGAAACGGTTGATCAGTTTGATAAACAATGTGCTGCCCCATACCACGATGGGTACACTGATGAGCAGGCCTAGCGTTACAAGGATCACATTGTGTTTGGCTGCGCCTGCAACGGCAATGACATTGTCAAGACCCATAGCAGCGTCGGCTACAATGATGGTACGAATGGCAGCACCAAGGCTTTTGCCGGCTTTTATATTGTCGTGGTCATTATTGTCGTCGGTCATCAGCTTGTAGGCAATGCCAATCAGGAGTACACCTCCCACAAGCAGCAACCAAGGGATGTTAAGCAGCCAGACAACGAGGATGGTGGCAATGATACGAAGAATAACAGCTCCGGCAGTGCCGTAGATAATTGCTTTTTTCTGGGTTTCCTTCGGAAGATTACGTGCTGCAAGACCGATCACAATGGCATTGTCCCCGGCCAAGATAAGATCCAAAAAGACAATGTTGATTAATGCAAGAAAAAATTCAGCGGCTGTAGTTTCCATGAATGTCACTCCTCTTAGAATACGGTTCCACCATTAAACAAAGTGGATTAATTATAGGCCTATTTTTCCCGTTGTGCAAGCATAGCCTGGACCATTACCACATATGTGTAGAGTGGGGGTGTTGTTCTAGTGGAGACGATTTTTTTATTGGGACAGATATTGATGATCAACCTTGTACTCAGTGGCGACAATGCCCTGGTTATCGCGATGGCCAGCAAAGACCTTCCCGAAATACATCGCAGACGGGCGGTCTGGATCGGGACTGCAGGGGCTGTTCTCTTACGGTGTATTCTGACTTTTTTGGCGGTGTTGCTGCTGAAAATCCCATTTTTGCAGGCTGGCGGCGCATTGCTGTTGATCTGGATCGCAGTCAAACTCATGATGCAAAAGGAACATGACCATGCAAGCTTGGCCAGAGCTTCAACGATATGGGCCGCTGTCAATACAATTTTGGTTGCCGATTTCGTGATGAGCCTGGATAATGTCTTGGCCATTGCGGGGCTTGCAAAAGGCGATCTTTCCTTGATTGTCATCGGAATATTATTAAGCATTCCCATCGTTGTATGGGGAAGCGGGATGATCTCAAACCTGCTTCACAAGTTTCCTGTGCTGCTTTACATAGGTGCCGGCATTCTAGCTTTTACAGCAGGCGAAATGCTCATACAGGATTCTCGCGTAGGGCTGATTCTGGCTTACTGGATGCCTTATGCCCACAATCTGCTGCCAATTGTTGTTGCAGGTGCTGTCGTACTCATTGGCGGATTACAGACAGTAAGACGGCCAGGTATGTAACGGGATTTTACTTCAACAGCCTATTCGCGTAAACGGGAGTGTTCAATCCAAAAATGGACGACTGTCTTGTGCAGTCGTCCATTTTTTGTTAGCTTCATGCAGGTATATGAGGCGGGCCTAGGTTATTTCAAGTGGAACAAGCTCGGGATATGGTTTTTTTTGTCGGTTTGGGCTAAAATTAACGTAACTGCTTCTTTTAGAAACCGCTATTTTTGGTGATACATATATTGAAGAGAGGGTGATCAAATGTCCTCCAGAAAAGATTTGGCATTGGGTATATTCATCGTTGTTGCTGGAGTCGTTATTTTGCTCGGTAAGCTTGGTGTGTTTGGATTTCTGGGAAGAACGTTATGGCCGCTCGTCCTGCTGCTGCCGGGTATTTTTTTGCACATCATGTTTTTTGGTCGCCGTGCCTCTGCCGCAATTCTTATTCCAGGCGGTATTCTGACAGTATATGGCCTTCTGTTCTTCATATGTAATATCGGGGGATGGGGACTGATGGCTTCATTATGGCCTGTGTTAATTCTCGGTGTGGCTGTCGGCTTGTATGAATATTATCTGTACGAGAGCCCGCGACCTGGCGCAGCGCTGCCGGTTGCGCTTGGACTGACGGTGCTTTCCGTTTTGATTTTCATCTTCACCTGGCTTGAGACAGGGGCGTTCTACATTATTGCCCTGATCTTAATCGCAGCGGGCATTTGGATGATCTTTGGCCGCAATCGTTCCGGGCGCAATAATAAATGGAGCAGAGGTTGGTAATTAGTAAGAGGTAAAAGTTGCTGGAAGTTTTCTGAAAAGACTTGATTTTCCCGCTCGTTTACCTATATTATAGGATGTATGTTGAAGCGTCGGCATGTCGTCCGGCGCTTTCTTTGTGGCTCATTCGAACAGAAGGGATTTGAGATATATTTATGCAATCAAGAGATCAGATTCGCAACATTGCCATTATTGCTCACGTTGACCATGGCAAAACAACACTTGTAGACCAACTGCTGCAGCAGTCCGGTATTTTCCGGGAGCATGAGACGCTGCAGGAACGCGCGATGGACTCCAATGATTTGGAGCGCGAACGCGGAATTACCATCCTAGCCAAGAATACGGCTATTACGTATAAAGATTTCTTGATTAACATTGTGGATACACCTGGACACGCCGATTTCGGTGGTGAAGTTGAGCGTATTATGAAAATGGTTGACGGCGTTCTGCTCGTTGTTGACGCTTATGAAGGATGTATGCCTCAGACCAAGTTTGTGCTAGGTAAAGCTCTTGCACATAACTTGACTCCAATCGTCGTTGTGAACAAGATTGACCGTCCGGCCGCCCGCCCAGCAGAAGTGATCGATGAAGTGCTTGATCTGTTCATTGAGCTTGGTGCGAATGACGACCAACTGGACTTCCCCGTTGTATATGCATCAGCCCTAAACGGTACTTCAAGTCTGGATCCGGAGAAGCAAGATGATAACATGCTTGCTCTTTACGAGACCATTATTGACCATATCCCATCCCCTACTGAGAAAGTGGACGAGCCTCTTCAGTTCCTCGTTACCTTGATGGATTACAATGAATATCTGGGCCGTATTGCCGTCGGCCGTGTGAACCGCGGTATCATTAAGCAAGGCCAACCGGTTACCGTTATGCTTCGTGATGGTTCCACCAAGAGTGCCCGTATCGAGAAGCTGTTCGGCTTCCAAGGATTGAAGCGGATCGAGGTTGCTGAAGCAGGTGGTGGCGACATCGTGGCGATCGCAGGTATCAAAGACATTAACATTGGAGAGACCATTGCGGATCCACAGAATCCTGAGGCATTGCCTGTCCTTAAAATTGATGAACCAACCCTGCAAATGACGTTCCTCGTTAACAACAGTCCTTTTGCTGGACGCGAAGGCAAATGGGTAACATCCCGTAAGCTGCGTGACCGCCTCTTCAAAGAACTGGAAACGGACGTAAGTTTGAGAGTGGATGAGACGGAGAGCCCTGATGCCTATATCGTATCGGGACGCGGTGAGCTTCACCTCAGTATTTTGATTGAGAATATGCGTCGTGAAGGTTATGAGCTTCAAGTATCCAAACCAGAAGTTATCGTTAGGGAAATTGATGGCGTCAAAATGGAGCCGATCGAACGTCTTATGATCGATGTACCAGAAGAAAGCATGGGTTCTGTTATGGAAAGTCTCGGAACACGCAAGGCTGAAATGGTGAACATGGTGAATAACGGAAATGGTCAAGTGCGTTTGGAATTCCTGATTCCCGCTCGTGGACTTATCGGTTACCGTACCCATTTCCTGACCTTGACACGCGGTTATGGTATTATGAACCACGCATTCGACAGCTACGGTCCGCTTATTGGCGGTCAAGTGGGCGGACGTCACCAAGGCGTGCTGGTTTCCACGGAGAACGGATCTTCAACGTTCTATGGCATGATGTCAGTGGAAGACCGGGGTACCCTGTTCCTGGAACCGGGAACTGAGATTTATGAAGGTATGATTGTCGGGGAGCATACCCGCGATAACGATATCGTCGTAAATATTTGTAAAGAGAAGCAATTGACCAACGTTCGTTCGGCAACGAAGGACGACACGGTTAAATTGAAAACACCGATTATTTTCTCACTGGAACAAGCGCTTGAATACTTGAACGATGACGAGTATTGCGAGATTACGCCGAAGTCCGTTCGTCTTCGTAAGAAGATCTTGAACAAGAGTGAGCGCGAACGTGCAGAAAAGCATCGTAAAATGGCGCAAGCAAATCTATAATAGATAGAGATCTACTTGTCCAAAAGGAGTGAACCTATCATGCAAGAATGGTTTGCCTCGCACCCACTCATCTCTTATATCGTGATTTTTGTGCTGATCACCTACGTTTACAACAAGGTATTCCGGGTGAAGCAGAAGCTCCCTCTGTTGAAGGAGATTCTCCTGTATATCTTGATGGCCTTGGGTTCGGCGATACTGCTTGTGTTTCAGATTGATAAGCTGCCGATTATCCAGTGCTTGTTAGTAGCTGTGGCATTGATGCTGATGGTGCGTATTCGATATTTTGTTGAAGATCGTCAGAAGAAGAAGGCTCAAACCGAGCCGAAGTCATAAGCTTTGTAGAAATTTAGCAACTCAGGTAACAACCATACGGCAACTTTTTGTCAGTCCCCATCGTTTATAAGAGAGAGAAGTCAACCAAGGTCCGGTAAATGCTTCGAAATTTGAAGCGTTTATCGGACATTCATCTAATTTGAATGAAATAAGGTGTTATGATATGAAACCTACTCATACCAATCTCCCTCCGAGAGCCAAAAATGGGGGGAAGGGCAAGAAACAGCCAGTTCCAAAAAAGAAAAAAAGCGCATGGAAATCATTTTTTAAATTCATTCTTATCGTCTTGTTAATCGCAGTAATCTCTGCAGCAGGTTATGCCGGGTACTTGCTCTTGAAGGGTAATGAGATCATTGAGAAAAGCGGGATTGATAAACCTGTAGCTCCAGGACAATCTGCAAAAGAAAAACCGATTACGGTGCTTCTCTTGGGAACGGATCATCGCCCGGAGACGGGAACTTACTTGACGGATGTGGTCATGGTTGCCACCATGCATCCAGAAACTAATACGTCGACGCTGGTTTCCCTGCCGCGGGACACACTGATTGAACTCGAAGGATACAAAGCGAGTAAATTGAACGCTTATTACCCAAGGTTTAAAGCGGCCTACAATGCTGCGGAGAAAAAGGAACCGGGCAGCGGCATACCAGCTGAAGAAGAAATGAAAGTTATGATGAGCAAGTATCTTGGCGTTAATATCGACTATGTAACGGTTATCGATTTCCAGGGATTCCGTGATGTGGTGGACACATTTGGTGGCGTAGATGTTAACGTTCAATACAACATGTGTTACCGCGATACTGCCGACGGGACCGACATTAACCTCACTGTGGGTCCTCAGAAACTGGATGGCAAGAAGGCGCTGGATTATGTTCGTTACCGTAAATCGAGTAAAAGCTGTTCGCCGAAAACGAAGGAGTCAAGTGATTTTGAACGTAATGCTCGCCAAAGCGAAGTATTGCATTCCCTGCTCGATAAGATGAAGACGCTTGGAGGCGTTGCGAAGGTGGGCAATGCTCTAGATGCGGTCAGCGATAACATGACCACTGATTTCGAGCAGGAGCAGATTCGAAATTTGATTGCGACTTATTATGATATCGGAAAAGATGATGTGAAATTCATGCCGGTTACAGGCAATTGGAAGAGCCCTTATGTATATATAAGCAGCAGCGAGCTGGATGCAGCTAGACAAGCGCTGAAAGACGAGCTTGCTGGCAAGCATAACGCCGGCGAGCAGGGGACAGAAGCGGATTCTGCAACAACTCCGTGACAATTGAAGGCAAGTTTTATTGTATGCTATAATACAATGTATCAGATGGAGATCATTGTACAGGAGGCCGAAGGCATGTCCTACCTTATGATGCATACGACACACCCATTGATCTGTAATCGGCAGACGGATAAACCTGCCCATGCATTTGTTCGAGCAGATTCCATTTGGGGATGGGAGCCTTTCAGATGTCATCCTTCTGATTCCATGTCTTCTCAGGCGTGTTCATTCGACATGGGTGTCAATTTCACACCAAACAGGCTACAGAACTCCGAATATGATACGGGTCATGTCACTGGCGAAGCAGAAATGCTCGTTAGTCGCGTTGTTATGACCTTAAAAAAAAGCCCAGTGAGCTTCACTGGGCTTTTTTGTATGAAATTTGGGGTTAGGTGACGGGCAAACTCGGGTTATGACAGGATTTGTCTTATGCTGATTGGTGAGTTTACCTTCAAGAAGGTCTATTTATTATGGTGCGGGTTGGCTGGTGCATTCCCTCGGTTATTCGGTTTAACCGATGGAGTACCGTTTTGCTGTACATTCCCGTCTCGCGGCGTTACATCTTTAGGCAGCTGAGGAATGATGCGACCTACGATGTCAGCAAGTTCACTGGCAAGTCCTGAAACAGGATGCCCCTCCTGAATATGCCGACCAAGATCGGCAATCCGGTTTGTAACGTCCAAATCGGCCGTAACAAGTGCATTGGCACCTGCCGGATCGGCTTGAAGGGCTTCCGCGACTGTGTATTTTATGGTTCCGACTTCCGCACGATCTAAATTTCCATCTACATTAAGTCCAACAACAGCCGTTTTTCCCATGACAACACAGTTCGCGTTTTTAACGCCGGGCACCCTCTCGGCAAGTGATTTCAGGTGATTCGCGGTTGTAGCGTCGACTCGTCCGTTGTTATCATTTACGTTGCCAACTCGTCCCGTATTCGTGTTATTCGGAGTCCGGCCGTCTACATTGTTAGTGGTATAACCTCTGTTCCCGCTCATGTTGTGAACACTGTTAGCAGTAGTACCATTGGTTTTACCACGAGGAGAGGGTGATGCATTGTGATTGGCGGTCCCGCAGCCTGCGAGCAACAACACCGTTAGCATTATGGATAGAGCAGCTCTCATGGATTGATCTGTCCTTTCGTAGTAGAGTTCACTAAATGACTTCAGTCGCTACGCTTATTATGTCCGGGACAGAAAGGTTTATGTGTGTACCTGATGAAGAAGCAGTGGAGGGATAAGATGAAAAAAATATTTGTGCTGGATACGAACGTATTACTTCATGATCCTCAGTCGATTTATGCATTCGATGAGCATGAAGTCATCATTCCTGCGGTGGTTCTTGAAGAGATTGACTCGAAGAAACGAAATGCTGATGAAATCGGCCGCAACGCCCGAACGGTCTCCCGATTACTTGATGGTATAAGAGAACAAGGCCATCTTCATGACGGAGTTCTTCTGGAGAACGGCGGGACGTTGAAGGTCGAGCTGAATCATCGCAGCTTCGTCAAGGTACAGGAGTTATTTAGCGAAGCATCCAACGACAACCGGATTTTGGCTGTCGCGTTAAATTATAAATTGGAGGAGGAGCCGAAGGAGGGCGGAAGACCTGTCGTTCTGGTCAGCAAGGATGTGCTTGTTCGAATTAAGGCCGATGTGCTCGGATTAACGGCACAGGATTATCTATCGGACCGTACAGCCGATCCCAGTGAATTATATCCTGGATTCTCTACCTTAAAGGTTCACCCTTCGGTGATTGACGAATTCTACAGCTATCGTTATTTGCCGATTAAACCTCTTCAATTGTCTTATCCACTTTATCCCCATGAATTTGTTATCCTGAAGGATGAGATGGGGTCAGGAAAGTCTGCCCTCCTTCATGTAAATGAGGATGCAACTAGATTGGAGCCCCTTCATTTAAGCAATGAACCTGTTTGGGGCATCAGCGCCCGTAACGCCCAACAGCGTATGGCAATTGAGCTTCTTCTGAATGACGAGATTCCGCTAGTCACCATTACCGGGAAGGCCGGAACGGGAAAAACCTTGTTGGCTTTGGCAGCAGGCCTTTCCAAGGTGGAGGATGAGCATAAATACAAAAAACTGCTGATTGCGCGTCCGGTCGTTCCAATGGGGAAGGATATCGGTTATTTGCCTGGCGAAAAGGAAGAGAAATTACGACCATGGATGCAGCCGATATATGACAATCTGGAATATTTGTTCGACACCAAAAAATCGGGTGATATCGATAAAATATTGATGGGGCTTGGCAGCATCCAGGTGGAGGCTCTGACTTATATCCGGGGCCGCTCGATACCAGGTCAGTTCATCATTGTGGATGAGGCCCAGAACTTATCCCGTCATGAGGTCAAGACGATTGTTTCCCGGGCGGGAGAAGGGAGTAAGGTGATCCTGATGGGAGATCCGGAGCAGATTGATCATCCTTACCTGGATGCTGTGAGTAATGGGCTGACCTATGTGGTTGAACGCTTCAAGCAAGAAAATCTGAGCGGGCATATTACGTTGACAAAAGGGGAACGATCCAAGCTGGCTCAGTTGGCTGCCGACTTGTTGTAATATATATTTCCCGAGAAATGATAACGCAAAGTAAATTGTATGATAAAGACTGTTCAAGACTCATAGGACAGTCTTTTTTCCTTCCCATCGTTAATTAGTAAAATCTGGACTAGATAATTAACAAAAAAGATAGGACAAGAGCACTAGAAGTTTGGTAAAATAAGGGCGTGCGACTATTGAAGGAGTGAAGATGGGATATGAAGCGGAAGAAATATTGGTTCTTATTTGCCATTTTACTGTTGTCTTTATCCAGTTTATCTCCCAGCTTTGACTTCACTCACCATACTAGACGAGAGCCCCCGGGGGATGAACCGAAACCTCCGCAGCAAAGACCGGAGGTACCGGAGACTGATCTGGGCCCGATCAAGGTCGGTGTTCAGTTAAACCCGGATGAACTGAGACAACTTAAAGCTCTTAATGAGCGTTTTATGGAAGAGACCGGTGCTGAGATTGAAATCACGCCTCTGGAAACGAGTGAAACACAGAAAGAGTCGTTTCTGCTCGAGATGTCCCTTGGTGAAGGACCTGATATTGTATTAACGGATTCACACCTTATTAAAGCGCTTGCAATGAGTGGCTGCTTACTGCCTGTTGATGCTTCTCAAGGCACAATGCCAGGCGAAGATATCTTGAATGGTCTTCTGCCGCCGCTGCAGTGGAACGGGTATCAATGGGGAATGCCGTTTGATATAGACCCCTATATTATGACTTGGCAGACCAAGGGAAAGGGCGGCGAACCATTTAAAGTGCCAGAGAGCCGTCAGGCGTGGCAGGAATATTTGGAGCGGCATAAGGTAAGCCCTGTCCTCTCATTTGACTGGAATGATCCTTATGCGTTCGGTGCGGCGGTTCATTTGCTCGAAGGTGATCCCTCCAAGCCGGATCAAGAGGTGCTCGATATGCTGATTCGCAATCATGGAAGAGTGACAGAATCAGCGCAAGGATCGACAGAGGCAGACGTTAATGGCCAAGAGTCGACCATCTCCGGTAAGGTGGAAGCAGCCGTGGTCATTGGGCCGTATTCGAGCTTTTCAGATCAAGAGGACGATGGAGTGTCACTTGCATTGGCAATGGGGAAGGCGCATCTGGATACGCCGGTTGTCCGAACTCGAAGTTTTGCGGTTGCCGCACACACGGAATCATCGGCGCTTGCCATGAAATGGATTACGTATATGACTGGCAAAGCGATGCAGCGTGAATGGAGCAGAGCGGCAGGAACGCTGCCCGTTATTTCCGAGTTGTATGTCATGGGTACAAACCTAAGTGATCGGGGCATTTGGCAAAAAGCGGCCGTTCCAGCCCAGGTGCTGCTCTCTCGAAATGAGCCGGCCGCTTTGAATTTTGGTGATGCGGAAGGTTTTCAAACATATAGCCAAGCAGCAAATCGATTGCTGCTTGGCGAAATCACGATCCAACAATATATGGAATTGTACTCGTCTCCTCAACCTTAAAAAAGCTGCCCAAGTGAAGGGCAGCTTTTTTCTATAAATCCAGCTCCATTTTGACCACTAATCTTTGATCTTGGCTGGATACCTGTGTTGCTTTTAAGAAAGACACCAACTGTTTAGGATAAAAATTCATGTCGAATTCGTCCTGCAGGGCTTTGCGCGTGGTGTCAGGCAATTCCAGTCGATTGAATACAAGTTTGTCGACTTGAAACATGATGGCATTCTCCGGTTCGTTGATCACGGTGTATTTTCCTTCAATCAGCAGCGACAGATTTCCGCTCTCACCCGAAGCTATAACTTTTCCATCGTCAAAGTGGAAAGCAAAACTGTTAAAGATTTCATCTTCGGATCTTAAAAATGCGTTGAGATCGTCTTCATGGATATCGATGGTGTACTCCTTGCCGTTTGTTTTCAGCATATTCTTACTTCCTTGGACGAATTGCGGCAAGTTTTCCATGGCGTTAGCCAGAGCCTGGAAATGGCGCTTTACTTCGTAAAGCCCCACGTTCTCCCAATAAAGGGTGAACTCCTCAATCAACTTTTTCATGGCATCCGGGTTGCCGCTGGCTGTCAGTGCTCCGTCAACCTGCTGTTCAAGCGCCAGCACTCGTTCACGCTGCTCGACAAGGCTGTCCTTTACTTCGGCGAGCTGAGCAGTATTGCGTGCCGCTTCAGCCTGAGCGGAGGCAAGGGAGCGATACTGATTGTTATATACTGCAAGTGTATCCCGGTCATTTTGAATGATCATATCGTAAAAGTCCATGATCCGGAATAAACCGGCTAAGTCTTTTGCAGACAACAGCATAAAGAATAAATGATCACGTTCACCCATGTAATAAGACCGAAGAACAGCTCCAGCCCGATCGCGCCGGTCTTCGATACGCAAGCCCATATCCTGAATTTTGATTTGCAATTCGCTCTGAAGTAGCTGCAATTCGGCGATGCGTTTGGTTATCCGTTCGATTTCATGGTCGATCTCCACGATGGAGAGACTGTCCTCCAGAAGTTTGCGTGCCTCTTCCGAATCAGGCATAACCGGGCTTACATCCTGCTCGGAATATACCAGAGCGGGAGTCCCTATGAAGCAGAATAACAGGGTTATACACAGCATGACCGGGAGGAGAGTTTTTTTTACTCGTACATTCAAACGGGAGTCCTCCTTGAATGGTTGTTAGTCGAAAGGAATCCAACCACTGTCTGTCCCTTCATTTTAACCAATATATGACGTATACGACTTAATTATCAACCTTCAGGCACTAAAAAAGCGATCCGGCCGCTAAAGCACCTGATCGCTCTTTTAAGTACTCTCGTTCTCTAATTGCAAGGAAAATCCACCAGCGGGCCTCTGTTTGTCCAGGTTGAGCGCCGGTGGATTTCAAGCATCGCTTGCATCATTTACCTATTAGAGTGGTTTGCCCATAATGAAGACCGTCCAATAGCTAAAGCCTGTGAAGGTCACGATCATATAAGCCCAGAAGAGAAGAATATAGGTTCTCTCCGTGAATTTCAAATATCCCAGGATCACGAAAAATGCAGTCTGCAGGAAGAAAAGCAGTGCCATTTCAATATGATCTCCGGCAAAGGCCATCAACCCGATAGTCAGGGTGAAAAAGCCAAGGACTCGAAACATCCGTGCCACGATTATATCCTCCTCTCGTATGTACGCACATAATGCTGCTATCAACATTATAGCGTTATGGCAAAAACGTGTAAACGCCTAACTCAAGAAAACCCTTTATTTTTTATTATTAACCAGAAGTAAGACATTGAATTCGTGAATAATTTGGACGAATCTCCCCCTTTTCCCTTCGTAAGAGTATGATCTGTATTCAAAATGGAAATACATTTTAGTATCAAATAGATTCTATGAACTCTATGAGAGGCATAGAAATGAATTAAGCAGTTTTTATACCCTATTCAGCAGCCGATTTACGGTATTGAAGACGGTTATTTTAGGATGTCGTTAGGAGGGTTTTGTGGTATGTCAGCAGTGAGACAGGATGCATGGAGTGCAGAGGACGACCTAATATTGGCGGAGGTGACTCTTCGTCATATTCGTGAGGGCAGCACCCAATTGGCTGCCTTTGAGGAAGTGGGAGAAAGAATCGGCCGGACATCGGCAGCTTGTGGATTTCGTTGGAATAGCTGCGTTCGCAAGAAATATGAGGATGCTATTAGCTTGGCGAAATCTCAGCGTCAAAAGAGAAGTTATTATAAAAAACAGCCTTCGGTAAGTGGACCGCAGGTTGCCGGCTTGGCTGCTCCGGAACTGGAGCACGATGTCTATAAGAATGATGGTGCAAGTGAAGAAACACTGTCCATCGATGCCGTTATCCGTTTCCTTCGTCAGTGGAAGGGCGGGCTTCAGGAAAGTTCACGTCAGTATAAATTGCTTGAGAAGAATTTGCGTGAAAAAGAGGATGAGCTTTCAAGACTCCGCAGTGAGAATCAAAGGTTATTGAAGGAAGTCAGCGAAGTGAAAACGGACTATCATGTGGTCAATGACGATTATAAGGCACTGATTCAGATCATGGATCGGGCACGCAGACTTGCTTTCTTAAATGAAGAAGACGAGGAGCTTAAAACACGCTTCAAAATGGACGCAAACGGTAATCTGGAACGAATCGAATAGGTAAAGGTTATCTTGCTCTAGCCGTAACCCGCATTAGTGCATTCCATGCGCTTTGGCGGGTTATTTGTGCGTATCGAGGATTATTCTGATATATACTAGGACTAGTACTTCGTGGTTGATTACAATAATGGGGGATTATGATGAATATCCATATTATCGGAGCTGGCTCATTGGGGCTATTATATGCGGGTAAACTTGCGAATTCAGGGTGCCGTGTCACGTTATGGTGCCGAAGCGAGGAGCAGGCGGACAAGCTTCGGGCTTCCGGCATAACCATCGAGGAGAAGGGGCAGCACCAGGTCGTTGACGCCCATGCGTTCTCGGTCTGTTCATGGTCAACCTTTGCGCAGTCGGGTGGCGCTGGCGATGCGGATTATCTTTTCCTCATGTTGAAGCAGCAAGGGATCGAAGAGATGGCAACGGAGATGCTGGCTCAATATGGTCAAGAACATCGGAGACTAATATGTTTTCAGAACGGTACAGGCCATTTGGAGCGGCTTCAAGACCTGCTGCCGGTATGGACGATCTACGCTGCCATTACTACGGAAGGGGCCAAGCGTTCAAGCAGCGTCTCTGTTTTGCATGCCGGTCATGGAACGACGACAATCGGCAAAATGATGCCCGCTGGGAGCCCATTAGATCCTTTCTCTCAAGAAAATCATGAAATTGAACTGGTTAAACAGCTGAATAGAGCAGGATTTGAAGCTTTTTTGTCGAATCAAATGGATGAGATGATTTATCGCAAGCTGCTGATGAACGCAGTCATTAATCCATTGACTGCATTGTGGCGGATTCCTAACGGAGCGCTGTTATCTTCCCCTGAACGAGTCAGGCTCATGAAGCAGTTATATCATGAAGGCATCGCCGTATATGAAGCGGGGGGAATTCCTTACGGAAGCGGGCTGTGGGAATGGATTATATCCGTCTGCCAATCGACTTCAGGTAACACGTCCTCCATGCTTAAGGATGTAATGGACGGCAGAACGACGGAAGTTGCCTGGATTAACGGAAGTATTGTCCGTTTGGGCCAAAAATATGGCATTTCTGTTCCAACACACGAGCTGGTCACGCAGCTCATCGAGGGGATGAATACATAGGGGGTCTTAGCATGGGTTTCTTGCAGGGGCTGTTTCAAACATTAAGTTCTTTTCCGTTCATTCCGTTTTTACTGGTTTATTTCATTGTCTTGCAAAGAAATAAAAATCGAAAGCAAGCGCTGGAGCTGGCCATGGATGTCACCACATTTTTTATGCTGTTTTCGGTCTCCGCCTTGTTTAATAATATATTCCAGTCCAAATTCGGTTTCTATCTCATACTCCTCATGCTGCTCATTGCAGCGGGGCTGATCGGCAGTGCGCAGAACCGCTGGAAAGGCAAGGTTAATGGTAAAAGGCTGCTGCGCGCCGTGTGGCGTCTCGGGTTTGTCAGCATGAGTTTCGGGTATATCATATTCACATTTTTTGGTGTCCTCTCCTACATAATTAAGATGATGTAAGAACAATCTAATAACTAGAATTTTATGATAAATCTGTTTGATCCTTGGGTCAGGCAGATTTTTCAATTTATTGATTTCTGGATTTTTTTGACCACTGGTTGTATAATCGATAAGCATATACCTAAAATCTATGAGGGGGATACCGCAAGATGAAGAAACAAAAGAAATTAATGCTTCTCATGACGTTAATTCTTGCTTTCAGCTCAGTTTTAGCAGCATGTGGAGCTGACAAGAACGATGGCGCCAATAAAGGCGGAACGGCGGACAAGCCTAAAGAGCAAGTCTTCCGTATGAACCTTGCTTCCGACCCTCCTACATTGGATCCGGGCTTGGCTCAGGATAACACGTCGAATACAGTAATCAGTGCTGTGTTTGAAGGTTTGGTTCGGAAGGGTGCAGACGGCTCAGAAGAGCCTGGCGTAGCCGAAAAATGGGATGTTTCTGAAGATGGATTGAAATATGTCTTCACCCTTCGCAAAGATGCCAAATGGAGTAACGGCGATGCAGTAACGGCAAAAGATTTTGAGTATGCATGGAAACGCGTACTTGATCCGAACTTTACTCCAGCATCACCATATGCGTATCAGCTCTATTACATTAAGAACGCTGAAGCTTACAATCTTGGAAAGATCAAAGACGCCAATGAAGTCGGCGTAAAAGCAACCGATGATTATACGCTCGAAGTAACGCTGGCAAACCCAACGCCATACTTCCTCAGCTTGATGTCATTCCAAACCTACTTCCCGATTCACAACTCCGTTGAAGGTAATGCTTCTTGGGCAACTAAACCGGAAACATTGATTGGTAATGGTCCGTTCAAAGTTTCACAAATGACCAAAGGTCAAAAGATCGAGCTTGTGAAGAACGACCAATATTGGGACAAGGATGCAATCAAACTTGAAAAAGTTCAAATGAGTATCGTGAACAGCTCTGCAACTGAACTTTCAAGCTATCGTAACGATGAATTGGACTATGCAGGACATCCAACAGGGAATATTCCGACGGATCAGCTGAATGCGATCAAGAAGGAATTGGGCGATGAACTGATGATTAAAGGTATTTCATCGACGTATTTCTATATCTTTAACACAACAGAAGAACCATTTGACAATGTGAACATCCGTAAAGCTTTCGCAATGGCGATTGATCGTCAGGCGATCGTAGAGAAAATCACGCAAGGTGGACAACTTCCTGCACATGGTTTTGTTCCTCCTGGTATCAAGGGTGAGTCCGACGAGTACCGTAAAGAGGTACCGGATACTTACTTCGATGAAAATCTTGAAGAAGCTAAGAAACTGCTCGAGCAAGGTATGAAGGAAAAAGGCTATACCACATTACCGGAAGTTACTTTAATCCATAACTCCGATGACAACCATAAGAAAATTGCGCTTGCTATTGCAGATATGTGGAAGAACAATCTCGGCGTTAGTGTGAAGGTACAAAACCAAGAGTGGGGCGTATTCCTGAAGAACCGTGATGCTTTGAACTATCAAGTGGCACGATCCGGTTGGGGAGCAGACTATAACGACCCGATGACTTATATCGATATGTGGACATCCAACGGCGGCAACAATGACACTGGCTTCAAGAGCGAAGAATATGACCAGCTTGTGAAGGATGCTTATGCAACTAGCGATAACGCTAAACGCATGGAGCTGATGTCCAAAGCTGAGAAAATTCTCGTTGAAGACAACCAAGTTGTTATGCCGATCTACTACTACTCCAGTGTGTCCCTGGTTAAACCATGGGTGAAGAATCTTCATCTGGATTATAAGGGTGATATCGATTTCACACGTGCATATATCGAGTAGTCTTTTGTAAACCATTTATAAAAGACTACGGTTCGGGATATATATGTGGGGCACTTCAAACCTCATATATATCCCGATTTTTTTGTATGAGCACAAGGTTTCCAAATCTTGTGTCCGTTGGTGAAAGTTAAGGGATGCCAGGTCCGTTCTAGAATAATACAATTATATAGACGGCTTGGTTTAGAACAACTGATCAGGAGGCTAGCGAAATGCTGAGGTATGTGGCGAGTAAGTTTTTTTATATGCTTGTATCGTTGTTCATACTGATCTCAGCCACTTTTTTTCTTATGAAAGCCATACCGGGCGATCCGTTTATGGGAGAGAAAAAGCCATCGCCTGAAATTTTGGCGAGGCTGATGGAGCAGTATGATTTAGATAAACCGGTATTTCAACAATATACGAAATACTTGGGCAATATCGTTCAGGGTGACTTTGGTTTGTCTATGAAAAAACAGGGGCAATCCGTCACTGATATTATTGTTGATACATTTGGCCCTTCACTTCGATTGGGTCTTGTCGCGATCGTAGTATCTGTTATTGTGGGTGTCCTGCTGGGGATGCTTGCAGCTCTGTATCACCGCAAGCTGATTGACAACATCGCCATGATTATCTCGGTTCTCGGGATCGCGGTACCGAGTTTTGTACTCGCGTCATTGTTGCAATTCGTTCTCGCAGAGAAAGCGGGCATTTTCAATGTTATGGGCTTTGAAGGACCGCTCGACTACGTGCTTCCTGTTATGGCTCTATCTGCTCAGCCGATTGCATTTATCGCGCGATTAACGCGATCCAGCATGCTGGAAGTACTGCATTCGGATTATATCAAGACGGCGAAGGCCAAGGGTCTTAACTGGTTCGCTATTATGTTCCGCCACGTGATCCGAAACGGGATATTGCCAGTCGTAACTTATGTCGGCCCAATGACAGCGAACATCATTACCGGTTCGGTCGTTATTGAACAGATCTTCGGTATTGGCGGCATTGGCAAGCAGTTTGTGGAAAGTATCACAAACCGCGATTATACAGTCATTATGGGGATTACCATATTCTACGGCATCTTGCTGATGCTGGCGCGTTTCATTACAGATATCGTATATGTATTTGTGGATCCACGCATTAAATTGACCGGCGGGAAGGAGAGGTAGACATGGAGAAAGAACAAAGTATGCCTCATCCTGCGGCACTAAACTTGAAGCCTGAAGATTTTCAGAAGATTGGTCCTGATGAGAAACAATCCGAGGTAATACAGCGTGAAAGTTTGTCCTCCTGGAGAGATTCCTGGGAAAGATTGCGCAAGAACAAGCTTGCTATGTCCGGCTTGATTATTATGATCCTGATTGTCATCATGGCCATTATCGGCCCGATGATCTCTAACTATGATTATGAAACGAATGATTTGATGAATACGAATATGCCGCCTTCATCAGAACATTGGTTTGGAACCGACGATCTGGGCCGCGACGTTTTTGTTCGTACTTGGATGGGTGCTCGGATTTCCTTGACCGTTGGTCTTGCAGCAGCTGCGATTGACTTGATGATTGGTGTAATATATGGCGGCATCATGGGTTATTTCGGTGGCCGTATCGATGAGTTCATGAATAAGTTTGCCGAAATTTTGTATTCCATTCCGTACCTGCTCGTTACGATTTTGCTGTTGGTTGTATTTGAACCAAGTTTAGGAACGATCATACTCGCCTTAACCATCACCGGTTGGATTAACATGTCCTGGATTGTGCGGGGCGAGATTATGCAGCTTAAGAGCAGAGAATATGTCCTCGCTTCACGTTCGATGGGTGCGGGAACCGGGCGCCTGTTGTTCCGGCATTTGATTCCGAATGCGATGGGTCCGATTATCGTTACCTTGACCCTGTCGGTTCCAAGTGCGATCTTTTCCGAGGCTTTCCTGAGCTTCCTTGGTCTTGGAGTTCAAGCACCAATTGCTTCATGGGGCTCCATGATTAATGATGCTCTGTCCGGATGGATGTACTATCCATGGCGGATGTTGTTCCCTGCTCTATTTATCAGCTTGACGATGTTAGCATTTAACATTTTCGGTGATGGATTGCGTGATGCGCTGGATCCGAAATTGAAAAAATAGGAGGTGGGAAGGTATGGAACCGATCTTGCAGGTAAAGGACCTCAACGTATCGTTTCGTGTTCGCGGCGGTGAAGTGAAAGCAGTCCGCGGCATGAATTTTGAAGTCGGCAAGGGGGAGACGGTTGCCATCGTCGGTGAGTCCGGAAGCGGTAAAAGTGTTACCGCCCAGACCATTATGCGATTGATTCCGTCCCCGCCCTCAGAAATAAAAAAGGGTGAGGTCATTTTCCAAGGACAAGACCTTCTCAAAAAAACAAATAAACAGATGGAAGCGATTCGCGGCAAGGATATCGGGATGATCTTCCAGGATCCGATGACGTCGCTAAACCCGACCATTCGAATAGGTAAGCAAATTACGGAGGTGCTGATCAAGCACCAGGGGATGTCTTTCTCCGAAGCCAAAAAACACGCCATAGAAATGCTGAAGCTGGTGGGTATCAAAAATGCGGAGGAGCGCTTCAATCAGTATCCGCATGAGTTCTCCGGCGGTATGCGGCAGCGTGCGATGATCGCCATTGCGCTTGCATGTAAGCCGACGCTGCTGATTGCGGACGAACCGACGACGGCACTCGACGTGACCATTCAGGCACAGATTATGGACGTTATGAAGGAAATGCAGGAACGCTTGGGCACATCGATCATTCTGATCACGCATGACCTCGGCGTTGTTGCCGGCATGTGTGACCGTGTCATCGTAATGTATGCAGGTGAAGTGGTGGAAACAGGAACGAAATGGGAGATTTTCAAAAATCCGCAGCATCCTTACACCAAAGGTTTGCTTCGCTCCATGCCTCGTCTGGATCAGAAGAAAGACGAACCGCTTATTCCGATTATCGGAACACCACCGGATCTGATCAAACCTCCTGTAGGCTGTCCGTTCGCCGCTCGCTGTGATGAAGCTATGCGAATTTGTGAACGGGTGGATCCGGGCGCAACGGAATTTAGCGACACGCATATGGCCCGCTGCTGGAATCTGCATCCGATGGCGAAGGAGGCGCAGGGTTCATGAAGGATAACCAATTGATTGAGGTAAAAGGCTTGAAGAAGTATTTTAACGTGGGCAAAGGCCAGATTCTTAAAGCGGTTGACGACCTGAACTTCTATATCCGTGAAGGCGAAACGCTTGGCATGGTGGGAGAGTCGGGTTGTGGTAAATCAACAGCAGGACGGACGATTCTTCGTCTCTATGAACCTACGGCCGGCAGCGTTAATTTTAACGGAACGGATATTTACAAGCTGTCTCCGGGCAAGATGAAGGCGATGCGCCGCGATATGCAGATGATCTTCCAGGATCCGTATGCCTCGCTGAATCCAAGATTCACGGTGTCGGATATTATCGGAGAAGCTTTGGATATTCACGGTATGGCCGGCAGCCGCGCCGAACGCAAGAAGCGGATTGAGGAGCTCCTGGATATGGTCGGCTTGAATAGTGACCACTCGACGCGTTACCCTCATGAATTCTCCGGCGGTCAACGCCAACGGATCGGGATTGCTCGTGCTCTTGCGGTAAACCCTAAATTCATCATATGCGACGAGCCGATCTCGGCGCTTGACGTTTCGATTCAGGCGCAGGTTGTCAACCTGCTCAAAGATTTGCAGGACCGTTTGGGCTTGACCTATCTCTTCATTGCGCATGACCTGTCCATGGTTAAGCATATCAGTGACCGGGTAGCGGTTATGTATTTGGGTAAAATGGTGGAGCTAGCAGACAGTGAAGAGCTGTATGCAAATCCGATCCATCCTTATACCAAGACCTTGTTGTCCGCAATTCCGATTCCGGATCCAGAAATTGAGGCAAACAAAAAGCGTCTCAAGCTGGAAGACGATATGCAGGGGCCGATTTCAGCTGCCAAAGGCGAAGACGGAACGGTTCAACTGGATGTGAAGGATTCGGAATTGGTCGAAGTGTCCAAAGGACACTGGGTTGCAAAAGCCTACGCTTGAACAAGCGGACCTGAATATGAGAAAGCTGCTTCAAGAATAGCCGCTGGCATCGTGCCGGCGGCTATTCTTTTCCTTTGACGCAGAATGCCAACATTCGGTACAATCAAGAAAGGCAAAATGTTATAGAATAAATTAAATTTCATGCACAATCTAGATTTGGTTGCGACGTAGAATAGGAGGAATACCTCATGAATATCGTTCCGGAACCATTATCCCTCGCTTCGCGTCTCGCTCAGGATTATATTCATCACTTCGACCGGGTAAGCGGGTTCTACGGTGAAGATTACCGCGGCGAGCACAGCTATGCAGAGCGGGTACAATGGCTGGATCTTTCGGAAGACAAACGAATTCAGCGTAAAGCGCTGGCAGATTGTCTTCGGACGTATAATCAGAAACACAATGATCATCCCGCTGTACATAAATCACTCCAACTTCTGGAGCAGCCAGGAACGGTTACCATGGTTGGTGGACAACAAAGCGGTTTGTTCACCGGACCTCTGCTTGTCATATATAAAGCAATTACCGTCATTCAAGCGGCCCGCGAAGCGGAAGAGCGCTTGAATCGTCCTGTCGTGCCTGTATTTTGGATCGCCGGGGAGGATCATGATTGGGATGAAGTGAATCATACGTACTTCCTGAGTCAGGATCAGCAGCTTTCCAAGATCAAGCTTGATGCCAAGGACGGACTCAGGACGTCGGTTAGTTATACTGACGTTGCTGAGGAAGATTGGAATGCAATGCTGGCAGAGCTCCAGATTCAACTGGCAGACAGCGAATATAAGGCGGATCTGCTGAAGATGGCTAGGGAATCGTTTGACGGTTCGGCTGGACTCAGCGAGGCATTTGCTAAACTCATCAGCTGTATGTTCGGCAAATATGGGCTAATACTCCTGGATTCTGCCGATCCGGGACTGCGGGCGTTGGAAGTGCCCGTATTCGAATCTTTGATTACCCGCAACGAAACAATGGGACTTTCGTACCAGCAGGCAGCAAGGGATATCGCAGGTTTGGGTTATGAAGTGCAGGCTGATGTATCCGAGAATGGGGCCAACTTGTTCTACTTGCATGAAGGCAGACGCTTGCTGCTTTACCGAGAAGGACGTGTATTCTCAGACCGGAAAGGCATCATTACGCTCACGGAGGAAGAACTGCTTCGGGATTTGCATCAGCATCCTGAACGCTTCAGCAACAATGTGCTGACCCGTCCAATTATGCAGGATTCGCTGCTGCCCGTGCTCGGAACGATACTCGGTCCAGGCGAGATTTCTTATTGGGCGATTACGCGCTATGCATTTTCCGACTTAGGTTTGCAGATGCCACTGATCATCCCGAGAATGTCATTCTCCATCGTTGATGGAACCGTCCATAAGCTTATGGAGAAATATGGATTGTCCTTCGAGGATGTTCACCTCCGTTTGTCTGAGAAGCGTGAGGCTTGGCTTGCCAGCAAGGATGAGTTGAATCTTGAGGAACGATTCA
Source organism: Paenibacillus sp. FSL F4-0100 (assembly GCF_037993005.1). Lineage (NCBI taxonomy): Bacteria > Bacillati > Bacillota > Bacilli > Caryophanales > Paenibacillaceae > Paenibacillus > Paenibacillus sp. FSL F4-0100. The sequence goes on from NZ_CP150303.1 coordinate 2,236,934, forward strand.
GTCAAACCCGGGAACAATTTGAAGCATTATATCAGCCTTTAATAGAAGATCTTGGCAAAATGCAAAGTGGACTGTTAAAATTAGGTCTAACCAATAAAGAAAAAATATTGGAGCAGATGGATTACCTGTTAAGTAAATCCCGGAATGCCTTGGAACAGCAGCATGAGGCCGCACTGGCACAGTGGAAACGCATTGAACAGACACTGATGCCGGAAGGGAAACCTCAGGAGAGGGTGTATAATATCCTGGAATACATGAATCGTTATGGATTGAATCTGGTGGATCGCCTGATGGAAATCCCATACGTTGCTTCGGGCATTCACAGGGTCGTTTACGTATAATGATCAGGAATTCAATCATCAGATCATAGGAGGCCGTTAAATGAGCTCATCATCAATACAAACCAGCAATATTACCGACTTGAAACTGGCACCGGAAGGTCATTTGAAAATTGATTGGGTGAAGGCGCATATGCCGGTATTGAACCGGGTGCGTGAACAATTCGAGAAAGAACAGCCATTCAAAGGGTTGAAAGTCGCCATCTCCTTGCATCTGGAAGCCAAGACCGCTTATCTGGCGAAAGTCGTTCAGGCTGGCGGAGCTGAAGTGACAATTACGGGCAGTAATCCGTTGTCTACTCAAGATGATGTGTGTGCCGCATTGGTAGAAGACGGGATCACGGTGTTTGCCAAGTATAACCCGGATCCTGCAGAATACAAGCAGCACCTCATTTCAACACTCGAGACCAGACCCGATCTGATCATTGACGATGGCGGGGATCTCGTAACGATCCTTCACTCGGAACGTACGGATCTGCTTGAAGGAATTCGAGGCGGTGCGGAAGAGACAACGACAGGCATCCTGCGCCTGAAATCTTTGGAGAAGGAAGGCTCTCTGAATTTCCCGATGGTTGCCGTGAATGATGCATACTGCAAATACTTATTCGATAACCGTTATGGTACTGGACAATCGGTCTGGGACGGAATTAACCGGACGACCAACCTGGTGGTTGCAGGCAAGACCGTCGTTGTCGTAGGGTATGGCTGGTGCGGGAAGGGCGTCGCCATGCGTGCCAAAGGTCTTGGTGCCAACGTCATTGTGACCGAGATTGATGCAATTAAGGCCGTTGAAGCTTATATGGACGGCTTCCGCGTCATGCCAATGCACGAAGCAGCCAAATTGGGAGACTTCTTTGTCACCGTCACGGGTAACCGCGATGTCATTAGCGGGGAAGACTTTGATGTCATGAAGGACGGTGCCATTTTATCCAATGCCGGTCACTTCGATGTGGAAGTCAATAAACCGGATTTGTCAGAACGGTCTCAATCGGTTCGAACGGTTCGGCGGAATATTGAAGAATATCATCTGAAAGATGGTCGTAAGATTTATTTGCTTGCCGAAGGCCGTTTGGTGAATCTGGCCGCAGGTGACGGACATCCGGCAGAAATTATGGATATGACGTTTGCGCTTCAAGCTTTGTCTCTCAAACACGTGAATGATCAGTACAAGAACATCGGTAACCACGTAGTAAATGTTCCTTACGAATTGGATGAACAGGTTGCCTTATATAAACTGGAAAGTCTAGGTATTACAATCGACAGTCTGAGCGCTGAGCAAAAGTCTTACTTGGACAGCTGGGCTCAGCACTAAACAGCAGCAGCTTTAGATCATTTGCAGACCTCCTTTCCATCCCCGAGTGGGATGAAAGGAGGTTTTTTGTGCGAATGTCCTGAGAGAAAATTCCAAAAAAACAAATGCTCGTTAGAAGGTATTTGATTCTTGACGCCGAATCTATTATCCTAAAGTGGTGGAAAGTGGTGCAAAGTGGGGAATCGGGGTTAAGGGGTGGAGTGCCTGATGTTCATGGGGGAGTTTCAACATAGCATCGACGATAAGGGGAGAATAATCATCCCTGCTAAATTTCGTGACCTCCTGGGCACCTCGTTTATCGTAACCCGCGGATTGGACAATTGCCTCTTTGTATACCCCAAAGATGAATGGGCCATCATGGAGCAGAAGCTCAAATCCCTGCCACTCATGAAGTCGGATGCACGCGCATTCACCCGGTTTTTTTTCTCCGGGGCGACGGAATGTGAATGGGATAAACAGGGAAGGGTAAATTTGCCGGGCAATTTGCGCGAGTTCGCCAAGCTCGAGAAGGAATGCGTTGTCATCGGCGTATCGAGCCGAGTGGAGATCTGGAGCAAGGAGCAGTGGCAGAATTACTATCAGCAGTCGGAGGAAGCATTCAACGACATTGCTGAGAAGCTGGTAGACTTTGATTTTGATTTATAACCAGCTAGGAACATCGTATTGAAATGGACAAGTTACACTTAAAAATCATGAATGAGACACAATGGAGGGCTGCAGCTTTGTTCCATCACATCACAGTGCTTAAGCAAGAAGCAACAGAAGGGCTGCGCATCAAACCAGACGGTATATATGTTGACTGTACGCTCGGGGGAGCAGGGCACAGCTCGCTTATTGCTTCCCAACTAAGTTCGAAGGGCCGGTTAATCTCACTGGATCAGGACGACTGGGCATTGAATAATGCCCGGGAAGTCATGAAGCCTTATGTGGACCGGATCACTCTTGTCAAAACCAATTTTCGTGATTTGGAGGAGGTGCTCCGAAACGAAGTGGAGGTTGACGAGAACGGGCAGCCGCAAGTTGACGGTATACTGTTCGATTTGGGCGTATCCTCTCCGCAGTTCGATGAAGGGGAGAGAGGCTTTAGTTACAACCATGATGCCCCGCTTGATATGCGGATGGATCAGTCCGCTGAGCTTACCGCAGCCAAGATTGTAAACGAATGGCCAGAACAGGAAATCGCACGAATATTGTATGAATACGGCGAAGAGAAATTTTCAAGACGAATTGCCAAGGTCATTGTTGAAAGAAGGGCACAGAGTCCTATTCAAACAACGGGTGAGCTTGTCGAAATGATTAAGGAAGGGATTCCGGCCGCAGCTCGGAGAACGGGCGGCCATCCAGCGAAACGAAGCTTTCAAGCGTTTCGGATTGCGGTAAATGATGAGCTTGGCGCATTCAAAGATGCGCTTCACCAAGCCGTGAGATGTCTTGCACCAGGAGGAAGAGTTTCAGTAATCACTTTTCACTCGCTCGAAGACCGGATATGCAAACAGATTTTTAACAGCTACATTCCCAAGTGTACGTGCCCTCCAGACTTTCCGATGTGTGTGTGCGGAGGCGGCCAAGGTGATCTGAAACTGGTGAACCGCAAACCGCTTATGCCCTCTGCGGAAGAGATTGAGAGTAATCCAAGGGCACGATCGGCGAAGCTGCGGATTGCGGAGAAACTGTAGAAACATAAAATCCCTGAAGAAGGAGAATCAGCCATGGCCTATACACGCGGCAATTTAGCCGTACAGGAGAGACAGAAGGAAACGCAGCAGTCCGCTTATCTCGAGAAGACAAAAGTCGTCAAACGTCGTTCCCAGCTTCCGCAAAAAGAAAAGCTGCTATATATGTTGTCCGTGGTGTTTGTGGTTGCCGTCATGGGCGTCATTGGCATGAGTCATGTTCATTCCTATGACTTAAACCGGCAAATTCATGATACCGACAATAATATACTCAAAGCGAAACGAGATATTGATCAGCTTCAGGTTGAAAAGCAAACACTGGAGACGCAAATATTGGACAAGGCAAAAGAGTTGGGTTATGTGCCTATTGAGGATAAAAATACGATCCATCTATCACCCGTCTCGGGTTCATCCGGGACACAGAATTCGGACTCGGGACAAAATGATTGAAGTGTGAGGTTTTGACCGATGATAAAAAAAATCAAACTGCGTACCGTGCTAATAGGGGGATGTATAACCCTCTTTTTTGCTTTATTGATTGGTCGGGTCTTTTGGCTGCAGGTAATCGATAACGACTTCTGGAAGGAACAAGCTTTATCGAAATGGTCGCGTAAACAGGATCTTCCGGCCACGCGAGGGACGATTATGGATCGGGACGGCGATATTCTTGCCATGGATGCGCCTGCTTTTACGGTCATTGTGAACCCTGCGGTCATTCAGGCTAACGGCATGGAGAATGAGGTCGTTAAAGGGCTGCATGAGATTCTCGACAAGGATGAGGGCGAACTTCGTGAGCTGGTTAAAGCTAAAGACGATAAAGGGGAATACCTCAAAGGCCGTGAAGTCCGCAGTGAAGGATGGAAGATTGACCAGGAGAAGATGGAAGAGGTTAAAGAGTTTAGTGAAAGCTTGAATCAAAAATTAAAGGCTGCCGGTAAGGTTCCCGATTCGGGTATCGGCTTTCAGCGAGAGTCAAAACGATTCTATCCCAAAGAGACATTGGCTGCACATATCTTGGGTTATACCGATCGTCAGGGTAAAGGTGTCGGAGGCATTGAGCAATATTATGACGACGAGCTGAAGGGAACTGACGGATTCGCTTCTTATAAGAGTGACAAGAAGGGGGTCAAGCTGCCGAGCGAGAACGATTTATATCAGCCTGCAATAAATGGGAAAAATTTAGTGCTGACGACCGACGATACAATCCAGTATTATATCGAGGAAGCGATGCGCGACACATATAACCAATATAAACCAATCAGTATGACGGTAATCGCAGCGGATCCGAACACGATGGAAATACTGGGGATGGCCAACATGCCGACTTTTGATCCCAATACATATTCGGAATGGAATCAAAAGAATTTTAACAATCATGCCGTGCGGTCCACTTATGAGCCGGGATCGACCTTCAAAATTGTAACGCTGGCCAGTGCAGTTCAGGAGAAGCTGTTTAACCCGGGTGCTATTTATCAATCCGGATCCATAAGAGCGGGTGGGAGAACTCACCGGGACATTAACAGCGTAGGCTGGGGCCCTATCACCTATTTGGAAGGCGTCAAGAAGTCGAGTAACGTTGCTTTTGTCAAATTGGGATTCGAAATGCTTGGCAAGGAACGATTTACCAACTATATTAAGGAATTTGGGTTTACTCAGAGAACGGGGATCGACCTCCCAGTCGAAGTTTTGGGTACCTTGAATATGACTTATGATTCCGATATTTCAACCATGACTTACGGTTACGCTGTATCCGTAACGCCTATCCAACAGATTGCTGCTATTTCGGCAGTGGCCAACGGAGGCAAGCTCATGAAGCCTCATATGGTGAAGCAGATCGAGGACCCTAACACGGGTAAGGTTAAGAAAATCGAGCCGGAAGTTGTGCGTCAGGTTATATCTCCTGAGGCCGCAAGAGAAACAGGGACTTACCTTGAGCAGGTCGTAGCCGACCAATCCATTGGTACAGGTAAGCTTGCGTATATTGATGGCTACCGGGTTGCGGGTAAAACCGGTACCGCTATAAAATCCGGCGGCGGATATAAAGACCGTTCGAAACAAGTGGTTTCGTTCATCGGGTACGCTCCCGTCGAGAATCCGAAGATTGCCGTGCTGGTCATTATCGACGAACCAAACGTGGAACAGGGCGGCGGTAAGCTGGCAGCACCTATATTCAAAGAAATTGTCTCCAAGACCTTGAATTATTGGGGCGTTCCCAAATCGAATGAGGCTCAGGATAAAGAAAAATCGAATGCAGGCACGACGCTGAAGGATTCCCTAAAAGCACCAGACTTTACGGGGATGAAGCTGAGCGACGTAAAAGCCAAGCTGCTGAAAGATGGAGTAGCGTTTGAGACCTTGGGCAACGGAAGCACGGTGAAAGAGCAATATCCGCCTGCAAATGCGATCATTAGTGCTGGTCAACGGATCTATCTTCTTACAGAGGATAGCCCAACGATGAAGATCCCGAATTTAGAGGGTGAATCGCTTAGGGACGCCATGGAAGTACTCACGTTGATGAAAGTAAAGGTTAATGTTCAGGGTGAGGGCTACGTTGTTTCGCAATTGGAAGCCAAGGAGAATGGCCAGCGAATCGTGCAGTTAACCCTGAAATCGGCGCAAGAGTTAATAACGGGAAGCAGCAGCTCTGATGAAACATCATCCGATGGCAACGAAGATCCTAACGGGGAAGAATCCACCGATGAAGAAACTGAAACAACAGGCAGCGCAGGAGGGGAATAGCTTGTTCTAACCCGGGTTTGTCCCGAATACTCATGTGAAGAACGCATAATCATGAGCTTTCGGGTTCAAACAGGGAGGGAAGCTTAGGTGAAAGTATCCAAGGTATCGCAGCGGAGAAGACTGCTCTGGAGCCTGCTGCTGCTGCTCCTGCTGTTCTCGGCACTGATCATCAGATTGGCTTACGTGCAGATTGGAAAAGGCGCGGAGCTGTCGGCGAAGGCGGAGGATCTCTGGCGCCGCGACATTCCGTTTGCGGCACAGCGTGGTGAAATTTTGGATCGTAACGGAACCGCATTGGTTACGAATATAACGACACCGACCATTTGGGCGATTCCTGTACAAATCAAAGATCCGGACCATACGGCCGAGACCTTGGCTGGGCTTATCAACATGGACAAAGCCGATATCAAGAAAATCATTACGAAACGTTCGAGGTTGGAACGGATAAATCCCGGTGGACGAAAAATTACGATGGAGCTGGCTCAGGAAATTCGTGATTTGAAGCTGCCGGGTATCGTTGTTGCTGAGGATAACAAACGGTATTATCCCTATGGCGATCTCGCAGCCCATATTTTGGGGTTCACGGGGGCCTACAGTCAGGGTCTTACCGGCTTGGAAGCCATGCATGACGACAAGCTGAAGGGCTTTGAAGGCGGAATATCCTATCTGTCCGATGCAGGCGGAAGAATCATGCCGGGCTCCTCGGAGAAGTATGTCGAGCCTCGTGATGGTCTGAATCTGGAGCTAACGATCGATAAATCGATCCAGTCCATTATGGAGCGGGAGCTTGACCAAGCCATGGTGAAGTATCAGGCGAATGGGGCTTGGTCGATTGCTATGAATCCCAAGACGGGCGAGATTTTGGCGATGGCCAGCAGGCCGGGTTATTCTCCTGCCAATTATCAGCAGTTTTCAGCCGAGACGTACAATCGCAACCTGCCGATCTGGATGACCTATGAACCGGGCTCGACGTTTAAGATTATTACGCTTGCCGCTGCCCTTGAAGAGGACAAGGTCAATCTGAAGAACGATCACTTCTTTGACAGTGGGGCGGTAGAGGTCGGAGGAGCAAGACTGCGCTGCTGGAAAAAAGGCGGACATGGCAGCCAGACCTTCATGGAGGTTGTCCAGAACTCCTGCAACCCGGGCTTTGTGGCGTTAGGTCAGAAGCTGGGCAAGGAAAGCCTGTTCCAGTATATCCGCGATTTTGGCTTTGGGGCCAAGACGGGCATCGATTTGAATGGGGAAGAGAATGGCATCCTGTTCAAACTCGCTAACGTCGGTCCGGTTGAGTTAGCCACAACGGCATTTGGGCAGGGAGTATCCGTTACGCCGATCCAGCAGGTTGCGGCAGTGTCCGCGGCCATTAACGGCGGCAAATTGTTTAAGCCGCATGTGGCCAAGGCGTGGGTCAATCCGGAGACGGGAGAGACGGTTGAGGAAATCAAGCCGGAGCTCGTCAGACAAGTGATCTCGGAAGAAACATCCAAGCAAGTGCGCGAGGCGCTCGAGAGTGTTGTCGCCAAAGGGACCGGACGTCCGGCCTTCATTGACGGTTATCGCGTCGGAGGGAAGACGGGGACGGCCCAGAAGGTTATTAACGGCCGGTACTCATCGACCGAGCATATTGTATCGTTTATCGGATTCGCACCTGCCGATGATCCTGAGATTGTGGTGTACACTGCGGTAGATAATCCGAAGGGCATTCAGTTCGGTGGTGTCGTAGCTGCTCCAATTGTACAGAACATCCTGGAGGATGCGCTGCACTATATGAAGGTTCCTCCCCGTAAAGATCAGCTTGCCCGCGAATATAAATATGGCGAGACGCCAACCGTGACTGTGCCGAATCTGGTCGGAGCGACCATTCAGGATCTGTATGAGGATCTGAATATGAATTTCATGCTGGCCAAGTCCGGGACCGGCAACACGGTGATTTCCCAGGCCCCGAAGCCGGGAAGCCGGGTGGAGCGGGGGGCTACCATTCGGATTTATATGGGTGAAGACCCGGAGGAATCCAAGCACGAACATTAAGGCATCATCTGGTTCACGAGCGAGGACTGATGATGCAGATATATAGAGAGAGGGATAACAATGAAATTGAAGCAATTATCATCCGTATTGGCTGCTGCTGTTATCAAAGGATCCGGAGATGTTGAAATAACGGGGATTGAAACAGACTCGAGACAAGTGAAAGCGGGGGATTTGTTCATTTGTCTGCCGGGTCATACGGTAGATGGGCACCAGTTTGCAGCCCAGGCCGCCGACCAAGGCGCTGCGGCATTGGTCGTTGAGCGTAAGCTTGAGGTAGACCTTCCGCAAGTCATCGTGAAGGACAGCCGCTTTGCGATGGCGGGTTTGGCGAATGCCTTTTTTAATCAGCCAAGCTCCCGCATGAAGATGATCGGGGTAACCGGAACGAACGGCAAGACCACGACAACGTATTTGATTGAGTCGATCATGAACGATTACGGTCTGAAGACCGGACTCATCGGCACGATTCAAATGAAATACGACGGCCGTTCGTTCCCGATGCCGAGAACAACGCCCGAGGCGTTGGAGCTTCAGCGTTACTTGAACGATATGGCGAACGCAGGCACCGAGTGCTGCGTGATGGAGGTATCCTCGCATGCGCTCGAACAGGGGCGGGTGAAGGGAACGGATTTCCGGACGGCCATATTCACAAACCTGACGCAGGATCATCTGGACTATCATCATACGATGGAAGAATACCGCGGGGCAAAAGGACTATTTTTCTCCCGGCTGGGCAACGCTTTTGCCAAGGATGAATCATCGCGCAAATATGCTGTCTTGAATGCGGATGATGAGGCTTCAGCTTATTTTGCCAAGCAGACGGCAGCGGAAGTGATTACCTATGGTTTGGGAGACGATGCGGATATACGAGCAAGCAACATCTCGATCACCGCTCAAGGGACCTCGTTCCATGTGGATACATTCCGCGGCAGTGCCGATATTTCAATTCGAATGGTAGGGAAATTCAACGTGTATAACGCCATGGCCGCGATTGCTGCCGCGCTTCTTGAGGGAATCCCGCTCGAGGATATCAAGAACAGCCTGGAATCCGTACCCGGAGTCGACGGCCGCGTTGAGGTCGTGGATGAGGGTCAGCCGTACGCCGTGATTGTGGATTATGCACATACGCCGGATGGACTCGAAAATGTGCTGCGTACCGTTAATGAATTTGCTGAAGGACGGGTGCTCACGGTATTCGGCTGCGGCGGCGACCGGGATCGGACCAAACGGCCGATCATGGGTAAAATTGCCGCGAAATATAGCGATGTTGTATTGGTGACTTCCGATAATCCCCGTACCGAAGACCCGGATTTGATCCTGAAGGATATCGAAGCCGGCTTGATTGAGGACGGAGTGCCAACAGAAAGCTACAAGCTCATCGTTGATCGCCGGAAGGCGATTGAAAAGGCTATTGAAATGGCAAGCCCGGGCGATGTAGTATTGATTGCGGGGAAAGGTCATGAGACCTACCAGCTGATTGCGGGCGAAGTGCTAGATTTTGACGACCGCATCGTAGCCAAAGACGCGATAAGGGGCAGACAATAGTGATCCATAAATCATTAAAGAGCATCGCCGACATGTGCGGCGGGACGCTCTCACGTAACCAAGATGACAGCATTATCATTCAAGGGGTCGGTACCGACTCCCGAACCATACAGCCGGGGAATCTGTTTGTTCCGATTGTCGGCGAGAAATTTGACGGGCATACGTTTGCCGAGAGCGTGCTTGCCAGCGGAGCGGGCGCAGTGCTCTGGCAGAGAGATCATCAACCGATTCCCGACGACCTGCCGCTCATTCTCGTTAAGGATACGTTAACGGCACTCCAGTCGCTTGCTGCGGCCTATTTGTCCGAGAGCCGTGCAAAGGTGATCGGCATTACCGGCAGCAACGGGAAAACGACAGTGAAGGACATGGTGTCCGCACTGCTTGAAACCACGTTTAAGGTTCACAAGACGCAAGGCAATTACAACAATCATATCGGTCTTCCGTTAACCGTACTCGCGATGAAGGAAGATACCGATGTGATCGTGCTTGAGATGGGCATGAGCGGACGTCGCGAGATTGAACTGCTTTCGACCATTGCGCGTCCGGATATGACGGTGATTACTAACGTAGGGGAAGCGCATATGCTTCAGCTAGGTTCGCGCGAAGAAATCGCCCGCGCCAAGCTTGAAATCATCAGCGGCATGAAGCCAGGCGGATTGCTGATCTATCACGGGGACGAACCGTTGATCCGTCAGGTGCTTGCTGAAGAAGTTACGGTGAAGCCTGAGGGACTGCGAACGTTTACGTTCGGCAATCAAGAAACCAATGATGATTATCCGACGGGACTCATGTTCCATGCAAGAGGCATCATATTCACTTCGAACCGGCATGCGGGCGAAGGCTTCAGCTTACCGCTTCTCGGTCGTCATAATGTAGTCAACGCGCTGGCGGCGATGGCTGTAGCGGCCCATTTGGGAATCGGCGATGAAGCCATTCGCAGCGGCTTTGCCAATCTGAAGCTGTCGAGTATGCGGATCGAAGCTGTGGAGACTGCGTTCGGGGTCACCGTGCTGAATGATGCTTACAATTCCAGTCCTACCGCGGTTAAGGCGGCAGTGGACGTGCTTGGAGATATGAAAGGCTACCACCGACGGATTGCCGTTCTCGGGGACATGCTGGAACTTGGTCAGCGGGAAGAGGAATTCCATGCCGAGATTGGAGATTATTTATCTCCGGACAATGCGGATCTTGTGTTCACCTTCGGCCCATTGTCGCTTCACACGGCGAAGAAAGCGAAAGATCGCTTCCCTGAAGGGGCTGTGCTTCCGTTTACGGATAAAGAGCAGCTGATCGAGGCTTTGCTGGAGCGGGTAACGGAGAAGGATATCGTATTGGTGAAAGCTTCGCGCGGCATGAGACTGGAACACGTGGTTGACGCCTTGAAGGCCCTGCCTGGCGGCAACAATGGAGTGAGGGGGTGAGCTGATGGACTTTCAATTGCTGTTATTGACAATCGGTGTAGCGTTTGTGCTTGCGGTGATATCGGCTCCGCTGCTCATTCCGCTGCTGCGGAGGATGAAGTTCGGCCAGCAGGTAAGGAGCGACGGTCCGCAGAGTCACTTGAAAAAAGCCGGGACGCCCACGATGGGCGGCGTTGTAATTTTGCTTGCTTTTACACTGACTTATATTAAATTTTCACCTGTCGATACTGATTTCTATGTAATGATCGTAGCCACGCTCGGCTTTGGTTTGATCGGCTTTCTTGACGACTATATTAAGATCGTATTTCGCAGATCATTAGGACTCACGGCTAGACAGAAGCTGTTTGGACAGCTTCTGTTTTCCGGTATTATGTGCTGGTTATTGATCTCCAACGGCCATAGCACGGCAATAAGCGTTCCAGGAATGGATTGGTCCTTTGATTGGGGGCCGTGGTTCTATTATCCGTTCATTGTGGTCATGATGCTTGCGATCAGCAACGCGGTCAATTTCACCGATGGATTGGATGGTCTTCTGTCCGGTGTGAGTGCAATTGCCTTTGGTGCTTATGCCATTGTGGCGATCCAGTCTACCTCGTTTGCGGCGGCATTCTGTGCAGCAGCGATGATCGGTGCGGTTCTCGGTTTTCTGGTATTTAACGCTCACCCTGCCAAGGTGTTCATGGGAGACACAGGCTCTTTAGGAATCGGCGGTGCCATTGGCGCCATTGCTATCGTAACCAAGAGCGAGCTGCTGTTCCTGATCATTGGCGGAGTCTTCGTCATCGAGATGCTATCTGTTGTGCTTCAGGTGATCTCTTTCAAAACCCGGGGCAAACGAATATTCAAAATGAGCCCGATCCATCACCATTACGAATTATCCGGTTGGTCGGAGTGGCGCGTCGTCTTTACATTTTGGGCCGTGGGACTGATACTTGCGGGACTCGGACTTTATATCAACAAGGGGTTGTAACATATGAAGCAGCTAGATGACTATCGGGATAAGAATATCGTAGTATTGGGCCTTGCCAAAAGTGGAGTACAGGTAGCTAAAGTGCTGCATCAAGCTGGGGCTTTCGTCATTGTAAATGATAGAAAGGAAAGAGAACAGTGTCCTGAAGCTTCGGAGCTCGAGGCTTTGGGTATTTCTGTTATTTGCGGTGGACATCCCGATGATCTTATTCATCCCGGTGTGACGCTTCTTGTCAAAAATCCCGGAATTCCGTATTCCGTCCCGCCTGTTCAAAAAGCGCTTGAGCTTGAGATTCCTGTCGTAACCGAAGTTGAAATCGCCTATCACCTGTGTGAAGCTCCGATCATCGGCATTACGGGCTCGAATGGCAAAACAACGACGACAACCTGGGTGGGCAAGCTGCTGGAAAGCGCAGGTCTTTCCCCGATTGTAGCCGGTAATATCGGCACGCCTCTATCTGAGGCTGCAGCAGAAGCAACTGAAAACGACTGGATGGTCGTTGAGCTGAGCAGCTTTCAGTTAAAAGGAACACAGGCGTTCAGACCGCGTATTGCCTGCCTTCTCAACGTTGCGGAAACACATCTTGATTACCATGGCGGAATGGATGATTATATTGCATCCAAAGCCAAGCTGTTCGCCAACCAGACTGCGGATGATACCGCTGTGCTCAATTGGGATGATCCCGTGTGCAGAAACCTTGTTCCGTATATCAAGGCGCGCATCGTGCCTTTTTCGATGAGTGAGAGCCTTCGTGAAGGGGTTCACGTCATGCCGCCGTATGCTGCCGGTGCCCAGGACTCGGACGAAGACGATCAAGGGCGTACCGTGATTTATACAGATGGCGAAGGGTTCACGCATGAGATCATCCGTGTGGAGAACATCGGACTGCCCGGAAGATTTAATGTAGCGAATGCATTGGCAGCCTGTGCAATTGCCATAGCGGCCGGCGTTGCCCCCGATAAGCTGGAAGAAGCTTTGTCCAGCTTCCGCAGCGTTGAGCACCGCCTGGAATACGTTGCCGAACTTAAGGGCGTATCCTATTACAATAACTCGAAGGCAACGAACTCCAAGGCGACGCATATGGCGTTGACTTCGTTTAAGGAGCCTATCGTATTAATCGCTGGCGGGCTTGATCGTGGCTCGGATTACGAGGATTTGATTCCTTCTATGCAAGGAAGGGTGAAAGCCATCGTGCTTCTTGGCGAAACCAAGGAGAAAATCGCGAATGCTGCTGCCAAAGCCGGATTAAAGGACATCTTCCTCGTCGATAATGGAAAGGACGCCGCCGCGACGTTAACCTCGGCTGTCCAGAAGGCTGCCGGGCTGGCAGAGAGCGGGGATATTGTTCTACTATCTCCCGCATGTGCAAGCTGGGACATGTTTCCTTCCTTTGAGGTACGAGGACGCATTTTTAAAGAGGCGGTGCATAACCTTTAAGTAGGGGGGTGGATAAGCCCCTACTTAGGATGTACGAGGTGGCCTTTCCATGAACAAGAACCGCCAGGCGCCCGATCTGTGGCTGCTTATCTGTATTTTGGCCCTGCTGGCCATCGGAATCGTCATGGTATATAGCGCAGGATCCGTCCTCGCATTTCATGACTATGGCGATAAGTTTTATTTTGTGAAGCGTCAGCTGTTTTTTGCCTGTCTGGGGCTTGCCGCAATGTATTTCACATCGAAGACCGACTATCGGGTTTGGAAGAAATACAGCAAGCTTGCACTGCTGGTCTGCTTTTTTATGCTGATTATCGTACTTATTCCAGGGGTTGGCGTTGTTCGCGGCGGGGCCAGAAGCTGGCTCGGCATCAGCTCGTTCGGTATTCAGCCCTCCGAGTTTATGAAGCTGGGGATGATTCTGTTTCTATCACGCTGGCTTAGTAAGCAAGATTATGATATTACGTCTTTTACTAGGGGGCTTTTGCCGCCGCTTGGTTTGATCGGACTGGCATTCGGATTGATTATGCTGCAGCCTGATTTGGGTACGGGTGCCGTTATGCTGGGTGCTGCGATGATGATTGTTTTTACCGCAGGGGCACAGATGAAGCATCTGGGCTTTCTCGCATTAGGCGGGGTAGCCGGTTTCATTGGTTTGATTCTAACAGCCCCCTACCGGCTGAAGCGGATAACTGGATTTCTCGATCCGTGGTCCGACCCGCTTGGCGCAGGGTATCAGATCATCCAATCCCTCTATGCCATAGGGCCGGGGGGACTTGGCGGACTCGGACTTGGCATGAGCCGTCAGAAGTACGCTTATGTACCTGAACCGCAGACAGATTTTATTTTTTCGATCTTGGCCGAAGAACTTGGGTTTATTGGCGGTTTGATTGTCCTGCTCTTGTTCGCTGCCTTGGTGTGGCGGGGCATGAGGGTGGCCATGACCGTATCCGATGGCTTTGGAAGTCTGCTGGCTGTTGGTATCGTAGGCATGGTCGCCATTCAGGTCGTTATCAATATCGGTGTCGTTATCGGTTTAATGCCGGTGACAGGGATTACGCTGCCGCTCATCAGTTACGGAGGCAGCTCACTGACGCTGATGCTGACGGCGCTGGGCATTCTATTAAATATTTCCCGTTATGCGAGGTGAAGGGTATGCGTGTCGTATTAACCGGCGGCGGAACGGGGGGGCATATTTACCCCGCCGTTGCCATTGCAAGACAATGTGAAAAAGAAGATCCGAAAACGGAGTTTTTATATATCGGAGGCCAGCGGGGTCTCGAAAGCAAGCTGGTACCCCAAGAGAAGCTGCCGTTTGAGAGCATCGATATCACGGGGTTCCGGCGCAAGCTGTCGCTGGATAACGTGAAGACGATCATGCGTTTTTTCAAAGGCGTGAAGCGATCGAAGGCCCTCCTGAAGGAGTTTAAACCCGATGTCGTGATCGGTACCGGAGGTTATGTGTGTGGTCCGGTGGTTTATGCAGCGGCCAAGCTCGGAATACCGACCATGATTCATGAGCAGAATGCGATCCCGGGCCTCACCAACCAGTTCCTTAGCCGATATGCGGATACGGTTGCCGTCAGCTTTGAGGGATCGGAGTCCTCTTTTCCTAAAGCCAAAAGAACGGTATATACAGGAAATCCACGTGCGACAACGGTATTATCCGCCAATCGTGAACGTGGATTTGCTACGCTCGGCATTCCGGTGGACAGCCAGGTCGTGCTGATCGTCGGCGGAAGCCGGGGAGCCAAGGCGATCAATAACGCGATGATCGGGATGGCACCGTTCATACAGAAACTGTCAGGCGTACATTTTGTGTTTGTGACGGGCGATACGTATTTTGAGAACACACGGGAATCCATCCTGTCGCAGCTCGGTACTATGCCGAATCATCTTCATATCGTGCCTTACGTTCATAATATGCCGGAAGTGCTTGCGGCTACTTCGTTGATTGTAAATCGTGCTGGAGCTTCATTCCTGGCGGAGATTACATCGCTGGGCATTCCATCTGTACTTATACCTTCACCTAACGTCACCAATAACCATCAGGAGGCGAATGCGAGGCAATTGGAGGAAGCGGGCGCATCCAGCATGATTCTTGAAAAGGATTTGACGGCTGAAACGCTGTTTCGAAAGCTTGAGGAGATCATGACCAGTCGCTCTACCAGAGAGGCGATGTCCGCGGCTTCGAAAAAGCTCGGCAAACCGGATTCGGCTACCGTCATGGTTCAAGAAATCCGCCGGTTAACCGGTAAACGCTAAAACGGCTGGGCGATTGTCACACACCTATGGAGCCTGACATAAGATACTCTATAATCGTGACACACCCATGAGGCCGGCATTACTGACAGCGGCCATCTCTTCATCTAGTTGAAGGAATGGCCTTTTGGTTTTGAAAGTCAAGGGGAGGTTTATTTAAATGCAGCAGTGGAAATCGCTACTATCAGAGGCCAATGTCGGAACCGTATTATGGAATGAACCGCTGGCAAAATACACGACGTGGAAAATAGGCGGACCAGCCGATTGCCTGATTATTCCTGAGAACAAGGAACAGCTCAGGGAACTGGTCACTCTTCTCCATGCCCATCACATACCTTGGACACAACTGGGCCGCGGTTCAAACATGTTGGTTGCCGATAAAGGCATTCGGGGAGCGGTCATCAAGCTGGGCCAGGGATTTGAGGAGCTTCATTTTGAGGGAGAGACGGTAACTGCAGGCGGCAGTCTGTCTTTTGTCAAGCTCAGTGTTCTGGCCGGAAAAGAAGGATTATCCGGTCTTGAATTTGCCGGAGGCATTCCTGGATCGGTCGGAGGGGCCGTCTACATGAATGCAGGTGCCCATGGGTCAGATGTGTCACGCATATTCAAGTCCGCTGACATTGTACTGGAAACAGGGGAATTGGTTACGTATGCTGCGAAAGATATGGCGTTTGATTACCGACACTCCATTCTGCATGAACGAAAAGGGATTGTGACTGAAGCGGTATTTGGGCTCCGACAAGGAGACCGCAAAGAAATTTCAGCTGTTATGGCCTCCTACAAGGACCGTCGCCGGCGTACACAGCCGCTCCAATCCGCAACGGCAGGCAGTGTGTTTCGCAACCCGCCCGGCGACCATGCCGCGAGGTTGATCGAGGCTGCCGGTCTTAAGGGCCTACGGATCGGGGGAGCAGAAGTTTCTTTACAGCATGCCAATTTCATTGAGAACACCGGTCAAGCGACAGCAGAGGACGTGCTCGCTTTGATGGAACGCATCAAGGAAACCATCTCGGAAAAGAACGGAATTCATATGGTGCCTGAGGTGTACGTTCTGGGCGAGCGGTAAACTCGGAGGTGATACATTGGACAAATTGGTGATTGAGGGTGGAAGGCCCCTATCAGGAACCATTCGTATCCATGGCGCAAAAAATGCAGCTTTACCTATTCTAGCGGCAAGTCTTCTGGCAGAAGGAACGGTAAGATTAAGCAATGTCCCGCATCTGCTGGATATTGAAGTGATGCTCAGCATTCTCAGCCGTCTTGGCTCCAAATGCAAGCATGAGCTGGAGACGGTTACCGTGGATACCTCGTCTGCCAATTCGTTTCATGTCCCGGAAGATTTAATGAAGCAGATGCGATCCTCCATCTTTTTGATGGGACCTCTGCTGGCCCGTTTTGGTGAAGTGACGATCTATCAGCCCGGAGGCTGCGCGATCGGAGAACGTAAGATCGACCTCCATCTTCAGGGATTGCAGGCGCTTGGTGCGGAAATCGAGGAGAGTAACGATAAGATCCATTGCAGGGCAAGCCGGCTGGTCGGGACTGATATTCATCTGGATTTTGCCAGCGTAGGGGCAACGGAGAATATCATGATGGCAGCAGCAACGGCGTTTGGCACAACGGTGCTCACCAATGCCGCCAGAGAGCCTGAAATTCAGGACCTTCAGCATTTCCTGAACAAGATGGGAGCGAACATTATCGGCGCAGGAACGGATACCATCACGATCCATGGCGTGGAGCGTCTGGAGCCTTGCGAGTACGAGATCATACCGGACCGGATCGTAGCCGGCACCGTCATGATCGCAGCGGCCGTCACCCGCGGTAGTGTAACGCTTACAAAGACCAATCCATCTCATTTAACTTCCCTTATACATGTGCTAAAGCGCGCCGGTGTTCAAACCAGTATATGCAATGATATAATAAACATAAGCTGTATGAGCCGACCTAAAGCGGTGGAACGTATTGTGACTTCACCGTATCCTTCGTTCCCGACTGATTTGCAATCCCAGGTCATGGTCTTGCTGTCCTTGGCGGACGGATTTAGCGTAATGAAAGAGACGGTATTCGAAGGACGGTTCAAGCATGTGGAGGAACTCTCCCGTATGGGGGCGGACATTTCCACGGATCTGAACTATGCATTTATACGCGGTGTTCAGAGAATTTATGGAGCTACGGTGGAGGCAACCGATCTTCGGGCTGGAGCGGCGCTCGTCATCGCCGGTTTGGCCGCGCAGGGAACAACCGTGGTGGAGCAAGTTCACCATATTGATCGCGGTTATGATCGTATTGAAAACATGTTCCAAGGTTTAGGCGCTCGGATCTATCGTCAATCTCCGGTGCCAAAACCGCTTGATTTAGCCAATTGAGGTCCTGTGCTTCCCCTCCGGAAAAGGAGGGGATAACAGGTCTTTATGGAGAGAGTGGATATGTCCAAGACACATATGCCTGTCCTTAAGCAGGACAAGCCCAAACCGAAAACAGCCAAAAAAATCATAGGGATACTTTTGCTGCTATTCGTAGCCCTGTTGACGATTCTATTTTTCCGGTCGTCAGTCAGCCAAGTTACCGAGATTCATTTTACAGGCAATACGTTTAATACAAATGAGCAGCTTATCAAGCAAAGCGGACTCCACATCGGAGACCAGTACTTTGGCGTTGAGCCGAAAGATGTGCAGGAACGCCTGATGAAGCTGGGAACGATTAAGTCGGCTGAAGTGGTCAAGAGCTTTCCGGGCGAAGTCAGCATCGTGGTGACGGAGCATCCTACGGTGGCCTACGAGTTGTCCGAAAGCGGGGAACTTCAAGCCATATTGGCCAGCGGCACCTCAGTTCCTGTTACAGCGAGCGGTATTGCCGTTGAGAAGCCGATTTTGACCAATTGGGCTCCGGACGATCCCAACAAGGCCGAGCTTAGCGAGGTGCTTGCGGAGATTTCGGGCAGCCTGACCTCCGATATCTCGGAAATCATGCCGTCTCCGACGCTGTCTTTTCCGGATCGGATCAAGATGTATACACGTTCCAAGTTCGAAGTCATCACTTCGGTTTCCTTGCTCCGTGACAAAGTAGAGTACCTGAACCAGGTGACCGAAATGGAGCGGCCGGGTAAGATTACGATGCTGGAAGCGGACTCTTATGTGCCGTTTGTAGAAGAAGTTGGAGAAGACGCGGAAGAAGGGCAATAACCCCCTACTCAGGGATTGGAATAAATGGTACAATTGAATGTATTGACAACTTGTTTCGGCTCTTCTTTTTTGAATGACTTTTACGGCCTGTTATAGCAAATGTTGGCAGTAAAAAAAATGTTGAAAAAAGAGGGAAAGACCTGCGAGTGTTGAATAAGTAGAAATGTATTCTTTATTATCAAAATTAATTTGCTAAAAACAGGAGGTGCCAGGGCTTGAGCAACAATGACATCATTGTTAGTTTGGACATCGGTACATCCAAAGTTCGTGCTATTATTGGGGAAGTTAATAATGGAACCTTTAATATTATTGGAGTTGGATCTGCCGACTCGGAGGGAATTCGCAAAGGTGCAATTGTAGATATCGACCAGACCGTACAATCCATTCGCAGCGCTGTTGATCATGCGGAGCGTATGGTCGGTATTCAAATATCCGAAGTATATGTCGGCATTTCTGGAAATCATATCGGACTTCAATCCAGCCATGGAGTTGTGGCAGTATCGAACGAGGATCGCGAAATTGGTGAAGAGGACATCGACCGCGTGCTGAAAGCAGCGGAAGTCGTGGCGCTTCCTCCGGATCGTGAAATTATCGATGTGGTTGCTAAACAGTTTGTAGTTGACGGTTTGGAAGGAATCTCTGATCCGCGAGGAATGATCGGCGTAAGACTGGAAGTTGAAGCGACGATTATTACTGGCGCCAAAACGGCAATACATAACCTGTTACGTTGTGTGGAGAAATCAGGCCTGAAAGTAAAGGATCTGGTGCTGATTCCGCTTGGTGCCGGACAGCTATCCTTGTCCAAGGACGAGAAAACGATGGGTTCGGTGCTGGTTGACGTCGGGGCGGGCTCAACCACGTTGGCTGTGTTCGAGGGAGGCAGTATTGCCGCAACTTCGACGCTCCCGGTTGGTGGAGATTTCGTTACGAATGATATCGCTTATGGCCTGCGAACGCTAACGGATCAAGCAGAGAAGGTTAAGCTGAAGTACGGATGCGCGCTGATCGAGAGTGCCGCACACGAAGTAACGTTTAAAGTAACGAGAATTGGAAGCAATGTGGACAAGGAGTTCACCCAAGAAGATCTGGCAGCTATCATAGAACCTCGCGTTCAGGAAATTTTCCAATTGGTGCGCCAAGAAATTAAGCGCTTGGGTTACAGTGAGCTTCCTGGTGGTTATATACTTACTGGGGGCACTATGTCCATGCCTGGTGTGCTGCAGGTGGCACAAAATGAGCTGGCGACTTCCGTACGGATTGCGGTTCCCGATTTCATCGGTGTTCGTGATCCGGGATACTGCAGCGGAGTCGGCATCCTCCATAATGCAATCCGGAATGTACGTGTACGCAATACAGGAGGAAGCAACAACAGCAGCGGAAATAGCAAGAAACCGGTGAACCGCGCTAAGCAGCAAAATCCTGTCGCAGCAACTCAGGAGACCAGCCAGAAGCCGGGATTTATTGAACGCTTGAAAAAGATGTTCAGCGAGTTTATATAGCGGATTCATTCGACTGTGGACGTGCCATCCACGCACATTGAGGGGGAGATGGATTAGATGTTGGAATTTGATTTTGAAATGGAGAGCTTAGCTCAAATAAAAGTAATCGGAGTAGGTGGCGGCGGAAGCAACGCCGTTAACCGAATGATTGAGAATGGTGTGCAGGGTGTTGAATTTATTACAGTCAATACGGATGCTCAGGCACTCCACCTTGCCAAATCAGAACATAAACTGCAAATCGGGGATAAGCTGACTCGCGGTCTTGGTGCCGGCGCCAATCCTGACGTAGGCAAGAAGGCTGCGGAAGAATCCCGCGATTTGATCATGAACACCCTGAAGGGTGCCGATATGGTATTCGTTACGGCCGGTATGGGTGGCGGAACCGGAACGGGTGCTGCACCTGTCATTGCTGAAATCGCAAAGGAATGCGGCGCACTGACCGTAGGCGTGGTGACTCGACCGTTTACCTTCGAAGGCCGCAAGCGTGCTTCCCAAGCGGAGCTTGGCATTGAAGCATTGAAAGAGAAAGTGGATACACTTATCGTCATTCCGAATGATCGCTTGCTGGAGATCGTGGATAAGAAGACACCGATGCTGGAAGCGTTCCGAGAAGCTGATAACGTATTGCGCCAGGCCGTTCAGGGCATTTCTGATCTGATCCAAGTGCCGGGTCTGATCAACCTTGACTTTGCCGACGTCAAAACGATCATGACAGAACGTGGCTCGGCCCTGATGGGTATTGGACTGGCTACTGGTGAGAACCGTGCCTCCGAGGCTGCCCGCAAGGCAATCATGAGCCCACTGCTGGAAACCTCTATCGAAGGTGCACGTGGTGTGATCATGAACATTACGGGAGGAACCAATCTCTCCTTGTATGAAGTAAATGAAGCGGCCGAGATCGTAACTTCAGCTTCCGATCCGGAAGTGAACATGATCTTCGGTGCGATTATTGAGGAAAACATGAAGGATGAAATCAAAGTAACGGTTATCGCTACCGGCTTTGAAGGCAAGCCTGCTCCAATCCCTCCTGGACGTCGTCCTGTGCCTCAAGAGGAACAGCAGCAACAACAGCAGTCGGCAACGGACAAGAGTAATGTGAATCTGAAGCCATTTGGCAACCAGAACAGCAATGATCAGCTTGATATTCCCACTTTCCTTCGCAATCGTTCCCGCAATAATGATTAATATAAATAAGCCTGGGCTTCGTCATCATGATGAAGACAGGCTTATTTTTGTATTCAAACCTCGTTCTCTTCCTTTTGTTTCATTTGTAGGATCTTACAGCTAATGCTGTCACACTTTCACGAATAAGAACCCGCCAATGGGTAAATACCGTAGAATTTAAGGATATTCCCCAAGCTTTCCTTCCAAAATAGAGATTGCTGATAACGCCAAGTGGCTGCTCTTGGTTCGGGTCTTTTAAAAACTGCCCTTCATCGACAAAAAAAGTCTATAAACCGCCCACAGGTTTAGACAGACTTTGAATTCTATTCTTCTTATACTAGTAACATCTCCCATTGCCCAGCAAACAACAGAAGGATAACCGAAGTGATTCTTCGACTAGGCAGGTGAACAACCTGGTTGTTTATATTGATCTCATATTTTTGGCAAACCTCGTCATTGACGGCATTTTGCTGGCTTTGACCGCCTGGATGCGCAGGGTTCGGCCAAGGTGGTGGAGACTTGCATTATCCTCTGTGGTAGGCGCACTGTATGTCGTCATGATGTTTGTCCCGCAGCTGTCATTTTTGTTTACCTTTCTCATCAAATTTGGACTTTCGTTGATCATGTTATGGATAGCTTTCGGCTTTGCAAGTTTACAGAGTTATCTGCGGAATTTGGGAGCATTTTATATGGTGAATTTTGCCGCAGCCGGAGGCATTATCGGTGTTCATTACTTGGTCCAAAATTCGGGAGAACTGTTCAGCGGGATATGGTATACGACATCGGGAGGGCTATCGTTTGAATTAAAGGTGGGATTTTGGTTTGCGTGCATTACCTTTTTTGTAGTTGTATTCGCGTTTAAAGCCGTTCAGACCACGAAACGTAAAACCGAGAACCGGGAAGCCTTATTGGGAGAGGTGTCCGTATGGATCGGCAGCGCCAAAATATCCTGTGTGGGGCTTCTGGATACAGGTAACCAATTGAGTGATCCCTTAACGCGTACGCCGGTTATGGTGATGGAAGCAGCATTGTGGGAAGCCCACCTGCCTCAGGGATGGAGTAAACAGTTGATGGAGGGGGAACCGGACAAATTAATCATGGGGCTGGCGGCAGAGGAGTTTGAATGGCAAGACCGTCTGCGGCTTGTTCCGTATCGCGGTGTTAACCGGGGGGCTGCCTTCATGCTTGCGCTAAAGCCCGACATGGTACGGATCGAACTGGGAGGATTTGAATATTCGGCATCCAAGGTGTTGATTGGTCTTGATGGCGGGACGCTCTCGGGTGACAGGGCATACAGGGCCATCATACATCCGGCGTTGACGGAAGGAGAAGGTACCCCGAAGATGAATGGACATTCTACCGAAATGGGCGCTTCATCGCTCAATGGAGGAACCGGTCCGGAATCAGGTGAAGCCGAGAATGCAGGATGATAACGGTGAAGCCATTTTCATAGTGCTCGCATGCTGCCGTCCTTGCAGCGAACCGCATGGATAAGTCTTTGAAAACCCTTATGACATTTCCAATGCATGCCGAACTAGAAGAATGAAAATTACGCTATGAAGTCAGTTATCCCTACGGGAAAACGTTTAGGAGGATAAGAGATGCCCGTTAAATGGAGATTAGCATTGCAGCTGCAGTATTATCGCGTACTTTTTTTGCTAGGCCTGAAGAGTCAGGAAATCTACTATATCGGAGGAAGCGAGGCGCTCCCGCCGCCGCTTACAAAAGAGGAAGAGGAGTTCTTGCTCAAGAAGCTGCCTACAGGCGATGCGGCCACCCGTGCCATGCTTATCGAACGTAACCTGCGTCTGGTTGTTTACATTGCCCGCAAGTTCGAGAACACCGGCATTAACATCGAGGATTTGGTATCGATTGGTGCCATCGGTTTGATTAAAGCGGTGAATACGTTTGACCCGGAGAAAAAAATCAAATTGGCTACATACGCCTCGCGCTGCATTGAGAACGAAATTTTGATGTATTTGCGCCGGAATAACAAAACCCGCAGCGAGGTTTCTTTTGACGAACCGCTGAATATCGATTGGGACGGCAATGAATTGCTCCTGTCCGACGTATTGGGTACCGAGAATGACACCATTTACCGTAACATCGAGGAGCAGGTCGACCGGAAGCTGCTGCAAAAAGCACTCGATAAATTAAGCGACCGGGAACGCATGATTATGGAGCTTCGTTTTGGCCTTCAGGACGGCGAGGAAAAGACGCAAAAAGATGTGGCAGATCTGCTTGGAATCTCACAATCCTACATTTCCCGATTGGAGAAGAGAATTATTAAGAGGCTCCGCAAAGAATTCAACAAGATGGTGTAACTGGAAATCGCAAGGAATAAAATAGCCCCCCTCGGAGATAATGTACAGTAATGTTTCTCCTTGGGAGGTTAGTCATCATGACGCGAAACAAAGTTGAAATTTGTGGTGTGGATACGTCAAAACTGCCTGTTCTGACGAATGTAGAAATGAGGGAACTGTTTCATAATCTGCAGCAGAACAATGAACGATCGGCTCGAGAAAAACTGGTGAACGGCAACCTGAGACTGGTGCTCAGTGTCATCCAAAGGTTTAACAATCGGGGAGAGTTTGTTGATGATCTGTTTCAGGTAGGCTGCATCGGATTGATGAAAGCCATTGACAATTTTGATTTATCGCAAAATGTTAAATTTTCCACGTATGCCGTACCGATGATTATCGGAGAAATACGTCGGTACTTAAGGGACAATAACCCGATTCGCGTCTCCCGATCACTGCGTGATATTGCTTACAAGGCGCTTCAGGTCAGGGATCAGCTGACAAATGCGAACTCGCGTGAACCGACGATTTTTGAAATTTCCGAAGCGCTGAACGTGCCCAAGGAAGACGTTGTTTTTGCACTTGATGCTATTCAGGATCCCGTTTCGCTGTTTGAGCCGATTTATCATGATGGTGGCGATCCGATATATGTGATGGATCAAATCAGTGATGATAAGAACAAAGATGTGTCCTGGATTGAGGAAATAGCCCTCCGGGAAGCGATGCACAAGCTCGGACAACGCGAGAAAATGATTTTATCCATGCGCTTTTATGAAGGCAAGACCCAGATGGAAGTTGCGGATGAAATCGGCATCTCCCAAGCTCAAGTGTCCCGCCTGGAGAAGTCAGCGATCAAGCAGATGCAGAAACACGTCAAAACGTAAGAAGACCAGCCATCAATCGAACAGATAACGATCCCGTTCATGGGATCGTTTTTTTAATTTTAAATAAGCTATTTTACCCAATCGGCTCATATATTGAACAGAGGGATATGGAATGAAAACGGATGGACGGCTAACCTTCAAATACATCTAAGGTGTGATGTGCATGATACCTGATAATCAAATGGTGGGGAAAAAGATGAAAATTTCCGATTTTCAAACGAAGGATGTTATTAATATCATTGATGGCAAGCGGCTCGGACAGATCAGCGATCTGGAGCTAGACTTGCGGCAGGGCCGGATTGAAGCGATTGTGGTGCCTAGCTACGGTAAATTTATGGGGCTGTTTGGCGGCGGGAGCGACCTGATTATTCCGTGGCGGAATATCGTCAAGATTGGCTCGGATGTCGTCCTTGTCAAAATAGAGGAATTGCGGAGAACGCCCGATGATCAGGAATCGGTGGAATACCTGGACAGACCGGACCGGCGAACCTTCTAAACAGACGGATGGGTTAATGTGTCTCCGGCGTAGGTTTTCTGTTACACTGGTCATAGAGGTGGGATGCGCATGGAACCGTTTGTTAGGCAGAATCAGCAGACACCGAGTCTGTTTGTGCTCGAAAAATGGAGAGGGGAATCGGGAAGCGTCGCACTCACGGCCGGTTTCACAGGCCGAGATGGCGGCGTTAGCCAGGCCCCCTATGATAGTTTGAATTTAGCCTTTCATGTCGGAGACGAGCCGGGTGACATTGTAGAGAACCGGAAACGGACCGCTGCGGCGCTTGGCTTTTCTTTGGAAGACTGGACTTGCGGTGAACAGGTCCATGATGTTCAGATTGGCGTGGTTCATGATAAGGACAGGGGCAGAGGGAGCTTGGACCGGGCCTCGGCTTTTCAAGATACGGACGGACTTGTAACCAATGTTCCCGGCGTTTTATTGACGTCCTTTTACGCGGACTGCGTGCCGCTTTATTTTTGGGATTCGGTTACGGGTGCTGTTGGTTTGGCACATGCTGGGTGGAAGGGGACGGTGGGAAGCATCGCTGAGAAAATGGTCGACAGGATGGCTGTGGAATACGGAAGTTTGCCTCAGCACATTCACGCAGCGATTGGTCCATCCATAGGCGAGTGCTGTTACGAGGTAGATGATCGAGTCATGGATCGTGTCCGCGATATTGGAATCGGGGAGTTTATATCCGAGGAAGTTACAAATTCAGCTGTTTATATCGACAAGGGACACGGGAAATACATGCTGAACTTGAAAGAAATAAACAGACACATTATGATTAAAGCAGGAATATTGGCGGATCATATCGAATGTACATCATGGTGTACAAGCTGCAATCACGATCTGTTCTTCTCCTATCGTAAAGATGGAGGGACTACGGGTCGTATGGCAAGTTGGATCGGGATGAGAAAGAGGTGAGTCGTCCCTTGAGTTTGAAGGAACGTATCGATCAAGTGGAACAGCGAATAACGGAGGCTTGCGCAAGAAGTGGCAGGGACCGAAAGGATGTAAATATCATTGCAGTTACTAAATATGTCTCCTTGGATATGACAGCTTCGGTACTGGATCAGGGTCTGCAGCATATTGGCGAGAATCGCTGGCAGGATGCCCAGGCGAAGTGGGAAGCTCTTGGAGATCGCGGCACATGGCATTTCATCGGCCATCTTCAGACCAATAAGGTCCGGGATGTCATTGATAAATTTCAATATATTCATTCGCTCGACCGCTTGTCCTTGGCTCATGAGCTGGAGAAGAGGGCTGCTGCGCTGAATCTGCAGGTATCCGCCTTTATGCAGGTCAATATCTCGGGTGAGGAATCCAAGTATGGCTTGCCTCCTGAGCAAGCAGCCGAGTTTTTGAAGGAAATCAACAGTCTTTCACACGTAAAGGTGACCGGACTCATGACCATGGCTCCATACGAATCGTCGGCGGAGCAGACGCGTCCTGTATTTCGTGGTTTAAGACAACTAAGAGATGAGCTGAACAAGCAGGCGCTTACGGCGGAGCCATTGACTGAATTGTCCATGGGCATGTCCAATGACTTTGAAGTAGCCATAGAGGAAGGGTCGACCTGGGTGCGTCTCGGCTCGATTTTAGTAGGGAAAGAGGAGGATTGACGATGGGCGTGATGAACCGGTTTATGAATTTCTTGGGACTGCAAGAGGAAGAAGAAGTTGTGGAACGCGAGGTTCTGGCCTCGCAGGAAGAGCCGGTGGAGGCAACGCCGTTTGATCATCGGAAGAACCAAAAGAGCGGCAATATCGTTAGCATTCATTCACAGAAGAACGTTAAGGTGGTATTAGTGGAGCCTCGTTCATATGATGAAGCACAGGAGATTGCAGATCATCTGCGCTCCTTCCGAACTGTTGTGGTCAACCTGCAGCGTGTGAGGAATGATCAAGCGCTGCGCATTATCGATTTTCTAAGCGGAACCGTGTATGCGCTTAGCGGCGGAATTTCAAAGGTGGGCGGGAACATCTTCCTATGCACGCCGGACACCGTGGAGATCCAAGGTTCAATCTCGGAGATTCTAGCGGACGAGCATGAATATAACAGAATGAGGTGATTTAGGCTTTGACCTACGAAATTTATAGTATCGTCGGAACGCTGTTCCAAATTTATTTTTATATGATCTTGGTCTACGTTTTAATGTCATGGCTTCCGAACGTGAGAGAAAGTTTTATCGGTGAGCTGCTTGGCAAGTTAGTGGAGCCGTATCTATCACCTTTTCGCCGCTTCATTCCGCCGATTATGGGTATGATCGATATTTCCCCGATCGTCGCACTGTTTGTGCTTCAACTGGCACAGCGCGGCGTGTACGCAATTCTCGGATATTTCCTGTAAGCAGGTGAATCAGCGATGAGACTGGACATCTACGATCATTTTCACAAGGATGAACGGGAATTTGTGGACCGGGCTTGGGAGTGGGTTGTCAATGCCGGACAATACCATGAAGCAAAACTGACGGATTTCCTGGACCCTCGGCAGCGATTCATTCTGGAATCACTTGTGAATCGTCATCCGGATGTGCATGCTATGTTTGATGGTGGACATGCTGATGCAGAACGCGCGCGAGCGTTGATCGCTCCAGATTACCGAACGCTTGAAGGCGAGGATTTCAAGATGAAGGTGCTCAGCATCTCTTCCGGGGATCAGAAGTTTCTGGAGCTGGAGCATGGCGATTATATGGGTTCGATATTGGGTCTTGGCATTAAAAGATCGAAGATCGGTGACATCCATGTGCTCGCGGACGGCTGCCATGCGGTCGTTGCCGACGATATTAGCGCGTTCCTCCATCTCAATCTCAGCCAGGTCCACCGGGTGCATGTGATGACGGAATTGCTGCCGCTGGACAAGCTTCAGGTTGCCCGCACGAATTTTGAAACGATGGACATTACGGTATCTTCCATGAGACTCGACGGGATCGCCAGTGATGCATACCGCATCAGCCGTACGAAAATCGTGGTGCCGATCAAGGCTGGCCGATGCCGCGTGAACTGGAAAGTGGAAGAGGATCCCTCAACGAATTTAAAAGAAGGCGATGTCGTTTCCATCCAAGGATTTGGACGGTTTAAAGTTTTGGAGACAGGAAGCCTGACGAAAAAAGGGCGGTACCGTATCAAGGTTGGGAAATATGCCTGACCTTTGAAGGAATTGCCGTTTTTTTGTCGAATGAGTACAAAGTAACATTCAAAATTACAATGGATTTACCGATAAATCGTAAATGACCGCTATTGTCTTCACGGACGGGTGGTTTGGCTAACACAGCGGATGAACCGTCCTGTAAGGCCCATATATTTAGGAGGTGCACACCATGCCATTGACGCCGCTTGATATACATAACAAGGAATTTGCCCGTCGAATTCGGGGTTATGATGAGGACGAGGTCAACGAGTTTTTGGATCAGATTATTAAGGATTATGAAAGTGTGATCCGGGAGAACAAAGAGTTGGGTAACCAGCTTATGACGATGCAAGAAAGACTGGATCATTTTTCGAATATTGAGGAAACCTTGTCTAAGACCATCATTGTCGCTCAGGAGGCGGCGGATGAGCTGAAGAACAACGCGAAGAAGGAAGCTCAGCTGATCATTAAGGAATCCGAGAAGAATGCTGACCGGATCATTAACGATGCGCTAGGTAAATCCCGCAAAATCGCGCTTGAGGTTGAAGAGCTGAAGAAGCAGGCTTCCATCTACCGCACCCGCTTCCGTTCCTTGGTTGAGGCGCAGCTGGAACTTTTGAAACAAGAAGGCTGGGAGACGCTGGAGAACCGTGAACCGAGTCTTGAACCTAAAGAGGTATACTAGGCGGGTATCCAGTTGACTTTTCTCGCGAAAGAGTCTATAACTAATAACATATTGTTGATTTATACAAGAATTCGTTGATGGGAATAGTACGCGAAGGATCTGTCCCTCAGAGAGCCGGCAGTTGCTGAAAGCCCGGCGTTCAGACCAAGCAGAAGATCATCCCGGAGAAGTGAAGCTGAAGCGTTTAACCGCGTGCGTAAGCTGAACCGTCAGCCGAACGTTACATCGGACCTTGCCTATTACATACAGGCATGGACATTGAGGTGTCGCTTGCGCAGGCTTTTTAGCGAAAAGTCGGTTAAGCGAAATTAGGGTGGTAACGCGAGAACAGGTTCTCGTCCCTTGGGGGATGAGGCCTTTTTTTATTTTCACAGAACTTTACGAAAAAGGGCGAGTTCAAAATCGGACTTTTTGAACAACCTCGAAAAAGAGTGAAAGGAAGATCTGCATGAACAGAGTAGATGTCAAGGAGAAGGCGCGGGCAAGAGAACTGCGCATCTTGAACAAATGGAACGAGGAGAATACGTTCAAGAAATCAATCGAGCTGCGGGCCGGCAAGCCGAACTATGTATTTTACGAAGGTCCCCCAACCGCAAACGGCGCGCCCCATATCGGTCATGTGCTCGGCCGGGTTATCAAGGATTTTGTGGGCCGTTATCAGACGATGAAAGGCTTCCATGTCGTTCGGAAAGCGGGCTGGGATACGCACGGACTTCCGGTGGAGCTTGGCGTAGAGAAGCAGCTTGGCATTTCCGGCAAGCAGGAGATCGAGAATTATGGCGTTGAAGCTTTTATCAAAAAGTGTAAATCCAGCGTATTTGAATATGAGCATAAATGGCGCGAGCTGACTGAAGCGATCGCTTATTGGACCGATCTGGATCATCCGTACATCACGCTCGAGAACAACTATATCGAGAGCGTATGGAACATTTTGGCTACGATTCATGATAAAGGCCTTCTGTATCGTGGTCACCGCGTAAGCCCATACTGCCCTTGCTGTCAGACCACGCTCAGCTCCCACGAAGTGGCTCAGGGTTATGAGGATGTTAAAGACCTTAGTGCAACGGCGAAGTTTAAGCTGCATGACAGCGGAGAGTATGTACTGGCATGGACGACGACGCCTTGGACGCTTCCGTCCCACGTAGCGCTGGCCGTTAATCCGGATATGGATTATGCCCGCGTCGAGCAGGAGGATGGCATCTATATCGTTGCTAAGAATCTGGTAGAGGATGTCATGAAGGGCGACTTTACCGTTCTATCGACGCTGAAAGGTTCTGAACTGGTCGGCAAGACTTACGATCCTCCGTTCCCGTATGTACAAGCGGAGAAAGCAAATCTCATCGTCGGCGCATCCTTTGTTACCGATGCAAGCGGTACGGGGATTGTACACATGGCGCCTGCACACGGTGAAGATGACTATCGCGTGTGCCGCGAGAATGGCATCAGCTTCGTGAGTGTCGTGAACGGCCAAGGCCGTTACACCGATGAAGTGACGGAGTTTGCCGGACGCTTTGTCAAGGATTGCGATCTGGACATTGTGAAGGCATTGTCTGAAAAAGGACTGCTGTACAGCAAGGAGAAATACGAGCACAGCTATCCATTCTGCTGGCGCTGTAAGTCCCCGCTGCTCTATTATGCAATGGAGAGCTGGTTTATCGAAACGACAGCGGTTAAGGATCAACTAATCGCGAACAACAATGAGGTAACCTGGTATCCGGGCCATGTGCGCGACGGCCGCTTCGGCAAATTCCTTGAAGATCTGGTCGATTGGAACATCAGCCGGAACCGTTATTGGGGAACGCCGCTCAATGTATGGGTCTGCGATTCTTGTGAAGGACAATTCTCGCCGCACAGCATTGCGGAGCTTCGCGCCAACGCGGTAGGTGAGGTAGCGGAGGATCTGGAGCTGCATAAACCTTATGTGGATGAAGTGAAAGTGAAATGCCCTCACTGTGAAGGCGGCGTGATGGAGCGGACCTCGGAAGTCATCGACGTATGGTTTGACAGCGGATCGATGCCTTATGCGCAATACCATTATCCGTTCGAGGACAAGGAGAAATTCGAACAGC
The DNA here is from genome assembly GCF_037993005.1 of Paenibacillus sp. FSL F4-0100. Classification (NCBI taxonomy): domain Bacteria; kingdom Bacillati; phylum Bacillota; class Bacilli; order Caryophanales; family Paenibacillaceae; genus Paenibacillus; species Paenibacillus sp. FSL F4-0100. The sequence continues at coordinate 2,268,070 of NZ_CP150303.1, forward strand.
AGTATCCTGCCGATATGATCTGCGAAGGGATTGACCAGACGCGCGGCTGGTTCTACAGCTTGCTCGCCGTATCGACGCTCTTCACGGGTAAAGCGCCTTATAAAGCGGTTATGGCCACAGGTCATATTCTTGATGAGAATGGACAGAAGATGTCCAAATCCAAAGGCAACGTCATCGATCCTTGGGAAATCATCGAAGAGTACGGCACGGATGCGTTCCGTTGGGCGCTGCTGGCTGACAGTGCGCCATGGAACAGCAAACGCTTCTCGAAGGGAATTGTTGGCGAAGCCAAATCCAAGGTTGTGGATACGCTGGTCAATACTCATGCATTCCTGACGCTGTATGCCGGTATTGACGGCTATGATCCGAAGAAGCATGAGTTCAAGGGATCGGACCATAAGCTGGACCGCTGGATTCTGTCCCGCCTGAACAGCTTAATTCAAGTGGTTGACAAGGGATTGGCTGTGAATGATTTCCTGAATGCGGCAAAAGCAATCGAAGCTTATGTGGATGAGCTGAGCAACTGGTATATCCGCCGTTCGCGTGACCGTTTCTGGGGCAGCGGACTCGGAGAAGATAAGCTGGCGGCTTATGGAACGCTTACACATGTGCTGCTGACCCTCTCCAAGCTGATGGCTCCATTCACGCCGATGCTGTCTGAAGACATTTTCGTGAATTTGGGCGGAGGAGAAAGCGTGCATCTGGCCGACTTCCCGCAAGCCGACGAAGCATTGATCGACAAGGCGCTTGAGCAGGACATGGAGACGGCAAGACAGATCGTAGAGCTCGCGCGCAACGTCCGCAACGAGACAGGGATCAAAACGCGTCAGCCGCTGTCTGAGCTGATTGTGTCGATGGATCGTGAGTTTGATCTCTCCGGTTATCAAGACATCATCAAGGATGAGATTAATGTCAAAATGATTGAGGTGGAGACCAGCGATAGTGGTTTCGTCGATTTTACATTGAAAATGAACCTGAAGGTCGCAGGCAAGAAATACGGTAAAAATATCGGTTTCCTGCAAGGGTTCCTGAAAGGCATGAGCAGTGACGAGACCCGCAAGGTGGTGCAAACGGGCGGCGTGAACGTTACTTCGCCGGAAGGTGAAGAATTACAGATCACGTCCGAAGAGCTGCTGGTGGAGAAGAAGGCGAAGGAAGGTTTCGCATCTGCTTCAGGTTATGGTTTAACCGTGGCGCTCAATACGGACATCACGCCAGAGCTGGAGCAAGAAGGCTGGGTTCGCGAAGTCGTGCGTGCCGTACAGGATACGCGGAAGAAGCTGGACCTTCCGATTGAGAAGCGGGTCAATCTGACCCTGGATACAGATGATGAGCTTACAGTTGCGATCACTGCATTTGAAGATGTGCTGCGCGAGAATGTCCTGGTTAACGAATTGCAATTCGGACAAAGCGAAGGCATGGAGCGGGTTGAGCTTGGTGGCAAAACCATTGGCATCCAAATCGCATAAGTAATAAATTGGTTATACAACACTGCCCTTATCTACAAGGGGCAGTGTTTTTTTCGTGTTCAAAAAAGTATCGGTTTTCGACAGGTGATTCTCACGAACGAATGGGATTCTTCCAATTGATGCATAATAATCAGCGAAATCAAAAGTAATGATAAACAGGCGCGAGCACACATGGTGATGGAGCTGCTCTTAATCTCATTTATTTGATGTCGATTAGTTTAGGCAAAGGGGCGGTGGACATGGCGGAGAAGCCGGATGCTGGGGTGTCAACTGAACAAAAAAAGCCGTTGGAGGATGAGCAGGACCAATTGAGCGCTATACACCGCATGACCACGGACATTGCAGAGCAGCTGGAGAAAGCCCGAATCGCTGAATACACCCAGCTGCTGAACCGCCCATGGAAATTGATATGGACCAATCTGCTGGCCGGGTCGGCCCGGGGTGTGGGAATCGCGATTGGCTTTACCTTTTTTGCGGCGACCATTATATACGTCCTGCAGGCGCTTGGAGCATTGAACTTGCCAATTATCGGCGACTACATTGCGGATATTGTTCGGATCGTTCAGCGTCAGCTTGAACTAACGTGAGTTTGTATGTAATGCCCGGCAGCACTGCATCCAATTTTATGCTGCCGGTCGTAAAGACTTATTTAACTTAAAGATTCATCATCAGGGTCGGCATGGGGATCCAGCAGGTAGCTTCCTTCCCCCCGGTTTAGGTAATCGACATATTGCGGACTTCGAACGATAAACACTTCGGAGCCATCGATATTGGTTGCAACGAAATTTTCATACACTTCAACAAATCCGCCTTGATCATCGCCATTCTCGATATCCATCTCGTTATAGCTGTCAATTTCGTTGCCTTCCGCCAGAGCAGGGGAATTGGAGCTACCCCAGCTTTCAACGATCTGCCAGGCGTCCTCGCCGTCAAACGCAGCATACTCGTGCTCATCCATACTGGATTTTCCAAAAGCGGGAGCAAGGACTTCCTCCTCAACCGGACGATCACGGGAGACTCGTTCACGAGGCGTGTCTTTTATACAATATTGCGTATCCGGGAGAACCTCCAACCGCTCGTACGGAATTGGCTGGCCGCAGGTAAGGCACACGCCGTAACGGCCGTGATGAATCGCTTCAAGCGAAAAAATAACTCGCTGCAGCTCCTGATCCACCCTATCCTGAAGGGCGAGGTCTTTTCCTCTTTCAAACATCTCGCTTGCCAAGTCCCCAGGGTGATTATCAATATGGGACAGCTCGCCGGTCATATCTCGCTCCGATTCCCCCAGCCCATGTTGGTCGTTATATACCATGCGCCGTTCAAGCTCAACCTTTCGATCCATCAGCTTTTGTTGCAAATTATTGAGTTGCTCCTGAGTTAGATGCGACATGTCAGGCTCCTTTCATGGTCCGAAGTTGACCTTCTGGTTCATATGTATAGAGTGCACCCATTGAGATGGTTTTACTGACGGAAAATGTTCTCGCCACTGGACAGGAATGGACGGTTTCTGAGCCGCTGTGCTACAATAAGACGAGTTACTGACCGATCAGCGAAGTGATCGCAAGATTGGAGAAGACAAGAACGGAGTGACATAAACAAGTGGTGTATTATTTGATTGCATTTGTTTTATTTCTTATCGATCAGGGAACCAAGTACTTGATTGCCTCGAAGCTGGAGCTTTATGAACAGATCCCTGTGATCGGAGACTTCTTCCTGATTACCTCGAGCCGAAACCGGGGAGCGGCGTTTGGCATACTGCAGGATCAATTATGGTTCTTCATAGTGGTGACGCTAATCGTTGTGGGCGGGATTGTCTGGTACCTGCGGAAGGTATCGAAAGAAGGACGTAAGCTGCTGCCTACGGCTCTTGCGCTTGTACTTGGCGGGGCAATTGGGAACTTCATCGATCGGTTGGTGATGGGAGAGGTTGTCGATTTCCTGCAATTTAATTTTGGCAGCTACACATTCCCGATTTTTAATATTGCCGATTCTTGTATTGTCATCGGTGTGGGATTGATCATATTGGATACGCTTCTGGAAGGAAGACGCGAGAAGATACAGACAACAAGTGAAGTTTCTGGCACAGAAGGGAATGAATAATGTTGCAAGACGGTATGGATACAGATACGGAATGGACAGGCGAAACAGGGCACGAATCCGAAACCTATGAGTGGACGGTGGATGCAGAATCTGCCAAAACCCGTATAGATAAATACATAACAGAGAACCTCGGTGAGAATGTTTCACGCTCTCAGGTGCAGTTATGGATTACCGATGGACATGTCATCGTTAATGAAGGTCCGGTTAAGTCTAATTACAAAGTGAGTCAGGGTGACCGCATCCTGCTGAAGGTTCCTGAGCCATCGGCAGTAGAGATTATTCCGGAGGACATCCCGCTAGAGATCGCGTTTGAAGATGCAGACGTCATTGTTGTGAACAAGCCAAGAGGGATGGTTGTTCATCCGGCTCCTGGTCATTCCTCGGGCACTCTTGTGAACGCATTAATGTTTCACTGCAAGGATTTGTCAGGCATTAACGGTGAACTCCGGCCTGGCATCGTGCATCGGATTGATAAAGATACAACTGGTCTTATTATGGCAGCGAAGAATGATAAAGCTCATGCTTCTCTTGCGGCTCAGCTGAAGGATCACAGCGTGAACCGTCGTTATCTGGCTTTGGTTCATGGCAATATGAGTCATGATCAAGGGACCGTTGACGCGCCAATCGGGCGGGATGCACATGATCGTAAATTGTATACGGTCACGGATCGGAACAGCAAGCATGCGGTAACCCATTTTACCGTCATAGAACGCTTCGGCGATTACACTCTTCTTGAGCTGAAGCTGGAGACTGGGCGTACGCATCAAATCCGCGTGCATATGAAGTATATCGGCCATCCTCTCGTGGGGGATCCCGTATACGGCAAGAGCAAGGGCATAAAATTGGACGGCCAAGCCCTCCACGCAGCCGTTTTGGGTTTTGTCCATCCTTCGAGTGGTGAGTATATGGAGTATTCGGCGCCGATGCCGAATGATATGGAAGAACTTTTGACGATTCTAAGGGGCCGCTAGCGGTTCCTTTTTGCATTTATATGTTTTGGGTCCACCGCAAAGTATTTGGAGTAAGCATCGAAGCATAAGCTCCACTTTGTGGGGCTATTTTTCTTGCCATTCCATCCCGGGATATGTTATAGTGACGATAACTTTGATGAAGGAGGTGAGCAGGATGAATATCGAGATGGTTAACAACCGTATTAGCCAGCTGCCTTTAGCTATGGCTGGCATTGTTCATGCATTTCTCTACAACGGGAGAGGTCTGTCCAATTTTACCAATACGGTTTGTACCATCGCGAGAAGTCACCTGCCTGCCTGCACGGATTAAGCCTATTTAGGCTTACAATTCTTGAAGGGTCCGCGGAGCTTGCTCTGTGGGCCCTTTTTGCGTTTGCAGTCCGGGTCTTCTCCCTAATCTATACGCTCTTCGAACAGGTTGAATGTTCGCAGCATACAGGAGGAAACCTAGAATGAATATAATCAATGTACAGAAAATGACGCAATACCACGGTGCTCATCTGGTACTGGACCAGATATCGTTTGAAATACAGGAAGGCGAGAAGGTTGCGCTTATTGGAAGGAACGGCAGCGGGAAGTCGACGCTGATGCGCCTGCTTGCCGGTTTGGATCAGCCAAACGAAGGGCAGCTGGCTATAAAGAAGGGGGCAAAAATCGGATATTTAGAGCAGATTCCGAGCCATATGGATACCTGGACGGTGCTGGATGTATTGTCACAGGGGTTGAGTCACTTGAAGGATTACCGAGCGGAAATGACGGAGCTTGAGGAGAAAATGAGTGACCCGGACACCGCTGGAAATGCGGAACTGCTCGATCAAGTGCTGCGGAAATACTCATCACTTCAAGAGCGGTTTGAAACAGAGGGTGGTTATGAGCTGGAAGCGAGCATCGACAAAATCGCTACCGGGCTGCAAATACCCAAGAGCGAGTACGGACTGGCCTTTGGCTTGTTGTCCGGTGGAGAACAAACCCGTGTCGCGCTGGCATCGAAGCTGATCGTACAGCCGGATTTGCTCTTGCTTGATGAACCGACCAACCATCTGGATTTGGCGCGTACGGAATGGCTGGAGGAATTCTTACGCGAATATCCGGGAACCTGCGTCTTAATCTCCCACGACCGATATTTTCTGGATCGGGTCGTGTCCAAAACGATTGAGCTTGAAGATGGCGAAGCTTTTACTGCCCATGGTGGCTACACCGCGTTCATGAAAGATAAGGAAGAGCGTTTGCTGCAGCAGTTTGCAGACTATCAGGAGCAGCAGAAAGTAATCAAGAAGATGAAGGAATCCATCAAGCAGCTTGAGAAGTTCGGCCGGATTGGCGGCAATGAGAAGTTTTTCAAGCGCGCGGCTTCCATGAGGCGGGCGCTGGAGCGGATGGAGCGGGTAAAGAGGCCCGTGCTGGAACGAAGACAGGCTGATTTTGAACTGAATCCTCAGGATCGTTCCGGTCGCCGCGTGGCATACTTTGAGCAAGTTGAGGTTTCTTATGGGAATCAGGCGGTGCTGAGGGGAGCATCCGGTCTAATCGAATTTGGCGAGAAAATTGCACTGATGGGCTCGAACGGTAGCGGGAAAACAACGCTATTCAAAGTGCTGTTGCGCGAGCTTACACCTGATTCCGGTTCGCTTGAATGGGGTTCGCGTGTCGATGTAGGCTACCTCGCTCAGCAGGAGGAACCGGACAATCCGAAGGAAACGGTGCTTCAATATTTCCGGGAGAAGGCTGGAGTAGAAGAGGGAGAAGCTCGAGGAATATTGGCAAGGTATCTGTTCTATGGTGCGGCCGTGTTCAGATCGGTGGGGCAGTTGTCCGGAGGGGAATGGACACGATTGAGACTAGCGCTGCTAATCCATCAGAAGCCGAACCTGCTGCTTCTGGATGAACCCACGAACCATCTGGATATTGCCTCCCGTGAAGCATTGGAGGACGCACTGCAGGATTATGCGGGGACCATTCTTGCCATTTCCCATGACCGTTATTTCGTGAATCAAGTGTCTCGCAAAGTGTGGGATTTGAATCAAGGGAAGCTGACTGTCTATCATGGGAATTATGATGATTTCCGAGCTAAGAAAGAACAGCTTGAAGCGGCATTGATAGGAAGGGAGCTATCAGCGGGGAGTGAAGGTATTACCAAACAGAAGGTGGCGCAGCAGCCCCAAGCGAAGGATAGCCCTGCTCCGCTTTCCAAACGCGTAAACGCGGATCGCTCTTCCGCCGTAAGGTCCAAATGGTTGGAGGAGGAAATTGCTCGTATAGAGTTCCGCATCCGGCAGCTTGACGACTGGCTCGAGACGGAAGGCGATGATTTACACGAGGATACGGATCTGTCGCTGCTCGAGCAGCGCTGGAACGAGCGGGAGTCGCTATCCGCGAGTCGTGACGAGCTCCTTGCGGAATGGCTGGAGCTGACTTAAGCTCCGCCCAGCCGAAAAAGTACAAATCATTTGATATATAATGCATGGCTCCAGTTGTGATTTTCCTGCATATTTAGGATGAGTATGAAAGCATGAGTAGGAGATGAATACAAATCATGAGTATGGATAAATATCAGGAAACGTACATTCAACAGAGCTTCGCCAACCGGATCGGCGGTGCTAATTATGGCAAAGATACAGCCATTTATAAATTCGAGAAGATCAAAAGAGCGAAGGCAGCTGCGAAGCAGGAACACCCTGGCACGGAGCTGATCGATATGGGAGTTGGCGAGCCGGATGAGATGGCGGATGCAGGCATCGTGGCGAAGCTGGCAGAAGAAGCGGCAAAGCGGGAAAACCGCGGTTATGCGGATAACGGAATTCCGGAGTTCAAGGAAGCGGCTGTTCGCTACTTGAAGAATGTATTTGGTGTTGAAGGCATTGATGCCGCTACAGAAGTTCTGCACTCCATCGGTTCCAAGCCGGCACTGGCCATGCTTCCGTCCTGCTTCATTAATCCTGGGGACATCACCATCATGACGGTTCCGGGATATCCTGTACTCGGCACGCATACCAAGTACTTGGGCGGCGAAGTTTACAATGTGGAGCTGAAAAAAGAGAATGGATTTCTGCCGGATCTCAACTCGATCCCTGAGGACATTGCGCGCCGCGCCAAACTGCTCTACCTGAACTATCCGAACAACCCGACGGGTGCCAGCGCAACGGCCGAGTTTTTCACCGAGGTTGTCGAGTGGGCCCGCAAGTATGGCGTTGTTGTTGTCCATGACGCTCCTTATGCAGCGCTCACTTACGATGGCTTAAAGCCGCTCAGCTTTCTCTCCGTCCCCGGCGCGAAAGATGTTGGGGTAGAGCTTCACTCCCTGTCAAAATCTTATAACATGACAGGATGGCGCATTGGTTTCATCTCCGGTAACCCGCTAGTGGTTAAAGCCTTTGGTGATGTGAAGGACAACAACGATTCCGGACAATTCATAGCCATTCAAAAAGCTGCCGCATACGGTCTGGACAATCCGCAAATTACGGAGAAGATTGCTGAGAAGTATTCCCGTCGCCACAACATGCTGGTAGACGTGTTGAACGGACTTGGTTTTACGGCCGAGAAGCCGAAGGGTTCCTTCTTCCTCTACGTTGAGGCTCCAAAAGGCGTTAAAGGCGGACGCCGTTTTGAATCCGGCGAAGATTTCTCACAATATCTGATTCGCGAGAAATTGATCTCCACCGTACCATGGGATGATGCGGGACACTTCGTACGCTTCTCCGTAACCTTTATTGCTGACGGCGAGGAAGAAGAGAAACGCGTCATTTCCGAAATTCGCAGAAGACTTAGCGATGTAGAATTTGAATTCTAATGAACACCATATAAACTCCGCTTGGCACACGACATTACTCGACATGATTGCTGTTGACATCTCCTGTAGGGTCTGTCATAATGGGATCAATCGAATAGCACCTTTAAATCAGTCCCGTGAGGCTGGCAAGGTAACGTGAACCGAGGTTCATTAACAGGAGGCATGGCTCTGTCTGCGGATAGATGCTGCGCTTTCGACACTATCTCTATGAGATCAACTCCTTGTCCAGCCGGGCAAGGAGTTTTTTTGTGTGTAATGAACTCACGGATCGTCTGAACTAAAGAGGGCTAATCAAACGTTTAGAAGGAGGATTTAAGGATGAGCAACGAACAGCATGTGATTATGGACGAGACGGCCATCCGCCGCGCACTAACGAGAATTGCCCATGAAATATTGGAAAAGAATAAAGGGATTGAGGACTGTGTCCTGGTCGGCATTCGCACACGCGGCGTGTTCCTGGCTCAGCGAATCGCTGAGCGAATGAGTGAGATTGAAGGTACGCCGATTCCATGGGGAGAGATCGACGTGACTTCCTACCGCGATGACCGTGACAGTAAAGAAGCCACTGCAGAACGGGTAGAAGGAGCCAAGCGCAGTCTGGAACACCTGAATATTCATGACAAGAAAGTCATTTTATTCGATGACGTGCTGTACACGGGACGGACGATTCGGGCTGCGATGGATGCCCTGATGGACTGCGGGCGGCCTAGAATGATACAGCTGGCGGTTCTGGCAGATCGCGGACATCGCGAACTGCCCATCCGGCCGGATTATATCGGTAAGAACGTTCCTACCTCCAAACATGAGGAGATTACGGTTGCATTAACCGAATTCGACGGCAAGGACGAAGTGACCATTAGCCAAAGAGAGGAACGATAATCATGACAACAGCCATTTCATTGAAAGAACGTAGCCTCTTAGGATTGAAGGATATTAGCAGAGACGAGATTGGATCGATCCTGAGTCGGGCGTCATATTGGGAAGCACAGTCCGAGAAAGTGGTGCCGGTACTTAAATCGAAATTTGCGGTTAATATGTTCTTCGAGAACAGCACCAGAACGAGATTTTCGTTTGAAATGGCTGAGAAAAGACTCGGCGCCGAGGTCATGAACTTTGCAGCGGCAGCCTCCAGCGTCGAGAAGGGCGAGTCCATCTACGATACCGTAAGAACACTGGAATCCATGGGGATCGATGCTGGCGTCATCCGGCTGAAACCCTCCGGAGTGCTTCAGGAGCTTGGGGAGCGGATCTCGATCCCGCTAGTCAATGCGGGTGATGGCAACAACGAGCATCCTACCCAGGCGCTGCTCGATCTGTATACGATGAAGAAAAGCTTCGGAGAGCTTAAAGGATTGACGGTATCCATTATCGGAGACATCAAGCATAGCCGGGTTGCGCGTTCGGACCTGTGGGCACTGCAGAAGTTCGGAGCCCATGTGCAATTCTGCGCACCGGAAACGATGCAGGCTCCAGAGCTAGCTCAGTATGCGCCCTATGTATCAATGGAGAAGGCACTAAAGGCAGATGTGGTGATGATGCTGAGGGTTCAGCTGGAACGCCATAGCGAAGGTGCATTCAAATCCAGCGCGGAATACCGGCAGCAGTATGGTTTGACGGAAGAACGGGCGGCCAAGCTGTCAGAGCACACGATGATTATGCACCCGGCACCGGTGAATCGCAATGTTGAAATCGACGATGCGGTCGTGGAAAGTCCTAAATCGATGATATTTAAGCAGATGGCGAACGGAGTGCCCATTCGCATGGCGGTTATGGAACGGGCGATGGGCTGATTCGAAAACGTGATATACGGTGTATAGAATGAATATGAGCTAATATTTATACACAAAAGTGAATTTTTATTATACAATATACAAAGAAGCGAATGGTGCTTCTGCTGCGGAGGGAATCAAGATGCAAATGCAAGTGATAAAGAATGCCAAAGTGATCAATGAACGAGGACAGCTCGAAGATAAACATATCGTCATTGCAGACGGATTGATTCAGTCGGTTGCAAGTGATATCGCAGCTTTGCCGGAAATGGACGATAACGTTCAACTAATCGATGCCGAGGGCAAACTGGTCACACCGGGATTCATCGATATGCATGTGCACTTGAGAGAGCCGGGTTATGAGCACAAGGAAACGATCGAGAGCGGCAGCCGCTCGGCAGTGAAAGGCGGCTTTACAACCATTGCCTGCATGCCGAACACAAGACCAGTGACCGATTCGCCGGAAACGGTGAAGCTTGTGTTGGATAAGGCTAGCGAAGCGGGTCTGGCCAAGGTGCTGCCTTACGCAGCCATTACCAAAAACGAGCTGGGCCGCGAACTGACGGATTTTGAGGCCTTGAAGGCAGCGGGTGCGATCGGGTTTACGGATGACGGCGTTGGTGTGCAGAACGCACAGATGATGAAAGATGCCATGAACAAAGCGAAAGCGCTGGGCATGCCGGTCATTGCTCATTGTGAGGATGACTCGCTGGTAAAAGGGGCTTGCGTGACGGAAGGAAAGTTCGCTCAGAAGCACGGCCTGAAAGGAATACCCAATGAGTCGGAAGCGATCCATGTCGGACGGGACATATTGCTTACAGAAGCTACCGGCGTACATTACCATGTATGCCATGTGAGCACAGAGCAGTCCGTACGCTTGATCCGCCAAGCTAAAGCAATAGGCATCTCGGTAACGGCCGAAGTATGCCCGCACCATCTGGTTCTCTCTGACGAAGATATTCCCGGTCTGGACGCCAACTGGAAAATGAATCCGCCGCTGCGCACCCCGCGTGATGTGGAGGCTTGTATAGAAGGTCTGCTGGATGGAACGCTCGATATGATCGTAACGGACCATGCGCCGCACAGCGCGGAAGAGAAGGCGAAAGGCATGGAGCTTGCACCATTCGGTATTGTAGGATTCGAAACAGCATTCCCGCTGCTCTATACCCAATTTGTCGCTACAGGCAAATGGGATCTTGGCTTGCTGGTGAAGCGGATGACCAGCGACCCGGCAAGAGTATTTGGTCTTGCAACGGGTGTGCTGGAAGCTGGTAAAGCAGCAGATCTGACGATGATTGACCTCGAAGCAGAGAAAGAAGTGAATCCGGAAGAGTTCGCAACGAAAGGCCGCAACACGCCATTTACAGGCTGGAAGCTGAAAGGCTGGCCTGTGATGACTTGGGTGGACGGCGAAGTGAAATGGTCGGAGCAGCACGGATTTTAAGTAACACTTAGGCAAAAGACTTATAAAATAAATTACACATAGATGACAGGAGTGATCGGGATGCAGGCAAGATTGTTACTGGAGGACGGAACGCTGTTCAGCGGAAAATCCTTTGGCGCGGATGCTGAAATGACCGGAGAGGTTGTTTTCAATACAGGGATTACAGGATATCAAGAGGTGCTGAGCGACCCGTCTTACTGTGGACAGATCGTGACCATGACGTATCCTTTGATTGGAAACTACGGCATCACGCGGGATGACTTTGAATCCATTCGGCCGTTCGTCCACGGATTCGTTGTTCGTCGTCATGAGCCTGTTCCTAGCAATTGGCGTGCAGAATATAGCGTTGACAGCTTATTGAAGGAATACGGTATTCCAGGGATCAGCGAGATTGATACCCGGATGTTGACCCGGATCATTCGTCACTACGGTACGATGAAGGGGGTTCTGACCACTTCCAACAAGCCAGTGGAAGAGCTTAAGGAGATGCTCGGTGATACGACGATCGCCGAACTCCGCAACCAGGTGGCAAAAACCTCAACGCCGCAAATGTTTACAAGCCCAGGCTCCAAGGAGCGGATCGTTCTGGTTGACTTCGGTGCAAAAAGCGGAATTCTGCGCGAACTGACTTCCCGCGGCTGCGACGTGATGGTCGTTCCGCATGACACGACGGCCGATGAAATCCGCAGACTTCACCCGGACGGCATTCAGTTGTCCAACGGCCCTGGGGACCCGAAAGACGTTCCGTATGCGGTCGATATGGTCAAAGAACTCCTTGGCGAATATCCGATCTTCGGCATCTGCCTTGGCCACCAATTGTTTGCACTGGCTGCGGGCGCTGATACCGAGAAGCTGAAATTCGGCCACCGCGGCGGGAACCACCCGGTAAAAGAGCTTGCCAGCGGACGCTGTTACATCACTTCCCAGAATCATGGCTATACGGTAAATGAAGATTCCGTCAAAGGGACGGATCTGGAAGTTACACATATCAACAATAACGATAAAACAATTGAAGGCTTGAAGCACTCGAAATTCCCGGCCTTCTCCGTGCAATATCATCCTGAAGCTGCACCTGGTCCGCAAGACAGCAGCTATCTGTTCGATCAATTTCTTGAGATGATAAGACACCATAAACAGAATGAAATCCGGAAACCGCGCCAAGCGGTTCTGGCGGCAGCCGTGAAAGGAGCTCATTAATATGCCTAAAAATGATACATTGAAAAAAATTCTCGTCATCGGCTCCGGTCCGATTGTCATCGGGCAAGCAGCGGAATTTGACTACGCTGGAACCCAAGCCTGCCAAGCATTGAAAGAAGAAGGTATCGAGGTTGTGCTGATTAACAGCAACCCGGCTACCATCATGACGGACACGAACATGGCGGATAAAGTATATATCGAGCCAATTACGCTCGAATTTGTTACACAGATCATCCGTCAAGAGCGACCGGACGGATTGCTCCCGACGCTTGGAGGGCAAACGGGCCTGAATATGGCCGTTGAGCTTGCACGCGCAGGTATTTTGGAGCAGGAGAATGTGAAGCTGCTCGGAACGCAGCTGGAGTCCATCGAGAAAGCGGAAGACCGCGACTTGTTCCGTGAGCTGATGCGTGAACTCGATCAGCCCGTACCGGAAAGCACGATTGTAACGACTCTGGAGGAGGCGCTTGACTTCGCAAATGAGATTGGATATCCGCTGATCGTGCGCCCGGCATACACTTTGGGCGGCACCGGCGGCGGTATCTGCGCAACCGAAGAGGAACTGCGTGAAACGGTCAGCTCCGGACTTCGTTACAGCCCGATCACGCAATGTTTGGTCGAGAAGAGCATCGCAGGTATGAAAGAAGTCGAGTATGAGGTTATGCGCGACGCGAACGACAACTGCATCGTGGTATGTAACATGGAGAACTTTGATCCGGTCGGCGTTCATACTGGCGACAGCATCGTCGTGGCACCAAGCCAGACTCTGTCCGATCGCGAGTATCAAATGCTCAGATCCGCATCGCTGAAAATCATCCGCGCCCTGAACATTGAGGGCGGTTGTAACGTGCAATTCGCGCTGGATCCAAACAGCTATCAATATTATGTCATCGAGGTAAACCCTCGGGTCAGCCGCTCTTCTGCCCTTGCTTCCAAGGCAACGGGCTACCCGATCGCGAAGATGGCAGCAAAAATTGCGATGGGTTACACCCTGGACGAGATCGTCAACCCGGTAACGGGACAGACTTATGCTTGCTTTGAGCCTACACTGGACTATATCGTCAGCAAAATTCCACGCTGGCCATTCGACAAGTTCATCCACGCAAACCGGAAGCTGGGAACTCAGATGAAGGCAACCGGCGAAGTGATGGCGATTGGCCGCACCTTCGAAGAGTCGATCCATAAAGCAGTTCGTTCTCTGGAGATCGGTGTGCACCGCCTTTACTTGAAGGGCGCTAATGAGCTGAGCGATGAAGTGCTTCAGCAGCGTCTGATCAAAGCCGACGATGAGCGGATGTTCCTGATTGCAGAAGCGTTCCGCCGGGGGTATGGACTCCAGCAGATTCAGGACCTGACAAAGATTGACTGGTGGTTCTTGGACAAGATCGAGCGCCTGATCCAATACGAAGATCACATTCGCAGCGAAGCATCACTGACTTACGAAACGCTGTACGAAGCGAAGCGACTCGGCTTTACGGATCGTGCGATAGCCGAACTTCGCGCAGAAGGCAATGCCAGCACGCATACAACTGAGGAGTCGATCGGATTCCTGCGTCGCGAGCATGGATTGCGCCCGGTTTACAAAATGGTGGATACTTGCGCAGCGGAGTTTGAAGCAACGACGCCGTATTACTACTCGACGTACGAAACGGAGAATGAAGTCATCGAATCCGCCAAGGAGAAGGTCATCGTGCTGGGCTCCGGACCGATCCGGATCGGTCAAGGGATCGAGTTCGACTACTCCACAGTGCACGCTGTATGGGCGATCCAGAAGGCGGGATACGAAGCGGTTATCATTAATAACAACCCGGAGACCGTCTCCACTGACTTTAATACGTCGGACCGACTCTACTTCGAACCGCTCTTCCTCGAAGATGTCATGAACGTCATCGAGCAGGAGAAACCGATCGGTGTCATCGTACAGTTTGGCGGGCAGACAGCAATTAACCTCGCTGAGCCGCTCAGCAAAGCGGGCGTGAAGATTCTGGGTACCAGCTTGGAAAGCATTGACGAAGCTGAGGACCGTAAAAAATTCGAAGCGCTTCTGTCCAGACTCGAGATTGCCCAACCGAAAGGCAAAACTGTAACTTCAGTTGATGATGCTGTAGAAACTGCGCAATCACTGGGTTATCCTGTTCTGGTAAGACCATCTTATGTACTCGGTGGACGCGCGATGGAGATTGTATACTCCGACAGCGAACTGCTGAGTTACATGAAAGAGGCGGTTAAGATTAACCCGGACCATCCGGTTCTGATCGACCGTTACATGATGGGTAAAGAAGTGGAAGTAGACGCGATCTGCGATGGCGATACGGTGCTGATTCCAGGCATCATGGAACATGTAGAGCGCGCGGGCGTTCACTCCGGTGACTCGATTGCGGTATACCCTCCGCAGTACTTGTCCCAGGGGCTGAAAGACAAGATTGCCGAAATTACGATCAAAATTGCCAAAGAGCTGAATACACGCGGACTTGTTAACATCCAGTTCGTTATCTATAAAAATGAAGTGTACGTGATCGAGGTGAATCCACGTTCTTCCCGGACGGTTCCGTTCCTGAGCAAGGTAACAGGCATCCCGATGGCGAACCTGGCAACACAGGCGATCATGGGCAGCAAGCTGAAGGATCTTGGATACGAGGAAGGCATGTGGCCGGAAAGCGAGCATGTATCGGTTAAAGTACCGGTCTTCTCCTTTGCTAAACTTCGCCGCGTTGAGCCTACACTTGGACCGGAAATGAAATCCACCGGTGAGGTTATGGGCCGTGACGTGAAGTATGCCAAAGCGCTGTACAAAGGTCTGATCGGTGCAGGCATGAAAATTCCTTCAACGGGTGCGATCATCGCTACCATCGCAGATAAAGATAAAGCTGAAGCTACAGCACTGCTGAAAGGCTTCCATAAGCTTGGTTATAAAATCATCGCCACAGGCGGCACAGCTGCAGCATTGAAAGAGGCGGGTCTTAACGTGACCACCATTAATAAGCTGTCCGAGGGAACACCGAACATTTTGGATATGATCCGCACAGGCGAAGCGAATTTCGTCTTCAACACATTGACCAAGGGTAAAACGCCACAGCGTGACGGATTCCGAATTCGCCGTGAAGCGGTAGAAAACGGTGTGGTATGTATGACCTCGCTCGATACGGTTCGTGAGCTTCTGACGATGCTGGAGACCATCAACTTCTCCTCTGAAGCGATGCCGGTTTAATCGAGAAGGAGGGATATAGATGAACGCCAGCTACAATGAAATGGCGGGCCGCCTGATGGTGGCCCTGGATTACCCCGATGCCGAGCGCGCGAAAGCATTAGTGCAGCAGTTGGAGGGTATCCCGTGTTATATGAAGGTCGGTATGCAGCTGTTCTACGCTGCCGGTCCCGATTTTGTTAGAGAATTAAAAGCAAAAGGCTATTCCGTGTTCCTGGATGTGAAGATGCATGATATTCCGAACACGGTAAAAGGTGGGTCGAACAGCGTAACGCGGCTGGGTGTGGACATGTTTAATGTTCATGCCAGCGGCGGCGCTCTCATGATGCAGGCGGCAAAAGCCGGGGCGGAGGCCGCAGTGGCGGACACCCCGGGTCTTGCCATGCCTACGATCATTGCGGTAACCCAGTTGACTAGTACGAGTCAGAATGTCATGAATAACGAAATCGGCATCCCGGGTTTGGTAGAGGATGCGGTCGTACGATATGCGAAGCTGGCTCAGCAAGCGGGACTGCATGGCGTCGTCGCTTCATCGCTTGAAGTGGAGGCCATTCGGTCCGCATGCGGCCAAGCGTTTAAGACCGTTATACCGGGTATCCGTCCAGCCGGTGCGGATATCGGAGACCAGACTCGGGTCCTTACACCAGGGGAAGCCATCCGCAAGGGCAGTCATTTTCTGGTTGTCGGCCGTCCCATTACGGAATCCCCGAGCCCGAGACAAGCTGCAAAACAGATTATTGAGGAGATGATTCAAGCATGAGTACACTCGCGAATATTCCACATCAGATCGCAGCTTATTTGCTGAAGATTGAGGCCGTTTCTCTTAGACCTCACCAGCCGTTTACGTGGACGTCGGGAATTAAGTCCCCGATCTACTGTGACAATCGCTTGACGATGTCCTATCCCGAGATTCGCGACTACATTGCTGAATCGTTCGCAGCCGTCATCCGGGAGCAATATCCGGAGGCCGAGGCCATTGCCGGTACGGCCACAGCCGGGATTCCGCATGCAGCCTTTGTATCCCAGAAGATGAACCTGCCCATGTCCTATATTCGGGACAAAGCAAAGGGTCATGGCAAGGAAAACCTAATCGAAGGCTTGATCAAGCCAGGTCAGAAGGTGGTTGTGATCGAGGATTTGATCTCCACGGGCGGCAGCTCGCTCAAAGCGGCGCAAGCGGTCAAGGATGCAGGGGCAGAGCCGCTGGTGGTATTGGCTATATTCAGCTACCAGCTGGATAAAGCGGTACAAGCTTTCGCTGAAGCCGGTATTCCGCTGCAGAGCTTGTCCAATTACGGAGCGCTGATTGATGTTGCGCTATCCGAGAATCGGATTCAGGAACAGGATGTGGAGCTTCTTCAATCCTGGAGATCGAATCCAACTTCCTTTGGCGTGTAAACAACTTATACCAGCTAAGATCATCAGGCTGTCGTCTTTGTGAGTTATCGCAGAGCGACGGCTTTTTTTATTGTAATGTGGCGAAGACAATCCATGGTGGGTGCCGGGTTGACAGCGGCAGGCTGGATCGTTACATTAGGACTGTACGCGGCTGGTAGCCAGCCATCGGTGTCCTTATGCTGATATAGAAGGGATATAGTCTAACAGATGAATGCTAAGAAAGAAGCAGTGCTTGAAGCCGGGAAGCGGTTGTTTTTGGAGCAGGGGATTTTACAGACGAGTATGGAGCAGATTGCCGAAGCGGTCCCCGTTTCCAAGATGACGATTTATAACTACTATCAGAGCAAAGAGGGCTTACTGGATCATGTCGTGGACCGGATGGTCGACGAGCTCATGGCGATTTACCGCGATATGATGGACCAGGCAAAAGATCCGCTTGAGGCGTTAACCGTCTTCTACAAGGATCAGCACAAATTTTCGGCGTTTGTCTCGCAGAAATTTGTGGCGGATCTGGCCAAATTCCCGGAGCAGATGGACAAGCTGCTCCAATTCAACCAGAAATTCGTTGTTCCGGAATTTGAAATGCTGATCTTTAAAGGCCAGCAGCTTGGACAGATACGGAAAGACATCTCTCCCCAGGTATTGGTTGCGTTCCTTACTTTTATCAAGGAATTTACAGCCCGGAACGAATGGTACCATGGTCTGGGGAGCCTGAACGTGATCAGTGAACAGCTGATGACGATTCTTTATCACGGTATTATCCAGCAGGAAGATCCGTCTAATCTAACATGAGTACAAGAACATTCCAGAGGTGATTTCGACCCGGGAATGTTTTTTTATGAAATTTTACTGTTGAGCAGTTTGAAAATCGGCTGATTTGTTATGTTCCTATAAATTTAGGGCCACGACTTGGTAGAGGGCAAGGAGATGTCTCACCTATAATAGTAATGATAACTTCAGATTTTAACACAAAATAGGCGGGGCTGACCGTAAGGAGGAGAGATCTTTGGAAATTTCGTCAAGGATCCAACTGACCGGCAAACAATTCTTTGTACTAACTGGCATTGTCGGTGCGCGGGCTGTTATTGGGTTAGAGGACCCTTTTCGTGGAACGTTGACCGAGGAGATGCCCATAGAAGTGGCCAAGATTGAGCAGGAGCTGCAGGAGAAAGACTTGATTGATACGGGTGACAGCGAGCCGGTTCTTGTGCAGGAACTGCTGGAATACATAGAAGTATGCAGTCGGACCCTGTTAACGATACATATGAGGGTGTCCGGTTCCCACAAGGAGCCGAAGGAGTGTTTCATTTATTACAGTTCAAGTCTGGTGGTAAAGGCCGATATTGAAAGCGAGCCTGACGGTGAGAGAGTCTATGTGCTGGAAGCGCTGGGAACCCCTTCGGAAGCTTGGCTTAAAATCATCAATCATCTGCAGCTGGAGGACCGGAAGAACCGTGATACAGCTCCATTGGCAATGCCTAATGGCTGGTTTCAGCAATGGATGAGTGCCGAGCAAGGGGAGCAGGAGCCTCGCAAGTACTTGCTTGCCCAAGGCTACCCGGAATCGGTTGTCTCCGCCTTGGCCGATTGTGTCAGCCATCCAGAGAGATATGCTACCTTTACGGCGTACTATTGTCCGGATCTGAACTGCCGAATACAGGGGAATCGAACTGTTGAGAGGACAGCATTCCAATTGGCTGATTCGCAATGAAGGCGAACAGGATCAAATTTGGGGCGCCACGGTAACGGAAATCATACGGGAGCTTGGCGTGGTGATTGAGCGCATTAAGTGTAGTACCTGAAATGCTGAACCAACAAGGGTGTCTGGCTTGAGAAAGACAGGCGCGGATATGCGAGCCAATGTGACGAACGGTGGGGAATCTGGTCACGAATATCAACGTGAACAAGAGCGGGGCAAATAAGGGGAGTGTCAAGATAAGCACAAGGATTTCAGAGGAAGAACAGTTTCATTTCCGGCTAATCCCTGCCGAGCAGATTCGGGGCGGCATTGTATGTTTTTTATTCATTATGCTGATCCCTGCACTGGTTACGCTGGCGGAGCCTATGATGTCGGTATATATGTATGTGGCAGCGGCGGTGTGGGTGGTTATGCTGCTGTGGGGGATTGGCCTGAGTGTAAATCCGTACCGGTCTGAGGTTAGTTTTGTGCTCTATTTGGGGATTTACGGATTGGCGCTGGCAGTCACTTGTGAGATCGCTATACTCAAAATGATGTATGACATGGCCGGAGTTGAATCCATCGGGTATGGGCTAAGCTCGGCAGCGGTGATGCTTCTGCTGCTCCTCGTTTTTTATGTGTTGCATTTCAGAGCACTGCAGCAAAGGACCTACCAGTCCATCGAGCGCAAAGGCGGCGTTGGAAAAGCGGGCAAAGCGGCCCTGTTGTTTGCGGCTATCGGTTACACTGGGTATTACGTAGTGGTTGCGGTAACCGGCGATCTTGGCGGATTTGTGATGGGGATGGCGGCCTTTTCTGTTCTGTTAATTCTCGGTCTGTACATGGTCGTTGTTTTCATTCATCGGTATAAGTTCATCCAAAACAATATGGATAAGCTGAAAGCTCATTATCCCGTACTGGGTTTGCCGAAGAAGCAGCGGAACGCCGCGTTTCTGAACAAAATGAACCAGGGCCGTATGCCTTCGGCACCGCACCGGAGGAGCAAAAAAAGGAGAGGATAATTATGACGCAACAACAGCAGTTGCTGCCAAATGGATCGATTGTCTTTTTGAAAAAAGGCGAGAAGAAGCTGGTAATCTACGGTCGCAAGTAAATTCTGGCGCTTGAGCAGCCGAAAAAGAAGTTTGTTGGATTTCGGTTTTTTTATGGAAGTTTGGATATAATATGACAGCATTACACTATCATTCGGGTAAGGAGTCGCATAGGATGAACTGGGTATATTACGGAAAGCTGTATACAAGCAAATTTCAGGCGGGCTGCTTCGCTAAACGTTTGGAGCAGGATGGCTGGCTGTTCGGGTACCATGATCCTCGGATGGTGGAAGTTTACCGTTCCAAAAAGGGTCGCTATGGCGTGCGGTTTATGCCTTGAGAAAATTCCATTAAAACAGCGCTTGACTTGTTGTAGGGAAATGGTGTATATTTATTCTTGTCGCTGTTTGATACAGCATTGACGCGGGGTGGAGCAGTTCGGTAGCTCGTCGGGCTCATAACCCGAAGGCCGCAGGTTCAAATCCTGCCCCCGCAACCAATTTTTAAACGATGTATGTATGACGTCCTTATGTTTATGTGTACATGTATGTTCAGGGCCCTTAGCTCAGTTGGTTAGAGCGGTCGGCTCATAACCGACTGGTCGGGGGTTCGAGTCCCTCAGGGCCCACTTTATCGAAAACCCTTGCGATGCAAGGGTTTTTTGCTGTTTATAGGGTTGTTTAGTTGAGTGAAAAACTATGGTGAAAAACGCATTTGCTAACGGCAGCTATTGATCGACAGTATCGTTCATTGAACATTGCTGTGGTCATTCCAAGGCGTTCAACTGCGACTTTCAGATAGCTGAAGGCACTGAGAGTATGGTTAATACGTTCGTTCTTCAAGTAGACCGCGATGTGAAGAACCCCTCCCAGTCCTATTTATGGTACATTAGCACATTCTGATCATGATTGCCGAAATGTCCAGACTAAGTCCGTCTATGTACATAAACTGTACCATTCCACAAAACAAGGAGGTAAATATCGGTGAGTTACGAAAAATCTTGTTACGGCGGGTACGGGAATCCAGTAGGTACGGTTCTGGTTTTATTTATTCTCTTGGTTATTATCTTGGGAACTTTTTGGATTTAACTAAGCACCTGAATGAAGCATTCATTGATTTAATTTAATTCACCAATTACGATACTGCACCCATGCGGTATCCCCAATTCGGTAAACGGGGACGGCTACTTTCCGTCCCCGTTTTTGATTAAGTTCATTGTACATAAACCGAACATCAAACAACGAGGAGATCAGTGCTGCAAGGCGTGTTTATTTGTCTGCGAACATGATATCGTGACAAGGGCAGAAAATAGTAGAGAAGGGACACAGCGTTGGCGTGTGCCCCTTATTTGTCGTGCATCCATATATAGAAACCAACAGGGCATCAACGGTATAAGATCATGGTTCATGAGCTGGGCTATCAGAGCTGGAGGTGTCAGTTGTTGACCTGGACGATCGGCAAGAACTCTATGTAGCTGGTTTGATTCTATGGTCACCAAGCAAAATGTGAGACAGCTCTCCGTTTTTTACGGGGGGCTATTTTCATTTGAGGAAATTGAGCTATTTGACTAATCATTTGTCCAGATCCATTAATTCCATGGACTCATATATATGTTAAAGATTCGTTGATAAAAAAGGAGGAAGTATAAAATGCACAAAAGAACAGTACTAGGAAAGGCAAATAGTACGGCCAAACAACTACAAGCGCCTAGAAGACTTAACGGAATCCGGGCGAGTAGCGTTGCAAAGGCAATGAGAACGATGATTGCCGCACAAAGATCATTGAATGCACAAAATCCGGTTGTTATTAGTCAAAGAACTAGGAGAATAAGTACGAATCGAAACTGGGTAAACGCACTTGAAATCGAGCGAAATCCGGCATGGGTAGCGCCGCAATCTGGTGAATCGTACGTTTGGGGAAGAAATGACCCTAACGGTCCTGCTGCTGTGGTCGCCAGAAGATTTACGATTAGAGACGATATTGAGAGAGCTAGCTTATTCCTGTCCGTTGATAACTTTGCCATCGTTTTAATAAATGGACGGCCGGTAGTTATCGACAATCCGCAGGGCAATGTTTCATTCTTTAATCCGGGAAGATCGTTTAATATTAGGCGTTTCCTTCGGAGAGGTACAAATGATATTGTGATCGCCGCTTTTAACTTCCCGTCAAATGCAAACAGAAGCGGAGATAATCCAGCAGGTGTCCTTGCACGTATCGAAATTGAACTAGGAAATTAGTCCGGTAGTAGCTCTAGTTCAATCGGTTGCGAACGCTATAACGTTGCCGATATCGTAATCATCGCCATGTTCGACTTTAATTCGCCGCAACCGGTATGTTGAGGAGTAGACGACTTTTTTGATGACCGAGTTTTTTCAAATGATGTGCTCCTCATCGACGTACTAAGCTGACTAAGCTAACGGAACACTATAGTTTAGAACAAACCGCCTAATGATTGGGCGGTTTTTCTTATGCCAAGATTTATTAAAAGGAGGACGCTGACACGTCCTCCCCTTAGTCCAGGGTATCCCCCGGCTGAGATAGCGGCCCGCCGCGCGCAATTTATCTGACATTCGCTATCTCGCAATCCATCATAACTGAAAGCCGAGAGGAACGACAATGGGAACACTTGAGAGTAAGAATTTGCTAATGCTGCACGAGCTCTTCAAAGCCGGAATAGCCAAAAGGGTAAAGGATTTTCAGGACGGCCGGATCGAGAATAAGACAGTGGATGAGAAGCTGATTGAAATAGATATCGAATTGCAGAAGGATGAACTATAAAAACTATTAGAGTCGTCCTAATAATGGCCTTGCACATAACCATGTATGTCTAAATAGGATGTTGTAAGTCGTTTAAATTTAAGGAGGCATACAACGAATGCAGACGAAACGGCAAGCAATAAAGAAGGTTAGAATAACATCTACAAAACAGGTGAAGAGACGCGTAAAGGTACAGAGACACGTACATGAATTTGAAGGTAGTACCAAGCTGGCTGAAGAAGGAGCAGATCGACACAATCATCGGTTTGCTGGTGTTACAGGGCAAGCGATTCGAGTGGGGAATAGTCATGTCCACGAAATTGAATTAGAAAAAACTGATTTCTTGAACCATTTTCATAATCTGAAAAAGATTAGAACTGGACCGGCTATTCCAGTAGGAAATGGCAAACACGTACATTTTGTAACTGGTCAGACTACATTAAACGATGGTCACGTACACCAATTCAATTTTGCGACATTGATTCAATCACCTCTCGTATAGGAATTATAAAACAATAAACTTTGACGGCTAGTGATCTAACGCAATTGCTGACAAAAACATAAAAACACACGAAAACATTTGCAGTTCTAAACCTATAGTAACTAAACTGGCTGCACCCCGCAAAAACGTTTTCCTTAGCTCAGTTGGTTAGAGCGGTCGGCTCATAACCGACTGGTCGAGGGTTCGAGTCCCTCAGGGCCCACTTTATCGAAAACCCTTGCGATGCAAGGGTCTTTTGCTGTTCATAGGGCTGTTCCGTTGAGTAAAAATATTATGAATGTAGGGTTCTTTGTTGCATTTTAAAAAACGACTATTTTTCGTCCTCGTTTCTCATATTCTTGTAAATTAGAACCCTACTGCTTAGGCTGGTGGGGTTATTTTTTGTCCATAGAGCATATCCGCCCTGACATTGCATGAGATTTTGAATACTTTGTATCGTATCGAAAATAAAAAGGCATCGCAAAAAACTTCTTATAAATCGTTAGATGAGGCACTTGCAGTAATAGAACAAGCCGTTTCAGGCGAGCGAGAAGACGAGTTGTTTTATGATTATTTAGTTTCAGTGGCTCCGACGACCGAATTCATTTATAGAGGGAGTAGAGAAAGCTTTAATGGGTGAATTAAGGGTAGTGGAAAAATACCGTAATAGAGCCGGGATGCCATACAAGTACTATAGGGACATGGTATTTGAGATTTTAACAGACGAATTTAAACATGCAAGTAAATATAATTTTATTATGACCTTAGAACTCAAAAGAACATTAAATGAGATCACCGATTAATTAGAAGTTCAATTAGAGTATATTCTTGAAACTTTGCTATCTTATCGGTTTATTTTTGTGAAAATTGCCCATATATATGTTATACGATGAAAATGGGGTGTATGGGCTCTCATGGTTGAACATATGATAATTCTACTTCGTAGTATATCTGCATTTGTGCTTTTGTTGATTATTACGCGATTCTTGGGAAAACAAACGTTATCTAACATGAATTTTCATGAGTTTGTTACCGCCGTTATTTTGGGTGCAATTGCTGCAAATTTTGCTTTCAATGAAAAATTGCAGGTAATACAACTACTTATCTCGCTTGCTGTTTTTACATTTACATCCTATCTTTTATCAAAGCTCGTTGTGAAGAACCGTAAATTCCGTATGTGGGCCGAAGGGACACCGAGTATACTTATAGAGGGTGGGAAGATTCTTGAAGAGAATCTAAAGAAAAATAAATTAACATTAGATACAGTAAATCAGATGTTACGACAAAAAGATATTTTTGATATCTCGGAAGTTGAGTACGGCGTATTAGAGATCAATGGAATGATATCTGTGATGAAGAAAAAGGAATACCAGAATGTAACTTTAAAAGATATGAAAAAGGGAATGAAAGGGAATCAACAGTTTCCGATTGAGCTTATCATGGATGGACAACTTTTAGAGAAGAATCTAAAGGTAAATGATCTCTCCCCCGATTGGGTTCATGATAAATTAAAAGACCGGAACAAAAATATTGAAGATGTTTTTTATGCAGTTAAGGGAACGGACGGTCAATTGTATCTCGATTTTTATAAGGATAAGATACAACATCCAATTGACGTAGAGTGAAGCTGAGCGGCATGATCAGGACCTTAGCGAAACAAACATAACCGAACGAAAGCCCCCGCGATTCACTTTAACTGTAAGACTCCACCAACAATGCCGGTGGAGTCTTTTTCGGTATATATTTTAAGCGAGATTTGTAATCGGGGGCGACATACGGTACATTTTAATAGAAATCATTGGGGGATATGCTTATTTATACAGCTGCTGCTGCTTGGATGCAGCTCATTTTAGATATAGGATGGGGGATAAAGGTGTCAGAGTGGGTGTTAAATCAGTCGTGGGGATTGCCTGTGTTGCTTGCCTTCTTGATGGTCGTATTCGTATTTGAGTCACGGAAAGCCTTTAAGGCATATAAAGAAAAAAGACGGTTCGAATTGGGATGGGCTCTCTTGTTTGCGCTTGTGGCTTTATTGGCGATGATCGTCCTGGTGGCATATTAAAAATACATAACCAAAAACAAGACACCGCCAGAAGCTTCCGGCGGTGTCTTGTTTAGTGATTGGCTATAAACGTTGAGGAGGGCCGTTATCCTTCGTTACCGTTCACTCATGACAGCCTCTGTTGCGGCCCAGGCTCTGCCGGCACGCATGGCCAGGAAGAAGCAGAGGATGAGGACGATGGACGCGGAGATGTAGGGAAAGTTGATGTCCAAATCAAACAGATACCCTGCTACCAGCGGTCCTGCAATATTCCCCAGGCTGGTATAGGCCGAGTTCAGACCGGCCACGTAGCCTTGCTGATCCTTCGCCAGCTTGGACATTTGCGTACCGATAGCGGGGCGTAAGATGTCGATCGACAGAAAGACCAGGAAGGTAACAAGGAATATCAGCCAGTATTTATGCACAAACAGGGTTAACAGGATACAGATTCCTGCGGTAAGCAAACTGAGCGTAATGACTCTTTTCTCACCGAACCGGTTCAGGATCCAACCGAAAATCGTCGCTTGGACGACGGCACCCGCAATCGATCCAAATGTGATGATCATCGCAATATCTTTAGGGGTGAACCCAAATTTATGATCCACAAAGAGGCCGAACACCGTTTCATAATTGGCAAGGCCAAACGAGAGCACAAATACAATGATCAAACTTAAGAAATAAGGTTCTTTGAAAGAACGTACCAGCTGGACAACCATGCTCTCCTTCTTCCGTCCCAGCAAGGTAGGTGCTTCCTGCTTGGTGGATGATTCCGGAAGCAACAGCAGCGTTACCAGTGCGGCAATTCCTCCCGCAACAGCCGCAGCGTAGAAAGGAACGCGAATGCCAAACTCGGCGATGAACCCTCCGATACCCGGTCCGATGATGAAACCTGTCGTAATCGCAGCATTAATGAACCCCATGCCCCTGGCACGTTCCTCATTCGAAGTCACGTCAGCCGTGTAGGCCATAACAGCAGGCATAATGAGCGCAGCACCGATACCGCCGAGCATTCTCGATGCAAACAGGAGCGGCGGTGTGCTGGCAGCTCCGAACAACCATTCCGATATAGCGAACACAATCATGCCGGAGATGATGATTTTTTTACGACCCATGGTGTCCGACAATCTACCCGCAAGTGGCGAGAATAACAGCTGTGTTAATGAAAAAGCGGCAACGAGCATGCCTACCGTGCTTCCGCTGATATGCAGTTCCGTCATATAGGTTGGCATAATAGGTATGACGAGCCCGATGCCGGTGAAGACTAGAAATATATTGAACATGAGGAGCAGAATGGCTCCATTGTTTCGCATCAGTAATGACATGATGATTCCTCCAAAATAAAAGACGATTTAATAATGACATGATGAAAATATAGTAATTCGATTATTTATATACTGAACGTTCGGTTTGTAATAGAGTGTGAAAAAAGAGTGTTGTTTTTCATGATTTCTTTTCAATGCCATGCAGAAATACTTTGATGGCAGCATGATAAAGGGCAAGCGCATTTTCCACCTTCGTTATGCGGGACATCTGGCTTAAACCAACAATGAGGCTCTCAAAGATGACGGATAGCTGCTCCACATTATGATTCTCAAACTCCCCGCGATCAATCCCTTGCTGCAGCAATCTTTGATCGAATTCCAAATGGCTCCGAATAATCTGGACGATTCGCTGCTGTACTTCCTCGGTAACATCTCCATTGCTGTTCATAAATTCATCAAGCGCCTTGGAGAAGGGGTGGTTCAGATCATCAAACACCAATTGATCCGCTATTCCGTATAGCTTGTCAACGGTGGTGGTGTAATGCTGCTCTTTACTGTTCCATTTCTGTTCCCACTCGAGGTCCCATTCCTCGATCAGATACAGAAACAGCCCTTCCTTGCTCTTGAAATGATAATAGATATTCCCTTTGCTGCTGCCGGTGGCTTCAACGATTTCCTCTATTGACGTTGATTTGTAACCCTTCTGCATAAAAAGCGCCTTGGCGGCTTCGGCTATGCGTCGCTTGGTATCTTCCGTTTGTTGTTGTTTTTTATTCACGCATGCACCCCCCTTATACCCTTTGCGAGCTTTTCAAAATTTATATACTGAACGTTCGTTCTGTATCTTACCAAATACAATTAATTTATTCAAGACCTCTTGCTGGAGACCTCCATTGGGTGCGTTTGCAGAGGAGCTCCGTACTGCTCAGCCGGCGCTCAGCAAGACCATTTCCAGACTCGAGGAGGATCCGAAATTGAACTCTGTGTTATCGGATCCAATCGGGTTCCCAAAAATAACCGTTACCATGAGTAGGTAGCGGTTATTGTAGAAGTTAATTCATTCCCTTTAATGGTTTACTTCAATGAACTTACGCGATTTCTCATGATAGGACAGCAGCCCCGAAACGGTCACAAATTCGTAGCCTCTCTTTTGCAGCTCCGGCAGAATCACTTTGAGAGCTTCAACTGTCTGTGTACTACCCGGCACAAAATCGTGCATCAGTACAATGTCTCCATTATGGGCATTATCCAGCACTTTTTTGGCAATCCGATTAACGCCGGGCTTTCGCCAGTCCAGCGTATCCTGGTGCCATGACCATAATACGGTCAGCATACCGAAATCCTTGCTCGTGCGGACAATCGCTTCATTATAACTGCCTCCGGGTGGACGAAACAGAACGGTTCGAATGCCAGTTGCATGAAAAATCGCATCCTGCGTACGGTTCAGTTCGCTCGTTAACTTGCTGACGTTAATATTGTGAAAGGGAGGATGGGAGTATGAGTGATTGCCGATCTCATGTCCTTCCTGCAGCTCTCGCGCTACGATCTCAGGGTGTTTCTCCACCCGGTTGCCAACAACGAAGAAGGTAGCCTTAGCGTCATATTGCTTTAGCAGATCCAGAATTTGAATGGTATTCTGTTCGTCCGGACCATCGTCAAAGGTAAGGGCAATTACTTTGTTTTGTGTGGGGACTTCCCATACAATCTCGCCGCGTTCCTCATAATAATCCCTGCCTTTGGAAGCGGATGGTGCATGCTCGGCGTTAACAACTTTCGGATAGCAAAGGGAAATGGAGAGAGCGATTAATACGACGGTTGAGAGTTTTTTCATGGTGAGGGGTATCCTTTTCTCGGCTGTTCTAGTCTTCGCATATGACAATGCAAGCCTATTTATCATTTGGCGATAACGGTAAAATTATTCTTTATGGCATACGGAAGCCTTTGAATCGATGAATTAAAGCGGTGGTTCAAGCTATTAAGTAAGGTGATGCCAAAAATTATGAGTTTCATATATTGACATCATATGGTTGGACATGGTATTATCAATTTTGTCGCTAAGACGAAATGTGCACACCTAGATATCGGAATGAGATCGCAATATATTGCGATTCCCACGCGTACCTTCGGCTATGTAAGTGAACGTGAACGACGCTAGGAACATGCGCGGATAAATATGCCGGGGTGGCGGAATTGGCAGACGCACAGGACTTAAAATCCTGCGGTAGGTGACTACCGTACGGGTTCGACCCCCGTCCTCGGCATTATAACAGCGTCTGGTAAGATGCAAAATAAGTCGGCCCCCGTATGGGTGCCGGCTTATTTTTTTAAATCGACATAAGGTCAATTCATGATGAGCGTTGTTATTGGATTCGAATTGAACGGAAGATGTTATGGTGTTCCGATTATAGAAATCGCATTCTTTTATGATTCCATGCTGGCCTGTGTGAGAGGAGAGAGGAGACATGCGGATGTTTAACAATGATTGGGACCTTATTCTGCAGGGAGAAGTGGATAAGCCTTATTTTCAAGCTTTGATGGAACGGGTGGACGAGGAATACCGGCGCAGCACGGTGTATCCCCCCAAGGAAGATATATTTCGGGCTCTTCAGCAAACATCGTACCAATCGACAAAAGTCGTTATTTTGGGACAAGACCCTTATCACGGTCGTAGGCAGGCACAGGGACTGAGCTTTTCCGTTTCGCCCGGGGTTACGATTCCTCCGTCTTTACGAAATATACATAAGGAGCTTGCTTCGGATCTGGGAATCTCGATTCCCCGTCACGGATCCTTGCAATCGTGGGCGGATCAAGGAGTACTGCTGCTCAATGCAGTGCTTACGGTTCGCGAAGGCGAGCCGAACTCGCATAAAGGGATCGGGTGGGAGACATTCACCGATACGGTTATTGCGAAACTGAATGAACGTGATCAGCCAATGGTTTTTATATTATGGGGCAGTTACGCACAGAAGAAAGGTTCCTTCATAGACCGAAGCCGGCACAAGGTGCTTGAGTCCAGTCATCCGAGTCCATTTGCAGCGCATAAAGGATTCTTCGGTAGTCGTCCATTTTCAGCATCGAATGCTTTTTTAATGCAAAAGGGTATGGATCCGGTGAATTGGGACATCCCAAGCACACCGGGCGATGGAGATGAATAATCCGCGAGAGGTGACCTTCATGAAGCATTGGATTGGTCGTCATGTTGTCATTCAGCGTTTAGACGGGGCGAAAAGCACGGTTGAAGGTGTGCTGAAAGGGTGGGATCCCGTTCAGGAAAAAGTGATTCTAGGTCCGGGTGAGCTTGTTATACCGTTTCGCGCCATTCATAGAATTATGCCAAGAAACGCATACCCTGCCTTGAACTCCATCGGTTATGTCGTGAATCATACCATTCAATTCGATAACGCCATCTATTTTGGATCATCCGTGATGATATGGCGGGGCAATCGACTGGTGTTATCACAGGCCATCCTGACTACTCACGATGAGGATACCGTTACCTTGTCAAATGGTATGATATTGCGCAAGGATGAGCATGATTTTGTGGTTCGATCTCTGCGCGGCAATGCGTGATTCTTTAAATAAAGGATGTCCCCAGCAGCCATCGTGAAGTTGGCGGGGACATCCTTTTTTGTACAAATGTCACTTGTATGTCTGAAGTAACTCGAGTTCATTATGCGTCTTCTACTTTTTCGGCAAGGAACAGTTCGTAAATCCGTACCACGATAATTTTGACGATCATGTAAGCGGGAATGGCGAGCAGGATGCCAAGCAGCCCGAAGAAGTCGCCGCCTACAAGAATGAGGACAATCGTGGTCAACGGGTGAATATCCAACTGTTTCCCGTAGATGACCGGTGTCAGAATATTATCTTGGATCTGCTGTGCGATGACAATGACGACAACAGACCATATCGCAATCGAAGGAGATTCGATAAAACCGATGATCACGGCAGGAATGGTCGCCAGCAGCGCTCCGATATACGGGATGAAATTCAAGAAGAAGGAGATCACCGTCAAGAGCAAAGAATAAGGCAGCCCGATGATCAGAAATCCGATATAGATCATTATGCTAAGTATAAGATTCAGGATCACTTTGCCGATAATAAAATTGCTGAGTGCTGTATCAATCTCACCCAGCACTTCCTTGCCGTCACGGCGGTATCGTCTTGGTAGGACACTGAGCAGCTTGGGCGGAAGCTTGCTGCCTTCTTTCAGCATGTAGTACAGAATGATCGGAATCGTAGCAATAATAACGACAACGCTGGATACAACGGCAATCAGGTTATTGATGGAGTTGCTGATCCAGGTAATGATCCGATTCATGTATTCCGTCAGTGAGGTAGATAACTCGGATTCCGTTGGTATAAAGCGTGACCAGTATGGATTCTGCTGCAACTGGTCGATCTGTTGCTGCACACCCTCTACCAGAAAGGGGGCATTACTGATAAAATTTTCGATCTGCTCGCGCAGTGTCGGCCACACCACAATGCCGAAGATGGCGCAGAGACCGGCAAACACGAAATACAGCATCAGGACGCCAATGGATCGTTTGATTTTCCGCCGCTCCAGGTAGTCCACAATCGGTCTGAGCAGATAATAGAAGAAGCCGGCCATCGCGACGGGAACGATCAGCATATTGAACATGGAGACGATTGGCCGGAACAAGAAGCTGATTTCGGATCCGAGATAAATGATCAAGAGCAGTGCGATTATGCCAAAGCATGTCCTGAAATATTTGCTCTGCATCATGGGCAATCCCTCCATACAACGAATAGGTAAATACATTGGTACGATGTAACATTTGTATTTAACCAATTTGGAGGGATTTGAAATCACCAGTTTATGCTATCAGTTTCGTATGGTGACCCGGGTATGAATCGGCACGAGGGAGGCAAGCTCAATGACGTCCTCGTTGTACATTCGAATGCAGCCATGGGAAACGTAGCGGCCGATGGATGAAGGGTCATTCGTGCCATGGATGCCATAATGGGGTTTGGACAACCCTAACCAATAGGCTCCAAAAGGCCCCCCGGGATTTGGCTGTTTGTTGACGATGGTGTAATTGCCTGGCGGCGTCTGTGTAGCCATTTTACCGATGGCAACCGGGAACGTACGTACCACGGTGTCGCCATCCAACAGGTGCAGCTGAAAATTGGATAAATCGACAATAATGCGGTATTGGGGCATCTTAATTCATCTCCTTCCTGATTATGCTATGAATTAGCGGGAAGAGCGACCCCTAAATCAACTTAAAATAGGCAAATTACATCTTCATGACTGGTAGAAATTTCATCCATTGATAACGCTCTGCTGATGTTATTATTTAATAGGTTAAGCAGTAACAACGTTTACATCAGGAAGGGGAAACCAATGTCTCCTGCTAAGTTTTATCAAAAATATATTAAAAATAATATGTTTACCAAAATGCTGCTGTTAATCTCCTTGATTGCGGTGGTTACCATCGTCACCTTATCTTTTCTCATGTATTACTTCTTGTTTCAATCGGCCGTGCGCAGCGAACTCGACATTCAGCGAAGAGCGGTTGAACGGGTGGAGCGGCAATTGAATCAAAAATTTGAGAATGAGCAGTCCTATGTAAATGACTTGTACCGCAACAGTTCTCTAGGGATTGACACTTCCTATTTCCTCATGAACTCGTTTGATGAGTACATGGCCAAGCGAATGGATCGGATCGCGGGTGGCGGGCAGTCCAATTCAGACAGTGTGGTTGCTTACTTCAAGCAAAGGCTGGACGACGACCCGGATATTGAGAATATCATGCTGTATAGTGCCGAGAAACAATATGTATATGTATACAAGCAGGGCAGCATGACAAGGCTCTATCAGGCGAATGCCACGCATTCGTACATTCCTGATGTGATGGCGATGGAAAGCCAGAGCGTCACGCTGCCGAATCTCTGGGTGCGTAAGCTGGCCGGAGATGTGAATTTGCCGTTATTCTCGATCCGGAGCCCGATCAATGATATGACCACATACAAGAATTTGGGGCAGTTGGTTATTTTATATCGAACGGAAGCGCTGGATGCTGTCCTGAACAGCGGCGAAGATCCCCTGAAGGGATCCGTGCTGGTCTTGTCGGGTGACGGCCGTGTGATGTTTGATTCTTCCGGCAAATATTACGGGAAGAAGTATCCTTATGCCGACCGGCTGCTGAATTCCAAAGATACCGTGAACCTAGATGAGGAATCGTACATTACAACAGCGGCTCACAATCAGGCAGGGTATACGGTGGTCGGAATCACACCCAAACGTGAGATATCGGAGTCCTTCCATGGTTTGCAGAACACCATCATCATTGCGGCCCTGCTATGTATTGTCGTTGCGGTATTCATTCCTTCGCTGACAATCGTGAATTACTCCAAGCGCACCGATAACATTATCCGTTTTATGCGCAAGGTAGAGAAGGGGGAATTCGTTGCCCGGATGCAGGATACCAAGGAGGATCAGCTAGGGCAAATTGCGGGCAGCTTCAATGAGATGCTGGATGAGCTTTCCCGGTATATCGACAAGGTATATAAGGCAGAGATTAACCAGAAGAACGCGGAGCTGTCTGCACTGCAAGCGAGAATTAACCCGCATTTTTTATACAATACGCTTGAAGTGATTCGGATGAGAGCTCTTTCGCAGGGGGCTCAGGATGTCGGTGATATGATCTACAGCTTGTCGATGCTTTTCAAGAATATCGTTCAGCATAAGTCCCACTACACATTGAAGGATGAGTTGGAGGCGTGCAGGCTCTATCTGGAGCTGTTTCGAATTCGCTATAAGGACAAGTATATTTATAAAATGCACTGTGAGGAACAAATCAAACATGTGCCGATGATGAAAATGTCGCTGCAGCCACTGATTGAAAACTACATCGTTCATGGGCTGCGCAGCGACCAGGATGATAACTGGCTAACGGTTAACGCGTCGCAGCAGGATGATGATGTCGTAATCGAGATCAAGGATAACGGGAAAGGGATCGAGCCAGAGCAGCTTGAGGAGATCAAATCCCGGCTGGAAATGGCCGAGTCGAGTGAAGAATCATTTGGTCTGCGGAGTGTGAATGAGCGATTAAAGCTGACGTTTGGAAGTTCGTACGGAATGGACATCCAGAGTGAGCCGGGCAGCGGTACAACGGTGACAGTCAAATTTCCGGTGACAGAAGGGAAGCTGAATAACGATGTATAAAGTGTTTATCGTGGACGATGAACCATTTATTATAGAAGGATTGGTTGACGTCGTGGATTGGTCGAAGTATGGCATTGAGGTGGTGGGGCATGCGGAGAATGGCCGTCAGGCGCTGGAGAAGATGGCGGTCATTCCGGTTGACATTCTCATCACGGATATCTCGATGCCTGTCATGACGGGACTTGAATTGATTGAAGGCGCACGAAAATTGAACCACAATTTAAAGGTAATCATCCTGAGCGGCTTCGACGATTTTGCCTATTTGAAGGAAGGCATGCGTCTGGGGATCGAGAATTATTTGCTCAAGCCGATCAATCTGAAGGAATTGGAAGAAACGATTGCCAGCACAACGGATAAAATGAACAAATCCAGAAGAGAAATGAGACTGGACGAGTACGACATTAACGTATTGCGGAGCAATATCCTGTACCGCTGGATCACGGACCGGATTGAGCCGGAGGAACTGGAGGAGCGCACGACCCTTCTGGGGCTGAATCTGAATTTGCCGTATGTCATGGCGTCTATCCTGAGAGCGGATTTCACGCCGCTGGAGAATAGCCTGTATCAATTAATGGATCAGGAGCCGGGTGTCCTGTATTTCCGGGACAACGACGGCGATCACGTGGTGATTTTTATGATGAAAGATCCGGACACGGAAAAAGCGAGAGCCATTCGGCTGCTGCAGCAGGTGCGCGAGCAATGCTACGAAGAGGAGCTGTCCATCTCGCTTGGCAGCGTGGAAAGTCTCGGCGGAAATTATAAGGACAGTTATCTTCATGCCAAGGAGGCGCAGGAATACTATCTTGTTCTGGAGCAGCCCTCCTACGTGGATTATGTTGATGTTCAAGCCAAGAAGGGGGAAGCGGCGGAATCCTATTCCGTGCAGTGGCCCGAGTATGCCAAAGGCATCGCCGGTAGGGACAAGCAGGTGCTGTTTGATTTGATCGATAGTGATTTTGATCGGCTTCGCCATACGCAGGGGATGATCCCGACGACACTCAAGAGCATCGCGGTCGAGATGGTCATTCGCCTGAAACTGGAGCTGAACGATATCCAATACACGGCTGCCCCTGATTTTGTGAAAAATACGATTACGGACATTATGGATTCCGTATCGATCGACGATCTGATTACGGCTGTGAAGGATGGGGTAGGCGGGCTGGTTGATTCGCTCAACAATGATGTGAAGAGCCCTGTCATCCAGCAGATTCTGCATCATATCCAGCACCATTATAATGAGGATTTGTCGCTGAAGGTGTTGGGCGCTCAGTATCATATTCATCCCGTCTATCTGGGGCATCTGTTCCATAAAGAGACGGGAGAGAACTTTACGGAGTATATTAACCGGTACCGGATTGAAAGAGCGAAGGAGCTGCTCCGAAACTCTTCAACGAAAGTACAAGATATCGCAAAAAATGTAGGTTATTGGGAAACCGGTTATTTCTATAAACAGTTCAAAAAATTTGTCGGCGTATCGCCGAGGGATTTCCGAGGAATGCTCTGATTGATTTAATCAGAGTTTTTTTCTTTATTTTCACCATAATACCTTTAATTTTTCGCCTATGTGAAACTGCTTTCATGGGATAACCTTATAAGTGTAGAGACACAAGGATTCAAAAGGGAGGATAAACATGAGTAAATCGAAAAAGAAATGGCTCCTGCCCCTAACGCTTTTATTGTCCGCATCCATGCTGTTGTCGGCATGCGGGGGCAACAAAGAGAGTGCAGGAAACGGCGGGGGAACTGCCGAGAAACCGGTTGAGCTGATCTGGTACACCATCGGAACACCTCAAAAGGATGTTGACAAGGTTGAGGAAGAAATCAATAAATACACTGCTGAGAAGATTGGTGTAACCGTTGACATGAAAATGATCGACTTCGGTGATTACAACCAGAAGATGCAAGTAATGGCAGCTTCCGGCGAACCGATGGATATCTTGTTCACAAGCTCATGGGCGTTTGACTATGTGCAAAATGCACGTAAAGGCGCATTTATGGAAATGGACGAGCTGATTGAAAGTCATGGACAAGGCATTAAAGACGCGATTGACCCTGCGTTCCTGGAAGGTTCCAAGGTTGATGGTCACAACTATGCGATTCCGGCAAACAAAGAGCTTCCTGCTCAAGAAGCATGGCGCTTTAACAAAACATTGCTTGATAAATACAACCTCGATATTTCGAACGTGAAATCGATGGAAAGCTTGGAGCCACTGCTGAAAACGATTAAGGAAAAAGAACCGAACGTCGTTCCTTTGGCAATTAGCAAAGACTTCGGTCCATTGCTTCCGTTTGACTACATCATCGAAAAAATGCCAATGGCCGTTTACCTGGATGACAAGGAAGATCTGAAAGTTGTGAACTTCCTCGAAATGCCAGAAACAATGGACATGCTTAAATTGATGAACAAGTACTACAAAGCGGGATACATTTCCCCAGAAGCAGCTACAACAACTTCGACGCAAGATCTGATGACTTCCGGCAACTGGTTCGCAGACCGTGCGGCAACGCAGCCGTTCGCAGATAATCTGTGGAGCCAAAGCTACGGCTATCCGGTAGTGTCCACTTCGGCTGGCGATGCAACGATCTTCAACTGGTCGGTAATGGGTTCGATGCAAGCGATTTCCGCTAACTCGAAATACCCTGAGAAAGCCATGGAGTTCCTGAACCTGCTGAACACAGACGTATATCTTCGTAACCTGGTTGACTCCGGTATCGAAGGCGTACACTACAAAAAGCTTAGCGAGAACGTAATGGAAAACTTGCCAGAATCGAAAAACTACGACATGCCTACCTTCGCGCTTGGTAATGTCATGCTGACTTACTTGAATCCTGAGGATCCTGAGAACAAATGGGAAGAGTTCAAGAAGTTTAACGAGTCCGGCCAGGCTGCTCCGCTTCTCGGTTTCAACTTCGATCCAACCAAAGTATCCACAGAGCTCGCAGCAGTCAACAACGTAAAAGAAGAGTTCTGGGCACCGCTGATGACAGGTACCGTAAATCCTGAAGAGTTCCTGCCAAAAGCGAATCAAAAGCTGAAAGCCGCTGGTCTGGACAAGATCATCGCTGAAGCACAAAGCCAAATTGATGCTTGGAAAGCAAGCAAGTAATAACAATGCATGAAGCGGTCTTTCTTGTCCCAAGGACAGCAGATACCGCTGCAGTATGAACAAGGACGGGGCGGCGGATGTTCACCGCCCTTCTTTTGTTCATTCATGCACATCACGAGGAGGGGTAAGCGTGAGAGCGATCGGACAGTTTTTCAAAAATATTATGACGAATAAGGCCATGCTGTTCATGGTTTTGCCGGGGACCCTATGGTTTCTCTTATTCTCATATTTGCCCATGTTCGGGACCATTATTGCATTTAAGGAATACCGCTTTAGCCGGGACGGCTTCTGGGCAAGTATCGTTAATAGTGAATGGGTAGGATTCCAAAACTTTAAATTCCTGTTCAGTACCAACGATGCTTACATCATTACGCGCAACACCGTACTTTATAATTTCGTGTTCATCATTTTGGGTCTCATTCTATCCGTAGTACTGGCTATCGTATTGTCCGAAATTGTGAATAAGAAATTGGCGAAAGTCTATCAAACGGGTATGTTTCTGCCGTACTTCTTGTCTTGGGTTATTGTAGGTTATTTTGCATTCAGTTTCCTGAGCATGGATAAAGGGATGTTGAATCAAATCCTGGGATGGTTTGGCATGGAGCCGGTTCAATGGTATTCCGAAGCCAAGTATTGGCCGATATTCCTGACGTTAATCAGTTTGTGGAAATCCGTTGGTTATAACAGTGTCGTTTATCTGGCGGCGATTATGGGGATCGACAAATCCTTGTACGAAGCGGCGATGATTGACGGCGCGAACAAATGGCAGCAGATTAAAGCCATCACGCTTCCGATGCTGAAACCGCTGATGACCATTTTGACTCTTCTTGCGATCGGTAAAATCTTCTACGCTGACTTTGGTCTCTTCTATCAAGTGCCAAGGGATTCGGGAACCTTGTATTCCGTAACGAACGTTATCGATACCTATGTATATCGTGGTCTGAAGACAACAGGCGAGATCGGAATGAGTACTGCTGCGGGTCTGTACCAGTCGGTAGTCGGATTTATTCTCGTTATGGTATCGAACTATATCGTTCGTAAATATGACAAGGATAATGCATTGTTCTAATCGATCAATCTACCAAGAAGGGGGTATGTGACGTGTTCAAATCTAAAAGCAAGATGAAAGATTTCCATCAGCTTTCATCCGGGTGGAATGTCGTGTTCAACCTGATTGCCGGTATTTTCTCGTTCCTGTGTGTATTTCCGTTTTTGTTCGTCATGATCATTTCATTTACGGATGAAGGCGCCCTTGCCCGCAACGGATATCAAATCTGGCCGGAAAAATGGAGTCTGGAAGCCTATAAATATGTATTCCAAACGGGCGATACACTCCTTCGTTCCTATGGCGTTACGATCTTTGTAACGGTAGTGGGGACGTTGATCAGCTTGTTTATTATCTCGTTGTATGCTTATGCCATCTCTCGTAAAGGGTTCAGATATCGGAACTTCTTCGCGTTCTTTGCGTTTTTCACGATGCTGTTTAACGGGGGTCTGGTACCGACTTATATCGTTGCAACGCAATTGCTCGGTCTGAAAGATTCCATCTGGGCTTTGATCCTGCCATTGGCACTCAACGCCTTCTATATTATGATACTTCGTACGTTCTACAGCACCAGCGTTCCGGATGCCATCATTGAATCCGGTAAAATCGACGGTGCGAGCGAGTTTAAAATTTTCTACAAGCTGGTATTGCCGCTATCCTTGCCGGGTCTGGCAACCATCGGATTGTTCAGCACCTTGGGTTATTGGAATGACTGGTTTAACGCATTGCTCTACATTGATGATCCGAACCTGGTTCCACTGCAATCCATGCTCATGCGGATTGAAACCAGCATGCAGTTCATCTTGCAGAACTCTCAGAATTCATCCCTTAGCATGGCCGCTCTGCAGAGCATGCCGCAGGATACTTCGCGGATGGCGATGGTCGTTCTGGCAACCGGACCGATTATTCTGGCCTATCCGTTCTTCCAGCGCTATTTCATTCAAGGTCTGACCATCGGCGCGGTTAAAGAATAAATTCTTCATGTACCGGAGGGTATGAGATGACTTATAAAGATTCCAGTAAACCCATTACGGAAAGAGTGGAACATCTTCTTGGCCTGATGAACCTGAAGGAAAAGGTTGGGCAGCTGATTCAGCCGTTCGGCTGGAAGACCTATGAAGTGAATAAAGGTCGGATTACATTAACGGATTCATTTAAAGAGCAAGTGAAAAATGGCGGCGTCGGATCCCTTTACGGGACCCTGCGCGCCGATCCATGGACCGGTGTAACACTTGAGACCGGTCTTTCTCCGCGTGAAGGAGCAGAAGCCGTCAATCACATCCAGCGGTACGCCATTGAGGAATCACGTCTGGGTATTCCGATTCTGATCGGAGAGGAATGCTCACATGGGCACATGGCCATCGGCGGCACGGTTTTCCCGGTCCCGCTGTCCATTGGAAGCACATGGAACGTGGATTTGTACCGGGATATGTGCCGTGCCGTGGCGCTCGAAACGCGCAGCCAAGGCGGTGCCGTCACCTATTCCCCGGTCCTCGACGTCGTGCGCGATCCAAGATGGGGCCGTACCGAGGAATGCTTCGGCGAAGATCCATACCTGATCAGCGAATATGCGGTCGCATCGGTTGAAGGCCTTCAAGGCGATTCATTGGACAGCCCGAACAGTGTTGCTGCGACATTGAAGCATTTTGTGGGTTATGGGAGTTCCGAAGGCGGGAGAAATGCGGGTCCCGTGCATATGGGAACACGTGAATTGATGGAAGTGGATATGCTGCCTTTCAAGAAAGCCGTGGAGGCAGGAGCTGCATCCATTATGCCGGCCTATAATGAAATTGACGGTGTGCCTTGCACCGTTAATACCGAGCTCCTTGACGGCATTCTCCGCAAGGAGTGGGGTTTTGACGGCATGGTAATTACCGACTGCGGTGCCATCGATATGCTGGCCAGCGGCCATGATACTGCTGAAGACGGAATGGATGCCGCTGTTGAGGCGCTTCGTGCCGGTATCGATATGGAGATGTCAGGCGAGATGTTCGGCAAGCATCTCCTGAACGCGATCGAGTTAAACAAGCTTGAGATTGCCGTACTGGATGAGGCCGTTCGCCGAGTATTGACCTTGAAGTTCAAGCTCGGATTATTCGAGAAGCCATACGTGGATCCGCAGGTAGCGGAGGAAGTTATCGGCAGCCAGCAGCATGTCGAACTTGCCAGACAGCTTGCGGCGGAAGGCATCGTCCTGATCAAGAATGAAGGCCAGGCGCTGCCGTTATCCAACGAAAGCGGCGTGATTGCCGTCATTGGACCTAACGCCGATCAAGGATACAATCAGCTTGGAGATTATACGTCTCCGCAGCCGCCGGCAAGCGTGACCACCGTACTGGGTGGAATCCGCGCGAAACTGGAGGATGAAGCTGAACGTGTATTATATGCACCGGGCTGCCGCATTAAGGATGACTCCAGGGAAGGCTTTGAATTCGCACTAGCTTGTGCGGATCAGGCCGATACCGTGGTCATGGTACTGGGTGGTTCCAGCGCACGCGACTTTGGCGAGGGCACGATCGATTTGCGCACAGGGGCATCGAAGGTTACAGACGACGCTTTAAGTGACATGGATTGCGGTGAAGGCATCGACCGAATGACGCTGCAGTTATCCGGCGTTCAATTGGAATTGGCTCAGGAGATTCATAAGCTTGGCAAGCGGATGATCGTTGTGTATATCAACGGTCGGCCCATTGCGGAGCCGTGGATCGACGAGCATGCGGATGCCATCTTGGAAGCATGGTATCCGGGCCAGGAGGGCGGTCATGCGGTAGCGGACATTTTGTTCGGCGATGTGAATCCGTCCGGTAAACTGACGATGTCGATACCGAAGCATGTCGGACAGCTTCCGGTTTACTATAACGGCAAGCGGTCGCGCGGTAAGCGTTACCTCGAAGAGGATTCCCAGCCGCGTTATCCGTTCGGATACGGGCTCAGCTATACCGAGTTCAGTTATTCGGATATTCAAATTACCCCAGAAGTAATCAGAACGGGCGAAACGGCTGTTGTCTCCGTGAATGTTACAAATAGCGGCGACAGGGAAGGATCCGAGGTTGTACAATTGTATGTGAGCGATGTGGCCAGCAAATATACGAGACCGGCCCGTGAGCTGAAGGGCTTCCGCAAAATCTCTCTGCAGCCTGGAGAGCGGAGCAAGGTGGAATTTACCGTCGGTGCGGAACAGCTTCAATATATCGGTCAAAATTACAAGCAAGTGGTTGAACCTGGCTTGTTCCGTATCATGGTTGGCAGACATGTGAACGATACGCTGAGTGCAGATCTGACTGTACAGGAGGGTTAAGGAATGGAACGCATTCGACGTTTTATACGCGAACTTTCGGAGCGGCAGTGGCTCGAGTCAGTAGAGCTTGGAGAGTGGAACATTACCCGAGCTACGTACATGGTTCCGGGCGTGTATGAAGATAAAGCCCTTTATACGGAAGGACAAGACTTCAACCGATTCCCGAGCACACAGGGGACAACCTATTTCTTTCGGAGGAACCTTGAATGGCCCACGCACTGGGTGGACGGAGCGATCGGACTTGTGTTCCACTCCGGGGGCGAGGGCTTACTGCGCATAAACGGAGTATCTTATCAGGGTTTGGATCGTAATCATACCTTCGTCAAGCTTGATCCGAAACGCACCGGCTTGAATATGGAGCTTGAGATCGAGTTATACGATCCGATTCCGGAGCCGGTGGACCCGCTGAATCAGCAGGCTGTCATTCAGCCTCCGATTACTAAGGTGCAAAGCTTGCTTGTCAAGGTGAACGTGTCCGTTCAGAGCCTGATGTACACCGCGACCGTGATTCGGGATTCACTTATCCTGTTGCCGGATAGCGATATGCGGCGCATCCGCTTAATGGAGGCGCTGTATCAGGCGATGGACCGCTTTGTCAGCCTGGATGACGCCGCCATCCGGGACGGCGCTCAGGTAACCGGGATTGAGCATGATCTGAAACGGAGCGTTGCTGCCATTGGCGGCCATGCTGAAGGCACGGAGCATATGGTGGGTCAATCACATATTGACATCGCTTGGCTGTGGCCCGTCCGGGAAACCGTACGTAAAACAAGCCGGACCTTCTCCACCATGGATGCGCTGATGAATGAATATCCCGAATTTAAGTACGCGCAGAGCCAGCCTTTGCTATACCAATTCCTGAAGGATCATGATCCTGAGCTGTACGAGAGAGTGAAGGCTAGAATCAAGGAAGGACGCTGGGAGCTTGTCGGCGGGATGTGGGTCGAACCGGACCTGAACATTCCGAGCGGGGAGTCCCTCATGCGTCAATTGCTATACGGGCAAGGCTTCTATCAAGAAGAGTTTGGCCGGACATCTCATATTGAATGGTTGCCGGATACATTCGGATATTGTGCATCGCTGCCTCAGATCTTGAAGCATGGCGGCATTCGTTATTTCATGACAACCAAGCTTGGCTGGAACGATACGAATGTGTTTCCTTATGACCTGTTCCATTGGGTTGGGATCGATGGAACACCGATGTTATCCTATCTCAATCATGGCGTGAACGAGAACACGCTGCCCAAAGATGTTCACGAGCATTGGCAGTCATACCGCCAAAGAGACGTTCATCCGGAGCAGATGCTGCTGTATGGACACGGTGACGGCGGAGGCGGCGTAACCCGCGAAATGTTGGAATATATCGACCGTGCCGAGCTTATGGTCGGTCAACC
The DNA here is from genome assembly GCF_037993005.1 of Paenibacillus sp. FSL F4-0100. NCBI lineage: Bacteria > Bacillati > Bacillota > Bacilli > Caryophanales > Paenibacillaceae > Paenibacillus > Paenibacillus sp. FSL F4-0100. The sequence goes on from NZ_CP150303.1 coordinate 2,310,717, forward strand.
GGCCAGCAAGTATAGCACAGCTGCCGAGTTTTTCGGCGGGATTGAGGATGCACAGCCGAAGCTGCCTCAGTGGCGCGGGGATTTGTACCTCGAGCTTCATCGCGGCACCTATACAACGCATGCGCGGAACAAGCGTCATAACCGGAAAGCGGAAATCCTGTACCGCGAGGCGGAGTTATGGAATTCGGTGGCATTTCCGTCGATGGACAATGAGCAGCGGCAGGCGATTATGGGCGAGCTGCATGACGGCTGGAAGTTGATTTTGCTGAATCAATTTCATGATATTATCCCGGGCTCTGCCATTACGGAGTCTTACGTCACCTCTGAGAAGGAATACGCAGAGGTGTTCCAAAAAGGAAATCATAGCCTCCGTCTTGGGCTTCAAGTATTGGCGGATCAGGCCGATACAGAAGGGGAAGGTATTCCGTATGTCGTCTTTAACGGACTTGGATGGAGCAGAGATGCCGTCATTTCGATTGAAGCAGAGCAGGGCTTTGCGCCGTATGATTCGGATGGAGCGCTACTGCAGTACGATGCGCGAACAGAAGGAAACAGTAAAACTTCTCACCGCTTGAATGTTCATGTTCAAGGCATCCCGTCTTTGGGATACAAGACCATTTGGTTGAAGCCTTTGGCAGGAAACAAGGCGGTGGCGGAGAATTCTACTACAGTGTTCGCAGATTCCTGGGAAACGGATTATTATAAGGTCAGCTTTAATGAGCGCGGGGAAATCACGAGCCTGTGGGATAAAGAGGCTCATCGGGAAGTGGTCAAGCCGGGCGAAGCCGCAAACCGCTTCCACTTCTTCCATGACCGTCCAACGCTGTGGGACGCATGGGACATCGATACCCGTTATGAGGAGCAATTAGCCGGAGAGGCGGAGCTGATCGAGAAGAAGCTCGTGCAAGCGGGTGAGGTACAGGATGTGCTGCGTTTCCGCTGGCGTATCCATAACTCGGAGATTATGCAGGACATGATTTTTTATCATCATGACCGGCGGATCGACTTCAAGACGCAAGTCAGCTGGAACGAATCACACAAACTGCTGAAAGTCGGCTTCCCAATCGGGGTCGTTGCCGATAAGGCTACGTATGAGATTCCGTTCGGGGCCATCGAGAGACCGACCCATCGCAATACAAGCTGGGAACAGGCGCAATATGAAGTCTGTGGCCACCGTTTCGCGGATGTGTCGGAGCATGGATACGGCGTCAGCCTCATCAACGACTGCAAGTACGGGTATGACATTCAGGACAGCACGATCCGGTTATCCCTGCTGCGCGCACCGAAGTGGCCCGACGTCACGGCAGACTTGGGTGAGCATGAGTTCACGTATTCCTTATACCCGCATAACGGAGACTGGAGAAGTGCCGGAATCGTCCGTAAAGCTGCCGAGCTCAATCATGAGCTTCCTTGCGTAAGAACAAGTTCGAATCAGGGTACTCGGCCTGCTGTTCATTCATTTATTCCGTTCGAGAGCCATCATGTAATCCTGGATACGGTCAAACCCGCAGAAGACGGTTCAGGGTATATCCTTCGGATGTACGAATCTGCGGGAGGCAGAGATAATGCAGCACTGAGCTGGCCTTATCCTTATGAAAGCGTCCATTTATCCAACGCCTTGGAAGAAGAACTCGAACAACTGGATACCGCAGAAGGAAGGTTAACCCTTCGATTCATGCCGTATGAGATCAAAACCATCAAATTGACTACACATCATACTTAATTAAAGGAGCCAGAACAACCATGGAACAATTCAGACTCCCCAAAATACCAATGCCGGAGCTTGAGCTGCCGCAATCGATTCAGGCGGTTCTGCAAGAGGCTGAAGAAAAGCTTGCGCACCGTCCCAAGCTGCTTCAGCTGTTCAAGAACTGTTTCCCGAACACACTGGAGACAACAACCAAACTGATGGAGGATGGCACAACATTTGTGATTACCGGTGATATCCCGGCCATGTGGCTGCGCGACTCGGTAGAACAGGTGATCCATTACATTCCGTTTGCGAGGAATGATCTGCAGCTGCAGCGGATTTTAAGCGGATTGATCAAACGCCATTTTCAATATATTCATATCGATCCTTATGCCAATGCCTTTAATGAATCGGCGAATGATTGGCATTGGAACACAACCGACGAAACTGAAATGTCCCCATGGGTGTGGGAGCGCAAATTTGAGATTGATTCGCTATGCTTCTCTGTTCGCTTGGCCTACCTGTACTGGAAGGAAACCGGCCTTACGGATGTGTTTGACGCCAACTTTAAGTCGGCTATGATTAAGATTATTGAGCTGTTTAAAACGGAACAATACCATTTCGAAAAATCGCCTTACCGTTTCACACGGGATAACGGAATTCCAACGGATTCCTTGCGCAATAACGGGCTCGGCATGCCGGTGAATTATACGGGCATGATCTGGTCCGGCTTCCGTTCAAGTGATGACGCTTGCGATTTCCACTACAATATTCCAGGCAACATGTTCGCCGTTGTCGCCTTGCGTCAAATGCAGGAATTCGCGGAATGGGTATTCCGGGATATGAAGCTGCTCGATGAACTGAAACGACTCGAAGCCGACGTGGATCACGGAATTCAGTTGTACGGCATTTACCGTCATCCGGAGTTTGGACCGATTTACGCCTATGAAACAGACGGTTACGGAAATTACTGCTTGATGGATGATGCGGGAACACCTGGATTGATGTCCATTCCTTATCTGGGTTATTGCTCTGCAGATGATCCGATCTACCAAAACACCAGACGGTTTGCGCTAAGCAAAGAAAATCCTTTCTACTACGAAGGCGCTGTTGCCAAAGGAATCGGCAGTCCGCATACGCCGCCGGATTATATCTGGCATATGGCCTTGTCCATGCAGGGAATTACGGCACAGACGGCAGAAGAGAAGCTGCAGATGATTGCATTGCTGGAAGCAACCGATGCCGATACCGGATTTATGCACGAAGGCTTCCATGCCGACGATCCGAAAGTTTTCACCAGATCTTGGTTTGCCTGGTCCAACAGCCTCTTCTCGCAATTGGTGTATCAGGCGATGAAAGCAGGGATTCTATGAGCGGGCGTCTGATTGTATTTTATGATCCGTCCTTTCCGGCAGCAGAAGCTGCCGGTTTGCCGGCTAGCGCGGCGGCTCTGAATGCATTCGTCGTTTGCCGCGCTGAGAATTTGGCTGAAGCACTGGAATCTGCAGGAGGACAGGGCGCAAGCTTTGTCAATTTGCATGCGCCTTACTTCCCGAAAAGCGCCTGGAGAGCGATCCTGGACTTTCTGAGAAATGGCGGCGGCTTGGTCAGCATTGGCGGCGCACCTTTCAAGCGTCCTGTCCGCATGGAGGACGGCGTTTGGGTGGTGGAGCACGAACAGACGGCATACCATCAGCAACTCCACATACATGAAGTGCTGCCAGTGGACAGCGGACGCGTCGACCATTTGACTTCCAGTGACGTTATTCCCCTTATGGAGAGCAGCCGGGAGCGGTTATCCATAAACGATACGTGGAACCTGGTTCCACATGTCACCAAAAGCAGTGATTTGCCGCATCAGATGGGATCGGCGGGGCCGATGGATACGCGGATTTATCCGCTCCTTAAGGGGAGCACAGCGAAGGGAAGAGAAGTCGCGGCTCCTGTCGTTCTGTGGGAAAATGTCGGCGGGCCATTCTTGGGCGGACGCTGGCTGTTTGTGAATCAGCCTCTCTCTGCTTCATTCTGGGAACAGGATGGAGGCGAAGAGGTGCGCAGCTGGGCGGCATTCTGTGCGAAGGGGATTACCGAGCTGTGGATCAAGCCGAATTATGCGACCTACGAGTCTGGCGAGCGTGCGATCCTGACCCTGCAGGCACAACGGCTTGGCCGGAAACTTTCCGAACAAGAGCCGCAGAGCTGGACGTTCCGCATCTCCGTCCAACACGACCAAGATGAATCCTTATCATGGAATCATTCCGAGAAGGTGGATGTGACCGGACAATTTCATGTACAGCGCATTCCGGTTATGCTGGATATCAAGCCGGGGTCTTATCGGGTGGTGTGTGAAGCCGAAGGACCGGATGGAGAAATCCGCAGGCTGAAACAAGGGTTCTGGGGAGCGGATTCCGAGCTTTTGCAGGCGGGTACGCCTGTAACCTGCAATCGGGATTACTTCATCAAGGATGGTCGCCCACTGCCTGTTGTGGGGATGACTTACATGACGTCCGATGTAGCGCGTAAGTTCCTGTTCCTTCCGAATACGGATGTGTGGGATCGCGATATGGCGCAAATGCGGGGTGCGGGCATCAATTGGATTCGTACCGGGATCTGGACCGCGTACCGCAATATTATGCAGGTGGACGGGCATGCATCCGAAGAGGTTTTGCGTTCGATTGACGCCTTCCTGTTAACGGCGAAGAAGCATGATTTGCAGGTAACATTCACGTTCTTCTCCTTCACGCCGGAGACTTGGGAAGGCCAAAATCCTTACCTCGATCCGCGAAGCGTGGAAGCGCAGAAGCGTTTCATACGTTCCATCATTAGTAGACATAAAGATACGAAGAATGTGGACTGGGATCTGATTAACGAGCCATCCATGTTCGATCCGCCGCAGATTTTCTCGGACGGCCCGCGTTCCGCGAAGGATCCGTTTGAGAAACAAGCTTATATCGAATGGCTGAAAAAGCGTCATGGTTCGATTGAGCGTCTGCAGGAACGTTGGAATATGACAGCGGATCAGCTGCCGGGTTTTGACTCCGTGGTTCCGCCGGAACCTCAAGTCATTAATTTTGATGTTCAAGACATGCATCAAGGGAAAAAAGGCACACAATGGCTCGATTATGTACTGTTCTCGATGGACATGCATAACCGCTGGGCCAAGGAATTATATGACGATATCAAAGAGGTATGCCCGGATCATATGGTTACCGTTGGACAGGACGAGGCCCTTGGGGCACAGCGTCCATCTCCGTTCTTCTATGCCGAAGCCGTAGACTATACGACGGTTCACTCCTGGTGGTTCAACGACTATTTGATCTGGGACGGCATATTTGCCAAAACGCCGGATAAACCGAACCTGATTCAGGAAACAGGCATCATGTACGTGGAGACACCGGATGGCCGGGCGAAGCGAAGCGAAGCCGAGCTTCGGAATCTGCTGGAGCGCAAGTATGCTTACGCCTTCTCCACAGGAGGCGCTGGAGCCATTCATTGGATCTGGAACACGAATTTCTACATGGATAATGCCAATGAATCGCATATCGGAGCTGTCCGCGCTGACGGCACGGAGAAACCGGAAGCGGATGTGTCGTATGATTTCGGTGCCTTCATGGAAGACATCCGGGACATGTTTAAAGGCCGGAAGCTGGAGGAAACCGCGGTCATTTTCCCTTATTCGAACGATTTCTCGAACCGGAAGCTCGCTTTTGAAGCGACGACCAAGGCGACGCGCGCGCTTGCTTACGAGCTGAACGTGCCGTTCCGTGCTGTCGGGGAGTATGATTTAAGCTCGCTGCGTAACCATCCGGTGAAATTCATCATTCTGCCGAGCGCGCACAATGTCGATGACCAGGCGTTTGCTGAGTTGATGGATATCGTGAAGGAAACGGGAGCTACATTGCTTCTGACGGGTCCAATTGGTCTGGATGCATATTGGCATCAGGTCGATCGAATGACAGAGGAGCTGGGCGAGCGGAAGCTGGCGAATGTGCGCCGGGAAGAAAGCTTGCGCATTGGGGACCGTACATGGTCTGCATCGTATGGACATCGGAAGATTGCCGAGCTGACCAAAGAAATTCCGGCAGGCAGCGGGGCGAAACCGGCCGATATGGCTGGCGATTCCATCGTGGACGTGAAGCTTGGGGCAGGACGTCTTCTCTGGAGCCCGCTTCCTGTTGAATTGAATGATCGAATCGACACCATTTCGGCTTTATATCGGTATGCATTGGAGCTATCTGCTGCCGACACAGGGCTCATCTGGAATCAAGGCGGAGAACATTCTGGCGTATATGGACGCAAGGTAACGTTTGAAGAAGGAGCACTCTTCGTATTCGGCTCGGAGCAATCGTGGGACACGAACGTCGAGGTAAAGGATCCTTCAACAGGACTCATCTATTCATTCGTGCTGGAAGCGGATCGTTCGATCTTGTTTGCAGTAGATGCAAGCGGTGACCTGTTATCGGTGTACCGCCCGGATGAGGTCGAAATCACAGTATCGAAGGGCTAACATAAGGGGGACTAAGCAGAGATGGATCAATCCAGAAAAGCACATATTATTTCGCATACTCACTGGGACCGCGAGTGGTATTTACCGTATGAAAAGCACCATGTGCGGCTGATCGAGCTCATGGACAGCTTGCTTGAGACGATGGAGAAGGACTCGGAATACCGCAGCTTTTTCCTTGATGGCCAGACGATTATTATCGAAGATTATTTGCAGGTAAGACCTGAGAAGAAAGAGCAGCTTGAGAAGCTGATCACGGACGGACGCATCATTATCGGTCCATGGTACATTCTGCAGGATGCCTACCTCACGAGCAGTGAAGCTAACGTGAGAAATATGCAGATAGGACACCAGGATGCCGAGCGATATGGCACGGTTGCCAAAATCGGTTATTTCCCGGATACATTTGGACTTACAGGCCAAATTCCGCAGTTGATGCTTCAGTCCGGCATTGATAATGCCTTCTTCGGCCGGGGCGTAAAGCCAACGGGCTTTAACAATACCGTCTCCGACAGCGGCTATGAGTCTTCATTCTCAGAGCTGATGTGGGAAGGTCCGGACGGCTCCAAGGTGCTGGGCATCCTGTTTGCCAACTGGTACAGTAACGGTAACGAGGTTCCCGTTGATGAAGCGGAAGCGAAGGCATTCTGGGACCGCAAGCTGGCGGATGCCGAGAAGTATGCTTCCACACCTGAGCTGCTCTATATGAACGGGTGTGACCATCAGCCGATACAGACCGATCTTCCGGAAGGCATCCGTACAGCGAAGAAGCTGTATCCGGATACGGAATTCATTCATTCCAATTTTGACGATTACCTGACAGCCGTTCGGGAGAAGCTGCCGCAAGATCTTTCCTCCGTAAAAGGAGAGCTGCGCAGTCAGCGTACCGATGGATGGGGTACACTTGTGAATACCGCTTCGGCACGCGTATACCTGAAGCAGATGAACCAGCGGGGCCAGACCTTGCTGGAAAAAGTGGCCGAACCGCTTGCATCCTACGCCAGCCTGCTAGGCAAGGAGTATCCGCATCATCTGTTCACCTATGCGTGGAAGACGCTGATGCAGAATCATCCGCATGACAGCATCTGCGGCTGCAGCGTGGACGAAGTTCACCGCGAGATGGTGACCCGCTTTGAGAAAAGCGCGCACGTGGCTGAAAATATCGTGGACGATAGCGTTCGCGTCATTGCCGATGCGGTTGACACAACCGCCTTCGAACAATGGGGATCCGATCCGCTGCCGCTTGTTGTATTTAATACGACGGGATGGAGCCGCAGCGGTACGGTCAGCATTGAGCTGGACGCGAAACGCCTTTATTTCCGGGAAGGTTACTCTTTGGAGGAAACCAGCCGCCGGATGAAGGAAATCGACTTGTCCGGCCGTGTGCTGGTTAACGCTCAAGGTCAAGCTGTACCTTGCACCGTTGAGGATCTGGGTCTTCAGTTCGGGTACGATCTGCCGGACGATCGTTTCCGCCAGCCGTATATGTGCCGCCGAGTGAGACTCACCTTCGAGGCAAGCGCGATCCCAGCAATGGGTTTAACTACTTATGCTTGGGTGAAGAGCGAGGTGAAGCCTGCCGAGGTAGCATCCTTAATCAGCATGGCCAATGTGATGGAGAATGAGCTGATCAAGATCGAGATCGCTGAGGACGGATCCTTCTCCTTGACGGATAAAAAGAACGGACAAGTATACCGGGATCTGGGCGTCTATGAAAATACCGGAGATATCGGTAATGAATATATGTACAAACAGCCGGATGGCGAAGCAGCATTGACCACGAAGGGCCAAACCGCCCAAATTTCGGTTCTGGAAGATACGCCTTACCGCGCATCCATTGAAATCGTTCATAACTGGTCCATTCCGGCTATGGCGGACAGCAAGCTGGATGAAGAGCAGCATGAGCTCATCTATTATCCGAACCGCAAAGCGCAAAGATCGAGCGATATGGTGCCACTGCGTATTCGTACCGTTGTCAGTCTGAACCGCAGCGGTAAAGGCGTGGAGATCGAAGCGACAATGGATAATCAAGCGAAGGATCATCGGGTGCGTGCATTGTTCCCAACGGATCTGCAGGCATCGTCCCATAACGTGGATTCCATGTTTGAAGTGGCAACTCGGGATAATGAACCTGCTGCCGAATGGGAGAATCCAAGCAATACGGCTCATCAACAGGCATTCGTTGATGTCTCGACAGCTACTGCAGGATTGACGGTAGCTAACCAGGGCTTGAATGAATATGAAGTCCTGCGTGACGGCCGGAATACCATCGCTGTTACATTGCTTCGTTCCGTAGGCGAGCTCGGTGACTGGGGGTACTTCCCTACGCCTGAAGCTCAGTGCATCGGCGTGCATACGGTACGTATGGAGGTCATTCCGCATCAGGGCGACGGCATGAAGTCAGGCGCATACGCCGAGGCTTACCAATTCCAAATCCCATGGACGGTTGCACAGACCGGGGTCCATACCGGCGCTGTCGCATCGACTTCCGCACCGTTTGAATGGAGCCATGAAGAACTTGCGTTCTCTTCCCTGAAAGTGAATCCGAAGACCGGGGATCTGATGCTGCGCTGGTTCAATATGGCAGGCACGGATACTGAGCTGAAGCTGAAATCTTCTCTACCTTCCCAGGGTGTGTATAAGAGCTCTATTCTGGAAGTAGAGGGAGCGGTTCAAAGCTTTGATGGCGATGGAAGCTTCACGCAGCCGGTTAAGCCTCACGAAATCGTAACACTGGGAGTTAAAGTTTCGGTCAAGTAAGCATTTATTATGATATAGTGCTGGGAATGTTGTTGTACATCTCGGTCCAGCAAAGCCCGATTCCGAAATTACAGGGATCGGGCTTTACTGTCTTGCCTAATGACAGGCAGATTCCTGAACGCTCTGAAATATATATAATGAAAAGGCTGCTCTCCCTAGGTCTTTGCGGACGGCTGGAGGGCAGCTCTTTATTGTACTCGGCTTAATTATTGATTTTTCCCTTGGTTTTGGTCTTTCTCGTAAGCAATCAGGGTGATATCTTTGCCTGTAAGCTCGGCAATCTTGGTCTCGGCGTCTTCAATCGCTTTCAAGGTACCTTCATTCCCATTGAGTGAGGCAATTTTATATTCCTCCGAATGAATGTCCATGTGAATCCCCCCTTAGATGGTTGATAACAAATATAATGATAAGTTATCCTATACAAGATGGTTACATACCTGGTATTCAAAGAATTGGAATGAACTTGAGGAATGGAGCGGAGTATGGTTCCTAAACGTCCAATTTAAAAAAGCCAGACACATGAAATGTGTTTGGCTTTTTGCGTTCTTATTTTTGGATGAGGACGGGGGTACTCATTTTCACCTTGTCGTAAAGCCAGCGTACGTCTTTATTATGCATCCGTATACAACCTGCCGACACGTACTTGCCGATCGAGTTGGCGTTGTTGTTTCCATGTATGGCGTACGCGTAGCTAACTCTACCGTTCACTTTCACATTAATGCCGAGCCAGCGATCCCCAAGCGGATTGCGCGGGTCTCCTCCCTTGATGCCTTCCTTGTAGTAAGGTCTGTTCTTCACTTTTTCGTGAATTCTGAACAGGCCTTCCGGCGTATAGGAGGGTTTTTTGCCTGTAGCGACGGGAAATGTTTTTATGACCTTACCTTTTTCATAATACGTCAGTTTGTTGGTGGATTTATCAATGACGATAAACTGTGCGTACTTGGTGTACTTACTGTCCAGCTTCTGTCCGGAAGCGCCTTGGGATACGGCGGGGAAAAAGAAAACCAGCAGTAAGGTGAAGATCAGTATGCGGCTGATGCCCTTAATGATGTCCGATCACCTCTTTTCGTTCTCCCCCATATATATGCAGCTATTCGCGAATGTTGACGGAAATGTGCATAAGCCGAAAAATAGAACAAGTTGTTTTCAAAGAGAGATATAAGGGCGCGGAGGGGACATTCTATCGAATATCGGATCGTGGCTTGGCTGTACGCAAATGACCTCCTGAAGGGATTTCTTCAAGAGGGTTTTCGTGTTCATTATGGCAACCACTTGAAATCGACACTAATGTCGTTTATGATGAAATGAGTTAAAAAACGACATTTCTGTCGTTTGTATTGAGGTGAAGTTCATGGAATCGATATTGATGTTAAAGGGCGGAAAGAGGGATGACTTATGTGTCCAAGGGTTAGTGAGGAATATAAACGGGAGAAAAAGTTTGAAATATTGACTGCAGCCAGGCGTGTCTTTATCAGAAAGGGCTACACCCACACCGTGATGCAGGACATTATGGATGAAGCGGGCATGTCCCGCGGAGCCGTGTATGCGTATTTTGATAATGTGGAGCATGTGTTTATAGAGGTTCTGCGTTTTGACGACCAAGAGACGCTCGGTTTTTTTGAACCGGATCCGCAATATCCGATATGGAATCAGTTGATGGACTGGGTTCAGAAACAGCAGGGTGATATTTCGCTAATCCAGCATTCGCTTGTATTGGCCAGGGCGGAATTTTTCCTGTCTTCCTCTTATGTTCATGCCAAGAAGGAGTATCCCTATATAACTGAACGTTATCAGCTGACCGTTGAGGCCATGGGCCGGGTCATTCGGAAGGGCAAGGAGCAAGGGGAGTTTCGGCCACGATTGGAACCGGATGCCATAGCACGTTATATGATTTCGTTTCTGAACGGACTGATGCTGGATACCTTCCAACTCGGACCGACGGTGACTTGCGTGCCGGAGCAGCTGGAAACCTTTATACATTCTCTTAATGCAATGTTAAATCCGATAACACTAGAACCATGATGATGGAAAGGGTGCTTTTTGAATGCTATTTGAATCTGCTAGACTTGCTTGTCGAAAAATGACGATAAACGACGCGGAGCTGTACCATTCCTGGCGCAATGACCTAGAAGTGATGCAATCCACCAGTCCCAACCTGGATACTTATCAACTGGAGGAGACAAAGGACTTCGTTCAGCAGGTGATCCTGGGTTCTTCCTCCTCGAAGAGCTATCTGATCCAGTTGAAGGAAACCGGCAGACCGATTGGCATCATGTCATTGATTCATATCGATACCAAGAACCGGAACGCGGAATGTATCATCGACATTGGCGAAAAGACCTATTGGGGCAAGGGTTACGGCTTTGAAGCGATGACGCTTTTGCTTGATTATGCTTTTTTGGAGCTGAATCTGCACCGGGTAAGCTTGCAGGTATTTTCCTTCAACCATAACGCGATCAAACTGTATGAAAAAATCGGATTTGTCCAGGAAGGCAGCTCCAGACAGAGCTTGTACCGGAATGGCGTCTGGCATGACATCGTACACATGGGGATATTGCAGAGCGAGTATATGCGTCAAAAGGTTGATTTTCCCTCCCTTCCATAATAAGGTAGGTATGTGAAGACAATGAGGGAATGGGAGAATAATATCATGTCTGAAAATGAAGTGTTATTGATTCAAGACCTGCGCATGAAATATGATAATCGTTATGTGCTGAACGGTATCGACTTGGAAGTACGCCGCGGCGAGATGATTGGATATATAGGTCCGAACGGCGCGGGGAAGAGCACGACGGTCAAGATTATGCTTGGGCTGGTTGAGGGGTACACGGGGACAGTGCGCATATTCGGTCAGGATATTTCCGATGGGAATATCGATTATAAACGGAGAATCGGATATGTGCCTGAGGTGGCGGAATTGTACGATCAGTTAACGGCAGCCGAGTATTTGACTTTTATAGGCGAGTTGTACGGACTTACATATGATGCAGCGGATTATAAGGCGAAGCAATTAATGGATTGCTTTGACATGGAAAAGGCTTATCACTCACGGATCGCTACGTTTTCAAAAGGAATGCGGCAAAAGGTGCTGCTGATCTCGAGCCTGCTGCATGATCCTGATCTATTGTTCCTGGATGAGCCCTTAAGCGGGCTGGATGCGAACAGCGTGATGGTAGTCAAGGAAGTACTGGCCCAGCTGTCTGCCCAGGGCAAGACGATTTTTTATTCCTCACATATCATGGACGTCGTTGAGAAAATCAGCAGCCGGATCATTCTGCTCGCTGACAGCCGGGTAGTGGCGGACGGAACGTTCAAAGAATTACAGCAGCATTCCCATGAGGGGTCCCTGGAAGAAGTGTTTAATCAGCTGACGGGGTTCCATGACCATGCCCGTATTGCAGAACGGTTCGTATCGATCGTTCGGGAGGGAAGCTGATATGGCGGGATCGGATTCATCGTTTCGGATGCTGAAGATACTGGATCGATTTCAGGGAATCATCTCGAGATTGGGTGTCGACTATAAAACGCTGCGCCGGATACTCCATGTCAAATTGTTGATGGATTCGAGGCGCGCACCCGTCATATTATCTTCTAGCAACCGGAAGAAAGAAGAGCAGGACAAGAACCTGTTTGTCAGCTCCCTCTGGCTGTATGGCTTAATCGGGCTTGTCCTGACGCCGTTTGTGTTCTGGAGCGATCCGGAATATTTAATGCCGATGAGCATCCTGTCTGCGATCCTAATGTTCCTGATTATGAGCTCCATGATTTCAGATTTCTCATCCGTTCTGCTGGATGTGCGCGACCGCAGCATTTTGATGACGAAGCCGATCGACGGTCGAACGGTCGGATTGGCGCGATCGATTCATGCAGGAATTTATTTGCTGCTGCTAACCGGAGCGCTCTCAGCAGGCTCGCTGGTCGTGGGATTGATCAAGCATGGCGTGCTGTTCTTTCTGATCTATATCCTGGAGTTAATACTGATGAATATGCTCATTCTGGTGAGCACCTCCTTGGTTTATCTGTTGCTGCTCAAGTATTGGGATGGAGAGAAACTGAAGGATCTGATCAATTATGTACAGATTGGACTTTCCGCTACGCTGGCCATCGGCTATCAGTTTGTGATCCGTTCCTTCGATCTGATTGATTTTCATCTGGTATTTAAGCCGGCCTGGTGGCAGATTCTGCTTCCGCCGGTGTGGTTTGCGGCTCCGTATGAGTGGTTGTTTGGCGAGGGGAGCAGGTGGCTGGCTGTTCTCTCGTTGCTGGCTATATTCGTCCCGATTGTGCTTATGATCGTCTATGTCCGTTATATTCCTTCGTTCGAGCAGCATCTGGAGAAGCTGGCTCACAGCGAAGCGGGAAAAGGGCGGGAGCGCGGGCGATTGGACAGATTCTTGGCCAAAAGGGTATGCGGGTCGCGCACGGAGCAAGCTTGTTTCCGACTATCTGCCAGCATGCTGAAGAACGAGAGAGAGTTTAAACTTAAGGTGTATCCTACACTTGGGTTGTCCGTGTTATTGCCTTATTTATTCTTTGTCTCTACGATCCGTAACTCCTCATTGGCGGAAATCAGCCAGGGATCGTCGTACTATGTACTGCATAGTATGCTCATCATGATTATCACCGTCGTTATGATGCTGAAATTCTCCGGCAAACCCAAGGCCTTCTGGTTATTTGGCGCAGCCCCGATGTCAAGCATGAATCCCTTATACAAAGGGGCTTTAAAGGCTTTTGCCGTCAAAATGTTCGTGCCGCTGTTCATTGTGAACGCGATCGTGTTTCTGATCGTGTTCGGTACTCGGATCATGCCGGATATTCTCATCATACTCCTTACCGGATTGGTGTTGATTCCCTTGTCAGCCAAGGCAATTCTGCGCAATCCACCGTTCTCTCAAGCGTTTAATATGGCGCAGCAGAAAGACGGCTGGTGGGTATTGTTATTCTTCTTTGTTATTGGTGGACTCTGTGGTTTACATTATGCAAGCAGCACAATTCCTTATGGTATGTTGGCCTATATCCTCGCGCTGCTCGTTGCGAATGGCTTGGCATGGACCAAGCTGTATAAGTAAATTCGGGAAGGCATCCGATTGGGTGCCTCTTCTTTTATTTTGCCAGATAATTGTATACTTGCGTTTAAAGGTGGTTGAACAAGAACGTAGGTTCGTATATAATGGAAATATAGCAAATTAACTCTCTATTTCACTCTTCACTTCATAAATCCATGATGGATTCCCCCACTTATGTATTTAATTACCTGTTGTTATGCCTTCCGGGCCTTATATAATCAACTTAGATGATGTCAGGATGTTAAATAGTAGGATCTGAGTTTATTCTGGATTAGTCATATTCACAAGGTCGTGGATTCTTGATAACTAATGCTTGGTTTTCGTTTGGTATACGGATTGAATGTTTCAGTGGTTTAATTCGTTTTGGTGTATAAGAAGTTCTAAGTTGTTCTGTTTTAGAATTTTTGAGCCAAGCCGGAGCTATAAACGACGTTTAATGTTTTTGCATTTTCCATCACAGTTTCCAGACATATAAGAAGTGGCAGGCGCCATCGGAATTGACCTCAAGAACATGCATCATTAGGACGACTCGATAGAAACTGAGCGTCTGTCGGTATATCGTTTATTTATGGACGTTATAACCATCAGTGTAATCAGGTTACATCGGGAAGTGGCGTAGCACACATTTAACCATTTCTTATGGTGTAGGGAGGAAATCTTTGAATGGAAGTTATTTGGTTTATGGTGTTTTCAACATTTGAAACACTGGCGATTTATTCACTAATCATGACATTGCTTAGATTTAAGACAACAGAGTACATATGGCAGGCGTTGATTGTCATGATCCTTGCCAATTTGCAAAGTTTCGTTATGCGCAACGAGCTTCACTTGGATTTTCTCGCCCCTCTCATTACCGTATTGATCTTCGTTTTCTTGTTTTCTGCCATTATTAAGATCCCAGTTATCTGGTCGGCGATATGTACCATCATTGGATACATGCTTTATGCGTTGATACAAACGGCCTATTTGACAACGATATTCGGATCGATTGATTCCATTCAGACCAATCATGCCAATGGTTATATTCTTCAAATCCTGTCAGGAGCGACAGGACTGTTGATATCCTGGATTATGTACAAATTTGGTATTGGGTTTAAGTACAATCTGGAAAAGCTGCGCATTAAATTTGAACATATTCTATTGATCGCTTTAATTATCGTGGTGTTGATATTAATTGCGATTCTGTTTTATCTCAACCGTTTATGGCTGCATCTTCTCTTCTTTGGAATAACATTTGGAATCTTCTTGTATTATGCCATCAATACAGAGGAGCGGGATTCTTATGATCATAGAAGGATTATCAAAACGGATAGCGGAGGGGATCAAACGCCAGGTACCTGACCATAAATCCTCTGTTCCTGTTTTGAAACATGCGATCGCCATCATATTAAACGTATTGTTTATTGTGGTCTTCACGCTGCTTATTTCGATATTCACGGGTAACGTGAAGCAGGCGGTCATTGCCTTGACGGGTTTTGCGGTACTCAGGCAATTTTCCGGAGGATATCACCTTAAGACAGGGGCTGGCTGCATTGCATTCACGACCGCATTATTCACTTTGGTGTCTTTTGTGGAGATGGAAATTGCAGGTGTTCTCATTATCAATGTCCTCAGTCTGTTGCTGGTGATGCTGTTTGCTCCCAGCCGAATCGAAAGGCAGTCCCGAATACCGAGGAAGCATTACGTAAAACTTCGCATAATTAGCAGTGTCATCGTTATGTTTAACTTTGGACTTCAGTCCCCAACATTGGCTGTCATATATTTGGTCCAGGCTCTCAGTTTATTACGCTGGAAAGGAGGACAAGCTCATGTTATGGACCCATAAGATTAAACATCAGTTGTTTTCGTTTATCGCATCTGCTCTGACGATGGTAGCCGTATTCGTAGTGAATACAGCAAGTCCCGTATTTGTATACAGCGGAGAGACACCGGAAGAACTTTTAAAATAGTCTTCATTTAATCGTAAGGGGACTGGGGTAATTTAAGAATAGATAAATGATGGATGAATGTGGGTTATGGTTTCCGGTGCCTGTCCAGGTACCGGTTTTTTATATGGATAAATGGAAGATAAGCCTGTAATGTTTCGTTTGATTTTTCGTTAGTAGTATAATCTGTCCTGGAGGCCCGAGAAAGGAAGGGGACGCATGTTTCTTGATCTCAAACGAAAATTGCTGAGAAACTTGGTCAACCATCTGGTGCTTCGCATCCATATTCTGACTTTGTCCCCCAATCCGTCCCCAACGGGACCCCATGAACCCAAATAGGCAATAGTATTCGAAAATGAAAAACCCCTGACGCCAATGGCATCAAGGGTTTTCGATTATGATCTGTAGTGGGCTCGAACCACTGACCCCTACCCTGTCAAGATAGTGCTCTCCCAGCTGAGCTAACAGATCATGAAATATTTAAAAAGGTAATTCATATATTACCAGCAGACAGTGTGGCTGTCAATGGTTTTCTCGTTATAAAAAATCACATTCCGGTTCAGACTAAATACAGCATGATTATGCCAATGGAGGAGTGTGAATGGCATGGCAGGTGGGAAATCCCATCATTTTAATCGAGCCAGTCTGGTGCTCTCGTTGCTAGGGGTAACTGTACTAGGGAGCGGTTGCAGTATCTCGGAGAGAACGTCGGTGCAGCTGGAGCCGCTACATGGGCCTGCGGCGCCTGTAATGCTTGATGTTTACGGACGTTCGATAGATCAGGACGTATATTCCAAGCAGGGAAGCGGAGCACTGGAGCCGGTATCCCCGATGGATTCGGTGGATACCTTACGCGATCTCCATCCGTAATGGGTGCAGCAACGTCTATAACAAATCGGTCATACCAATATCCTTACCTTTTGCTCGAACAGCGAGCAGAGCAAACCGCCGGCAGGCAAGCTGGCGATTTGCTGTAAAACGGCCGATGCTATTCCTCATCCCATTTGCGGGAATAACCTTTTTTAATCGCCCAAAAGATAGGGTAGATGATGATGGCTGAGATGATAACAGCCCAAAATATCGTGGTTCCCATGCCCATAAAGGCAATGCTCCTTTCAAAAAAACGTTAGCTTATACTATACAGGAAAATGATTATTTTGTATAATATCTCGATCTGCGATATTACAAGGAATTGATTCTACATAAAGAGGTGTTGAAATTGGCAGCAGAAATCATAAATGTATCAACCGAAGAGCAGTTGCAGCAAGCGCTGGATATCCGGAAGGATGTTTTCGTGCTTGAACAGAAGGTTCCGATTGACCTGGAGATTGATGATTACGATCGTCTGGACTCCGATGCACATCATGTCCTGATCAAGTCGGAGGGACAGTACGCGGCAACTGGACGTATCACCTATTACAATAAGGACTCCGCCAAAATGCAGCGCATTGCGGTACGTAAGCCATTCCGATCCAAAGGGATAGGGCGTGTGCTGATGATGGCATTGGAAACGCAGGCGCGTGAATTGAAACTGCAGTATTCCGTGCTGGATGCCCAGGTGCAGGCGGAGGCGTTTTATCGCAAGCTGGGGTATGAGACGATTTCGGACGAGCCGTTTGATGATGCTGGCATTCCCCATGTTCGTATGAAAAAGGAACTGTAGGCATCTTCTTAACTATAAGGTGGCTGATGATCCCATCGTTCTAAAAAGGAAAGACCTCGAGTATCGACTCGAGGTCTTTTTAGGCATGAATTAAAAGCTTGGCATATTATCCAGGTTGTTGCTGGGATCGCCATCCGCATTGGAACGAAGATGTTCATCTCCGTCACGTCCACGGAATACGTTCACGTTTTTGATTTCTTTATTCTTGGCCATCTGTTGTGCAGTCTTGTAGTCCACGACACTACCGTTATCCAGCTTCAGTTCGATGATGTCGCCGTCGCCATTTTTACGGACGCCTACGACTTCTTGTTGTGTATTATCCATATAGATCGCCTCCCGGAATTAGTGTTCCCGGGAACCCTCATAAACTATTCATCTATATTGAACTACAATTCGTATACCCGCTGCTGCTCCACAAATTCCATGATTCCGGTCTTGCCAATGAAAGCTTCGACCTCATCACTGTAATGCATAAGATAGGTGCGTTCCTGAATTTCTTCAGGAAGGCTGAGCAGCTCATCCAGTGTCGTATGAACCTCTCCGGGGCCTTGCAGCTGACATTCATGCAGAATCACTTCACAATCCCGCTCATTCACCAGTTGGTTGAGCAGGATCGGATCGAATACCATGTCAGCACTGTAAAATATCCGATCATTCAGATAAAGCGAATAGCTGTCCTTGCCGGGAATATGCTGCGTATGAATCAGCTCTACCGAGATGCCTGATGAAATATGGGCCTTCACTCCCGGTTTCAGAGGGTGTACGTCAAATACATCATGCAGGGAGGAGATATGTCCCTGTTGATATAATCCGCCTTTGAGTGAATGTTCCCATATCGGTTCCACCAGCGATTCAGCAATGTAAAGCGGGAGTTTGCGGTTGTATTTCATTTTCATCATAAAGGCAAGCTCTTCGAGTCCGCCCACATGGTCGGCATGAATGTGTGTGATAAGCACGGCATCGATATCGTTAAATGTCTTATTCAGCTGATGTAGTGCCATTGGAGCGGTGATGCCGCAGTCGATCATAAGTGTGAAATTCCCGTCATGTACCAGTGCGTTATTGTTATAGTAGTTCTTGGCAAACGCACTGCCGGTGCCAAGCATTTGTAGTTTCAGTGTCAATGGATGAAACCTCCTGATGATATGATATGTAGTCCAGTATGCTAATGTATATTTTAACGAATTCCACGTTGATTTACACGGATTATATGATCGAATCGGCCCTGAAATGCAGTATAATTCGTGATAGGCACAGACCTTACTGCATGAGGAAAAAATTTTACCACAAAGTGCAAAATTGTCCGCAACTTGTTTTTTGACATGTAGTATACACATATAACAACAAGATGAGCCAATGGAGGGAAATGAATATATGAAGTGGAAAAAAGTGATGGCATGTATGTTAGTGCTCTCTTTAATGGGTGGCAGCACCCTTTTGTTTGCAGATTCCGTCAATGAGCGAGTCCGTGTCTGGCTAAACGGTCATGAATTGAAGGATGGTGGATATTTAATCGATGGCAAAACCTATGTGCCGGTTCGGGAATTCGACGGGGCTGTGGATTGGAATCCCGCGAATGGACAAGTTCAAGTCATCAAGCCGAACGTGCATATTTTTCTGTTTAAAGGAGATACTGTATTCGGCAACGTGAACAAGGGTAAGCTGAAATTCAATGTTTTTAGCCAGGTGGACAGCTTAAACAACGATATACACTCAGTGAAAGTAGCGATTGAGGATCCTTCGGGCAATATCAAGGATATTCAGTCCCAGGAAGTGAAGGATCGCAAGGATAACTTCTGGTTCCGAACCTATGATTTCACGTACGATTTTAAAACGGCGGGCAAATACTCGGTAGGTTTTTATGTAAAAGTCAAACCGGATGACGGATTTGTGAAAGTTGCAGAGAAAGTGATCACCGCACTTAATTGATGGCCCTTTGGCCGCTTGGCAGAAATTGACCTGGAGAAGCTATCCGTGATACGATACGAAAGTATGATAATTTAACCGAAGTGAGGTTTTTTCAATGAGTGAACACAAACATGAACACGGAGATGCTTGCGGCTGCGGTCACGATCATGACCACGACCACGAACATGAAGAGTTTGTGCTGACATTGACGGATGAAGAAGGAAAAGAAGTAGAGATGGTTCTTGTGGAGACATTTGATGTCGGCGAGAAACTCTACGCGCTTTTGCTTGAACGCGAAAATCCGGAAGCGGACGGCGTCATTCTACGTATGGAAGAAGAGAACGAGGAAATGGTTCTTTACAATATTGAGGACGAAGAAGAATGGAATGAAGTAGAGGCGGTTTACAACGAACTGGTCGCTGCTGCAAACCAGGAATAAGACTCTTAAGCAATAAACCCGGTGCGAACCTCTCGCACCGGGTTTATTGTATTTACAGCTGCCATTTTAGAATATAGGATCCGTTTCCACGATGACTTTAACATTTTGGATACTGCGGTCCTCAGGACCTTTCACCGGAAGGCCTACCTCGACATGATCGATAATGTAATCGATGTTTTCCTGGGAAATCACTTCGCCCGGAAGCAGAATCGGAATGCCTGGCGGGTAGACATAGATGAATTCGGCAATAATGCGTCCTGCCGATTCCTTGAAAGGTACAACCTCTGTATCCCCGTAAAACGCATCGCGAGGGATAAGCGACAACTGCGGAATTTCTGGTGTTTTCACAACCAACTCGTTAATCTCATTCACATGCATGTACTGATTCGAAAGCTCGCGGAGCGCTGTCAGCAAAATATCGATGGCCTCCTGATTGTCTCCCGGTGTAATGAGGCACAGAATATTGTACATATCACTGAGCTCAACTTCAATATTGTAGTGATCCCGCAGCCAGTTCTCGGTTTCATATCCTGTAATGCCGAGATGGCGTACATGGATCGTCAATTTGGTCGGATCATAGGAGTATGTTGCTTCTCCGCCTAATATTTCTTCACCGAAGCTGTACAAACCTTCGATTTTATTGACTTCCTGACGTGCATATTGCGCCAATTCAATCGTCCTTGCTGCCATTTCTCGTCCATGCAGCGCCAGACTGCGGCGTGAAGTATCAAGCGATGCCAGCAGGATGTAGGAGGTGGAGGTTGTGGTCAGCATGCTGATGATCGTCTGTACGCGATAAGGATTGATGTATCCGTTCTTGGTATTCACGTTCAGTACGGAGCTCTGCGTCATCGAGCCGCCGAGTTTGTGCACGCTGGTCGCAGCCATATCGGCCCCGGCTTCCATTGCCGACATCGGAAGATCTTCATGAAAATGGATCAATACGCCGTGCGCCTCATCTACGAGAACGGGTACGTTGTAGCTATGAGCCAAATCCACGATTTCTTTCAGATTGGCGCTTACGCCGAAGTATGTCGGGTTAATGACCAATACGGCTTTGGCGTCAGGGTGACGTTTTAATGCTTTCCGGACCGAGCTGATGGTGATGCCGTGATCGATCCCCACATTGGCATCCTGGGCAGGCGATACGAATACAGGCTTGGCCCCGGTAAAAATGATGGCGGAAAGCACGGATTTATGGACATTGCGCGGTACGATGATTTTATCGCCAGGCGAACATACCGACATGATCATAGTCATGATCGCTCCACTTGTTCCTTGGACACTGAAGTAGGTGTGATCGGCACCGAATGCATCGGCGGCCAGCTTTTGGGCTTCCTCGATGACGCCTGTAGGTTGATGTAAATCATCCAGCGGCGCAATATTGATCAAATCTATAGAAAAGGCGTTATCCCCTATAAATTCCCTGAATTCGGCATCGGTGCCGAGGCCCTTCTTATGTCCCGGAATGTGAAATTGCACGGGGTTTTTGGCCGCATGTTCTTTAAGTGCGGTGAAGAGCGGTGTACGACTGTGGTCCATGGACGTTGTCACAACCTTTCCCTATGTTTATTTTCTTATGATTTGTTGATTACTGTTTTTATATAAACAAAATTGAGTATAGCAAAATAGGGGGGGAATGCAAGGAGAATGAACGGCTTTTTTTGCTTTGTCCAGCAACGCTTCAAACTTTAGACATATTAATGGAGGAGCAACAAGATCTTCATCGTTCCTTCATTAAAATATCATCCATAAGAAAAACGTCTATCGACGTACTTTCTCAGAAGACAGACCGCGGTTAAGGGAAGTTTTTCTTGCGACTATAGAATTGTTCAGCTTCGCTGAAAATTTATAAATTCTATAATCTTAAAAAAAGAGCTGCACCAGCAGCCCTTTTCATCAACATATCTTGCTCATTAAAACGCCATTTTATAAAGCGGCAGCAGCGACTCAAACGTCTCCTGCACCTTTTGCACCAGCTCGTCCCCTTCAAGCTTGACGGCTTCCTCGCGCGGGATGCGCAGTCCGCACATGACTTCAGCCTTTTTCACCTGCTTCAGCTTCTCAATCAGACGCGTGAAATCCTCCTCGCTCATATCCTGATGAGGGGTGCCGGACGGGTTCATGTGATCCATGGACCAGTAGAAATTTTTGGGTAGCGCCTTTGCTGTTTTCTTCAGCTTGGCTTCCAGGTTGCTGGCAAACACGGTCTTATTGGGACTTTCGTAAATAATCGCGAAGATGACAAACAGATGGGTTCCGAACATGCCTACCTCAAAAT
Source organism: Paenibacillus sp. FSL F4-0100 (assembly GCF_037993005.1). NCBI lineage: Bacteria > Bacillati > Bacillota > Bacilli > Caryophanales > Paenibacillaceae > Paenibacillus > Paenibacillus sp. FSL F4-0100. The sequence continues at coordinate 2,332,953 of NZ_CP150303.1, forward strand.
GAGGCAGTGCTTTGTACCCGCGTTTGCTGGCAGCCCAAGCGACCCAAGTGTCAATGGGAGGATTGACAGTGCGTCTTGCATGCTTGGCGACATGCACAAACATCTCTTCCCCAGCCAAGACGGATACATAGGGGGCGAGCTCAGCCCCTAGCGCCTCCAGCTTGGGTCTTACCCGTTCAATGAGAACCTCCATACGGGCTTCAAGCCCGGGAACGGAGAATACGTCGAAATCTTGATCTGTAAATCCGGTAACCGTCATGGATATGATGGCCTCCCTGTTGTAGATGATATCGTTACTAAACTCGGTTTTTGGATAACTTATTATACCATAAGGTGAATGGACATCACGCATTACCCAGAAAAGCTTCACCGTATGTTCATGTGGGCTAAAAATAGTCAATAAACCAAGTTACCGTTACATAAGATGGAGTATAAGATATAGATAAGACAACATCAAAAGCAGCCATGGGGGAAATCTTCACCGCCGTTTAATGATCGGTAGTAAACCGGAGGAGGGAGTGCCGTGAATAAGAGCGAGGAAGTGGAGTATTGCAACCTGGAGCTCCGGTTTGATCGCCGGCATATCCAGGACCTAATCAAGGAATTGATCCAGGAAGGATATTCGCTTTATTGGAGCGAGAATGATACGCAGTTTGTCATTTCAATCCGAACAGGTCGCAAGCTGGTAAAGCTGCGGTTTCAACGAACAGGAAGCGGTTTTAAACTAGTAGGCGATTATATGATCCGTGATCCCAAACTCGCGGAATGGATGGAGAAATTGATCGAAAATACCCGTGGCCATGCTGTAGTGAAACGTTTCAAGGACCGGCAAATATTGATCGAGAATATTTTGTTCGGTGAGGTCATAAGGCTTGTGGAAATATCCGGTTACCGGCAGCGGGTGCTGTTTCAGAAGGGGACGCCGATGACGGAGCAGGAAATGCTGCGGTTGTTTGAATCGGATGTAGGGGAACAGCGATTGCTGCTGTCCAGACTGGAAACCGACGATGAGCTTGAGAAGCTCCATGCGGCACTGCAAGAGGGGAACGAAGACAAAATTTTGGCTTGCAAGCAAAGACTCCGTGAGCTTTCCTTGGAGCTGATGAGGCTGGAGTGGTAACTACTTCAATCCGGATACAAGTTTAAAGCACGAACAACACTCCGAAACAGAAGGGGTGTTTTCGCGCGTGTTCTGATTTTGTGACAGGGGTTCACTTGTCAAATGAAAAACGTTAATATAAGATTATTGCAAATCATCTCGGATAGGGATGGGTTGTTTAAAAATATATTGGAGCAAAGGATGGAGAACCAGATGTCAAAACAACAAATCGGTGTGATTGGCCTTGCTGTAATGGGAAAAAACCTGGCCCTGAACATCGAAAGCAAAGGCTTCACCGTTTCTGTATATAACCGCTCTCCGCAAAAAACGGAAGACATGCTGAAGGAAACCGAAGGCAAGCAAGTGAAGGGGACATTCTCGATCGAAGAATTCGTGGATTCCCTTGAGACACCTCGTAAAATCCTGATCATGGTACAAGCGGGACAAGCTACCGATGCTACGATTGAACAGCTGATTCCACATTTGGACAAAGGTGATATCATCATTGATGGCGGTAACGCATATTTCCCTGATACACAGCGCCGCAGCAAAGAACTGGCTGAAAAAGGCTTTAACTTTATCGGTGCTGGGGTTTCCGGCGGCGAAGAAGGCGCATTGAAAGGCCCATCGATCATGCCTGGCGGACAAGAAAGTGCCTACAAGCTGGTTGAGCCTATTTTGACAGCCATTTCCGCTAAAGTTAACGAAGAGCCTTGCTGTACATATATCGGACCAGACGGTGCTGGCCATTATGTAAAAATGGTTCACAACGGTATCGAGTATGGCGATATGCAGCTTATTTGCGAAGCTTACCAATTGCTGAAGGACGTACTTGGCCTTGATGCGAAGGATCTGCACGGAATCTTCACAGAGTGGAACCAAGGTGAACTCGATAGTTACCTGATCGAGATTACGGCTGACATTTTCTCCAAATATGACGAAGAAACCGGCAAGCCGATGGTGGACGTGATTCTGGATACGGCGGGTCAAAAAGGAACAGGTAAATGGACAAGCCAAAGCTCCCTGGATCTGGGTGTGCCGCTGTCCATGATCACCGAATCCGTATTCTCCCGTTTCCTGTCCGCGATGAAAGAAGAGCGTGTGGCAGCAAGCAAAATCCTGAATGGTCCTAAAGCAGCTGCATTTGACGGCGACAAAGCCGAGTTCATTGAAAATGTGCGCAAAGCGCTGTTTGCAAGCAAAATCGTATCCTACGCTCAAGGCTTTGCACAGCTTCGCGTGGCATCCGATGAGTACGGCTGGAACCTGCAATACGGCAACCTCGCTAAAATTTGGCGCGGCGGCTGCATTATCCGTTCCCGTTTCTTGCAGAACATCACGGATGCATATGAGAACAATCCTGAGCTGAAGAACCTGCTGCTGGATCCGTTCTTTACCAATATTATTGAATCCTATCAAGATGCATGGCGTAAGGTTGTTGCTTCCGCAGTATCCCTGGGCATCCCGGTCCCTGGGTTCTCCAGCGCGCTTGCATACTACGATAGCTATCGCACCGCAAACCTGCCAGCGAACCTGCTGCAGGCTCAGCGTGACTACTTTGGAGCTCACATGTTTAAACGTGTGGACAAAGAAGGAACCTTCCACTATAACTGGATGGATTAATTCTGCTCTATTTATGGCAGCATGAATACCATCCTCCCTGGATGGATTAATTCTGTTTTTATGGCAGTATGAATCCCATCCTCCCTGGATGAATTAATCCTGCTCTTTTACGGGAGTATGAATACCATCCTCGCTGGATGGGTCAATTTCTCTCTCAGAGGTAGGATGAATTCCATTCGCCGGGGGAGAGGTCAGAGATTCAACCGTGCGGGCTTGAGAAGGGGAGTGCGCCTCCGCCAGCTCAGGGAGTCCGTGCATGGCTTCTAAAAGACAGGTGCGGATGTCGTGGTTCTTCGTATGGATGTGGTTTCCGCTTCCGAGCAAGAGAAGCGCGGCTTCGCAATAACTGTTGTAATTTTGCAGCAAACGTGGCTTTGAAAGATCCAGCAGTGCAGGATCCTTCAGAGCCACTTTTTTTTGGACAAAATGAAGCACCCAGATCACATCTTCGCGGCATAGCGGGTAGGATGGGTCGAGGATCCGGCGGATGCGCTTGGCAGCGGAAGAGAGGCCAGTTGGACGAAAAGACATAATGGATTTCACTCCTTTCTTCTAATCTTGTATTCTTGCAATTAGTATATGACAATAGGGAACCAGATAGACTCGATAAAATTGGAGCATTACTTGGGGTTACTCGCGTAACAGCAACCTAACAGTAATTTAGAGAGTTAGGTCCATTGTCGAAAGATTTGGGGCTGTGGTATGATATGAGCAACCTTTATAGTGAAGCAGCAAATGGGGTGTCAAATTGGATAAGATAGGTAAGAACATTATTCTGATCGGGATGATGGGCACGGGCAAGTCAACCGTAGGGCGTCTTCTGGCAGAAACGCTCGGCTACACCCTGATCGATCTGGATGCGGAAATTGAGAGGATGGAAGGCAGAACGATTTCCGAGATGTTTGAAGCGGATGGAGAGCCGTATTTTCGTGAGGCTGAATCTGTCGCACTGCGCAGGGTATTGCAAAGGAAAGGCATTGTTGTAGCGTCCGGCGGAGGGGCTGTGCTTCGTTCCGAGAATTGTGACCAGATGAAACGTGATGGCTGGGTCGTCGCTCTAACAGCGGATGCTGCTAGCATCGTCGAACGGGTACGGGGTGATGCCAATCGGCCGCTGCTTGCGGGTGATGTCGAAGATAGAGTTCGGCGTATCCTGGATGAACGAAAGGACAAATACCTGTTTGCGGATGTCATAGTGGATACGGTTGGCCGATCTGCAGGGGAAGTGGCGACTGACATTTTAACGCATTACCGCGGCTAAGATGGTCAGCGAACGGGTTTGGCGTGATGATTTTGAATCAGTCTCTATGGGTGAATCTGGGGATCGCATTCGGATTGGAATAAGCAAAAAAAGGCGGGGATAACGATCATCCCTCACCTTTCATAGCTGGTTTATTCTTCATCGTCATGCCACTGAAGCATGCCGCCCTTCATATTGATTATATTAGTCAAGCCTTGGTGATTCAAAAATTCGCATACGTGTTGACTGCGTCCGCCGCTGCGGCAGATGAAGACAACTTCTTGATCGCGTGGAATTTCGTCCAGGCGATTCGGGATCTCGCCCATCGGAATATGCTTGGCACCGCTGATCATGCCGGCGGCAACTTCCTCATCCTCGCGGACATCAATCATGTATACATTTTCGCCGTTTTGAAGCCGGCTTCTAAGCTCCGTTGTTTCCATTTGAGGGATCGGTTTCATCATATAGACCTCTTTTCTGATAATAAATGATTAAGATCGTAACGATCTGTATTTCCAGTTCACATGAACTATGATAACCAAGCGGTTCTTTCCCTGTCAATTTATCCTAAGGGAGATTTCAAGGTTGGTTTATCGTAACATAATATATACAAGGAGAGATACATACGATGGATGTAATCGTCAAGCCTACGCCTATACTAAACGGAGAGATTGGAGCGTTATCCTCCAAGAACTATACAACCCGTTACCTGCTGGTGGCTGCACTTGCGGAAGGAACAAGCACGATCTATTACCCAGCTCATAGCGAGGATAGCGATGCCATGAGACGCTGTATCCGGGATCTCGGAGCCGTGATCGAGGAGGACGAGGAGAAGGCGGTTATTACGGGCTTTGGCAAATCGCCCCGGGATGTGAAGGAGCTGAATGTCGGTAATGCCGGTGCCGTATTGCGTTTCCTGATGGGCGTTACGGCATTATCTAAAGAGGTTACTTTCGTCAATACCTATCCGGATTCACTGGGCAAACGTCCTCACGATGATCTCATTGAGACGCTTGGTCAATTAGGTGTGGAAGTGGAGCATAACGAAGGCAAACTGCCGATCACGATTCGTGGCGGTCAGCCTAAGGGCGGAAAGCTCACTGTTTCTGGCGAAGTGAGTTCGCAGTACTTAAGCGCATTGTTGTTCTTAACGCCATTGCTTGCTGAAGACAGCGAGATTACCGTTACCGGAGATTTGAAATCCAAGGTCGTTATCGGTCAGACCCTGGAAGTGCTGGAGCAAGCTGGCATTACCATTCATGCAGCGGACGATTATACATTCTTCCGGGTTCCTGGCGGTCAATCCTATGAAGCGAAGACCTATACGGTTCAAGGTGATTATCCGGGCTCTGCTGCCGTCCTGGCGGCGGCTGCGGTTACGCAGTCGGATGTAACCATCCGCAATCTGTCAGAGGACAGCAAGCAGGGAGAGCGGGCCATTATTGACGTCCTCCGGATGATGGAGGTTCCGCTCACACACGAGAACGGAAATGTCCATGTACAGGGCAATCGTACCCTGAAAGCATTGGAATTTGACGGAGATGCAGCGACGGATGCGGTGCTTGCTATGGTAGCGGCAGCTGTGTTTGCGGAAGGGACCTCCCGATTCTACAATGTGGAGAATCTCCGCTATAAGGAATGCGACCGGATTACGGATTATTTGAACGAATTGCGAAAAGCCGGAGCCAACGTTGAGGAACGCCAGGCAGAGATCATCGTTCACGGCCGTCCTGAAGGCGTCGAAGGTGGCGTTGAGATCAATGCCCATTATGATCATCGGGTGATCATGGCCCTGACAGTGGTCGGGCTGCGCGCACATCAGCCGATCCGGATTAAGGATGCACATCATGTGGCCAAGTCGTACCCGCAATATTTTGATCACATGAAGGCGCTTGGAGCCAACGTGGAATGGGTAAAATAAAGAAATAGCCAAGCAGCTCGTCTATTACGAATGGAGAGGTGGTCATGAAGCATGGCATTTGAGAATCCTCCGCGCGAAGAAATCGCGGATATTTTGCGAAACGCAGGCAATATTGCTGTTGTCGGTCTGTCTGATCGGCCGGATCGTACATCCCATATGGTTTCTGCTGCGATGCAAAAGCGCGGGTACCGGATTATCCCGGTTAACCCTGGTGCAACAGAAATACTCGGGGAGAAGAGTTATCCATCCCTGAAGGACATTCCGGAGCCGATCCATATCGTTAATGTATTTAGACGCAGTGAATACTGTGCCGATGTGGCGCGGAAAGCTGCCGAGATTGGCGCCAAGGTGCTCTGGCTGCAGCAGGGAATTATCAGTGAAGAGGCGGCGGCCATCGCGGAGAAGAGCGACATGATCGCCATCATGGACCGCTGCATTAAGGTGGAGGATTCCATCGCTTTGGGCGGGCGTTAAGATTTAAATGGTGAATTGGAAGTATGGGCAAGCCTTATGTTGAAGCAGCCATGGCAGACTGGACACGATCCGTCTTGCCGAGGTATTGCTTGTGAGGCTTGCTTTTCTTTGTGGCATTTGCCCTGATTTCTTTTTGACAAAAACAGGCGCAGCGCTTACCATCAAGGATAGAAAGGAGGGCTCGCCTTGAATTGGTTGGGATCATTACAACAGCTGGGCAGAGCAGTTATGCTCCCTACAATGGCGCTTCCAGCGGCAGCTCTCCTGCTTAGCGTGGGAAGTCTGCCATGGTCGGCGTGGGGCTTCGGAACCTTGGGCGAGATTGCTCAGGCTGCGGGGCACGGCGTGTTTTATTACATGCCGTATTTATTTGCCATTGGTGTCGCGTGGGGACTTTCGAATCAGGGAGGACCCGCAGGGCTTGCAGCTCTGGCTGGCATGTTCATTTATGATCAGGTTATATCCCGTCTGGGAGACGGGAGTGTACAGCCCTCGACTTTGATTGGTATTATTTTTGGGGTAATGTCCGGTTACGTTTACAACCGGTTCAAACATATTAAGCTTCCCGAAGCGATACAGTTTTTTGGAGGCTCCCGATTTGTACTTTTATTCATGGGACTGTTCTCCACGATATTTGCATGGGTCATGCTGGGGATGGCCCCCATTGTACAGCGCGGATTAGATGTTTTTTATGATCTGACCGTACATATGGGGGCGTTCGGATTATTCCTTTACGGAATTTTGTACAGGGTGCTGACGGCATTCGGTCTGCATCACTTGTTGAATAACGTGTATTGGTTTCAGTTGGGATCGTACGAGACGGAAGACGGAACCGTCGTTCAAGGGGATCTGCCCCGATTCTTTGCGGGTGATCCAACAGCAGGCGACTTCATGGCCGGGTTATTCCCGATTATGATGTTTGCTCTGCCGGCGATTGCATTTGCCATTATTCAAGAAGCACGTGAAGATTTGAAGCCGAAGGTGAAAAAAACGTTTATGCGGTCCGCGCTTGTCTGTTTTTTGACCGGGGTATCGGAGCAGATTGAATTCGCGTTCTTATTTGCGTCTCCTTATCTGTATGTGCTCCACGCCTTGATGGCCGGGTTCGCGATGGTGCTTACCTATGCATTTGATATTCATCACGGGTTCTCGTACTCGGCGGGATTTATCGATTACGTACTCAATTTTCACTTGTCCAAGAATGCCTGGATCATCATACCGATCGGGGCCGTATACGGCATCGTTTACTATTTTCTGTTCCGTTGGGCCATTCGCACCTTCGAAATCCCGACACCGGGGCGTGAAGAAGGTTCGGCGCTGGAAGGCCGGGCAGGAGACATTCCCTATCAGGCACCGCTTATTCTGGAGGCGCTTGGGGGAAAAGACAACATCGTTCAGGTTCAATCCTGCATGACGCGTCTTCGATTAACCGTATATAATGACCGCCAGATTGATTCGGATGCACTGAAATTGCTCGGTTCAGCTGGTATCATCAAGCTGGGCGGCGGTAACGTTCAGGTGGTGTTCGGGACGTATTCCGAGCTCATCCGCGAAGAGATAAATAAGCTGATGCAGCAGGATTTGCCGCGCGTTCTGTTCAGCGCGCCCGTACAGGGACGCATGCTTCCTATTGACGAAGTGCCGGATGATATTTTTGCCGCCAAGCTTGTCGGTAACGGCGTGGCGTTCATTCCGGAAAAAGGAGAACTTGTATCTCCGGTATACGGCACCGTGATGCATGTCTATCCGACGATGCATGCCATTGGCATTTCAACGCCGGATGGACTCGAGGTATTGATTCATATCGGGATCGATACCTCTCAACTGAAAGGACCGTTTTCAGCTGTGGTAAGCGAAGGGGATACCGTTGAGCCGGGGCAATTGCTGGTCAAGTTCGATCTGGCTTATTTAAAGACACATGCCGCATCACTTGCCACACCTATGGTGATCACGAATCCCGATAAAGTAAGATCTTGGAGCTTTGCTCCATTCAAGTCCGTTAAGAGAGGACAGTCATCTGTCATGTCCGTCGTATTAAATGAGAGTAATGCTGGGGGTAGAGAATCATGATACAAGGCATTGGCGCAGCAACAGGCGTAGCGATTGGTAAGGCTTTCGTACTGCCGCACTGGGAGCTGGACCTTCCAGATTCCGAAATGGATGCTGTCGATTTAGCCAAAGAGTTCGAGCGCTTATATGAAGGCATACGAACCTCCAAGAATGAAATTGAATATATCAAGAACGAATTCAAGGAAATGGTGGGACACGAGGAGTCGCAGATCTTTGATGCGCATCTGGCCATACTGGAGGATCCCGTGTTCATGAACGAAATTCAAGGGATCATCGAGCGCCAGTACAAGGCTGCCGAGGTGGCGGTTAAAGAGGCGATCGATCATTTCGTATCCATGTTCGATTTGCTGGACGACGAGTATATGAAGGAGCGGGCGCTGGATATTAAGGATGTTGGCAATCGGCTGCTCAAGCATCTTCTCGGTGCTCCGGAAGTCAAACTTCCGGCTGATACGCAGCCTTATATTTTGGTTGCGAAGGAGCTCTCTCCGTCTCAGCTCGTGCACCTTAACCCTTCCCACGTTCTTGGCATTGTGACGATGACGGGTGGCAAGACCTCTCATTCGGCGATTATGGCCCGCGCTCTTGGCATACCGCTCGTATCCGGGATTGAGAACAAGCTGGATCATCCGATCCAGACCGGACAGCATTTAGTTGTGGATGGAGATGAAGGCTTGCTGTATTTGGAGCCTGACACGCTGATCGTGGAGCGTTATGAAGGGATCCGAGAGCAACAACGGAAAAAGAAAGAGCAGTTGCAGCTCCTGGCAACGGTTGACGCGGTTACGAAGGATGGAACATACTTTAATCTGGCCGCGAATATGAACTCCATAAAAGAAATGGAGATTGCGCTCAAGAACGGCGCGCAGGGAGTTGGATTGTTCCGGACGGAATTCTTATATATGGATCGCCACAACTTTCCTTCGGAAGAAGAGCAGTTTGAAGTGTATAAGCTGGTTGCCGAGAACGCAGGTCAGGCTTCGGTCGTGATCCGTACGCTGGACATTGGCGGCGATAAGCAGCTGGATTATTTCGGGCTGCCGGAAGAAGAGAACCCCTTCTTGGGGTATCGCGCCATTCGTATCAGTCTGGATCGCACAGAGCCGTTCCAGACCCAGCTGTCTGCTATTCTGAGGGCCAGCGCTTTCGGTAACGTCAAAATCATGTATCCGATGATATCCTCGGTAGAGGAAGTCAGGCAGGCTAATGCCGTGCTGCGGCGTGCGATGGCCGATTTGGACCAACGCGGCATAGCGTACGATCCGAACATTAAGGTTGGCATTATGATTGAGGTACCGGCAGCAGTCACCATTTCGGATTTGTTGGCAGAGGAGACTGATTTCTTTAGCATCGGGACCAATGATCTGGTTCAGTATGTGCTGGCGGTGGATCGCATGAATGAGCAGATTGCACACATGTACCATCCGTTTCATCCAGCGGTTTTGCGCATGCTACGGACGACGGTGGAGGCTGCGCATGAGGCAGGCATACCGGTCAGCGTGTGTGGAGAAATGGCAGGGGACGAGCGGGCGATTCCAATATGGCTGGAGCTTGGCGTTAAGGATCTAAGCATGTCTCCGCAATCCTTGCTTCGCGTGAAGCATCGCATCTTGAATACCAATGCGGCAGAAGCGAAGGGGGAGGCAGCGGATTGCTTCAAATTGCGTACCAGCGACGCTGTCGAAGAGCGCCTTAGCGCCTTTGCCGAACGCAGCAGTTATCTGAACGGAAAGAATGGTACGGACAGCACGGCCTCTTAAAAGGCTTCTAGGATAACGTTCCAATTTTTCATGTTTCTTTTTTGAGTGGACAAGCTATATTCATATAAAAAAACAGCTGCCTATCTCACCAGGAGCACTTCTTGGTGAAATGAGCGGCTGTTTTTGTGTGGTGCAGGGGAGCTTTAGCCTTGCTGTGCCAGAGCATCGCAAAAGGCTTTGCCGTACGGCGGCAGATCCGGAGGACGGCGGGCGGAAATAATATGGCCATCGGTTACGACCGCTTCATCCTTCCAGATTGCACCGGCATTTTCCATGTCGTCCCGGATTCCCGGTGTGGAAGTCACCGTAATGCCGTCCAGGATTTTGGCAGAGATGAGCACCCATCCGGCGTGGCAGATCTGTCCGATCGGCTTTTTGTCCGCATTCATCTCTTTAACGAGTTGCAGCACTTTATCATAACGGCGCAGCTTGTCCGGCGCCCAGCCGCCCGGAACGAGAATTCCATCATAATCCTCGCTGTTCAGTTCTTCAAAGGAATACTCAGCTTGAGCGGGAACACCATATTTGCCTGTGTAAGTTTTTCCTTTTTCCAATCCGGCGAGATGGACTTCGGCCCCTTCTTCCCGGACTCGGTAAACGGGATACCATAGTTCCAGATCCTCAAATTCTTCGTCTACAAGCGCTATCACTTTTTTTCCAGCCAATCTCATGATCGATTTAGCCCCTTCCTCTGCAGATTTCTTGATATATCCGTAACATGATCGAATAGGTCTCTTAAGACTGTATTCATTGTAACAAATATGGACAGGGGTTTCATAGGAGCGACCAAAGAACAAACATTTGGGAACATATCTGGTAAATAAAGCATTATCACAAAATAGCAGGATTCTCTGGTATGATAGTCGAATAGAACTAGTTCAGGCGACAGATTTGTGACATAGGGCTGTTGGTATTAGATTACGTGATAGGATTTGGGGTGGGCATTTTGTTCAAAACCTGCAACTGCGGACAATGGATGAAGTTGGAATTAAGGAAGCTGATTCATGAAAGAAAGACTCGAATATGTCATGTTCCTGTTTATGCCTGTCAGTCTTGTATGAAGTATGAGCTTCTACCTCTTATTAAACCGGATTTACTTCGCTATCTCGCATCGATTAGCAATGAAACCGGACGAATACGCGTTTCGTTCGCAGATGTTAATGAGTCTGCATACGTACTTCGAGAAGTGTTCCGTACATACGATGATGATTTGTCGGTAGAATGGCAGGCACGCTGCATGGAAGTTTTTGATGAGCGAATTAATATGCTGTTGGATCTATTTCGTTATGCCCAGAGCATGGGCGACGGTGACTGGATGAGACAAATTGAGGGACGTCTTGAGCAATTAAGCACCATCAAATCTCTCATTCCTGAAAATTCGGGCAATTATGCAAGATAATTTTCAGAAAATTTTCGCGGTTGTTGGATTTTTCACGCACTTTTTGTTAGGATAGAGGATAGGAACTTCAATACAATGAAGGGAATGTATATCCTATGGCGACGTTGACGAAAATGACTACTATAGAAGAGTTACGCAACACGCTTGAATCTTCGGAGCAGAGGCCCTTGCTGTTGTTCAAACATAGTACCAGATGCCCAATTAGTGCCGGAGCTTATAAGGAAGTGCAAGCTTACCTGGAGGACCAGCCGAATGAGTGGATTGACTATGTATGGATCGATGTCATTGCCGACCGTCCGGTGTCGAGTCAGGCTGCGGAAACTCTAAGCATACAGCACGAATCGCCACAAGTTATTCTTGTAAAAGAAGGAGCGCCAGTCTGGCATACATCCCATTCCCATATTACGGCTGAAGCGCTGAAAGCTCAATTGGACGGCATCTAATGCCGTGTCGTTGCACAAAGCAGTAATTTGTCGTATCATAAATTCAATTGGTATTGAACGAATGAAAATCTATTGGCAATGGAGAGAAGGAATTTGACGGTAACCATTTACGATGTTGCGCGCGAAGCAGGCGTTTCCATGGCGACGGTATCACGGGTTGTAAACAATAACCCGAACGTTAAGCCTCAGACCCGGAAAAAAGTATACGAAGCGATTGAACGTTTAGGGTATCGTCCGAATGCGGTAGCCAGAGGTCTGGCCAGCAAGAAGACCACAACCGTCGGCGTTGTGATCCCTGATATTTCGAACTCGATCTTTGCGGAGATTGCCCGTGGTATTGAGGATATTGCTAACATGTACCACTATAATATAATTTTGTGTAATGCCGACAAACGTAAGGAAAAAGAAATCCGCGTTATCAACACCTTGCTTGAGAAGCAAGTGGACGGGCTGTTGTTTATGGGTGGAACGGTGACGGACGAGCATATCCAGGCGTTCCAGTCATCGGCTGTGCCGATTGTTCTTTGTGCGACAAGTGATGAGAGAGGTTCTTATCCTTCGGTCGACATTGATCATGAACAAGCTGCGTTTGATGCGGTAAGCACACTGATCCGGCACGGGCATCGTGAGATTGCCATGATCAGCGGAACGCTGCAGGATCCGGCGAACGGTTATGCACGCTTCCAAGGCTACAAGAAGGCACTGGAGACAGCTGGCATTGAGTATCAAGAGGATCTGGTGCGGATTGGTAACTATCGCTATGAGTCCGGCGTGGAAGCGATGAAATACTTCCTGGGGCTTAAGAAGAAACCGACGGCTATTTTTGCTGCTACCGATGAGATGGCGATTGGCGCTATTCATAGCATTCAGGATGAAGGCTATAAAGTGCCGGATGATTTCTCTATTATCAGCGTTGATAATATCCGGATGGCCTCAATGGTTCGTCCACAGCTGACAACGGTAGCTCAACCGATGTATGATCTGGGAGCTGTAGCTATGCGTTTGCTTACCAAGCTAATGAAGAAGGAGAATGTGGAGAATCCTCGCGTGATTCTGCCGCATGAAACGATTCTTCGGCTTTCGGTTAGTCATGTGAACGAGTAAGAAGTGTGAATAAAAGCTGTTTAGACATCTATTGATTTGAAGAAAGCTCCTGATTTTAAGGGGCTTTTTTCTGGTGGGATTTATATGTGGTCTTGAATTCAGGAGGGATATCGGTATGACAACACAGGTTATCGGCCTAATCGGGGCCATGGACGAAGAAGTGGAGTTGCTGCTCAGTCAACTGGAGAATAAAGAAACAGCAGTCCGTGCAGGGGTTACATATGCTTCAGGAACGATTCATGGCAAGAGAGTCGTTGTATGCAAGAGCGGAGTGGGTAAGGTGAATGCCGCGGTTACCACGCAAATCCTGATTGACACCTATGGCGTTTCCAAAATATTGTTTACCGGCGTAGCGGGCGCGCTGCATCCGGAGCTGAACATTGGCGATATCGTCATCTCTTCCTCTTGCATGCAGCATGATATGGATGTGACTCCGCTCGGCTTTGCGCGCGGTGTGATTCCGTATCAGGAAGTATCCGATTTTCCCGCAGATCCCTCGTTGATCGAGTTGGCAGAGGAAGCGTGCAAAGAGCAGGGGGCGAATCATTACGTCATCGGAAAGGTTCTGTCCGGCGACCAGTTCATTGCCAGCCGTGAAACGGTACAGACGCTCCACGAGGATCTGAACGGGGCTTGCGCGGAAATGGAAGGTTCTGCGGTTGCTCAGGTATGTTATATGAACAGTGTGCCTTATGTGGTGATCAGATCCATGTCGGATAAGGCTGACGGCTCTGCCCATGTCAATTTCCCCGAGTTTACGGTGAAAGCTTCCAAACGTTCACACGAAATCGTGAACTACATGCTAGGCAAACTCTAGTAACAAATTTGAGCAAGCAGTCGGTATGCATATTCAGTTATGCGCCCGCAGATAACAAACTCCCCTGTGGCAAATTCTCGGGGAGTTTGTTTTTTGTTTATTTTATTGGGGATCGACTTAATACATAAACCGCTGTCTGAAACGGATACGATCGAATTGTTCTTGTGATGAAAGCGGTACGTGCCGCCCGATTCTGACCATAAGACAGTTGGCAGGATGGGAACAGATTTCCGGATCATCGGTTGCGTACCACTCCATATCCACGATTTTCATTAACCGTTCCATCATTTTGCGGTAATCCCATACGTTAAGGCCGCTTCCTTTAAGATCCCAATGCCAGTAGTACTCGGTCGTAAACACGATGTAACGCTCCATCTGTTCTTCTTCAAATGCAGTCTTGATCATCTGCTGCCCAAGTCCCAGAGAACGGTAGTCTTTTGCTACCTCGATGGCACCAAGTTCAATCAAATCTTCCATATTGCCCTCGGACCAGCGTTCCTGCTCATCCGGGTGATGAAATGTTACATATCCAACGATCATATCTTGGTCTCTCGTGATGATGATTCTGCCTTCGGGCAGGCCTGCAATTTCCACCAATGCCTCATGCTGCTCCGCAGGACGACGAAAAGCCTTGAGATCAGGGTGCATGGTTAGCTCGGATAGTTGCTCGGGAGGTACAGGTCCTTCGATGATCAGGCGGCGGTCTTCAGGGAACAAAACATGAGACAGGTATACCTTGCAGTGTTCCATCCGTTACGCTCCTTTCAATTCCATACCCTACTTATAGCAAAAAAATAAAAAAATGAAAAGCAATGACAGGCAAACAAGAGCTATGATATAATCTTTTCGACATAAAATCTTCACATTTATGTTGTACTTAACGATATGTTTCCTTGCGAATTCTAAGGGTTGATGACTCGATGACTGCGACAACGTGACGACCCACCGCAATGTGTAAAATGTATGTTTCATTCAATCATTTTGTAAGCGCTGTCCACTATGAGGAGACCGATTTGAGAATGAGGAGGATGTTATCATGAATCAAACGCATAGCGAAATATTGCCAAGTGAAGTTTCACATTCCAATATGAAGAGTTACGAGCAGGCACGCTCCGAGTTTTCATGGGACGAAATCGAGAGACATTTTACTTGGTATGAGACGGGCAAAGTAAATATGGCGTATGAAGCTATTGATCGTCATGTAGCAGAGGGGCGAGGAGACAAGGTAGCTCTCCTGTACAGTGACGCCAATCGCGAGGAATCTATTACTTATGCGCAGTTGAAAGAGAAATCCGACAAGTTCGGTAATGTACTCCGCAAATATGGTGTTGGCAAGGGTGATCGGGTATTTATCTTTATGCCGCGCGGCCCTGAGCTCTATGCCGGTTTGCTGGGCATTCTGAAGGTAGGCGCCGTGGTCGGCCCATTGTTCGAGGCGTTTATGGAAACGGCGGTAAAGGACCGTCTGGAGGACAGTGGTGCTGTTGCACTGATTACGACACCTGCACTGTTGTCACGTGTGAAGCGAGACGAGTTGCCTGAACTGAAGCATATTTTTGTTGTTGGCGAGATTGAGGAGGAGGACTCGCGGCTAGTAAGCTACCACGAGGAAGTAGAGGCTGCATCAAGTGAGCTGGAGATTGAATGGCTTGAGCGGGAAGATGGATTGATCATGCACTATACATCAGGCTCTACCGGGAAACCGAAGGGCGTGTATCACGTGCAGAATGCCATGATTCAGCATTATTATACGGGCAAGGTTGTTTTGGATTTAAGGGAAGATGATATATATTGGTGCACGGCGGACCCGGGTTGGGTAACCGGTACGTCCTATGGTATTTTTGCACCGTGGTTGAATGGGGTTACCAATGTCATTCGCGGAGGCCGTTTCAGTCCACAGGATTGGTACAGCACGTTGGTGAACAATAAGGTAACGGTATGGTACAGCGCTCCGACCGCTTTCCGCATGTTGATGGGTGCCGGTTCCGACCTTATCGACCAATATGATTTGAGCCATGTACGGCATATTTTATCTGTTGGTGAGCCGCTTAATCCCGAGGTGGTGCGTTGGGGACACAAGGCTTATAAGCAGCGTATCCATGACACATGGTGGATGACGGAGACCGGCGGACAGCTGATCTGTAATTACCCGGGCATGGCGATCAAGCCAGGATCCATGGGGCGTCCGGTGCCGGGCATAACAGCTAAGATTTTGGACGATCAGGGGAGAGAAGTGCCTCCGTACACGATGGGTAATTTGGCCATCAAGACACCTTGGCCGTCCATGATGAGAAAAATTTGGAACAACGAGGCGAAGTATGAAGAATACTTCCGAATTCCGGGCTGGTACATTTCAGGTGATTCGGCATATATGGATGAAGAAGGATACTTCTGGTTCCAGGGCAGAATAGACGATGTGATTAATTCGTCCGGTGAACGAATCGGACCGTTCGAAGTGGAGAGCAAGTTGGTTGAGCATCCCGCTGTCGCTGAAGCAGGCGTGATCGGTAAGCCTGATGTAACCCGTGGCGAGATCATAAAGGCCTTTATCTCCTTACGTGAGGGGTATACACCTACTCAGGAGCTCAAGGATGAAATCTACCGTTTCGTAAAGGAAGGACTTTCCGCTCATGCCGCACCTCGTGAAATTGAGTTTAAGGATAAACTTCCGAAGACGCGCTCTGGTAAGATCATGCGCCGCGTATTGAAAGCGTGGGAACTGGATCTTCCGACAGGCGATTTGTCCACGATTGAAGATTAAACCGTGATCAAGAACAGACTGACAATGGAGATGGTGACCACCATTTCCATTGTCAGTCTTTTTTTTAGAGAAAGTTTAAACTTCCGAGGTTAACCTTCTTATCTCGCAAGATGCAGTCTGTCCTCATGGAATATACGTAGAAGTATCTGCATTACCTAAAAAATAAAGCCAGCCCTTCTAACAGATGATCTCTGTAGTGGGGCTGGCTTTTTATTAGTATACCAATCTATTTTTTCTCGAAATATACTGTCGGTGAAGCAGCAGATTCACCGATTGGATTTACGGCAGTTACTCTAAAGGTACCGCCGATTGGGTTACCCGAGGAGTAGTGGAACTCCGTGCCCTTGCTTGAGCCAAGAAGCTGGTAATTGCCATCACTGTTCGGACTGATGTAGATGTTGTAGACCATTACCTCCTCCTCTGGAGCATTGCCGCTCCAGGTGGCCTGGAAGCCCTCAGGGGTAGCCGCAAGGGTCGGCTGACCTGGTGCAGACGGTACGGTAGTAGCACCTTCATTCCCAAGTTCCAGGTCGTCATTGGGATCTCCCTCCGTGATGCCGTCACCAGGATTATCGATGTCGTCATCCGGTTTCGTGTCGTTATCGCCTGGAACTTCGAATCCAGGTGCTGTACCGCCCACAATAGCGCTTGGTTCAGATGTTTTGCCGGCTACGTCAACGGCAACAACGTAATAGGAAGTAAACATTCCGTCAGCTCCAAGTCCCGAGAAGACAAGGCTCTCGTCGCCGAGCACCACCTGCCCTTGATGTGTAAACGGACTGCCGTTAACGGACTTAAAGAGCCGGTATCCGACAACATCAGGAGATCCACTGGCATTAAAGCTGATGGAGCCGCTGCCCATCGAATAATGTACGTTTTTCGGTGGGGTAGGGGCTTTGCCGTCATCTGTTCTAGGGTCAACCTTGCTTGGCATCCCTTTCTTCGCGTCCTGCGGAAGATAAGACTCCAGCGATCTCTTTTCACCTTTCATGACCTTCAAGGCGTTCTGCAGTTCTACAATCAGCTCATCAAGGGGCTTCTCACGCTTGATTACGATTTGTTCTCTCAACATATCCAAAGGCGTCGCTTCCTGTGGAATGTAATTTACACCCCGATAGGTGATGTATTTCGCTTTTGCGATACCGTCATCGCTTTCGGTAGGCACAAACTTCACATTAAACAGATCCGTTACGAATCTGTCCGTTAAGGCCGTCGGCAGCTTGCCGCTGTAAGCGGAAACCGTCTTGGACGTTATGCCTTCAGGTTTCTCGAACGTTTTGGTCGGGAACAGCTCCGGTTTCACGTCCGTTACTTCGTTCATGATTCTGGCCCAAATGGCCTGGGCGTGCTTGCGCTGGTCTCCGACGAGCGTATTTTTTTGTTCCTTATATCCGACCCATACGCCAAGCGTAACGTCAGGCGAGTATCCCATGAACCAGACATCCCCGTAGTTCTGGGTGGATCCGGTTTTACCAACAACCGGAACCTCATTGAATTTCTTGTACGTGTCTCGGACCTTGCTGCCTGTTCCGTTCGTAATGACGGTACGAAGCATATCCGTCATGAGATACGCGGTTTGTTCAGAGAATACCTGCTCCGGCTTTACTTCGTGTTTATAGACAATATTGCCTTTGGAATCCACGATTTTCTCAATCATGAAGGCGTCCGTGAATTTGCCTTGGTTGCCGATGGCACTGTATGCATTGGTGAGTTCTTCCACTGTCACCCCGTAATGCAGCCCCCCCAGTACACCGGTGGAAGCATTATAATCGTCTTCCTCCAAGGTAGTGATACCCAGCTTCTTGGAAAACTCCCAAGCCTTCTCGATGCCAACCGTGTTGTTAAACAACTTGAGCGCCACCGTATTGGTTGAATTGTTCAGTGCCTGTCTTGCCGTCATCAATCCCCTATACCCGCTGTACGAGTTTTTAGGAATATGGAACACTTTGCTGTAGTCCTTTAAGATGATCGGTGAATCGTCCACCACGCTGGCAGGCTGAATCGCCCCCGAATCGAGTGCCGGTAAATAGGCGGCAATAGGTTTCATGGCAGATCCAGGTTGTCGTTTCATTTGCGTAGCGTAGTTCATTTGTTCTGTGTTAAAATCCCTGCCCTCAATCATACCGAGAATGGCGCCGGTTTTGTTGTCGATCATCATCGCGGCGGTTTGCTCCATTCCTTTTTCCGCGCTGTCAGGCACGTAGTTGCTGTCATTCTCTGCGATGGAGCGCATGGTCTTGTATAATGTCCGGTCGATGGTGGTGTAAACACGGTAACCGCCGGTGCTGAGCTGAGCTCGGGATGCATCCATCAGATCGGAGTTCGCTTGCGTGCCTTTTGCGTTCTCTTCGGCTTCCTCGCTCAGCTTCATCAGGATATTCGATGCTTGGCGCTCTACTTCCATCATGAGATAAGGATAAGTCACATAGGCCTTCTGCGTGCGAGGAGCAAGCGATTTTTTGATATCGAATGCCTTGGCCTCTTCATACTCAGCTTGCGTTATTTTACCTTCTTCCAGCATGCTTCCCAGTACGCGGTGCTGGCGGTTTATTGCACGGTTGAATGATTTCTCGTCAAATTCCCCCTTGCCGTTAAAGGCAGAGTAGGAGGACGGTAGCTGCGGAAGACCTGCCAAATATGCAGCTTGAGCCACATTCAGATCATTCAGATTGTTAATGTTAAATATGCCTTTTGCCGCAGCCTTGATCCCGAACAGTTGGTATCCGCTGGAACCGTTACCGTAAGGAACCTTGTTCAAGTAGGCTGTTAAAATTTGGTCTTTACTCAAAAAGCGTTCCATCCGCATGGCCAGCAGCATTTCTTTGACCTTGCGGTTATCGGTTTTGTCGCGACTTAAAAAAGTGAGCCTGGCCAGCTGTTGCGTCAACGTGCTGCCGCCGGTTTGAACCGACTCGTTCAGCACGCGTTCCTTCACGGCGCGAGCGGTACCTTTTATGTCAACACCCTTATGTGTATAAAAACGGTTATCTTCTATGGATACGACGGCATCCTTCACAAGCTGGGGAATATCCTTGAATTCCACAGGTCGTCTGTCTTCTTCGGTTCTAAGCTGCCCGATCGGTGAGCCATCTGCGAAGTAGGCGAAGCCCGTTATAGCATTATCGTTCACCGTATTCTCGATGAGAGCCCTGGATCTTACCGGCTCATTCTCAACAATAGAGGTTACGTAGCCACCTATGGCTCCTCCGGCGAACAAAACGCCCATCAGACCTACCACAAAGAGCCATCCGATGACGGATCCGAGCACCCGCAGAAAGGACCGTTTACGCGGTTTCTTCTGTTTTTCAGGCTCTTGTTTTTTCTCCTCAACCATGAATGTATACTCCTCCTTTTAACGCACCTATTATAGCATAAATCGAAGGTTTTGAATCATGTGTCCCTACATAGCGTGTCCTTTTTTGAGGAAGATTGACTTTTTCGGGAAGCATATGATACAAATAATGCAAAGTTCATATCGTGAAAAGCTTTGAAGGACCCCAGTAGAAGGCGGAGCCTTTCGTTTCCAGAGAGTCGGTGGGTGGTGTAAACCGATAACGAGCCCCTTTGAATTACCGTCCGGAGCTGACCGGGGGAAACAGAGTCGTGCACCTGTACGGCTGTTACAGTAGTCCGGTTCCGGGATGACAACCCGTTATGGCAATGAAGTGAAAATCCGTTTCTGAGATAACGGATTTTAATTAGGGTGGTAACGCGAGCGCTCCTACTCGTCCCTTGGGATGAGTAGGAGCTTTTTTGCGTTCAAAATTAGAGGGAGGTGTATGGAAACATGAAATGGGATGTGTTATCGAATGTCCAGCAGCAGGAAGTGGAACGCCAGATGGAGGTGATTTCCCGTGGAGTGGTGGAGATCATTCCGGAAGAAGAGATGAGGCAGAAGGTGATGACATCGGTCGTAACCGGCGAGCCGCTGCGCGTGAAGCTGGGAATGGACCCGTCAGCGCCCGATCTTCACGTCGGGCATACCGTCGTGCTGCAGAAGCTGCGTCAGTTCCAGGAACTCGGACATGAAGTACAGCTCATCATCGGGGACTTTACTGGCAGGATCGGAGATCCGACAGGCAAATCCGAGACGCGCAAGCAATTGTCAGAAGAGGATGTGAGGCGTCATGCGGAAACGTACAGGAAACAAATATACAAAGTATTGGATCCAGAAAAAACGAAGGTTTACTACAACTCCGAGTGGCTTGCGCCGATGACTTTTGCTGAAGTGGTCGGCTTATCGGCAAAGGTTACGGTGGCACGGATGCTGGAGCGCGATGATTTTACTAAACGTTACCAGGGCGGGCTTCCGATCAGCATCCACGAGTTCTTTTACCCGTTGATGCAGGGTGTGGATTCTGTGGCGCTTAAGACCGATGTCGAGCTTGGGGGAACGGACCAGAAGTTTAACCTGCTGATGGGGCGGACCCTGCAGAAGGAGTATGGCACAGAGCCTCAAGTTGTGATCACGATGCCGCTTATCGAAGGACTTGACGGTATACAGAAGATGAGTAAGAGCTTGGGGAATTACATCGGTATCGATGAAGAGCCAAATGAGATTTACGGTAAATCCATGTCCGTTCCGGACGAACTTATGCTTAAGTACTTCGGCTTGGCCACCGATATGGCAGGTGAGGAGGTAACCAGACTGGAGAAGGGGCTTCGGGACGGAAGCGTTCATCCCCGGGATGCCAAGATGAGTCTCTCGCACACTCTCGTTCGGATGTATCATGGGAGGGAGGCTGCGGATGCCGCACAGCAGCATTTTGTGACCGTGTTCCAGCAGAAGGCACTTCCTGAAGACATTGAGGATTATATTGTACCCGAAGGAGAACTGGAGGAAGGAAAGATTACGCTTATCAAAATGCTGACACTGCTCGGTTTTGCCGCTTCCAATGGTGAGGCCAGACGCAGTATCCAGCAGGGGGCCGTAAAATGGAATGGAGAAAGGTGCAGCGACACCCACGGTGAAATCGCTCCTCAAGACGGGGATGTGGTTCAAGTAGGCAAGCGTAAATTTGCCAGATTGAAGTTTTCTTAAGATGATTGAACTTGCGGAGGATTCATTTCGATATTAAAAAAACCTGAAGGCCAAGGCCTTCAGGTTTTTTGGGTTCCGAGTTAATCTTAACGGTTGTAGAATTCGACGATTTGTTTCTCATCGATATCTTGGGAAAGTTCGGAACGTTCTGGAAGACGGATGTATTTCCCTTCCATTGCTGCTTCATCAAACTCAAGGTAAGCTGGAAGATGTACGCGGTTAGCCAAAGCTTCCTTGATGGAAGAGAGGCTGCGGCTTCTTTCACGAAGACCGATTACATCGCCAGTGCTTACAGCGTAAGAAGCGATATCGACTTTCTTGCCGTTCACAGTCACGTGACCGTGAGCTACCAATTGACGAGCACCCGCACGGGAGTTGCTGAAGCCAAGACGGTAAACCAGGTTGTCCAGACGGCTCTCAAGCAGGAACATAAAGTTCTCACCAGCGATACCTTTCATGCCAGTTGCTTTGTTAAACAGGGTTTTAAATTGCTTCTCGCCCAAGCCGTACATGTGACGCAGCTTTTGCTTTTCTTGAAGCTGCATGCCGTAGTTGCTAATTTTTCTCCGTTGGTTAGGACCATGCTGACCTGGAGGGAAAGGGCGTTTAGCCAATTCTTTACCTGTACCGCTCAGGGAGATTCCCAGACGACGGCTTAATTTAAATTTAGGACCGGTGTAACGTGCCATGTTATATAGACTCCTTTTTAATTAAAGTTTCATTAGGGCTCTATTTGCGCCGTATTTGTTTGCTCTAGCCGTAATCTTCGGAAGATCTGCCAGGAAAGTTCAGCCGCTGTCCTGTCAGTAACAAATAACGTGAGGGTGACACAACCCGCCCAAATTCATGGAATGCATTGCATTCTTACTCAACAATAAATATTATATGAAGTAATGATATAAAGTCAAGTTCAACCTGCAACTTACTATAACTTGGTTTTTGTCTAATTTTGTCGATAGGACCACAGACCTAAAAATATTGTGAAAAACGCATAAATTTTAATGCAAAAATGGGTAGAAAAGAGTAAGATGATATTGGATTAAGTAGTCTCATTTATCTAGTTACATATCGTAACATCTTTTGGTGTTTATCATGACCCTCCCAATATGTTGAACAGCTGGGTTACCGTTATTAAATGCGGCAGCCAAATGGATCCTTACATTATGAATCCCGAACGCCAGTCTTGGATAGGCCTTTTATAATGGTGCAAAGGAGCGCCCAATATGTCAGAAGATCAACGGAAAGCGTATGAAAGCTCTCCCGGTTCTGCAGTTATGTTTAATGATGCTGGGCCAATTCCTGGAAATGAGCCTCGTTTTTGGCTTCAGAGCTTGGATATTACACCTCATGATTTCCCTTATATTCAGCCTCTCATATCAGACAGCTATCTGGAGTGGCTAAGAGAAAGCGCAGGCACACAGGCGATGAAGAAATTCAGCTGGGCCCTTCTTTCTCATGAGGGAGCTTGGCTGACAGGGGCGTCCGAAATAACGCAATACCTTAACGCAAGTGAAGATGAGACGATATCGCTTACTTTAAACTCCAAAGAAGCCGTCCAAGGGATGGGAAAGGGTTCTTTGGAGGGAAGCGTGCTGTGCGCTGTCCCACTCTTCACTCGCATTCATGGCGATGTATTTGCGGTGATGGTCAGTGTTTCCTCGCTTGAGATGGAGCCGGAACAGTCACTTATGCTGACAGAAACTCATGCGTTATTGTTTCGTTCCTGCTTCTATCGGAAGTTGGAATACGTATTTGCCGATGATCTGGAGAAAGTCCACAACCAAGCTGAGCGTGAGGTGCACAGGCGTTCCATCATGTTTCAGTATGTAAAGCGGATGCATGTGCAGATTAATGTGGACAATGTGCTGGTGGAGGCTATCGACAGTGTTCTGGCACTGTATCCCAAGGCCAAAGTTGAATTGTTTATGTCTCAGGACCATGAGAGCGGACATCCGCTGGTGCGTCCCCTGCTGCTTCATCATTGGCAGAGAGAGGTTTATGTCCGCACATTTATGGAGGGTACCCTCACGATTGATGAACATAAGGAACCCGATTCGATCGTGGAAATCGGGATTCCCATGGGAGGCAAGCAGGGCGTTTATGGCGTGCTCCATGTGGAAGTGGACAAGTCTGAGCTGCCCGATATGGATCTGGAATTGCTCTCTATGATGGCCGATGCTGCGGGCACCGCGTTTGAGAATGCCAAATTGTACGAGCAGTCCAATCTGATGATTCATGAGCTCCGTATGATTAATGAACTGACACAGCGGTTGAACAAAAGCTTGCATTTGGCGGAGATATTTCAATTTGCCAACCATGAGCTGCTAAAGATTCTTGAGGCCGATTACTGCTGCATTTTGATTTATAACGAGGAGCTTGGCGGTCTTGAAGTGGTATCCTGCAACGCCGAATGGCTTGCCAAGGAGGTCTTTGAGAAGGATTATGGTTTGGGCGGCCTAGTCTACCATTCGAAGGAACCGCTCATCCTGTCAGACTATAACGAAGAACGTCCGGCGGAATCCCGGCTAATGGAGAGCACTCATTCCAGCTCGATGATTGCTACTCCGCTTACCGTAAACGGTGAGGTGCGGGGGGTTGTCCTTCTCACCCATGCGAAGCGGCATTATTTTTCGTATGACAGCTATCGGTTGCTTCAAGCTTTGACAAGCCATATTGGTCTGGCTATCGGCAATGCCTTCCTGCATGCGGAAGTGAGAAGAATGGCGAACCGGGATATGCTGACTGAACTGTATGCGAGACATTATCTTGATGAAATGATCCATGAATGTCAGACTCGTGATTTTTGCGGTTCTCTCATTGTTGTGGATATCGATGCATTCAAGCAGGTTAATGATACGTTCGGTCACCAGCGGGGGGACAAAATTCTGAAGCAGGTCAGCAGTATCGTGAAGACAACGATTCGCCATAGCGATATTCCGGCCCGCTGGGGAGGCGAGGAGCTTGCCGTGTATTTGCCGGGACTCGGCATTCAGCAGGCGATGCAGGTCGCCGAACGGATTCGCATTAGGGTTTCGGAAGAGACCGACCCGCGCGTAACGGTGTCCTGCGGAATTTCCGAATGGAACTGGACCAATGACAAGATCAGCGTGGAGTCCCTCTTTTATCGAGCGGATATGGCTCTTTACGAAGCGAAGAATGGCGGCCGCAACCGGATTGTCGTGGAGAGGGCCGAGGCTGAAATCGGATTAGATTAAATACCCTGCAGCTATTTAGTGGCTGCAGGGTTTTTTCTGTCATCTGCATAATGTCATGGACCGCGGATAGCCTAAGAGAAAGATCAATGAGGGGCTGATGATTATGAGAATAAGAAGATCACGGAGCGTCATCGGGATGGTTTTGTTTGTCTTTTGCTTAACCGGATGTGCCTGGCAAGATCAATTGTCTGCCGAAGAGTCGTTTAACCGCGCCCTGTCGGGGCTGTCTGGCGTTGATAATTTCTCTTTTCGGGGAGAAGCGGCGATTCGGAGCGGAGAAAACGGACCGTTTCAGCAAAGTTTGGCATTTGAAGGCAATCTGCAGCATCATACGGATCTGACACTATCCTCAAGGAATAAGGGCACAACCATACGTAATGATAAGGATAAGGTATATGCCGATTCGGTATATCAAGCGGATGGACTTACCGTGTCCCTGAAGCGCAAGGAGGGCAAGTGGAGCACACTCTCATCAGGACATGTCGAGGAAATGTGGATAACCCGCTTGAATCCGCTGGAATTACTAGAATATATAGGAAATTCAGAGAAGACGGTGACTCAGGAACTGGGGGCGGCAAGAGGAACCAAGGTGCTGCGCATCGAACTGTCACCCGAGGCGGCAGCCCAAATGGTATATGGATCGCTGGATGAGCAGATGAAGACGCTGGCGGAACGGATCGAACGCAAAGGGGATCCGCTGTACAGTGAAGATCCGAAGGTACGCAAACGACTGAAGGCCGTGTGGGAGCGGGACTATAATGAAATGAAGAGCATGTTGAGCAAGGCGGACACGGTTTCGGTTTCTCATGTAACGATTAACCAAAAAAAACAGCTTCCTACCAAACTGACTATGGAACGAACGTTGTTTTTTGTTGATGAACAAGGCAAAACCCGCACGGAAACGTTGCTGTCCGATGTTACATTTACTGGTTATTGAAGGGATTGCCATGAAAATTTTTTTAACGATGAACGCTGACTTAAGGCTGTTCGCATGCTACAATAATGAATAAATTTACCGCTGTTCAATTCATAACGTAGGGAACAGTCATCATAAGGAGGATATGACATATGCGTGATCCCAGAATTCAAAAATTGGCTCAAAATCTCGTGAACTATTCGGTAGATATGCAGCCGGGCGAAAATGTGCTCATCGAAATGATTGGATCGGAGCGCGATCTGCTGAATGCCATCATTGAGGAGGTTTCGAATCAAGGTGGCCGCCCGTTCGTGCAATTGACAGATCGCACGGTTCAACGTGCCATGCTGAAGAACGCAAATAAGGAGCAGCTTGAGCTGTGGGCTGAGCTGGATCTTGAGCGCATGAAGAAAATGGATTGTTACATCGGTATCCGCGCAGGCGAGAACGTCAACGATATGGCTGACGTGCCTGAGGAAAACATGAAGCTGTATAATGCACTTTATTCGCACCCCGTACATAGCGAAGAGCGCGTCAAGCGTACGAAGTGGGTGGTTCTCCGCTATCCGAACGCCAGCATGGCGCAGCTTGCCAACACCAGCACCGAGGCGTTTGAGGATTTCTACTTCGATGTGTGCAATCTGGATTACTCCAAAATGGACAGCGCCCAGGATCCTTTGGCCGAGCTGATGAGAAAGACCGACAAGGTTCGCATCGTAGGACCGGGAACGGATCTCAGCTTCTCGATCAAAAACATCGGTGCGGAGAAATGCTCCGGTCAGAAGAACATTCCGGATGGCGAGGTATATACAGCGCCTGTTCGTGATTCAGTTAACGGCACAATCTCTTACAATACACCGACTCTCTACAATGGCGTAACCTTCGAGAATATTAAATTCCGCTTTGAAAACGGAAAAATTGTTGAAGCAACCGGCAGCGACACCAAACGTTTGAACGAGATTTTGGATGCGGATGAAGGTGCAAGATATATCGGCGAATTTGCCATCGGCTTCAACCCATACATTTTGACACCGATGAAAGATATTCTGTTTGATGAGAAAATTGCCGGAAGCCTGCATTTTACGCCAGGTCAAGCATATGATGTAACAGACAACGGCAATCGTTCCTCGATTCACTGGGATCTCGTTTTGATCCAGCGTCCGGAGTACGGCGGCGGGGAAATCTACTTTGATGATCGCTTGATTCGCAAGGATGGTATATTTGTTATTCCAGAACTAGCAGCGTTAAATCCGGAAAATCTTAAATAGATTGGAAAAAATGTTGCATAAGAAAACGGATTCAATGTATCATGAAGGTGCAGTGATGAGCTTTATTCAGATCCTAAAGTTACGGAGGGATTCGTATGTCCAATAACAATCAATCTATCGTAGAAATTTCGCAAACCGCTAGCCAGTTCTCATCCTCCATCGTTTTGCAGGCAGAGAACAAGTACATTGATGTTAAGAGCATCTTGGGTCTGTTCACAACGCTTGTCAACAGCCAAAGCTATGAACTGCATGTTCATGGACCTGATGCTGATGCAGCTAAAAAAGCAATGATTGACGTATTCACCAAGCATGGTTTGAATGTATCCGTCGTGGCTGAATAACAGTCGCCCAAAACACCCCTCCATAGAATGGAAGGGTGTTTTTTCGTAGAGAAAGGGTCTATTTTGTTCAGGTCCTTGTATTGAGAAACGATTTCGACTAATATTAAAGATAGTAACTGTGCTGTGATTTTTGACATAGGGGGGAAGATCATGACTTCATCTGATTTACAGGAACAGCTGAATTTAAAAGCGATCAGTCTTCTTCATGAAGATGCAGATAAAATCCTAAAGCTTATTGAAGTACAGATGGAGAATCTGGCGACCCGTTATTGCCCTCTCTATGAGGAAGTGCTGGATACCCAAATGTACGGTTTTTCAAAAGAGGTTGATTTCGCGGTGCGGGCCGGGCTTCTTCCGGAAAGTACGGGAAAGCAGCTGATCAGCAAGCTTGAACGCAATCTGGCGGTCCTGTACGAAGCCATGAATCAATCCAAATAGCCTGTATTCGTACAGGCGCATACATAGAGAAACGCATGTCGCACTCAGGCGGCATGCGTTTTTTTCTTGTGAATTATCGCACACGATGTAGGCAGCTGTGAGGGCTTACCCTTCCTTACATTACATTTAGACGAGGAAGAACGAGACGCCTAGTATGACGTACACGGCGAGCAGCAGAAGGCCTTCATACCAGTTGGAGGCACCGTCTTGCGTAATGGATCTGGCAATGAATACGGCGACACCGATAGCAACCAGCTCCAGCGTGGTAAACACAAGATCCATCGTATCCCCAAGGAAGAAGCTGATGAACACGAGCACGGGAGCAACAAACAGGGCAATCTGCAGGCTGCTGCCAACGGCAATTTCAACGGCTGCGCCGATTTTGTTCTTCATGGCGAGCATAATGGCTGCACTGTGCTCGGCTGCGTTACCGATAATCGCTACAAGGAATGCCCCGATAAACAGCTCGCTAAGGCCATACTCGTGGCTGATAGGCTCAAGCACCCCCACAAGCCATTCACTGACAAACGCAACCATCACCGTAGCGACAACGAGGTACAGTATTGAGCGTTTCTTGGACCAGACGGGACCGTGCTCGTGCGGCAGCGCATCCTGATCGTTATCGTCGCTGACATCCGCCAAATAGTTCTTGTGGGTGATCATCGAGAACCCCAGCCATGCGATGTAGGCTACGATCAGAATTCCCGCCACAATGAGGCTGAGCGTCTTGGTCTCACTCTCCGTAATGGAGTGGGTATTCAGAAAGACAGCAGGGATAAACAGGGCGATAATCGCCAGCGTCATCAGGGATCCGTTCAGACCTGCCAGCGTCACGTTGTATTTTTGGATTTTAAATTTGAGGCCCCCGGCAAACAGGCTGAGTCCGAGGACGAGCAGCAGGTTGCCGATAATGGAGCCGGTGATGCTTGCTTTCACCATATCGTACAAGCCTTCCTTGATCAGCAGGATGGCAATGATCAGCTCCGCCGCGTTACCGAAGGTAGCGTTCAGGAATCCCCCGAGCCGTTGACCGGCGTAATGCGCAACGCTTTCGGTTGCTTTGCCAAGGAAACCGGCGACAAAAATAACTGAGATGGCAGACAGAATGAATTGGAGTGTGAAGTTCCAATTCGCAAAATGCCCCAGCGCACTAAGCAAAAAAGTGAAGATGAGCAGCGCGGGGTTTAGCCATTTTTTCATAACCGACACCTACCTTATGGTTTATGTATTGATGAGTTCTTGCGAGCGGAAACGACGATTCTCGTATCGCTTTTTACAATATACCCAAATTTTTCGGAAAATTATCCTTCTTTTCAGAAAGGAGCATTTGCTTTTTAGGCCCGTTACCATTTACAATAACGGATAATGAGGTGAAGGAGGAAATGGCATGACGGAACAACTTCAACTGGATAACGGTTTGATTCGAATATCGGATGATGTCGTCTCGAAAATTGCCGGATTAGCTGCCTTGGAAACCCCAGGTATTGCAGCAATGTCCGGTGGATTGTCCGAGGGCTGGGCTAAGCGACTGAGCGGCAAAAATGTGCAAAAGGGTGTTACCGTAGAAGTAGGTCAGCTGGAAGCGGCGATTGACCTGCGGATTATCGTGCTTTATGAGACACCCATACATGAAGTGTGCCGCATGCTTCAACAGAATGTCCGCGAAGCTGTCGAGAGCATGACAGGACTTCGTGTGGTTGAGGTCAATGTGAAGGTCGAAGGCGTAGCTTTTAAAGACGATGAAATCGACGATATTCAGCTTCGAGCTAAATAAGACGTACCATAGGGGATCCGTTCCCCGCTGATGATGAAAAAACGAGAAAAAAGACTACCCGATTTCCCGGTAGTCTTTTTTAATTACGGATTTAACCTGCTCCTCTTTCATCGGACGGTTGCTGTCCCTGGATATGCTAAGCACGATTCCCATGCTCAGCATCATAACCAGCAGCGAGGATCCGCCATAACTGATGAATGGGAGGGTAACGCCCGTTATCGGGATGGTATTGGTAACCCCACCGATATTGATGAAGGCCTGTATGGCGATTAGTCCCATGATGCCGACGCCGGTCAAGGTTCCGAACGGATCCGAGCAGCGAAGCGACACAATGATCCCTCGCAGGATAAAGTATAAGTAGAGCAGGAGGAATATCGCAGTTCCGATAAAACCGAATTCTTCACCGATGACCGAAAAGATAAAGTCATTGTAAGGATTCGGCAGGTAATGCAGCTTCTGCACACTCTCCCCGTAACCGGCTCCAGTGACACCGCCTTGGCCGATGGCGATCAGCGATTGCACCAAATTGTAGCCCGTGTCCGACTCATCGTGGAACGGGTCCATGAAAGCCTCGATCCGGCCCATCTTGTAGTTCTTGGAAGCCTGCTCCTGATCTCCGCTGGAGTTAAAGAGTGCACCGACGCCCAGAGTGAGTACCAGGCCAAGCGCGACAAGCGAGATACATCCCAGGATATGCTTGAGGCTGGCGCCGCCAGCATAGATCAGCAGCCCGCTCGTAGCCACGAGGATGAAGCAGGAACCTAAATCCGGCTGAAGCATGATAAGTCCCGCTACGACCCCTACAATAATGAGTACGGGGAAGAAACCGCCCTTCCATTGACGGATTCGTTCCCCTTTTTTGGTAATCAGCGCTGCCAGATAGACAATGGTCGCAATTTTGGCCAGTTCGGTCGGCTGGATGCCGAATTTCCCCAGGTTAAACCAGCTTGTGGCTCCGTTGGTTGCGGAACCGATGATCACCACAAGAATCAGCAGCATCAAGGTTAGAAAAAACACCGGTATGAATAGCTGCTTGTATTTCTTATAGTTGATGTTCATGGCAACAAACATAACCAACGTGCCGAGGACGGCAAACGCGACTTGCCGCTTCGTAAAATGCAGCGGATCGTTATTGAATTTTTCATTGAAAACGGCCAAGCTGGAGCTGGAACTGAACACCATGATCAGTCCGAATCCCACTAACAGCAAGGTAAGGATCAGCAGTTGAAAATCAGGCGTCCCTCTCTTCGGCTGAGGTTTGGTCGTATTCATAATGTTCGACCTTACGCTTCCAGAAGAGCTTTGAGCTCTTGAAGCTTCTTGGTAGCCACATTCATAACGGGCTGTGGAGCCATGGATTCATACTCAAGTCCGTGTGGGAACGTGGCTCTACCCAGGTATACCGCTTCGATTTTGAGGATGGCGTCCGGTTTTTCGAGCTTGCCTTCAACAGCGCGGGTGTTAATGCGCAGGAAGTATTCAGCCTGATTTTTTTTATCTTCGATTTTCAAGTCATATGTAGCGCGGTAGTATTCCCACTGCCAACGAATGAAGCCTACTTTCTCGGCACATTCATCAAGGTAAGCTAAATCGCTGTGCAATCCGTCCAAGCCTGTATTTTCGAAAATCATGTGGTTGTAACCCCCTTAATAGTCCTTGCAAAGTTCTTTAATATGATAGTATGTTTCAGGAACTTGTGCAAGCCTGTACCGCCCGTCACGCTTCAATTGAGACCTTTTATCCAGATGAGAATTTGATAACGACAGGCATTCTTCTTTTCTGCTAAAATAAAAGGAAGTGAAAACGCTGTGAAATGTACGCTTTCCATCCTGGTGGTTATATATTCATAGGACTTCAATTAAGCGAAGGGTGGATATGGCCGATGAATCGCGTCGTTTACCGCACGGATTATTATGTAGTGGAAGAGAACGGGCAGAAGGAAATTGTCGTGATCGACCGGATTCCGGAATCGGCAGCGGTTGTGGCCGTTCATCAAGGTTGTCTGCTCTTGGTATGCCAGCACCGGGAAGCGGTTGATAAGATCACCTGGGAGCTTCCCGGCGGAACGGTGAAACCGGGTGAGGAACGGAAGCTTGCCGTGAAGCGGGAGCTTGAGGAAGAGGCGGGCGTGCTGTGCAAGGACCTGTCCTACATGGGCAGTGCTTATCCGATGGCTTCTCTGGCCAACCGGAACATTCATTTTTATTTCACCGACGATTTGAAGGTGTCCGGCAGCCAAGAGTCGAATCAAGATGAGGACGAAGATGTTAGAGCTGTGTGGGTCCCGCTCAGGGATGTATACCGCAAGATCAAGGAAGGCGGCCGAATGGATGCCATGGTTGGGCACGGACTGCTGCTGAGCAAGCTTTACGGATTTCTTGCGATCGATTGAGCCGCATATAGCGGGGGAGGATGATGGAACTTGACGAAGGAAGCATTTTGGGAACAATGGTATCCACGGATGGTGGAGTGGCGTCGTCATTTACATATGCACCCGGAACTTTCGTTCCAGGAGAAGGAAACTTCGACATTTATAGCAACCCGGCTGCAGGAGCTTGGCCTTGCGGTCAAGACAGGTGTGGGCGGGCATGGCGTTATAGGAATTATAAAAGGAGATACACCTGGCAAGACCGTTGTGCTGCGTTCTGATATGGATGCGCTGCCGATTGAAGATGGCAAGAGCTGCGAGTACAAATCCCGGGTGCAAGGCGTGATGCACGCTTGCGGGCATGATGGGCATACCTCCATGCTGCTGGGGGCCGCTGCTTATTACAGCACGTATCCGGAAGAAATCCGGGGCGAAATTCGTTTTATGTTCCAGCCGGCGGAGGAAGTCTGTCCCGGCGGTGCGGTAGAGATGATCAAGGATGGAGCACTTGACGGAGCCGACGTTGTCTATGGTCTCCACTTATGGACGCCGTTTCCGGTAGGGACCGCAGCGAGCGCGCCGGGTCCGCTGATGGCTGCGGCGGATGAGTTTTTCATTGATATTACAGGGCGCGGGGGACATGGCGGTATGCCGCATGTGACAGCCGATGCCCTGGTAGCGGGGGCAGCGCTTGTTATGCAGCTCCAAACCATTGTAAGCCGCACGGTAGATCCACTGCAGCCTGCCGTGGTTACGGTAGGAACGATGCAGGCCGGAACGGCGCAAAACGTAATTGCTTCCTCTTGCCGGATCACGGGAACGGTGCGCACCTTTGACGAACCTACCCGGACATTGATCCGGGAGCGGATCGAACATATGACCCGGACGGTTTCGGAAACCTACGGCACGAAGGCAGCGGTCCGGTATCTCGTCGGTTATCCACCCTTGGTGAATGATGAGACCGAAACCGCGCGGTTCTTCCGTACGGCACCGAAAGTATTCGAAGCGGATCAGGTCAAGGTCTCGCCCAAACTGATGCCAGCGGAGGATTTTGCCTATTACTTGATGGAAATTCCAGGCTGCTTCATTTTTGTTGGAGCCGGTAACCCGGACAAGGGGGCAATCTATCCGCATCATCACCCGATGTTCGACTTTGATGAAGATGCTATGCGTTATGGGGCGAAGCTGCTGGTCGAGATGGTGTCGAGTTATCAGAACAGGGACTAGACTTTAAGAAAATCGCAATCATCGCGCATGAACGCTCGTCAATTGGAAATCCTATTGATCATAGGGGAAGTTCAGATCCATGGATATGGATGTGGGCTTCTTTTTTTTAACCTCCGCTATATGCGGTCTGTCTTCTGAGAAAGTACGTTGATAGACGATTTTCTAACCTGCCATGAAAAATAGAGAGCCAAATGTTACGAGGAGGGATTAGGATGCATAACAAGCCATGCATCGTCCAGCGGGATCGGACCATCTTGCTTGAGACCGCTCATGCGGAGGCTGAGGGCGCACGCGAACAACTGGCCCAGTATGCGGAATTGATCAAAAGTCCTACGTCTTTTCATACATATCGCCTGTCCCCGTTATCCTTATGGAATGCCGCTGCCGGAGGATTGACGGCTGAGGCGATTTGTTCGAGCCTCCAGTCGCTATCACGTTGGGATGTGCCGGCAGCCCTGCTGGAAGAGGTTGTCCAGCTCGTTGGGCGTTACGGACAGCTGTCGCTGCTCCCGCATCCCACACTGGATCGTTCATTGCTGCTACACAGCGATAGTGAAGCCCTGATGGAGGAGCTCAGCTCCAAGCGTTCCCTGATGGAAATCGGCGTTCGGTTGATCTCGGCAAACGAGGCAGAGGTGCCCTCAGACCGGCGTGGCCTATTAAAGCAGGAGTTGACCCGGCTTGGATATCCTGTGCTGGATCAGGCGGGATATCTGGACGGGCAATATCTGAACATCCTTTGGCGAGGAGAAACAACGGGTACAGAGAGAGACGAAGGTTTAAGCGGCGGCTCAAACGATCAGCAATTCAAGCTTCGCGACTATCAGCAGAAGGCTGCTGAGTCCTTTCGGGATATCGGCGGAGAAGGGGGGAACGGGGTGCTTGTCCTGCCCTGCGGTGCCGGGAAAACGGTGATTGGCATCGCCGCTATGCGCGATCTGCAGTGCGAGACCCTGATTCTAACCTCCAACACAACGTCTGTAAGGCAGTGGATCGACGAGCTGCTGCAGAAAACCTCACTCTCCGCGGAGGAGATCGGTGAATACTCCGGTCAGCGCAAAGAGGTGAGGCCGGTAACGGTCGCTACCTATCACATCTTGACCCACCGACAGGGCAAGGGCGATGAACAACAGCATATGAAGCTGTTTAATGAACGTCGCTGGGGCTTAATCATCTATGATGAGGTCCATCTCCTCCCCGCCCCGGTATTCCGTGCGACGGCCGATATTCAGGCGACTCGCAGGCTTGGTCTGACCGCCACCTTGGTTCGCGAGGATGGAAGGGAGCATGACGTGTTCTCGCTGATCGGCCCCAAACGATATGAAATGCCGTGGAAAAGGCTGGAGGAGCAGGGCTGGATTGCTTCGGTGGACTGTATGGAGATTAAGGTGCCGCTGCCGGATGAGATAAGAGAAGCCTGCAAGACGGTAGGCAAAAGGGAGCAGTATCGGCTGGCTGCCGAGAATCCCTCCAAGCTTCGTGTGATTCGGCAGCTCGTGGATCTCCACAAGGATGCACAGACGCTGATCATCGGGCAATACCTGGATCAGCTTCACGCCATTGCCGAGGAGCTGCAGGCCCCTCTCATTACGGGGCAAATGACACAGGATCAGCGCAATGAATGGTATAAGGCTTTCCGGGAAGGAGCCGTCCGTGTACTTGTCGTTTCGAAAGTGGCTAACTTCGCGGTTGATCTGCCCGATGCTTCCGTCGCGATCGAGGTTTCGGGCAGTTACGGCTCACGGCAGGAGGAGGCGCAGCGCCTTGGACGCTTGCTGCGGCCGAAGCAGGGGGAGAATCGGGCTTATTTCTATGCATTGGTGACGGAGGACAGCCGGGAGGAGATGTTTGCGATCCGGCGCCAGCTGTTCCTGATTGAGCAGGGATATGAATATCACGCGATTCAAGCGAAGCATCCGGCCTCCCTTGACCTCATAGCGATGCGGCATACGCATCGCTTGCCGATTCCTGACGGGAAGGAGGCCTCGTGGAGATGATGGAACAGCAGGACGTGGCGGAAGCCACAAGCTTAGAGCATCTTCTTGCCAAGGAGCGATCGGTCCTTCATCATATTTGGAACCGCTTTGCCGGGCAGAGCTTTGATGACGACAAGCTTCGCTTGCTTCGCGTTCAACGCCTGAGCGGTGTGGAAGTACAGCTCGCCTTCTTATCCTTGAGGCAGCAGCGATGGGTTCAAGCAGTCAAACAGGGCTGGGGCGAGAGGCTGTATTTCATTCCTTTTGATAAACTTCAGATTCTCCAGGAGGCTTTTGGCAATCTCGAGACGGATTCCGTTCCCGCTGCTGCCGTGAAGCTCCAGCAAGAGGGAAGAAGCGGCATAGCAGTTGATATGTTCAATGTGCTTGTCTATATGGCCAAGAACCAGATGGCTATAACCGCTACAGGGGTTCTACATAAGAAGTTTATTCAGAAGCTGGGGAGCATCGTGGGATTAACGCCATCCAATGTCGAGGGGCTTACTCTCCAATATGATCACGCTGATGTTTACCCACCGCATGTTGCGATCGTATTGGATCTGCTGTTTTCGTTTGAGCTGGTCGCCTTGGAGCAAAGGGAGCTTAGGCTAAACATGACCGCGTTGCGTCATTGGCTCGCACTCTCACGCGAAGCGATGGACCGATTGGTTCTTTTGCATATGATGGAACGTTATGTTCCGGGTTCGGCCGAGTATCAGCATTTCACATGGCAGATTTGCCACTCATCACGGATCGGCGGGATGTGGTATTATGCTCAGCACATGTTAGCAAAGGGCGAGGAACCACTGAACGGGGATCCTCTTAGGGGAAGGGAGTTGTCCGCGGGGGATGCGGCTTCATGGCTCCGTTTATTGACCGGTTGCGGTTACATCGATCTTGGGATGGATCACGATGGTCAATTCCTGTTCCGGTGGCGTATGGATCCCTGCTCCTTGTTGAGTGGAAGCAGTAAGGATGACACCGAATCTTCGGGGCTGTTTATTCAGCCGGATTTTGATATATTGATTCCGCCTGACGTGCCTTATATGGTCAAGTTTACGGCTGCCCTATGCACGGAGCGCATCTCGGATGACGTAATGACGGTTTATCGACTGACCAGAGATTCGGTAGCTCAGGCGGCGACTGCAGGAATGGGGCCGGAAGCGATCACGGCTTTTTTCACGGAACATGCAGCGGCAGGAATTCCAGAGAACGTGTACACGGCCCTACGTCAGTGGGGCAAGGAGATTGAACGCGCGGGAAGGAATGAGTCTTCTTTATGGTATTCCGTGGCAGCTCCAGAAGATGAAACGGAGATCGGGGCCAGTGATGAAGGAGATAACCGTTACGCTTTGCCGCGTTATCCAGGCTGCCCTTCTAGCGGATTGATTCGTTCTGCTCGCAGTGAGCTTGTTCTTGAATGGGACGACAGCCTTCCGGATAAAGCGTCAATCGTTCCGGATTTGAACCGGATTCCCATCATGTGGACACGGGATTGGCGTTCTTATCACGGTTCGACGGCCAAGCAAATGATGGAGCAGGCGCTTGAATTGTCAGCCAAATTAGAGATTGCGGTCGATGGAAGCCGGATGGAGTTTATTCCATTTCAGCTCGAGCGGCAGCCATGGAAAATTTCGGGAGCATTATATGATCCGGATTCCGATTCCGAAATGACGGGAACCGTGGTGCAGTTAGGCGAAGGGGAATGGAAGGAAATGCGGCTTGTGATTCCGTAAAAGCGTATGAATTCCCCCTTCTTAAGATACGAGCGTTATGCTATGATGAAAGAGTCCACAAAAATAAAGCGTGGGCCAAACTATTAGAAAAGCGGGATGAGTTCATGAGCGTATCGGAAATGAACACGGTCGATATGGCCGAGGTGCTCACCTATGCCTATGAAATAGGCGACATGATTAATGCTTCCGTCGAAGTGGCGGATTATCTATATTGGAAGCAGGCAGTTGAAGGTGATCCTACGATTCAGGCTTTGATCAGAAAGCTTGATTCCAAGAAAGAGCTATTTGAAGAGACTCAGCGGTTCGGTCACTTTCACCCGAATTACCATTCGGCCAAGGATGAAGTAGCCGCAGTGGAGGCGGAGCTTGAGGCTTACGAGCCTGTAGCCCGGTTTAAGCAGGCGGAGAAGAATCTGGACGATCTGCTGCATTCGATGTCGGAGAAGATTGCTTTTTCGGTTTCGGAGAGCATCAAGGTACCTGGCAACGATCCTCTTCCCAAGAAGGGGTGCGGCAGCGGCGGAGCTTGTTCGTGCGGATAATAAGCATAGACTAGAGATAGAGACGAAAGTGAGGCGAGGAGCTTAGGATGTTGGCTGAACGGACCGGTTTTATTATATGGGTCAGCGATGTAAAGGCAGCAAGAAATTTGGAGAAATACGGCAGCGTGCACTATATATCACGCCGCATGCATTATGTTGTCATGTATGTCAATGCTGACCGCGCCGAGGAAACAATGAAGAACATCCGGAGATTGTCCTACGTTCGTAAGATCGAGCGCTCCTTCCGGAATGAGATCAAGACGGAGTACAGCAGCAAAGGGCCGGATAAAGCGAAGTTTTACGGTCCTTAGCATGATGTGCCTGATCAAGACTCTAACGTTAACGCATAAGTTAGCATAAAGAGCGTAAAGCGGCCCCCACGGGGGCCGCTTTTTTTAAGATATTGGAAGGTATAAAATTGGAGCATGGGACTTCCTGATATCGCAAGGGAAATCCACTTTTTTATAAAGTTTTTTTGGATTGATGGCGATAGATTGGCATAAATCGGAATCTTGTTTGATAAAATAGTATAAGTAAGGTACAATTTACATTTTAATCAAGCCATCATTCCAGGCGACGTCAGCGCCTAACACACAGGATACAACTAGAGATATTTCTAAATTTTCGGTGATTGTTCACAAGAAGCGAGGTTTCAATCTTGTGAATGCCAGTGGAATGATGTAATATGTTGGGTATATATACATAGATACAAAGACCCATTTGGTGGAGAGTGATATTCCATGCGCGACAAAGGGACTGAGCGGTGGAGCACCTATGAGCCGTTTTATATTACGTTAAATGATAAAAAGGTAGCCGACATCATCATTACCAATCATGCGAAGAGCCGTTATACGGACCGGGTTCAGGGTAACGACACCTCCCATGAGGAAATCGGGACTTGGATGTGGGAGTGCCTGAAACAGGACCGGATCGTGCCGTATTACCGCAACGAACAGGATGTCTATCTGATTGACGACGACTTGGTGGTTGTGGCGGAGTTTTCGGAGCTGGAGCATGAACGTGATTTGATTGGCAACCCGCTGCACCGGATGATTATTGTAACTTTTTTGGGACGTATGTCAGAAACCATTGAGCTTCGAGACCTGAAGTCGTATTACTCATGGCTTCGCCATTCACGTCGTATGACACTGATTAAGAATAGCCGGAAACGTAAATAAAGAAATAGAGTCATCATATGGCATGCGAGCGTAAGCGCGGATGTCTTTTTTGTATGCTCCGCTCTGATCCGTTACAATGATAATAACAAAGAGAGGCAGCGAGAGGGGAACCGATGCTATGAACTTTCATCAGCTACATATTTTTTATACGGTAGCAGAGCGTGGGAGTTTTTCCGCTGCTGCCCAGGCGCTTCATATGAGCCAGCCCGCTGTGACGATGCAGGTACAATCGTTGGAGGTATATTTTGGGACAAAGCTCCTCATTCGTTCCACCAAGCGCATGGAATTGTCCGAGGCCGGGAGGACGCTGCTTCCTTTTGCCCGCAAGAGCCTGGAGCTGTCGCAGGAAACGGACGCAGCGATGGCGGCATTCTCAAATAAGCTTCAGGGAAGACTGCAACTGGGGGCTAGCCTGACTATCGGGGAGTACGTGCTGCCTCGATTGCTGGGGCCCTTCGGCCGGGAGTATCCCGATATATCTATCATGCTTAAAGTGATGAACACCACGCAGATTCTCGAGGAAATCGCTGGCCATCAATTGAATTTTGGGCTGATTGAGGCACCTGTCGAGCATCCGGATATGGTCCTGGATTCGGTTATGGAGGATGAACTGAAACTGATCGTTCCTTCCAGCCATCCTTTAGCGACAAGGGAAGATGCGATATATTTGGAGGAGGTGCTGAAGTATCCGTTTGTCCTTCGTGAGAAGGGGTCTGGCACCCGGAAGGTGATGGAGCATGTGCTGCTTATGCGGGGGTACGATCCCGAGAGCATCCGGACGGTGATGGAGCTTGGGAGTACGGGAGCGGTGAAATCGGCGGTAGAGGAAGGACTCGGCATTACGATGCTGTCGACCTCAACGGTCAAGCATGAAACGGCGCTCGGCTTAGTCAAAATGATCGATATTGCGGATGCCTCATTTAAACGGAACTTTTATTCCATTCAGTTGCGGTCAGCTCTGCTGCCGATGTCGGCGATGACGTTTTTGGCCTATTTAAGGGAACGCCAGCGAAACCAGCGATAAAGCACACCCGCACATACAACGAAAGGGGGATTGAATATCATGGATACATCGATGGATCGGACAGGCTGCGACCTTCATTCCCACACTCAGGCTTCGGACGGGATGAACACACCTTCGGAGAACGTGCAGCTTGCCTTCGATCGGGGACTTGGGGCGCTAGCTATAACGGATCATGACACCGTAGCTGGTGTCGAGGAGGCGCTGCAAGCCGGAGAAAGGCTGAACATGGTCGTGGTCCCTGGCGTAGAAATCAGCACCATGGCATGCGGGACGGATATTCACGTCCTAGGCTATTACATAGATTACCGGGACCCCGTATTTCTGAAGCGGCTGGCAGAGCTCCGTCGCACGAGGGAGAAGCGTAATGAGAAGATCATGAGCAAGCTAAGAGAGCTTGGCATCGAGCTTACGATGGAGGAAGTCATCGCCAGCTTGGGACGGCAGCTGGAACCCGATGAGAGCATCGGCCGCCCGCATATTGCGGATGCGCTGGTCCTGAAGGGCCATGCTCTCGATCTCAGGGATGCCTTCGACCGTTATCTCGCACAGGGCGCAGCTGCTTATGTGCCGCAGCCGCGGATTCATCCCAAGGAAGCCTGCGAATGGATACGGGAAGCCGGGGGTGTGCCGGTGCTTGCACACCCTGGACTCTACAGCGATGACGCGTTGGTGAGAGCGGTCATTGAAGAGGCTGCATTCAAAGGGATTGAAGTCTATCATTCGGACCATGGGGCAGCGGAGGAGAAACGCTACTTGGCCATGGCCGAAGATTACGGCTTGATCGTGACCGCCGGATCGGATTACCATGGTGAGAGGCAGGGCAAGGTATTCCATGGGGATATCGGAAGCCGCCAGGTATCTATCCAGGTGTTGGACCAACTTCAACAGGCGCAGGCAAGGAGCTGAGAACCCGACAATACTGCCGGTTTCGAGCGGATTAAGTTTGTGCGGCTCCGGCGGATTCGTATAGGAGAATCCTGGCATGAGAATAAGAAAAAACGGGCATCCCGGCTGGTCACACGACCTTTCGGGGTACCCGTTTTTTTAGTTAAATTAACGATATATCGATGTCTTAGATTATCTTAATTGCGATTGTTTTTTACCGAACTGGGCATCGCCTTGATCCGCTGCTCGTCCGGCGTGACAAACAGCGTTTTCTGATTGTCATAAATGACAAATCCGGGCTTGGCTCCATTCGGCTTGCGTACATGGCGAATGAGTGTGTAGTCGACGGGAACACTGCTCGATTCTTTCGCCTGACTGTAATAAGCAGCCAGCTGTGCCGCTTCCTGCAGCGTTGCATCCCCGTACTCGCTACTGCGGATAACCACGTGGGAGCCCGGGATATCCTTGGTGTGCAGCCATGTATCGTTAGAGGAAGCGAGACGGTTGGTAACGTACTCGTTTTGTAGGTTGTTTTTGCCTACATAAAGCTCGATGCCTTCGGATGAAGTATAGACATGCAGCGTCGGCTTGTCGTTTTTCTTCTTTTTCTTCGCTTTACGATTGCGGTCTCTTAAGTATCCCTGCTGGATCAGCTCTTCCCGGATTTCATCGATGTCGCTCAAGGAAGCATGCGACAGCTGCTGCAGAAGATTCTCGATATAGTTGATCTCTTCGCGGGTTTTGATTAATTGTTCGTCGATGACCGCGAGGCTGTTCTTGTACTTGTTATATTTTTTGAAATAGCGCTGTGCATTGTCCGACGGAGTCAGGAGCGGATCCAACGGGATGGTGACGGTCGCCTGCTCTTCATCATAGAAGTTAACCAGCTGGGCTTCACGGTCGCCCTTCTTAATCTGATGGAGCGAGGCGAAGAGAAGCTCGCCAAAGATACGATACCGGTCGGCATCCCCGGCTTCTTCCAAGTCCTTATTCAGATTATCCAGCTTCTTGATGTTCTTCGTCCGTTCATTCTGCAGGAATCGGAGGAGGTCGCTTACCTTCTGTTTAACTGTATCCCGCTGCGCCTTATCCCCGTAATAATCCTCCATGCATCGGCTGACCGACTCGTAGGTTGTGGTTTCGTCCACCAGCAAGGTCAGCGGAATGACGGAGAACACCGATTTCCCCTTGGCATTGACTCCTGTAACGGGCGTATATTGATGGTTACGAACTTGTTCCATGAGTTCATCAAAAACGCTCCACAGGCTGCCGCAATTTTTTTCCCCTTCAACCCCGCTAGCACTGCTTTCTCCTGCACGGTGGGCAATTTCCTGTGCCGCGAGCGGACTGAGGCCGCTGAACGCGCTGACCAACCATGGAACGGCCTGCTCCTCGTTCATCAGACAAGATTCCCGGAAGGCTTCCTGCAAGGTTTCGAGCGGATTCAGCTTGTGCTGCTCCGGCGGATTCGTATAGGCGAATCCCGGCATGACCACGCGATAGCTGCTGATGGCGGGTGTCACATGGTTGATGCCGTCCAGAATGGTGTCGCTTGCTGGGTCGAGCAGAATGATGTTACTGTGTCTGCCCATCAGTTCGACGATGATTTTCTTGGAGGAGATATCCCCAAGTTCGTCGCGCTGCCGGATCGTAATATGGATAATTCGTTCCATACCGACCTGCTGGATGTCCTCGATGATGCCGCTCTCGCAATGCTTGCGCAGAATCATGCAAAACATAGGGGCTTCGGCCGGATTCAGAAAGGTCTCCTGTGTCAGATGAACCCTGGGATACGTGGGGTTTGCGGATAGCAGCAGCTTGGCGTTTCCCTGCTGGGTGCGTATATGAAACACGATGTCCCGATCGTTCGGTTGATATATTTTATTGATCCGTGCGCCCCGGCATGATTGAAGCTCATGCACGATCGCACGTGTGACAATGCCGTCTAATGCCATCCTTCATTCTCCTATCTGTCTGTTACCCTTCCTATCGTACTTCTCTATGATGCCATATTTCCCTTAAAAACTTAAGGCCCCTTCTGTGATAATTCAGGACCTGTCCGAATACATTTACGTAGAAAGGGTGGAAAAGCTGTCATCCGCCGGAGGAAAACAACCGGGAGGGAAAGGAAGCATGGAACAAAAGCAATGGCATCAGATGGATACGGATGAATTGCAGCAAGCGCTGCATATGCATCCGGAGCAGGGCCTCACGGAAGAGGAAACCGGGGAGAGACGAAAAAAAAGCGGCTATAATGAGCTCTCCGAGGGCGTTAAAATTTCTCCATTTGTTCTGTTTCTGAATCAATTTAAGGATTTCATGACGTTGGTGCTCCTTGGAGCCACCCTGGTATCGGGTCTGCTGGGTGAGTATCTGGATGCCGTAACGATTGTAGCCATCATCCTGATCAACGGGATTCTTGGTTTCGTTCAGGAATTCAAGGCGGAACGCTCGCTTCGGGCCTTGAAGCAGCTGTCCGCACCAATGTCCAGGGTCATTCGGGACGGTAAAGTGGTACAGGTTGCGGCCAGAGAACTCGTCCCTGGCGATGTCGTGCTCGTCGAGAGCGGAGACCGCATTCCGGCCGATGTTCGCTGGCTTGAGATCAACAGCTGCAGCGTCGAGGAATCGGCCTTGACCGGCGAGTCCCTGCCGGTGAACAAACATGCCGAGCCGATCCGCGATGCGGATGTTCCCCTGGGTGACCGGAAGAACATCGGGTTCATGGGCACGATGGTGGTCCGCGGTACGGCGAAGGGTGTTGTCATCCGAACCGGAATGGATACGGAGATGGGCAAAATCGCCGATTTGATCCAGAACACGGAATCCCAGGAGACGCCGCTGCAGCATCGACTGGAGCAGCTGGGCAAAATCCTGATCGCCGTTTCACTGGGGCTTACGATTCTGGTCGTCGTAGCAGGCATTCTGCATGGACAGCCTGCCGCAGGCATGTTCCTTGCAGGAGTCAGTCTTGCGGTTGCGGCCATCCCTGAAGGGCTTCCGGCCATCGTCACGATTGCGCTCGCCCTCGGCGTGCAGCGCATGATTAAGCGCAAAGCGATTGTACGCAAGCTGCCATCCGTGGAAACGCTGGGCTGTGCATCCGTAATCTGTTCGGACAAAACCGGGACGCTCACGCAGAATAAAATGACCGTAACCCAAGTTTGGCTGGGAGGGCGCTCATTGGAAGTGACCGGGCACGGTTATG
Organism: Paenibacillus sp. FSL F4-0100; assembly: GCF_037993005.1. Classification (NCBI taxonomy): domain Bacteria; kingdom Bacillati; phylum Bacillota; class Bacilli; order Caryophanales; family Paenibacillaceae; genus Paenibacillus; species Paenibacillus sp. FSL F4-0100. The sequence continues at coordinate 2,376,801 of NZ_CP150303.1, forward strand.
ACCCGACGGGTCAGATCCTTCATAGAGGCAAACCGGTCGAGCTGCGGTCCGACCAGGGCCTGCGCAGATTATTGCAAATCAGCGGTCTGTGCAACAATGCCGAAATCTATGAGAACGTGCAGGAAGAAACGCGGAACAAGCGGAAGAGCAAGGAAGAGCCGACAGCTGCTTCCTGGGAATTAAAAGGGGACCCGACCGAAGGGGCGCTGTTGACGCTATCGTCCAAAATGGGATTGACAAAGGGAAGCCTGAACTCCATCTACCAGAGAGACAAAGAGTTTCCGTTTGATTCGGAGCGAAAGCTGATGTCCGTCATTGTCAGCCATCAGGGCGGACGCTTGCTCTGCACGAAAGGCGCGCCGGATGTGCTGCTAGATGCATGTGCTTATATTATGTGGGACGGAAACGTTGTTCCGCTTACCGCTACGCTCCGTCAGAAGGTGTTTGCCGCCAATGAAGGTATGGCCTCCGATGCGCTGCGCGTGCTTGGTTTGGCTTATCGGGATTTGCGTTCTTATGACAAGCCGGAAACGGAGCAAGAGGCCGAGAGCCAGCTTATCTTTGTCGGGCTGGCCGGGATGATCGATCCGCCGCGCCGTGAAGTGCGCGATGCGATTGCGACATGCCGCCGCGCGGGCATCAAGACCGTCATGATTACGGGCGACCACCGGACGACGGCGGAAGCGATCGCCGCCCAGCTTGGCATCCTGCCAAGGAACGGCCTGTCGTTATCAGGCCAGGAGTTATCCGGGATGGATGACAAAGAGCTGGATGCGAGGGTGGATCAGACCTTTGTTTACGCCCGTGTATCCCCTGAGCATAAGCTCCGCATCGTAAAGTCGCTTCAACGTAAGGGGCATGTGGTTGCGATGACGGGGGACGGCGTGAACGATGCTCCGGCCATCAAAGCGGCGGATATCGGAATTGCCATGGGGATTACTGGGACAGACGTAACGAAGGAAGCGTCTTCGCTTGTGCTCAGTGATGATAATTTCTCCACAATTGTTTCAGCGATTGAGGAGGGGCGCAACATCTATGAAAATATTCGCAAATTTATCCGCTATTTGCTGGCTTCCAATGTCGGCGAAATTCTGACGATGTTTTTCGCGATGATGATGGGTCTGCCGCTTCCGCTCGTTCCGATCCAGATTCTGTGGGTCAACCTCGTGACCGACGGACTGCCGGCTATGGCGCTCGGAGTGGATCAGCCGGAGAAGGATCTGATGGAGCACAAGCCGCGCGGAGCCAAGGAAAATATTTTTGCCAGACGTCTGGGTTGGAAAATCATCAGCCGCGGCATATTGATCGGCCTGTGTACACTTGGCGCATTTTGGATTACGCTGCGCATCGCGCCGAATGATCCGGGTCAGTTGGCCAAGGCACAGTCCGTTGCCTTTGCGACACTCGTCATGGCCCAACTGATTCATGTGTTTGACTGCCGCAGCTCGCGTTCGATTTTCCATCGCAATCCGCTTCAGAACAAAGCGCTGGTGCTTGCTGTGCTGTCCTCGGTATTGCTGATGCTTGGCGTCATGTACATCGAGGCGTTTCAGCCGATCTTTAAGACCGTTCCATTGAATTTGAAGGAATGGGCACTGACACTCGTGGCCGCCGGCATTCCTACCTTCCTGATGGGAGCGGGAAGCGTGTGGGGAGGCAGACGAAACCGCAACCGGAACCGCCGCAGCATGATGACGAAGAGTGCAAATATTTCGGCATAAATTGAATGGATAGCCCATCACCTCTGCGATATGCTAAGCACGAGCATAGCAATTGCAGAGGAGATGGGTTTTATGATGGAATTTACGAAAATGCATGGACTTGGCAACGACTTCGTTGTCGTATACGGCGAGCAAGAACTTCCATCCCATGCATCCGAATGGGCCGTGAAGCTGTGCAATCGCTTTTTCGGCATCGGTGCAGACGGACTTGTATATATTTTGCCTTCCACAAAGGCTAACTTTATGATGCGCATCATGAACTCAGATGGTTCCGAAGCGGAACAATGCGGCAACGCCATTCGTTGTGTAGCGAAGTATGTGTATGATCACGGCCATATTGATCGAGAGGAGATTACCATTGAAACCATCGGCGCCGGGGTACAGCAAGTACGCCTTACGGTGCAGGATGGTCAAGTGAGCAGCGTGCGGGTCGATATGGGTGAACCGGTCCTGAATGGACTGAGCGTGCCTACATTGATCGATCTCCATCCGGTGGTGAATCATCCAATTGAAGTGGACGGCCAGGATTTCCGCTTCACCGCGGTGTCCATGGGCAATCCGCACTGCGTCATTTATGTGGACGATGCCATTAACTTCGATCTCGGTGAATGGGGACCTAAGCTTGAGGTACATCCGCTGTTCCCGAGAAAGATTAACGTGGAGTTTGCGACGGTGAATTCACGGGGCCAAGTGGACATGCGGGTATGGGAGCGTGGTGCAGGACTGACCTTGGCCTGCGGCACCGGCGCCTGCGCAACTTTGGTATCCTCGGTACTGAACGGATTGACAGACCACAGCGCAACGATCTCTCTTAAAGGCGGGGACTTGTTTATCGAGTGGGATGAGTCCGACAATCATGTGTACATGACAGGGCCAGCCGAGGTCGTGTACGCAGGCACGATTGTCTTGTAGAGCATCCGCCAGCCGTTACAATCCTGCCCGCAAAAGTGAAAAAACAGTATGATCTAAAGTTTGTCCATTAGGGGTGGACACGTTAGGGAGGCCTTTTGAAGGCTTCCCTTTTGTCTCTTTATCTTTTGAGAGGTTTTATGATACATTAGTTGAAAATAAACGTCGGGTGGAGGAGAAACGCGATGAAACCGAATCTTCGGCAGGCATGGGAGAATCAGGTACTGGTCGGTGACGGCGCGATGGGTACTTATTTATATCAAAAAGGATTTCCTGTAGGCATATCATATGAAGAACTGAATTTAACCTCTCCGGAGGTCATCGGAAACGTTCATCGCCAGTATGCTGAGGCTGGTGCCCAGGTCATTGAGACGAACACGTTCTCTGCCAATTATGACAAGCTGTCCAAATACGGTTTGGAGGCGAAGGTAGGAGAGATTAACCGCGCAGGCGTGAGAATTGCGCGTGAAGCTGCCGGCGATCACGGATATGTAGTGGGTGCGGTAGGCTCCATTCGTGCAGGCAAAAGAAGCAACATTTCCACGAGCGAGCTCAAGCGTTACTTCGAAGAGCAGCTGTCGGTACTCATATCGGAAGGCGTTGACGGCATTCTGCTCGAAACGTTTTATGACGTGGACGAGATTCAATTGGCTTTGGCGCAGGCTCGGATGCTTAGCGATCTGCCGGTGATCTGCCAGTTTGCGGTAGAGGATATTGCCCGTACACTGGACGGCTTCACGATGCCGGATGCTTACCGCATCCTGAGTCAAGAAGGTGCGGACGTGATCGGCTTTAACTGCCGGACGGGTCCAAACGGTATCATGCGCGCACTTGAAACCCTGAACGGCATTATGAATCTTCCGGCTTCGGTCTACCCAAATGCGGGGATCGCTGATTATGTGGATGGGGAATACCTTTATGGTGCGAGTCCCGAGTATTTCGGCAAGACGGCTTTGGAGTTTGCGAAACGTGGTGCCCGGATTGTCGGCGGCTGCTGCGGAACGACACCGGAGCATATCGCCGAAATATCATCGGCGTTGTCCGATTACGTACCCGCGCCGCTTCCTGCCGTCGATGAGGCTGAAGTCAACCGGATCGTGATTCACGAGACAGCCCAAGAGCAATTTTACGAGCGCATCGGGGAGCCGACGATTGTTGATATCGTGAAGGAACGTCATACCGTTATCGTCGAGCTGGACCCTCCAAGGGATCTGGATATCACCAAGTTCATGAAGGGTGCGGAAGCTTTGAAAAAAGCGGGAGCCGATGCGCTGACCCTTGCAGATAACTCGCTGGCCGTAACCCGTATGAGCAACATGGCGCTCGGCCATCTAGTACAAGCACGCACGGGACTGCGGCCGCTGATCCACATCGCTTGCCGTGACCGAAACCTGATCGGCACGCAGTCGCACATGATGGGCTTTGATGCGCTTGGCATCGACCATGTGCTTGCGGTGACGGGGGATCCGGCACGCTTCGGGGATTTGCCGGATTCCAGCTCGGTGTACGACATGACCTCATTTGAAATCATCCGCATGATCAAACAGCTGAACGACGGCATTGCTTTTTCCGGAAAGCCGCTTAAGCAGAAGGCCAAATTCGTTGTCGGCGCAGCGTTCAATCCCAATGTAAGGCATCTGGACAAAGCGGTTGCCCGCTTGGAGAAGAAGATTGCGTCGGGTGCGGATTATGTGATGACACAGCCTGTGTACGATCCCGAGTTAATGGTTAGGCTGAGGGAAGCGACGGCACATCTGGATATTCCGATCTTTATCGGCATCATGCCGCTAGCAAGTGGACGGAACGCGGAATACCTGCATAATGAGGTACCGGGCATTCAACTGTCGGACGAAGTCCGCAGCCGCATGGCCGGGCTTGAAGGTGAAGCCGGCCGGGCGATGGGTGTCAAGATCGGCAAGGAGCTGCTGGATGTTGCAACAGAACATTTTAACGGCATATACTTAATGACGCCGTTTATGTTCTATGAAATGAGCGTACAATTAATGGAGTATGTCTGGGAGAAATCGGGCCGTCGATTGACCCCCTTGTTTCATTAATAATTATCAATTACAATAGTGTAATGGATGTGATTCCGATGTCATTGAGCATGACCGGATATGGGCAATCCGTTGTCGATTTTCAAGGTTACAGTATCTCTTTCGAAGTGAAGTCAGTCAATCATCGGTATTGTGAAATCGTCTTTCGTATGCCCCGTGAGTGGGCTTGCTTCGAGGATTCACTTCGACGGGCGGTACAGAGCCGAATTGGACGCGGGCGGATTGATGTTTATATTAACAAGGAAAACAACGGCGAGTCCCAGGGTGCTGTGCTGAACCACGCCATGGTTCAGGCGTATTTACAGGCAGCCGAGGATTTGAAGTCATATGGAATCAAGGGAGATCTGGCGGTGCGGGATATTTTGTCGCTGCCAGATGTTCTTGTTAGTCCGAGCGGACTTCCCATGGATGAAGCGCAGCAGAAGTTATGGAATGATGCGCTTCTTCAAGGTCTTGAACAAGCGCTGGAGGGTCTGATTCAGATGCGCAGCAGGGAAGGTTCTTTTCTCGTGAAGGATATCGGGCAGAGGTTAGACCGATTGCAGCTGCTTCACCGAGAGATGACCGAGATTGCTCCTGAAGTTCCGGAAGAGTACCGGAAGCGTCTGCGGCAGCGCATAGAATCTCTTGATGACGGGTCGCTTGCTGTTGATGAACATATATTCGGAATGGAAGTTGCCCTGTTTGCTGAACGTTCTAATGTGGACGAGGAATTGATTCGACTTCACAGTCATTTGGAACAATGCAGGGAGCTGCTTCATCAGAAAAGCCCTGTAGGCCGTAAACTGGATTTTCTGATTCAAGAAATGAACAGAGAAGTCAATACGATTGGATCGAAAGCCAATCATCTGACTCTGGTAAACCGTGTTGTCGAAATGAAAGCGGAACTGGAGAAGATTCGTGAACAAGCCGCTAATGTGGAATAACCACAGCTTCATCGGCAAGTAAGAGTCAAATGTATAGGGGGAGCAACCGCACAATGGCAATCAAACTTATTAATATTGGCTTCGGAAACATCGTATCGGCCAATCGGATCATCTCAATCGTGAGTCCTGAATCGGCTCCGATCAAGAGGATCATTCAAGAAGCACGGGACCGTCATATGCTGATTGATGCTACATATGGCCGAAGGACACGGGCTGTTATCATTACGGATAGCGATCACGTGATTTTATCGGCTGTGCAGCCAGAAACGGTGGCTCACCGTCTGTCCAGCAAAGATGACGACAACGACGAATAAGATGAGGAGTACTATGTCTAGAGGATTATTGATTGTATTGTCCGGTCCTTCCGGGGTGGGAAAAGGAACCGTCTGTACGGCACTTCGCAGCCTGGTTCCAGAGCTGGTGTATTCGGTGTCGGCTACGACACGTTCACCGCGGCTCGGCGAGGTACATGGTGTGAACTATTTTTTCAAAAGTCGGGAACAATTCATGGATATGATTGAGAACGACCAGCTTCTCGAATATGCGGAATACGTCGGGAACTATTATGGAACCCCACGTGATTTTGTGGAAGAAACTTTAGCCTCCGGCAAGGATATTATACTGGAGATCGAAGTACAGGGTGCGCTGAAGGTCAAGGAGAAGTTTCCAGAAGGTATCTTTGTGTTTCTGATGCCGCCGTCGCTGGATGAACTGAAAGATCGGATCCAGGGACGTGGGACAGAGAGTCAAGCTACCATCGACCACCGCATGTCCGTAGCGGTTGACGAAATCAATTTACTGCAGCATTATGATTATGCGGTAGTGAACGATGAAATCAATCTCGCTTGTGAGAGAATACAATCTATCATTATTGCCGAACATTGTAAGGTGAGAAAGTAACCTGTCTTTTCATAGACGGCGTTAACTTTCAAGTAAAAGAAGAAGAGGTGCTTCGACCGTGTTATATCCATCCATTGATGAAATGATGAATAAAGTAGACAGTAAATATTCTCTTGTGGTTGCGGCTTCCCGCCGTGCACGCCAATTGCGTGAAGGCGGAGTCAGCGAGTTGAAGAATCCGAAATCCCATAAGTTTGTCGGTGTCGCTCTGGAAGAAATCTATGGCGATTACGTGAAAATCGAGCGGGGACAGGACTAAGACCTTTTTTCAATATTTGAATATCATGCGTTAGCGCGCGAAAATGTGACAACCGAAAGGTTGTTATTTTTTTGAGAAGATATGAGAATGTTGCCTTTACACTATGGAAAGCGGGGGATTGTCATGTTGAACGGAAAAGTCATTGTGCTTGGCGTTACAGGTGGCATTGCCGCGTATAAAGCAGCGACTTTATGCAGCAGGCTTGTCCAGAGGGGAGCGGATGTGCATGTCATTATGACGGAATCCGCGAAGCAGTTCATTCCGGAATTAACGCTTCAAACGCTGACTAAAAACCCGGTTTATAGCGATACCTTTGATGAACGGGACCCATCGGTCGTCTCGCATATCCATTTGGCTGATTTGGCCGATTTGGTATTGATCGCTCCGGCCACAGCCAATGTCATCGGCAAGATGGCACATGGCCTGGCGGATGACATGCTGACCACGACGCTGCTCGCGACCACGGCTCCTGTCATGATCTCGCCGGCAATGAACGTGCATATGTACACGCACCCGGCCGTCATGGCGAATATGGAGACGCTGGTCTCCCGCGGGGTATCCATGATTGAACCCGGAGAAGGGCTTCTGGCTTGCGGATATGTCGGTAAGGGACGGATGGAAGAGCCCGATACGATTGTTGACGTGGTTGACCGGTTTTTCCGAGATCGTGCCGCACAACCTGTGGCGTTGAATGAGGAAATGGCGAGCAGCTCGACAGGCATATTGCATGGTAAAAAGGTAGTTGTCACGGCCGGCGGCACGATCGAACGCATTGATCCGGTCCGGTATATAACGAATGATTCTTCCGGAAAAATGGGGTTTGCGATCGCGAAAGTGGCCAAGCAACTGGGAGCGGATGTTCACCTCATTGCCGCTCATACCGATGAAGTCCCGCCAGAGGGAATCAAGACGGAAAAGGTGGAATCGGCTCAAGATATGTACGATGCGGTGCAACGCGTGTTCGATCATAGCGATATCGTGGTCAAGGCAGCAGCGGTTGCCGATTATCGGCCTGCTGAGGTAGCGACATCAAAGATCAAAAAGCGCGGGGAGACGATGACGCTGGATCTTGTCAAGACAACGGACATTCTGGAGAGCCTGGGACGCCAAAAAACCACCCAGTTCTTAATCGGATTTGCTGCTGAGACCGATACGGTGGAGCAGTTTGCAAGAGAAAAGCTGAAACGCAAAAATTGCGATCTGATCGTTGCTAACGATGTTACACAGGAAGGAGCAGGCTTCCGCACGGATACGAACAGCGTTCATATCTTTGATGCAGAAGGGCTGGTCCTGCAGCTTCCCGTGATGTCCAAGGAGGAAGTGGCCCAGAGGCTGTTAACGCTGGCGGCTGATCGGTTGTCCGGGAGGTCATCCTGATGGAAATGGCACGAGTGATTGTGGACGTGCCGTCCAAGGATACGGACCGGCCTTTTGATTATTTAATCCCTGAGGAGCTCCGCCCATGGGTCGAGGTAGGCAGCCGGGTCGGCGTGCCGTTCGGGCATCGTACGCTTCAGGGGTTCGTGGTCTCTCTGCATCCCCGGCCCGAGATGGATACGGCGAAAATGAAGCCGATTCAGGAAGTGCTCGATGTGATGCCGCCGCTTTCGCCTGAACTGATTGAGCTTGGAGAATGGATGAAGGAGCGGTATGCATGCCGCTATATATCGGTTCTGCAGTCGATGCTGCCAACGGCGCTGAAAGGGAAGGCTGAGCGGTACATTTCCATTGGCGATTCAGACACGTCTCCGACGGATGAAACCGACGGATTATTTGCGCTCCTGCCCGAGAGTGAGTCGGAACAGGAGATCATCCGCTTTGTCAGTCAGAGAGGCGAGGTTTCGCTCCAGCAGTTAACGCGGGCATTTCCGGATGGGGCTGCCACCATCAAAGCACTGATCGGCCGTGGACGGCTGAGTGAATATCAGCAAATCAAGGATAAACTGCAGAAAAAAACGGTGAAAGCGGTAGAGCTTGCCGTATCGAGCGAGGAAGCGCATCTGGCGCTTGCCTCATTTCCGGCCAAGGCCCAGCGCCAGAAGGAAGTGCTCCAGTATATATTGGAAATGGAAGCATTTCTGCCGATATCGCAGAAGGATCTGCTACAGGCGCTGGGCGTCACCGCAGGCACCGTGAAGGCGCTGGCGGACAAAGGGCTGATTACCCTTGAGGATATCGAAGTGTTCCGTGACCCCTATCGGGGGCGGCATTTTACGCCTAGCACCCCATTAGCGCTCACACCGGAGCAGCAAGCGGTGTACCGCAGCATCGTGCACAAGCTGGATGAACGCAAGCATGGCGTGTTTCTTCTCCACGGGGTAACAGGCAGCGGCAAGACCGAAATCTACCTGCAGACGATTCAGCGATGCCTCGAACAGGAGCGCCAGGCGATTGTGCTGGTGCCTGAAATATCGCTGACACCCCAAATGGTGGAACGATTCAAAGCCCGTTTTGGCGATCGCGTAGCTGTCATGCACAGCCGGCTTTCAGATGGGGAGCGTTACGATGAATGGCGGAAAATAAGGGAAGGCCGGGCGTCCGTTGTCGTGGGCGCACGATCGGCAGTGTTTGCGCCGTTTGACCGTCTGGGCTTGATCATTATGGATGAAGAGCATGAAGGTTCCTATAAGCAGGAAGAGACGCCGAAGTACCATGCCAGGGATGTTGCGATTCACCGTGCCCAACTGACCGGTGCAGCCGTCATTTTGGGTTCGGCAACGCCTTCGCTGGAGAGTTACCATGCGGCGAGATCGCAAGCTCAGGATGATTTTGCGCCTCATCTGCTGGAGATGCCGAGCCGTGCGCTGGGCAACAAGCTGCCTGAGGTCCAGGTCGTGGATATGCGAGAGGAGCTGCGAGAAGGAAATCGCTCGATGTTTAGCCGCTCCCTGCATGCCGCGATTTCGGCAAGGCTGGAACGCGGGGAACAGACGGTACTGCTGCTGAATCGGCGGGGCTACTCCACGTTTGTCATGTGCCGGAGCTGCGGATATGTGGCAGGCTGTCCGGAATGCGACATATCGCTAACCTATCATCAGAAATCGAATAATTTGCGCTGCCATTATTGCGGTTATGCCGCACAAGCGCCGGAGGTTTGCCCGGATTGCGGAAGTGAACATATACGCTATTTCGGTACGGGAACGCAGCGTGTCGAGGAAGAATTGGCCAAGCTGTTTCCCGGCATTCGCGTCATTCGGATGGACGTGGATACCACGACCGAGAAGGGTTCCCATGAGAAGCTGCTGAAGCAGTTTCGGGATAAAAAAGGGGACGTGCTGCTAGGTACCCAGATGGTCGCCAAAGGCCTGGATTTCCCCGATGTCACCTTGGTCGGCGTCATTACAGCCGATTCGGCGCTGAACCTGCCCGATTTCCGGGCGGCCGAGAAGACGTTTCAACTGCTGACGCAGGTTGCCGGAAGAGCAGGGCGCCATCATCTGCCGGGTGAAGTGGTTATCCAATCCTATACACCCGAGCATTATTCGATTATTCATGCAAGCAGCCATGATTATTTATCCTTTGTCAAGGACGAGCTGAAGCACCGCAAAGCGCTCCATTATCCGCCGTATTGCAGGCTGATCCTGGTGACGCTGTCGCATGAACAGCTGCCGCTGCTGGTAAGAATGGCGGAGAATTTTGCCGCGACCATCAAAAGCGAATCCGACCGCCGGGGATGGTTTGGGAGTCTGGACCGATTCGACGCTAGCGCGCTCGATATATTGGGCCCGGTAGCCTCCCCTATTCCGCGGTTGAAAAATAGATACAGATTTCAATGTATGATAAAATGGCGGGGAACGATGGATGCTGTCTCGCTGGTACGTTCGGTTGCCGAGAAGCTTCAGGATTCGGCGCGGGACAGCAAGCTCCAGATCAGTATTGACGTAGATCCGCAAATGTTAATGTAATTCAGCATATAATGATGAAAAGCACAAGGATGGTGTCATAGACATGGCGATTCGTATTATCGTTAAAGAACCGGATGAGGTTCTTCATAAAAAGGCAAAGGAAGTTACCAAAATTACGCCGAACGTTCAAAAGCTCCTGGACGATATGGCCGATACCATGTACGATGCGGAAGGCGTTGGATTAGCTGCACCGCAGGTCGGCATTCTGAAGCGTCTGATCGTGATTGATGCCGGTGACGAGCACGGTTTGATCAAAATGATCAATCCGGAGATCGTGGAGAGCGAAGGCGAGCAATTCGGACCGGAGGGCTGCCTGAGCATTCCGGGATGGAACGGGGATGTCCGCCGTGCGGAGAAAGTGACGGTTAAGGGGCTTGATCGTGAAGGCAAAGAGCTTATCATTACGGGTACCGGGCTGCTTGCGAGAGCGTTTCAGCATGAAATCGATCATCTGAACGGGGTGCTGTTTACGGAAATCGCTGATCGGGTGTATGAGTATGTTCCGGAACAGCCGAGAAAAGAGCTGGAGAATCGATGAATATTGTATTTATGGGCACCCCGGCCTTTGCAGTACCCAGCCTGGAAATGTTGATTGCAGAAGGTTATTCTATAGCTGCCGTCGTTACGCAGCCTGACCGTCCGCAAGGGCGTAAGAAAGTGCTGACCCCAACACCGGTTAAGGAAGCCGCTCTTCGTCACGGCATCCCGGTTCTGCAGCCTCAGAGGCTGCGGAATCCGGAAGCCGTGGCCGAGCTGGCCCGATATAAGCCTGATTTGATCGTCACGGCCGCCTATGGCCAAATCCTGCCAAAATCAGTGCTGGATATGCCGTCACTTGGCTGTCTTAATGTCCACGGCTCGCTGCTCCCCGCTTATCGGGGAGGAGCTCCGATTCAGCGCAGCATCATCAACGGAGAATCCGTAACAGGCATCACCCTGATGTATATGGCTGAGGGGCTCGACACGGGGGACATGATCGCACGGACCGAGGTTCCCATTGAAGATGACGATACGGCCGGAACGATGTTCGAGAAGCTGAGCCAAGCCGGTGCGGAGCTGCTGATGCGGGAGCTGCCGCGGCTCGTGAAGGGCAAGGTGGAGGCCGAGCCTCAGGATGAAACGAAGGCAACATATGCTCCGAACCTGACCCGGGATGACGAGAAGATCGACTGGAATCGCACTTCCCGCGAAATTTACAATCAAATTCGCGGTCTGGTTCCTTTCTCCGGTGGATTTACGCTGTGGAACGGGGAAGTGTTCAAAGTATGGGCAGCGGCTAAGCCGGACAGCGCTCAGAAGCCATCTGGCGATGCACAGCCCGGAACCGTGCTGGAGCTGCATGAGAAGGGGATCGTCGTGAAAACAGGCGACGGCGCGCTGACGCTGCTTACGGTTCAACCCAGCGGCAAGAAGGCAATGGATGCAGCGCAATTCGTGCGCGGGACGAGCCTGACGGCCGGGACGGTGTTGACGTGAGCGGGAACCGCAGCCCGAATGGGCGTCAGGACTCCCCGAGAGAGCTGGCGATGAATGTATTAACACAGGTTGAGCAGGAGGGGGCGTACAGCAATCTTCTGCTCAACACCGCCTTGCAGAAGTCCTCGCTTGCGAAGAGCGACGCTGGACTTGCTACAGAGCTGATCTATGGCACGATCTCGCGACTGAACACGCTCGATTATTTTTTGGACAAGTTTGTCAATAAAGGGGTACAGAAGCTGCAGCCGTGGGTAAGGGCACTGCTTCGCATCAGTCTGTATCAGGTCGTATATCTGGATCGGATTCCGGATCACGCGGTTGTCAGCGAGGCCGTTAATCTGGCGAAGCGCCGCGGGCATCAAGGGATTTCCGGTATGGTGAACGGGGTGCTTCGGAATATTTTGCGTCAGAAGGAAAGCTTGGCGATCCCTGAGAATATGCCGGCGGCCCAGCGCATTTCTCTGCTGCATTCCCATCCGCAGTGGCTGGTGGAGCGCTGGATATCCCAGTACGGGATCGAGACGACAGAGGCAATCTGTGCCGCGAACAATGAACCGCCGGCTGTCAGCGTTAGGGTGAACACCACGATGATCAGCCGGGAGGACATGCTGGCATTAATGAGCAGCCACGGCCTCGATGCCACCCCTTCGTCGCTTAGCCCCTATGGGATTGTCGTAAAAGGAGCGGGCAATATGGCCTTGACCGATTGGTATCGGGACGGGATGATCTCGATCCAGGATGAAAGCTCCATGCTGGTCGCCGAGGCTGTCAAGCCAGAGGCGGGAATGCGGGTGCTGGATTGCTGCGCAGCCCCGGGCGGGAAAAGTGCCCACATGGGCGAGCTGATGAAGGATGAAGGCAGCATTGTTGCCAACGACATCCATGCCCATAAAGGCAAGCTGATATCGGATCAGGCCAGCCGTTTGGGACTGGACAGCATTTCGATCGTGACTGGTGACGCGCTGGATTTGGTTGACCGCTTCGAGCCTGCGTCTTTTGACCGAATTTTGCTGGATGCTCCATGCTCGGGCCTTGGCGTAATCCGTCGCAAGCCTGATCTGAAGTGGGGCAAGTCACAGGAGGACATACATGAAATTGCGGCGCTTCAGCTAAGGCTGCTGGAGTCGGTCTCCACCTTGCTTCGTCCCGGAGGACTCTTGGTGTACAGCACGTGTACGATTGAGCCGCTGGAGAATGAAGGCGTTGTATCTGCTTTTCTGGAAGGCCATTCCGAGTTTGACATCCCGAAAGACGGTCTTGGAGCCTTAAGCCGGCTGGAAGAGAAATCGCTTCAGCGTGGAGGCGGGATTCAAATTCTGCCCCAGCACTATCATAGTGACGGCTTTTACATTGCAAGACTCGGCAGACGCCCCTCTTAGGGTGTCCGCCGCCATGACTATAGTCGTATCCCGCCAATGCCGGCGGGTTTTCCTCTTTTACCGTCTCTTTTATTTATGTTAGAATAGGAAGAATGAAAAAAGAGATGCATATGAATGTAATAGGGAGAGTTCGGAAGAATGCTGACTGGACTTCCTCTAAATTAGACAGGTGTGGTGAGAATGAAACCTTTTATATATGATTATTCACTGGAAGAGCTTCAAGCATGGGCTCAAGAGAATGGGGAACCGGCGTTTCGCGGAACCCAGATCTATGACTGGCTGTACGTAAAGCGGGTGAACGACTTTGCGGAAATGACGAATCTGTCCAAGGAGCTTCGGACGAAGCTGGAGCAGGAGTTCAGTTTTGTTACCCTGACGGAAATCACCAAGCTGGAGTCAAAGGACGGAACGGTCAAGTTTCTGTTCGGTCTGCATGATGACCATGCGATCGAGACCGTCATCATGAGGCACAATTACGGCAACAGCATCTGCGTTACAACGCAGGTAGGCTGCCGCATCGGATGTACGTTCTGTGCATCCACACTGGGTGGCTTGAAGCGGAATCTGACCTCCGGCGAGATTGTTGCCCAGGTGGTTCAGGCGCAGAAGATTCTCGATAAAACGGGAGAACGTGTCGGCAGCATCGTGATCATGGGCTCAGGCGAACCGTTTGAGAACTATGAAGCGACCATGAAGTTTCTGCGCACGATGATCCATGAAAAAGGCTTGAATATCGGCCAGCGCCACATTACCGTTTCGACGAGTGGCATTGTGCCTAACATCTATAAATTCACGGAAGAGGATACCCAGATTAATCTGGCCATCTCCATCCATGCACCGAACGATAAGCTGCGCTCCAAGTTAATGCCTGTTAACCGCCGGTTCCCGTTTGATGACGTGATAGAGTCGCTTCGTTATTACCAAGCAAAAACCGGACGGCGCATTACGTTTGAATACGCCTTGATCGGCGGCGTAAACGATCAGGTTGAGCATGCCGAAGAGCTTGCGGATGTCATTAAGGATATGAACTGCTTCGTCAATCTGATTCCGGTTAACCATGTGCCGGAACGGAAATATGTTCGCACATCGCGTAACGATATTTTCAAATTTCAACGTGCGTTAGCAGACAAGGGGGTCAATGTGACCATCCGTCGTGAACAAGGCCATGATATAGCTGCCGCTTGCGGTCAGCTGCGGGCCAAGCATATGGAGTTGGGGTGAGAAGATTTGATCAAGACGGTTCATGTAAGCCATGTGGGACGCGTTCGTCCTGTTAATGAAGATTCGGTATTTGTTAGCACACTGGAGCATGGCTATACCTTGGGTGTGGTTGCTGACGGTATGGGAGGTCACCTTGCGGGTGACACCGCCAGCAGGCTTGCGGTAGATACCGTAGCCGAGGATTTGTCTTCTTTGGAACAGGACATGTCCATGGAAAGTATTCGGGCTGCGCTTGGTGATGCCATATTGCATGCCAATGCCGTTATCTATCGTGAAGCCTCGGCTGATGAGCGGCTTCACAATATGGGCACGACGATTGTAGCGGTGCTGCTGCGAGGTTCCGAAGGTTATATCGGACATATCGGGGATAGCAGGGCTTACAAAGTCGTTCCCGGACAAGTGATTCGACTCACAGATGACCACACATTGGTCAATGAGCTTTTTAAGAGTGGTCAGATTACGGAAGATCAACTGGAAACCCATCCCCGGAAAAATGTATTAAGCCGGGCACTTGGAACGGATGTGGATGTGACGGTTGAGCTAACACCGGTTACGATCGGAGAAGGCGAAGTGCTGCTGCTCTGCAGTGACGGGCTCAGCAACCGGGTCAGCCGCGAGCTGATCGGTCAGATTTCCGGTTCACTTGACCTTCCTCTGGAAGAAAGAGCGGATCGCCTGCTTCAACTGGCACTTCTTGCTGGCGGTGAGGACAACATCACGGTCGCAATGTTTGAACATCAAGAAGAAGTTGTCGGGCAACGTATAAAGGGGTGGGATTCATGATCGGACATGAATTGGCTGGTCGTTATAAAATTATAGAACGCATCGGTGGCGGTGGCATGGCGCTGGTCTACAAGGCTCAGGATATTTTGCTGAACCGGAATGTAGCGATCAAAGTGCTGCGCCAGCAGTTTGTGCACGACGAGGAATTTATTCGCCGTTTCCGGCGTGAGGCACAATCAGCGGCTTCGTTGTCGCATTCCAACGTGGTCAGCATCTATGATGTGGGCCAAGAGGAAGAAGTGCATTACATCGTCATGGAATATATCGAAGGTCAGAATTTGAATGAAATTATAAAAGAACGGGCACCGCTGCAGGTGGAAGAAGCTGTACGGATTGCTATCCAGATCTGCGATGCACTGGGGCACGCCCATCATAACCAGATCATTCACCGGGATATTAAACCGCATAATATTCTGATTGGCCGGAATGGGAGGGTCAAAGTAACCGACTTTGGCATTGCCAGGGCGGTCACGTCGACAACCATTACGCAAACAGGCTCTGTTGTGGGCTCTGTGCATTATTTTTCGCCGGAGCACGCCAAGGGCGTTGTTACTGGCGAGAAATCGGATTTATACTCACTTGGTATTGTGTTATATCAAATGCTCACGGCCCGTCTTCCATTTTTGGGCGAGAGCCCGATTAGTGTAGCTCTGAAACATCTCCAGGAGGAGTTTGATGAACCTAGAGAAGTGAACCCGCTCATTCCTCAAAGCGTGGAGAACATCATCCTGAAGTCCATGCGCAAAAACCCGGAGGAGCGTTACCAGTCTGCGGAAGAAATGATGGACGATCTCGAGACGTGCTTGATGCCGATGCGACTCAACGAACCGAAGATGGAGTTCGAGGACGATGCCGATTCAACCCTGGTCATGCCGGCGCTCAAAACGATGCAGCGCAGCAGCCAGCATCACCATGACCCGGACGACGACTCGGATGACGAGGAGTTTGAGGAAAAGCCGACCGGTAAACCGAAGAAAAAATGGGTCAAGCCGACCATCATCATCGGTTCGGTGCTCCTGTTCCTCGGCATCATGGTAGGTGTCATCATGTATGTGAACAACATGCTGGAGGTACCTGAGGTTAAAGTGCCCCCAGTTGTAGGCATGACGGAAGAGGAAGCGATCCGCGAGCTTGAGGCCCAAGGTTTGACGGTGGATGAGGAAGTGATCCGGAAATATAAACCGGATGTCGAAGAAGGCATTGTGTTTGCCCAGGACAAGGAACCAGAGACCATGCTGAAGAAGGGTTCACCGGTTCAATTGTCGGTTGGGGATAAGGAGCCGCTTAAAGAAATGCCGGATCTCTCGGGTAAGACGTTTGATCAGGCAGTTGAGATACTGAAAAATATGGGTATTAAGGATAACGCTATTAAGCAGTCCTCTGAAAACAATGATAATGTACCTGTCGGTCAGATCTATGATCAGAGTCCTTCCGCGACCACCCAAATTGATCCTG
The DNA here is from genome assembly GCF_037993005.1 of Paenibacillus sp. FSL F4-0100. Lineage (NCBI taxonomy): Bacteria > Bacillati > Bacillota > Bacilli > Caryophanales > Paenibacillaceae > Paenibacillus > Paenibacillus sp. FSL F4-0100. The sequence goes on from NZ_CP150303.1 coordinate 2,393,792, forward strand.
AACAGGTGGAGGTCCGAGTCACGATCAGTAAAGGTAAGTTAACGGTCAATATGCCGAGCGTGATTGGAATGGATAAAGACAAAGCGGTCGCTACCATCGAATCCTTCGGCCTTACGGTTGGAGCGATAAAGGAGAAATCCAGCTTTGAAGTGAAGAAGGGCGAAGTAATGGAGCAATGGCCTTATGAGCCTAATGCGCAGGTACCGCCTAACTCCAAAATCACGCTGTTCGTCAGCTCCGGCTATCCTTCGGATGCGCTTGAGTATAATTACAGTGTACCGGTCTCACCAAGCATGGAGGGACAAGAAAGCAAAATTCGGGTCGTTTTCACCGATGCGCTGGGAGAAAACCAGGAAGCTGTGAACAAGGTCATTACAACCTCGGAAATGGTACCTGTTAAGCTGCTGCTGGCTCCCGACAAGCATGCAACGGTCATGATCTTCCGTGACGGTCGCCAAGTGGATACGTACAGCGTAAGTTACAGCGATGTCAAGAATGGCACCGTGCCGCAGCCGACCTTTGAACAACCGCCTGTTGAACCTGATGTACCTGTCGACACTAATCCGGATGAAGGAAGTGGCGAGGAAGGTTCGAATGAGGAAGATGATGCTGCTTACCATTGGGACAACGGGAACAATGGAAACGGCAAGGGCAAAGATAAAGATAAAGATAACCATTAGAAACAAGTTGTGAGCACACTAAATTTCAACAAGAAAGGTGAGGCCTATTATATGCTAGAGGGACTGATCGTGAAGGCACTAAGCGGATATTATTATGTCAAACCAATGCAGGATGGCAACATTATATCCGGGGAGGACCCAGCGGTTCAATGCAGAGCCCGCGGCATTTTCAAAAAGAAAGGTATCTCTCCGCTCGTTGGAGATCACGTGATGTATTCATTGACTGAAAATGGGGAAGGGACCGTGGACGAAATTCTTCCACGGTCTTCCCAATTAATTCGCCCGCCTGTCGCGAACGTCGACCTGGCGGTGCTGTTGTTTTCGGTCAAAGAACCGAATCTGAGCCTGCATTTGTTGGACAAGTTTCTGGTACATATTGAGCATGAGAGCCTTGAGGCATTGATCTGTCTGACGAAGCAGGATCTTGTGGACGCCTCCGACGGTGTACTGGAGCAGGTGAAGCGCCAGTATGAAGAGATTGGTTATGAAGTGCTGATTACCAGCTCTCTGCAAGGGATCGGGACCGAAGAGGTGAAGAAACGCCTGGCCGGTCGAATCAGTGTCTTCTCCGGTCAATCCGGTGTCGGGAAATCCTCCCTGCTGAATGCGTTGATGCCAGGCCTCTCGCTGGAGACGAGTGAAATTAGTCTGCGTCTTGGCCGCGGTCGACATACGACACGCCATGTGGAGCTGATTGAACTTGATAACGGAGGGTATGTAGCCGATACACCCGGCTTTAGCCAGCTGGATTTTCTAGAGCTGGGTGTCGAGGAGTTATCGACCTGTTTCAGAGAATTTGCTCCTTATGCTGCGGAATGTAAATTCAGAGGCTGCAGTCATCTGCAGGAGCCGGGCTGCCGGGTGATCCAAGCCAAAGAGGATGGAATCATCCTGGCTAGCCGTTATGAGCATTATGTGGAGTTTTATACAGAGATGAAAGACAAGAAACGGAGGTACTGAATGATGATTAAAATTGCGCCATCCATATTGTCAGCGGATTTTGCGAAGCTGGGACAAGAAATTAAGGAAGCCGAGGCTGGCGGAGCCGACTGGATTCATGTGGACGTCATGGACGGACACTTTGTACCTAATATTACGCTGGGACCGCCGATCGTCCAAGCCATCAGACCCCATACGAACCTGCTGCTTGACGTACACTTGATGATTGAACAGCCTGAGCTGTATATTGCGGACTTTGTCAAGGCTGGAGCCGATCTGATCACCGTTCATGCCGAGACCTGCCCGCATCTTCATCGAGTCATCCATCTGATCAAAGAGTTAGGCGTGAAGGCCGGCGTCGCGATCAATCCGGCTACGCCAGCCCATGTCCTTCAGGAAGTGCTGCCTGACTTGGATTTGGTGCTGGTGATGACCGTGAACCCGGGGTTTGGCGGACAGGCATTTATCGAGCGGACTGTAAACAAGATCTCACAGCTGCGTGAATGGATTTCAAACTCCGACTACCCGAATATCCATATTGAAGTGGATGGCGGCATTACAGCGGAGACAGCGCCGCTTGTGGTGGAAGCGGGAGCGGATGTCCTGGTTGCGGGCAGCGCCGTATTCGGCAAGCCGGATCGCGCGGCAGCCATTGCAGTAATCCGTGACAGTGTATCATCTTGACCAGAACGTGAGCAACGGGATGCATAGGGCGCGGGGTTCCCGCATAAATATGGTTACATGAGCTGGGTTCTCATGTAGCCTTTTTTGTCTGTGTTCACATCTATGGGCTTGGTGCATAACATAATCTAGGAAGGCATGAGAATGATGGGGAGGGTGAGACATGAAATTCTATACGTTCAAGCTGCCGAAGTTTTTGGGAGGTTTTGTGAAGGCCATCTTAAATACGTTTCACAAGAGCTGACAGCTTGTCCCGGCGTAACAAAACCTCCGCCTGGGACTGACGCCGCCTAGCCGGTTCTGGGGAAAGAGGCAAGAACACTCCGATAGAGCGCGCATGGAGGACATACCGCATCAGTGTGCGGAGGTTTTTCTTGCGGTATAAGAAAGCCATAATGTGCGGGAGTTCTCCTTCGCTTTCTTATATCAAAAGAAGAGTGTCTAGCGACGTACTTATCAAGGACAGACTGCGTTCGACCGGAAGTTTTTCTTGCGATATAAGAAAGCGGAAGTTTTGCTCTTTCATTTTTCTTATATCTAAATAAAAAAAGCACCTGCTAACTGCTTAGGGTGCTTTTTGTTTAGAAGGAGAATATGTATCTAAACGCAAGAAAAACTTCCTTGTCCCGGATCGCCCACAAATGGTGCCTGGAGATTAAGAAGTTTTTCTTCATATAACACAAGATGATTATACGCGAGTCACTTTACCGGATTTCAAAGCGCGAGTGCTGACGTATACACGTTTTGGCTTGCCATCCACCAAAATGCGAACCTTTTGAACGTTGACACCCCAAGAACGCTTGTTGTGATTGTTAGCGTGAGAAACATGGTTACCACTGCTTGGTTTCTTGCCAGTTACATAACATTTGCGAGCCATTTATTACACCTCCTTGTTCCTAACCCTGCATGAAACAATACTTAAATATAATATCACAGTAAAAATTGCTCCGTCAACTGTCTTAAAAACATTTATTTCTCTTTGCCATTATAGTACAATGTTGATTAGTCCATAATATTTCCGAAGAAATAGTTCGTGGGCTTGTCGGCATGGCTCTCAAAAGGCTTGGGAACCGCCGGAAAGCGTAGAGGACGAGAGGATAGCCCATCATAGATTTATAATCCATTAATCATGGTAAGTCTTTTATTTACTGCTTGGGCATTTCGTCAGCTATAAGCTATGAAATAGATATGAAATTTACAACAAGAAGTGTTATGGGTATCAAGCCAGGAAGGGGAATTCTCATTGAGTAAGCGTTCTTTGAATGGAACAGAATTTACCGCGATGGTCCTAGCCGGAGCGGAGCAGCTGCAGCAGCATGCAGAACACGTCAATTCCCTGAATGTATTCCCGGTGCCGGACGGCGACACGGGGACCAACATGAATTTGACGATGACTGCAGGTGTGGCAGAACTGAAGAGTAAGTACTCGGAGTCCGTCGGGCATAGTGCCGGTGTGCTGTCCAAGGGGCTTCTGATGGGAGCCAGAGGGAACTCGGGGGTTATTCTGTCCCAGCTGTTCCGTGGTTTCAGCCGATATGCTGCACCTTATACAGAACTAAATTCTCATCAATTCGCCGCAGCACTGCAGACAGGCGTAGAAGCTGCGTATAAAGCTGTCGTGAAGCCTGTTGAAGGTACCATCCTTACCGTAGCTAAAGAAGCGGCCAAGCATGCGGTCTATTTCTCCCGCCGCAACAACGATATCGTGGAATTGATGGAGCAGGTGTTGGCCAAAGCCAAAGAAACACTGTCCCAGACGCCGGATATGCTTCCTGTTCTGAAGCAGGTTGGCGTCGTGGACTCGGGTGGCCAGGGCCTGGTTTACATTTATGAAGGTTTCTTGCAGGCGCTAAGAAAAGACGCTCCGTCCGGTTCGTTTGCTGTTGCCGAAGGACAAGCTGAACAGAGCAACACGGCATCGGCCTTTCAAGCAGTCCCTGACTTCTCGGCGGTTCAAGCTCCGGCTTCTGCCCAGTCCAGACTGTCCACAGAGGATATTGAATTTTTATATGACATGGAATTCTTTATTAATCGGCAGCTCGGAGAAGGAACGAACGCAGACTTTGATGAAGATAAGTTCCGGAAAGCGCTTGCAGTGAATGGTGATTCCATCATTGTCATCGCCGATGACGAGACCATCAAAGTTCATGTGCATTCCAAGGCTCCGGGCGAAGTGTTGAATTTGGCGCTAATGTATGGAGAGATCACTCAGATTCATATATTGAATATGCGCGAGCAGCACCGTGATTTGCTGACAACGGGAATGGATATCGCACCGATGCCTGAGTTATTTGCGGATATTCCGGCAGAGACCGTGACACCGGAAGCTCCGGCTGTTCCTCCGGCAGACGAGATCGCACCGTACGGTTTCATTGCGGTATCGTCAGGGGAAGGGATATCCGACATATTCAAAAGCCTGGGCGTTGACGTCGTTCTCTCCGGAGGACAGACGATGAACCCGAGCACCGAGGATTTTGTCAATGCGATTACTTCGATCTCGGCGCAGCAGATTTACATCCTGCCGAATAACTCCAACATCGTGCTGGCTGCCCAGCAGGCGAGAGAGCTTCTCGAAGGCGAGCGCAGCGTAACGGTTATTCCGAGCAAGACGATTCCGCAGGGGATCGCGGCAGCATTTGCTTTCGAGGAAGACGAGAATGCGGATACGAATACCGACAATATGCTGAATGCGATCACTCGTGTGCAATCGGGGCAGGTAACCTATGCCGTTCGGGACACAACGATCGATGATCTCGAGATCAAGGCTGGCCAGTTCATCGGTATTCGCAATTCCAATATCGTTGCAGCAAACGCGGATCTGATTACGACCTCCCAGGATTTGCTGAGTAAAATGCTGGAATCCGGGGATGAAATCGTGACTCTGCTAACCGGCGCGGACGCAACCGAGGAATCGACTAACGCACTCACGGAGTGGCTTGGTGAGCAGTACCCTAACGCAGAGGTTGAGGTACACTACGGCGGGCAGCCGATCTATTCCTATCTGTTCTCAGTGGAGTCTTGATATACAACGCTTTGACATTATGCAGGGTACATTTATAGGAGGGGTTCCGGTGAATAAGACCGTTATTGTGACAGACAGCACAGCGGATATTCCGGCAGACCTGGCGAAGCAACACAACATTCATATTGTGCCGCTGAAACTCATGTTCGGGGAAGATTCGTATTTGGACGGAGTCGAAATCACGCCGGGAGAGTTCTACAAAAGGCTGGTTGAGTCGCCACAGCTTCCGACGACCTCTCAGCCTTCACCCGCAGATTTTGCGGCTGCGTATGAGTCCATCTTGGAACAGCACCCAGGCTGCTCCATTGTGTCGATTCACATCTCATCCGGCATGAGCGGGACGTATCAGTCCGCGTTGCTTGCCACCTCTCTCATCGAAGGAGAAGCGGATATAACCGTGTGGGATTCCAAATCGGCCTCCTATGGTTTCGGATTATTCGTGGTCCATGCAGCGAAGCTCGCACAAGAAGGAGCCGCTGTTTCTGATATTATTTCGTCACTCGAAGACCTTCGTTCCAAGCGCCGTCTCTACTTCTTGGTAGACACGCTGGAATATTTGCAGAAGGGCGGACGGATCGGTAAGGCTTCGGCTGTGCTGGGCACGCTGCTTAACATTAAGCCGATCTTGTCCATTGATGGCGAAGGAATCATATTTCCGGTAGACAAGGTCCGCGGTCGCAAGAAAGCGACGGCGAAAATGATTGAACTGTTTCAACAGGATCTAACCGGTGTGAAAAATATTAAAGTGGCTGTGGGTCATACAGCTGACCCTGCTCAGGTTGAGGATTTTTTGCAGCAGCTGTCCGCTGTGTTTACGATTGAGGAAACCGTATATTCCGAGATCGGTCCGGTTGTCGGTACGCACGTTGGACCGGGAACCATTGCAGCATATATATGGCCTGCTTAAGTGAGGTAGATGATATGAGTCTCAAACTCGATCAAATATCCGTCAGACAGATCAACGGCGTGAGCGCCCTGAAAGAGGGGGAGCTTCACGCCTTTGGCGTCTCTACGGTCAAGGATCTTTTGGAGTATTACCCCTTCCGGTATGAGGATTACCGGCTCCGTTCCCTAAGTGAAGTCAAGGACGGGGACAAAATCACCATTCAAGCCAAGATAGCCAGCGTACCAGTACTGCAGCGCTATGGGCGTAAATCCCGTCTCACCTGCAAAATGCTGGCCGAAAACTGGATGTTCACCGCAACCTGGTTTAACCGGCATTTTCTGAAGGACCAGCTTACGGCTGGCCGGGAGATCGTGCTGACAGGCAAGTGGGATCAGCGCAGAATGCAGCTTACGGTGTCCGAATCCGAATTCCCGGATAAGGGAGCCTTCCGCAGCGGGACGCTGCAGCCGGTGTATTCCATCGGCGGTAAGATCACGCAATCGTGGATCCGAAAAACAATGGGACAGGCATTGGAGCAATACGGGGAGATGATCCCCGAGATTTTACCGCAATCCCTGCTTAGGAAATATGATCTGATGCCCCGTAAAGCGGCAATCATGACGATCCATCAGCCTGTCGACTCCCGGGAAGGTCAGGAAGGGCGGCGCCGGATGGTGTATGAAGAGCTCTTCTTGTTTCAGTTGAAAATGCAGGCGTTCCGGGCGCTGAACCGGAGTCGAATGGACGGTGTTGTACATACGGCTGACAATGCAACGATCCGGGAGTTCGTGCGCAGCTTCCCTTTTGAGCTCACGGATGCGCAGAAGAAGGTGGAGCTGGAGATTTTGCATGATATGCGCTCCCCTTACTGCATGAACCGTTTGCTTCAAGGGGATGTCGGCTCGGGGAAAACGATTGTTGCCGCCGTCGCTCTGTTTACAACAGTGCGCTCAGGCTTTCAAGGGGCCTTGATGGTGCCGACAGAGATTCTCGCCGAACAGCATATGCGTTCGCTGCAGAAGCTGTTTGAACCCTTTGGCATTACCGTTGGCCTGTTGACAGGCAGTGTCACGGGTAAGAAGCGCAAAGACCTGCTGGCTTCCTTACAGATGGGGTTGACGGACGTTGTCGTGGGCACCCATGCTCTCATTCAGGATGATGTATACTTCCGGGAGCTGGGACTCGTCGTGACGGATGAACAGCACCGTTTTGGCGTGAATCAGCGAAGCGTACTCCGCCGTAAAGGCTATAACCCGGATGTGCTCACGATGACGGCGACGCCGATTCCACGAACGCTGGCGATTACCGCCTTCGGGGATATGGATGTATCCACGCTGTCGGAGCGTCCGAAAGGCCGTATTCCCATTACGACCTATTGGGTCAAACATGAACTCATGGACCGTGTGCTCGGATTTATTTCCCGGGAAGTAAATCAAGGACGTCAGGCATATCTGATTGCTCCTTTGATTGAAGAATCGGACAAGCTGGACGTACAGAATGCGATTGATTTGCATGTCCAGATGCAGCAGGCCTTTCCTACGTATGCTGTGGGGCTGCTGCACGGCCGTATGACGCCTGCCGAGAAGGATGAGGTCATGCGTCAATTCTACAGCAATGAGGTCCAACTGCTGATTTCCACGACGGTTGTTGAGGTTGGCGTCGATGTGCCGAATGCCACGCTGATGATCATTATGGACGCCGATCGCTTCGGTCTGTCCCAGCTGCACCAGCTTCGGGGCCGTGTAGGCCGCGGGCAGCATGCATCCTACTGCGTCCTTGTGGCCGATCCGAAATCGGAAGTGGGCCAGGAGCGGATGCAGGTGATGACCGAAACCGAGGACGGCTTCGAGGTATCCCGGAGGGATTTGGAGCTTCGGGGCCCTGGCGACTTTTTCGGTACGAAGCAGAGCGGACTACCGGAGTTCCGACTGGCCGACATGGTCGCCGACTTCAAAGTAGTGGAAGAGGCTAGGGGCGATGCAGCGGCCCTTGTCAGCGACAGTTCCTTCTGGACGTCTCCTGAATATGAGCCATTGCGCGACTTTCTTCAGCAGGAGAAGATCTTCCAGGGCGATATCATGGACTAATAACATGAATCTGTTAGCACAATGGACAGACCTTCGTCATATACTCAAAAAAGGTAGCAGCATTTATGACTGGAGGTGCTTCAACATTGAGTTATCAGCAGTACGGGATTAGTCCGCAGCTGGTAGAACGAATCAAGCGAAAAATGAAAAACCCGGCAGTCAAGGAAAGAATCAAAGGGCTGACTCAGGGTTTAACCAAGGCAGATCTTCAAAATAGCGCAAAAGTGCATCAAATGATCCGGACGGCCAGCGGCATCTTGAATGAAAAGCTGAGCTCCACGCAGGAGCAGCAAATGGTTCAGTTTGTGCTTGCACAGCGCATCGATCCGAACAACACCTTCCATTTGATCAAGCTGTGGGGGATGTTTCGATAACAATTGGATGACATCAAGGAATTACTTTGCATAGAAGAAGCCCCTCTCGGGAGTGTTTTTTCCTTATGAGCAGGGGCTTTTGATTTCGCGTATGCAGGGATGCAACATTCCTGGCGGACTCCCGTAAAAGGAATCCCTTAGTTTGTGGTCAACGGATTTAGCTGCCTGTAATAGAACGGATGCAATCTTCCGTGTCATTTTTAACGGAATTTACGGTTGTGCTAACCGGAATGGCTTGCATGTCCTCCGCGGGGTAAGGCCTCAGAAGCTTTTTGAGGGATTGCAGGAGGGAGGGGCTACCTTCATGGGTATGGGAAGACGTCTGCCGTTCAAGCCATAGCGCTTCGTCTGCGGGCCTCAGAATGACCGGCATCCGGTTATGGATCGGAGCCATGAGTTGATTGGGTTCGGTTGTAATGACGGTGCAGGTGCTAAGCTTATCTCCGCTTGGGGTAATCCAGGTATCATACAGACCTGCCATGCTGAATACTTCGCCGTTCTTCAAGCTGATGCGATAGGGCTGCTTGCCATTGCCGTTTTTTTGCCATTCGTAAAAACCGTCTGCAGGAATTAGGCATCTTTTCCGATAAAAGGGCATCCTATAGGCAGGCTTGGCTTCCAGCGTTTCACTACGCGCATTGATCATTTTGGCTCCGGCCGAGGCATCCTTGGCCCAGGATGGGACAAGCCCCCATTGCAGCTGACCGATCCGATTGGTGCTGCCGTCGTTGATAATAGCCGTGACCATCTGTGTAGGCGCGATGTTGTACCGGGGAATATGAAAGGGAGAGACCGATTCGGGATCGATGAGATACCTGGTTATCAGTTCTTCCCAAGTGACCGTGAGTGTAAAGCGTCCGCACATCGTTTCAAGCCTCCTGTCATTTGCTGTCGCTAAGATTTGAATATAGCGTCTAATTAAGACTTTTATCGAGTTCAGAAATAAATTGCTAGTACATTTGTGTTTGAGTATATCAAATATAACGTAACTAACCAAAAGGGCTTAGCGCATAGCCAGGCCAAGCATCATGAATGGAGGATTTTTTGTGTTTGATTTAAAAGCTAACGGTACCTCGGTTAAGACAGAAGTTGTTGCCGGGGCCACGACGTTTTTCACGATGGCGTATGTGACTGTTGTGAATCCGCTGATTCTGTCGCAAGCGGGTGTGCCTTTTGAGCAGAGCTTCACGGCTACTATTATTGCCGCTGTGATTGGTACACTGCTGATGGGGCTCGTAGCCCGTTATCCGATCGCTGTAGCACCGGGGATGGGCTTGAATGCCTACTTCACCTATTCCGTCGTTCAGGGACATGCCGGACTTGGGTATATTGAAGCTTTCTCAGCCGTTTTTATAGCCGGTATTCTGTTTCTGGTATTATCGATGACATCCCTGCGGCGCAGGCTGATTGAGATGATCCCGGCCAATTTGAAGCATGCGATCACGGTCGGAATCGGCTTGTTTATTGCTTTTATCGGATTGCGGATGAGCGGCATCATTACAGCGCATCCGGACAATCTGGTAGCGCTCGGTGATCTGCACCAGCCATCGGTTGTGCTCGCCTTGGTAGGACTTGCGGTTACGCTTGTGCTGCTGTCGCGCGATGTGAAGGGTGCCTTGTTTATCGGAATGATTATTACCGGGATTATCGCTTATTTTGCCGATATGCTGTCTTTTACGAACGGGATTATGTCGCTTCCCACGCTGCCGGAAGGCATTCTGGTATGGAACCCGATTACCGCTGCCTCGGATGTGATCAGTCATGGACTCTATGCCGTTGTGTTTTCGTTCCTCCTGGTGACACTGTTTGATACCACAGGTACGGTAGTTGGTGTGGCAGAACAGGCAGGGCTTATGAAGGATAACAAGCTGCCTCGTGCGGATCGTGCCATGTTCTCCGATTCGGTGGCAACTGTGGCAGGATCTATGGTCGGTACAAGCCCGACCACCGCTTATGTTGAATCTGCAGCCGGTGTTGGCGCAGGCGGTCGGACAGGATTAACGGCGGTCGTCGTTGCCGCATTGTTTGTGGTTGCTGCCTTCTTCAGCCCGCTGATCGGCGCGGTTTCCGGATTATCCGCCATCACCGCACCTTCGCTCATCGTAGTGGGTTGCCTGATGCTAAGCAACGTTCAGCACATCCGGTGGAATGATTTTGATGAAGCGTTCCCCGCGTTTCTCGTGATCTTGACCATGCCGCTTACGTCCAGCATCGCGACTGGGATCGCGCTCGGTTTTATCTCATATCCGCTGATGAAAATCGTGAAGGGCAAGTGGAAGGCGGTTCACCCGCTGATGTATATTTTTGCTGTGCTGTTCGTACTGCAGCTTGTCTTTGTCCCGCATTGATTCAGGAGCATTAGAAGCATGCCAAAACCCCTGCCAAGGTCTAAGCAGACCCGGCAGGGGATTTTTGGCATGCCGATAAACCCTCGTATGAGCTTGAACATTGTTTGTGACGGATCGAGAAAATGCTGCAACGGCTCCTGATTGTTAATTCTCGTCCGGTTAAAGGGACATGCCTTCTTATGGCCGTGCAGATGCACAGAGCTTAGCGAGTTCGGCTCCATACGTCCGCGTACCTCGTGACGAGGCCGTGCTCGTCAACCTCCAGATCCGCTTGATAGGCCCCATGGTTACTCTCATAACGGTAGGTGTACTCGCCCGTACGCGTGTATTGTTGGGGAAGCGGGGCGATGGTTAGACTCGGGAACTGAATCCAGACTGCCGTCATGGACGCACTCTCCCCAGGCTCCAGCTTCAAGCGCCGGATCGGCAGCGTGTTGGTGGATGGGGTAATCCCGAGATCAATGTCGTTCATTCCGGCAAATGCCGTGAGCTCGGTATCGCCGCTCCACCAGCAGCCGTCGTCATCCCGCTCCAGGTGAAGGGACCGTTCCTCCGTGCCGCTTGTGAGCTTAATCTTTACCCTCCGGGTCTGCCAGCTGCTGGTGGTTTCAACCTCATAGGAGCAGTGGAGCTGCCGGCCTTCCAGGCTGGCTACGACCGTTCCGGTGAGCGTAAATCCTTCATGATGCTGATAGAGCCGTCCATGCTCCAGGGAAGGAAGATCGTGCCTGTTCCATAGCAGCGATTGCAGAAGCTGACCAGGGCTTGTGGTCTTTTGTCCGAGGGGCTGCATGTCTGCTTCAGCATGGATATAGTCGTTCAAAGTGAGATCACGTCCTTTGTCAAACAAGAGTATGAATAGATGGTACACCTCTATATTATATAACGAACATATGTTTGTTATAAAGCGATAAATACCGTGTGTGATAACCGAAGATAAATCGGGGACTTCCACACAAGATGCTTATTCCATATATGGACGCAAAATCGTTTGTGAAGTAATATGTAAAGATCATATACTAATCCGGCAGTATTTTTCATCAAGAGTAGGGGTGCAGCGGTCATAAACATGCCTAAACAACGCATCAAAATAAGTCTAGCCATGCTCATGCCTGCGCTGGTTTCCTTATCCATTCTCATGACGATGTCCATTATGATCTACATTCAGTATAAAAATGAGAAACGATCCCTATACAACAATACCATGTCGCTTAATTTATCCTCCGCACAAAAAATGGCGGTTACCATTGAAGCGCTTTTCTCAGGGATGCGCCAAAGTCTTCGCGCCTCTGCCAACAACCCGGCAATTGAGGCTAGTGCGACATCCGATGAGAAGGAGTTGCAGGTCATTTTTGATCTTATGCTTCAGAGCAGCCCTTACTTCAACTCCGTATTTTGGGCCGATCAAACGGGTACCATTCGCGTGGTTTCTCCTGTGGGAAACAATTTGAATCCGGCCCGATTAAAAACGGTGGGGACCACGGAGGCGCTAAAGGAGAGAAAGTCCTACATATCGGCACCGTATAGAAGCCCTACCGGCCGCTGGATTGTTCTTGCGAGTGAGCCGATTTTTGACAGCTCCGGCAAGTATCACGGGATGATTGCCGGCACGATCTACCTGGAAGAAAACAATATATTGCATCGGATTTTCGGAAGCGGCGCGGGGAATATCGAAGACTCATACTCGTATATCGTTGATTCCGGCGGGAAGCTGCTCTATCATCTGGATAAAAGCCGGGTAGGGGAGGACGTAAGCTCTAATAGCGTGGTGCAGCGGCTCATGAGCGGCGAGAGTGGTATGAAACGTGTCATGAATACGCAAGGTGAAGATTACTTAACAGGGTACGCCAGTGTTTCGATGAATGGCTGGGGGATTGTCATGCAGACATCGGTTAGTTCCATTCTGGCCGATGTCAATCGCAACTTGCAGGACCAGCTGAGAAGTATGCTTTTTCCGATCGTGATCATGCTCGTCATTGCCGCATATATGGCTGCAAGAATTGCCGCTCCATTTACCCAGCTGTATAAATTAACAAAAGCGGTAGCAGCCGGCCAAACGGTGTCATCCGAGGAGTTCCGGCCGCATTGGAATCGGGAAGCTGATCAATTGAACCAGATTATGGGGGCAGCTGCCGAAACGCTTGCCAAACAGGCCTATTCGTTACAGCAGGAAGCCAGCACGGATCCATAGACAGGGCTGACCAATCGCAGAGAACTGGAACGCTGCCTTGACTCGTGGGATATGCTTGGGGATCCGTATGCTGTTTTAATGCTGGACATCGACCATTTTAAGAACGTTAACGATACATATGGCCACCAAACCGGCGACCAAGTCCTGAAACTGGTAGCAGTGGTCATGAGCGATTGTGTTCCTGAGGGTGCAGTCTGCTCCCGTTTTGGCGGGGAGGAGTTTGTCATTCTTCTTCGCAAGCATCGTATGGATGAAGCCTACCAAATGGCTGAGCGGATACGCAACGCGATTCTGATGTCCAAAACCCCGTACTCCCTAACACTTACCGTATTGATCGGCGTATCCTTATATCCTGAACATGGCAAAAGCCGCGAAGGTGTATTCCTGGCAGCGGATATGGCGTTATACCAGGCGAAGGCCGAAGGCCGTAACCGGACGATTGCGGCAGAGATATCGGCGTAATAGTATAAGGCATTGGTATGGTAAAGTTCCCTGTTGGATGAAGCTGCCGATGAGATGACTCCTGAATTCATCCAGGGGTCATCATGTGAATAAGGGTTGAAGGAAGCCCAGCCGACCAATGGGCCGCATCATTGATGCTTGACGTGTCAATGATGGCTTGCTACAATCAACACATCAAAATAATTTGATGGAAAGTTGTGGTGACAACATGAGGGTCTCTATTATACAAGATGACGTATTAAGCCTGTATGAACAGAAATTTAAAGCGTTATCCGATAAGAATCGCTTAAGAATCATCTATGAATTGAACCAGCGAGGGAAAGTGTGTGTATGTGACCTCACCGCCTTGCTGGATCTTCCTCAATCGAAACTGTCTTACCATCTAAAAATGTTGCTGGATGCAAATATTATATTGATGGAACGCATCGGAAAATGGAACTATTATGAGCTTAACGATGAAGAGGTTAAGGGACTGTTATCCGAGAAGCTGTGCTGCGTTTTTTATCCGAATTCAAAAACATAATTTTTTAACTAATTCATCAAGAAAAGTTGATGATTATAAATGTTTCTATTAGGAGGGCTTATGTATGAAAAACATTGAATTTAAGGTGGCTTCAACTTCCTGCTGTACACCCCAAGTGCCGACAATTGCTGAGGATAAAGTGAAGGAAGAGTATGTTCGGTATAACGGCACCCATCCAGTCGCTATTATCGGTGGCGGACCCATTGGCTTGGCAGCAGCAGCTCATTTGGCCGAAAGAGGGCAACAATTCATTCTATTTGAAGCCGGACCTAGTATAGGTCAAAACATCCTGCAATGGGGACATGTACGACTTTTTTCACCATGGCAATATAACATTGATAAAGCAGCTGAGCGTCTTTTACTTAAGCATGGATGGCAGCTACCCGTCCTAAAGGAATTACCTTTTGGTCAAGAGATTGTTCATCAATATTTAGAGCCTTTAGCGAAATTGCCTGAACTGAATCCCTATATTATGTTGAATGCTAGAGTGGTTTCCATATCGAAAAAGAATGCTGATAAAATGAAATCTCCTAATCGTGCAGCTGCCCCGTTTGTACTTTATGTTGAAAGAAACGGCAATACCGAACGTTTTCAAGCCCGGGCAGTGATTGATGCCTCCGGAACGTGGGCACATTCGAATCCGCTGCATGCTGATGGGATATGGACTCGTGAAGAGCGTGATCTGAAAGATCGTATCTATTACGGCATTCCAGATTTATCTGCAGCAGAACAAAGGCAGAAGTACGCAGGGAAGCGTATCGCAGTAGTAGGAGGCGGTCACTCGGCAATAAATACATTACTGGATTTAGTGAACCTCAAAAAAAGCGATGCAAACACAGAGATTCTCTGGTTGATGAGAAAGGAAAACGTGGAGGAAGCGTACGGCGGGGAAGAGAACGATCAACTCGAGGCTCGTGGAGCCTTGGGAAGCCAGATTCATCAATGGATTGATGCTGAACAAATCCAAGTGGTTACTCCATATATGATCGAGGGGCTCTACCATAAGGATGGGAAAATAAACATCATAGGGACAATTCATGGTGAGGACAAGGAAATGCAAGGAATCGATGAAATAATCGTTAATACTGGAAGCCGGCCTGATTTTTCATTTCTAAGTGAGATCAGACTTAGCATTGATCCTGCAACCGAGAGTGTCGAGGCGCTAGCTCCACTAATTGATCCCAATGTTCACAGTTGCGGTACCGTGAGACCTCATGGCGAGAAAGAACTTCGTCATGTAGAGAAGAACTTTTATCTTGTTGGGATGAAGAGTTATGGCCGGGCTCCTACTTTCCTCATGGCAACAGGGTATGAGCAGGTGAGATCCATTGCCGCATATTTGGATGGCGATATGGAAGCTGCTATAAAAGTTGAATTAGAGCTGCCGGAGACGGGTGTATGTGGTATTAGCAGTGCCCCGAATGCCAACGATTGCTGCATGCCCACTGACTCATCTACTTCGAGATGCAACTAATATATATGAAGGGGGAATGAAAAACGGGTTCTCCCTGATATATCAATGAGTTGAGCTCTATCCACTTGTAATCAGGATCATTTCCCATTAACATATAAGCATTAGGTTATATGGGGATGATATCGCAAGATGTATTTTTTAGTAAAGGGATGAATCTGAATGGAGCATATGAACGAAATGGCCGAGAAACTCAAATTGCTTGGGGATAAAACAAGGCTTACCATGTTAACGCTCCTTAAGGAAAGAGAATGGTGCGTTTGCGAGTTCGTGGAAATTTTCGACATGTCACAGCCCGCAATCAGCCAGCACTTAAGAAAGCTTAAGTCTCAAGGCATCGTAAATGAGGCCAGACGAGGTCAATGGGTTTATTATTCATTGCATGTTGAGGATAAACCGTATCTTCAAGCAGTGTTGAATGAGATGCCAAGCGCTCAAGAAGTATTGTCATCGTTAAATAAGAAAATAAACTGTTCCTGCGATTAACCGGTAACCTGCCAGAAATATGCATAAGGTTCAAGGAGCTGAGAAAATCAATGTTCATTATATAAGAATATAATTATATATTGATTATGAGGGAAGTTTGACTGTATTCAAGTTCAACACGTCATTGGAGGGTTTGTACATTGGTTTCTGTTGTTTTAGCTAGCATCATTTTTTTAATTACATTGGTCTTTGTCATTTGGCAGCCTAAAAATCTGTCCATTGGATGGTCCGCTTGCGGAGGTGCTGTGCTGGCACTACTCGTTGGCGTCGTCGACTTTCAGGATGTGTGGGATGTCACCCAAATCGTATGGAATGCTACGCTTGCCTTTGTCGCGATTATTATTATTTCGCTGATCTTGGATAAAATCGGTTTATTCGAATGGGCTGCATTACATATGGCGAATGCCGCTCAAGGCAACGGTATCCGGATGTTTGTATATGTATCCGTACTTGGAGCTGTTGTCTCCGCATTTTTTGCAAATGACGGTGCCGCTCTGATCTTAACGCCGATTGTGCTTGCCATGGTGCGGGCGCTCCATTTCGACGAGAAGAAGGTATTCCCGTTTATCATCGCAAGCGGCTTTATTGCGGACACGACTTCACTCCCGCTTGTGGTCAGCAATCTGGTGAATATCGTCTCGGCCGATTTCTTTGGAATTTCGTTTACCGAATACGCAAGTCGTATGATTGTTCCCAATTTGTTCGCGTTAGTATCCAGTATCCTTGTGTTGTATTTGTTTTTCCGCAGAAGCATCCCGCGTAAGTTTGATGGGACCGAGCTTAAGAAACCGTCAACGGCAATACAAGACCCTGCCATGTTCCGTTTATCCTGGATCGTATTGAGTATGCTGCTGATCGGATACTTTGTGTGTGAATTTGTGGGGATTCCGGTTTCGATCGTGGCGGGAGTTATCGCGATTCTCTTTCTGCTGATGGCGAGAAAAAGTCCGGCAGTGCAAACCAAGGAAGTGCTCAAGGGTGCACCATGGGCGATCGTATTTTTCTCGATTGGCATGTATGTCGTGGTCTATGGCTTGCGTAATGCAGGTCTTACTGATCTTCTGGCTAGCGTCATACAGAGCATAGCGGATCAAGGTCTGTTTGCCGCAACCATGGGTATGGGCTTCATTGCTGCGATCATTTCTTCCATCATGAACAATATGCCGACAGTGATGATTGATGCGTTAGCGATCGATGCGACAAACACTACAGCTGCCATTCGAGAGGCGTTAATCTATGCGAATGTCATTGGTTCAGACTTAGGTCCCAAAATCACACCGATTGGTTCGCTGGCAACCCTGCTATGGCTGCATGTCCTTTCGACCAAAGGGGTGAAGATCAGCTGGGGGACTTACTTTAAGACAGGGATTATATTGACTATCCCGACATTGTTTATAACCCTCTTAGGTTTATATATTTGGTTAACCGTACTGTAATTCAAGCAATAAGGGAGAAAGGGAGAGGACCAATATGACGAAAAAGACGATGTACTTCTTGTGCACAGGCAACTCCTGTCGCAGCCAAATGGCCGAGGGATGGGCCAAAAAACATTTAGGTGATGATTGGCACGCCTACAGTGCCGGCATTGAAGCTCATGGCCTAAACCCGAATGCCGTCAAAGCGATGATTGAGGTTGGTATTGATATATCGAAACAAACTTCCGATATCATTGATCCGGAATTGTTAAATCAATCCGACCTGGTGGTTACCTTGTGCGGCGATGCAGCCGATCGTTGCCCGATGACGCCTCCGCATGTTCACCGAGAGCATTGGGGCTTTGACGATCCAGCCAAGGCACAGGGGACTGACGAAGAAAAATGGGCTGTTTTCCAGCGCGTTCGTGATCAAATCGGCGAGCGCATTCAACAATTCGCTGAAACCGGCGAATAATACGATAACATTATGCCGGGGTCCGAACCATAAAAGAATCCTTAAGAAGATATCGAAAACCTGCATCCCAATATACCAAGAACGCCCTTAACCGGGGCGTTCTTTTTTTGTCAACAACGTGAAGCGGATGGTCGGAAACTGAGCTCTAATGGAGGGTCACGGATCATGTGTAATTCTTTATCCTGTGCAATGGGATAGGTCTTGAACCTTGAACCTGTTCCAACATTAAATTCAGACACAAGAGGTGGATGATATTGTTCGTAGTATCCTTAAAGCACCGTTTGCTGGTATGGTCCTCATTTATCGGTATGTTCTTAGTATTGCTGGCTGGGGCGCTTGTAACTAAGACCGGTTCCGGCCTTGGGTGTGGCGATGATTGGCCGCTTTGCAACGGGAAATTCATCCCGGCTTATACACTGGAATCCATGATTGAATATTCGCACCGGATGATAACCGGCGTGGTCGGAATTCTGGTGCTTGCCACTTATATCGTGATCCGGAAACATTACCGGGGCCATAGGGAGGCGAGTTATTATGCTGGCGGTACCTTATTGTTCACCGTGATTCAAGCTCTAATGGGGGCCGCGGCTGTCATGTGGCCGCAGCAGCCGGCGGTCATGGCGCTTCATTTTGGAATCTCCTTGTTTGCGGTGGCCAGCAGTATGCTGCTCGTGGTATGGATGCGTGGACTCCATGGAGCACAGGATTATCGTACTAACGTTACGGTTCCGCCATCTATCCGCTTCTTGGGCTGGGGAATCTGGCTGTATAGCTGCGGAGTGGTATACCTCGGTGCCTATATCCGGCATACGGAGTCGGAGGCCGGCTGTATGGGCTGGCCGCTATGCAATGGCCAGGTCATACCGTATCTGGGCGGGGCTTCTGGCATTGTCTTTCTTCATCGGGTCGCTGCTGCGGTTTTACTCATATTGCTGATTCTTCTGCTCTTAGCTGTAAAAAATTATGAGACAAGGGTGCGTTCAACAGGTCTGACAACGCTGGCAGTCGGTCTCGATCTCGTGGTGCTGGCGCAGATTTTAAGCGGAGCGTGGCTGACACTCGCTATGAACAACAATAATGTCTATATTTTTGCAAGCCTTGTTCACAATGTGTTGGCGACCTTGCTCTTTGGCATGCTCTCGGTTTTTGCTATTCGTACGTGGAAGAGAAGATGAACGTATGTAACGTCAATTCTCCCATTTGTATGTGAAATTTGTTACAGAACCTTGAACTTGGCCTGTATTTTTAGTGAACGAACGGCTGGTGACACCGACTGTCTTGTCAACTAAAGTAAGTCAGGACAAGTGAGCAGAGATTGGAGCTGAATGTAATGAAACGACCCAAAGCACTTCGATTCATGGGGTTAGCGGTTCTGCTGACCATCATGCTGCTGGCCATGACCGGATGCAGCGAGAACATCATTATTCTGAATCCGAAAGGGCCCATTGCCGAGCAGCAGCGTGATTTGATGGTCATTTCGACCTTGCTGTGCAGCATTGTAATCGTTCCAGTGTTGATTCTGACTGCGATCATCGTGTGGCGGTATCGGGACAAAAAAGGAAGAAAAGCAGCGTATACTCCGGAGTGGGAGCATAGCACGAAGCTGGAACTGATTTGGTGGGGAATTCCCATCTTGATCATATTGACGCTGGCAATTATCACGGTCAAAGCAACGTATGCACTGGAACCGTCGAAGCCCATTGCCTCCAGTGAGAAAGCGCTGACCGTACAGGTAACCTCCTTGAACTGGAAATGGCTGTTTCAGTATCCCGAACAAGGCATAGCCTCGGTCAATGAATTGAAGATTCCGGAGGATGTGCCTGTCCGCTTCGAAATTACGGCCGATTCGCCAATGAACTCGTTCTGGATTCCGCAACTTGGCGGCCAGATGTACGCTATGTCGGGGATGGCGATGACACTGTATTTGCAAGCCGATGAGGCCGGCGATTACTGGGGCTCCGGAGCCAACTTTACGGGCACGGACTTTGCCAAGATGTATTTTGATGTGGAGGCTACGTCCAAGGAGGAGTTTGATGCATGGGTTGAGGAGGTCAAGTCCAATTCGCCCAAGCTGACTTTGGAGGGATACAAGCAGCTGAGGGAGCCATCCACATCGGAGGTTCAATCGTACTCCGCATTTCCGGAAGGTCTGTTTGAGATGACGGTGACGAAATATGCCGCTTCTCACAACCATGGTTTGTCATGGAAAAACACGCAAAACTTCAATTTCAAGGACCAGGTGACTAGGTAAGGAGAGAGCTTCTAATGTGGGAAAAGATAAAAGAATTTGCTTCCGGATTTTTCGTGACGGGCGATCCGTTAATTTATGGCGCGGATGTCACCATCGTTCTAACGTTGATTGCCATTGTAAGCGGCTTGACGTACTTCAAAAAGTGGAAGTGGTTATGGCGGGATTGGCTGACCACCGTCGATCATAAAAAAATCGGCATTATGTACATTTTGTCCGCGTTCCTGATGCTGTTTCGGGGCGGAGTAGACGCGCTTCTCATGAGGGCGCAGCTGGCTATGCCGGAGCTTGATTTGTTGCCGCCGGATCATTATAACCAGATCTTCACCACGCATGGGGTGATCATGATTCTGTTCATGGCCATGCCGTTCATGTTCGGTTTGTTTAACATCATGGTGCCGCTGCAGCTCGGAGCTAGAGATGTAGCCTATCCGTTTCTGAATTCGCTCAGCTTCTGGCTGTTCTTCTCAGGGGCGATGCTGTTTAACCTGTCCTTTGTCATTGGTGGCTCGCCCGACGCCGGGTGGCTGGCGTATCCGCCCTATTCGGGCTCCATGTACAATCCGGGTGTAGGGCAGGACTTTTATATATGGGGAATCCAAATCTCGGGGCTCGGCAGCTTGATGACCGGGGTTAACTTCCTGGTGACGATTCTGAAAATGCGGGCGCCGGGCATGAAACTTATGAAAATGCCGATGTTTTCCTGGTCGGTCCTATCCAGCTGCATCGCCATTATATTCTCGTTTCCGATTTTGACGGCAACGCTGGCACTGCTTTTCCTGGATCGTTATGCCGGGGCGCATTTCTTCACGCTTGACGGCGGGGGAAACCCGATGATGTATATCAACCTGATCTGGATGTGGGGACACCCTGAGGTGTATATCATTGTCCTGCCGGCTTTCGGCATATTTTCAGAGATCGTCTCCACGTTCTCGAAGAAAAAGCTGTTCGGCTACAAGTCCATGGTGTGGGCGATGATGATCATCAGCGTCCTGTCCTTTCTGGTATGGGCCCACCATTTCTTTACGATGGGGTCGGGGGCGGACGTCAATGCTTTCTTTGCTTTAACAACCATGCTGATCGCAATCCCAACTGGCGTGAAAGTGTTCAACTGGCTGTTCACCATGTTCCGTGGAAAAATTACATTCGAAACGCCGATGTTATGGACGATTGGATTCATTCCATGTTTTATCATAGGGGGGTTGACGGGGGTTCTGTTATCCGTCGCTCCGGCGGATTTTCAGTTCCATAACAGTTACTTCCTGGTCGCGCATTTCCATCAGGTGATCATAGGGGGCGTCGTGTTCGGTTACTTTGCCGGGCTGTACTATTGGTGGCCGAAAATGTTCGGCTTCAAGCTGAACGAACGCATCGGGAAGTGGGCATTCTGGTTCTGGAACATCGGTTTCTATTGCTGCTTCATGCCGCAATATGTGCTCGGTCTGATGGGAATGACCCGCCGGGTCGTTTCGTATAGCTGGGACAAAGGCTGGTGGGAGCTGAATCTGGTGTCCACGATAGGTGCTGTGCTCATGGCGATTGCCTTTCTGTTTCAGGTTTGGCAGATCGTGGATGGGTTTAAGCACCAGGCAAAGAACCGGGATGTCACGGGGGATCCGTGGAATGGCCGTACGCTCGAGTGGTCCATTCCTTCGCCGGCACCGGTCTACAACTTTGCCATATTGCCGAACGTCTCCCATCAAGACGAATGGTGGGAGCAGAAACAAGCGTCAGGGGAACATTGGACCAAGAAACAGCGCCTGGAACCGATTCATATGCCTAGAAATTCCGGTGTTCCGATTGTCATGTCAGCTTTCTGGTTTATAGCAGGTTTTGGCTTCATATTCGATTGGACCGGATTTATCTATACCGGATTGGCAGGCGTGGTAGGCTGTTTACTATATCATTCCTTTAATTATGACACGGATTATTATATTCCGGTTGACGAAATCGAGCGAACTGAAGCTGCCATAAGGAAGGTGAATATCTAATGGCTGAGTCCCAAATATCAGAACCCATAACTCAAGCACACTTGCAGGAAGCGCATCAGGGTCATCCGGATATGGAGGAAGTACGAACGTTCGGCTTCTGGATTTATCTCATGACTGACGTTATTATATTCGGCACGTTGTTTGCCACCTACATTGTTCTGCAACGCAACACGGACGGAGGTCCGGGACCTGCAGACCTGTTTCAGATGGGCGGAATTATAGCCAGTACGTTCATATTGCTTGCGAGCAGTTATACTTGCGGCCTTGCGCTGCTGTCGATGCACAAGCATAACGTTAAAGGCCTCATATCCTGGCTGGCGATTACAGCCGGGCTGGGTGCCATATTTATCGGGATGGAGATTGCTGAATTCAATCATCTGGTACATGAAGGTGCGACAATAGGAACCAGCGCATTTTTATCCGCCTTCTTCACGTTGGTGGGAACGCATGGATTGCACGTATTGTTCGGACTGGTCTGGATGATCGCCCTGATCCTTCAGATCGCCAAGCGGGGAATTACCCCCGTGACCAAACGGAAGGTCAATGTGATCAGCTTGTTCTGGCATTTTCTCGATGTGGTATGGATCTTTGTATTTACAGTCGTGTACTTAATGGGGGTGAGTTAATATGGTGCCGTCCAATACGCATCAAGCCCCGGAAGGGCACGGTTCTTTCAAATCGTATACCATCGGATTCATCTGCTCGATCATTCTGACACTTATTCCTATCATAATTGTCATGAATGACTGGTTGGAAGGAACCTGGAACACCGTTGTGTTGATGATTGCGGCCGTGCTGCAGCTCATGGTTCAGCTCTTATTCTTCATGCACTTACGTGAAGAGAATAAGCCGAGGTACAACCTGATCTCGCTGGTTCTGGGCCTGGTCATTTTGCTGGTCATCGTAGCAGGGTCCATGTGGATCATGCTGTACAACATGGTGGCTGTATGAGGAAGCGCACCGTACTGGGAGATTGGATACAGCTCGTCAAACCGCGCATTATCCAGCTAAATCTGGTTGCAGCATTCGGAGGCTACTGGCTGGCTTCTAAATGGGTCATAGACTGGGGCTTGTTATGCTGGATGCTGCTTGGTACAACGCTAACGATGGCATCTTCCTGTATCTTCAATAATATTTGGGATCATAAATTGGACCGCAAAATGGTTCGAACGAACGGCAGGCCTCTTGCCACGGGGCGGATTCAGTTAACCCATGCCTTATGGTGTGCTCTGGTCCTTGGTATCTTAGGAGAATGGATCCTGTTCTTAAACGTGAACCGGATTGCAGGTTGGCTCGGTTTGCTGGGGATGTTCTTTTATATTGTCATATACACGATGTGGCTTAAACGGAAGTCAACCTGGAGTACCGCTGTCGGCGGCGTGTCGGGAGCGGTTCCGCCGGTTATCGGATACTGTGCCAGCACGGGAACGATAGATACCGGAGCCGTTTTGTTATTCTGCTTGCTGTTTTTGTGGCAGCCCGCGCATTTTTGGTCGCTGGCCATCCGGCGGGTGGAGGAGTACAGAGCGGCTGGTTTTCCTTTACTTCCTGTACGAAAAGGGGTCAGGCGCACCAAGCTGCAGATGATTCCTTATGTAACGCTGCTGCTCCCAACCGTCATTTTGCTGTACGTTACCGGTTTTTCCGGTCCCGTATTCCTGATAGTGTCTGTGATCGGTGGCGTTATATGGCTATGGCATACGCTGCGCGGAATGATCGTTTCACTGGATGAACGCTGGGCCAGGACCAATTTTCTGATTTCCGTGAATTATTTGATGATTGTGTTCATTGTTATGATTCTGGACACGCCTTCGATTTAATGAAAAGCATTGCATAATGAGGTGAGGCTTATGAGGAGATTAGGGTTATTTGTCCTTTTGGCGTGTGTACTTCTATTAGTGTCGTGTTCTCCGGCTCCTGCGTCCGATCCAGAGGTTGAAGCATTGATTCAGGTTGATCTGATTTTACCGACCGGCCCGGTGGAGACCTTGCAATCGGTTCCCTTTGAGGCGCGAGTGACGCAAGGTGAAGAACCTGTAGCAGATGCGCAAGAGGTGAGTTTTGAATTCCGGCTGGTCGGTCAAGACGAACATGATTTGATTGACGCTAACCATGCTGAAAACGGCAGTTACCGGATCGATAAAACATTTGAAGCGGAAGGGACCTATGAAGTGACTGCGCATGTTACGGCAAGAGGCATGCATGTGATGCCGAAGAAAGAGATCGTTGTAGGAAATCCGGGGAAAAAGTGAACTTAAGGTTGCCATGATTCGGTAGGAAGGGTGGCAGATGGAATTGATCCGAGAATATATATGGATTGTTGTTATGCTTGCTATGCTGACGTTGTCTGCATGCAGCGAACGGACCGAGGATGATTCGGTTCTTCGTGCCAGCATCACCACAACGGAGGATGAAGAGGCGGTTGCGCTGTACAAGAGCCAGTGCCTGTCATGCCATGCCGTCGACTTAAGCGGAAGGGTTGGCCCAAGTCTGAAGGATGTCGGGACGAGGCTATCGGAGGATCAAATCGCGGACATCGTAATGGAGGGTTATCAAGGCATGCCATCATATAAAAAGATTCTGGAGGAGAGCGAGATCAAGTCCATTGCGATGTGGCTTTCGAACATGAAGGAGGAACAGGAGGGAGATACATGAAAAAGATTGTGTTTATAGGCGTAATCATGGTGTTCACGTTGGTGGCAGCCGCATGCGGCAACTCTAAACCAAGTCAGCTGAGCATTCCGATCCAGCCTTTTGAATATATCAACCAAGATGAAGAGCCGATTTCTTTAGCCGATCTGGAAGGCAAGGTATGGATCGCAGACTTTGTGTTCACGCGGTGCATTACGGTATGTCCGACCATGACCGCTAATATGGCCGAGCTGCAGCAGCGGCTGGATAACGCGGGGCTTGAAGCCGCGCTGGTATCTTTTTCGGTGGATCCCGAGCGGGATGACCCTGCAGCACTGAAGAGCTATCTGAGTAAATTCGATGCGAATTTCACGAACTGGCATGCGTTAACAGGCTATACGTTTGAAGAAATTAAAACGTTTGTGCTGCAATCCTTCAAAGCGCCTATCGCCATGGATACTGCAGCGGATCAGGTCATCCATGGGACGTCCTTCTACTTGGTTGATCCATCAGGTACAGTCGTTGCGAAGTATGATGGTAACACAGATCCTCCATATGACAAGATCCTGAAGGACGTCAAATCGCTGCTGAAGTAGCGGCGAATATCGTGAGGTGGAGTGAGATGAACCTTATCGCTCGTTCAACATGGGTCCGAGGGCTGATTCTGGCAATTCTTCTGGCAGCCGCTGCATATGCACTCTTTCAATCCATGATGAAGGATGGCCAGATTGCAGAGATTGGGCATGCCGCGCCTGGCTTTGAAGCGGTGAATCTTCAGGGTGAGCCGGTCCGGCTCTCCGATTATAAAGGGCAGGCCGTGCTGCTGAACTTCTGGGCGTCCTGGTGCGGTCCCTGCGTGAACGAAATGCCGATTCTGAACGAAGCGTATGCACAGGAGCCAGGTGTTGAAATAATTGCCGTTAATATAGGCGAAAGCCGCGAGAAAGCAGAGGCATTCGTTCGGAAGCATCAACTGGATATACCGATCGTGTTGGACCAACAAAATAAAATCAAAGGGAAATACGGCATAAGCGGCCTGCCGGTAACCGTGCTGATCGATGACCAAGGCAATATCGTGGATCGCGTAACCGGTGAGCTGCCGAGCCTTGAATTTGTCAAGGAGTTGATGGACAAAATTCGGTAGGATGGGATTTGTCGGGTTATGAAAAAAAGGTTAGCTTCCGGTAAGCTAACCTTTTTCCTCGTTACAGGTAGGGTAGCGCCGTTCCCGGTGCTGCCCTATTGGATCGTGGCGTGCAGAGCTTCAGCGAACCTGGATATTCCAGATGGGATATCCTCAGCCCTGGCACGAGCATAAGTGAATCTCACATAACCTGAAGCTGAACCGTATACGCTGCCCGGTGCAAAAATCACGCCTTTTTGAATGGAGCTTTCCAGCAGCTTGCTGTCATTCACGTCCGGGACGATTTTGCACCAGAGATGCAGGCCGCCCTCGGGCACATGGAAATGCACCAGGCCTTGCAGTTCCTTCTGAAGGGCCTCGATCAGTAAATCCCGCTTGTATAG
Source organism: Paenibacillus sp. FSL F4-0100 (assembly GCF_037993005.1). Taxonomy (NCBI): domain Bacteria; kingdom Bacillati; phylum Bacillota; class Bacilli; order Caryophanales; family Paenibacillaceae; genus Paenibacillus; species Paenibacillus sp. FSL F4-0100. The sequence continues at coordinate 2,420,229 of NZ_CP150303.1, forward strand.
CAGGCTTGCTCTCAGCCTGTCCAGGTGCGGAGCAAAATGGGAAGAATTGAGGAACTGTCCGGCCAAGCTCTGGGGTACTACGCTTAATCCGAAATCCATCTGCTGCCTGGCGTCCGCAAGCCGCTCCACCACCGAATTAGGGGCGACCATCCAGCCTACCCGGAGACCGGATGCGGCTATTTTCGAGAAAGACCCGATGTACACCACCGACCCGACAGAATCCACGGATTTCAAAGGGGCAGGCGGAGAACATTGATAGGCCGTTAAACTGAAGGGGTCATCCTCCACGATCGGAAGCCCGAGCTCACTTGCCGTATCCAGCAGTTGGGCCCTTCTCTCATGATCCATAACGGTGCCTGTCGGGTTCTGAAAATTCGGATTAATGAAAATCATCTTGATCCGGTGTTTCTTGTACAGGGAGCGGATGTCTTCCGGTTGTACCCCTCGTTCATCGACCGGGAGCCTGAACAATCGCAGACCTGCGGATTGAAACATCGGCAGTGAATAACAATAGGATGGATCTTCGATGGCAACCGCGTCACCAGGTGACAGCAAGCACTGTGTAATGAGATACAGCGATTGCTGGGATCCCGACGTGATCAGGATGGACGATTCGGTGGTATGAATCCCGCGATATTTTTTGAGATACGTAACCAATGCTTGTCTAAGTGGTCCATATCCTTGTGGATTGTCATAACCGAAATAGGACATATTGGGTTTCTGACTCATCAACGTATTCATTTCTTGGATCGGCGCCAAATCCCCGGCGAGCTCCCCGCTGGCAAAATCAATCAAAGAAGGATCATGCGCCAACGCCTCCCGAATCCGGCGGAGAAAAGGGGGATTAGGCAGGAAATTTCCTCCCTCAGCGTAACGGCGCCAGTTCGGCGTATGTTTTGGCGTGGCGCCCCACTTGGAACTGCTGACCCGCGTACCGCTCCCGGAACGGCTCTCTATGATTCCAAGCGCCCGAAGCTCCGAGTAAGCCAGAACCACGGTGCTTCGATTAACTCCGATTTGCTCCGCCAGTTTTCGCTCGGAGGGGAGTAAGCTGCCTGGTGGAAATTCTCCATACGATATTCTTTGCTCCAGATCATCAGCAATTTGCTGATATAGAGGTTGTGTGCTGTTGCGATCCGGCTTCCACACCTTCCTCATCCTTTCATGAACATATTCAGGCTGTTTCTGTCTGTAATGTTAATCATATCATTATGTATAAATGAAGGGTTTTCATAATTTCATCATTACGATGACAAATATCCTGCAATCCGTTGAACATGGATGGTGTATCTGATTGTAAATTGGATGGGTCAACGTAATCCCTCTTACTGGGATGTGGCTGTAATTCGCTTGCGCTTTCGGTTTCTTGACAAATTTTAAAAAGAGGAATAAAGTATGGTTTGACTAATAGTAATTGTTACGATTAAACAAACACAAGAATAGGAGGTGCTGACTATGCGAGTGACGGTAACATTGGCATGCATGGAAACCGGCGACCGTAACTATACAACGACCAAAAATAAAAGGAATCACCCGGAGCGAATGGAATTGCGCAAATATTGTCCACGGTTGAAGCGGGTAACGCTTCATCGGGAAACCCGATAGTGAATACGGACCGTAAGCCGGATCTATTATCCGGCTTATTTGACTTCAGGTGAAATGGGATTACACTAAAAGTAGCAGAAGTGCAGCCATGTGAATGAGGGGGATGGATGGGATGAACCAGGAACGACATGATTCCAGCGGTGAACTGCTCCTAAGCACACATACCCCGGAACAGTGGAGACGGAGAAGGCAGGAGCTAAATGAGTGGATCAACAGACATAAGGTGCGTAAACAGCCCAAACGGACGCGGGTATTCGGAAATGCCCCTGTCGATGAGCAGTTATACCCGATATTGATTCGGCTGCAGCAGGCGGGATTGGAGACCGAGTTTTCCTGCGCGGGTGTAAGCCCGCTTGATGAACCCGTTGATCATTCCCTGTACGCCTACCTAACTTTTTTCTCGAGTGGTCCTGCGGAGCAGTTCGCTAACATTTTGAAGGGAAACATGAAGCATCGAGCGCTGATTACCTATGAGCCTGCCCGTCACCGCTATGACGTTTCATCGTTCTTTATCGGACATAACCGTTCCTTTTGTATACTTCTCCAGCACAGTGCGGACCAGTTACTGAGAGATTTAGTCCGGTAGAAAATGGGGCTTTTACATAAAATAACATTGCTTTGCCGGCTCAGAGTCCCTTGAGCAGCTTAGCTTCGAACAACCCTATTAGGGGAAATAAGGAGTTGTGATCGAATGACGAAACGGAGAATTGTTTGGAATTCAGGCCAATGGACAACCGAACCGGTATCGGTGACAGAGGAAGGGTTGAATCTGAAGGTTGAGTCCAGAGAAGGCAGTGATTATTGGGAGAAAACCCTATATGGGTTTCAACGTGACAGCGGTCATTCACTGCTTTCGGCGTGGGATAAGGATGAGGCCATAGAGGTCACATTTGAATTGGATGCCTTTACGGAGCTTTATGATCAGGCCGGGCTGATGCTAATGAACGCTCCGGGACAGTGGATCAAAGCGGGGATTGAAATCAATGACGGAATCCCCCAGCTGGCCACGGTGGTCACCCATGAATATTCGGATTGGTCACTCGCACCCGTGCCGGAGTGGGTTGGCGAGCGTGTCACGATCCGTGCCTCCAGGCTGAATGATGCGGTCATCATTAGGGCGAGAACCGGGAAGCATCCTTGGCGCACCGTTCGCGTGGCGCCTTTTCCCGCCCGAACAGCTAGTCAGGCAGGACCTTTTGTCTGTTCACCTACCCGCTCCGGTCTCATCGTGACCTTCACACGTTGGGTGAATACGCTGCCGGACAGCGACATTCATGTTGACCCGCCGATTGAAGAGTAGAGGTAGGGCCTAGACTCCTGATATAACCAACAGACATAGCGGCAAAGAGACTTCACCCATCATTTCGTGATCGGTGAGGTCTCTTTTATATGCAGACCGTTCTGTATCAATTGCCACAGCGGCCATGCGGATTGTGGTGGTATATTGAGGCTGGATACACACTAATCTGCCATATATTGATAACGTCCAGCAAAGGGGATAAAACCATATGCCGAGCAAAGAAAGTTTTGCTATAAAGGAACTGCTGACCGCAGAGGGATTCAATCATAAATGGGAAAATGCCGGAACGATTCGGCAATATATCGAAACGCTGCCTCCATATCCTGCACTTCCAGAGGAACAGGAGGGATTTGAAACCCGCTGTTTTGAAAGTGGATCCGGCTTGAGTATGAATTATTATATATCGCGTGGTGCAATGGAACAGGGGACTGTCGTTTATTTACACGGTGGAGCTTATATCGAAGAGATTCTACCGCCCCATTTCGCTTTTGCCAAACAGTGGACGAAGCGAACCGGATTTACCGTAATTATACCCAATTACCCTACCGTCCCGGCTATTGATGCGAAGAAGCTGACAGGGCTAATGCGCGAATTTTACAAGTACATCTGCGCCGAGGCGGGGAGTGCGGTATTTCTAATGGGCGATTCGGCCGGTAGTGCGCTGGCTCTCGATATGGCCCAATCAGTAAAAGAAACGCCGCTTGCACCAAAAGGGTTAATCCTGCTCTCGCCATGGGTGGATGCATCTACGGACAATCCCCAGATTGCTACGCTCGGTATACCGGAGCGTGACGTCTTTCTGCAGCCGGCCGGGCTCGGTGAGGTTGGAAGGATGTATGCAGGAAGTCTTCCTATGGACGACCCGGCGGTCAGTCCGTTGTTTGGCGAGATGGGAAGCCTTTCCCGCACGGTCATTCTCGTCGGAACCGATGATTCTCTGCTGCCGGACGCTCGTCTGCTGCGCGATAAACTGGTCCGAGAAGGTGTTGATTCCGAGTACTGGGAATACGAGAACATGATGCATGTGTGGCCTCTGTTTCCGATGCCTGAAGCCGTAGAGGTACTGGATCGGCTGCATCAGTGGGTGGCGTGCGGTGGTGGAAAGCCATAATGGAGGGTGACAGACCAGCCAATTGGATGGTTACAACTGTCGCGCAATTGGATGGTGTGCATTAGCCGATTGTTCATTATAATGAGGCAGAAATGACAAATGAATGATGATTACTGTTGATCCTGATGCCTCAGGTTCTATAATAGAGTGTATATAATGAATAATCGAATGGGGTTGTTTGTGGTTGGTTATGTATATTATCGTCATCGCGCTGGCATTAATTGGTGGAGTTTCCACGCTTCTTGTCGGATTATCTCAGGAGAATAAGAAGGCAAACCCGAACTATGAGCGGAAAACAAAAACCAATCTCACGAAGCTGCTCATCATTTATTTTGTTTCGTTAATTGCGTTTATTGTGATATGGATGATTTTGAGATAACTATAAAGGCTGTTTCCTGAACGATCGGGGAGCGGCCTTTTGTTATTCAGATAAAGGACTCGAGGGTGTCCGATGACCATCTCGTGATAGGTTCTTCTAAAGTTCAAACCGAGTACACACGATGTACACAGCACTTTTCTATACTAGGTCTTGAACCTAGAGACGAAAGGTGTGGAGGACAGCTGCTCGGTATGGCGAAATATGGATCACTTGTCGGTCATGCAGGATGAACGTGATTCGCAGTTTATTGTGTTAACATGAGGGTATATGGAACTTCAGCTTATGACAGATGCGGAGTGTTATGCAATGAAACGGAGTCTATTGTTGGTCGAGGATGACCTGCTGATGCGGGAATTCATAACGGACTATTTCAAAAAGGAACAATGGGAAGTGCATGAAGCGGAGAATGGAAGGATTGCGCTTGAAATTTTCGAGCAAACCTCCATCGATCTGATGGTGCTGGATATCATGATGCCGGAAATGGATGGGTGGTCGGTATGCCGGCGCATTCGCGAGAAGTCGGACGTGCCGATCATCATGATTACGGCAAGAGCCGAGGACGATGATCACATTATGGGGTTCGAGCTGGGGGCCGATGAATACGTGACAAAGCCGTTAAGCCCGAGAGTACTGGTAGCCCGTGCCGCTGCTTTAATGAAGAGAAAGGAAGGTACGGTTGGACGGGAGGGAGATCGTCTGGTCTACGGCGATTTATATGTGAACAGAACGGCGCATACCGTCTCGGTTGCGGGCAATAAAGTTAATCTGTCCCCGAAGGAGTATGACCTGCTTCTCTTTCTGATCAAGCATTACGGGAAAGTCCTGTCTCGTGATTATATTCTGGATGCGGTCTGGGGTTACGATTATTTGGGCGATCTGCGTACCGTAGACACACATATCAAAAAGCTAAGAGCCAAGCTCGGGGATGAAGGCCGCTATATAGGCACGGTCATCCTTTCAGGATACAAATTCGAGATGGAATCATGAGAAGAAGCAGCGTTGTTTTTAAATTGTTTATGGTGACGTCTGGTATGATATTGATCGTCTTTTCACTGGTGATGGTAGCGGAAGGACTGTTTTTCGAGCGGTTCTACCGGACTTCCAAAATCCATGCATTAGAGCGGAATATGAATCAATTCGCATTGCAGCTTAAAGAGACTGAGGCGGGAGAAAGACAGACCGCACGGCTGCTCGGTCATTTCATGAATGAGAATGATGCCAGCATCTCGATGCTGAACGAACGGTTTGCGCCCCTGCATATCAATCCATACTTTCTGGAGATTCAGGTAGACGACAAGATGATAACGATTCCTCTTCCAATGGAAGGCATGACCCTGGAGGATATCCCGCAGGGAATCAAGGTGGGGGATATGCTGGTGGTCGATGGCATCTTTATGGACCAGGAAGACACGATCATGCAGCCTGTGGTCTTACAGCAAACGGATTCAGAAACGGAAGAGGGATTGGTGCGGGTCAGAGGGAAGGTTACGGACCTGATGCTTCCGGAGAAGCGGTCGTATAACCCGTTATATCAGGATGCGCTCATAGATGATGCTCTTCTGGATTGGATGCAGGAAGCCGAACAGGATCATACTCGCTTGCAAAAGGGTTCGCCGGTTCAGATGTCATGGACCGACAAGTGGAGCGGGGTTGATTATGTAGTGCTGGTTCGCTTGCTTTCAGAAGAGGGGCAGAGGGATCGTTATTTGTTTGTCATGACCTCGATGCAGCCGGTCGGGGAAGCCGTTGGAACACTCAAGCGGTATTTTATCTATATGGCGCCGATTATAGTGGTACTTGTCATCATCCTCTCCATGATCTATTCACGAATGGTCTCACGCCCGTTGGTGCAGCTAAACCGTTCGGCGGCGCGTCTGGCGAAGCTGGATTTTTCCGCGCAGGCGGAAATCCGTTCCAAGGATGAATTCGGGGAGCTGTCACGCAGCATGATTGTTTTGTCGCAGAATTTGGATGAAGCACTGAAGGAGCTTACCCGCGCGAATACCAAGCTGCAGGAAGACGTAGAGGAGAAGCAGAGGTCCGAACAGCTCCGCAAAGAGCTGATTGCGAACATTTCCCACGAATTAAAGACCCCGCTGGGGATTGTCAAAGGATTTGCGGAAGGGCTGCAGGATGGCGTGGCGGACGATAAAAGAGAACGGTACCTTGCCTTCATCGTCAATGAAACGGATCGAATGAATGCGCTGATTATGGATATGCTGGAGCTTTCCAAATTCGAAGTGAAGGCTATAAGGCTGCAGCCCCGAAGTTTTTCGCTCACTGATCTTGTCCAACAGGCAGCGGATTCGTTTACCCGGCAGTTGGAGAACAAACGTCTCCAGCTTAGCATCCACCAAGGACAAGATGAAGAGGCCATCGTTCAGGCGGATTCGAGACGGATTGAACAGGTTATTCTCAATTTATTGAGCAATGCCATCCGGCATGCCGAGGAGAACAGCGTCGTTACCATAAGGTTACTGCGGATGTCTCCAGGGAAGGTCACCACGATCATTGAAAATGCCGGCAAGCCCATTTCGAAAGCGAATATGGGGCGGATATGGGACCAATTCTACCGGGCCGAGCGTTCCCGGGATCGCAAATCCGGAGGTACCGGCCTTGGACTCGCGATTGTCAAACATATTCTGGTGCTTCATGAAAGCGACTATGGCGTTATGAATACGGATCGAGGCGTGGCCTTTTATTTTACATTGAACGAAAGCAGAGGGGAAATTCATGAATAATAAAAAATATATCTATCTTATTTCGGCACTACTCGTGCTGCTTCTGACCAGCGCTTGCGGCGCACCATCGGGTACGGAATCCCCGGCAACCCAAACGGGTACGCCGGTCGAAACGGATCAAGGTAACGCGGTCGATCCTGAAACGCCGGCCGCGAGTCAAGACGGGACCGATGATTCGGCGGAGTCCGAATCGGATCAAGAGGGCACGGAAGCGGCCAAAGAGCCGGATAAGGATCAGCAGATCCTCATCGTGATCGATCAGACACCGAAGCCGATTACGGGCAGCAGCTTCGATTTTGCGGTAAAGCAAGTTCCGGAGGGGTATTCCCTGAGTGAAATGCAGTGGAAATCGGACACAACCGAGATCAAGAGCACGTGGCAGGAAGCGATTGAACACGGGCAGACCGGAGAGGACGGATTTTATTTCAGCGGCAACGGCCAATTTTCCGGGTTTATCTATCCCGACGAGATGAAGGGCGAGGAAGGTCAGGTGATGTTTCGGTTCATCGATGAACAGGGGCACGAGTTAACTTGGGAGAAAAAATTGACTCTGAAATAGCCTGGAACAAGTAATACAGACAGAAGGGCGGCCGGATGCGGCTGCCTCTTTGTTTTTCCAACCGCATAAAGGCATGATCTTCAGCATCGTCCGCTAACATCTTCTATAAAAGGAATAGAATCATTCAGGAAGGAGTGAGGTTTTGGAGCTTTTTTTGAGAAAAAACAAATACAGCTTGATTGTATTAGCGCCGTTAATCGGAGGCTGGTTGTTTAATTCATTGATGGTGATGTTGCCCTTTTCCGGTTTTTTGCTCTGGACGGCCAATATAGGGTTCATGCTGTTCTGGTTCTGGGCCGGGCGGCAGTTCGCCCTGCTTCCGCGGCATAACATGTACAGCTTCCTGCTGGGCAACATGGTCTGGCTGCTATCCTTCCTGCTCTACATTTGGCAGTTCGTGCTTGTGGACGAAGCCTCCAGAAACATGATGCTCGCCGGTCTGTCCCAATACTATGTGTTATTCACGATTATCATTGGAACCCGGGTCCATTTGATGTATTCTGGAGACATCAGCTCCACGGAGATCGTCATCATCGCTTACGTCCTGATGCTGGTTGTGTTCGCTGCAGGATTTGTATATCAATGGCTGAGAAGAAAACCATAGCGTCTCTAATCGAAGGGGAGGTCTTAGGATTACATGGCATTGCGAATTGGAATCATAGGCACAGGCTGGTTTAGCAAAGTACATGCAGATATATTATCCAACATGGACGGAGTACAAGTTGCTGCTTTTGTCGGGACAAGTCAGGAGAAGGCGGCACGAGCGGTGCAGGGCTATGCCTCGGCCAAGGCGTATAGCAACACTGAGCAGATGCTGGATGAAACCAAGCCCGATGCGGTTTATATCTGCGTTCCGCCGTTTGCGCATGGAGAGATCGAATCCCAGCTCGTGCAGAGGGGCATTCCTTTTCTGGTTGAGAAGCCGCTAGGCACTAACCTCGATACGCCAAGGCAGATTCTGCATGGCGTGAAGAAGGCCGGCTTGATTACGTCCGCAGGGTACCATTTCCGTTATACGGATGCAGCGACCAAGGCCGCCGAGCTGCTGGAAGGACGAAAGATCGGGATGGCGCTTGGCTACTGGATGGGAGACATGCCGCAGGTGTACTGGTGGAGACGACAGGAAGGCTCCGGGGGACAATTTATCGAGCAGACCACTCATATGGTTGACCTGCTTCGCTGCCTGCTTGGTGAAGTGGATGAAGTGTATGCGGCGTTCGCCCATAGAGCCATGAAGGACATTCATGAGGGGGTAACGGTACACGACGTGGGTACCGCGACGCTGAAATTAAGGAGCGGGGCCGTGGCAACGATCTCCAATACCTGCATGCTGCCGGAATCGGATAAGGTAGGCTTGGCTATCTATACGGAGCAGGGAGTCATTGACATTCAACCCGATAAACTCATCGTCAAGGAAAAAGGAAGATTGACGGAAATCCGCAATGCAGCTAATCCTTATCTTCGAGAGAATGAAGCTTTCATCCATGCGCTGCGCACAGGCGACGCTTCCGGAATCTTATCGACCTATGAGGATGCCGTCAAAACCATGGAAGTTACCTATGCGGCTTTGCGGTCAGCCGAAACGGGGATACCGGTGAAGGTCGGGGAATGATGAGGCTATCATCCTTATCTCGCAAGAAAAACTTCCATTATATGCGGTCTGTCTGAAAAGGTACGTCGATCGACGTTTTTCATATGTTCGTCAACCAGATTCATAATGAAAGCCTTAGGGATGTCCCATAAGATCTTCAGGTCTTATGGGACATCCCTTTTTTCGTTCAGAAAGCGCTCCGTGCACGACTCGCTCCTTTCGATGGGGCAGTCCGGGCGACAATCCATCAACAAGGGAATTCTCGGAGGAATATAGGTGTTTCCCTAATAGGAACCAAGGAAGAGGCCACTCATAATTAAATTATACGAAGGACGGCACATTGATTCCCCAATCATTGTCATTCAAGCAGAAGGAGTTGAACTGTCCTATGAAACGAAAGTCGGGGCTGAAGTTCTTCAAGAGGATGGAAAGCTATTCTGACAATTGGTCCGTTCTGGAGGAGAAAAGCAGGGAATGGGAAGATATGTACCGCAAGCGCTGGTCGCATGACAAAGTGGTACGGACGACGCATGGCGTGAACTGCACAGGCTCCTGCAGCTGGAAGGTTTTCGTGAAGAACGGGATCATCACTTGGGAAAACCAACAGATTGATTATCCTTCCTGCGGGCCGGATATGCCGGAATTCGAACCACGCGGATGCCCGCGTGGAGCTTCATTTTCCTGGTATGAATACAGTCCGCTGCGAGTGAAATACCCTTATATGCGCGGCAGGCTATGGCATATGTGGAAAGAGGCCTTAAGCCAACACAGCGATCCGATCGCCGCTTGGGCCAGCATCGTCGAAGATCCGGAGAAATCCAAGTCCTATAAACAAGCGCGGGGTAAAGGCGGTCATGTCCGTGTGTCCTGGCAGGAGGCCACGAAGCTGATCTCCGCGCAGCTCATTTATACGATCCGCAAATACGGGCCAGACCGGATTGCCGGGTTTACGCCCATTCCGGCAATGTCGATGATCAGCTATGCTTCAGGAGCCAGATTTATTTCCCTGCTTGGGGGAGAAATGCTCAGCTTCTATGACTGGTATGCGGACTTGCCGCCGGCATCTCCACAAATCTGGGGAGAGCAGACGGATGTGCCGGAATCCAGCGATTGGTACAATGCCGGTTACCTTATTATGTGGGGCTCGAACGTGCCGTTAACGCGCACGCCGGATGCTCACTTCATGACAGAAGTTCGATATAAAGGCACCAAGGTCGTGTCGGTCGCGCCGGATTATGCTGAGAACGTTAAATTCGCCGACAACTGGCTGGCTCCGAATCCCGGAACCGATGCCGCAATTGCACAGGCCATGACGCATGTTATTTTAAAAGAATTCTATCATGAGCGTCAGGAACCGATGTTCCTGAATTATGCGAAACAATATACGGATATGCCTTTCCTCATTCTATTGGATGAGTTTGAGGGGGGATACAAGGCGGGTCGCTTCCTGCGGGCAAGCGATTTGGGCGATACCACGCAGCATGCCGAGTGGAAGCCGGTGATTATCGACGAGAATACCAATGAAATCACGGTTCCGAACGGCACGATGGGGCAGCGCTGGGAGCAGGACAAGAAATGGAACCTGATCCTGGAGCGCGAGGACGGCTCGGTCATTGCGCCGGCGCTGTCCGTGGAGCCTCAGGGTGGAGAGCGACAGACGATTTCCTTCCCGTTCTTCGATAACAACGCCAACGGCACTTTCGAACGCCATATTCCGGCGAAGACCATTCAGCTGGCGGACGGGACGCAGCGTCTGGTGGTAACGGTATACGATCTGATGCTGAGCCAGTATGGCATTGGACAGGCAGACAGCGGGCTGGATGCAGACGGGTACAAGGATGCGGACTCCTTCTATACCCCGGCCTGGCAGGAGAAAATCACCGGTGTGAAGCCATCCATCGTGGTTCAGATTGCCCGGGAGTTTGCGCAGAATTCGCTGGAAACCGGCGGTCGCTCGATGATCATCATGGGCGCCGGGATTAACCACTGGTTTAACAGTGACACGATCTACCGTTCCATTTTGAATCTGGTCATTCTAACGGCGTCCCAAGGCGTAAACGGCGGTGGCTGGGCGCATTACGTCGGCCAGGAGAAATGCCGCCCGATCGAGGGCTGGTCCACGGTTGCCTTTGCTAAAGACTGGCAGGGACCGCCGCGTCAGCAAAACGCGACATCGTTCTTTTATTTTGCGACTGACCAATGGAAGTACGAAGAAATGGGAGCCGATTCTCTGAAATCGCCAACGGGCGGGGAGATCCGTTACCAGCATCCGGCGGATTACAATGTGCTTGCCGCGAGACTTGGATGGCTTCCATCTTACCCGCAGTTCAACAAAAACAGCCTGAAGTTTGCGGAGGAAGCAGCGCAGCAGGGGAAAACCACCCATGAGGAAATTGTGAAGCATACGCTTGCGCAAATTGTCTCTGGAGAGACCCGGTTTGCGGCAGAGGATCCGGATGCGCCGGAAAACTATCCGCGTTCGCTGTTCGTATGGCGCTCGAATCTGATTTCGAGCTCCGCCAAGGGTCAGGAATATTTCATGAAGCATTTACTGGGCGCTTCGGACAGCCTGCTCTCGACGCCGAATGAAGAGGATAAGCCGGAGGAAATGGTCTGGCGCGAAGAAGTCGAAGGCAAGCTGGATCTGCTTGTTGCCTTGGACTTCCGGATGACATCAACTCCGATGTACGCAGATGTAGTCCTTCCTGCAGCAACCTGGTATGAGAAAACGGACTTGTCTTCAACCGATATGCATCCTTTTGTGCATCCGTTTAATCCGGCAGTGGATCCCCTCTGGGAATCCCGGTCGGACTGGGATATATACCGAACGATTGCCGAAGTCTTCTCAGATATGGCGAAGACCCATCTTCCGGGAATATATAAGGACCTGGTCACCACACCGCTCTCTCATGACTCCATAAGCGAGATCGCCCAGCCATACGGTGAAGTGAAGGATTGGCGCAAGGGGGAGATTGAGGCCATACCTGGCAAAACGATGCCGAATCTGACGGTGGTCGAGCGGGACTATACCAAAATTCACGACAAATATATAACGCTCGGTCCGAACCTGGCTACAGGTAAAGTCGGAGCGCATGGCGTCAGCTTCTCGGTAGCCGAGGAGTATGAAGAGCTGAAGCGTTTGAACGGAACTTATTACGATGACACCATCAAGAATGGCCTGCCCAAACTTCATACGGCGCGAAATGCGGCGGATGCCATTTTGAATCTGTCTTCGGCCACGAATGGCAAGGTATCGCAGCGAGCCTGGGAATCGGCGGAACAGGACACTGGCGTGCAGCTAAAGGACATTTCCGCGGACCGCGCCGCAGAGCGCATCACGTTCCAGAGCATTACGGCCCAGCCGCGGGAAGTCATTCCGACGCCGGTATTCAGCGGATCGAACAAAATGGGCAGAAGATATTCCCCGTTCACAACGAATATTGAACGGCTTGTGCCGTTCCGTACGCTGACCGGCAGACAGCATTTTTATATCGATCACGAAATTTTCCTGCAGTTTGGAGAGGCGCTGCCGGTGTATAAACCGACGCTTCCGCCAATGGTATTCGGACCGCGCGACAAGCAGATTACCGGGGGAAAGGATACACTCGTGCTCCGATATCTGACGCCGCATGGCAAATGGAACATTCACAGCACCTATCAGGATAATCTGCACATGCTGACGCTGTTCCGCGGAGGCCCGACGGTATGGATTAACAACGATGACGCAGCGGCTCACGACATTCAGGACAACGATTGGCTGGAAGTATACAACCGCAACGGGGTCGTCACCGCTCGCGCCGTCGTTAGTCACCGGATGCCGAAAGGCACGATGTACATGTATCACGCGCAGGATAAACACATCAACGTGCCGGGCTCGGAAATAACGAAGGATCGCGGCGGCAGCCACAACGCGCCGACGAGAATCCATGTGAAGCCGACCCAGATGGTTGGGGGCTATGCGCAGCTCAGCTATGGATTTAACTACTACGGACCGATCGGCAACCAGCGGGATGTGTACGTGGCTGTCCGCAAAATGAAAGAGGTGGATTGGCTTGAAGATTAAGGCACAAGTCGCCATGGTTATGAATCTGGATAAATGCATCGGATGCCATACGTGCAGTGTCACCTGCAAGAGCACCTGGACGAACCGTCCGGGTGCGGAATATATGTGGTTTAACAACGTGGAAACGAAGCCGGGCGTAGGCTATCCGATCCGCTGGGAAGACCAGGAAAAGTACAAGGGAGGCTGGACGCTGAAAAAGGGCAAGCTGCAGCTGAAATCCGGCAGCAAGCTGTCCAAAATCGCGCTCGGCAATATCTTTTACAATCCGGATATGCCGGAAATGAAAGATTACTATGAGCCGTGGACCTATAACTATGAGCATCTAACCAATGCCGGGGAGAAGAAGCATCAGCCGGTGGCCCGTCCGAAATCGGCGGTAACCGGCGAGACGATGAATCTGGAATGGGGTCCGAACTGGGAAGACGATCTGGCGGGAGCCCATGTGACCGGCCCAAAAGATCCGAATATCGAAAAGATCGAGGAAGAAATCAAGTTCAACTTCGAGCAGGCATTCATGATGTATCTGCCCCGCCTGTGCGAGCATTGCCTGAACCCGAGCTGCGTAGCGTCCTGTCCTTCCGGTGCCATGTACAAGCGGGATGAAGACGGCATCGTCCTGGTGGACCAGGAAGCCTGCCGCGGCTGGCGGTACTGCATGACGGGCTGTCCGTACAAAAAGGTGTATTTCAACTGGAAAACGAATAAAGCCGAGAAATGCACCTTCTGTTTTCCGAGAATTGAAGCCGGGCTGCCTACGGTATGCTCCGAAACCTGTACAGGACGTATCCGGTACTTGGGCGTGCTGCTGTACGATGCCGACAAGGTACAGGAGGCAGCCTCCATGCCGGATGAGAAGGATCTCTATCAGGCCCAGTGCGATCTGTTCCTAGACCCGCATGATCCGGCAGTGATCGAGCAGGCGCGCAAGGACGGATTAACCGAAGAATGGATCGAAGCTGCCCAAAACTCGCCCGTATATAAACTGGCCATTGAATACAAGCTGGCCTTTCCGCTCCATCCGGAGTATCGGACGCTGCCAATGGTTTGGTACGTGCCGCCGCTCAGTCCGATCATGAACTATTTTGAAGGCAGGGATTCGATCGAGAATCCGGACATGATTTTCCCGGCGATCGAGGAGATGCGTACACCGATTCAGTATCTCGCGAATCTGCTCACGGCAGGGGACACGTTGACGGTAAAGGAAGCCCTGCAAAAAATGGCGATGATGCGTTCTTATATGCGCGCGCAATCGTCGGGGACTGAGTTTGATGAGACGCGGCTAGAACGGGTTGGGTTGACCGCCCATCAAATGACGCAGATGTATCGGCTGCTCGCCATCGCTAAATACGATGACCGGTTTGTGGTCCCGACTTCGCATAAAGAAAGCCATATGGATGTTTACCGTTCACAGGGCTCCGAAGGCTTCAGCGCAAGCTGCGGCGGCTGCGGACCGGAAGGTCTGCAGGGCAAAACGGGCAAAGAGCTGTACGAAGAAAACTTCTACGGGGGGATCTGGCGTGATTAATCTCGGAAAGCTGCATGATTATAAACATGTTTTCGGTTTTTTCGCTCAGCAGCTCACGTATCCGGAAAAGCTGGATTTCCATCCGTCTGTCATGGAGGAGTCGCTTGGCTCCTCGGACCCGGCCTACGAATCCGTCAGAACGTACTGGACGGCCATGCATGAATACAGCATGGAAGAGATTGAAGAGCTGTACGTCCAGACCTTCGACTTTCAGGCGAAATCTACATTGTACATGACCTTTTATAAATTTGAGGATGGCCGGGAACGTGGCCAGATGCTCGCCAAACTTAAAGAGACGTATGAGATGTTTGGCCTGGGCATCGCAGGCTCTGAATTATCGGATTATCTTCCGCTGATGTGCGAGTTTATATATGCGGCGAATTGGCAGGGTCGCGAGAAGGAAGTGGCAGCGAGCCTGGATTTGATGCTGGCTGTAATGGAAGACGGCACCTATCATCTGCTGAAAGCTTTGGAGAAGTATAAGAGTCCGTATCTTCATCTCATTCAAGGTCTGCGTGAGACGTTCAAAGCATGTTTCAATCAGGAGGCGGCAGATCATGAGCATGATTAATCAGTTTCTGTGGGTCATCTTTCCCTATATCTGCCTTGCTGTGTTTATTGTCGGTCATATTTACCGTTACCGTACGGACCAATTCAACTGGACGGCAAAATCCAGCGAGTTTATCGAGAAGAAACATCTCAAGCTGGGCAGTCTCATGTTTCATTTAGGCATCATACCGGTTATCGGGGGTCACGTCGCAGGCTTGGCCATCCCTCAATCCTGGATGGAGTCGCTGGGCATCAGTGATCATATGTACCACATCGGGGCGGTGTATATCGGAAGCGCATTTGGCTTTCTAACCCTGGCAGGTATGGTACTGTTAACTGCCAGGCGGTTCACCATTCGAAATGTGCGAAAACTGAGCAGCGCTTCCGATATGATGGTTAATGTACTCCTGCTGTTTATCGTATTTATGGGGATGTACAGCACGCTGGTTACGAACGCGGTACAGCCGGAATTCAATTATCGGGAGTCGGTCTCCGTGTGGTTCCGGGGATTGTTTATGCTCCGTCCGGATGCTTCGTTGATGGTGAATGTGCCGCTGGCGTTTAAAATTCACATTTTGGCCGGATTTGGTATTTTTGGCTTATGGCCGTTTACTCGATTAGTGCATGTGTGGAGTGTTCCGTTGAATTATGTGGGTAGAAGATATATTCTGTATAGAAAGCACCGTAAATTTGAATCGTAGAGCGGAAGAAGGCTTTTTGGCCTTCTTTTCTACGTCAGAGGAGTAATGGAAATGAAGAATCAGCCGATCTTTAACTACCAAAGTGAAATGGATAAGCTTCGTGCCCGGTTTCAATTCGATTTCGTGTCCATGGCATTGGTGCAGCCGGCTGAAGACCGATTTGTATTAACCTGGCAGTATGCCTCGGGAAATATAAACGAGAGGTATAAGCGCATCGTTTTACATTCCGGCAAAGGCATCGCCGGCATGGTGTTTAAGACAGGAAAACCGATGCTGATTCAAAACGTGAATGCTGATATTGAATCAAGGGACTTGTATAATTACCCGATTATCGTTGCCGAGCAGTTGAAAAGCCTTGGTGCAGTACCGCTGTGGGAAGGCTCTCGCGTCAGGGGTGTTTTGCTTGTGGGATATCGCAAGGAAAACGTGCTGGATCCAATGTCCTTTGAGACGTTTCAGGAAGGAATAGGAACGGAATTTGGTGCTTTTTATGCCAAGGAGGTATCACAGCCTTGATTCAAATGACGGATGAGCATTTAAGCGAATTGCTTAGAAACATGTATCATAATAGCATGGAAGCCATTTTTTTTATTGACGATAAGGGCAGCGTGGTGGCTATGAATCCGGCCGCAGAGAACATTCTTGACATTGAAGTGATCGAGAGGATGCAGTCTGGTGCGGATGGTTCCTTCTGCCAAACCTGCAAAGGGTACACCGATGAACAGGATCTCATAACCTGCTCCACATGCTATCTGGATTATCCGGATGGCGAGTTTTCGTCGTTCCAAGTCTATCTTAAGACACGCGGCGAAGGAATCGTTCCCTATGCGGCCAGTTACCATATCATCGATGAAGCTCGCGGCATCCGGGTGATGATGCTTCTCGACCTGACGAAGCAGCAGAAGACACAGGAAATGCTGCAGCGGACGAATATGCTGAAATATGTCATCAAGGCACAGGAGGACGAGCGCAAGCGGATATCCCGCGAACTGCATGATAGCGTGGCTCAAGAGCTCTTAAGCTCGCTGGTCGACCTGCGCGTCGTTAAATATATGAATGTGGGCGAGGATGTGCTCAAGAAACTACAACAGACAGAGGTGTCTTTAACCAGGCTTCTGGATGATATCCGGCATTTATCCGTTGAACTCAGGCCGGCTTCATTAGACGATTTGGGGCTTGAGGCTGCATTCCGCTCCCATTTTAAATGGATCGGGAAGAATTACGGTATGTTGGTTGAATTCTCTGCCGAGTTAGCGGCGGCCCGCTACGGCAGCGAGATTGAAACAGTTGTGTACCGGGTATGCCAGGAAGCGGTGCTGAATGCCATGAAATATTCAGGAACGGATGAGGTACATGTACGCTTATGTGAAGTGAATGGCTACCTTCAGTTAACCGTCCGGGACCGTGGAGTCGGGTTTAACATGGTCATTGATGAAGCTAAGGGAACCGGACTGGGACTGTACGGGATGCGCGAACGTGCAGAGCTCGTCGGTGGTCAGTTTATTTTGCTTTCCGCTCCCGGTGAGGGTACGACGATTCAGCTTAACATTCCGCTTGCGAATGGTGACGACAAGCCGGAGGTGATGGGTACATGAAAATTGTGATTGCGGATGATCATGCCGTGGTCCGCAGCGGGTTTTCCATGATTCTGAATTACCAGGAAGATATGGAGGTCGTCGCGACGGCGGCAGACGGCATGGAGGCTTACACCATGGTGGCGAAGCACCGGCCGAATGTGCTGTTGATGGATTTAAGCATGCCTCCGGGCGAAAGCGGACTGATTGCAACCGGCAAGATCAGCAGTGAATTTCCAGACACGAAAATTCTGATTCTAACCATGTATGATGATGACGATTACCTGTTTCATGTTTTAAAAAACGGTGCTTCAGGTTACGTACTGAAAAATGCGCCGGATGATGAATTAATCTCCGCCATCCGCATGGTGCATAAGGGAGGGACCTATATCCATCCCCAGATGGCTACTTCCCTGGTTCGGGAGTTTATTAAGAAAGATAGCGAGAGCGCGGAGCAAGATCCGTTTAACAGTCTGTCCAAACGGGAGATTGAGATCCTACCCCTGATCGCCAAGGGTTATGGCAATAAGGAGATTGCGGAAAAACTTTTTGTATCGGTCAAGACGGTGGAAGCGCACAAGGCCAAAATTATGGACAAGCTGAATTTGAAAAGCCGCCCGGAGTTAGTGGAATATGCATTGAAGAAAAAATTGCTGGATTTTTAGTCCTTGCATATAAAAAGGGCGCAATAAAGGGTTGTTGCTTTAAGGAATAGGGAAGTTCCCCGGAAGATTCAGGGAACTTCCCTATTAGCATTGTGAATAGGTGCACGTACAATAGGAGCTGGGGATCAATTGCCATTCATTACGCTTTAGAAAAGGTGATGGAAATGATCAAAAAGCTGCAGCTTCCGCTGCAAACAATGAATCTGGTGCTTGGCTTTATGGTATGGGTCATCATCTCCGCGCTCTTGCCGTTTATTCGAGAAGATATCTCCATTCCGGCAGACCGGCTCGCTATTCTGACGGCTATTCCGGTGGTGCTGGGTTCGGTCCTCCGGATTCCGCTTGGCTATTACGCCAATGTCGTGGGAGCACGAATTGTTTTTATCGTCAGCTTTATCCTGCTGCTGTTTCCGGTTTATTTTATCAGCTCGGCTTCATCCTTTACGCATTTGGTCATCGGTGGCTTGTTTCTGGGGATCGGAGGGGCCGTGTTCTCGGTCGGTGTGACCTCATTGCCTAAATACTATGCGAAAGAAAAGCTGGGACTCGTAAATGGGATTTACGGGATGGGCAACATTGGCACCGCCATTACCACGTTTGCTGCACCGGTCATCGCGACTCAGATCGGATGGTCCAAAACCGTCCAGCTGTATTTAGTACTGCTGCTGATATTTGCCGTGCTAAATGCACTCTTAGGTGACCGTAAAGAAATCAAGGTGAAAACACCGATTATGGAACAGATAAAGGGTGTATATAAAAATGAAAAACTGTGGTTTTTCTCTCTTTTTTATTTCATCACATTCGGTTCGTTCGTAGCCTTTACGGTGTACTTGCCGAACTTCTTGGTTACCCATTTCGAGCTTGCGAAGGTGGACGCCGGGATGCGGACGGCAGGATTCATTTTGGTAGCCACTTTATTACGCCCTGTAGGCGGCTGGCTTGCGGATAAATTTAAACCGCTGTTCTTATTAATGGGCATATTCTTAGGGCTCACGGCTGCGGCCATCCTGTTGGCATTCTCTCCATCCATTGGCTTATATACGGCCGGATGCTTAACCATTGCCGTTGGTGCCGGTCTCGGAAACGGCGTTATTTTCAAACTCGTGCCCCTATATTTCAACAAGCAGGCGGGCATTGTGAACGGTATCGTGTCCATGATGGGCGGCCTTGGCGGATTCTTCCCGCCGCTGATGCTTTCCTTTATCCATTCGGCCACAGGGCAGTATTCCATTGGATTCATGGCCTTATCGCAGGTTGCGCTTGCCAGTTTCGTTATTGTGGTATGGATGTACTACCAGGACAAACTTTCCGTGCAATCCGAGGTGTTTAACTCCACCGGCCAGGGGATTCTGGTTACGGATCCGAACGGTAGGATCAATGCCGTCAATCCGGCATTCACGAAGTTAACCGGATATTCGGAGGAGGAAGTGCTCGGCAAAAATCCGAGCGTATTGAAGTCCGGAAGACAATCACCGGCGTTTTATCAGGCGATGTGGTCTGAAATCAGAGAACACGGGAGCTGGCAGGGGGAGATTTGGAACCGCCGGAAAGACGGAGAAGAGTACTTGGAGCTACTGACGATTAACGCGGTAAAGGACGAATCGGGTGACATCGTACAATATGTGGGTACCTTCAGCGATATTACTTATCATCCCCCTGGCCGTTGTTCGAATGGCTGAAGAGATGAATCATGATGGGTATGAGTTGATGGATTGGAGAGGGAGAGACGCATGAAAAAGACGAGGATTGTCATCCCACGGGAGCATGGTGGCTGGGCTATGGTCAGTGTACCCTATATCATAGGAATGGCGGCAGCCAAGCCGGTTCTGCTGCACCTTCCTCTATTTTTGGCCTGGTTATGTTTATACATGGCGTCCTATCCGTTTCTGCAATCCTTAAAGAAGACGTCCCAACGTAAAACTTGGGTATCCTGGGGGATCGTTTATGCCCTTATCGCCGTTGTTTTTCTAATTCCGGTGCTTGTCTTCAAACCGTCGATGCTCTGGTTTGCACCTGTGCTGCTCATCCTGATCATGGTGAATGTTTGGCATGTCCTTCAGAAAGCGGAGCGTGCGCTGTTAAATGATATTTGCGCGATTCTGCTGTTCTGTACCGGAGGCGTCGCTGCTTATATGCTGGGGGGCGGTGGTTTCGATCCGATGCTTGCCACCGTCATTGTGTATAATTTCCTATATTTCACGGGCACCGTGTTCTTTGTCAAATCGGTATTCCGTGAGCGGAAAAACAGGCGCTGGACGATATACGCAAGAATATATCATGCTGTCATGTTGGTTCTGCCGATCATCTTCGGGAATCCGTGGATGTGTCTGCCATTCGTATTTCCGTTCATTAAGACGTTACTGTATTCCGGAAAAGCAATGAAACCGATGAAGGTCGGAATAATCGAGATTGTGGGTTCCGTCCAGTTTTTATTGCTGTCCATGATCTTGATGTAGTCTGCCGTTTTCATAAAAATCGATTCCATCGTCCATTCTGTTATAATAAGTGAAGGTATACAGAAGGGAACGATGTTCATATGACATATACAGCGCAGCAGGTGGCCGAATGGATGGTGGAGGAAATCCGGTTTACGGGTAATTTGTATCAGACAGAGGCCATCCGCTATGTACGCGAGAACTTCGGGGAAGAGTTTGTTTTCGTTAACGAAAACGGTAATGCCTCACTGTCCAAGGAAGTGAAAAAGGCATTCCGCAAACTGCATGGCGGTCGGATCGCTTGGGATCGTGACGGCTTCATGTGGGCATGGACGTAGGTTTTGCTGTGGAAAAAATAATAAGGGGAAAGGGGTCGGCTTGCCACCCTGCCTATCATAATGAAAAACAGCTGCCTTGAAACCAGGGCAGCTGTTTTCCATCTTGACTTATTTGATTCGGTGAATCGTAAATTGTCCGGTTGAAGCGTGCAGGGCTTTCACAGCCTGCTCCGGGTCCAACTGGCGATGCCGCTCTAGCGCATAACGGAACTCGTAGAAGCCGCCGAGCGTCGCCTTGAAGTTGGTTTCCCAGTAGTTGGTCAATATCCAGGCATACGTGGAAGGACGGCTGTCCGCAGACTGCATGGTGTGGAGCAGCCGGGGGGCGTGCTCCAGCGTTCCCAGCTGTACGAGCGGCGTGTCTGTCATGGACAGAATGAGCGCTTCCCGTTCTTTGGCCGAGTGCCAGAATATTCCCTCTTGGACACTGGTGTAATCCAGGCAGGTTCCGGGAATCTGATCCTTCCATGGCCGGACATGACAGCCGGCTTTTTCTACATATAGCTCGGCTTCAGTGCCCATAGTGAATGGCAAAGCCACGTAAACATTCTCCGGCAGCCAGACGCTGTCCTTGTGGAAGCGGACGGACACCTCGACACGAGGTTGGTTCGCATACATCTTGATGTGTAGGGCATAGTAGCTGAGCCCTTTCACGTCAAAGACCAGCTCCACCAGGGCAAACAGCGGTCCGTTGTCCAGCACTGTGACTTGGGCCAAGCGTCCGGTATCCCGCTGGACGTTCGTGCCCTTCCGGTTGCGTCCCATGCGGCGGCGGGTTGAGCATATTTCGGACGGATTATGCTCATCCTGTGCCGGCGTTACCTCGTACACGGGGGTGAATGGCGCGTGCTCGCGTGCATCGTCCAGCAAGTCTGCCGAGCGTGTCTTATCGATCCATGCCGTAATGCCTTCGTTCATCTCCCATTCGATCCGGAAGGATTCGGATTCGATCGAACGCTTGCCCACAACGATTGGATATGGAGTTATGGGCTGGGTTTGGATGTCGGCAATTCCTTCGCATGCAATCGGTTCGGTGTTGCGCGCAGTCACCATGTTCCCGGAAGCGGAGAGTGCATCCGGTGTTTCGTGCGGATGGATGTACAAGATCCGGGACTCATCCGGTTTAAGTGAGAGCTGCGTGACAAGCGCCCCCGTGTGTGCCAATTGGTACGGTAGCGCCTGTCCGGTCGTTTCGTCGATTAGCTCGAACTTTTTCTTCAAGATCACATGTTCCCAACCATCCAGCGGGATGGCGACCTGCAGCGTCGCCGCGGCCGGCTCCGTGTTGATCACCTCGTAGCGCAAGGGACGATGAGGGGCAAGCAGTGCGCCCTGACGGGCAACAAGCGTTTTATCCAGCGCCCGGTAAGCCAGCTTGCTGGCTTCAGCCGCATAGGCTTGCTTCCGCACCTCCAGCATTTGCACCTGCGGGTGCCATGGCTCATACACGGAGGAATGATAGCCCCATGTATGCTCCGCGTACATGGTCAGTGCTTGTGAGGCATCCTCGATCTCGGTCAGGCTTGCCGCACCATGGACCGGATCGAGCCGCTTGACCTTGCGAAGGGTGCGCTGGGCATCCCGGTAAATCTGGGTATGCATCGCTGTTGAAGCCACCCCATCGGTCCACCAGTCCGGCCAATCCCCCCGGTGTACCGGAAGCGCGGACAGGTCCTCCTGTTTCAATGCTGCAAAAAATTCGGACAGCGTAGCCATCTTAATGGTGATTTGGTCGCCGTATTGTTCATTCCAATTCGTAATCCACTCCGCGATATCCGCATTCGGGGATGCATTGTCCGTGCCTAGGCCGGAGACCATGACCGGAACGAAGGAGTAGGGGTAGGATTCCTGCTCGAGATTCCATAAATACCGGTTAATCCGTAAAGCAGCGATGTCGTTATGACGTTGTTCAGGCTCCATCAGGTTATGCTGAAGCTCGTCTTTGATGATGTATTTACCCAGTGCATCCGGACAGAACCCGAGCTCGTTGCCGAACATATAATGTTCGCCGTTCCAAACAAGCAGCTTGCCGCCACTTGGACTTTCCCACCAGAACGGCGTTTGTTTGCGGCCCAGCGGATACATGCCGTGATGCGTATGGATGCAGGAAAACAGGTGCTCGATGTTATGTTGCAGCAAGCTTTCGGCATACCCCCAGCTGTACCCGTTAATGTCGGCGGTCATGGCGCTGTCGATCCGATGTCCGAAGGTCTCCGCGAACCTTTGCGCCTTGCCGTGATTCCGCAGAAGGAGGTCGAAATCCGGGAGCTCGGTCATATTGAGATAGGTTCCGGACAGTTCGATATCGCCACGTTTCACCGCTTGTTGAAAAGCTTCTTTCTCTGCCGGAGTTGCTTCTTCGAGAAATTTCTCCACGGCCCAGAAGGTCTCGCAGGTCCAGCGGAATGTTTTCCATTCCGGGCGCTCCCCGCGGTGTGCGGCTTCCGTGATGTCAAGTGCCTGGCGGATAAAATCCACATGGTACTGCTCAATTCTTTCTTGGCGCTCGGTGTAGCCGATATCTGTGTGGGAATGATGGATGACATAGATCGTCCAGGGGCGGGCGGGTCGATGACCGCCTTGCGTGGATAGGTTCATAATATTGGTGACCTCCTATAAATTAATTGGGAGCGGAAACATGATGATCCGAATCCCCGAATAACTTCTCAATGCCGTTAAACACAGCCGCCGTTCCATCTGCGAGACTGTGAACCGGAACGGCATGCCTGCCTAAAGCTAGCTGGATTTCCCTTTCCCATAAGGGCAAGCTGTACGAGATTTGTCCGCCTAGCACTAGGCGGCTAGGTTTGAACTCGGATAGATAAGGGAGAAGCATCTCTCCTAGCTTGGTGCCGTATTCCCGGAATACATCCTGAGCTTGCGTGTTACCGCCCTTGGCTGCTTCAGCGAGGTCGGCTACATCGATCCCGTCGGTCAGGAGACCCCGCTTCGAAGCCATGTTCAGAATGCCCCTTCTCCCGAAATAGCTGTCCACGATGTGATCCCGGTAAGGCTCCGCAAACAGCATTCCGCTGCTTGGGATACCGTGTCTACCGGCTACGATTTGACCATTCTCCACAAAGGCAGAGCCAAGGCCTGTACCGAGCGTAAGGCATAGGAGACGCTCCGATGGGAACCGGATGGAGGCCCCAAGCCCGAACATGAAGGCGTCATTCCCGAACCGGATATCGGCCGCAGTCAGACGATTCATTGTGACACCCGGGAAGGATGGCTTGAGTCTCTGAAATTCGAAACGGAGCAGATCCCGAACCGACAGCTTGAACAGGGCTTCATATTTGCCGATGCCTTGAAGAAGCGCGATGCCCTTTGCATAATCGAAGGGCCCCGGAAAAGCAAAGCCGATCCGGATCGAATCGTAATAATCCAATGGCCGGAAGGCCGAAGCGTAATAGGTGATCAAATCATGACAGGCTTGAGCAAAGCTGGCGATTGTATCCGCCGCGGCTCCTTGGGATTCTGAAGGCCGGGTTAGGAACGAGCCGGGGATTAGCTGCCCGTTCACGATGAGCGCTCCCTTCAACGCAGTGCCGCCAGCATCGAGCGCGATCGTGATAGGGGCAGGGGAAGGCACGCTTTCTGGATCGGCGCTTTCATTGCGGCTCATTGAAACTCCCCACTTTCGGTTGCCCAGTGAGGCGGAAGAAGCGGAAGATTCCACTCCGGATTGACTCTGGCGGCGATCAAGGTGCACGGGGAGCCGGACAGGTTCTCCAGACGGTATTCTCCCACACATGCCGGGACGATGTAGGATTCCGCATAACCCCATTCAACGGCCGCACCCTCGTCCGCTGCCGGTACAAGGCGGACACGTTCACCTTCCACAAGGTTGTACATGACGAATTCTCCTTGTGTGTCTGCATTCCATGTTTCATGCAGGGTCAGCCTGCTAACCTGGAATAGCAGATCATCCCGTTGACCGAGCAGTTCCTCCGCACTACGGCCTTGACGGCTTATGACGGTTGGCTGGGCGATAAGTCCGCTTTCTACCGCTGACGTATTCATGGCGTCATTGATATTGTGGCGTGCATGCTCAGGGTTCATCGGGCGCGGCTTGCCATCCGCGTCCATCCGTAAGTAATCGTAGATCTTGAACGTGAACCACCAGGTGGTTGAGGAGATTTCTAGCACCAGATTATCCCTGCCAGAGCAGTGGACCGTGCCTGGTGGAATGAGGTAAAGATCCCCTGTTTGCGAATCGTACTCGTTAACGTAGTCGGAGAGCTGAAGCGGCTTTTCCTGAAGCTGGGCGTCTTCCACTGCTTCAAGCAGACGTCCGCCGCTAATTCCTTCCTTCAGCCCGAGATACACCTTGGCTCCCGGGGCATTCCGCATGATGTAGTACGACTCTTGCTGCGTCATATGTTCATTGAACCGTGACTCGGCATATTCTTGCAGCGGATGCACCTGCAGCGATAGCTCGCCGCCCTGCATTGTATCCAGATAATCAAACCGGATCGGGAAATAATCGCCGAATAGCCTGACATTACGCGTTCCCATGATCTCTTGAGGCGCTGCCTCCATCAGCAATGTGAACGGAATCTCGAAGGTGATATCCTGCACGCACAGTAGAAGCGTATTCTCGGGAGCGATGGGCTCAAAGCTCCAGGCGCAGTTCGGCCATTCGTCGGGAAGGCCGCATAATTCCTTAAGGTATTGACCACCCCATATTCCCGGGGCAAAAAACGGCTTAACCCGAAACGGCTGCTGACTAGCTTTATGCAGTACGTTTGCCAAGGTTGCTGCCGGCAGCCACACCGGCTCTTCCGGACGATTGAAGTCCATGTAGAACGCTTTATTGTCCGAGCGTTCGGCATGGGTATAATGGGCTAACCAGTCACGACGGTAAGTCTCCCAGACGGGCCATTCGAGAAATAAACAATTCTTGTAAGTCTCAACCTTGTCGTGGGAGATGCCCAAGCCGAAGCTGCCCATATGCTGGGCATGACGCCGCTGCTGGTTTTCGCGGGAGTAATCGGCGTAGAAACGAAGGTCGGGGGTCCGGCCTTCAAGCAGCGAAGCGCCGGGTCCGTGCAGTACGTATATGCCGCGCATCGCGTCAGATTCAAGCGCACTTTTTTTCAAGGCAGACCGTGCGTCCTGTTGAAAATATTGAATGGGACGTACATCGGTTGCTTTATAGCCGAATGCCCGGTTGTCAGTCAGATAAGGAGCCATCTCGGCCCGGAGCTCGGCTTCGGGTTTGACATAATCGGACGTGGAATCGCATGAGAAGGTGATCCCTTCTTGCTCACAGGTTTGCTGAAGCTTTGCCAGAAGTTTATCGAAATCCGCGCCGTGTGTTCCGTCAAGCGTAATGAAGATACTGCTCTTTTCTTGCACTTCATGCTGGGATTTTTGTTTGTAGGTCGATAAGATCAACGAACACCATGAGTCGATCCCGCTCTTCATGAATTGGGGTCCGTTTCGAAAGTCCAAGTGGTTGATCGGGTGTGATTGAAAGGCTGTTGCAGGTTTCATGGATAGATGGATCCTCCCTTCCGGAATGTCTGTTACGACTTCATTGTAGAAGGCAAGGGAGGATCCGTCTTTATAAAAAGAGGAAGTGTTTTTGTACGATCAGGACATCGACGTCTCTAGCCGCTAAAGCTCGGAGTCGTAACGACCTTCCGAAAACTGCGACCGCCGGAAGCGGGCCGGGGTTACACCAAGCTTAGATGTAAACA
Source organism: Paenibacillus sp. FSL F4-0100 (assembly GCF_037993005.1). NCBI lineage: Bacteria > Bacillati > Bacillota > Bacilli > Caryophanales > Paenibacillaceae > Paenibacillus > Paenibacillus sp. FSL F4-0100. The sequence continues at coordinate 2,447,070 of NZ_CP150303.1, forward strand.
CCCGGGTGAAGTAGTGCACGGACTCGAATCCGCAAGAGATGGCAATCTCTTTGATCTGCCGGTCTGTATTCAGAAGCAGGTGTTTAGCCTGCTGCACACGCTGCTCCTGCACATAATGAACAAAGGATTGATGTCCGTATTTCCGGAACAGTCTTGTCAAATGACGGGTCGTAACGTGAAGATGGCCAGCCACCCGCTCCAGCGAGAGCGGCTCGCCCAGATTATCCTTGATAAACAATTCGGCCTGATGAAACATCGAAGCTCCTTCTTCGTTTGCTCCACCATCGGAAGGTTCTTGGTAGAAACCGGGGCCGTGGGCTGCCAGAATCGATAATATGAGTGAAATAGCCATGCTGTTCAGCATATGCGGCGGGTGCTGCTTACCGCCAGAGCCCGACTGAAACACGGATAACAGCGAAAGCCACAAGAGTCCGGGCGCTTGCCCGGCACCTTCCTGAAGCACCGGAATGCCTTGGCTGGCTAACCTTCGGAAAGCAGCCGTATGGAAATCGTTGTTTGCCGATTCATCCAGCTCAAAGGCAACATAACATAAGGCCAAGCCTTCTCTGCTCTTAATTTGGTGCTGGACCCCCGGCCTTGAGAGAAACAGGGTGCCTGGATGAAGATGGAATTCTGTCTCGTTTTCGATATACGATCCACGGCCTGTCAACACGTAACAGGCTTCAAAAAAAGAATGCCTATGCTCCGTATTATCGTAGTGGCGCGGCATAAATCCCCAGTAGTGGATCCGGATGCTCAGTTCCTGCTGATCGATACGGTTCAGGGTTCGGTTTAATATGGAATTGGCCCGTTTAAATAACGGGATGAAAGTTTCGTCATTGATTTGCATGGGAGATGGTGCTCCTTCTGGGAATTGGCAAATATGTCTACCAAGAGTATAGGACTAAATAGTAGTTATGATCACTCTCTATTTTATATCACAGATAAGTTTTATTGAAAAAATGGGTATAGTGATGTAATGCATAGACAGCTACACATGTTCTTCATAAGTAGCTGCTATGCTATGAACATTCAATATAAGAGAGGAGTTCATCATATGTCAGCAAAGAAACGATGGAAGCCGCTTATTCTGGTTGCGTTAGCATCCCTCATCCTCATACTGGGTGCCTGCGGTAATACGAAAAGCGCAAACCCCGATAACAAGGAAAACACGGAGGCCACCGGGAACATGGATGACATGGATCATGGCAGCATGAACCATTCCGGCTCGGGGGAGGTTCCGGAAGGGTTGAAGTCGGCAGAGAATCCAACCTATGCGGTGGGCACCGAAGCGATCATTGAATCCGACCACATGCCCGGAATGAAGGGGGCAAAAGCAACGATTGTCGGGGCGTACGATACGACGGTGTACACGATATCGTATACGCCGACGAGCGGCGGACCCGAAGTAAAGGATCATAAATGGGTGATTCATGAGGAGATGAAGGATGCCGGGAAGGAGCCCCTAAAGCCTGGAACGGAAGCCGTCGTGAATGCGGATCATATGGAGGGAATGAAGGGAGCCACTGCCGTTATCGATTCCGCCGAACAAACGACGGTCTATATGGTGGATTTCACGACGACAACCGGCGAAGAAGTCAAGAACCATAAGTGGGTGACGGAAAGCGAGCTGGCCCCCGTACAATAGAAGTTTTATGAAAAAAAGAAAACAATCGTTCTCTATACATGAGAGCGATTGTTTTCTATGCATATGGCCGTACGGTTCAGCTTTCTTTGATCTGCTTCAGTGCGTCCGTCACTTCCGGATAGCGAAACTGGAAGCCGTGACGTTGGGCCTTAGCCGGCAGGATACGCTGGCCCTTTAGCAGAATGAGCGACATTTCGCCCAGGATGGCTTGGAGCATGAAAGCAGGCAGGGGGAGCCAGTGCGGACGGTGATAGACCTTGGCGATGCTCCTGCCGAATTCATCGTTCGTGACCGCATGCGGGGAAGCCGCATTCACGACTCCGGATATGTCCTCGTGCAGGATACAATAATCGATGAGTTCCACGATATCGTCGATATGTATCCAGGAGAGCCATTGCTTGCCGCTGCCGATCTTGCCGCCTACGCCTAGTTTATAGGGCAGCAGCATTTTGGGAAGGGCTCCGCTTTTACCTCCCAGAACAACGCTGATGCGCAGCTTAATTAACCGGTCAACCGGGATGCGGTCGGCCGCTTGCTCCCATTGCAACACAACCTCGGACGGGAAATCCATAACCGTGGCAGGACTTTCCTCATCAAATGTTTCAAACTCGGATGTGCCGTAAATGGCCATCGCCGAAGCTTGAACTACGACCGGAGGTTTATGCTCCAGGCGGTCCATCAGTTCGGCTACGGAGGAGACGGTTCGTTGTCTTGACTGAAGGATTCTCTGCTTGCCCGCTTGCGTCCAGCGCTGACTAAGGGAAGAGCCAGCTAGGTTAACGATGGCATCCAAATCCTCAAACCGCTCGGGATGGGACTTCATCTCATCCCAGGTCAGATAGGATATAGGCCCATCTTGTTGGCGATGGGGAGGAACGTCCGGCTTCGATCTGGTGACGATGATAACGTCATGCCCGTCGCGCTGCCAACGCGAACACAATGCCTGCCCAATGAAACCGGTGCCTCCGCAAATGGCTATTCTCATATGAACCTCCTTATACTTTTAATTTGTCCTGAACATTATACAATCCATTATACAAAAAATGCGGTATGATTCCGTTATATGATTTTTCGGTCATTACTTCATTTTGTCCATGATTTAAATGGTAAGGGGTGCGGGATGGGACTTATAGAGAAACTTCAAACTTTGATCATCATGGGCGCGGTGGCAATCGGGCTGTTATTGGGGCAGTTTCCGGTTGTTTCGGAATATGCAGACTACGGGATCGTTCCTTTTTTGCTGCTGATGTTGTATGGATTGTTCTTGACGATACCGCTGCAGCAGTTAAGAGAGGCGTTCAAGAACATCAAGTTTCTGGGGGCGAGCACCGCCATTAATTTTATCTGGACGCCGCTGCTTGCTTGGGGACTCGGCGCTGTTTTTCTGTCGGCTCACCCGGCGCTTTGGATCGGATTCATTATGTTGATGGTGACCCCATGTACCGACTGGTATTTGGTGTTTACCTCGATTGCCAAGGGGAACGTGCCCTTGTCAACATCGGTGCTGCCCATTAATCTGATCCTCCAGGTGCTGCTGCTTCCGCTATATTTGCTCTTGTTTTCCGGTACGATCGAAACGATATCGCTGGAAACGTTGATCGAAAGCGTGCTGCTTGTGCTTGTAGTTCCGTTCACTCTTGCACATCTCACCCGTTTCTTGCTGAGAGCGAAGAAAGAGGCGCTGGAGCACAAGGTGCTGCCATTTTTTGGACGGGCACAGATTGTCTTTCTATGTCTTGCCATTGTCGCGATGTTTGCGTCACAAGGGTCATACTTATTGAACCATATGGACATGATTTATATTCTCATTGTTCCGATCTTGATTTATTTTATGATGAATTACACGCTGGGCAGCGTAGTGGGCAGAATGCTGCGTTTCTCTTACGAGGATTCGGTCAGCCTCCATTTAACAATCATTGCCCGGAACTCCCCGGTGGCTCTCGCGATCGCCGTGACGACCTTTCCGGAACAGCCGGTCATTGCCCTTGCCCTGGTTATCGGACCGCTGATCGAACTGCCCGTGCTTGCTGTTGTCTCTCAGCTGCTGCTTCTATCAAGAAGAATGAAAGTGAAGTCGATTAAATAACTGTGCTCAGACCCTATCAGGAAAGTGGCACGGTGAATCGCAGTATCAGGATAAGCTGCAAAGCTTGAGTGAGAGAGGAACCAGAAAAACAGTTTGCCGCACCCGTTGTTATTTGAGCCAGGGGGTGAACAAACTGTTTTTTATGCAATTGCAAGTCTGTTTCGGATCGTCACGCAAACGCTTGCCTTACGATCCCAATGGCCTGGTCCAGTTCCGCTTTGGTGATGATGAGCGGAGGGGCGAAGCGGATAATGGATTCATGGGTTTCTTTGCAGAGCAAACCGAGATCCTTTAGTGTCTCGCAGTAGGTTCTGGCTGGAACCTTCAGTTCCATGCCGATGAATAGGCCCCTGCCGCGCACCTCCTGAATATCGCGATGCCGGATGGATCGAAGCTGCTGAAGAAAATAGTCGCCGAGCTCCTTGGAGCTGCCTTCCAGCCCTTCCTCCAGGAATACATCCATGGAAGCGATGGCCACCGCGCAGCCGAGGGGATTCCCGCCGAAGGTGGAGCCGTGGGACCCCGGCTCGAATACACCGAGAATATCGGCGTCCGCCGCCACGGCAGAGACTGGGAAAACACCGCCGCCCAGCGCTTTTCCAAGGATGTACATATCCGGCATGACATCCTCCCAGTCGCAGGCAAAACGTTTTCCTGTCCTGCCGAAGCCGGTCTGGATTTCGTCCGCGAGCAGAAGAACGCGATGCTGCTTGCACAGCTCCATTGCGCCGCTAAGGTATCCGTCAGGGGGGATAATGATGCCGGATTCTCCCTGGATCGGCTCTACAAGAAAGGCGGCCGTATTCGGTGAGATGGCCTGCTTCAGCGCTTCCAGGTCGCCATAGGGGATGACTTTGAAGCCCGGCGTGAAAGGGCCGAAGTCTTCCCGATATTCGCTGGATGAGGAGAAGGAAGTGACGGTGATGGTGCGGCCGTGGAAATTACCTTCGCAGACGATGATTTCGGCCTGATTGGCCGGTATGCCTTTCTTCCGGTAAGCATAGCGGCGTGCTGCCTTGAGTGCCGTCTCAACAGCCTCGGCCCCCGTATTCATGGGAAGAATCATGTCTTTGTGGGTGAAAGCAGACAGCTTCTCGTAAAACTCGCCCAGTTGATCATGATGGAATGCGCGCGAAGTCAGTGTCACCTTATCTGCTTGTTCCTTTAAAGCGCCGATTATTCGGGGATGACAATGACCTGCATTCAGCGCCGAGTAGGCGCTTAACATATCGATGTACCGCTTGCCGTCCGAATCCGTCACATGGATGCCTGCAGCTTTGGCAATGACAATGGGTAACGGGTGGTAGTTTCTCGCACCGTACCTTTCGGCTTTCTCGATATGTGGGTTTGAAGGGTCCATAGTGTAACCTCCTTGGGAGTCTTAAGAAACCTAACCGGCGGCTGGCACCGGATACCGCGCCAAAAAAGCCTCTCATAATCAAGTATGAGGACGCGTCACAAGATGCTTTCGCCCAGCATGGAGCCGATTAAGCCGACAAGCAGCCGGGACGTTGTCTGTCCGCGGTCCAGCAGCGGGTTGTTCTCCACGAATTCGGCCGAGGTCAGAATAGCGGATTCCGACAGCATCTCCATGGCCAGATGCGCTTCCCGGTAACTGAGTCCGCCCTGAACCGGCGTTCCCGTTCCAGGTGCGATTTTCGGATCGACACTATCGATATCGAAGGAGAGGTGAACGCCATCCGTGCCCGTTGACGCTATTCGGATAGCCTCCTTCATGACCCGGAACATGCCCATGCGGTCGATGTCCTGCATCGTGAAGCAGGTAATGCCTTCCCGACGGATGAAATCCCGTTCGCCCTGATCGAGGGAACGAGCGCCAATGAGCACTACATGCTCCGGCTTGATCGTTGATTTTACGCCGCCGATCGATGTTAGCCGTGCATCGCCTCTTCCCAAGCTGACAGCCAGCGACATGCCGTGGATATTGCCGCTTGGAGTTGTATCCGGCGTATTGAGATCGGAGTGGGCATCAATCCAGATGACGCCCAAGCTTTGATAGTGCCGGGTAAGCCCGGCTAGCGTGCCGATTGCAATGCTATGGTCACCGCCAAGGACAAGCGGGAAGACGCCCGATTGTGCCAGGGCAGACACATGAGCTGCGAGCTGCTCGTTAATCGTTATGACTTCTTTCAGATGTTTTAATTGAGGATCGTGCGTTTCATCCTTGTGTTCGGGGAGTCCAGCAAGGTCATCGACCTGGTAGGATACACCGAGCATGTCAAGCTTGCGTTTCAAGCCGGCTCCGAAAATCGCATTCGGTCCCTGGCTTGCGCCGCGGCGGGTAGCACCCCGGTCAAACGGCACCGGGACGATGGTTACGGTGGACGGAAGATTTCTCATCATAGGCTCACCTCCACTTTGTATCAGTGTATTCAGGAGCCCGGCTAAGTGACTTGGGCAAACCCCTATACAAGCTGATCCAATATGGAAAGTTGAGGTGAAGCTGCCATCAGAAAAATACCCCTGATGCATGATTCATAGGCACCGCGGAGGGCCTTATGATCCTGTATCAAGGGTTGCAATTCGTTCATATATGACAGTATATGAGATCTGTCTTCCGAGAAAGTACGTCGATCGACGTTTATTTCACCGTTTTATTATAGGTCTCGATCTTGGAGCTGATCTCCTGAGCGGCTTTGTCCAGTGCTTCCTGCGCCGTTTTTTGACCGTTCAGCACTTCCTCGATGGCCGTTTCCGTCAGCTGGCGGGCTTCAGGGAACACGCCCATGACAGCGCCTTGCGTTGCCAGGTTGGCCGTCGTTTGATGCAATTGATCCACGGCCGTCTGGAATTGCGGATATTTCTCCAGGTTTTCCTTTACCAGGGTCTCTTCGTAAGCTTTAGTCGTTACCGGGAAGTAACCTGTGTTGACATGCCAGTAGGCTTGCGTTTGCGGCTCGGCCAAATATTTCATGAATTCCCAGGCTGCCTGCTGCTCTTCTTCCGATTTGTTGTTCATCAGCCACAGGCTTGCACCGCCGATAATAACGCCGCCTTCGCCGCCGTCAGCCGGTTTGGGCAGGAACGCCGTACCGACTTCGAATTTGCCTTCCGCTGCGCTGACGATTCCGCGGAGGGAAGCCGTCGAGTCCAGCGTCATGGCAATTTGACCTGCTGCAAATGCTTTTTTGGTGTCGTCCGTTTTACGTCCCAGGTTCAGGAGCACCTTATCGTCCAGCATTTGCTTCCACCATTCCAGCGTCTTCACGGCAGCGCCGTTGTTGACCTGCGAAGCGGTTGCCGGGGAAGTGCGGCCATTGCCGTTGTTCAGCAGCTCAACGCCTTGATTCGCAAGGAATTGTTCCATGAACCAGCCATAGATGGCGAAGGATGCGCCGGTTTGGCCGCCTTTTGTCAGCGCTTTTGCCGCTTCCGCTACCTCTTCGTAGGTTTTGGGAGGGTTTTCCGGGTCGAGACCCGCCGCTTTAAAAGCGTCCTTGTTGTAATACAGAATCGGGTTGGAGGAGTTAAACGGCATGGAGTACAATTTGTTGTCGAATGTATAGTAATTTTTGATATTCGGTTCCAAGGAGGAAATGTCGTATGCTTCAGCATCCATGAAGTCCTGAACCGGACGGATGGCCTTGGTATCCATCATGAAACGACTGCCGATTTCGTACACCTGGATCATGCTTGGACCGCTCTTCGATCCCAAGGAGGCCTTCAGCTTGTTCAAGCTTTCATCATATGTTCCTTGAAACACGCCCTCAACCTGAATATCCTTGTGGGCCGCATTAAAATCGGAGATCAGCTTGTCCGCGACAGTCCCGAGCTCCCCGCTCATGGAATGCCACCACACAACCTTAACAGGATCTTTGGCTGGCTCGCTGCCGGCAGCAACGGTCGTTTCTCCAGCGGCTGGCGTATTGCTGCAAGCGGCGCTGATCAGCATGAAGCAGGAAAGCAGGAGCAGCGCGAAGGACCTTTTACCAAAACGTTTCATGATCGGTTAATCTCTCCCTTTTTGAAAATAAAGTATGGTTTGATCTATCAGAAATTGCGCGGCCCGTTTCTTATCGATAACCGGCACGCAAGGCTGATTCACTATAGCCCGACTAATATAGCGATTAGCCCTTCAACGCACCTGCCGTGATGCCGCGGACAAGCGGCTTCAAACCGAGCGCAAGCAGCAGCAGGGAAGGAAGCAGCAGAAGGAGTACGCCGGACAGAATCAAATTCCACGAATTCATCTCTTCGAACTGCAGCATGCCAATCCCGATCTGAACGGTACGCATTTCAACGCGGTTGGTGGTCAAGAGCGGCCACAGGTACATGTTCCAATTGTTCAGGAACGAGTACACGCCCAGCGTAGCAATTCCAGGTATGGATAACGGCACCACCATGCTCAGAAATATCCGGACATGGCCGCAGCCGTCCACCCGGGCCGCTTCAAACAGCTCCTTCGGCAGCTGCAGAAAGGCTTGTCTGAGCAGGAAGGTTCCGAAGGCGGTTGCCAGGAATGGAACGATAAGCCCTTGGTAGGTATCGAGCCAATTCAAGCTTTTGACCGTCAGATAGTTCGGGATCATGATCACTTCCCACGGGATCATCATGGTGGCGAGAAAGAGGCTGAACAGCAGCGTTTTACCCGGGAACCGGAGGAAGGCAAAGGCGTATGCCGCCAGGCTTGCGGTCACGATCTGCCCGACCATGATGGCAATGGAGACGACCAGGCTGTTCCCGATAAAGGTAAGGACAGGGATCGTATCGATCACCTTGGCGAAATTGGACAGATTGATGTCTTCCGGAAGCAAAGGCGGCGGATAAACGGCCGATTCAGCCTCGCTCATAAGCGATGTCGACAAGGTGTATAGAAGCGGAAAGGCAACGACCAGCGAACAGAGAAGCAGCGCGAAGTAGATGAAGCTTTTGGGCATGAGACGCATGTTCATTGGTAATGCACCTTCTTCTCCACGAATTTAAATTGAAAGACGGTCAGCAGCAGAATGATCGCAAACAGGATGAGCGCTTGCGCACTGCCGATGCCGAAGCGGAAGTTGACGAATGCATCCTGATAGATATTGAACACGATGACGTTGGTGCTGTTCATCGGACCGCCCTTGGTCAGGATGTTGATTTGTCCAAACGCTTGGAAGGCGCCAATCACTGACACGACGGATGTGAAGAATAACGTAGGGGAGATCAGCGGCATCGTAATCCGGAAGAAGGTTCTTAACGGACCGGAGCCGTCAATCTTGGTACTGTCATAGATATCCTCGGATACGCCCTGCATGCCGCTCAGCATCAGGATGTAATTAAACCCAAGATTCATCCAGACCGTCATGATGGCAACGGAGATCATGGCCCATTTCGGATCGGTCAGCCATTGGATGGGCTGCGTGCCGAGTTGCGACAGGAAATAATTCAGCATGCCCATAGTCGGATGGTAGAGGATCATCCAGATCATCGAGCCGGTACCGACGGAAACGGCCATGGGCAGCGAGAATATAAAACGGAATATTTTCATGCCTTTCAGTTTATTATGCGTCAGGGCTGCGAGCAGTATGGCGGCTGCCATGCCGGTCGGGACCGTCAGTACGATAAACAGCAGTGTGTTGCCGAAACTGGTATAAAACATCTCGGAGGCCAGTATCTCCTTGAAATTATCGAACCCTACGAATTCGGCTACCCGGCCTTGAGGATCGGTCAGGAACAAGCTCAGATAGACGGATTTGAGCAGCGGATAGAACAGAAATAGACCGAAAATGAGCAACGATGGTGCTAGACATGCATAAGCGAGCATGATTTCCCTGCGTCTTGTTTTCTTGATAGAGATCGGTTTTGCGGCTGTCGAAGGCTCAGCTTCGCTAACCGGCGGCGTCAGAGAATGACCCGGAGAGGGAAGCATAAATTCTTTTTCCATAATCATGTTTACCTCACTTTCCTGCTTGGCCTTACAGGTATTGAGTATAGGAACCGGATGTAAACTCCAGTAAAGGTTTTTGTAAGAATACCGTAATTTATTGCTGGCCATGTTATTACTGAAGGTCAGTTTGCCAGTGCCGGGTACAAAAATATTCCAATCCTCAAAAGCTTGCAGCTTAAAAAAAGATGTGATATGTTATAGCTGTAACCGGTTACACATGAATGAGGTGATGACGGTAATGGCAACGATCAAGGATGTGGCAAACCGGGCCGGCGTGTCCGTGGCCACGGTTTCACGGGTATTAAATGGAAACGGTTACGTGCATGAAGACACCAGGTCCAAGGTAGAACAAAGCATTCGCGAGCTGAATTATACGCCGAATGAAGTAGCACGTTCTTTATATAAAAGAAAATCCAAATTGATAGGACTTTTGCTTCCGGATATTATGAACCCTTATTTCCCGCAGCTTGCCCGCGGAGTTGAGGATGAGATGCAGGAAAATGATTATCGGCTGATATTCGGGAACAGCGACGAGAGCAAGAAGAAGGAAATGGAGTACATCCAAACCTTTGTCCAAAATAATGTGGTTGGTGTCATATCATCGACCAATGATCCGGATGCCGACATATATGCAGGGCTCAAGATCCCGGTTGTATTTCTGGATCGAACCTCATCGGATCGACCTTCCGTATTTGCGGATGGTCGGCAGGGAGGTAGGATTGCGGCACAGGAGATGGTTAGGCGAGGCAGTAAAGCTATAACCGTGATTCAAGGCCCGGAGGATGTCCGTCCTGCCCAGGAGCGTTTTGAAGGAGCTGTTGAGGTTCTGGAAAAACAGGCGGCTGCGTATCAAGTGCTGAAGACGACATCGTTTTCTTTAACCGACGCGGAAGAATTCGCCCAGCAAGTGTTCATTGAGCATCCGGACACGGACGGCGTCATCGCCAGTAACGATATTATGGCATCCGCCGTAGTCAAGGAAGCGCATCGGCTGGGGAAAAGGGTGCCGGAAGACGTACAGATTATAGGATTTGACGATATTCTGCTCAGCCGACTGCTGGCCCCGCCCCTGTCCACGATTCATCAGCCGGCATATGAAATGGGCCGGGAAGCGGCCAGATTGCTTATCGGACTTATTGAAGGGCAGCACATCGAGAGAAGCAGTATCGAATTCTCAGTAGAATTTATTGAGCGGCAGACAACAAGAAAGGTGGAATCATAATGGCGAAGATCGTGGTAATCGGAAGCGCGTCGATGGACTTGGTGGTCACCTCCACCAAGCGCCCCGGCGCTGGAGAGACGGTGCTAGGCGACAGCTTTAAGACGGTACCCGGAGGAAAGGGAGCCAACCAGGCCGTCGCGGCGGCGAGACTGGGTGCAGAGGTAACGATGATTGGCTGTGTAGGTGAAGATTCCTTCGGCGAAACGATTTTGAGCAATTTGCAGGCGAACGGTGTTATTACGGAGTATGTGGAACCGGTTACAGGTATTGAAAGCGGAACCGCACACATCATATTGGCAGAGGGAGACAACAGCATCGTGGTAGTTAAGGCTGCCAACGATCGGATCACCCCGGATTATGTTGATCAGGCAGCGGAGGTTATCCAGGCTGCGGATATCGTGTTGATTCAGCAGGAGATTCCGGAGGAAACGGTGGTGCATGTCAGTGAATTATGCGCAAGATATCAGGTGCCGTTGATGCTGAATCCGGCTCCGGCCCGCCCGGTGCCGAGCGTTGTTATTGAACGGGCGGCTTACATGACGCCGAACGAACATGAAGCGGCTATCCTGTTCGGAGATGAGCCACTAGGCGACGTGCTGCGCCGTTATCCGAACAAGCTGATCGTGACGGAAGGCAAGCGGGGAGTTCGTTATTTTGACGGCCATGCAGAGGTCGTGGTTCCCGGCTACAAGGTTGAAGCCGTGGATACAACGGGAGCGGGCGATACATTTAACGGTGCCTTTGCTGTGGCTCTGTCCGAAGGCATGAGCATGGCCGACAGCCTGAGATTTGCGAACCGCGCAGCTTCCTTGTCGGTCATGAAGTTCGGAGCGCAGGGCGGAATGCCGTCGCGTCTCGAAGTGGAAGGGAGTCTTTGATCATGAAGAAGAACGGCATGCTGAACAGTCACATCGCAAAAGTGCTGGCAGATCTGGGGCACACCGATACCATCGTTATTGGAGACGTTGGCCTTCCGATTCCCCCAGGCGTTCCGAAGATCGACCTGGCTCTCACACTGGGGACGCCAAGCTTTGCCGAGGTGGTGGAGGCGATCGCCGACGACATGGTCATTGAAAAAATCGTGATCGCTGAAGAAATGAAGCTTGATAATAAGGAAACACTGCTTTATATACAGGAAAATTTTCAGGATTGCGAGATCGAGGCTTGCTCACACGAGCAGTTCAAGGCACGGACTCGAAACGCTAAGGCGGTTATCCGTACAGGCGAAGCCAAGCCCTATGCGAACTGCATTTTGCAGGCCGGTGTTTATTTCGGTTAAAAAGGAGGAAGCACCATGAACATTGAGATGACGAATATCCAAAAATCTTTTGGCACGAACCGGGTGCTGGCAGGCGTGGACTTTGATCTCCGGGAAGGAGAGGTCCATGCCCTGATGGGAGAGAACGGCGCAGGTAAATCGACGCTGATGAATATATTAACCGGTCTTCACAGCCGGGATGAAGGCAAGATTGTCATCGACGGTAAGGAAACCTATTTTGCTAATCCGAAGGAAGCGGAAGAGAGAGGCGTTGCCTTCATCCATCAGGAGCTTAACATCTGGCCGGAGATGACGGTTCTGGATAACTTGTTTATCGGCAAGGAGATGACGTCCGGCCTCGGTTTCCTCAATATGAAACAAATGAAGGCGCTTGCGAAGGAACAGTTCAGCAAATTAGCGGTGACGATACCATTATCGCAGGAGGCAGGAGAATGCTCCGTCGGCCAGCAGCAGATGATTGAGATCGCCAAAGCGCTTATGACAAAAGCGAAAGTCATCATTATGGATGAACCGACGGCGGCATTGACCGAAAGGGAAATTGAGAAGCTGTTTGATGTCATCCGTTCATTGAAAAAACAAGGCGTATCCGTCGTTTACATTTCCCACCGGATGGAGGAGATCTTTACGATCTGCGACCGGATTACGGTCATGCGAGATGGTAAATCCGTCGATACCAAATCCATTCCGGACACGGATTTTGATGAAGTCGTCAAAAAGATGGTCGGCCGGGAGCTGACCGAGCGATATCCGGCACGTCATCCATCTCCGGGTAAGCCCGTGCTGGAAGTGAAGAATATTAGCAGTAAAGGCCGGTTCGAGAATGTAAGCTTCACGGTTCGTGCCGGCGAGATTGTTGGCGTATCCGGCCTGATGGGGGCAGGGCGCACCGAGATGATGAGAGCGATCTTCGGATTGGACCCGCTGGATAGCGGCGAAATCTGGGTACGCGAAAAGAAAGTTTCGATCAAGAAGCCGGATGACGCCGTGAAACACGGCATTGGATTCATAACAGAGGACCGCAAGGATGAAGGGTTGGTCCTGGATTTCTCGGTCCGTGAAAATATGGCACTGCCCAATCTGTTCAGTTTCTCTTCCAAAGGGTTCATTTCCGGGAAGAAGGAGCAGGATTTCGTGGACACCTTGACGAAGCGGCTGCAGATCAAGACGCATACATCCGAGACGCTGGCACGCAATCTGTCGGGTGGTAACCAGCAGAAGGTCGTTATTGCCAAGTGGATCGGAATTGGGCCGAGCGTGCTCATCCTGGATGAGCCGACACGCGGCGTGGACGTTGGTGCGAAGCGGGAAATTTATCAGCTGATGAATGAACTGACCGAACGCGGCGTGGCGATTCTGATGGTGTCGTCGGAGCTGCCGGAGGTGCTCGGAATGAGCGATCGGATTCTCGTTGTTCACGAAGGCAGGATTTCCGGTGAATTGGACCGTGAACAAGCCACGCAGGAACATATCATGACTCTAGCTACAGGAGGTCAGTAATATGACAACTATTAACGATGCCAAGGCGGAAAAAGGGTTTAAGGTATCAGGTTTGACGCAAAAGCTCGGTCCGCTGCTCGGACTGATCATTCTAATCGTTATCGTATCCGTCCTGAATCCAAGTTTCTTGGAACCGCTTAACATTCTGAACCTGCTGCGTCAGGTATCGATTAATGCATTGATTGCATTCGGTATGACGTTTGTTATTCTGACAGGCGGTATTGACCTGTCGGTCGGTTCGATTCTCGCGCTCTCCAGCGCATTTGTTGCCAATATGATGGTGGCCGGGTTTGACCCGATCCTATCGATCATCATCGGCGTTGCGCTTGGCGGTGTCATGGGGATGATCAATGGTCTCATGATTACCAAGGGGAAAATGGCGCCGTTTATCGCCACCTTGGCCACCATGACGATATTCCGAGGACTTACGCTCGTCTATACGAACGGTAACCCGATTACGGGTCTTGGCGACAGCCTTGCATTCCAATTGTTCGGTCGTGGATACCTGCTTGGTATTCCGGTGCCTGCTATTACGATGATCATCACGTTTGCCGTGCTGTGGGTCATCCTGCATAAAACGTCATTTGGCCGCAAGACATATGCCATCGGCGGTAACGAAAAAGCATCGCTTGTATCCGGTATTAAAGTACCGAGAGTCAAGATCATGATCTATTCCCTGGCAGGGATGCTGTCCGCGCTTGCAGGCGCGATTCTGACCTCCCGTTTGAATTCCGCACAGCCGACTGCAGGGACGTCCTATGAATTGGATGCCATCGCAGCCGTTGTTCTTGGCGGTACAAGCCTGACCGGTGGTCGCGGCCGGATCGTCGGTACGTTAATCGGTGTGCTGATCATTGGCATACTGAATAACGGACTCAACCTGCTCGGCGTCAACTCTTTCTATCAGATGGTTGTCAAAGGCGTCGTGATTGCGATTGCCGTACTGCTCGACCGCAGAAAATCGGCTTAAGGGGGAGAATGAACGATGAAAAAAACAACTTTGCTGCTCGTATCACTTATGTTGATCTTCATAACAGGCTGTTCTCTGGAGCCGCCGGAATGGGCGAAGCCCAAGGCCGGCGGGGATGTCAAAGACATCAAAATCGGTCTTTCCATCTCGACCTTGAATAACCCGTTCTTTGTATCCCTGAAGGATGGCGTCGTCGCCGAAGCGACCAAACAAGGGATGGAGGTCGTTGTCGTAGACGCACAGAACGACTCGGCCAAGCAGAGCAATGACGTTGATGATCTGATTCAGCAGGGCGTCAATGCACTGCTGATTAACCCAACGGATTCGTCCGCAATTTCCACTGTGGTGCAAACGGCAAATAGCTTGGGTATTCCGGTCATTACGCTTGACCGTTCGGCGGATCAGGGCGAAGTCGCTGCGCTGGTTGCCTCCGATAACATCAAAGGCGGTCAGATGGCAGCCGAGTATATCGTGGATCAACTGGGCAAAGATACGAAGGTCATTGAGCTCGAAGGGGTTCCGGGTGCTTCCGCGACCCGCGAACGCGGCAAGGGATTCCATGATATCGCAGATAAGCAGTTGAACGTGGTGGCGAAGCAGGCAGCGGATTTTGACCGGACGAAGGGTCTGACCGTGACGGAGAATCTGCTGCAGGGCAACCCGGACGCCAAAGCGATTTTTGCCCACAATGACGAAATGGCCTTGGGCGCAATCGAAGCGATCCAAAGCTCGGGCAAAGACATTATGGTCATCGGCTTTGACGGTAACGACGATGCGCTGAAGTCCATCGAAGCCGGCAACCTGACGGCTACCGTAGCCCAGCAGCCTGAGCTGATCGGTCAGCTTGCCGTCGGCGCAGCCAAGGACGTGCTCCAGGGCAAAGAGGTGGAAGAGAATATCGCCGCACCACTGAAATTGGTGGTGAAGGAGTAATCTAGCATGATTTAGAAGCGTTACCTTTTGCGATAGAAGCAGGGTAACGCTTTTTTTTGGGAAATATATTGATCATTTCTTACAGGATGCGAAGTAACTCACAGCCTTGCGATAATAGCGGGAATACAATATCGTTAAAAGAGAACAGTTATTTCGCATATTATATTATAATGGATGTGTATGCGTTTACTTCTTAGATGTGATAAAGGAGCTATGTAATTATGACGATGGAGAAAAGAAAACATGCAATCGTGATCGTAGGTTATGGCGGAATGGGCAGCTACCATGCCAAGCTGATTAAGGACAATGCATTTCTTGAGGTTACGGGAACCTACGATATTTTGGAAGAACGCCGGGAAGTATCCCAGCAAGACGGGTATCCTCCCTACGAAAGCTATGAGCAGGTACTAAACGATACTGCGGTTGACGTGGTGCTCATTGCTACGCCTAATGACGTGCACAAGGAACTGGCACTTCAGGCGTTTAAAGCCGGCAAACATGTCATCTGCGAGAAGCCGGTAACATTGTCCGTCAGTGACTTCAAAGAGATGGTGGCTGCGGCCGATGCTGCTGGCCGGGTACTGATGGTTCACCAGAACCGCCGCTGGGATGAGGATTTCTTGACCATTAAACAAATGTACAATGAGAAAACGATAGGTGACCTGTTCCGAATTGAATCCAGGGTGCACGGGGCGAATGGCATACCGGGCGACTGGCGTCATCTGGAAGCCCACGGCGGCGGCATGCTGCTGGACTGGGGCGTGCATCTTCTTGACCAGGTACTGTTCATGGTGGACAGCCGAATAACCAGCCTGAGCAGCCGCTTGAGCTTTATTCTCGGCGATGAGGTCGATGATGGCTTTGAGTCGGTCATCGAATTCGAGAACGGCGTATCCGTACTGATTGAAGTGGGAACGACGAATTTCATTACGCTGCCACGCTGGTACGTCAAAGGAACAGAGGGAACCGGTATTATTGAGGATTGGTCGTTAAACGGAAGAGTCGTTACCCGGAACCAGGATGCCGTGAAGGTGGAGCCGAAGCCGATTCAAGCCGGGGTAGGCTTGACCAAAACGATGGCCCCTCCTTCCGAAGAAGCTACCATTACGGGAGCTCTGCCGGAGCCATACCGTCAATCCAGCAGCTTCTTCGATAACTTTGCGGCCGTGATCCAAGGCGAAGCAGAACCGATTGTGAAGAACGAGGAAGTACTACGTGTCCTGAATCTGATCGAGGCAGTATTTGAATCGGCCAGAACAGGAGAAACGCTGAAGGATTTTGATATTTACCCTGCGTAATCTATACAGACTAGCACTCATTATGATCATAGAAAAAGTACCGCGGCTGCCAAGCATAAAGCTTGAGGCTGCGGTACTTTTTCTTCATGTTGTGGTTGCTGTCAGCTCATTCGCGATGCCAAGCCGAAAGTGTAATGTTATTTCGCATGATCGATCTTTCCGCTGCTCCCGGCTTGCAGCACCCGTCTATAGTCACTGGGCGACCAGCCCGTATCCTGCTTGAACAGCTTTGAGAAATAGGAATAGTTGGCGTACCCCACCTTAGCCGCAATCTGGTATACCGACAAGGGAGTCGTCTCCAGCAGATGCTTGGCCGCCTTGATGCGGGACTGAATGATGTAAGTACCCAAAGAGACGCCCGTTTCTTTCTTGAACACGCGGGCCAAATAATCCGGGTTGAGATAGACGATTTCCGCCAGGCTCGTTCGCGTCAGCTCATCCCCGTAATGGCAATGAATATATTGCTTGATCTCCTCCACCACGGTATGCGAATGGTCCGCGTAGGCATGATATTCTGCTGCCGTGCTGACGAGATATTTCGTATATTTCTCCATATCTTCAATTGAGTTCAAGGATTGCAGGAACAGCTGGTCATTGGTTTTGCCGGTATACAGCTTATGAGCCTGGATCTCTTTGCCCTTCAGATAGGAATATACCAGCTGTACGATATCCAAGCGGAATAAACGCAGCACCGAGGTGTTGTAGACGCTATTCTTGGCCAGGTTGTGCAAGTATTTGCGGGTTTCTTCCAGAAACCCAGCCGGATTGTTCCCGCTGAGAAGGACTTCCCAGTCTTGCAGCGGGGGAGGGGTGTACGTGGCTTCTTGCAGGGAATGGTGTTCCAGAAAAACAATCTGATTCCGCTTTTTGATCATATCCTCATTCATTTGCAGCAGCATCCGAATGGACTTGTTGATCTCCTCCAACGCCACCGAAATCGATACGCTGCAGGAAGCATCGCTTCGGAGAAATTGATTGGCTTTTTCAATAAATGACGTGCAGATGTTTTCCATGACGCTGGAATCCGGAGGAAGATTCCATTTCAGCATGACCATCCAATTGTAATCCTTATATTCCATAGCGGCTTCAACCGTGAAGAGCGGGTCCTGGAACAATTCGGATAGCACGTTGAGAAACGCATAGTCAAACAGGTCTTTGTCTTCTTTACCCAAACTTTGATCATGCGGAAAAATGGTGATGAGCACAGGAAGAAATAGATCCGACATCTCATAGGAGAGTTTCTGTTCCGCGATATATCCTGCGATGGCGCCCCGGTCCGAAGAAGCTTTCCGTTCCTTTATCAGCTTGCTCCAAAAATGCTCCTGGAGCTTTTTTTGATTTTTTTTCCACAGCTGCCCGTCCTGTATCGCTTCCTGATCGCTTTGCTGTTCCTTTGCTTTATAGACGGCCTTGGAGATGATAAGGCTAAGCTTATCGAATTCAATCGGTTTCAGGAAATAGTCAAAGCTTTGCAGCTCAATGGCTTTCTGCGCATAGTTGAAATCAGCGTAATTCGTCAGAAATATCGTTTGAATGCCGTATTGTTCCTCGCGTATCCAGGCGAGAAGCTCGAGTCCGCTGCCCTGCGGCATTTCGATATCGCAGATGAGGATCTGGACCGAATGCTGCTGCAGTATGTCCCTTGCCTGCGCAACGCTGTAAGCGGTATAGACCTGTTCGATCGAGAGTGCCTTCCAATCAATCTTCTTCTCCAGTGCGGTCACGACAAAATAATCATCATCAACCAGCAATACGTTCATTGATTTTCTCCTCTCCGTTCCTGCACGGGTTGTGGAAGCGTTAATGTGACGCTAGCGCCGCCCTCTTCCGGGTTCGAAAATTCCACATGCGCCCGGCGATGATAGAGCAGCTCGAGCCGTTGAAGGGTGTTCATAATCCCGATGTGCTTCCCTTCGCTTTGATCGAGCGCTTTGCCGGTTGTCAGTTTATCCAATACTTCTGCGGGAAACCCGGGCCCGGTATCGGATATCCGGATGACCATAGAAGGTTTATCACCCTCCATCCGTAGACTAACGGACAATCGGATTTGCAGCTCATGATCTCGGGATACGGCGTATTTTACCGCGTTTTCGATAAAGGTCTGGAGCACGAGGGGCGGAATGGTGAGACCGGTAAGCTCCTCTTCAACATCGATACGATAAGAAAAGGCATCGCGATAGCGGTGCTTCTGAATCTCCAGGTAAATCCGGACATGCTCGATTTCGTCCTCAAGCCGCACGAGGTTATCGCCGCTTTGAAAGATGTAGCGAAAGTATTTGGACGTGGACAGCGACATATATTCGATTTCCTTAAACATCTGCATTTGCGCCATGCTGTAGATGTTCGTCAAGCAGTTCAGGAAAAAATGGGGGTTGATCTGCAGCTTCATATAATCCAGCTGGATTCTCTGTTTATCCAGCTGCTGCTCATAAATATCGATTTTAAACTTCTTGATCTGTTCGATCAGATGTTTGAATTGGGAGTTGACCTGCTCAAGCTCGATGATCTCGCTGCTCATGAAATCCAGATTTTCGCTATCCTCATGGATGCGCCTTACGTTTTCCGAGAAATTCTGAATCGGCTTTAACACTTTCTTCTTGAAATACAGCATCACCAGGCTGAGCGTACACGTGAGTATAACAAACAGCAGCATAATGAGGAGCTGGGCGATCATGATCGTCTCAAATACGCCGAATTGGATGACCAGTTGCACGTTGAAGGAAGCGTTCGAGAATCCCTCCGTGACCGTAGTCCGCGGCTGTGACAGGCTAAAAGGGGAAGCTTTGGCAGCTTCGACCATGGCTCCCAGCTCGCCGACACTGGCGCTCGAAAGAGCTGCCCCTTGATCATCCACCAGAGACACGTAACCATCCTCACCCAAATCCAGTTGTTGGAGTGGTCGGATCAAATCGTCTGCGGAGATGAGACAGATCAGATACCGGTTGTGGTAAGGAACGATGTTGATGATGTAATTCGTGTCCTGAACAAGGATTGGATTCCAGTTGGAGTAGAACGTTTCGTATACGTTTTTGGAATCCGTGAGGGAGACGATTTGCTCCTTGAGTTCCAGGAACTCTGTATACGACAGGGACATGGGTGCATAGTTCTGAAAAAAATCCTGTTCTTTTAAATAGAAAAAGAAGTTGTATTCTTGGCCGTAGTTTTTTTGAAGCTCATTAAATCGTTTATGCACTCTTTCGCTCGACTTGATGTAGTCCACGTAATCGGTCCCGGGGGTATCCATGATCTTAACGCTCTCATCATTCGCCAGCGTCCAGCCCATATAGTGGTTGATGTAGGAGAAGTCATGATTGATCTGCCTGATGTACAGATTCGCTGTATCCTGCAAATATCGGGTCGATTGCTGCTTCACGATGAAGATGGAAGCGAAACTGATCACGAGATCCACCACGAGGGCAAAGATTGAGATAAAGAGCATGATTTTCACATAGTGACGGATGGGATATGGTTTGTTATTCAGTGCTTTAACCATTGGGCTGCCGTGATTCCTTTCAATTCGCCAAATAATGAAAGCGTTTTAATAGTGGTACTGTCATTATAAATGGAAAAGACGAAAAAATCAGGAGCGAACGCTCGGGCATCTTCCATAAAGTCCGGATACCACATCGTAAAGTCCGGATAATAGCATGCTTGTATATGGAAATCGAGGATTTCTTGAAGGGGGACAAGGCGAAGGTCCGAATAACGCATGATGAGGTCCAAAAAACGATTCCGGGTGGAAGTATACTTGAGTTGCTTACGCGACATGCCGGATCCACGACGACGCGAACAGAAAGGGGAATCGATTTGAAAGCAGGCCAACTGAATAGAACAACACACCCAACCCTCGGGCGCATCAAAAAGAATTGGGGCCTGTATCTGCTGCTGCTGCCTGCGGTTGTGCTGGTTTTGTTGTTTTCTTACGTACCGATGTACGGGATCTTGATCGCATTCAAGGACTATAGTCCCGCTCTCGGGATTATGGAGAGTCCATGGGCGGGTCTAAAGTATTTTGAGAAGTTTTTTAACTCCTATCAATTCTCGACAACGATCACCAACACGCTTGTGATCAGCTTATACAGCGTGGCGACGTTCCCTATTCCGATCATGCTTGCCTTGATGGTCAATCAAATGCGCCAGAATTGGTTCAAGCGCTTCTTCCAGACCGTAACCTATATGCCGCATTTTATCTCCACGGTCGTGATGGTTGGACTCATGCTGATTCTGTTCTCCCCGGGGTCGGGGCTGATCGGGAATATATTTCGTCTATTCGGTGCGGAAGCGCCGAACCTGATGGGATCGGCCGGCTTGTTCAGCAGCGTGTACGTATGGTCGGACGTGTGGCAGCATACGGGCTGGGACAGCATCATCTATATCGCGGCGTTATCTGCGGTGAGCCCCAGCTTGTACGAAGCGGCCACGATGGACGGGGCAAGCCGATGGCAGAAAATCCGGTTTATCGATATCCCGATGCTGATGCCAACGGTTGTGACCCTGCTCATTTTGCGGATCGGCAGCTTGCTTGGTGTCGGCTTCGAGAAGGTTTATCTCATGCAAAACAGTCTCAATATTACCTCCAGCGAGGTCATCTCCACGTATGTGTACAAAATCGGAATGCTGAGCAGCCAATACAGCTTCTCGTCGGCGATCAATCTGTTTAATACGGTCATTAATTTTGTTCTGTTGATTCTGGTTAACCAGATTTCGAAAAAATACAGCGAAAACAGTTTGTGGTAACGCAAGAGAGGAAGGGTTCTATGGGCGTTGTGGAAATAAGAGAGAAGACAGCGCCAAGGCAGAGGAATACCCGATCTTCCGACAGGGTGCTGGAGATCGGCCTGTATGTATTCGCTGTCTTGATGCTGATTGTGTTGATCTACCCCCTATACTTCATCATCATTGCTTCGTTCAGTGAGCCGGCGGCGGTTGCGAATGGACAGGTATGGCTTTGGCCCAAGGATTTTACGCTGGCAGGCTATCAAGAATTGCTGAAGCACTCTAATATATGGATTGGGTACCGAAATACGATTGTGTATACGATTGTAGGTACCGCCATCGGCTTGGTGGTTAACATTTCTGCGGCTTACGCGCTCTCGCGAAAAGACCTCGTAGGCCGCAAATATATATCGCTGCTCTTTATTTTTACGATGTTCTTTAATGGCGGTTTGATTCCGACCTTTATGACGATCCGCGATTTCCATCTGTACGATACGTTTCTTGTCATGGTGCTGCCGTTTTCGGTTGCAGCCTTTAACATCATCGTGGCACGGACTTTTTTCCAGAGCAGTATTCCGGAGGATTTATGGGAGGCGGCCCAGCTGGATGGCTGCGGAAATCTGAGATATTTCGTGACCATCGTGATTCCGCTATCGAAAGCAGTCATCTCGGTCATTGCCTTGTGGACGGCCGTGGGTCATTGGAACTCCTATTTCAATGCCCTGATCTATCTAAAAGATACGAACCTGTACCCGCTGCAGCTCATTTTGCGAAATATTCTGGTTACCAACCAGATGCAATCCGCTATGGGTACCGGAGAGGCCGCGGCCATAGCGCTGCGACTCGCCAATATTATGCGTTATGCGGTCATTATCGTCGCAACGGTACCGATTATGTGCATCTACCCGTTCGTGCAGAAGTATTTCAATCAGGGGGTGATGATCGGAGCCGTGAAGTCGTAAAGCCGGATAGATCTATTAAAAACAATAATTGGGGGAATGGTTGAATGGGAACAAATAAGGCAATGAGGAGACATCGTCTGAAGCTGGCTGCCGTCATCATGTTGGCCGGAGTACTGCTGTTAAACCTGGCGGGCTGCAGCGGCGGCAAGAGCAATGATACCAATACGGATGCCGAATCGGCTTTTAACAAAGAAGGTCTGCCGATTGTCAATGAGCCGATAACGCTGGATGTGCTGACCGTTCGCTGGGGCAACATGGGAGATACATTCCTCCAGAACCAGTGGCTCAAGGATTTAGAGAAGGAGACGAATGTCAAAATCAATTGGCAAATCATGTCCTCTAATGATTGGGGAGAGCAAAAATCGATCATGCTGGCGAGCGGAACGCTGCCGGATATTATTTTCGGCGATATCGTATTCAGCGATTCCGATATCGTGAACAACCTGTCGTATTTCCGCCCGCTGGATGACTACATCGATCAATACATGCCGAACCTGAAAGCGGCGCTGGAAGAAACGCCCGAGATGAAAAAGATGAGCACATTCCCGGACGGGAAAATCTACTCCTTGCCGGCGCGGCTGCCGTCAAGGCCGAAAGCATCGATCCAGCCGATCATTAACAAAACATGGCTCGACCAGCTCGGACTGGATATTCCGGACAACACAGACGAGCTGTACGAGGTGTTCAAAGCGTTTAAAGAACAGGATCCAAACGGCAATGGCAAGGCCGATGAGATTCCGGTCAGCGGATCGGGGAACATCAGCATCGACCTGCTGAATCCGTTCGGCATCACGGACATTAACGGCAACAGCATGATGGTCATCGATAACGAGCCCGTGTTCTACCCGGTGATGGAGAACTACAAGGAAGCGATCAAGTGGGCGCATAAGCTGTATTCGGAAGGCCTGATCGACCAGGAGATCTTCACGCAGGACAGCACCATGTCCACGGCGAAGCATCAGAATCCGGATGCGGCGCTGATCGGTTTCTCCAACCAATGGGTGCCGGATGCGGTGTTCGGGAAGTGGAAGGATCAATATATTGCGATTCCGTCCATCGCCGGACCTGACGGAAAAAGGTATCAGGGCGGCGAGCCTCAAGGCATGAGCCTGCGGAGAAACGAGTTCCTTATCACCACGTCGAACAAGTATCCGGAAATTTCGGCTCGCTTCGCGGACCAGTTCTACACCAATGAAGCGAGCATCCAGAATTTCTGGGGAGCCATCGGCACGGTGATTCAGAAAAACGACGATGGGACGTTTACGCTCATGAGTCCGCCGGAAGGCACGAGTGCGGATGCGTGGTACTGGGAGCAATCCGTAAGGGATTTCGGTCCCAAGTATGTAAGCCCCAGCTTTGAGAAAAATATCATTCTGGATGAGACCACGGGCGATGGCTTGAAGCTGGTCATCGACAAGCTGGGCAGCGAATACGTAACGACGCCGTTCCCGAACGTGATGTACAGCGCCGAAGAATTCCAGGAGCTGCCTACGCTGACAACGGATATCGACGGTTATGTCGGCACCACCCGCGCGAAGTGGATATCCGAAGGCAATATCGATGCGGAATGGGATGCATACGTCAAGCAGCTGAACGATATGGGCCTTGAGCGGCTGGTACAAATCCGCAAGGAAGCCTATCAGCGGTATATCAGCGTGAAGTAGGGATTAGTTGTATGTCAGTGCTGCCCCGCAGATCGAAATGCTGCGGGGCAGCAACTTTTCGAAGGGTGACGAAACGGTGGTTTATTTTATACGATCAGCTTCAACGGAGAAGGCGGAATTGTTTTGGAGAAGCGAAGCGTGCCCCTGAAAGCTTTCCATCGGAAAGCTCGCAACGAAAGCATATGCTATCCCCGGATTTCAACATCATTAAATTTAATTCCGAAAAAATCCGGGGGTAACAGGGATCGGAAAAACAATCCGGATTCGTAGTGATGAATGGGCAACTATCAAACTACAGGAGGCAACCATGAGGAAACATCAAAGTCACGGTGTGGAATGGAATACCGGCATGAGAAACATAATGAACAGGTAGCCAGCCTATATCCGAACGGCATATTCAATCCTAGTGATAGATAGATTTATAAACAAGGAGTGTTTCGATGATGAATAAATTTCGAATCGGCTTAATCGGTTTGGGCGGGATGGCGCAGGAGCACATCCGCTGGATGAATGAAGAGAACATCTATCAGTTCGTGGCCGTGAGCGACGTCAATGGGGAAGCCGTGGAAAGAGTAGGTCATCAGCTGGGGATTGAGGACGGCAAGCGCTATGCGAATTTCAAGGATTTAATTGAAGATCCTGATGTCGATGCCGTCATTTCGGTTACGCCCAACAACGTGCACGCCGATATCATCAGCGCATGCTTGCAAGCGGGTAAGCCTTTCTTGGCGGAAAAACCATTTACGCGAGTCTTCGAAGAGGCCATCTCCTTGCTGGAGCTGTATGAGAAACAGCCCGTCCCCGCCATGATCGGGTTTACGTACCGTTATACGCCCGCTTTTCGTTATGCCAGGGAACTGATCCGTACAGGCAAGCTGGGTACGGTCCGTCACTTCTCCATTCAGTACTTGCAGGGGTTTGGCGTGCCGAACCAGCAGGTTCCCTACATGTGGAGATACAACAAAGGCATCACAGGGACGGGGACCCTGGGAGATTTAGGTTCGCATATGATCGATATGGCCCGATTTCTGTTTGGAGAATTTGAAGAAATTACGGCCCAGCTACATACCATCATCCCAGAACGTAGGGACCCGGTAACGGGAGCGATGGCCAAGATCGAAGTTGATGATTTCGCCAGCTTTCAGGCACGGATGACCGATGGCATGATGGGCGTGTTCCAGACATCACGCAATGCGTTCGGTTCAGGCAACCAGCATGAGGTGTCCATTTACGGCGATCATGGCACGGTCCACGCCAGCACATTGGATCCGGAACGGGTGGTATGGATTCGCGAAGAAGAGCCCGGGCAGCTCGCTAGAACGACCATGGAAGTGCCGCAGCATTGCAAGGTCAAGCAGTATGCCGATTTTGCCGCGATATTGCGGGGGACGCCTACCGATGGAGTCCCCGGGTTTATGGACGGATACCGGAATCAAGAGGTGCTGGATGCGGTCGTTAGAGCAAGCGAGACCAAGGCCGTGGTAGAGCTTCGAAATACGGGCCAACGAATCCAGAGTTTGTCATAACGTCTTGCCCATCCAGATATACAGCGCCATCAAAGTGAACAGAAACAGGCAAAAGTTAACGCTTACAAATAATCCGCGAAGTACAGCGGAGCGGTGGAATTGAAATGGAGTTTTAAGCTCACCCGTACCTTCGATTAGGAATAAGATCAGTACCGTGTGAATGATCGTATGGCCAATGACTTCTTTGTAACCGAATACAAGGCTTGTCATAATAAAAATGCCAGATACCAGCAGAGCGGTGAATCGGCTCATGATGCCTACGATAAATGCCCACGCTAGCCCTATTTCGACAAAAGCGCTGATCATGACGAAATGCTCAATGGTAAATCCGAAGGTAGGAAGTCCGTAGCTGCCCATTACGGTGCAAGCAAGCTCGGGGATGGTCAGCTTTTCCATAGCAAGCCAAGCAAGGGACATGCCCGTGCATATATACATGACGGGAGGAGCCGTTCTTTTTATTGGAGTGCCGCACACAAACAGATAATATACAATACCGAGATAGATTAAATAATCGATGGAATGAAAAATGCCGTAGGTTAATGAAGCTTGTAGATAGAGCAAGAATAGGATGGCACCGCTCACCGGCAATGTGCGTTTATAGAGCAGGCAGGCTGCGGCGGCGGAGAGACCGAGGATAATCCACATGGAATTGGTTTTGAACTCGGGTGCCAGGTATGAGCCGCTCAGAAGCTGCAGCACCAGGCCGATGGCCAGCCCTATGCGCAGAATGACTTCGGAATGGGGCCTTAGTCTGTGCAGCCATTGGTGAATTTTCATGATGGGCCTCATCTTACCCAGGGGATCGTGAAAGGCACAGGTGAGTAATAGGATCAACAATGTAAACGCTAACCAAAACAGGAACGTCAGCGTAACGATACGCGGAAAGGGCAGGGGGACCCATTCAAAGTTGTCCGTAAACCATTTGACATGAATATAGATGTTGCTAATATTGGAGAAATGCATTACCATTCAATCAGTTCCTCCCTTAACCAACTCTAGTCACCTATCCAAGATAATACAATATTAGATAAAAAAGTATATTCTTGGATGAATATATCCCCCATTTTGAAAATATTATCCCTTAAGAGCATTCATAGACAGCATTTGACTTTACAGTCATAGCATCACCAAACAAGCCGATCCATCCGGATCGGCTGTTTTTATGTCTCATGTCCTTAGGATGCCTTATTCTATATTGTTAACATTTCGGGCTGACAAAGTTCAAGAGAATTTTCTGGATTTCATGCGGGAAGAACTCCTTTAGCGATGCGATGGTTTTGCTATAATGATGTGAGCAAGCGATTTAAGTCAGGGAAAAGGGTGAAGAAGATGAATGAAACGCAATACATAAGGGATACGCCCACGAAGATCAGGAAAGGACAGGGAGCGGTGCTCATGCTGCAGGGCACCGCTTCGGATGTAGGCAAGAGCATCGTAACGACGGCGCTATGCCGCATATTTCTACAGGATGGTTATCGTACGGCTCCATACAAATCGCAAAATATGGCTCTTAATTCCTACGTGACGCTGGATGGCAAAGAGATCGGCAGAGCACAGGGCGTGCAGGCCGAAGCCTGCGGCATTGCCGCAACAACGGACATGAATCCGATCCTGATCAAGCCGATAAAGGACATGTTTTCGCAAATCGTGATCCACGGCGTTCCACACATGCAGATGAGTGCGATGGATTACAGGACGCAGTTCCTGCCGAAGGCCAAAGAGATTGTGCTGGATGCACTGGATCGTCTACGGGAGAGCTACGATATCGTTGTCATGGAGGGCGCGGGAAGTCCTGCGGAGATCAATCTTAAGGATCGGGACATTGTTAACATGAATTTGGCAGGATGGGCGGATTCACCGGTTATTCTGGTTGCGGATATCGATCGCGGCGGCGTGTTCGCTTCCATTGTAGGTACGCTTGAACTGCTCGAGCCCCATGAGATGGCCAGGGTCAAAGGGTTTATCATTAACAAGTTCCGTGGGGATTTAGCACTGCTTCAGCCGGGACTGGACTGGCTTGAAGAGCGGACAGGCCTTCCCGTGCTGGGCGTGCTCCCCTATATTCAGGACATGCGAATCGAGGCCGAGGATTCGGTTGTACTGGATGAGCTTCAATATCAAAGACAGGAAAAACGCGACCTCGATATTGTCGTTATCCGGTGTCCGCGTATTTCGAATTTTACGGATGTTGAAACGCTGCGCTGGGAGCCGGATGTTGTCGTTCGCTTTGTCCAATCGGTGGATGAACTTGGCACGCCGGACGTCATTATTTTGCCTGGCACCAAGGATACGATCAGTGACCTCGGGTTCCTTCAGGATCGGGGCCTGGCCGATGCGATCTTGAGGCAGACGCAGCAGCGGGATGTGCAGTTGGTTGGCATCTGCGGAGGATATCAAATGCTGGGCGAGCAGCTGTCGGATCCGCATGCGGTCGAAGGGAGCGTTCGGGAAACAAAGGGGCTCGGCCTGCTGCCGATTCGGACTTCTTTTTTAAAGCATAAAAGGACGGTTCGGGTGAAAGGGGAGTTGTTACAGCAACATCCGCTGAGGTTCGTTATATCGGATACAGAGGCTGATTCGACGATTTCGGCTTATGAAATCCATATGGGCGTGACCGAATGGAGCGCCGTGTCTGACGGCTCAGGACACCGCCCGCTTTTTTCGATTGAAGCAGATGGCACAGATTCTTTAAAGGCAATAGAAGATATTCAGCCGCACATTGAAGGGATTGCTACTTCTGATGGCCGTATATGGGGAAGCTATTTGCATGGCTTGTTTGACAACGATGTCTTCCGCAGGTCCTGGCTGAACGGCATTCGGATAAAGAGGGGTCTGATTCCAATTCCGGAAACGTTCAAAGCAGAAGAACGCAAATTCGCGGAATTTGACCGTGTAGCGGACATCGTTCGTAATCATGTGGATATGAAAAAAATATATGAAATCATCGGTTATGCGCATTGAAAGATGGGGAATGCATCCGATTATTCGGGTAATAATGATGAATAGGAAGATAACACCATGCACACGGCATGGTGTTATTTGCGTGGAGCGAAAAGAAAAAAGTTGATTAATTATAGGATAGGGGGGTATACTAAATATAGAAGCAGATGAAAATTCATCTTGCAGTATATCCCATGATTGGAGTGATAGCCCATGTTGAATAAGAAGGGCACCATACTAACCTTAACGGGCATACTTGCTTTTGGATTGTTGACAGCATGCGATAACGCGAAGCAGGCCCCTGATACGGGCGGTCATGGCGGAAACCATGAAAAGGAAAGCGGAAGCCAGGAAACGAACGGGCACAGTGAACACGCTGGCGGTCATGAAACGGCCTCAGATCATTACAACGCTGCATTTACATGGAATGAACCGGCAAGAGCAGGCGCTGAATCTGAGCTGACGATCCAAATTACGGATAAAGACGGTGGACCTGTCCAGGATTTTGATGTCAATCATGAGAAACTCCTGCATCTGATCATAGTGAATCGCGATTTGTCCTTCTTCAACCATATTCATCCGGATTACAAGGAGAATGGCGTATTTACCGTGAACACGACATTCCCGGCTGGCGGCGAATATAAATTGTTCGCAGATTTTGTGCCTAAGGGTGCTGGAGGGACCACGCTTAGCGAATGGGTTCAGATTGAGGGAGAAGCAGGGAAACCCTCGGCGATTCAACCAGATTCCAGCCTGATCAAACAAGTAAACGGCAAGGAAATTGAGCTGAGTTTAAGCAATACTTTATCGAATGAAGAGGTTGTGCTCACCTATCATATTCAGGATGCGCAGACGAAGCAAGAAATCAACAACCTCGAGCCTTATCTGGGCGCAGTCGGGCACGTTGTCATTCTGTCCGCAGACGCTGAGCAGTACATCCATGTGCATCCTCTAGACGAGCAGAGTACAGGACCCAAAGCGGAATTTGCTACTACCTTCCCCCACAGCGGTATCTACAAGATCTGGGGACAATTTCAGCATCAGGGTGAAGTGATGACCGTGCCTTTTGTCGTTGAGATACAATAATTTCAGTTTAAGGAGTGATCGATATGACAGAACCATTGAAAATCTACACCATCCCCACTTGCAGCGATTGCCATCATGCCAAGCGTTACTTCAAGGAGCAGGAGGTTCCGTATACGGAGTATGATTGCACACAGAACCCGGAATATCCGGAAGAAGTGCGACGGTTGACGGGAAAACAGATTGTGCCTACGATCGTTATTGGTGACAACGTATTTATTGGATTTGCCGATAACTTTCAGGAAATCCGGGAATTGATTAAATAAATAAGGGTTCATGGAAGTGAAGAAGAAGCATGGATCGTTCCCCGCGGGAGGATCTATGCTTCTTTTAACGTGCGTCTATTTTCACACCGCGCCAATGGCCATAATTGCAACTCGGAGAAGATGTTCATGAAATTTGATGCTACACCATATAAAACGTAAATAATGAGGTATTGTACGGCCAGAATGTTCGTTTTCATCAGTTTTTTAATGGTAATTCGCAGGTGTAAATAATCAGTAGCGGTGTTATTATATGGGTTGCGTCTTTTGGAAAAGATCGCTGCGGTAAGCGTTGATAGCCCATTGAAATTTCTTGAAACGATTCGGAATATACCACGTATCAATACTCACTGCTTAGATGGAAGGGGTAGACACACAGTGGATAATGGAATGAACGTTATTTTGTTTGAAAAGAAGCCGGACGGTGAGCTGGTGCAGATTGAAGAACGGTCATGGACGATGAACATGGTCGCTGCACTGGAGCATGTAAATTATATCGTTGTTGGCGGCCGGGAATATGAAACGATTGAAGGCAGATTAAATGTAGACACAGGCAAACTTGAGCTTCTGCTCGTTCCGATGCGGAACGATTAATCTTGTCCGAAAGGAGAAACCATCTTGAGTAATGAAAGAGACAAAAAAGATCAGCCAACATCCAAATGGCTGACGCCGGAAGGCAAACCGATTCGGGTCCTGTCGAGCTCGCTGGGCATTGCCTTGTTGGCGAACGCATTTCTGGTATCGGGCGCGGCAGCGAAAGACCTTGCTTCGGAAGCGGTTACTTCATCCGAAGAGCCGCAGCTGGTGTCCTGGTCGACAGAAGAAGTGAAGAAGTATTTTGACAAGAATGTGGATTGGAACATTCCGTTTCCTAGTGAGGAAAAATTCCAGGAAGAGCCGGTAGAAGGAGCCGCTGCAGGATCGGGTTCGGGCGGCGGAACAACGATCGTCAACAACTATGGCGGGTACAATTCCGGTTTCGGCTGGGATGACTTGCTGCTCTATCACATGTTGTTTAACAATGGTTCCTATTATTCATCCAGCGGATGGTACAACAATCATCGCGGTTATTATGCGAATAACGGCAAGCCTTATAAACCCCGCACGTATTCGAGTGGTACGTTCCAGAATAAACCGGTGGTGAACTCCAATGTTCGCCCGAAAACCTCCACTTCATCGTCAGGAACGATTACGCGCCGCTCCACGTCGTCCAAGTCTGGTGGCATCGGCGGCAATTCCAGCGGGTTCAGTTCCTCGGGTTCGAAATCCAGCTCCAGATCCGGCGGTTTTGGAGGATGAGTCACGACAGCGTATTCACCGTATCGGGACAGCCTGGCCCCAATCGGGATGGGCGGGTATCTGAGCTCGCGGAGCTCGGCTTTACCTGGGCGGATCTGGAAGGGGAAGCCTACTGGATAGACCAGATCGTCACCATACGTCAAGAGACCTATCGTGAGCTGGAAGAAGCAGCCGCGATATTATGGGCCATGTTGGACAAAACCGTTCGATATATTCATCGCAATCATCATATATACAGCTTGATTGGCATTCCGCCTATCCTGTGGCAGATGCTGGACGAATGTCCGCTGCCAAAAGAGGGATTGATCAGCCGGTATGCCAGGTTTGATTTTGCTATTGCCCATGATGGCAGCATCAAGCTGCTGGAGCTGAATGCGGACACGCCTACAGGTTATGTTGAGGCTTCCATTGCAACGCCGTGGATGTGCCGTCAGGTCGGTATTGTCTCTCCCAACGAACGGATGCAAGAGCTGGTCGCACAAGCGTGGGGAGCAGAGCGTCCGGATACGGCTGCCTGCATCGCTTATGGCGAACATAAAGAGGACTCCGGTACGATCGAAGCGTTGGTTCGGCACAGCGGGCTGGATATCCGACTGGTGGATTGTCTTGATCTGTGGGTGGATGAAGGTATGTTGAAGGACGGCGATGGCCGGGAGATTCACCGGATGTTCGCCCTATATCCGAAGGAGTGGATGTCCGTCGATGATGGCGGAGATGCGCTTGCTTATGCCATCGAGACGGGACGCCTGCAGCTGTTCAACTCGCCGCACAGCATTTTACTGCAATCCAAAGGACTGCTTGCCGCCATGTGGGGGATGTATGAGCTGGGCCTTTTGTTCGATGAGACAGAACGGGAAGCCATCGTCAATTATATGCTGCCCACTTACAACAAACCGGTATTCTCCGGTAATTTTGTGTCCAAGTCGATGTTCGGCCGCGAGGGTGGTTCTGTCAAGCTGTACGACCAGGCCGGACAAATCGAGGTAGAGGATCAGGACGGATATGATACAAGTGTCATGTTTCCGACGGTCTATCAGCGGAGGGCAGACCTGGCTCGCATCGAGACGGCGGAAGGCCATTTTCATTTACTGACAGGATTGTTCGTCCTGAATGGCACCCCTTGCGGTTTGCTGGGACGTGCGGGCGGTTTGATTACGGGTAATTCCAGCCATTTTATCGCAATGGGAGTGAAATAAATGCAGTTGAAACAAGATAGAAGGCAGCATAGCGGTGCTCCTAAGGGAAAGAGGAAACCTCCGGTCGTTCTGGCGGTACTACTATTATCCCTCATGGTCTTGGCGCTGAGTGCATGCTCCAATGGGTCCACGGTATTTCATACCGGATCGGAGGAAGTATCTTCAACCTCTGCTCGCGTGCCTTGGGACTACCGGATCATTGAAGGAACCGTCGGTGATTTGATTGGCGGCGACATGACCGTGCTGCCGGATAACGAGCTCCTGCCGAACGATAACAACTATGCTACCGGGGACAAAATTTGGACGCTTCAATTCATGGATGCGGAGCTTACCACGGATGCGAATCAACGTAATGATATCCGGTTATCGTCTTGGCAGACCCTTAAGTCGTTCAAGGACAAAAAGACGGCAGAATCGGATTTGACCAACCTGAAAGTCACGGTCAAAACTGACGTGAAGCTGGTTGGGGTTTATAAAACAACGTATAAAAAAGACACCAGGCATTTTGCTGTCATCGAACTGCCGACGGGCAATCGGATCAAGCAGCCGATCGATGAGAAGCGTTATGCCGCAATGGAAAAGAAGGACAAGGTTGATGTTGTATTGGAGGAAGTGCATGATTTCGCCGATTACGACTTGGCCTATGCAAAATTTCGGGGGTGGTCGGATTGACGGTCGTCATTAATATTGTAGTAAGTGTAATCTGCATTATCGTGCTTCAATTACTGGGTATGTTGATTTTCAGCTGGATGACCCGATTTAACGACATGGAAGAGCTGAAGAAAGGCAATGTCGCGGTTGGTCTTGCCTTTGGCGGCAAGTTTATGGCAACTGCCATTATTCTGGGCATATCGGCGTATACGAATTCATCGATCTGGCACATGATACTGTGGTTTGTCGTCGGGTATGTATGCTTGATCGTTGCCTATTGGGTATTCGAGCTGGCTACGCCGGGTCTTAAACTCTCCGAGCACCTGCAAAAGGGGAATGTAGCGATCGGCATTCTGCTTGCGATGGTGTTTATCGGGACGGCCTTTGCAATCAGCAGCCTGATTATTTAGGTCAAATCGCACCATTTTCTTGGAGAGGAGCAGGAACGTGCACTTTTTTCTAAGATTATCTTTGAAAATGATGCGTCTGCGCAAAACAACGATCAGCGTTCTTGTGGTACTGTTTGTGGTGCTGTGCTCGACCCTGGCATTTCTGCTGGAGCCCGAAACCTTTCACCATTGGTTTAACGCCCTTTATTGGGTGCTTACCACGATGGCAACCGTAGGTTATGGCGATTACTATGCAGCTACGGTGCCAGGCAAGATATTAACGATATTCATCTATATCTTTGGCATCGGGCTGTTGAGTTTGGTCATCGGTAAGGTGATCGAATCGTTTGGAAGCATGCAGCGGCAGAGAGGAGCGGGCAGGTTGAATTTTAAGGGTAGTGGTCATGTCATCATAATCAATTGGAGCAAAAAAGCAATGTCCGCGATCGATGAGATTTTGTCGTATTCGCCGGAGTCCGAGATTGTGGTCATTGATGATACCAGTCAGCATCCTGTCGAACATCTCGAACAGGTTCATTTTGTAAGCGGCGATCCTGCAGCGGATGACGTGCTGATGAGAGCCAACATCCTGGAGGCCAAATCGGCCATAGTCTTTGCGGATGCTCGGATTGACGAATCGGCTCTCGTGGACGGCAAGTCGCTGCTGATTGTTTCCAGCATTGAACGGATTGCGCCAAATGTACATACCACGGTGGAGATCGTGCAGGAGAAGCATGTTCAGAATTTCCGCTACAATCATGTGAACGAGTTTGTGCTCTCGCACGATGCCGTGTCCCGATTAGCCGTACGCGCGGCCCTGCAGGAAGGAAACTCAGATGTGCTGATGCAGCTGTTGAGCCGCCAGCATGGCGATGATATTTACGAAGTGGCTTTAAATCCTGCATGGAATACTTACGGCGATGCCTTTCAGGATTTGCTGCGGCAAGGAGCGACGCTTATATCCGATCGCAACGACCTCAGCATCAACCGCAAGCTCGATGTGCCGATTCCGCGGGATGCGAGATTGTATGTGGTTTCGGACGAGGCGACCTATAAGCGGATTACCGGCAAGCTTGCTTGATAGGTGGATAAGTAAAATTTTGAACAATGGGGCTGTCCCAAAAGCAGGTCTACATACTTGACGAGATAGCTCGCCTTATGAAAAAAAACGTTACAAATAAAGAAATGGCAGTACAGAGGAGAACATCCCTGAACCGTCATTTCTTTGTTTTGGTCTATTGCCGCCTTCTTCAGCAGGTTATGGGTGAGCGAAAGCCACCCGACCTCTGGGCGCACTTTGGACAAGCGCCAGGTCATTGACGTCAAGTGCGGTATCGTCTTTCTGTAAAAATCACTGCTATCCAGCGTGATTGCCTTTATACTGGAAACTGAAAGAGTACCATACTTGGTACCGGCGTCGGAGCGGGTGCCGTGGTGGACGGCAAGCTGATCCATGGCCTGTCCCAATGGGACATATTATTGTTCGCCTCCGGAGGACACCTACGAAGGCACGTGTCCGTACCATAAGGATTGCCTTGAGGGCTTGGCAGCCGGCCCGTCGCTCGGTAGACGCTGGGGCATGGCCGGCGCGGCATGCCTATCCCTTGGTCGCTTGATGGATAAAGGATTTTTCCCTTTATATAAACGCCTATAAAATTTGGATTGTTCTACAATTGACTTAGGCAGAAGTTCGGGTATACCATACTATGGTAGATTGCCCGATGATGTTGTATCCACTTCATAGTTTCACAAGGAGTAATCATTATGACAATAAAGGCTATATTGATCGGCGCCGGTGTCCGCGGTGCGAACGTTTACGCACCTTATGCTAGGAATCACCCGGATCAATTGCAGTTTGTCGCAGTAGCAGAACCGGATCCGATACGAAGATCTTCGTTTGCGATGCAGTACCATATACCGGATGACCAGATCTACGAGGATTGGCGCGATGTGCTTCAGAAGCCTAGGTTTGCCGATGCTGTCTGGATCTGTACCCAAGATCGTATGCATTATGATGTTGCCATGCTTGCTCTTCGGCAAGGGTATCACGTCCTGCTCGAGAAGCCTATTTCCCCTTCCCCGCTGGAATGCCTGGAGCTGGAGGAGACGGCCCGAAAGAGCAACCGTTTACTGACTATCTGCCATGTTCTTCGCTATACCCCATTTTGGTCCGGCATTCACCGGATTATTGAACGGGGCGATATCGGCAGGGTGGTGGATATTCAACTCAGAGAAAATATTGGATACGCGCATATGGCCCACAGCTATGTTCGCGGCAATTGGAATAATACAGCTTCGGCGAGTCCGATGATTTTGGCCAAGTCCTGCCATGACCTGGATTTGATCTCTTGGCTGATGGGGCAGGACTGCGTACGCCTTACTTCTTTCGGATCGCTGTTTCACTTTACCAAAGACCAGGCGCCGGAGGGGGCGACGGAGCGTTGCTCTAGCGGCTGCCCGCATCTGAAGGATTGTTGTTATGTGGATCTCCGCTACTATATGGGAGAAGGCCGGCGGAGAGCCAAGCATTTTTCGGACGATCTGTCCGATGCAATGATTCGGAGACAGCTGCCGAATACGCCGTACGGGCGCTGCGTCTATCACTGTGACAATGACGTCGTCGATCATCAAAACGTCAACATGCAGTTCCAGAACGGCGCAACGGCATCATTCTCGTTGTCCGCGTTTACGCATGACAGCTCTCGTACGGTTCAGATTTCAGGGACGCGCGGCGAGATCCGGGGGAATATGGCAAGACAGGAGTTTACGGTATATTCCTTCGTGGATGGCGGGAGCACGGAGATCCGGGTTGAAGACGAGGGTCGCGAAGGAACCGATTCGATGCTGAACGAGTTTTGCGAGCAGGTCAACTGCTTTACGGGCAGTTCCCTAACCTCGGCTTCCGCTTCGATTCAGAGTCACATGATGGCATTTGCGGCAGAGGAATCCCGCTTGAATGAAGGGCAGTGCATTGAGCTAGGAAAGTTGATTACCAATTACAGAGAGGAAGCCAGCATTTTCCGAAACTCGAATGAAAACGGCGTCAATCGTTACTGCACCGTATGAAGACGGGGGTGCTCCAGAGTCAAACCATGACTTTTGGACATCCCTATTTTTGGTCTGGCTGCCCATTAAGGGATTGACATTCGGATTTGCTTGGATTAATATGGCTTAAATATTACGAACACTTAGAAAAGCGATGAAGAGAAGAGTAGTTAAGATACGTTGTTTGCAGAGAGCTCCTGCCTGGTGAGAATGGAGCAGCAATGTTCTTAATGAACAAAGACTCAGAGCTGCGTATGGAATTGGGCGGTTTGCTCAAGGATGTTACGCCGGGACTCTCCCGTTACAGAGATAGGGTATAAGCATCGTGATGCCGTACCTGAAGAGGTGAAGATGGCGACAAATTCACAAACCGGGGTGGTACCACGAAGCGTTTATAAAGCTCTCGTCCTCAAGATGACAATCTTGCGGATGGGGGCTTTTTTTGGTTGATACTAAAAGTAAAGGCAGGGGATCAGAATGCATTGGTCAGAACAATGGGCAGATCAGTTAATCGAGAGGTTTCCTGACAAACCGACTCTGGTATGCGCAGCCGGCATCAGCCCTTCCGGGGCTGTGCATATCGGCAATTTCCGGGAGATCGTAACGGTCCATTTTGTGGCAAGAGCGCTGGAAAAGAGGGGCAGGGACGTTCGTTTTATTTTTTCATGGGATGACTTCGATCGGTTCAGGAAGGTTCCCGCGGGGCTGGATCCGGCGTTTGAAAAGTTTATTGGCATGCCGTACGTCGAGGTTCCTTGTCCGTTCGGATGCCATTCTTCCTATGCGGCGCATTATGAGCAGGAGTTTGAGGCTTCCCTGGCGGCATTCGGGATCCAGCCCGAATTTATATATCAAAGCCGGGAATATCAGTCTGGACGATATAATCCGTTCATTCTGCATGCGATCAAGCACAGGGCCGAGATTTATAATATACTGCATGCCTTCAAAACGGGCGGAACCCATGAGTATGAGCGAAATAGTTACTATCCTGTAAACGTGTATTGTCAGGTATGCAGAAGGGATACCACCGTCATACAACACTTCGACGAACCCGCAGAGAGCCTGACCTATGTCTGCCAATGCGGGCATCAAGCCACCTTGCCGATCCTTCGGGCAAACAATATCAAGTTGCAGTGGAAAATCGATTGGCCCATGCGCTGGAAGATGGAATGCGTGTCGTTTGAACCCGGGGGCAGAGACCACTCATCTGAAACGGGCAGTTATAACGTAGCCAAGGTCATTTCGGAGAGAATTTTCGGGAATCCGCCACCGTCGTATGCAGCCTATGAGTTTATTCGGATCAAGGGGAATCAGGCCAAAATGTCCAGCTCGACCGGAACCAATTACACCCCAGGCGATCTGCTGAAAATATACCCGCCTGAAATCATCCTGTATATGTTCGCGAAATATCAGCCGGATGCTTCCTTCCATATTGGACTTGATGAAGACGTGATCCGCAATTACACCGAATATGAACGATATCGGAATCAAGATGGTTCCAAGCACATGAGCGGCGATATTCAAGCAACGCTGGAACTTTCCGGGACAGACGGAAAACCGGGGCCGACTCCGAAATTCGGCCAGATCTCCGGCATACTGCCGCTCGTGGATTTTGACCGGCAGCTTCTGCAGGAGGTTTTGCACCGAGTGGGCGAAAAGGTTGAGCCGGAGCTGCTTGAACCCATTGCACGGCGAGCTGAGCATTGGATCAAATACCATTATCCGCAAAAGCAAATCTCCGTGAACGAAGAACAGGACCATGAGCTGTACGGGACGCTGGATTCAGTGGAGAAGCAATGGCTTCATCACTTTTGCGATCTGTTGAAGGATGACAAGCTCGATGATGCCAGCCGACTGGAGAAGATTTATGCGATCTGCCATCATGATGACAGCAAGACGATGAGGAAAAATCAGAAGAGGTTGTTCGGTCTCATCTACCAGTTTGTCCTTCACCGCCATGAAGGTCCCCGTCTCCCGATCTTGATCCAAGTTGTCGGTGTACATCGACTGCTCGCTCTGCTGGATTTTCGGGAATGACACTTGGGTCAGCGGTCGGATGGATATATTCCAAAGTTAAAAACGCCCCTGTTTAACATTGGGCGTTTTTTCCTATAGAATTCAGACCATCTCTCTCAGAATGCTTTGGCTGCTTTTTTCCAGCGTCATAGGAAACATTTTCACTTTCCCGGGCGATAAGGCTAGAACCTCTTCATATGCGGCGGCAGATGCATAGACCAGATCAGATTCCTCGATCTGTTGCAGTAGGTCCTCCCGATTATCCAGTCCAGCCAAGCTGGCGTAGACCCCTTCAATACCGGCTTCTTCCATGCGGCTGGCCATCCACTGTGCACCTGCCTTACCCAAGCAGACAAAGCTGATATTACTTCCTGGTGTAAGCCGGGCAATATCAAGTAGGACCGACGTTTCCGCATTCGCGCCAATGACGGATACTTTTTTGTCGTATTTGCTGCATAGGGCCTTTACTTCGTTATCGTGGTTTAATGTCGTGATTATGAGGTTTGAGTACTCCAGTGCCTCGAATAAGGCTTGTTTTCCCGTCAACAGATCCTCCAGAAATACCGTTTTCACTTCGGCACCCGTCATTTGCTCAATCGCTTTCTGATAAAAGGGATAATCATGTTCTTTACATTCGATGAACAAAATCCGCTGTTTCGTGTTCAGGACAGGCTCCTGCAGCAGTGTATAGGCGAGGGATGCGGCAAAGAACTCGCTCGCGGGGATGTTAACGGAGCTAAGCTCCTCCGTCGTTCGCTTTACCAGCTCATGCATGAGCTTTCTGCGAGTTCTGAGCTCTTCTACCTGTTCGTTGTTTAATACCTGCGTACCTTTACCCTTATGCATCGAGACGATCCCCTCATCCTTCAGCTGGTTGTAGACCAGATTTACGGTGTTGCGGTTCAGTCCCAGCAGATCCGCCAGCGCACCGGCCGGAGGCAGCATATCAAAGGGTTCGATCTGTCCAATCCCAATCAACCACTTTAATTGCTCTTTGACCTGTGTGCTGACATTAAGGGTGGCGTGCGGGTCGACTCGAAGCATGAGTTTATGCGGCATAACAAAACCTTCTTTCCTAGTCAACTAGTAATTTAACTTTACATAATTATTTGTCAATTATCAAGAAAAGTATTGACATATATGGATGTAAGTCATTATCTTTTATATAACTAAATAACTAGTTAATTATGAATATAGGAGGAGTTACGATGAAGGATCAGGTAGCAGCATATGTACAAAAAATGAAAGGTGGGGCTAGAAGTCCGTTGACCGTCCGTCCCATGAATATTGCCATTGGTTTTATCGGCGGCGCTATTTCCATCGGGTTATTAGCTCTTCTGACGTCGCTCGCAGAGAGTATTTGGATCATGGCACCTTTTGGTGCGAGCTGTGTGCTTGCGTTTGCGGTTTGGGATGCGCCGCTATCACAGCCAAGGAACCTCATTGGAGGGCATCTGATTTCCACTTTCACGGGACTTGTAACGCTTGAGGTTCTGGGGGACGGAATCTGGGCTATGGCCATTGGTGTGGGAGCGGCGATCAGCTTGATGGGCATAACCAAGACGACCCACCCTCCGGCTGGTGCAGATCCCTTGGTTGTCATTATGGCTGGCAGCGGCTGGTCATTCTTATTTACGCCGGTGCTTGCCGGCTCGGTCATGATCGTGGTTGTGGCTCTGCTCGTCAATAATGCGGTAAAGGAGCGAAGATATCCGACTTTTTGGTGGTGAAGGCAGTTTTTTCTTTGATGAATAAACGGTAATCATGGTAATATCTTCAATCCTATATCGTTAACAACAGACTCGGATCTACAAGGGACCGGGTCTGTTTTATGTTGTTTTGCCGCAGATCTGGAATTTCCCAAACTAATTTATATACCACAATGCGAGGGAATCCAAACCGAAATCATAAAAAATAGGAGATACTTACCACTTGATCCCGGGTGTCAAATCTATAGAATATTACACAATCCCGGTACAGGACTCTATTCTTATTTTGTATAAAAGGTTAATATTGCCAAACCTTTACAGAATGCGGTTCTCAGCCGATTTTTTATACGACTTTGGTATCAAATTTGTAATAACTATGGATAATGATGTAAAAATGACCGGAACTTCAGCAATTTTTCTGCGTTTAACCTTATGATTCACGAAAATTTTCTGAAAATCTTCGTCATCTCGCTGCGTTCCTCTGAATGGAATGAAGTCGTGCGGTTCCAGCCTTATCCGGGCTGGGATGCTTTCAATGCACACACCTAACATCAGGCTGTGAAGTTGTCAAATGACAGGGACGAGGAGGCAGCGGTAGGTTTTATCGGGGGAAAAATATGGAAGAGGTTTGTTTTACTTCTTTTTGACTACTATCGTTACTGAAAAAGTTGGTAAAGAAGGAATATGGTATCGGGAACGCATCGGCTATAGAATGACGAGTATGGCTCAGTCGTCATATGTCGGTGCAGCAACAGCATGTCATAGAAAGGGCAGGTGAGCAACGAAGACGATGAGCAGACGAAAATGGTGGGTGATCGCAGCACTTTGTACTATAGTGCTTCTCTGCGGTGCCGCTGTAATTCAAGGATATCTACGGCCGTCATTAAAAACGTATGCGGATGCGGACGGTGTGAAAATGAAATTCAAAACAGAGGGAACCTCCTTTCTGGTATATGAGGATGACGAAGTTTGGAAAGAGGTTTTTGCCAAAGGCGTGAATCTTGGGGCAACCGTACCTGGACATTATCCCGGTGAGCTTCCGGCAACGGAGGAGGATTACCTTCACTGGTTTAAACAGATTGATGACATGGGAGCGAATGTAATCAGGGTCTACACCGTGCATAATCCGGTCTTTTATTCTGCACTGGTGAAATATAACCGGGATAAAGGCGATGACCCCTTGTACTTCATGCAGGGCATTTGGTCACCGGAGGAGCAGCTAATCGAGCGTAAGGATGCGTATGACGAAGAAATCATCCAGACGTTCAAAGCGGAGATATCGAAGGCTGTTGCTGCTGTCTACGGTGATATCAACGTTGAGCCGAAGCATGGACAGTCGAGTGGCAAATATAAGGTCAATGCAGGCAAGTACCTAATGGCCTGGCATGTGGGAACCGAATGGGACCCTACCATGGTCGATAACACCAACACGGTACATAAGGATGTTCCTCAGTATGAGGGGTCCTATTTCTCGGGGACGAAGGACGCAAGTCCCTTCGAGAATTGGCTGGCATCTTTATTGGACTATACGGCTGCCGAGGAGCAGAAGTATGGGTGGCAGCATCC
The DNA here is from genome assembly GCF_037993005.1 of Paenibacillus sp. FSL F4-0100. Classification (NCBI taxonomy): domain Bacteria; kingdom Bacillati; phylum Bacillota; class Bacilli; order Caryophanales; family Paenibacillaceae; genus Paenibacillus; species Paenibacillus sp. FSL F4-0100. Next base: position 2,488,915 of record NZ_CP150303.1, read on the forward strand.
GATGACATTTACCAATTGGGTCACAACGGATGTGCTTGAGCATCCGGGGGAACCGCTGTTTGAGGAAGACCTGGTGTCTGTCGATGCGAGGCATGTAGAACCGGTGAACTGGGATGCAGGATATTTTGCCGCATACCATGTGTATCCGTACTATCCGGATTTTTTCCGTACGGACAAAACATTACAGACCATTCCCGATGGGGATGGGGGATACAACACGTACAAAGCCTACTTGCGAAAATTGAAGGCAGCGTTCGAGGATATGCCGATTATGGTCACCGAATACGGCGTACCGTCATCCATCGGTATTTCACACCATGGTCCTGGAGGTAAGGATCAAGGGGGACACGACGAAGCTGAGCAAGGCTCGGTCAACGTCTCGCTGACCCAGGATATCTACGACGAAGGTTATTCCGGGGCCATCTTGTTCATGTGGCAGGACGAATGGTTCAAGAAGACATGGAATACGATGCCTTTTGAAATACCGGCAGACCGCCGGGCATTCTGGTTGAATGTGCTGACGAATGAGAAGATGTTCGGCGTTCTTGCCATGCAGCCGGGCAAGGCAGAGCAGATCACGATCGACGGAGATCTCAGCGATTGGGATAAGGTCCCCGAAGGGGAAGTCAAGACCTGGTCCGGAACAGCTCCGGGCGTCAAGAGCATGAAGCTGACGCATGATGAGGCCTATCTGTATATCGGGATGGAACTGGAAGAAGCATTTGATCCCGAACGTTCCAAGCTCTTTATCGGTGCAGACACGATCCCTGGCGGCGACATTCCCAAGAAAGAGCTGGCTGGACGAACGCTCAAAGGCGGGGCTTTGGAAACTTTAATTCAGTTAGGCCAAGAGGATGAGTCCCAGGTCACCATAGCACCATCATACGATTTCCACAGCCGGTTGTACGGTAAGGAGGGATATTGGATGCTGCCAGGTGAGGAAGCCAAGGGGACCAAGGATGATCCTGTAGTGCCTGGAGGTTCGTTTCATTCCTGGAAGCTGGCCATCAGCCTGCTGATGAATCCGCCGGATACCCGCTTCTCCCATCCGTTTGTGGATGAGAGAGTAGGGATGCTGAAACGGGGGACCAGTGATCCGCAATCTCCGGATTTTAATTCTCTTACAGCCTGGCAGTATCAAGACAGATTCGTTGAGATGAGAATCCCTTGGATGCTGCTCGGATTCGGGGATCCGAGTTCGCTGCAGGTGCTGGATTACAGTCCGCTTCAAGACAAGCGTACATTCAACACGATCACAGCGGAAGGGATCCGGCTGGTTCCGTGGATCGCACAGCGATCTAAGAACAACGGGGATTCAGCGTCAGGATCGGCGGAATCCATCAACCTGGAGGAGATCGAACCCTATACTTGGGAGCTGTGGGAAGCAACCAAGTACAGTGAACGATTAAAACAAAGCTATTATGATATGCAGGACATATTCACCCGTCTGCCTGAAACGGAGCGGGAACCAGATGCTAAATAAAAGGAGGAGCCATCGGATATGTTTTCAAATTTAGAAATGGCATACGTCTTCGCCTATGTATGTCTCGGCCTTATTGCAGCCGGCATTATCCTGTTGTTCCAAATGAAGATCAAGCACAATGCCATACAAAGAGAAACGGAACGCTTAACAGAAAAACATCATGATTATTTTGTGTATGTGCAGAGTCATCTGCATGACGATACGACGCTGGAGCTTCCGCCGGGCAAATTGACATCGGCAGAGCGCCGAGTCATTCAAGCCAAGTTCATCGAGTGGATCGAGCAATTCAAAGGGGACGCCAGAGAGAAGCTCCTGCGCTTATGCCGGGAAGCTGGATTTGTGGAAGAGGAGATTCGGGCATTATCCAGCCTGCGGAAAGACCGCCGTATTGAAGCGGTCTACCGCCTTGGGGGGATGCGCGCGGAAGAGGCCGTGCCGCAGCTTCAGCATCTGATGAACCGTTCGAAATATGGTCCGATGACCATCATCATTGCACGGGCGATTGCCAAAAGCGCAGTTCAGTCACAGCAAATTCGAGAAATGTTGTCCAAGCTGCTGTCCTACGATAAAGCCATTCATCATATGGCTGCAGATATTTTGCTTGAAACCCGGCTGGATTCGGCAAGCCTTATGCGCAAGCTCTTGGATGATCCCGATCCTGGACTGGTCAAGGTTTCGCTTGTAGCCATGTGGGGGCAGGCCATTCCGGCTGTCGTGCCGGCACTCGATCGATTGGTTGGATCCGAGGAAAAGGACGTGCGTGCGGAGGCGGTCAAGCTGTATCTTGGCTCCTACCCGGCCCTGAAGGATGATACCATTGCGGAGCTCATGAATGATCATGAGTGGGAAGTACGCGCAGCAGCGGCAAAAGCGCTGGGACGGCTTCATGCCGCAGGCAGCATTCCGATTCTGGCTTCCGCCTTGAAGGACGAGAATTGGCATGTGCGCAACAACAGCGCGGAGAGCCTGGCCATGTTGGGGGAACAAGGCTTCGAGACATTGTGCCAAGCCGCGTTGACAGGAGAAGGTCCGGCCAGGGAAACGGCCTTGTACCGGATCGAACGGATCATGTCCAACGAAGGCGAATACGAGCAAGTTGAGCAAATGGTGGCCTTTAATAAAAAGAAACTGGTGTACGATCGTTATTTCGGTGTTCAAACGAACAAACGGATCGGCACAGTTGCAGGAGTAGGAGGAGATTACACTGCTTAGAGATATCCTGCTCACTTACGGTATGGTGGCGATATATTACGTCATGATCGTTAGCGCGCTTTATTTTGTAATTCTGATGTTTTCTTTCAGAAATATTAAAGATATTTTCAGACGCGCGACGTATTCCAAATACAATACGCTCTCGGGTTCGGAACTGGTTCCATCGGTATCTTTGCTGGTTCCGGCCTATAACGAAGAGCTGACCATCGCGGAGAATGTCCGCTGTCTGATGACGCTGAACTATCCAACCTACGAGGTCATCGTCATTAATGACGGGTCCTCCGACGAGACCCTGAAGGTGCTGATTGAGGAGTACGGTTTGACACTGCTGCCTAATCCGGAGGTCCGCGGCAACATCAATACGAACAAGGTTCGCGGCATTTATTATAATCCGCAGTACCCGCAGCTTTACCTCATTGACAAAGAGAACGGCGGTAAGGCGGATTCATTGAACGCGGGCATTAACCTGTCCCGTTATCCGCTGATTTCTTCCATCGATGCCGATTCATTGCTGGAGAAGGATGCGCTGATTCGGATGGCCCGCATGTATATGGAGAACCCCGAGGAAACGGTGGCCATCGGCGGGGATGTTCGAATCGCCAATGGCTGCGTGATTGAGAACGGAGAGGTTAAGGACGTATCCTTGCCGCGCCGGATATGGCCGATGTTCCAATCAATCGAATATATGAAAGCTTTCCTGGGAGGACGAATCGGGTGGAGTCATTTCAACGGACTCATCATCGTGTCGGGAGCCTTCGGCTTGTTCCGCAAAGATTATGTCATTGCGGTGGGCGGCTATCGGGGAGGTTACCCCGGGGAAGATATGAACATCATTATCAAGCTGCACCGCTATATGCTGGAAAATAAAATCAAATATCGCGTTTCCTTTTGCCCGGAAGCGGTGTGCTGGACGCAAGCGCCGGACAGCTACAATATTTTGTCCAATCAGCGCAAGCGCTGGGGACGGGGAAACTTGAAGAACATGATCGAGAACCGCGATATGGTGTTCAATCCGAAATATAAAGTCATGGGCTTGTTGACGATGCCCTACAACGTTATTTTTGAAGCGCTAAACCCTTACTTCAGAATTACGGGCCTTCTGGCTCTGCTTGGATATGTTTTGCTGGATATGACAAATTGGCATGTGCTGGTCGTGTTTGGACTCGTCAATTTTTTAAGTGGGTACCTGCTCAGCGTGGGCGCTCTCATCCTGGAGGAGATGGCCTTCCGCCGGTATACCAAATTGTCCGATCTGGTGAAGATGCTCCTCTTCTCGGCACTCAAATTCGTGGGTTACCACCAGTTAGGTGTGCTGTGGAGAGTGCAGGGGCATATTCAATATCTGCAAAACAACAATTCATGGGGTACCATGACCCGGCAGAGCTGGAAAGATAAGAACAAGGCTGCCTGACTTCAAGGCCCGGTTCATATGTAACAGCATCAAAATATAAAGAGAGGTGGGACCTACAGTTATGTCTCAATCCGCAACATTGCAACGCGTGCAGGCCTTTGATTTTTACGGCCGCCTGGAGAAGGAAGTGAGAAACCATAGCCATGGGACAGCATTGCTGTTTCTGTACTGTGCAGGCAATCCGTCCGAGACGGAGGCTGGGCTGGCGGAGGTTCAAAGCTTTGTGGACCAGCTGTCCGGCGTGAATGGTGAGGTACTGCAAGACACCAATACCGGTGTATTGGCTGTTACCTTGCCTGGATATTCGCTGGATGCCGCCCATTATCAGGCGCTGCTCCTGAAGCAGCATCTGCAAGGCCGTTTGGAGCAAGCAGATCCGCGTATTACGCTTGCAGCGCTTACCGAAGCGCCGACAGCGTTGACGCTGAAGCAGATGGCGGAAGCGGCCAAGCTCAGCACCTCTTCGGATATTCATATATTTACGCAGGAGGAAGCAGACAGCGGTCAAAACCGCATTCTCATCGTGGATCAAGATGCCACGGTGAGGGAGTTTTTACAGATCCGCTTGACCATGCAAGGTTATGAAACTCTTGAAGCGGTAGATGGTCTGGAGGCACTGGATCTTATCCCGAAATGGGAGCCGGATCTTGTGCTGACCGAGCTCAATCTGCATGGCATCGATGGACTGCCTTTCATTCATCATATCCAGCAGCTGGATGTGAAGGAACCGCCGAAAATTGTGGTATTAACCGAAAAACGTGTGGAGCAAACGATCAGCCAATGCTTCCAAAACGGGGTGGATGATTACGTAACCAAACCGTTCTCGCCGGTGGAGCTGGATGCCCGCATCCGCCGCTGCCTTCATTAAACACATCGTTATTAACGCTTTTAGTTTGATCAGAATTGATGAATGATACGTGATTACTTGAGCTGAGAGGTTCTTTAATCGCAAGGAGAGAGTTCAACAAAACGAGGTCTGTCTTTTGGCGAATGGGCAAAAGAAATAGACAAATAGACTATACATCCGATGGAGGTTGAATACTTGTGAATGAGGAATATGAAACTTTATTGAGTGCCATTGAGAATAAGAAAGCCGTTCTGGGTGTTGTGGGACTGGGCTATGTAGGATTGCCGCTGGCTGTAGAAATGGTAAGACAGGGATTCACGGTCATCGGTATCGATCTGGATTCTGACAAAATTGACCGAATTTACCGCGGCGAGTCCTATATTACGGACATCTCGTCCGAAGAGCTTGCGGCATGCATGGAAACCGGACGCTTTAAGCCGACAACGGATTACAGCATGATTGCTGTGATTGACGCGGTCAGCATCTGCGTGCCAACGCCGCTCAGTGAGAATCAGGACCCGGATACTTCCTACATTACAATGGTAGTCGATCAGCTCAAGCGCTTTATGAAGCCTAATCTGTTAATTACGCTGGAAAGCACGACTTATCCGGGAACCACGGAGGAACTGATTCAACAGCCGATTGAGAAGCTCGGTTATAAGGTTGGCCAAAACTTTTATCTGTGCTTCTCGCCGGAACGGGTCGATCCCTCCAACAGCCGGTTCAATACACGGAATACGCCGAAGGTCATCGGCGGAACGACGGAAGCCTGCCTAAAGTTGGGCGAAGCGTTGTACAAGCAATACGTGGAGACGGTGGTACCCGTCAGCAACCCGAAAGTGGCGGAAATGTCCAAGCTGCTGGAGAATACGTTCCGCAGCGTGAATATTGCCTTTGTCAACGAGATGGCCATGATGTGTGACCGCATGGGCATTGATGTATGGGAAGTGATCAATGCAGCGGCAACCAAGCCGTTCGGATTCATGCCGTTCTATCCGGGACCTGGCATCGGCGGCCATTGCATCCCGCTGGATCCCATGTATCTGTCCTGGAAGGCCAAGGGCTTTCGCTTCTATAGCAAATTCATTGAGCTGGCACAGTCCACCAACGATAATATGCCTTACTACGTGATCAACAAGGCGGCTACGATTCTGAATGAATATGCCAAATCGATCAAGCGCTCCAATATCCTGCTGTTAGGCATGGCTTACAAACCGGATATCAGCGATTTGCGTGAATCTCCGGGTCTTGAAGTATATGAACAGTTCAAGGAAAATGGTGCCTATGTGGATTATTACGATCCGTATGCCCACAGTTTTGTGGATAAGCAAGGCGGGATGATTCACAGCGTGGAGTATGATCTTGCGAAATTCAGCCGTTACGATTGCATCGTCCTCATCACAAACCACAGCAATCTGGATTATCATTCAATCGCTTCGACCGGCGTGCCGATCTTAGATACGCGAAATGCATTTAAAGCGTTCGCCGAACCTCATATTTACAAGATCGGCCATTCTGTTCAGCATGTAGCTGAGCCGGGTGAGGCTGTCTTGATCTAATGAAATGGACGAGAAGAATGAGGCCTATACATGCAAAAGCGAAGTGGATCATCCTGGTTGCCGGCATCTGTCTTTTGCTGCTGATCCTTTTTCTTCTCCCGTCAGGCAAGGTGAATCAGAACAAGGCTACATGGCTGTGGGATGCAAGTCTGATCCGGAGTGAAACGGAGGAGATTGTAGCCTTTAGCGGCAGGGAAGGCATTACAACGATCTTTTTGCAGATTCAACAAGAGGTGACGGACGAGGAGTACCGCCATTTTGTGGCCGCAGCACATCAGCAGGGCATCAGTGTTCACGCCTTGAACGGTCAGCCGGATTGGGCTTATGAAGAAGGCCGGCGAAAAGGGATGGAGCTGCTGACCTGGCTGGAAGCGTACAATCGTACGGCTGCGCCTGAGGAGAAATTCGAGGGCGTGCAGTTCGATGTCGAGCCCTATGTGCTCCGGAGATGGGGCCGCGAACAGGCACAGGTGGTGGAAGAATGGAGCGCGAACATGGAGGTTTGGGTGCAGGAGGCGAAGCGTCAGGGGCTCTCGTTCAGTGCCGCCGTTCCATTCTGGCTGGACAAGGTACCTGGACCGCGCAGCGCGGATGCCGACTCCTTCAGCCGCTGGATGATCCAGAACACGGACGCGATTGCCGTTATGGCGTACCGGGACAGCGGGGAGCAGATGTATGAGTTGTCCAAGGAAGAGCTGGAGCAGGCGGATGAACTCGGCAAGTCCGTCTGGATCGGCATGGAGCTCGGGGATACGGAGGAAGGCGAGCATCTGACCTTCTTTGCCAAGAGCGAACAGGAGATGGAGGACGAAGCCCTGCGTGCCGCCAAACTTGGCAGCGACCATTCCTCCTTTGCGGGAATGGCCGTCCATCACTACCAGGCTTGGGTTCACAAACGAACCGCGATGGCTGGGGAAGAGCCTTGATTTGCATGAGATTCCATTACGATTTCCAGGTTAAATGGTAACAGCATGAACAACATGAATCATTCACTATTCAACATACCTTCGAAGGTCTTTATAGACTTTCGAAGGTATTTTTTTTGTCTGACAGGGGGGGAGGCCCCGGTTTGAAACGGAAATTGTTTAGAAATTGTATAGAACTGAATTCTATAATGTGAATCATCAAGCGGCAAGGGGTAGGAGTCGGTTTTGAAAAAACATGGGACAACGGATTACATAAGCTGGACGACCGGGGTTCGTTATTGTAATTCAAAGATATGAAAATGATGAAAATTCATGAATTTTTCAAAAAAGTTATAGCAATTATGATACGTTGGTGATATATTCTATTGGTTTATTCAGGAAGGGCTTTAAGAAAAACCCTGTTTGAAATTTAAAAGGAGTATCCAGATGAAAAGAGATTCTAGTAAAACCCGAAAGTTATACATACTTACGAGAATGACCGGACTGTTGTTAACCCTGGCGTTATTGGGTGGTTGCGGTCTTTTTGGAGGTAAGCAAGCTCCCGGCGATGAAGCGGGCGGTTCGACAGCGGCTGTTCAACAAGTGGAACGGTATACGGGAGAGAAGAGTAGGGAAATCCCGTTTGTTTATACGGCCAAGAAAGAATTAGCGCTTACCTTTAACGGCATGGGCGATAAAGCGACCATGATGGCCCTGATCGATGAGCTGGATGCGTACGGAATCAAGGCGACCTTCTTTCTTCCGGGCATCCGAGTGGCGGAGGAACCGGACATCGCGGATGCCATTTTGTCCAGAGGTCATGAAATTGAGAACAATACGCTCAATCAGCTCGATATGAATCAGCTTGATTACGATCAGATCTATAAGGAGATCAAGCTTGCGAACGATGTCATTGAGCGGGAAACGGGCGCCCAGCCCCGCTATGTTCGGACACGCTCCGGCGATTATCCGGAAGAAGTGCCACTGGCAGCCGCGCATCTCGGGATGAAGGCTGTTGTAAGTTATAACATCAATCCTAAGGACCGCAACATGCAGAGTGCTGAAGAGATTGGAGAGTATGTGACCAGGTTCATCTCCAGAGGCGGCATTATTTCCATGAATACCGACGTCAATCCCGAAGTGATATCTTCTATTAAATACATCGCCCAGGCAGTGGACGATATCGGATATCGATTGGTCACGCTGGATGAGCTGGTGCGAAATGGCGGCGAGCGAAAACCGCTCGAGTTAATTCCGGGATACGACGCTGCGAGAATGAACCCGGATTATGAACAGGCGAAATATGAACTGGTTTATAAAGTCAATACGAACAAAAAAGAAATTGCCCTGACGTTTGATGATTTCGGTAGTGACAAAACGGTTACCCGCATCCTTGATATTTTGGCGGAGCATGACGTGAAAGCCACCTTCTTCCTGCGGGCCAAAGGAGTGGAAAGCAACCCGAATTTGGCGCGGGCGATGGTGGAAGGCGGACATGATGTGGCTAATCATTCCTACAGTCATCCCGTCGTGACATCGCTAACGCCCGAAGAGCTGCAGAAGGATGTCGTCAAGGCCCACCAGGTCATTACGGAGGCCATACAACAGCAGCCTGTCATGCTGTTTCGTCCGCCGACCGGCGTGGTTGATGATGAACGGGCCAAAGCGCTGGCGGCTACCGGTTACCCGGTCATTGCGATGTATGATGTGACGACGCTGGATTGGGATGTTTCCAATAGTGCCGACGATATTGTGAACGGGGTAATGACAAAGACACAACGGGGAAGCGTCATTTTGCTGCATATGCTGGATGACATTCATACCATTGAAGCTCTGCCAAGTGTACTGGAAGGGCTGAAGAATAAAGGATATACGTTTGTAAAAATGGCGGACATGATGCAGCTGCAGGACAAAGCCGCAATGGAGATGGAATAAGATGGAATTATATGAAAACATGCTGGACCGCATAGACAGACTGGCGGTCGTCGGTCTTGGATATGTAGGCCTGCCGCTGGCGGTCGCATTCTCAAGAAAGCTGGATGTCATCGGCTTCGATCTGAGCGAGGCCAAGGTGCAGCAGTATCGCAGCGGATTCGATGCTACTGGTGAGATCGGAGATGCTTTGCTTACGAACTGCACGGCTGCCTTCACTTCGGATCCGGACAAGCTTAAGGAGGCTCGCTGCTTTATTGTGGCCGTTCCGACACCCGTAAAAAGCGGAAATGTCCCGGACCTGAAATTCGTGCGCAATGCCAGCCGGTTGGTCGGCCGCGCATTGACCCGGGGAGCGGTTGTTGTGTATGAGTCAACGGTATATCCGGGCGTTACGGAGGAAGTGTGCATTCCGATTCTCGAAGAGGAGTCCGGTCTGCGCCTGGGCGAAGATTTCAAGGTGGGGTATTCCCCGGAACGGATCAATCCCGGAGACCAGGTGCACCGGCTCGAGACCATCGTGAAAATTGTGTCCGGCAATGATCCGGAGGCGCTGGAAACGGTTGCCAGTCTATATGAGCTGATCATTGATGCGGGGGTCCACCGGGCGGAAAGCATCCGGGTGGCGGAAGCGGCCAAGGTTATCGAGAATGCCCAGCGCGATATCAATATCGCCTTCATGAATGAGCTTTCCATGCTGTTCAACCAGATGGATATCGATACGAATGCCGTGCTGCGGGCAGCGGAAACGAAGTGGAATTTCCTCCCGTTCCGGCCGGGGCTCGTTGGTGGTCATTGCATCGGAATTGATCCTTATTATCTGACGTATAAGGCCGAGGACACGGGATATCATTCCAAGATTATTTTGGCCGGTCGGCATATCAATGATGGAATGGGGAAATACATCGCCCAGCATGTCATTAAACTTGCGGTTCGCCATGGTATTGATCTGATGAGGGCGAAGGTGGCGGTAATGGGTCTGGCCTTTAAGGAGGACTGCCGGGATATCCGCAACTCCAAGGTCATCGATATTATCCGGGAGCTGCAGGACTACGGGATCCAGCCGATGGTGGCGGACCCGCACGTAGACCGACATCAGGCATATGAGGAATATGGTATCGAGCTGTCGGACATGAGTGAACTGAGAGACATCCAGATTGCGGTGGTCGCTGTTGCTCACCGGGAGTTCAAGCAGCTTGGGGTTGCCGAATTCAAGGACATGTTTAGCTCTGCAGAGGCGAAGCTTCTGATCGACGTGAAGGGAGCTTATCCAAAAACCGAATATGAAGCGAATGGCTTTCATTATTGGAGTTTGTAGATAACGATGGGAGAAAGCAATGAGGATTATAAAAAGAAAGCAACCGAAGATCACCAAGGAAGTTCTTGCGGTTCCGCGTACAGATAGACGTACTCTTTCCTATGTACCCGATCCGGAGCAGATCCGTTTGAACGCGGACCGAAGAGGCAACCGAGCACAGCAGCCTGGGGATGATGTGTCCAGCTCTGAATATTTAAATAAGCTGCGCATGCTCAGCTTGCGTTATGAAGCGGAATTCGAAGTATGGATCGTTCCCAAGGGGAAAAAGAAAAAAGCAGGAATTAAGGGACAGGCTGCCGATATTTCGGCCACCGGCCTGCTGCTCAGGCTGCCGGACGACGCTTCTGGCCTTGAAGTGGGTGACACAGTGAAGGCCCGATTCCGTATCCCGCCGGGCTCCATGCCCGAGGGTTTCGAATCGGCCGTAAGGATGGATGCAAGCGTCGTTCGTAGGGCCGCGAATTCGGCAGAATCCGGTGAAGAGCATATGCTGGCCTTAGAATTTGAGAAGCCGCTGACGGAATATTTTCAGCGCAAACGGTGGGGCTATTCCGTGTATTCTGCCAGCGCCTTGATGTTCATGGCGGTGCTCTTCATCATACTGATGCGGGCCGAGAGCATTATTTATTTCAAATACAACATGGTGCTGTATTTGTACAGCTTAATCGCAGCTCTGTTTCTGCTGACACGCTACCTGTTCGGGGCGTTATATCGCGATGTGCCGATCAATCCGGATTATACACCGGGGGTTTCGATTATCATCCCCTGCTTCAATGAAGCGGATTGGATCAAACGTACGATTCTCAGCTGTATTAATCAGGACTATCCGGTAGATAAGCTGGAGGTCATTGTCGTTGATGACCGATCGACAGACCAATCGGTACAGCAGATCAAGGATATGATTGAAGTGATTCACTCCGAGGCGGAGCGTTACGCTACCCGCGAACGCTTGTCCTATACGGTGCTGCCCGAGAATGCGGGCAAGCGGGTCGCGCTTGTCAAAGGTGTGGAGATGGCGAAGCATGATTTGGTGGTCTTCGTGGATTCCGACAGCTTTCTGGACCCGATGGCGATTCGCCACCTCGTTCAGCCTTTTCAGGACCCTAAGATGGGCGGCGTTGCCGGCCGAACGGACGTCGAGAATAAATATACCAATAACATGACGAAGCTGCAGACGGTCCGTTATTATATTGCATTCCGGATCATGAAAGCGGCAGAGTCTTGGTTTGACAGCGTGACCTGCCTGTCGGGCCCGTTATCCTGCTATCGGAAAGAGCTCATCATGCAGCATGCGGACGCCTGGCTGAACCAGAAGTTTTTGGGCAGACCCGCTACCTTCGGGGATGACCGAAGCATGACAAACTTTATTTTGAAAACACATCGTACCGGTTACCAGGATTCCGCCATATGCTCGACAATTGTCCCTTCACAGATGAAGGTGTTCCTGAAGCAGCAGATGCGCTGGAAGCGCTCCTGGCTGCGCGAGTCGCTCCGGGCCGGAAGTTTTATTTGGCGCAAAGAGCCGTTTATGGCATTGTTTTTCTACATAGGCCTGATCGTGCCGATTGCCGCGCCTGTCGTGGTTGCCTATAACTTGATGTACGTGCCGATCGTTCATGGCATTTTCCCAGGGACTTTCCTGATGGGCTTGCTGCTGATGGCGCTGCTGATGAGTCTTGCCCACCTGCTGTTTCGCAAGAGCAGGCTCTGGGTGTTCGGCTTCGTGTTCTGTCTGTTCTATGAATTTGTCCTGTTATGGCAGATGCCGGTGGCCTGGTTTACCTTCTGGAAGTCGACATGGGGGACCCGGGAAACGCCGCAAGATATTGAAGCGAGAGAGAAGAAGGAAGCTCGCAAGCGCAAAGGCAAAAAATTCGGATTACCGTTCTGATCGTGTCAAAGCGGTTGAAGTGAGGATGACAAATGGGTAAAAAACGAAATGCAGCCCTCAATGTTCAGCGAAAAAATCGCCGCAAAATCATCAAAGTTACGGCACAGGTTGTTGTATTGGCCGTAGTTGTCGTCCTGCTGGCGAATGCAATTTTCGATTTTCGCACCTATAAGGAGCCGGACAAATCAGCCTGGCGTCAGGATCAGGGCTTTATTGCGCTATCCTATTTTGGAGTCGGTCGCACCGGGACATCCAAGCTCGTATCCAAGAGCCAGTTGGACGCCCAACTGAGGGCTTTATATGAACAGGGCTACACTACGATTTCGCAGCAAGATATTATCGATTATTATCGTAATGGCAAGAAGCTGCCGGATAAAGCGCTGTACCTGTCCTTTGAAGACGGACGGAATGACTCCGCACTGTTTGCGCAGCCGCTGCTGGAGAAATACAATTATAAGGCCACTTTCCTGTCCTATGCGGGCAAAATGGGCAACAGTGAACGGAAATTTCTGCAGCCGAAGGATATGCTGAAGATGACCCGCACCGGTTATTGGGAGCTTGGGACCAACGGCAACCGGCTGACTTATATTAATATTTTTGATCATGAAGGCCGTTATATCGGCGTTAAGGACGAAAGTGAACTGACCAGCAAATCCAACGTGGAGTATTACAACCACTATTTGATGGATTTCATACGTGACGAGAATATGATTCCGCTCGAGAACCGCGCGGAGATGGAAGAACGGATCCAAGCGGACTATGAAGCGATGAATCAGGTTTACACGAAAGCGCTTGGTTACGTTCCAGGCACGTATATGATCATGCACGCCAATGCGCTGGGCGGAGGCATGAATCAGCTTGTAGCCAATGCCAATACGGAGCAGATTCGGCAGTTGTTTGGGATGAATTTCAACCGGGAAGGAATGGCCTTCAATTCGAAGGATAGCGATCTTTATAATCTGACTCGAGTCCAGCCTGCTCCTTACTGGTCTACCAATCACCTGTTGATGAAGCTGCACAAGGACCAAAGACAACCTATGCAGTTTGTGCGAGGGGACAAGCAGCAGGCCGATAAGTGGGAGCTGCTTGGCGGAGCGGCTGAATTTGCGGATAACCGTTTCGTGGTCACATCGCCTCCGGCCCAGGCAGGGATCGTTTATTTGAAGGGCAGCGAAGAGTCTGACATAACCGTCTCGGCGAAGGCACTCGGTAATGTGGTAGGACGGCAGTCCATCTATGTCCGTTACGACCGGACGAAGGGCTCTTACTTAAGGCTTCTTCTGGAGAACAATAACGTGGTGGTAGAACAGAAGAGAGCGGGTCAAGCACCCGAGGAGCTGTTCACCTATACCTTGCCGAAGGTCGAGTGGGGGGAAGAGGACCTGCAATTCGATAAGGCATCGGTATATACCAAGGAGCAGACGCAGTCCGGAGACCGGGATGATGAGAATGAGTATCCGGTCAACATACTTGGCAACCGTTGGCTGGAGATTTCGGTGAAAGGCCATTCCCTGTCCGTGAGTGTCGATCAACAGTTGATTCTGGATCAGCAGTCTGTGGATGTTTCGATTGGTGCAGGGGGCGTGGCGTTTGAATCGCAATATCATGAGCAGAATGAGAAAGATGATATTTATGACGCTGTTTTTGAAGATGTCACCATTAAATCCGAGCCTGCGAGCGGTGATATGAAGCTGCTGTTTACGAACAAACCGTCCGGACTGACCGGTGTCCTGACAGGCGTGCAGAGAAGTTTGAGCCGGGCGGTTGACTGGGCTGTGGAGACTTTTTAAAATTCGGATGGCGTAGGACGTGAACAAGAATGAAGAATCGCAGGAGGAAATGGGCAGGAGCTCTGGTACTGATGGCTTTGTGTGCTGCTGTCTCTTTCTGGTGGCTGCGCACCGAAGAGCAGGAGAAAGCGCTGCAGGTTCAGTTACCGCAAACGGGAGTGAAGCTGTCTGCCTGGATTACGGATTGGCAGTGGAGGACGGGCATTACGGATCTGAAGCAGCTTGGTAGTGAGCTTGAAGAAATTCATTTTTTTGCAGCTTACTTCAATCATAAAGATGAACTCCATTTTACTTCGGATTTTCGGGAGGGGCTGCCTGAGTTTCTGGAGATTTCCCGAAAAGGGAAGCAGCTTCGCCGTGTCCTGACCATCGTAAACGATCGCTTTGATACTGATGGGACGGCGGACCAGAAGGATCCTGAGCTCATCGCCCGGATCGCGGCTACTCCGCAAAGCCGCAGCCTGCATATCGGACATATTCTGGCTGTGGTATCCCAGCATGGCTTTAGCGGTGTGGAACTGGATTACGAGAAGGTACGCAAGGAAGATTGGGCGAATCTTTCCACTCTGTACAAGGAGCTGTATGAACGTTTACAAGCGGAGGGTTTCTCTCTTCGAATCGTGCTGGAGCCGGGGATCTCCCAGTCATCCTTTGAGTTGTTGCCGGCAGGTCCGGATTATGTCCTGATGGCATATAACTTGTACGGAGGGCATAGCGGACCGGGGCCAAAGGCGGATCACGCCATGATAAGGAAGCTGGCAGACAAATTGCACGGGATTCCGGGAGACCATGCCATCGCATTGTCGGTTGGCGGGTTTGACTGGGCGAAGAACGGCAAGGTTGTCTCATTAACGGAAAAGCGTGCGGTGGAGCTGGCGCATTCCATCTCGGACGATCCGAAGCGGGATCCGTCAAGCGGTGCCCTGTATTTTGAATATACGGACGACCAAGGTTTCGGCCATACCGTATGGTATGCGGATGGAATGACCATTGCCGGCTGGATGGATACGGCGAGAGACGCGGGTATATCGAAGATTGCGATCTGGCGGCTTGGGGATATGGAAGAGGATACGTTGCAACAGTTGAAAGCTTATCGTCAGCAATCCCAACATAAGTGAATGTATACGAAAAGAAAGGACATCCCATGGCTTCAAGAAGCCGCTCGGGGTGTCCTTTTGCGTAAAATGACTCATGTTGTAGTCAAATAGTCTTTCTGTGTGAGTATACGGACCGAAAGGAGGCTAAGATGGCCGACCAGCCACCCAAGCATGCCCCGAACAACGCATCGTGTGCACAAGGAGCAGTGCGCACGATGTACAAATTAATGGATGAGCTTCGAGGCTTTCGCTTTGCGGACGAGACCGCCGCTGGCCCGGTTGATCGGCTTCTTGAGTGCAATCCCGATCATCAGCGCAATTGCCGCGAAGATCAGCATGAATAGGACATCCCGGACGACAATATCCCATAGAATGCCACCAACGGCTTCCCGCATCATGCTGATGGCGTAGGTGAATGGCAGATACGGATGCAATGCTTGGAAGAACGGCGGTGTCATCTGGATCGGAAACGTTCCGCCTGCGCCTGCAAGCTGCAGCACGAGCAGTACGATGGCCATCGCTTTTCCGACATTACCGAATACGGACACCAGCGTATATACAATCAGCATGAAGATGGTGCTAATCAGCAGCGCAAACAAGATGAACCAGCCCGGATTCACCACATAGGTTCCCAGCAGATAGATATCACCCAGGGTAACGAATAGCGCTTGGAACAGGGCAATGGTCAAAAAGGTTAAATAGCGTCCGAAGTAAACCTCGATGCTGCGGAAGCTTCTCTCTTCATCATGAACCTCAACGGAGAGCAGGGAAACAAGCAGCAGGGCACCTACCCACAAGGATAACGTCGTGAAGAAGGGAGACATGGCGGACCCGTAGTTCGGGATAGGGTAGAGTCGATTCTCTTCCAGCGTAACAGGCTCGGCAAAAAACTGGCTTTCGAGCTCGAAATTATTTTGAAGCAAATCGATAACCTCTTGGATATCCCCTGCAGCTTCCATCTCACGCAGCCGATTCGCCAGCTGTGTAATTCGAAGCTCGGCCTCCGGCAGACGGCTTTGGGCCAGCTGTACTTCTTCGCCGCCTACCTTGAGCCCTTTCTGGGCATCTTTGAGCAAATGCTGAATGTCGGGGACGCTGGCAAGCGCCTGGGTCAGCTCCTGCTGAACACGCTTGGCCGTGCCTGCGCCCTTGGTGAAGGATTTGCTTATCGCTGGACCGATCTCCGTATCGTATCGGCTTAACACCGTGTTGGTTAGTCCCGTAATGTCATCGTTTAGCTTCTTCAGCTTATCGATGGCATCTGCAGGTGTTTCTTCTCCCCGTTCCACGGCTTGCGCTATGGTTTGGAGCACGGTTTGGGCAGAGGTCCATCGTGCGGCAATATCCTCAAGCTTCGCCGCACCGGAAGCTGCCGCCGGGGAGATCGAGCCCAGTCGCTTGAACAATTGACCCAGCCGGGTCGCGGCTTGCGCTGCTGTCTTT
This sequence comes from Paenibacillus sp. FSL F4-0100, assembly GCF_037993005.1. Lineage (NCBI taxonomy): Bacteria > Bacillati > Bacillota > Bacilli > Caryophanales > Paenibacillaceae > Paenibacillus > Paenibacillus sp. FSL F4-0100. The sequence goes on from NZ_CP150303.1 coordinate 2,505,803, forward strand.
GCGCGTTCCTGCGCAGCGTTCAGGCGGCTGGCAAGCTCCTTCGGGTCGATGTCGGCTTGTCCTAGAGCGTCCAGCACTTGCGAGAGTGCTCCGGTGGTTGCAGCCAGTACCTCCAAGTCCTGACGCAGAGCAGGCTCCAGCGATTTCGAGGCACCAGCGGCCTCATTCGCGAACTCCGCCAGCGCACCGGCCATAGCCTTGCCGTCCGTGGCGATTTCTTCAAGGCGAGGCAGAGCGGTGCCAGCTTGCTGAACCAATCGGTTGGCCAGCTTAATATCCTTTGCGGCTGTGCCCACCGCTTCATTGAGCTCCGGAAAGCTTTTTTCAAGCCGGAACAGAAGATTTCGTACTTTATTGATGGCCGGGAGCTGGTTCTCGATCTCAATCCCGAGTGTGTTGAAAATCTCGAAGATGGTGCCGTTGGCGGTTTTGATGAAGTTTTTGCTGATTTCCTCTACAACACCGGATGCGCCCTTGGCCGTCACTTTGGGAGAAATGGCGTTGATTTTCTCGTTTGTATAATAGAGGATCTGAGCTTTGACAGGCTCATTGCTCAGCACGGTGCCGATCCGGGCAGAGAAGTTCTCCGGAATAATGATGGCGGCATAATCATCACCGTGCCGTACACCCTGAATGGCGTTCTCACTATCCTCCGTAAACCGCCACCCCAGCTTCTCATTTTGATGGAGGGACTCCACGATTTCTTTACCCAGGTTAATGGGCTGGTCGCGAAGAGTGGTGCCTTTATCCAGGTTGGCAACGGCAATAGATACACCGGAGGTCTGGCCATAGGGATCCCATGAGGCCTCAATGTTAAACCAGGCATACAGAGAAGGAAGAATAGCAAGCCCGGTAATGATGACTCCTGCAGCCCAATTACGGATGATTCTATGGATATCGGCAGAATATATGTGGAAGATATTCTTCATGCGCGCTCCTATCTTGTACGTAGTTGGTGCTAGTATGCCGCAAAATCCGTGCCAAGATACGAAACGAGCCGATCCTTTATCTCTTCCTTCAGGGAGTGCCATTCGCAGAGAAGACTGCATTCATATCCGCGACACAAATACTGAACCTGCAGCCTTTCCGCGGCTGTACGGCTCTGGCTATGAATCCGGATGCCGCGCCGCCTCATCTGCTGCTGCATGATCCAGGCATGATCCGAATCTTCTTTTTTAATTAGCTGCAGATTTAAGATATAGAGGTCAGCCATTTTGAGGGTAAGGGTCTTGAGAATTTGAATATCCCGCTCGAGAACAGACTGAATGAAGTGATGCAGCAGATAATCTCGGATCAGGGCTTCGTCTTCTAGTGAAGGCGGAGGAGGCGTGGAAGGCTTCATCATAAGAGACACATCCTAAGACATGAAATACATAAGAACGTATGTTCTATCATACACATGGTATGCCAACAATATACGGCGTGCAACCATTAAATATTGGCAATTGTTTATTGATCCCAGTGGATTCATGGCGGCATATCGTTTACACTCCTGATAACTGCATTCATCAGGAGGCGATTCATTAATGATTCTTCATAAAGGCGAAATATTGTTCAGGCAAGGGGATAGCGGGGACCATCTATATCACATCCGGAGCGGATTGTTCAAGGTGACCCGTCTCCATCCGAACGGCAATATGGTGCTTTTCAATATTTTATATCCTGGTGAAACGGTGCCGCATCATTCGTTGATCAGCCCGAAGGAGACACATGGAACGGCGATCGCTCTGATCCAGAGCGAAGTGGAGCTCATATCGGCTGAAGCTTGGTACCGCCAGCTCGAGGAGGATCCGCAGAAACCGCTCGAGGTCGCCAGATTGCTGCAGGAAAAGGTGCGGTTCATGCAGATGAGGCTGGATCACTTGACGGTAGGAGGACCTGCGGAGCGGCTTGAACTGCTGATCCAGTGGCTGGATGAGTATTCACAGGGAATACACTTGACCGAGTATCTGACTCAGGAAGAGATCGGACAACTGATCGGCGTGAGAAGAGAAACGGTAAACCGGCTGCTGCGGGAACAGGGCAAGCACATCTAGCTCGAATTGCGAACGATATAAACGGGGCAGGATACATAGGAACTTCTTCGCAGAATAATCATTGACAGCAAGCTTGTTCAACCCAAAAGGGTGCCTGTCTTTATGCAAGACAGGCACCCTTTGATTAGGCTTGACTCCGTAATATGGTTAATTAATCTTCCAATGTACCTGCCGGGCCAAAGAATTCATAATGAATCCGGTCGGAAGGTACCTCCATGGATTTCAGTTGACTGTTAACGGCACGCATGAACGGAACTGGACCGCAGAAGTAGAAGTCGGCTTTCGCATCGACGGTTTTGCGAAGGAAATCAAGATCAATATAGCCTGCTTGGTGGCACTGATCCTCGGATTCCGGCTGTTCATAAATGACGTAAGAGGTTAGCTGCGGATGCTTGGAGGCGAGTGCATCGATATGAGACTTCATCGCATGCTGACTACCGCACTTGGCCGCATGAATAAAGGTTACTTTCCGGCCGGGTTGATTCAGCAGCACGGTTTCCAGCATAGCCACCATCGGGGTCAAACCGACACCGCCGCTGATCAAGGCAAGCGGAAGGTCACTGTCCGTATCCAGGGTAAATGTACCGGCCGGAGCCGTGACCTCGAGAACGGTCCCAACCTCAGCCTGACGGTGCAGCCAAGTGGAGACGATGCCGGCAGGTTTTCCTTCTAACTCATCCTCACGCTTGACCGTTATTCTGTAGTAAGGCTGACCCGGTGCGGACGAGAGACTGTAATGACGATTATGATAATAGGTTTCACCTTCAGGTTTTACCCGGAGCGTAATGTATTGACCGGGTTCATAAGCGGAAATCTCACCGCCATCTTGTGGGACCAGATAAAAGGAAGTGATGACAGAGCTTTCTTCCACCTTCCGGTCAATCACGAAATTACGGTATCCGCTCCAACCGCCGGTCTCGTTCGCGGCTTGTTGGTACATATCTGCTTCAATGCCGATGAAGACATCGGCAATGGCGCCGTAAGCTTCGCCCCAGGCCTCGATAATTTCGGGTGTTGCGGCATCTCCCAGCACTTCTTTCATGGCGGCGAGCAGTGTTTCGCCGACGATTGGATAATGCTCGGGCAAAATGTTTAATGCCCGGTGCTTGTGTCCGATCTGCTTAACAACTGGCACGATCGCTTCAAGACGGTCGATATGGGCTGCGGCAGCGTACACGGCATTGGCAAGGGCAAAGGGCTGTTTTCCTTCTCGTTGATTCGCATGGTTGAATATGTTAAGAAGCTCCGGATGATGATGGAATAATTTTTGGTAAAATGCAGTCGTGATTGCCGTTCCATGAGTTTCAAGAACAGGAACGGTCGATTTAACGACTTCAATCGTATGCTGGCTTAACATGTGGCCCCCCCCTGATTCATAAGTCGAATTCGTGTTCAATTTAAGTATAGACAAGGGAAGAAAGGGTACTTGTGATTTTGGTCACATCGGATTTAGCGAATATGTGAACAGAACAGCGATATTTTTATGGAGGAGAGTTCTGAAAGCAGGTTTTTTTACATATTTCATATATATATTCCTGTTCATTCTAGCCAGCTGTTTAGCTTGTGTGCCAACTGTGTTATAATAATATTAGCAGTCTAATTAAAACGAGAAAGGATCAGGATACCATGTGTCCCCGAAGGACGAATCCCCAAAGGACGATTTGGAAACGTTATGATCTCTCATACACATAGCTTCCTTCGTAGAGCGAAGTCGGACGTCTGAAGACAAGGACGGTCTCTCACGAAAGGATGGGAACTATGGTTCGAAGGATGAACTCCTCCAGGTTGCCTCTATGTAGAGATTGGCCTATGTCTGACCAATCTACTACGACAAGAGGGATCCTGTATGAGGAAAAGACAAAACACCATTATCACGATGTCGGCGATGTTGTTCGGAACGTTTTTAATGGCTTTTACGTATTATCACATTAATTTTCACAATCATTTAACTGAAGGCGGCTTTGTCGGCCTTGCGCTGCTTGGCAAATATGCGCTTGATATTCCGCCTGCATTAAGTATGGTCCTCATGGACATACCGGTTCTGCTGATTGCCTTGTTTATCAAAGGTCGGAAGTTCATTATCAATACAGTTGTTGCGGCGAGCATGTTCACGTTGTTCTACGCATTGATCGAGCGGTATTCCACGCTTGTGATCGATCTGAATCATAACTTGCTGGCAGCCGCGCTGCTGTCCGGTTTATTGACGGGCTTTGGCGCTGGTATCGTGCTCCGCTATGGCGGGGCGACAGGCGGTGACGACGTGATCTCCGTGCTGTTCAGCGAGTGGAGCGGGCTTAAGGTAGGGACGGTGTTTTTCCTAATGGATGCCGTAGTTCTGCTATTATCGCTATTCTACATGCCATTGGTTGAAACCTTATATACTATATTAGCCGTATCGATTGCCGGACAAGTGATCACCATCACAGTGACGTACGGTACCGAGAAAACGGAAAAGAAACCGATTCGGAAGGCGGTCCGTGCCCCAAGCACTCCGGTTACTCCGAAGACAGCGCAGCCAACTGTTAGCGGCCGTTCATAATACGGTCCAACTAAGAGAAGCTCACCCGCATGCAGGGTGAGCTTCTTTCGTATATCTATGATGTTGTTGGGTTACTCCTCGTCTTTGGGATGATTCTCATCCCATTCCTGTGCCTTGGCGGTGGCGATAGCGATGGCACGTCCTTCGTCGTAGTCTTCCTCCAGCAGGGCATTGGCAATTTCCACGGCTTTATTCCTAACCCGCGGCTCTAGATTTTTCATGGATGGCGGATAATCATGTTTGTTCCAAGGCATATTGCGATCCCTCCAGTTCAACTGTTATTCGTATGTAGTGTATATTACCCCGTGTAACCAAATTGAATAAGCGTGTTCAATGGCACAAAAAAAAGTGCATTGCCCCCTGAAGGACAATGCACTTGGGATACTTCGATTTATTCAAACAGCTGCAAATACTCGCCATAACCTTCCTTTTGCATCTCTTCCTTCGGTACAAACCGCAGTGCCGCGGAATTGATGCAGTAACGAAGTCCGTTCGGTCCAGGACCGTCGTCAAATACATGACCGAGGTGCGAGTCTCCTTTTTTGCTCCTTACCTCGGTACGGACCATCATATGGGTGAGATCCATTTTTTCCTTGATGTTGTATTCGCGAATCGGACGGGTGAAGCTCGGCCATCCGCAGCCGGCATCATATTTGTCCGTAGAGCTGAAGAGCGGCTCGCCGGATACGATGTCCACGTAAATGCCTTCTCCGTGATGGTCCCAGAACTCATTGTGGAACGGAGGTTCGGTTGCGTTATTCTGGGTTACTTCATATTGGATCGGTGTCAGGCGCTGTTTAAGCTCGGCGGGGTCTACCGAATCCGACCAATGCTGCTCAATGAAATCCTCGCGTCCCGAGCCTTTGCGATAGCGTTTGTAATGGCTCGGATTTTTCTTGTGATAATCCTGATGGTATTCTTCAGCTTCATAGAAAGTGCTGGCTGGTATGATGGGCGTTACGATCGGCCCGTCGAATCGTCCGCTGGCTGCTACCTCTTCTTTGGATTGTTCGGCAAGCTTGCGCTGCTCCTCCGTATGGTAAAAAATAGCGGTCCGGTAAGATGTCCCCCGATCATGGAATTGTCCGCCCTCATCCGTAGGATCGATTTGCTGCCAGAAGAGCTCAAGCAGCTTTTCATAAGGGAACACTTCCGGGTTATATGTGATTTGAACGGCCTCGTAATGACCCGTTGTATCAGAGCATACCTCTTCATAGGTCGGATTTTCCTTATGGCCGCCCGTATAGCCGGAAACGACCTTCAGAATGCCCGGCAGCTCATCAAAAGGAGAGACCATACACCAGAAGCAGCCTCCCGCAAAGGTAGCCAATTCACTTGGGGTTGAACGATTATTCATCTATTATCCCTCCATCGTTATAACATTTTAAATGTAAGTCTTACTCTATATTATAATCATTTTGGTCAGGGAAACCAAAACAATGCTCCATTTAATTCTGTCTCCCTTTATACCACCGGATAGCGGCCAGACATAATGCGGTAACTAGCATGAGTCCGCCCGCGATACTCGCAAAGAGGAGCGGATGATCGGCAAACCCGCTGCCTAGCCAAGCATACAGGAGAATCGCAGGGATTTTACCGATGGCTGAAGCGGTTGTGTACGTCCAGAATGGTATGGATGCGACACCGGCATAAATATTGACGGCCATTTGCGGTATGATGGGCAGTAGGCGCGCGAGCAGGATCGACTGAAAGGGGCGCCGTTCGACCACGGCTGTAAACCTATTGACAGCCGCATATTTACTGAGCAGTCGCCTGCCGGGCTCCTGGTACAAGGACCGTACAGCCGCATACAGGATGACGGCCGCTATCGTGGTTCCGAACCACGAAATGGCAGCAGCCCAGACGGTTCCATATGCATAGCCAAGAATAGCGATGATGACTTTGTAGGGTGCAATGGGAAATAAGGCAAGCAGGGTTGCCAGTAGGATCATCAGGTAGAGTGGGGGATTTCCTCCTAACCAGTCCATGATTTCTTGTCGGTATGCAAAAGCCAGCGTCAGTGCTGTTGTATAAATTGCGGGTATGATCCATCTCTTCATGAAGAATCCTCACTTTGCGAAATTCAACCAGAATAGCACCATGATAGCAAAAAAACAGGAATACTGCCCACATTTGAGACAGCTAAGCATCGTATCTAGGGTGGAAAAAATTGAATATACAAGCGATTTTTCATATGTTATAATATGTCCAACCGAATAGTTCCCAAAGGGGAGTAGCTTCATAAGAAAACCTTCTATCGTGGCCTTTTCAAGGATGAGCGACCGCGATTCAAAGGTAGGTTTTCTTGCGATATAGAATTTTATGGGCTCACTGAAAACTTATAAATTCTATATCGTAAGTAAAGTCGTCATTACGGGATTAACTATCCCCGGCTTTATTGGCAACGATTATGTTGTTTAGCGAGACCTTTGCCTGATTTATTTATGAATGAGGTGGAGGTCTATTTTTGCGTCCAAAAAACGCTGTAGACCTTATTAACTAAGGCAACAGCGTTTTTTTTGGATGGAGGACATCGGTAGGTAAATCTAAAGAGAATGAAGAAAGGATGGGAGAAACATGGATTTGATGTCGATGGAATTTTGGACGGCGCTGCTATCAATTGTCCTCATTGACCTTGTGTTGGCAGGCGATAACGCGATTGTTATCGGGCTTGCCGCTCGTAATGTCCAGAAAGCGGACCAGAAGAAGGTCATCCTGTGGGGTACCGTCGGAGCGATTATCATTCGTATCGTGGCCACCCTCCTCGTTGTACAGCTCTTAATGATCCCTGGCTTACGCTTGATCGGTGGGTTTGCTCTGTTGTGGATTGCCTACAAGCTGATAGTGGATGAGAAGCAGCATGAAATTTCCGCTGGCAACCAGATGTGGGCGGCAATCCGTACGATTATTATTGCGGATGCGATGATGGGACTGGATAACGTGCTTGCTGTAGCTGGCGCTGCTGGGGAAAGCTTCATGCTGGTTATTATCGGACTTGCGATTTCGGTTCCAATTATGGTGTGGGGCAGTACCATTATCCTGAAGTTGACGGATCGCTTTCCAATTATCATTACGATCGGTGCTGCGGTGTTAGCCTGGACCGCATCAAAGATGATTGTGGAAGAGCCGATGATTCACAGCTGGTTTGCCAATGGCGTTCTGAAGTATGGTTTTGAAATTCTCGTTATCGCCATAATCATCAGTCTTGGAACTTGGATGAAGAAGAAGAATGACCAAAAAGCGAAGAGCAACCCGATACAGGTCAAGATGGTTGACTAGTTTAGACTTTGTCTGAGCTCAAAGTAAACGGTATAATGTCTTCATGAACGAAGAGAGCGCCGAAGCCCTTTTCGCATGAGGAGGGGTAATACATGGAATTCACGGAAAAATCCGTAGAAGAACGGATTGCGGAGTCGTACCGTCAGGACGAGGATATGATGATCCTCGTGTTTGCCCAGTGGTGTGTGAATCACGGACTGGACCCAGCGGAACTGTACCGTAAGGCATATCCGAATCAGCCGGATAATGAGCGGCTGGCGCGGGTGCTGGAATTAACGGTGCCCAAGGAAGAAGCTGGTGAAATACCGGATCAGACCCTACTTGGTGTCCTGTCGTTATTTGGTAATGAAGACTTGGCTATCGTTGTAGCCGAGGCAGCGGCCACGCTAGGCCCTGATAAGAAGTAAATGTGGAATCATGGCATATCTTACATGTGATTCAAGAGAGAAGCGGGGCGACCAAGGAAAAACCTTGGTCGACCCGCTTTTTATCCCACAGATAGGACGGCTCAATTTGACGTTCGACTGGCCATGCGGAATTGTTTAGGCGAAACGCCGAATCGGGAGCGAAAAACGCGGTGAAAATAAGTATAGTTGGCAAAGCCGGAAGTTTCGGCGACATCCTCCAGCGAGAGAGGGCTGAACACAATTCGTTCCTTGGCCATGCTCAGGCGAACGTCCATGGTGTATTGCATGATGGTAGTGCCAAACGCTTCTTTGAACAGATGAACTGCCCGGGAGACACTGATGCCGACATGGGCAGCGACATCCTCCAGCTTGAACATCGAGGAGGCATTCTCTTCAATGTAATTTTTCATGCGGTAGGCTAAATACGTCTTGGGCGTGGTCGATGGCTGCTCCGATAACAGGCGATCCACTTCGAGGCACAGAATCCGTACCGTGTAATCCGAAATCTCCGGATAAGGATCCGATACACGACGCTGCTCCAGCAGAATTTGCCGAAACAGACTCAGGTAACGCTCTTCCAGTGGAACCCGAATTTTGGTTGGGCGTTTCTTGGAATTCCACCACGCGTCAGCCCATGCCCCCTTAAAGAAAATATGGTAATCTCCGCTTTCGATGGTTAATTCACCCAAAGCGTTATATTCGTCATCTATTCGTAGTTCATAGGGTTGTCCTGGCGTGAAGATTAACAGATCCCCTGCCTCAACGAGTGACAGCTTGTCATCAATTTTGGCACGGCATTTGCCGTCGGTCTGCCATCGCATTAAGTAGGTATCGAAACCGTCAGCCAGGGACATCTTGAAAGGTTTACGATGAAATGAGAAATCCGCTGCTACGACTTGGTTGGAAAGATTTGAATCCATTGCTAAAGTCCCCTTTGAAGAATAAGAAAATAATGACCAGATTGTTCATGTTTTAATCATATTCTTCATTTTAAACGAAAGCATAAAAGAATACCATGGTACTAGTCCGAGCACATCTAAACACTCAAGGAGTGACAGCGATGAAAAAAATGAAAGCAGGTATAATTGGCTGCGGAACCATCAGCGGCGTATACTTCACGAACTTAAAGAACAGCCCTTGGGTTGAAGTCGTGGCATGTGCTGACCTTATTCCGGACAACGCAAAGAAAAAGGCCGAAGAGTTCAACATCCCGAACGTGTATACCGTCCAGGAGATGCTTGCACAGACTGACATTGAGTTTATTATTAATCTGACCATTCCGGCCAGCCACGCCAATGTGGATATCGCTTCCCTGGAAGCAGGAAAGCATGTGTACAGTGAAAAGCCGCTGGCGATTACCCTTGAGGAAGCTCGCCGTGTGCTAAATATGGCGGATCAAAAAGGACTTCGCGTAGGCTCCGCACCCGATACGTTTTTGGGCTCCGGCGTACAGACGGCTAAAGCCGCTATCGAATCCGGGCTGATCGGCAGACCTGTTGCCGCAACGGCGTTTATGATGGGTTCAGGACCGGAAGCTTGGCATCCTAATCCTGAATTTTTTTACGCGTCGGGTGGAGGTCCAATGATGGATATGGGTCCTTATTATGTATCGGCCCTGGTAGAGCTGCTTGGTCCTGCAAGCCGGATCAGCGCATCCACAGGCATCCAGATTCCAGACCGCGCCATCGGCTCTGGCCCGCGCCAAGGACAACCGATCACGGTTCAGACTCCAACGCATTTGGCAGGAACGCTGGATTTTGAGAACGGTGCCATTGCAACCATGATTACCAGTTTTGATATCTTTGGCGGATCGAATCTGCCTTGGATCGAAATCTATGGCACGCAGGGAAGCCTGAGTCTCGGGGATCCAAACTTCTTTAACGGCGAAGTGAAGCTCCGGAAGCACGGCTCCGATGAATGGGAGCTGCTTGACCCTGCATTTGAATGCGGGAAGAACGAGCGGGGGCTCGGTATCAACGATATGATCCAATCGATTCATGAGCAGAAGGACCATCGCGTCAGTGCCCGTCTGGCATACCACGTGCTGGAGATTATGCAGTCGTTCCAGCAGTCTTCGCTGGAGGGCAGACATATCGTTCTGCAAAGCACATACCGCTACGGCAAACTTCCGGCGCCGCAGCAGATAAACAAGGTGGAGTAGCGAACTGGCAGCCCGGTTCATATTCTTGTACACTGGTTATGAACGACATGCAAACCAGCTTCTGACGGATCTGACAGGATGATGAGTTCTTGGCTAGGATCCGCATGAAAGCGTTGCACTAATATTTGGAGAGTTTTCAAAATGATCAAATGCCTATGGGGAGGAAATGGACATGTCGAAAACATTGAAGATCGGAATTATCGGTTGCGGGGGAATCGCCAATGGCAAGCATATGCCGAGCTTGAAGAAGCAGGCGCAGGCCCAATTGGTAGCTTTTTGCGACATCGCCTTAGAACGCGCGCAGAAGGCGGCTGCCGAATACGGGGTTGAAGGCGCAAAAGTATACACGGATTTCAGAGAACTGCTGCAAGACGGCAGCATCGATGTCATTCATGTGTGTACGCCGAACGATTCGCACTCCGAAATTACCGTTGCATCCTTGGAAGCCGGGAAGCACGTGATGTGCGAAAAACCAATGGCGAAAACCGTTTCCGAAGCCAAAGCCATGCTGGACGCCGCTAAGCGTACAGGAAAAAAACTTACCATCGGTTACAACAACCGTTTCCGTGATGATAGCATGTATCTGAAAGAGGTCTGCGAGGAAGGCGAGCTGGGCGAGATCTACTACGGTAAAGCACTAGCTGTTCGCCGCCGTGCCGTTCCGACCTGGGGCGTATTCCTTGACGAAGAGAAGCAAGGCGGAGGTCCGTTGATCGATATCGGCACCCATGCACTGGATTTAACCTTGTGGTTGATGGACAACTATAAGCCGAAGAGCGTGCTTGGATCCACGTTCCATAAACTGGGTCAACGCGAGAATGCGGCGAATGCGTTCGGTCCTTGGGATCCGAAGGAGTTCAAGGTAGAGGATTCGGCATTCGGGTTCATCACGATGGAGAACGGCGCAACGATTATTCTGGAATCCAGCTGGGCTCTTAACGTCGTTGAGACGGGCGAAGCCAAAGCCGTCCTTGCGGGTACGGAAGGCGGAGCTGACATGAAGGACGGTTTGCGTATTAACGGCGAGAAAATGAGCAGATTGTATGAAACCAAAGTGGATTTGAATGCTGGCGGCGTCGCGTTCTATTCCGGTTCCAAGGAAAATGATGCGGACCGTGAAGCCAGAATGTGGCTGGAAGCCATTATTGAGGATAAGGATCCTGTGGTTAAACCGGAGCAAGCGTTTGTTGTAACGCAAATTCTGGAAGCGATCTATGAATCGGCGAAGACAGGAAAAGCGGTTTATTTCGATAACTAAATATTACATCATTACTAATACTCATTACTAATACTAAGGTAAACCAGGAGGTATACAATGAAATTAGGCGTATTTATGGTATTGCTGAGCGGACGTAAATTGGAGGATGCTTTGGACTATGTGGCATCCAAGGGGCTTAAAGCGGTTGAGATCGGAACAGGCGGTTATCCGGGTAATGCGCATTGCAACCCGGTCGAGCTGCTGGAGAATGAAACCGCGCTGAAGAACTTCAAAAATGCGGTGGAATCCCGTGGGTTGATTATTAGCGCACTGAGCTGCCACGGCAATCCGCTTCATCCGCAAAAAGCAATCGCGAAAGAGTTTCATGACACATACGTAAAAACGGTAGAACTTGCCGAGAAGCTTGAAGTACCTGTTGTTAACACATTCTCCGGCTGCCCAGGCGACCATGAGGATGCCAAATACCCGAACTGGCCCGTTGCGCCTTGGCCTAACGACTACCAAGAGATTCTGACTTGGCAATGGGATAACAAGGTCATTCCTTACTGGACCGAATGGGGTAAATTTGCCGCAGACCGCAATGTGAAGATTGGTTTGGAATTGCACGGCGGCTTCTCCGTTCATACGCCAGGCACGCTGCTCCGCTTGCGTGAAGCTGCAGGCGAAGTGATTGGGGCCAACCTGGATCCGAGTCATATGTGGTGGCAAGGGATTGATCCTGTTCAAGCGATTCAAATTTTGGGCCGTGAAGGGGCAATCCACCACTTCCACGCGAAGGATACAAGCATTGACCCGATCAACGTCAACAAGCACGGTCTGACCGATATGCAGTCTTATGCCAACATGCTGGATCGCGCATGGCAGTTCCGCAGCGTAGGCTATGGACATGATGTGAAGGAATGGGCGGATATGATGAGTGCCCTTCGTCTGGTTGGATATGATTATGTCGTAAGTATTGAACATGAAGATGGATTGATGTCCATCGAAGAAGGCTTCTCCAAAGCGGTGCAAAACCTTCAGCAAGTGCTGATCGAAGAGCCGCTTGGGGACATGTGGTGGGTCTAACAGCGTAGAGTAAGCCGAATAAGCAATTAGGGGGAACAGCAACATGCTTAACGTAACCATTTGGAATGAATTCGTGCACGAGAAAATCCATGACGAGGTTCGCAGCGTTTACCCGACAGGGATTCATACAGCATTGGCGGAGGGTCTGCAAAATCCGGATTTTGTCATCAGAACGGCAACGCTCGACCAGCCGGAGCATGGATTGACGGACGATGTACTGGATTCAACCGATGTGCTGTTGTGGTGGGGGCATATGGCTCATGACCAGGTTAGTGACGAAATCGTAAGCAAGGTCGTGAAGCGCGTGCAGGATGGGATGGGGCTGATCGTTCTTCATTCCGGACATTTTTCCAAGCCGTTCAAAGCGTTAATGGGTACGAGCTGCGATTTGAAATGGCGCGAAGCAGGGGAACAGGAAATTATTTGGAGCGTGAATCCAACGCATCCGATCGCGGCGGGAATTACAGGTCCGATCATCATCGAGCACGAGGAAATGTACGGGGAATTCTTCGATATTCCAGCCCCAGATGAGCTGGTATTTGTCAGCAATTTCGAAGGCGGCGAAGTATTCCGGAGCGGTTGCACGTTCAAGCGCGGTCATGGGAACATATTCTACTTCCGTCCGGGGCATGAGACCTATCCAACCTACTACAACCCCGAAGTGCTGAAAGTGATCACCAATGCGATTAACTGGGCTTATTCCACGGCAGGCAAGCAAACCTTCGGCAACAGTCAGCCGGTTCGTGCGCTTCCCGTTTTAGTCTAAGGCTATGAGCAGCATTTTTTAAAAAGCAATGAGTTCACGAGTCGTTCAGGGTGTAATCCTTGAGCGGCTCGTTTTATCGTTAATGATGAATGTTCACGGAAATGTTTTTGCCGGCTAGGGATAGAATATACCTAAGTATGGGGTATTGTATGATATACAAGAAGGGGGGCTGTACACATGAGTGAAGTACAAAGCGCACCTGTAGATCCCGCAACCATCGCCATATGCCAGGCCAAGCTGGTCCATCAACCCGTTGAGGGCTTCCTGCTCGGAAGAGGAGTCCGCTTCGCCAAAATTATGTTTATTGGAGAAGCACCCGGGGCCCATGAGGTTCTGGAAGGCTTACCTTTTGTAGGGCAGGCTGGACAAGAGATGAATGCCTACCTGGAACGCCTGAACCTGACCCGGGAGCAAGTGTATATTACCAGTGCCATGAGAAGCAGGCCTTATAAGGAAAAGGTAATCGTGAGGTCCTCGGGCGAGAGTATCATCAGCCGTTCCAATCGCACACCGACGAAGGCGGAAATATTGGCCCATGCACCTTTGCTTGATGAAGAGATCCGATGGGTTCGCCCGCACATTATCGCACCCATGGGAAATACGGCGCTGCACCGGTTAATCGGAAGCCATGAAACGGTGACATCGCTGCACGGCAAACTGATGGAGGGGCCGGTCCAGCAAGCAACCGATCCGGAGAATCCAGATAGGGGTTACATGTTCTCGGTGGAAACCTATAAGATATTCCCTCTATTCCATCCAGCGGCGGTACTGTATAATAGGAAATTATCCACTTGGATCGAGAAAGATTTGGATATTTTGGCTCGTATATTATGGGATAAGCGCTGATTTTATGGGAAAAAGGGGCTAGGTGGTTTTCAGTTTCTCGGAAATGTGCTAAAATGAAACATACTTACAATTCGTAAGTTTTCTAGATTTTTGATTAAGCTTATGAGTTTCTATAAACAAGGTGACTTCGTAAAGAGGTGAAGGGATATGGAAGTTACAAATGTTACGATGTGTCCCCGTTTTGAATCTGCATTTTCTTTTCTGGGCAAACGGTGGAACGGTTTGATTATTCAAACGTTGATGAGCGGGCCTAAGCGCTTTAAGGATATTTCGAATTTGATTCCGTCCATGAGCGATAAGATGCTCTCTGAGCGGATGAAGGATTTGGAATGCGAAGGCATTTTGATTCGTCATGTTTATCCGGAAACACCGGTACGTATTGAATATGAACTGACTGAAAAAGGCAAGGCACTTCGTCCGGTGATGGAGCAAATTTCATTCTGGGCGGAACAATGGGTCGAAAGATGAGTCATCTTAAGACTCCCCTTGATGATTAAACCCTGGCATGAGACATCCTCATTTCAGGGTTTTTTTTCTAAATGGAAGTATGATTCCTGTTTCTTTACGGCAAGAATAGGTGGACATGCACCAAGCGGACGCAGCTGCTATATGATGTAAATACCGAGAGCGGCATATCAAGGAGGCGAGCCCATGACCAAGCGAACGTATATCTCCCGTTTCCATTATGGACAAGAGGACATCTCAGAACTTGAAAACGCTTCATTAAAAGTGCTTCATATTTTTGAGAAGACCAAACGGATGCTGAGCCAGTATGTGCCGGATTCCTTGTGGTTAGCTGCGTCTGGAACAAGCCCGGAATCTGCAGAATCCGTTAGCCATAGCGGTGCCGATGCTGTTGATATCTTTCAGAAATGGGTCAAAGCCCCCGGCGGATGGAAGTTCATTGGTTATGAAACCGATCGATTTCATGCGTCCACCGGGCAGAATATAGGACGTACGGGAAGATTTCTGCAGATGATCATCTGGTCACTCTATGAGAAAATCGTAATGCTGCATCCTTTCCTTGGCAGCGAGCCGTTTTTTGACGGGGAAGAGCTGGATGTGATCGCAAATTATTTTGTGCCTACGTATATCAGCGCCGTACCGTTGGTGGAACAAGGAAAAGCCTTTAAGACTATTCAGGCGGGCATCGTTCTATATCAGGAGCATATCCAGGCACCTGCCGTCATTATGCAATCGGATCGAGGCTTATTGGAGGGGAACTGGATGACCGGGGTGAACCTGGACGCGAAGGGATTTGCCGGGATTCGCCCTTATTTGAAAGTTCCTAGCGGCGAACGAGCCTATATGGAAGCCGATATTATATAGAGAGCATGCCTCTTCATAACCTTGTTCGATGTGGACAGGGTTATTTGGCATTTTTATTTTAAATTTTAATGATTTATGTGAAATATATCACAAAAATTAATGCGATCAGACGATATAATTTGTGTGAAAGCAACGGAATACCACGATCTAGATAAATGTGTTGGGGAGGAATCAATCGATGTCCAATATAAAGAGAGAAAAGTTAGTTGTCATTGGCAACGGTATTGCCGGGATTAGTACGGTCGAGCAAATCATTAAATTGGGTGGGAATTTTGACATCACCGTCATTGGACAGGAGCCTCATCCGAATTATAACCGCATCATGCTGTCGTATGTGTTGGAAGGCAGCAAAACCTTGGATGATATTGTATTGAATGATTGGAAATGGTACGTGGATAACCACATCACTCTGCACACGGATGCCACTGTAACTGCCATCGATGGGGAACGCAAGGTCGTGACCGCCGACAACGGATTGACTGTGCCTTATGACAAAGTCATGATAGCAACGGGCTCGAAGCCCTTTATTTTACCCGTGCCGGGCAGTGACAAAGAAGGCGTTATCGGTTTCCGAAACATTGCCGATTGCACGCAGATGCTTCAAGCCGCTAAGGCGTACAAGAAAGCGGCTGTCATTGGCGGGGGACTTCTGGGTCTGGAAGCTGCCAAAGGATTGGTCAGCCTGGGCATGGAGGTGACGGTGGTTCATCTCATGCAGGATTTGATGGAGAGCCAGTTGGATTCGATGGCATCCGGCATGCTGAAAAGGGAGCTTGAACAGCAGGGCATCAATTTCTTATTAGGCAAACAAACAACCGAAATATTGGGAGATACCAGAGTTACGGGACTCCGCTTCAAGGATGGGGATGAGCTTGATGCCGACCTGGTGGTCATGGCAGTGGGCATCAGAGCGAACACCGAGATCGCTAAAGCGAGCGGGATCGAAGTGAACCGGGGAATCGTCGTTAATGATTATCTTCAGACTTCCTGGCCGGATGTGTATGCGGTCGGCGAATGCTGCGAGCATCGGGGCGCATGCTACGGCCTGGTTGCACCGTTGTTCGAGCAGGGACAGGTATTGGCGAAGCATCTATGTGGTGTGGAAGGCAAGCCTTACGAGGGAAGCATTGTATCGACGAAGTTGAAAATCAGCGGTGTGGATGTATTCTCTGCCGGAGAATTCATGGAGCAAGCCGAGCACTCGGTGATCACCGCAAAAGATGATTGGCGCAAGACCTATAAGAAAATATTAATTCGCGACAATATCATCGTTGGGGCGATATTGTTCGGAGATGTGAGCGATTCGGCAAGCCTTCAATCCATGATTCGAAAAAAGACAGCCATGACGGATGAGATTTACGATTCGATCATGGGTACTGACAGCGCAGGAACAGGAAATGGCAAGGCATTTTCACTGGAGAAGATGCCCGATGATGAAATCGTGTGCGGCTGCAACGGCGTAACCAAAAAAGCCATTGTGGATGCCATTACTCTACAGGGTTTTACGACAGTGGATGAGATTAAAGCTTGCACAGGAGCTACCCGCTCGTGTGGCGGCTGTAAACCTGTCGTGGAGCAAATACTCCAGAGCGTATTGGGCGATGGCTTTAAGGCGGCAGGCAAACAAGGCATATGCTCGTGCACAACGCTTGATCGGGACGAGATTGTCGCCGAAATCCGTGCCAAAGGACTCAAGACAACGAAAGAAGTCATGCATGTTCTAAACTTCAGCAATCCGGAAGGCTGCTCGAAATGCCGCCCGGCCATTCATTATTATCTGGCGATGCTGAACCCGGTAACCCATCAAGAAGAGAGGGAATCCCGTTTTGTCAACGAACGGATGAACGCCAACATTCAGAAAGACGGCACGTACACGGTCGTCCCAAGAATGTACGGCGGCGTTACCACACCGGAGGATTTGAAGAAAATCGCGGATGTATCGCTTAAATATAATGTGAAGGTTGTAAAGGTAACCGGAGGACAGCGTCTGGACCTCATCGGTGTTAAGAAGGAAGATTTACCGAGCGTTTGGGAAGAGCTCGATATGCCGTCGGGTTATGCTTATGCCAAATCGCTGCGGACCGTGAAGACCTGTGTAGGTTCCCAATTTTGCCGTTTCGGTACGCAGGATTCGATGGGCATGGGGGCATTCCTCGAGGAGAAATTCGAAAGACTGGATTTCCCGGCGAAATTTAAATTGGCAGTCAACGGGTGTCCGCGAAACTGTGCCGAGTCGTGCACGAAAGATATCGGGATCGTTGGCAATGACGGTGGATGGGAAATATTCGTTGGAGGCAACGGCGGAACGAAGGCACGTCTGGCTGATTCGTTCTGCAAAGTGAAAACGGATGAAGAGCTGGTCGAAATCTGCGGAGCCTTGATGCAGTATTACCGTGAAACCGGCAAGTACCTGGAGAGAACATCGGAGTGGGTAGAGCGCTTGGGACTGGAACAAATCCGAGCGGTTATCCTGGACGATACCAAGCAGCGTAAGGAACTGGTGGAGAGAATCGAGCTTGCCTTGCAGCAAGTCGAGGATCCGTGGAAGAAAGTGCTGAACGACGAGAAGCTGCGCAATACGTTATTTGAGGATGCAAAACCGGTCAGCAGCAAATAAAAGAGGGAGGAATCTACTTCCTCTTGCCGCCTGAACATGGAGAGCTTTTCGCAGTATGGATGGGGATAGAAAAGAGAAGTGGAGGTCGAGTGTTATGGAAACTGGAAAATTTATTACGGTAGGGAATGAACATGATTTTCTGTCACAGCTCGGAAGGGTGGTCCAACTCGGAGATCGGGAGATTGCCGTCTTCCGGACTTCGGATCATCAATGGTTTGCGCTGGACAATCAAAGCCCTCATCCCAAAGGTGGGCCACTCTCGGAAGCCATCGTATCAGGGCACTACATCTATGATCCGTTATATGACTGGAAAATCGAGCTTTCAACCGGGCTCGTACAGGCTCCGGATAAGGGTCAGGTTCGTGTATACCCGATTCGCGCCGTGGACGGAAAGGTTGAGGTGGGTGTTTAAGGCCAGCAAACGCATAATAAACAGACGAAATCAAGGGGTGGTATCCCATGTTTAAAACAGATGTGGAAGCCGTTGTCAATGCCGCCGTCGGTAAAAAAGAGCAGATGAATCATAATCTGCTGCGCTATATGGTATCGGCTATGCTGGCCGGCGCGTATGTCGGCATAGGGATTGTATTAATCTTTAAGCTGGGGGCGCCGCTCGCAGCTGCCGGTTCACCCTTCCAATCCCTCGTCATGGGAGCTGCATTCGGGATCGCGCTCACGTTGGTGGTGTTCGCCGGGTCAGAGCTGTTTACCGGAAATCACATGTTTTTTACGATAAGCACATTATCCGGACGAACGACGATGGGGGATACGCTGAAAAACTGGGTACTCGTGTTTATCGGCAATCTGGCTGGAGCGATTCTGCTCAGCTATCTGGTGTATGCTTCCGGCCTGTTCAAAGGCCTGCCGCCGGACCATCTCATCTTCACGGCTGCTGCCAAGAAAATGAATGATCCGTTTATGGAGCTGTTCTTCAGAGGCATCTTGTGTAACTGGCTTGTCTGTCTGGCCTTGTGGATGGGAATTCGGGCCAAGGGAGAAACGACAAAGCTGATCTTAATATGGTGGTGTCTGTTTGCCTTCATTGCAACAGGGTACGAGCATAGCGTAGCTAATATGACACTTCTGACACTCGCGACGATATTACCGGGGCATCCCGAGACCATTTCCATTAGTGGATGGATCAGCAACATGGTGCCGGTCACGCTGGGGAACATCCTTGGCGGCGGATTGTTTGTAGGGATGGCTTATTGGTTTATCTCGTCGGGAAAAGGGAGCAAGCAAAAGTAGGTTTTGTAGGCGACATCGATGAGAAGGAGCAGTTCCGTAAGCAGGTTTGCTCACTTGATAGACAGCCGAAAAGAAGCGGTCAACCAAACGGTTGACCGCTTCTTTAACGATATACGAACGAGATGTTTTGGAGGCTTCGCCTCCAAGCTAAGCAGATGAAGTGGAACCTAATGAGTAAACAAAGAAACCGTTCCATTGGTAAATGGTGAGTTGTCCTTCCATTTACTAAGAAACGGTTTCTTTTCGTGTACCTTGTCTTCCAAATCCTTTACCGATGTTCCACCAGGTCAATCGCACCAAGCACAATATGAGCCAGTCCGAAGCCGAGAATACCGGTTGCGGCAAGTTTATACTTGCTGCCAAGCAGAGCGGCACCCGAAGCAGAAACCACAGTTCCAAGAACAGCAGGAATCAATCCTTCACGCATGCTGAGCACTCCCTTTAATTTGGTTTGGAAAGACAAGGTTTATTGTAAGCAGATGACTGTATATTATGCACAGAAGGGAGCAGGCCGATTAAATCCGGCAGATTTCGTTCGGACACAGCTCGCAATGGCAGATTTCCTGCAGCATCGGAAGATCTTTAATGACAATCATTCCGCCGGCATATTCGATGGCATCTTTTTTGCGTAAGTCACTCAGCATCCGGTTCACGCTTTCGCGGGTTGCCCCAATCATGTTCGACAGATCGGTGTGGGTAATCTTCTTGTTGATGAGAATGGTATCATCCGCTTGATGCTGTCCGTAGGTGTTGCTCAGACGGATCAGTGTCGATGTTAAAGCACCGGGCTTACCGTACATCATGAGATCCCGGAATTTGGTCTGGGTGATGCGGTGGTGGATGCCCATCCACTTCATAAAATCAATGGCAAAGTCGCAATGCTGACAGATCAGCAGCTCCAGATCCTTGTGCTCAATGACACCGACAACACTATCCTCAAGCACCTCTGCCGAGAAACTGTGATTGTTGCTGAAGAATGGATCGGCTTGCCCGACCATGTCTCCTGGATGGTACATATATAGAATCAGCTCTTTGCCTTCATCAGTCGATTTAGTTAATTTAATTCTTCCTTGTTTAACGTAGTACAGCTTGTCGGCGAAGTCACCTTCCCAGAACAAATGGGATCCTTCAGGGAGTACCCTTTCCTTCATGCTGACCAGCAGACGGTTGCGGTTTTGTTCCGAGAAGCACTGCGTGTTCCCTAAGTTTTCGATTTCCATTACATGGTCTACAGTAGTTTTCATGTTGGTATCCCCTAACATCCTAAAATTTGATCTGTTTAATCTTTAAATACATTATAACGTGAAAACATTCACTTTTG
This sequence comes from Paenibacillus sp. FSL F4-0100, assembly GCF_037993005.1. Classification (NCBI taxonomy): domain Bacteria; kingdom Bacillati; phylum Bacillota; class Bacilli; order Caryophanales; family Paenibacillaceae; genus Paenibacillus; species Paenibacillus sp. FSL F4-0100. The sequence goes on from NZ_CP150303.1 coordinate 2,526,636, forward strand.
GGGGAGAATAAGAGGGAAATCGTGGCGAATTTTCAAACTTTGTGATCTCTTTCACTTAAAAGGAGGGAAAGACAGGCATAAATTACACAGAAAAGAAAAATATTTATATTGTGAAATATTTCACATGAATTTAGAGAAGGCTGTGTTACGATCAAAGCGTAGACGAGAAAGAAACATGAACCATGGGAGGATGAGAGATATGGCTGTGAGCAAAGGAACGGTTGAAGTTAAAGGACAAACAGCATCGGAGTACATTCAAGGGCTGATTGACAAGGCGAATCGAGCCAAAGAAAAGTTTATGGAATTGAATCAGGAGCAGGTCGACGGGATTGTACAGGCGATGGCCATGGCAGGCCTTGAGAAGCACATGCAACTGGCGAAGATGGCGGTTGAGGAAACGGGACGGGGCGTGTACGAAGACAAGATTATCAAGAACCTGTTCGCCACAGAGTATATCCACAACAGCATCAAGTACGACAAAACGGTGGGTATTATTGAAGACAACGCCTATGACAGCTTTCAAAAAATAGCAGAGCCGATCGGGATTATCATGGGGATAACACCGGTAACCAATCCGACCTCCACAACCATATTCAAGGCGCTGATCTCCATTAAAACGAGAAACCCGATCATCTTCGGATTCCATCCATCCGCGCAGGCATGCAGCCGGGAAGCCGCGCTGATACTGCGGGATGCCGCCGTGAAACAAGGTGCTCCTGCCGATTGCATCCAGTGGATCGAAGCTCCTTCCATGGATAAAACCAATGCACTCATGAATCATCCTGACGTCGCCTGCATTCTGGCCACGGGCGGTTCGGCAATGGTCAAAGCGGCATACAGCTGCGGCAAGCCGGCCCTCGGCGTAGGACCAGGTAACGTGCCTTGCTTTATAGAGAAGAGCGCGGATCTGGATCAAGCAGTGAACGATTTGATTTTATCGAAGACCTTTGATAACGGCATGATCTGCGCTTCCGAGCAGGCTGTCATTATCGAAGAGCCTATCTATCATACAGTGAAGAAAAAAATGATTGCCAGCGGATGTTATTTCGTCAACAAGGAAGAGCTGGCGAAACTGACTGCGCATGCGATGGTATCGGAGAAATGTGCGGTTAATCCGTCCATTGTCGGAAAGCCGGCAGCTAAGATTGCCGAGGCTTGCGGTTTCGAGGTACCGGAAAGCACCAAGATCCTGATCGCCGAGCTGGAAGGGGTCGGTCCGGCTTACCCGCTGTCCGCCGAGAAACTGAGTCCGGTTCTGGCCTGCTATAAGGTGAAGGATGCCGAGGAAGGCATAACACGCGCTGAAGAGATGGTTGCTTTTGGCGGCATGGGCCACTCGTCGGTGATCCACTCGCACAATGAGGACATTATTATGAAATTCTCGGATCGGATGAAAACCTGCCGCATCCTGGTGAACCAGCCTTCTTCGCAAGGCGGTATCGGGGATATCTACAACACGAACCTGCCATCGCTGACGCTGGGTTGCGGCTCGTATGGACGTAATTCCACTTCGTCGAACGTGACGGCTGTCAATCTAATCAACGTGAAAAGGGTGAACCGCAGAACCGTGAATATGCAGTGGTTTAAAGTACCGGACAAAATTTACTTTGAAAAAGGCTCCACGCAGTATCTTGCGAAAATGCCGGAAATCACCCGTGTTGCGATCGTTACCGACCCCATGATGGTGAAGCTGGGTTATGTGGAGCGGGTAGAGCATTATCTGCGTCAGCGCAGAGTGCCAGTGGCCATCGAGGTCTTCTCGGAGGTCGAGCCGGATCCTTCAACAACGACAGTAGAACGCGGAACGGAGATGCTTGCTAGGTTCCAGCCGGACTGCATTATCGCCCTCGGCGGCGGATCGCCAATGGATGCAGCGAAAGCGATGTGGCTGTTCTATGAATACCCGGATACGGACTTTAACAATCTGAAGCAAAAATTTATGGATATCCGCAAGCGGGTCTATAAATATCCGAAGCTTGGACGGAAAGCGAAATTCGTTGCCATTCCAACAACGTCGGGAACCGGCTCGGAAGTGACTTCGTTTGCCGTCATCACGGACAAAGGGCTAGGGAATACCAAGTACCCGCTGGCTGATTATGAGCTGACACCGGATGTGGCGATTATCGATCCGGAATTTGTATACACGCTGCCTAAAACAGCGGTAGCCGATACCGGTATGGACGTTCTGACACATGCTATTGAAGCCTACGTATCGGTGATGGCCAGCGATTATACGGATGGGCTTGCCATCAAAGCCATACAGCTGGTGTTCCAATATCTTGAGCAGTCGGCGCTGACCGGCGACAAACTCGCCCGCGAGAAAATGCATAATGCTTCGACGCTTGCCGGCATGGCTTTTGCGAATGCGTTCCTTGGCATCAACCACAGTCTTGCGCATAAGTGGGGCGGCCAGTATCACACGGCACACGGACGCACCAATGCGATCCTAATGCCTCACGTCATTCGTTACAACGCCAAGAAGCCAACAAAATTCGCGGCATGGCCTAAATATACCCACTTTGTGGCTGATGAGAGATATGCTGAAATCGCACGGATTCTCGGGCTGCCGGCAAGAACAACGGAAGAGGGCGTGAACAGTCTGATTGGCGCGATCCGGGAGCTGAACAGCAAGCTCGGTATCGAGGAGTCGTTCCAGCAGCTTGGCATCGATCCTAAAGATTTCGAGAAAAATGTTGAGCATTTGGCGGACCGGGCTTTTGAAGACCAGTGCACAACGAGCAATCCGAAGCTGCCGCTGGTGACAGAGCTCGCAGAAGTTTACCGCAACGCATTCTACGGTCGGTTCTAAATAGGATAGGCTCTGAATGCCGATCATGAAGATCCGGGAATATGTTGAGGTAAGTGATGCAAGACCAGACTCGGAGTGATAAAAATCACGGGAAAAGATAACTTTGTGATTAATATCACAGATGCGAGAGATCAACAGGACTACAATAAAGGTGTAGCAAGAAGCTGAATCTCAGGTCTTTGATAAAGAAGCTTGAAGGTACAAGGCGGGGTAGTGGCATCATTGATCGTGAAAATAATCACATTTAAAGATCTGAGATAGATCAAGGTGTGGCCTCGCCTGTCCTTGCAAGCCCCAGCAAATCTAGGAGGGATTCAATATGTCGGTGATTGAAAAAGAAACAGGCTGGAAAGGTTTTAAATCAGGTAAATGGACCAAGCAAATTGACGTTAATGATTTTATTGCAGAGAACATTACTCCCTATTATGGCTCTGATGAATTTTTGGCAGGACCCACGAATAACACCAAAGCACTGTGGGATATCGTATCGGATTTAACCAAGAGAGAACGGGACAACGGTGGGGTACTGGACGTGGATGTCCATACACCTTCAACCATCACTTCTCATCAACCTGGCTATTTGGATAAGGATAAAGAACAGATTGTCGGCGTTCAGACCGATGAGCCGTTCAAGCGTTCGATCCAGCCTTTTGGCGGGATCCGGATGATGATTGATGCGTGCAACGCATACGGCTTTGAAATGCCGCAGGCCGTTGTAGATATCTTTAACGGCATACGCAAAACGCATAACCAAGGCGTGTTTGATGCCTATACTCCAGAGATGAGAGCAGCGCGCAAGGCCGGGATTATTACGGGACTTCCCGATGCGTACGGTCGCGGACGTATCATTGGTGACTATCGCAGAATATCACTATACGGTGTAGATGCTCTTATTCAGGACAAATTGAGAGAACTCGGTGAGCTTGAAGTGGATGCCATGGATGAGCCGGTCATCCGTTTGCGGGAAGAATTGTCTGAACAAATGCGGGCCCTCAAGGAACTGAAGGAAATGGCGGGTATGCACGGTTTTGACATTTCCAAACCTGCAAATACGGCGAAGGAAGCATTCCAATGGTTGTATTTCGGTTATTTGGCCGCGATCAAGGAGCAGAACGGTGCTGCGATGTCGCTTGGCCGGGTATCCTCTTTCCTTGATATTTATATTCAACGGGATCTGGCTGAAGGCAAGCTAACGGAAGAAACAGCTCAGGAACTGGTCGACCATTTCGTTATGAAACTTCGGATCGTGAAATTCCTGCGTACGCCGGATTATAACGAGCTGTTCAGCGGAGATCCAACGTGGGTAACGGAATCCATCGGCGGCATGTCGATAAACGGTGAGACGAGAGTGACCAAGAACAGCTTCCGTTTCCTGCATACCTTGTATAATTTGGGACCTGCTCCAGAACCGAACTTGACGGTGTTATGGTCGGAGAAGCTGCCGGAAGCCTTCAAAAAATATTGTTCGAAAGTTTCCATCGAAACCAGCTCGATTCAATACGAGAATGATGATCTCATGCGTCCGATTTACGGAGACGATTACGGCATCGCCTGCTGCGTATCCGCCATGCGCATCGGGAAACAGATGCAGTTCTTCGGAGCCAGAGCAAACCTTGCCAAAGCGTTGCTCTATGCGATCAACGGTGGTAAGGATGAGAAATCAGGCGCCCAAGTTGGACCGGAATATCCGGCTATCACTGCCGAGGTCCTGAGTTATGATGAAGTCATGAAGCGATTCAAGCCGATGATGGAATGGCTCGCGAAGCTCTATATGAATACACTTAACGTTATCCATTACATGCATGACAAATACAGCTATGAACGGATTGAGATGGCGCTTCACGACCGGGATATCCTGCGCACGATGGCATGCGGCATCGCAGGCCTGTCCGTAGCAGCGGATTCACTGAGTGCAATTAAATATGCAAAGGTGAAGCCGGTACGCAATGAGCAAGGAATTGCAGTGGATTTTGAAATCGAAGGCGAGTTCCCTTGCTATGGCAACAACGATGATCGCGTGGATAGCATCGCCGTTGAATTGGTCGAGACCTTCATGAGCATGATTCGCAAGAACAAGGCTTACCGTGACGCAATGCCGACCCAATCGGTGCTCACGATTACGTCGAACGTCGTATACGGCAAGAAAACAGGAACCACGCCGGATGGACGTAAGGCAGGCGAGCCGTTTGCGCCGGGCGCAAATCCGATGCACGGACGCGATAAGAAGGGAGCTCTCGCTTCGCTGACTTCCGTGGCCAAGCTGCCTTATGAGGATAGTCTTGACGGCATCTCGAACACGTTCTCGATCGTGCCGAAAGCACTTGGTAAAGAAAGTGATATCCGTGTGAATAATCTGGTTGCGATGTTGGACGGTTATTTTGGCAGCAAGGCACACCATCTGAACGTCAACGTATTTGACCGGGAGCAGTTGATCGATGCGATGGAGCATCCGGAGAATTATCCGCAGTTAACGATTCGGGTATCCGGTTATGCAGTTAACTTCGTCAAACTGACGCGTGAGCAGCAGCTCGATGTCATTAACCGTACGTTCCACGGATCGATGTAAGGATGGAAGACAACCCTAGCGGATACAGAAAGGATGACGCACCATGCTAAAAGGTCATGTACACTCCATAGAAACGTTCGGAACGGTGGACGGTCCGGGTATCCGCTTTGTGCTCTTCATGCAGGGCTGTCTCTTGAAGTGTCAATACTGCCATAATCCGGATACCTGGGGACTGCATGAAGGACGCGAGATGACGGTGGAGGACGTGCTGGCTGAGATTGAACCTTATCTGAGCTACTACCGTTCATCGGGCGGCGGGTTAACCGTCTCCGGTGGTGAGCCGACATTGCAGTATCCCTTTGTCACGGAGCTGTTCAAGGAAGTGAAGCGCCGCTGGAATTTGCATACGACGCTGGACAGCAACGGCTATAATGAACCGGAGAAAATCTCGGAATTGCTGGAGTTTACCGACTTGGTGCTGCTTGATCTGAAGCATATCAACGACGAGAAGCATATCAAGCTCACCGGGAAGTCGAACGAAAGGACGTTAAAGACGGCCCGCTGGCTGTCTGACCATGATCGGAACATGTGGGTCCGCCACGTCTATGTGCCGGGCATCCATGACAACGAAGAAGACTTGATTGCGCTCGGTCAATTTATTCGGACGCTGCACGGCGTCGAGAAATTCGAAATCTTGCCTTACCATCAGATGGGCGTTTACAAATGGAAGGAGCTCGGCATGGCTTATCCATTGGAGGGCGTACCTTCACCTTCCGAGGAAGAAGTGGCACGCGCTTACCGATTGATTGGTGAGATACCCAAGAAAATAGAGACAGTCCAGAGCTAATAGATTTCTAATTAATTTCATATATGCGTTACGATTACTGACAACAACCTTTCCCCATATGGAAAGGTTGTTGTTTTTTTGTAGAGGATTTTATCCCTTGGCAAGAAAAATATCGGCCTATCGAAAAATGGAATCGCTTTCTATAATGAAGATGTGAGGAAAACGCCTATCAAATAAACAAGCACTTCGGGAGGGTCAAAGACAATGAAGAAAAAGGGTCTGGCATTATTAATGTCGCTTCTGTTCGTCTCATCCACGCTTTTGTCTGCATGCGGCGGCGGTGACAAGGCAGCAGAAAAACCGTCAGGTGGTTCGGAAGGAACGGTCAGCAATGAGCCGTTTGAAATCACCATTCGCCATACGCAAGTAGGTGAATCCAAGAAGTTTCGTCTGGCAATGCTGAACGATGTTGTCAGTAAAACCGAAGAAGCGGTGCCCGGGCTTAAAATCAAGCTGGACGCTGTAGACTCTGAAGTGAACCGGAAAGAGAAACTGAGAGGCGAGATGGCAGCCGGTAAGCCGCCGGAAGTATTCGATGTGTTCGGCAGCCCGGATGCAGGCGTATATTCCAAAGAAGGCTTGATGCTTGATTTGACCCCAATTTTGGAAGAGCTAGGCATTAAAGATAAATTTTCTACGCTGGACCCATTTACACATGACGGCAAGATCTACGGATTGCCGATTGGCATTTCCATTGAGGGTATTTTCTATAACAAGGATTACTTCACCCAAAAAGGTTTGAACGTTCCTAAAACATTGGCTGAATTGGAGCAAATTGCCGAAACGATCAAAGCCGACGGGAAGATTCCTTTTGCCCAATCCTCCAAGGATGCTTGGATTCCGCTCATGACCACGAACAACCTGTGGAGCTATTACGCAGGGCCAGAGGTTACTTACGGCTTCAAAACCGGGGAAACCAAATGGACCGATCCAAAAGTCGTGGAAGGTGTGAAGAAGCACCAGGAATGGGTTGAGAAGGGATACTTCAAAAAAGGCGAGCTCGGCTTCGAATATGCGGACATGAGAAACCAAATGATCACTGGCGAAGCCATCATGATGATGGACGGATCGTGGGCAAACTCCGTATTTAGAGATCCGGCTCAAGCAGGTGATTTGGTAAATAAGGTCGGATACTTCAACCTGCCTCCGGTTAATGAAGGCGACCCTGTCATCGTCATGCAGGACGCAAACAACGGATATGGGTTCTCGGCAGCGGTAGCAGAAGATCCTCGTAAACTTCAAGCGGTTAAAGAATTCATTAAAAATATGTGGACAGATGAAATGCAGCTGCGCGGTCTGAAAGAAGACGGTGTACTGCCGGCAATGAAGATGGAGCTGGCAACAATGAACTCCACTTCGGATGATCCGCTTATGCAGGACATTTTCAAAGGCGTCAGTGAGATCAGCAAGTCCTTCCCTGCCTTCGATGGCCTTGTTCAAGCAGATGTGAACACCGCACTGAGCATGGGCATTCAGCAGGTCATTGGCGGCGAGCTTGATGCCGAGAAGATGCTGGAGAATGTGCAAGCAGCGCAAGAAGCGGCCAATGCTTCAGAGGAATAACTAAAATTCTAGACGAAAGGGCGCCACCCGCTGCGGTACATGGGGGTGCCCTTTTGCCTAAACAACATCAGACATAAATACGGAGGTTACCATGAATAAAGCGCTGAGAAATCCTCTGATTTACATCGTTTTTGTGCTGCCGGCATTCTTATTGTTTCTGGCTTTTTTCATATACCCGATCTTTACTGCGTTTGACAACAGCTTTACGAGCTGGAACGGCATCTCCAAAGATGTGAAGTACATTGGGCTCGATAACTATGTGACAGCCTTGAATGATGATGCTTTTTGGAAGGCTGTCAGGAACAATGTTTATTTCATTCTCTTTTCCTGTTTGATCCAGGTTCCGACGATCGTATTTTTCTCCCTGTTAATCGCAAACGTGAAGCGTTTGAAGGGGCTTTATAAAACCGCGGTTTTTGCACCATCCATCATGTCGACGGCTGTGATCGGCATTTTATGGGGATTCATTTACAACCCGGACTTTGGCCTGATGAATGAGATTTTAGGGCTGGTTGGAATTGAACCCATCTACTGGTTATCGGATAGCAAATGGGCCATGATTGCCATCCTGATCACGAATGCGTGGCAATGGACTGGCTTTTACATCGTGATGGTTCTTGCCGCAATTCTATCCATACCCAAAGAGCTGGATGAGGCTGCGGCAATTGATGGCGCGACAGGGGTCCAAAGAGCAACCAAAATCACGCTTCCATTAATTATGCCAATTATCTCTGTTGTGATCATGCTTTCGATCGCGGGAGCCATGAAAGCGGCGGACATTATTCTGGTTATGACCAAGGGCGGGCCGGCCGGCTCAACCGACGTTATGGCGACATATATGATTCGATATGCGATCACGAGCTTCAAGCATGGCTTTGGCAACTCGATCGCCGTGCTGATCTTCCTCTTCACGATTATCGTAACGGTGCTCTACCAGGTGCTGGTCGCAAGACGCAACGAAAGGATTGAATACTGATGAGAGCAATAAAGAAACTGATCCCGCACATTTTTCTGATGGCTTACTTGCTCGTCATACTATATCCTTTCCTGTTCGTCCTGTTCTCTTCGGTGAAGGTGGATAACCAGTCTATTGCAACGAACCCTTTTGGTTTGCCGAGCACGCTGATATTTGATAACTATGTGAACGCATGGGTGAACGCCAAGATTAGCACGTATTTCTGGAACAGCTTATACATCGGCGTGCTGTCAGCCTGCTTGTCGATTCTGTTTGCAGCGATGCTGGCCTTTGCCGTGACGCGGATGAGATATAACCGGATTAGCGCCATCGTCTTTCAATGTATTTTGATAGGCATGCTGATTCCGAATAACTCTCTCATGCTGCCGATATATGGCATCATGAGGCAGTTGGATATTTTGAACACACATATGGCCCTGATTCTACCGTATGTTGCCAATGCCATCCCGTTCTCGGTTATTATACTGGCTGCCTTCATGCGGTCGCTGCCCGGTGAAATCGAGGAGGCTGCGGTTATTGATGGATTGAGGTCCGGAGGGTTGTTTGCTAGAATTATCTTACCTCTGACTGTTCCGGCTATCGTTACCGTATTTATTATCAATTTCCTGGGTAACTGGAACGAATTCTTGCTTGCTAACTACTTCCTATCGAATGATGAACTGAGAACGCTGCCTGTCGGCATGGTCGGTTTCAGGGACGCCTACAATATGAACTACGCACAAATGTCTGCGGGTATCATATTCAGCGTGCTGCCGGTCCTTATCATTTATGCCGTTCTGCAAGAGAAGATCATTGAAGGCGTCACCGCAGGAAGCGTCAAGGGGTAATACTAGGAGCAGGAGCATGCGTATGAATTTGCGGAACAAACTATTCACGGCCTTTTTGGGGCTCATTATTATTCCGTTATTTGTGCTGGGCCTATTTACATTCTTTATTACCTACAATTCGATTGAGAAAAAGTACAGCCAGCAAGCCGAATATTCGCTTAAAGCAATCAGCTACAGCATTCTGAACGTGTTTAAGGAGATGGAGTACGTCACGGATAACGGGATTGCCACCTCTGTCTTCGCCATGGCGCTGAACGCCAAGGATCCCGATGCGCAGAACCTGATTAAGGAATCCAATGCGGACCAGCTGAAATTGAACGACAGACAGCGAAGCTTTCGGAATCTTCTATATAATCATCCAGCGATTAGCTATGCGTTTTTATATCATTTTAATAAAGAGTCACCATCGATTCCTATTTTCAGTAAAGAGGATTTCAGAACGCTGCCTTATGAAAAGTTTAAGAATAGTCCCTTACATGAAGAGGTGGTTCGGCTTAACGGAATTCCCAAATGGCTGGCTCCGCACGAATTTCCGGAGTTGACGGGAGCGGATCCGGTATTCACCCAGATCCGGCTGATTAAGGATGTCACGACACTCCGCAAGCTGGGCATTCTTGTCGTCCAGATCAAGAGGTGGGAGTTTGAAGAAATTTTCCGCAATTTGACACTCCCTAACAATCTGCAGAACACATCTTTTATGTTGGTCAACAATGAAGGCTTCATTCTATTTGACCCCAATAACGATATGGATGGTCAAAATATCAGTCAATATATGAAGCATGACGTTGAGTTTAAGCAAGGCTACCAAAGTTTTAAAGCCAAGTTTAACGGCAAAGAGAATATTGTTTCTATTTATCATCTGAATGATTACGGCTGGAATCTCGTCTCGGTGACCGACTGGAACTCGCTATCGCAAGAGGTTACTTCCTTTGCCAAGTGGTTCTTCGTCATTATGGGCCTCTGTCTGGTTACCGCGATTGTGTTCAATCGTCTGTTCATGAATCGGATTACCGGGACGATCGCTGTTATCGTGCGGTTTATGCGCCGTGTGGAAGATGGGGATTTGAACGCGAGAGTTGAAGAGAAGGGAGAGGATGAACTGCTGCTGCTATCGAAAGGGTTCAACAACTTGATGAACCGGATCAACAATCTGTTTGCGCAGATCAAGAAGGAGCAGAGACAGAAGACCGACGCGGAGATGCGTGTGCTGCAAGCGCAGATCAAGCCGCACTTCCTCTTTAACACCTTGGAATCAATCAATGTTCTCGCTGTCCAGAATGAAGGACGCAAGGTCAGTGAGATGGTTTACCGGCTTGCCAGCATCTTGCGGATCAGTATTCAGGAGAAGGAAGAAATTACGCTGGATGAAGAAATCAAGCACTTGCAGAGTTATCTTGAAATCCAGAAGTTTCGGTTTGAGGACCTGTTCGAATACGAGATTGACGTGCCGAAAGAGCTTATGCACAGCCGTATCCTGAAGCTGACGCTGCAGCCGCTGGTTGAGAACAGCATACAGCATGGCTTTGAAGGCATTTCTTATACGGGATGGATACGCATCTCTGCATGGAAGGAACTCGGTAATGTCATTATTCGGGTCGAGGATAACGGACTCGGCATGACCGCTGAGCAGTTGTCCATGTTTGAATATATGGTGTCCGAGGATAACGGATCCGAACAGACGACGTTGCAGAATCTCAAAGTGAACCAGGAACGACGGGGACTTGGGCTGCGGAGCGTGGCTGACCGACTTAGAATTCAGTACGGGGATTATTACGGTCTGTTTATATGCTCAAGCCGCCCCGGCGGCACCGTTATACAATGCGTCATACCCAATTATGACAGGGGGGAAGGGCAGCATGTTGAAGGCATTATTAGTTGATGATGAGGCTCCCATCCTGAACAATCTCAGCAAGGTTCTGCCTTGGGAAGAGATGGGCATGAAGGTTGTCGGACTTGCCCGAAGCGGGATGGAAGCACTTGAAGTAGCGGATCAGTACAACCCGGATCTGATCCTGTGTGATATCCGGATGCCCGTCATGGACGGACTGACCTTTATAACGAAGATTCGGGAGAAAGGAAGCCGGGCGGAGATCTTTTTGCTGACGGGATATCAGGAGTTTGAATATGCCCGGGAAGCAATTAAGCTGGGCGTCAAGGATTACATCAGCAAGCCAATTCATTACGGGGAACTCGAGATGAAGATTCGTGATATCGGGGAGGAAATCCGCAAGAAGAGGGCGAAAGAGAAGTATTACAGCACCGTTTCGCTTATTGATGAGGCTCCGAATCCCGAAGCCGTAAAGAAAACGCCGGAACAATTGGTAACGTCTGCTCTGGAGTATATCAATACCCATATGGGGCAGGATTTGGGGATTGAGGAGCTTTCGGAGCATCTGGGCATCAGCTCCAGCTACTTCTGTTTATTGTTTAAGAACCATGTCGGACTCACCTTTGTGGAGTACTTGACGAGACAGCGGATGGAGGCAGCCAAGTTCCTGCTGGTGAACAGCGATAAGAATATCGCTCAGATCGGCTCCTTCGTCGGTTATCATGAGCGGCGGTATTTTACCAAGGTATTTCAGAAGGCTACCGGCATGACGCCATCCGAATTCCGGGAAATGTCCGGAGAGGCAACGGTATAGGTTTTGATAGGACCCATGCAGGCTGCTAAAGTCATCACTAGATCAATCCCGCCTGGCTTGCAAAGTCCTTTAAATTGATAGAAGGTAGGTATGAAATCAATGAAATGGACGGCAGCAGATTTATCGTTAGAACAAAAGGTAGGACAAATGTTTATATGCGGCTTCAACGCGCTGACGCCGAATGAGCATGCCAAGATACTGATTGAACAATATCAGGTCGGGGGCATCTGCTATTTTCGCCGGAATGTGAAAACGCTGCCTCAGCTTGCCGAACTGTCGGAGTCCTTACAGCAGCTCGCATCGGACAGCCAGAAGTTCCCGCTTCTGATCTCGATTGATCAAGAGGGCGGTATGGTTGCGCGAATTGATCATGAAGGCATCAGCCGCATTCCGGGGAATATGGCGCTTGGAGCAGCGGGTAGCGCGGAGGATTCGTACAGGGTAGCACAAATCGGGGCACGCGAATTGCGTTCACTTGGTGTAAATATGAACTTCGCTCCTTGTCTCGACGTGAACAACAATCCTCGTAATCCGGTCATCGGCGTGCGTTCCTTCGGCGAAGATCCTCAAGCTGTTGCCGCTCTTGGGACTGCGGCAATGAAGGGATACCAGGAAGAAGGTGTATCCGCTACGGCCAAACACTTCCCGGGCCATGGCGACACCAGCGTCGATTCTCATCTCGGGCGGGCTTCTGTACCGCATGATTTGGAACGGCTCCGCAGCGTGGAATTGTATCCGTTTGCGCAAGCGATCCAGAACGGCGTGGACGCCATCATGACGGCTCACGTCAGTTTCCCGGCGATAGAGCCGAGCGATCTGCCGGCGACGCTCTCTCATGCCGTGTTAACGGGTTTGCTGAGGGAGGAGATGGGGTTTGAAGGTCTGATCATAACGGACTGCCTTGAGATGCACGCAATCTCCAAAGAGTACGGGATTCCGGAGGGCGCGATACGCGCGATCGAAGCGGGTGCGGACTGCGTACTGGTCAGCCATAATCTATCTGAGCAGACGGCCGCGATTACGGCCGTCATTGAGGCTGTCCGCAGCGGGAGACTCCCGGTAGAGCTGATCGACAAGGCTGTAGATCGGATATTGGCGCTTAAGCAGCGTAATGCAAAGCTCGCTGAGGAGCTTCCGGTCTACCCGATTGGCGAGGTTGCGGAAGAGACCAAACAATTGCTGGCTCAAATTGCAGGCAGAGGAATCACGCTGGTGAAAGACGAAGGGCAGCTGCCTCTTAAGCCGGAGCAGGCCGTTGCGGTGATCTGGCCTGAGCTGCTTCAGGCAACCCAGGTGGATGAAGCATGGAGCAAGAGCTACACCTTAGGGGATGCCTTGAGAAGTTACGGGGTTCAGGCAGACGATCTGCGTGTCGGAACGGATATGTCTGATGAAGAGGTAGAGCAAGCCGTTAAGGCAGCTGAAGGATATAAACAGATTGTAGTAGCTACGTACACCTCCGAGAGCCGTCTTCCCGCCGGCCAGCAGAAGCTGGTGAACAAGCTGGTTGAACTTGAGGATGTGGCACTTGTTATCGTCGCTACCCGTAATCCCTATGATATCAATGATCTTCCGCCGGTTCCGACGTATTTGTGCAGCTACGAGAACACACCTTATTATATGAATGCAGCCGCGGGTGTCTTAATAGGACGGGTTACGCCTGAGGGCAAGCTCCCGGTAGGAATCAGCGAGATTTATCCGCTTGGCTGGAGCGGTAATCAGGACTATGTCAATAATTAAATAAGGGTTGCTCAAACCGGAGCCTTCCTACCCAGGAATGCTCCGGTTTTCCTATTTTCCAGCCTTTTCTGAGCAACTTTTCGGGAAAGTCCGCGTCTAATAGTATGTCCAATAGAGGCAGACAGACTATACTGAGAGTTTTAAAGGAGTAGAGAATGAATTTCAAGAGAATCTCGATGATTACAGTCCTTGCCGCGGCCCAGGTATCCATGGCATTTCCCGCGGCAGCTGAATCACCGGATATTACAGCTCCGGCGCTAAATAGCCAATCAGCGCTGCAGTCCCCGGTGGAAGGACAAAGCCAGCAGAGTGGAGAACAACAGACGGACTTGCAGCAAGCGGAGGAAACATCAGCAACGCCAAAGGAAACATCTTCTGATTCAGTCGAAGGTACGATTAGCGATCCGAATGCCGAACCTTCTGCACCCAATGAACAGCAGGAGGATACGGAAAACGATCCTTCCGATAATGAGGTTTCAGAGAACGAAGAGGGCAGCCCATCCGGAGAGCCCGAAGTCAGTACTTCCAATGTTTCGGCGAATGAACTTGTACTGATGATGAACAGCAATGTGATGTACCATAACGGCAAGAAATACAAAGCGGGTCAGCCGATGGCTGTGAAGCAAGGGGTATCCTATGTCGCCATTCGCGCCATGGTTGAACGTGCAGGACTGAAGCTGTCTTACGATAATAAAACGAAGGAAACCATCATCCTTAAGGATGGTAATGAACTTCGGTTTACGACAGGAAGCAGCAACTATAAAGTCAATGGACAGGTACGTTCGATGAAAGGCCCTGCCTACCAGAGCAACAATGTGTTTATGGTTCCGTTAACCGCGATCACGCAAGCGCTTGAAATTCCATACCAGGTGAACCAGCCCGAGAAGAAGGTTATTCTCGATCTATCCGGTATGGGCAGCGGCAACGGTAATGGTGAACAGCCAGGCGGAAATAACGGTGGGGGATCTGGCAGCGAGGTTCCGAATATACCGAATCTCGGGCCCAATGACCTCATCTTGATGATGAACAGCAACAAGATGTATCAGAACGGGAAAGCGTATACGGCAGGTCAGCCGATGGCAGTTAAGAACGGCGTATCCTATGTTGCCATTCGCTCCCTCGTTGATCGTGTCGGCCTGAAGCTGACCTATGACGGAAAGACTAAGGAAACGATTATTATCCGCGGTAACGATGAGCTTCGTTTTAAGACGAACAGCAGCGTTTACACCGTGAACGGGGTCAGAAAATCGATGAAGGGACCGGCTTACCAGTCCAACAATACGTTCATGGTGCCGCTGACCAGCATTACGCAGGCGCTGGACATCACCTATCGGGTGGACCAGCCGAATAAGCGGGTTATCCTTAGCTTGAGCGCAAAGCCCGTAGCTTCCTTCACGGTGCAGCCTGGTGAGATCCTCGCCGGACAAACAACGGTTACGTATAAGACAAATGCCTATTCGCCGACGGGCCTGGCTATTGTTGACGAGCATTGGGAAGGCCGGGAAGAGATTTTTGACGAACCCGGCGTGCATACGGTTTCCTACTCGGTACAGGATTCCAGCGGGGAGTGGAGCGACCCGTATATATTGAGCATTCAAGTATCCGCTCCGAATACGCCGCCTGTTGCCATGTTCGAAACGGATAAACAGGAATATAAGATCGGTGAGAAAATAACGTACATGAATATGAGTTATGACAACGATCCTGGCGATGAGCTTACGTATAAGTGGGAAAACAACGATCAGGCCTTTTTTACGGCAGGACCGCATAAAGTGCTGTTGATTGTTACTGATAAACATGGAGCGACCAGCTCATACGAGAAGATTATCAACGTAACGAGCGAAGTATTGTATACGCGTGATCAATTCAATCAATTGTTTACGGGCATCGGCGACAAATACACCTTTGACGGATCCGCTGTGCCGACATGGAATCTGATGCCGATTACAAGAAGCTCCGAACCTTATCTGTTGATTCGCAGCAACTCTCCGGAAACCGTCTATCAAGAGGGTATCGTCTACCGCGAGGTCGGCAATGCCAGCACGCGATTCATGATCCACCACTTGAACGCAACCGGGAAGAACATGAAGATGTACGTCGTCGCCACTAACATCAACACCATGACAGCGCGTCTGACAACCGAGTATACGGGAATAGGCGGTCCGATTAATATACCGACTGCCACGGGAAAAGCAGCTGTTCAGCGCTACCTCGAGTCTATGCAATCAGCTGATTCATTCAAGACGATCTCGCTCGCGCCTGGGGAAAGCCGGGTCATTCTGCAAGACTTGAGCGCGCAAACCTTGAAGAATCAGCAGGTGCTGTCCATGTTTGCTGATCTCTATTCGGATTCACCGATCCGGTATGATGTCATCATGATTGATGAAGCCAAAGATCCGATTCAAAAGCTTCCTTACCTGAAGCTCCATCCGAGCGATGGCGTTCATAACCGGGGAACGTACCCGGACTCGACACGGATCATTGAATCCCATGATCTGGTTGGCAACACGCCTACCCGTCTAGCGCTCGGTGACAAGACAAACGATCCGAATCTGGAAGGGTATGACGGCATTAACGGTTCATATCAATCCAATGCCGGGAACTTTGGTGTGCTTTACAAAATCAAGCTGCACCGCGTAGCGCCCAATACGCTGATCACGCTGAATCCGCGTGGAGGCAAGTACATGGGTGCGCTGATGGTGAACGGAACTATCATTCAGACGCCGAATACAAGCGGAGGCGCTATATCTGCACCGAATGAAGCTGCCGTTCTCTATCGTACGGGGAATTACGAGCAGACCGTGGAAATCCTGTTTACGGCGGCGCCGGGAAGCAGCTTGCCAATCAACTTCCTGTTCCAGCCGCTTCCGCAAGTGAAGAACTAATCCATTATTTATTCATAACAAAGGGACAGCCTTACAGCCAGCACATGGTTAGGGTTGTCCTTTTTGTTGGCTGATATAAAGGGAGCTCGTCAAATACCAAGCGTTTCGCGTCCCAGCGGCGCAGTACCTTGCAGGGGTTTAGTCTATCCACAACCGCTTTCATTGACGCTGTCTTATTTTTCAGGCATTATAAGGAGAGAGTATCTTCAAGTAGAGGAGGTTACCTCCGTATGCTTACGACGGAACAGATCATCGACGCCATGTCGGAACATGGGCTGCGCATTACCGATCAGCGCAAGACGCTTGCCAAATTGTTTGGGGAACATCCTGGATATTTGACGGCCAAGGATGTGTACGAATATATGGGCCGGAAGTACAGCGGTTTGAGCTTTGATACAGTGTACCGGAATCTTCGGGTATTGTACGAGCTCGGTGTATTGGAGCAGGTAGTGTTCGAGGAAGGCATCAAGTTTCGAGGACGATGCAGCGAAGAGCATCATCATCATCACATGATTTGCCTGCAGTGCCAGAAGACGTACCCGATTACGTTTTGCCCGATGCAGCTGACCGATGCACCGGATGATTTCCAGGTGGTTCAGCATAAGTTCGAAGTGTTCGGCTACTGCCGGGACTGCGGCAAGGACAATACCGATAAGGAAACTTCACCAGCCAGTGGAGGAAAGCGGGACAGCCGGGTATGAGCACGGCACGTAGGGTAGTGAAGGTGCCGATACACTTCTATCGGAAATTCATTTCTCCGTTGAAACCGGCGACTTGCCGATTCTACCCGACCTGCTCAGCCTATGCACTGGAAGCGATTGAGGTACACGGCGCGCTGAAGGGCTCCTGGCTGGCGGCCAAGCGAATAGCAAGATGCCATCCGTTTCATCCAGGCGGCATTGACATGGTTCCACCGCGCAAGGATAAGGTGTCGTCTTCATTGACAGAGAAATAGCGTTTTTGGGGCATCCTAATCGATACGAAGCGGAATGGCATGCTGTCTTTGGACATAGCAATCCCACGGAACGCGACTCACCTTGACACACCGCAGCCCGTTTGATTAAAATGTAAGAAATTATAGGTATATCCGAGGAAGAGATAAGTACGAAAAGCTTGCCTTGAACAGAGAGCCGGAGCAGCTGGAAACCGGTCTTGGCGAATTTCGGAAAATGGTCTTGGAGGATCCGCTTTTGAGCGCTGCAGTCCGGGTAATAAGGCTGCCGTAAAGAAGCGGCGTGAGCCAGCGTTAATGGACGGCCGGATGACGGCAGATGAGCCTGTTACCCGTAAGGGGACAGGGAATTTGGGTGGTAACACGTGAGAACAACTCTCGTCCCATGGGGACGGGGGTTTTTTGCTGTTTACTGCTGTTTTTCAATAAGAGATTACTTGGTACAAACAATCAATTTCACGGTAAAGGAAGGTTACTATGGCAGACAAAAAGACGTTTTATATTACAACGCCAATCTATTACCCAAGCGACAAGCTGCATATCGGCCATGCTTATACTACGGTGGCCGGCGACGCCATGGCTCGTTACAAACGGCTTCGTGGATACGATGTCCGTTATTTGACGGGGACCGATGAGCACGGACAGAAGATTGAACGCAAAGCGGCGGAGGCTGGGAAAACCCCGCAGCAGTTCGTTGACGACATTGTGGCAGGCATCAAAGACCTGTGGAAGAAGCTGGACATATCCAACGAAGATTTCATTCGCACAACGGAGCAGCGCCACACCAAGGTTGTGCAGGAGGTATTTGAACGTCTGCTGAAGCAAGATGACATCTACAAGGGTGAATACGAAGGCTGGTACTGCACGCCTTGTGAGTCGTTCTTCCTGGAACGTCAGCTTGTCAACGGCAACTGTCCGGACTGTGGCCGACCAGTAGAGCTTGTGAAGGAAGAGAGTTACTTCTTCCGCATGAGTAAATATGTGGACCGCCTGCTCCAGTATTACGAGGAGAATCCTGATTTCATTCAGCCGGTATCCCGCAAGAATGAGATGATCAACAACTTCATTAAACCGGGTCTTGAGGATCTGGCTGTGTCCCGGACGACCTATGAGTGGGGCGTGAAGGTGAAGAGCGATCCAAAACACGTGATCTATGTGTGGATTGACGCACTCCTGAACTATATAACGGCACTCGGATACGGTACGGAGGACACCAGCCTGTATGACAAATACTGGCCGGCCGATGTTCACCTGATGAGTAAGGAGATCGTCCGTTTCCATACGATCTATTGGCCGATTATTCTGATGGCGCTCGATGTTCCGCTTCCGAAAAAGGTGTTTGCTCACGGCTGGCTGCTGATGAAGGACGGGAAAATGTCCAAGTCCAAGGGGAATGTGGTCGATCCGGTTACGATGATTGACCGGTATGGTCTCGATGCGCTTCGTTATTACCTGCTGCGTGAAGTTCCATTCGGAGCGGACGGCACCTTTACGCCGGAAAGCTTCGTGGAACGGGTGAACTCCGACCTGGCCAATGACTTGGGTAACCTGTTGAACCGTACCGTGGCCATGGTCGATAAATATTTTGACGGAGTCGTTCCGGCTTTCTCCGCTGGCGTAACGCCGTTTGATGAAGCGATCGAGGAAGCAGCTAAGTCGGTTTATGAGAAAGTCGAAACCGCTATGGAGAATATGGAATTCTCGGTTGCGCTGACGGCGATCAGCCAGTTTGTCAGCCGCAGCAACAAATACATTGATGAGACACAGCCATGGACGCTGGCCAAAGACGAGAGCAAACGAAATGAACTGGCATCTGTCATGAGTCATTTGGTGGAGACGCTCCGTGTGGCATCGATCCTGCTGCAGCCGTTCCTGACCCGTACGCCGAAGAAAATGTGGGATCAGCTCGGTCTGGCGGAAGGCGAATGGACGAATTGGGAAAGCGGACGCCAGTTCGGAGCCATACCGGCTGGAACGAAGCTTCAAAAGGGCGAGCCGATATTCCCACGCCTGGATACAGAGCAGGAAGTGGCTTACATCGCAGAGGCGATGACAGGCGGTACGAAGGCCGCCCAGGAGGAACCTACGACCTCGGCAGCAGCTTCGTCCGCCGAAAGCACGGAGGAGCCTGTAGAGCTTAAAGAGGAAATCGGCATTGAGGATTTTGCCAAGGTCGAGCTGCGCGTAGCGCAGGTAATCGCTGCTGAGCCGGTTAAGAAAGCAGATAAGCTGCTCAAACTGCAGCTTGATCTCGGATTTGAGCAGCGGCAAGTGGTATCCGGCATTGCGAAGTTCTACAAGCCGGAGGAATTAGTCGGACGCAAAGTGATTTGCGTAACGAACTTGAAGCCGGTGAAACTTAGAGGTGAAATGTCGCAAGGTATGATTCTGGCTGCCTCCCACGGCGACCAGCTGACGCTTGCAACGGTGCCGGATGGCATGCCTAACGGCGCCGTTGTCAAATAAAAAGCTCTCTCATTGAATTAAGTCGCGATAGACGGTGTACCCTGTTAAAGGGTACGCCGTTATTTTTTCCTTTAATACGGGGGATATAACATCTCTATTGAAAATTAATAGTAATTTTTACGATTTGGTTGACAATGATGTTTGCCTGCTCTTATAATCTTGTTAGTAAAGATTACGATTAATTGAACGGAGCGGATATGGGAGATGAACATGAACAAGAGAAAGAGAGAAAGTAAACTTAATAGTTGGACCTGGAGTGTAACCTCTATATTGTTGGCGGTACTCATCCTGTCGGGGTGCGGAAGTAAATCTGGCGGCAGCATTGTCGAAGGCAAGGTAAACGTCATTACGACCTTTTATCCAATCTATGAGTTTACGAAGGAAATTGGCGGGGACGACGTCAATGTTGTAAATCTTCTGCCAACGGGTGTGGAACCGCATGATTGGACACCGCGCAGCCAGGATATCGTGAATACTTCCAAGGCCCAGCTGTTTCTCTATAACGGTGCCGGATTGGAAGGCTGGGTACCTGGGTTTCTGAAGGGACTTGATAAAGATACGCAAGTTAAGCCGGTTGAAGTCAGTCACGGGATCAAGCTGATCGATGCCGTGGGAGACGATGGTCATGGACACGGGGCAGCAGCTCATGAAGAAGAGCACGATCACAGCCATGAGGAAGGCACCGAAGAAGAGCACGATCACAGTCATGAGGAAGGCACGGAAGAAGACCATGCGGGCCATGAACACGAGGAAGCGGCCGCTGGGACTAGCGCCGACACACATCATACGGATCCGCATACATGGGTAAGCCCGAAATCGGCACTGGTCATGGCAGAGAATATCAAGAATAGTCTTGTCGAGGTGGATTCCGAGCATAGGGACGGCTACGAACAGCGCTTTGAAGCCCTGAAAGAGAAGCTGGTCAAACTGGATAACGATTTCACAAGCGAGTTGTCCAAAATGCCGAAAAAAGACATTGTCGTTTCCCACCAGGCATTTGGCTATCTGTGCCGGGATTATGGCTTGACGCAGCATGCGATTATGGGACTTTCGCCGGACGCGGAGCCCAGAGCGCAGGATATAGTAAACCTGACCAAAACGGTGAAAGAGAAGGAAGTCAAATATATTTTCTTCGAAGAGCTCATATCGGATAAACTTGCCAAAACGCTGGCGAATGAAGCGGGCGTGGAAACCTTGGTATTGAATCCCGTGGAGGGACTGACGAAGGAGCAGGCAAGCGGCGGTGACAATTATTTCACGCTGATGGAGAAAAATTTGCAAAATCTAACGAAGGCTTTACAATAAGGAAGATGGGGGAGCATATCCCCCTCTTCTTTCGTGTTATGAACGTTTATGATGTTCATATATTTAGATAGAAAGACTACAGAGAGAAAGGCGGCCTGGTTATGGAGCCGGCAGCACAGGATTGCCACCAACCTATTGTACAAATCAAGGATGTATCCTTTCATTACCGCGAGCAACAGGTGATCAAGGATCTCAATTTCACCATAAAAGAGCGGGACTTTGTAGGTATTGTCGGGTCTAATGGGGCAGGCAAAACCACGTTACTCCGCATGATTGTTGGATTGCTGCCTGCCGCGGAAGGGTCTATCGAACTCTTCGGTCAGCCGATCCGTAAGTTTCAGGACTGGGAGCGAATCGGGTACGTTCCGCAGAAAAATTCGTTTAATCCACTGTTCCCCGCCACTGTGCGCGAAGTCGTCATGTCCGGGCTATATAATCGGAAGAAAATGTTTCGCCGTTTGAACCGTCTGGACCACCAGAAATGTGAGGATGCTCTGGAAGTGATGCGCATTCAGGATATTGCTGATAAGCGGATCGGCGCTCTGTCCGGTGGACAGCAGCAGCGCGTTTTTCTCGCCCGGGCGCTCATTAATCGTCCGGATCTTCTCATACTTGACGAGCCTACGATCGGCATTGATGCCGATACCCAGGCCGGATTCTTTGAATTGATTACCCATATGCATGCCCATCATCGCATGACGTTTTTGATGGTTACCCATGATTTGGACATGGTTAAAGACTACTTGGGAGAATCGCCGGTATCGCAGAACGGGAAAATTCAGTTTTTTGTAAGGCATTCTCATGATATCGAAAACTGCGCAGAAGTGGATCTGCAGCATTCGCTCGTATAATGTATAGAAACAAACTTTTTGAAGCAGGAGAAGGGGACGTTATCATTGCTTGATATTTTGTTTAGCGATTTTTTTCAGCGGGCGCTGATCGGAGGAGTTCTGATCGGTATCACAGCCCCGCTAATCGGGATATTCCTCGTGCTGCGCAGACTGTCCATGATCGGCGATACGTTGTCACACGTCACGATTGCGGGTGTGGCACTCGGATTTCTGATCGAAGTATATCCGCTTGCCGCAGGACTTGTATTTGCGGTGCTGGCCTCGTTTGCGATTGAGAAGCTGCGAAAGGCTTATAAAAGTTATGCCGAGCTGTCAATCGCCATTATTATGTCTGGCGGCGTTGCGCTTGCTTCGCTGTTTTTCACCTTGGGAATGGGCTATAATACGGATGTTATGAGTTATTTGTTTGGCAGCATTTATACGCTGGATTCTACCGATATTTATATGGTGGGCGGTGTAACCGTCGTTGTCATTGCGGTTGTGGTTATGTTCTTCAAGGAGTTTTTCCTGCTCAGCTTCGAGGAGGATGCAGCCAGTGTCAGCGGCCTGCCTGTCAAAATGATGAACATGATCATTACCGTACTAACTGCGCTTGTCGTAAGCACCGCCATCAAAATTGTGGGTGCGCTTCTGGTCTCCGCATTGTTGGTGATTCCGGTAGCGATCAGTTTATTGCTGGCGAGAAGCTTCCGAAGCTCCATCGTATTATCGGTTATCATCTCCGAAATTGCCGTTATCGGGGGACTGATGCTTGCAGGCATATTTAATTTGGCACCTGGCGCGACTATCGTGCTGCTGCTAATCAGCTTGCTTATCATTACGCTTGTCGGCAAAAAGGGCTTTACGACATAAGGGGGTTCTGAAATAAAATGGCTGATATTAATATCGGCATCGCGTTTGCTGCCGGTTTTGCTTCTTTTATATCTCCATGCTGTTTACCGCTGTACCCGTCCTACTTATCTATTATTACAGGCATGTCGGTCAATGACCTGAAGAGCGAACAGAACCGCAAGGAGGTCCGATTCCGGACCATGACGCATACACTCGCGTTCATCCTTGGATTTTCTGCCGTTTATTATACCCTCGGTTGGGGTGCTGGCCTATTTGGGGAGTTCTTCACGGAATATCAGGACCTGATCCGTCAGCTGTCCGCGCTGCTTATCATCGTGATGGGACTTATGCTGATTGGTATTTTCCAGCCCAAGTTTTTAATGAAGGACCGGAAATTCAATTTTAAATCCAAACCGACCGGATACATAGGAACATTTCTGTTTGGCATCGGGTTTGCTGCAGGCTGGTCGCCATGTGTCGGACCGATTTTAACGGCCATCATCGCGCTGGCAGCTTCCGATCCGGGAACCTGGTTCCCGCTGATTACCTCTTACTCTTTGGGGTTTGCAGTACCGTTTTTTATCCTGGCCTTTTTCATTGGCTCCACCCGTTGGATTCTGAAGTATTCAAACATCTTGATGAAGGTCGGCGGTATATTGATGATTCTGATGGGGGTTCTGCTATTCACGGATCAAATGTACAAAATTACGATTTGGCTGCAAGGCATTACGCCGGAGTGGCTTAAATTCTAAAGCTGGGGGGAAGGCTGGTCCAATTTATAAGTCATTATTGGCATAGGATTGGACCAGGACTTGCCAACCGGTCTCAAAAACATGTATCATTACTAGTGCAGGTAAAACAGTTTTTTGCACGGGTTATGTAATTATAGAAAAGAGGGAATAAGATGCCGACACCTAGCATGGAGGATTATTTGGAGCGCATCTACAAGTTGATCGACGAAAAAGGATATGCGCGCGTTTCGGATATTGCCGAAGGCTTGGAGGTTCACCCCTCATCCGTCACGAAAATGATTCAAAAGCTGGACAAAGACGAATATTTGATCTATGAAAAATATCGTGGTTTGGTTTTGACCAGCAAAGGCAAAAAAATGGGCAAACGGCTCATGGAACGTCATCATTTGCTTGAGGAATTCCTTGAGATGATAGGTGTACAGGATGAAAATATTTATAGGGATGTTGAGGGAATCGAGCATCATTTAAGCTGGGATTCCATTATGAGAATTGAGACGCTTGTGGAGTATTTCAAGCGCGATGAGAATCGACTTCAGGATTTGCGTGACGTTCATAATGAATTAGTCAACGAATCGTAATGTGGCATCTGTCCGCTTGTGACAGATGCTTTTTTAAACTGAATCGTCATATTTCTAGTGTTATACTAATAAGTTAGATTACCTGCAAATTTCATATTTTCGGAGGATTAATAGAAATGAAGCTTCGTAGATGGTTGTTGGTGCTCATTATGTTATTATTGTGTCTCCCGTCGGTGGTCCCAACTGCGCAAGCGAAGGCAGCTCCAATCAGTATTCAGTTGGACGGCGTAACCTTAAACAGTGACGTATCTCCTTACATATTGCCGAAGGTTAACGTAACCATGGTTCCTACGCGGATTATCAGTGAAGGCCTAGGCGCTTCGGTAGCCTGGAATCAGAAGTTAAAGACTGTAACAATCGGGATGGACGGTTCGAGCCTCCAATTGACATCCGGCAGCAAAACCGCGCTTGTGAACGGCTCATCCATACCGCTGGATGCATCGGTTGAAGTTAAGACCGGCCGGGTTATGGTGCCGCTGCGGTTTATCAGCGAGAACCTGGGTGTGCAAGTTGAATGGAACCAAGCGGCACAGCGCATCTCGCTAACGACAGGCACGGACGTCGTTCTTCCACCACCGGTATCCACGGGGGATGAAGTCAGAGGGGCCTGGATATCCACGGTGTTCAATCTGGATTGGCCGAAAACAAAGACCAGCGCAGAACAGCAAAAGGCATCTTACATCGCCTTGCTGGATTCGCTCCAGGAAGTGGGCATTAATACCGTGTACGTGCAGGTACGTCCGGCTGGCGATGCATTGTATCCTTCAACTATAGTGCCATGGTCCAAGGTGCTGACAGGCATTCAAGGCCTTGATCCGGGGTATGATCCGGTAGCTTTCATGGTCGAGGAAACGCATAAACGGAATATGGAGTTCCACGCATGGTTCAATCCTTTCCGAGCAAACACCGATATTTTGACAGCATCACTCGATCCATCCCATGTTGCGCTCAGCCACCCGGATTGGATCGTGAACATAGGTAAGCAGCTGTACATTAATCCAGGGATCCCGGAAGCTCGGCAGCATATCATCGATACCATTATGGAGGTCGTGAACGGATACGATATTGACGGTATTCACCTGGATGATTATTTCTACCCATCCAATACGGTCTTCAACGATGATGCGGCATACCGCCAATATAACCAAGGTGCTTATTCCAGCCTTGCGGATTGGCGCCGGGGAAATATCAATGCATTTGTGCAAACGCTCGGAGAGAGCATACACCGTGTGAAACCTAATGTGGAATACGGAATCAGTCCTTTCGGCGTATGGCGTAACCAATCCGTGGATAAGACGGGATCGGATACAAAAGCGGGTGTGACGGCTTATGACAGCATGTATGCCGATGTGAGGGCCTGGATTCAGAACGGCTGGATCGATTACGTGGCTCCGCAGATCTACTGGAGCATGAATAACCCTGCCGCCGATTATGATAAGCTGGTTGACTGGTGGGTCAGTGAAGTGCAAGGAACCGGCGTAGACCTTCTGATCGGTCATGCGCCCTACAAACTGGGAACCAGTGAGATCGGTTGGCAGAGCGCATCGGAAATCATCAATCAACTGAAGTACAATCAGAATTATGCCGAGGTTAAAGGCAGCATTTTCTTTAGAGCAGAGAATATTTTAAACAATCCGTTAGGCATTAAAGATCAATTGCAATCATATTATAGATAAATCGGCACGTCCTATAGGTATGAAACATCCCCCGCGCTCATACATAGTCATTAGACCATGTGAGGCGGGGGATTTTATATGCAAATCAATGCGGTATTTGAAGGTGGGGGAGTCAAGGGAATCTCGCTTGCCGGGGCTGTCAAGGCGGCGGAGAATGCCGGCATGGAATTCAGCCGCGTTGCAGGAACGTCCTCCGGATCCATCGTGGCATCCGTGCTGGCAGCAGGTTACCGAGCAGATGAGATCAAGCGCATCATTGAGGAGACGCCTTTTCATTCGTTTCTCCAGCGAGCACCGATCTTTAACACGAAGTTGATCGGTCCTGCCTTGCGGGTGTTGATTAAGAAGGGGCTGTATTCCGGAGAAGCCCTGGAGAACTGGATTCGGGAAATCCTGCTTGCCAAAGGGATATTTACTTTTTCGGACATCCCGGCAGGCAAACTATATATTGTAGCTTCCGACATTACGAATGGAAGGCTGCTGGTGCTTCCGGACGATCTTCGCCAATATGGCATAAACCCTGCATCATTTCCCGTGGCAAAGGCTGTGCGCATGAGCTGCAGCATTCCGTATTTTTTCGATCCCGTCATTCTTCGTTTATTGGGTAGGGCTGCCAAGGGCAAATCGTTTGGAGAACAATTTGTTTATATCGTGGATGGGGGGCTGCTGAGCAACTTTCCGTTATGGCTTTTTGATCGTGAGTCGAAGGGAGGACCTAAGCCGCTGCCAGTGCTTGGCTTTCAGATGGTCGGAAAGAATAGTAACTTGCCCCATCTGATCGATGGCCCGATCGGCATGTTAACCGCCATGTTCGAGACGATGCTTTCCGCTCACGATGAACGCTATATTGAACAGCAAAATCGCAATCGAACGATCAAAATTCCGACGCTTGGCATTGGCACCACTCATTTTAATCTGACCAAGGAAGAGAGCGAAAATTTGTACAATTCGGGATTAACGGCAGGTACGATGTTTTTCACTCGCTGGAAATCCGAGCATTAAAAAAACCGTCCAGCCGGCATGAGTTTGCGCAGTTGGACGGTTTTCTTGTTAGTGATATTTAGGAACATCATCGGATGGGTCGGGTTTTCCTTTTTGCCCATCGATCACTTGAAACGGGTACTGTTTACGTTTTGCAGTTGGACTGCTCTTCCGTACGGTGCTGTTTTTTGCCGCCAACTTTGCTGCCGTTCGCTTAGAAGGCTTCACCTTGGGCCGCTTGTTCAAACGGCGAGGCGGAAACTTGTAGAGCACATACACGACAGCAACAATAATGAGTGGAATCAAAATATTCAGTCTTGAACCAGGGTCTAACAGGAGTACCAGTAGCCCTATGGCGGCTAACGTGATCGCCGTCCAAAAAATGATCGCATGCCTTCTCATGGATTATCACCCTTTCGCGGGATCCAGCACACTTCCTGTCACAGATTGGTGAACTGTAACATTCTCGTATTGAGCATCTAACTCACGCATTCTGTTAAAGGATGCGATGGATACTTCAACTTGATCATCATTAGGTTCCTTCGTCGTTAGAAGCTGCAGCCACAGACCGGGATAACCGAGGAAACGGAGTACCGGCATGTCTCGCATGGCATTGGTAAGTTTCAGGAACTCAAAGGAAACGCCAAGCACGACCGGAAGAAGCGCGATTCTTTGAATGACCCGTTGCGTCATGGTATCCCATGGCACCACCGAGTAGACAACAACGCCGAGAACAATGGTCAGCATCATGAAGCTGCTGCCGCAGCGATAATGCAGTCGTGTATATTTCTGAACATTCTTCACCGTCAACTCTTCGCCAGCTTCAAATGCGCTGATGACTTTATGTTCAGCACCGTGGTACTGGAACAGTCTTTTAATGACAGGTGTTTGAGAGATCGCCCATAAATATACAAGAAGCAGTATTAATTTAATTACGCCTTCAATCAGGTTATGCACAATATAGTGATCAAATGTATTGCCAAAAAAGAAATCCTCTACAAAAACAGGAACGAGTGTAAACAGCAGCTTGCCGAATACAAAGGAAAGCACACTGACGGCGGCCACACCGATAATCATGCTTAAACTCCAGCCTGAGTCTTCTTTCTCCTTCTGTTTCTCACGTTCTTCCGGCTCCAGGGTATCGTCAGCATATGCATCCGCAGAGTAATTCAAATGTTTGGAACCCTTAATTGTAGAATCTATGAGACTGACGATGCCGCGAAGAAGCGGAATCTTCCGCAGCTTCCGAACCCATGTCTTGTCTTCGCGAGGCACCTCGAGAAACTTGATTTCGTTATTTTTACGCCGTACGGCCGTCACATTCACATGCTTTCCGCCGAACATAACGCCTTCGATTACAGCTTGGCCTCCATAGCTGATCGGGGTTGACTTATCGGACAACCAGTTCACCCTCCCTGACATGTTTTTCGTTCTATGAACTATTGTATCGAATTTTGAAAGTAATTTCTAGTTGGATTAGCCGTAAGGGAAGCGGAGCATACTACTTTCAGAGAAGAACGGGGTAAGAGCAATAGTTCGATGACTTAGAGAGGAGAATCATTAGATGCATGAACATCGATTTCGACAGCAGAACCAAGTCACCAATCCATTTGTGTTTGCCCTGGAGCTGGGCTATTACGCTGGTCTGATTTGGGGGGGCGTGGTCTGGATATTTTACTGGTTAAAATTCACGAAGGTGCTGCCGGGCTTTTTGCTGGAGCCATTCTTCAAGCATGAGTTCCTAAAGACGGCTGCCGGACAAATCGCCGGTTGGCTGTCCTTTATCGCGTTTTCCGTCATCGCTTCCCTCATCTATGTCACCTTGTTCAGGAAGCTGAAGGGCCCGTGGCCCGGTATTGCTTACGGAATCATATGGTGGGCGGTGCTGTTCGTCGCGCTCAATCCATGGCTTCGGCTGACGGACCCTGTGAAGAAGCTGCCGTGGGATACAAACATCTCAGAGGTTTGTATTTTTATATTATGGGGACTATTTATCGGTTATACGATCGCGCAGGAATTCACCGATGAGAAACTGCGCGAACCGAAGAAGGTGACAGGCTAAGCAATAAAAACTTCTCAACCCTATGCCGCCTATGGTAAAATAGCTTTTGGTTATTTGACGAAAAGGTGGGAAGCCCTATGAAATCCATATGGGTGATAAACGGACCGAACTTAAACCTGCTCGGCTTCCGTGAACCGGGCATTTATGGTTCACTCAGCCTGCAGGCGATCGAAGATAATTTGCGTAAACAGGCGGATCTCGCCGGTATCGGTATTACCTTCTATCAGTCTAATCATGAGGGTGCTATCATCGACCGTATTCATGAAGCTATTGGACAGGCGGACGGCATACTTCTTAACCCGGGAGCACTGACCCACTACAGCTACGCTGTACGTGATGCCATCAGTTCTGCCCGTATTCCGACAGTGGAAGTTCATCTATCGAACATTCATGCCAGGGAGGAATTTCGTCATACCTCCGTCATCGCACCTGTTGCTGTCGGACAAATCGCGGGTTTTGGCGCAGCGAGTTACACACTGGGCTTGTCGGCCCTTTTGCAAGTCCTGAACGACCCAGAAGGATAGCTTGGGAAATGGGTGAGAGGAGAGGTTAGAATGAGTAACAAACGAGTGGTTAAACTGCGCGAGAAACTTCAAGGCAAAGGCGTAACGGCTATGCTGGTTGCAAGCCCGATCAACCGCAGATATTTGACAGGCTTTACCGGGTCTGCCGGCTATGTGTTGATCACACGGGATAATGCCTATCTCTTGACGGATTTCCGCTATATGACTCAAGCTCCACAGCAAGCCGTCGGGTTTCAAGTGGTTGAGCATGGACCGAAGGTTATGGAGACGGTCAAGGATTTGCTATCTTCCGAGGGGATTACATCGCTTGGATTTGAACAGGACCATGTTACATACGGCGTATTTTCCACCTATTCGGAACAGCTCGCGCCAATTAGCCTGGTGCCGGTTTCAGGTCTTGTAGAGGATTTGCGGATATTCAAGGATGAGGAAGAATTGAGCATTATGCAGCGGGCTGCCGATTTGGCTGATCAAACGTTCAGCCATGTGCTGACCATTCTGGCTGCCGGCAAAACGGAGCGGGAAATCGATCTGGAGATGGAAATGTTCATGCGCAAGCATGGCGCCACAGCGTCTTCCTTTGATACCATCGTCGCTTCCGGTGAGCGTTCGGCTCTTCCGCACGGCGTTGCCAGCGAGCGTGTCATTCAAGGGAACGAATTCGTTACGTTTGATTTCGGTGCGCTGCTTGACGGATACTGCTCTGATCTCACAAGAACCGTTGCGCTCGGAAGTCCTGATCCTAAACTGAAGGAGATTTATGATATCGTGCTGGAAGCACAGCTTCATGCACTGGATCATATTAAACCTGGTATGACAGGACGCGAGGCAGACGCCTTAACTCGTGATATTATTACCCGTTATGGATACGGGGAATATTTTGGACACAGCACGGGGCATGGTTTGGGTATGGAGGTTCATGAATCTCCGAGACTGTCCAAGCTGAGTGATGATGTGCTGAAGCCGGGTATGGTGGTAACAGTGGAGCCGGGCATTTACTTGCCTGGGCTTGGCGGTGTCCGAATTGAAGATGATATCGTCATTACGGAATCGGGTATTCATATACTAACAAGCTCGTCCAAAGACTACACTGTGCTATAAAAGGCTGTTCAAAAAGATAGCTTTTTGAATTTGTACTTTAGGAAAATGATGTACTATATTAATTAGACCGCATCCTTAGGAGGGAATCTTAGTGATTTCAGTTAACGATTTTAAAACAGGTTTGACCGTAGAAGTAGATGGCGATATATTCACCGTTTTGGATTTTCAGCACGTAAAGCCCGGTAAAGGCGCAGCTTTCGTACGTTCCAAATTGAAAAACCTTCGCAACGGCAACACCGTAGAGAAGACGTTCCGTGCAGGTGAAACGATTGGCCGCGCGATCATCGACAATCGTGGTGTACAGTATCTTTACGCCAGCGGTCAAGAGCATGTATTCATGGATAACGAAACTTACGATCAGTTCAGCTTGACTAGCGAGCAGCTGGAATGGGAACTGAACTTCCTGAGAGAGAACATGAATGTAAACATCATCAGCTACCAAGGGGAAATCCTCGGGATCAACCTGCCTAACAGCGTGGAGCTGAAAGTTGTTGAAACCGAGCCGGGAATCAAAGGCAACACGGCTACGGGCGCAACGAAGAGTGCGAAAGTGGAAACCGGCCTGAATGTACAAGTTCCGCTGTTCATTAATGAAGACGATGTGCTTCTGATCGATACACGCGAAGGTAAATACATCTCCCGTGCATAGCAGGCTTTAAACGGGACCCTTCAACGATTGACGGGGTGCCAATATCTTCTAAACAACGAGACTCCTGTACGTATGTACGGGAGTCTTTTTTGTGATGGGCGAAAGCCGATGCGGTAAGCCCGAGTTCTTTTTGCCTTGAAAAGCCTTGACGGGATGACTCACTTTCGTATTATACTGTTTTAAAGTGAGAAACCACCTGAATGCTGTTACATACTGATATTAGTGGGGAGTGAAAGAAGCATTGTCACTGTACGTCATGAAATTCGGAGGCAGCTCTGTAGGGGATACAGAACGTATGAAGCGTGTTGCCAGAAGAATTGTAGAGAAACAAGATGAAGGTCATCAATGTGTAGTCGTGGTGTCTGCTATGGGGGATACGACAGACGATTTGATTGACCAGGCAAAGCTGTTGAACGAGAATCCGCCGGCGCGGGAAATGGATATGCTGATGACCACGGGAGAACAGATATCCATATCGCTGCTATCCATGGCCATTCACGGTCTTGGACGCAAGGCAAAGTCTTTTACCGGCTGGCAGGCGGGGTTCCGAACGGAAGCGGTCCATGGCAAAGCCCGCATTACGGATATTATGCCAGAGCGCGTGTTTAAAGCGCTTGACGAAGGGAATGTCGTCATTGTAGCGGGATTCCAGGGAATGTCTGAGGATGGAGAGATTACAACGTTTGGACGCGGGGGATCAGATACCACGGCGGTTGCTCTAGCTGCTGCCATCCAAGCGGATGTATGCGAAATATATACAGATGTGGACGGAATTTACTCCACGGATCCGCGGGTTGTTAAATGTGCGCGGAAGTTGAAGGAGATTTCCTATGACGAGATGCTGGAGTTAGCCAATCTTGGAGCAGCTGTTCTTCACCCGCGTGCGGTTGAGTATGCGAAGCATAATCAAGTCAAGCTTGTCGTCAGATCCAGCTTTAATCATAACGAGGGTACGGTTGTTAAGGAGGAAACAAGCATGGAACAAGGTGTGGTTGTCAGCGGAATTGCATTTGACAAGAATGTGGTAAGAATTAGTATTCTGGGCGTTTCCGATACGCCAGGCGTTTTGGCTCAAGTGTTCGGAGAGCTTGCAAAAGAAGCGATTGATGTTGATATTATCGTACAGAGCGGTGTGCAGAACGGCGAAGCAGACTTTTCCTTTACCGTTTCCTTGGCCGATCGGGAGCGTGCGTTGTCAGTTATTGAACAAATCCGGAGCAAAACCCCGTATCGTGACGTTACCTCGGAAGACCATCTGGTGAAAGTATCGATTGTTGGCGCTGGCATGGTCAGTCACCCGGGTGTGGCCGCGCAAATGTTTGATGTAATCTCCCGGCAGGGGGTCAGCATCAAGATGGTCAGCACGTCCGAAATCAAAGTATCCTGCGTCATTGAAGGAACCAATCTGGAAGGTGTCGTACAGGCGCTTCATACCGCGTACGGATTGGATACGGATCAGCAGGCTTCCGTTGGCGGACCGCAGGTTCGGCGATAGCCTGTTTTTATGTAATCATTTTCTGCAATCATATCGATATTAAATAGAGTAATCCCGGTCCATAGCGGCCGGGATTTTTTGCGTTGTCCGAAAGATTCAAAGTTCGCTTCTATGAAATTGAAAAAATAGAGATAAAACGAGAGTACCTCGCATATTTTTAAACATCACACATGTGAACAAGGAATAAGGAGGATATATAGCATGCTGGACAAGTTTGTCGCTAGTATGGCCACGCTTCGTTTTTTCTCTGGCAGTCTCGAGATTGTGGCGGCCATCATCATGCTGCGTCTGAACCAAGTTGATAAAGCGCTGGCTGTGAATTCGGCCCTGGCTTTCATGGGCCCGCTGGTACTGATTCTGACAACAACGATTGGCCTTGTGGGAATGGCAGATAAATTGTCGTGGGGGAAGATCGGCTGGATTTTGTGCGGCGTCTCCTGTCTCTTATACGGCGTTCTAAAAAAATGATAGATTCGCTGCATATTTTTCAGGTACAAGCATACACATGGGATATGAAGTTCTCTTATTAGAAGATGATCAAAAAGGACAACCTGGGGGAAATTGATATGACATTGAATTGGTTAGACCTGTTTCCCGAAACCGTAAAACGAATGCTGCTGAGCCTGTCGAATGAGCTTCTCAATCATGTAGAGGAGGTACGTATCCGGGAGGAACGTCCGCTGGAAATTAATTCGGCGGGCAAGCATCATTTTCTGGACCGGCGGGGCGGGCTTACACTGCGGCCTGATGAAGCGTATAAGCCGACGCGTGAAGATACCCATCGGTTGCTGGATCTAATCAGTAACCATTCCCTCTACACCATGGAAGAGGAATTGAGAAAAGGGTTTATCACGATACCTGGGGGGCATCGGGTCGGGCTCACCGGCCGGACGGTGCTCAGCGGGGGTAAGGTTGAACACATTCGGGATATTAGTGGATTTAATGTCCGGATTGCCAAGGAGGTTCAGGGAGCGGCGGATGACATCATCCCGCATTTACTTGACCGGAAACGGAAAAGGGTGATGCACTCGCTGATCTTATCCCCGCCTCAGCAGGGCAAAACAACGCTGCTCAGGGATCTGGCGAGGCAGATCAGTTACGGCAAGTGGGGGAATTCGGCCGTGCATTGGCCGGGAATGAAGGTAGGCATCATCGACGAACGTTCTGAAATCGCCGGTTGTTTGCGCGGAGTCCCTGGATTCGACGTAGGTCCGCGTACGGATGTGCTGGATGGTTGTCCGAAAGCTGAAGGGATGATGATGATGATCCGTTCAATGTCCCCGGATGTGCTGATTGTGGACGAGATCGGACGGCCTGAGGATGCGGAAGCTGTCATTGAAGCCTTGCATGCAGGAATTAGCGTGATTGCAACGGCACATGGCTCATCCATACAAGATATGCGGGGGCGACCGGCACTCGCCGGTCTTTTGGAGAACCGAATGTTTGAAATGTATGCCGTTCTCAGTAGAACAAGCGACCAAAGATCATACAAGCTGTATGACGGAGGTCAGCGAACGCTTCAGACGGCTGCAGTCGGTCCGCCGGGCGGTGATGCCTATGCTTAAACTGGTCGGGGCTGTGCTTGTGCTGGGAGCAGGAACTTTAGCCGGATTTTTTCAGGCCCAGCAATTCGCAGCAAGACCCAGGCAGCTGCGAGAACTTATTCTCGCGCTTCAACGGCTGGAAACGGAGATCAGCTACGGTTTGACGCCGCTACCCGATGCGCTGGAGCGAATTGGCGATTCCCTTCGTGAACCACTCAGATCCTTATTTGCCTCAGCCGCGCTTTACATGAGACCCGATTATGGGTTATCCGCACAGGACAGCATCCGCAAGGCACTGGGCGAATACTGGAAGCGAACATCAATGAAAAGTGCCGAGCGTGAGGTGTTGGAGCAGCTAAGCGGCGTTCTTGGCACCAGTGACAGGCAGGACCAGATCAAACATATCGCTCTGGCCGTGGGACAGCTCAAGCATGAAGAAGCAGCGGCAAGGGATGACCAGGTCAAATATGAAAAGATGAGCAAAAGTCTGGGACTGCTCATTGGAGCATTGATCGTCATTTTGATCTTTTAGCGAGGTGCCAAGGGAAATGAACATTGAAGTGAACGCCATCTTCCAGATTGCCGGTATCGGGATCATCATTGCCATGATTCATACCGTCCTGAAACAGATGGGGAAAGAGGATATGGCACATTGGGTAACCCTGATCGGGTTTGTGGTTGTGCTGTTTATGGTAGTCAGATTGCTCGACGATTTGCTTAAGGAAATCAAAAGTATTTTTCTATTCCAGTAGGTGGACTTATATGGAAATTATCCAGGTGGTAGGACTGGGCATCATCGCTACCGTGCTGATCTTGGTTGTCAAGGAACAGAAGCCGCTCTTTGCCTTTCTTCTGGCAGTGGCAACCTCACTTCTCATCTTCCTGTTCCTGATCGGGAAGATTGGAAATGTCTTATCCATGCTGGAAGATTTGGCGGAGAACTCCGGTGTCCAGATCATTTATCTGAAGACCGTTCTGAAAATCATCGGTATTGCCTATATTGCGGAGATGGGGGCCCAGATCGTACGAGATGCCGGACAGGAATCGATCGCATCCAAAATAGAACTGGCGGGAAAAGTGCTCATATTGGTGCTCGCTGTACCGATTATCGGGATCATCATCGAGACGGTCCTGAAGCTCCTCCCGGCTTGAAAAAGGTGGGGGGACATGGTTACAGGAGTTATACTTCGAAATGGCTTGGCTGTGTTTCGTCTACTGATCCTGATGTTGTTTATGTCCGGATTGTTCTGCGGAACAATAAGTGCGACCGCCGCGGCAAATCCGGCCGATGAGTGGGTAGAGCAGCAGACGCAGCAGCTGCCGACAGACCAGGTCGAGAAATACTGGGACCGGCTCATGAAGGATTACGGCGGTTTCTTCCCGGATGGAAAGACGCCGTCCCTGATGGATATGCTGCTGCCGGGCGGCGATGGTCTTAGCTTCAAAGGGGTTATGTCCGGAATCGGAAAGTATTTGTGGCACGAGGTGCTTTATAACGGCAAGCTGCTGGCGACCATTGTGATGCTGAGCATCATGAGTCTGATCCTTGAGAATCTGCAGACGGCCTTCGAAAAAAGCACCGTGAGTCGGGTTGCCTATACCATCTGTTACATGGTTGTCCTGGTCATTGCCGTTAACAGCTTCAGCATCGCGATTGGATATGCCCGGGACGCCATTACCCAAATGATCGATTTCATGATGGCGATGCTTCCCTTGCTCTTTGCACTGATGGCTTCGATGGGCAATGTCGTGACTGTCTCGGTGGCTCATCCGCTAGTCATCTTCATGGTACATACGGTAGGTACGCTGATCAGCACGATTGTGTTCCCGCTTCTGTTCTTCTCGGCTCTGCTGCATCTGGTAAGTTCGCTATCCGAAAAGTACAAGCTGACCCAGCTGGGCAACCTGCTGCGAGGAGTTTCAATGGGCGTTCTGGGCGTGCTGCTTACCGTGTTTCTGGGGGTTATCTCCGTCCAAGGACTTACCAGCTCGGTTACGGACGGTGTGACGATCCGGGCAGCCAAATATGTAACCGGCAATTTCGTTCCGGTAGTCGGCAAGATGTTCGCAGATGCAACGGATACCGTGATCTCGGCCTCATTACTCGTCAAGAATTCCATCGGGCTGGCAGGGGTCATCATTATTTTGTTCCTTTGCGCATTCCCTGCGATCAAGATCTTGACGCTCGCCTTGATATATAACGTCGCAGCGGCCGTCATGCAGCCGCTCGGAGACACCCCGATCGGCACCTGCCTGCAGACGATCGGAAAGACGATGCTGTATGTTTTTACAGCTTTGGCCGCAGTCAGTATGATGTTCTTCCTGGCCATCACGATTCTGCTCACGGCAGGCAACATTACCGTCATGATGAGGTGAGGCAGAATATAGCGGCGGCTAATCTTTAGGAGGAATGACGAATGGACTGGCTTGGAGGTTGGTTGAAAAGCGTCATCATGGTAGTTCTCTTTGCAGCCTTCGTTGATTTGATACTTCCCGGCAAAGCGCTTGAACGATACGCCAGATTAGTCCTGAGCCTGTTGATTCTGCTTACGCTGCTTAGCCCGATTATCACATTGATAACGGATCCCCCTGAGAATCAACTGGCAATGGAGCTGGAGCGGCAGGAGAAAGGTCTGCCGGAGGAGGTTCAGCTGGAGCATATTCTGGCACAGGCCGAGAAGTTGAAGGAAACGCAGCAGAGTCAAAGCCTTCAGTGGGCAGGCAACGAATTGGCCCAGGTGATGAAAGAAGAGATTGCGGCAGAAACGGGGGAAGCGGTTCAGGAGGTCAAGGTGGTACTGGCTGCAGTTGCTAGGCAGGACAAGGGATATGCAGGCGCTACGATACGATCTGTTGATGTAAGACTGGTTGGAGGTGAATCGGAGAATGCAGAGGTAGAGAACAGCGATGATAAGCAACCCATCGGCATAGAACCTGTGGATTCCGTTCAGGTGAATGTTGAATCCATGCAATCGGAACGGGATGGGAAGGCTGCGGCGAAAGCGAATGCAGAAGCAGTGAGCAAGGCCGAGGAAGCAAGAGCAGAGCCGGTTCGGAAATACATTAGCCGTCGGTGGGATTTGGAGCCGGATCTGATTACGATCTATATGCCAGGGCAGGAGCAGGATAAAAAGCTGTAGCGGAGGTGAGTATGATGGGAAATTGGTTGAAGCGGTTGGAACAATGGCTGGGCGGAGGTGCTGGCGGAGCAAGAAAAATGCAAACCTTCAGGTGGTTGATCATTCTTGGTCTGATCGGCGTTGCGATTATGCTGTTCAACTCCTTCGTCAATGTGAAGAAGCTGGATCATGAGAATATCGGTCGCGAGCCGCCGCCGGAGACGGCTGCGGTCTCAACGACCCAAGGCGGGACTTCAACCAGCGGCGGGGGTGAGTTTGAAAGTATCGAGCAGGATTTTGAAATGCGCACTAAAACCATGCTGGAACAGATTGTTGGGGTTGGGTCCGTCGATGTCATGGTGACTGTGGAATCTACAGAGGAATTGGTCGTCCAGCGTGACATGAAAGATACACAGGAACTGACGGAGGAAACCGATGCTAACGGAGGTAAGCGCCATGTCACAAGTTATCAGCGTGATGGCCAGATTGTCACTTATGAATCTTCCGGAGAAGAAACGCCGATCGTCACCAAGAAGATCAAACCTCAAGTCCGGGGGGTGCTCGTCGTAGCCAAGGGAGCCGAGAATGATGTTGTTAAGAGCTTGATCGTGGATGCGATCCAGCGAGGCCTCAATGTCCCGTCTTATCGTATATCCGTTGTCCCGCGTAAACAGGAATAACCGCAGCCTCTCGAATGATCCGATCATTCGTGCCAAGGTTTTCATTCAAAGGAGGAAACGTTCAAATGAATAACAAAAGACAAACCATATGGTTAGTATCCATGCTCAGTTTGATGGTCATCCTGTCAGCCTACTACTTATTCACCGACGATTCGGGAACGAAAGCGCCGCCGGTTGCCGAGAGCACGCAAGTGGACGGTCAGAAGCCAGGTGCCGGACAAGAAGCAAACGGAACCGCAGGCACTGGCGACGAGCTGGTTGTGAACGAAGTGCTTGAAGAAGGTACTGACGGTGATTCCGGTGCCAATGAGCAAGGAACTGCAACAGGCGATACAGGTGCGGCCGGTACAGAAGACTCTGCAGAAGCAACACAGGGTGAGCAAGGGGATCAAGGAAAAGCAAGTGGCGAAGCCGGTAAAACGGAAGAGCCGGAAGTGAAGGAATCCCAAGAGGGTGCCGAGAATTCCAAAGACGCTAGCAGCACAGACAAAGAGGGCGCCAAGGACTCCAAAGACACAAGCAGCACCAGCAACGGTAAGAAATCGGATGAAGAAGTGCTGGAGCAAGTGGCTGCCAATGCAACATCTGCAGCAGCCCAGTTGGAGTCCTATAAATTGGACCGCTCACAAAAAAATATGAAATTATACGATGAGTTAATGACAAAGATCGACAATCATGAAAACAAGCCGGAGCAAACAGCTCAAGCTACCGAGCAGCTGAAATCGGCCGAAGCGAGAGAAGAAGTGATTCTCAGCATCGAAGAAGCCCTTCAGCAGCAATACGGAAACGCCGTTGTGAAGGAAGAGAGCGAGAAGTATAATGTGGTCGTACTGAGTGAGAAACTCGATGCCAAAGGTGCAGCCGGCATCGTGAGTCTTGTGATGAAGGAACTGAAGGTTTCGCCGGATAAAGTAACCGTTCAATATGTTGCGCCATAAGCTTGTCCGCAGATTTCAACATAAATCACGGATATATTATAAAACCGAAAGAGTCTAAGGATTGCCTTGGGCTCTTTCTATTTCGCTCGATTGTGATATAATACTCTAAGCTATTGACTGACTGTCCTAAGCAAGGGCTTCCAAGAAAGTGAAGGAGTGAACGTCGATAATGTTTAAATTAAACGAAATCAAGGAACTTATTAAGCTGGTGGATCAAACATCCGTGCATGAGCTGGAAATTGAGAGCGAAGGTACACGCTTATCCATTAAGAAACCCAATGCAGCCGAGGTGGTTAACAACTATCAGGCGGCGCCGCAAGCGTTCCTACCGGCACAGCAAGTGATGGCACCACAAATCGTACAGCCGAATACGGGGAATCAAGCACCTGCAGCTGCACCACAGCAGGATTCCGTGGAGGATGGCAACAGCTCATTACATAAAATCGTATCACCGATGGTAGGAACTTTCTATCGTTCCCCATCGCCTGAGGCTGGGCCATTTGTCAGCCCCGGGGACAAGGTGACTGATAAATCAACGGTCTGCATCATTGAGGCCATGAAGCTGATGAATGAACTGGAAGCAGAGATCAAAGGCGAAATCGTAGAGGTTCTCGCACAGAACGGTCAACTTGTAGAATTCGGGCAGCCTCTGTTTCTGGTGAAACCGGAGTAATATGGAGGGACTCGCCAAGAACGAGAGTCGCAAGAGTCCGAAGGAGGTTACTGCATGACATTTCAAAAAGTGCTAATCGCGAACCGGGGAGAGATTGCCGTTCGTATCATCCGGGCTTGCCGGGAACTTGGCATCGCAACGGTGGCCGTATATTCGGAGCCGGACCGGGAATCCCTGCATGTTCGCTTGGCGGATGAGGCCTATTGCATCGGCCCTACGTTATCGAAAGACAGCTATTTGAATTTTACCAATATCATGAGCGTTGCTACACTGACCGAGTGTGACGCCATTCATCCAGGCTATGGCTTTTTGGCCGAGAACGCGGATTTCGCGGAGATTTGTGAATCCTGCAACATTACCTTTATCGGTCCTTCCGCTGACGCGATCAACCGTATGGGAGATAAGGCTGTTGCGAAGCAGACGATGAGGGATGCAGGTGTTCCGGTTATTCCGGGATCCGACGGATTGGTCGAGGATTTAAATGAGGCCGTTATGCTTGCCCGGGATATCGGATATCCCGTCATTATCAAGGCTACTGCAGGTGGCGGAGGTAAAGGAATTCGGATCGCCGAGGATGAAGAATCGCTGGTTAAACAGATTACAAACGCACAGCAGGAAGCCCAGAAGGCCTTCGGCAATGCAGGCGTCTATCTGGAAAAATATTTGACTGGCATGAAGCATGTAGAGATTCAAATTATCGCCGACAAACATGGCAACGCCGTGCATCTCGGGGAGCGTGACTGTTCTGTGCAGCGCCGGAGACAAAAGCTTGTTGAGGAAGCTCCTTGTCCGGTGCTAAGTGAAGAGGTACGCAGCCGGATGGGCGAAGCCGCCGTTCGGGCCGCAAAGGCCGTTAACTATTCCGGTGCAGGTACGCTTGAATTTTTGCTCGGCCAGGACGGTCAGTTCTACTTCATGGAGATGAACACGCGGATTCAGGTGGAGCATCCGGTGACCGAGATGGTGACCGGGGTTGATCTGATTCAGGAAATGATCTCCGTTGCCGAGGGCAACACGCTTTCTTTCACGCAAGAGGAAGTAGTTATTAATGGCTGGTCCATCGAATGTCGGATTAATGCCGAGAATCCGGACAAGAACTTTATGCCTGCGCCTGGAACCATTCAGTTCTATTTGCCTCCAGGAGGTCCTGGCGTGCGGGTAGACAGTGCGGCATATCCCGGTTATACCATTTCGCCTTATTATGATTCGATGATTGCCAAGCTGATTGTATGGGCGCCGACCCGCGATGAAGCCATCGCGAAGATGAGGCGCGCACTGGCTGAATTCGAGATTGAAGGGATCTATTCAACCATCCCGTTCCACCAGAAATTGCTCAAGCATCCTACCTTCTTGAAGGGTGACTTCGATATTAAATTTTTGGAAGAAAATGAGATTTGAAACCTTTGGCCAAGTTTGTCATAAACTTGGCCAAATGGTATAGTATGAGTAATAAGAGCGCATGCCTTAAGCAGTTGGGGTGCATCCGCTAACTTATTCCGAAAGGTGTGTTGAGACAATGGCGGAAACTTTGCCTACAGAATTTGAACGTACAGATATTGGTGAAATTCAGATCGCTCCGGAAGTTATTGAAGTCATAGCTGGACTTGCTACGGTAGAAGTACGTGGGGTTGCAGGGATGAGCGGAGGCTTTGCAGGCGGCATTGCCGAGCTGCTCGGACGCAAGAATTTATCCAAGGGTGTTAAAGTGGAAGTTGGACAACGGGAAGCTGCTGTTGACGTATCCGTTATCGTGGAGTATGGTCATCGTCTTCCTGAAGTAGCCGGAGAAATCCAGCGCAACGTGAAACGTTCGATTGAGAATATGACAGGGCTTACGGTCATTGAAGTCAATGTACATATTCATGATGTCCATTTCATGAAATCCGTAGAGAAGACGGAAGAATTGGATCTGGCTCAACGCGTGAAATAAGAATACTTTCAGGCTAGCCCTGGGCAGCGATGTCGAGGGTTTAATCTAATTTTAAGGAGGCTGTGCTAAATCGTGGCCAAATTAATGGACAGACTTTTGCTGTTTATCTACAGCTTAAGTATCGGTGTTATATCCGTAGTTGCCATCCTCCTGTTGAGTGGCGCTGTTCCGTATGAATTAACAAGCGTTCAGGAACAACGCCTTTTCTGGGCTGGAATTATCGTAGCTGCGGTTCTGTTTTTGCTGAGCATCCGTTTCTTCTACATCTCCGTAAGGCGCGATCGCTCGAACCTGAATTCCATCGATCAGCGCACGGAGTTTGGTGACATTCAAATCTCTGTGGAGACGATCGAGAATCTCTGTCTCAAGGCGGCTTCTCGCGTCCGTGGAGTCAAGGATTTGAAATCCCGGATCAAGGTATCCCAATCGGGTCTTGATATTGCGATACGCGCCGTGGTCGATGGTGAGGAATCGATTCCTACACTGACAACGGAAGTACAGAAGCAGGTGCACGACTTTGTTGAAGATACAACAGGAATACCCGTGTCATCCGTATCCGTATATATTGCTAACGTGGTTCAGGCACCAAGCTTCAAGAGCCGCGTGGAATAGAGGTGAGCTTCCCCAATGCCTTGGAAAGAAATATGGGAGAGTCACAGAGGAAGAATTGCCGGGGTGACCGGCGGGCTTGTGTGCGGACTGATTTACTTATTATCCGGTTTTTGGGATATGCTGTTCTTTGCATTAGTGGTATTTATCGGCTATATATTTGGCAAGCGCAAGGATCTGAAGCAGGGCTCCGTGTTCCACTTTCAGGAATGGGGACGATGGCTTTCCGAGCGCTGGCGGCCGTTTAAATGAACCCTGTGATATGCTTTCTCCGGAAAAAATGCTGAGGACAGGTGTAGTGCGCCTTTTTTGCGGAGAGAGATATTCACAGGTTTTTTTTTGGCCTTTTAAATGTTGTCAAGTCTTGACGGCAAATGGATCATACTAATTAGAAAAATGGATTCAGCAGGGTCCACAGGAGGAACAAAATGAAAAGACGTGTAGTAAGAGAGATTGTCGTTCAAAGCCTTTACCAGATGGAGATGAACGAAGTCGACAGTGTGGAAGCCGTGTCGATGCTGCTCTCGGAAGCGGCCGAAGAAAATGAGACCGAGCGGGTCATCGGCGACGAAGTTCAAGTGAAGGAGTATGTGCTGCAATTGGTTAATGGAACCTGGGAATCCAAGGATTCAATTGATGAACTGCTCGCTCATTATTTAAAAGGCTGGCAGGTAAGCCGTCTTTCCCGTGTGGATCGTCAAATCCTGCGTTTGGCTGTATATGAACTGACATCCCGTGAAGATGTGCCTGGCAAGGTAGCTGTTAATGAAGCGATTGAGTTGTCCAAGCATTTCGGAACCGAGGAGTCAGGGAAATTCGTCAACGGGGTACTGGGCCGGATGATTCAGGAGCTGGATCAAGTCAAGGCGAAGCTGCGTCAGTCTTAATCTGTACGCTTAAGCTAAGCTTGAAACGATATCATTCCATCATATTGGAGGAGAGATTAGGATGACAGCAGCAACGATAATTAGCGGAAAACAGATTTCTGAAGAAATTCGCAAGGGGATTGCGTTAGAAGTAGAACAATTGTCCAAGCAGAATGTACGTCCTGGTTTGGCTGTTGTACTTGTAGGGGATGATCCGGCTTCGCATGTTTACGTTCGTAACAAGGAGAAAGCATGTCAGGATCTGGGTTTTTATTCCGAGGTGCATCGTCTTTCCGCGGAATCCAGCCAGGAAGAAGTGCTGGCGCTCGTGGACAAGCTCAACGCCCAGGAATCCATTCACGGAATTTTGGTCCAGCTCCCTTTGCCCAAACACATCCATGAGAAGGCCGTCATCGATGCGATTGCAGTGGAAAAGGACGTTGACGGTTTCCATCCGGTTAATGTGGGTAACCTCGTGATAGGCGACGACAGTCTGCTGCCGTGCACACCTGCCGGCGTGATTGAAATGATCAAGCGGACAGGCATTGAGATTGCAGGCAAGCATGCTGTTGTAATCGGGAGATCCAATATCGTTGGCAAACCGGTATCCCTTCTCCTCCAGCGCGAGAACGCCACCGTTACGATGTGTCACTCCAGAACGGGGAATATGGCTGAAATCGCTCGTCAAGCGGATATCCTGGTCGTTGCGATCGGCAGAGCGAATATGATTGATGCCAGTTACGTGAAGCCTGGCGCGGTCGTGATCGATGTCGGCATGAACCGTTTGGAGAACGGAAAGCTTGCCGGGGACGTTGACTTTGAGAGCGTGAAGGAAGTGTCAGGTCCGATTACTCCGGTTCCCGGAGGGGTGGGACCCATGACCATTACGATGCTCATGCAGAATACCTTGATAGCCGCCAAAAGGCTGAATGGGTTGAACTGATATGAAGTCGGCAGATCCAGGACGAGTATTATCCGT
The DNA here is from genome assembly GCF_037993005.1 of Paenibacillus sp. FSL F4-0100. NCBI lineage: Bacteria > Bacillati > Bacillota > Bacilli > Caryophanales > Paenibacillaceae > Paenibacillus > Paenibacillus sp. FSL F4-0100. Next base: position 2,570,992 of record NZ_CP150303.1, read on the forward strand.
TAAAGATTTAAACCGTTATATCCGCATGAAAATGGAAGGCGACTCCAGGCTCTCCGACGTATGGATCCGCGGTGAAATTTCGAATTTCACCCATCATTCCAGCGGACATATGTACTTTACCTTAAAGGATGAAGGCAGCCGGATTCGTGCGATCATGTTTGCGACTCATAACCAGAGGCTCCCTTTTATACCGAAGGAAGGCTCTCGCGTTATTGCCAGGGGTAATGTGTCGGTATATGAACGGGATGGTCAGTACCAATTCTATGCGGTTCAAATGCAGCCTGACGGGATCGGCAGTTTGTACCTTGCTTATGAACAGCTGAAGTCGAAGCTTGAGGAAGAGGGTTTGTTTGCAGCCGAGCGCAAGCGGCCTTTGCCGCGTTATCCTAAGACGATTGGTGTTATTACCTCGCCGACGGGTGCCGCTGTTCGGGATATTATGATTACGATCCGGAGACGGTACCCTCAGGCAAGAGCGATATTGTATCCGGTGCTGGTTCAAGGCAAAGGGGCTGCTCCTTCAATCGTGAAGGCTATTCGAACGATGAATGACATGGCTGAGGCCGATGTCCTCATCGTTGGGCGCGGCGGCGGATCACTCGAAGAACTGTGGGCATTTAATGAGGAGATCGTTGCAAGAGCTATTTATCAATCCAATATTCCTGTTATTTCCGCCGTTGGACACGAAACCGATTTTACGATCGCCGATTTTGTAGCGGATTTACGAGCCGCTACGCCAACGGCCGCCGCGGAACTCGCGGTACCGAGCAGTGCGGAACTGAGGGGACAGCTTGTACAAAGACAGCGCCAGCTAAACCAGGGACTTCAGCAGCGTCTTAAGCGAAGTCGTGACCGTTTAGTTTCGCTCCAGCGTTCCCCGGTTCTGGTTCATCCTCGCCGGTATATGCTGCAGCATGCCGAACGGTTGGACATGCTGTCCCAGCGGCTGCAGGGCAACCTGAAATCCCAGCTGTCCCTGGTCCGCCAACGGCAAAAATCACTGCATCAGGGATTAATCCGGTATAATCCGCGAACCCAAGCGGAGTTCGCGGCGAGAAGAAAAGATCAGGTGAGCCGGCAGTTAATGAACACGATGCAGTCGATCATGAAATCCAAGATGTCGCAGCTGCAAACCGAAATGCGGCATCTCGATGCGCTCAGTCCGCTGAAAATTATGTCCAGAGGATATAGTCTCGTGTATGACGAGCAAGAGCAAAAGCTTGTCAAATCCATCGAAGATGTTCAGTTAGGCGATTTGGTTAACGTGAGGGTCAGCGATGGACAACTGCAGTGTCAAGTGTGGGGAATGAAGGAGGATGAAGAGAATGGCGAATGAAACATTGGAGATCAGTTTTGAAGAAGCGATGGCTCAGCTCGAGACGATTGTAGAGCAATTGGAAGATGGAGACGTGCCGCTGGAAAAAGCCATCGATTTGTTTCAACAGGGCATGAAGCTGTCGCAGATGTGCAGCAAAAAGCTGGAGCAGGTGGAGCAAAAAATCGAAATGATCGTAGAAGAAGGCGGAGAACTGAAGCGTAAGCCTTTTGGTGGATCGCTTGATGAGACAGGTGAACTAGGTGAATAACAGACTTCCGATTCATCAATATATGAATGATATTTGGGACAGACTGGATAGCGAGCTTACCAATCTTTTTCCGCCGGGTTGGAAAGTTCCTGAAACCCTTCGCCAGTCCATGTCGTATTCATTAATGGCAGGCGGAAAGCGAATGCGTCCGCTGCTTGTCATTGCTGCATGCGAGGCGGGAGGCGGCAACCGTGACGCAGCCCTTCCGGTCGCTTGCGCCGTTGAGATGGTCCATACATATTCCCTTATACATGATGATCTGCCAGCGATGGATGATGATGATTATCGCCGCGGCAAGCCAACAAATCATAAGGTTTTTGGCGAAGCAAGCGCTATTTTGGCTGGTGATGCCTTGCTGACACATGCTTTTTACAGCGTAATCCAGGCTTCCAGAAAGCATGGAATTCCGGCTGAGCGTGTGCTGTCGATTGTGGAGGATCTTGCAGAGTATGCAGGTCCGCGGGGAATGGTAGGCGGGCAGGTTGCCGATATGGAGGGTGAACAAGGGATAACGACGCTAGAGCAGCTTGAGTATATCCACCTGCACAAGACGAGTGATCTGATCATGTTCTCGCTGATGGCAGGCGGGCATCTTGCCGGGTGTTCGGAGTCCCAGATTGAATCCTTGCGAACCTTTGGGCATCATATCGGCCTTGCTTTTCAGATTCAAGATGATATCCTGGATCTGGTCGGGGATGAGTCCAAGCTTGGGAAGCCGGTGCAAAGCGATGTGAAACAGGAGAAAGTAACGTATCCGTACTTCATCGGTTTGGACGCATCCAGGCGTGAAGTTGAGCGCCTGACAGCAGAAGCGAAGCGGGTCATTTCAGAAGGGAATTTCAATGATCCCTCCAGATTGCTGGAGATTGCCGATTTCTTGATGGCGCGGGACCACTAAGCACGCTTTACATGCAAACGGTTTTTTTGTGATATAATGTCTGTTAATGGCTGAATTCATATCAGCTAAAGAAACGTAAACTTAATCAAGGAAAGCGGGGAGATTCTTCGTGCTTCTTCCAAATATCAAGCATCCCGAACAACTTAAACATCTATCGGTGGACGAACTCGAGGATTTAGCAGGACAAATCCGTCATTTTCTAATCGAAAAGCTGTCCGTTACCGGTGGCCATCTTGCACCGAATCTGGGAGTGGTTGAACTCACGCTGGCCTTGCACTATTGCTTTGACAGCCCTCGTGACAAGATGATTTTTGACGTGGGCCATCAAGCCTATGTACACAAGATCTTGACCGGACGGATGGATAAATTCGATACGCTCCGTAAATACAAAGGCTTGTGCGGCTTTGTAAAGCGTTCCGAAAGCGAGCATGATGTCTGGGAAGCCGGACACAGCAGCACCTCGCTGTCTGCTGCAATGGGTATGGCGATGGCGCGTGATCTGAAAGGTGACAACAACCGGGTTATTGCCATGATCGGTGACGGTGCCCTTACCGGCGGCATGGCGTTTGAAGCGCTCAACCATATTGGCCACGAGCAGAAAAAGCTGATGGTCATCCTGAATGACAATGAAATGTCGATTGCACCGAATGTGGGTGCCATGCACAATTACCTAAGCAAGATCCGTTCCGATCGTTATTATCTTCGTGCCAAGGACGAAGTGGAAATGCTCCTGAAGAAAATTCCTGCCATCGGCGGCAAACTCGCCAAAACGGCAGAGAAGATGAAGGACAGCCTTAAATATATGATGGTTCCCGGCGTTTTATTCGAGGAACTCGGACTTACCTATCTGGGTCCTGTAGACGGACATGATCTAAACAAACTGATCGATACGTTAAAGCAGGCCGACAATGTGGACGGACCCGTTCTGATTCATGCCGTCACAACCAAAGGCAAGGGATACCGGCCTGCGGAATCGGATTCTCATAAATGGCATGGTGTTTCTACTCCTTACAAGATCGAATCTGGTCAAATGCTTAAAACTGTGGGCAATCCAATGTACACGGAAGTGTTCGGACAGACTCTGGTTGAGCTAGGGGAACAGGACAAACGAATCGTGGCCGTTACGCCAGCGATGCCGGGCGGTTCCGGTTTGATCCCGTTCAGCAAGAAATTCCCTGACCGTATGATCGATGTGGGGATTGCCGAGCAACACGCTGCAACATTGTGCGCAGCATTGGCAATGGAAGGCATGAAGCCTGTATTTGCGGTGTATTCCACGTTTATGCAGCGTGCGTACGACCAAATCGTGCATGATATTTGCCGCCATAACGCCAACGTGATGTTTGCAATTGACCGTGCCGGCTTTGTCGGTGCAGATGGCGAGACTCATCAAGGGGTATACGACGTAGCCTTCATGCGTCATATCCCGAATATCGTCATTATGATGCCAAAAGACGAGAACGAGCTTCGTCATATGATGAAAACAGCACTCGATTATAATGAGGGACCTATCGCATACCGTTACCCTCGGAACAATGTGCGCGGCGTTCCAATGGACACCGAACTGGTACCGATTCCTATCGGAACTTGGGAAGTCGTTCGTCCTGGCGAAGGATACGCCATTCTGGCAGCGGGTCCTATGGTTCAATTGGCTGAAGAAGCGGCGGAGCAGCTCAAACGGGAAGGAATTACCGTACAAGTCGTAAACGCCCGTTTCCTTAAACCGCTGGATGGAGGTATGCTGCGGAATCTGGCCGAGACGGGCACGTCCATGCTGGTTCTGGAGGAAGCTTCGCAAGCGGGTAGTATGGGCAGCGCGGTTTTAGAGTTTTTTGCGGAACAGGGAATCCATGATGCGGTTGTATCTTTAATGGGGATCGAAGACCGGTTTATCGAGCATGGAAGCATACCGCAGCAGCGTGAAGAAGTAGGGCTGACATTGGATTCGGTTTGTCAGGAGATCCGGAGCTTGAAGAATGCTCGGACAGCCGTACTTGGCAAGAGAAGTTTTATGTCTTAGTAAACCATCGGGAGTATAATATGGATTCATCTCAGAAAGAACGAATTGATGTCCTGCTCGTGGAGCAGGGATATTATGAGAGTCGCGAAAAAGCCAAAGCCGCGATTATGGCGGGTCTGGTCTATGCCGGAACCGAGCGGATCGAGAAAGCCGGCATGAAAATTCCAAGGACGTCCGAACTGAAAGTCAAAGGCTCGGTTCATCCCTATGTCAGCCGTGGCGGATTAAAGCTTGAGAAGGCGATTCGTTCATTCGATATCGATATGAAGGGGCGTACGATGCTGGATATCGGCTCTTCGACTGGCGGCTTTACGGATTGCGCGCTCCAGCACGGAGCAAGTTATGTGTACGCAATCGACGTCGGTTATAACCAGTTGGATTGGTCGCTTCGTAACGATGAACGCGTTTGTGTCATGGAGCGAACCAATTTTCGCTATATGACGCCGGACGACCTGAATGGACCTCAGCCGGATTTTGCCAGCATTGACGTTTCGTTTATATCCCTTCGCATTATTTTGCCGCCTCTGAAGATGCTCCTGGGTAAACCGGGAGATGTGGCTGCTCTGATCAAACCTCAATTTGAGGCAGGTCGGGAGAAGGTTGGTAAGTCCGGCGTGGTTCGGGATCCGAAGGTTCACAGGGAAGTCCTAACGCAAGTGCTGACTTTTGCAGATGAAATTGGGTTCAAATTAAAGAATCTTACGTTCTCTCCGATTACGGGAGGGGAAGGCAATATAGAATTCCTGGCCCACTGGCGATTAGAGCCGGAGGTTTCTGAAAGCTCGGAAGAACCGACTCAGGGAGATGGACAAGAATCTGTCCATTTGAGTCAATGGATTGATACCGTCGTAACACAAGCGGCTCATACATTCACAGGAAACTCATCGAAATGATGGGTTTCTTTTGCTGAAAAAGAGGAATTGATGTTCTCATCCGCGAATACAAAATTCGAGGTGAGAGGATGAATGAGCGTTATGATTGGTTATTAATGATATTGCTTGGTGTCGTCGTTGCCTTGCTTATCGGTTATAGGCTGAATCGTTGGCTGATGTCGCCATCACCGGATCGACTGCCGGGCATCCCGATCAATGAACACATTCCAGATCACCCAGCCATTGGGATGCTCGAACAAGAAGGATATGATGTGGTTGGGGGTAAAGTAAAAATAAACTTATCGTTTGAAACGGGTCAGAGACCCATTTTGAGTCGGTTGTTTATAGATTACGTTGCATCCGATGACAGTGGCGAGCTGTACATGGTCAAGCTGGCACGGGAACGGATGCCGGTCGATTGGACGGGGGCCGGCATTCGCGATCGGTTGATGCCTTTTTTGCTGCTGTATCCCGAATGTGCCGGTCTGCTCTATATTGATGTAAACGAGAAGTCGATTCACCGTTTAAGCATGGATTGGTCGGACGAAGAATGGATTGGTCAAGATGATTACAACAGTTAATACTCAGGAGGCTCTTTATGAAGGGACAACGCCATATTAAAATCAGGGATATTATTACCCACCAGGATATTGAGACACAGGATGAGCTTGTAGACGCATTGCGTGCGGAAGGTTTTCAGGTTACTCAAGCTACAATTTCACGTGATATCAAAGAACTGCTGCTCATCAAGGTGCCTACGGATGATGGGCGATATAAATACTCTATGCCGACAGATCAGCGTTACAACCCTGTACAGAAGCTCAAAAGAGCGCTTATCGATAATTTTGTTTACATTGACCGTACCGGTAATCTTGTCGTCATGAAGTGCTTGCCTGGAACAGCCAATTCCGTAGCCGTGCTGCTCGATAATATGGAATGGACCCAGATCATGGGGACCATATGCGGCGATGACACGATATTGCTGATTTGCCGAACGGAAGATGACGGAGAACATGTGGTTGCCCAAATTAAAAATTTCATTTCGTAATCAATGTTGTGACTCATTGGCAGTTTTTAAGCAGTAGCGGAGGTGGGAAACATGTTAAACACGCTATCCATTCGGAATCTGGCGGTTGTAGAAAGCGTGGATGTGCATTTTTATCCGGGATTTCACGTTCTGACAGGGGAGACCGGAGCTGGTAAGTCCATCATAATCGATGCGCTGGGATTAATTGCCGGCGGCCGCGGCTCGGCTGAACTAATTCGCTACGGCTGCGACAAAGCAGAGATTGAGGCTTTATTCGAGTTGCCTGCAGGGCATCCCGTCTGGGATACGCTGAAGAAGCTGGGTGTTGAAGCGGATCCAGAAGAGCATTTGTTGATACGGAGAGAACTGACAGCTCAAGGAAAAAGCACCTCCCGTATTAACGGCCAGCTGCTGAATTTAAGCATGCTGCGTGAGGTTGGAGAAAAGCTCATAAATATCCATGGTCAGCATGAACATCAAAGCTTGCTCCGTTCAGAGCAGCATATGAGCCTTCTGGATACGTACGGAGATAAGGTCTTAGGGCCTGTCAAGCGGAAATATCAAGAATTGTACGGGGAATTCAGCAAAGTGGAGCGAGAGCTCAAGGACCTGCAGGAGACCAGCCAGAAGGCGTATCAAATGCTCGATATGTATCGGTTCCAGCTGGAGGAGATTGCAGCGGCGGAGCTAAAATCCGGTGAGGATGAGGAATTGTCCGAGGAAAGAACCAAGCTGTCCCACAGCGAAAAGATGATGGATTCCGTTGCCGGAGCATACGACCTATTGTACGGATCCTCGGGATTGGAATCCGTCAGCCGTGCCCTATCCAAATTGGAGGATGTGTCAGGTTACGATGAGAAGGGTTTAAAGCCGCTTGTTGAGCAACTGCAATCCGCTTATTATCAGCTGGAGGATGCCGTTTTCCAGCTAAGGGATTACCGCGACAGCATTGAATTTAATCCGGAACGTCTGAACGACATTGAGCTTCGTTTAGATATGATCTCCGGATTGCGCCGAAAATATGGGGATAATGTTGAGCAAATTTTGGAATACTACGTGAGAATTCAGCAGGAAACCGATATGCTGGAGAATAAGGACGAATTTATCCAAGCATTGGAACAGCGTCGTGACGAGTTGTTAAGCGTGCTGTTGGTTAGTGCTAAAGAGCTTAGTATTGCCCGCAAGCAGTGTGCGCAAGATTTAGCACGGCAAGTGGAGGGAGAACTGAAGGATCTGCAAATGGAGCGCACCTCCCTTGAGGTTCGTATGGAACTACAGCTGGATCCTAACGGTTACGAATATGAAGGACATAAAGTAAGGTTGACCAGACAGGGTATGGATACGGCAGAATTCCTCATATCCGCCAATCCGGGTGAGCCTCTGCGTCCGCTTGCCAAAATTGCTTCGGGTGGAGAAATGTCCAGAATTATGCTGGCGATGAAGAGTATATTTGCCCGTCATGATCAAATACCGGTCTTAATCTTTGATGAAGTCGACACAGGTGTCAGTGGAAGGGCTGCCCAATCGATTGCGGAGAAGCTGTTTTTGCTGGCCAAAACCTGTCAGGTGTTCTCCATTACGCATTTGCCGCAGGTTGCATGCATGGCAGATCATCAGTATTTAATCGAGAAGAAGCTGGAAGCCTCCAGAACGATGACGCAAGTAGAAAACCTGAATGAAGAGGGGCGTGTAAAAGAGCTTGCACGGATGCTTGGCGGAGTCGAGATCACCGAAAAAACACTTCATCATGCCCAAGAAATGCTCAATCTGGCGGCAGCGCAAAAGGCTTCCAGAAAGGCTCTGGGTCAATGATTGACAGTAATAAATCCATAAGGGCAGGGTAACTTAAAGGTACGCAATTGGCGACCACCTTTTCGTCAAGCGAAAGAAGAAAAAGGGAGCGTGACAGCCATTGAAGCCCAACCTCAGGAGAAAACTGCTCGGTTTCGTTCTTGCTTTCCTTCTTTGTTTCATTGGAACTGCTGATCCTGTCCAGTCTTTTGCTTCATTGCCTAATGAGCTGAGATTGATTTCCGGTCAGCAGTCCCGTCTTGATGTTGCCATGCCTGTTCAAGCCCTCGCTTCAGTTGATCGCCCGGATGTCCTGCAGCTCAACGGCTCCCGCGAGTCAAAACTTCAAGTATCGCTAAAGCATCCACTTCAGCTGAATCCCCAGCAAAGCGGAAATGCCGAAGTTACCCTGAAATTATTTGGTAAAATTCCTCTGAAGACAGTTCATGTGAAGGTGATCCCCGAGCTCAAGGTGATTCCTGGAGGTCAGACCATCGGCGTCAAAGTGAAATCCTCCGGTATACTGGTCGTTGGACATCATCTGGTACGCGTTCAAAACGGTGCTAAAGTGTCCCCTGGAGAAGCGGCCGGCCTGAAGGTTGGCGATCTGCTGACCACGATGGATGGAAAGCCGCTTAATGATGTAACAAAGGTTGCTGATATCGTCGAGAAGGCCGGTAAAGCCAATAAGCCATTGGATATCTCCTTCAAGCGGGGCGGCAAAGAAATGACAACCAAGCTGAGCCCGGCATATGATCAAGAAGATCAAAGCTGGCGCCTTGGTCTGTATATCCGTGATTCTGCAGCAGGTGTAGGCACTTTAACTTTCTACGCACCTCACCAGAAAGTCTACGGGGCTTTGGGCCATGTCATTACCGATATGAATACTCAAACACCCATTGATGTTGGAAGCGGCCAAATTGTTCAGTCCAACGTTACATCCATTAGCCGAAGTGAAGAAGGCGAGCCGGGAGAAAAACGGGCAACCTTCACGAAAGACGGCAAGATTTTGGGCAATGTTGAGCGCAATACCCATTTTGGCATCTTCGGTAAAATGAATAATCTTCCTGAGCATGGTTTGTATCAGGAGCCAATTCCGATAGCCTTATCTCATGAGGTCAAGGAAGGACCGGCAGAGATTTTAACGGTCGTTGAAGGACAAGAGGTTGAGCGATTTACAGTGGATATCGTTCATGTATCTAAACAGGATGCTCCCGCAACGAAAGGGCTTGTACTCCGTATTACCGATCCAAGACTGCTTAAGAAGACAGGCGGGATTGTACAAGGCATGAGCGGTAGTCCAATCGTTCAAGATGGCAAGCTGATTGGAGCGGTTACGCACGTTTTTGTAAATGATCCTAAATCGGGGTATGGATGCTTTATTGAATGGATGCTTCAGGACTCCGGCGTACTACAATCTACAGAATCATCTCCTCAAAATCTTAAGGCGGGTTAATGCCTTGAGATTTTTTGTCGTAAAATAACGAAATAGAGATTAATTTGAAACAAAATATTTAATTATAAATCAACTTCAAAAAAAAATAAAGAAAAATAATTTTCGACAGAAGGAATTTAAATCACTATGTCGAAAACTTTATACACAAGAAAAATATTCTAAAACAACAACTGATCTGATAAAGGAGGAGCACGAATTGCAAAAGATCGAAGTATTATTGGCAGACGACAACCGTGAGTTTACAAACCTGCTTGGTGAATACATTTCGGATCAACAAGATATGGTGGTATCCGGAATCGCTTATAATGGCGAAGAAGTACTGAGTATGATTGAGGAAACGGGAAAAGTACCGGATGTGCTGATCCTTGACATTATTATGCCTCATTTGGACGGCCTTGGCGTACTTGAACGATTACGCGATATGAATTTGTCTCCGCAGCCGAAAGTCATTATGCTTACGGCATTTGGTCAGGAAAATATTACGCAGCGAGCTGTACAATTAGGTGCTTCCTATTATATTTTGAAACCGTTTGATATGGAGGTGCTCGCCAGCCGCATTCGTCAACTTGTTGGCTCGTCCAGCAGCATTTCTTCAGGCGCGTCATTTACAAGTATGAAATCCAATGTGGTTCCTATGGGCAAAGGCAAAAATTTGGACGCGAATATCACTTCGATTATCCATGAAATAGGTGTTCCTGCTCATATCAAGGGCTACCAATATTTGCGTGAAGCCATTACCATGGTATACAACAATATCGAAATTCTTGGGGCGATCACCAAGACTTTGTATCCAGCGATCGCAGAGAAATTCAAAACAACGCCTTCTCGTGTGGAACGTGCAATCCGTCATGCTATCGAAGTAGCCTGGACTCGCGGAAACATCGATTCCATTAGCCATCTGTTCGGCTACACCATCAACATCAGCAAATCCAAGCCAACCAACAGCGAGTTTATCGCGATGGTCGCTGATAAGCTGAGAATTGAGCATAAGGTGTCTTGAAAGGGTAAAGATGAGGAAGGGATTTAGGGTAATGTAAGTGGTTGCCCTAAATGTCTACCTGCGCGGAACATTGAAATCACTCCTTTATTGGTTGCGATGTCGTAATCTGTGAAGGAGTGATTTTATTGTTTGGTCATAGACTTTCAATAACAAAAACAAACCAGCCGTTAATCCGGCTGGTTTGTTTTCATTTCGGTAACTTTACCCGGTAAACGTCCTTCGATGTTACGTACCTTCGATTGGCCTCACAGATAATACATTTTGAACTGGATATCCTGCTCGTGGTTTCCGAACTTCTTCCCGAATAAGGTGGCGCCTCCAACGTGTCTTGCATCTTCCTTCACTTCAATTCGGAAGGTCCAGCGATCACAGGTTGCATCCAAATCATCTACAGATACAGCAGAGAGCGGGTCTCCATCGATATACGTACCGTGGCTCGTAATTCGTATCGTCTTTAGCAGTCCATATTGGTTGATGTTGTGCGGCCACCATGCAGGCGTATATTTCCCCCGCGTATCTGCAAAATCCCCCGGGCTTGTCCAGGTGCCAAGTTCGACCCCGTTTAAGGAGAAGGTAATGTCGGAAGGCCAGACATCATTGGAAAAAGGAAATTCTGAGGAAATCTCTAAACTGATTTCGAACTGCTGCAGCTTTTCATCCTTTTGAAGGAAGTTAGCGATGTTGTATTGGATAAAGCCCTCGGTAAACCACAGGATTTCTGCATCCACTCGCTTGGGATCCATGAAGTATTTGGGTTCGTCTACCCGCCCGATAAATTCCTTCTCAGTCGCAAGGCCGCAGGTAGGCTTCAAGTCATAGTCCGTGTAATGTCCGATCGGCACGGAAGCCTCATATGAAGCAAAGGAATGAAAGATTTTTTTGGGGAAGTTGATTTCGATATGATCCACCTTCAGGATCGAAATTTTCTGTTGGCCTGATTTTCCCGGTACTTTTTCTGTGCGGATAATGCCTGCATCTTCGAGTTTTTTAATATGTTTTGTCACAATCGGACTGCTGATTTGAAGTTCTTGGGCCAAATCTTTGATATTCATTTTGTTTTTGGAGAGCAGCTGAATAATCTTGATTCGAACTTCGCTGGCCAAAGCCTCGTAAACCACAAGCGATGACTTGTCTATTTCCAATTGCATATGACCACTTCTTTCAACAAGTTTTTTCATTCAAAATTCATTAACTAATATGCATCATACCACATGCTTTATTAACCTGCATATAAATCTCACCATTTAATACAACAAAATTTCAATATTATGATTAACATATAAGTTAATTAAATAAAATATTATCGATTAAGATTTGTATTTATGTTATTGACACCGTTTTCAAAACGAGTGTATACTGAACCAAAGTTAATCGTTTTCATCATCCAGGCAGGTGAATGATTAACCAAATGATTAGTAATAGGAGGAGAGTTTGTTGAAGAAAAAAATGGGGGTTTCACTGATACTTGTATTGTTAGCGGTAGCGGTATTAGGGGGATGTGGCAACGGGGATAAGAACACCATTACCTTTTGGACGCCTTTGACGGGTGATGACGGAGCTTACATGGATCAACTTGTGAAGAATTACAACGCCACCAATCCCGAGTACAAAGTGAAACATGTGATTACCTCGGATATGTATACAAAAATATCAACTGTTCTTAATTCAGGCAAAGGCGTTCCTGATTTGTCCATTATTCATGCGGATCGCGTTCCAAGCTTCGTGAAGCAAGGTGTGTTGGAGCCGATGACGGCAGTCATGCAAGCACAACCAGAATTGAAAGCGGATAACTATTTGCCGCAGGCCTGGGCAACCGGAAACGTAGAGGGCACCCAATATACAGTACCGCTTGATATTCACAGCAATGCGATGTATTACAATAAAAACTTGCTCAAAAAATACAATGTTGAAAGCTTCCTGGATGATGATGTCGTGACCATTGATGAAATTTTGTCACTGCAAGGCAAGTTGGATGAAGGCGATTACGTGATCAATGACGCTCTCTTGGGCTGGGTTGTGTTAGCGCAAATCCAGAACCTTGGCGGCGACATTCAACAAGACGGCAAGCCGGCCGTGAACACAGAAGCCATGAAACAAGCGTTTACGGAGATTAAAAAAGTATCGGATGCGGGCTTGATGACCCCATTTGGTGAGGACGGCTATCTGATGTTCCAAGCTGGAAACGTTTTATTTTCCACAGACGGCACATGGAGCTCGACGGCACACGCAACAGTGGATGGATTGGACTTCGGCGTAACCAACATTTATTCGACGAGTGCAGACAAGTATACGAACCGAGCCTCTTCGCACTTATTCTCCATGCTGAAGAACGATAAGAGAACGGACGAAAAAGAGCAAGCCATTGGTCAGTTCCTGGAATTCATCCGCCAAAACTCGATTGAGTGGGCAAAAGCGGGACAGATCGTAGCGAGTAAACAAGTCATTGAGAGCCCGGAGTACAATAACTATATTCAGTCATTCTTTACCTCCAACGAAAAAGAAATTGAATCCTTGTACATTTACACCTACGAGTACTATCCATACGTAGCGGAGGCTGTAGATACATATGCAGCGGACATCGTACGGGGCAATGTTGACATCGACGAAACCCTGGCGACGATGCAGAAATTTGTAGAGGATAAAATCGCGGAAGGAAGCAGTGCCGCAAAGTAAATGACAGCAGAGCAGATTGAAAAAAAGAAAAATGTCCTTGCTTTCATGACACTTTTCTTTTCCAAAGGAGAAATGAAAGGATATGAATAAGAAGTCGTTGACGCCTTATTTCTTTGTAGGTCCCCATCTGATACTTTTTATCGTATTTATTCTATTGCCGACCCTATACGGGATCTATGCTTCCTTTACACAGTGGAATCTGATCAATGACCCTGTGTGGGTTGGGTTGGCCAACTATAAAACGATTCTGTTTGACTCGGAGTCCACCTTCTACACCCAATTTATGAACGGATTAAAAAACACGCTGATCTTTGTTGTTCTAAGTGTACCTATATTAATCATCATTCCGTTAATGATTGCCGTATCGCTGGAACACAAAAAAGTGAAGATGAAAAATGTCATCCAGTCCATTCTCTATATTCCCGGACTCATTTCGATCTCCGCAGCGGCACTGATCTGGTCTTTAATCTTCAATAAGCAGCTTGGGATCACGAATAATATCTTCGGCTCTGAAACAGTCTGGGCAGCCAACCAGCCCTATGCCTGGCTGATCATTATTGTCATTACGGTGTGGGGCGGAGTCGGTGGGAACATGATTATCTACCGGGCTTCCATCAGCGGGGTATCCAAGGATTTGTATGAATCGGCCGAGATGGATGGAGCGGGGCCTGTCCGCAGATTTTCAAGCATTACGCTGCCTTCCATTCGTTTTCCGCTGATCTTTACCTTTGTTATGACGACAGCCGGTGCCTTTAACGTATTCGGTCAGCCATTAATGATGACGGACGGAGGACCTAGACAGAGTACAACCGTGTTGATGATGTACATCCGGCAGTTAGCCTTCGGTCACGGGGAATCGATTGCCGGCATGGCTTCCGCGATGGCAGTTTTGCTCGGACTGGTCATTCTCGTCATTTCAGCCCTTCAGTATTATGTGATGAACCGAAACGCGTCCTAGCGGCACGTTCAGCTTGCAAACAACGGAAACGATAAAGGTAGGTGTACTGTGCAATGTCGAACCCGGTAGTACATGAAGTAAACACGGATTCCAAGCTTGGTCGCTCGGGTCCGAAGAAGGTTTCATCCAACATAAGCGTGTCCAAATATATAGCTTACGCATTTCTGATCATCCTGTGTGTGATATGGGCAATTCCGGTCATATTTGGCATCACCACATCTTTTCGGTCCCAGGCGGAGGTGGTTTCCAGCGGTTTCCGACTGCTGCCCGATAACTGGATTTTCGATAATTATGTCACGATCCTGCAAAACACGTCGACCGCGCCCATCCTGCGCTGGTTGATGAACTCCGTATTTATTGCAACGATGCATACGCTGCTCGTGATCGTTGTCATTTCCATTACCGGTTACGGATACTCGCGCATGAACTTTAAAGGAAGGGATACCTTATTCTTTACCTTGCTTGGGATTTCCTTCTTTCCCGGGGTAGTGAATCTGATTCCGTCTTATAAAATCATTGATGCACTGGGATGGGTGAATACATCTTGGGCGATGATCATTCCAGGTTTGGCCGGGATGGGGAACATTTTTTTGGTCAGACAATTCATGATGGGCGTTCCCAAGGATCTGGATGAATCGGCGCGTGTTGATGGCGCGGGAGATTTTAGAATCTATTCCTCTATTATTTTGCCACTCATGAAACCTGTATTGATTGTATGCGGATTGTTTTCATTTACGGGTTCCTGGAATGATTTCCTCTGGCCCGTTATCGTGTATACCGATGTAGAGAAGATGCCCGTCACAGCAGGACTGCTGTTGTTACAGGACATTTACGGCAATTACCGCATGATCGGACAATTGATGGGTTCTGCGATTCTAGCCATTATTCCGACGCTGCTGTTGTTCCTGTTTGCCCAGAAATATTTTGTCCAGTCGATCAACTTAAACGCAGGCATCAAAGGATAGCAAGAAGATTGGACTCATAGAAACAAGTAAAAATAGAAAGCTAGCGGAAGTCAAACTATAAGGTATAGGAGTCGTCACCATGTCTGAATTAAATATAAAAAATCCCCTGATCGAACAGCGGGCAGATCCGTGGATCTATAAACATACCGATGGTTATTATTATTTTACCGGTTCCGTGCCGGAATACGATCGAATTGAGCTTAGACGCTCGCAAACGATACAAGGACTCGCGGATGCCCAAGGAATTACGATCTGGCGCAAGCATGAGTCAGGCCTGATGAGTGCCAACATATGGGCACCCGAGATTCATTATATGGATGGAAAATGGTATGTATATTACGCCGCTGCCCATACTTCAGAAACGAGAGGCGGATTGTTCGATCATCGGATGTTCGTATTGGAGAACGTTTCGGCGAACCCGCTTGAAGGGGAATGGGTGGAGAAAGGGCAAGTGATCACGAAGTGGGAATCTTTCGCCCTAGACGCAACAACGTTTGAGCATAAAGGCAAACGGTATTATGTATGGGCACAGAAAGATCCGGGCATTCCAGGCAATTCCAATCTGTACATCTCATTGATGGAGAATCCCTGGACCTTGACAGGGGAACAGGTATGCATATCGATTCCCGAGTACGACTGGGAGAAGATCGGGTATCTTGTAAATGAAGGGGCCGCCGTTCTTAAACGCAACGGGCGCATATTCATGACTTATTCCGCGAGCGCCACAGACCACAACTATGCGATGGGGCTGCTGACAGCCGATGAGGACAGTGATTTGCTGAATCCGAGCTCCTGGGTTAAATCGCCTGTACCCGTATTTAAGACATCTGAAGCCAATGGCCAATATGGGCCGGGGCACAACAGCTTCACAATTTCCGAGGACGGCTCGCAGGACATACTGGTGTACCATGCAAGAAGTTACAAGGAGATCGTGGGAGATCCACTATATGATCCGAACCGTCACACGCGCGTACAGGTCATCGGGTGGAACGAAGACGGAACACCGAATTTTGGGGTGCCGAGAGCGGATCATGAACCGGTCTCCAAGCCATGATGCCGACTTTGTAATTGGGGTTGAGAACGGATGTATTTGCAAACATCAGACCGACTGAGCTTAATAGCTTGGTCGGTTTTTTACATTTTAGGAGGTAAGGAGCATAATATAAAGTAGGAAAAAAGAAGGAGTCTTCGATATGGATGGAGAAAAAAGGACAGATCGATTTATGAGATGGTTAAGGATGTATTAAGCGTAGTTCTATTAACATATTCTTATTTCCTGGTAAGGAGGAATTATAAATGGCAAAGATATTAGTATTGGGCGGGACCCGCTTTTTCGGTAAAAGGCTGGTTAACCGGCTGCTGGCTAAAGGCGATGCCGTTACGATTTTGACGCGTGGACATCACCAGGAT
Organism: Paenibacillus sp. FSL F4-0100; assembly: GCF_037993005.1. Taxonomy (NCBI): domain Bacteria; kingdom Bacillati; phylum Bacillota; class Bacilli; order Caryophanales; family Paenibacillaceae; genus Paenibacillus; species Paenibacillus sp. FSL F4-0100. The sequence continues at coordinate 2,587,648 of NZ_CP150303.1, forward strand.
TCATTCGGAGGTGCCGTTGCGCGGCTTACCGTGGATCGGAAGGACCCGGAATGCTTAAAACAGGCAGTGGGAAGCCAGGACTTTGATATCGTATATGATAATATATGTTATACTCCGGAAGAAGCGGGACAAGCTGCAGACATCTTTGCCGGACGAATTGGACAATACGTGCTGACCTCCACGTTATCGGTATATGATTTTGCGGATCATCCGGTGAGGGAAGAGGAGTTTGATCCCTACAGATACCCTGTTATGACGAACGAAAGCAGGGACTACAGCTATAAGGAAGGCAAGCGCCAGGCAGAGGCGGTATTATTCGGTCGCCATAATCTGAATGTTACGGCTGTCCGGTTGCCGATTGTGCTGGGACCGGATGATTACACGCGAAGACTGCTTTTTCATATTGAGCATGCAGCGCAAGGAGAAGCGATTGGATTGCCTGATCCAGACGCACAAATCTCGTTTGTGCATGCCGAGGAAGCAGCGGAGTTTCTGGAATGGGCAGGTCAAGTGCAATTGGAAGGTCCGGTAAATGCTTGCTCCAGCGGAACGATTTCGGTCCGGGAAATGATGAACTTGATTCAGCAGGAAATTGGTAGTGCGGCACCCCTGCAGTCTTCAGCAGCACCTGATCACATGTCTCCGTTTGGAATTCCGGGAGATTGGACGATGGATCATGGCAAAGCGGCAGCTGCCGGGTTTAAATTCTGGGATTTACACGACTGGATGCCGAAATTGATTGCGGAATTGTCCGCCGATTTAAAGGTTCGCTAGCGAAAGTGGCAGGATTGTTATCATTTGAAGAAAGATAAGAGGGAAGTGCCCTGAAAGGAAGATCAGCATGAACGACAAGATGGAAGCATGGAAAGAGCGTATTCGAGAGGTAGAATCCAAGGGAGACTTATCTCCGGAAGCCCTAACGTTAATCCATGCGATGTATGAAGAGCTGGAAGCTTTGACGAAGCAAAATTTCAATCTGCGGAAAACCGCACTGAAAGCGACGTCCAGAGAAACAAGAATGTCGAGTAAACTGAAGGACGCACTGATGGAATAAACGGCGGAGTCCAGAACATATGATAAACACCGGGGAGGCTCCCCGGTGTTTTTTTGGAAGATATCATAAAGTGTAAACATACGAAGCATGGGCTTCCTGATATCGCAAGAAAAATTACAGCTAACCGCGGTCTGTCTTCTTTGAAGTACGTCGATAGACATTTTTCTTATGAATTAGTTTTTAGATGGTGTTCCTGACTTTGGGGCCTGGCGCTTCTTTTTGAATCTTGGTCCAACGTAATTTCGCTTGCGGTCCCGGAAAAGAATCCAGCCGCCCAAGAATCCGATACCGATGACAAACAGCGCCAACCCGCCTAGAAAAGATAACCAACCGAAAGCGGGGTTTGCCACACTGTCATCCCCATGAACGGAAATATATAGAAAAACCGCATCTTTCATCATTAAGAAACCCATCATTGCCATAAAACCCGGGATAACCAAAATCAAGATGGCAATAAAGCGGGAAATTAACATTTTCATAGAAGATTCCTTCCTGCGACTGATGTAATGAACTACCGTTTATCATACCTTTTTCATAGGGTAATGTCTATTTCGATTATGGGTGATGATTTTGTAATCCGAAAAAAAGAGAGTACAATGAAAGGGTATAATTGGACTTATTATGGAGGTGCCGTTTGTGGCGATAACATGTGATGTAGCAATTCTTGGCGGGGGAACCGGTGGATATGTTGCGGCCATCCGTGCAGCCCAGCTCGGTAAAAATGTGGTCATCATCGAGCAGGACAAACTGGGGGGAACCTGCTTGCACCGCGGCTGTATTCCGAGCAAATCATTGCTTCGGAGTGCCGAGCTGTATGCGGAAATGAAGGATAGCGAGAGCTATGGAATCGAGACGGACGGGGTCCGGCTATCGTTTGACAAAGTGCAGAAGCGCAAAGACGGTATCGTCGATAAGCTGCACCAGGGCGTTCAATATTTGATGCGCAAAAATAAAATTACCGTCGTGCAGGGCAAAGGGAGAGTTATCGGCCCGTCCATCTTCTCTCCACGCAGCGGGGCCGTAGCGGTTGAGCTTCCGGATGGCGAGATGGAAACGGTGGTTCCCACTCATCTGATCATCGCGACCGGCTCACGTCCGCGTCACTTACCGGGGCTTGAGCCTGACGGCATACATATACTAACAAGCGACCATGCGCTTCAGTTAGATGAGCTTCCTACATCCATCATCATCGTAGGCGGTGGCGTAATCGGCGTGGAATGGGCTTCGATGCTGAATGATTTTGGCGTTCAGGTCACAATTGTAGAAGCTTCGTCCCATCTTCTGCCAGCAGAAGACGAGGAGATTGGACGTGAGCTGACAAAGATGCTCACCGCCAGAGGCGTAGAGGTGATCACCAACGTATCACTTCAAACCGACAGCTGTGAGATTCGGAATCAAAGTGTGTCCATCACGATCGAGCAAAAGGACGATACAAGAACATTGTCTGCGGACAAGCTGCTCCTCTCTGTCGGAAGAATCGGCAATACTGAAAATATCGGGCTTGAGAATACCGACGTTCGGGTTGCAAATGGCGTCATTGTGGTAAATGCCAATATGCAAACAACGGAGCCCCATATTTACGCGATCGGCGATTGCATCGGGGGTCTTCAGCTTGCTCATGCGGCAAGCCACGAAGGGATTGCAGCCGTGAACCATCTGGCAGGCGAGAAGACGGAAGCCTACCGCAGCGAATGGATTCCACGCTGTATCTATACCCGGCATGAGGTAGCGAGCGTCGGACTGACGGAGAAGCAGGCCAAAGAACGCGGACATGAGATCAGAATCGGTAAATTCCCGTTCTCGGCGATTGGCAAATCGTTGATCCACGGAACGAAGGAGGGGTTCGTGAAGGTCATTGCCGATCAGAAGACGCAGGATATTCTGGGCGTGCATATGATTGGACCGCATGTAACCGAGCTGATCGGCGAAGCGGCACTGGCACAAGTACTGGATGCAACTCCATGGGAAGTGGGAGCGGCAGTACATGCCCATCCATCATTATCCGAAATCATCGGCGAAGCGATGCTTGCGGTGGATGGACGAGCCATCGGTTTGTAGGGATAAGAACATCCTTTTGTGGAATCCCTCATTTCTTTTTGCCGAGAAAGGGATTATAATAACATTAAGCCAAGTCTTAGTACCAGGTTTTAATACTTGATCAAACACGCCCTTTAACCTCATGTTATGAGGCCGATGATCAAGCCTGAAGTCATGGCTCACATAAAGGAGGGATCTCCATGAAAGAACATGAAACGGTTACGGCAAACAACAATAGGCATGAGCAGCTTGGACTGACCGACGGACAAGTGCTAGACATGTACAAATATATGGTGCTGGCGCGAAAATTCGATGAGCGCAACCTGCTGCTGCAGCGTGCGGGCAAAATTAATTTTCACGTATCCGGTATCGGGCAGGAAGCATGTCAGGTTGCTGCTGCTTTTGCCCTTGACCGGGAGAAGGATTACTTTTTACCCTATTACCGCGACTATGGATTCGTATTGACAGTGGGCATGACGCCTCGCGAACTGATGCTGTCGGCTTTTGCCAAGGCCGAGGATCCGAATAGCGGCGGACGGCAGATGCCGGGGCACTTTGGTAGTAAACGACTGCGAATTGTGACCGGCTCCAGCCCTGTAACAACACAGCTTCCGCATGCAGTGGGTATCGCGCTGGCGGCGAAGATGCAGAAGAAGGACTTTGTATCGTTTGTTACGTTTGGCGAAGGCTCGAGCAATCAGGGGGATTTTCATGAGGGCTGCAACTTTGCTGGCGTTCACAAGCTCCCTGTCATTATCATGTGCGAGAATAACCAATATGCCATTTCGGTGCCGCTTCATAAACAGATTAGCGGGAAGGTAAGCGACCGTGCTCTGGGGTATGGATTCCCGGGCATTCGAGTAGACGGCAACGATGCGCTTGAGGTGTATGCGGCCGTGAAGGAAGCGCGTGAACGTGCGATTCGCGGAGAAGGCCCGACGCTGATCGAATCCATGATGTACCGTTTGTCTCCGCATTCCACATCGGATAACGATTTGGCGTACCGGACAAAAGAAGAGGTCGAAGAGAACTGGAAGAAAGACGGCGTCGCCCGCTTTAAGAATTATTTGGTCGACTGCGGGCTCTGGGACGAAGCACGCGATCAGGATTTGATCGCACAATTAAACCTGGAGATCAAAGAAGCGACGGAATCTGCAGACTTGGCTCCATTTCCGAAGCCAGAAGATACGCTTCTTCACGTATATGCCGATGACGAAGGGAGCGTGTAAAGGATGGCAGTAATGGAATATATCGATGCAATTCGTCTGGCCATGAAGGAAGAGATGGAGCGTGACGAGTCCGTATTTGTGTTAGGCGAGGACGTAGGCGTCAAAGGCGGCGTATTTACAACCACCAAGGGTTTGATGGATCAGTTCGGAGAAATGAGGGTGCTCGATACCCCGCTCGCGGAGTCCGCGATTGCCGGTGTGGCTATCGGCGCAGCCATGTATGGCATGAAGCCGATTGCCGAGATGCAATATTCGGACTTTATGTTCCCGGCAACCAATCAGATTATTAGCGAAGCAGCGAAAATCCGCTATCGTTCTAATAACGATTGGAGTTGTCCTGTCGTCATTCGTGCACCGATTGGCGGCGGAATATTCGGGGGGTTGTACCATTCGCAGTGCCCGGAATCGGTGTTCTTCGGAACGCCGGGACTCAAAATCGTTGCGCCGTACTCGGCCTATGATGCGAAGGGGCTGCTGAAAGCCGCGATACGCGACCCGGATCCGGTATTGTTCTTTGAGAACAAGAAATGCTACAAGCTGATTACTGGCGATGTACCGGACGATGATTACGTTGTACCGATCGGCAAGGCGAATCTGCTGCGCGAAGGATCGGATATTACGGTGATCAGCTACAGCATGCCGCTGCACTTTGTGATGCAGGCTGCTGAAGAGCTAGAGAAGGAAGAAGGCATTAGCGCGCATGTACTGGATCTGCGTACCATACAGCCGCTTGACCGGGAAGCGATTATTGAAGCGGCCCGTGCAACGGGTAAAGTGCTGATCGTTCATGAAGATAATAAAACCGGCGGCGTCGGGGGGGAAGTATCCGCGATTATTGCGGAGTACTGCCTCTATGATCTGGATGCCCCGATCATGCGCTTGTGCGGTCCGGATGTACCGGCTATGCCAATCAGTCCGCCTATGGAGAAATTCTTCATGCTTAACAAGGACAAAGTCAAAGAATCCATGCGTCAATTGGCGCTTTATTAAGAACAGGGAGTGTGAGCATGTCCGAAAATCAGAAATTGACCGATGTTACGATGCCTCAGCTAGCGGAATCCCTTGTTTCGGCGACCATTGCCAAGTGGCTGAAGAAGCCGGGGGATGCCATCGAGCAGTACGAACCGATCTGTGAAGTCATTACCGACAAAGTCAATGCCGAGATTCCATCCACCCTGGACGGCGTCATGGGAGAGATTCTTGCCCAGGAGGGCCAGACCGTCAATGTTGGCGAGATCATTTGCCGGATTTCTGTGGCTTCTGGTCAAGGTGGAACTCCTTCGCCACAGCCAGCAGCAAGTGCTCCCGTGAGTCAGCGTCAGGAAAGTGGAAGCGAAGAGGGCTCGATGCGTTTCCGATATTCCCCTGCTGTGCAGACGCTGGCAGCCGAGCATCAGATTGACCTTTCGCAAGTACAGGGATCAGGCATGGGCGGCAGAATCACCCGTAAGGACGTACTGGCTTATATTGAAAAGGGAGGAGCAGCCCAAAGCCAAGGCGCTCCTGCCGGAGCAGCACCTGCCCAGAGCGCCCAAGCGCCGAAAGAAACGGTACAATCTAGTGGGACTTCGCCGTTTCAGGGGCTGCAGCATCAGATGCCTGCCGAACCGTCGCCTCCTCTCGGTACAGCCATTCCGAATGTGCGTCATTCCGGGCTGCATTTGACGGAATCGCCTAAACTTCCGACCATTGAAGTGGAAGGGATGGAAGGCGGAAGATCCGAATACTTTATTGATGTTACGCCGATGCGTAATGCGATCGCCAGAAACATGCGTCAAAGCGTTACGGAAATTCCGCACGCATGGACGATGATTGAGGTCGACGTGACCAACATCGTATTGCTGCGTAATCAGTTGAAGGATGAATTCAAGCGCAAGGAAGGGGTTAATCTGACCTACCTCGCCTTTTTGCTGAAAGCCGTTGTGAACGCAATTAAAGATTATCCGATCATGAATTCCTTCTGGGCCGTGGATAAAATCGTCGTGAAGCGCGATATCAATCTGTCCCTGGCCGTCGGAACAGAGGATTCCGTGCTGACGCCAGTCATCCACCGTGCCGATCAGAAGAATATTGCCGGCTTGGCAAGAGAGATCGAGGAACTCGCACGGAAGACCCGTGAAGGCAAGCTGAAACTAGACGACATGCAGGGCGGTACCTTTACGGTGAACAACACTGGATCCTTCGGTTCAATTCTGTCCTATCCGATTATCAACTATCCGCAGGCTGCAATCTTGACGTTTGAATCGATTGTCAAAAAGCCGGTGGTTATCAATGACATGATCGCTGTCCGTTCGATGGCGAATCTGTGTTTATCTCTGGATCATCGGATTTTGGATGGGGTAATCTGCGGAAGATTCCTGCAGCGGGTTAAAGATAACCTGGAAGGTTATACTCTGGATACGAAGCTGTATTAATTTCGTCTTTGATCTGATTCTTCGGAAAAAGGTTCGCAGACGTCATTCATACCGACGTCAATCGCAGGACATTCATTGGTTAGTGGGAACCCTATGAAAGAAGGCGTTAGCACATGAACAAACCGTTAGATGTATCGTACACGCCGATTGTAGACTATGGCATGGCTTGGGAGCTTCAGAAAAAACATGTTTCCGCCATCGATCAGGGAGAGCAGCACGAGCGATTGATGCTCCTCCAACATCCTCCGACCTATACCATGGGGTCACAGCGTCATCCGGAGCACTTGCTCTTAAGTAAAGAGGAATTGGAAAAACAGGGCATCGGCCTGTTTGAAATCGATCGTGGCGGAGACATTACATATCATGGTCCAGGGCAGCTTGTCGGGTATCCGCTGTTACTGCTGGATGGCGGCAAAAATTTGAATCTGCACGGATTTCTGCGCGATGTGGAGCAGGTCATCATCGAATACCTGGCATCATACAACATCGAAGCCGGCCGCAAACCCGAATACACCGGGGTATGGGTAGGGGATTTGAAGATTTGCGCCATCGGCGTTAAATTCAATAAAGGCCGCCAGCATCGCGGATTTGTCACGAGTCATGGTTTTGCGTTTAATATTAAATCCGGAATCGCAGACGCGGGTTTCGCAGGCATCATTCCTTGTGGTATACAGGAATACGGTGTAACTTCATTGGAGGACTGCACGGGGCGGATTTTTGAAGTAGAGGAAGTAGCCCGGGAGATCGTGCCTTTCTTCACCCGGGTATTTCCATATGAGGCTCGTTGGTTGTAACTTTAGGCGTTCGTAAATGCAGAGTATCAGCGAAAGAACAATGGCTCAAGGATAACCAGCAGTGTTGATCCGACCATAGCAACCAGCATGAGATAGATAACAATTCGAAACCACTTTTTACGTTGCATTGTGTAACTCCTTTGAAATAGGTTTAATGATGAACATACATGCAGCAGCATCATTTAATTGAGATAGATATAAACATTGTATCGTATCTGCGAAAGAGAGGGAAGTCCAGTGATCTCAAAAGAGCGTATCATCCAAGAGTTTATGGAATTGGTTCAGGTCGATAGTGAAACTAAGCATGAAGAGGAGATCTCCAACGTTCTCAAACATAAATTTTCCAGTCTTGGTTTTGATGTCATCGAAGATGATGCCAAGGAAAAGACAGGACACGGAGCAGGGAACCTGATTATTACCTGGAAAGCAGACGAGTTGGCTCAGCAAGCGCCAAAGCTGCTATTTACCTGCCATATGGATACCGTAACGCCTGGTAAAGGCATTAAGCCGACGCTAGGTGATGACGGCTGGATTCGAAGTGACGGAACGACCATCCTTGGTGCGGATGACAAAGCGGGCATCGCGGCATTGCTGGAAGGTATTCGGGTCATCCAGGAAAATAACATCCCTCATGGACAAGTCCAATTTGTCATTACGGTAGGTGAGGAGTCGGGTCTGGTGGGAGCTCGGGCGCTTGACCCTGATGTTTTGGATGCGGATCTCGGTTTTGCCCTAGATTCCAATGGTGAATTAGGATCGATCGCAGTGGCCGCACCGACCCAAGCGAAAATCAAAATGATCATCAAAGGCAAGTCAGCTCATGCCGGAGTGAATCCGGAGGATGGCATCAGTGCCATCCAGGTCGCTTCTAAAGCGATAGCCAAAATGAAGCTGGGACGCATCGACAAAGAAACCACGGCAAATATCGGCAAGTTCCAGGGCGGGGGCGCAACCAACATCGTCTGTGACCATGTTCAGATTGATGCTGAAGCACGTAGTATCGTTCAAGAGAAAGTGGATAAGCAAGTGAACGATATGCGTGAGGCGCTCGAAACCACCGTTCGTGAGTACAACGCCAATTGTGAGTTTATTAGCGAAATCGTATACCCTGCCTTCAGTTTTAACGAACATGATGAGGTTGTTCAGCTTGCGCAGCGGGCCATCGACGGCTTGGGCTTGCCAACCCGCACGTTCCGGTCCGGAGGCGGTAGTGACGCCAACATTTTTAACGGCCTTGGAATCCCAACCGTCAATTTGGCAATTGGATATCAAGACATTCATACCACGAAAGAGCGTATTCAAGCTTCTGATTTGATCAAGGCTGCCCAGATCGTGGTGGGGATCATTCAGGAAACGGCTAAGGCTTAGTCGATCATTAGATCATATGAAAATGCATAAAGCCCGCAGCGGACGTTTTACATCCGCAGCGGGCTTTTAGATTTGTTTATTAATTCAAGGATGACAAGGGCGAGTGGTTCTCCCGTCTTTTTTGGGCAGGCGACCAGGTGGTATGCCAGTTCGTGTTCTCGACCACATGCAATGCGGCATTGATGTTGTCCAGGTATTGTTCGATCTCTTTCCTCGCCGTTGCTGAGGCATATTGCTCCTCAAGGCGGGCAGAGAGGGAGATCAAGGCTGATTGTAAATAACAAGCGGCTTCGCCGAATCGTATCTCTGTACGCCCGGGGTAAGCCAGTCTAAGCTGCTCGAGCAGAGATGCAGCCTCATCATATCTCCCTTGATCATATAAATTTTCCGCGGCTATGAAGCATACTTTCAGACTGTGGCTGTCTTGCTCTTGAAACGGCAGCGCTTCCAATTGGTTTAATTTTGAAATCGCGAGTCCTCTGTAGCCTTCATCATAAAGAAAACAGATCAGAGCATAATAAGCATGGTCGCCGCTATTGGTTAGCAGATGTTCGGCTATGGAAATCATATTTAGTGATACAGCAGCGCGTGCTAATTCTAAAGTTTCCGACATGACGATAAATCGGTCAGGAATTGAATTCTTTATGTTCCACTCGCAGAGCTGCCTGATTCTGGCCAGCTGAGCCCCTTCAAATGTTCTTGGTCGAGGCAATTCGCGCAGGTGGTGTGTCAAATCGCGAAGGTAGCTGTCGATGAACTGCATGGCGTCAGATACTTGACCCGTCATGACTAGGCAAGTCACATATTGGATGCAGGTATCTGGATATAAACTCCCCTGTTTAGCAAAACAATGGGCAGCATGTGGATAAGCTCCGATGTAGAATAGTGACCTGCCAACCATGATGTTGGAGGATGGAAAGTTCCTCGTTTCGTCCAGGAGCCGTTCACCAATCGTTTGATCCGAAATCCCCTGCATGTGCAGGAGTGCGGCCCATTGATTCAGCGCCTCTTGGACGTAGGTACCGGAATGCTGTACGACGGTTCTGAAAGCTTCCTCCGATTTGCCGAAGGAGCGCATCCGCATGCTCAATAACCCGTATTCGAGCCAGCTTAGATCAACTTCCTTCCATCCCGAGCTCGCCTTATCGGTTGGAGTGGATTGTGCAGCTTCCTTGAAGCTCTTTAGCGCCTTCTCAAGATACCCGCGTCTTTTGTACCATTTTCCGCGCTCATATTCAGTTGAAGGTGGATTAGTAATTGGTTCGGTTTCAATAATAGGTATATGTCGCATGTCGAAGCCTCCCAATGATATAACACCCGTATAGGTGTAAAGGTCATGGTTCATATTCGAAAAAAATAGAAATAAGTCGAAAAACAAGTCCAAAGACCTAATTTCACGTCCTGTTTTCGTAAATATTTTTAGAAGAGTTAGAAATAATATCCATAATCTTCGTTTCCGAGCCCCATTGCTGTTGCCACTGTTTCAGCATGATTCGTATCTGCCAGGCCTGTCCTACCATATGTATTGAATGATCCCCTTTGTAGCTTTTCATGGGCAGTTCCTTCTTTCTTGGAAATTTTGATATAATACACCTTATGCAATAGCATGGTCAGTCATGCCGTTTTTAAACAAAGGAGGTCATTTTGTGAGCGATATCGGCAGTAAGAACCGAGAAGCCTCGGATAATTTGCTGGAAGAAACCACACTATCTACCCAATCGATTTTTGAAGGGAAGATTATTTCACTGCAGGTCGATACGGTGAAGCTGCCAAATGGGCAGACCGCGAAACGTGAAGTTGTCAGACATCCTGGTGCAGTAGCAGTGCTCGCCTTAAAAGGCGACAAAATGTTGGCCGTAAATCAATTTCGACAGCCGCTTGGGCGCTGTGAGGTTGAAATTCCTGCAGGCAAGCTGGAGCGGGGAGAAGATCCGCTGGAAGCCGCGAAGCGCGAACTACAGGAAGAAACGGGTTATACGTGCGGTTCCATTCGTAAGCTGCACTCCTTTTATACATCTCCGGGGTTTGCGGATGAGATCATTCACTTATATTTGGCAGAGGATCTGGTCAGCGGCGACATGAACCCGGACGAGGATGAATTTATAGAGATGATGGAAATCTCGCTGGAAGAGGCGTATTCACTCATACAAGAAGAGAGAATCAGCGATGCCAAGACCATTCTCGCCGTTTATGCTTGGAATATGTATAGCCTGACAGGAAAGATCTGATATGCTGCAGCCTGAAAAGAACATGTCAACCGGGCAGAAGCTTCAGTCCTATTACTGCGACATGCATATTCACATAGGGCGGACAAGCAGCGGACAAGCTGTGAAAATTAGCGCAAGTAACAATTTGACCTTTGAAAATATAGCCGTGGAGGCCTCGGAACGGAAAGGCATCCAAATGATTGGCATCATCGATTGCCATTCTCCTTCGGTACAGCACGATATTCTCCAGTGTTTGGACAGCGGCGTCATGCAGGAGATAGATGGAGGCGGAATTGCTTATCAGGATACGGTGATCCTGCTTGGAAGCGAGATTGAAATTCGCGAAAGCGGCCGTGGTGCAGCCCATGTACTGGCCTATTTCCCTGACCTGAACACCATTCAGGAGTTCACGGCCTGGATGGCAAAATATATGAAGAACGTGCAGCTTAGTTCGCAGCGTATCTATGTCAGCCCCCGTGAGCTGCAGCAGGAGATACTAGACCGCGGCGGGCTGTTGATACCCGCCCATGTCTTTACGCCTCATAAAGGACTGTACGGCAACATGGCGGATCGAATGAGCGAAGTGCTGGACCTGAACGGTATTGCGGGTATAGAGCTTGGGCTCAGTGCCGACTCCTCGATGGCAGGGCGGATAAGCGAACTGGACGCCTACTCCTTTCTGACCAATTCGGATGCGCATTCGCTTGGGAAAATCGGTAGGGAATACAACCGAATCGATATGGTAAAGCCTTCATTTGCAGAATTTCGCCAGGCGCTTGGAACAAGAAACGGTAGAAGAATCAGCGCGAACTACGGGCTGAATCCCAGACTTGGAAAATACCATCGTACTTACTGCAGCGGCTGCGACAGCATTCTGGATGAAGGCAGCGATATTCATGAATTGGTGCGATGCCCATTCTGCGGGAGTACCAAGCTGGTACAGGGTGTGTTTGATCGGATTCTGAACATCGCGGACCGCAAAGAGCCCGTTGTACCGGAAAGCCGACCGGCATATCACTATCAGGTTCCGCTAGAGTTCATTCCGGGCCTGGGCAAATCGGCGATGGCGAAGCTGCTGGGGGCTTTCGGTACCGAAATGAAAATCCTTCACCAGGCTACGGAAGCGGAGCTTGCCGCTGTTGCCGGAGAGGGGCTTGCTGCAAGCATTGTGATGGCCCGAAACGGTACATTGTCCTTATCGGATGGCGGCGGAGGCTCTTACGGAAAGGTTCTCCGCTAAATCAATCAACTCTTTCAATCGCAGGTCATACAAGGAGGGTGATGGTCATAGAGTAGAGTAGAGACACAGAAAGGAGACTCTATTCTATGCAATCATTCCGCCAAGCCTTTAAGGATCAGACCATGCTCTATGTATTCGTTGGCGTCTTGTTTTTAGTTGGGGTGCTGTTTGGAGCGTTAATGGTCAATGCACTTTCATTAGAGCAGCAGCAAGAAATGGCCCGATATTTAAACCACTTTTTTGTAAACGTGCAGGATGGTGGAGAAACCATGAGTCAGTCTTCTTACTGGAGCATCGCAGCCCTTCATCTGAAATGGATTGGTTTGATATGGATTCTGGGATTGTCCGTCATCGGGCTTCCGGGAATATTGATATTGGACTTCTTAAAAGGAGTGCTTATTGGGTTTACGGTCGGTTACTTGGTCGGACAGTATTCTTGGAAAGGCCTGCTGTTCGCCCTGGTGTCGATTGCACCGCAAAATTTGCTCATCATCCCCGTGCTCATGATGTGCAGTGTAGCGGCGATAACCTTCTCTCTATACATCATCAGGGACCGATTTATTATGAATCGGGGCGGGAGCATGGTAAAGCCCTTTGCTTCGTATGCGATGCTGACCTTTTTCATGGTCCTGTTAACGCTCGGAGTCGCTTCATTTGAAACCTGGGTAACCCCGGCCATGATGCGCTGGGTCACGCCAATGTTGCTATAATCCGCGAATTTTTCCATAAAGCAAAACCGTTTGACTTTGTTTGTCAAATCCCCCTATAATGAAGGAAGTGAACAATAACGTGCAGTGATTTCCAAGGGGGAGGGAAACGATGGAAGCGCGGATCGACAAAATTAAGCAGCAGCTACAATCCCAAGGATACAAATTAACGCCCCAACGGGAAGCCACGGTAAGCGTATTGTTGGAAAATGAAGACGACCACCTTAGCGCAGAGGATGTATTTATGCTCGTGAAAGAGAAGGCTCCGGAGATCGGTCTGGCAACCGTGTACCGTACCCTAGAGCTGCTCAGTGAGCTTCATGTTGTCGAGAAGATAAATTTTGGCGATGGTGTCGCCCGTTATGACTTGCGGACGGATACTTCGAAGCATCACCATCATCATTTGATATGTACTCAATGTGGAAGCATGGATGAAATACGCGAGGATTGGCTCGGTCCATTGGAAGAGCGGTTAGAGCGAGAGTTCAACTTTACCGTTCATGACCATCGGCTTGATTTCCATGGCATATGCTACCGTTGCAAAGAGAAGGGCAAGAATGACCAGGACAAATCATAAATTTATATCATGCAACAAACCGCAGTGATGACCATCACGGCAAGCCCTCTACGGCGGTAAGCCGGGAGGGTTTTTTAGATGGCAACCTAATATAGATGGAACATGCACGAATCCGTATCGTTCACGCAAGAACAATCTAGCTTTTTACAACATCAACGTACGTCGAGAAGACGTTTTTTTTATTCTATCCCAATACCACTCAAGTCCAATGACTTTAGAACGATCAGCGAAAAGCCGTCATAATCCTGCATCTTGTATCATAGGCTTTACGTGAAGTGATCCTGTAATACCCACTTTCACTTGGTGATCATTGCAAAGATGAAAGAGAGGCGCTGCCAGTGATTATATCGATCCGAAAAATAGGCTCATTGATCCGATTTATTACGATGTTTGCCGTTCTGACGATGTTTTTATACTTCGTGCTGGGATGGGTGGGAGATTGGCTGACCCCAATGGATCCTTACCGTGCACCTTCCGGTCAAGCGGTTAAGGCTTTTCAGCCTGAAAGCACCATGGACTCCCGATATTCGCCGGCGGAACGTCTGCGATTGTACTACTGGTATGGGGAGTGATTGTGCTTGTAAAGGGCACACGGGAATAGGAGCAAAAAGATTATGAAACAATATCTGGACGAATATGTAACCTATCTGGAAGACGTGAAGGGACTATCCCGAAGTACGATTGAATCATACCGGGCCGACTTACAAGCCTTCATGGCTTTTGCCGCGGAAAGAGACGTTATCCATCCGCAGGAAGTTACACGAACAATGCTTGGATTATACATGGGCAGACTGAGGCAGCAGGGCAAGGCGGCGTCGAGCCTGCTTCGCTGCACGGCGTCCTTGCGTTCCTTTTTTCAATATTTGGTGCGTCAAGCCGTTATAGGATTAGATCCGACCCAGTTGCTAGAAAATCCGAAGCCGGAACGGAAGCCGCCTAAGTCGCTAACCGTTGAGCAGGTGGACAAGCTGCTGTCGGCCCCGGATTCCGGAACCCCTCAGGGGGCCCGGGACAAAGCGATGCTGGAGCTGCTGTATGCTTCAGGCATCAAGGTGTCGGAACTGGTGAACTTGAGCACGCATGACATCAACATGGATATGCGCTTCCTGCGCTGTGCCGTTTCCGGAGGGAAGGAGCGAATTCTTCCGATTACCCAGATCGCAGCCGAGAGCGTGGCTTTTTATATGCAAGATATGCGGGACAAGCTGATTCGAGATGCTGATGAGGATGCATTATTCCTGAATTCACTCGGTACGCGCTTGACACGGCAGGGATTTTGGAAAATTATTAAAAAGTATGGCAAGCTGGCCGAAATCGATGAGGAGATCACGCCGCATACTCTTCGTCATTCGTTTGCCATTCATTTGCTGCAGAATGGTGCCGACTTACGTTCGGTTCAAGAGATGCTGGGTCACTCGGCATTATCCACCACCGGTATATATCAATCCACCAAGAAAAACATGAAGGAAGTATACGATCATTATCACCCGAGATCTTAGTCGGGACCTACTCTACTAGGATCTACAACTTATTCTCAGTTAGGAGAGGTATGAACATGAGTTCAATTCATCAACAAAGCATTAAGGAAGCAGCGGCATACATACGCGGGCAGAAGGGTGTCGAGCCCGAGGTCGGCCTGATTTTGGGTTCAGGACTCGGCGTGCTGGCCGAACTGATTGAGAATCCGGTTTCGATCCCGTACACGGACATTCCTCATTTTCCCGTATCGACTGTAGAAGGCCATGAAGGAGAATTGCTGCTGGGCACCATTCACAATCGACCTGTCGTTCTGATGAAGGGCCGGTTCCATATGTATGAAGGCTATGGTCCGGAAGTGACTGCTTTCCCGGTGCGCGTCATGAAAGAGCTGGGTGTGAAGAGTCTGCTCGTTACCAATGCGGCCGGCGGCATCAACACGTCCTTCGAGCCGGGTGACCTTATGCTGATCTCCGATCATCTGAACATGACAGGAACCAACCCGTTAATCGGGCCGAATGATCCGGATCTGGGCGTGCGATTCCCGGATATGTCCCAGGCTTACAGCCGTCAGCTTCGCCAATTGGCAAAAGAAGTTGCCGTGGGTCAAGGCGTTGCGCTGAGAGAAGGCGTCTATGCAGGTCTGCTTGGACCAACCTATGAGACACCTGCCGAGATCGTCATGCTGCGTACGCTAGGTGCGGATGCGGTTGGTATGTCCACCGTGTCTGAGGTCATTGTGGCCAGACATGCCGGCCTTGAAGTGCTGGGCATCTCTTGCATCAGCAACATGGCAGCCGGCATATTGGATCAACCGCTATCCCATGACGAGGTTATGGAGACAGCGGAGAAGGTCCGGGAGAAATTCCTTGCGCTTGTCATGGCCATTATCCCAAAAATGTAACATCATTCTAGTACGGGGACTGGACTCCTGCAGATGTAAATCTGCCGAAGTCCAGTCTTTTTGCTTAAGATTCTAGAATGTATAGGTTTTCAGCGAAGCTATTCGCATGTATATGTATTGGGGCCCCCGCAAAGTATTTGGAATAAGCATCGAAGCTAGGCTCCACTTTGTGGGGTATGGTATTGGGGTCCCCGCAAAGTAATTGGAATAAGCATCGAAGCGTAAGCTCCACTTTGTGGGGTATGGTATTGGGGTCCCCGCAAAGTAATTGGAATAAGCATCGAAGCATAGGCTCCACTTTGTGGGGCTATTCTGCGTTCCCTTAAGTTTAGGGCGATAATATTTCCTTGAAAACTGGAATAATTTGTTTTCATCCTGACGACAATGAATATCAGACCCGTTTCTTTTCGGGATGCTATTACGAATGTCAGGAGGGGATGGAAGTGAAAAAAGCGTTAATAGCTGGATTTCTGGTTCTATTTGTAGGGTTGTCCAGTGTAGCTGTACCAAGTTATGCAGAAAATAGCAAACCCGGCGAAGGATCATCTCAAGAGGAACTGGCACCAGGTGCTCGTTCTGCTATATTGCTGGATGCGGATACCGGAACCATTATTTACGAGAAAAACAGCCATGATAAGCTGCCTCCGGCGAGCATCACCAAGATCATGACGATGTTGCTTACGATGGAGGCCATCGACGAAGGGCAATTGCAGTGGACGGATAAGGTGCGTACCAGCGAATATGCGGCCTCCATGGGCGGATCCCAGATCTTTCTTGAGCCTGGTGAAGAAATGACGGTGGATGAGATGCTCAAAGGCATTGCCATGGCATCAGGCAATGATGCTTCCGTCGCAGTGGCGGAGAAAATTGCCGGCTCGGAGGAAGCCTTTGTGAAGCTGATGAATGAGAAAGCAGCCGAGCTGGGAATGAAGGATACACATTTTGTGAACTGCAACGGCCTTCCTGCTGAGAATCATTATACTTCAGCCCACGACATTGCGGTCATGAGCCGGGAGCTGCTGAAATACGACCAGATCACCAAATATACGGGCGCCTATCAAGATTATTTGCGTAAAGATTCGGACAAACCGTTCTGGCTGGTCAATACGAACAAGCTGGTTCGATTCTACACAGGCGCTGACGGATTGAAAACCGGATATACATCAGAGGCCAAGTTCTGTCTGTCGGCAACGGCCAAACGGGATGGACTGCGCGCTGTTGCTGTAGTTATGGGAGCTTCGGATACGAAGACGCGGAACAATGAAGTTTCTCGCATGTTTGACTATGCCTTTTCCCAGTATTCGATGCATTCCATCTATAAACCGGGTGAAGTGTTGGGTATCGTGAAGGTCCAGAAGGGAACCGTGCCCGAGATTTCGATTCAAGCGGATAAAGATTACAGCGTGCTGGTTAAGAAGGGCGTAAAAAGTCCGGATATCCGTCATGAAATCCAGCTGGAGCCGAATTTGAAGGCGCCGGTAGCTGCCGGACAAGTTGTCGGCAAGCTAACCGTCTATCAAGGTGAACGCGTGGTGAAGGAGTTCGAGCTGACATCTCCTGTCGAGGTGAAGAAGGCCGGGTTCTGGAAGCTGTTTAAGCGGACAACCGGCAAGTTGTTTCATGTAGATTCATAGGAGTTTTCTTCTAGTTTTGTCGGGATGCAGGAATGTCTTTTTCAAATGTAGAAATCTTTGTTCATGTCAGGGAGGAGAGTGAGCAAACATGAATCTGCATGTTGATATGGAGCATCACAGGCATGTACTGATCGTCCGACTGTCCGGGGAACTGGATCATCATACGGCCGATCATGTCCGGATGCAACTGGATGAAGCTATTCAGAGACGTCAAACAGAGCACTTGGTACTGAGCTTAAAGGACTTGGACTTTATGGACAGCTCAGGACTTGGGGTCATCCTGGGACGCTATAAATTCATCAAGCAAAAGGGCGGAAAGATGGCGGTATGCGATGTCAAGCCGCAGGTTTACCGCTTGCTTGAAATGTCGGGGCTGTTCAAGATCATGCCGATATATGAGAACGAGGGCACGGCACTCTCGGGTTTGGAGGTAGTGTCATGAGTGAAGGAAGAGCACAGCATAATTTTATGACTCTGCAGTTTGCCGCAAAGTCGGAAAACGAATCCTTTGCCCGTGTCGCTGTGGCTGCGTTCATCTCCCAGATGGATCCCAACATGGATGAGCTGAGTGATCTGAAAACGGTAGTCTCTGAAGCGGTCACAAACAGCATTATCCACGGGTACGATAGTGATTCGGAAGGGATTGTCAAGATTGAAGCCTCCATAGACGGGGATATGATTACGCTGTGCATTGAAGATTCCGGCCATGGGATCGAAGACTTGGAAATGGCCAAGCAGCCGCTCTATACATCAAAGCCAGAGCTGGAGCGATCCGGCATGGGATTCACCATCATGGAAAATTTCATGGACGAATTTGAAGTGGTCAGCGAACCAGGCAACGGTACGTCGATCAAAATGAAAAAGAGGATCGAATCTAAGAAAGCTTTATATAATTAGGGGTTGGACAAATGGATGCCGATGTGAAGAAAACTTCGCAGACTTATTTGGACGACGCGGAGGTCAAACGACTCATTGCACTTAGCCAAAGCGGGGATAATGTCGCCCGGGACACGCTCGTCAACTGTAATATTCGTCTTGTCTGGTCTGTCGTTCAGCGGTTTATGAACCGGGGGTATGAGCCTGATGATCTGTTTCAGATCGGCTGTATCGGTCTCCTCAAATCCGTGGACAAGTTCGATCTCAGTTATGACGTAAAGTTCTCGACCTATGCCGTACCGATGATCATCGGAGAAATTCAGCGTTTCTTAAGAGATGACGGGACCCTGAAGGTCAGCCGATCGCTTAAGGAAATGGCCAACAAAGTCAGGAAGAAGCGGGACGAGCTGTCCAAGCAGCTCGATCGTCTTCCAACGGTGAAAGAGGTTGCCGAAGAGCTTGGGGTAACCCCCGAGGAAGTGGTGTTTGCCCAGGAGGCGAATAAACCGCCAACCTCAATTCATGAGACCGTATTTGAAAATGACGGGGATCCCATAACGCTAATGGATCAGATAGCTGATGAATCGCAAGAACGCTGGTTCGACAAGCTGGCCTTGAATGAAGCAATAGGAGGCTTGACCGAACGGGAGCGGCTCATAGTTTATCTGCGGTATTACCGGGATCAGACGCAGTCGGAAGTTGCCAGCCGGCTGGGCATATCCCAGGTGCAGGTATCGCGACTTGAGAAAAAAATATTGCAGAGCATACGGAACGAGATCGCGCAGTAGCGGGCCTCAGCCGTTATTCGAAAGTCTGCTCAAACTTAACGCCGCCCTTAGGGGACGGCGTTTTTTCATTTTTTAGTAAACCTTTTGGTCGTTTGGCGGATAAGAAAGTATGGTAAATCCGAGTAGAAAGGAGAGAGATTTCCCATACTAACGGTAATTTAGCAGTAAAGGAGTGTTTCGGATGAAGGTTAATCCCACTCCGACGGTGTTTCTGCAGCTAAGGAGCCGCATACGGTTACCAAGAGACCAGACCGTCAAACTAGGTGATGTCGCCTTCATTGTCTGCGATCCCGACTGGGAGAGACGGCTTAGAGCCCTGCCGCTTACGCAGCCGAAGGATCTCGATGGCAACCGCCTTGTCATGGATCTGATTCAAATCATCCCGAGGATTCAAGCGTTGATTCCCGGCGCCCATATCGAACCGATGGGAAACCATCATACCTTGGTGGAGCTTGTCGGTCCGGAGAGCAAGCGGTCAAAGTTGTGGTTCCCGCTCATTTGGCTGCTCTTGTTTTTCGGTTCCGCACTGACCATTATGAACTTCCATGCCGATGTTAACATGCTTGAGGTTCATATCCGAATCGTTGAAATGGTGACGGGGAAAAGAGACGAGCATCCCTATTTGTTCCAGATTGCATACTCGCTGGGGCTCGGATTTGGGATGACGGTGTTCTTCAATCATTTGTTCAAGAAAAAATGGAATGAAGAGCCGACACCGCTTGAGGTGGAAATGTACCTCTATCAGGAAAATCTGGATCAGTTCGTGGTCGCCGAAGAATATCGGAAAATGAACGCCGGCCCCGATACGACAGGTAAGGAACCATGATATTGTCCATTCTGCAAGGGATATTCACCTGTTTTCTTGGCGTAGCAGGGGGCATCGCCGTTGGCGGCGGAGTCATAGCGCTCATCATCGTGCTGGACATCATCCCGAGATTGTCCCAACTGACGGCAACATACAGCCGGGTTCATTGGTATGAAGGGGCTTTAATAGCGGGATCTTTCATCGGCACGGTGGCCGATTTCTGGAGATGGTCCATTCCATTGGGACCGGTTGTGAGTACCGTGATCGGATTAATGTGCGGGATATTCATCGGCATGCTGGCAGCTGCATTGACGGAAGTATTGAACGTATTGCCGATTCTGGCCAAGCGGCTCCGATTGACGGGGTATTTGTTTGGTCTTCTTATGGCCATGGTGGCAGGTAAGGTGGCGGGCTCTCTGTTCGATTGGTTTGTTTACAGCAAGTGATAGTAATGGCTAGGAGGTAGGTTATGGACGATAAAACAACACATAGCGGCGAACTGGATAGCGATATTCCGGTCATTCCCATCAAAGCGTTGGGGGAACAAGAGCTGAAGGAGAAAAGAGAGGCAGAAACCTCCAACAGCACTGAGGAATCCGTCATCTACTGGCAGCAAACCGACCATGTCCCCGCGAAGCTGAGTGAACTGAAAAAAGTGCTTAAGGAAGTTATCGGTCTTGGGGTTTCTTTTGATGTGGTATTCCGTGAAATGAACTTTGCCGGCAGAAATGCAGGGCTTCTCTTCTTAAACGGCTTCACGAATGATGTCGTGGTGACAGATATATTGACAAGGCTGACGTACCTGACACCGGAGGATGTGAGCAACCAGGCACTTACCGAGATGATGACCCGCTATATTCCACATGTCCAAGTGGAGCAGGATAAAAGACTAAGCAAAGTGATTAACGAAGTGCTTTCCGGTATATGTGCGCTGTTCATTGAAGACGCGCATTCCGCCATTTTGTTGGATACCCGGAAATATCCTGTGCGTGGGCTCGAGGAGCCTGCGGTGGAACGCGTGGTTCGCGGCGCAAGGGACGGGTTTACGGAGACACTCGTTACCAACGTGAACCTGGTGCGAAGACGAGTTCGTGATCCGGGACTGCATGTAGAGGTTATGAAGGTCGGAAGGCGGACGAGAACGGATGTATGCCTGGTTTTCATTGATGACATCGCGGACCACACCCAGGTTGAGGCAATTCGCAGCAAAATCCAGGAAGTGGATTTAGAGGGGCTTCCTCTCGGTGATAAGCAGCTCGAGGAAGCTATTGTGAACAAAGGGTGGCACCCTTTTCCGCTGGTCAGATATTCCGAACGGCCGGATGTTGTATCCTCCCATCTGCTCGAAGGCCGAATTGTGATCATGGTAGATACTTCGCCGAGTGTGATGATTATGCCCACTACGTTTTTGGATCTTTGTCAGCATGCCGAGGAGAATCGCCAGACTCCGTTTATGGGGACTTATCTCCGTTGGATACGTTTTATAGGCATTTTTGCATCCATGTTCCTGCTCCCGCTGTGGATGCTGCTGGTTGTCCATCCTGAACTGAAGCCGCCGGGACTCGATATCATCGGTCCGCATGAGAACGCTAAAATTCCGATTATCCTGCAGTTTCTGATCGTTGAATTCGGCGTGGATCTGCTCCGTTTGGCTGCCGTTCATACACCGACACCGCTTGCATCGGCGATGGGGTTGATCGCTGCGATTTTGATCGGCGATATCGCTGTTAAGACCGGATTGTTTGTCAACGAGGTCGTCCTGTATATGGCGGTTGCGTCCATTGGAATGTACGCGACCCCGAGTTATGAGCTGGGACTTGCCAACCGGATTGTCAGACTAATTCTGCTGCTCGCCACAGCTTTGTTCGCGGTGAAGGGCTTTGTCATCGGGACGACGCTTCTGATTCTGCTCCTGGCAACCCACCGTTCCTATAACTCATCTTATTTGTGGCCGTTTATACCATTTAGTGCAAAAGCGATGGGCGAAATTTTGTTTCGCAAACCGCTGCTTATGTCAAGAAGACGTCCGGCTCTCAACAAAACACGTGATAACACGAAGATGGGCCCTGAAATGAATCCGAGAGGCGAGCATTAACAATAACACAAATGTTGTGTTGAAAAATCCATTTTGATTACCTTCCGTTGTCTGCTATACTGTGAACAATTATTCGATTACCCTATTTTGAATCAATGGATCGGAGGAATTGTAAGCATGTTTTTACACGGTACTAGCAAGATTAACGATCAGGGGCATTTGGAAATCGGCGGGTGTGACACATCCGATTTAAAAGCTCAATATGGAACACCACTATATATTGTAGACGAGCAGTCGGTCCGTAATCGCTGCCGGGAATACATCGATGCCTTCAAGGCGTCCGGTTTGAAGTTCCAAGTCGCGTATGCCAGTAAGGCGTTTTGCGTGATGGCTATGTGTCAATTGGCTGACCAGGAAGGGATGTCGCTTGACGTTGTTTCCGACGGAGAGCTGTACACTGCACTTGAGGCCGGATTCCCAGCGGAACGGATTCATTTCCACGGAAATAATAAAACGCCGGAAGAGATTGAGATGGCGCTGGATGCGGAAATCGGCTGTTTCGTTGTCGATAACGTAGTTGAACTGCATATGCTGCAAGCGATTGCTGCCGAGAAGAACCGGAAGGTCAACATTTTGCTTCGCGTGACACCGGGAGTTGAGGCTCATACGCATGAGTATATCTCAACAGGCCAAACGGATTCGAAATTTGGCTTCGATATCGGCAACGGCTCCGCTTATGAAGCGGTTAAGCTTGCCGAGTCTCAAGCGAATATTCATTTGATGGGCATTCATTCCCATATCGGCTCCCAGATTTTTGAGGTAGAAGGGTTTCAGATGGCTGTTTCACGCGTTGCAGAATTTGCGGCCAAAGTCAAGGCGGGACTCGGCATTACGTTCGAGGTTGTAAATCTTGGCGGCGGATTTGGAATCCGATATGTGGACGGGGACACTCCGCTTCATGTATCCGACTATGTAAAAGCGATTACGGATGCGGTGAAGACCCACTTCGCCGGCATTGACAACACGCTCCCTGAAATTTGGGTAGAGCCGGGGCGCAGTATTGTCGGTGAAGCAGGCACCACCCTTTATACGGTGGGCACAAGCAAAGATATTCCCGGGATCCGTAAATACGTTGCCGTAGACGGCGGAATGACGGACAACCCGCGTCCGGCGCTGTACGAATCAAAATATGAAGCGCTGCTCGCGAACCGGGCGAATGAGAAGCCGGAAGAAACGGTATCCATTGCCGGCAAGTGCTGTGAGAGCGGAGACATGCTGATCTGGGATCTGGAGCTTCCGAAGGTAGCAACAGGCGATTTGCTGGCCGTATCCTGCACAGGCGCATACAATTATTCCATGGCTAGCAACTATAACCGGATCCGCAAACCTGCGGTTATATTCGTGAAGGACGGACAGAGCAAGCTGGTGGTACGCCGCGAGTCGCTCGCGGACATCATCAGCCACGATGTAGTGCCGGCAAGTGTAACCAAAGAAACCGTAACGAACTAAACGGATGTTTGTTTTACGGCTCTAATATCCTAGAGGGCCCGCCAATGCCACCGGCTGCGGTCAGGGCTCTTTGGCATGCCTTGGACTTGATATGGAATGTGCAAACGGGGACAAGATCATTTTGCTTCGAGGCTCAATTCATAGTAAACTATAGAATGCATTGTAAAAAAATCGATTGAAGCGTTCTAATAACGGAAGGAGATAACACATATGGCTAAAAAAGCAAAGATCACATTGGAGAACGGCAAAGAGGTCGTGTTGGATCTGTTTGAGAATGATGCACCGAACACGGTAGCTAATTTTGAGAAATTGGCAAACTCCGGGTTTTATAACGGTCTTGTATTCCACCGCGTAATCCCTGGGTTCGTAGCTCAAGGCGGTTGCCCACAGGGAACGGGAACAGGCGGTCCTGGCTATACCATCAACTGCGAGATCAACCCTAACAAGCATGAGCGTGGCAGCTTGGCCATGGCGCATGCTGGCCGCAACACGGGCGGAAGCCAGTTCTATGTATGCTACGAGCCGCAGCCGCATTTGGACGGACAACATACGGTGTTCGGCAAAGTTGTTGAGGGCATGGAGTACGTGGATGCATTCAAAGGCCGTGATAAAATGGAAAAAGTAGAAGTATACGAAGCATAAAAATAGCTTCTGTTCAGGACAGGCTCACTCTTAAGGGTGAGCCTGTTTTTATTGTTATTCCGGTAGGAGTTACGCAGGGTCGGGAAAGAATTGACGAAGCTCTTCCGGAACAGGCCGGCTTTTACGAGTATGTACATCCATCGCCACACTGGTAACGGCGGCATCCGCGCAAAGCTCTTCCTGTTTGTTGTAAATCTTCTGAAGCAGCACATAACTTGTACGACCCATAGAATGCGGTTCGGTCACGATGGTCAGCCGTTCGCCTTGGCCGCACTCCTTGCGGTAATTGATGTTGATATTGACGGTAACGGTCTGGACGCCAAGCCGTTTCAGCATATCATATTGAAGACCTCCTGCTTCATACCATTCCTCACGGCCCCACTCCAGATATTCCAGGTATTTGGCGTTGTTTACATGTCCGTTCACGTCGATTTCCGTAGGACGGACGATAATGTCCAGCGAAGTTTTCATCCCAGCTCGCTCCTTTTTAACTGTATCTAGTTCCCGGGTTTATCCTACTAAACTGTTCTCTCTATGGGGAGTATTCTCCTTCTGGAGTCCATACACATATTGGTGAATAAAGTTATAAACTTTAAAAAAGTTAGTTGTTTGTTCTTGCAATTATCAAAAGGTGGTGATAAGATTCTTCATAAGATCAAACAATTTCATATGTTTTATCCTTCGGGGCAGGGTGAAATTCCCTACCGGCGGTGATGAACGCAGTGATTGAGCTTTTGAAAGCAGATGGCTGTGTCTTAGTCCGTGACCCGGATACGCGTGTGTTGGTTACACACCGTATGCGGTGGACCTGGTGAAAATCCGGGACCGACAGTATAGTCTGGATGGGAGAAGGAGTGAGAGACACATAAGCAACATGTGCTATTTGTGTCTATGCACACAACGTGATATGCGTTATGTGCAGGTTTTCACATGCAATTCAAATCTGTGCTCGCGATGATTGGATGTCGCCGGTAACGGATTTGGGTCGTTTGTTATAGGCAAAACCTGCATTTATGACGGTTATTTAGTGTGTCAATGATTAACTCCTATCAAGCCCTGTTAAGGATTCCCTGAATCTTTGGCAGGGCTTTTTTATGTGAACATTGGGAAAGGGGCATGTTTACCATGGATATCGTCAACGATGAATTCTATATGTCACTTGCGCTGGACCTGGCTGAACGTGCTCAGGGTCAAACCGGGATAAATCCGGTGGTTGGCTGTGTCGTTGTTAAGGATGGCGCGCTTGCAGGGGTGGGAACACATTTGGAGCGCGGAACACCGCACGCTGAGGTTCATGCCCTGAATATGGCTGGCAGCAAAGCGGCGGGAAGTACGGTGTACGTGACACTGGAGCCCTGCAGTCACTATGGTACGACGCCGCCCTGCAGCGAGAGGCTGATTGCCGAGGGTGTTCAGCGAGTGGTTGTTGCTTGTGAGGACCCTAATCCTCTGGTTGCGGGCAAAGGGATTCAAATGCTGCGCGCAGCGGGAATTCGGGTTGAGACCGGTGTCCTTAAGGAACGTGCGCTTCGCTTGAACGAAACCTTCATTAAGTTCATTACGACGGGTCAGCCCTTCGTAACGTTAAAGACAGCCAGCACGCTGGACGGAAAAATCGCATCAAAAACCGGCGATAGCAAGTGGATATCCAATGAAGAATCAAGAGAGCTTGTGCATACGCTGCGTCATCGCCATCAAGGCATCATGGTTGGCGTGTCAACAGTTATCGCGGATAATCCGAGCCTGACAACGAGACTTGGCGTGAAAGGTTTGCATCCGATTAGGATCATCGTGGATTCCAGCCTGCGAATCCCGCCCGACAGCCATGTCGTGACAGACGGATTGGCGCCAACGTGGATCTTGACGACGGAGAAGGCCGATGAGACGAAGCGGATCGGGCTGGAAGAGCTGGGCGTTCAGGTCATCCCCTGCGGGCCAGGTCCACGTGTGGATCTGAAGGCTGCGCTGGCGAAGCTGGGACAGAAGGGGATTGCCTCCATTTTGCTGGAAGGTGGCGGTACTCTAAATGGCTCGATGCTGGAACAAAAGCTGGTGGATCGGCTCATCCAGTTTATCGCCCCTAAGATTATCGGCGGGTATGATGCACCTGGAAGTTACATGTTCAGCGGGTATGAACAGATGGACCAAGCGATTATGCTGACAGGACTTGAGACGGAAAGACTGGGCGACAATATTTATGTCACCGGGATTCCGGTCTGGAAATAAGGAGAAAGGAGGGAAGCCTGTGTTTACTGGATTGGTTGAGGAGATCGGCGAAATGAGGCGTATCGGACGGAAAGGCGAAGCCATGCTGCTGAGCATTTCCGCTAGCCGGATCATGGATGATTTAAAGCTGGGGGACAGCGTATCCGTTAATGGCGTCTGCTTGACAGCCACAACGATTGACAAAGGAATATTTACGGTCGATGTGATGCCGGAAACCTACAGAAATACGAACCTTAAGGAACTGCAGCCAGGCGGAAAGGTGAATCTGGAACGGGCAATGGCGGCCGGAGGTCGATTTGGAGGCCATATCGTTCAGGGGCATGTGGATGGCGTCGGCGTCATTCGGAATGTGCAGGCAGATCAGAATGCCGTGGTATACGAGATTGAGCCCGCGAGTGGGGATGTATTCAAATATATCATTCCGAAGGGCTCCGTCACACTGGATGGAATCAGCTTGACCGTTGTCAAAACAACAGATTCCTCCTTTACGGTATCCATCATCCCCCACACGCTGGCGGAGACGGTGCTGGCATATAAAAAAGCAGGCGATACGATTAATATCGAATGCGACATTTTAGGGAAATATGTAGATCACCTGCTGCATTACGGCTCAGAAGGGGCCGGGAGCAGAGGCGGGACAAAACCGGGAATCAGCAGGGATTATCTTGCAGAGCATGGATTTGCCTAAGCCGAGTGCTTCACATAGAGTCTCCATGAGAAGAAGGAGGAGTAGCGATGGATGAGCGCTTTTCATTTCATACAATCGAAGAGGCGTTAACCGATTTGAAGGAAGGCAAGGTCGTCATTGTCGTAGACGATGAAGACCGTGAGAATGAGGGCGATTTTATCGCATTAGCTGATATGGCAACTCCGGAGGTCATTAATTTTATGATCACCGAAGGCAGAGGGTTGGTATGTTTGCCTATGACGCAGGCCAGAGCTCAGGAGCTCGACCTCAAACCGATGGTTACCCAAAATACGGATTATCATGGAACGGCCTTTACGGTCTCCATTGATCATAAGGATACCACGACAGGCATCTCGGCCTATGAGCGGTCCATCACCGTCAAAGGTATCTTGGATTCGAATGCATCTGCATCCGATTTCCGAAGACCGGGTCATATGTTCCCACTGATCGCAAAAGATGGAGGCGTCCTGCGCCGGGCAGGGCATACGGAGGCCGCTGTCGATCTTGCCAGATTGAGCGGGTCCTATCCGGCCGGCGTCATCTGCGAGGTGATCAAGGAAGACGGCACAATGGCACGGCTGCCGGACCTTGTGGAGATTGCGAAGAAGCATGATCTGAAGCTGATCAGCATCAAGGATCTGATTCATTACCGCAATGAAAAAGAAAAGCTGGTCCAGCGAGAGGTAGCTGTGCGGATGCCGACCGATTTCGGCGTGTTTCAAGCGGTTGCCTACACCAACGACGTGGACAATAAAGAGCATGTAGCTTTGGTAAAAGGGGAGATCGATGGGAATGAGCCTGTCCTCGTACGCGTGCATTCCGAGTGCCTGACGGGAGATGTGTTCCACTCCCATCGCTGCGATTGCGGTCCCCAATTCGAGGCGGCCCTCCGCCAAATCGATGAAGCGGGCAGAGGCGTTCTTCTCTACATGCGCCAGGAGGGGCGGGGCATCGGCTTAATCAACAAACTGAAAGCCTACAAGCTCCAGGAAGAGGGACTCGACACTGTAGACGCCAACCTGAAGCTCGGCTTTGCGGCAGATCTGCGTGATTACGGCATCGGAGCCCAGATCCTGAAGGATTTGGGGATCAGAAAGATCCGGTTGCTGACAAACAATCCACGCAAAATCAAAGGCCTCGAAGGATACGGCTTGGAGGTGGTCGAGCGCGTTCCGATCCAAATGCCGGAGAACGAGGATAACACGGGCTACCTGCATACCAAGCAAGCCAAGCTCGGACATATGCTGAAATTCAACGATATTGAGCAGAACGAGAGCACCAATTAATCACCACATAACAAAAGGTCAATCATGTGGGGAGGTTTGCCTCATAGAACGACCAAGCGAAGAGGACGGAATGCTGCTGGAGAAGCGGTAGCGGTCGCCTTTAAATCCTGATTTCTTCCCTCCAGAAAATAGATCATGAAATCAGGAGTTAACAGCGATCGGAAGCAGCAGCCGTCAGCGCAGCGGGCAACCACATTGATGTCATCCCAAATCCCATGTTTGACCTTAAATAAACTCCAAACCGAAAGGAAGTTTTCCATCATGGCAACTATATTTGAAGGTAAATTAGTATCCGAGGGATTAAAGTACGGTATCGTCGTAGGTCGTTTCAACGAGTTCATCACCAGCAAGCTGCTGAGCGGCGCACTGGACGCATTGAAGCGACACGGCGCACAGGAGAACGAAGTGGATGTCGCGTGGGTGCCGGGAGCGTTTGAAATCCCGCTCATCGCCCAAAAAATGGCAGAAAGCGGCAAATACGATGCAATCATCACCTTGGGAACCGTCATTCGCGGCTCTACCACGCACTATGATTATGTGTGCAACGAAGTGGCCAAGGGGGTATCCGCAATTAACCTGAAGACCGGTGTACCAACGATTTTCGGTGTCGTCACGACGGAGAATATCGAACAAGCCGTGGAGCGTGCGGGAACGAAGGCTGGCAATAAAGGTTGGGATTCCGCGATGGCAGCCATCGAGATGGCGAACTTGACGAAAAGCCTAAAATAGTGCTTATTTAATGTAGTGCTCTTTTTTAGAGCACTGCATTTTATTTTTTGGCGGGAGGATTCACCGTGACCGTATTATACAAGCTGGAAACGTTTGAAGGACCGCTCGATCTGCTGCTGCATTTGATTGATAAAGCGGAAATCGACATCCAGGATATTCCCGTCAGCGAGATTACCGAACAATACATGGCCTATTTGCACAACATGCAGGAGCTGGAGCTGGAGATTACGAGTGAGTTTCTGGTGATGGCTGCAACGCTGCTGTCTATAAAAAGCAAGTTATTGCTTCCGAAGCCTCCGGTTATCGAGATGGACGAGTTTGATTTTTATGAAGAAGATGACATGGATCCGAGAGCAGAGCTTATTGCCAAGCTGATCGAATACCGCAAGTACAAAGGCATCGCCCGCCATTTGCATGAGAAGGAATGGGAACGCAGTTTAATTTATTCCAAGGAAGCCGAAGACCTCACGCCTTACATGCCGGAAGTGGAAGAGAATCCGGTGCAAGGATTACATATTTCGGATTTGATCGCTGCTTTTCAAAAAGCATTAAGCAAAGCAGTCAAGCGCACATCGTATGCCCGCATTCAGCGGGATGAAATATCGGTTAAGGACCGGATTCGTCAGGTCATTGATGCCCTGGAGGAGGTTGGGCCGGGAGGCAGGATCCTGTTCTCCAAGCTGCTTGACGAAGAGATGGTACGGCATGAAATCGTGGTAACCTTCCTGGCCATTTTGGAACTGATGAAAATGAAGCAAATTTTGTGCTACCAAGAGAAGTTGTTTGAAGATATCGTCATGGAGTGGAGAGGGGAAGGACGCATTGATGGATTATCCGAAGCTGAAATCGATTATTGAGGGGCTTCTGTTCCTGTCGGGAGAAGAGGGCTTGTCGGTTAGGCAAATTGCTGAGATCACCGAGCAGTCGGATGGCCTGGTTGGCGAAGCGCTTGAGGACATGAAGGAAGAATGGGAGCGTTACGAGCGGGGGATTCAGATCGTACAGATTGCGGGGAACTACAAAATCGCTACGCTGGCCGAACATGCTCCGTATTTTGAGCGCCTGGCGTATTCGCCTTCCCGTTCTTCCTTGTCACAAGCCGCACTCGAAACACTCTCCATCGTTGCCTATCGTCAACCGATTACGCGTGTAGAGATTGAAGACATCCGCGGCGTCAAGGCCGAACGGGCGATCCATACGCTCGTAAGCAAAGGACTGATCGAGGAAGTCGGACGGGCCGAGGCGATTGGCAGACCGATTTTGTATGGAACAACCAAGTCTTTCCTGGAATATTTCGGACTTGCCAATATCAAGGATTTGCCGGAGCCGTCGCAATTTGAGGATAATGATAACTTGGAAGAGGAAACGCAGCTGTTGTTCGATAAGCTTGACGGTCGTCAACTTACGTTTGATGATGTAGAGGAAAGTTAGCTATTATACAACACAATAGGCTGTAATAGAATCCTGGGCGTGGAGAAATCCACCGTCCGGGATTTTTTAATGTCACTTGCGAAAGTTTGAAATCAGGGACTTGGAATCGTTTCGCATCATTTTGGGGCACTTTTGCCATACTAAGCCAAGCGGATTACATTTTACTAAGTACGTTTTGGGGGTTACTTCGTGAGGGTATGGATCTTTCTGGCGGTCGGTTTGGTCGTTCTCCTCATCGTATTGCTGGTCGTTGTGCTGAGCTCCAAGGTAACGATTAAGCTGGATGTGGTTCTAAGAAAAGATGAATATAAATTGTTGGCGGAAATTAAAATGATCTTCGGATTGATTACGCGGAAATATGAAGTCCCCTTTCACCTGGCAGACGGTGGGATCGAGTTTAAGAAGGAAACCGTTCCCGTAGAGCAGGGGATTCCCCTCCGTTCGAAAGAGCAGGAGGATCCTTCAAGCAGAACTATTCGATACAGGGACTATGCGCGGGTATTGTGGTCTACAAAAGGTTTCAAAAAATGGACGAGAAAGACGATGGCGGCCGTTCATCTCATGGATGTGCGCTGGTCAACCCGGATTGCGCTTGAGCATGCGGCCGATACAGCGGTAGCGACCGGGCTGCTGCATGGCATCAAGCATACGCTTCTGGGATGGATGTCGTATCGCCTGATCATGGAAGAGATGCCCCAAATCGATGTGGTGCCAATCTTTAACGGTCCGCCGCAAATTTCCACAGAGCTAAACTGCATAGCGAAAATCTCCTGCGGAAAAGCTATGTATGCTGGACTGGTACTTATAGTTCGCGTGTTAAAGGTGAAAGGAGGAATTAGATCATGGCAGAACACCCTATTCAAGGCTTGATGCAAACGGCTATGGAAAACATCAAGGGAATGGTGGACGTTAATACGATTGTAGGCGACCCGGTGAATACGCCTGACGGCAGCGTTATCCTGCCAATCAGTAAAGTGGCTTTTGGTTTCGCTGCCGGCGGTAGCGACTACAACGTTGAGGCGGGAGGCACACACTCAACTACCACGAACGGGACGCATCACGATCACAGCGCCCTTCCTTTTGGCGGCGGCAGCGGCGGTGGCGTGTCCATTCGGCCGATTGCTTTCCTGGTCGTGGGTAAAGAAGGAGTGCACATCGTGCCGCTCGACAATCAAACCCATCTGTTTGAACGGATTATTGATGCGACACCGTTTTTACTCGATCAAATCCAGTCGATGTTTCAATCAGGCAGCAATGCCGCGAACGACACCACGCCTCCGCCTGCGTACTGATGGAGCAAGCAAATCCCTTTCGTTCACAACGAAAGGGATTTTTGCTGTGAAGATTAGTGGATTTATAAGCTTTCAGCCGAGGCTAAACTCAAACCGATCATTACTGGAAAAACTTCACTTTAATGGGGGGGCGGTCTTGGTGAAAGTACGTCGACAGACGTTTCTATTGCGAAATGGACATACCTTTAGCGTGAACGACATATACTTGTACAAGATTTCTGAACACCGGAGGATAAGATGATGAAAATGAAATGGACGAACTGCAAGTCTTTGTTATCCATGTTAATTGCCATAAGCTGCTTGCTGGTAACGGCTGTCCCCGTGCATGCAGATCATGAGAATGGCCCCGCCAATCATGCGCAGGCAGCTGCACTGATTGATGTCACTTCCGGTAGAGTGCTGTACAGTAAGAACGGGGACGAGCGTTTGAGAATCGCAAGCCTGACCAAGATCATGACAGCCATCGTGGCAATTGAACACGGCAAGCTGGATGATCGCGTCAAGGTCTCCAAAAATGCTTTTGCCAAAGAGGGCTCCTCGATCTTCCTGAAGCTTGGTGAGGAGATGACGCTTGAGAATTTGCTGTACGGCTTAATGCTGCGATCAGGCAACGATGCCGCGACGGCGATTGCCGAACATGTCGGGGGGACGGAAGAAGGCTTTGTATTGCTGATGAACGAGAAGGCGGCCGGGCTCGGCTTGACGAACTCGCATTTTATGAATCCCCATGGACTGGATCATGATGAACATTACTCTTCTGCTAATGACGTAGCCAAACTGACGGCCTATGCCCTCAAGAACCCTGTCTTTAGCGAGATTGTCAAAACCCCGACCAAGAAAGCGCCCAATCCGAATGAAGCGTGGGACTACAAATGGGATAACAAAAACAAGATGCTTCGTTTCTACGAGGGGGCGGACGGCGTCAAAACCGGTTACACCAAAAAAGCATTCCGCTGCCTGGTGAGCTCTGCCACCCGAAACGGTCAGCAGATTGCGGCGGTCACGCTGAACGACGGCAACGATTGGAATGATCATTCCAAGATGCTGGATTACGGATTTGCCCATTTTCCACTGAAAAAGGTTACGGAGAAAGGGCAGAAGATCCAGGGCTATCCACTCGTCACGGGCAGTTCCTTTACGTATGCGTTCGCGCATGATGAGGAAGCACGCTTGGTGAAGAAACTGGTCCTGCATAAAGCGAGCACACCCGACTTGTCTTTCGGACTACGGGGTCATATTGAACTGGTGTTGGATAATGTCAGCATCGGCAAAATTCCAGTCTATGCGGAAGGAAGCAAGCTTCCTGAAGTCCCTGAGGTCTTGCAGAAGTCAAGAAGCACATCCGGACCACTCGGTTCGTTGTCGCTGTGGCAGTCTGCAGGAGAAGTGCTTAGGCATCTGTTCAGGGCCAAATCATAACTAGCCTTCGCTAAAGAGATCGTGGATTCTCACGAGCGGGGGCAGCAAACGGGGGCGAAGAGATGATCAATTTGATTTGGATGGGGATGATACTGATCGGCGTTTGCTTTGCGGCAGTGAACGGGAATATCGAAAGTGTTACAAAAGCCGCATTTGACGGAGCCCAGACGGGAGTGACTGTCTCCTTCGGTCTCATCAGCATACTGGTGTTCTGGCTTGGCATGATGCGCCTGGCAGAGGACGCGGGCCTGCTGAAGAAGGTTGCCAAGCTGCTGGGCCCGGTTGTCCGCTTCCTGTTCCCGGATGTACCGAAGAATCATCCCGCTATGGGATATATACTGTCTAACATGAGCGCCAATTTGTTCGGTCTGGGCAATGCGGCAACTCCGATGGGAATCAAAGCGATGCAGGAGCTTCAGAAGTTAAACCCGGATAAGGAAACAGCTTCTCCGGCGATGTGTACGCTGCTTGCACTAAACACGGCCAGCATTACGCTGATACCGACAACGCTAATCGCAATCAGGTTAAATTATGAGTCCGCTAATCCTTCGGAAATCGTCGGTACCACGCTTTTGGCCACTGCGATTGCAACGGCGGCCGCCATAATGGCTGACCGATGGTATCGAAGACGGACGATACGCCGCCAGAAGCCGCCGGGAATCGGTACAAGCCTGAACCCGGATGTGAAGGGGTGAATGAGGGTTGCTATCATGGATTAATCTCGTATCCGCTTGGTCTATTCCCATTATTATCGCATTCATTCCGCTTTATGCTTATACGCGCAAAGTACCCGTATATGAATCGTTTGTGGATGGAGCCAAGGACGGCTTCT
The DNA here is from genome assembly GCF_037993005.1 of Paenibacillus sp. FSL F4-0100. NCBI lineage: Bacteria > Bacillati > Bacillota > Bacilli > Caryophanales > Paenibacillaceae > Paenibacillus > Paenibacillus sp. FSL F4-0100. The sequence continues at coordinate 2,621,847 of NZ_CP150303.1, forward strand.
CCACAGCGATTGGGATTATCCCGCACTTGGTCGGCATGATGGTTGCCATTAGCGTATTTCGGTCTTCCGGTGCGCTTGAGTTTTTTGTGGGTTGGACGGGCCCCTTTCTGCAATCGCTAGGGGTACCGAGCGAGATTTTGCCTTTGGGAATTCTCAGGCCGTTGACGGGTACAGGCTCTCTCGCTTACACGACTGAGCTGATCCGCGCATACGGTCCGGATTCCATGATTGGCCGAATCGCGTCCACCATACAGGGAAGCACGGATACGACTTTGTACGTTCTGACCGTCTATTTTGGCGCCGTGGGTATCCGCAATGGCCGGTATGCGCTGAAGGTGGGGCTGTTCTCCGATTTGATCGGTTTTATTGCGGCGATTGCCGTATGTCTGCTGGTGTTCGGATAATTAAGACATGCGGGCTGTCTGAGTAAGACGGAGCGTTTTTTCTATGTAACAGGACGTATGCCTATACCCTCGATTCCATCGCGTCATATACTGCTGCAGTTACAAATTGTAGTAGGGGTGATGAAATGGAATTCGAGGGTTTTGTTATTCATCATACCGTGTGCGAGCGGGAACCGCGGAACTGGGATTTTAAAATCCATCAGGACGGCTCGGTCTCTTCTTCATCCATGCTGGTTCAGCCGGGACAGATTCACATCTGTCTTGAAGGCGACTTCAATATTGGCTACCAGTCCATGTCGCTGGACCAGAAAACACAGCTGTTCACCGCCAGCAAAATCATTTTGGAGCTATCCAGACTCCATGATATTTCCCCGTTGTACTTGTTTCCTCACTCCGACACCTGTCCCGGGGCACATTTTCCATGGAACGCGCTTGTGATTTATCCTGTCGATGGTTATCATTAGGAATGAGGTGACCTAACGAACATGGAGAGATTACAGAAAATTATGGCACAGGCCGGAGTCGCTTCCCGCCGCAAGTGCGAGGAATTGATTCTTGAAGGCAAGGTGCAGGTAAACGGAGAGACCGTTACCGAACTCGGCACGAAGGCCGATCCAGCCCAGGATATCATTACGGTTTCAGGCAAACCGATAAAGAATGAGAAAAAGGTATACATTATGCTGAATAAGCCGAAGGGAGTCATTACAAGCGCTTCTGATCCCGAAGGCCGAAAAATTGTATCGGATTATCTCAAGGGCATTAAAGAGCGGGTATATCCGATTGGACGTTTGGACTATGATACAGAAGGACTCCTGCTGCTGACCAATGACGGCGAATTCGCCAATCTGCTCAGCCACCCTAAATATCATGTACCCAAGACTTATTTGGCTACCGTGAAAGGGGTGCCCCATGGCACCGAACTGGACAAGCTTCGCCAAGGGATTATGCTGGAAGACGGCATGACGTCTCCTGCCGAGGTGGAGTATAAGGATGTGGATCCGGATAATAAACAATCCGTCATATCGATTACCATTCATGAGGGCCGCAACCGTCAAGTGAGAAGGATGTTCGAAGCGATTTCCCATCCGGTAACGCGATTGAAGCGTATATCTTACGGTGATCTGCTGCTGCAAAATTTAAAACGGGGCTTGTACCGCCATTTGACAGCGGATGAAATCAACCAGCTTTTGCAGATGGCGAAAGCCGCTAAGCCGGGCGGGAAACCGAAGAGAAAACGTTAAACCCGACACATAATATTCAAAATGGCGAGCGGCGTTTATGACAAATTTCGTTATAATTGTTCATAGGATGTTCACACCCGTAGTATACGATATGATGAATGTCATAGAAAGGAAGCTGCTGCTTTATGGGCAAATCAAAGAAAAGCGTACAGATTGTGATTCTGCTTGCCATTATCCTGATCGGAGTGTACGCCGTTGCAACCGTTGTATTCGGCTCTGATGAGGTTCCCAAAGTGGGTCAAAAGGCAGCGGATTTTGAACTTCTAGGCATGGATGGCGGCGTACATACCATGAGTGAATACGAGGGTAAGGCCAGGGTGATTAATTTCTGGGGCACCTACTGTCCGCCATGCGTGCGGGAAATGCCGGCTCTACAAGCTCAGTGGGAGAAATGGAGCAGTCAAGGCGTTGAGATCATCGGAATTAATGTGGGAGAGAACAAAATGACCGTTGAGAATTTCGTTGCTCAAACCGGCGTGAAGTTCCCCATACTGATGGATCCGAAACGGAATGCTGTTGCCAGCTATGGGGTTGGGCCCATGCCAACCACCTTTTTTGTTACGGCCTCTGGCAAGATTGACCATATTCGTATAGGCGAACTGGATTTGAACACCCTTGATAAACAAATTGAACAGTTGGTGAATGCGAAATGAGTCAAGGTTCCAAGCCTTTGATCCAGAACACGAAGTGTGATTGTGGACACCAGAATCCAACGGGGACGGTCCTCTGCGAGGCTTGCGGGAAGCCGCTGACCGAGGAAGCGGAGGCCCAGCCGATTCTGGAAATGCGGTATGACGGCGTTGCTCGTCGATCACAGAAAGAAAACCCCGGTATGATCGATCGGGTATGGAATTTCTTCTCTTCGGTAAAGGTAGCAATATATCTGATATTGCTTACCTTGATCGGCTCCTCGCTGGGGACCATCTTTCCGCAGGAAAGTACATTCCTTAATATTGACCCCTCAGTTTATTACAAAGAGGAGTACGGACAACTGGGGCATATTTATTACTTGCTCGGGCTGTCTCATACATACACGTCATGGTGGTTCGTGCTGCTGCTTGTCATGATCGGCGCATCGCTTGTCATTTGCAGTCTTGACCGGGTCCTGCCCCTGTACAAAGCGCTCAGCAGACAGCGGATTCCGAAGCACATGTCCTTCCTTACCCGCCAGAAGGTGGTATACCAAGGGCATGTTGATGAAGACGGTGCCGACTGGGTTGAACGGGTGAAGCCAATCATTAAGAAGAAGGGTTACCGAGTGCGAACGGATGGCGGAACCCTACTGGCAGAGAAGCAGCGGTTCAGCCGCTGGGGCCCCTATGTTCTTCATATCGGTCTGATTGTTTTCCTGCTTGCAGTTCTTGGACGGAATCTTCCCGGACTGCATATGGACGAGCACATGGCTTTCCCTCAAGATGAACCGGTGCACATCAAGAACACCAGTTACTATTTATTGAACGATGGCTTTAAGGTGGAGTTCTACACCGAGGACGATATGCCTGAGGAATTCAAAGGCAAGAATAAAGTACTGCCGAAGGAGTTCCAAACCCAGGCGATCCTGTATATGTGCGAGGCCAATTGCGACGATTTTGATAAAAAACCTCAGCTCGTGGAATTGACACGCCATAACATCGAGGTGAATCATCCTCTTAATTACAAAGGGTTAAAAGCTTATCAATTCGATTATGATCTGACCCCGATTCTCCGTTCGGTTTCGCCGGTGCTGATTAACAGTAAGAGCGGGAAGGAATACGGCAAAATCACATTGTCGATCGACGATCCTCAAAGAGAGTATCAGGCGGGAGAATATACGTTAACGCTTACACAATCCTTTACCGATTTTGGACTCGGCGATAACGGCAAACCGGTAAACCTGTCACCTAACCCGAATGCGCCTGCATTCTTATTTCTGATTAAGGGACCTGAACTGCCGAAGGAAGGCATTCAATACTTCTACTTCCCTAAACAGATTGACAAGGAACGCTTTAATCAGGAAGCGATCAATGCACAGCTGGCGGGTGGGGAAGCGCTCGTACAACTGGATGTACGGAGCATGGACGATGTGGACTTTTCGGAATCTACGACTTATCTGAATATTCGTGTGGATAAAGCCATGCCGTTCATTTGGATTGGTTGTTTTATCGGTATGCTCGGCCTGATCATGGGCTTTTATTTCACCCATCGCCGGATCTGGCTGCGTATTGATAACCAAACGCTGACCCTTGGCGCACATACGAACAAGAACTGGTTTGGGCTTCGCAAGGAGATCTCCACGATCCTCAAGCAAATGAATATCGAAGTCGATGAAAAGTCATTGGAGAATAACGGGGGGACTAAGCATGAATCTAATTGATTTTAGCGGCAACGCATTTATCGTTGCTTTTACCTTGTATTGTGCGGCATTTATCATGTATGCACTTGCCGTTATGGGACGACGGTTCCGCAAGCGGGACCCGGAAGCCCATTTGGCTAAATGGGGGAAGATTGCATTTGTGACGGCATCGATCGGTTTGATCGGACATCTGCTGTACTTCTTTACGAGATGGGCGGGCTCTGGACATGTGCCTGTCAGCAACATGTATGAGTTTATGACCTTCTTGTCGATGGCAATCATGATTGCCTTCCTCGTACTTTATTTTATCTACAAAAAATCGCTGCTCGGATTGTTTGCACTGCCGCTGGCTATTCTGATCATGGCGTATGCTGCTGTGTTTCCGCAGGAGGTGCAGCCGCTGATTCCTTCGCTTCAGTCCTATTGGCTGGGGATTCACGTAACCTTGGCTGCGCTGGGCGATGCATTTTTTGCGGTCGGTTTTATCGCCGGCCTGATGCACTTGCTCCGTACCGTTAACTTTAGCGGAACAGACAAAGGCGCGCGCAAGGAACAGCGCTGGCTTGAACTCTGCATGTTTGCCATCGTGATCCTGATCGGATTTATTTTGTCGGTATACAGTTTCCGTGCGAGCGGATATCAGGCTGAATTTAACCAGACTTTGGTTGACCCGAAGACAGAAAATAGTACAATAGTAAAAGTGGAATATAACATGCCACCGCTTGTCGCACCTTATAAAAGCGAAACGGAGAGCATGCAGTCCTTCTTGGGCATGAAATCTCCACTCATGGAAGCTCCGTCCTGGATGCACGGCGTGAACGCTGGACGTAAGCTGAATACGGTGATATGGTCGCTGATCACGGGGTTGATCCTGTACGGATTGCTCCGCCTTATCCTGCGCAAGCCGCTGGCCAAGTTCATTCAGCCTGCCCTTAATAGATTGGATCCGGACGATCTGGATGAAATCAGTTATCGAGCCATTGCGATTGGGTTCCCGGTATTTACACTGGGAGGTCTCATATTCGCCATGATCTGGGCAGAAATTGCCTGGGGCCGGTTCTGGGGCTGGGATCCGAAGGAAGTATGGGCGCTTATTACATGGTTGTTCTACAGCGTGTACCTTCATCTCCGGCTATCGCGCGGCTGGCAGGGTAAATATTCGTCCTGGCTGTCCGTTATCGGCTTTATCGTGGTCATGTTTACGCTGGTCGGCGTCAACTTGATAATCGCGGGTCTGCATTCCTATGCGGGAACCGATTAATGTAAATCGAATAGCAGTGAATGATCAATCAGAAGGGCCCTTTCTTAATCAAGAGGGCCACTTCTGATTTTCCCTATAAAAATGAAGGAGTTGGCTGCCAATGTCAGAGCACGGAAATCGCATTCTAGTTGTTGATGATGAAGAACGAATTCGCCGATTGTTAAAAATGTATTTGGAGAAGGAAGGGTATGAAATCGAAGAGGCGGAGGATGGAGAAACTGCTCTTCGCAAAGCAAGTTCCGAAGATTACGGGCTCGTTATTCTGGATGTGATGCTGCCCGGGATGGATGGTGTCGAAGTGTGCACACGTCTCCGTCAGGTAAAGTCTACGCCTATTCTCATGCTGACTGCCAAGGGCGAGGAGATCAATCGCGTACAGGGGTTTGAAGTGGGGGCCGACGATTATGTTGTGAAGCCGTTCAGTCCGCGCGAGGTGATCTATCGTGTTAAAGCGATTTTACGCCGCTCGTCCGCTACGGCCTATTTGAGCAAGGAACCGAACCCAAGCAACAGCATTGTTTTCCCGCATTTGATCATTGAACATGATGCTCACCGCGTGACGGCCGGAGGGCATGAAATCAGCTTGACGCCGAAGGAGTATGAGCTTCTGCACTACCTAGCCTCGTCCCCGGACAAAGTATTCTCGCGCGAAGAACTGCTTAAGGACGTATGGAATTATGAATTTTTCGGCGATCTTCGCACCGTCGATACCCACGTAAAGCGGCTGCGCGAGAAGTTAAATAAGGTATCCGCAGAATCCGCAGCGATGATTACGACCGTATGGGGAGTAGGCTACAAGCTGGAGGTACCGAAGTAACGTGAGTTTCTGGAGATCACTCGTCGGCAAGTTGTGGATTACGATAACCTGTTTAGTCGCGTGCGTACTGCTGACGCTCGGATTATTTTTGCTCCCCTATATCGATACCACGTTTGCGAATTCGGATGCCATCAAACGTTTATTTACTTATGTGGCCATTATTGGTTTTTCGATGACCACCTTTTTCGGGTTGTTTCTGTTAACGAAGATTACCCAGCCCATGCAGCAGCTCATTGAGGCAGCCAATGACATCCGTAAAGGGAAGTATGGCACTCGATTGAATTTGGTAACCAGTGATGAGATTGGCGAGCTGGCCAATACGTTCAACCATATGGCAGCAGAGCTGGAAACGAATATCCGCAATTTGAACCATGAGAAGGAGCATCTATCCAGTGTGCTGAGAAGCATGAGCGACGCGGTGATTACTTTTGATAATCATGGTCAGGTCATTTTGGTGAACCCGCCAGGGCAGGAAATCATGAAAACCTGGAAAGGGCTGCAATGGGATGATGAGCTGCAGGGCGGAGGCTGGGCGGCCGATGTCATGCCAAAACCGCTCAGTGAGCTTTATTATGCCACCGTGAACGAAGGAAAAGACCAAAGCGCTGACCTGCATGTGAAGCAGGGAATATGGTCAGCCCATATGGCTCCCTTATATTCGGATGAGGTGATCCGCGGCGCCGTTGTCGTGTTAAGAGATATTACCGAGCAAGTTACGCTGGAGAAGATGCGTACGGATTTCATCGCCAACGTGTCGCATGAAATCCGTACACCGCTGTCCATGATGCAGGGCTACAGTGAAGCGCTGCTTGACGGAATGGCAGCTTCACCGGAAGAGAGCAGAGAATTGATACAGGTAATTCATGAGGAATCGCTTCGTATGGGCCGACTGGTGAAGGATCTGCTTGATTTAACCCGTATGGAAGCGGGGCATGCAGAGCTGTCCCTGCGGAAGATGGATGCAGGTGAATTGTGTGAAAGGGTATATCGGAAGTTTACTGTTCGAGCCAAGGAGCGTGGTATTGATCTTCAGCTTAATAAACTTCACTCGAATCTTCTGCTCGAAGCGGCGGATGAAGATAAGCTAGAACAGGTGCTGACCAATCTGCTGGACAACGCTTTTCGTCATACGCCTTCAGGCAAGCAGATTCGAATCATTGCGGATCGGATTACCGTATCGAACACAGAGGCTCTCCAGGTGAAGATTAGCGACCAAGGCGTCGGTATTCCGCCTGAGGATCTGCCTTTTGTTTTTGAGCGATTCTACAAGGCCGATAAAGCGCGTGTGCGGGGGGAGACGGTGGGAACCGGCATAGGCCTCGCCATCGTGAAAAATATCGTGATTGCGCATCATGGTACGATTAACGCAACAAGTGAAGTAGGCGAAGGAACGGTGTTTACGATGATCATTCCAACAAAATCGGCAGAATCTTAGGGAATGTCTCCACAAAAGACAAAACACGCTCACAGGGAGCGTGTTTTTTTGTTGAAATTAAGAGGTTAATCTTGTTCTACGTGGAACAATGATTAACCCCTTATATCTTAAATTGGCCTGAATTTAGCCCAGCGCGATTTGCTGCGCGGTGTTCAGTTCCGGCAGTCCGGTAAGCTTGATCAGAACGTCCTTAGGAACGTCTTTATCCACCGTCAGAAGCATGATGGCTTCCCCGCCGATGACTTTACGTCCAACCTGCATGGAGGCGATGTTGACATCGTTCTCGCCGAGCAGCGTTCCGACACGACCGATAAGGCCCGGTTTGTCGTTATGGGAGATCAGAATCAGATGACCTTCCGGAGAAATATCGACCGGGAATTTATCCAGACGGACGATCCGTTCGCCGTAACCCAGCAGGAGGGTACCTGCAACAATTCGCTCCAAACCGTTTTGCGTTTTAAGCGTAACGGTAACGAGGTTGGTAAAGTCTTTGGTTTTTGGTGTCTGGGACACAACGACGTGCAGATCACGGCTCTTCGCCAAATGCATGGAGTTTACAATATTCACTTCGCTTCCGAGGTGGCGTTCCAGCACACCCTTCACGATGTATCGGGTTAGGGCTTGCGTATCGACTTCAGCCAGCTCGCCTGCATAGTCAACGTGAATCTCCTTCACCGCGTGTGCGGTGATCTGAGCAGCTACACTGCCCAGTTTCTCGCCGAGCGAGAAGTATGGCTGCAGCTTGTTCATCACGCTAGCCGCTACAAGCGGGAAGTTGACCGCATTCTTAAACGGCTCGTTGCGAAGGATATGGAGCACTTGTTCCGATACATCAATCGCAACGTTCTCCTGAGCCTCAACGGTAGATGCACCCAAATGCGGGGTTACAATAACCTTTGGATGGTTCAGGAACGGATGATCGCTTTCAGGCGGCTCATGTTCGAACACGTCAAATGCGGCTCCGGCAACAATGCCTTCATCGATGGCTTCCACGAGGGCACGTTCGTCAATAATGCCGCCACGGGCGCAGTTCACGATGCGCATGCCGCGCTTCATGACTTCGAATTGCGGTCTTGCGATCATATGGCGGGTTTCCGGCGTAAGCGGAGTATGGACCGTAATGAAGTCTGCGCTGCGGATAATGTTATCTACCGAGGAGAGTGTCACGCCCAGTTTGTCCGCACGCTCTTCCGTCAAGAACGGATCGAAGGCAAGGATGTTCATGCCGAAAGCCTTGGCGCGTTTAGCTACCTCGCTGCCGATCCTTCCCATTCCCATAACGCCCAGCGTTTTGTTGCGCAGCTCAACGCCGAGGAAGGATTTGCGGTCCCAGGATCCACCTACCGTCTTGGCATAGGCCTGCGGGATGTGGCGGGCGAGGGCGATCATCATGGCAAATGTATGCTCTGCGGTGGTAATCGTGTTACCGTCAGGCGCATTAATAACAACGATCCCGCGTTTCGTAGCGGCTTCAAGATCGATATTGTCAACGCCAACACCAGCACGGCCGACAACCTTGAGATTGGTTCCTGCATTCATAATGCGTTCTGTCACACGTGTCTGACTCCGTACGAGGAGCCCGTCATATTCACCGATAATGGCAGTGAGCTCATCTTCATTAAGCCCCGTTTTTTTGTCTACCTGCACATCGGCGGCATCCATTAATTGCTGGATCCCCAAATCACTGATCGGATCCGATACCAATACTTTAAACATGGTTTCTCTTCCTCCTTAAAATCCTCTATAAATTGCGGTATTGCAATATTGAATAAGGATTACGCTGGGCGTATTCCGTTATACACCAAAGATTCCAATAGAGCTGCAAGAGGTCTATACAGGTTTGACGCGGTGTCGTGGCAAAGAGACAGGAACATAAAAAAACTCCCAATCCGCATACTACCTCCGTAGTAAGGGACGAGAGTTATTCGTGGTGCCACCCTTATTCGCTGCCAAGATGCGGCAGCCTCAAGCGGTCTGTTCAGACCATGATTGGTAACGGATATCATCCGATTTGCGCCTACTTCAAGTTTCAGCGAAATATCTCAGGAACGCTTAAGAATACTTTTACGCCACCGATTTACACCAACCATCGGCTCTCTGAGGACGTTACAGCTTCTCTTTTCCATCATCGGTTTTCACAGATTAATTTTTTCATAATGTATCATGGCTCTAACATTGTGTCAATAGGTGTTTATTCCGTCCATAGGCCTTATAGTGGGGGAAGAATCAAGGGTTAGCCTTGAATGTCATGCCGTTAATTTGCTATGATGCATATGCCCGCCTATGATTGAATTATTCTGATATTACTATGGTTGTCCACGAAAATAATCTTTAAAAATCAAGATGAAAGACAGGCCCATCTTCTATGAAAAAATTTAAAATACGCGTAAAAAGAATCGAGGCCCATCAATTAAATGATCGGCTGCTGCTTATTAATCTGTATCTTACCCAAGCATTGACGCTAATTGCAGGTTTGATCTGGATCCTATTTCAGCAGAGGAATCCGTTTGGGCTCTTTATCATTCCGAAGGATATCGAGTTTGTATATTGGGGGCTCGGACTTGCTGCAGCAATGCTGGTCGTGGATTTTGTATTATCCCGGTTTGTGTCAGAGGATAGTATGGACGATGGCGGAATCAATGAAATGTTGTTCCGGAAAAGGCCGGTTTGGCATATTTTTGTTATAGCTCTGATCGTATCCATCTGCGAGGAGTTATTGTTTCGAGGAGCCATCCAGCATGCGTTCGGACCATATTGGACTAGTATCTTGTTCGCACTTATTCATGTCAGATATTTAAAACATTGGCTTCCAACCGGATGGGTTTTCTTGAGCAGTTACGGTCTGGGTTACGTTTATATTCAAACGGGTACCATTTGGGCGCCCATCCTGTGCCATTTTCTGATTGATTTCATATCAGGAATGTTGATTCGGTTTCGGAGGAAAGAGTAACATGAACGAACTTAGCAGAATGCAGCGACATCAGAGCCGAAAAAAAAGCCGCAAGAACAAGTCAACGGCTCAATCAGAAAAAAGAGCGGCAGCGAAATCGCGACAAGCAGATGAAACATCGAGTCGATCTAAATCGCCACCCTCCACAAGTTCCGTGGAACAAAAGCACCAGAGAAGCAGCACAGGGGATGGATTGAGTCGTTCCAGATCGACCCGGTCCCGCCAGCGTCAAGCAGAGGAAGAAGCGTCTGCTCCTAAACGAACGAATACATATTCCTCGTATCGCGTAAGAATGAGCAAATGGTTTGTGAACTCATTGATCGTCATTTTCATATTGTTAATGGTGGGTCTTCTGTGGTGGGGACTTATCGGAGCGCCTCCATTAAAGGAATTGTTAAAGGAGTTATTATGAGTGTGTTGATGTGGATAGCAGGTGCTGCGGCGCTTGGTGCAGGCGCTATCGGCTGGATGAGGGCTGAAGCCAGGGGCTATCGGGTGCGTGAAGAAGAAGTGGTATCCGAACGTGTCCCTCACTCGTTTGACGGGTTTCGGATATTGTTCATTACCGATATACATCGCAGACAATTATCAGAAAAAAAGCTATTATCCAATCTATCATCGGTGGATTGCGTACTGCTTGGTGGAGATATTACGGAAAGAGGCGTGCCCCTTCAGCGTATGAGGCATAATATGTCGGTGCTGGTCCGTATCGCACCCGTGTATGCCGTCTTGGGGAATCATGATTTGAATGCAGGCAAGGACGCCGTCCGTAAAGTATTACGGGAGAGCGGCGTTACTCTGCTGAATGACAAGACCGTTACGTTAAAGCGCAGTAACGAGCTTATGGTTCTCAGCGGGGTAAGGCAGCCGGCAAGCCGGAAGCACCCGTATACGAGATTTCGGGGGAATGCAGCCGAAGACCAGTATCACATTATTCTGGTGCATGATCCAATATGGGTCAAAGACAAGGATGCGGTGCATGGGGATCTCGTGCTGGCGGGACATACCCATGGGGGGCAGATTGTACTGCCAGTTGCAGGAGCCGTTCGATTGACACGTTTCTACAAGAAGTTTAAATCCGGATGGTATACGCTGCCGAGAAAGGCGGGCGAAACCAAGCATTCTTCCAGGATGCTGATCAGCCGGGGATTCGGTACTTCGCATATCCCGCTGCGCTTGCAATGTCCCGCAGAATATCATGTGATTACACTACGCAAAAAACCTTAATTCGAGCGTCAGATGGTGACGGCAGAATTAAGGTTTTTGTGTTTTCTCGGATTATCTTATTTTAGGTTCGATGAATTGCGGATCCACGAAGCCATACCCTTTGGCTTCAAGCTTGATCAGTAAGGTATCGAGGGCCTCTACGGTCCACGGAAGCTCATGCATCAGAATGTTGCTGCCAGGGTGAAGCTGTTCCAGCACATTACTGACTACGGCATCGGGTTTGTTTTTATTTTTGCTTTCCCAATCGAGCGAACCGTTGGACCAGGTCATGAACAGCAGGTCATGATTCAGGGCAACTTCCTTTACAGTATCTCCGCCGGAGCCGAACGGAGGACGGAAAAACTTCGGTTCCGATCCGGTCGCTTCCTTAACGATTTGCTGCACATCCCCAATCTGTTTCTTCACTGTCTGTTTGGTTTCTTTTTTCAGGTCGATATGATCCCAGGAATGATTCCCAATGATTTGACCGCGGTCATGGATCAGTTTCAACAGCTCTGGATGCGCCTTCGCACGGTATCCATTGACGAAGAAAATCGCTTTGGCATCATGTTTGTCCAGCGTGTCGATCATTTGGTTGATCATGGTTTCGTCCTTTGGGCCGTCATCAAACGTGAGCAGCACTACTTTTTCGGGGACGGACTCATCATTGGGGACGATGCGATACACCTTATTCATGTGATACTTCGGTTCAACCGGTGCCTCGGCATCGGGACTCTTGTCGGTTCCATCTGATGGGTCCGCGGATTTATCCACGTCAGGCTCGGCTTCAGGCTTGTCTGTTTCGGTTGCCTTCTCGGTACCTTCTTTCGGAGTGGGCACTGCTCCAGAGGTTTCATTTTGCTGCGCTGCTCTGTCATTACCGACTTCCGTGGCCGTGCTTTGCTTCTGATCCATTCCGTTGTTGCCGCATGCGCTGAGCAAAAGGCAGCAAGCCAGCAGAAGTACTGTTCGTGTTCTAACCATGATTCCATCTCACTTTCCTGTATTTATGTAGCATGAGTTTCTGGCGGTGCGAGAACAATAATCTCGAGTTTATCATAGAAGGAGGTATCATGTGTGAAGACTTCGTCATTTCTATATGGTGTCATTATCGGTGCCGTTGCATGCCGAATCATTTCCCGGAATAACAGCAGACTCTTCTCCTCGATGATGAAAGATGCGAATCTTGGCCGATTTGCGGATACCGCGATGAGTAAAATTCAGGGCACTAAGAGCCAGAAGTACTCTGGCTCGAGCCAAGAAAGCGTGTCTCCCAGTTCAGGCCGACATGATTCCACTCATTCCAATGGAACCGCAGGGGTACAGACATCGACTCATTCGAAGGCTGCCAACCTGAAACAAGTCAAGGATTTCATCCGAAACAACCCTGATGTCAAGAACGAAGTCGAACAGATTTTGAAAGAGACCCACACCGTCATACCGGGTTTGTAAACGGCATGAACCATTTTGAATCATTCACGGGGAGCGGCCACATGAATCCCTGTGAATGATTCTTTTTTCTTCAGCTACATATTTGCGTGCATTTGTGGTTATTAAATGATAAAATCAATTATATAAAACCATTTTTATCACGTCATAATCCAGACATCATAATTTGTTATAAACTTTTGTTTACGTAAGGAGGATCCTGTCATGAAAATAGAGCGTTTGAGTCAAGATAAGATACGGATTTTCCTCACGTTTGACGATCTGAGTGAGCGAGGGATCCAGAAGGAAGAGATGTGGCAGGAAATACCGAAAGTTTATGACCTGTTTACGGAGATGATGGATCAGGCATACAGTGAACTCGGATTTGATGCCACCGGACCTCTTGCCGTTGAGGTGTTTGCACTGCCTGCCCAGGGCATGGTGGTTATTGTGACGAGAGGGAAATACGATCATCATTTCGGCGGCTTGTCCGAAGAAGATATGCCGGACGAGATTTATGAAATGGAAGTAACGCTGGATCAAAGTGATACTATCGTCTATGTTTTTCAAGATTTTGAAGTGCTCATTGAAGCATCGCATATGTTGAAGGATCTTGTAGGCGGAGCGGGTAAGCTCTATCACTATATGGATAGATGGTTTTTGTACTTCGATCCTGAGGAATTGGATAGCGAGAAGCTGCCGGCGGTGATTGCGATGCTGGCTGAATTCGGTGAATCCTCCTCAGTAACGGAGGCTATGCTGGAGGAATACGGGAAGAAAGTCATGCCTCAGCAAGCGATTGAGGTTATCTGTACACACTTCCAGCGTCAGCATTAATCAAGGTGGGCGTGCGTGCCGGACTTCAGGCCCGCAACTAACGGAAGGGGAATTTTAGTGCTGGTGTTCTCGGTAATTGCGTCAGCTTTGGCGCCGGGACTCGCATTGCTCACGTATTTTTACCTGAAAGATAGGTATGATCAAGAGCCCCTGCACATGGTGATCAAGGTGTTCATGCTAGGGGTTCTGATCGTTTTCCCGGTTATGATTTTGCAGCGGGGAATGATACTATGGCTTGGCGACAATCCGGTAGTCAACTCATTGTTCGTTTCGGCGGGCGTTGAGGAATTTCTGAAATGGTTCGTGATGTACCATATTATTTTTAACCATACGGAATTTGACGAGCCTTATGACGGCATCCTTTATGCAGTGGCGATATCGCTGGGATTTGCTACGGTAGAGAACTTGCTTTACGCCTGGTACAGCCAGGCAGCCTTTGGTCCGATGTTCTTGCGAGCCCTGCTGCCCGTTTCGGGGCATGCGATGTTTGGCGTCATCATGGGATACTACATGGGACATGCGAGGTTCACGGAAGGGAAACGAAGAAGGTTCTTTCTCGTTCTATCCTTGTTCCTGCCTTGGATGTGGCATGGTCTGTACGACCTGATTCTGAATCTGCTGACCCACACATGGGTATGGTTTATCGTACCGCTTATGGTGCTGCTATGGTATGGCGGCATGGGCAAAATCTCTAGAGCTAACAACCGTTCTCCTTTTCGTTTCATCAAGCGGGAGGAAGAGGTTAACACTTAACAAATCAGGGCACACTTCTTTCTATAGACCTCGGCTGACAGCCAGGGAATCATAGAAAGGAAGGTGTCTTTTTTTGCGTGTAAAAGTGAAAATTCTTTGTAAGGATTGCGGTGAACGTTTTGTGCTGCGGGGAAAAAAGGAGCAGGGCCGGATCGAAACCGGATTTAAGCAGTGTCTGTGCAACAATCGCGATCACTTCGATATTGAGGAAGATTTCTAAAGGGTGAAGGAATTATACAGATATGCATAAGACTTCTTTCTTCTAGTCAAACTAACGGCAGTGAGTAGAAGAAAGGAGACTATAAGCATCATGTACAAACGATTAAGCGCTATTCTGTTTCCTGTGGCCACAATTTTATTGATCGGGGCTCTGGTATGGGGTTATCAAGAGAATAAAGAGAAAAACGCCATATTGATTAATGCGGAGAACCAATACCAACGGGCATTCCATGACTTGTCTTACAATATGGACAGGATTCATGCCGAGCTCGGCAATACGCTTGCGGTAAGTTCTACCTCCCAAGGGATGCACCGGAAGGGCTTGATGAATGTATGGCGCCTAACCAGCCAGGCTCAGAATGAGATCAGCCAGCTGCCGCTTACGCTCCTTCCTTTCAACAAGACGGAAGAGTTCCTTTCCCGAATTTCGAATTTTGCTTACAAAACAGGTGTACGCGATTTAACGAAGGAGCCGCTCAGTGAGGGTGAAGTCAAAACGTTGAAATCCTTGTACGCCAACTCCGGTGAAATTACGAAGGATTTGCAGCATGTGCAGAATAAGGTTATCGCAAACAGTTTGCGCTGGATGGATGTAGAGACGGCTCTGGCTACGAATAAAGTCCAGGACAACTCCATTATTGACGGCTTCAAAACGGTGGATAAAAAGGTGGAGTCCTACCCTGAGCTTGACTGGGGACCATCGGTAAGCAGCATTTATGACCGCCGTTCTGTGAAGCAATTGGCGGGTATGCCGATATCGGAAGCGGATGTGAAGCGTAAAGCGCTGAAGTTCTCCGATGTGGGTAATAATGCCAAAGTACAAGTGACGAAGAACGGCAGTGGCACCGAGTGGGTATCTTATACGGCGAAGGTGCAACATCCGAAGGGTCATATGCTCAGCATGGACTTTACCGAAAAAGGCGGACAGCTGATCTCTTATACAGATGAGCGGAATGTTGGTGCGAAGAAAGTGTCCGTTCAAAATGCTATCGACAAAGCCCAGCAATTCCTGATAAAAAAAGGCTATTCCGACATGACGGTTGTTTCGGCAGACCAATATGACAACCTGGCCAACTTCTCCTTTGTCCGCGAAGAGGACGGCGTGCTGATTTACCCTGAAAAAATTACCGTTCGTTCGGCTCTGGATAATGGGGATGTCATTGGATTCCAGGCCAGCGACTTTGTGTACGAGCATCAGATCAAGCGAGAAATCCCGCAGCCGAAACTTAGTCTTGCCGAAGCGGAGAAGGTCTTGAATCCTGAGTTCAAAGTGCTCTATCACCGTAAAGCCTTAATCAAAAACGATCGCTCCGAGGATGTTCTGTGTTATGAGTTCGGCGGGCGAATCAACGGGTCCCAATACCGAATTTACATTAATTCGGATACCGGCCTTGAGGAAACGGTTGAGGTCGTCAAGGATGCACAGGCAGGAATTAGATAATCAAAGTATTGCGCGATTGAAGCCGGTTCAGGAGATAACCTGAATCGGCTTTTTGCTTGGATGAAGGAGCTGAAAGAGAGGGAGAGTCCCATGTTTCCCGAGGTTAGACAGGATTCGACCTTAATTTGAAGATTTTGTCCTATGGACCGCGGCATCCCATGATATAATGGAAAATAATGATTATGATGAATTAGTGGGTGAGCGCATTGTATCCAAAGATTAACGACATCCTTTATATCCAGTTGGATACGGGGGATGAGAAGGAAGCCAATATTGTATATAAATCCCGCATCTCCGACATGGATGACGAATCGATGTATATGGAGGTTCCGCTGCAAGAAGGGACAGGCAAGCTGAAAAAGCTATACATCGGGGACGAGCTGTCCGCTTATTTTTTAACGGAAGGGGGAGTTAAGAATTTCTTCAATTCCTACGTCCTGAGTCACCATGAGGATATTATCCGTCTGGTTCGGATCAAGAAGCCGGAGCAGGATCAAATTACGAAGGTACAGAGAAGAAGCTTCCTAAGGGTGCAAGCCGAGCTCGAGGTAGCAGTCATGACCAAAGACGGCACCCAGTTTTTAGCCAAAACCGATGATGTCGGCGGCGGTGGCGTATCCTTTTATCTGCAGCCGGATCATACGATTGCGGAAGGGAGTATACTGACATGCTGGATACTCATCCCGTTTAAGAACGGATCCGTGGAGCATGTTCCGTTTGAAGGCGAGGTTGTGAGGGTGAAGGAGCTGCCTACCAATCGACGCATCGTGATGCTGAAGTTTAGTCAGATCGCAGATATGGAGCGCCAGAAGCTGATTCGTTATTGTTTTGAGAGACAGTTTGATTTTCGCAATCGTTAATGCATAAATAGGACATGCCGGTGGCACACTATCCGAAAAAATTGTCCCGGAGGGGCTGTCTGCCATGTCAGAAGTAGTAAACGACCAAGACCGTCTGCTTGAAAAAACAAGACTGGAAGTTAAGCATGAAGAGAAGGGACAAGCTCTGCATGACCGATATGGAATCATGCTGCTTAAGCTGCTGATCTGGCTTGTACTTGCCCTGGTGATCACCCAGCTGCTATTACATTATGAGCCTAGCCGGCCCTATATTTCGCCCATTCAGCAGATGGAGGGTGTTCCCGTTAACGAGCCAAATGTAAACGATTGGATGGGGGAAAACACCCCTTCTCTTTTGCATCACTCTAGCTAGTGTGGTATAATTTTCACGTCGCAGGCGGGCGCCTGCTTTTTTCTTGAAATATAAGATTGCGCCTTTGTTTCATCCGCGCTTTCTTATAAGTTTTCACTAGAGAAACGGTGATCCCGTCCGTAACGGATGGTAAGCCCTTTCGATTTCGAGGTATATGTTTGAGGAGGAATGCCCCGTTGGTTACGCAGGGGACAGGTTATCGCGACAGAATTAATATTGCCATCGACGGTCCGGCAGGCGCGGGTAAAAGCACCGTAGCGCGTATGGTAGCCAGCAGGCTGCATTACATCTACGTGGATACCGGAGCCATGTACAGGGCAGTCACCTGGTTCATGCTGAACCAAGGGATTTCTCCAGAAAATCCCGAAAAAGTGCTTCAACATGCACAAAACATGGTGATTGAATTAAAACCGCATGAACATGGTCAAATGGTCTGGCTGAACGGGGAAGACGTCACACCATATATTCGTTCACATCAGGTTAGTGCAGTGGTATCCCAATATGCACGAATCGAGGGTTTGCGGATAAAGCTTGTCCGTTTACAGCAGCAAATGGCACAAGACAAGGGCGTTGTCATGGATGGACGTGACATCGGCACAACGGTTTTGCCGGATGCCGAGGTGAAGATTTTCATGACGGCCAGTGTCAAGGAACGTGCTCTCCGCCGCTTCAATGAGTTGAGTGATGAAGGTATATCGCTGGAACAACTGGAAAGAGATATCGCAGAACGTGACAGGCTTGACCAGGAACGTGAAGTGTCGCCGCTCCGATGCGCAGAGGATGCCATCATACTGGATACGACACATATGGATATCAACCAGGTTGTGGAAGCAATTCTTTCATATTGCGAAACTTAAGTGGGATGGGGAGAAATGGGCATGATTTATATTTTTTGCAGAGCGGTGGTCCGCGGTTTGTTCGCTATTCTCTACAGATTCGAATCTGTCGGCGTACATAACATACCTTCAGAAGGCGGCGTGCTAATCTGCAGCAATCATATTAGCATTCGAGATCCGATATCTGTCGGCATTCACGTCAAGCGCCAGGTTAAGTTCATGGCCAAAGCGGAACTGTTCAACATCCCGGTGTTCGGATGGCTGGTTCGTCAGCTTGGAGCATTTCCGGTCAAGCGCGGCGGAGTAAGTAAAGATTCGATCAAAACCGCGCTCACGATATTGCGCACGGGTGAGATCATGGGCATTTTCCCTGAGGGGACGCGTAATTCCGATTCAACGGCGGCCAAACGGGGTGCGGCAAGCTTCGCTCTCCGCAGCGGGGCGACGGTCATACCGGCTGCTATCATTGGAGATTACAAGCTTTTTCGCAAAGTGAAGATCATCTATGGTGCACCTGTGGATCTATCTCAGTTTGAAGGTGACAAGTCACCGGAGGCTCTGGATGCGGCAACCGAGTTGATCATGGCCAAGATTCACGAAATGCGCGCAAGCGGCAAACCAACCATGAACTGATTTATTCGCTTCATGCATAAAAAGCATGGGAAGATTGGAAAGATACTACAGCAATTATGTTTTGAACTTCGCCAATGCGAGTTTAAATAAATGGGGTTTGAATTGAGGAGGTTATTTGACATGTCGGAAGAAACAAGAAATCAAGAGGCTGCTGAAAACCAAGAGCAGCTGGACCAAATCGTATCCTTGAAAAAAGGGGACACCGTGAAAGGGACGATCGTCAAACTGGAGGACAACCAAGCTTATGTAAGCATTGGATATAAATATGACGGCGTAATTCCTGTTCGCGAACTGTCTTCTGTACAACTTGATAACGCATCTGATGCGGTTCAGGTTGGCCAAGAGGTAGAGTGCAAAGTCGTTAGCATTAACGACGATAAGGAAAGCCTGGTTCTTTCCAAGCGCGCGATCGACACAGAGAATTCATGGGAAGAGCTTGAGAAGCATTTTGCGGATCAGGACGTATTCGAAGTAACGGTGGCTGACGTGGTTAAAGGCGGACTCGTAGCTGATGTTGGTGCACGCGGATTTATTCCTGCATCCATGGTAGAGCGTCATTTCGTTGAAGACTTCAGCGACTACAAAGGCCGCACGCTTCGCGTGAAAGTGAAGGAACTGGACCGCGAGAACAACAAAGTGATTCTTTCCCAGAAGGATGTTCTGGAAGAAGAGTTCGAAGCTAACAAACAAAAAGTGATGTCCGAGCTTCAAGATGGCCAAGTGCTGGAAGGTACAGTACAACGGCTTACGCAATTCGGCGCATTTGTTGATGTTGGCGGCGTAGACGGATTGGTTCACGTATCCGAGATCGCTTGGAGCCACGTCGACAAGCCTGCTGATGTATTGTCCGAAGGCGATCAAGTGCGTGTGAAGGTACTGAAAGTGGATCCTGAAAAAGGAAAAATCAGCCTCAGTATCAAAGCAGCGGCTCCAGGTCCTTGGGAAACAGCTGGCGAGCAATTCAACACTGGCGACATCGTAACTGGCGTTGTTAAACGTTTGGTTAATTTCGGAGCTTTCGTTGAACTGGCACCAGGTGTTGAAGGTTTGGTTCATATCTCCCAAATCTCTCACAAGCATATCGGTACACCGCAAGAAGTATTGAAAGAAGGCCAAGAAGTTCAGGTTAAAGTGCTTGATATCAACACTTCTGAGCAACGTATCAGCCTGAGCATCAAAGAAACGGAAGAAGCACCAGCTCAAGCTCCTCGAGCTGAAAAACCGTCCAAAGGTCCTAAAATCGACCTGAAAGACAATCCGAACGTTTCTTTGAACAATCAAGGCATGAGCGTTACGCTTGGAGAGCGTTTCGGCGATAAGCTGAGCAAATTCAAGTAAGCCCGGGAACAGTTTTGTTCGGTCTATTGACCTATCATAACGAAGTCGGCGAACCCAGAAATCTGGGTTCGCCATTTGTTTTTTTAGGGGACGAACGTTTGCGGATGTTGTAACATGGGGAAGAGCATAATAGAAATAAAGATGAAAGGTTAGCCAATTGTAACGTTTTTTGCTATGATGATAATCGTAAGAATTGACAGGAGGAGTGACTATGGCAAGACCCGTAGTGGCTATCGTTGGACGGCCTAACGTCGGTAAATCGACTATATTTAACCGATTGATTGGCGACAGATTAGCCATCGTTGAAGATAAACCGGGTATTACCCGTGACCGGATTTACGGTAGTGCCGAATGGAATGGTAAAGCGTTCAGTGTCATTGATACCGGCGGTATTGAAATTGATGGCGATGACATGATATTGAAATCCATACGCATGCAGGCCGAGCTTGCAATTGAAGAAGCAGACGTCATCGTATTTATGTGCGATGCAAAGGCAGGGGTTACCCAATCGGACGAGGAAGTTGCACAGATTCTGTTCCGTTCAGGTAAACCTGTCATTCTAAGTGTAAACAAAGTGGATAATTTGAAGCGCGTTGATGATATCTATGAGTTCTATTCCCTCGGATTTGGCGATCCTGTCGGAATATCGGGCAGTCACGGCACAGGGATTGGCGACCTGCTGGACGTTGTAGTTGAGAATCTGCCTGAGCTGGAAGACGATGGATATGACGAGGATGTTATTCGAGTTGCCCTGATTGGCAGACCGAATGTGGGCAAGTCCTCCCTAGTTAATGCCATTTTGGGAGAAGAGCGTGTCATTGTCAGTGACGTTGCCGGCACTACACGCGATGCGATCGACACGCCGTTCGAGAAGGATGGGCAGCGGTATGTGCTCATCGATACGGCAGGCATGCGCAAACGCGGGAAAGTCTATGAGACCACAGAGAAATACAGCGTCATGCGTGCCATGCGCGCCATCGAGCGTGCGGATGTTGTTCTCGTCCTCATAAACGGGGAAGAAGGCATCATCGAACAGGACAAGCATATTGCCGGTTACGCCTATGAGGCCGGTAAAGCATCGTTGTTCGTTGTGAACAAATGGGATTTGGTCGAGAAAGAGGACAAAACGATGCAGCAGTTCGAGAAAAAGATTCGGGATCATTTCTTGTTCATGACCTACGCGCCGGTTGTGTTCTTGTCGGCCAAAACGAAGCAGCGCTTGCAAAAGCTGCTCCCTGTCGTTAAGCATGTGGCCGATCAGCATTCACTTCGCATACAGACACACCTCCTTAACGATGTCATATCCGATGCGATTGCCATCAATCCGCCTCCAACGGATAAGGGAAGAAGATTGCGTATCAACTACTCAACACAGGTTGCGGTTAAGCCGCCGACCATGGTCGTATTCGTCAACGATCCTGAATTGATGCACTTCTCATATGAGCGTTACCTTGAGAACAAGATTCGGGCCGCGTTTGACTTTGAAGGTACACCCATCAGGATATTTACTCGAAGAAAGTCTGATGAGAGTTAGGGGAGAATAGCTTGATTTTGGAGATCGTAGCGATAGTAGTGTGTTATTTACTCGGTTCGGTAAGCTTTAGCGTACTGTTTGCCAAAATCCTGAAAGGGATTGACATTCGTCAGCATGGCAGCGGCAACGCTGGGGCAACCAATACCCTTCGCGTCCTGGGAAAGGGACCTGCGATACTTGTATTGGTCTTGGATGTAATTAAGGGCATCGCTGCCGTTTGGATCGGACGATGGCTTGGGGGGGATAATGCGTGGCTGCCGGGATTGTGCGGTATTGCGGCCATTATCGGTCATAATTGGCCTCTATACTTCCGCTTTCGAGGCGGCAAAGGGATTGCAACCGCCATTGGGGTGCTTGCTACGCTTTGCTTTATACCAGCGGTTATAGCAGGCATTATCGCAATTCTATCCATTGTTTTTACCCGTTATGTATCTTTGGGTTCCCTTATTTTTGTAGTGCTTACCCCTGTTTTTCTATTGATCGCGGATTATTCGTGGCCAATCTTTTGGACGAGCTTCATCATATGTGTATTCGCCTTCTGGCGGCATCGCTCGAACATCGTGAAGCTTGTGCAGGGGCGTGAAAACAAGCTGGGTTCTGGAAAAGGAAAGGGCAAAGGAGGGAAGCGCGTTGTCTGACAAAGTCGCTGTTCTGGTGGCAGGCAGTTGGGGAACCGCTTTGGCAAGTGTTCTCGCTTCTAATAATCTGGATGTTGTCGTCTGGACAAGAACAGAGGAACAGACTCGTGAAATCAACGAGTCCCATACCAACAACCGTTATTTACCCGGGGTGGAGTTATCACCGAATATCCGCGCTACAACCGATATGAAAGAGGCTGTCTCGTCGGCTGCTGCTGTGGTTATCGTTGCACCTTCGTCCGCGATGCGGGAAGTGTCGGGGCAGCTGAAGCAGTTTTGGACCGAGGACATGCTGGTGATTCATGCGACCAAAGGATTTGAAATTGAATCCTTGAAGCGGATGTCCACCGTCATATCCGAGGAGCTTGGCTGTGAGGAAGGCCGCGTGGTAGTATTATCAGGACCCAGCCATGCGGAGGAAGTGGTCAGACGCTGCCCGACAACGGTCGTTGTGGCGTCTTTGGATGCCGAGGCGGCTGTAGCCGCTCAGGATTTGTTTATGAACACATATTTCAGAGTGTACACGAATCGGGATATGATTGGTGTTGAGCTGGCCGGGGCCTTGAAGAATATCATTGCTTTGGGCGCCGGGATGTCCGACGGACTGGGCTTCGGTGATAATGCCAAGGCAGCGCTTATTACGAGAGGTTTGGCAGAAATTTTGCGAATCGGCATGGAAATGGGCGCGAATCCGCTGACATTTGCCGGGCTGGCCGGGATCGGTGACCTCGTGGTTACCGCCACCAGCCAGCATAGCCGAAATTGGCGAGCTGGCTCGATGCTGGGTCAGGGTAAGAAGTTAGACGAGGTTCTGGGTTCCATGGGAATGGTTGTGGAAGGCATTCGAACGACCCAAGCCGCACATGCCATCTCCGAGAAATACGGCGTACAGATGCCGATTGCCGATCAGTTGTACCATGTGTTGTTTAAAGACCGCAATCCCCGCATTGCCGTTGAAGCCTTGATGGGCCGGGACCCAAAGACCGAGATGGAATTGATGCCGCTTGAAACTTGGGAGCAATGGCACACTTAGCTTATTCACCATTCCGATGATTGACTCATATAATGATGTGAGGATGTCGGAGGAGGGGTGGATATGAGCAAAAGCTTTCACAAGGATGTACTGAGCGCGATTAACAAGAAAAGCGGCAAGAAAATTTCTTCAGGGGCTGTCAATAAGCTGGCTAGCACGGTTAAGCCGTCTACAATGCAAAATGAAGCCCAGCTCCGCCAGCTGATCAAGCAGGTATCTTCGATGGCGAACATACCTGTTAGTGAGGACACGATCCAGGAGATTGTCGGTGCGGTGAAGAAGAGTGGCATGAATCCGAGCAATATGGAAGCCTTGATGAAAATGATGATGAACAAATAAGATACGATGATAATGTTGAACAAAAGACGCTCCTGATGGGATAGCGGCTTTTGTTCTTTTTTTCGACATACCTGAGGTGAGGCGCTATCATTTTCGTGATATAATAGGTTGAAATTGATGAGAGATTGGAGAGTTTCGTGACATGGATCCAATGCAAAAGATGTGGCTGTCCCTAGTCGCATTATTGATTATGGCACTATCGGTCATCGTGGTTACGCTTGCGCGAAGCAAGACCAAGGGTTTTCTGCGCGGGGCACTGTCGTTCGTAGCCTTTATGATGATGATTTTCGGTTTTATTATTGGACTGGCCTCCATCATATAACGTAGGAAGCCGATCTGCACGATACGGTAAAGGGGTGCAGCATGACGCTGAATGATCTGCCGGAATTGGAGAATGTGTTAGCTACCGCCATTCATAAGATGAATCAGGCGCCTATTGCTTGGCTGCTAGGTGGAAGCTGCAGCTTGCTTCTTCAGGATGTAACATTGGACAAGCCGCCGAGAGATATCGATATCTATACCGATGCAGGGGGTGTACAGCCTTTGCATGAGTCGCTGGCTTCTATGGCCGTGGATGCTCCCCACTTAGACCAAGAAGGGATATATTCCTCGATACTGAGCCACTATGAAATAGAGAAAGTTCCGATTGAACTGGTAGGCGGATTTGAAGTGAATTCAAACGGGTCCTCCTACTGCGTTGAGATCGATCAATTGCTGTATCCTGCAGCACTAGAGAGTCATATACAGGACGTCACGGTGCGCCTGATGCCGTTATCCCATGAACTGGTGTTTAATGTGCTTCGAGACAGGCCGGATCGATACGTCGCCATTGCGGAAGCGATTCGGCGGGACATGGACCATCATATGCCGCTTCTGCAGCAGTTGTTAAGCCGGAACCATCTGCATGGGGAGCATCGAATGGTTTTGAACCGATTAACTGGATTGTAACCAAAGTGCTGTGAAAAATGGCCAGGGAGCTTAGCAGAATGTGTACATAAGAAAAGGAGCGCGTTACCGTTGGACTACGAGGTATTATTTCAGCCGGATCAGAAAAAGGTCAAGGTTCGTCCGCACACGAATGTTCTGGATGCCTCGCGTCGGGCGGGTGTGCGTATTCCTACCCGTTGCGGAGGCAAAGCCGGTTGTTTGATGTGCAAGATCATCGTTCCGAGCGAGGAACGCGATCATTGCTCTGCGCCTGAGCCCAAGGAAATCAGGAAGCTGGGGACATCGATGATTGAACAAGGCTACCGGCTATCCTGCCAGACGAGAATTACGAATCACATTAAGGTAATGATTCCCGAGGATCCGCTCAAAGCTGCGATACGCAAACAGCTGGAAGCTGCGAGAAACCGGGAGTCGGATGACTTTATTTAAAGCGAGGATGATGTTAGTTGAGTATGATCACTTGGATGACCCAAGCGGCAGGCCGTTCGAAGCGGACGTCTGCAGTCTTAATCCTGGTGCTGTTTCCGATGTTGCTGACAGGATGCCTTTATCCTGACGAGAAATTGCAGGAGAACAAGGTTTCGTATAGGGAAAGTGTCAAACGGATACAATCGGCTGTAGATGACTTTTATAAAGAACAGGGAATCTTGCCGATAATTACAGCGGGTCCGGAAATTCCGCGGTATGAGAAATACCGGGTGGATATGGATCAGCTGAAGAACCGGGGATACATCGACCAAATTCCGGATACGGCATTTGAGAAGGGCGGCAGCGGATATTTTCTCATTATTAATGAGGAAACCGAGCCAACCGTGAAGGTGATGGACTTAACCACGGCCCAGAAGGTGAATGACGTTCAGAGAGCCGTGAATTTGTACAAAATGGCGCATGACAACGCTCTCCCTGCAGGAGAAGCCCTCTACCCGGGGTATACGGCAGTGGACCTGTCCAAGACCGATGCCAAATCCATTACATTGATGAGTGTATACTCGGGTCAGGAGATGGCCTTTATGATGGATGAAGAGGGAACGGTGTACGCCGATTATGCCTTTGATATTATGCAGGCGATCCAGAAGAACGATTCCGCCCCTCAAGAAGGAGAGGATTTACGGGCGTTCCTGGAGCAGGAATCCTATTATGTCCCTGTAAAATCCGTACCTTATACATGGAAGGATGGGCAGCCCGTTGCTCAGCCGCTATCCTAAACCTATACCCGCCGTTATCGGCGGGTATTTTTGTTGACTCTGCATGGTGACCCATATCAGTAGAGGAATGAGTATGCGGAAGTCATAATGCAGCCTACATTTTATCCTTGAGACCCTTCTTCGATAGACTTTTTTGAAAATGGTTGAATCTCTTTGGAATATCTATTAAAGTGCGCGCATATTCATAATCTGAAAGAGTAGTGCGGGCAAGAGCCGGTTGCCCACATCATGAGGCATACGAAAACGTCTGAAGGCGCACAGCATGAAGATAAACCGCGCCCCAGCGGTAGTTTTCTTTACGGTATTCGATGACGTGTCTAGTTGGTTTAGGCCTGTTCGATATCTTAAAAAAAACTGGACGGACTTTAAGGGGCAACCGTCATATTTTTGAACCCGGTACATATGATGTTACTAGTCCAAATGCATGTACGAGTTACGCCGCTTTGCCGTTTCCATCAAAACTCATGGAATACCGGCGGCGGGATGCTGGCGACATTGTAAAGGCTGCTCATCTGTTGCAATGGCTTTGGCTATGAGTGGAACACGAAGCGGATGCTCTTAAAGCATTTTTCCTTCGGAGTAATTTGAGGAGGGGATCTCTTTTGGAAAAAGTGGACATTTTTAAGGACATTGCCGAACGGACCGGAGGGGACATTTACTTAGGTGTTGTCGGTGCCGTCCGTACGGGAAAATCAACCTTCATCAAGCGGTTTATGGAGACGGTTGTTCTCCCGAACATTACGAACGAGGCGGATCGAGTAAGAGCTGTCGATGAGCTGCCTCAAAGTGCTGCAGGGAAAACAATCATGACAACCGAGCCGAAATTTGTGCCAAACAACGCGGTACAGATCAAAGTTACGGAAGGTCTTGAGGTCAACGTAAGATTGGTGGATTGTGTAGGCTATGCCGTTGAAGGCGCTAAGGGCTACGAGGACGAGAATGGCCCGAGAATGATCTCGACGCCATGGTTCGAAGAGCCGATTCCGTTCCAGGAAGCGGCAGAAATCGGAACCCGCAAAGTCATCCAGGAGCACTCCACACTTGGCGTTGTCGTCACAACAGACGGAAGCATTGCGGAAATTCCGCGAAGCTCTTATGTTGACGCTGAGGAACGCGTCATCGAGGAACTGAAGGAAGTCGGCAAGCCATTCGTGGTGGTCATCAACTCGACACGACCACGCAGTGAAGAAGCGCTTCAGCTGCGCAATGAGCTGGCTGAGAAATACGACATTCCGGTAATGACACTAAGTGCAGCTACGATGACCGAAGATGATGTAACCGGTGTTCTTCGTGAAGTATTGTATGAATTCCCAGTGCATGAAGTGAACGTCAATCTGCCTAGCTGGGTTATGGTGCTTAACGAGAACCACTGGCTGCGCAGCAACTATGAGAACTCGGTCAGAGATACCGTGAAGGATATCCGCCGTCTGCGTGACGTGGATCGGGTGGTCAGCCAGTTCATGGAGTATGACTTCATCAACCATGCTGGACTTAGCGGCATGAATATGGGTCAGGGCGTTGCCGAGATCGATCTCTTCGCACCTGACGAACTGTATGACCGGATCTTGATGGAGGTTGTGGGTGTCGAGATTCGCGGTAAAGATCATTTACTGCAGCTGATGCAGGAGTTCTCCCATGCCAAACGGGAATACGACCGCTTCGCTGAAGCGCTTGAAATGGTTAAAACGACAGGTTACGGTATCGCTGCTCCTTCCCTGGCTGAGATGGCGCTGGATGAGCCTGAGCTTATCCGTCAAGGCACTCGCTTCGGGGTAAGATTGAAAGCGACCGCGCCTTCCATCCATATGATTCGAGTCGATGTGGAATCCGAGTTCTCGCCGATTATCGGCACAGAGAAGCAGAGCGAAGAGCTTGTGCGCTATCTGATGCAGGATTTCGAGAACGATCCGATCAAGATTTGGGAATCCGATATATTCGGACGCTCGCTGCACTCGATCGTCCGTGAAGGCATTCAAGGCAAAATCGCGATGATGCCTGATAATGCGAGATATAAATTGCAAGAAACTTTAGGTCGGATCATCAACGAAGGTTCCGGCGGTTTGATCGCGATCATTCTTTAAGTGAGTATCGATGAGGTGTTGAATACGCAGTCGCTAACGGGTCTAAAGTCCCGATTAGCGGCTGTTTTTCGTGTTTTCTTTGGTTGGGCAGAGCAAAACGCTTGAAATTATGAGGTGGCTGTATTACTATAAATTTGTTCCGCGTCATGCATTCTAAACGCGAGATAGGGGTAAAATACCCGATTGCACGTATAATTTGCGGTAAAACGGAAACAGTGAATAGCAAGTGGAGCACATTCCTTGTTGGGGAGGTGAAAGAATGAATAAATCGGATCTGATTACACAAGTAGCTGAATCTACTGAGCTTTCCAAGAAGGATGCAACTAAAGCGGTTGATGCCGTTTTCGATGCAATCTCCGAAGCTTTGCAAAGTGGAGACAAGGTACAGCTGGTCGGCTTTGGCAACTTCGAGGTTCGCGAGCGTTCCGCACGGAAAGGCCGCAACCCGCAAACAGGTGAAGAAATCGAAATCCCTGCGAGCAAAATTCCTGCATTTAAACCTGGTAAAGCGCTCAAAGACGGAATCAAATAAAGATTTCTACATATTACCTAAGAGCACAGGTCGTGAATTCGTTCACGGCCTTTTCTTTTAGCTTACGGTGAGGAGGTCTGAACAATGGAGAACGTTCAAAACGGGGATTATTTTATCGTTAAAGCGCTGGACCATGGCGTGCAGGTGATTGGCCTTACCCGCGGTCAGGACACCCGGTTTCATCATACCGAGAAGCTGGACAAAGGCGAGGTCATCATCGCCCAGTTCACGGATCATACATCTGCGGTCAAAATCCGCGGCAAAGCTGAGGTCATGACCAAACACGGGAAGATTGAGTCCGGCATCTGATTAGACTTATCATTTTGGCTAAGCCCCACCAAATTGGTGGGGCTTTTTTATGTTTGATGTTTCCGTGGAAAGATTGTGTGTTAATCAATTGTTAAAGGACCCTTGTTGGATTCGCGAACGTTGTATATACTAGCGGAATGAATAAAAATACGAAAGGATGTTTAAAGAAATCATGGCAAAGCAATTTAGAGAGGGACAATATGTGGTGGTCCCTGAAAATCCGGTATCCCTGTTTCTGTTCAGCAGTACTCGCTCCGGCTGGATTTGGCTGCTCGTGAGGTTGTATCTCGGTTATTCTTGGTTAACGTCGGGGCTGAAAAAGCTGACGGCGGAAGCCTGGACGGGAAGCGAAGCCGGCGCGGCCATTCAGGGGTTTGTCGGGGGAGCGCTGGCTAAGGCGGAAGAGGGGAAGGACGTCACCGGATGGTATGCTTCTTTTCTCGAAGGGTTTGTGCTTCCCAACGCCAAGCTGTTTTCGTATATGGTGTCCTTCGGTGAGGTGTTGGTCGGACTCGGGCTGATTTTGGGTCTGCTGACGGGCATTGCCGCGTTTTTCGGCGGATTAATGAATGCCAGCTTTTTATTCGCGGGCACGGTAAGCTCCAATCCGTTATTCTTTATATTGGCCACATGGCTGGTAATGGCCTGGAAAGTGGCGGGCTGGTATGGTCTGGACCGTTGGGCGCTGCCGCTGCTGGGTACGCCTTGGAGCCGCAGGCGCAAGGATCAGGACATTCCGGAATAAATTTGATTTTACTCTAAAAGTAACATTCGTCACTTTTGCAACGCGTTTGTCAAGTACAATTCCAACAGACCGCGGCCATGAAATCCTTTAATCTGAAATCAGATCAATTGGATAAAGGATGATGGTCATGGGAATCCGAGCTTTTTTTAAACTGGTGGAAATTCAGACAAAGGTAGCCAGCATGATTCCGTTTCTGTTCGGAACTTTGTATGCACTGTTTCGTTTTCAGCAGTTCGATGGGTATCATTTTGCCCTGATGCTTGCATCATTGCTGTCGTTTGATATGGCAACGACGGCGATCAATAACTATTACGATTATAAAAAAGCGATTAAAAAGAACGGCTTCGGTTACGAGGAGCACAATGCCATTGTACGATATAATCTTAAGGAGCCTGCGGTGGTGTCCGTCATCATCTTGCTGCTCTTGACAGCCATTGGTGCGGGGATCGCACTATTCCTGTCTACGGGCTGGTTGATCCTGCTGCTCGGGGGATTGTCTTTTGCCGTAGGGATATTATATTCGTTCGGACCGATTCCGATCTCGCGGATGCCGCTAGGCGAGCTGTTCTCCGGATTGTTTATGGGATTTGTCATTATATTTATTTCGGCTTGGATCCATGCGGAGGGCAACCATCTGGCAGTTTTGGACATGCACGGCAGCGTTCTGTCCTTTCAGGTGAACCTTCCTGAGGTACTGCTGCTGCTGGTGGTATCACTGCCGGCCATACTTGGGATTGCCAACATCATGTTGGCCAACAACATCTGCGACATGGATGAGGATATGGAGAACAAGCGGTATACGCTGCCGGTATATATAGGATTTAGACCTTCTCTAAAGCTGTTCCGAATTCTGTATTGCCTTGCTTATCTGGACCTGGCGGCTCTTCTCCTGATGAAAGTGCATCCCGTGGTAGTGCTTCTGGTGTTTGTCACCCTTGTCCCGATTTATAAAAAAAGCGCCGTTTTCACCTCCCATCCATCCAAAGAGAAGACATTTGTGATTGCGGTGCAAAATTTCGTGCTCATGAATCTGGCGCGGATCGCCGCGCTGGGGGTAGCAGTGGTATGGACTTCTCGCCCCTTTTTCTAAACCGAATACGGTTCGTTTTACCTGAAGCAGGCATAGCCTGCTTTTTTTCTTTATACAATGAGGTATGGACTAATGAGGACCGGAAGAAACTAGGAATAGAGGAGGTTTAGGATATGAAGCACTGGCAATCTGTACGAGCCGTACTCCTGCCCGCGGCGATTGCATTCATCATACTCGCACTGTTAATGGGGCTTCAATCGCAAGCCCGTTATAAGGTCGGCGCTGTGACAGCGGCGATACCCTATCACAGCCGCGAATTAAGCGATGCCGGATTAGTGGACTCCCTAAAGAATCTTCCTCTTCATCTAAAAATAAGCCGGGCAGATTATGATGAAGGCGCGTTGACGCTGGATTTCAAATTGAGCGACCCCGCGGAGACGGCCGCCGAGGTTTATGAGGATATCGCCAGCATTATGTCCTTTACGTTCGAAGGAACGGATAATGTGCAGCAGTTGTATCTAAGAGTAGTAGCCATCGATCGTTGGGGAGGGAAGCGGTATATGCTGCTGGCTTCGAATATGAGCAAGGATACCTGGAACTCACGCTATGCAGAAGCTCTAACCCAACTTGAGAACGGCGATGTTCCGCCATCTATTGCTGCCGCTCTTAACCTAACGTTTACGAATCTTTGGCTAAAGCAGTTCAGCAGCCCATGATAGGGGTAAAATAGTAAGTGACAGGGCATGTACGTGTCTTGAACATGTGTTATAATAGATTGGATTGTGGGCTCAATTGGACAAAAGAACATCAAGTGCACGGAGGCTGAGAATGAAATCGTATCGCGTACCAGAACTGGCAGAGAAATATTTAAATTATGATATGATTCAAAACCACACGGAACTTCCGAATTTTCCGGATGCCCGTGTTCATTTGCTATACATATTTTTAAAGGATTCGGGACGAAATCTTGCCGGTCATGAAGAATTGTACGCACTGGTTACCTCACTGGTTCAAGTGGGACTCGATACGCATGAGAGCATCGACGTTACGGAGGGCAATCAAGGAGAGGCGATGATGCGATCCCGGCAGTTAAAAGTGCTTGCAGGGGATTACTTCAGCAGTCGTTTTTATCAACTCCTTGCCTTAAAGGGCGAAATTGCTGTCATCTCGCTTCTTAGCAAGGCTGTTAGCGATGTGAACGTGTTGAAGATGAGATTGTACGGCAAAATGAAAAAAACGCTGCTGCCTTCTGAAGAATATCTACGGCTAACGGTACAGCTGAATATGCAGCTGTTTCTTTCTTTTACTCCGCTGCTTGAGAAGTCCGTACAAGAAACATGGGAGAAGCTGCTCAAAGAATTTACGGAATGTGAAACACTTGTGCGGGAGATGGAACGCTGTGCGACGCCTGAAATTGGCAGATGCGGTTACGTGTACTGGCATCTGATCGAATCGGGGAGCGACGAGGAACGGAGAATGCTGGTTGGCAAGAAGACGGATATGAAGGACTGGAGGAAGCTGATCCTGAAGCACAAGGTTTCGGAGAAACTGCTGGACAAGCTGCGCGAATCCGTTAATGCCGTACAGCTGCTGCTGGCAAGCCGTGTAGGAGAGAGCCCGTACGCCGGTATGCTAGACCCGTTCCTGAAACGGCTCAGCACGTATAGGTCCGTCGTAAGTGAGAGGTAGGGGGACGCTGTGGATAATCAAACAACGAAGTTAGACATGAATAAGCATGATGGCAAAAATCCGAAAGAGCAATACGTCCACTCCGTCTTTGAAAGCATTTCGGGAAAGTATGATATTATGAATGATATTCTGAGCTTTCGAAGACATAAAGCCTGGCGCAAGTTTACGATGAAAAAGATGAACATGCGCCAAGGCGATACAGCTATCGATTTATGCTGTGGTACTTGTGACTGGACGATCAGTATGGCCCAGGCAAGTGAATCAGGACACATAGTCGGACTCGATTTCAGTGAGGGGATGCTGAATGTCGGCCGGGGGAAGGTTGCCAAGCAGGGGCTGGACCAACAGATAGACCTGGTTCAGGGAAACGCCATGAGCCTGCCGTTCGAAGACAATCAGTTCGATTACGCGACGATCGGTTTCGGTCTTCGCAATGTGCCGGATTACATGCAGGTTCTGCATGAGATGAAACGCGTGGTTAAGCCTGGCGGGATGGTTGTATGTTTGGAATTGTCCAAGCCGACTTGGCAGCCGTTCAAAGGCATTTATTATTTCTACTTTCAACAAGTGCTGCCTCGGATGGGGAAACTGGTAGCCAAGCGTTACGAGCAGTATAAGTGGCTGCCGGAATCGCTGGCTTTGTTCCCAGGACGAGAGGAGCTTGCCGAAGCTTTCCGTCAGACCGGACTTCAACAGGTTCAGGCCTATCCCTTGACTGGTGGCATAGCAGCCTTACATATTGGGATCAAGGAGAATCTGGATGTTTAAGAAAATAGGAACTTATCTTGAAATGATTAAAGTGGAGCATACACTGTTTGCTCTGCCTTTCGCTTTTATGGGGGCGATTCTAGGATCGGCCGTTGTGTTTGACCAATTACCATCCTGGGGAGATATCGGCTGGATCTTTCTTGCCATGTTCGGTGCACGCAGCGCTGCGTTCGGATTGAATCGGCTCACGGACCAGCATATCGATGCCAAGAACCCCCGCACCGTAAATCGCGCCATTCCGGCAGGGCTGCTGAAGCCGCTGGAAGTTATCTTATTCATTATTCTGTCTTTCGCGGTGTTTTTCTGGGCCACTTACATGCTGGATCCATTTGCTTTCCGTTTGCTGCCTATTGCTATTTTTATGCTTATTATTTATTCATACACCAAACGGTTTACTTGGCTTTGTCATCTGGTGCTCGGGCTTACAACAGCATTGGCTCCACTTGGGGGATGGGTTGCGGTAACCGGTCAAATCGACTGGAAGGCCATTGTGTTCTATATCGCGCTTGCGTTCTGGACAGCGGGATTTGATATTGTCTACGCTTGCCAGGATGAGAAGTTTGATGCAACAGAAAAGCTGTATTCGATTCCATCCCGGTTCGGCTTGCATAAAGCATTGTGGTTCGCACGCGGATTTCACGTTGTAACAGCCATCGGCTTTATCATTCTTTTCTTTGTCACACCGGTTGGCTGGTGGTATCTGCTCGGCATGATCATCGCCTGCGGAATTTTGTTCTATCAGCATTACATCTTATCGCCTAACGATATGAGCCGTCTGCAAACTGCCTTTTTTACGATGAACAGTACACTGAGCATCATCCTGTTTGTATTCACTTTAATTGATTTGGTGGTGCGGTATATCTGATGAAATCCATGCGCAGAAAAAGCTGGGTTGTAGGTATTACGGGAGCCAGCGGCAGCATCTACGGTGTTCGCCTTACCGAGAGCCTGCTCTTGCTGGGATATGATGTGCATTTGATCATTTCCAATGCGGGGTGGCGTGTCCTGAAGGAGGAAATGGGCTTTCAGGCAGGCAACCGCGAAGAAGTGCTGGCCGAGAAATTCGGCGGATACGAGGGGAGTGTGATGTACCATCCTATCTCCGACATCGGGGCCACGATCGCCAGTGGATCTTTCCTGGTGGAAGGCATGATCATCATGCCATGCTCCATGGGGACATTATCCTCAGTGGCACACGGATCTTCCGACAATCTGATGGGACGCGCCGCGGATGTGATGATGAAAGAAGGCCGTCCTCTGGTACTTGTCCCGAGAGAGACGCCTCTGCATGCCATTCACCTGGAGAACATGCTGACGCTGGCCAAGCTTGGCGTCAAAATCATTCCCGCGATGCCCGCGTTCTATTACGGACCGAAGACCATTGATGATATCGTGAATTTTCTGGTCGGCAAGGTATTGGACAGCTTGCGCATCGAACATCAACTGTATACGAGATGGGGAGATTAGCAGGCCGGAGTGCATCGAAGGCGTTAGCGGCTGTTGAAATGACGACTCTACGAACCTGTGCTGCGATTTTGACGAACGACAACAGGAAGGTTAAGCTTATATTTCAAGTCGTAGATCAATTTGGCCTGCTAAGATCGCAAGGTAGTGCCGGAGTTATGGAATGAGAATCTAAGCATATGGGTGAAAAGATGAAACGATTTGACATATTCGGAACATTAAAAAAAGATATGGACGTTATCGAGAAGGAACTCTATCTCAGCGTCGAGGGCGACAGCCCCGAGCTGACAGAGACTTCCTTGCATCTGCTTAGAGCAGGAGGCAAGCGGCTCCGTCCTGTTTTTGTACTGATGGGCGGTAAGTTCGGCGACTATGACATTGACAAGCTGAAGCATGTGGCCGTGCCGCTTGAGCTGATTCACAGCGCATCGCTCGTTCACGATGACGTGATCGATGATGCGGACACGCGGCGCGGCAAGCCAACGGTAAAAGCGAAATGGGACAACCGGATTGCCATGTATACCGGCGACTATATTTACGGCAAGGCGCTGGAACTGACGACCCACCTGAAGCAGCCAGAGATTCATCAGATTCTCGCCAAGGCCATGGTTGAAATGTCCATCGGCGAAATGGAGCAGATTCGCGATTTCTTTAATACCGATCAGGACGTCAGAAGATACCTTCTTCGCATTCGCCGCAAGACGTCGCTCTTGATCGCGGTCAGCTGCCAGCTCGGAGCACTGGCTGCGGATGCGGACCGCAAAATCGCAAACAGCCTGTATCGATTCGGATATAACGTCGGCATGGCTTTTCAGATTCAAGACGATCTTCTGGATCTATGCGGGACGGAGAAGCAGATTGGCAAGCCGCCGGGGAGTGATATGAGGCAGGGGAATATTACGCTGCCAGTTATATTTGCGCTCGGAGATAACAAACGGAGGGAGCCTCTGCTGCAAGAGCTGGATCGGATTCATACACTGAATGGTCAGTGTGATGTGACTGACGCTGTGAAGCTTGTAACCTCTAGCGATGGTATATCGAGATCTGAGGCACTAGCTGATCGGTATATCCGTAAAGCATTGGACGCATTGGATACTTTGCCTGACATCAAGACCAAAAAACAGCTTAGAGATATCGCAAATTTTATTACGAAGCGGTCATATTAGCTCTTAACCATGAGGTTGCTTTCTGTTAAAATACGGGTACAAACATGTAACATCACCTGAGCATGGAATGATTGTTCAATATCCTAGAATGAGGGGAAGCGTGATGAGGCCAATGGAACGTACTTTTTTAATGATTAAACCGGATGGTGTACAGCGTGGGCTGATCGGCCGAATCGTCGGCCGTTTGGAGGATAAAGGATTCAAGCTGGTTGCAGGCAAGTTCCTGCAGATTTCAGACGAGCAGGCCAAGCGCCATTATGCGGAACATGAAGGCAAAGATTTTTTTGAAAATCTGGTTGGATTTATAACGTCTGGACCGGTGTTTGCGATGGTGTGGGAAGGGGATGACATCATTGCATTGTCCCGCCAAGTGATCGGCAAAACGAATGTGAAGGATGCGCTGCCCGGGACGATTCGTGGGGATTTTTCAGCACAAACACCGCACAATCTGATTCATGGATCGGATTCACCGGAGAGTGCGCAACGCGAAATTGCCAATTTCTTTGAAGAGAAGGAATTGGTTGAATATAACAAGACGCTGTCCCCTTGGCTGTAAGCGAAGGAAGCGGCATAATCTGATTAAACAGGATGATACGATGACGGAACATGAACTTGTGCTGGATGATCCGGATTATATAGGCTTTGTTCGCAGTATCGAACGAAGCACGGGGATCAATCTGGCAGATTATAAAGAAGCGCAGATGAAGCGAAGGCTGACAACGCTGCGTTTGAAGAAAGGGTTTGAAACCTTTTCGGCCTTCTACGACGCGATGATGAAGGACAAGCCATTATTTCATGAGTTTTTGGACCGAATGACAATTAATGTCTCGGAGTTTTGGCGCAATCCCAACCGGTGGGAAGTTCTCCGCGATAAAATATTGCCAGAGATATCCCGGCAGAATCCCGGGGTATTGAAAATATGGAGCGCTGCCTGCTCCACGGGTGAGGAGCCATATACGCTGGCCATGATACTGTCCGAACAGAACATGCTGAGCCGTGCGCGCATCGTGGCGACAGACATTGATGATGGGGCATTACATAAAGCGAAGGAAGGCCTATATGTCGAGAGGTCATTGAAAGATGTGCCTTCGGATGTAGCCGCCCGCTATTTTAAAGAAGAAGGTTCGGTGTATCGCTTCAGTGAGCATTTGAAGAAGGAAGTAACCTTTCATAAGCAGAATTTGCTGACGGACCGGTTTGAGACGGGATATGATCTGATTGTTTGCCGAAACGTGATGATTTATTTCACGGAAGGGGCCAAGCATAAGCTGTACCAGAAGTTTGCGTCAAGCCTGAAGCCAGGCGGATTTTTGTTTGTGGGCAGCACGGAGCAGATCTTTAATCCTGGACAATATAATCTGGAGAGCAACGAGACTTTCTTCTACCGTAAAATTTAATAGAAATGGCTATCATAACGCATAAGCGCTTTTCAATCCGGAGGATGAGAGGCGCTTTTGCTTGTCCTGCGGCATTCTTGTCAAAGCGTTAGACCTATACTATAATGAGCAGAAGATATTTACGGAGTTTAGCGGTTTAACGCTTAAAAGTTTAAAGGGGGAAAAGCATCATGAGCTTACGCTTTTTAACTGCTGGGGAAACACACGGTCCTCAGTTGACTACCATAATCGAAGGACTTCCAAGCAATTTGGAGCTTGATTTTGAAGCATTGAACTTTCAGCTTCATCGGAGACAGAAGGGGTATGGCCGAGGACGCCGCATGCAGATTGAGAAGGATACCGCGCAAATCCTTGGTGGTGTGCGTCACGGATATACAACGGGTGCGCCAATTGCGTTGGTAGTGCAGAATAACGACTGGAAGCATTGGCAGAACATTATGAATGTGGAGCCGATTGAAGGTAACGACGAGGTGAAAAGACGGGTGCACCGCCCAAGACCGGGGCATGCTGACTTGAACGGCGGTTTGAAGTATAACCTGAAGGATCTGCGTAATGTGCTGGAACGCTCCAGTGCCCGTGAAACCACAGTCCGCGTAGCGGTTGGCGCTATCGCCAGACAATTCCTGGCACAATTCGGCGTTAAAGTGGCTGGCCAGGTCATTCGGATTGGCGAGATCGAAGCTCCCCCGCACAATCTTTCGATTGATGAGCTGATCGAGCGTACGGAAGCCTCCTCGGTTCGCGTCGTGGATGAAGAGACGGAGAAGAAGATGGAAGCCTACATAGATCAGATCAAAAAAGAAGGCGACTCCATTGGCGGCATCGTGGAATGTATCATCGAAGGTTTGCCGGTCGGACTGGGCAGCCATGTCCAATATGACCGCAAGCTGGATGGCCGCATCGCACAAGGCGTGATGTCCATCAATGCCTTTAAGGGTGTTGAGGTCGGCATCGGATTTGAGGCAGGCGAACTGCCCGGTTCCCAGGTGCATGACGAGATTATGTATAGTGAAGAGCGCGGATACTACCGCGCAACCAATCGCCTAGGCGGATTTGAAGGCGGGATGACCAACGGCATGCCGATCGTTGTTCGCGGCGTCATGAAGCCGATTCCAACGCTGTACAAGCCGCTTCAAAGCGTGGATATCGATACGAAGGAAGCTTTCACGGCTCAGGTTGAACGCTCGGATGCCTGTGCGGTTCCGGCAGCCAGCGTTGTTATGGAGCATGTGGTGACCTGGGAGGTAGCGAAGTCGTTTCTTGAGAAGTTTGGCGGTGATTCGATGGAAGAAATTCATGCGAATTACCAGAACTACCTGAAGCAGCTGGAGAACTACTGATATGAGAACACTTCAGGTGGAGCTGGGAGAGCGTTCATATCCGATTTATATCGGAGCTGGGATTTTGGATACGATTGGTGAGTTAAGCACGAAGCATGGAATCACACGCAAGAGCCCGCATTTGATCGTAACGGATGATAAAGTGGCGCCTCATTATTTGTCTCAAGTGGAGGAGCAGTTAAAGTCGAAAGGATATACGGTTATTTCTCACATAGTCCCTTCCGGTGAATCCTCCAAATCGCTTCAGGTTTATGAAGAGGTAATGACGACAGCGATCAACGGTAAACTGGACCGCAGCTCGGCAGTATTTGCGCTGGGCGGAGGCGTTGTAGGTGATTTGGCTGGATTCGTCGCGGCAACGTACATGCGCGGCGTGACATTTGTGCAGATCCCGACTACTATCCTGGCCCATGACAGCAGCGTCGGCGGCAAAGTGGCGGTCAACCATCCGTTAGCTAAAAATATGATCGGCGCGTTTCATCAACCCGTCATGGTGGTTTACGATGTAAATACGCTGATGTCTTTGCCTCCGCGAGAGGTATCTTCTGGTCTTGCGGAAATGGTGAAGCATGGCTTGATCCTGGACCGTGATTTTGCCTATTGGTGCCGGGAGAACGGCTCGAAGCTGCTGAGCCTGGATCCCGATACGTTGATATACGGCCTGGAGCGCGGATGTGCGATCAAGGCGGACGTGGTATCCCAGGACGAGCGGGAAGGCGGTTTGCGTGCCATCCTTAATCTGGGGCATACCATCGGCCATGCCATTGAAGCCGTTGGCGGCTACGGACGCTTTTTGCACGGTGAGGCGATTGCAATCGGAATGGCCGGTTCGGCCCGCCTAGCAGAAAAGCTTGGCAGATCTGCGAATCTGCACAACGAGACAGTGAGCATGCTGAAGGCGGTGAATCTGCCGGTAATCTTGCCGGGTGACGTCTCGGTTGAGCGGATTATGGATGCGATGCAGCACGATAAAAAGTTTGCCGAGGGGAATATGGTATTTATCGTACCGGAATCCATCGGCTCCGTCAGCATCGTTAAGGATGTACCGGTAGAAGCTGTTCGATCTGTGGTTGAGCAGTTGAAGGGAGAGGGATAGTTCATGATGAATCGGGGAATCCGGGGGGCGACAACCGTCACTCGTAACGATGAGCAGGAGATTGTACAGGAAACGCTGCGGCTGCTTGAAGAGATGGTGAGACGCAACGAGCTCCAGCCGGAGTATATCAGCAACATATGGATTACGATGACACAGGATCTGGATGCGACGTTTCCAGCCAAAGCGATACGCCAACTGGAGGGCTGGGATCTCGTTCCTTTAATGTGTTCGGTTGAAATACCGGTTCAAGGCAGTCTGCCGCGCTGCATCCGCTTCATGGTGCAGGTCAATACGGATAAAAGCCAGAGCGAGATCAAGCATGTGTATTTGAACGAAGCCAAGCGGCTGCGTCCGGATTTATCAGGCTCCAACGCTTGATGTTGAAATTTAGGGTTGCAGTAACACGGCATCGTCCTGTATAGTGATATCAGAATAGCTGAGTAGAGTTAGGTTTTACAGATGAGTTGAGTTGAGAAGAGCTGAGGCATTTTAGGCAATAACATAATCGGGATTAAGGATGAACTTGATTTCATGATGAATAGTACAGCACGTTCACACGGCTGGTTACAAGCCTATTTCTTGTATCCGTCTAAGAACAACAGCCGCTGTAGTTTGTCGTTGAATAGTTGGAATTCCTTGACCGCGCTCTTTTTTCATAGACTTATTCTGAACGTTAACCTCTACTTCGGTAGAGGTTTTTTTGTTGTATACCATCAATTAAGGAGGGATTGACATGGCGAATCCATCAATGGAGCAAGTGGTGGCTATGGCAGGTGAATATAACCTGATTCCGGTAGCGATCAGACTGTTAGCCGACATGGAAACCCCGATTCGCATTTTTCAGCGGTATGCGGAACGGAAGCGGGCATTTTTACTTGAAAGCGTTGAGGGTGGAGTACAGTGGGCACGGTATTCGTTTATCGGAACAGACCCCTTCTTAATGATCACGGGTAAAAAAGGCAAGATCGAAATTGAAAGGAACGGAGAGTGTTCCCTTCTGAAAGGAAAGCCTGTCGAGGAGTTAAAGGCGCTGCTGCGAACGTACCGCAGCCCGCAGCTGAAGGAGATGCCACCTTTTACCGGAGGGGCAATCGGATTTTTCGGATATGACCTGCTCCAATATTATGAGAAGCTTCCGGCACATGCGATGGACGATCTCGGAATGGATGATATAAGGTTCATGTTTTGCGATCAAGTCATTGTCTTCGACCATGTGAAACAGCAGATCATGCTGGTTGGCAACGTACACGTGAAACCGGGTGATTCGGACGAAAACATTCGGCAAAGCTATCGGGATGTATGCCGTTCCTTGGAAGCAGCAGCCGAGCAGTTGCAAGAGCAGGGACCGCGGGAGAACGTGAACTCCAAAGGCATTCCAGCGGATGTTGCTATGGGCGACATTAAATCCAATATGACAAAAGAGAAGTACCTCTCCAATGTGGAGCAAGCGAAGGAATACATTCGCGCAGGGGACATTTTTCAGGTGGTATTGTCCCAGCGCTTCCATATTGAGACCGAAGTATCGCCGCTTCACGTATACCGGGTGCTGAGAACGCTGAATCCTTCACCGTATATGTATTACCTCAAAATGGACGACGACATTATCGTGGGCACATCCCCGGAAGCCCTGGTGAAGGTGGATGGACGAAGATTGGAAACTAGACCGATTGCAGGCACCAGGCCTAGAGGCAGCGATGAGGCCGAAGACCAGGCGCTGGCCGATGATCTGCTGCAGGACGAGAAGGAACGCGCCGAGCATTTGATGCTGGTGGATCTGGGGCGTAATGACCTGGGCCGTGTGTCAGAGTTCGGCACGGTGAAGTGCGACACGTTCATGGAGATTGAAAAATACTCCCATGTGATGCATATGGTATCCAGCGTTTCGGGTCAGCTGAGTGAGGATAAGGATTTCTTCGATGCTTTTCTGTCCTGCTTGCCAGCAGGAACGGTATCCGGTGCTCCGAAACTAAGGGCCATGGAAATTATTGCGGAGCTAGAGCGGGAGGCTAGAGGCGCGTATGCCGGGGCCATCGGTTATCTCGGCTTTGGCGGCAATATGGATTCCTGCATTACGATCCGGACGATCATTTTCCGTCAGGGCAAAGCTTATGTTCAGGCGGGGGCAGGCATCGTATGGGACTCGGTACCGGAGAAGGAATATGAAGAAACCGTCAACAAAGCCAAAGGGATGCTGAAGGCGATCCGCGTCGCTGAAGCGATGTTCCCGTCCAGCACGGATGCTAACGATTTAATTAATCAGGATTATCTGTACCAATACACACCTTAAACCGAAGGGGGAGAACGTAATGAACGTCATGGAAACGATGCAATCCAGCCTTACGAAGCTGATTCAAGGTCAAGATTTGAGCCGGGACGAAGCACGCGGGGTCATGCAGTCCATTATGGAAGGCCAGGCAACCCATTCTCAAATCGGGGCGCTGCTTACTGCCCTGAGAATGAAGGGGGAGACAGTTGAAGAGATCACCGGCTTCGCCGAGGCGATGCGTGGTGCGGGCGGGCGCGTCGTTACCGAGCGGAACCAGTTGCTGGATACATGCGGCACAGGAGGATCCGGGATTCACAAGTTTAACATTTCTACCGTATCCGCCATTATTTCCTCCTCGGTTTCGGTCAGAGTGGCCAAACACGGCAACCGCTCGGCATCTGGACGGGCGGGCAGCGCCGATGTGCTGGAAGCGCTGGGCGTGAATATCCACTTGACGGCAGAGCAAGCGACAGCCTGTCTGAATGATATCGGAATCTGTTTCCTGTTTGCCCAGATCTATCATCCATCGATGAAATATGCGGCAGCTCCTCGCAAAGAGCTCGGGGTTCGAACCGTATTTAACATGCTGGGGCCTTTGACAAATCCGGCGGGCGCAGATCGGCAGATGCTCGGGATATACG
Source organism: Paenibacillus sp. FSL F4-0100 (assembly GCF_037993005.1). Taxonomy (NCBI): domain Bacteria; kingdom Bacillati; phylum Bacillota; class Bacilli; order Caryophanales; family Paenibacillaceae; genus Paenibacillus; species Paenibacillus sp. FSL F4-0100. The sequence goes on from NZ_CP150303.1 coordinate 2,664,411, forward strand.
ACATGAACAAAACGGAAACCATCGCACAGGTGCTCAAGGAGCTTGGCTTAAAGCGCGCCATGGTGGTGACCAGCCATGATGGTTTGGATGAAATCAGCATTTCCGCGCCTACGCGAGTCTCCGAGCTCCGTGGCGGAGAAGTCCGTACTTATGATATTCATCCGCATGATCTGGGACTGTCAGTTCATCCGATGAGCGATATTCTGGGCGGTGATGCCAAAGAGAACGCAGCCATTATCGGATCGGTGCTGCGGGGTGAGCGCAGTGCTTATCGGGATATCGTGCTTGCCAATGCCGGTGCCTGCATCTATGTGTCTGGGCTTGCGGATAGTTTGGCTGAAGGTGTGCAGCGCGCAGCGGGAGCCATCGATTCAGGGCTGGCTCAGTCTAAGCTGGAGCAGCTGATCTCAAGAACGGGGGAAATGAGTTATGTATCTTGATCGAATAGTCGAAACGAAGCGCAGGGAGGTTGCCCAACTGCGGGAAACATTCAGCATCTCGGAGGCCGAGAGGCAAATCGCGGATTTACCGCCGACTCTCGGTTTTGAGAAGGCGTTGTCCACGGGGCGTAAACGCAGCATGGGATTAATCGCCGAGGTGAAGAAGGCTTCGCCGTCCAAAGGGTTAATTCGTCCGGACTTTGACCCGATTATGATCGCCAAAGCTTATGAGGCAGCCGATGCCGATTGCCTATCCGTGTTGACCGACAAGGACTATTTCCAGGGCAGTGGAGAGTATTTGAAAGCGGTAAGGGCGGCTGTCAACATTCCTTTGCTGCGCAAGGATTTCATTATCGACGAGACTCAGATTTACGAAGCGCGCCTGTTAGGTGCGGACGCGGTTCTCTTGATCGCGAGCATACTGGAGCCGCAACGGATCGCGGAGTTTATAGACATCGCCGGCTCTATTGGCTTGGATTGCCTGATTGAGGTCCATGATGGGCAGGAGCTGGAATCGGTTCTTAAGCTGGGAACAGCTCATCTTATCGGAATTAACAATCGCAATCTGCGGACCTTTGAAACATCGCTGCAGACAACGGCGGATATCGCGGCACAAGTTCCGCAGGGAGTTACGTTGATCAGCGAGAGCGGAATATCAGGCCCCGCCGATATTTCCTACTTGCATTATGTTGGGGCACATGGTGTTCTGGTAGGGGAGCATTTCATGCGCCAGCAGGATGTGTTCCGTGCAGTAAACGATCTGATGGGACCCTTGCCGATCGCTGCAGACATAGAATAAAGGGGATATTAAGTGATGAGTACGGCGCTAAAAATATGTGGACTTCAAAGCGTTGAAGTGCTAAAATCTATGATAAACTTACCTGTGGATTATATCGGATTCGTATTTGCCAAGAGCCGGCGGAAGGTATCGCCGCAGCAGGCTGCGCAGCTTATTCAAGTATTGCGGGGATGGGATCATGACATGATTCCCGCCGCCGTCGGCGTCTTGGTTAACCCTGATTTGAATGAGCTGGAAGAGCTTCTACGAGAAGCAGCGCTCGACGTCGTGCAGCTGCATGGTCAGGAATCGCCGCAATTTTGCCGGGAAGTGAAGGAGCGCTTCCCGGTTTCCGTTTTTAAGGCGGTATCGATCGAGAGTGACCGCTCGGAAGCGGAACGTCTGTCAGCACTTGATCCGTATGCAGGCAGCATCGACGGATTGCTGATCGACACGTACGATCCGGTATATGGCGGAGGGTCTGGTAAGACATTTGCCTGGGATCTCATCCCACCTTACCAGCAGTGGGCGAAACGGCAAGGGATCCCCTTGTTTGTAGCCGGCGGATTGGATTCGGATAATGTATCGCATTTAATAGGTCAATACGCTCCGTACGGCGTGGATGTATCCAGCGGCGTTGAGAGTGAACCTGGCGTGAAGGACATAAACAAAGTGATTGCATTCGTAGAAAGGGTGAAGGGGAAATGACACAGCTTCCTGATCGTAATGGACGTTTCGGAGTGTTTGGTGGCCGGTTCGTACCGGAAACACTCATGAACGCTTTAATAGAGCTTGAACAAGAGTATAACCGCTTTTCGGAGGATCCTGCGTTCAAAGAGGAGATTGCTTATTTGCTTAAACAGTATTCCGGACGGGAAACGCCGTTATATTATGCCGAGCGGCTCAGCAAACACCTCGGCAAGGCTAAAATTTATCTGAAGCGTGAGGATTTGAACCATACAGGTGCACACAAAATCAACAACGCCATTGCTCAGGGCGTGTTAGCCAAGCGTATGGGCAAAGGCAAGGTCATTGCCGAAACGGGAGCCGGACAGCATGGTGTTGCCACTGCAACCGTGGCCGCTCTACTCGGTCTCGAATGCAAGGTGTTCATGGGCGAAGAGGATACCAAGCGGCAGCAGTTGAACGTATTCCGTATGAAAATGCTTGGAGCCGAAGTGATTCCGGTGACGTCGGGAAGCCGGACGCTGAAAGATGCCGGCAATGAGGCGCTTCGCTACTGGGTCAGCAACGTAGAGGATACCTTCTATGTACTTGGCTCCGCAGTAGGTCCGCATCCGTATCCGATGATGGTGCGGAACTTCCAGCGGATTATCGGTGACGAGACCCGCAAGCAGATTCTGGAGACGGAAGGAAGACTGCCCAACGTGATTCTTGCACCAATCGGTGGAGGGAGCAATGCGATCGGCATGTTCTACCCGTTCCTGGAAGATAAGGAAGTCGGTTTGATCGGTGTCGAAGCGGCTGGCAAAGGGGTAGATACCGATTTTCACGCGGCTACCATGTCCAAGGGGACCCATGGCGTATTCCAGGGATCGATGAGTTATTTGCTACAGGATGAGTATGGACAGGTTCAGGAGGCGCATTCCATTTCTGCCGGCCTTGATTATCCCGGCGTTGGACCTGAGCACTCCTACTTAAAAGATATTGAGCGTGTGCAGTATGTGCCTATAACCGACCAAGAGGCATTGGATGCCTTGCAGCTGCTATGCCGCACGGAAGGCATTATTCCTGCGCTGGAATCCGCGCATGCCGTAGCGCAAGCAGTAAAAATGGCGCCCGCGTGGACCGAAGACGATATCGTCGTCATTAATTTGTCCGGTCGCGGTGACAAGGACGTGGAGTCCATCATGGCTTACACGGGAGGGAAAACCGAATGAACCGAATTGACCAGACCTTTGCGTCGTTGAAACAACAAAACAAGACGGCCTTGATTCCTTATCTGACCGTTGGGGATCCGGACGTGAAATCGACGCTCGATATCATTCATGAGCTTGAAATTGCAGGAGTCGATATTATCGAACTCGGTGTTCCTTATTCTGATCCCCTCGCCGATGGCCCGGTCATCCAGCGTGCTTCTGAGCGCGCCCTAAAGAGCAAGGTGACCATTCGCACTTGCATGGAGACTGCGCGCCTGGCGAGAGAACGGGGCAGTAAGCTGCCGTTTATCCTGTTTACCTATTACAATCCGGTTCTGCAGACCGGACTGGATGTTTTCTTTGAAGAAGTGGTAAGGAATGATATCAGCGGGCTGATCATTCCGGATCTGCCGGTGGAAGAATCCGCAGAGATTCGGAAACGAGCTCATGCTGCGGACGTTCACCTGATTCCGCTGGTGGCACCTACCTCACATGAGCGGATTGCGAGCATCGCTTCGGAAGCGACCGGCTTTGTGTATTGCGTATCCTCGCTCGGCGTGACAGGTGAGCGCACCGATTTTTATTCGGGAGTGGAAGCCTTTCTTGAAACGGTGAAGCAGTACAGCAACGTGCCCATCGCGATTGGCTTTGGCATTTCGTCCGGGGAACAGGTTGCCAGATTCTCGAAAATTTGCGACGGCGTCGTTGTTGGCAGTGCCATCGTGCGTCAGATCGAATCGACGATTCCTCTTCTTGAGAAGGAAGAGACAAGACAGCAGGGACTTTTGCAAATCAGGGAGTTTGTGGCACAATTAAAGGGTTAGTGTTGTCCATAGCAGTTATGAAAGGTGAGGCGAATATCGTATGAAACCAAAAGCGCAAATTGTTAATCTTCCTGTATATCAACCCGGGAAGCCCATCGAAGAAGTCAAAAAAGAATTAGGCCTGGATGTTGTCATTAAACTGGCCTCCAACGAGAATCCATACGGCTGCTCGCCGCGAGCAACCGAAGCCATTACCGCTGAACTCGGTACGCTCAGCTTGTATCCGGATGGAAGTGCGGCTGATTTAACGGCGGAGCTTGCTGAGCAGCTTGGTATTGAACGCAATCAGATTATTTTCGGATGCGGATCCGATGAAATCATCGCCCTCATTATTCGGGCGTTCCTGGAACCGGGAGACGAAACCATTATGGCCGATCAGACCTTCTCGGTGTATAAAACGAATGCGGATATCGAAGGCGCAACAAGCATTGAGGTACCTCTGGTTAACGGGAAGCATAATCTGCCGGGCATGGCCAAAGCCGTTAAAGACAAAACCAAAATCATCTGGGTGTGCAATCCGAATAATCCGACCGGAACTATCGTTTCCGAAAGCGAGCTGGTATCTTTCTTGGATGAAGTCCCGGCTCACGTGATGGTTGTTCTCGATGAAGCTTATTTTGAATATGTAACGGACGCTTCGTATCCGGCCAGCATCAAGTTAATGGAACGTTATCCGAACTTGGTAATCCTGCGTACCTTCTCCAAAATATACGGCCTGGCTGCCCTTCGCATCGGCTACGGCATCGGGCAATCTGAGGTTATTTCCTTGATTAATCGGGTACGTGAGCCGTTTAATACAGGACGCCTGGCCCAAGTGGCGGCGAAGGCAGCCCTGAAAGATCAGGAATTCGTAGCTAAATGCCGACAATTGAATGCCGAGGGAATCACTTATGTCCAGCGGGAGTTTGATCGTCTTGGATTATCCTATTTCCCTGCGAACGGTAACTTTATCATGGTGGATGTGAAGAAGCCGGGCACCGAAGTGTTCAAGTCCCTGCTAAGCAAAGGCATTATCGTACGTCCGGGATTTGAAGTTTACCCGAACTACATTCGCGTAACCGTTGGCTCTGAAGAACAGAACAAGGCTTTCATCGGCGCATTGGAACAAGTGCTCCAGGAAGTGAATGCTCCAGCCTAACCTAATGACATAACAATAATCGCAGCTTGAAACGAGTGAGAGAGAACATGACCATGCAAATTTCTATATTCGGCGTCGGCTTGATCGGCGGTTCGTTAGCATTAAATTTCAAAGGAAAACCAGGCATAACCGTGACCGGTTATGCCCATACGCAAGAGTATGCCGACCAGGTTATCGCCAAGGGCGTTGTCGATAAAGTTACGCTTTCGGTAGAAGAAGCTGCCCAGGGCGCGGACATCATATTTTTGTGTGTTCCGGTAGGAAGTCTCGAGATGTACATAAAACGTCTGAGTGAATTGCGGCTTAAAACCGGATGCATTATTACGGATGTAGGCAGTACCAAAGCGAGTATTGCCGAATGCGCATCCCAACTTGCGCTGAAGGATGCCTACTTTATCGGAGGACATCCGATGGCTGGTTCGGAAAGATCCGGTGTAGGCGCTGCCTCCACCGTATTATTCGAGAATGCATATTATGTGCTTACTCCGCCGGATGAAGTCCCTCAGGAGAAGGTGGACGTACTTGTAGAGCTTCTATCGTATACGCGTGCACACATTGTAAAGGTTGAGCCGAGACTGCACGATGAGATTGTTGGAGCCATCAGTCATCTGCCTCATGTGATCGCAGTGGCTTTGGTGAACCAGATCAGCTCCTACAATGACGATAATCCGTTGTACCGTACGCTGGCTGCAGGCGGTTTTCGGGATATTACCCGTATCGCTTCCAGTGACCCGGTCGTTTGGCGGGACATTCTATTAAATAACCGCAATGTCATGCTGCCGCTTTTACGCGACTGGAACGAAGGAATTCAGCGTTTCATGGATATGCTGGAGTCGAAGGACGGGCCAGCTATTGAAGAGGCCTTCCGCAGAGCGGGGGAATTCCGTAGCGTGCTCCCAGAGCGACGGAAGGGGATGATTGTATCCCAATACGATCTGTATCTGGACGTGCCTGACCATCCGGGTATCATCGGCCGCATAGCGACGGATTTGGGGACAAATAGCATCAACCTCAGCAACATGCAGATTATCGAGAGTCGGGAAGATGTGCCGGGCGTGATGCGGCTTTCCTTCCGCAATGAAATTGAGCAGGAGCGGGCTAAGGAGCTATTGTTGTCGCAAGGGCACTCGGTGTACCAGTAATTTTCCGGTTGTTTTTAAACAACCGGAAATAAATGCGTTTTCAGTGTTGACAAAATGAAAACGTATACATATAATAAAAGTACAGTATGGTTTCTCTCCACTCCTATCCAAAATATTGCACTGTGTGCAACCGCCTTCAATGTTGAAGGCGGATTTTTTTTGTCCTTTTTCCTATCAGTGGGAAATCTACTGCCACAAACCTGAACTTTTCTCCAATATGTGCTATAATGCTAGAGTGCTAGTGTAGAAGATTTGGGGAAATTGCCAAATACATAGAATAGTCAGACATCTTGAGGCGTAACTATATATGGTTTGACGGTACTTTTGCACAAATCCTTGATCATTGCATCCGTGGAGATGTATTGGACAGGGAAGAGGCACCGGATGGTGAAGGAGGAACGAAAAATCATATGACGGATTCCCAACTAATCCAAGAAATTAAGCAAGGCAACACCGAACTTTATTCCGAATTAATGCGGCGTTATCAGAGAAAAATATTAGCATTTGTCTATCATATGTTAAAAAGTTCGCACATGGAGCTTATGGCTGAAGACTTATGTTCGGAAACATTTTATAAGGCTTTCCGGAGCTTGCACTCATTCCGGGAAGTGGATGCATCCTTCTCGACCTGGCTCTATACCATTGCCCGCAACACCGTGCTCAGCGAATTGCGCAAGCATCGAAGCGGCACATTGCCGCTGGAGGAGAGCGGGGTCGTGCCAGTGGCTCCGATGGAAGTTGCTCCGGAGCAGGCCATACTACGCAGTGAACGAGTACATATGGTAAGGGAAGCAATAAATAATTTACCGGAGAAACAGAGGTCGGCACTGATTCTTCGGGAGTATGATCAACTGGATTATCAGGAAATCGCAGATATTTTAGGTCAAAGTGTCAGTTCGGTTAAGTCGTTGTTGTTCAGAGCTCGCGGCAGTGTCAAAATTCAGCTCGAACCCTATTTTTATGAGCCGGTTTTTGAGGATCTGAGAGGGATGAAGAATAGATGACTTGCGATGAAGCCCAAGAGCTGATGGAAACTGTCTGGGATTTGCCGGACAATGATCTGCGGCGACAACGGCTGATCGCACATGTTCAAACCTGCAGCTCATGTGCAGCGGAGTACGAAATGTGGGTGGAAAGCCAGAACATGGTTCATGTTCTGGAGCATGAGATCCCCGACATGGACGCTGAACAGATCAACCGAAACGTGATGGACCGCATTTATCGTGATTTCCCATGGCTGGTGGAGGAAACGTCTAAGAGTCGGGCGGTAAGCCGAGTGTTCCGCAAACGGCTGACACTTATGATTGCCGGTTTTTTGGCTCTGTTTGTATGCAGCTTCGTTTATTTTGCAGCGACTGGCAACCAGCCGAAGCCGGTTCCGGAAGCGGTAACGACAGGGATAATCCCTACGGGGGTGGCTGACACGGCCCAAACCCTGAACACTAAGGACGATTATAACATTCCGAAAACCAACAGCGGCATTATTGATCCTTTTGTGGTTGATATGAGCCCGACCCAGCCAGAATATTGGATGATACTATCCTTATTGGGCATCGGATTCGCCATGTTTTTCCTGAAGAAGTTAAATCGGGTCCGAAGATAAAAAGTGGTTAGGATGGAGGAGATGCGGCATGCAAATCGGCTTGGTTCGTCATGGATTAACGGATTGGAATGCGTTAGGCAAAATCCAAGGTCAAACGGACATTCCACTGAATGAGGAAGGCCGTCGTCAAGCGCGTTTGCTTGGGGAAAGACTTCTGCAAGAGCCTTACCGATGGGACTTTGCGGTTAGCAGCGGACTTTCCCGTGCTGAGGAAACAGCAAAGATCATCTCGTCCATGCTGAACATTCCATTGATACCACCGGATAATCGTTTGCGCGAGCGCAAGTACGGTCAGGTGGAAGGGTTGACAGCGGAAGAGCGTGAATCGCGGTTTGGTGCCGATTGGCACCTGCTCGATTTGGGACAGGAGATGGATCTGGAGCTTCAATCCAGGGGGCTTGTCTTTCTGGATGATATGTGGCATAAACACCCGGATGCCAATATTCTGGTTGTCAGCCACGGTGGTTTTTTAGCGCAGCTATATAAGCTGGTGTGCCGCGGCGTCCTGAGAGAGCGGATCGGCAATCTGTCGCTCACCGTCCTGGAGAGAAAAGATGATGACTGGTCTCCCTTGTTGTTTAACTGTACCAAACATCTGTTGACAAAACAGTCGTAGCATGGAGCTTCATGAATACAAAAAGAGCCTTCCCGCGGGAAGGCTCTTTTTGTATCTATACTGGCGGTAGCTGACGGCCTTTTTATATAGTCACACACGAATCGGTCAGTTCAAAATACCACTCCAGGAAGGAGTTAAAGCTTTCCCATTGCGATTTCAATTTACCAGCAAAAAAATCCTCCATCGGCTGGCCCAATCCTAAGCCTAACACTTCGTCTGCGTTCTTATTATAAAAAAAGCCGAACTCTCCTTCAAAGCTATCCAACGGAATATATTCTTCAGGCAGGTTTAAAACGACATGAGTTCTATCCACGCCTAACATATAATCCGAAGAATTGATCATAAACCAACAAATCTGATAAATTTCACGTCGTCTACTATAGAAAGTCGGACCATCCTCTGCATGCAAATAAAACGCAGCAAAATCTGAACTCAAATCGATGCCTAACTTTACTAATGCGTGTTCATACTCCTCTGCAATGTCTTCAAACCACCAGTTTTTGCTTTTGCAATAATGGATCACTTTTTCCGATAGCATCTCGACTGCTCCTCCGATATAAAATAAACGATCAGAATGGTTTCCTAAGCATATCACATCGCCTTTTCTATCGTTGTTCGTATCTTGCTAAATTACGCTTTATAAGTCATTCGGGTACAGTCGATAAAATGGATAACTATATAGGACAAAGTTTTACGCTTCTGCTATTATAATAAACCGATGCTGCTGCACCTCGAAGTAGCCCTTCGTTCGGATAACCTGATGAACCTGATATAAAGGTTCGAGGTGGCGTTCCACCGTAAAATCAGGAATCTGCCAAGGGATCGCCTGTAGGTAATAGATCAGTGCACCGATGTCGTAAAACCGCTGCGGTGAAAAGTCCTCCCGGCTGAAGGTGACGTTGAAACCGTGATCCTGCAGCTCTTGAACAGCGGTTCCCAGATTCCAATGAGCGAACTCTTCATTCAAGGGAACGCCAAACCACTCGTTGATGCCATAACAGTCGGTTCCTCCGGATTGCTGGGTTACAAACACGCCATGATCGTTTAGAATTCTTTTGATTTCCGCCACGGAATAGGATTCATGCTGATTGATGATCAGATCAAAAAAATGATCCTTTAACGGAAGTGAGGAATCTTCTTCAAAATAGACAACCTTTACGCCAAGCGGTTCAAGTTTTTGCTGTGCAATCGGTACGTTTGGTTTATAGCCTTCGGTTGCATAGACCGTTTCCGGCAGTGGCTGGAGGGAGGATAAGAACTCTCCTCCGCCCGTACCCATGTCCAGCATCGAAGCGGCATTTCGCATCAACGGAATTACCATGCTGCCCAAAGACCAGGGGAGAGCATGGGACTGCATGCGGCCTGAAGCCGTAATTCGTGAGAAGTCCCATCCTGAAAATTGTTGATCCATATCTTGAATAAAGGCCATAAATTCTGCTTCTTTTATCATTTCACATAACCTCCAAGCTTTTATAATGAATGGTACTTTCATTTTTATAAAAAGCTCTTAAGGGAGGCCCTCGAATTCGATGTGCACCTAGTTATATCTCATGTTCTGGAGTTCTCATGATTTTATTCCTCCTGTAGTGATTGAATAATTCCTTCATATAAAGCGGTTTTTTATTTGATTTAGATGTAATACATTATATGTAAATTCTCTGCAACACTTAGTAAGTATTCTATCATTTAATAAGAGAGCATAGTCATTTCTATATACAAAAAAACAAAAAAATATTTCGTTAAACCGAAGCGTATCAGGTATCAAATGTCTCAAACCTTCCCATAATGGTTGTAAAACGGCGAGGCGATGGAAGATGAATCTAGCGGATATGCTCACATATGCCGATATTGGACAGCTTAGCAATATAGCGAATCACTATGATTGTGACGCTAAGCGGAATTCAAAGCACGAACTGATCCAGAGTATTCTGTCCAAGCTCGGACGCAGAGAGTTTTTCGAGGAGCAGGTCAGCAGCTTGTCACCAAGCGATTTGCGTTTTCTGAACAACCTGGCATTTGACACTCGAATAGGCTACAGTCTGGAAGAATTGACGGCTGCGATCCGTCATGCGGCGGAATTGGAGGAGAAGGATGATCAAGCCTCTTCAAACAAGAAAGCTGCCGCCGCCAAAACGGAAAGTCCGCGTGAGGCGGTCGCACGTTATCGCCGAAGCGGCTGGTTGTTTAACGGTTTTACCCATTCCACCAAATATTTGTTTCAAGTGCCATCGGATTTGAAGGAGCGGTTTCGTGACGTGCTGCGTCAGCGGCTTCATCAAAATCTGCAGCGATTAAGTGATGACCCGGAAGTGTACCGGGATGAGCAGGGACTAGCCGCAGAAGATCTCATGCTGATTCTTAAATATGTCGGCAGACATGATATTGAGTTGAATCAGGAAGGATTTATGTATAGGCGAAATCAGCAGCAGCTCATGAGTACGCTGCATATAACGGAACCGCCCATTACCAAGGGAGCATGGCGGTTCGGGTATGGCCGCTCTTGCATTGAATATCCCGATCGGTTTGCGCTGCTGTACGATTATGCTTACGCTAAAAAATGGATCAGGGAAAACAATGCCCGGTTGATCCTCACGGAAAGTGGAACTGCGTTTATGGAGGAAGGAAATCAAGTTAGCGTGATACAGATATTCCGCTTTTGGTTAAGACTTTATAAAGGCGCAATTCCCAATATCTCTTCTCTTGTATACTGGATCAGTCAATGCGCAAGAGGTTGGGTCACCGCAGCCTCTCTTTACGAATCGCTGGGCTGGCTAATCCGTCCTTTCTATTATGACAGTCCGCAAAATATTTTGGAGCAGCGGATTATCCGTATGCTAATGCATTTGGGGATGCTCAGAATAGGGGAGAGTCAGAGCATGGGAACTTCGTACAAAATGACCGCGCTTGGCCTCAAGGCCGCGGAAGCCGGCATACATATCAGCGATTCGAATGATTTGATCCTCTAGCATGGTTGTTTGGTTACATTTATTTGCAGCAGCCGTAAAAATTTTTGAAAGTAAAGTATTTAAAGGGAAAGAATATAAGGTATACGCAAATTTAGTTTGGAGGTGCATCCTAATGGATAAGATGAAGGTTACTTACGAGGTTATGTTAGGTCTGGCGGCCGAAATGGTGTGGGACGAAGCATTGCGCAAGCATCGGAGTGAAGAGCTGTATAAAGAAATTGATGAAGCGCTGGCTTCCGGCGACGAAGTGGCTTTCCGAAACCTGACGGATGAACTGAGGACTTTGAATTGAAGAAATGCTTCATCGCATTTCTTCTTTTTTTTGCTTTACGCGTCCTTCCACTCGTATAATGATAACAAAATGATGATGAGTGAGCAGAAAGGATGTAACTTGCATGAAATTTAGTGAAGTAGACGAGCAGACTTGGCCGGAACTAAAACCTTTTTTGGATACGTGCCTCATTCCGTTTACCGGATTATCGGGTTCGGAAACGCCATGGGAGGCTACAGCTGCGCTTGAACGGCTGCGGGATTTTATGGATTTGGCAGAAATTCCGTTTAAGGGAAGATTGGTTACATATCCTGCTATACAATATGGAAATACTGAAGATATAAAGCTTCTAAATGAAGTTTGTCACAATGTCAAATCCATCGGGTTTAAATTTGTTGTTATCATGACAGCGGATGTTGAGCTCTCTAAAGAAGATGTGCCTGAAAGTACGCTTGTACTGTCCCGGCGCAGGTTGGAAGGCAATGAAGGTGTCCCCCTCTCAGCCACCGTTTCCGGACAAATCAGTGAAATGTGGCAGCAGGAAAGCTGAGTTCAAATGTGACAAAAAACCAACAATTTGCGAAAGGGCTATTGGAAGCGAACCCAAATTTGGGGTTCAAATTCTTGACGGTCTTGGGTGCCTAAGATATTATTAGTATGTCCTAGTAAGTCGTGTGATTTTAATCATTGATGACACTTAAGAACGGTTGACAAAGGGGGTTGAACACAGAATGAGCAGCAACCACAATGACGAGCATGAAGAATCGCACAATCCACCCCGACAGAAAGAGATGTCCCGCAGACAATTTCTTACATACACGTTGGGCGGTGCCACAGCTTATATGGCTGCTGGAGTAGTTTTGCCAATGCTTCGCTTTGCCGTTGATCCGATTCTTCAAAATAAAGAAGAAGGGTCTTTTGTAAAGGTCGCGGAAGAGAGCAAAATTACTAACGATCCACAGGAATTCCATTTTGAGCTCAAGCAGCAGGACGGCTGGTACAACAGTACAGCTACTTTGACGGCGTGGATTCGTAAGAACGATCAGGGTGAAATTGTAGCGCTTTCACCAATTTGTAAGCATTTGGGATGCCTTGTTGGATGGAATAACAACAAAAATTTCCCTGATGAATACCACTGCCCTTGCCACGGTGCGCGTTATACACCGGACGGTAAGAACCTGGCAGTCGCGCCGAAGCCGCTTGACCAGTACGAGACGAAAATCGAAAACGGCTGGATTTACCTCGGCGCCATCGTGCCAAATACCGTAGTTAAATAGGAGGCGTAGATTCAGATGTTGAAGAATGTCTACAACTGGATTGATGAACGTCTCGATATCACGCCGATTTGGAGAGACGTTGCAGATCACGAGGTACCGGAACACGTAAACCCGGCGCATCATTTCTCCGCGTTTGTGTACTGTTTCGGCGGCTTGACGTTTTTTATCACAGTCATCCAGATTCTGTCGGGGATGTTCCTGACGATGTATTATGTACCGGATATCATAAACGCTTACAACAGTGTTGAGTACCTGCAAACACAGGTAGCCTTCGGACAAATTGTCCGCGGCATGCATCACTGGGGCGCCAGCTTGGTAATCGTAATGATGTTCTTGCATACGATGCGCGTGTTCTTCACAGGCTCCTACAAAGCGCCGCGTGAAATGAACTGGGTCGTTGGTATGCTCATTTTCTTTGTTATGCTCGGTCTTGGTTTGACAGGTTACCTGCTGCCATGGGATAACAAAGCTTACTTCGCTACAAAAGTTACATTGGAGATTGCGAACTCCGTACCTTGGCTTGGACCTATCATTAAAGAATTGCTGCAAGGCGGTACGATCGTAGGTGCCGAAACGTTGACGCGTTTCTTCGCGATTCACGTATTCTTCCTTCCGGCTGTCCTTCTTGCTCTATTGGTAGGACACTTTATCATGATCCGCAGACAAGGTATTTCCGGTCCACTATAAGAAGAAGGGAGGCGCATATTTATGGCACATGGTCATAAATCTGATGAGAAAGTAGTTTATGTCGGCGATTCGCGTGTGAAAAAAGGCAGCGGTTGGGTTACGCCGCCGGATTACACCGCTTATCCCGGCAAATCAGAAGCGTTCATTCCTAACTTCTTGTTGAAGGAATGGATGGTTGGTGTAGTTGTATTGGTCGGTTTCCTTGTGCTGACCATCTCGGAGCCGGCTCCGCTCGGTTATCCGGCGGATCCGGGAGCTTCTGTAATCCCGATGCCGGACTGGTACTTCCTGTTCCTGTATGAATACCTGAAGCTTCCATACGCTTCCGGTGATTATGTAGTACTGGGCACCCTTGGCGTTTCGGGCGTTGCCTTTGGCGCATTGCTCTTGGTTCCTTTCCTTGATACGGGGAAAGAGCGACGCTTCTACAAGCGCCCTATTACTTCGGCCCTTATGATTCTGTCGTTATTTGCAGTCATCTATCTGACAAATGCAGCATGGACCCACTATGCGCATGAGCTGGAAGCGACTGGACAGAAGCCTGAGCATATCCAGCGTGAAGAAGAGGCGGAAGAGAAACATGCAGCTGGTCTACCAACGACTAGTGGCAAGCAGGCTGAAGACAGTGTTGTAGCGATCGTTGATAAGGATAATCCCGCGATGGAAACCTTTAAAACAGCTACCTGTATCTCTTGTCATGCTGCAGATTTGAAAGGGGCATCTGGACCGTCGCTTCGCGGTGTCGGGGATACCCACACGAAAGAAGAGATCGTGGCTATTATTGCAAATGGCCAAGGCGGCATGCCGGCTATGAAAGACACGGCGCTTGCGGCTGGTGTCACCGAAGAACAACTTGATCAGTTGGCTGATTGGCTTGCAAGCCAAAAGGCAGAAGCAGCTGCAGAGTAAGATGCATAGAAGAACCTGACCGAATGCGGTCAGGTTCTTTTTTAAATGTTGTACATAGATGAAAAATATGCACAGTTTAGGTATAATCGGCATTAGTCGTAAAAGTAAGAATACAAGGAACAGGACAGGAGGACGGAGTTTGTCGATTTCGTATTTTTGGAGCCGAGAATTTCTAAGCAAGCGATCGATTCTCTGGCTGCTGCTCATCTGCAACATCCTTGGAACGATCTATGGATACATATGGTACGGGGGGCAAATGGTCGATACGGTGGATCATGGCTTGCTATGGCAGGTCATATTCGTCCCGGATAGCCCGACGGCCAGTTTATTCTTCAGTTTGGCGCTTCTGCTGCTCCTCTACCCGCCTCGGGGGCTTGGGGGCTCTTTGTTTCAGCAATTCATTGAGGCGTTGGCGGTCGTGACATCAGTGAAGTATGGGATTTGGGCTGTTGCCATCATATTTGCCGGACAAGCCCAAGGGGATGTGCTGGGATGGCAGGATTGGATGCTCGTCGCTTCGCATACGGCAATGGCAGTGGAAGCGTTATTGTTCGTACGATTGTTTCATTATCGCTGGACAGCGCTCACCGGGGCCATTGCCTGGACACTGCTGAATGATACCGTAGATTATTCGTACGGCGTATTTCCTTGGCTGCCGGGGCAGTTATATGACGACCTATCAGCGGTCGAGCTGTTTACTTATCTTTTGACTCTTTTCAGCGGTTTTGCCGGCTGGATCTTCATGAAATATGGGAATTCCAAACAACGTTAGCCGTTTAGGTTATACAGTTCTATGAGCATCCCTTCTGCCATACATATACGGTAGGAGGGATGTCCCATGTTTCGAACCTTTCCGAAACTCCTGCTGTGTCTGTTTGCACTCCTTATGCTGGTTACTGTCAGCATGGGTGATCCTGTTGTGTGGGCTACCCCGGCAAACGGACAGTCGGAGACTTCGCCCGCTGCATCCATACAGGCTAAGGCGCTGAACAAGGAAGTGGAGCAGCTATACCGCCATGTGGAGGAAGGCAATGTACAAGCCGTGCTGGAGGATGTTCGCCGGGTATCCGGGATGTTTGAGGCTTCGTCATTTCAGGGATTGACCGGTGTAGAAGGAATTCATGCGTTGGCTGAGAGCATTTTGGAGATGAAAGAAGCTACGGCAAGGGCCACGCAGGAGCCGCAGCACTGGATGGTTTCCGCAGGAAAACTCCGAATGGCAACCGATAGCCTGATTCATACCAGAGATGCGTTATGGCTGCAATATTACAAGGTCATGCGTGAAGACCTGAGGGTCATGGGGGAGTATGCCATCCAGCAGGATCAGGCTGGCATGAGACGAGCGTATGACAGCCTGAGTGAACATTATGAACTCATCCGTCCTTCCGTTGTCATACAGCGAAAGCCTGAGGAGGTTAACATGATGGAGTCCTGGATTTCTTATGCCGGGGGTCTGGTGTCATCTGGGGACACAGCTCAGGTACAAAAAGTGGTTCCGCAGGGCGAGGAAATGATCAATACGCTGTTTGGCAAGAAAAAGGATGAGCCCGCCCTAGCTCCGCTGGGAGAGGTCAAGGAGCCATGGACGTGGCAGCTGGTCATCGGGGCTTTCATTTTGGCGGCATTAACGTTTGCGGGATACCGCAAATACCGAGGTCAGTTGTATAGCGCAAAACCCATGTTCCCTCGCAAAATGTAGGCGGGAATCCATAGTTGTTCCGATTGAGGCCCGGTGCAAACCGGGCTATTCTTCTTTAAATCCTTCGCCATGCACATCATTGACATCATTAATGATAATAAATGCCCGAGGGTCCAACGATTTGGCGATTCCCGTTAGGCGGCGAATTTCCTGCCTCGATACGACGCAGTATACCATATGCTTGGCTTGCTTGGAGTAGGCGCCGATGGCCGGGATTAGTGTTACTCCGCGCTCCATCTCGGTTGATATGCGATGGGCAATATCGGGTGCGTGATCACTGATGATGGTGAAGGCTTTGGCGGCATAAGCCCCCTCCTGTATGAAATCGATGACCTTGGAAGCGATGAATACGGCAACGAGGGTATACAATATCCGCTCGAGCGGGATAAAGAATAAAGAAAGCCCGATGATCAAGATATCAAGAGATAGAATGATCTGGCCCATACTGAAGCCGAATTTTCGGTTGATGATTCTGGCAATGATGTCTGAACCGCCTGTCGTCCCGCCGAACCGGAACACAATGCCGAGTCCGGCGCCCAATGTGACACCTGCGTAAAGCGCAGCAAGAATATAATCCTGCTCGGTCTGAAACGGTACAACATAGCCGCGATCGATCAAAGCTTCAAACAGCCACAGAAAAAGGGTTAATGAGGCGATACCGAGACCTGTGTAAATCGACTGGCGTTTACCGAGGATTTTCATGCCGACCAAGAATAACGGGATATTGAGCACCATAGTTGAGATGGACGGCGATATGTTAAAGGCATAGTTCAGCAGTACGGTAATACCGGTGACGCCCCCCTCCATGAGTTCATTCGGAATGATGAAATACAGAAGGCCGAATGCGTAAATGGCGGAACCGGCGATGATCGGAATGATGGTATGAAGCTGATTTAACAACTTGGACGTTTTCATAAGACCCCTCACATTTCCAATTGTGGATATTACCCGTATGTCAGGTTGCTTGTACCTGCTTAGTATGTGCCGATCATGTTCCAGCCATAAAAAATTATTTGTTTTCAAATCCGCTTTACGATAACATAGGTTTAAAACCAATCGCTCGTCATAAGAGAATGCTGCTTACAGCTTGGATATTGCAAGTTGGGGCAGACTGCGCAGTGAAGGGAGTTATAGGTCTTGGAAAAATCAATGGCTGAAATGCAGCAGGAAGTCGATCAGTACATATCACAATTCAAGGAAGGTTATTTCAGTCCTTTATCCATGATGGCCCGGATGTCCGAAGAGGTGGGCGAACTCGCCAGAGAGGTTAATCATCAGTTCGGTGAGAAGCCGAAAAAGGCCGATGAAGCAGACAATTCCATCGAAATGGAACTTGGAGATATATTGTTTATTACGATTTGTTTTGCCAATTCCCTTGGCATCGATCTCGCGGAAGCGCACGCTAAAGTCATGCATAAATTTGCGACGCGTGATGCTGATCGTTGGACGAAAATAAACACCGATTAGGCTGCTGCTACATATGCTGTACCAAACCCGCTGTGGGGAGGGACAGCCCGTGAAACCTGAAAGTTATATACAAAAAGCATATCGATGCATCCTTCAAAATGATTTCGAAGAGGCGTTACGTTGGTTTGAGCAAGCGATCATTGCGAATCCGGGAGATGCCGAAGTGCATTACCGATGCTCCATTACCTACGGCAGAAGCAACAAACTGGAGATGGCGATTACTCACGCGGAGGAAGCCGTGAGGCTGCAGCCGGACAAACCGGAATATGCGCTTCACTTACAGCATATCAAAGCGGCAGAGCTGGTGCAGCGTGCCAGAAAAATGGTGGAGAATCGCAAGGATGTGACCAAGTCTGAGCTCTATCAGGCCGTGTCTCATCTGAAATCAGCCGTAGCGATGGACCCTTTGTACGCTCAAGCCTACGTGTGGCTTGCTCTGGTCTATAGCGAACTCGATGAGCATGCGCGCGCCATTTCTACACTAAAAGAGGTCATCTCATTGTACCCGCAGGAGAGTGGGCTTCAGCATATAATGGAGGAACTCAAACAGCGCTTGAAATCATATATGCAGGATACAACAGCATCGGATTGAAAGTGAGGACATGTACAATGGCAAACAAATGGACAGTTGCGGTCGTCGGTGCCGGCGGCCGTATGGGTAAAGAAGTAGTGAAGCTTGTTTTGGGCGATGAGGAACTGGAACTGGTTGCCGCTGTGGGCCGATCGGATGAAGGTGCTGATGCAGGGACGCTTGTGGGTCTTCCTGCCTGCGGCATTACGGTGACATCCGATCTGGAGATGGCGTTGGTCGAATCGAAACCAGATGTTATGGTTGACTTTACAGCACCGCAATTTGCCTATAGCAACACGGCTCTGGCCATTAAGCACGGCGTCCGTCCGATCATGGGCACTACCGGCTTCACGCCAGAGCAAATCGAAGAGTTGGACAAGCAGTGTATGGAGCAGGATATCGGCGGTTTGATCGCGCCGAATTTCTCCATCGGAGCGATCCTGATGATGAAGTTTGCGGCTGCGGCTGCCAAATATTTACCTCATGTTGAAATCATTGAAACCCATGGCGACCAGAAGCTTGATGCGCCATCCGGAACATCGATCAAAACAGCGGAAATGATTGCTGCAAACCGCGAGGAGATCCGGCAAGGCAATCCGAACGAAGAAGAGGTCATTGAGGGTGCCAGAGGCGGGTATTATAACGGCTTCCGTATTCACAGTGTTCGTCTGCCGGGTGTATTTGCTCAGCAGGAAGTTATATTTGGCGGTTACGGACAAAGCTTGAAGATCCGACATGATTCCTATGAGCGTGCAGCTTATATGCCGGGCGTGAAGATGGCTATAGAGAAGGTAATGGGTTACACCGGCTTGGTCTATGGATTTGATCATTTTATTGACTAACATAGGGGAGAAATTACTATGAATATTGCATTTATCGCTCATGATCGTAAAAAAGAGGAAATGGTCAATTTCGTTATCGCATATGAAAATGTATTCGAAGATCATAATCTTTACTCAACGGGAACGACGGGGACCCGTATTATGGAGCAAACCAAACTCAGCATTCACCGTTTCGCTTCGGGACCGCTTGGTGGCGACCAGCAGATTGGCGCGCTTGTTGCGGACAATGAGATGGATCTCATCATTTTTTTACGGGATCCTTTGATGGCACAACCCCATGAACCGGATATTAATGCACTCCTTCGTTTATGCGACGTGCAGGGAATTCCGCTTGCTACCAATGTGGCAACGGCCGAGATTCTTGTTAAAGCGCTGGACCGTGGCGATTTTGCATGGCGGGAACTCGTTCATAAATACAAACCGGGTGTGGATAGCTGATGAACAGCCAACTGGACATCTTAATCTTCGGAGCACATGCAGACGATGCCGAGATCGGAATGGCAGGAACGATTGCGAAGCATACGGCAGCTGGACTGTCTGTCGGAATTTGCGATCTGACGCAGGCTGAGATGTCGTCTAACGGCACCGTCGACATTCGCAAGCAGGAGGCGGAGCAAGCAGCCCGGATTTTGGATCTTACGGTCCGGACGAATTTGGGACTGCCGGACCGCGGTTTATTTGTGACGCCGGAGCATATTGAACGGGTCACGGCCGAGATTCGCAAGTTTTCCCCCTCGATTGTGTTTGCTCCCTACTGGGAGGATCGCCATCCGGACCATGTGGCTTGCAGCCGTTTAGTTGAGGAAGCGGTATTTAATGCCAAGCTTCGTCGTTACATGCCTGAGCAGCCACCGGTTAAGGTGGACGAGCTTTATTTTTATTTCATTAATGATATCGGAAGAACGGATCTGGTCGTTGACGTTACGGATCAGTATGCCGTTAAGGAACAGGCCCTGTCTTGTTACCGTTCCCAGTTCCAGAAGGCTGAAGAAAATGCAGTCTCTACCCCGTTGACTGAGGGGTACATCGAGCGTGTGCGGGCCAGGGATTCACTGCTTGGAGCGCGCAGGCTTATTCCTTATGCAGAAGGTTTCGCTTGTAAAAGTCCGTATGTTGTTCATCTATTCGGCTCCAAGCAGGCATAATATATAGAGGCGTACGTAAAGGAGGCCTGACATGAATCAACAACCATTAAAAATCGGCATTACCTGTTATCCTTCATTGGGCGGGTCGGGCGTGGTGGCGACAGAGCTGGGGAAACTCCTGGCCGAGCAAGGACACCAGGTTCATTTTATTGCTCACAGCATTCCGTTCCGGTTAGGGACTTTCCATAAAAATATCTTTTATCATGAAGTTGAAGTGAACGACTACTATGTGTTTCGATACCCGCCATATGATTTGTCGCTAGCGACAAAGATGGCTCAGGTAGCCAAAATGCAGCAGCTTGATGTGCTGCATGTGCACTATGCGGTTCCGCATGCCGTGTGTGCCTTCCTAGCGAAGCAGATGGTCGGAGATCAGCTGAAGGTCGTCACGACGCTGCATGGAACCGATATTACGGTTCTGGCGCAGGATGAATCGCTGAAGGACTTGATTCGACTCGCTATTAATGAAAGTGATGCGGTTACGGCTGTTTCTCAGGATCTCATCCGAGAAACGCGGGAGTTGCTGGATATAAGCCGGGATATTGACCTTACCTACAATTTTGTGGATCCGCGGGTGTATTATCCACGGGATTCGGAATCGCTGCGTAAAGATTATGCAGATCCGAATGAGAAGATCTTGATGCACATTTCCAACTTCCGACCGGTAAAACGGGTAGCTGACGTGTTGGAAATATTCGCCCAGGTTCAGGAACAGGTGCCGGCGAAACTGCTGCTTGTCGGGGAAGGGCCCGAGCTTCCGAAAATTCAGTGCCGCATCAATGAACTGGGACTCGCCAGCAAAGTGCATTTTCTAGGCAAGCAAGATGAAATTGCGCACGTCATATCGATGGCGGATGTGCTGCTGCTTCCTTCCGAGAAAGAAAGCTTTGGCCTGGTTGCTCTAGAAGCGATGGCCTGCGGAGTGCCTACCGTCGGCTCTACGGCAGGCGGGATTCCCGAGTTGATAACACACGGCGAAACCGGATATTTGGCTCCTATCGGAGACACCTATTCGATGGCTCAGCATGTGCTTGAAATATTAAAGGATGAAGCACTTAGTGAGCGGCTGCGCAAGGCTTGTCTGCATCGTTCCAAGACGATGTTCTGCAATGAATTAATACGGGGCAAGTACGAAGAAATATATTACCGAGTATTGGGACGGGAGGTTAGCGAGCTGAAGCCGGTCTGCGGCTAAGCTCGACCCTCTCGTTGTTTTTCGGATAAAGGAACGGGAAACTATGGCAGATATGTTTAATTCAATACGATGGCGCAACGCGGATCCCGATATGGCCGAGCGGAGTGCGGACGTGATCCGGACTCTGCTTCGGCATGGACATGAAGCGTATTGGGTCGGAGGCTGTGTCCGTGATGAATACATGGGACGCAGGGTCAGTGATATGGATATTACGACCTCCGCCTTGCCGGAAGTCACCTGTTCCGTCTTTCCCAAGGTCATTCCTACAGGAATCAAGCATGGGACCGTAACGGTGCTGATGGAAGGCCAGTCTTTCGAAGTGACGACTTATCGGGTGGAGAGCGGTTATGAGGATCACCGTCATCCAACGGAGGTCGCTTTCGTCAGAGAAGTGAAGGAAGATTTGAGACGGCGCGATTTTACGATGAATGCGATGGCACGAGGGATTGATGGATCCTGGGTGGATCCGTTTGGCGGACGAGCGGATATTGACAGGCAGGTAATCCGCTGCGTAGGCGATGCGCGTCTCCGTTTCCGTGAAGACGCCCTGCGCATGGTTCGCTGCATCCGTTTCGCCTCTGTGTTCGGTTTCTCCATCGCGCAGCATACATGGAGGGGAATTCTCTCGGAGAGAGACACCTTAAGCTGGATTGCGATGGAACGCATCCGCAGTGAATTTGAAAAGATATTGACAGGACCGGCCCCCTTACGCGGATTGGAGATGTTTGTCCGCAGCGGCTTGTACGCCCGAATGAAAGCGCCGTTTCCGTATACCGGTCATGACACGAAGGCGATAGAAGCCATGAGTGGGATCGAGCCGGAGCATACTACGATCCGCTGGACGCTGCTGCTGCTTGCCTGCGGCATTTCAGCCCAGGCAGCAGAGGGACTGCTACGATCATGGACGTTCTCCAATAAGCAGCGGGAAGCCATCGTTAAGCTGCTGGCGCTTCATGAATCCTATCTGCAAGAGAAGGAAGAGGAAGATACCAAGAGCGCTAGGCTCCAGTGGATTAAGCTGGTTCTTTTCCACGGAGCCGAGGCAGCTCAAGGCTGGCTGCATTTGCAGACGGCGTTGAACCAAACGGGAGCGGCGTCTGCCTCAATTAGCGTAATCGAGCAGCTTGACGGTTGGCTCCGGGAACTCCGAATTCGGAGTTTGAAGGATTTGGCCATCACCGGAAACGAACTGCTTGAAGCGCTGGACAAGCGCGGGGGCCCATGGCTAGGCGAACTTCTCGGGCAATTGCTGGAGAAATCGGCAGCAGGTTTAATTAACAACGATAAGGAATCGTTGATTGAAGAAGCAAAGCGGGTGGTAATTCATAATGAAGGATTATGATCAAGACAATGCACTTCTGAAAATGTTCCAGGAGCATTCCGGCCAGTTTTTGTCCGGAGAAGAGATCAGCCGTAAATTGTCCATCAGCCGGACGGCCGTATGGAAGCAGATCAATAAGCTTCGTCATTTGGGTTATGATTTCGAGGCCGTTCCACGGCTTGGCTACCGCATGATGGATGAACCGGACAAACTGAGCGTGGAACAACTGACAGCGGGGATGACCAGTCAAACCTTCGGGAAACCGCTGAAGCTGCTTGACAAAACGGCGTCAACGCAGGAAGATGCCCGGCAATTGGCGGAAGAAGGGGCAACCGAAGGCACGCTTGTGATCTCGGAAGAGCAGACGGGCGGCCGCGGGAGAATGGGAAGGAAATTCCACTCCCCGAGAGGCAAAGGCATATGGATGAGCCTGGTGCTCAGACCGAAGCAACCTCTGCATTTAACCCAGCAGCTCACCTTGTTGACAGGCGTAGCGGTATGCCGTGCGATCACGAAGTGCGCCGGTGTGCAGACCGATATCAAATGGCCAAATGACATTCTGTTTCAAGGCAAAAAGGTGTGCGGCATTCTGCTGGAGTCTGCAACAGAAGACGAAAGGGTGCGCTACTGCATTGCCGGTATCGGCATCAGCGCCAATCTGAAAGAGTCGGATTTTCCGGAGGAGCTGCGCGGCGTGGCGACTTCGATTCGCATGGCTGGCGGAGCAGCCGTCAATCGGACAGAGCTGATCCAGTCCATCATGGCGGAGATGGAGGTTTTATATGAATTGTACAACGAGCAGGGCTTCGAGCCTATAGCCTCTCTCTGGGAAGCTTTATCCGGCACGGTGGGCAGGGAAGTTCAAGTGCAGACGGCCCTTGACCGTTTTAGCGGGATTGCCACAGGACTCAACCGAGATGGTGCGCTGCTGGTCCGCAATCAAGATGACGAGCTGATCCCCGTATATTCCGGTGAAATTCTTTTTTAATACCAGGTAAATGAAACATGGTGAAATCGTAGTTGGATTTTGTTATACTATGACCAAGAGGCGGTATCGCCATGAGCGAATTGCACTCTACAGCAAGTGGTATTGAACAGCATTATTTTTTTAGAACACCTTCATAACTGTTATGCCGGTTACGTTGGATTCTGCTCTGAGCCGAAAGGACCGAGACAGAAGGGACGATCGCGAGTGACTCTTTTTTGCCTTTCGGACTTTTTAGCAAGTATGTGCTAAAAGGTTTTTTTATTGTGTCTAACTTATTTACACAAAGGAGGCTGTGTCACAATGGCAGGCAAACAACCACTGAACATCGTGAAGATGAAGAACATGAAGAAGAAGGGTGTACCGATCACCATGCTGACCGCGTACGATTATCCTTCCGCCAAGCTGGCGGAGGAAGCGGATATTGATATGATATTGGTAGGCGATTCCCTCGGCAATGTCGTGCTCGGCTATAACTCCACAATTCCGGTAACGCTGGACGACATGGTATACCATACCCGTGCCGTCGCTCGTGGAGCGGAAGAAACTTTTCTCGTAGCGGATATGCCGTTTATGACCTATCACGGAGATATTGATGAAAGTCTGCGCGGGGTGCGGAGATTGATGCAGGAAGGTCATGCGCATGCCGTGAAAATGGAGGGCGGCGAAGAAATCGCCGGCACCGTGAAACGGATCGTACAATCCGGCGTACCGGTACTGGGTCATATCGGGCTGACGCCTCAGTCGGTGAATCAAATTGGAGGCTACCGGATCCAAGGCAAGGATGCCCAGGACGCGCAGCGGCTCATGAATGATGCAAAGGCACTTGAAGCGGCTGGAGCATTCGCAATTGTATTGGAGCTGGTTACAGAAGAGGCTGCGGCGGAAATATCTAAAGCGCTGAGCATACCGACGATTGGCATCGGAGCGGGACGTTACTGCGACGGTCAGGTTCTGGTATTCCATGATTTAATCAAATATGCGTCTCCCTATCGGGACAAACGCTTCGTGAAAACATACGCTGATGTAGGCTCCGTCATCCGTGAAGGCATTACGCAGTATGTGAAGGAAGTGAAGGACCGCTCATTCCCGGCAGAGGAGCATGTCTTCAAGTCCGAGAATCATGAGGCTTCCGAAACGACAACAACATTATATGGAAGCAAAAAGGAAAAGGTGGGCACGACATCATGAAAGTGATTCGCACCATTGCGGAATTAAGATCAGAACTTAAGGACCGCTGGGAATCCGGCAGTGGTTCGGTAGGACTTGTGCCTACGATGGGTTATTTGCATGAAGGACACGCCAGCCTGATGCGTAAGGCGCGAGAAATGGCAGGTACGGTGGTTGTCAGTATCTTTGTCAATCCGATTCAATTCGGACCGGGTGAGGATTATGAGACCTATCCCCGAGATGAGGCACGCGATCTGGCGTTGGCGGAATCCGAAGGGGTGAATGTGGTTTTTATTCCCACGGTTCAGGAAATGTATCCCCAGCCGACCAAAACCAAAATCGCTGTATCGGAAATTACGTCTTTGTTGTGCGGGGCCTCCCGTCCCGGGCATTTTGACGGTGTTACCACGGTTGTTAACAAATTGTTTAATATCGTAAAACCTGACTATGCTTTCTTCGGAATGAAGGATGCCCAGCAGGTAGCCGTCATTGAGCAAATGGTTCAAGATTTGAACATGGACGTAACCATCGTGCCTTGTCCGATCATCCGCGAATCTGACGGCCTTGCTCTAAGCTCACGCAACGTATATTTGAAGCCGGAAGAGCGGGAAGAGGCACTTGTGCTGTCGGGCTCTTTGCGGACCGCTCAGGAGATGATCCAGCAGGGACAAGCGACAACGGCAGGAGAGATCCGTGTTCATCTTCGGGATTCTATATCCCAGTCCCCGCTCGCTGATATTGATTATGCAGAATTGCTCACTTTCCCGGAACTTGTTCCCGTGGAAGATTCATATCGCATTGCGGATGAAGGCAGAACCGTCATTATGGCGCTGGCCGTACGATTTGGCCGCACCCGTCTCATTGACAATGCGTTACTTCAACCAAAAGTAGGGGGATCCCATGTTTAGAACAATGATGAAATCCAAAATCCACCGCGCAACGGTGACGGAAGCCAATCTGAACTATGTGGGCAGCATTACCATTGATGAGGATCTAATGGAGGCTGCAGACCTTTTGGAGAATGAAAAAGTTCAAATCGTGAACAATAACAATGGCGCCCGTTTGGAAACGTACGTGATCAAAGGCGAACGCGGCAGTGGCGTGATTTGTCTGAACGGGGCAGCTGCAAGGCTTGTACAGCCTGGCGACAACGTCATTATCATTTCTTATGCCATGATGTCTAAAGAGGAATACGACAATCATACCCCAACGGTTGTGATCGTTGACGAAATGAATAAGCCGGTTAACACGGAATATCGTGAGGTTCACGCCGCGGTTCTCTAAATGGTCTCCTAAGAGCCAAAATGTGTCGGGACCTTAAAGGGATGAAAAGACCGACTTCTACAGAAAATGAGTTCAGGTCGACGCACTGATCTCATTTTTCCGCTAAGGGTGGGATGCAGCTATGTTTCAACATGTATTCGCTGAAATGAACAACATGTTAGATGAAATTGTGAAGCATTACCCTTCTGCTCAAGGTCCCCAAAAACAGGCGCTGGTACAAAACTGGAACATGCTCAAAAGCATGAGCGAGGGCATTATCGAGGAATGGCTCCATTTTGAAGAGAAGATGGCTATCTTCCGCGAGAGTGCCGCCTCACCTCCTGTTTTTCCACCGACCGAAGCGCCTGAACTGCAGCTCGATGCATTCATTCGCGGCCAAGGTTATTACAAGTTGTTGATGTTCCAGCCGGCTATACAGCAATTTGAAGTGGCCGCCACGGTATTTCCGGATAGCCTTCTGATCAAGCTGTATATTGCGATGTCCCATCTTTATTTGGGGCAAACCATACCAGCGTCCGATGTATTGGTGTCCATCCTGCCCCTGGCAGACAACAAGAAGATGCGAGCGATGATTTACAACGCGCTTGGATGCATCGAGGTGTTGAATGGACAACAAGGGAAAGCCGAGGAGCATTTTGCACTGGCGATTCACAGCGACCCGACACTTCCTGACCCCATTATCAATTTGGAGGTCTGCAAGCAGAATCGCGGTGAGCTCCAGTACGGCAGCCAATTGATCTCTTTGCTGTAGAAATCAAGCCATTACAAGAAGCGATGCCAGAGCTCATTACTGAGACTTTGGTATCGCTTCTTGCCGTATGGAGCGATGGAGGAGAAACGGGGGATTTTTTACCCGGAATGTTCAAAACCCGCAACTTCTGGTATGCTGTTAATTAGTCTGGAGGAAAGGGATTTTATCGAAATGAAATTTGCCGTATTGGATTTTGAAACCACGGGCAACCAGTCAGCAGATGAGATCATTCAGGTTGGACTGGCCATCATCGAAGAGGATCGAAGCATCTCCCGCGTATACGGCACCTATGTCAATCCCGGGATTCCGATCCCTCCTTTTATTACCGGTTTGACCGGCATTTCCGACAGTGATGTAGCGGATGCTCCGTCATTGGAAGAAATGATGATGGAACTCGTGCCCATGCTCGACGATGTCGTATTGGTTGGGCATAATGTCGCTTTTGATTTTAACTTTTTGCAAAATGCACTCGATCGCTGCGGCTATTTACCGTTCAGCGGCCGAATTCTAGATACGATGCACTTCTTAAAAATATGTTTTCCCTCGCTGCCTTCTTATCAGCTCGGGATGGTCTCTTCTCATTTCGGTCTGGAGCATGACCGTCCGCATCAGGCGGACAGCGATGCGCTTGCCACGGCCTATGCGCTGCTGAAATGCCTGGAGGAGATCGATGAGCTTCCTCTCCTTACCGTGCAGCGGTTAAGCGACCTGTTTGCCGACGAGGACAGCGACTTGGCCTGGTTCTTTGACGGCATCCGTGCTGACAGGGAGTTCCAGGCTGTACAAGCCGGAGACACCCATACGTACTATCGTCAATTTGCCCTGGCCGTTGACGATTGGAACGATATTGCGCCTGCCAGGGATGAGTCGGAGCCTAATCCGCTGGCGGATGTAAGCTTTGAGCAATACATGAATGATGTCCGTGAACGTCTAAAGGAAACGCTGCCTCATTATGAGAGCAGGGATGCCCAGGACATGATGTTTCAGGAAGTGATGCAGGCCCTCGATGACAATAAACATTTATTGATCGAAGCCGGCACGGGAACAGGCAAATCCCTCGGGTATTTGCTGCCGTCGATTTATCAAAGCGTGAAGCAGGAACAGAAGGTTATGGTGAGCACGCATACAATCAACCTTCAAGAACAGCTGCGTGACCGGGATATTCCCCTGCTCACCCAGGTTGTTCCTTTTCCTTTTAAAGCGGCTATTTTCAAGGGAAGAGGCCATTATTTGTGTTTGAGAAAATTTGAACATAAAATAAATAGAAGAGATTTTCATTCCCCGAAGGAAGATGTGATCACCGCGGCGCAGATGCTGGTCTGGCTGACCCAGACGGAGAACGGGGATGATGAAGAACTGAACTTTGGCGGTCGCGGAGGGGATTTCTGGGAGACGATCTCCAGTGATTCGGATTCCTGCCTTGGCCGTGCCTGCCCATGGTTCCGCAAATGCTACTATCACAGGGCCAAACATGAAGCGGGCATCGCGGATGTTGTCATTACGAACCATTCGAAGCTGTTCACTGACGTAAAAGCGAATCATCAGCTGCTTCCGAGTTATGAGCGTCTCGTCATTGATGAAGCGCATCATCTGGAGGACGTCGCTGGCAAGCACCTTGGCTTGCAGATGAAATATTTTTCGGTGGTCCATACGTTGACTCGTATGTACAAAGACAGCCGCAGCGGTCAGCTTCCGGCTCTTCGCCAGCTGCTGCAAGCATCATCGCATGAGAAGGCTGTCGAGTGGTCCTCCATCATAGACCGGATTTATCCGGATCTGATCACCGCAAAAGAGAATTGGGACCGGCTCAGCGATCAATTGTTCGGACTGCTTCCGGAACGCGGAGACGCGACTCCGGGGGATGCCGGTCAATTCTCGCTTCGCTTATCGCCTCTGAAGAAGCCGAAGGATTGGGATTCGCTGGCCGAGTTGGAGCATCAAATTCATGTGACGCTGGGCGATGTCGTTCGCAAGGGTGACAAGCTGATCGCCGAGATGAAGGAAGATCTGGACGACTACAGCGCGGACAGTTTGTTAACAGACCTATCGGGTCTGTTTAAGGACCTGGCCGCACACCGCGAGGACCTGAGGTCCTTCATGGCTCTGAATGATGAAGGCACGGTATACTGGATGGAGGCTAACGGGAATTTTCGCGGCAAATCGCTGCAGCTTTATGCAGTGCCTGTCGATGTTAGCACCCACTTGAAGGAATTGTTTTTTGACAAGAAACAAAGCGTGATCCTGACATCGGCGACCTTGTCGGTGGATAAATCGTTTCAGTTCATGATCGAGAACTTGGGTCTTCAGGAAGCGGCAGATAGCGGCAACCTGAACACGGTTCTGCTGCCGTCCCCGTTTAATTACAGGGAGCAGGCCCTCCTTGTCGTGCCGCGCGATTTTCCGAGCGTGAAGGGCTCGGTCGGGGATGCACTCTTTGTGAATACACTTGTGCAATCATTGGCCGATACGGCAATCGCTACGCATGGCCGCATGCTTGTGCTGTTCACTTCGTACCGCATGCTGCGTCAGGTTCACGAGCCGTTGAAGGAGGCGCTGGCATCCAGCGATATTACGGTACTGGGACAAGGGATGGACGGAACCAGCCGTACCAAGTTAATCCGGAGATTCCAGGATAGCAGCGCTTCGGTCCTGCTGGGTACGAGCTCCTTCTGGGAAGGGGTAGACATACCTGGTGAGGCGCTCACTTGCCTCGCGATCGTCCGGCTGCCGTTCCAGCCGCCGAATCATCCCTTGGTCGAAGCCAAGAGCGAATTGCTGCAGCAGCAGAAGAAGAACCCGTTCATGAAACTTTCGGTTCCGCAAGCGGTCATTCGCTTCAAACAGGGATTTGGCCGACTGGTGCGGACCGCGCAAGATAAGGGGATTGTCATTGTCTACGATACCCGGGTCATTGAATCCTATTACGGGAAATATTTCTTATATTCTTTGCCGGGGCCGAAGATGGAGCACATGCCGACAGAGGGGATCGTTCCCCGAATTTCGGAATGGCTGCAGGAAGAGGCAGGCATAGAGAACCAAGCTGAATAAAAGTGAAACAATGAACGAAATGATCTGTCACAAAAAAATGTAGTTATTAACCTATTATTAGGGGGAGCATGAATGAAATCGGAAAAAATTTCGGAAGCCGTGGTCCGCAGATTGCCTGTATACTTGCGCTATTTGAATGAGCTTCAGAAAAGGGAGGTCTCCACGGTTTCCTCCCAGGAACTGGGACAAAAACTGGACCTCAATCCTGCTCAAATTCGTAAGGACCTAGCGTATTTCGGTGATTTTGGACGGAAAGGGATCGGATATGACGTATCTTATCTGATCGAGAAAATTCGCCAGATTCTAAAGCTGGACCAGAAGATCAATGTCGCATTGATTGGGGCCGGTAATCTTGGACATGCATTATCGAATTACAATGCATTTCTAAAGGACAATATGAAGATTGTGGCGGTTTTCGATTCGTATTCTCCCAAAGTTGGTATGAAAATTAACAATTTGGTCGTACAGCCGATGGAGGAACTGGAGAAGACGGTTCATGAGTACGGCATTCGTATCGGGATAATCACCGTTCCGGATTTTGAAGCGCAGAATGTAGCCAATCAGCTTATCGCCGCAGGCATCGAGGCTATCCTGAATTTTGCGCCAACCATCCTGAAAGCCCCATCCCATATCCGGATTCATACGGCTGATTTCACTACGGATTTGCAGAGTTTGGCCTATTATTTGGATAACGGCAAGGAGGATGCAGCACATGACGACAACGAAGTGGATGGTTAAGAACGGAACGTTTGCGGTACTAGAGGAAGGGAGATCCGTGCTACGCGGATATATGGTTGTGGAGAATGACCGGATAACCTATCTGGGTGAAGAAGAGCCAACCGTCCAAGAGGGAATAGAAGTTATCGATGGAACTCATCTGTTTTTCCTACCGGGGTTAGTGAACACGCACGGACATGCGGCGATGTCCCTGCTCCGCGGTTATGGCGACGATCTGGCACTGCAGGTATGGCTTCAGGAAAAAATGTGGCCTATGGAAGCCAAATTCACGGCCGACGATGTATACTGGGGAACCG
Source organism: Paenibacillus sp. FSL F4-0100 (assembly GCF_037993005.1). Lineage (NCBI taxonomy): Bacteria > Bacillati > Bacillota > Bacilli > Caryophanales > Paenibacillaceae > Paenibacillus > Paenibacillus sp. FSL F4-0100. The sequence continues at coordinate 2,695,454 of NZ_CP150303.1, forward strand.
CACTCTCCGTGCTGGAGATGATCAAAGGCGGAACCACGACATTTGTGGATATGTATGATCATATGGATCAGGTTGCCAAGGTTGTGCAGGACTCAGGAATGCGCGGCGTTCTAATGCGCGGCGTCATCGGATTATGTCCGCCTGAGGTGCAGCAGCAGAAGCTGGATGAGGCGGTGGCATTCGCGAAAGACTGGCATGGCAAGGCTGACGGGAGAATTACGACGATGATTTCACCGCATGCACCTTATACGTGCCCCCCGGATTTCATCGAAAAATTCGTTCAGGCATCGCATGATTTGAATCTGCCTTTGCATACGCATATGTCCGAAACGGAAACGGAAGTAGCTCAGAATGTAAAAGACTACGGACTTCGCCCTGTTGCCCATTTGGAGAAGCTTGGCATGTTCTCCCGGCCAACGCTGCTTGCGCATGCCGTCCATCTGACCGATGAAGAAATCGAAATCCTGGCCAAGCATCAAGTTATGGTGTCGCATAATCCAGGAAGCAATTTGAAGCTTGCCAGCGGCATTGCACGCGTGCCTGCACTGCTGAAAGCTGGGGTCACCGTGTCATTGGGTACCGATGGACCTGCGAGCAATAATAATCTGGATATGTTTGAAGAGATGCGACTGGCTGCACTGATCCATAAAGGTGTAAGTGGGGACCCAACAGCCATTCCAGCATCCGAAGCGCTTCGGATGGGAACAGAGTATGGAGCCCGATCGGCGTTCCTTGAGGATATCGGCACACTTGCGGTAGGAATGAAAGCAGATATGATCGCACTGAACACGGATCAAGCGCACTTCCTTCCACGGACCGATTATATTTCACACGCTATCTACTCAGCCAGTGCGAAGGATGTAGAGCATGTATGGGTTGACGGCAAGCAGGTAGTGAAGAATGGCGCGAGTCTTACCCTCGATGAGGAACGTATCCGCCGGGAAGCGCAGCGTGCATTTGAGCGTCTTACAACCCTCTAGGGAATAATCAAGGGGAGCGAGGAAGACGGATTTGAAGAAAAAAACGAAGTGGATTTTGCTGAGTGTGTCCAGCGTGCTGCTGTTGCTGCTTGGTTTACAGCTCTATTATTCATATGTTATGAAAGATACTTGGAATGAAGAAAGAATGGCAATTGTTGCCGCGAAGCAGCATGGCCAATTGGTTACGTCCGGGAAGACCTATAAATCGGTGTGGGGCGAGGATAATAACTATTGGGTGGTAAGCGGGAAGGATCAAGACAATCAAGATCGTATGGTATGGGTGAAATTTACGGATGACAACGTACCTGTTGAAGGTGCTGACGCTGTCCAGTCCGTTTTATTGAAAACGGGAATGTCAGAAGCCCAGATGCGGGATCAGATCTATAACGAATTGCCTGGAGTGGAAATTAAGCGGTTGCTGCCTGGAATGTATGAGGGCGAGTATGCATGGCAGCTGCAGTATGAACACAACGGTCAGCGCGGCTATCGGTTTTATCGTTTTCAAGATGGTAACACTATCGGAAATGACATTATTCTTCCAAATCAATAAAAATACAGAAAGAGAGGCGCCCTTTAAAATCCATAGGGTGCCTCTCTTTTTCTCCAACATGTAAGCGCATTCAGAAAAAATATGGAAAAACTGTTCTAAATATTTTCACAGACATGCATGAAAAAGTATATAAGATGTGATATACTCGTACTTGTACAAAACGAGCATATAAATTACATGCATCGCAATATATCGTTGTTATATGTACTATTGTGTCACAAAATGATAGACAAAATTTCATATAGGAAATGAAGGAGGAACTTCATGAAACTACGCATTGTACCTATCATGCTGACTGTCGTGATCTCAGCATCGGTTCTCTTTGGCGGATGGTTTCTGTATCGGCAGATGGCTTTGCAAAATCCGCTGGCAAATGTTGTGTCGCAATATGACGGCGTGAAGGATTCTCATATAGATATTAAACAGAATACCGTTACTTTGAATCTCGATTTGGCTCCAGATACAAATTTACAAGGTTTGGTTCAGCATATTAAGAAGGAAGGCAAGTCTGTGATTGGCAAGCGGGAATTGAAAATCCAGGTGGAGGACCATTCCTCGGAAGCACTGGATCAATGGTGGGAGAAGGCCATGCTCTCAGTCGCCGAAGCAATGGATAATAAGCAGTATACTGATATTCAATCATCGCTCGAGCAGCTTGCTGCCCAGTCTCCGAATTTGAAAGCAAAAGCAACCATCGATGACACCAATGTCTATGTCAGCTTGTCAGACGGCAAGTCTGGTAAATTTATAATCTTGCCGCGTCAGCCTGGCAGCATGGAGGTGTGGAATCATGCCTAAATTAGCTAAAGAAATCATGTTAGGCTTTATTCCCGTATTACTGGTATTCCTTGTATTTGTCGGTGTGAACATCGTGCCCTTGCTCATCGCTGCAGGACTTGTAGGCGGCTTGTTGTTTATCGCTAAAATGAAAGGCGGTATTGCTGTAGGCGCAGGGAATGAGCGCAAGCGGAAAAAGAGCGGACCTGCCAAGCTGACGTTCGAAGAAATCGGCGGGCAGGATAATGCTAAACAAGAACTGCGAGAAGCATTGGATTTTCTGATTCGTCATGAAGACATTAAGAAATTCGGCATTCGTCCATTGAAAGGCATTCTCCTAACCGGGCCTCCGGGAACAGGGAAGACGTTGATGGCGAAAGCCGCTGCCCATTATACGGATTCGATCTTTGTTGCTGCATCCGGCAGTGAATTTGTTGAGATGTACGTCGGTGTTGGTGCGGGGCGCATCCGGGATTTGTTTAAGGATGCCCGGAATCGTGCGACAAAAGAAAACAAACAAAACGCCATCATCTTCATCGATGAGATCGATGTCATTGGCGGTAAACGCGAAGGCGGCCAGCAGCGCGAGTATGACCAGACGCTGAATCAGCTGCTAACCGAGATGGATGGCATCTATTCACAGGATACTCCTCGCATTCTGGTTATCGCCGCAACAAACCGGAAAGAAATGCTGGATAGCGCACTGCTGCGTCCAGGCCGATTCGACCGTCATATTCAAGTAGATCTTCCGGATAAGAAGGGACGCACTCATATCTTGAATCTGCATGCGGGTAATAAGCCGCTGCATGAAGATGTTGACTTGGAGAAAATCGCCGAGGAAGCTTACGGCTTCTCGGGTGCACAGCTTGAGAGCGTCATGAATGAAGCAGCCATTTATACGATGCGTGAGAATGAACAGTTTATCCATCAGCGTCACTTGTCCATGGCGATTGACAAGGTTATGATGGGTGAGCGTTCTGATCGCGAATCGAATTTGGAAGAGAAGAAGCGCGTTGCCATCCATGAATTGGGACATGCTATCATGGCAGAGCTTGTGCGTCCCGGCAGTGTGAAACAAGTTGCCCTCAGCCCGCGTGGTAAGGCACTTGGTTATGTTCGTCATAACCCGCAGGAGGAACAATATCTGTACACAAAATCCTTCCTGGAAGAGCAAATTATGATCGCGCTTGGCGGTGCGGCCGCCGAAGAGATCTTTTACGGGGGTCGAAGCACAGGTTCAAGCAATGACTTTGAGCAATCGCTGAACATCGTGGAGACGATGATGAAGTCGGGTTTGACGTCGCTGGGCATTGTTAACATGAATATGGTAACAACTGAAGAGTTAATGAAAGAGAATAATGTGATTTTGGAAGAGTTAATGAACCGCACTAAGAATCTCTTAGGACAAAAACGGCCAATATTCGACAATTCTCTTGATATCCTTTTAAAGGAAGAAATCCTCTCTGGGGAACAATTTCGTTGTCAATTTCGTGAAAACGCGCTTTTACCAGCATAAATTGTTATGCTGGTTATTTTTTTTTACTTTTTTGTCGTGCTAAGATATTATTATACTTTGTGCTCTGAAAATGTATTTTTCGACAAATGGGGTACAATAAAGTATAGAGATAAGGAAAGGGTGGAGTAGAAACCATGTACTTCAAAAAAATCGGCGTTGTAGGCGGCGGGACTATGGGGCAGGGCATTGCGGAGATGCTGGCAGCCAAAGGTCTTGACGTACTGCTCGTAGAGAAAACTCCAGAGAAACTGGACTATTCATACCGAATGATCGAGACCAGTCTAGATAAACAATTGGAGAAGTGGGGAATTACCCAGGCAGAGAAGAAACTCATACTGAACCGGATTCAAAAAGTAACTCATTTTGCCGAGCTTAGCACCTGCGATATGGTGATTGAGACCATAATAGAGGACTTGGAAGCGAAGAAAGAGGTATTTTCACAGCTTGATCAAGTATGTCCGAGCCATGTGATATTAGCAAGTAATACATCCACGCTTAGTTTGACCGAGCTCGCCAGCTCTACCAAATATCCTGAGCGTGTTATTGGCATGCACTTCATTCATCCTGTTTCCAAGGTAGACCTTGTTGAAATCATCCGCGGCCTGAAAACTTCGGAACATACGTTTACAGAAACAAAACGCTTTGTTGAAGAAGTTTCGGATAAAAAAGGCATCATGGTGTATGAGTCTCCAGGTTTCGTTACAACCCGCATGATTACCCTCATGATCAACGAAGCGATGCATCTGCTGCAGGAAGGCGTGGCTTCGGCGGAAGATATCGATGACGCGATGAGAATCGGATATAACTTCCAGCATGGACCGCTTGAGATGGCCGACCGTTTCGGCTTGGATTCCATCCTCGCTGCGCTGGAACGCATGTTCCGCGAGTACGGCGAACTGAAATACCGTCCATCGATTGTCTTGAAGAAACTGGTCCGCGCAGGGCAACTGGGCGTCAAAACCGGAGAAGGCTTTTTCAAGTACGATAAGGATGGTGACCGGGTATGAATATTCTCGTAATTAATGCAGGTAGTTCTTCACTGAAGTATCAACTGTACAACATGACGGATGAATCCGTATTGGCAAAAGGCTTGGTTGAGCGGATCGGTATGGATTCCTCGATTCTGACGCATAAGCCGACGGGAAAACAGGATGTTACGGAAGTCAGCGAAATTCTGGAGCATACCACGGCGATCCGCAAAGTGCTGGGCATGCTTACAAACGAGGAGCACGGTGTGATCGATTCTATCGAAAGCATTCAGGCCGTTGGACACCGCGTAGTGCACGGCGGGGAATCTTTTAAAGAATCCGCGCTCGTTGACAGTGATGCCAAAGCGGAAATCCGTCGCTTGTTCGATTTGGCTCCGCTGCACAATCCCGCATCGATGATGGGGATTAAGGCAGCAGAAACCAATATGCCGGGCGTTCCGCAGGTCGTTGTATTTGATACGGCGTTCCATCAGACGATGCCGGAGAAATCATACCTGTACGCTATTCCGAGAGTACTTTATAATAAATATAAAGTACGTCGTTACGGTGCGCACGGTACATCTCACGCCTATGTCAGCCAGGCAGCGGCAGAATTCCTGAACCGGCCACTGGAGGATCTGAAGATCATTACCTGCCATATCGGTAACGGTGCTTCCCTGACAGCAGTAAAAGGCGGGAAATCCATCGACACTTCCATGGGGATGACCCCGCTGGAAGGGCTCATGATGGGTACGCGAAGCGGTGATTTGGACCCGGCAATCGTACCGTTTGTAATGAACAAGGAAGAGCTGACCGTCAATGAAGTGAACTCCATGCTGAACAAGCATAGCGGACTATTGGCGATCTCCGGAATCAGCAGTGATATGCGTGAGATTACGGAAGGCATGGAAAAAGGCGATCCGAGCTCCACGTTGGCCTTTGAAATGTATGAGTATCGTGTTCGTAAATACATCGGGTCTTACGCTGCTGCCATGAATGGCGTGGATGTCATTGTATTTACTGCGGGCGTCGGCGAGAATTCGATCGTCCTTCGTCAAAGAGTGCTTGAGCAGCTTACCTATCTCGGAGTAGAATTGGATGAGGAGCTGAACAGCATTCGTTCCGGCGAGCCACGCCGTATTTCTGCGGCAAATTCGAAGGTCGAGGTACTTGTGGTCCCTACCAACGAAGAACTGGTTATTGCTCGGGATACGCATCGTATCGTACAAGCTTCCAACCGTTAAATAGTAGTGATATAAGGGAGAGATTTAAGCATGGCCACCAAAAGTGTGATTCGTAACGTCAACCAGCATGTCGGTGAGACCGTCACAATCGGCGCCTGGATCAACAACAAGCGTTCCAGCGGGAAGATTCAATTCCTGCAGCTTCGCGATGGGTCCGGATATATCCAGGGTGTTGTTGTGAAGAGCGAAGTATCCGAACAAGTATGGGATGACGCGAAAAGCCTGACACAAGAAAGCTCTTTGTATGTGACGGGTGTTATACGTGAAGAGCCGCGGAGCCAATCGGGTTATGAGATGACGGTTACCGGCATTGAAATTATACATCTTACGGAAAACTATCCGATTACGCCTAAAGAGCATGGTGTCGATTATTTGATGGACCATCGTCATCTGTGGCTTCGTACACAGAAACAACGTGCGATCATGGTGATCCGTGCTGAAATTATCCGTGCGGTTCAAGATTACTTTGATACCAACGGATTTACGCTTGTGGATCCGCCGATTTTGACCCCAACTTCCGCGGAGGGTACAACCAACCTGTTCCACACGAAGTATTTTGATGAGGATGCCTATTTGACCCAGAGCGGACAGTTGTACATGGAAGCTGCCGCCATGGCGCTCGGTAAGGTATACTCCTTCGGGCCGACGTTCCGTGCCGAGAAGTCCAAAACCCGCCGTCACCTGATCGAGTTCTGGATGATTGAGCCTGAGATGGCCTTCACAGACCATGAGGAGAGCCTTCGCGTGCAGGAGCAGTTCATTAGTCATGTGGTGCAATCCGTGGTTAAAAACTGCCGCCAGGAGCTTGAAACGATCGGTCGCGACATTTCGAAGCTGGAGGCGATCCAGGCACCATTCCCGCGGATTACGTACGATGAGGCTATTGAATTCCTGCATACGCAAGATTTTGATATTCCTTGGGGTGAAGACTTTGGCGCGCCACACGAAACAGCTATTGCTGAGAAGTATGACAAACCGGTCTTTATTACGCATTACCCGGCGGGAATCAAGGCTTTCTATATGAAGCCGGATCCGAATCGTCCGGAAGTCGTACTTTGTGCGGATATGATCGCTCCGGAAGGTTATGGCGAGATTATTGGCGGATCGCAGCGGATAGACGATCCACAGCTGCTTGAAGAGCGCTTCAAGGAGCATGATCTGTCGATGGAAACCTATCAATGGTATATGGATTTGCGTAAATACGGCACCGTGCCTCATTCCGGCTTCGGTTTAGGTCTTGAGCGTACCGTTGCCTGGATTTGCGGCTTGGACCATGTGCGTGAAACGATTCCGTTCCCACGGACCCTGTACCGGTTGTATCCGTAAGCCGTGAGAGGTAAGTCTATGGACCACGACGGTAACGTGGACACGGATGTGAATGGCTGGACGGCCGGCGCCGCTGCCGGCATGAGCCAAGGAATGGCGATCATTCCTTATGCCTTGCTCCGGCATTACCGGTCACTTGGGTTAAGCGACCGTGAAGCCATGCTGGTGATCCATTTGATTGGTTATCAGCAGGTGGAGTTCAAGACGTTTCCTTCGCTGGAGGAGCTTGCGGAAGTGACGGGGGCTCCCACCGGATTCATCGCTACCAGCTTGCAGCGCTTGATGAAGGTAGGGCTGATCGGAATTGATGAGTATGTGGACGAAACACAGGGGATTCATTACGAGCGCTACAATCTCCACGGATTGTATGAGAAGCTCGCTTCGTGCCTGGCTGAAGAGCACAAGGAAAAGACCCCTGATGGAACCAAGTTTGCGTCTCCGCTGTTGAATGCCCGTCCTGCTACCGACAAATCAACTGCATCGGGGAATCCCGTTTCTGAGAAGGAAGAGCGGAATTTGTTCACCATTTTCGAAAAAGAGTTTGGCCGTCCGTTATCGCCCATGGAGCTGGAAACGATCTCCGGCTGGGTTGATGCGGATCGCTATCCGGACGAGTTGATCCTCTTGGCTCTGAAAGAAGCGGTGTTTGCGGGCAAACTGCATTTCCGCTACATTGACCGGATCCTGCTTGAATGGAGCCGCAATCGGGTGCGTACCGCACAGGATGCCAAGGCCTATACGCAGAAATTCAGAAATATCGGAAGATAGATGAGAAGCACGTCCTTATGGGCGTGCTTTTTTAGATTAGAGAATGTATAAGTTTTCAGCGGAGCAAAAGCAATTCTTTAATCGCATTTATATGTTTTTGGGGTCCCCGCAAAGTATTTGGAATAAGCATCAAAGCATAGGCTCCACTTTGTGGGGCTATTTTATGTGTAATATTCTGCATTCCCCTTCCAAGCCATCTGGTTCATGATGGAAGGTGCATTAGAAGCAGTTATTCAAAAATAACTACAATCCGTATTAAAAAAAGATGTCCCTTTATTCCGCTGCCATGTGTTAAAGCTTATGAAGGCACCTGAACAATGGATTGCTGATGAAAGGGGGAATAACGGAGTGAGCTTTCAACCAATGAATTCAGAGCCTAAAGACTTGCGCCTAGAAGAATCCATAGAACAAGTTTTAAACGGGGATCGGCAAGCCTTTGTACATATCGTCGAGGCGTATCAACAGCAGATTTTCATGTATTGCTGGAGGCTATTGAACCAGCGGCAGGATGCGGAGGATGCCGTGCAGGAGATTATGGTCAAGGCTTATCAGAAGTTGGAGACATATGAGCCAAAGACCTCCTTTTCTTCATGGTTATACAAGATTGCTTATCACCATTGTCTAAATATGCTGCGAAGGAAACGATTCTTCTATAGCATTGCACCTTTGTTGAGAGAGGATAAGGAGCAAGCGGCAAGCGCAGAGCAGGAGGCCCAAAAATATATCATTGGCGAGTCCATGGAGCGTGCTCTTCGTAGGCTGTCTCCGGAGGAGCGGAACCTGCTTATTCTGCGGGTTTTTGAGGAAAAAAGCTTTGCGGAAATCGGATTAATTCTCGATAAAACCAAGGATTCGGTCAAAAAACGCTACAGCCGCCTGATACAAAAAATAAAAAAGTGGATGGTTGACAGAGAGGGGAATCTACAGTGGAAGTTAAACGAAATGACGTGGAAGAAAAGCTGATAGAGCAGGACCCAAAGAGCCATTATATCATTGATGTCAGGGATGCAGTCATGGAACGGATTGCTTGCCTACCCGCAAAGAAACCTCAGCCCAACATGTTAAGAAGACCACTCGTGATGGCAGCGTCGCTGCTGCTAGTGACTTCGCTGTCGGTGACGGTTTACGCCGCAACCGAACTGATACAGATTCGCAGCAAAGACGGAAAAGTGGTGCTGGAGACAAAACCTAAAGCTGAAGTGTCCAAGGAATTACAAGAAAAGAAGGATCGATTGCATTCGCTCGATACCGCTTCCAGGAGTTTAGCCTGGCGTTCGGCTTTGCCGGGCCAAGCCATCGCTTATTATATACATAACCAAGAGATGAATGACTTGAAGAGAGAGTTATACGGAGAGGATACATTGCTCGAATTTCAAACGGGTTCTATTTATCTGGGTTCGCTCAATGTGCTTCAAGAGGAAGCTACAAAGCGTGGGATGCCTAATATGAAGATTCCTTCCCGGCTATTAAATGAGTATTCATTTAATGAAGGTTACCTATCCTTTAATCCGGATCTATCTGATTTATTTCATGATGGAGAACCGACAGAAGTTTATTACGAAATACAAAATGAGTTAATCCGACAGGCTGAAGCTTCAACGAACAACAAAAAAGTTTTCGTTAAGGAGATTAAACCGCCAAGAGTGAGTAGCATTTCTCTGTCCTATGTAAAAGGCAAAGAATTAGAGTCTTCGATCACCGTGTTCGTGACCAAACGCGGGATGAACCCCAAGCAGGAGATCCATTTTTCCGAAGAGGATCATGTGGAAAAAGTGCTCGTTAAGGGCCGCGAGATGATTTACGTTAAATATGCGGATGCTTATTTTAATCAGGGCTTGGCTTGGGTGGATGAGCAGCATGACCTTTATTATCATATATCGTTAAATAATAAAGTTGCTCTTAAGAAAGAGGAAGTTCTTGAAATTGCAGAGAGTTTTATTAATTAATATCGATCCCACAGAGTCTGTTTTTTGGCTCTGGGGATTGTTTTTTTCTATGGTTGGTTGGCAGGTATGTGCAGCCACGAGCTGTCAATGGCAGGAGAATATCCCCACGTCAGCGAATTAAATTATTTACAGCCGATGGACGTGAGGGGAGAGAAAAATGAGATATAAAGCGATTATTTTTGATCTGGACAACACACTGCTGGATTACAACCAAAGCGAGCAGAAATGCATGCAGCAGGCACTGGAGCACTACCGGCTGCATGAGGAACTGACGTGGGAGGAATTCTGGAGCACGTTTGGACCGATTAATTTTAATTATTGGATGAACCGAATTCAGAACAATCACGATATCAGGCAGGTGCTGGAGCATTCCTTCACGGATACCTTCCTGAGGTTGAAGCGGGAATTTCGTCAGTTCCGGGAGATCTCAGAAACCTACTGGGGGTTGTTTTGCAGTTCCAACCATATGGAGCCGAATGCCGATCTTATTTTAGAACACCTGCATGGCGATGTTACGCTAGGGGTGATATCTAACGGCATTGGCGAAGCACAGCGTAAACGCCTGACAACAGTAGGATTGTTTCATTATTTTGACTCCTTTATCATTTCGGATGAGGTGAAGTGCTGGAAACCGGACCCGCAGATATTTGAACTCGCTTTGCAGGAATTGGAGGTAGGTCCTGACGAGGTGCTGTACATAGGGGATTCGCTTACGGATGATTATGAAGGAGCAACGAGAGCCGGAATTGATTTCTGTTATTATAATCGCCGGGGTGCCGTTTTAAGTGATCATCATCGACCTGCTTATACGATCAGGGATCTCCTGGAGATCAAGGATCTGGCTTAGGAATCATGTTTGAAGGAGAATGATCGAATGAGATACAATCATATTCTATTTGATTTGGATGGCACCTTGACTGATCCGCGTGAAGGCATCACAAAAGCTGTCCAATACGCACTCGGTAAACATGGGATTAACGTAAGTGATCTTTCCGAGCTGGAATGTTTTATCGGTCCCCCGCTCCAGGCGTCCTTCATCGAGAAATATCATTTTAGTGAAGCCAAGGCATGGGAAGCCGTTCTTAGCTACCGTGAATATTACAAGGACACCGGCCTTTATGAGAATGAGGTGTATGGCGGCATACGCGAATTATTGGATTTGCTGTTATCCCAAGGGCGCCGCTTGTATGTCGCTACCTCCAAACCTACGGATTTTGCCGAAACGGTTCTAGAGCATTTTCAGCTATCCGCTTATTTTTCCATGGTGTGTGGAAGCGAGCTGGACGGCACCCGGTCCGCCAAGACCGAAATCATTCAACATGTTCTGGATACGTGCCGTATTCAGACGCCTGGAGCCGTTATGATTGGAGACCGGAAGCATGATCTGATTGGAGCCCGGAACTGCGGGATACACAGCATCGCTGCAGGCTATGGTTATGGTTCCGAGGAAGAGCTGGCGGCATGCCAGCCAACCTATTGTTTCAACACTGTGGAGGAGATGTTTCGGTCGTTTGCCAGCTTGGTGGTTTGAAATCGGCTTGTAGATGAGACAGATCACTTCGATTTTTCGCGTAACATCGGTTATAATGGTCATAACCAGTCGGAATGTCATTATTTTGAAGGGAGGGCATGAACATGAAGGGAAGATTGACAATGAGCTCTATGCAAAGTCTATTTGATGAACAACGGCGGTTGTTTGCATGGAGCGATGAGAAAGTTACCGCCTGATTACCTCGTGTAGAGAGGCCGTTTATCTAAATGGACTTTGCATCCTTAAAACCTTTATTTTAATTTTAAGGAGCAGAGCTACCATGAAATATATAAACGCGGATATTATACTTCCAGAGGAACTGTTGAAGGAAGTACAGAAATATGTACAGGGCGGGATGGTGTACATCCCTAAACCTGAAGGATTGCGCAAGAAATGGGGAGAAAACTCGGGCAGCCGGGTGTATTTGAAGAAAAGAAACTTGGAAATCCGGCAGTTGTTTGCGTCGGGCGCTACGATTGATCAGCTTTCTTCTCAATTTTGTTTATCCTGCGATTCCATCAAGAAAATCGTATATACCAAAAACAAGTAATACAAAGTCACATTGGAACGATTCTGATGTGGCTTTTTCTTATGTATAAAAGTCATTTTAAATCAATCCTTATATAGGAAGGGCAGATGCTGGGGAATTATAATCATTGGAAGAACGTTCAAACGATAGAGCAGAGGTGAGTTCATGAATGATTTTTTTCAACTTGCAACAGAAGAACAACGGTGTGCGCTGCTCGCTAGGGCCAAGAAAGTTGCGATATCGGCACTTCAGCAGTATAACCTGAGATGGGTTGAGATTGAGTTTATCGGTATTTCGGACACGATTACATATCAAGTTAGGACCAACTTAAATGAAACATACTTATTGAGAATTCATTCGGATCGACGGTCCAGTAATGAAATAGACCTGGAGCTTCAATTCCTGGATGCCCTTATTACCGCAGGTATCAAAGTGCCGTCAGGTATAACCACTCCAAATGGATTAAGAATGTTGAAAATCGGTACGGAGCATGGATTCAGATCTCCTTATGTCACCGTGATGAAGTGGGTGGATGGTGTGCATGCCCATGAAAGACTTACAGAAGATCAAGCATATCAGGTAGGTGTCTTGATAGCCAGACTACATGAAGTGGCACTCGGCTTCGAAAGTTCTTCTGATTCCCGGAGACCTCTATGGGGGATGAACAGCTATGGAGAAGCACTCGTCAAGTTGAAACGATATGCAGGAACTTTTTTGTCAGAAGTCTCATGGTCACTGTATCAACTCGCAGCTGAAAAGGTTTTATCCCAGCTTGATCAGATGAAGACTGATGATTGCAATTATGGCCTCATTCATGCCGATTTACATCTGGGGAATGTGGTGTTTGAAGGTGGCCTTCCTCACCCGATTGATTTCGGTAGGTGTGGCTACGGTTTTTTTCTTTACGATCTGGCAGCGGTGATGTTGTCACTTGTTCCGAACCAACGATTTAAAGTGCTTCAAGGATATGAAAGCGTGCGGAAATTGGGCTCGGGTTATATTCAGTCTCTGGAGTGCTTTTTCATCATGATTATGATGGAGAACTACAGCCACCATGCCTCCAATCCAAGAGAGACAGAAAGTCTGAAGAGTGAGCAAATCTATGCGCTAGCCTATATTCGTGAATATTTGAGCGGGCGTTCGTTTCTGCTAAATGTGGTGGAGCCATTAGAAATAGATGAGGTGCAAATCTCTAGTTGATCCGGTCATTATAGAAGGGTATCATGATATCATAATACGTATTACAGAATGGGTGAGAAAAGCTTGCAAGTAACGAATCGCCCAGGTGGGTTTATCACCAGCTTCATCATCATGATTGTCACCATCGTATGGGTTCAATGGACTTCATTCCATCTATCTATGGCGTGGCTATTCGTTCGAAAGGTCTAGTTCCCGTGATGGTTATGCATTTTGTGATGAATGTTCTATTTGTAGCGGCATGATCCTGTAACTTTCCAAAGGGCGTCGATAGACGTTCTTTTTTTGTTTTCGCCGGTATGGGCAGACTATGGGACAGGCTGTGTTGGACTTTTTTTAAAATGATCCAATATTTTTTTTCGGAAAAGTGCAGGGGCAGCTTTCAAAGCTGACGTCTATGTATTTGGGAAGGAGGGGAGAGTTATTGATGCTGAAACGTTAATCACGCGCATCCTGCAAGGGGATCAAGAAGCCTTTCGGGAACTGGTGAACCACTACAGCCAGCACGTGTTCCATACGGCATACTCGGTCCTGCGGGATGCCAAGGAAGCGGAAGATGCGTCGCAGGAAGTGTTTATTCAAGTATACAAAGCTCTCCCCCAGTACCGATCTGAAGGGTTTAAAACCTGGATTACACGCATCACGCTAAATAAAGCGATTGATATGAAGAGGAAGCTTTCCCGTAAACCGCCGGAGCAGCTGCACGGCGAACATGATGAAGTGCTGGATAAACTCCCTTCCCGGGACGAAGACGTGGTTTCTCTGCTCGTACAGAAGGAGAGAAGAGAGGAACTTCGAGAGAAAATTAAACAATTGCCGGACAATCACCGCGCCATTATAACGGCTTTTTATTTGGAAGAGAAAAACTACGAACAAATCGCAGCCGAGATGGATGTCACGGTCAAGACGGTGGAATCGAAATTATACCGGGCCAGACAATGGATTCGGAAATCGTGGAAGGAGGAGGAATGGAAATGAACGTAAAGGGTAACGAGCTTAAGATGCTGACGGAACGATATGTTAGAGGAGAAGGCTCGGCAGAAGAACGGTCTTCTTATGAAGAGCTCATGTTATTGGATGACAGCGTGCTGGAGATCTATATGCAGGTACTGGCGGAGCTTGATTCCGAACTCCCTAGCCTCTCAGACGTGGAAGCATTTACCCAGCAGGTGGTGGAACACGAACAAATTAAGCCTTACACCCATAAAGCACCGCTGCGGATTCAGGAACGTCCAAAGCGATGGTACGAACGCGCGATCGTTCACTACACCATTGCCGCTTCCATTACCATGCTGTTCCTCTTCACCGGGGCATTTGACCGACTTCTTCCCGGCGATATGAACAGTGAGGTTCCATTATCCGAAACACCTTCTTACAGTAAACAATGGGTGGAAAAAACAACAGGCTGGCTTGACCAGCTATTATCCCGATAAGAAAAATGAAAGGAAGATGCCTTGTGCAACCGCAAAAAAGTAAAGGGTTTGCCTTTATATTAAATATCCTTCCGGGCCTCGGCCATTATTATTGGGGGAGAAAGGGACGTGCCCTGCTATATCCGTTCTTGTTCTTCGGTAGCTTGTTTGGCGGATTTGTGCTCGGGATCATGACGGCTTCCGATGCGGCTTTTGTGCTCGGAATTCTCGGAGCATTAATGATCTGGGGGATTAGCATGCTCGACCTGCTAATTGCCTTAATCCGATATACGCCTGTAACGATTATACACGATGAATATGGACGGCCGATGGAGATTCGCCAGGAAAAAAGTGATGAGTCTGAACGCTTTTATACCATACTGCTGTCCTTCATTCCCGGTTTGGGGCATTTTCAACTGGGATTGATGCAGCGCGGGTTGTCGTTCCTGATCGCATTCTTCGGACTTGGGACGATTCTGCTGTTCTTGACGGGCTTGACTCACGAATCGGTATTTCTGCTGTTCCTGGGCATGCTGCCCATCATTTGGCTCTATTGTATGTTTGATGTGGTTCAGCTGGTTCACCGCAAGCAAGCTGGAGAATTACTTATCGATCGCACGCTGTTTGATGAGCTCGAGAGCGGCCGGGAGAGCGGACGGCGGAGTAAAGTGTTTGCCACCTTGTTATCGGCCTTCCCCGGAGCGGGTCAAATGTATTTGGGATTGCAAAAACGCGGACTGCAGCTCATGGTCCTATTTCTTGGCAGCATCTATGTGCTGGATGTACTCAAGCTGTCGCTGTTCCTGTTCTTGATTCCGCTGATCTGGTTTTATGCATTCTTTGACGGTCTGCAGCAAGTAAGCCGTTACGGCAGGGAGCCGCTGCGTGATCGACCGATCATCTCAGGCCTTGGGAATCAGCAGCGCTGGCTCGGACTTGGACTGCTTGTACTTGGTGTCTATTTCGTATTTACCAGCGTGGTGATGCCTTATATCGATACACAATTCCCACAATTGCAGCTGGATTACCGCATTCGTTCCTATTTGAAGACCGCGATTATCGCCGTACTTCTCATCGGAGGTGGAATCAAGCTGATGACTGGCTCGAAAAAGGATGCATTGAGAGGAGGGCGTTCATATTATGATACCGACAACGAATGATATGTCCATTTATGATCTGGGAAGCCCTCCATCGAAGTCTGCACGACAATGGAGAGTGGGTACACTCTCGATGGGACTCTCCTTGCTCGTGCTTGGCTTGCTTGTCTTGTCCTCCGCCTGGAAAGGGGTAGAGGTGTATAGCTCCGCCGCAAGATGGTGGCCGATCGTATTTGTTCTGTTAGGTGCCGAGATCGTCAGCTACTCGCTGATTTTTCGGAGACGCGGTTGGGTCAAGTATGATATATTCAGCATTCTTCTCATCGGTTTTCTGGCTTTCTGCTGTATCGGCATGGGAGCGCTAAGTGCGACGGGTTTACTGGATCAGATTCGCCGTGAGACGATGTCCGTGCAGCAAACGATTCCGTTACCGGATCAGAAGATAACAATCCCGGACGGGGTTAAAAAAGTCATTGTTCAGGGCAGTTACAATCACAATATCCAACAAGATGCTTCGAGTTCGAAGGAGATGCTGATTTTTGGCAGCCTGCGGACGGAAGATATCAAAATGTGGAGTACGACCGAGTTGCCGTCGATGATTCAGATTAAACAGTCGGGAAACATTCTATATGTCCAGCTGAATGATCCCCCGCGCTATACTTTTCGGGGATCCTTCTCACAACTTGATGTGACGCTATCCGTGCCTTCTGCAGTTAAAGTGATCATTAGAGACCGCAGCAGTTAGGCGAGTCTGCCTGCTGTACATATGTATTGCTAATAACATTCATTGGATCAAGTGGATCCGATCTAATCAAAATGGATATGAACGAGATATGGAGGGAGATATCGTGGCCAAGAATCTGTATTACCTGTTGTACATTACTCTATTTGTTGTGACATGTTTGTTTATCTTCAATGTTTATTCATCACCGGATCAGGTACCTGCGCCTTCGATCTCTTTAACGGAGCATGAGCAGAAACGGCTATAATCCATATAAAGAAAAAACCTGTAAACGATCGGAATCGTTTTACAGGTTTTTTAGTTTTCGTTCAACGAGTATGTATATTAGGATAAAGACGATCAGGGTCGCAATACCGGTGGTCATGAAGTGGCCGGTAAGCCTGGCGATCAGCAGCAGGATGACCCCAAAGATCATCAGCAGCAAACTGACATAGGCATTGGCAACTTTAAAGTTTCGTTCATTTTTGAGAGATGACGTAGTTTTATAAGCATAAACGCTCTTGGAACTTTTAGGCGGAAGTAAAAAGAGGACCAAACCATACAAAATAAAGACGATGCCAATGGCTAAACTTTCGAGCATCCCTATACACTCCTAACGGAAAGATAACGCCGGATGCACACTGAAGACGTTGATCACGGTGCATCCGGCTGATCAAGCTCTGTATCTGCAAATATGGATTTAATTCACCTTGGAACCGGCTGCATTTAAGAGCAGACGACGGTAGGAGTATTCGAATATAAACTCAAAAGCCTCCAGATGTTTCTTTGCTTCGAACGCGTTTTTGCCCCAGGCATAGATGCCGTGGTTGCGCAGCAAAATGCCGGGTACCGCCGGATCAAGCGCATCCGGAACGAGTTCCGCAATCCGCGGAATGTCTGCATAGTTCGGCAGGATCGGAATGCGAATCGCCGCGTCCTCATCCCAAATGTTAAAGGCCTTGATCAGCTCGATTCCTTGGGCAGGGACATAACCTTGTTCACCATACCAGTCGCTGATCAGATTGTTATCGATGGTATGCACATGGAAAATGGCGCCGCAGCCGGTTTTGCGATAAATTTCGCAGTGAATCAAAGTTTCCGCACTAGGCTTTAAACCGGTTGCTTCACAAGGTACGCCGTTCTGATCCACAAAAAGATAATCTTCGGGCGTATGTACCGACTTGTCTTTACCACTGGCTGTTACCGCAAAATAAAACTGCTCTGGATTGAACTCGCCAACACGGACAGATAGATTACCGCTGGTACCCGGGAACCAGTTTCTAGAAGCAAACAGTTCCTTAATTCCTCTAAGATCCTGCAGGGCAGCCTGTTTCTGTTCAAGCTGGATATCTGAAAATGCCACTTACAGCACCTCCTGTTTAAACTTGTCTCTCATGTCGTTCTGAATATCGGTAAATGTCTCGAAGGGTACATGATGAACGCCAAGCTTCTTGCACTGCTCAGTGAGCGAGGAACGGGAATAAACTAGATCCGCCTGTTTGGCGCCTTCGAAGTCGGTAAGGCTGTCCCCGATCAGAATCCGGTAATACCGATCGGTCGGAAAACGGTCCATCACCGTAACCTTGCACATGCCGCAGTAGTTCTGACAGGATTCCTTGCAAGGATGAGGCCAAGTTATCTCGATGTGAGCACCTTCGAAATTGGAGCCGTTGCAGAAGATATGGTCTGCAGGAATGCCAAAGGGCTTCAACAGAGGATCGACAAAAAAATCGATGCCGCCGCTTGTAACGTAAAATTCAATATGTTCGGATTTTAAATAATCCAGGAATGCACTGAAGCCTTCCCGAATCCCTGCATGGCTTAGAACATAATCGGTAATTTCTTCTCTCATGGAGGAAGGGAAGAGGGCGAACATGCGGCCTACGCCTTCCCGTATAGAAATAGTGCGGTCTAGTGTATCCTGCATGATCGACTCAAAGCCTTCCGGCTTGAAGTGCTTCATGATGGCTACAATATTATCGTTGTTCGTGATGGTTCCGTCGAAATCGCAAAAAATGATCGGCTGTTTCTCTCCAGATGTCATACTTCTCCTCCCCAGATGTCCAGTGCGGCTTTCAACTCTTCGTGTTCTTCGGCAAAGTGAGCGAGCGGCAAGGATTTCATCGTTGCCTCAATCGCTTGTACAAAGGCTTTGCCGCCAGCTTCGGTTCCCATTGGATGCCCGTGGATTCCACCGCCTGCGTTAACGGCCACATCGGTGCCGAAGTCCCGGATGATGCGTGGAACGAGTCCCGGATGAATTCCTGCGGATGGTACCGGCATGCTGCGTTTCACGCCAAGTTTAGCGCTATGCAGCTCGTCGCGTATGGCCAGATTCTCTTCTCTCGGCATCGTTACAGATCCGTAAGGAGAAGGGAAG
Organism: Paenibacillus sp. FSL F4-0100; assembly: GCF_037993005.1. Lineage (NCBI taxonomy): Bacteria > Bacillati > Bacillota > Bacilli > Caryophanales > Paenibacillaceae > Paenibacillus > Paenibacillus sp. FSL F4-0100. The sequence continues at coordinate 2,714,396 of NZ_CP150303.1, forward strand.
AGCACCAGATCCGCCCCGGCGATCCGCATCAGCTGGCCGAGCAGCACCGGAGCCGTTATTCCATAGTATGGAGAAGGATAAATGGCGCCGGCAAGTGCAGGATGAGCCGCGATAGGCACGATGATATCCGGATCGCTGCTTAGCTCATGCAAAACGTCATACCCATAGGACAGCACGTTAAAGAGCAGGGCGTTAGCGCCAGCATCAATAGCGCGCAGCGCTTGCTCACGCAGCTGTGACGTCCGGCCGGTTAGATTGGCTGCATAGAGCAGCTTTTTGCCTGTTTGTTGTTCAACGTCAGCAGCCGCCTGGATGCACATGCTTACCCGTTTTTCAATCGGGGTGAGGTCGTTCTCGAACAGGATTTCATCATCTTTGATGAGATCCACGCCACCAAGCGCCTGACGGATAAATTGGGCTCTAAGCTCGTCCGCATTCAGTCCGATCACCGATTTGAAGATGCTCATGAGCAGCGGACGGTCATGGACGCCAAGAAGATCGCGAATACCGTCGATGCCATACTTCGGTCCGGGAAACGCACTCAGGAAGTCGGGAGACAAATCCAGGGATGTCAGTTTAATGCGTCCGTCCATGGAAATTTTGCCGAATACCGTCACCAGTAGGGCAGGAATATCCCGGCTGAAATTAATATCCGGATAAGCAATGCTGACATCCGCATAACGACTGCCTGGCTCCCAGCCCTCGTGAACCTGAATGTCAACCACTTCGCCAAGATGCTTCTGCATCGCTTCACGCTTGGCTTGCGGCAGCTCGGTCCAGCTGCCAACCGTCATGCCAACGGCGATGGAAGTTGCTTTCTTACGAAAATCCGCCTGGTCGTCATAGATTCGGTACGTTGCGATACAGCGGCTCATGAGATCTGCTCCTTCAGCATGGCGCCCATTTCTTTGGAGCGCTCAGCGCAGCGGTTTACGGCGGCAATGACGGTTTCGAAGAAATCGCCTTTGTCGAGCGTTTCGAGGGCCGCTTGTGTTGAACCGTTCGGCGATGTGATTTTCGCGCGAAGCGATGAAGGCTGTTCTCCGGTCTGCTGCACCATCCGGGCCGCGCCCAGAATGGTTTGGAGCGTCAACTCGCGACTTTGCTCCTGCGTCAGGCCGCCGCGGATCCCCGCGGCAGTCATGGCTTCCATCATGTAATAGAAGTAAGCCGGTCCACTGCCGGATATACCGGTCAGGATATCCATCTTCTCTTCTTCAATGACCGTTACATTACCAACAGCTTCGAACAAAGTCATGACCAGTTGGCGCTGTTCTTCGCTGATTTCCTTCGAGAACGCGATTCCTGTGGAACCAAGTCCGATAGAGGCAGATGTATTCGGCATTGTGCGTGCAATGGGTTGATGGTTTCCAAGCAGCGTCTGTGTCGTATAAATCGATAATCCGGCGATTACGGAGATGATTAATTGATCGCTTGAGAGCTTCGGTCCCAGTTCTTTCAGCGCTTTAGCAGCATCCTTCGGTTTCATGGCAAGCACGATCACCGGCGAAGTTTTTAGAATTTCGATTTTAGCGGCATCGTCATTGTTGATCTGGACGCCGTACCGCTCACTCAGTTCCTGAAGGCGCTGAACATTGCTTCGGTTGAGCATCGTAATATTCTCCGGAAGCACGACAGAACGGCTCACTAATCCTCGTACGATCGCTTCGGCCATCGAGCCGGCGCCGTAGAAGGTAATTGCTTTATCTATTAAAGGTCGGTTCTGCGGGGATTGGCACATCGTTATTTCCTCCTTCATGGCTTTAGATGAATGATTTATTCGCGTATTTGACCACTACCGATAATAACATATTTGGAGGAAGTAAGCGCGGGTAACCCCATAGGTCCCCGGGCATGCAGCTTCTGGGTACTGATCCCGATTTCGGCGCCGAAGCCAAATTCAAAGCCATCGGTGAAGCGGGTCGATGCGTTATGATAGACAGCGGCTGCGTCTACTTCCTGCAAGAAGCGCTGCGCATGATCCTTATTCTCCGTAACGATACATTCCGAGTGCTTGGTGCCATAAATCGAAATATGCTCAATGGCCTCATCCAGGTGATCCACAATTTTAAGGTTCAAAATATAGTCGTTATACTCGGTAGCGTAATCATCAGACGTAGCTTTTGCAGCCCACGGAACGTAATCCAGGGTACGCTGGCATCCGCGCAGCTCGACATTACGCTCACGGAATGCTTCGGCCAGCGCAGTCAAATGCGATTTGGCATAATCCGCATGGACGAGCAGGGTTTCCATGGAATTGCAGACCGAAGGGCGCTGCACCTTGGCATTGATACTGATGGCGGCCGCCATGTCCGGGGCTGCCGAAACATCCAGATAGGTATGGCATATCCCGGCTCCGGTTTCGATGACTGGTACCGTGGCGTTCATCACAACATTCTGGATCAGCGAGCTGCCACCGCGCGGGATGATGACATCCAGCAGTCCGTTGAGCTTCAGCATTTCATCCACGGAGGAACGGTTCGGATCCTCAATAAGCTGTAGCGCATCTTTAGGCAGTGTGGTGCGTTCCATAGCTTCGTGAAGCACCTCGATGATTTTGCGGTTGGAGGAGAGGGCGGATGAACCACCGCGCAGCACGACCGCATTGCCCGTCTTCAAGCATAGCCCGGCTGCATCAACGGTCACGTTGGGACGTGCTTCATAAATGATGCCAATCACGCCAAGGGGAACGCGCTTCTTGACGATGTTCAGACCGTTCGGGCGGTCGATCGTTTCCAGGGTGTCGCCGATCGGGTCCGGCAGCTTAACGATTTGGCGCAATCCTTCGGCAATGTCCTCGATTCGAGCTTCATTCAGTGCCAGCCGGTCCAGCAGGGAGGCAGAGGTGCCGAGCTCTTTCCCACGGCGAAGATCCTCCGCGTTCGCTTCCATGATATCTGCTGTCCGCTGGATCAGGGCGTCTGCCATGATCAGCAAAGCCTGGTTTTTCTCCTCCGTGCTCAGTCTGCCAAGACGAAATGCTGCCTGTTTGGCGAGTTGGGCTTTGTTGCGTACCTCACTCATAATAAATCCTCCTTATTTGAGTTATCAGTAAATATCTAATTGGTTCATGGCAATCCGGTTATTTTAACGTGATCCATTCGTCGCGGTGAATGACCTCAAGTCGATGGATTTCCCCGATGATGCCGATCACTTTACTGCTTGGCATTCCGAGCACGGCCTGCAGTTGGTCCTCATCGTAATTGACGATCCCTCTGCCGAGCGTTTCGTTGTTCATATTAACGACTTCTACCACGTCCCCTGCATGGAAGCTGCCTTCGATCCGTTTAATGCCAACGGGAAGGAGGCTGTGACCTCCATGAATCAGCGCTTTCTCGGCGCCCGGATCAACAACGATCCGGCCTAACGGCGAGGACATAAAGCCGAGCCATTGCTTTTTCATCGGCAGGGAGGATAGGTGGGTGGCAAAATAAGTTCCTTTGCCTGCATGCTTAAACGCCTTAAGCAAATCCCCGGTCTCGTTGGCTTTTCCGATGAAGACGGGGACACCGCCGCGGGTGGCGATTTTGGCAGCATCGATTTTTGATCGCATGCCGCCTGTACCTACGCTGGAGCCAGCGCCTCCTGCCATGCTGTAAATCTCACCCGTGATTTCATCAATTTCCTCATATTTTGTTGCATTCGGCGACTTGCGTGGATCAGCCGTGTACAAACCGTCCGTATCGGTCAGGATGATTAATTGCTGGGCGCGGACCAAGTTCGCTACCAGCGCGGATAACGTATCGTTATCACCAAATTTCAGTTCGTCAATCGAAACGGTATCATTCTCATTAATAATCGGAATAACGCCTTGCTTCAGAAGCTCCGTAATCGTCATGTTGGCATTATTCATGCGTTTGCGGTTCGCGAAGTCCGTTCTCGTTAACAGAATTTGCGCGGCCTTCAATTGATAGGAGGCCAGCGCATTCTGGTATGCACGCATCAGCAGCGCTTGGCCAAGGGCTGCTGATGCTTGCTTCTCATGCAGTAGCTTGGGTCTACTCTCGTAGCCGATCTCCCGAAAGCCTGCTGCGACGGCGCCGGATGTTACGAGCAGGACCTCATGACCAGCCTTGCGGAGCGCGGCAAGTTCTCCGGCAAAGAAGGCGACAGAATCAAGATTAAGTCCGCCTTCATCTGTCGTCAGGGAGCTGCTTCCAATTTTTACGACGATGCGGGATAGCATCGTGATCACTTCCTTGTATATATGATTAGTTGGTATAGCTGTAACGAATCCATTTCCTGAAAATAAAAAAACTTTCGTCCTGTATGAAAAAGGACGAAAGTTTAACTTCCGCGGTACCACCTTTGTTGATGAGCGCAGCTCATCCGGCTTTAACCCTGTAACAGAAGGCACTGTCCTGGCAAGCCAGGCCGCTCGGGGGTAGGATTCGGAAAGGGGGTCACGGCAAATTCTTTCAGCCCATGGAATTCGCTCTCTGGTCATCGTGCCCTATGCTTTCGTACTGGTCCCGTCTTTGCGTTTTTGAAAACTGCATTCAATTGTTACTGCAAGAATAGCACATCGTTTTTGTTTTTTCAAAAGGAATTAGGTTAACCGAACAGGTTCAGCTTGCCGATTCGGGAGGCGGCTTCCCGCATTCGTCCTTCGCTGCTTAACAGGCCGACGCGGACATATCCTTCGCCGTGATCGCCAAAGCCGACACCAGGCGCAACAGCCACCTTGGCCTCCTCAAGCAGCAGGTCGGCAAAAGATACCGAGGTAAAGCCCTTCGGGACGGGCAGCCAGCTAAAGAAGGAGCCTGCTGGTTTTTGGGCTTCCCAGCCGATTTCGGACAGGGCGCCATAGAATGTGTCTCTTCTCGATTGATAGCGTGCCACCAGCTCTTCAACGCAGTTTTGCGAAGATGTGAGAGCAGTGGCCGCTGCAGCCTGAATGCCGCCGAACAGGCTGACGTAGATGTGGTCCTGCAGCATATTGATCAGCGAGATGATTTTTTTGTTCCCTAGGGCAAAGCCAACACGCCATCCGGCCATATTATAGGTTTTGGAGAGGGTGTAGAATTCTACGCCAACTTCTTTGGCGCCTTCTGCCTGCAAAAAGCTGACTGGACGATCACCATCAAACCCAATCGCTCCATAAGCAAAATCACTGGCTACCACGATCCCGTGTTCGGCGGCGAATGCCACCGTATCCTCGTAGAAGGACAGGGGAGCGACGGCGGATGTCGGATTATTCGGGTAATTCAGGAACATCAGCTTCGCTTTTTCTCGGTCTGCAGATGTGATCGCACCATAGTCGGGAAGAAACCGGTTAGTTGCGGTTAACGGCATGAATTTCATTTGGGCACGGGCCAGTGCAACGCCTGACCAGTAATCCGGATAACCGGGGTCCGGGACAAGACATACATCGCCCGGGTTCAGAAGCACTTGCGGCAGCTGTACGAGACCTGTTTTTCCTCCAAACAGAATCGCTACCTCTGTCTCCGGATCGAGATCAACATTGTAGTCTTCCTTATATCGATGCGCAATGGCTTCTTTAAGGAAGGAAAAGCCGGTAAAAGGCGAATATTTGTGAAACTGCGGATTGTCGGCCGCTTCTTTCAAGCTGGATATGATATGAGACGGTGTGGGCTGATCGGGATTTCCCTGCCCCAGATTGATTACATCGTGTCCCTGCGCCACTTGGCGGTTTACCTTGGAGACCAAGGTCGCGAAAAATTGCGTGGGCAGCTGGGACATGATCTCGGCCGGCTCTATTTGGAATTCGTTTAATTTTTTGTTCATTGCAGTTTCATCACTCCGTTATCTAATTACACTCGAATGCAGCTGATATTGAAAACAATTAGGATTAATTTAACACGATTTATCAGGGGTGTATAGAGGGAAATGGAGCTTGGGTGTTGCAGCAGCAGGGCGGAGGAGGCTATGATGATGACATAAGGAGAATGGTTGAACCCTGTAAAAGAGCCCGTTCGTTGATATCATGATTACAGCGGCGCTGATGCTGGATTCAACCGGAATAACAGGAGGCTGCAAGATGACTGGAGAAGCTAAGGCTCAATTGAATATCGCACTTATCCAAGCTGATATTGAAATAGGAAACGTGAATGCCAATATAAATAAAATGCTCGGCATGATGGAGCAGGCCGCAGCGGCTGATATGAAGCCGGATGTCATAGTACTGCCGGAAATGTGGAATACGGGGTATGCGCTGGACCGGATTCAAGAGCTTGCCGATCCCATGGGGCAGGAAACCTCGCGGATGCTGAGTGAATTTGCGCGAAAACACCGCATCCAAGTCGTGGGCGGATCTGTAGCCGAACGAATCGAAGATCGGATTTATAACAGCATGTATGTGTTTAACCGGAGCGGGGAGCAGATCGCCAAATACTCTAAAATTCACTTGTTCCGTCTGATGGATGAAGAGAAGCATTTGCAAGCCGGACAGCATACCGTAACCTTTGAGCTGGAACAATTGAAAGCGGGCGCGTCCATCTGTTACGATATACGGTTCCCGGAGCTGTCCCGCACCCTTGCACTCAGCGGCGCTCAAGTGCTGTTTGTGCCTGCGGAGTGGCCGCATCCGCGGCTGCATCATTGGAGAACGCTGCTCATGGCCAGAGCGATCGAGAACCAAATGTACGTCGTTGCGTGCAATCGAGTAGGAACCAGCGGAGAAACGGACTTTTTCGGTCACTCCATGATCATCGATCCGTGGGGTGAGGTCATTGCCGAAGGGGATGAGCAGGAAATGATCCTGACCGGTACGCTGGATTGCCGTCTTACGGATGATGTCAGAGGACGTATTCCGGTTTTTGAAGACCGTCGTCCGAATTTGTATTTTCAATAAAGTGTTTATGGTTAAACTCCTCTAAAAAATGAAGTTTCATCTGGGCAGAGGCGGGTATACTATGGGTAATCCGTCTGAGAGGAGGCTTTGAATGATGGCAGAGAACAACCAATTCGACAGCCAAAACCATGAGCAGGAAGAAGAACAGAAACAACAGTTCCGCAGCTTTGTTGAGAATGTTGCCGGAGGCGGCAACGGGAAGAATGAATCGATTCAGGATCAGTCCCGTACTGCCGATGAACAGAACCGATTGATTGATCAGCATAATTTGCGCAAATAAACCTCTGATTTATGATGAAATGGGTAACCGTTTTACTTTAGGAGAAAAAGAGGCATAGCCACTGTCATTTGACGATGGTTATGCCTCTTTATTCGTATATGGGCTGCATTCATTAGCGTTTATTAATCTTGAACGCTTTCCACAACCAGCTTGTCCATAACCTGCTTGAACGTATCAATGAACGCATCCGCGGCTTTGGACAGATACCGGCCGTTACGGTAAGCCACGACCAGCGTACGGCTCGGAACCGGATCAGCGAGCGGCAAGTAGACCGGAATAAACTCGCTGCGTTTCGCACGGGCGATAAAACGAGGCACCAGCGTTATGCCCATTCCGGTTGCGACCAGAGATTGGAGCGTCTCGATGTTGTTGCTCTCGAAGACAACGTTCGGTTCAAATCCGGCCTCTCGACATATATCAAAGGTAAGCTTCCGGAAGCCCTGTCCTTTTTTGAGGACAACAAATGCTTCGTTCCGGATTTCGTCGATCGTAATGGGCCGAACGGGATCAGAGGCTGCTCGCAGCGCAAGCGGGTGCTGCGGAGGAACGGCCAAATCGATCATTTCCTCACCGATCGGAATCCAGGACAGTGACGGCTCGGACAGCGGCAGTGCAAGGAGGCTAAGATCGGCCTTGCCGCTGGCCGTCAGCTTTTCCAGGTTCATGGAGGAGTCTTCCAACAAGGTGATCTCAATATCCGGATATCCCTTTTTAAAGGCTGGCAAAACCCGTGGCAGCAGGTGAGAACCTGTAATCGGCATGCTGCCGACTACGACTTTGCCCTTACGAAGCTGGGAGATGTCCGACATCTCCTGTTTCAGCTGCTCGACGGCGTCCATAATCTTCTGCGCATGCTCGACAAAGCTGGCTCCGGCATGGGTAAGCTCAACGTTGCTCGTATTGCGCTGGAACAGCAGCACGCCGAGCTCTTTCTCCAGCTTGGAGAGCTGCTGGCTCAAGGAAGGCTGGGCGATATGAAGCTTCTCCGCGGCACGGGAGAAATTTTTATCCGCCGCGATTTGCAGCGTATATTGCAGTTGTCTCAGTTCCATTTAAGCATCACTCCGTTATAGCTGAATCCTATTACATCTATAGATATTATATCTTGGAACAATGAAGAAGGAAATGATATATTACTATCAACGTAAAGATGATGCGTTGTAGATCTTCCTTAAAAGAAGATAACAAGCAATTATCTTCTCATGGACGTAAAGAACAATGGGGTGATGATGATGATGAGTAAGAAGACAATGTTCGAGAAAATTTGGGATAACCACGTTATTCATCAAGAAGAAGGCAAACCGGGTATTTTGTACATCGACTTGCATTTGGTTCACGAGGTAACTTCCCCGCAAGCATTTGAAGGTTTGCGTCTTAGCGGCCGTAAAGTACGCCGTCCTGAACTGACCTTCGCAACGATGGATCACAACGTGCCAACGAAAGACCGTTTTAACATTACGGATCCGATTTCGAAGCAGCAAATTGATACCCTGACCAAGAACTGTCAGGATTTTGGCGTTACCCTGTATGATCTCGATACGATTGATCAAGGCGTTGTGCACGTAATGGGACCGGAACTTGGTTTAACGCATCCAGGCAAAACGATTGTGTGCGGCGACAGCCATACATCCACTCACGGTGCATTCGGCGCGCTTGCGTTTGGTATCGGTACGAGCGAGGTTGAGCATGTGCTGGCAACCCAATGTTTGCAGCAGGCCAAAGCGAAGACCATGGAAGTGCGTTTCGTCGGTCGCCGCAATCCGGGCGTGACGGCTAAGGACATGATCCTTGGCGTGATCGCGAAATACGGTACTGATTTTGCAACAGGTTATGTTATTGAGTATACGGGTGAAGCAATCCGCGAACTGTCGATGGAAGAGCGCATGACCGTATGTAACATGTCCATCGAAGGCGGAGCCAGAGCGGGCATGATCGCTCCGGATGAAACGACGTTTGAATACTTGCGCGGACGTCAACATGTTCCGCAAGGTGAAGCTTTTGATGCTGCAGTAGCAGCTTGGAAGAACCTTGTCACAGACGAAGGAGCCGAGTTCGACGTGGTGGTCGAGTTCGATGTAGAATCTCTGATCCCACAAGTAACCTGGGGAACGAGTCCGGGAATGGGTACGGGCATTTCCTCAACGGTTCCTAACCCTGCGGATTTCAAGACCGAGAATGAGCGCAAGGCAGCTGAGAAAGCTTTGGAGTATATGGCGCTCGTGCCTGGGACTCCAATATCCGAGATTCCGATCGATTATGTCTTTATCGGTTCTTGCACGAATGGACGCATTGAAGATTTGCGTGCAGCAGCAGCTGTAGCGAAGGGACATAAAGTGTCCAGCAATGTAACGGCCATCGTTGTTCCAGGGTCGGGCCGAGTGAAGATCCAGGCTGAACAAGAAGGGCTCGACAAAATTTTTGTTGAAGCGGGTTTCGAATGGCGTGAAGCAGGCTGCAGTATGTGTCTCGCGATGAATCCGGATGTACTGAAGCCGGGCCAGCGCTGCGCATCCACGTCCAATCGTAACTTCGAAGGACGCCAAGGCCGGGGCGGCAGAACGCATCTCGTATCGCCGGCAATGGCAGCGGCAGCTGCGGTTAAAGGGCGCTTCGTGGATGTACGTGACTGGAACTTTGTAGCCGAAGAAGTTGTGAGCTAAGAAGGACGGAGGAGAAGTTTATGCAAGCATTTACGAAATTACACGGTATAGTCGCACCTGTGGACCGGGTGAATGTAGATACGGACGCCATTATTCCGAAACAGTTTTTGAAGCGGATTGAACGTACAGGATTTGGACAGTTTCTGTTTTACGAATGGCGGTTTGATGAAGAGGGAGGCAATATCGACACCTTCTCGCTGAATCAGCCCCGCTACCAAGGCTCAACCATCCTGATTTCCCGTGCCAACTTTGGCTGCGGCTCTTCCCGTGAGCATGCCCCTTGGGCGATTCTCGACTACGGATTCCGCGTGGTCATCGCTCCATCGTTTGCTGATATTTTCTACAATAACTGCTTTAAGAACGGGATTCTTCCGATCAAACTGTCGGAGGAGCAAGTGGAGGAACTGTTCCAGCGCACAGAAGCTACAGAAGGTTATAAGCTGAACGTCGATCTGGAGAGCAAAACGATTACAGATGATCAAGGACTCCATATTGACTTTGATCTCGACGAGCACCGCCGTCAATTCCTGCTTCAAGGACTGGATGACATCGGATTGACACTGCAGCATGAAAGTGCAATCGATGCTTACGAGAAGAAGCATGGGGAGCGTCTGTTCGCTTAATCTCGTAATTACACGGCAAAAGGTTACAAGATTATTAAACTTCCATTTCCTGTGTAGGAAATGGAAGTTTTTTTTGGTATTATGGAATTAATATGCAGCGATAGCCAAGAGGAACCACTGTTTTATGTCAGTATTTGTCCGGCGGCGTGTTGTCGGGAATGTGCTGATTTACATATTTTTAGTTTTTTGCTAGATTTGCTTTTCAAATTTAATCATGGGATGATCGAGGTGGATTCATGAAGAAGTTAGGGTTTGTAATGATGTTGATAGTCTTCTTGCTGGCGTTTCCGAAAAGTGGCGAAGCCAGTTCTTCAAATGCAAGCATTTTTCTTGACGGAGAACCATTGAATTTGTCTTCGGGCGTTCAGGTAGCCAACATGAAAGGTAACGTGATGATTCCGATCCGCGTGGTATCCGAGAATCTCGGGTTCAAGGTAGGTTGGGAGAAGGCCAGTCAAACGGTAACGGTCGAGAACAGTGAGAAGGCTGTTCGTATGGTGGTCGGCAGCCAGCAGGCTGAGATGAACGGTGCCCAGGTTGAACTGAACTTGGCCCCTGTCTTAAATGGGCAGAACACGCTTGTACCGCTCCGGTTTGTGAGTGAGCAGATGGGGCTTGATGTGAAATGGGACAACCAAACAAAGGCTGTGTTCCTCTCCAGCTCCATTCCACCGGTTTCTGAAGGAGAGGTTGATCCTGCTGACGGAAACCATTCGGGCAGTGAAACGCCCCCGCCCGTCGAATCAGGGAACCAGGCTGCAATGACAGGGCTAAGCTTTAGCGACAACCGGTTGATGATTGCTACAGATGGTACGGTTACGCCGAAAGTATCCAGCATAACGGGACCGGACCGGATTGTGATCGATCTTCCAAATACCGTCTTCTCTTCTTCGTTCTTGGATGGACATGCAGCCAATGCACAAAGCGGCGGCGCGATGGTAATCACGGATTATCCTGACGTTATGAATGTACGATATGCCATGTTCAGTGACAATCCATCAACCGTGCGTATCGTTATCGACCTGACAGGTCCTAAAAGTTATGGGGTAACCCAAGAAGCGGGACTCATTATTGTTGATCTGAACGCCGAGGGAGAAATCCTCATACCACCCGTTCCCCCGGTAACAGGCAACGGCAAGAAGACGGTTGTTATTGACGCCGGTCACGGTGGAATCAAGCCTGGATCGATCAGCATTTCGGGAAAGAAGGAGAAATCATTTAATTTGGATGTTTCTCTGAAGGTTGAAGCGCTTCTTAAAAACGAGAAGAATATCAATGTTGTGATGACTCGCACTGATGATTCACACCTTGAACTTAGTGATCGCGTCAAGATCGCAAATAACCTGAAGGCGGATATATTCGTGTCTATTCACGGAAACAGCAGCACGACCAGCAGTCCGAACGGTACGGAAACGTATTATACGAGAGATTCAAGCAAATCCTTGGCGAATGTGATACACAAACATCTTGCGAGTGCAACAGGTCTTAAGGATCGGGGAGTTAAATATAGCAGCCTTCATGTTACGAGAGAAACAACGATGCCGGCTGTCCTGCTCGAGATTGGCTTTTTGAGCAACCAGGGTGACGAAGCCCAGTTGTTTAAAGACGATTTCCAAAATCGTGTTGCACAAGGTATTGTAGCGGGTATTAAAGAATATCTTCAAGTACAATAATGTGTACAAGATTTGATGAACTTAGAGGGGGACGAAAGTCATGAACAAAAAATATTGGATGACAGGATTGCTGGCGCTCCTGCTTGCATTTAGTGCCGGCTGTGGACAGAAGCCGACTGCAGCCCCTGCCGAGACAAATCCGGAGACCGCAACAGGAGAAGTACAAACACCTCAGGATAATCCGGGAGAAACGGCGGCTGATGATCATAAGGAAGATGACGCAACATCCGTAAATGCAGGCGAGGGAGCCAGCACACCGTCGCAGAATACAACCGGTCAAAGTACTGGAACTCCTGTGGATACAAAGGATGTGAATGCCACGGAGGATCAAGCGAAGAAGGCCAATATTAAACTCTATTATACGGACCCCGAAATCATGGATCTGAAAGAGGCTAGCAAAGAGATCACATACTCGGGCGAAGAGGATAAATATAAGAAAGCCTTTGAAGGACTTCAAACGAGCAGTGATGCCGCACTCAGTCCACTATGGTCGGATAAGATTACGCTGAAGTCTCTCAAGTTTGATAAAGGAGCTTTGACGCTGGATATCACCAAACCAGCCGAAGCCAACCTCGGAGCTGGAGGGGAAATGTTTGCGATAGATGCCTTACAGAAAACCTTCTTCCAGTTCGATGAGGTGCAGTCTCTGGAATTGCTAGTAGACGGTAAACAGATCGAAAGCTTAATGGGACATGTTGAGCTGGAGCATCCAATGACTCGGAAATAGTCATAAAGAACTATTTGTGAAACTCATACGAAGGACTAAACACCTATTTCGGTTTTTGGAATAGGTGTTTTTTTGGTAAAAAGGGAACAATTTCGCAACTTTCATTGTGACTTTGCGTCTATAGGTTGTCAGGTAATGTCGGACAGGCCGAGTGCAGGAACGCCAATCTATGGCAAAATAATAGGATGGTAGGGGTGAAGGATGAAGAAGTTCGGTTTTTTAATGTTTCTGGTTGTCATCATGATTGCGTTTCCTAAAATGGCGGATGCGAGTTCGTACAGCGCAAAGATTTACCTGGATGGCCAACAAATCAATCTGTCATCTGGCGTGAAGGTCGAGAACAATAACGGTACAGTCATGGTTCCGATCCGTGTCATTTCCGAGAATTTGGGATTTGATGTGTACTGGAGCAAGGCAACCAAGACGGTAACTGTACAAGACGGCTCGCAGACAGTAACGATGGTGATTGGAAGTCAGCAAGCTGACATCAACGGTCAACGTATACAAATGACCAAAGCACCCGTTCTTCGTGAAGGAACAACACTGGTTCCCCTCCGTTTTGTAAGTGAGCAGATGGGTCTTCAAGTAAGATGGGATAACGCGCAGAAAGCAGTTTATCTGACCTCGTCTTATGATGGGAGTAACCCTGGTGAAGAACCCGGCGTATCTACGTCGACCGTGGACGGTATCAGTTTCAGCGAAAATAGGCTGATGGTCGCCGTTACGGGCTCTGCGAAGCCGAATGTATCAAAGCTTAGCAATCCGGACCGTATCGTCATCGATATGGTGAACACGAATTTCTCGGATACGTTCAGCAGTAACGCCAGCTTTGATGACGTGATGAAGACCGGTCAGATGGACGTAACGGGATATCCGGATGTCAAATCCGTGCGTTACTCCTTGTACAACAGCAATCCGATGACCGTGCGCATTGTCATTGATCTCAACTACGCCAAGAATTACACCGTTTCAGGCCTTGAGAACGGATCGGGCCTGTTCATTGTGGATTTGAATACGGGCTCTAACCCGGTACCTGGTACAGGTGGTAAGAAACTCGTGGTCATTGATGCGGGTCATGGAGATCACGACCCGGGAGCAATCGGGGTAACGAAGAAGAGGGAGAAGGATTTCAACCTCGCAATGGCGCTGAAAGTTGAGAAACTGTTGGCCAAAGAACAAAATATCGAGGTCGTTTTAACTCGCAGTAACGATACTTTCCTCGAGCTGAAGGAACGCGCAAAAATTGCGAATGATCTGAAGGCTGATGTTTTCATATCGATACATGCTAATAGTGGCCCATCCACTGCAAGCGGAACCGAAACGTATTACTACCATGAATCTGACAAGGCGCTGGCGAATGCACTCCATAAAGAGATCGTCAAGGCCATGGGATTAAAGGATCGCGGAGTGAGGTATGGTAATTTCCATGTTATTCGTGAGACGAAAATGCCCGGTGCCTTGCTCGAAGTCGGATTCGTGAGCAACAAGACCGATGAGAGCAAGCTATTTGATCCGGCAACGCAGGATCGCGTGGCAGAGGCCATTGTCAGAGGCATCAAAAATTATTTGAAGGTTGATTAACGATACGACAGGGATCGTGATTGCAGGAGGTGGCTACTTTTGAATAAAAAAATATGGTCGGCTGGCCTACTGGCAGCCGTAATGCTGATTGGTGCCGGTTGTGGACAGAAACCCGGAGCAGCTCCGGACAATACGCCTGGGCAAGTAACGCCTGCACCTGATGATCAGACAGGACAGAGTAATAATGAAACGTCGAATGGATCAGGTGGATCGTCTACGGGCAGCGGCAGCGAAGTGACAACGCCGGAAGCGAAAACAGAGAGCATCAAAGCCTATTACACGGATCCTGATATGATGGAGCTGGTAGAAGGTACGGCAGAAATTTCGTACAAGGAAGATCAAGAAAAATACGAAGCTGCTTATCAAACATTGCAGAAGAGTGGTAATGCCGAAATGATTCCTCTGTGGGACAAAATCGGGCTGAATTCCCTGAAATTTGAAAACGGGGCGTTGACACTCGATGTGACGGTCCCGGATGAAGCCAACCTGGGTGCAGGCGGGGAGTCGTTTGCTGTCGATGCGATCAAAAAAACTTTTTTCCAGTTTGACGAAGTACAATCACTTCAAATTCTGGTGGATGGTCAGCAGACCGAATCGTTAATGGGTCATGTCGATTTGGAAAATCCAATGACTCGGTAATGATGGTTGAAGGAGATCACGATCTGCTGTCGAATATTAGTATATGATGAAGCAGTAGTTATTGAGAGGGGAAAGAAAATGGTACTTAGACACAGCAAACATGTTCATTCCAAAAAAGTGGTCTCCGCCGTCATGGCCGGACTTATAGCATTCGGAGGCGGGGCTTCGATCGTCTCGGCAGATGAAGAAACGGCAAATGCGACAACGGCAAATGCCGGCCAAACGGCCATTAACGGATTCAGTGACGTTAATGCCGGATATTGGGGAGAGAAGTATATTTATCAATTAGCAGCACAGGGGATCGTGACCGGAAATAACGGAAAGTTTCGTCCGAACGATCCAGTAACGCAGCAGGAAGCTGTAACGATGGCGATCCGTTTCTTAAGCAAGCAGGATCAATTAAGCAGCGGCGCTGCGACATTACCGACAAATATTAAAGTGAACGATTATTTTACGAAGTATGTTGAACTGGCTTTTCAGCAAAACCTGCTCGACAAGCAAAAAGAATCCGGATATGCGGATGAGAAAGTCATTTGGGGCGCGCAGAAAGCATCCCGTGAATGGATAACCGAAGTGCTTGTCCGTTCCATTGGACGTACCGCGGAAGCCAATGCAGCCAATAATAAAGCGACAGGCTTTGCGGATAACGCCAAGATATCCCCGGATCGTCTGGGTTATGTGAATGTAGCGGTTGAGCTTGGACTTGCGAAAGGCGTGAACGGCAACAAGTTCGATCCGCAAGGGGCCGTTACCCGTGCCCAGCTTGCAACGTTCCTTAGCCGGGCTCAAGCCTATATTACTACAAATTACGAGAACCAATACAAAGGCTCCATCGCTGCGATAGAGAACGGTAAGTTGGAGCTGTACGCCGATGGCAAGCTGAATTCATTCAAGCTGGATAATTCCACAGCGTATTTCACCTCCGATTCGGAGAAGAGATTGCAATTCTCGGAGATCAATCCTTACACTCAAGCGGAGGTTGTCGTGAATAACGGAACGGCTGCTTACGTGGAAATTACGGATCCAACCCAGCAAGTGGAGCGGTTTGACCGCACGTATGCACGTTTGTCGCCGGACAACCTCATTTGGCTGGATACAGGCAGCACCTTTGAAGAGCTGAGTTATGACCCAAGTACAGTGTTCCTGGATCAGAACGGTACTAAGATCGATCCAAAGACGCTTGCAGCCGGCAGTCTGCTTACGATTGAACGTGAAACATACAGCCCGCAGAAGAAAATCGTTTCAATCCGCGTAAAGAGCGGCTTGGTTAACAAGACGGGAGCAGGCATCGTTCAGAACGTGGATACGGCCAACAAAAGAGTAACCCTTAAGGATAGCACCGGTTATGAGGATACGTACACATGGGATGATGCAACCGTTATTCGCTATCAGAATCAAATCTTGGCTCCGGCGGAGCTCAAGAATGGCTACACCGTGAACTTTTCGGTAAGAAACAGCGTTATTCAATCGTTGGAAGTCACGCAAAGCGTCGATCGTACCGTGCAGGCGACGCTGTACTCCGTTGAAGAAAACGGAAAAACGATCACCTACAAGCGCAGTGGAAGCACACAGCTCGAAACGAAGTATTTGGCAGAGAAGCCGGAAATCATCATGGGTGGCGTAGCAAAACCGGTTCTGTCCGATTTGCTCGCTGACGCGGTATCCGGGGATCAAGTGACACTGACCATTAACGGTGAAGAAAAGATTTCGAAAATCGAAGTAACGGGTCGTCAAATTGAGCAATTGGATGCCGCTACCGTCGTAAACTACGATGCCAAGACGCGGTGGCTGACTGTTAAGGATGCGAACAACCAGCCTCGTGTGATCGTTTTGGATGACAAGACAAAGCTGGAATCAAGCTACGGAACGACGCTGGATCGAGTGGAACCTTTGCTTGTCTCAGGACGCAAAGTAAGTGTCTCTCTGATCGGTACCCGCGTAATTTCATTGGAAGTGGTATATAAAGTTGAAGGTAAAATCAGCAACATTAACACATCCAAGAGAGTAATTTCGATTGTGACCGCTAGCGGAAAAGTGGAGGAAATCTCATACTACAATAGTCCGGTTGTGGAAATCTTCGGCAGATCTGGCGTAACGCTGGCGGATTTACGGATCGGTGACGAAGTGTCAGCCCAGCTGTCGAACAATCAGGATTACTTGCAGAGCTTAAAACTCAAAACTTCCGCACAATTCGAGGTGGTATCTACGGAACCAACGAGGAATCGGATTCGAGTGAAAGCGAACGGTTCTACAAGCGATATATATACCGAAAAAACCATATTTACCGGTGAAAGCGGACAAGCAATTCTGCTCAATGACTTGCGTCCGGGAGCACTCGTTAATATAACGTTCCAAGGCTTAACGCCTGTCGCGGTTGCCGAAGTTAAATTGACGCTTGGCGAAGTGACAAGCGCAGATGTTTCCGGAAATGCACTGACCGTGAAGGATTATTCAGGCAACAGTCAGACGTTAGGCGTGAGCGGTGGGGTCAAAGTCGTTAAGAATGGTTCGACGGCTTCGAATTTAAGCACATTGACCGCAGGAGATCGCGTTGAGATTCGAAAAGATATTCAAGGCGTAACGATCGTGCAGGTTCTGGAGAAGGTTGAACGTGCATTCTGGCAGGCAAGCAATACGGAAATTCAAGTGAAGCGCAAATCGATTAACGATAATTTCCGGTATGCATTATCCGATAAAGTATTTGTTCATCAAGGTGACACTACTTTGTCCGTGCAATCCCTTAAGGAAAATGATAATATTGTACTGTACTTAAACAACGGTGTCGTTGTTGAGATCGTAAAACAGTAAATTATCGACCTGGGATTGCTCGAGAAACACCGTCTTGATGCGGGGATTTCCGCATCAAGATTTTTTTTTGCGGGAGGGAAACATATGAATGCGGCAACGGTACGGCATATTTTGGACACGATGGAGAGCATGTTTCCGGATGCACATTGCGAGCTGAATCACAGCAATGCGTTTGAGCTGACCATCGCCGTGCTGCTGTCCGCTCAGTGCACGGATGAAACGGTTAATAAGGTGACAAAGGATCTGTTTCAGAAATACAAAACGCCTTTGGATTATGTATCTGTACCGATCGAGGAACTTGAGCAGGATATCAGACGGATCGGATTATACCGGAATAAGGCCAAACATATTCAGAATTTGTGCAGGATTCTGATCGAACAGTATGGCGGTGAGGTGCCGGAGGCTCATGATGAGCTGGTTAAATTACCTGGGGTTGGACGCAAGACAGCCAATGTCGTCGTTTCCAATGCTTTTGGTGTGCCTGCCATCGCGGTTGACACGCATGTGGAGCGGGTTTCCAAGCGACTTGGACTGGCCGCCTGGAAAGATTCCGTGCTGGAAGTGGAGAAAAAGCTGATGAAGCGGGTACCGCGTGAAGAATGGACGCTGACCCATCATCGGATCATTTTTTTCGGACGGTATCACTGTAAGGCTCAAAATCCGCAATGCCCGGTATGTCCATTGCTGGATGTTTGCCGTGAAGGAAAGAAACGTATGAAAACCTTAGCAGTCAGGAAGAATAAGGAACAATTGTAAAACCAGCAAGAAATAGACAAAAAAGAGGTTCATCTGATTCATCGGGAATACGGCACTTTAATGAATAGCTAGCGAAATGGACATAATTGTAAGCAAGCGCAAAGCTTGCCTTTGTCTCCGGATTTCTATCTTTAGCCGCATGGGAGAATGGAGATCTGGAAACAACAGTATCAAAGGTCGGTTTTTCGCGAGGTGAAAGAGGACGGTATCCTGGATCGGCATGAGCTAAATTTAAAAGAGGATGGGATTACACATGAAATGCATCTCTGTTTACACCGACAATTTTGAATTGTTCTCAGATATTTTTGAACATGTGGTGGAGAGCCAAAGCCAACTGAGTGAGAATGAAGAGCAAGAAGTCGAAGGCGTGACGTTCAGTCATTCCGGGGATGCTCCTGAGCATTATTTGGAGCGTATGTCACAGAAGCCCGAAGTCGTGGTCATGCGCGATAAATCACGCGGATTAACTATTCTGCAGCACGGAAATGTCTTCGAAATTTTGATTCCGGCAGAAGAAAACACCGTTGTATCTTAAGTTCTTCAAATTTGATGTTTTAAAAAATGAGATAAACCTGGTGCTTACAGGGTAATCGAGTGTGAACTCTCACCTCATTCCTTCTGTATGTGTCGGTTTATGAAGCTTTGGATTAATGGCAGGCAAGGAAGATCACTTCCTTGCCTGCCATTTTGCATAGATAAGGACTGTCATATCAAGAAAGGCCCCCGAAAATGAAATGCAATG
Source organism: Paenibacillus sp. FSL F4-0100 (assembly GCF_037993005.1). Taxonomy (NCBI): domain Bacteria; kingdom Bacillati; phylum Bacillota; class Bacilli; order Caryophanales; family Paenibacillaceae; genus Paenibacillus; species Paenibacillus sp. FSL F4-0100. Next base: position 2,733,699 of record NZ_CP150303.1, read on the forward strand.
ATTCCTTTACGGCACAAGCGGTGATAAAATAAAATGATGTGAATAGATAGTGTCAGAAATTGAGAGATCAATGGACAGGAGCGAGAAATACATTGAAGTTGATGGCTGAGCATGAAATCGGATACAGTGTGACGGAACTAACCAGAGTTCGAGATCGTTTCTTGGAGTGGAATGACGAATCTTCCTCCGCTTTGACTGAGGATTTAATACGCAAGGGTACAGGCGGCGAGCTAACGCTGGCTTTCTGCGGGCATTTTTCCGCTGGGAAGTCGAGCATGATTAATGCGCTTTGCGGCAAAAAGGTGCTGCCTTCAGGTCCGATACCGACGAGCGCGAATGTGGTTACGATCCGAAGCGGTGAGCCGCGGGCGTTGATTCACCGATCTGCTGGTGAGCCTGGTGAGCCCATAACGGCAACGATTGACGAACTTGCCGAATACTGCAAGGAGGGCCGGGAGTATTCCGCGATTGAAGTGTGGGATGATGTGCCGCTGCTTGGCGAAGATGGCGTCTTGATGGATACCCCCGGGGTCGATTCAACGGATGACGGGCACCGGCTTGCCACGCATTCCGCCCTGCATATGGCTGACATCGTTTTTTACGTCATGGATTATAATCATGTACAGTCGGAGAGTAATCTGATGTTTGCCAAGAGCTTGTCGGATTGGGGGAAACCGCTGTACCTGATCGTCAATCAGATTGACAAGCATCGTGATGATGAATTAACGTTGTCTTCTTATCTAAACGACGTGAAGAAGGCGTTCGTCCAGTGGAAGATCACATATAAAGGGTTGCTATGCACTTCGCTTAAAGTTCAGGACCATCCCTATAACCAATGGGAAACGCTGAAGGCTTTGATCGGTGAGTTGATATCCCATAAGGAACCATTGCTGCGCTACAGCGTATCCTGCTCTATTCGCCATGCTGCTGATCAGCATGTGGAAGCCTATACCCGCAGCCATCAGGAAGAGAAGGAGCGGCTGCTGGAGGAAATGGGTGGCGAGGAGGCAGCTGCGGCGATGAAAGCACGGCTGCAGGAGCTGGAGGAGCAAAAAAGATCCGCCCAGCTGCTGCCGGAATCCGTTCGGACGGAACTCCGCAAAGAAGCGGATGCCCTTCTGGCAAATGCCAATTTGACGCCGGCGGATGTTCGGGATTTAAGTCTCTCCTTTCTGGAAAGCCGCAAGAGTGGTTTTAAAGTCGGATTTCTGTTCACAGGCGGCAAGACGGAGGAGGAGCGTCGGCGTCGTCTGGAGTCATTCCATCATCGATTGGAGGAACAGACCGCATCGCAGATCGATTGGCATCTGCGTGCGCTGTTCCGTAAAAGCGTGGAGCAGCATACGGAGTGGAGTTCCGAGTGGGAGAGTTTGATGGACGCTGAACTTCCCGGTGTGCGGGAGGATATGATTACGCGGACCGTGAATCCGGAAGCGACAGTGTCCGGAGAATATGTATTGAACTATAACCGGGAGCTGGCCGAGGAAATCAAGGGCAGCTACCGCCGGGCCGTGTTGGTGCTTGCCGACCGGCTGAAGGCGGTATTGACGGACGCTTCGACTGTCCGTCTGCAGGAACTGGAGCGCCAGGGCGCCGAGCTCCTGGCGCAATCCGCGGCTTCCGCCAGCTACGATAGCCTGCAGCAGGCGGAAGCCGCCCGCGCGGCCGAGCTGGCGCAGCTGCTCCCGCCGCGCACCTCCCTCACCCCCGGCCTCCTGCCGGAGGTGAGGGAGCCGGAAGGGCAGCCCGCGCAAGCGGCTGCCGGGGCGGCGCCCCGGCGGCGCAGCCGGGGCACGGGCGCACGGCGCCCCGCGCCGCCGCTGCGCAGGCGGCGGCACCGCAGCGGCGCCAGCGGCTGGATGCCGCGGCAGCCGAGCTGCGCGCAGCGGCGGCGCTGCTGGCGCCGCACCCCGCGCTTGTCTCGGCCGCGCGGGATCTGACCGCCCGCGCGGATGCGCTTGCGGGCGGCTCGTTCACGTTGGCGCTGTTCGGCGCGTTCAGCGCCGGGAAGTCCTCCTTCGCCAATGCACTGCTTGGCGAGTCGGTCCTGCCGGTGTCACCGCACCCGACAACGGCGGCAGTGAACCGGATTTTGGCACCGGCTGAAGGGAAATCCCATGGTACCGCAGCCGTACGCATGAAGAGCCGCGATATGTGGTGGGACGATCTGAAGTACTCCTTCAGCGTGCTGGGTCTCCAAGAACCGAATCCGGGGAATTGGCGAAGCGTGGCTGAAGAATTGAATCCGGCCGGTATTCACCCGGCCGGCTTGCCGCATTACGGGTTTCTGAAGGCCGCCGCCGCCGGCTTTGATGTGATGGAGTCCAAACTGGGTACGACAGAAACAGTAGAATTGGCGGAATATCGAGGCTATGTGGCGGACGAAACCAAATCCTGTTTTGTCGACGGGATTGATTTGTATTACAGCTGTCCGATGACAGAGCAGGGGATCGTGCTGGTGGATACGCCTGGAGCCGATTCCCTGCATGCTCGGCATACGGGCGTAACGTTTAATTATATTAAGAATGCGGATGCCATCGTATACGTAACGTATTACAACCACGCCTTCTCCAAAGCGGATCGGCAATTCCTGTCCCAGCTGGGCAGGGTTAAAGACAGTTTTGCTCTGGATAAAATGTTTTTTATCGTCAATGCCGCAGACCTTGCACAATCCGAAGAGGAGCTGGATGAGGTGGTGAAGCATGTTCGTACCAACTTGACATCCAGTGGGGTAGGCAGCCCGCATATCTTCCCTGTTTCCAGTCTGGCAGCGCTGGATAGTAAGCTCTATGGGGATGAAGCAAAATTGAAGGAATCGGGGTTCCCTGTATTCGAAGGAGCGCTTAGCCGATTTGCGGTTGAAGAGCTGCCAAGGCTTTCAGAGCGCGCGGGTTATGATGAACTGGCTTCGGTTAGGGATCGAATCAGGGCATGGGCCGATATGGCAGCCCAGGATGAGAACACGCGTGAGCGTAAAATCGTGGAGATGGAAGAGGTTCATCAACAAGCCTTATCCCGCCTTGCGGCTTTGACGGAGATTAACATGTCCCGCGATATCGCGCAGGAAAGCAGCGAACTGTTGTTTCATGTACGGCAGCGGCTGGATTATGCCATGAACCGTTTCTTTCAGGAGTCGTTTAATCCTTCCGTGCTCCGGGAGGATGCAGGTCACCTGAAATCGGCCTTTGCGGCATGCGGACGTGATTTGATGCGGACGCTATCCTTGGAGCTGGATCAGGAGCTATGGGCAACAACGCTTCGATTAGAGATGGCCGGTCGCAAATTAACCGAAGAAGCAGCGCTTAAAGCAGCAGCGGATATCAACGGTATGGGCGAAGGCTTGTCTCTTGCTATCCGGCGGGATAAGGACTGGTCGCCGCCGGAGCTGGAAGAAACGGAATTGCAAATACAGGGGGACTGGTTGTCCTTCTGGCCGACCTTTAAGAACCCGAAACATTTCTTTGAGGGCAGCGGAAGCTCCAAACTTCGTGAAGCAGCAGAGCCGAAGGTGAAGGAAGCCGTGGCGAGTGTGGTGAGCATTCGGGAAGAGCAGCTGACGGACCACTATGTTCGGATGAGTGAGCGTTCATTGCAGCATCATGGATCGGTGTTGGAGGAACAGCTGAAGGAATCCATGGCTGCCATCCTCGGTTCGCTTCAGGACGGTCAATCTCCGTTGATGTGGAGTAAGCTGGCAGATGAGCTGGATGTTATGATTCAGGCAGCTCGGTAATGGTCAAGAGCATGTATGCACAACGAATAGTATAGATGTTGGAGTCTGGAGCTCCTAGACGCATAACGATTTTATGCAGGTGAACTCCAATCATACACTCCTCAATCCAAAGGCGTTCCCTATCCATCATGGCGGGGCGCCTTTTTTCCTATGCTTATCCGGGCTAATGAAGGTCAAGAGGATGGTATGACGTATTTTAATCCGCTACAACGTTCGTGACTAGGATGAAATCAGCTTAGGATATTACCCTTTTGTAAGCATGTTCAAAAAAGTCGAATAGAGTGGATGAAGCCTGATGGTTGAAGGGACTGACAATGTGATTATATCCCCTAGTATTAATGAGAATTCCCGATGATTTCATTATGAAACAAAGATAAGTTCTACTATTTGCCCCCTTTAGGTCCTTTTGGCTCATTTATGACGGTTTTCCCTCTTTGCCGCGGGTTCAGCTCGATGATAAACTTCATAAATGCTACATAACCTGAACGAAAATAATCCAAAGGAGGATAAACATGAATGTTCTCAGGCAACTGCAGGGCTTCTTTTGGGAGAAACGAAGTTATCTTTTTCTTTCCATGCTGTGTCTGGCGATTGCAACCGCATTAGGACTTGTCTATCCGCAGCTGTTGAAGGTGCTGATTGACGATGCAATCAAGCTGGAGAATTACGGCATCGTACCGCAGCTGGCGCTCACTGTGCTGGGTGTGGTCATCCTTAAAGCTTTCATGCAGTTTTTGCACGGATTTTTTGGGGGGAGGCTGGGTAACTACCTGGCTTACGCGTTGCGAAACGCCTGCTATGAAAAATTGCAATTTCTATCGTTCCGTTACTATGACACGGCTCGGACCGGGGATTTGATGTCACGGCTGACAGGCGATTTGGAAGCCATCCGAATGTTTATCGGCTTCGGTTTCGCTCAGCTGCTCAATCTGGTATTGATGGTGACTTTCGGTTCCATCATGATGTTTACCATCAGCTGGCAATTGACGCTGGTAACTTTGGTAGCGATGCCATTTTTGGTTGTGGCAGCTCTAAAATTCGAATCCAAGATCCATCCGGCTTTCCAGGAAATGCGTCTGGCACTAAGCTCGCTGACGACCGCGGTTCAGGAGAATATTACGGGTGTTCGTACCGTTAAGTCTTTTGCTCGCGAGCCGCACGAAGTGGAGAAATTCTCTGAACGGAATGAGCGTTACAAAACCAACCAGATTTTTGCCTCTTCACTATGGGCACGGTACTTCCCGATGATGGAGCTCTTTGCGAATATCAGTGTCGTCATTTTGCTTGCCATCGGCGGAGGGATGGTTATCCAAGGCTCCATGACGGTAGGGGAACTGGCAGCTTTCTTTACTTTGATCTGGTACATAATCGGCCCGCTTTGGGGGATCGGGTTTCACATTAATAACTACACGCAGTCCAAGGCATCGGGTGAACGGGTGCTGGAGCTGCTGAATCAGCCGATTGATGTTGAAGACCGTGAGCGTGCGGTAGATTTGGTGCCAAACGAGGTGAAGGGCCATGTCGTATTTGATAATGTCACCTTTGCTTACGGTAACAAGATGGCAGCAGTCAAAGATATTAATCTGGATGCTCGTCCCGGCTCCGTGATCGGTTTGCTTGGGGGAACGGGGTCCGGTAAGTCGACCATTATTCAACTCTTGATGCATGCCTATAATGTGAATCAGGGCAGCATCAAACTAGACGGTATGAACATTAATGATATTAAGATCCGGAGTCTGCGCAGTCAGATTGCCACGGTCTTCCAGGAGACCTTCTTGTTCTCGTCCAGTATCCGCAACAATATTTCTTACGGCATGAAGGACGTTAGCATGGAAGAAATCATCCGTGTTGCCAAGCTGGCCAAAGCCCATGAGTTTATTATGGAAATGAAGGATGGTTACGATACCATTGTCGGTGAACGGGGGATGGGACTCTCTGGCGGACAGAAGCAGCGGATTGCGATTGCACGTGCCCTTCTGAAAGATCCGAAAATCCTGATCCTGGATGATGCCACCAGTGCAGTGGATATGGAAACCGAGCATGAAATTCAGTCCGGCTTCCAGGAAGTCATGAACGGCAGAACGACTTTTATTATCGCTCACCGGATCTCTTCCTTGCGTCATGCGGATGAAATTCTCGTTCTGGATGAAGGAAAAGTCGTGCAGCGCGGCAAGCATAACGATTTGATTGCGGTGCCGGGGCCTTACCAGGATGTATACAAAATACAATATGCGGACCTTATTGCGAAGCAAGCTCAAGCAGGAGGTACGCAAGGGCAGGTGCAAGCATGAACGCCAATGTAAATACTGAACCGCATCAGAAGCAAAAGCTTCCGAGGCCGCGGAAGCCCTCGGAAGAAACCAATGAACGTTTTGTATACAAGGACGACGATGCAATTGAGAAACCGTTTAACTGGATGCAGCTGACACGTCTGATCTCGTATATGAAACCATACGCGAAACAGATTCTCCCTTTGATCGGGCTTATGATGGTCATCGGTACCATTACGAAGCTGGCCATTCCGTTCTTGACCAGTTTGGCCATTGACCGGGCTATCGAACCGAAGAGTGGGAATCCAAGTCTGACCTTGTTGTATCAGATTACAATCGCGGTTCTGGCGATGTATATCATTCAATGGGTTGCCGGGATATTCCGTATCAAGTTTACGAATATCATCGGTCAGCGGGTCATTTATGACCTACGAGCGGATCTGTTCCAGCACATTCAGCGCCTGTCCTTTAATTTCTTCGACAAGCGTCCGGCTGGATCTGTGCTGGTCCGGGTTACGAATGATGTTAACTCCCTGCAGGATTTGTTTACTAACGGGGTTGTCAACCTGATCATCGACTGCGTGCAGTTAGTAGGTATTGTGGTCATTCTTCTATTAATAAACTGGAAGCTCGGTCTTGCTGTTATTGTCACGGTACCGATTATGTTCTTCATCTCGACCAAACTCCGTGTACGCATCCGGCGTGCATGGCAGGATGTACGGATTCGGAACTCGCGGATTAACTCCCACTTGAATGAATCGATTCAGGGGATCCGCGTGACCCAAGCTTACACCCAAGAAGAAGAGAATATGAAGTTCTTTGACAACATGAATTTGGACAGCAAAAAGTCTTGGGATAAGGCGTCTGCCATGAACCAAGGGTTTGGGCCTCTTATCGAAATTACCGGTGGTTTTGGTTCACTGATCTTGTTCTGGCTTGGTGCCGTGTTGATCCAACAAGGCGAGCTTACCATCGGTCTGTTAATTGCCTTTACCCAATATGTAGGGAACTTCTGGGAGCCGATCAATCGGCTTGGCCAAATGTATAACCAATTGCTTGTCGCCATGGCTTCCTCTGAACGTATTTTTGAATTTATTGACGAGAAGCCGAGCATTGATGATCAGCCTGGGGCGAAGAAATTGCCGACGATTAAAGGGGACATCAAGCTGGAGAATGTGGTGTTTGAATATGAAAAAGGACGCCAGGCTCTCAAAGGCATCAATCTGGACGTGAAGGCAGGCCAGTCGATTGCGCTGGTCGGTCATACCGGATCAGGCAAGAGCACCATCATTAATCTGCTCAGCCGATTCTATGATATTACCGAAGGTAAATTAACCATCGACGGATACGATATCCAATCGGTAACGGTTGAAAGTCTTCGAAATCAGATTGGCATCGTGCTGCAGGATACCTTCATATTCTCGGGCACGATTCGGGATAATATCCGGTTTGGCCGTCTGGATGCGACTAATGAGGAGATTGAGGATGTAGCCAAGGCGGTCGGCGCACATGAATTTATTGTCCAGATGCCGGGCGGTTACGATACGGAGGTTGAGGAACGCGGGAATATGCTGTCTATGGGCCAGCGGCAGCTGTTGTCCTTTGCCAGAGCGCTCCTTGCCGATCCGCGGATTCTGATTCTGGATGAAGCAACGGCGAGTATCGATACCGAGACGGAGTTGAAAATTCAGGAAGCTCTTAAAGTGCTGCTTCAGGGCCGAACCTCCTTCATCGTGGCCCATCGTTTGTCAACGATCCGCCATGCCGATCATATCGTCGTGTTGGATCATGGCAAGATTATCGAAGAAGGAAATCACAGCCAGCTTATGCAGAAGCAGGGTACGTACCATGGGCTGATTGAAGCACAATACCGATTTTTGTAAAAACGGCTTAACAAAGGTTTAACAAAACCGACACAAATGTAAAAAAAATGTCGCTTGATACTTGCAATCTTCTTCATAAACTTACAAAATAGAAGTAGAGTTTACTCAGAATTCATAGAAGAAGGGAAGCATGAGGGTATAATGAGCATCGAAAGCGTATTATCTGCGCCTGCACTGCTGATTCGAAACTTTGAGAAGAATGATTTGGAAGCTGTCACATCCTTGATGCGCGAACTGAATTATCCGACCACGCTGAATGTCATGCGGGAACGGATGGAAGCCATGAACGACAATCCATTATACGGCAATCTGATTGCTGAGGTTGATGGTGTTGTTGTAGGTATGATCATGCTTCGTCAAGTCAAATCCTTCACTATGACCGAACCGGTCACTCAAATTACTTCGGTTATTGTAACCTCAAGCTGCCGCGGCCAAGGGATTGGCAAAAGATTGATTCGCGGTGCAGAGACATGGGGAAGACAGCATGGTAGCCACCTCTTGTTTCTCACAAGCGGCAACCGGGAAGAACTTGCTCCCGCACATGCATTTTATGAGCATATTGGATTTGAAAAGGCTGGATACCAGTTTAGTAAAAAGCTGTAGTCTTGGTCTTTTCATTAACCCATCCCAATTTTTGGGGTGGGTTTTTTCTTGTTTGGCCTGAAACCCGATTAGAGGACCACCGTTGTTAGGAAACGATTCATCGCTTTTAATAAGGCATCTATCACTACATAGGGTCTGGGACTTGAGCCGACTAGAGCTCTTTTATATAGGTAGGTAGGAATTCAAGGATGTTATTCCAACAATTGTAGGATTGCCGAAGATATCAAATGTGTTACAATGTGTTCGTACGAGATTACAAAAATGTAACTATTGTTTGATCGTCCAGCACCCTAGAAATTCATCTTAGAACGGGCGGTCAAGCAAACTCACAACTATGAGCATAGGAGATGAGCATTCATGAACAACCATTGGATAAAGAAAATCGCAGGCGGCAGCATCGCTGCTGTATTGGCTGTCGGTATCATGCTGCCAACGACGGCGTCTGCTGCACCTGCCGAGAGCAATAATTATGTAAACTGGCAACAAAAGATCCAGGAATTCCTGGAGAGCCAAGGCTTGGAATCACAGTTTAAATGGGTGGTTCAGCAGCCGCAAACCGAAAAGCCTCAGGCAGACAAACCTGTTGAGACTCCGCAAACCAGCAAGCCAGAAACGACTAAACCAGAAACCACAAAACCAGAAACGACTCAACCGGAAACCAGCAAACCGGAAACAAGTAAGCCTGAGACCAGCACTCCATCTACAACACCGTCCCAGCCTTCCGAATCTGCGGGTACAACGGAGAAATCGGATTTTGCTTCCGAAGTTGTCACATTGGTGAACAAAGAACGTGCGAATGCAGGTCTGAAGCCGCTAACGGTCCATGCTAAGCTGACAACCGTGGCGCTGGATAAAGCGAAGGATATGAGTGATAACAATTATTTCAGCCACACTTCGCCGACGCATGGTTCTCCATTTGATATGATGAAAGCTTACGGTATTTCATACGGCTATGCCGGTGAGAATATTGCTAAAGGGCAACGTACACCACAGGAAGTCATGAACTCATGGATGAATAGCCAAGGTCATCGTGAAAATATTCTGTCTCCGAACTTCACTAAAATCGGTGTTGGATATTACAACGGATATTGGGTTCAAGAATTCATCAGTGAATAAGCACTTATCTTGTTTCATCTAAAGGGCTGCCCCGGTCACGCATCGAAAGAATGCGTCCGGGGCAGTCTTCTTTGCGTGTTTTGATTTGCAAATTTTTTATAGAAGTCTTAAGGTAATGTACATGAGGAATTTTGTAGGGGGAATGTCATGAAATCATCTGCATGGATATGGCGAATCACTGCCTCCGTGTCGGTTATTGTAACGATTGTGCTTATTCTTGGTTTTGTGTATGCGTTTAAGGATATTAATGATCCGCAAGGACAGCCCTTGCTGACTGGTGGGGGATCCGAGGCGTCCGAAGAAAAGACAGCGCCGGAGAAGCCGGAGAGCGCTCCGTTACAATCGGTTTTGCCGAATGATTTAAAGGTAGCTGCGATTGGAGATTCACTGGCCAAGGGAACGGGGGACAATACCGGGAGCGGTTTTGTCCGCCGAAGCGTGGATCAATTAAATGGCGATGGACGAACAGCGAGCCTGCTAGCGAATCTGGCCATAAACGGAATGACTACCGAAGGACTCCTTCCCAAGCTGGACGACAAGGGGATACAGTATGCCTTGAAGCAAGCCAATGTCATTATGCTTTCGATTGGAGGCAATGATATCTTTCAAGGCAGCGGGCTGATGGAAGGGGCGGCGGATTCCGGTGAATTGGAGCTCGAACCTGCTAAGCTGATGGCTGCGTTGCCGCAGGCATCTGAACGCCTGCAGGCGATTCTGGAGAAAATTCGCCTCATTAATCCGGATGCGCGAATCGTTTATATCGGTCTGTATCATCCTTTTTCTGATTTGGAAGACTTGTTGATACCCGGCAATATTGTGGTCTCTGCATGGAATCATGCGGTCATGGAGATCGTGAACCGGGATCCCAATATGACATTGGTCCCCACGTTCGATCTGTTTCAGCACAAGCTGGGCGAGTATCTGTCCTCGGACCATTTTCATCCGAACGGGGCAGGATATCAGGCGATAGCGGATCGAATTGTAGAGGGTATGCTGTAGGCATGATGAGGATGTCATATGGGGAGTTGGAACTCGATGAATGAACAAGCACAAGAAATCGTACTATCTGTCCAGCATGTAAAAAAGAAAATCGGTCGAAAATGGATTATACATGATGTGTCGTTCGACGTGCGCGCAGGCGAAATTTTCGGGTTCCTGGGGCCGAATGGGGCAGGAAAGACGACTACAATCCGCATGCTTGTAGACCTGATTAAACCGTCCTCTGGCAGGATCGAGGTCTGCGGTTATGATGTGAACCGCCAGCAGGAGCAGGCGCTGCGTTATATTGGGTCCATCGTGGAGAATCCGGAAATGTATTCGTATATGACGGGATGGGAAAATCTTGAGCATTTTGCACGAATGCAGCCCGGCATTGACCAGCAGCGAATACAGGAAGTTGTGGATACGGTGAGATTGGATCGAAGAATTCATGACAAGGTGAGCACATATTCACTGGGAATGCGGCAGCGGCTCGGGATAGCCCAGGCCCTGCTTGGCAGACCGAGATTGCTCATTCTGGACGAGCCGACGAACGGTCTTGATCCGAAAGGGATCAAAGAGATGCGACAGTTCATACACCAATTGGCCGAAGAAGGGCTGGCTGTTTTTGTCTCCAGCCATCTACTGAGCGAAATTCAGCTGCTATGCCATCGCGTGGCGATCATCAGCAGCGGAAGAGTGCTTGCGGTTGGCGAGGTCGAAGAGTTGATTGCCGGCAGCAGTGATCATGTTATCTGGGATCTAAATCCTGCCGCGCAAGGGAAACGAATATTGCAAAAGCTGGATTATTGCCAAATTGTCGACCGCCCTGAGGAGGTGCTCGACGATAATTTGCTTGCAGGCATGTCTTCGGACGCTATTGTAACTCGTATGAGCGCTACATACACGTCTAGAGCTGTGGAACGGCTGGTAGCCGCGGGAGTACAGGTCCGGGAGGTTCATCGGATCAATCCTACGCTGGAGCAGCTATTCCTGCAGATGACGGAGGGTGAGAGCATTGAGTAACCTGTTGCCCCTGATCAAGAACGAGTGTATCAAAATTATCAAACGAAAGCGGTTCTATGTTGTCCTGCTCGTTCTTCTTGTTCTGGTTCCCATGTTTACCTATGCCCAGATGAAGTCGGCTGAACGAAGCCGGGACAAGTTCAACAGTGACTGGCGGCTTGAGCTTCAGCAGCGAATCACGGATAATGAGAATTCACTTAGCAGTGACAGGGTACCGGATGAATGGAAACGATACAGGCAAATCTTTATTCAGCAAATGCAGTATTATTTGCAGCATGATGTGAATCCTAATCAACCAAACGGGGTTACGTTCACACGTGAATTTTTGAATAATGCGATATCTCTGTTTATCCCGCTGCTCATTATGGCCATCGCTTCGGATATCGTTTCCGGCGAACGGACGACCGGTACCATCAAGATGCTGCTGACAAGGCCTGTGAAGCGATGGAAGGTGTTGCTGAGTAAACTGATCGCCTTGATCATGTTTACGTCTCTTATTGTCGTTTCCACCTTTGTCATAGCCTATCTGATCTCCGGTCTTGCCTTCGGATACAAGGGGTTTGACATACCGGTATTCACGGGATTCCAAATTGTTGGTTCTGATGTGGATATGTCCGGTGTTCATGCTGTTCCTCAGTGGAAGTATTTGCTGATGCAGGGCGGATTGGTGTGGTTTGTCGGCGTGTGTGTCGGTATGCTGGCCTTTATGGTGTCCGTGCTGGTTCGAAGTACAGCGGCGAGCATTGTGATTATGATGGCCGCATTAATTGCCGGAAATATTCTGACGAATATGGCATCGGCGTGGAGCAGCGCGAAATATTTGTTCATGGTAAACCTGAATTTGACCAATTATTTAGCCGGCAATTTGCCGCCAATTGAGGGGATGACTTTGAATTTTTCCCTTATGGTATTGGCCCTCTGGGCAATTTGTGCGGTTATTGTTTCATTCAGTGTCTTTACGAGAAGGGATATCTTGAATTAAAATGGACAAAGCATGAAACATTTGTTTGCATTTTTTAGAGAACAGCGTTCTTCTAAAATATTGAAATGTAGAAATAGAAATACACTAGATACGTGAAATTGAAGGAGGAGCATGAATGGTCGAACAGATCGATATGTTTGCAGAGTCATCGAAGAACGGCGGTAACAACCGTTCAGGATACGATGCTGACGACATTCAAGTGCTCGAAGGCCTCGTTGCGGTGCGCAAACGGCCAGGCATGTACATAGGGAGCACAAGCTCGTCAGGCTTGCATCATCTGGTATGGGAAATTGTGGACAACGCCGTAGACGAGCATTTGGCCAAGTACTGCTCGAGAATTGAAATTACATTGCATAAAGACGGGTCCGCGACGGTATACGATAACGGACGCGGTATTCCAACCGGAATGCACAAGACAGGCATCCCCACCCCGCAGGTTGTTTTTACGATTTTGCATGCCGGCGGTAAATTCGGCGGTTCCGGATATAAGAAGTCCGGCGGTCTTCACGGCGTTGGCGCATCTGTGACCAATGCGCTGTCCGAGTGGCTGGAGGTGGAAATTTACCGTGATGGTAAAATTCACCGCCAACGGTTTGAATACTGGAAGGACAAAAAAGGAAAAGAGCATGTCGGGGAACCGGTAACGGGCCTTGAAGTGCTTGGTAATACGAACAAAACCGGGACGAAGATTACGTTTAAACCGGATGCACGCGTGTTTACCACGGGAACGCACCTGAACTACGACACGCTTGCAGAGCGCTTACAGGAAATTGCCTTCCTGAACTCCGGACTTCGTATTGTATTGAAAGACGAGCGCAGCGGCAACGGGGAAGAGTTTTTCTATGAAGGCGGCGCAAGCCAGTTCGTGCAGTTCTTGAATGAAGGCAAGGATGTGCTGCATGATGTGATCCATTTTTATGCGGAGAAGGATGATATCGAAGTTGAAATCGCCCTTCAATATAATGCAGGCTATACCGAAACGCTGGCCTCATTCGTTAACTCCATCCCGACGCGCGGGGGCGGTACGCATGAGACGGGTTTTAAGACAGCTTATACCCGTGTCATGAATGATTATGCCCGCAAGAACAATCTTTTGAAGGAAAAGGACAAGAACCTGGAGGGGAATGATCTTCGGGAAGGCATGATGACCGTCATCAGCGTTAAGATGGCTGAGGTCGAATTTGTCGGCCAGACCAAGGACCAGCTGGGAAGCGCCTCTGCGCGCAGTGCGGTTGACAGCATTGTCACGGAGAAGATGCAAATCTTCCTCGAGGAGAATCCGCAGATCGCACAAACGCTGTTAAAGAAGGCCATTCAGGCCTCCAAAGCGCGTGAAGCGGCCCGTAAAGCAAGAGATGAGATGCGCACCGGCAAGAAGCGCAGCGAAAGCTCCAATCTGGGCGGCAAGCTGACGCCGGCACAGTCCAAGGATTTTACGAGAACCGAATTGTTTATTGTTGAAGGGGACTCCGCTGGCGGCTCTGCGAAGCAGGGACGGGATTCAAAAATCCAGGCTATACTGCCTCTTAAAGGGAAACCGATGAATCCGGAAAAATCGAAGCTGGCCGACATCCTGAAGAATGATGAATACCGTGCAATTGTAGCGGCGATCGGAGCAGGAATCGGTACGGAGTTCACCGCCGGGGACAGCAATTATTCGAAAATTATCATCATGACCGATGCGGATACGGATGGCGCTCACATTCAGGTGCTGCTGCTTACGTTCTTCTACAGGTACATGAAACCGCTGATTGATGAAGGCCGCGTCTATCTTGCGCAGCCTCCACTATATAAAATCGCAAGCAAGTCCGGAAAGCTGGAGACGGTACGGTATGCTTGGACAGAAGGGCAGCTGGCTAATTACTTGAAGGAATTCAAGAACTATGAACTTCAGCGTTACAAAGGATTGGGCGAGATGAACCCGGAGCAATTATGGGAAACGACGATGAACCCGGAAACACGGACATTGCTGCAGGTACAAATCGATGATGCTGCCAAAGCGGAGCGTCGTGTGTCTACGCTGATGGGGGATAAAGTAGACCCTCGCAAGCGGTGGATTGTAGAAAATGTCAACTTCGCGGAGTTTGAGGAATAGAAGGTGAAGGAATGAGTTTATCGGAGCAATTTTTACCGGCTTATCTGGAAGAGGTCGTAGGTGACCGATTTGGCCGGTATTCCAAGTATATTATTCAGGACCGGGCGATCCCGGACGTCCGTGACGGCCTGAAGCCCGTTCAGCGCCGGATTCTTTATGCCATGTACGATTCGGGTAACACACCGGATAAACCATATCGTAAATCGGCGAAAACGGTCGGGGATGTCATGGGTAATTACCATCCGCACGGGGATTCTTCGATTTATGAAGGTATGGTTCGGATGGCTCAGCCTTGGAAGATGGGGCATGTGCTTGTAGATGGTCACGGAAACTGGGGCTCCCAGGACGATGATCCTGCAGCAGCGATGCGTTATACCGAGGCCAGATTGTCGCGGATTGCCATGGAGCTGCTTCGGGATATCGAGAAGCGGACCGTGCTGTTTAAGGATAATTTTGATAACACGGCTAAGGAACCGGTTGTGCTGCCTTCACGGTACCCAAATCTGCTAGTGAACGGAGCTAGCGGGATTTCCGCAGGCTTCGCGACTGAAATCCCGCCTCACAATCTGCGGGAAGTGATCGATGCTTGTATTGCTGTCATGCAGAAGCCGGAGATTGAGCTGGCCGAGATTATGACCTTTATCAAAGGTCCGGACTTCCCGACCAGTGGAATCATTATGGGCGGCGAAGGCATTTTGGATGCCTATCGGACAGGCAAAGGCCGCGTTTATCTGCGGTCGAAGACGGATATTGAATCGCTTCGCGGCGGCAAGCAGCAGATTGTCATCACGGAAATTCCTTACCAGGTTGTTAAGTCCCGGCTTGTTACCGCTATGGAGAACATACGACTGGAGAAAAAGGTCGAGGGCATCGCCGAGGTTCGCGATGAGAGCGGAAGGGAAGGACTTCGCATCGTCGTTGAGCTGAAGAAGGATGCCGACGCAAACGGGATTCTTGCTTATTTGTTCAAGAAGACCGATCTGCAAGTTACGTACAACTTCAATATGGTTGCGATCGTGAATAAAACCCCTCAACAGCTGGGGCTTAAAGACATGTTATCCGCCTATATCGAGCATCAGCGTGAAGTCGTCACGCACCGGACGCAGTACGAACTGGAGAAAGCAGAGGATCGGGCGCATGTATTGGAAGGCCTGGTGAAGGCATTAAATATACTGGATGAGGTCATTGCGGCGATCAAAGCGTCCAAGAATCGCCAGGATGCCCAGAACAATCTGCAATGGATGTTCGGTTTCACGGAGCGACAAGCCGATTCCATATTGACTTTGCAATTATACCGCCTTACGAACCTTGAAATTCATTCGCTGCAAAAAGAGCTGGACGAGTTGACGAAGAAAATCGAGGGCTTGCGTGCGATACTGGACAGCGATAAGAAACTGATTGCCGTCATTCGCAAAGAGCTGCTAGAAATTCGCGAGAAGTACGGCATCGACCGGCGTTCGGTCATTCAGGAAGAAGTGGAAGAGATCAAGGTTAATCTGGAAGTGCTGGTTAACGCCGAGGACGTGCTCGTAACTCTGTCTAATGAAGGCTATATCAAGCGTACCAGCATGTTATCCTTCACCCGAAGCGGCGGTGAGCTGGAAAGCTCAGGCGTTAAGGAAGGGGATTACATCACCCGACTGTTTGAAGTCAATACTCTGGAGAATCTGCTCATATTCACGAGCCGTGGACAGTATTTCTTATTGCCGGTTCACCAGATTCCGGAATACAAATGGAAAGATGCCGGTACGGCCATCGTGAACGTGATTCAGGTGCCGAAAGAAGACCACATCGTATCGGTCATTCCGGTTTCGAACTTTGAAGAAGAGGGCAAATCCCTTGTGTTCGTCAGCCGCAAAGGTCAGGTGAAGCGCACAGAACTCAAGGAGTATGTCACCAAGCGGGCTGGCGCTGTTGCGGCAGCCAAGGTTGCTGCGGAAGATAGCATTATCCAGGTCGTCGTAAGTGATAGCAGTAAAGATATTGTGCTGATCTCGAAAGAAGGGATGAGCATCCGGTTTAATGAGCAGGAAGTCAACGCCATGGGACGCGTATCCGGCGGGGTCCGGGGAATCCAACTCCGTGACGGGGACGAAGTCGTTGCAGCGTTATGGGTGGAGAACGATGAGGGTGAAATTTTAACCATCACGGATCTTGGCTATGGTAAGCGCAGCTTGGTGTTGGATTACCAGACGCAAAGCCGCGGCGGAAAAGGAATGGCTACGTTTGAGTTTAAGGAAGGCAAGCGGGTGAAGCCTAACGGCAGCGCCATTGTCGGTGCTTTCTATTGCCGTGAACCGCTGCAGATTATGGCGTACAGCGAAGACGGGCAAGCTTATCTGATTCAGACGGAGAAAGTTCCGATCGCGGAACGTAAATCGATAGGCAAGCTGCTTGCCGATGTTGGCAAGCAAGGACAGATTGTCGATGTGGTAAGTCTTCCGCATGCGGAGTTAGGCAAAGAAAGTTAAACAAGAATGAATGAACATCCTTCGTTTAGGTAGTTTCAAGTTTGTTGTAAGATAGATGGATGAAAAGCACCTTCGATGATATTTGTCGAGGTGCTTTTGCTATATTTTGTGTTTGCGTAATATTTGAACTGTTATTTATACTATTTGACATATGTCCGTCTATGTCGAAGTGAGGTGAACCTTGAAAAACGCCGTCATATAAGGGCTGGCGGGTTTTGTCGGTTGGTTGGAAATTATATTTTTTAACGAAAAAAGAAGGATATTAGGAGGTCCCCCGCGAAAAGTTAATCCTATAAACTATTATGGAATCATGACTTTGGTTCAAAACGAAATCCATTCATCGAAGTACAGTGCAACATCCACGGATGGTATCCGATGTTTGATCATGACAGACATAATTGAAGGGACGGGATAAACATGCATACTGCCGAATTCGCCAAGGTGTGGTCCAAGCTGGCTAAGGATTATAAGCTCCATATGGAAGCCGGATTAGCACCGACATTGACGGAATCGCAATTGATGGTGCTGGAGGTGCTTGCTGAGCTAGAGCGAATGAAACCTTCCGATTTCATTCCTTACCTGGCTACAAGTCCGGCAGCCGTGACGATGCTATTGGACCGGATGGAGAAGAATGGATTGATCAAACGGGAACGGGACGAAAATGACAGACGGATCGTCTGGGTGACGATATCCTATAAAGGGCGAGAGGAATATACGCGCGGATTACAGGTTAGGGATGAGTACCTTTCCCAAATTCTGAATCGTATATCCTCGCATAATCAACAGCTGCTTATCTATCTATTAGGGAAGATTAATACAGCTCCAAAGGAAGTTCTGGTTGAGGCGTGAGTTCTTGAAGCTAACGTTGACGTTGCAAACGTAGAGAAGCCCCTGTGCGACTGCATACGGCAGCTACCTTGGGGGCTATTACATATCTTCATTCTATTGAACATCAAGATCATGGTCACACCACGATTTCGAATGTTCATAAGACGTAATGGGATTACTTAAGCAACCACAAAGCCGCGACGTTGGAGGGTTCCCAACCAGGTAGGGATGTGTGGGCTTGGCGGCACTCATAGGTATTGCCTCCATATGTGACTAAATCAACTAAATAATGTTAAACTAATATATTTACTATTCTTTGGTATTCTTTGATAAAAGTAAAGGGATAATATAATATCATAGAGGGATAGAATATTACAATATTTTCCACGATGAAACAGAGGCATGAAAAAACGAAATCCAAGGATGGATTTCGTTTTTTTGAGTTCTATTGTATAGAACCGTTATGTGGCCTCCAGCTTGTCCATGGAGAAGAGACTCCAGGGATAGACGGATGCCGGCATGGAACGGATGGCGATTTCCTCTTTGGTAACGGGGTGCGGAAATTCGACCAATACGGACCATAAGGCAATCTGCTGCCCGGCTTTGTTCACCTTGCTTCCATACTTCTGATCTCCGAACAGCGGATGTCCCGCATAGCTCAGCTGTACACGGATTTGGTGTGGCCTGCCCGTGTGCAGCTCGATCAGGACGAGGCTGAAGCCTTCCGCCGTTTGGAGCACGGTGTAATCCAGAATGGCCTCCTTGGCCCCGTCGGTATCTTTAGAGGTGACATGGACGGTGTTGGTTTTCACATCTTTATACAGCATATTTACGAGCCGACCTGAGGTTTTCGAAGGAATCCCGTGAACGACCGCTACATACTGCTTGCGGAAGCTGCGATTGCGGACGGCTTCCGATAATCGGGATGCGGCTTTGGAGGTCTTGGCAAAGACCATCGCTCCGCCAACCGGACGGTCCAGACGGTGAACCAACCCCAAAAATACATTGCCCGGTTTATTGTAGCGCTCCTTGATATCCTGTTTCAAAATCGTCAGCATGTCGGGATCGCCGGTAGCATCCTCCTGGGAGGGGATGTTTACTGGCTTGGTTACACCTAACACATGATTATCCTCGAAAATTATCGGCACTACCGGATATGCTGCTGGTTCCCGCTTGCTCATCGAATCAGGACTCCCAGCGACCCAGGATGCCGCATGGCAGGTTCATACCGGAGCGGGTAATCGGCAATCCGATTTCACCCGCACTGATGATACCGCCGTATTTCGGCTTCATGGTCATGGTCAGCATGTTATTCAGAACGGTAGGGGAGATGCCGGTCGTATAGGAGTTAATCAGCATAAACAGCGGATTATCCGATACAATGCTCATGCAGCTTTCGAGAAATGGGTACAAGCTTTGTTCAAGCTTCCACGTTTCTCCACTTGGACCGCGGCCATAAGATGGAGGGTCCATAATGATCGCATCGTATTTGTTCCCTCGACGCTGCTCTCGTTGCACGAATTTAAATACATCATCCGTAATATAACGGATAGGACGGTCGGCGAGGCCGGACAATGCCGCATTTTCCTTGGCCCATTGAACCATCCCCTTGGCAGCATCCACATGCACAACCTGAGCTCCGGCCGAGGCGGCCGCGATGGTTGCTCCCCCGGTATAGGCGAACAGGTTCAGCACGCTGACCGGACGTCCGGCTGAGGCGATCTTATCCATCATCCAACGCCAGTTGGCTGCCTGCTCCGGAAACAAACCGGTATGTTTAAAATTGGTTGGTCGAATATGAAATTTTAATTGGTCGTATGAGATGGTCCATCGGTCCGGAAGCTGCTTTTTCATGTCCCATTGCCCGCCGCCGGACGAACTGCGGTGATAGTGTCCGTGAACACTGCGCCATTGTTCATCTTCACGTTCAATCGGCCATATGATCTGCGGATCCGGACGTCTGAGAATCACGTCGCCCCAGCGTTCCAGCTTCTCCCCGCCCCCGGTATCGATGACCTCGTAATCTTGCCAATCCTGAGCTACATACATGTTGAAAACCATCCTTCAAATAGTCATTTAGACTTTATTGTACAACATATCAGAAGCTGAATGCCACCAAGTATTGCCCGGCTTGACCATACCTATTCGGATGATATGGACTTTGAAGCTCGACTTACCCCAAATCTTCGAATGCGGAGTGGAAACGGAATTCGCCATGCAGGTGGTTGAGTGCGCCTAGCTGAAGCTCGGCAACCATGAACACTTCATCGGAAACCGTGAATTGCGTTAAGTCGATCCCATAGGTTCTGGCCTGAACAAAACCGTAACGGGGATAATACGCCGGATGGCCGAATAGAAAAACAAGGGGATAGCCATGCGAGAGGCACCGCCGTTTGCCTTCTTCAATCAAAATTCCGCCGATCCCTTGACGTTGATAATCCGGAAGCACAGCCAGTGGCCCTAGCGCAGCCACGTAATGGCTATGAATGCCGTCAATAAGGCTGGCCTGGCTGAACATAATATGTCCCTTGATGATCCCATCTTCTTCTGCAACGATTGACAATTCCCGTTGAAAGGTTTTGTCTTCCCGCAGCCGTTGTACTAGAAGCGCTTCTTCCTGTCCGGGAAAAGCCTGAGTGAGAAGGTCCTGGACCTTCTCATGATCGTTTATGGTTTCTGTACGTATGTTCATCGTGATCTCTCCTCGCAATTCCTGTGGATTTTTTATAGATATCCTGCGACTCATCCCAAGAGCTTCGTTACTCCGGCTTCGTTTCAATCTGCAGTCCTTCAACGTGCTTGCGGTTCATCAGTTTACGCTTCTTCAGGTTCTCTTTGCTCTCAAAAACGATATCAAGATTATAATCCTCCGGGTAAAGATCCTTGGCGGCAATATAAGGTTTCAGTCGTTTGTGGTTAATCTTCAGTCGATCCTTCTGAATCATAACACCGATATTTCCTCTACCGTCCATGGTCTCATACACGGTTCCGCTACGTTTCAAATAAGGCACATAGACACGATCGCCAAGTTGATAGAGGGAAGAGGGAGAATCCTCATCTACATCTACATCTACATGATCTTGAACAATCACTAGCTCATCCTGTTCGCCTGTCGGTAAGGTAACGTGTTCTGCCAGACTCGCTTCTTCTGCCCATGCTTTAGGCTCTGAGCGAACATCATCTCTAAGGACTTTGTCGCCTCTTGCAGCTCCCGCTTCCGTGATTTCACGTGATCTGGTTATAATCGACTCCGGAATACCCAGCTTCGCGGCAATGACAAAGGCATAACTGTGACCGGCTTCACCGATCCGCAGACGATAGAGGGGCTCAAGTGTGTCAGCGTCAAATTCCATGCGGGCATTCTCAAAGCCGGCTGTGCGCTCGGCAAAATTTTTGATTTCTGTAAAATGGGTGGTGACTACAACCGTTGCTTGACGTTGACTCAATTCCTCCAAAATGGCGATCGACAATCCAACGCCTTCACCAGGGTCCGTTCCGGACGCCATCTCATCGAGCAGTACGAGCGTGGACCGGCTAGCCGTCTGTAAAATGTCGCGGATGTTGCGTATATGTGCAGAGAACGTGCTGAGGGCATGCTCCAAGCTCTGTCCGTCTCCGATATCGACGGAAACCTCGTCAAAGATGGCGCAATGGCTGCCATCCGCTACAGGAACCAGCAGACCGGATTGAACCATGACCGTAATGAGTCCAACCGTCTTGAGCGCTGAAGTTTTGCCGCCGGTGTTAGGTCCTGTAATGATCAGGGTTTTATACCGCTTCCCGATGGTAAAGTCCAGCGGTACCATGGTGGAGCCGATTAAAGGATGCACCGCGGATTTTAAATGGATGAACCCTTCCTGGTTCAGGCTCACATTGCGCCCGCCGATGGAAATGGCATACTTGCCTCTGGCTATGATGTAATCGTAGACTCCAACAATGTCGGCATTGGTTCTCAGTTCGAATTGATATTGCTCGGCAAGTGCGGTTAAATCACTCAACACCTTTGTTTCTTCCCGAACTTCATCGGCGTGCAGGAGAGTTAATTCCATCTGAAGTGCCTGCAAGTCGGAAGGCTCGATGAATACGGTCTGTCCGCTGGCCGATTCATCCAGAATCGAGCCATTCACGGATTTACGGTGCTCCTTCTTGATGGGCAGCACGTAACGTCCTCCGCGTTTGCTGATGACATGCTCTTGCATGATCCCTTTGTAACGGCTTATCAGGCTGTCGAGCTTGCGCTTGATCCGTTCCTCGGTCATGATGATTTTTTTGCGGACTTTTGCCAGATCTTTGCTGGCGCTATCCACGACACGTCCGCCGTGAATGCTGCGTTCGATTTCGGACAGAAGCGGACGCAGTTCATGCATGGAAGAGGCGTAGGAACTGATCAATGGAGCAATGTCGTTCTTGGCATTCATATATTGAATGAGCTGGCGGCAGCTTCTCAGATATTGGACCATATTCCCGAAATCACGCTCAGACAGGACATAGCCGGTACCGAGCAAATCCAGGACCATTTTTATTCCCTCCAGTGAAGGAATAGGTACGCTGGCTCCGGTATGGAGCAAAGTTTTGGCTTCTACCGTTTCATTCAATTTATTGTGGATGGCTTTCATCTGGGTGAGGGGGGCCATCTTCTGAATATGCTCGACTCCCAGATACGATACGGCAAAGCGTTCAAGCTCGGTGCGTATTCTCTCATACTCCAATTTGTTTAATGCGAATGGTTTCATGGGCTTCATTCTCCTTTTGATTTATAAAATGGATGGCATACAATGCAAAAAAGGGCGGAAAGCGAACTACTAAGGTTCGCTTTCCGCCCATAGACCGTTATTCCGATGGCATGGCGTTATGGGACAGCTCCAAATAACCCTTTTGCATAAAAGAGGGGAGACCCAAAAAATCCGCGCTGAACTCAGCACGGATGACCATATCATATCTGAATAAACCCTAAAGGGGCTTCAATTGATATCCGCAGTTCTTAACTAATTCAACGGATGAAATGAAAATCCATCAAAAAATAAACATATCCCAATACAGGAAATGCCCAAAATTTTACATTTCGATCCATATGAAATTTGGTTAGTTAAGAACGACCACCGACATCAAAATCTCTCCTTTAGATAAGAGTATAGAACAACTATATCCATAAATATGGTCCCAAGTCAAGGCCGAAAAGCGGATACGGTCCCTTGAAAAACTGTGATATGATGGAATTGTTATGCAGTTGCTATTCATTAGTAAATGCTGTCGTCAATCACGAGAGTAAAAGACACGAGAGGAGTTGTATCCATGGGGAAGTTGCTGACACGAAGTGAGGTTCCAATCGAGGCAACCTGGAATCTGGATGATTTGTTTGTCTCGCAAGAAGAATTCGAAGCGGGGTTAAAAGCGCTTGAATCGCAAGCTGCTCAATTGACACGATTCAAAGGTAGGCTGGGAGAGGGTGCATCTATTCTTCTGGAATGCTTGAATGAACAGGAAGTTTTGATGGAAAGCATCAGCAAAGTTGGAGCGTATGCCAGATTACGGCAATCGGAGGACGGAACCAACCCGGCTAACTTGGCGAATTCGGCCAAAACGGGCGATGTTCTCTCACGCATCCAATCCTCTCTGACGTTTATTGTATCGGAGCTGCTGGATCTCGAAGATGGCGCCATCGAACATTACATAACGAAGGAAGAAGGGCTTGTTCCATATGCCCGAAGCTTGAAATTGTTGCTGGAAACCAAACCTCACCGCTTGAGCCCTGAGACGGAGAGCGTGCTAGCATCGCTAGGAGAGGTGCTTGGGTCCCCTTACCGCATCTATTTGCGCAGCAAGCTGTCGGATATGACCTTTGACGATATTCGAGTAAATGACGAAACCAAACCGGTCTCGTTCCGTTTGTACGAGAATTCTTACGAAATGTCCGAGGATACGCAGCTTCGACGCGAAGCCTATGCTTCCTTCACGAAGTCACTGCAGGGATCGCGCCATACCTTTGCAGAGGCTTACGCCACCGAAGTGAAGAAGCAAGTGGTGATGTCCCGGCTTCGCGGGTATGATTCCGTAACGGACATGCTGCTGAAGCCGCAGCAAGTGACCATGGAGATGTACAACAATATCCATGATACAATTCTGACGGAGTTAGCTCCGCATATGCGGAGACTTATGAAGCTGAAGAAGCGTGTGCTTGGGCTGGATCAAATGCTGTTCTGCGATTTGAAAGCGCCGATGGATACGGATTTCAATCCAAGCATCACTTATGAAGAAGCTTGCTCTACAATTTCCAGTGCTTTGTCGATACTGGGTCCTGAATACGGCGAGATCGTTCAATCCACGTTCTCCAAGCGCTTAGTGGATTATGCCGATAATATTGGTAAATCTACAGGCGCGTTCTGTTCCTCCGTATACGGAGTACATTCTTATATCCTGATGGCATGGGCGGACAATATGCGCAATGCCTTCACGTTAGCGCATGAAGTCGGGCATGCCGGTCATTTGATGCTGGCTGCTAGCCATCAGCGTATCACCAATGCGCGTCCTTCCTTGTACTTTATTGAAGCGCCTTCAACGATGAACGAGCTGCTGCTGGCGGATCACTTGCTCAGTCAATCCGAGGATAAGCGGATGCGGCGCTCTGTTATTCTTCAGCTTCTGAGCACGTATTACCATAACTACGTGACTCACCTTCTGGAAGCGGAAATGCAGCGACGGGTATACAGCCATGCGATGGCTGATGAGCCGATTACCGCAGATAAGCTATCTGAGCTAAAAGGTGCCGTGCTATCCGATTTCTGGGGTGACGCGGTCGAGCTCGATGAAGGAGCGAAGCTTACCTGGATGCGGCAACCGCATTATTATATGGGTCTTTATCCATATACTTATGCCGCAGGACTGACCGCATCAACAGCTGCAGCACAATTGATTCGCGAGGAAGGACAACCGTCTGTAGACCGCTGGCTCCAAGTCCTTAAAGCCGGAGGCAGCAAGAGTCCGCTGGAATTAATGGCTATGGCGGGAGTCGATATGTCCACTTCTGAACCAATCTCCAAAGCGGTAGCTTATGTTGGCTCATTAATTGACGAATTGGAGTCCCTGTACGAGGAATAGTATCATTTGAATATAGGAGAAAAGGGTGGTCAACAGCTCATTTGCTGAAGATCACCCTTTTGTTTGTGGAAGATATTGGAGAGGCTCTGAAGTTTATTTGTCCGTGTTATCATCATTCAGCGTATGGGTCGGGATCGTAAAATAGAAGGAGGAACCGACATGTTCACGACTCTCGACGCCGATGACCCCTCCCATCAGCTCGACGAGTTTTTTACTGATTGCAAGCCCCAGTCCCGTACCGCCGTATTTGCGATTCAAGGAGGGGTGAAGCTGCGAGAAAGAGGTGAATAGCTGATGCTGCTGTTCAGTAGGGATGCCAATTCCCGTATCCCTTACTTGAAAAGCAAGCGTGAATTCCTGGGTGCCCGTCCTGGGCAGTCCCTCGACACTCATCATGATGCTGCCCTCATGTGTGAATTTGATGGCATTGCTGATGAGATTAACAAGCACTTGCCGCAGCCGCAGGGCATCGCCGATGATCACATCGGGTACCGTGGAGCTGTTGATGCTGCAGGATAACGATAACCCTTTTTCTTTAGCTTTGGCCGAGAATAGATCAACGACGACCTCAAGCAAGGAACGCAAATCGATCGGTTCATGAATGAGTGTCATATTGCCGGTTTCGATTTTGCTGAAATCAAGGATCTCGTTTAGGATGTGCAGCAGCGAACTGCTGCTCTCCATCAGAATATTGGTATAATTCTGTTGGTCCTCGTCAAGCTCGGTCGTTCTTAACAGCTCAATCATCCCCATGATGCCGTTCATCGGTGTGCGGAGTTCATGGCTCATCATGGTCAGAAACTCCGTTTTCGCTTGATCTGCCCGTTCGGCATTCTCCTTCGCCCGGATGATCTCTTTCTCATCGGTTATATCGCGGAACACCATAACGGCGCCTTTGCGCTCCCCTTGATCCCAGATTGGGTTGACCTGATAATTTGCCAGAAAGCTGGTTCCGTCGCCTCGCCAAAGCACAATTTCGGCTCTGGACAGTGGTACTCCTTGTTTGACGGCTCGAACTAGCGGAGAATCGTCCCCCCGATAAAAAGTGCCGTCATGGCGAATTTCTTTGATAATCTGGTCGCAAGGTCTTCCGATGGTGGTAGCCGGTTCATAATCCAGCATCGCTGCGCCTGCCGGATTGATAAAAGCGACCTCTCCGTGAATGTCCAGTCCGATAATGCCTTCGGATACCGTATTCAGCAAAAGAGTGAGCTCGCGGCTAAGTTTCTTAATCTCTTCCATGGTTCGCATGCGCTCGGTAATGTCCCGGGTAATGCCATAGACGCCGACCACTTCGTCATCCACGAAAATCGGTATGTTGATGGTATTGATGTCGATAGGATGTCCATCCTTATGAATTATCGTCAGATCATAGCTCTGCGGTATGCCTTCTGTCGCCTGATTAAAATGATACAACGTTCGAGCCATGTCATTTTCCGCTACAATCGGTCCGAAATACATTCCGATCAACTCGTCCAAGGAATAACCCGTCAGGTCCTGCAAATTTTGATTGGCCGTTAAGTAGTCGCCATCCAAATTCATGGAGTATACCGCCGACGGATTATATTCAAATAGAGAACGATATCGCTGCTCGCTTTCTTTAAGTTTAAATTCCATCAGCTTTCGTTCGGAAATGTCGCGGGCAATCGAAATGATTTCGTTCTTTTGGC
Organism: Paenibacillus sp. FSL F4-0100; assembly: GCF_037993005.1. Classification (NCBI taxonomy): domain Bacteria; kingdom Bacillati; phylum Bacillota; class Bacilli; order Caryophanales; family Paenibacillaceae; genus Paenibacillus; species Paenibacillus sp. FSL F4-0100. Next base: position 2,760,449 of record NZ_CP150303.1, read on the forward strand.
CGTCCTGCGTGCTAATGTACCTGCAATTGACTTCAAACCAGATGTGCCTGCCATCCTTATGTATATAACGGAAGGTGATCGGTGTGAGCAATTTGCAGTCCAGGCAATTCTTGAAATAGTCCTGAAGCGGTATGATATCCTCAGCGTATACGTAATCGAATATACTGGTGCCAACCATCTCATCCGGACGATATCCAAGCAGAGAATAACAGGAAGGTGAACAATAAAGAAACGTTGAACAGCCTATGGTGCTACTCGATATGAAATCAAGGGAATTTTCGGTTATGAGCTTGTACTTATTTTCATTCTCCAGCGACTGCTGTTCAATCAGCACCTGCTCGGTGATATCCTGCGCCATGCCAACCATCTCCATGGGTCTGCCTTCATTCGTAACGGAGACTTCCCATTGAGCTCGAATGGTTCGGATTTGCTTGTCCTGAAGCTGGATCCGGTAGATGATTTCATTCGCCTTCCCTTGAATGGCTCTGCTCACCGCCGCCTCCAGCCGCTCGCGGTCCTCCGGAACGACCAATGACAGCAGCGTGTTATGGTTTGGCTCGGTGGCACTGATCTGATATCCGTAAATTCGCCTCATCTCATCGCTGTAGGTTACCGTATGCGTGATCAGGTCCCAACGCCAGGAACCGATCTTGGCAATCCGCTGCGCATGGGCCAGCGTATCCTCATCCGTTTTTCGTTTGGTAATATTTCGTCCAATGGCCAGAACCTTGTTAATCTCACCCTGAGCTCCCCGAATCAGCTGAAAATACGTTTCGAACCATAAATAATGCCCGTCCTTATGGCGAATGCGTCGAACGAAGCTGTTTTCCTCTGAAAATAGTTTGCCCGGTTCTTTTATTTGCTCGGAATCGACTTGATGATAGTAATCGATCCGGCATTGGCCCGTCACTTCCTCTTGGGTGTATCCGAGTATTTCGGTCACAGAAGGTGAGATGTACTCGATGATGCCGTCAGCGTTGCTGATGGATATAAGATCTTGTCCGCTTTTGGAGATAAGTGCAAGCAGCTCATCATTCTTAATGGTCCGCGGCAAAGATAATTCCTCCTGTATGGTTCGGGGTTCAATACAGCACAATATCCATGGAGTCTCTCCAGGGGCAGGATGTTTTAACAGGGAAATAGTCACTGAGACATGGACTTGATTTCCGTCACGGCGGATAAAATAAGAGTTACTTTTGAGCGTGGTCGTTTGGTTATATGTGAATGATTGCAATGTTTGTTGAATCGGTAGGTTGGATAGAATTTGGATTTCGGAAGGTTTGAGCTGAAGCAGGTCTGAACGTTTGGTTTCGCTAAGTTCGCAAAAACGATCATTAACCATCGCCACAGGCTCGTCAACCGCAGAAATCAGGATCGCCCCAATAGGCAATGTATCAAACATTTGTTCCCAGACCCAATGTTCCGCTGTTTGCCTCATGATTATAGTTGCCTCCCTAACTTAAGCTATACCATTCGATCATAGGGGATAAGATCACTCTATCGCAATCGAAAATACCTAAGTATAATTTGAACTTGGAATTAAGGCGCGTAAAAGCCAACCGATAAGAGGAGCATTCTTATGGCTGGCGAGTCTAACTTTACGAGGGGGACATCCGATTATCAATGCCATATGTTATTTTTAGCATCGTTTTTTATTTGTGCAACAGTACACGATCATCGATGTTTTTATCAAAATAATGCCCGGCATAGGAGCAAGCGGGGATAATTTTCAAATCTTCTTCCCGGGCGTATCCTATTACTTTTCGAATGAGCTCGTCGGCGATTCCTTGCCCTCGTAGGCCAGGTGAGATATAGGTATGATCGATACTAATCACTCCGTTTCCTTGAGGCGAGTAGGAGATTTCGGCTACCGTTTTTCTGTCATCTTCAATAAAAAAGCCGCCGGGCTTTGTCTGTATATTTCGTTTGTCCATGGTGTTAAACCCTCCTTCATCTGGTTGTACTATACCCGTATTCGCTATTCATTAAACGGATTTCAGATAGGCGAACACCCTTGACGGGATATTTGCATAGAATGCGAATAGAAGAGAACGAAGGAGGAGCATCATGAACAATTATTCAACTCAACAGCAAATGCTGTTTCAATGCGACCACCAGTTGGTACATTCCATGAAGAAACACAGAGAAAGCGCCCATTCGGCTATGAAAAATGTGGTGAATCGCAAGGTAAGAGTGCATACGATGGATGATGAAGCAATTGAAGGTATCGTCATTAATGTCGACGCAAAGAATGCGTACATTCTTGTAGAGCAAGGCAACAGAGGTTTCTACCCCGGATATCCTTCCTTTGCGCCATACGGGCCTAATCCTAATGTAGTATTGCCACTAGCGTTGTTCAATCTTTTGGCTATCAGCTTGTTGTGGTAGCAAACGAAGAACCTGCAGTCTGGTCTGCCGGTTCTTTTTTTGTGGAAATTATGTTTAAAAATACATTTACATACATACTGTATGTATGTTAAATTGGATTCATCCCAATAGAAGGAGATGTTTTCCATATGAAGCTGCAAGGATTTTATCCCGTGATCATGACAGAGAAGATCGCCGAAAGCGTAGACTTTTACACACGGTTGTTTGGATTTGAGATTATTTTTGAAGCGGATTGGTATATAAGCCTGAAGCAGGGAGACCAGGAACAAGGCGCCTATGAAATGGCCATTTTGTCCAAAGACCATCCGACGGTACCGTCCGCTTTTCAGAAACCTGTACAGGGATTGATTCTTAATTTTGAGGTGGAGGATGTGGATGCCGAGTATCAAAGGCTGATCATCCACGAAAAGCTGCAGCTTCATCAGGATATGCGGGACGAGGAATTTGGTCAGCGGCATTTTATTATCAGTGACCCGAATGGAGTACTGATTGACATGATCAAGATCATACCGCCTTCCCAGGACTTTCTGGAGCAGTATCATGAAGAAGTATGGTCACCTAATGAGGCCGAACCCAGAGAATGATGCATAGGGGAGAACAACGCTAATTATGAGAAGAAGCAAAAGCGAAACCCACGAGACAATACAACTGCTGCTGAAGGTAGCCAGAGCACATTTTACGGAAAAAGGCTATGCCAATGCGGCACTGGAGGAAATTGCCGACGAAGCTAAAGTTACCCGTGGCGCTCTGTATCATCACTTTAAGAATAAACTAGGTTTGTTCCTGGCTGTGCTTGAATTAGTACAATCGGAAATTGCACAGCGCGTGGAAACGGAAGCGGGTAGCTCCGAGGATCCCTGGGAGCAGCTCCTGTTTGGCTGCCGGGCTTTCATTGCTGCTGTGGTAGAGCCGCAGAATAAGCGGATTATGCTCATTGACGGTCCTAGTGTTGTAGGTTGGGAGGCTTGGCGCGAGATGGACGAGTTGCATTCGATGAGTCATTTGCGGGAGCAGTTAACTTTGATGCAGGAGCAGGGAATGATGAAGAAAATCCCTGTTGATGCGATGACCCATGGCTTGTCTGGCGCATTAAATGAATGCTCGCTTTGGGTCGCTCAAATGCCTGCAACCGATAAAGGCATCGAGGAAACGATGGATGTGATTGCCGGCATGTTACAAGGGTTTCGAGTAAGAGACTAAAGTATATGATAAGGTTTACCCCTATTATGGACCGGTTTTCCAACAAACCTTACAATTTGCATGAATGTTGTAAGCTGGAGAGGTACAGCAATAAATCCATGAAATGGGAAAGGGGTTAACCATGACAATGAAACCGTTGAAGGAATTTTTGGAAGAGCATCAAGATCATCCAATCGAAGCCATCGGAAGCTATATTTCCGAGTACCTTGAACATAACTGGCAAACCGTACTTACCGTAAATCAGGAAAAACTGATGAGGGCATACAACGAGGGTGGAGATGCAGCGTATGGGACGTTTTTGAACCTTTTATTCTTGCCCATTCATAGACAATTAAAGGAATTAGGAATACGACCTGAACCGAAATTCCCCGGTGAGTTTGACATCTCAAGAGAATGGGGAAGCCAGGAAGGGACGGACCAACAGCGCTGGATGTGGAGCACGGTTTATTCGCCAGAGCAGGAGCGACTAGGCACCATCGTCACCGTCGTATATCACGATCATACACAGTTTCGCGTCCCAAGGCAGCCTCGCATCATAACTTTGCAGGAGACAGAAAAAGAGGAAGTCGTCGCAGCTCTTTCGCTCAAGTCGCCGAATTTTAAGGAAGCACTCGAATTTACGGTTGAATATGAAGCATATCTTCGGAGTTTGCAGGAGTAGGAAGTAACGATGCAGCGGATGCAGCGCGGATTTTTCTGCCCACCAAGGAGATGTCTTCGTCCTAGTATAAGATTTCAGATGGTTCTCATGAGCCTATAAAAAAGCGCCTTGAGCAGGATGAAAATATCCTGAGACAAGGCGCTTTTAATATTTAGATTGAAGACAGCTGATCAACCGTTAGGTCTAACCAGTCTAATTCCGCCCTTGTCAGCTGGATGGTTGAACCCTCATCACAGGATTTTAATTCTTCGGCTGATTGCGCACCGATCAGCGCACAGGTTGGGAAGGGCTGGTTCAGCACGTAAGCGAGCGCAATCTGAATGGCTGTCACATGTTTAGATGCCGCCAACTGCTTTGCACGCTCTAATCGCTCCCAGTTCTCATCGCTGTAGAACACCCGCACAAGATCCGCATTATCCCGAATTTCAGGCGTGAATCGGCCGGTAAAGAATCCTCTCGCTTGGGAAGACCAGGAGAACAACGGGAACTGCTCGGATTCATGCCACGCAATTGTCTCTGCATCGGCAGACACGCAGCCTTTCCAGAACGGCTCGTTTGGTTTGGCCAGACTGAGATTCGGGCTGCTGAAGGAGAAACCGACCAATCCATTCGCCTCGGCATAGGCATTGGCATCCCGGATGCGCTCCCATGTCCAGTTGGATACCCCAATGGCGCCAACGCTGCCATCGGCAATGTATTCGTTCAGAGCCTCAATAACTTCGCCTGCCGGAACCTCAGGGTCGTCACGGTGAAGCGCGTACAGATCGATGAAATTCGTCTGCAGTCTTTCAAAGCTCGTTGTGATGTCACTCTTGATGTCTTTTTTATTTACGCGCGGGCCATTATGGTCATGATGAGCACCCTTGGTCAGTATGACGATCTGATCCCGGTTACCTCTTTCCTGCATGTATCTGCCGATCACTTCTTCGCTTTGACCTCCAGCGTAGATGTGAGCAGTATCAACCGAATTGCCGCCGATGGCCAGGTATGCATCCATATTCGCGGCTGCTTTCTCATACGAATCATGATAGAAGTAGTCCGTTCCTTTCATTAGCACGGAGACGGGTTTGTTTAATCCCTTGATTGATATATATTTCATTTCCATATCCTCCTTGGGTGAAATTACAACACAATTCGCTTCCGTTCATGGGCAGATTGCAGGCAGGCGTCGATGACCTTCATGTTGTGAATCGCATCCTCTGCAGTGTAGCGGAGAGGTTTGTTGTTCAAAATCGCTTCGGCCATGTGGTCGCCTTGTTCACTGTATGCGTTTGCATGAGGAACCTCGATTTCTTTACGTCCTTCGCCGGTCGTTAAGAAGAAGTTCGCTCCGTCCTCAGGCAGGCTATAGGCGTAGGGGACTTCGATCAAGCCATCCGTTCCCACAATCTCAAGCGGGTTGCGATACGCCGCCCACATTCCGCAATCAAAAGTCAGGGATACATTGCCCTCAAATTCGATTAATCCGGATGCCATCATGTCGACAAAATCATGCTCGGGGGAGAAGAAAGCTTGAACAGTAACAGCTTCCGGTTCTTGACCCAGCAGGATGCGCGCGGCATTGATCGGATAACAGCCGATATCATAAATCGAACCGCCGCCCCAGTCTTTGCGAAAACGGACATTCCCGTGATTGGCGGAGCTGTTGAAGGTAAACGCGCTGCGTATGCCCCGAATGTCCCCGATGGCGCCGGCGACGATCATTTCCTTCATCAAGTCATACCGCGGGTGATAGCGGTACATAAAGGCTTCGGTCAGCACTACCCCGGCTTTAGCCGCTGCTTCTGCCATTTCAGCTGCTTCTGCTTCCGTCAACGCAAGGGGTTTTTCGCATAGAATGTGTTTACCGGCTTCCGCCGCACGGATGCTCCATTCTTTATGTAGATGGTTAGGGAGCGGAATATAGATAGCATCTATAGAAGAATCCTCGAGCAAGGACTCGTAACTGCCGTATGCAGTCGGAATATTCAGTTCCTCTGCCGTTTGCGCTGCCTTTGCCTGGTCGCGGCTCGCAATGGCAACGACATCATTGAGACGGGATTGCTGTAAACCAGGTATGACCGAGCGTTTGGCAATGCTGGCGCAGCCAAGGATTCCCCAACGAAGTTTTTGAGTCATGTTCATCAGCTCCTATGCAACTTATTAAGATTATATTGCGATTATAAAAGACAAGAATTAAAATTGATATAATATTATTTTGTAGTCTAATACAACAATATTGTCATTTGAGGAGTATTATGATGAAACGACAAAGTCATCTGTTAACCCTTCCGCAAATGCCATTCTTCTGCCTGCCCGAATCAGTAGGGATATACCGGGATGAACTGGACCATACCGTTACGCGGGCAGCCGGGTCTCTGAACAATTTTAATATTCATTATGTGGCTTCCGGTAAAGGGTATGTTGAAATCGAAAATGTAGTTCATACGCTTGGCCCAGGGGAAGCCGTGCTATATTTTCCTATGCAGGCTCAGTGTTATTACACAAGCGAGGACGATCCGTGGGATGTGCGGTGGTTCCACTTTTATGGCAGCGGTCTGCAGAACTATTTCATCGAACGTGGATTTCATAAAAGCCAGCTGTGGAGCATTCGGCAGCCGTCAGCCTTTGAGGAAGCGCACGAAGCGCTGTTATGTGAGGCGGAGACCCACCGGATGCTCAAACCAGCGCAGCTGTCCACGCTAACGTATTCCTTGTTAGCCGTATTCGTGGAGCAGGCGTCCGCATTATCGGACAATAAATCGAACAACTCGGCCAACCGGATTCTTGAACTGCTGCCGATCATGCAGCAGGAAGCGGCACAACCGTTTATTTTGGAGGAGTGGGCGGACAGACTTGGCGTCACCACCTACTATTTCTGCAAATTATTCCGCAATGTTATGGAGATGACCCCGATGGATTTTGTGACGCGCTGCCGTCTTCAGATGGCAAAACAGTGGCTGCTCGACCATAAAGAAAAAACCATCGGACAAATTGCAGTGGAAGCGGGCTATCCGAGCGTCAGTTACTTTAACAAGCGATTTATGGAGCATGAAGGTATGACGCCATCTTCCTATCGTCGCTTATATGGGGTATAGTTATGGATATCACGTCGCCAGGTTAGGTGAGAACTCGACTTAGGTCCAGGTCCTATTCACACCTATAGTCGGTTATGGAAACGGCTTGCCTCTACTACAATGGAATTAACGAAGGATTTGACGAAATCCGGATTCAATGAAATATGTAATCAATGTATGTGGGGGAAAGCCAAATGTCCGATAACCAAAATATATATGTTCTACTGACCGATACGGGTACGATGTTTACCAAACTGATTAAACGAATTACTGCCGCGCCCTATAATCATGCTTCGCTGGCGCTGGACGAGAACTTGAATGAAGTGTTCAGCTTTGGGCGCAAATGCGCCAACAATCCCTGGGTTGGGGGATTTGTTGAGGAAGATGTATACGAAGGAACCTTCCGTCACTTTCCAGGTACGCGCTGCGCTCTGCTCCGACTGGAGGTCACAAGGGAGCAATTTGAGGCGGCAAGAAGCGTGATTCAAAATTATAAGGATGAAGAGGATGCTTACGGGTACAATCTCATCGGTATGTTTGGCGTGCTGATGGGACTTGATATTATGAGAGAAAGATCCTACTTCTGTTCACAATTCGTAGCGGAAGCGATGAAGCAAAGCAGAATCCATTTATGGAATCGCCCTTCCTCCGCAGTAACTCCGAATGATTTCTTTCAGCATCCGGCATTCGAAGTTATTTATGAAGGTATGTTATATGACTATCCATTGCTTGATCAATCCAAGTTGGCTGGATTCCAATACCCGTTCCAAACGGCTTCAAGTTGAGTTACTATTGAGTTGATTTGTTGCATATCGAACCATAACTTCTGCCCTCGGCAGAAGTTATTTTTGTATGGTGCGATTCTTGAAAGCGTCATTTTATTTGCGCATTTGCTCGTGCAATGATAGACTCGATTTTTTGTTCGTGACTGTAAATGCTTTTCTTTTTCATCAAGATCTGACCGGAGAGCGTCAGCAGCCTGGAAAGGGTATCGCTGGTTCTGGCCGATTCATTCGCCTTTACTGCTGCTTTGAAATTTTTCCACTCGGTTGTCATCAGTTTATTTGGCGTTGAGATTGCGCTTTTATCGCCCTTGATCTTGCTTTTGTAGGAATCAATCTCGGACAGGATAGAGCGGACCTTTGCCGCTTTGGAAGTTTTCTCTTTCTTGGCTGCCGTAAGTGCCGCCTGCTTATTTCGGATATCCTCACGTCCCAGGGTAACCAGGATCTTCATGCCACCGGCCTGTGACTGCAACATCTTGGAGAGCGTTTTGTCTTTGAGTTTTTTAGCAACGGCGATTTGCTTATTGAGAGCGGTATAGGTATTAAACAGCGGCTGGTACTTGGTTTTGGCTGCTTGGAGCTGATCCTCCAGCTTGCGGATTTTGTCCTTATCGATTTCGCTGATTCTTTTGCGGGTTTCCGAAGTTTTGGATTCATTGGCATAACGAAGGGAAGAGATTCGATCATCCCAATCCATCGCTTGCTTTCGTTCCGATTTAAAATTATCGTACTGATTGATGAGTTTGGTACGTACGGTTCCACCGGCCCGGTCCGCCGTGGCATTCAATTGGGCTTGGACCGCATCGGTGAACTCGATCGCAGCTGCATCCCGAGAGGCATGGGGATGAAAGTGAGAAATAGTGCCATAACAAGGGATGAGGTCAGTAATCTTCTAAACATAAACATCGCTCCTTAACATAACGAATAATCATCATGAGCGGCAGTCGCATCATGACAGGATGGCCGGACTCACGACAAAAAGCACCCGTTAGAAAGGCGCATTCAACGCCAGACTTACGGGTGCTTCCTTCGTAAGAGCTCCGATTCACTTTTTGTAAATATACAGGTAAATTTTGGTTTTGTCAAACACTTATTCCCCTGAAATGAGCGAAAATCCTCCAAGAATGGTCATCCAAGCCTCCAAATCTCCCTCCCATGTAGGCCCTTTCGGTATTTGCTTGATGAGCACCCGATCCGAGAAAGAAGGAAGAGTAACAATACTTGGACTGCTGCTAATCATGACAAATAAGAGGGTTACGTTCGGATTGGAGTAAGTTTCGCGAATAACCTGATCAATCGTCTCAGCATCCTTTTTATGCGGGATGATCCGCACGAGCAGCGTCTTTTGTTCAGAATTCAAGCAGCGGTTAAAGCGTTCGATTCTTCGATCCAGCCGTTCGCGAAAAGCGGGGTAGTCATATAGCGGCTGCTCCTCCGGGTTGTTCTTGAAATCATGGAAGGATAAACAGGAGGATCGTTTGTCGCGTACATAATAACAGTTCACGGATTTACCATAAATGTCCAGGTTATCCCGGAGCATGAAATCACTGATTTGATGTTTAATCACTTTGCAAAATTCACGGGTCGAAGCGAAGTTGAACCAGTCCCACGGACCTGCTGCATGACGCAGCTTGTTTCTTCTTAGCTGGGCGGCAACTTGACAGTTGTGACCCAGACTGAAAATGGCATCAAACTCCATAGGGGTTGTCATGCTACCAGACCTCCTTGAATCTATCATTGGATATCATATGCAAATTGATAGAGTTGGTATGGAGTAGTGACCAAGGAAAGATGTGGGAGAGCTTAGCCACCGTTTAAGCTTAACGGTAGAAGGAAGTGATACTTTGAGAGGAGGGTGCCGCACATGAAAAACGAAGCACGAATATGGATAGCGCTTCGTTTTTCATATATTTATATTTTCGGGAATTGGGTTTGTAAGATTTTTTTGATCAAACTTTATTCCAAAGCCTACATCTAAGTTCGGGAATTAAGAGATTTCCTTAACGTTGTAAATCCGCATTTTCCTGACGCGACCCCCAATAGATTTATGAAACTTTCTAACTATATTTCAATTATAATCAAACCGTTTAGAGCCTCCCTTCGTTTCCTTTTAATAGTACCGGAAAAAATCATGTATGAAATGGAGGAAGAATCATGAAGAAGACCGTGTTCCTTTCAGCTCTACTGCTCTTTGTCATTACGGCTGCCGGATTGTCAGCCTATGCAGAAATGGACCGTAAGCCGGCGTCCCAGTCGACACCAAATTCAAGCCAAACTGATCATGTCATCCGGGTGTACGGACCGGGCGGACCTCTTGGACCGATCAAGGAAGCTGCTGAACTTTTTTCAGCTAAAACGGGAATCGAGGTGGAAGTAACAGCCGGACCAGAGGGCAATTGGATCGGCCAGGCAAAGCAAGATGCAGATATTATTTTCGGTGGCTCCGAGTATATGCTGCAGGACTTCATCTTCAACCACCCCGAAATGATTGACACTAAATCAAGAACGGAGCTTTACCCGCGTGCTGCAGGAATATTGGTGAGGAAAGGAAATCCTAAGAAGATTGAAAGCCTGGAGGATTTAACGAAAAAGGGAGTAAAAATAATCGATGTGAATGGGGCTGGCCAGCTTGGCCTGTGGGAAGACCTGGCAGGCAGAAAAGGGCTGATCGAAGGCATTTCCCAAAATATTAACCTTTCTGTAAAGTCGAGTGCCGAAGCCATTGAACAATGGAAATCGAATTCCGGCCTGGACGCCTGGATTACCTATGAATCGTGGCATTACCGGCTCGAGGATGTGACCGACCTGGTCGAACTGCCCGAAGTAGAAAAGCTCTATCGTGGAACGCCGATCGCCCTGACGAAAATCACCGATCAGAAAAAAGAGGCACAGCAATTTATTGATTATTTAAGAACGAAAGAAACTCACCAAATCTTTCAAAAATGGGGCTGGAAGTAAGGATGCGCCTTGAATCTAAAAAACTGGGAGGAATATACATGAAAAAAGGAATTTTTACCCTCGCGATACTATCGATTATTTTTGCTTTGACTGCCTGCGGAAAAAGCACTGAGGAAAAAACAGAGACGGATCAACCCAATCAAGCCCAAACGGAACAAACGAAATCGGAACAAGCCCCGGCTGACAGCCTCCAGCTTTTGGAGAATGAGACAGCTGGAGAGTACCTGGCGGATCCACAAAGAAGGGCCCTGTATTACTTTAAAAAGGACGAAGCAGGAAAAAGCAATTGCAGCGGAGACTGCCTGGCAAACTGGCCGGCATTTACCCAGGAGGATTTCGCCGTCCCGGATGGTTTTGACAAAAAGGATTTCGATACGATCACAAGAGAAGACAACGGGGAGAAGCAGGTCACGTACAAAGGTTTTCCTCTCTATTATTTTGCAAAAGACCAGCAAGAAGGGGATGTAAACGGACAAGGAGTAAAAGATGTATGGTTTGTCGTAAACAGCGAAACAGAATTTGAATAAGCCTGCCCAGGGAACGATCAGTCGCGGTCGTTCCCATCCTTATTTTTGAAATAGATATATTTTTATCCAATAGCAGGGAGTGCCATATGAAAGAAAAACACGATGCGGAATTAATGAGATTGGTAAACGAAAAACACCGTCACGCATTAGAGGAGCTTTATGATCGATATATAAAGCTTGTTTACAGCTTCGTTATGAAGTTTTGCAATGGGAATGAGGATAAGACGAAAGAGATTATTCAGTTGGTCTTTTTGAGGCTATGGACAACAAACAGCCATTATGATCCCGCTCAAGGCAGCTTTGTCAATTGGCTCCTCACGATTACACGAAATATTTGCATTGACTACCTCCGCAAAGAGAAGAGGCATACACAACATCATCAAGAGGAACATGAAGAGATCGCCGACCCTGCCAATGAAATCGAGCAACGAGTAAATACGAATAATATTGCGATGGCGAAAAACAAATTGCCGACGGCGCAAAGAAAATTAATCGATTTGCTTTATTGGAAAGGGTATTCTCTTTCAGAGATCGCCAAGCTGGAACAAGAGCCGCTCGGCACGATTAAAAGCAGGCTTCATCAGGCTCTTAAAGGATTGAGGAAGCATCTGGAACTGGAGGATATAAAGTGAGAAGAGATTGTGATCATTTAATTCCATATATAGCAAATGAGCTCAAGGAGAGCGAACACATGGCCTTTGTTGAACATTTAAAGAATTGTACGGATTGTAAGAAAGAATATCAGGAATTGTCCCAGGCCTGGCATGCTTTGCCGTTTGATTATACCGAAATCGAGGTGCCTGAATCGCTAAAAGGCGAGGTGTTGGGGTTTGTTTTTGATCACAAAAGGAAAAGCGGTACGGAAACATTCATGGCTAAGATGAGCAAGATTGCCATGATGCTCAAAAGCCAGTTCACTCCTGTTTCAGCCAGTATCGTCGCCGTCTTGTTGCTTGCGATTATTGGCCTTGGAATAGCGGATGTACAGGAAAAAAATCGACATGCCAAAAATATACCCATTGAAATTTTAACGGCCATTCCCTTAAAAGCAGCCAATCAAAGTCAATCAGAAACAAACGGCATCGCCTATATTGTCCAGCAGGGATCAGAGAAAAATTTGGTGGTGCAGGTTCACGAATTGCCCGGCGTCGAAGGTTCACAGGTTTACCAGGTTTGGCTGCTGAAAAATGGCACGAGGGAAAATGGCGGCATATTCAAGCCGGACGAAAACGGATCCGGAATACTGACCTACCAGCTCGCCGAAGGGCAGACTTTTGAACAAATCGGCATCACCGTCGAACCGGACGCCAACAGCAGCCAGCCAAGGGGAGAAAAAATAGCCGGGTCATAGATGGTAACAGAAAAGGATAGATATATTTTGTTCCATCTGTCCTTTTTGTACAGTAGATTGATCTCGTTATTCCATAACTTCAACTAAGAATCCGGATCAATTCATAATTTTGGTATTTTTTGTTGCGTATCTGCAAGCCGTTCTTTGCCAATTCCTCTGCCTGATCAAGTTTTTCATAAATTTTTTATTAGCCATCCGACTATTCTGTTTCAAAAAGAGGGTATCCTTAGGGTCTTTGGACCTTTTGGGACAGCCCCTCTGATTTTATTCGTCCCTAGGATCATAAAGAAAAAGCCTTTACACACATGTGATTCCGAGTGCTTAAAGGTTTTCCCGAAGGATGTCTCTATTCCGTTATATTAACCTTCCGTTTTCAATGTGGATCGGTACTTCTTCGGCGTCATGCCCGTATACTTCTTGAAAACTTTAATAAAATGAGATTGATCATAAAAGTTCAACCGCAATCCGATAGAAGAAATCGTGTCATTGGTCATATTAAGCAGTTTCTTGGCCTCTTCAATCCGCTGTTTCTGTATATAATTCATCAATGTCATGCCTGTCTGTTCTTTGAATAAATTCATCAAGTAGTTGCTGTTCAGTCCAGTCAACTCCGCAAGCTTGTCGAATGTAATCCCTTGATATAAATGGTTGAAAATGTACTCGCAGCAAATTCTGATCGGTTTGGACATACTTTCTTTCCGGCTCTGTTCAACCCGTTCCGTAAAGTCCAATAATGCACGTACTAACGCGGCCTCAACTGCCTTGACATCATTCAGTTCCTCGATTTGCTGAATATGCAGGTCACTGAGAGTAAAGGCCAGTTCTTCATATATTCCTCCATCTACAGCAGCCCTCATCGCAATCGCAACACAGCAAATGGCTAAATTTTTCATATTGCGGAGTTGGCTCCGCTTAGATAAGATCCCCACGCCCTCGTTAGGAAAGGCGATCCACTGTTTCATTAATTCACTTGTATTGCCGGTTCGAATCAATTCTAGCAACCGTTTCTCTATTTTCGAGCTATGATTAGACACCGATAATTCCCGTTTGGCTAGAATTTCAATTTCTATATTACTCTGAAACATGGCGGGCAGCACATATTGATAACTATATTGCAGCACATCCGTAATCTCCAAAGCCTCTTGATTGATCATCCAATGCGCAAGTACGCTGATATGAAGCAGACGGAGACGGCTCACGACGGGAAGGCTGTCCCAATATGCGTTCCAGTGCGGCAGATCGCGATAGGACATTTGATTATCGTTCATAAGGCCATGGATATGTTCATCCGTAGGTACTTGCTGGATTGAAGGACCGATTACAACGAATCCATGCCGCTCTCCACTACGTTTAACAGGCACTATGATAAACTCTCCCCAGGAATTCGCTGTGAGAATCACCGGGTGTTCCATCTCTTTCTCTATAAATGGATGGAATAGCTTTTCGAATTCCATATAAAAAGGCCTATGCTGATCTCCGCTCCCCCAAATCGTTTCCACGCCATGTCCATCCTCGATATAAAAGATCGGAAGTTGGATGCTTTCATATAGCAACTTACATGAATAGGCTACATCTGGTTGATTGTGAACATTGACCACTATGGAATCCCCCTCTTACGTACAATTTTTCTAAGTATTATACCATAAAAGAAAGCGGTTCCATGAAATAATGTGAACTGTACAGATTTATTCAAGGAGGTTATATCTAATGAAACGCGATATTCACGCTCTAATTGCTGAGATGACATTGGAAGAAAAAGCTGACATGTGCTCCGGTTTAGATTTTTGGCGGTTAAAAGGCGTGGAGCGCCTTGGCATTCCTAGCATTATGGTCACCGACGGCCCGCACGGACTGCGCAAGCAGCAGGGAGACACCGACCATTTGGGCGTATTCAAAAGCGTACCCGCTACTTGTTTCCCGTCGGCAGCCGGCATGGCCAGTTCGTGGGACCGGGAGCTGATCGGCAAGGTGGGCGTAGCACTGGGTGAAGAATGCCAGGCGGAAAACATTGCTGTCCTGCTTGGACCAGGCGCCAATATCAAGCGTTCTCCGCTATGTGGGCGTAACTTCGAATATTTCTCAGAGGATCCTTACCTTTCTTCGGAAATGGCGACCAGCCATATTCAAGGTGTGCAAAGTCAAGGCGTTGGCACATCTCTGAAGCATTTCGCGGTTAACAACCAGGAGCATCGACGCATGGGCGTTAATGCCGTTGTCGATGAACGCACGCTGCGGGAAATCTATTTGGCGAGCTTCGAAGGTCCGGTGAGAAATGCCCAGCCATGGACGGTCATGAGTGCTTACAACAAAGTTAACGGAACATTTGCTTCCGAAAATAAGTTTTTGCTTACCGATATTTTGGAGGAAGAATGGGGTCATGAGGGCTTCGTTGTTACGGACTGGGGCGCCAACAATGACCGGGTAGACGGGCTGGCTGCCGGGCAAGAGCTGGAGATGCCTTCAAGCGGCGGCGTGGGCGACCGTAAAATCGTGGAGGCGGTCCAGAACGGCAAGTTGTCCGAAGAGACGCTTAATCATGCTGTTGAACGGATTTTGCGCATCATTTTCATGAGCGTGGACAACAAAAAACCAAACGCCACGTACGATCGGGACGAGCATCATCGTCTGGCGCGCACCGTTGCTGGCGAAACGATGGTGCTGCTGAAGAACGAAGAGAACCTGCTCCCACTAGCAAAAGGTAAGAAGTTGGCGGTCATCGGTCCATTCGCACAAAAACCGAGATACCAAGGCGGCGGCAGCTCGCATATCAATCCCACTCAGATCGACGTACCAATGGATGAAATCAAGAAGCTTGCGGGCGATTCTGCCTCGGTTGTGTACGCGCAAGGCTTCCATTTGGACAGAGACTGCGACCTAGGAGTAAAAACGTTCTCGAAACCGATGACCCATCGCAAGACAGACATCCCATAAATCGACTACAGGTTGGTTCGTAAACGGTAAGGTATGCATATAACCAGGCGGTCCAAATTCCGGTGTAAAAGTTACATAAGGACTGTCTGCAGCGCGATGCCTTAGAATGATTGCTTCCCACCATTGTTCATGCTTTAGCAGCGCATTCTCGTACTCAGGCGCACGAAAATCGGGCACTTGAGGGCCTTGCTCATAGCCGACCCGTGCATGAATGTGGATCGCATGCTGAATCGCCAGCTTAACATTGTCAATCTGGTCGTCCAACATGGATTCACAAACACAACACCAATGACTGAAATCTGCCGCGATATGCAGATCAGGTAAATCTCGCAGCAAACGTGCGGTGCTCCAGGGCGTAAAAGTGGCTCTGCCCCGGTGGGTTTCGTGGGCAATCGGAATACCGATTTGTTTCTCGAGCGCGATTGCACGTTCAAAATAAATGATTTGTTCATCATAAGGCATAGAATCTTTCGCGCTGTGCGCGTTGATGAGGAGCGGCTGAAATGAAGCAGCGAATTGGACTTGCTCTTCAAGCGATGCGGAGTGGTTTCCACCTGTATACACTTGCAGAATAAGATCCAAATTGTATTTTTCTAGCAGCTCCTTAAACAATGTCACATCTTCTGCAGCGGGCATCCAGCTCTCGACCCCTGAATACCCTGCTTCGAAAATTTGCCGGAATTGCAATTCCCAGTTTCCTGTCATTCCCCATATCGCCTTGAACATTTTCAACTCCATGATCATCACCCTAACGTTTCATTTTCCTATTAGTAAAGCGAATATTTCTGACGAAGATCCTCTCGGTGAAGTACATTGGAATCCTCTCGGATATAATGGCAAACATAGGATCGGCGCCAGCGGTCCTTGCTTCGGTTTTTGTTCGAGGAATGGATCAGCAGTTCGCTGAAGAAGAGAATGTCCCCTTTTTCCATGATCACCGGAATTTGACGAGTTGTATCCACGCCCTCCGTTTCCTCTGTCCAGGATTCATGCTCTTCCAAGTTTTTGACCGCACCGTGTGGCAGCAAGCCCAGCTTGTGGGTCCCTGGCATCACCCATAAGCATCCATTCTCTTCGTCGACCGAGTCCTCCATGGCGGTCCATGCTGCGATCATCGTCATGGGATCGTTCTTGATATAGTAATAATCCTGATGCGATGCTTGACCTGGAGACCCCGGTTCTTTATAGAAATACATGCTTTGGACACATACTGCCTCTCTGCCCATTAATTGGGCCAGCGCACCGCGAATGACCGGCAGTTTCATCAATTGGCGGGAGAAACTGTCGTGCTTATGCGGATTGAATAGCCGTACGGAAAATTTTTTGCTCTCCTCGCACCTCGCCCAATCCAGCGTGGGTGATTGGTTGCGAATATCATAAATGTGTCCGTTAAAGGCGTCAATTAAATCTCCGGAGCAGCATTTCTTGAGCAAGATGTACCCGTTTTCTCTGAAGAAATCGATTTGTTCCTCACTGAGTGGTTTCAGCAGCGGCGATTTTACTAATTCCATTTCAAACTCCCCTTTATTAAAATAGGATTCTGCTTATGATTCAACATAACTTATACTCGGTAGTTCAACAATGACTGTAAGTTGCATGTTTGTATCTGGTATTGATATGCCCTATTTATTATCATAAACTGGGGATGGAGGTGCTTAGGCAGCATGCAAGGAGTTTTGTCTTTTCCGTTTGATAATGTTCGATATGCCCATGCAGGATCCATCGTATATCCGCCCGGCGGCCGCTATGGCCCCCGAATTCAACAGGACATTCAACTCGTCTTATTGTACACGGGCGAGATGAATGTAACGATTGACGGCCGTCTGCTGCATGTGCAGCCTGGCCATGCTGTGCTGTTAAAGCCGGGTCACGAGGAAACGTTCATATTCTCCAAGACCGAAGAGACCTGGCACCGCTGGATCTCCGTGAAAGTCTCTCCGATACCGGAAGCAGCGATCCATACGCTATACGAACTTCCAGAATTCCTGCCTCTCTCGGGAGAGATGAACTTGCTGACCGATTTGATGCTGAACATGCTGCGCAATGTCCCTCGTGATGACGCAACGATTCGCAGTCTCGGACTTGCAGCGTTGCATCTTTTTCCAACCGAAACGAAGAGGATTCTCCTTCGGCGGGAGAAACACCCCGCACTATATGCGGTGCTGACATGGATTCATGAGCATTTTGCGGAAGAAATCACACTTCGGGATTTGGCTAACCGTGCAGGTCTTTCGTCCGAGCACTTGGTGCGGTTATTCAAACAGCATGAGCAAACAACTCCAATGCACTATTTATGGAATTATCGAGTCAACCGTGCAGTGGAACTACTTACGAATACCGGATTGACCGTCTCAGAAATCGCTCATCGTTGCGGCTTTAAGACATCGAATCATTTCGCCAGATTGATCAAGCAATTAAAAGGACGGACCGCATCTGAATTCCGGCAATCATCATCGAATTTGGACACAAAAGAAGGAGTACCTCCCCGTGTTTGAATCGCAGGTTCCTTCACCGCCACTTCAAACAAGGTACTCCTTTGTATATTGAGTTAGTTGG
Source organism: Paenibacillus sp. FSL F4-0100 (assembly GCF_037993005.1). Taxonomy (NCBI): domain Bacteria; kingdom Bacillati; phylum Bacillota; class Bacilli; order Caryophanales; family Paenibacillaceae; genus Paenibacillus; species Paenibacillus sp. FSL F4-0100. Next base: position 2,778,862 of record NZ_CP150303.1, read on the forward strand.
ACATCTGGCTGGCACATGTATTTTGAACAAGAACGCATCGAGGACGCTGAATTATGCAGCGATGTTACTGTATTTCTATGTCTTGCTTTTAGCAGCTTTCACGTACTTCAACTGCGCCACGATAATGACGCTGATGATGACGAGCAGGAACCACGAGCTGATTTTGCCAAATTCGGATGGTGTGATTACTGGAATTGGATGTGAAGTATGTGTACTACCAAGCTATCAGTCCAAGGGACTCGGCAAAGAAATGTCCATCGGAAGCGAGTATGGTTCACGATCTTATCTTCTCATGATAAACAGCCATGGATCAAAGGTGATCCATGGCTGTTTTGTCTAGTTACTTGGAGTTTATTCTAAAACGAGCTGGGGGAGGGAGATTAAAGCGTTTAAAGACTTGATACAGTGTGGCTCATGCACATATTGATATGAATTGGCAGTGGGGCTTTGATGAAACCGTAAATGTTACTTTAGATACATTTCGAACGATGTTGCAAATCATGAGAGAGTATGATGACTTTACCTTTTCACAATCTCAAGGTTCGTTGTATAAGATTGTAGAATCCTATGATCCGGAAATGTTAGAAGAGATTAAACAAAGAGTGGTCGAAGGCAAATGGGAGATTACAGCATCTACATGGGTTGAAGCAGATAAGAACATGCCGAGTGGAGAGAGTCAAACGAGACAATTGTTATATACCAAAAAATACTTATCTCAACTGTTTAATCAGCCATTAGATTCATACAATATTGATTTTGAACCAGATACATTTGGGCATAGTATCCATACACCGGAAATTCTCACCAAAGCTGGCGTAAAGTATTACTATCATTGTAGAGGGCGAAAAGAGGGACCAACACTTTATAGATGGAGAAGTCCTTCAGGAGCTGAAATCATCGTCAACTGGGAACCCCAATTTTATAATGCGTTTATTCAATCAGACATGTGTCTGTATGTACCAGAAATGGTGGAACGAACAAATATTCCTTATGTATTAAAAGTTTATGGGGTAGGAGATCATGGGGGTGGACCAACAAGAAGAGATATTGAAAGAATCAAAGATGTTTCCAAGTGGCCAATCTATCCCAAAGTGAAATTTTCTACCTATAGAGAGTATTTTGAAATGGTTGAAAAGTATAAAGAGCAACTGCCTATTGAATATCAAGAACAGAATTTCATCTGTGATGGATGCTACAGCTCTCAAAGCCGAATTAAAAAGGGCAATAAAGCTTCTGAAAATGGATTGTACGAAGCAGAGCTCTTTAGTACATGGGCGGCTTTAATACAAGGGGCCCATTATCCAAAGCAAAGATTTGAAAAAGCTTGGCGAGCCGTATTATTTAATCAGTTCCATGATATCTTAACAGGTTCAGGGGTAGATGCCACAAGAGATTATGCCCTAGGCCTTTATCAAGAGGTTGCAGCAACAGTAAACGCCAATAAGAAAATAGCCCTTCAAAAGCTGGCTCAGCAGATTCATACATCTGATCTTGTAGTCAGTGAGGGAGATGATGAGCAATGCTTGGCTTACGGTGCCGGTGCAGGGTCTGCACAGTACGAGAATGGTACAGGAAAAACCCGAATTTATCATGTGTTTAATCCAACGATGCAGGCCCGCCAAGAAGTGATTGAATTGATGATTTGGGAATGGCAGTATGATCACGAGCGTATGTTGTTTACCAATGAAAAAGGTGAAGTCGTTACACATCAGGTATTGGAAAAAGACTTTAATCACTATTGGGGACATCATTATTTAAAATTGGCATTAGAAGTGGATGTCCTGCATGCGGCTATGCAACATACATTTTAACTGAACAAGCAATTGAACAGGTTAAAGTAAGTTATTGGCATGAAAAACGTATCCAAAATGAACCATGCTATACCCTTCAAAATGAGAAGATTAAAGTTATGTTTAATATTTTAGACGGATCGATTGACTTCATGATTGATAAAGCAACCGGGAAGGAAATGATAGACGCTGCGAGAAAATCAGGGATATTTAGATTAGTAGATGAGGCCGATCATAAAGAGATTACAGATGAGGGTACAGGCATGTCTTCTTGGTTTGTTGGACGCTATAAACATATCCAATGGATTCATCAAAATCTTGAAATAACAAGCACCAAAGGTACATTAAGAAGTCAAATTGCTTATGAGTTAAGTTTTAGAAATTCAAAGCTTAAAGTGATGATTTCATTAGATAAAGGCAGCAGTCATCTAGACTTTAAAGTAGAATGTGATTGGCAAGAGGTGGGATGTCTTGGAAAAGGCGTACCCCAACTACAATTCTATATGCCGCTTCATGATTCATGTGCAATGTATCATTATGATGTTCCATTTGGTAGGGTTACGCGACAAGCGCTAGACATAGATCTTCCAGGGAATAACTATATCTATGGAGAAGGTAAGGACGGATCAGCAGGTGTCATGCTCATGTCCAAAGTAGGCTATGGATTTAGAGGAGCAGATAATTTACCCTTACCTTACTAAGAGGCTCTTACGATCCAGATCCATATCAAGAGTATGGAATTAATCATCTAGAATTTGGATTAGGTGTTATGCAATCGAACAATCCTAAAGTGCTAAATGACTATATCCAAAAATATAACCACCCTATGACAGTAGTAACAGGGTTAAGACAACAGGGAAAGCTTAATCCAAGACATACCTTTGTAGCATTTGAGTCTCAGACATCTGTAGTTTCTTGTATAAAAGGAGCAGAAGAAGGAGACAGAAGTTTCATCGTGCGTATTTACGAGATAGAAGGGAAAATAGACACAATCACATTGATCTGCCCCGAACAAATCAAGTATGCCTATTGGACAGATAGCAATGAACAAAAGACAGCATGTGAGGAAGAGCTAAGAGTAGAAGATACAATACTAAAGATGGTCATCCAGCTTTATCAGATAGGCACGGTAAAAATAGTGCTTGAGTAGACAAATACGATTCTAAACAAAGAAGAATCAGCAATTTGAGATTATACAATAAGGCTATACCTGAGATCATATCCGCCTTTAAAACGCTGAGAATGGGAGATCCGTTGGATTTTTATGATGCGATCATCACAGTAGGGCAAGCCTTAGTAAAGGGACAAGCTGGACCATGGGCGAGTTGGCACCAAAGCCTCATCCATGGCTATATCCTAATAAATAAAGCCATTGAAGTTATGCAAACAAATAGAACTATATACGAATGTGGTTTGAGGAGAATATGAAGTATCGTTTTCAGCTGGAATTCAGATCGTTTTTTTAAATGCATCCCATATAGGACCTCGGTTTCGCACCGCAGGTCCTTCTCCATGTCATAGGTGTTGGATCATCGGTTAGTTGACCATCAATTCAATTATGTCTAGTTGACAACTGTTATCTCCCAGAACGTCAAAAAGACCGCCAACCACCTGGCCAAGTTTCAGCCGGATAGGGCGATCTTCTATTTTAGCGTTCACTGGTCTCAGGAGCATTTCAAGCTTTGATTTGATGATTGCCCGTGTTTTCGAAGCCTGTTTTTCGCTAGCGGCTGCTCTTCTTGTCCAATATAGGCGTATCAGATAAATACACGCTCGTTTGGCTGGTACCATGAAGCTCAAACATGATGATTTCATTCTCGCCGGCATGCAGGAAAGGAGCAGGGATATATAACGTTTCTTGAGGTCCTACCTCCCAGTACCTTCCGATGTTGTTTCCGTTCACGTAGGCGACGCCTTTCTTCCATCCGTCAAATTGTAAAAAAGTATCTGCAGGCTGATCAATATGGAATACGGCTTTGTAAAATGCAGGCGTTTCACTTGCTTTTTCCAACCCTTTAAAATTCAATGGGGATAAATCCTTTAATGGAAGCGGATAGATCGTCCAGTGGAATAAAAACTGTCCATTTAACCGTACGCCCTCTGTAATCCCTTTATAATCTTTTAACAACGGGCCATAATTGACTCTTCCCATATTTTCGACCAGAATTCCCAGTCTGGCACCCTGCTTCGGAATATCGATGGACAGGTCTTGCGGATTCCATCTTTCAACGGTTCCAATATATTGGTCATCCAAGAAAATCAATGCACGGTCATGTACATCTTGCAGAACGAGTTTGCAGTCCATTCTTGGCCCGCTGACCGTTGTCTCGTAATAAATAAATCCGTAATCCTGCCCCACAGCCTCCATCGGTTCCGGACAAGTCCGTTCTAGCGGGGAGACAAGCGCTTTTAACGAATCCAAGAGAGCGGCGCATTCCGTGAATCGGATTTCCCCAAACACGTTTACGGGAAGGGGGGCCGGCAAGGCTAACGGCTGCAGCGGTAAATGCTTTTCAAGGACCTTTCTTACGGCAAAATACTTGTCCGTCGGTACGCCATGCTCTGATAACAAAACGTCGTAATCATAACTCGTTATGGTAGGATCATATTTATCGCCATGATTGGCCCCGTTATAAAAACCGAAATTCGTGCCGCCATGGAACATATAAAAATTGACGGATGCATTGCGCTGCAGCATTTGATCCAGCGTATCGGCAACATCCTCAGCGTCTCTGGTGTGATGTTCTTCTCCCCAATGATCGAACCACCCGTTCCAGAACTCCATACACATGAGGGGCTGATTCGGCTGGTATTCTTCTAGTTTGTCGAAATACTTCTCTACACCCGAACCAAAGTTAACCGTTGCAAATACGCCTTCCGTCATTCCCCCTTGAAGCATGTAATCTGTGGGTCCGTCGGAAGTAAACAGTAAACAATCGACACCTCTGCTTGTGAGGCCATCTCTTAAGTACTGCAAATATTTTTGATCGTTCCCATAGCTTCCATATTCATTTTCAATTTGCATGGCGATGATCGGACCACGGTTGGTACATAAGTGAGGAACGAGTTTAGGGATCAGTTTATCATAATAGGCATCCACTTTTTGAAGGAAATCAGGGTCATAGCAGCGCAATCTAATATTCCTGTCTTTCAACAACCAGGAAGGAAGGCCGCCAAACTCCCATTCCGCGCAAATATACGGGCTTGGGCGAATGATGACGAATAAGCCGACCTTTTGGGCAAGAGCGATGAATTGTTCAATATCGGCGATTCCTTCAAAACAAAACTCACCTTTAGCAGGCTCGTGGAGATTCCAAGGCATGTACGTTTCTACGGTATTAAATCCGCATTCTTTCAATTTGCGGAGCCGGTCCTCCCAATATTCAGGTACCACCCTAAAATAATGTATGGCTCCGGATATCAATTGAATGGGCTCCCCATTCAGAATGAATTGATTGCCACGAATCGAAAAGTCAAAGCTGCTCATGTTCAACGTCTCCTCTTTTATTTATTTCACGCTTGAAAAAGCGATCTCTCGGTAAAATTCGTCCAGTTCGATCGACTTGCCTTTTTGCAGGCGAGACTCTTCCGCAGCAAAGGCCATTAAGTGGCTGCGTAAAGATACGCTTGCGGAAGACAGACTTGAACCGCCCTCGTCGTAACGTCTGACTTCATCCAGAAAGTTTCTGACAATCTTCCTATCCCCTCCGCCATGTCCGCCAACAGGCTCAGGAAGACGAACAATGGTTTCATGCTTCGTAAGGAAGTTATACAGGGAGATGTTATTGTCTTCCATATTTCCGCGAATCTCTCCCTTCGTCCCCATAATCTGAACGATCCTTGTCTGTTCTCTAGTAAAACCGCACATGCTGAATGTGGCCGTGACCCCGCCTTCAAATTCCATATTTACGACTTGATGGTCGACCACGTTATTATCCGATCTGTAGACGCATTTCCCGTAATCGGTAGTTTGTAGCGCGGAAATAATCCCCTCATGGGTATAATCCTCGGTAAACTTCCTCGCCCAGCCTTTGCCTGCGCTCAGATAGTATTTTCCGGCATGGAACGGGCAGTCGTTCTCCGCGGGACATCCATCAAGACAGCGCTCAGGCGCGCCCTGTGGAGCGTTGCTCTCTTTAAAATGCATTAACGAACCGTAAGAGCTTACTCGCATACAGGGTTTATCAATAATCCAGGATAGAATATCCATATCATGGCAGGATTTTTGCAGTATCATCGGGCTCGATTCTTCTTTGTTTTTCCAATTTCCGCGGACAAAACTGTGCGACATGTGCATGACTTCAACATTTTCATTCAATTGAACCGATACGACTTCTCCGATTTGTCCATCTTGAATCATCTTTTTAACGTTGGACCAAAATTCGGTGTACCGCAATACGTGGCAAATAGTCAGCAGCCTATTCTGCTCCCGAGCCGTCATTTCCATTTCAATGCATTCCAGCGGGTCCGGCGACATCGGCTTTTCAAGCAGAACATGGTAGCCTGCCTTTAGTGCGGCAATCGTCGGCTCCAAATGCATTCGATCCAATGTACAAATGATGGCGATATCGGCTCTTTGTGTACCATCCAGCAGCTCTTCCCAAGACTCGAAACCGCTGTCCTCCAAAATATGATGCTGCATCATGACCTTTTGTCGTCTTTCCGCATTTGGATCCGCAACAGCAACAATTTCAAGTTCGTGCGGATTTTCAATCGCGAAAGGGGCATAGGCACGCGCTCCTCGGTCTCCCGCACCTATTAAAACAGCAGACATTTTTTTCATATAAGCTTCCGTCCTTTCCAAATGATTCTTGATTGAATCATTTGCGATGAAAACGCTATCATTTCACTGAAAATCAGTTTTGGTTTCAGAAGAGAGATAGCATCACGATTTTTTTGGATCCAAATTCATTGCGTTTTTTTAATATAGTATAGTTGTATTTGGATTGTCAAACGTTGTGTTTTGGATTCATTTGGAGGTATCTAAAATGCATGATTATCGGATTAAAGAGGACGCCGGTTCATTAATCCGGTAACCTAATTCGATCGTTGCATCCTACCATTCCTCTTAACCAATTTGGCTCCAAACATGTTTCGATGCTTGATCATACCATAGTATCGGTCCTAAGACATATCGAGTTCGTTGATAGAATGCAGAAATCGTTGCTGAGCGACGTAGTTTTGCATACTGAATAACCATAAAATAAGGTTAGTCAGGAGGTTAGTATCGATGGAATGTACAAATCTCGGTAGAAACACATTGAATTTTAACAAGGACTGGAAGTTCGTTCTTGGGGATACATCGGGAGCCGAGCTGAGGAACATGACGGATGATGAATGGGAATGCGTTTATTTGCCGCACACGCCCAAAATTGAATCCCTTCATGTTGATCTGCACTATCAAGGTTTTTGTTGGTATCGTAAGCGCTTTACCGCAGACGAAGCATGGAAAGGAATGAAGCTGTTCATTGAATTCGAAGCGGCCATGCAGGAAGCTCATGTTTGGATCAACGGAACATTCAAGCGGATTCATAAAGGCGGTTATTTGCCGTTAATGATCGACATCACTGAGGACGTTGAATTTGGTGTGGAGAATGTGATTGCCGTCCGGCTTGATAACCGTAACAACGGAGCAATACCGCCCGGCAAGCCGCTGGAGAGTCTGGATTTTTCATATTTCGGCGGATTGTATCGTAACGTGAAGCTCCATATTACAGAGAAACTTCACGTTACGGATGCGGTATTTGCGGGGAAACAGGCGGGAGGCGGGGTCTTTGTCAAATATTCCAACGTCTCGAAAGCAGCTGCCACGGTCGAAGTTCAGACCCACGTGCGAAATGAGCACGATCATGCCAAGGATGTCACAGTCGTGACATCGATCCTGGACAAACAAGGCAGATGCGTTGGATCGGCAGAAAGCTTGATCGAGACTGTTACAGCTGGCGGGGATCACACATTTGCACAAATGATTACGCTTACAAATCCTCAGCTTTGGCACCCGGATACTCCATATTTGTACACGTTGTTGACGGAAATTATCGATGGTGACGGTCGAATGGCAGATGAACTTCTCACACGAATCGGAATCCGCACGATTTCGTTCAGCAAGTCGAATGGGTTTATGATCAACGGGGAACTACTGGTCATCCGCGGGACGAACCGCCATCAGCAATATCCTTATATCGGAAATGCGGCTTCGAACAATGCCCAATACCGCGATGCGTTGAAGTTAAAAGAAGGCGGATTCAACTTCGTACGACTTGGCCATTACCCGCAGGCTCCGGCTTTCCTGGATGCTTGTGATGAGCTCGGACTAATGACGGTTGAGCCGGTTCCCGGCTGGCAGTATTGCGAGACAGGAGAATTCTTGGAAATCGCCAAGCAAAATATCCGGGATATGATCCGCCGCGACCGGAATCATCCGTGCATGATTATGTGGGAGGTCAGTTTGAATGAAACGTACAACAAGCGGCAAGGCGCGACGGACGAATTTTTCCGCGAATGCCATCTGATTGCACATGAAGAATATCCCGGAGATCAAATGAATACATCGGGAGATACGATCGGAAGAGAAAACCCTGCCTACGTAAATTATGATGTGCCGTATACGATGTGGGAAGATAGTAATTTGTCCCGACCGCTCGAGGAGACTCTGCCTGACAAAGGAGGCTTTGACAGGGAGTACGGGGATTATGAATTTGGCGGTCATGAAAGTACAAGCCGTATACCGCGCGGCGCAGGAGAACAAAAGCTGCTGATGCAAGCGTGGAATTATCAATGGTCACTGAACCGGAACCGCGGCAACAGATGGTCGCTTGGTGACGCTTCGTGGGTTGGCATTGATCATAACCGAGGGTGCTACCCGCGGCTGTCGGAATGCGGAGCCCTGGATACATTCCGCTTGCCCAAATACGTGTATTACTTCTATCAGAGTCAGAGAAGTCCGGATGTTATACACGAACATATGGATAGCGGACCGATGGTATTCATTGCGAATGAATGGACAGAACGCGTCTCGCCGACCAAGCTAGTCGTTTATTCCAATTGTGATGAAGTAGAACTGTTTGTTAACGGGAAATCGGTGAGGACACAAAAGCCTGACCAAGGACCCGACACGGAATATGGTGAACGCGTGACAGGCTATGAAGTCGATTATTGGCTGACCGACGAGGAGCAGCATAAGGGAAAAGATGGGACAACAGAGTCAGACGATGATACTGGTAAACTGCGGGTCAATCAGCATGACGGAGGAAATTGCCGCAATCTGGAGAGGGCGCCGTTTACGTTTGAAGGCGTGGCCTATGAGCCCGGGGAGCTAAAGGCCATCGGACGAATCGGTGGAATGGATAAGGCTTCGTTTGTCGTGCGTACCCCGCTTGAACCAGAAAGGCTTTCCATTCGGATAGATATGGGCGGCAAAGCACTTGCTGCAGACGGTTCCGATTTTGTCTTTGCCTATGCCGAGATCCAGGATGCCAACGGGACTATCGTAACCTCAGCGAACCACGAAGTGACTTTTGAAGTGGAAGGTTCCGCTGTCATCGTTGGTGAGAATCCGGTTCAGGCAGAAGCGGGCATTGCGACGGTATTGCTGCAATCGCGTCCGGTACCTGGAGAAGTGATTGTGACTTCCCATGCCAAAGGGTTAAACTCTGCTGTCACCCGATTCACAATCGTTTAGGAAATTCAATTTTAATAAGAGAGTAACCTTACAGGAAAGCAGGAGGTGAGGCGCTTGGCTAAACGTTTCTTTCGGCAGTGGGACCTGCAAATTATGGTAATCCCAGCGATCATCATGATTATTATATTTTCATATATCCCCATGTGGGGAGTCCTTACTGCGTTTCAGGACTATAGTCCGGCGAAAGGTTTTTTGGGAAGCGAGTGGGTAGGGTTTAAGCATTTCAGGATGTTTTTTAACGCTCCGGAATTTTGGCAGATCATGCGGAACACGATTGTAATCAGTTTTTTGAAGCTGTTCATTGCGTTTCCTGCACCAATCATTCTGGCATTGATGCTAAATGAGGTGAAAAACGCAGCATTCAAGAGATTCGTGCAGACGGTCAGTTATTTGCCCCATTTCATTTCGTGGGTTATCGTATCGGGATTTGTCATCTCTTTATTGTCGGTTGATAACGGCAGTATGAACATCCTGCTGCAGAAGCTTAACCTCATCGATGAGCCTGTTCATTGGTTATCGATTCCCGAGTATTTCTGGGGAATTCTGATCACGTCAGGGATCTGGAAAGATATTGGTTTCGGCGCGATCGTCTATTTGGCGGCCATTGCGGGAGTCGATCCCAGCATGTACGAAGCGGCTTCGATTGATGGCGCCGGCCGGATGCGGAAGCTGGTATCCATCACTATTCCGTCCATAGCGCCAGTGATTATTATTTTCCTCATTTTGCAGGTTGGACAAATATTGAATGCGGGGTTTGAAGAGATATTGCTGCTTACCAATCAGGGGCAGAACGTCGTATTAAGGCCGGTGTCGGAAACGATCGATACGTATGTCTATCGAGTTGGGATCGAGAACTACCGTTTCTCCTATGCGACGGCGGCTGGTTTGTTCAAGGGCTTGATCAGCGTCGGACTGCTTGTGATCGCTAACTGGATTGCCAGAAAACTGGGGGACTCCAGCTTATGGTAAACGGCTTCAAGAAAGGAGGCGGCTTGTGAAACGCTCACTCGAAGATCATACTATCGATATTGTGGTATACACATGCTTGTTGTTGCTTGCCGTAGTCACTTTGTATCCATTCTGGAATACTTTGGTTATTTCCTTAAATACCGGAAACGATACGGCGGCTGGGGGCATTACCATTTGGCCGAGAGATTTTACATTGGAAAACTACAAATATGTGTTCAAGGACGACCGATTAATCAACGCTTTCTGGATCACGGTTGCAAGAACGGTTACGGGAACCTTCCTGTCGATTCTGTTTACCTCCATGTTTGCCTATGCAATGTCCCGACGCGGATTGATCGGCAAAAAGTTCTATATGATCCTGTGCGTTATTACGATGTATTTTAGCGGCGGTCTCATTCCGAGTTATCTGTTAATTAAGGACCTGCATTTGATGAATACCTTCTGGGTTATGATTATACCCGGTATCATCAGCGTCTGGAATATGATCATCTTCCGAACCTTTTTTATGGGACTCCCGGACGGACTGGAGGAATCGGCCAGAATCGACGGGTGCAATCACATTAATACTTTTTTCAGGATTGTGTTGCCGGTGTCAGGACCGGTCATCGCTACACTATCGCTTTTCACCGCGGTAGGCCATTGGAATTCGTGGTTTGACGCATCAATCTATATTTCGAATCAAGACCTACTGCCATTGCAAGTTGTTCTCAACCAGACCATACAATCGATTTTGTCATTTGAAGCCTCAACGCAGATCAGTGCGACCAAACAGGAATTTCTGCAGAACGCGCAGAGTGTCACGCATAAATCTGTCGTGATGGCGACCACGATGGTAGCAACCATTCCGATTGTGATGGTATATCCTTTTGTGCAGAAGTATTTTGTTAAAGGAGTACTTGTCGGGTCATTGAAAGAATAGGGAGATGTTATACGCCGATAGGTGATAACATAAAAAAAGATTGTACGAGAGGGGTAATCGATGCAATGAACAAGAAAAAATGGCTGACCGGTTTGATGGTCGCGGTTCTATCTGTCAGTACATTGATCGCTGGCTGCGGAAGTGGGGAAGACGAAAACAAAACCACAGTAGGCAATGGAAATGCCGGGGAATCTGCAAAAGACCAACCGCTAGAGTTTACGATGTACAACTTTGATGACGGATGGCAGCCTGCTCCTTGGGGAGAGACGGTTACCACGAAGTGGATTCAGGAAAACAAGAAGGTATCCATCAATTATCTTCCAACGAATGGTAACGCCAAACAAAGGTTCAACGCTATGTATGCCAGCGGTGAGCTGCCAGACGTGATTGCGCTTGGACCAGGGCCCGAGCTGGATCGATTGATCAGTGAAGGCCAATTGGTGGAGCTTGATCCGTATCTCGACAAATATCCGAACCTGAAGAAGTCTGCTGGCGACCAGATTATCAATATTAACCGTTCGGAAGACGGCAAGCTGTATGTCTTTCCGGAATGGTATGTTGGTGGCGATCATATGAACGGGAACGGCGGTTGGGCGATTAACCGGAAAATCTATAAAGAAATGGGCTCGCCGAAGCTGGAGACGTTAACTGAATTAGAGAGCTATCTGCGTGCGGTGAAAGAAAAATATCCGAATGTAATCCCGCTTGAAGTCGGCGGTCCATACGATATCAAGATGATGTATTCCGCGTTTAAAGAAAACGGCACGCCGTATTTTGTGGACAGAATGTTCTATCCAGAAGGCAACACGTTAAAACCAATTACGGAAGACCCTGCTTTCAAAGAGTTTATGCTGTTTGCCAGTCGAATGTATCGCGACAAGCTGATGACTCAGGATGTATTCACTCAAAAGGCCGATCAAATGATAGAGAAGCTGAGCCAAGGGAAAGTGGCTGTTTCCATCAATTCGAACTTATCGGGCAGAGCGCGCGTTCCGAACTCTACTCTCCGCGCCCAAGATCCTGAGGCAGGATACGAATTTATTTGGCCAATTCACAAAGAGGGTTTAGACAAGAACAAAATTTATCCTAACTACACCGGCAGAGAAGGCGGCGGCAAAATCGTCATTACGAAAAATGCGAAAGATCCTGAACGTATTTTCGAATATCTGGATTGGGCTACTAGCAACGAGGGACAGGCGATTCTCTGGTTTGGACCTCCGGGATTCCTGTGGGATGAAAAAGACGAGAACGGGATTCCAATCCCTAACGAGAAATACAAAACGATGGACAAAGCCGAACTGGATAAGCTGCACGTATCCGACAATATGATGGCCGGAAATGCAACCTGGGTCGATCTGGCCAAAGTAGCCAGAGAAAGCCTTCTTCCTGAGGAGCAGCGGGATTTCCAAACGACGCAGCAGATGAACGTCGCTTGGAAGACGTCTATGGATATTACAGCCTTTGCGAATACAGACCCGCAAGGGGATTCTGAAGAAGGCATTATTCTGCAGTCGGTGACGGATATGTTTGATCAAGCGTTCTCCACCATGATTTATGCCAAGAGTGACGAGGAAATTGAGTCTATACTGACGAAGACGAATGAAGACATGCAAAAGCTTGGTTTCCCTAAAGTACTCGAATATGTCCAGAAGAAGTGGCAGGATAATCAAAATAAAATGAACGACAAATAACTTCAGGTTTGCCGGATGTAAGAGTATGATTGCCGGATGTAAGAGTATACTTTTTAGAGTATACTCTATATCTTTTTACAAGGACTGATTGCCATGTATAACGTATTGCTAGTGGATGATGAACAGTTGGATTTGGAAGTATTGCAGCGATTTATGCCTTGGGAACAGCTTGATATGACGATTGTTGGAGCTGTGCACGGGGGAGGGGCCGCCTTGAACCTGTTGCGGGAACAGCACGTGGATATCCTGATCACCGACATCCAAATGCCGATTATGTCCGGGTTGGAGCTTGCCGAGCAGGCCAGAAGCTTGTTGCCCCATTTAAAAATAATTTTTATAAGCGGTCATGAGGATTTCCAATATGCCAAAAGAGCGATTTCGATGAACGCCAGCTCTTATATTCTTAAGCCGGTGGATGATCAAGAGCTTCTGAACACGCTGCAGCTTGTCAGAGAGCAATTGAAGTACGAACGGGAACAAATGAAGAAGGAAGAGCAAATGGACTCATCGATTCCGCTTCTCCAGAATGAAATGATGTATCAATGGCTCCGGGGAACGATTGAATATAACACCCTCTTTAGACTATATGAGAGTGCCGGAATTTTCTGGCATGGAGGACAATGCTGCGTTGCCATTATCGAAATGGATGACATGGCCTGGAAATTGAAGGCGTTTTCAGATGATCAGCGGAAATTCGCCATCGATCATGGATTTCGGTTGATCAGCGATTATCTTCAAGACCGGAAGCTGGGAATATATTGCAAAACGGGAGATGAAAAGGTTGTCATCGTCATCAACGCTGCAGGGCTCAATGCTGCAGAGTCGATGCAGTCCTTGGTTGAACATGTCCGCAGCCATTCCAACTTGACGATTACGGTTGGACTGGGCTCGGAGGTTGACTCCCTTCAGGACGCCCCTGAATCCTACCTGCAAGCCCGCGAGGCGCTTGCAACGAAAATGTTCATCGGCAAATGCCGGGTAATTACGCTGGAGCAAACGGCGGGCGAGATCGTTCAAACATCGTTGGATCTGGAGCAGATCATGGAACGAATGTTTGCGGCCACCGCGAATTACGACCTTGTGCGCATTCACGACAGCTTGGAACAGCTCTTCGAATTGGTGCAGAGCCTGAAGGACAAGTTGTCTGTTTACAATTTTGCGTTATATGTGGTTTCGAAAACGGATTTTTTCCTGCAGTCGCTGAACGTCAGTCTGTATGACCTATTAAGCATAGAGCTAAAAAATTTGAACTTGCTTTACGATTTTGAGACGATTGCCGACATTAAGTCGTGGCTGCGCAAGCAATTGTTTGAGGTTTCCGAGCATCTGCATAACAAAAAGAAAAATCCGAACCGGAAGCTGATTGACGAAATTGAACGATACGTTGAAGCGAATCTGGAGACATCGCTGCAGCTGCGGAATGTAGCCAAGCTGTTCGGCTTTTCGCCCAACTATTTGGGTTATTTGTTTAAAGAGGTGACCGATGAACATTTCAGTGATTTCGTAACGAAGAAACGGATGGAGAAAGCGCGGGAGTTGCTCCAGGACCCGAAGATGAAAATATTTGAGGCGGCACACCGGGTAGGTTATCAGAATCTGACCATGTTCAGCAGGCATTTCAAGCAGAGTTTCGGTCTTCCACCGGTCGATTATCGTAAGCAAGGCAGTGGTCATAAATGAAACGGTTCTCCTTCAGATTTAAACTAATGGCCTCTTACGTGCTGCTGGTTATCGTGCCCGTCATTTCAATTGGTTATTATGCTTATTATACTTCCGTACAATATGTAAAAGAACAAACGATCCAAAATGTGAAAGGCACGTTAAAGCAGGCTAGCGATAACATCGAGGGAAGAATGAAAACGGTGGAGCAGGTCGATAATCAGCTTTATCTCGATCAGTCGCTGCAGCGGGCATTAAGTAAACGGCTCGAGCCCTTGGAAAGCTATCGGACCGTCACTCAAAACATTATTCCAAAGCTGGAATCAGCATTGAATTTGTCATCGAACAACGTCGTGATTGATTTGTTTTTGCATAACGAAGCCTTGCCGGAAATCTATGATACAGAAACCGGCGAGGACCCGCTCTTGCAAGGCAAACGGTATAATCTGACTCATTATCAACGAGCCGAGCAGCTGGATTGGGTGAAAAGGTTTGATGAAATGGCTGTGGAATCCTTGTGGATGCAGGTTGATTCGGATTCGAAGTTCGGTAATGTTTCTTGGCTTAGAAAGATGATGGATTTTCAAACCATCAAGGCGATTGGTATTATGCGGATTACCGTCAAAATGGACGATTTATTCGGAAACCTGAATTACAGTAATAGCGGGGACGGCATCCCTGGATATTTCGCCGTGATCAGCGAGCAGAACGAAACGGTATACGAGAACAGGAGCAATCCGCTCCCTGAGGATTGGCAAGCTGAGGCGGAAGCTTATATGCAAATTCATGAGCCTATCGAAGGCATAAACTGGCGGATTATGGCGCTTGTTCCGCTTCAGGAGCTGGAACAAGCTGCACAGAAAGTAAAAAATGTGACGCTGCTCATCTGCGTTGCGAGTTTTTTGGTACTCGTGGCGATCGGCGCGATGGTTTCCGATACATTTTCAAAGCAAATCCACAGGATTTCCCGTTCCCTCCGAGCATTTCAGGAAGGGAATTTTGCGAAGCGGATCCAATACTCCGGCTCCGATGAGTTTGCGCAAATTGCCACTGCATTCAATGAGATGGCGGAGAATATAGAAGACCTGATTCAGGAGGTCTACATCAGCAACTTGCAGAAAAAAGAAGCCGAGCTGGATGCGCTTCAGGCTCAAATTAAACCGCATTTTTTGTACAATACGTTATCATCGATCAGCAGGCTTGCGCGTTTAGGCGAAACGGAGAAGCTGCACCAAATGGTTAGCGAGCTGGCAACGTTCTACCGTCTGACCTTGAACCAGGGAAGAACGATCATTCCGATTCGCGAGGAAATCCAGCAGGTCCGATCGTACATCGGCATTCAAAAGATTAAGCATGTCGACAGGCTTGATGTCAGCTTTGACATTCAATACTCTGTCTTGGAATACGATACGGTGAAGCTGATTTTGCAGCCGTTTGTTGAAAACGCCCTGGAACATGCCATGTCTGAAGAGCCCCTTCACATCCGGATCGTCGCTTATCAGGAAGAAGGGACCATCGTGATGAAAGTTATCGATAACGGAGTCGGTATGAGTGAGGAAACGATAAGTAAAATATTGGGGTACAAGGATCAAAGCGGTGGTTACGGGATCCGAAATGTAAATGAGCGGATCAAGCTGCAATTCGGAGAATCGTTCGGCGTCACGATGGAGAGCGAATTGGGTTTAGGAACGACGGTTCGTATCGTCATTCCGTTATATCGGGAGTTATCAGTTACAAGGTGAACTACCCACCACCTGCATTTTAGCTGCGGGGTTCTAAGGTAATCGTACCTATCGGCACTAGCTATCAAAAAATTGGAGGTACTATTAACGATGAGAAGAGAAGTTACAGATCTTACAACTCCCACAATTATTCCTACAAATGGATGGATTGCTGACAATGGAAATGGTACCTATACCAATCCGATTATGTGGGGTGACTATCCGGATAATGATATTATAAGAGTTGGTGACACATACTATATGTCTTCAACAAGTATGCATTTATTTCCAGGGTGTCCAATCATGAGTTCAAAAGATTTAGTCAATTGGGAATATGAAAGTTATGCTGTTGATCGAATGGAAGGTGACCCATACGACCTTATCCATGGCGATGTTTATGATGAAGGTCCATGGGCAACGAGTTTAAGATATCATAACAGTAAATTTTACCTTATGTTTAATATCAATGGAGATGCTGCATATGTAAGTATTGCAGATCGGGCAAAGGGTCCTTGGACACTGTATAAACTTGAAGACGAACTTTATGATCCAGGATTATTGTTTGACGATGATGGAAAAATATATGTCGTACATGGACAAGGAGAACTCTATCTTAGTGAGTTAGAGACCGTAGATGAAGAAACAGGCCAATTATCTATAATAACAAAGAGAGAACCTGATGCCAAAAGAAACGGTAAGAAGATATATGCTTATCCAAGTCCCGATCATCCTTACAATGGGTATAATGAGGGTGCCCATGTATATAAAATAAATGGCTATTACTATATTCTGACTACTCCAATTTGGAAGCATGGTTCAAAAAAAGAAGTTGCCATTAGAACAAAAGATTTAGCAAATGGACCGTATGAAGTTGAGGATATTATCACAAGCTTTATGAATTTCTGGGGTAATGGCATTCATCAAGGGGGGATTGTCGATGTTCCTCAGGAAGATGGTTCTTCAGAATGGTGGGCGATTATATTCCAAGATCGATCGAAGCTTGGTAGAGTACCTACCCTTCAGCCCGTGACATGGAAGAATGGCTGGCCGTACATGGGGCAGGTCGATGGCGAAAAAGCTGTTGTTACACATAGAAAGCCTAATATCTCCAATTTGGAGTATGTTGAACCCAAGGCGCCTCCAACTTCGGATGACTTTAGCACGAATACGTTAGGGTTGCAGTGGCAATGGAATCACAATCCGGATAACAGGAAATGGAGTCTTGAAGAAAGACCAGGGTTTATGAGACTTCATACTTCAAGCGTAACGGATAACTTAACCTATGCAAGGAATACGCTTACACAGCGGGTCGTTGGACCAGATTGTAAAGGGATGGTTAAGTTAGATGTGGGTCATATGGCCGATGGTGATTTCGCAGGTCTATGTTTAATGCAAAAAAACTTTACTTTCATTGGGATCAAAAATGAAGAGGGTCATAAATCTATACTTATCAATGATAATGCGACTGAACATGTATGCGTGAATATATCTGCAGGCATGAAGGACGTATGGTTAAGGGCTGAGATTCCAAGACATGAGTATAGAATGGAGTTTTCATATAGTTTAGACGGTATCCATTTTACACGACTTGGCGGAAGATACGATATGCACTATGGAACCTATGTAGGAATGAGGTTCGGTATTTTCAACTATGCAACAACGAATCTTGGCGGATATGTAGATGTAGATTCCTTTGAATTAACAACGACTGAAAATCAAGGTAACCTCTTTGGCATAAATAGAAAAATTGATGCTGAGCGTTACGACGATCAAAAGTTTGTTTCAGATAAGGAGCTGCAAATCAACTCAAAAACAGAATGGACAAACGATGATGTAAACAGTGGATATGATCTGAGTATATCTAATCTAAAAGACGGAGATTGGTTGCAGTACGATCAAGTGGATTTGGGTACCGGTGATGCAGCATGGTTTAATGCACGAGTAGCAAGTTCGTTAACTGGAGGCACCATTGAGGTAAGACTTGAAAGCATTGATGGTGATTTAATAAGCACACTTCATATTTCAAATACAGGCGATATAAATAAATATGTAAATGCTAAGAGTGACCTTACAAAAAAAGTTGCTGGGAAACAAAAGGTATATCTTGTGTTTCATGGCGCGAGTCAAAATATGTGCAAACTTAATTGGTTTATGTTTGGTTCCGGAGAATTTCCTCAAATCCCTCCCGTTCCGGAAAATTTGACGGTTGTGGGTGAGAATGAATCCATTCTAAATATGAAATGGGATGATTCTCCAGGAGCACTGCAATACGACATGATGTTTGATGGCAGCGTTATAAGTAATGTGACTAGTGATTTCTCACAAACTGGTCTCGCACCGCGCTCCAGCCATACTGTAAAGGTAAGGGCTAAAAACTTTGCTGGTTATAGTGAATGGAGTGATGAAGTTACAACCGTAAACCATTGATCAGGCCTTATCTTTTGGGCTGCTAGACCCGATCCACCGGCGAACGTTCCATGAACAATTTAATGATAACCAGAGTAACTTCATGTACTTGCGAAACTTGAGATTATATCTTAATGAAATAAAAATAGACTTTTTAGGGTACCTCGTACGTCTTACATATATAAGGCAAGCATAATACAATTGGAGGTTTATAAAATGAAGAAACAGAATGTGAAGAAAATTACTCTTTTGGCGGCAGGTGTCATTTGTGCAGCGACAATCCTCACACCTCAAGTTTCGCTGGCAAAACAAGCAACCTCAGTTCCGCAAGCGGTAACGAAGCACACTGAGAAAACGTCACCCAAGTTGGAAATTGGGCAAAAATTTAACGTACCCGAACTTAAATTAAAGGAAAATACGTATGTACTTGATTACAAAACTTCAGATGTTAATGGCGATTCTGTTGCTGACCAAGTAATACTGGTAGGCACAAAAGAAAAGATTGATGGAAAATTGGATGCGTATGCCAGCGATTTATCGATCATCGTGCAAGATGGAAAAAAACAAAAATATTTAAAATATGATTGGTTAAACAAAGGAACAGATGGTACTTTGTACGGGGAACTTGGGAGGGAGCCAAACTTAATTATTGGCGACTATACGGGTGACAAAGTGGATGATATCATTGTTACGGCTCCTCAAGGAGGGAATGGGGGATTCGTAGATCATCTTGTTTTATCTTGGCAAGAAAATAAACTTAAGGTTGTTTTTACGGACAATCAGGACACTGTAAAATAATAAAAAATTATTTGTCCGTCTCAAATTTCGTAAATTATAATTTTAACACCACAAAACTCGATTTCCCTAAATAGGGGCATCGAGTTTTTTTGTTTTGAGCAGATGGCCCATAGGATTGAAAGAGTCTAAGCAAAAAACTCAGCAATTCCGTAGCTGCCAAGCTTTTCCTTTAACGTAAATAGACTTTTTGGGTACCTCGCACGTCTTATATATAAGAGGCATGAGAATGATGCGCGCGTATCAAAGGAGAGTTTCTATGAATAACAAGTTAGACAAAAAACTTACTCGTTTTATTACGGAAAACAAGGAGGATATGTATCTTTTTGCGTTCAGTTATGTAAAGAATGCTGAAGACGCGTTGGATATTGTCCAGGATTCCATTCATAAGGCTTTGTTATCTTCAGAAACCTTAAAATCCGAAGGTTCGATGAAAAGCTGGTTTTATAGGATCGTGATGAATACATCGCTCGATTTCCTAAGAAAACATAGGAGAATTCAACTTGTAGACGATCAGACGCTTGAATCGCACATCCCATCAAATGAAGATGTCTACCATGACATTGACCTGGAGAAGGCTTTGGACGAATTACCCTGTGCCTTTCGGACCGTAGTGATACTTAGATATTTTGAAGACATGAAGATTGAGGAAATTGCGGAAGTACTTAACGAAAACATCAGTACCGTAAAATCAAGATTGTATAAGGCCCTTCGTAAACTTCGAATTCGAATGGACAACGAAACGTTGGAGGAGGTCAAGTAAAATGCATGAACAGTTGGAACAATTGAAACAAAAATATAAAAATGTGCCCATCCCTAATGAATTGGATTTTGTCGTGAAGAAAGCTCTCAAGCAGAAAAAGAAAAAACATGCGAACATAATGAAAAGCCTCGCTGCAGTCGGGGTAGCCGCTATTCTGTTTATAACAGGGATTAATACTAGTCCTGCCTTTGCAAAAGCTTTAACAGAAGTTCCCGTGGTTGGCTCGCTTGTCAAGGTACTAACTTTTACAGAATTTAAAGTCGATGAAGAAACTGCCAAAGCCGATATCAAAGTACCTGCCATTACGAACATGGAAAATAAAACGTTAGAAGCCACCCTAAATAACAAATACCTGGAAGAAAATAAAAAGCTGTACAACGATTTTACGGCTGAAATGGAGGAATTAAAGAAAAATGGCGGAGGGCACGTCGGCGTGGAAAGCGGTTATGAAGTCAAAACCGACAATGATCAGATTCTTGCCATTGGCAGATATGTAGTAAATACGGTTGGTTCATCCTCAACAACATTTAAATACGACACTATAGATAAGAAAAATCAACTTTTGATTACCTTGCCTAGTTTATTTAAGGATGACAGCTATGTCAGCCTGATCAGTGAAAATGTTCAAGAACAAATGAGACAGCAAATGAGGTCGGACCGGGACAAAACGTATTGGGTAGACGGTAAAGTAGATTTTGAAAGTTTTAAGAGCATTGCCAAAGATCAGTCCTTCTATATAAACAATGAAGGAAAACTTGTCATCTCCTTTGATAAATACGAAGTCGCTCCGGGGTATATGGGTGTGGTGGAATTTGTTATACCGACCGATGTGATTGCAGATGCACTAGTTAGTAATGAATATATAAAATAAAATTCGAAATCGAGTAGAAGGCGTACGAAAAACGGGCCGACGTACATGTTTCGGTATTCGTCGTACAAGTTTTTCAATGAGTCAATCGCCGGGCTATGTTGAAAACCTAACTTATCGAGATTGAAAGGGCAGAATACAGATGTACAGCATAAAACGAATAAAGCAGAACAGTTGCAGACAGATCACGACGGCGAACCGCATGACAAACGAACGAATCCCGCCATTTACAATGAAAGCTGATATAGATAGGGAAGGCGGCCGATATGCCTAAGCCGCTTAAAGGCAACGGGCGCTATATGCCCGGGCTCGACGGACTGCGGGCACTCGCCGTGTTAGCCGTCATCGTCTATCATCTTGATTCCAGATGGGCACCCGGCGGGTTGCTTGGTGTCGGCGTGTTTTTCGTATTGTCCGGGTACCTTATCACCGACATTCTCATTGCCCAATGGAAAAGAGATGGACGGCTGGACTGGAAAGACTTCTGGTTAAGACGGATAAGGCGGTTGATGCCAGCGTTGTTTGTCATGATTGCAGTCGTCGCGGCGTGGATCACGTTATTCGATCATTCCCAACTGGCGTCGCTGCGTGGAGATGTGCTGTCGGCACTTTTGTATGTCAATAACTGGTGGCGTATTTATCATGAGGTATCGTATTTTTCGAGCTTCGGTCCGCCCTCCCCGTTCGGCCACTTCTGGTCGCTCGCGGTGGAGGAGCAGTTCTACTTGCTCTGGCCGTTGCTACTCGTTATCGGACTTCGCTTCGCGACGCGGCGGAGACGGCTTCTCGGGTTGACTCTCTCGCTCGCGTTTTTGTCGGCGCTCGCGATGGCGCTGATTTACGAGCCGGGCAGCGATCCGAGTCGGGTTTATTACGGTACGGATACGAGAGCGTTTGCCTTGCTCATTGGCGCGGCCCTCGCCATGGTTTGGCCGAGCTGCCAGCTCACTGTAAAGGCTGCGCCGCGAGCACGCCTGATCCTTGATTGTATCGGGGGAGCGGCTCTGATGACGATTGTGGTCATGATCTGGCTTACCGATCAGTACGATAACTTTCTTTACCGGGGCGGATTCGTACTTTTATCCGTCGCCACGGCTATAGTCGTAGCGGTTCTCGCCCATCCCGTAAGCCGGTTGGGCAAAGCGTTGGGTTGGAGACCCCTGCGGTGGCTTGGCGTTCGTTCTTACGGCATCTATCTATGGCACTATCCGGTTATTATACTAACTCGTCCTGAAGTCAACACTGGGGAGACCAGTATTATACGTAGCATATTACAGGTTGGAATTAGCATTGTGCTCGCCGCATTATCGTGGCGGTTTATCGAGGAGCCCATTCGAAAAAGCGGGTTCAAGTATGCATGGATGCAGGTCCGTAGGTGGGGATCAATGCCGATCCTTGGTAGAATGGCTTCCGTATGCATGATGCTCGTACTGACGATATGCGTTATCGGTATGACTGGCTTTACATCCGATACGAAACCAGACTCGGTTTCGTACGAACGCAACGATCTTCAAACAGGAACAATACCTCCAGGGAGCAGACCGAAACCAAACGACTCGAAACAGCCATATGGAACTCTAAAGCCGGATGCGGGACGGAAAGTGACCGCGATTGGCGACTCGGTCTTGCTCGATATTGCCCCTTATCTACAAGAGCATCTCCCCGGCATTACGATCGACGGCAAAGTGGGCCGCCAGATGTCCCAGGCAAAGGGCGTTATTGATCAGCATAAGTCGAATGGTGAGTTAGGTGACGTTGTCATCATCGCACTCGGCACGAATGGTACGTTCTCGGAGAAGACAATCTTTACGCTGCTGGATTCATTAGAAAACGTTCAGCAAATTCTGCTTGTAAACATTCGCGTACCGCGTCCGTGGGAACGCGACGTTAACTTGACCTTGGCGGAGACAGCGAAACAGTTCTCCAACGTGACGCTTGTTGACTGGCACATGGTTAGTTCCGACAAAGATTCATATTTCTCAAGGGACGGCGTACATCTTGGCGAAGAAGGCGCGAAGGCTTATGCTTCACTGGTGGCAGAGGCAATCAAGCCTTAACAAAGAACTCGAGGTCAACTTGTGTGAAATACTACTAGGGTAACGTGATATGAAATGCTTCAAGACATGATCTTGACAGGTAAACACGTGATTGCTGATCGCGCCATACGACGTTTCTTTAAATTATTTTATATTTATTTTGTGTTAAAATGAAACTCGTTTGGTTTGATAGAAATTTCACTTACCAAGGAATAAGACAGCAGGAGTGTGGAATCTTGAAATCAGCAAAAGCAAAAATAACATTTAGTATCTTGTTGATCCTAGGACTTTTTGTAGCGGGATATTTTGTAAATTTTATGTTGCAGACTAATGACGATTATGCCAGTGAAGCTGACAAAGATGAAAAAAAAATAGAAGTTTCCAAATATCCAGGAGTAGATTTAGTTACAGAAATAACAGAGAAAAAGAAATACAACATTGCCATCCACTATCCGAAATTTAAAAGCGAAAAGCTAAATGCGGAAATGGAAGGATATGTATCGTCCATCAAAGAGGATTTCCTAGCGAAAGTCGATGATAATAAGAAGTATATAAAAGACTATGCAGCCGGGCTATCTTTATCTATGGAAATCTATCTCGTAGTGGAGAATATGTATTCCATTGTATTCTCTGAGGAAAGTTATGTCGTAGGTGCAAACGCACAGCAAAAAGCAAAGGTTTATTTAGTAGATACTAAAAAGGGAGATTTTATTCAAACAACAGAAATCTTCAAGGATACGAAACAAAATCGGGAACAGTTATACTCTCTTTTAAATACAGCATTCAAGGAGTCGAAAGAATACAGCCCTTTACTATTTGAAGGTGAGTTAAAGAGATGGGCAGAAGATCCGAACAATAAATTTAAAGGCATGTATTTTACGGATAAGTCAGCTGTTTATCAATTTGATAAATATGAGGTAACTGCCGGAGCGGCCGGTATGCCTAAAATTTCGATTCCACTGGATGAGATGCAAAATCTACTAACCGATGAGTGGAAAGAGAAGTTGCAGATTGAGAATGATAAAAAAGACGAAAAAGACGATTCAAAAAACAATACAAAGGATAAGGACAAACCCCAAGATACACCGGTTAAAGATGATGATTCTCCAAAGGGTGGTAAACGAGTAGCTCTTACT
The DNA here is from genome assembly GCF_037993005.1 of Paenibacillus sp. FSL F4-0100. Taxonomy (NCBI): domain Bacteria; kingdom Bacillati; phylum Bacillota; class Bacilli; order Caryophanales; family Paenibacillaceae; genus Paenibacillus; species Paenibacillus sp. FSL F4-0100. The sequence goes on from NZ_CP150303.1 coordinate 2,803,296, forward strand.
TTTGACGATGGGCCGCATCCTAAAAACACGTTGAAGATTCTTGACTTGCTGGAAAAGTATGATGCGAAAGCGACATTTTTTATGCTGGGTAACCGGGTGGATTTCTATCCGGAGATTGTGAAGGAAGTTGCTGATGAAGGACATGAACTAGGTAACCACACCTGGAACCACAAGGATCTAACGACCCTAAGCAAAGTAGAAGGGATCAAGGAAGTGGAACGAACAAACCAGGCCATCAAGAGCGCCGCAGGAAGAGAATCAACGGCGTTCCGCCCACCTTATGGTGCAGTTAATAAGCAGGTTCAGAGTGCGATCAGCAGTCCCACTGTATTTTGGACCATTGATACCTTGGACTGGAAATCGCGTAATCCGGCTGCCATATTAAATATCGTTCAAGAAAATGTGAGAGATGGTTCAATTATTCTAATGCACGATATTCATGCAACGACCGCAGAAGCCGTAGAACCTATTTTGAAATATTTGAAAAAAGAAGGCTATGAATTCGTGAAAGTCTCTGAATTATAAGGGTTGCGCACCGTCTCCAGGATTGCCTCATCCGACACGGTCCCCCGCACGGCGGTCATGGCAGCCATAATGTTTTCCACGTTATACCACCCCGGAAAACGAATGTCACTGATGGGTAATAGACCGTCGATTACTCCATCGTGGAAATACTTGGTTCTCCCTCGCCCCCGCAGTGCGGCGGTCGCCGGATTGTCGCCGTTTAGGACAGCAAAGTCGTCAACTCTCTGAAAATCCAGCAGGCGACGCTTTACGGAGGTATAGTTCGTTTAAAAGGAACAGATGATTCAAGGATTTTCAGAATGACAGATGGATATGACGAAAGGATTATTCGAAGGATTATTAATTGGATTAATACATCAAGTCCAAGCGAACAGGCAACCGAGTTAGAGGGTGATAAAGTTCCATTACTTTTAAAAATAAACATGATCGACGGTGATCTAATAACTTTAGAACCAGCGTATAACTGTAAGGGTCGTCTTATCAAGACATGCACTGCCGTTGATGGTGAAATTGTACTTACAAAGAACAAGAAAAAAATCCGATTAACTTCGCAAGAACTTTATGATTGGATCAGCATGAACCTGTTGGACCACCTAAAGAAGAACTTCTAGAGGAAACATTGTACACAAGATACTTTTCTGTAATCGAGAAGGAGTTTCCAGATTTTATAATGTGTCCAAGGATAGATAGCATTGAGCGAATTAAAGGCGATACACGAAGACATTTAGTTATTGCAAGTGCATTAAACTATTCAGGACATCACGCTCCTTCATATGATAGAATCATTTTCACATTAATTGATACACCCGAGAATGGAATAAAAATCATTAAAGTTAGAAAAAAAAGCAATGTATCAGAAAGGGAAAGCCTAAAGCAATGTAGATGGTAATACGCATAGTGAAAACAAAATCGCATTAGTGCATTAACCTAACGGGCAGGATAGTTGAATATTAATGCTGGTGAACCGTATCATCGCTAGTGGTAAAGCAGAGAATCGAGCTAAGTGTTGGAGCGCCGATGCTAAAATTGCAAGTTGGAGCTTAAGCTGTCGAGGTATTCGACACACATGGGGTGCGATGTGTCGGTAGTGAGAAAATATTGATTTTTCGATATGAAAAAGATTAAATTGGTCCGTTATGTATTACTCAGATGAATGATTGAGACAACGAATATATAGATTTGGAAGGACCGCGAGGGAGGATTGGACAACATTATACCAATGGAAGGTATCAAACTACAGAAGCTGATGAATGGGCTTACCTATCTCCGGAACAAACGGGCAGGATGAATCGTACCCCTGAAAGCATAGTGATTTGTATGCCTTAGGGATGATTTTCTACGAGATGGCTTGCGGGGAGCTTGCCATTTCGAGCACAGGGTAGGGAAGAATGGGTGCATGCCCATCTTGCGATTCAACCAATTCCGCTGATCGAGGTGCGCCCCTGAAATCGCGGGTCCGGTCGAAGACATCATTATAAAGCAATTTTGTGAATAAGCACTTTGTTTCCGCAGGAAACAGGTGCTTATTCACACCGCTTTGAAAAGTATGATCTGGTTATCGCCGACGAGATGGGATACATCTCTTCCGACAAGGGAGGTTCAGAACTGCTGTTTACACATCTTTCACTCCGAGCGAGCCGCAAATCTACCATTATTACAACAAACAAGTCGTTCGAGCGCTGGGGGGGGGAGATTTTTCAAGACCCTGTTATGACTGAAGCTATGATTGATCTTCTGACGTATCAGTCTTACATCGTCTATATGAGTGTCAACTCATATAGAATAACGGAAACCAAGGAATGGCTGCAAAAACAGCAGCTGCCCTAATGCTATATTTTTTGTTCAAAGTGGTCGGAAATTAAATGACCACGTGGCTGGATTTTCAGTTGAGAAATACAATCTGGGATGCGGCAGCTTTACACCTTATTTATGGTTTCAGTCCTCCTCTTTGTGTCCTCTATTTAAACTAACCTCAGTTGCAGCATTTTGTTCTGCCATTAATCTGGAAATGACTTCCTCTATAAAAATAAAGAAAACAGTCCGAGTTTTTTCGAAAGCTAATAAACTATTACTTTGGGTATATTTAGTTAAATAAAATATATTATCAATATCTAAAGCTAAAGAGTTGTCATACTCCTCTAAAATTAGCATTATTTCAGTCCCGCATGGCTTTACTGAATTGAATAAATCGTTGAAAGAAGCAAACTTTCCGGTTACTGAAAAAACAATTAAAAGGGTTTCTTTATCAACTAAATTTTTGGTATAAGTTTCACTTTGTGATACATATATACTTTTTTCTGAAACAAGAGCGAGCTTATATGAAAAATATTCTGCGCAAATAAATGATGGTCCTAGTCCGTACAGAACAATTTTATTGTATTTATTGTAAATCTTCAAAAAATTATCGATCAAAACTGGATTGAAGTTTTCTATAATTTTTAGAAGTCGTTCAAGCTCAGTTGACTTTTTAATACTTGTTGGAACAATTTGCTGTCCTCCAAAATGCTGCTTATACTGTTTGAAATTTTCAAACCCTAACTTTCTTACAAATTTCGATATTTGGGATGGAGAAACATTACCTAAATGAGCTGCTTCCAATATTTTAAGATTGTTATTTTGTTTAAGAATTTCAGTAATTTTGTTATGGACAGAAAGCTCCAGTGGACTCAATTTGTTTATATTGATATTTAACATATGTCCTTCTTTCCAAATATTCTAAAATTAATATGATGGTATGCCACACTTCTTCTTTTTCAATTTCATCTTATATTGCTTAATTTAAAAGTAGCAGCCATGATTGTCAAGTGAGTAGACAGCTTTTCTTTACTTATATAAGCGATGGATTTTATGCAATTCCCTGACCCTTCGCTCAATGTATAACTTTCACATATTTTCATATTAAACCCCCAATTATATCGAGAAATTTTCTATAAAACAGTAAATTTTATCACTTTATAAGAAAATTTCGTTGATTTCGATTTCCTTATGTGATAATCTGTGTGAGAAATCAAATAACGATGGGTAGGTGTAAACTTGAAGAATGATATTAAGGATTTTTCACTGAATTTTTTTGGCCTAAAAGGAAAGGCTGCAGTTATTACAGGAGGAAATTCAGGACTCGGGCAAGGCTTTGCGCTGGCACTTGCGAAAGCAGGAGCAGATATCTTTGCAGTTAGTATTGCTGATGATAATGATGAAACTAGAAAAATTATTGAAGCAGAGGGCGTTAAGTACCATCTTATGATTGCAGATATTACTCAAGATGGTGTCTGCAACGAAGTTGTGGAAGAGTGTATTAGAACCTTTGGAAAAATAGATATTCTCATGAATAACGCTGGTATTTGTATTAATGAACCAGATGTAACGAAGTTTACAAGAGCTCAATGGGATAAAATGATAGCGCTTAATTTAACAGCTTGTTTTGAATTATCGCATGAGGCAGCTAAGTATATGATTCCACAAAATAGCGGAAAAATTATTAATACCTGTTCTTTGTTCTCTTACCTTGGGGGACAATGGTCACCGGCATACGCTGCAAGTAAGCACGGATTGGCAGGGTTTACTAAAGCCTACTGTGATGAATTAGCTCAATTTAATATACAAGTTAATGGTATTGCTCCTGGATATTTTGCTACTGAACTTACAACGGCGACAAGATCGAACGATGTAGCTAATCAGCGTATTTTAGATCATATCCCTGCAAATAGATGGGGGAATATTTTGGACTTAATGGGTACGGTAGTTTTCCTAGCTTCAGAAGCTTCAAACTATGTAAATGGCACTTTAGTAAATGTTGATGGCGGATACTTGGTGAGATAAGATAAAAGTTTTAAATAAAGGAGAATGAGATACTATGAATAAAGAACAGTTGCTACAAAAGTTGGAGTCTATTATTTCAGTTGAGCAAATAAATACAAAAGATGAAGCGCTTTATGATGCGTCTGCAGATCGTTATAAAAAATATGCAAAAGCTAAAAAAGTTCTTGATGTTCCGATTCCAATAGCGATTGTATATCCTTACTCAACAGAAGAGGTGAAATCACTTCTAATGTTCTGTAATGAGCATCAAATTAATGTTATTCCTAGAAGTGGAAAAACAGCTACAGAAGGCGGGCTTGAAAACTGGAAAGATAAAACTTTAGTAATTGATGGATCGAAAATGAATAATATTATTAAAATTGATCCTTATAATATGCAAGCAACTGTACAAGCTGGTGTAGTCCTGCAAACGTTAGAGGATGAGCTGCGTAAAATTGGTTACACTACAGGTCACTCTCCACAGTCCAAACCGGTAGCACAATATGGTGGATTATTAGCAACTAGAAGTATTGGCCAGTTTTCAACTTTGTACGGCGCTATTGAAGATATGGTTATAGGGTTAGAATGTGTATTTCCTAACGGACACATTTCCAGAATAAAAAATGTTCCAAGAAGAGCTGGCGGGCCAGATATTAGACATATTGCCATTGGTAATGAAGGTACGCTGTGCTATATAACAGAAGTTACAGTCAAAATCTTCAAATATTATCCTGAGAACAATGGTTTCCATGGGTATCTAATAAAAGATGTTGATACAGGTATAAATATTTTGAGAGAAGTGATGGTAAACGGATTTAGACCTTCGGTTGCTCGCGTCTATTCTGAAGAAGATGCAAGACAGCACTTTGCACATTTCTATAAAGATAAGTGTGTTTTGATTTTCATGTCAGAAGGACCACAGAGCATTGTAAAAGCAACTGTAGAGGGAATTGAAGAAGCTGTTTCTAAATTCAAAGATAATGTAATTGAAAAGGTGGAAGACCGTTTAATTGAAAATTGGTTTAATCAATTGAATTGGACGCAACAAACCATTGATAATGAATTCCAGGAAATGATTGATCACAGCAAACATGATGGATTTACAACAGAAGTATCTGCAGACTGGGAAAACATTATTAAGATTTATCACAATGTTATGAATAGAGTGAGAAATGAGTTTGATAGAATTGAAGACATAACAATGCTTGGCGGACACTCCTCCCATAGCTATATTAATGGAACAAATATGTATTTTGTATACAACTATAATATTAACTGTGCGCCGGAAGATGAGCTGAGAGTTTATCATCACCCAATTCATACTATTATTATCGAGGAAACATTAAAGCTCGGAGGTTCAATGTGCCATCATCATGGTATTGGTAAATATCGTACGCAGTGGACTGAAGATGAGCATGGTTCAGCTTACTATATGTTAGAAAAACTAAAAGAAGCATTTGATCCTAATGGCATTATGAATTTCGGTACAATATTCCCTCAAGAGGAAGGTATGAAATTCATTAAGGGAAGAGACTGAGGTGGCTTTTGTGAGTAGATATGTAATGGGAATTGATAATGGATCACAAAGTACTAAAGTGGCTATTTATGATTTGGGTGGAAATGAAGTTGCTTTTGGTTCGTATAAGTTAAGAGAAATTGAATCTCCTGAGCCAGGCGTAGCCTTACATCCTGAGGATGATTTATGGGACAGCGTGTACGGAGGAATCAAAAATTGTCTGGCCAATTTTAAAGGAGATCCTAAATTTATTGTTGGAATTGGTTTATGTACAATAAGATGTTGTCGTGTTTTATTAAATGAAGAGGGCCATCTAGCTTATCCCGTGATAAGCTGGATGGACTCTAGACTAAATCATCCATATGAACATACAGATGATTTAGTCAAATATGTAACGACAACTTCTGGATATCTAGGCTTTAGACTAACAGGTGAATTTAAGGATACAGCTGCAAACTATGAGGTTAATTGGCCATTAAACCGCGAAACATTAGATTGGTTCAATGACGATGAAATCATGAAAGCAAACGGCTTGAAAAGAGAGATGCTATTTGATCTCGTAAAACCGGGGGATAAGCTGGGAGCCTTGCGCCCAGAACTGGCTTCTGAATTTGGTTTGAACAATGACATACCTGTAATAGCGACAGCAAATGATAAGGCAGTTGAGGTTCTGGGCTCCGGAATTAAGGACGAAGGATCCATTATGATTTCACTTGGAACACTTATTTCCTCTATGCTGTATAGAAATGATTACTTTGAAAATGCTCGTAATTTTTTCCCTACACTCGCATCCATTCCATTTAAATATGTTTATGAATCATACGGAATACGACGCGGTATGTGGACAGTAAGTTGGTTTAAAAAGCTAATTGGCGAAGGGCTTGTTACTCATGCCGAGGAAATGGGTGTGTCCGAAGAGGAATATTTGAACGTTAGAGCACAAGATGTGCCTGTAGGCAGTGATGGACTTATTACCATTCTCGACTGGCTGCCATCATCATCTTTCCCATATCGAAAAGGGATTATGATAGGTTTCGATCAACGCCATACAAAATACCATATTTACCGTTCAATATTGGAAGCGATTGCATTCAGTATAAAAAATAATATCGATGAGATGTTAGAGGAAGTAAAGGTCGAGTTAAATGATTTAGTTGTAATAGGCGGTGGCTCTAAGAGCGATTTGCTTATGCAAATTATAGCTGATCTATTTGGTTTACCCGTTTATAGACGTAAAGGCAGCAGCAGTGCATGTCTAGGAGCTGCTATATGTGTGAGCCAATATTTATCCGTTTATAAAGGTTTTGATGAGGCAGCAAGTAAAATGGTTAAAACCGAACGCACTTTTTTGCCTAATGCAAAAAACCACGAATTTTATAATCAAATAAATAATAATATCGTGAAAAATGTGAGAATGCATACCGATGAAATTTTGAAACAAACATATCCAATCTTTAAATAGAAGGGAGTTGCAATATGGAAACGAAAAATTATAGCAGATACTTTCAATTTTTTCTGATTATTTTGGCCGCAGGATCCATTTATCCTTTGATTTATTTAAAAACCAATTATCAAGAAACTATTTTGGAAGTTTTCGGTATATCCCTTGTAGATTTAAATGGTATATTTTCGTTTCTGGGTGTCGCTTTTATTTTGGGATACTTTCCAAGCGGTTGGCTAGCTGACAGATTTTCCTCCAAAAAGCTAATATTCATATCACTTTTGGTTTGTGGACTTACTGGGATTTGGTTTGCACAGGTTCCTAGCTATCCAATAGTTATTGTTATATTTACAATTTGGGGGCTTTTCTCCGTATTCACTTTTTGGTCAGCGCATTTAAAACTTGTTAAGCTTATTTCAAAAAAAGAAGAAGAAGGACGGTTTTTTGGCGCATTAGATGGAGGAAAAGGGATTGTTGAGGCTATTTTGGCTAGCATAGCCATATTAATTTTTTCGAGCATATTGGGCACTAGTACCGAATATATTCATAAAAAAGAAGCACTGCAAGCTGTAGTCTATATGTACTCAGCTGTGCTTATATTGGTCTCCATACTATTTTTAATTTTTGTTAAAGAAGACAAATCGTCTATTAGAAAAGCAGCGTCTTCATCTAATTCAGAGAACAAAACGAAATTTGATATTAGAATTTTTAAACAAATATTTAATAATAAATTTGTATGGTTGCTAGGCGGCATCATATTTACGTCCTATATTGTGGCATGGTCTGTTTATTATCTAGGCGGATTTTTGCAAACTAATATCAATATTGATGCAGCTACAGTAGGTCAAGTGACCGTTATTATGCTTTGGATGCGCCCAGTTGGTGGGTTTTTGGGTGGATTTCTGGGGGATAGGTTTGGGAAGAGCAGCATCTTAATAGCGGCTTTGGGGATGTCCACAATCCTTCTATTTGCGGTAGCGCTTTCACCTATTGCCTTACCTCATATGTATTATTATATTCTGATAGTCACTACTGGCTTATTGGTTTATATCATTAGAGGTCTGTATTGGTCATTACTGGGGGATTGTAATATAAAAGAAGAAGTTTTAGGTCTTTCGATTGGATTTATATCTTTCTTGGGCTATTTACCAGATATTATAATACCATTCGTCAATATTTACTTCTTTAGCACTTACGGAGATAATGGTGGCTATAATGCATACTTTATTTTCTGTGCATTGGCAAGCGTAGCTGCGATCATGATTACAGTAATCTTTAAAATAAATGTGAATAAAAGAAATAAACGTATGATTGGAACAGCAGAATTAAATACTACTGGTTAAAAGAATGTTTACTATAAGCGCTCGCGTAATTGGTCGGTGATAAGTTTACCGTCAATGACGTGAGCGTTTGTACTTTTGACACATTACAGAGTTATTATGCTCGGCTTAATCTCGGAATAATGGAAAAGTGGGCAGCCGTCTCGCCCATCTTCCGATACCCGACCTCGTCGATGATGAGCAGATCCGGCTTGATGAACATCTTGATCTTCTGCTTGATGGTATTCGTCAAATGGAATGCTTGCTGGTCGGGCGGGATCAGTCCAGATTGACGGCCAAGGTAGCGGCGACGGTTGCGGATGTTGTGTATAGCGGAAATTTGCCGCGCGGGGTGTTTCATATTGAACAAGGGTTTGAATTAGCGAGTATGAAGGGGTGGTTGGAGGAAGAGGCAAGCCTAGAGGTATGGCGGGATGGGGTGAAGGGGATTATTTAGGCCACCTTCTAAAGGCACTGATTAGATGTAAAGCCTCTTCTGCTTCTATATATTTGTATTTTTCGTCTACATATTCTTGTCACTTTACCTGCTGATTGTGGCGCTTCCGCTAATCTACATCTTAAGCTCCTATGTGAGTACTAGCAAGCCGTCGTATCGGGGAAGGTATGGCTGTTTCGTTAATAGATATCGGGACTATTTCTAATCAACAATAATATACAAAATTTCCTTATCCGTATGTTATATTAAAATCAGAATATTCAAAGGAGGATTATTGCATGCGGCAAAAAAGATGGATTTGGGTACAAAATTTGAGGGAAATCGCATCATTGACCCTATAAACTGCGTATTCCCCTAAATTTACGGGGGCAACTACCAAGTGGAAGAGATTACTCAACCAAGTCAAAAATTACGGATCACAAATTTGAAAGGCGCGTTTGCCTGGCTGGGATTTTTGGTTTTTTTCAGCGTTTTGAATGAAACGGTGTTTAATGTGGCACTCCCGGATATCGCCAGACAATTTCATGTGGAGCCATCGACAGCCAATTGGGTCAATACAGGCTTTATGCTGTCTTTTGCCATAGGTTCGTTTGTGTACGGAAAAATATCGGATCTGTACGGGATCAAAAAAATGCTCATTATAGGCATCGTAACGTACGGCAGTGGGTCTATGCTGGGATTAGCGGCACATGCCTATTTACCTGCTGTGATTGCGGCAAGATTTATTCAGGGGGCAGGAGCCTCTGCCATCCCTGCGCTGGTCATGGTCATGATTGTGCGTTATTTCGATGCAAAATCTCGTGGAAGAGCTTTTGGTCTTATAGGATCGCTGGTTGCAACGGGCGAAGGAATCGGGCCTGTCATCGGAGGCGTTGTTGCCCATTATGTGCACTGGTCCGTGTTGTTTGTATTTCCTCTTATGACGCTTGCAACGATTCCGTTCTTTTTAAAAGTGCTGCCGGATGAAACCGAACAGAAAGGGAACGTTGATGTTACGGGAGCAGCTCTGCTCTCCGTTGGCGTAGTGCTATTTACCTTGTTTACGACCCATGAACATTGGATGTATTTGTCTGGCTGTTTAGCAGCGCTCGTATTATTCGCCGTACGGATCAAGCGGGCCTCAAATCCATTTATCGAACCCTATTTATTCGTAAGGAAGAAGTTCATCGCCGGAACGATCTCGGGCTGCGTCATTTTGGGCATAGTAGCCGGATTTCTGTCCATGGTTCCTTATCTGATGAGAAGCGTCCATCATTTGTCTACGGACATGATTGGCGCGGGTATTATATTTCCTGGTGCCATGAGCGTCATGCTGTTTGGCATGTTAGGGGGGTTACTCGTCGATAAGAAAGGTCATCATTTTGTGTTCTATATAGGAGCCCTGATGATTATCGGTGGTTTTTTAACCATGGCTGTGCTGGCGGATCAATCACCTTGGATTGTAACAGCTATGCTGATTTTTGTATTTGGAGGCCTTTCATTTGTGAAGACGGTGATTTCAACCGTCGTTTCCGATTCTCTGGAAGAGAAAGAAGCGGGAGCAGGGATGGGAATGCTTAATTTTGCATGCTTCTTATCGGAAGGGATCGGAGTCGCAATTGTAGGAGGCTTGCTTTCCAGGCGATGGCTGGATTTCCCGCTTCTTCCGATGTTATGGAATGCTGAGGCAGACTTGTACAGTAACTTGCTACTTCTGTTTTCGTTGGTTATCGTAGCTGGAAGTATGATCTATACATTGGCTTTTATCGGAAAAAGAAGCAGCCAAATCTGACGCCTAGAAGCACATATGTGATCCAAATCCCGCTCTCTCTTGTAACAACGGAGAGAGCGGGATTTTTGGGTAACAAGCCTTTTATACGTCATGGTTAGCTGCCACTTCTGTATTGACTAACTCACGGATAACACCTATATTGTACGAATAATAAATGGAAGGAGTTGTATTAATTAAAGAAAAACTGCATTCCAGTCTAATTTGCTGCCAGAACTAAATATTGGGGGAGAGCAATGAGGCGTAAACGAACCAATTCTCGCTTATTCTATCAATTTCTACTGTCGCATGTACTGATTTTTGCCATACCGTTCATCATACTTAGCAGTGTCGTGTATTATAATGCGGTCGTACGATTCAAAAGTGAAATTGAGGCATCCAATGTATACAAGCTGAACCAGGTTAAGAATACGTTCGACTTATTGGCACGCGGTCTGGACAACACGGCCTCAAGGATTTCGATTGACTCCGAATTGACTCCATTCGTAGTGAAGAGCGGGAAATACAAGGAAATTGAAGCGGTAGATGAGCTGGGCAAATATAAGGCAAATAATACGATAGTCGATGAAGTCGCGCTTTATTTTCATGGGGATGAGCGGCTGTATACTTCGTCCGGAATCAACTCATTCGATACATTTGCAAAGCGTGTATACGGATTTAGTGACCTGGACGGGATTCGCCTGGACGAGGAAATGAGCCGACTTCAGATCCCAGAAATCCGTCGTATCCAGACTACGGTCACGGGCAGCAGCCAACAGCAAAACGTGCTGATGTATATGTTCCCGATTCCACGCAATAGCCAAGCGCCTTACGGCACGGTTAGCTTCTTCATTCGTGAATCGATGCTGACCGACCTGGTTGGTCCTATTTTAGGGGACTTTAATGGTAGCGTTTACATTTTGGATTCCAAGGACAGCATTCTGGCTTCAAGAAGCCACGAGAACGACCTGACAGAACAGGATGCTAAACAGTTACTTGTTTCCAAGACCCAGGATGGCATTCATGATGCCAAGCTAGGCGGCGAACATTATTCTCTAATGCAGGCTAAATCAAAATGGACGGGTTGGTCTTATGTCATCGTTATGCCAACCGACCAGTTTTTGGGAAGGGTACTGGAAATGCGGACCTTTGTATTGCTCATTTGTGGTGCAGTTGTCGCCTTCGGGATTCTGATCGCCGTCCTGCTCTCGACTAGACAATATCGTCCGATCCGGATCATTGCAGACTATGTACGGACTTTACAAGTATGGACGCATGGAAACGATAACCGCCGCCATAATGAGCTCGACTTGATCCGCGATTCCGTTCAGGCTACGCGCGACCTGATGAAGAGAATCGATGAACAGCGTCCGATTGTGCGTGAGCAGTTTTTCGTCCGACTGATATTAGGTTTGATCAAGGATGAGGAGGAGACGATAGCTTTTTTGTCTCGGGAAAATTTGTCGCTTCCCGAAGAGAACTGCTTTGTGACCGTTATCCCGATGGACGGGAGTGAGTATATATCCACGCAGAACCGGGAAGAGCTGCTGCGGTTGCTGTCCGAGATATCCATGACGGATGCAGTTGGGTATGGAGTGGAACTCATACCAGATCAGTCCCTCGCCATCCTGATTAGCACGGGCTGCAACGAATCATGTCTGCGCCATGTCCAAGAGGAAATTGCAGGCGAAATTGCTCGGCTGTTCGAGCACTGCTGCGGGTTTCGGCCAACCGTGGGCGTGGGCAGCCCGGTATCCGGGCTGATTCATGCGAATCGGTCTTACATTGAAGCTTCAGCTGCTATGGAGCAAAGTGGTCGGATTCGCAAAGGGGAGACCGTATATTTCGCTGATATGTCCGAATGGCAGGAAGGCAGTGAATGGTACCCGATCGAAGAGCAAATCCGCCTTGTGCAAAGCATGAAGCAGGGAAACAATGCAGCAGCCAAAACCGCGCTGGTTAACATCGTGCACGATTTAGAAGGAAAAGAAGTATCCTTGTTTTACTTCCGCTGTATGAGTTTTGATCTGATTAACACGTTCCTTAGAACGATGAATGAACTGAAACTGAGTATTCCTCAAGAGTATCGGAGCCATTTGGCGGAATTTACGACCTTGAAACAACTGGATGCGGGGATGACCGGACTCATTGACCTCATATGCGATTATGTGCAGGCCAATAAAGAAAGCAAGAACACCGCCATGGGAGCAGAGATTTTCCAATACATTGAGCAGCACTACCAGGAATATGACCTGAATTTGGAGAAAATCGCCGATCACTTCCAGATGTCCATTTCCTATTTCAGCCGTTACATGAAGGACCAGACGGGTTATACGTTCACCGAATATGTTACCCATCTTCGCATGGAGGAGGTCAAACGGCTGTTAAAGCACAGCGATCTGGCGATTAAAGATATTGTTGCCAGCGTTGGCTATTCGGACGTCTCCAATTTTATGCGCAAATTTAAAAATACAGAAGGTATAACGCTTGGGCAATACCGGAAACTGTATTCGTGAGTACAAAGCGGTAAATCTTCGTATAGTCTTTCGATAAAACGCGTGTTTCTACTCGAAATTTTCGATTCGAGAGAACGCGCTTTTTTTGTCCATTAGCTTGGGGTCAGGGGAGAGGTAATCCTTAATAAGGAGGGCTGATACAGAATTGTAAAGAATCGACAAGCCACAGCAAGAATAACAAATTTACACGAATCCGCCTTGTCATGGCAGGCAATGTAAAAAGTAACAACCCCAGAACAATATCTACAGATTTACGATTACATCTTCGAACAGATAGCATGAGATTTATTAACTGTGGTTCACAAGTTCAATTTGAGAAAGGGGTTGGTTGGTTCATGACAGCCAAGACACTGCTTGCTGCCAAAAGTGCGGAACGCGGGCTCAGGAAAAGCAGATGGAAGTCGGTTCTCAAAAATTGGGAGTTGTATATATTCGTTCTGCCCACGATGGCCTATTTTATTGTATTTCATTATTTCCCGCTGTATGGCCTGCAGATTGCCTTCAGGGATTATGCCCCCAGTTCGGGGATATGGAACAGCCCATGGGTTGGTCTTGAGCATTTAAGGCGTTTTTTCGATTCTTATTATTTTTGGGATCTGATCGGGAACACGGTTGGCATCAGTTTGTATGAAATGATCGTTGGGTTTCCGATCCCGATTATTATCGCGTTAGCGCTTAATGAGCTGAAGAACGGGGCGTTCAAGAAGTGGGTGCAGACCGTAACGTATGCGCCTCACTTTATATCCGTCGTCGTTATGAGCGGCATGATTATCGCCTTTCTGTCTCCGGGAACCGGTTTAGTCAATTTGGCCATCAAGGCTTTGGGTGGAGAACCTGTACAATTTCTGGGCGAACCGGGCTGGTTCAAGTCTGTGTTTGTACTCTCCGGTGTATGGCAAAGTATGGGCTGGGGGACGATTATTTACCTGGCGGCGCTGGCTGGAGTCGATCCCCAGCAGCATGAAGCGGCGATGATCGACGGTGCCACCCGGATGAAGCGCATATGGCATATCAATCTTCCGAGCATCCTGCCTACGATGGTGATCTTGCTCATTCTGAACGTAGGGAGCTTTATGTCCGTCGGGTTTGAAAAAGTATTCCTGCTGCAAAATCCACTGAATTTGGAGTCGTCAGACGTTATCTCCACATACGTATACCGAAGCGGGCTTGTGCAAGGCCAGTTCAGCTTCTCGGCTGCGATTGGCTTGTTTAACTCGGTCATTAATTTCATACTGCTGCTTACCGTTAACCGGATCGCCAAGAGAGTAAACGAGACAAGTCTATGGTAAAGGAAGGTGGATAACAACCATGAAAAGGAAACTTAGATCGGACAGAGTGTTCGAAATCATCAATTTCATATTTCTGTTCTTCATCCTGATCATCGTCTTATACCCGCTCGTATACGTTATCAGCGCTTCTATCAGTGATCCTGTCTATGTGAATCAGGGGACGATGTGGCTTTATCCCAGAGGCATTACGTTTGAAGGGTATCAGCGGGTGTTTCAAAATCCGGAGATTTGGTCCGGTTACAGAAACACGATTTTGTATACGGTTGCAGGAACAGCCATCAACCTGCTGTTTACCGTTCCAGGAGCCTATGCGCTCTCCCGCAAAGATTTGAAAGGCCGCGGGATTATGATGGGCTTGATCGTGTTCACGATGTTTTTCGGAGGCGGACTGATTCCATCCTTCCTGCTCGTCAGCTGGCTTGGAATGCTGAACACCGTGTGGGCGCTGCTGATTCCTAATGCAGTTGCAGTCTATAACCTGATTATTTGCCGCACATTTTTTCAAACCAATATTCCGAAAGAGCTCCAGGAATCCGCCGAAATCGATGGCTGCTCCAATACCGTTCTGTTTTTGAAAATTGTGCTTCCGCTCTCTGCTCCGATCATCGCGGTCATGGCCCTTTATTATGGGGTGACTCACTGGAACAGTTACTTTAGTGCGATCATTTACTTGAAGGACCGCAGCTTGTATCCGCTTCAATTAATATTGCGTGAAATCCTCGTACAGAATCAGATGAACGATACGATGCTGATGACTGGAGACGACATGGAAGCGATGGCCAAACAGGCCCGGATTGCCGACATCATCAAGTATGCCGTCATGATCGTGTCCAGCTTGCCGATTATCGTCATCTATCCGTTTATGCAGCGCTTTTTCATGAAAGGTGTGCTGATTGGCTCCGTCAAGGGTTAACGGGACATCTGGAATTTCACAATGATCAACAATATAAGCTCATAGAGAGGGGAAATAAAGAAATGAAAAAATGGTTAAAAGGCAGTTTCTGTATCATTATTAGCAGCGCAATTCTGTTAGCTGGGTGCAGCACGGGCAATAAAACGAATCATGCTGGGAATGAAAGTGGGGGAGAACCGAAAAATTTCAATACTAGCGGCTACCCGATTGTAGGTGAGAAAATCACTTTGACGATGATGGGGGCGAAAGCGGCCATTCACGGGCCTTGGGAGGACATGGTATTATTTAAGGAAATGGAAGAAATGACAAATATCCATTTTAATTTCAATACACCTCCAGCAGCTAACTATCAAGAGGCTAAGAATTTGGCGTTCGCAAGCCAGCAATTGCCGGATGTGTTTTTCAACGCTGGTCTTACACCTGACGATGAAGTTACATACGGCAGCCAAGGTTATCTGGTTCCGCTGGAAGGATTGATCGAGGAGTACGCGCCGAATTTCAATAAACTCATGAAGGATAATCCGGATATCAAAAAGTCGATCACCACCGTGGACGGGCATATCTACTCCCTTCCGCTCATTATCGATGAGCCTCGTGCGTTCGTTCCGAGCAGATTGTGGCTGAACGGGGACTGGATGGAGAGTTTGGGGATTACAACGGAGCCAACGACTACGGATGAACTGTATGAGCTGCTGAAGCGGTTCAAGAACGAAGACCCCAACAAGAACGGCAAAAATGACGAAATTCCGATATCCAGTGAGAAACTGGGAGGCTTCCAGAGCGTGCTGCTGCCAGCATTCGGCTTGCTTGGCCGTGAAGTGGAGGTAAAGGACGGGAAGGTCCGCTTTAATCCGGTGCAGGATCAGTACAAGGAATATCTCACTTACTTAAACAAACTGTTCACAGAGAAGCTGATGGATGAGGAAACCTTTGTACAGACGTCCCAGCAAATGACGGCCAAAGGCAATTCGAACCAAATCGGTGCTTTCCCACATTCATCTCCAGATCTCGTCCTGAAGGTGGATAAACCGGAAGACAATTTGAAGCACCCCATGCTTGGGACGCTGACCAGTCCGGTCAACAGCGAGAAGCTGGCGATGAAATCATCGAAAATTCGCCGCGGTACATTCGCGATTACGAGTCAGAATAAGTATCCTGAGGCAACGATGCGGTGGGTCGATTATTTGTACTCCTCCGAAGGCAGCAAGCTCGGGATTTACGGAAACAGCATCAAATGGCTGGATGACGCCAAAACGAAGTGGGAGTTCGATTTTCCTGAAGGAATGAACAGTGAGGAATATCGGGCGAAGTTAACCCCGGACTGTGGCGGACAGCTGCCATTGATCAAGGAAAGAAAATTTGACGCTATGCGTGATAACGGCAAAGGGCCGGATTACAACAAAATGGTGGACGAGAAATTGAACCCTTATGCGGTTCAGGCATACCCCGATGTGTATTTCAGCAATGATGAGCAAAAAAGGCTGAATATCATTAAGACGGACATTAAAACCTATGTCGATCAAATGGAAGCGAAGTTTGTCGTTGGCCAGGAGCCGCTCACGAAGTGGGACGATTATGTGAAGATGATTAACAAGATGGGTCTGGATGAAATGCTGAAGATTTATCAGGATGCCTATGACCGCTGGAACAAGTCGGAATAATTAAGATGAAGAACCGTGATTCATGATTTTATTTCAGGTTAAATTATTTAGTGTCACGGAAGTATTTCCATACCGGATTGGCTACCATAAGGCTAGTCGAGTGCGATCGGCACCCGCATTATAAAATGACTACCATTCTGGGGGGATAAACATGTTTCACTATACGGTAGAAACGGATAAGTCAGTAGACGATGCCATTGCTGCATTGGAACAAGCGTTGGCCGAAGAGAAGTTCGGTTTGCTGTGGCGATTCAGCATTCAGGACAAATTGAATGAGAAAGGCATCGAGTTTGATCAGAAGTACGAAATACTGGAGGTATGCAATCCGGTTGAGGCGAAAAAAGTGTTGAGCGAGAATGACTTGGCCGGGTATTTCCTGCCTTGTAAAATCGCCGTTTATGAGTTGGAAGGGGGAACGAAGATCGGGCTCCCGAGACCCACGGCGCTTATTGGCATGGTGGAGAATGAATCCTTTGAATCCCTGCGGGGCATTGCCCAGGATGTGGAGAAACGGCTTATCGCTTGTATCGATAATAGCAAATAAATTCTCGCATTTGGCGTGAGTGAAAAAGGATGCCGGCACGTTTGTGCTCTGAACGATCAAGTTGATTACATCCATGGCATTTTACAGAAGAGGCCACCTTCTAAAGGCTCTGACAGAAGGTGAAGCCTCTTCTGCTTCTATATAAAGGGTTACAACCTGCAGGCTCACATGTTGCTCCATTTATCAGCGGTTTACGGTCTTTTCCTGTGGCGTACATTCGTTGACAGAACACGGGTCTGGTGGTATCCTCCAATCAAAGACGGGGTTTATCCGGATCAAATGAATCAATCCGTATTTGTCCCCTTGGCGAGGGAGTGAGCTCTCCCAAGCGGAACGGTTACGGCAGCCATTTCTAAATACCGTAAGCCTTTAAGCTCTTCGCATGAAGAGTTTTTTTCTTTTATATTACAACGAAAAGAATGTGATGACAGATGTTGGTTCGATTACGAACCCAAATGAACGGCTTGCTTCAACAGCATTTATCCGGGGAGTCGATGGACTACCGGCAGATTTTCTCTTTATTTTTCCCGATATTGATCGACCAGGCATTCATCATCGGGTTGAACCTGGTCAATACGGCAATGATCAGTTCTTCGGGCGTATCGGCGGTCAGCGCCGTGAACATGGTGGACTCCCTGAACATCTTCCTGATCAATGTGTTCGTAGCGGTGGCAACCGGGGGCACCGTCGTTGTCGCGCAGTATAAGGGAAGCGGCAATGCCTTGATGGTATCCCGCGCTTCTGCGGCCACCGTTACATCGGTGGCGATGATCGCTTTAGCGATCGCGCTGCTGATCATTGGGCTTCACCAGCCGGTGCTGAATCTGCTATTCGGCTCAGCGTCACCCGAGGTGCTGGAGAGTGCGCGGGTTTATCTGATCGGAAGCAGTACTTCCTTCATCGGAATTGCCATCGTGCAGGCCGTTTGCGGCGCGCTGCGGGGGATCGGTAAGACCCGGGCTTCACTGGCGTTGTCGCTGATCATGAACCTGCTCTACGTTCTGCTGAACATCGTTTTCATCACCTTGCTGAATATGGGTGTTATGGGCATGACGCTGGCGATTAACATCGCCCGTTTTGCCGGTGCGGCCTGCGCGCTCTACTATCTGTTCAGAGTGGATGCCACGCTGCATATCCGCCTGCGGGATTTGTTTCACTTTCCTGTATCCATGCTGCGCAAAATTATGTTTATCGGACTTCCGTTTGCAGCTGAGCAGATGTTTTTTAACGGGGGAAAGCTCTTAACTCAAGTGTTTATTGTCAGCTTGGGTACGTACGCCATTGCAACGAATGCGATCGGGTCTTCGCTTGCGGCCGTTTTCCAAATTCCAGCCAGTGCGTTGTCCTTAACAATTGTGACCGTCGTCGGTCAATGCATCGGCCGTGGAAATATAGCGGATGCCCGGAAGTTTATCAAATCTTTTCTATGGCTGGGTGCAATCTCGCTGGCCTTGATGGGTTTGATTTTGATGCCGCTCTACCGGCCGCTGGTTGGGTTGTTCAACCCACCTCCGGAAATCGTGAACGATCTGTTTGTGGTGCTGTTGATTAACACCCTTGTACAGGTTCCACTATGGTCAATAAGCTTTATTCTGCCTTCGGCGCTGCGTGCGGCGGGCGACTCGCGTTTTACGTCGATCACTTCGATGCTGACCATGTGGCTATTCAGGGTGATTCTCGGTTATATTATGGGAATCGTTCTGGGCTGGAGCATTCTCGGAGTATGGCTGGCCATGAACTGTGAATGGGGCGTAAGGGGAGCGGTCTTCCTATGGCGCTTCCGCGGCAAGAAATGGTATGCGCACAAGCTGATTTAAGCCATTATCTATTTCATATAATGCAGAAAAGCCCCGGATTTTCGGGGCTTTTCTGCATGTTTTTTGATGTAACCAGCATGTCCATCGATTCCATACAGATTTAGTTAGGAGCGATTAAGACGGCTTATAAACCGCTGCGTACGTTTTCCAGCCGCCGTCCAGGTTCTTCACCCGGAATCCATGCTCGGCCAAAATACGCGCCGCCAAATATCCGCGCAGCCCAACCTGGCAAGTCACGTACAGCGTTTCATTCTCCGGCAATTCCTTCAGCCGGCTGCGCAGATCGTTAAGCGGAATGTTGATGGAACCTGGGATATAACCGGCTTCTCTTTCCTTAGGCTCACGGACGTCGATCAAGGTTGCACCGTTTCCTACCAGATCGTCGATCTCGTCCCATTGTACGGCTTCAACCAAGCCATCCAGCATGTTGGATGCGACATATCCTGCATAGTTGACAGGGTCCTTGGCAGAGGAATAGGGGGGAGCGTAGGAAAGCTCCAGCTCCGTCAAGTCCCACACGCTGAGATTCCCCTTGATCGCTGTCGCAATCACATCGATACGTTTATCCACGCCATCTGCTCCAACGGCTTGTGCGCCATAGATTTGTCCTGTTTCCGGATGGAATAACAGCTTTAATGATATCGAATACGCCCCGGGGTAGTATCCGGCATGTGACGAAGGATGAACGTGGATAGCCTGGTAAGGTGCATTCATCTGCTTGAGACGTTTTTCATTGGCACCTGTCGCAGCAACCGTCAGATCAAAGATTTTGGCGATTGAGGAACCGAGTGTGCCTTTGTAACGGTTGTTTTTTCCATAAATATGATCTGCAACAAGGCGTCCCTGCCGATTGGCAGGTCCCGCGAGCGGAATGATCGTGGGGCTCTGAAGGATGAAATCCCTCACCTCGATCGCATCTCCGATGGCATAGATGTTCGGATCAGCCGTCTGCAAATACTCGTTCACTCGAATCCCCCCGCGATCATTGACAGGAAGAGCTGCATCTACCGCCAGTACATTCTCGGGACGAACACCAATAGAAAGCAAAATCATATCGGTTCTTATTTGTTTCCCGCTGGAAAGTTCAATTCGTTGTCCGCCGTCATGGAATGCCCGAACACCATCCTCAAGTATTAAACGGACTCCTTTTTCCTTAAGATGCGAATGGACGATAGCAGCCATCTCGTAGTCGAGAGGAGCCATAACCTGATTAGCCATTTCAATGACAGTCACCTGAATGCCGCGATCGGCCAGATTCTCTGCCATCTCAAGTCCGATAAACCCGCCGCCAACAACAACGGCTTCCTTGGGGTTGTCATTATCTACAAATTGTTTGATTCGGTCCGTGTCCGGGATATTGCGCAATGTGAATACGTTGCGAGATTCCGACAGGCCGGGAATATCCGGCACAATCGGCTTCGCTCCGGGCGACAGGATCAGGTAATCATAACTCTCCGTGTAGGTTTCTCCGGTTTTAAGGTTTTTAATCGTAACCATCTTCTCATCACGCTGAATGGAGGTAACTTCACTTAGATTCCGTATATCCAGCTGATATCGGCTGCTGAGGCCGGGTACGGTTTGAACCATTAGTTTATTGCGATCCAGTATAGTTTCTCCTATATAATAGGGCAGGCCGCAGTTGGCAAACGAAATATATTCACCGCGTTCTACTAAAATAATGGTAGAGCTCTCATCCAATCTCCGTAGTCTGGCTGCTGCCGAGGCCCCTCCAGCTACGCCGCCGACAATGACGATTTTTTTGCTCATGGTCTATTCCTCCCTGAATTGGCGTATATTATGAATTGAATTTGTATACCCTATGGGGTATCATAACATATAGCAGCCATGCTGTGTGTGACAAATATCAAACAGGATAAAACAAGTGGTGAACAGACTAGTCGTTATGGATATGTGGCATCACACACTTGACAATATACCCTATGGGGTATATATTAATATCATGTAAAACAATATGGATTCTAGGTTAAATATAATAACAACGTATATGGACAGGAGGGATTCGAGATGGATTACAATGATCAGATGAAGAATCGGGTGAAACGCATCGAAGGTCAGTTGCGCGGCATCCTGAAGATGATGGAGGAGAACAAGGATTGCAAGGACGTGATCACCCAGCTTTCGGCAACACGGACGGCAATAGATCGCACGATAGGCGTCGTAGTCAGCTCAAACCTTGTCGAGTGCGTACAGAAAGCCGAAGAGAGCGGGCAGGACACAGAGAAGCTTGTGGTAGAAGCGGTAAATCTGCTCGTAAGAAGCAGATAATCGAAGGACCTAACGCTTTGATCCATATCAAGATGGAAACTACAACATGATTGACACGACATTCAATATCATTTAATATACCCCTATGGGTATTTAATTTATAATATATTTTTTCATCACTTCTAAGGAGGAATTATAGTGAACGCGGATAAAGTATTGGATGCAACAGGCTTGGCATGTCCTATGCCAATCGTGAAAACGAAGAAAGAGATGAAGGATATGGAACCAGGTCAAGTGCTTGAGATTCATACGACCGATCAAGGCGCGAAGAGCGATCTGGCCGCATGGGCCAAGTCGACAGGCAATGAATTGCTGGATCATCAAGAGGACGGCGGTGTGTTAAAATTTTGGGTTAAAAAGGGCTAAATTTTTTTAAGTTCCATCATACCCCTGGGGGTAAGGGTAAGGTGGATGTCCGAATTTCATTAATCATTTCACAGGGGGAGATCATAACGTGACAGAACCAAAAAAGACAACGATCGTATTATTTAGCGGCGATTATGATAAAGCCATGGCTGCCTATATCATCGCAAACGGCGCTGCCGCGTATGACCATGAGGTAACGATATTCCACACCTTCTGGGGGTTGAACGCACTGCGTAAGGAAGAGGATGTGCTGCTGCCTAAGAAAAAGAGTTTTATGGAGAAAATGTTCGGGAAAATGATGCCGCGCGGGTCCGATAAAATGGGACTCTCCAAAATGAATTTTGCCGGAATGGGTCCCAAAATGATTAAGGGTGTGATTAAGAAGCACAATGCCGTTCCGCTGCCGCAATTGATTGAGATGGCACAGGAGCAAGACGTGAAGCTGGTCGCATGCACCATGACGATGGATCTGTTAGGTTTGCAAAAGGAAGAATTGCTTGACGGCATTGAGTACGCGGGTGTTGCGGCGTATTTGGGTGATGCCCAGAATGGCAATGTGAACTTGTTTATCTAATGGAATAGAGGCGATTATGCCTCTATAAAGAGAGGAATTCAAGATGAATATACTCAATATCATGTTCATTGCACTAATTGTCCTGTTTTTCGTATGGAGAACTCTCCCGGCCAAGGGAGTCAGACAAATTACCGCGTCACAGCTGAAGCATGAGCTGAAGGACACAAACAAACAGTTCATTGATGTCCGTACACCGGGTGAATTCAAGGGAAATCACATTCGGGGTTTTCGAAATATTCCACTGGATCAGCTTCTGCAGTGCAGCGAGTCGCTTTCCAAGGATCAGGAAGTTGTATTGATCTGCCAGAGTGGTATGCGAAGCAAAAAAGCCAGCAAATCATTGAGGAAGTCAGGTTTTGAGAAGGTGACCAATGTCAAAGGCGGCATGAGTGCCTGGTCCTAAATTTGTAATAGGGAGTTGTTTATCAGCATGAGAGAGATTTCTCCAAAAGCAGTTGAGCAGAAGTTGAATGATGGGGTTACTATGAATATTATCGATGTGCGAGAAACGGAAGAAGTCACAGAAGGGAAAATTCCGGGCGCCATCAACATTCCGCTGGGTTTGATTGAATTCCGCAAGCAGGATCTTGATCCATCAAAAGAATATGTCATGGTTTGCCGATCCGGTGGCCGCAGCGGCCGGGCAACGGAATACTTGGAGGGCCAAGGCTATCAAGTTGTCAACATGACGGGCGGCATGCTTGCATGGGAAGGCAAAACAGAGTAGCTGTGTTCACATTTGAGAAAGATTAGGTGTGTTGGGAGCACCTTTTTTTTGAAATAAAATATACCCCAGGTGGTATATAAAAAATAATACGATGGAGGTTCGATATTATATGACAGCAATTGAATCCAATGTAAAGCTTGACGCAAAAGGGCTGGCATGCCCGATGCCCATCGTCCGCACGAGAAAAGTGATGAAGGATCTGGAAGGCGGTCAAGTGCTGGAGGTTGAGGCAACCGACAAAGGGTCCAAGGCCGATATGAAGGCATGGGCTGAAAGCACAGGACACCAATATCTCGGAACGATTGAAGAGGGTGATGTTCTGAAGCACTATTTGCGCAAAGCTTCCGGAGAAGAAACGGCAGAACGAACCTATCCGCATGTAGCGGATCATGCACAGCTGGAGGAGAAACTGCAGTCCGGTGCACCAATCGTTGTTCTGGATGTGAGGGAAGCGGCGGAATTTGCCTTTGAGCATATTCCAAATGCGGTATCCATGCCGCTTGGTGAACTGGATAAACGTATGGATGAACTGAACAAACAGGATGAGATCTACGTCATCTGTCGTACCGGAACCCGCAGTGACATGGCAGCTCAAAAGCTTGCAGCTAACGGCTTTACAGGCATTGTGAACGTAGTGCCGGGCATGAGCGGTTGGGGTGGACAAACGAAGAGCTTGAACGATTGATCAAATGGTTAAGAAGCCCGCCTGTTAAAGCATGCTGCGTGATTCCGAGCTTTAAAACGCAGGTTGAAGCATTTATAGATGATTACTGAACTTACGAGGAGGAATAACAACATGACAGTAAGAGAAATGAAAGCACAAGAGGTGGCCATGAAGGCGATTCAGAAAGAGAGCCTGTTCATATTGGACGTAAGGAACCCTTCGGATTTCGAAGATTGGAAGATTGAAGGCGAACGAATTCAGAATTTGAATATCCCTTACTTTGATTTGATTGACGGGGTGGAAGATATTCTGGATCGGATTCCGTCCGATCAAGAAGTACTCGTAGTATGTGCCAAGGAAGGATCGTCGGTGATGGTGGCTGAGATGTTGGCCGAGCACGGCCGGAATGTCGCGTACTTGAAAGGCGGAATGAAAGCCTGGAGTGAACACCTTGTACCACTGAAAGTCGGCAACTTGGCAGACGGCGGCGCGCTCTATCAGTTCGTTCGAATAGGAAAAGGCTGCTTGTCTTATATGGCGGTATCGAACGGGGAAGCAGCATTGTTTGACCCAACCCGCATGACGGAGGTTTATCTTGAATTTGCTGAGAGCATTGATGCAGAAATTAAACATGTGTTTGATACCCATCTGCATGCGGACCATATTTCCGGTGGTCGAATGATTGCCGAGCAGACGGGGGCAGTTTACTGGCTTCCGCCGAAGGATGCCGGCGAGGTTGTGTATAAGTACGAACCGCTAGAGGATGGTAACGAGGTGATGATTGGCAGCACCAGAATCCGCATTGAGGCGCTTCATTCCCCGGGTCATACCATCGGTTCCACTTCGTTTGTTATCGATGATCAGTACCTGCTGACAGGCGATATTTTGTTTATCGATTCCATTGGCCGCCCGGACCTGGCAGGTCTTGCAGAGGATTGGGTTAGCGATTTGCGGGAGACGCTTTATGCCCGTTATACCGAATTATCGGATGATTTGATCGTGCTGCCAGCCCATTTTATGATCATGGAAGAACTGAATGAGGACGGAACGGTTGCGAAGAAACTTGGGGAACTTTACCGGGAAAACCATGGTCTGAATATAACCGATGAAGCAGAGTTCCGAACGATAGTAACGAAGAATCTGCCGCCACAGCCTAATAGCTATCAGGAAATCCGTCAAACGAACATGGGGAAATTGAATCCTGACACGGACCGGCAGCGCGAGATGGAGATCGGACCGAATCGGTGTGCGGTGCGTTAATTCTGACCAGACAATCCGTTCTTTATAGATGGATTAACAAAATATTCCCGAAGGATGCTCAGTTCAGAAGTCAGAACAAGATGGAGCCTGGAACAACACAGATTATAAAGAGAAGGGGAACCAGTATGGCTTCCCTTTTCTAAAGAAGTAAGGGGGCAACAGGGTGGAACTGAATATAACCTTCATCATCACGATATTTTTAATCGGATTCATTGGCTCATATATTTCCGGAATGGTTGGCATTGGGGGTTCGATAATCAAATACCCGATGCTGCTGTACATCCCGCCGCTGTTCGGTCTTGCGGCATTCACGGCACATGAAGTGTCGGGCATAAGCGCCGTACAGGTATTCTTTGCCACGATCGGCGGCGTTTGGGCGTACCGTAAGGGCGGATATCTGAACAAGACGCTCATTATCTATATGGGGTCAGCCATATTGCTGGGCAGCTTTATCGGCGGCTTCGGCTCCAAGATGATGAGTGAAGGCGGTATCAATCTCATTTACGGAATACTGGCACTTATTGCAGCCGTTATGATGTTCATTCCTAACAAAGGCGTGGACGATATTCCGCTGGACCAGGTCAAGTTCAATAAGTGGCTCGCCGCTGGACTGGCTCTTGCGGTCGGAATCGGAGCCGGTATCGTCGGAGCGGCCGGTGCTTTTCTGCTCGTTCCGATTATGCTGGTTGTATTGAAAATACCAACCCGGATGACCATTGCAACCTCGCTGGCGATCACCTTCATCTCATCCATTGGCTCAACGGTGGGCAAGCTGACCACGGGACAAGTGGATTATATCCCGGCGCTCATTATGGTTGTTGCCAGTCTCATCGCTTCTCCGCTTGGAGCGGCAGCGGGCAAGAAGATGAATACGAAGGTCCTGCAGATCATGCTGGCAGTTTTGATCCTGGCAACCGCCATCAAAATTTGGCTGGACATTCTATGATTGCGGGCTCCAGGTGCTTCCTGACTGTCCCTGATAGAACCACTATATATCACATACAAAGAGGCTATTCCCGAACCATTCGGGGGCCTTTTTGGTGTATTTAAGGAAAAGACACACGTGATGACTCGTAGCACATCATTTCCTCCTCCCGGTGTTCATATAATGTTCATCATGGCGTTTGATGGAGGTACGATAGGAATGGGCAATGTACGGAGCACGGTAGATGTGGAAATCATGAAGCTGACTGACTTCTTCATGCAGCGGCAGCATCAAGACGGGTCATGGCATTTTTGCTTTGAGAACGGAATCACGATGGATGCTTATACGATCATCCTCTTTCGAATATTGGATATTCAGGATGAAGGGCTTATTAGACGTTTGCATGGTCGCATCCTTTCCGAGCAAACGCCTGAGGGCTGCTGGCGATGGTATCGGGACGAAGAAAAAGGTAACTTATCCGCTTCCATCGATGCTTATTATGCACTGCTCTATTCAGGGTATAGTGAACCCACGGACGAGCCGCTGATGCGGGCCAGGCGTTACATTCAATCGAAAGGTGGACTAGGGAAATCCAACAGCATTTTGACGAAGGCGATTCTTGCTGCGACGGGACAGTGCAAATGGCCGGCATCGATCTCGTTCATACCGATGGAAATCATCCTCTTCCCAACGTATTTGCCAATGAATCTCTTTGAGTTCTCGGGTTATTCCCGCGTCCACCTTATTCCTATGCTGATCATGGCTGACCGTAATTTCTCCATATCAACCGATAAAGCACCGGATCTATCCGATTTGTTCGATTCCCGCCAAAATCACGATGAGCCTTCCCCCCAGGAAAATCGGGAGATCGTGGAAAGTATACGACTGGGTCTCAGCAGACTGCTCGGGACTCCCCGTTATATCCATGAAGCCGCTCTGCACAAGGCAGAGCAGTTCATGCTCAATCGGATTGAATCGGATGGCACGCTTTACACTTACGCAAGCAGCACGATCCTCATGTTATTTGCCTTTCTTGCTCTGGGTTATGATAAACGCAATCCGCTCATCATGAACGCTGTTCAAGGGTTGACGGCGATGCAGTATCGCTATGAAGATAAAGCAACGATTCAGAATTCACCTTCCACGATCTGGGATACGGCCTTGATTTCCCATGCGCTGCAGGAGGCCGGTGTTCCCGGTGATCGTAAGTCAGTACAGCGGGCGGGCGCATATCTTGTATCCAGGCAGCAGGACAAAGCGGCCGATTGGAGTGTTCATAACCGGGATACGATTCCCGGCGGTTGGGGATTCTCCGAGACCAACACCCTGAATCCCGATGTAGATGACACAACGGCGGCTTTAAGAGCGATTCACAGCCTATCCCAGACCGATTCTGTATATCAGGATTCATCGGATCGAGGACTGAACTGGGTCCTTTCCATGCAAAACAAGGATGGCGGCTGGCCCGCGTTCGAGAAGAACACCGACAAGGAAATGCTCACATGGCTTGCCATAGACGATGCCCAATCCGCCGCCATTGATCCCTCGGGAGCCGACCTGACCGGCCGCACGCTCGAATACCTCGGGAAGTTTTGCGGATTCGACATGAAATACGATTTCATCAAACGGGGGGCTGACTGGCTTATTTCTCATCAGGAAAAAGACGGATCATGGTATGGGAGATGGGGGATTTGTTACATTTACGGTACCTGGGCAGCGCTGACGGGTCTAAAGGCTGTGCGCCTTCCGGCAGCCCATGAGGCGCTCCAAAAAGGAGCGGAATGGCTCACACGGATTCAGAATCCGGACGGGGGATGGGGAGAATCCTGTACCAGCGACCGAGTGATGCACTACACGCCCTTAGCGGAAAGCACGCCCTCCCAAACCGCATGGGCACTCGATGCACTCATCGCGGTTCTGCCGGAACCGTCTCCTGCCGTGGATAAAGGAATAAACAAGATGATTGAATTGCTGCAACAAGATGGTTGGGCGACTACATACCCAACAGGCGCAGGGCTTCCGGGCAACTTCTATACGCTTTATCACAGCTACCGGTACATTTGGCCGCTCCTGACCCTGAGTCATTACAAGAAGAAATACGGGGCTTGAGGAGTTACACTGCATTTATCTGATAGGAATGGTAATATGGTGTTGTGGAGTTGGGCTTTAGCCCGTACAGAACCATAATGATGTCAAAAAATGAGGTGCTCAAACGATGAATCCATGGAATGAACGGTTTCAGGGGATCGATTACGTATTTGGAACAGACCCGAATGTATTTATAGCGGACATGCATAAGAAATTAGGTTTAACGGGCGACGCACTGGCTATCGCAGAGGGAGAAGGACGGAATGCGGTGTTCCTGGCCCGGGAAGGCATGAACGTAACCGTATGGGATTACGCGGAATCCGGCCTGAACAAAGCCAATCAACTGGCGGAAGCCTGCAATGTGCAGATTCGCACAGAGCTTGTGGATCTGCACGAAGCGCAGTGGAAGCAGGATCAATGGGATGAGATTATTTGTGTGTTTGGACATTTTCCCAAGGCATTGAGAACGAGGACTTTAGAAGGCGTGAAGAGAGCTGTGAAGCCGGGAGGATATTTCCTCACCGAAGTGTATTCACCGTACCAGATTCCTTATCGCAGCGGGGGGCCGCAAGATCAGCAGTTTTTATACGTACCTGAGGATTTCCTCGTGTCCTTTGCGGATTGGCGGATTGTCCACTTTTTTATGGGAGAGGTCGTTCGGCATGAGGGCCAGGGGCATCAAGGCTTGTCTCATGTCATTCAGTTTGCAGGCCAGAAACCGCGAACAACGGAATGAAAGCCAGCGGGGAATTAAGAGAGCAGCATGGAAACATCGGACTGATCGCCTTGCTGCACATAGTCGGAGGGTGACAGGCCGGTGTATTTTTTAAACATCCGATAAAAATAGGACGTGTCATAATAACCCAAATAGTGGGCGATATGGGCGATCGTCATGTCCGAATGTAGCAGCAGGCCGCACGCTTCGAGCACGCGCAGCTGATGCATATACCGAATCGGGGAAAGACCGTACACCTCTTTGAAGAGGGCTGCAGCATAGCTCGGAGAGCGATGGATTAGCTTCGCTAATCCATCGATTTCGATAGGTTCGCGGTAATGCTCCAACAGAAACGATTTGATGGTATCCGCGTAGTTACGTTTGCTGGGTGCCAGCTCGGTTTTCTCAAGTTCACGGGCCAACGTGCCGATGAGCTCCTGCATAATGCCCTGACAAATCATGGTGCGGTAGCTTTTGCCTCCCCGCATTTCCTCGTACAAGCGCTCACAACGATGGTAGGCATACTGGATATGGGATAGATTGAATTTCATGCATCGGCCCGCATCCAAGAATGGAATGCCTGTGGAACCTTGATGATCCAATGTAAAGAGAATGGTATGTTTCTGATGGGGAATGCCATTCCAGTTGCTGCCGCTGCGGCGCGTCGATCGGGGAATAAAGAGCACGTCTTCTTTTTCGGCAATGATTTCTTCCCCGTTGATCTCATATTTCACTTTGCCTTCTCTAACCACAACCAGGACATTGTACTCAATCGTCTCCAGCTGTGTCCGCCAATTCGGAATGTAATCATCAAAATTCACGCTCATCAATTGGATCATAGAACAACACCCCGTAGTGATTTTATACCTATAGCCTAGCACAATAATACTTCTGATGAGTAGCTGTTCATAGCTTTTAATAATCTTCCTAATTGAAAATGGAGTAGAATCGTACAACTTATTTATGAAATGTACATCGACTACGAATAGATGAGTAGCCTATAATTTCAGACAATTGCAGGATTATTGTAAACGCTGACATGAGTCCTAAGGAAGGGTAAGTGAATTCGACAAGAGGAAGGAAACGATGACGATATGAGAGTATTATTACTGGATTTGGATTCGACCAGGCCGGATCATTTAGGCTGTTATGGCTATCATCGGAATACGTCGCCGAATATTGACCGAATCGCGGCGGAAGGCGTGCGTTTTGACAATTACTATACCTCGGATGCTCCATGTTTTCCTTCAAGAACCGCATTAATGACGGGGAAGTTTGGCATTCATAACGGTGTTGTGGGTCATGGAGGCACGGCTGCTGATGTCCGGCATGAAGGCATGACCAGGGACTTCCGCGACAAGCTGGGGTCGGAGAGTTTTCCCGCTATATTCCGCCAGGCCGGCATGAAAACCGCCTTGATCAGTCCGTTTGGAGAACGACATTCCGCCTGGACCTTCTACGCGGGCTTCAATGAAATGTATAATACAGGTAAGGGCGGCTTGGAGTCGGCAGAAGAAGTATCTCCAGTCGTGCTGGATTGGCTGGATCGTAATGCCGATGAAGATAACTGGATGCTCTATGTGAACTTCTGGGATCCGCACACACCATATCGCGCTCCCCAGTCGCTGGGAAATCCTTTCGAACATGAGCCGCTTCCCGATTGGATTACCGAAGAGGTGCTTCAGGAGCATCAGAAGAAGGTTGGCCCGCATGGGGTGAACGAAATTAACATGTATAATAGTGAAGTTTCCCCTGATTTTCCGCGTCATCCCGGAGAGATCAGGACGATGGAGGATTTGCGGACGATGGTGGATGGCTATGATTGCGGCATTCGGCATATGGACGAGCACATCGGCGCCATTTTTGAATTGCTGGAGAACAAGGGAGTAATGGATGATCTCATCGTTATCATTACAGCGGATCATGGCGAGAACATGGGGGAGCTTGGGATTTATGGTGAACATGGCACAGCGGATCAGGGAACCTGCCGCATCCCGATGATTATCCGGGGACCTGGCATCATGAAAGGGATATCGGATCGCAATCTGCACTATCATCTGGATCTTCTGCCTACGATGGCGGAATATTTGAACGTTGCACCGGTTCGAAGCTGGGATGGCATCAGTTATGCGAAGAGCCTGCGAAGCGGAAAAGGCAGCGGCAGGGAGTATTTGGTGGTCTCTCAATGCGCCCATGTCTGTCAGCGAAGTGTGCGGTTTGGAGAATGGCTCTACATTCGAACATATCATGACGGCTTTCATCTGTTTGACAAAGAAATGCTGTTCCATATCACCGAGGATGTCCACGAGCAGGACAATCGGGCAGCTCAAAGACCGGATCTTTGCAGGGAGGCCGTATACCTTCTGAATGAATGGCATGATCTGATGATGTCCACGATGCCGTATGACGTGGACCCGTTGTGGACGGTCATGAAGGAGGGAGGACCTTACCATGCCAAAGGTCATCTGCCCCGGTATATCGAACGTTTGAAGAACACGGGCCGGGGAGAAGCGGTGCCAGAGCTGATGCATCGCCATCCTCGGGAGTTCGTGTAATAGTAATTATAGCAGGTGAAACAGGATAACCGCTCTGGTAGCGGTTATCCTGTTCTCCGTATCAAGCATAGGAGGAACTTAGCATGGGAGAACAACATTCTTGCTGCGCTGGCTCCAGAACGAATCTGCAGTCAGTGGAAACCGATCAGAAGGAACGGCTTGGCATTATTAGAGAAGATGAGGATCATGAACAGTCTCTTCCTGATCTCCATACCGACATGATCATGCTGCCTGGAGGGACGTTTACGATGGGCACGAATTCGAATGAAGGTTTCCCTCGTGACGGCGAGGGGCCGGCTCGCAGCGTAACCGTCTCCGGATTTGAAATCTCACCGTGTGCCGTTACGAATGAACAGTTTCAACGCTTTGCGGAAGCAACCGGTTATGTCACGGAAGCGGAACATTTTGGATGGTCGTTTGTATTTGAACTGCTGGCTTCGGAGGAGACCAAGGCAAGTGTTGCACAAGTTCCGCAAGAAGTGCCTTGGTGGCTAGTGGTTGAAGGCGCATACTGGGCTGCACCTGAGGGGGCGGATTCGAGCATCGAAGACCGAATGGACCATCCGGTTGTACATATATCCTGGAACGATGCGGTTGTTTACTGCCATTGGGCCGGCGTGCGGCTTCCCACAGAAGCGGAATGGGAGTATGCGGCGCGCGGCGGTTTGGAGGGCAGGACCTATCCATGGGGAGATCTGCTGAAACAGGACGGAGAACATCAATGCAACATATGGCAAGGTAAATTTCCAGTTAAAAATAACGCAAGCGACGGATACATCGGTACAGCGCCGGTGGATGCCTATAAACCGAATGGTTACGGACTATATAACATGTCCGGCAACGTATGGGAGTGGTGCGGCGATTGGTTCAGCCCGTCCTATCATCAAGTGACCTCGGCCATCCATCCGTTCTTTGGTGAGTCTACCGGCAGAAGGTCGATGCGCGGCGGTTCGTACCTGTGTCACAGATCCTATTGCAACCGGTACCGAGTCGCGGCACGCAGCGGGAATACTCCGGACAGCTCAACGGGGAATTGCGGTTTCCGTGTTGTGAGGGACAGAACGTAGAATATGCCATCGATTGTACTGTATTATGGAGTATTACACGGAAAGCGCACGCTTTAAAACGCGTATAAATGAATAAAACTGCAGAAAAAGATTGTAAAACGGAATAAAAATGAATATAATCGAGGTGTTAAGTGGAAAAAATGAATGTTCAGGAGGGGAATATATGGTGCAAGATCAATCAGGAATGTTTGCCGAAGAACGTCGTCAGAAAATTCTTGCTTTGCTGCATCAAGATAAACGGGTGATTGCCAAGGACTTGGCTGAGCGATTTGAAATATCGATTGATTCGATTCGTCGGGATTTGACAATGATGGAGGAGCAAGGTTTACTCCAGAAAACGCACGGAGGCGCAATTCCTTCCATGAAAGTCAGGCAGCCGCCCGTGGCTCCGGAACAGCGGTATAGTGAAGGCTCCCCGGAAGGGAACGCCATTGCTCAATTAGCCGTTTCATACGTCCGAGAAAAAGATACGTTATTCATTGGCAGCAGCTCGCTTACCTATTTACTGCTGAAGCATCTTCCGGAGCAAATGCCTTTGACAATTGTGACCAACTGCATGCGTGTAGCAGAAGCTCTGCGCGAACGCGAATGGATTGACACCTATTTGATTGGTGGACGGGTGAAACCTTCCGGAAATATCACAGACGTGCTTGCTAACGAATTTATTCGTCAATTTAAATTTGATATCAGTTTCGTTAGTGGAGGAGGTATTTCCGATGAGGGAATATACATGGCTACTCCTGAAGTTGCCGCTTTTGGACGCGCGGTCTCTGCCGTATCCCGCCGCAGAATTGGCATGGCAACGCATCGGATTCTCGGACAGGATGGCTTTGCCAGAGCTGGCGCCGTCGAAGATCTGGATGTGTTAATTACCGATCAGAAGGCAGATCAGCACGTTATGGATCGGATCCAGGAGCTTGGCGTAAAGGTCATTGTGGCGAAAGCAGAAGAAGCTGCACCAAAATGATGAACCATTCGATATAACTTTATATAACTTAAGATTGAAAGGTAAGAGAGGTAGAAACATGATTCATCTTCTTCTGCAAGCGCACTGGCCAGAGTGGAACGGTGAGCTGGTTAATGGTCCTACGGGCTGGAACAATACGACCTATTTTATTCATAACGAGCAGCGCAGCTCGGTCATGCGCATTTATAATACACATCGAGATAAGGCAAGAATCGAATTTGAGTTTGCCGTTCTGGAATCGCTGCAGAGGGTGCCGCTGAGTTTTAAGATTCCCGCTCCTCTTCCTTCCGTGTCTGGCGATCGGATGGTTCAGGTTCAGGATGGGAGTGATCGTTATGCTTGCCTATTTGCATATATTGAAGGAGAACGTCCGGAAGAAGGCAGCACTCAAGCATCGTATTCTTTCGGGGAGAAGACGGGGGAACTGGTAAATGCCCTTGCGGCTTGTTCAATCGGAATGAGGCCGGTGTATCCGCCTTATTACGAGCTGCTTCAGTCTTATCCTGCATGCAGCGAAGTATTCATTCTAGATTTTTGCAAGCAGCCGCCATTGGAGTTCAAGGATCAAGGAGAGGCACTTCATATACTAAAAGAAGCATACGCCGATATTTGCAGCAGGCTAGAATCTCTAAAAAATCTGCCGCAACAGCTGATTCATGGCGATCTGAACCTTTCGAACCTGCTGGTAGACGCGGAGCACCCCCACACGGTCACCGCTTTACTTGATTTTGAATTTTGCACACGGGATGTGAGAGCGATGGAGCCTGCGGTTGTCATCTCGGGATTTTTGGGAATCGCGGACGAGAGGAAGGCCATAAAGCAGTTTTGCGAAGGATTTGCCAGCCGCGTTCAACTGAGCGCAGAGGAGATTGCCGCGATTCCGGTTCTCATGCGCTTGCGTATGGTGGATGTATTTCTGCATTTTTTGAGCCGCTATCGGGAAGGGACCGATGAGTCTCATGTGTTAAGGGAACAGGTGGATATGCTAGCTGCTGGATTTAAGCGGATGGAATACAGCCAGGAGTGGCTGGATGATATGTTGTTTCAGTATTTGATGTAAGAAATGGGTGCTATATCAGAAAAACCCGGCTCTCTAAGAGACCGGGCCTTTCCGATGTTTTTGGACAGGTTAACCATAAATTAGGAAAGTGAGAGTTTCTAATCACGGTTATTTTTTCAGCAGATTAATATGGTCAAGCTCTGTGCTGCTGTTAAAGATGAACTCCAATTTGTAATCTCCCCGGTTGTAAGTGAGCTTGGTTTGCTTGATTTTTCCGGTTTTGAAAGTGGTTGTGGCATTCGGTGCAAACCAGTTCTGTTTCAGCATTTTCATCGTGATGCCGCCGATATTTGTTTGTCGTTCCACGTTCGTGCCAAAGTATCGCATCTCGCGGATTTTGTTCAGTTTATAGGAAAAGGCGTAGCCTGGATTCCCCATGTTGGCCCCGTATACATCGAAGGCATCGGCATCCTTGCCTGCCACGGAAGGCTCGCCAATTGCTTTATAAACGTCCTGCTTTGTGCTTTTACCGATCGTTAAACCGCTGACGGCACCAGGGAATTGTCCCTTTAATGCAGGTTTATAGAAGCTGTTGAGTGTCTTAAGCGCGTGCTCTGCAGCATAATCGCCGGTATTTGCTGCCGTGGCAGCTTCTGCTTGCTGCAGCGGAAAAACAGCATGATTTACGCCGATAGCACTTACGCCGAGGACTCCTGCCATAGTCAAGGTGATGATTGCTTTTTTTGCTGGTTGTTTCAAGTTCATGTTGTATCCTCTCCTTTGTAACAACTAATTACCACATGCGCTGTGCATCAAACAAGTGTGCCAGACTTATCTTCCCATGATAGTGGAAGCTAAGCGGCATTGGGTTACGATTCTGTGAAGATGAAATATCAGATTTGATACCGGGACCGAAATCGAGTTCTGCTCACCATGAATGTTTCGTCGGGGAAAATGGGGTAATGATGCATGAGGTGATATGAATTATTGGAAAAATCGTGTAATCTATATAGAACCGACTTTTTCAGGAGGAATTATGGAAACCGAATCATTACTCAAGGTGGAGCAGCTAGCTCTCAAAAAACACAAAATCTTCAAACAAAGCCATCTTCGTTACATCGCCCGCTCCATGCTCGCCAGCATGTTTATCGGCTTTGGCGTCATTGTTGCGTTTAAGACAGGCAACTTCTTTTATCTGGAGCATTCCCCTCTGACTTACCCGATGGCCGCCATTACGTTTGGCGCGGCGATCATTCTGATCGCGTATGGGGGAGGGGACTTGTTTACGGGGAATACGTTCTACTACACGTATGCCGCTCTGCGCAAGAAATTAAGGTGGCTGGAGGTCGTCAAGCTGTGGGTCTTCAGCTACGCAGGGAATATCTTGGGGGCGTGCACGTTTGCGCTGCTGATTTTCTTAACGGGACTATTCATGGATTCATCCGTGAACGGATTCCTGCTCGATGTGGTTGAGCACAAAATGACCACCCCGACAGTGCAGCTGTTTTTCAGGGCAATTCTGTGCAACTGGCTCGTATGCCTTGCCTTTTTCATCCCGATGTCGCTGAAGGGCGACGGCGCCAAAATGTTTGCCATGATGCTGTTTGTATTCTGCTTCTTCATTTCCGGATATGAGCACAGCGTTGCGAATATGTGCACCTTTGCCATTGCGCTCGTGCTGAATCATCCCGGCACGATTTCACTGGAGGGCGTACTGCATAACCTGATCCCGGTAACGATTGGCAATTTGGTTGGCGGCGTGCTCTTGATGGGCTTTATGTATTATTTTGTGAACAAACCGTTTCTGGATGCCAAGGAATCTCCGGGTGAATGAAGCTTAGAGGTTTATGTAGAACCCCTAACGCAAGTGGTTAGTTTTTTAATAATGAGTACACCCGCGTATCGTGTGCCACGCCGTTTTGATATATATATTGGCGAAGGATACCTTCCGCTTCAAAACCGAGTTTGGTCAGCAGCGCGTGGGAAGCCTGGTTCTCCATAAAAACAACGGCACCGATACGCGTCAGGCCAAGCTCCTGAAAACCATATGCGATGACGGCGGAAGCAGCTTCGCTTGCATAACCTTGCCCCCAGAATTCAGGATGTAATTCATATCCGATTTCGGCCCTCTTATGCCGCGGAGACCATACGTTATACCCAATCGTGCCAATGAGACCTTGCGCGTCTTTCCTTTCGATGCCCCATCGAATCCCGCGTTTCTCCTTGTAGTTGTTTGCGAAGAGCTCAACGATTTGATGAGCCTGCTCGAGGGTAGTCAACGTGTCTTGTCCGTAATATCGAGTGACCTCATCATTCGAGAAGCAGCTATAGATAGCCTCAGCGTCCTGATGTTGGATTTCCCGCAGCGTTAAACGATTAGTCTCTAGTATTGGAAACATGTTCTTCCTCCCAGGTAGATATAGTAATCATTATATTGAGATTTATTTAGGAAGAGAAGAGGGCTCCTGACAGGGAGCTCTTATTTCGCGTTTGTATAAGAAATGATTTGAGAAAATGTATTGTTTGATCACATGGAGTGAGATACAATGTTCCTGAACGAAATGAGAATGATTATCATAATCAGTATAAACAAAAGAATCTCTTTCGTACCTTTTAACAACAGGCAAGGGGAGAAACGATTTATGGCAAGGTCATATCCTAAGAATACCCGATGGATGATAGCATTACTTGTACTGGTGATTGCTCTGGCTGGATGCGGAACACCGCAGGACAAGGAGGGTGCAGCACCTTCCGGGCAATTCACGGAAAAGGTTGGGGAGCAGGTCGCTCAGGACGAGACAAAACAAGGGGCTGTTGAAACCAAAATGATGAAGGATGAGTTCGGTGAGGTCGAAATACCAGTAAATCCGAAGAGGGTAGTAGGGATCTATCTGGAGGACTATCTGCTGGCTCTAGGAGTTACACCTGTTGTACAGTGGTATCATCCAAGCTGGGGGAAACAGGATTACTTGGGGCTGGAAGTCCCGACCTTTGATATAACGGGAAGTATAGAATCGCTGCTGGAGGCAAGTCCGGATTTGATCATTGTCGACGGAGCAGCAGATTCGGCAAAATATGAGCTTTATTCCAAAATAGCTCCTACGTATCGGCTGCCAGAGTCCATCCTGCAGAGCCCAGCAGAAATTCTTGAGACGATTGGTGATGTTCTTGGCATTCCTGAAGAGGCCAAACATGTACATAACGAATACACCAAGAAGATGGCTGATACCAAGGAAAAACTGGAACAGGCTGTTGGTGATGAGACAGTAGCCGTGCTCCGGTTAAATGTTGGGGATAAAACGCTCGCCCTTTTTGGCATTGATAACCGGTATACCGGCAATATCTACAAAGAAATGGGCTTGACTCCGCATCCGTTTGCGAAAGATATGACGGAATTTCATGCCATACTATCCGAAGAGAAAATCCCTGAGCTGGATGCTGATCATATCATTATCTTTCCATCCAACGGCAATTGGGACTCGGAGGAGAATCAAGAAGCGATGCAAGTATTCGGCAGCCCGCTTTGGAAGTCGGTTCCCGCTGTTAAAAATGGACATGTGTACAGGGCGGACAGAACTCATTGGCAATCGGGTGCCGTCACAGCCAATATGATGAAAGCCGACGATCTCTTGAAGTGGTTTGTCCAATAAGGAGATGATCTCCGTATTGGAATAGAAACAGGAAGCTGTCAACGGCGTTGACGAGCTTTCTGTTTCTTTGCACTATGTATGAATAGATTCTCGGGTAGGGGTAGATGAAATGAAGGCGGAAACCAGCTCGCTTAACCGAGCTTCTTTATTTTATGTATTGAAGGATATTCAGCTTCATACGCAATCTACGGGTTGGCAGCAAGAAATTCTGGTTGACAACGAGCACACACTGCTGATTTTGACGGCCGGCACGGGGCGACTGCACTTGGAGGAAACGGAGTTTCACATGCGGCAAGGTCGAAGTTATCACATAACCCCCGGCTCAACAGCACGTATTCATTCTGAAACGGAGGGCATGGGTTTCTATCTGTTAACCTATGAACTTTGGAGGATGGAGGGAACTCCCTCTGGACAGGCATTGCCTGTACGAAACCCTCAATTTGCTCCGTACCAGCATCAGGCCGAATGGTCATGTCTCCCGTTCTCTCAATGTATTGAATACCTGGAGGGCATTTATCGGCAGCGCGATACCTATAGCGAGTTGGAATCCTTCGACATTCATGTGCGTTTTCAGGCGTTCATGCTGTTTTTATTTCGGCAGAATCAGAACGCTGCTCACCATACGAATATGCGCCAGGCTGTTGAGAAATCGATTCAACATCTACAAGAGCACTATCGAAATAATTGGACTGTGGAGCAGTTGGCAGAGCTTGCGAACGTTGCACGCTGGCAATATACTCGGATTTTTAAAAAGATCACGACCAAGTACCCCCTTGATTATCTGAACGGGGTCCGGATTGACCGGGCAAAACAGTTGCTGCTGGCGACAGATGATCGGCTGCTGGATATTGCACAATTTGTTGGTTTTAACAACGAATATTATTTTAATCGTCGATTCAAACAAACCGTGGGGATTTCTCCCGGACAATATCGCCGTCAACGTCATCAGGAGAAGATGCGGGTATTTGCGCCATTCCTTGAAGATTTTCTGGTAGCCCTCGGCATAACACCGGTCGTGCAATGCGCTCACTACAGATGGGGGAGACAGGATTACCTTGGTCTGCATGATGTCCCTGTAATTGATATTGAGCAGGAGGATATCGATGAACTTGCTCGTCACAAGCCGGACTTAATTATGATGGATAGGGGGTTCAGGCGCTGGATGTCTGACGACGGCTTGGGACGGCTAGCTCCAACGTATGAGTTCCCGCATGCGAGTGAGGATTGGCGCATGACACTGCGTAAATCGGCGGACCTGCTGGGTAGGAAGGACCGAGTGCAGGATGTCATCTCACAATACGAATATAGAGCTAGTGAAGCCAGGAGACTCCTTAAGCGCTCTGTCCATGCCCAAACCGTGGCCTGTCTTCGTATATCGGCGCTTGGAATCAGTTTATATTCGGGTCCGTATCACGGGTATACGGGGCCAATCCTGTACGGGGATCTGGGTCTGACCCCGCATCCACTTGTTCAGCAGTTGTCCAGGGATGCCCGGAATGCGATCCTGTCCAGGAAATGTCTGAAGCTGCTGGATGTCGATCATCTGTTTATTACGTTCGACAAGCGTCATTCTTCCTGGGAAGGCGAGGAACGTTGTTTGCTCGATGCCCCAGAATGGCAATCACTTCCGGCAGTTAGGAGCGGCTGCGTGTATGAGGTTGATTTTCTGACCTGGATGAATTATGGGGTGATCTCTCATGGGAAAAAGATTGAGGACGTGCTGAGGGTGCTGACATAGGACGCTTTTAATAGATTGCGCATGATGAACCAACTATCATCCATATAACGTTCCGTATAAGAAAAACAAAGGCTGATCCCAAAGTCAATATGACTAAGGACCAGCCCTTTTTTATTTCATCCTATAGGCGGCTGCAAGAAGAACTCTAAAAGCTCGTTTGGGTTTAACGTAACTGAATCCGACTTAAACTGCCTCCGTCCGCAAATAAACGCTTGATGCTGCGTTCAACCTCTTCATCCGGTATTAATGGCGGAGCCTGATGCGGTTTTGTACGGGCATCGATAATGACCGTATCACAGCCCCAATGCTTATGCTCATAGCGGCTGTTCAAGCCGTGAATGTCATGGGAAGGATTGCTGCGCGTAAAGGTTGCCCACAGGAAATTACTTACTGTCGCACTCATGAATTCACTGTCATCGCACAGAATGATCATCGGACAGGAGGAGATGGAACCTCTCGCACGGATCACCTCGTTTAGACGCTCCATTTCCTGCCGCACTTCGGCATAACTCGTAAAAGGGGCTCCCTGGATCGCGACAATGCCGGGCATGATCCATTTGGCTGGCGAGTATCCGGGCAGATCCGTCAAGGCTTCAGGCACCTCTTGGCACAAATCTCTTTTTTTATCCCCGACCGCCGCGAATACGACCTTGCTCCCGGTGTTAAGCCCGGTCCCGGAATAATCGAGTGTATCGATCGTAGTATTGGTCTGAAAATGGATATCCCGGTGCAGATCGATTCGTTCCAATATATAGGCCAAGAAATCCTCGATCTGATGCGTGTCTAAGGTTTGGTTCTCCTCGGCCGCTATGAACAGATACTTGGCTAAACTCAATTGGCCCGTGCCCAATATCCGATTGGCAATCGTGAGAAGCTCAGCCGGCTGTTTCACTTGTTGATAAGGGGTATAGCGTTCGCTGCCGATGGCAAAGAGCAAGGGGTGTACCCCAGCAGCGTCCACCGCATGAACCTCTTTGACCCCCGGGATTTCTTGCCGGATGGCCCCGCCGGTCAGCTCATGAATCAGTTCGCCGAAGGACGTATCTTCCTGCGGAGGTCTTCCAACGACCGTAAATGGATAGATCGCCTGTTGTTTGGCGTAGACCTTGTGCACTCGCATGACGGGAAACGGATGGACAAGGCTGTAATAGCCCAGATGATCACCAAAAGGACCTTCCGGCTTGGTTTCACCCGGGTAGATTTCCCCTGTAATGACGAAATCCGCATCGTGGCTAATGCAGTAGCCGTCAACATAGCTGTACCGGAAATGGCGTCCGGACAGCAAACCGGCAAAGGTCAGCTCGCTCATGCCTTCCGGCAGCGGCATAACCGCTGAAATCGTATGCGCAGGGGGACCCCCGATGAAACAGCTTACTTTAAGTGGTTGCCCCAATTTATTGGCCTTCGCTTGATGGATGCCGATGCCCCGGTGGATCTGGTAATGGATGCCAACTTCCTTGTTTATTTCATATTCGTTGCCTGTGAGCTGCACCCGATACATGCCCAGATTGGAATTCATGACGCCCGGCTTCTCCGGATCTTCCGAATAGACTTGAGGCAGCGTGACAAAAGCACCGCCATCATCCTTCCAGTGCTTAATTAACGGCATATCGGAAATTTGGATTTCCTGAAATCCGGGTGGCAATGCCCCCGTTTTTTTGATAGGTAACGCGGTTTTAGCTGCTAATCCCGTCCCGATATATTTGAACGGATTTTTGAGCGCCTTCATCGGATCGTTGCGCAGCGCGATCACGTCTTGTGTGGATTCGAAGGTTTCCCGAAAAATGAATTTGCTACGCTCGATCGTACCGAACAGGTTGGAGACCGCGCGGAACCTTGAACCTTTAACATTTTCAAATAACAGCGCCGGGCCGCCTGCGGCATAGACCTTAATATGTATGGCTGCCATTTCCAAATGTGGATCAACCTCTTCATGTATACGAACCAAATGGCCATGTTTCTCCAGATCTATGATGCATTCTTCCAGATTATGATATTTCATTACATAGCTCCAATCCCTTGAAGATAGTGAATTTATTCTACTATCTACTATTATCGACAATCTCACAGCACAGGTCAATGATACCTAATATAGACGGGACGAATGGACATATCATAAAAAATTACCCTGTCCCAGAGTGTGAAGCAAACGACAAGGCGATCTCATCATTTCAATCGAGCTCTTTATTTATTTTGTTTGAACCAGCTAACAATCATTGTTCTTGTCGCGTTCTCTGTTGTATAGCAGCTCAGTTCCTTCCGTAATAAGGTCACATCCATAGGCGGCCCCAATGCTAACAAAATTTAAATTATATCAAAAAGGGCCACATTTACTTAATTTACTACTGTAATGTCATGTATTCCTGCAATCCCTTCGCAACATGAAAACCCGTGTAATTAGAATCTAACCTTTGGTCTAGATTCGCGATCTAATAAATATAAGCAAACTGAAAAAATCATAGAAGAAAGAGGCGAGGTTCAATTGTT
This sequence comes from Paenibacillus sp. FSL F4-0100, assembly GCF_037993005.1. Taxonomy (NCBI): domain Bacteria; kingdom Bacillati; phylum Bacillota; class Bacilli; order Caryophanales; family Paenibacillaceae; genus Paenibacillus; species Paenibacillus sp. FSL F4-0100. The sequence goes on from NZ_CP150303.1 coordinate 2,845,908, forward strand.
ATCAGAAATGGAGCAAGAGGTCGTATCGGCCCAAGCGGGTGACCGTGAAGCGTTTATTCGACTCTTGCAAGGAGTAGAATCAACCCTCTATTCCATTGCCCGCTCAATGCTCAGACAAGACGAGGATTGTGCGGATGCGATTCAGGAAACGATGCTGAAAGCCTACAAAGCCATATATGGCTTGAAAAAACCTGCTTATTTCAAAACGTGGATATGTCACATACTGATCAACCAATGCAACGAGATATTACGACAGAGAGCTCGTACCCAAACGATGGCAGACATACATGTCCTATCTTCCGATGTCAAAGAGTATGAAAAAATCGATTTGCGCGAAGCAGTTGATCAGCTGGATGAATCCCTTCGAATTGTCGTCGTACTGCACTATCTACAGGATATCCCAATCAAGGATGTCGCACATATCCTGGACATATCGGTAAACGCCGTAAAAAATCGCCTGTATCGGGCTCGCAATATCCTTCTTGCATCGTTAGATCAATCTCGGGAAAGGAAGTTGAATTATGGAGCGTTTTGAAGTCGAAATGGATACCTTGAAACGGAAGGAACAAAGTCAAATGCCCGAAATGGTTCGAAACCGGATCGACGAGACGTACCATACCATCGTCAATATGGAGATGCCTGCAAGACGCCGCTATATAAGGAGAGAAAGAGGCCGGGGAGTTAAAATCGCTTTGTTATCCGTTCTGACCGTTGCCGTTCTGGGTTCGTCCATCATCGCGTCCGGACTCATTTCACCAGCCCTTGCCCAATCTCTCCGGCAAATCCCCTTGATCGGCAGTATATTTCAAAATCAGGATGCCGGCTTGCAGACTGCTGAAAGTCAGGGGTTCGTTACGCCGGTCGACATCAAGGATACGCATGATGGCGTTACCATGAAAATTACGAATGTCATATATGACGGAGTACGGGTAGCAATGGTGGCCACCCGTGAATCGAGCAAGAACTTCGAAGAGCCTTTGTATGAACCCATAAGGCCTGAGGGTCATTTTTATTCATCTCGGGGGATTGAATATTATTACATGGAATATCAAGGAGAGCCTCTACCCGCTGGAATGAGCGCTACAGGAGAAAAAGATTCTGTACTGATCTTTACGGATGATTCGAGTTACGCCGAGGAAAACGCCCCATTCCCCGATACGTTCCATTTGTCTGTAACATTGATAATTAAAGGAATCAAAGAACCTTTCAATTTCAACGTGCCTGTCGTTAAGAACACATCGAATACCTTTTATGTCGAGGACCCGGGTTTATCCAAAACACATGACAATCTGAAGTTAACGATCGAAAAAATTGGACTTACTCCCATTACGACTGAAGTAGTTATCAATGTAAAGGCTGACCTAAATCTTGTTCCTGAAAAATATTTGACTACAGGTTTTCTGAATATGGAATATGAACTGGTGGATGATCAAGGTATTTCCATGAAACCAATCGGTGCCAGAGGCAGCTCTAAGGACCCGAAGAAATACGGCATCTATTCAAAATCAATGTATGAGCCGTTTACACACATCCCGAAGGCAATAACCATAAAGCCTTATATCAGCAACACAAAAAACGGGTTTAAGAAGGAATATATTAAGGAATTAGAAATAACCGTGCCTATTGAAACCAAAGCTGTAGGCAAAAAATTGAACAATTATTAGCATTTGAATAAATGCAAAACGAAAGAAAGGCCGGTCTACTAGACTCGGCTTTTTCTGTTTTTAACTATACTTGAAATTCCCTTGCAACGGGGGGGATAATCCGAGCATTCGATATGGTGCTCATCTTTGTTGGAATAAGCAAAGTCGCACCACGAACAGCGTCGATATGTTTATAATGAGAAATAGCCCCCACCCATGATCTTGGTGTTACTTTTCTTTCTTGCTGTGATTACGCTTTGCAATGTCAGTCTGGCCAAGTATGTAATCAATGCTTACGTCATGGAAATCCGCTAGTTTGATCAATACTGAGCTAGGTACATCCAAATTTCCACTTTCGTATCGAGAGTATGTTGTTTGAGAAATGTGCAAATAATTCGCCATCTGCTGTTGTGTCAGATCTCTGTCTTCGCGTAGTCCTCGAATTCGTTTATACATCATATATCACCCATGCAAAGTTTAGTTTATGCGAAAATTGCATATTGATATTTATGCGTTTTTCGCATAAAATTTATGAAACAATGGTTGAGGAGTAAAGAAATCTTAGATGGAGAAAAAAACGAAGGCAGCTGATCCCGAAGGGAAGTTAATGATTGATGTTATTCTAAGTTCAGAAATTATCGTAGATAGTTATGGGAAACTAACGTATGCAATTAAGGAAGCTATCTCTGTTGGCGAAATAGAGAAGCTAAAACAATTTCATTCCAAGTATCTGTATTTTTTTGAAAAATCGTTTAAGCGGTTGAATAAGTCTGAGAAGGAATTTATTCGGCGCTGGATCGATGACAAGAAAGGAGCCGTACATGAGCGAATTAACGAGAGCGCAGATCGTTGATCTGGTAACAAGACTGTATAATGGGGATGGTAGCGAAGAAGAGGTGGAGGAATGGATAGAATTGCTGCAGCGGAATGTTCCTCACCCTGACATTAGCAATTTGATTTTTTGGCCGGAAAAAGATCTGACGCCGGAGGAAATCGTTAAAGAAGCTTTCCATTACAAACCGATATACATAAGTACAAACAGGGGGGACCGCGAATGAGTTGGTTGGACCGGAAAACAGCGGAAGCGTGGCGCGCGGAAGGCAAACGTTATGCCGCCGACGTTAATGAATATGTACGCATAGGGATGGAGACCAATTGGCAGGAGGAACCGCCTGCGATCGAAGAGGATCGGCGCCAGGCCATGGCCCAAGAAGTGGTTAAGATGATCGCTTCCGCCAATGAAGCCGGTGAAACGGCTCTGCTTCGCGAAGAGCTGCCGCCCGCGTCCTGGCCATTGACAGGAGAGTTCAAGGAGGAGACACAGGCGGTGAAGCCCGTATATTCATGGGAAGATGGTCACGTGCTGCTGCAAACTGGAGCTTCATGGGAGCGACGGTTCGCCTATGTCGTAGGTAATGATGGCATAACCGAGTTAACGGGAATCGGCTGTGCAGGAAGTTCCGCAGATGGACAGTACTTGGCAGTAGCCGATGAGAATGGGGTGCGGACGATATTTTTGCCGGATACTTCCTTGAACGGGCAATTGGTTGCGAAGTTTACATGGCAGGATATTTGCAGCCGCCTGAAGGCTGATCTCAAAGATCTTGAATCACTGGCTGATGAAGAGAGACCTTATGATATTCTCGATGAAATCATTCCGTTCAACGATGGGCGGCAGGTTCTGCTCGTTGGCGAGTATGGCATTTACCTGCTGGGAGACTCCAGCGTGCAATTAATGCATCCGGACGCTGCTGAACTTCGGGAAGATGAGCTTGAGGACACGAGAATCGCCATGGCGCATGGCGCTGTCTCGAGGGATGGCAGGTGGCTGGCATATGGCAGCCAGTCCAGCGAGCATCTGCTGATGGACCTGGATGGGAAGCAGTTGTACAGAATAGAGCCGCATTCCAGTTATCCGCATTATAGCCTGTTTACGCAGGATGGTCGTTCCGTATGGTTTAATGCTTGCCATTTTTACAACGGGGATACGATATCCGTACCGTTGTATGCTGTAGAAACGGGAGCCTTTGCAGAAGGACTGCCGATAAATGAAGAAATGCGCGTGTACGCCGGCGTAGCGCTGAAGGAGGGAGGCATTCTTGGCGATGCCTATGGATACCTCCGTTATATCAATTATGAGGGTAAAGAAATATGGCGTTACTTTGTAGGAAGTACAATTTCAGGGCTGATCGCGACGCCGGATGAGAATTTCCTGCTGGTCGGTACCTATGGCGGTATGCTGCACCGGATTAACCTGGCAAGCGGCGTCCGGGATGAGTACAGTATTGGCACAGCCCCGATTTGTGAAACCAACCGCTGGATATTCTGGAAGAACTCAGAGCCCTTGTCTTGGTAAAACCGTAAACAATCCTGCGTCATTTACGCGACTCCTAAAGGGGGAAGAGATGTCCATTATGCTTACAAAACAAGAAATGATTGATCGAATTCTTCATCTGCTTCATAATACTTCCATGTATGATTCTGAATACGAGAGAGTGGCCACTCTACCTTTTGAAGAAGGTTATATAGGTGATTTGAGTCCGGTTGTTCGGGTTGGAGAGCAGGACTATGAGCTCGCTATGTATGAAAGAGGCGTGCAGATGCTCAGCAAGAGGACCAAGGATACCGATGAAGTGATCTTCTGGATCCTGGAGGATACCATTCATACGATTGCCCATATTAAGCTTCTGCAAAAATACAAGGTGGATAATGTAAACACCCATTTGAAATATACCAAGGACGAAATCCAAGAAATGACGGACATGATCCATGAATCCTTCCTTCAGATCGGTGGACAGTATGAGGAATGGCATAAGGCGGGCAAACGTAAAGAGCTGGAGACGCCGAATTCGGGATAGCACGCAGGCACGGGCACTGTATGAAGCTAATGATGACCGTATTGCTCGTATATAGGAGAGGTGCGCCGATATGGTTGAAGCGCTTTTCTTGGACGGAACCTTTGCGCGCTGTACGAACTGATCCTATTGTTTGTAATCAAAGAGCAGCCGCTTCGCATGGTAGCGAAGCGGCTGCTTTATCGATTCATCAGGTTATTGCTGAACGATGGCGATAATTTCGTCTTCCAGCTCAAGTCGTACTTGTTCGCTGTAAGCGCGGATATTGTACTCGGAGTACAGGTAGCGGAGAATGGCTTCGATGAGGTTAGCCTCAATCAAATATTGATTCCTACCGCTGACCCATACTTCACCTGTATATCCGGTATCTTCATCCCAGCTAAGCTCAAGCGATACATCGGTTGGTTTGACGCCTCTGCGCTCCGCCTGATGAAGGCAGACTGCATTGACGATTTCGTCCATGCTCAAAATCATGGATTAGTACCGATTGTTGTTATTGTTGTTGTCGCGAGGTTCGTTTTGTTTACGACGATTCTTCACGGAGCGTACAACAGCCATAACGATCATAATCAAAGCCCAAATTGCGATCAGGTTAATGAGCAGTCCCATGATTTCGCCCATGAAGCCCATACCCCCGAACATGCTGCCGAAGAGCAAACCAGCTAGACCACCGATCATAAGTCCTTTCATCAAGCTGCCGCCGCTGAAGAATCCGCGTTTTGCCGTGCTGCCGGCCGCCCCTGTAGTATTGGAACGGTTGTTCGATTGTTGAACATTATTGTTATTATTCTTTTTCGGAGTGCTGTTGTATGTCTTGGTCCCGGATTTGAAACCTCCGCCGCCTCTGCGGGCATCTGCGGAATCAGGTGTCAGTGCTACAAAGAACAATGTAATCGCTACAAGAATAGTCAATACTTTTTTCATCGTGTTCTGTCGAACCTCCCAGTAAATTTAGAGTAATAAAGAGTAATACGGACGAGTCACGATAAGGTTTCAAAATTTGTACGACCATGTTTTGAGGCTGTTGTGTGCTGCTGCTGTCTCAGTAATTCCAGTACCCAATCACACCATTTCAGCTCGGTTTCAGCCATCATCAACCCTTTGGTAGCGAGTACATAATTGCTGAAAGCCTTGCTTCCAATCTCGCGGGTATCCTCCGGAATTCCCTCTAAAATCTGCTCATAATAACGTTTTTTCTCCAAATACCCAATTCTGCGGTCCTCGAAAATATCGACGGCGATGCCGATCTCCGTCAGCCACAGGCAAAAGGTCCGAAGAGAAAGCTCATCCTTGGTGACTGCAGGCGCGATAGGTTGGTACATCCATTCACGCAGCTTCTGCATGCCTTTGTCTGTAATCGCATAGATTTTCTTGTCCGGTTTATCACTTTGCTGGACCCAGTGCGAGGACAATAGCTGCTTCTCCTCCATGCTGGACAGCAAGGGATAGATTTGACTGTGTTTGGCTTGCCAAAAGGGCTGTATTCGAAGCATCAAATCATATCCTGATGATTCTTTTCTTGCTAGTAATCCTAACAAGCCGTATGACAACGTATTCATGGACATAACTCCCTTTGAAACGCATATCGTGGACGCTAAAGCGAGGATGGTCATTCGCCTATCGGTCCGGTTGTTAAAAAGTGTACACTGAAACTGTATGGTTTGACAACCGGGGGAGGGGGCTTTCTCTCTGCTTTTGGCAAAATTGTGACTAAAAAAGCACAAACGCGTAAGCGCTTGTGCTTCCATTTGACTTTGATTGATTTATTCGTTCTCGTAACCTTCTACGACCAGATCCAGCGCGCCGGTGTTAGGGTCGATAACCATACCATGAACGGGTACGTTTGGAGGAAGAAGAGGGTGGTTTTTGATCAGGCTCACCGTATTTTTTACGCCGTCCGTAATGTTATCGAAACCGCGAAGCCATCTGGATAACCGGATGCCGGAGTTTTCGAGCGTGGATAACACTTCATCGGATATGCCGCGGTCTCTCATATGCTGGATCATCTCATCGGCGTTCAAGGAAGCCATGCCGCATTCGTAGTGACCCACAACGATGACTTCTTCGGCGTGCAGCTCGTACAGTGCAACCATGACGCTTCGCATAACACTTCCGAAGGGCTGTGAAATGATCGCGCCGGCGTTTTTAATGATTTTGACATCGCCATTCTTGAAATTCATCGCTTTAGGGAGCAGTTCAACCAATCGTGTATCCATACAAGTGATAATGACGAGTTTCTTCTCAGGAAAACGCCCTGTCAGGTAGGATTCGTACTCTTTATTCTCTACAAAGCTGCGATTGTGTTCCAGAATGCTGTTAAGGTGTTTTTCCATCGATTTTCTCTCCTTTGTATCTATTGTTTATTTGTTGTTCTTATGCTCTGGCATCTAATACTTGAATGTTGGTACCGTAGTTCTGTCCGCTGCTGTCCAGGCGAAAGGAGTAGGTGGCTGGATCGGCGTCGAGCCTCATCTTCTCTTCGAAAAAAACGGCCTGCTTGCGGTTCATGATAAACGGCACCGGGCTGCCTGTCTCGACAGCGATATCTTCCATCGTCGGCTCATCTACAATACGCAGGCCTGGGAAGCCGTTGACGGCACATCCGCATCCCTCCGTGTCATAGATCAGCCTGATTGCGCCCGGTTTGTCCCCAAGTTTCTCCTTCAGCTTCAGCTCTGCTTGCGGGGTGAGTTGAATATTCACGGCATCCTGACACTCCTTTATATGTATATTGTTATTTATTCTTTCTGGAAGTTGATTATATACCTTGTAAAAAGTATCATCAATAGAGTATAGAAGAATCCTATTATTAAAAAAAAAGAAGGTGTGCCGGAATGGCAGTACAACATTTACCACAATGGGAACAATTTGATCGATTGGTTCACAAAATCATGAGTTATTACGAAGCTATTGGCCTACTTCACTGGGATTTACGGACGGGTGCTCCGCGCAAGGGAACCGAGATCCGTTCGGAAACGATCGGGGTTCTATCCACAGAGGCATTTAAGCTGCAAATATCGGAAGAGATGGGTCAGCTGTTATCATTTTTTTCGGAGCCGAAACAGGCAGAACAGCTGGATGATCGCAAACGCCGCATGATTGCGGAAGCCCGCAAGGTGTACGATCAGAGCAAATCCATCCCGCCTGAACGCTTTCAGGAGTATTCCATTCTCGCCGCCCAATCGGAAACGAAGTGGGAGGAAGCGAAGAAGAACAGCGATTTTGAAGGCTTCGAACCTTACTTAACGAAGATTGTTGCGTTCAAGCAAGAGTTTATTGAATATTGGGGCGTGAAAAATACCAGATACGACACACTCCTTGACATGTACGAGCCGGATTTAACAGTGGAAAAGGTGGATGCCATCTTCGAGCGCCTGAAAGCACGTCTGGTCCCGCTAGTTCACGCGATTCAGGAATCGCCCTTCAAGCCGAAAACGGACTTCTTGAAACAGCTGTTCCCGAAAGAACAGCAGGAGAAATTCAGCTTGTTCCTGCTGGAGCAAATGGGCTACGACTTTGAAGCGGGACGTTTGGACGAGAGTGTGCACCCGTTTGCGACGGGCCTGAATCCAGGTGACGTACGCATCACGACCATGTATCTTCCGGATGATGTGTTAAGTGCGGTATTCAGCTCTTTGCATGAGGGAGGGCATGCCCTTTACGAGCAAAATATCGATAAGGAGCTTGCAGGTACGCCGCTCTCCGGTGGTACCTCGATGGGCATCCATGAATCTCAATCGCGTCTGTGGGAAAATATGATTGGTCGCAGCCGTCCATTCTGGCGCCGTTATTTCGCGGATCTGCAGCAGCATTTCCCTGAACAATTGCAGGACGTGGACATCGAGGATTTCTATTTGGCCGCGAACAAGGTAGAGAACTCTCTGATCCGAATTGAGGCGGATGAGCTTACTTATAACCTGCACATCATCATTCGTTATGAGATTGAGAAAATGCTCTTTAACGAAGGGTTGGCGGTGAAGGATCTTCCGGAGACCTGGAACGCGAAGTATAAGGAATACCTCGGCATTATGCCGCCGAACGACGGAATGGGCGTTCTGCAGGACGTTCACTGGTCCGGAGGGGATTTCGGATATTTTGCTTCGTACTCCCTCGGCAACATGTATGCGGCTCAGATGCTTCATACGATGCGCAAAGAACTGCCGAACCTCGATCAGCTCATCGAGGAGGGGAATCTGGCTCCGATAAAGGAATGGTTGACAGACAAGGTTTACAAGTACGGAAAGAGCGAGAAGCCGTCCGAGATTATCGTACGCGTCACCGGAGAAGAACTGAATCCGGACTATCTGGCCGATTATCTCGAAGAGAAGTATAAAGAGATTTACAAACTTTAATTATCACTATAAACGACAAACGCAGCCCAAGTGGCTGCGTTTTTTTGTAGGTAGGACTATCCATAATGCCATTCAACATCCGCCAGCATACTCTATCAGGCGTTTAACCTTTGGGCAGGCGCTTGCATATGCTGAAAAGAAACATTGGGTTAATGGGAAATGGAGGGTTACGATGAAGCGTCAAAAATGGTGGGGGCTGGCGTTAACCATGCTGCTTGTTTGCGGAGTGGCGCTTGCCGGGTGCGGTGGCGGCGGATCGGCTACGAAGGTCAAGATTGGCGAAGTGACGCGCTCGATCTTCTATGCGCCGCAGTATGTCGCATTGGAAAAGGGATTTTTTAAGGAAGAGGGGCTTGATGTGGAGCTGCAGACGACCCCTGGCGGAGACAAAACGATGACGGCCCTGTTGTCGGGAGCCATCGATGTGGCACTTGTCGGCTCGGAAACTTCGATTTATGTGTATCAACAAGGCTCTGAAGATCCGGTCATTAACTTCGGACAGGTGACGCAGACGGACGGGACATTTCTGATGGCAAGAGACGGATCGGGTGCTTTTGACTGGAACAACCTGAAGGGTAAAGTATTCCTCGGTCAGCGTAAAGGCGGAATGCCGCAGATGGCAGGCGAGTTTACCTTGAATAAAAAAGGAATCGATCCGCACGCGGATCTGGAGCTGATTCAAAATATCGATTTTGCGAATATCGCCTCTGCCTATGCTTCCGGTACAGGTGAATTTGTTCAGCTCTTTGAGCCGCAGGCATCCATATTTGAAACAGAAGGCCGGGGCAAGGTGGTCGCGTCCTTTGGCGTAGAAAGCGGACGTTTGCCATATACCGTATTCATGACAAAGCAGAGCTATATCGACAAAAACGATGCAACGGTGCAGAAGTTTACGAATGCCCTTTACAAGGCACAGCAATGGGTGGATGCAAGCAGCCCGGAAGATATCGCGGATGCGATCATGCCTTATTTCAAGGATAGCGACCGCGACATCGTGGTGTCCTCCGTTAAACGCTACAAGGAGCAAGGCAGCTATGCAACCGATCCGATCGTGGACGAGGCGGAATGGAACAATCTGCTGGACGTGATGGAGAAAGCCGGGGAACTGAAAGAACGGGTTGCGCCTGACACAATTGTCAACAACAGCTTTGCCGAGAAAGCGAAACAAGCTAAATAATGAAGTACTCCTAATCCATAGAACGAAAGGAGAGAGCACCAATGGTACCGGTAGTTGAATTGAACGATATCGCTCACGCATATGTCACGGATCGGGAAGCCTCTCTGGCTGTGGAAGGAATTCAATTGAAGGTGGAACCGGGGGAGTTCATCAGCCTGGTTGGGCCTAGCGGCTGCGGCAAGACCACCATCTTGTCTGTCATTGCCGGCTTGCTGCAGCCATCCAAAGGAGTCGCCTACGTGAACGGCAAACCGGTAAACGGACCGTCGCCGGAAGTTGGGTACATGCTGCAGCAGGACTATTTATTTCCTTGGCGCACCATTATGGATAACGCCTTGATCGGCTTGGAACTGACGGAGCGGTTGAATCCAGAAAGCCGAGGCGTGGTACAGAGTTTGCTCAAGGAGATGGGTCTTGCGGACAGCGGTAATCTCTATCCCGCCCAGCTGTCAGGCGGAATGAGACAACGGGTTGCACTCGTAAGGACCTTGGCGACAGACCCGGGCCTGCTGCTGCTGGATGAACCTTTCTCCGCACTGGATTATCAGACGAAGCTGCAGCTTGAGGATCTGATCGTGGAGACCTTGAAGGAGCGGGGGAAAACCGCCATTCTGGTCACCCATGATTTGTCTGAAGCGATTGCGATGAGTGATCGTGTCATTCTCCTGAACCGCAACCCGGGGAGGGTTCACCGCATGTTCAATATTCCCGAGAACATACGCCGGGTGCAGCCTTTTTATGCTCGTAAGGAGCCAGGGTTCAACGAATTGTTTCATGAGATCTGGGGCGAAATGCAAACGATCGGGAAGGAGTGAAGCTTATGACAACAAGGGATGAGCCTTCTGCTTCTTCTTCGAAGGGCTGGCTCCAGGATATTTATGTTCAGCATATAAAGCGAAAGAAAAGTATGCGCACACGCGTGCTGACCGTCCAGCTTAGCTTGCTGCTGCTATTCTTTATCTGGTGGGAAGCGGCAGGCAGATTCAAATGGATAGACGTGCTGCTCTTCAGCTATCCGACCAAAATTTTTGCCAACATATGGGGGAATATGATCAGCGGCGAGTTATGGGGGCACTTGGGGGTCACGGTAGGAGAGACGGTTGTCGGATTCCTGCTCGGCACGCTGGTAGGCACGCTGCTGGCCGTATTCATCTGGTGGTCACCGTTTCTTAACAAGGTTCTGGATCCCTACATGGTTGTGTTCAACAGTATGCCGAAAGTGGCGCTGGGACCCATATTTATCGTGATGTTTGGCGCGGGTTTTACCGCTATTGTCGTCACTACGTTATCCATCACGGTCATCGTGACCACGCTTGTTGTTTACAACAGTTTTCATGAGGTGGATTCCAATCTGATCAAGGTCGTCCGGACCTTTGGCGGAACCAAGCGCCAGGTGTTTCAGCGAGTTATTTTGCCGGCTTCCTATCCGACGATCGTGTCAACGCTTAAGGTCAACGTGGGCATGGCGTGGGTCGGCGTCATCGTCGGGGAATTCCTGGTCGCCAAATCGGGTCTCGGTTACTTGATTATGTACGGCTTTCAGGTATTCAATTTTACGCTTGTGTTGTCGAGTCTGCTCATTATCGCCGTTGTAGCTACAGCTATGTATCAAATGGTGGTATATATAGAACGGATCCTGATGCGAGGCTAACTGAACTGGGTATTCAAGGAGGTTGACATGATCTGCACTATTTTGCTAGTATGTATCACGAAATAAATTTTCCTTTAATACAGTCCAGAGAGGCTGAAAAGGGCTACGTGATATTTTTAGGCTAATAATATCTATGTCTTCGCATGCCCTTTTGCCCTCTGTGCAAGAAGGGCTTTTTATTTTGCTTAAGTACCTCTTTTAAAGGGAGTCCTGTGAGGCTTCAAAAGAGAATGGAAAAGTCTTGTGTAATCCATTCCCTCAAACACGCTAAAAGAGAATTTTATCATCAAGAATTTGGAGGAACGCTAGAATGGATTATCGTAAGAAGACAGTAGTAGCTTCAGTAGCTGGTTTAACGTTGGAAGGAATGGACATTATGTTTGTTTCCTTTGCGATGACAATGATTATTTCAGAATTTAACATTGACTTCGCAACGGGTGGACTGATTTCTTCCATAACGAATATCGGCATGCTGCTAGGCGGTATTATTTTTGGGATTTTAGCTGATAAGTTTGGGCGGGTAAAGGTGTTTGCGAATACCGTCTTGTTGTTTGCAATTGGAACGGCTTTAACGGGATTAGCAGCGAATATTGAACAAGTATATATTTTCAGATTTATCGCAGGTCTTGGCGCAGGGGGCGAATATGGAATTGGTATGGCTCTCGTTGCTGAGGCTTGGCCGAAAAACAAACAAGGAAGAGCTTCCTCGTATGTGAGTGTAGGTGCACAGTACGGAGTTATTTTAGCAGCGTTGCTAAGTGCTGTCATTCTTCCGTTCTTGGGATGGAGAGCTTTATTCTTTGTTGGAGTGGTACCTGTCATTTTCGCCGTTATTGTGCGAAAGAACCTTGAAGAATCTCCAGAGTGGCTGGCTGCCCAAAAAAATAAAGAAACCAACAAACAACATGAAAAAGGCAAGCTGGCTCAACTATTTGAAACGCCTAGAACATCGCTGACAACAATTTCATTGATTATTATGGCAACGGTGCAAATTGCCGGCTACAATGGTTTGATGATTTGGCTGCCATCCATGCTGCAGAAATCTCAAGGTTTATCCGTTTCAAGTTCTGCTCTTTGGACCATTAGTACAGCGGTTGGCATGATTATTGGGATGCTTGCGTTCGGCCTGTTTATGGACCGATTTGGTGCAAAGCGTGCTTTTGGCATCTTCTTGCTTGCCTCTGCATGTGCTGTGTTTTTATACTCCTATGCTGCTGGAAGTGTTGCCATTTTAATCGGTGGCGCGATTGTCGGTTTCTTCTCGAATGGCATGTTTGCCGGGTATGGAGCTTTAATTAGCAGCTTCTATCCTGTGCAAATTCGAAGTACGGCGACAAATACGATTTTTAACTTCGGTAGAGCCATTGGAGGGTTTTCGCCAATCTTTGTCGGCTATATTCTTCAAAGTTATGATATGACGGTCGTCATGATCTACTTAGCCGCCTTATACTGCATTTCCCTTATCGTCATGTTGACTCTAAAAAAAGAGCCAAGTGAGGTTTTGCAACCCGTTGAAGTTAAATAAATTAAAGCATGAAAGAACGAATTCCACACCGTAGGGATTCGTTCTTTTTTATGTAAGCCCGGTATGCATATGTACTCCCCTTACCCACCAGATTTATACGGAGAAGAATTTATCTGTGCTAATTGAAGAACTTCTTAACTTATGTGGCTAGGAAATCGGCTGTGAATTTTTCAATAAATCCATATTTTACCCTGAAAGAAGCCTCGGGGTATGGGATAATGTCTTTGGGATGGGTTAGGAAAACTTGGAGGAAATGATAGCGATGAAATTTATAATTCGAAAGATGAGAGAGCCCGACGATTATGCTGCGGTTGCGTCGCTGCTCAATACGGTTTGGCCGGAACCGATAACGGCAGAACTTTTGAAGGAAGAGGAGGACCAAATCCCTCCGGGAAAGCTGGATTACAATGAGAAGGGCGAACTGACAGGATGGGATCGTCCCAAATGGGTAGCGGAAGATGAGTCGGGGCAAGTTGTTGCTTACGCTATCGTTTGGAGGGCACCTTGGACGGAGCCGGGTGAATTATTCCTCACCCTTGTCGTACACCCGGAAAGCCGTGGGAACATGGTGGGCAAGGCGATGTACGATACGCTTCACCAATGGGCGGCAGAGGTTAAAGCCTCTCAGCTGACCGTTATTTTGAGAGAAACGGACGCTTCGTCGGCAGCTTTTGCCGAACGTCGAGGTTACGTACAGGAGCGCCATATCTTCGAATCCGTTTTGGATCTGGCATCGTTTGACGACGACAACCTGTTTGTTGCGGTTGAAGAGGCAGAGCGGGCCGGAATTCAGTTCATTACATTAGCCGATGAGCCGGGAGAAGACGGGGAAAGAAAGCTCTATGAGCTGTACAAGGTTACGCAGCCGGATATACCGGGTTTTTCCGGCGATTTCCCTTGGTTTGAAGAATGGAAGAAATGGAGCATTGGACACAGCCGAGTGCGCCCGGAATGGATCCATATCGCCAAGGACGGCGACCGCTACATCGGTGTCGTCACATTGCAACAGAACGAGCAGACGCAGGCGATGTATCATGAATATACCGGTGTTCTGCCGGAGTACCGGGGCCGCCGCATCGCGCTTGCCTTAAAGCTGCTCGGCATTCAAACAGCACGTGCATGCGGAGTCCCTTATTTGAGAACGCATAACGATTCCATGAACGTCCCGATGCTTCGAATTAACCGTGATCTTATCGGTTTCCGGGCGGAGCCCGGGAATTACAAGATGGTGCATAAGCTGTAAACATCAACAATTGGAGAAAGAGGAAATAGAAATGGAAATAAAAAAAATCAGGAATAGAAATATTCTGTTTACGTATCGGCAGCCTGCTGGTTGGGATTTAAATGTTCAGCTTATACTCGGCAATCGATACAATTACATCATCGATACAGGCTTGGGCTCTGTGAGCATGGAGCCTGTCAAAGAATACATAAAGCATGATACCAAGCCCATCATCGTCATCAACACCCATTACCATTGGGATCACATCTGGGGAAACAGCTCGTTTCGAAACTGCAGGATTATATCTCACACGAGCTGCAGGGACATGATCGAGATACATTGGGAAGAGATGATGCAGAAATACGGGCATTTTGTTGACGGTGAAGCCGAAAAACTTCTTCCCGATCTAACTTTCGAACAAGAGATCTACTTTCCCGATGACCAAATAAGAATCATGTATACACCCGGGCATACCGCGGACTCCATCAGCATTATGGATGAATTGGAAAAGGTCATTCATGTAGGCGATAATATCGGTGATTCGATGGAGGAGCTGGTTCCAAGCCTCTATGGTGAAAAAGATGACTATATCAAGACTCTTTTAAAGTATAAAGAAATGGATATGGAACTTTGTGTGTCAGGGCATAATACGGTTACGGAAAAGCAAGTCTTTGACAAAATCCTGGATCTCTTATAAGGGGTTCCACCAACATTTTAACGGAAGTAGACACTAAATACTATTTAATAGTTATCCAAAAAGCCGGTTTTCCTCTCTAAGGAATCCGGCTTTTCATATTCAATGGACACTTGTACGTTATGTCTAACGAGAATTTATTCATAGCATCTAAGGATGCGGAAAATGCTCATAGCAGTCGACTAGAAGGATGTACTAAATTTGAAATAGCAAAGAGGGGCGAGGCCCCTCTTTCATTTAACTACACTTCACTCTCTTCCATCGCTCGGATTGACTCGGCGACCTTGGCCATCATCGAGCATTCGATCCGTTTGCGGAACACGTCACAACTAAACTCGTAAATTCCGTTGATGGAACCCGTCGCATGCAAAGCATTGGCAGGGCAGCCGCCACTGCAGTAGAGTTTAGCCCAGCACCCCTTACACTCCGGCTTCGTGTAGCAATTGCTCTCTTGGAATTGGCATTGCAGCTCAGGCCGCGTGATGCCATCCCAGATGTTGCCCATGCTGTACGCTTCATCCCCGACAAACTGGTGGCAAGGGAACAGTTCGCCCCATGGTGTGACAGCGAGATATTCTGTGCCTGATCCACAGCCCGTGATCCGCTTCTGAATGCACGGTCCCTCTGAGAGATCAAGCATGTAATGATAGAAGGTAAACCCTTTGCCATGTTTGCTGCGCTCAATCATTTCCTTGGCGAGAATTTCGTACTGATTGTATATCTCCGGGAGATCCTTCTCGGTAAGCGCATAAGGTTCCCGTGGATCACAGATGACCGGCTCCATCGAGATTTTGTCAAAACCCAGATCTGCGATATGGAAGATGTCGTTGGTGAAGTCGACATTGTTCCGCGTATACGTTCCCCGTACATAGTATTCTTGATCTCCGCGCTTCTGGATGAATTCCTTGAACTTCGGCACGATAGAATCATAGCTGCCCTTACCGGTAACGGTTGTGCGCAGCCGATCATGTACCTCTTTTCTTCCATCCAAGCTCAAGACGACATTGTACATTTCCTGATTTAAAAACTCGGTAACTTCATCGTTGAGCAGCATGCCGTTCGTGGTGAAGGTGAAGCGGAATTTTTTCTTCCATTCCTTCTCTTTGCTTCGTGCGTATTTTACAATCTCTTTGACGACTTTCCAAGCCATAAGCGGTTCCCCGCCGAAGAAGTCGATATCAAGGTTTCGGTGATGGCCAGAATTTTCGAGCAGATAATCGATAGCTCTTTGCCCAACCTCTACGCTCATAATTGCTCGATCACCATTGTATTTCCCTTGGCTGGCGAAGCAATACTCGCACGACAGATTGCAGGTATGTGCGACATTGAGACAGAGCGCCTTTACATACGTTTTACGTGTTTTTAAATGAATAGATAGGTCCTCATAGGCATCCTCTGTAAAAAGCTGCTCATTCTTAATAAGTTCCTCGACCGCTGAGATTGTCTCCTGAATGCTTTCCTCTGTATATTGTTTTTCCATGAACGTCAGGATTTGTTCGGGTGTTACATGTTCATAAAGCGCAATAACTTCATATGCCAGGTCATCAACAACATGTACAGAGCCACTATAGGTGTCGATTACGATATTGTATCCGTTCAGTTGATATTGATGAATCATACTGCGAATCAAGCTCCTTTTTACTACAAATTGCAGGCGGCTATTCAGCAGAAACAACTTCGCCGTCCTTGTAAGGACGGCGGCGAGTTTCTTTGCCCATTTGTTATTTGTTCATTGCGTTCTCACAACGCTGATTAGCTACGCCGCAGGAAGTCTTGCAAGCAGATTGGCAAGATGTCTGGCATGCGCCGCATCCGCCGTGTTTTGCAGTGTCCATTAGTTTGCGTGTGCTTAGTGTTACGATTCTTTTCATCATGAATAACTCCTCTACCATTTCGTGAATTCGAATAAACTCGCTACGTTGAACTATGGTAACAACAACTTGGAATACTCAACAATCAAAAAGGTCACACTAATTGGAAAATCTAATGGTCGAGGCCACCCAGGCATGGTTGTTTATGGCATTAAAATAAGCTAGGATGAAGATACCTTATAATATGTAGTCACATGAAAGGTAACATATATAGTCATCATCAACTCGCCTGGAGGCTCTTCATCACATGGGATTTCGTGTCATCAAAACGGCTGCGGCAAGCCTGCTTGCCATCTTAATTACAGATGCCTTGAACATACCGGGGGCTACGTCCGCCGGTCTTCTTGCTATACTCGGCGTTGACGTCACGAGAAAACGGAGTGTGCGCTCCATATCGTCCAGATTGTTCGCTTCATTGCTGGGCCTGGTGCTGGCGTGTATTCTATTTTATTTTCTCGGTTTTCATTATTGGGTACTAGCCATATACATATTGCTTGCATTTCCCGCGATTTCAAAAGCGAACTTTAAGGAAGGCATCGTAACCAGCTCGGTCGTGGTGTTTCGGGTGTTTCAGGGGAAAGAGATCGGAATGGACATTTTGCTAACCCAAATTGAACTGTTGATTATCGGTCTCGGATCGGCCATGCTTGTGAACTTGGTTTATATGCCGAACAGCGAGGGAGCGATGATGGAGATTCGCCGGAAGGTGGATGGGCTCTTCTCTGTCATTTTCCATCATTTCTCGCTTACGCTTCGAGATCCCGAGCATATATGGGACGGTAAAGAGTTAATTGAGGCTAACCGGCAGATTGAAAGAGGAATTGAGGAAGCGAAGCGGGCATCGGAGAATCAGATGATTCATCCGGACGGCTCCTGGAACATCTACTTTTATATGCGGAAGGAACAGATGGAGAATATCCAGAGCATGATGCATCAGATATCCCAGGTGTATGAGAGGCTTCCTCATGGCGTGCTGACGGCGGAAATATTCGATCAGTTAAGCAAGGATGTCATTGCCGAAGGATATACGGGCAAGTCCGAAGGACTGCTGATTGAGCTGGAGGACTTGTTTAAAGAGATGGAGCTGCCGACGACCCGCGAAGAATTCGAGGTCCGGTCCGCCATCCTGCAGTTATGCCATGAGCTGGAATACTATTTGAATATTTCAAAGAAGTATAAGGCACCCACGGCGAAAAAACCGCAGAAGCGCGCGGATTCGGCCGTATAGCTTAGGGATTTGCAAAAAAAAATCTGATATTTTTAGCATCATATGAATTTATTTGGACCACTTCATTCAACATTCGCCCATGTCTTGCATACACATGTATGGAATGATTGTATGGAGGAGGTTCGAAGATGTCATTGAGTCATAAACACCAATGTAGAGAAATCATCACGAAGGCGATCTGCGGCAAGGGTCGTAAATTCTCTACCGTAACACATACCGTGACTCCGCCTAATAATCCGACCAGTATTTTGGGGGCTTGGATTATAAACCATCAATACGAGGCGGTTGCCGCCGGAGACGGAATTGAAGTTATTGGTACTTACGATGTTAACATCTGGTATTCCTATGACAAAAATTCACAGACCGATGTGGCGAAAGAAACGGTATCGTATGTAGAACGCGTGCCTCTTTCTTATCTGGATCCGAAGCATCGTGCATCCACGGTGGAAGTGTCGGCTGAAGCGACACAGGAGCCGAGCTGCGTTGAGGCCAGCGTATCCTCGAATGGCACGAGTGTCATTCTGCGGGTAGAGAGAGAGTACGCGGTGGAGCTGATTGCGGAAACCAAGGTCGTTGTCAAAGTATGCAGCCATCACCATGGCGACTACGAAGACAAAGAATTCGATTACGTCCTGGGAGACGAAGGCGATGATTACGAAGACCTTGATTACGAAGGTCTGGAGGATGAACTGTAAGATAACCCTCCTGTAGGAATGATTCTAATCTTAACATATGCAGTGAGGGCAGCTTTGCGGAGGGCGGATGCCCTCTTTTTTATTTTTTTTTACAGGGGGACTAGGAGATGGCTCAATTTAAAGTAGAACCAGTTGCTGTAAAAGAATATGTACCATTGAAGGGAGCTGCTGTGCTCCTCGCGCAAGCACGTCTGATCAGATCCGGAATACCATGCTCTCTGGGTTTGAGTACAGTTGAGGAGAAGCATTTCACGGCCAGGTACGCGGTTCATGTCGAGGGGTTGTCCGCAGTCTCGATCCGCTCTTATCAGCTTGGCGGCAGCGAAGTGATATTTGAGCCCGATCCCGAGAACGGGAGGTATGAAGACGGCCTGCATCGGAGATTGGAGAAAGCAGCCCTGCGGTCGCTGTATACGCTGGGTGTGGATGAAGGAGAGGTCATCATCACGGCCCGGCCCGGGCGAAGATATGTAGTCGAAGGTGTCCGCATGAAAGCGGGCCGGAATAAAACCGTTATGAGTGCCAAAGGCCAACAGGCGGCAGGTTTTCACGCGCATAACGAAGACAGTGAGTTTCCTTTGACTCCTCCGCTGCTCATGGGGATGGATCCCGAATTTGTGCTGATGAAGGATAACGGAGATATTGTGTATGCATCCGAATTTATGGAGCGTGGCGGGTCAGTCGGCAGTGACGCCGTTCGTTATCGGGGTGAGGTCATATACCCCATTGCCGAGCTGAGGCCGTTACCGAGAGCAAGGCCAAAGGAGTTAGTGATTGAAATGCAAAAAGCTCTGCGTCAAGCCCAGAGCCTAATTACCGATCATTCATTAACATGGAGGGCAGGAGCTCTGCCTTATGGTGATTTCCCGTTGGGCGGCCATATTCATTTCAGTGGGGTACCGCTTTCCCTGTCTCTTCTTCAGACCCTGGATAATTATTTGGCTCTGCCGCTGGCGCTGCTGGAAGACCCCAAGGGGCGTCTTCGTAGGCCCCGTTATGGATATCTGGGGGATTTTCGGAGACAGCCATATGGTGGGTTTGAATACCGTACGCTTCCCAGCTTTCTCGTTTCGCCGCTTGTCGCGAAGGTGTCACTCTATGTTGCCTATCTGGCAGCTCGGTACAGCGACCGCTTGCTAGCGAGGCCATTCAATACGGAACGTTACCATCGCGCCTATTATGAAGGCGACAAGTCCGTGCTTCAAGAATGTATTGCAGGCTGGCATAGGGATTTGTCAGCACTGCCGGAATATTCGGACTTTGCTCGTGAAATCGAACTGGCTCTTGCACACATGGAGGCGGGGCGCGTTTGGGATGAAAGCAGAGATATCAGGCCGCTGTGGAATATTCCCGTTTAAGAGGTTGTTCAAAAAGTCCGATTTTGATCACGAAGTGAATCAAGAAGCAACTCGGCATCGAATCTTGAATTCAGCCGGGCCTTCCGGTGCTCACGTACAAACTACGTACGCTCCGCTCCTCACTCCCTAGCTTCATCCAACCTTCTCGGTGCTGAAAACCGACCTTTTTGAACGCGCACGTTAAACCGTGATGCCTTGCGATCAATTTCTGTTATAATGGAGGTCAAGCTAGAAGGTAATGGAGGTACGTCATGGCTAAATATACGCCGATGATTGAACAATATTTGAAGGTCAAAGAACAAGCGCGCGATGCGTTTCTTTTTTTCCGCTTAGGCGATTTTTACGAAATGTTTTTTGATGATGCGATCCTCGCATCGAAGGAATTGGAGATTACGCTGACCGGCCGCGAAGGCGGCGGTGCAGAGAAAATACCGATGTGTGGAGTGCCCTATCATTCCGCGGAGGGTTACATCCAGCGGTTGATTGAGAAAGGGTACAAAGTCGCCATCTGCGAGCAGATGGAAGATGCTTCTGTCACCAAAGGCATGGTGCGGCGGGAAATCGTTCGGGTCGTCACGCCGGGGACCATCATGGACGGCAAGGTCGTGCACGACAAATCGAACAATTACATGGTGTGCGTTACGGAAGCGGGCGGATTGATGTCTTTATCGGCATGCGATCTGTCCACAGGTGAGCTTTATGTGACATCAGTGCCATCTTCGGAGGAATGGCTGCGGGATGAGATTGGCCTTTATGAGCCTTCCGAGATCATTGGGGACGCTTCCCTTCTTGATATCATCTCTTCTCAGGCGCTTCCAGGCAGCCGCAACATTGTCTATACGGCTTGGGATCGTAGGGAGGACGCATTGGTTCGCTCCCAATTCGGAGAACCGGCCTGGGCCCGCCTGGAAGAGGAGCGAAGAGCCTGCATATCCCTGCTGATCTCGTATTTAAGCGAGACGCAGAAGCGGTCACTGGGACAGCTGACGCAGATTGCTTCCTACGAACCGGGACAATACATGGTTCTGGATCCATTCACCAGACGCAACCTGGAGCTGGTTGAGACAGTTCGTGAGCGTTCAAAGAAAGGTTCGCTCCTGTGGCTTCTGGATCGCACGGAAACCTCGATGGGAGCCAGACTCCTGCGGCGGAGAATCGATAAACCGCTGCTGTCCCGCAGCCGGATTGAAGAGCGGCTGGAGGCTGTTGAGCATTTGTATAACCAGTACATACTGCGTGAAGATCTGCGGATGGCGCTTAAAGAGATATACGATCTGGAACGGTTGGTCGGCCGGATTGCGTTTGGCAGCGCGAACGGACGGGATTTGAACGCGCTCAAGCTGTCGTTAAGACAAATTCCTTCCCTGAAAGAGCTGTGTGCCCATTCGGCTTCCGAGACGCTGCGGCGGGTGGCTGCGGATACGGATATTTGTGACGATCTGTGTGAACTGATCGAGAATGCGATTGTTGATGAACCGCCGGTGTCCGTGCGTGACGGAGGCATCATCAAGCCGGGCTATCACGAGCGGCTGGATGAGTTTCGTGAAGCGAGCACCAGCGGCAAACGCTGGATCGCCGAGCTGGAAGCGAAGGAACGCGCGGCTACGGGGATCAAGTCGCTGAAGATCGGTTACAACAAGGTGTTTGGCTATTATATCGAGGTGACCAAGTCCAATCTGTCGTCCCTGCCGGAAGGCCGGTACGAACGCAAGCAAACCCTGGCGAACGCGGAGCGTTATGTCACGCCCGAGCTGAAGGAGAAGGAAGGTCTGATCCTGGAGGCGCAGGAAAAGATGGTGGATATGGAGTACGCCCTCTTTACCGAGCTCAGGGACAAGCTGAATACCCAAGTAAGCCGGTTGCAGAAGCTCGCTGAGCGCATTGCAGAGATCGACGTCTACCAATCGTTGGCTGCGGTCAGTGCGGAATATCGGTTCGTGAAGCCGGAACTGAGCGAAGGTTATGATTATATCGTTGAAGGCGGTCGTCATCCTGTTGTAGAAGCCGTCATGAAGGATTCATCGTTTATCGCGAACGGAACGGATTTGCGCAAGGACGGCTCCTCGATCCTGCTTATTACCGGTCCGAATATGGCTGGAAAAAGCACGTACATGCGCCAGGTTGCCTTATTATCGATTCTGGCCCAGATGGGCTGTTTTGTCCCGGCAGAGCGTGCGGTTGTCCCGCTGGTCGACCGGATCTTTACCCGCATCGGGGCGGCTGACGATCTGATCGGCGGTCAGAGCACCTTCATGGTGGAGATGGCGGATATTCAGGTCATGACGGAAAAAGCGACGCCCCGCAGCCTGATCATCATTGATGAGCTTGGACGCGGTACGTCGACGAGTGAAGGCATGGCAATCGCACAAGCCGTGATTGAGTATGTGCATGACCATATCGGCTGCAAGGCATTGGTATCAACGCATTTCCATGAGCTTGCCCATCTACAGGAAAGCCTTGGCGGTCTTAAAAATTATTCCATGGCGGTTCAGGAAAGCGGAGACAAAGTGCATTTCCTCCGCAAGCTGATCCCTGGCGCAGCCGACAGCAGCTACGGCATTTACTGTGCGAGATTGGCCGGCTTGCCCGGCAGTATCATTGACCGCGCCTATGGGCTGCTGCAGGGCCTGGAGATGGCTTCGCTGGCCGCGGTGGCATCAGAGCAAGGGGCTGTGATGCAGCGCGAGCAGCCAACTGCCGCACCTCAGTCCGATGAAAGACGAAGCGGACCGGAAGCTGTGTATGAGCATCGAGAAGATACAACGCTGTATACTGAAGGCTTGGGCGGTGCTGACCAGAAAGGCGGCGTGGTACAGCTCTCCATTTTTGGCGAGGAGGAAGTGCCTGAATCGAGTGCTAAGCCTGGTAAGGATCAGCACTCGATGCCGCAGGAAGCCTCTCAAGATCCTGCGATCAAGAGCCTCATTGATGCTGTTAAGGGCGCGGACGTGATGAATATGACGCCGCTTCAGGCCATGCAGTTCCTGAATGACCTGAAGCTTCAAGCGAAGGATATGTGATTTAGCATAGGAATGAAATGAAACGGAGGTAGGAACGATGGGGATTATTCGGATTTTGGACGAGCATATTGCAAACCAGATTGCTGCCGGTGAGGTGGTGGAGCGACCTGCCTCCGTTGTGAAGGAGCTAGTCGAGAACGCCATTGATGCCGGGAGCACCAAGATTGACGTAACGGTTGAAGAAGGCGGACTGGACAGCATTCGCGTGACGGATAACGGTGCCGGCATTGATCCGGAGGATTGCGAGACGGCCTTTTATCGTCATGCAACGAGCAAAATCGCTGAAGGCCGCGATTTGTTCCAAATCACCAGCCTTGGATTCAGGGGCGAAGCCTTGCCATCCATTGCGGCTGTATCCAAGGTACGTCTGGTTACCTCCAATGCTCAGGATGGGCGCGGACGTGTGATCGAGATCGAAGGCGGTCATCTGCGCGTGAACGAAGAGACGGCCGCACCCAGAGGAACGGATTTCCTCGTGAAGGAATTGTTCTTTAATACGCCGGCAAGGCTGAAATATATGAAAACAATCCAAACGGAGCTGGGGCACATATCCGACTATCTGTACCGTCTGGCCCTCTCCCGGCCGGATATTGCCTTTACGCTTAGGCACAATGGAAACTCGCTGCTGCAGACGCTGGGCAATGGCGATGCCCTTCAGGTCATTGCGGCCATATACGGTACCCAATCGGCCAAAGCGATGCTGCCGTTCGAAGCGGAGAATATGGATTATACGTTAAGCGGATATATCAGCCGCCCGGATTATACGCGGGCAAACCGTAACGGCATGTCGCTCATCATTAACGGGCGGTATGTTCGGAATTACGGCTTAATGCAGGCGATTTTGAGGGGTTATCATACGCTGCTGCCGATCAACCGGTTTCCGCTCGTTGTCATCCAGCTGTCCATGCACCCCTCGTTGATCGATGTGAATGTGCATCCATCCAAGCTGGAGGTGCGGTTCAGTAAAGAGCAGGAGCTGTTCGCTTTTGTGGAGGAAGAGATTCGCAAGGTGCTGCAGCAGGAAATCCTTATTCCACGTCCGGCCAAACAAAATATTGGCAAAAGCGACAACGCCTATATCCAGGAACAACTGCAATTTTCTTCTGCGCAAGGTCGTGTCTCTGCGATCGGTAGCGGTAATGAACGGGATATCGCGATCCCAGGAAGCGGCGAGCTTTCCACTGGTGGAAACATGCCTCTCCATGCGTCGCCTGCGTCGACACGGCCGGAGGGTCAGGTATTCACTCAGTCTGAGTCCAATATCAAGCAGACTTATGGGGCCGGAGCAGCGGGAACAGCTGCCACCTCGCAAATGCGGGAAACGGCAGCAGCTTCTTCTTACCGCAATGATTACCGCAATGAGACCAGGGGGAATGCCGGAATTCCTGCCATAACGAAGGAGTGGCTGCAGGCGGCCTCAGGACCGGCTCCCGAAATTCCGCCATTTCCGGAGCTTACGCTGATCGGCCAGCATCACGGCACCTATCTTATAGCGCAGAATGATACCGGGCTGTACCTGATTGATCAGCATGCCGCACATGAGCGGATTAACTACGAGTATTACTATGAACAGTTTGGCAACCCGGCAGACGCATCCCAGGAGCTGCTGCTGCCGATTACGCTCGAATTCACGCCCTCGGAATCGGAGAAGGTGAAGGAACGGCTGCATTGGTTTGAGAAGGTTGGCGTTTATATGGAGTTTTTTGGCGGCCATACCTTTCTGGTTCGTTCCCATCCGTTCTGGTTCCCTAAGGGCGACGAGAAGGCCATTATCGAAGAGATGGCTGAATGGGTGCTGAGCGAACGCAATATTGATATCGCCAAGCTGAGAGAAACCTCGTCGATCATGTGTTCCTGCAAGGCTTCCATCAAAGCCAATCAGAAGCTGACGGAGCAGGAGGCGATGACGTTGATTCAGCGTTTGGGCGCCTGCCGGCAGCCATACACATGTCCGCATGGACGACCGATCGTGGTTTCGTTCTCAGCCTATGATTTGGAGAAAATGTTTAAACGCGTGATGTAACAGCAAGGAGGACCTTCATGATTATAACAACTGGAGAAGCGGAAGCGCCGGACATTGTGGAGCGGGCGAGATGTTTAGCCCAAGAAATCGGCTGCCGTTATGTCCAGCGCGGCGGTCATTCATTGCGAAAATTAGCCCGCAGGTTCGGAGACGATGACGTGCTGGTCGTACTGAACGGACATGTACGCCTAAGCGGACCGGATGGGGCGGTCATGGAATTTCATCCGAGTATGGGGTTTGTCCGATTGAAACGCGTGCTGAGCGGAAAACCCGATCCCATGCTGGAGGCTTCCGGAATGGAGGAAGGGGATTCCGTACTGGACTGTACGGCCGGGCTTGGAGCCGATTCCCTGGTATTCTCGGGCAAGGGCGGGGCGAGCAGTCAAATCACTGCCCTGGAGAGCTCACTGCCCGTGTATGCGCTGCTGAAAGAAGGGCTGCGGACCTATGAAAGCCATCTGGAGGCCAGTGATCAGGCGATGAGGCGAATCGAGGTCAGGCACAGCCATCACCTGGATTATTTGAAGTCGCTGCCGGACCGGAGCGTAGACATTGTTTATTTTGATCCGATGTTCCGTGAACCGATCGCCGAATCGGCTTCGATCCATCCTCTAAGACATTATGCAAATGGGGAGCCGCTGGAAATGGAAAGTGTGAGAGAAGCGGTTAGGGTCGCGCGCAAAACCGTCGTGATGAAGGAAGCGCGATCCAGCGGAGAGTTTGAGCGGCTTGGCTTTACATTGCCTGAACGGGGAAAATCGAAAATAACGTACGGAGTGATTTCCATTGACAGATGAAACCAAACCTAAACTGCTTGTTCTCATCGGACCAACAGCTGTAGGTAAAACCAAAATGAGCATTGAGATCGCGAAGAAATTCGGATGTGAGATTATCTCCGGCGATTCGATGCAGGTATACCGGGGCATGGATATCGGAACGGCCAAAATTTCCGTGGAGGAAATGGAAGGCGTTCCTCACCATCTCATTGATATTCACGAGCCCGATCACCCCTATTCGGTAGCCGAATTTCAGGAGCAGAGCCAGAGGCTCATTACGGAGATTACGCAGCGGGGGAAACTTCCTTTTATTGTTGGGGGAACCGGGCTTTACGTGGAGTCGGTGTGTTACGGCTATCAGTTTAGCGAGACGGGAGCGGATGAAGTTTTTCGGGAAGAGCAGTTCCGCTATGCCAACGAACATGGAGCCGAGGCTCTTCATCAAAAATTGGCAGAGGTTGATCCTGAAACGGCCGAGCGGCTTCACCCTAATGACCTACGTCGGGTCGTTCGTGCTTTAGAAGTATTTCATGTGACCGGCGTCCCACTTTCGACCCAACTGGCACCTCAAACCAAGCAATCTCCCTATGACTTATGCTTGGTCGGTTTGACAATGGACAGGCAAATGCTATATAACCGTATTGAAGAGCGAATTGATCTTATGCTGAGCCAGGGACTTGTTGATGAGGTGGCGGCGCTCATGAACAAAGGGTTCGCTCCGGGGCTTGTATCCATGCAAGGGCTGGGTTACAAGGAAATCGTTTCGTACCTTAGCGGGGAGTTCAGCTACGAGGAGGCCGTCGTGCTGCTTAAGCGCGATACACGCCGTTTCGCTAAGCGGCAGCTATCTTGGTTTCGCCACATGAAGGACATCGAGTGGGTAGACGTCACCGACTCGGGAAATTTTTCTGCGAACTATCAAAAAATCCGTGCTATAATAGCAGGAAAGTTTCACTGAAATCTTGAATATATTTTCAAAACAATCTAAATGAACCATTGGGGGTACGGCTAATGAACAAGTCCATTAACATCCAAGACACGTTCTTGAACCAACTGCGCAAAGAGAACATTCCGGCCACGGTATACCTTACAAACGGCTTTCAGATCCGTGGAACGATCAAAGCTTTTGACAATTTTACCATCGTGATTGACAGCGACGGCCGTCAGCAAATGGTGTACAAGCATGCTATCTCCACGTTCATGCCGCAGCGTAATGTGTCCCTGATGCAGGATAACAGCAGCGAACAATAGATTTTAGAATGGATTCATAAAGAGCAGAATTATACCGTAAATGATTAATTTGAAACTTTTTGGCTTATATTTCGTTTAGCTTATAAGGAGTGCAGAGAGCAACCTGAGAAGGTTGTTCTTTTCTTTCCGAGGCATGACTTGAGTCAGAAGGCTTGATCCCGCAAGGGAGTAAGGAGGGGGACAAATGGCTGGAAAAGATAATCAGATGTCACGGTTGAACAAAAACAAAGACAACCCGAAGACATCCAAAACCACGAAACCGAATGCGAAGAAGAAAAAAGGCAAAGGAAAGCGAATTGCATGGGCATTGTTTTTTACGGCCGTCATTGCGATCTTCTGTGCGCTTGCAGGTTATTTGTTCATCTTGATCAGCGGTGAAAAGCTGCTGGAGCAGAATCAGGATAAGCTGACCGCTTACGGAACTTCCAAAGTATATGACCGTAATGGCACGCTGATGGGCGAACTGTCCCTTCAGAAGAGTGATCCTGTGAAGTACGAGGATATTCCGGAGCTATTGGTACAAGCATTTATTGCAACAGAAGATAAACGGTTCATGGAGCATAACGGCGTAGACATGTGGTCGATCGGCCGCGCAGCGGTAAAGGATGTCATGGCCCGTTCCATGGTCGAAGGCGGAAGTACGATCACGCAGCAACTGGCGAAGAACATATTCCTGACAAGGGATAAAACATTCTTCCGGAAGGCGACTGAAATGTCGATCGCGCTGGCGCTTGAGCGTAAGCACAGTAAACAGGAAATTATTGAGATGTACTTGAACCGGATTAACTTCGGTGGGCCTTATTACGGCATTAAAGCCGCGTCCGAGCGTTATTTTGGCAAATCGGATCTGAAAAAACTGGAGATATGGGAAATAGCAACACTGGCGGCAATGCCGAAGGGACCGTCCCGATATAATCCGCTCAAGAACCCTGAGCTCTCCAAAGAGCGTCGTGCGGTGGTATTGACTTTGATGGAACAGCAGGGTTATATCACAGCCGAAGAGGCGGCGAAAGCCAAGAAAGTGGACTATGCGTATACACCGCCTGAAAGACAACAGAAATATACAGCGTTTATCGACTATGTAATGGAAGAAGCCGA
Source organism: Paenibacillus sp. FSL F4-0100 (assembly GCF_037993005.1). Classification (NCBI taxonomy): domain Bacteria; kingdom Bacillati; phylum Bacillota; class Bacilli; order Caryophanales; family Paenibacillaceae; genus Paenibacillus; species Paenibacillus sp. FSL F4-0100. Next base: position 2,874,347 of record NZ_CP150303.1, read on the forward strand.
AGAAAAATGGGGCCTCACCGAGGACGATGTTAATATTGGCGGTTATCAGATTTACACAACGATGGACGTGAATGCTCAGACGGCAATGGAAGAAGAGTTCAAGAATCCGGAAAACTTTGAAAAAGGTCCTGATGACGTACCCGTTGAGGGCTCCATGGTCATCATTAACCAGGAGACCGGCGGGATCGTAGCCATGTCCGGTGGACGGGAATATACGCGCGGCGGGTTTAGCCGGGCTACCGACAGCCGTCGTCAGCCGGGCTCCGCCTTGAAGCCGATTGTATCGTATGCACCGGCGCTGGAATCCGGGAAGTTTACGAAGGACTCCAGATTGAGTAATAAACAGCAATGTTTTGGCACCAACTATTGCCCAAGAAACTTGCACGGATATTCAGAGACGATTGGTATGCCGGAAGCGATTCAGCGTTCCGAGAACATTCCGGCCGTATGGCTGTTGAACCAAATCGGCGTAAAAACAGGATTCGAGTTCGCTCAGAGTCTCGGCATCAAGATGACCGAAGGCGACGCGAACTTATCCCTGGCCCTCGGCGGAATGAATACCGGTACGAACACATTCGAGATGGCACAAGCTTTCAGCGCCTTTGCTAATGGCGGAGAATTTAAAGAGGCTTTTGCAATCAAACAGATTAAAGATAACAAAGGCAAGGTTGTGCATGAGAACAAAGGCAGCAAAGGGAAGCGCGTGATGAGCGCTTCGACGGCTTCGCAAATGACAGACATGATGAAGCGCGTTGTAGAGGACGGAACGGGTAGAAATGCCCGGATCAGTCGTCCGGTAGCCGGTAAGACCGGAACCACGCAGAGCGGCTATAAGGGCGTCAGCTCAAACCGCGACGTATGGTTTGTCGGATATACGCCGGAGTTAACCGCAGCTGTGTGGATGGGTTATGATAACCCAGACCGGCAGCATCTGCTGAAACGAAGCAGTTCGATCTCAGCTTCCTTATGGGGCAAAGTGATGGAGAAGGCTGTTCAAGGCTATGAAGCGAAGAGCTTCCCGAGTACCGAGCCGGTAAAGCCGCCTGTTGAAGAACCGACATTAACCGCAGTCAGCGGTTTGACGGGCTCCTATAATGGAGAGACTCAGACCGTATCACTGAGCTGGAATCCGGTTCAGGGCAACGTGCAATACCGCGTGTATCGTAAGGAAACGTCGGAATCGGAATACACCCCGATTCTCGATGCCTTGAATGGTACGTCCATTGAGGATTTGAGCGCAATGGAGGGATTGACCTATGATTATTATGTGACTGCTATAGACCCGTCTACGAGCCAGGAGTCGGCACCTTCGAACATCCTGCAGATTGTGGCCGTTTCCGAGGAATTGCCGCCTGAGGATCTCGAACCCGATCCGGGGGACATCCAGGAACCGCCTCCGGTTGATGAAGGTGACAACGGAGCAGGCAATGAGTTCCCTCCTGGGAATGAGAATGGCAACGGGAACGGAAATGGCAACGGTAATGGTAATGGTAATGGCGAGCCAGGCAATGGGAATGGTGAAGGCCCAGGCAATGGCAATGGTAACGGTAATGGAACGAACCCTCCTGACAATGGAAACGGAGCCGGGAATGGCCAAGATGGTCAAAATCCTGGCAATGGATCTGATGGCTCAGGAGATGGATCTAACCATGGTGACACAGGCACTGGAGGAACCGACAGCGATTCGGGTGATATTCCTACGGTACCGGGAACCATTGTGGATCCGTCAGATCCGGTTGATGGTTCTGACCAGTTCCAAGATAGTCCATAATGAACTTGAGAGCCTCCGCATGATTGCGGAGGCTTCTTTGTTTTGAGTGTGATACCCAAATGTGGTAAGCTGGGAATACGAATGGGGAGGAAAAGTTCCATGAAACGTAAATTCGGAGATCGGGCGAATTGGCGCCGTATCACCCGCCGGCACTTCACTTCCCGGTATGTGGAATGTGAGCAGTTTACAGGGTATCTCACGTTATATACCATATATGGCCTGAAAGAACCGTTATGGAAGACGTATGGCCGTCATACTTACCGAATCGCGGACAAAGGCTATTCATGGCTGCAGTATTATCCGAAGGACAGCCATTTCATCGTGACCGCCATGTTTGATGACAAACGAAATATTGTTCAATGGTACATCGATATTTGCAAGAAACAGGGGGTAACCGATCAGGGTGTTCCTTGGTTTGACGATCTGTATTTGGACGTTGTGGTCGTCAAGAATGGTGAAGTGTTCTTGCTGGATGAAGATGAGCTTGAGGATGCTCTAGGGCGGAATGACATTACCCGGGATGACTACAGGCTGGCCAAGGTAACCGCACGGAATCTGCTTCGGGCCATCGACGCGCATGAATTCCCTTACTTTATGATGTCTCTGAAGCATCGCGACCAGTTATTTCATAATGGAGAGTTCAGGAGGAAGAAATAATGCGTCAGGAAATACATAAGAGTCTGTCTCAAACAGGCACGAAGAAGAGAGCATGGTATCGGCGAGGGATGATTACCCTGCTCTCTCTCGTTGTTCTTGGAGTGCTATGGTCAGGTTATGCATATTGGAAGATCGAAAGTGCCGTCAGCAGTCCGTCGGAGAAAGCGGATGTCGGCATTATCCTGGGCGCTTCCATGTGGGGAGATCAGCCAAGTCCGGGGCTTCGCGAGCGGCTCGAGCATGCGCTAGTTGAATACCATGCAGGCCGTTTTGATACCTTCATCGTTTCTGGCGGCCTCGATAAGCCGGGGTATCCATATACCGAAGCCGAAGGAATGCGAAATTTCTTGGTTGACGCGGGCGTACCGGAGGAACGGATCTTCCTGGAGAACAAAGCAACGAGCACTTACGAGAATTTGCTCTTCAGCCAAGCGATTATGGAGGAGCATGGGTGGAACACCGCCATTATAATAACCCATGACTATCACGGGACGAGAGCGATGGAGGTTGCAACAACCCTTGGTTACGATCATCCTTCTATGTCGCTGACGGAATCTACCGTTTTGCCGATGGCTAAACACAAGTCTAGAGAAGTGCTGGCTTATACGAAATGGACGGCCGATCGGCTGTTGATCGCCATGGGTGTCCTATGAGGACGAAACTTCTAATAAGCAGGCTGTAAATAGAATACATTGGAATAGATAGTCAGCCCTTTGGTAAAGAGGTGAGGAGCAATGAACGGGCGTGTAACGGCCGCTAACGGCCGATCTGAAGGACGGCCATCCAGGCAGATTAATGTCGTGCTCCGCAGCGCGGAACCTCCACTCATCAGCAGTGCGGTTCCGGAACGCGAACCGGCCCCTTCGCCAAACCCTGTTTCCCAGCACAGTCTATTCCAGGAAATACAGAAAGAGCTGGATCAACTGGTAGGTCTCGAACAAATCAAAGACCTGGTATTTGAAATCTATGCATTGCTTCAAGTGGCCCAGATGCGTTTGGAAGCAGGCTTATTAAGTGGCGGTCATGTGTACCATATGATTTTTAAAGGAAACCCCGGAACTGGGAAAACCACAGTCGCCCGTATCGTGGCAAAGCTGTTCCAGAAGATGGGCGTGCTTAATAAGGGTCATCTAGTCGAAGTGGAACGGGCCGATCTCGTAGGTGAATATATCGGTCACACGGCACAAAAGACCAGAGAATTGGTCAAAAAAGCGCTTGGAGGAATTCTGTTCATCGATGAGGCTTACAGTTTGGCGCGCGGCGGTGAGAAGGATTTTGGCAAGGAAGCGATCGATACGCTGGTAAAGGCGATGGAGGATCATAAAAACCAGTTCATTCTTATTCTGGCAGGCTATAGCGATGAGATTGATTTTTTTATGGATTCGAATCCCGGCCTGTATTCCCGTTTTCCGATCCAGATGGACTTCCCGGATTACAATTTGGATCAATTGATCCAGATTTCGGAGCTGATGGCAAAGGAGAGGGATTATATCTTGATGCCGCAGTCGCTGAGCAAGCTCAAGGAACACCTGCAGATGGAGAAGGATCATGGACTGCACGCCTTCAGTAATGCGCGTTATGTACGGAATGTCATCGAGAAATCGATAAGGAATCAATCGGTTCGGCTGCTAAATCAGTACGTAACCGGAAACCCCGGCAAGCTTGAGCTTATGACCCTGCGGCCGGAGGACTTTAAGTTAAACGGAAAAATACAATGATTTTAAGCTTGTCTTCGAACATAATGAAGGGGTAACGCTGCTTTCTTTGGATCATAATGTTTATTGCAGGCAGCAGCGGTTAGTTAAATTAGGAGACGTAATGATAGAAGGAGTTGGCTATATGACAAATATAACGCATGATACCCGGACAGAGATCGAAGATAAAGCCGTTTTGGTCAGTTTGGTGACGGATGCAGTTAAACGTACAGGAATTAATCCGGAACACTCGCTGCAGGAGCTGGTTCAGCTAGCTGAAACCGCTGGAGTGGAGGTGCTGGATGTCATTACGCAGAATCGCGAAGTTCCGGATTCCAAGTGGTTTATCGGCAAAGGGAAGGTCGAAGAGCTGCGCATGGCGATTGATGGGTTGGGCGCAACAACGGCCATATTTGATCAGGAATTATCCGGCGCACAAGTACGAAATCTGGAAGAATCACTCGATGTGAAAATTATCGATCGTACTCAATTGATACTGGATATTTTCGCTCAACGTGCGAAGACCCGTGAGGGGATTATCCAGGTGGAGTTAGCACAGCTTACTTATTTGCTCCCGCGGTTGTCGGGACATGGTAAGAATCTGTCCAGGCTCGGGGCGGGGATCGGGACACGTGGACCAGGGGAAAGTAAACTCGAAACCGACCGCCGGCATATTCGTGACAGAATCAGCGACCTGAAGCGGCAGCTGGATGAAGTCACAAGGCATCGTACGCTCCATCGGGAGCGGCGGAAGAAGAGCGGTGCCGTACAGGTTGCTCTAGTCGGTTATACCAATGCCGGCAAGTCAACATTGTTAAACCGGTTAACGGCCGCAGATGTTTATATCCAAGATCAATTATTTGCTACGCTGGACCCCACTTCGCGCGTGTTGGAGCTGCCTAGCGGCAAGGAAGTGGTGCTAACGGATACCGTTGGATTTATACAGAACCTTCCTCATGATCTGGTAGCCGCGTTCCGTGCGACGCTGGAAGAAGCCAACGAAGCCGATCTGATTCTTCATGTCGTAGATGCTTCTTCCCTGATGCGGGACGAACAGATGGCTGTCGTTCAATCCATACTTCAGGATCTGGGGGCGGCGGATAAACCGCAGATCGTTCTGTTTAACAAGAAGGACGCATGTGAACCGGATCAGCTGGAGATGCTGCCTACAGGGGATGGTCAATTAAAGATTAGTGCGTATCAAGATCAGGATTTGGAAATGGTTCGTGAAGCGATTCAGGACCAGCTGTCCGGAGGGAACGTGACGTTCCGGATTCCGGCAGACCGCGGCGATCTGAACTCGGTTGTATACCGTGTCGGAGACGTGCTGGAGCAGTCTTTTGATGAGAATGATATCCTCTACGAGGTGCGAATCAATAAAGCGGATTATGAGAAAATGGGTTACTTGCTCCATGATTACGTCCAGAACGGATCTTAGGTACCAATAGGAATCGTAGTGTAAGCCCCTGTATGGGGCTTATATTGCGTGTTCAGGGTGCTCAAGCATTGCGAGTTCTATGAAATAAAAATATGTGTTAAGATGTGAGACATCATGTGTAAAAGAGGAGAGAGCAGTTGGTCATGGCAAGATTTTCGCAAGATATACTTGAATTGAGCAGTGAGATTGAGTCCAAAATCGGACAGCGTTTACGGGGGATCGATAATATCGTTGATTTTAATCAGTGGAAGGTGATTGATGCTTTCCAGAAGTTTCAGGTGAGTGATTTTCATTTTGCGGCTTCCACCGGGTATGCATACAATGATCGCGGCCGTGAAGTGCTGGATGAAGTCTACGCAGATGTATTTGGAGCCGAATCTGCCCTGGTCAGGCCGCATTTTGCTTCCGGTACCCATACGATCTCAACCGCACTGTTTGGTGTGTTAAGACCGGGAGATGAGCTGTTGTATATTTCGGGGCGTCCGTATGATACCCTCCATAAAGTAATTGGCGAACCCGGGGACGGCAGCGGGTCCCTTCGAGATTTTGGAATCGATTATCAGGAGGTTGCGCTAACAGAACAAGGGGAAATCGATTGGGGGCGGGTAGAGAAGGCAATCACGTCTTCAACCAAGGTTATCGGTATCCAGCGTTCCCGTGGATATGATTGGCGTTCTTCGTTCACGGTATCCCAGATTGGTGACATGGTAAACCGGATTCGGTCCATTCGCCCGGATTTGATTATTTTCGTTGATAACTGTTACGGTGAGTTTACGGAGCGATTGGAACCGACGGAGGTTGGCGTTGATCTGATGGCGGGGTCGCTTATCAAAAACCCTGGCGGCGGCATTGCCGAAACCGGCGGTTACATATGCGGTAAAGCAGCCTATGTGGATAAGGCAGCCTATCGGCTGACTGCTCCCGGCATCGGACGTGAAGTAGGGGCTATGCTGGGAACGACCAGAGGCATTTATCAGGGATTATTCCTGGCACCATCCACGGTTGGACAAGCGGTCAAGGGCAGCATTTATGCCGCCGCGATGTTTGAGGCAGTGGGGTTCACAACCAAGCCGGGCTGGCAGGATGAGCGGACCGATTTGATTCAGGCCGTATCGTTTACCGGAGCGGATCATCTGATCGCTTTTGTACAGGGGATTCAGCGGGCGGCGGCAGTCGACAGCCATGTAGTGCCTGAGCCTTGGGATATGCCTGGATATGAACATCCCGTAATCATGGCGGCAGGTACGTTTATCCAGGGAGGAAGCCTCGAATTATCCGCGGATGCGCCGATCCGATCACCTTATATCGGGTATATGCAAGGCGGCTTGACCTACTCTCATGTTAAATATGGTGTGCTTATGGCCCTCCAAAGCATGAAAGATCGTAATTTGTTGTGAGTTATCCTTACATGCGGTTGACGTGGTTGATCAGGAAATGTACAATAGGATCAGAATAGACCACTTGGAAGGTTGATGAGATATGGGTGATGAGATTCGGAGGAATATGGCATTATTTCCGATAGGCATTGTTATGAAGCTTACGGATTTATCCGCCAGACAAATTCGCTATTATGAGCAGCATAACTTAATTGTCCCAGCCCGTACGTCGGGCAACCAACGCCTGTTTTCCTTCAATGATGTGGAGCGACTGCTAGAGATTAAGGCTTTGATTGAAAAAGGTGTTAATATCGCCGGCATTAAGCAGGTAATGAATCCTGTCACGAAAGAGTCTGAAGAGGCTACTGTCATTACTCCTGATACCGAGAACAGACGCCGTGAGATGTCGGAGTCCCAGTTGCGACGTTTGCTGAAGCAGGAATTGATTACCGCTAGAAGACCGGGTCAGGTTTCATTGATTCAAGGGGAATTATCCCGGTTTTTTAATAAATAAGGATTGCCATGCTGTAATTCTTCATTAATTCTAGTTTTTTATTTAAAAAGGAGAGGATAAAGTGAGTTATACCAGAGAGGACATTCTACGTATTGCCAAAGAAGAAAATGTTCGATTTATCCGCTTGCAATTTACAGATTTGCTTGGAACGATTAAAAATGTTGAGATTCCTGTAAGCCAGCTGCCTAAAGCGCTTGATAATAAAATGATGTTCGACGGTTCGTCCATCGAAGGTTATGTACGTATTGAAGAATCCGATATGTATCTGTACCCGGATCTGGATACCTTCATGATCTTTCCATGGGTATCCGAGGATCGCGTCGCACGTCTGATCTGCGATGTCTACATGCCTGACGGCACTCAGTTCGCAGGAGATCCGCGCGGCATTCTGAAGAGAGCGCTGAAAGAAGCTGAAGAGATGGGCTTCACTTCTATGAATGTCGGTCCGGAGCCAGAATTCTTCCTGTTCAAAACCGATGAAAAAGGCAACCCAACCCTGGAGCTTAATGACCAAGGCGGATACTTTGACCTTGCGCCTACGGATCTCGGCGAGAACTGCCGCCGCGATATCGTACTGACACTGGAAGAGATGGGCTTTGAAATCGAAGCTTCTCACCATGAAGTTGCTCCTGGCCAGCACGAAATCGACTTCAAGTATGCCGATGCGATCAAAGCAGCTGACCAGATTCAAACATTTAAATTGGTAGTTAAGACGATTGCTCGTCAGCATGGACTGATTGCAACATTTATGCCAAAACCGCTATTCGGCGTGAACGGCTCTGGTATGCACTGTAACCAATCGCTCTTCAAAGGAAGCGAGAACGCGTTTGTCGACGAGAGTGATGAGCTTGGCTTGAGCGTAACGGCTCGTAACTATATGGCGGGTATTCTTAAGCATGCACGCGCGTTTGCTGCGATCACGAACCCAACGGTGAACTCGTACAAGCGTCTCGTGCCTGGTTACGAAGCACCTTGCTACGTAGCATGGTCTGCAAGTAACCGCAGCCCAATGATTCGAATTCCTGCATCCCGTGGCCTTAGCACGCGTATTGAAGTGCGTAACCCGGATCCGGCGGCTAACCCGTATCTGGCTCTGGCTGTCATGCTGAAAGCAGGTTTGGATGGCGTGAAGCGCGAGCTGTCGCTCCCGGCTCCAATCGACCGTAACATCTATGTGATGACGGAAGAAGAGCGTATTGAGGAAGGCATCCCTAGCTTGCCGGCAAACCTGAAAGAAGCCATTAACGAGTTGATTCGCAGCGAAGTCATTTCCGACGCGCTCGGGGATCATGCGCTGGCTCACTTCTACGAGCTGAAAGAAATCGAATGGGACATGTACCGGACGCAAGTTCATCAGTGGGAACGCGATCAGTACATTACGATGTATTAATAGAGGAATCCCTTGCGCCGTAAGGCGTGAGGGGTTTTTGTTTTTCCAATGAATATGATCAAACAGGCATATGGAATATTAGTCAGGTTTCATATAAACCGAATCATTTATGATTTGAATTTTGGGTGGACGAATTTGGAAATCCGGAATTATATTTCGGTAACTGCTGAATTTCCGCTTGAGTATTTAAATGGTTTTAAATTAGATGGTTTATTTATGTCTTTCGAAAAACATTTATACCATCTGAGCTGGGAACAGATGGATCGAAAGGGAATATATCAGTTGCGTTTTTACGGGTCTGAACAGGATTTTCAGTTAACGGCCGACAAAGAATCCATTCGAAGATTTGGTTCTCGATTTAAACAGGCCTGGGAAGAGGCTCCGTTGGTTTAATAGCAATGGCAATAGATTTTGGTTTATGATTTTGGAGAACCGTTCAGGAATGCAGCCAATACAGAATCGCCCTCCATAAAAGGGAAGATTCTTTTTTTATTTTTCGAAAAAAGGGAACCTTTACTCACTTCCATGACTCTAATTAGACGAGGTGAATCGGTTGGAGCTGGAATACTTGAAGCAGATGACGGTGATGGACACACAGACACTGGATAAAATCATGAACTTATACGGAAATGATATCTGGAATTACGCTTATTTTCTGACCAAACAGCAAGCACTGGCTGACGATATTGCTCAAGAGGTGTTTATTAAAGCTTATTTTGGCATACATACCTTTCGCGGTCGGGCGACGCTAAAAACGTGGCTGCTTACAATTACAAGACATACCGCGTATCGATATAAACAGACTTTTTTCTTTCGGAAAGTGACCCTCAAGGACAAGCTGCTCATAGATGCCTCAAGCCGCTCGGCGGAAGCAGAGTATTTGGATGGGCAGTATACCAATGAAATATGGGCCATGATTATGACCTTACCCAGGAAGTTCAGGGAGGTGTTGATCCTGGATCTTTACTATGAGATGTCAATAAATCAGATTGCGGAGTTCCTTAACCTAGCGACGGGTACCGTAAAATCAAGACTGTATCGGGCAAGGAAAAAAGTACAGAACCTGTTGAAGGAGAATGGCGATGAATGAGGATAAACCAGACTGGTATTCCCGGGCTAAAAAAGCTCCCTTTTCAGATGAAAAGTTCACATCTGAAATGAAAAAAAACGTGCATAGGTCCGTGATTTTCACCGACAGCAAGCCTAAACGTCGAAAGCACTTGCAAGTTGGATTTGCTGGAGGGTTAATGCTTCTGATTATTTTAATTGCCTTTCAATTACCTTTTGGCAGAGAGGAACAACAGAGAGCAGGGACTTTACCTCCTGGTACGGAAGAGACAATCCGGGCACAAGGCGTAACGGATGAAGGAAGGTTAAGGGTTATTGCAGTTGGACAGGAAAAAATAACGACATTGGGAGCACCGAGCTGCTTCGGTATCGAAACGGATATGTCGTTTACCGGAAACTACAGCGTACAGTATAGTACTAACCAAGTTACAAATGAAGTAACTACGCTGGGGGATCTTACTTTTATTCAACCAACATTTGCTCCGGTTGATATGATTCGCCTGCCGTTTCAAGCTGCCGATGTATTTATACTCGCACCGCAATATAGGGACTGTCATGGTATACAAATCTATGCGTTCGCAGTGGAGCATGAAACGGGTAAAGCCGTCCAGCTCCGATTTCAGGATGAATCCTTGGTTTCCTACTTTTCATATTATAGACCAGGTACTACTCCCATGGTAAAAGACAATAAGCTTGTTCTAGAGTCCACGGAGGGGCCGGGTGGGGAAGGTTCGCCGGATTATAAACCCAAACGGATGTATCGACTAGATCTTAAACAAGGCATTATGGAGCAGGCAAACTAGCTATGATCCAGCTTCGTGATCTATATAGAAAAAGCAAAGAGGTTACCATCCAATTAAGGGAGGTAACCTATTCTTCATAGATAGATATATGAAATTAGTGGACATCCCGGAAGAGTCCGATTACTTTACCGAGAATCGTAACATGGTTCAGGCGCAGTGGCTCGTAGGTAGGATTCTCCGGTTGCAATCGTACATGATCCTTCTCCTTATAGAAGGTCTTCACAGTTGCTTCGTCTTCCTCTGTCATCGCTACGACAATGTCGCCATTGTCTGCAGTTTGCTGCTGGCGAACAATGACATAGTCGCCGCTGTGAATGCCGGCTTCGATCATACTGTCACCAATAACCGACAACATGAACACCTTATCGTCGCCTACATAATGCTGTGGGAGTGGGAAGTAATCCTCAATGTTCTCCATGGCTGTAATAGGAACACCTGCAGTGACTTTTCCGACAACAGGCACTCTGGCAATGGTGTGAGTAAACAGGCTTGCGCTTTCGGACTCTTCTTGGCCAAGCAGTTCGATTGCTCTTGGTTTCGTAGGGTCACGGCGAATGAGGCCTTTCTTCTCCAAGCGGTCAAGATGTCCATGGACCGTTGAACTGGAAGCTAGTCCGACAGCCTCGCCGATTTCCCGGACAGAAGGCGGGTAACCCTTGCTACGAACTTCGTTGCGGATAAACTCTAAGATCGCCAGCTGGCGGCTGGATATTTTCGACATGCCGTATCAACCCCATTTAGTAACGTTTGGGAAAATTATAACATAGAACTTCCGTTCGTACAAACATAAGTTCTAAATAAAAATAGAACAAATGTTCTTTTTGGTATTGAATCAAACAAGTGTTCGTGTTAATATAAATCCATAAGAGAACACTTGTTTGGGAGATGATGATTCCATGTTGAAATACAGTACATACCGTAGCATTTATGAGAACGTTCCAGTGCAAACGAAGTCCTCGGAGACTTGGATCGATCAATTGAAGTCGAGAATGGCATCCATTCCTTTTATAAAGCTTTTATTCGTTCTGTTAATCGTAGCATCCTGTTGGACAGGGGCATATTCCGTTTTTGCCGGGGGGATGGATAAACCCACGGGGGAGAAGCAGGTTATTGTTCAATATGGCGATAGTTTGTGGCGGATTGCTTCCCTTCATAAACCGACAGATATGGATACGCGAGTATACCTGGATAGCATCCGAAGAATGAATGGATTGAAGGGTCCGGATATACAGGCAGGAGAGGTGTTGTCTCTACCAGTCTGGTAATGGGATAACACTACGAGAAACTCTTTCCTTATATATGTCCCTATTTCTCGCTTCATATTTGTAGGTTTGCCTGACGAAGTGATTTCACGCAGTATCGCGTGTTTAGAATAGATATCTATTGATTTCTTAACATAGAGGACCCATTTATAGGCATCATATGTTCATATTTGTTCTTAATCAGAGTTTGCAAGGGTGCAAGTTGCCTTGACAAGCTCTTTTTCACATGTTTAAGTTATACATGATATTGGAATTGGAGGAGAAGTCATGGACATCGATACTTTGGTTGAACGCATCAATGTGCTAGCAAGAAAACAGAAAAGTGAGGGATTGACCGCGGAAGAGCTCAAGGAACGGGCAGAGCTTCGGGAAATATACCTTAACAATATTCGTGGTAACTTTAGACAGCAGCTGGAATCGATCGAATGGGTAGATGAAAATGAACAAAAAGGCGGCCCGCGATTAAAGCATTAGTCGATAAACTTGCGCGTGGATCTACAACCAGTGATTCATGACCAGATAGTAGGATAGAATTATAATACTTGGGGTGCCGATTATTCGCGGGAATCGAATACGGTTACCCCAAGTTTATATGGATTGGTAATATATTGAAATTTAATCCAGGGGGAACCATATGTCACGATCATGGGAAAGAAAAGTCAACAAAAATATGTCACAGCTCAACAAGCAGCGTAAGAAGCAGGGGCTGACCTCGTACCAAGGCTCTGCCGTTACTGATAAGCATGATGTATTTAAGGGACGTAAATATGTACTTCCGTTAGTGCTTGTTGCATTGGCTGGTGTGTATGCACTTCTTGGAACGGCGACGTCCGAGGCTGCAGGTGGAAGCAACGATGTACTGAACTGGGTAGGTGTCAGCTTGTACATTCTGTTAGCGCTTATGATTTTCTTACGCAAGCCTTATTTGAAGATTGAGCGTGCTTCCGTATCCACCATGAAGTTCAATCGGGAACGTCGACTGGCTGTATCGGATATCGAGAAGATCAAATTGGCTTCGGGTTCCGTCGTGATCCAGGGCAAGGGGAAAGCAGGCAACTGGGTATTCTCGCGTATGATGAATCTTTATGATACGAAAGCGATGGGCGAAAGATTAGAAGAGTTCGCAAAAACTCATCAAATTCCAGTTGAGCATAATTAACAAATAGAATAGATCACAGTGTATATGAGGAGTGGGAGAGACATGCCGATAGCTGCGGTTTTGTTTGATTTGGACGACACGTTATTGTGGGATGAACGTAGTGTGGAAGAAGCGTTTGAAGTGACATGCCAGGCCGGAGCGAACGAGACCGGCATTGATGCGAAAGCACTTTTGGCAGCAGTACGGGAAGAAGCTAGAGCATTATATGAATCATATGATACTTTTGCTTTTACCAAAATGATTGGTATTAACCCTTTCGAAGGCTTGTGGGCTAATTTCACGGCTGGATCGCAGCCTGAATTCAGAAAGCTGCAGGAGCTGGCACCCGTATACCGCAAGGAATCATGGCGACGCGGACTTCAGCGCCTGGGCGTTGATCATGAAACATTGGCCGAAACGTTGGCTGCACAATTCGCTGCTGAACGCAGAACAAGACCCTATGTATATGAAGAAACGTTTGAAGTACTGAAGGAATTGCAGGGAAATGTAAAGCTGCTGCTTCTCACGAACGGAAGTCCGGATCTGCAGCAGGAGAAGCTGGACGGTGTTCCAGAGCTGGTTCCTTATTTTGATCATATCATCATCTCCGGTGATTTTGGCAAAGGGAAGCCGGATGTTTCCATCTTCCAGCATGCTCTGGATTTGTTGGGTGTTGAGGCGGATCAGGCCGTAATGGTGGGAGATAAGCTGACCACAGACATTAAAGGCGGGAATGCGGCAGGACTGCATACGGTTTGGATCAATCGGGTAAACCGACCTCACGATCCGTCCATTCAACCGAAGTTTGAGATCAAACATTTATCGGAGCTGCATGCCATCGTCGCATCCTTGTAAACTACACAATGAAGGACTCACACCCGAATAATGGGTGCGCAAACGTACATAGGAACAGCCCTAACAGCAGATTCTGCGGTTATGGGCTGTTTTTTTGTTGGTTACACAATTGGACTTGAGCCGTGCATTTGGCAATGATAAACGTCACACAATTGTAAGCTGCATGAGATAGAAGTAAAAGAATAATGCGATATAATGGTTTAGGTAACTTAACGAGGTTTGGTAATGACCATTACGTGAATGAACCATACATAGCCCTATTTTGTAAAAGAGGTGTAGAGCATGACCCGAAAAAAGATAGCCTTACTTGCAGCCATGGTGCTGATGGCGGTTGCGCTTGCCGCATGTAATGACAGCAAAGCGGAATCCGGAGAAGATGTGATGGCGGAACCCATTATTGTCGAGCTGTCTTTGACTCCGGAGAGCATTAAGGCTGGTGAGAAGGTGCTGATCGAAGCGAAGGTGACGCAAGCCGGCAGTCCGGTCGAAGATGCAAACAATGTGGAATTTGAAGTGACGCTGGAAGGCGGAGGCGTTCAGGCGAAGGTCCCGGTTAAGCATGATCAGGACGGGGTTTACAAAATGGAGAAAACCTTCGATGAGGCTGGAACCTATCGTATCGTTTCCCATGTCACGGCGAGAGGACAGCATTCCATGCCGTTGAAGGAACTGAAAGTAACGGAGTAACACATCGCAAAATAAATAAGGCAGCACATGGTCCGCAAGGCGGATCGATGTGCTGCCTTATTTCGTCTTCCTATTCAATCTGCCCGCAGGCTTATTGGAATTGAGGATCTTCTACCGGTGTAGCAACCCAGCCGTTCTCTTCAATGAAAAGACGAACAGCGATGATCTGCTTGTTCTCCATCAATGTGAAGAAGTGAGGTGTATTTTCCGGTACGGAAATGACATCGCCTGGCTCAAGCTCAACATTAAAGTAACCGACATCGTCGGAGCCCTTAATAATGAAGATTCCTTTACCGCCGACTATCGCACGGATTTCGTCTTCCGCGTGGGTGTGAACCTCTTCGAATTTTTTCAGCAGGTCCTCGATATTGGGCGTGGACTCGGAAAGTGTGATGACATCCCAAATTTTGTAGCCGCGTCTTGCAGCCAAGTCACGAATTTCTTCATCATAGATGTCCAAAATGCGCTTCTTATCGTCATCACTAAGCTTGAAATTTTCTTGAAGCGCTGCCGGGAGTTTTTCCATATTCCAGTGCTCGTAAACAACCTCTTGGTTACTCAGGAATTCCCGAACATTTTCTTCTCCAGTAATGCGTTCGTTCGTGTTGCGAATCACAATCTCTGCCATAGCTTTAACCCTCTTTCTCCCGTTGGATTAATATGTATTATAGCCCCCCTCACAGCATTTGTCATCTGCAAATGTTGATTTGTACCCATTGCAACGCAATATTTCGGCTTTTCTATTGAAAAATATTCTGATACACTAAGATTTAACGTTTTCGGGGGAGGTTTATGAGTTGAACAAGCCTAGCTTACAAGAAGTACTTAAAGAACGAATATTAATTCTTGATGGTGCCATGGGCACGATGATCCAGCAGGAGGACCTCTCAGCTGAAGATTTTGGCGGTCCGGACCTTGATGGCTGTAATGAAATGCTGGTCATTCATCGGCCGGATGTCATTCAGAAAATACATGAACAATATCTTGAAGCAGGTGCCGACCTGATTGAAACCAATACGTTTGGCGCAACCTCGGTTGTGCTTGCTGAATACGATATACCTGAACTTGCCCGGGAAATCAACCTAAAAGCGGCTCACTTGGCCCGCGCAGCGGTTGAAAAATATTCCACGCCGGACAGCCCGCGCTATGTGGTAGGAGCGATGGGTCCGACAACCAAGACGTTATCGGTTACCGGTGGTGTAACCTTTGCCGAATTGATCGAGAGCTACGAGGAGCAAGCCGTTGCTTTGATTGAAGGCGGGGTTGATGCGCTTCTGCTCGAAACATCGCAGGATACATTAAACGTGAAGGCCGGGAGCATTGGGATTCGCCAAGCGTTTGATAAAACGGGCGTCACGCTTCCAATTATGATATCCGGTACGATCGAACCGATGGGAACGACGCTGGCCGGACAAAATATTGAAGCATTCTACATTTCTTTGGAGCATCTGAATCCCGTATCGATTGGCCTTAACTGTGCAACGGGCCCGGAATTCATGCGTGACCATATTCGCTCCTTATCCGAAATGTCGAGAAGTGCCATCAGCTGTTATCCTAACGCGGGTCTCCCAGACGAGAACGGACAGTACCATGAATCCCCTGAATCGTTGGCTCAAAAGATGGGGGCTTTTGCTGAAAAAGGCTGGCTCAACATCGCCGGCGGATGCTGTGGGACAACACCCGACCATATTCGCGCTTTAAAACAAACGATGGATGGCTTCTCCCCGCGACCGCTGGATGGTGGGCATTTGCCGGCATTATCCGGTATCGAGCCGGTATATATCGAGCAGGAAAACCGACCATATATGGTAGGGGAGAGAACGAATGTTCTGGGTTCCAGAAAGTTTAAGCGTTTAATTGTAGAAGGTAAATATGAGGAAGCCTCCGAGATCGCTCGTGCCCAGGTCAAGAATGGCGCGCATGTCATTGATGTTTGCGTACAGGATCCGGATCGTGAAGAATCGGAAGATATGATTAAGTTCCTGGAGCTAGTAGTTAAAAAGGTTAAAGTGCCGCTCATGATCGATACCACGGATCCGGCCGTTATTGACCTGGCGCTGCAATATTCGCAAGGGAAAGCGATTATTAACTCCATTAACCTAGAAGACGGTGAAGAGAAATTTGAGCATGTGATCCCGTTGGTGCATAAATACGGTGCCGCGGTTGTCGTAGGAACCATTGATGAGACCGGTCAGGCGATCCATCGTGACGACAAGCTGAAGGTGGCCCAGCGTTCTTATGATCTGTTGGTCAACAAATATGGCGTTTCGCCGGAGGACATTATTTTCGACACGCTTGTATTCCCTGTAGGTACAGGGGACGAGCAGTATATCGGATCAGCCAAGGAAACGATTGAAGGCATCCGCATAATAAAAGAAGCCATGCCAAAAGTGCATACGATTCTCGGAATCAGTAACGTTTCCTTCGGATTGCCGGAAGCGGGCCGTGAAGTCCTGAACTCCGTGTATCTGTATGAGTGCACAAAAGCCGGATTGGACTACGCAATCGTAAATACCGAGAAGCTGGAGCGTTATGCCTCCATTCCCGAAGAAGAGCGTCGCCTAGCCGAGGATCTGATTTACAGAACCAATGATGAGACGTTGGCGGCTTTTGTCGCGGCATTCCGGGATAAAAAGATAGAGAAGAAGGTTAAGGTATCCAATCTGACACTCGAGGAGCGACTTGCATCCTATGTAGTGGAAGGTTCTAAGGAAGGCCTCGTTCCGGACTTAGATATAGCATTGACCAAATACGGCGCGCTCGAGATCATTAATGGACCACTGATGGACGGGATGACCGAGGTTGGACGTTTGTTCAACAACAATGAACTGATTGTCGCGGAGGTGCTGCAAAGTGCCGAAGTAATGAAGGCATCCGTAGCGTATCTGGAATCCTTTATGGAGAAAAACGAGACGTCGGTCAAAGGGAAAATCATGCTTGCCACCGTGAAGGGGGACGTGCACGATATCGGTAAAAATCTGGTGGAGATCATCTTGTCCAACAATGGTTATCAAATCATTAATTTGGGTATAAAAGTACCACCGGAGCAAATTATCGAGGCATACCGCCGTGAGCAGCCTGATGCTATCGGCTTGTCCGGTTTGCTGGTGAAGTCAGCCCAACAGATGGTATCCACCGCCCAGGATTTGAAAAACGCAGGCATTAGCGTTCCGATCATGGTAGGGGGGGCGGCTCTGACACGGAAATTCACGAAGACCCGCATTCGTCCCGAGTATGACGGCATGGTGCTCTATGCCAAGGACGCCATGGATGGTCTTGCGTTGGCCAACCAGCTCAGCGATCCGGTGCAGCGGACGAGAATAGCGGAAGAGATTAAGGCAGAGCAGGAAGCTGATGCTGCCGCTCCGCAAGTGGTTAAAATGATGCCGAAGCTGTCAGAAGGACTGCGATCCAAAATTTCGACCGATGCTCCTGTATATTTACCGCCGGATATGGAGCGGCATGTGCTCCGGAATTATCCGATTTCGCACATTCTGCCTTATATCAACATGCAGATGCTGTTAGGACATCATTTAGGCCTGAAAGGCTCAGTGGAACAGCTGCTGAAAGCCAATGACCCGAAGGCGGTATCGCTTAAGGAAACCGTTGATGGTATTCTGGAAGAGGCCGTTCAATCGGGGATCATACAGGCGCATGCAATGTACCGTTTCTTCCCGGCACAGTCAAGAGGAAATGATATTCTCATATACGATCCAAAAGATACAACAAAAGTATTGCATACCTTTACGTTTCCAAGACAACAGGTTGAGCCGTACCTGTGCTTGGCGGATTTCCTGAAATCCGTAGATAGCGGGGTTATGGATTACGTTGGATTCCTTGTCGTTACAGCCGGCCATGGCGTCGGAAAATTGTCCGGGGAATGGAAGGACAAGGGTGACTATTTGCGCTCCCACGCGCTTCAATCGGTCGCACTGGAAACGGCAGAAGGGCTGGCGGAGCGGATTCACCATATGATGCGGGATTCGTGGGGATACCCCGATCCGGCAGACATGACGATGAAACAGCGCTTGGGTGCGAGATACCAAGGCATTCGCGTATCTTTCGGGTATCCGGCATGCCCGGATCTGGAGGATCAGGAACCGTTATTTAAATTGATGCAGCCAGAAGATATTGGCGTTCATCTTACCGAAGGTTTCATGATGGAACCTGAGGCATCGGTATCCGCCATGGTGTTCAGTCATCCGGAAGCTCATTATTTTAACGTAGATAAGGCTTAACATTTGAATACCGGTACAGCCGGTTTGAAATCCTCCGAATGTTTCGGGGGATTTCTCCGGTTTTCAACCGAAAGGGGAGAAGAGGGATGGAACTCTATTTTCTAGGAACAAATGCGGGGGTTCCTACGCTGCAGCGTAACGTAACCTCGATTGCACTGCGTATGCTGGAAGAACGAAGAAGTTTGTGGCTGTTTGATTGTGGAGAAGGTACGCAGCATCAAATATTGAAGTCCCCGCTCAAGCTGTCCAAGCTTGAAAAGGTATTCATCACCCATATGCATGGTGATCATGTATTCGGTTTACCGGGTTTGCTGTCCAGCCGTGGTGCCCAAGGGGTAACTTCACCCCTGACGATATATGGTCCCCCTGGTATTAAGGCCTTCATTGAAACTACGCTGAACATTAGCCAATCGCGCGTTCCTTATACGATGGAGGTCATTGAACATACCGGAGGCGTGCTGTTTGAGGACGATAACTTCCTCGTGGAATCGGCAAAGCTGGATCACAGGGCCGAGAGTTATGGCTACCGTATCGTGGAGAAGGATCTTCCCGGCAGCCTGGACCTGAAACGGTTGGCGGACTATGGACTTAAGCCAGGGCCGCTTTATGGCAAACTGAAAAGAGGGGAAAGCGTAGAACTCGGCGACGGCCGATGGATTCATGCCTCTGAGGTGCTCCTGACACCGAAAAAAGGGAGAGTGGTCACGATCCTCGGGGATACAAGGCCATGCCCTGGAGTGGAGACTCTGGCCAAAGACGCCGATCTTTTGGTCCATGAAGCCACTTTCATGGAGGATCTGTCGGAGCTCGCGCACGAATACTATCACAGTACGGCTAAACAGGCGGCGGAAGCAGCGAAACGGGCTGGAGTAAGAACGCTGTTCCTGACCCATTTTAGCTCCCGGTATAAGGATATGGAGCATTTGCAGCCGCTGCTCAAGGAAGCGCAGGAGATTTTTGAGAATACACGCTTGGCAGAGGATTTCGGATTGTACCCAATCCAGCGCAAATCATAAGCCAATAGAGCTGCTATTTACAGGGAAATATCGAGTGATGGAGTGAATTATTTTCCGGGAAAGCGCAGGAAATGACAAACCGGTTGATAATCACTAATGCTTGGACACTCTTCGATTTCTTTCGACTGATTAGCTACCGGGCTGAAGTACTAGCCATGAGCCTTGCAACCGGAAGTAGCCTTCTTTACAATAATACTAACTGGGGTTTCTACGTAAGGATGCTTCAGGGTAGTGTATGAACCGAGGTTATACATATTTATACCGATATATGACGATGAATGACGATCACAGCGATGCCGAGAAAGCTCATACTTTAGCCGATGAATCATTTATGGCGTGAAGGAAAGAAATAAAGAAGGTGCTATCAATTCATGGAAAAACCAAAACCAAAAGGATTACTGATTGACCTGGATGGAACGCTTTATCATGGCCGTCATCGAATTGAGGGGGCAGACCTTCTCATCGAACGGCTGAAGGAATTGCAGATTCCGTTTCTGTATGTAACGAATAATTCATCACGAACACCCGAGCAGGTTGCGGCGCATCTGATGGAGATGGGGATACCTGCCTTGCCGGAGGAAGTCTGCACCTCTTCCCTGGCTGCAGCTAAATATATCGCGGAGAAGTCACCGGGTGCCAAAGTGGCGATGCTGGGAGAAGTGGGGCTCCGTGAAGCCCTCTTGTCTGCGGGTCTAAATATCGTGGAGCAGTCCCCTAAATATGTGATTCAAGGAATCGACCGTTCGTTCGATTACGAGAAGTTAACCCGTGCCGTTCGCTGGATTCAGGAGGGAGCCGTGTCGATATTGACCAATCCGGATTTGCAGCTTCCATCAGATACCGGCTTGATGCCAGGTGCAGGTTCGCTGGGTGCTGCGATCGAAGCCGCTTCCGGAGTGAAACCGACGGTCATCGGAAAGCCGTCCTCGATTTTAATGAAATTTGCTTCGGATCGCCTCGGTTTGGCCCCGGAGGACACTTATGTAATTGGAGATAATATACGTACGGATATCGCGGCCGGCGCGCATGCCGGCTGTAAGACGGTGCTCGTTATGACCGGAATCACGACCGATCTGAATATGGAAGCACATATGGAAGCCACGGGTGTCACACCGGACTTTATTTGCCGAGATTTGAGCGAAGTGATAAACCTGCTGTGCTCATAATGAGCGAAAGTGTACATTAACTTTTGTGATTGACGAAAGGGAAGATGAATGATGCCGGAACTGCCGGAAATGGAAAATTACCGAAGATTGTTATCGCAGAGCATTTTGAATGTGCCGATCACGAATGTTGTCGTGAACCGTGAAAAATCACTGAATGTGACGGTTGACGAGTTTACTTCCGAGTTAAAGGGAAGCAAGGTCATTTTTGTGGAGCGTAGAGGCAAACACCTCATATTCCATCTGCATAACGGAGGCAGATTGCTGCTTCACCTCATGCTGGGCGGCATTTTGTATTTAGGGCATAGGGATGAGGAGCGTCCCTCAAGGTCGACCCAGGTCGAGATCACATTTGGTGAACAGGTGCTGTATTTTATCGGTTTGCGTCTGGGTTACTTGCATTTCTTAACAGCCAGAGAAACGGAAAATGCGCTTAAAGAGCTTGGTCCTGAACTTCTGGATCGGCGAATGACCAAAGCGCGCTTCGTTGAACGGATTGGAAAACGGCGGGGCGCTTTAAAAACAACGCTGGTTAATCAGCAGGTTGTCGCCGGAATTGGCAACTGTTATGCGGATGAGATTGCCTTTGATGCTCACATTCACCCGCTGTCCAAAATTCAGGATTTATCGGAGCAGTCTTTAGAGCAGTTATACGAGAGTGCCGTTAAAGTGATGCACGAGGCGACGGATGGCGGCGGATATATGGAAATGCCGTTTCAGGAAGGGGATACTCTGACGGGAGCTTATAACGACGAGTGTAAAGTTTACGATCGCGAAGGAGAGCCCTGTGTTCGCTGCGGCACGCCGATCGTGAAGGCGGAGCATACCTCGCGCAAAGTGTTCTTTTGTCCAAATTGTCAGCATGAAGTCTAAAGTCCGGATTGGAAGTCATGTCAGCACACGAGGCGGATTTCTCGCAGCAGCTCAGCACGCAGCCGGCATCGGTTCACTCGCCTATCAGTATTTCCCGAAAAATCCGCGCAGTCTTCATTTGAAGACGCCGGATGTCCGCAATGCCGCCGCATGCTCCAAGTTTTGTCAGGAACAAGGACTCGTTTCGATCGCGCACACACCATATCCGACGAATATGGCGGTTGGCTTAACGCGGGGAGAAGAGTTTTACCAGTTGACCGTAGATTCCCTTAAGAATGATCTCATGATTGCCGAGGCTTGCGGATCGCTGGGTATCGTGGTTCATTTTGGGCATCTCAAGAGCCAGGATATCCTTGAAGGGTATCAGAATATTATTCGCTGTTTGAATGATGTGTTGGCTTCCTGGACGGGAAGGGCCAAGCTGCTGATCGAGAATCAGGCGGGAGACCATGGGTCCATGGGGATGACGCTTGAAGAGAGTGTGAAGGTTAGACAGCTTGCTGATGATCCGGAAAAAATAGGCTTTTGCCTGGATACCTGCCACTTGTTTGCTGCCGGAGGCTGGGACATTTCGAATACGGATGAGCTCCTTGCCAGAGGCAAGGAGCTAGCCTATTGGGAATCCACCGTTGCCGTTCATCTGAACGATTCGAAATATGGGGCCGGTTCAAGAAAAGATCGCCACGCCCGCATCGGACAAGGTATGATAGGCACAGAAGCCTTGAAGCGTTTGGTTCTGGCACCGGAACTTGCAGGCAAGGCATTTGTTCTGGAAAGTGAAAAAGGGGCTGACGGCACACATCGGGAAGACATCGCTAAGGTGCTGTCCTGGTCCTGATTAAGGGAGAGAGTAAAATGATTCATCTGTATTTAGACGACTGGCGCCCCAATCCGAAAGGATTTGCGCTGGCTCGAAACGGGGAAGAGTGCTTGTTGATGCTCCGTGAATGCGAAGTGGATGTTCTGTCGCTTGATTTTGAATTGGGGCACGGCCAGATGAACGGCGGCGACGTGGTTGCAGCCATGATCGCCGAAAACCTGCAGGCCAGGGAAATATACTTGCATACCTCAAGCCCGTCGGGCAGAAGAAAAATGTATGAGCTGCTCTATGAGCACATGCCGGAAAGCGTCCAGGTTCACAATGGGCCGATGCCGGAATCCGTTCTGCGGGAAGTCGCCCAGGGTTCAAGATGATTGAGGTTACACAGCGTGAATTGACAGAGAGGCTTGAATGGCACGAGCGCCTGACGAAACGAGATGCGAATGCGGAGCCTGTCATCGTATTTTTACATACGCCATTATGCGGCACATGTGCCGCTGCGCGTAAGATGATCGAGATTGTGGAACATGTGGTGCCGGATGTACAGCTGCTCGAAGCCGATGTTAACTTTCTACCGGGCATTGTGGAACGGTATCAAATTCGCAGCGTTCCTGCATTGCTGGCTATTCAGTCGAGTCCCCTCGCCGCGCCGGAGGTGCTGTACCGGATGGGTTCCGTGCAGGATATCGTAAGTTTTGTTAGGAGTGTGAGGCCGTGATTTCGTTACAGCATGTGTCGCTCGTCAGAGGGAGCCGTCATATTCTGGATGATGTTAGTATCGAGATGAAGCCGGGACAGAACTGGGCCATTTTGGGCAGGAACGGATCAGGCAAAACGACGCTGCTGGAAATGATGACAGGATATATGTTTCCTTCCCGTGGGCGTGTTGAGGTCCTGGGTCATGTTTACGGACAATGCGACGTTCGGGAGGTCCGGAAGTCCATTGGCTATATTAGCCAGTCATTATTAGAGAAATTGACCCTGAGCGACCCAGTCTGGGAGGTTGTGGCAACAGGGGCGTATGCCTTTCTGCGCTTCTACCAGGACATTCCGGAAGAGGCCAGGAATCTAGCCTATTCCCTGCTGAACGAAATGAATTTCGGCCATCTGGCGGAGCAGCCTCTCGGGACATTGTCCCAAGGTGAACGGAAAAAGGTGATGTTGGCACGCTCCCTCATGGCCGATCCGAAGATTCTGATTATGGATGAGCCTTGTGCCGGCCTGGATTTGTATGAACGGGAGAAGATGCTGCAGGAGATTCACAACCTGAGGCAGCGCGAAATTACGGTTGTGTACGTCACGCATCATATCGAGGAGATTGTCCCTTTATTTACTCATGTGGCGCTCATGAAAGACGGCCGCTTAACGGGTGCGGGAACAAAAGAAGAAGTATTAAACCATGTACTTATCAAACAAACTTATGATATCGACGCTCAGCTGGAATGGGATGGCGGACGTCCCTGGATCAAAGTTATTTCTGGAGGTTAATCCGTTTGGATGAATTAAATGTGATGCAAGAGCATGAGGAACAGAAGCAAAATCACCGGGATTTTCACAGCAAGTGGGTATGCACAGCAAACCATGGTTTTGCTCCCTACGCCCAAGAAGAGCTGCGCCGGATGTTTGGCAGTTTAAAGAGCACGATGATGATGCCGGGCGAGGTGTTTTTGGCGACACTCGGCAGTTCCGAAGAGGAGGCGAAGCGGCTAATTACGTCTTCCCCGCCAATTTTTCTGCGGCATTTGTTTCCGGTACATCTGGAGGTAGCGGCCGATACCGCTGCCGAAGCATTGCATGCGGTCGTTGAGCATGTCATGAAGCAGGAGGAGATCGGCAGCAGCCGTGTATCCATCCAGATCCGAAAGACGGAGAACAGCTCGTGGAAGGAAAACCCGGCGGCGCTTCGAGATGAATTACAGCATCGCTTGGCTGCGCTAGAAATTGAATACACGGTTCAGGCACCGGAGTGGATTATTTCACTATTCGCTGCTGACAGCGTCTGGTATGTTGGCGTGTCGCGGCCGGAGGACAACCTGTCGGATTGGAACGGAGGCGCCGTCCGCTTTCAACGGGAAGAGGGACAAATCTCAAGAGCCAAATTCAAGCTCCTTGAGGCGGAGAAACAGTTCGGGATTCCGTTTGATTCCTTCCGCAAGGCAGTTGATATCGGAGCAGCGCCTGGCGGATGGACATCCTTTCTATTGGAGCGCGGCCTGCAAGTTACGGCAGTTGATCCGGCGAAAATGCATCCATCACTCGATGGTCATAAAAACCTCCGCGTGATTCACAAGAATGCAGCGGACGTATCGTTTAGAGATTCTGAGTTTGACTTGTTGGTGTGTGATATGAGCTGGAGTCCTAAACAAATGGCCAGAATGGTGACCGGGCTGCTGCACAGCCTTCAAACGGGCGGTACTGCTGTCATTACGGTGAAGCTGCTGACTAAGAAACCGATGGCGCTGGTAAAAGAAATCATGTCGGTGTTTGAAGAGTCCAGAATGCAGATTCAGGGAGCGAAGCAGCTGTTCCATAATCGGGACGAGATTACGCTATATATGATTAAGTATTAAAAAAGTCTTTACAAGTGAATGTAACTTGTTCTATAATGATTCCAAAATTAACCAACGACAACATTAGGGAAAGCATCCCGCTATTCATCACAATTCAGTGATGAGGCGGAGTGCTTTCCTTTTTTTGTTGTGCTTGTAAGTCAGAGGAGAGGGCGTTGACATGAATCAGCCTTGCAGATTGGTACATGGGGAAGTGTTGGGCGATCGTTACGTGATTGACCGTGTGATTGGTGAAGGGGGCATGAGCTGTGTATATCTAGCCGAGGATCAGAAGCTGCCCGGGAAGAAATGGGCAGTGAAAGAGAGCTTGTCTGAACCCGGTATGCAGCGCGCCGTTCAGGATGAGGCACAGCTTCTGATTAAACTCAGTCACCCGCGGCTGCCCCGTATTGTCGATTTTTTTCATGTTCAGGATACCGGCTACACCTATTTAGTTATGGATTATATTCAGGGCATGACATTGGAGAAGTACTTCCGAGGATATCGGGGAAATGTGAATCCGGACTTCATTATGGAACTGATCGAGCAATTGCTGGATGTTCTGGAGTATCTCCATAATCACGAACCTCAGGTTATATTCCGAGATTTAAAGCCATCGAACATTATGCTGACCGATCAGCTGGAGGTTAGACTCATCGATTTTGGAATCGCGAGAAGTTATAAACAGGAGAGTGGCGAGGATACGGTCAAGCTAGGCACGGTTGGATTTGCAGCGCCGGAGCAATACGGAGGAAGGCAAAGCGATGCGAGATCGGACCTGTATGGACTTGGTGCGCTTCTGCTTTATCTCTCAACCGGAGGCAAATTCAGTGAATGGATAACGGGCGTGGACCGACATATTCGTGGCGATTTACCAAGAGAGCTTGTGCCCGTTATCCGAAAGCTGCTGCAGTATGCTCCGGAGCACCGATATCAATCCACAGTAGAGGTTCGTTCAGCACTAAACAGGCAGCAGTCGATTACTGCGAATATTGCGGGTGTTCAGTCCAACACGCTAGCCGGGACGCTTGTGACGGCCGTATTGGGGACATCGTCCGGTGTAGGAACAACGCATAGCTGTATCGCATTTGGTCATTACTTGGCATCAAGGTACGGGAAGGTAGCGATCGTGGAAATGAGCGCAAAATCCACCGCCTTTACCCGGATTCAGGAAATTGCCGAGGGCGGGAAGCTTGGATCTATCCGAAAATTCGAAATCAACGGGATTCATTTCTGGCGGCAAACGGCCAGAACGGAAGTTATTTCGCTGCTCGGAGGCAGCTACGATGCAGTTGTGTTGGATTTGGGAGCATACCGGGACAGCGAACGGCTTGAGGAGTTCCTTCGGGCCGATCTGCCTATCGTTATCGGATCAGGAGCGGAGTGGCGACAGCATGATGTGGTGACGCTGGCCCGGATGCTGTTAAGACACCCACAGGCGGCAAGGATCTATGCACTGCCTCTTGCAGGAGAAGAAACAATTCAAGAAATGAGAAGAACGCTAGGAACGAATAAAGTTTATTCTTTACCCCTGCAATTGGATCCGTTTGAAGTACCGGACAGCAGCAGGGAGGCATTTGCACAGTTATTTCAGGACTACTTGCCGCCGGCAGAAAGGAAGCGAAGATTCAGGTTTCTAAAGAATTAACCGCATTTGAACTGAAGGAGATGAAGCAATGCCGATTATCAGGAGGCGCAGCCGCAAACTGATATTTGCTGGACTTGCCGGCGCAGCCGTAACGGGTGCCGTATGTGCCGGCGCAATGATGTATTATGTGAACGGTTATAAAGAGCAGCAGAATGTAGAGCGTACTAAATACGAGCAGCGAATCACGGAGCTTGAAGAGACACAGCTTCAGCAGCTCAATTCAATGAAGGTTGCATGGGTCCCGTTAAAAGATATTCCGCCTGGTCATTTCATAGATGCGAAGGATATTAAGGAAGTGCGTTTGCCTGATGACGGTTCTTCCGGCAATCTGTTCTCGGTCAAGGAAGAGATCGCAGGGAAGGGGGCTAAGATCGAGCTGCTGCAGGGAACACCGATTACCCGCTCGATGCTCTTTGAAGAAGAACCGACACCGTCCGATCTTCGTCATCGGGAGATGAAGTCCGTATATCTGCCAAGCAATTTACGCCAAGGGGATGTGATCGATGTTAGGGTTCAGTTTCCTACCGGACAGGATTACATCATTTTATCCAAAAAGAAGATCGACAAGCTTCAAAATCCGGCGTTCTGGACAACGTTAAGCGAACAGGAGATTTTATTGCTTTCCAGCGCTTTGGTGGATGCTTATCTGCATGATGCAACGCTTTATGCACTCACCTATGTAGAGCCGGAGCTGCAAGATAGAGCGATTCCTAACTATCCTCCGAACGCTGAAGTAACGAAGCTGATTACAAGCAACCCGAATATTGTGAAGAAAGCTGAGAAGTTTTTCGAGGTTACGCTGCGAAACACGCTGGAAGAGGATTTAAAGAAGCTTCAACCGAATCAGCAGGCTCAGGTATCTGACATGCATCATAACTCGATCTTTGCCAGCGGTGCAAGGAGTCCGGACTCCTGGAGTCCTGCGTCCAACATAAGCACCCAAGCGAAATCTTCAACGGATACGGAATGGAATACCGCTGACATCCGTTCTGACGATGAGTCCAATACAGAGACTCCGATCCGTGAAGAGCGGGATTCAGAAGCGGAGCAAATTTTGGGATCATCCGGCTCGCCAGAATCCCAGAATAGCAGTGATAGGGAATCACAAGAAGCGGAGTTGATATTCTCAAGTCCTTAGTAAGACAAGGCGAACCCCGAAGAACAGATGGTAAGTGAAGGAGTGTAATCAAAGTGAAGACGTGGATATTTACAGGCATCTGTGATAAGAGCGACATGCTCCTCTATATGTGCAAAATATTAGCCAATGGAGACAATAGAGTACTGCTCGTGGATGGTGCGATTGATGCGAAGTACAAACATTGCATAGGCGTGATACATCCACAACTGCCGGTTATGGAGTTTGCCGGATTCGACGTGGCAACCGGATTTGAGAACTATACATCGCTGATGGACTATCTGGAGGAAACAGACGAGAAGAAATATGACTATATCGTCATGGACGTGGAGAAGACGGAATTCCTGGACAAGATGCAGTGGGATACAGCAGATGCCCATGTTTGGGTTAGCGGGTTTGAGGTAACAGGACTGCGTAAGAGTACGGCCTTGCTTGATGAACTGAGAGCTTCAAGAACAGATGCTCCGCTACCGCCGTTCCACCGGGTATATGTTCAGGTCATTGAAGATTTGATGGATGAAACCTACATTGAAGGCTATCTGGAAGACAGCCGGATACAGTGGCTGGGTCCTCCCGTGAAAATGCCATGGGATGAATTGTTTTTCGCCTTGAAAATAAAAAATGAACATGCAGGAAGATTGGGCATCAAGCCATTGTCCAGACAGTATAAACGATCGCTTACCGAACTTCTCCGCCTTTTAACGGAAATGGAGCAGCGGCATATTCGCCGGGCACTTCGGCAAGCAGGAAGGAGGCATGCATGAGTCTGATTGCTGTATGGAGTCCCTTGAAGAGCGGCAGTGGCAGTACGATGTTGGCTTCGAGCTTACCTATCGTATTGGCGCTTGAATATCAGGTTAAAGTGCTCCTCGCCCATGGTGGACATGCAGGGGAACGAGTGGAGCAAGCCTTTACCTGTAAACAGGAAGCATTAGATTATATGACGGCATTTCAAGATACCGGAATGGATGCCTTGGAACGGCTTCGTGCAGGCGGGCGACTGAGCCCAGAGAATGTACGCAATTATACCTTGCCGCTCCTGTCTGATCGGCTCGATCTTTTATGTGGACCGAAACGCATGCCTGCCGATGCTATACATGCAACAGGAAATGCGGAGGACAGGAAACAGGCAGAACTTATGACCAGAGTTATGGAGTCCTCCAAGCGAAGTTACGACCTCACGGTAGCCGATGCAGGAAATGGAGTTCCTGGTGCGGCAGATCGGGCGATACTTCAAGCGGCAGACTTAATCGTAGTTGGTTTGAATCAGAATTTACATATCCTGGAGAGTGCGATTGAACAGGAGAGGTTGCCTCCAGAAGTGAGTGACAAGGCATGCTTGTATATCGTCGGCAAATATGACCGGGATAGCCATTGTACACTGCATAATATCAAGCGCCGCTTTGGCATCAAGACGACGGTACTTGGTGTTCCGTATTGTTCCGGGATGACGGATGCATGGAATATGCGCTCAGTTATGCCCTACATGCAGCGAAGCCGGGGAGGAGCTGACCTGAAACGCATGAGCTCACTGTATAATGCGGTTCGTAATCTGGCTGATGCCGTGGCTGAACAGCTTGGTCTTCCTGCTGGCGGTTCGAAACTGGGAGGCCTGCATGCTCTTGGGTAATTCCTTGAATACGATATGGATCATCGTCATGATTTTGTTTGTATTGCTGTTTGTATATCTGCGTTATTTGGATACCCGAAAACCGGCGGCTACGATTTCGCGGGGATCGGACCCCTATTCTCTTGAAGCTATGACTGCGTTTGTTAAAGAAAGCCTCCATCAGCTGACGCACAGCCAGTTGTCTGATTTAGGGTTGCACGAAGAGGAGTATCGCCGCAGGCTGAACAAGCGAAGCGAATTGAGAAGTGCCCTCAAGGGCTGCGTTTCCGGAGATGTGCTGGATAAGGCGTACGTAAAGGATTTTTTAAAGCAGCTCCTGGTAAGAGACCTAGGTTTGAACGAGTCCAACATTCATGCAGCCATTCCGTTCGAAAACCTGACCGAGTTAACAGCCCAGGATCAATTCGAGATCATATTATACCTGTATAAGCAGAGGCACGGAGAGGATGCTCTATCCGTACTTCTTGAAACGTATGATCTTGCAGAGCCGCGCGTGATTCCAGGTTATGGAGAGGGCAGCGTCTATGCGGTTACCGCGGAAGACATCGCATATATCTATGAGTCAGAGCAGCGTCCGCTCTTGTTTCCGGAGAAGCTGGACATCGTCGTTCAGCGCATATATCAGCAGTACAAAGGCTTTTCCGTTGTGGATGAAATCAGGGATCAACGGATTGACGGGATCAGTGGCGGCGTTAGTGGCATTCCTGTTAATCGTGACAGCGGGCAGGATATTTTTCACTCCGAGGATGAGTTTTTGGGGCTAAGTTTTTCGCGTCCCGAATCTCCTGCAACAGGCTGTGAGAGTGTGTGGATTTTTTATCGAGGGGTGTCGCTGCATCTAGCTTTTTTATCATTTGGTTCGATGCTGGAACTTAAGAGGGTATGTCAAAACATATACAAATACAATCATCCTGGGCAGCTTTCGGAAGCCAGCGGTTATAAAGTGAATGAAATGAAGGATGGCTCCAGGGTCGTTGTGGTCCGGCCCCCATTTGCCGAGTCCTGGGCGTTCTTTGTCCGCAAGTTTGATCTGCCCAAGGCTTCGCTGGATCAGTTAATTACGGGAAACGGCTCAGAATTGGTGATCGGTTTGTTGAGGTATTTAATGAAAGGCAGCCGGATTACGGCAATCACCGGTGCTCAGGGATCCGGAAAAACAACGCTGCTCATGGCGATGGTGGGTCATATTTATGCGTCTTATACTCTTCGGGTTCAGGAGATGGCCTTTGAGCTGCATTTAAGGAAAATCTACAGCCGCAGGAATATTCTCAGCTTCAGGGAAACCGAGCATATTAGTGGGCAGGCAGGTCTGGATCTGCAGAAGAAAACGGACGGTACCGTTAATATTCTTGGTGAGGTTGCCAGTGACGAGGTTGCGTCATGGATGATACAGATGTCTCAAGTGGCAAGTTTGTTTACCGTGTTTACCCATCATGCCAAGACATTCAAAGACCTTGTACAATCCTTGCGCAACTCCTTACTCAAGAGCGGCGTTTTCAGGCAAGAGCATATTGCTGAGCAGCAGGTGGTCAGCGTGATCAACTTTGATATTCATCTACGAAGAGACGCTTACGGTAACCGTTACATAGAGCGTATTACAGAGTGCATCCCGGTTGAGAAGGGATCCCTGCCACCATTCGAGGGAACTTCAGAAAACCGTTGGAAGAGCAGCATGGAGGAGTATTTTCAGTTAAGTGCAGAACATATGCGGCGATTGAACGAAGTAAGTTATTTCGTATCCCGTAATGTAATTGAATACCGGGACGGTGCCTATATCGCTGCCGCCAAGTTATCCGAAAGCAGTGTTCGTGAAATGTCCGAGCAGATGCATCCGGAAGATGCCGAAGAATTCAGAGTGTTTCTGACTTCGGGTTGGGGGGAACAAAGTGACCTCTAAAGATGTGTTAATACTGATTTTAATCATTTCTCTGGCACTGTTTTCCATCACATTCGGTATCATGTCGTGGATGAACAAGAGACGAGGGTATCGTGAGGTAACTTCCGTCAAGGTGGATGCGGGCGAGGTAAGATCATTGCGGGGGATGTACCGGCAATGGTTTCAATTGGCCTATATGTATGGGATGAAGCTCCCGCTAATCAAAGGCTATCTTAAACGGATCAGACAGCGGATCGCGATCATGCATCCGTACGACGAAATATCACTCCGGTTTGAAACAGTGAGATTAGCCTTCGCGATTACCGGCACGATCGGCTTAACCGCCATGCTCCTTATATGGAGTCATCCGGACCTGGGGTTTATTATCATTGTTATTCTCGCAGCAACGGTTATTAACAATATGCTCGTTGAGATGTTCATTAACCGACTGGAACGAAAAATACTTATCCAATCGGTTGAATTGTTCTCCTCCGTCCGCCATCACTATCAGCAGCATGGAATGGTAGAGGAAGCTTTGTACGAGGGGGCGGAGACTTCTGGACATGAAATCTCTATGCATGCCCATCGGATCTACAATGCCTTGGTATCAAACGATCCTGATGACGAACTGGAGAGGTATTATGAGGTAGCGCCGAACCGATATCTTAAAGCGTTTGCGGGTATTTCACATCTGGTCATGGAGTTTGGCGATCATGCGAGAAAACAAGGCTCTATCTATCTGCATGGACTAAGCGGATTGACCAAGGAGATCCAATTGGAAATATTGCGCAGAGACAAGCTGGATTATTTAATGAAGGGCTTGAATGTGATTGCGTTGGCGCCGGTCTTTTTCACCAAACCGATTGAACGCTGGGCCAGAAGCAGTTTTCCATCGATGGATGTGTTTTATATGAGCAAGCTTGGGTTTATGACCAAGATATCCATTTATGTCATTATTCTCATTTCTTATATCTTGCTTCAGAAGCTCCAGCAAAATCGAGAAACGGATTACCGCGCAGAGGTTCAGAAGATGACCTTGGAAGAAAGGATGTACCGAATTCCTGTTATGCGCTGGCTTGTGAAGGTGATGGCTCCGACACCCGGTACGGTGAAATATGACAGGCAGATACGGTTACTAAAGGAAAGCAACGCGAGAATCAAATTCGAATGGCTCTATATCAGAAGGGTGACGTTTTTCCTCCTGGCTTTCTTCCTGTCGTTATCGCTGGCAGCAGGCCTGCATGTGCAGGCAAAACATCATCTGCTGTTTGTCCCCGTTTCCCTGAACCATTCCCTGTTCGGCCAGATGAATGAGATCGAGCGTCGGCAGGCAGAAGAAACGGTTGAGCGTGATCGGCTGCTAATGGAACAATTGCATATGTCGCCGGATGCAACCGATGATCAGATCAAACAAATGGTCAGTGAGACAGACCCTATTGGTTTGACCAAGGAACAAGTTGAGATCACCACCGATCGAATTATGACCAAACTGCAGCGCTATGATAGCGAGTATTTGAAATGGTGGGAGTTGCTCCTATCCTTTCTGGCAGGTGTGGCTGCATATGCGGCGCCATTATGGCTGCTGCATTTTCACCGCAAAGTTCGCAATATGGAAATGCGGCATGAAATTTATCAATTTCAGACGGTCATCTCTATATTGCGTGGAATGGAGCGAATCTCGGTTGAGGGCATATTAGAATGGCTTAATCGGTTTGCCGTTATTTTTAAGATTCCCATTCAAAAAAGCTTGCTTCATTACGAACATGGCGCACAGTTGGCATTACTTGAGTTGAAGCAAGACGTCTGGTTTCCTGAATTTCAGCGGCTGGTGGACAAGCTGCTGCTTGCGGTAGATAAAGTACCGATCAAGGATGTTTTTGATGATCTCGATGGAGAAATGATATTCAGTTTCGAGCAGCGCAAGCAGGAGTATGAAGCGATGATCGACACGAAGGCCGCATGGGGGCGAATGATCGGTTTTACTCCGATGTATGCGCTGATCTTTATGTATCTTGTCATCCCGCTAATCGGCATGAGTTTCTCCCAGATGGAGACGTACTATGAGCAAATTCAACGATTATAACGATACGAGGATGGGTCAACTGGAATAATGATTAATAAGATCAAAAAATAATTGAGAGAATGAGGGAGATTTCAATGAATAATGCATCATCCGCTTTAAAGGTTGCAGCAGGTATCTTTCTGACCATTGCTCTGATTACCATTGTTGTTATTTTGTTTATCTCGGCGCAGGAGGCAACCAAAACCGCTCAGAACAACTTTTCAGATATTCAGACAGAGCTGTCCCAGGCAGCATTTACCGTATATGACGGAACAACCATCAGCGGTTCTCAGGTGACAAACGCACTGCGCAAATACAAGGACAAGGATCAATTTGGCGTTTTCATAGCAACAGGGAAAAATAAAGCAGGGCAATGGTACGGCAATGTGTTGGAGAAGGACGGTTCGATTCCCAATCCGGATTCAAGACAGGGAAATATCGAACACGTTATGGATGAGAAAAGCCCGGAGTACGTCAATCCAAGCGGGAAATTCAAGGCCACCATCGTTAAGGATGATTCCAACGTGATCAGAGGCATCAAGTTTGATCAATAGTTATGAATGGAAAGGTGACTTGCCTTGCGTGAACAAACGATAAGCGCGCTGGAAATGGCAGCAGGGGTGGCATTATTTCTTGGCGCAGCCCTGTATGCATTCCATATTCAGACGATGGTTGATGGCGGCATATCAGCCGCAGAGAGAATGACTCAGGAGCAGCATGCGGGTGTGATCACCGTAGAGATGACGAACGAGAACAGGAAGCTCATTTATAAGGGGAGCGAAGTATTATTCACGCTGCGAGAGGTTCAAGCAGGCGGCTTTAATATGTATGTGGATGGAGCACTGTTCCGATCAGGAAGTAATCCGGAGGAACTGGATCTTTCGATCATAGATGTGAATGCCCGTTATGATGCAGAGTACATTCTGAGAATGGATGGAGATGTGGAGAGCATCCAGTTTGTTAAAGTGAGGTAACAACAATGTCAAACTCGGTTTCGAAATGGTTTGCTGCCTTTCTGGCACTTCTTCTGCTGTACTTGGTTCCCGCAGGTGAGATGGCCAGAAGACAGGATGATCTGTCACGACTTGTTGTTTATCAATCCGTCACCAAATTCGTGGACAGTGTTCGTACGAAGGGGTATATTACTCCGATCATGTACAATGACTTCCTGCAAGAGCTGGCAGCCACCGGGAACATTTACAATGTGGAGATGGAGCACCACCGCAAGAAGTACCACCCGGAATATGGGGATCCTTCAGATCCTGGTACATTCCTGAACCGTTATTCCGTCGTATATGATGCTTACTATCAAGAAGATGTTATGGGATATTTGTTCCCGGAGTCGAATGTTGATAAACACGATGATAGACGCCGATATCGCTTAACGGCCGGAGATCACTTCCAGGTAAGTGTCAGTTCTCTGAATCGAACACCCGGACTGATCATGTTCGATGCGCTGACCGGATCAAATTCAGGTGGAAAAGCAGCAATCGCATTCCCATACGGAGGCTTGGTTCTGAATGAAGATTACTGATCTTGCCATCGTATTCACCGCCGTGTTTTTCCCCATGTTTATTATTCTGGGCATGCGTGCCGAGAGTCTGGAGGATGTCCGGTACGTAGAGATGAAATACTCGGCAGCTCTGCGCACAGCCGTCCAAGACGGTGGGATGATGCTGAACGATAATGAGACCCAGGACAAAGAGTCGGCATATGATTCTTTAAAGTTTATGCGTGCGGACAAAGAGCGAGCGCTGGAGTCTTTTTCTCAGACGCTGTACATCAATATGGGGATCGCGGATGATCCGGCTGCGCAGACTGCCCTGTGGTGGTATATTCCTGCTATCGTTGTGCTGGATTATGACGGGTATTATATGTATGTTTCGCAAACCTTCACCAACGCGTATGGGGAGGAGCTCATGGAGCACAGATGGACACCCAAAATCCCTTATGCCTGGAATGATGGCAGGGGCAACAGCATCCGGTTTACATTGGATTCCTTCGTTCAGGTGTATGAATCAGGTGGAGGCTCCTCCATCTGGCACTCTGGATTTCGGGAGGATCTGACCGGCAGGACGGGTGTAGCTTTGCTGGAAGATATAGATAGGTTTGAACAAGTTAGGCGGATCACGATTGTGAATACCGTTCAAGATCATCTGGCTTATTACATACAGCGGCACAACCAAGTGGCGCTCCGAAACGGAATATCCTATACGTTCGCGCTTCCGTTGATATCCCAGGAAGAGTGGGTGAATACGATTGATGATATCGGTATGATGGCATTTATTCAAGGTATTCCCCTGGGCGATCAGTATTATAATAACTATGCCCTTGGAGGCGGCAGACTCGTTAAAGCTCCGGTTTATTTCGGAGGTGTGGATAGCAGGGGACTCAAATATTATTATCGCGATGTCTGCCAATACAACTATCGCGTGGAAGAAGTGTTTCCGAGTGCCAAGGAGGCAGCGGCAGCCGGTTATCAGGAGAAAAGCTGTTCTAATCCCGGTGTTCTATAATCTCTGAAAGTTATGGTTTCTGCCGGACTCCAGGATGTGATACAATAAACTCTTGACTGTGTATATTTCGCTAAATTAACATGAAATAAGTTCATTTTATACAGACAGGAGTTACTATAGCCATGAGTTTATTGACTGTAGAGAACGTATCACATAATTTCGGGGAACGTACTCTATTTAAGAATGTATCCTTTCGTTTGTTGGCAGGCGAACATGTTGGTTTGGTTGGAGCAAACGGCGTAGGCAAATCAACACTAATGAATATTTTGACCGGGCAGCTGTTAAAAGACAGCGGCAAGGTGGAGTGGACACCGAAGATCCGGTACGGATACCTGGATCAGCACACCAAACTGACACCTGGCAAAACGGTTCGTGATGTGTTGAAGGATGCCTTCCTGCCTCTGCTGGAGCTGGAAAAAGAAATGATGGAGATCACCAATAAGATGAGCGATGCTTCTCCCGAGGAGTTGGAGCTGCTGCTCGAACAAATGGGTGAAATTCAGGAGCAGCTGGATATCGGGGATTTCTACATGTTGGACGTAAAGGTTGAAGAGATGGCGAATGGTCTTGGGTTATCCGTCATTGGCTTGGATCGCGATGTAGCAACATTAAGCGGGGGACAGCGTACTAAAGTATTGCTTGCAAAGCTTCTTCTGGAGAAGCCCAATGTACTGTTGTTGGACGAGCCCACCAACTATCTGGATGTTGAGCATATTGATTGGCTCACTCAATATTTGAAGCAATACCCATATGCTTTCATCTTGATATCCCATGATACGGAATTTATGAACCAGGTGGTGGATGTGATCTATCATTTGGAATTTGCAAAATTGACTCGCTATACAGCGAACTACGAGAAGTTCCTGGAAATGGCCGATATCAATAAGAACCAGCATATTGATGCTTACGAGAAGCAGCAGGAATTCATCAAGAAGCAGGAAGACTTCATTCAGCGGAACAAGGCCCGTTACTCCACCTCTGGCCGAGCGAAAAGCCGGGAGAAGCAGCTGGATCGTATGGAGCGGATTGACCGCCCCGAGGAAGCAGCTAAACCTGTGTTTAACTTCAAGGAATCCCGTGCTAGTGGTAAAACGGTATTCGAGGGGATCGATTTTGAGATCGGATATGATCGACCATTGCTCCCCAAAATGAATATCCTGATCGAGCGAGGAGAGAAAATTGCTATTGTTGGCTGTAATGGCGTAGGTAAATCAACGTTGCTGAAGACCATATTAGGCAAAATCCCGGCGCTCTCCGGGAAGACGTATCAAGGGGATTTCCTGGTGCCTGCTTATTTTGAGCAGGAAGTACGTCCAGGGAATATTACGCCGATTGATGATGTGTGGAACGAATTCTCACACTTGAACCAGCACGAGGTTCGTGCAGCGCTTGCTCGCTGCGGGCTCAAAAACGAGCATATTACCCGTCCATTGAAGGCACTTAGCGGCGGAGAGCAAGCCAAGGTCCGTCTGTGTAAACTTCTGATGCGCGAAAGCAATTGGATTCTGTTTGACGAACCGACGAACCACCTTGATGTTGTGGCTAAGGAAGAACTAAGACGTGCTTTGAAAGAATATAAAGGTACAATCCTGCTGGTTTCCCATGAACCTGAGTTTTATGAGGATTGGGTGACCAAGATCTGGAACGTCGAAGACTGGTCCAACCAGAATTCCTGATTCATATCAGGATCAGAATCCAGCTCTCTGCCAGGACAAATGAAACTTTGATTATCCTAAATTTATTAGTATTCCATAAGGAGGATGGGCAGATTGCTGCCTGTCCTCCTTATCTATATCCGCAAAATGGGGCGTACGGTTACGGTTTATTGGTTTTATGTTATATCGTATATCGTATATCGTTCGTATATCGTATGTATATGCCTTATGCCTTATGTCTTATGCTTTATGCTTTATGCTTTATGCTTTATGTTTTATGGTATAAGTGCATTTATGATATGCTAGAAACAACCTGAAATGAACGGAGGAGATGTTGATGGAAGACATGGACTTATCCATCGGGGCATCATTATATGAAGGGGATTCGCATCCATAGCCCCATGAACCCGTGTAATTCCCTTCTGAAAGGGAGTCGTACTAAAATGAATTGGGAAAATAACTTAAATCAGGGAGAAGACGTCATGCTCTCTCCCGAGAAGTCGGTTATACGGCGGGGCCAGATTGTGTACCGCCCAGCCGGAGCTTGGACTCCGGCTGTACACTCATTGTTGAGGCATTTGAGGCAATCAGGGTTTACATCGATTCCGGATATTATAGGTTCAGGATGTAATGAGAAAGGCCAAGAGATGTTAAGTTATATCGAAGGCGAATTTGTTCATCCCGGGCCATGGAGCGACGAAGGCATCATCGAAGTAGGACAATTATTACGGCAGCTTCATGACGCTTCTGCTACATTTAAACCCCAACCCGGGCTTGTCTGGAAGCCATGGTTCCTGCGTAAACTGGGTGACACCAGGGTTGTATACAGCCACGGTGATATTGCCCCTTGGAATATGGTTACCCGTGATGGGAGGCCGATTGCATTAATTGACTGGGAATACGCTGGCCCTGTACATCCGTTTCTTGAACTAGCCCGCGTATGTTGGCTATTTCCACAGCTGCATGATGATGATGTAGCTGAAAGGGTTGGTTTGCCAAATGCAGAGGTTCGTGCAAGGCAGCTCCGCTTATTGGTTGACGCATATGGCCTCGATCCAACTAGTAGGGCCGCCCTCTTTGAGATGATCGTTGAAGTGGTCGTAAGGGAAACGGCAGAGGAAGCGATCGAGTTACAGGTCACGCCGGAAACGGAAGGCCTTCTATGGGGGATTGCCTGGAGGGCGCGGAGTGCGGCCTGGATTCTGCGTCATCGCAGTATAATGGAGAAGGCGCTAAATACTAGGTTGCATTAGGTTGCAATAGTTAAACAGCCCATCCTCTTCATGGGATGGGTATTTTCAATCATGGTCGTCGTCAAAAAAACTTCGTGAACGTCATCTTTTGTTAGAAGATTTGCAGATATTGATCGGAGGAAAATTCATGTCTGATTTAAGCGATAACAGGGAGGAAGTAAATCGTACACAGTCTCTCTTCGTGGCAGCCTCGGGGTCCCCGGACCGTGATGTAACAATGAAAAGGGAACGAGAGGATCGGTATTCTAGGCAAGAGCGCTTTACGCCATTTGGAAAAGAGGGCCAGCTCCGCCTCCGGGACAGTCACGTGCTCGTTCTTGGTGCTGGGGCGCTGGGAAGCGCTATAGCTGAAACTTTGGTTCGCGCAGGTGTCGGGCATGTAACGATCGTGGATCGGGATTACGTGGAATGGAGCAATCTGCAGCGTCAGCAGCTGTTTACCGAACAGGATGCGATCGATCGATTACCGAAGGCCGTAGCAGCGGCTAAACGGTTATCCGAAATTAATTCGGATGGTATCGTGGATGGTATCGTTATGGATGTACGTGCCCAGGAACTGTCGGTACTCTGTCAAGGCGTTGATTTGATGATGGATGCTACCGATAATTTCGGGACCCGGCTGATTCTGAACGACATCGGTTTTAAGCATGGAATCCCGTGGATTTACGGAGGCTGCGTGGGAAGTTCAGGCATGAGTTACACATTCTTGCCGGGAGAGACGCCATGCTTGAACTGTCTGCTTGGAACGATTCCCTTGGGTGGTGATACCTGCGACATTAACGGAATTCTTCCGCAAGCGGTACAGATGGTCGTTGCCCATCAAACGATGGAAGCGATGAAGCTTTTGTCAGGACACCGACATGCTCTTAGAAAAAAGATGCTGTCGTTCGATTTATGGCGTAATGAACGGGTGGAGTTTGGCGTGGACCGAGCGAAAAAATCGGACTGCCCCACATGCGGGGAGCATCCGAAATATCCTTACTTGACGGCTGAACACGCGGATAAAAGCGAGGTGTTGTGCGGCAGGGATACGGTACAGATTAGGCCAGCCAGACCGCTGCAGCTTCAGCTGGATGAAATGGCCGATCGATTGAACAGGCTCCATCATGGAAAAGCAACCGTAACGCCGTATATGATCATCTATCAGGTGAATCCACATCGTTTGGTTATATTCCGGGACGGCAGAACCCTGGTGCATGGCACATCGGATATCGCCAAGGCCAGGTCGCTGTACAATCAATACGTTGGTGGGTAATTACAAGGACAAGAGCAAAAGCGTTTCATCAATAATCGTAAACGCACAAAAGGAGTGGGCCTCACAGGCCCACTCCTTTTCATGTTGATCCCCAATCCTTAATTCAAAATTAAATTAAAGCCGTTCTGAATGAAATACAGATCAGGATGAGCGATATTTTCTGTTGTCAGATTGTTAAATGTTGCCGACCCATTGCCCGTATAGGTGTAAATCGCCGCACCTGGATGAGGATTCGAGAATCTTGAGGATGTGATCCCGTCTAGCCCCGTACCGTCAATATGGATGTTGTTAAATACGATGTTCTGAAAACCGCCGCCATAACCAAGCTGAACGGCACTGCGCTGGGTGTTCAGGATATCGATGTTGGTAAACGTGACATTGCGGATTGCATCATTCGATGCTTCCAGATCGATTGCGCCGCGCTCCCCATCATACAGGTCTTTACTGGTTCCACTCCCAATGATCGTTGTATCGGAGAACAGAATGCCGGTATTGTTCTGGAAATGGTATCCCGGGAACACGGTATTCATTCGAATACCGGAACCGCCTACGGTGTCAACTATCAGGTTGTGAGTAGCCTTATGTCCGCTTCCCCCAAAGAATGCGATGGCTGCTGCGCGCCAATTATTTTCGATGGTGTTATAGGAGAAGGCGTTGTTAACGCCCGCAGGTGCGCCATTCACGTTACTCGTCCATACGGCGAGACCATCGTCTCCGTTATTTCGAATGCTGCTGTTACGGACAGTTGAATGGCTGGTTCCTTGGGCAAAATTGACCCCGTCCGCGAGATTATTGCGGATTCGGCTGTTTTCAATGATCAGCCCCGCCGCGATAATGGCTGGGGTATGCGCATAATCGCCTACCCAGAATCCACACTCAAAGTGCTCGACCCACACATTGTGAATTTTGGAGTTGGTGCCGAAGTTATCCATAAATCCCTTGTAGATTGCATTTTGATTATAACGTGACCGCAGATTTGAGTTGAGGTAGATATGGCTGAAATCAAGCTGGCCCGTGATCCGAAGCGAGATCCCGCCAGAAGCGGCATTCGGGTTGGTAAATTGAATATTTGTATGCCAGATGCCTGCACCCATAATCTTGATGTCATCAATCATATTCCCAACCGAACCGATCTTCCACATGTTGCCCAGATGGAATGTCCCTTCGGGAATGTATAAGGTCTTGCCGGTTGAAGCGGCAGCCTGCACAGCAGCTTCAAACGCCGATAGGTCATCTTGGCCGTCGTTCGGGGTTGCACCGAAATCCGTTACGGATACCGAGTTTGCCGGACGGGCGATTGCCGCAGGGACCGGCTCGATTTCGATAAAATCAACGCCATATTCCAGGTTATCGGCATTGGATTTCTGAATACGAATTTTGTCTCCCTGCTGAAGCGGCGTATCCATCTTCCAGTGTACTTCATCGAACCGAAAGAGAGGGCGTCCCCCACCAGGCGCATCTGCAGGATGATCGCTGGAGAAGTATTGCCAGTTGTAGTAGGAGGTCAATGGAATGGTCTTTTTCTTCGTGCCATTCACATAAACGTCGAGTGAGCCAGTCAATCCCATGCCGTCGGGTGAGTCCGGCATCGTATAACGCATGGTTACGCCGGCCCCGCCTTCACCTGGCCGAACCGTCCATTCGAGATTGGACCCGTTGGAAGGTAGCGCTACATAACGTTGGCCGGATGCTTCTGATGCTGTGAGCGCTTGATCGAAAGTCGGTGCCGACTTTAGCAGAGCCCCGCCACCGCGTAATGCATCATCCGTATCGTAACGGGTATATGGCATGCTGGCGCCGCGGGAGGAATATACCGTGAGATTGGCCTGGCTGACGTTGTTCTCCCGTTTAACGGGTAGTTCGTTTGCATCCGGTGCTATGGATGTTGTTAACGTGTAGCTGCCATTTTCCGCTGTCCATGTGCCCGGAATATGGACAGCGGCGGAGGAACCTGCAGCAAGCGCGCCATCATAACTACCGGTGAAGGTTTGAATCGTTGAACCGGCCGGATTTTTCAGAGCGACGGAAATCGCGTGGGATCCGCTTGCCGTGGCTTTGTTGCCCTGGTTCTTAAGATTAACGGTAAAGGCTACTGCATTCCCTGCGACAGGAGTGGCGGGTGACCATTGTACGGTTCCTATCAAATCAGAGCTTTCGAGCGCACCAATAACCAGAGGGGCTGGATGCGAATAGCTGTTGTTTTCATTATTCTGTTCCATGATTTCATTATCCTCATCGACCTTGGCACTGACGGAATAGGATCCAGCCGTTTTGATTCCGGCATGAAGCGTTACCGTGGAGGATGCTCCTGCCGCTAGCGGACCTACCGGGGAGGAGCCTGCTTTCGTGTCATTTAAGTA
This sequence comes from Paenibacillus sp. FSL F4-0100, assembly GCF_037993005.1. NCBI lineage: Bacteria > Bacillati > Bacillota > Bacilli > Caryophanales > Paenibacillaceae > Paenibacillus > Paenibacillus sp. FSL F4-0100. The sequence continues at coordinate 2,917,049 of NZ_CP150303.1, forward strand.
AAAATTGACCGTCGTAGTCCCAGCTTCCAAGTCCCCAATGTTCTTAACTGTAGCACTCAGTGTAATGTTATCGTTTTCATTCGGGGAAACTGGAGTCCAGGACATATCCGTAATGGTCAGGTCCGGATTCTGTGCGGGTGTGCCGTAAACTTCGAATTCGGCAATCTGCCCTGCCGGTGCACCGGAATTGGACGTTATGTTCAATTGTAGACGTTTCACGGTCGCCGCTACCGGAATTATTACGAAGTTGCCGGACGCGGGATTGAATGTATAAGACTGAGCCGGTACCAAATCACTAAAATTTGTTGAGCTCTGGTCATGCCCGAGCACTTGTATGGTTTGGGTGCGCGTACTCCACGCTGGAGACGGATTCAGCTTCAGCACGATGGAGGTGATATCGTGATCGGTTCCCAAGTCGAGCGTCAAGGAGCTTGGGTTGCTTCCGCCTTCCCAGTAGGTTTGGATGTCATTGTCGTTAGCATGGGTTGCTACATACGTGAAGGTGCTTGAGGAGGCGGTAATCGGTTTGCCGCTCGCGATATTGTTACCCGTAGGAGGTGTTGGCGGGGAGACCGATGGTCCATAAATTTCAAACTCAGACAGCTGCGCTGCCGGCCAAGTCGTGTTACTCGTTACGGTCAGGCGAACATATCGCGTGCTCGCCTCGTCAAAACGGATAGTCACCGAGTTTCCTGCTGTAGACGGGTTGAATTCATAATCGGCCGAATCCACGATATTTGAGAATACCGAACCATTCGAGCTGCCTTGTACCATTAACGTTTGTGTCCGTGATTCCCATGTGGCAGGTAGTTTAAGGACGATCCGGTTGATGCTGGTGTCATCACCGAGATCGACTTGAATCCACTGCGGAAAGGCATGATTGGTGCTTTCCCAGTACGAACCTTGATTGCCATCGTTAACGTTAGCCGGCTCGTAGGTTTGGGATTGACCACTTGCTGTTACGGCTTTGCCGAGGGAGAGGTTTGTTTCGCCTGCGGCTGAAACTGGTGCGGGCGGCCCTGCGGCCGTGCATACGATAGATATCAGCATAGCCATGACAAGTGGCCATACCACGAGTTTTTTGCGCATGTTATTTTCCTCCTCCAAAGTGTTCACATACTTTCCCATTAAACATGAGCTAATCGGTGAAGATATCCCCCTTTCCTAATCCTATATCCCATTATAAAAATAGCGCCGCTGCAGAGATAAGATGTATTTCTACGGAAATCGTATGTGATCCCAGCATCTTTTGGAGTGAAAGCAGGATGAATCAGCCATACTTACATTATTAAGTGTTGAAAGCGGGGGGGAACCCGTGGAGAAAGTAATTCTGATCGCGGCAGACAATCAAGATCGGGTCCAGACCGTTATGGAGATTTTAAAACAAGCGGGCTATAAGGTTATGCATGCCATGAGTCATTCGGAAGTAGTCGCCATTTTGCAGCGCTCAGGCGCAAACTTGCTGCTCATCGACAGCAGACTGCCGGGTATGAACCATTTTAATCTCGTGGAACGGCTGACGGGCAAAAAGGAACAGATCCCGATCATCGTCATCGGAAATGACGGTTCTGATGAAGCCATTCAGGCATTGGAGGCAGGTGCCCATGACTATATCCCTGATGACAGAGATACAAGAGAGCTGTTGGCGCGGATTGCCAATTTGCTGAAACTTTTTCAGACAGGTCGCATGGAACAAGAGGAAGTTATTCGAATCGGAGATCTGGTGATCGATCCTCTGAGCCGGAATGTATCCCGGGAAAAGGAAGCCATTGAGCTGACTCATCGCGAATATGATCTGCTGCTGTTCTTGGCTAGAAGGCAGGGGCAAGTATGCACGCGCGAGGATATTTTAAAACAGGTGTGGGATTACGATTTTCATACGGGTACCAACGTGGTGGATGTCTATATTCTTCATCTAAGAGAGAAAATCGATAGAGGGCGCAAACAAAAGCTGCTGCGTACGATTCGGGGAACCGGATATAAACTGTTATCGCAGGAAGAAATCAATGCTGCAAGCAAAAAAGACCGCCTTCCGTGAGTGGAAGACGGTCTTTGATTTCATTCGATAGTAACAAGTGGAGTATTGAACTACAGCACGCGGCGGGCTTTCAGGTAAGTCTTGCTCCAGTTGCCTGACAGGCTGGAGATTGTTACGCCAGGTTTGCCGTAAGTGTGCAGAATTTTGTTGTTGCCCATATAAACGGCTACGTGTGTTACGTTTCTACCATTTGCGCGGCTTCCGCTTGAGAAGAATATCAAATCGCCAGCTTTTAGGTTCGATTTCGATACCGCTTTACCCACTTTGGATTGGGCAGCGGATGTACGAGGCAGGTTGACGCCGTATTTTTTAAAGATATGCTTCATAAAGGAAGAGCAATCAAATACTCTTGTCGTGGATGTGGATGCTCCGAATTTATAAGGTGTTCCCATATATTGTTTACCAAAGTTAACGACTTGAGTTCCTGTGCTTACCGATGCTGCTTCTACAGGAGCCGGTGGTGCAACAGTAAGAACTGCTCCTGCACCCAAAGTTGCGCTCAAGCTGATTACTACGGCCTTCTTAATCCAATGCTGTCGATTCATGTTGTATTACCTCCATGCTGTTTTGTTTTTTGCGATGAACCGAGTATATCAGATTTGAAACCGACTATATTTTGGATAATCGGCGCAAACCCTTGGGCAGCATGAAATGAAAGCGAATTATTAAAATATCATTAAAAGTTACAAAATATTAAGAATTAGATGCAAACGATGACTTGAAAACGAGAAAAAACCCTTGATATACAAGGGTTTTTAACAATAATTTCGATTGTTAACATTGCTGCATCAAAGATGACAAAATAGTAATGATTATTGATCCTTACTCTGAATAATAAGGAGCAGACCACCTTCGATCCGGACCGTCCCTTTGTCCTCGGTCAGTTTATTGCTAACTCCGAGAGACTGCCCCAATCGCAATGTGGCATCGTGGAGCGGGTACTCAAATCCTTCAAGATTGATCCCGGTAACTTCCGTAGTCAGCGGAAGTAGGGAGACATATGTAAACCCTTTGTTCTCAACCATGCAGCTGGAGCCCGTCAGGGTAATGAAATTGTTCTCATCTAATATAGAACACGGGATATGATGTTGGAGTCCACGAATCAGCATGTGGATATTAGCCAGCGTGTGATCCAGGCGCGTCCCCGTAGCTCCTAGAATCAGGATGGATTCGGGGGAATGCTCCAGTGCCATTTCGAAGGCAAGCTCGGTGTCGGTCAAATTTTTATCGATCGGATCACAGTCGATCACCTTACCGCTCATAGATCGTACTCGATCCATTTGGCCGGGCGGAATGGAGTCAAAATCTCCAACGGATAGGTCCGGCTTGATCCCATGTTCAATCAGGTAGAGGGCCCCGCGATCAGCCCCTATAATGAAGTCCCCGTTTTGAACCTCATCCAGGAAACGTGGTGACAACTCCCCACCTGTAAAGATCAGGACGCGAGTATGGTTCATTATAAATTCCTCCTTTTTCGAGAGAATTGTCATTGTATTCTAGTATAGAGCAGTTTTCATGCTTGCACAATTTTAATAGGCACGGCTACAATGTAGTATGTAAATTGACGGGGGAGCGGGGGAACTGAATTTTGGACATGCATCTGTTTGACGTATTCAGTATCATTGGCACCATTGCGTTTGCCATGTCCGGAGCTTTTGTAGCTATGGAAGAGGAATACGATATACTGGGGGTTGTGGTTCTGGGTTTAGTCACAGCCTTCGGCGGGGGTATTATAAGAAACGTACTGATCGGCGTGCCGGTTACCACCCTGTGGAGCCAGGGAGATTTAATCATGCTCGCGATGATTTCGGTATTTGTAGCGTTTGTGCTGCCGCTCGGTTTGATTCAGCACTGGAAGAAAACGGAGGCACTGTTCGATGCGATCGGATTATCTGCCTTTGCGATTCAAGGGGCTTTATATGCTACACAAATGAATCACCCCATGAGCGCGGTGATTGTGGCTGCTGTGCTTACCGGAAGCGGCGGGGGAATGGTCCGCGATTTATTGGCAGGGCGGAAACCGCTGGTGCTGCGTGATGAGATCTATGCGGTCTGGGCCATGATAGCAGGCGTCGCCATCGGCCTTGGTGTCGCCACCAAGACATGGGAACTGCTGGCTTTGTTTGTTGTGGTGATCGTATTCCGGATGCTGTCCGTGCTTTATAAATGGAGATTGCCCAGAAGGTCGCTGCACGAGGGTCATCCTGCGGCAGCCAATGGAAAGAAAGTCAGTTCGGGTTAATGGAAGGTAGGCAACAATACTCATTAAGTTAGATTTCTCGTAAAATGACGATTTATTATAGCGTGAAGGAGAGAGGACCATGGTATCCGTCTTGTTTGTATGTTTGGGCAATATCTGCCGCTCGCCAATGGCGGAAGCGGTGCTGCGACATAAAATTGTACAGCGTGGGCTGCAGGGAAAGATCAGCGTGGATTCTGCCGGCACAGGAGATTGGCATATCGGGAACGTTCCCCATGAAGGAACCCGAAAGCTGCTGGACAGCTGGCAAATCAGCTACGAAGGAATGGTTGCTCGCAAAGTGGTAAGCGAGGACCTCGTCAAGTTCGATTACGTCATCGGCATGGATGATTCGAATGTGGCAAATATGCGCAAGTTGACGGGCGGCGAACAGGCTGCGATTCTGAAGTTTATGGATTTGCTGCCCGATGAAAAGCTGCGCGAGGTGCCGGATCCGTATTTCACTGGAAATTTTGATGAGGTGTACCGGCTTATTGATGCGGGGTGTGACATCTTACTGGACAAAATCATGAAAGAAAAGCTATAATCGATTCGAACAAGCGGTGAGTCCACCGCTTTTTTGACGAAAATCATTGAAAGCGATACCAAGAAGAACGGGCTGCCGAACATAAAAGATGAACAATGCACATTCCATAAAAAATGCGCGGTTGTTCATCTTTTTTGAAGTGAAGCAACAGGAGTGGCATAACTTGTGCTAACTATTGCTTCAAAGGTATTCTTTTTTGCTAACTGCTTTAAAGCGTAACGCGTGAAGTCCCTGGTGGGACAGGCAATGAATTTTGCTGTAACAGGTCATTTATATAGCCAATGGATTTTGCCAATCAATCGATTAATCAAGGAAGTACATAAGAGCGGCAGGGAGCTCTTTTTGCCAGAATCCCCAAAGGTGACGGCCGTCTTTTTCAAGATAGGATAGGGTGGCACCCCGTTCTTCCAGCAATGCTTTTGTTGAACGATTCAGTTCAACGAAGTTATAGACACCTGTATCGGTTGCGTAGTTGTCTTCTTGCAAGCCTACAATCATATAGATGTCGAGCCAGGATAAATCCTGTTCTTCCTTAATCATGTTCTGAGACTTCTCATAGAAGGCGCCGGACAAGCTGATGATTCGGGTAAAGAGATGCGGGTAACGCAAGGCCAGATGCACGGAGACGCTTCCGCCAAGGGAGTCGCCGGCGAGTACTCTTTCGGCAGGCTCTTTGCGCACAGGATATTTTTGTTCAACGAAGGGAATAATCTCTTCGGCGAAGCAGGATAGGTAAGCATCGAAACGGTTGCCGAATGGCGCATACTCCTCGGTGCGAACTTTGGTGTTCACTTCCACGCCTACAATGATGAACGGCTCCACGCCTTCTTCGAGTATGAGCTGGTTGGCCCAAGTCGCGATGCGACCAAAATTGAAAAATTCCTCTCCATCCTGACAGTAAACGACAGGATAGCTGAGAATTTCATTGTATCCGGGAGGAAGGTAAATGCGCAGCGTTCGATTCTCCTGCAGAAACTTGCTTTCAATCACTTCTTTTACAATGGTTCGCTTCAATAAACGTTCATTCGTCATCATTCGTCACCTTTTTCGGGTTAGTTTTTGAAATGCGGTAAACAATAAGTTAAAATTACCCTGACATGTCTAAGTTGGCTGCTGTTCTATGATGTTTGTCATACTGTTATAGTATTTTCTATTATCTGTTATACATACAAACGTCAAGAAATATGAAATTTTATCTCGTATTTCTTTGACGAATGGAGTGGAACAGGTGTATAATAATTCTATAACAGCGGAACTTGATATTCAAATATTTATTGAGGTGAAAAAAATGACCAAGGTTCCTTATGAAGTATATACCGAGGAAGTCGATACTCTATCTGTACTTTCCCCGGATGGCAAAATCGTAAACAAAGATCTTTTGCCTGAATTGTCAGATGATCAACTGAAAGAAATTATGTACCGTATGGTATTTACCCGTACTTGGGACGACCGCGCCGTAAATCTCGGCCGTCAAGGACGTCTCGGTTTCTATGCTCCTGTATCCGGTCAAGAAGCAACAATGGTAGGTAGCGAATTCGCGCTTGAGAAAGACGACTTTGTCTGCCCGGGCTACCGTGATATGCCGCAAATCGTATGGCATGGACTTCCACTTTATCAAGCATTCCTCTACTCCCGCGGACATCAGCACGGCGGACAAATTCCGGAGGGTGTTAACGTATTGATGCCTCAGATCATCATTGGCGCGCAAATCTTGCATGCTATGGGTATCGCTATGGGTTACAAATTGAAGAAGCAAAAACAAGTTGCTATTACGTATACCGGTGACGGTGGTTCTTCCGAAGGCGACTTCTACGAAGGCTTGAACTATGCAGGCGTGTACAAATTGCCAGTTATCTTCTTCGTGCAAAACAACGGCTATGCAATCACGACTCCATTCTCCAAGCAGACTGCAGCATTGTCTATCGCACATAAAGCTGTAGCAGCTGGTATCAAGGGTGTTAAAGTTGACGGCATGGATGTTCTCGCTGTGATCAAGGCCGTTCGTGATGCTGCAGAACGCGGCCGCAATGGCGAAGGCGCAACGCTTATCGAAGCTGTGACATACCGTTTCCGTCCGCATTCCCTGTCTGACGACGCTACGAAATATCGTACGAAGGAAGAAGAGGGCGAGTGGAACGAGAAGGATCCGATCGCACGTCTTGCGAAGTACCTGGAAGCAAAAGGCCTCTGGACAGAGGAAGATACAGCTCGCGTGAGAGAAGAAGCGAAAGCGAAAGTCAACGAGCAAATTAAAAAAGCAGAACAAACGGAAAAAATGACGGTACCTGGTTTGATCGACAGCATGTTCGAACAAACACCGAAGCATCTGGAAGAGCAGAAAGCCGATTTTCAATAAAAATGACGGGCCGATGATTGTCGAAGGTTGATCCTGGATAATCATCCGGTTTGTCATGGCTGTATGCATCAGGTCTGTTTTAAATTACGTTTTGACATCGATATATAGCCGCAAGGCATAACACTGGAATTTTAGTGAACTGTATTTCTTAAGGAGGAAATGAAGCAATGGCACAAATGAACATGAAAGAAGCGATTCGCGACGCCATGCGCGTTGAATTGAGCCGTGACCCTAACGTTGTCATCTTCGGTGAAGACGTAGGTAATGTCGGCGGTGTTTTCCGGGTAACGGAAGGCCTTCAAAAAGAATTCGGGGAAGAGCGCGTATTCGATACGCCGCTGGCTGAGTCCGCTATCGGCGGTTTGGCAGTAGGTCTCGGTATTCAAGGCTTCCGTCCGATCGCTGAAATTCAATTCGTTGGATTTATCTTTGAGGCGCTTGATCAAATCGTCGTTCAAGCAGCGCGTATGCGTTACCGTTCCGGTGGACGTTACAACTCCCCAATCGTATTCCGTACGCCATTCGGCGGCGGGGTTAAAGCAGCTGAGCTGCATACGGATGCACTCGAAGGTTTGATTACACAAACCCCGGGTATTAAAGTTGTAGTACCTTCCAATCCTTATGATGCAAAAGGACTCATGATCGCAGCGATTCGCGATAATGACCCTGTGTTCTTCATGGAACACTTGAACCTGTATCATGCGTTCCGCGCTGAAGTTCCTGAAGGCGACTACACCATTGAGCTTGGTAAAGCTAACGTGGTTCGCGAAGGAACAGACGTTACGATCATCGCTTACGGCCTGATGGTTCATACCGCAACGAAAGCGGCGGACGAACTTGAGAAGAACGGAATCAAAGCGGAAATCATCGACTTGCGCACCATTTCTCCAATCGACATCGATACTGTGCTTGCTTCGGTTAAGAAAACCAACCGTGCCATCGTGGTTCAAGAAGCACAAAAATCGGCAGGCGTAGCTGCAGAAGTTATCGCTCAAATCAACGAGAAAGCGATTCTGCACTTGGAAGCTCCAGTGCTTCGCGTGACTCCGCCGGACACGGTGTATCCATTCGCGCAAATCGAGGACACTTGGTTGCCTACTCCAGCACGTATCGTGGATGCCGTCAATAAAGTATTGAATTTCTAATAGCAGCAATATCTAGGGAGGTTTTTTAGTTGGCAAAATTTGAATATCGTTTTCCAGAGCTGGGTGAAGGTCTGCATGAAGGTGAAATCATCAAAATGCATATCAAGCCAGGCGACAAAGTAACAGACGACGACATCATCATGGAAGTACAGAACGACAAGGCAGTCGTAGAAGTTCCTTGTCCCGTGAACGGTACGGTTCAAGAAGTGTTTGCCAAGGATGGTCAAGTGTGCCGTGTCGGTGAAGTGGTAGCTATCATCGATGCTGAAGGCGACATTCCTGAGCAAGAAGCTCCTGCTGAAGAGCAGTCGGCGCAAGAAGCTGACGCAGCGAAAGGCAGTGCAGATACAACTTCTTCACCGGCTCAAAATGCTCCGGCTGACGCTAAACAAGGCGGAAACGGTGAAGCAGCAGCGCCAGCAGCACCTAACCGTGAAGTTCTGGCTACACCTAGCGTGCGTAAATTCGCTCGTGAGCAAGGCGTAGACATTGCACAAGTGCAAGGCTCCGGCAACAACGGTAAAGTGACTCGCGAAGATGTTGAAGCCTTCAAAAACGGTGGAGGCCAAGCAGCAGCTCCAGCGCAAGAAGCGGCTTCCGAAACGAAAGCAGCCCCTGCAGCAGCATCCGCAGCGGTGGATACTCGTGCAGAAGAAGAGCGCGTACCATTCAAAGGTATTCGTAAAGCGATCTCGAACGCCATGGTTAAATCGGCTTACACAGCTCCTCACGTTACGATCATGGACGAAGTTGACGTAACCGAGCTGGTAGCGTTCCGTACTCGCATGAAACCGATCGCGGAGAAGAAAGGCACGAAAGTTACGTATCTGCCATTCATCGTTAAAGCACTCGTTGCGGCTAGCCGTCAATTCCCTGCTTTGAATGCGATGATCGACGAAGAAGCGAACGAAATCGTGTACAAAAAATACTACAACATCGGTATCGCTACAGATACAGACAACGGTCTGATCGTACCGGTTATCAAAGATGCGGATCGTAAGAGCATCTGGATGATCGCTGACAGCATCCGTGACCTGGCTGCTCGCGGCCGTGAAGGTAAACTGTCTCCTAACGAAATGAAGGGCAGCACGATTTCCATCACAAACATCGGATCCGCAGGCGGTATGTTCTTTACACCAATCATTAACTTCCCAGAGGTTGCTATTCTCGGTACTGGCCGCATCAGCGAAAAAGCGGTTGTGAAGAACGGCGAGATTGTAGCAGCACCTGTTATGGCATTGTCCTTGAGCTTTGACCACCGTATCATCGACGGCGCAACGGCTCAAAACTTTATGAACTATATTAAACAACTGCTCGCTAACCCTGAGCTGCTTGTTATGGAGGTGTAACTAATGGTAGTTGGAGATGCTTCTTTAGATATTGATACTCTAGTCATTGGTGCTGGTCCTGGTGGTTATGTGGCGGCGATTCGTGCCGCCCAACTGGGTCAAAAGGTTCTGATCGTTGATAAATCGGAACTCGGCGGTGTTTGCTTGAACCGTGGTTGTATTCCTTCCAAGGCTTTGATCGCTGCAGCTCATCAGTTCGAATCCGCTAAGCATGCCGATGCATTCGGTATTTCCGTGGAGAACGTAACGGTTGATTTCGCGAAAACACAGGAATTCAAAAACGGCGTTGTCAAAAAAATGACTGGCGGCGTAGCCGGTTTGCTGAAAGGCAACAAAGTGGAAGTTTTCAACGGCGAGTGCATGTTCATCAACGAAAACGAAGCGCGTGTATTCAATGATCATGAATCTCCGCGTTACCGCTTCAAGAACTGCATCATTGCTACAGGTTCCCGTCCAATCGAACTGAAGCCATTCCCGTTTGGCGGACGCATCTTGTCTTCTACCGAAGCATTGAACCTGCCTGAAGTACCGAAGAGCATGATCGTAATCGGTGGCGGCTACATCGGTGCCGAGCTTGGTCAAATGTACTCCAAATTCGGTTCGAAAGTAACGATCATCGAAGGTCTGGACAGCGTTCTGGCTGGCTTTGACAAAGACATGACAAGCCTCGTTACGAAAAACATGAAGAAAACCGGTATCGAAATTATTACAGGTGCTAAAGCTGAAAGTGCTGAGCAAAACGATAAAGAAGTTACCGTGAAATACTCCGTGAATGGCGAAACCAAAGAAGTAACAGCAGATTACCTGCTGGTTACAGTTGGCCGTCGTCCGAACACGGACGGAGAGCTCGGTCTGGACCTGATCGGCCTCGATATGGATGAGCGCGGATTCGTGAAAGTTGACCATCAAGGACGCACAAGCATTCCTCATATCTTCGCAATCGGGGATATCGTGTCTGGTCTGGCGCTTGCACACAAAGCTTCCTATGAAGGTAAAGTGGCTGCTGAGGCCATTTCCGGAATGCCTTCCGTTGTGGATTACAAGTGTATTCCAGCGGTTGTGTTTACAGATCCAGAATGCTCCAGCGTAGGTTACACCGAAGCTCAAGCGAAGGAAAAAGGCCATAAAGTGAAAGCTGGCAAATTCCCTTACGCTGGTAACGGACGTTCCGTATCCTTGAACCATCCTGAAGGCTTCGTGAAGATCGTGGCTGAAGAAGGAACAGGACTTATTCTTGGAGCGCAAATCGTAGGTCTGGAAGCTTCCAACCTGATTGCAGAGCTCGGTCTTGCGATTGAAATGGGTGCTACGCTTGAAGATGTAGCCTTGACGATCCATGCGCATCCGACGCTTGGCGAAATCGTAATGGAAGCTGCGGAATTGGTTATGGGTCATCCGATCCACATCATTGCCCGTTAATCCAAACGACGTTTTTCGAGTCATTATATATTCGGCCAGGAGGCAGAGAACGCGCAGGCGGTTTCTGCCTCCTGTTTTTGTGTGTGGATATCGAACATGGTAGACTGTTGATATGAGATTCTAGTGAGGTGACTATACATGAAACAATACTTGGAGCTGCTGCAAGACATTCTTGATCATGGAGTAGAGAAAGGGGACCGTACGGGGACGGGAACGTTATCCGTATTTGGAAGACAGCTGCGTTTTGACCTTTCCAAAGGCTTCCCTCTGATGACAACCAAGCGGATTCACCTGAAATCGGTGATCCATGAGCTTCTGTGGTTCTTAAGCGGGGAAACGAACATCCGGTATCTGAAAGAAAACGGCGTGCGGATATGGGACGAATGGGCGGATGAGGACGGCAATTTGGGACCGGTTTATGGCTCGCAGTGGCGAGCATGGGAAACGCCGGATGGACGCTATATCGACCAGATTGCCAATGTCATCGATTCGATTAAAAACAATCCCGACTCCCGGCGGCATATCGTCAGTGCCTGGAACGTGGCAGAGATCGATAACATGAAGCTGCCTCCATGCCATTTTGTATTCCAATTCTACGTGGCGGGCGGGAAACTCTCCTGTATGCTTACCATGCGTTCTGTGGACAGCTTCCTTGGGCTGCCGTTCAACATTGCGAGTTATGCGCTGCTCACCCATATGGTTGCCCAGCAGTGCGGCCTAGAGCCGGGTGAATTCATCTGGTCCGGAGGCGATGTTCATATCTATTCCAATCATATGGAACAGGTCAGAACGCAGCTTAAACGTGAGCCTTATGAGCTGCCGAAGCTGGTCATCAAGCGCAAGCCGGAGAGCATCTTTGATTATACATTCGAAGATTTTGAATTTGAGGGTTACCAGTATCATCCAACCATTAAAGCAACCGTAGCTGTATAAATAGAGTTCAAGCGGGTTTGCAGTGACATCACATATATAGGAAGGAGAGACTGGAGTCATGATATCCATGATATGGGCAATGGGCAAGGATCAGGTGATCGGGCTGAATGGTACGATGCCGTGGCGTTTGCCGCGGGATATGGCCTTTTTTAAGGAGACGACCCTGCACAAAACGATTCTGATGGGGCGCAAGACCTGGGATTCCTTTGGCAGTAAACCGCTGCCTCACCGAAAGAACATCGTGCTTACGAGAGACAAAAGCTTCACGCTGACAGAGGATCAAGGCATCGTGATCCATGATATCGATGAAGCCCTTCCCTACGCGGAGAACGGAGAACTGATGGTGATCGGCGGATCGCAGATCTATGAATTGATGCTGCCGAAAGCGGATCGTCTGTACTGCACATTTATTGATGAGACTTTTGAAGGGGATACGTTCTTCCCTGAAGTGAACTGGGATGAATGGAGGATTATTGAAGAAGTTCCCGGCATAACAGATGAGAAAAATCCATATGCCTACCGGTTTGTTACATTTGAACGAAAATAAAGAGCTTGTTGGTGAGCTTAAACGGGATAGACATCCTCCAATCCATTCATGTTGACAACACTTTGATAGTAGGATAGTACAAATGATCATGCATATAGTCCATTTAACAGGAGAAAAGCGAAATGCTACTATATTTTTAATGTTTATTCAAATCGCAGCTTAAATAGCCGCTAATCGTGGGGATTCATGCTCTGATAAAAATTTTTTTAGCATAAATAGAAAAAATAAATCAGGCTGAAACCTGTTTCTTGGGTCATCTGAAGATCGATGTCGGATGATTTATGATATGATAAATTGTACATGGTAACCAGCATGGATAGAACGGATGGGGGTAAAGCAGTATGTCTACACCAACAGGATTTATGGAATATCAGCGCCAGCTTCCGGCAGATCGGAGCCCGGCAGAACGAGTTAAAGACTGGGAAGAGTTTCATAAACATTTAGAAGAAGAAGAGCTTCAGACCCAGGGAGCACGCTGCATGGACTGCGGTACGCCATACTGCCATACAGGGATCGATATGCTCGGCGGCACTTCGGGTTGCCCGATTCACAATCTGATTCCGGAATGGAATAATCTTGTTTATCGGGGATTATGGAGAGAAGCTTTAGAGCGTCTCCATAAAACAAACAACTTCCCTGAGTTTACCGGACGCGTATGTCCTGCCCCTTGTGAGGGTTCCTGCACCGTCGGTTTGATCGGGGAGCCGGTCACGATTAAATCCATCGAACAAGCGATCATCGATAAGGGCTTTGAGGAAGGGTGGGTCGTTCCCGAGCCGCCGGCAAAGCGCACGGGACGTCGCATAGCCGTTGTCGGTTCTGGTCCAGCTGGGCTGGCTGCAGCTGCTCAACTGAATAAAGCAGGCCATTCCGTAACCGTCTTTGAACGTGCCGACCGCATCGGCGGCCTGTTGACGTACGGGATCCCATCCATGAAGCTGGACAAGGGCATTGTTCAGCGCCGTGTCGATCTGCTCGCGGCTGAAGGCGTCGAATTCGTTGTCAACACCGAAATCGGCAAGGACATTCCCGCCAAGCAGCTGATGGAAGACTACGATGCCGTCGTACTGTGCGGCGGTGCAACAAAGCCGCGCGAATTCAACATTGAGGGCAGTGATCTCAAGGGCATTCATTACGCGATGGATTATCTGAACGGAACCATCAAGAGCCTGCTGGATTCCGGTCTTGAAGACGGCAATTACTTGTCGGCAAAAGACAAGGACGTTATCGTCATTGGCGGCGGCGATACCGGCTCCGACTGCGTCGCGACAGCGCTTCGTCACGGCTGCACCAGCGTCACTCAGTTCGGTACGCATAAGCAGGCTCCGCTGGAGCGTGATCCGATTGCGAACCCTTGGCCGCAGTTCCCGAACGTGTACACGCTCGATTATGCACACGAGGAAGCCAAAGCGCTGTTTGGCAACGATCCACGCGAATTCTCCATCATGACCACGAAATTTGTCGGGGATGAAGAGGGCAATCTGAAGGAGCTTCATACCGTTCAAATCGAGCGTATTGTAGATGAAACCGGTCGTAAAGTGTATCAACCGATTCCGGGCACAGAAAAGGCATTTCCTGCTCAAATGGCGTTCATCGCCATCGGTTTTGACGGACCGGAGCATACGCTGGTCGAGCAGCTGGGGCTTGAAACGGATCGCCGTTCCAATGTGAAAGCACCGTATGGCAAATATACGACCAATGTGGATAAAGTATTTGCCGCCGGAGATATGCGTCGCGGTCAAAGCCTCGTGGTATGGGCCATCAACGAAGGACGCGAGGTGGCACGCGAGGTAGACAAATATTTGATGGGTGCGACCGTACTGGTTTAATCCTTCTCCTAAATATGCTATCATACTAATAGTAGTTAAAAGGACTTCGCGAGAGCGAAGTCCTTTTTGGAGTTAGCCACCGCGCCATGGTGACTCATCGGGGAGGAGAATGTCATTTGAAAACGTTGGTCATTGCCGAAAAGCCGGATATGGGACGGAACATCGCTGCGGTCATCGAGCCGAGGGCCAAGAATAACCGTACATATCTTGAAGGTGAGCAATATATCATAACTTGGGCTATCGGACATCTGGTTGGGCTAGCGGAGCCGGATGCATATGATCCGAAATACAAACGCTGGAATTTACGGGACCTGCCTATCATTCCGGAGCAATTCAAAATCATCCCGAATCCGAAAACCAAAGATCAGCTGAAGGTCATTGGAGAGGTCGCCAAACGCTGCAACCATATCGTAAATGCATGTGATGCGGGACGAGAAGGACAATATATTTTCGCTCTTATCCAACAGCAATTAAAATTGAAACAGCCTGTAAAAAGACTATGGATTTCGGATTTAACGGCGGAAAGCATTGCCCGTGGCTTCGCGGAACTGAAGGATGGGGTTGAATTCGAGAATTTAACGCAAGCTGCGCGCGCACGCAGTGAAGCTGATTGGTTGATCGGTATGAATGCATCGCGTGCCTTTACGACCCGTCATCAGACATTACTGTCGGTTGGGCGGGTCCAGACGCCGGTTCTGGCTCTGATCTATGACCGGCAGAAGGAAATCGAAGCCTTCGAATCGCAAACGTTTTATGACGTGAAGGCCGTGTTCAAACAAGAGCAGTTGGAGTATACCGGAACATGGCAGGGAGAGCGGCTGACCTCGCAAGAGAAAGCAGAGACGATCGCATCCAAGGTCAATGGGAAGAATGGGGTCATCACTAAATATGAAGTCAAAGAAACGAAAGAATATCCGTTCAAATTGTATGATTTGACCCTGCTTCAGCGTGAAGCCAATGCCAAATACGGATATTCTGCCAAAAAAACGCTGGATCTTGCGCAAGCGTTGTATGAGCGTCACAAGGTGATTTCATATCCGCGTACCAACTCCAATTATGTAAATGAACAGAACATCGAGGGCATGCACAAGGCACTTCATATGTTGAAATCGACCTCCTATGCATCGATGGCTGAAGGAGCGGATCCTAGCCGGGTGCACATAAATAATAAAGCGGTTTGCAATCCGCAGCGGGTTGAGGATCACCATGCCATCTTGCCGACGTTAAAGCGTCCGGGCACACTCAGCAAGGAAGAGCAGCATATTTACGATCTGGTCATCCTCAGGTTTCTGTCCCATTTCTACCCGCCGGCGATGTATAAGCAGCATACGGTGCTCACCGAGGTCGAGGGCGAAACGTTTAAGACGGGAATCAAGGAATTGCTGTCGCTAGGCTGGAAAGTGCTGATTGCCCAGGACAAAGAGCAGAAGAAAGCCAAGTCTTCCAAGAAGGGGAAAGAGGACGAGGAAGAAGAAACACAGGAATGGAACGACCGTTCCTTCGATCTGTCTCCCGATGAGTCGGTACACTGCAAAAAATCCGAAGTGAAAGAAAAGGCAACCCAGCCGCCAAAGAGTTATACGGAAGGTACCTTGCTGAAGGCGATGGAGAGTGCCGGAAAATCCATTGAGGATGAAGCGCTTCGGGATGCGATGAAAGACAGCGGTCTGGGAACGCCGGCAACCCGGGCAGCGACCATTGAACGCTTGAAGAAGGTCGGATATATTACGATGCAGGGCAAAAGAATCACCGTTACCCAAAAGGGAAGGACGGCGGTGGAGTTGATCCGGCATGCTGGCGTAGAATTACTCGCTTCGCCTGAGATGACGGGTCAATGGGAACGGCGTCTTCACCAAATATCCAAGGGCGAGGCTTCGGCTGACGTGTTCATGCAAAACGTGCAGAAGTTTACCATTTCGATCATCAATAAGGTATCCTCGCAGCGTCAGGCCCCTTCGTCATTATTCGGCGGGGACGAGGACAAGTCCAAAGGCAGAGGGAAGCGAAGCACGGGGAAAGTTGCCGCAGCCCCACGCGACAAGGAAGAACGTACGGCTAAGCGGACTCCGAAGTCGGATGCCTCCACTTCAAGTGAAGCACCGTCCGTACGCTCTTCATTAGGCCGATGCCCTAGACCCGGATGTGAAGGGCATATTATTGAAGGACGCAAAGGCTATGGCTGCGCAAATTTCAAAACCGGCTGCAACTATGTCATCTGGAAGGAATTTGCCGGTAAACAAGTTTCGCATGCGATGCTGAAATCCTTGCTGCTTCAAGGAAAGACCCAGCTATTATCCTTTAAAAACGAGGACGGCAGCACGTATAAAGGCAGGATTGTCCTAGCTGCTGAAGGGAACGGAAAGCTTGCCGTTCAGGCAGAGGACTCGAATGAAGCCGTGAAATCGTGAGGCGACACCGTTAAATAAAAAAAACCGAGCCAACCAGGGATCCCCTCCTTGATCGGCTCGGTCTGTTTTGATTAATCTAAGTGATCTTCTATGACCTCGGGCACTTCGGTCAGCGCCGAAACGGTATACAGCACATTATGCGGCTCTTGCTTCAACTCGACCAGATTATATTGCCATTCGCGCTGCTGCTTGATATAGATGCTGTTGATGCCGGCCGTCAGCGCCGGAACGACATCCGTGCGAAGCGAGTTGCCGATCATCCATGTATCGGAGCGGGAGAATGTCCCCAACGTGAGGATTTCTTCCAATGCCGTAATATTTTTATGCTGGCGAATGTAGATTCGGTCATTGAAGTAATCGGCCAGCTTCATCTGTTTGATTTTCCGCTTCTGAATTTTAGTCTCGCCTCCTGTGTAGAGGTGGAGGCAGTGTCCATCTTCCTGAAGCTTCTCGAGCGTCTCGACCATGCCGGGGTAGGCTTCGATTTCCTGCTCATATACACTGAGCCCTAACTCGTAGAGAAGCTCTTCTTCCTTGCGCGAGCTTTCTCTTCCATGAATGCGGCCGAAATAATGGTACGTATCAATTAGGGATTGCGGGAAGTTCGCACTTGCAAATCCCAGCTTATCTACGCCGGCTACGTCGATTTCCATCTGCTTGGCCCGGACTTCTTCAGTAGTCAAGCCAACATGTTGAAACCATTCGGTCATACACTCGAAGTAATCGCCGAGAATCAGATTGAAGTATTTGTTGCAATGTATTAATGTGTCATCCATGTCGAAGATAATATGTTGCGATGTTTTACTCATGGTATACTCCTTCTTGCTATGAAAGTCGAATGTAAGTTTCCAGAAACATTTGAAGCTCGGCAGCCCCATCCGGCCGCAGACTGAATCTTTCGTTATTCTCGGACTTCAGATGGGAGCGCAGCAAGCCTGCTGCTCTCAATATCATCAAGTGGTGCATCAATTCCTCATAGGGCTGACCCAACTCGGACGCCATTTCGGACACGGCCTTCGGCTCATCTGCAATATAACGCAGGAGACGCAGGCGTTTCGGGTCGGCGAGAGCCTCGGTCATGCGGAGGAGAACGACGGGCGGCTCATCTTCCTCTTCTTCCGGGATATCGATAGGATACTGGAGCAGGAGTACGTTCTCATAGAAGCAATAGGTATTGATCGGCCGGAAATGCGTGCCCGGGAACAAAACGACGTTTTCTTGAGGCACATCGTCCAGTATAACCCCGCTTGAGGCATATTCGATCAAATTTTCGTCATCCATTTTCGGAAGGAGCATTCGTTTCTCTTCGGCATCGTCTTCCAGGAGCTGATATAGGTCAGGCTCCACTTCCGAGAAGTAGTGCTCATGCCACAGCTTCATCAGCGGTGTGTAGTTTTCTCGAATTCTAGATGTTTCATCCCGCGAGAGGGAGGGCAAGTGAGGCTGAAGCAGGTCATGCAGCTCTTCCACGGCGGAAGTTTCAATCCAATTCAGAAAATCCGGGATTTCAAGGTGTTCTCCCCGAAGCATGATTAAGGCGTATAACACATCATAATCCGCGAGCGGCCATGATCGGGCTCGGCTGAACTGGACGCGAACAGGCTGAGGTAAACGCTCGTCCATCTCTGTTATCAGCTGTTTTCCGATATCCAGGTTATCGGTCCATTTCCTTGTTGCATATATCATGAAGCTGCCCAGCAGCTCGTAGACCATAGATACATCGATACTAACTTTATATTTCATTAACGGATACCCTCCCAATTGATGGCATTGTTATTATTATGGCTTGTATGGATTGGGCTTGTCCACTATAATGTTCATCTGACTGTTTAAATTCATCGTTTTTTCACATTAGAGGAGGACTATATTTCAGTGACAGAAGCTGTAACCCCCCGTCAGGGGAGAACTCATTATTTCATTTTAATTGCCGTCGTCGTTGCGGCTGGTTTAAGCCAGGGACTGTTATTGCCGGTGCTGGCTATATTTTTGGAACGGATGGGCATTTCATCCTCCATGAACGGATTGAACGCGGCTGCCTTATATGTAGGCTCATTTGCCATGACACTTGTTGCGGAAAGACTTCTCGGCTGGGTCGGTTTCAAAAAACTGATCATTTCGGGACTAGTGCTCGTGATGCTGTCGCTGGTTGCTTTTCCGTTGATTCCAAGCGTGGCCGTCTGGTTTGTACTGCGCGTGCTCGTCGGTATAGGCGATAGCGCACTTCATTATGCCGCCCAGCTATGGGTGCTGATGATGTCAACGGTTAAGAACCGGGGGCGAAGCATATCCTTTTATGGCATGTCCTACGGTTTGGGATTCAGCATAGGGCCGCTGGGCATTCCGCTGCTGAAGTATGGCGAGGCGGTACCATTTATAATTCTGGCCGTGCTGTTCTTGTTCATTCTGTTGGTCGTGCTCTTCAAACTTCCGAACTTGAAGCCGGAAAAAAGCGAGAGTGGGGATCAGCAGCCAGCTGGACGCTATCTCAAAAGCTACCGCCTGGCCTGGTTTGCGTTGATTCCCGCGTTTCTCTACGGCTATATGGAAGCAGGGATTAACAGCAACTTCCCGGTCTACGGGTTAAGAAGCGGATTTACATTGGGCGAAATTTCGGCGTTGCTTCCTTTTGTCGGCATCGGCGGTCTGGTGCTGCAGCTTCCCCTCGGCATGTGGAGTGATAAATTCGGACGCAAACGGGTGCTGACGATCGCCGGTATTGTGGGCGGATGCTGTTTCTTGCTCATTCCTGCAGCAGGAACGAATTTCTGGGCAACCTTAGTATTATTAACGCTGGCCGGTGGCCTGGTTGGTTCTTTCTTCTCCCTCGGTTTGGCTTATGCGGCGGATATCCTTCCCAGAGTGCTGCTGCCGGCGGCCAACGTCGTGGCTTCCTTCCATTTTAATGCGGGCAGCATAGCAGGTCCGAATGCCGGGGGCGCCATCATGGAAACGGGGTGGAACGGAGGGATCTTCGTACTGCTTGGTGGATTGTATATTCTGTTTGCCTGTACGGGATTATGGTTTAAAGTCAAAACCACATCAACACAAGAATAGGAACGTGCGTTCTCATGGCAATTGCTTTCGCTTTCTTCTAAACTAGAGAGTAGGAATATGCACTTGACGGGAGAGACGATAACATGATTAAAGTGGATCGGCTGAAGAAAACGATGGGTCCTGAACGCACACCGGTGTTAAAGGATATCACTTTTCAGATGGAGCACGGGGAAATGATCGGTCTGATCGGTGCTAGCGGAAGCGGGAAAAGCTTGTTAATGAGCTGTCTATCCATGCAGCAAAAATGGGACGGAGGCAAATTAACGATTGATGGCGAAGATATGATGAATCCTGCGGGAAAACGGAGAATTCGCCGGGAATGGGCTTATCTTGAGCAGAACCCGTCCTTGAATGTTAATCGAACGGCACTTAAGAATGTATTGATCGGACAATCCAGCCAAACACCGCTGTGGCGGATGGTAACCGGGATGGTCCGGTCTGATGATTATATGGGAGCTATGGACACGATCGAGCACCTTGGGTTGTTGGACAAGGCCAAACGAAAAGCCGGCGAGTTAAGCGGCGGCGAGAAGCAGCGGATTGCTATTGCCCGTGCACTTGTTCATGGTGCCAAGGTGATTTTGGCGGACGAGCCGGTCACGGGACTCGATCCGGCCTCGGCCGAGCATGTATTGAAGACGCTCAAATCCTTATGCGAGGAAGAACGTTTAACCGTATTTACCGTTATACCCTTGGAGCTAGCCGAGAAGTATTGCACACGGATCATGGGTCTATCCGGCGGAGAGCTGGCCGTGGATGTGACCGGAAGACGTTTAACCCATGGCGAGAAGTCAAGACTGTAATTATCGATCACCAAAGACGCCAGGTGAATGTATAGAAATGAGTTGATACTTATTGAAATATAGAGTGATGCAAGCCCTCTTGGCAGGCTTGTTACTATGGATCATTAGCGGCTGCACCTTTATTCAGGACCCGGTCTCTTTAATGAAGAAACCGGATTTGCCGACGGATAAAGCGACGCTGAATGGCGCCATCCAATCTGCGCTTCTGAAGAATAAGCTGGATAATGCCGCCATTATCCGGCCGCGAAGTGACGTGGATAGCAGTTCCATCCGTATTCAGGACCTGGACAATGACGGAATTTTGGAAGCTGTCGTCTTCTATCAGACGCCGGACGATGAAGTGAAAATCCATGGCATGATCATGCAGCAGCAAGGCGACACATGGGTGAAGAATCTTGATTTCGACGGAGAAGGGACGGTATTGGAGTCGTTTGATTTCGTTGATTTTACGAATGACGGCAAGGTCGACATCGTAGCCGGCTTCTCACGCGGAGAAGAGAATCTTCAGAACCTGCTGGCCGTGTATTCATTCTCCGGGAATTCGCTCGAAAAAATACCGGCTTTGCCATACACACACTTTAATATCGGAGATATGAACGGGGATAAGATCAACGATATTACGGTTGTCTATCTTCAACAGAAAGAGCTCTCGTATATCAGCACCTATCAATACGATAAATACGAGGACGCCTTTGTCGAGCTGAACAAGCTGGATCTGGGACCGAATATCGAAAGTTATTACAATGTTGTCGCAGGTAAAGTGGCCAAGGACAAAGAAGGTATCATCTTGGACGCTTCGGTTGTATCCAACTCTTCTTATTCCAAACTCATCATTATGGAGGATAACCAGTTTATTGACGTCCTTCAGGATGAATTGCTTACCTACAAGGAACTGCCTGTAGAGAGCGAAGATGTGAATGATGACGGTATTTTAGAGTTTGGTGTTCTTACGAGACCGAGCGGCTGGGAGGATCGGCTTATTCTGGAAGAGATCCCGTTCTTCACCACGTACTTCCAGTGGGACGGAGTGGTACGGGAGAACAACGAAAAAGAAGGGCTTCAATTCGTGCTCCAAAGGTACTACGATATGAACAATCGATTCTATCTGGACTTTCCGCCAGACATGTATAATAAGATTACCATCACGCCGGAATCCAACAAAAATGCTTATTTGAATTTTGTGACGACCGACACGGGAGAGTCCGTTGCCGAGATTAAATTCTTTTCAAAGGCCCAGTGGGGAAAAGCCGAATCCGATTGGGAGATTCTGGTGAAGGAGAAAAACCGCGTAATTGCTTATCGCAGTCATGGCGATCTGAAATTGAGTAAAAAAGATAAAAAGCCAAACAGCAATAATGTGGCTCCTATCGAAAGAAAGGGGAACTAGACCTTGAGTAAAGTGCTCATATTAGAAGATGAAGAATCTATCCGCAGTTTTATCGTAATTAATCTGAAACGAAACGGCTTTGACGTCCTGGAGACTGGGGATGGCAACGAAGCCCTTCGTTTGCTGCAAACGACGCCAGATATCGATATCGCCTTGCTTGATGTCATGGTACCAGGGATTGACGGATTTGAAGTTTGCCGCAGAATTCGGGAAACGAACGAGCGGATCGGTATTATTTTCCTGACGGCAAAAGTTCAGGAGCAGGATAAAGTGTATGCCCTCTCCGTTGGTGCCGATGACCACGTAAGCAAACCGTTCAGTCCGACGGAGTTAATCGCCAGGCTGCAATCTTTACTGCGGAGGGTGAATGTCCAGCGTGCGGGAACCGCCAAGGTATCGTTTCAATCAGGTCCCTTTACGCTGGATCTGATCTCCAAGCAGTTTAAGAAGAACGGGCAGCCGGTGGAGCTGACGCCAACAGAATTTTCGCTGGTGCAGTTTTTCCTGGAGAAAGAAAACACGCCGCTTAGTCGTGATGTGCTGCTCGATCATGTATGGGGCAAAGAATATATGGGTGACCCCAAAATCGTGGACGTGAACATTCGGAGACTACGCCAAAAAATCGAAGGCAATCCTTCCGAGCCGGAATACCTCCAGACGGTATGGGGACACGGCTATAAATGGAAGGGTCAGGGACAATGATCATCAAAAAAGGCATTCGGCGGCAAATCGTGCTGCACTACTTCCTGGTAGTGTTCATCGCCTTGCTGCTGATTGAGGTTATATTTCTAATCGCTTTACGATCGTATTATTACGATACGGTATACAATCATATTTTGAATCACATTAATACCGCCAACGCCTTTTATCAGCCCTTCCGATTAACCTCGACGGAGAACGCTAACCAGTTGAGCGAGATGGTTCGCCATTTTGAATTGTATACAACGGAGCTTCAAATTTTGAATCCGGGTGGTCAAGTTCTCTCCACATCCACCGGTTTCGAAATAGAGCAGACCATCAAGACCAGTGATGTCACCCAAGCGCTCGCAGGCAATACGGGCCGTTGGATTGGCAAACAGCAAGGTACGGGGCAGATCGTAATGGCTGTATCTCAAACCGTTTCGAACGGATTTGAGAAAACGTACATTCTTCGCTATGTGACTTCGCTTGAGTTCATTAACGACAAGCTGATGAAAATCACGCTGTTTGCCGTCAGCATCGGTGGGGCCGTGCTAGCGCTCGTGCTTGCCTTCAGCATCGGGCTGGCCAATTCCATCGTAAAGCCGCTCAACAACATTACCACGGTATCTGCGCAGATGGCCAAGGGCAGGTTTAACGTGAGAATCAAAGGCGATTATAAATACGAGCTTGGTGAGCTGTCGTCAACCCTGAACTACATGGCGCAGGAGATTGTACGAAGCAATCAGGTAAAGGATGATTTTGTTTCATCCATTTCGCATGAGCTGCGGACTCCGCTCACAAGCATTAAGGGCTGGAGTGAAACGCTCGACTCCGGTGGCTATGATCCGGAAGAAACGAAGATCGGGATGCAGATTATTTCTAAGGAAACCGATCGTTTGATCGGTCTTGTTGAAGAGTTGCTCGACTTCTCCAAGCTCCAGCAGAATGAGATGAAGCTTGTGAAGGGTATCGTGAATTTACGGGAGCTTCTGCAAGAGATTATGCTCAATCTGTGGACCAAGGCCGAGAAGAAGGGCGTCCAAATCAAACTGGAGACCGATGAAAAGCCGATTATCTATGGGGATGCCAACCGCTTGAAGCAGGTGTTTCTGAACATTGTGGATAATGCGATTAAATTCTCGCATGAGAACGGCGTGATCAACCTGTCCTTCGCTATGGAAGACAAGTTTGTGATCGTAACCGTGGAAGATCACGGCATTGGCATATCGGACGAACATCTGCGGCGGGTAAAGGATCGGTTCTTCCAGGTTAATCCGCTTAACGGGGGAACTGGACTGGGCCTTGCGATTACGCAGCAGCTCATTGAACTCCATGGGGGCACGATGGAGATGGAAAGCGAACTCGGGCACGGAACATCCGTTATCGTCAAGCTGCCGCTGCCTGAAGGGAAAATACCGATGGCCGGCGGATTAGAGAACGGTGAGGATGACGTAGCCGGACCGACCGTATAAGCTTTGCCGGGTTACCGGCAAAGCTTTTCTCAAGAGTACAGAATTGTTAAGTTTTCAGCGAAGCGTACTGTATTCGCAATTATATGTTGTGGGGCAGTGTTTTGGGGTCCCCGCAAAGTATTCGGATTAAGCAGCGAGGTATAGGCTCCACTTTGTGGGGCTGATGTGTAAGGGGGAGTGCGGAATTGGGACACACAGCAGCAACGTTTTCTACTGAGCAAGGTCTGTTTGAATTAAAAGTGGCTGAGGCAGAACAGGCAGGAGTGATGCTGTCGCTTCTCAAGGAAGCGGCAGAGGTGATGGAACAGCAAGGGCGCAAGCAGTGGAGTCCTTCTATCTTCTCCTTCGACTTGATGGAGCAGTACCTGGCGGAGCGTGAGGTGTTTATCCTCTGGCATAAAGATGTCGCCGTCGGCATGTTCACGTTACAGTATGGAGATCCAGCTTATTGGGGAGAGCGGGATGATCCGGCATATGGTTATCTGCATCGGCTGACCGTGCGCGCCTCCTATCGGGGACTGGAGCTTGGAACCAAGATGATTTCCTTTGCGGAATCGTATTTGTTATCCATGGGTAAACAGGGTTTCAGACTGGATTGCGTAACTCATCTGCCAACGCTGAATCAATTTTATCAGCGCCAAGGATTTCAGTTCGTGGCTGAGCAGGATATGGGTGGTCGTGTCGTGAATTTATATGAGAAGAGATTTATTTCATAATTTTACAGTTTTATAAAACCTAAGTCGCATGCGCTTGAAACACAGTCAGCAGGGCACGATACATGAGAAAAAGCGATCCGTGACGGATCGCTTTTTTGTATAAAAGTCTGAAGAAATTGATCTCAGAGCTAATATGTTGTTGAAGAACTCGTTTAGGATGAAGAGACATTAGCCCGCAAGCGTCCTTTTTCGTATACATCCTGAAGCAGTCGGGACGGCTGGGTACGAATGGTTGGCTTCGGAAGTACGGTCTCATAAGGTCCAACAACCACTACGTTGCCGGGAGTTCCTTTTACAATCGCTCCATCCTTGATGATTGCTCCCTCACCGATAATGGCATGCTCGATATGAGCGCCCTTGCCGATTTTGACATTCGGCATGACCACACTGTCTTTAACGATGGAGTATTTGCCGATCTCCGCACCGCAGAATATAACGGAGCTCTTGGCTTTTCCTTCGAAGGTGCATTGGTCATGAATCAAGCAGTCTGTGTGTTCCGTATTCCGGTTCCGCGCTGCCGAAAGTTTGGTCTTCCATGCACGGGTATACATGGGCCAATCGGATCTTTCCAGAACAAGCTCGTTTTGGCTAAGCACATCCATATGGGCTTCCCAGAGGCTTTCTACAGTACCCACATCGCGCCAGTAGCCCTGGAAGCGATACGCAAGCAGCGACTCTTCTCCGGACAGCATCTTAGGGATGACATCCTTCCCGAAGTCATGGCTGGAGTTGGAATCAGCCGCATCCTCAATGAGGTGCCGCTTCAGATAGTCCCAACGGAACAAATATATGCCCATCGAGGCGAGGTTGCTTTGCGGTTCTGCCGGTTTTTCGGCAAATTCAATGATATTGAGATTGTCGTCAACGCTCATGACGCCAAACCGGCTGGCGTCTTCCCAGGGCACTTCCATCACGGAGATCGTGGCAGGTGCCTCCTGCTGTATGTGGGCTTCAAGCATTTCGCGGTAATCCATTTGATAAATATGGTCCCCGGATAGAATAAGGACATGTTCGGGATTTTGATCATCGATGTATGGAATGTTTTTATAAATGGCGTCTGCTGTACCCAAGTATCCATCTTGGTGTGTGCTGTTGGATGGAAGCAGAGCGATGCCTTCACGTCCTGTATGTGTTAGTCCCCAGGGTTCACCTTCACCGATATGTTCGTGTAATGATTCTGCCTCATATTGTGTTAGGACTCCAACCGTATCGATTCCGGAGTTCACACAATTGCTGAGAGGAAAATCGATTATACGATAATGTCCGCCAAATGGAACGGCGGGTTTTGCCAGCTTGGACGTAAGGGGGGCTAATCGTTTACCCTCTCCACCGGCCAGAAGCATAGCAATACAGTCTTTTCTCTTCATCACGTTTCCCTCCCAATGTATTTTCACGTTGTACATTACATAAACGACATTCCCGGGGTTTGAAACGATTATATTGAAAAAGTGAAATGAAAATTACAAAATTATTTTTCAGGGACATTTTTTATTTTCAACATGGTTAGAATGGGGTAATAGCACTAATAATATTTTGGATTTATAAAGAAAAAGCGGGTGACGATGATTGAACCAAGCAGTTAGGGAAGGAAACATGACTCCGGAACAATTGTATTTATTTCATGAAGGAACCTGGTTTCACAGTTACCAATCCATGGGTGCACACCGTGCTACGGAAGATGGAGTTGAAGGCGTGCGTTTTACGGTTTGGGCTCCGAATGCAAGGCAGGTGGGTCTTGCCGGAGACTGGAACGGCTGGGACGGTTCCCAGGACACGTTATATAGGATACCCGATTCGGGAATTTGGAGTCGGTTTTTCCCTGGGATGAAGACTGGAACTTTTTACAAATATCATATCACGGGACCGTATGGAGAAACGTTCTTGAAGGCGGATCCGTACGCGTTTCACGCCGAAGTTCGACCTGCAACCGCATCGGTTGTGACCGATCTTTCTGGATATCATTGGAACGACGCAACATGGAGAAGAAAGAACAGATCCCCCTACACCAAGCCGATGAACATATATGAGATGCACGTTGGAACCTGGCGGCAAAAAGAGGACGGTTCGTTCTATACATATCGCGAACTGGCGGACCAGCTGATCCCCTACTTGCTGGAGATGAGCTATACCCACGTGGAATTCATGCCCTTGGCTGAGCATCCGTACGACCTTTCATGGGGGTATCAGGGAACCGGATTCTTTGCGCTGACCAGCAGATACGGAAGTCCCCATGATTTCATGTACCTTGTTGATCAGCTGCATCAAGCTGGTATCGGCGTGCTGCTTGACTGGGTGCCCGCACATTTTGCCAAGGATGCCCACGGGCTTCGACTGTTTGACGGGGCGCCTCTTTATGAGTACGCAGATTCGCAAAAAGCAGAGAAACCGGGCTGGGGAACACTGTCTTTCGATTATGCCAAGCCTGAGGTGATTTCATTCCTCATCTCCAATGCCTTATTTTGGATGGATATGTATCATATTGATGGTCTTCGTGTGGACGCTGTGACAAGCATGATCCGGCTCGATTTTGAGAAGCGCGAAGGTCAGTATAAACCTAATGAACATGGTGGCTTGGAAAATCTCGAAGCGATATCCTTTCTGCAGGAATTGAATAAAGCTGTGTTTCGATATTACCCGAATGCCTTGATGATGGCTGAGGAATCCAGCGCATGGGCAGGAGTTACCGCACCTGTGCACGAAGGGGGCCTTGGGTTCAATTACAAGTGGAACATGGGCTGGATGAATGACACGCTGTCCTATGTGGAGCAAGAATTCGATCAGCGGCCTACCCATCATAATTTACTAACATTTCCCATTTGTTATGCCTATTCAGAAAATTTTACATTACCGCTGTCACATGATGAAGTTGTCCACGGGAAGAAATCACTGCTTAATAAAATGCCGGGGAGCTATGAACAAAAGTTTGCAGGACTCCGCATTTTGCTTGGATATCAGATCACCCAGCCTGGCAAGAAGCTGCTGTTTATGGGGGGAGAGTTCGGCCAATTCATTGAATGGAAGGATCAGGAGCAGCTGGATTGGCTGCTGCTTGATTACGAAAGCCACCGGAAGCAGTTGGCTTATACGGCAGCGTTAAACCGCATGTATGTGGAGGAGAAGGCGCTATGGGAGCAGGATCACAGGTGGGAAGGCTTTGAGTGGCTTAGCGCTGATGATCATGAGCAGAGTGTCTTATCGTACATGAGAATGGGCACAAAACCTAGCGATACACTAATCATCGTCATTAATTTTCAGCCCTGGGCATATGACCAATATCGGATCGGCTTACCGAGAGCGGGACAGTACGTGGAAATATTGAATTCCGATCATACCGATTATGGCGGCTCCGGACTGGTTAACAACGAAGACTTAAAAGCAGAGAAGAAGGCCTGGCATGGTCAAACCCACAGCTTGGAGATCAAGCTGCCTCCACTAGGCATGGTGGTGTTAAAGAAAAAGCCGCGTTCCAGAAAGTTGCAGGCACAAGAGGACGTTTCACTGAAGGCATCAGTAGTAAAAGAGAAGACGGCACGGAAAACCAAACGAATCTAAAGGGGGAAGCAGGATTGAAAGTGTTATTTGCTGCTTCAGAATGTGGACCATACATCAAGACAGGCGGATTGGCGGATGTGATCGCTGCTTTGCCGAAATCCCTTCGCGGCATGGGCGAGGATATTCGGGTGGTTCTGCCCAAATATCGCGGCATTCCTGACGACTACCGGGAGCGCATGGCGCATGTCGGGGAAACCCGGGTACGGGTAGGCTGGCGCGAGCAGTATTGCGGCATCGAGTCCCTGGTTGAGGACGGAGTCACGATTTATTTTGTAGACAATGAATATTATTTTGGCCGCGAAGGTATTTACGGCTACTTGGACGATGGCGAACGCTTTTCGTTCTTCAATCGCGCCGTTCTTGAGATCTTGCCGGTAATCGGTTTTCAGCCGGACGTGCTTCACTGCCATGATTGGCATACGGCGATGATTCCGCTGCTCCTTGAAGATGTCTACCGACATGATCCTTACTATGCGGGAATTCGAACCGTATTTACAATCCACAATTTGTTGTATCAAGGCGTATATCCGTACGAGGTGCTGGTCGATCTGCTCGGAATCCACAGCCGTCATTTTACAGCGGAGGGCGTAGAATATTACGGAAACGTGAATTTCATGAAAGCGGGAATCGTGTATGCAGATCATGTAACGACGGTTAGCCCGACTTATGCTTCGGAGATCCAGACCGGTTATTACGGATACGGACTCGACGGGCTTTTGTCAGCCCAAGGTTCGAGATTGAGCGGCATTGTGAATGGTATAGATACTAAGAGCTACAACCCGGCGACCGATCCGCACATCGCGATGAAGTACCGGAGCGGTCTGAGTAAGAAAACGCAGAACAAAATTGCCTTGCAAGAAGAGTTGAACCTTCCGGTAGCACCGCATATTCCGTTGATGTCGATGGTGACGCGGCTGGTCGATTCGAAGGGGCTCGATCTGCTCATCCGGATTCTGGATGAGCTGCTCTACTATGATGAGATTCAATTTGTCGTTCTGGGAACGGGTGATCCGTCTTATGAACATTGGTTCAAGGAAGCGGCGAATCGGTATCCCAATAAAATGTCGGCCCAGATTCGGTTCAATGAACCGTTATCGCGGCGCTTCTACGCTGGCAGCGATCTGTTCCTGATGCCTTCCAAATTTGAACCGTGCGGTATCAGCCAACTCATCGCCATGCGTTACGGCAGTGTGCCGATTGTCCGCGAAACAGGCGGACTGAATGATACGGTTCATGCATATAACGAGTATACGGGAGAAGGGAATGGATTCTCTTTCAAGGATTACAATGCCCATGATATGATGAACACGATCCGGCGCGCGACCTCGCTTTACCGCATGCCTGAGCACTGGCGTAAAGTGACTAAGAACGCATTGGGCGGGGATTATAGCTGGAACGTTTCGGCCAAGGAATATCAGGAGATATACCATCAAATCACCCAATCTCAGGCTTGAACCATAACAAGACACAGGGGTGTAAGGATAGCCAAATTATGCGCTGTCCTTGCACCCCTGTGCTCGTTAAAGTTTGGTATAGATGTATGGCGCCAGTTGGTCTGATCACATAAGATGAGTTTACTAATGTTTCAATCGCCGGCATAAAATTCGATATGCATAAGGCTCTAAATCGATATGCATTGTCCCGTTTACTGGTTTTACGGGCTCTTTTGTCTCGGCATCAATCCAATCGGACGTGACGATAGGATGCGATATGGTGCGTGCCGAGTTGCTGTTGTTCATCCAGACGATAAAATGCATGGTTTCGTCCGCACGCTCGTACACAATGCAAGGATCATGGAGATTCGCTTGCAGGAAGCGGAAGCGTCCCTGTCTCAGCGCCTTATGCTTTTTCCGAAGCGCGATCATCCCTTGATAAAACGTATACAGCTCTTGGTTTCGTTTCTTTGGATCCCATTCCATGCATTTGCGGCAATCGGGATCTCCGTCACCGGTCAATCCGATTTCGTCGCCATAAAAGATGCACGGCGTACCCATGAATGTAAACAGAAATACAACCGTGAGTTTCATGCGCCGGATATCTTCTCCCACACGGGTAAGCAGCCTCGGCGTATCGTGGCTGCACAGCAGATTAAAGACCACTTCGTTGGTCTGCTGCGGATATCGCATCAGGATCGAGCCGATACGGTTGGCGAACGTGAGCCCGTCCATGTTGCCGTTGAAGAACTCCAGCACCTTATCGGCAAAAGGATAATTCATTACGGAATCAAACTGGTCACCTTGCAGCCAGATTAAGGAGTCCGACCAGACCTCGCCCACGATATAAGCCTCAGGGTTGGCCTTCTTGACGACCTGTCTGAAATCCCGCCAGAAGTGATGATCAATTTCATTGGCAACGTCCAGGCGCCAGCCGTCGAGATTGATCTCCTTGATCCAGTATTCGGCTACACCCAGCAAATACGCCTTCACTTCGGGATTGGCGGTATTGAATTTCGGCATATTTCCGAAAAAACCGAACGTATCGTAGCTGGGAATGCCATCCTTGACCTCGCAGGGAAACTGGTTCACATGAAACCATTTCGAATACTTGGATTTCTCGCCGTGCTTCAGCACATCCTGAAAGGGCGGGAACTCCTCGCTGCAGTGATTGAATACCGCATCGAGAACCACTCGGATGCCTTTTGCGTGACAAGTATCTACTACTTTTTTCAACAACTCATTATCGCCAAAGTGCGGATCCACCTGTTTATAATCAACCGTGTCATATTTATGATTGGAGGGGGAGAGGAAGAGAGGAGTAAAATAAATGGCGTTGATACCCAGGTCAACGAGATCATCGAGATGATCCAGTACGCCCTGCAGGTCACCGCCGAAGAAATTATCCACCTCCGGCTTGCCGCCCCAGGTCTCGGTTTTTTCTGGATTGGTGGCTGCGTTTCCGTTAGCAAAGCGCTCCGTCATAATTTGATAAAACACGGCTTCCTTGGCCCATTCCGGTACTTTGAATACATCGACTTCATGTATGTACGGAAATTCAAAGTAACCTGCAGGCGGATAAGGATAGTCCCATCCGATTCCGTTGTCCACCATATAAACCGTTTCATCTCCGGCATGAATTCGAAAGCCGTAGGACAGTCTTTTGTATTTCGGCCTAACTCCGCATTCCCAGTAGTCAAACATGTCATCCGAGGCGGCCTTTTCCATGGTGATCTCGAAGTACGTACGGTCCCAATCGTATTTGTCGCCGGTCATGGCAACAACAGAATCAATGTCGTTTTTCTTGGTTCGAATCCGAAGATGAATGGTTTTCGTATCATATGCATAAGCCCATTTATCTCTTGGAACATGATACAGTGCTTCTAACAGCATGGTTACACCTCCTATATGAGTAAAGCTATAGCTAATTAATAACCAACTGCTGGCTTGCATGAATCATGGAGTGAAAGAGACCGCCCGGCTAGCCTTCCTATTTATCAAGTACTGCATGTTATGCGCAATTATAAGATGGGAAGGGGACGGAGAGATTATGCATCGTCGAAAGATTGCTTACCATAGATCCTCGTATCACTTTCTGGATGATGCTAAAGTCCTGTATTTACATTTATATGTAGGAAAAATTGAACGGCCCGTAATGGTTAACATAGCGAAGTGATTTCCACAATATGGACTCTCAATCGATTCACCCCTCTAATTTATTTGTTTAAATGATTAAAAGAATCATGAGTAACATAATCCTAAGGGTATGATGAATTGACCGTTGTATTAAAATAGTGGAGTAGACGCCATATGTAGGGTTTAATATAAGGGTGCTGTTCATGAGAACCCATGAATTTTCATTGCATATTCATGCATCCTGTTTTATAATGACTCAGTTGCATTTTTTCTGGTTGAATTTATTTGTAACAGTTAGGGGAGAAACGAGACATATGAAACGTAAATTTACAGCGTGGATGACCCTGTTCATGGTGGTCGTGCTGTCTTTTGGCAGTATCGTTCATGCGGAGGGTGAGAAGAAAACGGTGATTCTCGGCACGAGTGCCGATTATGCACCTTATGAGTTCCATAAAACGATAGATGGCGTGGATACCATCGTCGGATTTGATATCGATATTGCGAAGGAAATCGCCAAGGATCTTGGCGCCGAGCTCATTATTAAGGACACCTCCTTTGATGCTCTCTTGCCGGAGCTGACGAGCGGACGCGTGGATTTTGTCATATCGGGCATGAATCCGACAGAAGAGCGCCGAAAAAGCATCGATTTCTCCGAGCCTTATTATGCTGCGGAACAATCGGTTGTCGTTCGTAAGGAAGATGCACTAAAGTTTAACACGCTTGAGAGCCTGGAGGGAGCACGCATCGGGGTTCAGAAAAGCTCCATTCAGGAGTCCATTGCAAAGACAATTCCGAAAGCCAACGTGGTATCACTGGATAAAATCCCGGACTTGCTGCTGCAGCTGGAATCCGAGCGCGTGGATGTTGTTCTCGCTGAGTATCCAATCGCGAAGACCAATATGAATGAAGCGACGATGGTGATCACGGACGCTAAACCGACGGCTGAGAACGATGCTTATGCCATCGGGGTTCGTAAAGGGAACGAAGAGCTGCTGAAGAGCATTAATGCTACACTTGAGCGTTTGAAGGAGAATGACCAGATCCAGAAGTTTGTCGACGAGGCCAGCGACCTGGCTGCAGGCCGTAAAGCAGAGAATCTGAACACATTTGAGTTCTTTTGGAAATATCGCGATTATTACGCCAAGGGAATCCAGTTTACGTTGCTTATTTCGGCTCTTGGTGTATTTTTAGGCTTCATTCTCGGATTGATTATCGCTTTAATGCGGATGTCGGGTGTAAAAATCCTTAAGTTTTTGGCTACCGCTTATATTGAGATCATCCGTGGTACCCCGATGCTGGTCCAGTTGTTTATTATCCATTACAGTTTGGCGGCGTTTGATATTAAATTCTCACCGATCCAGTCGGGTATTTTGACGCTTTCTATCAACAGCGCTGCCTATCTAGCTGAAATATTCCGTGCCGGCATTCAAGGCGTGGACCGCGGTCAATTGGAGGCTGCACGCTCACTCGGAATGACCAAGGGCAAAGCGATGCGCCACATTATTTTGCCGCAAGCGTTAAAAGGCGTTTTGCCTGCGATCGGTAATGAGTTTGTTGTCATCATCAAGGAATCCTCCATCGTCTCCTTCATCGGTGTGGTGGACATTATGTATCAAGCCCAGATTTTGCGCGGCATGACGTTTGCGGCATTGAATCCGCTGCTTGTGGCTGCCCTGATCTACTTTATACTGACATTCGTTCTTTCGAAGCTTCTGGGTGTCTGGGAAAGGAAGTTGAGTGCAAGTGATAACCGTTAAGGATCTTCATAAATCGTTTGGCAAGCTGGAAATCTTGAAGGGCATTGACATTGAGATTGCAAAAGGAGAAGTAGTGGTTGTCATCGGGCCGAGCGGCTCCGGTAAAAGTACCTTCTTGCGATGTCTTAATTTGCTTGAAGTGCCGACCAGCGGCGAAATTTCGTTCGAGGGTGAGCTGATCACCGCCAAGAATCACAATATCAATGGAACCCGTGAGAAAATGGGCATGGTATTTCAGCAGTTTAATCTGTTTCCTCACAAGAAGGTCATCGATAATATTACGCTTGCTCCAATCCAGGTGAAGGGTGTCTCGGCAAAGGAAGCCGAGGCTACTGCAGACGAGCTGCTGAAGTCGGTTGGACTGCAGGATAAGAAGGAGTCTTATCCTTCCCAGCTGTCCGGTGGACAGAAGCAGAGAATTGCCATTGCCCGCGCACTCGCGATGCAGCCGCATGTCATGCTGTTTGACGAGCCAACCTCCGCACTGGACCCTGAGATGGTGGGTGAGGTACTGGAAGTAATGAAGAAACTTGCCGAAGGCGGTATGACGATGGTCATCGTCACCCATGAGATGGGCTTCGCCCGGGAAGTGGGAGATCGGATCCTGTTCATGGATGGCGGTAAAATCGTAGAGGAAGGCACGCCGGACCAGTTGTTTGGCAATCCGACTCATCCTCGTACGCAAGAGTTTTTAAGTAAGGTTTTGTAACTTTTATTTCTACATTGTAACAAACAAAAACAGCGCCATACCTGATCGTTTCAGGAATTGGCGCTGTTTTTGTTTGTTTATTGGTAACAATTGCTTGCAGTATAGGTTACAAAATTGTGATATATTGATGTTCGTTGACATATTACATCCGAATTACCAGGCTACATAAAAGGAGGCATCTTTAGATGTTACAACAAATGAGATCATGGACTAGAAATTATGGACTTAACAAAAATAATAAGATCGCTGGAAAAACAGCAAAATGGCTTACCGTTACAGCCGTTGTACTTGGCCTGACTTTCGCCGGAGGGGGACTGCAGGCACATGCAAGCGCAGTGCATGTCGCTAAGAATGGCGACACCTTCTACTTCTTATCTAAACAGTACGGTGTAAACATGGACAAGCTGATGAAGGCTAACCCTACGATTAAGGCAACGAATATATACCAGGGGCTAAAAATCACCATTCCAGGGACGGTATCGATGAACTCGACGGCATCTGCTGCACCTATCGCTCCAGGAACCACCGGATTTACGCCCAGCTTGAGCGTTTCCCCTGAGAAGAACGTGGTGGAAGCATGGGGCAAGACGTTTAATTATAGCAAAGCATTGTCGGTCAAGGCTACTGCCTATTCTTCTGCAGCAAGCGAGAACGGTGGTTGGGGCGCGGTTGATTACTTCGGAAATTCCCTTGAGCTCGGCACCATCGCTGTCGATCCCAAGATCATTCCGCTCGGTACCAAGGTGCTTGTAACAGGACATGAGCATCCAGGACTGCCGAAAAAGGCATTTGTGGCAGAAGCTCGTGATATTGGTGGAGCTATTAAAGGGAATAGGATTGATATTTTCATCCCAGGTTCAAAATCATCCGTGAATCAATTCGGCATTCAGGATATCAAATTGTTCATTATCGAATAATTTAATTCATCCTCATGAAATAATCATTCTAATACGGAAGACGGCTAGACTGGATCCAAACTCCAGTTAGCCGTCTTTTTTTGTTATTCAGATCTATCTCGACTCTGACACGCCTAACATCTCCGGGAGTGTGACGAAGCTATATCCCTTACTCCGCAGCTCGGTAATAATGTCCGGGAGCGCTTCGATCGTTCCGGTTAGGTTGGATCCCACGCCACCTCCGGCATGTTGGAGTACGATCGAGCCTGGCCCGACCGCTGATAAAATGTTGCTTTTCACCTCTTCCTTACTCAGC
Source organism: Paenibacillus sp. FSL F4-0100 (assembly GCF_037993005.1). Classification (NCBI taxonomy): domain Bacteria; kingdom Bacillati; phylum Bacillota; class Bacilli; order Caryophanales; family Paenibacillaceae; genus Paenibacillus; species Paenibacillus sp. FSL F4-0100. Next base: position 2,952,771 of record NZ_CP150303.1, read on the forward strand.
CCTTTCCAATCGAGGGAGTCGACATTCCAATTCACGACTTTGTATCCGTTTTTGCGTGCCCACTGAAGCTGCTCTTCATTGATATCACCATAAGGCGGACGGATTAGCCGAGGGTCCACTCCGGTTAGGGATTTCAAGATCGTGTTGGTACGTCCGATTTGGCCTTTGAATTTCTCCAGGCTCAGCTTGTTCAGCTGGGCGTGATTATAGGAGTGATTACCAATGGCGTGACCTTCATCATGAATTCGTTTCGCGAGATCGGGATGTTTTTTGGCCCGTTCCCCCACTGCAAAGAACGTGGCTTTTACCTGAAACTTTTTGAGGACGTCCAGTACTTTTCCGGTAAATCGGGGATCCGGGACATCATCAAAGGTCAGAGCGATCTGTTTGACCCGGGGTCCGCTGGAGCGAAAGGTATCCGGATATTTTCTCAGTAATTGACTTAAAGACGGCGCATCGTCTGAATTTTGGGTCTTATTGCGCTTGGCATGATCCAAGATTTGGCCGGATTCCGACATGACTGAAGTGTCCTGGGGTTGAAGTGACAAACTATGTACATCGGACGCGTGTGCCGAGATGTCCGGCACCATGAAAAAGAATAACAGGATACACAACAGGCAGCTTCCTGCACGGTATCGATTGAACATCACGATCGACCCCTTTCGCTTTTTAATATGGTATGCCCAGTTGATCGTGCGATTATCCTCAATATGGGAATGCGATGTTTTTTAGTTTTCCCTCAGAAAGGTGTATAATAACCGGTAACAGATTGGTTATTACATCTTGATCATTTGGATATGGAAGGAGATAATCGCTTGGCAGACTTGTTTACACCTTACAATTTCAAGAATTTGACCCTCAAGAACCGCATTGTTATGCCACCGATGTGTCAATATTCCGTTCAAGCTGAGGACGGGATTCCGAATGATTGGCATTTTGTTCATTACGTCAGCCGTGCCGTTGGAGGTACTGGCTTCATTATTGTAGAAATGACAGGCGTCCATCCTGATGGACGCATAACGAATCAGGACACGGGGATATGGGACGATAATCAGATCCCAGCCTATCGCCGTATTGTGGAGAGCGTGCATTCTTATGGAACCAAGATTGGTATCCAGCTTGGGCATGCCGGAAGAAAAGCGCAGGATGCAGAACCGTCAGTAGCTCCTTCTGCGATTCCGTTCAGTTCCCATTACAAAATGCCCAAGATGCTCTCCGGGGCGGAAGTGGAAGAGCTCATTCAAGCCTTCAAGGAAGGCGCGCGTCGAGCTGTTGAAGCCGGGTTCGATACCGTTGAGATTCATGGCGCCCATGGTTACCTCATTCATCAGTTTCACTCGCCGCTAACGAACCAGCGCAGTGATGAATATGGTCAAGACCTTCCTCTGTTCGGCGAGCGGGTTGTCCAAGCCGTTAAGGAAGTCCTGCCCGAAGGCATGCCGATCATAATGAGGGTATCTGCAAAAGAATATGTGGACGGCGGCTATGATGTGCAATACTGTGCGGAGATTTGCAAACGTTACCGCGATGCCGGCGTCGATATTTTTCATATCTCCTCGGGGGGAGAAGGCCAGGTCGGCGCCAATGGAGGTCCGGAAGCGAAGCCCGGTTATCAGGTGGATCTGGCAGCAGAGTTCAAACAGCTGTTAAAGGTGCCTGTTATTGCGGTAGGATTGCTGGATGATTACCATGCCGCGCAAGAGGTGATTTTGTCAGGCAAAGCGGATCTGGTGGCGATTGGCCGGGGCATGCTCCGCGATCCCTACTGGGCTGTTCATGCAGCCAAGGCGCTTGATGGAGGACAGAAAGTCCCCAAGCAATATGAACGAGCATATTAAAAAATGCGTGTTCCAAAATTGTGAGTTTTGAACAACTTCTAAAAAATTTTTGAAACGTTTGGGAACATGCAACGTAAATATTAATCATATACCAGTATTTTAAAGTGAAAGCGAGAGGAAGAGAACGATGTCCATATTTAAAAGATTGCGCGATTTGACCATGTCCAATATTAACGCCATTATCGACAAGGCGGAAGACCCGATTAAAATGACGGATCAGTACATTCGAGATATGACGGAAGATCTTGAGGATGCTGAGAAAGCGGTAGCTTCACAAATTGCCATTGAGAAACGCTTTAAAGCACTTTATGAAGAGCAAGCTGCGCTCGTGGAAAAACGCACGCAGCAAGCGCATACCGCAGCACAAGCTCAAAACGTTGATCTTGCCCGCCGCGCGCTGGAAGAGAAGAAGGCCGCCGAGGCCAAGCGTGATGAGTACAAAGCCAGCTACGATCAGAACAAACTGGCAGCCGACAATCTGCGCGGCAAGCTGGAAGAAATGCGCAAGCAGCTTACAGCGATGAAGAACAAACGTGAAACTTTGGTCGCTCGTTATAATGCCGCTAAAGCGCAAACCGAGATCAACAAAGCGATGAACGGGTTTGGGACTGACACAGCATCGGCCGGATTGAAACGAATGGAAGAGAAGATGCTGGCTATGGAAGCTCGTGCGGAAGCAAGCAATGAAATGTCGTCACGTGAGAAATCCCTTGATGAAGAGTTTGAGAACCTTGGCAAGGACAAAGTCGTTGAGGATGAGCTTGCAGCCTTGATGAAACAATACGAGAACAAGTAATAACGGATTTTAGCGGTCTAACAGTTATATTGTTCAGGGGGCGAGGGAGAAACAGCAGAGCTGAATGCAGCTGAGCTTCTCCTTCGCTTTTGTTTGATCGTAGATATAAGGGAAGATCCTTTTATTAGACGTCTGTCTTCAATTGAGGCAGCCCGGGCTTAAGGGAGTTTTTGTATGTTGAATGTGGAGGCTTAGAGATGGATTTTGATATGATCTTGCGTGTATTGCTATGGACAGCTGTCGGTGGGCTGCTGTTGTTTGTTTTGATGTTTGTGGATTCCCTGTTCACGAAATATAACGATCTTGAAGAAGTGAAAGCGGGTAACATGGCGGTAACCACAAGACTGATATTGAAACTGTTCGCACAAGGGTATATTTTATCCGTGTCGATTGGTACGTCATATCATCTACTTGAGGCGATAGTGGTATCAATCATTTCGTTTATCATATTGCTGATTCTCGAATCGTTGACAGAGCTCATGCTGCGTAACTTCGGCAAGCTGAACCTTGACAAAGGAACCCGCGAGGGAAAGACGGGATACGGTTTATTTGCAGGTTCGCTGCATGTGGTTGGAGCGTTAATTATTACCGCTTGCCTATAGAACGCATAATGGAGATAGGGGACAGGAAAGATGAGTATGTGGAAAAGAATCAGCAATTTATTTAGTAAGCCGGAGCCGCCCAAGGTAGAGAAAAGCATGCTGCAGCTGGCTCCCGGCGATATTTGTGAAGTGTCTCTAGTCACTTATGAAGTCACGGGTCGTGTGCACAATCGCGGTCGTAATGCGGTCGTCTTGACGCTTCAGGATGGCAGCACCATTGCTTATCTGCATATTGAGGAACGCGAGACGGTTCAGTATGCGTTATACGCTCCGATCGATGGACGGCTGGACTCTCCGGATGAGGTACCGTCCATCATCGATTTGGACGATCATGTCTTTCATTTGGAAGAGGAATACGGGGGACATGTATCGATTACGGGTCGTACTGCGTTTACGCAAAGTGGGGAGCAGCATGTATGGCAATACCAATCGGATGATTACAAGCTGCTGCGGATTGAATGGCAGAACGGGCGGTTTATGTTGTATGAAGGCGAGAAAGTGATACCGGGGGACGTTCGAGTTATCCGGGCGACTTAGGAGTGGTGGCATGAAGGAACGCTCTTTTATATCTATAAAAATCATATTGGTGCTGAGTTTATTCGTATCATTATTGAGTGGATGCGGAGCGCCGAATATCAAGGATACCTATCCGCTGGAATCCGTCAATCGAGACGGAAATGCAACGTCCTATGTATACCGGGCAGCTGATAAAAGCGTTCCCGATGTTGCAAACGAGCTCACGGCGGCAAACACGCCGGATCAATCGTCTCCTGCGGATACCGAGCGGATGTTTCTGGTGTATGGGGATGAGTATTACCATTTGCAGCAGGACCCCCAGAAGCCAACCGATACGCTGATCGAGATCGATTCCAGGGAGTATGTTCAGCGCAATTATGATTCAAGTTTTCTGCAAGGTTACTTAACGGCAGTTCTGATCGGAAATTTATTTGATTCGATGGGCGGCGGAGGTTACCGGGGGTATACAAGTAAAGATGTGTATAAACCGGCACAAGGTAACTATAAGAAGCCGACAAGCAAGGATAAGAAGATCGCTCCGCCGTTGACGGTGGACCGGAGCGGGAAGATTACTCGGCGCGGTCAGGATTCTGCCGGTACCGGTGGAGGCCTGTTCCGACGAAATCCGGATACAAGCGGAGACCGCGGCACGATTAAGCGCGGCGAAAGCGGCGGGGGACTGTTCGATTCGCCTAAGAAATCGTACAAGAAGCCGAAGACCCGAATCGGATCTGGCAAGATCTCCCGAAGGGGACGAAGGTAAAGCAAGGAGTCTATAAGCGCATGGTCTGGTGACCATGCGCTTTTTTTGTACGAGCAGAAGGGTTTCATATGAGCCGAAGGCTCGGTTTGAAGATTGCTCAGAATGTAGTACAGTAAGAATGTCAGGTTTCTTTGAGTCAGAAAGTGAGGAATGCGTTGTGAAGGATAATCATTCGATATCGCCTAAGAAACAAAATCATAAATTTGATCGGCGCGCTTTACAGGTAGCGGACGCGCAAGCGCTTGCCGCTTCATATGCAGGGCTTGGTCAGGAGGAGTTCATTCGGCTGCAGGATAGTGATGGACGTGTGCTTGCTTCCGATGTCATCGCCCCTCATCCGTTTCCGGCTTTTGCACGTTCGGGCATGGACGGTTATGCTGTTCGCTCAGTGGATTTGGCAGCATGCGATCTAGGGGGAAAGGTGTGGCTCGAGGTTGTTGACCAGATCCCGTGCGGATATGTGTCTTCAATCCCGATCGAGCAAGGCAAGGCTTCCCGCATCATGACAGGCGCTCAAGTCCCGGAAGGGGCGGACGCTGTCGTTATGCTTGAAGCGACGGAGCTTCGAATGGAGGATGGCTTAACCCATGTAGGCTTCAAGAGGTCCATCGAGAAGGGGAAGAATATCACTCCCCTCGGATTCGAGCTTCAGGAAGGTGATTTGATCCTCCGCCGAGGAACTCTGATCGGGCCTGGAGAAATTTCAGTTCTGGCTACCTTCGGCATACATCAGGTTGAAGTGTATCGTCAGCCAGTGGTAGGAATTTTCTCGACGGGCACCGAACTACTGGACATCACCGAGCCGCTTGAACCCGGTAAAATCCGAAACAGCAATACCTATATGCTCGCATCGCAAATTCGGGAAGCCGGTGGTGTGCCAGTGATTATGGAGGCGATCCCGGATGATATCGAGCTTGCCCGCCAGAAGGTGGAGCAAGCGCTGCAGGTGTATGATATCGTGGTTACGACAGGCGGCGTTTCAGTTGGCGACTACGATATTATGGGGGAGCTGGTGACATCCGGCGGTCTGGACATGCTGTTTAATAAAGTCACGATGCGTCCCGGAAGTGTTACAACCGCGGCTGTTAAGGATGGTAAACTGCTCTTCGCGCTATCGGGTAATCCGGGCGCATGTTATGTGGGATTTCTGTTGTTTGTCAGACCTGCGATCCGCAAGATGCTTGGCATGGAGCAGTTGTTCTTAACCGAATGGACGGCAGAATTGGGTTCGGATTACTCGAAAGTGAACAACTTTACCCGTTTCGTCCGGGGGAGCCTTAAGGTGTCAAACGGCAAGCTTGTAGCCACACCTGCATCCCTTGATGAATCGAGTGTCATGATCACGATCAAAGACAGTGACTGTTTAATCGTGATCCCGCCAGAGCTTCGAGGTGCAGTTAAAGGCCAAGCCGTACGGGTCCTCGTTCTGCCAGGAACCTGGACATGAAGGTTTTCCAGGTATGCGGTTATAAGAACAGCGGCAAAACCACGTTGATAACCGCCTTGATTCCACTGTTGAAACGCCATGGCATTCGGACAGCCATCATCAAGCATGACGGGCACGGATTCGAAATGGACCACGAAGGGACAGATACGTACAAATTCCGTGAGGCGGGAGCCGAGGGGATCGCTATCGCTTCGCCAGGGCGTACGGCGATGCTGATGGAAACGGAGCTGGAACTTGCGTCGTTAGTCCATTTGTACAGCGATTTTGAGCTGGTGCTTGTTGAGGGCTATAAGATGCAGCCTTATCCGAAGCTCGTACTGCTGCGAGGAATGGAGGATATTGGGCTAGTGGATCAAGTTGAAGAGATCAGGGGTATTGTGGTGCGTCCTGAAATGCTGAAGGAACCGTCAGCCCTGCATGAGATACAGCAGCGGCTAGCGGTTCCCCTATTTACTTGGAATGACACAGAGCGGATTACGTCGGTGCTGCTGTCATTATAAAGAAGTTGTGGTTAATCATCGGAGCGGCGTTCAATCGCCTCGGACATCGTTTTGTCCGTTAAGTGGGCGTACACTTCGGTTGTCTCGGTGGATGCGTGACCCAGTTGTTCTTTGGTTTTGTAAATATCATTTTGCAGATAATAGTCGGTTGCAAACGAATGCCGCAGCTTATGCACGGTTAGGGCTGGCTTGCCAAAACGCTTGGCGTATTTGATGATCATCGCCTGAATTGCCCGCTTGGTCATGCGCTGCCCTTCATTCTGGCCGTTACGCAGTGCAACGAACAGAGCCTTTTCTTTTTTCGGCACCTTGTAACGGGCCTGCCGAAGCTGCAGGTAATATTCAAGATCGTCTTTGGCTTGCGCACGGAAGTAGACCGGGGTTTTAAAGGTTTCGTCGTTATTACCTTTACGATAGACATGGAGCATTTTATTGTTCAGGTCGATGTCTGCCAGATTCAAATTGACCACTTCGGATACACGAAGGCCGGAATTTAATATGAGGCTGGCGATACATGCGTCTCTGACTTTATTTTGCTCATGCGCGTAGAGCGCCTGTTTGTTCTGCTCCACATCCAGCCCATAACCTTCGTGAATGTAAGTAATGAAATCCTGAAGCTCTTCTTCTTCCAGTATTTTTCCTTTTAACTTGGCAGCCGTATCTTTGGGTTTATGAATTCGCTTAATTTCCACTTTAGCCATGATGTTACGCTTGAGAAGCGGGTAAAAGTCCTCGTCCTCTGCAATCTGGCTTAAATAATGAAACAGGGAGCGCAGCGATGAGAGCTTGCGGGAAACCGTGATTCTGGAGTTGGTCCCTTCCCGGCGCGTAGTCAGATATAATCGATAACTGGTGATGCTGTCCATGCGCAGCGTCTCCAGCTCGAGCAGCGTCACCTCTCGATTAGAGGTTGCTTGGGACAGCCCCTCCGACCGGAGCCAATTAAAAAACGTTTCATAATCCCTTACATATTCGAGCAGGGTGGAGGGGGAGAGATCCGGGAGCTTGTAGTCGATAAATTGCTGTACGAACCAAGGCATGTCCGGCGATTTCTCATCGAGTCTTGCACGGTCGATATCTTTTTGTATATTCATGTTCCACCTCGAATACTTGTCTTTATAGCGATGACCTGTGTCATTAATTACTAGTGTAACATATGGAAAGTCTATCGTGCTTGCAGGTGTCAGATCACCGTGCTCACTGATCCGTTAATGCGCTTGTGTTTCACTATGAGCGGATACTATGATGAAGATATGACGCGTTAAAATGATAGATGATATGCCAGGGAGGCGGCAGCATGATTTCAGAACGAGCGGAACGCATGGGAATTGAGCTGGTTCCGAAGCGGAAACAAGCCGTTATCGTAAACTTAATGCAATTGTACCTATATGATTTTACCAAGTATCTGGATATTTCGGTAAATGATCAAGGGTTGTTTTTACCCTATCCGGATCTGGATGAGTTCTGGAAAAAGCGGGACCGGAAATACCCTTATCTGATTACGTTTGATCAACGGCCCGCCGGGTTTGCTTTGATCGAGCGGATGGATGACGCCGCAGAAGCGGACTATTACATGACGGAATTTTTTGTTATGCAAAAATATCGGCGAACGGGATTGGGGACTTGGGCGGCGACCTGTCTGTTCGATCAGTTCCAGGGACGCTGGAAGGTGACGCAAGTGAGCAGCAATATACCGGCGCAGGCGTTTTGGCGAAAAGTCATTGAATCTTATACGGGCGGTCGATATGAGGAATATATTGATCCGGTTCGTCATAATCCTTCGCAATATTTTAATTCCTAGTATTTTTACATGGATCGAAGGAGCGTTTCATTTTTTGATGATAGAATTTGATACAGGTCGATGCTTAGGAGGAATTTGAATGTATTTACCGAGTTTTCATCTGGAAGGGAAAAAAGCTTTTGTTACAGGGGCGGGACGTGGAATCGGACGCGCCATTGCCATAGGATTGGCAGAGGCCGGATGTGATGTCGGCTTGATGTCCCGAACCAGAAGCGATTTGGAGGAGACCGCAAATCTGATCAATGGTTTGAACCAGGGTCAGGCCTTTGTGCTGCCGGGTGATCTGACCATAAGGGAAGAAATGGAGGGAGCGATTCGAGAATTTGTGGATCAGGCAGGACGAATCGATATACTGGTCAATAATGCCGGCATGAATATTCGTACGCCTGCGCTGGAAGTGACGGATTCCGAATGGGACTTAATTATGCAGACCAACCTGAAGGCGGCTTTTGTAGCTTCTCAAGCGGCTGCCCGATTTATGAAAGATCAGGGAAATGGCAGAATCATTAACATCTCCTCCGTAGGCGGACACACGGCCCTTCGCACGGGCGTTGTCTATGGAGCCACGAAGGCGGCTCTCATCCATATGACCAAGGTGCTTGCGATGGAGTGGGCGCAGTATGGAATTCAGGTCAACTCGGTCGGACCTTGGTATTTCCGGACTCCGCTGACCGAGAAGCTGCTTAGTGATGAGGATTATATGCAGGCCATATTGGACCGGACACCGCTTAAGCGCGTGGGAAGTCTGGAAGAAGTGGTGGGACCTGTCGTTTTCCTGGCGTCCGAGGCTGCTAATTACATGACCGGGCAAACGCTGCTGGTGGATGGCGGACTTAGCATATATGGATTTTAACAGGGAGGAGAGTAAAGGAAGATGGAACGTCGAGCATTTGGACGAACGGACATGCAGGTTAGCGTGCTGGGATTCGGCGGCGCCGAGATCGGCAAGTCGGCTCAAAAGATGGTGGACCGGCTCCTGCACAGTGCATTGATGCAGGTCTTAACATGATTGATACCGCAGAAGGTTATGGGGACAGCGAGGAATTGATTGGCAAGGCTTTGTCAGGTCGAAGAGATGATTATTACCTGTTTACCAAATCCGGCCATGCTTCCGGTCTGGACTATCCGAATTGGGATCCTGTAATGCTTGCTCAGAGCATTGACCGCAGCTTGAAGCGACTGCAGTTGGACCACGTCGATGTTATCCATCTTCACAGCTGCTCTGAAGAAATCTTGCGGCGGGGCGAAGTGATTGAGGTGCTGCGAAGAGCTAAGGAGCAGGGGAAAACGCGGTACATCGGCTACAGCTCAGCGAACAGGATTATGCTTATCCTTATTGGGTCAGGTTAAGCGAATTGAATTACGATTTTCTCACGGATGTTCAGTAAGGCGTTGCAATGGCATTAAGATTCACCTTAAGCACGCCGGGCGTAGCAACTGCCATCGTCGGTACGGCAAATCCGGACCGCTGGGAGCAAAATGCCGCATTATTGGAAAAAGGGCAGCTGCCGGAGGATGTTTACGAGTCGATCCGCAATCGCTGGCGAGAGGTTGCCGGTGCGGATTGGGTGGGCAAGGTATAGGTGTATAAAAAGAGCCTGTCGAGAGATCTCGACAGGCTCTTTTTTCCTGCTTAAAAGATTGCAAACCATGACTGTAAATGATGATGTTATTTCAACATATGAAAAATTCATAATAGAGAAATGTCCATCCATTTCCTGATCTAACCACTGCATTATTTTCATCTGGCTTCCTCTATACCTAGCACATTTTCCTAGTTTAAAAAGGGAGGCATGAAGCGAAAAAAGTTGACATGGAAAAATTTCCCCCTGCAAAAGATGAATGTCCCCCTTTGAAACCAGTAGGGCTTGGAATAAAATTCTGGTAGACAGCAAGTATTTACATAAGGTTCTGAAAAAATACTTAGGGGGATTAGAAATGAAAAGGACTTCCATGTTACTCATGAGTGTCATGTTGTTGCTCTCCATGTTCCTAGCAGCATGCGGTAACAGCAGTGGCACCAACACTCCTGCTGCTGAAGGAGATACTCCGAAGACGGAAACGACTCCGCCGGCAGATGAGAAGAAGGATGAAGCCGCTCCGGTTTCACTCCGCGTGTTCTCGACTTTCGGAGGAACTGACGCAGCTCGCGAAGCCTTCCAGGCAGCGTTGGATGAATTCACGAAGGAGCATCCGAACGTGAAGATAGACAACGATACCATGTCCGCAAATGATGACGGTTTCAGAACGAAAGTTAACACCGACATGAACAGCGGCAACGAGCCTGACTTGCTGTTCTACTTCATCGGGGCTGACGCAGAAGGATTCGTCAATGCCGGTAAAGTTGTGCCGCTGAACGAAATTCTCGACGCTGACGCTGAATGGAAGAACGGCTTCATTCCTGACGCGCTTGAGCTTGCCAAGCAAAAAGACGGTAACATTTACGCTGCACCATTGACCGGTTTCTATGAAGGCTTGTTCGTTAACAAAAAAATCTTCGAAGAAAATGGTCTGGAGCTTCCAACAGACTGGGCGAAATTGACCACAGCTGTGAAAACGTTATCTGACAAAGGCATTATTCCTTTGTCCGTACCATTTGACCAATCCCACTACCTGATCGAACATACGATTTTGTCCGCAGCAGGTCCTGAAAGCCAAAGCAAAGGTCTGCTTGATGGCATCGATCCAAACTGGGAAAAAGCGTATGCGGCTATGAAAGAATTGTATGACCTGGGCGCATTCCCTAAAGATGCAGCAACGATCGACCTGAGCATGTCCGGCAACTACTATAGTGAAGGCCTGGCTGCTATGACCATAGAAGGATCTTGGGCAGTTGGCGGTTGGAGCGATGATACTCGTGACAACTCTACAGTTCTGCCATTCCCTACGGTTCCTGGTGGCGCTGGTAGCGGTAATGATATCGTAGGCGGTTTCGGTTCCGGTTTCTACCTCTCCAAAGCCACTTATGATGATGCAGCCAAAAAAGAAGCGGCAATCGCTTTGCTGAAACACCTGACTTCCCCGGCATCTATTCAAAAAATCGCTTCAGCTAACGGTGGTACACCAGCTGCTGACGTTGAAGTGACTGGATTGCCGCAAGTAGCTCTTGACGGTTTCGCTATGGCAGCTAAAGCAGCTACCATCGTTGCACCGGTTGACAGTAAAGTTTCGCAAGAAACGTTTGGTAACCTTCGTGCTAATGTTCAGCCTGTAGTGGAAGGTAAGAAGACTCCTACTCAAGCTATCGAAGAAGCGAAGAAAACCGAGGATGCCAACAAAAAATAGTTTTCATCAGAAACGGTAGAATTAAAAGTGACGTTACGCCGCCCCTCTGCTTTCATTTGGGCGGCGTAGTCATTTCGGCAAGGACGATGAAGAAAAATAAACATCAAGGGTGATTAATATGAAGGGTGATCGCAAGTACATTGTGATGTTTTTATTACCCGCAGCAGCCATCATGACAATCTTTTTATATTATCCGTTCTTCAAGAGTTTGTATCTTAGCTTTTATCGCACAAGCGGCTTTTTCGATAAAAAGTTTGTGGGATGGGCTAACTATGAGAGACTCGTTACGGATAAACTGCTTGGCGCTGCAACATTGCACACGCTGGAAATCATGCTCTATGTTATCGTGTTTCAGGTTGGGATCGCACTTGTGTTGGCCGTCCTGGTAGATAATATTTCCAAGCTCAAAGGGTTTTATCGAACTGTCTTTTTCTTCCCGGTTGTCATATCCGGTACTGCCATTTCCTTATTATTTGTATTGTTCTACAATTACAACTTTGGTTTGCTGAACAATTTGCTGGCGAATTTCAACATTGAGAAGATTCTGTGGCTGGATGCGAAGAATGCGCTTAAGGCAGTATCGATTCCAACGGTATGGCATTATGTGGGCTTTTATTTCGTCCTGTTCTTGACCGCCATGTCCAAAATACCCGCGGATTATTATGAGGCTGCAAAATTGGAAGGAATCACCGGGTTCAAGAAAACAACGATGCTTACAATTCCGCTCATCATGAGTGACATTAAGGTTGTTATCACCCTTGCCATTACGGGAACGTTGAAGGTGTTCGAGTTCATCTGGGTCATTACAAGCGGCCAGAATGGAACGGAAGTACTGGGAACGTATATGTACAAAAAGGCCATGGTGGATCAGAACTTTGGTTACGGATCGGCGGTTGCTATATACATGGTGATCTTTGGCGTACTGCTTGCATTGATTGCCAACCGTTTGATGAAAAGAGACGAGATTACATACTAAGCATTATAGGGGTGTACTGTTATGGAGCCAACCATCGTCGTTGAACACAAAACTCAGCGCGTTAGGAAAAGTCGGTTTAGTTTAGGCACCACGTTGATGTACGTGATTTTGACAGCGTGGTCCTTAACAACCATCTATCCGTTATTCTGGATCGTGAATAACTCGTTCAAGGTTTCTCGCGATGTGATGAATAATTCCTTTGGTATCGCATGGGAACCGGTGTTTGTTAACTATCAGAACGCATTTGACCGCATCAATATCGGAAGAAGTTATATCAATAGCTTGGTGATGTCCTTCAGTACCGTATTGTTGGTGTTATTGCTCGGAGGACTAGCCGCTTATGTGCTGTCCAGATTCAACTTTAAAGGCAAGCGCACGATTTATTCCATTCTGTATGCGACACTTTTGATCCCGGCGTTTGCTACCGTAGTTCCGGTATATGAGCTTCTTATCAAAACCAGCCTGGTCAATACATACTGGGGCCTAATCTTCCCGCAAACGGCAGGCAATCTGACGTTTGCGACCTTGGTTATTGCCGGTTATATGGCAACGATACCGAAAGAGCTTGAAGAAGCTTCTTTTATGGACGGATGCAACCGATGGCAGATGTTTGTTAAGATATTCGTTCCGATCTCGCAGCCTGTATTTGCATCGACAAGTATTTTTGTATTTATGTGGTCGTACAATGACTTGTTCTCAGCGTTGATCTTTGTAAACAAAGAGAATGTCCGTCCGATCGTTGCATTGCTTAATGAGATCAGTTCCCAATACGGAACAGACTTTGGCCTGATGGCTACGGCAGTATCGTTGACCGTTATTCCGGTGCTCATTGTGTACCTGTTTATCTCAAAGTATATTCAGAAAGGTTTGACCGAAGGAGCCGTCAAGGGTTAAGGAGACAGCGAATTCAACGAATAGGCAAGTCAAGAGGGGACGCTTTCGTCACCTGTTTGACTTGCCTATTCGTTGTTATATCCCATTTAGTCATTTAGTCTTTAAATCTGGATCATAGTCGGATTAGCATTTTAAGCAGATGGGTGATTAAATTCGATTAAGCGTGAGAAGCCATTTCTCCATAACCGGCATGGATTGCTCTTTGGGCAATCGCTTTTGCTGCGTTTAAGATGCTGCTATCGATGCCGTGATGTTCGGACACGTGGATGATATGCTCCATATTTGTCATGTTGGAGATGAGAGTTGTGCCCTCGCCAGGGTAGACGACTTGATCCACATCTTGTGCGATATAGGTTTTTTTAATTATAAAAATAAGGTGATTATTTCAATATATGAAAAATTCATAACAATGAAGAAAAGCGCTCCCTATCTCTCAGGCAAACTATATACGGTTTCACCCGTACCTAGTTACGACGAAAAGGATGAAATCAATCATCATACTAACTAAAAGAAAGTAGTTGACAAAATATTAGCTTCGTGTTAGTTTGTATATACAAATGAGAGGTGACTGGTTATGAATATCGATGATTCCATACTAAGCTCATGCTTGTTTTTTACATCGAATCGGTTTGCTCGTTCGATGACCAAGATGGCGGAGGAAGCTTTTGCCAAAGCTGGTTTATCGCCAACATATTCCTATGTTCTGGTGGTAATCCATCAATATCCCGGCATAACGCAGAAAGAGCTAAGCGATAAGTTATCGATTGCTCCATCCACAAGCACCCGGTTCATTGATAAGCTGGAGGAGAAGCAGTTGGTACTGCGCCAATCCGAATGGAAAGAAACGCATATTTTTTTAACGGATGAAGGGAAGTTGTTATATCAGGAGCTGAACCAATATTTTGAACAGCTGTATGGACAGTATGTTTCCCTCTTGGGGAAGGAACATAGCGAACAATTAACTAAACTTCTCCATGAATCCAGTGAAATATTGAAAAAGGGAATATAAAGCTTCTTTTTCACCCCTCATTTGTATATACAATTGATAAAGGAGAGATTCATCATGAAGATTGGTATTATCGGTGCAACAGGGAAAGCGGGAAGTCTGATTCTCAAGGAAGCACAAGCACGCGGTCATGAAGTAACGGCAATTGTACGTAATGCATCCAAGGTCTCCGATTCCAGTATTAACATTTTGGAGAAGAACGTGCTGGATTTGACTAATGCCGATCTTCAAGGCTTCGATGTTGTCGTGAATGCTTTTGCGGCGGCGCCTGGGCAGGAAACTCAATATGTGGAAGTAGGCCGAGTATTGATAGAAGCTCTGAAAGGCACGAATACCAGACTGTTTGTGATGGGCGGTGCCGGGAGCTTGTTTGTTGATGAAGCCAAAACCTTGCGACTCATGGAAACTCCTGATTTTCCTAAGGAATATTATCCGACAGCATTCCATGCCGGTGAGAATTTGAAAGACCTGGAGCAAACTTCTGATGTGAAATGGACGTTTCTTAGTCCGGCAGCCTTCTTTAATCCGAAAGGTCAACGCACTGGCAGTTATCAGGAAGGCAAGGACCATGTCATTGTCAATTCGAGCGGTCAAAGCTATGTCAGCTACGCGGATTACGCGATTGCGGTATTGGATGAACTTGAACAGCCGAAGCATATCAATGAGCGTTATACGGTAGTATCCGAGGCTTAATAAACCCGGCAACGACCTTCATATAGATTTTTGAATAAGCTGATTTCATCATGAAATCAGCTTATTTTAATGTGGGAAAACGGCCTTAATAAGTGAATAATACATCATATGAAAAATTCATAATAATCGAATAACTTCAATTTATCTAGCTAACTTCGATCTAATACACCCCAACCTCCTGTATAGTCCCTACACAAAAGTGAAAATGGTGGGGAGGGAAATATACATATTATGGTAAATGCTCTTCATTCCGTTAAAATGTATAAGTTATGCGTATGGTTGCATCATCCAGTGACCTGCATACAACATTGGTTGTACGCAGGCTGAACCGGAGTAAACACAGTAGGAACCGTTTTTGGTTTGTGACGAAACATCGTTAGATATAGGAGTTCATAAGAAACGAATATTGATATCACGAAATCGGCCTGTAGACATTTTTGGCATCTTAATTTGAAGAGTATGCTGTTTATAGGTCGCAATGCTTTGTGCAGGAAGAATGGGGACGGGTAAGACGATGGTCTGGCTTTGATCTTTTGGCAAACCATGGATTTTAATTTGTGTCCGATTTAGCTTAATCCATAAGTTTTCCGGATGGACACGTTTGGGGATATAACATTTTACAACCAGAAAGTTATGGGTATCAAAAGTTTCATATCGAAGTGTATTAGGGTTAGGCAGTATTTCATTTCCGGCGGTTGCTTGTTTTATCGTATCCTTTACATAATCCTCAATTAAGGTTGGATCCAGCTGGAAATCCTCATTGAGATCATTAAGATCTTTGAATGGAAACGAATTGTTCTTGAAAAAAGAGTCCTTTGACAACCAGTCAGGCCGTTTGGATCTTGAGTTCACTCTATATCCCTCCCTCGTTCTGTAAATTCATTATATGGGCGAAAGAATGTTAGAGTGACATCTGGGCTTCCAACTACATAGAATAAATCCAAGCGTATGATTTTGAATGAAGAGGTGGAATTGTGGTTTCGATTATCGGCAATATGAAGATTGTAAACGTGGGCCCCAGTTCTACGGTCTTGGTTGGAAATACAGGCGTCATTGATTTAAACAGTACCTCAAAAGCTTATTCCGGCGCCAACTCGTTCACCACTGGCGATAGTATTGGTACGAATATTACAAACAACCAGGCCAGCAGCACGAATACATTCGATCCGGACTTGATTGATTCACCTAATGCTTAATTAAGGTTGTGATCCACTGTGAATCTAACAGTACATCAATGTATTAATATACAGCAGTTTCGGGTGGGAGCGGTGACTAATTCTTCGGTCCTGCAGATTGGAACCGCCGGAGAGATCCGGGCATTATCCAATATATATAACACAGGTGGGTTTACAGGCCCTGCTCCGGAATTCGAGCCTCAAAATAATAGCAATAACCCCTTGGTCCCATTACCTGCGCCAATTGAAGGACTGTATAGGCAAGAATGAGGTGAATCACCTGTGCATAGATTGTATAAGGAGCAGGGGAGGCGGTTCCATGTATGATTATTATATACAGCAATTGTCCTATATTCTTCAAACCCAGTCAGACCAGCTGAGTAGAATGGAACAAATGCTGAAGGAAATGCGCAGTCAAATAGATCAATTAAAACCGGGAAGCGAGAAAACGATAGATCGGGTGCAATATAATTTTGATTTATTGAAGATTGAAAAATTGGAAGGCACCTTAAATATTGGATTGATGCCTAAGGCTGGGCAATCCCTGGACGATATTACCGTGAATGGTCAGCCGTTAGAACAGTCTCAGACGGGAAATACAGGCGGCGAACTACACTCGAACATATATCAGAATGTATCACGTTATCTAGAAGATATCGTACCTAAGCAGATCGAGCGCATGCTTCCCGAATCCAAGCTTGTAGTTGGTGATGAATATGCTGGGGTTATTATCGAGGATATTCGTAAACAACTCGGAGACCGTATAACCGTTTATCTGAGGCAATATCAAACGAATAGGGAATCTATGAACCCGCAAGATGTTGAGCAATCGATCATCAAACAAGTGAAGAGTGAGATCGTTACGGCAGTTGAGCAGCACCTTCTTAATTTGCAACGAGGGAAGTGGAATTCAAATGAAAATGACAGTCGTCAATAAAGAGCTTCAGGTTGGTTCGATCCGCATTACAGCGATCTCAAGTTCATCGGTACTGTTGATTGGAGATACCCATGTCATGAATTGCTCCTCCATGTATGATACGCCTTCCGAATCACTACAAATCACCCCGCTTGTTCCGTTATCTCCGAGTGCCGCATCATGAAGCGTCATTCACACGTTGATAACATGTATATCATCAATATTTCCAATAGCTCCGTATTTGTATGCGGTGAATCGGGACATATCGATGCCGATACGCGTGCATTGGCGGTTCAGCGGCAGGTGCCGGTGTTCTTTGAAGACGAGGGACAATATGAGGATTACCCGATATTCTCCAGGTTGATACCCACATGGCCGCCGTACTCAGACGTAGAACTAAATATTATACAAGATTATAAAAAGATTCATGTGGGATGCGTCGATATTATAGCCACTGCATCTGCATCGGTTGTACAGGTGGGTCCGAACGACACTATGGATTTGGAATCCAGGGTGAAGGCGATCAGACACTTTATTACGGATGCACCAGAGTATTTAAAGGATTATAAGGGAGTTATCGTCAAATAGAATTTCGTGAACCGGTACTGAACGAAAAATCAATATGTTACCTTCGTTCACGATGACTCTGACGGTTCCCCGATTGGTAGGAGATATGTACAAAAACGGGAGGAGCGCATGGCGCTCCTCCTGTTTCTATGTGATCTACGGATTATTCTCCTTGCTGATGGGCAGCTTCGTCTTTGATCTCTTCTCGGAAGCCGGAAATACTCTTTTCGCGACGAGCATTACGATCTTGGATCTGTTCTTTCTCGCTTGCCGGAATCTCATCCCCGAACTCCTCGAGATAATCTTCGGCTTCACGGTAGTTCTCAATCGTGTTCTGGACGGCCTGTTGCAAATGTTCTACATTGTCTTCGCGATTATCGGGTTTAGCCATGAGTTGTCACCCCCTTAAATTCAACTGCCTTGCTAAAATTTCACACCTCAAGAGTTTTCCATAATAAAAACATCCTTATGCATACGAGACTGACACTATCAAAAAAGCTACAGTATTGTAAATATTGCAAGTCACTTCTTTACATATCCGTTGGATGGAATATGTTATAATGTCGAAAAAGCAGACTTGCAGCATGACATCGAAATAAGAGGAGGAAGAATTCTTGAAATCAAGTCGTTTTATATTCTGGCTCAGTATGCTAATGATGATGGCATTGATGTTAGCAGCCTGTACCTCAGAACCGATAAAACAACAGCAAACTTCTACAGTAGAAGACCCTCCTGAATCGGTTGAAGAAGAAGAAGGTCAGACCATTACACTAGTAACGCCGGATACGGCGATGAAAGCGCCCGAGGAAAAAAGTAAATATCAGATACATACACGGTTGACGGATTTCCAACTCATAAATGAGTCAACAGGGATTGCTTGGGGGATAACGAACACGGAGCTGCGCCTTTACCAGACGCAGGATCATGGCGAAACGTGGGTTGATATCTCTCCATCCTCGAATGTACAGTTCGTTGATAAACTGGAGTATGGGAAAGACATCGTGTTCACGGATAAGAAACATGGTTGGATTATACGCAACAAGCAGAGATCAGCTGAAACGATCCTGCTCAATACGACGGATGGAGGAGACTCCTGGAAGCTTTCTTCGCTGCCGGAGACAGGTATCGTCACGGCCATGTCCTTCGTATCATCTCAGCAGGGATGGATTATGGCAAAAGGCGACCTTTCCCGGGGCTCTGAGGAGAAGTCGCTATTTCGAACCAGCAATAATGGCGGATTATGGGAAGAGGTCATGCAGAATACAGAGTATCCTACATCTCGCGTTCCCGGCAGCGTGATCCCACGAACAGGGTCCATTATTGGCTTAACCTTCACGGATTCGCTTGTCGGATTTGCGACCATCCGTGAAATGCAATCCTCCAAATTGTATATTACCCGTGATGGAGGTCAGAAGTGGAAGTCCTCCGGACAGATATTCAAGAGCAAACTGCTGGATCAGTGCGGTTCGGTCTTTGCAGGTGCCCCCAAGTTTCTGGGCAGAGGCAGTAGTGGAAGTGAGGTTTATATACCGATTACCTGCGTGAAGGAGGATCAGGCGAGCTATTTGGGTTACTTTACTGCCGACACGGGGAAATCATGGAATCTGGTGTCATTCCCCATTTCGGGTGATACCGGTCAGGGGTCTATTCAGCCTGTTTTCCGGCGGCTTCATGATGGGTGGAGAATGGTGAACGGTATTGTTTATCATACGAATGATATGGGCAAGACCTGGAATCCATTTCCAAGGAGTAAGCTGCTGAACGATAATCTTGCCAAATATCCGAACGTGGTAAAACTGCAGTTTACATCTTCTGATGTCGGTTGGATGCTGATTGAAACATCGGACAAGAATCGATCGCGTCTGATGAAGAGCAGTGACGGCGGGGCAACCTGGCAGGGTCTATAGTTTTCGACGAGAATATATGATCTGAATATGCCGATAAAAAAGCAGATTGAAAAAGCTTTATCGAATGTGACCATCAGTTCGGATAAAGCTTTTTTTCGGTATATATTGTGAAATAAATCACAAATAATAACCTCCACGTATGCTACTATAAAGGTGTAATCAGATACTCCAAATTGTTTAGAAGGGGACGATCCTCATGCATACCGATCAAATGACGATAAATTTCCTCCGCCTTTGCTACCATTGTGATGATGCTTGCTTATGCGACACCGAGGAGCAGTGTCTGGCCTGCTGGAATGAGCAGGAAATGACACCGCAGGAGCATGAAATGACAGGACAAGAAGAAACGATGAAATGGATGAGATTGGCTTACGATTGAATGGACATGAAGACAATGAAGACAATAAAAAGAATGAATGAAACAGGACGTTCTAGTCCCGGGAAGAAGCTGATGACTGGCAAAATGCAGACATCAGCTTTTTTTGGTGCTCCCAGAAAGGGACAAGTTCTTTAAAATTTCAATCAAACTTTCCATAAGGATGAGTTAAATTGTCCGAATTAAAGCATATACATATTTCAAGACAAGGTGGAGGGGGGAGCCGTATGGGATCGGGGTCAGTATGGATGTTCGATTTTTTCGGCAGCGTTATGCCCGTGTTTTTCATCGTCGTCATCGGGATCATTTTGCTGTCGGCCGGTAAGGGAATCTTGCAATGGAGTCAGAATAACCGACAGCCTTTGCTATCGGTCGATTCCAAGATTGTGAGCAAGCGAACGGAAGTGAAACACACGCAGCAGACAGATGATACGATGTCGAGCCGTACTCGTACCACCTATTATCTGACATTTGAAGTAGAGAGCGGAGACCGCATGGAGTTTGTTGTAAATGGCGAGGAATTCGGCATGTGCGCAGAAGGAGACGAGGGACTGCTGCGTTTTCAGGGAACCCGGTATTACGGTTTCGTTAGGCACCCCAGAGCGCATCTTAGCGTGGTTCGAGGTTATGATCATCCGAAATAAGAGACGGATTTGATTTTTATATGCACCTTCTCTTGTGGTATATATGAAGGAGAAGGAGGGACAGCATATGAAATTTCAGGATAAAACGGTTGTAATCACGGGCTCTGCCAATGGGATTGGCCGCGGAGTGGCAGAGGCTTACGCTCTAAGCGGAGCTCGAGTGATATTAAGCGATGTTCATGAAGAACAGGGCAACCTGGCGGCAAACGCCTTAAAAGAACAAGGATTGAACGCTATCTTCGTCCCTTGCGATGTAAGGAAGGAAGAAGATATTAAAAGCCTGATGAACCAAGCCGTCCAATATGCCGGCACCCTCGATATTTTGATTAATAATGCCGGGGTTTCCCGTTGGAAATCGCCATATGAGCTTACGGTTGAAGACTGGGACGATGTGATCAACACGAATGTCCGAAGCTGTTTTTTGGCTACGCGTGAAGCGGCGGTACATATGAAAAAGGCTGGAAGTGGCGGGGCTGTTGTCAACATGTCATCCACGCGTTCGATTATGTCCGAGCCGAATTCGGAGGCTTATGCAGCTTCCAAAGGAGCCATTGTCGCGTTGAGCCATGCCATGGCCGTCAGCCTGGGACCCGATGGGATTCGGGTGAATTGTATAAGTCCTGGCTGGATTGAAACTGGAAACTACGATGAGCTCCGTTCAGTTGACCATAAACAGCACCCAGCCGGGCGGGTAGGGACCCCAGCTGATATCGCCAAAGCCTGCTTCTATTTTACCGATCCGGACAATGATTTCGTGACGGGGGCCCATCTCGTTGTGGATGGCGGCATGACCCGCAAAATGATATATGAGCCTTAGTCATCTGAATATGAAGAGCGTCTTCCCATGGAAGGCGCTCTTTTTCTTGATGGTCATAGGGCCAGAGTCTACCATATGATACAAATTCGTGATGCATTAACATTTTTGAAGAAAACCTGTTCATGATAAATAAAAACAGTATGATGTAATTAATGTAAGTACGAAAAAGCCACATCTAATGAATGGGAAGGAATGAGGGTATGGGGAAATTGACGACAACCAGCACAAAAAATGAGCGTTCCAATCGAGTGTCCGTGTTCGTTACGCTGCTCATGTCCTATCTTGTGATACTGCTGATCCCGGTCATCGTGTTCTGGGGACTGTATACGCAAATCGAGCGGATTATGATCGAAAATGCCAACAACTCCAACATGGCGCTGATTGAGCAGGCGAAGCAGGTGGTGGACAGCCGATTGGATGAAATGCATCTGATTTCCCGGAACATCACTTCACATCCGCGACTGGATGGGCTGCTAAAGGCCAAATCCCCTCAAAATGGAACCGAGAACTACAATTACTACACTTTCATGCAGGAGATGCAGCGATACCGCAACAGCAGCAGTTTTATCACCGATTTTTATGTATATCTACGGGAGAGCGATACGGTTCTCAGTCCCACCTTAAAGACAACGTCCAGTGTCTTGTTCTCCGATATTTACGGATATGAAAAATTAACCTATCAACAGTATCAAAAAGATATTCTGCACGGCATCCACTTTAACCGGTATTTGCCCGTGACCGAAGTCGGTAAAGGATTAAATCAGAAACGCATGCTCACATATATGCAAACGCTTCCATTTGGAGAGAAGGCCAATCCCAAAGGCGCGCTTGTTATGCTGATTGAGGAGAGGCAGATCGCAGGATTGCTTGATGAGATTGTGAAAACAAACCACGGAACCATTTACATCAAGGATGCCAGCGGCCAAGTGATTCTTAGTGCCGGTGAATCAGAGGTTCGCAATATGGGTAAAACCGCGGATCATCCGCGTGTGTTGACAGTATCGACAAGATCTGCAAGGAGCGGGTGGGAGTACGTATCGGCCGTACCGGAAAAAGTGTTTATGGAAAAGGTCAATATGGTCAAACGAATGGCCGTTGGTGTTATGGCTATCTGTCTTGTCGCTGGGATTGCGGCCTGTGCCTTCATGACCTACCGCGCGTATTTCCCTTTGCGCGACATCATCCGCTTCATCCGGCAATCCCATCCGGCTAAGGAGGGGAAGGTACGTAACGAATATGATTTTATCAAATCGACGATGGCTGATTCCTTCGGTAAGCAGACAGAGATGAAGGAGCAATTGTCCAGGCAAACCCCTGTGATTCGGTCCAACTTTTTGCAGCGATTATTGAAGGGAAACGTGGATACGGCGGATATGTCCGATCATGCTCTGGATTTCATGGGGATCTCGTTCCCGTATTCCAGTTTTGCCGTTGCCTTGATCGAGTTGAGGGATGCCAGTGGGTTTATACATAATGAGCGGGAAAGAGAATGGGCCCTGATCCGTTTTGTCACCGGGAAGGTGGCGGAAGAAATTCATCCCTTTACCGCATATTCCGTGGAGCTGGAGAAGAACCTGGTTGCGATTATTCTAAACATCCCAGAGCCACTGCATGACAAGGCAGGCCAGCTGTACGATTGGGCAGAGCAAGTGAAGCAGGTGCTTGAACAGCGCTTTAAATCCGAAATAACGATCGGGATCAGCGATATCCGTACAGGTCTTGGATGCTTGGCGAGCGGCTACACCGAAAGCTTGAAGGCTTTGGAATATTCCATTTTTACTGCGTATAAACCGATTTTATTGTACGAAGAAATGAAACAGAAAACGGGGGTGTATTATGATTTTCCCATTGAGACGGAAATCCAGCTCATTAACGCTATGAAAAGCGGGGATACGGATAAGGCGCAGGATATCATCCAGTGTCTGTACCACAATAACTTCAACGGACAATCCATCTCGCCTGAGCTCGGCAGACTCATGTTCGCTAACTTGCTCAGCACCATGTTTAAGCTGCTTAATGCTTTGAATTTGAAGTACGAGGATATATTCGGCGAGTCAGGCAAATCGCTTGAGGAAATTACGGAGGGGAGTACGGTCGAGGAGCTCTACCGGGAGGTGAAATGGATGTTCGGCATGGTTTGTCTCTACGTAAAAGATCAAAGGGGCGATTCCTCTTCGCTGCTGCTTGAGAAGATCAAGAGCTACATTGAGGATCATCACGACGATTCCATGATCAGTTTGGCTTCCATTGCCGAGCAATTTGATATTACACCGCCGTATCTGTCGGCTTTCTTCAAGAAAAACAGCGGCACCAATCTCACGGATTATCTGGCCAAGATTCGGATCGAACGCTCCAAGGAAATGATGCGAGATGCTAAAAATACGATTTCGCACATTGCCCGGTCCGTCGGTTATACCAGTGACGTCGGTTTTATCCGGGTATTTAAGAAATACGAAGGGATCACCCCGGGAAAATACAAGGATACCCTGCATTCCCTATCATCGACCTTAAGAAATGATCATCTCAATTCTTAATCCCTGTTTATGCATGTTGAAACTGTACGGTATACGATGTAAGCGTTTCAGCATTAATATTTGGGGCAGGGCTGGTTGGAATCTTCTAAGCCTAGTCTTATCTCGGATGATCATTCTTTAGGAAAAAAGGGAGGCGTCGTGATTTGAAAACAAACCGGAAACGTGTTGCGAGACTTGCGATTTTTATGCTGATTGTGGCTATGATTGCCGGATGCAGCGGAAAAGGCTCGGGGGCCGAGAAGCCTGCCGGCGAAAAAGGTAAGGAAGGAACAGGCGTGGCTGCTAGCGGTGAAACGGGATATCCTGGGCAGCTTACCTATTGGGTATCGCTAAATGGAAACGCTTCAGCAACAATGCAGGATATGAACGGAATTGCCGCATATCAGGAATTGGAGAAAACGACGGGCACCAAAGTGAAGTTCCAGCATCCACCGGCCGGTCAGGAGGCAGACGCCTTCAATATCATGGTCTCGTCAGGCAATTTGCCGGATGTTGTGGAGTACGGATGGGCTAACGTATCAGGAGGACCGGATAAAGCAATTTCGGACGGTTCGATTATTCGCCTGAATGAGCTGATTGAAGAGCATGCTCCAAATGTATCGAAATTGTTGAACGAGCATCCAGAATACAAAAAGCTGATTACGACAGACGGAGGCAACATTTACGTATTTCCGTTTATCCGCGGGGACGAGTATTTGCTGACCTTTAACGGCCTCATTATCCGCCAGGATTGGCTTGATCAGCTAAAGTTATCCGTGCCGGAGACGATAGATGAATGGTATGAAGTATTAAAGGCATTCAAAACCAAGGATCCCAATGGAAACGGGCAGGCGGATGAAATCCCGCTCCTGCTTGATATGGATATGACGGCAATCAATCATGCGTTTGTCGGTGCGTGGGGGATTACGACTGGTTTTTATCAGGTGGACGGGAATGTGAAGTATGGTCCGATCCAACCGGAATTCAAATCATATTTGGAGACGATGAGCAAATGGTACGCCGAAGGTCTCATTGATCAGGATTACGCGGCAACGGACTCTACGCTAAAAGACGCCAAAGTGACCAACAATCAAGTGGGTGCCTTCTCCGGTTACATGGGCAGCAGCCTCGGCCGTTATTCTGAGCTCATGCTAAAAAGCAATCCGAACGTAGATCTGGTAGGTGCTCCGAATGTTGTATTGAAAAAGGGAGACACTCCAATCCTTGGACAGAAGGATTCGCCATTCAACGGATTCGGCGCGGCCATTACAAAAGCGAACAAGTTTCCAGCGGAGACGGTGAAATGGCTTGATTATAAATACGGTGAAGAAGGGCATATGCTGTTTAATTTTGGGGTCGAGGGAGTCAGCTACGATATGAAGGATGGATACCCGACTTACACAGATGAAGTGATGAAAAATCCGGATGGCCTATCGATCACCCAAGCGTTGTCGAAATACAATCTGGCCAGTTATTCGGGACCTTTTGTCCAGGATCGCCGTTACATCGAGCAGTATTCCGCGCTTCCCCAGCAAAAAGCTGCCATTGAGACATGGATGAAGGCGGAGAATGACCGTTTGATGCCGATTATTTCACCAACGGCTGAGGAAAGCACGCGTTATGCCTCGATCATGAACGATATTAATACCTACTACGAAGAGATGGTCAACAAATTCATTATGGGCGTGGAGCCGATTAGCGGGTTTGATCAATTTGTCCAAACGGTTCAAGGTATGGGCATTGAGGAAGCGCTCCAGATTCAGCAAGCTGCGCTGGACCGGTTCAACAGCCGTTAAATTGTAGTTGCATGAAGAGGGAGAAGACTCAGGATTCTCCCTCTAACTGTGAATGATTTTTTTGTCAGAGGAGGGCATAGGGTGCAGCTTAAGGAAGAGACAAACCACGTTACGTTACAGAGCAAGCCAGAGAGCTTCAGCACAAGAGTTGCGAAGGACTTTCGCCGAAATTCCACAATCTACCTGATGCTGCTGCCGGTGGTGGCGTTTTATGCCGTGTTTCACTACGGACCTTTATATGGACTGCAAATTGCGTTCAAAAACTTCTCGGCAGGGCTCGGCATATGGAATAGCCCGTGGGTTGGATTTCAACATTTCAGCGATTTCTTTAACGGATTTTTCTTTGAGCGGGTGGTTTCCAATACCATCATCCTGGGAGCGTACGATCTCATATTTGTTTTTCCCGCCTCCATTGTGCTGGCGTTAATGCTGAACGAGGTTCGGCATCGCATATTTAAGCGGACGGTCCAATCCATTACGTATATTCCCCATTTCATATCCGTTGTCGTGGTTGTCGGGATGCTGGTGGATTTTTTGTCGGTAGACGGGCTGATCAATCACATCATTACCTACTTCGGCGGAAAACCGATTTCGTTCATGCGGCTGCCGGAATGGTTCCGCACCATATATACCTCATCTGCCATCTGGCAAGGGATTGGATGGGGATCTATCATTTACCTCGCGGCCATTTCCAATATCGATCCATCCCTTTATGAAGCGGCTAAAGTGGACGGTGCCGGCCGCTGGAAGCAGATGCTTCAAATTACGCTGCCCGGCATTTTGCCAACGGTCATCATACTGCTCATCTTGCGGATTGGTTCCTTTATGGCGCTGCAGGATGAGAAAATTCTGATTATGTACAATCCGGTTATCTATGAGACGGCGGACGTTATCGGTACCTATGTCTACCGCAAGGGGATACTGGAAGCGAGTTATAGCTATAGTGCTGCTGTCGGCATGTTTAATTCCCTGATTAACTTTATGCTGCTCATTGGAGCCAATTATCTCAGCAAGCGGTTTACCGACACGAAGCTGTGGTAGAAAGGGGGCATCTCATGCGTACTTCAAAATCTGTCAGTGAAATCCTGTTTGATTCTGCGAATGTCATTCTCTTGTGCTTGCTATCGATTGTCACGTTATACCCTTTCCTCTACGTATTGTTTGCTTCGATCAGTACACCAGCCGAATTCGTTCAGCACCGGGGTATCCTGCTGTGGCCAAAGGGCTTCTCGCTGGATTCTTATCGAATGGTTTTTGAGAACCCCAATATCATCCGTAGTTACATGAACACCATATTTTATGTGGTGGTCGGCACGACGCTGAACATTCTGATGACGGCTCTCGGAGCCTATGGCTTATCCAGGAAAAACGTGATGTGGAAGAGTACCATTATGATGCTGATCGTCATGACGATGTTTTTCGACGGGGGGCTCATTCCGAAATACCTGCTCGTGAAAAATATGGGTCTGATTGATACGTACTGGGCTTTGATTATTCCAAGCGCCATGACGACATGGAACTTGATTATCATGCGAACGGCATTTCAAGGGGTACCGGATGCGCTCGAGGAATCCGCTCGGATCGACGGAGCCAGCGACTGGACCATTTTGTTCCGGATCATCATCCCGCTATCGCTGCCGGTCATTGCGGTCATGGTTCTCTTTTACGGGGTATGGCACTGGAATAAATGGTTTGATGCCCTCATCTATTTAAGGGATCGGGACCTGTTTCCGCTGCAGCTGATCCTGCGCGAGATTCTGATCCAGAACGATACCAGCAGCATGATGACCTCGGTAGGCGGGGGAGACCGGATGCCGGTTGGCGAGACGATTAAGTATGCAACGATTATGGTGGCTACGCTGCCGATTTTGTTTCTATATCCATTTTTGCAGAAATATTTCGTGAAAGGCGTCATGATCGGAGCCATCAAAGAATAAGGAGGTAGTTGACTCATGTGGGAGCAAGCCATTATGGATGCGGTAGAAAAAACAAAGAGGAATATTGAACAATTCCCGATGAAGTTTCCTCATATTACGGAAGAGAAGCGTTACGAGTGGGGAGAAAGCAATGACTGGATTGAAGGATTCTATACCGGAATGATCTGGCTGTGCTATGAATATACGAAGGACCCGCTATTTAAGGAAACGGCAATAGCCCAATTGCAGGATTACAAGCTGCGTCTTGAGGAGAAGCGACATCTGGATCATCACGACATCGGATTTCTGTATCTGCCCTCTGCCTTGGCAGCGTGGATTGTGGATGAACATGAAGATGGTAAACAGCTCGCTTTGAAAGCTGCGGATCATCTGATGCTGCGCTGGCGGGAAGAGGGACAGTATATTCAGGCCTGGGGCCGGAAGGGCGACGAGAAGAACGGAGGTCGCATTATCATCGATTGCATGATGAACATACCACTGCTCTACTGGGCCTATGATCAGACGGGGGATGAGCGATACAAGCGCGTGGCCGTGGCGCACGCGGATAAGAGTCTACGCTACTTAATACGGGGGGATGATTCGTCGTATCATACCTTTTACTTCAATCCAACAGATGGAACGCCCATCCGAGGAGGAACGCATCAAGGATATCATGACGGCTCAACATGGACGCGCGGCCAGGCATGGGCCATCTACGGATTTGCGCTCTCATACCGCTATACCCGTGAACCGAAATATTTGGATACGGCTTTACGTGCTGCCCGTTTCTTTATCGAATACCTGCCGGAGGATCATGTCGCGTATTGGGATTTTGACGTTCCGATTGAAGAGGCTACGCCTCGCGATAGCTCCGCTTCCGCCATTGCGGCGTGCGGCATGCTGGAGATATTGGAGCATCTGCACGGAGAAGATGACAATAAAGGGCTATTGACAGAAGCCGTTGAGAAGTCGATGATATCTCTGGTAAACCGATATTCTACCATCGGTGAGGAGGGTGAGGAAGGCTTGATCAAGCATGGTTCCTATTACGTCAGAGGTGGTGCGGGGCCTGATGATTATATGATCTGGGGCGATTACTATTACCTCGAAGCCTTGCTGCGACTGACCAAAGGGATACCCGGCTATTGGTATGAGAGAGGTTAGTATAATTGAATCTGTGAAACATATTGGGGATGCCGTGCGCTATGCGGCACTCCCTTTTTTGTGTAAAATATCAGAGAATCATTGTTCACAATATACTCATTAGCATTGTCAGAATGTCTTTGTTATGATGAGGAAGATTCAAATTTGAGATAAATGGTTTGGAGGAGATATGTGTGTTGAAACATGTGAAAGCTTCAGTCTTGCTGACCTTGGGTCTGCTGCTAATACTGGTGTTCCCGACTGCAACGTGGGCCCATTCCAAGCTGGAAACCAGTACGCCCGCGGCAGATGCCAAGCTGACGGAAAGCGTGCAGGAAGTAAGCCTGTCATTTAATGAAAATATCGATGAAAACTTGAGCACGCTCAAGATTAAAAATGCGCAAGGCGAATCGGTTGAAGTAGCGGAGGTCAAGATCAACCAGAATACCATGCTGGGCACACTGGCTGCACCGCTTCCATCCGGCTCCTATACGGTCGAATGGAAAATCGTGGGCGGCGATGGACATCCCGTGGATGGAACATACGCCTTCGAGGTAGATGCCCCGGAAGCGGAAGTTACCCCGGAGACACCAGCAGGTACTGAAGAAACGCCTGCGGATACAGGAAATACACAGGATGAAACAGCACCAGCAGATAACACCGCTACGGACAACACGGATCAGACGGCTGACCAGAATCAGCAGGCAGACAACACTTCTGCTACCGATACCGAACAATCGGCAGGCAGTGGGTCAACCGTGTGGATCGTCGTCATCGTGATTGTAGCGGTTGTTGCAGGATACTTTGGAATTAGAGCATCACGGAAGAAAAAATAAATGTCTTACTATTGGTTAGGTGAGCCGTTTCTATATTTAGCCTACGCCATGCTGGCAGGCATCTCGGTATTGTCCCTCGTACCGAAAGCATATAAGCCGGAAATTTCAGTTCCGGCCTGGCTTGGTCCAGTGGCAGCAGCAGCCATCATCGTATTCGGATTTGTGCCGCTGCTGCAAATCATCATGTTTTTCAAGGATGATATCGGGTTCTGGAACTCCTTTAACAGCATCATGTTCAAGTTCAGTGAGGGCGAGCGTTACGCCTGGATTCTGGTTCTCTCGATCCTATTGGCGATTCTGACCATGATCGTCCGCCGGAAACCCGGTTCTGTATTACGCTGGCTTACGCCTATTGCCTTGCTGGGCATTGCGGTGGCCATGTCCTCGTTTAACCATGCGGCATCCCTGTTCGATGGCGTTGGGCAGCTTGCCTTCTTCGGCCATTTCACCGCGATGGCGATATGGACGGGGACGTTGCTGCTTACAGGATGGTTCAGCGCGGATCAGGAGCGCTGGAGCGCATTTCTCAGATGGTTTCATCCATTAGCGGTCACCTGCGTCATCGTTGTGATCGGATCGGGTCTGTTCCTGATGACGGCGGTGACGCCGGAGCCCATAAACAGCTGGACGCTGTCCTATGGGCAAGCTCTGCTGGTTAAGCATATTCTTATTCTGCCGCTATTGGTGTTTGCCTTTGTTAATGGTTATCTCGTAAAGCGCAAGCTGCGCCGGGATTCCGGTTATCGTCCAGCGGCATGGGCACGAAGTGAAGGAATTCTGATCTGGTTGATCTATATCGTCACCGGATATATGAACCAGCAGCCGGCTCCGCATGAGGTAATCGATACATTGGCCTCCTATGGTCCTGCTGCAACCTTTGTTTGGTTCCATCCCGGGTTTACGATTGGTGAACTGGCATTTACGTGGAGCTGGATAGGAATTCTTAGTCTGTGTCTCGGCCTTGCTCTTCTGTGGAATGTCGTGAACGTATTTCGCAGAAACCGGGCAGCTGCCGTCGGACTGTTAAGCGGCTTAGGCGCAGTTGTGTTGATCTATTGCGGCCTGATGTTCTCGGTTACCGCTGTTTAATATTTTGGAAGTTAACAAGGTCCTTGCTGTTTATGCAGCGGGATCTTTTTTATTGTTGAAAGAGGAAGTTGGGAATGGATAAGGATGGTATACTGGGGAGTAAATAGATTATAGCTTTTACATGCACTAACACTTTAAATGGGGGAAGTTATATGAACAATGAGAGACAAATCCGCTTAGCATCGCATTCGGATGCATCCGTCCTGGTCCGGTTGAACTGGGAGTTTAATGAAGTGCAAATGCCGTTTGCGGATGTTGAAGACCGATTAAAGCAATCGGGTGAAATTGTAGCCATAGCTTATATAGGCGATGAAGCCGTAGGATTTGCCTGTGCCCAGTCCTTTCAATCCTTCTGTTACCGGGAGCTGATCGGTGAGATTACGGAAATGTACATTCAGGAGCGGGCGAGAAGGCAGGGGCTGGCGGGCTTGCTGATCGCTTTCCTGGAAGAACAATTGATTGCGCGTGGGGTTAAGACCGTAAAGGTGCTTACGGGTCATGATAATCATGCGGCCATTGGAGTTTATGAGAAATCGGGTTATAAGCGGGAGGATGAAGTGTTTCTGGAGAAAGAGCTGGAGTAAAATGATGCACGACTGTGAAATTATGGATTTTATCCATCTTAAGCATGTTGACCCTAGCTTACATCAGGATCATCATGCTTTCTTTATTTGCTGGAATATCTGATCGCTTTACTCAGGATGCTGAACATCGCTCCGGTATTGACCAGGCGTGAGCCCTGTATTTCTCTTAAACACCGAATGGAAAGAATGCATGTCCTTATAACCGACCTTCTCGGCAATTGTACTGATTTTGTCGGGGGTGGTGCGCAGCAGCTCGCGGCTCATTCGAATGCGTACGGTCTGCAGATAGTGATGCCAGCTCTGGCCTGTATACCGGCGGAATAACCGCTGCAGGTGGCGTTCGCTGAATCCGCTGATCTGTGCAAGCTGCGTCAAAGTGAGCTCTTGCATGTACTGCCCCTCCACGTATTGAAGAACATCATGAAAGGAGTGGTGTTGAGGCTCTGATGTCATGGGTTGTGAATGTTCAATGGCCCGGTTGAACTCTATGATCAGCTGTAGCAGCAGCGTGTGCAAATAAATGGCAGAACCGCTGCCTGGCATGGCATTTTGCTCATAAAGGGAGCCAAAGAGCCTCTCAAAGCGATCATGACGGTCCATAATCGCGTGGTACCCAAGGGATCCATCTTCCATACGTTCCAAAAAGGCTGCCGTTTCCGAACCTGATGCAAAAGCAATCAGTTTGGGCAGCAGCTGTACGGAGAATATGCAATTGTTCACAATGAGCGGTTTCCCGTTCGCAGCGGTGGGTCTAAATACGTGAGGCATTCCGAGTGGTATATAGAACATTTGACCTTTGCGTACGCGCTGTACCGAGTTCTCCAGGTGATGAAAGCCTTCACCCTCCGCAATATAAGCAATCTCCAGAAAATCATGGTTATGGTAAGAGCCTGTAAAATTCTCCACGTTGCGATTCACATACATCAAGGTGTCGTCCTGGAAAAAGGTATCTCCGTGATAGGTTTCCATCGGTCGTTTCATCGTACATGCTCCTTATCATTAATCGTAGGATAGATGTCCGTTATACCACATCGAATTGTCCGTTATCCCCATAATTCCACGTTCAGGTTCACTTATAATAATAGTTGAAATAGGCACGGTTAGGGAAGCGCATATCCCGATTTACGGCCTATAAAACTTGATTGTTGGGCTAACCCTTAATGAAGGTGAACGGAGGAATGTTCTATGTTCAGCGTAACGGATCTACGATGTGAGTATCAGCATAATCCGATAGGAATCGGCGAGAAGCACCCGCGTTTTTGTTGGAAGTTGGTCTCGGACGAAAGAGCAGTCAGTCAAACGGCCTATGAGATTGAGGTTTCGAATGATGATACCTTTGCCAAGCCCCTTTGGACCTCAGGGAAAGTGGCTTCAACGCAATCGGTTCATGTGGAATTAAGCGAATGGAGTGTATCGTCTTGTAAGCGCTATACTTATCGAGTCCGCGCATGGAATCAAGCCGGGGAAGTATCGGAATGGTCGGATGCAGCCTATTGGGAGACGGGGAAACTGCAAGGGGAGAAATGGGCAGGGAAATGGATTTCGGCACCTAGGTCTTTGCTGCCTGCTGACTCTGCTCATCTACCGCTGCTCCGCAAGAGCTTCAGCTTAAAGTCGCCCATTGCGAAGGCAAGAATATACGCCTCGGCCTTAGGGCTTTATGAACTGGAGCTGAACGGACAGCGGGTGGGAGATGGTTATTTCACGCCCGGCTGGACGAGTTACGATCATACGATTCAGACACAGACCTATGATGTGACGAAGATGCTGCATTCAGGCCAAAACGCGATCGGCGCTTGGCTCGGAAATGGCTGGTACAAGGGACAATTGGGGTGGGAGGATCGGAGAGTGATCTATGGAGAGTGTTTAGCGCTTCTGCTGGAGCTGCATATTACATATGCAGACGGGAGCGAAGAAGTAATTGCAACCGATTCAAGCTGGCAGTCGGCCAAAGGCCCGATCCAGATGTCGGAACTCTACCATGGTGAAACCTATGATGCCCGGTTGGAGCTGGAAGGGTTCAGTTCAGGAGATTATAAGGCAAATGATTGGTATGGTGTCGAGTTGATCGATCTCGGTTACGAGAAACTGAAGCCTCAGATTAACGAGCCCGTGAGAGCCATTCAAACGGTGCGGCCCGTTGAATGCCGGACCACACCAAAAGGTGAAACCGTCATCGACTTCGGACAGAATTTGGTGGGCTGGGTCCGATTTAGCGTGTCCGGTGCGAAGGGCACCATGGTGACGCTGCAGCATGCGGAGATACTGGATTCCGATGGTAACTTTTATACGGAAAACCTCAGAACCGCTAAACAAACGATTCAGTACACATTAAAAGGCGGCGGGAAAGAAACCTATGAACCTCATTTTACGTTCCAAGGCTTCCGATATGTGCGTTTAGACGGTTTCACAGAGGAGCAGCTGGACCGGGGGGCTTTCGAAGCGGTTGTGCTTCATTCGGATTTTGAAGAGACCGGGACATTCCAATGCTCGGAACCCATGGTGAATCAATTGCAGAGCAACATACGATGGGGACTCAAGGGGAATTTCCTGGATGTGCCCACGGATTGCCCGCAGCGTGATGAGCGGCTTGGCTGGACCGGTGATGCACAGATGTTTATTGGTACAGCGGCTTATCTTACCAATGTGGCACCTTTCTTCACAAAATGGTTATCGGATCTGGCTGCAGAACAGCGCGATGACGGAGCCGTTCCATTCGTTGTCCCGCATGTGCTTGGCGATGAAGCATATGCTTCGGCCGCCTGGGGAGATGCGGCAGTCATATGCCCGTGGACGGTATATGTCAATTATGGCGATCGACGGATATTGGAGCGTCAATATAGGAGCATGAAGAGCTGGGTCTCCTACATTCAGGCTCAAGGAGAGAATGAGTATTTGTGGAATACCGGCTTTCATTTTGGCGATTGGCTGGGGCTGGATGCAAAATCAGGCGACTACGTGGGTGCTACGGAACGGGATTTAATAGCGTCGGCGTTCTATTGTTATTCGGTAGAGCTGCTTAAGAAAACAGCCGTCGTATTGGGACAAGAAAAAGATGCTGCCCTGTATACTGAGCTTAAAGAAAAGGTTGTTGCTGCATTTCGTAATGAATTCGTGACCCCGTCCGGAAGGCTAGCGGCTTCGACTCAGACCGCGCATGTGCTTGCCCTTATGTTTGGGTTGCTGGATGAAGAGGCAGAAAAACGGGCAGCGAAACGTCTCTATTCGCTGCTAGAGGAGAGTAGATTTCATCTAACGACAGGCTTTGTGGGCACACCCTATATGAACCATGTATTAAGCCAGCATGGCATGCATGACGCGGCATATAAGCTGCTGCTGCAACGGGACTATCCATCTTGGCTGTATCCGGTTACGAAAGGCGCTACCACGATATGGGAGCATTGGGACGGTATTAAGGAAGACGGCAGCTTCTGGAGCCGTGACATGAATTCGTTTAATCATTATGCATACGGAGCCATTGGCGAGTGGCTGTATCGTACGGTTGCCGGTATCCAGACCGTAGAGGAAGCGCCGGGTTATAAACATATTGTGATTGCGCCTGTGCCGGGCGAAGGATTGACGTGGGCTGAAGGCAAAATCGATACGCTGTACGGAACCGTCCGGTCAAGTTGGAGAATGGAAAGTGGTGGAGCGTTTCAACTGGAGGTATCCATCCCGCCAAATACAACGGCGGAAATCCGTCTGCCAGGCGCTTTTGATGCCTCAAGCGTTATCGAAGGAAAGGCGATAGCTCTAGACCAAGCGAGCGGGATTAATTCTGTGCGTGATGGGGAGGCAGGAGTTATGATTCAAGTGGGCTCAGGAGAGTATGTATTCAGATATATTTATTCCTATCACGCAGTGTAGTAATGAATAAGCAGAGAGCTAAAGTTCCTTACCGTGGTGAATTACGGCAAGGAACTTTTTTTTCTCCTCACATAGTCACATTTATGGGCGAATGCACATACAAATACAAAGTGATCTTAAGGAAGCGAGGGGAACTCTGTGGCAGTCATCAAAACGAATTCGAGTGATGTGGATCTTCTGGCAAGATTGATCCGCGCAGAGGCAGAAGGTGAAGGCGAGCAAGGCATGCTCATGGTCGGAAATGTCGGCGTGAATCGTATACTGGGCAACTGCCTGGATTTCCGAAACATCCGCAATATGAATGATATGGTGTTCCAGAGCCCTGGAGGGTTTGAAGCAACACAAAAGGGCTATTTTTATCAACGGGCTAGGGATCGGGATCGTCAGCTTGCCCGAAGAGTGATCAATGGGGAACGGATATGGCCGGCGAGCAATGCTCTTTGGTTTTTCCGCCCGGCAGGGGATTGCCCAGCTACCTGGTACAATCAGCAGAACACAGGCCGATTCAAAGCACACTGCTTCTTCACCCCGACATATGCCGATTGCCCGACTGTTTTTTGATTCATGTTATACAACCGCTTAGGCGGGAGTTATAAATTAAAGGAGGAAATTACTTATGTACAATCAAGGTGTGCCGCCTGTGAACTTCATGAATGGAGTCCGTTATCCGGGAGTGCCGAGCCGCGGGACGGCTGGTTATATGGCGAACGTTCCACCGCAGGTGCCTAGCGGAAGCCCAATGACTCCAGGAGGCACCGTTGTTCCGGCCCCGCAATTCGAACAATCTTACGTTGAGAATATTCTTCGACTGAACCTGGGCAAACAGGGAACTTTCTACATGACATATGAAAACAATTCGCAATGGAATGCAAAGGTGTTCACAGGCGTGGTCGAAGCCGCTGGACGCGATCATATCATTATCAGCGAACGGTCGACAGGACGCCGTATCATCCTGCTGATGGTAAACCTGGATTATGTCGTGTTCGACGAGCCGCTTCATTATCAATATCCGGGTGTTATCGGCAACCCGCCTCCGACTGGAAGATAACTTCTAGCAGCCAGCATATGCATAATAACCTTCGTTTACTTAGGCGTAGACGGGGGTTATTTCATTATGTTTTAGATGGAAAATATTCAATTTCGTGCGTTTTTTTTCCACAAAGGTGCGTAAATACATCGAATTCTATTAACATTTTGAATGTTTATTCATAGAATATATCAATTCATCGAAAAACGAGTGCTAACGGCTGAGAATCAAATTAAAGCTTATAACAACGCTGATTAATGTCATAAGACAACGTTTGACTGTGTATCGTAGTACTATATAATTACTTATATAGCTTGATGAAGTCGGAATAAGATAAGGAGATGAGACCATTGGGAAGTTGATGCGTAGTCCGAATACGTTGTTATGCTTGATGGCACCACACATTTTTAATAACCGAAGGAGGTGTTCCTATTCGTCATAGCATGCTGTATGGCGGGTAGGAGATCGATTGAGTGACCCCTTACCGAGTTTGATAAGTTTAACCTTGGTATTGATTCTCGTCCTGTTAAATGGATTTTTTGTATCGGCTGAATTAGCTTTCGTTAAAGTGAAAAGCAGCCGCATTGACGCTCTGGTCGAAGAAGGACATAGACGTGCAAAATTTGCGCAGAACATACTGAAGAACCTGGACGGATATATATCCGCATGCCAGTTAGGTATTACCATCGTGTCCATTGGACTCGGATGGATCGGCGAAAGAACGATATCCGCTATGATTACGCCTTGGTTTAATGGCATTGGCTGGAACAATACAGCTGTTCATGCCGTGTCCTTGGTATTAGCCTTCATCTTGATTGCACTCATGCACATTGTATTTGGTGCATTGGCGCCTAAGACGGTGGCTGTTCGTAAAGCGGAACAAATTACGCTGTTATCAGCAGGTCCACTGCGGGTATTTTACACCATCATGTTCCCGTTTATCTGGTTTGCCAATGGGCTCTCCAATAACGTTCTCCGCCTATTCCGGATGCAACCGGTGGTTGAACGGAATGTGCATACGGAGGAAGAAC
The DNA here is from genome assembly GCF_037993005.1 of Paenibacillus sp. FSL F4-0100. Taxonomy (NCBI): domain Bacteria; kingdom Bacillati; phylum Bacillota; class Bacilli; order Caryophanales; family Paenibacillaceae; genus Paenibacillus; species Paenibacillus sp. FSL F4-0100. Next base: position 2,990,092 of record NZ_CP150303.1, read on the forward strand.
TGCGGGATATGATGAAAGAGAGCAGTGAGAGCGGCCTGATGGATAGCACGGATATGGTATTGGTAGACAACATTTTTGAATTTGCCGATACGACGGCAAGGGAGATCATGATCCCCAGAACAGAAATGATCTGCTTATACAACAATCTTTCATTGGAAGAAAATCTGAAGATCGCAAGCGAGGGGATGCGAACCCGTTATCCAATCTGTGACGAAGACAAGGATCATATCATTGGCTTTATTCACATTAAAGATCTGATGCGCGGATTCGTTCATGACCAGCTTTCCTTGATTCGCCCGATCATTGCTGTTCCTGAGTCGATCAAGATCAGTGATCTGCTGCGAAGAATGCAGCGGAGCAAGACGCAAATTGCCATTCTTATTGATGAATACGGCGGGACTTCAGGACTCGTAACCCTGGAGGACATTATGGAAGAAATCGTCGGTGAAATTCAAGATGAGTTTGACGAAGAGCGCCCGGGCATTGAAAAGGTGGGGGAGGATGAATACTCCATTGATGGATTGATGCTGATCGATGAAATTAATGACCAATTTGGTCTGAACGTGGATACAGAAGACTATGATACTATCGGTGGATGGCTGTCCTCACGTCTTGAGGTGCTGCTCCCACACAAAGGTCAATCTGTCATGTATGAGGATTATCGCTTTGTGATTGAGGAGACCGAGAATAAACGGATCTCGCGGATTCGTCTGATCAGGCAGCAGCAGCAGCTGATTCAGGAAGAAGCAGGCGCGTAAACTGGATATTAGAAGAAGTAGCGACATATTATGCCGCTACTTCTTTTTATTTGCAAAGAGGTTTCAATAATTATATCAAACTGTGAAAAATTAGATACTTTTATGTCGAAATCATGTGTTAAAATATGGATGTTCCTAATATATTGAAAGAAAGGTGATATGATGTCAAAAGTACGCAGTCCTAAACGTATAGCTTCAGCGCTTGCAGTCAGTGTTCTATTAAGTTTATCTCTAGCGGGAGGGGCATACGCGGATTCCGCTGCAGACATTGCACCCGGTGCTTTAACAACTCCGCCTCCGGTGGAAATGAATCTGAACTCTTCTATCAATATTTTAGCCAATAAATATTTGATGAATTATTTTTCTTCAATTGGGAAAGTAAGCAGTACTCAAGTAGGCATAAGCGGTACTACCAGTGCTTCTCAAGCTGTTGATTCTCTGGGAATCAATTATGTTCTTCAACGCTGGACGGGCTCTGCTTGGGTTGATGCGGGAGCTTCATACGATAACGGAACGAATAAGGCCTCGCTGAGCGGAAGCAAAACTTTCAATGTGCAGGCGGGTTATTATTATCGAGCTAAGACGATTCACTGGGTCAATGAGAGCGGTACATATGAAGAAGGGACTTATCACACGAGTTCGGTTTTGGTGGAGCTATAATTCGAATACGGATTTATGAAGGAATGTCCCAAAAGATCATAGATCTTGCGGGACATTTTCTTTTCTTCGTTGAAAGACGCTCCGTGAAGAATCGTCTCACCCATCGATGGCTTATCATCTGCTCATGTGGACAATCATAAAATAAAAAGGTCGAAGACCAGCCCTCAATTTGAGCCTGTCTTCGACCTTTTTACGGTGCATGAGTGAAAATCCAGGCTGTTTTTCAAAGAAACCATATACTTTGGGGGCAGCCAGTTCTTTTTTTAGATCATCTAAAAATCATTGTATGCTGTTTGCGATTTTAATGAATTCTTCTTCCGAGAAGAAGCCGCTAATGGATACAACCACTTGATCATTATCGTATAAGAAGCGCAGGTTATTCTCGGTTAAATAGGCTTTCGCTCCGGATTCAAGAACAATCGTCTTCTTGATATCTCCATTGAGATTAATCATTTTGCCAAGTTGCATCCCGATGAGATCAATATAGAAAAACTTATCGTCCGAATTTTTATATTGAAGATGAAGCTCGTCAAAATCTGCATTGTCATCCTTTGTTAATGCGGTAGCCTCATGGAATTTGTAATCTTCCGGAAGATAATTGATTTTTGGTATTTTAAATACGGCACGTTTTTGTGACTCTGTCAGAGATTCATCGGTATCTGTGAAAGGAACATATTCGGTGTCCACTAATTCAGCTGGCGGTACATGCTCTTCTGGCTCTATTCCTTGTTCCGGTGGGGGAGCGGTTAATGCCTTGCCCTCATCAACAGGCTCTCGCATGCCGAATATTTGAGTAACCACACCATTTCCCCAATCCTTGATCTCCTGATAAACCGGTGTTACCGCTTGAGTTACAGAGGATGGAGAGAATATCAACGCACCAAAGGCCATCGATGCGGCGATGACTCCGGCTAACTGAAATCTGTGTCGACGCTGTTTCTTTTTGTTAGCCTGATTGATTTGTAACTTGACCTGCTGCCAAGATTGTCGTTTGGACTCGTTGTCAGTAGGGAGTGAGGAACGTGATGCTGCACGATCAAAGGCTTCGTCAAAGGCCTCGTCAAACCAATCATCGTATTTTTCGTTGCTCATCCAATTCACCCCACTCTCTATACAGCATTTTTTTTACGGATTCTCTGGCACGAAACAAGCGCTGCTTCACGATCTCTTCACGAGTATTCAGCAGCTCCGCGATTTCCCTGTACGTCAGACTATGTTTCCAACGGTACTCAATCAATAGCTTGTATTCAGGCTTCAATTGGTCGAGGTAATGCTCGATGGATTCCTCCAGCATATTCGACTCCACCTGATGTTCCACGTTTGTGGAAGAAACTGCCACGTCCTCTTCATTAATAAAAACACTCTCAACATCCACTTGGTTACGGTATTTTTTATTTTTTCTTAAATAATTCATGGTTGAGTTTTTGGCGACGACTCGGAGCCATCCCCGCATCTTGCTTTCCGTTTCAAAATTCGGCTTACTTGTCATCACTTTTATAAAGGACTCCTGAATGATATCCTCAACAGCAGCATGATCCCGTACGACATACAGTATCTGTCCATAAACGAGGTCATAAAATTCATAATAGATTTCTTCCTGAATAGGTTCGCTCAGATCAGCGAAATCTGCTGCAAGGAGGAGCTGTAATCGGTTGGACACGCGATAATCCCCTCTCTGGTGTAACCATCCTATTTCTCTCATCATTTTACAACATATCGGGTAAAAAAGCCCTATTAATTCTAATAACAGCCAGCTTTGAAGACTGTTTCCGGAAAATGGGTCTATCCTTATGAAGTCATGTGTTTGAAGCGCTTTAGCTTATGAGTTAAAATGGCAAGTCATAGACATGCGTCCATCTCTTCATCATATGCTCGGCAACCTATCGGTATTAATCGAAATGGGGTTGAAGTTGTATCAGGAAGGGCGTAGAAAGTCCATTATGATAAAAAAACAGAGCAGCCTCTGTTTAAAGGGCTGCTCTGTAGTATAGTTCCGATCTCATTACGATGTGCTTGTCGTGCACATAGCGGAATTGTAGCGGATTAAGCCCAATTCCCGTCGATGAATACGGGTTCCTCCGTGCCCTCATGAGTGATTCCGGTAATATTAAGCTCTTTGGAGCCCATCATGAAGTCGACGTGGGTAATGCTGGTGTTCAGACCGCTTGCTTGAAGCTGTTCGGACGTCATGGTCTTGCCGCCTTCAAGGTTAAAGGCATACGCGCTGCCGATGGCCAGGTGACAGGAGGCATTTTCGTCAAACAGCGTGTTGTAATACAAGATGCCGCTTTCCGAGATCGGAGAGCGATAAGGCACAAGCGCAACTTCGCCAAGATAATGCGAGCCTTCATCCATGGAGATCAGGCGGGTTAAGGTATCCTCGCCTTGTTCCGCGGAGAAATCAACGATGCGACCCTTCTCGAACGTAATCGAGAAATTGTCGATGATGTTGCCGCCGTAACTCAAAGGCTTCGTGCTGCGTACCGTGCCGTTCACGCCGGTTTTGAGCGGAGCGGTGAATACTTCCTCCGTCGGAATGTTGGCAACGAACCGCTCACCTTTCTCGTTGTGGCTGCCCGCCTGGGCCCAAATATGCCCCTCCGGAAGCTCGATCGTAAGATCCGTACCCTGTGAAGTGAAGCGGAGCTTATGATACTTCTTGGCATTGAGCTCATCCGATTTGTGCTGGAGGGTCGTGATATGCTCTTCCCATGCACCAATGGGATCTTCGAGATCCGCGCGAACCGCGTGGAAGATTGCGTCCCACATTTTGTCCACCTGCTGCTCGGCCGGAACGTCAGGGAACACCTTGGCAGCCCAATCAGGGGAAGCGTAGGCAATGCCGGCCCAGCTCATCTTATCGGCTTGCTGATATTGCCGGTATTTCGCTATGGCTGCGCCATATGTACGCTGATAATTGGAAATACGCTCCGGATCAACGCCTTTAAGCAGGTCCGGGTTCGAGGAGAGAATTGTCAAGAAAGCAGCTCCTTGCTCGGCAAGCTCGGTTACTTCCTCCGCATAATATGTCGGCGGCTCCAGAAAAGCTTCGTCTGGTGCCAGATCATACCGTATCCGGTTCACAACCTCATCACTGTAATTCACCTTAACCTGCTTGGCACCCGTTTCATAAGCTTTCTTCACGATAAGACGTACTAGCGGTGCGGCATCGATCATTGCGTTAACGACCAGCGTTTGTCCCGCCTGCACATTGGCACCCACCTTGACTGCAAGCTCTGCATAGCGTTCCAATTTTTGTTCAAAGCTGGACATGACAGACCCTCCATTTCTTTTATGCTAACTATAAGTAATTTCATGCGCTTTCTTAATTATCCCACAATTTTTCTGTTTGTAAATCAACCTCAGGTCAATTAATGGCCGCAAAATTTCAAAGAAAGCAGCTACTTCCTAAGAAATAGCTGCTTATTCTGTATCGTTTCTTAAAATGCCCAGTTTCCTTTCAGGAATACCGGCTCTTCCTGGCCATCTGCCGTCACTCCGTAAATATCCATTTCGCCGGAGCCGATCATGAAATCGACATGGGTTACGCTAGTATTAAGACCGTTTTGAATCAATTGCTCCTGATTCATATCTTTTCCGCCTTCTAAGCAGAAAGCATATGCACTTCCGAGTGCTAGGTGGTTGGAAGCATTCTCGTCAAACAATGTATTGTAATACAGGATGTTTGACTCCGAGATCGGGGATTGATGCGGCACCAGCGCCACTTCACCAAGGTAACGGGCACCTTCATCCATGTTCAGGAGACGCTCAAGGGTCTCATAACCTTGCTCTGCCGTGAAGCTGATCACTTTACCTTTTTCAAAAGTAAGGGAGAAATTGTTCACGATGTTACCGGCATAACTCAATGGCTTCGTACTGTGCACGGTTCCGTTGACGCCTGTTTTGAGAGGAGCGGTAAAAACTTCTTCTGTTGGCATGTTAGCCACAAAGGAATGTCCTCGCTCGTTAATGCTGTCGCCTTGTGCCCAAATATGCCCTTCCGGCAGCTCGATGGTAAGATCGGTTCCCGGTGCGATATAGTGGAGTTTCTTGTATTTCTTAGCGTTCAGCACGGAGGATTTCGCTTCAAGCACTTTGAGGTGCTTGTTCCAGGCTTCCACCGGGTTATCCTGGTCCACGCGCACAGTGTGGAAAATGGCATCCCACAATTTGCCAACCTGCTCGGACTCCGGCGCATCCGGGAATACCTTGGCAGCCCAAGATGCCGAAGGAACTGCGATCAGACACCAGCTAAACTTGTCGGACTGCTGATAGGCACGGTACTGCTTCAATGCCTCGCCGCGCGCTTTGTAGAAGTTTCCGATACGCTCGGAATCAATGCCGCTGAGCAAATCGGGATTTTCGGCAAGCACATGCAGAATGGCTGCGCCGTTCTCCACCAATTCCGTCATTTCACCGGCATACCATTTTGGGGCTTCGGTAAAGACATCATCCGCAGCCTTTTCGAATTGAAGTCTTGTTATCATTTCGTCGGTCCACAGGATCTTAACCAGGCGGGCACCCGCTTCGTATGCCTTTTTGGCAATCAAGCGAGTGAACTCGGCGGAATCAACAGGAGCATGAACCACTAAAGTTTGTCCTTCCTGTATGTTAACTCCAACCTTTACAGCCAACTCGGCATATTTGTCCAAGTATGTATTGAAATCGGACATTTGGTACCCTCCAATGCAATTTAATTTACCAACCCATATTATACTAGATCAAGCCGTATAAGAAAAACAATAATCAGCTGCCAAGAAAAGTGATATACTGAGTCTTGTGAGTGCTTTACAACGTAATGAAGGAGCGTGGAAACGTGTCAGAAGTCCGAATCGAGCGTGCGGATATGAAGCGGGATGATAGCGATCAGTTCGTAGGATATACCGTATTTTCTATAGATGGACATGCATCAGCCTACGAGATCACATTCCTGAGCAAGAATGGCCGGGACTGGGACTACAGCCTGAACTTCGCCGGCGAGCCGGGAATTGAGGAGCAGTTTCTTCAGATTGACGAGCGGATTGAAGCCGACAACGAGTTGTTTGATGATTTGCTGGATGCAGCCATCGATGCCAGCGAGTTCGGCGAATAAAAGACGAATCAGAAATGGATTCCAATGAAAACAAACCGTACACCTCCCATGGAAGGGAAGGGTACGGTTTGTTTAAGATTATAGAATCTAAAAGTTTTCAGCGGATATGAACAACTTAACCTATCGTAATTCGGCCTTCCGGATGGCGATACAGTTCTTTATTATTCTTACGGCTAAGCGCGTAAGCAAGGGTTAGCGGACCTAACCGGCCAAGGAACATGAGCAGGGCAACGGTGACCTTGCCAACTCCGGATAGCTCGGTTGTAAGTCCCATGGATAACCCGGCTGTACCGAACGCGGATACGGCTTCGAACAGAATTCTTAAGAATTCGCCAGATTCCGTAACGGACAGAAACATGGAAGCTCCCACTAATAACAGCAACGATAGAATCGTCAGCGTAATGGAACGGTAAACCAAGGCTTGGGAGATTCGATTGCGATAGAGAACAACATCACGTTTTCCCTGGATCATCGTAACGACAGCACCGATGAGCACGGCGAAAGTGGTTACCTTAATTCCGCCTCCTGTTGATCCGGGAGCTGCGCCGATGAACATCAGGAGGATCATGAAGAACTGGGAGGATTGCTCCAGACTCGAGATGTCCAAGGTGCTGATGCCGCCGGAACGCGGAGTGATCGATTGGAATAGAGAGGCCATGATTTTTACCGGGTAAGAGAGCGGCCCTAATGTTTTGGGATTGCCGTGCTCCAGAATAAAGATCATGACAGCCCCAATTACGATTAACAGTGATGTCACGGTTAATACAACCTTGGAGTGAAGAGACAGTTTCTTGCACTTCGGATACTCGATAAGATCAAAGATGACAATGAAGCCGATTCCTCCAAGAAAAATTAAGAGCATTAAGATAATATTGACAAATGGATCCGCTACATAGGTTGCAAACCCCGAGAAGGGGCCGTGAATTTGGCCAAAGAGGTCAAAGCCTGCATTGTTGAATATGGAAATGCTCTGGAATATGCCGAAGTATGTCGCATCTGCAAGCGGCATAATGGCAGAGAACCTGAGCGTCAGCAGCAAGGCGCCTGCACCCTCAATGATCAGAGCGTATATGAGCACTCTGCGGATGAGATCCACAATCCCTTGAATTTGGTATTGTCCCATCGCTGCCTGAAGGATCATGCGCTCGCGAAGCGAGATTCTGCGATTGAACATCAATGCAATCCAGGTGGCTGAGGTCATAAAGCCCAATCCGCCAAGCTGAACGAGCATGAGCATAACAATTTGTCCAAACATGGACCAATGAGTCCCTGTATCCACAACGGTTAAACCCGTTACACTGATGGCGGAAACCGCTGTGAAGAGAGCATCTACAATCGAGGTAGAACTCCCGTCTACCGTAGCGATGGGAAGTTTAAGCAGGAATGTCCCGATCAGTGTAATCGAGGCAAAGCCGATCGCCAGAAATTTGGGAGGGGTCATTTGGTTGCGAAGGTCTTTCTTTTTCATGCCAATTATCCTTTTCCGAATGTTATAATTTTAAAATCATTCTCTAATATAACACGAAAGGTGAATCATTTAACCATCATGAATTCGAACCGAGCACCGATTCCCGTATTTATTCCTCTGTTTATCGGCATCATAGCTATTTCTTTTTCCTCGATTTTTGTAAAATGGTCCAGCAGCCCCGTATCCATTCAAGCGATGTACAGACTAGTGATCACGTTCCTGATCATGCTGCCCTTCGCGGGAAAATACGTGCCGGATATCAAATCGCTGAAGCGAACAGATCTGCTGCTGCTCCTTCTATCCGGAGCGATGCTGGCGCTGCATTTTTTGTTATGGATGGGCTCCTTGAAGTGGACGAGCGTAGCCAGCTCCACGATTATCCTTGCTCTTCAGCCGGTATTCGTGATGATGGGTGCTTACTTCTGGTTTAAGGAGAAAACATCGCTGGCGGCAATCGGAGGCATGGCCATCGCCTTCCTCGGTGTCTTTCTTCTAATTGGAAGCAGTGGGCTTAGTGGGAGCAAGGGTCATTTGACAGGTGATATCATGTCTTTGCTGGGGACGGCTGCGGTTGCTGTCCATATGCTGCTGGGCCAATTGCTGCTGCGCCGTCTGCCGTCATTCCTATACAGCTGGCTTGTCTTTGCGGTAGCAGCGTCCGTACTGGCGGCGTATAACGTGGGCATGAACATTCCGATGACGGGGTATTCCGGACGAGAGTGGGGGATATTTGCCTTACTGGCTGTCGTGCCAACGGTATTCGGCCATTTGTTATTTAACTGGTTGATGAAGTATGCCACAGCCTCAACCGTATCAATGAGCGTTCTCGGAGAGCCGGTTGGAGCGAGTGTACTGGCTTTTCTCCTATTGAATGAGTCGATGAATTCCCTGCAGGCGGCAGGGGGAGCGCTTGTGCTGTTAGGGCTGGTATTATTCTTGAAAGTCGGGAAATCAAAAAAGCAGCCAGTAGACATTCAACCCGAAGCGCTGGGGTGAACTTCGCTTTATTTTTGCCCTGACAGAGTAGTTATGATTGAATTTGCGTACACTGATCCTAAAAAAAGTCAAATCATTACAAAAATGGATATTGACTTGAAAAGGGGTTTCGTGCGTGAAAGCAGTCACTTATCAAGGCAGACATCGGATCCAAGTGAAGGAGATGAAGGACGCCGTTCTTCAGCACAGCGAGGATATCCTGATCCGGGTCACCACCACGGCCATCTGCGGATCGGATTTGCATTTATATAACGGTGGATTACAACAGCTGACCGATGATTACATTATCGGCCATGAGCCTTTGGGAATCGTTGTGGATGCAGGTCCGGAAGTAAGCAGGGTCAAAGTGGGTGACCGTGTAATTATTCCTTTTATTATATCTTGCGGAAAATGCCTCTTCTGCCAGAATCACATGGAGAGCCAATGCGATTATGCGAATGAAGCCAAGAATACCGGCGGTTTTTTTGGATATAGTGACGCGTTCGGCGGTTTTCAAGGTGCCCAAGCAGAGCTGTTGCGCGTCCCTTATGGAAATTCCATGCCCTTTGTTATTCCTGAGGACGCCGAGATGGAAGATGAGAAGCTGCTCATGCTCTCCGATGCGCTGCCCACAGCCATCTGGAGCGTGGAGAACGGAGGGGTTAAACCGGGCGATGTCGTGATTGTTCTGGGCTGCGGTCCGATTGGATTGCTGACGCAGAAGTTTGCCTGGCTAAAAGGCGCGAAGCGGGTGATTGCGATTGATCATGTGGATTACAGGCTAGCGCATGCGAAACGGACCAATCTTGTGGAAACCTACAATTTTGAGAAAATCCCCGAAATCGAGCATTATATCCGAGAGATCACCAAGGGCGGTGCAGATGTTGTCATTGATTGTGTAGGTCTGGACGCCAAACGGACCCCTTCTGAAATGCTAGGCAGCATGCTGAGGCTCCAGGGAGGCTCATTGGGTGCATTCCGCATGGCTGTGAGTATGGTTCGTAAATACGGGACCATCCAGCTAACCGGCGTGTATGGGCTTGTTTATAATGCATTTCCGCTTGGAGAGCTGTTCGAACGCAATATTACGTTAAAAATGGGACTGGCACCCGTCATTCATTACATGCCGCACCTATATCAAATGTTGAAAGAGGGGACTATAGATCCTTCGGATATCATCACACATCGGCTCCCGATGGAGAAGGCTGCCCACGGATACGATATCTTCAATGAACGAAAGGATGGCTGTATCAAAGTCATCCTGAAGCCTTAAGCAGCTAAATAAACCGAATGAAGAAGCGTTCTTGGCGAATGAGGAGCATTCCCGGGACGCTTTTTTTGATGGAAAACGGTGTAACAGCGTTGACAAGGCAGCAGGAAGAATTCATAGTAATTAAAAATAGAATTGTAGAGTAAGAGAGGAATCGAACACAGATGAGCACCAAGTCAGAACGGCTTCCCGCAGGTATAGAGGGAAACCAGGGAAACACCTACCTTCAAGGCTTCAAAGATTGTATTCCAACCCTCCTGGGCTACCTGAGCATCGGTTTTGCGGCAGGTGTTGTCGAGCGCACCGCAGGTTTCAGCCTGCTCGAAATTACGCTCATTTCGCTGCTGCTCTATGCGGGCTCCGGGCAATTTATTGCTGCAGGGATGATAGCGGCTGCTAGCCCGATCCTATCGATCATTGTTACGATATTTTTTGTTAATGCCAGGCATCTACTGTTAAGCGCCGCGATTGCCCCGTATTTTAAAGGGCTTTCCTCAGGAAAAAGCTTCTTTATCGGCTCCCTGTTAACCGACGAGACATTTGGTGTTGCGGCAGCCAAGGCCACCGAGCAGAAGAGACTCGGCTATCAATGGATGGTCGGCCTGAATATCACGGCGTATCTGTTCTGGTGTGCAGCCAACGTAGCGGGGGGGCTAGTTGGGGAGTGGATTCCGGATCCGGAGAAGTTTGGCCTGGATTTTGCATTGCCCGGGATGTTTATCGGTTTGCTGGCTTTGCAATGGATCAGCCGGAAGAAGTATAAACTTGACTTCATGGTGGTTATGATTGCCGCCGTTTCGGTAGTAGCAGTCAGTACGATTCTGCCTGGAAGCGCGGCGGTGATTGTCGCAATTATGGTTGCGGCTACTGCAGGGATGGTGATCGAACAATGGAAATAAGATGGCATATCGCCATACTGATTATCGGTTGCGCTGTCGTAACCCTCATTCCAAGGGTTTTGCCGCTTATGGTCCTGAGCAAGCTCCGCATTCCGGAGATGATGATCCGGTGGCTCAATCATGTGCCGATTGCCGTCATGGGAGCTCTGCTAGCCCAGGAGCTGCTCCTATCGGATGGACGTGTAGATCCAGGTGGGCATACACTCGAATTGATTGCGGCCGTGCCCGCATTCCTCACCGCTTTTCTCACGAAAAGCCTGTTTGCCACCGTCATCGTCGGGATCCTGACTTTGGTGGGACTCCGCTTGTTTTTCTGACAAAACGAAGCGCTATGTTTGAGATGTTTTTCGTATCCCTAACCGGAACGATTAAAAACAACCATATTCCTTGGAATGACGAGGAATATGGCTGTTTCTATGTTCATTTGCTACCGTTCATTTGGGAAACTAGGATGTGCCAAGCCAGTGTCTGTAGGTTTCTTCCACTCCTTCTTCCAGGCTAAATAACGGGCTCCACTGCAGCAATGCACGGGTTCTCTCATTATTCAGGCAGCTGTGCAGAATATCACCATTCTTCGCAGGCAGATAGTTGACATCAATGCGGTTAGGATGCAGCCTGCTGATGTGATCGACGAGTGAATTGACGGTATGGCCAGTGCCGGTGCTAACATGAAGAACGCTCTCATCCCCGTGTTGGATGGAGGCGAGGTTCGCTTCAACCACATCCTTAACATAAATAAAATCCCGGGTTTGTTTGCCATCGCCGTATATATGAAACGGAGCGCCTTGACGCAGGCGGTCACCAAATACCGCCACAACACCGCCTTCCCCCTTCGCAGTCTGACCCGGTCCGTAGACATTCCCATAACGAAGAATGGTGTACTGCAGGCCGAAGAAGCGGTGGTATAAACGGATATATTGCTCACCTACCACTTTGGAAAGTGCATAGAGGGAGATCGGATTAACCGGATCATCCTCCGTCAGCTGAGATTTCTCCAGGTCCCCATATACGCCTGACGTCGAAGCAAACACAATCTTACGGACCCCAGCTTTACGACATGCTTCAAGTATATTGATGGTGCCCATAACATTCGCATCCGCATCAAGTCGAGGCTCCTTGATCGATCGCTGCACGTCGGCCTGTGCGGCCAAGTGGAATACGACGTCCGGCTTCAGCACGGAGATATATGCAGTTGTCTGCTGACTGTTTACATCGGCTACATGTAAAATTGCCTCGCTGTGCAGGCGACCTGGATCTCCGGTTGTCAGGTTATCGATCACATGGACTTCATAGCCTTGATTAACGAGTCCGTTCACCAGGTGGGAGCCGATAAAGCCTGCTCCGCCGGTTACAACCATCTTCATGTCTTAAACCCTCCAGCCTTTTGATTGGGATGCTTTATCCTACGTGATACGTAAGGATCATGCATTGGACAATTGACCAGGGGGGGCGAAGGAATGGGCAGATTAGATTGACGTTTACATTCCTGTTATAATGGAAGCTGAAATTTAACATTATATTTACACAAAAGAGGGAATGGAAAATGGAACGCTACCTTGAACAAAGGTTGAAATTAAGCATACTCGTTTTTTTGACGCTCTTATTGAAGTTGATCCTTCTAAGAGTGTTTCTGTTTAATGGGGTCGTATGGGGTAAGGTGCTTACCGACGCGCTGTCCCTGTTGGTCCTGATTAGCTTACTGGAGCTGATCCTGCCGGTAAGAGGGAAAAAGATGGTCTATGTGATCCTAGATGTCGTATTATCTTTTATCATGTTTGCGTCCGCGGTTTATAACGTTCATTTTGGGTCTATACCGACGTATACCGCGCTTGCGGGTATTGGTCAAGTAAACCAGGTAAGAGCCAGCATTACGGCTTTGCTAGAGCCGGAGCACTTTCTCTTCTTCCTGGACCTGCTAGTCCTATTGGTCATATGGGCGGTTCGAAAAATTCGTTCGCGCTCGCGAAGAGGATTGCATTTTGGTGGAGTCCGTTCCAGTTATTCCGCATCCTATTCGCGCAGACCTGGAATGAAGTGGCGCATCTCCATGACGGTAGTGCTGGTCATTACGAGTGTTCTGTCCGGACTTATCATCCGGAAAGAATGGGGAATCGAGAATGAAATCGTGCGCGCGGAGCAGATGGGCTTTATGAATTATCAGGTATCGGCCGTGATCCGAAATTCGCAGGAGAATCGTGCCTTAGCCGAAGGGAGTCTGCAGGACACCATTCTGCGGTCCCAGCAGCTGCTGGCGACCTATCCTTACGTTAAGGAAGCAAAGAACAAGCCGGACTACTTCGGCGCTGCCAAAGGCAAAAATCTGATTATCGTTCAGATGGAATCGCTGCAGAACTTTCCGGTGGGTCAATCCCTGAATGGCCAGGAGCTGACACCGGTGATGAACCAGCTTGCGGCTGGCGGTCTGTACTTTCCGCATATCTTCCAACAGATCGGGCAAGGCAACACTTCGGATGCCGAGTTTGCGGTCAATACATCGATTTATCCGACCGGAACGGTGGCGATGTCCACCGGGTTCGGAAATAAAGAGCTGCCGGGTCTGCCGCGGCTCTTGAACAAGCACGGGTATATTACCACGACATTCCACGTGAATGATGTGAAGTTCTGGGATCGAAGCAAACTGTACCCGGCACTTGATTTTCAGCATTATTACGACAAGCCGTATTTCACGAATGATAACTTCAATGAATTTGGACCTTCCGATGAAGAGTTGTTCCGTGTCGGCGTGGACAAGCTGCTGGAGAATCAACAGCAGAACAAGCCTACCTATGCCCATTACATCACGGTATCCAACCATTCTCCATACCATGTGAAGGATGAATTCGCGAAGATCACCCTGCCGGCTGAGCTGGAAGGGACCCATCTGGGGAATTACCTGAAGTCGGTGAATTATTCTGATTATGCACTCGGAACACTGGTTGACCGTCTGAAGCAGAACGGGTTGTGGGAGGATACCGTACTGGTTGTGTACGGGGATCACTTCGGCATCAATCCGGCAGAAGCCGACGCCAATATGATCTCGTCAACGCTAGGAATTCCTTACCATGAGCGGGTCAGCCGATTTAACATCCCGCTTGTCATTCATGTACCCGGCATGAAGGAAGGAAAGGTCATCGAGCAGGTGGGGGGTCAGGTCGATATTCTGCCAACCGTCGCTAACCTTTTAGGTGTATCGCTTGACGACGAAGGTTTTAACGCATTTGGGCATGACCTGCTGAATGTGGATCGCAATGTAATCGGGATGCGATATTATCTACCGACAGGCTCTTTCTTTAATAATGACATTCTGTTCGTTCCTGGTGACGGATTTGAGGACGGCACGGCGGTTTCCTTGAAGACGCTCGAGCCCGTAACAGACATCACGCAGTATCGCAGCGATTATGACTATATTCTGCAGTTGATGAAGCTGTCCGATGAATATGTGAAAATGCTGCCCAAGCGAGCGCCATAAAGCCAACAGTAGTTAACGAGGAAGAGGATTGTTTCATCAAGCCTGACGCAGGCATGGATGAAGCAGTCCTTTTTTTTCTTGCAAAAGCTGCGCTGGAGGATTGCCTCTGTTTCGTCATCTATGCTATTATTACTCTTATTGTTAACCTGATTTTTATTTGAAGAGGTTAACATTTAAAACGGAGAGGGAGAATGAAGATATGACGACTCAGATCCATTATGATTGGGCGACGCTGGCTGAACACGTTGTGCAAGGGTATGAAATTACGCCTACTGAGGCTTTGGCCATTCTGAACAGCGAGGATCAGGAACTGCTGACGGTTATGCAGGCTGCATATCGCATCCGCCGCGAGTACTACGGGAATAAGGTCAAGTTGAACATGATTGTAAACGCTAAATCCGGTTTGTGTCCTGAAGATTGCGGATACTGTTCCCAGTCCATCGTTTCGGAAGCGCCTATCGATAAATATGCATGGCTTACCAAAGACAAAATTCTCGAAGGCGCGCGTGAGTCGATTCGCCGAAAGGCGGGCACCTACTGCATCGTGGCTTCCGGTCGCCGTCCTACCAATCGAGAGATTGATCATGTAGTCGCAGCGGTGAAGGAGATTACACAGACTACTCAGCTGAAGGTGTGCTGTTGTCTGGGCTTCCTGAATGAGGACCACGCGCGTAAGCTCGCCGATGCCGGCGTGCATCGATATAACCATAATTTGAATACTTCCAAAGATAACTATGAACAGATTACGACCACGCATACATACGATGATCGGTTAGATACCGTGAAGCAGGCAAGCTCTTCCGGAATGTCCCCTTGTTCCGGAGCTATCTTCGGAATGGGCGAGAGCCTGGAAGAACGGGTGGAGATTGCGTTTGCTCTGAAATCGCTTGGAGCGGATTCGATTCCTTGCAATTTTTTGAATGCGATTGAGGGCACTCCTCTTGAAGGGCGCAAGGAATTGACCCCGACGATGTGTTTGAAGATTCTTGCCATGATGCGGTTTGTTAACCCCACGAAGGAGATTCGAATTGCAGGGGGGCGCGAAGTCAATCTGCGTTCCTTGCAGCCGCTGGGATTATACGCAGCCAACTCGATTTTCATCGGCGATTATTTAACGACAGAAGGCCAGGCGCATACCGCAGACTGGGGATTGATTGAAGACCTGGGCTTTGAAATTGAAGAATGCGCTTTGTCATGATGTATTGACATTTAAACATGAAGCACATACTATATACCCGTAGGGGTAGGGTCTGGGGGTTGAATGTCCCGTGCTCTTTCCACCAAGCATCAAGCTGATGCACATGACAATGATGGGGGAATGCTGCGTGCTGATTGCATCTGCCGCTCTGATTATATTTATATTCAGTATATATTACCGGAGGTATGTACCTATAACTGGCTTGAGGTTCATGAAGTGCAGCGATCTCCGACAGGCCCAGAAGGAATGTCCGAATCTGAAAATGCTCGATGTACGCGATGTTTCCGAATATATGGCCAGTCCTCGGAAAGAGACGATTAACATCTCGCTTGGGAGATTGCCGTATGTGTGGGAGCAGGAACTGAAACCCGATGACGCCGTGGTCATTGTAACACCGAAGCGTTCGGATGGAATCCTGGCTGCGCGCAAGCTGAAGAAGGCTGGCTTTACTTCGCTGTTTTATTTGCAGGAGGACTGCACGGCTTGCAATTCCATGCAGCACGTTTCTCTGAATTGATGATCATCTGATCAGCAGGTTTATGCTGGTCAGATTTTTTTATTGTTAAAGTGAAAGGTTAGAATTTGACAATGATAATCGTTATCATTTAGAATGGAAGAATATCGTTCATTTTACGGTTATTTTCGCTAAGGGAGTGTTCGTTGAATATGTTGATCGAGACGAAAACGATTATTGTTAAAGCAGGCACATCCAACCTGGTTGTAGAACGGTTCAGCAAGCCGGGACCCATTGAAGAAATTGAAGGTTTCATCGATCTGAATGTCCTTGTTAAGAATGCAAAGCGTACCGACGAAACGGAAGAAGTCATCGTCATGATCCGCTGGGAATCCAAAGAGGCGTGGAAACGCTGGGAGACCAGTCCGGCACATATTCAAGGACATCGTGATAACCGCGGTAAGCCGCAGCCTGAGCATGTGATCAGCTCCAGCCACGGGATGTATGAGGTTATGGCATCCAAAGGTCCGAGACCAGTGCAACAGGCATAATATTTTTATTATCCAAGAAGCGGCTCAGCAGCCGCTTCTTTTTTTGTTCCATAATTTCGAGTTAATGACAGATGTCCAGATAAGTTGTAGGCTCATTGAATCGCAGTAAATTACATCCTAATCTTTTGATACGGTTCCCCCGATTTATCAATCTGCTTCACCTAGCAGCAGCGAATCAGCTTGTGCTGTAGGGCTTTAAGCCGGCTTTTCGTCCCATCAAGTTATTAACCAAATTAACGTTGTCCTATGCTTTTGCAAAATGGGTGATAACAGCGTCACCAATCCAATCGACAGCTGGCATTAACTCGAAATGGTTCGCACCTTTCATTTCCATCAACTCACTATTCACGAATAATCGGGACATCGTTCTCATATCATCCCGGCTAAAGCAAAGTTCTCCTGCGTATAACAAAACAGGTGATGTTATTTTTTGGGGAATGCCTGCCAAGGAAGGCCAATCTTTTTCGACTTTTCGTAGCGAGAGCAGCGCATTGGTATTGACTTGGGTAAGTCGCTCTGCCATATTTTTGGGTACTTCAAATAATTGCTGCCAAAGATCTCGCCAAGCAATACCACCAAGCATAAGGGTATCTGTAACAATGTCATTGGATAAGTCTACAAATGAGTGCAGCTCACATCCTCCTAGCACCAGGCCGCTAATCTTATCGGAAAAGGATTCGGATAAAGCCAACGCGATTTTCGCCCCCAGCGAATAACCCCAAATAACGGCTTTCGGTAGATTCAGATGTTCTATCACTGTTCTTACATCCGACACCAAGAAATCCAATTGATACGCAGAAGGATCAATTGGACATGAGCTCCGTCCATGTCCACGTGGTTCAATGGCAACCAATTTGAAGTGCTTTTCTAACTTATCCACGTAACCGAAATCGACCCAATCTTGAATGGACATCGAAAATCCAAAGACTAATACCAGGGTTGGCCCTCCTTGATGATAGCCGAAAGTTTCATAATGAATGGTAATTTCTCCGTTTTTTATATACATTGTTGTGGTCTCCTTTTCCTCCGATTTGTTCATTCAACGAAAAATATCTTGACACATCCTGCCCCCAAAAAATAGACTTATAATTCACAGTTTGGTATGATGTTGGATGAAGACTGTCCAAAATCTCGGACTCATTTTCCTGTTTTCTATTGAAACGCCACATGGCGATTAAAAAAAGTCATTCTTCTGCAGCAAACAATGTTTCTGCAGAAGAATGACTTTTTTATTTTCTCCCCACAGCTTTATGAATCACGCCATGGGTTTGCGATCGCACTTTACTTGAACGCTGTTCCAATGAACAACTGTATCGTCGGGTGAGGCCAACAGGGGTTAAAGCGATAGATTTTAGGGAACCGTAAAGGGATGAAAGACAGGATCAGCTAATCATTCCACCTACTGTTTGGAGGAAGTCACCAATGTATCATCTATACAGCCATAATGATCTGGATGGTGTCGGATGCGGCATTATCGCCAAATGCGCTTTCGCCGAAGGAATTGATGTCCGTTACAACTCCATTCACGGTTTGAATCAGCAAGTCGCAAGGTATCTGAACCGGACTTCCGTGCAGGAGAATCCGTATGATGTGTTGTTTATTACGGATTTGTCCGTCGCTCCGGATATGGAGAAGGAACTGAACGTGTTTGTCGAAGAGGGAGGGCAGGTGCAGCTTATTGATCACCACAAAACGGCTCTTCACTTGAATGAATATAGCTGGGGGCAAGTGGATGTCACGCATCGGGACGGCCGCCCAGCATCGGCAACCTCACTATTCTATGAATATTTAATTGAGCATGGACATCTGGGCAGAAGCGAGGCACTGGACGAATTCGTAGAGCTGGTCCGCCTCTATGATACATGGGAATGGGAAGAGAATCAGAAGATTGAGGCTAAACGTCTGAATGATTTGTTCTATATGTTGTCCCTTGACGAATTTGAGAGCAAGATGACGCAGCGTCTGCGGGAGCAGGGGGGCTTCTTCTTTGATGAGTTTGAAGAGAAAATATTGGACATGGAAGAGAATAAAATCGATCGTTACATCCGCCGTAAGCAGCGGGAACTCATTCAGACCTTCGTGGGGGAGCACTGCGTAGGCATTGTATATGCCGAATCCTATCATTCTGAGCTTGCCAGCGAGCTGGGAACGACATATCCTCACCTGGATTACATTTCTATCTTGAACATGGGGGGAAGGAAAATGAGCCTTCGTACGATTCATGATCACGTGGATGTGTCCGAAGTGGCGATGCGATACGGGGGAGGCGGTCATCCCAAAGCAGCGGGGTGCACGATTAACGAGGAAGTGTATCAATTATTTGCTGCTGACTCGTTTGAGCTGGAACCGATCCGGTTCGACGCTTCACGGAATCAATTCAACATGAAGGGGACGGAGTCCGGTGTTCTATACGAAAGCTGGAGTGAGGATCTGTTGTTTGTTTATGCCCACGCCGGGGAATGGATTGTCGAGTGGAACGGGGAACCCCTCCCATTCCGGTTCAGATCGTTCGAGGAGGCGGAGCGGCACATGAAGCGGCAGTATGGCGCCTGGCTCTCCAGGGATGACGTGTTTGTGAAGATGCTGAAGGAGCAATGGAGGCGAAACCGTTCCAATGACCGGCCGGGACTGCCGCCGGATATGGATGAGGAGAAGTTAATGGAAGATCTGTAGAATTAACAGCATCAAGGGTGGAGGAGATCTATCCGAAAGACGCTTTATTGTGAGACAGGAGGAATATACGGTGAAAAAAATGATCGCCGGCTGGGCTCTTGCCCTGTTAACGGCAGGCATCCTCGCATGGAGTCAGACCCAAAGTCATTCCGAGCCCTCCATTCCCTCGGCTGTTCACAGCAAGGAGCTGCTGAAGGATGTTCCTGTACCTTGGTCCGCTACGAAGAACACCATTCGATTGAATACATCCGATCCAGTAAGTGCGGCTGTACTGACCTCCAAGACGCTGTGGCAGTCCACGAATGAGCATAGTCGTCCGCAGGCGGTGATTCTGGTGGATTTGGCTCAATGGTCCATTGCGGCTGTTAGCGTCGATCTGACCCAGCTTAGCGAAGGGCCTCTACTGTTTGTGGAAGAAGAGGGGATTCCCAAGGAGACACTGGAAGAGCTGAGACGGCTGAAGCCAAGGGGAGCGGAGCATAACAAGGGCATTGAGATTATTACTGTCGGCCCGATTTCGGATAGGGTGATGAAGGAGCTACATGGGCTTGAATATAAGACCGATCACATTGCTGCCGGGGAGCCAGCAGAAGCAGCAGCCGCTATTGATGAATACGCTGCTAAGGTATCCGGATCTGTACCCACCTCGGTTATTGTCGGATCGATGGATCGTCCGGATTATACGCTTCCTGCGGTAAGCTGGATTGCCCATATGCCGGAAACGATGCTGTATGTTCGCGAGAAGAATGTGCCTGAAGTGACGGCACAGGCGCTTCATAAGCGGAAAGGGAAAGCGAATATCTATATCATCGGTCCCGAAAAGGTGGTATCCCGGGCAGTCGAGGACGAGCTGCGGCAATATGGGAAGGTGACGCGGATATCCGGGGATGACCCGTTCGAGAATGCCTTACATTTTGCTCAGTTCAATGATCCCGTTACAGGCTTTGGTTGGGGCGTTCAATCACCGGGTTACAGCCTCTCGTTCTCAACCCCAGATTCGCCCGTATTGTCCATTGCAGCCGCTCCATTGTCCCATATGGGTAAGCATGCACCTTTATTGTTTACGGACCGCGACGGGGTGCCACGCTCCATTACGAAGTATGTAGACTCGATACGGCGTCAGAGCGGCACGTCCCCTAAGGAAGCTCCTTATAATCACGCCTGGATTATTGGAGACGAACAGACCCTGACTACGAAGCTCCAGAGTGAGATTGATGAAATTCTAGACATGGATGCAGGGCGTGACTAATGTCGTCCTCCAAGTCCAGTGGCTGGTAAAGTTGATCTATCGTGTATTGAATGTAAAGAAACCGTTCCTTTCGTAAATGGTGGTAGCACATCCATTTTACCAAGAAACGGTTTCTTTTCGTTCGTCTAAAGTATGTTTCCGCACAACGTAGCGGAGAGGACGAATTAATTCCGGACAAGCGTCAGCGCTCGCCTTTGCCCTCACATTTCGTCCTTGCTCAGAACCGTTCCAAGAAATTTGGGGACAACAGCGATGGTAGGAACGATTCGTACACGAAGCGTCGTATAAAAGAAAGAGGGCATCCCGCTAGATCTAGGATCTTTTGGGATACCCTCTTTGATATTGGATGATAGGTTCAGCATGCGAACGTTCATCGCCATATTTTAAATTCAAAGATATTCGCAGGGATTAAGCATACCAGCCCCATACGAAGATGAACAGCGTTCCGAAGATCGTGACAAGGCCAACGAACAGAGCGTAGGCAATGTTGATGTAAACGGATTTTTTGTCATCACTTTCCCCGACGTGCATGAACAGCATGAGCTGAACGGTTGCCTGCAGGATAGCGGTAACCAGCAGAACGGCCAATTTCGAAGCTGCCGGCATATCCAGCAGAACGACGAGTGCAACCGCTGAAAGGACGAGAGACGATAGATAACCCGCTACATGCTTAATTGGAAATAGCTGTTTTAACATGTCACATCAGTCCTTTCAAGTATACAAAGCTGAAGATGAAGATCCACACAACGTCCAGGAAGTGCCAGTAGAGCGAGAAGATGAAGGACTTGTTGGCTGTGGAATGATCCAGTCCATGCTTTTTAATTTGAAGCAGAATGCCAGTTCCCCACAGGAGACCGAAGGTAACGTGAGCTCCGTGGGTGCCAAGCAATGTGAACAAGCTGGAGGAGAAGGCGCTGGTTGAGAGCGTTACTCCTTCATGCACATAGGTGAAGAATTCGAAGATCTCGATCCCAAGGAATCCTGCACCGAGCAGCAGGGTGATGACCATAAAGATCATCATCTGCTTTTTCAGTCCCAGACGCATCGCATGAACAGCCAAACCAATGGTGAAGCTACTCGTTAAGAGCAGGAACGTTTCAAGTAATACTGGTGTAATTTCAAAGATTTCTGCTCCGCTCGGACCACTGGCAAAGCGGTTCACGAGAACGAAGTAGACGGTAAACAAGGTTGCAAAGAGCGCAATTTCAGCTCCAAGGAACAGCCAGAAGCCAAATATACGATTACGGTTTTCCTCTGTTCCATATTCCAGCGGCTGAGTGGCATCTATTTTCATACCGTATCACCCCGCAATTTCTGTTCGGTTTGAACAATCTCTTCAACCGGGATGTAGTATCCGTGATCACGGTCAAAGGACATGGTTGCCAAAATAATCAATACCGCAATACCGGCAACGATGGATGGAATCCACCAGCTGAATACCAGGAAGAAGCCAAGGAAGAAGAAGGCGATACCCAGTATAAATGGTTTTCCGGTGTTGCTTGGCATGTGAATCTTCGTGATTTTCTCATCCGAAAGCGGCTCGTTGTTTTTCTTCGAGAACCAGTGGGCGTCGCGGCCTTTGACTTTCGGCGTTACCGCAAAGTTGTATACAGGAACCGGACTTGGCGTAGACCATTCCAGTGCACGTGCATCCCATGGATCTCCTGTTTTGTCGCGCGGCTCGTAACGTGTACTCCAGTAGATGTTGTATACCAGAATGATGAATCCGATCGCCAGGCCAATTGCGCCGACCATCGACAGCATATTCAGCGGGCCAAAGCCGGTTTCGGCCGAATAGGTGTACGTACGACGGGTCATCCCCATAAGTCCCAGGAAGAACATCGGGAAGAACGTAACGTTAAATGAGATGGCAATAAACCAGAATGCGATTTTGCCAAGCTTTTCGTTCAGACGGAAGCCGAATACTTTAGGGAACCAGTAATGGAAACCGGCAATGACGGCGAATACGGCGCCTGGAATAAGCACATAGTGGAAGTGGGCAACCAGGAACATCGTATTGTGATACTGATAGTCGGCACTGGCCATCGCCAGCATGACGCCGGTAACGCCACCGATCGTGAAGATCGGAATAAAGGCAAGCGAGTAGAGCATCGGCGTCGTAAAACTGATTCGACCCTTTCGAAGCGTGAAGAGCCAGTTGAATATTTTGATTCCGGTCGGTACGGCAATCGCCATCGTCGTGATGGAGAAGAAGCCGTTAACCATAGCCCCTTGACCCATCGTATAGAAATGGTGGGCCCATACCAGGAAGGACAACCCGGAGATAATCACCATACTCAATACCATGGAGCTGTAACCGTACAAGTTTTTTCTGGAGAAAGTCGAGATGATCTCACTGAAAATACCGAAAGCTGGCAGAATGACAATGTATACCTCAGGGTGTCCCCATACCCAGAACAGGTTGGCCCATAGCATATCCATGCCGCCGTTGGCCATCGTGAAGAATTGCGAACCAAAGACGCGGTCGAACATCATAAGCAAGAGCGCAATCGTAAGTACAGGGAAAGCAAAGATAATAATGACGCAAGTGATCAATACAGACCACGTAAACATCGGCATGCGCATCAGGGTCATGCCCGGAGCACGCATCTTCAGAATCGTCACGATAAAGTTCAGACCTGTCAGCAAGGTACCAATCCCTGAAATCTGAAGCGCCAGCGAGTAGTAGTTATTGCCGACCGTCGGACTGAACTCGATACTGGCCAGCGGGAAATAGGCGGACCAGCCGGCATCCGGCGAGCCTCCGATAACGAAGGAAATGTTGAACAGCATCGCGCCGGCAAAGAACAGCCAGAAGCTGATTGCGTTCAGTTTAGGGAAAGCTACGTCACGGGCACCGATCTGAAGCGGAATGATGACGTTCATCAGACCGAAGATAAACGGCATCGCCATAAAGAGGATCATGATAACCCCGTGAGTCGTGAATACTTCATTATAATGCTGACCGTTCAGAAACTTCATGTCCGGCGCAGCGGTTTGCGCACGCATCATGATCGCGTCCACGCCTCCGCGGAACAGCATGATCAATGCACAGATGATGTACATGACCCCAATTCTTTTGTGATCCACGGTTGTGAGCCATTCCCGCCAGAGATAACCCCACTTCTTGTAAAAGGTTAAACCGAAGAGGATTGCAAGCGAGACGAGAACAATACTCACCATGGCACCGTAAATTAACGGATCACCGGTAACGAAAAATTCGTCCCATTTCATAAAGGCCTAGCTCCTTTCTGGATGTATGAAGTAGATCGGGTGAAGAACGTTTTCCTCACCGATTTAATGTCCTTCATGTTGATGATTTGGACTTTCTTCAGCCGGGGAGTCCGGCAGTTGTTCATTCGGATCATCGTCTTTATGGTCCTGATGCTCCTCATTGCCGTTGACATCACCGCCATGGTGATGGTCTTCGGATGGCGGCGGGCTGAATTCCAAATGCGTGTTGGAGAAGGTCATTCGTCCGACATGCGCGGTATCCAGAAGCTTCTTGAACTCATCTTCCTTCAGTTCAGGCGCGGTATCCTTTACATCCTGAACCCACTCATCGTACTCGGCAGAGGTCATGGCAAGTGCTTCAAACTCCAT
This sequence comes from Paenibacillus sp. FSL F4-0100, assembly GCF_037993005.1. Taxonomy (NCBI): domain Bacteria; kingdom Bacillati; phylum Bacillota; class Bacilli; order Caryophanales; family Paenibacillaceae; genus Paenibacillus; species Paenibacillus sp. FSL F4-0100. Next base: position 3,014,411 of record NZ_CP150303.1, read on the forward strand.
ATGAGCGAACCCTTCGCCGTTGAAGTTTGCGTTACGGCCCATCATCGAACCTGGTACGTCGGCAACCATGTTCAGCTTGGTGATCATGTCGCTCATCGCATACTTCTGCCCGTGAAGCTGAGGGATCCAGAAGCTTGTGATCGGACCGAAAGAGTAGAGACGGAATTCGATCGGACGGTTGGTTGGAATGTTGACGTAATTGACGGTCTCAATTCCTTCTTCCGGATAGCTGAAGTGCCATTTCCAGTTCGAAGAGGAAGCGTAAATGACCAAAGGCTTTTGGTTTTCGTATCCTTCAGGAACGTTCTCGACGGCGACCGTCGTTTTGACGGTTACCACAGAGAGCACGGCAACGATCAGAATCGGAATGGCAGTCCACAGAATTTCCAGCCATTTGTTGCCCTCTTCATGAGGCGGTTCGTAACCTTCGTTGGATTTCTTGGCTCGATATTTTGTGAGCATGTAGATATAGAGCGCGTAAACAACCGCTAGTATTCCGACCATCATGAGAATGGAGAATATGATTGTATCGGATAGGGTTCTCGCAGCCGGTCCTTTCGGATCTAATACCGTGATCGAGCTGCAGCCCGATAAGAGCAAGGTAAAGCATAAAAACAATGCAAATAACGGCCCTCTTTTGTTCATGATGTACCCCTTTCCTTGAAACGTTCGTTCGATTCAATGTTACTAACACATCTATAGTAGAAAGTTCCGGTCGGCTTTGCAAAACACATAAATTTGTATAATTAACATATAAACCCACATTCGTGTCAATGTATGTAATTTTATGTGTTCAATTTGTTACAAAAGGGGAGGGTTGTGAGCGAAATCATTGTAGTGGCGCGGTTCTGGGGCAGTTCATACTTTGTTCAAACATTCACGAGAGTTACCAGTTTCGTCACAAATTCGGGCCTGTTTTTCGCTGTATTTCCCTTCTGGGCTTGCCGAATAAATCCCAGTATTGATAAGGGTTTAAGCGTGTATGTATATTTTTTCACAATAATATCGATGCGATTTTTTTATTTCCAGTTTACTTATTTCCCCAAAAGTACCGAAGAGGCTTGTGATATGATATAACTAAAATTTGGAACGATATATTTTACTGGAAATCGTGGAACTCTTGATAGGAAAGAGAGGAGAGCATGTGCGGTCGTTCTGGATATGGTTTTTATTTCTTGTTTTAAGCTGGCTATGCGCCTTCGTCCCTGTGCTGCAGCATGTAAATCCGGATCAATTGCCTTGGAGATTGGGAAGCAGCGCTATTTTCTTCTCGGCCTTTTTTCTATCGCCGTTATACCGCGCCAAGCCTGCAATGCTATTTGTCACACTGCTCGTTGCGTCTTTATTCTCCATGATCTCCTTATGGCCAACCAGCACAAGTGCATCAAACCCATACATTCTACTGGTTTATTCCATTCTGGCAGGAAAAGCCGTATATCGGCTTCCGTTCATCCATGCTGCCTGCATAGGTCTTGTTCTGGCCGCAGGTGCCATGGTGCCAGGTTTGTTCGGATACGCCGAGTTTCCATGGTTCTTCCTCGTTCTATACTCGGTTATGCTCGCGATGGGTCTTGCCTTATTTCGCACGGTCTGGTCCCGTAATCAAGAGTCAACGGTTCGATATGAAACGCTGCTCAGTGAGTATCGTAATATGAAACGCCGCCTGATTACGGATGAGCAGCATGCCAGGCAGGAGGAGCGGGCTCAAGTCGGTCGGGATATCCATGACTCCGTCGGGCATAAATTAACGGCGCTGCTCATGCAGCTTGAGATGCACCGGATGCAGGCGGACGGGGAAACCGCTGAAGTTCTGAAGGGGCTTAAAGCCCTTGCCAAAGAAAGTCTGGAGGAGACCAGGAACGCGGTGAAATCCATGAAACAGCAGGAGACCAGCGGATTGCCTGCGATCATTGGACTTCTCCGGCGCTTGGAATCCGAGAGCTTTATGCGCGTGACGCTAACGGCGCGGCATGGAGCACTTACCGTACCGTTAAACAATATCCAATCCATTGCGGTATACCGAGCGGTTCAGGAAGCTATGACCAATGCGATGAAGCATGGGAGCACCCGAGAAGTGCATATCATCTTCGAAGCGCCGGGAGGCGGGATATTCCGTTTTGAGGTAAGCAATCCGTATCACCGGAAACGCGATACATACCGGGATGGTTATGGTTTAAAAGCGATGCGAGAACGAATGGAAGAGGCTGGGGGCGAGCTTCAAATCTCCCAGTACGACAACCAATTTATCGTTCGCGGAACGCTATTCATGTCCAAGTTCATAGAGGAGGGAGTCCGCTGATACGTTTATTATTGGCAGAGGATCAGGCCATGGTTCGTCAAGGTCTGAAAATGATGATCGAAAGCGATTCGGATATGCTGGTTGCCGGTGAAGCTGGTAACGGCAAAGAGGCGGTGGCTTTATGCGAAAACCATATCTTTGATGTCGTTGTGCTCGATATCCGAATGCCGGAGATGAACGGATTGGAGGCTGCCCGCATTATACGTTCACGATGGCCGAAAACCAAAGTGCTGATGCTGACGACGTTTAACGACGACCAGTATGCGGTCGAGGCGTTAAAGAGCGGGGCAAGCGGGTACATGCTGAAGGAGGCCGAGCCAGAGGCCCTGATCCGCTCGATTCGAAGCTGCTTAAGCGGCGGATTGTCGCTCCAGGAGGATGTGGCGGCCAAGGTGATCCCCAAACTGCTGGAAGAGAAGAAAGCGCCCGTCGTTGATGCTTCGATTACCCCGCGGGAGCTGTCCATCATACGTCTGGTAGGGGAAGGGCGAAGCAACCGCGAAATCGCAGACGAGCTGGGTTTGTCGATCGGAACGGTCAAGAATCACGTCAGCCAGATTATGGACAAACTTGATCTAAGAGACCGGACACAGCTGGCGATTTATGCCATACGGCACAATGTGGTTTGATTCGCGAGAAAAGGCGATGACCCGTTAAATCCGAATCTAACATGACTGAAGTCATGGTTCGGAATCAAAGCAATGACCGAGGGCAGTGATGGCACTGCCTTTTTGCATATACACTTGTAGCTGTGGACGATATGAACGAAGGGCGCCAAGGCAGCTTAGGTTTCATTTCGAGAATGGGGGGAGACATGATGCTGGAAACCGTAGAACTTCGAAAAGTGTTTAAGGGCAAGACTGCTGTGGAGGGAGTCAGCCTGTATCTGGACCGGGGGGAATCCGTCGGATTGATCGGTCCGAACGGCGCCGGGAAATCGACAACCATCTCCATGATTTCATCCTTGCTGAAACCGACGGGCGGCGACGTACGCCTGAACGGCAAAAGCGTGCTCAAGCATCCGCAGGATATTCGCACCGTATTAGGCGTGGTGCCTCAGGAAATTGCCTTGTATGAAGAATTGACATCGTATGAAAACCTTAAATTTTTCGGGCGCGTATATGGATTGAACGGGAAGGAATTGGAGATCAAAATTCAGGAGCTGCTTGAGACGGTCGGCCTTCGGGATCGCCAGAAGGAGTTAATTCGAACCTATTCCGGAGGCATGAAGAGAAGGATCAATATCGCAGCGGCTCTGCTGCATGATCCGCAAATCGTTATCATGGATGAACCAACCGTGGGCATTGATCCGCAGTCCCGCAATCATATTCTTGAAACGGTCCGGCGCTTGAACCGGGACAAAGGTACAACGGTACTGTACACAAGCCATTACATGGAAGAAGTGGAGCAGCTGTGCAGCCGGATGTACATCATGGATCACGGGCGGATTATCGCTTCGGGTACCAAGGAGGAGCTGCAGCACATCTTGTCCGGTGAGGATACGCTGATCATCCAGCTGAATCGCCCGGATCCGGAGCTGGCCGAGGAGCTTCGATCCATAGAAAGCGTCAGGCAGGTTGAGGAGACGGATCATGGCTTGAAGCTCATTGTAATGAAGAACAGTTACATTCTGTCCGGCATCGTGCAGGCTGCGGAACGCAATGGGGTACAGATTCAGAATATTCATATCCAGTCGCCAAGTCTCGAGGATGTATTTCTTCATTTGACCGGCCGCAAGCTTCGGGATTGAGAGGAGGGACGGACGCTTGGGCGTATTTTTCAAAAAAGACTTTCTCGTCTATTGGAGAGACCGGAAAAAGATGCTGATTGCTTTGTTTATGCCATTAGCGCTAATCCTGGTTCTCGGATTTGCCTTGCCGAATTGGGTAGAGAATTCGAATGGGTCTCTTGAGATGAGAGTCGCATTGGTCGTGAAGGACCGACATGAAGAGGGAGTCCATGCCTTTCAAGAAAGCCTAAAGAGTATGTCAATCAGTACGGAACAGAAGAACGAACTGAGTAAAGCAGCCGCAAATTTCCAACTGGAAGCCCTATTAATGAATATGTTCGGGGACGATGAGGTTGAAGAATTCCTTCAAGTTGCTGCATTGGATGACCAGACTGCCCAAGTACAGCTGAAGGAAGAGAAAGTGGAGGCCATCATAACAGTTCCTGAGGCATACACGCTGGCTGCACTTAACAAGCTTCTCCTGCATGAGGGGGACGGCGCGGTTCTGACTTTAACGGCGCTAGAGAATTCGATGAAAGTGAATATTCTGCAAAATATGCTGGATGGATTTTTGGGTACCGTTAATTATCAGGCTGCGCTGGACAGCGGAATGGAAGGACAGGAAAGCAAGGGTGAAGGCGAGCTTGCGCTGGCGAACAGCCCTGTCGGCGGATTGGAACAAATCGAAGGTGTGGACATGATCACCTCGTTCCAATATTACGCACTGGCGGTCAGTATATTTTTTGCGCTGTCCGTCTCCACAACGACGGCGTCCAAATCGATCACGGAAAAGCGAGAGATGGTGTTTATGCGTCTCCTTCTTGCCGGAACCCATCCATTTCGCTACTTGTCCGGCAAGGTTGGGTCGACCTTGTGCATGTCTCTGCTTCAATCTTCGGTACTGATCATGATCTCACACTTTCTGTTTCAGCTTTTTCCGGGGAAGTCCCTGATCTTCTGGATCGGTCTGACCTTCATCATCTTCATGCTGTGTCTAACGGTCGCGGCGTTATCCGCGCTTTTTACAGCCATGCTATTCCGAATGAAGGACGCTGATGTCGCAACCGGCATTTCATTCATACTGCTAGTTGTGCTCGGGGTCATCGGAGGGAATCTGGTGCCGATCTATATTTTGCCGGATTGGCTAATGAACATCGGCAGCGTTACCCCCAACGGCTTGGCCTTAATGTCCATGATTCAGTGGATTCAGGGCAGTCCGTTTCAAGAGCTATGGCTGCCGATCCTGTACCAAGGGGTATTCTTCATCGTTATTCTAGCTGCGAGTTTATGGATCTTTCCAAGAAGGGGGCGGATCTGATGGCTCCCATCTTATTATCGCAATGGATGAAAGACAAGCGGAATCCATGGATGATCATCATGTTCATCGGTCTGAGCATCATAGCCACGCTTATGTTCGGAGCGAACGTTGACAGCAAGATCAAGATTGACATCTTCACCGAAGACGGGGCGGTGGAAAAGTCTGAGGCCAAGTGGATCGAATTGCTGAATCAAAACGATACGTTCGAATTTCGAATTCAGGATGAACAGGCGGCAAGAAAAAAAGTGCGCGAGGGACGCGCAGATCTCGCCGTGAAGCTGGTTTCTGACGATTATCGCATCATAGCCGCAATGGATAACCCATATGTCCAGCTAGCTGATCAGCATCTCCGTACGGTTTATGAACGAGAGATGTTGCTTCGGGCCGCAGCAGCGAACGTGCAAGATGAAACGAAATTCCGCGAGCACGTACATGCTTATATGGAGAAACCGCCCTTGCGTCTCCAATCCGAGTCGCAGGATGGGGGAGAACTCGTTCGTCATGATATGGGACTTCAACTGCTGTTTGGATTTTCGTTATTCCTAGTGATGTTTACCGTTGGGTTCAAGGTGAATACGATTACGAAAGATAAAGCATCCGGCGTTTGGAACCGGCTCACTCTGTCTCCTGTCCGAAAAACGGAGATGTATATGGGTCACCTATTATACAGCTCTTTGATCGGCGTCTTGCAGATCATCCTGGTGCTGCTCATCTTTCGGTATGGTTTCGGCTTTAACCTAGGCGATCAATATAGCTTGTTGCTGCTAGTCATTGTGATCTATACACTGACTATCGTCGCTTTATGCATGCTCTTTGTCGGCATCTTGCAGTCGCCCGAGCAATTTGGGACGCTGTTTCCGTCCATCATTCCGATCATGCCGCTCATCAGTGGGATATATATGCCGCCAGGTACAATCACGAATCCGATTCTGCTTGGCATTGCGGAGGTCATTCCGCTGACCCATGCCATGAAAGCATTGACGGGAATAGCCGTGTACGGTTACGGCATCGCGGATCTCTGGCTCCCAATTTCCAAATTGCTGCTCATCGGGGTGTTGTGCATGGGCATAGGAATTAATCTGATGGAACGTCGTCATGTGTAAAAGAGGATCGTCGGCAAGAAGAATGTCGTTTTGTAGAAATCGGAAAATCGCCGTACCTCCGAAATAAGATAGCAGAAGTGGCACACTCACAATAGGAATGGGCCTTCCCTGTGGATCAAAGTCCGGGGGAGGGCCCTTTTTCTTATGATACCGCATGGAGGCGGATAAGCTCCGCAAGCCGGATAAGCCCGCTCTCCAGCTGATCGTACGAGGCGTAAGCATAGGATAGGCGCAGATGCTGCTGGTCGTTACGATCATATATATTTCCGGGATTAAGCAAAATGCTCTCCCTCAGCGCTTGTTCAAATAAAGGGCGAATGGAGAGGGGGTTCTTGATGCAAAGCCAAATATAGAATCCCCCTTGGGGTGTATTCCAGAGTGCAATATCGTGAAAATATTGCTCCAGTAATGACAGGGTAAAGTCTCGGCGTCTCATCAGCTCTGCCCGGATCTGAGCGAGATGATTCTCATATAACCCACTGGAGAGCCATTCGGCGACGGCATGCTGGGAAAGGGAGCTGGAGCCGTAATCGGTTTGCATTTTGATATCGGACAGCCGATCGATGACCGGCTCAGGCCCGACGATCCATCCGATGCGCAGCCCGGGACCCAGGGTCTTGGACATGCTGCCCATATAGAGCACTAGGCCTTGATTATCCGAAGCTTTCAGAGGGAGGGGTGAAGGGGTGTCAAACCATAAATCCCCATACACGTCATCCTCGATTAAGGGCAGCCTTTCTTGAGCACAAATCTGGAGCAGTTCTGCCCGCCTGACGGAAGACATTAGCGTTCCGGTAGGGTTATGAAAGGCAGGGATAGTATAAAGCAGGGCAGCGCTGTGTTGGCGCTTAAGTCTCCCGATGGCTTCCGTTCGGATCCCGTTCTCATCCATAGGGATGCCGTGCAAATGCATGCCGGCGGATTGAAACACATGGATCGAGTTCAGGTAAGAGGGATTCTCTACCAAAATGGAGGAACCGTGATGCAGCAATCCAAGCGAGATCAGCTGTAAGCCTTGCAGCCCGCCGGAGACGATGAGTATGGAAGCAGGGGAGGCCATAATCCCTTTCTTTTTCAGATGATCGCTGATGATTTCCCTTAAGTATAGGCTCCCTTTCGGTTCCGAGTAGCCCAAGGTGAAGCGGCTGGACATCCTGCCGCTAAACGTCTCCCGCATTTGGTCAGCCGGAAGGAGATCAGGAGAGAGCTCGCCTGTTCCGAGACGGATCATGCTAGCATCGGCTTCCGCACGATTGATTTGCTGGATCATATGGATGTTGGGCTGATAGGAGCCGGATTTCACATATTGATTCCAATCAGGCGGAGGCGTGGCAGCAAGTAAACTCCATGTATTGTTAATAATTACGGTCCCTTGTCCCACGCGGGATTCGATTAAACCGTCTGCGGCGAGCTCCCCGAGTGCATACACAATGGTGCTGCGGTTCACTTGAAATTTGGCAGCCAGATCTCGCTGCGTGGGAATTCGGGTTCCGACCGGCCATTCCCCGTTCATGATTCTGCTCTTGATAACATCATAAATTTGCTGATGAAGCGGCACATTGGAGTGCTTATTCAATTTCCATTCTTCAGCCATAGGTATAGGTAAACCCGCTTTCATGTAGGAATATGCCTCAGTATAACTCATTGGTTGGGTCAAGTGCCAACCAATTGGTTGGAGACGCAACCGATACCCTCCTTTACAATGGTGGAAATATTCGCTGGAGGTTTGGTTTCATATGATAGGCGTCATCGTTCATGGATTCATTCTAGCTTTGGGTCTTATTCTTCCTTTGGGCGTGCAGAACGTGTTTGTATTTAATCAGGGAGCGGTACAACCCCGCTTCATCAAGGCACTGCCCGTCATGATTACCGCATCGCTATGTGATACGCTGCTGATCTCATTAGCGGTTCTGGGGGTATCCGTTGTTGTTCTGGAATATGAATGGATCCGAACCGTGCTGTTTTCATTGGGGATCTGTTTCCTGGTCTATATGGGAAGGGTAACCTGGGAGAGTAAACCTTCGGGTCAAGCGCAAGAAGAGACTCGTTCGTTTACGCCGAAAAAGCAAATTGTATTTGCCATGTCTGTATCCTTGTTAAATCCGCATGCTGTTCTGGACACGATCGGGGTCATTGGCACAAGCTCGCTCCAATATACAGGGATCGACAAAGTGGTCTTTGCCGTTGTATGTATCGCAGTTTCGTGGTTGTGGTTCTTGGGTCTTGGAATAGCGGGCAGGACAGCGGGAAGGATGGATCCATCAGGGAAATGGTTGTCCACGTTGAACCGAATATCGGCGTTGATTATGTGGGGAACAGCGGGGTATCTCGGGGTTAGCCTGATTCTATCCTAGCCGAAACGGTATGTGTGATTTTTTTATTATAGAAGATAAATCCCTTTGCCCACTCCTCTTCCAACCTATATAATGAGCCTAATTCAAAAGGGTATAAGGAGGGGGAGTTATGGAATACAGATTAATAAAGGCGGATCCCAAGATGTTCTCGAAATATTTTGCTACCTATTATAAGAATAATTGGTTTAGACCGAGCTGGGGTGATTTAACCAAGGTTCTAGCGGATTCGGACGACGGTTACTGGGTTGTCTTAGGTGACGATAAAGTGGCGGGAGTTTATTTGTCTGACCATTCCATCGGACTTGTGTTTGGTATCCCCCCATATTCTATTACCACAAAGATGATTGATTACGTGAAGAGCTATACCTTAAAATCCTGGAACTTGACAGAGTCTCTGCATGCTCATAATGTTCTGGTTGAGCAGGAGATCGCTTTTCGTGAAAATGGTTTCGTTCAGGTTGAATCCAGGCAATGCATGATGCGGCCTACCGAACAGCTGGAAACATCGATGGATCTCCATTATATGGATAGAAGGCCCACAATAGAAGATATGTCTAAGATTGTAGAGGTGTTTAGGGAAGCGTATGCAAATGGCCCGGATGAGCGGGAAGTCCAAGTTTATGCGGATGATGCGGCCCGATATTTTGACATAGTGGACCCCAAGCTGTTGGAAGCCTCTTCAGTAGTATATGACCGAACAACGGAAGAAATCGTCGGTGTATGTTTGATCTCTTTATGGGAGGGCCTGCCACTCGTTTATAGCATCGCAGTATTACCCCAACATCGAGGGCTGGGGTTGGCGAGCGGGATGCTGGATAGGGCATTAACGGCCTTGGAGCCTGATTACCCTGTGCTGCGCCTCTTTGTAACGACGGGAAATCAAGCGGAGCAACTGTATAGGAAGAAAGGTTTTCTCTCCGGCGGGGAATATCATCATCTTAAATACACCATAGAGTAAGATATGCTGCGCAGGGTGTTTGGTAGTGTGATAAACGGAAGATCGTGCTTTGATCTATTCTCTAAGGGGGCATTCAGGTGAATATTTCGATTGGCGGCTATTCTTTTTATAATACGTTTCTGGATGGAAAAATGGATGTGTTCGGTTATTTGGAGACGGTGAAGTACCGGTACCGAATGGATGCGGTTGATTTGTGGAACGGTTTTTTCATCGATCGGAGCGATAGCGTATATAAGCTTGCTGATAAGAGTTACATCCGGAAAATCAGAGAGGCACTGGATGAGAAAGAGATGAGGGTGGTTAACTTTGCTGTGGATGGAGCGCACCTATGGGATCCAGACCCGGATATCCGGCAGAAGCTGTACGAGAACGCGCTGGTTCATCTGGATGCCGCTGAAATCCTGGGCGCCGAAACCGTGCGAATCGACACCGGCGGCAGTTATAAGGAATCGGAGCCGATGACTAACGAACAGTTCGAGTATACCGTTAAACGTTATCGGGAATATGCGGATCGTGCAGCGGATGGCGGTTATACCATTGGTCCGGAAAATCATATGGGCGCATCGCTGCTTCCGCGAGAAATGAAACGGCTTGCCGAGGAAGTCCAACATCCGGCTTTTGGTTTTCTGCTTCATCTTGGCAGATGGAAGGCAGATGAGGCTGAAGGTGATGAGATGGTTGCCCCATGGACGGTACATACTCATTTTGACGCAAAAACAGCGATTCATCCCGATGCGGAGGAGAAGGTGCGGAGCCTGATCGCAGGCGGATACAAGGGTTACTGGGGCGTCGAATACAATGCGCCGCATAACCAATATGTGGAGATGGAATGGATTATCGGGGCTGTAAAACGGATCGTGAGTAATGCCAGTCGAGTTGAGTTGGAATGATGAAATCGTGCGAGATGGTTGCTTTGTATTGCAATGGAAGTGCGTGCGTTTGAAGAGCATTGGAAGGACGTTTGTATTGCGTTTGAAAGGCATTTGAAAGGCATTTATATTGCATTGTATGGCATTGTATGGCATTGTATGGCATTTGCATTGCATTGCATTGTATTGTATTTGTTTTGCGTCGAATTGCATTTTATTATATTATATTTGTATTTCTAACGGACTGAGCATCCGTTATCTAGTTAAAAAAGATGAGTTTAACTAGTTTAGCGGACATGAGATACGTTATTCGCCGTAAAAGTGTGATTATCGCCCTATGTTAACTGAAATAACGGATCTGGTGTCCGTTCGATTCGCGAAATGAGCAATTCTGAACGAAATAACGGACCTGGAGTCCGCTCGATTCGCGAATTAAGCTATTTTGATCGAAATGAAGGCACTAGTGTCTGTTCGATTCGCGAATCGAGCTAGTTTGATCGAAATGAAGGGGCCTAGTGCCTGCTCGATTGGCGAATTCAGCGATTTTGATGGAAATGAAAGCACTAGTGTCTGTACGATTCGCGAATCGAGCTGGTTTGATCGAAATAAAGGCGATCAGGTCCGGTAGCGCCAAATGGAAAGAATAATCCATGTTCGTCTTAGACTGATACTGATTCAGATATTGCTCTGTAGTTATAAGGGGAAGGAAGTTGTGTGGTAGACTGCGCTTTGTACGCAGATCATTTATCCTTATAGCAGAAAAACAAGAGAGCGGGTTCCATGGAACCCGCTCTCTTGTTTGTTGTCAGCGGCCAGTAAGAAAAATGTCGAAGGCCATCTTAACTGGTTAACTTAAACTGGCTGTTGTATAACTCGTAATAAAAGCCGTGTTTGGCCAGCAGTTCTTCGTGTGTGCCACGCTCCGCGATACCGCCTTGATTCATGACGAGAATCTGGTCAGCCTCGCGGATCGTGCTTAGACGATGAGCGATGACAAAGCTCGTTCGGCCCTGCATCAGGGTGCGCATGGCGGTTTGAATATGCATCTCCGTCCGCGTATCGATGCTGCTGGTAGCCTCGTCCAGAATCAGTATGACCGGATCGGCAAGCACCGCACGCGCGATCGTCAAGAGCTGCCGCTGGCCCTGGCTCAGGTTGCCTCCGCCCGAGAGAAGCTGCGTATCATAGCCTTCGGGCAGCTTCATGATGAAGTCATGCGCATTGGCAAGCTTGGCGGCAGTTTCGATCTCTTCGTCCGAGGCATCAAGCCGGCCGTAGCGGATGTTCTCCCGAATCGATGCCGAGAATACATAGGCATCCTGCAGCACGATTCCCAGCTTGCTCCGAAGATTGTCCTTATCCAACTGACGGATGTCGACCTCATCAATGGTGATCACGCCAGAATCGATCTCATAGAAACGGGTGAGCAGATTGATGATGGTGGTTTTGCCGGCACCTGTCGGACCGACGAGCGCAATGGTCTCGCCCGGCCGAGCGGTGAGTGATACATCCTTTAGAATCGGGACGCCCTCCTTATAACTGAAACAGACACGGTCAAATTGTACCTCGCCATACATGTCATCCGTTGTATTATCGTCTTGGTTGTCTTGGTACTCGGACTCGGTATCAATAATCTCAAAGACCCGTTCAGCACCCGCCACAGCAGATTGCACCAGGTTGAATTGATTCGCTAGATCGTTCAGCGGCCGTTGAAACTGCTTCGAGTAGTTTAGAAATGCAACGACAATACCCACGGTAGTATAATCCTTGAATGCCATATACCCGCCAACCGCCGCAATTAAAGCAAAGCTGACGTTATTCAGCACGTTCATAACCGGACCGACGGTACCCGAATAGATCTGAGCTTGAATACTGGCATCGGTCAGCTTCTTGTTCATGACATCGAACTGCGCAGCGGCATGCCGCTCCCGGCGATATACCTGTACAACCTTCTGACCCGAGACGGTTTCCTCGATAAAGCCATTAAGCTCCCCCAGCGTGCTCTGCTGCTTGGAGAAATGCTTCCTTGTCCGGCTTGCTACCGTCTTCGTGAACAGCATAACAAGCGGAATGGTCACCATGCTGAGCAGCGTCAGCCATACGTTCAGGTACAGCATGATGGCGAGCGATCCAACCAGGGACAGCACGCTTGAGATTAGCTGGGTTACGCTCTGATTCAATGTCCCGGAGACGTTCTCGATATCGTTGGTCGTGCGGCTCATCAATTCGCCGTGCGTCTTGCTGTCGAAGAATCGCAGCGGAAGAATTTGAAGTCTTGCAAAAATATCCCTCCGCATGGCCTGAATAGACAGCTGGGAGACCTTAACCATGACATGCTGTTGTAGCCATGCCGTGAGCGCGGTACCCGCGTAAACGGCAAGAAGCACCGCACACAACCCCATGAGTCCCTCGAAATCTCCTGGAATGATGTAATGATCCACCGCATTTCCCAGCAGGAAAGGAGCCACCAGGGACAGAATCGTCGCGATGAGCGTGAATAAGAAAACAGCGATCATACCGCCCTTAAATGGACGAATGTAACCCCAGATCCGGCGAAGCGTTGCCATCGTATTTTTGGGCTTCGCCTTGGCCATCGTCATTCCACGCATGGGGCTGCCGCCGCGCATGCTAAAGTCCGGAGCGTCCGCATGGCCTTGCTTGGTTTCCTGATCCGCTTTAACCATGGGAAGACACCTCCTTGCCGAATTGCGATTGATAAATATCCTGGTATAACTCACAGGAAGCAAGCAGCTCGCTGTGCGTACCCTCCGCTACCAATTTTCCATCATCCAGCACCAGTATAAGATCGGCATCGATCACGGAAGAGATCCGCTGGGCAATCATGAGGCAGGTACGACCGTTCATCAACTGGGCTAACTCTTTCTGAAGCCTGGACTCCGTCCCCATATCGATGGCGCTTGTGCTGTCGTCAAGAATAAGAATGGCGGGGCGAAGCAATAATGCCCGTGCAATGGAGATCCGCTGCTTCTGGCCGCCGGAGAGGTTCACGCCTCTTTGTCCAAGCACGGTATCGTACCCTTCCGGCATGGACGAAATGAATTCATGCGCCTGCGCAGCCTTAGCTGCTGCCATCACTTCTTCATCGGAAGCATCCGCTTTCCCGTAGCGGATATTGTCCCGGATCGTGCCTGTGAAGAGGATGGATTCTTGAAGGACGATGCCAATGCGTTCGCGTAACGCCGATAAGTCGATCTGTCGCACATCGGTCCCATCGATGAATATCCGCCCGGATGTTACATCATACAGGCGGGGGAGCAGGGATACCAGCGAGGTTTTTCCCGAACCGGTTGCTCCCATAATTGCGACGGTCTGCCCTGGCTGAACCTTGAAACTGATATTATGTAAAACGGGCTTCTGTATTTCCGGTTTATAGGAAAAAGTCACCTGGTCAAATACGATTTCTCCCTGCTTGTATACATTCATCGTCGGCTGAGCAACGTTTACAATCTCGGATTCTGTATGCATGACTTCCTGGATACGATCAGCGGAAACCTTGGCTGTAGAGATTCGGACCAGCATCATCGCGACGGAGGATACGGAGAATAGCACCTGCGTCACATAGTTGATAAAGGCTACCAGGCTTCCCACCTCGAAAGAGCCATCGATCGCGTTCTTCCCGCCAAGCCATAGGACAACCACGATACTGATGTTCAGTATCATGGTGAGGATGGGCATATTGAGCGCAACGATCCGTTGTGTTTTAACCGAAACTTGCGTGAAGTCGGTATTCGCTTGATGGAATCGATCCTTCTCATACCCGGCTCGCACGAATGCTTTGGATACCCGGATGCCAGCGAAATTCTCCTTCAGGACCGTATTCACCTTATCGAGTTTCTTCTGAACGGTGGCGAATAAGGGGAGGGTGGCGCGGATCAGGAAGAACATCACAACGAACAACAATGGAACGGCAATGGCCAGAATGATGGCAAGCTTGGGGCTAATGATCACCGCCATAATAATGCTTCCAATCGCGAGAAACGGAGACCGAACGAAGATGCGCAGCAGCATCTGGACCATGGTCTGAAGCTGAACGATGTCGCCCGTCAGCCGGGTGATAAGTGAACCGGTCGAGATGTCGTCCAGATTACGGAACGAGAGAGTTTGAACCTTGCGGAATAAATCCCGGCGCAGGTCGGCACCGAAACGCTGCGAGGCAACGGAAGAATAGATCGTACATCCGAGACCTCCAAGCAGCCCGATGGCAGCCGCACCCAGCATGATAAGACCTGTATGGAGAATGTGTGAAGTATCGTTCTGCATGACACCTTGATCAATAATGCTGGCCATGAGAATGGGCTGAAGCAAATCCATGGCGACTTCCAGCAGCATGAGCAGCGGCGCAAGCAGGGCCGCAGCCCAGTGGGGACGTAAATAACGAAATAATTTGAGCAAGAATAATGGCACCTTCTTTATTCTTTTTAGTCTAAATACCAAGTTAAGCCATAGGCTTCAACCTTGTCAAAGGGAAAAGGGATAAGTGCAACTTGCATCTCTTAAGAAAAACTTTAACTTTTCCCTACTTTTCCTTAAACTCTATTTATTAATCTGGATAAACCAAGCTAGAGGGAGTTGTTGAAGTTGAAAAAGAGTTTGATCATGCTCGTTATATTTCTGTTAGTCGGATGCGAGTCGATAATGACGGAGACGCCTAACGTGAATGATAGGGTAGAGAGTAGAGATGGACAGGAATCAAAAGCGGGTTCCGACACGCAATCGAATCCTCCATCAGCTGTGCAAACGATCCGTGTAACAGATGAACAAGTGACACGTGGAAATTTGGTCCTGGTCAACAAGGATCATCCGCTTGATCAGGGAGCGGTGCCGAAGGATATCGTAACATTGTTTGAGAATAAAGACTTAATGCATGGTTATGTGGTTCTGGACAACACGATCCGGTTATCGCGCAGTGTGGCAGAGAAATTCGGTGATATGGTTGAAGCCGCCGGAGAAGACGGAGTCAATCGCTTCATGATCAGCAGCGGGTATCGGGATGAGGGCGAGCAAGAACAGCTTTATCGTGAAAAAGGTTCCGATTACGCCTTGCCTCCAGGCTACAGCGAACATAATCTCGGGCTCTCGATGGATATCGGATCGACGCAGCAGTCGATTGATCGATCGCCCGAAGGGAAGTGGCTGAAGGAGCATGCATGGGCGCACGGATTCATTCTGCGATATCCTGAGGACAAAACAGAGATTACAGGCATTCAGTATGAACCGTGGCATTTTCGTTATGTTGGGCAGCCGCACAGCATGATCATGAAGGAACTGAATCTTACATTGGAGGAATATTTGGATTACCTGAAGGAACAATCCAGCTATAGAACAACCGTAGATGGGAAGGAATACGAAATAGAGTATGTACCCGTGACGTCCAAAGACATGGAGATTGAGATACCGGCGGGAAGCGAGTATGAGATATCTGGAAACAATATCGACGGAATCATTGTGACGGTACTGCTAAACAAGGATGATGAGGAATGAAATTATCGTATAAATGGATGCTTGTATTACTATATGCGCTGTATCTCTATGTCTTACTCAAGGTGATTTTATTCAAGTTCGGTTCCGTAGATATATCAGTTCTGTGGCAGCAGCTGCATCGAGCCACCGAGATCCCGGATTATGTACAAAATCGATTGCAATTTGCCAATTTCACGCCCTTTGAATCCATTCGTATGAATATCAAGCACCTTTCAAGTACGCATGACGTGGTCAATCTCTTTGGCAATATCGCCATATTCATGCCCAATGGCCTATTCGTCGGTCTTATGCTTAGGAACAAGTTCCTCGGATTCATTGGCTCCTTCACGACATCCCTGGGGTTGAGCCTGGGACTGGAATGCTCCCAGCTCTTTTTTTCAATGGGAAGTTTTGATGTGGATGATTTAATCCTGAATACGGCCGGTGGTGTGCTTGGGTACGGCATGTTTCTCGTGCTTAAACTCACCTTAGCGGGAACAACTCTTCCTACTGATGAGAGAAGAGGAAGAACGGATAAGCCTTTAACTGGGAACGAATAAGTAAGCAATCACGAGACCCGGCCGGAACTCGATCCGTTCTGTAAAATGCCCGGTTTTAAGACATCCGCTGTCCGGATACGGTCCCTGAAGTGACACGTGATTGGGAGTAGTAGGAAAAGATCGTGGTTTAGAGAGCTGGGAGCCATGGTATCATGCGGTCGGTGACGTTTCCGAAGGCCGCCAAGGAGTGGTGGAACATAAGAATAAGTATGTTTTGACGGTTGGCCGCCGTGAGGCTGCTAATAACCCCCCCCCCCTTAGACAGATGTGGCATGGATCTAATATGTACCTGGATAACCCGCAGACAAAGGTGATTTCCCATGTCGTGCTGGGCCAGTAGGGATAACGAGAATGGCAAACGTATGGAGATAGTGGAAAACCCGGTCCTGGACCGGGTTTCTTTTGACCTAAACGAGCTGATCTTGGAGGGCTTTCGCCCACTGTTCATGAAGCTTTTCTTCGGAAAGATGGAAAATGTCGTGATAACCATCCGGGTTGCGGATGATTTGATTTAATGGACCTAACCCATATTTTTTAATGATGAACTCAACCATCAGATAGGAGAACTGAAATCCCGTTTTGCCGAAATCCCAGGAATCATCATTGAGATCCTCGAAACTTGGAATTGCATGATTGCTGATGGCTGCCGAAGTCGTGCTTCGAATGAAATCTTCGGACATTTGCTGCGCTTCGTACCCGCCAATGCCCTGCCGGATCCATTTGGGGGCCAGGGGGTTGATGTCGCTGATCAACCACATGGTATACAAGTGCAGAGTGGACCGGAGGATCGATTGATACGTATGCTCGGGACCCGGGTTTAAGGGTGAGACGATTTTTAACGTGTTGTTATCGAACGTGCCCATGAACCAGTCAGGTGCATCCGATTCTCCAACGGCTTGATGGAATGTTGGCAGATCGGGATAGATCTCAATTACGATTTTACGTGATGGCTGATGATTATATTTCGCTGCAATCTGTTCTACATTGTTCTTTAGTTCTTGAAACAGGTCCTGATGCACTTGGCTCTGACGATGACTTGCTTCACTTTTGCTTTCAAAGGATATCAAATCAAGAATTGACATAATTGTGATGTCACCCCATTCTTTTAATTCTTTCTTTAGCTTCTCTAAGGAACGGTACAATCGATTTTTGACCGCACTTTCGCGCATGCCCACGATCCTGGATATTTCCGACAGCGTACAATCCACAAAAAATCGCAAGGATATAATCTGCTGATCAAGCTCACTCAGCTGCTTAAGTGCCGCGCTAATATCGATTCGAATATCTACATATCTGGCAAAATCAAGGGAGATGGACTGTGATTCATAACTTGTAAAGTCATAAGGCATCTCATGTTTACGTGATATACTTCGATATTCATTTTTAACCGTGTTCTGGGCGATTTTAAAGATCCAGGTGAACAGACTGGAGTTCCCGTTAAACTTATCGAGGTTCTCCATGGCCCTTAAGAACACTTGTTGTGTTAAGTCATCTGCAGCCATCGGATTCACTTTCAGTGCGAGATAATGGCGAATCCTCAGGCGGTATTCATCATACATCTCTTCAAATGTACGCTTGGTTCCCTGGTTATCCGGATAAACAGGGAGATTGTCATGAGCTCTTGACATGGATAAGAACCTCCTCTTGACCTTACAGTTAATTAGACACCGGAGGGAGGCAAAAAGCCACATTCGACGGAAATAATTTCTGCTTATTTTCATATGGTGACTGGGCTGGTAAATCTAGGTTGTTGACGTATTTGTATCAATCCTCCTATAAAGGCACAAGAATGAAAGACGGCTCTGCATATGATGTCATCATGATAAACAGGGAAGCGAGGTGATCCTAATATGTCATCGAAACGCGCAAGGAAGTCCAGATCTGCTTCCAAATCGAGCCCTCCGCAGCATTGGGTAGGCCAACCGGTCGTGGTCGTTCTGAAGGACGGCAGCTACTATATCGGAGAACTGAATCAGATCCAAGGCCGGGAAGTAACGCTGTCTGGACTTCGTGCTAACAAAAATATGCCGGCTTCGATTGCTCGGAGCGGGGATAAAGCGCAAATTTCCGGATTTTTAAGCAACTTGTTTGGAGGTCCTCCAAGCGCTCCGGCAGTCGAAGGGGCTGAGCGAGGAGAAGGAGTCGCGGCTGTAGGCGGATTGGGCTTCTTGGGACAAATCGTGCCTCACATTACGCTGGGCATGAATGTGATAAAAACCATTATGCCATTAATGGGAATGTTAAAAATATAACGTTACAAAAGCGTCAGGCAAATCACGAGACTAAGAAAAAGAAGCTTGGAGGTTTCAAGCTTCTTTTTGCATGAAATATGATTCCGCCATAACCATCGAACTATTACTTGGCGATGGCACGCTGAATAATCGATTTGGCTTCCAATGCAATGGCTTCATCCCTTTCGTCGATGGCCTGGATGAATATTAACATGGGGATGTATACGGCGATCATTCGTGCCAGAATCTTAGTTTCTTCGTCCACTTCGCCATAGATATTATAGAAAGCCTCTCTGGAGGCCGGTGGCAGGAAGCTGTATACGATACTCAGGTCACAGGCAGGATGGCCAATGTTTATGTCACCCCAATCAATAATGCCCGAAAGCTTGCCGGCATCATCGACCAACATGTTTTTAAAATGGAGATCCCCGTGGATTAGAACATGTCGATGCCTGGCCCGATCCAGGTGGATGCCCTGCAAATAGACTGCAATCTCGTTCAACTCCGCCTGCGTAATATAGTGGGTAAGGTTGGAGAGAAGATTCAGCATTTTGTCTTTCCGGCCAGCCAGATCGGTCAAATTACGCTGGTCAGACAATACCCCCGCTTGCTGTGCTATTTCTACAGGAAACGAATGCAGGTTCTTCAGGAACCGGGCGAGCGTTGACGCCGACTGTATCCGCATTTGATCCGAAATTCCAATCGGAAATTTCCCGGGAAGATAGGTATACCCCAGAAAAGGTGCAGGATAGTCTTCGCTTTCTTTTCCGAAGAAAAGGGGTTTCGCATAAGGTACTGTTATGTAGTTTGCAAGCTTGGGCAGGATTTTTGCTTCGGTATTGAGTAAAGATATGGCAATACCTCTTCGAGGAAAGCGAAACACATACTCATCGCCAACGCGATAAACGGTGTTGTCCCATCCGTTGCCAATCTCCTGGACCTTGAGGGTGGACAATTGGGGAAATTGACGGTTAAGTAATAATCGGACTAACGGCTCGGTTACTTCCCATTCGGCATCCCATAGATTTCGGCCCATGATGACCTTCACCTCCATAATGAATTTCTCGTATGATGAATCGGATGTTATCAAGTCTAACGGAAGCGCTCCGTAAAGGGCAATTGAAAGAATAACTATAATTGAAATTCACCTGCGAATATGTGCATCTGAATCATAGTGATTCCTTTCACAATAACAATATTGTATAGTAGAAGAGAGATAAAAGTCACTTGGGGACATCTATAAGACAATAATTTGACGAAATGAAGGGATACGAGTGCCATATTTACGCTTTAAAGGATTTACCGAAGTTTTTCTTGAAGAAATCACACCACAGGTCGTTGCCGAATTCGCCGGTATTGTTCAAATACCGCAGGAAATTGTAAAGATTGAACTGCTTCCTTATCAGATCATAACCAATACGCCGTTATCCGTGGAAATCCTCATGTTCCAGAGAACTCAGGAGATTCATGATGCTGTCGCAGCCCGCATTCACGACATCTTGTCGGAACACGGGTACCGAAACGTACATATTTTCTTCGTGATTCTTAAGCGGAATCTTTATTATAAAGAAGGCAGGCCATTAGAATAAAATAAGACGTTGCAGGCGAGACAAGGATGCAGATGATGCATTCTTGTTTTTTTATATGAGGTAAAACAGGATCAATTCTTCTTGGATGCTGTCATAAGCCTAGAATCATTCTAGAAGGAATTCTCCATCCGTTTCATAAACGTACGAGCTGCTGTACTTAAATATTTGTCATTGCGATAGTACATCTCCAAATCCCTGGAAGGAGGGTGTTCGATGGCAACTGCCTTTAAACCGAGGGACTGAAAGCTGTCGATCAGTTGACTTGGTTGAATGGTCGCACCGATTCCTTCTCTCACAAGCTGAAATAGAGAGGTTACCGAACCGGTCTCCATCAGGATTTTGAGTTCAATCGCGAGCTCTTTGCACCATGCGTTGATCAGTTCGCGTCCATAAAACCCATTCGGATACATCACAAATGGAATACGTTCCAGTTCTTGAGGCTCTATTAGCTCACGGCTGGCTAAACGATGCTGTTCATAAACATAGAGACTATAGGTTTCTGTGTAAAAAGGTAGGCGGTTTAACCGGCTGTCAGGCTTAATGGCAAGACCCACCCCGATATCGACTTCATTGTTTAGCACTTGGTTCACGATATCAATGGAAGGAATGATCTGCACTTGAGTATTCGGAAACTCCTTGTGAAACTCAACAAGCAATGAAGTCAGTCGATAATCCAAATCGGAGGGAAGCACGGCTACCCGTAAACAGCCTGTGTTTAAATGGGTCAAGTCCGCAATTGCTCTCTTTGCATTTTCCATTTGCTGAATCATCTGTCGGGCATAGTGTTCCAGGATCGCTCCAGCTTCCGTCTGAACGGTTTTTTTACCCATGCGATCAAATAACGGAACCCCGACTTCATCCTCCAATACCCGTATTTGTTGACTTAAGGTGGGCTGGGAAATACCCAGTTTATGTGCCGCTTCGGAAAAATGAAGTTCCTTGCACAGCATCAAAAAATAGTGCAGCTGTCTGATCTCCATTCGATTCACTCCGTATCATATAGTTATAAACTATTGTTTATATAGAAAATATAGTATTGATCTATTATTGTTTAAAAACTACAATGAGGTCAAGTTAACCGCAGACTACAAGCAAGACAGTAATGAAGAAGGGGTGGTCCATATGAATATATTGAAAGTTGAAGTACGGACGAAACAGCTGGCTATGATCAAGAAATTCTATGTAGATCTTTTGGAATTTGAAGTCAAGAAGGACGCGGATGAACGATTGGAGCTCCAAGCCGGTCGATCAACCATCGAATTTGTTCAGGATCATGACTCCCGCGCCTTTTATCATATTGCCTTCTCCATCGCCGTTAACCAATTATCAGAAGCTATGAAGTGGTTGGAGAATAACGGGATCGAGCTGATTACTCAAGATGGCAATCAACCATTTGAATTTAAGGATTGGCCGGCATCGGCTTGTTATTTTTATGATCCTGACGGCAATTTGATTGAATTCATTGCTCATCATGCGACGGTTCACGAGCAAGCAGATTCTTTCCATGCGAAGCATATTATAGCGATTAGCGAAATCGGTCTTCCGGTGGTTGATGTCCGTGAAGAAATCCGTCGACTGCATGAAGTCTTCGGTTTATCGCTATGGAGAGGCGATGGCAAACAATTTGCTGCGATGGGTGATGAGAACGGGTTGTTGATAGTCATTGATAAACATCGGCCTTGGTTCCCTGTACACATTAAGCCCGGCATGTTTCCGACAGTGGTGTCAATTCAGGGACATGCCCCTGAAAAACAGCATCTTGTCATGAATGATGGACTTTATATCTTATCTTCACTATCGTTATGATAGAGTGAAAGGGAATACCAAGATTTATAAGAAGGTTGATAGGAGGACCCATGGACCATTTACAAAACATGTTGAAGGATTATTACGGCTTGGAGCATACCGGAATTTCACCACAACAGGGTGGATGGGCTGCACTGGCATTCAGGGTACGGGATGTCAAACATACCTATTTCCTGAAAGTATATGAGAAAAGCCGTGCATCAACTCCGAAGTGGACTGCGCTGATTGATGATTACGTGCCTGTACTGTTGTGGCTTGAGGAACATAGTCGTTTACAAGGTAAGATACCTGTGCCGATTCTCACAAAAGACGGACGCTATCAATGCGAGGATGACGAAGGGATCTATCTGTTGTATGAATATATCGTCGGGGACACGATTGCCGATCAAGAACTGACAGAGGATCAGGTACGGCAGCTAGCGGAGATGATCGCAGAGCTCCATCGTTATGGAGAAGAGGTTCCGCTTGTGACAAGTGCCATGACGGAAAACTACACGGTGCCGTTTCTTGGGCAGCTAAAGAGCACGCTGGACGGGGAGTTGCCGTATGACCTCGGGGAAGTGATGCTTCGTCATATCGATAGCTTGAAGGAATTAATGCTTAAAGTTGAAGAGTTGTCCGAAGCGCTGAAGAATCGTGATCTCCGCATGGCATTATGCCATACCGACGTACATGGATGGAATCTGATGTCAGACGGACAACAACTGAAATTGATTGATTGGGAGGGACTGAAGTTGGCACCGGTGGAAGCCGATATGATGTCCTTTGCCGACGAGCCCTACTTTGCTGAATTTATGAGGATATATAAAGAAATGCATGGTCAGTATGAGATAAACGTCGAGGCGCTTGCATTTTATCAAGGGAGACGCAAATTGGAAGATATCTGGGAGTTCATGGAGCAGCTGCTCTATGATACTCAGGATGACAATGAGCGTGCGTTAACGCTCCAGAGTCTGAGAAAAGAGCTGGAAGAGATCGCTTCTTCCCATCGGGATTGATCCTTATACATGAAAAAAGCCAGCCAGTAGAGTGAAGCACGCTTCAATCCTACCAGGAGGCTTTTTTCCTTGCTTGTCTATTTCGGTGTTTTACATCACATACTTTGCAAGTACCCAACAGAGCAGAGCCATAAACCAGGAGACAAAACCGAAAATCATCACGATTTTGTTCTCGCTCCAGCCGTACTTGAGACTGAAGTGGAAATGGATGGGGGCCATTCGGAACAGACGCAACTTGGTTCGTTTGTAATACCATACTTGCAGGATGACCGAAAGCTGCTCGGCCAAATAGATGATGAACAGCAGCGGAATCAGAATTTCGACCTTCTCGATCACCGCTAAGAATGAAAGGGAACCGCCAATGGCAAGGGATCCCGTATCGCCCATAAAAGCCCGGGCCGGATAAATGTTGTAGAGCAGCAAGCCAAGCAGGCAGCCGATCATGACCAGCGAGAACATCTGAACTTCCGGTTTGTCGGAGATTAAGAAGAAGAAAAAATAAGTAGGTATGGCTACATTGATTAATAGTCCGTCCAATCCATCGGTAAAGTTAATGGCATTCGCCGAACCCACAATGAATAACAGCATGATGATGACATAGACGCTTACCGGCAATTGGAGATGGAATCCGTTGAAGAGCCGGATATCACTTGTCAGTGAAAAGGAATGGAACAGCACATACAGTAATGCGCCGGTAAACAGGAACTGAAATACAAGCTTCATGCGACCGGAAATGCCGGACGGGTCCTGCCATGCAGCTTTTTTGAAGTCATCCATAAATCCGATCAAACTGAACAAAAGAAAGGTCGAGCATAAGAAAACGGTAAGTGGCGCGGGTTGAAATTGCAGTGACATCGCAACGCCAATCAGCAATATAAGACCTGCCATTAACGGCGTCCCGCGTTTGGCCTGATGATCAGGAGGCAGCTCGGTCCGGATTGGCTGCGTAAGCTTTAACGTACGCAATCCCCAGATAAGCAGGGGGGTGAACAGTGTCACCAGCAAGAACGATAGTCCGGATACGCCCAGAATTCCATTCATCTCATACACATCTCTTTCTATCGATTTCGTGTTAGTACATTGTATTTCGATGAAATGGACAAATATTCCTTCAATTTTCTAGAATTGATAGGGTCCGTTAATGGACAATCGTAATGCCATAGCCGTCATTTCCCGTGGAGTGTAGGGATACCCCTCTAACATCCACCACAAGATGGTCTCGTGAAATGCACCCGTCATAAAGTTGATCACCACGTCGGACGGAACGCTGATCTCAGCGCCTGTCTCAATGGAAGCTTCGAGCCCAACCTTGACAAAATGGTATAGCGTGGCTTTGAAATAACGCGTGAATGGCGTGTCCGGATGGATTAAAATGAAGGCTTCGTAAAACTGCCGATTCTCCAGCACATGGTTGAATAACGCTACCATATTGGAGGGCAGTTCCACATAATCCACCTCTTGAAGGGATATTTTTTTCTCGATCACGATGCGGTGTTCCAAATCTTCCATCGTCTCCTTGGACATGACCTCCATTAACTCGGCTACACTGCTAAAATGCTTGTAAAAGGTAGGCCGTGTCACTTGTGCCTCGGCACATAGATCCGTAATGGATATGGGATCGATTCGGGAAGCCATCATGTGAAGGAGAGCGGTTTTTATTTTCTGCAGGGTTCTGATTTCTCTCGGATCTAACTCCGGTTTCATGACAGTAGCTCCACTCCTTCGCAGTTCCACAATATGTATCTCTCTATTATACAATACACCACATGTACTGAATCTGAGTAGGAGATGTAGTAAGATCCACGAGTACTCTATTCTTCATGTAAGAATCGACGCCAAACGCAGATGGTCATATATCTTAAGATGTGAGTTGCTCGAAGACGGCATGAAGCATCAAGACCGATTCGCTACGCTCCTCGTTATCATGTTACAAGCGAAGTGCAGTACTAAGTTTCGCTTGCACGGCATCTTCGTGCTTGAAGTAAGGTGAGAAATGAAGTAGCCATTGCTACCTTGATTATGGTTTAATCTATTTAATGGCTACAAGAATTTTAAACCCTTGAACGTAATATTATTGAATTGAATGCGGTTAGATCATTAAGGATGGACAGCACCGAAAGTATCGGGAGCTTACAACGTCGATAACGGCGATTGTGAGCTCTTTTTGCTTTCCAATAATTAGGTTGCTGCTATAATGAAGATCTGGATGATTCCATTTACACCCGAATCCATTCAACAGTTGCATACACTTTTTGAAGGAACGAAGATTCATGTTGATAGCATGTTGATGAAAGAGTGCAGTTTGTTTAACAATGAAGTTCATATGCAGGATCACATTCCAATCTATTCATGGAATGAGTCGATAAAAAGGTCTTTCGTTGATGCACTGCAGCTTCGAGGTTATAGTAAAAACACGATAAAAGCATATTGTAGTCAAGTCCATCGATTTCATGCTTTTGTACAGCAGCAAAATCAGAGGATGGGTCACGACAAATTGATTCAGAGTTATTCCTTACACTTACTTCATAGAAAATGTTCTCATTCCTATGTTAATCAAGCGCTCAGCGCGATCAAATTCTATGCTCAAAAAGTATTATTGCATGAGGAAACAGTCTCTTATGTTCGCCCTAAGAAAGAAAAGAAGTTGCCGAATGTGTTATCGATGAACGAAGTGATGTTGATCTTAAAAGCACTCCATAATTTAAAACATCGTGCGATCCTATACCTTACATATTCCTCAGGATTACGGGTAGGGGAAGTGGTTCGGTTGAAAACTCAAGACATTGATTTCGAGCGAAAAACGCTTCGAGTTTATCAAGGCAAAGGTCGAAAGGATCGTCTTACGCTATTATCCGATACAGCTATGGATATAGTTCAACCGTATTTACAACAAGAAAAGCCTGAGAAGTGGATGTTCCCAGGTCAACACCCAGAGCGCCATATAACTGAACGAACGGTTCAAAAAGTGTTCGAACAAGCACGTGCTGCTTCTGGAATCCAGAAAAAGGTTAGTATTCACGCTTTGCGCCATTCATTCGCTACACATCTATTGGAAGGTGGAATTGACATTCGCTTCATTCAAGAGTTGCTCGGTCATCAAAGTGTACGGACCACCGAAAGGTACACACATGTGAGTGTGAAGGACATAAGAAGGATTAAAAGTCCGTTAGATCAATTGGAAGAGGAGTCGTAAACTTGGTTGTTGAAGGTGTGTTCACGAAGTTCGTGAACACCTCAAGAGATGATGTTTTTGCGAAGGTCGTGAAAAAGACGTTACATGAAATCAATGCTGCTTATTTTGGAGGATCATTCAATGAAGGTTTATTTAGAAGCATTATCAGAACAAGATTTTACAACGATCATAGAATGGATAAATCAAAAAGATGAAGATTTCATCGTACAATGGGCAGGTTTAACTTATTCCTATCCATTAACCATAGAACAATTGAAAGCACATTACAGTAAAGGAATAAATACGATTGAATCGGATGTTTTTATTTATAGGATCAAAGAGGCAGAGCAATTTGTTGGAACAATACAACTATGCAGGTTTAATAAAGAACTTGAAGAAGCTGCAATTGGAAGATTTTTAATTGGTGAAACGCAAAATCGAGGAAGAGGAATTGGAAGCAAGGCATTAAAGGAAATTGTAAAGATTGGATTTGAACAATTCAGATTAAAGGCAATAAATTTAAACGTATTTGATTTTAATGTATCGGCAATAAGATGTTACGAGAATATTGGTTTTAAGAAGATGAATCGTATGGAGAATGTATATCAAGATAAGGCAGGACGCACGTGGAATAATATCGAAATGAAATTAATCAAAGATCATTTTGTGGGCTAATTCGAGAGGGCATTGACATCATGTAACATAATATTCACGCATCGGAGCCTGGTGGCTCCTCGGTCCGTGAGATGTGATCGGCAGAGGAGTAGATTCAGCGGACACATCCGCACCGACTACCCGCATCACGGCCGGACACTGGGGGGGCCTTAAGTCGGTGGGACGTCGTGAATACGGGAACGTTATGCGAAAGGCGATGTGAATGAATAGAAGGAGGATCATATATGGGATTATATGAACTATATAAAGAAATGAAAGACAGTGGGGAACCAGTTAATTTCGACAACCTTTCAGTAGATGATTTAAGAATTATCTATTGTGATGAGGAAAAAACTGATTGGCAAATAGTAGAACTTTTTAATGTGTCCGCTTCAAAGGTGGGGAGGATCAGAAGGAAACATGGAATTACCATCAAGAATATGGTGTTTGATGAATTGTTGATGGGAAAAAATGAAGAAAGCTTAAATATAAATTTGAATATAAAGAACCGACTTTTGGTAGATGAGAATATTGACATGATATCCAAAGCAGTTGCACATTTTGCTTTTAGAAATGGCCCTATTGAGGATATGCATGCGGATGGACAATTATCTGAAAGTGATATGAAGAAATTAAACAAGTTTGTACATAATAGGTTGGCTTATGTTTTTCAACTTATTGTTCAGGATAGATGGTTGGAATTAGATTTCTTAATTAAATCAAGATCATATTCTGGTACTGGTTGGGATAAATCAGAACCTGATGATGGTGACAATAGAGCTATTTTAAAGAGAATGTTAAATAGAGATTAATATTGTGAAAGCAACTCAAGTCCATTCGCATAACATAATATTCACGCTGCGGGCATACGCCCTGGGTCCGGCATTCGCCGGACACCCAACACTCGTTGGGTCGTGAATACAGGAACGTTATATGCAATCGACAAATCATACAGGAGTGATAGAAACATGGAGGAATTAAAAACATTCGAGGAATTAGTAGAGAACGATAAAACATATCTCTCTAACCTACTATTCGGAAACGGCTTTTCCATTAACTTTGGTAGTAAATTTATGTATAGCAATCTTTTTGAAGAAGCAAAAGAACTCTTCATAGATGAAGACATTAATTTGTTTGGAGAACTAAATACGGACAAATTTTGAGTATGCTCTTCGTGTTTTAGATACTTCAATTAATACCAACAAAATATTTAATATAGATTTTGTAGGTGTTGCTGAGAGCTATGAGAGAATCAAAAGTGCATTAATAGAAACAGTACGAAAAGTACATCCTGAGCCGCAAGAACTTACTATGGATCAAGATAATGATCTTAAAACAACATTCAGGCTATTTCAAGAGAAGGTCTTTACCACGAATTATGATTTATTAGCCTATTGGGCATTGAATAAAGTTAATAAAGTTAGAGCAGTAGGAGACAGCTTTGGGTATGACAAAGACTCTGAAATGATAATTTTTGGTGCTGGGCCAGGAGTCTCGTCAGATAAAAACCCAGTAAGACTTTATTACCTTCATGGATCACTACATTTATATATGGATAAAGGGGAAATTATTAAGATAACTACTAAACGAAATCCAATTGGAAGAACTGATCTACCTCTACTAGATAGAATTACGGAAACGTACGAGTCGGGGTACTTTCCTTTATACATATCAGAAGGCACTTGGAAGCAAAAGTTGAATAAGATTTTAAACAACAAATATTTAAGCTTTTGCTACAGTGCATTAATGAAGACGTCTAAAGCTTTAACCATATACGGACAGTCTCTTGATAAAGAGAGTGACAAACATATAATTGATGCGATCAAAAAATCGGATATTCAAAAAATTGCTTACGGTATATACGATGTGAGTAATAAAGAACGGATTATTCATGAGTTAATAGGAAATTTTCAAGGCACCTCAATTCAGGTGAATTTTTTTGACGCAAGAAGTTTTTTTGAATCATTAAAGAATATTGAAATGGAAGAATTATTTGAGTAGCTCTTTGAAGCGTCGACAACATATAACATAATATTCAAGCTACGTCTCCTTTGGAGCCTTGGTCAGCTGGATGAATCTCAGGGAGGAATTTCAGCAGTCAACCTCTGCGAGGTTCATGAATACAGGAACGTTATGTGAAAAACCTAATCATTTGAAAATCTGTATAAACTTTAAAAATAGTGTTCACAGCTACTAAATAATTATTTAAAGAAATGTGGTAGGAACATATGTCAAGAAAAAATAACAACCCTGGAAAAAAAGTGAGTGAAAATTGGAAGGTTCTATTGAGAAACACTATACTAACAGCCCTGACAACAAGTCTAATTACTACAATTTTATCCTTTTCATTATGGAACTGGCAGTTTGATAAAACTAAAGAACAAGAAAAATGGGATAAGAAGTTTGGGATATTTTCAAGACTTACAGATGACCTTGCTATGCATCATACTTTGCTAAGTGCAAAACTAAAATTTAATCTTGAACTTCATTCAAGAACAAAAGGAATACAATTTGCTTCAATAGAAGAAAAAAGAAGAATAGAAGATGAGTTGGAAGAGTATTTGCCATATGAATATGAAGGCTTAGTTGAGTATGATAAAAATAAACCTAAATTAATCGGTTCTTTTTTTATTGCAGAAGCTACATTCGGAGATAAGACAGATAAAGCAATACTGGATTATCTAAACAACATAATTAACAAAAGACCTCAAGAACATATTGATACATATCTTGCAAGATTGAACAAAAAAGAAGCAACAATCAATATACAGGACTTAGTAGATAGTATATATATTGATGCTGATATATTAAGACAGAATATACTTGAACAAATGAAGAATGAGTTAGGGTTGTAATATTTTCTTAGGAGATGAAAACAAAATGAATAAATTTTCCGAGGATGTCAGGCTAATCACATAACATAATATTCACGCTGCGGGCATACGCCCTGGGTCTGGCATTCGCCGGACACTCAGCTACTCTGAGTCGTGAATACAGAAACGTTATGTGAAACCTATGGAAAAGCAATTTACAATTATATATAATCTGATTCTAACATCAAAAAAATAACTAACTTAAGAGGTGTTTTTATGAGTAAGCACAGTGACAATATTTTCTGTGAGTATACGATTAATTCATGGGAAGACTGCAGAAAGTTATTTAGAAGCATTGAAAAGTGGGTATTTAGGGGACAATCAAATAGTCAATGGTCATTACAAACTACATTAGAAAGAGGAGCTAAAATCAATAACTCTAATATTAGAGATATTCCAATGATTGAAAGAAACATTATTGAAAAATTTCAACGTAGAGCTTTTCATTACTTGGAAAAGCCTCCAGAAGTAGAGAATGTTTTAGAGTGGTTATCTTTAATACAACATCATGGAGGACCAACGAGATTATTAGACTTTTCCTATTCATACTTTGTGGCATTGTTTTTTTCAATCGATCAGGCATTGCAAGAATCCACTGTCTTCTGCCTAAATAAAAAGTTAATCAATGCGAAGGGTCTTGAAACAGAAAAATGGAGAGGTTTAGAGGATGAGAAGTATTTTGGGACAAGAATATATTGTAATGAAAAATTAATTGAACAAACTTCAAGCCCACTTGTAATGTTAATTGAGCCCTTTAATATACATGAGCGACTCTCCAGTCAGCAAGGTCTATTCGCTATTCCATTTGAAGGACATCAAGCATTTGAATACAATCTGTCCTTAACTGTAAATAGATTTAGAAAGGAATTACCAATAAGTAAGATAATTGATAATCATGATGAAGATTTAATAGAGTTATTGAATCAGGAATGTGCATTGCTTAAAGTGAATATTCCAAAAGATTTTCATAATGAAATTAGAAGAGAATTAAAGTTAATGAATATATCTAGTGAAACTATTTATCCAGGAATTGATGGCTTTACAAAATCATTATATGGTGAATTTGATATAAATTATCGATCTTAAACTTGTAGTAATTCTAGATGGCATTGGAATCACATAACACGGTGTTCATGCATCGGGCATTCGCCCTCGATCTGGCAGAGGGATTTCGGAGAAGAGGTAGCAGCCAGACACATCCGCACCGACTAAGCGCATCGCGCCCGGCCACGTTGTGGCCTTAAGTCGGTGGGACGTCGTGAACATATGAACGTTATCAGAAATCAATGCAAAACCAAAAAAGTGATTCAACTAAAGAGGCGGTAGAGTGCAAAATTACCCATTCTAGCACTGTTTTTTTAGATCAATACCAAGGAGATGATGAAATGCAAACCGTATATGAAGCAGTTGGTGGTCACGAGGGTTTGTTGAAGTTGGCGGAGGCTTGGCATGCTCGAGTACTGGAGGATGAGGTGGTAAGCCATGCGTTTAGTCATGGTTATCACCCTGAACACACGGAGCGGCTGGCGGCGTACTGGGCAGAGGCTTTGGGAGGTCCGCAACGCTATACCGAAGAATATGGTAATGAAACCACCGCTGTTCGCCTTCATAGCGGTAACGGTCCTCACAATGATATGGACAAACGAGCTATTGTCTGTTTTGATCAAGCGTTGGTCGATGTAGGCATTGCAACTAATGACAAATTAAGACAGGTACTTCACGACTATTTTGCCTGGACCACAATCAACACGATGGCAAGATATCCAGGTTCCGCCAATGACGTTCCAGAAGGACTCCAAATCCCACACTGGTCTTGGGACGGTCTTGTCGGTCATCAATAGTGCTTACCACTGTTAGAATTAAAGTAACAGAGAACGATAGTGTAATCGATGAAGGCACTGACATCCGATAACACCGCATTCACGCATCTGGGCATTCGCCCCTCGGTCCGGAGGAAGCATTTCTAGGAAGCGGATTCAGCGGACAACACCTGCGAGGCTAAGTCTTCGACCCGGCGGGGCGATCACTTCGTTTGATCACCAGGGCAGCTTAAGCCTCTCGGGTTCGTGAATGCGTAAGACGTTATATGAAACCGGTGTAAAACCATTATCACATTAAGGAGATAACCCTATTATGATTTTGAAAGAACCTGAGAGTATTCTATATGAAATACTTGAGGATATAAAAACTACTTTCGGGATAAGTATATTTGATGCAGAACCGATATCTTTTGGTTATGCCAATTTAAAGTGGAGGATAAGTACAACTTCAGGAATGCTATTTGTAAAGCAATATCATTATGGCAGATACCCTGAGGAATTATTAAAGTCAGTTGCTGTAGCTTTGGAAGTACAGAACATGTTGTCGCAAAATGGAATACCCTGTCCCAAATTATTGAAAACAAAGAATGGTTTCATTAACAGAACAATGTCTGGCGAACGGTATGTACTGACTGAATATTGTGAGGGTAAGATGGTGACCCCTGGTAATGTTAGTGCAGATCAGATGAAGCATTTAGGACAAGCAGTCGGTAAGATGCACTATATTCTTAATCGTAAAGCTCCTCAATCTTTACCTTTACATTGGCAACCTGATTCTAAGGAAGTAACTTTGTCTAACTGGGAGAAGAATTGGCAGAAAGCAGTCTCAGTTGGTTCTAATAAATATATAAATGCATTAGAAGTTCAAAAAAAGATTATTGATCAAATTAATTTAGATATATTTTCATCATGTGAGGAAGGGTGGGCTCATTGGGATCTCTTCATAGATAATCTGCTCTTTCATGATGATAAATTATCGGCAATTCTTGATTTCGATAGACTGAACTATATTTATCAAGAATTTGATATTTCACGTCCACTCTTATCAGGGGCGATTAATAATAATAAGCTGGTTTTCGAATCTGCGAAAGCATTTTTAGAAGGATATAAGGAAAATATGCCTCTCTCGTTAAAGAAGCTGTTAAGATCAATAAAACTAACTTGGTGGAAAGAAGCTGCATGGGTAAATGTTAATTCAGAAAACATTAGGACTCTAAGTAGATTCGCTGATGAATTAATATGGGTTGGAGAGAATTGGACAATATTAGAGGATATTTTTAATGACAAAAGTATTCCGATGAAGCCACCGGCATCATATAACAATATGTTCACGCTTCGGGACATTCGTCCCTCGGTCGCCAGAGGAATTTCAGGAAGTGGACTCAGGCGACACATCCGCACCACCTAACCGCATCGCGGCCGCTCACTTTCGTTCACTTAAGGTGGTGGGACGTCGTGAACATGGAAACGTTATATGCAACCTTAAAGGTAGGAAACTACAGAATAGTATAATTTGATATTATTTTAAAACAAAAAATATATTAGGAGTATTTTTATGGCTGATCTTACCCCTTTATTGACCATATCTGGCGCGTTTGGTGCGGCGTTTGCCGGGCAATATTTAGGACATAAACTAACACGTAAGCGTGATATCGAAAAACAAAATAAGGAAAAATTGCAAAATTTATATTCTCCTTTAGTCTATAAAATCGTAGATTATATAGACAATGAGTGTTTTAATTCCAATCTTACTCCTAATAATTTTATTGATGAACCAGAGACATTTGCTTTGGATCATCTTAGTATACAGCTAAAAGAGAATACGAATGATCTATTCAATAGTATATTGGCTGATATAAGTGAAAAACTAATATATGCTAACCAAAATTTGATTATGAGTTTTGAGATTGCTAAGAAGTATGGAAAGGAATTTAATTATGGTCAGGAAAAAGCAACCTTAATGATAAATATTTATTCTGTAAGAAGTCGTATGGAATTATCTTCAGTATTTTTGTCACAATATTTAAAGCTTAATAAACAATTAAAAACACTTTCTAAAGCTATTCAAGATGAGTTAGAAGGTCCTTATTTCTACACTCTAGTGGTTCTTATACTTCTTCACATGCATTTGTTTTCTATAGCTATTAATTATTCATTTAGAGCTAAAGATTTAATTGTTTCAGCATTTGGTATTGATAAATCCTTACTTAAAAAGGCAGAAAGTCTAGTAAAAAGACATGAATACGAAAATAATAGTTTAGATGAGTTTTCGTCACAAAGAAGCGAAGAAGTAGTTGTAGATTCATATGTTTTCTTAGATGAACTCATTAATAATATGGAGTATTTGGATATTCAGGATTCTGAGTCACCAAGTATATGGAGGAGTTTAATTGAAGAAGATCGTATCAAGGAAGAAAAGCAACTAGAGGACTTTCTTAATCATTACGTAAATATAGATTCTTAAATTAAGAGTACTTCGTAAAATGCACCCGTCATTACCGATTCGTTCAAATCTCGTAAAAACAGGAACATATATGCAAACTGAAAGGAAAAGAAAATATAGAAGAACAAAAAATGACCAACTAAAAAGGTTAGATAATAATGAAGCTTAAGAATACTCTTATTTTAAGGTCCAACTAATAAGGTAAGAAGTTTAAAGATGCTTTAGGGATAGTATAAAGAACTTAAACATAGAATTAAAGATAGAGAGAATAAAAATGTGCTAAAAAGACAATATAGAAAGACAGAAGCAAAGCTTAAATTCAAAAAGACAATAAGTAATTAACACTAATAGAATTTGAAAAGACACAGGCAGCATATAACATAATATTCACGCTGGCGGGCATATGCCCTTGGTCCGGCATACGCCGGACACATCCGACTACGTCGAACGTCGTGAATACGGGAACGTTATATGCAATTGGGGCAAATACTATTTTGAAAGGT
Source organism: Paenibacillus sp. FSL F4-0100 (assembly GCF_037993005.1). Taxonomy (NCBI): domain Bacteria; kingdom Bacillati; phylum Bacillota; class Bacilli; order Caryophanales; family Paenibacillaceae; genus Paenibacillus; species Paenibacillus sp. FSL F4-0100. The sequence continues at coordinate 3,049,171 of NZ_CP150303.1, forward strand.
GATCGATGATGAGTAAGTACACACAACCAAACTTCAATAAATGTGCGGTTATTACAATTGATACTCAGAATGATTTTAGCCTACCAGGAGCTGTTGCTGAAATAACCGGAACATTAAACGTAATACCGCAAATGAAGCTAATACTAGATGCTTGTAGAAATCGACAAATCCCAATTTTGCATGTGATTCGGATATATAAGGAAGATGGATCGAATGTAGATGTCTGCCGAAGAGAACTGATAGAAACAGGTGTTCAGATTGTAACACCAGGATCGGTTGGAGCAGACTTAGTCGAAACAATTAAGCCGAAGAATGCAGAAAAGCTTAACTATGAAGGACTGATTGAAGGCTCTATACAAATTATTGGAGATAATGAATGGGTCATGTATAAACCAAGATGGGGTGCATTCTATCAAACCCATTTAGAAGAGTTTTTGAGGAATAAGAATATCGACACTCTGATTTTTATCGGATGTAATTTTCCGAATTGCCCAAGAACAAGTATATATCAAGCAAGTGAAAGAGACTTCAAGGTGGTCATGGTCGAGGATGCAATATCAGGAGTTTATGATAAGGGAATTCATGAGATCCAGAGTATTGGGGTTAAAGTATTTAGAACAGAGGAACTCATAACACAACTAGCAAGCAAATTCGAGGAAGGCCCCAACAGCATATAACACCATATTCACGCTTCGGCAGACAAGCTGCCTCGGTCCGGCACGAAGTAAGAAGAGAATATGGAGAGGCATTTCAGTAGCGAGGAAGTATAATCAGCCGGACACATCCGCACCACCTAACCGCATCGCGGCCGTCCTTCGGGCTTAAGGTGGGGGACGTCGTGAATACAAGAACGTTATCAGAAATTAATGCCAGTAGAATATGTTTTGAATGATAGCTCGGGGGTGTGAAATGAAAAGAAAACTTGCAGATCGATTGGATTGGAATCGTGTATTACATCGAAAATTTATAAGCAAGTTTGTTGATGAAGTCGATTTTAAAGGACATATAACTTTAATAAGTATTTATCAAGTAAAGGAATCACTTAGAAGAAATATTAATGGTCAGGAAATTTGTTTAGTCGACGATGGTTATTTTTGGATGCAACACTTTCCATCAGATTCAAATTACTGTGTTACAACAATGTTTAACGAGAAGAAGGAAGTAGTTCAATGGTACTTTGATATTTCTAAGTGTGTTGGGGTGACTGAACAAGGAATACCATTCTGGGATGATTTATACCTAGATATAGTCGTTTCCCCTACTGGGGATTTTTATATTAAAGATGAAGATGAGCTTGAAGAGGCTTTACTTAAAAAATATATAAAAGAAGATGACTATAGACTGGCAAAGAGTATAATGACTGACTTAATAAAAGAAATTGAAAGAATGGAAAACAATATTATAAAGAATAGCACAAATCATTTTGAATACATTTTGATGGAATCTCAAGGAAGGCATTAACATCCGATAACACCATATTCACGCATCGGGCTTTCGCCCTCGGCCCCAGAAGCGGCTTCAAGGAAGGCGTTGCTGTGGACACACCCGGCATTCACCGGGCGTCGTGAATATACGAAACGTTACATGAAATCAATGCTGTTTATTTTGGAGGATCATTCAATGAAGGTTTATTTAGAAGCATTATCAGAACAAGATTTTACAACGATCATAGAATGGATAAATCAAAAAGATGAAGATTTCATCGTACAATGGGCAGGTTTAACTTATTCCTATCCATTAACCATAGAACAATTGAAAGCACATTACAGTAAAGGAATAAATACGATTGAATCGGATGTTTTTATATATAGGATCAAAGAGGCAGAGCAATTTGTTGGAACAATACAACTATGCAGGTTTAATAAAGAACTTGAAGAAGCTGCAATTGGAAGATTTTTAATTGGTGAAACGCAAAATCGAGGAAGAGGAATTGGAAGCAAGGCATTAAAGGAAATTGTAAAGATTGGATTTGAACAATTCAGATTAAAGGCAATAAATTTAAACGTATTTGATTTTAATGTATCGGCAATAAGATGTTACGAGAATATTGGTTTTAAGAAGATGAATCGTATGGAGAATGTATATCAAGATAAAGCAGGACGCACGTGGAATAATATCGAAATGAAATTAATCAAAGATCATTTTGTGGGCTAATTCGAGAGGGCATTGACATCATGTAACATAATATTCACGCATCGGAGCCTGGTGGCTCCTCGGTCCGTGAGATGTGATCGGCAGAGGAGTAGATTCAGCGGACACATCCGCACCGACTACCCGCATCACGGCCGGACACTGGGGGGGCCTTAAGTCGGTGGGACGTCGTGAATACGGGAACGTTATTTGAAATCAGCCTAAATACACAGAGGAGAATGTGAATGATAATTCGTGAAGCTGAAACAAATGACGCCGAAGCTATTGAACGACTATATAAAGAGTTGCTTCCAAACAACCCAAAAATAAAAGTGTTGGAAGATAGAATAGAAGAAATTAAACAAAATCCTAATAGTTTCTTGTTCATTTGCGAAGTAGACCAAGAGATCGTTGCAACTGCACATCTGCATCTATGTTTAGATGCATTGATAGAGTCACAACCTTTTGGGGTTGTAGAACGTGTAATTGTATCTGGAAACAGACAAGGTCAAGGTTATGGATCGCTCATTATGAAGCATATTGAAGATCTGTGTATTTCAAGGGATTGTGTTAAGGTCTTTTTAACCAGCGGAGCTTCGAGGAAGCAAGCACACGAGTTCTATACAAAGTTAGGTTATGACGGTGATTCGAGTAAAGCCTTTAAGAAGTACTTATAATTTTTGAAAGTTTTTCGAAGATGAGGCAGACATCACATAACACTATATTCCCGCAGCGGGGCGTTCGCCCCTTGGTCCGCCAAGAGCGAAGGGATTTCACTGCGAAGCGAATTCAGAGGTACAGGGAAGCGTTGGCGGACAACCCTGCGAACCTAACCGCGCCGCGGCCGGCCCTTCGGGCCTTAAGGTTCTCGGGTTCGGGAATACATAAACGTTATGTGAAATCAGCTTAAATAAAAAAGAGAAAGAGTGGGGTAGATGATTCAAAGTAGATATTTATTTGTATCTAGTGAAGGCAAGGTTGTAAAGATTGCTCGGCCTAAAGATCATAAGTATAAATCTGTCCCTCAATTGGCAGGTGAAGATGTACTTGAAGTGATCTTGTATTACAGGAATAAAGACAGGAAACCGCATCAATTACTCATGGTAGAATTTGATAGATTCCATTTGGATTCTCACGGAAATTATGAACAGACAGAAGAAGATAGAAAAAGAGCTTTTCATAATTTTCTTTCTTTTGGGATGGCTAATTTGCTTGAAGGAATAGAAGTAGAAGATAAGCCGCTACCTATACCTGTTGCTCCGATAATTCCGACAACTGCTGAGAAAAGATCATTATACAATTGAGAAATTACCCAGTTTTTCAGATGATGCTCCCTACGTAGTAGAAAGTAAAATTAAAGCTTCTAGAGAGAAGTATGAAGAGTTTAAAAGCATGGCAAAGAAATCAAAAAAGCTGCCTAAGTAGTTCGAAGAAGAAGCTGACATCACATAACATAATATTCACGCTGCGGACATTCGTCCTTGGTCCGGCAGTCGCCGGACACTCAGCATGCGCTGAGTCGTGAATACGGGAACGTTAGGCGAAATTAATCCAGAAGGGATCGAAAAACAATGATTCAAAGAATTACTGCAGTAATACCAGTATCAATGCCATTAATGAATATTGGTAAGTTTAATAGGAAAGATATTGGATTGAAAACACTCAATCTTATAGTGGAAAGAAACAAATTACATTGTTTTGATTTAAACGAATACGGACAAGTCTTTCCGATTTTCAGTATCGAAGAAATTTCAGATGAGATAAAAGACATAGTAAGGATTCCAATTTCTTTAAGTCTCAAAAAATTGTTATGTATTACTGCGGAGGTAGAACTCCCTGAAGATATTGAAGATTTTAAGAGTAATGGTGATTTGCCTGAGTTAACTTCTAAAGATATGTTGGAATTTCACAAATCAATTGTTAGTTCAATATTCAAAAAAAGAATTTATGATTATGCAATTGCTTTGAATATGTGTGGGGAGCACTATCTATGTTTATGTGAGGGCATCATAAAGTTTGATAATTGTAATTATCTTTATAGAACAACTAATCTTAATCCTGATTTTATTTTTGAGGCTATTACAATGTCAGAACAAATTAACTGGCCCCAATTTAAAAGTGTAACAATAGATCAGGTACTTAAGTGGTTAAATAATCAACAAGGATTTTTGGATGGTTTCGGTGGTGGTAAAGTTGGAAGGGCATTAAATGCAATTGTAAATATTTCTTTTAAACATGAAACGTCTTCTCCAGAATCTTTATTCTGGGCAATGATTGGTCTTGAGAGTATTTATACATCGGGGAAGAGTGGACTACTGGAGCAGGTGCGGGATAAAAGCCAGACTCTACTAGGAAAGCAAGATAAATTTAAGAAGATACTAAATAGAATGTATGATATTAGATCTAGGTTTGTCCATGGTGACTTGGATTTTGCGACTCCTAATTACTTATACGATAGTGATGAGTTAGAGAAGTATCAATCTGATATTTGTGAAGCACAGCAAATAGCAGTTGCTGTGCTTCTCTGTACCATCCAAGAACTAGTTATCCAAAATTGGAATGGGGTTAGTTTTAATTATTCTGTAGCGGATTCGCAAGAAATGGACAAACTCTACTCTACCTAACAACAGATTCAATCATCGGTCATAAGCCTTCGGTCCGGACCGGAACTGTAGTCGATATGAATGAAACGAACTCAAAACAAGGAAGCGGAATCAGCCGGACACATCCAACCAACTAACCGTATCGCGGCTGATCCTTTAGACCTTAGGGGAGTTGGGAGTCGAGAATACAAGATAGTTAGGTAAAAATAATCGATTGGAGAAGACTGACTATGGCATTTTCAGAGAAGGTAAAATTAGAAGCAAAAAGGCGAGCTTGTTTTAGATGTGTTATTTGTCAAGAACCATTTGTTGAAATACACCACATTCTTCCACAAGCTCATGGTGGCAAAGATACAATTGAGAACACCGCCCCACTTTGTGCTTCCTGCCATGATCTATATGGAGGTAATCCAGAAAAGCGTAAACAAATACGAGAAATGAGAGACCATTGGTTTGAACTAATGGAGAAAAGGTCAAATGGAGAAATTAATATTTTAGAACCTATTCCCAATAATAAACATTATAAAAACATGCTAAAGAATAAAGGTATTGCTATTTATCATAGCGTTTATAAACACGAAGATTTTACAGAATCAGCTAACATATTAGTGAAATTACTTCAAAATGCACAGAGTCAGTTTCCAAACCAAAAACGTTTTTTATATTTAGACATTGAAGATCATCGAAATAATTCAGGTGGTTTCGATCACGATATGTTTGAATTACAAACTGATTTTGCGCTTGGGTTTTTAATGCAGTTTCTTACAACAATTCATATGCCGCTAGGTAGTGTTAATAATAACAAACTTCAAAGTAATGATGTGCCGAAGGAGTTTGAAGTCTTTAGAAATGAAAAATTGTTGTTGAAGAAGATTAGAAAGGAATCCAAGAGTAAGCATTTTATATTATATCCTAACGAAGTCGATTAACATCACCTAACATTATATTCACGCATCGGTTCTATCGTCCCTCGGTCCGCGAGAAGCAATGGCAGGGAAGTAGATTCAGCGGACACATCTGCACCGACTAACTGCGCAAGCGCAGCCGGCCTTCTGGCGGAGCCTTAAGTCGGTGTGACGTCGTGAATACGGGAACGTTAGATGAAATCTCTGCAATATTTATTTTAAGTAATTCTAAGTAGAGAGGGTAAGAATCTATGATAAATATTTCTCATTTAGCATTAACAGAACCAATTAAAATCATTATAGGTGCTTCATCGCAGAACTATGAAGGATGGATACAAACACAAGAGGATGAACTGGATTTACTAAGATTAGAAGATTGGGAACAAAGTTTCAAAGATCGCAGAATTGAAGCAATACTATCAGAGCACGTTTGGGAGCATTTGACTTACGAAGAAGGAGTTCAAGCTGCAAAGATTTGTTACAAGTATTTGAATACGGGAGGTTATATTCGTTGTGCAGTTCCTGATGGATATTTTCCAAATGAAGAGTATCAGAACATAGTCAAGATTGGTGGGCCAGGACCTCTAGATCACCCGGCAGCAAGTCATAAGATAGTACATAATTATAAGACTATAACTACTATGTTTGCGGAAGCAGGCTTTGAAGTAGAGTTATTAGAATATTGTGATGAAGATGGGGAGTTTTATTTTAAAGACTGGAATCCAGAGAATGGATTTATCTATAGGTCTAAGAGATTTGACCATCGAAACCAGAACGGAAATTTGGGATTTGTATCGTTAATTATTGATGCAAAAAAGAAATAATTGGATAGTATCTCGAAAAAGGCAGAGACATCATCTAACATAATATTCACGCTGCGGGGATTACCCCTTAGGTTGCTCGATGTATAATAATGGAAGATAACTCAGACGACACACGAGCCGACCTAAGATAGGAGCTATCTAAGTTCGGTTCGCGTCGTGAATACGGGAACGTTATAGGAAATCAGCGCAAATCATAAAAAACTTTAACAATAATAGTAAGTTCTATTCTTGCAGATATTTAACTAACGGGCAGTTTAACTTAATGACTGATTCAGTTTTATCCTAAGACATAAATATCCTTATTGTGGTAATATGGGTTCGAGAGATAAAAGGATTTGGAGGTGTTGTATTTCATGAAATTTGGTGGAATTACCTTATTTGTTTGTGGAATTTTTCTGTTGGGTTTATTTCAAAATAATTTTATTTGGTTGACCGGATTGCAAACACCCTGTAAAATTTTGTAAAGTTTTTACTTTAAGGTAATGAACTTACTTAAAGGTAAGGGGATGATTTATCAATGATTCATCAGCTTGAATGTCCAGTGGAGACAATCATTCATGTTCTAGGTGGCAAATGGAAACCAATGATTTTATGGCATTTGATACAATCCAATAAGCGATTCAACGATCTGGAAAAGCTTATACCTGATGTTTCTCAAAAAATGCTTTCACAACATCTACGGGACTTGGAACGAGAGGGCATAATCGATAGAACGGTCTACCCGACCGTCCCTCCTAAAGTAGAATATTCCCTTAGTGAATATGGAAAAACATTGATTCCTGTAGCAGAAGTCATGTGTACTTGGGGAGAAAACCATAATAAGCGGAAATATGAAGAACCTGCTTCTTAAAGATGGTTCAATTAATTTGTACACTAATTCAAGCACTCATAACAAAAGCTGCCACGGGATTTGACCTGGCAGCTTTTTCTCATTTACAGTCAGCATTCCTATCCTTTTCTGCTTATGCTTACTTTTAAGTAAGTACCCTACATTAAAGTGGGTTCTTATCAAGATTTTGAAACGATGCTACGCTTGAGTCAATCCAAAGATGAAATTTGGGAGCATTTATAAAAGGAGGAAAAAATGATGAAAATTATTGTTTTCGGAGCAACGGGAAATACAGGGAGAAGAGCGCTGGAGCAAGGGGGTAAAATGGGACATGAAATGACAGCATTCGTGCGAAACTCTGAGAAGTTTTATGAACAGCAAGGCGAGCGTTCCGCAAAACATGTGAAGGTGATCGTGGACGATATCATAAACCCAGTAAGCGTCGGCGAGGCGCTCTCGCATCAAGACGCCGCTATTATTTCTGCCGGCCATGCAGGTCAAGGAGATGAGTTCATTCGTCTCGTTGATAACATTATAAGCCAATGTGAAGTCCACCCTTGTTTTTCTGGGAGGGTATGGGTAATGGGAGGTGCCGGCCTGCTGGATATTCCATATACTGATCTCATTGGCAACAATCTGCCCGGCTTCCCATCCGCGTATAAAAATCACAACCGGAATTTTGAACGACTGCTGCAGTCTGAGCTCGATTGGTCAATTATGTGTCCGGGAACTATGATTGATTCGATAGAGCCTCCGGCGTCGGTTCATCTAAATGTGACAACGGAAACCTTACCCATATCAATTCCGAAGACGATTAAGGAATTTTCCGAGGCAGATATAGCCGGTTACTTGTTCAGCCGGCTTCAAGAGCTGGATGTTGCTTATGATGATGTCGTGAAATGCATGCTGGACCATATCGAGCTCGGAGGGCCTTTTAAGAGAAAAAGGGTCGGTCTCGCCTATCAAAGCGATATTCCGGTGCGCTAAGAGCAAGAAGGAGATGATCAGTTTGTTTGGATGGCTCCTCGTTTTGCATATATTGGCTTCTATCGCGGTAATCGGTCCCTCTTTCGTGGTACCCGTCATTCGAAGGTCCGCTAGAACCACCGGCCAGTTGCGCTTTGCTTTTGATGTAACGAACAAGCTTGCCATCCTGCCTAAAATTGGCGGAGCCGTACTTATTATTACTGGGGTTTGGCTAATGATCATAACCCAGATGGGGTTGTCCCAAATGTGGCTAAATATATCGGTCCTTTTATCGCTACTCATGGTCGCCACGATCGACGGATTGATCGGGCCGCGCATTAAAAAGATCATGCAGATTGCATCTATAAGTCAAGGCAAAGGTGATGAAGTACCCGCCGAGCTCGGTCGATTGATGAAAAAGATCGTACCAATCGAGACGGCGTCACAGCTGCTGATGATTGCCATAACCGTGCTTATGGTCCTTAAGCCATTCTAAAGAAGCCGTCAAGCCTTTTAACAATCGGCCCGTGATTTATGTTGTAACTACGGAGATCTTGAGGGTGAACAGTTTACCGGGGATACTTGGACCGTACCCGTTAGAATTACAAGTCAGATTGAAGGAACATGGCAAACATATGCGGATGTACGATTTTTAGTCGATGATGCGCCTTGGGGAGATCTTGTCAGTGGGTACACCTTTAGATTATGGGCAGGAAGAGAGATTGCCACGGTAAAGGTTCTATAGTTCGCACAAGAGGTTACGCTCCCTCGATATGATTCAGTTTCCTCACCCAGACTCATGAATTCGCAGGATTTCACCCTAGATTATGATGAGAGAAGAAGACATGGAGGAGCTTGTGGCTGGATTGAAATGAAAAGGGGCATGCACAAATAAAGGTGAGTCACACTTCACCCATATTGTTCCATTTATGCACGTCTCCACTTCGCCTTAGCGATTCTAGCTCCCATATCTCAACGGGTCTATGCCCTTTCATTCCTTCGTCACATCTAACTAAGGGGTGGAGGTCGGTCTTTCTAACGGAACGGGTCCGAGCCCTTTTGCGTAACGTCTCCCGATACTCCGTGCTTCTTTTCATCCTGCGAATGCATGAGTCGGTGAGGATCAACTGGTTTTATGCGGCCTGAGGGAAAACTTTAGACGAGTCGTAAGCTTCGCTACTTTTAGCCAGACCGACAAGCATACGCGCAACTTTACCACATAATTTCATAATAGATTTCATCCTTTTTAATTTTTTTCCCTCAACATTGTAGTGGTGTAAAGCCCGAACTTCTGGGTTAGTCATCACCATACACATCGTCATGAGATAGAGAAAATGACGCAGACGTGGACGACTGCGTTTGCGGAGTACCATTTTCCTCGCCATTTCCCTGAACTGGCCTCAGCTAGATTCAACCCGGCATGCCGCAGCAGAGCATTTCCATGCGAATAGCCACTTAGATCACCGGCATCACCGAGTACGCCAGCTAGACTCGTTGCATTGACGCCTCGTATTTCAAGCAGCTTTTGTGCGTAAGGAATACGTTCAAGAATGAGATGGAGCTCGTGCTCAATCTGTTCAAGTTGGCGCTTCGCCAAGTCATATTTTTCAAGCAATTGCCCAAGATGAAGCTTGTAAGCGTGGAGTGCCTGGGTGGTTCCAACACTGGATTTTGCAAGTGAAATGAGGAGCTCAGCGCGTTTAACCCCAGCATGACGCTTCACATATTGCTTCCAACCGTCGAGGACCTGTTCCGTGTTTAACCGACTGATTTCTCTCGGTAGAGGAAAGGTTCTGAGTGTTGCGATGGCACTCGTGCAGGTAAGGATTTTAAAGACCTGACGGAGCTCGGGAAAGACAATGTCTACCCAGCGATGAATCTGATTAACCGCACTGTTGAGGCGCTTGGTAACCGTCTCTCGGTTAGCCATGAGAATGCGCAGTTCCTCGTATGCTTCTGGATGAAAACGAACAGGGGAGTAGTACCCGTTTTTGATCATATCTGCAATGACAAGGGCGTCCTTACGATCGCTTTTAGACGGTGTATTGTCCCGGTTTTCCTTGTTCTTTTTGACGAGATGAGGATTAACCAGGACAGCTTCAATGCCTTGAGCGACAAGCCAACGTGCTAGGCTGAACCAGTAGTGGCCGGTGGGTTCCATTCCAACCATGACGCTGCTCAGTTTGTAGGTTTTGAGCAGATCCTGTATCCAACGTTCGAACAGCTTGAACCCTTCACGATGGTTACCGAATTCGAGCGGAGTTCCCAGAGCAATGCCTCGAAAGTTGACGGCGCGGGCCACATGGACTTCCTGGGCGATGTCTACGCCGACGACCAAGTGATGAACGGTAATGTTTTCAATGAGTTGATTTTGCTTGTCCTGTGCCTTAAACTTCATAGTAGAGCGACCTCCTGATGGGCTTTTTGAGGCAATGACCTCGTGCGTAACCCCATCTTACAGAGGCGCTCGTTTTTGTTCAAACTCCAAATTATTCGTATTACAGGAATTCTAACGGGTAACGATAGTTCAAGAAAACTGATGAAGATATTTCAAAGAAGACGCTGACATCCTATAACAATGTGTTCACGCATCTGAGCTATCGCCCCTCGGTTGTCAGATGTATAATCAAGGAAGAAGCTCAGACAACACACGACCCAGCCTAGGATAGGAGCTATCTAAGGCTGGGTCGCGTCGTGAACACGGAACGTTATATGAAACCACCAGAAGAATAGAAAGGAATCTAAATAGACTCAAAAAATCTTTAAAAATTAATTGGCTTTAAGAACTTCGCTTTTCTAAGTCATAAAGGCACTAAGCAGGTAATTATGGATGGCGTATAATATATTGAAGACTTGCAAAAGGGAGAATTACAATGAAGAAAATACTAAGTAAAACAGGCACATCAACAGTATGTGTCATCCTACTTATCGTGATAATTACTACTATAGTTTGTTGGGATGAACTTGGGAGTTTAGTAAGGACAGGGAGTTATGATAATACGGATAATATGGTGAAAACCATAATGTCCAAAACGGCCACTCCAGGAGTAGCAGCGGTAATGTTAAAGCAGGGCAAGACAGAATATAACAATTACGGATATGCAGATGTTAAAAATAAGAAGAGGGTAACTGAAGAATCATTGTTTGAATTGGGATCGACTACAAAGGCATTTACGGCTTTGGCCGTTATTTTATTAGAAAATGAGGGATACTTATCTTACTCAGATTCTATTACAGATTATATTCCTACGTTTGAGCCAACCATTAAGGGTGAGAAAGTTAATATTACTATTAATCAGTTGTTAGCTCATACAAGTGGAATTCCACCTAGGAGTATTCAGTTAATTCCTGAAGGTACAACGGAGGATATACTTGAAAAAACGATACATAATGTTTCAGACATTGCATTAGATGCGAATCCTGGGACAGCATATAATTATGCTACCGTTAATTATGATATTTTAGCGATGATTATTGAAAAAGTTACAGGCAAACGTTATCAGGATTACATAACTGAAAAAATACTGGTTCCTTTAGGAATGACTGATAGTTATTTTTCAACAGGTCAGGAAAAGGAATCTGATAAACTTACCAAAGGATATCGTGTATTATTTGGCAAGGACTTAGAATATGATGCCCCTAGATATTATGGGAATATTGCTGCGGGATATTTGGTAACGAATTCAAAAGATTTAGAACGCTGGATTAATGCCCAAATGGGGATAGGCGATATACCTGATAATTTATTGAATGCTATACAACAGTCTCATCAAGTCGACATCAAAACGGCTGGATATGGGGATGCAAATCAATACTATTCATTCGGATGGAGTATTGATACTAAAAATAAAGTTGTTAGCCATAGTGGTGCTAATCCTAATTATTCCTCACAGGTAATTATTAATCTAGAAAAGCAGCAGGCCATTTTTGTACTGGCTAATATAAATTCAACTGCACCATCGCAAATTGCTAATAATATATATGAAAATATGAATGGCAATCCTATGAAGAAATTTAATTATGATGACGTTTATGTATTAATTGACTTGATATTTTCATTCTTAGTAATAGTAGCAGTCGTTAACTTATGTCGTAAGGCAATAAAACTAGTTAGAGGAATAAAACTAAACATTAAAGATGAAAAGACAAGAGTCAGGAAGTTAATTGGAAGTAGTGTCAGACTTATCTTAAGCATTATATTTTTGGCATTGGTATTTAGTTGGCCTAATCTATCCAACTATAATTATTATATGATAAAGGTGTGGATGTCGTATTCAATATTTATTTGGATGGGTCTTGCTGCTATCAATTGCATTTTATCGATTATTATTAATATTAAAAGAATAGTAATAATTAGAGGAAGTTTATAAAAAAATTAGGGATCGTTTCGTGATTAACTGAACGTTATCGGAAATCAAGGCTTTTATTTTTAAATGCATTAAACCAAAAAGTCATAGTTTCTCTTGCTATGTAAAATTCTCTGAATTTCCACATAATCAGGCATAGCAACATAAAATATAGGTGGTATCATCTAACACCGTATCTACATTTTGGGCCATTCGGCCCTTGGTTCGCAAGATGAGGTATGCAAGAGAAGCGAATTCAGCTCACAACCCTGCGAGGCTAAGTCCGGCGGACCCGGCGCGTATGCGCCTTAAACCACTCGGGTTCGTAGATACAGAAACGTTAACAGAAATCAACAAAAGTTGTATTTAAGATTCACATAGATGCCTATCTCAATCAATAGGATAAGCCTTCTTAATATTGGTTCTGTTCAGAAGATAGTCTGTACTGGTTTGATGGAAATCGGCAAGTTTAATCAATATTGTTGTGGGGATGTCAACTTCACCACGTTCATAATTGCTATAGATTCGTTGACTACAGTTTAAATATGCAGCAATCTGTGACTGAGTCAAGTCTTTATCTTCACGTAGGCTTCTGATTCTTTGGTACATGCATAACACCTCCATATCAAAGATACTCTAGCGAAATATTCGCTATTGAGTTTAGCGATAAAATCGCTAAAATATTCTGTAACGAACTTATTGGAGGGAGAGGCAGGGAATGAGCAATATATTGGAACAGTTATATGTTGGAGAAATTAGACCTGAAGAAGTGATTGTACCAAAGAATCCTGAATACAGAACTCTAAATAACAAAATTTCCAATTCGAAGGAACAACTAAAGATGAAGCTTTCAGAAACAGATATGGAACTACTTGAAGAAACGTTTGATTTACTTAGCAGATCTTCCTCAATGTATTCAACCGAGGTTTTCATTTATGGTTTTAAAATGGTGCTTTAATGATTAACGAAGTCTTTGCTAATAGAGGATAGTTCAAGTGATTTTTTAAAGTATCTCAATAAAGTGTAAAGATTTTTTCAAGTTCAAGGATATAGTTTTTCGGAGAGGTCGTCGACTTCAGTTAACACCGTATTCACGCATTAGGGCTATCGCCCCTTGGTTATCAGATGTATAATCGTGGAAGAAGCTCAGATAACAAACGCCCCAGCCTAAGATAAGAGCTAACTAAGGCTGGGGCGTTTCGTGAATACAACAACGTTATCTGAAAGGGCCGCCATTGTATTAAAACCATATTTAGAATCGAAAATCCAAAGTCATAATAAGAACGCTTGTACGCAGATGTAAATAAAGGTAAAATATAACTACAATTGAATCTTGGGTGGTCATGGTTTCCCTTCGAAAGGAGGTGAAGCCATGGAAGTGAAAGATGCACTAACGATTATGTTCCTATTTGGATCATTCATTCTTGCACTTTTAACTTACATTAATAATAACAACAAGAGAAAGTAAAAACCCACCCTAAGGTTGACCGCCGAAGGTGGGTTTCCGATCGCAAATGACTATCAGTGAATCGAGTAAGATTTCTAAAGAATTATGCATAATTTAACACCATCCAGTTCATTTGATTTTGCGAATAAAAGTTTAACTTATTGAATATAATCTTACTATATCGAACATTCAAGTCAAGACATGTTGAAGATGTTTTTGATAAAGAAAATATACTTTCATATAATTAAAGAAAAATTCACTTCGCGTTTGAAAGGAATATCAGATGATTAGTTACAAACCTTTTCAAAAGTTATTGATCGACAGGGAAATTAAGAAGCAGGATTTACTTAAAATGACGGGGATTTCATCTGCTACAATGGCGAAGCTCAATACGAATGAATATGTTTCGCTAGAAGTAATTGATAAACTATGTACAGTTTTAGGTTGTCAGCCAGGAGATTTATTGGAACATATAGCAGAGCAATGACAGATTGGGATCAAGAATGAATGTTGGTTAATCTAAGAGTAATTCCGTCGTATAACATATAATATTCAAGCTGCGGCTCCTAACGGAGCCTCGGTCTGCCAGATGGATTTCGAAAAGGGAATCCAACAGACAACCCCTTGCGGGGTTCATTGAATACAGACACGTTATATGAAACCTCGGTATTGTATGAAAGAAGGAAAAACAAATGAATAAGGAACAGTATTTTGAAGATCTTCAAGATATAATAAACGATTTAATTTATATCGGTTCCTCTGAAGCTGATCTTCAAGAAGAAATTGAAACAAATATGTGGAGAATCTCGATTTCTCCTGATCTGATTAATCAAATTACAACTGACGATTTCGATGAATTTATAAATAAAGTTCTACAGAATCGGAAAGATCAAATAGAACGCTCTAGTTCAAATCTAGGTATGTATTTTTATTTATGGTTTGATATTATGGCAAGTCAATTAAGATTCAATCTGATATCTGACATAAACAAGAAATTACCATTTAGCTGTGAAATACAAATATTGAATAATCCAAGAGAAATACTTGATGATTTTTTAGGGTCCCCATTTCATAATGGGTTACTAATAGAAGGACATAATGATGACTCAGAAGATAAAGAATATATATTAAAGATTTATAAATTGCATTTAAAAAAGGACTAATATGAAAGTAAATCAAAGATGACTGAGGCATCACATAACATAATATTCACGCTACGGGGCTTACACCCCTTGGTCGCCAGATGTATATAATCGAAGAAGATAACTCGGACGACACACGAGCCGACCTAAGATAGGAGCTATCTAAGGCCGGCTCGCGTCGTGAATACGGCAACGTTATGAGAAAGTGATGTATTTATAAAACATTGTATAGTGGGAGATTATTCTAGATGATTCGAAATACAGTAAGAGCACTGATTATTCAGGATGATAAGCTTTTATTAATTAAGAAAAAGAGACCGAATATTGGTCTTTATTATGCACTACCTGGAGGAGCTCAAGAATCGAACGAAACATTAGAACAGGCACTAATTCGTGAATGTATAGAAGAACTAGGTATTGAAATATCGAGTAGTAATTTAATTTGTGTAAGGGAATACATATCTCGCAATCATGAATACTCTTTCATAATGAAGGAAGTTCATTCTATTGATTTTATTTATGAGTGCAACACTCAATTCCTTAATAATGAATTAAGAAGCTTACAAGCTGATATTGGACAGGTCGGGATTGAATGGTTACCAATTAATGAAATTAAGAAGACAGTATATGAATCAGAAGAATCATTAAAGTCATATAAATTCCCTAGAACAACCTATGAATTCTTTAAAGAATATTTTTCAGATCAATTAATAAAACTATATTCTGGTAAGATATTTGAGAGTATCCCATAGAAGACATCACCATCTCATAACATCGCATTCACACCGCGTCGCCTGACGGCTCCTTGATCTGCCCGAGGAATTTCGGAGATGTGGAACCAGGCAGATAACCCTGCAAGGCTAAGTGGCGGAGCCACCCGGCGCATACGCGCCTTAAGCCTTTCGGGTTCGTAGATACAGGAACGTTAACGGAAATTACCTGTAAATATTATTATAAGGAGTTATATTGATGAAGAAGTATTATTTTGAAGAGCACGAAAAGACCTATCAAGAAATAAAGAGAGACAATTTATGTGCATGGGATCAATATCATGACCCTAAGCAATATAATTTTGATAATTTTATGATGAGACCATTCTTAGAGAGAGCATTAGATCTGATCAATGTTAATTTTGCAGAGTCTAATGTGTTTGAGTATGGATGCGGAACGGGCACAGGAGCATGTTTTTTCAAACAAGGATTATCAAAAAAGGGGCCTCCAACGTGAAACAAAATAGCGACAAGGTAAATGTCATTGTAAACGGAAAGCAAATCAAAGACGGTAAGCTTGAAAATGGTGTAACCTATGTCCCTCTGCGGGCCGTTGGTGAGGCGCTAGGGGCAACAATTGGTTGGGATAACACATCCAAAGCAGCTACAGTTACGACATAGCCATAATACCCTTAGGTACACAGTATCAGGAATACGAATATAATGGATCTGAGTACATTTTTCCTTAATGGACATGCACTCGCTTCAACTTGATTCATGACGAGCCAAGACCCTGTCAGCTATGCGCTGGTGGGTCTTTTTTTTATTCATATGGACATTCGCCTTGTCAATAATTAAGAAACTGAATACCTTATGACATATAACCACAATAAAGGAGGAAAACCCTTGAGTGAAGTTGTAAGACACGGTCATCATGGTCATCATTGTCATCACGGTCATCACGGTCATGGTATTGGTGCAATCTTGGTCCTTTTTATCTTGTTGGTGATAATCACTAGTGCTTTCTGTAGTTGGATATAATTCTCTAATGATGACGTAATTAATGCTGATGTCACGCAGAAAAAGACCCTACCGGCTAAGTGTGAAGTGAAGTGCACCCCTTAGAATGGACATTGGAATAAACCCCTGGTTTATCCGATGAAATTCTAGGGGGTGCATTTTTGTATGGCAATTAAGGGACAAAAGTATAAAACGTATTCGGAAGAGATCAAGAAAGAGGCAGTTCGTCTGCATGTTATCGAGGGATGGACTTACTGAAAGATTAATGAACACTTGGGAATTAATGATCCTCAACGGATGAAGAAATGGATGCGGAAATTTCGGGAACAGGGCGAGTTTGGACTGGTGGATCAACGAGGTCGACGGGAAGCATACATCGACGAAGATCGGTATGTTCAAAAGCTCAAGCGGGAAAACGAAATGCTAAAAAAGTGCTTGGATATCTGGATGCAGGAGGTGAAGAACAGAAGTATAAAGTCATTGAAATAGCTGCCTCTAGCTACCCCGTCAGCAGCCTGTGCAAACTCTTCAAGGTCTCTCGTAGCGGCTACTACGCCTATCTAAAGCGCAAGCATATGGACCGGGACAAGGAAGCTGCATTGCTCATTCGTCAGGTGTATGCGCGCTACGAAGGGAAATACGGCTACCGCCAAATCCAGTTGTTTTTGTGGCAGGATGAGGGCATATGGATGAACCACAAGAAAGTATTGCGTCTGATGCAAAAGCTCGGACTTCAAGCCAACATTCGCCGCAAACGTCGTTTTAACACGGCGTACCAAGCGGGGGAACGCGTGGCGGAGAATCTGTTGAAGCGAAATTTCACAGCAGAAAAACCGAACCAGAAATGGGTAACAGATGTGACGCAATACCGGGTAGGTGAGCGATGGCTGTATCTTTCGGCAATCAAAGATTTATTCAACAACGAGATTGTGGCCTACCAGCTTAGCGAACGCAACGACAACGAACTGGTACTAAAAACGTTCGCCAAAGCGTTTGCCAAGCAAAAAGACGTGACCGGATTGGTCGTTCACAGCGACCAAGGGTTCCAGTACACGTCTCATGCTTACCACGACATGCTGCCAAAGGTTAGCGCCCAAATCAGCATGTCTCGTCGGGGCAATTGCCTAGACAATGCCTCCATGGAGAGCTTCTTCTCGCATCTCAAAACGGAAGGGCTCTACCCTTATAATATCCGAAATCTGGCAGAGGCACAAAGCCGAATTGAAAAATACATACGATTTTACAACCAGAGACGGCCGCAGCGTAAACTAAATAAACTGACGCCGGTAGAGTGCCGACGCCAGTTTGCAGCTTAGGTGTTTTTCCAATGTCCACAAAATGGGGTCTTGACCAAGTGCTGGCAGGGTCTTTTTTTTATTGGGAAGATTGAACGACTGGCAGTAGATTCCGTTACACGTCTGCAAATCAACCAGGATCATATTTGATACCTTATATAAATACCGGTGACAAAGAAATCTCCTTTGATGGGACAATTTCTGTCCTTATAAATGATTCTGATAAAAAAGAATCTCTGATGGGCCCAGTACAAGTAAAAGGTACCGTCGTCGACAATTTTCATGATAGTGTCCGGCCGTATTCACTGGAAATGGCTCATTATAAAAATTTCCTCAACAGTTTTGATTTCAAAAAAATCTCCTCTTTGCGAGGAGATTCAAGAGATCAGATTAAGGCAAGCGCGAGCAGCGTGAACAGGCTTAATGTTAAAATGGAGTTGCGAGTCTCCAAGAACACGTTATCACGATCCACTCTTAGGATTCTTCCTTCGTGTATACATCCGTCTCTTGTCCAAATGCGGACTCTCTGGTTCATGCATCGCATGCAGTTATGATAGGCGTCCATCTCTTCACCCCTTTCTTTGAAAATATCATATGAACGCGTTGGACAAAAGGTCACGGCAGTTATACCCTCAACAATGAATGTGATTGACGTTTGTGATAGTAATGAAGCAGTTACGCGTACAGGCTAACGCGCTTTACTACAAGTTATGCAAAGAGGGAAAAGATTTGTCTGTATACACAAAGTAATATTTTGTAAAATAAACACAACATATAGGGACGCACAGTGGTGCAATCCGATGGCATCGGTAAAAAGAACCTCGCTGGCTTAGGCTGGCGAGGCTCTTTTTTTTGTTAAAGCATATTGGCCCTGGCATTGCATGAGATTTTGAATATTTTATATTGATAACGTAGAAAAGGAGGAGACCTCATGGGCGAAGTTGGTTACGATGGAGGATACGGCGGTAAAAACTCAGTCGGAGCGGTTCTTGTTCTCTTTATCTTGTTGGTCATCATTTTAAGTTCTTTCTGGGTTTAATTTCTCCAGTTTAACAAAGACCCTACCGGTTAATGCTGGTAGGGTCTTTGTTATCTTTACGATTTTTAATCCAATCGAATAAGGTTCGTGATTGTTCTTGAGTGTAGAAATTCTTGAAGAATTCTATACTGATAATCATTTGATGACGATCTAAGAACTCTCGTAATAGATCCTCTGTAACATAAAAACAAAATTCTCCATATGCGTTAAACGTGGTGAACCGAATCTCTTCCATTATCTTGTTCCTTCCAAGGCGTCTTTACACTTATTCTACCGCATAGTTGCTTATATCCAGGTCTAGATAATTCCGCATAAGTCGTGCAAGACAGCTACGATCAATACGAAGGTATAAATCATTGTTGAACCATAAATGTCACGTTGGTTATAAGAGCAAAGACCCCACTGGCTTAGGCTGTCGGGGATCTTTTTATCGTTCGTATTTAATATACAGGGTTTTCACTAATGTCACGGGAACGTCGTGAATACAAGAACGTTATATGACAGTGCAGAAGAATAATCATACAATGAGGTGTTTTTAATGAAGAATGTAAAACATACAAAGATTGGTTATCATGATGCTACAATACTGGCTGGGCGTATCATTATTGAATTTTATGGAGATAGCTCCTCCGATTACGATTATTTAAATGATTTTATTGAGGATAATTTCGATGAAATAATAGTGAAATTTGTTTAGCCTCAAAAATTTACTGTTCTTCATATGCTTATAAAATATTATGATGATTTAATCTATTATGACGGTATCAGAGAGATTTTGAAGAATATAGATTGGGATGATTATGAAATATTCCTTGAATATATGAGTAATATGGTTACAAATACAGGAGTTGACATAGGAATTAGGTTTCCTGATTTTAAAATAATTAATGAAGCAGAAGAATTAGATGAGTGTGATGAGTTCCATTATGTCGATAATTATGTTAATACTTTGGAAGTTAAGCGCATTGAGGCTCAATCAATACTTGTTCATTCAACTTTTCATGTTTTAATGATTAATAAAATATTTTTACGTGATTTAAATGAATTTTTTGCGACATACTTACAGAAGCACATGGATAGGGACCTCTTGAATTCTAGATAAAGATAGAAAACTATTAAGAAATTCTTATTGGAATTCATGGTTGAAGAGGGGGATTTTCTTTAGAGATAAAGGAGTTTGTACCCTGTGCAGAAAGGACCTAACAGGTAGTTATAATCTAGGGATTAATTTTGAGATAGATCATATAGTCCCGTTATCTAAATATGGGAATAATGATCCTTCTAACTTACAAATACTCTGTAACGAATGCAATTTATTAAAATTAAACCGTAGCAGTGAAACTTCACAATATGATATACCTTTATGGAATATGGTAAATGATTAAAAAACTTTTTTAGGATTACTCAAAGACACCGTCATATAACAAAGTATCTACGCTGCGGACTACGCCCTTGGTTCGCAAGAAGGGAAAGGCAGAGGAGTGGATCCAGCTCACAACCCTGCGAGGCTAAGTCCGTCGGACCCGGCGCATTCGCCCCTTAAGCCTCTCGGGTTCGCAGATACACAAACGTTATAAGAAATCGGTGAAAATGATAAGGAGCAGAAAACATGAAATGCCCTCACTGTAACAACGAATTAAATGAACTTCCTTTATGTTACGGAATTGAAGCACCATATTATTTTTACACTGTACCAGAGGAGAAAAGAACAGAATTAATTAGAGATTTTTGTGTAATTGATGAACAACATTTTTTTATTAGAGGACATATTGAAATACCAATAATTGATAATAAAGAGAGATTTATATGGAGTGTTTGGATTACTCTTAGTGAGGAAAACTTTTTGAAATCTAATGAATTATTGCACGTTGAAGGAAGAGAGAATGAAAAACCTTATTTTGGATGGCTATCGACTGAACTTTCAATATATCCATTAACTACATTATCGTTAAAAACAATGGTACATACGCAAGAAGTTGGTGCTGTTCCGTTAATAGAATTAGAACAAACGAATCATCCACTTGCGGTTGAACAAAGAGAAGGAATTACAATGGAGAGAGTTAAAGAAATTGCTCATTTAATAAATCATAGTTAGTAATAAGAAGAATTTGAAAGTATAGTCGAAGAAGCCACCAACATCTTATAACAAAGTATTCACGCTGTGGTCGCTCCGCTCCCTTGGTCTGCCCGAGGCATTTCGAGGAGAGGGTCAGGCAGACAATCTCTACGAACCTGACCGCGTCGCGGCCGGGACTCTGTCCCTTAAGGTTCTCGGCTTCGTGATACAAGAACGTTATATGAAATATCTGCAATATTTAATTAGATGAAAGAAAGGAACTGACAATGGAGGGATATACTGAAGTATCTTTTTATTTGCCGTTTTTTGATTTGATTGATGATACAGATGAGGCATCTAGTTTAGAAAAATTAATTAGACAATTTAATATCAAACTCGATATAACGGAATTATATAGTAAATATTTATCATACGGCGAAGGAACTTATAGTGTTGGCAAGGGGGACGTTATTGTATTTTTTAAGAGAAATGATACGGAAAGTTTTATATTAATAGATTTGTTTCATGATTTTACCGATCAGCATAATATGGTGAAATTAGGAGTACGCAGTTCAATTGAAGATTTTGGGGCAATAAAGGATGTAATATATAGTATCCACAGAAGGGCAGAAATTAAAAGTGAAATAAATAAAAGTATTGATTTACTGAAACAGGAGATATCAGAGTATCCCATAGAGATTCGATATGGAGATCTAACGTACATAAAAAACATCTTTTATGATACTATTTAAGCATTTTCAAGAAGGCAGATACATCATATAACAATGTATCTACGCTGTGGGCTGCGCCCTTGGTTCGCAAGGAGTAGTAGGCAGAGAAGTTATTCAGCTCACAACCCTGCGAGGCTAAGTCCGTCGGACCCGGTCGCGTTCGCTCCCTTAAGCCTCTCGGGTTCCTAGATACAGAAACGTTAGACGACATTACTTGAATGGAGATTACTATGAAAAGCTTAAAGGAATATTGGAATCATTCATTTCAAAGACCAAACATGAAGCCCACCTATGATAATTGGCTTGATAAATATTCAAAAGAATTCAATGAAGCTAATATGCGGATTATTGATTTAGGATGTGGTATAGGGAATAACAGCCTTTATTTATCAGAGAGAGGATTTAATCCAATAGCATGTGATATCTCTGAGGCAGCACTGAGAAAACTTAAGGGATCAATTCCTGATTGTGCGACGCATTGCTTTGACATGAGTGAGGCGATACCCTTTGATAAAGGATCCATAGACATATTAATAGCGGATCTCAGTCTGCATTATTTTGATGAAGATACGACCAATAAAATAATAAATAACATACATAGTGCGTTAAATACGAAAGGACTATTGTTGTGTAGATTAAACTCGACAAAAGAAATAGTAAATAAAGGTGAAGTTCAACAAAGCCAGGACAAGTATCTATACAAGAATGAAGGGATTAATAGAAGATTCTTTGATCAGAGTGAGATAGAGCGGTTTTTCAGCAAAGATAAGTGGGAGTACATGTACATAGAAGAATATGAACTTTTAAGGTACCAGAATAAGAAGGTCATGTGGGAAATCGCTCTGAAGCCAAGTAACGTCTTCTAACATTATATTCACGCATCGGGCCATTCGGCCCTTGGTCCGCGAGAAGCATTTGGCTGTGGAGCTGATTCAACGGACACATCCGCACCGACTAACCGCATCGCGGCCGGCTGCTGACGCAGCCTTAAGTCGGTGGGACATCGTGAATACGAGAACGTTATACGAAATCCTTGTAAATCATTAAGAGAAGGAGATTAAATGAGACATTTAATAGTATTAATAATTTTATTTTCTCTTATTACAGTTGGCTGTAACAATAATATTGATTTTAATCAATTAGTAGATTCATTAGTTAAAGCGGAGAAGACCATGAATAGTAAAGAGCTAGTTACTACTACTGCAACGAGTTCGAGTTCAAGTGATGGTATGATCAATATTAGAATTATGGTAGAAGATAGATTAACAAATGAACAAGCAAAAGAACTAGTCTTTGATTTCTATGATGAAATAGAAAGAGGAATTACAGATTTAAACTTGTTTAGAAAAAGCTATCAAATTAATTTTGATATAAAGTCAGAAAAAGATGGAGATATATTATATAAAGGGCAAAGAAATAAAGGTGATGAGCAGATTTGGTGGCAGTTCTAGAAGACAAGGACATCGTATAACAATATATTCACGCTTCGGCAGAAAAGCTGCCTCGGTCCGGCATGAAGTTAGAAGTGGATTCCGTGAGGCATTTCAGTTGCAGGGAAATGCAATCTCCGCACCGACTAAGCGCATCGCGCCCGGCGACATTCGTCCCCTTAAGTCGGTGGGACGTCGTGAATACGGAAACGTTAGGTGAAATACCCGAAAGACCATTAAATTATATAAAGGACATTGAAATATGAACAATATAGAAAATCAAATTCAGTTATTAAGGGCTGAAGAGCAGGATAAATCAGTGATTAGAAATTTAATGCAATATTATCAATATGATACTACCGAATATAATAATGATGACCCAAGTTCGTTTGGTTTGTTTGATTATAAGTATCTTGATCATTACTGGACTGATTATGGGAAAGAAATTGAAGGTCGAGTTGCTTATATTATCAAGATAAGTGACAGCTTAGCTGGATTTGCATTGGTTAATAATTATAGTGTTTTTAATAAAGATTCTAACACAAAGACCATAGCTGAGTTTTTTATTATGCGGAAGTGGAGGAAGAAAGGAATAGGTAAGGATATAGCGTTTAGAATACTTGATACTCATGAGGGATTATGGGAAGTAAAGCAGGAGAAGGAAAACATTATTGCTCAGAAATTTTGGGAGTCTGTAGTAAATCAATATACCGATGGAAGATATAGAAAGCATGAATCTCATCAACCTGAATGGGACGGACCAATAATATATTTTAACAAACAGATAGAAGGACATTCTTAAGTTAATCGAAGAAGCCGGGTACATCACCTAACATAGTATTCACGCAGCGGGGCTTACGCCCCTTGGTTGTCAGATGTATAATCATGAAGAAGCTCGGACAACACACGACCCAGCCTAAGATAGGAGCCATCTAAGGCTGGGTCGCGTCGTGAATACAAGAACGTTATCGGAAATCAGCGCAAAGAATTAAATGGTTTTAAGAACTATGTCTTTCTAAGCCATAACGGCACAAAGTAGGTATTTGTGGATGGTGTTTAATTATATAGTTTGGTCCATTATTTTTTTAGAAGACTTACAATTGGGAGAACCACAATGAAGAAAACACTAAGTAAAACAGGCACATCAACAACAATGTGTGTCATCCTACTTATCACAATCATTACTACTATAGCGTGTTGGGATGAACTTGGGAGTTTGGTAAGGACAGGAAATTATGATAATACGGATAATATGGTGGAAATCATAATGGCCAAATCAGCGACTCCAGGGGTGGTTACGGTAGTATCAGAGCAGGGCAAGACGGAATATAAGAATTACGGATATGCAGATGCTAAAAATAAGAAGAGGGTAACTGAAGAGTCATTATTTGAGTTGGGATCGACTACAAAGGCATTTACGGCTTTGTGCGTTATTTTATTAGAAAATGAGGGCTACTTATCTCTTTCAGATTCTGTTACAGATTATATTCCATCGTTTGAGCCAACCATTAAGGGTGAGAAAGTTAATATTATGATTCATCAGTTGTTAGCTCATACAAGTGGAATTCCACCTTGGAGTATTCGGTTAATTCCTGAAGGTACCACGGAGGATATGCTTGAAAAAACGATACATAATGTGTCAGACATTGCATTAGATACGTATCCTGGGACAGCATATAATTATGCAACAGTTAATTATGATATTTTAGCGATGATTATTGAAAAAGTTACAGGCAAACGTTATCAGGATTACATGACTGAAAACATACTGGTTCCTTTAGGAATGACTGATAGTTATTTTTCAACAGGTAAGGAAAAGGAATCTGATAAGCTTACCAAAGGATATCGTGTATTTTTTGGAAGGAGCTTAGAATATGATGCCCCTAGATATTATGGGAATATCGCTGCAGGATATTTGGTAACGAATTCAAAAGATTTAGAACGCTGGATTAATGCACAAATGGGGATAGGCGATATACCAGATAATTTATTGAAAGCGATACAACAATCTCATCAAGTCGACATCAAAATGGCGGGATACGAAGGTGAAAATCAATACTATTCATTCGGATGGAGTATTGATACGAAAAATAGAGTTGTTAGTCATAATGGATCAAATCCTAATTACTCCTCACAGGTTCTTATTGATTTAGAAAAGCAGCAAGCCATTTTTGTTCTGGCTAATTTGAATTCAACTGCACCATCGCTAATTGCTAATAATATTTATGAGAATATGAATGAGAATCATATGAATAAATTTAATTATGATGACGTGTATCTATTAATTGATTTAGTATTTTCATTCTTAGTAATAATAGCCGTGGTTATCTTATGTGTCCAAGCAATTAAACTCGTTAGAGGAATACAACTAAATATTAAAGATGAAAAGACAAGGTTCAGAAAAATGACAGATAGTAGTATCGCACTAATCTTAAGCATTATGCTTTTGGTATTGGTAATGATCTGGCCTTATATATTAGATTATAATTATTTAATGATAAGGGTGTGGATGTCGTATTCAATATTTATTTGGATGGGGGTTACTTCTATCAATTGTATTTTAACGATAATAATTAATATTAAAAAAATCGGAATTATTAGAAGCAGTTTATAAAAAAATAGAGGTAAAATGTGAAAATCAAATTGTTTGTCTGATCTTGATTTCTCAGATCTTTAAAGAAGATTAGGTGTATTTCGAAGAAGGCGCTGACATCCGATAACAAAGCATTTCTACAGCGGGCATTCGCCCTTGATCGCTAAGAAGGATTTCCAAGGAGTTTATTCAAGCGATACATTCAACCAGCTAAGTCTGACGACACGTTTCCTACGATCACTTATGCTGTTTGAACGTCAGGAATGCCAAACGTTATCCGAAACCTCCGATTAGCAAAGGAATAACCTTAATTAAAGGAGGCTTACATGAAGCTAATACAAGCATTAAGTATAGTAGTTATAATTATCCTTTCAGGTTGCAATGCAGATAATAATAAAACTTACCATTCGTCAATTCCATCGTCTTTCTTTTCTGACGTTGAGGGGAAGTATTACATCACGGCAATTGGTACCACTGATGAACAAAATCTTGAATTTCAAGAAGTGTTTGACCAAAACATAAGGATTCTTAGTGGTTATTATCAAACCGGAAGTCCAGATGATAAGGAACTACAAATGTTAAACATTGATGATGTACCAAAGTATATTGTTTTTGATACAAAAAAAGAATTATATCGAACAGACAATTTAAATGAACTTAATCAATTTCTTTCGAATCAAAGAACAAAGTAATAATCAAATTCAAAAGAACGAAAAGGATACTAAAGACTAAAATTGAAAATGAATAAAGACGATAAAGGACGAATTGTGTAGGTATATCAAAGAAGTCGGAGGCATCGGATAACAAAGTATTCACGCATCGGGCCATTCGGCCCTCGGTCCAGCAGAAGTTAGAAGTGGAATCGGCGAGGCATTTCATCTGCAGGGAAGTGAATTCAACCGGACACATCCGCACCGACTAACCGCATCGCGGCCGGCTCCTGGCGGAGCCTTAAGTCGGTGGGACGTCGTGAATACGGGAACGTTATTTGAAATCAGCCTAAATACACAGAGGAGAATGTGAATGATAATTCGTGAAGCTGAAACAAATGACGCCGAAGCTATTGAACGACTATATAAAGAGTTGCTTCCAAACAACCCAAAAATAAAAGTGTTGGAAGATAGAATAGAAGAAATTAAACAAAAATCGTTGCAACTGCACATCTGCATCTATGTTTAGATGCATTGATAGAGTCACAACCTTTTGGGGTTGTAGAACGTGTAATTGTATCTGGAAACAGACAAGGTCAAGGTTATGGATCGCTCATTATGAAGCATATTGAAGATCTGTGTATTTCAAGGGATTGTGTTAAGGTCTTTTTAACCAGCGGAGCTTCGAGGAAGCAAGCACACGAGTTCTATACAAAGTTAGGTTATGACGGTGATTCGAGTAAAGCCTTTAAGAAGTACTTATAATTTTTGAAGATTTTTCGAAGATGAGGCAGACATCACATAACACTATATTCCCGCAGCGGGGCGTTCGCCCCTTGGTCCGCCAAGAGCGAAGGGATTTCACTGCGGAGCGAATTCAGAGGTACAGGGAAGCGTTGGCGGACAACCCTGCGAACCTAACCGCGCCGCGGCCGGCCCTTCGGGCCTTAAGGTTCTCGGGTTCGGGAATACATAAACACGTTATATGAAACCACACGAAAGATATTTATTTTGAAGGTGATATCATGGGAGTCTTTAAGAAAATCGATAACCTTATCTCTCTCGTTACAATAAAAAATGGATCTGCGGAAGATATTGTTGGTGAAGTATGTACGAATCTCTATAAAGAAGAAGGTTCTAAAGTTAAAGAAGATTTTAATTCTTTACCTATTTGGCTGCAAGATATTATTTTACTTATTGAGTTCGATACTGAATTAGCGATGAGTGGAATAGTTGGATTTCTAGAGAATTCTACAGGATTAATGTTAGATGAAACAATTGATACTCTTAAACGCATCAATGCAATTGATGATTATAGGGTAATGAATAAAATTAAAGAGATATTGAAGAAGAATGGAATCGAAATAAAAGTACTTAGAGAAAATATTAATAGAAGAAGTGAATATGAAGTCTTAAAAAGCCAAGAAGTACATGAATTGAATTTTGAAGAAATAATAAATGAAGAAACGAATTTATATCTATATCAAGATCGAAATATATTTGAATACTTATTTGAGTACATAGATTTAAACCGAACTGAATTATTAACATACATAAGGAATTTGTAAGTTTGGCTTCGGAGTCGTGTGGCATCATTTAACACCATTTTCACGCTGCGGGAGCTAAAACTCCTTTGGTCCGGCGAGGAATTTCACAGAAGCAGAGTCAGCCGGACAACCCTGCGAGCCTAAGTCTGGCGACCCGTTCCCTGCGGTCACTTAAGCCTCTCGGGTTCGTGAACACAACAACGTTATGCGCCATTACCGGTAAATACTAAAGATAATATTTAAGGAGATAATTTATGAAGGGTAAAATACTCTTATTATTCTTTATTACGTTAGTGTTTTCATCTTGTCAAAATATTAGTCAATCGACTACCTTGAACAGCGAAACTAAATCAACAATGAATTCTGAACTGCCCCCTGATGTAGCGAGTACAGGTAATGGAACAGATTCGAAAGAAATAACTGAAGTTCGATCAGATCATTCTAACAATGAAGTGTTATCCATGAGCATTGGGAACTATGAGTTGAAAGGAGAATTCTATGATGAAATGCTTCGAAATCCTATAGATCATGATTATGAAGTGGATTTTAATGAATTTCAGAATTCCAAAGAGATTATAACAACATTGGCATGGGGGGCGTTGGAAGGCAAATATACAGAGATTTGGGATAAAGAGTTGAACCAAATATATAAAAAACTTCTTTCTAAGTTGGATAGAGAACCAAGAGAAGCACTAATTGAATCGCAGAAAGAATGGTTACAGTATCACTTAAGGGAAACAAAATTTGTAGAGAAGACATTTATTAGTAATGGTTACCTTGGATCACAAGGATCGGTAAGTCTAGGCAGGGTTATAAAGGAGAGAATTAGGGAAAGAACAATGCAATTATTTGAATATCGATATTTGCTAGATGGTGAAGTTGAGTTTTTATACCAAAGCAAAAAATAGAGTTGGAATCTTGACCAAAAGTTTTTAGGTGATGCTTCGAAGACAGTAACCGCGCATAACACTGTATTCACGCTGCGGGAGCTTAAGCTCCCTTGGTCCGGGCCGAGGAACTTCGGAGAAGCAGAGTCAGCCGGACAACCCTGCGAGCCTAAGTCTGACGACCCGTTCCCTGCGGTCACTTAAGGCTCTCGGGTTCGTGAATACAACAACGTTATGCGAAACCCTTGCAACATGATATTGAGAGGATGATTTTAATTGACAACAATGACAAATGAAGAAAATTTACATTTTGCTTGTTACAACCAAAATAAAGAGTTGGTACAAAGGCTTTTGATTAACGTAAAGCCTAGTGCACTCAATAAAAAGCTTACTGACTATTCAAACCCAATTCAAGGGACTCCTTTACAAATATCCTGTAGAAATGGAAATCTGGATATTGTGAAACTTTTAATTGAAGCAGGAGTAGACAAGGAAATTAAAGATGTTGCAAAACAAAGTCCGTTATCAATTGCTGTTACTAACAATCACTACGACGTTACCAAATACTTAGTTGAAGTTGGAGCAGACATCTATTCAAAAGGTTCAAACAATCTGCAACCTATTCATTTTGCTTGCGCACACGGAAGTAGGAAGATAATTGAATTACTATTATTCATGGGGGTTGATATAAATCAAGTTGATGGTCTGAAAAGCTCACTACTTGACTTTACAACGAATCTTGATGGCGGAAATTTAGAAGCAACTAAAACATTAGTAGAAAACGGAATTGATAAGATATATTTTTCAACAGCGTTCAAATGGGCTTGTTGGAGAAACAACATAAAAATTGCCGAATACTTATTAGAGAATGGGGCGGATTTCAAAAGTGAAACAACCCCTAAATCAGAGTTATTGTTCTGGATTTGCGGTTTAGGATATAAGGAGATAGTTAAACTATTATTAGGACTAGGTGTTGACTTTAAAACTCACGTGAAATTCAAAGGGAAAGTATTATCTTATAATGGAAGTCCTTTGGACAGAGCTATTGAAACAAATCAAACCGAAATCGTAGAACTGATTAATGCTAATTAAAATCAGGAGCTTATATAGTAGTGATGCTGGTTTTTTCGGTTGTTAGAGATAATCAATTGAATATATGTAAGTTAATCAATGAGGGAAAGGGCATCGCATAACACCATATTCACGCATCGGGCCATTCGGCCCTCGGTCCACCGCGGCGACTATTCGAGGAAGCTAATTCAGGCGGACACATCCGCACCGACTAAGCCCATCACGCCCGGCGACTTCGTCGTCTTAAGTCGGTGGGACGTCGTGAACACAAAACGTTATCGGAAATCAGCACAATACAAATCTATGGGGGATAATCTGTGAAGTTAGTTAGTCAAGTTCAAGAGGAATTAGTAATAGCAGAGTTTTTATTTGCAGAGTTTAACTCTGATAGATTTAAGAACGGAATAATAGATGCTCTTGGTGATCATGATTCAAGTTTAATAATTAAACCTAATTTGAATGATAAAACTGAGAACCAATTAAGAAGAGATATTCTAGGACAGACAAGAGGATTTGGCTGCAATACAGATTTGTTTGAGAATTTTCCTACAGAAGTTAAATGGTATAAAGCGGTTTTTCAGAAGCAAGATCTAAGCGAAGTAATGTATATTAACTATAGTTATTGGAATGAATTGTCAAGTGGTACTAGACTTCCTTTGTATGCATCGAAGAATATCATTAATCAAATTGAAGTTTTTGGAGTTAGTAACCAGGGATTTATTGATATCTCTTTAGCGATCAAGAAAGGAATAGCGTTTCCAAGACTAATCTTTGTGTCAATGAATGAAAAGTCGAAAGTAGTTGTACTTGAAGGCCACGCTCGGTTGACAGCTTATTTTATTGATAGTGAATATTTACCCGATGAAATAGAAGTATTAATTGGGTACTCTGAGAAGTTTAGTGAATGGGATTTATATTAAGAACATTGTGTAGGTTGTGCATAGAAGGTAATTACATCATATAACACTATATTCACGCTTCGGATCGGCTGTGCCGACCCTCGGTCCGCGAGAAGCGATCGGCAGGGAAGATGATTCTGCGGACACATCCGAACCGACTTTACCCTGGCGGATCCTTAAGTCGGTGGGACGTCGTTTGAATACACGTTATAGGAAATCAGCGCAAATCGTTCAAATCATTCAATAACTTAAATTTGAGTAGAAGGAGAATAATTCATGAAAGTTGAACTGAAATCTCCAACATATGAAGAGAAGGAAGTCTTAAAGAATTTGCTTGAACTTTATCTTTATGAATTAAGTTGCTATTCAGAACAAATCGAGTTGAATAAGTTTGGTCTGTACGGATATCGATATTTGGATCATTATTGGACAGATGAAGATAGACAAGCATTTTTGATTTTTTCGGAAGATAATTTGGCAGGATTAGCACTGGTTAGAAAATTTGATTACAGCGGGAATGATAAAGATTATAGATGGTTAATGTCTGAATTTTTTGTCTTGAGGAAATATCAGAATAAAGGAATTGGTAGATTGGCTGCTCATCAACTTTTCAGCCGGTTTTCAGGTCCATGGATTGTCGCACAAATGGAGAATAACATCCCATCGCGTAGATTTTGGGAGAAGGTCATTTACGAGTATACGAGTGGTGAATATAAACAATCTAAGTTAGGGAATCAACCTGCACAGGAGTTTATTTCTGAAGGTAATGTCACCGGGAATGAAAGTAGATATATAATCTAAATAATTCGGGGGACTTCAAGAAGGCACTGACATCCTATAACACCGTATCTACACCGCGTCGCTAACGCTCTTTGGTCTGCCAGATGCTTTTTCGAAGAAGTGGAGTCAGGCAGACAACCCTGCACCACCTAACCGCGTTGCGGCCAGTCGCTATCGCTCCTTTAAGGGTGGTGAGGGTTCGTAGATACAAGAACGTTATGAGAAATCAGCGGACAAGAAATAACAGAGGTGAATACAATGAAGGTCATAACACTATGTGGATCAACAAAATTCAAGAAAGAATTTGAACAAGCGAATAGATACTTAACCCTTAAAGGTAATATTGTTATTAGTTTAGCTTTTTTTGAGCAAAGCGAAGGAATTGAGATTACCAAGGAACAGGCAGAATTATTTGGAAAAATCCATTTTTGTAAAATTGATATGTCAGATGAAATATTTGTAATCGATGTTGGTGGTTACATTGGCAGTAGTACAAGAAAAGAAATTGAATATGCAATTGAAAATAGGAAGATAGTTAAGTTCTATTCAAAAAGCGAATTAGTAAAACACGATAAGACAAACGACTTAATTCTGGAATAATATTGGTGGTAGTTCAAAGAAGTCGCTGACATCTCATAACATGTATCTACGCTGCGGTCCGTTCGGCCCTTGGTCTGCAAGATGTGATTCGGGGAAGTAAATTCAACAGACAACCCTGCGAGGTTAAATCCGTTGGACCCGGCGCGTTCGCGCCTTAAGCCTCTCGGGTTCGTAGATACAAAAACCGTTAAGTGAAATTACTACAGACAACATTACAGACCTTATATAAATAAAAAACAATCAATAAAACCTATAAAAGCGTTATAAATTGAGTTATACTGAGGTAAGAATAAGTAAGGAGCCGTGCTGGAACACGACTCCTTAGCACAATAACTGGATAAAGAGCAGTCGGCCACAGGAGTTAGGTCGAGAAATAGACCGTTACCTTAGCGAGGGCGGTCTATTTCTTTTTCATGTAGGTGAGCAATGCCAGAATGAACATGCCGAACATGAACATTAAGGAAAGTGCATCTTTGACCTCCATGGGCATCACCTCCCTTCTGGGAGATTAGCCGACCGCCCTTAAAGCCGTATATTGTACTAGAAAATTATAACATATAAGACATGATGAAATACCATTAAAATACCATAAATAACTAGAATACATAAGAAACAATATATATCTGTAAAACATTTATGAGAATGTAAATACAGAGAAGGCAGTAACATCACTTAACAATGCATCTAAGCTGCGGGTCATTCGCCCCTTGGTTGTCAGAAGCAAGCTCATAGTCGTAAATTCAGACAACACACGACCCGGCCTAAGATAAGAGCTATCTAAGGCCGGGTCGCGTCATAGATGCGATAACGTTATGTGAAAGCCAGGCATACGATTAACTGAAAGCAGGTGCAGAAATGCAGTTAGAGGAAATTTTTGAACCATTTCCGGTATTAGAAACTGAACGAACCCGATTAAGGAAAATAACTTATGAAGATCAGAATGATATGTTTAGTTACTGTAAGAATCCAGAAGTCTCAAAGTACACAGTTTGGGATGTTCATCAGTCGCTAGATGATACTAATCATTTCATTGATTTTGTACATAGCCGGTACGAGAGTCAAAAAGTCGGCCCTTGGGGAATCGAAGATAAACTTACTAATAAGCTTATTGGCAGTTGCAGCTTTGTAAGTTGGGACAATCGAAACCAAAAAGCAGAGCTAGGATATGTATTATCCTATGATTATTGGAACAAGGGATATATGAGTGAAGTTATCAGAAGAATCATTCTTTTTGGCTTCCATGATATTGGACTGGTTAGAATCGAAGCTCGCTGCCATCCCTTGAATTTAGGGTCGGCGAGAGTTATGGAGAAGTCTGGAATGCAATATGAGGGTCTGCTTAGAAGACATATATTTGCTAAGGGCGATTTTCAAGATGTTAAGATTTATTCAATCATACGAGATGATTTTGTAAGTTAAGTCGAAGAGGGACTATCCATCATATAACACCGAAATCACGCCTCAGGTCTGTCGCCCCTCGGTCCGCGAGAAGCATTACCTAAAGTAGCTGAGTCAGCGGACAACCCTGCACCGACCAACCGCGTCGCGGCCGTTCCCTTCGCTCACTTAAGCCGGTGAGGGTTCGTGAATGCCGAAACGTTATATGAAAGGAATGCATATTTGGAGGTGTTACCTTGAAGCAATATCCTTTTGATTGCATTACTCAACTAGTATTTGTAAAAGAAGAAGAGCTATTACCGGCAGATGTCATCCTTGTTCCCGGAGGAAGTCATACAAAGCCGATGAAGATTGCATGTGATTTATATAAATCTGGATTAGCACCATATATACTTCCATCCGGTGGTAATAATCCTAAGTTAACAATCACTGAATGGGAATTTCAAAGAGACATCGGTTTGTCACTTGGAATTCCTAAAGAGGCAATTCTTAAAGAGGATCAAGCTAAGAACACATTCGATAATGCAAGAAACTCATGGCAAGTCTTAAAAGAACATAACATTATGGTCACTCGAGCTATTATAGTTTGTAAATCATTTTTCTCAAGACGTGCATTAATGACTTATCAAACAGTATTCCCGTCAAATATAGTTTTCCAAGTAAAGCAAGATGATTTTAGAATAAGCAAGAATAACTGGTTTTTAAATGACCAAGGTATCAAGTATGTATTAACAGAAGCTGAGAAGATTACTAAATACTTTGGTCATCACATACCAAATTGGGTAAAGCAATTGTCTTAAACTCGAAGAAGGCATTCCCATCATATAACACTGCATTCACGCTGCGGGCCAGAAATCTGCCCCATGGTCGCCGAGAGGCATTTCAGGGAAGTGGAACCAGGCGACAACCCTGCACCGACAACCGCATCGCGGCCGCTCCCGTTGGTAGCTTAAGTCGGTGAGGGTTCGTCAATGCGGGCACATTATATAACATACTTGCTTAGATAAAATTCATTATTATGATACAAATGGTATACCCATAATTGTGGGCTAAAATAATTAACTATCTAGGTACACGGAGGGGAAATATGCTATACGGACAACGAGTAACATTACGACCTGTTGTTGAAGAAGATTGGGAACTACGATATGAATGGCTGTCCGATCCTGTAGTTAACCGAACGTTACCATCAGGAAGTGGTATGCCCCTAACACCGGAAGTGGTCAGAGAACGTACACGGAGGTACGCGCAAACAGATTCATCAGCTGTCTATTTTACCATAATAAAAGAAGACGGCATCCCGATTGGCAGTACCCAATTGTTTAAGATCCATCCTTGGTCCAAGCATGCTGAATTTGGTATTTGGATTGGGAACAAAATGGTATGGGGGCAAGGTTATGCAACAGAAGTGACAAGTGTTGTCCTGAATTTTGCGTTCGAGCGTTTAAACCTTCATAAAGTGTATTTGACGGTAGATGCTGATAATCCTGGTGCTATTCGGAGTTATGAAAAGGCTGGTTTCAAGAAGGATGGCATACTAAGAGACGAGGTCTATAAAAATGGTCAATATGTCGATCGTATAATGATGAGTATTTTGAAACATGAATATTTTAAAGAAATCCAATTTTTCCCAATAACATAGGGGAGAGTAGCTAATTGTGAGGAGATTCTACTTATTTTTACTTATCATGGTTATTTTGTTTTTGTCGGCTTGTCAATCATCAGAGCAATTAAAGCCGATAAAAGAAGAAACAATTGATTTCGACATAAACACTGCAATTGAAATGGTTGAGAAGAAAGAAAAAATGATCATTGATTTAGCATTGAGAGAAAAGGTGTCAAAACTGGAGTATAAGGAATTAGAGAAATCTTTTACTGAAGAGTTTGGAGTCCATGCTAAGGATATTCTATCTATATTATTTATCAATAATATGGATTCCGATCCCGAGTCAGATATATATGTACAACAGACTACATTATACCCAACTGTCTTTCATAAAGGAATAACTATAACAAATGCGGTCATTTATAAGAGTTACTTCGAGCATGAGTTTTTTAATCAGAGGATTTCCGAAAAAGTGGATTCAGCAGACAACCCTGCGAGGCTAAGTCTTCAACCCGGCGCTACGCGCCTTAGGCCTCTCGGGTTCGTGAACACAAGAAACCTTATAGGAAATCAGCGCAAGAAATTAATTGATGAATTAACCTAAAGGGCAGTTATGCTTAGTGTAAATGAGTAAAAGCAGCCTATCCTCTGACGAGGAACGAGCTGCTTTTTACTTTTCTATCTCTTTTTCCATCTTGGAAGTACCGATTCCCTCAAAATAGAGGTTTTTGCAGGGCTCTCTATTCAGGTGCGAAAAATTATTGCCAATACGGTATTAGGTTCTCGTTTTAACGGCTAACCCACTAAACGATATCGGCCCAACAACATCGGCTCTTGTATTTGCAGTAAGATTTTCTGCTGTGACTGTGTAAACATGGGTACCAGCTAATACATTTCTATCTTCCGCCTGGAACGTAACAGCATAATTTTGTTCAGAGCCAGCAGATTCGATACCTTGTTGTGTGTTGAAAATCTCTCTTCCATCGCGGAAGATTCTAAAGAGTATTTGTGCAATACCAGTGACACCTCGAACACCCACGGTTGCTACCAAATCTACCCGATTACGTTGAGAATTTACTGGAATCCGTATAGTGATTGTTGCAAGGCGAGATCTTGCTGGTGAACGACGGATAATAAATGAGTTTGCTAAGTTGAATCTACGGCGCGGCTGGACGGCAGCTTTATCGAGAATACGTACCAAAATATCAACTCCTTTTATTTGATATCTCCAAGATATGTTGAACAAAAAGAGAATGATTGGACAATTATGTAAGATGCTTTAATTTGATTCAAATAGACTATGAACAATGGTAAAGAGCATATTACAGGTGGTGGTGAATAAGGGACGTACAAGAAATCCTAACCATTCAACGTATTTCACGACTGTAATGTTACTAACTAAATAATTGTTATCCACCAGGAGCGCCTCAGCAGACACGGAATCAGTTGCGTTAACGGGAAGCGATAGTTAAGAAACAAAGATTTTGTATTTCGAAGAAGACGCTGACATCCTATAACACAATATTCGCGCTGCGGGCCGTTGGCCCTTGATCTGCCAGGAGTTTTTTCGAAGAAGAGGAGACAGACAGATACATCCATTCCCCTAAGATAGGAGCTTTCTAAGGGAAATGGACGTCGCTACTACGAGAACGTTATCAGAAATCAGCGTAAAGAAGGTGAAGATATGAAAAGCGGCAGGACAAAAGGGCAACAACTAACAAAGAGAAGGTTATCTCAGTCTGCCTCTTTTATATAATGCATCCCCACTTAAAAACTTGGCTATACAAAGCACCCGGATATATATATCCGGGTGCTTTGTCATGCTATTCATAAATTCACAACTTGAAAATCGCTATCAGGATTTGGGCCAATCCGATGATGTTTTTTCGATTTTGTGCGGCGGAAAGTACGGTAATACGTATTCTCCTAGTTCTTGGATCACCTCATCAGCCGGACGCTGACTATCAAAAAGAGCAAAGAAAAGGTGATTTACACCAATATTTTTATAGAGTTCAAGCAATCCTAACAATTCATTGCGCCCAATTCGAAAACCAAGGCGAATCGGTTTAGCTTTTTCATGTGGATCTTCTGCAAAGTCGAGATGCATCGGCATGGAAAATGGACCGAATTGAGTGTGATTTTGACGTAGGGCTCACTCTTGCCATGCGTTTATCGGCGAGCTCTTTATTTCCGGAAATAGATCGAAATTGAAAAGGAAACTGGTGAAAAGGGACAAGGAGCCGTTGTGGTTTTCTCTGAACTAGGCATTTGCACAGTCATTTAGTTATTCGCCTACGTATTATATATGGGAAAACGAAAGAGCTTGGAAGAAAAAACGCAATTGTACAAACAAATCTCTTTTATAAGGAGTGAAGTCAAATGTCATTAGTGCCACAATCTCCTCCCCCTACATTCATCCCAGAAAAACCTGCTGTATCTTATATAGTTGACTGCTTATTTCAATACACTTATGTTTGGCTATTGAACGGGGAGAGATTTTGGTTTTACCCAACCCGGCTTGAATACGGTGAAGCTTCAGGTTATCGATGGAATGGGGCATATTGGACTTATTATGGATTTGATCCAAGATTTATTGATGCTGTTTCATGTCAAATTCCTACACTATTCTAAAATATAAAATGCCATGGTTGCTTCCAATTAAAGTTGGTAATTAAATTGAGTTATAAATTTGGTGATGGATGGATAGTAGGTCGATAAGGTGCGGTTTGTTGTACAGGGTCACCAGTCAGAGCGGTCTGCGACCGTCATTTGGGGTTCCGTCGAGACTTTAAGCTGCTCATCGGTGATGTGGAACGCGTTTCCCCTACACCCCTTTGAAGGACAAGGTAAGAATCGAACTTCTAAGAGAGAGGATTTGGATTGGGGAATAACTATTCTGCAGCTTGTCATCGATCTTTTCCCCGGTATGAAAGTGGTGTCCGTAGGGAAGAAGGCTAAATCCTCATGCCGGAAACTTCGAATCAAAACGATCGCGCATCTCAACCATCCGCACCGGGCTGATATATTCCGGGAGCAGTTTGACTTTCTGTTTCCAAATAGGTATGGAGATCATGAAACTACATTCGGTCCTGGAGCAACATAACGATGATCGCCCTTCTTTTTCCAACGAAGCTGACTTTAAGGACGCCTCTGATCTGATGCGAACAGATGTATGGCGTAAATTGAAGTTTTGCCGCCTATAAGGCGGCGTTTTTATTTTTAGGATAATCGTACTTTTTACTTTATTTGTTGTTTTATTGCATGATTTATTTAACAACTAACGCTACATATGTTCTAGTGGATTTGTTGAAACCATGGAACTTACTAAATATCTTATAAGAAATTCTTGAAATTTCAGAAATTTATCCG
Organism: Paenibacillus sp. FSL F4-0100; assembly: GCF_037993005.1. Lineage (NCBI taxonomy): Bacteria > Bacillati > Bacillota > Bacilli > Caryophanales > Paenibacillaceae > Paenibacillus > Paenibacillus sp. FSL F4-0100. The sequence goes on from NZ_CP150303.1 coordinate 3,088,044, forward strand.
ATAGGGGGGTGCTATTATACAACTACAAATAAAGATGAGGTGATGATATGCAAGCAAAATTGGCAGCGGACGCCATTCCCCTCTCCAAAAAGCGGAAGTCATGGATAAGAACGCTACAAAAGTATAAAGTGATGTATGCTCTCTTATTGCCGGCATTAGTTTACTTTGCCGTATTCAAATACATTCCTATGGCGGGAATCATGATTGCGTTTAAAAACTATAACCTGGCTTTGGGACTATGGGATAGTCCGTGGGTGGGATTTAAAAATTTTACGGATTTTATGAACGGCGTTTATTTCTGGGACATCATGGGAAATACGATTATCATATCGCTGTATAAGCTATTGTTCGGTTTCTCCGCTCCCATCGTACTTGCTTTACTCCTCAATGAAGTTTATAGCCAATGGTTTAAGAAAATCGTACAAACGATCACTTATTTGCCTCATTTTCTGTCATGGGTCATTGTTTATGGAATCTTGGTGGCATTATTAGCCCCAGGGGATGGTCTCTTTAACATGATTTTGAAGGAAATTGGGGTTGAACCCATCTCATTTCTAACGGAACCTGCCTGGGGCAGACTGCTGATCATCTTATCTGAAGTATGGAAGGATATTGGATGGGGAGCGATATTGTACCTTGCAGCATTAGCAGGAATCGATCCAAGCTTATATGAAGCAGCTCGAATGGATGGCGCTTCCAAATGGAGACAGCTCTGGCATATCACTTTACCCGGCATTCGAGGAGTCATTATTCTGATGCTGATCCTTAAATTAAGCCACATTCTGGATGCTGGCTTTGACCAAATATTCATGTTTGCCAACACCTTTAACCAGGAGAAGATCGACATTATCGACACATGGGTATACCGTGAAGGGTTGGAGCGTCTTAAGATTGGCTTGGCTACTGCTGTAGGATTGTTTAAAGCTGTCATCGGATTTGTTTTAGTGTTGGCAGCGAATAAGCTCGCCAAAAAATTCGATGGGCAAATTTGGTGAGGTGGTTTTTAAAATGATCAATTTGACAATCGGGGAAAAAGTCTGGCAAGCCGTCGTTTATTTGATTCTTATTTGTCTATCCCTACTTTGCTTACTACCTTTTCTATATGTGGTTGCTGTCTCAGTGACGCCAGAATCGGAAGTGTTAAGAAAAGGGATTGTTATTATACCAGAATCCTTTACCTTTATAGCCTATAAAGAAGTATTCATTTCTCATGGTATCGGGCAGGCGTATAAAATTACATTGTTTCGAACGATTGTAGGCACTGCGTTAAATGTATTTTTTACGGTAATCGCGGCGTACCCGTTATCCAAAAAATATTTGCCGGGTCGCAGTCCGTTTTTACTATTCATTGTGTTTACCATGATGTTCAGTGGGGGGTTAATTCCAACTTATTTACTAATCCGCTCTCTCGGATTGCTAGACAGTCCGTGGGTATTGATTATTCCAAATCTCATTAGTGCATTTAATCTGGTGATTATTAAAGGCTTTTTCGAGCAATTGCCTGGCGAAATCGAGGAATCAGCGAGGGTTGACGGTGCAAGTGAGCTTCAGTCGTTATGGCGGATCATTTTACCCCTGTCTTTGCCCGTCCTTGCCACCATTTCCTTGTTTTACGCCGTCGGCCATTGGAACAGTTATTTCGATGCTATTGTTTACATCAATGATTCGAACCTCATGCCACTTCAAGTTGTCTTGCGCAACATTCTGCTTAACGTCGCCACACAAAGCGCTGATTCGATTGCCAATTCCGGAGCAGTTAGCACATTCGCTGTGCAAATGGCCGCTGTCGTCGTGACTACGGTTCCGATTTTGATGGTTTATCCATTTATGCAGAAGCATTTTACCAAAGGTGTGCTCTTGGGATCAGTTAAAGGTTAAAAGGAATTGCAACCTAAGTTATTACGGGGAAACCGTGATAATATATAAGCAAAAGGAGAGGTCAATATGCAGCGTAAAAAGATTTCATTTGCTATTCTGACGGCAATAGTTGGTTTAGGAACGGTATTGTCAGGATGTGGGGAACAGGGAGAAGTTACCTCGACAACTTCGAGTAATTCGCAAGGTCAGTCCAGCCAATTTGAAACCAAAATGAAAATTTCAATGTTTAACCAAGGTACTTTCAATGCTGCTGCTCCGATACCCCCACGTGATGAAGATATTCAACGCCAAATGTTAGAAAAAGAGATGAACATCGACTTGGATATGATGATTCCTCAAGCTGGGCAGGCAACAACCAAACTGAATACGCTCATTGCAGGCGGGGATATTCCAGATTTGATCTTCTTGAAGAGCCGTGCTGATCTCGCACAATATTATGACCAAGGCGTTCTTGCGGATTTGACACCGTATCTGGATCAATTTCCTGAATTACAGAAACGTTTTAGCGACGACTCCTGGGAGGCGATGTCCTATCAAGGAAAAACCATTGGAGTTCCAGGCTATGATAATGTAAACGGTATCAGTCGAAGCTTCTTCATCCGCAACGATTGGCTGAAAAAGCTGAATATGGAAGTGCCAACGACACCTGACGAGCTGTTTGAAGTTATGAAAGCCTTTACAGAGAAAGACCCGGACGGTAATGGCAAGAACGATACGTACGGATTTATCGGCGGTATGAATAAAGAAGGCAATCTGCAAACCTACGGCTTCGATAGCTTGATGTGGATGTTTGGCGTCAATCCTCCTTCAGCCGTTGAAGTGAAAGATAATGAACCGGTATTCCTATTTATCGATCCCAAAATGAAAGAGGCGCTTGCTTACATTAATAAAATGATGGCAGCCAATGTGGTAGACCCAGACTGGGTGACGATGAATTCGCCTGAGTTGTTGGACCAGAAGTTATTTAAGGGTAAAGTTGGCTTCATGATCAGAGATGCCCGGAGGCTGGAGCCGGATTATCAGCAGAAAATGAAAGAAATCAGTGGAGAGGTGCCGGAATGGATCGTCATTCCTCCGATGAAAGGTCCTTACGGTGATCAAATTGTAGAGAGAAAATCGTTCCAAGGCAATTCATGGGCCATATCCGCGAAAGCGGATAAGGACAAAATCATTCGGATCTTGTCCATGCTGAATTATCTCTTTACGGACGAAGAAGCCTATCCGAACTTTGCATACGGAATTAAAGGGATTCATTGGGATGTGGTGGACGGCAAGATCAAAAATAAAACCTCCGAATTATCGAAGGAAATGAAGGAAAAGTACCTGTGGGTCGATCATTATAGAATGCCGCGCCGTGGTGATGATGCTGAATACTTCAGCTTCCAGAATCCGAAGACGGCGGAAGCTTTCAAGAACAACCAGAAATATGTGGGGCCAACGTTGCCCGGAAATTTATTGACCCCAGACCCCAGCGATACCTTGGATGCTGACCGCCAACGTTTCATTAATGAAAGCTTGGTCAAATTTATGACGGGCAAAGAGCCTCTTTCGAGCTGGGACAATTTCCTCCAAACGCTGGATACCAAGTTTGACATGCAGAAATATAAGGATTCAGCAATCAAGCAATTTAAAGAAGCCGGCCTTATCAAGTAAAATATAAACGAAGAGAGTGGCTATTCGTAGCCCTCTCTTTATTGTCATATGCTATTCTTAGTTTACTATGGAAGTAAAAGGAAGATGATCGATGCGAAGAAGATTCAGCTTGCCTTTAAAATTATTTTTTATCGTATTTGCATTTGTATTAAGCTGCATCATCTTGATAAGTCAATTGTCTTATCGCTATGTCCAAAAGGAAATACGAACCAATGACCTTTATTACACCAACCAAATACTTGACAAGGTAGACCAGTATTTCACCGTTAATTTTTCCTCCTTCCAGACGATCCTGTTCTCGGTCGAAACATCGGTAAAAGCCAACATTGATAATACAGAAGTGATTAAAAAGCAATTAAGAGAGCTGTATGAACTCAACAGTAATTACGTCAGTAATATTTATTTGATCAAAAGCGATTTATCCATTCTAGGGGGAAGTACACCTACCCGAATATTCGATGAACCCTTATCGGAAAGAGAGCCTTTGTTTGATGCGGCTGACAAGAACAGAAGGACTACCTTTGTTAGTGATCCTTACAAATCCAAGTATTCAGGCTGGACAGTTACAATGGTTCGATATCTGAACGGAGCTCCGTTTCCTATGGCTATTGCGGTAGATTTGGATCTAAATGCCATTGAAGAGACTTTGTTCAAGATTAATAAACAGGAACAAATGAATCTGGCTCTGATCACCGCATCGGGTCAAATTATTGCCGGATTTTCTGAGAATAAAGGACTGCTGAATATTCAAGATCATACGTTTTCAATCGGAGAAACGTCAGCGGAACAAATTCTGGATACGACAGAAACAAGTCTTCAACTGCATACCAAGGATGGCATTCCGGTCTACCTTCTGAAAAAACCGACGGAGAAATTCAACTGGACCATGATCTCGATCAACGATGAATCACGCTTGAAAGCAGCTTTGTCCAGACTGGAAACCTATTATATCGAGCTGCTAGCTGCAGGTCTTCTCTTAAGTTTGTTCATTTCTTTTTTTATTGCCAAGTATATTAGGAATCCACTCTATGCGCTCAAAACAAAAATGAAGCGGGTGGAGCAAGGCTTCCTCACAACGACCATAACGATTAACCGAAACGATGAATTTGGTGATCTTTCCCGAGCCTTCGATCGGATGCTGCAGCAAATTGTGGAACTGATTCGGCGAGCGGAGCTTCATAATGAGCTTGAGCGGAAGCTGGAGATCCAAGTGCTGCAGTCTCAAATAAACCCTCATTTTCTGTATAACACGCTTGGTTCGATCAGCAATGTTATACGTCTCGGACAAATAGAGAAAGTAGATGTTGTGATTGGGTCGCTCATTTCATTATTGGAATACGGAATAGATGACGCTTCAGAGAAGGTTTCCCTACGCCAGGAATTACGAAATGTAGCGGACTATATCGAGATCCAGAACATCCGGTATAACAGAAACTTCCACTTGATTGAACATATCGAAGCAGGGTTAATGGATTTTCCGGTTTTTCGAATGCTGCTGCAGCCCCTTGTGGAGAATAGTATCTTCCATGGTTATAACGGAGGGGGGATCGAAGGCCCGATTACAATTCATGCGTACAAGGAGGGCGGCATCGTCATCATAGAAGTCGTTGATCAAGGCGAGGGAATTCCAGCTGATCAAATAAAGCATATTTTAATTTCAGAACCGAGTGATGTGGAAGTAAAAAGGAAAAGAATCGGGTTAAATAATATTCATGGCCGAATAAGACTTCACTACGGAGAGCAATTCGGGCTCCAAATCATTAGCATACCTAAGGAAATAACCCGTGTACGCGCCTTATTCCCGGCAGACTTGCAAAAAGGAGATGCATAATGGTGAGAGACTATACCTGCTTCATTGTTGACGATGAAGACCTAATCATTCAAAGATTGGAATTGTTTTTTAATGAGCTCTCCCATAGGGATAGGCGATTTGTTCTAGTGGGAAAAGCGAATAATGGGCTGAATGGGATCGAGGAGATTTTAAAACTTAAGCCGGATATCGTCATATCCGATATCGTTATGCCGCGAATGGATGGAATCTCCATGATTGAGCAGCTAAAGGTGGAGCTCCCCCATACCCAATACATACTTTTGACCGCCTATTCGTCCTTTGAATACGCCCAGCGAGCTATTCATGCCAATGTATTGGAGTACATTGTAAAGGTTCCGCTAAAGGAAGTGGATTTGGATCGAGCTTTAGATAAGGCAGCCGGAATTTTAAATGAGTTTAAGAAAAAAGAAGCTGAATTTCAATCGTTAAACGTATCCGTGCTTGAAAATAAATATAGAGTCCGCAAGCAATTTTTTAACGAGCTGATCAGAGGCGAAATTCCTTCTCATCGGGCATCGGATTTTGCCAATCGCATGCAGTTTCATTTCTTTCAAGCCAACTATTGCTGCTTCATCGTTGAAATGAATACGTATGAAAGTTTCCGAAACGAATACTCAGCCGCAGATCAAAACATCTTGAAATATGCGATTACGAATATAATCGAAGAAACGGTGATGAATGGTGGCAGTGGCGTAGCTGCGGATCTGTCCGATAATCGTTTTATTGGCTTTTTATCCTGGGAAAATAACCGCAGTGATATGGAAACGGAATATGCTTGCCAATCCTTGGGAGGGCAGATCGTCTCTCATTTGCATCAATATTTGAATCAAAGGGTATCCGTCGCTTTTGGAGGTCCGTACCGAGGCTGGGAATCGATCAAACAAGCGTACACGGAAGCTAAAAATGTGAGTGACGATTTCTATTATCATACAGAGAAAGTAGTAAAAACACCCATGCATCGGTTCCAATATCATAATGACAAAAAATCAGACTTTCAGCAGAAGCTGGCTGATTTTCTGATATGTTTGAAAAGAAAGATTTCCAAGGAAGAGCTGGACAATGCACTCGCCGATCTGAACCAATTCGTAACGGACCATAAAATCCACAAATCCATCATGGCGCCAATGATCAGAGACTTGTACAGAGACATTACCAAGAAGTTTAAATCAGGGAACAAGCTGCCCACGGAAGCAGCAGAATTCCCCATGGAATTTATGGCATTTCAGGAGCAGCTTGCCTATATTGGCGACTTCACATTCGAGTACGTACACGCTGGTCAACTATTACATCGTGCAGAAATCATGAGTGCTATGCATTTTATAGAGAAAAACCTGAAACAGCGTTTAACGCTCGAGGCGATTGCCGAGGAAGTGAATCTAGCTCCATCGTATTTTAGCAGCTTATTCAAAAAAACAATGAATGAAGGCGTGATCAGCTATATCAACCGAAAAAAAATCCAATTAGCTCTCGAACTTTTACAAGTTCAGGATTATTCTTTATTGGAATTGTGCGAGGAAGTAGGCATCGTCAATGAAGGTTACTTTTGCAAACTATTTAAAGAATATACGGGTGATACCCCTAAGCAGTACCGGATAAAAATGACACGCTACGAAACCAAATAAGGATGCTAAAAATGTATGATTTTTTCGCGAAATCATGTAAAAAAAAGGGGACCAAAACAATTACCATGATAGAAGCATCTAATCATGGAGGTTATCAAAATGGAGCTTATAAAAGCAGATGTAACCGTCGTAGGCGGAGGTATTGCGGGATTATGCGCTGCCATTGCTGCCGCACGCCAAGGGCTGCAGGTTTCACTTATTAATGATCGGCCGGTTCTTGGGGGAAATGCGAGCAGCGAGGTCAGGGTTCATATCAACGGGTCGGCATATCTCGGAAACAGTCCATCCTATTATGCTCGCGAGGGCGGGTTGGTAGAAGAACTCAAGCTGAAGATCTTTCATTATAATCCGTTATACAACAAGAAGCTTATGCTTTCGCTTTCGGATACGGTCTTGCTCGACATGGTTTATGATGAGCCTAACATTTCTCTATTCCTGAATACATGCGTGCATGAAACGGGCATGGAGAACGGCAGAATTAAATGGGTGGAGGGCCTTCAATTAGCTTCCGAAAGAAAATTTCGTTTTGAAAGCCCAACCTACATCGATTGCTCCGGCGATGGAATTGTTGGATACCAAGCAGGTGCTCACTTCCGATGGGGAAGAGAGGCGAAGCATGAATATAAGGAGGAGTTGGCTCCAGAAGTGGCGGATCATTACACCATGGGCGATACGATTCTGTTTCAAGCCCGTGACGTAGACTATCCCGTTCCTTACAAAAGACCAGGCTTTGCGTATGACATTACGAAGTTGGCCTTTTTCGATAGTATCAGAAAAGGCTTAAACCATCGGTCTTTTCCGAGGAAAATCAACGGGCTTGGCGGATTATGGTGGCTGGAATACGGCGGACATATGGATATTATCAAGAATAATGAAGACATCGCCTTGGAACTGCGAAAATTGGTGTACGGGATTTGGGATTATATCAAAAATAGCGGCGAGTTTGATGATGTGGACAATCTCATCTTGGATTATGTATGCCCGATTCCGGGAAAGCGGGAGTCTAGAAGGTTTATCGGGGAGCACATGCTGTCTCAGAACGATCTTACAGCAAAGCCACATTTCAAAGATGCGGTATCCGTCGGAGGCTGGTATATGGATCTGCATGCGAACAAAGGCATCTACGATGAGGGGCCGGCTACAGCGTGGAATTTCGTGCCGGGATTGTATAATATCCCTTTCCGCAGCTTATTTTCACGAAATATTCCTAATCTCATGTTCGCTGGGCGCAATATAAGCGCTACCCATGTGGCTTTCGGATCTACAAGGGTCATGGCAACCTGCGGTTGTATGGGGCAGGCCGTAGGAACGGCAGCTGCGTTATGCTTAAAATACGAGGCCGACCCTGCAGCCATAGTCAAATCCCATATGGGTGAGCTTCAAGCGCAGCTGCTTCGAGACGGGCAAACGATTGTAGGGCTTCAAGAGGAGTTGGATCCTTATTTTGCTGACGGATTAACGATGCGTGCCTCGTCTCAGCGCAGCTATGATAATCTTCATCCAACCGAAGAGATTTCCTTGGAGAAAGCGTTATGTTTGGTCTTGCCGATTCAGACATCCGTGGCTGAAAGTGTGCGAATCAAAATTAAAAATAGATCCGAGCATTCGGAAAATTTGCAAGTGAAGCTGTTTGGCGGGGAGCGGAAGGAAAACTATATTCCCACAAGCGGGCTGAAAGACTATCACTTGGTTGTTTCAGGTGGTCACGATGACTGGATTACGCTGGACTTGGGCTGCAAGAAGCCAGCTGACGACAAAATCTACATCGTATTGGAAGGCACGGCGAGCCTTGCCGTACACGGCAATGAAGAGAAAATAACAGGGGCAGTCAGCTTCCATTATAGGCCGGAAGAGCCGTCCAGGCTGAAGAAGCTTAATAAGAACATTTGCTTCAAAGACCTATTGCCATCTCAAAATATGTATAGCCCTGAGAATGTCGTCAACGGTTTCTCTAGACCTTATGGTCTGCCAAACATCTGGATTTCTGAACGTACGGAAGGGCAGGAATGGTTGGAATTCAGTTTTGCAAGCCCCAAGAATCTGGATGAAATCCATCTTGTGTTCAATTCGCAGCTGAATTTGGAGCATTTCGATGATCCGATCGAGCCACTTATCCAAGATTATGATGTGACCTTAACCTTAGAGAACGGAACCGAGAGAGAAATTAATATCCGTGGGAATTATCTTTCGTTGAATAAACATCAGGTGCATGCAAAAGGGGTAACCCGAATCCGGTTTGATTTCTGTGCAACGTATGGTTCGCCTTATTATGAAGTGTTTGCTGTAAAATTTTTTGCTCCTAAAACGCTAAGTGAGGCCAGGTGAAGTTGCGATGAAGGAATTTTTCCCTCGAAGAGGGCTGCCTAATGTCATTCAGAAGTTGGAAAATGGGGAAACCGTGACCATCGTTTATTTTGGCGGCAGTAATACGCGTTCTGAAGGATACAGGGTCATGACGGCGGATTGGCTTCGAGGACAATATCCCAATGCGGATATCCGCTCTGTAAATGCAGGCATTGATGGGACAGGATCGGACCTGGGCTGCGCCCGTTTGGAGACTGATGTACTGCGTCATCAGCCTGATCTCGTGTTTGTTGAATTTGTTGGTAACGATGGCGGAGTTCCGGAGTCCAAGGCGCGGATCGAAGGAATTGTCCGACAGATCCGCAAGCGGAGCCGGTTTACCGATATCCTGTTCGTATATACGCTGAAGGAGCGAGATGTGGCCCTATTTCAGTCCGGAGAATACCAGAAGGGAGCTATTATGCAAGAGGAAGTCGCGGACTATTACGGCATTCCTTCGATTCATCTGGGCGTAGCGGTCAGTCAATTGGTTTCGGATGGAAAGCTCATTTTCACCTCAAGGGCAGACGTGTCCATTCCCGGAGCCGTTATTTTTACGCATGATTCGATCCATCCGACGATTCCCGAAGGACACCAGATTTACACGGATACAATCACCCGGTCGTTTGAGAAAATGAGCGAACTTCGAGATCACGTGGGAAAGGTCGAACACCACTTGCCACAGGACACTTTGGTCCCGGCCAATCCTTGGGAGTATGCAACCATGCTGCCACTGGATATTTTTACTCATTTTTCCGCAGGGTGGACTTACATGACCCCCGATGATTTCTCTTTAGTGCGCGAGTATGATTGGTTATTTCCCGGTCTATGGCGAGCAGTCGATCCCGGAGAGACGATCACAGTGGAGTTTGAGGGGACCCACATCGGATTATTCGATATCGGGGGGCCGGATTCAGGCAGACTGAAGGTGTCGGTGGATGGAGGGGAACCCTTCCTTATCGATCGATTCACACCATATAACGACCATAATCGAAATCAGTATGTTTTCTTGCCTGAGCTACCGAATGGGAAACATACGGTTCGCTTCGAAGTTGATCACAAGAAGACAGACAAAGCGGCCGTGTTTGAGGCAAGCGGCAATGAAAGAAGTATGGAGCATGTTCGGCAGCATCCAGCTTGGTATGATCAAACGGTCATTCAGATTGGAAAGCTGCTATTGGTGCAGCCGCCATTATAATTGATTTTTCCACTTGGAAGACCTACATTCTATCTGATTGCAATTGGGCGATCAATTCGAATGTAGGTTTCTTTTTTTACTTAAAATCTTATAAGAAATTCTTGAAATGAAAGAAATTTCACGGTGATATGGCATGCTAATATAAAAACGACAGAGCGGGATTAGCCAGAAGGATAAGGTTAATTGCATTTTTGCGATCTTCGAACAAAGGAGGGCATTATTATTTTGAAAGCGTTATCAATTTAAGGGAGGCTGTGAGTTGTATGGTCAAAAGGAAGCTGTTTTTCTTCATCGTTTTCATGTTGACGATAGTAGTTCCTTTCAGCCTGATCGGAATAAGGGCCGCTTATGCGGAGACCTTACCTTATCAGACGATTATCATTGATGACGGGAGCATCACGATCAATGATGTTGTGACACCTGATGCGGGTAACGCCAATAACGGGTTCTCCGCTCCTTATTGGACCACAAGCGCAGGAGTGAAGGGATACAATAATTCCAGTTCAAAATATACGGATGCCGTAGGTAGAAGCATCACATGGAATCCACGCTTGGAAGCAGGGACGGCGAGAATATCGTTCTATAAGCTTGACTGGGCGGATAAAGCAGATAGTAATGTGAAGATTGAAATTGTTCATAACGGGATTACGGATGTTAAGTTTATGGATCTTAGACCTTCGTCGGGGCCATCGGTCGGATGGGTTGATTTGGGGGAGTATGAATTTAGTGGTAATGATTCTGAATTTGTCAGGCTGACTCGTACGCAACCTACGACGGGCACGATTATTACTCGGGCCGATGCAGTCAAGTTCGAAGGAAATATCAGGCAGCAAGCACCGCCGTTGCCCCCGCTGCGGAGCCGTACACTAGCGAATCTCAGTTACACGGAAAAGGGCAGCATCGAAAATGATAACTATAAGGCGACCTTCTATGAAGCAGCATGGGATGGAGGCAAATCCATCGTTCGTGACATGTTCTACAGGAACACGGACACAGGAAACTGGATGCCAATAAATAATGTGTCGGAAAGACTTGAGGAGCAATGGGTTTTATTGGATGGGAATGCAGGGAGCCGAACCAATTACTACGATACGATGAACAAACGCTGGATTACATTCGACGGGATCACTTTTCCCGACAGCCGCACGGCGGTATTAACCGATTCTATGAATGGAAGTGATTACGATTTTGAAGTGAACTGGTCCATGGCAGGGGATAAACCTGATGTTTCCTTCGCCTTTACGCCTCGCCGCGATGGCAATTATGTGATTGGATATCAGTCCTTCACAACAGAGGTAGTCTCTGGCATCAATGAAGTGTTAAATGGATTCAGGTCGCATGCAAAAATGGTAGGTACGGTAGAATCAACAAGCTTGAGGGAACTGAGCGCTCCAATGAGTCTGGTTGAGAAGAATGACAGTTCGGGGAATCCATTGACGTATGGAGTATTTGTACCTTCGCAAGAGCTTCCGGTTGAGTTTGAACCGACGGGAGGCGTTACGAAACAACGGCTTGGCATGAGCCTAGTCAACAATGAAGGCAACGTGCAGCCCATCCTGTATGCTCCTCAATTAGGGACTTATTCGCAAATGACCGCAGAAAACACCTATCAATTTCATATGGGGTTAATCGCTCAAAAAAGCAATCTTTATGAGTCCTATGCGGATATTCTTCGCAACGAGTACGGTTATTCGGCATACCGGGAAAATGTCTCAGACCAGTCGCTTACTGACGCGATGTTCAATATGATCGATCTACTTAAGATTGACCCGCAAGGGGACGACTCTGTTCAGTATGTCCCGTCACCCAGCGGGTGGTGGAGCCGTGCCAAGGGCTTTATTGATATCGAGAACGAGGATAGTGTTCGAACAAGCTCGAATGCGGTTCTTCTGGGGGCTTATTATTTGACCGGGGATGACCAGCTTTACGATACGAGAGCATTGCCCTCCGTCCAGTATGGCGTATCGCGAAATGGTATAGGTTGGTCGCCAACGCAGAAGAAAGTATACGGCGTGCCTTCGTTATGGAAAATGGCCACCCTGCCATTCGATGTTTCAAGCGTCGCCGCTGTTAATCAGATGATGGGCACTTCGGCAGGAATTGGGGCGCTGGCACAGGAAGAGTACCTCGTGCGTGATCCTGACCAGAAAGACCGCGGTCCTGTCATTCAGCCCCTGATGATGTATCGTATGACAGGAGATGCGCAGTATTTGCAGGCTGCCAAGGATGCAGCCGACAGCTATATCATGCAACATATCGATACGCCTGCATCCGTGAATGTGAGTAAAAATGAGTTCATATATTATTATAGCAAGCTGTGGATGGAGATCTTGGAGCTTTACGAGGAAACTCAGGATCCCAAATACTTGAATGCTGCATATAAGGAAGCCAAACGTTATGCAACCATGTTCGTTGCTCGTCCGGTTCCTGAAGGTACCGTTACAATTCCGCAGCCCGAGACGTATAATTACGCGGAATCGTTCCATTGGCCAGAAAGCGGTAAATACCAGTATCCTAGAACCAAGCTCCCAGAAGATATAGCCGGAGGCGTACAAGCGGATCGTTGGCTTGTTTCACCGAGCGGATTGACGTTTGAGGCGGGAAGTACAACCGGCTATTATCGGATGAATGCCCAGGAAGCCCCATTCATGCTGAGGTTGTCGCTCTATACAGGGGATAAACTGCTGCAGGACATTGCTCATAATGCGATTATTGGTCGATATTCCAGTTATCCAGGTTATTACTATAAAGGCTTCGCCGTTAGCCAACTTGAACCGGACTTTCCTCTAGAAGGCCCAAGCGGGGCTACATCCATCTATTATCACCATATCCCGGGGCAGCTCGGGCAAACCATGGATTATTTGATCAGCGAGCAATCATTGAAGTCGAATGGGAGTATTTCATTTCCTTCGGTATTCGAAACAAATTTTTTATGGTTCAAATATCACCTCTATGGGAATAAACCGGGCCAATTTTATGGTAATTCGGACGTTTGGCTCTGGATGCCCAAGGGGATTATTAAGACTAATCATCCTCAATTGAACTGGATAACGGGTGAGAGCGGGGATAAATTCTACATCGGGCTGAGCAACGTATCGTCAGATGAAGTTCAGACTCCGATCGAATTGAATAAACAAATCATTGGATTCAACCCGGCACAAGATTATACCGTAACGATCATCCGCGATAATGGCACACCAGAACAAGCGGTTATGAGTGGCGGAATCATTCAAGCCACGGTTTCAAGCAAGGGAATAACTGCTATCATTGTAGAAGGACTCAACATTGATGTGCCGCTGCACCAGGTCAGAACTGCTGATACATCGGATGCAAGCTATTTCTTCGATATTCACAGTCCAATCGATGCAGTTAAAGGTATGCTGATCGTCAAGCCTGACGAAACGGTTTATGATGCTTATGTGCAGGCCAAAACGACGAAACCAGCGACAATTCATTATTCCTTGGATGGCGGGGCTACGTATACAACCATCCCAGATACGATATATCCGATGGAATGGTCGATACGGGTGAACGATTTATCTCAAACCTTCACGTATTATGTGGAATCGGAAGGGAAACAGACCCGCAAGCGGACACTTTATCTGCCTGATCAGGTAACGGAAACTCCAGTCCAACCCGATGATGGGCAGGATGGTTCATCTATCATTGTGGATAATACGGAGGCGGAGGCAGAAGGCGTCTGGATAAGGGATACGACGGCTAACGACTATTACTATGAGAACTATGTGTATGCCAAATCGACGGCCGGCACAGCGACAAGCAAAATGAGATGGCGGCCTGATCTTCCAGAAAGTGTCACTTACAGTGTGTATTACAAGCTTCCGCAAATAACCGCTGCGAGTGAAAACTGGGCAACGAATGCCTCATTTACCGTTTATTATAGCGGGGGCTCCGAGACGGTTACCGTTGATGAGACAACGGCGAATGGAACTTGGGTGCACCTAGGTGATTATCCTTTTGCTGCAGGCGATAGCGGGTACGTGGAATTAACCAATAAGGCCAACAAGTCAAGGGTAGTTGCGGATGCGATCATGTGGGTGGACCCGAACAGGATACCGCAATTGGAGTCTGCGGTGATCCTGTCCGATCGGAACGAGCTGCAGATGACTCAAACCGCACAACTGAGTGTAACCGGTTATTTGGATAACGGTTTGATCGGTGATCTGACACAGGCCACTGTGCAGTATTTCGTGGATCGTACGGATCTGGCTGAAGTGGATAGCAGCGGTCGGTTGACCCTTCTAAATCTCGATGGGGAAACGGATCAGATTGAGGTATGGGCCACCGTAACGATTGACGGAGTGTCCTTGACAACGCCGCCATTGACCATAACGATCAAGGACCTAACGGTTATCGTCGACAGTACAGATACAACGGGGTTATACACGACAGAAGGGTCTTGGAGCCAAAGCAATTTAGCCGGATACAAAATTGGGGTTAAGTCCCGTTACACTACAGTTCGAGGATCATCAGCAACGTGGAAAGGCCAGTTTCCAGAGGGGAAATATACGGTCTCCATCTACAAGCTCGTCCATACGACGGCAAACGATAATCATGTCAAAGTGGAAGTGAAACATCAGACGGGTACCGAGGTGACGTATATCGATGCAACGGTCGGCTCATCGGGTTGGGTTAATCTAGGAACGTTCGACTTTACGGGAGACGGTAGCGAGTATGTTCGTTTAACCAGGGAGACTCCAACAACGGTAGATCCGCCAACGCTTCCTGCCGATATGATCTATACGAGGGCTGATGCAGTCAAGTTCGAACGGCATTCCGTTAGTCCGGAGCTGCTTGCAAATGAGTCGCCAGGTAAACCAACACTTTCCGAATAATAGCGGTGTTGAGATGAATCCCGGCAAACCTGTGTTGTCCAGCGACAAATGGGATCTTGGTGGGAACTATACCAAGTGCTCTATCGGCCATTACACAAATTTCTGGGAGATCTCCTGGCATTTATTAATATCGCAGTGAGTATATGAATGGAAGTAGAACAACGGTACGTGATGTTATACAAATTATTGTAAAATAACCCTAAGCGCTGAGTGGATGAGAACGATCCATTCGGCTTCTTTATTTCTTGGAATTTAGTATTGAACTATGCAAAATGCTTGTAAAACGATGATGTAAGAAGACAGCGCATTTTTGGAACAAATGCCGGAGCATCCGACCGTGTTTAATCTAATCTTTCAAGGCTCACAACTGGGTGATATTTACACTGAAATATTGATCTGTTTCTGAAGAAAGTTGATTGTATTCGGTATGATGCTCTAAGAGTTCAGTGTAGAGTAATTCCAAACGTATCCTTATGAGTGGTTCTGCTAATGAATCTAATGTATTAACCATATGTCAGCCTCCTATTTAACTCTACAGAGCTATTATATAACTCTACAGATCTATTGTATAACTCTATAAGATTAATCACAAGGTGAATATTTGGCTTTATAGAGTTAAATATTCGCTTTTTGTTGATGATTGCTGGTATGGGAGATAAGATAGAGTTATGGAGGGGAAAAAATGAACATTATCAAGTGTAATATAAGAGAACTTATGGCAGAACATCGAATAGATGATATAACCGAATTAATGGCGAAATCAGGATTAAGTCGGAATTCAATTAACAAGTTATACAGGGAAACCAATATAGAAACAACAAAATTGGAAACCCTATTCAAGCTATGCGATACATTTAACTGCAAATTATCTGATCTGATTGATTATGTACCTGGAGAAGATGCGTAGTGAAGGTCGATTCATGAAGAGATTCCGTCGTATAACATAATATTCAAGCAGCGGCTCCTAGCGGAGCCTTGGTCTGCTGGATGGATTACGGGGAAGCAGATTCAGCAGACACATCCGACTTCGTCGGAAGTCGTGAATACGAGAACGTTATAAGAAATCGGTGAAAATGATAAGGAGCAGAAAACATGAAATGCCCTCACTGTAACAACGAATTAAATGAACTTCCTTTATGTTACGGAATTGAAGCACCATATTATTTTTACACTGTACCAGAGGAGAAAAGAACAGAATTAATTAGAGATTTTTGTGTAATTGATGAACAACATTTTTTTATTAGAGGACATATTGAAATACCAATAATTGATAATAAAGAGAAATTTATATGGAGTGTTTGGGTTACTCTTAGTGAAGAAAACTTTTTGAAATCTAATGAATTATTGCACGTTGAAGGAAGAGAGAATGAAAAACCTTATTTTGGATGGCTATCGACTGAACTTTCAATATATCCATTAACTACATTATCGTTAAAGACAATGGTACATACGCAAGAAGTTGGTGCTGTTCCGTTAATAGAATTAGAACAAACGAATCATCCACTTGCGGTTGAACAAAGAGAAGGAATTACAATGGAGAGAGTTAAAGAAATTGCTCATTTAATAAATCATAGTTAGTAATAAGAAGAATTTGAAAGTATAGTCGAAGAAGCCGCCAACATCTTATAACAAAGTATTCACGCTGTGGTCGCTCCGCTCCCTTGGTTTGTCCGAGGCATTTCGAGGAGAGGGTCAGGCAGACAATCTCTGCGAACCTAACCGCGTCGCGGCCGGGACTCTGTCCCTTAAGGTTCTCGGCTTCGTGAATACAAGAACGTTATAAGAAATCCCCGCAAACCATACAAAAACTCAATATCTGAAGGGAGAAAGAAAAATTAAAAAATATCTTTTAATTCATTTAATTCTTCTCTTTCTAGTTGGATGTAGTGAAGAAGTAGTCAAAACAGAAAATAAGGAAAATGGAGAAACAATTGATTCTGAACAATTGGTTGAAGTAAGCAAAACAATCGAATTCATTAATGAAGACCATGATATTCATATTACTGGAAAATTATCTGAACATGGTGATAAGATTTCAGATTTTATTTATTAGGAATAATGAGGGTGAAGTCGGACCCTTTCAATGGAATCAAAGTTCTTTGAGAGATCCAATAATTTACTATGAGGATATTAATCAAGATAATCAAAATGAGATTGTCTTTATCAACATTTTTGATCATGGAACTGGAATTATTCTTTCGGAAGCGCATGTAATAGCAATCAATTCGACCGAAGTCATCGTTGAACCTATACAAGAAATCATCAAAGAGAACATAAGATTTTCAGGAAAACAAGTATATCTAGAGGATAGATTGATATATGAAACATCAAAGTATGGTGACTTAAAGGCATATTATGACGACTGGATAAATTATAAGGTGGTCAATGGGAAATTAATTGGCGGCGTGAGAATTGGAGATGGAAGAACAGAGCAGTATGCTGGTTATTTAGAGGTAGAGTATGCTTTTTATGAAGGGAAATATGTTGTAAAAGAAATTAGACATATTGAAGACGACGAGATGCAAACTGAAGGATTACCTTTGCCATTGACTATACGAAAGAAATATTGAGTAACGCTTCGAAAGCGGGGACATCTTATAACACAATATTCACGCATCGGGCATTCGCCCTCGGCCCGGCACGAAGTTAGAAGTGGAATCAGAGAGGCATTTCAGTAGCAGAGAAGCGGATTCAGCCGGACACACCCGCACCACCTAACCGCATTGCGGCCGTCCCTTACGGGACTTAAGGTGGTGGGGCGTCTTGAACACAATAACGTTATAGGAAATTCCTGCAAAGCCTAAAAATGAAAGGAGAATTCAATGAAGGTAAAACTCGACCCAGTAGATATTGAGAGCAAGTCTTTAAGTTGGCTATGTATAAAGCCAATGTTGTTAGCTGTTCGGGGGAAGGACATCTCAGCCAAGTCCGAAATGTATAACCAATTAAACGAAGGACAAAAGGGACTCTACTTATTTTATTCTTTTCATAACCACACTAAGACTTTAGAGGAGTTTTATTGGTTTTCTGCTTACTACATAAATGAACTGAAATCTTGGAATGGAATAAAAAAAGGATTGAATTATTTTAAAGATGTTACTCTGCCCAATTTATTAGACGATATAGAGATACTCATTATAGAACGAAATAAACTGAAAAAAACAGTGAGTCCAACAGATTTAGAAAATGACAAAGAGTTAATGAATGATGTGAAAAATCTGTATGAACAATACATTAAATACTCAGAAACTTCAATAAATAGAATGAACGACTGGATTAAAGCGAATAGAACAGAATTCATTGAAACTGATTTGTGAGTATTTCAGGATGGCAGGAACCTCACCTAACATTATATTCACGCATCGGGCATACGCCCTCGATCCGGCAGAGGGATTTCGGAGAAGCAGGGGCAGCAATCAGGAGAGCCCCATCAATTTGATGCTTTTTATGAATTTGATGTAGTCGGAACCAAGCATAGAGTTGCTATTGAATGTAAGAACGAGTTTGTAAAATAAATTGTGTAAACTCCCAAATCTATTAAAATGGAAGTGATAGAAAGGTTGGGGAGAAGGAGAATAAGCTGGTCACGGCTCAAGATGCGCAAAATGCCTTGAAAGAGCTGTTTGCCGAAACATTGCAGGAGATGTTGGAAGCCGAATTAGACACGCATTTGGGCTATGAGAAGCATGAGGTCAAGGCCAAGATGACACCGCATAGTCGTAATGGCAAAAGCTAGAACCGTGGTCACAGAGTACGGGGAGCAAGAAATCACGGTTCCACGGGATCGACTGGGAGAGTTTGAACCGTTCGTTGTCCAGAAGCATCAAAAGAACGTAACCGGCATCGAGGATCAGATTATCGCTTTGTATGCCAAGGGTGTGAGTACCCGCGAGATCCAGGATCATCTGCAGAACCTGTACGGGATCGAAGTGTCACCTACCCTTATCTCCAATGTCACCAACAAAATCTTGCCACTCATTAAAGAATGGCAGAATCGGCCACTGCAGGGCGTATATGCCGTCGTTTATATGGATGCTATTCACTTTAAAGTGAAGCAGGATGGGGCCATTGTGAATAAAGCCGCCTACATGGTCATTGGCATTGATTTGGATGGGAACAAAGATGTGCTGGGCATGTGGATCGGCGAAAACGAATCTTGCAAGTTCTACTGTATGCAGAGGTCTGACACCGTAGACTTGGAAAACTCCATGCCACAGAGTTCGTCGTTAATCTGAGTAACTTTGCGAGTGGAGACCCCGTTGATAACCATCTCCATAAGGGAGATGGTTAAGTCCCCATGATAACGAGATCTTTTCCGTTTGATTAAGACAGTGTTATTTCCACGTTATTCTCATGAAAGATGATATTATCGATGATTAAGTTTGCGAATTAATTCTCGTGTAATATACTTAGTATATTAATATTATGATGTCAGGGTGGTTTTGTGGAATTGCATTTATACGAGCAGATATATATCTATATTGTACAAGAGATTAAAGAAGGCCGATTAAAAGAAGGAGATCGAGTCTCTTCTGAAAAAGAGTTGGCTGAAAAATTTGGCGTCAGTCGTATTACATCTAAAAAGGCTCTGGAGAAATTGGCGGATTCTGGGGTTATCAAACGAATACAAGGAAAAGGCTCTTATGTGGCCGATGGTATAATTGGAGGACAAGAACCGAAGCACTATTCAGAGGTAAGAACGACCTTGGTTTCTGAGGATGATAAGCGGTTGATCGGGTTTATTATACCGAATTTTTCTGACGAGTTCGGCCTACAACTTCTTAGATCGATGGAAAAACGGAGTGCTGAGCACAATTATCAACTCATTATCAAGCGAACTTGCGGGGATCGGGATGAGGAAAAACGCGCGATCGACTTATTTATTCGTTTAGGCATCAAAGGATTAATCGTGACCCCCATTCATGGTCAACACTATAATTCGGAGCTGCTTCGCCTTGTATTGGATCGGTTTCCAATTGTTTTGGTCGATAGATATCTAAAAGGAATTCCGGTTTGTTCGGTTTACACAGACAATAAGAAAGCAGCCATGGATCTTACGCGCCATCTGATTAACAAAGGCCATAAAAAAATTGCCTTTTTATCTCCGCCGGAAGAGAACACTTCAACATTGGAGGAAAGGCTGCTCGGATATACGTTTGCCTTCACCCAAGAAGGAATGAACTTGAACAAAGATTATTTATTGACGAACTTGAAGGGCACCCTTCCCATGAACATAAACGGAACAGCGATTGAAAGTGATAAAGAAACAGTAAAGCATTTTTTGAAACAACACCCTGATGTAAAGGCGTTTGTCGCGTCGGAATTTCTAATAGCTACCATGCTGGCTCAGGTCATCAACTCGATGGGGAAATCTCTGGAGGAATTCGAGATTGTTTGTTTCGACTCCTTGAACGATCACCTGGGTCAACCCATCTTCACTCATATTGAGCAGGATGAGAAGCAGATGGGTGAATTAGCCGTGGATATGCTAATCTCTCAGTTGCATGGAACAGCAGTTCCCGAGCTGAACATCATTGAACATCGTATGATCGTGAAAAATAACGGATAGGGTAATAGAACTGCAATTCAACAAAAGCAAGGATATCGCTTGTTCAATGTGCCGAGAAGTCCCCGGGGGCTTTTCGGCACTTTTTTAAGTTATCAATAAACTTCGAAGCATGGACCTTCCTGATATCGCAAGAAAAACTTCCGCTATATGCGGTCTGTCTTCTGAGAAAATACGTCGATAGACGTTTTTCTTATGGTAAAGCTTGTTCCACATCAGGGAATTGGTTAGGAGATCGGAGATTAACGAACCTCGAAAAGTCGATTTATATCTAATTATAGCCATGCATCATGAATTTTCATGTCGTAATATTGCAATTGACACATCACATGATGTCATATTAACATACTTAGTATAACCAGTAGATTCCTTATAACAAATTCACTTCGTTCCTCATTTTCTGTTTTTAATAGTACATATCACCAATCATGTTAACGCTTACATATATCTAAATTTGACTATGTTTCTATTATGTACATGTAAATGTGAATCAGAAAAATGAAGTGAGTATTATAGGAATTCAAGGTAAACTAATTAATTTAACTAAGGGGGACTTTGAATGAGGAGATCCAAAAAATTCGCATTTCCAATTCTTGTTTACTTTCTGGCTATGTTATTACTTGTAACCGCTTGCTCAACGAAGGGAGGCTCAAGCGATCAGGCGGGAGAGGGGATTACAACGGTTACGATGTGGCATGGTCTTACCTCAATTGATTTAGATAATATGAATAAAGTCGTGAAGGCATTTGAGGAGAAAAACCCTACCATCAAAATGAAATTGGTTTATACAGAATCCAGCGAGGGATCCGATCAGAAGCTGCTAACTGCAGTCGCAGGCGGCAATCCTCCTGACGTTGCACTTTTCGACCGGTTTAAGGTCGGTACTTGGGCTGCGCAAGGTTCTCTGACTGACTTATCCTCGATGGCAGCAGAATCCGGAATTCGTAAGGAAATGTATTATCCATTTGCTTGGGAGGAGTCCAGTTATCAAGGAAAGCTTTATGCAATGCCGATGGATACGGACTCTCGCCTGCTATTTTACAATAAGGATCATTTCAAAGAAGTAGGGCTGGATCCCAACAAACCACCACAAACGATCGCCGAGCTTGAAGCGGCCGCCGAAAAGTTAACCATCAAGGAAGGTAAACGTTTCAAACGGATCGGGTTCATCCCATGGTATTCGCAAGGCTGGCTGTATACTTGGGGATGGGCATTTGGAGGAGAATTCCAGGATGCTGGCACCGGCAAAATTACTGCAAATGATCCTAAAGTAGTTGAAGCGCTACAATGGATGACCGACTTCGGCAAAAAATACAATGTCGAGGATATTGCCGGATTCACAAGCGCAGCTGGCTCGGAGGAAATGGATCCGTTCATTTCCGGTCAAATCAGCATGAAGATAAGTGGAAACTTCACGGTGAAGGGTATCGAAAAATTTAAGCCGGATTTAAATTACGGTGTTGCACCAATACCGACCCCAACAGGTACTAATTTTACGACATGGTCGGGAGGAGGGTCCGCTATTATCCCTAAAGGCGCCAAGAACGTCGCTGCTGCTTGGAAATTCCTCGAATTCTTAGGGAAAGAAGAGGGGCAAACGTTATTAAACGCTGACTCTCAAATTTCGATTATCGATTCGGTTAACGACAAATACGGTTACAAGGACGATCCGATTATGAAAGAATTTATCAATATTTTACCCAATTCACATAACCGCCCAGTTATTCCTGAAGGACAACTGCTGTGGAATGAGTTAGCTTCCGCAACGGAAAAGGCTACCCGCGGTAACGGTACTCCGAAAGAGAACCTGGATAGAGTAACAGAGACTGTTAATAAGGCTTTAGAAAAATACGACAAATAGGGTGCTCGGTAGGCAGGGAGCGAACCTTTCTCTCCTTGCCTATTAATGAATGACAATTGGAAGGAGAATGCACATGGCGAAACTGGCCGATTCAGTTCAAGTAAACGCAATTCCATCGGCAAGGAAACGAGCACTCCGCAGAACTAACGTGATTGGGTGGCTGTTTGCTTCACCTTGGGCTATAGGGCTGCTATGCTTTTATGCAATTCCGATGCTAATGTCCATCTACTTCAGCTTCACTACTTACAGCATTCTGCAGCCTGGTGAATTTGTCGGAATGAATAATTATAGAGATCTTTTCCATGATCCTTTGTTTTGGAAATCCATATACAACACGATTTATTTTACCGTATTTTTTGTTCCATTAAGTATATTTATTGGTGTGGCACTCGCTATGATGCTGAATATGAAGGTCAAAGGGATGGCTGTATTCAGAACGATCTTTTTCCTACCTACACTTGTGCCACAAGTGGCTTTGGCTGTTCTGTGGATGTGGTTGTTACATCCAAACTTCGGATTGGTAAATGGGATGTTAGCGCATTTCGGTATCGATGGGCCTCCTTGGCTTGGTGGTGAAGCTTGGTCCAAGCCTTCACTCATCTTGATGTCGCTTTGGGGTATTGGGCAAGCCGTCGTCATCTACCTTGCTGGATTAGGAGACATCCCTGATGAGTACTATGAAGCGGCGCAAATCGATGGAGCTAACTGGTTTCAGAAAACGAGAAAGGTAACCCTGCCTTTGCTCACTCCCGTTATTTTCTACAACCTGGTCATGGGAATGATCGGTGCATTCCAACAGTTCACTCTTCCCTATACGTTGACCAAAGGGCAAGGAACTCCTGCAAATTCCATGACTTTTTACGTCATGTATTTATATGAGAACGGATTCAGGTATTTCAAAATGGGTTATGCCTCCGCAATGGCCTGGATCTTATTTATTATAGTTATGGTATTAACCGGAATTATTTTTATTACGTCTAAACGCTGGGTTCATTATCAAGGGAAATAAGGAGGAGGAAGTAAGGGATGAATCCTATCGCTATCAAAAGAATCAATCGTGCGTTAGCCTATTTATGTCTAATTGTTGCTTCTGCATTTTTCATTATTCCGTTCATTTGGCTGCTTTCGACTTCTCTTAAACCACTCACACAAGTCTTTACATTCCCACCAGAGTGGATTCCGCATCCAATTCTGTGGAGTAATTATTCCCGTGCCGTTGAGTATATCCCTTTCTGGACATATCTGAAAAACACGGCGATTATAACAATCGTTAGTACGCTTGGTGTGATCATATCCTGTCCCTTGGTTGCATATAGTTTTGCCAAGTTAGAGTACCGTGGGAGAGGCATACTTTTCTTTGTTACCCTCGCTGTTATGATGATTCCCGGACAGGTGACGATGATTCCTCTATTCCTGTTGTTTACTAAATTAGGTTGGGTAGGAACATCTCTTCCACTGATTGTACCCCAATTTTTTGGAGTGCCAATTTACATTTTTCTATTGAGACAGTTTTTCATGGGACTGCCTGATGCCCTGCGCGAAGCGGCCCGCTTAGACGGCGCTAGTGAGTTCCGCATATATTTACAGATCATGTTTCCACTAGCCAAATCCGCCGTTTTAGCCGTGGCATTGTTTCAATTTATGGGGAGCTGGACTGATTTCATGGGCCCCTTGCTCTATTTAACCAATGAACCATCTTACACGGTTTCGCTTGGATTGCAGCAATTTCAGAGTCAAAAGGGATCCGAATGGGGTCTATTAATGGCCGTATCCACCTTGATGACATTACCTATTATTGTATTGTTCTTTTTTCTTCAAAAGACGTTTATTAGCGGCATTACATTTAGCGGTATAAAAGGTTGAACATCATTTGTATGAATTAAGCTCCAGCGATGCGGAACCCCAGGGATGTTAGGACGGACCAAAGGCAGAAATGGGAGGCTGAATTTGATTAAACGCAAGGGTGTGCATTCCGTGAATGTGCATCTTTTTTTGTTACGTCCCGGTATGGGTCATTGGTATAAGAATAGGAGTTTAACGTCCCTTATTCACGATGGCCGGAAGTTAGATTGATTACTTCTGGCCTATGCTTTTTTTTAGGAAAATACGGCTCAAGCCAGACCCTCCATTTAAAACTTGCGATATAATTAAAAAATAGGTATGAATAACTCGAAAACTAGCGTATACACATGGTTGACGCAGCAGTGAACCATCATGGACGAAAGAATGGAAAAGGAATGGAAGGGAATCATGAACGCTGTAAAAACGAAAACCGGAGCCGGGCTGCTTTTGTTTTTGCCTTGCTGTTGGCGGGGATTCAAGCAGGTCCACGCGGATGCAAATGGACCCATTAAGGTGGCCGTGGATGCGAAATAGGTGTCCCTGTCGGTCGATCCGGTGCTTGACGGCGGAACCACGCTGGTGTAAATGCGTTTAAATCGATGGGCATCTTCCTGAAATGGGACCAAAAAACCAGACGATTACGGGGTAAAAGGCCTCCATGTCATTCACCTTAAAGGTGGACAGCTCGAAAGCGGTTCTGAACGGGAAATAAATTAAGCTGGATAAGCCGGCCCGGACCATTCATGGCAATACGCTGGTGAAGGACCCGCCAGGAATGGGGCAAACGGGAAGCGGCGATGAAGAAACGGCTCCGGCTGCGCCGGTTCATCTCGATAAGCTTCAGGGAATGTATGTCGGATTGCGGCTCGATCCGAGCGGACGAATGCGGTGGAGCATGCTGGGATTACTACACCTTCCTTCCCGGACAAAAAAACGTTGTCAGTGAGCCTGTCTCCGGCGGACCCGAAACGATCTATTGCGGAAAACAAGCTTGCAGCACATACAGCATAAAAAATAATCGTTTAACATTAAATAACGGCAAATCCTATTCTATTCGGGTGTCGGCCAAAAGGAAATCTGTTCATCGAGGATATACAGCTAACGCCAATTACGCCCGTCGCGGGGAATCTCAAGCTCAGCGGCAGCTACGTGTATAGGGGATATTCCGGAATGATCGGCATAGATTCGTTCTCCTCGGCTTGGGAGGAATGGATTATGTTCCAAACCGATGGCACATTCAAAAGTGATAATCTCACCATAGGGACGCTGGGGGGGTCAGGAACGACGAACTCTAGGCTGCGCGGGAACATACAGCATTTGCGGAAATACGATCATGCTCAAATTTGCGGACGGCAAAACGGAGCGGTTCGTGATCTTCATCCATCCGGGGAAGGATGGAAATCCGAATTCGCAGGATATCCAAATTGGCGACCGCTATTTTTATGTGGATAACGATGGACAGGTTTCGTTCCGAAAGATGCCAAGCTACAATCTCGTTATTGTATAAATCCTGAATGACAGACAGGTACATAAATTGTATAAATTGTTCTACAGCACGAATATAGGTAATATCTGTGACCAGTTTAGTTCGAGGCGTATCTCTCCTGCACTGTGTACATCGTCTTGCTTGAAGCGTTCGATAACGTCCATGACCCCAGCAACGTCAGGCTGAACCGCGAAAGCGGCGGACTTCTGGAGGCTGCCCCCAGTACTCGACGTAGGATAAGGACTTGGGACGTACAAAGTCGCGGTTCTGTACGTCAACGACTACCTGTTGACTTTCTTCACACAGGCCGGAGCACAGGTGTCGAGATAAGCCAGGGTTTAGTTGATATTAAAAGAAATATGCAGTTGAATTTGGTGCGAATGTTGATTTCTAACAAGGAAACGCATCTGATATTCCTTGCGCTGATGAAATGTTTGATCTCTGATTATAGATATGAGCCGGGCAGCAATCTCTGATGATACAAAGCGAAGTCATCAAGTCGGGTATGAAAGGTTTTGACCGCTGGTTTGTCAAATTTGCATTCAAGACATTTCTTCGGCTAAGCACGTATACAATGGAGGACTTTGAAGAACTGATTAAACAGACAACATTTTATCGTCATGAAATATAAAAAGATGGTATCAGTTTATTTGTTTTGCTTCCAAGAAAGGGTTAAAATATGGTATATTCTCTGATATATTAAGCTAACTGGAAAAGATAGTTGAACAAAGCGAGAAAATGAAAGGGCCATCCCAATAAAGGATGGCCCTAAAACTTGCCGTTACAGACAGCGCGAAGTTGATGGGTCGACGCTTAGCAAGCCCGGTTTGGATATGATCCTGCGGCAGCATTTAAGTATTAGCTCGCGTGTTTTTATTTTCTCTTAATATCAATGTTAGGGATGATATCAGGAGTACTAGTATACTACCCAATAACACCCAAACGACATTTTTAAAAACAACTAAAGTGTGGGCTTGGTCTAGGCCACTAGTTAAATTTTTAGTATATAGCAAGGTGATTAAAGCTGTGCCTATTGATGCTCCAATTCGCTGCAGCATGTTTAGGATAGGTGAAGAATCAGGTATTTGATCGGGAGCAACCGTGGTTAAACCAGCAGTCATAGCTGGAACAGTGGCTAGTGCTGTACCTAATCCCCAGATGAAAAAAACGAGGGCAACCCAAGTTGTGCCTGCATTTACTTCAATAAAAATTAGCGAAAGCATAGATATCATCATTATGATACCACCTGTAAATATAAGTCTTCCAGCTCCATATCGGTCTGTAAAACGACCCGCAAGCGGAAAACCAACAGCTGTGCCAATAACTTGAGGCAAGATTAGTTGACTTGCAGTAAGAAGACTCAAGTGGCGGACATCTGTTAAGTAATGGGGGAGAAGCAGCTGTGCTCCGAAGTTTATTGCACCACCCAAAAACATAACGACAGCAGCTACTGAAAACACCCCATTACCAAAAAGTCTTAGTTGTAATATAGGTTTATCACGTTTTAATGACCTTAAAATAAAGCCAATGATAAGAACGGCTCCTATAATGATAGTGCCAATCGGAACTGCGTTTGCGGTGTTTCCAATGGAGGTTACACCATAAATGAGCAGGGGTACGCCACTTAATACGAATAAAAAGCCAATCCAATCAAATTTACCAGCCTCAGAAACCTCGATTTTTGGAAGCCACTTCAAACCAGCAAAGAACGCTGCTATACCAAGAGGGATGTTGATCCAGAATAGCCAAGGCCAGCTTAAACTACTAAGAATTGCACTGCTTAAGGTGGTACCTAACGTTGGAGCAACAACAACGGCTATGCCGACGATGCTCACCACTCTACCAAGACGCTTCGGACCTGCTGCTATGCTTGTGATAATTTGCCCGGCAGGTACAAGCAAACCACCTGATAAGCCCTGCAGAACTCTACAGATGATAAGCATATAAATCCCTTTTGATTCAGCACACAATATTGAAAAAACCATGAACAAAACCAGGCTAATTAGCCAGAGTTTGGTTGGTCCAAGTTTACGGGATAACCAGGCACTGAGGGGGACACCTGCAGCTAGAGATAGAAAGTATCCTGTAGCTATCCATTGTGCAATGGAACTTGAAGTATGCAGACTTGCTGCGATTGAGGGTAGGGCTGTGTTAAGCATTGTAGAAGACAACATAGATGTAAATGCACCAAGAACAATAATTATGGCTTGCCCCCATAATATAAAGGGTATAGGGGCAAGTTTAGCAGATTGCTTACCAGAGCTAGTCATTACGAGTTTCCCCCCAAGTGATCAATGTGTTTAGTAACAACGGGTTAAGAAGTTGGGATTTCATGTCTGTTGCATTGAGGCAAGTAACCACCCCTCTGTCAGGGGTGTTAATTCTGTTCGGTGATCACGGAGTTCCACAAGTTCCCCATCAGGACCAAAAACATCACCAACTGTCTTGTTAGTCATAGAGTTTGTAAGTTTGAATAGTCGGTGTCTAAGCCTTTCAATGGGGAGTCTTTTGCCATAAACACCATGGGTTGATATGACCGGGTATTTTCCAGGCGCAGCCGGGCATAATACATCGGCAAATACGATTATGCTGTCGTCCATTTCGATGGGCAATCGATTTGCACGTATTCAGCAGGTTTTAATTTCATTGTGGTAGCTCCTCTCGATAAAAATAACAAAAACCTATCGGTGATAGATTCATGAACAATTTGATCATAATCTATCACTGATAGGTTTGTCAATATGATATACTAGATCATTGATAGTTTTTAATACGGAAATAAGGAGAATTTTTAAATATGGCAAAGATAAAACGTGAAGATGTTATAGAGGAGGCGCTTGAACTTCTTAAAGAGGGTGGATTAGAGGCGATTACAACAAGGCGTTTAGCACAGAGATTGGGAGTTGAATCAGCATCACTTTATTGGCATGTAAAAGATAAGGCAACGCTGCTTGGTGAGATGGCTTCTACAATAATCGCCAGATATCACACCATTAAGACGCCGCATGATACGGGACAATGGGAGAAATGGTTCATAGATCATGCTTACAGCTTTAGAAATGCTTTATTAGCTTATCCAGATGGAGCGATGCTTCATGCCGGCTCAATTCCCACTTTTAATGATCTTGTTCAATTAGCGCCAAAAACTGAATATTTAGTACGAGCAGGTTTCTCGGAGAGAGAAGCTCAAATGGCCATGCTGACCATGGGCCAATTTACTTTGGGATCTGTAATGGAAGAACAAACACGAAATAAAAGGAGAATATTAAAATCATCTCCTATAGAGAAGGTTAAAGGGTCTCAACGCAATGCAGATGTGGATACATTAACTTCCGATGTAATGAATACGATTGAGAACGAGGCGGAAAATGCCTTTGAATTCGGAATACAACTTATCGTTAAAGGATTGAAGAAATAGAGTGGCCGAAGGGAACTGTGTCGAATGTTCGCGGTGAACGTCCATCGTCGTAATTTTCTTGTCGGGCACGGATTTGTCCTTTTAAAGATGAGTGATGACGATACGCCCAATACCAACCCATGAGATTAAGAGTAGACATGCTGGCCCTTGAGATGAGAATGCTGAAACGAGGTTCCTTGAATCGCGTGTGTGTAGCCTGTGACGAAGGCTACACACACGGAATCATCCAGTATTACAAAAATGGGGTTATAGTCTCGCTGAGCACACGCTTTAATTTGCTGAAAAGCGACACGTTGAATGGTGCGTTTCAGGTCAGACGTGTTCCAGTTTCGTGGGCTAAGAAATGACTCAGGATAATACAGCGGAAGTTTCCACTCTTCGAACCGATTGTTCCAATGATTTTGTTGTGATAAAGTATACGTATGAGACATATCTTATTCTCCTCTGCGTGGGGTGGTTGGTGGTAATTCTATTTTACGCAGAGAGCCAAGCGTGTCTCTTTTTTCATTTCATGGAATCGATTTTGAGCAAGTACAGTTGTTATTTTGTAGTTGCCGCCATTTATCCATTATCATTTATATTTTTCTGTTATACACTTTAACTGTTATTGGTGCAACAATCAAAACAAGAAGTATGCCGATAAGGATGGTCATTGATGCACTAGAAGTAAACTGTCCATGGTTTGCTAAATCTTTAAAAGCAGTGACCAAATAAGTAACAGGATTATACTCAGCTACTTTTTGTAAAAAAGTTGGCAAAGTATTCGTAGGCACGAATGCATTGGATAAAAACGACATCAACATGGTGACCATTGTTGAAACGCTGGAGATCGTTGCTGCGGATTTGGATAGCAAACCAATTAATGCAAACACCCAACTGATTGCGCATGCACCAAAAATAGCCAAAAGCGAAGCGATAATTAGCCAACCCACCCCGGCTTCCGGGCGCCATCCAAGTATGAAGCCCGTGCCAATTGAGAAAAAAGCTGCCATGATATATCGCAAAATATCCGATACCACTAAACCAGCTAGTGGAGCAATCCGTACAATGGGTAATGATTTAAACCGATCAAATACCCCCGTATCCAAATCTTCACGTAATTGTGTACCTGTTGCCGATGACGACATGACCAGCGTTTGAATTAGAATTCCCGGCACGATTATTGGCAAGTATCCTTTTACACCACCAGCAATTGCACCTCCAAACAAATAAGAAAAGACGATCATGAAGAAGATGGGTATCACGGTTACATCAATCAATTTATCGGGATTGTGTCTAATTTTCAGGATATTTCTTTTGGCCATTACTAAAATATCAACCAAGGTACTCTTTAGGTTGTTTTGTTTACTTATTATGGATTCCATTTTCATTTCTCCTCGCATAGCATTAATTTTTAGTTAATTCCAAAAATACCTCATCAAGCGTTGGTTTTCTAACCGAAAACTCTTTGATTTCTATATCTCGCTGAGTCAAACATAAAAGTAATTTCGTCATGATTTTTGTGTCAGCAAGCTTAACGGTTAATTTGGTTCCTTCAGGTGAGCTCATGGCTTCTTGAGCGATTTCTGTCTTGATTAGTTTTTTGCTTCTTTCTACATCCTTCATGTGCTCCAGAGTAATTTCAAATTGAGTCTCACTTAACAAAGACTTCAATTCATTTGGAGTTCCTTGGGAAATAATTTTTCCATGATTTATAATGGCCAGTCGATCAGCTAATTGATCCGCTTCCTCCAAATACTGGGTTGTTAGCAAGATCGTTGCTCCATCATTTGCTAAGTTACGGATCACTTCCCACATTTCTCCTCGTGTACGTGGATCTAAGCCCGTTGTCGGTTCATCAAGAAAAATGAGGGGGGGCTTCACAATTAAACTCACCGATAAATCCAACCGTCTACGCATCCCACCCGAAAATTCACGAATCGGTCGATCCTTTGCTTCAGTTAATGAAAACTGATTGAGAAGTTCTACGGCCCTCGCTTTGGATTGTCTCGCTGATAAACCATTCAATTGTCCAAAAAGCTTCAAGTTCTCCATCGCGGTCAATTCCTCATCAACGGTTGCATACTGACCCGTTAAGCCAATCAAGCTTCGAACTCCTCGAGCATCTTTTGTTACGTCTTTGCCAAAAATCATTGCTTCCCCATTTGAAACTTTAGTAATCGTTGCAAGCATCCGTAAGAAAGTTGTTTTTCCTGCACCATTCGGACCTAGAATACCGAAAATCTCTCCTTTTTTTATATCTAAAGAAATACCATCGACTGCTCGTTTGTTAGGAAACTCTTTAACGAGCTCTTTAGTTGAAACGGCTAGCTCTGTCATTCTGTTTTCTCCTTCGTATATTTAATAAGGGTGCCTTACTATTAAGATAAGGTACCCTTATTAATTTGTCAAGAACATGATTTGAATTACTTCGGTGACCTGATAAAATAGAGGGAGACTGAGAATAGATAAGGAGAAATTGTTGTGGATGAAAAGCAATTAAATATCGAAATAACCGCTAATTTTATGAAATTTAATGATTTACTTACAGCGTTTTTAAAAGAAAACCTATTTAAAGGCAGCGTGTTTACTGCTCCTAATCGAGGACAAGGAAAAATATTGAGTATCCTTCATCAAACACCCAATATTTCTCAAAAGGAATTAGTCAGTCAATTAGATATGCGCCCACAATCTGCTTCTGAAATGATTAAAAAGCTTGAAAAAAAGGGGTTCATCGAGCGGTATAAATCTGAAGAGGATCAGCGTGTGATGATGATTACTCTAACTAAAGCCGGTAGAGTAGTATTAAATCAAACTGGAGATTTTCAGCCTGTATTTTTAAATGTTCTAACGATGGATGAAAAACAACAATTCAATCATACACTCGAAAAACTTGTATCCGAGATTGAAACCGAAGTCGCGAAAGTTCGAAACAAACATTAAAAGAGCCATTCTACTGGATAAGGCCATCGATTCCGGGATTTAAGCAGCTTACGTAATTATGGAGAGCTGGTTATAACAATGAACAGGCATATGTGGTATCCACATTACTTAAGGAATAAACTTACCAAACTTAAGTTTCGTATAAAAGGTCATCTAATGACCGTCTCGGACCGCTTTTTTTAGTCATAATTATCGCATAACTGAAGATCGCCAATAGTCCACAGAAGACGTTGAAGAAGTTAAATAGTCCCAACCTGATTCTCGGTAGGGTTGATTTTCCTTGAGCATTCGGTAAATCATTCAGAAGATTAGATGTGCCGTCGCTACGGTAGCCTTTTTCTGTTCTCGTCGTTTCTATATACGGTAAAATCGAAGTGCAAGCCGATCATCATGCGATGATGTTTCTTCATTCGCCCATTTAGAGCTTCAAGCAACTCGGGAACTTTACGCTTAAGGGATGTATTTACTTTTTCTTTGATTTGCTCCGCCTCTAAGACTTCACCATTAATAACGGACTCAATTAATGCACGACCGGATACACCGAAGATATCAGTGATATACGTAGTGAGCTTCAAATTAGTACAATCCAGGCTGCATCCGCAACATCGGTCTGGGTTTACTATCTCTGAACTTAATTCAGGGGATATTGAGGCAGAATGTGAACACACGCGAGCTTATCTTGTATCTAAAGTAGTAACTTTTGCCCTCTTAAGATATCGCTTGTTATAAGAGATACATGCAATTTACGAATGCACAAAAAGAAACAAATTCTTGCATTATTCCTTATAAGCAATTTTGAATTTCAACTTACCTTTATGTAATCTGCATTTTATCTTTATCAGGTATGAATATAATTTTTACAGTAATTCTTCATACAAAAAGAATGTCCACTACGAGGGCATTTGTCTAGTTTTTGAAAACATGTTAGGCATGCCGGTGATTCAAATAGTTTGAAGGCAAGCGTACCTAGAAAAACGTTGAGAGGTTGTCCTATGTCAAGAACAATACTGATTGTAGAAGATGAGCCTGTTTTGCGGGAAATCATGAAAGATTATTTGCTGGAAGAAGGATATGAAGTGCTTGAAGCGGGCGATGGAAAAAATGCTCTGACGTTATTTCAAGAACATAAGCTGGATCTGATCATACTGGATATCATGCTCCCTGAATTAGACGGATGGTCTGTATGCAAACGTATCCGAAAGATATCGAATGTTCCGATTATCATGTTGACCGCCCGTTCGGATGAAGATGATACATTGCTGGGTTTTGAACTAGGTGCCGACGACTATATAACCAAACCGTACAGTCCTCCAATCCTGCTGGCACGGGCGAAACGGCTTTTAGAAACAAGGCAGATCCGGGATCAAGAGGAAGATACGTTGTCCAGCTGTGGTATCTCGATTCATTTCCCATCTCGAATCGTTACGATCGATGGGGAACAGTGCAGTCTGACGCATACCGAATTAGAAATACTGGCGTATTTGATGAAGAACAAAGGAATTATCGTCACCCGGGATCAGCTGATTACAAAAATCTGGGGATATGATTTCGTCGGCGACGATCGGACCGTTAACAGCCATATTCGCAATTTGCGTTCCAAGTTGGGGGAGCATGCCAAGTGTATTGTCACGATCGTTCGATCTGGTTATAAGTTCGAGGAGAAGTTATGAAAAAAGGCATTGTTCTTAAGCTGTTCCTATTAACGACGGGATTATGCTTTTTCACCCTTGCCGTTACTATTACCTTGCAAACCGTATTTTTCAAACAGTTTTATGTTCATCAAAAAGTGAAGGACGTCAACGCGGCGCTTCAGGCTTATGAACAAGACTACCTGAATCATGCCTCGAACACCCAGGAGATGGCAAAGCTGGAGCAAGACTTTTTTCAAAAGCATAACACCTGGATCACGGCTTTGGACACCCGCGGTAATTTAAAGTATGCCGACGATTTCTTCCTGGAGATTAAGCTGGATAGTTCGGAAGAATCTGCGCTTTCCGATAAAACGATAACCTTACCTCTATACAGTTTTATCAACGTAGAGGACTTCAGCAGCGATAATTCGTTCCTCGCTCCTTGGATTCAAGAAGGGGAATGGATCGCGATTGAAGGCTTGATCATGAACAACCAGCCGGTTATCCAGCGGATGGGGAGGAGCAGATCCAATCTGAGAGATGAAAGCCGGCTGGAAAATCATCAGATGGTGAGCAAAGAGTACGAGGTCGTCAATCGATCGAACGTGATCCAATATCGTGAAAAATATTCCACATTTCTGGTCGAAGGAACCATTACGAAAGTTCGGATACCGGAAGGGGCGGGAGTCTCGCGTTACACCAATCACTTGTTTCTGGACCGTATCAAATCTTTCCAAGCGGATCTATTGTACGGCGACCTTAAGGATGCCACGAACGCAAATCAGATCGTAGATTATGAAGAAAATCACGCGAACTACAAAATTTTCGTGGACCGCATCCAAGATCGCGACGGAAATCCGACATACCTGTTCGCGATGACGTCACTTCAGCCGGTCAATGAAGCCGCAGGGATGATCAAAGATTACTATGTGTACATCATTATTGCCACTTTGTTTCTCGTGCTGCTGGCATCATTTTATTTTTCTCGCCAGATTGCCAGGCCGCTACTACGTATCAACCGTACGACGCAGCAAATGGCAGGGCTCGATTTTTCGGAAAAAATCCCTATCACTACGAAGGATGAAATCGGCGACTTGTCGCGAAATATTAATGAACTTTCCGAGCGGCTGCACTCCTATATTCTTAGGCTCCAGCAGGACATCGAGAAAGAAAAGCAGCTTGAGTATACACGAAAAGAATTTATATCCGGCGTATCCCATGAGCTGAAGACTCCGTTAAGCATCATTCAGAGTTGCCTTGCTATTTTGAAGGACGGGGTGGCAAGTCATAAACGGGATTATTATTTTAAGGCTATGGAGGACGAAGTCAAAAGGATGGATCTGCTAATCGTGGATATGTTGGAATTGGCAAAATATGAATCCGGAACGTATACACTGGATATGGATTCCTTTTATGTCGACGCCGTTATCGAGCGGGTATGCGCAAAATTGGCTTCGGATATCAAGGCCAAGCAATTACATCTTAATACGTCACTGAAACCTGCTGAAGTGGTGGCGAATGAGCGGCGAATTGAGCAGGTCGTCGTCAATTTCCTCAACAACGCGATTCGTTATACGCCGGAGCGGGAGTCCATTCTCATAACCACCTCGGAAGATCAGGACGCCGTTAAAATTTGTATCGAAAATAAAGGAGCTTCCATTCCGGACGAACAACTTGAGAAGATCTGGGATCGGTTTTATCGCGGCGAACCATCTCGCGGGCGGTCGACCGGAGGCACCGGGCTCGGCCTCGCCATTTGCAAAAAGATTCTGGAGATGCACGGGGTGGCTTACGGCGTTACCAATACCTCCGATGGAGTTTTGTTTTATTTTCAATTGAATAAAAAAGCGTAGGAATACGGAAGAAAGCGCAGACCTCGGTTCTGCGCTTTTTCTTTTTTTAAATTGCGTTGATTTCATCTGCACTTTTTCTGCATCTCTCCCTGTTATTCTTTCTATTTGAGAGAGAGGGGGTGGATTGAAAATGACAGCAGGACCAAACCTTGGTCGGGGTCTGAGAGAAAGAAAGCACAGAGCAAAGAGGCGCAGACGGCAAGCCATTTTTCTTGCAGCCGTTGGCCTGCTTTGTTTTTGCCTGATGAGATTGATACCACTCGATAGGGCCGCGATTGCGGAGCAGCATGGAGAACAGTCTGTGTACCAACATTCTACGAGGAATGTCAGTGAGGCTAATGCGGAAGGCGAGGATGCCAGGCCGAAAGGGAAGATCGTATATTTAACGTTTGACGACGGTCCTAGCGACTTGACGGGGAAATTTCTCGACGTGTTACGGCAACATGGCGTCAAGGCCACTTTTTTCATGCAAGGAAGCCAATTGCAGCGAAAAAGTTTACAAAGCGACGTGAAGCGTACTGTACGCGAGGGGCATTATGTCGGAGGACATAGCATGAGCCATCAATATAAAAAGCTGTACGAAGAAGGGGAATTCGTGTCCGAAATGAAAGAAAACTTGGCGCTCATCCATGACATCACAGGCGAGAATCCACATTTGGTGCGTCCACCTTACGGCTCGGTCCCCGGGTTAAACGAAAAGAAGATCCGCGATCAAATCGCAAAAGAAGGAATGAAGATTTGGGATTGGACCATCGAATCGAACGACTGGAATCTGAAAGACCATCCGGAACAAATTGTCGAGAACATTAAAAAAGCGACGAAAGTCGATCTGGAGGTGGTATTGATGCATGAAAAACCGCAAACGTTGCAGGTTCTTCCGGAAATTATCGCGTTTTATCAGAAAAAAGGTTACCGGTTTGGCGTTTATACGGATGCCGCACATTTTCACCTCAATTTTCAGAAGGATGATCGTTTATAGCCACAGCGCGGCACTGAATCAGATTTCTAGAAGAAGGAGCTGTCCCGAGGTCTTCGCACATCTCGGTTGGACGGCTCCTTTTTTATCCTATTGCACTCTGATTCTTTAAATCAATTTGATATGATCTGCACTTTATCTTTATCTCGGGCGATTACTCTCTATATTGTAAGGAGGAGAGAGAGAATGAGGAGAGAGAGAATGAAGAGAGTGAGAATGAGGAAAGCCGTACTGACGGTCTCATTCTTGTTGTCCGCGGTGCTGATCGTTTTGCTGTACAGCATCAATTCGGGGTATGGGGCCGGAAGCCGCAGCAAGACTCAACAAAATCATCGGATGATGGACCTATTAAGCGGAAACAGTAATTCACCTCATCAGCTGGGGACGCCGTACAAAATCGTCATTGATCCCGGGCATGGTGGAAAAGACCACGGGGCGACAGGGGCCAGCGGAAGCTTCGAGAAGGATTTTACGCTGAAGCTGGCGCACAAGGTGGAGGAATTGGCGAAGCAAGAACCGCGAATCCAGGTGTATATGACCCGGACGGACGACCGGTTTATATCCTCGGTGGACCGGGAAAGGCCGAAATTCGCCAATGATCTGGGTGCGGATCTGTTTATATCCATTCACGGCAATACGTACGAGGACCCTGGCGTGTCGGGTACGGAAACGTACTATTACCATGAGAATTCGCGATCCTTGGCCGATATCATGCAACGACAAGTCGTTCAGGCAAGCGCGTTTCGGGACCGGGGAGCGAAGAAACAAGATTATTTTGTCCTAAAGGATACGGAAATGCCGGCTGTCTTGATCGAGATGGGATATTTAACGAATCCGCAGGAAGAGAAAGCAATGCTGACAGAAGATGTTCAAAACCGAATAGCTGCTTCCATTCTGGAAGGCATAAAGGAGTACCTAAATTTAAATTAAGAGAGGACAATGATCCCATGTATAAAAAAGTCATTTCAACACTATTTATAGGCAGCATCGCACTTACCTTGGCAGCATGTGGGGATGGGCAATATACGATAAACAAGACGCCTATGGCAGAAGTCAATGAAACAGCACCCATGGAGAAGTCAAACAATACTTCCTATAAAACGATTTTTCAACACAGTGTATTTCTGGGGGATTCGATTACAGAGGCGCTATCATACCATGACATTTTGGACGAGTTCAATGTAGTGGCAGGTGCCGGAACGACTACCGAGCTAGCTCTGGAGGCTGGATATGTCGATAAGCTGGCAGAGAGGAATCCGCAGCATGTATTTATCATGCTGGGATCCGATGATATCCTATTGCCGCCCCAAGTTACCGATAACCCCAAGCAGTATTCGCTAAAGTTTTACGCCAAATTGATTGACAGCATCAAGGAGAAACTTCCGGATGCAGCCATAACGGTTTTACCGGTTACTCCGGTTACGCCGGAAGCTGAAAAAGTGGAACCACGCTACAAAAATATCAACGATTACAACCAAGGCTTAAAAGAGCTGGCGAGCAAGGAGCAGGTCGGATTTGTCGATTTATCCTCCATATTTGCGGACAGCCAAAATTTGTACAGTTCGGACGGCGTTCATTTTAAACCGGAGTTTTATACACGTATGCTGGATTTGCTCAAAGATCAGGTGAAATAACATGCAACTAGGTCAAAAACTGGAGGTGACGGGGATTGGTCTTTAGCAGCCTTATATTTCTATTCCTCTTTCTGCCGGTCACCATTCTGATCTACTATATATCGCCCATGAGGATTAGAAATGCCATTCTGCTCGTCGCAAGCCTGATCTTCTATGCATGGGGCGAGCCTGTCTATATTTTTATCATGATCTTCTCGACGGTATTCGACTATGTGAACGGGATCCTGATCGAAAAATACAGGCACCGTAAGGCGATTGCGCGGGGAGTTTTGATCGTATCCATGATTGGAAGCCTGGGAATTCTGGGCTTCTTTAAATACGCGGGTTTCGTCTTCGACAATATCAATTCGTTGTTTAACCTGCACTTGCAGGCAGCAGATCTTCCGCTTCCGGTGGGAATATCCTTCTACACGTTCCAAACGATGTCTTACATTATTGACGTTTATCGGAGAAAGGTGCCTGTTCAGAAGAACCTGATCTCCTTCAGCGCTTATGTGACAATGTTTCCGCAGCTTGTAGCGGGACCGATCGTGAAATATGAAGATATTGCGGAGCAACTTGCTAATCGTAAAGTGACGTTGGATCGCTTTGGTGAAGGAGCGGAACTATTTATTAGGGGGCTTGCTAAAAAAGTATTGCTTGCTAACAATATCGGTTTGCTGTGGACAAGTGTCAAAGTGGTGCCTGCGGGAGAACTATCGGTACTTTCTGCATGGCTCGGCATTGTCGCGTTCACGTTTCAAATCTATTTCGATTTTAGCGGGTATTCGGATATGGCACGTGGTCTAGGTAGAATGTTCGGGTTCGAATTTATGGAGAACTTTAACTATCCTTATATTTCCAAGAGCATTACAGAATTTTGGCGGAGATGGCATATTTCGCTCGGTGCCTGGTTCCGTGAGTATATCTATATCCCGCTCGGTGGGAACCGAGCAGGTATGCTAAAGCAGCTGCGAAACTTGGCGATTGTATGGTTTGTAACGGGATTATGGCATGGAGCAAGCTGGAATTTTATCATTTGGGGCTTATATTTCGGTCTTTTTGTCACAATCGAGAAGCTATTTCTCTTGAAATGGTTTCAGCGCTTGCCAGCCTTTGTAAGCCATGTCTACACCCTGATTATCGTGATCATCGGCTGGGTATTTTTCGAAGTTGAACATTTGCCCGCAGCCATGACATTCATCGGAACGATGTTTGGCGTTGGAGCAAATGGGCTCATGGACAACCGGTCACTCTACGATCTGTCGACGAACGCCCTGCTGCTGCTGCTCTTGGTGGTTTGTGCCACGCCGCTTCCCAGTAAAGCACTGACAATCATCAGAACCAAGTTCGCCCGAATCGGATCGATTGCCGCTTCCGCCATCTACTTCATCTTTATGGTGGCGTCAACAGCTTACCTGGTCAATGCAACGTACAATCCATTCTTATACTTTCGTTTTTAATGGAGGTGATCGATTTGAAGAAGTACGACCAGGTATATTATCGCGTACTCGCCATTTTACTGCTGATGTTTACCGGAGCGGTATTGCTTATCAACTTTCTGACCCCTAGTAAAGAATTTTCCGAATCAGAGAACCGAATGCTGCAGAAGCTCCCGAAATTCTCGCTTGAAACATTAGTTTCAGGCAAGTTCACTTCAGAATTTGAATCGTATATATCGGATCAGTTTATGGAGAGGGACTTTTGGATTGGACTAAAATCCGATGCGGACCAGGGAATGGGGAAAAAAGAGAGCAATGGGGTTTACATCGGCAAGGACGGGTACCTGATTCAAAAATTTCCTCCTCCAGAAAAAGGAGATTTGGAAGACAAGGTGAAAGCTGTTCAAGCATTTGATAAGGCCTCGCCTGGTCTACGCAAATATATGATGTTGGTGCCGACGGCCGCTGCCGTGCTTGAGGATAAATTGCCGCCTTATGCTTCCGGTGGTGATGAGATGGTCTATTGGGAAAAGATAAAGGATTCTCATCTCGGGGACATTCGATGTATCGATGTTTCCCCCGCGCTAGAGGCGAACAAGGAGCAACCGATCTATTACAAAACAGACCATCACTGGACGACCAAAGGCGCTTTCCTTGCCTATCGGGAGTTGGGCGCGCCAATGAGTTTCACACCCAAGAACGAAGATGATTTCAACATTCGTCAAGTCACCAGTCAGTTCTATGGATCTTTGTATTCGAAAAGCGGGTTTAGGCACATACAACCGGATTCCATTGAGCTTTATTATCCAAAAACACCGGGGACCATTTCCGTGGATTATGTAGACGAACAGCAAAGTGCGGATTCGATGTACGTCATGGAGAATCTCGCCAAGAAAGATAAATACACTGTATTTTTTAATGGAAATCATGGCTTGATCCGAATAACAACTGACAATACGGAAGGAAGAAGGCTGCTTATTGTTAAAGATTCGTATGCAAACAGCTTGATCCCTTTTTTAACATCGCATTTTAGCGAAATTGATGTGATAGACCTCAGATATTATGATGGGGATATACTGAAACTTACGGAAGAGCGGCAAATCCACGACATGTTGATTTTGTATAATATTACTACATTTTTTGAAGATCCATCCATTAAATCATTAGCGGATTCCGTGGAATAATGCAAAAAGGAGGTCAGTAACGATGCTTACTGGAAAGAAAATTAAATACTTGTTTATCCTGTCTGCCGTCATGATCTTATGTGGCATTTTGATCGGGTGTTCCGGCAAGAACGAAGACGCCAAGGACGTTCCTGTCGATACAATTGAGGAACGTATCAAGCAAGTGGCATCTATGGAAGATATGGAAAAAGGGGATATGAACAGGCTTAAGAAGCTATATCATCTCAATGCAGATGAAGTTCAGGATTTTGTGCTGTATACGGCAGAATCGAACGTGGAAGCGAATGAACTGGCCGTGATCAAAGTGAAACAAGAGAATCAAGCGGAAAGCGTTAAGGAAAAAATCATGAAAAGAATCGAGGCTCAAGAGGTCAAGTTGAAAGACTACCGTCCCGAGCAATTTTACCTCGTCGAAAATCATGTATTAAAGGTCAAAGGTCTATATATTTTGTTTACGGTCTCCAAGGATGCCGAGAAAATCGAAAGTGCGTTTAGCGAAGCTCTTAAATAACAAGAGATAGTCCAATCCTCTATTTACGACGTTATTGGGAGCTAAAGGGACCGCATTGTTCATTAGCAGAATATCGGATGGGCAAAACAACAACAGTAAGCAGCTGATCACTACTTATGATCAACTGGAGGTAACATGCTTATCGTTACTGGAGCAAATGGAAAATTAGGCAGAGGCGTGGTAGAGCAATTGATTAAACGTATCCCTGCTGAACAGATTGGGGTCAGTGTCCGGGAAGTGAGCAAGGCACAGGATTTAAAGGATCGTGGGGTCCGTGTGCGTCGTGGCGATTTCGATGATGCGGAAAGCTTGCTTGATGCTTTTGAAGGAGCGTCACAGGTTCTTCTTGTTTCGTCCGGTATTTTGGGAGAGGCGGGTATCCGTCAGAATAAAACGGCAATTCACGCAGCAAAGAAGTCCGGCGCCGGCAGGGTGCTGTACACGAGTCATATGGGCTCTTCGCACGCATCGTATTTTCCGCCAATGATTCATCATGCGGCGACAGAAGCATTGCTTAAAGAATCGGGTATGCCCTACACGTCTCTTCGCAACGGTTTTTACGCCTCCTCATTGGTTGGATTAATCGGCGAAGCCATCAAAACAGGAGTATTGGTTGTTCCCGAGGACGGTCCGGTTGCTTGGACAACGCATTCGGATTTGGCGCAAGCCGCGGCAGTCATTCTAACTGAGCAGGGCGGGGACGGCCCGTCCCCGAATCTAACGGCCTCTGAAGCGATTGATATGGATGAGGTTGCAGCGATGCTTTCGGATCTCGTCGGCCGACCGATCTATCCAAAAGTCGTGCCAGACGAAGCGTATAGGGAATATCTGATCGCTCAGGGTTTTTCGACACCGCGCATTGAGATAACCATGGGTTTATTTCGTGCCAGACGCAATGGGGACTTCGCGCAAGCGACCAATGCTTTATCTGATTTAATCGGTCGACCTCCGATGAAGCTAAGGGATTTTCTGAAGGAGTCTATATCTCTATAAATGGTGTTCGCTGAGTAACCGTTAGGGTGTTCATGGGTACGATAATTGAAAGTAGTAATCAACTTCAGGGCCCTCCCGCAAAG
The DNA here is from genome assembly GCF_037993005.1 of Paenibacillus sp. FSL F4-0100. Classification (NCBI taxonomy): domain Bacteria; kingdom Bacillati; phylum Bacillota; class Bacilli; order Caryophanales; family Paenibacillaceae; genus Paenibacillus; species Paenibacillus sp. FSL F4-0100. The sequence goes on from NZ_CP150303.1 coordinate 3,130,806, forward strand.
GATGGCCCTGAAGCTTGCCGTTTCAGACAGCACGGTCAACCGTATCATCGGTAGTGGTAAAGCAGAGGATGAGCTACCCTCGACTGGCGGAAAAGCCGAATCAAATGGGCTGCTGCATTTTTCTTGTAGGTACAGATAAAGGGAAGGGCCGGTTCAGTTCCTTGTCTTTTTTGACTATACAGGATGGACAGCATCCAGAAAAGTGATCAAGACAACTAGGCTATACCGGAGGCTAGGGTCACTTTTTTGTTCTTTCCGCCAGCTTCGTAATTGATTCAATGTCTTGCTCGGTTAATTGATCCAGGAAATATTTGCGTATTGCCATTGAGACGATGGGTAGGGCCTCATCCAAAGTTGCTTTTCCGGCAGAAGTAATGATAACCTGAACACCACGATCTGCGTCTAATGGACTCCTTTTAACAAGGCCCCGTTTTTCCATCCGTGTCAAATGATGGGATAATCTGCTCTTATCCCAGTTCATCGAGTCGGCTAGTTCCTGTTGGCGAAGCTTGCCATCTCCGAGTTGGACTAACCGATCTAGTATTCCAAAGTCTCCTTCTGATAGTCCTGTATGTTCAGAAAGTTCCTTAACAACGCGACCAAAGATTCGCTTAAAGGAGCCTTTCCACATATTCCATATTCGCATTTCATCTTCGCTTACTTTGTTAGTATCCATGAAAGTATAATATCATGGTTGACACATCAACCGAAAGGTGTTAGCCTATATTCAGGTTGACGTATCAATCTCAGAGAAATCTGTCGAGTGCCAAGTTGATGTATTAACCTTAATTTGCAATACAAAATTGAGCAGTAAATCCACGAGAAAGGAGTTATTTCTTATGCAGGATAAACCTGTGGCCTTGGTCACCGGGGCCAATAAAGGAATCGGTCTTCAAATCGCGAAAGATCTCGCGGCGCACGGCTTCACTGTACTCGTCGGTTCGCGCAATCTCGAGAAAGGGGAGACGGCCGCGAAGAGCGTCGGAGCGGATGCCCGCGTCCTCCAACTCGACGTTTCAAATCAGGATTCCATCTCCGCGGCGGCGGAGTGCATCCGCAGCGAGCTCGGTCGTCTCGATGTGCTCGTGAACAACGCGGGTATATCGCACGCGGGTCAGCCGGGCAGGCCTCTCGAGGAGGTCGGGAAGTCGGGGCGCCCAAGCGTAGCCTCTCTAGACGAGGTGCGAGCAGTGTTCGAGACGAACGTGTTCGGCGTCATCGCCGTCACGCAAGCGATGCTGCCGCTCCTTCGTGAAGCGCCGGCAGCACGTATCGTCAACGTATCAAGCGGTTCGGGCTCGCTGACGTTGAACGCGGATCCGACTAATTCGCATCGCGAGATGTTCGGCGCCGTTTACAGCCCTTCGAAGACGGCTCTCAATGCGATTACGCTCGCCTTCGCCATCGAACTCGAGTCGACAGGCATTAAGGTCAATGCGGTATGCCCGGGCTTCACCGCGACGGATCTCAACAACTTTGAGGGCACGGGCACCGTCGAGCAAGCCGCGCGACATCCCGTGCGCCTTGCGCTCCTGGACAAGGACGGTCCGACGGGCACATTCTCTAACGAAAGACGCCAACTCCCGTGGTGATGTAGTCTCGAGCACTGGCACACCTAGATTTGTGTAGACAACCTGAAGGCGTGAATGCCTTCCCAATATCCTTAAGGAGTGTGTTATCACATGGAATATGTAAAACTTGGACACAGCGGCTTAGAGGTTTCAAAGCTAAGTCTTGGAACCATGAGCTTCGGAGTACCTGAACGCGGCAATGCCCCATGGTCTCTGGATGAGGAGCAAAGCAGACCGATTATTAAGAAGGCACTCGAATCGGGCATCAACTTTTTCAGTACCGCCAACATGTATTCCGACGGAACAAGCGAAGAAATTCTCGGACGTGCCTTAAAGGACTTCGCTCATCGTGACGAAGTCGTCATAGCAACAAAGGTATTTGTTCCAATGCGCAAAGGTCCGAATGCTATGGGACTTTCCCGTAAAGCTATCATGACCGAAATTGATAACAGTCTAAGACGACTCGGAACAGACTATGTCGATTTGTACCAAATTCATCGATGGGATCCTAATACGCCAATTGAGGAGACCATGGAGGCTCTTCACGATTTAGTTAAGGAGGGCAAGGTCAGATACATCGGAGCATCCTCCATGCTGGCATGGCAGTTTGCGAAAGCTCAGCATGTCGCAGAGCGCAACGGCTGGACAAGGTTCGTTTCCATGGAGAATAGATTAAACCTGCTCTATCGGGAAGAAGAACGAGAAATGCTCCCCCTTTGCAGAGACGAGGGAGTTGGCGTTACTCCTTACCTGCCTTTGGCAGCAGGCCGGTTAACACGGGATTGGAATGAGCAGACCGCGCGATCAGAGAAGGACCAGGTAGCAAAGGCCTTGTTTAGTAAAACGGAAGAGGCAGATCGCAAAGTCGCGGAAAGAGTTGGGGAAATTGCTGCTAACCGGGGAATTTCGCGTGCACAAATTGCACTCGCATGGTTGCTACAAAAAGAAGAGGTCACCGCGCCGATTGTGGGTTCGACGAAGATCAGCCATCTGGAAGATGCGGTTTCGGCGTTGTCGGTTAAATTGACTTCTGAAGAAATTACCCGTTTAGAAGAACTTTATATACCACATCCACTAGTATAAACTGTTTGCACAACAACTCTTCGGACCTACTCTTGGAATCGCGCTCTTATCTAAATCCGACGCCAGGTGGAGCAGTTCCGGGAGTATAGACGATTCCTGGCGAAGGATTTGAAATCCCAAATAGATTATTGGGTTCCAGCTGTCTCAGCGCTCAACAGGCAGCCCAGCTCGACTTGCCGTTTGCTTTTGCAATGCATGCTTCTCTGCACTATTTGCTTTCTGCGCTTGAACTGTACCACCCGCAAATTTCCGGCCATCTAAATCGTTGGATCGATCGTATGTATAATGATCGCGGTGAACACCATTGTTGCAGCAACAGATAAAGAAGCTGATCGCTTGGCTACGTCATGAACAGCAGTTTTTGGATCACATTCTCGGAACGGCTGGAAGTTACAGCCGCCAGTCGCGACAATAGATGGGCGATGGAACAAACAGGAGAAAGACCTTATTCGTGATAGCCCGGATACAGTAAAAAATATACTGGATGAGATGATTAATGAGATAAGAGCCGACGAAGTAATCGTAGTCACTCAGGTGTAATGATCTGCATTCAATCGAATTGCTGGAGGAGGCCATGAACCTGTGTCAATTTCATTTGCCTTTGGAATAGTGGAGAGTCATCACTCAGGTATACTTCGACCTCTTGAATAGCACAAGAAAAAACAAACCTAATAATAATAAAATCAAGGTGGAGAAACATGATAATTTTGGTGACCGGAGCAACTGGACGATTGGGATCATTGGTGGTAGACAGACTGTTGGAATTGCTGCCTGCCTCCAACCTGGCTGTAAGTGTGCGTGACGTTGACAAAGCAAAGTATTTCAGTGAAAAAGGGGTAGACGTACGGCAAGGTGACTTCAACAATCCGGAAACACTAGAAGTCGCTTTTGCGGGCGTAGACCGTATTCTTATCGTTTCTGCAACAACGGAAGGAGATCGCGTCGAGAAACATCGAGCGGCGGTAAATGCAGCTCAAAAAGTAGGGGTAAAGCATATTGTTTACACAAGTGTAGTAAATGCCCAAGACAGTAAAGCCGACATTGCCAACGATCATCGCGCCACAGAAGATATCATCCGAGAATCGGGGATTCCTTACACCTTTCTTCGGAACAACTGGTATATCGAGAATGAAGCAGGAAATATTCAGGCTGCTCTGAAAGACGCGCCTTGGGTTCATACATTAGCTTCAGCGAAAGTCGGTTGGGCGACACGACGGGACTATGCGCATGCAGCTGCAGCAGTACTGGCTGGAGAGGGTCATGAAAATAAAATTTATGAACTGTCTGGAGAGCTTCGTACTGTGGAGGAAGTAGTTGAGATTTTAAACGAGGCGTTAGGGAAGAAAGTTCCTCTGAAAAATGTAAGTGATGACGCTTACGCCGAGGTTCTGCGTAGCGCTAAACTTTCAGACACTAAAGTACTGAAGCTCGTCAATATGTTAAAATCGATTCGCGAAGGAGCTATGGCGGTGGAGAGCGACGATTTGGAAACATTGCTTGGACGTGAACAGCAACCTTTAAGTGAGGCGGTTCAGGCGATAGCCGCTGGAAAATGATACAGACGAAGTGGTGCTAAGCGTTAAATGAAGGTCGTCTGAAATACCAAGATTCATCATAAAACGCTATCCTTTCATTAATCAATCTAATGAAAGAATAGCGTTTTTTCGTTTTGGGGACTTAGCTTGATGGGCATGTGGCGGGACCCGGTAACTCTGTAACCAGGTCGAATGGCGTAAATAATTTAAGACTCCACTTGTTCCGAAATATTCTTACTTGATGGCGATCTCTTTGTTATACCTTTCCCCCCAGTCTCTCATAAGCATAATAATTGGTTCTAATGTAAGGCCGAACTCAGTTAACGAATATTCTACCTTTGGCGGAACTTCTCTATAGATTTCTCTGTGCACTATTCCATCTTTTTCCAATTCACGAAGCTGAAGAGTCAACATCCGCTGTGTGATGTCAGGCATTAGTCCGCGAAATTCATTAAAACGCTTTGTTCCTGAAAGTAAATGATATAAAATAACTCCTTTCCATTTCCCCCCGATTACTTCTAGCGTTGCTTCCACGGGGCATCCGTAGGGGTTAGGACAAGCTGAGTATTGGTTATTGTGATTTTTCATTTGTATACCTCCATCAAGCAATAGTATAAAAAAGAATACTATGCAACAAAATTGTGCGTTCTTACGAAAAATAATCCTTTGAACTATTATAACAAATATAACGGCATGAAAACCATCGACTCTCTTTTTGATGCCGGTTAAAAAATTTTACGAAAGGATGAAATAATCATGTCAACTATAAAAGCTGTGGGTTTGTATCGTTATCTACCCATTGAAAATTCAGAAAGCTTGTTAGATTTACAGCTGGAAAAGCCAAGTGCTACGGGTCGGGATTTACTCGTTCGCGTAAAAGCTGTGGCAGTTAATCCAGTTGATTATAAGGTTCGATCACCCAAAGAAAAGGTAGAGGCCAACCCAAAAATTTTAGGCTGGGACGTAGCAGGAATTGTTGAAGAAGTTGGACCAGATTGCACGTTATTTCAACCAGGTGATGAGGTCTATTACGCTGGTGACATCACTCGGCAAGGTGGTAATAGTGAATTTCATCTTGTTGACGAAAGGATCGTAGGAAAAAAACCAAGATCTTTGGATTTTGCACAAGCTGCTGCTCTACCATTAACAACAATTACTGCCTATGAAGCACTATTTGATCGTATGAATATTAGTCGTGATTCAAACGAAAATAAGAATAAAACGCTTTTAATTATTGGTGCTGCAGGGGGGGTTGGCTCCATAGCTATTCAATTAGCAAAAAAGGTGGGGTTGACTGTTATTGGTACTGCCTCCAGACCTGAATCGATTGCTTGGGCAAAAGAACATGGGGCTGACCATACCATTAATCATTTTGAGGAGTTCGTTCCACAATTAAAACAGGTGGGGTTTGAAACAGTCCATTACATTCTCTGTCTTAACGCAACAGAGAAGCATTGGGCAAATATGGCAAAAGCTATTGCTCCCCAAGGAAAAATTTGCTCAATTGTCGAAACAGACGTGCCTCTTCATCTAACATTACTAAAAAACAAAAGTGTAACCTTTGTTTGGGAGTTGATGTTTACAAGACCCATGTTTCAGACGGAAGATATGATCGAACAACATAAGCTCTTAAACGAAGTTGCTGATTTAATTGATAGAAAAATAATAAAAACTACACTAAACAAACGTCTCTCACCTATCAATGCTGAGAATTTGCGAAAAGCTCATTCATTACTAGAGACTGGCAAATCTATTGGAAAAATTGTCGTAGAAGATTTTTAATGTAAGGGGTACTGCCAGACAAACGCGGATTTTGTACGCTAAGCCTTTTAAACCATAAAAAGGCCGGAATCCCGAAGACTAAGGCTTACCGGCTTCAATTTTTCTTGTGGTAAGTGGCAACAGTGAGTCTAGCTTTGCACTCTGTTTCTGATCGAATGTGTACTCATCAAGGAAGTTAGATGTGCTCCTATCACAATGGAGAGATATGACTTATCAGATTTTCCAAAAGCAATTCTTTTTGCTTTGTATTTTAAGTGTTTAGTTGCTTCTGTAAGATAGACCGTATTCCAGAGACGAGAAGGGCTACCTGATCGTCTCTGGCGTAGATGGCAAAGCGCGCTATGTCGCGCTGCCGGGCAAGACAGAGCTGGAGTAATAAACCCGACCGGTGGTGGAAGTCAAATGCGCTGCTGCCATTCGCTTGGCGGACAAGACCGTAGCGGCATTGGCCACCGATGGTATCTACTGGACTGACCATCATTGCAAATTTGAGAGTTGCTCCGGAACAGGGCTGACTCTTCATAACGGCTGTTGACTCTCGCATTGATATATCGGTAATTTCCGATATTGACATATCGGTAAATTTCGATATAATCAGGTTAAGGAGGTCATGGAGATTATGGAATTGCTCGAAATATTCAAAGCCCTCTCAAACCATACACGCCTTGAAATCTTGAAAGGTTTGAAGGATCCCGCGAATAACTTCCCTCCGCAGGATGAAGGTGACGTTCTTACGGTGGGAGTCTGCGTCAGTAGTATTCAAGAAGGCGTCGGACTGTCGCAGTCAACGGTGTCTGATTATCTTGCAATTCTGCAACGAGCGGGGTTGGTCGAAGTCAGGCGCATCGGTCAGTGGACCTACTACAAGCGGAACGAAGCAACCATCAGTGCTCTAGCCGAGATCATAGGGAAAGAATTGTAATTCAATTCTTTCCACATTGAATCGGAAATTCCCGATATTCCTATTTATCGAAAAGAGGAGGATTTACAATGAAAGCGATAATACTTAAATCATTTGGCGGCCCGGAATCGTTCGAACTTTGCGACGTGCCCAAGCCTGTGCCGCACACGGGACAAGTCCTGGTCCGGGTGCATGCAACCTCCATCAATCCGTTGGATTACCAGGTCCGACGTGGCGATTATCCCGATTTGGTGCAACTGCCGGCCATTACCGGACACGACGTATCTGGCGTTGTCGAAGAAGTCGGACCGGGTGTGACGAACTTTTCTCCAGGAGACGAAGTCTGGTACACCCCGCAAATATTTGACGGACCAGGAAGTTATGCCGAGTACCACGTTGCTGCCGAAAGCATTATTGGGAAGAAGCCTGCCTCGCTGAGCCATCTTGAGGCGGCAAGCCTGTCCTTGGTTGGCGGGACGGTGTGGGAAGCACTGATCGAGCGTGCAGCGCTAAGAGTGGGGGAAAGCATTCTAGTACACGGCGGCGCGGGAGGAGTCGGTCATGTGGCGATCCAGCTCGCAAAAGCCATGGGAGCAAGGGTGTTCACGACCGTGCGCGAAGCAAACTTTGAGTTCGCACGAAGTTTGGGTGCCGATGTGGTCATCGACTACAAAAAGGAGGATTATGTCGACGCCATCATGCGGGAAACGGGTGGCCGCGGAGTCGATGTCGTGTTCGACACCATCGGCGGCAACACATTGTCGCGCAGCCCCGACACGCTCGCACAACTTGGCCGCGTTGTCACGATCGTGGACATTGCACAGCCACAAAACCTCATTGAGGCCTGGGGCAAGAACGCGAGTTATCACTTCGTTTTTACAAGACAAAACCGCGGCAAGCTTGATGAGTTGAGCGCATTGATAGAGCGTGGCCAGCTGCGGCCACACGTTGGCGCCGTCTATTCGCTTGCCGACATTCCGCTCGCCCATGCCCGGCTGGAGAGTCCCAACAACGGTGTTCAAGGAAAAATCGCGATTGAAGTCGGGCCGTCGGCTCATTTTAAAGGAACGCCATGATTTATGAGATCGCTCTACTCCCCGTTCACAATGAACACATTGAAACGTTCAGACGTGCATTTGCCGAGGTCGCTCCTTTGCTCAGTCGTGCAAAGGGTTACGGCGGTCACTTCCTTGCGCAAGGAATCGAAACACCCCAGCTATTCCATCTAATCGTACGATGGCAATCACTCGAGGATCACACGCCGGGCTTCGAAGCGAGTGAAGACCATCGTATGTTCATGATGGGCTTGCAGGAATATTTTTCGGAAGAACCAAGGGTCTATCATATTGAAGGGGCAGCTTTTGCTACAGGAGAACATGATGATCCGCCGTTGGAATGGGAATCAGCTTAATCAGTTCATGAGCGGACGGGGTCATTTTGGAACTACGTCATCTCGTTGCTTCCTGGCCGTAGCTGAGGAGCTCCACTTCGCCCGTGCAGCCGAGCGGCTTCACATCGAGCAATCGCCACTATCGCGCGCCATCAAGGAGCTGGAGGAACAACTGTGCGTGGTGCTGTTCGCCCGCACCACGCGCAGCACCCGGCTGACAAGAGCGGGCAAGCTGTTCCTGGGGTACTGCCAACAATATGTGGATTTTGTACGCTAAGCTCTGATTGACAGAAAAATTGGTGGAGGAAGAGCTGAGCGGTGATATCATCGAATACCGGATCGTTCTCGATGAGCAGGACGTAATTATCGCTGCGTTGATCGAGCTTACGGATTATTATCAAGTGGACCTTGTCCCCACGACAGGCGGTACGGAGATATTAAGACGGGGGCGACCAAGCGGGTCATCGAACGCGAAGCGAGATTATTGCTGACGATGCGCCCGCTAAGAAACTCTATTCGGGTGGGATAATAAATAACGATAGGTGAATGTCGAGAGACAAAATATTGTATGGTTTATGGATCAACTGCATATTAACAAAGCTCATGTGATTGGATATGGCATGGGTGGAGGGGTTGCACTCCATTTAGCCGTCAGTCATCAACATAGAAATGCATCCTTGACATCGATTGGTCAATGCGGCTTTGTCGCTTCCAGAGGATTGGAACAGTTTGAACCGGAATGGCTTGTGCAGAACGGTCGCCATAAAATCCATGATGGAAAGGCATTTGGATGCCCATCAAGGCAATTGGCAGCAATTTCTGCGGCAGAAGGTTAAAGATTGGCGGACATATCTGCAACTGAGCGATAAAGAGTTAAGCAGCATCATCTGTCCTGCTCTCTTTATTGCCGGACAATTTGACGTGCTCGGGCCTGAGGAAGATCTCAAGCGGGCGACTGCTCTGATCCGTAATTCTAGTTATGTGATTGTACCAGATTGTAGCCATAGACCCCATATGAGTGGTGAGAATCCGGTGTTTGTCAACGATACGATATTGAATTTCATAGAAACTCAGCACTTATAAAGGAGTAAACACGTGCCATACGTACAGGTAAATGACTTAGAGATGTTTTACGAGCAGATGGGTGTTGGGGAAACTGTAGTTTTTTTGCATAGCGGCTATTCCAGAAGCATCTTGGCTTTCGCCAGTCAATTGTTAGACTTCCAAAAGAAATACACCTGTTACTTTCCCGACTTCAGAGGGCATGGCAGAACAAAATGTGAAAGTCTGGAGTGGTCTACTCCTGCAATTGCCGATGATATTGTCGAATTTATGGATAGAATGGATATCCCCAAAGCTCATCTGGTTGGTTACAGCCTGGGGGCAAGTGTTGGACTTTATATGGCCGTAAATAACTCCGAAAGAGTGGCTACCCTTACCACGATTGGCTGTAGCGGATTTTGTGATCCTACCGGCGTTGAAAATTTCGAACCGGAATGGCTTATTGCCAAAGGCAAACAGGACACAATTAATCAAATGATGGAAAGACACATGGAAGCACATCGAGGCAATTGGGAAGAACATATGAAACAAGCCGCACAAGATTGGCGTCAATATCCGCGGCTATCAGAGGAACAACTCAGCAGCATTACATGTCCAGCGTTATTTATGACAGGTGAACATGACTCATTTGTCGGCGAGGAAAAAATCAAATACTTGAGCTCGCTTGTTGCAGGATCGAGTTACTTCGTTGTTCCTGATGGGAGCCATCGCCCCCATATGCTTAGGGAATACCCGACTTTAGTTAATGATAAGATTTTTACGTTTTTGGAGACTTATCCAGTTACGAAGGAAAACTAACGGAACGTTTTCACAATAAAAGCAAGGGCAGTCAATGACTTTTTACCACTACCAATGCTCGCTGAAATTTCGGTTTAGGGTCAGTTTGCACGCATTTAGAAGACTACTGTTTTCAATATGTCAAAGGGAGGTTTGTGAGGTAATGCATACGACGAAAGACTTGAGGTCAGAGGATTTTACAATTACTGTGGACGGAAGTAATGCTGTTTGGGAGGATATTTTCCCGGTATTTCATAAGCACGACCGTCTGGGTATCGTTGTAAAGCAACCAGGAGGAGCTATTGGGGCAAGCGGACTGATTTTGGCATATGTTACCCGGTTCTACGACTTCTATCGCGACCAGTTGGGAAATGCACCTGATCGATTGAGAATTTATCCGGAGATATTTGTGTTCCATGTCGGATCTCGGATGATGGACCATTCCTCATTGGATGTTTGGCCACCCCACAAAGAGGTTATCGTGCATAATGAACCGGAGCAGGTTCTGGAGGCTATTAATGATCGTGGCATAACTAGGCTTTTAGTCGAAGACATGCTTCCGTTACCGGCAAATTTTTTGCGTGAGACGGTCAGCAGTGCGATGCAGAGAATTGTTAGTGCGATGGCGTATTCCTCGAAAGGATGTGTCAATCATGCAGACATCAGCATCAGCAGCAGTCCAGCTGCAGAAAAATATGTAATGGCATCGATTAACGCGTCTGGGGAGTTGTCCGAAATGATAAGGGAAAAGCTGCGGTTAGGTCAAAAAGCTCGTAGTACGGATTGTATCGTGACTGATACCTATCGTAGAATTCAAATTTCAGATGCAATCCATATGCTGAGTCATTCAAATATGTAAATGTAGCGGCAGCCGACTGAATCAGGGGGGAGACTATTTGACGATTACCGTCATGCCGAACTCACTGAAAGCACATTTACCATTTTAATCCACACGTATGCGGTGGTGTCAGTTATGTTACTACTACCCCGAGGAGGCTTCGACATACTGTAAACAATTCCATCTACTTTGCACTAATGACAGCTACGCTGGTACTATACCGTGATACTGTTCACCGTAAATTATCCTTAACAGACAAACATAAAATCGAAAATTCCCGATATTCCTATTTATCGAAAAGAGGAGGATTTACAATGAAAGCGATAATACTTAAATCATTTGGCGGCCCGGAATCGTTCGAACTTTGCGACGTGCCCAAGCCTGTGCCGCACACGGGACAAGTCCTGGTCCGGGTGCATGCAACCTCCATCAATCCGTTGGATTACCAGGTCCGACGTGGCGATTATCCCGATTTGGTGCAACTGCCGGCCATTACCGGACACGACGTATCTGGCGTTGTCGAAGAAGTCGGACCGGGTGTGACGAACTTTTCTCCAGGAGACGAAGTCTGGTACACCCCGCAAATATTTGACGGACCAGGAAGTTATGCCGAGTACCACGTTGCTGCCGAAAGCATTATTGGGAAGAAGCCTGCCTCGCTGAGCCATCTTGAGGCGGCAAGCCTGTCCTTGGTTGGCGGGACGGTGTGGGAAGCACTGATCGAGCGTGCGGCGCTAAGAGTGGGGGAAAGCATTCTAATACACGGCGGCGCGGGAGGAGTCGGTCATGTGGCGATCCAGCTCGCAAAAGCCATGGGAGCAAGGGTGTTCACGACCGTGCGCGAAGCAAACTTTGAGTTCGCACGAAGTTTGGGTGCCGATGTGGTCATCGACTACAAAAAGGAGGATTATGTCGACGCCATCATGCGGGAAACGGGTGGCCGCGGAGTCGATGTCGTGTTCGACACCATCGGCGGCAACACATTGTCGCGCAGCCCCGACACGCTCGCACAACTTGGCCGCGTTGTCACGATCGTGGACATTGCACAGCCACAAAACGTCATTGAGGCCTGGGGCAAGAACGCGAGTTATCACTTCGTTTTCACAAGACAAAACCGCGGCAAGCTTGATGAGTTGAGCGCATTGATAGAGCGTGGTCAGCTTCGGCCACACGTTGGCGCCGTCTATTCGCTTGCGGACATTCCGCTCGCCCATGCCCGGCTGGAGAGCCCTAACAACGGTGTTCAAGGAAAAATCGCGATTGCTGTCGGGCCGTCGGCTCATTTGAGAGGAACGCCATGATTTATGAGATCGCTCTACTCCCCGTTCACAATGAACACATTGAAACGTTCAGACGTGCATTTGCCGAGGTCGCTCCTTTGCTCAGCCGCGCAAAGGGTTACGGCGGTCACTTCCTCGCGCAAGGGATCGAAACACCCCAGCTATTCCATCTAATCGTGCGATGGCAATCACTCGAGGATCACACGCCGGGCTTCGAAGCGAGTGAAGACCATCGGATGTTCATGATGGGCTTACAGGAATATTTTTCGGAAGAACCAAGGGTTTATCATATTGAAGGGGCAGCTTTTGCTACAGGAGAACATGATGATCCGCCGTTGGCATGGGAATGCTAGCTCCTTAAGGAGTTTGTGGCTTTAAAGCAATTGGGCCGTTGTTGGGGTGTTTTTGTGCCTAACGGAATCTGTGCCGACATCGGTCATTGTCAAGCTAGTTGTCGCATTTAACAGGGCTAACGCATTAGACTTGTTGAAGTCCAGCGTAGAGTACCCTAAGCAGATATTCGTTTTTCCGGCCACATAATTTGCGTTCGGATTTAATGCGGAGCTTAACGGTCTTTTCTTGCTTGAGTAGGTTCAGGGCCATACGCCGCAGAATGGCTGCATTTTCAGCAGGGTTCTGGATTCGCATGCGCTGCTTATCTTCCCGAAATGCAATATCCAAAACCCAATGCTGGCCATTCTCAATACTCCAATGTTCTCGAACAGCCTGCGCAAATTGGGTTACCTGCTCCGTTAGCGAAGTGATATAATACCGGTGCTCCAGGGTAATCGTCCCGCCCACATGCCTTTCAGACTCCACCATGCTGACACTGTGTAGATCCTTCCAATCCTGTCCCGGACGCAACGCTTCCGATGCAGGGCTGAGCTAGTATCTGCGAATTTCGACGAGACCGTGCCCTTTTTCTACCGTTTTGTAGTATTCATGAGGCGTATCTTCAAAAAGCGGTCTGCAAAAAATAGCGTTACGTCCTCATATAACGAAGGCTGGTTGCCTTTCACCGCAATGACGTAATTCACTTCTTGCTTTCTAATGCGTTAGCCCTGCCGGCCTTTCACGTTTGGATTGAAAAGGGGCAGGACTTGCGCTATACATATGTTTGTGTGGCTATATACATATTGGGGCGATAAAACAAACATAGATTGTTTTTATAACTATATGAAAATCAAGAAAGGGAGATACTTTGGAAATGAACAAAAAATTGACAATACAATATATTGTCGGATCACTCTTGATCACTTGGTTGCTGTGGGGTGCAATTATTGTGGTGCAACAGTTTGGCTATCTCAAATATGGAACCCCACTTTTTATGGTGTTGTTTATTTTGGGAACATGTACACCGCCGATTGTTGCTGTAACGCTTTTGCTAAAATATGAGATAATACCGGCGAAAAAATTGTTAAAAACAATTTTTTCAGTTAAACAACCTATATTAATGTACATAGTAACATTAGGGTTTGCGGCGTTATTCTTCGCTGTCGGTACGTTTGTGGGATTCGTTGAATACGTCTCGCCTATTTATGTTTCCATACTAACAATACCGATGATGATTTTCGGCGGTGGGCTAGAGGAAATCGGTTGGCGTTTTCTTCTACAACCGGAGTTGGAAAAGAAACTGCCGTTTGGGGTTTCAACCTCTATTACCGCAATTGTCTGGGCTATATGGCACTTTCCTCTGTTTTGGATAGAAGGAACATCGCAGTATCATCACAGTTTCGGAGTATTTACAATCCAATGTTTTGGAATGGCATTTTTACTTGCTGCAATTTATCGCTTAAGCAAAAGTGTGTGGCTCTGCATTTTCTTTCACGCGCTCACTAACAGTTTGTATAGCTCGTTTACATGGCATATTGAAAATTTCAGCGAAAATTCCATACCGGCTGTCATTTTAACGATTGTTATGGTAGCTGTTTCATATTTAACGGTTATAGTTACTAAAAAGATACAAAAACAAAGTGAGCTATAAAAAACATACAGCATGGTTCACTTTCGCCACTAAAGGCTATAGAACGTAAACAAGCAAAACAAGTACAAAGACGTGCATACATATATGGTGCAAAAATCCGCGCCGTTGGGTAATAGGGCTAACGCATTAGACTTGTTGAAGTCCAGCGTAGAGTACCTTAAGCAGATATTCGTTTTTCCAGCCACATAATTTGCGTTTGGATTTAATGCCGAGCTTAACGGTTTTTTCTTGCTTGAGTAGGTTCAGGGCCATACGCCGCAGAATGGCTGCATTTTCAGCAGCGTTCTGGATTCGCATGCGCTGTTCATCTTCCCGAAATGCAATATCCAAAACCCAATGCTGGCCATTCTCAATACTCCAATGTTCTCGAACAGCCTGCGCAAATTGGGTTACCTGCTCCGTTAGCGAAGTGATATAAGTTGGCCTTGGAAGATATTGACGCCGCTTCCCATGCTCGGGCGAAGACAGAATTGCAAGACATTACTCCGGTCGAGACATTCGTACTTGATGTGCGTGACCGTGAAGCCTACGCGTCCACTGCAGAGGCAGTGGAACGCGCACTGGGACCGGTTACTAATGTTAACAGGAACGCTAGTTAAATGAAAGAATAAAAACACACATTATGAAGCAAACCTAGATTTAATTAGGTCTAATGGGGGGGAATATACGCCCAACTGAGCGGAGAACACTGACGAGAACTTTACCTCGGTTCTTTTAGCATAATCTGTATTATTGAATAACGGTGGTATGCTCTTAAGACCGCCGTTACCCAACTAAGGGGCAGATTAGTTTTAAATTAATAATACCCCCGCCTGTATTTGCTTCCATGAAATAAGGTATCTTCACTTTGTTACGTCATAGTTTCATTGCGACCGATGTTAGTTTATTTCCCAAGGATCCAAAAAATCCGAACAAGCTCGGTCCACAGTTCTAATTATTGGCTCTTCGGAAAATATGAGAGGTGCCCACCCAGGGTACCTCCCCGAATCCACGGATATCTCCATGGTGGTTATATTATTTGAAACATTTCTACGAGGAATTTCCACGCAAGCCCGGGACGGTGTTCCATACGAGGGCATTGATGCTGCTATAACTCAACTGATGAGCGTCTGGGATGCATTATCTATTGAACCAGGTAAATTGTTTTAGGTAAGGGCTACTCTTTTGAAGCCCTACGAGCCAATATACTCTATACAGAAGGACTTCAAAAGGATCGCAGACCCAAGTATAAAATGTGTCTGGATGACTACGAACTTCGAGAGTATAACTAACCAATGTTCGAAAAATTTTCCTAACGGAGTTGTTCATGAGCGTGGTGAGCTTCTTGGTATCGATATTTCCAAGGTTGAAAGATCGATACCCAGCAGATTTTTTTTCCTATGGTTCACGAATAAGGTCCGAAAGATTAAGAATATTCATATAGGTCCCTTTTTTTCAAAATAGACAATCACTTTTCGGTACTCGACCGCCAAGTGATCTCTGATTTTCTTGAATGAATACGTGCCTTATCAGACTCAAATCTCTCTCGTATACATGTTCTGATCCTGCAATTTAATCAGTACTTTGCCAAAACGTCCACCCTCTTGGATGACTACTTTGTCGGACGGATATGCTTTCTCCAAATAGTCAGCAATTATTTTTCGATTCCATTCATCTACAGGTAGACTGTGACGGCGAAGCCAAATCAGCGCTTCCTGCAATGCCGCTTCTCTGGAGACTTCTGTCGTTTTCGTTTCCCGAGTGATTAGCGATTCGTATGCATAACCTTTAAGATACAGCAGATGCAACAAATATCCCATTTCCGTATCTTTCGTATGGAAGGGCTGACTGGTGACGAGTGGCCAGATTTCATTCACTAGGCTGTGCTCTGGAAGACTTGCCGGCATACTGATATAACAGAACTTACGAACGCAATGAAGCACCTTTTCAACGCTCTCCCAATTGTGAATGACCGGGGCCATCGAGACAAAGACTAGATCGAATGCTTGACCCCAGCCTTTGGCCTGCACGTCAATATCTTCAAAAGGTTCGGATACAATCTTCACCTGGTCTTCGGCGAACTTTGAGATGTTTTCTTCCAATAATTCAACTAGTGGAGGAGAGGTCTCTACGGAGGTTACACGAGCCCCTCGCTCCGCAAATGGTACCGAGAATACTCCCGAAGCGGCACCAATATCAAGGACGGAGGCGTTTTCGAATCGAATTCCTTGTCCTTCAAGCCAGTTAATGATTCGTTTGGTTCGTTTTCTTCCCACTTCGTTAAAGGATTGTTCATTAAAAGTCTTCGCCTTATGGTCAAAAGATCTGGTAGGATCGATTCCGGCCCTTTTCATCATTTTTACTATAGTATCGGAATCGTCTTTCCACGCTTCTTCCCAAATGGCTGCATTGAAAAAATCGTTCATGATTATTTCTCACTCTTTCCTTAATGGTTTATGGGTTTCCCTAAACGAACGGCCTGTTTCATCCTACCGTCTGCTCATGCACTGGCCATTTCTCTTTACGGAGAAAGAGACCGAGTTCGAGTGCAACGATGAAGCCGAACCAGGATACAATCTGCGAGTCCATTGGCGATTTCCGCCGGATACCTGCTCCGGTGTATTCAAAATCGCTGTCCCGTGCGGGTGCAGATGGCTTGGCAGTTGGTTAAGGACAGCTGTCTGTGCGGGCTGATGACAAGCGCGATGCTGGTTATCAGCGCGATGTGAGCGGCGACGAGGAAGGTTAAACAGGGTTTGAATGTCATTACCATGAGGATGCCTTGCATAAACATCGGAAGTATGATGGCCGATGAGGAAAATTTCATCATAAGCACAAACAGCAGCGGCAAATGTGCCCATCGAAGCCGCAGCTATGGCCTGATGCAATCGCGATGCTGAATCCCCGGCGCTATAAACGCACGGAATTCTCGTTTTTCCAATTTCATCGACGGCGATAGCCCCTGCTTCCGTGATTCCGCAGCCGATCATTCGCGGCAAGTTCGACCCGTAAACAGTTCCGGTTTGAAAAAGATCCTCCTGCATGGAACGGTCGTCCCATCTTCAAGAACGACCTGCCGAACGATCCCATCGATAGAGTCGATGTACCGGATCGGCGGGTCGAATAGAGGTATTTGATTCCGCCGGAAGTCCTCGTGCTCGGTATCTGTCAGTTCATCCGAGCCATTCGTACAGACGGTAAAAAGGTTCGTCCATCCGGAAATGAGCGGAGCGAAATGCATTCGCTCAGCCCCTTTATATGATGGCGAGCGGCTGATCCCTTAACTCCCAACCGTCGCAATACGGGCAGACGAAGGCGTTTTCCCATATACCTCCGACAGTCCCTGAATGCCTAACGGCTGCTCCTCCATACCGACGGTAAACAATATTTTTTTACTTGCAAAAGTTTGTCCCTGATCAGTCTCGATTTGAAACCGACCGTCCGTTCCCGCAATCGACATCGCCGCCACGAAAAGATACAGAGGGATAGGCGCCGATCTTTTCCTTCGCAATTCGCCGAAACTCGCTCGGACTGATCCCGTCGCGGGAAAGAACCCGAGGGCCTCACGCGTCATAGCGTTGCGGTGACGACCTTCATCGGATCACCGGAACTTTACCGGTCTGCAGCCAATAATTGTCACATCAAAATTATTTTTTTACCGTTAAACATCACCTCTATAGATCTTTAATATCTATAATTAAGGTGCAAGAAATGTATCACTTCTTGCTTGCCTCATGGTCGCGACGCTTGAACGCCTTATCCAATACCGACTGAATCGTATGTTCCTGCAAGTATTGGTGCAGATGCTGTTCCGCGCCGTTCATAACTTTCTCAACCAAACATTCGTTTATTTCTGGACTTTTTTGATCCCGCTGGTTAGCCTCCTCTTCCGCTAACAACCGATGCTGCCGCGAAACCGAATTATAACATTCGAATAGCTGCTGCCTTCCTTCAATCACTTGAATCACATCAAGAAACGTGATCCGATCCGCCGGTCGTGCAAGCTCGTATCCGCCATTCACCCCAGGCACAGCACGTACGATACCATCTTGCCTCAGCTTGGACATGATTTTGGATAAATAGCTTTCGGAAACGCCAAGTGTACTAGATAATTCCTTGATCCCGATGATGTTGCAACGCTCCGAGTGTCCCAGATGGATTAAGGCGTGTAGGGCATAATTTGTACTTTTGGAGAACTGCAAGTATCCCTCCTCCCTTCTATCAAGATTATTATTAATGTAGACCTGCAGTATCCATAATAAATGATTCAACTCCAAGTTGCAATGACTTTCTTGATCTTAACTTCGCTTCTAATGGAGTGTGAATCTGAAACGCATATTGGTGTTGAACCCCTTGCTAATCAAAGTGATTTCCTCACCAACGCGATTCGTTACACGCCGGAGACGGAGTCCATTCTCGTTAGCACCTCGAAAGATCAGGATACCTTTAAAATTAGCATCGATATAAAGGGGCCTGCATTCCAGATGAACAACTTGAGAAGATCTAGGATCGATTTTATCGCGGCAAACCTTCCCGCCAACGGTCGACTTGAGGTACCGGGCTAGGCTTGCCATTTCCAAAAAAATTCTAGAGACGCATGGCGTGCCATATGGGCAACCAATAATGATGCGGACAGTGTGATGATTTTATTTCTTTATACCTCTACATCGAATGTGAGAGCGGATGAATCAAGCCGAGAACGTCAAAGAGAAAATAAAGCAACGAATCGATGCACATAAAATAAAATTCAAAGATTATAGTCCAAACGAATATTTTCTAGTCGAAAATCATGTGTTAAAGACGAAGGGACCATTTGTTTTCTTCGCAGTTTCTAAAGAGGACGATCAAATGGAACATGTGTTTGATGACGCATCTTAACATATTCAATAGCATTATTAACGGTGGCATTCATTGGTTAGTCTGTTAACTATATTTCAGCGGATTATTCATCCGTAGTGTATTTCTTGTACGATTCGCTGCCCTTGGTTACGTATATACCACTGCATGATGAGATTTGACTTATCCGATTTTGAAGCTAGATGTTACGAGGTACTTCATGAGAGACCTGAGAGTTTGTTCGGATGCGAAATTCGATTTTGAGCAGACCGCTCGAAGGCAATCATAACCAACCTGTTGCGTAAGGTCTCCATTCGACAGGGGTGGAGCTTCTCGGCGACCCTATAAGGATTTTGTATGAATCCTTGACATTTATACATAATAAAGATATCGTGGATGTATAGAGTCCATGATTTGGATTCGATTGATACTACGAAGGAGGGGATCTTCATAAAGATATCTTTAATACCAGAACAGTGAGGAAGGATCACGAGGCTCGGGTCCACGATCGGAGTATTCTTCAGCAAAGTGGTAAGCGCCGACAAGTCTGTCATCAAAATTTCTTAGTTGTAAGAGGTTGAAAATGATTGAGGGCAAAGATCTGGTAAGTCGCATGAGGAATGAACACAAACTTCAGTAGAAAGACGCTCCAATCGTAAGTGGTAAGGGTCATCCCCTTCTCGCGATTCTGCGGCGATCCCAAAAAATCAAGTGCTTTTTGTGATTAACGAATAAATTCTTGAACTTTTGCCAGAATAAATAGGGGATTAACTGAAAAAACCTCCTACCGAAGGAGGATGTCGAAATGGTGGGTTCGAGAAAACCCTTGTCCCATCTGCCTCGGCGAATGCCGAAAGCTATTATATTTTTAGGGAGGATTTTAAATGTCAACTATAAAATTGATTTCAGAACAAGAAGCTCAAGGCGAAATTAAAGAGATGTTTGAACAGGCTAAACAAATGTTTGGGGAATTGCCAGAATCTATCCAAGCAATGGCAAATCATCCTGAATACATGAAAATAGTAGCTCAGAAGGCGCAAAACTTTATGAATTCACAAGAACTTGATTTTAACACAAAGCTTGTAATAGCTTTTACAGTATCAATAATGAATAACTGCGAGATGTGTATCGCAAGTTATACAAAACACCTAAAGAATGTTGGCTTTACTGATAAACAGATAGTTGAAATAATATCTGTAATTGATTTTGCAGGTTCTATGAATCATTTCAATAATGCAACATTAATAAAACCGTAAAAAATTTTAAATTATGATTGTTTTGGTATGACATCCGAAGAGCGGGTATAGCCGTGGATGTTCCACCGATTTGTCCTGAGAGTCTTAGCCGTTCATACGACTAAAGACTCTTTTTTAATATCGCCTTAGTCTCACTTGTATTATTATACGTCTTCTGTTAATTTAAACCATTAAGATGTGGTATCCGAACGATTGATTCAACTGAATTCCGTTATTGTTCGTCTTTTACCTAAAGATCACGCCAGCAGCTCGTGTCGGCTGTCCAAGAACGGGGGGAGCTGCTGAGAATAAAGACGAACATTAATATGTTATCAGGGATACGGATAACCACTTATTGTTAATCAAACACTTTGAAGACACGCCCTAATAAAATAAAAAGTAAGAATCATTAAGAACCGATGACTCTTACTTTTTATTTTTCGAAAATTTCAACTAGCTGAACTTGAACTTTCTTCAAATCCGCTTTAGTTAACGAGGGTTGTATTTTTCTCTGTTCGCTCAACTCCACCGATATAAGAAAAGTGAATTCCGGCTTTTTTCGCCAAGCTCTTTCTGTGATAAGCCAGATCGTTTTACCCAAGGATCCAAAAAATCCGAACAAGCTCGATCCACAGTTTTAATTATTTTGCATTCGCAAAATATCGGCCAGTCGGAGGACACCCAAATAACCGTGCATATTCGCGACTGAATTGAGATGGACTTTCATAGCCGACATGAAAAGCGGTATTTGCGACGTTGTAGTTTTCAGTCATTAAAAGGCGCCGCCCTTCTTGCAATCGCAGCTGTTTCTGATACTGTACGGGAGTCATTGCAGTGACCTGCTTGAAATAACGATTTAGAGACGAAGAACTTATATTAGCAATTTGAGCTAATTCTTTAACGCGTAGTGGTTTGTTGAAGTTCGTTTTAATCCGGTCGACTACCTCTGCAATCTTTGCAAAATGACTACCGTTTGTGGCAGTTTGCTTGAAAACATCTCCTTCTTTTTCATTAAGTAACCTATATAGGATTTCTTTAATTATTAATGGCGCTAATGCTGAAGTATCTTTTGGAGTTTCCAATAGCCTCACTAGCCGAATTACCGCATCCAGAAGAATATTATTCATTTTTCCAACAAATAAACTTTTTGGATAATTTTCTATACTCTCAGGAAAAAGATTATTCTCCTTCATGACTTCAAAGATCTCACTTGCGTCCAGGTCAAGTCGGATTGACAAAAAGGGTTCTTCCGATGAAGGCTTGATCGCCTGTCCGGATATCGGTACATCCAAAGAAACAGCCAAATAATCACAAACACCGTAAGTATAACTCTCTTTGCCTAAAATGACTATTTTTTCTCCTTGAGCAACTATGCATAAGGAAGGCTTTTGAATTCTGCATATCGGTATCGTGGCATTGGAATCTTGGATGAGATGGAGTGAAGGAATTAATGTGTTATGGTCCCCATCTTTTTCAGTGAACTTTTTAATGAGTCCCGCTAACTCTTTCTGTTGCAAAGAGATTTTGCTCATACGGAAACCACCAGTTCCAACCTAATTTTTTGATGAATTTTATGTTTTAACTATAAAGTAAATCATACTGTTTGTTAATAGTGTGACAGGAATAGGCATGAAGTTGATTGTTTTCTTATACCAATGGGAATAGATATTTGTACATAATGTAGACAGGTTGACTGAAAGGATAAGATATAAATGCTGAATAAAAAAGTATGGTATGTTACAGGGGCTTCGAAAGGTCTTGGACTTGCACTTGTGAAAAAGTTGCTAGATAACAATTACCGGGTCGCCGCGACGTCAAGAAACTTAGAGGAGCTGAAACGAGCTGTTGGTCAGGTTTCAGAAGAACGTTTTTTGCCGCTTCAAGTTGATTTAAAAAGTTCCGATTCCATTGCTCAATCCATGAAATTGGCATATGAGCATTTTGGACAAATAGATGTAGCGGTCAATAACGCGGGATACGGAATTGGTGGAGCTATAGAGGAACTTTCCAAACAGGAGATCATGTCAAGCTTTGAAGTTAATGTGTTTGGCAGCATTTACGTGGTTCAAAGTGTTCTGCCATACATGAGGGCGAAACGCTATGTCCACATCATTAATATTTCATCCATCGCTGGACTTGCTCCGCACACGGGATGGAGTATTTATGCTGCCACTAAATCGGTTATTATTGGGATGTCAGATGCTTTAGCCCAAGATGTTAAATCGATGGGAATCAATGTAACGGTTGTTGCGCCGGGGGGATTTAGAACAGAGTTTAATACAGCTGAATCCCTTGTTTTAGCGGATCATAAAATCGCCGATTATCTTCCTCTCCATGAGGAAATTAAAAAATTTGAAGCGAATCATGGCAAGCAACTTGGTGATCCAGAAAAGGCTGCCGAAGTTTTTATCGAGTTGGTAGAGTCTGACAACCCGCCGACCTGCTTATTTTTAGGATCTGACGCTTACCGGTGGGCAAACCAAAAGTTAAATAAACTACTCGAAGATATGCAGGTAAATAAGAAATTAAGTGAACAAACAGATAGTAACTAAACTTTGATATCAATGTCTGGTTACCGTCGGTAATAAGGTGGATGCTCATTAATGTGTTCATAGAATAATAATGTTTCAGACTGAGACAATAAAGTTGTCGACTAATTAGGGGATGAAGCTGACAGAAATAAGCAGGCCAAGACTGTATTGTTCCAGTTTTGGACTGCTTTTTGTGATGCTCCCTCAAAAATACATTGAATACGTGTACTAGTTTAAATAACGTTAAAATGTTGGCGGGACCCCTAGTAAAGACATGTTAGTTTGTCTCGAATTCGTACTTCATCATTTGAACATGTTCAACCGATCTCTTATTGTAACAACATCGGAAATAGTCAAACGACCGCCGCTTTGCGAGACACGGAATGCCACCTCAAAACCTCTGTATACATTCTTACGACCGCCGCTAACCTTCTCCGGTGTCATATCGACACTAACTCCATACCAGGATCCTTCAACCTGATTGGAAGCGAGGAAACAATCGAATCCACCGCCGCTACCAAGGTCCAATATCACTTTTCCCGTTGCAATACGGCAAATAGCTTGCGGATTAACACAACCAAGTCCAAGGTTTACGTCTGTGTAAAGGACCTTGCCGGATGCCTAGAAGCGTGAATATGGTGTTAGATGAAGTATTGAGCTCTCTTAATATAATTCCATTGACCATAGTCTAATTAGACTGTATAATATTTTCAAGATTAGACCATAATAGTGATGGAAAGGAATGAAGAGTAAATGATAAAGTCATTCTTAATGTTGGGGCAGTCGAATATGGCGGGTCGAGGATTTTTGCATGAAGTCGATCCTATCTATAATGAAAAAATAAAAATGCTGCGCAATGGACAGTGGCAGATGATGACAGAGCCGATTAATTACGACCGTCCGGTTTCCGGTGTAAGCCTGGCGGCGTCTTTTGCCGATGCCTGGTCGAAAGCCAATCCCGATGAAGAAATTGGTTTGATTCCTTGTGCGGAAGGCGGCAGTTCCTTGGATGACTGGCATCCGGAAGGCATCCTTTTTCAGCATGCTTTGTCCGAAGCCCGCTTCGCCCTGCGGTCCAGTCAAATCCAAGGAATCCTTTGGCACCAGGGTGAGAGCGATAGTTATGGTTCACTACATGAAACTTATTACGAGAAATTAACCCTTATCATCGAGATCCTAAGAAACGAATTGAATCTTAATGAGGTACCTTTGATCATTGGCGGACTTGGTGATTTCCTTGGGATGACCGGTTTTGGACAGCACGCGACAGAGTATCGACAGGTCAATGAACAATTACAGCGTTTCGCCAATGAACAGCGAAATTGTTATTTTGTAACAGCGGCAGATTTGACCGCGAATCCTGATGGCATTCATTTAGACGCTGTTTCGCAACGCAAATTCGGCTACCGCTATTTCGAGGCTTTTTCGAAAAAGTGTCATGTCATGGAACCCATCCCTGGGGAGGAGCAGTCGCTGAAAGTGAAGCGAAACTATTCGAAAACAGAACAGATTTACCTTCATAGCATGGATTTGGCTTCGGATAAAATCACGTACGCAGAATTCGAGGCGCTGATGGCGAAGGTGATGCATCCTTGATTCCCTTACTCATCCTTGGCTTGCTCATCCAAAACCCCGGCGCTCACGGCTATGAACTGCTGGCCTTAATGGAAAAACGCCATTACAAATACATTGTAAATTTCACAAAAGGCTCGTTTTATTACAATCTGCAGCAACTTGAAGAAAAAGGTTGGATTGAACAGATTCAGCAGAATTCTTCAACCAGTCGGCGCGAAACTCGGAACTTTAAAATCACCGAATCGGGAATGGCTGAATTCGAAAAATTAATGGTCAAATACGGCACCAAATTGGAATATGTGAACCTGCAATTTTATGGGGCGCTGCTCTTTGCTGATGAATTCGACAAAAACAAATTGCTGGAACTGATCCAATGGCAAATCGACCAGACTAAAACCCGAATCGCCCTCCTTGATGAATACCTGTCCAACACACAAGAACTTCCCGGCACAATCGATTACTACCGCCGAATGAACGAAAATTCCCGTTCCCATCACTTGGTTAACTTAGAGTGGTTTGAACAATTGAGAGCAGAAATAGAGGGACATATTGCATAATTAAAAAAAAAGAAGCTTTGGTGTAAGCGCGAACGTTTGGACGTACAAGCTCAGATCGATACAGCCCAAACCAAGCGTTTGAGGCTTGAGATCGAGCACAGAATCCAGAACGACCCGGAGTATGTTTGAATCGCTCCGGTAACTTTATCGCGTCAGCAATCTGTTCAGGTCGAACAACTGGAGTCTCCTTTTTAGCAATAAGAAAACCGCCTTTGTAAAAAGGCGGTCTATTACGCTATCGTACTTCGTTCTTTACTCACATAATCGCTTTTTAATCACCTTGATACCTTTTAAAGTAAACTCATTTTCTGGTTCAATAAAAAAGGACGCTCCCGCGCCATCGCTTGGGTTGCAACCTCTACATAATATTCCATTTCCAATTATTGATTAAAGAACATACGCGGGTAGCATACAGTGCTTTTAAAAAAACTTGTCTTAGAATAAACACTAAGAAAATACTTTATTTTCACTGAACAGTTAAGAGCTTGCACGACCGGAGGATCAGATTACGTTCCTTGATGTAATTCAAGTAGTAAAAGTGATACGCTTTTTATGCTTTAATTATGGATAATATAGATCGCTTATGGGGGATAAGGGTTATGGAAATGGAAAATCAACTTTTAGATGTGACCATTATTGGCGGCGGACAAGCTGGGTTGAACGCCGCCTTGGTGCTCGGGAGGGCAACGAGAAAAAGGTGATGATCATCGATGAAGGTCGTCCACGCAACGCGGTAACTCGTGAGGTCCACGATTTCTTACCCGCGACGGAATTACACCGCGTGGGTTTCGGCGAATTGCGAAGGAATAGATTAGTGCCTATCACTCGTATCATTCGTAGCGGACACCGCGGTGGCGATCACGGGAACCGACGGTCAGTATCAGATTGAGACTGCGTAAGGGTAAAAAAGTTCTGTTTGCTAATGGCATGAAAGATGAACCGCTCGGCATTCCGGAACTAGAGAAGGTATATGGAAAAGCGCCTTTGTCTGCCCGTATTGCGACAGCTGGGAGTTAAGGAATCAGTCGCTTGTCATCATTAATAAGGGGGCTGAGTTCATGCATTTCGCTCCGCTCATATCCGGTTGGACGAACCGTTTACTGTCTGTACGAATGGCCCTGATGAACTGACGGGTCAGCGACGGGATCGTGCAGCAAGTCGTTCTTGAAGACGGGACGACTATCCTATGCACGCGGATCTTTTTCAAACCGGAACTGGTTACTGGATCGAAATTGCCGCGAACGATCGGATGCCAAATCACGGAATGGGGGGCGGTCGTCGTCGAAGATTGTGGAAAAAAGTACTAGACTCAGGTGTGCCATTAACGGGTAGTTTAGCGTAATTAATGACGAATACTTGCGCACAGTACGTGGGATGATTATTCTGAGGAATACCGTGAAAGATAAAAAACCACTCTGAGAGCGGTTTTTCAAAATTAGGCTCAGATCTTAACTGAACCAATTTTTTTATTATAAATAGCATAACCCAAAATTCCACATAGCATTAACGCTGCACTGAAGTTAAACATCCCACTATATCCAAATGAAGTTGCAATAGCTCCACCAATCAATGGTCCAAATCCCTGTCCTATATTAGCACCAATAAAGTACGTACTTGATGCTAATCCTTTTCTTTCGCTACCTATGATGCGAATGGACTCCGCTTGTATAGAAGGCAGTGCGGTCCCTTGCCCGAAAGATGTAATAACCGCAGCCAAGATAATCATCCAGATTGCATATGCATGACCTAATATCAGTGCTTCTGCACAGCCGCATAATAACGCGGGATACAAAATAATTTTGAGTCCTTTTTTATCATATAGCTTTCCAGAAAGCGGTCTTGTAAACAGAAGCATTAGCGCGAATACTATGAAATAGATACTTACTCCACTTATATTACGATTTTCCCCAAGTAAAACCATATATGAGCTGGCAAGTCCATTTCCCATTTGAAATAAGGCGGCAATAAAGGAAAGTGGCAATATTTGAAAAGCAATGATATCCTTTAACCCAATTTTACTTTTTGTAGCAGCCTTATTTTCGCTCGATTCCTGTTTAATATTTGATACAAAAAACATACATAATGCTGCTAAAATATACAATGATGCTGCAAACACGAAGGTAATAGAAGTTCCCAAATGGCTCGATGAACTGATACCGATTGCTGGACCAATGGCTGTAGCTAAAATTTGACTGATGCCAAAATATCCAATGCCTTCCCCCATCTTTTTCTTTGGAATAAAATCGGTAGTCCAAGCAAGAATAATTACGTTGGTAACGCTAATACTGGCTCCATGTAACATACGGAAGAAAATCATGACCTCAACATTTGGTGCAATACTGTAGCCCAAAGTAGCAATACCATTAATGACAGTAGCAACAATCATCACATATTTTTTATTGGTTCTGTCCGTTAGTATTCCACCAAACGGACCAACAAATAGAGCTGTAATCGCAAATATTCCTACAATTACCCCCGCTAAACTAACGGACGCTCCTAGTTCTACAGCATAATTTGCAATAAGAGGACTAGCGAGAGTAAATGCCAAATAACTTAACGCACCAATCGCCAATAGCATGATATAATTTTTGTTCCATAACTTACCTAATTTTGCTTCTATTGCTGTGCTGGTACCCATTAAAAAATCCCCTTCTGTTTAGTTTTTAATCGTCCTGAGTAATATTATGAATGGTATAAACGTAAGGAAGTAGATCGTTCGTGCATAAATATTGCCTAAATGTGCAAATTAAATAGTTTTCTGCTATGCAGGCTTCTTTAATGTATTTATAATATATAGACAGAATGGGGGATAAAAGGTATGCCGAAAAAAAGAAAAACCGCCAGTACAACTGGCGGAAGAATTGTATCCGTTCATAAGAAGACACTGGATCTACTCATTGCCATGACAGATCAAATAGCCTAAACTGAAGGGCGAACGCAAACTAAAGTGCCGTTCTTGTCGATTGTTAGACGCAGCTGTGATACTTCGCGGAACCAAGGCATATTGTCTCCTTCAATTTGTCTAATCCTCCAGGGGGCAAAAAACCTTTATCTTGGTCAAGATATCTTTTATTATGAAGCCGGGGATTATATGACGTCCCTGATTGATATCCCTGCTTCCTCTCAAGTCGTTGGGGCTACTGAGCATTCGCCATATATAGCATTGCGGATCGATTTTACGGCTCAGGAAATAGCTTCCGTAGTGATGGAGGCAGAAATCAACACGGAATGTAAGGATACTAATCGGGTAACTGGGGCCTTCATAGGTAAACCGGATGCCGATCTGCTGGATATCTTTTACCGTTTATTGAAATTAAACAGCAAGCCCAAAGAAGTTCGTTTTTTATCTGGACTACTCAAAAAAGAAATGTTTTTTAACTTGCTATCAAGCGATTTTGGGCACTTATTTTTGCAGAAGGCGTTGTTTGATCAAAGAGCAGATGAGGTCGGGAAGGCGATCCAATGGATCAGGGAAAATTACGCTAGTTCTTTAAACGTCGAGGAGTTAGCAAAGTCCTTAAATATAAGCAAATCCGGATTACATCACAAATTTAAAGCGATCACAATGATGGGGCCTTTGCAGTATCAAAAGCACTTGCGCTTGCAAGAAGCCAGGCGCTTAATGTTAAGCGGTCCCATAGGGGCTACTACGGCTGCATTGACTGTAGGCTACGAAAGTCCGTCACAATTTAATCGTGAATATCGAAGACTGTTTGGTCGACCACCATTGCAGGACATAAAAACAATGCGGGTATCTTCTGATGCCAAGGGATATGATGATATTTAAGTTCAACCACACTCATTTATCATCTTTAGCGGTTGAACTAACTGGGAACGTTAGTTGAATGACAACAGCGAAAGTATAATACTTTATTTTTCAAGTCTTGGTTCGCCGCTGTTTCTTTTAATGGAACAGTCTAAAACTTATTTTTCAAAAGCTGACAATTCATCAATTCAAAACCCCCTTTAAATCAACGACTCCAGTCTAATACTATATTTTCAAACAAATCGAATGATCATCACGGCCTCTTGTCGACACATGCGGTATAAAGTGCTCATCCAGTGTTCAGGAGAAGATTGAGATCAGTGTTTATCGTCATCTCGACTATTCACAGGTTGTTGTCCGTTCTCTGCGTTATCGTCTTTTTGGAAATTCTACATAAGGCTAACGCATGTTGGATGAATTCGAATTCGAATCCCATTCGAGCAGCTTATCGACCTGAAAGGGAATGTTTTTGTGTACCGTCGCTTGCTGTACCAATTCCGCATGATCGAGGATAAATTGCATCGTTAACATGTTTAATCCCAGTTCCTTTGTCCGTAATAATATAAAAGGCGCCCTCATCCTTTGGGATGAGGAGCGCTTGCTCGCAGTGCCGCCCAACTTGACCGGACTGCATAAGCAAAGCCATCTTCTTGGTTCCGCGGTAACGGACGGAAAGCCGGTAAACTTGTGGAGAATGGCGAGACCCTTCTCCGATCGAAAACGCCTCACAGTTGAGATGAACATCATCAACGCAATAGACCAGCATATTAGTCAATTGATGGCTAGGCGACAAAAACCGATCAGTACACCCGCGCCAACCACACTAAGAAATATGGAAGATCTTATCGAATTTAGTGCAATCGAAGTGTGGCTAGTGCATACCGCTCATTTGGACTGGGCAAAGAGAAGTTGCGGCTTTCTTTTTCCGACGATCATGGAAAATGTAATTGTGTTTGCGACCGAATATTACTGGAACTTACATAACGGAAAATCAGCGTCTGGGATTATTGCAGAATGACGGAAAGGCTGATGGAATGCGTAGATGTGGTAAGGTTTGATCTTGGTAAATACAAATACCCACGCAAGTAGTTGAATAAAGATAAAAGTTCCACACTAGCGATCAGATGAGAACTTTTTTACACTTATTTGAGAAAATATACTGTTTTATGCCAATAGCGGTCGCGCCTATCCGAGACCTGACCGCTATTGTTACCCGACCACAGTAGCCAAGTTAGTCCGCGTGTGCGACGGCACTAATTTCAATCAATTGCTCAGGGAACGCAAGATATGTCACGCCTATGAGACTGCCTGCAGGCCGGTGTTGCCCTACGTATTCCTTGAACAGCTGGATGACTGGCTCGGAATGTTCTTGAGCGTTTGTCAAATAGATCTCCACATAAGCGAGGTTCGACCTCGTGACATTA
This sequence comes from Paenibacillus sp. FSL F4-0100, assembly GCF_037993005.1. Classification (NCBI taxonomy): domain Bacteria; kingdom Bacillati; phylum Bacillota; class Bacilli; order Caryophanales; family Paenibacillaceae; genus Paenibacillus; species Paenibacillus sp. FSL F4-0100. The sequence goes on from NZ_CP150303.1 coordinate 3,160,912, forward strand.
AATCCCGCCAGCACGCGATCAAGATTTTCGAGCGTCTGCCGAGTCTGTGCCTCGATATCGTCTTTGCCAACGAACGTGCCCTCTGTGTTGTGGGAAAATTGTCCTGAAATGTAGATGGTTCCGTTTGCGGAGTATCCCTGGGTAATTCCGTGATCCCAAAGATCGTGATTGTAGGTTTTGACATTAGTCATTTCGTTCTCTCCTTTACTTAAAGTAAGGTTAGTATAGAATGAAAGCATATAAAAAAATAGTACGCACTTTATTGATAGGTACTACCAGAAAGGATAGTGTAAATATGAGTATGTCCGAATACAAAGGTAAAGTTAAGAATATTAAAGATACACCCTTTGGTTATGCATTATCAGTTATTGGTGGTAAATGGAAAATGGTTATTATTTACCTCCTCGCAGAAAACCAACCGGTTCGCTTTAATGAGCTGAAAAGACAGATAGGGGCAATTACTTATAATACATTGAGTTTACAACTCAAAGAATTGGAAGCAGATGGTATGGTGGAACGAAAAGAGTATCCCCAAGTTCCCCCTAAAGTCGAGTACAGTCTCACAGATAAAGCGGAAACACTATTACCCGTTTTGGAAGAGTTATGTGAATGGGGAGTAAAAAATCAAAATAATTAAATTAAATCCAGTTTTGGAAGTAAGCTAACAGCCCCCACCATGCGAGACACAAGAAGGTGAGACATTGAGTGATGCTGTGAATGATGCATTTGTAATTGCGATTGATCGAGTACCTTCTTAGGAAGAAAATGATCAGGTATTATCAGGGATTCAAAAGATGTAAAACTCTTAGCTGATCAATGGGGATGGAGAAATGTAGAGGTAATGGATAAGCTGCAAATCTGGATACGATATTTGGCTCGCTTATTGGCTGCACTGCATTTGAACATCCACCAAGGTGCCGCGAAAGACCATCTTGGTTATGGGATTCCTGAGGAACCAGTGGAGAACAAAACAGAGAAAATGAAAAGACGTCCTTTGCGGAGGAGCTACTGCTTTAGCAGTACTTTCTCCAGGGCGTCTTCCTTCATGGTCACGGTCAGTATGGCATACTTTCATTAGTAGCGACAGCGGTAGGGAATTAACCGTGGTGAGGAGCGAACCTTTGCGGACACTATCAAGGCAGAACTACCCGAGGAGGCCATTCTGGCCATCGGATAACGCTAGGATCGGGTAGAGACCACATGAAGATTGTTGTTACATTTCTGAAAGCGATAGAATCACCGATTGGGCCTACTAAAGGGCTTTTTTCAAAGAGCGGATGACCTTGCACGGATTGCCGACAGCCAAACTATCTGGCGGAATGTCCTTCGTAACGACACTGCCGGCTCCAATCACGCTGTTCGCTCCGATCGTCACGCCTGGCAGGACTATAGCGCCTGCACAGATCCATACATTATCACCGATATTGACTGGATGTGTGTATTCTAATCCCGCTAACCGTTGCTCTACATCCATAGCATGTTCTTCCGTTATAAGGCAGACGTTGGGTGCAATAAATACGTTGTTACCAATTGTAATTTTCCCGCTGTCCATGAGCTTGCAGTTAACATTGAGAAAAAAATTATCTCCTACCGTGGTATTATACCCATAAGTACAGAAAAGCGGCTGCTCTACAACGCAATTATCTCCGGTCTTTCCCAGCAGCCCGCGAATGGCGATCTGTCGTGCTTCGCGGTCCAGCGGGTGTATATTGTTATATTCGTATAGCTTTTTCACGGTATCAGCACGGTCTGCGACAAGCTCAGGATCGCCAGGTTGGTATAACATACCAGCATGCGATTTTTCTTTTTCGTTCATAACATCAACTCCTATATTCATAACAGTAACGGCATTATAATATAAGGGATGATAAGATTCAACTATAAAATTGCGCCATTGGCATCATCGAGTCGGGAGACAGAGATGGCCGGATGTGGCTCCGATATATGCTTCTACTTGATGGTGGAGAATGCGTGAAGACGTTGGATGGCCTCGAACTCAACGGACAACTGGTCATCGCTTAATTTAATCGTTTCATGGAATTCTTCAAATTGCACAATGAGGCATGTAAAAACTCCTCTCATTATGAGAATTTTTTTGTGGAAAAAATGGTGTTTGCAAAATTAAAAAAATCGTTAAAGCTATTTATAATTAGGTCTTTTCTCACTCTTACTGTTTAAGAAGCTAGGGCTATATTGCTTCTAATATATTCAATAAGTCAAACAAAGTCATACAGTATATTGATTTAAATAACCACAAAATCGTGTATATTGTATTAATAAGTATGAATTCTCTGCCTGATTGATCACTGAAAAGAAATTGATTGAGAATTTCAACGCCAGTATTTTTGATTTTGAGTTAAGCAGGAATGGAAAGAAAATTATTGCTGCCCATGATTCAAAAACTAACTCTTACACTCTCTTCTGACATGGGGGTGCTAATTTTTACTGTGCTCATTAATCTACGCCTTATCCGTTTTCTTCTCAACGTATTCATCTCCACTTTCTCCATAAATGAAGGTCGTAATAATGTTCATTTTCAATTTTTTCTGTGTCTGTTAATAAAACGTTCAACATTATATATGTAAATCTTGAATTTGGCTCTTTAAAACCGCACTACTTCAACTCAACTTTGATATTTCGTTTTGTAGACCGCTTAAGACCTTAGCCGTTGTGCATTTCCTTATTAGGTCTTCAGTTTAATGTAATCCATCCCTCGGTAATGTCCCCAAGTTCTTGTCAAATCAAAATGACAAGAACTTGGGGACATAAAAAAAACCGCGTTTTCACTAAAAAGCCATCTTTGTGTGGGGACGAGTATACGGCGTCGTTGGCCGAATGCCATCATTAACAATATTTTACTAATGTAGGGTGTCTTGTAGACCGCATCCACGGCTACGGCTGATGGTTTTCGTAGGAACATCTAATAGCTGTGGGCTCTAATGTGCATATCTTAATGAAACACGCCATAGGGGACAGAGTTCGATACCAGCGGAAGCTAACCCTAGCGTTTATGTCTCACCTACGTATTTTCAAAACCAACTTTATTATTTAAAAACGCACGGCTTCACCCCGATACGGGTTAATGCTATTTCAAAACCAGTTTTAATTACTCTTGATGATGGTTATAAATCGGTTGAAACATATGCGTTGGAGCTAATATTTATGAAAAAAATTATGCATCAACCATAATTATATCAGGAGTGTCAGTGCTAGCTTTTAGATTCGGATTGATTTACAAAGATAAGTTGATCAACAAACTTTCTGAATTTAAAAAAAGTGCTGATAAATCATCATGAGTTTTATGTGTGGTAGGAGGAATTTATGTTAAAAAAGTCTATACCTAGTTTGCTTACATTCGCGAACCTGTCATTTGGAGTGATTTCAATACTCGAGATTATAAAACAAAATTACATTGCAAGTGCTGCATATATTATGATTGCCGTTTTAATAGATGATATGACGGGAGAATTGCCAAGCGTTTAAATGTTTGCAGTGAATTTGGAAAGGAATTGGATTCCTTGGCCGATTTGGTCTCATTTGGAGTTGCTCCAGCTTTATTAATATATTACTCAACTTTCGCAGCTCAAATATCCAAACAAACCCATGATATAACTAGGGGAACTAGAGACCCCATCATGGAGTTGACAAAAAACTACTGTTTTGCTCTTCTTAGTTTTGGCCTCTGACATTTCGAGAAATAAATTCATGACTTGTTGAAGCGCGGTCTGGTAATCCAGAGCGCGGAATTCCTCGGCAAAGAGAAGAAAGAGTCCTCCCAGTGTCCGGTCATTGGTAGTATAAATCTTCAGTGCAATACCATACTGACCTACTTACAATAACTCAATCGAAATTCCACATAGTTTAGGTCTGTGAATATGGTCAATGTAAAGCCTTTCTATAATGCTATTCCTTTCATTCGGAATGAGATTTTGTCCTTCAACGTAATTTTTACCAGTAGAGCATATGGAAACATAGGGGGCATCACGCTCCGTACGGAGCAGAGGAATAGCTGGAGGTCACATCAAATGCTTACCTAGTACCACTTTAATTGCAAAGACGAACAGAACTATTTACAAGAAACTGTTCGTCTTTATCCTTGCTACCATGTGATGTACGTCGACATCTTTGCTGCAATATTATGGAATATCAATACCAAAGTTTTGTGCCATATTGCTAATAAATTCATCTTCGTTCAGTTCTTCACGTGCCTTCATTAAGTCTTCGCCGGTATGATATCTCAATTGGCTGGAAGGATCGGTTGCCGCCTTGTAAATCAATTCGGCAACAAGATTCGGAGAATCGACTTGTTGAGGGTCAAACAAGCCTTGATACACTGATCCGATTTTTTGCTCGATTTCACTATAATCCGTCAATTGGGTATCCTGCAGCGGGTCCATAGATCTACCTGCAAAATCGGTATTAGTGCGTCCCGGCTCCACGATCTTTACCCGAATATTGAGTGGGGCTAACTCGTACAATAGAGCTTCCGTAAGTCCGTTTAGGGCAAATTTGGAAGAATTATAAAGAGAAAACAACGGAAGTGCGATTCTTCCTCCCCCGGAGCTAATGTTGATAATAAGTCCCTGACGATTCTTTCTGAAATGAGGCAGGATCGATTTTATTACCTGCATCGGGCCAAAAACATTGACGTTAAACTGTCTTTGGATTTGTTCTTCTGTTGCAGCTTCAAAGATACCAAATGAACCGTAACCTGCATTGTTTACAATCACATCAATATTCCCGAATTTCGTGATCCCTTGCTCAATCGCGTTGTGGATGGATTCTTTGATTTCAACGTCGAGATGGGTGACAAAAATGTTCTCGACCTTGGTAAATTCCGATTCTTTTTCAGGAGAACGCATAGTTGCAATTACATTCCATCCTTTGCGCGCGAATTGTAAGGCCGTTGCTCTCCCGATTCCTGCCGATGCACCAGTAATCAATATAGTTTTCATCCTTAGTTCCTCCTCTAATCCCCTTGTGGGGAAGAATACAACTCGATTTTGTGATTTATGAGTTCCATGCAGCGCGTTAATTGCTCCATTTGGTTTTTGATTCGTGTGTTTTGTTGACGAAGCAGTTTAATCCGCTCGTTTTTAGATTCGTCTCCCTGAATGACGAGTTGCGCGAATTTCTTCATTTCGGCAATACTCATTCCCGTTTCGCGAAGGCGGCAAGCGAATTTGATCCATTCAATGTCTTCGGAATCATAAATGCGAATACCGTTTTCACTACGCTTTACGGGCGGAAAAATACCTTCCTTTTCATAGTAACGAAGCGTGTGAATTGATAATCCAGTCTCGTTGGCGAGTTGACTAATTTGCAGACTCATAAGAAGATCCACATCGGACATTTCTCCTTTCCAATGAAATTAGTTTAAAGCTTACTACCTAGAGCGCACTCTATGTCAAGGCTTTCAGTGGGATAAGACAGAAAGATATTTTCCGAGAGGATTATCCCTAACCGGCCGTCACTACTTGCTCCCATTTGTCATGCTCATTTAAATACCGAGAACAAGGTGAGTTTGGTCTTTTAGATCAATGAGGACGGCGAAAGGAATACATAGACTAAGAACGGTAAGTTCAGTAGTTGAACCGGGAGAACGCCATGCTAAAAAAGTGTTTGGAAATCTGGATGCAGGAGGTAAGGAAGAGCGCTTCAAGCTCATCGAGCAAGCAGCGGAAATAAGACGAATAACCGAACTTTGTCAACACTTTGGTGTTTCTAGAAGCGGCTACTACGCATATTTGAAGTGGAAGAAGAACGACCGGGATGCCGAGGCAAAGCGACTCATCCGAACAGTTTACAAACGCTACGAAGGAAAGTACGGCTACCGGCAACTCCAATTGTTCTTGAGGCAGGATGACCGCGTATGGATGAACCACAAGAAGGTACTGCGCCTCATGCAAAAGCTTGGCATTCAAGCCAGCATTCGCCAAAAACGCCGGTTTAAGATACCAGGCAGCAGAGCGTGTTGCGGGGAATCTGCTTAAGCGTGATTTGCGGCCGGAAAACAAAACCAGAAATGGGCGACGGATGTGACCCAATACCGGGTAGGCGAGCGCTGGATTTATCTTTCGGCGGTGAAAGACTTATTCAATAATGAGATTGTGGCCTACCGACTCAGCGAACGTATGACAACGAGCTGGTTCTCCGAGCGTTCGCCAAAGCATTTGCGAAATAAAAGGACATGACTGGACTGGTCGTACAACAGCGACCAGGGATTCCAATACACGCCCCATGCATACCACGACATGTTGCCTAAGGTTGGTGCCCGAATCAGCATGTCTCGTGGGGGCAATTGCATAGACAACGCCTCCATCGAGAGCTTCTTCTCGCATCTCAAAACGAAGGACCCTACCCTTATAATATCCGAACTCTAGCAGAGGCACAAAGAAAAATTGAGATATACATACGATTTTATAATCGAAGACGACCGCAACGAAAATAAAACAAACTGACGCCGGTACAGTGATATTACCGACGCCAGTTTGCAGCCTAGGTGTTTCTTTTATTATCTCTAAATGGGGTCTTGACCACATTAATAAAAGTGGACATGGGGCATTGGCTTTCAAGAGTGAACAGCCCATAATACAATTACAGACGGAAGTACATTTTGGCATAAGAGGTTTTATTATAGACGGATAATCCAAATCCATGCATAATCAGTTGAAAAGATAATGCATTCATCAACTAAAACGATTTTACTAACATCAGAAGGTGTGATTCTCATTGAGAAGGCTCCGATTTTCCGGAAGAGGCATTAGTCTCACTTATATATTAATCTTTAGTTTTGTATTCATTTCGACCGTTCCTGTCCTATCCACCTCACTCGTAACGTATTACAAAGGCAAGGATATCATAAACAGTAATACATCACAGTACATCATCCAGATGCTAAAGCAAACCAACCGAGAAATTGATCTAATTTTGCAGCAGTTTAACAATGATGCTACATTTTTAATTAATCCCCTAGTTCAAAAAGTGTTAAACGATCAGATGCATAAGGAAATTTTATACCAACAAAAGAAAGCGCTATCAAAGGAGGTTGCTCAGTATAACGTGGCTTCACCCAAAATGTCGGATCTTGGAGTATACTCAATCCAAGGTGTTTTCCTTGTTGGGCTTTCGGACGATTACATGCCTTTGAGCAGGGAACTTATGCATAAAGTTCATGAGCTTGACGGACAAATCAACTGGAGCTTTGCAGGATATAACAACCTTCATGAAGTCCATATTCGAGGGGTCCGATTAATCAAAAATATGCTGGGACCTGAAATCATTCCGATAGGATATTTCACTTTCAAAATGCCTGAGGAGATCATTTATGACTCAATCAAGCAGTTGCAGCTCGGACAAACCGGACAAGCCATTATCGTAGATACCGGTGGTATTGTTCTATCCGGGCAAAATCGGGATTGGGTAGGGCGCCAGCTCGAAGGGAATATTTTGGAGGAGTTGTACGCAGATAGTGAAGGATCATTCATTAGTGAGATTGATGGCCAGACTTACTTTATGGCTTTCCATACATCTGAAGCCACCGGCTGGAAGACCATGGGACTAGTTCCGTTTTATGAAATGACTCCTGGTCTTCAAGGTATTTATAAGAGCACGGTTCTCTATCTTGGAGGATGGATCTTAATCAGTGTCCTGTTGTCCCTGCTTATCACACGTACGGTTGTCACACCGATCAAGCAGCTGATTCGTGCAATGCGCAGTGTAGAGAGTGGTGATTTTAGCATACAGACTCATTTGACTGGTAACAAAGAAGCGCTAATATTAAGCAGCAATTTTAATAAAATGACATCCAGGCTTAAAGAACTGATCAGCCGTGTGTACGAAGGAGAAATTAAAGAGAAGAATGCTCAGCTTCGTGCTCTACAAGCACAAATTAATCCGCATTTTTTATACAACACATTAGACACCATTTATTGGATGCTTTATGTACGGGGACAAGAAAAAATTGGTGATATTGTAGTTGCTATGTCCAATATGCTAAGGTATAGCATCGGAAAAAACGGCCCTACAGTTACATTAAAAGAGGAACTGGACAACCTCTCCAATTATATTCATATTCAATCCACTCGTTATCAAGATCGAATTACATTTAGTTTTGATGTTGATCATTCGCTCGAACAAACTCCAGTTCTCAAATTAATGTTGCAACCGACTGTAGAGAATGCCATAAGCCATGGTCTGGAGCCTAGCATCCGCCAGGGGATCATTCGTACTTGCGTCTACCGATCCGGTAATGAATGTCTAATTGAAATATCAGATAACGGTGTGGGGATTCCCGCTGAGAAGCTTGTCCATTTAATGGAACCGGGATATTTCAGAGAGGGACATGGTATTCAAAATGTTTGCGAGCGCATACGACTCACCTTTGGGGAAGCGTATGGTCTAACCATTACAAGCGTAGAGGGCGAGGGGACGAAGGTCCTTTATAAGTTGCCGCTAAATGAATATTAATGGTAAAGGAGAAAATCTGATGTACTATGACATATTAATTGTTGATGATGAAAGTGCGGCTAGGGAAGGATTGAAAATGATGGTTAGCACCCTGGAACAATGGGTCTGGGCAGGAGAAGCTTCCAACGGAGTTACGGCGATGGAACAAATCAAGCTTTATAAACCCGACCTGATATTATTGGATATCCGTATGCCGGAAATGGATGGCATAACGCTCCTTGAGAACATTAGGGAGCTTGGTCTCGATTCGCTGGTTGTATTGTTAACCGGATATACCGATTTTGAATATACCCAAAAAGCAATTCGCTACGGTGCATTTGACTATTTGCTAAAGCCAACACGGGTACCGGATATCGTCGAGGTCATGAAGAAAGCCCAGCTCCACATCGATCAGCAACGCATTGTAAAACGAGAACATGACATTTCACTTCGTATGGCCGAGGACTACGAGCTAGGGCTATTCGAGAGAAACATGCGGGAAATTATCTATGGAGGGAACTTTGAAGAGATTTCTGATTTTCATTTCTTTTCCTTTTCAGCCTGTGATCGGTTGAAGGTCATTAGCCTTGTTTTGAATTCACCTAATCCTTCCGATCGGGAGTATTGCGATCATGTCCTAAGAAGTGGCCTACACACAAAATTTCATTCCCCTTACTTGGTCTTAAAGGATGGGACGAGCGATTGGGTGATCATTCTGGGGAAGATTGGTGATGAGGACTTTTCTATGGAACTAAATCAGTTTACCGCTATTCTTGAAAGTGAGTTTCAATCCGTAGGGATTTCTAACTGGAGAATGGGGGTGGGCAGGACCTCCGAGTTTAAACAAGTCAACCATTCTTATGAGCAAAGCAAATTTGCTGCTTATTTTACCAGCAAGGATAAACAGGTCGTTTATTATGAAAAGATTTTGGAATCCAATGCCTCGCTGTTTCAACTTCCAATTGAGCTTGAATATATGATGTTACAGCATGTAAGGAAGGGAGAAACGGAAGGGGCGCTTCGCGTATTCTCTGAACTTGAGATCCATTATCGAAACATGACAGTGCGTGAACTTGACAAACGTGCAGCTCTTCTACTGATCCAACTGCATCATGGGCAATCGCAACCTGAGGTCGAATGTCTGACCGCAAACGGTGCTGCCCAAGACGCTTCTGGTGATCATCAGGCTATCCTGAAGCGGCTAAAACTAGGGGTGGAATATTGTGCAGAGCGTGCACGGAGTTATCTCAGTATTCAAATGAATCATGTGATCCAGCGGGTAATCGAGATGATTCATGAACAGTATGCGGAAAATATCAAACTCGGTGACATTGCATGGAAGTTGGGGGTGAATCCAAGCTATCTCAGCACATTGTTCAAACAGGAGATGGGAGTATCCTTCAGCGATTATTTAAGTCACTACCGTATCGAAAAATCCCTGACCCTCCTAAAAGAATCAACGCTAAAGATTTATGAAGTTGCGCAAAAAGTCGGTTATACAGACGGGAGGCATTTTAGCCAGCTGTTTCGAAAAAGCAAGGGAATGACGCCTTTTGAATTTCGCAATCGCAATGGGATATTAATCGAACATAAGGAAAAGATTAATATGTAAATCTTGGGGACCGCTGCATCCAGCAGGGGTCTTGTTTTTTTGTAATTTCATCAAACATAATCCAAGAATCACCTTATTTTTAGACTTTGTCTTCGTTGGTACAATTACTCTCGTAAGGGCTTTCAAAACGATGAGGGTAGGCTTAGCTTCGGTTTGTGGGTCACTTAGACATTTTAAAATGGTTTAATACAAGGGGGGTTGAAATTTGAGTACATGGACACAACGGAGAATCAGAGACAACGCATGGGCGTACCTGTTTATCGCTCCACAGATTTTGGGCTTGCTGATATTTGTTATTGGTCCGGTTGTTTTTGCCTTTGTAATCAGTTTCATGAATTGGGACATCGGTTCTACTCAGGAGTGGGTTGGTATCGACAATTATAGTAAGCAGGTCTCTGATCCGGTATTCTGGAAAGTACTAAAAAACACATCGGTCTTTGCGCTGCTGAACATTCCGCTAACTGTGGTGGGAGCACTGATCATAGCACTTATGCTGAATCAAAATTTGAAGGGGAAAACACTGCTGCGAGCCGCTTACTTCATCCCTGTAGTAACCTCCTCCGTTGCTGTTGCGCTGGTATGGACTTGGTTATACAACCCAAACTACGGGTTAATTAACTCCATTTTAGCTTCAATCGGCATCCAGGGCCCCGGCTGGTTGTCGGACTTGAAATGGGCATTGCCTTCCATTGTCATTATGACGGTGTGGCAAGGCTTGGGGTATAACATGATTTTGTTTTTGGCTGGCTTGCAAGGGGTGCCTTCACAGCTCCACGAAGCTGCAAAGATGGATGGGGCTGGAAGCTGGCAAAGATTCTGGAGAATCACCATTCCCATGATCTCGCCAACAACTTTTTTTGTTGTCATCATGCTTCTAATCGGGTCTATGCAAGTATTCTCCGAACCGTACATGATGACCCGCGGAGGTCCGGCGGATGCGACGAATGTGTTGGTTCTTCATATCTACAATACGGCATTTCAGTTTTTCCGTATGGGAGAGGCATCAGCGATCTCGTTTATCCTCTTCGTCATTATTCTCATTGTGACGCTGATCCAATTCAAATTCGACAAGTGGGTGAATTACGATGTCTGACATTATGCGGGAAAAGCCTATTGAGGCTCCGAGATGGAACGGAGGAAAAAACGAGCTGTTAAAAAGAGCTCTCCTGTATCTCATATTGATCATTGGAGCAATACTCATGGTTATTCCCTTTGTATGGATGGTTTCTACATCACTCAAAGGAGAGGGGGCTGTATTCGAATACCCTCCGAAAGTTATTCCAAATCCCCTTTATTTTGACAATTACAAGCAAGCATGGAGTACACTGCCGATTGGGCTGGCTTATTTGAATAGTTTAAAAATTGCCATTATTGTTACCGCAGGTTCGTTGCTTACCTGTTCGATGGCTGGCTACGCATTTGCCAAAATGCAGTTCGCCGGTCAAAAGTTTCTGTTTATGTTGTTGCTGGCTACCATGATGATCCCGGGGCAAGTGACCTTGATCCCGATGTTTATGTGGTTTAGCAAAATTCATTGGGTCAATACGCATTGGCCGCTTATTATTCCTCCTGTGCTCAGTAATGCGTTTGGTGTGTTTTTGCTGCGACAGTATATGAGCACGATCCCGAAAGAACTGGAGGATGCTGGTAGGGTGGATGGGCTTAATCCATGGGAGATTTACTGGAAAATCGTACTTCCAAATTGCAAGCCGGCATTGGCCGCACTCGGCATTTTTACGTTTATGGGCAACTGGAATAACTTTCTTACGCCATTGATTTATTTGGATGATCAGGAAAAATTCACACTGCCGCTCATCATTTCCTCATTTCAGGGGCTCTACTCAACCGATTGGTCGCTCCTGATGGCAGCATCCTGCATTTCCCTAATTCCGGTGCTTGTAGTGTATATATTTGCCCAGCGCTATTTTATTGAAGGCATTACCCTCAGTGGGATGAAAGGTTAATTCAATTCAGATTAGGAGTGACAATGTCCAATGAATAAAGTGATATCTAAGCTTACACTCATCAGCATGATTGCACTGCTTCTCTTGTCAGGCTGTTCATCTGGCGGATCGTCAGGTAAAGAAAGAACCGGTGAGGAGACGGATAGCGCCGAAAAAATAACGCTTCGAATGTCTATCGTTTCAGGTACAGATGAAATGAAGGCCTGGCAGAGCATTGTAGATGCTTTTAACCAATCCCACCCCCATACAGAAATTAAACTGGAGAGACTCCCTGGCGGTTGGAACGAATATAACCAGAAGATTACAGCCCAGATTGCCGCGGGGAATCCTCCGGATATCGGAAGGGTTGGGGCAGCGTATATGCCCATGTTTTCTTCCAAGGGACAGCTCGAGGACCTGGCACCATATTTAGGCGACTTAAACATGGACGATTATTTCAGCTCTGCATTCGATCAATATAACCAGGATGGCAAGATGTATGGTGTGCCGGTAGGCATCTACACCATGGCCATGTACTACAACAAAGATATGTTCGAAGCAGCAGGTATTCCCCAACCTTCAACTGATTGGAATAAGGCATGGACATTTGAGGATTTAAAAATTGCCGCATCGAAACTTACAAACGGAGAGGGAGCCAACAAGCAGTATGGCGTCTATGTTAATCTCAATCCGGAACGTGCAACCCAATATCTCTGGACAAACGGCGGCGATTTGTTTAATGATGATAAGTCCAAATCAATGGTCAACAGCCCGGAATCCAAGGAAGCTCTAGCCTATCTTCAAGGACTTATCAAAGATGGATATTCTCCAACTCCTGCAGACGCCCAAACGATGCCACCGGACCAATTGTTTCTATCCGGAAAGCTTGGCATGTTAGTTGAAGGACAATGGATGATGCCTGGTTTCAGTGAAATTGACAAATTTAAATGGGGCGTCGCACCGATCCCAATGGGGTCCAGTGGAAAGGCGTGTACACCGAATTTTGTGGATACTTATGTTGTTTACAAAGGGTCGAAGTATGTGAGGGAAGCTGCCGAAGCCATCCAATTTTTTATATCTGAGAAATCTGAAAATATATTGGTGGATAACAATGTCGGTGGAATGCCTGTACTGAAATCTGTTGCAGAGTCGCGGAAGGCAGATATGTTTAATCCGCTGTCGCCCGATGAAAAGGAAGTATGGTTCCAATCCGTTGATTTCTCCAAAGCTATACCATTTACGACGAATTGGCAAGAGGTTGTGGATACGATGATGAAGAAGATGGATTTGGTCGGATTTAACGAGTTAGATGCATCCAAAGCTGCAGATGATTTGGCGCCTGAGCTGGATAAGTTATTGAAAAAAATTAAAAAACAAATTAAAAAACGAACATCATGTATCGGGAAGGAGGGTTTTGGCTGTGCAACGTACATCTATAAATCGTGAACCGCTTGCAGCGACACCATTCATGGAGCTGCCGCTTGGATCCATTCGGCCTTCGGGGTGGCTTAAAGATCAGCTTGAGATTCAAAGTAACGGTTTATCTGGACATCTGGATGAATTTTGGAGCTATGTGGGACCGGAAAATGGTTGGCTGGGAGGTACAGGGGATAGCTGGGAAAGGGGACCGTATTACTTGGACGGGCTCCTCCCGCTAGCCTATCTTCTCAGTGACGAGAAGTTAATTGCCAAAGTTCAGCCGTGGATTGAATGGACTCTTTCCAGCGCCAAAGAGAATGGGCAATTTGGGCCGGAAGGAAATGAAGATTGGTGGAGTCGGATGATTATGCTGAAGGTTCTGATGCAGCACACAGAATATACAAAGGATCCGAGAGTGGAACCATTTATGATTGCTTTTTTTCATTATCAATTACAGGAATTACCTAAACGTCCTCTTTCTGACTGGTCCAAAGCCAGAGGGGGAGAAAATTTGATGTGCGTCCAATGGCTGTACAACCGGACCGGCGAAGCCTTTCTGCTCGAATTAATGGATTTGATCCGTAAACAGACGACCGATTGGACAGGCTTGTATAGAGATTACCCTTATTGGAACCGTCAGACCGCTTTCGACCATCGTGTCCATGTGGTGAACGTCGCCATGTCTTTCAAAGAACCGGCCCTGTCCTATCTCCTTACGAAAGACCCAGAGGAACTAGAGGCAGTCTACCAGGGGATTGAAAGCGTTATGAGGTTTCATGGACAAGTCAATGGCATGTTCTCCGGTGATGAATGGCTGGCGGGAACCCACCCGAGTCAGGGGACAGAGCTGTGTGCCGTGGTGGAGTACATGTTCACGCTGGAGCATCTAATACGGATTACCGGTAACGGAAAGTTTGGAGACATACTGGAGAAAGTTGCGTTTAATGCATTGCCTGCGGCGATCAGTCCTGACTGGAAATCTCACCAATATGATCAACAGGCGAACCAAATCATGTGCACACATGCCAAGCGCTCTTGGACTGAAAACAACAATGAAGCCAATTTATTCGGCATTGAGCCTCACTTTGGTTGTTGCACGGCAAATATGCATCAAGGTTGGCCGAAATATGCCGCAAGATTATGGATGGCGACAGAGGATAACGGTCTGGCTGCGATATCTTATGCCCCCTGTGTGGTCAAGGCTTACGTGGCAGACTGCCAGCAAGTTTCAATTGTTGTGAAGACCGAGTATCCATTTAAGGAGCATATTTCGATGGTCATGGCCATGGACCGTACAGCAGAGTTTTCCGTGAAATTAAGAATACCGGAGTGGTGCACCGCCCCTGTAGTTAATATCAACGGCGAGGAGGTGGAGTCAAACCTGGATCAAGGATTTATGACCCTTCGGCGGAGTTGGTGTGATGGTGATTCGATTACACTTGAATTACCGATGGAAGTCAGAACGGTTACCCGGGCAAACCATGCGATCGGACTTCAAAGAGGGCCACTGATGTATGTGATCCCTATTAAGGAGCGTTGGCAGTTGCATCGCATTTACGAGCCCTATCATGATTGGGAAGTATATCCAGGTTCGCCTTGGAACTATGGATTGAACCTGAATCTCCAGAACCCGGAAAGCTCGATACAGGTCATCATGGACAACGTTGAACGGCAACCTTTTACTGCTAAATTTGCTCCAATTCGGCTAAAGGTGTATGGAAAGCGCATACTGCAGTGGACCATGGAAATGAATTCGGCAGGAACTGTTCCGGTTGGACCCGTGCTAAGCAAGGAACCGAATGAGCTGTTGGAGCTGATTCCCTATGGATGCGCCCGGCTGCGAATCGCCGAATTTCCAGTCTTATCAGAATAAGAGTATGTTATAGGACTATGATCTGTTTAGAGAACAAACTGACAGTGCAGATAATATGTCATGCCTCTCTCTCACCTGCTGCTGCTGCTCTGGGACCTCCTTGTAAGCAAGTGAAATTTGATAGGTATGTTTAAAGAATCAACAGCAATAAGGAAACAACCCTGAGTATTTCTGAAGTGCACCCCCTATAATAGACATTGGAAAAACCCTGGTTTAACCGATGAATTATAGGGGGTGCATTTTTAATAGCGATTAAAGGTCAAAAGTTTAAGACTTATTCAGAGGAATCAAAAATGGAGGCTCTCCGCCTGCATATCGAGGAGTAGTGGACGTATCGGTAGATTACTGAACTCTTAGAGATTCATGACAAGGATCGCGTCAAGAGGTGAAGGCAAAGGAATAAGCGTTAGGTGAGTTTGGACTTCTGGATCAACGAGGAGGTCGCGAGGAATTCATCAAGGACAGCGAAAGCACGGACAACGATCGTTCAACAATTTGTCCAGAACGGAAGCTCGAGATTTTGCCGTTGATCACCAAAGGGGACGGAAACAAAGAGATTCCGAAAAAGCTGTTAGTCTCCGTGAAAACGATGGAGGCCCATAAGACTAAAATAATGGAGAAGCTGAATTTGAAGACCCGTCCGGAGTTCGTGGAGTATGCGCTGGATTTCTGAAGCTCTCTATAGGGGAATTAGCGGTCCTTACTGCTTCATATAGGAAAGTTCCCTGATGAGTTTCAGGGAACTTTCCTATTATATTTGTAAATGATGTTACGTACAATATGACATGGGGATCAATGAAATCAGACATTCATTAGGTTCAGAAAAGGTGATAGAATGATCTAAAAATGCAGCTGCCTCTTCACTGGTGTGGGTCATTATTTCCGCACTGCCGTCGTTTATTCGGAAGGATATTTCCATCCCGGCGGATTGGCTGGCGATACTAACCACAATTCCCGTGGTGCTGGGTTCCATCCTGCGATTGCCACTGGGATATTACACCAGCATCATTGGCACGAATTGTTTTTATCGCCAACTTCATTTTCGTGCTCTTGCCGGTCTATTTTTATGAGCGCAGCCTTGCCCGAAGGAAACAAAGGTCAAGACGCCTCTCATGGAACAAATCAAAAGTGTCTATAAAAAACTGTGGTTTTTCTCATTGTTTTTATTTCATCACGTTCGGTTCATTCGTCACCTTTCCGGTTTATCTGACCAATTTCCTAGTATCGAATTTCGAGCTGGTGAAGGTGGATGCTGGGATGCGGACAGTCGGATGGCTCGCGGATAAGTTCGAACCGTTGTTCCTGTTAATGGGGCGTATTTGTTTGACTTACGAATCGTAGCTATCATATTGGCATTTTCGCCGTCCTTTGGCCTCTTTATACCGTTGAATGCTTAACCATAGCGGTTTGCACCTGACTTGGCAACGGGATCATTTTCAAACTCGTTCCTTATTATTTCAATACGCAGGTGGGAATCGTTGAACGGGTATCGTGTCTATGATGGGCGGCGGTCTTATGCGGTTTCTTCCCGCCTCTGATGCTATCCTTCATTCATTCGGTTACGGGACAGTATTCGATCGGCTTCACGGCGCTTTCCCAAGTAGCGCTGGCAAGCCTTGTGATTATCGTGTGGATTTTTTTTAGGATAAACTTGTCATTTCTTCGGAGGTGTTTAGCTTTACGGGTCAAGGCATCCTCGGTACAGAACTGAGCGGAAAGATTCTTGTCGTGAATCCAGCGTTCACAAGCTAATGGGTTATACGGAGGAAGAAGTGATTGGAAAAAATCCGAGTGTACTGAAATCCGGTCATCAATCAACCAATTTCAATAATAGGATGTGGGTCGAAATCAAGGAGCAGGAAAGCTGGCAGGGGAGATCTGGAGCCGGAGGAAAAGTGGCAGGAATACTTAGAGATGTTAACGATTAATGCGGTAAAAGATGACTCAGGTGAAATTATCCAATGTGTCGGCTCGTTTAGCGATATTACTTATAAGCCTGTGAGCAGCCACCCGGGGGGCGGAGGCCAGAGGCTTAAACATGCATCTCAGTTGCAGGGATAGAGTGGCTATCAGCCGGTTAGAAGGAGGAAAGAACAGATGGTGTTGAATTCCATGATGGACTTGGCTAACGGTAGGCGCTCGGCAGCCCCCGCTCGGGACTTTTACCCTAAAGATGACACCCATGCTGGGTGTACCACGACAAAGACGGCACCGGCGCGCTTGCCCGGTGTCGTCTTTTGGTTCATCAATCGGCTTACGATCTTCCGTAATACCGCCAGCATCTTCAGTAAGGACGGCGGAGCCGGGTTTACTTGACAATCCTCCGTTTACTGGTTGAAGTGCTGACCTTGCTCAAGATCCGCGATGAGTCCAAGGTGTGTGGGCTCCCAGCCTACACGTTCCCGAGTCAGTGCGTTGGAGGACGTGTTGTCGGTCGTCGCGAAGGCGCCGAGGAAGCCGAAGTGGGCGTCTGCCTCCTCGCGGGAAATACTGGCCGTCGGCACGTTCAAGCGGCGGCCGATGACCTCCGCGATGTCGCGTAGCGGCACCCCCTCCTCGCCGACCCCATGGAGGATCGATCCCGCCGGGGCGGACTCCAGCGCTAAGCGGAACAGCCGCGCCGCATCGAGGAGATGGACGGCCGGCCAATGGTTCGACCCGTCTCCGACGTAGGTAGAGACGCCCTTCTTACGGGCAATGCCGATGAGGAACGTGGCGAATCCGGCCAACGTCTCGTTGTGCACGCAGGTGGAGAGGCGAACGATCGAGGACCGCACGCCGCGTCCAGCCAGTGCAAGCGCCACGTTCTCTGCGGCGCCCCGAGGTTCGCTATCGGTAACCGTATCCTGCTCCGTCCCGACCTGACCGGACGGGAGCGCAAAGGAGAGCGTCGCGGTTCCAGAGGTGATCACGAACGGCTTGCCGGTCCCCTCGAGCTCGGCACCCATGGCCTTAACGGCTTGCAGATCGGTCGCGACCCCGCCGGCATAGTCTGAGAAATCATGGACGAAGGCCAGATGAATCACCCCGTCCGCAGCAGCTGCGCCTTCACGCAGGCTGTCGAGATCGTCGAGCGCGCCGCGATGGACCTCGGCTCCGGCCGCCGTCAATGCGGCGGCAGACTTATCCGAGCGGGCGAGGCCGAGCACCTGATGTCCGGCTTCAAGCAGCTCGCGGACCACCGCCTTTCCGATGAAACCTGTTGCACCTGTAACAAAAATTCGCATCTTCAATTCCTCCTTCATGTGGATACCCCCATTATAGGGTCCCCGCCGTCTGACAAGTTGCCTGTTTCGCCCGACTTCTTGCCTGTTTCGCCGGAATAAGAAATAACCCCCCAGCCTGCGGCTGCGGGGGCGAGCGGGTGATTAGCCGATTCGAGTCATTCCTCGAACAATTCCTGTTGACGCAGGCGGGCGATGTCTCGGCCGGGCGGGCTGCCGAAAAAGCGGCTGTAGTCCCGGCTGAATTGGGAAGCGCTCGCGTACCCGACCAGCTGACAGGCGGCCACCGCATCCAGATGGCTCACGGCCATCAAGCGCCTTGCTTCCTGAAGGCGCAGCGTCTTTTGGTATTGCAGCGGGCTCATCGCCGTAACGGATTTAAAATGCTCGCGGAACCTCGATACGCTCATATGGACCAGTCCGGCCAGATCTTCGACCTTTATGGCTTCCGCGAAGTTGCGGCGCAGCCATTCGATGGCCTTGGACACGCGCCGCACCCCCGAGTCGGCGAAGCCCATCTCCGCCACGTAAACCCCAATGGGGCTGCGCAGCAGCCGGATCAACAGTTCCTCCATCGCAAGCGGCGCGAGCCACTCGGCATCGTCTGGATTCCCCAGATAGTCTATCAATCTGATCATCGCGCTTACGAAGTCCAGATCGGCCTCGAACCCATAACCCACGCTGCGCTGCCGAATGGGCGGCAGCCCGCGAGGAAACATCTTCAGCGCCAGCTCGCCGATTCGCTTCGGATCGAGACTCAGTCCGGCTTTGAGAAAAGGCTCGGAAGGACTGCCTTGCAGAACCCGTACCGTGAGGGGAAGGGCAACGGGGAGCATGAAGATGCGCGGCCTGGCGGATACGTAGACTTCCTGCCCGACTGTGAAGGAGATCGCCCCCTGCGCCACGATGCCGAATGAAGGCGTATAGAACGTTTTTGAGCCGGTGCTTGTTGAAGAGTAGCGTACAAGCGTCAAGTCGGGAATGCGCTGGCGAAAGATTCCGTCATGCGGGGTGTAGGTATCGATCAGACGAGCCAATCGGGCCGTTTCCGTTTCAAGACCTTTTTTGTTTTGGGACTCCGTTGGAAGCGAATACGTCTTCGGCATGCTCATACGTTCGAATACATCTCCTTCTGGTAACCGTATCGTTTTGTGATCGTTATCGCGCGGCAGTTTGTTCTTTATTCTGATTGTTCAAATAAGGGGTCGCGCCAACATTTTAACGAAAATATACGTTAAGCCTTCGGACGTGACCGACTTAGCGTTTTTTCTTACTCTAAGCCAAATAGTCCGGTCGGTATTACCCGAACCACCGGTCATTCAACTTCTTGTTGTTTCAGCGGTCGTAATGAATTGAGAGACGTATTCTGCTTGAAATTGAAATTGTATTCGCCCAAGAAATTGATATGCTCCCACCCAAGGGGAGAAATATGGTTTAATAGTTCTTCCTGAAGCTTGCCTTGCTTTTTACGGTGTTCAGTTGCTTGCTGGAGATATACAGTGTTCCAAACGCTAATCGCATTGATGATAATGTTCAATGCACTTGCCCGCTGGAGCTGGTCTTGTAGCGCACGTTCTCGCAACTCACCATGCTTGCCGAAGAAGATGGCTCTGGCCAATGCGTTCATAGCTTCTCCTTTGTTCAACCCCCGATGGATTTTCCGCCGCAGTGCCTCACTCGAAAGGTAATCCAGGATGAAGATCGTTTTCCCAATACGCCCCATTTCACGCAGCGCGGTAGCCAATCTGTTTTGTCTTGCATAGGAACCGATTTTCCCCATTATGAGTGATGCTGAAACGATTCCTTCCCGGATGGAGTGAGCCAGCCGGAGAACATCGTCGTAGTTCTCCTGAATGATTTTTGTATTATACTGTCCGCGAAGCAGTTTCTCCAATTTAGGAAAGTCGGAAGGCTTTCCGATAGCGTACAACTTGTCAGCCAAGTCACGTAATCGCGGCGCAAAGCGAAATCCAAGTA
This sequence comes from Paenibacillus sp. FSL F4-0100, assembly GCF_037993005.1. NCBI lineage: Bacteria > Bacillati > Bacillota > Bacilli > Caryophanales > Paenibacillaceae > Paenibacillus > Paenibacillus sp. FSL F4-0100. Next base: position 3,181,408 of record NZ_CP150303.1, read on the forward strand.
AATGCGTTAAACCAAAGACTTGATCGGTGTAACCGGCCGCATCTGTATAATGCTCCTCGATGGCCAAATCCGTTTCATGATGGAGCAAACCGTCGATGACGTGTACAGCATCCCGAGAGTTCGTATTGATGACTTTCGTGTAGAACGTGGAAAATTGGTCGCTCACGAACCGGTAAATCGTAGCTCCTTTTCCGGTACCATAGTGGGGATTGGCATCTGCGTGAAGTGCCGAAACTCCGATTTGGACGCGCATTCCATCAGATGATGAGGTCGTGCCGTTTCCCCAACATGAGGGCAGCGCCAGTTTGTGGTGAAAATTAACAAGAACAGCCTGTGCTTTGTTCATCCCGTCTTCGTACAGCCGCCATTGTGCTGCATTGGCCATCTGCCGATATGTAATACTTGGCGTGGCTTCGGCCATTTTCGTTAGCCCAATATTCGGCCCCATTGCCATAAGGGTTGCCATAAGGATTGTCGTTTCTTCTTCGTTCGGAGCGCGGTTGCTGGAAGCGTGAATAAATCGCTCATGAAAATTCGTCCAGTTGGCTACTTCCATGAGTAGATCCGTTAGCTTGATTCGTGGCAGCAGCTCGTAGAGGGAAAGGCTGAAATTCTGGGATTCTTCGGGAACATCTTTCTCCAATCGATCGATGTGCAATTTCCCGTTCTCCAAATTAACGCCGTCCAGCTCGTCGATATGGTCCGAAACCCAGTTTAATCTTTGAAGAAGTGATTCAGTCCGTTCTTCAAGATATGCGCCCGACGTTTAGCTTCCTCCACGGATGCGACGAGCTGATCCCACGGCATGATGGCATCAAGCGCAACAAACGGATCAATGCCTTCACTTCGGGCCTTAATAAGAGCTGCCCCAGATCGGCAAAGTGAACAACCTTTTCGTTGATCGATTTACCGTTTTGTTTTTGAAGTTCCTCTTGGGCCTTTCTCCCTTTGGAAAACAGTATCATGATCTGCCGATCATGTATTTCGAAAGCCAGGTCTGTCAAATCCTGAATCAGCTCCAATAGGTACGCTACTAAAATCGCGTACTTTTTCGGATCATTAAAGCGGCGAAAGGAATGAGGTTCGTAACGCGAGCCGATTTTAGAAAACTGCCGCAGCCGGTTCGGATGGATGTCTTTTGTATCCACTTGCAGCTGCAAATCCCGTATGTATTCAAGCTTTTCAATAACCTTCAAAAAAGAATCCGGGGAACCGGTACCAGGAATTTCCCTTAACCATGCCAAATAGGTTTTGCTGCTTTCCGGCATGGAGGTCAAGACGCGATCCAGCTTAGCAATTTGTAATTCTGTCAGTGAGCTGCTGAGCAGCTTGAATATTTTTTCTTCTGTTCGTTTGCGAGTTTCCCAAACTGCTCTTTCAATCGTGGCCATTGAAGGAAGAATGATTTTACGCTTACGTAAATCTTCGAGTGCGAGCTGAATCAGGTGCAAGGGATTGCCGTTTGCCATTGCATGGCTAAAAAGATGTTTACACAATGAACGATACTCGCTCAAGGTAAATGTCTGGTAGCTATACTCCTTCCGGATTTCCTCCAGATGCTCGTATTTCGTGGCTTCTCGTTCGCCGTAAGAAGCAAACGACTCTTCACCGGCGTTGATTGCTTAGCAATATAACGAAGTACTTGAACCGGCACTTCTTTTACGTCATAAAGCGTCCAGCCGAGATAGCGAAGCACGCACAGCTGTACAGCAAAGCCGAGTCGATTATAATCTCTTCGCCGCCGCTGGATGATTTCAAGGTCAAGCTGGGTAAATGTGAAATAGGTGCCCAATTCCCATTAGCCCAGATCAGGCGGTATTTGCAAATATTGCAGCCGTTCCTCCGGAGTTAGCAGTTCCCTTACTCTCGCGTACATCGTTCTCATCTCCTTATTGCCAAGCTATTTTTTTCAACTTCCGATTGCAGATCCGCACGAGTCGCCTTGACGTAAATCATCGTTGTGTCCAGACTATCGTGTCCCATTATTTGCGCCAATCGGTGCAACGGAGTGTTTTCTGCCATCACGTACCCGAACCGGTGCCGTAGATCGTGGGCGCTCAATCCTTCGAGTCGAGCTGCTTTCATGTATTTTTGAATCAAATGGCGTAAAGCACGTTCTGTTAATCGATCGCCCGTTTTCTCAGAAGGAAATAGATAAGGACTGTCAGGAGGAAGGACTACCAGATATTTTTCCAAAGCAGCTCTGCACGTTGCGTTCAAAGGTATTTCCCGTTGTTTATTTCGTTTTCCGGACCGCACCGTAAGCTGACCGCTGCGTTTACCGATTTGAATATCACCAGGAGCCAGGTCGCATACTTCCATAGTTCGTAAACCGGTGTGAAACATCACGATTAGAATCGTCTGATCCCGAAGGGAACCGTCGTGCTCAGCCGCAGCGATCAATGCAGCTTCTTCTTTGTCTGTCATTTGTCGAGGGCTTACCTTTTCTTCGGGAACCAACTTAACCGGCTTTGAAGGGTCGCGGCGAATCCTAGATTCCGACACAGCCCACTCGAAAAAACGTTTTAGGGTTATAAGCCGCCGGTTAATGGTCGCCGGTTTCAATTCCATTACTTTTTGCGCGGCTTCCCGGTATCGTGTTAATGTTGGAGTAGCTACATCTTCAATTCGAAATATAACCTCTTCCTCCTGGTGGTCGGCTGTCTCGAACCAACCGATAAAATGTTTCAAGTCGCTTGCGTACTCTTTTAGTGTTTTGGGATTTAAATCTTCGTGGGTGGTGAGAGCGTGAATGAAGTCTTCAATCATCTGCTCGCCCTGTTTCGAAATCCCGGTCGTCTCTCTCATTAGCAAAGCCTCCAAATCTTGACTTACATTAGCGGACATGGTATTCTCATCTTAATCGAAACATTAGCGGACATCAAGTATATGCTTTGAAAATACCTAACGACCGCTAATCTTTATTAGCGGACATTGCTTAGAGGAGGGTTTCAATGGCAATCAGCAAACGGGAGTTAATAAAATTAATTGAACTTCTTCCAGATGACGCTAACCAATCAGCATATGACTATTTAAAGTATCTATCGATACGCCACCGACCAGACTGGGACGAGATTGCGCAGATGGAACCAGATGATGTTCCTTTATGCGAAGAAGAAGAACGACAACTGAAAGGCAGCTCCGAATTTATGTCATGGGAGGAAGCAATGCGTGAGCTCAACTTACCAACTGACATTAAGTCGTGATGCTGTTAAGTTTATAGCCAAACAGGAAAGAGCAATACAAGAGCGCATTAGAAAAGCGTTAATAGGTCTATCTGTCCGTCCGCCGATAGGTGATATAAAACCACTCAAGGGAAGAGAAAAGCTTTTGCGCCTAAGAGTGGGTACATACAGGGTGATTTTTGAAGTCAATCATACGGAACAAGTGGTTTACATATTGACTATCGATAATCGCGGTGATGTCTATTGACCAACATGATCTGATAAAAAGTGAAGCCGGTTAATCCTTAGAGTAGGAGAAACCGGCTTTTTCATGATCATTATTCGCTTAGCGTATATTTTCGTTAAAATGTTGGCGGGACCCCCAATAGGAATTAAATCTGTTTTAAATGTATTTGAGTATTGTCATAACAATCCGATTGTTTTTAATGACAGAGATGTGGTTCAATGTGCAGCGAACATTCTTCTACTGAACATACAACACATCACTCTGGAGGCTTGGAAGGATGAAAAGAACAGCGATAGATATGGATGAGATCATTGCGGATACCACCGGCGCAGATCATGTAAATTGCTGCCTTGTATATCGTCCCAAATATTTTGGCAAATGAATCATAGGGTTTCTATTAGAACCCACTTTTTTCGCGATAAAGGTCGTGTGAACAACTGGAAAGAAGTGCAGAATTATTTTCTGAAGTAAAGTTAATGAATTGGAAAGGGCTAAAACGATAAGCACGGGAGACAGTTCTGATATTGTCTACCGTGCTTTTTTTGAATCATCCGCTCCCACCCAGAATTAATGATTTAAGACAGTCTGGACGCTATAACCTCCATAAAGCTTTGCATGATAGGACTGACAAGCTTGTTTTTTTCACGAATCATATAGAAACGGCGGCGATAAGACCAATTCGGAATACGATGGACACCCAGCAGCCCATCTGCAGTCTCGCGCTGGACGGAGCTGCCGGATAATATGGCAAAGCCCAGCTGCTGTCTGACGAGCGATTTCATGGCTTCGGACCCTGACACCTCCATGGCGACATCCAGTGTAATAATATGCTCTGCGGCCCACTGCTCAAAAATTTTCCTGCTGACCGATCCCTCCTCATGAGAAATGAAAGGGTAAGCCGACAAGTCATAGGGGGACAAAGTTGCCATGCGGGCGAAGGGATGATCTGGATGAAAGATCACGACGAGATCATCCTCCATAAGAGGCTCCGCAATCAGGTCAGGGTCATCGATTTGAACTTGGGTAACCAGACCAAAATCAAGCTCAAAGCTTTTAATTTTCCCGATAATGACCGGGGCCGGTTTTACGTCCAGCAAGATAGACAGCTGCGGGTTTTGGCTTTTAAGCTCAGCCAGCAGCGGCGGCAAAATGTAGGTAGCCGGGGAATGGGTGCTGCCAATCGTCAGTCTTGCACCCCGCAGATGGCGGAACTCTCCCATTAAGGCTTCAATTTCTTCCGTCTGGGCAATGATGTTAGCTGCATAGTGGTAGAGTGCTTTTCCCGCTGGAGTCAGCTTGATCACATGATAGGACTTGGTAACGAACAGGGGAACTCCTTGTTCTTCTTGAAGCTTGTTCAGATGAAAGGTGACCGTAGGCTGGCGAATGTTCAGCTTTTCTGCAACCAGATAGAGCTTTTGGAGCTTGACTGCCAGTACAAATACTTTCAATTGCTGCAAGTTCATCGTTATATCCCTCCATATCTAAACTCATGAAATAGATTATATCTATCTTTATTTAAGTTTAATAGATTTAATTTAATTAAGAATTGATACTCGCTTAATCCAGGATTGATTTTGAAAGGTTAAATTAGAAGCGTGGCAGGAACATAAAAGAATCGGAGAGAGGAGTCATCTAAATTTTCAGCACAGAAACGGGAGGCTAACCATGACAGCTAATAGAAAGATAGGAATCACATTGGCATTCATATTGTTGATCATTAGCACGATCGCGGCAGGCTGCGGGAATTCAGCCAGCAACGCAACTTCATCAAGTTCCGGATCGGAACAAGGAAATGCGAGTGGACAGCAGTCCGATCCATCCGTCAAAGGAGGGGCGAACGGGGACACAGGAGTAACGATCAAGCTCTATGGCAATGATTTCGTGGATGAAGTTGCGCCGCGATTCACCGAGGATACCGGCTACAAGATGGAGGCCGTTCACTATGGAGGCGGTGAAGCGCTGGCCAAGATCGAAGCCGAGCAGGGAAATCCACAGTGGGACGTTCTTATGATGGACGGACATGGCTCCGTACAAAACCTGGCGGACCGCGGGTTTCTGATGACTGGCTGGGTACCTGACAACATCGGCAATTTGAATGACTTTGGTGCATCGATGGTCCCTAGCAATGATGCTTATTTCCCAATCGGCATGCATGCTTCGGCAGTTATCGCTTACAATAAGAACCTTGTCTCAGAAGCGGACGCTCCGAAAGCATGGGAGGAATTCTTCAATTACAAGGGGCCGGTCGGCCATGCTGATCCGGCGGTTGCCGCACCTGCATACCCGCTCGTATCCTCTTTCTTCTACAAGTGGGGCGTAGAAGAGGCTAAAGCCAAGTATGAGAAACGCTTCAAGGATGGACTGTTTGTTTATCCGAAGAATGGCCCGGTCGGCAAGGCATTATTGAGCGGAGAGATACAAGTAGCGGCGCTGCAGGAAGGTAATGCCTATCAGATGCAGCTTGACGGAGAGCCGGTAGGCGTCATCTGGCCGGATGAGGGAGCACCGGGCAGCCTGCGTGTCATTGCCATTAACAAAGAGACCAAAAACCCGGCAGCCGCAAAAGCCTTTGTCGAATATATGCTTAAGCCTGAGACTCAAAATTATCTGACCTCCTTGTCCAGCAACGAGAGCTTTTTCACTCCGCTTAGCAAAGGCGCAAAGATGCGTAAGGAGAGAAGACAGGATGGAACCTTCCTGTTACCTCCGGCGAGTTGGGCAGGCGAGCATGAGACGGAGATCAAAACCTGGTTTGCCGACCGCAATGTCAATTAGAGAAGGGATAGGCTGATGAGATCGTTAGAGACACGGTTAGGCGGGGGCGTTACCGCCCTCCTCTTTGTTTTTATTTTTCTGCCGCTGTTGGCGGTTATCGTGAATGTCGTCTTTCCGGGTCTGTTTTTCGGACATCTGGAATTTAATAATGTGAGTATTGTACTGGAAATGTTTCACCGACCGCTTTGGAAGCAGTCACTGCTGAATTCGCTGCTGCTTGGGGTCGGAACAGCTACGCTTGGCACACTGATCGGCGGAGCGCTGGCGGTTATGCGGTCGCAGTGGAGCTTTGCGCTCGGACGTTATCTGGACGTGGCGGCTTGGATCTTGCTCATTGCTCCGTCATTTCTGTTGGCACAGGGATGGGTGCTGTTTGCGGGCCAAGGCGGCCTGGCTGCTCAATCGCTTGGGTGGTCATGGGTTCCAGCTATGGTATTTCAGCCTTCAGGGTTGATTGTTATTATGGCGCTAAGCAAGTTTCCGATGGCTTATCTTACGGTGGGGGCGGCTCTGGATTGGAGCGTATCGCAATACGGGAATGCGGCCCGACTGTGCGGGGCAAGACCTTTCACGGTCTGGCGGACGGTGAACCTGCCCTTGTCCGCTCCGGCGTATTTTGCGGGTTGGATACTTGTGTTTATTGATACGATTGGAGATTTTGGTCTGCCTGCGGCTCTGTCTACGACATACCGTTTTCCGACTCTTCCCTATTCGATTTATACGGCGATTTATCAATCGCCTGTACGTTTTGACATGGCAGGCGTGATGGCATTTTATCTGGTCATGATTCTCGGCGCGGCCATGGGTCTGCTTGTACTGGCAATCCGTAAATCCCGCTTCGATTTTCTGAACAACCGAGCGGTTCGGACGATGCCGCGCAAGCCGCGCCATGCCTGGCTACTCAATCTGTCTTCCGGACTTCTGCTTTTGTGCTGCCTCGGTATTCCGGTAGGGACAAGCGTCGCCGTATCCTTTATAAAACGGCTTGGGGAAGGCATTACCCTCTCCAATTTGACACTATCCCACTACGTGGCTGTTCTCGGAGGAGGGGGAAGCGATCATTCGCTGCTGCCGCTTTTAAAGGGTTTTGTTCACTCCCTTACCATTGCCGGGCTGGCAGCGTTATTCAGCATGATCATCGGATTTTTCATTGCGTATGTATTAACCTTTACGTCTTTTAAATTCAAGGGAGCGATTCAAATATTCTCGATCGTATCCCTCGCCGTACCGGGTGTCGTTCTCGGGATCGGATACATCTTCATCTGGAACCAGAAGTGGCTGGAGCCGGTCGGGCTCAACCTATATGGCAAGCCCGCATTACTGGTTATCGCTGCGGTCGCCGGAGCCATACCTTATGCAGTTCGGGTACAGCTTGGTTCATTCGCCAGCCTGTCCTCCTCCATGCTGCGGGCAGCTTCCGTACAAGGTGCTTCTGCTTGGGTGAGGATGGGGACAATCGTTCTGCCGATGGTTAGGCAATCGCTGCTCATTGCAACGTTGGCTGCTTTCGGGACAAGCGTGTTTGACTTGGCGCTGGCTTCCATGCTCCAGCCGTCCAATTATGTGCTGATGTCACTTGTGGTCGACCGTGCTTTTGAATTTTCGCAATACGGCTATGCAACGGCCGCTACGGTGCTGGGCGGAGGGATGACCGTAGTTATTATCGTTACCCTCCAGTGGTTGGGGAAAGCCTTATTTAAGCGCCAGGATGAACGAAAACGAAAAGGAGCTGCATCATTTGAGACCGATTCTGGAATTAACACATATAAGCAAGCAGTTCGGAGCAATAAAGGCTATTCATAAAATTTCGTTTCAAATGAGGGAAGGGGAGCGCATCTGCTTGCTCGGACCGTCAGGCTGCGGCAAGTCCACATTGCTGCAAATGGTGGCCGGTCTGCTGCCAGTAGATGAGGGAGATATCATGATGGATGGACAGAAGGTATCTTCTGCCGTCCGAAACGTACCACCCGAGAAGCGGCCGGTGAATATGGTGTTTCAGGATTACGCGTTATGGCCGCATATGACGATTAAAGAAAATATTGAATACGGTTTGCGCCGCAATAAGGTTCCAACGGTGGAGCGTGCTGCACGCATCACCTCCCTGGCCCGGCTGCTGCATCTGGAGGGGTTGCTAGGCCGGCTGCCTTCGGAACTGTCCGGAGGGCAGCAGCAGCGGGTTGGAATTGCCCGCGCACTGGCTACGCAGCCTCGTATTCTGCTTATGGACGAACCCTTGTCCAATCTCGATGTGAAGCTCCGTACGGAGATGCGTCAGGAACTGGCGCTGCTGCTGCGCGAGATGATGGTAACGACACTCTATGTCACCCATGATGTGATGGAGGCGTTCGCGCTGGCGGATCGAATTCTTGTGCTTCGAGGCGGACAAATCGAGCAACTGGCTGAGCCCCGCGAACTGTTTGAGAATCCGGCAACCCCTTGGGTAGCGGAGCTAATGGGTTATCAGAACAAGCTGAATGCGACGCTGATTCATGCCGATGAAGAGTCCGTGTCCGTACAATTGGCAGGGCAGACCATCCACGGAATTCCCGCTGCGATGCCTCCTGGCGAACAGGTTGGAGACGAGAATGTCCTGGTTATGCTGCATGCTGATGTGCTGGAGACCGGCGCCAGCGATCAGCAGGAGCGTTCTGACGTCAACAGCCTGATAGCCGTAGTCAAACAGTCCATCTATGAGGGCAGCCGCTGGCGGCTACTGCTGGAGACGGCAGACGGGCAGCATATTCATGCCTTGTCTTCGCAGCCGACAGAGAAAGGCAGCCAGCAGCGTATTTCATTTCCTGTCTCGCGGACGCGGATTTTCATATGAAGCCAGGCGGTAGAATACTGGCGGTCGCAGATATTCACGGGCACGGTCTGCTGCTGGAGCAGCTGCTTGAGCACGCAGGGTACCGTCCAGACCAGGACCGCCTCTTTTTACTGGGCGATTACGTGAATAAAGGGCCCGATTCGGAAGGAACGCTTGCTCTTATTGAATCGCTGTGCAAGGAAGGGGCTGTAGCCTTGTCAGGCAACAATGAGCAAAAATGGCTGAACAATGGGATCTCTACCCAATGGACGCCATTTTTACGCGCTCTTCCGTTCTGGAGCAGGTTCGGAGGATACCTGTTTGTTCATGCGGGCATTCGGCCTGGCGTTCCAATCGAACATCAGACCGTCCAGGATTTGACGGAAATCCGTGATCCGTTTTTTGCAGGAAGACTGACAGGCAGAGAAACGGTAGTCTTTGGCCACACACCGGCTTCCAGGCTAGGAGCCTCTCACGGACAGATTTGGCTTGGAGACCGTAGAATTGGCATCGATACGGGTGCGGGGCATGGTGAATATTTGACACTGGTAGACTTAAGCGGCGAGATAGCATATAGCATGCTGGTAACATCCGGTTCCAATAACATTAAGATGTACACTTACAGGAATAGGGAAATTTCCTGACTCATTTGAAAAGGTTAGACGAGTAACGAGACTCATTTAGGGCTGTTTCGAAAGTCATGAATAATGGCTTGGGGACAGCCCTGCTTCTTCTTTAAACATGATCAAACACAAAGAAATTGTTCAAGTGAAATGGATGTGAGACCGGCCGATGTACAAAAGGAACGGCGTCGCTTACTGTGTCACTAGCTACAGTCATCGGATAAAAAGAAGTTGATTGAAATCGGTGCCGGTACGGGCATTGACAGCCTTTTCTTCAAAAACAATGGCATGGAGGTAACAAGGCGTTGATTTGTCCATCGAAATGATTCGATATTGTTAGGAAAGAGGACTTAATGCATTTGTAATGGACTTTTACAATTTAGATTTTGCTGATAGCAATGGAAAACGGCTGATGGACGATGGTTCTTGCCACACTTCAACCTCCCTCATCTTGAACAACGGGTTTTGGATGTATTGAAATTGAAATGTGAACCTACACCGGAATCTGTTGCCAAAGCCGTAAGTGAGTGGAATGCCGACGATCTTGAAGAAACTATAGCAGCAGCAAATGCCTGTGGAGGAATTGTGCGTACTCCAGAGGAATGGCTTAAGCATCCTCACGGTGCATATTTGGCTACACGCCCTGTGGTCGAAATCACCAAAATTACTGATGGGGAACCGGAATCACTTCCCCAATATGGCTCTGAGCCGTTATCTGGAACCTCTAGAGGATGCGGTACCATCATCAGTTCTCTGGTCGGTGGATAAGTAAATTGGGTTATATCAAATCATTGATTACTGCGTTTATTCTTCTAGCTCTCGGGGTCATAATGCCTGTATGGTTTCCAAATATAGTAGGGTTATGTTAGGGTCCATCCTTTTTGGCGGAAAGTTCATGAGGATATCCTTGGCTGAAGCTCATTGATAACCGGTGCAGTCATTTCTTAATAAAAAGGGAATCATTTTAATCAAAACACATTAACAGGAGGCGTTCATCCGTGTTTGAAACTGACTTAACACGTACGCTAAAAATTCGATATCCAATATTCCAAGCGCCGATGGCAGGTGGTGTCACAACTCCTGACTTAGTAGCAGCTGTTTCAAATGCTGGAGGCTTAGGCAATCTAGGAGCTGGATACTTAACGCCCGAGCAGCTCCGAAGTGCGATCCAAAAGATCAGGGAACTTACAGATAAGCCTTTCGGAGTAAATTTGTTTGTGCCTGAGCAACCGGAAGAATCGGAAGAAGTAGTCGTTCAAATGATGGACCATCTCCATAAATACCATGTCAGGTATGGAATTACTCAAAATCGATCGGCTCTTAAGTCTTTGGAATCGTTTGAGGATCAAGTGCAAGTATTGCGTGAAGAGGAGGTTCCGGTATTTAGTTTTACTTTTGGTATACCACCACAAGAAGTGATTCAATCCATGAAGCAGCATGGTACAGTCGTAATAGGAACTGCAACAACTGTTGAAGAAGCTATCCATTTAGACATGGCTGGTGTAAACGCAATTGTGGCTCAAGGATGTGAGGCAGGAGGTCACCGAGGCACATTTTTAAAAAGTGTTTCTGAATCTCTGATCGGCACCATGTCACTTGTTCCACAGATTGTTGATCACGTGTCGATTGCTGTCATCGCATCGGGGGGCATCATGGATGGAAGGGGACTTGTTGCAAGCCTTGCATTAGGCGCTGGAGCTGTACAGATGGGCACTGCATTTTTGGCGTGTTCGGAGAGCGGTGCCCATCAAACGTACAAACAGAAAATCCTCTCATCAAATGAGGACTCCACTGAACTTACATGTGCATACTCGGGAAAAGCAGCAAGAGGTATTCGAACAAAATTTATGAGAGATATGCAACAGTATTCCGGAACAATCCCTGCCTATCCAATACAAAACGCTTTGACGCGTGATATTCGACAGGCAGCTGCAAAAGGGAACGACCCTGAGTATATGTCTCTGTGGGCAGGGCAGGGTCTTAGGTTAGCTAAGGATCAATCTGCAGAAGCAATTGTCAAGCAAACTATCGAACAAGCAAATAGAGTACAAAAGAGTTTCCTCTAGTCGGGAACGACTCTTGTTAGAGCACTCGTATCAGCAAAGGATAGCTCGCAAATAACACAGCGTGTAAAGAAGGAGATAACATATATGCCGTTACTTCGTTTTGATCTTATTGAAGGGCGCGATAAAGGGCCCCAATAGGCAAAGAGTAAAATGAAGTAAAAAGTAATCCGTTTCATGGATAGCCTGGACTGTAGATCTTAAGATGAAAGCTATTGAAATGAGTGTAGCCGGAATACATCTGAACTGTGGCCCGTGGGAGCACACTATTTTTCAAGGTGTACATCCAACGGGTCACAGTGCACTCTTTTTACCTTCGTTTATTTACTTATTGCTTTTCTCCAGAAGTAGCCTTTTGATTTCTTTGCCGGTATGGCCGGTATTATCCGAAACAAGCGCAGGACCCGAGCGAGCCGCAGCACGCCGCTCATCTACACCGAAATATAGTGACTTTAGGTTACTATAACGAAACTAATGTGGACAGCATAAATATCCTCGGTTCTTGTAACAGTTATGTTCCCCTTATGCTTTTCGATGATTTTTTCGCATGTTTTCATACCAATTCCTGTGCTATGTATCTGTTCCAATTTAGTGTTTATATGGTTTTCGAGATCAATAAATAACAATCGATCTTTTATATAGCATTTAATTTTAACCGGTTTGGACTTATCCGCATACTTGGTGATATTAGAAAAAATATTATCAAAAACTCTACGGATAGATATTACGTGTACCTCAATATGAAAAGGGGTGCTGCATGGGATAAATTCAAAATGAAAACCATTATTTTGTAAAATCAAAAGTTGCTCATCGATCAGTTGGTCTATTAGTTGATTTCCATCGAATGCTTCCAGTTCTAGTTCGTCCTCCTCGGTATTAAATACCGTAAAGTACTCAAATAGTTTGTCAGAAAGATGCTTAATTTGATATGCTTTTTCTCTACTATTATGGATATACTGCGTCAAATTTTCATCTGTCTTATATTTCTTATATTCAATAATATCCAAATATCCCACCAGTGCTGTTAGAGGTGTCCTTAAATCATGAGACATGGCTGTGACCAGTTCACTGTTTGCTAACCGGGCTTTTTCTTCACTTTCCAGTCTTTCAATAAACGATTTTCTCATCTCATTAATACTTTGAGCTAATGAAGAAAGCTCATCTTTCCCTTTTAACGTAATTGAATAATTTAAGTTGCCTCCTTCTAATATTTTTATTTCTTTTTCAAGTATTCCAATATAAGATGTCTTTTTATTTATAAAAAATAACATACTGAAAATAAAGAATAAAAAAGATATTGCTGAATCTATAATGATGACAATGTAATAGTACTTGTATTCAAAAAAGTACTCTATATATACTTGGGCATCCGTGTCAAAAAAATCAATATTATGCAACGGTTCATCTTTTAAAATTGTACTTCGAAGGTATTTTCCACTTCCAGTAGTAGATTTATAACCATCCGTAGCGTATACCAGCTCATTGTCTTTGTAGACGTAGATATTTACATATTTAGTTTCTCGTACCCAGCTTGTTATTTTATCTTGATCCTTTATTGTCAAATGGTTTTCCGATACATATTCTTTTAAATTAGAAATCGTTTGATTCTTTTGATTTTCAATAAACGATGTTTTATTTAAATAGTTATATAATATGTCTTCACCTGTTGTTTGTAATAATAAAAACAAGCCTACAGAAATAGGAAATGAAAAGATCAGGCACAGTATTAATCTCATTTTCAGTTTGTTCAATAAAAAAAATTTATTCAATTCGATACCCCTTTCCCCAAACTGTTTTGATGTACTTGGGGGTTTGTGGGTCTTTCTCCAATTTGCTTCTTAAATTCCTGATATGAACCATAACCGTATTATTACAACTATAAAAATAAGGTTCTTCCCAAATGCTTTCATATAAATTTTGGGCTGAAAATATTTTTTTTCTATTCTGTGCCATTAACAATAGAATCTTGTACTCGATTTCAGTAAGTGTAATTTCTTCCTCACCTATAAAAATTTCATTTGTAGTGGCATTCAGTGCCAGCTCATTGATATGGATCGTATCGGGAGGGTTAACCTTGTCTTTTCCTTTATAAACATAATACCTTCTAAGCAAGGCTTTCACTCTTGAAACCAGTTCTGTATATGAAAACGGCTTCGACAGGTAATCATCACTTCCTGCAGAAAATGCCATGTATTTATCTGAGTCTTGAGTTTTAGCAGTCAAAAACAAAATAGGAGCACTTGTTTTTTCACGAATTTCAACACAAGCCTTAAATCCGGATTTTCTAGGCATCATAATATCAAGTATGATTATATCTATATTTTCATCCACTTTGTTTACAGCATCTTCACCATCTATAGCCTCAATTACGTTATAGTGTTCACTCTCCAGTAATACACGGATAATCTCTCTAATCTCGTTATTATCATCGGCTATCAATATATTCTTTGTGTTGTCCATCATTCTCCCTCCATCTCTCTCTCCCTCTGTCATGCTTTCAGTATATTATGCAATTTTACGATAAACTACGTTTATTACACGACTTAAGAATTCTTAAGATTCCTTATGTCCCAATCTTAAGATCTTTCTCGTAAACTGCTATTTATATAGAAAAGTAAGTGAGAGAGGATAATACTGTGCATAAATCAAAGAAACGATTAGCCGGTAAAATAATTTTAGCCTTCCTGGGTGTTATGGCAGTTATCCCTGTACTAAAATATTTACCTGAAATTCTTAAAGTGACGGTATCCATTGATCGATTTCGAGACTACATCCTTTCAATGGGAGAGTTGGGACCTATAGGATTTATTTTTTTTCAAATACTCCAAACCGTAATTGCTCCGATTCCAGGCGAAGTCGTTCAAATTGCAGGAGGATATATTTATGGGGTTCCTTTAGGAACGCTTTATACTACAGCAGGAATGATGCTAGGCGCTATCATAGCTTTCTTTTTTACCAGGTTTTTGGGAGGTGCCTTTGTCGAGAATTTATTAAAAAAGAACAGTTCTCAATGGATGGCAAGAATGATGGACAATAAAAAAATTTCTGTTTTCTTGTTCATATTTTTTATTATTCCTGGGCTACCAAAGGATTTATTAATATACGTTGCAGGACTGACGTCTATAAAGCCAATAAGGTTTTTTACGATTTTACTTATTGGCAGATTCCCATGGCTATTAGCATCCGTAAGCGTTGGAGCTAATATTTATGAAAAAAATTATGTTTCAACCATAATCATATCAGGAGTATCAGTGCTAGCTTTTATATTCGGATTGATTTACAAAGATAAGTTGATCAACAAACTTTCTGGATTTAAAAAAAGTGCTGATAAATCATCATGAGCTTTATGTGAGGCAGGAGGAGTTTATGTTAAAAAAGTCTATACCTAATTTGCTTACATTCGCGAACCTTTCATTTGGAGTGCTTTCAATACTCGAGATTATAAAACAAAATTACATTGCAAGTGCTGCATATATTATGATTGCGGTTTTTATAGATAGATATGACGGGAGAATTGCCAAGCGTTTAAATGTTTGCAGTGAATTCGGAAAGGAATTGGATTCCTTGGCCGATTTGGTCTCATTCGGAGTCGCTCCAGCTTTATTAATATTTTATAAGTTCAATTTTGTTGACTTAGGCATTCCAAAATGGGTGGGTGTATGTTTCCTGTTGTTATACATCATTAGTGGTTCTTATAGATTGGCGAACTATAATATCAGAAAATTTGAAGGATCTTTTTTGGGAGTGCCGATAACCGTTGCCGGATTTGTTCTCTCCACATACTCGTTGGTTGCACCTAGTAATAGAATTTCAACGCTTGGATCATTTATTTTACTACTGGTTCTTTCCCTTTTGATGGTGTCAAAATTTAATTTCAAGAAAATTTAATCGATTAATTTGGGCAGACATCTGTCTCAATATAAGGTTTGAGGCTTTCTTTCAGCGTTGTCACCAGTGGCTAGAAGTTGAAGCCGTATCGATTTTACTTAAAAACTCAATTTTCGCAGCAACGAATTAACCTAAACACCTTGCGGCTGTAGGTATTGAATCAATCTATTTACTCCTTTTGACAAAAAACACCTTCTTCGTTGGGTATCATGGATATGTTGGCAACCATGCAAACAAAGAGAGGTGTGTAACTTATGGTACACCATCGTTCCTATCTGACCAGTCTCGTTTTTCATCTGTATTCATCGCCATTGCGATACAGCCCCAGACCGTTCATTACATAGGGACGAACATGTCTACAAGCACATCGATTCGATCTTTTTCCTCGACATTTAACCAATAATGCGCAGCGCCCTAGATCGCTGAACCTGTCATGACCGCCATGATTTTTATATAGATGCCTGTCCGCCCTTGGTAGGTATCCCCTTTCAGAAAAATGCTTTCTAGGGTTTGCGGAGGCATTTTCTTTATTTTTTCATCAACAAGTGTAGCCATCGATAAAAATCCACGATGTATTTGTGCGTCAGCAAGATCAACTGGTTACATATTTCATCCGTAAACTCCTGCGCACTCGCCACTTGCTTAAGAAACATCTCATGAAAAGCCTGTTCTGTGACTTCGTCAAACAAAGCATATTTATCTTCAAAACGGGCATAAAAGGTGGCGCGGTTAATTCTATGAAATGAGGGATCATATTGAACACCAAACCAGATAGACTTTTGATATTTGGCGCCGATCTCCCAATGTCGTTGTCGCGGTCCGCACGTCAACAGGCCCTCTCATCATCGCCATCATAGCGTCACAATCGTCAATTGCTCATGAGGAAACTACTTGAGCGAGTAGCAAAAAACCCATTGACATAGTGTCTAAACATTGATAGATTTTAATCGTAATTATTACGTATAAAATGATGATCGTGAGGGAAAGTGGTTGATTTTTTGTTGAGAGAAAAATAACAGTCCACGGATGGCTAAGATGAAGGTTAAACTGAAACGAAAATATGCAAAAAAACCTTTAGAACGTATTTGATGTTGGTATTGGTTGGATGTGAACCTGCTCCTCTGTACAGCAAAACTAAAGTAGTACACCAGATGCATCGGCATTTAAGAAGGGTTGGCTCTAGCGGTAGGAAAAAAAGACACTGTGATGATTGACCCAAAAAAAGGGTTGGGGAAACCATACTTAAAATCGATTAACCCATAGCAAGGTCGGGTCGTGAGACGACGATCTAGATTCAAATGTAATCCGGTTCCAGTGACTTTCGCGCGCGAGACTGTGGAGCAAGGTCTTGTAAACGCGGAACGGAATAGAAGTTAGGAATGGGAGGGGAAATGGATGAATGTAAAACAGGATGTATTTTCGGCTGAGGCGATCGTCGGGCGTCAGACTTTGATGAAGGGTCTGTTCCTGAATCTTGTCGATCCGTGGCTCGGCGGGGTGCTGATTCGCGGGGAGAAGAGCAAGGCCAAATTGACGGCTATCTGTGCGCTTGCCAAACTAATACCCGGATTTCAGGTTGTTAACCTGCCGATCAGCGCCCGTGAGGATCGCATCGTTGGCACACTGGATATCGAGCATGTGATCCGCGAAGGAGAGAAGTGGTTCGAGTCGGATCTGCTGGATGCGGTGCATGGGCATATTTTGTATGTGGATGAGATTAATTTGCTGGATAATGTAATCGTAGATGCATTGCTCGAAGCCACCACCATGGGGGTGAATACGGTCAAATGGAAGGGGGGACATTCGCATCCTACCCGTTTCAATTTGATTGGTGCTATGAATCCGGAGGAAGGAGATTTGCCCCCGCAATCGCTGGATCGGTTTGCGCTGTCCGTGGAAGTGTTCGATGAACTCTATTGCTCCAGCCATATGGAGGCCGTCAAGCGCCGCCTAGCGGACCCTAGGGAATTCCAGAGGCAGTATGAGCGTGTGCAGTCGGAGATTTACGAACTGATCCTGCATGCCCGAGAACGGCTTACCCGAATGCTCCCTTCCGAGCGGATGCTAGAATGGATCGCCGAAATTAGGATTCGGCTGGACGTGGACGGCCACCGGGCAGATATCATCCTACTGAAGACCGCTATGGCGCTCGCTGCGTTTGCCGGTAGAACCGATGTGCTGCCTAAGGATCTAGCGGCAGGCCGTTTCGCTGGTCATGCCACACCGGATGCGCAGAAGACCGTTCGAAGATGGGGGGGACGAGATGGAGACGATTCGGAGGCTGCTTGGAGAACTGCTACCGAAGGTCACGAATGTTTGCTGAGGCTTCCGTTTACCTTTTCTGCGCCGTCATCGATCAGGAGCGGGTTAATAACCCGTCTTTATAAGGCGTCCTGCTGGCCAGAGAGCCGGGAACGTAAAAGACGACGATTGTTCCTGGCTTTATCGAGCTGCTTCCGGAACATAAGCTGAAGTCCTCTCTGCTTGCTCGCTGGGGATTGTATGTCTGCGCCAGTACGTCAACGGATCTGGCTGAACGGGCCAAACCGTGTGCTGCAGGATAGCTTTTGAGCTGGTTTATAGTTGGTTTTGACGCTGATTGGAAGAAGGGACTTCTCCTGACTCCACTAACGGAGATATCACTGAGTGAATCAGTTAAGCAGAAAATAGTACTGAAACTTTTGCAGCATACGAAAATTTTATTAATTTTGTCTAAATAATCATCTATCAGGAGGAATATTTATGAAGAAAAGACAATCTTGGGTGCTATCCACTATACTTGCACTGACTATGATTCTACCAATACCAACCGGAGTAATGGCTGCAAACGTCGCCCCTGAGGTCACCGATAGCCAAGAATTGGCGAAAATCGCTGCTGAGAAGGCTGAGTTGCTTATCGAATCTACGGAAACGTTTAGCGTTCAGTATGCGTTGATTGACAAAGGAGAAATCACTGTATCTGGGCAGATGGGTAAGAACAATATGCCACTGACCGAGGATACATTGTACGGTATCGCATCGGTCAGTAAAGTATTTGGTGCCGCAGCCGTCATGAAATTGGTAGACGAAGGGAAAATCGATCTGGATACTCCTGTTGTCGAGTACATAGACGATTTCAAGATGAAGGACGAACGTTATAAGCGCATTACTCCGCGCATGCTGTTGAATCACTCCTCCGGTCTGCGAGGAGCTGAATCTACGAGCGATTCTTTATTCGAGGATTATGATACCTATAACCATGATACATTTCTGAATGCATTGTCCGACCAGACCTTGAAAGCGGACCCCGGAGCATTCTCGGTGTATTCCAATAGCGGCTTTTCGCTTGCCGAGATTCTAGTTGAAAGAGTCAGCGGCATGAGCTTTACAGCTTTTATTCATCAATCTTTCACAGAACCATTGCAGATTCATCATACGAAGACACCACAGGACGATTTGAAAGGCAGCAAAATTGCCGGTTTGTATGCCCCGGGTTATCCAAATCAACTTCCGAATGCTTTTGTTAATGTGATTGCTAGCGGGGGGATTCATTCCACAGCAGAAGATATGGTGCGGTTCTCGCAAATTTTTATGGGACAGGCAAACAATATTCTTTCTGACAAGTCGGTTCGGGCGATGGAACAGGAGGAATACAAGAAAGGTATTTGGCCAGAAGATGCGGATGATAATAGTAGCAGTTACGGTCTGGGATGGGACAGTGTGAAACTATACCCTTTCAATGATTATGGAATAAAAGGCTTGGCCAAGGGCGGAGACTTGTCTGTGTATGCTGCTTCTCTCGTCGTGCTTCCTGAGAAAAAGATGGCAGCTGCTGTGTTAACATCCGGCGGTAACAGTGGAACAAATCAACTGTTGGCAAGCGAATTGCTGCTGCAAGCCCTCAAGGAAAAGGGCGAAATCAAGAGCTTCAAGCCGGACAAATCATTCGCAAAGCCCGTAAAGGCCAGGGTACCGCAAGCTGTAATGAAGCAAGCAGGCTATTACGCCAGCAGTGATTCACAGTTCCGAGTAGAGATTAGCGAGGACGGAGAGCTGAGCATTCCAGCCGATAATGGAACGAAATATTTATACACTTCGGATGGAAGCTTTATCAACAAGTACGGAACCTCCAAGATCAACTTCGTCACCGAGAAGAATGGGCGCACATATTTGTGGAAGAGAAGTTATGAGTCGTTGCCTGGATTGGGACAGCTAGCCACGTCAGAATATGTGGCGGAGAAGCTAGAAGACAACGTTCTGCCGAAGGAGGTTGTTGAAGCTTGGGCGAAACGGGAGGGTATGGAGTACTATCTCGTGAACGAGAAATTCAACTCCGAAACCTATTTCTTTGGGAAACCATCCATCCAAATTAGCCTCGTCGACGGTATGCCGGGTTATTGGCAGGACAAAAAGATTACAGGTCCTAATACGGCAACGAGTCAGATCCAGATTCCAGGATTAGCAGGACGGGATACATTGGAAGCTCAGTTTTACAAGGAAAACGGCATCGAATATTTGAAGCTAAACGGGTCCTTGCTTGTGAGCGAGGCATATGTAATACCAATCTCTCTTGGAAATTATTCAAAGGTCACGGTGCCAGCGAACGGCCATGCCCAATGGTTTACCATCCCGGCAGAAGCAGTCGGCAGAACATTGACGGTCGACCTTCCAAAGAAGGGTTCTTTCACAGTATATGATGAGGAAGGGGAATACCCTCTCAACTATTCCATCGTCAGCGGCAACAACAAAGTGACTCTACCTGAGGGCGGAACGATCGTATTTTCCGGTACGCCAGGATCCGAATTTACAATAACAATGAAATAAGATGTATTCAAAACTATGTTGTTGGTATTGGCGTTGATTCTGCTCTAAAAACTTTTCCAGTATCCCATAGTTCTAACCTCATATGCGTGCTAAATGAGGTTAGAACTGAAAAGACGAGCATAATGGCCATGGGGGCCTCTTAGTCAATTTAGAACAGACATGACAAAATCCAATAATAGTAAAGACAATTCCGGATCTTCACTTTGGTAAACGCTTCGTTGCCATTCATAGCTTAAGTTGTATGATATCCTTCAAATTCAAGTGCTTTTTTTGAATAAATGGACAATGTTCTACAATTAGTATTTTATCTTTTTAACCAACAAAATAAGATGTGATCAAGTTGATGGAGTTTGGAAGGAATATGGAGACAAGACTTTGGAAAGCATGGGGAAATCATGAATTAACGATACATTATCAACCGCAAGTCGATATCTTGACAGGTTCGATAGAAAAGTTCGAAGCGCTGCTTCGTTGGAATTGTGAGGGGAATGACATCTCTCCCGAAGTGTTTATACCTATTGCGGAGGAAAATGGCCTGATTGTGCCATTGGGAATGTGGGTTTTGCAAAAAGTTTGTGAGCAACTTAAGAAGTGGGAGACGGCATATCCGGACTTCTGTGGTGTCAGTATTAACTTCTCCGCTCGCCAACTACAGGAACAGGATGTCGTTCAGAGAATCATACATGTGGTTGAAGAGAGTGGAGTAGACCCGAGTAAGCTGGTAATTGAGCTGACGGAGCGCACATTTATGTTTCATGTGGAAGACGCTGTAATGATTTTGGAGCAATTAAAACATACTGGAATAACCGTCGCTATCGACGATTTCGGAATCGGGTTTTCGCCACTCAGTTACATACAGAATATTCCATTTGACACGCTCAAATTGGATAGGTCCTTTATCAAGAACGTGAAGAACGATGACAAAAGTCAAGCCATTGTCAAAGCAATCATCACACTTGCGCAGAATTTGAAGGTACGAGTTGTCGCTGAGGGAGTGGAATACAAACAAAATCACTGCGGCTTATAGACTATTTCCGCGCAAACTGACGAGAGCTTAATGCAGTATACAGACAATGGTCGTCCATGATTCAACTCCTAAACGGGCTTGTTTTCGGAATTCGAGAGGCTTCAATTTGCAGAGTTTCTTCTCCGTTAATCCATGTAACCTGACCCGATCCATGGAGGTTCGGTCAGGTTACATGGATCATCTGTGAAGAAGAGGCGTTTTCACTTGAACAATTAGACCATATGGAGTCGCATTTGTTGGAAAGCACATTATTAGGCTTATGCGTCCATTCTCTCTTCCCGAATAACAAAGCATTGCAGGGTAATATTTATATTCTGAAATGGTTGTTTTACATAGCGATTGCACTAATCGTCTCTAAGAAAATTGACGAATCGACTCGGATTTGTTAACGGGATGCAGCTTTACCGATATGGAACAAAACTTTCTTAAGCCAAAACGAAAGGCAATTATTGAATGCTACGTTGGACATATATTGAAGATGCTTATTCGGAATACAAGCTGTTAGTGCTTTGATCGATAAAACTATTTGAGAGCGAGTGGTTGGCAGCCGAATACATCTCGATACTAACATTAAACAAGCTGAGTGGTTGAAATAAGCATGGCCTTCTGACTAGGGAAGAGGAAAAAACTGTGAATTCCTGAATGGAGATTAAGTCCGGAAAACAGACAGTCCAATTCTATTATAAGATAATCATAATATTTATAATTAATGAGTGGGAGATATGGGTATGAAAAAGCAACTTGGTGGATTTCTGGCGATCTTTGTTATATTATTATTGTTTTTTTCAAAGGCTACCAATGCTAGTGCGGATGTGGACTCTCCTAAGCTTTATTTGGATGGCCGGCCGTTATCGGTACAAACGGGACCTGTCATTATTCAGGACAGTACAATGATTCCACTGCGGGTCATAGTGGAACAGTTAGAATTCAAGGTATCGTGGTCCAAAACAACCAAAGAGGTTCGTATTGAAAAGGGAAATAATCATTTGCTTTTAACTATTAATGATCGCAAAGTTCTTGTAAACGACGAAGAAGAAACATTGGAAGTGCCGCCAATGCTTATTCATGACACGACCATGATCCCGCTTCGTTTTGTGGCCGAGCAGTTCGGACTGAAGGTCGTTTGGGCAAAGCAAGACCGCTCTATTTATTTGACGAACAGTAACAATTCGGAGATTCCGGACTATGAAAATATGAAACATACAGGTACCAATTTTAGTGAACCATCGTTTGATAAGACGATTGCAAAAGGCGAATTGCAGTCCATTACATATGATGGTCAAGAAAAAATTGTTCATGTCAAGTTTAAAGGGACGATTGCTCCAGTTTCATCGTTTCTTCTGGACCAGCCGGATCGCGTGGTTATTGATTTGCCGAATGCTGTGTTAGCAGCGAATGCTAATCGGGCCGCCGATCAACCGGAAATGCAGGACGAATCTGCTGTACAAGCGAACGGCAAGCTGCTTAATATTCGTTATTCTCAATTTTCGGACAAACCATCGGTTGTGCGAATTGTGCTGGATATTGCTCCACATGTGAAATACGAGTTAACTCAAAACGCAGAAGAAATTCAAATCAAGTTGTTGGAACAAGATGAATCTTCCTCTGCGGTGATTAATGAAACGGATGAGAGAAATAAGATCTTTAAAGTCGTGATTGATTCTGGTCATGGAGCCAAGGATTCTGGCGCTGTGGGTATAACTGGTTATCTGGAAAAAGATTATAATCTTTCACTGGCGCTAAAGGTTAAGAGTCTTTTGGAAAAAGAGGAACATATAGAAGTTTATTTGACACGAACTGATGATACCTTTGTGGAATTGGCTGATCGGGCGGCCTTTGCCAATAATCTTGAGGCCGATTTGTTTATTTCCCTGCATGCCAACTCCCTTCCAGGCTCAGGCGCTTCAGGTACGGAGACATTCTATTACAGCCCTCAAAGCAAAAAGCTTGGGGAAATCATTCAAAAGCACATCGTGGCTGTTATCGGTTTGCCGGATCGTGGAGTTAAATCTGCAGGCTATGTGGTGATTAAACGAACCAAAATGCCTGCCGTGTTAATAGAATCCGCTTTTTTATCCAATAAAAAAGACGAAGCCATTCTTAGGGACGGTAAAAAACAGCAGGAAATTGCAGAAGCGATTGTAATGGGGATCAAAGAATATCTACACCTTTCATAGGAAGGAGATTGAACTGCCATGAGAAAAAAAAGAAATCGAGTTGCTTTTGTGGTACTAATTATATTATTTATTTTCATTATTTCGTCTTGCGGTTCGAATTCAGATATGGAAACCGCTCTTTCCAACCATTCTGGGGACAGTTCGCTGGAAGAGGAAATTAAGGTATATGTAACTGACGACGAGATGACGACATTGTATCCATTAAATGTAGAGATTCGCTATAATTCCGCAGAGGAGAAAATTAGCGAAGCGCTTAAAGCTTTGGCTGTAGCGAAAGCTGAAGGCAAAACGGGGCTCTGGAGCGGAGTTACATTTAGGAATATGGTGTTAAGCGGCGGAGATCTTACTGTGGATCTTCAAGATATGTCATATCTTGGTTCATCCGGTGAGGCGTTGGCTTTGGAAGCCATAAAAAAAACGGTATTTCAATTTGAAGAGGTAGAATATCTTGATCTTCACGTGGATGGAGAGGCGGTGTCAAGTCTTATGGGCCATTTGGATCTGGAGCACCCGATCAAAAAAAACAAGGAATAAGGAAGGAATATCAACAGCAATTGGTGACAATACCAGGTGATTGTCGTCCACCTTGTCCTTAGGGACTCTGTTCAGAGTGGAACATATTGCATATTGGGGACGGACCTAAAGAGGCAGTATCGTCCGATACGGAGCATGCACTTGAGCTTTGGAAGTGGAGTTATGAAAAGCTTGACTTAAAAATACAGGTCTAGTCTGGGTAAAGAAGCTAATGAATAAAAGTTAGCTCAACAACCAGGATGGCAGATCGCCGCAACAAATGCTTCCTATATGTTCTCCGATGACCATTTTGAGATGTAACAAAGAGATTCTTAATCGAGGAATAAAGTGTAGTGCTTCAACTAACGGAGAACATTAGCATAAACGGCAACAGGCTTCCGAAGAATCGGAAGCCTGTTGAAATTTTAGTTTGTTTTTAAGAATTGTTGAATTAGCTCACTGATCTCTTTAGCATGTGTTTCGAGAGCAAAATGCCCTGTATCAAGTAAATGGACTTCCGCAGATGGAATATCACGCTTATATGCTTCAGCTCCAGCAGGGAGGAAGGCAGGATCATTTTCACCCCATACGGCTAAAAGTTTAGGTTGATGCTTACGGAAATAAGCTTGAAAATCAGGATAACGATCCACATTTGTTCTATAATCAAGAATCAAGTCCAGTTGGATTTCTTCAGCTTCTGGGCGCGACATGAAAGCAATATCTAAGGAATAACCGTCTGGTGAAACAAGGCTGGCATCAGCTCCATGTAGATACTGAAAATTACGAATGGTCTCGGGGGCCAAGGAATCGCGGCATGCTTCACGATTTTCAGGTGTTGGAGAGTGCCAATACGTCTCCCAGGATCCCCATGCGTCACTAAATCCTTCAATATAAGCGTTACCATTCTGACTAATAATTGCTTGTACTCTTTGCGGGTGAGCCACTGCCAAACGATAACCAACAGGTGCACCGTAATCAAACACATAAAGTACATACTGTTTAAGACCTAATGCTTCAGTAAAACCTTCAATAACTTGGAACAGGCTGTCAAATGTGAAGTTAAATTGACTGCGCGGCGGAGTTATTGTATGACCGAATCCAGGGAGATCAGGGGCAATGACACGGTATTGTTCTGCCAGTTTGGGAATTAGGTCGCGAAACATATGACTTGAAGATGGAAACCCGTGTAATAATAAAATAACTTGACCGTCTTTAGGGCCAGCTTCACGATAAAAAACTTCGACATCTCCAACCTTTTGCTGATGATAACTAATCTTCATTTTTACATCTCCTTTTAGGTATTTTTATTAGGATGTACAAAACAGTTTCTTTCATAATCAACATTATTATGTTTCCGTGATTTGATAATGTTACGGTAATTGGTTTTGAACTAAGGTTATCGTATAATAAAAATATATATTTAACTAACGAATAAATAGAATGTCTGCTATTTCAATTTGGAATATAGAAGGGTGATCGATGTGATAGATTTACTAGAAGGTCGTTTTTTTCTGGCGTTTATTGCCTTGCTTGAAGAAAAAAGTTTCAGTCGAGCTGCGGATCGTTTAGGTTATGTTCAGTCCACAGTAACCACTCATATCCAACAGTTGGAAAAAATTAGCGGGCAAAAATTGTTTCACCGATATCCACGAGGGATAGAACTTACGGAAGCGGGAAAGGTATTTTCTAAATATGCTTATCAGTATGTTCACTTAAGTCAATCCCTTAAAGAAAGTATGAATGAACTGGATCAGCCATGCGGAACGATACGTATTAGAACACAGGAATCTTTTTTTCTTACACGGATGCTTCCCTTTGTTCAGGAATACACAAGAAATTATCCAAGCGTAAATTTGCGTATTGAACAAGGATCGCATCAAGACATCCTAAAAGGTATACTGGATTATGAGCTAGATTTTGGAATTGTTCCTCAAAATCCGAATCGGCATGATATTCTTTTTTATCCAATTATGGATGAGACCATCGTTTTTGCTGCATCTGAGGATATAGCTCGGAAAATGGAAAATGCGGGAGTCCAGATTCTAAATGACGAACTTTTTATAAGTAGCGGTACATCTTGTTTGTATCATACGACTGCTGTAGATGTTTTAAAAAACGCCGGGATTATGGTTAAAGATGCGTTAGAGCTACCAAGTCTTGAGATGATAAAACAATATGTAAGCTGTGGAAAAGGTTTTGCCTTAGTCCCTGAAATAGCTATCAACAACGAGCTAAAGACTGGTACACTAAAGATCCTTCCGTTTAATTCCAAAATGAGTTTTTCCCATGGTCTAATTGTTCATCAAAATCGTGAGCTTAGTTTTACTGCAAAAAGTTTTCAATCTGAACTCCTGTGTTTTTTTAATAGGTATATGAGTTAGTTAAAAAGCCCTTAATATTGAGGGACGGATACGTATCTGGCAGTGAGAATCGCGAACTACAGGATAATTAGACAACAAACAGCCGTTTCGGAAGGGGAGTAGCAAGTCGTCAACGATTCTCTCTAAGATTAATGCGGTTGTATACCGTTAATACTCCAACGGGTCGGAGGACAAGCCATGAACAAACAAGAACAGGTCATGATGGATTTCAGGAACTTATTTAACAAGATGGCTTGGCTTAATAAGATGAAGATGGAAGACAGTCTTAAGGGTTATAAACCTTCTGAAGTACATTGCATCGAAGCCATTGAAAAAAATGCAGATCCCAACGTGACAAAACTTGCGGAGTCCCTTTATATGACGAGAGGTGCCATAAGCAAATTAACGAAGAAGCTTATAGATAAAGGCCTTATCGAAAGCTATCAGAAACCGGATAACAAGAAAGAAATGTATTTTATTCTTACTGAGCAAGGGAAAGTCATTTATCACATCCACGAGGAACTGCACAAAGAGTTTCAAGTGCGGGATAAAGCCGTATTCGAGCAGGTAACCGAGGAACAATTTGATAGTATGCTTAACTTCATCGAAATGTATAGCAGGCATTTGGATGCAGAAATAAAGAAACAGGGTATAGGTATTCATTAAGGAATAAATTTGAATAATGAAAATGAAACCACAGGCAGCCGGGCTCTATGGAGAACGGGCTGCATTTTTATTGCTGTTATTTTGTTGACACGGAAACAAATATACAATACGATAATTATGTTTCCATGGAATCAAAATAATAGCTTCTGAGAGGAGATAACATGGCAAAAGACAAAGTAAAGAAACCTGGATTACCCAAAGAAATTCTCATGGCTGCTTGGGCTATTGCACTTGGAGCCATTGCCCCAATGCTTGACTCAACTATGGTGAACATCGCCATCGACAAACTAACTAAGGATTTCAACACGACATTGGATATCATTCAATGGTCCATTACAGGTTATGTTTTAGCCCTTGCGATTGCAGTTCCAATATCCGGATGGCTTATGAACAAATTTAACGGAAAGAAAATTTTCATCGGCGCAGTCATCGCCTTTGGTGTAATTTCTGTTTTCGCCGGAATTAGTTGGGACATTTCCAGCTTCATCTTCTTCCGTTTGCTTCAAGGGTTTAGCGCCGGAATTATTACCACGCTTATGTTTACACTCTTGGTTAAAACAGCAGGTCAAGAAAATCTAGGCAGAGTCATGGCAATAGTCAGCACACCTATGATTTTCGGTCCAATCTTAGGACCTGTAATCGGGGGATTCATCGTTCAAGGCTCATCATGGCATTGGATTTTCTTCATCAACGTGTTCATCGTATTGATTGCTGCCCCTCTTATGAAGAAAAAGATTCCAGACTTTGAACCGTTCAACAGAGACAGTAAGCTCGATGTATTCGGGATTGTTGATTTATCCCTCATGAGCGCGTCATTGATTTACGGCATTACGAAAGCAGCGGACCATGCATCATTTAATAATAGCGAAACAATCCTATGGGTGGGCATTGGTCTTGTTTTAGCCGTAATTTACTTCGTTTATAATCGAATCAGAAAGAATCAAACCGTGCTTCCAATGAATTTGTTTGCACACAAGAGCTTCACAGCATCAAGCATTGGTTTGTTCTTAGCGAATATTGCCATCATGGGACCTATGTTAATTCTGCCGTTGTTCTTTCAAAACTTCCGTCATTTCACGGCAATCGAAGCAGCGCTTGCGTTAATTCCTCAGGGAGTTGGGATGCTCGTTACTCGGCCAATGATCGGAAAAATGATTGACAAGATCGGTGCGAAATACGTGGTTATGGTCAGTCTTGCTCTTTCGCTTATTGGATCTATTCCGCTGATATTTATCACCGATAAAACAAGTATGATTTGGATTTCCATCGTATTGTTCATCCGTGGTACCAGTTTTGGAGGAATTATGCTTCCGTTAACGAGTGACGCTTATACAGGACTTGACAGTAAACAACTTCCAGAAGCAGGTGTCGGTATTAATATTATTGAAAATCTTGGTTCAAGCTTTGGTTCAGCTGTTATCGCCACCGTTGTCGCAACAGTCATACAAGGATTGCAACCCACGATTGCCAATAGTTTAAAAGGTTACCATGCGGGATTCTTAGTTTCCACTATCGTCCTTGCGGTAATCTTCATCCCAAGTCTATTCCTCACACACAAAAGATTGTATAAAAAAGAATCTGTGCTTTGAGATTGTCGAAAATTTCAAGAACAGTAGGGCGAAATTTATAAATCCTCGCTCTCCCTACCTTTCAACAATGCAATCTTCTCACGAAGAGATTTCTGTTTCGTCGCTATTTGCTATTGGTATGCTAAGTTAAAAATCAGACCATACTTGTCTGCAATGACAAGAGCATCTTTGCGGTCACTTTTAGATGGCGAGTTGTCACGGTTCTCCTTATTCTTTTTACGAGATGGGTATTAACGAGAACAGCCTCAATGTGCTGAGAAGAGAGCCGGCGTGCAAGATTCAGCCAGTAATGACCTGTAGGTTCCATGCCTATAATGACTTTATCAAGCTTGCAGGTTTGGATTAGATCCTGGATCCAGCGTCCAAATATCTTGAAACTCTCAAGACGGTTACCGAATTCAAGCGGTGCACCAAAAGCAATCCCGTGAAAGCTGACCGCCCGCAACATGAAGAGCGACCTCCTGGATGGGCTTTTTGTGGCTATGACCTCGTGTGCACCCCTCAAAAATAAATTAGAAACGCGGCTGCCGGCATGGATATCGGCAGTTTAGCTGGAAATATATCATCCATCGGACTCGAAGAATCGTGCCGCTGCGCATTTGTCCGAAGGATTAATGGAAGATTTGTGAAAAATGAGCAAGAGAATTTATTGGATCGTATCGCTATCTTGCCTGATCAATATGGAAATTTCAAAATCGTTTCAGAATTGTCTATCAATTCAGGTGAAATTAACGAAATTCTTAAGGATGCTTAACGCGAAATTTTGTTATGAAAAGACAGCTTACACAGAATCACAACCCGATTTATTTATTTATTTATTTATTTATTTATTCGTGATCTTTACTTGGCTTGCATCAAAATCCAAGCACGCAAGCTTTATGTGAATGCTACAGAAGATGAGCGTAATGACTTTATTACAAATTTACTGGAAACAAACGGATACCGTATAAAAGACCAAACTCGACGCGGAAGTTCTGTCAGTGGGAAATTTCCCATCTTGCCAAAATACACTCGTATGTTTCAGCGGGAAATTTGCTCAATGTATGTTTGTCATATGTCAAAGTTCAAGATTTTAGTTCTTTTTTAGAATAAGTATTGCAACTACGTTAAACGACATGAATACCCAGTACATCCTGGTCAAGTATCCAATGACACAAAGTTACCTACAAATATAAATTAAAAGATACCTGATAATTCAGGCATCTTTTAATTTATATTTGTAAAGAGTGTCACTTAAAAATTGAAAAAACACTAATCTAAACTACCAAAACACGTACGATATGCGTAGGTTGATTACTTTCTAAAGTTATGAGAGAGGAAAAGATAGAATTATTGATTAACATCAGACCTCGCTCTGTATTCACTTGGAGTTAGTCCTATGAACTTTTTGAATTGCCGCATAAAATGTACATCGTTCTCATAACCACAAATTCCAGAAATATGGCTGATCGTATACGATGTGTTCTTCAGTAAATAGGATGCATACCCTAGTCTGTTAAGGATGATATCATTAATTACCGATATGCCAAAGATTTGTTTGTACATATGCTGAAAATAAGACCGACTCATATTCATCTTATCCGCCAAGAACTCGACAGTATACCAAGAAGATGGTGAACTGAAAACTTCATTTCTCAGGTTCAGGAACTGATCATAGTGTTTACTGATCTGATGGTGTGGCTCCAGATGA
This sequence comes from Paenibacillus sp. FSL F4-0100, assembly GCF_037993005.1. Lineage (NCBI taxonomy): Bacteria > Bacillati > Bacillota > Bacilli > Caryophanales > Paenibacillaceae > Paenibacillus > Paenibacillus sp. FSL F4-0100. The sequence goes on from NZ_CP150303.1 coordinate 3,211,802, forward strand.
TTTCGAATATCGCTAAGCTTCATGAACAGGCAACGAATGGTATAATCGATGATCTCATTTCGGAAGGTTCCGTTCTGTAGATTCTCCCAATGAATATCATTCACTTTTCTGGAAATATAGAAGGGGTCGTATGCTTTGATTAAGGTATCTAGAGGGAGATTTAGCCGATCAAAAAAAGCATCTGTGGCCTTCATATCAAAATGGAACCAGTCATGTACCAGAGGTTGTTCAGCATCCCGGTAGAAATACGGGCTTTTTTTGTTGAAAATAATAAAGGTATTAGGTTCAACAAACACAGTCTGCGATTGAATCCTAAGCTCCATTTTGCTCCGAAAGAATAAAAATACGTAATCCCCAGAGCCTTCCGGACGATCGACCGTAAAGCCTTCCGGATGAATCACATTATAACCACATCGCTTTAGATGTATCAATGAATTCCACTCCTTAAAAGGATTATAGATCAGTCATTAAATAGGATAAGTCATTTTCTTTCTCTAAACAAGATAGTAATCTGTTATAAGAAAACAGAGTATACTTCAGTGATCAGAGAGAGGATAGGTGCTAAGATGCCCACAGCAGCTACGAAATTTTATATAAAAAACTATCCAAGACCCCAATTTGTACGGAGCCAGTGGCTGGATCTGAACGGGGAGTGGGATTTCAGTTTCGACGATGAGAAAGCCGGTGTTGCAGAACGTTGGATGGACCATTTTCCGGCTGCACAAAAAATAAACGTTCCGTTTACCTATGAAACCCTGGCAAGCGGGATCGGCGAGGAGAAATTCCATGCGCAGATCTGGTATCGCAGAAAACTGACCCTTTCCCCAGAGGCAGAAGGAAAACAAACGATCCTTCATTTCGAGGGTGTGGATTATAAAGCCACCTGTTGGGTAAACGGTCATTTTGCGGGGGAGCATGAAGGGGCGTATGCTCGGTTTTCCTTTGATATTACCGACTTGCTGGAGCAACACGCCGAAAATGAAATTGTGCTGAAAGTGGAAGACAGCGATAGCTGTCTACAGCCTCGGGGCAAACAGCGCTGGTCCGGACGGAATCATGATTCATTTTATGTGCAGACAACAGGCATTTGGAAAAGCGTATGGCTTGAGCATGTCCATGATACCCGCTTGGATACGGTGAAAATGACACCAGATATTGACCGCCAAATGATTCGGTTTGACTTTCGTTTTAATGGTATGAAAAACAAAAGTGATCTTCGGCTTGAGATGGAAATTACATTTAAAGGCGAAACGATAAGAAAACTGAGCATTTCGGTGGACAGAGCCTGGCTGATTACAGAAACCGGCATGGTGAGCGGTATTAACGGACCTTGGCTGCAAAACTTGTGGTCTCCGGACCATCCAAATCTGTTTGATGTGGAGTTCGTGCTGTATGAAGGAGAACGGGAGATTGACCGGGTGGGCTCTTATTTCGGTATGCGCAAAATCTCGATCCGAGACGGCCAAATCCTGCTGAACAATATTCCCCTTTACCAAAGATTGATTCTGGATCAGGGTTACTGGAGTGAAAGTCATCTGACACCTCCGTCCGAAGAAGCGCTGCTAGAAGATATCGAGGCGATCGCCGAGATGGGCTACAACGGTTTGCGCAAGCATATGAAAATTGAAGATGCTCGTTTCCTATACTGGTGTGATGTCAAAGGTATGCTGGTGTGGTCCGAAATGGCGGCTGCTTTTGAATTTAACGATGAGGCCGTGGAGCGTTTTACCAAGGAATGGATTGAGGTTGTGCAGCAGCAATACAATCATCCCTGCATTATTACCTGGGTGCCTTTTAACGAATCCTGGGGCATTCAGAATATTATCCGTGACGAGCGGCAGCAAAAATTTACGGAAGGCATTTATTATTTGACCAAATCCATCGATCCTTATCGTCCGGTCATCACCAATGACGGATGGGAGCACACCGTTTCCGATATTTTGACCCTTCATGATTATGTGGAGCGGGGCGAAGATTTGTACGAAACCTACAAGGATAAAGACCACATTACGGGCAGCGGCGGTACGTACAACGAATGGAAGTTTGCGTTCGCCCAAGGCTACAGTTATAAAGGCCAGCCGATTATCATCAGCGAGTTTGGAGGGATTGCTTTCAAGAGCGAGCATGGCTGGGGTTATGGCAATCAGGTGGATAATGAGGAAGCTTTCCTGGAGCGATTCGGCAGCATAACAAGAGCGATTAAGGCCATCCCGTTTATTTCCGGCTACTGTTATACGCAGATTACGGACGTGCAGCATGAGGTAAACGGACTGGTTACCGAAGACCGAAAACCGAAAGTGGCGCTGGAAAAGATCCGGAAGATTAATTTGGGTTAGAGAGGCGAGGAATAAATGAGAACAAAACGGATAAAGGAAAACTGATTTTTCTTTAGTCTGATAATTACCCCGAAGGGGCATGCTTCCTTGTGGAAGCATGCTTTTTTTAATAGGATTGATAAAATCTTATTTGTTAATGAAATTTCACGAAGTTCATTGACAAAGAGAAACTGAGATTAATCTTCGGATTTCTATAGACAAGCGGCGCTAACCTCAGACGAGTCCATTACCGAATGAGAGTAGACAAACGCCGATAATGCATTTTAGCAAAAGGGAAAATTTATAAATATGGATATGCATTATAAAATGCCCGGCGCATATATGAATATAGTGATTGTTTACTGGTGAGCCAGGAAAATACGGGAGGGGACGCCATGATACCAAACGAAACGAAGCGTCAGACGCCTATCGGAAGCTATAGGAATGCTCCGCTTACTTTCACGGAAAATGTCGGCCAAACGCGAGGGGATATCTGCTATTTATCTCAGAAGCCTGGTATTAATATCGGGTTCTCCTCGACGGAGATTCAGTTTATTCTTACGAAGAAGACGCCGGATCGGCAGGAGTGGATGGCGCTCTTCCTGCAATTTCTCGGCGCGAACGAGGCCGTGCAAATCGAAGGTCGTCGCCAAGACACGGGGAAAGTCAATTATTTTATCGGCAACGATCCGGCGAAGTGGCATACCGATGTTCCAACTAAGTTTGTCAAAATGTTATTGCGAATGATCAGATTAAATAGGATGTGGAAATTAACTGGTGACGACTTAAGAAAGAGGATAGAGAAAAAGCAATTATCAGACAGTTATGAACCATCAAAACAACTTCAAAAAAGCTTTAATATTAGGAAAGAAGTAATAAATGGCCATTTTTATTACGTAATCCAGCCCTTGGAGCATGTAGGAAATAAGCATATTCTTTATCTTCACGGAGGAGGATATGTTTACACGATAATGAGCCTTCATTGGGAATTTTTAAGCAGATTAGTAGATACTTTGCAATGTACAATAACTGTCCCTATTTATCCTCTAGCACCGAAATATTATTATCAAGACGTCTTTGACATGATAGTCCCTATTTATCAGAAAATTATTTTTGAGGTAAAACCAGAAAATGTATCTGTTATGGGTGATTCAGCAGGTGGAGGATTAAGTTTGGCTTTAGTACAGCTGTTAAAAGAAAAGAATTTGCCACAGCCTGGGAACATCATTCTTATTTCTCCTGCTTTGGATTATTCGTTTAGCAACCCAGAAATAAAAGCAGTAGAAAAATATGATCCCATATCTGCGGTTCCTGCACTCTTTGATATTGGCAAGTGGTATGGTAGAGAAACAAGTTTAACGCATTATTTGATCAGCCCAATATACGGGAGTTTTGCTGGGCTTGGGAAGATAAGTCTATTCACTGGAACACATGATATTACAAATCCTGATTCTAGAAGGTTCAAAGCGAACCTGATGAAATAGGGGTTGATATAAACTATTATGAATATCCTTCCATGTTGCATGTTTGGCCATTGTTTTCATTTCCAGAATCTAAAAAAGCAACAGAACAAATCGTTCAGTTAATAATGGATTCATAAAGAAACCGGAATAAATACCTTATATTATTGATGATCGTGAATTATCTTTTTACTAATCGGAAATTTGGATTTTAATTGTGGGATTACCTTAAAGTTGTAAATCTGCATTTTCCTGACGGTACCCCTGATACAAATATGATACTTTATTACCTAGGTGTTCAAAACTCATGGATGAATGAACCGTTTTATGGCATCCAAAGTGAACGGTCGCTAAGTTGGTTACGCGGTTGACGAGGGTTATTGGGAGACTTGGGTTGATATGGTGAATATGTACGTTGGTTGACAGTACAGGTTCACTACATATAAGACACTTTCCCTTATCACGGTTAAACGCATATGGTCGGTTTAGGTATTCGAAATTGTACTTAGGATCGGTCGATTTTCGACTGATCAGCTCGGACAGTGTAGGGCTTAGAAGTTCATCAGCTCTTACTGCTAAGGGCTTCTTTTGTGTACGATCGAAATACTTTTGCTACCTTGAGGCGAATATGGTGTTACATCTTGATTCTTAAACGGTGCTCTTTTCCACTTTACTAAACTGAGTCTGGTGATACCAATAATCAGATCGTTATAATTGATGATTGGTACCTTAGTCGTGTGTAAGGAATGCACCGTGTGAGATTGTTAACCATATTTGCTGGTGTAATGGTGCCACCCAGCTTCCATAACGTTCTATACTCTCTCTGATGGATAAGATAAGCGTAGTCCCCAAGGTCTTTATTAACCCAGGTTGCAATTTGATAGTATTGGATAATTCCCCGTGAAATATTTCGTTAGAGGTCCATTAATACCCGCATAGCAAATAGTGCACTTAAGTTTGAGATGACGTCCGGAAATAGGGCCACATAGATGATGCTAAGGATGATTACGACAAATGCCAGATTGAGTCCGGACTTTGTAAGCCACTTGCGCAAAACGGCACCTCCTATATGTAGACAGCTGCAGGGTAACTGAGACGGGCGAATAATGAACCGGGTTCAGGTATACATCCCTTAATGCGTAATAATAACTATTAAATCATGAGTAAAAGTCAATTGACAACATCCTTCATTCCATACGATTTCATTTCGATTTATAGTATAATAGATTTTGTTTTTTGTCGGTCAGCGCCGTTTTATGTAGGATAAAATGGATGCGACTTACGGGGAGAAGAGGGGTATAGCGAATGGTTAATTCAAAGCGTATCAATCAAATCATGGACATCATGTCAAAAAACGGCCTTCGCATTACAGATCAGCGGAGAACACTTGCGCAAATTTTTACCGAGGATGAAGGATACCTGTCACCTAAAGATGTATACGATCAAATGAAGTCATATTACCCGAGTGTAAGTTTTGATACGGTATATCGGAATTTGCGCCTGTTAAGCGAGATGGGAGTATTAGAACAGTATTATTTTCTGGACGGCGGGCTGAAATTCAAAGGCTGTTGTTCTTCCCATCACCATCATCATGTAATCTGTTTGAATTGTGAGAAAACCATGCCGTTTGATTATTGTCCAATGGACCAATCGATGGATTTGCCTTCGAATTTCAAAATTTCCAATCACCGCTTTGAGATTTACGGATTATGTGAAGATTGTCAGAATTGAATAAAGGCTCATTATATATTTGAGTGCAAGATCAACCGCGTACCATGAACTATGGTGTGCGGTTTTTCTTTATGCTCCGGATTTACAACGCGATGGATAGCCATGAGTCGGAAAGTTGACAGATATGAAATTATATTTTAATATGCATCTAAGGATTTATTCGTAATTATTACGAATAATAATCGCGAAGAGCCAAATGGCTCGGAAAGAAGAGGATATCACCATGCAGAAAGGGATACATCCAACCTTTCAGAAAGTCATATTTTTGGATGCAAGTGTCGGCTATTCATTTCTTAGCGCCTCTACAAAGACTTCCTCAGAATCCCTGGAATGGGAGGACGGATATCCTGTGATCCGCGTAGATTCGAGTTCTTCGTCACACCCATTCTTCACAGGCAAGCAGAAAAATAGTGAAATCGGCGGACGTGTCGATAAGTTTAAGAAACGATTAAGTTATAAAAAGTAGTCGTAAAGGGCTGCCCTATATGTGACAGCGTAAAGCGCATTATGCACGCTGTCTTTTTGTACTGAAAACGTACGAAATGAAAACAATTCGTGTTTGTTGCGAAATAAAAACGAGGTGGAATCTTTAAAATGATTGTTTGTTTGATTGTAGGCGCGGGGGCAGCCGGAATTGGAATGGGCTGCGTTCTGCAAGACTTGAATATATCCAGCTTCAGTATTCTGGAAAGAGGAGCAATCAGTACATCCTTTTTGATGTGGCCTAAAGAAATGCGGATGATCACTCCCTCTTTTACCAACAATGCCTACGGAAAGCTTGATCTGAACGCAATTTCGCTTCGAACTTCTCCAGCATATACGCTTGGAACGGAATATCCATCTGGCGAACAGTATGCGGATTATTTACAGGCAGTAGCCGATTTCAGAAAACTCCTGGTGCAAACAGGGATCGATGTCACTGCTATTCAATTGCATAAGGATGGAATATACGAGCTGGATACGAATCAAGGCGCAATGTACAGCCAGCTTCGTGATTTGGGCAGCAGGCGAAGTCCAATACCATAAACTTGAGAGCTTTCCGGGAGCAAAGTATGGAATTCACAGCAGTCTGATCCGCGATTGGAGCTGTGTTGAAGGGGAAGACATTACGATTATTGGCGGTTATGAAAGCGGGGCGGATGCCGACATTCATTTAGCCCGTCTCGGGAAAAAGGTAACGCTTATTGATTGGAGCGGACGTTGGACGGATAAGGGAAGCAGCGATCCAAGCACGGAGCTTTCACCGTTTACGAAAGATCGACAGTCTGACATTGAGGATGGTCTGATTCGGTTGCTTGCTGGTCATGAGGTTTATTGGATGGAACCGACCAACGATGGTTTTCTGTTATATTGAGAGGATGCGTCCGGGAAAGAGCGTTTTTTTCAAACGACGCAGCCCCCGATTCTGGCTACGGGTTTCCAAGGTAGCTTGAAGCTCATTGAACCCATGTTTGCCTACGGGGCTCAAGGCGAAGGTTGCATACCCCATACGATGAGTCAACGATCAGCCCTGGAACATTCCTGTCAGGCCCCAGCATAAATCACGGGAATCTAAAGTTTTGTTTTATCTATAAATTCCGTCAACGGTTTGGAATCATTGGCGAAGAAATAGCAAGACGCTTACAGCTGGATACGTTAAAGCTGAGGAACACAAAAAACAAGGCATGAAACTTACCGATCTATCTTGTTGTGTTGAAGACTGTACATGTTGATGGGAGGTTGCATCGTGGACAGCTTTACCCTAAAAAGAATCAGTGCCGTTTTGGAAGGTTATATCGCTCTGAAGGTTCCCTCCGATTTACGGGGAGAAGTGCGTTTAACGTACCGACTCAAGGAAAGAACGGTCACCTTGTCAGAGGAAAGGCCGGATTGGACTCAGCGAGCCTGGATCCCGACGGAATTTGTTCAATTTCGTCTTGAGGATCATGTATGGCGTGTGTATGGCAAACCCGACGATGACGAATGGGCTCTATTATCCGCAATCGCACCCAGCAGAAATTTTGAAGAGGTGCTGAAGCTGGTTGAGATGGATACCCATGAAGTCATTTGGGTCACATAACCCTGTAAATTTCGATTTATGTAGTGAAGGAGCAGCAGTTGACCATGAGCAAAAGCAATGCAAGCCAGCGCATTCCTCGTGCCAAAGGAATCGATATGGCAACCGTGTATTCACCTAAAGAGTGCGGCAGAAAGGCCAGGCATCTGATATTGCCTGAATTCAATCAGAGAATTGTGGATGAATTTATCGCTATTTTGGGGATGAGGGAGGAATTTGAGGAGCATCACGTTCCGATTCCTAACCGGATTGTCATGTACGGTCCCCCCGGAACAGGGAAAACCTTAACGGCCTTTTATATGGCCAACATACTACAGCTTCCCTTAGTCCTGGTTCGACTGGATGCCATCATTCATAGTCACCTGGGCGAAACAGGCAGCAACATTCGCAAAATATTCGATTATGCAACCACATTTCCCTGTGTTCTTTTTCTTGATGAGTTTGATGCCATTGCCAGAACGAGGGACAGCAACGATGAAGTGAAGGAGATGGCCCGTGCCGTAAATACATTGCTGCAATGTCTGGATGACTTCGGGGACAAAAGCATCATTATGGCTGCCACCAATTTGGAGAAGGATTTGGATCAGGCCATATGGCGCAGGTTCGACACAAAGATGACGTATTCGTTGCCGGACTATAGCAGAAGGCAGCATTATATTGAAGTCCTCCTCGGAGATTTTCAGTGCGAGGAGACAGCATGGACTGAGGCCTGCGCCCAGCTTGAAGGGTGCAGTTTTGCCGACATTGAGCAAATTGTGTTGAAAGCGAAACGAAAAGCCATTATTGAACGTCAACCGCTGCAGAGAAGACATATACAAGATGCTTGTGACGAATATAAGCCTGAGGCGGTGACGACTTAACTGGTTTGATATTCTGCGGACGGGTTGACAAATGTGAAATCGTAGGGTTAGAATTGCTTAATCGTAATAATTACTATTAAAGGAGATGGAGGATATGCGGGTCGTTGTTACTTTAGCTTGCACCGAGACAGGTGATCGCAACTACACCACAACAAAAAATAAGAGAAACCACCCTGAACGGTTGGAAATGCGTAAATACTGTCCCCGATTAAAAAGATACACCTTGCATCGCGAGACACGATAAGCTGGTTAGAAGATCGCCCTAATAGAGAAAGAAACAAGCGGAAAAGTGATTAGAAATAAGAGACAGCGGGTTCTTAAATCGTAATTTTTACACTGAATCAAGGCGGTTTTTCTGTCACAAGGAAGGAAGAGATGGGGATATGTTATTGTCTTCTATGCGCGACGTCATTTTTGGATACGGGGATCAGGCTGTAATTGAACATTTGTCGCTGGATATCCATAGCGGACAATTTATCGGTTTATCCGGTCCCAATGGTGCCGCAAAATCAACTTTGCTGAAATTAATGCTCGGGTTGGCAAAGCCATGGAGCGGGTCCATCGTATTCAAGCGAGTGCTGGAGGATGGATCCAAAATATCGGTTGGTTATGTTCCCCAGCAAGTGGCCTCGTTCAATGCGGGATTTCCCAGCAAGGTGATTGAGCTTGTTCGATCGGGCCGTTACGGTCGCCTCGGATTGTTCAAGCGTTTCACGTCCAGAGATCATGAGATCGTTGAACGGAGCCTGAAGGAAGTGGGGATGTGGGAATATCGCAACCGGAAGGTCGGCGAATTGTCGGGAGGTCAGAAGCAGCGGATATGCATTGCAAGAGCCTTGGCTCAGGAGCCGCAGGTGTTGATCCTTGACGAGCCTACGACAGGGATGGATGTTACGAGTCGTACGGATCTGTACCGACTATTAAACGATTATGTCAAACAGAAAGGTTATACGGTCATTATGGTCACCCATTCGCTCGAAGAAATCGGTCCATTTCTGGACCGTGTCGTGCAATTGGAGCGAGAGGAGAATGAGGGATGGCGATGCTCAGTTACGAGTTCATGCAGCGCGCTTTTTGGGCCGGAGGTCTGATCGGCATTATCGGTCCTGTTCTGGGTGTGTTTTTAATGCTGAGGCGGCAGGTTCTTATGGCGGATACACTCTCTCATGTTTCCTTGGCTGGAGTGGCGTTAGGCTCTTTTGTGAAACTCAATCCCGCGCTCAGCGGTTTTGCCATTGCTATCATCGGGGCACTCGTAATTGAACAGCTTCGACGAGTGTATCGCACCTACAGCGAGGTTCCGGTAGCCATTATTATGACTTCCGGGCTTGCTCTGGCTGTCGTTCTCATGAGCTTGAATCAAAATCTGAGCAAGAGTTTTAGCTCTTATTTGTTTGGATCGATTGTCGCCGTTAGCGATACGCAGCTTCGTCTGATTGCCGCGGTAGCGGCAGTGGGGATATTGTTTTTTGTCGGTCTGCGCCGACCGCTCTATAACTTTGCTTTTGATGAGGAAACCGCTGCGGTATCCGGTACTCGAGTCTCGCTCCTTTCCTTTTTATTTGCGGTGTTCACGGGGATGACGGTTGCCGCTGCAATGCCAATTGTCGGCGTGCTGCTGGTTTCAGCGTTGATTGTGCTGCCTGCCTCGATTGCGCTTCGGATTGCACCGGGGTTTATAGCGGCCATGGGGATCGCCGTCGTTGTGGGCTTGAGCGGTGTTTTTTCGGGACTTACCGCCTCCTACTATCTCAACACGCCGCCGGGAGGCACGATTGCCCTCATTCTATTAGGTTTTTTAATGATTGCTGTAACCTTTCAGAAATTACTGCGATTACAGAGTCGAAGATGGATAAAAAAAATAAATAGAAATAGGAGTTATAAGAATTATGAAGAGATTTAAGCGTTTATTAACCCTACTATCCCTATCCGCAGTATTGGCTATTGCAGGATGCGGTTCGGGAAATTCGCCGGCTGCCAATGAAGGAAGCGCACCTCCCGCAGATAACCAAGCGTCGGATGCTTCTACAACGGAAACGGCAAAACTTAAAGTTAAAACCAGTTTCTATCCTATGTATGAGTTCACTAAACAGGTAGCGGGCGATTTAGCGGAAGTGGACAATCTAATTCCTCCGGGTGTTGAAGCGCATGATTGGGAGCCGACACCGCAGGATATGGCGGGGATAACCGAAGCCGATGTGCTGGTGTATAACGGCGCCGGTATGGAAGGCTGGGTCGAACAGGTTCTGGAGAGCATTCAGGGCACCGGGCTGACGGCAATTGAGGCCAGTAAGGGAATCGAGATTATGGAGGGATCGGGCCATTCTCATGATCATGACGAAGAAGGCGATCACAGCCATGACGAACATGCCCATGAGCATGAAGAAGAAGGCGATCACAGCCATGACGAGCATGCCCATGAACATGAAGAGGAAGGCGATCACAGCCATGACGAGCATGCCCATGAGCATGAAGAGGCAGGCGACCATAGCCATGACGAGCATGCCGCCCATGAGCATGATGAAGATGGGCATCACCATGACCATGGTGGACTCGATCCGCATGTGTGGCTCTCCCCTGCCATGGCTGTTCAGCAGGTTCGCAACATCGAAGCGGGTTTGGCCGAAGCAGCTCCGGAACATAAAGAGGCATTCAAGGCAAACGCGGATGCTTATGTAAGTAAATTGGAGGCATTGGACCAGGAGTTTAGAGATGGGCTGAAGGACGCCAAACGGAAAGATTTCATAACCCAGCATGCCGCGTTCGGGTATTTGGCCAGAGAGTACGGATTGACTCAAGTGCCGATTGCAGGTTTATCACCGGACCAGGAACCGTCAGCGGCACAAATGGCCGAGGTTATTGATTTTGCCAAAGAGCACGATGTGAAAACCATATTCTTCGAAACGCTTGTGTCTTCAAACGTTGCGGAAACCATTGCTTCCGAGATCGGTGCTTCCACGTCCGTGCTTAATCCGATCGAAGGCCTAACCGAGGAAGATACTGCCGCTAACCTTGACTATATTGCCATCATGCGCCAGAATCTCGAAGCCTTGCAAAAAGCCTTGAATGAATAGTTAACGACAGAAGGGAGGTGTGTTTGCAAATGGCAAAGAAATCAAAAGTAGTGAAAGAACTGAAAAGACAACAGATAGTCGCTAAATATGCGCAGAAACGCAAGGAATTGAAAGAAAAGGGCGACTATGAAGCCCTCCAAAAACTGCCCCGCGACTCTTCTGCGACCAGACTCCATAATCGCTGTGCGGTCAGCGGAAGACCAAGAGGTTATATCAGTAAATTTGGCGTATCGCGGATCGTGTTTCGGGAACTGGCCCATAAGGGACAAATTCCGGGCATAACGAAGTCCAGCTGGTAATCGCCCCCAGTAAACCATCGCGGACAGAAGAGAAATGACTCCTTATAGATTAAGGGGTCATTTCTTATCATGTGCGAGTTACCGCATGGAACAGAGCAGTAGAAGATAACATGGTTGACAATTGATACAACCGGAAGTATTATTAATCGTAATTATTACGATTAATCGAGATGTGTTTGAACGTTTAATGATCATCGGGTGTTATTTAACGACTTCATGTTTTCAGCAGGGCAGGTGTTTAGTGTGGAGGATAGCAGGCAGCTTGATAAGTTGATCGATTATCTGGTCGATCGGGGGATTCGAATAACCACGCAGCGGAGATTCATGCTGGATCTGGTGGTAAGCCTAAACCGCCCGTTCTCTGCGATGGAGTTATATCAAGCAATGGAGCAGATCTTTCATGGATTGAGTTATGGCACGGTTTATCGGAATCTTGAACTGTATAAAAACCTGCGCATCATCGAAACATTTGCGCTGGACAATGAACTTCGTTACCGCTTGATTGATCATGTGCAGCCGCAGCTTCATTTTATTTGTATGGATTGCAAGCGAACGACTCCCATGAATTTTGATCCTGAACGAATGCTGCTGCCCGAGCCCCAGCGTTTTCGATCATTGAATTACAAAATTGATGTGTTTGGCTTCTGCATGGATTGTGGATCTTCATCCGAGAAGGTTTAGAGCAGCTTAATCAAAAATCCGTTTGGAGTTCCTGCTTGATCCAAAGATTGAGCCTAAAGGAGCAATCGGGGTTGCCGTTATAGTGAACGATTTGAGCGAGATCAACTTTGACGCCGATCTGATCAGGGATGGCGGTAGGTAAGTAGAACAGAAGAGAAGCTGGTAGAGTTGTCCTACGGCTGTATTTGCTGCATACTCCGCGATGATCTGCTGCTGGTAGGTGAGCGATTGGCCAGGGAGGGCAAATTCGATTACATACTTATCGAATCCACCGGAATCGGAGAGCCTGTACCGGTTGCCCAAACGTTTACATACGTTGATGAAGAACAGCAAATCGATCTGTCGAAACTGACACGTTTGGATTGCATGGTTACCGTGGTGGATGCGTATCATTTCTGGCAGGATTACAATACGAAGGAAACTTTGCAGGATCGTAATCAGGAAGCGGGAGATGGCGATACAAGAGGTGTCGTTCATCTACTGACAAATCAGGTGGAGTTCTGTGATGTGTTGATCATCAACAAGTGCGATATGGTCAGTGAGGAAAAACTGGTTGACTTGGAAGCTGTTCTTAAAGGATTGCAGCCGCGCGCGAAGATGATTCGCACCGCGCACGGAAGAATCGATCCCAAGGAAATTTTGAACAACCGCTTGTTTGATTTTGAAGCAGCAAGCCAATCCGCCGGATGGATTCAGGAGCTGCAGAACGAACATCATACGCCTGAAACCGAGGAATATGGGATCTCATCTTTTGTGTATTCGCGGAAGGTGCCGTTTCATCCGGAACGCTTGCTGCAGTGGATGGGGAAATGGCCTAAGGAAGTAGTTCGCTCAAAGGGAGTTTTATGGTTAGCCACGCGAAACAATATGGCAATGACCTTCAGCCAGGCAGGGGTATCACGTCAATTGTCACCGGCAGGCTTATGGGTTGCCGCGTTGTCGGAAGAAGAAAGATTTGCGTATTTTGGCAGTGAATTCGAGAAAACTCCGGACTGGGATGATGTCTGGGGAGACCGCGTGAACAAACTGGTGTTTATCGGGGTCAACCTTGATAAGGAAGCCATCATTCGGTCATTGGACGAGGCGCTGCTTACAGACGCGGAGATGGAAAGCGATTGGCGTTCATTATCTGATCCGTTACCGGCATTTTAGATCGGATAACAGAAAACATCATCTGGCCAATAACGGTTTTTAATCGTAAAAATTACAGATTTAAACAAAGGAATTCAACTAAGAAGGAGAGCAAATCCATGTACTTAACATCCAAGCAACGCAAGAGTTTATCACGGTTTGTGGCATTAAGTTCAGGCATTATCCTGTGTGCATTCATTCTGTCAGCCTGTGGGGGAAATGATTCCACAAGCAAAGAGGCAACTCCTGCAAGCAGTGAAACTTCTCAGACGGGGCAGGCGGATTCAAACCTTACACCGGTTAAAGGGGATTACATAACGTTCCAGGATTCAACGGGGCGAACCATAACCCTTAAGGAACAACCTAAACGTGTAGTGGTGTTATCGCCTGAATTCCTCGAGCTGCTCTACGCCGTGGGGGGAGAGGCGGCCGGGCGAATGGAAGCCTCGGGGGTTTCCATCCCTGAACAGGCGGAGCCCGTGTCATCCGTCGGTACGGTCAGTCAGATTAACCTGGAGCAGGTTGTCGCTTTAAGCCCAGATTTGGTGATCGGACAGCCCCGTTTCCACAAGGAACTTGTCCAGTCTCTCGAGAGCAGCGGAATTCCTACAGCCTTGATGAGCCTATCCGATTATGAGGACATGAAATCCAAAGCCGAGTGGATGTCCAAGATTGCCGGAACGGAAGCGCAATTGCCGGCGAAGCTGCAGGCATTGGATGACCGCGTGAATGACATCTTGGCTAAACTGCCCGGTGAATCACCTACTTTTATCAACCTGAACGTAACACCTGGCGGGATTTCGATTCAGAAAAACGGCACATCGGGGCTTGAGATCGCCAAAATGCTGGGACTTACCAATGCAGCCGAGGAACTGGAACCTTCGCCTAACAGTCCGACGACCTCGCCATACAGCATGGAGACGCTTGTGAAGCAAAATCCGGATTATGTTTTTATGATTATCCACGGACAAAAGGCGGTTGGCGACAAGAAGATCCAAGAAGAATTGGAAAGCAACCCGGCATGGGCCTCTCTGGGGGCTGTTAAGAATCAAAAGGTGATTGTAGTGCCGTCAGATCTGTTTCTTACGAATCCCGGACTGCATTACGATGAAGCACTAGCGTATTTAGCGAAGCTAATCTACCCGGAGATCTTCGGTGATGTTCAATAAAACAACCCGCCCTGTGTGGATCCTTCTGATCTTTCTGACAGCTGCGATTGCAGCGTGTCTGTTCAGTATTGCCACAGGAGCGGTAATGATCTCCCTGCAAGATATCGTAAACGTAATTCTGTATCCTGATCTTTCAGGCATGAACCGGGACATTATTTGGAACATTCGGCTTCCGAGGACGCTTGTTGCCATGCTGGTAGGCGCCAATCTTGCAGTCTCCGGCGCGCTGCTGCAGGGAGTCATGCGGAATCCGCTTGCGGATCCCCATCTTATAGGCGTCTCCAGCGGAGCCGGTTTGTTTGGTATTTTTCTGCTGGTCGTTGTGCCTCAATATGATCATTTCCTGACACCTGCCGCATTTATCGGAGCCACCCTGGCTGCCTTCATCATCTACCTGTTGTCCTGGAAAGACGGGGTTAGTCCGCTGAGGATTGTTCTTGCTGGAGTTGCGGTTTCGGCATTTTTGGGATCAGGGATATCCGCGATGCTGACCTTTTACAGTGACCGAGTGCACGGCGCCTTAATCTTTATGGTTGGCGGGCTGGCTGCCAAGAGTTGGCCCGAACTGTCAACGATACTGCCCTATTCGATCGTTGGTCTTCTTCTTGCGCTCGCCGGTTCGAAGCAGATGAACATTATGATGCTGGGAGATTCCAACGCACGAAACCTGGGCACTCGGGTGGAGCTGTCGCGGGTCTTGATAACGGCTACGGCTACGCTGCTGGCGGCAAGCGCGGTAAGCATCGCAGGTTTGTTGGGGTTTGTGGGTCTGATTATTCCCCATATCGCGAGATTACTGATCGGGGCAGATTATCGGCTTCTTATACCGGCATCCTCACTGTTGGGAGCAGCCGTGCTGACGATTTGCGATACGCTTGCCAGAATCATGTTTACACCCATTGAGCTTCCGGTAGGAATCATAATGGGTGTGTTAGGTGCTCCCTTTTTCCTGTATCTCCTAAGGAGGAAACAAGTTTGAACAGTATCGAGACGGAACAGCTATCACTCAGATATCATGACAAGTTCATAATTGAGCAGCTGAATATATCCTTTGCTGCAGGAGCTGTTCACAGCATTATAGGCCCGAATGGTTGCGGAAAAAGCACGCTTCTGAAATCGCTGGCCCGCCAACTGAAGCCGGCCGCAGGTCAAGTTCTGTTGGACGGCAAAGCGCTATCCGACTTGAATAGTCGGGATGTGGCCAGGAAATTATCCTACATGGCGCAATCCCAGGACCCGGTGGAGGTAACGGTAAAAGAATTGGTCGGATATGGCAGGACGCCTCATCAGCCTTACTGGCACCAAACCAGCCAGAAAGATCGCGAGATTACGGAGTGGGCTATCAACGCCACAGGGCTTGCCTCATATCAGGATCGGATGCTCCACACGCTATCGGGCGGTGAACGACAGAGAGCCTGGATAGCGATGGCACTGGCCCAACAGCCCGGCGTGCTGCTGCTGGATGAGCCGACAACCTATCTGGACATCGCCCACCAGCTGGAAATATTGGAGATGGTTAGGGAGCTTAATCAAGCGCTGAAAATGACCATCATTATGGTGATGCATGACATCAACCATGCTGCCGCGTATTCCGACTTTATTCTGGCCATGAAATCCGGAGCGATCGAAGGATACGGTTCCCCCTCGGAAGTGCTGACACCGGAACTGCTTAGCCGCGTATTCGGCGTGGTAGCCTCCGTGGAACCCGGCTCCGTATATGACAAGCCATTTTGCCGGATCACCGGATTAATACAGAAATAAAGGAGTTGAAAGCATTGGAGGCATTCAATACGCTGTATCCCTTTACAGCTATCGTCGGTCAATCCCATTTAAAGCTTGCGTTAATCCTGAACGTTGTCAATCCCAAGCTTGGAGGCGTATTGATCCACGGCGAGAAGGGGACGGCCAAATCGACAGCCGTTCGTGCATTGTCCGGACTTGTTCCCGAATTGAAAGTGGTCAATCTGCCGGTAAGTGCAACTGAAGATCGGGTTGTTGGCGCTCTGGACATCGAGCATGCAATCAAAACAGGCGAGAAGAAATTTGAGCCGGGATTGCTTGCGGCGGCGCACGGGCACATTCTATATGTCGATGAAATCAATTTGCTGGATGACCACATTGTGGATGTGCTGCTGGATGCAGCAGCCATGGGGGTGAACACGGTGGAGAGGGAAGGCATATCCCATTCCCATCCTTCCCGGTTCCTTCTGGTGGGGACGATGAATCCTGAAGAGGGCGATCTGCGCCCTCAGCTTCTGGACCGTTTTGCATTATCGGTGGAGGTAGGCGGTGAGCGGGATGTGCGGGAACGTGCGGCCGTCATTCGCAGACGGCTGGAATACGAACAGAACCCGGCCTTCTTCATAGAGCAGTATCAGTCGGAACAGAAGGAAATGCTGGAGCAAATTCTGCAAGCCCGCAAACGGCTAAACGGTATACGGATCGCTGATGACATGCTGGAGCTGGCGGCAAAAATCGGCATTGCCCTTGAGGTTGACGGACACCGCTCCGATATAACCCTGATCAAAACAGCAGCAACTTTGGCGGCATGGCATGAGCAGGAAGCTGTTGGCCTGGAACATATACAACATGCGGCGCGCTTTGTTTTGCCTCATCGCATGAGGCGGCAACCGTTTGAAGAAACCGGCGGTATGGAGCAGCGCCTGCAGGCCGTGCTGGAATCCGCCTTGACGGTATGACGCGAGCGATGAATATACATCATCATGAGCTTTTGACCACACCGTATCCGTTTAGTGCAATATGGGGACAGGAGCGGGCGAAGCGAGCGCTTCTGCTGTATCTTATTAATCCCGCTATCGGCGGGGTTCTCATCAGCGGTCCTTCCGGATCAGGCAAAAGTCTATTATTGCACGCGACTTCGTCTCTGGCTCGGGGACGCCGGAAGTTATCCGTACCGGCCAATCTCACCGTGGACCGGCTGCTGGGCTCATTAAACATCCAATCGACCATGGAAAGCGGGAGAATAGTCCATGCGCCAGGGCTGCTTGAAGAAGCTGACGGACAATTGGTGCTTGCAGACCATATGAACCTATTGCCGCAGCCAATGATGAAGGAGATCGTCAACGCCCTGTCAACGGGCAGGATTTATGTACAGAGGGAGGGGTTATCCGCCGTGCGGAACAGCAGGTTTATGCTGCTTGCCGCCATGGACCCCGAAGAAGGGATTCCTACTCCTCCACTGCTGGACCACTTTGGATTTTATGTGACGATGGACCGTATCGGCGAACCCGAAGCCAGAGCAGAGGTTATTCGAAGAGCACTTCAGTTTGAGGGAGATCGGTCAGCGTTTAGGGACCGCTATTTGCCTGATGAGGAAACGCTGTGCATTCGTTTGGAAGAAGCCTCCAGGTCGCTTTCCGATGTGGCGGTGAGTGAAGAGATGATTCAGTTATCAGCATCCATCGCACACCAATCGGGAAGCGGCAGTTCTCGGGCCGAACTTTGTTTGATTGAAGGCGCAAAAGCGGCAGCTGCATGGGAGGGGCGCAAGGAAGTGAACGCCGCTGATGTTCGTGAAGCCGCAGAGTATGCCTTGCCTCACCGAATGCGAAGTGCGGTGGAGAACCGCAGCACTCCCCAGAGCACCTCTGACAAAGGTGAGGGGGAGAAGTCCCCTATTTCTTCAAAGGAAGAGGAGGGCATCAGATCGTCTGCTTCGGCCCAGGCGCATGATGACCATGAACTGAATCAGCAGCATAATTCGAGCGGGGACTTTTCACTCGATTCGGATTCGCCGACAGGCAACGGTGCGGCTGACGGGCAAGCCGATGGCCGTGAGGAACAAGTGCTGCCGCCGGACGAGGCGTTCACTATCGAGCCTCTAGAACTGGACTTGAAACGGAAGATCGATCACGAAGGGCCCGGCAAGCGCAATAAAACCCGTTCGATTCAGCAGAAGGGCCGATCGATCGGTTCCATGAATCCGACCAACAAGCATAAAACGGATGTCGCTTTTGATGCAACCATTCGAGCGGCTGCCCCTTTTCAGAGCTTCAGGCCCAAAAGAAAGGGAATGGCATTTGTCATTGAACCTGACGACATACGTCAGAAGAAAAAGGAGAGCCGGGTTGGCGCCACGCTGCTGTTTGTGGTGGACGCCAGCGGTTCCATGGCCGCTCGAAAGCGCATGAAAGCTGTGAAAGGCGCAATCCTGTCTCTTCTGCAGGAAGCATACGTGAAACGAGATCAGATCGGCATGATTGCTTTCAGAAAGGGACAGGCGGAGCTTATTCTGCCTGTTACCCGCAGTGTGGATGCCGCTTCCAAACATCTGAGGGAGATCCCTACAGGCGGGAAAACCCCGTTGGCAGCCGGGCTTGTTAAAGGCTATGAGACCATTCTTTCCGAAAAACGAAGAAACAAAGGGACATGGCCTGTGATAATTGTGGTGTCGGACGGCAGAGCCAACGAAAGTTTCACAGGCTTGTCCGCTTCTCCTGATATTTGGGACGAATGTCTGGCCATCGCAAGGCAGATAAGCGCTGAAGGAATCCCGAGTCTGGTACTGGATACGGAGCAGGGCTATGTTAGATTGGGGCGCGCTAAACAGCTGGCGGAAGCGCTTGGAGCGGAATACAGAATGCTGGACCATACCGATGATCAGAGAATGCTGAGTACCCTTCGCTCCACTTTGAGCTGAATCAGTCGGTATGTAAATAAGTTGGGAGGGGGAGATCCGATGAATATCGTTGTTTTAACAACATCGCATACCGCGATGAAAGATCTGTCACAGGTCTATAGGAATTTGGGGCCTGTTCTGCGCAGCCATGTATCGTTATCCGTATTTAATATTGAAGGAACGCTCTCGGAAGAGGAATGGCAATCGCTTGAAGTCGGTGTGGCAAGGGCAGGGTTTATCATCCATGATCCTCATGGAACACCGGCTCCAACGCTTGCCCGTATCCATGAATGGTGTGCTGAAGCGGAGGCCGAGCAGGTGATCCTGGGCGGAAGTGCCGAAGGGATTCAAGATCTGTTTCGATTAGGTCTATTGCAGTACGAGGATATTGCGGGGGTTCGGTTGCAGGGGGGACCTCCGATTTCCCATGAGGAGCCGGGCAAATCCAACGATTTGCGACATTATCGCACGCTCCTTGAATATTGGAGGAATGCAGGGGCTCGCAATCTGCACCACATGCTGGGGTATATTGTAACGCATTACGGAAATGTAGCGAGCTGGCCGTCGGTCGAGCTGCCATTTGTCCTGGAATCCTTGAGCATTTATGACCCGTATAAGAAACAGAAGTATGAATCGCTGGAAACTTATCAGGCCATGACCGATATCCGGGAAGAACTGCCAACTGTAGCTGTTTTGTTCATGGGACACAGTTATCCGCTCCACACGGGGGATATGATCGGCGAAATCATTGAGGAGATTCGGAAATTCGCCCATGTGCTGCCCATCGCCATGACTTCTTTGGTCCACGTGGATTCGAAAAAGTTGAGAAATTTCCTGATGTTTGGCGGCACACGTGGAGGGAAAGTGAACCTGATCGTCAATTTTATCCCGTTTCGGTTGGGTGCCGGTCCGACCGGCGGCAAAAGCGAAGAGATTCTGGCATTGCTGAGGGAAGTGGAGGCGCCGATGTTTCATCCATTTTTCCTGACCAGAAGGGAAAAAGAGGAATGGGAACACTCGCGTCAGGGATTGTCTCCTTCGGAATTTCTTGTGCAAATGATGCTGCCTGAGCTGGATGGGAGCATTGAAATGCTTCCGGTTGCTGCATTATCCGCCCGGGACTATGATGAAGAAATGCAGCTTCATATCAAGGAGCTGCAGTTAATCGAAGAGCGTGCGCAGCAGCTTGTGAGTCGAGTCCGGCGGTATCTGGAACTTCAAACCAAACCGCCAGCCGAGAAGAGAATTGCCATCATTGGCTACAATTATCCACCAGGAGAGGGGCATCTGTTCCAGGCTTCCTTCCTGGATACCTTCGAATCCGTCTCCCGAATCTTGAAAGCGATGAATCAACATGGCTACATGACGGAAACGTATTCCGGAACAGAGCTGCGAGAGCGATTTATCCAGGAGGGAATTGTGAATTCCGGCATCTGGACAGACGAACGCGAGTCTGACTCTTTACTGAAATACGACAGCGATGACTACGTTCGGAATAACGAAGTGTTTGCCAAACGCCGGGAAGAGTACGTTCATCAGTGGGGAGAACCCCCTGGCGATATCATGACAACAGAGTCCGGCGCGTTCCGAATTCCGGGTCTGAAGAGCGGCAACCTGTTTATCGGAGTGCAGCCCAGCCGCGGGATTCATGAGAATCCCGAAGCGGCCTATCATGATAAAAGCCTGCTTCCACATCATCAGTATCTGGCTTTTTATCAATACATTCGGGACGAATTCAAGGCCGATGCCATCCTGCATGTAGGAACTCACGGGACCCTTGAGTTTCTGGAGGGCAAAGAGAGCGGAATGTCCGGCGACTGCCTGCCGGATGCGCTGATTCAGGATCTTCCGCATGTTTATGCCTATTATGTCGGCAATCCACCCGAAGCCATGATTGCCAAGCGAAGAACGCACGCAACCCTGATAGGATATCAATCACCGCCCTTCACGGTAAGTGGTCTATATGGCGAATACGCCAAACTTGAAGCGCTGCTGCATCAGTACCGGGCTGAGGAACAGCTGAATCCGGCACGAGTGGCCGAAGCGTGGAAATTGCTGCAGGAGCAAGCAGCTGCCTTGTTTCTTGAAGCCGAGGGACCTGAAGAGATCGAGAAGGAGTTATACCGCATCGGAAGATCCTTTATCCCCGACGGTTTACATGTTTTAGGGGAAGGTTATGAGCATGAACAGGCTGCCAGGCATATGAAAATGATTCTCTGTCATGATCGCGGTTCACATGCCTCGCTCCAGAGATTGTATGCCGCCTCGCTGACTTGGGATTATGACAACCTGCTGGAAAGCCAGAGTATTGACAAGCTCCAACAGCTGGACAAGTATGTAGAGGACGCTGTCTTGTTTTTTATTCACAACGGTGAAATTCCCGACCCTCCGCATCTGCCGGAGGAACTGCAGATCAACTGGCAGGAAACATGGAATCATGGATTGGCTGCATACCATTCAACCAAAGCTGATGCGGAGCTGAACCATCTTCTCAAAGCGTTGGATGGCAAATATATTCCTGTTTCTCTGGCAGGCGACTGTATTCGCAATCCGGAGGTGCTGCCCTCGGGCAATAATTTGGTACAGTTCGATCCCAGAGCTGTTCCGAGCCGTACGGCCGTGATAAGCGGGTTACAGATCGCGGAGAATACGCTGAAGCTGTATCATGATGCCCATCAGAAATTTCCGGAAACTACCGCACTTGTCATGTGGGGACTGGAGACCTCGCGCACCCAGGGAGAAACGCTGGGACAGATCCTGGCTTATCTCGGAGTCAGAGTCAAGGAACGGGAAGGCTCCATGCATAGGGAGTTTGAAATTATTCCGGCACAAGAGCTTGGCAGACCCCGGCTGAATGTGGTCGTACATATCTGCGGTTTCTTCCGGGATATGTTTCCGGATCTGCTGGTGGAGCTTCATCAACTGTTTAGAGCTGTCTCGGAACTCGATGAACCGGCAGAGCAGAACGTATTCAAACAGCGTTCCGAGCAGTTGTATGAACAATTGCGCAAGGCCGGAGCTGAGCACGATGAGGCATGGGATTTGGCATGCGCGCGTATTTTCGGCCCTGCGGAAGGAGAATACGGGACGTCTGTGACCAAACTGGTGGAGACCAAAAAATGGGAAGACGAAAGCCGTCTGGGAGAAGCCTTTATGCACAGCCTGAAACATGTGTACAGCTCGAATTACCGAGGCAGGGAGATGTATGAGCTGTACAAGGCCAATCTGGCGGCAGTGGATATCGTTTCGCAAATCCGGAGCAACCATGAGCACGAAATTATCGATCTGGATCATTATTACGAATTTTTTGGCGGTTTAGCCAAGTCGGTTGAGATTTCCAGGGGGGAGAAGGCGGATATATATATTACCGATACAACGCGTGAACATGTTCTGACGGAAGAACTTCATCATTCAGTTCAACGAGGAGTTCGCACTCGTATGCTTAATCCTAAGTGGATCGAGGGATTGTTAAAGCATGATTATCATGGTGCACAGAAGGTAGCGGACCGAATGGAGAACCTGCTGGGGCTGGCGGCGACGACCAACCAGGTGGATTCTTGGATCTTCTCTGCCATTCACAAGGAGTATGTTGCTGATGAACATCGCAGCAGGCAAATGCAGGATAACAACCGCTTGGCTTATCATGGCATGCTGGAAACCTTGCTGGAGAGCTATCAGCGGAACTATTGGAATGCTTCTGAGGAGGAATTGGACGTATTGCGAAATCGTTATTTAGAGCTTGAGGGAGATTTGGAAGGCTAGTCAATCAAATAACTTATAATTCTCTGGCTCTTTTGAAATAGATTATACTTTCTGAGATTATGTGTGGTATTCGAACAACTACATGGAATTCATTCAAATTAAAATTTCAATAAAAAGGGAGCTTCTTATGGTAGCTTCCCAGGCTGTCGGGAAAGTCCCGACAGCTATTTTTGTACAAGAAAACCCCCAGTCGACAAGGTTTTTTTGTTTTTAATCTTCAGTTTGGCTTCATTAAATTTGAAGTTGGGGACGAATTTGGGACAAATGTTTATTATTACCTCTTTAATCCCTTAAAGTTACAATATATAAAAAAGCGCCCGAACTAAGCGCTTGGAATTTTTAAATAAACCTAACTTACTGATCAATTTTTTGTGTCATTACTTTGATGAAAAATAATTGTATTAAAAGCATTTGCTGCAAGCAGGAGAATTGGAGCGGAAGAAACTATTACGTGATGTCGAGAAGGATGGGAATCTAAGGGACATCGCAATCATTTACACTCTTGTTCATTGTGGTCTCAGGGTATCCGAGTTAGTGGCCTTGGATTGAACGGACATTACCATATATGAGAGAAGCGGCAGTCTAACCGTTAGAAACAGTAAGAGTGGTGAATCAAGAGTTGTCCCGCTTGCTGTTAATGTAAGATATCATCTAAATCGTTACCTTGATACACGGACAGATTGCAAGGACTCACTATTCATAAGCAATGAGCGCAAACGGATATCGGTTCGTACTGTTCAGCATATGTTGAGTAAGTACAATACTCATCACATGCATTATGACACACCTTCGTTAGACAACTAGTCAAGTCAGGCAATGACATTTCGACTGTTGCTGAACTAGCTGGTCATAAGGATGTTAACGTAACTAGACGTTATTCTAAAGCTGATGAACTTGAGAAGATATCAGCGAATGAAAAGGCGTTCTCCTAATACTCAAGCCCTTAATCCAAGGGCTTTTTACTTTGTCTTGAGTAGGGTAGGGGAGGGGAGGGAGGGTATAGGTACAGGAGGATTATAAATTTAAAATTAACATTAATTTACATAAACTATGCATAGCAAATCTACACCCACGGCATGTCATAAATTTGCGATTGGGTTTACCTAACCAAAAGGAAAGATTTAGGATATAATTATAATATACCTATATTGCCAAAGGGGAGTTGGTAAATTGAATAACCGTTTAGATACATTAGAAAAGATACAAGAGTTTCTGTACTCTTATGAAAAAGGGTTGCTTTTAACTGGAACCCACCAATTTGAAAAACATCCAATAGTTCTAAAGGCAATTTCAAATTTTACTGACAAACCATCCAGTATTCTGTTCCGGGCTAACTCAATGCAAAACTTAGGAAGTTTTTTCGAAAAGCCTTCAAAAAAATTTAAGACAGGATACGGATACAATTTAGGCAACCATAAAGTGTTCTTTGATTCATTTGCAAAGACATCATGGAATAGCACAATGTACTCATATGATTTTGCCATACTCTATCCAGTTGATGCATTAATGAGAAATGATAAACTTTATAACGATTTGCTAAAAGATCTATACGAAGAACGAAATATAAACAAGATATTCCTAGTATCATGGACTGACAGATCAGAATATGATTATCAAAAACTACATAGTCAGGGGTATGTAAGTCATCAAGTCGTTTTTGATGCGCTTGAAGAAAACCCACAGTACCATAACAGAATGCTAGAAAACGATAATTAAAGTGGATGGTGATTAAGTGCTAATTGAAAAGGCTAAATCGTTGATTCCTGTCATTGATGAACTTGTAAACATATTTGACAATGGGAAGATATTAAACTCGGAATACATTTGGGACATTGTTAAGAAAACTGAGTATGAGGATATCTTGATACTTCAATCGATAATGTACATAGGTCAAAACGAGCATAAGCCAGATCCAAAAGATTACAGTAATTATAATGCATATGAAGCAGAACTGGAAAGGTATCAACCTGAAAGAATGTTGAAGGATTATGTTAGAATGTTTCGTTCCGACAATGATAGTGGTTTTAATCGACTATATAGCATGCTGGCTAAGATGCCGCTATTGGATTACTTACAAGACGGCTTAGACTTGCTTCGGATACGACATGTCATTGAGAAGCGGGATACACGGGCAGTAAATTAACTTAATTGGACGGTGTGGCTTGAAGCTACATCGTCTTTTTTTGATACAGGCATACGAACAGTTTAAGATCGGATGATATCGTCCGTTTAAACCAACCGGAAATTGGCTTACGTTGCGATGTCATATCAAAGGGATGGGGGTATATTTACACCAAATAACAAGTCATTTTTACCAAATATTGCAGTAGCACTTATATCTACCCTTGAAGTTATTTTTTGAAGTGTGCAAAAAAGTCTAAACACTCAGAAATTAGAATGTTTAGACTTTTGTTTAGAACGCCATTCTTTAACTAAATCATTAAATTCCTCTTCAGATACATTTTTAGGGTTAACGATATTTGCTCTACTTCGCTTCTCTCCAAAAGAATAGCCGACACGATTAAATGTAACCATCTCTATATTTGTTTTGGGGATCAACCTCTTATTCTCTGCAGACTTTCCATAAGTATCCCCGATCATTATCCCACCATCAATATTGGGATTAATGATAAACTTGTCTTCAATTATTCCACCGTTTTTTAAGTGAATGTTGACCGTAACTCTGTCGAGATAAATATTGAGGAGAAACACACGTACAAGAGATATAAGAAATGAATAAATTATCATTAAGAAAACCAATACAAAAAGATAGAATGGGTCATCAACTTTACCCAAGTCAAATAGAACAAGCACGGTATGGTCCACGCCTAACATGTAAAACTTATTTATCTCATCTAAAGTTAAGTTTACACCTATGCCAAAATAAAAAGAAACTAAGACACTAAATGCAGTAAATACAATCGTAAAGACTATACCGTATGCAATACTAGTTTTAATTCTAGAAAAAACTAACTTTCTTTTGAGGAAATTTCTGAATTTTGAAGATAGTGAAATTAAGATAAATATCAGTAAAGCTAATGATATTAATGGAGTTATAGGATTTATGAAAATGAAATTAATAATCTTTAAGCTCGCACCTGTCCCATTTGTATCAAACCCAGTGGCAACAGTAAAATAGACTAACATGACAGAAGTGAATAGAAACCAGTGAACAATTCCTCTGAAACCTCGGTTAACACTGTTCATAAATTGTTGTTCTTCTTTTGAGTATTTACCCAGAGTAGAAATAAGCCCTATTATTCCTGTAACCAGAACTGTGGATTTAAGAATGATGTCAATTAATGCTATCCTAATCACCCCTTTTGGATAAATATCGGTTATAAGCGGGGAGGTTTTTATATCGAAAGCAGGGGCGAAGCAGAAAGTGATCCAATTAAGAAAGGGCAAATTGCTGGATTCTTAAAGGAGTATTGGGGAGTCAAAAGAGGATGAGTAAGAGGACAAAATGTCTATTTGAACACATTGAATGATATATCAGAGTTTGTCGGAGAAGACAGTAAGACAACTCAACGCCTTCTCAAACTTAATTGCCTAATACCTCAACTGCAGTCTCTGGTGTCTTCTGGTTCACTTGGAATCACAGCTGCAGAACAATTAGCATGAAAAAAGAGAAGGTCAAATGACCCTCTCTTACGTAATCTAGACATCTTCTTCATAATCGACAGTAGCGGGATTAAATCCCATATCCTCAATTACCTCTTCAAGGCTTGAGTAGTGCTTCCCAGGATTAATTTTATATTGGTCAGTCACATCATTATCGTCACCATCTTTAATGGGGATATTTATGTTGGAGGGGAGTCCCATGAGGGAAGAAGAAACGCTTCGAATAAACATGTTAACGACCTTATTGGAATGGGAAGAAATGAAGTTGGCAGAAAAAGAACGTGAAGATAAAGAGATAAATACAATTACAAAACCGATGATAGAATTAAAACACCAACGGGGAAATATTGGTATATGTATGTAGCTTTCGGGATGCTATATAAGTAGCATCACTCTAAACTGCTCAAACTGGGTGATATTTTTGTTTTATGACCTCGATAGAGTGAAGTGGCCACGATTTGACTTGATCAGACAATTCACATTTAAAGGGACCGAAATAAAAGATGTTTTTTGTTACTATCAATTTAATGGTATATTATTACTAGGACAATAGAACTGTAAGCTGCGCTTACTTTGCTCTATTGTTTTTAATGTCGAAATTTGCTTGATAAACTTGGGAGGTATTTTAGGAAGATTAAAGAATCACGTAACAAGGAGGGAATGAAAATGAAATTAAGGAAATTTACTATTCGGAATTATAAAGGTATAAAAGAACTTTCAATTGACATAGAGAATATCTCTGTCATTATTGGGCCAAACAATTGCAGTAAAAGTACCATTCTGCAAGCGCTGAATCAATTTGGAAGTAAAGAACTTCAGTTAAGTAAAAATTTTTATCATAAACATGATATGTCTCAGCCTATTAGTTTTCATGCTACCTTCTCAAATTTGACAGAAGACGAGATCGAGATGCACGGAATTCGAAACTCTATACATAGAGAATCAGGTAATTTCATTGTAAGAGCTATATATAAGGAAGGTTCAAATGTTGAACGTGCTGCCAAAATTTCTGGACCTCAAACCCATGACTTAGGACAAGAAGGCTGGGAAGGAAGACTTGGAGGTGGTAGAAACGGAACTCACTTCCTAAATGTTTTTCCAGAAGTTATATACATACCTGCAGTTAAGGATGCCAATGATGAGTTAACCAATAAGTCTGCTCACATGAAAACGCTGTATAGTCTATATAAAAATGTTGTAGCAGGGTTGCCCGAGTACATAGAAGCATATGAGAAAACTCAGTTGCTCCAGCAAAAAATCAATGAACATAATGATGAAAAGATAAGGTACTTTGAAACTGAAGTGAGGGAATTTCTAAATGAAGTTACTTCAACAGATGTTAAGTTTAAAGTGAATGTTAGTCCTTTAGATGAAATAGTAAGCACTTCCCTCTCAACAAATTTTAATTATAATGGTTTAGATACAGAGTTAAACCATCAAGGGAATGGCGTACAAAGGACGTTTATTTTGTCCGTTTTCAAAGGATTTAGGAAATACAAACGACGGTTTGAATCAGACAATATTGAAAACAGTAGACCTTTAATTATTGCACTTGAAGAACCAGAATTATACTTACATCCACATTTGGCACGAGTATTTAAAGATACCCTATATAGCTTAGCAGATGATGGTTTTTTTCAAGTAATTGCTACCTCACATTCTCCTAATTTTGTGGATTTATCAAAGCCAAATAGAACATTATCAAAAGTTTATATAAATCAGAAGAATGAAGTTGGTCTAAATCAAGTTAATTCAGACGTTTATGGCTTACCAGGACACGAAAAAGAGAGGCTTCAAGCTCTTCTAAGGTTTAATCCTTATGTAAACGAAGTCTTTTTTGCTGATAGAGTAATATTAGTTGAGGGGGATACGGAAGTAATCGCTCTAAAAGTCATAGGGGAAAAGTTAGTTGAAAACGGTCAGCTAAACTCAGAAGATTATTATAAAACTAGTGTAGTTAACTGTAACGGAAAAGGAACAATGTATGTTTTGTTGAACATCTTAAATAATTTTGGTATTACCTATACGATTATACATGATTACGACATAACTGAACTAGATAGAAAAGGTAGCAGAAGAAGTAGTGTTTCATTAAAGTCGACCTTGACTTTGAATCACAAATTAGAAAAACTAGCATTTGCGCGAGGAAATAAAAAGTTTGTTCTCCGTCATACATTTGAGGCTGAGATGCCACATGATTATGAAAAGGGGTCATCAAAGTCTTTCTCGGCATATGAGTATCTAAACACAAAAGAACTCGATGAGTTGCCGATCGGACTTCTAGACATAGTAAAGGCTTCTTATGGAGTGGCTGAAATTGTACCAGACCATAGGAACGAAATTTTAGTACAGCAGTACGATTGGAGTGAGATGAAAGAGGCTAAAGAACAATGGAATAAACCAAAAGAAACAGATTTCTTAATACGATTGTGGGATGAAGTGCCGGAAGTAACAACTACGTAGACTTTAATAACGTAACAAATATAGAATCCAAGAGATAAAATTGGAAAGTAACAGCAAACGATTAAGTTGTTCAAAAATGTTGGATGTTTATTACAAAACTAGGGAAGCGTCTGACGGACGTTGGGGGCGGATTGGGGACCAAATTCGTCCCCAATAGTCATTAAGCCACCAATTGTGGCATAAGCAAATTCGAAAATGCCCATTAATAAAGGATTCTTCAGGCTGTAGCCCATTAGCTCCTACCCCATACAGGTCGCGTAGCCAGTTCTTGTGTTCTAAAGGAATGCATTTCTGTAGGGTCAGAAACACGGGTACCATCTGCGTAATAGATAATGACCATTTTTTCGCTTCAGCTATGCTTAGTAACCGCTTCTAAAAACACCGAAAACTTGGCAAAGATCAGGATCAGTCACTCGGCCTAGATCCATTGCATGTTCGATGAGGTTGAAATGCTCTGGAACAACTACCACCAGGATATGTAACCCTGTAGAGAGTAAACAAACTAAGTATGGCTAACGGCTACTCTGTGGCAGGAGGATGAATTTCAAGGAGGTACTGGACCTCATGCAAAAGCGTGGACTTCAAGCATCATTCTCCGGAACTCAGGTTGGGCCCTCGAGGGGCGATTACCTGTCAAGCCTAAGGCTATAATATGCCGTACCAGGCAGCAGAACTTGTGGCGGAGAATCTTCTAAGTGGAATCACATGAAAGGAAAGTCAATCCAGAATGGGTGAAGCATATGACCAATACCGGGTTGGCGAACGACCAGTGGATTTGTCGAAGTAGTTGGCACCCACAGCCCGCCCTTCTTAACGCAAGCGATATCGCGCATTGTGTTCGGTATCGGTAAGATATCGAAGGTGATATTGGATTTACTCAAACTTACAGTACCAACTGCAGCATGGTGGCAAACAACCGGGAAAGAAACCTAAATCAAAAGAAAAAGACAGCCAGTCTTTGTGATCGGCTGTCTTTGAATAACTAACGTACTGATTAGCGTATTTCGACTTGAGTGTACATAGGATGCATTGAGTGTTTGTATTTAATTTATAATGAAAATTTTTGATATGGGAAGTACGCATGATTTTAGCCGATCTGGATTGTGTTGCCGTAGAGAAGATTAACGGGAGCGTTCTTGACTCTGGTAAGTTTGGTATTAACGGAACATTCTTTAACTCTACTGGCGGGAATCTTCTTGGTGTAGCGCGTCAACAATGGTGGGTGTCACTCGCGCCTTGAAGAGCCCCGGCCACCACCAGACCTATCGCCAAAAATGGTTGAGCGAAAGCGTCAATTCGAGGTGCTGTCGTCATCATTTGAATAATATCAGCTTGGTCGGTAAACTAGGAAGCCGCCAAGGGGGAAAATACAAACAATAGAATACCGACAAAAGACATGAAAATGACGGCGACCCCGGCGGTCAACATTCCGTAACGATAGGCGTCCTCAACTGGTTCGTGTGACGAATCCTGTTTCTTTGGCTAGTTGGGTGAGAGCAAGAGGAGACAAATGTCGTTCCAGTTCTTGTGAAAACAAATGAAGGTCGTCTGCATCATAAAACGCTATTCTTTCATTAATCAGTCTAATGAAAGAATAGCGTTTTTTCGTTTTGGGGAGGGAGTATTTTCCTTAGCTTGATGGGCATGTGGCGGGACCCCGGTAACTCTGTAACCAGGTCGAATGACGTAAATAATTTAAGACTCCACTTGTTCCGAAATATTCTTACTTGATGGCGATCTCTTTGTTATACCTTTCCCCCAGTCTCTCATAAGCATAATAATTGGTTCTAATGTAAGGCCGAACTCAGTTAACGAATATTCTACCTTTGGCGGAACTTCTCTATAGATTTCCCTGTGTACTACTCCATCTTTTTCTAATTCACGAAGCTGAAGGGTCAACATCCGCTGTGTGATGTCAGGCATTAGCCCGCGAAATTCATTAAAACGCTTTGTTCCTGAAAGTAAATGATATAAAATAACACCTTTCCATTTCCCCCGATTACTTCTAGCGTTGCTTCCACGGGGCATCCGTAGGGGTTAGGACAAGCTGAGTATTGGTTATAGTGATTTTTCATTTGTATACCTCCATCAAGCATTAGTATAAAAAAGAATACTATACAACAAAATTGTGCGTACTTACGAAAAATAATTCTTTGTACTATTATAACAAATATAAAGGCATGAAAAAACCATTGACTCTCTTTTTGATGCCGGTTATAAAATTTACAGAACTATACGAAAGGATGAAATAATCATGTCAACTATAAAAGCTGTAGGTTTGTATCGTTATCTACCTATTGATAATTCAGAAAGCTTGTTAGATTTACAGCTGGAAAAGCCAAGTGCTACGGGGCGGGATTTACTCGTTCGCGTAAAAGCTGTGGCAGTTAATCCAGTTGATTATAAGGTTCGATCACCCAAAGAAAAGGTAGAGAACAACCCTAAAATTTTAGGCTGGGACGTGGCAGGAATTGTTGAAGAAGTGGGACCAGATTGCACGTTATTTCAACCAGGTGATGAGGTCTATTACGCTGGTGACATCACTCGGCAAGGTGGTAATAGTGAATTTCATCTTGTTGACGAAAGGATCGTAGGAAAAAAACCAAGATCTTTGGACTTTGCACAAGCTGCTGCTCTACCATTAACAACAATTACTGCCTATGAAGCACTATTTGATCGTATGAATATTAGTCGTGATTCAAACGAAAATAAGAATAAAACGCTTTTAATTATTGGTGCTGCAGGGGGGTTGGCTCCATAGCTATTCAATTAGCGAAAAAGGTGGGGTTGACTGTTATTGGTACTGCCTCCAGACCTGAATCGATTGCTTGGGCAAAAGAACAAGGGGCTGACCATACCATTAATCATTTTGAGGAGTTCGTTCCACAATTAAAACAGGTGGGATTTGAAACAGTTCATTACATTCTCTGTCTTAACGCAACAGAGAAGCATTGGGTAAATATGGCAAAGGCTATTGCTCCCCAAGGAAAAATTTGCTCGATTGTCGAAACAGACGTGCCTCTTCATCTAACATTACTAAAAAACAAAAGTGTAACCTTTGTTTGGGAGTTGATGTTTACAAGACCCATGTTTCAGACGGAAGATATGATCGAACAACATAAGCTCTTAAACGAGGTTGCTGATTTAATTGACAGTAAAATAATAAAAACTACACTAAACAAACGACTCTCACCTATCAATGCTGAGAATTTGCGAAAGGCTCATTCATTACTAGAGACTGGCAAATCTATTGGAAAAATTGTCGTAGAAGATTTTTAATGTAAGGGGAATCGCCAGCCAAACGCGGATTTTGTACGTCAAGCCTTTTTAAACCATAAAAAGGCCGGAATCCCGTAAGCTAAGGATTACCGGCTTCAATTTTTCTTGTGGTAAGTGGCAATAGTGAATCTAGGTTTGCACTCTGTTTCTGATCGAATGTGTACTCACCAAGGAAGTTGATGTGCTCCCATCACAATGGAGAAATATGACTTATCAGATTTTCCCAAAGCAATTCCGCGAACGTGGCGAAATCATACGTACCATGCAGAGGACCATGAGGCAAGCAGCGTGAATTGGCTGTGTTCTTGATGGACAAGACCGTCGCGGCACTGGCCACCGATGGTATCTATCGGACTGACCATCATCCGGCAATCGCCAAGGTCCAGCCGTATGCCAACTGCGATCCGCGTGAAGTGGTCGATGCCCATGTACGGCGGCTGGAAGCGTTGCGCCGTGCGGGCATCGTCGAGCGGCTGAGCGAAGGTGTCTGGCAAGTGCCGGAGGACTTTCCCGAGCGCGGCCGTCAGTACGGTGCGCAGCGACTGGGCGGCGGCGTGGCGGTGGAACCGCGTTCGTACCTGCCTATTGAGCGACAAGCCCGCGTAATCAACCTGGCTGGACAAGCAATTGATCGGCGGTGGCAAGGGCTTGGGCAGTATGGGGGTTGGCAGCGCGAGGTAAAAGACGCGCTGCGAGAGCGTGCTGATTTCCTGGTCGAACAAGGTCTGGCCGAACGGCGCGGTCAACACGTAATCCTGGCGGCAACCTGTTGGCGACGCTGCGCAAGCGGGAGTTGGTGACAGCAACTCAAGGCATCGTAGCGGAAACTGGGTTGAAGCATAGTCCATGGACGAGGGCGAGCATGTCAGTCATCTACCAGCGCAGCGTGATGCTTGCCAGCAGGCGTTACGCCATGCTCGATGATGGCAAGGAATTTAGCCTAGTGCCGTTGAAGCCGTTGATCGAGCAGCGGCTTGGACAGAACATCGCCGTGACGGTGCGTGGTTCAGCGGTATCTTGTGAGATCGGGCGCCAGCCTGGGCTGTCTGTCGGTTAGGCAGGGCCTTCGGCATCAGATCGCCAGGGTTTCGGACAGAGGCAGGGATGCATGTCCTCCCCTTCGGGAGGCTTGCAAATTTGAGAGTTGCTCCAGAAAAGGGCTGACTCTTCATAACGGCGGTTGGCTCTCGTTTGACATATCGGTAAATTTCGATATAATCAGGTGAAGGAGGTCATGGAGGTTATGGAATTGCTCGAAATATTCAAAGCTCTCTCAAACCATACACGCCTTGAAATCTTGAAAGGTTTGAAGGATCCCGCGAATAACTTCCCTCCGCAGGATGAAGGTGACGTTCTTACGGTGGGAGTCTGCGTCAGTAGTATTCAAGAAGGTGTCGGACTGTCGCAGTCAACGGTGTCTGATTATCTTGCGATTCTGCAACGAGCGGGCTTGGTCGAAGTCAGGCGCATCGGTCAGTGGACCTACTACAAGCGGAACGAAGCAACCATCAGTGCTCTAGCCGATATCATAGGGAGAGAATTGTGATTCTTTCCCTATGATATCGAAAATTCCCGATATTTCTTTTTATCGAAAAGAGGAGGATTTACAATGAAAGCGATAATACTTAAATCATTTGGTGGCCCGGAATCGTTCGAACTTTGCGACGTGCCCAAGCCTGTGCCGCACACGGGACAAGTCCTGGTCCGGGTACATGCAACCTCCATCAATCCGTTGGATTACCAGGTCCGACGTGGCGATTATCCCGATTTGGTGCAACTGCCGGCCATTACCGGACACGACGTATCTGGCGTTGTCGAAGAAGTCGGGCCGGGTGTGACGAACTTTTCTCCAGGAGACGAAGTCTGGTACACCCCGCAAATATTTGACGGACCAGGAAGTTATGCCGAGTACCACGTTGCTGCCGAAAGCATTATTGGGAAGAAGCCTACCTCGCTGAGCCATCTTGAGGCGGCAAGCCTGTCCTTGGTTGGCGGGACGGTGTGGGAAGCACTGATCGAGCGTGCGGCGCTAAGAGTGGGGGAAAGCATTCTAGTACACGGCGGAGCGGGCGGAGTCGGTCATGTGGCGATCCAGCTCGCAAAAGCCATGGGAGCAAGGGTGTTCACGACCGTGCGCGAAGTAAACTTTGAGTTCGCACGAAGTTTGGGTGCCGATGTGGTCATCGACTACGAAAAGGAGGATTATGTCGACGCTATCATGAGGGAAACGGGTGGCCGCGGAGTCGATGTCGTGTTCGACACCATCGGCGGCAACACATTGTCGCGCAGCCCCGACACGCTCGCACAACTTGGCCGCGTTGTCACGATCGTGGACATTGCACAGCCACAAAACGTCATTGAGGCCTGGGGCAAGAACGCGAGTTATCACTTCGTTTTCACAAGACAAAACCGCGGCAAGCTTGATGAGTTGAGCGCATTGATAGAGCGTGGCCAGCTGCGGCCACACGTTGGCGCCGTCTATTCGCTTGCCGACATTCCGCTCGCCCATGCCCGGCTGGAGAGCCCTAACAACGGTGTTCAAGGAAAAATCGCGATTGCAGTCGGGCCGTCGGCTCATTTTAAAGGAACGCCATGATTTATGAGATCGCTCTACTCCCCGTTCACAATGAACACATTGAAACGTTCAGACGTGCATTTGCCGAGGTCGCTCCTTTGCTCAGCCGTGCAAAGGGTTACGGCGGTCACTTCCTCGCGCAAGGGATCGAAACACCCCAGCTATTCCATCTAATCGTGCGATGGCAAACACTCGAGGATCACACGCCGGGCTTCGAAGCGAGTGAAGACCATCGGATGTTCATGATGGGCTTACAGGAATATTTTTCGGAAGAACCAAGGGTCTATCATATTGAAGGGGCAGCTTTTGCTACAGGCGAACATGATGATCCGAACAGCGCCGTTGGCATGGGTAATGCTAGTACCTTAAGGAGCTTTTGGCTTTAAAGCAATTGGGCCGTTGTTGGGTTGTTCTTCGCGCCTAATGGAATCTGTGCCGACATCGTTCATTGTCAAGCTAGTTTTCGCAGACATCTTCATGCGGCGCGTCAGTGGATGCCCGCAGCGGTTGTTGACAGTCAGAAGGCACTCGATCGTACGACCCGGCCTCAATCGGGTTGGCCTGAGCTCATATCTCCCGGTACTCAACTCCCAGCGCACCGCCAATCAGGCTATTGATGCGCTGGAGCTGAGTCAATGGGGCGTACTCGGCGCTGGTTGCAGGAAGTGTCCCTTGCGCAGCTGAGTTGTTAGATGGCGTATCGTTCCGACGCTGTTGGGAGATAGAGGTCATCATACTGGATTACTTTATGAAATGCTTGATGAGTAATAAGCATAACAGAGAGAAAACCAAAAAAATGGTTATTTGATATACAAAAATCAGATGGTGAATTTATTAATGAACTTATCGAATTATTGAAGAGATAATTAGAAGTTTTTTATTACGAGTGTTATATACTTGTTTTTGACTAGTCGCGTTAATCGCGGCTATTTTTTATATCTAATGAAAAAGTTGCTTATGCAGTAATAAGTATGAAAGTTATTGGGAACTAGGAAGGCAATTTTGTGGATGATCATTTTATAAATACTGATCATTATATATATTAGTATATTATTCTTTTAAATAAATAATTGATATTTCTGCCTTTGCTCACTCCCGTTATTTTCTACAACCTGGTCATGGGAATGATCGGTGCATTCCAACAGTTCACTCTTCCCTATACGTTGACCAAAGGGCAAGGAACTCCTGCAAATTCCATGACTTTTTACGTCATGTATTTATATGAGAACGGATTCAGGTATTTCAAAATGGGGTATGCCTCCGCAATGGCCTGGATCTTATTTATTATAGTCATGGTATTAACCGGAATTATTTTTATTACGTCTAAACGCTGGGTTCATTATCAAGGGAAATAAGGAGGAGGAAGTAAGGGATGAATCCTATCGCTATCAAAAGAATCAATCGTGCGTTAGCCTATTTATGTCTAATTGTTGCTTCTGCATTTTTCATTATTCCGTTCATTTGGCTGCTTTCGACTTCTCTTAAACCACTCACACAAGTCTTTACATTCCCACCAGAGTGGATTCCGCATCCAATTCTGTGGAGTAATTATTCCCGTGCCGTTGAGTATATCCCTTTCTGGACATATCTGAAAAACACGGCGATTATAACAATCGTTAGTACGCTTGGTGTGATCATACCCTGTCCCTTGGTTGCATATAGTTTTGCCAAGTTAGAGTACCGTGGGAGAGGCATACTTTTCTTTGTTACCCTCGCTGTTATGATGATTCCCGGACAGGTGACGATGATTCCTCTATTCCTGTTGTTTACTAAATTAGGTTGGGTAGGAACATCTCTTCCACTGATTGTACCCCAATTTTTTGGAGTGCCAATTTACATTTTTCTATTGAGACAGTTTTTCATGGGACTGCCTGATGCCCTGCGCGAAGCGGCCCGCTTAGACGGCGCTAGTGAGTTCCGCATATATTTACAGATCATGTTTCCACTAGCCAAATCCGCCGTTTTAGCCGTGGCATTGTTTCAATTTATGGGGAGCTGGACTGATTTCATGGGCCCCTTGCTCTATTTAACCAATGAACCATCTTACACGGTTTCGCTTGGATTGCAGCAATTTCAGAGTCAAAAGGGATCCGAATGGGGTCTATTAATGGCCGTATCCACCTTGATGACATTACCTATTATTGTTTTGTTCTTTTTTCTTCAAAAGACGTTTATTAGCGGCATTACATTTAGCGGTATAAAAGGTTGAACATCATTTGTATGAATTAAGCTCCAGCGATGCGGAACTCTGGGGATGTTAGGACGGACCAAAGGCAGAAATGGGAGGCTGAATTTGATTAAACGTAAGGGTGTGGGGCGTAGGCGGCGCGGGAACATACAGCATTTCCGGAAATACGATTACGCTCAAATTTGCGGACGGCAAAACGGAGCGGTTCGTATTCTTCGTCCAACCCGGAAAAGATGGAAAGCCGATTTCGCAGTATATCCAAATCGGCGACCGCAATTTTTATGTAGATAACGATCGATAGGTCCGTTGGAAAAAAGTTAATAAGCAAAAAGGCAGCGATGTGTAAAGCAGAAGCTGCCTTTTTTGCGTACCAATGCGTTCTGCATAATAATGAGGCTCGCAAGGCAGATGGAACGATAGTTTGTGGATTTGATACAATTGTAAACTAATTACGAAAAATAGGTTTTCAATAATGTGACTTAAACTCAAGGAGAATTCCAATCTGACACTTGCATTACTAAGTATTATTTAATGAAGCCAAGAGGAAGAATTACAAACAATAATAAGGAGATTCAGGAACTCCTCGGCCACTCAAGCCTGAAGACAACCGAGATTTACACACATGTCGGCCTTAAACAGCTCCAACGTATTCAAGCCCTCTGGACCGACTCATGAGAAGCAACCTGCCGGAGATGGAGGATTAGCCCTCTCTTCGTCTAATAATATATATGGGAACATAAAGCGAATTCGTATATTTTCTCCTACGATGGAAATGGGTGAATTCGTATTAGCTAATCGAAGAAGTCAGCAGAATCGGATAACATTATATCCACGCATCGGGCATACGCGGCTGGTCCGGAGAAGGATTTTGGGGAGCAGAGGCTGCCGAACACATGAGACTACGTCGAACGTCGTTAATGTGGTTGTCGATTTCAGTTTTTGGCAACGAAAGAGACGAAATGATTATAAGAAGTTAATTGAAGATGGAGGAGGAGTGTGGAAACTTATATATTTGAAAGTTCATCCTAATGAATTATGTGAACGACTTCGTATTCGGAGCCAGCGATTCGATGCAAATGCAGCATTTACAATAACAGAAGAAATATTATCTTCATTCCTAGAGGGTTTTGAAATACCTTCTGGAGAAGGGGGAATTATCATAGAAGCAAAAGTATAATCAAAATGAACTAATGGTGTAGGAGGTTCGATGAAGGCGCTGACATCCTATAACACCATATTCATGCATCGGGCATTAGCCCTTGGTCCGGCACGAAGTTAGATGTGATTCGGAGAGGGATTTCAGCAGCAGGAAGTGGATTCAGCCGGACATATCGATCCCCCTAAGATAGGAGCTATCTAAGGGGGATCGACGTCGTGTGAACATTATGCGAAACCAGCAATAGAAACAGAACGAGGCGATTATTTTGTCTATAGCAGCAATTATCATTAAGCCAGAAGATACAAACTTCTATGTACCTGTTTCAACTGAGGCTTTTTTTCAGAGATGTTGGTTGCCAGCCATCAAAGAGCTGAATCTGAAAATAATTTCCTTATTTAATCCTGGATTAGATCTTACTAAAAATGACCTTTTTCCTCTAGTAGAAGAATTAGAAGTAATAAAAAAATGGGCTGAGGTAAATTTAAATAATGATGATTTTAATTATCTGAAAAGAAGGATTGATTTTCTCATTGTTAACTTAATAGAAGTATTCAATAGTGATGAAGCTATAGTGTTCATTGGATAACATCATGAAGACTCACCCAATGGAGAATTATGATAAAAATGGTATGAAAGTGAAGTATATTAAGAACGATTTAAGAAGTACAGAATCTAATGAATAGATGGAATGAAATAATTAATTCCAGCAAGTTCATAGATGTCGTTGTCATCGATAACAACGTATTAGCGCTGCAGAGATATCGTCCTTTGGTTGTCCAGATGTATAATCACGGAAGTAGCTCACACAACAAACGACTCAGCCTAAGATAAGAGCTATCTAAGTTTGAACCCTTGATACTACAGGCTTTATAGGGGGTATTGCCCACAATTTGCCCACAAAGTTAGAGCAAATCCCCTATAAAGCTATCCAGCTTATCGACGTTCGCGCGTCTACGAGCTTCGGTTACATGGCGGTATACAAGCGTGGTTAATTCATCTTTCGAGTGGCCTAGCTGTTTTCGTATGTCATCGAGTGGCACACCGACTTCTGCGCTAAGGCTCGTGTATGTGTGTCTTAAACCGTGAGCGGTAATAAATTTGCTTGGAAATCCAGATGCTACAAGTACTTTATCTAACATCTCATTTACTCTAGCTGGTCTCATAGGGTATCCTGGCAACTGTTCGGTAGGATTCACAAAAATGAATTCTCTACCTTCTTTATTTCTGTGGTATTCGGGACCGATCATTAAACGAAAGGCTTTCACATCTTTTATTTGTGCTTCGATAACTGCTGCGACTCTTTTGCTAATATCAACTAATCGGCGTGATCCTTTAGTTTTAGGTGGGCCAATTTGATAATTGCTTAGTCCCTCTTTGTCATACAATGTAGCGCTAATTCTGATCTTTAACTTAGCATTACTAATCTTTCTTGGTTCTAATACGCTAAGCTCTCCGATACGTACGCCCGTATGAGCCATAATATAAATAGCCCTTACGAATTGTCGCCATTCGAATGCATCTCTTGGAGTGGCGGCTTGCTCAGCATTTTGTTTAGCTGCTGCTATTACTTTAGTCAGTTGATCTTTTTCTAGAAAGTTGGGAACTTCCGCTTCTTCGTCAAAATCCAAATCCAGATCTTCCTGATCTTCATCCCTTGGGATCGTAGCCCCTATACAAGGAGATGTTTTGATCTGTCCACGTTGCACGGCATGGCGGAACAATGCATTTAGCAGGCCGTGTATACTCTGTATTGACTTCACGGCAAGTTTGCGTTCTTCTTGCAGCCATAGCAGAAAGTCTTGATATCGATCAGGAGTAATGTCTTTAATCTTGTCTCCATTAAAATAGGTGCACGGATGCACTAGCAGGTGCTTGTAAGTGTGAACCGTGTTTAGGTGAAGCTTATTAATCCTTGAGTGATAAACCAACATGTGTGGAGCCCAGAGATTAAATATGGTTTTATCC
Source organism: Paenibacillus sp. FSL F4-0100 (assembly GCF_037993005.1). NCBI lineage: Bacteria > Bacillati > Bacillota > Bacilli > Caryophanales > Paenibacillaceae > Paenibacillus > Paenibacillus sp. FSL F4-0100. The sequence continues at coordinate 3,252,232 of NZ_CP150303.1, forward strand.
TCATCAATATAAGTCCCCTGTACTAGCTGTGCTTCGATTAAAATACCCGCTTTATAAGCTTCTTCAGGTGTTGGGAAAGAGGGTGTATCTGTCTGCTTCCTATCCTTTTTACCGTCCTCGTTAATTATTGGGATGTCATATCGATACGTGTACCCTTTTCCGCGCTTACGCACTTTAGGTGGTAATTCGTTTTTCTTCCTTTTTGCCACTAAATCACCTCCTAATATATCGAACATATGTTCTGTTTTTATGTATAATGAACAGCCTTGCAGCTGGAAAGCGCAAAGTTAATAGAAAACATGAAATATTTCAGGAATACCACACCGAAGCAAAAACTGTTGTTTTGTCTCACCATGCTCTGGCTCATTAAGGCCTATAAGTAAATGGACAGACAATCTATGCGCCTGCCGTTCCAGCTTATCTACAGAGAAAAAAGTGCTGCTTCTTAGGAACGGCGTATTAATACCTGGGTGAAGTATCGCGTGGCCAAGTTCATGGCCGCAGGTATATGTGGCTTGTTCTTGATTAAGTCGGTTGTTGATGTGGATAACAGGAATACGATTAGAATGTGAATAGTATCCCCATGTTTGTTTACCCAAATCTTCGAACAGAACCATGATATTAGTCTTAGCTGTGATCTCAAAAGGTGAATTGGTTCCGTGGGTTTGTATGAGTTCTCGAGCTTTCCTCATTTCTGTCATATCAACGCCCCCGGATGCTTATTTTCGATATTTCTTCGGCGTGAATTTTTTCTTAGCCATCTCCCGCGACATGCGAAGTGTATTTTCTAGGGATATACGCAGCAACTCTCGATCTTCATCATCCATTGGTTCGCCCATAAAGGATAGTGACGAGTCAGAATCTAGGTCGTTCATCATTGCTTCAAGTTTTTTTGCGATGTCTCGTTCGTCTTTATCTGTCAACTCAAAATACTGTCGATCCTTCTCGATAGACCGTCCTAATAGATAGTCAGTGGTCGTATCGAGTATATCTGCTATTTTTTGTAGATCGGAACTTGACGGTGTTACTCTATCATTCTCGATGTGACCGAAGTTTGAACTACCCATACCCAGATGGTCTGCAACTTGCTTCTGTGTAAGTTTTGCCTTTTTACGCAACGTTTTGATCCTTAATCCCATAGACATTGAAGTCGCTCCCCTAAAAAAAAGTGTATTAGAAATACAATTAGGTGTTGACTGTATTTAAAATACGATTTATACTAGGGTCATATCGGAGGTGATGCGCATGAAACGAGCGGCACTCAAGGAAGCCAGGAAATCTCTTGGCCTTACTCAAATTAAAGCCGCTGAGTCTTTAGGCGTGCATGTTGAACATGTGCGAAGTCTTGAATATGGTCGTGTAAACCCAAGCTTGAGATTAATGTTCAAGATATGCCAACTTTACAAAGACTCCCCCGAAAAATTATTCCCTGATTTAAATAAATAGTATTATCAATACGACAATTGTATAATACCGTATTTTAATTAGGGTGTCAATTAATATCGGGAATTTTTTTTGGGTGAAAACTGTATTTTAAATACGATTTTATTGAGCAGGTGAAAATATTGTATATACAGACTTCTAAGCCGACTCTAATCCGCCTTGCAAATTCGATCGGAGTTCATTTGGAGTTCAACGCCTCGTATGTTCGCGAACTTGGCGATCACAATTGGGTAAGACGGAAATCCATGTACCATAGGCTGTACCAGCGGGCCTCGTGAGGAGAGCTACCGTTTACTGGATGAGCGGTTAGGAGTGAAATTATCAACGCGCTTAACCAATAAACGTCGTCGTATGGCGGATGAAGGAGTTTGTAAGTCCAAACGGGATAAGCTGAATTACCTTGATGTAATCGCTGACGACAAGAAGTTCATCGAAGGTTACGTGGCTATCGTGAAAGATTTAGCTGTTAAGTATGTTAAGGGACGTGAAAGCGAGGTATAAAAATGTCTGATCAAATTCAAATGGCTACAACGATTATCAATCAAATCATTACAATGCAGCCAGCAGACAACCAGCGTAAGATTCTAAGCGATCTATTCAGTCGTTTCGGCTGGCCTGACAAAGAAGAGTACAGAATTATGACTGATCAAGAAGTTGCAGATCGATTTGGGGTCACGGTGCGAACAGTTCAAGATTGGTTGTTATCTGGTGAACTGAGAGGGTTTAAAGAAGCGCGTAAATGGTATTCGCGAACTGACTGGGTGCGAGAATTTGAAAACGCCAAGTCGAATGATCCGAGGATCAAGGCAATCCTTCCGAGAACGAGAAACTATCGTCCTGGGGAGGTGTCATCCAAATGAGCAAAGTCACGGATCTGATATCCGATGAGGTTATCGACTACTGTGCAAATGAGTTATGTGGTAAGGAAATTTATTTCGGACAGCCGGTTTCAAAGATCGGCCACGAGCTGGTTTGCTCGGGTAAATGCCTGATCGAGAAGATCGGCGGCGTAACGGTGATTGCTGGAAGGGAGGTGAGAAACCAAAGTGAACACGAGGTTACAGATCCGCAGCTGTAAAAACTTGATGGAGCTAATCGAGACAACAAAATCTTCGCTGCTCCGGGAAGTGTATCGCCGGCAATACGTCAGCCTGGCTTCAAGGCTTAAAAAGAAAAATGCAGCTTGAACGGGGTAGGAGCCGTCAAACTGCACACAAATTCACTAAGTTAAGGCCAGTTTATCACTGGTTGAGAGGAGAAGCAAATGAAAATCTGTTATCGGGAAATCAATTTTCGACCTGGCAGCCTTCATCTGATTGAGCAAGTTAACGGCATTATACATGAGTATCAAGAAATGGGTTATTCTTTGACTCTTCGTCAGGTGTATTACCAGCTGGTTGCAAGAGATGTAATTCCAAACAATGAAAGGTCATACAAGAACCTCGGTAGCTTGATATCTGATGGCCGAATGTCGGGGCTTATTGATTGGGAAGCAATCGAGGATCGGACAAGAAACCTAAAGAAGAATAGCCATTGGTCTTCCCCTGGATCGATCATTTATTCAGCTGCCCGTTCATTTGCTTATGACAAATGGGAGGATCAGGACAATTACGTCGAGGTATGGGTCGAGAAGGACGCGCTGGTGGGTATCGTCGGGCAAGTCTGTGACGAATTGGACATTCCTTATTTCTCTTGTCGTGGTTACGTGAGCCAATCCGAAATGTGGGCAGCAGCTCAGAGACTTGAAGATATGGCAGGCAATAAAAATATTCACATTCTTCATTTAGGCGATCATGACCCGAGCGGTAAAGACATGAGTAGAGATATCTGTGATCGCTTAGAACTGTTTGGTGTATCTGTGGAGTTTGATCGGATCGCCCTTAACTACGACCAGATCGAGGAGTACGGCCCGCCGCCCAACCCCACGAAGCTATCTGATAGTCGTGCGACCGGCTACATAGCAGAGTATGGTTATGAATGCTGGGAGCTTGATGCACTCCGTCCTGATGTCATTGACGCACTTATTCGGGATAAAGTAACTGACCTATGTGATCTGGACTTGCTGCAAGCTGCGAGAGATCGGGAAGAAAAGTCTCGAGAAACCCTGAACACAGTGGCACGAAACTGGTCGAAAATTGAATCAGAATATGGGGAGGCTTAATGCACTATGAGTACATTAAAAGCTACCGGAATTGTTCGTCGAGTCGATGATTTAGGACGCGTCGTGATCCCCAAGGAGCTACGCCGCACGCTGGGAATCGCTGAAGGTGACCCAGTTGAGTTTTACACCGAAGGTGACAAAGTTATCATTAATCGCTATGCCCCTGGATGTGTCTTGTGCGGTCACTCACGCGATGAATTGGTTTCACTTTACCCGGAAAAGTTGGTTTGCAAACCATGTATCAAAATTATCAGCTCAAATGAAGAGAAATTATTAAGCAGCCTAATTCAAAAACCTTAAGGAGGACTTATACATGCCCGTACAAATCACGATCAACGGCGAGAACGCTGTTCAAGCTATAGAGGAATTCGCTACATTATCCGCTGCATTCGGCGGAGCCACTCCCTCAACTGCACCTGTAAAGGAAGAAGTTAAGCCGCGTCAGCGGAGGGCTACAGAGACTAAAAAAGAAGAAGCGAAGGTTGAGGCAGACCTGGACACTTCCCCTGATGAGGGAACTGAGGGTAGCCAACCGAATGAAGATGAAGACATTCCAACTGTAGTTGAGCTTCGTGCTAAGGCCCAGGAAGTCGGAAAGGACGCAAAGAAGAAGCCGGCCATCAAGAAACTGCTTGGCGAGTTTGAAAGCGCGTCGATCTCGGATGTCCCAGAAGAGAAACGGATCGCATTCATGGCTGAGCTGGAGGCGCTATGACGCAGTCAGCACATGCTGAACGGGCTCATGCCTTATTGGGTGCGTCCAAGGCGGACCAGTGGATAAACTGTCCACCTAGTGCTCGACAACAGGAGAACGTGCCGGATAAGCGCAGCGAGTTTTCCGATGAGGGAACGGCGGCCCATGAGCTGTCCGAGTTGATTCTTCGGCGCAGGCTAACACCTTGTAATGCGGCTGAGCGAAAAAAGCTTGATAAGGCAATCGCAGATTTCAAGAAAACCAATACATTTTACGGTCCAGAAATGGAGAACGCCGTGGCTGCCTATGTGGAGGTGGTTGAGGAGCGCTTCATGGCAGCCAAGGCTCGATCCAAGGACGCTGTGATACTTTTCGAAGAGCGTGTGGATTTCTCAGAATGGGTCCCAGATGGTTATGGCACCGGAGACGTTGTGATCATCTCGGACTGGATGCTTGATGTCATTGATCTCAAATACGGGAAAGGTGTGCCGGTCAGCGCAATCGGTAATCCTCAGCTCCGGTTGTACGGTCTGGGTGCATGGTCGAATTGGAATTATCTCTATTCGATCAAAGAAGTCAGTATGACGATTGTTCAGCCACGATTGGACAGCGTCAGTACCGATACTCTTCCGCTTGGTGAGCTAATCGAATGGGCTGAGAACGTTGTTACGCCTGCAGCTGCACTGGCAGACGCTGGCGTAGGTGAATATCAGCCGGGTAGTCATTGCCGCTGGTGCAAAGTGAAGGGGAACTGCCGTGCTCGGGCTGATGAGAATATGAAGGCTTTGGCGTATGAGTTTCAAGATCCAGCTCTTCTATCCATGGATGAGATTGGTTCAGTTCTATTCGTAGCTGAGCAGTTGAAAGTATGGGCCAAGGACGTCGAGGAATATGCCTTCGACCAGGCTAAAGCCGGAGCAACAATCCCATCATGGAAACTTGTGGAGGGTCGAAGCAATCGGGTTATTACCGATAAGGCTGCCGCTCGTAAGGCCTTAGAGACTGCTGAGCTTGAGGAGCTTGAGGAGGATTGGTATCTCAAGCCGCAGGAGCTGCTTGGCATTGGAGATCTGGAGAAGAAGGTCGGCAAGAAAGAGCTTGCTTCCTTGCTGGACGGTTTGATTGTGAAGCCGCCAGGTAAACCGGTACTGGTGCCGGAGACGGACAAGCGGTCAGAGCTGAATAGCGTGGATCAGGACTTTGCTGGAGAGGACTTCGAGGTGTAGTCATGGGTGATATAGCTGATTACCACGTAGACAGAATGACTTCCGGTGCTTGGTCAGTAGGAAGACTAATTCAAATAAAAGGAGAAATGAACATATGGCAATCGATAATCAATCAACCAAAGTAATCACTGGAAAGGTACGTCTTAGTTACGCCAATGTATGGGAGGCCACTCCTGATGATAACGGGGTTCTCTGGTATAACTCGTCCATTTTAATCCCTAAAGATGATAAGGAAACTCTGCGCAAGATTAAAGCTGCCGTTGATGTGTTGAAAGAGCAGGCGAAGGCTAAGTATGGGGGTAAAATTCCTCCTAAGTTCCATACTCCTCTGCGAGATGGTGATGAAGAAAGACCGGATGATGAAGCCTATGAGGGTCACTATTTCTTCAATGCCAAAAGCAAAAACAGACCTGGTATCGCGAAGCCGATCGGTAAGGACAACAACGGAAAAACCAAATTTCAAGAGATCACAGACACAACCGAAGTATATTCCGGCTGCTATGCCAAAGTCAGCATTAACTTCTATCTATTTGACACTAAAGGAAACAAAGGTATTGCAGCAGGCCTCAATAACATCGTTAAAGTACAGGATGGCGATTTCCTGGGTGGTCGCAGTAGTCTGAATGATGACTTCGCAAGTGAAGACTTCGACGACATTGTAGATATCAGTGACGATGACGATTACTTGAACTAATTTTACTTCTTTGGAGGGGCTTGGTATCAGGCCCCTTTTTATAACCGCAAAATCGTAATTTGGAGGGGACATCATGGATCTTCAAGTGAAATATCAGACTGAGTACGGAAAGTGGTTGTGTTTTAAACATGCTGTAAAAAGAGCGCTGGCTGAAGAAGATATTCACACCATGGTTGATGAATTTGGATCTGAGTATGACATGCGTGATACAGGTTGTGTCGATTGTAACGAGGGCGAGTGATATGACTCTACTGCAGATCGACCTTGAAACATACAGCAGTGTAGACATCAAAAAATCGGGCGTTTATCCCTATGTTGAGGCTCCTGAATTTGAAATTCTGTTGTTCGGGTTTGCTTTCGATGATGACCCAGTGACGGTTATTGATCTTCTTGATTTTGAAGAGATACCTGGGGATGTAATCAAGGCCCTCAAGATGGACGTCACCAAAACAGCTTTTAACGCTAATTTCGAACGGACCGCGCTGGCGAAACACTTAGGCGTGCCGATGCCTCCGGAACAATGGCGTTGCTCAAGCGTTCATGCCCTTACCTTGGGGTTACCCGGTGATCTGGCCGGAGTTGCCAAGGTACTGAAAGTGGATGAACAGAAAGACAGTTCTGGTAAGGGGCTGATCAAATACTTCTCTATGCCTTGCAAGCCGACCAAGGTCAACGGTGGGCGAACTCGAAACCTTCCGTACCATGATCCGGAGAAGTGGCAGCAGTACAAGGAATATAACCGGCAGGACGTGGAGGCAGAACGGGCCGTTCGTAAGATGATCGAGAAATACGAGATTTCCGAATTTGAACATAAGCTCTGGACGTTGGATCAAAAGATCAACGACAACGGGGTTCCGCTTCATCCAGAACTAGATACTCGGGCCATCGAATGCGATGAAGCCTTTAAGATACGAACGGTTCAGGAGGCTAAGGAGATAACAGGACTGGACAACCCCAATAGTGTTGCACAGCTAAAGGCTTGGGTGGAGGAAGAGGAAGGGATCCAGATCGACGGCTTAACTAAAGACACTATTCCCGGACTGATCAAGGAAGCGAAGAGCCAAAAAGTTAAAACGATGCTGAAGCTCCGACAGCAGCTGTCTAAAACATCCGTGAAGAAGTTCGAAGCCATGCAGCGCGCACGCTGCCAGGATGGTCGGGTTAGGGGGCTACTGCAATTCTACGGAGCAAACCGGACGGGGCGCTGGGCGGGAAGGCTGGTGCAGGTGCAGAACCTTCCGCAAAACAAACTGCCGGACTTGGAGCTTGCAAGGGATCTCCTGATTTCCGGAGATTATGAGCTGCTTGAAATGTTGTTCGGCGCTCCACCATTTGTCCTGTCTCAACTAATCCGTACGGCCTTCGTGCCTTCGCCGGGATGTCGGTTTATCGTTTCAGACTTCGCAGCGATCGAGGCACGGGTGATAGCCTGGCTGGCGGATGAGACTTGGAGACTGGAGGTATTCAAGACCCATGGCAAGATTTATGAAGCCTCGGCTGCGCAGATGTTCAATCTTAGTCTTGAAAACATCACCAAGGACTTACGCCAAAAAGGGAAGATCGCGGAGCTAGCACTGGGTTACGGCGGGGCTGTGGGAGCACTGGAGCAGATGGGGGCCCTTAAAATGGGACTAACTCCGGACGAGCTGCCGCCACTTGTTAAGACTTGGCGTGCAGCTAACCCGAAGATAACAAAGCTTTGGTGGGATGTGGATAGGGCCGCAATGACGGCCGTCCAGGAACGAAGAACGATCAAGCTGCAGTATGGTCTGACATTCTACTGCGAAGGCGGCTATCTGTTTATTCGGTTACCATCTGGTCGGCGTTTGTCGTACGTAAACCCCCGGATCGTTGATGGGAAGTTTGATAAGCCGGCTTTGATCTATGACGGCGTGGACCAGACAAAGAAGACATGGGGCAAGATCGACACTTACGGCCCTAAGCTGGTCGAGAACATTGTGCAGGCGATCAGCCGGGACTGCCTGGCCGTGAGCATGCTTCGTTTGGACGCTGCAGGCTTTGAGACTAGAATGCATGTCCACGATGAGGTCATTGTCGATGAGCCTTACGACAATGGCAGGGACTCGTTAAACGAGATAACTGAAATTATGGGGCAGCCGATCGAATGGGCGCCGGGGCTTCCGCTTCGTGCCGAAGCCTTTGAGACGGACTTTTATAAGAAGGATTGATGGGGAGGATCAAGTGGCGCCGGGCACCAAATAACAGAGTTTAAGCATCCTTGAGAATTTTATTTCCGTATTCATCCAAGATGTTTTTTAAGGCAGCCCGAATCTCATGATCTTTTGCCATAAACCCCATTTTATTAAGCTCGTTCTTTACAATTGGTATTAACTCATTCGTTGAGAGATTTACAAAAGTATCTTCTAGTATAAGATTGTCAATGACTTCTAACATCGCATCGAACATTCTTGATGATGTAAGACTAGATACTCTCTTTTTAAAAGGGTTCGAATCATAATTTTGATTGCCTTTTCGAAGATTTGAGGTTTTAAGTTCATTAATTTCAACTTGGATATCTTGCAGAGTCCTAATGATAAACTCATTCGGAGTTACTTCATCTTCTTTTAAAGAAGACACCCTAAAAGTACCAAAGCTTTTTAAGAATGGAGAATAGTTAGAATCTTTAATTGATTCTTCGTAAGTTGATTTTACTTTTTCGGCAAGGCGTTCTTTAAACTCCACGATTTCATTGTAGCGAAGATCCCTCGGATAATTGAGGTGTTCTATAACTCCAGTATCAAAGGAATAGTCTGTCTTGTCATCTTTTATAATTACAGTTGGCCTATCAAAGGCTAGTCGCATTCCTAATTCAAACATAACGTTAGGGTTCTTGCAACTAACATCACAAATTACAATCTCTGAAGTGTAAAGCCCTTCAACAATACGTTTATGTATGAGCCCAGTACTGTCTCCTTCGCTTACAATTTTAGGGTTAGTATCGTAATCTGTGATATCGGCAAGTGATTCAGTGATGATTCTTTTTACATCAATCCAGTGTTCAGTAGTGCAGCCGTCGATTGGTGCAATTGGCATGACAAGTCCAACGTTCAGGAACTTTTTTTCTTCAGTCATAGTACCTCCTAGTTTATAAGAACTAGGAATATTATACCATTCATAGAGTCTATTAATCTTTGAGATTTCGATTTTTGCAGAAACTATTTTTTTAGTTAATTGAGGTGGCATCATGCAGGAACTGGACATTAGCTTCGGCAAGCACCGGGCTGATACGAACTGGAAAACTGAATATTTGACCTGGGATGAGTTCGTGGACCGGCTGCGGAAGGTCCGGCGGACAGCAGAGACGATGGCCCAGTATGACAAGATGAACAACAATGCCCGCGGTAAATTGAAGGATGGGCCCGCTTTTGTTGGCGGGCTTGTCCGCACAGGGCGCCGGAAAAAGGAGAATGTCGATAGCCGGAGCTTGATCACCCTGGATGTCGATCGCGGAGACGATGATTTTTTATTTTCCGCTGAGCTTGTGCTGGGTGGGACGGCTTACGTTATATACTCCACTCACAGCCATCGGCCGGAGAAACCGAAATACCGCCTGATCGTTCCGGTGGATCGCAACATGAGCCCGGACGAGTATGCAGCTGTCAGCCGTAAACTGTCGGAACATATCGGGATGGAGTATTTCGACAAGACCACGTTTGACGTCCACCGACTTATGTACCTGCCGAGCTGTAGCAAGGACGCAGATCCGGTCTTGGAAGTCTTCGAAGGGGAGCCGCTCTATGTGGATCGTATCCTGGACGAGTATACCGATTGGCATGACGTCATGGCCTGGCCGCGGCATCCAGAAGATAAATCACCTGCTCAACTGGCAGCCAAGAGAGCGCAGGATCCTCGGGAGAAGTTCGGGACGATCGGCCTCTTCTGTAGGGCATTCACCATTGAAGAAGGGATAGAAACCTTTTTATCGGATGTTTACGAAAAGGGTTCAATGCCGGATCGGTACACATACACCAAGGGGTCCAGCGGTAATGGCCTGGAAGTCTATCCGGATCAGGATCTTGCATTCTCACATCAAGACAGTGATCCGATTGCAGACGGTCGCACTTATAACCTTTTTGATCTAGTACGAGTTCATAAATTCGGTCATTTAGACGAACGGGTGAAAGAGCATACACCAGATGCGAAGAAGCCGAGTCACCTGGCTATGGAGCAGTGGGCGGCGCAGCGGCCGGAGGTAAAGAAGCTTGTCTTCGCTGAGCGCCAGGCGGATTTCGCCGAGATGGCAGACGAGTTTCCCGATGATGAGGACGATCCGGATGAAGTGGATTGGGAGGATCAACTGGAGATCCATCATAAGACAGGTGAGCCACTGCCCACGGCGGGAAACGTAGAGCTCATGCTGTCACATGGGCCGTGGAAGAACGTCCTGGCTTATGACGCTTTTGGGAACACGGAGGTTATCCGGCGGTCGCTGCCATGGCGTGAACAGGAACGTCTGGGACGCTCCTATGAGCCATGGTTGGGTGCCGATGATAAACGGCTACAGCATTGGTTTGCCAAGGTGCACGGTATCAATTCGGCTAAGACGATCCAAAACGCCTTCACTGAGGTCGTCCACCGGAATACATTTCATCCGATCAGGTCTTATGTCGAGAGTGCCGATTGGGACGGCCAGCCGCGGGCAGAACGCATATTTATTGATTACCTGGGTGCAGCTGACATCCATTACACCAGACAGGCGACACGGAAGATGCTGCTGGCTGCCGTTGCAAGGCTATATCGTCCAGGGTGTAAGTTTGACCAGATGTTGGTCCTTGTCGGGCCCCAGGGTGCTGGGAAGAGCTCTTTGCTGGCGAAGCTAGGCCGTGAATGGTTCTCTGACTCTTTACGAACTTTTGAGAACAAGGAAGCCGGAGAACACCTGCAGAGTGGCTGGATCTTCGAGATCGGTGAGCTGTCGGCCATGAAAAAGACCGAGGTTGAAGAAGTCAAAGCGTTTTTATCCAAGACCGAAGACCGTTATCGGGTGGCCTATGATCGCCAGGTATCTGAGTTCCCACGGAAGTGTGTATTCTTCGGGACAACGAATACCCGTGATTTTCTTCGGGACGCAACTGGTAACCGGCGCTTCTGGCCCATCGAGATATTCCCCGATCGAGCAATAAAGAGTCACTGGGAGGAATTGACCGAGGAAGAAGTGAGCCAAATATGGGCTGAGGTTTTGAGCTGGTTTAAGGCGGGGGAAACCTTGGAGCTGGACAGCGAAGCCCGCATGGAAGCGGAGCGACAACAAGCTGCACATATGGAGACGGATCCACGGGAAGGCATTATCCAAGAGTGGCTTGATATGCCATTAGAGGATGAGATGGGACGCCCTACCGATGACCTTCGTGATCGAGTGTGTGCTGCCCAAATCTGGACGGAATGCCTTGGTAAAAAGCGTGGAGATATGAAGACATGGGACGCAAAGGATATCATGGATATTCTTCGCCGCTTACCAGAGTGGAACGAGAGAAAGGGGAAAGCGAAGGTTCCAGGATACGGTGTTCAAAGGGTATTTGAGCGGTTGCCGTAGACGGTTGCCGAAGGGTTGCCGTGGTTGCCGTAAATGGTTGCCACAGTTGCCGTAAGTTGCCGAGAAATCGGTTTTGCGGCAACCGCAACTACCCTAGACATACCAAGGGTTTACGACGGCTGGTTGCCAAGGTTGCCGTAAAATCTACTATTTTAGTATAGGGGGTAAATTAACCCGTAATCGCAGAGGGCATATATAGGTTAAACGCACATCCTTGCAGTACGCGTACGTAGAAGGCAAATCGGCAACCCAAGGAAGTGAAAAGAGGGAGTAGAAATGAAGAGCAGACATGTAACGTTAAGGCATTGGATTGAGTCAAATTTCGACCCATCGGCAAGGCTTCACATTAACCAGTACCTTCCTGATTTTATGATTAGAAGATTGTTCGAGGAATTACCGGGAGGATTTACTGTGAGTAAAGACGAGTTTGCCGCAACCATGCTAGATATTGGATTCTGCGGCCGTCAAACTCGTAACCTTGATTGGGTTTTTAATATAAGCGATGCCGAATACAAGAAAGTTCTTAGGAGGTTGAGATGAGAGAGTCTACACTGGAACGCCGCTTGGTTCGTAAGGTAAAAGCGATAGGTGGCGAAGCGCCTAAGTGGGTAAGCCCTGGGGAGCGAGGGGTGCCTGATCGGATTGTAATCTTACCGAACGGGCAAACGATTTATGTTGAGATGAAAGCGCCGGGCAAGCCATTAGCCCCTCTACAGGAGCGCTGGAAGAGAAAGCTACTTGGTATGGGGCATATGCATTATAAAATTGATTCGGTTGAGGATATTGACCGGTTTATACAGGAGGTGATGCCGAAATGAAGTTCATCCCACACCAATATCAGGAATATGCGACTCAGCGAATTCTGGACACCCCGTATATAGCACTACTGTTGGAGATGGGCTTGGGTTAGCAAAACCGTAAGCACACTGACAGCCATGGACTTATTGCTGAACGATTATTTCGATGCTGGCCGTGTTTTAGTTATCGCACCGCTGCGGGTTGCAGATGACACTTGGGCCCGAGAGATTGAGAAGTGGGACCACCTGAGACATCTCCGGATCAGTAAGGTTTTAGGGAGCGCCGCTGTTCGACGCAAAGCCTTGAAAGCAGAGGCGGACATCTACGTAATCAACCGGGAGAATGTAGAGTGGCTTGTCAGCGAGTACGGCAGCCAGTGGCCGTTTGATACTGTGGTGATCGATGAGCTTTCCGGCTTCAAAAATCCACGGGCTAAACGCTTCAAAGCCCTTCGCCGGGTCCGGCCAATGATTAAGCGCGTGGTCGGCCTGACTGGTACTCCGGCACCGAACAGCCTTATGGATCTATGGGCCCCGATGTATCTGATCGATCAAGGGGAACGACTTGGTAAGACGATAACAGGTTATCGCGATCGTTATTTTACACCAGGCAGCCGTAGCGGCCATGTGGTTTACGAATGGAAGGCCAAGCAGGAAGCAGAGGGACGGGTATACGAGGCTATTTCTGATATTGCCGTCAGTATGAAAGCCGAAGACTGGCTGGAGCTGCCTGAACGGATTGATAGGACTATCCCGGTATCTCTGAGCCCAAAAGTCAGAGAGCAATACGAGAAACTGGAGAAGGAGCTGTTGCTTCCGTTTCTGGACGCTGATGTCGTGGCTAATACTGCGGCCGTCCTGTCGAACAAGCTTCTGCAGATGGCCAGCGGCGCGGTGTATGACGAGGAAAAGGGCGTTAAGTTGATTCATGAGGCCAAGCTGGATGCCCTAGAGGACGTGATCGAGGCAGCCAACGGCAAACCGGTTATGGTGTTCTACAATTTTAAGCATAGCCTGTCGCGGATCCAAGAGCGATTCCCACAAGCGCGGATCCTACGGAAAGGCAAAGACGGGAATGAAGATATCCGCGCCTGGAATAATGACGAGATCCCGCTGTTGCTTTTGCATCCTAAGTCAGCAGGCCATGGCCTGAATCTTCAAGATTCAAGCTGCCGGACGGTTGTCTGGTTTGATCAGATATGGAGCTTGGAAGAAGATCAGCAGGCTAATGCAAGGGTTCACCGTCAAGGAGTAAGGCATAACATTGTGGTTATCCGTTTGGTAGCCGAGGGGACTATGGACGAAGACGCTGTGGCAGCATTGGAGCGTAAAGCTGCAGGGCAAGATGCCTTGATGGAAGCCGTTAAAGCCAGAATAGAGAGGATGAAGGCATCATGACAATAGAACAACAGGTGATAGAGCAGCTTTCTAATTACCGACAAAAGAAAGCACGCATAATGGCGCTATCAACCTATAGCGTTGGCGCTGGCATTACGGTCAGCCGTTTGAACGAGGATGATCACCTGCAGGAGCTCCACCGTAAACTTAGAGGGCTGACGCCATACATGTACCTGTCGAAGCATGAGCAGAAACTGGAGAGTGTAGCCCACGTTTATATAACCGGTTACCCTGCTGGAGTAAAAGCCCAGAAGCAAGCTGTACCGGTTCAAGTGATGGATCCGGAAGACACAGAGCTGCTGCAAGAGCTACGGCGAAAGATTCAGAAAGTGATCGAGGCGCGCGGGTATGATATCCGGAATGGGATCGAAGCAATCATAGAGCGACTAACCGAGTTGCAGGACTTACAGGCCGAGATTGACCGGATTGATTTTATCCTATCGACCCTCGAAGAGTATAAGCCTTATGCTGCTACGCTGATGCGATGGATATACGTTGAGGGGATGGAACTTCAGGAGCTTACTGAAAAACTTGAGATATCTGAAAGCACAGTTAGACGAAGAATCCGAGCAGCTGAAAGGGAATACGTAAACTTGGCACGATAATGACAGAAAATTGACCGCAAAATGACAAACATATGTTCTTGTTTTCCGTGTCAACCCCTGTTAAAATGATATTGTGCCCTTCATGTAAGGAGGCGGTCGGCAATGGACCAAACGAGCCGTTAGGCGGCCGTCTCTTTTTATTTTCACCGGCATAGCTCAATTGGCAGAGTGCTGCGGGGCCCTGTAATAACAGAGAGCAGCGGTTCGGGTTCAAATCCTGATGTCGGTTATTCGTAGCTTTTTCATCTCCCCCTTTTTGCCGTCTCGGGTCGAGGCGGTATTTCTTTGCAGGAAATATATCCCTTTATGTCGAAGTTTGATGTCAGGGGGGTTATTGACGTTGCAACTATTTTTAGAAATATTAAAAGATGAAAAGTTTCAATCTGGATTTATAGGTATTGCAGGTAGTTTAATCGGCGGTGCATTCACCATGTTAAGTGTGAGTTGGACTCAAAAGAAAGCGGAACAAAGCAAAAAGAGGGACCAACTCCCCGAGAGGCTTAGTAATTTATTTGAAATTAGCGTAATAGCATCGAACATGTACACCTTGTTCAGTAACTTAGCTACAACTGTTACTAGTAAAGGTAAGTTTGAAAGAGAAATACTTGATAATTATTTTGAGATGTATAAACTAGCTGCAAAAGTAGATAACGATACTTTTATGAGGGTCTATGAACTTGAAATTAAAATAAGGTCTGCCCTTATTAATATGTCTGTACCACAAATCGATCAATTAAAGTGTTTTGAGATTGCGCAACGGATAAAAGACGAACTTTTAGCCTGTTCGGATTTCGCAGAAGAACGTAGAAAAGAACTTAGCAAATCGTATGATTAGAGCTAAATATTTAAAGCATCCTTCGGGGTGCTTTAAATATTTTTACGTAATCTAGATTCACGTATTTTTTTGCTTTCTTGTTTTCTTAATTCTTCAAGCTGTAATTCTTTTTCTTTTTCTTGAATAACTATTCGAATTACGATTAAATGACGGTCCATTAAATTAGCGTTATATGTTTTAGTTGTTAAATCTGCCATGAAATAAGCAGCTAGACTCACAACTAAGACACTTGTAAAAATAACTAAAGATATCGTTTGATCAGAGTTTATAATGCTTGAAATTGTTGCAAATGCCGCGATGATTAAGCTTAATATAGTTACTAAGGAAATAAAATAACTTGAAAGTTGATTGTTTTCCACATACCTAGAACTTTTTAATAAGATTTCTTTTTCGAAGTTTCGTAATGATTCTAGTTTGTACTGATGGTAGTACTTGAAAAAATCAGAGTTTATTTTGGATAATTCGTATTCTTCATGTGTGAAAGGAATCCCTTTAACGAACTTTTTAGAGGGTCTTCGTAATTTAAGATGAACCCACTTAAAGTTCGAGAGATCAATCAGTGTGAAAATAAGGAAAATTACAATGGGTGGTCCGAAAAATAAAAATGATGACACTGAATCATCCCCTTTTTTGTTTTATTACAACGTTATACGAAGTGATAGTGTTTTAGGTTCAAGTTAAGATCCTATCAGACATCTAGTATGATTAATAGCACTTTAACTGAATTTCTGTTAACAAAATTAGATAAAGGAGCTGACTGCGATGGCAGGAGGACGGAAAAGTAAATATCAGACACACGTAGAACCTAAACTCCTGCTGATTGAGGCGTGGGCTCGCGATGGGATGATTCAGGAGGATATTGCCAAGAAGTTAGGCGTGGCGATGTCCTCTTTTTCTGATTACAAAAATAAGTTTCCGGAATTATCGGAGGCCCTAAAAAGGGGCCAAGAGGTTGTTGACGTTGAGGTTGAGAATGCCTTGTTTAAAAGGGCACTGGGCTATCGATACGACGAGGTAACTAAAGAGGCTGCTAGGGAGCTGGACGAAGAGACTGGAGAGTATAAGACGATTATGGTCGAAACCAAGCGAGTGACCAAAGAGGTGCAGCCCGAGACGGCAGCCGCTATATTCTGGCTTAAGAATCGTCGGCCAGACAAGTGGCGCGATAAACAGGAGATTGGTCATAGCGGCCAGGTGGAAGTAAATAACCCGCTTCAAGGTCTTACGACCGATGAGCTGAGGAAGCTGATCCGCGATGATTGATATTGAGACAATCAAGCGTTACGCCCGGATCGAACTAGCAAGGCGTGAGTTCTTCGGCTTCTGCCAGGCGATGGCCCCAGACTTTTACAGGGACAATCGGCAATACCTTATCGACTTGTGCAATGAGATGCAAGACTTCTATGAGTCAGACGACGATATCCTAATCGTCAACGAGCCCCCACGCCATGGTAAGTCCAGGTCGGCCTCCATGTTCGCGCAATGGGTGTTTGGGCAAGATCAGTCGGCCAAGATCATGACAGGCTCCTACAACGAGACACTATCCACAACGTTTTCCAAAGCGGTGCGTAACGGGATCAGCACCGCCAAGGCGGATCCAGAAGTTATCGTATACAGCGACATCTTCCCACATGTTAAGATTCAGCGCGGGGATGGTGCTATGAACCTATGGAGCCTAGAGGGTGGCTATAACAACTATCTGGCAACGTCTCCTACCGGTACGGCTACTGGCTTCGGCGCAACGTTGTTAATCATTGACGACTTGATTAAGAATGCGGAAGAGGCCAACAACGAGGCAACGCTTGAGAAGCATTGGGATTGGTTCACGAATACGATGCTGAGCCGCTTGGAAGAAGGCGGCAAGATTATCATCATCATGACTCGCTGGGCTACAGGTGACCTGGCTGGTCGGGCGCTGGAGCACTTCGCTGAAGAGAAAAAGAAGGTTCGGCTTCTGACGATGAAGGCGCTACAGGACGATGGCACGATGCTTTGCGATGAAGTCCTTTCCCGTGAATCCTATGACATGAAGGTACGGGCCATGGGTGAGGACATCGCCAGCGCGAACTATCAGCAGATCCCAATCGACATCAAGGGTAAGCTATACAGCAGCTTCAAGACGTATACGGAACTGCCTAAAGACTTTACGGGCATTTACTCTTATTGTGATACCGCCGATCAGGGTGATGATTACCTATGCAATATCATCTGGGGCGTGTACAACAAGGAAGCGTACGTCCTGGATGTTATATATACGAAGCAGCCTATGGAGATTACGGAGCCCGCCGTCGCGCAGGCTCTTTTTACGTTTGAGGTCAATCGAGAAAGGATTGAGTCTAACAGCGGTGGTCGATCATTTGCGCGGAACGTGAAACGGATCCTGGAGCAAGAGTTGAAAAGCAACCGGACGGACGTTAGCTGGTTCCATCAATCGAAAAATAAGATAGCGCGCATAACTTCTAACGCCACGTGGGTTATGAATCATGTCTATTTACCGGCCAACTGGCGTGACAAATGGCCGGAGTATTACAAGGCTATGACGAGTTATCAACGTGAAGGCAAGAATGCGCATGATGACGCACCAGACGCCACGACGGGCGTAGCTGAAACGATGTACCTGTTAGGAGGTTAAGAGAGTGGGGGGGTTTAAAAATATGGTCATGAAAATGTTGAGGATTAACCCGGCACCTGAAAACCAGATCATCACGATCACGGAGCCATTTAGCTACCGCACCAATGTGCTTCGTAATCAGCTGTGGTATCGCGGCGATCCGTCCGAGCTGGACCAGTTTTATAAGCAGGCCGTTACGGACAGCGTGGGGAAATCCCGCTTCTGGGCAGCGGTACCGAGTGCCGATCTGCAGATTAGGAAGATTCACTCCGGATTACCGGCTATGATCGTGGAGCGATTGTCCGACATCGTAATAGCCGACCTGGACGGCATCGACCTGGGGAAGAAGGAGCCAACGGACCTTTGGGAAGAAATCGCCAAGGATAATGACTTTGACGAGCTTCTGGGCGATAGCATAACCGAAGCTTTGGTCACCGGGGACGGAGCATTTAAGATTACCACGGATCCAGATGTAACCGAGTATCCAATCCTTGAGTTTTACAGCGGGGACCGTGTGGAGTATCGGAGGGATCGGGGCCGACTCAAGGAGGTTCTGTTCTTCACCGATTACCGTCATAAGGATAAGGACTACCGGCTAGAGGAAACCTTCGGCGTTGGCTTTGTACGCTGTAGGCTTCTGAATGCAGATGGCAAAGAAGTTCCGCTGACCACTGTTCCGGAAACAGCTGAGCTTGCACCGGAGGTTACCTTTGATGGTGATTTCATGATGGCACTTCCGCTCATGTTCTTCAGGTCAAAGAAATGGAAAGGCCGCGGCAAATCGCTTTTTGATTCCAAGGCCGATAGCTTTGATGCACTGGACGAGGTCATCAGTCAATGGATCGATGCGATTCGCGCGGGCCGGGTGCAAAAGTATATTCCAGAAGACCTTATCCCGCGTAACCCTCAGTCCGGCGTACCGATGAAGCCGAATCCGTTCGATAACCAGTTTATCAAGATTGGTTCCATGCTGGCCGAGGATGCGAAAGGTCAAATCGATATGGTTCAGCCGCAGATTTTGTATGAGGCGTTCCTGGGCAGCTATGCCTCCGCCTTGGACATGTGCTTGCAGGGAATCATCTCCCCGGCCACATTAGGCATTGATCTGAAGAAGACAGACAATGCAGAGGCGCAGCGCGAGAAGGAAAAGGCCACGCTATATACTCGCGGTAAAATCATCGAGAGGCTGAACGAGATCATTCCTGCTTTGGTAACCACCGTCATGAAGGTGTATGACACCATGCAGTCCCGCTCCGCTGGTGAGTACAAAGCCAGTGTTACCTTCGGGGAATATGCCTCCCCTTCATTTGACAGTGTGGTGGAGACGGTCGGCAAGGCCAGGACATACGGGATCATGAGCATTGAGCGAACAGTCGAAGAGTTATACGGTGATACCTGGACCGATGAAGAAAAGGCCGAAGAGGTAAGGCGGCTTAAGGAAGAACAGGGCATGTCATCTACGGACGAAGACCCGGACGGTGAGTATGATGATCCGCCAGGCGAGGATGACGAGGATCCGGACGGTGAGGAATAATGTCCAACAAGGATCCGTATAGCCTCCGGGACGTCTTCGAAGAGATGACGTTGAACCTGATTGCCAGCATGAAACGGAATCTATCCCGTCATGAAAGGGAAGAGGAGAACGTCGGCTTTCGATTTGATCAGTGGCAGCTGGCTAAGCTTCGCAGCTTGAATAAGTTTAGGCGGGAGAATAAGAAGCTTATTGGAGATGCGGGCACGGCGGCTAATAAGATCATTGATGACGTGACTCAGCAGAGCTTTGTAGAAGGTCAGAACCGGTTCCGGCGTGCTTGGGATCGTGTGGTTAATGCGGTACTAAAGCCTTTTGGCCGACAGCGCGCACAAGTCGAAACGGAAATCACCTTCCCCGAAGATTTCAAGGAGCAGCTTTCCCCGGATCCTACAGAGCTTGAGCAACCGAAACCCAAGCCGAAAAATGGCAAGAAGAAGCCGGCACCTACGAGGCCCTTACCGAAGGCTCCACCGGAGAAGGACTTTTTCGGGGTTAACGCGAAGAAGCTGAAGGCGCTCCAGGATGCAGCCAAGAAGGATTTACACAAAGGCAGTGAAGCTGTCCTGCGTAAGATGGATGATGTCTATCGGCAAGTGATTTACAAGGCTGAGGCTCATATGACCCTGGGCGGCATGACACTGGACCAGGCTATCGATAAGGCGACCAAGGATTTTTTATCTCGTGGTATTGATGTCTTCACCTTCAGTGATGGCCGTAAAATGACCATATCCGCCTATGCGGAGATGGCCCTGCGCACGGTTAGCCAGCGGGCTACGTTTTTAGGCGAAGGTAAAAAGCGAGACGAATGGGGCGTCTATACCGTAGTCATGAGTAGCCATGATAACTGTTCCCCGTGGTGTCTACCGTTCCAAGGTACCGTCCTGATCGATGACGTCTACACGTCGATTACCCGGGAGCAAGCGGAGCAGCTATCCAGGGATACCGGTTATCTGCTTCTGTCCTATGCGATGTCGGAAGGGGCCTTCCATCCGAACTGCCGACACACCTTGGCAACGTTCTTTCCTGGCATAACTCGGCTTCCGGGTCCCGTTGACTCGGCTCTTGCCCTCAAGCGGTATAAAGCTGAGCAGTGGCAACGATATCTGGAGCGCGGGATCCGCAAATATAAGCGGCTGGAAGTCGGGTCCATTGATGCGGGCAACCAAGTCAAATACGGTAAGAAGGTTATGGAATGGAATGAGAAGCTAAAACAGCACTTAGAGGAGAACCCTTCTCTGCGTCGTGATTATAAGCGGGACCAGGTGGAAGGTGAGATGCCGGCAAGTGAACGCATTGAGCGCTTGAAAAATGCTGAGCTGAATGCCAAGATAGAGGAAACACGGCAACTCATACGGTCCAACCAGATACCTAAGACGGTCTTAACCGGTCAGCAGAATAAGCATATCCCCGGCACGCATGAATATAGGCAGTACGTGGATAAGCTAAAGGCCAAGGGGCAATATGGTCCATCCCGATTGAGCGTATCTCAGGAAGAGGCCGAAGCCTTAATCAAGGAATACGCTGGGTCTGGTAAGATTACATTCAGCGCCAAGGGCTGGAACAATAAAGAGCTTATCCTGACTAATGACCGGGTTATCGGAACGGCAGTCAACAACTTGACCGGCGAAGAAGCTGAGACAACCGTATTCAAAATCCATTATGGTAAAAAGGGTGCTCATATTGTGCCTGACTATCCAAGTAAAAAGAGGTGAGAAAACTGGATCCATTAACGTCATACATGCATAAGCGGTTACGCATCGTAACCAAAGAGGGTGAGACCGTTGAGGGTGTCGCGATCTCCTACGATGTAGGTATCATGGAGGATCGGGATTATGATTCCATCGGTCTTGACCAGGGTTCGCATATTGAAATGATTGACGAACCCGATATTAAAAGTATAGAAGTGATTGACTGAGCACTCCCGCATTGTAGCGAGGGTGCTTTTGTTTTGCCGTCTTTTTGGTATTGCAGACGTTAAAGAACAAGACATCACCGGACACGACCGGGATAAAAAGTGAAGATGAAAGGATGGACCATATATGACGAAAGAGGAATTTATCGCATTAGGGTTGACGGAGGAGCAGGCCACGAAAGCGGCTGCAGCATCTGCTGAAGAGTTGAAAGGCTTCATTCCAAAGGCTCGCTTCGACGAGCTAAACGAGATCAAGAAGAAAGCTGAGAAGGATGTCTCCGATAGGGACACCCAAATTGCGGAGTTTGGTAAAACAGCCGGCTTATCAGAGGAGCTGAAAAAGCAGATAGAGACCCTGCAGGCTGAGAACAAAACAGCCAAGGAGAAATACGAGTCTGATTTGCAGGAGCTGAAGCTCAGCAACGCTATTTCGGCTGCGCTCAACGGTAAGGTTCACAACGAAAAGGTCGTAACCGGGCTGATCAATAAAGAGAAGCTGGTCATCGGGGATGAGGGAAAGGTTGTGGGGCTAGAGGAACAGCTCGCGGCTCTGAAAGCCTCCGACACGTATTTATTCAAGGATGACAGCCAACAACAGCAAACACCACCGGGATTCCGGGTAGGTGGCGGCGGTAATCCAACTCCACCGGGAAATGAAGTATCACTGAAAGACGCCCTAGCAGCGCACTTTCAGGCAAAATCATAATTAGGAGGTAATACCTTATGGCAGTAACATTGAGTGAAGCAAAGAAAAATGTACAAGATCACATCGTAGCAGGAGTTATTGATGAGTTTCGTAAGAACAACTTCTTGTTACAGAATCTGACTTTTGATGATGTTGTATCCCCGACGGGCGGTGGCGCGACGCTGACCTACGGATACACCCGGCTAATTACGCAGCCTACCGCTGCATTCCGGGCCGTCAACAGCGAGTATACGGCACAGGAAGTTAAGAAGCAGCGGCATACCGTTGATCTGAAGGTATTCGGCGGCACATTCCAAATTGACCGTATCATTGCGGGGATGGATGGCATCGTATCCGAAGTGCAATTGCAACTGGAGCAAAAGGTTAAAGCGGCACAGGCATTGTTCAACGATACGGTTATCAATGGTGATTCCGCTGTTGATGCTTTGGCATTTGACGGTTTGGACAAAGCCTTGACCGGTTCCAGCACGGAATATGTACCTGGTTCGGTAATTGACCTGTCTACATCTGCGGCGGTGGATGCTAACTACAAGGTATTCTTAGATGATTTGGATGAATTCTTGATGGGCTTGGACGGCGTACCATCTGTAATTATGGGTAATCTTAAGCTTATTGCTAAGATTAGAGCTTGTGCCCGTCGTGCAGGTACTTATACGACCACTAAAGATGACTTTGGTCGTCAAATAGAAGCATATAATGGCATTCCTCTTGAAGATTTGGGCGCTAAATCCGGTACTAACGATCCGGTCGTATCAACTAATGCGGATGGTGAAACTAGCTTGTATGTGGCCCGTCTTGCTCTTGATGGCTTTCACGGCGTAAGTATGGCTGGTCAACCGCCTGTACGCACATGGTTACCTGACTATACAACAAGCGGTGCAGTAAAGACGGGTGAAGTGGAAATGGTTTCTGCAGTAGCGCTGAAAGCCACCAAAGCAGCCGGAGCTATGCGTAAGATCAAAGTTCAATAAGGAGGGGCATATATGAAGTACAAAGACGACTTGCCTAATGGTTATGTCAATGGTTACTATGTCGGCCTACGTCAAGGTGGGCCGACACAGGATAAGCTGGAACCAACCGCAGACGGATTTGAGGTACAACGTGATACTCAGCGCCAAGGAACAGTGACGCAGGATAAGCTCGAGCCGGGCTATCCTGAACCGGTTGACGACAATACCAATCCGTAATGGGAGGAAACGAGTATGACAAAAGTATATGCACCAAACAAGCAATACACCGGGCTGTCGGCCAACGTCATGTTTATAAATGGCGTAGGCGAAACGGACGACCCGCATTTGCTCGCTTGGTTTGAAAGCAAAGGTTATACGGTGGAACATTCAGAACCTGAGGCTGAACAAGTGCCCCAAGAGCTAGAAAAACCAGCTGACGACCTGCCGCAAGAACCTGAGGCTCCTGAAACGGAACCTCAAAAGCCGACCAAGAAAGGTAAGTGATCGGTATGCCTTACGCAACGGCAGCCGATTACGATCGGTACGGTGAGGGCCTGATCCCTTCCGAGCAATCGGAGAAAGCACTGGACCGGGCATCCGATCAGATCGACCGGCTAACCAATAACCGCATTGTGGCGTGGGGGTTTGATAATCTCACGCCTTTTCAGCGTACCAACGTGATTAAGGCTGTCTGTCAGCAGGCGGATTTTGTATTCAAATATGGTGACTACCTGACCATGCCGTTATCGGGTTACAGTGCAGGAAGCACCAGCATGACGTTTAAAGCTACTACTGGAGCCGGAGGGGTACAAACTACGGATGCCGTGATTGACTTGCTTATGCCCACTGGATTGGCTAATAGGGGGTTATGCTGATGAAATTCCCGTTTCCGAGCTGGAATCAGGTCACGCCCATCAAGGTCTATCAGACGGAGTTGTCGGAGGACGGGGAGCCGGTTGAGGATCTGATTTATGACAACAAGTGTTTCTATGATGAGAAGAGCCGCCAAGTCCTAAACGCTGATCGGCAGCTGGTGCTTCTCTCCGGTCTGATCATCATTGAGGGCGACATCAACCCCGGTAAGGCCATTCAAGGCTTTGTCCGGGTCGGCGATGAGCGCAAAAACATCTACCGGGCCAAACGGCCACGTAATCCAGATGGATCCATATTCAGTACCGAATTGGAGCTGAGCTGATTATGAAGCTAACTGCTAAAGTCATCCTGAAAACAGATGCCTTGAAGAATTTGGAGAAGAACGCGTTACAGGCGTTTGAGATGACGGGCGAGGCAGTCAAAACGGATATCGTTACGTCCGCCGTCGTGCCAAAGCAAACGGGGGAACTGGAGCGTAGCGGCTTTGTTGATACCTCCGGTCTGAGCCAGGGTAAGATCAAGATTGTCTACGATACCCCGTATGCCCGGCGTTTGTATTGGCATCCTGAGTTTGATTTTCGGACTGACAAGAACGCCAATGCGCAAGGCAAATGGATGGAAGCTTACAAGTCGGGTGAGAAGCAGGCCTTTGTCCGGAAAACCTTTGTCACACTGCTGAAACAGATGTCCAAGGGGATGATTAAATGACACTGTCCGAGATACGGAACTGGCTCAAAACATGGATCGATTGCCCGCAGTGGTATATCGGCAAGATCGATGGCAAAAAGGAACAGTGCATCGGCTTGTACAACACGACCGGTGCCCCGGTTCGAATGGCCGTAGGGGGTCCTAATGCAACCGGATTCCAGGTCAAGGCGGTGTCCATCCTGGTCCATTGGGGACGCAATGCCGATGTGGCAGAGCGTAAGGCATTAGAGGTTTACGAAGCCCTTTATGGTCATTCGGCTGAGATCAGCGGCAAGAGGGTTATTCAATTTCGCATGGTCACATCGCAGCCGGTGAACGTCGGTACCGACGATGAAGGTATATATGAGTACGTCATTGAAACACACATTTATCATGAAAGGTAGGTTAGAGGAATGGCGATAGTGAGTAGCGGTGTATTTCCCGTTTTTAATATCGGTTTTAAAATCGGGACAGCAGGCCGAGCAAGCACGGCGTCAGAAATGGCGATTATCAAGGATATGGAAACCTTTCAGATTGCCATCGACGGTAACGTAGAAGAATGGACCTCAATGGATACAGAAGGTTGGGTGCGGCGTCTGATGACCGGGAAAGGGTTCAGCATTACCCTAAACGGTAAGCGCCATGTCGGCGATCCGGGGAATGATTATGTGGCCGACACAGCCTGGAAGTCTGGTCTGGACTGCTCCAGTAAAGCGGAAATCGATTTCCCGGACGGCTCCAAATTGGAGTTTGATTGCATTGTGAACGTCAGCGCTCCGAACGGTGGCGACAGCACAGCGGTCTCTGCACTGGAATGCGAATTGATGTCAGACGGTAAACCAAAGTATACAGCAATCTAAAATAAGGACGGACCTTTTCAGGTTCGTCTACTTCATTTGAGAGGATGAATCAAAGTGGCAAAAATAATTGATATTACGTCCAAGTTAACGAACGAACGCCCGAAGCTCAAGCTAGGTGAAGGCAAAGAATATGAGATCGACAACCGGAAAAATACCGTGCTTGCGATCCAGGCAAAAATCGATAAAGGGGCAGAAGGCTCTGAGTATCTTGACGAAGTGCTGGAGATGGCTCTGGGCAAATCGGCTGTTAAGGAAATTAATGAATCGGATATCTCCTTTGCGGATTATCAGATTATCTTCGTGGCCGTATTAGCGGGGGCTCTTGGTGAGGACTACGAAGCCGTAGAAGCCCGATTTCTCGCAGCCAAGTAATAGGCCGGAACAGTGGTATGACTTGTACGAGGATTGGGGACTAATCGAATCCTCTATCGCCGCGCAGTACGGCATCCGGCTGCGGGCCGAGCCAGACATGACTTGGGATGAGTTTTGCACGCTGCTGGCCGGGATTATGCCGGAGACACCGCTCGGACAGATTGTTTCCATAAGGAGCGAGAACGATAAAGAGCGTCTGAAGAACTTCACGTCAGAGCAAAAACGGATCCGGAACGAGTGGCGTACACGTAGTTTGAAAACGGCTCAGTGGACGGATGCCGAAGCAGCTCAAGCTGTCCAGCAGTTCCAAAACATGATTAAGCAAGCATTCGGGGCATCTCCACAATAGGAAGATGCCTTTTTGCGTTGTCTGGCAAGGGGGTGAACAGATGTCAGACGAAGTCGGCAAGGTAAGTCTAGGGCTGGAGCTTGTCGGCGGTACAGATCTAAGCAAGCAGATTACCATGGCCGCAGGCACGATCGGGCAGCAATTGACCAAGTCGCTTCAATCCACATTCGGAGGATTTAGTCTTAAGGGGTTCGCTTCGAACATCTCCCAGACGCTGAAGACAACAACAGAGACCGCCATGAAGGGGATCGTCTCGGGTATGGAGGATTCCGTATCCGCTGTCGAAGGTCGGCTGTTGAAGATGGTCGGCACCGCAGATCAGGCTATGAAAGATTCGATCAAGAGCAGCACAGCCGCTGCTGAATCAGCTATCGACGGAATCCAAGGAAAGCTTGGCAATATGAAGTTGCCCTTGTTTACCCCAACGGATCCCGTACCCCAGCAAGCAGCCACAGCAGCTGCTACGCCTGCGGTGAAAGCTCCTAAAGCGGCAGCCAAGGTAAAAGCTCCTGAAGTGGATGTGGAGGCAGCCAAGGCTGAGATAGAAAAGCTGAATGCCGTCCTAGATAACACCAATGCCAAGATCGAGATCCAGGAGCGCAAGCTGGCCGACCTTAGAGAGGCATATGAGAACACTTTTAACGACGCTCGCAAAAACAAGATACAGGAAAAGATTGTGAATGCAGAGGGGGCACTGCTCCGTCTTACGGCGTCCAGTGACAAGACGGCCCAGCAAATCTGGAAGATTGAAGATAGCTTAAAGGAAGCCGAGAAGGCAGCTGCAGCAGCGGCCAAGCCGATGACGGACCTGGGTACAACGATGGAGCACACCGGGCAGGCTGCGCAGACAACCGCTCAGTCGGTACAAGCGGCAGTCACGCCAACCAAGCAGCTCGGTAAGAACATGATCCAGGCTAATAAGCCGATCCAAGCCGCTAAGGGGAATTTGGATCGTGCCTCCAAAGCGGCAGCGGGGGCAGGAACTTCTTTTAACTCAGCCGGGCGCGGGGCGAACAATATGGGCAATGCGTTTACGCGCTCTATGGGTCGGATACTAAAGCAAGTATTTGTCTTTGCGGTGCTGTATAAGGCTGTTCGGAGTTTTAACGATTACCTGTTCGGAGCCTTAAAAACAAATGATCAATTTGCCGCGTCGCTCAATGCGATCCGAACTAATCTCCGGGTAGCCTTCCAGCCGATCTATGAGGCGATCCTACCGGCGATCAACGCCCTCATGAGCTGGTTAGCCAAAGCGACCGCCTATATCGCGGCCTTTATCTCTGCTCTGTTTGGTAAGACCTATCAACAGTCCTATAAGGCAGCCAAAGGGATCGAGACCGCGCGTAAAGCTATGGAAGGCTATGGCAAGAAAGCCAAGAAGGCGGGCAAGGAGGCCAAGGGTGCACTTGCCAGTTTTGACGAGCTGAACACCTTGGACTTTTCCAAAAACGATGCGGGCGTAGATGACGGCAGCGGCGGGGGTGGCGGGGATGGTTTTAAAATGCAAATGCCGGATATGGACATCGCCGGCATACAGGCCAAAATGGATGAGCTGGCTGCCAAGGTCAAATCTGCTTTTACCACGGCCTGGGAAGGTGTTAAATCCGGATGGGACGGGTTGGTGGCTACGTTCGGGCCGTCCTTCCAGAAAGCTTGGGGTGAGATTTCCCCTGTACTGGACCGTTGGAAAGCGCAGTTTCAAAAGATGTTCACGGATATCATCTCGCTGGGCGAACCGCTTAAGAATTGGATCATAACCGGTCTTGTTCCTTTGTGGCAACAGGGGATTGAGCTTGCGGGGCACGTGCTGGCTGGATTGCTTGATTCGGTTCTGAATGTCGTCACAAGTATTTGGGAGGCGGCGTTCCCGATCCTGGAAAAGTTTGTGAAAGAGGGATTGCCAAGGATCACCGAATTTCTAACGGGTGCGCAGGAAATTTTCAAGAAGCTGTTTGACCTGGTCAAAAAGATTTTCGACGATATCTGGAAAGATGTCATTGATCCAGTCATGAAGCTAATCTCAAAGATTATTCAGGATGCTTTAGACCTCATATATCAATGGTGGGATAAATGGGGCAAGAAGTTAATCAACGGTCTGAAGGAAGCCCTTGATAAACTCAAGGAACTGTGGAATAACCTATGGGAAAATTTCCTGAAGCCTATTACTCAAAGAGCGCTTAAATTCTTGACGGACTTGTGGGATAACCATCTGAAAGACTTGATCAGAGAAGTGCTTGACTTTGTTGGAAAACTGGCTCAAGCAGCACTTGATATTTTCAATGAATTTATCATGCCTATCGTGAATTGGCTCGTGAAGAAACTAGGTCCGATATTCACTGAAATTTTCGATGGCATCATGGATGTTCTGGAAACAGCAATAGGTGCTGTGATTGATGCGGCTAAAGGCATCATCAAAGCATTAGGCGGCATTGTTGAATTTATCGCTGGCGTCTTTACGGGGGATTGGAAACGAGCCTGGGAAGGAATCAAGACCTTTATGAGGGGCATTGGGGACGCGATCGTCGCGATCTTTAAAGGTGCGGTTAATGCCGTGATCGATGCCCTGAATTGGATGATCAGACAAGTTAGCAAGGTCAAGATTGACATACCGGACTGGGTGCCTGGACTTGGCGGCAAAAGCATGGGCTTTAGTATCCCCGAGATCCCAAAACTTGCAAAAGGCGGCCTGGCCTATGGTCCTACGCTTGCCATGGTCGGAGATAATAAAGGAGCGGCAGCGGATCCGGAAGTAATTTCCCCACTGTCCACCCTGCAGGAGATGCTAGGCTCCAGCAATCAGGCCGTGGTCGAAGTACTGACCATGATTCTTGCAGCGTTACAGGATAACAACAAGGGACAGGAAGCGGTGCTCAAGATTGGCGAAACAGAGTTCGGACGAATTGCGGCCCGGGCAATTGGTAGCGCCGAGCGTCAAGCCGGGCGACCTTTGTTTGTCAGATAGGGGGTTATAACCAGAATGCAATTAACGATTAACGGCCAGGCCATTGCGGTGTTCCCGTCTCAGTTTACCGTGACGACTATGGACTTGGATGACGGAGAAAGCACGGTCCGAACAGCGGACGGCACCCTCAACCGGGATCGAATCGCGGTCAAACGGCAGATCGAAATGAGTTGGGGACCGCTGTCCTGGTCCAATATTTCTGCGATTTTAAGGGCTATGGAAAATGTATTCTTTTCGTTTACGTACCCGGATCCGATCACCGGCAAATATGAGACTAAGACCTTTTATGTCGGCAATCGTCCTGCTCCCTTCGCTATCGCCAAGGGTAATGAAATTATGTGGAATGGCCTCAAGGTCACTCTGACGGAGAAGTGATGCTATGTATCCGATATCACCGATCTTTGCAGATCATTTAAAGCGGCATGACAAGCAGTATCTTGTCAAATGCCTGATTGACGGCACGGAGTATACCAGCGGAAACATTGTGGAGTTCAGCATCGAGAACCTGCTGGCTGCCGGGGATGAATTCGAAGTTGGTACGGCCATTCCGAGCAAACTTACATTAAAGCTGCGGTTACCCGATGCCATAAGGTCGAATGCGCAGATTATACCGTACTTGGCTTTGTCCCTGGAGGGGATGACCTGGCTGGAAGCAGAGTATCCTTGGCAGGATATGCATATCCCTTGGACGGCAGGGGGTACGGAGTGGTTACCTTTAGGTGAGTTTTACGTGGACAGCCGGGAGAAGGTTAATGACGTTTGGACGTACACTTGTTACGACAAACTGATTACGGCAGATGTAGCCTATATTTCGCAGCTCCGATATCCCGCGACGCAAAAAGCGGTATTCGATGAGATATGTAACCGGCTTGGCTTTAAGTATGACAGCAGCGTGGTGATCAACTCATCGTATCAGATCCAGGCAGGGCCTGCGGGGTACTCCTGCAGACAGGTGCTGGCCTATATCGCCGGTGCGAACAGTGCCAGCATATACATAGGCAAGGATGGGATTATGCGCTTTAAGCGTTTCGCAGCGGGAGCGCCTGCTGTGTTTAACATGACGACAGCAGATTATGTGAGAGTTAAGCAGACGAACCCGGTCAAGACCTATACCCGGATCGTCGTCACGTATAACACCGAGGACGGCCTGACCTATGAAGCTGGATCCGGAGACGATAACCATACGCTATGTCTCGAAAACCCATTTATGACCCAGGCGCAGGTAAACAATTTGCTTGTGGCCTTAAACGGGCTGTCCTACCTGCCGCTGACGATGGATTCAAGGGGCTTTCCTCAATTTGACCAGGGGGATGTCATCGGCTTGGAACAGCGCGAGGGCAGGAGCTGGCTAGACACGAATACAGCTTGGCAGGATACCGATATCCCATGGGACGGTATTCAGCGTTATGCTTCTTATATCTTGCGGCAGACGTTCAGCTTTAAAGGCGGATTGACGCATAAGATTGAAGCGCCGAGCATGTCAGAGCAGCGCAGTGAGTTTAACCTGGAGGGCAGCTTGTCGCAGCAGGTCAACCGTTTGAACCAGAATACCGTCCGCTACGGCAAGCCTTACTTCGGGGTCACCCACTCCCGGACCGAAGGGATCATAGTCGAACGAGAGGACCATTTATATAAAGGCGTGCTAAACGGCGAGGAACTGAGCTTCTATGCTAACGGCAGCCGAGCCTTATGGTTCGACGTCCCAAGTCGGAAGTTTAAGTTTAACGGAACCCTGGAAGCAGTGGACGGCGTTTTCACAGGCAATTTATCGGCAGCAGGAGGCACGTTTACGGGAACGCTTGTGGGCGTAGACGGGACGTTTAGCGGCACGATCTGGGGCGGTAGCTTTATCGGTGGCAGTATCCAGATAGGTAACTCCTTCTCCGTTAATAATGCCGGTCACATGGTTGCCGTAGGGGCAGAATTCAGTGGGACCATTTCGGCATCGATCATCGAAGGCGGACGAATTTACGGGACCTATATCGAAGGTGCTGACATCTTAGGTAGCCGCATCCGGACAGCCTCCTACGGGGAGCGCATAGAGCTGGATACAGACGGGTTCGTATTTTATGACGCCTACAGCTCAAGACGGGTAGCGCTTGGGACCAATCCGTCAGCAAACATTTCAGGACATACTTATTACAACTCGTCTGGGCAGTCACAGGGCCTAGTCTACGCCATTGATTATGAGTTGCATGTGATTGGGAATAGTGGTTTACGTCTTGGCGCTAACAATGGGGTCATAACTCTTCAAGGACCTGTTGAGTTTAGAGGTTCTGTTTCAGGTCTGAATTTAGGTATAGGCGCAATATCTGGGCTTCAGTATCAACTAGATAGTCTACAATCGCAAATTAGCTCTCTACGAAGTACGTTCAACAGCCATAGGCATTCTGTTACGTTACCAACTCATAACCACGGCCGACAAGAGAACCAAAATTGGGGCGGAACCTTCCCAACTTCGACTCCGTAAGGTATTATTAGAGGATAATTATCCCAACGGAGGTTTTCACAAAAATGAAGAAGTGGGCATATTTATTAGGTGGTTTTGTTATTGGGGCCGTAGTCGTTGCGTCTGGTGATACTGTCATTGCTCAGGTGAAAAGCCTTGTAGGTCAAAAAGTGACAGGTGAATATAAGGTGATTGTCAATGGCAAGGAATTGCAGGACAAAGGAGCCGTGATTAGCGGCAGAACGAACGCGCCGGTCCGGGCTATCTCCGAGTCAATAGGAGCTGATCTGAAAGTGGACAATAAAGCAAAAGTGATTACAATCACGACTGATGAATCACCAGATGCTCATACCCCTGGGGATGGAGCGGGAACAGATGACCATAGAATAACCTCTCTCCAGAATCAAAAATCTTACTTGGAATCCGAAATTAAGGGGCTTGAGGAATCAAAGGGGCGCGAGGAAAAACAATATGCGCTATTAGATGAAGGGTTGCCCAAAGAATTGCTGAGGCAATCACTTGATAGCCTCAATAAACAGATAGACGAAAAAAACACAGCACTGGCTAAAGTCAACTCAGAGCTGGCAGCACTTGAAAAATAACATATCATTTCAAATGGGTCTCATCATTCAGATGGGGCCTTTTTGATTTCATGAAAGGGGCGAGGAGAGATGAGCGAACAAAGAATGCGGGAGATCATTAGGGGAGAGACGAAACGACTGGAAAAGAAAATTGAACAGCTTGAATCTGAGTTGCAGCTTACCAAGCAGCACATGAGCCAGGCTGTTCAACTAATTAGTGATAAGTTTTCGAGTGAACTGGGGCGACTTTTGGATGACTACAAAGAATCCCTTGAAGCTGAGGCACTAGCTATTATCCAAGACAACAAGTAGCGAAGTTTCTTCCCAGAGAGGTGAAGCCCCAAATACCTCTCCTATCCCTGATTCCCACTATTTCTGAGCCATCACTCATTTCTGAAGTACTCGCAGTATCTCTTATAAACTGACAGAAGGGATGGTTTTCAAAAATGGCATACTTATTTTCTTCTAGGTAATGTCTGTCGAAAGTAATCTCGATAATTTTAAGACGTTCCAAATTATCCTGAGATGAAAGATAGTCTCTTTGGCTAGTAAAATCCAGACCAGGAAAAGGGAGTATATTAAGTCCAATCGTGGTAGATCCACTTGCGTTACTTACTGGATGCCTAGTGTACAGATCAATATTTATAATGCCAAACTCATTTTGGTTTTCAACCAAAAATTTTAAATTGGAAGCGTCGAATGGCGATAATTGCTTAATGATTTCAACAAAAGCGGGATGAGCTTTATTTTGATTCCTGCTATCCATAGAAGAAGAGATTAGTTTTGCAAACATTTCACTGATATTCTCATCGTCAATATAGTACTTAGCGGATTCCAGAGCAGGACCAACTATATTTAGTGGCGGTTCGACGAGATTTTCCGAAGGGATTTTTGAAAGTTTTTCTTCAAGATTCTTGCGGAAATGATGGATCCTTGGTTCTAGTGAAGCTCGAGCAGCATGAATAGGGGAAAAAACTAACCAAAATAAGTTCGCTAATCCTTCACCTAGTTCAGATGTCGGCTTATCAAATGAGTTATCTAAAAACTTATCTACCGGGACACCTGCATCTTTAGCCGCTTTAACGGTGTTCGCAATTTCTTCTATATTCATGATATAGAACCTCCTTACAGTCGTGATGAAGATCATTTCGACAAAAAGGGAGGTTTTTCCTTTAAGAAAGAAGGTGAATTCGTTGGCCCATATACAGCCCGTTGTCCGTTGTGAGATTGATCCAACCAAGCCAGTGCCCGAGATCTGCGCGGTGATCATGGCCGTCATGCCCTACCATCCAGGACAGGAAGAAGCGATCTTGCAGGGGATAAAGGATGCAGTCGAACAGCGTTTAGTACAATTGAAAGGAGCTGAAGCTCAGCATGGCGAACCGATACGCAAATCTGGTCGGGACTAAAAAGATCAGTGAAGACTTTAATAACATTAACATCGGCTTTGACAAAGTACAGGAAGACATGGACACCAACAAGGGAACGGCTGACACCCACATCAAAAATGCCGATATTCATGTAACGGCAGCCAAGAAAGCTGAATGGGATGGTAAAGCTCCAGGCAGCACACAGGTGGATCTTAAGGCACATACCGATAATGCTGATATCCATGTGACAAAAGCTAAAAAAGAGGAATGGGATGGCAAGGCGCCCGGCAGCTTGCAAGAGGAAGTCGATAACCACATAGCTGATAAGGTTGCGCACCTTACCAAGCAGGAGCATGACAAGTTAACCGAGTTGAAAGAAGGAGGGGAACCTAACCAGAACGCATTTGCTCGGGTTAACGGGCTGGAAGCCGTAACTACATCTGATGAATTTACTATCGTTGGCGATGTTGGGATTGACGTAACAACGAACCCTTTGGATAAATCAATCCACCTTACTGTAAATGGAGAATCCACACCAGGTAAGCACGGGGTAACACATGACATTGGCGGCTCCGACCCGATCCCGGGACTAGCCCAAGCGGTGATCGATGCAACCGACGCTAAAACAAAAGCGACGCAAGCGTTAGCAGTGGCAAATGCTGCAGAAACCCCAGCGGGAGCGCAAGGAAAGGCAGACGCAGCACAAGCGGCCGCAGAAGAGTACGCCAAGGAACAAGACGAATTAATGAAGTCGGATTATGTAAGGAATCCTGGATATGCTACCACGGCCGGTACAGCTGAATCTTACATTGTGACACTCGACCCGATGCCTACCGTACTGGCAGATGGATTCGGGATTACTATCGTGCCTCATGTGGATTGTGCTAATAGCCCAACGCTTAATGTCAATAGTATGGGAGCAACGCCGCTCAAAAAAAAGAATGGATCTGTTTATGCTGCAGGTGATTTATTAGCGGGTAAACCGTACTCTTTCCGCAAAATTGGACCGGATTTTTTAGTCGATAGTAGCGGTGAGGAGGTGATTATACAAGGACAGGTTGAGTATAATGTTGAATATGCCGAAAACATCGAAAAAAATAGTCCAATTGTTGTTCGTAAGTCAGGAGATACATTCACAAAACTCCCAAACCCCGATACACTACCTAAAGGTGCTGCATATAATGCTAGTTTTGCATCGGATGGGAAATATTTAGCTGTTGCAAACTATGGGAACCCTAGCGTTACAATTTATAAGCGCTCTAGAGATACATTCACAAAACTTCCTGATCCTGTTTCTTTACCAGATGGTGGTGCATCGGATGTTGAATTTTCAAAGGATGGGATTTATCTAGCTACTTCCCCTTATGGTTCGAATATTGTCACAATATTTAAACGTTCAGAAGATATGTTTACAAAATTGGTGGAGATTGCATCATCTTTTTCTACTGATAATTCATATATAGAATTAAGGTTTTCTCCAGATGGCGTATACTTAGTTATGACCAGTAGAGGATGGCCATTTTTAGAAATATACAAACGCTCTGGGGATAGCTTTACAATGCTAAATTATCCATCATATATGCCCTATAATGAAACTTATAGTGCTGACTTTTCTCCAGATGGAGTATACTTAGCTGTTACAAATTATTCTGATCCAAGACTGATAATCTATAAGCGTTCAGGAGATACGTTCACAAAACTTCCAAATCCTGCTTCAATGCCCCCCTCCGCAAGAGACGTTGCTTTTTCACCCGATAATGTATATTTAGCTGTTACTAACTACGATGATACATCTGGGCTTACAATTTATAAGCGCTCTGGAGATACATTCACAAAACTTCCTGATCATGTTTCAATACCATCCGATTATCCAGAATGTATTATATTTTCACCAGATAGTAATTATCTAATTGTAGGATCTGATGAAACACCTTTCATTACAATTTATAAGCGTTCAGGAGATACGTTCACAAAACTTCCAAACCTTGCTACACTACCATCATCAAGAGTAAATGACTTTGCTTTTTCTTCTGATGGAACTTACTTAGCTGTTGCGATACAGCGTTCACACTATTTTTCTGTATATAAAAAATTGATGCAGGCATTTAATTTAAGGAACATCGTAGATTTAAATTCAAGATCTGATACAGCTATGATAGGTTACTCAAAGGAACAGGGAAATGAAGGAGAAACCAAAAAAATCATTGCGATTATAGGGGGAAACCAATGAAGTTCTGGGTACAGCTAGATAATAGTAACACCATAACCGACTGCATTGAGAATGAGCATAAGAGCTATAAAGAAGTTGACCTTCCCTTACCTAAGTAGCGATGGCTAGCCGCTGTTGATATCATGTAACCAGTAACGCCGAATAGGCGTTTTTATTTTGCCCTCAGAACCGATCTGGGGGCTATTTAATTCGTGAAGAGAGGTGGATTTAACATGTTGAACCAATTGAAGCATTTAGGGGATACAGTGTTGTCGGCTGCTGCTGGCGCATCAGGCAAGGAAGCAGTGACAGGCGGAGTTGTAGCGGTGCTAGGGCTACTTGCTACACTGTTAGGCGGCTGGGATAAGCCTCTGCAGATCTTAGTTGTCCTTATGGTTGCTGATTACATCACTGGCATTTTGGGAGCAGTGAAGACGAAGGCGGTTAATAGCGAGGTTATGTTTTGGGGCGGGATCCGGAAGATTACGATCCTTTTTGTGGTCGGCCTAGCCGTGCTTATTGACGGGTGGGTCGGCGGGGATTCGGCCGTATTCCGCACGTTGGCCGTCTATTTTTACGCGGGTCGTGAAGGTTTGTCAGTAATGGAGAATCTAGGGATACTTGGCGTGTACATTCCGCCAAAAATTAAAGAGTTCCTAGAACAGCTCAACGAGAAGGGAGAGGCTAAGCAATGAAGAAGGTATGGATTGATGCTGGTCATGGCGGCAAGGATCCGGGAGCAGCCGGGAATGGGCTGCAGGAAAAGGACATCGTTCTTACGGTGTCCTTGGGCGTAAAGAAGCACTTGGAATCCGAATATGAGGGCGTAAAGGCTCATCTGACACGTAGCACGGATGTATTTCATGAGCTCAAAGATAGGACGAATGCAGCTAATAAAGCCGGGGCAGATATCCTTGTCTCCGTCCATTGTAATGCCGGTGGCGGCGCTGGCGGGTTCGAGTCTTTCAGGTATACCAATGCTTCAGCAGCTTCTCGGTCCTTGCAGAACGTGCTGCATACCGAGATTATGGCGGCCCTTAAGCCGTTTGGTGTAATCGATCGTGGCCAGAAAGCGGAGAACCTGCACATGTGCCGTGAATCTAAGATGCCGGCCGTCCTTACGGAAAATCTGTTTATCGATGTGGCTGCAGATGCAGCCAAGCTGAAGCGTCAGGATGTCATTGCCGCTTTGATTGCCGGACATGTCGCCGGGATCGCGAAATATCTCGGACTCAAGAAAAAGGAGGAAAAACCTGTGAGTAACACAAACCGCGATATTAATGTGGTTAGCCCTTGGGCGGCATCTGCGTGGGAAGCAGCGACAAAGCTAGGATACTTTGATGGAACGCGCCCCGGTTCACCCATTGCACGTGAAGAATTGGCTATTGTCATAATGCGAATGGAAAATAAGAAGTGATTTACAAATTGTCCCAATTGGTTTATGATTAAGTTACAAAACCGATGGCATCGGTAAAAAGAACCTCGCTGGCTAAGGCTGGCGAGGTTCTTTTTTTATATTTCGTCTCATCCTATGAGTTCCGTTAATACTGGCGTCCGCAACATCCCCGATTTGAACCAGTTTCTAAATTTCACACGCCCCCGGATAACTGGCGTCAAATGCACGAAATTTTTGTCCTCGCCTGTTACTAGAGATAGACTCTTCGAATAGAACTCTTTCCTGGTTGCTTGTGTTGCGTATTCAACGATTCCAGCCGGCCGAAGACCACCCGACTCATTCTGAACCGCGGCAAGTAATCCGAATTCGTTTTTTCGATACCCGGTTATGATCACATCAGTATACGACCAATTGATAACCTTCTGCCAGGCTGGTGATCGACGGCTTACATAAAGACTATTCTTCCGTTTGCCAACCATCCCTTCGAGTTTACGAGATACCATCTGTTCAAACAACGCCTCGCCCGCGCCTTCCACGAAAGGAATGACGCCGAATTGCTGATTCGGCATATTTAAGCCGGCAAGAATCTCTTTTCGCTGCATCAGCGGTAGCTTCCTCAGGTCCTGACCTTTATACTGCAGGATATCGAACACCACATATGTTACGGGTGACGTCGCGGTCAGTTCCTTGATGCGGTGATCCTTCTTAGCCTTGAAACGAGTCATGACTTCCTCAAAGTCTACACCGTCTGGACCGGTACATGCCACTTCGCCGTCCAGGAGGATATCGTGGTCAAACGGCGCAAGCAACTCGGGGTATTGCTGGGTACATTCCGTTTCATGACGGGTGTATAGTCTGATCCGGTCGGCCTTTTGAGAGAACAGGAGCCTGTGTCCGTCAATCTTTGGTTCAAAGATATCTCGGGGATCGGAAAACGGTACTGGGGCAGTTGCGAGTAGCATTGGTTCAATAAACATAGAAACACCTCTGTTTCGATTATATTATCTTTGTACAGTTAAAAGAGGTGGTGAATTATGTGCAAAAAAGAGCTCGTCTTGTTCAATTCAAATTGAAGTTAGACACAGAATTAACAATCTGTCAGCTAAAAATGTATATTTTTGTATTTTAATATCCAAATAAAAAATAAAAATGTGATTATATTGATATTTTTGATATATTTGCAAGCATATGTTTAGACATAAGTGATAACTTCATATATTTTGAACTGTATAAAGTGATTTGAGAGGGGTTTATCAATGTTAAAAAAGGTAACGGGTTTTATTCTTTCTATCTTTCTTCTAAGTACTGTATTATTTCCTGCAATGACAGAAGCAGCCACAGTAGGCAAAACAATTGACGGTATGCTTGGATTTTCCCCGCCTGATGGTACAAAGGCATCTGCGAATGCAAATTATGGGCAAGCTTACTCTGCGGATAAAGCTATTGATAAAACTCTAGGGACATATTGGAACTCTGGAAGTGTTAAGGGACATTTAGAGCTCACATTTCCCCATCCTGTAGAATTGAATTTTATTCAAGTTGCTACTAATGTCAGACCAGCATCTGGTCAAACATATACTGTCTATGGATTAGTGAATGGACAATGGACACCTATAAGCCCTCCGACAGTTGCGAGTGCTTCATTCGAAAGTCCAAATATCTTAAATCCTATACCGGTTGACCAGGGAAATTATGATGGAATAAAACTTGAAATTACTGCAGCTAAATCTTGGGTAGCAGTAAATGAGATAACTGTTGGTATAAATGAAAAAATCACTCTTGTTGCTGAAGGTAAGGATTCGTCCGTTAGATTAGACTGGAACTCCGTAGCGAATGCAGACGAATACAAGATTGAGTATGGGACAGAATCAGGAAAGTACACAAGTAATTTAACAGTGACCAAAGATGTTTACTCTAATTATGTGATTCCAAATTTAATAAACGGAACAACTTACTATTTTCAGGTAAAATCTATTGTTAATGGAGTTGAGACCATCATATCGAATGAAGCTGTTGCAACTCCAAAAAAACCTGAAGAACCAGGTACAGAAAATCCTGGACCTGAGGAACCTACAAATCCTGAGATACCTGCAGGTGATAGAGCTATCCTAGTCGTGACCATGGTAAATGGCCTGGAGAAGGAATATGATCTATCTATGACTGAAGTGAATTCCTTCATTAATTGGTATGATAAAAAAGATGGCGGAACCGGCCCATCCAAATATGCAATCAATAAACACAAAAACAACATCGGGCCTTTTAAGAACCGGATCGATTATGTCATCTTCAACAATATTTTGTTTTTTGAAGTCAATGCCTATTAACTAATGAGATTGAAACAGCTTCTGCTTCGGCAGTAGCTGTTTTTTATTTGGCGTAAATTTACATTGATCAAGGAACGAATGTTCGCATATAATACAAACAAATGTTCTTATGATTCGGGGTGAAAAACTTGGGTGTTGGTCTGAAGCCGGATGAATCAAAATTAGTGAAGGATTTTATCTTGTTGCCCCTCTTGCTCGATGTGCTGGAGAATGATCGTGGTATCTTGTCTGCTGCAGCGCTAAAGATGCCTGTGATAAGCAACACCATAATCGATCGATTGCAAAAGGCAGCTTTAGCCGATTTGGCTCAGGTGCGCAGAAACATGCGTGAGAGAGGATTGAAGGTGTACGAAGATCGGAAGACTCGTCTTGGTGTGGAGGCTGAATTTTTATGTAGAGGATATCACCACAAATTGTCCATGCTATGGGGACTGGTTGAATCCGAGATTGAACAAAGGTCTTACACTTATTTGGGTTTAGATATTGCTGACAAGGGGAGGGAGTTTTAATTGACAACACGCAAAAAGCTTGAGGGTAACGGTCTTTGGGAGTCCAGCCGGATGATGCTGCCGGAGCATAAGGAGACCATAATTCGGAGACAGCTCGAAGAGGGGAGGAAGGATAAGCCGGTCCTTGATCCGCAGGAAATGGAATTGATTGAACAAGCACTGGCAGAGTCTTTTCATGGTCACCATACCATTACAGTAAGGTTGTTTGATGAGTATGAAGATACGGAGTTAACAGGTATTGTCGTACTGATCCATACGATCAGACGAGAAATCAAATTGTCCATTGCTGAAGGTGACTGGCATTGGATTAAGATTGATGAGATTGTTTCTGCAAATTGAAAATACTCTGCAAATGATAATCCCGCTGGCTTAGGCTGACGGGTTTCTTTTTGCTGAGTAAAAAAAATCCCACTTACCTTAATCGGCGGTGGGATTTTTTTTATATGTGTTTCTACTTGCCCACAACTTGCCCACAAAACATATCCACTTTTGCACTCTTCATAACCCTTATAAAAGCGTGAAGACCGCATAGATAAAGGGTTTCATGTTTTTGAAACGAATAACATATACATAATATCTTAAGAGCTATCTAAGGCTGGGTCGTTCCGTGAATACAAGAACGTTAGGTGAAATCAACGCAAAAAAGGAGGTGAAAATCCTGGAAAGACTAAGGAGATTTTTCAAAGTATCACGGATATTAATCATAATTTTTGTTTTGTCTATACTCGGATTAATCCTCTATTTCACTTACCCATTAAAGATTCAAATTGTATTACAACATACGGATAATATTGAGAGGATTCATGTTATTTATATTTCTAATGGTAACTCTACTGAATACTTGTTATCCAAAGATCAGGGGATAAACTTTGATGAGGTAATTCAAATATTAGGTGCGATTACATACACTAGAAAATTCAATACATTTCGAGGCGGGTTTGGTGATGTAATTATCATGACAGTCGTTTATAGGGAAAAGGATGGAGTAAGTAATAACTACTCTGTTGATATTCGTGAATTGGGGATCATTATTAGTCATGAAAAGGAATATAGAATGAACGGGGATTCAAAGGAAATAATAAATAAACTTGTTGATTGGATAACGAGTCAATGAAAGTAAACTCAAGGATGGCGTAGACTCCAATAACACGGTATCAACGCTACGATCCATTCGGCTCTTGGTTCGCGAG
Organism: Paenibacillus sp. FSL F4-0100; assembly: GCF_037993005.1. Taxonomy (NCBI): domain Bacteria; kingdom Bacillati; phylum Bacillota; class Bacilli; order Caryophanales; family Paenibacillaceae; genus Paenibacillus; species Paenibacillus sp. FSL F4-0100. The sequence continues at coordinate 3,293,483 of NZ_CP150303.1, forward strand.
ATGAGGAATACAGGAAGTGAATTCAGCGAACAACCCTGAGAGGCTAAGTCCGTCGGACCTGGTCGCGTGTGCCCCCTTAAGCTTCTCGGGTTCGTAGATACAAGAACGTTAACTGAAATTCCGGCAAGATTAGGTTGTAGATAAAGTCAGGGGGAAGTTGTTATGCCGTGGCCAATGGTTCACTTTATGATATCTCAACAACTATATTTGGGAAATCCAACACCGAACTTATTGTTAGGCAGTATTGCACCTGATGCTGTACATGTTAGAGGAAACATCACACGAGAAGAAAAAGGTTCTACTCATCTCGTACAAGAAGGAATCTTGCCAAAAAAAGAACTGATATTTGAGAAGTTCAAAGAGTATTTACTAATGCGATCGGAGCCAGAGTAAGTCTAACGATCCGTTCCCTTTGGTCACTTAAGCCGCTTGAACGTTAGGAATACGAGAACGTTATATGACATACCCGAGAACCCAATTTCACATTTTCCAATACTATGAATTGTTACAAAGCATTTGTTTTAGAATTAAATAATTATTCCTTGAAAAATATTGAAGATGATCAGATAGTAAATTTGTACACGAGGAGATAAAACTATGATAAAAAACAAATTACTAAGAATGGACAATGTCGGCATCGTTGTAGAATCCCTTGATGACGCGATCTCTTTCTTCGAGGAGATTGGCTTGAACCTCGAAGGGCGAGCCACTGTCGAAGGTGAATGGGCTGGTCGCGTAACCGGACTAGGTTCTCAGTGCGTAGAGATTGCTATGATGGTTACCCCAGATGGGCACTGCCGACTTGAACTTTCGAGATTTCTCACCCCGCCTACTATATCAGATCACCGGACTGCTCCTGTTAACTCCCTCGGTTATCTACGCGTTATGTTTACAGTTCAAGACATTGACGAAATGGTATCCAGACTCACTAAGTATGGTGCGCAGCTCGTTGGCGAAGTGGTTCAGTACGAGGACTCGTATCGGCTCTGCTACATTCGAGGAATCGAAGGACTTCTAATCGGTTTGGCGGAACAACTCGGTAACAAATAAGTAGGTGACGGTTTATAAAAGGCATTTACTGGAATATAATGTAATAGAGTGAAAATAGAAACAGAAGACAGTGTGAAAGTAACTCGAAGAAGTCAGGTGCCTCAAATAACACTATATTCACACTTCGGGCATTCGCCCCTCAGTCCGGCTGATTATAACACCGTTTTCCTGCATCACGGCCTACGCCGCTCGGTCCGCCCGATGATTTTCGTAGAATTGAATTCAGGCAGACACTCCTGCGAGACTAAGTGGCGAAGCCACCCAGTCGCATACGCTCCTTTAAGTCTCTCGAGTTCAGGAACACAACAACGTTAGGTGAAATAACCGACAGAGAAAGAGAAAATTATCAGTGATCAAATTTTCTAAAATCTTTATCATGTTCATACTAATCTTATCTTGCACATCTTGTAATCAAAATAATAAACAGAATATCTATGAAGAGTGGCTTTTTTAATTGAAATCCCCTTCCCGACGAGTTTACAAGGCAGAATACGTTGCATAATAAAAAGAAAGTGATTAGCTTTCTTTTTTATTATGCAACAGGTCCCTCTATTTCTGCTTTCAATTGTTCAAACCACTCTAAGTTAACCAGGTGATGGGAACGGGAATTTTCGTTCATTCGGCGGTAGTAATTAATTGTGCCGGGAAGTTCTTGTGTGCTGGACAGGTATTCATCAAGGAAAGCGATTCGGGTTTTAGTCTGGTCGATTTGCGATTGGATCAGTTCCAACAATTTGTTTTTGTCGTATTCATCGGCAAAGAGTAGCGCCCCATAAAATTGCAGGTTCACATATTCCGATTTGGTGCCGTATTTGACCATTAATTTTTCGAATTCAGCCATTCCCGTTTCGGTGATTTTAAAGTTCCGAATTTCGCGCCCACTGGCTGAAGGATCCTGCCGAATCTGTTCAATCCAACCTTTTTCTTCAAGTTGCTGCAGATTGTAATAAAACGAGCCTTTCGTGAAGTTTACAATGTATTTGTAATGGCGTTTTTCCATTAAGGCCAATAGTTCGTAGCCGTGAGCGCCGGGGTTTTGGATGAGCAAGCCAAGGATGAGTAAGGGGATCAAGGCTGCATCACCTTCACCATCTGCGCCTCGAATTCCGCGTACGTGATTTTACCCGAAGCCAAATCCATGCTATGAAGATAAATCTGTTCTGTTTTCGAATAGTCGCGCTCCACTTTTAGTGATTGCTCCTCCCCCGGGATGGGTTCCAGGACATGACACTTTTTCAAAAAAGCATGGAAATAGCGGTAGCCGAATTTGCGTTGCGAAACCGCGTCTAAATGAATGCCATCAGGATTCGCGGTCAAACCTGCTGCTGTTACAAAATAACAATTTTTCTGTTTATTGGCGAAGTGCTGTAATTGCTCATTGACCTGTTGATATTCTGTCGCATGCTGTCCGAAACCGGTCTTCCCAAGGAAATCACCAAGTCCGCCAATGATCAACGGCGCCTCATCAAGATTCAATTCGTTTCTTAGAGTCTCGATGATAAGGGTTAATTTCTCGTAATAAGTTTCATGCAGCGAACGATGACTGTCGCTCTCACCCTGGTGCCAAAGGATTCCGCAGATTTGACTGGACCGCAGGGCGAAGCGGGCTTCGGACAAAGCATGCTGAAAAAGGACGCCTTCCGGATGCCAGTCATCCAAGGAACTGCCACCTTCCGCACAAGGAATCAAACCAATTTCTTCATCGGGATTGGCTTTCGACCAGGTATCGGCAAAAGACGCCGCTAGGCCTACACCGGAAACCGGACGGTCGTAATTAATCGGCTCAGTCATCATCTGCCACTGTCCATTGCGCAGCATTTTTATTTTTTCATTATAGATAGGATCAACATCATGCAAAAATCCACGGCCCGCCATATTCGACTGACCCAACATTAAAAATGACTGTATCATTTAGTCTTCACTCCATTAAATCATTATTATGGTCTAATTAGACTAAAAATATTATATAGTCTGATTAGACTATAGTCAATAAAGCAACAAAAGAAATAGTTGATTTAGATCATTGGAATCATCCAACGAAGAAAGTATTCGAAGATCTGAATAAATGGGAAGTATCTTTTCATGATAATTGGGGGAATCTGGGCGCTGAGTTGTAGATTTTTCAAGTTGCCCAAGCAAAGGAAGAAGAGCTGAAATATCATCCGGAGAATGAGAGAATGAAAAAGGCTTTTTTACTAGACTACCGTAAGATGAGAAAGCAGCGGCAACACTCTTCCCTTTCGCAATATCGATACTTAGAACAGGTTGATTCATATGACCTCCTTAGAACACTAGGACCCAAAGCAGATGCTCTCCACAGGTTGGCACGGTGATACGGGCTCGAAGCCCAACCAGCTAAATCGGGGTATGAACATTGCAAGGGCTGAAACACTTTATACGCCGAGATCTAAATCCCAACACCGTATTCGTTCTTAACTCAGTGCTAATCTCTTAAGTATAAAAGAAAAACTCATCCCCGATGAACTGGGATGAGTTTAATATACCAACACTATATTCATGCTTCGGGCCATTCGGCCCTCGGTCCGGCAGAAGAATGAAGAGGATTCGAAGTTGAATTTTTATAGCTGAGAAGTTGAGTCAGCCGGATACATCCGTACCACCTAACCGCATCGCGGCCGCTCGCTACGGTTGCTTAAGTCGGTGGGACGTCGAGAATACGGAATCGTTATCAGAGATCATATGCATTTAAATAAAGATTAGGCTCCCATTTTTAAAAGGGGTGAGAAAATGAAAAAGAACAAGATTCCAAAGCTTGATTTGACTATCTCTGAGAGAAAAGAGCTGAGGAGAAATAAAATACTCATATGCGAAATTCATAATATAACACTTAACGAATTGTGTTCTATTCTGAAAGTTCCAGAATATAGAGCGAAGGAAATTAAGGCATTATCGGAATTTCAAAGTGTACCTTCGATCGGACCAAAATTTGCAAAGGATTTATTAATGTTAGGTTATTATTCTTTGGATGAATTAAGAGATAAAAATGGTGCTAGATTATTTGAAGATTTAGAGGAATTATATGGGGAAATGATTGACCCATGTGTTGAGGATCAATTTAGATTAATTATACATTACGCTATTAAAAGTAGTAGTGAAAAGCAATGGTGGGATTTTACCGAGGAAAGAAAACATTACAGGGCTAAACATGGATATCCTAAAGATAGAGCAGAATGATTTTTTTGTATAAATGTTAAACGCTACGCGACCCGGACTAAGATAAATGCTTTCTAAGACCGGGTCGCGTCGTGAATGCGGGTGCGTTTTAAGAAATCCTTAACAGGGGATGAATATTTGTACGAGTCGATTTTTGACTCAGCATCTTAATGGGCCAGGCTGAGTATGCAAAAAATTTCATAGTTGGCAAAGGAACATACTTGGTTGCTTATCATAATGAGGGTTATACTAATATTAATGAAGCCTATCTTAGGCTGCTTCGTTATGCGAGTAGCTTGAATCGAACAAAAAAGTGGTGGTTGAATTGGGGTAACCGTTAAAGATTTACTGCAGCTGCCTTCATTTAGAGGAGCTCAGGTGGTCACTGGAACAAGCAGGCTTCATCAGACCGTGTCCTCTTTATCTGTTTTAGAGGTGGCGGATGTCAATTTCTTCTCGCAAATTATTCAAACCGTTCAAGAAGAGTGGTATGCCGAAGAGCTGGTCATTAGCTCTTTTTATTCCATTAAGGACAGCGTGGAACAGCAATGCAAAACGGTTCAATATTTGCATGACCTTGGTGAAGTGGGATTGATTTTGTACTATGTTGGCATTATCATGCCAGATATAGCCGATGAAGTGCTCGAGCTGGCCGAATCTCTGAATTTTATTATCATTTGCATGCCGAGAAACGATTACTCGCTTAGGTATAACGAAGTCATTTATGAAGTCATGGAGGCAATCGTAAGCAATCAGAATGTGAATGAGCATTTCGTGAATGAATCACTGGAAAAGGTCTCGCTGCTGCCGGAACATTTGCGGAGCGTGGAAATTACCCTTAAACTGCTGTCGGACCGGATGAAAGCGAACATCGTTCTGACAAACAGCAACCTGGATATCATCAATCGTGTCATGTGGCCGCGCAATTCATCGCTCGATGTTGCGAATCTAATCCGGTCCATGGCGCCTTCCATTTTGAACGGCAGAATGGGAGAAGGAGAGCTGGATTCGTCCTGCTTTGTTGAATACAAACGTGTTCATCAAAAAAACGGGGAGGTCCTTTACCTGTTTCTCATTAAAGAGAATACGAAGCTGCCTCCGAAGACGATGGATCAAATCAGCGAGGTGGTGCAGGTGGCCATCAATTTGTGGGGAGATAAGCATAACGAGGTCAGCGAATACGCTTTGGTTAAAGCCATCGTCAATGATGAAAGCGAAAAAATGCGCAGATTGGCCAGTTTGCTCTATATTGACGTTTCCGCCATCCAAATGATGTGGCTCGTTTACATTCGGGATTTGTCGGAGGAAAGAAGGATAAGGGAAGACTTAAAAGCGCATCTCTCGCAATATTATAAAACCGCGGTCATTCAAACGATCGATCACTGCGTTGTCGTGTTGCTAGGGAATTGTTCATATAAATACAATGAGTTTGAAATCGCAGCGGAATATATCGAAAACACGAGTCTCATGGCTGACATATCAAGCATCGTATATTCTCCTAGAATGCGGAACACACAGGACGTACGCCGAATGTACCAGCTCGTAAACGGAGTCTCAAAAGAGGTTCACCGCATCTATCATAACCGCAAACTATACACCGCGGCTGAAGTCCGTTCCATGAAACGGGCCATAGACCTCAGCAAACAAGGGGAAGAGATCACTGAAGAATGCTTGTCCGTCATGGAGCCAATTATGGACGACGCAGATGCATTGAAAACCCTGATGACTTTTCTTCTGGATGCGAAGGGGAATATGGATGACTGCAGCAAGCTGTTGTTCGTCCACAAAAATACGGTGAAATATCGCATTAAAAAAATTTGCGAGCTCATAGGATATGATGTGACCATCAATTCGGAATCGTACGATGTTTATACCGCCTGCATGGTCTACCGTCTCATCCATAACTAAAAAGTTCCGATGTTTTGTCCAATAAGACAAAAACATCGGATTTTTTTTTGTTTTCTGAAAAAGACGCTGACCTACTTCATCTTTTACAATAAGAAAACAATATTCGAACGAACAGGATTGGGGGGATCATATGAAAGCCGTTAAAGAGCATCAATCCTGGTTCAGTCTCGGGATCATCTGGGCTGGCGCGGTAATCAGCATCCCGAGTTTGTTGGTAGGGAATGCGCTTATTGCAGGCATGGGACTATCGAAGGCATTGCTTGTCACGTTAGCAGGTTATTCCATTATTGTGCTGCTCATGATTTTGCAGGGTATTCAAAGCACAGATTTAGGAAGGTCGACGGTTCAGGTTGCAGGTCAGGTGTTTGGCAAAAAAGGGTCTCGGGCGATTCTTTCGATCATCCTCGCCATTGCGTGCCTCGGATGGTTCGGAATTCAGGCGAATGTGTGCGGTGCGGCCTTGGCCAATTTGTTAGCACTAGGTGGAATGAGTGTCCCGGTTCCGCTGGCTTCCCTTATCTGCGGTCTTGTGATGGTGGTCTCGGCGATCTATGGCGTTAAAGTGCTGCGCGTCATCAGCTATATTGCCGTTCCTTTATTGGTGGGAATCAGCATATATGGTCTTATCGAAGCTTTGACCGGTGACTCCCTGCAGATCATTCAGAATTATAAGCCTGAGGGAGCTATGACCTTTACGGATGGGCTGGCGATAACGCTGGGTTCATTTGCCCTGGGTGCAGTCATCGCGGGAGATTATTCGCAATTTTCAAGAAAACGGTCCGATGTCCTGAAAGCCGCTCTATTCGGGATTGTTCCGGCAGGCTTGCTGATGATCGGTGCAGGAGCTGTCCTGACGATTGCTTACCAAGCCAGCGATATTACAGCAACCTTTTTGAGCATCACGACTCCGTTTTTTGGCGGCGTGGTTTTGATCCTGGCTACGTGGAAGACGAACCTCGTGAACGCTATTTCAGGCGGTTTTGCTTTAATTAACGTGTTCAACGTATCGAAGGAAAAAGAAAAGTGGGCCGTCGGCATCGCGGGAACCATTGGGACCGTATTGGCCGTTGTCGGTATACTGAACTATTTTACTCCGATCATGTCCATCCTGTCTGCCATGATTCCGCCGGTTGCAGGCGTGATGATCGCATCTTACTGGGTACTTGGAAAAGGGGATAAGAGCCGCTGGCATGAGGTCGAAGGCGTGAATACACTGGGCGTCGTTTCCTGGCTATTGGGCGCGGTTATTGCTAGTACCCCTGTTGTGTTATCCTTGTTCCCAAGCTTGCCGCAGGTACCGAATCAGCCGTTGATCGGGATTGTCATTTCTTTTGTCGTGTATTATGCAGGCTATCGTTTATCGGCTCAGAAGACAGTTATATTGGAGGAATAATGAATGAGATATTTAGATAAAGCAGCTGTTGAAAACATCGCCGTCGGCGCAGCATTTCTGGGAACCGGCGGAGGGGGAGACCCTTACATCGGAAAATTGATGGCTCTCTCGGCCATTGAGAAGTTTGGACCTGTAAAACTATGCTCAGTCGATGAGATTAAGGATGAGGACTTTTTCATTCCGGCCGCGATGATGGGGGCGCCTTCCGTATTAGTGGAGAAATTCCCTAAAGGGGACGAGTTTGTTAAGGTATTCCAAAAATTAGCGAATTACTTGGGAAAAGATCAGATCGCCGGCACGTTTCCGATGGAAGCAGGAGGCGTCAATTCCATGATTCCCATCGTCGTTGCGGCGCAGCTGGGCTTGCCTCTGATCGACTGTGACGGTATGGGGCGAGCGTTCCCGGAGCTTCAAATGGTGACGTTTAACCTGGACGGCATTCCGGCGACACCAATGGCGATTTCGGATGAAAAAGGGAACATCGGCATCTTTGAGACCATTGATAATAAATGGACGGAACGGCTCGCCAGAGTGGCCACGGTTGAAATGGGCGCAAGTGCTCTGGTAAGCCTGTACCCGGCAACGGGTGCTCAAATAAAGCAAAGCGGCGTTCATCATATTGTGACCCTCTCCGAACAGATTGGAGAAATCATTACATCGAAGAATCGGGACGCGGGCGATAAGCTTCAAGAACTGCTGAACCTTGTGTCCGGCTATGAACTTTTCCAAGGTAAAATCGTGGATGTCATCCGGGAAACCAAGGGCGGATTTAATCTTGGACGAATGCATCTCGAAGGAATCGAGGCGTTTAAAGGCGGAGAGATGAAAGTTCATTTTCAAAATGAAAACCTGGTTGCCGAAAAGAACGGTCAAGTCGCTGCGATCACCCCGGATTTAATCTGTCTGGTCGATTACGAAACCTTGTTGCCAGTGACCACGGAGAGCCTGAAATATGGGAAGCGCGTACGGGTGGTCGGACTGCCTGCACATGAAAAGTGGAGAACGGAAAAAGGGATTCAGACGGCAGGACCAAGATACTTCGGGTATGATTACGATTATGTTGCGATTGAGGATTTGGTGAAAAAGGCGGTGGTTGAGAATGTATAGAATCGGGATCGATGTAGGCGGCACCAATACGGATGCCATCATTTTGGATGAGAATTATCATTTGATTCATGCGGTGAAATCACCAACAAGTCTAGATATTAAAGCGGGTATTGAAACCTCGCTCCGGAATTTACTGCAGGAATCGAAAATTGATAAAACCCAAATAACGCATGCTATGTTAGGTACAACACAGTGCACGAATGCTATTGTTGAGCGCAAAAAGCTGGCCCAAGTCGGCGTCATTCGTCTGGGTTACCCGGCAACGGCTTCCGTTGCTCCGTACACGTCTTGGCCTGAGGATATGGTTCAGAAGCTGTCGGGTAAATATGCTCTCGTTCATGGCGGATATGAATATGACGGCCAAGTGCTTGGAGAAGTCGATGAAGCTGAAATTACAGCCCTTTTAGAGGAATGGCGGAGCAGTGTCGAGTCCATCGCAGTCATCGGGGTGTTTTCATCCATTAAAAATGATCAGGAGCTCCAGGTTCGCGATCTCATCCATCAAGTGTATGGAGCGGGATTCCCTGTTTCCTGCTCTTCCCTGATCGGTTCTGTCGGTTTAATCGAACGGGAAAATGCGACCATACTCAATGCAGCCTTGTGTAAGGTTATTGAAACGACGACCCAAGGATTTGTGCAAGCGTTAGAAGAAGAAGGCATCACAGACGCAGCGGTGTTTTTATGCCAGAATGACGGTACCTTAATGTCGATAGATTTCGCTAAACAATTTCCGATCCTAACCATTGCATGCGGGCCAACGAACAGCATACGCGGTGCCTCTTATTTGGCGAAGATCAAAGATACGATGGTTCTCGACGTGGGCGGGACGACATCGGACATCGGGGTTTTGCAGGACGGCTTCCCGAGAGAATCCTCGGTTGCGGTCGAGGTTGGCGATATTCGCACGAATTTCCGCATGCCGGATATTATCTCCGTTGGGTTGGGCGGTGGAAGCATTGTGCGCTCGGAGAACGGCAAAATTACGGTTGGCCCCGACAGCGTAGGATACAAGATTGGACAGGAAGCGCTGGTCTTTGGCGGGCATACGCTGACTACAACAGACATTGCCGTTCGGCTGGGTCTCGCGGATGTCGGGGATAAGAGCTTGGTAGCGCATCTGGATGAAGACTTCGCTAAAAATGTGCAAGCTGAAATTGCAACCATCATTGAGCAGGCCATTGATAAAATGAAGACATCGTCGGGAGACGTTGAGCTTGTTTTGGTAGGCGGCGGCAGTGTCGTTATACCGGATACGATTAGCGGGGTATCCCATATGATTAAGCCTGAGAACGGGGGCGTAGCCAACGCCATTGGCGCGTGTATTGCTCAAATCAGTGGACAATATGAACAAATTTATATCTATTCGACAGAGCCCCGTGAGGATTCATTAAGAGATGCGCAAGAAAAAGCCGTGAAGCAGGCGGTGCTGGCTGGCGCTGACCCGGCGACGGTTGAGTTGGTGGAAGTGGAAGAAACTCCTCTGGCTTATCATCCGGGAAATGCGACAAGACTGAGAGTAAAAGTCGTAGGGAATATGAAGTAAATAAGAGGCTTCACACGAGTTCAAGCTTGTGTGGGGCTTTTTTTATTATCGGTGGGGCCCGAAGAACCTTGTAAGAAACAACAAAAATTAATAAGATGGTAAAATATAGAGTTTATTATGGTTATGGAAAAATTTATTAACTCTGACGTAAGGAGAGAAAGTACATATGGGCAGGAAGAAAAAAACCTTACCGAAAAATTTTGATGAGCTCATTGAAGCAGGAGAGCTATCTGCATTAAAAGAGGTGTTTACCCGATGCGAATTGGATGCCCGCGGCGGTTACAGTAAATCAACTGCCTTGAGCTTTTACCAAGTACCGAATGAATTGGTTCGCTGGCTCGTGGAACAGGGTGCTGATATAAATGCTAGAGATAACTACGGAGCAGCGCCTTTGCACAAACATGCAATGAGTTGGTGTGGTAATACGGAGTTGCTGCTTGATTTGGGTGCAGATATAGAAGCCACTGATTATCAAAGCGAGACACCTTTATTTGCCGCCGCAGGTTCATTCAAACCAAAAGCGGTTCACACGTTGGTTACTAAAGGCGCAAATATCAGCGCAAAAAATAAGATGAGACAGACTCCATTAGAAAAAGCTTTGGCATTGTGCAGGAACGCGGATATTGTCAATATGGCGGAAGTTGCCGATATTTTGCTTAACGCCGGAACAACTCTAACGCCGGAAATGACAGATTCTATTAAGCGAATCGGAAACGACTTTGAATTTCACAGAGAAGGTTTTAATAAGGAATATTTGAATCAAACCGATGAGGCACTTTTACGTCTATATGAACTATTTGATGTTCCTCCAGTAGAGAAGAGAAAGACGCACGACGGCGCCTCTTCAATAACAGTATCAACAAAGGGATGGCAAGCACAACATAATGAACTCTGGAATTTACTTATCCCTTCAAAAGGACATGCGACAACCGTACAGGGTGAGGTTATCCGTATTACTGGTAAAGTGTCATATGAAATTTTAGATAATGGCGGTATGAACTGGGATCATCAATATCGTAAAATGCTCAATAGTTTGATTCATTACTTTAGCTTGGGTACACCATTAAATCCCGTTTCACTTCAGGAGGCAGTGACATTAGCGAAAGAACTTCACAACGGAAATGGTAGTGATGAACCTGCGAGACTGTGCGAACTGGCAGTGCATTGGGTACTAAGCAATCCGAATCCTATTACTCTGGAACAGCCTGACTATAAGCGATAACATATGTTCATTTTATAATCAGCATTAAAAAATAAGTTAAGAAACGGGATCTAGTCCAAGGCGGGTCACGTGGTAGATGCGGGAACGTTAGATAAAATTACCGAAAAAACAAAAAGGAATAAAAAAATGGGAAACGCAATATCACTACCAAAAGAATTAGAACATTTAGTTGACTCCTTACATATGTCAAATGGATTAACTTCAGTTTTTATTGAGGTTTTAGCTATTTGTGGATCACAATTAGCTAAAACAAATCGAGAAAAAGAACTAATTATCTGGTTAGCACAACGTGATCAAGCAATAGTAGGAATAGGTACCGTAGGTTTTGACATAGATGAGATGCCTTGGACAATGGGTTACTTTGAAAGAGAAAAGGAGTTTATCTTACGAGTTATTAAAAGTGCAATGGATGGTTTAGGTTGGGAGAGATTAAGTTATGTACCGCGTAAAGATTGGGTTATTAAAAGCTTAAATAAGTTTCAACTAATGATTTCTGCTTTTGATAAAGAAAATGTAAATTTAGATAGTTATTTAGAATGGTCTGAAATTGACGAAGATGATGAGTGGCCAACAATCCCAAAAGGATACCCAAAATGTGAGAAACATGATCTTTACTTGTCATGTCATGGGTGTATTCTTTGTAATAATGGAAGCTAGAGGACTCACCGGACACATTCAATCAGTAAGTGGCAGAGCCACCCGGCACAACGTGCCTTAAGCCGCTTGAACGTCGTGAATACAAGAACGTTATAAGAAAACAGCGCAAAACAAAAAAATGAATTAGCACACGGGCAAAAACGAATCGCGATGAGACGAGGTTACAACAAATGGAGAGTAAATTGCCTTTATTTATCGTAACAGGTGCAAGCGGGTCAGGAAAAACATATGTAATCAAGGAACTACGGAGAATGATGCCGGATTTTGATGTTTTCGACCCAGATCATCTTATCGAATTCATTGGGCAGGATTGGGAGAAGATGCGAAATATTTGGCTTCGGGTAGCACGAAATATCGCACAGTGTGGGCGCATGACTATAATATGCGGAACCATGATGCCTTGGGATATTGAAGAGTGTGTGGATTTCCCCTTTTTTAAACATGTATACTACCTGAACTTACATTGTGATGAAGAAACCCGTGAGAAACGTTTACGTGAAAGAAATTGGTCGGAGGAAGAGATACAAAACCACAAGAACTTTGCAAAACGATTGCTTGAGATTGCCGATGAGGTCTATAACCCACCAATGCCTACTATTGATACAACGGATACTAATGTAACTGAAGTGGCCTCTCAGATAAAAAAGTGGGTTCTTCAATACGCTTGAGTTAACGGAAAACGATAGGTGAATTGAATAGTATTTCGAAGAAGGCGCTGACATCTTATAACAAAATGTTCACGCATCGGCGGATATGCCCCTCGGTCTGCAGAGGTCCGAAGTGATTTGAAGCTGTACCTAGGTTTTCAATTATATCAGCGCCCATGTTCGATACGAGAATCGATATAATTGCCTGGCTATACCAGAGCAAAATGGCGATCGCTCCCGGTTCTATACCCTAGAGCGATCGCCATTTTGTCAGATAAACAGCTCATTTATAGCATGGACAGTACGGCTTTTGGAATTTTACAAACGACGCTATAGGCGGGAAATGAACACATTGGCCGTAGATATAGAAATGACAACATCCAGATGTTCTTGTACACTATCGTTTTTATACACCTGAAGAAGGTGGTAGACGCATGGTCAAAATTAATCTTTATAATAATATTTTGGGGCGGTGTGAATATGGAAGTTATAATACGTGAAATTGAAGTAAATGATTATCCTGAGGTAGTATCTTTATGGATAAATGTGTTAGGAAATCGCAAGGTTAATCTCGATAATTTTTCCGTAACGCTAGAGAGAATGAATAAAGATGGGAACTATAAAACATTTGTAGCATTATTTGAAAATAAAGTGGTCGGTTTTATTACAACGGCACGGGCGTTATCATTTGGAGATGAAATTGGTTACTTACACATCCAGGGTCTTGCTGTGCAAAAAGAACTTCAAAATAAAGGAATAGGAACAAAACTGCTTAAACATGTGGAGAATTATTCCAAAGGGAGAGGGGTTTCAACCATAATCTTATGTAGTGGATTCAAACGTACAGATGCCCATGCCTTTTATGAACATAATGGTTATGACAAAGATTCTTACTGCTTTGACAAAGGTCTTTGACTTTGCAGAAGAGAATTTGTTTAACAGGCTTCTCAAAGAAGTTAATAACGAGATTATGATTTGAGATAAGATTCACCGGACACATCCACCGGCTAACTGCCGCAAGCGACAGACGGACCCTCGGTCCTTAAGGCGCTTGGACGTCGTAATACACGAAAACGTTATCTGAAATTCCATTGGAGTCAATTTAAACAATTCAAGGATGGAGATCTCAATTGAAAGAAGTATCACAAACTCTTGTAATCGAAGAAGTAAGTAAAGAAACCCAAGAACATGCTAAGCATATTGTTTTAGATGGACTAAAAGAAAGATTCGGATCATTGGATAAATCATTAAATCAAGATCTCAATGAAATCGTCCTTAATTATAATAGTAGAGGAAATCCCTTTTTGGTTGGCAGAATAAATACAAAAGTGGTTTGCACGGGTGCATTAATTCATGAGGACGTAGACACAGGAAGAGTCGTTAGAATGTCAGTACAGAGAATTGTGTTAGAAACGACAAATTCCTGGCACGATGCAATTTCTTTTTATAAGAAAAATGAGTATGAAGTATTTGGTAGAAATGAATATGAAGTACATATGGTGAAAAATTTATTTTAGTTATTATCGGAGGTAGTCATATGAACAAAACTATTAGCAATATACATAACACGAATAAGATTTATTGGGACGAGAATGGTAACGATTTTTTAGAAGCGATTGTACTGCCTTATTACGGTTGTAATACTTTTACGGAAAAAGAATTAAACTTATTTGGTGATGTAGCAGGCAAAAAACTTTTAGATATTGGGTGCGGCAACGGTGAATCTCTTAAATATCATGGCAATAACAATGCCACTGAGCTATGGGGATTAGATATTTCTAAAAACCAAATTGAGAAAGCAGCGAAGCGCCTTTCAGAAAGTGGCTATGCAGCTAAGCTGATTTGTGGGGCAATGGAAGAGGAACACGGACTACCAACCGATTATTTTGATTATGTTTATTCAATTTATGCAATTGGCTGGACAACGGATATACAGGGTACATTTAATAGGGTTGCCTCATATTTAAAAAAGGATGGCGTATTTATATTCAGTTGGTCGCATCCTATCCATATGTGCGTGGCATTCGAAGAGGGAAAAGCCTTTTTTAAAAATAGCTATTTTGATGAAACATGGTCTGAGCGAGATCTTGACGGGAAAAATGTTTTACTTTGCTCCCGTAAAATATCAACTTACGTAAACGCCTTGGCGAAGGCAGGTTTTGTAATTGAGCAGTTGATTGAGCAGACAAACGACGAAACTTTGCAACTAACAGGCGAAATTAGCGATTGGAACAAAAAATCGCAAATGGTTCCGTTAACAGCCATTTTTAAAGCAAGGAAGCTGTAGTCGGGTGATATCATACACTGATGTTCCTTGATTGCTAGAAGGATATCGAAGCAGCGGATTCACTATTGCTTAAGATTAGAATGATGTGGGGTAAAGTTTACTTATGTTTGATGCAGGAGGTTCTGATATGAAAAAGACAATATTGATTTTTATGATATCTTCGCTATTGGCACTCACAGGATGCAAACAAACCCATGATATAAAAGACAAAGCATTAAGCAAAGAAACTCAATCAGTTCCAGCTGAAACCAGTAAGGCATCCCACGAGAAAAAGACAAAAGGTATACTAAACCAACTTGCGAATCAAGACTTTTCTATTCAAGGTGAACATCTTAGTAATGCAGATGACGAAACGATTATAGAGTTTGGGAAGGCATTTGTAAACTTATTTAACGGTGCAGTTGCAGAGCAAGAAAAAATCCTTTTTGAAAAATATATTTCGAACAAGGACCTACGAAAATTCGCAGATAAAATGTTGGAGATAACGCAAAAACAGGATTTACAAAGTGGGAATTCTATTAATTACGGTTTGAAAAATGAGTTTGAACAAGCCAAATTACAACATACAGAAGATAACCTTTGTTATCTTGAATTGGCATTTCAATTTGAAGGTTCAGGAATGGGAAGTAAAATGCTGATTACCGCCGAAAACAAGTCTTTAAAGATTGTGGATTTCTACTTTGGAAGTAAGGACGGCGTAGATACGTTTGCCACAGGTCATCCTGCGGAAAGAGAGATGAGCAACCCTAATTTATGGTTGGACGAGGAATGGCTGAAGAAGGTTTTTGATAAATTGGAGGATCTTGAGGCAGTTTTGACTCTTGATGTCACTACGTCGTCGTCGCTGATGTTCTTGTCGACAAAAGGCTGGGGCGTTTCGTGAATGGCCACCGGAGTAGATTACTTCAGTTATAATTGAACTTTATCCCCTAACTATTGGAAATGCGCGGTATAATTTATTTATGGCCTTTGAAAAGCATTAGTATTTCATTGTGTCGTAAATTTTTTTGTTTTATGGGGGGGATTGAAATGAAAATTGTTTTTAGAAATTTCGATAATTCTTATTATGATAAAGTTTGTGAATTTTTGATTGAATTATCAAAGGATGACCGTAAACATATAAATTGGAATTGGGCAAGGTGGGAATGGATGTTTTTTCATCCTGACTTTAATAGTGACTTAATGGATAAGATTGGCTTGTGGTATTGTAATGACGAGATAGTAGGTATAACAACTTATGACCATTATTTCGGCGAAGCATTTTTTGCAGCTAAACAAGGGTATAGAGAATTGGAAAAAGATATACTGGAATATGCCATTGCTACTTTTAGTAATGAAAAAGGCCTTGGGATTGCGGTGAATGATGCGGATACTCACACTCTAGACTTATTACGCAGCAAGAAATTTGTGAAGAATGATCAGACTGAAAATGTACTTGAACTTGAACTAGAGAATGTTAGTCTTGATTACATAACTCCTGAAGGCATAACAATGAAAAATCTCAATGTAAAAAATGATTTATATAAGCATCAGAAATTACTATGGAAGGCATTTGACCATGAAGGACATGTGCCTGTTGATGAAATTTCTATTCATAAGCAACAAAAAATGTTGTCAGCAGCGAATTTGAATCCATTTTTACATATTGTTGCAGAAAATGAAGATGGGGAATATGTTGCATACTGCGGCTTATGGTATAGTCAGAAAACGGATTATGCTTATGTTGAACCAGTATGTACGATTCCAGAGTACCGGCATAAAGGACTTGGTAAAGCGGTGGTTTTAGAAGCCTTAAAAAGAAGCTGTTCCTTAGGTGCTAAGAAAGCATATGTTATTTCTGATAATCCCTTTTATAAGTCCATAGGCTTTCATCAGCATTCACATTATACTTTCTATTGGCATAACATCTGATGATTCAATCATGAAGTTAAGGTTAGTGCATCCTTTTATATTTAGTATAGCTTTTAATAGATTTGTGTCACCCGACCATATTATATGGTGATATGTAAATACACTTGAGGAAGCATCCGAATGATTTGCTTGCTTTGCATGAACGGATCAAACAAGCAGAAGCCCATATTGATAAAGAACCTGTATTTACTAATGAACTCGGCTATTTCACCTTTTATGATTCGATTGCCCAGTCTTATTCAAGTAATCCCTTTACTTATTTTTTTAATGAAATACCTGCTTATTTCTACCCAAAGCCAGCTGTAGAAAAGCGAGAACACATAAACGATGGTGATGGTACTCAGGCTAAATGTAGATGAAACTGCCGGGCCCAGTACAGGAAATCGAAAAACGTATAGCAACAAAAGGATTCCCGCCCACAAAGACAACGACCCGGTAATCACGACCGGCAAACGTATTTTCAAATATATCAGCGAACCGCCAACCCCAAGCCCCAATAAGCCTGTCGTGAAAGGAAAAACGATCAGTTCGCTTGGTTGGATAAAAAAGAGAAGCAACATCGTGAGCAAATAGGCGGTCAGACCGGAACCGACGGAAAGGATCGTACTTAACACAATGGGGGCTGTGGCGAGGGGACTAATCAAGTAGCCTATCCCTGGCAATAACCCTCCCATGGATTGAAAAATGGCGGATAGCGCGGCAAGAAAAGCGACCGTAATCATTTTTCTTGTGGCAAATTCGACTGCTCTAAAACGGGTGTTAATCTCTGAAACTTCTGGACATACGGGCTTTAACCAGTAATTATTCATGGGATTCATCGTTCAAAAACTTCTCCTTTCAACAGCACATGGATCAGAAGCAGAGCCAGCGCAGAAATGATCGTCAACCAATCGCGCCAACTAAACTGTAAACGGCGTGCCCGGATTTTATTTCCCGGTAAGTAACAGCGAGCGTCCATCGCGAGAGCCAGTTGGTTTGCACGGCGAAGCACGGCAACGAACAGCGCGACGAGAAGCTGAAGAAGAGATTGTAATGTGGTTCGAAGGCCTTCGCCTTTATAACGCGCGTGTTTCACTTTTTGCGATTTCAACATGGAGTCGACTTCATCAATAAAGAGAGGAATAAACCGGAAGGCCACCGAGATCATAAATACGAAATTCTGAACCGGAAATCGAATGAGAGTAAGCGGGCGTAGGATGGACGCTAGTCCGTCAGCCTGCTTGGTCAGGGGAGTCGTTGCACTAAGCACTGTAGCCGTTGTGATAAAAAAAATGAGTTTGCAAGGCAGGAGAATTGCATGTTTAAGATCGCCTAACAGCATGTGGAAACAAAACAGCGTGAGCAGAAGGGGAAGCATACCCAGCAGGCCGTTCCATAGATAAGCTATCGGCAATCGGGTGGCGAGAACCAATAACAACCCTACGATTACATAGAAAACCACGCTGACTAGATCATTTGAAATGGTAACCAAAGATAAATATGTCGCTGTAAAGATAAGTTTTGAACGAGGATCCAAGTCCTGCAAAAAAGAGCGCGTGTTCATAGACGGCCTGAAAGACAGCAACTTCAACCATTGCACGTCACAGTTCCTCCCTAGAGAGATTTGTGATGAATGACATCAATTGCTCTTCTTTATATACACTTTCGAGCAGATTTTGGACGAACTGTTTTTCGAGTGAATCTATAAAACGGAGCAGGGGCGTTTTCACAAAACCGATTCGCTCCAGCCGCCGCCAGTGATCCCGAATTTTAGAAGGGTGGAAATCCACGTACAATTGACCATGGTCTAACACGAGAATCCGATCAGCGTATTCGAGGGCTTCTTCAAGCCGATGAGTCATGTAGAGAACCGTCATTTTTTTCTCATCATGAATTTGCTTTATATACGATAACACTCTGCTCCGTTCCCAGCTATCCAGACCCGCTGTCGGTTCGTCCAGAATGAGAATTTTCGGTTCCGTAACCAATACTCCTGCTAGTGCGATCCGCCGCAATTCACCGCTGCTGATTTGAAATGGTGACCGGTCTTTGAACTGCGAAAAGGACAACCCTACGGCTTCCATCGTTTGTTTCACTTGCTCGGCAACCCATTCCCGCCTCGGACCTATTCGATGTAGTCCGGCTCCGATATGGTTGAAAACCGTATCCTCCATGACTTGGTGCTCGGGGAATTGGAACAAAAATCCGATTGCTTTCCAAAGGCGGAGGCGGTCGGACTTTTTATTTACTCGGTAAGGTCCGATCCGTACTACCCCTGATTGAGGGAGGATCAGGCCTCCAATCAACTGCCCCAATGTGGTTTTTCCGCTCCCGGTTGGCCCCATAATCGCCACGAACTGCCCTGCAGGAACGTGCAGCGAGATTCGATCAATGGCTTTTTTATGAAAAGGGGTTCTGGCGGCAAGTATGCAATTGACGTTCTCCAAAACAATATCCATCACTGATCCCCGAATTCAAATTCATTCGTAGTAGGTAAACTCAGCCCTGTTTGCTTGGCAAGATCACGCATTCGAACAGAAAACGGAGGGAGAAGGCCAGAGTCCGTAAACACGCATGAATTTGCCGCCGCTTCTTCGGGCGTTCCATCGAACTGGATCTTGCCCTCCTGCATCACAACAAGACGATCGGCAGTGAAAATCTCTTCGACCTCATGGGTCACCTGGATAATCGTAAATCCGTTACGATGCAGTTCGGACAGGATCTCATGAATTTGCCGGGCGCTTTGGGAATCGAGCATGGAAGTGGACTCGTCAACAATGATCACTTTGGGCTCCATGGCCAGAACTCCGGCAAGCGCGAGCTTTTGTTTTTCCCCGCCGGATAGAAGATACGGAGGACGATCTTTCAGTTCATCGAGTCCAAGCAATTGCAAGACGGATCGGCACCGGGATTCTGCTTGTTTCGGGGAAACGCCGATATTATACAAGCCAAAAGCCGTATCCTCCTGAACGGTCATGCCAACAATCTGATTCTCCGCGTTGGGGAACACCATACCCACATTTTGGCGAATATTCCATAAGTTCCGATGGTCGCATGTTTTCTTTCCGTAAACGGCGACTTCTCCCAATGTAGGTTGGAGCAGACCGTTAATCAATCGAACTAACGTTGTTTTTCCGGAACCGTTACCACCCACGATCGTAAGCCATTCTCCTTCATCAAGGGTTAGATTGATTTCCCGAAGTATCCAATCCTGGCGCGAATCGTACCGGAACCATACGTTTTTGAACGATATAACGTTGTCCATCTTTCCCTCCGGTTTTGGTTCGTTATGAATCATGGAACAATTTCAAAAACGGTACCTAGGTTAGCATCAGCCACTTTCATCGAGCCATAAACCCCTAAATAGAGTCTGGTTTGATTCAGATTCGTTCCCAAACTAACATAATATGCGGATTGAGACCCAAACGGATAATCGGTTTCAATAACATGAAAATCATTTAGCTTACAATCCGTTCTTACCCTGGTATATGCTAAGGCTCCTCTAACGGGAAGTTGAGATTCATTCCCTCGAGCTAGATCGGTAAACACAACGTTTCCTGATAAAGAGGGGATTTCATTTCCCATATAAGGCTGTACTCCTGTAAGTGCAGTTGCTCTAAACTTATCGGTTCGGGAATCTTCATGAAAATAACTTGTCAGAGGGTGAAGACGCCGTACGGAAGTTTTTACGGCTTCATCGTAATAAGCAATTGTTTTCTCGTTCAAAGCTGGATTTGCCGAGCAGCCGGTTATGATTGAAGTCGGAAAAGCACCTTCCCAACCGCGCCAGCCGAAGTTAATAAATCCTTCTTGGTCAGGTTCCGTTTTCATTAAAGAAGCTTGAATAAGCTGAGTAACCGGTATCGGTTTATAATGAACGAACGAAAAAATCGATTCTACAAGATCCTGTCCGACATTTCCTACGTATTTGATAAACTGATTATAAAACCTTTGAAATGAAATGCCGGGTATATTGCGAACGCCTTTGGCTATTACCGTAAGCGTTTCCTGAATGGGTACGGGCAGTTCATTAAAGCGCGTAACTACGGGCGGATTATCGATAAACGTATTCTTAACGACATCAATTTCGATGATTTTACCT
Source organism: Paenibacillus sp. FSL F4-0100 (assembly GCF_037993005.1). Classification (NCBI taxonomy): domain Bacteria; kingdom Bacillati; phylum Bacillota; class Bacilli; order Caryophanales; family Paenibacillaceae; genus Paenibacillus; species Paenibacillus sp. FSL F4-0100. The sequence goes on from NZ_CP150303.1 coordinate 3,314,463, forward strand.
GCGATTTCCATATCGTCTTGGCTTAAATTAAACGGATCATAGCCTGATCCGCCATCACCGGTTGTCAAAACAAGCCTTCCTGTTTCAGGGGAAAAGTTTAAGCTATTGACACCGTTATGGTTTAAAAACGGCCTTCTGAGGTTAAGTAATGTCCGCCTTATTTGAGGTTGGCCATTCGATTGCAGAATCCATTCTTCGACTGTATCGATATGATCGTATTGATGTTCTCTATTTTCCCACTTCAGGTTTAAGGTGCTAGCATCGCACGGGTTCGGCTTAAAAGATTCAGGAGGAGCACCTGGAAGAGCCCCTGGACCTTGGGTTCCAGCTACTGAATAGTGGAGATAAAACAGACGATTATAATAAAATTGGGGATGAAATGCTAGTCCTAGCAAACCCCGTTCGTCATATCCGCCGCTAGAACCACCTAGTTTCAGGATTCGGGGGCGAATATCTAAGAAAGTCTCTATTACTCCGTTTCCTATGTAAAAGATCTCTCCTACTTGGGTTGCAATAAATAATCTTTCGATGGAGTCGCCCGGAAGAATCGTTGTTTTCAATACAGTGGGTAAATTTAGCTTGCTAACAATGGGCCGCAAACTAACTTTAACTTTCGTCAATTCACTTAACCCTCCTCTTTTGGCTTTCTTTTATAAGCTTATGATTAGAACCGTTTATTATTCCGGGGGGAGGGAGGGGGGAGGCTAGTAGAGTATCAATCAGGTCTTTGAATTCGTCAGAGGCGGCTTCACGCAGCATGTCTGCACTGATTGCCGTAATTGCTAGCGAGAAAGAAAAATATGAAGAGTTGGCAGAAGAAACGAAGCACGAGGTTGAATTAACTGACATCCATGGGCATTGGGCTAAGGAGAACATTCAACAGCTAATGAGTATGAGAGCGATCAATGGCTATTCGGACGGAACCTTTAAGCCCGACTATCCCATTACGAGAGCGGAATTTGTCTCCATTCTTGTCCGTGCCTTGAACCTGAAAGAGAGGAGCGGAGTGATCTTTTCTGACACAAAAAATCACTGGCACAGGACGTGATTGCCACGGCTTAGGCTCACGGAATCGTTACCGGGTATACGAATACGTTCTTTGGAGTGAATGATCCGATTACCCGAGAGCAATTGGTAGTGATGCTCATGCGAGCAGCGGACATCCCTGCAGGGGGAGAAACGATAACGTTTACCGATCAAGGGAACATTTCATCTTGGGCCCGCGAGGCGGTAGATGCACTGTCGGGACAGGGAATCATCTTGGGCGACCCGGATGGCAGCTTCCAGCCACAAAAAGCCGCTACCCGTGCAGAAGCGGCGGTTACATTCGTTCGAACTTTAGAAAAAGTTAAGTTAGTGCAGAGCGATATGTAATGACACGATATAGAAGTTGAAATTAAGGGCTGTTCTCGATAAGTCAATCCAATGATGACTTATCGAGAACAGCAGTAATACAAGGCAAATCGTTGAAGAAGACAGTTGGCATGCAATCCAAATACCTAAACCTGAGATCGTAATAAAGTCTAAAAGGGAGACCTCCGTTCTCCTACTTCACTTTGCTTGCGTGCTCCGCGCATAACTTTGAAATTGTTGTCGAGATATACGCGGTCTTTGTTTGTTCTGAGAAAATAGAAGATGAACCTGATTCTTCTTATGGTTCTGACGATGATCAATTATGCAGCGCTTTAGGTTGTCAGCCAGGGGATTTGCTAGAGCACATAGCGGAGCAATAAGTAAAAGAAATAAAGTGAAGGTCCGGCCAATAGGAATATGGCCGGACCTTCTTCGTTAGTTATGACACTTGGTAATGTTGCAGGTTTAACTCGGTTCTATATGAACATGTACGTCATAAACGCCGTGAGTTTCTTTTAATTCATGTTCCACCTGGTCAGAAATATCATGGGCGACCCGGATATCCAGATTCGACCTGACCAGGATGACGATGTCGACAACCGTGTTGCTGCCATAATTCCTTGCCCGAATGTCCTTGACACCCTTAACGCCAACCACTTGTTTTACGGTTTCTTTGTAGTCTTTGACAATGTTTTCATCGAAGCCATCGGTTAAATGATGAGAGGCATCGCGGAATATATCCCAAGCGGTTTTACATATCAGGAAGCCTACCAGTACGGCGGTAAGCGGATCGAGCCACGGGAGATGAAATTGAGCGCCGATGATACCCACAACCGTACCGATGCTTACCCAGGCATCCGAGAGATTGTCCTTTGCCGCTGCCATTACGGCTTGACTGTTTACTTTGGCGGCCAGGCGCTTGTTATAGCGGTAGACCAAGTACATCACAATGGCGCAGACAATGCCGGTCCATGCGGATATGAGATCGGGCGATTCATGGTTCCCTTCAAACATGGAAGAGACGGCCCCGAACAAGACCTGGATCCCGACGGCCATCATAATAAAAGAGGCGATCAAGGAGGCTACCGTTTCCGCTTTCCAGTGACCGTATGGATGATCCCGGTCCGCAGGTTTTTGCGATAATCGCAGTCCGATCAATACAGCAATGGACGCCACGATATCTGTAGCATTATTTAAACCGTCCGCCCGCAGGGCCTCGGAGTTCGCGGTGTACCCTATCAATAATTTAATTGCAGATAAACAGATATAAGCAATGATACTGATGATGGCACCTTTTTCACCCAATTTTAAATCATGATAACGTTGTTGTTCCAAATCTAGCCGACTCCTTCCGCACACCCAAAAAATAGTACCTGACTATATTACCAAGCAGAGCAGGGGTGGGTCTAGAGCAACGTTTTTTCCTATCACTTAATAAGTGACAAGGGGCAAAAAGAGTTGCACCAGACTAAGAAAGATAGAGTGACGCTAGGATTTTAAGCACATCAAAATAGCGGGCGAGACCATCTCTCGGCACCGCTATGGATTGATACATATGTTCTTACATGATCTTGTTCAAATGAAGCATATATTCACCGCGATTTAGCGGGTTGACTTGTCTCCGTTTATTCACAGGGACGGTGGCTTGCACCTTCACGTAGCCTCCTGGTTTTACGGAGAGCATGCCCTCACCGCTTGTTAGAGAATGGACTTCGGCTTTCAGCAAGTCGGTCGTCCGCACGGGGATGGTACCATGAATGTGGACGGCATGGTTGTGGAATGTGGGTTCCTGATAGGTCCCTTCCAGTGCCGCCAATCTGGATAACACTTTGCTCAAACTGGTTTCCGGCAGAATGAATTGGATCACGTTTATGGGCTCATATACTTCCGTTCCGGCTATGTTGAGCGCAGCCATGAGGACGAGCGGGGTCAGACTGCGAAAATCCTTTGCCGTCGATACCGGACTTGCGTAGCCGGTATGCGTCAGCGTCACCATAATATCGGTCACGGACCATCCATACAGTCCCTCTTGCAGCACCTCAATCACGGTATCTTTAATCGCTTTCTGAAAGGATAAGGGGAGGGAGCCCAGCTCCACTTCCAGTCGATAGTGAAGTCCAGTTCCTCTCTCGCCAGGTTCGACTCGTAAGCCAACCGTTGCATAAAAAGGACACTCGCCCATATATTCAACAGCCTCTCCCATCGCAACAGGCTTCTCGATACAAATGACCCGCGGAGCTGAAAATACAGCTTCGATGCCGTATTGCTGCTGAATCGTTTCCAGCAGAATTTCTTGCTGGACTTTGCCGAATACGTGGATGATATGTTCCTTGGTATTTGGATCCTGGATATATTGCAGGAACGGATCCTCTTCAGTAAGATCGCTTAAGGCAGTGTAAAGTTGATGCTCCTCCGCAGGATTCTTGGCTGACACTTGGACTTGTATCGGCGGCTTCTGAAAATGGACCCGCTTCATCCTGTCGGATACAGCACCGATGACGTCGCCCACCTTGAGTTCATCAGTAATGAGAATCGCAATGTCACCGGCATCGATCTGATTCACCGGAATGGATTTGCCATCATCCAGAGCATGTAGGTGTTTCACCTTGAACATGGTGGTGTTTCCGTTCTGCGTGATCACCTTAATCTCATCACGTGCCTGGATACTGCCGGCGAACAGCCGGAGGTAGACGTTACGTTCCCCATTCGGAAGTTTGATGACTTTGAACACCAAGCCGGATAACGATTCATGCTGAAGCTCCGAGGCGTCATTAACGGGGAAACATTCACCAAGCGCATGAAGCAGCGGCTCGATGCTGATCCCTTTGGCTGCTGATCCTGCAAAAAGGGGGTATACTCTACCTTGCTGGGTTTGCCTGTGTAATTCCTCCTGCAACCGTTCGCGAGATATGGGAATATCCTGAGCATAGTCGTTCAGCAGATCGTCATTGGTCAGTGCCAACATTTCGACCCACCCGGCTTTATGGGGATCGGCCACATCCACCCGAACGGCTGCGCTGCCTTCTTGAGTTACAGAGCTCATCTCGCAAATATGTTCATCCAGCAGGTTACGTATCATGGTAGAGACTTTCTCGTAATTCGCGCCCATTCGATCGATCTTGTTCATGAATAGAACGGTGGGAATCCCTTGTTCTTTCAGTGTTTGCATGAGCACCCGCGTCTGGGCCTGTACGCCCTCAACCGCGGAAATAACCAGAATGACGCCATCCAGCACACTTAGTGAATGCTCGACCTCCGAGATGAAATCGGCATGTCCCGGCGTATCGATCAAGTTGATTTTTAGATCGCCCAGCATGAACGATACCGCAGCGGACTTTATCGTGATGCCCCGTCTCCGTTCAATGTCCAACGAATCCGTGATGGTATTGCCTTGGTCAACGGAGCCCGCTTGATCAATAATTCCGGATCTAAACAGGATTTGCTCCGTTAGTGTGGTTTTACCGGCATCAACATGGGCCAAAACCCCAATATTCAATATTTTCTTCATATATAATAACCCTCATTCGTTTCATTGTTAGTTGTCCTTTCCGTTGGTTGTTATAGTTGAATTGCCGCATAAAGATCGCCTCCATGAAAAATAAAGTTACTTCTAGTTTATCCATTAAGAGATAAACGGAATATGTAATAAATACTTATAGTCATTCATTATCTTGTTCTCTACCCTTCAACGTGCAGCGTCATATTTGAATTTACATATTTAATACCGTGAAAAATGGTCGGCATTGGATTAGGATAAAGGCATACACCATATATGAAGGAGTCTTGCATTTGATAACACTTCATGCCATAGATAAGGACAATTGGGAGAATTGCATTCGTCTTAAACCGAGACCTGAACAGGAGAAGTGGATTGCCCCCAATCTATATTCAATAGCGGAAGCTCAATTCATGGAGGGCTTCGAAACGCGTGCGATCTACCATGATGAAGAGATGATCGGATTTGTAATGTATGGTCTGCATCCACACGATGATAACTACTGGATATACCGGTTTATGATCGATGGTAAGTTTCAGGGACTGCATTATGCCAAACCCGCGATTCGTTTGGTTCTCGAGGAGATTCGGACCTCGCCGGATACAACGGACGATGTTATGCTATGTTACAAACCCGAGAATGAGCGTGCAAAAAGGCTATATTCCGAAATTGGATTTAAAGAAGCCGGGTATGCCCCCTGGGGAGACGTGATGGCTAAATATCGTTTTATAAAATAGGCTATAAATAGAAAAGCCGTGCATTCAACCATTTCTTATGGCAGAACGCATGGCTTTTTAGCTCCATTCTTTGTGGAGGCGGATGAATTTGGACTGTACACGAGTGTTTTTTCACCAAAAGCGGAGGTTTGCCAAGAGAAAGGAAGTTTGGTTCCTCACAAGGCGTAGCTCCGAATTCAAGTGCGTGTTGATATGAAGGAGAATATGCTATTATACCTAAATAGCAAAGTTGCTCGGAATGGAGGGGACTACGATTCGAATATTAGCGATTAGCGACATTCATGGCTGCTACGATGAATTCAATCAGTTATTGTCTGACGTGCAGTACAATCCTGATAAGGACAAGCTGATCTTGCTCGGGGATTATGTGGATCGCGGATTAAGAAGCAGGGAAGTCATTGAGCAAGTGATGGAATTGCGGGATGAAGGTGCCATCACTCTTCGGGGGAATCATGATCAGATGATGCTGGATGCCATTTTGCTTGATACGGATGAAGTGAACTCACGCTGGATTCGCAATGGAGCTCGACATACGATTGAAAGCTACTGCGGCGCCGATTTTTTTGAGGGTGAAATGGATCGCGCCAGATATAACGAAGGTAAAGCCTATATTAAAAAAAAGTTCGAGCATCATCTATCTTTTCTTGATACGCTGGCTCTCTATTATGAAACAGACACTCACATATTCGTGCATGCAGGAATCAATCCGGGTGTTGATGACTGGAAGTTGCAGCCTCATCATGATTTCATCTGGATTCGCGATCCGTTCTATAATTATCCAACAGGCCTTAACAAAACCGTGGTGTTCGGGCATACGCCGGCCATGAACTTGCATGATTCGGAGGGGATTTGGTTCTGTGAAGAAGGGGACAAAATCGGTATCGATGGAGCGTGCGTGTACGGTAAACAGCTTAACTGCCTGGAAATCACGGAAGAGCAGGAATATCGAACGCATATTGTTCGGTTCATGCACAATGATGTGAACGTAGAGGAAGAGCAATAAAATAAACGAATACATACTCTCGATAGGAGGATCTATCCACCATGTTAATTATGAATGAAAAGATAAAAGCTCGCGAAGTAGAGCTGACCGGCCTAAACGGCGAAGATCTGGGAGTCGTCTCCAGGGATGAGGCGCTTGCGCTGGCGAAAAGTCACAAAGCCGATTTGGTGTGTACCTCGCTATTCAGCAGTCCCCCGCCCTGCAAGCTCGTCAGCCGGGGGCAGGCGAAGCAGGAGGCCGTGATAGAGAAGAAGGGCCAGACAGCTTCATCAAGTCCGGTGAAAGTAAAGGAATTCCGCTTGTCTGTACATATTGAAGAGCATGATTATGACACCAAGCTGTCGCAAATGCATAAGCTGCTGGAAGCGGGCAAAGCTGTCCAGCCCGTTATTCGCATTCAGGGCAAGGAGGGCGAAGCCGCTCGCAAGCTGCTTGAGCGACTCGTTCAAGATCTGGCTGAGGTAGGCAAGAAGGAGACGGGCATTCAGGTCAGCGGCAAGCAGGCTACCGTGAAGCTGCTGCCGATCTAAGCTGACGGAACGCATATTCAGGCGTTTCATTTTAGTGAGGTTCCATGGTTTACTTTTTTATATTTAGATGATACTATGGATCAAATTGTAAACGCCATGAAGAGAAGAGTAGATGAGCAGGAATCCCCACAGAGAGCTCCGGTAAGCTGAAAAGGAGTTGGAAGCCATTCATTGAACCAAGTCTCTGAGCGGCGCATCGGAACTTATGGATAAGGGATGGTGCGACAGGAGCTCCTGTTACAGAGCTAGGGTATAAGCGATCGCGTGATGGCCGTACCCGAAAAGGCTGGTATCGTGAGATATCGGCAAATAGGGGTGGCACCGCGAAACCAATCTCGTCCCCAAGACTTATGTCTTGGAGACGGGATTTTTTTGTTTTTTACGGAGTTACGGCAGAAAAAATCAACGTAAGGAGGAGTCAGGTATGAGCGAGAACAAAAACAAGGTAGAAGAAACGGTGGATTTTTTGACCAAGATGATCAAAGAGGATGTAGACAACAGCGTGTACCACAGGCCGGTGGCTACGCGATTCCCGCCGGAGCCCAACGGTTATCTGCATATCGGCAGCGCCTATGCGATTTACATCAATCATTCCATCGCCAGCCGGTTCCATGGGACTTTCAATCTTCGGTTCGACGATACGAATCCACTGAAGGAAGATATCAAATACGTGCATGCGATTCAGGAGGATATACAGTGGCTTGGACTTAAGCCGGACGTTTATTTCGGGTCGGATTATGCGCATCAAATCGCTGAAGCGGCCAAGAAACTCATAGCTAAAGGGAAGGCTTACGTCTGTGATCTCACGCCTGAACAAATGACGGAATACCGGGGGACGCTGACAGAAGCTGGCATCAACAGCCCTTTTCGGGAGCGCAGCATTGAGGAGAATTTGGCGTTATTTGAGCAAATGATCGCAGGGGCATTTCAACCATCGGAAAAAGTACTCCGAGCCAAAATCGATATGTCTTCCCCTAACATGAACCTGAGAGATCCAGTCCTGTATCGTATCATTCATGCGGAGCATTACCGTACGGGAACAACGTGGTGTGTATATCCGATGTACGATTTTGCCCATCCGATCCAGGACTGGATCGAAGGAATTACCCATTCGTTATGCTCAGCCGAGTTTAAAGATCATCGCCCGTTATACGAGTGGGTGCTTACGGAACTGGAAGTGACGGAGCCTCCGAAGCAGCGGGAATTCGGAAGGTTGAATATCTCGGGATACGTAACGAGCAAGCGATACCTGAGGGAATTGGTGGAGGGAGGTTTTGTCGACGGATGGGATGACCCTAGACTGCCAACGTTGAGAGGATTACGGCGGCGAGGCGTGACACCTGAGGGCATCCGGCGTTTCCTGGGGGAACTCGGGGCGTCTCGCGGCAACAGCCTGGTAGACTCGGGCATGCTCGATCATTATATCCGTCAAGACTTGAAGGAACGGTGTTATAACGCGATGGCCGTCATGAGGCCGCTGAAGGTGATCATCACGAATCTTTCAGAAGATTGCACCGAGATGCTTGTCATACCGAATCATGAAAGTGACGAAAAATTGGGTGAGCGGGAGGTTCCTTTTTCACGAGAGTTGTACATCGAGCGAGAGGATTTTATGGAGGAGCCCGTTCCCGGATTTCACCGGTTATCCTCTGGCAAGGAAGTGCGTTTGAAAGGAGCCTACTTCATCAAATGCGAACATGTCGTGAAAGACCCAGCAACGGGGGAAATCATGGAGATCCACTGCACGTATGATCCACTAACGAAGAGCGGGAGCGGATTTAATGAGCGGAAGGTGAAAGCAACGCTGCATTGGGTGTCTGCGAAGCACGGGATTCCGGCGGAACTTCACTTGTATGATAAGCTGCTGAAGGAATCAGCCGAGTTATCAGAATCGGATAACGTTTGGAAGGATCTGATGAATCCCGAATCGTTGATTCGAATCGAAAACGCCATACTGGAGCCTTCCATGCTGAAAGCGACGATGAACCGTACGTACCAATTCATCAGACACGGATATTTCTGCGTGGATTCCAAATATACGACAGAACGCAGGCTGGTGTTTAACCGTATTGTTCCTTTAAAGGATTCATGGAAGAAGCGCGCTTAAAGTCGTTGAGTATGAAGCATTTGGCTAATACCAAAAAGCCGGGAGCAAGTTAGCTGCCGGCTTTTTAGTGTTTTTAGTAAATCATCATCTCTTCCACCCATATTGAGCGTTAACGCGTCCAATGTCCCGGTCGAGATAAGGATGGAGGCAGTTGGGTGCTGGCGTCTCCTCTCGCCGCGTTAACCTGGAATTGAGTAAGGAAGATGCTGGTCGCTAGATTGGCTCCGCTAAGGTCTGCGTCCCTGAAATCGGCACCGATCAGATCGGCAGCACGCAGATCGGCCTCTCTGAGGTCTGCGGCAATGAGATAAGCGCCTCTCAGATTGGCGTATCTCAGGTCTGCTCCTTTAAGCTTAGCTCCCATCAAGTCAGCACCGCGCCCCCCGATCTTTTGACGCACGGGTGGCCCTTTATGCTTCTTGCGCGCATCATCCCGCACAAGTTCACTGGTTCGGAGAAGCAGCTGATTCACTTCTGCCCGATGAGCTGCCACATCCAGCTGTAACAGGGATTCGGGAGGAAGCTGAGTCAATCGACTCGTCTCTTGCAGCGACAATCTCAGATCGGTATGAATGTCTTGAGCCGGTTGCAAAGTCAGGGCTTCGTTCAGATACCATAACAGCTCGTGAAGCTGTCGCATGATCGGGAATACGTCAAACATTTCTTTTGCTGTCCCAGGGGCCTGCCGCCAGTCGCGTCCGTTATAGGTGACCTGTGAAACCATTTGACCTGCTCCAAAGCAGTCGTATACGGTGCAGCCTCTCATACCTCGCTGCCTCAAGCTGCTGTGCACACCGCAGCGGAAGTCGGATTGCAGATGGTGACAAGGGGTTCCGCCGTCTTTGTCCATGGCAAAATCCGTTGAGGCGGCGAAGGGTAAAGCGACGCAGCATAATCCAAAGCAGCGTTCGCAATCCGCTTGTAATTGTAATCCGCCCTGTTCATCGGGGACTTGTTCTTGTTTGTCTAGCATAACGTTAGAGGAGCTCCTTCCAAGTCGGTGTTACGTCAATGAGTGACATCTAGTTATATTTTAAAACAAAATGATCATAGAGTCCTAGATGCAATCTTGGTTTAAACTGTTTTATACCTCGGGAATGGGTTAAAATCATAACCCCCCGATGCTATAATGCATCTTAAGCTGCCAAGGAAATTCCGGCAGCTTTTTGTATGTTATATGCAAAGCCAACCGATAGTATATAATGAAATTCGTGTCTATGGACATCGCTTTATTTGGAATTTCCGTCATTTCAGGACATATGTCCTTTCCTGAGTTTGGGGAATTAACTTTTAATAGTATACAGACCTATAGAAGAAGGAGTATGTATCGTGAGAGGAATCTTATTTGCATTCATTGGCGGTGCCTGCATTACGCTGCAAGGTGTGGCCAATGCCCGGATTAGTCAGGATATGGGCACCTGGCAAGCTGCCGCGGTTACGCAGTTGACCGGATTTATTATGGCCTTCATTATTCTGCTGTTCGTTCGCGACGGAAGCAGACAAGGATTTGGACAAGTGAAGCCGCTCTATCTAATCGGAGGAGCCTTGGGGGCGCCCATTATATTCAGTGAGGTGACTGCGATTCAGAACATCGGTGTTACATTAACGATATCCGCGTTATTGATCGCCCAGTTATTCTTAACGTTCCTGATTGACAGCAAGGGATGGTTCGGTGTAGTGAAAAAGAGAATGAGCTTGCCTCAATTCATCGGGATCGGGATGATGATCGCTGGTGTCGTGATTATCAAATTATAATGTGGAACCAAGCGGTTCTTGAGATGGAGTGTTCGGGAAAGGAGAGAGGGACGTGAAGGAAATTCATAATGCGGAGCTCATGCAGCATCTTTTGCTGAGCAACCAGATCCAGTCCGTATTTCACGATGATTTAATGCCTTATCTGGTGTTATATCACTATGATCAGGGCGACATCGTCTGCACGCAAGGCGAGCCGGCAGATATGCTGTATATCTTGGTTCAAGGGAAGATTAAAATCTTCACGACCTCCGCGGAAGGCAAAGCGCTTGTTCTATCTTTCAAAACACCGCTTGAGGTGATCGGAGATATTGAATACATTCAAGGCAATCCGTTGATCAATACGGTACAGGCCGTATCATCTGTCTATATGATCGGCGTGCATTATCGCTGGCTTCGCAAATACGGACAGGAGCATCCGCCGCTGCTTCAATTTATGCTGCGGATCATTACGCGGAAATTTTATATTAAATCCAATTTCTTGAGTTTCAATTTGCTTCATCCGGTGGAGGTACGACTGGCTAGCTATTTACTGTCCGTTTCAGAGGCGGAGTCGGATACGTTCGCTACCAAAAACCCGGCCGCGTTCAACCTGACCGATATCGCGAATCTGCTTGGAACCAGCTATCGGCATTTAAACCGGGTGATCTTGAAATTCAGTCAGGAAGGGCTGATCGAGCGTCACAAGGGGTACATTCTGATTAAAGACCGGGATGCGTTAACGAATGTAGCGGGAGGCAATATTTACGAAGAATAACACACGGTGATGATGAAACATGAAGTAAGGGAGATGGAACATGTTAGCAGGATTGGTATTGGCACTAATCGCGGGTTCAATGGTTAGTTTGCAGAATATTTTCAATAATAGAGTGAATGAGAAGACAGGCCCCTGGTCTACAACGACGTTGGTGTTAGGCATGGGCTTCGTGGCTTCGTTCGGCATGAGTCTTGCTGTAGAAGGCAAGGGGACGTTCGCCATTCAAAACATGGAGCCTTGGTACTGGATTAGCGGGTTGATTGGGGTCGGCGTGGTGATTTGCCTGGTGCAGGCGACAAGGCTGCTGGGTGCCACATTCGCCATTTCGATTGTCATGACCTCGCAGCTCGGTTTCGCACTGTTGTGGGACTCCTTGGGATGGTTAGGGTTAGAGAAGGTTCCGTTTACAATGAATCAGTTGATCGGTGTTCTTGTGATTGTCGGGGGGATACTGGTATTTAAATTAGGCGGGAAACGGGAACAACAAGGGACGGCTTAGCATGAAGTTTACATGATAAGGGGAGGAATCCATATGATAACGGAGATTGACAAGATCGCCTGGATCCACATCGTGGATGGGCGCATATTGGGCGCTCGTTCCAAAGGAAAGGATACGTACTATCTGCCGGGAGGAAAACGGGAACCGGGAGAATCCGATATCGATACGCTGGTGCGGGAAATCAAAGAGGAGCTGTCCGTTCGGATCAAACCGGAGACCGTGACGAATGCAGGCAGCTTCCGGGCTGGCGCTCACGGCAAATCGGAGGGTGTTCGAGTAACGATGTCCTGTTACACGGCGGAGTATGAAGGAGAGCTAAGCCCGGCTTCGGAGATCGAAGAATTGGCTTGGTTAACGTATAAGGATCGGGAGCGGGTCTCTGAGGTTGGCCAGATGATCTTCGATCATCTGCATGAATTGAAGAAGCTGGCTGATTAAGCCCCATTGGGAAAATTATCCTGCGTCCAGGCTGCCAACTGCTAAGCGCATTCTATATTCTATACTGGTCCAACGGAAGGATTGTACGATTTATCGTACAAATCTCTTCTAACAGCTGGCATTTGACTCTCTGTTGTGCGATTATTCGTACAAAAACCACAGTTTGTTCCTGTTAAGCCTCAGTTTGTTTAATACATCATGCAACAAAAAAAGACGCTCCCACGGGATCGTCTTTCATATTTAGAACAAATGTTCGTTTTGTGGGTCATCTAAATTGAATCGGGCGATATTCGGCTTTCATATTATTAGTATAGCTCAGCGCTCATTATAAGTCTATATTTTGCCAGGGAAATGTTTTATAGTTTGTAATACCCGGCCGGGAGACGTGATATATCGTTCGTTTTTTAACTTTTGTGCTGCTGCGACATAGAGAGAGGGAGTCTTGTGCAAATACGATTATGGGATAACAATTTAAAGGTTCGATTATTGGGTGAAGCGCTGTTCAATATGCTGTTTTGGATGTATTTCCCCTTCATAACGGTTTATTTCGGAGCGGCTTTAGGCAATCATATCGCGGGAATCCTCATGACGGTTCCTCCGATATTCAGCATTATAGGCAGCTTGCTCGGCGGTGCTTTAGCCGATCGGCTGGGACGTCGCCCCATCATGCTGCTTGGCGCGTCGCTGCAGACGGTCATGTTTGCGATGTTCGCGTTATCGCCTTCGCACTGGATCGATTATGCCGCTTTTATCGGCATCGGATTCGGGGGAGCCATCTATAGACCTGCCAGCTCCGCAATGGTAGCCGATCTGGTTCCGGTTCAAGAAAGGCGGCAAGTATTTGCAACGTTTACGACAGCGAACAACTTGGGTGCCGTGCTTGGTCCGGCACTTGGAGCCATTTTCTTTTTTCAGTATCGGCAAGAGCTTCTGTGGTCATGTTCCTTCGTATTGCTGATCTATTTCATCGCGATTTACTTCATCGTTCATGAAACCCTGCCGGGGCCTGCCCAAAGTGTAAAGGCAACGGGGTCGATTCTTCAGGTATTCAAGGAACAGTGGAAGGGATATGGCATCATTTTTCGAGATAAAGTGTTTCTGGTGTACATACTGGCGGGGATTTTTGCCCTTGTGGCGATCATGCAGCTGGATCTGTATTTGGCGGTATATGTGATCGATTATGTACCATCCCAGGCGCTGTTCTCCTGGAACGGACATTCGCTTATGCTATCGAGCACAGAGATATTAGGGTGGGTGCTGGGGCTCAACGGTCTCTTGTTTGTTCTCTTTATTCTGCCAGTCACCAAGTGGTTTCGGAATTGGAAGGAGCGTGATGTATTCGTACTATCTTCCTTGTTATCCGGAGTAGGTACTTTTGCACTCGGACTGAATACGAACATCTGGTTCTTATTCTTTGTAACCATTATTTTTACTTTCGGCGAAATGGCTCGTTCCCCAGTGACGCAAAGCTTTATTAGCCGTTATGCTCCAGAGCATGCAAGAGGACAGTATATGGGAGCTGACAGCTTACAGTTTACTATCGGAAGATTTCTGGCTCCGATGACGGTATTTCTGTCCACTTGGCTGCCGCCTATGGGTATATTCAGCATCATCTTGCTATCGGCATTAATCAGTGTGGCGCTGTATATCCTGCTATTTCGAATGTATGTAGAAGAAAAAAGCGCAGCATAGCTGACCTATGTTATGAGAGTAGAGGGCAAGCCTGGTTGTAGGACAGCCGCACGCTTGCTCTCTTTTTTAATAAGGTACTGACGTGCCTGAAGTATTTAAAGGAATAAATTTGAAACCCCCATTTACAAACCGATGGTCGGTATATATAATGAGGTTATGAAATTCGGAAGGTTGGTGAGGTTGATGATCCCATTTGTCGCGATGATGGTTTCGCTACTTTTGTTTCGGACGCTGGGCTTCACAGGCTGGGAGTATGTAAATGACTGGGTCATTTCGCTCAGGTTTGCGGTTGCGGTCATGTTTTTGGTAACGGCTTCTGCCCACTGGGGAAAACGACGACCCGATCTAATCGCCATGATCCCCCCGGGAATACCGAATGCCCCGTTCATGGTTACCTTCACCGGGCTGCTGGAGATTGCGGGCGCTATTCTAATCCTGATTCCGGCTACCACAGCCTTGGCATCTACAGGTCTCGCACTGATGCTGATAGCCATGTTTCCTGCCAATGTATACGCAGCGAATCGCCATTTGTCACTTGGCGGCAAGCCGGTCACTTCAATCGGGCTGAGAACGGTTCTGCAAATCGTTTTCCTGGCCGCAGTTCTCATGGCGGGCTGGCTTCCGCCTCAGGGGTAACCAACTTATCATCAAGGAGGAGTTATTAGATGAAGCAGGAAGAAAGGCGAGAGCAAACCAAGCGAATACTGCTTGAAGCCACGGAAGAATTGATAAGGGAGCAAGGCTGCAGCCAAACCACCCTTAATGACATCATGAAGCGTTCGGGCTTGTCCAAAGGGGCCATATTTCATTATGTTTCAAGTAAGGATGAGCTGTTTGTGCACGTATTACGAGCTAAGCTTGCTGAGCAGAACGAGCAGTTCATGAGTGAAGTGAACAAGCAAGGGGACATTAAACAGTTTGAAGGACCGATGAATACCATTACCAACAGCATGTCGAGACTGGAAAGCCGTGACGATGTGAGCAACCTGATCTTAATGTACCTTATTGGAAAAAGCGATCAGCCCGAAATCGCCGACATTGTGGCTGGCTTCTATAGAGAAGCTACAGCGACTTCGAAGAAATGGATTGTTACAGGCCAGGAAGCGGGGGTCATACCGGAAACCATCGATGCGGAACGGACGGCAGAGCTGTTTGAGCTGTTGTCGTTCGGACTGCGGATGCGGGGACTAATCGGCGTAAATAGTCATGTATTTGGCACGAAGGAATATGCGGATTTCATCATCGATATTCTTCGGCCCGGGCACCGGGAAGAGGGGAAGGATGGCTTATGACATTGTGGTTATTTCTGCACATCGCCGGATGTGTGTTATTCCTCGGCAATATCATTACGGCGGTATTCTGGAAAGTAAGAGCTGATCTGAAAGGGGATCCGGCAGAAATCCATAACACGGTTAAGAATGTCATGTTAGCCGATATGGTATTTACCCTGCCAGGTTTACTGCTGATCATCATTTCAGGCGTTGTGATGGCTGTTCAAGCCGGATATGGAATGGGCGGAATGAGCTGGCTGATGGCTTCATTGATTCTGTTTGGTATGACGGGGATCCTGTGGGCTGGTTTATTGATTCCGCTGCAAAAAGGGATGATTCGGCATAGTAAACAATCCATTAGGGATGGGGTCATTACAGCAGGTTATAAAAGAGCTTCGGCGTATTGGGCGGTAGGCGGGACGATAGCCACGCTGCTGCCGGTCGTTATTTTGTATTTCATGGTCAGCAAACCATTTTGAAGTGAAGAGAACGATCTGATTGCCTGACGTGATCAGGCCGTTTTTTTGTTTTGCGGTCATCCGCCAATGGAAACACGGGACTTAAGAAATGCTCTCCGCCTCGCCCGCAGGTGCATATTTAACCATCGTCTGCATACGATTAGGCGAGAAAGCTCTGAATAAGGGAGGGTGCCCAAATGTCCGTCAATGATCAGCAGCTGGCACAAATCGCTATGGCCTATCTGCCGCACGGTGCTGAACTTGTACGAATCGATAAGCCTGCAGAACATCCTGCAGTTGTCGCAGTCGACATCACGGGAGATCACATCCCAGAGATTGTCGGTGTGTCCCGATTGAATCATGAGCTTTATTTATTTGTGCTGCTTTACCGCAATGGCGGATATGAGGTCGTTGCCAACGTCTTGGGGCAGGGATATGGGGTTACTTCATTGACGGCGGCCCCTGTGTTGAACCCAAGTATGAATCAATTAATCGTAGGTTGGCAGCTCGGTTCCATCTGGTCAAAATTGTCGATCTACGCTTGGACGCCAGAGGGCCTTCAAGATATCGGACCTGCTGATATATATTACAGTTATATCGATATTGCAGATATGCCGGGTGCTTCGGGTCCGGATGGTCAGGCTGAAATCGCGCTTTGGATTCACGATACAGGCGAAGCTTATCGAGTCGAGGTCGTCAGATGGAGCCAAGGGGCGTTAGTGACTGCACCGGATGTATACCGCTATTATTTCCCTGTCGTTGTAAGGTACTACGAGAGATTGACGCAAGAACATCCGGATTATTCTTATTACTGGTATTACCTGGCGGATGCACAATATCGGGCCGGGATGCCGGAAGCGGCCCTTGTGTCGGTCCGCAAAGCACTTACGTTCGCAGAACCCTACCCGGCGCGTGAAACGCTGCTGGATCTTGAGAGGCGAATAAAGGAGATGCTAGCAGGCAGAGGGCAGCCGCAGCAGCATGCCGGTTTATTTCCGGCATCCGTGAAGACGACGGACGGAACGAAGTGGGGATATATTGATCGTAGCGGAAGTATGGTCATTGAGCCAAAGTATGATGATGCACAGGATTTCCAGGACAATGGTCTTACGATCGTAGGCGTGAACGGTAAGTATGGCCTCATTGACAGGTCTGACCGTTTCGTAGTGAAGCCTATATATCAGTCCATCAGCCCGTTCTCGGAGCATCGAGCGACCGTGATCGATGATCAAGGTTTTAAGATGATTAACGAACAAGGGGAAGTGCTGACACGACGAGGATTTCCGTATATAGCAGGGCTTCGAGAAGGAAGGGCGGTTTATTATGTAACTGATAATGGCAGTGGAGATGGAGCGAACAGCCGATACGGCTACCTCGATTCCGCGGGCCAAGAGGTGATCCCAGCGCAATATGAGGAAGCGAATGATTTTGTCAATGGCAAAGCTGTTGTGAAAATAAAAGACAATCTTTACGCGCTCATTGATCTCTATGGACGCCGATTGGCCAATTATCCGTTCGCCTACGTCGGACCGCCTGGCGATGGCTTGCTGGCCTTTCAGAAGGATAGCACTGGCAAATACGGATATATCGATGAGCAGGGGAACATCGTCATTCCGCCGACCTATACTTCGGCATTTTCTTTTCATCATGACAGAGCGATCGTTAACACGGCAGAAGATTACAAGTCGAAGTATGGCGTCATTAATAAGCAGGGCGAGTGGGTAATCAAGCCGGAATATAACGATATCCGGGACTTGAATGAAGACCGGTTTGCGCTTGGGCGTGCGATTAATCCTGAACAGCCGTATATTGGTTCGATGTATGCCATTGCAGATTGGGACGGAAAGAGGTTATCTGATTTTGTATATCGGGAAGTTTCTGATTACAAGCATGGATTGGCCTCGGTTTATGATGCGAAACAGACGTATTTTATTGATCGAACCGGCAGACCGGCGCCGGGGTATCCCCAAGTGAACGGCAGCGGTTCGCTTACGCTGGAAGCAGGAGGGTTGATTAAGGCCCTGGTCGATCAGCGTCTGTCTTACCTGGAAGGGTCGGGTCATGTCATATGGAAGCAGAACACGGTGATCCCGCTGCATTCTCCTTATAAGGTAATGGAAGAAAAGTATAAACCCAATCCGGACTACTTAGTCTATTATCCACAGATCGATGGAATGAGGGATCAAGCAGCTCAGCACACGCTGAATACGAAGCTTAAAGAAATGTCACAGGTGAAATTCATTCCTCCGAATCAACAGCTTGATTATACGTATACAGGCGATTTTGATGTCATTTTCTACAAGCAGAAACTGCTTGAACTGGAGTTGAACGGTTATAACTATCCCTCTGGTGCCGCACACGGCATGCCAACGAAAGTTTACGCCGTGATCAATCTTGAGAACGGCAGGATGTATGAATTGAAGGACTTGTTTAAGCCGGGCACCGATTATGTGAAGGAGCTCAGCCGCATTGTTGGTAAGCAGATTCAAGAGGATCCGCAGTATTCGTATGTATTCCCGGATAGCTATAAGGGAATTGCAGCAAACCAGCCCTTCTATGTAACCGAGGACGCATTACATCTGGTGTTTGCACCGTATGAGATCGCCCCTTACGCAGCGGGTTTTCCGACGTTCACAATTCCTTTTGCCCAGATCAAGGGCATGATTGATACCGAAGGGGAGTTCTGGAAGGCGTTTCATCCCTAACCTTTCATCTTCGGGAATAGAAGCCGTGCATAGTCTTTCCATATGACCAAACAAGGTTTAAAATAGATGAAAAATCCCCTTACATACACAGCAGGGATTAGGAGGTTTGGTTATGGCAGATGGTATTGCAGGCAAAGAAGATTTCGTTATCACATGCGAGGAGGATTGCGGGAACGCACCGAAGAAGGAGTTGCTGAAGAGACTCCACATCGCTTTGGCTGGCATGGATACACAATTTATGAATGAGAATTTCACGGATGGGATTCAGATGAGTTACGTTGGGGAAAGAATCGTTCATGGGAAGGATCAAGTGATTGAATCGTTATGTCAGGTGAAGTATGGCAAGACAGCCGAACTGCATATTCATCATCTGATAACGCATGGCAGCACCGGTGCAGCGGACGGAATCCTTGTATTCGATGACCGGAAGCGCCTGGCATTTTGTAACGTATACCGGTTTAGCAGCACCCTTAATGCTGCCAAAATTAAGGAGATTACTTCCTATTTCATCCCATTGTCTGAATGATCACGGCGTAGAAAGGACCATTATTTGTGGTAACATTTTTTCTTCTAATTATTTATTTGGCCTTTATCAGTTTAGGGCTTCCGGATTCCTTGCTCGGGGTCGCCTGGCCGGCCATGCAGCCGGATATCGGTGCTGCCTTCGAATCCGCAGGGTTGCTATCGATGGTCGTAACCGGAGGCACGATTGTATCCAGCTTGATTAGCGGGAGCGTGATCGAACGCTTCGGAACGGGTATGGTTACGCTTATCAGCTGTTTGTTGACGGCGAGTGCGCTGCTCGGTTTTGCGTATGCGCCATCGCTGTTCTGGCTCATTCTGCTGGCGATTCCGCTGGGTTTAGGCGCAGGGGCGGTCGATACGGGACTGAACCACTATGTAGCAAACCATTATAAGGCCCACCATATGAGCTGGCTGCACTGCTTCTGGGGCGTGGGCGCAACGTTAGGGCCGATTATCATGTCCTATTCCATGGGTGCTAACGATACATGGAGAGACGGATATTTTACCGTATCCATGCTGCAGTTCGTTCTGGTCTTCATCCTGCTGCTCACGCTCCCACTCTGGAGGATCGTGGCAAGTCAGCATCGGCAGCCCGAAGGCATGATTGAAGAACAAACGGGAAATGAATCAACGAACAGCGATGAAGCCATTGTCCAGAAGCACGGAAAGCCGCTCCAAATTAGAGGGGTAAAGATAACCCTGTTGGCGTTTTTGTTCTATTGCGGAGTGGAAGCGACCGTCGGTTTATGGGGAGCGAGCTTTCTCGTAGGAACCCGAGATCTGTCCCCGGAAACAGCAGCAGTATGGGTGTCCATGTATTATGGAGGCATCACATTCGGCCGATTCATTACAGGATTCGTAACGCTGAGGTTGAACAATCGGACGCTCATCCGTGCTGGACAAGTGACGGCTATTACCGGTGCAGTCCTGTTGTTGCTACCGCTGCATTCCTATCTTTCTCTCATCGGACTCATTGTTATCGGACTCGGGCTTGCACCCATATTCCCTTGTTTGCTGCATGAAACGCCAGCCCGCTTCGGCAAAGCTCAATCATCCAGAATTATGGGTTATCAGATGGCTGTTGCCTATACCGGCACCACGATCTTACCCCCACTGTTTGGTATCGTTGCGGCTCAAATATCGATAGGTTTATTACCCGTCGTCATTCTGTTGTTTGCCCTGATCATGCTGCTCAGCTCCGAGAAAGTGAACCGGATCCTTTATCAAAGCAGGAAAAGCGAGGCTTGATTAGAACCGGCGAACATCATATTTGAACATAAATGGATCATCGTAATATGCAAAATATCCCTCGAATGACATTTCCACTTTAGCGACAAAATGTACTAAGGTGGTGAATGTGAAAATGCGAATAAACAGGATGATCCTCGTAATGCTGTCCCTTGTACTGATCACGGTAATGGGATGCCGACATCAAAAACCTGGCGAACAGGATTTGCTGCGGGTTAGATCCGAACAAGGTCCTACACATAAGAAAGTCATATTCCTGATGGTCGACTCCTTAATGGCACAGGCGATTGATAAGGGCATTTCTCAAAAACAGCTGCCCACCTTTCAATATTTGATCGAACATGGACAATATTACAAGGATCTGGTCAGCTCTTTTCCTACAATGTCTGTCACGATTGACAGCACGATGATGACGGGAAAATATCCGAATGGGCATGGCGTACCAGGTCTCCTATGGTATTCGTCCGACGATAAGAAGATGATCAACTACGGAACAGGGCCGATGGAAATCCTCAAGCAAGGCATCAATCCGGTTCTGACTGATGCATTAATCCATTTGAACGGGAAACATTTAAATCCGGATTCACCTACGATTTACGAAGAATTAGCCCGCATTGGCTTGAAATCAGGGTCGATTAACGGCTTGATATATCGGGGACCGACCGAGCATACGCTGACGATCCCGGATTGGATTCAAGGTCCGACTTCCCTGCCGAAACACATAAAAGTCAAAGGTCCGGATTTTTTAACTCTGGGAGCCTTGTCCAATCCCCTGGAAGGCCCTAAAGATACCAAGAATCTGCCTGACGATCTCACGGATCGGATGGGGCTGAACAATAAGTATGCAATCGAAGCCGTAAATTATCTGATTCGAGCCAACAAGCTGCCGGATTTTTTGTATGTTTATTTACCGGACCTGGACCAGAAGCTTCATAAAAAAGGTCCGTCAGAGCTCGAAGGCGTCAAAAAAGTGGATCAGCAGCTCCGGGCCGTATTAAATGCCTTCGGATCGCCGGAAAAAGCGTTCAACGAAGCGATTTTTGTCATCGCTGGGGACAGTGGCATGACACAGCTTCTTCCAGCGGAACAACGTTCGGAGATTGATATGCCCGCTATGCTGAAAGGCATCTCTGTTCTAAAGCCGGGTGAAGAGGTGAAAGCGGAAACCGAGGTCGCCCTCGCAGTCAATGAAACGATGGCTTATGTATATAATTTCAAGCCTAGTCGTTCTCTGCGAAGCTTAGCGGATATCCTGAGCAAGGATGACCGCATCGATTTTGTTGCTTGGAAAGAAAACGGATGGATTCATGCTCTTCAAGGATCCACTTCGAAGGAACTCCGATATAAGGCGAAAGGTAACCTGATCGATCGCTATAAACAAACGTGGACCGTGAAGCAGGATGCGCAGGTGCTGGGCCTTAAATTGAATGCCGATCATCGAACCTTGGATTACGGACAGTATCCCGATGTGCTGGAGAGGTTGTCCGGTTCGCTGAATTCTCATAAAGGAGAATTTTTGGTCGTGACGGCTAAACCGGGATACGAATTGGCGGACCGGAGCTCTCCGACGCATGCGGGGGGCGGGGGCCACGGCTCCATTCGCCAAATGGAGTCGCTTGTGCCACTTATCATTGCGGGAACTAACGAAAAGCCTGCAAATCTACGAATGGTTGATCTAAAAGCCTATTTACTTGATCTGTTGACGAATCACGTTCAGAAGACAAAATAATTTGCAAAGGCGATTCAGTCATGTTCCATGACTATGCCATTGTTGTGAAATTTTCAAGATATTAGGCACTCTTTTTCGATTTTATGGAAAAGGGTGCCTTTTTCGTAGAGATTTATTTGAACTTTACCGTTATAATATGATGTAACTTCGGCTTCTCGATGGTGAAGTGTAGAAGATAAATACACATAAATACACGGCAACGGAGGGAGAACATATTGAATCAAGCAGGGGAAGATAAAGAGCTGCAAATAACACCGCGGCAGGCATTAGGACGGTTGAAGCCTTACACGGCAGGTAAGCCAATCTGGGAAGTGCAGCAGGAATACGGCTTGGATCGCGTCATCAAATTGGCTTCCAATGAAAATTCGCTCGGTCCTTCGCCCAAAGCATTGCAAGCCATTCAGGATCAACTGCCTGGTTTACATCGTTATCCCGACGAACGTTCTTCGAGTCTCGGGCAAGCGCTTGGCGAGCACTTGGGATTGGCAGCGAATCAATTCATCGTGACAAACGGCGGCGATGAGCTTATCATGCTGATTTCTCGGGCATACCTTGAACCTGGCGACGAGATCGTGGTTCCTGATCCGACATTCAGCGAATATGAGTTCGGTGCTTTTCTAATGTCGGGTACGGTCATTAAGGTACCGCTGCGTGAGCAATACGCCTTTTCTGCGGAAGATATACTGTCCGTGATTACGGAACGAACTAAAATCGTGTATCTATGTACTCCCAATAATCCAACAGGCACCTACATTCCCGAGCTTGAAATGAAAAAGCTGCTGGACCGTCTTCCTACTCGCGTGCTGGTTGTCATTGATACGGCATATCGCCATTATGCAACAGCCCCTGATTACTCGGATGGGATCGATTTCATCAAGTCGGGATATCCGGTCATTACCCTCAATACATTTTCTAAAATTTACGGACTTGCGGGTATTCGCGTCGGGTATGGCGCCGCTTCGGAAGGCATCATCCGCACGCTCCTCCAGGTTAAGGAGCCCTTCAATGTCAATGCGCTGGCACAGGCGGCGGCATCGGCCGCACTTGGAGATGAGGAGCACGTCCAGGCATCATGCCGGATGAATGAACAAGGCAGACAGCAAATCTATGAGGGACTGAGTCGGTTATCAATTCCTTACTACGAGAGCATGAGCAATTTCATTCTGGCAGAGCTTGGAGAACATGCGGATATCCTATACCATAAGCTGCTGGAGCGGGGGATTATCGTCAGGTCCGCCAAAGGTTGGGGACTCCCCGGGCATATCCGGATTTCGGTTGGAACGGCGGAAGAAAATCAAGAGCTGCTTGATGCTTTGGGCGAAATCCTGGTCCCTGCAAAGTAAATCCATACAAATATGGAGCATTAAGAGGGATGCTGGAACTCAAAAAGCTAACAAGCAAGCAATTATATGAGAATAACAAAAGGGCCGCATGTGCGGTCCTTTTTGTTATGAATGAACATGCGGTTTGATCCGTTATCCTGGACTTACAAATTCTTAAGATTACCACGATTCTCAATGACGGTCGTTACACGAAGTTTAAAATCCAGATTAGGGTAGTAAGTGGTTCTCCAATCTCGCAGCTGTTCACGGTTCAGGTGGTTTCTGAAATATTGGCCCAAGGCAAAGATATCTGCTTGCTCTTTTTGCGTTTTCATAAACATTTGGATCCAGGCGAGAGGTCAGCAGGGCCTCCAGCTTCTTGTTGATCTGTTCTTCCGTCGGATGCCTCCTGGAGTCTAGGATGGTGACCTTCAGCCTGAGAGGGCTTCGGAGATTATTTATCATTTCCATCGCGGCCTTCGATTTATGCATAAAATCATAAGTTGATGTCACAATTGGATCGCCTTGTTTGTCTACATTATGATATAGATGAAAAAGGAGAGATATCAGATGGAGAACATGCTCATTATCAACGCACATCCGAAGGTGGAGTCAGCAACATCTGTCAGCTTGCGGGTGCTTCAGCATTTTTTGGAGGCGTACACGAAATGGAATCCAGCAGGAGCTATAGAACAAATTGATTTATACCGTGATTCTATACCCGCCATCGATCATATGGTTCTAGAGCTATGGAGCAAACAGGGAAGAGAGGAGCCGCTTAACGAAGAGGAGCAACAGATAACGGACCGAATGTCCGCCATCCTGCAGCAGTTTAAGGCGGCACGGAAGTATGTTATCGTCATGCCGATGCACAATTTCAACATTCCTTCCAAGCTTAAAGATTATATCGACAACATCCTGATTGCACGCGAGACATTTCAATATACGGAGAATGGATCGGAAGGTTTGCTAACCGATGGCCGCAGTTTGCTGGTCATTCAGGCCAGTGATGCCATTTACACGAATCATGACTGGTATGCCGAGGTGGAATACTCGCATAAATACCTTAAGTCTATGTTTAATTTTATGGGGATCATCGATTATCAGATCATCCGGGCACAGGGAAATGCGATCCTGGATCGAGATGATATCCTCGCACAGGCCTTTCAGGAAGCGGAAGAAGCTGCGAAACAGCTGGCAAGCACGAAGCCAACGATAAACATTAAATAGGAATGGATGCATGGAGAACAGAACAGTGACTTAAGCATTAAAAGGCTGCCTGATGGCAGCCTTCACTGTTTGGATGGAAGTTTGAAGGAATCTTGAGGTTGTTATAGGTACCCTTGATTCTTCAAATAAGCCTGCAGCAGTGAGATTCCACTGCGGATTTCAGCAGGTTCCAGGTGACCGTAGCCAAACAATAACTTGTTTGCATGGGTTCTTTTTTGAATACAATGGTAGTCCAGCGGCGTGATGCGTATCCGGTCTTGCCGGGTTTTCTGCCTGAAAGCCTCGTCAAAGATCCCCCCGGGAAATTCAACAGTCAAATGCAGGCCGGCTGCATCTCCCCAGGAACGCCAAGTATCTCCGAAAAACTCATGTAGCGAAGATAACAGGACCTGTCTCCGTTCGCCGTAGATCTTGCGCATTTTCCCGATATGCCTGTCAAATTTCCGGGTGTGTAAAAACTCGGCTAAGGCAGCTTGCTCAAAAGGGGGATTCTGCACATCGGTATGGGTACGCAGATGCCCCCAGCGCTGTTGAAGCTTACGGGGTACAATCGCGTACCCGATCCGAAGGGCCGGGAACAGCACTTTGCTGAAGGTGCCAACATAAATGACCCTATCGGGATCCATGGCATATAAAGGTGCGATCGAATCCCCGCTGTATCGGTACTCGCTATCATAATCGTCCTCGATGATATAGCTGCCGTTTTTTCTGGCGTAGCGGATGAGCGCAGCACGACGATCCGCCGGCAGAATCCCTCCAAGCGGAAATTGGTGAGAGGGTGTCACGTACACAGGACATCCAGGCTTGTCGTTCAAGTGCTCGGTCTGAATCCCGTGCTCATCCACGGGGACATGATGAATTCGATACCCTTTGTTTATAAACGTCTGCAGCATCTCGATGTTGCAGGGTTCTTCAAACCATATATCCTGATTTTCATGATAGAGTAAGTCCGCAAGGATATTCAGTGCATGTGTGGCACCTGCCGTTATGAATATATCTTGAGCATCAACCTTGAGGCCTTTGCTGCGATAAAGCCACAATGAAATTTCGTCACGAAGTGAGGGCAGGCCCTGAGGACCTGTATAACCTAGCAGAGTGGGGCTCATATCGCTGAGTGTTTTCATTGAAATTTGCTGCCATACGTACCGTGGGAATAGCCGGAGTTCAGGTTGTCCTGTCCGGAAATCCACTGCAAAATCAGGAGGAGCTTTTTTCCGCGGCGGCGGATCTACCTCAGCCAGGTTATCCAGTACAATGCCTTTCGCAACTCGTGTCGGAGCCCCTTGTCGGCTAACGACGTAGCCTTCGACGTTCAACATGTCAAACGCTTCATTGACCGTGTTACGAGATACCTTGAGTTCTATTGCTAATTGACGGGATGAGGGCATGGCTTCTCCTGGCTGCAAGATTCCTTGAACAATCCTTTCCCTTATAGCTAAATAAATTTGCCGTTTAAGCGATACTTCGCTGCTTCGGTGCAGTGTGATTCCCCACATGAGGCTCGTCCTCCAACTGGTCTGCATAATTTCACGTTTAACTGGATCTGTAACCATACCAGTCTATTCCCTATGATTGTAGCATAGATTCAGTCGCTATCGATCTGTGATATCTGGAGGATGTGATCTTATTGGAACGATGGAAAGGGATGTTTTATTTATGCGGGGCGTTCACGCTTGCAGGGACTTCGGTCATCACGGCATGGTTTTTGAACGGGAAATTAGGGACGTTTACGATCACAGCGGCCAGCTTGTTATTGGCTTTGCTATGTATGCTTCCTCTATGTAGGAAGGAGCTGGTGAGGACGGTTCGACAATTAACATTTCGGGAGTGGAGGCTTCTGTTCTTTCAGGCGTTACTCGGGATGTTTCTGTTTCGGATGCTTCTGCTGCAGGGCCTTCTTCATACCAGCACGGCAGAAGCGGGAATACTAACAGGCGCAACACCCGCCTTTACTGTCATGCTGGCATTTGGGTTTTTGAAGGAATCGGCGAACAGCATGAAGCTGGCAGGCATTCTTAGCACGGTGGCGGGCATTATGATCATACAAGGAATACTCACGCCGGGCCATGCATTCGAGGTACAACATCTGTACGGTAACCTGCTTGTGCTCTGCGCGGCATGTAGTGAATCCGGCTTTAACCTGCTGTCCCGCATCGGTTCGATGCAGCGCACGGCTTCACAAAACAAAGCCATTCATCCTATGGTCCAGACGACGCTGGTCTCGGTGATCGCCTTGATGTTATGCCTGATACCCGCATGGTTCGAGAATTCGCTGGCTTCACTGGCAGCATTAGAGCTGCAGGAATGGCTTGCGCTTGTTTGGTACGGACCGATCGTAACGGCCTTGGCCTTCATGCTGTGGTATGCCGGTATCAAGCGCTGCCCTGTATCCACAGCTGCCGCTTTTTCTGGTATGATGCCTTTTACGGCTTTGTTGTTATCGGTCCTCGTATTAAAAGAATCCGCAGGATGGGAGCAATGGTGCGGCGGCATCCTGGTTATTCTAGGCATGTTTCTCATCGGCTGGCATCAGGCAGCCATTAACCCGCTCCCTCAACAGCACTCGTCGGAACATGGAATCATCGATAAGGTTAGGATTGAGTAAAAAACAAAAAGAGGCAAGCTGGCCTCTTTTGTTGTATAGAAAAAGGGTTAGCGTCTGAGCAGATTAAGATGCCAACTGTCTGAGCGGCTAAGCGATCGCTTGTTGCGGGCTGTATTCACGGCGCTAACGAGTAAGAATATCAAGACAGAAGAACCCGTATTATTATTGAATAATACTTTATTGGGGTGCAAATCCCCGAAGCCTCCTCTGGCAATGAAAACTCCTGGAGAAGGTTGCGCCTCTACTTTAATGGCAAAAGCATCGTTATTGAATAAAAAATTAATGTCTTTTAAGACAAGTTTCTTGCCATTCCTCACATTGATTACAATTTGCTGTAATAGGACAGTTCTCCCGGGTCCCACATCAATGGAGGATTTACCGCCAACAATTCCATTCAACTGAAGCATCCAGCTTCACCCCTTCCAGTTAATTCTTACATTCTATTCAGGAGGGGATCATATGGTAATAGACAGATCGAAAACGAAAATTTTGAAGTGATAGAATTTAATATGATACAAACGAGATGAATAGAACAGAACAGCAAAAACACCCTGAGCTTCATCAGATCAGAGTGTTTTTTTGCTTGATTATACTATTCTCCTTCAGGTCTCTTGATTTGAAGCGGCGGCGGAATGAGCCAGCCTTTTTCCTTATTCATCTGAAGGATACGTACACCTAGCGCAGTCATGGTGAGATGATATTTAGCGAATAACGCTCCAATATCTTCTCGGATGGATTGTCCCATGATTTGACTGCATGCTACCAGTCCGAGCGATGTATCAGCAGCGATTTTGGCCGCAATTTCCGGATCCGTGAATCTTGCGCCCGCCGGAATATCCTCAAGTTTGACCGGGGGTCTTTCGGGAAGTACCGGTGCAGGGGCGATTCCGTTTTCGGTAAGCAATTCATCACATTCTTTAATCTCAAGTTTAGCTTGATCCAACAGATCATTGAGGATTTTTTTGAGGTCTTTATCGCCTGCATGATTCAAATAAGCCTCGTAGCAGGACACCATGCCTTTTGCCAACGTGGATGCTGTCCATACGCTAAATATTTCCCCATAATGCATGGGTTCGTTTTTAGGATTGCCGCTTAAAATTCCCAATCTTATTCGCTCCTTTAATATTTATTCAAACAGGGTTATTATGGACAGGAGATTGTTATTTAATTCTTTCGAAGTAAGCAGAATACATTCATTCAATTATGCAGGTTGGTTATTGAATAGAAAGAGGCAGTCATCGGGCTGCTTCTTTTTGTTATTTATTTGTTTTCAGTTGAATTTAGAGAGAAGTATAGATTAAGATAGAACACAATCCGATAGATCGGGATATCTCTTAAGATCATATAGTGCAACAAGGACGGGGGAGGTTGGCTTATGACTTTTGCTGTTGGCGGATGGATTTGAAGCTGTGGAAGCGAGTGTATTTACCGATGTACTGGGGTGGAACAAGCTGGAGGGCGACGGGACCACTCAGGTTGTGACAGCGGGGCTGCATGACAGGTTGAAATGCACATGGAACTTTACCGTCATTCCTGAGGTCACGCTGGACTCGGTTAAGGTGGAGGATTACGATGCTCTGGCGATTCCTGGCGGGTTCGAGGAAGCGGGTTTTTATAACGATGCATATGACTCCAGGTTCTCCAGGATCATTCAGGAATTTCATGCGCAAGGCAAGTGGATAGCTACAATTTGCGTTGCAGCCCTTACGCTTGGCAAAGCCGGCGTGCTGGAGGGACGAAAAGCCACGACTTATGATCACCCAACCAGTATCAGAAAATCGCAGCTGCGGGAATTCGGTGCCCATGTCATGGAAGAACAGATCGTTGTTGATGGGAACATGATCACTTCATGTAACCCGGCAACGGCTTTTGATGTGGCTTTCACTTTGCTGGAAAAGCTGACATCTTTGGAAAATACTCTGCATGTGAAAGAGCTTATGGGATTTACAAGCAAATCATGATTGAAGACTAAATGATTTTAAGCAGTAAGCCTGTCTGAAAGAAGACAGAGCTTATTGCTTTTTTTGTGATTACGACATACCGCGCTTTATATAAAAAATAGTTATAATCATACAGCCTATATGTAAGAGTTTGTCGAGGATGATACTCTTGAGTGCAAGGAGGGATTGGAATTGAGTTTATTTCCTGTCACATACTCGCTTCTGTCTAAACAAGCGGTAGGGTTACATATCCAACATCATTATGAGGTCGGTTCCGTTGTGAAAATTCAGTATTTTCTGCGGGGCATGAACGATACATACGAAGTAGAAACGGATGTTGATAAGTATATCTTCCGAATCTATAGGGCTGATCGAAGAAGCCTTTCTGACATCGAGTTTGAGTTGGAATTGCTGCGATTTCTCGGTGCGAACGGGATCAGCGTGTCAGAGCCAATTCCGGGAAAAGACGGCGCATACCTTAGAGGGTTTGACGTCATGGAGGGAATACGATACGGGGTCCTATTTCAATATGCGGAAGGGCACGAAAGGCCGATTCTCGCCGCAGCGGACAGTTATCGATTCGGTGAATCTATTGGCCATATGCATAAGGCGGCAGCGCATTTTGAAAGTCGTCATGCAAGGGAACAGTTGGATATGGAGTTTCTTATAGATCGACCTGTATCCATCATCGGACCCTATATGGAGCATCGGTTGACGGATTACAACTACCTAGGTGAACTGGCAACGCAACTAAAGAAACGAATCTCGGAATTCAAGGTTAAAGGGTTAGATTGGGGCGTATGCCACGGAGATCTTCATGGAAATACGAATGCCGCATTTGCAGAGGACGGAAAGCTGACCCATTATGATTTTGATTTATGCGGTTACGGCTGGAGAGCTTACGATATTGCCGAGTTTAGGCTGGCCAGAGAGATACATAGCGGGCATGATCCGGAGGAAGTGGAAGGATTATGGGAGACCTTTCTGAGAGGATATGGTAGTGTCAGATCTCTCAGCGAAAATGATCTTGCTGCGGTTCCTTTTTTTGTTGCCATTCGGCAGTTTTGGCTCTTTGGACTATGTTTTCAAGATTCGGAGTTTGTAGGGATTGCCGACATTGATGAAGGCTTTATAGATAGCAAAATGCAGTATTTCAAGAGTTTGGATTATGTCTAGGACGGAGGAGAACCTATGAAAGTTACCGTGGAGCTAACCGATACTTCCACCAAATTTATCATTAATAATATATATCCGCTGTATTTGCATGATTTATCAGGGATATGGGGATGGAAGCCGAATCGATATGGCGTCTATGAGGATGATGACACAAGAACCTTGAATGACCAGATCCAAGTATTTGATATATGGTGGGAGAAGCCCTCGATTTTGTTTCCTTACCTGATTCGAGTGGATGGCATCCCGGCAGGATTTGCTCTGGTAGCAACCCCGCCATATACATATGGCAGTGAATTTTACATGAATGAGTTTTTTGTTATGAAACCTTTCCGAGGCAAACATGTTGCGGAGAATGCTGCATCACAAGTGTTCGACAAGCATGCCGGAAGCTGGGAAGTCCAGACGAATGCCACAGATCGCAATAAGCGGGCGCAGGCATTCTGGAGAAAGACGATGAACAACTATGTTTCGGACTCGCGCGTGCAGGAATTTGTTGCTACGAGGGACGACAATGAGAAGTTGATCTTTCAGTTTGAATCATCGCGGGTATAGAAAAGCAGTAAGTCTTCATAGGTTGGCGAATGCTGTTTTCACGAAGCTAAGGAACGGTTTGGCCGTTTAAGCCGATATTTAAAAATAGATGATGCCCAGGTCCCCCGATCCTATGATCGGGAACCCGGGTTTTAACATGGGAAATAATGTTTAAGTTGCTTGGATGATAGACTCAATCTTATTGGGATCATCCATTACGGTGCGAATGGATTAAAGTATTCTGACCCGCAGCAAGGAGCCATGTGTCTTGGTCCTTGACCATCACATAGATTGCCAGGCTTCCTTGTCCGTCTTCGATGAGTTCCCCCTTCGATGTAGCCGGATACTGTCGTATATGCGCGATGGCCACATCCTGGCGTAAGAATACAAGTTTCTCAACGAAATACTTTGCGTATGAATGAAGAAGCGGCCCCTTTAAAACAACTTTATGTGCGTTATTTATTTGCTCCCAGCCTGAGAGCATCTCCCCCATAACATTGACCCAAGTGGAGTCTTGGGTAAAGTGACGATCCAAGGCATCGGCGGTATGTTGATTAAATGCAGATTCCATATCGGAAATCGTTTGTCTAATGATGCGACCTTCCTGCTCTTCTAGTACCTTGTGATTCTCCTGGTTGTTGGACATTGCATATAACCTCCTTTTATTTGTACTGCATTATGGGTCGAGAGCTCTTCATCCTTATCCATTGACTTCTGTGATTTCATCTTAGATGATAAGATATATAATTAAAAATATATTTTATGGCAAGAGTATATGCCCTCAGGTATATAAGCGAGATGTGGGATAATCAAGATGCTCGAAGATCTCGTTTCTGATAAAAGAAAAGATCGACATTGCATCAAAACAATTCATACTTGAGGTATGAGTTGTTTTTTTATTTATGTTACGGGTGTCCCTTTTTTGGCGGAAGAGGTGTTATACAAACGTAAATAAGATTTACGCGGAGGTGCGTCTTCGAATTGGATTCGATAGAGGAGTGCGTGAGGCGCGTTAAGGCCGGTGAGGTGGATTGTTTCGAGCCTATCGTTGAAACGTACAAAAAACAGATCTACATCTATTGCTGCCGGATGCTCGGCTGCAAGCAGGACGCGCAGGATGCCGTCCAGGATATCTTCATCAAAGCGTTCACCAAGCTTCATACCTATGAAGCGAAGGTTTCGTTCTCATCATGGTTATACAAGATTGCCTATCACCATTGCCTTAATCTGCTTCGCAAGAGACAGGTTCGCATGCGAGTGAGCCGTCTAATCAAACCAGCAGGTTATGCTGATAGCGTGGAACAGACACTCGAGCGCAGATGGTTCAGCGAACCGCTGGAATATGCCATGACGAAGCTCTCGGTGGAAGAGCGGAATCTGCTCGTGCTGCGGGTTTTCGAAGATAAACCGTTCACGGAGATCGCACAGATTCTGGATAAGAATCTTAGTGCAGTGAAGAAAAAGTATGCTCGAATGAAACAGAAAGTCATCAAGCTGATTCAGGAGAAGGAGGGGACGGAGTTATGCGAGATTCGGGAAAGCCGGAGCAAGATCGAATTCTGAGAAGCATGGAATTGCACTCCGTGGAAGAAGAGGTGGACGTGACCTCCGCTATCATGCATAAGGTGAGGCAAATCCACCAGAGTAAACAGGGGAGAAATTACGGGAATCGTAAAAAAACCTTTATTGCAGCGACACTCACTGCGGTTTTGATTCTTTCGTCAATTAGCGTTTACGCAAGCCAATACTTTATTCAGATCAAGAACAAGGAAGGCGAAGTCATTCTGTCTACCATGAAGCCATGGAAATACTCTGAATCGGAATATAATGCCAAACGTGTAAAAGAGTCGGAAGAAGAGTTGAGAAAGAAGTTAAAGCCGGGAGAACAGGCTGTATATTATATCAAGGACCTGCATATGACACCACTGGTCAAAGAGCAGCCATTGAATTATTTTTATATGTTGACTAAGCATTCAAATTATCAGGAACTCGCAAAAGAAATCGAGGAGAAGGGTGCTCCTGTGCTTCAAGAACCTGATTATGTACCGGATGGGTATCGATTTGATTTTGGACAGATTCAAATAAGGAACACGCCCGTATGGAATACGCCGGAGTATAAAATTCTTGCGGATGAACTCAAAGCGCAGGCTGAGAAGTCGGATGAAGAACAGGGACTGTTCTATAAGATTGTTCCTTGGTCCGATATTGCCTCTACAGGAATGGAATATCGTAAAGGCGAAAATCGGATCAAGATTGTAGCCTTTGCACGAGAGAAGGGCTCAAAAGCTGGGGTGCCCACAAACCAAGCCGTGAAATTGACGGTGAAAGGAAAAGAAATGATTTTGTCAGCCAGTCCCACAAGCCCATCGCGCAGCTTGACTTGGCTAAGCGACAGTGAAGAGGTACTGTATATACTTACGGATGATC
The DNA here is from genome assembly GCF_037993005.1 of Paenibacillus sp. FSL F4-0100. NCBI lineage: Bacteria > Bacillati > Bacillota > Bacilli > Caryophanales > Paenibacillaceae > Paenibacillus > Paenibacillus sp. FSL F4-0100. The sequence continues at coordinate 3,347,994 of NZ_CP150303.1, forward strand.
CAAAGGATCCGCTGTCCAAGGATGAATTTGCGAAGATTGCAGCCGGTCTTGTTTCGGAATAAAAAGATTTCTACTTTTTTTTGGATAAATGTCCCTTTTGTTGTCGGCAAGGTGTTATACGAGATGTATTTAAAAATAACTTTAAAGGCCTTACCGCCGAAAGGAGCACACATTTTATCATGATGAAAAACAAGATGAAAGTCGCATTATTTCTCGCAGCAACGATGATGGTCGGATCCGCGAATGTTTACGCAGCAAGTAATGCAAGTACATCTGTTCCACAGATGACAGCAGCGGTTTCTTCTGCCATACCGGAGAATGCATCCGTTTCGTTTGATGATCGTATCAACGAGTTGAGTGACAAACTTAAGGCAGGACAGATGGTTGCCTATTATGTTGCGGACCAGGAATATAACCGTCTAGATGAAATCTATTTTACGTCTAAAGGTTTTGCCTATACCAAGTATGCGGACTATGTGGCAAAGGCGAAGGCCATGAACGCTCCAACGCTAACCATTCCTGCTGGCTTGCCGAAGAGTTATTCATTACAGAACGCGATTTTGTACTTAAAGAGTCCTGAAAGAACGTCAGACTTGTACGAGAAGCTGGACCAGGAATTGAAGGAGAAGGCCGCAAACGGCGAGAAATTCGTTTACTCCGACATCATGAAGGCGAATGAAGCATCCGTGGCGATCCTGAATTTTGATAAGGGAAAAGTAAATCTTAAAGTCATAGCGAGTTATATTGTTCCTGAACTGCCGCTGGGCGGAACGCCTGTGCCATATGAGAAACCGAACGAGAAAAAGGAAAATATTGTAATTAACGGAGTAGAATGTGTCTACACAGCCGACTCCAAGGGAAGGGATCACTTGGATTGGGTGGATGAAGAGCAGCAGATTCGGTACAGCATTTGGGCGGAGAGCGCAAAATCGGATGTACTGAACTATGCCAAGAAAATGATTGCAAAATAAGATTTCGCCTTAAGAATCCGGATTCATGTTGACCCATTTCCTGTCTGTTTTTATTTTTTCCTCTAGAGTCTACGCTCTTTGATATGACGAGCATAGGATGTTGTGTTCGGAAAAGTAAAGGAGGTTGGAACAATGGGTGAAGTTGCTGGATACGGTGGCGGAGGATACGGATCATCTGTTGGAGCAGTACTGGTTCTCTTTATTCTCCTGGTCATCATCCTTTCTGCTTTCGGATTTGGATTTGGGGTATAATAGGTAACGAAAAAGAAACCCGCACCGCTTACTGGTGCGGGTTTCTTCAGTTCAATGCAAAACATGTCTGACGGTTGGCAGGGTCCAACCATCATTCGGGATGGGTTCCAAAAGCAAGCTCAGCCACTTCCCATACAGCTCCCACGGTTTACCCGAGTCCAGCAGAGCCTTGCAAGTATAGATCCCTTCCTCGACGGATCTGACCTTATCCGCCAAGTGTAAGCGAACGGCTCCATTCAGCAGAACCTGGTAGACAAAAGCGATGTCCCCCTTACCCTGCAGAACCTGCTCGGTAACGTTAGCTTGTTCGGAGGGGGTCCAGCTTATGTCCGGGACGGGCGTATCGAGTCCATACGTTTCTGGATCGATGATCTGGAGGTTGGCTTCACCGTTCTCAACTCGGTAAGTCCGCGAGGGCCGGTGAATGAACAGTTCATCCGAGCCTTCACAGCCCTGAATGATGATCGCCTTCCGATATCCGAGTTTCGTGATTAACCGGCTTAAACGGTCAAAGACCGTGTTATGGTACACACCGAAGGTAAGGAACGGGGAATGGGAGTAATTCACAAACTTTTCGGCCGTGTTGAGTACGGTCCGCATACCCAGCTCCTCCCGGATCGGGCGAAGATGCTTAAGCGGGGGACACCAGTCTTCAGCATGTACATATAATACGCCCGATTGACGGGCAGCGCGGATGGATGATTCCTTTGCCAGTAACGGTCCGGTTATTCCCTTGGCCGCGAGTATATCCGACAATGTGATCCCCCATTTCGGGGGCAGTGATGCACTCCCGTGCAGAGTGACAGGCAGATCAGCAGCAGCCAGCACAAACGAGGTGGCTAACGTAGAGAAAAAGGAGGACTTTCTGCCATCATAAGGTCCTGCGCAGTCTACACCCTCATGTACAAACGAACGGTCCGCATATTCACGGCCAACCTTCACGAATGCCTCCAATTCTTCCACACTTTCCATTTTGATGCGTTCCGCAATGAAAAAGGCACCGATCTGTGCAGGGGTTGCCTGCAATCCGAGAATCGATTCTGCAGCCTGCAGCGCTTCCTCGTAAGTCAGGTCACGCGCGCCTCGTTTGCCGCGACCGACTTCTTTTAATAAGTGGATCATGATTTTTTTGCACCTCCTGAACCGGTCTCCTGGAGCAATTGATAGAACTTAACGATCGAGGTTGCGACATCCACCATTCTTTTTCTTTCATTCATCGCCTGTCTGCGCAGGACATCGTATGCTTCGGATTCCGAAATATTTTTCATCTTGCATAGAATGCCTTTGGCCATATCAATCCATTTTCGCTCTTCAATACGGGCAAGGAGCTGCGTTCTTTCATTATGCCACTGCTCTCGTTCGTAAAAATGCTTGGAACTAAAATGCAGCGTCCAATGCAGCTCATGCTCTTTCATAGTGGGAAATAAAAGTCCATCAACTGTAACATCATCCTCACATGCTTCGAGAGATTGTGAAGCGGCATGATCGCTGCACCACCACAGAACCGGAACGCGTTTTTGCTGATCGAGGGCGCTGAACCACGATTTGATTGCGGCAACCGGGAGGTGGAGAATCGTTCCGTCTGCTTCCATGATTTCGGCCAGCGCTTGCTTCTCACTGCAGGCAAGGTGGACCTTGTAGCCATATGAACGAAGGATAAACTCCGGAAGAAGCGCCTTGGCATCTGTGCCACTTCGCTCTGATGCAGGGACCGGATGGTGAATAACCAGCAATGAACGCATGGATTGACGCTCCTTTCATAACATAAATGATATCCTGTCAGAGTTTAAGCTGATAGCACAAAGCAGATTTTATGTTAAATTATATAACATAAATCACAGGTGAATGTCGACACTTAATAAAATTTCTATATTTAATGTCAAATATGTTGACAATGAGTTTGAGTGTAGTGTATATTTCCCTCAAGAACTTTAGATTTCCCGGATACAACGGTGTATCCATTAGCGGCAAAGAAGCCTGCTTTCGTTCCTGGTAAGAGTGTGCCTACTCTACTGGAGCGAATGCAGGCTATTTTAATTTCTTTAAGGCTTCTGATGCATGAACAAGTACATTCTAAGGTGTTAGACGGAGGGGAGCGAAAACCATGACAAAAAAGAAGTTAGTCATGATCGGGAATGGTATGGCAGGGGTACGGGCAATTGAGCATTTAATTAAGCTTGCGCCTGACGCTTATGAGATTACGATATTCGGATCGGAGCCTCATCCAAACTACAACCGCATCATGCTGTCATCTGTCCTGGCAGGTGGTACCGATATGAAGGAAATCATCATCAATGATTGGGATTGGTATAAGGAGAATCGGATCCAGTTATATGCGGGTCATACGGTGACACGGATCGACACCCAGAATCGTCAAGTCTTTTCCGATCAAGGAACTGTTGCTGACTATGATGTATTGATTATAGCCACCGGTTCCAATCCATTTATGCTGCCTTTGCCTGGTGCCGACAAGGAAGGCGTTATCGCATTCCGGGATATCAAGGACTGTGAAACGATGGTGAAGACATCGCAGCAATACAAGAAGGCGGCGGTTATCGGCGGGGGTCTGCTGGGTCTGGAAGCTGCTAGAGGGCTTCTGCATTTGGGCATGGATGTATCCGTGGTTCACCTTAACCCCTATCTTATGGAACGGCAATTGGACGAAACGGCGGCCAGAATGCTGCAGCGTGAACTTGAAACCCAAGGAATGAAATTTCTACTGAGTAAAAATTCGGAATCCATCTCAGGGCGGAAGCGGGTGAAGGCACTCCATTTTACGGACGGGAGCCGTGTCGATACCGATCTGATCGTGATGGCCGTCGGGATTAAGCCGAACGTTTCCTTGGCACAGTCCTCAGGGGTTGAAGTGCATCGCGGAATCATGGTTAACGACTATATGGAGACGAATATCCCCGGTATCTATGCGGTGGGCGAATGCGCTGAGCATCGCGGAATCGCTTATGGTCTTGTGTCACCACTATACGAACAGGGAGCAGTTCTTGCCAAGCATCTGGCGGGTGTGGAGACGAGTGGATACGCCGGTTCCGTAACGTCAACGAAACTAAAGGTATCCGGCGTGGATGTGTTCTCGGCAGGTCATTTTACAGACTCGGAAGGAACAAGATCGATGCGATATCAAGATGAAGTTGATGGAGTATACAAAAAAATCGTGATCCGCGAAGACCGGCTTATCGGAGCCGTTATGTTCGGCGATACGGGGGATGGACCAAAGCTGTTCTCACTTATGAAAAGCGGCGAGTCAATCAAGGGCCGAGAGAAGGAGTTTCTGTTAGGCTTCACGGGTCATGCCGGTACCGTATCGACGGAACAGCGGCTGGCTCAGTTGGCGGATGATGAGATCATTTGCGGCTGTAACGGCGTATCGAAAGAAGCGATAAAAGATGCTATTCTTACGAAAAATTGCAACACCGTTGCTTCCGTTAAAGCTTGTACAAAAGCATCGGGATCCTGCGGCGGCTGCAAACCGCTCGTTGAGGGACTGGTTCAGTTATACGCCGGAGATGCAGCAGGGAAGCCCGTGAAAGAAGGGGTATGCGGGTGTACATCGCTAGGACGGGATGAAATTATCAGCGAGATAACCCGTCTTGGACTTGGAACCGTCAAAGAAGTGATGAATGTGCTGGGATGGGACAATCCGGAGGGATGTTCTAAATGCCGGCCATCCTTGAACTACTATTTGGGCATGCTGTTTCCGGAATCCTACGTGGATGAGAAGGAATCCCGCTTCACGAACGAGCGATACCATGCCAACATTCAGAAGGATGGCACCTATTCCGTTGTTCCCAGAATATATGGCGGGGTGACGTCGCCTTCGGAGTTAAAGAAAATTGCAGAGATTGCGGAAAAATTCGATGTCCCGATGGTTAAGATTACAGGCGGACAACGGATCGACTTGCTTGGCGTTAAGAAGGAGGATCTGCCGAAGATGTGGGAGGAGCTGGATATGCCTTCCGGTTATGCTTACGGTAAAGCCCTCCGTACCGTTAAAACTTGCGTGGGGTCCACGTTTTGCCGATTCGGCACCCAGGATTCCATAGGCCTGGGTGTGCGCTTGGAGAAAGAGTTTGAGCGGCTGTGCACCCCGGCTAAAGTGAAACTCGCGGTTTCCGGATGTCCTAGAAATTGTGCAGAAGCGACCATCAAGGATTTTGGAGTCGTAGCGATTGATGGCGGATGGGAACTGCACGTCGGCGGTAATGGAGGCGTTCATGTTCGGGCAACGGAGTTATTATGCATCGTGAAGACGGAAGATGAGGTGCTCGAATGGGCCGGGGCATTTATCCAATACTATCGGGAAAACGCGCAGTGGAATGAGCGGACATCGGTTTGGATCGAGCGAGTAAGCTTGGACCATGTGAAAAAAGCATTAGAGAAGAAGGAGGACCGCGTCGCGCTCTTCTCGAGAATAAAGCTGGCTTTAAGCAAGCAGAAGGATCCGTGGAAGGAAATTACGTCGGACAGCGGGCTTCGTAAAAACTTCGTGCCTTTGCCTGATGCTGAACCTGTGACGAAATAGGGGGAATCCAAAATGACGAAACTTCAGGTAGGATATGTGAACGAAATTGATCATAAGGGCTCAAGGACCATTGAGGTCGGTGGAACGGAAATCGCGCTGTTCCGTTTATCGGATGGGGATATTCTGGCCGTGGAGAACAAGTGCCCGCATAAAGGAGGCAAGCTTTCGGAGGGAATGGTGTGCGGGAAGCAGGTGCATTGTCCGCTGCATGATTGGAAGATCGACTTATGCAGCGGGCAGGTTCAAGAGCCGGATACGGGCAATGTAAACACCTATCAGGTAGAAGTTGACCCGGTGAGCGGCGCGATTTACCTGCAGGATCGTACGGCTTAACGCATAAGAGAGGGTGCACGATATGGATTATGTGAAACCGAATCAGGTAATGAATGACATGATCGAGGCCGGTGCTGCGAAAGCCCGGCTGAAGACTTCGCAGATGCTCATCCGCGGCTTGTTGTCAGGCGCCATCCTGGCGTGTGCCACCACGCTAGCTTTTACCGCTTCAAACCAAACGAATATCCCGATGGTGGGCGCACTCCTATTTCCGGTTGGCTTTGTGATGATTGTACTTCTGGGCTTAGAGTTGGTAACTGGAAGCTTTGCACTCTTGCCATTAGCCGTCCTGCAAAAGAAGGCTTCAAGTGCTTCCATGCTTGCGAATTATGGATGGGTTATTCTCGGACATGTGATAGGCTGTCTGATTTATGGGGGGCTCTATGCTCTTACCGTGACCAAGATGGGGACGGATATGAGCCATCCGCTTGTTCAGATGATCATCGACACGAGCGAGACGAAGACACTCGGCTATAAGGAGCTGGGCATGAACGGCATGCTGCTGGTGATGATCAAGGCTATGCTCTGCAACTGGATGGTGACGTTAGGCGTTGTCATGGCGTTTACGTCAAGCTCAACGATAGGAAAAATCGTTGCGATGTGGCTGCCCATCCTGATCTTCTTCGGTCAAGGATTCGAGCATGCCGTGGTTAATATGTTTGTGATTCCGGCGGGCATGATGCTCGGGGCGGATGTCAGCATGGCCGATTGGTGGCTCTGGAACCAAATCCCCGTTCTCATAGGTAATTTTATTGGCGGAGCGGTATTTACCGGGGCGATATTGTACTTATCCCAATATGGATTCGGAAAGCGCAGCGAGGTTAAACCGATAGCGAAGACCCAGCATGGACTAAGGGTTATGGATGAGACGGCGGTTCCGGTCGATAAAAGACGATGAGGCCGGGCATGGTGTATATTGTTGGCGCAGGTCCGGGAGATCCGGAGCTGGTCACGCTGAAAGCCCTCCGGCGTATTCAGGAAGCGGACGTCATTATGTACGATCGACTGGTAAACGATGAGCTGCTGAGTTACGCGAAGAAGGATGCTTTGCTCGTATTCTGCGGTAAGGCACCCGGCAGCCATTCCCTTCCGCAGGAGAAAATTAACGAGAACATGGTGACTTATGCCCGTACCGGTCATCATGTCGTAAGGCTCAAGGGAGGCGATCCGCTGATCTTCGGACGAGGTGGCGAAGAGGCGTGCGAATTGGCTGCGCGAGGCATTCCCTTCGAGATCGTGCCCGGCGTTACCTCGGCTTTGGGCGCAGCCTCCTCCACAGGGATACCTCTGACCCACCGTGGAGCTAGCACTTCGGTAGCTTTTGTCAGCGGAACGAGCTGCCATGGAAACGAACGAAGCGTGAGGTGGGACTTGCTGGCTTACAGTGTGGATACGCTTGTGGTGTACATGGGCGTCAGCAGAATGGACGACATCTGCAAGGAGATGCTCGCTCATGGCAAGCCGCCGTCAACTCCCGTTGCTATCGTTGAACAGGGGACACGGGCAGAGAAGCGAACCATCACGGGAACGCTCGGAACCATCCACAAGAATGCCCTTCTTATGAACGTGAAGAATCCGGCGCTTCTGATCATCGGTGAAGTTGTGCGAGTGAGGGATCAGCTCCTGAAGCTGGCTTCGGAGGCGGAGGAACGAACAGGATAAAGCTTATGCAGGTGTGAGGACGATGGATGACGAAGCATGAGCATCGTTTAGTACATTGGAACGAAATACAGATACGCTGACAAAAAAAGTGAACCCTTATCCACTCGGGGTTCACTTTTATTTTGGTGTTAAACATGTTTGTGGCACAGGGAAGGCATACACTATATGAATGCGGCATGAGGTTCCACGATTCCAATTCGTAGTAAGAGGGAAACGCTTACACATCGGAGAATATCATGTTTACACAACCAGTCATGATATTGCCAGAGTGTCGTAGTTTTTGCTTGTTTATTTCTGAAAAAAATGGGGGTGGCACATATGAAATATGACGTAATCGTGGTGGGAGCAGGCTTATCCGGTCTGGTGGCAACCGCGGAGATGGCCGAGGCCGGCAAGCGGGTGCTACTGCTTGATCAGGAACCGGAAAGTTCGCTGGGCGGGCAGGCATGGTGGTCTTTTGGCGGGTTATTCCTTGTTGATTCGCCCGAGCAGAGAAGACTGGGCATCAAGGATTCCCGTGAACTGGCGTGGCAGGACTGGCTGGGAGCCGCTGGTTTCGATCGGGAGGATGACGAGGATCGATGGGGGCGGAAATGGGCAGAGGCCTATGTCGATTTTGCGGCCGGCGAGAAGCGGGCATGGCTTCATTCGTTAGGGGTTCGGTTCTTTCCGGTTGTAGGCTGGGCCGAACGCGGCGGATATCTCGCGGAGGGTCATGGCAATTCCGTGCCACGCTTTCATATTGTGTGGGGCACAGGTCCTGGAGTCGTACAACCATTCGAGTCCAGGGTCAGAGACGCCATACGTTCAGGAATGGTTGATTATCGCTCCCGTCACCAAGTGGATGAACTTATTACGCGGGATGGTGCTGTGACAGGCGTAAGGGGTTCAGTCCTTGCTCCGAGTTCGGCTTGTCGTGGCGAAGCAAGCACGCGGGAAGTGGTCGGCGACTATGAATTTTTTGCAGAGGCCGTCGTTGTCTCCAGCGGAGGAATCGGCGCCAACCATGAGCTGATCCGACAGCATTGGCCGTCTCGGCTCGGGAAGCCTCCCCAATCGATGCTCTCTGGCGTTCCCGCACATGTGGATGGACGGATGCTGGGAATTACGGAGCAAGCAGGCGGGCGGGTCGTCAATAGAGACCCGATGTGGCACTACACGGAAGGGATTAAGAATTGGAGCCCGGTGTGGTCACAGCACGGCATCCGGATACTGCCGGGTCCTTCTTCTGTTTGGCTTGATGCCAAAGGGCAAAGGCTCTCTGCCCCGAATTTCCCGGGCTTCGATACGCTGGGAACCCTGAAAGCCATTCAGGATACAGGCTTTGATTATTCCTGGTTCATTCTCACCAGAAAAGTGATAGAGAAGGAATTCGCCTTGTCCGGATCAGAGCAAAACCCGGATTTGACCGGAAAGAGCATCCGCAAAGTGTTAGGCAGAGCAGGTTCGGGTATCCCGGGGCCGGTGCAAGCATTCCTGGATCATGGGGAGGATTTTGTTGTTGCCGATTCCCTGCCCGAGCTTGTGGACGGTATGAATAAACTGACAGGCAGCGATCTGATCAAGCGGGTGGACATTGAGCGTCAGTTGGCCGCAAGAGACCGCGAGATGGATCATGCATTCACCAAGGATCTGCAGATTACGGCGCTTCGGGGAGCAAGGAATTACATCGGCGATCGGCTGATACGCGTAGCCAAACCGCATAAATTTCTTGATCCGGCCCACGGTCCTTTGATCGCGGTACGCTTACATATTCTTAGCCGAAAAACGTTGGGCGGGCTGCAGACGGATCTATCCGGGCGGGTACTGAATGCAAACGGCGAGCCGGTTCCCGGACTCTACGCGGCTGGAGAAGCAGCGGGATTCGGAGGGGGAGGCGTTCATGGATACCGTGCATTGGAAGGAACGTTTCTGGGAGGCTGCCTGTTCACGGGGAGACAGGCAGGACAGAGCATTGCGAAGCTCTGATGATAGGCTGTCCGTGTTTTGGGTCAACGTACGGCAGATTGCCGTTTAGTTAGCAAATCCTGTATAAGGAAGCGAAATGAAAATTTCTTCTTACTGTAAGATAGTCTATGGTATTCTGTTTGGTAGCACATGAAAGGAGAATGTCCATGTCCCATGAACAGGATATTACTGAAACCAACACAAAGCGGCTGTCTCATATTCAATCTTACATAGATTCGCCCGACTTGCAAAACAAGCTGTATAAGAAGACCCTCATCGTTGTGATCCTCTCGCAAATATTCGGTGGGGCTGGTCTGGCCGCAGGATTGACGGTCGGTGCGCTTTTGGCACAGGATATGCTCAAGACGGACGGATATGCAGGAATCCCGGTTGCTCTTATAACGGTCGGTTCCGCACTGGGGGCCTGGTATATTGGCCGGCTTACCCAGCGATATGGAAGAGGGCCGGGTTTGGCTGCCGGATTCCTGGCGGGCGGTATTGCCGCGATCGGAGTCATATTGGCTGCCGTTTATCAAAATATTTATCTGCTGTTCGCTTCGTTGTTGATATACGGTGCAGGTACCGCAACGAATATGCAAGCTCGTTATGCAGGCACGGATTTGGCTAAACCTTCACAGCGGGCAGGAGCGGTCAGCATGGCGATGGTTTCCACCACCTTCGGTGCCGTTGCAGGTCCGAATCTGGTGGGGGTTATGGGGAACGTTGCGGAATCCTTCGGGATTCCTGGATTGGCAGGACCGTTTATGTTGGCGGCCGTGGCTTTTATTCTGGCAGGCCTGATACTGCTAGTATTCCTGCGTCCGGATCCCTATGCGATTGCCCAAGCGATTGAGGAAGCTAACATTAAAATTTCCGGTGATTTTTCGGCCGGAACGGTAAACGGATCAGAACGAAACAAACGGGGAATCATGGTTGGAGCCTGCGTGATGATATTGACTCAGGTGGTCATGGTCTCAATCATGACCATGACGCCCGTCCATATGAAACATCACGGCCATGATCTGAGTGCGGTCGGTTTGGTGATAGGCATTCATATCGGAGCAATGTACCTGCCTTCGTTAATCACAGGTTTCCTCGTGGACAAAATCGGCCGCATCAGCATGTCAATCGCTTCCGGAGCCGTGCTTCTGAGCTCCGGGATTCTAGCCGCTGTGGCTCCTGACGAATCCATGGCGCTGATCATAACGGCGCTGGCTCTGCTGGGTCTGGGTTGGAACCTTGGCTTCATCAGCGGAACGGCACTCATCATAGATGCAACCCATCCTTCCGCCCGCGCCAGAACGCAGGGAACGGTGGACGTCTTGATTGCTTTAGCGGGAGCATCGGGCGGCGCTTTATCCGGTATGGTGGTTGCCCATACCAGTTACGGTACACTCTCGATTGCGGGAGGTTTGCTGTCGCTGGTGATGATACCAGTTTGTCTAAGCTCGCTGAACAAGCGCAAACCTTCGTCATCCTCAAACAACGCGGCATTATAATGAAACAGCCTCCTATCGTAGTCGATAGGAGGCTGTTTAGTAATGGCCATTAAGGAAGGATATTGCCTGCCGCACGGTAAATGGCATACCATTCTTCGCGGGTGAGCGTTACATCGCCGGCTTTAATACAGTCTTGCAACCGACTGATATTCATCGTCCCGATAATCGGCTGCATGTGTGCAGGGTGACGAAGAAGCCATGCAATGGCAATCGTCGTGTTGGTTACGTTGTATTTTTCCGCAATCTCATCGATCTTCTGATTAAGTTCAGGGAACTTGTCGCTTCCAAGGAACACGCCTTCAAAGAACCCGTATTGGAAAGGCGACCAAGGCTGAATCGTAATGTCGTGAAGTCGGCAGAAATCCAGTACGCTGCCATCACGGTTAACTGCGGCATCATTTTCCATATTGACGTTGATTCCGCTTTGAATCATGGTGGTGTTCGTGATGCTAAGCTGCAGCTGGTTGGCTACGAGCGGCTGCTTCACTGCTTTTTTCAGAAGCTGGATTTGCATCGGATTCTGGTTGGATACGCCGAAATGACGCACTTTACCGGAGCTTTCGAGTTGATCGAATGCTTCAGCCACCTCTTCAGGCTCAACTAACGCATCCGGACGGTGAAGAAGGAGTACGTCGAGATACTCGGTTTTGAGTCTTTTCAGGATGCCATCGACGGAATTCAAGATATGCTCTTTGGAGAAATCGAACATGCCTGGACGAATCCCGCATTTGGATTGCAGAATGATCTTCTCGCGGACTTCTGCATTCATATGTATAGCATCCGCAAAAATTTCCTCGCAAGCTCCGCCGCCATAGATGTCGGCATGGTCGAAGAAGTTAGCGCCTTCCTCCAGTGCGGATAACACAAAACGCTCGGCTTCCGCTTTTTCCAGCGAATTTATACGCATGCAACCCACGGCTACAACAGGTACTTCTAGTGAACTAGTTCCAAGCTTCATCGTTTTCATGATTACGGTCCTCCAATTCAAAAATAGGTTGATTGTGCGACCACCTCGCTGTAGTTGCAGGGGGCAGCAGAGAACTTGTAAGCGAAACTACGTAGATGAATAGGTCCATGCTAACAGTCTCTAGTTTATTGTGACATGTAGGTGGTGTGGTGTACAAGCTTAAATTTGACAAGAGTGCTGGGATGAAATAAATAGCATGGGACTTGGCTTATTACAGTCCTTTGACATTCCGGATGACGATACGGCTGTGAGGAAGAGACGGCATATTATGAAAGCTGAAGCTTGCGTCCTGTACAGGCACTTCATAACTCATCTTGTTCGCAAGAAAGTCGAGGCTCTCCTTCATGATCTCGAGCGTAATCCACTCCCCGGCACAGCGGTGTCCCATATGATGGTCTCCGCCTCCTTGGGGGATGAAATTAAAGGGGCTCCCGTTCCAATCGTCGAAACGATCCGGGTTGAACAGCCCCGGCTGATCCCATAGATCCGGATGATGGTTCGTTCCGTATAAATCGAGGATTGTGAGCACACCTTTATCGAATGCATATCCGTCCCAGGTAAAATCCTTCCGTGCACGCGCAGGCGCAAAGGGGAAGAAGGGGTAGAACCGCCGCACTTCTTGAACAAAATTCTTGAGCAGCTTCTCGTCGGACGTCATCAATTTCTCACGTTCTTCGGGCTGCTGAATGACAGCTAAAGCAGTAAAGCACACGTAAATGGCAACCGCTACGATGGGACGAAGAATGTTAAGGATTTCTACCGCTGCGGTTTCCTTGTCCAGGAGCTCGCCCCTAAGATCGCGGTGCCAGGACATCGTATGCAGGGTGCTGCCCTGTTGCGGATCTATTGCTCCACTGCGCACGTCATCTACGAGGTACTGTATCCATTTTTCCGCTTTGGCACGGGCATATCTTCCCTTCCTATGCTTGATACCCAAGGCTGCTGTAGCCTCAATCATGTCAGCAAGCCAGCCCGTTTTCTCTTTCACTTCCGCTTCGGGAAGTGGCACAGCCGCCACGGTCGCCTCCTGGATATTCAAGATTAGAAATGATTACGTGCTTCCAACACAATATCTTAAATACCCGTTCTCATCCGATTTGAACAAACCAAGCTTCTACTCCCATGTCTAAAGACTGGCATCTGTTTTAGAAATATGTGGGCTTATGGTCCATCCTTTGCAGGATTCTCATGCTTGCGAGAGAAATCAATTAGAATGTACATAACTAAAAATGAGCAGGAGGGTGAGGATCGTGACAGCAGGAGTAACCAAGGTATATAAAGAACATATCCCGTCAGCGCGCTTGATCGGCAAACGGTATTCCGATGAGCATCGGAATGCGGCCGGAAGCTTTGCGGACCGATGGGATGAATGGTCCGCCAATGGCTGGTTCGAAGAGATCGGGAAGCTTGGCGCACTGCCGGAATCTGAGGGTTCTTCTTACGGTATCATGCGAATGAGCGGGAATCAGTTTGAATATTGGATCGGGATGCTGTTCCCGGAGCACACGGAAGTGCCGGTAGGGTTTGATTATGCGGACCTGGCGGAAGGCGATGTGGGGATCTGTTGGTTGTACGGCAATAGGGATAATGGTGAGCTTTTCGGTATGGAACCCCATAACGCATGTATGGCTAAAATCGCCGAACAAGGCTGGATCATGGACGACAATCCGTGGTTCTTCGAACGCTATCACGATATCCGATTCATGACGCCGGATGAACAGGGGAATGTCATATTGGACTACGGTGTTTACGTGAAATGAGACGTACGATTCGCGTTGTATGATTAAGGGGGCCGTCCCAAAAGTAGAATTAGTTTCTTGGCGTACGGCTCTCCTAAACAGAAACCAGATGGTGCCTAAGGATATCTTCCTCCAAATCCATTGGCAGATCGAGTTGGTCCAAGGTAAATTGAATGTACAAAAGAAACCGTTCCTTTCGTAAATGGTTTGGGTCGCACCTCCATTTTACCAAAGAACGGTTTCTTGCGTCTAAAAGTAAGCAATCCGCACGGCGTAACGGAGAGGACGAATCGATTCCGGACAAGCGTCAGCGCTCGCCTTTGCTCCCACATTTCGTCCTTGCTCAGAACCATTCCAAGAAATGTGGGGGCAACAGCGATGGTAGGTACGATTCGTACATGGAGCGTCTTCTAACAGCAAAAAGGGGGCCTCCCGCAAGATCTAAGATCTTTTGGGACACCCCCCTTATCTATTCCTCTGATTCAGTTATGCAAACTACATGCCAGAACTTGATCGCCAAACGATCGGATAATATGAATGCTGCGCCTAGCTTCTGCTCGCGAATTTCTTAGCGTTGTCTACTTTCAGCCTTTTAACGTGTTGAGTAAATAGATTCTTATCACTTACGATCCAAGTGTGATTTTTGGAGTTCTGTCTCCGGTTCGCTATGAAATGGTAGGGACTGCCAGAGTATATTCTAAAGTTACGAGTTATACAATCAGCACAAAATTTGACGCACTCGCTGCGGTTTTGGTTCGGAAATGCTACCTGATTGAATACGTTCCGTTTAACTAGAAGGGTCGCCCCTTGAACAAGGGGAACCCATTGATTGGCCATGTTGGGGTAACGGTACAGAAGATCCTTTTGACCGGCAAGCTGCATGAAGTGAGCCCTTTTTCCTACAATATCAGCACGAGTCTTGATCATGAGGTGGACGCTATCTTTCAGATAATCGGGAGCGTAATAATCATCGTCGTCAAACTTAGCAATGACGCTGTGCTTAGAGACCTTTACTCCAAAATTGAGGCACCTGCCGAGCGATAATTCTTCAGGCTTACTATATATTCTCACGTTGCGATATGGCTTGGCTGCCATTTGATATTCCGATATCTTCAGGCTGCTATGATTTAATATGACGATTAACTCTTTGTGCCTGTAATTCTGTCTGGTGTAATTCTCTAACAGATCGTGTAGGCATTCCGCTCTTTTGGTACCGGTGATGATCGAAACAGTGGGCTGTGATGGAGAAATTGACGTTCTCGTCAAGTTCGATCGCCTCCGGATTTCCGTTGAACGAATGTTTTGTAGTCTTTTACGTACGGAACTTTAGGGTGATTGTTGGTGAGTTCTTTATCACTGATGACCCACGTATGGCTTGATACATTTTTCCTTCGGACTGCCGCGAAATGATACTTATCACCGGAATAGATCCTGTAACCCTTACTCTTACTTCTCATGCAAAATAGATCGTCTTCACCAACGTTTTGATTTGGGAATCGTACTTTGTTATGGACGTTCTTTTTAAACATGAGCGTAGCACCAGGTAGTTTGGTTACGGAGCGATTCTCATCGTTAGGAAAACGTAGAATTAGAGTTTTGGAGCCTTGTAAATACATATAATGTGCGCGTTTTCCTATAATATCGGCGTTCGATCTTCTTAATGACTTCAGGCTGTCCGACAAATAGTGGGGGGCGTAATAGTCGTCGTCATCGAATTTGGCGATAATGCTGTATCTCGTTTTGCTCACGGCGTAATTTAGGCACGCACCCAGCGTGACATGTTCGGGCATGCGGTAAACTTGTATGTTTCGATGCTTGTTGGCCAGTTGTTGGTAAGGAGAGAGGGCGATTGAACTATCGTTGATGACGATAACGAGCTCTTTCTTGGAGTGCGATTGTCTAGTGAAATTACGAAACAAGTTTTTAATATAATTAGGGCGATTGGTACAGGTAATAACCGATACGCCTTGCGGTGTTGAACTATTTTTAAAGCTAGCTGCCATTATATCACTCTCCTTATCTGTGAAGATAATTTCATATATCACATTAGAATATGTAAACTATAAATAGAGGTAACGGCATTACTGCATGTCAACTTTAAAATTTTTATAATAGGAGGGCATCGAGATGAAAGAAGGATGGGAACGCGCAGTGCCGCCGATGCAACTAGACATCACACAAATTCATGACATCATTTCACCCGTATTCCCCGGTAAAAAAGTAGCAACCGCGGAACGGATCGGTACCGGACTTAGCAATACCAACTACAAAATTCGTCTGGAAGGCAGTGCAGAGCCTTATGTGCTGCGCTTGTTCAGGAAAGGTCGGGAGATTGCCGAAAAAGAGCTTGCTATCATTCGAAGAGTACGCCAAACCGTTCCTGTTGCCGATTATATCTATGCGGATATGAGCTGCGGCGTATTCGATAAGCCATGGGCGATAATGGAGTGGAAGGAAGGCGGTCTTCTTCGTGACGTGATGCGCGACGGAAGCGAGCAGGATCTCGTTGCCGCTGCAGCCTCTGCCGGACGCACTCTCGCCAACATCCATAAACACACATTTACGGAATCCGGTTTCTTCAATGGGGACATGGAAGTCCAGGATCCGATGAGGATGGACGGGGAACGGTTTCTCGCATTTATTGAACAAAGCCTCTTTCAGGATCTATGCGGCCAATGGCTCGGGGAAGAGCTAGCTCAATCGGTATGGTCCTTCAGTCAAACGTACAGTCATTTATTGTCGGAGATTGAAGATACGCCTATGCTTGTTCACTCAGACTATAATGGCTTAAATATATTAATGCGGCATGGTCCTGAAGGTTGTGAGGTCTCGGCAGTGCTTGATTGGGAGGACGCCTTTTCATGGAACCGATACGTAGATATAGCCAATATGCTTCGATACGAACCCGATGGATCTGTATTTGAAAAGAACTTTGTTCGTGCATATCGTGAGGAAGGTGCGGTTCTGTATGATCATTGGAAAATCCTGTCCAAGCTTGAGGATCTTGTTGCCTTGTGCGATATGTTAACCCATTCCAGCTTGGCTACGCCCAATCGAATGCATGATCTTCAGCGATTAATTGCGGGAACCGTTCAGGTTACGAAGGGCTGAGTTTTTTTGATTCGTAAATCAAAATAAGAATTGCATTATAGACTCAGTTTATCTATAATAGACATTGTAAGTCTGTAATAATGAATCTTGGTGGCAGTCTTCCTTGAGCACGAAGAAAAACAAGAAGGAATGTCTTCTTGTACTTTTATTATAGACATTAAAGATCCAGAAAGGTGTTGGTATAAATGAGTGAACAAATGCATGATGTCCTTATTATTGGTGGGGGGCCGGCAGGCTTGAATGCTGCGTTGGTATTGGGGAGAGCTAGAAAACATGTGGTGCTGATGGATGAAGGGAAGCCGCGAAATCGGGTTACCCGCGAAACCCATGGTTTTCTTACCCGAGATGGCATTAGCCCATCGGAATTTCGCAGGATCGCAAGGGAACAGATTAGCGTTTATCCTTCTGTTAGTTTTGTAGAGGATACCGCCGCTTCGGTCGCAGGTGTCGATGGTGATTTTCAAATTACGACAGGACAGGGGACGGTATACCGCAGTAAAAAGCTGCTCTTTGCCGTCGGAAAGAAAGATAGCCCCTTGGATATTAACGGATTGGCAGACGTATATGGGAAAAGCGCCTTCGTCTGCCCATATTGCGATGGATGGGAACTGCGGGATCAGCCGCTTGTCGTGATTGCCAAGGGTGCGGGTGCAGCGCATTTAGCCAAAGTCATTGCAGGTTGGAGTGATCGTTATACGATCTGTACCAATGGGCCGGATGAACTGACGGATGAACAGCGCCAAGAATTGGAGGAGCATAACATCCCCGTATTCAGCTCCCCAATTCATCGCATTGAGTCGAACGAAGGGATGGTACGTCAAGTCGTGCTGGAGGATGGAGAGATCATTCCTTGCACAGGCATCTTTTTTGCGCCGAAGCTGGTCTCCGGCTCTGAATTGCCGGCCGCCATCGGCTGTGATATCAATGAAGCCGGAAGCGTGGTCATTGATGCCTTCGGAAAAACGAGCGTGCCAGGCGTCTACAGCGCCGGTGATGCAGCCACCCAAATGTATCAAGCCATTGCCGCCGCTTCGATGGGGGCCTTGGCTGCGGTAGCCATCAACGGAGAACTGCTTAACGAACGTTGGAATCGTTAAAACTTGAATAAACGAAAGGCAGGCTTGGTTTTATCTATGCCTGTCTTTTTTTATGCCATTAGGGGATTTTTTGATTATAAATGATTCTTACACTCCGGGGAGGTACTGTTTTTGGGTATGATGGAGTTATCAAGTAAAAGGAAGGGTGTTTAGAGTGAGAAAAACAATGGACTATATCATGAATCAAGTTTGGAGGGACATGAACATTTAACCCTCCGACATTATGGAGGAGATCGATTTGAATTCTCGAACCAAGAAATTTTTGTCCTATTATAAACCGTATCTGGGGTTATTATTTGCAGACTTGGCATGCGCTTTTGTGGTTTCGACCATTACACTCATGCTTCCGCTGTGTATACGATATATCACCATCAACGTGTTGGAAGGGAATTCCCCGAATCCGCTGAACCAAATCTATGCGGTGGGTGCCGTCATGCTGGCCATGGTCCTCATCCATACCTTCTGCGATATGTTCATTTCTTATAAAGGACATATGATGGGAGCTTATATGGAGAGTGACATGAGACGGGAGCTGTTTGACCATTTTCAGAAGCTGTCTTTTGGGTTCTACGATGAGAACAAAACCGGGCAGCTCATGACCCGCACCACCAATGACATTCTATCGCTAACCGAATTGTACCACCATGGACCCGAAGATATCCTCATTTCCGTTCTGAAGTTCCTCGGCGCATTCATCATCTTGATGTATATTGACGTGAAGCTTACCCTCATCGTGTTTCTCTTTCTGCCGGTGATGGCTGTGTTTGCTTTTTATTTTAATAAGAAGATGAATGTGGCGCTGCGGGTAAGCAAGGATCGGATCGGGGATATCAACGCGCAGGTGGAGGATTCTCTATCGGGTATCCGCGTGGTGAAGTCGTTTACGAACGAACATGTGGAGAGGAAGAAATTCGCCTACGCTAACGGGCGGTTCGTTGACAGCAGAAGGGAAGGGTATAAGAGTGAAACCTACTTTCACGAAGGGTTGGTCGGGTTTACCCAACTCATTACCATCGCGGTCATTGTGTTTGGCGGAGCCGCCATCGTGGATGCCTCGCTGGAACTGGCGGATTTGCTGACCTTTTTCTTGTGCATCGGCATTCTCATCGAACCGATCCAGCGGCTGGTTAATTTCGCTAGGCTGTATCAGGAGGGGATCACGGGATTCGACCGGTTCATGGAAATTCTGGAGGTAGAGCCGGATATCGAGGATTCCGTGGATGCTGCGGCGATCACGCAGGTTCAGGGGAATATCACATTTCAGAACGTGAGCTTTAAATATAAAGATAACTATGAATATGTGCTGAAACATGTATCGCTGGACATCGAGCCCAGCGAATATGTGGCATTGGTAGGCCCCTCCGGCGTCGGCAAGACGACATTGTGTTCGTTGATTCCGCGCTTTTATGAAGTGAGTGAAGGACGCATTATGCTGGATGGACGCGATATCCGGAATATCACACAGCACTCGTTAAGAAGTCATATTGGGATTGTTCAGCAGGATGTGTATTTGTTTGCGGGGACCGTCTTCGATAATATCCGGTATGGCAATATGGAGGCCAGCGAGGAGGAAATCATCGAAGCTGCAAAAAGAGCGAATGCCCATGATTTCATCATGGCACTGCCGGACGGTTATGATACGGATATTGGGCAGCGCGGCGTCAAGCTGTCCGGAGGGCAAAAGCAGCGGCTCAGCATTGCACGCGTGTTCCTAAAGAATCCGCCGATCCTCATTTTTGATGAAGCGACTAGTTCCCTGGATAATGAAAGCGAGAGAGCTGTCCAGGATTCGCTGGAGCGGTTAAGTAATAACCGCACAACGCTTGTCATCGCTCATCGCCTGACAACGGTACGGAATGCACAGCGAATCGTCGTTTTATCCGAGGACGGAATTAAAGAACAGGGCACGCATGATGAATTAATTGCTCGTCAAGGCGCTTATGCCAATTTATATAATATGCAGTTAACCATATAAGCAGGAAGAAAGGCGATTTGTGATCGGTTTATGCACCGGTCAGCAAATCGCCTTGTTCCTGTTGTTGGATCGATTTATGGATTACGTTGTCTTGTTTCATCCGAAACAGGATTTACCCTTGAAGCGTTTTTCCAGGCTGCTGATCTTCCACTTCCTTGATTGCATTGTCCTCGTCTTGTACCTTCTCTTTCGATGAACTAAACCATCCGATAACGGCAATCAGCACAAGAACAATATAGAAGGATGCCTTCCAGATCGTGCTCTCCGGGAAGTGATGGTCGATAAGGGCAACATCGGGATGCGCAAGGGTGATGACTGCAAGTTTGACCCCAACCCAACCGACAATGAGGAATGCCGCCACTTCAAGTCCGGGGCGCTGCTGCAGCAGCTTCACGAAGTAGGATGCCGCGAAACGCATGATGATCAGACCAATGAATCCTCCCAGGAAGATGACGATAAATTGACCTCCGTCCAAGCCGCCGATGTTCGCCAGACCGCTTGGAGGCAGTGCCACAGCCAGCGCTACGGCTGCAAGTATCGAGTCTACGGCAAATGCGATGTCTGCAACTTCCACTTTGAAGACGGTCATCCAGAAGCCGGATTGCTTCTTGGGTTTGTCGGGTTTCGGCTTGGCGTCTTCCGTCGGTTTCTTGCCTTTGATCACGTGTTTCAATGTGTGATTGATCGAAATGTAGAGAAGATAAAGTGCGCCAATGGCTTGTACCTGCCATACGTCCACCAGGAACGAGATTAAGAACAGTGATCCGATGCGGAAGACAAACGCTCCGAGCAACCCGTAAAATAAAGCCTTTTTACGCTGTTCCTCGGGTAAATGTTTTACCATAATGGCAAGGACCAGCGCATTATCTGCTGCAAGCAACCCTTCCAGTGCGATGAGCACCAACAGTACCCATCCATACTCCAACAAAAGCTCCATACCAGTTCCTCCTAGTTTTGTAGTATTGAAGGCACAAAAAGACCTCCACCGGCAGGTGAAGGCCCTTTATAATCCAAAAGAGACCTTCACCACAGAGTGTGGTAAAGGTCTCGCAAACAACGTATCGTTGCCAACAAAGCCGGGGAACTTTCCCGTAATGACGACTTTGTTGTGTCAGCTACTCCCCTTTAATCACGTTCCTGCATAACTGATATCGTCATCAGTTAAGCCGTGATATAAAGATATAAATTTTTGGGGCATAAGTCAAGCTTTTTTGCTTGAATTCAGCAGAATACGACTCCATCGGAACGGTCTATTCTTGATGGTAGAGCGTCTCCTCGCTTTTACATTAACGCTTGATAAAACCACGCTAAGGAACACAAGGACAGCGCCCCAATATTGATTGGAATTCATGATCTCGTGAGCAAACCAGAATCCGACCAGTGCCGCGAATACAGGTTCCAGGGAGAACACAAGTCCCGTCCGGGTAGCCGTGGTATATTTTTGGGCGATCATCTGGAAGATGAACCCGACCGCGGTGCATACAACGCTAAGAACAAGAACGGCAATCCATGAGTGGGTCGTGCTTGGCCATACTGGAGTTTCAAAGAGTAGAGACGAGATGTACGCATACAATCCCGTGAACCCAAGCTGCAGGATGCCGAGGCTTAGCGTATCGACCTTCTGCGCGGCAGTGCTTACCATATTAATATGAAGCGCATAACATAATGCCGCCGCTATGCAGAACAGATCACCGATCTTAAATGTAAAAGGAAGCTGGATGGTCAACAGCGCAATGCCGGTTAAGGCTAGCAAAATACTGACAATCACTTTGTTCTCTATTTTTTTCTTAAATAGAAACGTATGTAATAAAGGGACAAATACCACCGTTAAACTGACCAGAAATCCGGCATTGGATGTTGTCGTGGTCTTAAGACCGAAGGTAAGCGCGGTGAACATGATAAATAATATAAAGCCTAGGAGCATGGCATACCGAATCGTCTTTACGTTAACCTGGCGCAAGCGGGGGAAGAAAATCACTCCTGCGAGTATAAAGGCCAATCCGAAGCGTAGGGCTATCAAATTAAACTCTCCTAGCGAATCCAGTCCCACTTTCATAAAAAGATAGGACGAGCCCCAACAAATGGTGATGAACAAAATCATAAGATCGGCCTTCAGCGGTTTCAAGTTCTTTTTCCTCCTTCTAGTGATTGAACAAAATCAGTATACTCACGTACAATAGACAAGTAAAACGAATGTTTCTAATAATAAATATGAGTAAAATTCATGTATGAAATGATCAGGAGGATTTCCCATGAGTATAAATAAATTCAAAGTATTATTGAAGGTAGTCGAGCTCGGCAGCTTAACCAAAGCCGCCGAAGTTATGGGATTTACACAGTCCGGTGTCAGTCACATGATCAACAGCCTGGAAGATGAGTTTGGTTTCTCATTGCTGATACGGAATCGTTCAGGAGCGAAGCTGACGACCAATGGCGAGGAGATTCTGAAGACGTTACGTGAAATCCTGAAGTGGAACGAACATTTGGAGCAGCAGGTGGCTTCCATTCATGGTATCGAGCTGGGTACCATTCATATCGGTACCTTTACGAGTGTCGGTGTTCACTGGCTGCCGGGGATTATTCAGGATTTCCAGCGGGATTATCCCCATATCGACATTCGATTGGTTGAAGGAGATTACCGGGAAATTGAGGATTGGATCGCGGAGGGCAAGATTGATTGCGGCTTCCTGTCACTTCCAACTTCGGATATATTCGATGCGATTCTCCTGCACCAAGACCCAATGCTTGTATTGCTGCCAATGGAACATCCGCTCAGTTCGGAGGACTCTATAACATTGTCCCAGATTGAGAATGAACCGTTTATTATGCCCAGCCAAGGTTCCGATTATGATGTGAACCGGATGCTGGAGAAGGCCCGGATCAAGCCGGATATCAAATATACACTTGGTGACGATTATGCCATTATGGCCATGGTGGAGAAAGGCCTTGGCATTAGCATTCTTCCTGAACTTGTGCTGCGAGGGCAGCAGCGAAATATACGGTTGATCGAATTGAAGGAGAAGAGCTTCAGATCGCTCGGCATTGCCGTAAACTCCATGCGAGAAATATCTCCAGCTACGAAGCGATTCTTGAATTATGTTAAGAGTTATCCCAAGCTGTAGCTGCTAAACGGACGCTAAATGAAGCTCATACCCAGCATCTAGGCTCTATTACAAGGCAAGAGCTTCGTTCATGTTATTTCACTACATAAAACAATTCGTGTCACAAAATCGCTTGTTGGGATTGTTATATAGGTAAACAAAGAAGGAGGTGAGCTCGCTTGCAGCCAACCATCCCCGGGGAAGCGGAAGGAAAGAGAGAAGCCATTGAAGCGGTTGTAGAACAAGTCAAAGCAGGAGACAAACAAGCATACCAAGCGATCATCATCCAGTTTGAGCGGCAGATGTACACGTACTGCTACTATATTCTTAAAAATCATGCGGAGACCGAAGATGCGGTACAAGAGATTTTTATTCGTGCCTATGAACATCTTCATCAGTACAAGAGACAAGTGTCTTTCTCCGCCTGGTTGTATAAAATGGCCTATCATCATTTGATCAATATTAAAAAGAAGCAGAGCCGCTTTCTTAACCTGATCGAGCATTACAAGGAACAGCAGCCGGTTGTGCAAATATCTCAGCACGAGCCGGTTGTGTACGAGCTGTTAACATATCTTACATCAGAAGAACGACACATATTGCTGCTGAAGGCGGTTGAACAGTATACCTTTGAGGAAATCAGCGACATTATGGGAATCAAATCAGCAACGATACGAAAGAAGTATGAACGGTTACGACATAAACTGATGGACCGAATAAGCCAAAAAGGAGAGGTGGCACGTGGGACAATCGCCGAAACAAACGGAATTCGCTGAAATGAATGCACTAGAAGAAATGATTCGTGAATCGACTTTACCGAAGAATAGCATGAGCTATCAAATTATGAACAGGATTGGAGAACGTGAAATGACAAGGACAAGAACATCATCCAAACGAAGACCGAATGTTTTAAAAAGAACAATACTCGTTGCATCCGCAGCAGCTGTGCTGGGAGGAAGCGTAATCGGGTCAGGATTTGTATCGCCGGTCATGGCAGCAACCTTGAAGCAAATCCCAGTGCTCGGCGTGTTATTCGAAGGAACCAGCGAAGATGCAGTTAAAGCCGCTATAGAGCAAGGGATTCTATCCGAACCTAACTTGAGCGTAACTCACGATGGCGTGACGTTGAAGGTAGCTGACCTTCTATATGATGGAACCCGGTTGTCCTTTATACTGGAGCGTGAGGGAGTGGATTTACCGAGTACAGCTTCTCCGTATTTTAGCGAAGATGCTAAATTCATCAGTAATCCCGATAGCGAGTATGTTAAGTCGAGGACAGTAGCTAAGGAAGATCAGGAAAAAGGCTATATCGAAATGCCGCGAATTCTGGTAGACGGACAAGAAGTGGCGATGGGTGAGGGCAACTTCGGAGACTATCCTAAACAGGACAATGCCTATATCGTTGAGCTTACCAAGGGTTTGAATTTGCCTGATCAATTCGAGCTGACCATTCAGGCCAACGTAACTCAAGTGAATGAAACCTTTGAATTCAAGGTCCCTGTGAACGTCACTAATAAATCGGTTGTCGTGAAGCCGGAGCAGGCTACGAAATCGGATGGACAATTCAGTTATACCGTCAAGCAATTGGATATTTCACCGGTATCGACCCGCCTGGTTCTGGATAGTAAAGGCGAGGTGCCGGCTTCTGCAGAGCAAACAGGCGATTATAGCGCCAGCATGGTATATTACGAACTTGTGGATGATCAAGGGAATGTGCTGAATCCTCGAAAGTTTGAATACTTTAACAGCAAGCCCGAGACTGAATATCATATCGATCAATTGTTCAGTCCTGTAAACGGAACTCCGAAATCCATAACGATAAAGCCGTTTACCCTGACCGTAAACAACAAGGATTGGAGCGTTGTCGGTCAAGGGAAGGACAGCAACGGGGATAAAACATATCTGAAGGATCTGGAAATGACCATTCCGGTTCAACCATAACAACGAGTGTAAGTATAGGAGAGGCCCGCATAGCTGCGGGCCTCTCTTTCATATGGTTACGTTTCGGCCCGAAATGTTTTGCCTAACGGATTGCCAAGGCCATAATAATGCCGAAAATTATAGATTAGCGGACTCCATTTGGCGGGATCAATGTGATGTTCATTCAAGATGATATTGTTATGGGCGTGTACATGGATCGCCTGTGTTTCGACCATGGCAAACATGGAAGAATAGTCGGGAATCCGAATGTTTTTCACGGTAGCCTCGATTTGAATGGGACACTCCATGATGCGCGTAGGTTTTACAGTGACGGAATCCGCAGGAGTTAACCCACTTATCGCATACTTATCTTTTTCATATGTAAAACCGTTCTTTATCTTATCATCCGGAACCGGATATTTTCCGGTATGAGGGGCTAATTGCTCAACATTCTCCCACAAGGAAGGGTCGGGAATGTTGATGACACATTCAGGATGCCTTTCCAAGTTCTCTATCGCTTTACCCCCGAGTCCGATTCCTAAAATAATATATTCCCCGAGCGCCCATGAAGAGGATATGGGACTAATATTTACGGTATCATCTTCATTTAGCGTATTGAGTAAAATAACCGGAGTTCCATAGTAAAGAATTTTCGGTTTAATGATGTCCGTGCCGATCATGCCAGTAATTTCCTTCATAAAAAGATTCCTCCCAAATGATCTGTTCTATCCAAAATCATTGTAAAATAGAAAAGATTCGATGCTCATCGAAATGTGGATTACATGAGGAGGGATGTAGATGTATGCGAATCCAAATGCAGCCTTGGTAGCATCACTCGTTAGTGAGGCATCGAGAGCGGCCATATTAACCGTCTTATTGGATGGGCGCTATCACCCGGCAAGCGAGCTGGCGTACATGGCAAAAATTAAACCGCAAACGGCCAGCTTCCATTTATCGAAAATGGTAGCCGCGAATCTGGTCACCGTCGAACAACAGGGAAGACATCGTTATTACGGAATACAGGATCAAGAGGTTGCCCAGGTCATGGAGACACTTCTATCCATAACGCCTCCTGTCGAAATAAGATCATTAAACCAAGCCAGGGAGACTGAAGCCATACGTCAGGCAAGGACTTGCTACGATCATCTTGCGGGGAATTTGGGAATCCAATTGACAAATTCGCTGCTCAGCGCAGGGGTCATATCCGAAGTGGAAGATCAATATATGGTTACAGAAAAAGGGGAGAACTTCTTCAAGGAATTTCAGATTGATCTGAGTCGTGTTAAGCGCCAACGCCGCTCTTTCGCACATCGATGCCTGGATTGGAGTGAAAGACGCCATCACCTGGCCGGAGCATTGGGCCATGCCCTGCTAGAAAGGTTACTCGAGTTACATTGGATACAACGCGTTCCAAGAACAAGAGCCATACAAATTACGCCTGAAGGCAAGAAGGGATTAAAAGAAACATTCCATATTGATATGGAGTAGGAACGGGACTTAGGTATAGGACTGATGGTGTTGATCGACGATGCAGATATACTTATGGATGCAGAAAAATGGATGCAAAAAAATAAAAAGGACTGTCCTCACTTCATCAGAAGATGAAGGGGACAGTCCTTGAATTAGAGATTAACGCAGTGTTTTCAATGCTCCGCTCCATGCAAGCACTTGGTCAAGCATGCCATTCAGGTTGACGAGATGAAGATCAGCCGGTTTGAACACGGAGCCACTCTCAAAATCAGTAAATAACGACAGGGCTGGGTGTACGCGAACATCCGCTACGGAGAGCTCGCCTAGGATTCCACGCAAATGTTCGGCAGCGCGAGCGCCGCCAACAGAACCATAACTCACGATACCTGCAGCTTTATTGTTCCATGGCTCACGAGCAAAATCGAGTGCATTTTTCAAAGAGGCAGAAATACTGTGGTTGTATTCTTGTACGATGAATACAAAGCCGTCAAGACTATTCAGCTTATTGTTCCAAGCGGTTGCTTGCTCTGTAGCATCAGCCTCGCCCAAAAGCGGAAGCTTGTAATCAGCGATGTCAACGATTTCGTAGTTTGCATCTCCGCGCTCATCGGCGATACGCTTAACCCATTCACCTACTTGTGGGCTCAAACGGCCTTGACGTGTGCTGCCTAAAATGATACCGATATTCAATTTGGACATTGTTGTTACCTCCTGATTATTTTGAATTTATTTTTATCTCGATGTGTTTGTTATTTTGCATGAGCTAATCATAATCTCAGGGGGTTAACTTTGTCAAGTAGCTTACAAAAAGTTTGTGATGTATATTGAGTTTTTTTGTATCCAATGTACGGTTGGATTTGTGCCTGACTCTGACGGTATTTTGTATCCCTAGAGGCAGCAGCAATGTTATACTGATCTTAATGCCCTGGAACAAAAATTCTGTGTCAAGAAAAATGGTAATTCAACAGCAAAAGTACATATAAAGATTGGTGAGGTGAAGCAAGTATGGAACTTAGACAATTAAGAGCCGACGAGTTTGAGATCAGTACAAAATTATCCGAATACGCCTTTCAATATACGCTAACACCGGAGCAGCGAGAGTCCAGTCAAAAGCATTTTAAACCTGAACATTTCTGGGGGATTTTTGATGGAGAAGAGCTGCAAGCGAAACTGACCATCATCCCGCTGCAAGTTTATATGCATGGAAACATATTCGATATGGGCGGTATTGCCGGCGTGGCAACATGGCCGGAGAACCGCAGACAGGGACATGTATCTACATTGCTCAAACATGCATTGCAAGAAATGAAGAGCAAAGGCCAGACCCTTTCCTTCCTGCATCCGTTTTCGATTCCGTTCTATCGTAAATTTGGCTGGGAACTTTACGCGGAATTTAAAAAGTACATCATTCCGGTACCTAAATTCCCACGTAAGGTGGAAGTGCCTGGCCGCATTGTCAGAGGCGTAACCGATATTCCTACACTAGACGGCATGTATCAAGCATATGCTAGCCGCTATAACGGTACGCTTGTGCGGGATGAAGCATGGTGGACAAGATCCGTGCTGCAGGGTGACAGTCATAGCGTTGTTTATTATTCAGCTAAAGGCAAACCGACAGGCTACGCGTTATATGAGCTCAAAGACAAAGATCTCGTGTGCGACGAATTTGTGTACCTGGATGAAGAAGCCCGAAGCGCACTCTGGACCTTTTTTGGGAACCATGATTCCAGAATTGAGCAGGTTACGATGACGATGGTGCCTGGAGATGATCAGCTGCCATTTATGCTGCCGGATCCACGCGTTACCCAGGAAGTGGTCCCATACTTCATGGCCCGCATCGTGGATTTGAAATCCTTTGTGGAGCAGTACGCTTTTGAAGCGCATCGGGAAGCCGTGATGACTATCGAGGTGGAAGATTCCGCTGCACCTTGGAATGCAGGCCGATGGAGTTTGTCGGTTAATCAAGAGGGGAAAGCGGAGCTGTCGGAGCTTCCGTCCGATCATGGGGAGCAGGCTGATCTGTCGACCGATATTCAGACGTTGTCGGCACTGTTTGCGGGATACAAAAGACCGCAGGCGCTGCATGCCATTCACCGTCTGACCGGAAACCCCAAGGCTATAACACAATTGGAGTCGATGATTCCCGCCGGTCAAACCTACCTCATGGATTTCTTTTGAGAAAGGGAGAAGGCTTGTTGACTCGCAGACTTTTGCCTGAAGAGCTGGGGAGCCTCTTGGATACGATCAACAGAGATCAGCATTTCTTATATTATTCCTACCTTACGTGCCGGAAGAATCAGACCGTTCATTATGGGCAGTTCTCAGAACATGGAGAGCTGCTGGGTGTTACGGCTTTTCTGAAAGGATTGCCTTTCTATGCCTTTTCGGTGTAGCCTCTTCAGACATCATTTCGATTTCAGTCCGTGCTGTCCCGAATGAAACGAGATCTGGAATTACCCGATGGGGCAATGGGGAGCTTTATCGTGAATGAGGATGAATGGGAGGTTCTTAATTCTGCGATTGATGTGATGAAACCTCCCGCAGGTATCCTACTCATGAAGCATCGGCATCTTGAAGATTTGCCGTTAGTGGATGACGAGGTGTTTCGTTTAGACCCCTCATACTTTGATATGGTCGAGTCGAAAATGGTTGAATTCCATTCGATGGCTTTTGCAAGGGAAGAGCTTCAAAACCCCTTCTATGGGGTTGTTCAGAATCAGGAGCTCATCGCTCTCGGCGGATACCATATCTATAGCGATGATTATGTTGAGCTTGGGAATATTGGCACGGATGCTGCGTGGAGAAGACAGGGGTACGGCAAAAAGGTATGCGCGGAATTGACCCGTAAGGGGCGTGCAATCACTCCCCATGTGTATCTGAATGTGCTGGAGAAGAACGTAAACGCGATACGTTTATATCAGTCTCTGGGATATGTTACGGTGTGCAAACAGTGCATCGTTGAATTCGCTTTGTAGATAGAAGCAAGGAAAAGAAGCCTGACCAATCAGGCTTCTTTCGTATGATTAGGTCAACCAGAAACAGCTGGTTGGCCTTACTTTGTATTTGCTTTAAATGGTCGATATCCGGTATAACGAGGGGCTTCTAGCGGAACCGACCCGAAACAAAACTGTTCTCCCACTACAGTCCCGTGAGTTTCTCTCCGTTTGTACGATTTTTGGTACAAATCTCTTACAGCCACTGGCATTTGGATCTCGTTTGTACGATTTTTCATACAATTGTTCTATTACGGCTCCCCTTCGTGCCCGTTTTGTGCGTTTTTTCGTACAAATCTCTTGAAACAGCTAGCATTAGACTCTCTGTTGTACGATTTTTCGTACAAATGTTCTATAACGGAACCCTTTCCTGCCGATTTTGTACGATCTTTCGTACAACTTCGTCGGTGGTACCTCTTAACCCACAGATTGTAAGTTGTTCCGCACAATTTTATGTTGGACTAAATGACGCACACATGTTGGTGATCATAACGCAGAATTCAAGTCTATTATAAGTCGATTACTATAGTGAATATAGCGAAAAAGAGTGGAGTAAGCTTTATTTACGCACTAAACCAATTCGAGCAATATCTTGTTGACGCGTTGCAAAACAAGAAACCAGAAGAGGTTATGAATTCACTGATTAATGGCAACGACAGGTTAAAACGTTCTATTAACTCTTTTATGATTTTTTAAAACTCTTTGAAAAAACAGAACTAAATAGTCAGTACATCGATCTAACTCTAGAAAAGATCGATGAAGCTACGTTTCCGGATTTCCTCTCAGATTGTTTCGAGAGACAGGAATATAGCCCGTTAGAAGTCGCTTATATTGCACTTTTCGTATGATTAGGCCAACCCAAAATAGCTGCTTAGCCTATTTTGTAGCTAGCTTCGAGGGGCGTTACAACCTGTTTTCCAAAACGACGTTCCGTGCGCTTGCGGGTAGCCTACGGGGCGAAACTGAGTCAGAAAATCTGGAGAAGAGACAGGAAGGTCTCATGCAAAATCAAGGTGGGATAACCTATATAAGATCACTCGAGAACCTCCCTTTTGGGAAAAATATACAACTTACCGTTATCTCCATACTCCGCATAAGCAATATCCTCCAAGGAGTCAAAACCTTGTTCCCGGGCTTTCGATTTGATCTCGCTATGATCAATGGGTTTGCCGAGCATCGATTCCTCGAGCAGCTTTCCCTTGTCGATGACCGTTACCGTAAAGGTGTCCGCCTTGGCTTCCATACCTATATCCTGGGCTGAAGGCGGTTCGTATTCGGGTTTACGCATGACGGACAGCGATCCGTCCGTTTCCAGAATGGCGTATTTGACTTCAGTTAACGAGTAAATGCTTTGTCGTCTCAGCATGGATAACAGCTGTTTATATTCCATATCGTATTTGTTCAACATTTTTTGGTTGAGCTTTCCGTTATCGATCAGAAGGACCGCCCGGCCTTCCGTTAAATATCCGAACTTAACAAAGCGGGTGGTTGCCTTCTCGAAGAGGTAAGACATCGTCGTCCAGAGCGCAAGAGCGAATAACAAATGATATATGTTTACCTTATCATCGTAGAGGCTTGCCCCGACGATTTCACTCAGAATTAAGGAAGATAAGAAGTCAAGCGGTGTAAGCTGGCTGATGGTTTTTCTCCCCGTAACAAAAGTGATAATCCATAACCCAAAAAAGCTGATGACCAGTTTAACCCCTAAATCCATATACATGTCCATGGGTCAGCCTCCTTGAATGGCAATATAATATGCTAAGATATTAAACGTTTTGGCTTCAAGCAGAAACAAGGCAGATTCATCCGGTCATTTCGAGATGGTGCCGTTTAAAGCCTATCAACATGAGACTTAGAGAATCTTTCTGTTTCTATCATATAGCCTACACTCTAAGATTGTCTGATTCATATAATAAAGGACGACTGGACAGAGAGGGGTAGGATCTTGGGCAAAAAAGCAGCGGCAGATGGCGTTTCGATCATCGTTTGCACCAATCGGCCACAATTTTTTGAGCAAGCGATTGATAATTACAGGAGACAGAACTACAAGAATAAAGAGCTTATTATCATTCTGAATAAGGATTGCATGGATTTGAAGAAATATCGGGACAAAACCCGGGCTTACGAGAATGTCAAGGTGTATAAAGTACCTGAGAGAATATCGTTAGGAAAGTGTTTGAATTTTGGTTTTAAAAAGGCCAAATACCCTTATCTTGCAAAGTTTGACGATGATGATTACTACTCACCGTTTTACTTGAAAGAGCAAATTAAACAGCTTAATCGTACGAAGAGTGATATTGTCGGAAAACATTCATGTTTGGTATATCTAACAGCCACCAAGCAGCTGATCATACGTTCTCCTCATGAGAAGAATAAATATGTGGAGTTTGTACAGGGAGGAACGATTTTATTTAAGAGGCATGTGATGGATAAAGTCCGCTTCTCGGATCGCTCGATCGGTGAGGATGTGGCCTTCTTAAGACAGAGCAGGATGAAAGGCTACAGGGCTTATGCGACATCCCCGTATAATTATGTATACGTAAGAAGAAAAAATAAACAGAGTCACACCTGGAGAGCTAATGACGCCTTTTACCTGAGAGGGAGCAAGCCGGTAGGATTCACTGAAAATTACCGTCTAATCGCTGATCGGGATCTGTAAAGATGTGTGTCTATTGTGGGTGTGAATCTTGGAAGAGGAGGGAGCGCTTTGAAAGGACTTATTCTATGTGCGGGCAAAGGATCGCGTTTGTATCCATTCACTCGCTCCTACCCTAAATCTTTGCTTCCCGTAGCCAACGCCCCGTTGCTGCACGCCTGCATAGACAAATTAGTGGAACAACAGATTACTGAGATTGGGATTGTCATCCATCCCTCGCAAGAAACACTTATTAGAGCCAGTTTGGAGTATGTGAAACGATGGAATGCGGATTTTACGTATATCTTCCAATATGAGCCAAAAGGGATCGCGAATGCGGTATTATTGGCACAGTCCTTTATCGGTAATCATTCATTCATTATGCTGCTAGGGGATAACCTCATATCCATCTCGTTGTCTGAGCTGAGAGAGCGTGCAGAAGCCGAGGGAAACCATGCCACCCTACTGCTTGGAGAAGTCGATACACCCCAGGATTACGGGATTGCCGAGGTTAAGGATAACCGGATTGTTAGGCTGGAGGAAAAGCCACAGGCACCGAAATCCAATCAAGCGGTGCTGGGGGCTTATGTTTTCACGCCTACCCTATTTGAAGCTGCCCGGAAGATTAAGGCATCGGCCAGAGGCGAATATGAGATTACCGATGCTATTCAGTGGTTAATAGAGAGAGGTTATCAGGTATCGTATGCCGTAGCGGACAAACCCAATATCGATGTCGGAACCGTACCGAGATGGCTGGAAGCTAACCGTGTAACCCTTCAAGCGAGACGGACAAGTGATATTCACCCTTCTGTAGTCCTTGAAAACTGTACACTTATCGAACCCGTATCAATTGCTGAGGGTACAATTCTGAAGGATTGCACGATAGGTCCTTACGTATCGATCGGCGCAAGCTCCTTCGTTGAGAATTGCCATCTGGAGAATTGTGTCGTTATGGGTCAGGTACATTTAAAGCAACTTCTACAGCCGCTGGAAAATACGGTGATCGGGCATGGGTCTGTCTTATTAGGCGTGAGATGAACATGATAGTTTAAAAGCAGCCGACTGTCAGCAGTTACAACATGCTGATAGTCGGCTCTCTACCTAAATAGAGTAATGAAGAACACATGTTTAATATGATCATAGAATAGCAGTCCTCCAATACCAATACCAAACAAGAATAATACTAAGCAGAATATGTATGAGACCGGAGCAAATTCCGTTAACCCCTCCCACGATCCCCATAAACCTTACTTTTTTACGTTAACCCCTTGAAAGTGACGCGACGTCATCTTGTAAGATGTATTTTGTGATAGAAAATTACGATCTATGTCATAAATACATACAGAGGGAGATGGACGGAATGAATAAGGGAGATGTCATTATTTACGCTTGCGTCATCATCGGGGCGGGTATTGGTTTAGCGCTAGGAAGTGCGTTTCCAGGAGTTCTGGTCGGTTTAGGTGTTGGATATCTGATTAAAATATCTATGAACAATGAAGAAAAGTGACCATGATAGAGATGCTGACATGGGATGTATTGGGAGACTGAAAGTTATCCATATTACATGGATCTGTCAGTCAGATTCTGTTTGACAATTAGAAAAAACTGACTTATAGTCTTTACTATCAGCAACCATCAAAGACATGATTCTTGAAACGACCTGCCCAGAGAGGGAAGCGATTGGTGAAAGCTTCCTCCGTGCTTGCTTCTTGAATTACCCCTTTGTAGCTGTGTTTTTGAACCCTGATCGGTCGTTTGACTATCGAGATATGGAACTAGAAAACACCGAGTCATCCCCGTTATCGGATGTCTGAATGAGGATCGAAAAGAGCACGCTGGCCGTATGAGCGGATGCAACTTCCGATCAAATTAGGGTGGAACCACGAGCTGAACGCACTCGTCCCTTAGGGATCGAGTGCTTTTTTGCGTTCAAACAAAATTTGATGGAGGGATAACAATGTCAATTGTAGTAACGCTGCCGGACGGAAGCCAAAAGGAGTATCCCGCACAAACGACGATGAGCCAAATCGCGGAATCCATTCATTCAGGTTTGAGGAAACAGGCTGTTGCAGCCAAAGTGAATGAGAAACTCGTGGATATGGATTATGAGCTGCGTCAAGATGCGGAAGTAAGTATCATAACGCTGGATTCAGAGGATGGATTATACGTGTATCGGCACAGCGCGGCTCATCTGATGGCCCAGGCCGTTAAACGGATCTATGGCAGGAAGTCCGTCCATTTTGGGGTAGGACCTGTCATTGAGGATGGTTTTTATTACGATATGGATCTGGGGCATTCGATTACAACCGATGACTTGATTGCCATTGAGCGAGAAATGCAGAAGATCGTTCAGGAAGACCTGCCGATTATTCGCAGGGAGGTTGGTCGTCAGGAGGCCGAACGTATTTTCAAAGATGACCCATACAAGATGGAGCTGATCCGTGAATTGCCGGAGGACGAGGTCATTTCGGTGTATGAGCAGGGGGAGTTCGTTGATTTATGCAGGGGCCCGCATCTTCCTTCAACGGGCAGAATCAAGGCATTCAAATTAATGAGTGTGGCGGGTGCTTATTGGCGGGGGAACTCGGACAATAAAATGCTGCAACGAATATACGGAACAGCGTTTCCGAAAAAGTCGCAGCTCGAGGAGCATCTATTGCTGCTGGAAGAGGCCAAGAAACGGGATCATCGGAAGCTGGGAAAAGAGCTGGGGCTCTTTATGTTCTCTGAGGAAGCGCCCGGCATGCCTTTCTTTTTGCCAAACGGGATGATCATCCGCAATGAGCTGGAGCAATTTGCAAGAGAACTTCAATTCCATAGCGATTATGATGAAGTGCGCACGCCGCTGATGATGAACAAGCGGCTGTGGGAAATGTCCGGTCATTGGGATCACTACAAAGACAATATGTATTTCACGCAAGTGGACGAGACAGAGTATGCGCTAAAGCCGATGAACTGTCCAGGGCATATGTTAGTCTACAAAAATTCGCTGCACTCCTACAGAGAGCTGCCCATTCGTATTTCCG
This sequence comes from Paenibacillus sp. FSL F4-0100, assembly GCF_037993005.1. NCBI lineage: Bacteria > Bacillati > Bacillota > Bacilli > Caryophanales > Paenibacillaceae > Paenibacillus > Paenibacillus sp. FSL F4-0100. The sequence goes on from NZ_CP150303.1 coordinate 3,383,226, forward strand.
AATTTGGTCAGGTGCACCGCCATGAGTTCTCAGGCGCGCTTAACGGCATGATGCGGGTGCGCACGTTTTGTCAGGATGATGCGCATATTTTTGTGAGACCTGATCAGATCCAGGAAGAAATCAAGCAGGTTATTAATTTTATCAGCCAGGTTTATCAAATTTTTGGCTTTGATTATACAATCGAGTTATCGACAAGACCTGAAGATTCTATGGGCTCTGAAGAATTGTGGGAGCAGGCGGAGTCATCGCTCCAGCAGGTGCTGGATCAACTAGGGCTGCCGTACCGAATTAATGAAGGGGATGGCGCGTTTTATGGACCGAAAATCGATTTTCATATCTTGGATTCCTTAAAGCGAAGCTGGCAATGCGGCACCATCCAACTGGATTTCCAATTCCCTGAAAAATTCGATCTTTCGTATATCGGAGAGGATAACCAGAAGCATCGGCCGGTTGTTATTCACCGGGCGGTATTTGGATCCATCGAGCGATTTATCGGGATTCTTACAGAGCATTACGGTGGGGCTTTCCCGATGTGGCTCTCTCCCGTACAGGTTATGATCATTCCGGTGTCAGATCACTATATCGATTACTCGTTAAAGGTGAAGAAACGTCTGGAGAATGCTGGAATTCGGGTGAACGTCGATGTAAGAAATGAAAAGCTGGGTTATAAAATCCGTGAAGCGGGTCTGTTGAAAACGCCTTACACGCTGGTTCTTGGCGAGAAGGAAATGAACTCCGATTACGTATCGGTCCGTAAACGGGGCGAGGGCGAACTTGGTGAGAGTGCCCTAGATGATGTGATCGCAAGGCTTCGGAAAGAGATCGAGTCCAGAGGATATGAATCCTAAGATCAAACCCTGTTTCTAATTTCTGTTGAATGACAATGGGTTGTCTTCAAGAGGTTTGGAGCGTACAATGCAGCTAACGCAAGATTACAGGGATAAGAAGGTGTCACCATTGACTTTAAATATCGTGAATGCCGAGGTTCATAGCCTTTTTGATCAGTTCACAGATCTCGTTCAGGGATCTTCCCAGTTTAGCGAATGGCAGGAGCATATCTCCGTACCACCGGCGGTGGGACAGGGAAGCATCAGGAGGACACGGATTCGTTCAGGCATGGAGATCGTAGTGACGGATATTACCTTCGCACAAGATATGAAGCTTCACATTCAGGAAGCATGCCAGCTGTTTGAGTTAAGCTACTGTTTGAACGGCGAAATTTATTGTGAGTGGAATGGAAGGGAAAGCTTCACGGAGAAGATGACAGGCAACGTTCTCTTTTTTGAGGATGAGCTGGTATATGAAGAGAAGAAGGCCGGCATTAGGCAGCATATGCTTGAGATTCGTTTGTCCCCCCAAGAGCTGCTTCATTATGCTGGAGACATCACCGAGAAACACAGGATGGAATCATGGCTGCATCGGCATAAAGGGCAAATCGACGAATATCCGAACACGCCTGCTATCCATAAATGCGTATCGGATATGATGAACTGCAGTTATAACGGTACGATGAAACGGTTGTACATGGAGAGCAAGGCGATGGAGCTCATCGCATTGTTTGCGGAGGTTGAAGGACATGAGACGGTGGGCGGCAACCGTTTTCTAAGCCGTGACGATCTGTCCAAGTTGGAGCAAGCCAGACAATTAGTCATCCATCATTTTGAACAGCCGCTATCGATTCAACAGTTAGCAAGAAGAGTTGGACTGAATGAATTCAAATTGAAAAAGGGGTTCCGCGAACGATTCGGCATCACGATTTTCGAACTTGTGCGCAAGCAAAGAATGGAGAAGGCCATCTGGTACATGGAAACGGAAGGCTATAATGTCGGAGAAACGGCCGTATCTGTCGGCTACAGCAATGCCAGCAATTTCGCGACTACCTTCCGCAAGTATTATGGCTGTAATCCGGGAGAATATCTGAAAGCTATAGGTCACAGCCGTACGTCAAGCCCTTAAAATAAATACGAAGAAGAAAAAGGATTCTAAACATGTTTGTCATGTTTGGAGTCCTTTTTTTGTAGATCCTGACTCCCTCTACAAGGAAAGAAAATACCTTGGCAGGTAGATCAAAACGCCATCATCGATGATAATGATTATCAATTGGTTGAATTGATACGCCAAGTCTATGAAATCGATAGTGATCTTTATGCGAATCCGCTCAATGGGAGGGTGGCATTTGCTTTAAAATGCGGACGCAGCTCATGAAAATGGAAGAGAGGGAAACTCATGAATAAAATCGCTATAACGGATATGACAGCACAACAGGTAGTCCAGCCAGCTGATCCACGCCGCTGGGTCGCTCTTATTCTGATCCTGCTTCCGACTCTTCTGATCTCTCTGAACAATTATATGATGCAGGTTGCACTTCCTAATATGCAAGACAGCCTGCACGTCAGTTTTGCCGAAGCACAGATTATTTTCTCAGGGTATTCATTAGGTCTTGCTGTGGCCTTGATCTTTGGCGGAAGGCTGGGTGACATGTATGGCAGAAAACGAATGCTGCGCATTGGGGTTTTGGGTTTTACGGTGATGAGTGTTTTCGGGGGATTCGTTTCAAGTCCAATTCTATTTATTATCGTGCGCGTCACCCAGGGGTTATCGGCGGCGATGATTCAACCACAGGTCCTATCCATAATCCAGCGAACCTTTCCTCCAAGCGAAAAAGGGTTGGTTTTTGCAATCTACGGAGCGGTGATCGGGACGGGATTCACGCTTGGTTTAATCCTGGGCGGAGTTTTGGTGGATTGGAACTGGTTTGGGCTTGGCTGGCGATTGGTATTTTGGTTTAATGTGCCTTTTGGCCTCCTTGTGATTACAGGCCTGCCTATGGTCCCTGAGTCCAGCGGACCTGGAAAGCAAAGCATTGATTGGATTGGGACATTGCTGCTCATGTTCGGGTTATTCTTGCTGATTTATCCACTCACGGTGGGGCAAAAACAGGGATGGCCATCATGGACATGGGGATGCGTACTGTTATCGATTCTGATTCTCCTTGCCTTTATTGCTTTGCAGAAACGGAAGGGAAAGGCGGAGGATACACCGCCGCTCATGGATCTTTCCATTTTTCGATTACGTTCTTTTCGTCGGGGAGTCTTCACGGAGATGATGATTTACCTCAGCATGTTCTCATTTTTCTTCATATTGAATTACTTTCTGCAAACAGGATTGCATTTCAATCTGAAGACAACAAGCTTGGTGTTTCTGCCCCTGGGTTTGGGATTGTTCGCTACCTCATTGCTGTCATCCCGGATGGTCAATCGATGGGGGAACACTGTATTAAGGTCAGGCGCGCTAACTATGGGCATTAGTATACTCCTGCTTGTAGTATCACTGAATAGGAATCCCATTCATTTGTTCCATATCCATAATATCCTTATCCTATCGTTGTATGGGATAGGTCTAGGTATGGCGACAACGCCGCTTGCGAATATGATTCTTAGCAGTGTACCAGCGGCATCAGCAGGAACAGGCTCGGGTTTGTTCACCACTATGATGTATTTGGCTAACGTATTTGGCGTTGCATTCATAAGCATTTTGTTCACTCACTCGCTTGGGCTGTCCCTCTCAGATGCAAGCCTGGCGGATTATGTAAGAGCCTTCTCGATCACTGCTGGAGCAAGTGGATTATTAGCTTTCGTGGCTTATATTTGCTTAGGTTTAAAGCGCTACCGGGAAAAGAGAGCCTAGATGATATTCATCACTATGCATGATCCTTGGACATGGTATAATTTGGATATGTCTGTGGAGTGAAGCCTGCAAATGATGAAGGAGAGGGTACCGTTGCAAACGTACCAGAGTAAAGAAGCTTTAATCACTGAAATTCAAAAAACGTACAAGCTTTTTGACCAAGAATTTGATGATGTTCCAGAGGATAAAAGGAATCTGCGTATAGGCGAAGTGGACAGAACACCCCAAGAGATGATCGCCTATCAGCTCGGATGGCTAACGCTGGTGATGAGCTGGGAGAAGGATGAACTTGCGGGTAAAGAAGTTACGACGCCAACCCCTGACTATAAATGGAATCAATTGGGGGCTTTGTATCAGCAATTCTATCATACGTATGATGCACATTCTTTGGAAGAATTACGTTCGTTGTTGAAGCAGAGGATAGAAGAATGGTGTGAATGGATCAACCAACTGAGTGAGGAAGAGTTATTTCATTCGGGTGTTCGCAAGTGGACGGTAACCAGTGCCAACTGGCCGATGTGGAAATGGCTGCATATCAATTCCGTCGCACCGTTCAAAAGCTTCAGAACCAAAATCAGAAAGTGGAAGAAGTACGACGGTTAGACTATATCGCTCGGCAGACATGAGAGGCCGTCCCATTTAGATCTAGTTGCTTGACGTACGGCTCTCATAAACAGAAAGTGTGTCAAATAAAGCTATGGCGGTGCTCAGGATGTTATTCCCACACCGCTATAGTTTCTGTTTGATCAGATCGAGTTGGTCCATGGTATATTGAATGTACAAAAGAAACCGTTCCTTTCGTAAATGGTTTGGGTAGCACCTCCATTTTACCAAAGAACGGTTTCTTTGCGTCTAAAAAAGTAAGCAATCTTCACGGCGTAGCGGAGAGGACGAATCGATTCCGGACAAGCGTCAGCGCTCGCCTTTGCCCCCACATTTCGTCCTTGCTCAGAATCATTCCAAGAAATTTGGGGGCAACAGCGATGGGAGGAACGATTCGTACATGGGGCGTCTTCTAAGAGCAAGAAGGGGGCCTCCCGAAAGATCTAAGAAGCCCCTTTTTTTGGTTGGATTCGAGCGAAAAGGAACAGGCTTGTTCCATTTCTACCACCCTAGAGACCCGAAAGTCAAAATATTGCACATCAAGGCAAAAATCGGCTCTACAAGAACGGGGTGACTCTCCTTATCATGAATCGTAATCATGATCGATTTGAAGGGAGCAAGAGGTTATGTGGAGCAGTGCGATTAAAGACGCCGTAGAGAAAATCCGGAAGAACATGGATACCTACGGGACAAGATTTCCCCACGTCAGTAGGGACGGAGCTTATTTGTTGAATGACAATGACGACTGGACGAACGGCTTCTGGAGCGGCCTTCTCTGGCTATGTTATGAATACACAGGTGACGAGGCCTTCAGATTGGGGGCGGTGCGAACCGTAGAAGATTTCCGCCAACGCTTTGCGGATAAGCGGGTGCTGGATCATCACGATATCGGATTTCTGTATTCCTTGTCCTCCAAAGCGGAATGGATCGTTGATAAGAACGAAAGTGCCCGCGAGTTGACGCTTCAGGCTGCGGACTTGCTGCTGAAACGCTGGCGTCCAGGCGGAGGATATATTCAGGCCTGGGGTCCTGAAGGGGATGAACAGGAGGGTGGCCGCATCATTATCGATTGTTTGATGAATCTGCCGCTCCTGTTCTGGGCTGAACTGCAAACCGGAAAGTCCCAATATCGAGAAGTTGCAATCATGCAGGCGGAGAAGACAAGGCGTTATCTGGTGCGGGGAGATGACAGTTCATACCACACCTTCTTCTTTGATCCGCATACCGGGGAGCCGATCGGAGGTGCTACGCATCAAGGCTATACAAACGGGTCGACATGGACGCGGGGACAAGCCTGGGGGGTATACGGCTTCGCACTGGCTTACCATTATACAGGAGATCATGTATACCTCGATACTTCTAAACGAATGGCGAGATATTTCCTGAAACACTTACCGGAGGATCATGTCGCCCTTTGGGACTTTAATGCTCCCGTAACCGCCGAGACTTATCGCGACAGCTCGGCCTCCGCCATTGTGGCAGCAGGCTTGCTGGAACTGATTGGACATCTGGAGGAGGAGGATCTCGAAAGAGCCGACTTTGAACAAGGTCTGAAGGATTCCATGACCTCGTTGGTACGTAATTACTCCACGATCGGCCAAGAGGCAGAGGGCCTGCTGCAGCATGGCTCTTATCATGTGCGCGGCGGATTGTCCCCGGATGATTTCATGATCTGGGGGGATTATTTTTACCTGGAAGCTTTGATTCGGATGGAGACCGGCAGCAAGGGGTACTGGTATGAACGCTGATGCTACGGAAGTTTCGGTGGATGCCGTTTTAGCGGTTTTGAATCTGGAGGATCCCGCCATGCGTCCGATGCAAGATGCAGACGACCAAGGTCAACGGCACGATATACTGAGTAAGCTGCACAAGTACTTCTCTTGTCGGAAGACACCCGGATGGTGGACGAGCAGTGAGGATAAGCAGAGAATTACGGAATATGTGAAGCAATACTGTGCAGATGAACTGGAAACCGTGATGAAGACAGCGGATGAGGTGGTGCGGCAGACGTTCCTGTTCCGCTTTCCATGGGATATGGAACGGAGTGTAGTGCCGGTCACATTTGACGGTGATATTGACTGGTGCCATATCCCCGATCAAGACGTGGAGTGGGCTTATATGCTGAATCGCCACCGTTACTGGGTGGCGCTAGGACAAGCGTATGCGATGACAGGCGATGAGAAGTATGCGGAGGTGCTTGGCCGCCAGCTTGAAGACTGGATAGATCGGAATCCTGTCCCCCAAGAACCTACGACGGATACGTTGACATGGCGCCCGATCGAAGCGGGCCTGCGCAGCGCGAACTGGATCAAGGCACTTCGATACATGATCGGCAGTCCATCCCTGACTCCATCGCTGCTTAGTAAAGCGCTGATTTCGCTTCACGAGCACGGGGAGTATCTGGATGCTTCCTTCACCAGCTGGAAGCATATCAGCAACTGGGGTGTTCTGGAAACTTGCGGTTTATACCATATTGCACTGTTCTTCCCCGAGTTTAGCAAGTCGGCAAGGTGGCGGGAAATGGGGGAAGAGAGACTGAAGGAGACGGCCCGGCTCCAGATCATGGCGGATGGCATTCACTGGGAGCAATCGCCAACGTACCATCATGAGGTGCTGGCTTGTTATCTTGACTGCGTTCACCTCGCCAATCTCAACGGGTTGGAGCTTGACGGTCCATTTCGGCGTACGGTCCGCGAGATGGCCGGAGCCTCCTTGTACTGGGCGAAGCCGAATCACAGGCAGCCGATGCTGGGAGACAGCGACGACAGTGATATCCGTTCCATTCTGACCTATGCCGCGTGGTTATTTGGGGATTCCGTTCTGCGCTTTGGCGGCAATGCTCGGCCGGATTATGATAATGCCTGGCTGTTCGGCATAGAGGGAATCCGGGATTACAAAGCGATGGCTCCCGCGGAGCCGCCATGCCGGAGCCGAGCTTTTACCCATTCCGGTCATTATACGATGCGAACGGGCTGGGACGAAGAAGCGCTGTACCTTTATTTTCACTGCGGTCCGCTCGGGGGAGGTCACGGGCACGCCGACATGCTGCACATAGATCTCCATGCCTACGGCCGTGATCTGCTCACTGATTCTGGAAGGTACAACTATAGCGATCATACACCGCTGAGAAAAGCATTAAAGGAGAGCTCAGCCCATAACACAACTGTTGTCGACGGAATCGGATTTACCGGGGTCAAGGACACCTGGTCTTTCGACCGGATTGCCGGGCCTCTTGGCTGCAAATGGATCAGCAGGCCGGAGTTTGACTATGTCGAGGGGGCGCATGACGGCTATCTCTATGGGAATGAACCGTTGTATCCGCGCAGAAGGATCATCTTTATCAAGCCATACTATTGGCTGCTGATCGACAGCTTGGTGTGCCTTGAGCAGCATACCTTTACTCAGCATTTTCATTTTCCGCACCCTCCAGGAGAAGCCTTGATGGAAGCGGAATCATTGATTTGCCGTACAAACACCCTTGGGGAAGCGAATCTATCCATCATCCCCGTAACCACAGACGGCCTGCGTGCGGAAGTGGGCGAGGGCGTGATCTCCCGTGAATATAACCTGCTGGAACCTAATGCGAATGCGGCCTACTCCCGGACAGGGAAAGGTTTGATCAGCATCATGCAGGTGCTATATCCTCATCGTCCAGGCGAAACAGCCGCTCCGCGAGTCCGTAAGGTACCTGTATATCGTCATACGGGCGAACGGGTTCATGACGGGCAAGCTGAGGCATGCGGGGTTCAGCTCCCGGGAATGGAAGAGGAGTTTATTCTCGTTGTTAGTCACCGTGCGCCATCCGGTCATTATGATTCTTATGTGGTGGAGGGCATGCAGATCTTCGGAGAGGTTGTGCTGATGACCCTCCAAGGAAGAAATAAGCAAGTAACCGTAATCATTTAATGAATGCTTCCGGCACAGAGGACTGATAGAATAAAGAGGACAATAGCATAAGAGAGGCGCAGAGAAAAATGTTCAAATTCACCTACTACAAACGCATCCAGCTGTCGTTTCTTTTGCTGATCTTTATTCCGCTGATTGCGGTTTCTATCATTTCGTTTGTTCTGATCCGGGATACGATGGTAGAGAAGCTGCAGCTCAGCAACGAGAATTTCCTGAACGTCATGACGGATGAGCTGAGTAAGACAATTGACGATGTAACGTTTGCTTCCCATTTTATCGTGAACGATACGAATGTTCGCAATATCCTGAAGTCATTTGCAGACACAAAACGGCTGGCTACTTATCAGGATTATGTGCATTTTAGACAAATTCAGGATGTGTTTTCCCTGATCAACTCCAAGCCGCTGAATAATAACGTCCGCATGTACTTGGTCAACCGTCAGCATTTCGTCATCTCTTCAGGCACGGAGGATTTGACCGCCATTAACGGAAGTGTCGACAAGCTGATGCAGCGCGTCGATCTCAATAAACCGGAAAGCCTGCAATGGCTTGGGATGGCGGGCGGCGACTCGGCAGGGAAGGGGAAAAGTTACTATATCGCCAGGGTCATTTATGACAGCCGCGAGAAGAGGCAAGTGTCCGTATTGCTCAGCGCCATTTCCGATACTTACTTCAACAGGCTGCTTGGTACGGTCGACTTTGGCAAGGTGGCGCTCTTTGATACAACAGGGGAATTCATCGCAGGCGACTCGGGGCTAATCCCGAATCATACGGAGACTAAGGGCAGTGTCCGAACGGACAGGACCATTTTGAAATCGAACTGGAAGCTGGCCTATGAGGCTTCGGAGAAAGAGTGGTCGGGGCAAATCTCCCGGACTTTTTATACCGGTCTAGCCGGGGTCATTCTGCTGTTTCTCGTTTTCTCCGGGATGTCCATCCTGATCGCCAAAAGGCTGCACAGTCCGATTCTCAAGCTGCAGCGGGTTGTACGCCAGTTCGGAATGGGAAACCTGGATGTCAGACTGGAGGTCAAGGGCAAGGATGATATCGCCGAATTGGGGCAGACGCTGAATACGATGCTGGATCAATTACAGCGGCTGATTCACGATATCGAACAGGAGCAGGAACAGAAGCGGGTGATGGAGCTCGAAGCCTTGTTTATGCAAATTCGCCCTCATTTTTTGATTAACACGCTGAATTCGATCAAGTGCAGTCTGATCTTGACGAAAGATACACTTCATAGTGGAATTATTGATTCCTTGATGAGTTTGCTTCGAGCTTATCTCAAGGTCAATGAGCCGGCCACTTTACGCGAGGAATGCAAGCTGCTGGGCCATTATATCGACATTATGAAGATCCGCAATGAAATCCCGCTTCATTTAGAGGTCGATCTGGATCCGGAAACCGAGGGGCTCATTTTGCCGAAACTTATTTTGCAGCCTGTCGTTGAGAATGCCATCGTCCACGGGCTTGTCGATCATCAGACTCCACGCATTGAGATCCGTTCCCGAAGCAATCCGGACGGAGTCCGAATTGAGATTACAGACAATGGCTTCGGGGCAGATGAAGATATGCTCCAATGTCTGAACCGTAGGCTGGGAAAACCAAGCGGCGAGCAGGATGGAGCTTATGAGAGAGTGGGTCTAATGAACATCGTCCAAAGACTCCGATTGACCTTCGGACCGGAAGCGAGTTTGACACTCGCCAACCTTCCGCAGGGTGGAATGTCAGTTTCACTGTATTTGCCCCAAAGTCATCATCATGGTTTTTTACCGGAGGGAGAGGAAGAATGATGTATAGAGTAATGCTCATAGACGATGATGTTCCTATGCTCAAGGTACTGCAACAGATGATTGACTGGGAGGCAAACAATCTGCAGATAGCCGGCAGTACGTATTCCAGCGCGAAAGCGCTGCATATGTTTGAGGAATTACGTCCGGATATTGTCATTACGGATATCGGACTGCCGCAAAAAAACGGCATTGAGTTGGCAGACCATTTTATTCGCGTGAAGCCGGAGGTTCGGATTATCTTCCTGACCTGTCATGAGGATTTTCATTACGCCCAGCAAGCCGTAAAGCTGCAAGCGGATGATTATTTGATCAAGGATCAGCTTACGGCTGAGCAGTTGGAGCAGAGTCTTGGCAAATCCATGCACTTGTTAAAGACGCGGGCCGGTCTGATTAATCGCGAGGCGGCGAGTTACAACAGCCAGCTCTTTCGGCAGGATTTGCTGCAAAGGGTAATCAATGGCTCGCCGTCCGAAGCCACTTTGGCTTATGCGGCACAGATCGGCATCTCTTGGACGTATCCGTGGTTTATGCTGGGACTGGTCAGCATTCAAATGTCCAGCTTTGACCAGCGTTTCAGACAAACGGAATTTCCACTGATTTTATACGCTGTCTACAATATCGCGACGGAATTGTCCGAATCGTATGAAGGAATTACGCCGTTCATGGAGCAGGGAAACATTGTGATTCTTCATAACTTTAGGGTGAATCTCGCACAAAATGCCAGCTTGAATCTTCATAATTATTTGCAGCGGCTGTGTTACCAGTGCGTTCACTTTCTGAAAATTCAACCAAACGTTATCGCGGTCACGGACAAAATGGAATTAAGCTCGATTGGTTCTATCTATCAGGAAATTCTCCATGGCAAGTGCGAGTTTTACGCAAATACCGACTATACGATATCCGAAATTTCGCAAATAAGGTCGCGTTGGTTTCAAGCTGCGCCACAGGGGTTTCTTGACAGCTATGTTTCAGAGCTCGAACGGATGCTCATCAAGCAGGATCTCGACGGAATACGCGCTGCGCTTCAAAAGATCGCCGGGACCGCCAAAGAGCTGTCGATTGATCCGAATGACTTTGCCAGGGACCTTTCCTCCATGCTTCGCGGTGTCGAGCTGATGTTCTCCAGTCTGAAATTCGATGAGGATCTGTTTGCCTATCTTGCTTTAGCTCGCACCTTGGAGGATATGATGGAACTGGTGGAGAGAAAGCTGATCCAAATTATCGGAACCCGGCAAACGGGAGTAGGAAGCTCCCCGAATGAGCCGAAGCTGCAGGTGATCCAGCAATATATCGATCAGCATCTTGACGATAACATCACGTCGATCGATATGGCACGCTATCTGTTTTTGAATCCGAGCTATTTTTCGCGATATTTCAAACGGATGACGGGGTTGACCTTCACGGATTACGTGCATCAGTACAAAATGAAGATGGCTACCAAAATGCTCAGAATGTCTGGACAAAATCTGGAGTCTCTTGCTATGGGATTGGGTTATTCGGATCGGACGTATTTTTCAAAAGTGTTTAAAAAATACGTGGGGACCACGCCAAGTGAATATAAAGCGAAGTACACCGCGCGAAAATAAGTGGACCGCTACAGTTCAATTCACATTTACAGCAGCAAGCCGCCTGGCAAGGGCGGCTTTTTAAGATTTAAGAATGTATAAGTTTTCAGCGAAGCGTTAGCAATAATGTATTCGCATTTATATGTTTTGGGGTCCCCGCAAAGTATTTGGAATAAGCATCGGAGCATAGGCCCCCCTTTGTGGGGCTTTTTTTAGGTCAAAATCTTGCACATGGCTGGTCATAATCCCTCCTTCTTGCCGATAGCGGATGTATTACTATAATGACAACTTACAAATTGTTGAGGTGATGCTACATGGAGGCTGTACAACAACCTGTGCCCAAGAGCCGACGGAAGTTTTGGACCCCCAAGCGGAAAGAGGCTTTGATCGGGTGGCTCTTTCTGGCCCCGGAAATCGTCGGAATGCTGCTATTAAACGTATTTGCCCTTGGATTTTCTTTGTATTTGAGCTTATCCGATTGGGATATGCTGTCGGGTGTCCAGGGTATCGAATTTACCGGACTGGATAATTTCATCAAGATGTTCCATGATCCAACCATTATGCAAGCGATAAAGAACAACTTGATCTATATGGTTCTTACGGTGCCGATCCCGATTGCGATCGCCTTGGTGCTTTCGGTATTGATTCACAACAGCGTGTTCTTCAAGAGTTATTTTAAAGTCGCGTTCTTTATTCCTTATATCTCTTCGATCATCGCAGTTGCTGCGGTGTGGAGCGCATTATTCCACCCATCGCTGGGTCCGATCAACCAGTTTCTGATGGACATCGGGATCAGCAGTCCGCCGAAATGGCTGGTCGATCCGAAAACGTCGCTCTTGGCGATTTCGATTATCAGTTCCTGGGCGGGCCTGGGTTACACGATCATAATCTACATGGCTGGGCTCACGAACATTTCGAATGAAATTTACGAAGCGGCGGATATTGACGGTGCCAGTTCGATCAAAAAGTTTTTTGCGATCACGGTTCCGATGCTCCGCCCGACGACCTTCTTCCTGTTGATTACGATGTTGATTGGCTCGTTTAAAGTGTTTGACATCATTGCCTTTTTAACGGAAGGCGGCCCGAACAATTCTTCTACCGTGCTTGTATTCCGCATCTATGAGGAAGGCTTTAAATACTACAATATGGGATACGCTTCGGCCATTTCCTGGTTGCTGTTCGCGATTATCGGTCTGATTACCGCGCTCACCTGGAAAATGAGAAATGAAGAATAAGAAGGGAGAGGAATGTACATGCAGTTGCTTCGAAAAAACGTGTCCAAAGTGATAATCACCCTTATCATGGGGGCATTGTCCATCGTGTTTCTCGTTCCGCTTATCTGGATGATTTCCGCGGCTTTTAAATATGAGAAGGATGTTATGCGATTCCCGATTCAATGGATACCGGAAAAGGTGAATCTGGCGTACAATTTCAAGATGGTCTGGATGGGAAGAGTTCCCTTCTATGATTTCTACTTTAATTCTTTTAAAATAGCGATTATTACGACTTTAATCACACTGATTATCTCATCCATGGCAGCCTATGCGCTGACGAAGATTCGCTTTAAAGGACGGAACCTCGTCTTTATGGCCTTGCTCTCGTTCATGATCATTCCGGATCAGGCGACGCTGATTCCTCGATTTTTGCTGATTCGCTGGTTTGGCCTCTACAATACGCATGCAGCCATCATCTTCATGAGCATGTTCTCGATCTACTTCACATTCCTGCTGCGTCAGTTTATGATCGGGATCAGTGATGAATACTTGGAAGCGGCCAGAATTGACGGAGCGGGTCATCTGCGGACATTTGCTTCCATTATGGTTCCGCTGTGCAAGCCTGTGCTTGCTACGGTAGCGATTATTAAATTCATTTGGACCTGGAACGATTACCAGAATCCGCTCATCTTCTTGCTGGACAAGGACTTATACACGATTCCGCTGGGGATGACGCTGTTCCGTGATGACTATACCAACAACTACGCCATTATGATGATGGCGTCCGTATCGGCGATCATTCCGCTGGTCATTGTGTTCATCGCATTGCAAAAGCAGGTTATAAACGGCATTGCTTTGGGCGGGGTAAAAGGTTGATACGAAGTCTAATGTCAAAAATCAGAATTTCGGAAAGTCAAAAATGTAATCCTAGAACCTCAAAATTGTGCACTTGATCCGCCATGCTGGTGCCTATAATGAACATGAAAACAGCACCACAACTAATTTATCTGTGCAGGGGGAAGTAAGATGAAGAAAAAAAGTAAACACAGATTATCCGTCATTCTTAGCACGATCCTGGCGAGCACCCTGGTCTTAAGCGGTTGCGGGAATTCCGGGTCTGAAAGCGGTGCCAGCAAGGACGGTGGAAGCGGTCAGACGGACAAGCAGGTTACCGTCAAGTATTACAACTGGGATAACGAAGCTCAACAGGCGGGTACGGACGCCATGCTCCAGGAATTCATGGATCAGAATCCGAATATCAAGGTCGAACATGTGGTTCTGGTCCCAGGTGATTCCGTGGAAATGTTGAAAAAGCTTGATTTCCTGATCTCATCCGGTGAAGCGATCGATGTTATTCAATTCCCAAGCTTAGGCGGAGTTCTCGAACGCGCCTCACGTGGAGCACTTGCTCCCCTGAACGAGTTCTATGAGCAGGAAAGTCTCGTTCCGGAAGACGAATACTTTGTCAATGCCAAGTTAGAAGACAAGTATTATGGCATGCAGTACACCAAGAGCATGAACTATGTGATGCTCAATAAGGATGCCCTGGATGAAGCGGGACTTGAAGTTCCGAAATTCGGCTGGACTTGGGATGATTACCGCGACTATTCCAAGAAGCTGACCAAGGGCGAAGGCGTAGACAAGCGTTACGGGTCTTACTTCCATACATGGGAGCTTTATATGAACGCTCCGGCGCAAACCATGATGAAAGATCCGTTCGTATATGAGGACGGAACTACCATTCTGGCCGATCCGACTTACAAGTATTTCTTCCAGCTCCGCAAAGATATGGAGGAGACGGACAAGTCGGCCAAACCTTACAGTGACGTACTTGCCGCGAAGCTGAACTACCGTACTGAATTTTTTAATGAAGAAGCTGCTATGATTCTTACAGGCAACTTCACGATAGCGGACCCAGGAAATACCGAGCAATATCCGCATGATTTCAAAACAGCTTTCGCTCCTGTACCTGTGCCTCCTGCGGGAATGGAACCTAAAGAGTATGAAGGAAAATACTTCACCAGCGGCAGTATGCTTGCGTTGGGTGCCAATTCAACCAACAAGGAAGCGTCCTTCAAGCTTATGAAATTTATGACAACAGCCGATTCGGACAACAGACTTGAGTTCTCTGGTTACAAGAAAGCGAATAACGAAGAATTGTTGACAAAGCTGGTTGCCGGTAAAGAGGATAAGTACGATATGGATTCGCTGAAATATACGCTGTTTAGCGATGAAATCCAGTATCTTGATGCAGCCAAAGTCATGATGACGGATACTTCGGAATTGACCAAGATCATTGATGACGGCTTTGCGAAATTCATGCTCAGCAACGAGCCGATTGATGAGGTTCAACAATGGATGGTCGATGAAGCTACAAAAATCATTAACGAAAAAGGCGTTGTTAAGTAATCGGGCCGGATGGAATCCTAAAGGTTGATGCTTAGCTATTGATTGGAAGGGCTGTCCTCAGTAATCATACATCTGAGACAGCCCTTATTCTATTGTGATACTCAAAATAGGAGCAGAGCGATGATCAACGAAACTAGAAAGCTTGTAGAACGACGGCCTGCAAAGGTCTGGACGGAGGCATTTCCCGTCGGCAACGGGAGACTCGGAGCCATGGTATTTGGCGGTGTGTCCACCGAGCGGATTGGTTTGAATGAAGATTCGGTATGGTATGGCGGACCGAAGCAGCACGACAATCCAGAGGCGATACAAAAGCTGGATGATATTAGATCTCTTCTTCGCTGTGGGGAGCTGCGAGAGGCGGAGCAGTTGGCGCTTACACATTTTACGAATGCTCCGCAATACTTTGGACCTTACCAGCCGCTCGGAGATCTGCTGCTTCAGTTCAAGTCCGACACATCCGAAGTTAATCAATACAGGCGGGAGCTGGATCTGAGGACGGGCGTTGCTTCCGTATCCTGGGAAGAGAACGGCATTTTCTATGACAGGAAAGTCTTTGCAAGTGCTGTTCATCAAGTCCTTGTCGTTCGTATTTCTGCATCGGAACCTGCAGCTATTCATTTATCAGCCCGGTTAAGCAAGCGCCCCTTCGATGGAAACATAAAGCGGGAAAATGAACGTACATTGGCGATGGAAGGCATATGTGGGCCGGATGGTGTTAAATACGCGGCAGTACTTCATGCCTATACGATTGGCGGCAAGTGTCAAACGGTTGGCAATTACCTCGATATCCAGTCTGCCGATGATGTTACTTTGCTGTTCGCCGCTCAAACATCGTTTCGCTGTGATGATCCGTACCGGGAGGCACTGCAACAGGCGGGATCCGCTGCATTGCTTCCATATGGCTCATTGCTGGATGAGCATATTGCTGATCATTGCGCTTTATTCGATCGAGTAAGTCTGAAAATCGAAGCGTCTGATACATTGATAACTCCGATAACGGAAGATGGCGCTTCAGAGGCAGAAGATGCACTTGTTGATAGGTCTACTTCGGAGAGACTACAGCTTTATCGGCAAGGGGTTAATGATCCTGGACTTGAGGCGTTGTTCTATCAATATGGTCGTTATTTACTGATGGCAAGCTCGAGACCGGGGAGTTTACCTGCCAATTTGCAGGGAATCTGGAATGAAAGTTTCACGCCACCCTGGGAGAGTGATTATCATCTGAACATTAATTTGCAGATGAACTATTGGATTGCCGAGACAGGCAATTTGCCGGAATGCCACGAGCCATTGTTCGATTTTATCGATCGGTTGGTCATAAACGGGCGGAAGACCGCGGCATCTCTGTATGGGGCGAGAGGGTTTACGGCGCACACATCATCGAATCTGTGGGCAGAGAGCGGCTTGTTTGGAGCATGGACACCTGCCATTTTCTGGCCGATGGGCGGGGCGTGGCTGGCCCTGCATTTATGGGAGCATTACCGCTATAATCTGTCAGAGTCATTCCTGCGAGAACGAGCTTATCCAGTACTGAAGGAGGCTTCCTTGTTCTTTCTTGATTTTCTTGTTTTTGATGAGAACGGCTGTCTGGTTACTTCGCCTTCGCTCTCACCGGAGAACAGCTATATTAACGAGAAAGGACAGATTGGTTCCTTATGCTCCGGCCCTTCGATGGACTCACAAATTATATATGCATTATTTACCGCTTGTATTGAAGCAGCGGAGATTCTGGGGATGGATGAGGAATGGAGTAGACAGTGGAGCGGTACGCGGGCAAAACTTCCTCAGCCCCAAATCGGCCGATATGGACAGGTCATGGAATGGGCAGTCGATTATGAAGAGTTTGAGCCGGGTCATCGCCATATCTCACATTTATTCGCTCTGCATCCGGGAGAACAGATTATCCCTCATCGAATGCCCGAGCTAGGAGAAGCTGCCAGGGCAACGTTGGAACGGCGCCTGAAGTATGGCGGAGGACATACCGGTTGGAGCCAAGCGTGGATTACGAATTTCTGGTCTCGACTTGGCGAGGGAGAGAAAGCACATGACAGCCTACGCGAGCTGCTGGCCAAGGCAGTACATCCGAATTTGTTCGGTGACCATCCCCCTTTTCAAATTGATGCCAATTTCGGCGGAGCGGCCGCGATCCAGGAGATGTTGCTGCAATCCCATGGCGGTGAAGTTCGTTTGCTTCCTGCTCTGCCGTCCTCATGGGCAAGTGGTTCGGTGAAGGGACTTCGTGCTAGGGGCGGTTATACAGTAAATATTAGCTGGAAAGAAGGCAAGCTTGAAACGGCTGAGATTTATTCTGAGAATTTCCGGAATTGTGTTTTATTTAGCGGGCACCAGCTTGTAATACTTGATTCCACGCATGTTCCTGTACCTATAACATGCCTAAGCTCAGGCTCGGGTTATCAATATACGTTTGCGGCAGAGGGGGAAGAGACCTATCAGATTGTATTAAAAAGATAATGAACCGTGTCATTCACTGTGTAGTTGGTATCAAGTTTCATATGTAGCATAACTCATGTGAGGGAGTGAAAAAGAGATGAATGATGATTTGAAGGAGCATTCGGATTATCTTGCTGTTTTGCCGACTCCAGAGCAGCTAGCCTGGCAGGACATGGAGCTCGGGATGTTCTGCCATTTCGGAATTAATACGTTCTGTGACCAGGAGTGGGGAGAGGGCAAGGATTCGCCCACATTGTTTAATCCACTACAGCTAGATGCCCGGCAGTGGGTTCGGTCCGCGAAGCAAGCCGGATTCCGTTATTTCATATTGACGGCCAAGCACCATGACGGCTTTTGCCTGTGGCCAACGGCGACAACGGACTACTCCGTAGCCTCGAGTCCGTGGAAGGAAGGGCGGGGCGATGTCGTAAAAGAATGTGCGGATGCTTGCCGGGAAGAGGGCATCGGATTCGGTATTTATGTATCCCCTTGGGACAGGCACGAGCCGTGTTATGCCGACCCGCAAAAGTATGATGACTTTTATTGCAGACAATTGGAGGAGCTCTTAACCGGCTATGGTCCGCTTGTGGAAATCTGGTTTGACGGCGCGGGGTCGGAAGGCCGCGAATATGACTGGCCTCGAATCATGGATCTCGTGAAAAAGCATCAGCCCAGCGCGATGGTGTTTAATATGGGCGCGCCCACGATCCGTTGGGTCGGCAATGAGGATGGCGTCGCTCCGTATCCTTGCTGGAATACGGCCGATTCTTCGCGAGGCAGCATGTTCAGCGAAGAATCGCTGAAGTGGCTGCCGGAGACGCCGGGCTGGGTGCCCGCGGAATGTGATGTCCCCATCCGAAAAGACCGCTGGTTCTGGCATCCTGACGAAGAACACTTGCTGTTGTCTGTTGGTCAACTAATGGAAATCTATTATCGGTCGGTCGGACATGGGGCAACCTTGCTGCTCAATGTCGCTCCAGACCATCGGGGGCTGCTTCCGGAAGCCGATGTAAAGCGGCTTCTGGCATTTGGCAGAGAGATCGAGCGTCGGTTTGGTCATGCCCTGGCTGAAAGCTCGGGATCGGGCGAGGTCGTTGAAATGACCCTTTCCCGAATATGCGTGATCGATCATGCCGTTGTCATGGAGGATATCGCTTACGGAGAACGTGTAAGTCAATATGTGCTGGAAGCGTGCATCGATGGGGAGTGGCTTGAGCTTACACGCGGCAGCGCGATCGGTCACAAGAAAATCGATGCGTTCTCGCCAGTATCTACGGACAAGGTGCGTTTACGTGTACTGAAATCGGCCGCAAGTCCGAAAATCAAAAAAATGGCGGTTTATCGCTGCGGGCAATAAACGTTGGATTTTATCAAGAAGTGTGGAGGGATCTGTAATGGGAATGCTCACTTGGAATAACGGGCAATACTTGTTGAACGGGCAGCCGTACCGGATCATATCGGGAGCGATTCACTATTTCCGTGTGGTTCCTGGATATTGGGAGGACAGGCTATTAAAATTAAAGGCCTGCGGCTTCAATACCGTTGAAACTTATATCGCCTGGAATGTACACGAACCCAAAGAAGGGGAATTTAACTTTAGCGGCATGGCCGACGTCGTATCGTTTATCGAATTAGCCGGGAAATTGGGCTTGCACGTCATTGTCAGACCCAGCCCGTTCATCTGTGCGGAATGGGAATTTGGAGGTTTGCCAGGCTGGCTGCTTGGTTATGGAGAAGTCCGGCTTCGTTGCAGTGATCCGCTCTATTTAAGCAAGGTGGATCATTATTACGATGAGTTGATCCCAAGACTGGTTCCGCTGCTGTCCACACATGGAGGGCCGATTCTGGCCGTTCAGGTCGAAAATGAATACGGCAGTTACGGCAACGATCACGCTTATCTGGAATATTTGCGCGCGGGACTGGTGCGGCGTGGCGTGGATGTGCTTCTCTTTACTTCCGACGGGCCAACCGACGAGATGCTGCTAGGCGGGTCACTTGACGATGTGCACGCGACTGTGAATTTCGGTTCCAGGGTAGAAGAATCCTTCCGCAAATACCGGGAATATCGTACGGAAGAGCCGCTGATGGTCATGGAATTCTGGAACGGCTGGTTTGATCACTGGATGGAGGATCATCATGTGCGGGATGCGGCCGATGTTGCCGGCGTACTGGATGAAATGCTGGAGAAAGGCTCCTCGATTAATATGTATATGTTCCATGGTGGAACCAATTTCAGCTTTTACAGTGGAGCGAATCACATCCAGACCTATGAGCCAACAACGACAAGCTACGATTATGATGCCCCTTTGACGGAATGGGGGGATAAGACGGAGAAATATGAGGCGGTGCGGTTGGTGCTGGACAAGCATGGCTTTAAGCAGGGTTGTGTCTTCCCGGATCCCATTCCAAAGGCAGCCTACGGAAAGGTCGCGTTGTCTGAAATGGCAGGCCTGTTTGCGGATGCCAATTTAGAGCATCTCTCAGAACCGATACAAAGCGTACACATCCAACCGATGGAAAAATTCGGACAGTCCTATGGCTTTATATTGTACAGCACATTTATTCAGGGACCGCGGCAAGGACAGCAGCTGCATATTCAGGAGGTTCGGGATCGTGCTCAGGTATTTCTGGATGGTCGGCCGCTTGGCGTTATCGAACGATGGAATTCAGAGCCTCTCCATATTACCGTACCCGCAAACGGAGCGAGGCTGGATATTCTCGTCGAGAACATGGGCCGGATCAATTATGGGCCGCTTATCCGCGATCCTAAGGGAATCACGGAAGGCGTGAGAATCGATAACCAGTTCCTGTATGACTGGACGATCCGGACCCTGCCGCTGGAGTCCGAAACGCTGTCATCTCTCTCTTATAAACCGGTTACCGATGATGGACAGACGGAGCAAGAAGAGCTGTCCACACCGGAATCGGAAAACGCAGACCTGCCCGGATTTTACCGCGGACATTTTCAGGTGGAGGACATCGGGGATACGTTTCTTCGCTTTGATGGCTGGACTAAAGGTGTCGCTTGGATCAATGGCTTCAATCTGGGCCGGTACTGGAAGGCGGGGCCGCAGATGGCGTTATATATTCCCGGCCCTTTATTGCGTAAAGGGGAAAACGAACTGGTTCTATTTGAACTACATGGCCGTCCCGCATCTTGCGAAGTCGAACTGTCAGATCGACCGGACCTCGGACAGACCGCTGCTGTGGACGAAGCTGTGCTCAATTTCGTACAGGACGGAGAAGACAAATAGTCCATACAGACACGGATATTGTACAGTTCGTCGAGTTCAACAAGGGGCCGTCCCAAAAGTAGATTTATTGCTTGACGTACGGCTCCCATGTCGGGTGGCTTTCAACTTCCCCATAATTTGTCTCAAGAAGGCGGCCAATGATCAAAACAGAAGCCATAGCGGTGTGGGAATAACATCCTGAGCACCGCCATGGCTTTATTTGACGTACTTTCTGTTAGGACGAATCGATTCCGGACAAGCGTCAGCGCTCGCCTTTGCCCCCACATTTCGTCCTTGCTCAGAACCATTCCAAGAAATGTGGGGGCAACAGCGATGGTAGGAATGATTCGTACATGGAGCGTCTTCTAGGGCCGCCCGCAAGATCTAAGATCTTTTGGGACACCCCCTTTAACGTATGTGCCCTGAACAGGAGTCCAGGACAATGTCAGAAATGTATACGCTTTCGGTCAAAATTCTCCACCTTCCTATTTTTTCAACTAAGTAAGATTACAAGTAACACGAGGCCTGATGCGGGTATTGAGCCGTAGGAGTCTTAGAAAGCTGAGGTGTACGCGTACCAGGTTTGTGGCTTGTACTTTAACCATATGGCGGGGTGAATTAATGCGAAAAACCAGTCTGGTGTTAGCGCTTATGCTTGGGATAGATCTCTTGTCCGCAAGCATCGGGAGTTTCACAGCCGGGGTAGCGTCGGCTGCATCTACCAATCTTATGCTTAATGGAAGCTTCGAAGAAACGACTTCCACGGTAAGCGGGGCCTGGAAAGGGATCGCGGATCCAATTCCGGTTCATTGGGATTTATGGATTCCAACCGGCAGCGGCAAAGAGCCGAACAAAACGGCAACGGTCAAAATCGATACGGAACACTCGCATGAAGGGAAACAGTCACTGTTGTTTGATGCTTTTAACACGAGTCGGGTATCCGTCAAGCAGGTGGTCACATCTGTGACACCCGGCAAATCCTACAAGCTTAAGCTGTGGCTGAAGACGGATAACGTATCCGGCCAGGGCGTTTACTTCCGGACCCAATACTATAATACGGCCAAGGTGGGGGACGGACCTGCTTCCGAGAAATGGACAGGAACCCGTGATTGGACGATGCAGCAGGTGGTTCTGACGATTCCCGAAACAACAACCAAATTGACCATTGAGCCATTTCTGGAGACAGGGAAAGGGAAGGTCTGGTTTGACGACCTGGTACTGGAGGAATATTCAGGTTACACCGGAATCACGCTGAATCAAACGGCCTTTTCCATGGCAGTTGGTGGCCAAGTTACGTTGTCTCCGACCATGACGCCTTCTACGGCATCGGACAAAAGTGTAAGCTGGACTTCGAGCAACCCCGATGTGGCGATCGTAAATGATCTTGGCGAGATTACCGGCGTAGGTATCGGTACGACAACAATCAGAATTTCAACACCGGATGATCTGACGTTTGCAGAATGTTTGGTAAATGTGGAATCAGCTTCAGACATGGAGGCCTACGAAAGCTTACGTGCAAAATGGCATACACGTCTGACTGGCGGCGCATTTGACGAAAGTGATCCTGATATTGTCGCGGCTGTAACCGCCCAAGCGAATAAGGCTTCTGGATTCTGGAAGTCGCTGGACAAGTCACCCGGGCGCACATGGTTGTGGAGTGATCTGACCAGCACGACTGATTCCAGCCAAATCACGACCGCTTATAACCGATTAAAAACGATGGCATTAGCATATTCCGTTCCGGGCTCCGATTTGTTCGAAAACAAGGAGCTTGCGAGCGATATTGTCAGCGCACTCGATTGGATGTACGCAAATCGCTACAACGGTAGTAAAAAAGCCTACAATAACTGGTGGGACTGGGAGATTGGTGCTCCGCAAGTACTTAATGATGTGATGGTTTTGATGTACGACAATCTATCTCGGGAACAAATCACCCGTTTCATTTCGGCAATCGATACATTCTGTCCGAATCCGAAGGTAGGATCCGTGCTTGGCGTAAGCGGGGTCAAAATGACCGGTGCCAATTTATTGGATAAAGCGTTTGTGGTTACACTTCGTGGAATTATCGAAAAAAACAGTGCCAAAATTATGCTGGGTAGAGATTCGATCGGTTCCGAATATGTTTATGCAACAAAAGGGGACGGCGTATATCGCGACGGCTCCCTTGTGCAGCATTCGAATATCGCTTATACCGGAGGTTATGGATCGGTATGGTTGAAAGGCACGGCGGACATGTCCTATCTGTTGACCGATTCGCCATGGCCGATCACGGATCGTAACGTATTGAATGTGTATGACTGGGTATCGCAGACCTATGAGCCGATCATTTATAACGGGCAGTTCATGGATATGGTCAACGGAAGGGGGATCTCCCGCAGTGGCAACGGCAGTGCCCGCAGTACGATCATTACTTTGCTGCGCATGGCGGAATCTGCACCGGCTGATGTGGCCATATCCATCAAACAAATGGCAAAGGAATGGATATCCAAAGATACAACCTACAGTAATTATTACGAAGGATTGTCCCTTGGCGATATCATGGTCATCAAAAAGCTGATGAACGAGGATGCGATTACACCGAGGGGCCACCTGGTAAAAAATCAAATGTTCGCAGGCATGGACCGGGTCGTTCAATTGCGGGATGGTTTCGGGTTTGGGCTGAGCCTGTTTTCGGATCGCATCTCGGCCTTTGAGAAGGGAAATAACGAGAACCTGAAGGGCTGGTATACAGGCATAGGTATGACTTATTTGTATGACCGGGATTTCGGGCAGTATCGCAATGACTTCTGGCCGACCGTCGATTCCTTCCGTTTGCCGGGGACCACAACGGACGGATCCGGACAAGGGCGGGTTCCCGGAGAATGGACCTCATACATGAATACTCAATCTTGGGTCGGGGGCGTATCGCTGGATGGCGAATACGGAGCCGCCGGCATGGATTTCTCGCTGGCTAAAGTGACGGGCAGCGATTTGAAGGGTAAAAAATCCTGGTTCATGTTTGATGATGAGATCGTCGCGCTTGGCTCCGGCATTACCAGTAATGGAAGCGGGCCTCAAACGGTTGAAACCCTAATCGAGAACCGCATGTTGAATGCTGCCGGGGACAATAGACTCATTATGGACGGCGTTGACCAGCCGTTAGCGACCGGATCCCCATATAAGACGAGCGGTGTGCATTGGGCACATCTCGACAGTAATACGGATGGCGCCGGAACGGGGTATTATTTCCCGGATGCAGCGGAATTGTCGGTACTCCGTGAGAACAGAACCGCCAGTTGGAAGGAGATCAACAGCTCGCAAGCGGATACTCCGATTACACGGAATTATTTAAGTCTGGCCTTCGATCACGGAGAAACACCAGCTAATGCCTCCTATTCATACGTTCTGCTGCCTGAGCAAGGTGGGGAGGCAACCAAGCAGTACAGTGAGAATCCGGATATCGACGTGTTGGCAAGCACGATAGACATCCACGCGGTGAAGGAGAAGACGCTTGGCCTCACAGCGGCTAATTTTTGGAATCCGGGTACCGTGGGCGATCTGCGTTCGGAGCAGCCGGCTTCGGTGATCATGAAGGAAACGGACGACGGTTTAAGTATCGCGGTCTCCGATCCGACACAGCAGCAGTCGGAAATAACGCTGTATTTAAATCGCGCGGGGCTGGTATTGGCAAGTGCCGATCCTACTGTAAGCCTTGAACAAACGACTCCATTCATTAAACTGCGCTTGAACACAAACGGATCATTAGGTGCGGCACATACCGTTGTTTTTAAGAAAGAGGTACCTGTCTCTTCCTTATATTCAACACTTCAAACCGAAACGAGTGTCGAACTGGAATGGACGGTCCGGGATAGCGTGTCGGGGATAGAAGGTTATGAAATTACCAAAGACGGTGTTACGGTAAGTGACGCTACTTACCGTACAGTGACATCTGACACCTACACTGCGACCGTGGACGGCCTGCTGCCTGGTACCATTTATCACTTTGAGGTATCGGGCCTTGATGGAGGCGGCCAGCGGGTGGGAGACAGTCGGGAGATTACGGTCGCGACTCGTGATGACACCCCGCCAAGCGCGCCTGTGCTGAGTTATACATCGGTGACAGATACTTCAATTGCCTTAAAGTGGTCCGAGTCTTCCGACAATGTAGGAGTATCCGGCTACAGCCTTTACAGAGATGGGCAGTGGGTGACGAGTGTGTCTGCGTCGGTGTATAGCCAAACGCTGGACGGGTTGATTCCTGCAACCGAATACGTGTTTAGTGTGAAGGCATCCGATGCCGCAGGCAATCTGTCGGAGAGCAACAAGCTGCAAGTAACGACGGATACATCCTCTACCGAGGGTGGCACGGATAATGGCTCCGGTAACGGGAATGGATCGGAGAGCAATTCGCACGACAACACGTCCGGCAATGAAGGGACGCAAGGTAATTCGGACACTTCAACGGAAACGAGCCATCATGAAGCGACCCACGGGGTCAAAATCGTGAATGAGAAGACGCTTCGGGCGCCAGTGGACGGCGTAGTCTCGATCTCACTCACTGAAGAGGAAACCAAGATCAGCCTGCCCCAACAAGCCGGAGCATTTCTTGGAAAAAGCAAGCTGGAAATCAAGAAGAAGGGCGTAACTCTTACACTCGATTCGGCGCTGCTTTCGGCAATCGAAGCCGATTCGGTCGGCCATACGGCGGTGCTGCTGACATTCGAACCGGTTGGGCAACAAGAAGCGTCCGTTCTAGTCGGTGGTTCCCGTGGATCGAATCTTCAGCTCCGATCCGGCGGGATGATGAAATTCGGCGTATTTCTTGGCGGGGCAGATGTGGAAAAGGAATATAATCAACCTTTTGCGGTGCCTGCCCGGATCCGTTTTGACGCCTCGGCTTATGCCGGATTGGATCCTGAACTGTTGGGGATTTATGTATATGATCAAGATGTTCAAACATGGAAGTATGTCAGCGGGTTAACCGGGACCCACAAAGAATCAATCGAAGCCTACATAAATAGTCCTGGATTATACACTGTGCTGGAATACAACAAAGGGTTTAACGACCTACCTGCTTCGCACTGGGCGAAGCGCGCCGTTAAAATATTGACCGCACGGCATATTGTAAATGGTCGGACGGAAACGGAGTTTGCTCCGGACTCGGCGGTAACACGCGCCGAATTTATCTCATTGATCGTACGGACCTGGGGCTTTGCGGCAAGTGACAAAAACGCATTTGATGACGTCAAACCGCAAGCCTGGTATGCGAATGCGGTTGCCGCTGCCTATGAAGTCGGGCTTGTAAAAGGTAAAGCGGATGGTATATTCGACCCCAATGGGCCGATCAGCCGGGAGGATATGGCTGTCATGGCTGCAAGACTTTCAACGATGATCAAGGGCAGTATGGAAGGACAGGTTAAAGAAATCAAGTTCATAGACGCGGATCAAGTATCCGCTTATGCACGGGAAGACCTGAAGCTTGTCGTAAACCTTGGTTTAATGCAGGGAAGGGGAGAAGCTTTCCTTCCCCAGGGACAGACTACCCGTGCAGAGGCGGCACAGGTAATGCTGAATATGATCAATTTCCTGGGTATGGATAACCCATTAATAGAGGGCCGATAGGCCCTCTTCTGTGGTAAAGGGCAAGCCATGCAAGATAAATGAAGGCTTTGGTTTTTAAATATAGCTTCCCTTTTTGTTCATTTAGGTTTTTAATGTTTATATAGGTTCGAATTAGGTTTCTTTTGGTTCTTTTTTTATTCTGCATTATGTTGGGAAGCGGCTTTACCATCGGATTGGGAAAGGAGAACACATGAACGATTATAAAGAGAGAATGAACCGGATTGTTCGGAACGTTGCGGAACAAGCATGGAGGCAGCCTTTGCTATCCAGCGGGCTGTGGTTTCACAGAGATGTTCGTGATAACTTCTATTACGCTTCTTATCTGTTTGCAGCTTCGGTAGACTTCGAGAATGATCCGCAGTTCAACCGGCAGGAAGGTAAACGGTTGGCAGAGGAGGTTCTGGGTCGTGTGCTGCGGCTGCAGAACCGGGATGCGAAGAATCCCATGCACGGGCACTGGCCGCTGAACCTGGGGGCGAAGCCGGAAGAGGCGAGTCCGCATGCGCTGCCGGTGGAATTGATGGGAAGCTTGATGGTTTTTTTCCATCGCAAGTTTGAAAGTGAGATGAGCGAGGGCTTGGCCGCGGAGTTTGAAGCTACGCTGGAACACATCTACCAAGGAGGTTTTTTTCGCAAGCCCCTTACTGTGTGCAATCATCATGAGGCTAAATATACGGCAGCCAAGTTAATATTCGGCCAGCGCTTCCGCGATAAGGAACTCCTGGAGGACGGAAAACAAAGTCTTCGGGATACCCTGAGTCTGCTCCGCCGGGAAGGTATGGCTGAGTATGGGTGCCTGCCGTGGTTCTGGCATTGGACACAGGCGTTCACCTGCGCACTGGAATTGGCGGAGGAACCGGAATTGAAGCAGGAGCTGTATGAACTGTTAGATGAGCTGTGGAGCCTGCGCACGTCCTATTATTTGAAAGGGGCGTGGGTAGGAGCCCACTCCAGGGGATGGCCGCATGATGCGCCGAGGGATGCCAATGTGCTTCACGATTATGTCCAGTTCGGTGATTTCAGTCTCCCGGAGGAGATGCCGCGCACGGAGTATGCCGGATTTCTGTTCCACAAAGCTCCGGAAGCTAAACGACGCCTTGCCCTAAACCGAAGCGAACCGTCGGAAGTGCGTAAGGTTCTGATGAAATCGGTTGACGGCGAGATGAGGCAACTGCACTCCTATGCTTATGTGACAGAACATTATGCGGCGGGCGGATTGTGGGAGCGGGTTCGTGAGTTCGACAACGAGCAGCTGCGCTGGATGTTCAGCCTCCCAATTCGCGACGGCGGCAAGGCAAATCAGCTGTATTTTTTTCACCCGGGAGAGGGATATGATCCTTCTGGTGGCGATCCCCGCCACCAAAGCGAGTGGATGGAGGTGCTGTATCACAAAAATGTGGTGCTGGCACTGTATCCGCTGCCGGAACCAGCGGGTGCCGGCGGTGCGGAAATTGTCGGCGTTCTACCGGAAGGGGAATGGTTGTATGAGTCAGAAGCTTTGTACGGTAAAGTAGATGAGGTCTATTTTGCCGTACATTTTAGCCCCGGGACTACTTATGACATTAGGGAACAGTCCGGATATCATCAGGTCATTTGCCATGGCGCCGGAATGGCTCTCACCGTAGAAGCGGTGTCCGTTCGGGAAGCGGAGAACAAGGGGATCGGACAGCTGGCGGCGTTCGCACGGCAAATGTCCGAGCACAGGCCGGAGTTCAAGACAGACGGCGAGTTTGAGGTTGCATATACAGGATGGACGACGGAAGATCGACTCATTCTGAAGTATATGACTTCAGGGAACTTGGCGAGAACGATAAACGGAGCGGAGTGTACGTTTGAATGGTACTCTGTGTAGTTACCGAATAGAAAAGAGGAGTTTTAAGATGAAGAAACTGCAGCTGATTCAAAAAATCACGGAGGAAGGCGTGGTCGCGGTCCTGCGCGGCGAAACGCCGGAGCAGGTTGTGGAGATGGCCGAACAGGCGATTGCCGGCGGCATCAAAGTGATCGAGGTGACGATGACCGTACCGTTTGCGCTCCGGGCTATTGAAACGTTGTCGCGCAAATATTCATGGAACGCCGAAGATCCTTCCTCCTATGCCATCATCGGGGTAGGTACAGTGCTTGATCCGGAAACCGCGCGTGCTGCGATATTGAGCGGTGCCCAGTTTGTTGTTGGGCCGTGCCTGAGCAGAGACACCATGATGCTGTGCAATCGTTATCGGATTCCGGTCATGCCGGGGGTCATGACGATCAAGGAAATCCAGGAAGCACTGGAACTGGGGGCGGACATTGTTAAGCTGTTCCCTGGCAACCTGTATGATCCGTCGATGATCAAGGCGATCAAGGGCCCACTGCCGCAGGCGAATATTATGCCGACCGGTGGTGTCTCGCTCGATAACCTTGGCGAATGGATCAAAGCGGGGGCGATAGCCGTCGGTATTGGCTCGGATCTGACAAACGAAGCTTTGAAGCGTCAGGACTACAGCTTGATTGCCCAAAAAGCGGCCGCATACAAGCGAGCCTATCTGCAAGCTAAAGGTCTGACGCATTAACAATACTTTAAAGTGGTAGGAAATTTTGAGCAGATAACGCCTGTTGGGACTCCCTGAGTCTTCAAGAGGCGTTATTTGTTTTTTGAACGTTCATTCTGAATATCGAATGAACTTCAGTAGTCCGTATAAAAAGTATATTATATCCAACTGCGGGAACAGTAGAGGAAAAGATAAATGAAGGTCATTGAATTCCTTGTAAGGCAAAGCTGGCCATGAGGGAAAAACGAGGAGTCGTTTACATGACGAATAAAACCACACGAGATCATGTTTCACAAGAAAAATTGCCGGTTTCCATAGCGCAATTTATCGAAAATATGAAGAGTCGATTCGGGCAGAGCGGAGATATCATCTACAGAGAGTTAATTGTGGGGGCTATCCCCACAGTGATGGTCTATATTGAAGGGATGGGAGATCCCCGATTGCTAATAGAAGCGATTCATGCAGATTTACCTCCATTTATTGAATTTCCAAACCAGTCACCGGAAGTGCGCATGAAAATGCTCAAAGAACTCACGATCACGATGGGAAAAGTGGGAGAAGCCAGCACTTTTCAAGAAGTTGAAGGGAAATTGTTGTCCGGGAATACGATCATCTTTATGGATGGGACATCAACCTCACTGTACGTTGGTACTGAAGCACTGAAACAGCGCGGAGTTGAGGAAGCCAGCTCACAATCCGTAGTAAGAGGGCCGAGGGAAGGCTTTACCGAATCCCTTCGCGAGAATACGGCTCTAGTCCGGCGAAGAATTCAAAGTCCTAGGCTGCGTATTGAAGAAAGAACTGTAGGCGAGCACACCAATACGCTAGTGGCCGTGATGTACGTGGATGGATTATATGATATCGAAGTACTTGATGAGCTGCGCAGAAGATTGGATGAAATCAAACTAGACAGCGTTCTTGAGAGCAATTATATCGAGGAAATGATTCAGGATCATCGGTACAGCCCTTTTCCGACGGTATATAATTCAGAGCGGCCTGACGTCATTGCATCCGCTTTACTGGAAGGACGAATTGCTATTTTTGTGGAAGGAACGCCCTTTGTGCTGGTGGTTCCGGCGTTGTTCGTTCAGCTGTTTCAATCGAGCGAGGACTATTATCAGCGATGGGATTTTGCCAGTCTTGTTCGGCTTCTTCGATATCTATGCTTTGGAATAGCGCTCCTTACCCCCTCACTATATATTGCGATCACCACATTTCATCAGGAAATGCTGCCGACCAACTTGCTGACAAGCTTAATCGGCCAGCGTGAAGGGGTGCCCTTCCCCGCATTTATCGAAGCGCTGATCATGGAGATCACGTTCGAGATCCTGCGCGAGGCCGGCATTCGATTACCTAAATCGATCGGCCAATCCGTCTCCATCGTTGGTACTTTGGTCATCGGACAGGCCGCTGTCGAAGCGGGTCTCGTATCGGCCGCGATGGTTATCGTTGTGTCCATAACGGCGATTGCCAATTTTGCCCTACCATCTTTCAATATTGGAATATCGGTGCGGATTTTGCGATTTGGGCTAATGGGAATAGCAGCGTCGTTTGGATTGTACGGGATGATTATCGGCATGATTATAATTGGCCTTCACCTGTGCAGCCTGCAGTCCATGGGGGTTCCTTATATGTCTTCTTTTGCGCCTATACGATGGCGAAGTCAAAAGGATGCTTTGCTGCGAATGTCGCGTCACAGCATGAAGAAATATGTAACCAAATCCAAACCATGAGCCTTCTGTAAGTCATGACAGGGGTTCTTTATTTTAAGCAGAGGGGACAGATTATGTATGTTCAAAAGAAAAATACGATCAGTCCTGCTTATATTAAGTCTGGTGGTTTTCATATCTGGATGCTGGAGCAGAAAAGAACTGAATGAGCTTGCCGTCGTCATGGCACTTGGAATTGATACGCATGAGAATGGGTACGCCATTTCTGCTCAAGTGCTCAATTCCGCTGAGGCGGGCTCCAAAAAAGGCGGATCGACGGGGAGCCTTCCGGTCGTAACCTACAAGTCAGTCGGCAAAACCATCCCCGACGCCCTTCAGCGAACGTTAAGCATGGCACCTCGGATGCCGTATCTGTCCCACGTCCGCGTGTTGGTATTTGGAGAAGACATGGCCCGGTCAGGGGTCAGCGATGTGCTCGATTATATCTCCCGGAATCATCAGCTGCGATCGGATTTCTTCATGCTCGTTGCCAAGAACGGAAAGGCCTCAGAGATCCTGGAGGTCGTTACGCCATTCGAGTACGTTCCGGCGAATTCGCTCTATTCCTCGATTTTAATATCGGAAAAAAAATGGGCAGCAACGGGGAAAGTCACGATACAGCAGTTTGTGACGGAACTCAAACGCAACGGCTCAGACCCTGTATTATCCGGGGTCCAATTAAGCGGCAGTTTAGCCGAAGGACAGTCTATGGAGAATGTCAAGAAAATCAACCCTTCAACGCTTCTTCAACATACGGGACTCGGCGTGTTTAAAGGGGACCGGCTAGTAGGATGGCTGGGGGAACCGCCCAGCAAGACCGTCAATTATGTCCTCAATAAAGTCGACACTACAGCGGGATATATTTCATGTCCGGATAGCGGCATTGTCGGGTTCGCGGTGAATCGGGCAGACACAACGCTTGATGTTGCGCTCAATGCGGAGGGGATTCCCGAATTTTCAGCCGAATTGGAGATCGAGGCCGACGTGAATGCCGTTCAATGTCAGATTGATATCAGTCAACCAGCCGTCATAGACGAATTAGAGAAGGATATCGAGGATAAATATAATGCAAATATTCGGAAGCACATCGGGCTGGTACAGCAGCGTTATGGATCCGATGTTTTTGGATTCGGCGAGGTGCTGCACCGAAAATATCCGAACGTTTGGAAAAAATACCGGGATCATTGGGGAAAAAGCTTTAAAACGATGAGCATCCGCGTGGATGCCGATGTAGCGATCCGGCGGATCGGATCCATCATACAACCCTTAAATCGGGAGGTCGATGAGCCGTGAATTGGCATTGGTTGTTGATATTGTTCTTGTTCATCGTGTTCGTTACGGAAACCCGGCATCTTCTGCAACTGCGCTCCCTCAGGGACATGATCGTGTTCTATACGGTGTGGGGAGTCACATTGCTGGCCTTGATAGGGGATATGATGGAGGTGCCTTATCTAAGACCACTGGATTGGATCGGTGCCATCATGCAACCGCTGAACAGGTTGATCTCATAATGAAGAAGGGTGTGGTAACACGTGATCAAATACAAGGATATCGCCGCACGACAATTCTTTATACTGGCCTTCGGCTTGACCATCGGAACCTCAATCCTGGTTACCCCCTCCGGGTTAGCACATACTGCAAGGGAAGATGCGTGGTTGGCCTCCCTCTTCAGTATCTTCATTAATCTCCTTATGGTTGTGCTGTACATAGCCATCGCGCGTGTCTATCCAGGTCAAACGATCTTCGAGATCCATGAGAAGGTTTTGGGGAAGCTGCTGGGAAAGATTCTCTCGCTGCTCTACCTTTTTTATTTTTTGATTCTTACAGGCACTTTGCTTGGCAACTTGGGTTTTTTCCTGAGCAGCGAAATGATGCCGGAGACGCCGATCGAAGCTATTCAAATCTTGTTCTTGATCGCGGCCGTCATGTGCGCCAGGATGGGCATCATAATCTTGGCCCGGGTTGGTGAATTGATGTTTCCGTGGATCATATTTCTGTTTATGGTCCTTGTCCTCTCACTCATTCCCCAGATCGATTGGAACCATATCAAACCTATGCTTGAGGAAGGCTGGATGCCTGTTGCCAAGGCCGGATTCCATGCTTCCATGTTTCAGGAACTGATTGTGCTGATGGTATTCCTGCCTCTGGTCAAGGGGGAGAAAAAAGGGGAGAGGGCGTTGATGGGGGGAGCCGCTGCAGGCGGGTTCGTGCTCAGCATGACCGTTCTGCTCAGTGTGCTGATTCTGGGAATCGAACAGACAGAGAATAGCACGTTTCCGGCATTTGCTCTCGCGAAGACGATTAACCTAGGAAACTTCTTTCAACGTGTGGAAGGCATATTGATTACGCTTTGGATCCTGACTTTTTTTATCAAAATCTCTCTATTGTATCTTTCCATTCTTCAAGGTATAAAGACCGTGTTCGGACTGAAGGAACAGAATCCGCTAATCTATCCGTTGGCCGTGCTGTTTGTAATCGTGGCCTGGAATACATACATCAACACCGTCTATGTTGCTGATATCATTCAGAATGTATGGTCGAGCTACGCCCTTCTCCACTTGTTGGTGATTCCCATGGGTCTTTATCTGATCGGGTTAACCAGAACGAAAATCTTCAAATTGAAGTGAATTTCAGTATGTGTTTGAACAAGCCCGATAGCTCGGGCTTTTTTTGTCGCCTGCTGCATCGAATCACAATTGTACTAATATTTTTCGTTAAAAAGCTTGAAAGTGACGTAACGTCATCTTATATACTGAAGGTATCAGAGAGAATTAAGAAAGCAGGTGATGAAGTCGATTCCCATTCAAGAATTGTCTAAACAGACGGGTATTACGGTAAGAACGCTGCGCTATTATGACCAGATTGGCCTTCTGATTCCTGTCGCCAAAACACCGGGCAAACATCGTATATACAGTGATGATGAATTAAAGAAGCTGCAGCAAATACAGTTTCTCAAAAGGCTGGGCTTCAGTTTGCAAGAAATATCGGATATGATTTCAAACTCGGAATGGAACTGGTCCACCGGTTTGATGAATCAGTTGGACTTTGTTTTGAACGAACAAAAAAAGCTGGACCAGATGGAATCGGCGCTGCGAGCTGTGCTTCATAGCATTGCGGTGGAAGGTGAGACAAGCTGGGATGTCATTCAGAAATTAATTCACCTCTCCGGAAGAGACCCATCGTTAAAACACTCGTTCCGGCAGCAAATGTTTGAGAAGCGTGAAGTGGAGTTGCTAAGTCTACTCCCTAATATGAACAGCACGGATCCCGACTCTCTCGAGTGGATTGCTCTGTTGGGACAGCTCAAAAGGCGGATGCAGGACGGACCCGACTCACCGGATGTACAACGAATTGTACGGAGGATGGATGAGAAACGACTGGAGGTATTTGAAGATGAAGATCCCTTCGTAGATAAGCTGTGGGAAATCCGTAAATCTCCGGCGCAGTCCGAGCAGATGGGGTTATATCCCATCGAGGATGAACTTCTTCAATTCATGGAACAAGCGTTTGAGATTTATGTGTTATACAAAGACAAAGAACAAATTGAAGAGAGGGAGACATCTTGACGCTGGAATTGCTGCTCTCCATTGGAGCCTTATCACTCTTGGACACGCTAAGTCCAGCCACGCTTGGCGTAACAGTGTATCTGCTCTTGACCGAACGGGACCGGCTAATCCCACGTTTATTCATTTATTTATTCACAGTGGCGGGTTTCTACTTCCTGGTAGGAGCTGCACTTATGCTGGGCTTGGATGCTGTTCTGCAATCCGTAACCGGCATCTTTCAGAATCGAGCGGTCAGTTGGGTCATGGCCGTGGTAGGCGGAATCCTGTTTGTCGCCAGCTTCTTTATCCCTACGAAAAAAACGTCCGAGCCGCGCCGTCCAAGATCCAAAAGCTTCGGGGCTATGATCGGACTTGGGTTCACGACTGCTCTGCTGGAGGTAGCAACAGCCCTTCCGTATTTTGCGGCAATCGGACTCATGACAAAGGCGCAGTTGACTACGGTTCAATGGATGCCCATCCTGGCTGCATACAATATCGTGATGGTGCTGCCTCCATTGATATTGCTCGGATTACACCTCGTATTAGGCCGGATGATGCAGCGTCCGCTGGAGAAGCTGCGACTGAGAATCGCCAAGAGCTCCGGATCGATTCTGTCATGGGTGTTGTGCATTGCCGGGCTGATCCTGGTGCTGAACAGCATTGATAACTTGTAAAGATATCCGATTTTGAATTGAAAACTCGCTAGGTGTGAGGGGGCCGTGAATCGTCGGCAACCTCTCCCAAAATCGGGAGAGTCAGCCCATTAAGAGTCAGCTTGGAGCGATTTATGTACAGCTTCAGTGGCATGTATGAAGGTTGTATCAAACAGAGGAACTATGGAATCCTGGGGTTTTATTAATAATCCGATCTCGGTGCAGCCTAGAATAATTCCTTCGGCTCCATCTTGAATTAGCCGTTCAATGACTTCTTTATAATAAGCTTTTGAATCCGATTGGATGTTGCCTAGACATAATTCCTCATATATCACTTTATTTACGATCTCTCGATCTTGTTTATTGGGGATGAGCACTTTGATATGATTAGATTCTAATCTTTGCTTGTAAAAATGCTGCTCCATGGTATATCTGGTTCCGAGCAAGCCTACCGTACGAATCCCATGCTCATGGATTTGATTAGCCGTGGCATCGGCAATGTGCAGCACAGGGATGCTTATTTTTTCTTCTATTTCCTCTAGTACCATGTGCATCGTATTGGAACATATCAGTACAAAATCGGCACCGCCTTTTTCTAAAGAAAGTGCAGCCTCACCCAATGTTTCACCGGCTTTTTTCCAATTTCCCTCGGATTGATAGCGTTCAATCTCTGCAAAGTTCACGCTGTACATCAGGCATTTGGCCGAGTGGAGGCCACCCAGGCGGCTTCTCACCTGCTCATTTATCATTCTGTAGTATTCAATGGAGGATTCCCAGCTCATTCCTCCGATAAGTCCAATCGTCTTCATAGATAAGCTCCTTTACAATCCTAAGTAATCTCATTATAGAGTATTATGAAAAAAACGTGTTAATCTCGCGTTTTTTTGTATTGGCGTATAACAAGATTACATATACACCTTTCTTGCTATAGCCATAGGCTATAACTAGATATAGCTTATATGAGTTACACTATACCGATTAATACATGGTATCTTTCTTGTAACAATTTGTATAGGAGTGTTACATAGATGGCAAAAAGCAGTGTACTGGGATATCCGCGTATTGGCGCTGATCGGGAATGGAAAAAAGCCCTGGAAGCATTCTGGGCAGGCAAGCTTGATGAATCGGAGTTTCACCGGCAGCTGCAGGAGATTCGGTTGAATCATTTACGGAAGCAGCAGGAGAGCGGGATCGATCTTATTGCGGTTAATGATTTTAGTTATTACGATCAAGTTTTGGATACGGCAACGATGTTCGGTATCGTACCGAAGCGCTTCTCTTATGAGGGCGGTGTTGTGCCATTGTCTGTATATTATGGTATTGCACGCGGAACGAAGGATGCTACAGCAAGTGAAATGACCAAGTGGTTTAACACCAATTATCATTATATCGTGCCTGAATTGGATGGGGCTGCACCAGTTCTTACGGAGAACAGACCGCTGGCAGCCTATCGGGAGGCTAAGGAGAAGCTCGGCATTGAAGGCAAGCCGGTTATTGTCGGTCCGCTAACCTTCTTGAAATTGTCCAAAGGGTACCAGCCGTCGGAGACGGATGCCTGGCTGGAAAAATTGCTGCCGCTCTACGTACAGATTCTCCAGGAGCTTGCCCAAGAAGGCGTTCAATGGGTCCAGATTGATGAGCCGATCCTCGTGACGAAATTAAGCGATGCGGATCTTAAGCGGTTAACCAGCATTTATGAAACGTTTGCGGCTTCGGCACCCGGCCTAAACATCATGCTGCAAACCTATTTCGAATCGGTGGAAAACTACCAGGATATCATCCAGCTTCCGGTTAGCGGCATCGGACTTGACCTGGTCCACGGATACCAAGGCAATGTGCAAGCCATTAAACAATCAGGGTTTCCTGCGAATAAGGTGCTTGGCGCCGGCATGATTGACGGACGCGGCATTTGGAAGGCATCGCTTCGCGAGAAGCTGTCGCAATTGGAAGAGCTGACGAAATATGTAGCCACTGAACGGTTGATCGTTCAATCTTCGTGCAGCTTGCTGCATGTTCCGGTGACAGTGAGCAGCGAAACGAAACTGCAGCCTGAACTAAAAGGGGCACTCGCCTTTGCAGATGAGAAGCTGAATGAGCTGGTTCTTTTGACGAAAGCAATCTCCACAGGCACAGCCCGGATTGCCAAGGAACTGGAAGAATGCGATGCTGCCCTTCAGGCGCTTAAACAATCCGAAGAGCGCAATCGACATGACATTCAGCAGGCAGTTGCCGAGATTAGTGTGCAGAATCCAGTTCGCAGTCTGCCGTTCGCGGAGCGTCATGTCGCTCAACAGAATAAGTGGCAGCTGCCGATTTTTCCGACCACGACGATCGGCAGCTTCCCTCAGTCAGCCGAGGTGCGCAAGGCACGCCAGGCGTGGCGCAAGGGAGAATGGAATCATGAGCAGTATGAGCGCTTCATTCAGGAGCAAATCGATATTTGGATCAAGCTGCAGGAAGAGATCGGCCTGGATGTGCTTGTGCATGGAGAGTTCGAAAGAACGGATATGGTTGAATTTTTCGGTGAGAAGCTTGGTGGCTTTGCCTTCACTCAATATGGATGGGTTCAGTCCTACGGCTCACGCTGCGTGAAACCGCCTGTAATATTCGGGGATGTCGCATTCGAGAAACCGATGACGGTGGAGGAAACGAAATATGCACAGTCGAAGACTAACCGCCCCGTGAAAGGGATGCTAACTGGCCCGATCACAATCATGAACTGGTCGTTCGTCCGCGAAGACATCTCTCGGGAACAGATTGCCTATCAATTGGCTTATGCCCTAAGACAAGAAGTAGAGGCGCTGGAGCAGGCGGGCATCGGGATGATTCAGGTCGATGAGCCTGCGGTGCGCGAAGGGCTGCCGCTCAAGGAGGAAGATCAAGCGGAGTATCTCGCTTGGGCTGTTAAAGCCTTCCGTATGACCACATGCACGGTACAGCCGACCACGCAAATTCATACGCATATGTGTTATTGCGAGTTCCATGACATGATCGATTCGATTGAGGCGATGGATGCCGATGTCATCTCGATTGAAACTTCGCGCAGTCATGGCGAGCTGATTCACAGCTTCGAAGTCAATACCTACAGATTAGGGATTGGCCTTGGCGTGTACGATATCCACAGTCCGCGGGTACCTCGAGTGGAAGAGATGACAAGCATGATCGAGCGTGCACTGCGGGTCCTGGATCCGAAGCTGTTCTGGATCAACCCGGACTGCGGTCTCAAAACACGCGGTAAGGAAGAGACGGTCGCATCCCTCCGTAACATGGTTCAAGCCACGGAGATCGCCCGTTCGTCCTATTCGCTAAACGTGTAACCGTAGATCTGACTTGTTGTCAGAGTGGGCAGAGTTATGAATAGTTAAGATAGGAGCAGGCTGCGTCGGCAGCCTGCTCCTTTTTTTGTTACCCATGCCAGATATAATGGTGCGTACAGATGTAGAACGGAACTATATGAAAGATTTGGCTATAAGGAGGATCGTAAGGATGCGATTGACGTCTATATGTCTATGAAAGCCTCCTGTCATTTACATAGAGTAGAGTTGGACACAAGTTGTTGACATCTTGGTAAAATCGTTATCACATCCGGCGATTATATTCTTCTTATGGAATCGTATTTAGCACGATCCCTAAGAAGGAGGAACCATGATCTATCACAAAAAACGCAAGAAGTTTACCAGAGTCTTCTTTATTCTATTCATTGCAATCCTATTTATTGTCGGCTTCAAATTGGCATGGCACGTCGGTTCATCAACGGTGGAGTTGGTGCCGGCATCATCTGCTAGACTTGCAGAGACCTATAGGACGCTTCCTGCTGTGCCTAATCCAAATAAAACGTATCGAATCGTAATCGATCCCGGTCATGGGGGAAAAGATCCGGGAGCTACCGGAGTAAGCGGTGCATATGAGAAAGCGTTCAATCTATCTCTTGCCGGGCGGGTTGTTGACCTCCTGGAGGAGGACCCTTTGTTTGAACCTCTCTTGACACGTTCGGATGATCAATTCGTTGAATTGGATGAACGGGCAGCCAAGGCGAATGATTGGAATGCGGATGTGATGATTTCCATTCATGGCAATACCTATACGGACCCCATGACATCGGGTACGGAAACCTTGTACCGACACGAGGACAGCATCCCCTTGGCCCAAACCCTTCAGGAGCATTTGGTGAAGGGAATTGGCCTTCGTGATCGCGGGATCAAGGAAGAACAGTTAAAAGTGCTATCTACGCCCACGATGCCGGCAGTGCTTATCGAAGTTGGATATCTCACCAATGCGGAGGATGAGCGTTTCCTGCTGAGCAATGAAGGTCAAGATCTTGCCGCACAAGCTATTGTTGATGGGCTCAAGGACTATTTTGCGGAATCGCAGGAACTCTCGCTTGGACACCAAGCAAACGGTGAATCAGTTGAAAGATCACCCGGCACTCCGCAAAGCGGGAATCAGTCTATGGAGAAAAAGGTGTATTTTAATGGATCAGCCCAGGACGGTAAACAGGTCGCACTTACATTCGATGATGGACCGGATGCCATTGTTACGCCCAAAATCCTTGATATCCTGAAGGAAAACGATATTAAAGCCACCTTTTTCATTCTAGGAAACCGGGCTGAAGCCCATCCTGAGACTGTGCGGAGGATTAAAGAGGAAGGTCATGCCATAGGAAATCATTCCTGGTCACATCCCAACTTTACAGAATTATCGATGGAGGAAGCGCTGAATCAGGTGAAGAATACGCAGGATGAACTGAACGACATTATCGGCTATCGTCCATCCTTGTTTCGGCCGCCTTATGGCGCTTTGGATGAGGACAAAGAGGAGGCCATACAAAATATGGATTTAGCGATCGTGAACTGGTCCGTGGACACGATGGATTGGTCAGGTCTGCCCGCACAGGAGATCATGGGAATCATCCACAAGCAGTTGAAGCCTGGAGGCATCATTCTTCAGCATACCGCAAACGGCAAGAACCATCTTGCCAACACGCTGGAGGCACTGGAGCTGTTAATACCGGATTTGAAAGATCAAGGCTACTCATTCGTAACGGTCCCGGAACTGCTGCATTTGCCTGAATCGCAGTCTTAGTAAGCCTGTAACGGATCAGACTTATCATTTGTCAACGGTATATGCTAAAATCGATTCATCAAATAGGCCTATGGAATAAGAATGGAGACTTCATGAAAAAAACAAAAATTCTCATAATCGAAGATGAGGGGCCGATTGCCGACTTGCTTGCCTATGGTCTCAACATGGAGGGTTTCGAAACCCGTATTGCGGCCAGCGGAGCTACGGGCTTAAGGGAGCTTGAGTCATTCAATCCCGATCTGCTCCTTCTGGATTGGATGCTGCCGGACCAAAGCGGACTCGATATATGCAAAAAAGTAACCGCGAACTTCAACATCCCCATATTCATGATTACGGCTAAATCTGATATTACGGATAAAGTGCTCGGACTTGAATTTGGTGCCGATGACTATATCACAAAGCCGTTTGATTTACGGGAGGTTGTTGCCCGAATTCGTACGATTCTCCGGCGGCTGGACCAAGCGAATCACGGGGATAGGGAAGTGGCTCAGGAGGCCGTGATCCGTGTTAAAGGCATCGAGATCGTAACGGAGGAGCGACTGGTCAAGAAAGACGGAAGGCTGGTTGATCTAACACCGAAGGAATTTGATCTGCTCATGACCTTGTACGGTCACCGGGGGAAGATTTACACGCGTTCGGAACTGCTGGATTTGGTCTGGGGTTATGATTTTATTGGGGATACGCGGACCGTGGATACGCATATTCAAAGGCTCCGCAAAAAGCTGGATGCCAGCGATTTGATCACAACTGTATTCGGCATCGGTTATAAATTCGAGAAGCAGGCGGAATAAGAGATGATCCGGACCATCAGAGCCAAGTTTATTGTTGGTTTTTTTCTGATCTTCTGCCTCTCGTTCCTCGTACTCAATCAGACCGTGAAGGAGATCATTCGGACAAGCAATCAGGAGATCGTAACGTCGGATCTGGTCGGACTCAAAAACAACAGCAATATATACGTAAGGCAAGCATTTCTTATTAACCATTTCACGAACAATAAGCTTTATTTCGGACAGATGGCCGAGGAAATGGTGAATGATTTGAATCATGCGACATCAAGCCATGTTAGTGCTTACACCGTAGATGGCAAGTTATTGTTCTCATCAGACCAGAGAGAGTTCTCTGGACAGTCGGACGAGGATCTCCGGCAAGCGATCGAGGGTAAAACGGCTTATACCATCACTTATGGCCGGAATAGCGGAACCGTTCTATATTCATACCCGGTTATCATCGATGGAGTGAAGGTGGGCATCTTGAGATTTACCAAAGATTTCACCCTGCTCTATGAACAAAGCGGGCGCATCATGGACATCATTTTCTACATCGCGCTCGCTATATTTGGAGCGGCATTCCTATTCTCCTATATGCTATCCCGGCATATCACCATTCCATTAGTGAAGCTGACCCGAGCTTCCACGGAAGTGAAGAACGGGAATCTCGATGTTCGAATCCCGTTCCGGCGAAGAGATGAAATTGGCGAGCTGGCTCTGAATTTCAATGACATGATTGACCGGATCGGAAGCCAGATTTCCACGATTGAGGGTGATCGGGATCGCCTTCAGGAGCTTAACGATCAGGAAAAACGTTTTTTCGACAATGTCACCCATGAGCTTAAGACGCCACTGACGTCCATTCTTGGTTATGCCGAGATTATTCGGGAGAAAGGGGATGACGACCGGGAGTTCTTCGATAAGGGCATGAATCACATTGTTGAAGAGAGCCGGCGGCTGCATAACATGGTGCTAAGGCTGCTGGAAGTATCCCGCAGAGCTTCGGACGACCGTGAATTCGAAAAGGTGGATGCGGGTCAAATTTTGCACGACGTTAGCGATTCCATGTCCTTCCGTGCCAAGCGTTATAAGAAGCGCATCATCTGCCAGACGGATGAACATTTGTATGTAAACGGACAACCGGACAGGCTGCGCCAGCTGTTCATCAACCTGCTGGACAATGCGATCAAATACAGCTCTCCCCAATCGGAGATTTCTGCTAAGGCCGAACTGGACTCCGGACTCGTTCGCTTTATTTTCGACAATCCGGGTGAACCGATCCCACCTGACCAGCTTGAGCACCTGTTTCAGCCGTTCTATTCGGCGGGCCATAAGTTCATGGAAGAAGGCAGTGTCGGTCTGGGTCTCAGTATCGCCAAATCGATCGTCGACGACCATGGAGGGACCATCCGCCTAGTCAGCCGGGACGGGCAGATCATGGTTTACGTGGAACTACCTTACTTCAGGGAGGAGAGATCATGATGATACGGAAACGATTTGCAGGTTTGTCCGTGCTGCTTGCAATCATCCTCCTCTTGTCCGGATGTGAGGGAGGTCTGCGGTCGGAGACCATCGTTATTCCGAGCTCGGAAGATGAGCAAGTTGCCGATTCGGGCAGCGCCCCATTCCAAGTAAAAACGATATACCGTCTTCCGATTTCGGACACGAAGGACGATCAATTGCTTGGTTGGGAGGATTCAGGATCCGTTCTCGGTCTTTTTCAGGCCCCCGACTCAAAGATGCGCTTGTCGCAATATCTGCTGCAGCGGCTTTCACCGCCGTATGAAAAATTCGAGACGCTGCAAGGCGTGGACGCTGATCATTGGAATCTCGAACTGTCGCCAAACGGCAAATATATCGCCGGTATTAAGAAGACAAAGGACGGCAATGTATTGAAGTTGATATCGCTTTCTGATGGACGGGAAACCATCATGGCCACCATAAAGCCCCGTCATGATCTGCTCCTGACAGAGCTCACTTGGTCGGATAACAGCAGATACATCTCTTATCTCGTCACAGACGTCGCTACAGATGTCGCTTCAGGCCCCGTCAGTGGACAAACCGATGTGGGTGTCGCCACAAACCCCGTTGTCAAAATGGCCGTATATGACACAACCGCCCGGCAAGTCAAGGTCTATCCGCTGAAGGGCCTCCGAAACACAGGCAGCGTCTCCGAGGTGAAAATGTCGGACGATGGACAAAGCGCACTGATTGTGGTGCAAAATGAACGGACCATTAGTATCAGCATGGGGACGATAAACGGAAGCAGCTTTCATATCGAATACGAGCATCAGGCGGGCGGTGATCAGATGGCATGGCTTAATAAAGATCAGTTTGTTTTCCTTGGAACGGAAGGCGAGATCTATGAGTACGATCGACGAAACATGGCTCTCTCTGTCCTGCTGGAGAAGGTTCTTAGCTTTCAATTATCGCAAGACAGGAAGTATAT
This sequence comes from Paenibacillus sp. FSL F4-0100, assembly GCF_037993005.1. Lineage (NCBI taxonomy): Bacteria > Bacillati > Bacillota > Bacilli > Caryophanales > Paenibacillaceae > Paenibacillus > Paenibacillus sp. FSL F4-0100. The sequence continues at coordinate 3,426,424 of NZ_CP150303.1, forward strand.
TGCTTATTCCCAGAAAGACGACAACGATACAATCTCAATTTTTGCAGGAAAGCTTCAAGGAAACAACGTCCTGTACAAAGAATCGGTCTATCAGGGCGTCTTCCCGTCGGTAATGTATTGGAGTCCGCATAATGACAGTCTTCTGGTAAATGGGCGAAAAATATATTCCACTTCAAGACAACAAACGAATCCGGAGCCAAGTATCGTCTCGTATAATCAACCGTTTATTATAAAGTTTCAATAGCTAACCTAACCCTTCAAAGTGGATAGTAACCTTATTTGCGGCAGACTGAACGAAATATCGTTCAGTCTGCCGTCTTTTTTTAAGATATTAGCATTTATATGTTTGTGGGGTTATTTCAGAGACAATTTGTTTACAAGTAGGTGAAGTTTCGGAGACATCTTTACTTTATATTTGGAAAAGTCAGCGAAGATAGTTTCAATTCTTTTTACAAGGATCGTCTTCACGGATGACAAGGGGGCTTCCCGGAGGGTGGAAGGCTATTCCATGAACGAATGGCTGGCCACGCTGCTTAAGGAAGTTAACGGTAAAGAAAGGTGGTTCATTGATGAAGAAAATAGGCTGGATATGGATTTGTCTAATCCTCTGTCTCTCCGCCTGCAGTGGAGCTCAGGGAAACAAAGACGAAATGGCAATGAAAGGAGCGACAGCGGCGCAAGACGGAAATACGAAAGAAAGTGTGGATTCAAAAGGACATGTGAAGCTTGTGTTCTCGACTTTTTATCTGAGCAATTACATGCAGACGGCTGTGAAGAAGTATGAGAAACTGCATCCCAACATCGAGATTGAGCTGCAGGCTACACCTTCTGAGGGGAAGGATCTCGACGAGGTATCTGCAAATATTGAAAAATTCGTTACCTCCTCGAACACATCCATCTTGGCCGGCAAAGGTCCCGATCTGATTGAGCTTGATATGCTCCCGGCAGATAAATATGTAAGCCGTCATCTGCTTGTCAATCTAAGCGACATGATGGAGAAGGATTCATCGCTTCAGACGAAAGATTATTTCACCAACATCTTGGACAACTCGAAGATTGACGGGGGACTTTACTGGATGCCGCTTTATTTCTCCCTTGCCGGTTTGATTGGCGATGAGGATGCCCTCGGAAAGAGCGGAGTCAAGATCGATGACAGCAGTTGGACATGGAGCGATTTTACGGATATTGCCAAGCAATTGACACAGAAAGGTGAGTACAAGAATGTGCTCATTAGCGAACCGCATTATATGCTGAGCGAGATGGTCGCTGAAAACTACCGCCAGCTCGTCACAGAAGGAAACGGGAAAGCCAATTTCGATTCGGTGCGCTTTGCCGGGTTAATGCAGCAGATCAAAACGATGTTCGATGATGGCTTGCTTTACGACATGGTTACAGATGGCGGTGGCAGAGGCAGCGAAGCTACCAGGAATGCGAAAGCTTATTTCAACGAAGAAACCATCAGTTCCCTCCGAGGGTATCTGTTGAACAATTTCGCCGAGCATACCAAGCTGTATGCCAAACCGCATCCGCAAGATGTGGGGGCTGGAGGTTATTTTAAAAACTCTGGAATGATCGGGATTAACGCAAGCTCGCCTCATAAGAAAGAAGCCTGGGATTTTATCAAATTTCTCATAGAGGATGAGGCGCAGTCTTATACCGATGTGTATGATCAAAGCCCTGGTTTTCCAATTAACAGAATTGCCTACGAAAAACAGCTGAAGCAGCTTAAAGACGAAGGAACGATTCATGAGGCTGATCTTCCCGCGGTCAAGGTTGACAATGCATCGCTGGACCAACTGGACGCCTATATTACGGGAGCCGTTCATTCCATCGAGAAACAGTCCAAGATTGATGAGATCATTTCCAATGAATCAAAGTCTTTCTTCAGCGGACAGAAATCAGCGGACAATGTCGCGAAACAAGTTCAGAACAAGATCAATCTATATCTCAACGAATGAAACGATGAGGAGAATCGTCATATGAAGAAAATCGGGTTAGGATTATTGGTTAGCTGTTTTATAGCCTTCTCTTTAACCGCTTGCGGTAGTGGAAGCCCAACAGGGGCAGCATCATCAGCGGGAACCAGCGGCGGCAATGAAGCGTCCGCAGGTACAAACGACGGTGGTTCGGTGCAGAGCACAACTCAGAATGATGAATCAGCCTCCGGTGGCAAAAAGACCATCGTCTTTTCGATGTTTTTCCCAGATGAACTGTTTCAGGAAGCAAAGAAGAATTACGAACAGCTTCATCCGAATATCGAAATCAAGCTGCAGACGGGTTATACCGACGATTCGCACATGGAGGCGGATGAGGAGAAGTTCGTCAAGAATACGAATACGGCGATGCTGGCAGGCAAAGGCCCCGATCTGCTCCAATCGGCTGAATATGTGAATATTCTGCCTACTGATAACTACGTTAAACATCATCTGCTGGTTGATCTCGGTGAATGGATGGACAAGGATTCCACCTTCCGAAAGGAAGATTATTTCGGTAATATCCTGGACAATTCTCGAACCGGCAAAGGACTTTACAGCATGCCGCTCGCATTCTTTCTGGAAGGCTTTGCCGGAGATGCAGATGCCATCGCGCAAACCGGGATTCAGATTAACGACAAAACCTGGTCCTGGAACGATTTTATAAATACCGCAAATCAGCTGGCGGCGGCTTCCAAGGTATACCCATCAGCGCTGGTATCTGGTGGACCCGAAAACCTGCTGGCAGACATTGCACTTGACAATTATTCCTTATTTGTGGATACGGAGAGCCGCAAGGCCAATTTCGAATCGGCCTGTTTACCGGTCTGATGAACCAGGTGAAGTCCATGTACGACAATCATATCGTGACCACGGATCCTCGGAGCAAGGCTTATTTCAGAACCATCCATATCAACTCTCCTTGGGACTATCTCGTATCTCTAAGGGAATACGGCGAGAATATGAAGTATTACATGAAGCCTCATGCCCAGGAAACGACAGCCGGCGGTTATTTCCGGCCTTACAAGAGCATTTCCATGAATGCGAACTCCAAAGTGAAGGAGGAAGCGTGGGATTTCATAAAATTCATGATGTCCGGAGAAATCGAAACGCCTTCCACGAAGGCAGGATTTCCGATCAACAAGAAATCATTTGCCAATCAGATCAAGCAATTGAAGGAAGAAGGTACGGTTAAAGCCTATGAGGAAGGCCCGCTGCAAGGAATGGCGATCAAAGTCGATCAGGCCAAGCTGGACCAACTGGAGAGTTTGGTGGGTGGAGCCACTCATCAGGTCGAGTACAAGTCCGCCAAAGTGAATGACATCATCGTAAATGAGTCCAAAGCCTTCTTTGCCGGACAGAAATCCGCAGATGATGTCGCCAAGCTCATCCAGAATAAAGTTATGACCTATCTGAATGAATAGAAGAAGTTTAAGGAGATGGATACGCAAAGACGGGATGAAGGCTTTATGGTTCTTGGCTCCCAGCCTGATCGGCTTTGCATGCTTTTATATTATCCCGTTCATAATGGGCATTTACAAATCGTTCACGGACGGTTCATTGGGGGGCACATTTGTTGGCCTCGATAACTACAATGAAGTGCTAAGCAGCGGCTCCTTCCACAAGGCATCGGTAAATATGCTGATTTTTACCGGCATTGGCGTTCCGCTCGTCATCGCGTTGTCGCTCATTCTGGCATTACTGCTGAATCGGCCCTTGTTTATGCGCAATTGGCTTCGAACCTCCTTTATTATGCCGCTTGTCGTACCCGTCGCCTCCGTTGTGATGATCTGGCAGATCCTCTTCGATTGGAACGGAACCTTAAATGCATGGCTGCACCATTTCCATAAAGAGAGGATCGACTGGATGCAATCGGATTGGTCGATGAGCGTGGTCATCCTCATGTATTTGTGGAAAAACATCGGCTACAACATGATTTTATTTCTGGCCGGACTTCAATCCATTCCGAAGGATTATTACGAGACGGCACGTGTTGAGGGCGCGGGGCGGATCCGTCAGTTGTTTCACATTACGCTAATCTATTTGACGCCTACAATATTCTTTGTCGTGCTGATCTCCATCATCAATTCTTTCAAGGTCTTTCGGGAGACGTATCTGCTTGCAGGCGATTATCCATATGACCGGATCTATATGATGCAGCACTATATGAACAACATGTTCTCCTCGCTTGATATTCAGAAGCTGACGGCTGCAGCCACTCTGATGGTCGGCTTCATCGTCATTCTGGTGATGGGACTATTGAGCGTTGAGCGCCGATTTCGGGATAACTTGGAGTGATCAAAGGGAGGCTCATCATGAAAAATACACGGTGGATTCCAAAGCTGGTACTTACGCTGCTGCTCGGATTGTTAGCCGTTGTCATGCTGGTACCGATTCTGCTTACCTTTACGAACTCCCTGATGACGGAGCAAGAGATTGGGCGGAATTACGACCTTCTGGGGCAGATGATCGACGTTGCGAAGGGTGGCAAGGACGCGTTCGTCAATCTGAAGATTATTCCTGATTGGCTATCCTTTGGACAGTATGCCGAGGTACTGGTTCTAACCACAAAATTTCTAAGGATGTTCTGGAATTCCGTCGCCTTGGTCGTGCCGATTGTTGCCGGACAGGCGGTCGTCGCCTCGCTTGCGGCTTATGCCTTTGCCAAACTTCGCTTCATCGGAAGGGACAAGCTGTTCATGCTTTATTTAATGACCATGCTTATGCCGTTTCAGGTAACGCTTGTTCCGAATTATATTGTTATAGACAAGCTTGGACTTATGAACCATACCGCCGCCATTATTTTACCTGGCATCTTTGGAGCCTTTGGCGTCTTTATGATGCGACAATTCATGGCCCATATTCCCGGAGCGTATTCTGAAGCGGTCATGATGGACGGTGGAGGAGCATGGGTCATCTTCTGGCGTATTATCCTGCCGCTGGCGAAGCCTGGTCTGGCCGCGCTGACGGTTCTATTGTTCGTCGATTATTGGAACATGATCGAGCAGCCGCTCATATTTTTGCAAGATTCCTATAAACAGCCGCTGTCTCTATATCTTGCACAGATTAACAAAGACGCACTGGGAATCGGTTTTGCCGCATCGGCATTGTATATGGCACCTATGATTCTGCTATTCCTGTATGCCGAGTCTTATTTTATTGAAGGCGTTCAATTGTCGGGCATAAAAGGTTAGTTTCAGTACTAGGAGTGATGGATATTGGAAGAGGTAATTTCCCGGTCAAGAAAACGCAAGGTTAGCATAACAGCCGGACTGTTCACAGGTCTTCTGCTTATACTGACTTTTGCAGGTAACACCCTACAAGCCTTGACGCTGCCTAAGGTAGTGATTACATCGGTAAACAAAGGCTCGCTGGTTCATTCCTATGTCGGCCGATCGACGATAAATCCAAAGGAGGAGAGGGAACTTATCCATCCTTCGGGCTGGAAAGTCGATAAGGTGCTCGTTAAAAAAGGTGAGATGGTGCGTAAAGGACAAGTTCTTATACAATATGATGGCAGTGAGGTTAAGCAGCAGATTACTGTGGAGCAGTCTGCTCTGAAGAAGCTGAATCTATCCATGGAACTTCTCGAATATAATGTCATTCAAGCGATGCAGGAAGAAGATGAGTCTCTTCTTATAAGTGCCACAAGCGCGTTCGAAACGGCAAAGCTTGATATTGCTGCACAACAGCAGCAGATCGAGAACCTGAAACATACGCTTTCAGTTAATCGGCAGATGGTAGCCCCTTTTGACGGTATCGTTATAGAGATTGGTGCGATGGAGGGATTAGGTTCTACCGGGAAACCGGATATCACGATGAGCCATTTGGCAAAAGGGTATGGGTTAGAAATGTATGTACCGTCAGGTATCGCTGCCACGCTGAGCGTAGGGGATGTTCTGGATAACATCATGCTTGAAGGCAAGGAAGAACCATCAATTACGGGTGAGATTGAAAGGATAGAAGAGGATATGAACTCGCTCAGTCCCGATGTTGACGAAGACGCTGAGAAATCAAGCAGTTCCATGACACGTTTGTTCGTTAAACTAAAAGGGAGTGGGCTATCCGGTGGCGAACAAGTGAGGATCAGTATAGTCAAAACTAAGAGCAGCGAAGGGATCCTCATACCGAATAAAGCCGTTCACAAGGACAGCGAGGGCGCTTATGTCTACACCATAAAAGAAACACAAGGCCCTCTCGGCAATGCATATTATGCTGTTCGCACGTCAATTCAAATTACCGATTCCAACAGCCATACCACCTCCGTTGTCGGTGGTCTGTTCGATCAACAGGAAATTATCGTGGACAGCAGTGATCTTATTATGGATGGAGCGCGTGTCAATGTATATAACCAAAACTAACAACGGGATGTCGCCAGCCAGAAAAATAGTTGACAGTACAAACCAAAAGATGTTAAATTATCCGGCAACCAAAGCATGGTTTATGGGGTTTATATAGTGATAGGTGCTAAGCTTATAATGAGGGGAACTTATTTATTATATATGTGCAATGGAGGGGGATATGAAAAATACGCTTATGAAAAAGCCCGAATTCCTTAGGTTTTCAGGACGGAATCGTGATGAGTGACAGGTCATGGCGAGTCTTTTTTGTTGTGGTTGCATTGATCGTACTGACTGGAGTCGTCTATTCATTGATTCAATCCAGTACTTCCTTTAAAGAGTTGATGAGCGATCAGGTTTATGATACAGAGAAGATTAGTTACATAAGAATTGAGAAAATGGGCAGACCATACGATGATGAAAATAGTGTGGAAATTACCGACCCGGCCACTATTGATCGCATCATCAACGGCTTCTCCAATGCGAAACTATGGAGGACCGAAAATTATGCAAGAGGTATGATGTATAGTATATGGGTTAACGTCGAATATACTCCTTTTTCTATATATTATACGGAGCCCGATATCATACGTATTAATCCAAATAGAGGTGGACATAAGAAATACTCCTGGAACTACAGGATCACTAATGGCTATGACAAGTCGATCATTGAAGATCTCTTTAAGGAAGAGTAGAGGAAGATCACGATTCCCGGACATTATCGTAATTCTCATAACATTCTAATTTATTGAAAAGAAGAGGAACTAGACTATGAAGTTAAATGAACACAACTTGATCAAGATGCAAAATATCATCCAAGAGCACGAATTTGAACATGCAGCAGACTATTTGATCGAACATACTCGGCAAGGCATGCGTTTATCCAAACAGGGAGAGGAGGACTATGCCGGCTCGTGCAATTCACGGATTGGTGGAGATCCCGATCTTCCTGAAGGAATGGAATGGCCGCTGGCTTCGAATGGAACACCGATGACGTTTTTGGCACAGCTGCAGTTGAGGGATTTGGCAGCTCACGACGCCACGGCTTCACTTCCGCACAGCGGAGTGCTGTATTTCTTCGTTGGCGTTGATGAACCTGCTTATAACATTGAACACCGGGTGCTGTATCTGGCCGAGGATCAGACAGCGGCCGCTAGTCGATGCCGGGCGCCTGAGGGAACTGCATTAGATGGAGAATTCGCAGGCTACCGTATTGAAGCAAGAGCCACACTTGAGCCCCCGAATTACGCTTATGTGGATGATGAGCTTGTCGAGGATGATGAGCATGATTTTGAATCTTACGAGGATCTGTGTCATCAATTGACGGGGCAGGATTCTGACGACATCGCGACGATCTTTGGCTACCCTTCTACCCAGCATGGAGATTGTGAGCACGAGGCTGCTTTAATGCTGTTAACGGGATCAGAATACAATTACTCCATGGAGGCGGCTGTGCAGCAGATTACCGATCATTGCGGCGGCAACGCGGAACAGGCCCAGCAGGAGATTCGGGATACACTGCTGCTGCTGGCCATCGATTCGGACGACGAGATAGGATTTTGCTGGTGGGATGCGGGTGAACTGCAATTTTTCATCCGAAAAGAGGACTTGCTGGCCAGAAATTTCGAACGCACGTATTGTTCGCTGTACTCAAGCTGAGCACAATATATGGGGGGGGGATGATCCATGAAGGAGAAGGTCATTGAGGCATACGATAAGCTGGCTGGAGACTACGAAAGACATGTGGATTCGCAGAGCGGGCATAATGCTTATTACGAAAGGCCAGCCATGCTCAAAGTGTTACCGGCGGATATGGAGCAAATGACCGTCCTAGATGCTGGTTGTGCCGCAGGATGGTATACGGAGCAATTTATTATACGAGGGGCCAGGGTTACAGCGGTTGATCTGAGCCCGGCGATGGTACAAGCCTGTAAGAGACGAGTCGGCAATGAAGCGACTGTATTTGCATGCGATATAACCGAAGACCTGCCCTTTGAAGATGAGGCGTTTGATCTTATCGTAAGTTCATTGACGCTTCACTACATCGAGGATTGGACGCCGACCTTTCGCGAATTTCAGCGAGTGCTGAAACCTGGTGGAAGTTTGATTTTCTCCGTTCATCATCCTTTTATGGATGTTAAACATTTTGACCGACCAGACTACTTTGCCCGTGAGTTATTGACGGAGGTTTGGAACAAACAGGAGTCTGGACCCGTAGAGGTTACTTTCTATAGAAGACCGATTCAAGAAATCATTAACGTAACTTCATCTCGGTTTAGAATCGAACAGATCGTTGAGCCGCAGCCCAGTTTAGCGCATAAGGACAATCCGGAAGCTGCGGAATGGGTGGCCAAATGGTTTGATCGCCTGATGAAGAACCCTCATTTTCTGATTGTGAAAGCTAATAAATCGTAACTTGGAATCCATACATATTCATAGGGGAACCGCGTCCATCGCGGTTCTTTTTGTGGTCATATGGCCTCGCCATATATTTAATGGGCCGATTATTCCGAATGAAGTCCGCTTTTCGTTTGCTGCATGGTTATATAGGTATCCAAGTTTCAGGAGAGGAGGGGAAGGATCATCAACGCTGAAACGATTGAAGAATATGTTCAACAGACTCAGGATGGGCATGCAGAGGCATTTATTCCTATCGTAAGTGAGTACCAGCGCCAAATGTATATTTACTGCTGCCGACTACTGGGTAGCGAACAGGAAGCAGAGGACGCAGTGCAGGAAATCTTCTTGAAGGCATACAAATCGATCACAAAGTATAAGCCTTCGGTCAGCTTTAACGCATGGTTATATAAGATCGCTTACCATCATTGTCTGAATGTAATTCACCGGCGGCAATTATCACAGAAGCTGGGAAGATTGTGGAAAGGACAGATTTTCGCCGAAAGCGCAGAGCAGGAGTATTTAAGAGGGATATTCAGCGAACCGCTAAGGAGAGCCCTGGTGGATCTTACGGTGGAGGACAGAAGCTTATTAATTCTGTATGCATTTCACGACAAGTCGTATGCAGAAATAAGTGAAATAACAGGAAAGACATCGGAAGCCGTCCGAAAAAAGATAACCCGAATCAGAATAAAACTGAAGGATGCCATGAATAAATGGAAGGAGGAAGAACAATGGGAAGCATCGTTGATCCAATCGAAGAGTTGAGGCAGCATTCTGTACCGGACAGTCATTTTCGTGATGTTGAATTTGTTTCAAGAGTCAGACAACATATTGAGGACGAGCAGCATAAAAGTCGTTCAGGATTCCGATCTTTCAAGCGTAAAACCGTATTGTCTATCATGATTTCGTCTGTATTACTAGTCTCGTTCACTGCATATGCAGCAACCGGACATATTCAAATCTTTAATAGCAAAGGTGAAATTGTTCTAAAAACAGCCCATCCGTCGTCATCAGGGCTGCCAGCCAAACTAAGCAATCTTCTGGAGGAATACAGGACGAGAGTAAAATCCATGCTGAAGCCCGGAGAGCTGGCCGCATATTACATCAAGGATGATTACATAAATAAGGACAACGGATATGACACTGTGAATCCTATAAAATTTGAATATCAACCGATAGACTATCTTTCCTATGAAAATTTTCAAAAGGAACTTGTTCGTACCTCGGCACCCATCCTAGAGGTGCCTGGTAATCTTCCCAAGGGTGTGAAATTCGCGTATGGTCAAGTTTTTCCTTTTGGACCGGCACCTTCAGGAGAAAAGGATCGTGTAAAATACGTAGAATTAGAACAAAGATTGATGAATGAGGCCAATTCATCCAAGAGTGGAGATAAGCTGTTTGTAGAGAAGCTGGATTGGTCGAAGGCCTTCAACTCCATTGTATACCTATCCGATGGCAAGAGCAGCACGGCTGTATCGATCATGGCAGCGTATGGTCAAGGTGCGAGCTTAACGAAGTCTCTTGATGCCTCTTCCGAGAAAGTACAGCTGAAACATGTAGAGGCCATTTACCTCCATGATGAGGCAGATGGTGATAGTATCAGTTGGTATGATAGTAAACAAAACATCGTATATACCATTATGGTAAATGTAAAAGGTCTGATGACTAAGAATGACCTGCAGGCAATGGCAGAGAGCATGATTATTGACTAATGAGATGGATTTGAAATAGGATTAAAGCAATGAGTTATATCACATCAAAGGGGAGAAAATCACATGCAATGGAATGAAATTACGACAATAGAAGAATGGGAAACGATTCTGAAAAAATCTTCCGAGCGCGGCCAAGTTATTTTGAAGCATAGTACGACTTGTCCGGTTAGCTCTAATGCTCTTTCGGAGTTTGAATCTTACTTGAAAAAGGCGCCAAACGGCGATGTGGATTACACACTGGTTAAAGTCATTGAATCCCGCCCGGTTTCCAATAAAATTGCCGAGGATTTGAACGTAAAGCATGAATCGCCGCAAATTATCTACGTGAAGGATCAAGCGAAATATTGGACAGCTTCACACTGGGCGGTTACGTCTGCGCACATATCAGCGGTATTAGACTGAATATCGGCATAGAGCTATTCATGAAAGTAAGGTGCAACAGATGAAAGAAATGGAAGAACTAACGTCGATAGACGCCATAGAACGGTTTATTGACAACCACACGTTCAGTTTTTTATACGTATCGAGACAAGATTGCAGTGTGTGCCATGCCATATTACCCAAGCTAAGAGAACTGTTAGACTGGTTTCCGCGCATTTCATTGGGACATATCCAGGGCGAAGCAGTAGGGGAGATAGCCTCAAGATATTTGATTTTCACGGCACCGGCCCTTCTCTTGTTTGTCGAAGGAAAAGAGCTTCTGAGAGAAGATCGATTTGTACAGTTTGGCGCGTTAGAACGGAAATTGGAAAACTTGATGGATCTCCTTAGCTAGCTGCCTTTGTATCGAGTCATGATGGTATGAAGCTGAACTTATGAGTATAATAATTATTTAGGAACGTATCTTCTTGATTGAAAGCGAGTGTGGAGTATTTGAAGATAAGAGAGGCTAAGCTTGAGGATTACCCTGTGCTTAGGGAAATATTCTTGGCATCACGACGTGAAAATTTTCATTGGGCGGATGCAAACGAGATGGCGTTGGGCGATTTTGATAAGCAAACGGAAAAAGAATTTATACTATTGGCAGAGGAAAATACGATTATCCATGGATTTACTGCGCTATATTTGCCAGACAACTTTATCCATCATTTATTCGTTCACCCGGATCATGCTGGCAAGGGAGTGGGCAGACAATTGCTTGATGCTGCGATTGAGAGCATGAGAAAGCCGATCCGATTGAAGTGTGTATCCGCAAATCACAAGGCGCTGAAATTCTACGAAAACAACGGCTGGGAAAGAGTGGTTGAGGAAGAGAAGCACGGCGAAAAGTATTGGGTTATGGAATTCAGATAACGCTTAGAAGAAAACTGGGAAACCAGTATTCAATGCAATTAATACTGAAGAGGGCCGCGTAAATCGCGGTCTTTTTGCATGCTCAAAATGATAGGAAACTACGTGCTGATTTCAAAAATTGAAGGAACATAAAAATTCGATTAATTGTCGAAAACAGGGATTTTTTTGCAAGTTGTTGTTACTAAAGTATTAAAAATATTCGGATAAATGCCGATCTATAAATAGTACAAAAGATGCAATGGTTATGGAATCATAACGTGAATATGGATCTATTGAACTGGAATTTCACTTAACAAGACCATTTTGTGAAGTGAGCCTATGTCAGAATATTGATGGAGGGAGAACGCGGTTCATTCAAGATGAACATTTTTGAAAAATGTAATGTATTCATGAAAGATTGCGGAAATATTCAATGTTTCCAGGAAAGTAGGTGATGCGAACAGGTTCGCTAAAGAGATCCCTATTTTATATGGAAAATACATAAGAGATATCAAAGGAGAGACACCAAGTGAGTAACCAAGTGAGTGAGCCAAAAACGTTCTCAAAAGGACTGCGTTTTAAAAATCTGAGTATTGTTAAAAGAAACATGTTATGGACGAGCCTGTATATCATTATTACGGGTGTCATCGTGATTGGTTCAAGCTATTATATCCAGGACAGCGTACTAACGAAGCAGCTGCAATCCGATTCGGGAAAAATTATGGATACCTTGGTTAAGTCCGTATCGCTGGAAGATGCTCAAGCGGTGAAAGGCCAAACCGACCGCAATGCGGATATCCAAAAAAAACTTACTAAAACGTTTGATGAACTATCCCTAAGTCATCCCAACATTGCACAAGGCTATATATTTGGACCGGAGCTCGAGGATGGCAACAAGACCTCGATTATTGCCATGCCAACGGCAGTGCTTGATATGTTTGCCGAAGAAGACTTGAATCTGGGCGACTTATACGAACAACCGGAGATCCATGCTGACGCCGTGAGAGAGATGCTGAAAACGAAAAAAACCGTCTACACCAAAGGCTATAAAGATAATTATGGTACCTGGATCACCGTGCTGTATCCTTTCCAGGATGCCAGCGGCGAAATTTTTGCTTACATGGGGATCGATGTGGATGCAAGCTTAATCGCTTCCGGGAAACAGGCATTGATCACCAATACGGTTTTTGCGCTGCTGATTACCTTGCTGATTGTATTAGCGCTGCAGTACTTCACCATTAGACGTACCTTCGCACCGATCCAAGCATTAATGGGGGCGCTGGACAAGCTAAGCAAAGGTGACTTTACCGTCCAATTAAAAGCTAGCGATGATGAGCTGGGGCAGGTCAATGCCAAGTTCAATACGACCGTTAATCAAATTAATGAACTTGTCACAACGATCAAAACGGTATCGGAGCACTCTGCAGAGCAGTCTAAATTCCTCTTCTCGGCTGTGGAAGTCAATAATAACAACTCTTCCGCTATTACTAAAAATATGGAGGAAATGTCGGAACGAGTCGCGCTGCAGAGCACTTCCATTACCGAAAGCGTGGTTTCGCTTGAGGAAATCTCATCTGGCGTATCAACGATTGCCGGCAATACATCGGATCTTTCCGAGATATCCGTGCACATGAAGGAGCAATCGGAACGCGGTAATCAAAATGTGGAGCAGGTGATCGAACAGATGAATTCGATTGATCATTCGGTCAAAAACTCGGTGAATATCATCGAAAAGCTGCAGAACCGTTCAAATGAGATCGGTCAGATCGTGCAGGTAATTACCGAAATTTCCTCTCAGACAAATCTGTTATCACTTAATGCCGGTATCGAAGCGGCAAGAGCGGGCGAAGAGGGCCGCGGTTTTGCTGTGGTTGCCAGCGAAGTTAAGAAACTTTCGGAGGAATCAAGAAAATCCGCAGACCAAATCATTGAATTGGTTCGATACATTCAGGATGAAACGGCATCTGCGGTAGAAGCCATCAGCGAAGGGGAACAAAACGTCGCCAAGGGAATTGAGGTTGTCAAAGAAACCGGTGAGCTGTTTAAAGGCATGCTGGTGGCAACCGATACAGTGACCAGTCAAATTCAAGAGGTGTCTGCAGCTACCCAGCAAATGGTTGCCGAGACCGAACAGATTACGGCAGCGATTAAACAACTGGCTGAGCTCGCAGAGAGAAACTCGTCCGTGTCGGGTGAGATCCGGATTAGTAGCCAGGAACAGCAGGCATCCTTTGCCAAAGTTTTCGAGTCTGCGGAGCAGATTAACCAGGTTTCCGCTGAGCTGGAGGCCCTTGTAAACAAATTGCATGTGTAGTGTGTAGTACTACGAGGACAGAAACAGTAGAGAAAAAAGATGGAGCTGAAACCTTTGAATACAACATTGATGATCGAACAAGGCAAAGAATATTGGTTGAATGAACTGCAGCTACCTTTACCGGGATTCTATCTGTACACCGATGGTCCAGCGCATCTTCAGCAGCAAGAGCTTGATCATACGGCGATTAATCTTCGTATCGAAACCGGTAAGATCAAGCGGTTCCGCGATTCATATGACATGAAGGCATGGATGCTCACAAGCTATGTCGTATTTCTGTACCGAATGACGCACGATACCGATTTGCTGATCGGCGTGAACAATGAGATGGGCAATCTCCTTCCGCTGAGAGTTAACTTAAGCGGTAGCGATTCATTCGCACAGATTTATGAGCAAGTTTCCGCCAAAATGGAGCAGATTGAAGGAAGCAGCTTTTCGCTTGAGGATATAGAAGGCTTCACCGGTCAATCGCTCACTCTCCAAACGGTCTATGGAAGTAACGGGAAGGGTTATGCCTATAGTTCCAGCGGGCTGAACTGGATGGTTCAGGAAGAGAAGAAGGACGAGTGGACACTCTATGTATCCTATGCACGGCCTTTGTATAAAGAAGAAACGATCGAAAAATTCAGCAGGCATTTTGAGCTGCTTGCTTGCGCGGCTCTTGAGCATGCGGACATGCCGGTTAGCCGTTTGCCTATGCTTACTGATGAGGACCGGAACGCGTACACGATTCTCAATGACACGAAGCAGGAGCTGCCGGAAGATCCTACCATTGTGTCAATGCTTGCTTCCATTGTGAAGAAATTTCCGGAGAGAATTGCACTATCGTCGGATCATGAGCAAGTCACGTATGAACAGCTTGACCGGTTGTCAAACCAAATCTCACATATGCTTCTAGACAAGGGGCTGCGTAAAGGCCAATTCGTCTCGATATTTATGAAGAGAGGCCTGGATACGGTTGTAAGTATGCTCGGTGTGCTCAAGGCCGGTGGAGCCTATATCCCGCTGGATCCATCACATCCAGATGAACGAAATGCCTATATTATCGAGGATACCGAATCGGCGATCATTCTTACACATCAGGATTTCACAGCAAAGCTGGATGGGCTCCTGGCAGGTTTTCAACCGAAGCCAGAATACTTCTGTCTTGATGATAAATTCCTTTCGTACTCGGATGAAGCCTGTGGCGTTCGCGTTGAAGGTGATGATTTGGCATACATCATCTATACCTCCGGTTCAACAGGCAAACCGAAAGGGGCCTTAATCGCCCATCAAGGCGTCGTGAACTTGGCACTGGCCAATCAAGAGAAATTACAGATGAGTGAACAGGATATCATTCTTCAATATTCCACCTTCAGCTTTGATGCTTCCGTTTACGATATATTCGGATCGCTGGCTTGCGGTTCACGACTGCATCTTCTCTCCGATGAGCAGCGTTTCTCCATAGACGCCTTTACGGAGGCTGTGGCAGAAACCAATGCAACGCGTGTCGCGATACTGCCTACGGTGTTTTTTAATCAATTGGCAGCGTATTTGCCTATGGAAGATACTCACAAATACCGTAATATCAAAACGATCGTGGTTGGTGGGGAAGCACTGGCCGGAGAAACCGTTCGTATGTTCCAGAAGAAGCTGCAGATTCCAATCGTGAATCTATACGGCCCAACGGAAACGACGGTTGTAGCAACAGGGCATGTCGTGAATTATGCGGTTCCGGACGATCTGGCCACCGTGTATATCGGGACGCCTTTTGCCAACTATGAATTGTATATTGTGAATGAGCATAATGAGTTATGTCCAACTTGCGTAACCGGAGAGCTGCTGATCTGCTCGATCGGCGTAGCCAAAGGGTATCTGAATCAGCCTGAGAAAACCAAAGAAGCCTTCATTCTGGATCCGTTAACACCAGAATCTGGTAAACAATACTACCGTTCCGGAGATTTGGTTCGCCTGCTGCCGAACGGACAAGTAGAATACCGGGGACGAAAAGATTCACAGGTGAAGATCAGAGGCTTCCGGATCGAGATTGGAGAGATCGAGGATAATCTGGCGAAGCATGAACGCGTAAAGGACATCGCGGTCATTCCGAGAATTGACGAGGACGGAACCAAAATGTTAGCGGCATTCTATACAACCCATGATGGACAGGCAGCTTCCGCTAAGGATTTGGTGCAATTTTTAAGTCAGAAAGTACCTAGTTACATGGTTCCTAAATACATGTGTTTTGTAGAAGAGATGCCACTATCCCCGACCGGTAAGATTGATCGTAAGAAGCTGGCATTGTACGAATTGTCGATGGAGATGGAAGAGGATGACTCCCACTACGAGGCACCGGTTAATGATATTCAGCGGGATATTGCTGCAGCCTGGGAAAGAGCACTCGGACAAACCAAAATCGGCATCCATGACGATTTCTTCGATATTGGCGGGTATTCTCTGAAAATCCTGGAGATTCTAGTGCTTCTTAAGCCGCAATATCCACAGTTGAAGATCAATGATTTCTTTGTTTATCCGACGATTGTAAAATTGGCGGAGAGAGTAGAGGAACTGGGTCAGCAGACGATTCCATCCGATCAAACAGAGAATAGGGATCTTCCTATTCAGGATTTGGCTGAGTATCCAATCTCATTCCCTATCAACCAGGGTTCGGGACAACCCATCTATACCCAGCAGCATATTTTGCTGACTGGCGCGACGGGATATTTGGGATCACATCTGCTGAATGAACTGCTGAAACAATCGACCGCTACCGTGTACTGCCTGGTTCGACCGTCGAAGCTGATGGAGCCCTATGCTCGCCTTGAGCAGATCATGACCGGATATTTTGGCGAAGAGGTCAAGACTCGTATGGATAAAAGGGTGATCGCGATTCAGGGCGACTTGGAGCAGGAGTTTCTCGGGCTCGGAGCCCAAGACCGTGCATTGATTGAAGCGCGCATCGATTCCATCATTCATTGCGGAGCTGAAGTGAAGCATTTTGGCGATTCCGACTATTTTGCCAGAGTCAATGTGGAGAGTACGGACCGCCTGTTGGCTTTGGCTCAGAGAAGACCGCATATCCGCTTCCACTTTATATCTACGCTTGGGATCCCTGAAGATTTGGCACTGGGTGGTCAATGGGATGCCATCGTTGCCGGAACGGGATATGAAGAGTCGATCATCGAGAATGTCTATACGAACAGCAAGCTGGAGGCAGAGAAGCTGGTCATTAAAGCCGGTGCAGATAGAGGAATCCCGGCCGCGGTTTATCGCGTGGGGAATCTGTCTTGTAACTCGGAGAACGGAATATTCCAGAAAAACATCGACAACAACGCTTTTTACCGCATGCTGAAAGCGATGCTGCTGTTGAAGAAAGCGCCTGGCGTGAGATGGGAAGTGGATATTACGCCGATTAACTATGCCGGGGAGGCCATTACCGCTCTGCTGCTTCAACAAGAAACGGTTGGGCGAGTGTTCCATATCTGCAACCCGGTTGCCATTCCTTATGAGGACATGGTGGAGCATTTTAAAGCCTATGGATATGACATTTCAGTGACGGACTGGAAGGCATACGAAGCATGGTTATTGGATCCGCAGCAGCCGAAGAATAAGGAAGGCCTTGAGCTGGCGATGGCACAGTTCGAAGGCGACGGAGCGAAGAATTCCATCTACCGGTATACTTGTCCGCAAACATCGGAATTCCTTAAGCACACGGGAGTAAAATGTGCTGTACCGGACAAGCTGTTATTTGAAAAAATGATAGAGTATGCCACTGGTATTGGATATTTCGTGAAACCGGAGTAACGATATGTAGGCAAGAAGCATGAAACCGCGAGAAGCTCTCGCGGTTTTTTTGTGGTCAGGATCAGGCATCGCTGGCAAATATTTTTTTTGAAACGTGAGTGTGGTACGATCATACTGATTTAAGTCCAGTAACACCAAATGAGGTGGCCTATGAATCACGAACATTGGAAGCAGGCAGAAACCGCACTAGCTTGTATGGAAGTTATCAAGAACGGTGATAACGACCCTGTCACGATTGAAGGCGAATCGGATGACCTGCGCTGTATCGGAATCGGTACGGATGCTGCAGTATTCGTATACGAACCTTTGCCGGCCTACGCGTTCAAACTGTATGCTGCGGAGGCGCTGCCTAAGAAGGAAGCGGAGATTAAGGTCTATCAAGAGCTGGTGGGCAGCCCCTATTTCCCTGCATTTTATGGGGCAGGTCAGCGTTATGTGGCGATCAGCCATGAATCTGGATTAACCCTGTATGACTGTTTGCTCTATGGTGTGTCCGTTCCAAGGCAGGTCATCGATGATGTCGAGGCAGCACGCTCCTTTGTGCGGAGCAAGGGCTTAAACCCGCGGGATATTCATTTGAAGAATGTACTGCTGCAGGAAGGCAGAGGGAAGGTGCTCGATGTATCGGAGTATATTCAGGAAGGAAACGACAAGCGATGGGAGCATCTTATGTGGGCCTACGACAACGTATATCCGCTGCTTGAGGGCAAGAAGCTGCCGCTTTGGGTATTGGAGGCCGTGAAGAACGGATATTACCGTCTTGACCCATCCAGTGTGAATATGCAGGAATTTGCAGACCGGATTGGGCGACTGTTCTTCAGAAAATAGGAGAATGGGACCCATTCGAAACAGGTAAGAGCGCATTCCCCTCTTAACAAACGAAACGAAGCAAAGTGCTATCTTCAGAACATATTTGACGGATTCAATCCTCTTGAAGCTGTAACTGCTCCAGGGGGATTTTTGTATTTAGAAGATACTCCAGTCCATCTCGCGGGATATGGACTGGAGTAAATGTACGCCGGCATAGCTGTTGCCTTTATTATTCAATGCAGGGCCTACTACGCCGATGCCATAACGTCCCGGCACAAAAGTTAAAATGCCCCCTGAAACGCCGCTCTTGGCGGGTAAGCCTACCTGAATGGCGAATTCTCCTGATGCGTTGTACATGCCACATGTCGTCATGAACGTCTTGGCGATTTGAACATATCTTCTCGGTATGAGCGCTTTGCCGGTTAGCGGATCCGAACCGTTGCAGGCTAGCACCAATGCCATTCTGGCTAAATCGGCGCAATCCACAGCGATGGAGCAGTGCCGAAAATACACCTCTAACACCTCTTCAACATCTCCGCTGAGCACCCCGTTTTCCTTTAGAAAGAATGCTATAGAGCGATTCAGATTCCCGGTATCCGATTCGGAGCGGTAAACGCCCAAGTCATATTCCAAATCAGTGTTGACCGCTAGCTCTTTAAGGAACTGAAGAATTCGGTCGGATTTCTCGTTTGGGCTGTCTCCGCGAATTAAGGAAGAAACGGTAATCGCGCCTGCGTTAATCATCGGATTGAAGGGAATGCCGGGTCTGACTAACTCCAGCTTCAACATGGAATTGAAGTTGTCTCCGGTCGGCTCCATGCCGACCTTGCTAAAGACGGCGTCCTCTCCATTGTCCATCAGCGCCAATATCAGCGTAAACACTTTGGAGATGCTCTGCATCGTAAAACGCAGACCGCAGTCCCCGGCGGTGACGGATTCACCCTGGGGGTTCATTAAGGTGATGCCCAAAGCATCATGGGGAGCTTTGGACAGCTCGGGGATATAGGAGGCGACTTTGCCTCTGCCGACACATGGAGAGCTGGCTTCCAGCCAGCCCGGGAGCTGCTGCCGGATGGCTTCGATTTCGGGTGACATCATGTAGTAAACCCCTTTCTTGGATTCTAGTTAGCCAGCAGTTGAATGACATTAGTGACGATGAACCAAGCGGATTTTGAGACGTTGGATGACGCAAGATTGGGATGGGCTTGTGTGGAATCAACGCTTCTAGGTATCCGCGGAAAAAAGCTTCCGTCAAATCACAGGCGATTTCAAGTTTGAACAGAAGCCAACAGGCTTTGTGCATGTTCTGGGTGTTTTATGACCACGCCAAGGATTCAGAAAGCGTGTATTACGCATGAGATTTAATGAGATCGCTCCCGATAGCTTGAAACGGATCAGGCTGTTCATTCGTTCGAACCCGCAGGATTTTGTGGTGTTAAAGGAAGAATAGTCCGAAGACTTGAATAATAGAACGTTATAGCCCGCCATGGCCATGTCCATGAAGCGGGTTTGTGTTTTGTTCTGAGCCAGCAAGTTTGTGTAAGTGCACTCAACCAGTTTGTTAAGCTTTATGTAAGGTTCGTATAAAAATCGTGTAAGGTTCGCCTTCTATAATTACATCTGTGCTTAACTAACGATGACTTGAAGGAGAACGCGATATGACAACCATATTACAAGCAAAACATGTAGAAAAAACATTCGGTATTCAAGGAAATCAATATACGGCATTGCAAGACATCAATCTTGAAATTCAGGAAGGTGAGTTTGTCGGTATTATGGGGCCTTCCGGGGCAGGCAAATCCACGCTGCTGAATATTTTCTCGACGATCGATACACCGTCGGCAGGCGATATTACCATTGCCGGACAACATATCGTATCGATGAATGAGGAGCAGCTATCCGATTTTCGCCGGAATCAGCTCGGATTTATCTTTCAGGACTACAACCTGCTGGACACGCTCACCGTCAAAGAAAATATTTTGCTTCCCCTGGCATTGTCCAAGGTGCCTGCAGCCGAGATTGAGAAACGGGTGAACGACATCGCCGATACGTTCGGGATTCGCGATATCTTAAACAAATATCCTTATCACATCTCGGGTGGTCAGAAGCAGCGTACCGCGGCCTCGCGCGCCATTGTTGCCAATCCAAGCCTCATATTGGCGGATGAACCGACAGGGGCGCTGGATTCCAAGTCGGCAACCAGCCTGCTGCAAAGCTTAAAGAAACTGAATGAGATAGAGCGTGCCACCATCATGATGGTCACTCACGATGCTTATGCAGCAAGCTACTGCAAACGCGTCATTTTTATAAAAGACGGGCAGCTGTACCAGGAGCTTCATCGAGAAGACCAACTGCGCAAGGTGTTTTTTGATCAGATCCTGGAGGTACTGGCTGCACTTGGGGGTGAGCATGATGACACTGTTTAGCATAGCCAGAAAAAACATCCGCAAAAATTTCACCAATTACTTTTTATATTTTGCTTCGATGATCTTTAGTATCGTCATTTACTTCACTTTTGTTTCACTTAAATATGATACTGCGATTCAGTCCGCAACGGAGGGGTCGACAAAAATCAGCTCTGCTTTTAGCGGTGCCGCTGTTGTGCTGATCATCTTTGTGGCTATATTCATCTGGTACTCCAATTCCTTCTTTACTCGCAAGCGCAAGAAAGAGGTCGGATTGTATTCATTGCTCGGTGTTCGGAAAAAACAGATCGGCCGGATGTTATTTTATGAAAACTTTCTGATGGGCGTGCTGGCTCTACTGGCCGGGATTGCCCTGGGCTCCGTGCTGACGAGATTTTTTGTATCTCTGTTAATGAAGGTCATGGGATATGATGCGGTGTCGAATTTCTCGATATCGCCTGCGGCCATCATCAACACCGCCATTGTGTTTATGATCATTACGCTTATCACGTCACTGCAGGGTTACCGATTGATCTACCGGTTCAAATTGATTGAGTTGTTTCATGCGGATCAGGAGGGAGAACGGGAACCGAAGGCTTCATGGATCACCGCTGTATTGTCTCTGGTATTCATAGGCACCGGATATTGGCTTGCTCTGCAGAACCTGCTGGAATCCAAGGCTTGGGCGGCGATGGGATTCATGCTAACGCCACTCGTCATCCTGACGACGGTGATTATCGGAACGTATCTGCTGTTCAGTACCCTGACCGTGACATTGTTGAAAATATCCAGAAATAACAAGAACAGATTCTGGAACGGGATGAACATGATCGGTGTCTCCCAGCTTCTATATCGCATCAAAGGCAATGCGCGTACGCTCACGATCATTGCCGTCCTTAGCGCGACAACACTTACTGCTGTTGGGACGGCTTACAGCTTTTATTACAGTAATGCAAGCAATGCCCAGCAAGCGAACCCGAACAGCATGATGTGGATCTCCCATGATAGCAGCGTGACCAAGCGAGCCGACGAGTTGATAGAGTCAACTCCGCAGCACGAGCTGTTATATCATGCGTCCGTCCCTATCTTGGAAGTGGATGCTGATGTCAGTGGGCTGAACGATGTTTTTTCGCATGACATCCAATCATACAGCGTCATCTCCCAGCATGATTTTAACGAGCTGGCGAAGATGCAGGGCCGCGAAGATACCATCACATTAAGCGGAGAAGAGGCCGTTGCCTTGGACCCGGCCTATTACGAAGGAATTTCACCGACGTATGTGGGTTCTACGGTCTCGCTCAAAACAGACAAGCAGGAGCAGCCAATTACCTTTAAGGAATTGAAGAAATACAGCGTGCTGAACTTGGGTACGGTCTATTCTACTATCGTTATAAGCGATGAACGGTTTGCGCAATTGGAGAAACAAGCAAACACGATCATGCTGGAGGCCTATGGCATATCGAATCAAGACAAAGCGAAGCAGCTGACGGAGGATCTCGAAGGCATCTTGCCGGAAAGCGCGTCATTTGCCAGCTATTATCAGGATTATGCGAGAGGAATGGAAGCGTCAGGCCTGTTGATTTTTATGGGAGGATTTCTGGGGCTTGTGTTCCTTACGGCGACTGGCAGCATCATATATTTCAAGCAATTAACCGAGGCAAATTCGGATAAGGCAAGATATCAGATATTAAACAAGATCGGCGTAAATCGGCGTGAGGTTAAAAAGAGCATAGCCCAGCAAGTGCTGTTCATCTTTGCTTTGCCGCTCGTTGCCGGCATTGCCCACTGCGCTGTCGCACTTTCTGCGTTGTCCAACCTTCTGCATATGAATCTTGTGATTCCGGTCGTGATCTGTATGGCCGTCTATACCTGTGTTTATTTGATCTATTACGTCGTTACCGTTAGGTCCTACTATAAAATTGTAACCAAAACTAAATAACCTATCATAAAGGAGTATAGTCATGAAAAAAACGATGATCTTCGGCGGCATTCTTGTCGCCATCCTAGTTGGATTTGTTGTATTTATTCAAAATGTGAACATTAACCGCTTCGGGACGGATCAATATTATGTGCAAATTCAAGATGGAACCAAAGTGGAAGACAAAACGGATAACGGGGAGAAGTACATCTACTATGAGTACACCTTGGAGGGCTTCAACAAAGAAGGGAACGCGAAGACGTTAACCTTTAGGGCGAACAAAGAACTGCGAAAGGAAGCGTACTTGCGTTTATACGTCAAGGAAAAGGGTGTCAGTTCCTATCAAGAGGTACAGGCAAACGAGCTTCCGGAACCAGCCAAGGTGAAGCTTGAAACGTTAGGAAAATAAGGACGATATCAGAGGGAGAGAATAACATGACTCACGTAAAAGAAAAAACGACGATCCTATCGAAAAAGGCTATTATTGGCTCACTTGCATTGACATTGACTGCATGCCCGCTCATCAACGCGGGTCATGCAGCGGCAAAAGCCGGTTCCCCGACTACAATTTCACAAGTCTCTGCGAGCGTTGAAGCGCATGCGCCGATTCAATATCATATTCAGGCGAGACTGAACGAGAAGAACATGACCATGCAGGCAAGCAGCATGGTTACCTATCGAAACACCAGTCAGGATACGTTGAATCAGCTGGTATTCCATACCTATGCCGATGCCAACCGTTCGAAATCGACTCAGACGTCCATGTTTAAACGATCGAACGAAGCAATCAGCAAGAACAATCCGAATAAGAAGCCGGAAGATTTTCTCGGCGGCATTGATATTCAAGGAGTCAACGCTAACAGCCAAGCTCTCGAGTTCCATAATAAAGATCAGGCTTTGACTATTCAATTAAAGGAGCCCCTTCAACCGGGCGCAACGATATCGGTACATATGGACTTCTCTTTGAACATTCCGTATGGCTCGCAGCGCTTATCTTATTACCAGGATATTGTGAATGGCGCTCACTGGTTTCCGGTTTTGTCGGTCTATGACGAGGAGAGGCATCAATGGAATACAACCCCTTACAGTCCATCATTCGAAAGCGATTATTATACTTCTGCAGATTATGAAGTAGAGCTCAACGTTCCTGACGCTTATCAGGTGGCGATGCCAGGCACGATAACGACACGGAATAACGTGGAACCTGGCCGCAAGGTTGTTTCCACTGTTGCCAACAATACAAGGGAATTCGTATTTTTTGCCAGTCCCAATTTCAAAGTGGATAGTGTTACCCGCGACGGCTTGACGATCGAATATTTATATTTTGATAACGAACCGGGAAAGAAACAGGTCATTGATCGGTATATCGATCAGGCATTTAAAGCCATTGAATTTTTTGGTGATAAATACGGCGCTTATCCTTATCCGGAATTCCGAATCGTCGAGTCTTACGTGGAGGGTGTGGCTATTGAATATTCACGGGTCATCCAGATGGGACAGGTTCACACCCAGGCCGACCCCGCGCAAGACACTGTATTCGTTCATGAAATCGCTCATCAGTGGTTCCACGCTCTAATCGGGAACGATTCGGAGAAGGAATCTTTCCTGGACGAAGGTTTTGCCGATTTTTCCAAGGTGTATTTTGCAGAGAAGCAGGGGGATAAGCTGAATGGTTTTAAATCCATTCAATTTGACGATTCCAAGATGGAGCTTGCCATTGCATCGACCAATGACGAGGTGGGGGATTTGGCTAACCCGGTGTATTACGAGAAAGGTCGCCAAGCGATCTACCAATTGTACCGTTCCGTTGGCGAAGAGAAGTTTGACCGCTTTATGAAGGAATATTTCAAACGCTATGTATATAAAAATGCTACCATTGAGGGACTTCTCCAAACGATTGAAGACGTGCTCGGAAAAGAGGCGCGAAACGAAATGGCAACGGCTCTACATCAGCCGGGGTTTGTACTCAAGCCTGAATACCAACTGTCCGAAGAGGAGAAAACCGCATATATGCATGATCAGTTTCAATTGCTGTACCAATCAGCCCTTTCCCAAATTCCAGGACTGCCCTACGAAACGATGAGCCGCATCATGGAGAAGGCCCTTCAGGGAGAGCCATTATCGATCGTTCTGAGCGATCAAGTAAGCAATCATACACGCAAACAGCAAGAAGCCATGGTGAACCAGCTCACAATGCTTCTTGATATCAGCGGAGTGAAATATGACGTTATTCGGGATCGCCAGGTGTTGAAAACGAAATTGAAGAAGGAACTGGGGACAAGCAATCTGATCGTGATCGGTAACGGTAAAACGAACGGGGTGATCCAGGCCCTGAAGTCCGGTATCATCGAGCGGGTGAACAAAATGGGCTTTGCCTGGAAGGATACCATGAATCAACCGAGTGCTTCCGGGGCGTATGTGATCAAGCATCCATTCAATCAAAATCGCCTAATGCTGCACTATTTCTGGAATGGAGATCATGTAACAGATGAGGCCTTGGAGACCTACATGGTGAAAATGCAGGAATCCCTCGGATTCACGAGCGCTTTTTATCAGTACTATGTGATGGACAAGAAGGGCAAGGTGGTGTTAGATAAACAAGAGGATAACCCGCTATCGAAGTTTTTTGCGGAGGAGTAAGTTTGATGTACGATTCCTTCTCAATGCTCTATGCGCTGTTGAATAGCAGCCTGGCAGGAGGGAAAAATGTTGGTTATAGCAGGGGGTGAACGAATTGGCGTTTGATCAAAAGGTACTTGTCGTTGATGACGAGGCGGATATTGTCAGGCTTCTTCAAACCGTGCTGATCAAGGAAGGCATCGATCAGGTATATACCGCAGCAACAGCGGAAGCAGCATGGCTTGAATTCCAGAAGTGGCAGCCCGATCTTGTCATTCTGGATATCATGCTTCCGGACGGAGAAGGATACGAGGTATGCAAGAAAATACGCAGCGTCTCCAATGTTCCGATATTCTTCTTATCGGCCAAGACCGAAGAGATTGATAAAATCCTGGGTTTCGCCATCGGCGGCGACGACTATATTACCAAGCCCTTTAGTCCGAAGGAAGTGGCTTACCGGATCAAAGCCCGGTTTCGGAGACCGGATGTTTCTGAGCATGAGGACAAACCGAATCGCGTGATCAAGAAAGGCCCCTTTGAATTAGATGAAGAGAAGGTGGAGCTGAAGAAGAATGGCAAGGTCATTCCACTAAAACCGAAAGAGCTGGGATTGCTTACGCTGCTGCTTAAACATCCGGGCCAGATCATCAGCAAGGAAAGTTTATATGATCAGGTATGGGGTGAGGAATTCTTCGGATTTGATAATACCGTGATGGTTCACATCAGGAGGCTGCGGGAGAAAATAGAAGAGGACCCTTCCAATCCCCGGTATCTCCTTACGGTAAAAGGCCTTGGGTATAAGTTTGTCGTAGAGGATGAATAAGGGATGAAGTGGAAGCTGACCGGCAGGTATCTGGTCTCCGTGGTTCTTATCGTCGTCATCGTTATTATTATGAACATCGTGGTGATTATCGGCTTATTCGTTCTACAATCGGTGAATGAGGATTTCCCGCTTTTAAATCGGCAAACCTCAGCAGAATCGATATCCCGATCCTTCCAGGAACATATCGTAATATCGGAATCGGGGGCTTCGGTAAGCGAGAAGGGCAAGGAGATTCTGGAGAAGAATCAGGCATGGGTACAAATTCTGGATGAGGATGGCGGGGAAATCTACCGCTATCTTGCTCCGGAAGAAGCCAAAACAAAGTACGCCCCCATCGATATTGTGCAGATTTATAAGTATGTCGAGAAGGAAGTGCTTTCGACCGTCTTTATTGGCGAAAAGACAGGCTTCGAACATCGTTACAGTTACTTGATTGGATTTACGACTCCATACTTGGAGCGGCAAGTGTTAACCATCGATTCACGGAACTTCGCACAGATGTTTAAGGTATTTAGTGTATCCATCATCATCGTTGACGGATTCATCGCCTTATGTATCGCTTATATCTTCAGCAAGCGGCTGACCAAACCCATGTTTATCTTAATCGACAGCATTAAGCGTTTAGCTAGCCGTAATTATAACGTCTATCATCAACCTAAGGGGATATATAAGGACGTGTTCGCCAATATTAATCTTTTGGCCCAAGAGCTGAAATCAAGCGAGAAGGAAAGAAAGAAATTGGATGCGATGAAGGAAGAATGGATCGGCAATATCTCGCATGATATCAAAACGCCTCTTGCTTCGATCCAAGGCTATGCGGAGATGATAAAGGACACGGAATATCAGTTCTCGATGGATGAAATACGGGATTACGCCGGGATCATTGAAGGAAAGTCCAAATATTTGCGAGACGTGATCGAAGACTTGAATCTGTCGACCCGCTTGAGGAATAAAAAGCTGACGTTGAATAAGAAAAATGTAAACCTTGTAAGCCTGGTACGCAATGTCGTGATCGATACGCTGAATGACCCGAGATACGCCAACCGGGACATTGATTTTAGCAGCAGTCTTGAGATCATTAAAATCGAGGTTGACGATATTCTGATACGTAGAGCAATCACCAATCTGATCTATAATGCGATTGTTCATAACCGTGAGGATATTTCGATCAAGGTCCAGGTCGAGAAGAATGAAGAGCATATCCTGATTCGTGTGGAGGATAATGGAAAAGGCATTAAGCAGGAGGAGCTCGGAAGAATCTTCGATCGCTATTACCGTGGGACCAATACGGGAGAACTCCATAAAGGGTCAGGTCTTGGCATGGCTATTACACATGACATTGTGATCGCGCATGGAGGACATATTCAGGTTCATAGCACGCTTGGCCAAGGCACAGTTATGGAAATCAAACTGGTACGGAACAGCGCCGATATGAATGATGGTTTTCCGACGGTTAGGGACCATGGTCAGGAGTAAAAACACGCAAAAGGGATACACTACCGCAAAAGGAGTGTATCGCTTATGAAACTGCTTGTTAAGTTATTGGTGCATGGAGTTTTGATTACGGCACTGCTGGTTGCACTTACCGATGCTTCGTTCACAGGGGCTATATTGACGGCATTAGGAATTGGCATCGTTGCTTATTTGGTGGGAGATTTATTTATTCTACCACGTACCAGCAATATGATGGCAACGATTGCCGATGCCGGATTGGTATTTGTAATGCTGTGGATTATTGGCGGTGTTGCGAACTGGACTCTTGATTTCTCGGAGGTCCTGCTGATTGCAGTACTTGCGGGAAGCTTCGAGTATTTATATCATATGTGGGTCAGGGGCGAGCATTTGTTTGAAAAGAGACGGCGGGCCTCGTAAACACGGTGAAACCTTATATCGATAAATATGCGTACATGATGAAGCCTGAGAAATCAGGCTTTTTTGCCATGATATTGCTTGATGGGTGGCCACTAGCAGCAGAAAAATTATACAATACATGAAAGAGCCTATGCGGGCATATGATCTCGGAGGTAAATCATGAGTAACATTCAATATCTGTCGCAATTCAACTTGCTTCATTCCTTATCGAAAGATGATTTGGTCGTGATGGATGAGCTAACCTCCATTACAATCTATCCTAAACATACATTCATACAAACACCGCAAACCTTCACGGAACGATTATACTTTGTGAAAAAGGGTAGAGTTCGCTTGTACAGGTTAAACACAGAAGGAAAGCAATTTACGCTGGACATATTGGGCGAAGGGAATGTGTTTGGTGAATTAAACGGTTTATCGCTCGGTACACGGGAAGTATTCATTGAAACGCTGGTAGAATGCGATATCTGCATGATCGATCAGCGGCGATTTGAGAACTTTCTGATCGAACACCCTCAATTCATGCTCAATATGATGAAGGTCTTGAGTGATCGTTTGGTACATATGAGCAGTCTTGCGCAAAACCTGGCGTTGGGTAAACTACATGAAAAAATCCTGCACGTGATCGTAAACCTGTCCAATCAATTTGATCTGGAGCGTAGCGGCGAGTACTATAGAATCGATCTGCCACTGACGCATCAAGAAATTGCGAATTTGGTCGGAGCAACTCGGGAGGCTGTCACATTGGTATTAAAAGAGCTATCGGAAGCGAAAATGATCAAGACCGGATTTCGAACGATTTACATTCATCGGGATTACGCCATGACGAGATTGAGCTGAACAACGTAAGTTGTAAGCTGCATTACATCCATTGATCTGGATCCCGTTTATTCTGTAACTTATATAATAGATTAAGGAGACTGGATCGGGATGGAAATCAACGATGAAGAGATATCGATAGACCGTGCATTATTGCACAGGAAAGGTGCTCGTAAGGTGAGTGAGGTCCCTGAAGAAGTTAAGGTGCTACTACAGCAAGGGCGATTGGAAACGGTGAATTTGACAGAATGGCTTGCCGTAGATCACTTGAACTTGCTGAAAAATGTATTGGACGAGTTTGGATTACAAAAACAGCGAGATGAAATGTTATCGAGGTTGGTACAGATTGAAGACAAGGTGACAAAAATCATCCCGGCGATTGCCGATTCCTGGATGAATCTGCAGGAGCAAATGCCGAAGACTGAGCAATTTGATATCGTAAACAGTCTGTCTAAACACCGTTCAGACAGCGTTCGCTGCTGGGCAGCCTATATGGTTGGGTTAGATCAGCTGGACCTTGAACAGAAGCTGGACCGAATAAAGGCGTTTGCAGCAGATGAACATTTTGGCGTGCGTGAAATATCATGGATGGCTGTTAGGGATTCTGTCGCGAGCGAATTAAGGCAATCTATACGTTTGTTATCGTCTTGGGTTCATGACAAGAATATGTACATTAGGAGATTTGCAATTGAAGTGACTCGTCCGCAAGGCGTCTGGGCCAAACATATTGCCGAACTAAAAGAGAACCCGGACATTGCTCGGCCGCTATTGGATGCGGTGAAATCCGATCCGGTCAAATATGTGCAGGATTCTGTAGCGAATTGGCTTAATGATGCCAGTAAAACGAATCCGGATTGGGTGATTCAGCTATGCCGGGAGTGGCAGTCATCTTCCGGAACCAAGGAAACCGAGCGCATCGTAAAGCGAGCCCAGAGAACGCTTGCGAAGAAGAATACATGAGACTATGACGTTTTATGCCTCCCCTGTTG
This sequence comes from Paenibacillus sp. FSL F4-0100, assembly GCF_037993005.1. Taxonomy (NCBI): domain Bacteria; kingdom Bacillati; phylum Bacillota; class Bacilli; order Caryophanales; family Paenibacillaceae; genus Paenibacillus; species Paenibacillus sp. FSL F4-0100. The sequence goes on from NZ_CP150303.1 coordinate 3,456,473, forward strand.
ATAAGAGCGAGTTACGCCTCCTAACGCGTCAATAAAATAACCCCATTGCTCGTTCAAGAGCGATGGGGTTATTCAGTTTCTTACCTCTTAAGGCTTAGCATTCTTCCAATAAGTATACGCATGCACCACGCTACCGGTAAAGGAAGGTGAATCCTTCAATAAATCAGGCAGCTTGGCAAGCTCTTCCTCCATGTAAGCTGCTCCTTCTTCATAGAAGGAAATATGATCGCCTTCATGGCTGGCTTTGATCTCGACGGAAATCTTGATCGGTTTGCCCAACTCATCGGCAAATGCAATCTCTTCCTTAGAGACTGCGACAATCCCGTTCGATCCTTCCGCTACATCCCGGAAGGCCATGAGTGAAACATGGTCCATTCGGTTGATCATCCACTTGCTGAGCGACATATCTTGACCGGTAACTTTGTATTTATCCAGCCACACGGCCATATCCATACTTGCTTCCAGATTGGAGTCCTTTTTCAATTCCGTAACAAAGGCATCCAGATTCGCGGTCCATTCGGAAATAACCTGCTGCGAATTTTCCCTCCACGCAGGCAGCACATAAGGCTCAATGTCCAAATGAATGCCATGAAAACGTTCATTGCCTTCCACTGCGCGGTTGTAGTTCTTTACGTAATTAACCAATCGCAGCATTCGGGGCCGGTTCTCCTCAAGTGCCCATATCGGATGACCGCCCATGGCATGAACTTCGATTCCGGCAGCAGCCGCTTGTTTAACAAACGAAGAGTACGAACTGTACGGTTGCTCCAGGTCCAGTCTTACATACAGCCAGTTCAAGTTTTTCTCTTTTGCAAAATCAAGAATTTCCTGACTGTTTTGAATTACTTCATGAGCTTCCCATATATAAGTGCCTCTTACGATAGGGTCCCGTGTAACCGGATCCGCATCTGGCACGCGACCGCCTTCTCCCGGTTCAGGATTCGGATCGGGGTCCGGTGATGGGGAAGTAGGTTCGTTATCGTCTGGCGGTACGCTCCCATCATTGGACATGTTTTGCCAGTTGCGGATATCGTGGATAGCGATCCCGGCAAAGGATGCATATGAACCGAGCACACCCGAAAGATGCTCCAGTTTTTCGTTCATTCTGTCCTTACCATGTCCATAAAAGCTGGTGTGAGACTCGCCCGGCATTTCCTTCGTGTTAACCCCAATAAGAATCTGTTTACCAAGCCTGTTGGCAAGCTCAAGCTCATCTCGCGTCAGTTCCAGTATTCCATGCTCGGATTCTACTTCGTTCCGGTAGGCCATCACGGTAACATGGTCAAATGTACGGATCAGCCATTCATTCAGATTGGTGCCATTTTCCAAGGAGTATTGATCAAACCAGAAGGGGATGTCGATCCCGAGTTCCAGCTCGTTTCCGGACACTTGATTCAGGAACACCTCCAGATTTTGTTCCCAAGTGCTGATGATCTTGTCCTTCTCGTCCTCCCAATGGGCAAGTACATACGGCTCTATATCAAGATGGATTCCGTCAAATCGGGCACCGGCCGAAACCTTGCCGTTATAGTTCACCACCCAATCCGCGAGTCCGAGCATATCTTCCCGATGTTCGGTGAGGGCCCATCTTGGATCTCCACCTAAAGCATGCACTGCGATTTGATTCTCATGCGCACGTTGTATAAATGCCTCGTAAATTTCAGACGGCAGTTGACGATCAATCTGTAAGAAGATTAGATTAATTCCCTCTTCTCTGGAAAAACGAAGAAGTTCTTCGCCGCCATCCTGAATCAGATCCGTCTGCCAGATCCAAGTTGCTTTTTTTGTAGCATTTTCCCCATAAGCCGGGGTATGAAGCCCCACCAGAAGCATGACAGCCAAGAGACTGGCAAGCATCGGATAACCTTTCACTTTCATGTTTTCCCTCCGTTTCTCTACGAGAACTCCACGTATTCTCTATTTAGTAAACGGGGTTATTATAGCATTGATACCTCAAAAAAAGATGAGCCCTTGTTCTTACAGGACAGGCAGCAAGGAGCACAGCGAACGAATGATCGGTATAAAAGGAACTACGACATATTTGGTAAAGTTTAACTAAATGATATAAATTATATGAATTCGAACAAAATTAAGGCTAACTACTCAGGAAGAAAGTTGTGTTTATGACTTCGATATGGCCTAGTGTCACTGTTTTAATGACGAACGTCATTCAATTTATGGGTTTTGAAGGAGATTCGAAAGCATACATCATAACAACTAGTAATTTAAGGGAGAGGAGTCACTAGTAGAGGTAGAAAGTGAGACTCAGCATATGGAGATGATTCGTCATGTTGAATTCGTAAACGATGTTCGTATACGGTTTGGAATTCAAGTCCATCCTAGGACTAAAAACATAAGGTGGGCGCACATGATAAATTTGGAATCGAGATTGGAGAATATTGAAGACCGTTTTGTGAATATAGATACCTATCTATGTAAACATGATTTTACGTTAGCCGGCAATTGGGATTACAAGCATGGTTATCTAGACCGGCGCTTGGATCAGGAGCGGATGGTGTGGCTTCGGATCCCTTTTCTGGTAACCAAAGGCAGCTTAGATGGCGAATGCGGCGGCTGCCATGCTACGATAAAGCTCGGCCGTCCATTCGTGTTCAGACATATATACAATACAGGAACCGACAAGCATGCGGCACCTCGTTTATTGGGAGCTCTCTTTGATCAATTCCAGGCTCCGATCGACCCTGACGCATCGGTGGACGATATGTGGATTGAACAAGCAAGACAAGTTTTGGACGAAGTGGAGGCAGGGTACTTGCACTAACACTCGGCGCTCATCGAGGAGATCAAGTTGTCTTGATCTCTTTTTCATATTTACATCATAACAAGCAAGGAGCTCTGACGTTTGCTGCAGTCAAAGGGCTCCTTTTTGTATGGGTGAACAGAATAGGGTGATTAAAGAATATCCTTTGAAAACTTTAGAACCTTTGTAAGAGCGGGCCCAAATGATAAAGCATCCTGATATAGTAGGATAGACTGGCTTCAATATGCTGCTTACATTGGATTTATTAAATAAATGAAGAAGGTGGATACCACTCATGAACAAAAAAACATTGTTTAATGATGGATGGACATTTGCAAAAAGCAGTCTTGACCTTACGGATTCGGCAAATCTTATATTCCAACCCGTGGATATTCCCCATGATTGGCTTATTTATAACACGGAGAATTTATATGAAAACAGCATGGGCTGGTACCGGAAGCAATGGTCGTGGAATTACGAAGGCGCTCAGGTTCTGCTGTGTTTTGACGGTGTTTATATGGATTCTTCGGTTTATGTCAATGGTCATTACGTGGGCGAATGGAAATATGGATATTCCTCCTTTGAACACGAAATAACGGATTTCCTGATCGAAGGGGAGAATGTTATCGTTGTGAAGGTTGTACACCAAAGTCCGAACAGCCGATGGTATTCGGGCGCGGGCATCTATCGTAATGTATGGTTAAAGATAAGGGAAGCGAACCATATCACAACAGACGGCATTTATATATCAACAGTATGTCAGGAAAATGGATGGTTGGTCGAAGTCGACACGGAAGTGAATATCGTTGATGATGTGGTTATCAACCACATCATCATGAAGGATGGTCAGAGGATCGCAGAGGTGTCAGATCGAGTCAATGCTAGCAGCGCAGGCAATATAACGAATACGCAAACTTTAGCTGTAGAGCTTCCAAGGCTATGGAGCCCGGATGAACCTCATTTGTATCAGTTGGTTACCGAGATGAGGGTGACTGGAACAGATCTCCCAGCAGACTGGCACGATGAAATTGTAGAATCGGTATCGCACAACGTGGGATTTCGCCATATTCAGATTGATCCGAATCAGGGTTTTCTCCTGAACGGCAGCAAACTGAAATTGAATGGCGTATGCGAGCATCATGATCTCGGAGCTCTGGGAGCAGCGTTTAACAAAACGGCCTTAGCCAGAAGGTTTGCTATTCTGAAAGACATGGGAGCTAATGCGATCCGCACCGCACACAATATGCCTGCTAAGGAATGGATGGATCTTGCGGATGAAATGGGGCTGCTGATCGTATCGGAAGCCTTTGATATGTGGGAACGTCCGAAAACCCCATATGATTATGCAAGGTTTTTCTCGGATTGGGTTCAGCATGACGTGAAGAGCTGGGTCAAACGGGATCGGAACCATCCGGCCCTTATCATGTGGAGTATCGGGAATGAAATATATGATACCCATGCGGATGAGAGGGGTCAGGATATAACAAGGATGCTGATGACAGAGGTCCAGCGATACGATCCCAAGCAAAATGCAAGCGTTACCATCGGATCGAATTATATGCCTTGGGAGAACGCTCAGCATTGTGCAGACATCGTAAAGGTGGCAGGTTATAACTATGCTGAGAAATATTACGAGAAGCATCATCAGGAACATCCGGATTGGATCATCTATGGCAGCGAGACTGCGTCGGTCGTACAAAGCAGAGGCATTTATCATTTCCCGTTTGAGAAGTCCATTCTGGCCGATGATGACGAGCAGTGTTCCTCCCTCGGAAACAGCTCGACCAGTTGGGGAGCGAAATCGACGGAGGCGTGCATTCTGGCTGAGCGGGATACGCCTTTCTCGCTGGGACAGTTTATATGGACCGGATTCGATTATATTGGAGAACCTACGCCGTATCATACCAAAAACTCTTATTTTGGTCAGATGGATACGGCAACCTTCAAGAAGGATTCCTATTATATCTATCAAGCGTCCTGGACGGATCATAATACAAAGCCCATGGTGCATCTGCTGCCATACTGGGATTTCAACGACGGTCAAATGATCGATGTTCGCATCTGTTCCAATGCGCCAAGGGTCGAGTTGCAGCTTAATGGGGAAACCATCGGTAAACATGATATTGACCATGCACACGGAAGACAGCTTGTGGGCTGGTGGAAGATTCCTTATGTGAAAGGCGAATTGAAAGCGATCGCTTATGACGAAGCAGGACGTATCGTGGCTACGGATATACGAACCTCTTTTGGCGATGCCAAGGGCATTGTTTTGCGCCCGGATAAGGAAGAATTAACAGCCGATGGAGCAGACCTCATCTTCGTCGAAATCGCGATGGAAGATGAGAACGGCCATGCTGTCGAGAACGCGAATAACCGGGTGGAGGTCCATGTCACGGGTGTCGGACGATTGCTTGGACTCGATAATGGGGACAGCACGGATTATGATCCGTACAAAGGCCGAAGCAGAAGGCTGTTCAGCGGCAAGCTAATGGCGATCATCGGATCCACATTGGAGGCTGGCCAAATTCAGATCGAAGTGTCTTCGATTGGTTTAGAGAGCCGATGCCTACATTTGACATCCATTCCCGCACAGGAAGAAGTGACAACGGGCATATCAGCAAGCATGAGTAACGAAGATGGGCCGTGCCTGACGGGGAGTTTGCTTGAGCTTCCGCTTCGCAAGATTGAACTGATCAGCGAAGGAGGTCAAACATTTCATCCGTCCAATCGGCAAGTGGTGGTGCGTGCCATGTTACATCCGCCGGAAACCTCTTATCAAGAGGTTGAATGGGCTGTCGTGAACGATGCCGGCATTGACTCCAATATCGCCAGTGTGGAAGCCGCTGGTCATGAAGCCATCGTGACTGCTCTTGGCGACGGTGAGTTTCGTTTGAGGTGTACGAGTCGGAACGGAACGGATAAGACCAAGCTCATATCCCAAGTTGAATTTCAAGTCGATGGTTTGGGGGCGGCCTACAAAGACCCATACTCCTTCATTTCGGCAGGACTGTATGACTACAGTCAAGGTGATGTGGGAAACGGGAACGAAAGAGGCGTTGCTACGAGTAGGGACGGTGAGACGCAAGTCGGATTTCGGGACATCGATTTCGGTCCCCATGGCTCCGATACAATCACCATTCCGATATTTGCGCTTTCAAGCGAAGCGTACTCGCTGCAAATCTGGGAAGGGATGCCCGGTGAGGAGGACAGCTTCTTGCTGGCCGATTGTATTTATCAGAAAGAGTCCAAGTGGAACGTGTATCAGGAAGAAACCTACCAGTTGTCCAAGAAGCTGCGCGGGATCACGGCGATATGCTTTGTCCTTCGTCAGAAGGTGCACATCAAAGGGTTTTATTTTCACGTGGGGGATATAGCCTTCGAGCAGAATTTTGCCGCAGATTGCGATCGGATCTATGGAGATACCTTTACGATTATGGACAACAAGGTTGTTGAAGGTATCGGAAATAATGTTTCTCTCGAGTTTGACCCGATGGATTTCTCAGAAGCAGGTGCATCGAAACTGATTGTATACGGCCGTTCGGTCGTAGATAAGAACACGATTCATATCCGTTTTGCCAATTCGGAAGGAGAAAGCAACCAGCTCGTTGAATTTACGCGGTCTGTTGGATACGAAGAGCAATTGTTTGATCTGGAGCATGTAACCGGCAAACAGAAGGTGACGTTCATCTTCCTGCCGGGAAGCCAATTCGATTTTGGCTGGTTCCGGTTTGTAAGATCAGGTTCCTAATTCAATAGTAATCGAGGCTGCAGATCCAATCGGCAGCCTCTTCTGTTTGGAATGGATCGATAGGATTTGAATTAACCCTGCGGTATAATTAAATAATCGACATACCGAGATGGAAGGGACCGTGATGGGAATGAAGCAAACCCATAAATCGGGGAGCAAAAGAGGGCTCAAGATCGTCATATGGACCCTGTCTATAATAGCCATGGTAATCATAGCAGCCAGTGTCATACTGGATTCTCTTACTTACAAGCCGCTTGATGAAGCTAAAGCGGTGTTTCGAAGTGATACGGAAGTCGTCGTCGAACACCTTAAGGACGGCTATCGTTTCGAGCCGGTGGGCGGGGAGGTGATCCAGCCTGACATTATTTTTTATCCGGGTGGATTAGTGGAGCCCGAAAGTTATGCGCCTTTTGCCAAGAGAATGGCGGAGAAGGGGCATCGCGTGTACATTGCATCCATGCCTTTGAATCTCGCCGTGTTCGGACAGAATAAGGCGGATTCCTTCATATCGGAGCATCAAGGGAGCCGTTATGTCATTGGCGGGCATTCTCTAGGCGGCGTTTTTGCTGCGAGATATGCTTCTGAACATCCGGATGTCATTGACGGGGTTTACTTCATGGCTTCCTACGCGGATGATGGAGGCAAGCTAAACGGATTAAATATGTCCGCACTTCAGATCACCGGTACGAAGGATGGCATTCTCGATCGAACAGAATGGGAAGCTGCAAGAAAGAATCTGCCGGATGATACAACATACGTGGATATTGCGGGCGGCAATCACGGACAATTCGGTTCTTACGGTTTCCAAAAGGGAGACAACAAAGCTTCCTTAACCCCAGCAGAGCAGTTGATCGAAGTAACGGAAGCTATGGACCTCTGGATCCAGGGCATCGATTTGTTTCAACGCTGAAACTGAAATGTAACCCGATTGAAACTTCTACGTATATAGGTTATAAACATGGGAACATGTTAAACACTTAAAGAAGTTGAGGGATTCCATCTTATGAATGTGGCGTATACAGATTATGCCGATACGGGATATCGGCGGGCTGAACAGAAGGCAGCTCAGTATTTTGCATCACTTTATGTTCAGGTTAAGGAAAAGAGTTATGTGCCTACCCTGACAGAAGACATTCTATTGTGGAAAAGGAAGCATATTCGTCGTCCTTCATGGCTATCTTTTTTATCGCCGGGAAAGAAGAAACCGGATACCCGGGATTATCATAGATATATCGGATGGCTCCATTATACAGGTGAATTGGATAGTTATTTGGATCGAAGTATTTCCTATATTTATATGAGAGATCTGGGTATGGCTCTGGACTCGCCTGACACGAAGGCCAGAATAGGGCGCGTTGCTCACGATACCAAAAAACTTTTGCTTCGCTCCACCGGCTCGAATGGAGGAGACACGCCGGATTATATGAGTTTGGCCGGACTGTACCGGTGGGCCCAGAAGGAAGGTATCGAAGATGCCGTCATTTGGGTCATCAACAAACTGAAGCATGTGGCGACCCATATTCCGGAGGAGATGGATGCGGACCAAGCCCAACGCAAATTGATCAAAATTATCGTCGGTGTAGTTATGCACGTCATAGAAGATATGAGTGTGGAGACATCGCCTGCGGAGCGCTCGGCCCGTCTTGATGATGCCATCCGATTGGGTTATTCCTACGGGTTGACCTATCCTTTTATAGACGATCTGCTCGATTCAGGGATCTTGAACGATCAGGAGAAGGAACAATACTCCCGAATGATACGACAGGCGCTTCTCACTGGAACGGTTCCGGAGATGGGTCAGTGGAGCGGGAAAAACATGGATCTCGTTCATTTCGTTCATAAGGAGCTTCGAGATGCATTTGAGTATATTCAGGGACACCAATGCCCGGAAACGCAGCAGACTTTTTTTGAGCAGTCTAACGTGTTTTTTTATTCCCAGCATATTGACCGTATTAAGGATCTCGCCAATCCCAATTACAGCAACGAGGAATTATATCTGCCGATCATTCTGAAATCATCGTCCTCCCGATTGATCGTCCGTTCCGTCATCAGCGCGTCGGCGGATGAAGGTTTTGAGGACCGGACATTCTTTTACGGTATCTACAACCAACTGGCCGATGATTTTGCCGATATGTTTCAGGATATGGAAGACGGAGCGGTAACACCGTACACTTATTATTTAAAATATCGCGGTCAGCGTACGGATCTTATCAATCCTTTTGAAATGTATTGGGCGGTTATCTCTCACCTGATTCATAACGTGTATCACTCGGACGCCAAGACGCGAGAGGTAATGCTGGATCGGGCCATCAATGGCCTGAAGCGTTGTAAAGAACGAGTCGGGGCTGAGAAATATCATGAAATCATGGATATTTTTGCATCTGGGAACCCGGAATTTAATCGGCTCATCCAGCAAATGGTTCTAAAAGCCGATCAGGTGGATTTCTTCGATAAATTGCTGCGGGACCAGATGGTTACGGTGCTCCGAAACGAGCGGAAGGAAAAGGATCTTTTTATCGATACCTTTAAAACCGTTCGGAATGAGATCAACAACAGCTTGCAAATTGCGAAACTCCCTGGCATTCCTCCAATGAAAGAGTCGTTGATTGATGCCGCCAATTATACGCTTGAAGGGGACGGCAAACGTCTAAGACCTACCTTGACTTGGGTCATGGCCGTGAACGAATACGGACTGCGAGCTTCCGCCATCGTGCCTCTGCTAAGGTCGCTTGAATACATGCATACTGCTTCCCTGATATTCGATGATTTGCCGACCCAGGATAACGCCTCTACCCGTAGAGGGCGACCGACCTTGCATCGGGTTCATGATAGCGCCACGGCGGAAATCACCGGTTTGTTCCTGATTCAGAAGGCCATCGAAGAACAATCGTCCCTTGAAGGGTTTGATCCCAAAACGGTGCTGAAGCTGATTCAATATTCGTCCCAGCGGGCTGGAGATATGTGTTCGGGCCAGGCGATGGATTTGAATTCAAAAGGGAAGGCATTGTCCTTGGAGGAGTTGAATACGGTCTGTTATTACAAGACGGGTATCGCGTTTGAGGCATCTCTCGTTATGCCTGCCATCCTTGCTCAGGTGAAGGAGACCGAAATTGCGACACTGAAGAAATTTGCTTACCATGCGGGCATAGCCTTTCAAATCCAGGATGATTTGCTTGATGTGCAGGGGAATTTGGAGCAGCTCGGGAAACCCGGAGGACAGGATGCGGAGAACAACACATCAACCTTTGTGAGCATCTTGGGTCAGGAAGGCGCCAGTCGGGAAATGTGGGAGCATTATTGCCTGGCCATGGAGGCGCTGCAGGAGATGCCGCGCAATACGGCGTTTCTCAAGCATTTATTAAATTACATGGTAAATCGAGAGCGTTAAAGTTCTTCTATTATATTGTTCAATGTTGAGAAAATATCCCGTGAGGAAGTGTTGGCGTGAATGCCAGCACTTTTTTTGGTTCCGACATTCGTGTAGGCCCATGCGTGTTACAAGGATGGTTTTGTGCAAAAACAGCAATCCAGAAGAAATACGGCGTTTTCCCTAAAGATATAATCAATCTAACCTTACTTGGGAAGGATTGGAGCGTAATTTATGAAAACGACCATATCAAAAGACGGCACTAGTCTAGCTTACGATGTCTATGGCAGTGGACCTGCACTTGTATTTATCACAGGGGCTACATGCTTTCGTTCCTTCGAGCCTGTATTGCACGATGCCCAAGTATTCGCCCAAGCATTCACCGTTTACAACTATGACCGAAGAGGGCGCGGTGACAGTGGCAACACCTTGCCGTATTCGATGGAGCGAGAAATCGAAGATATTGAAGCTATCATTGAGGCAGCGGGTGGCTCCGCATACCTGTACGGGCACTCCTCCGGAGCGATCCTTGCCCTTGAATCCGCCATGCGGCTTGGTGACAAAGTAAACAAGGCAGTCCTGTATGACCCGGCTTATGCACACGATGAGGCAGATCAGTTGGAATTCAAAGGATTGATTCATGGGTTAAACCAGCTGCTTGAAGGGGGGAAGTATGACGAAGCCATAAGTCTATTTTTGGAGGGAATCGGTATCCCGAAGGAAGTGATTGTAGGAATGCAGCATTCGCCTCAATGGGCCATCATGACTGCACTCGCGCCTACGCTTGCCTATGATACGCTTTTAGCCAGTGACCTGCCGCCACTTGAAAGAGCGACCCGTCTGACTACACCGATCCGTATCATTGTTGGCGAGCAAAGTCCCGCATCCATGCTGGAGGTTGGAAACCAATTAAGCCGAGCTATTCCAAACACCAAAAACACGATACTAGAGGGCCAAGACCATATGCCGGATCCGGAATTGTTGCTGCCATTACTCACAAGCTTTCTTCACAAGTAGGTGAAGTGGAGAAGAAAAAAGGCTTTCCAACCGGAAAGTCTTTTTTCCATGGAGAATCGACGAAACAGGGAAGCGCAAACCGATTGAGGATAATTCGATAAATGGACTATAATCTCAGGTAAGTATGGTTTATACGAGAGGTTGTGATTCTTCTGGATCGTAAAGTGAAACGTCTGAGTGTTGGGGAAATAACTTTGGAATATACTGTTGTAGGTAAGGGTATGAATATACTAGTATTTCATGGTGGACACTCAAGCTGCATTGAAGAATTCGGGTACCAGACATTGTTGTCCTCCGGATATTCGGTCATTACTCCATCAAGAGCAGGCTACGGTAAGACTTCACCGGAACAGGACTTGAAAAAAATGTGCGGAATCTATCAAGCATTGTTAGATCATCTGAAGGTAAAAAAAGTACATATTATAGCAGTATCGGCGGGTGGACCAACCGGTATTTGCTTTGCGGCTATGTTTCCTGACCGTGTTGCAAGTTTGACACTTCAGAGTGCCGTCACTAAACCCTGGCTCAAACCCCAAGACAAAGAATATAAACTCGGACATCGTATTTTTAAACCCAGCGTTGAGAAAAAAACGTGGAACATGATTGCATTAATAAACAATATACTGCCACGAACTACATTCAAATTAATGCTGCCATCCTTTTCCAAGCTCCGTTTTAGTGAAATCCGCGAAAGACTTGATGAGAAATCATTGGAGGAATTTCGAAAAATGAATAACAGACAACGTTCCTATTCAGGATTCCTCATTGATTTGGAACAGTCACAAACCGATTATACGAACGAATTAAGGAGTATTCGTGCACCGACGCTGATCCAGCATAGTAAAAATGATAGTGTTGTCCCCTTAACTCATGTTGAGCAAGCTCAATCTTGTATTCCACATGCAGAAGCTAACGTGCTGGACTCGTGGGGACATTTGATCTGGATTGGACAACATGCTCGTCATTTTGATGAAAGACTGTTACATTTCTTATCCAGTAACCAAATTTACGAATAAGATTGCATTTCTGTTTTAAACAAATCATTCATCTCATTTTTTTGATAAAAAAGTACAGTTCTTGCTCCAAGGAATTTGGTATGATGACCTCATAGCCAATCCATACAGATAGGGGGCAAAAGAACTTGAAATGCAGAGCGGTGAAATCGTTCAACGCGCCATTGATTATATCGAAGATCATCTAACGGAATCGCTATCACTCGAGGAAATTGCCGGCGTGGCGGCCATGTCATTGCCCAATTTATACCGATTGTTTCATAGCCTGACGGGACACCCCATCAAGGAGTACATACGTAAACGCAGAATCAACGAAGCCGCCATCTGCTTGCGGGATACCGACTTGCCGACAATCGATATCGGATACCGCTGCGGATTTGAGTCCTACCAGGCATTCATTAAAACCTTCAAGAGGCTCACGGGACTGACTCCAGGACAATACCGGAGATCTCAGTTGGTTTACAGTTTCGAACGGATGAATCTGAATGAATATGTAAGCTATATGGAAGAGCGGGACTTATCAGAACGATTTCCAGAGGTAAGGGTTATCCGTCTGAATCCTCAGCAAGGGATCGGCTATCTGTTTGTTTCCGAGTTTGAGAGTGGCATAGAAACCGTGGCGATTGATCATTTTCGCGAATTATTGTCTTCATACCGTGTCGACATTAACGGCTTGAGGCTCTTCGGTTGGAACGTGGATATGGAAGGTGAAACCAAGCCATTCGGTTATCAGCTGCTCGCTGTAGACCTGATGGACCACACCGAGATGATGAAGCATCCGGAGCTATATTCCATAACGCTGGACGGCGGCCTTTATGCAGTAGCTAGATCTCCATCGGTGGCGGAAGACTGTATTCAGAACACCTGGAACCGTTTGTTCTCCGAATGGCTGCCCCGCAGTGTGTTTGAGCAAGGAAAGCATGAATTCATTGAAGAATATGCGCTGAACCGGGATCAAATCGTTCGGATGAAGCTATATCTTCCGGTGGAACGAAGTAAGCTGGTGAAGCGTATTGAAATCGTGGAGTTGTCTTCGCTTAAGGTGATGCGTTTTCGAAGAACGGGTGTAGACTGCGTCAAACAAGCGGATGAAGATTCCATTTCCTGGTTATTTCGTAATGGATTAATTGAAGATTCGCGAATTCGTGTATTCATGCACTGTGACGGTGGACTGCTGGACGAAAGCTCTTTGTACGAGGTTTATATAGCCCCTCCTGAGGAGTTTCTTGCTTCCCATGAAGAAGTCGATCTACAAGTTGAGCTGGAAGGCGGAATGTATGCCTGTCTGGAGTCAGGTGCTTATGGCACAATGACAGGTTTACTTGAAAGAGTGGATCGATGGCTCGCTATGTCAACCGAGTATAGGCCAGATCCAGCGCGCTCTTGGTTTGCGAGTTACTTACCTAAGGAAGAGGCGGACCACGGGATTTTCAAAGTGAAGTGTTATGTTCCTGTTCAAATCATGTCATAGGCTTAAGAGTGGAGGGAGTTGATGAGCCGATTGCCTATCGAAAAAGTGCAGCCGGAAGGGTATCGTCCGTTTACGACACCCCGCGTGTTAAAAATGATCCATGGAGGCAAAACAATGAACGAACAAATGCAGGATGGTCACAACCATGCACAGGCAAGCCCGATTAAGAACAAAGTAGGCAGCATTTTCATTCCGGTTCGGGATATCGAAAGGTCGCGCAGCTGGTACTGCCGTGTACTCGGAATAGCGGAAGATGATTGCCAGGTGATGAATGGTCATCTATGCCCTTTGCCCATGGAAGGAACGGGCGTGATCCTGGATACCATGCCGAAGTGGGGAGGAGATCAGCCGGGGGGAGCGCCGTCTATCGATACTCCTGCGTTCATGCTGCTGACAGAGGACCTGGAAGGATCATTAACCTACATGAAAAAGCTCGGAGTGGAACTCGTGACGGAAATTGAGCATAATCATTGGTTCGTCGTGAAGGATCCCGATGGCAACAAACTCATGATATGTCGTGAATAAGTATTGACGATATCATGTTGTCTCTAATAACCTGAATCTCCCTGCAAGAGTTCAGGTTATTGTTGTTCCGTCAGACGATAATGGGGAACATAAGGGTGAACTCATCATTACGGTTGACTGTCAACAAAAACTACAAACCGATGAGCGATATTCTACGTCAATAGAGCGGAACGATTGGTGGGAATAACAAATGTGATCGAGGGAAACTATAAGCCGGCGCTTGCAGTCGGCTTTTTCTGATAGGATAGAGATGCATATATTGTAAAAAAATATAAATTGAGGTTGATAGTGGTATATAATGGTCTTATAATGGAAATGTAAGCGTATTATTTCAAGTGTTATATCCTCGAACAACAAGTGAATCTACCATCATAGATTGGTTGTATGGCAAACAATGGTGAACAGAAAGAGAGGTGATTCGAAGCTTCAGTAGACGGTTCGCTTGAAGAACAGCTATGAGTTGCACTGGTATCCATGAAGCCATAATCCGATGATAATTAGGAGGGAACATGATGCTAAGAAAAGGAATATGTGTAGTTATACTGTTCAGTCTTCTGGTCGTTCTATTGCCTGTCAACAAAACCAATGCCGCACCGAACTGGAATTTGGTATGGAGTGACGAGTTCAACGGAACCTCGCTCAATAGAGCCAATTGGACACCGGAAATCGGTACCGGCAGCGGCGGATGGGGAAACAATGAGCTGCAGTATTATACCGACCGGGCACAGAATGTGCAGGTTACTGGCGGTAACCTTGTCATTACAGCGCAGAAGGAATCTTATGGCGGGATGAATTACACTTCTGCCCGGATCAAAACCCAAGACTTGAAGAGCTTTACTTACGGGAAAGTGGAGGCTCGGATCAAGCTGCCATCGGGTCAAGGCTTGTGGCCGGCGTTTTGGATGCTCGGAAGCAATATCAGTTCGGTTGGCTGGCCGAAAAGCGGAGAAATTGACATTATGGAACGGGTAAACAATAACCCTTACGTGAATGGTACCGTACACTGGGATGCAGGTGGGCATGCCGATTTTGGACGAGTGTCCGGCAATTTGGATTTCTCCCAATTCCATGTCTACAGCATAGAATGGGACTCTAAATATATCCGTTGGTTCGTGGACGGCCAGCAGTTCAACGAGTTCTATATTGAGAATGGAACCGGTAATACTGAGGAATTCCAGCGCCCGTTCTTTATATTATTGAATCTGGCGGTCGGCGGAAATTGGCCTGGAAGTCCGAACAATTCCACACCGTTCCCATCGCAGATGCTGGTGGATTATGTACGCGTCTATCAGGACACGGGTGCATCCAACGTGATCAGTGATGGAATTTACACGATCGCTTCCAAGGCGAGCGGCAAAGTGATGGATGTTGTGGATGTCTCCACGGCAAGTGGAGCCAAGATACAGCAATGGACTAACTACGTCGCCAATAATCAAAGATTCAGAGTAGAAAGCACCGGAGACGGGTACTACAAGCTCACAGCCGTACACAGCGGAAAAGTTCTCGACGTGCCGAGTTCATCCACATCCACTGGCGTTCAGCTGCAGCAATGGGATGATAATGGATCGAATGCGCAGCGATGGAAGATCGTTGATGTTGGCGGAGGGTATTACAAACTTGTCTCCAAGGTGAGTGGACTGGCAGTCGATGTAGCCAGTGCCTCCACAGCAGATGGGGCTGTTGTCCAGCAGTGGACGGACAATGGGACGGATGCGCAAAAGTGGACGTTCACCAAAATTAACTAAACTTGGACAAGCAGCTCCGTGAGGGGCTGCTTGTTTGTGTGAGCTTAACGGAAGCATCGAATGTTTTATGCTCGGCCGGGCCAAGGCGACGGGAGAAGCGGGTCAGCGGGGAACGATTGAGTTAGGGAAATATGCCGATTATTAATGGGAAAATCGGTTATACGCAGTAACTTATCCAATCGAGCAGTCCAGCAATGGACTTGCTCGATTTGTCTGTATGGTTGATTTTTACTGACATGAAGATGGGGTATTGACTTGAGCCTTGCTTCACGACATGGTATATTGTGAAGTTACCGGCAAATTCGTCGTGCAAAATGAGGGGATGATCTTAAGCTAAACGCAAGTGAAGATGAGAGACCATGGTAGTTATCCGGATTAACATTCAAACCATATGATATTACGGCTGAAATCGTTGGTTAATGTCAAAAACAGGTGGCGCAATTGCGTTGTTGTTTCATATATTTAAAGAGACTGAAGAGTCGAAGAAGGGAGGAAGCCAATGAACTTAAAATGGAAGTCATATCTCCCGCTGCTATGGATCCTGGCCATTCCTGTGCTCAACATTTTTTATGGTGTCTTAAACCATGCACATACGCCAGTAAAAAGCCTAGTGACGGATCTTGACACCGTGATTCCGTTTGTACCGATATTCATTATACCTTATCTGGTATGGTACCCTTTTATCATTATCATGCTGTTTTTGTTCTGTGCCAGAGATCGCAATGTGTATTATCGAACACTGTTGACCCAGTGTATTGGACTAATTGCATGTTACATTATCTTTTTCTTGTTCCAGACGACGGTAGAGCGACCGCCTCTTATGGGCACAGGGGTTCTTGATTGGTTGGTAAACCTGGTGTATAGTACCGACAATCCCTACAACTGTTTCCCAAGCATCCATGTCCTGACCAGTTACTTGATGATAAAAGGGGCAGCAGCTAGTGCAGGCTTTACAAATAAAGATCGGATTGTCGTGCATATCATTGCTTGGTCGATCATTGTTTCCACGCTATTCGTGAAACAGCATGTCCTGCTGGACGTGGTTGGTGCCATCGCATTAGTTGAGATTCTGTGGTTTGGGGTAGGAAGATTATTTTCAGCACTCCGGGCTAAGGATAGGGGAGTTATCGTCCGCGGGGAGAATATGTAGGAGCAATGAAAGTCCGGATGGAACGATAGCCGTTTAGCTTGAAGCATTATGCACGAAACCGATCGATAAGTGCCGTATTTATAGGAAAGATGCCGTCATCATATACAGTGATTATGAGATGCGGAGATCAGAAATTGGCTGAGGAAATTGCGCATGTTTGTTTTTGATGGGTAGAAACTTAAGGAGAAGAACGGGAAGCCACTGGTGGGATTACATGTCTATGCAAATGTCCGAAGTAATGTTCAGTCAGCTTATTTCGGACATGAAGGATAGGATGCCGCTGGATTTACATAAGGGTGAGACGTTAGAGGCAGAGTCGTTGATCGTTCACAGGCTGTAGGTGCTGCATGATTTGATGGAAGCGAAGCTGAGTGATCATCTTCATCCCCTCCGTTTTATTGCGACGAATAAGGAGCTGTTCTCCGATCTCTACACGCAGTTGTTCCAATGGAGCAACGAGTATAAAGATGATTCCATGACTGGTCGGATCCAACATGTTTTGGGCTGCGATCACCCGTTGTTGAATCAATACATATTATTAAGAACGAGAATGGAAATGACGATACACCGGGAAATGGAACTTGAAGCACTGCGACTTCAGCCATAAATTGGTTCCAACAGGTATCGATTGGAGTAACAGCTCCTGAAAACAGCCGAGTTTTCCGAAAATTTTATAAATAAGGTTTACCACCGAAATGGTTTTATATATAATAATCATAACAAATGCGATGAAGAGACGAGTAAATAAACGAATTCTTGTACAGAGAGCTCCGGCAGCTGAAAAGGGGCAAAGCGTTCTTTATTGAAAAAAGACTCAGAGCAGCACACGGAACCCTCATATAGAGGAGGATGGTGTGCCAGGAGCTCCTGTTACAGAGCTAGAGTATCTGCATTACCGTTCAATGCCGTACTCGATGAGGCGAATATGGTGACATATTGGCAAATTTGGGGTGGTACCGCGAGTATAACAATCTCGTCCCTAAGACTTATGGTCTTGGGGGTGGGATTTTTTTATATCACAAGAAAGATGAAGGTTGAAGGTAGGAAGCCTACACGAATCGCGCCGGATTGAATAGTTATCTAGAAGAAGCTCATTTACTGCATGCTTTTGTCCGTACGGTTGATCAGAGTCGATGTATGGGGAACATGACGCCACGATTGAAAGGATATGAGTAACGAATGTCAGAAAAACTTAAAGTCGGTATTGTTGGTGGAACGGGTATGGTGGGTCAACGTTTTATGCAATTGCTGGATGGGCATCCATGGTTTGAAGTCACTTCCATTTCAGCCAGCAGAAATTCAGCCGGCAAAACGTATGAAGAATCCGTTCAGGGCCGCTGGAAGCTTGCGACGCCAATCCCCGAGCAGGTGAAAGGCATTATCGTGCAGGATGCTTCGCAAGTGGAACAGGTAGCAGCTGAGGTTGATTTTGTTTTTTGCGCGGTTGATATGAAGAAGAATGAGATACAGGCATTGGAAGAAGCTTATGCCAAAACGGGTACGCCCGTCATTTCCAATAATTCCGCTCATCGCTGGACGCCTGACGTTCCGATGGTCATCCCGGAAATTAATCCGAGTCATATAGACGTGATTGCCGCACAGCGCAAACGTCTGGGAACGACAACCGGGTTCATCGCGGTGAAGCCGAATTGCTCCATTCAGAGTTATGTACCGGCGCTTCACGCTCTGCTTGACTACAAACCCACCCAAGTTGTTGCCTCCACCTATCAGGCGATTTCCGGTGCCGGTAAGAACTTCACCGATTGGCCGGATATGCTGGACAATGTGATACCGTATATCGGCGGGGAGGAAGAGAAGAGCGAGCAGGAGCCGCTGCGCATTTGGGGCAGCGTTGTGAACGGTGAGATCGTGAAAGCCCAATCGCCATTGATTACGACGCAGTGCATTCGCGTTCCCGTAACCGATGGCCACTTAGCCACCGTGTTTGCATCGTTCGAGAACAAACCTTCGATGGATGAAATCCTGGACCGCTGGCGGCAGTTTAAGGGAAGACCGCAAGAGCTGAATCTCCCAAGTGCGCCTAAGCAGTTCATTACGTATTTCGAAGAAGAGAATCGGCCGCAGACGAAGCTGGACCGTGATATCGAGCGCGGCATGGGCGTATCGGTAGGCAGACTGCGCGAGGATTCCCTCTACGATTACAAATTCGTAGGACTCTCACATAATACGCTGCGCGGTGCGGCAGGCGGAGCTGTTCTAATCGCCGAACTGCTGAAAGCCGAAGGTTATATTCAAGCGAAATAATAACCATACTCGTTTAAGACAAAGGCGACTGCTTGATGCAGTCGCCTTTTTTTTATGCATTGTTCATGGTTCGTACATTGACGAAGTTCGTATTTATCGTATATAGTGTAATTCGCGCTTCAATGCAAAGAAGCCGAAAAGCATAAAAGCGAAAAAGCTCATCGATATAAAACAAGCGGACGGGAAGGAGCTTCCGTCACGACCATGTATAAGGAGTCTTAGCACCATGGAACGACATCTCAGTTTCTCAAAAAGCATCATTCTTATAGCGGTTATACTGGCAGTACTATTTGTCTCCATTTTTCTTCTTAAGGCAGAGCCGCATATTCCGCTCCTGGCAACGACCGTGGGTATCGCTGCCTTGCTGCGGTTGTTCGGGTTTTCTTGGAAGCAGCTCGAATCCGCGATCATTCAAGGCATTCAAACGGCGATTATGCCGATTCTCATCCTTTCGCTCATCGGCATTCTCATTGCAGTATGGATGATGAGCGGTACCGTCCCGACCATTTTATACTATGGAATGGATTATATTGAACCGCATTATTTTGCCGTGAGCGCTTTATACGTGACGATCGTGGTGTCGATGTTTACCGGAAGCTCCTTCACGACAGTCAGTACGGTTGGCGTGGCTTTTATGGGGATTGCTGTAACGACCGGGATTTCTCCGGCCTTGGCAGCAGGAGCGGTGATCTGTGGGGCTTGTTTCGGGGATAAAATGTCGCCGCTGTCCGACACAACGAACTTTGCTCCGGCGGTTGCCGGCATATCCTTGTTCACCCACATTGGCAATATGATCTACACCACGGTGCCGGCACTAATCGTGACAACGGTCTTTTTCCTGCTTGCACCAACGGCGAATACCCTGGATTTAACCTCGATAAATCAAATCAAGGCTGCTCTGAATGACGGATTCCATATTCATTGGCTAACGTTGCTATCGCCGCTTGCGGTCATTGCCTGTTCCATCAAGCGGATTCCGATCCTCCCTACACTCATTGTCGGCATTGTTACCGGACTCATCGTAACGGCCTTCGTTCAGCAGCAGTCGGCAGTCGATGTTTGGTTCAGCGTCATGCAGAGCGGCTACAAGAGCACGATAGCCAACGAAACCGTGGCTTCCATTGTCAACCGCGGCGGATTGCAATCGATGATGGGGTCCGTTTCGCTGATATTGATTGCGTTATCCTTGGGAGGGCTGCTTCAGCATTGCGGCGTCATTGAAGCCTTCTTCCACAAAGTCATGCAGCCGCTGAAGCGGAAGAGCAGCATTGTCCTGATGACAGGGGCATCCTCCATTGCGGTAAATGGCATGACGGGCGAACAATATTTATCGATCCTATTGCCTGGTCAAATGTTCAAGGAGGAATATGTCCGCCGAGAAATTCCGGCGAAGACGTTGTCCCGTACATTGGAGGATTGTGGTACGCTTGTTAACCCACTGATTCCATGGGGGGTAAGCGGCGCCTTCTTCGCTGCTACGCTTGGAATCCCGGTCATTGAATATGCGCCGTATGCAACTTTCTTGTGGTTAAGCCCACTCTTTACGTTTGCCTATGCGTTGATACCTCGATTGCAGCGGAACTCGCTAGGAAGGAAGTTATGAGGATTACCCAATAAACATAGATCATGTGCTTGACCTTGCCTCCTGGATAGGGGGCAGGGTCTTTTTGATTATAGCGATTCATACCCAACCTGTTCTTTGATTTATTTGATACGATGGATATATGCAAGCCAACATCGTAGATTCATTTCTTAAGGGAGGGATATAAACATGAACCATTGGATAGATAAAGAGCCAACCGCTACGGCGCTGATGGAATTGCATGTTCAGGCGATGTTTACGCATGATCGGGATATGCGAATTCGCACCATCAACGAGCCTTGGCCGGGAGCGGAGCCTGCCCCCAGGTTTTTCCTGGGCCGAACGATAGACGGCTCCGCGATCTGCAGGTTTCGCCATGACGTTCCCGAAAGAATTGCCGGGCAATTGAAGGCGCTGGTTGAAGATGAGCCGATCGTAAACGAGGAAGTTCAGACGAAGCCTAAACATTTTGCGGCTTATATGAATCTCCTTCATACTGAGCACTATACGAGCGGACCCTGTTATCGGATACCTGACAAAACAACGCCGGCCAAACAGACGGTATGGATCACTCGAGAAAATATGAACGAATATTCGCTCACCGGCTTTGAATGGCTGTTCACGGAAATCGATTATGGCCAGCCTTGTGTTGCGCTCGTTCATGAGAACAGGCTGGTGTCGGTTTGCCGCAGCGTTCGGATTACGGAAGGAGCACACGAAGCCGGGCTTGAGACGTTAGAGGAATTTCGCGGAAGAGGTTATGCGGCTGCCGTTGTTGCAGGATGGGCCATCGAGGTGCGTAAGATGGGCGCTCTGCCGTTGTACAGCACGTTATGGGAGAATAACGCTTCCCGGAGAGTGGCAAGTAAATTAGCATTGTCCTATTACGGGGTTAATTTCACAATCAGATGAGATGCTGGGCAGCGTGACCCCCAACTAAAGTAAGCCATAAAGAAATCCCTCAAACAATTTGAGGGATGAAGTGCACCATGATTATGTTAATGATTAGCTCGAGCTGCCTCTTCTGTTCTTATAATAACCATGACCTTGGTTACCATGTCTATGTCTTAAATCGGATGAGGAACCTTTACGACGCGAATAGCCGTGGCTGCTGCTGTATTTTCTTCCATAATTCTTTGCGGAACTGCTGTGACGCTTGCGGCTATGACTATGGGATGTAGAGTGGAGAAGCTTGTTCATGATCTTTCTTAACATGCAAAACATCCTCCTTTCTTGTTCGTAATCATTCCATATAATTTAATCGGATCGTAACATAAATGAAACTCCATAATCAAATTAAAGGCTGCCCTTCTTATCCTTATCCGAGGGGTGGTTTCTTGCATTAGCGAGCGATTGCAGTTCGTTCATGAACTCCAAGGAACTTAAGTAAGGTTCACTCAATTGCAGCAAGCGTTTGATCATATTCTGCAATTCAATCGAGAGATGCAGTTCTTCCTGCCAGCTTCGCTCCACGACTGCGCTCCGGTTGTTATCCGGCTCGTAGGTGGAATAGAGCATGAACAACATAAAGTGACCGATGTCCCGAAGATCCTCGCTTTCCTTCGAATCCTTGTATTTTACAGAGGACGCCGAGCTGTTCCGCTTGAACTTTTTTCGTGCAGGTACATGGAGCGGAGGGGGTTCACCGATCCTTCTCGCTAGTCCAAAATCAATAAGATTGATCCTGCCATCCTTAAACAGGACGTTAGGAATCCGCAGATCAAGATGAACATAGCCTTGCTCGTGTATGTATCG
Source organism: Paenibacillus sp. FSL F4-0100 (assembly GCF_037993005.1). Classification (NCBI taxonomy): domain Bacteria; kingdom Bacillati; phylum Bacillota; class Bacilli; order Caryophanales; family Paenibacillaceae; genus Paenibacillus; species Paenibacillus sp. FSL F4-0100. Next base: position 3,478,872 of record NZ_CP150303.1, read on the forward strand.
GACTAGCTTCAGAAGCTGCAGCGTGATTTCGATGCATTCGTCTTCTTCGTATTTCATATCTTGTTCAAATATCAAATCTTCAAGCGTATCACCGTTTATATAAGACATGACCAGATAACAATTGCGGTTGTTCGAGAAGAAATCCCGATATGCCGGAATTTGTGGATGCTGAAGAGATCTTAATACTGCTGCCTCTCGATTCAGCAATTGTCTGGCATAATCGCCTTTGCTTGGTCTTGACTGTTTGACCGCCACCACACATCCGCTTTGTTGATCCAAGCATTGGTACAGGATGCCGTAACTTCCTTCCCCGATCATCTGTTGAATGGTATAACGATTCCCCAGCACCGTATTTTCTTCAGCCGGGTAATCCCGCCAAGCGCTTATAAAGGAGCTAAGGTATGAGAAAAAACGCATATCGATTCCAAATCTCTCCTTTGGGTTGGTCCCTCTAGAATGTTAGAGCAAGTGCGATCCCTTGTTGTCGTACATTATAAGCTTTTTGATAGGATTATACGAATAGAGGGTATATTCGATCGGATTAGGGTGAACCTCAGCTAGTCAATCGACATCCACTCGATCTTTCCTATAATCTAGCGGCGATAAGCCGTTAAGTTGCCGGAACAGCTTCGAAAAATAATGGATAGAAGAGAAGCCGTGCTTCTCGGCGATCTCCGTGATGCTGATGTTCGTATTGCGCAGATCCTCCTTGGCCCGATTGATGCGGAAGTGGTTAATGTATTGGGTCGGCGGCAAGCCCGTCGATCTCCTGAACAATTCAAAAAAATAACCTCTGCTGATCCGAAGTTCCTCGTAATACGACTCCAATGGACGCAGCTTGCCGTGCAGGATATCCTGATCCAGTCGCTCCAGTAATTTGTTCATTCTATGATCAGGAATTGTCTCATTCTGCAATGCGAATGCAAGAAAATACTCGATGAATTGCAGGAAATGGCTTTGTCTCCTTACGCTGCGCATATAGGTATGCTCATTCTCGAACTGGTTCCCGGTGTAGAATTTTTCAAACAGGTCGCTCCATACGTTGATCTTCTCAACTCTCATGAGCTCGGGTATGGGATAGGGAAAAGAAGGGCCTACATAGGAAGGAATCAGCTCGGCAATGTCATAACAGATCACGCTGGGATAATCGGCCAAAGCCCGGCGGTCCACATAGGACCAGTCGAAATAACAGCAGACATGTACCATGGGATCCTGGCTGTCCGCTATCCAATCATGCGGCTGCCCAGCCGGTATATATACAAGGCAACCCGGGTCGGTATGATATGTGCGGCCTTTGGTGCGAATGATGCCTTTACCCTCGGTAATTAGATAGAGTGATGACGAATAGCAGTGCCGGTTGTTATTGCTTTGACCTTTGGAAAAGGGATACCGTGTCGCATAAAACACATAGGGATGGAAGACGGCAAAATCCACGTATTTATATCCACATCCTTATAAGATAAGATTCTATAGATATTCGCATGACGATTGTACAAAAGCCTGACGTTTATGTAAATACAGCGATCGTCACCATTGCTATACTAACACTGAATTCATTTCATGCATGAGGAGGGAATTGAGATGTTGGATTATCAATGTCTATTGACGGATGAACAAATAATTCAATTTATTACGAAGGGGTATGTGGTGCTTCACAACGAATTGCCGGATCAGCTTCATGACGCCGTCAGGGATAAAATTAATGTTGTATTGCACGAGGAAGGAAATCCCGGCAATAACATTCTGCCCCGTGTGCCCGAGATCCAGCAGTTCTTCGAAACGCCGGTCGTTAAAGGAGCTTTGACGAGTGTTCTCGGACCGGATTACTATATGCACCCGCATCGGCATTGTCATTATAATCAGCCGGGCGATCCGCTGCCGGGAGGCGGGCAGTGGCACAAAGACGGTTACTGGTCCAGCATGCGCAGCCATCGGCCCTGGTGGGCGATGATTTTTTATTACATGCAGGATATCACCGAGGAAATGGGACCGACCACCATCATGCCCGGTACCGCATATTACGAAAAGTTTGTAGGCGATCAAGGCGAGACGCTGCTGCCGACTGGCAAAGCGGGAACAATGGTCCTGGTTCATTTTGATTTATGGCACAAAGCTTCGTTGAACGTGTCTGACATGGATCGATACATGTTAAAGTTTCAATTCGTTCGATTGCGTGCGCCGGAATCGCCGAGCTGGAATCATCGAGAGAAAGAGATGAGCCTTACGGGCGGAACACCTTACGTGCATTTGAATCTATGGAGAGGTATATGGAACTGGATGCGCGGCGAACCGGGTCAGGGGATGCCCTCTGCAACGGGAGACCAAGCCCAAGTAGAGCAATTGGCAGAAGAACTAAAGTCCGAGGACGAGACCGTTCGCGCAAGGGCCGCGGATCAAGCTGGATTGCTAGGAGAAAAGGCCGCTTCGTTGGCTCCTGAACTAGGCCAAATGTTGAATGATAGGGAACCGGTAGCTTTGAATGTAAGTTATGCGCTTGGCCGAATGGGTTCCGCAGGGATCAATGAATTGATTTGCCGCATGTCCGAAGGAACAACGCAAATCGCGCAGAGAGCGGCTTACGGACTGCAAGGTGCCGGCGCTGGAGCCGTTCCAGGACTGCTTGCACTGCTGGAACACGCAAACGAGAAGCGCAGGGCGCTTGCTGTTTTCGTACTTGGCATGATCGTCCCTTCGTCGAATGAGGCGGTGTCTGCATTGAAAGCGTGCTTGCAGGATCCGAGCGATTGGGTCCGTCGAAATGCAGTCGAAGCGCTGGGTATAATGGGGAGGGAGGCAGGCGATGTGTGCCAGGCCTTGGCAAACGTATTGGAGCAGTCGCTTCTGCAAGAGGAAGAAAGAGAAGCCGCGGGTCCCGATGATACGGACATCAGCCAGCAGAGCTATATCCTAAATAAAATGGGATATACTGCTGCCCTGTCGCTGCTTCGCACCGCCAAAGCCACGGATGTTCCCATCGTGATCCATTCGCTTGAGCAAGCGCTGCACAGCAAGGACCGTTATGTAAGGGCGTATGCCTTCGAAACGCTTACCCATCTGCGGACCCCGGAGGCGACGGATGTCCTGATTCGATATTATCGACCGGCCAGATGGTGTCCGGACACAACGAAGGCGAGCACTTTCTGATATCCGCATGCGGTCCGAAGACCTCTTATTCCTGATGGGAACGAGGGGTCTTTTTATATGTCTAGAATTCGATGTGATTCATGAGCAGGTGTCCTTTTTTTGCAAAAGCATGACCCTTTCATGCAAAGACTTGTGCGATGCGCTCTAGTAAAATGAGGCTCAAAGTTCGGCATTAGCCGTTTATTGTTGAAAGGAGCAGTCATGCATGGCAACATCAATCAAAAGAGTTCATGTCGTGTTCAAGACCCATCTGGACATCGGGTTTACCGATATCGGAAAGAACGTAATCGAGCGTTATATGGAGCATTTTATACCCCGGGCTTTGGAATTGTCCGAGCAGCTGGCTAACGAAGAGGGGAACGTAAAATTCGTATGGACGACCGGCTCATGGTTAATTCATGAGTTTTTGGGAGCCTCTGCTCCTGACATGCGGACGCGTATGGAAAAGGCCATTGCGGAGGGACGGATCGTTTGGCATGGGCTGCCGTTTACGACGCATACGGAAATCATGGATGCCCGGCTATTCGAATTCGGAATGTCCATTTCGGGCGACTTGGACCAAAAGTATGGAAAAACCACGATTGCCGCTAAAATGACGGATGTTCCGGGTCATACCCTTGCAATGATCCCCTTACTGGTTAAACACGGCATTCAATATTTGCATTTGGGCGTTAATATGGTGTCCAAAAATCCCAAGGTGCCGGAGATGTTTGTATGGCGTGCTTCCGACGGTTCGGAGATCATCGTTCATTATGCAGATAGTTACGGCAAACCGTTTCAAATGGAAGGGCTGGAGGACGCTTTGTATTTTGCCCATACGCATGATAACCATGGTCCATCCACAATGGAGGAGATTCGTGTTTTATTTGAACAGTTGGAGCGGGATTATCCAGGGGCGGAAATCATGGCCTCGACACTTGATGCATTTGCCCGGCGGCTTCAAACCGTAAAGGACCGATTGCCTGTCGTGAGCGAAGAAATCGGGGATTCGTGGATACACGGTATTGCCTCAGATCCTTGGAAAATCGCCCGTTACCGTGAATTGCTAAGGCTTCGGGATCGCTGGATCGAATCCGGTCAATTGGACAAGGACGGTGATGCGTACGCTCGATTTTGCAATCGCCTGATGTTGATCCCCGAGCATACCTGGGGGCTGAACAATTCCGTCTATCTCGTCGATTTCGTTAATTATTCCACTGGCGATCTAGCCGCTGCAAGAGCGCGGGATGTCGTTGAAGACAATCAACTGAGGAAATTCGATTACCTATGCCAGCAGGCGAATGGTACTCGGTCGTACAGCCATTACGAGAGCTCTTGGCAGGAACAACGGGATTATCTTGAGGAGGCCGTTCAATCGCTGCCGAAGGGGTTGGCAGCTGAAGCGCGAATAGAGCTGGATCGGATGAGTCGGCATCAAACCGTCCCAGACTCGGAGCCGATGCAGTGCAAGCAGCCGATCGATATGAACGAGCTTTATGAATTAGGGCAGTTTCAGGTAAGCTTCGCTGCCGACGGCTCGATAAACCGATTGATGGATCGATCCGGGAAGGAATGGGCGGACGAACATCAGAGACTTGGCACTTATAGGTATGAAACCTTCAGCAAAGAAAACTATGATCGCTTCTTTAAAGAATATGTGACCAATCTGGATATTCATCACGGCTGGGCGGACAACGACTTCGGCAAGCCGGGAATCGAATATGTCAAACCGCGGCCGGAACATCGGCGGTATACGGCATCCATGCGGACGATACACCTGAAGAGGTGTGCCGATTATGATATCGTAACAGTGGAAATGAAGCTGCCGGAGATTCTCAGTAAGCAGTATGGGGCTCCGCGCCGATTGAACGTAATCTATACCTTTCTTGCGAATGAGCCCGTCATAGAGGTAAGTCTAAGCTGGAAGGGCAAACCAGCCTGTCGTCTTCCGGAAGCAAGCTGGTTCTCGTTTGCGCCCCTTGTGGATAATCCCAACGCATGGATGATGGATAAGCTGGGACAGCGTATATCTCCGTTATTCGTCGTGAAGGACGGTAACCGGAACATGCATGGTGTCGATTCCGGCCTATATTATGAGGGGGCGGACGGAACGGTGGTCATTGAAACCTTGGACGCGCCGCTAGTGTGCCCGGGGGAACCGCGTTTGCTGCAATTCGACAACTCCTATGCTTCATTGACCGGTGGATTCCATTTCAATCTGCACAATAACGTGTGGGGTACGAACTTTATGATGTGGTTCGAAGACGATATGAAATATCGGTTCAGATTGAGACTGCATTCTCATTCATGAGTTAATTGTGCCCATCATGAAAAACAAAACGGAAAGGTGTGAGTTTATTAACTCGCATCTTTTTTTATATATGCACGATCATCCGCCGGTCAAGTTATGAAGAGGTATTGTTTTTATTAATAAAATCGTGAATCCTGTTACGAAGCTGCTCATGCTGCTCAAAATGGTTATACATCCGATAGGCTGCCGTCTGCGCATTTCCGAAGAAGAAACGTTCAAACTGGGTTTGCCGACCACCGAACGAGCTAGCACCAAGCTCCCATGCAAGCCTGAACAATGCGATACGATCCCAAGCTTCCGTCGTGGATCCTTTTAAATATTGATTAAGGTAGGGGCCTGATTCCGAATGAAAATCCAATTCGGAAGGGATCATAATCAGGCCGCTGGAGCCTAGCAGCTGAATCATCTCTACCATCTCGGGATAGAATTTGGGGAAGAGGATGCTGGATGCGAGAAGAGGACTGGCGGCAGGAACGAAATATCCGAATTGATCCTGGCTGGCACCCTGCTCGGACGCCAATCTTAATGCTTTGAAGGTCTCCAGAAATGCAATCATTTTTGAAACATTCGAGACCATATGAGGCTCGAGTCCAACGTTCTGTTCATCTGCCAAGGATTCCAGCAAGCCGAGCATGAATTCGGTTTTAACGATGAAACGGGTGACCATTTGGTGGGCGATATGCGTATGAAAGTGACTCTCGCCGAATAAACGCCCGGCGTAAGTCTCGTCCCCATAGTAAAAGAACCGGTCATGGGGGACAAGCACGCGGTCGAAGACGACAAGTGTATCCATCTCTTCGTATCTTGCGCTGAGGGGATAATCATAGGAAGAAGTGGCACCGTAGCTTTCACGGCATATAAAAGTCATGCCCGGTAAATCGTTGGGAACCGCAAATGCAAACGCAGAAGGATTCACATCCTGGGACATCGTTGGCGAAGGTGTCGGGAATACCAGCATTTCTTCGCAAGTAGCTCCTTGTGTTGCCATCAGGAATGCCCCGCTTATGATCATTCCTTCATCGTTAATCTCTACCACTTTAGCCGCGACAGTGTCTTCAGCAGCATCTTGCTGACCGGACATTTTACATGCATAGGGCTGGATGAAGGCGTGAGATAATGTAATATCATGATCACGACAGTACTTATAATAGTTCCTGAGATTTTCCGCATATCTCGGATGATGCTCTTCCAGAATATCGGCAGCGGTATATAAGGACATGATCGCAGTGTTCATATAATCGGGAGAACGCCCTAAAAAGCCATGATGCTTGTTCGCCCATAATTCCATCATCATTCTACGTTTATGCAAATCCTCCGCGTTCTTGGGCGGGAGAAAAGACAAGCCTACCCGTTCTCCCGTATCGGGCGAGGGGTAAGTCATCTGTTCGATATAACTTTCTTCACATTGCATATCGTAAAGATCGGCTTGGGTTTGAATAAGACCTTGGAATGCAGGATGCTCGGATAAAGGTCCCTGGATAGGCTCTCCTTTATACCAAATGTTAATAATCCGTCGGTCAATCCGTTCGATATACTGCTTTCCCGATTTAATAGGCACGTTGTTCACCCCATTTTCGATAAATCGTATGCTTTCAAACCTGTCTACTGGTGTTAATGTACGTGCTTAGTCCATACGGAGTACGTTGTCCGTCGGAAAAGGGATAAAATATGCGAATGTACCTCAAAAGCTTGAGCCAGGAAGAGACAGCAGGCAAAAAAAACGGACCCGTTATGGTCCGTTTCTTGAAATTTCGATTATTGGGATTGGCCCAGATACTGCTCAAGCGTGAGGTTTTGTCTCGTGATTTCTCCCGCAATATAGACACCAACGTAACGAACATGCCAAGGCTCATAAGAATAGCCGGTTAATTTCTCCTTGCCTTTTCCGTAACGAATGATAAATCCATATTTCGGTGCATTGGCTTTCAGCCATTTGCCTTCCTTGGTATTTCCGAAGCTTTGCTCCAACGCATATCCTACGGAAGCACTGGATATATCCATGCTCAGTCCGGTCTGATGCTCGCTTTGTCCCGGACGCGCGCTTGTTTTGTTGGCGACGGCCTCGCCCTTATTACGGGCGTTGCGTTCGAATATGGCTTTTTGAGTGGCATAGGACCGGTAGCCCGATACGGCTTTGAGATCGATCCCGTCTTTCTTGGCTGCCGCAAACAATTTTTCCAGCGCAGATGCCGCTACTTTTTTCATCTGTTTTTTGGGACTTGGTCCCGAGAAGCTGAACGGAATATGGGGTACAACCAAGTCTTGCGGAACATAACTCGATGGTAGATTTCTTTGCTTGTTGACAAGTACAACGGTGCTTGATAGATTGGTGACCGAATTTAAACCGCGAACCGTTTTTAAAGTTCGGTTAGGAGCGTTGTTTTCCAAAAACTTCGTAAATGATAAGCTGGAAGAAGCTGCTGCGGCAGCTTCCGCCTTGCCAATGCCGGTGCTGCTTAGAAAACTGGATAAGGCTAGGCTTGTGACAACGGAACCGATGATGACCGTAGGTATGATGGATTTGACGATTTTTTTGTGCATGTGTGAAGTCCCTCCTCGTTAGCTATCTCTCAGTATATAAGAGAGTTATATCGCTAGAATCTCTGACTTGTTTCTGAATTGTAAACAAAATAGAATAGATCGAATCTGATAATAACCCAAAAATAGATTATAGTTATATAAAATAGGTAGGAATTTCTACATAAGGAGAAGTTTCACATGCAAAATGAACAGCTGCAAGAAATATTGAAGGAATACGGCATCCATGAACCCGAGATCACGTTTATTCGGCATAATGAAAATCGAACCTATAAGGTTAAAGGCCATGACGGAAGTGCATATCTGCTTCGCATTCATCAACCGATAAAAGACGGCATGGCAGGTCAGCAGCATACCTATGACGGTCTGCTGGGTGAACTGCAAATGCTGGAGCATTTGTCAGGCTGGGATCATCTGCTTGTCCAAAGGCCGCTGCGGAATCGGGAAGGCGAGCTGATTACAATCATCGAACATGAGGGGAAGCGTTGGAATAGTTCCGTGCTTACTTGGCTGGAAGGAAGAGACTTGCATAAGGATGATGTAAGCGACCCGGTCATGGTCGAGAAGCTGGGGGCTCGTGTTTCAGAGCTGCACCGATTCTATGGTCAGTACATCCCGGAGGGCATGGATAAACGTCCAAGTCAGGGGATTAGCTACAATCAATATATGATCGGGGTTATAAAGCAAGGGTTAGCGAAAGAATTGTTTACTTCCTCCGATGTTTCCGTCATTGAAGACACGATATCGTTGGTTAACTCGCGGCTTGCGGATCGTGGGAACGAAGAAGCCTGGGGGCTCATCCATGGTGATTTAAGCTTGGGGAATATCATCATGACTTCGGATGGAGAACTGAGTTTTATCGATTTCGGTTTTTTCGGACCAGGTTATAATTACACAGATGTTGCAATGGGTGCCATGATGGTTCCCTCGGAGCTTCGGAATCTATTCCTGAGAGGGTATTATGGCAATGATCATACGGGACAAGATAAGCTTGTTCGGTTAGAAGGCTTCATGCTGCTGGCCATTATCGGATACTATGTCTTTCAAATGGAGAATGAATCCGTGCATGCATGGATGCGTGAAAGAATGCCGAAGCTGTGCGCCGATTACTGTAAGCCGTATTTGTCGGGTGAACGCATATTTTATTCCGTATAGTTCGATGACGAATTAGACGGTATCCGTGAAAGTTCATTATAAGCATTCAATCCCTTGGTATGCACAATGATCGGGTGATACGATATGAGATACATAACATAAGGATTAGAGGTGAAACCAAATGGCGGAAAGCAAACTTCTACTGCAACAAAAAGCTCTTCAGGATGAAGCTTCTGAGGTAGCTGATGAACTTCGACTTTACGAGTTGTTAAGTCAAGCAGGCGAACCGGTGCGTGTCGGCAGTTCAGCCCTCGGGTTAATGGTATGGAGAGACCTGGACATGACGGTAAAATGTTCTCGGCTGAATCAACAATTAACTGCACAAATCGCATCGGAACTCATGCTGCATGCTGGTGTGCGGGAGCTGAAGTTCATCAACGATACCGGAGTTTACAATACGGATCCCGCTTATCCCGATGGATTGTACATTGGCCTAAAGTATAAGTCTCAACGAGGGAAGGAGTGGAAGATGGACATTTGGTTCGTGGATGAACCGGAGAGACAACCCGACTTGAAACATATCGTCACGATGCCTGAACAGCTGACTCAGGAACGCCGGGAAGCTATTTTGCAAATCAAAAGTGATTGGGCAAGCCGTGATGAATATGGCAAGACTGTAAGAAGCTACGATATTTATACAGCGGTTCTGGAAGAAAACATAAGGACACCGGAGCAGTTTCAGGCCTGGCTGGGCCAAAGGTCCATGAATAAAGAATGAAGCTGATGAATCAATAAGAGGAGAATTTACATATGGAGATTATCAAGCATAACCTAGACAGTTGGGAGCTTAAAGTAAAACAGAAAAATCAGTGGACGGTTCCTGTAAGCAGCGAGGAAATCCAGAACGCCAGAATGGGCGATTGGTCAATTATCGTTACCGCTACCAAGCCTGTGCCCAAAGAATGGTTTCCTGAACTAAGCGAAAAGAATGTGCTCTGTTTAGCTTCTGGAGGGGGACAACAGGGACCCGTGTTGGCCGCTGCGGGAGCGAAGGTAACTGTATTGGATTTCTCCGAATCCCAATTGGAACAGGATCGCTTTGTTGCTAAAAGGGATGGATTGCCCATTCGGACAGTTCTTGGTTCGATGACGGATTTAAGCATGTTTGATTCGGAGAGCTTTGATTTGATCGTTCATCCGGTATCTAACCTTTTTGTGCCTGATATTCAGCCGGTCTGGCAGGAAGCATACCGTGTGTTGAAGTCTGGTGGTATTATGATAAGCGGCTTTATGAACCCGGCCTTCTACTTATTCGACTGGGAACTGGAAGAGAAGGGGATACTTCAGGTGAAACACACCCTTCCATATTCGGAACTGGATTATGCGTCGGAAGAAGAGATCGTGAGAACCGGGGTATCATTGGAATTCGGACATACTCTGGAGCAGCAAATGGGAGGTCAGATCCGAGCAGGGTTTATGATTGGCGGTTTCTATGAGGATTCGTTCGGAGGCAAGAGACTGTTGGATCGTTATGCAAACAGTTTCATTGCGACAAGGGCCATAAAATTTTAACATTAAGTCTATTGCCAATGAATTCATTAGAAGAGTCATCCTATCGGGTGGCTTTTCTTTTTTTATGTATATGTAAAACATAAGCAAATCCTATTTTTTTGATATTATCCATATCATTTTTCCTGTGATAGCATGTTCGTATATCTAGTAATTGGAGAGAGGAATGATGGATATGAGTTCAGCATTTTGGTTAACAAATGCCCGGTTAGAGAGCGGTTATGAAGTTCAAGATGGCGTAATTACGGGAACAAAGACGGAGATTCGCCACATATTCATAGAAAATGGAAAAATCGCGAAGATCGTAGCTTCGAATACAACCCTAACAGACCAATGGCCGCAGCACGATGTGAAGGGCTTATTGCTTCTGCCATCCTTTATCGAGAAGCACTGCCATTTGGATAAAACGCTGCTTGGTGACCGATGGCGTTCGGTTACGCCGGTTTCCAGTATTTTCGAGCGTTTGGCGATCGAGAAAGCGACACTTCCTTCACTGGATACCTTGACGCAGGACCGTGCGGAACGGCTGCTTGATATTTACCTGAAGTCCGGCGTGACGCATGTGCGTACGCATGTCGATATATATCCGGAAGTGGGATTAGATAATTTAGAAGCGGTTCAACAAGCATTACGCGCATTTGAAGGAAAGTTATCTTATGAGATCGTTGCTTTTCCGCAACATGGTTTGCTGCACTCGAAATCAACGGAGTTAGTGAGACAAGCACTTCGCAATGGAGCAAACCTGGTCGGCGGCGTTGACCCGGCTACGGTGGATTGCGATATCGAAGCGTCTTTACAGGAACTGGTGGGGCTCGCAGTTGAAGCCAATGCAGGCATCGACCTGCATCTGCACGATGCCAATCAACTGGGGATCTTCACCATGAAGCGATTAGCTCAGTTAACCATTGAAGCGGGACTGCAAGGCAAGGTGGCGATTAGCCATGCCTTCGGATTGGGTGATATTCCGCCGTCCCAAGCGCAAGAGATGGGGGACTTGCTCGCTGATGCGGGGGTCGCCATTATTACGAGTGTGCCGATTGGCCGCAAGTTTCCGCCGGTTGTCTTGCTGCAAGAGCGCGGTGTAGAAGTGGCCGTCGGATGCGACAACATTTTTGATGTGTGGTCACCCTTCGGAAATGGGGATGTGCTGGAGCGTGTCGGCCGATTGGCGGAAATATCCGGATGGGTGGATGAACGCGCGTTAGCGCAAGCGCTCCAATATATTACCGGTGGGACCACACCGCTTAATCATGATGGGGAGCAGGAATGGCCGCAGGTTGGAGACGTTGCCAGCATCGTATTTGTTGAAGCTTCTTGTTCCGCTGAAGCCGTTGCGAGAAGATCCAAACGTGTAGCGACGATGTTTCAGGGGAACATCGTTTCCGGTTCGTTTTAGGCGAATTTTATGTCCATTCGGATTAAATTGCTGCTGTCCTATACCGGTATGCTGGTCATTAGCTTGCTGGTCTTTGTCTTGACTGCGAGTTTGTTCACCATTGCGGCCACAGGCGATATTCACGGTATTCGGGATTTTTATAAAGTGCACTATCAGATTAACCCGCTCACGGAAGAAGAGGAGTCTATATTCCTCGAATTAAAATATCTTGCCAAGAACGAACCGGATGAGCTGCAGAACAAAGAGCTGCTATCGGAATATGATTTTAAGCTGAGAACCGTACGAGCGGGTCTGTATGTCCGGAGGGATAACGACCAGATCTTTGAGTCCAATACGATGAACCAGCCTGAATTGGAAGCGAGTCTGCCTCCATATGACCTGAACAACCATCAGATTCGTAATACCCTTAACATCGGTGAACGGTTTTATGCTTATGCCAAATATGATTTCCGGTATTCGGACGGTGCCAGAGGCAGTGTGTTTGTGATTCGAGAGCGAAGTCCTTTCGGTGAAGTCACGCGCAAGCTGCTGCCCATTCTTGTCTTGAGTCTCGTTGGCATCGTTGTGGTTGCAAATGTATTGTTATATCGCTGGATCACGCGCAGCGTGGTCAAACCGCTTGATTTGCTTCGAAAATCGGCGGAACACATCAAGGAGGGAAATCTCCAGTTTTCTCTGGATTTGCATTCCAAGGACGAAATCGGCCAGTTGAACGAGACGTTTGAGAATATGCGGAAGCGTCTGCATGAGTCGATTCAACTCCGGCTTCAGGACGAAGAGAATCGGAAAGAACTAATCTCCAACATCTCTCATGATTTGCGCACGCCCATAACGAATATTAAAGGGTATATCGAAGGTATACGTGACGGCGTTGCAGATACGCCGGAGAAAATGGATAAATACGTGAACATTATCTATACCAAAACCACCGATCTGGATAAACTTGTGAATGAGTTGTTTCTGTATTCCAAGCTAGATTTAAAGCAGGTTCCGTTCATGTTTGAGCATGTCGATATCATCGGTTTTATAGACGATTGCATCGATGAGCAGCGCTATGTTTTGGAGGAAAAGGGGATACGGTTGGAGTGGAAGGAACGTACCGGTCAGTCTGTCGAGGTCATTGCCGATCTGGAAAAATTAAAACGAACGTTGCTCAATATCATCGAAAATGCCCAAAAATTCATGGACAAGCAGGACAAAACCATATGTGTCTCCACTCAGCTTTCTCCGGGATGGGTGACGGTTGAAATACGGGATAATGGGATGGGCATCGAGCCGGAAGCGATCCCTTATATATTCGAAAGATTTTATCGTGCGGAGCCATCCCGCAATTCTTCAACGGGCGGCAGCGGCCTGGGGCTTGCAATTACCAGCCAGATCATCGAGGGACACGGGGGTACGATTTGGGTGGAAAGCGAGCCCGGCATCGGCACCAGTCTGTACTTTACCCTCAAACGAGCGACAAAGGAGGCAGTGTAATCCATGACCACACGCATTCTCATCATTGAAGACGAGACGACGATCGCTCAGTTGGAGCGGGATTATTTTGAGTTGAACGGTTTTCTGGTAGATTTATGCCATACAGGCAATGAGGGGCTGAAACTTGCCCTTAACGAGGACTACAGTCTTATCATTATCGACCTGCAGCTTCCCGGAATGAATGGCTATGAATTATGCAGCCATATCAGGAAGAACAAGGAGGTTCCGATTCTGATCGTTTCTGCTAAAAATGAGGAGATCGATAAAATCCGTGCCTTTAATCTCGGTGCCGACGATTACATTACCAAGCCGTTCAGCCCGAGCGAATTAGTCGCAAGAGCCAAGGCCCATCTGATGAGATATGTGAGGCTTATGGGCAAGCAAAGCCCAAGTCCAAGCTCAGAAATTAATATTCGCGGCTTGGTCATCGACAAATCGGCGCGAAGGGTGTTCGTACGCAATCAGGAAGTCACGTTTACGACCCGGGAGTTTAACTTGCTTGAATTTCTGGCAAGCCATCCGAACCGGGTGTTTAACAAAACAGAACTGTTTGAACGGATCTGGGGCATGGATTCCAGCGGGGATATTGCAACCGTAACCGTCCATGTCCGCAAGCTGCGCGAAAAGATGGAACTGGATCCATCCAATCCACAGTTTATTGAAACGGTGTGGGGGGCTGGCTATCGCTTTTCGGTCTAAACAATTTATAATTTGTTAATAAAAGTTTTCGAAATGCTTAATCCCAGCTTTCTTGGGAGTTTAGGACTCTCTTCTATCATGGAGATATGACGATCAACGTTCATATTTCAACGATTGAGGGAGGGTTTACAAATGAAAACATATTCTAATAAACTGGCGGCCATGATGGTGGCGGCTGCCCTGGGAACGGCTTCGCTTCCGTTTCATGTACTGCAGACCGAGGCTGCGGGAGCCCCGCTCGTTGCACAGGATATAGAGCAAGCCACTCAAGTGCTGTCCCAGCTTCGCGTGATGCAGGGTTACCAGGATGGCACGATGGGGATAACCAGTCCCATTACGCGGGCAGAGCTGGCAAAAATGCTTGTGCTTGCGTTTGGACTTGAAGGCAAAGGAGATACAAAGCCAAGTTTCACGGATGTGAATTCAAACGCGTGGTATGAACGGTACGCAGCTGAGTTGGTAGCACAAGATATTATGCAGGCACCGGAGGGACGTTTTGATCCTCGGGGAATCGTTACCCATGCCGACCTGGTACAAATGGTATCTAAGGCTCTGAAACGAGATGTGAAGTCCGTGGATGAATGGGCGAAGCGTTTTTATTCTGAGGAAGGCCATACCACACGTGGTCAAGCTGCCTACTTAATAAGCATTGCCCATGAGGCAATTCCGTCTGAAAAAGCCAACATCACGAGTGTCCGCGCACTGAATGCCATCACCATGATCGTTACCTTCGATGCTCCTTTGACGGCAGATAATGAGGCGTTTGCAAAAGCCAAAGAAGATTTTAAATTTAACAACGGGCTTGAAATCACCAACATGCCGCGTTTGAAGACGGGCTCAATTTCCACTTACATCGTCCCAACCTCCGTTCAAAAACCGGGTACATCCTATACGCTTACCTATAAAGGGAATACAGCAGGCATATTTACAGGTAATAGCACGAAGTTGGACATGACAGAGGCTAGACAAGTCGCTCAGGATACGTTTGAGTTGGAGGCACTTAAAGAGAATGGTGTCGTTGACTATGGTTATGTTATTTCCGCTTATAGTGGAGGCCGCGGAGCCAATGCATTCGTATTGGATGAGAACAACAGCGCCGATGGAAAAGTCTATCAGATCATATCCTCTGGTCAAGCCAGAGAAGTGACGATTACGCCTGCAGGCGGACAACCTATCGTGGCAAAATATGTACCCTTCACCCAGTCCACGGATGGCAAACAAGAGCCGAAATTCCGTTTACCTGAAGGCCAGACACTGACGCCGGGAGTTACCTATACCGTTACCTCAGATTGGGCACAGATTGCAAACCCGACTTTCGTAGCGGAGAGTTTCGAACCGCTGAAGATCATCGGAGCCGTGGTGATCAGTGACAGTTCCGTTTCCATTACATTATCCGAGGACCCTGGAGACGAGCTCTTCTCCGGACGGAGCATCGAATTGATTGACGCAGAAGGCGGCAAGCAGATAGCAGCTTATAAATATTCAAGCCGCAAAGGTGCCGTTGGCGTGTTCGATCTGACGCAGGAGGGCAAACTGAAGCCAGGAACGACTTATACGATTAAACCGGTCGGCGAATGGTCAGACGAAACAACGGCGGTTCTGACCGTGAATGAATAGAATACTGCACTGGACATGGCTGTTCAATATAAAGAGGACGAGTTTTACTCTCGTCCTCTTTATATTGATTTTTTGCGACTATGAAAATGGTTCTAACATTTGTAAAATCAAGGATAAGTACTAATACTGGTTTCAAATCCGTCAGGATGGAGGAGTACATATGATTGAAGAGCTTTCCCATTATTTAAGTGAATGTGATATTGAAGTTTTAGATCTGGACAGCTTAACGCTCCCTGTCCCAAAGGAAGAGGAGCACAAGATTCTCATCGCTCCCGGCTACAATCTGGTGGAAATGATGGAGGAAATCTGCGAAGAAGAATCCCTTTCTGAATACGTGAATAAGGAACTGGAGAAGGTTCAGCGTTTAAGCATGAAAGATGTATTGGGAAAAATCGTTGCTTCGCGATTATCCTATACGGATATTGCGCTGGAACCGGAAGAATTAGAAGGGAAGAGCTTTGAGGAATTATATCGTGCCTATTCATTATTATGGGAGGGCAGCGAAATGCTTAACGAAGAGTTTGGCGAATCGGATACCGAGCCCTTTGACTGGAATACGACATGGGTACAGGGAAAGGTGGAAGAGGACGAGCAGGTGATCCTGCTGACGCTGCCGGCCGAAGCCGGATATGAAGCGCCGCTGTGGGTTCCGATGGGAGGTTATAACGAATGTCCGTTGCCCGAGTATCAGTCGGTGATTTTTAAGCATTTTCAGTAGAAGTATCAGATTAAAATTGTGGCCGTTTCGGAAGATACCTGGATTCTTCAGGCCGGCAAACGACCCCAAACGCATGATGAAGCATTACGGCTCGCCAAGGAGCACTTTATTTTCTGCCAATATGTCATGGACGGGTTTTCGACGCTTGGGCATTATGCGGACTATTTAATGAAGCACGATATCTGGTATTTTTGGTGGGATTAAACGTCAGTTGCCGCGTGAAAACGCGGCTTTTTTTTATTGGGACTATGGTCAAAATATCCAAAGACATGGTTATTTTCCGTTATTGTCATAAAGCATCATGAACCTTAACAATCGGATATTTACCAAGCTCGCCGATTCCCCTAATATGGAGTTACTTTCCGTCATTTAGCCGCGTGCTGGTCTGATATGGAAAATTGTACCCTTCCATACGCAGAAGTACCTACCCGTGCGCCGCAAACATCCATTATGATCAAATTTATTAGCTGGCGGGAGAACTTGTGCCTTTATTTTTTGAAAACGCTATCACATAAGGGGGGATATTTATTCTTAAGCATTCGAAGGTATTTCGCAGCTTTCTCATCTCCTATATTGCCATTCTGCTCATTCCCACCATCGGAGGATACATATCCTACTTAACCTCTATCTCCGTAACGCAATCCATTTCGATTGAGAATAGCATCGTTCAGCTCGAGAAAAGCCAGGAGCTGCTGGAGCACCGGATGGCGGAAGTGGAAGGGATGACGCGGCAGCTGGCGATCAATCAAGACCTTAACGTGCTGCTCAACGACCATCTTGCTCAAAGGGATGTTTACGGCATATGGAGAACGATGCGCAATGTGCTGACTTTCGGTCAAACCAACGATTTTCTTCAGCATTACTACATCTATTTGGCGAATTACGACTTGATCGTAACGTCGGGCTCCTCTTATCGGCCGGAGCATTATTACGAGTTTTTTCATTATGACGACCTCACGTTTGAGGAATGGAAACAACAGATCCTGGAGAAAGCCCATCGCAGTGAAATCAAACCGCTCTCTTCTTTTTCGGAAAGGGACAACGAAACCTCGGTCATCACGTACATGCAGTCGCTCCCGCTGGACAGCTTCAACGATTCGTCCCCGGCCAATGTCGTGGTCGTGATTGATGCACGGACGATTGCCGGATTGTTCTCGGGGTTAACCGACAACTACGGCGGCTGGGTCCACATCCACGACGGAAAAGGGAATACGCTTGCTCTTCAAGGAAACATGGAATCCGATGTGAGCCAAATCATGAACGATCCGGCATTCGATCAGAACAAAACCAGCCAGTTCTACAAGAATGATCTTGTGATCACCACGCGCTCGGATAAGAGCGGTTGGGTCTATCAGGCCGGCATCCCTCGCAGCGCCTTAATGGAGAATGCCGATCAAATTAAACAAGCGTCCTGGTTCATTACCGGGGGCGCCATGATCGTCGGGCTGCTGTTCGGGTTGTATTTGGCTCATCGGAACAGCGTGCCGATCCATCGAATGATTAGCATCATGAAAGAGCAGTTCGGCAGGGATGAGCTGACGGAGCGCAATGAATTTGACTTTTTGAGCGGGAATATTGCCAATATGATCAGCAAAAACAAACAGCTGGAAAACGAGCTGACGCGTCAGCTGCCGTTTGTCCGGGATGCTTTCCTGAGACGGCTGATTGCCGGCGAGTTTGAATCGAGGGATGAAATTGCTTCCGCTGCCCAGCAGGCTGATATTGCCTTGCATAACGGAAAAGGCTATGTCGGCATCCTGCAGATCAAAGGATATGCCGGCATGGACAGCGTTGAGATCCTTAACGAGCTTAACGCCGCCCGGCTTCTCATGAAGCAGGCCTTTTCCGAAATCGCCGGGTCGCTGCCCATGACGGATCTGGGCTCGGACAAAATGGTGGTTTTGTTCTTTACCGACGAAGATAGCGAGCCTGGGCCGGATGAAGAGCTTCGCATTACGGGGTTGATCGAAACGCTGACGAAACGGGTGCTGCATGAATATAAAATGTTCCTCCAAGCCGGTTTCGGCGATCCGTTCGATTCGGTCTCAGAGGCGGGGCAGTCATTTGACCAGGCCAAGCAGGCTCTTGAATATGCCGTCTACATGAATCAAAAAGAGACGGTGTGGTACCGCGAAGCCCGAATCGTCAACACAACGTATTACTACCCGCTGGACACCGAGCAGCGCTTGATCAGCACGGTTCGGGCAGGAGAGCTGGAAGAAGCCGAGAAGATCGTCAATCTGATCATGGATCAAAATCTCCATCAGCGGGAGTTATCGGTCGAGATGAAGCACCAGCTGGTAGGTGAAATCAAAGGAACGTTCCTTAAATTAATGGATCAGAAAATTTTTGCGGAGTCGGAATGGTTTGAAAGCATAAAAAGGCGCATCATCGATATCGGCTGTACCGAGCCGCTGGAATTCATTCGTCACGAGATCCACGCGATCATGGGAGAGCTGTGCAGATATATTTCCAATAAAAAGAAGGACTCCCATGCCAAACTGATCAAGCAGATTTATGACTATACAGAAGCGATGTACGCACATCCGGAGCTCACCTTATACCGCGTGGCCGAGCACGTGGAACGGCCTGAGAAATACATCTCCCAATTGTTCAAGGAAGTAACCGGGGTCAATTATTCCGATCATCTGATCAAGGTGCGGATGGATCGGGCGGCCATTCTTCTTGCCGAGACGAACCTCACGATCGATGAAATAGCGGCTCAGGTGGGCTACAACAGCTCCCATTCGTTTCGCAGGGCATTCAAGCGCCTCATCGGCATTTCCCCGAGCGCTTACCGTCAGTCTCATGAGGTCGTGTAGAGGGTTGATCCTCGCAAGCCGCATTGTCGCTTAGGACGATGCGGCTGTTTGGGCTAAAGAAAACGCGAATACGCGGGATTTGGAACCTGACGAGACAGGATGGCCTATGGAAAAGCGGTTATTTGTACGTCAAACGACCGAAGTGTACCTGTTCAAGGACCGGATTTCTCGCCTATGATCGACACATAAAGAAAACGCTATCATTTCAATGCCGACACATCATCTGTCATTACATTAGGGGGGATTATTCTGGAGAAGCCATTGGTAATCGAGTCGGAGCCTGTTATCCATACCGGCACCAGCACCGGCTATTGGCATGTTGCGCGAAAGAGTTTGAGGAAGCATTGGCAGCTGTACCTGCTCGTGATTCCGCCGTTGCTGTTTTTCCTGATTTTTAAGTACTATCCGATGTTGAATGCCGTTCTTGCCTTCAAGGACTACAACGTCATCAAGGGAATATGGGGCAGTCCCTGGGTAGGCTTCAGGCACTTCGAGCTGTTCTTCGAGAATCCGTTATTCTGGACGCTCGTCAAAAACACGATCATTCTCAGCGGTTATCTCATCTTAGCCGGGTTTCCGATTCCGATCGTGCTAGCGTTAATGATTAACGAGATCCGGGGCGGCCGATTCAAAAAGTTGGTCCAGCTGGTATCCTTTGCGCCGTATTTTATTTCAACGGTGGTCATGGTGTCGATCATCATGCTGTTTCTGGCCCCGCGGCTGGGTTTTGCCAATGTGGCTTTGAATTTTTTCGGACTGGAGTCCGTGAACTTTCTCGGCGATCCGGGGATGTTTCGTTCCATCTACGTATGGTCCGATATTTGGCAGACGGCAGGTTATAGCGCGGTGATCTATTTGGCGGCATTGGCCGGCATTGATCCGACCCTGTATGAAGCGGCGAAGGTGGACGGCGCCTCGCGCTTCCAAAAGATCCGCCATGTGGATCTGCCGGGCATTGTGCCGACCATCGTCATCATTTTGATTCTGAATGTCGGCAACGTGATGGCGCTTGGATTCGAGAAGGTCTATCTGCTGCAAAATCCACTGAATCAGGTGAACTCCGAAATCATTGCAACGTATGTCTATCGGATTGGGCTGCTGAATGCCAACTACAGCTTTGCAACCGCAGTCGGCCTCTTCAATTCCGTGATCAACCTCATTCTGCTGCTGACCGTGAACGGATTGGCTAAACGAATGACCCATAACAGCATTTGGTAAGGAAGGAGCTATGGCATGGCAGTTCAACAAGCAGGCACAAGAAAAATCAAGGAGTCCGCAGGCGACCGCATCTTCCTGACAACGGTATACATCGTTCTCTTTCTAGTCGTTATTGCGGTTTTGTATCCGCTGATTTATATCATCAGCAGCTCCATCAGCAGCCCGGCGGCCGTTACTTCGGGCAGGGTATGGTTGTGGCCGGTCGATATTTCGTTCGAAGGCTTTCGGGTCCTCTTTAAAACGCCCGAGATTATGACCGGATATGCCAATTCCATTTTCTACACGACGGCTGGCACGATCATCAGTGTCGTGTTGACCATCATGATTGCCTACCCGCTTTCGCGCAGATCGTTTTTCGGACGTAACGCGTTGATGATGATCATTACGTTTACGATGATATTCAGCGGGGGACTGATTCCGACCTACATGGTCGTTCGGGAGCTTCATCTGATCGATACCCGCTGGGCGCTGCTCATTCCCAATGCCATTTGGGTGTGGCAGGTAATTATCGCCCGATCTTTTTTTCAGTCTTCCATTCCGGACGAATTGCAGGAGGCCAGCGAGATGGACGGCTGCAGCGACATACGTTTTATCTGGAGCATCGTCCTGCCGCTGTCGAAGCCGATTATGGCAGTGCTCGTGCTCATGTATGCGGTCGGCCAGTGGAATGCGTACTTCGATGCGTTGATTTACTTGAAAAGCGCTGACCTGTTTCCGCTTCAGCTGATTCTTCGAAGCATTATCATTCAGAATAACAGCTCGGGAACGATGGATGCTTTAGCCATGGTCGAGAGGCAGCAGCTTGCCGAGCTCCTGAAATATGCGCTGATCGTGGTTGCCACCCTGCCTGTGCTGGTCATTTATCCGTTTGTGCAGCGCTATTTTGTGCAGGGGATGCTCGTAGGTTCCGTGAAAGGCTGATCGCTTTTTGAGGGGGACGGACGAATCAGGCCAAGGGAACCAGAGCTTATGATGGAAGGGAGGTGATGCTCCGTTTAAGTGTAAAGCTAGTCGTTTACGTGTTGACTCTAATGAAAAAGGGAGCGATTCAATTTGAAAAAAGGCCTATTCAGCATGCTCATGCTGTTATTGGTGAGCAGCCTCGTGATGGCAGGGTGCTCGGGCAAAAATACAGAAAGCCCGAGCAGCCCGCAGGGCGGAAGCGCGTCCGGGAGTACGGACAGTTCGAAACCCGTTGAAATCAGCGTCTTCGCCGTACAGGAATCCGGAATCGATATTCCAGCCAACAAATATACGAAACATATGGAGGAGCAGTTCAACATCAAATTCAAATGGCAGATCAATCCCTCCGACGGTGCCAAGGAGAAACGCCAAATCTCTCTGGCCAGCGGCGATTATCCGGATGCTTACCTGCTGACGCACTACATTGATGAATTCTCCCAAGCCGATGTGCTCAAATATGGACAACAGGGAGTGCTAGTTCCCTTGAACGATCTGATTGACCAACATGGACCAAACATTAAAGCGGCCATGGAAGCAACACCGGAAATGAAGGCGCTCGTCACGGCACCGGATGGGAATATCTACGGGCTTGGCGCCTATACGGAATGCTTTCACTGTTCCTATCCAAACAAAATGTGGATCAATACCGAATGGCTGAAGAAGCTGAATCTCGAGGAACCGAAGACGACCGAGGAATTCAAGAGCATGCTGCAGGCTTTCAAAACACAGGACCCGAACGGCAACGGTAAAGCGGATGAGGTGTCTCTCAGCGGATCGACGGAGGATTTCGGCGTACGGATCATCCCTTATCTGATGAACAGCTTCGTTTACGATGACGACCGAAACTACTTGATGATGAATGGCGGCAAGGTAGACTCCGCGGCGATCACACCGGAATGGAAGGAAGGACTCACTTATATCAAATCGCTGTATGATGAGGGATTGATTGATCCGGGTGCATTTACCCAAAATGCGGAGGCGTTCAAGAAAATCGGCGAGAACGCGGATGCGGAAATACTCGGCGCCGGTGCCGGCATGCATCCGGCCATCTTCGTGAACATCGATCCAGGCAACAGCCGTTCGGCGCATTACAATCCGATTCCGCCGTTAAGCGGACCGAACGGAATTTCGTACGCGACCCATGATGCGGGGGGCGTCTCACCAGGCGCAAAATTCGTCATTACGAACAAAGCCAGTGAAGAAGCCCGGGTTGCATTGATCAAAATGGTGGATTACATGTTTACGGCGGAAGGTCAAACCAACGCCGCGACCGGCATGAAAGGGATCGATTGGACGGATCCCGAGCCCGGCGATCAAGCGCTTGGCGAGGGCGTGACACCGATGGTCAAGACCATTCCGATGAAGGAAGGCGAAGCGCCGCACAATGCGGGATGGAGCGGAATGGGCCATTTCTATATGCCTAAAGAGTATCGCGATACTTGGGTGCAGGGAACCGACATCTATGCGTCCGATGGTTATGAGCGCAGATTGTACAATGCGTCGCTGTTGTATCAAGGACATGAGCCGAAGGAAATCTTCCCGATCTGGTCAATCTGGATCGATCCGAGCGTAATCGACGAAGCCAGCATGCTTCAAACCAATCTCAAAAACTACATTGAGCAAAACCAGCTGCAATTCATCACAGGCAACAAGGACCTGAACAAGGATTGGGACGCTTACGTCAAAGGATTGAAGGATCTAAAACTGGACCGTTACCTGGAAATTCTTCAGACGGCTTATGATCAATCCGCCAAATAATTGAAGGACAGCTCGCAGCTGCGGCTGCCATGAAGTCATTCCAACATCCATATGCGGGTGCCGGTCTAAACTGATCGGCCACTCCGCATTTTCTCTGTTTCACGGGTATCTATGGAGAAGACAGAGGAATGAAACGAGGGAAGGTGATCATATGTCGGATTATAACAAAGGCATGGACCGTACCGCGTTCATCGTCCATCGCCGAGGGCTGCCTCATGTTAAAGCTAAGCTTGCAGGGGAAGAAAAGGTGACGGTTGCCTTTCTGGGCGGATCCATTACGGAGGGAGCCGGTGCCTCAGCGGCCGATAAGACCAGCTGGCGTGCTTTAACGGCTCATTATTTAAGAGAACGTTTCGGAAATTCGCGGATTCGCTCTATTAACGCAGGGGTCGGGGGGACGGATTCTTCGCTTGGAGCTCACCGTCTTCGCGAGCACGTGCTGAGTGTCGGGAACATCGATTTGCTATTCGTGGAATTCAGCGTAAATGACGGGAGCGACCGGGAAGAATCCATCAGAGGAATGGAGGGAATTGTGCGCCAATGCCGTCGTCTGTCTCCCGGCACCGATCTATGTTTCATTTATACCGGGTCGGAGCGAAATCTGACCCGTATCCGGCCGTATCCCATTGCCGTTCACGAAGAAGTGGCCGAGCATTACGGCATCCCTTCCGTCGATTTTGCCGCCGGCATTTATGGCATGCTGCATAACGGTGAGGTCGCGTGGTCATTGCTTGCAGCTGATGGATATCATCCGAATGATGAGGGGCATGAGATATACGCCGGTTTTTTGCAAGGATATTTGAAGGAGCTGCTGTCGACAAAGGCAGAGTCATTGATGCTCGATCACTGCGGACATTTGCCCGCAGAACCGCTGCTGGCGGGGAACTACGAATATGCCGAAATGCTCCCATATGAGCTAGCCGATTATACCGGGGATTTTCATATCCGGGAGCTGCCGTTAGGTTCAAAGCTCATGAATTGGCGTTATGCAACAGATCACAGGTACTCTGATCATCCGAACACTTCGTTTACGTTCACCGTGGAAGGACAAAGCGGCGGACTGCTGCTGTTATGCGGACCCGACACCGGAATCTTTGAATACTCGATGAACGGCGGGTCCATCGTACGGGTCAATCCCTTCGACGAGTGGTGCTTGAACGCTTATCGGCCAGTCAGCGTACACTTTCCGAGACTTCAAGTGCGCGGGCCGATTTCGATCATGGTTCGCAATTCAGGACTCAAGGATAAGCGAAGCCAGGGTACGGGCATGCGCGTGCTGAAGCTGCTAGCGAATTAGACGGAATACCGGATTTTCCGCGAGGGGTTACACCAAGCTCGCAAAGGGCTGTTACTAGTAATGGGAGGTGTTGTCACTGCATATGCCTGGAAATCAAAACACTACAGCTCCGATCATCCTTTCGCTCAGGGATTACGAGGACCCCAATAACCCGGATGCGCAACCTGCCATGAAACGCGCGATAGAAGCCGCCAGGGCAATGGAAGGCTCGGTCATTCTGGACATACCGCCGGGATGCTATCATTTTTATCCTCAATCGGCTGATCGGGAAGCGTATTATATCTCGAATACAACCAGCGAGGAAGAGAATCCGGATGTGACCAAAACGATCGGTATTTGGCTTAAGGATCTGCACCAAGTGACGCTCGAGGGAAACGGCGCTTTGTTTGTTTTCCACGGAAAGCAGACGATGCTTGTGCTCGATGGCTGCACGGATATTGAAATTCGCAATCTGCACTGGGATTACGCCTCCCCGACCGTGACCGAAATGACGGTGGATAGGTGCGGCGATGCTTACCTTGAGGCAACCGTTCACCCGGATTCACGCTATGATTGCGCTGACGGCCAATTCGAATGGGTTGGCGAAGGCTGGCGTTTTCGCGAAGGACCGATGCAGTTTTGCAGTGCGGATTTGGGTGCTGCCTGGCGAGTGGACAATTGGCTGGAGCGAGTGGTGTTTACCGAGGAGTTGTCGCCGCGTCGGCATCGGTTTCATTTTGGAAATCAGGCCCCTCCGCACGTGGCTCCCGGTACGATCGTGCAAATGCGCGACGGCATTCGGGACCAGGTTGGCATGTTGATCACCGGAAGCTCCGGGGTGACGATTAGCGACGTGGGCCTGCATTTCATGCATGGACTGGGCGTGGTTGGACAGTTCAGCGACAATCTGACCTTTGAACGCTTGGATCTGACGCCGCGTCCGGAGACCGGCCGCACGGTGGCAGGATTTGCGGATTTCATCCACCTGTCGGGCTGCAGGGGGAAGGTCTCGATTCGGAATAGTCGGTTTGCAGGGGCGCATGATGATGCGATCAATGTCCACGGCACCTATCTTCGGATCGTTGGTAGACCGGCCTCCAATCAATTGCTTGTCAGGTTTATGCATCCTCAGACTTACGGATTTTCTGCTTTTCTGCCGGAAGATGAGGTCGCGTTCGTGAATGCGGATACGCTGAACCCCTACGCTTTCGGACGAGTCGCCGCTGTCGGCATGAAGTCGCCGCGCGAATTGCTGCTCACGTTGGAGAACGCGGTTCCCGCTGACATCGGAGAACGGGATGTCCTTGAAAATGTGACTTGGACGCCGGAGGTCGAAATTGTCGGCAATACATTCGCCCGGATTCCCACGCGCGGAATTCTGGCCACGACGCCGCGGCGGATCGTGATTCGGGATAACACCTTTTTGAACATGCAGATGAGCGCGATACTGGTCGCAGCGGATGCATCATCCTGGTACGAATCCGGCGCTGTAACCGATATGAGCATTGTGGATAACCGGTTTGTGAATTGCGGCGGCCCCGGACATGCCGTGATACGGATTGCGCCTGAGAATAAACATCATCAGGCAGCGGTTCACCGCAGCATTCGGATTGCGTGCAACTGCTTTGAAACTACCGGAGAAGATTGGTTAATGGCAAGAAGCACGGAGGGACTGATATTCCAAAATAACGTGATTCGGATGCAGGAAAAACACGGCCTTGCAGGGAATATCCGTACGGACGAACGTGTCCATTTGGAAGCCTGCATTGGAGCGCATATTTCGTGTAATGACTTGGAGTATGACGATTTGACATAAGGGAGGTAAGGTGAATGGGAGCAAACATGAAATTACATTATGAGCGACCGGCGACGGTTTGGACCGAGGCGCTGCCGATCGGCAACGGACGTCTTGGAGGCATGGTCTACGGCGGCGTGGAGCGTGAAACGATCAGCTTGAACGAGGATACCCTGTGGTCCGGTTATCCCAGGGATTGGAACAACCCGTCTGCCCGGGAAGTGCTGCCGGAGATCCGGGAGCTGGCAAGCCAGGGACGTTATATGGAGGCTGATCAGCTAGGGCGCAAGATGATGGGGCCCTATACGGAATCTTACCTGCCGTTAGGAGACTTATGCCTCAGGTTTGATCATGGAGGCGTGTTTCATTCTTACCGAAGAACGCTGGATATCGCCAATGCCGTGCAACGAACGGAATACCGCATCGGCGAGGTGACCTACACGAGGGAATGCTTCGCGTCCAGCCCGGATCAGATGATTGCTTTGCGGTTAACCTCGAGCGCTGCTTGCGCCCTGAACTTTCATGCCTATCTGGAAAGCCCGCTGCGTTATACCGTAAAGACTGAAGAAGATATGTACTCCATGTCGGGATTTGCACCGGAACGCGTCGAGCCCAGCTACGTTTCCTCTGATCGTCCTATCCGTTACGGCGATCCTGAACATACCGCTGCCATGGCTTTCGATGGTCGGCTAGCGGTGGCCGAAACGGATGGCCGCGTTACCGTGGACGCAGCTGGCATTCATGTACTGGATGCAAGCGAAGCGGTCATTTACTTCACCGCGGCCACCAGCTTCAACGGATTTGACCAAATTCCCGGTCACCGCGATGGCGGAGACCATCCGGCGGCTGCCGCCGCTGCTATGGCTGCGGGTAGCATGAAAGCTGCATTCAGCCAGTCCTGGACAGAGCTGCGCGAGCGGCACATCAACGATTATCGCAGCCTGTTTGACCGCGTTAGCCTCCAATTAGGCGAGACGCTGGCTGCCGGAGATATGGACACGGAGGAGAGAATCGAGCGATTCGGTGCCCGGGATCCAGGCCTGGTCGAGCTGCTGTTCCACTATGGCCGCTATCTCCTGATTTCAAGCTCCAGACCGGGAACGCAAGCCGCCAATCTTCAGGGGATATGGAATGCCTCAACCCGGCCGCCGTGGAGCAGCAATTGGACCTTGAACATCAATGCGCAAATGAACTATTGGCCCGCGGAGGTATGCAATTTGGCGGAATGCCATCAGCCTCTGTTGGAGCTGATCAGAAGCCTGTCGGTGAACGGTGCGGAAACCGCCGCCGTCCATTACGGTACCCGGGGCTGGACCGTTCATCATAATACGGATATCTGGGCCCATACCGCACCAGTCGGCAATTACGGGGACGGCGATCCTTCTTGGGCGCTTTGGCAGATGGGAGGAATCTGGTTAACGCAGCACTTATGGGAGCATTATGCATATAGCGGCGATCAAGCCTATTTACGATCGTTCGCTTATCCCCTCATGAAGGAAGCCTCTTTATTTGCTATGGACTGGCTTATAGAAAACGACGCAGGCCATCTCGTGACATCGCCGTCGACCTCGCCTGAGCATAAATTCCGCACGTCTGAAGGGATGGCGGCACTCAGCGAAGGGGCGACCATGGATATTTCCCTCATATGGGAGCTGTTCACCAATTGCATGGAGGCAGCCGGCATTCTCGGCGTGGATGAGGAATTCCGGGAGGAATGGAGCAGCAAACGGGAACGTTTGCTGCCTCTGCAGGTCGGCCGATACGGTCAGCTGCAGGAATGGTCCCATGACTCCGAGGATGAGGACGTATTTCATCGGCACACGTCCCACCTGGTTGGGGTTTATCCTGGACGGCAGCTATATGCGGAAGAAAGCCCGGATCTGTTTGCAGCTGCCCGAACCTCTTTGGAGCGTCGCGGAGAGGAAAGCACGGGCTGGAGCCTGGGCTGGCGGGTGGCGCTATGGGGCCGGTTCGGTGACGGCAACCGTGCGCTCCTACTGTTAACCAATATGCTGAGATTGGTGCGGGACGGGGAATCGGAGCGTTACGATCACGGAGGTGTGTATGCGAGTTTATTAGGAGCGCATCCTCCTTTTCAGATCGACGGCAATTTCGCAGCTACAGCGGGAATTGCGGAATTGCTGCTGCAGTCGCATCGCTCCTTACTCATGCTGCTGCCGGCTCTGCCGGATGCATGGCCGGAAGGCGAGGTACGTGGACTGCGGGCACGAGGCGGCTTTGAAGTCGGCATTCGCTGGAAGCATGGGAGACTGACGGAGGCAGAGATCATGTCTCGTTTGGGGAATGTATGCAGCGTAAGCATAGGTAATGGACATGGAAATGGGATCGCGGTTTACCAAGGCGATACCAGCATTCCCGTACAGGTCTCCGCCAAAGGCGTATTTTCATTTGAAGCAGAACGGGGCTTAACCTATCGACTGGTCACGGATCACGCAGGGGATCCCGGTGCTTGATCGCCATAATGGAGACCTTATCGATGGTATCCATACAATACTATGTTAAAAAAGACTCCTTGAAGGAGTCTTTTTTATGTGATATCAGAAGAATATTCCAATTAATTTGTTATTTTTGTAGTCGAAACGTCCGGGAAGTGGGTATTAAATGTTAAACGGTTGACAACCTGTATATACATGTATATGATTTTCCTATATGCAACCTGTATATACAAGATGGCGAGGAGGACGAAGTTTCATGTTGAACCCAGAAACCCAGTCTCAAGATTGGTGGAGAACTTCGACGGTTTACCAAGTATATCCGAAGAGCTTCAACGACACGACCGGTAAAGGTACCGGCGATATACGAGGGCTCATGGAGAAACTGGATTATATAAAAGGGCTTGGTATCGACATTGTGTGGCTTCAGCCGGTGTATGTTTCTCCGCAAAATGATAACGGTTACGACGTTGCGGATTATTGCAGCATCGATCCTGTATATGGGACGATGGACGATTTCGACGAGCTTGTTGCCGAGTTGAAAAAAAGAGGCATGCATCTGATGATCGACATTGTCGTGAATCATTCTTCGACCGAGCATCGATGGTTTAAAGAAGCGGTGTCTTCTCGCAATAACCCGTATCGAGACTATTACATCTGGCGGGATCCCGCGGAAGATGGTGGTCCGCCCAACAACTGGCAATCCAAGTTTGGAGGACCGGCATGGCAATATGACGAAGGGAGCGGGCAGTATTACTTGACCCTTTTTGACAAAACGCAGGCAGACCTGAATTGGGAGAACGCGAAGGTCCGTGCGGAGGTTGTGGATATCCTCACCTTTTGGGCGGACAAGGGCGTAAGCGGATTCCGGATGGATGTCATCAATCTCATATCGAAAGATCCCTCGTATCCGAATGATGACGGTTCGGTAGCACCCGGAGATGG
The DNA here is from genome assembly GCF_037993005.1 of Paenibacillus sp. FSL F4-0100. Taxonomy (NCBI): domain Bacteria; kingdom Bacillati; phylum Bacillota; class Bacilli; order Caryophanales; family Paenibacillaceae; genus Paenibacillus; species Paenibacillus sp. FSL F4-0100. The sequence continues at coordinate 3,508,647 of NZ_CP150303.1, forward strand.
ACGCAGATTTTATACGGACGGACCAAGTGTGCACAAATACATTAAGGAATTGAACGAAAAAGTGTTCAAGCCTTATAATCTCGTCACGGTGGGTGAGATGTCCTCCACCACCCTGGAGCATTGCGTTCGTTACTCGAACCCGCAGGAGAACGAATTCTCCATGACGTTCAACTTCCACCATTTGAAGGTAGACTATCCCAACGGGCAAAAATGGGAGCTGAAGCCTTATGATTTCGAGGAGTTGAAAAGAGTGCTCTCCGATTGGCAAATCGGCATGCAGAAGGGGGGCGGCTGGAATGCCCTGTTCTGGAACAACCATGATCAGCCGCGCGCGCTGACCCGGTTCACCAATGATGGTGAATTCCGCACGGAAAGTGCAAAAATGCTGGCTACGACGCTGCACGGATTGCAAGGCACGCCATATGTATATCAAGGCGAAGAGATTGGGATGCCTGATCCGAACTGGAATGATATATCCGAGTTTCGGGACATTGAATCCTTAAACATGTATGCCATTCTCCAGGAACAGGGTAAAACGCCGGAGGAGGCTGCCCACATCGTCAAGGTACGCTCGCGAGATAACTCCAGATTGCCTATGCTGTGGAATGACAGCGATCTAGCCGGCTTTACGACGGGGACGCCTTGGATCAAGATCGATGAGCGGTATCCGCTGATCAATGCGCAATCTGAAGTGGAAGATCCGCATTCGATCTATCATCATTATCGGAAGCTGATTGAAATGCGAAAGAACATTCCGGTGATTACAAACGGTGAATATGTTCGCCTGGATGAAGGCCATCCCGAAATCTATGCGTATGCCAGAAAGAACAAGGAGCAGACGCTTGTTGTGATTTCCAATTTCAGTGATCGCGACGTATCGTTCGAACTTCCTGAGAAGAAGCTAGTGAATCTGACAGAAATCCGATGGGCTCAGCTGCTAATCGGCAACACAACGGAAGAACTCGAACTTACTCTAACGGTTGCACTTCGACCGTATGCATCCTATATGTGGCTTATCCATAACAACTAAATTCATAATGTCAGGAGCGAAGAGCTATGGCCCTTGATCGCAAAAACGTGGAGCGCATTGTCGAGGCAGTCGGTGGAAAAGACAATATCGAAGCCGCTACGCATTGCGTAACCCGTTTAAGATTTGCCCTTGTGGACGACAGCAAGGTGGATTCCCAAGCCCTAGATGAGAACGATTTGGTGAAAGGGCAATTCTCGTCCCAGGGACAGTTTCAGGTCGTGATCGGACCGGGTCTTGTCGACCAGGTTTACAATGAAATGATGGACATCACCGGCGGAGCAAGAGTATCGAAGGATGAAGTGAAGAACATTGCGAGTAAGAAGCAAAATCCGCTGCAGCGAGCGATCAAGACGCTTGCGGACATTTTTATTCCCATCCTGCCGGCGATTGTCATGGCAGGTTTGCTGCTTGGCATTAACAATCTGCTTACAGGACCGGGTATTTTCTATGAAGGTCAATCGTTGATACAGGTCCATCCCGAATGGGCGGACGTAGCCTCGATCATCAATCTGATTGCAAGCACCGCCTTTACTTTCCTGCCTGTCCTGATCGGCTGGTCGGCGGTACGTCAGTTCGGGGGCAATCCGCTGCTAGGAATCGTACTGGGTCTGATTCTGGTAAACCCGGATCTGCTCAGCGCCTACCAGTATGCGGATGCCAAGCTTGAAGGCACGGTTCCGGTTTGGAACCTGTTCGGCTTTGAAGTGGAGAAAATCGGATATCAAGGCCAAGTGCTGCCGGTTCTTGTCTCGGCTTATATTTTGGCCAAAATCGAGAAGTTCCTGAACAAACGCGTCCACGATTCCATCAAGCTGCTTGTCGTGGCACCCGTTGCCCTGTTGGTGACCGGGTTCCTCGCGTTCGTTCTGGTGGGGCCGATCACGTTTGCCATCGGCAACGTCCTCACCTCAGGCCTTGTCAGCATTTTTGATTCCTTTGCCGCTCTGGGCGGCCTGATCTATGGCGGACTGTATGCACTCCTTGTTATTACGGGAATGCATCATACCTTCCTTGCGGTGGACATTCAGCTCATCGGCAGCGAAGGCGGAACGTTCTTGTGGCCGATGCTGGCATTGTCTAATATTGCTCAAGGTGCCGCAGCGCTGGCCATGATGTTTATCATGAAGGAACAGAAAGCGAAAGGACTTGCCGTTACATCTTCCATCTCCGCCTTCTTGGGGGTAACGGAGCCCGCCATCTTCGGGGTCAACGTTCGTCATAAATATCCGTTTATTTTCGGTATGATCGGATCCGGGATTGCCGGCGTGCTGCTGGCGGTGAACAACGTTCTGGCTTCATCGATCGGCGTGGGCGGGATTCCGGGATTCCTGTCCATCTTCCCTAACCAGTGGGGCGTCTTTTTCATCGGCATGGCGATTGTACTGGTCATTCCGTTCACGGGGACATTGCTTTTCGGGCGTTACCAGTTGTCCAAGCAGTCTCGATATGCAACGGAAGGGAATGCTGCTGGTATAGATGGAAGAGCCGAAACTGTTAAAACGGAATCGAACGGCAGTCTTCAATCCGAGTCGTTCGCGTCGACGGAAACGGCAAACAGTCTAACCATGGAAGCGGCGCAACAAGGCGCAGTAGAGGTCATGGCACCGATCAAAGGGAAAGTGGTTCCGCTGTCAGAGGTACCGGACCCTGCCTTCGCCGAGAAACAAATGGGCCAGGGCATTGCCATCATCCCGTCCGAAGGTAAAGTGTATGCTCCGTTTGACGGCCAAGTCGCCCATCTCATCAAGAAGAGCAAACATGCGATTATTTTGACGGATACGAACGGAATTCAGATCCTGATTCACGTCGGAATCAACACCGTTTCGTTAAAAGGCGAAGGATTCACGGCACATGTGGAAACGGGTGCGAAGATAAGGAAAGGGCAGTTGCTGCTTGAATTCGATATCGATCGTATTCAACAAGCCGGATTGCCGGTCATTACGCCGGTCATTATTCCGGATGGGCAAGATCACATTCAGAACGTCACGGAGTTTGAAGGCGAGGCGCTTCCTGGCGAAACGCGAGTGCTTCAGGTGACTCTCGGTAATGGAAGCTGATAGGTTCCTATGTAACATGTATTGGCTGCTGGAAAATGGTACAATAACTGATGGTGATAAAGGATGACGAACAACATTTATTGGACGCTGTATAAAGACTATGCCGACCAAATCGAAACCGGCGCTTTGCAGCCTGGCAGCAAGCTGCCCTCGGAGAACGAGCTTGCGGCAACCTATCAGATTACACGGGAAACGGTCCGCAAGGGACTGAATTTACTCGCCCAAAACGGCTATATTCATAAGGTTAAGGGCAAAGGTTCGTTTGTGCTGGATACCGGAAGAATGAATTTCCCGGTTACGGGGCTTGTCAGTTATAAGGAAATGGCGGAGCGGATTGGCCGGAAGAGCCGTACGATTGTGTATGAAACGGAATGCGTTCCGGCCGGGGACGCCATCGCGAAGGAGCTGCAAACCCGTCCGGACCGGCTTGTGTGGAAAGTGATCCGATCCAGGGAAATTGAAGGGGAGCGCATCATCCTCGATGTGGATTATTTGCTTGCCGACATCGTTACGGGTTTAACGAGAGAAATTACGGGCGATTCCATCTATCAATACTTGGAGCAGGAGCTCCATCTAAAGATCAGTTACTCGAAAAAAATCATCTCCGTGGAACGAGCTACGACGATGGACCAGTCCTATATGGATCTTGGAAGCGATACCCATGTCGTCGTGGTCCGAGGTTACGTCCACTTGGAAGATACCACGCTTTTTCAGTACACGGAATCAAGACATCGATTGGATAAATTTCAGTTTGTGGATTTTGCAAGAAGGGAATCCAATCATGATTTTGGAGACAAATAGAAGTGAAGTTAGCCGCGAGCTTATCGCGGCTTTTTTTATTGGCTTCCCATGTCGCTCATTCGCAAAGGGCCGTGCAGATCAGCAGCGTAATAGATGGAACAAAGAGGAAAACTCCCGGTTGATGTTGAAGCTGTAATAGTGGCAAAGATTCAAGCAATCCAGATAAAGGAGCTGATGGATCATGGATTTGGGACTCCATGGAAAGGTCGCGTTAATTACCGGGGGGAGCAGGGGGATTGGCCTTGAAACCGCCGTTACGTTTGCGTTGGAAGGGGCTAAAGTTGCCATATGTGCAAGAGATGAGGAGCAGTTAAGGGCTGCTGCGGATCATATCAGGCATCTATCGAAATCCGAAGCGTTAACCATCGCAGCGGATGTTACGAAACCTGAGGATTGCATACGAGCCATAACCGAAACCGTCAGTCGCTACGGACGGCTCGATATCCTGGTGAACAATGCCGGAACCGCCGCAGCGAAGCCGTTTGAGCAGATCGACGACGAGTCATGGGCATCCGATCTGGATCTCAAGCTGTTTGGCGCGATTCGGTTTTCGCGTGCGGCCGTCCCTCATCTGCGGAATTCCGGTGGCGGTGCGATTGTTAATGTCACGACATCCTGGGCCAAAACGCCGCCGGCTTCATCCATGCCCAGCAGCGTCAGCCGCGCGGCAGGACAAGCCATGACTAAAGCGATGAGTCACGATTTGGCGAAAGACCATATCCGGGTAAACACCGTATGTATCGGAATGATCCGCAGCGCACAGCTTGAAGAGCGATGGAAACGGGAAGAACCTGGACTCACATGGGAACAGTACGCACAGGACACGCGCCACAGGATTCCGCTCGGACGTATTGGAAACACGGAAGAAGCGGCAAAAGTTATCGTATTTATGGCATCCGATGCTGCCTCCTATATAACTGGAACTTCTATTAATATTGATGGGGGTTCAGCTCCGGCCTTGTAAGCCGTTAGCAATTAAAAACACGGGAGGTCTTGGATATGAAGCATGAAGTTGTGATTGGAATTGATGGAGGCGGCTCGCAGACGCGCGTCATGGTCAGCGATTTGAATGGAAATGTTCTCTCCTATGCCGTTGGCGGAGCCTCCTCGATCCATAAAGACAGCCATGCGCACGAGAATGTTCAGCAAACCATACGATCGTCACTTGCCATGGCGAGCTGCGGCGTAGATCAAGTCAAGTGTCTATATGCGGGAATAGCGGGTTATGAGTCGGATCAAGACATGGAGTGGGTAACTCGTTTAACCGCTATAGAAGGACTCGATTGTCCGAAATGGTACGTGAACGATTCTCTTGTCGCACATGCAGGTGCATTCATGGGGAATCCAGGAATCGTTGTTGTGTCGGGAACGGGGTCCATGATTCTGGGAATAACCGAACAAGAGATTCCTATCAGAAATGTGGATTTCCATCATTATGCCGCCAGCGCTGCGAGATTTCTGTCTTATGATGCTGTGTATCAAATGTTGGCCGGGAATATCCATCCCTCCGATGAATCGTTGGTCCGCGAAATCCAATCCTTTTGGGGAGTCGAAAATATGGATCAACTTCGAATGTTGGCATCTTCGGGCTTTATAAAAGATCGACAAGAGCGAGACAAGAAGTTCGGGGAGATGGCTCCTCTTATCACAACTGCAGCTGAAGTCGGAAGCCGATTAGCTCGGAGCGTGTGTGATGAAGCCATGAAGCAAATCATGGTAGGCGTTGAGATTCTAGGTTCATTCTTTGAGTCGGATCATGTATCGGTAACCGGGATCGGGAGTGTCGTAAACTGCGCTTATATGAAATCAAAACTAATGAGCAGCTTGCAATCGGGCATAAACAAACATTATGAATACCGGAGCCCCCAATTATCGGCCGCTGCCGGCGCTGTGCTTATGGCACTTCGGAGTTTGGGGTTGCAGGTTGATTCCCATAGGGTTGAATCCATGCGCAGGCACCCCAATGCTACATGGTAGAGTATCTTTGAATTACTAAAAGTATTTGATCTCTGATCAAATACTTTTTTTATTTCTCACTTGAATACAGGGTGTGATCTAAATTGATTAATTAAACCCATGTTCACCAAATGAATTCACTAGAATCATGATGCTTGGTTGTTAGTTTTTAGTTCATTGGTTGTTATATATTATGGAATTAATCTAAAAAAACCCTAAACATAACATAGTAAAAATAGAAAATATTTCTTGTCTAACCTAAAAAAATGATGTAAAGTAACATATCAAACAAGCTATATTTGGTTTTGTGTCAGAAATTTTGACATATTAATTGACCGCAGATCAATTAATATGTTGATTTCAGTCGAAAGGTTAGAGGCTGTGGTTAGATAAGTCGAATCGACTGGAACAACTCACTCAAAGTTTCATAGGATTGTCTTCTGTATTAGGTGCTTCCGCGCATGTCTTATCTATCGGAGGGCTGCAAAATCTATCTTTTTACAGAAAAGAGGCTGTGATATGAGTCAACCCATTTTGCAGATTCAAGATTTGCACACACACTTTTTTACAGACCGAGGTGAAATTCCCGCTGTCGATGGTGTGAGCCTTTATGTTAGAACTGGAGAAGTGCTTGGCGTCGTTGGTGAATCTGGCTGTGGCAAAAGCGTGACATCGCTTTCGGTTTTGAAACTGATTCCACAGCCTCCAGGCAAAATTACCGGTGGTTCGATCTTATTCAAGGGACAGGATATCGTCCCGTTAAAAGAACGCGAGTTGCGTCAGATTCGGGGAAATGCGATCTCCATGATTTTTCAGGAGCCGATGACGTCGCTAAATCCGCTATTTACCGTGGGCCAGCAAATCGGGGAAACGGTCCGCCTGCACCGGGGGGTTAGTAAGAAAAACGCGAGGGTACATACCGTGGAAATGCTGAGAAAGGTTGGCATCGCTAGTCCAGAGTCCATCATTGATGAGTACCCCCATCAGTTGTCGGGAGGAATGCGTCAGCGGGTCATGATCGCGATGGCGATTTCCTGTAATCCGGAACTGCTTATCGCCGATGAACCGACGACCGCATTGGATGTAACGATCCAGGCTCAGATCCTCGATCTGATCCGATGCTTGAATGAGGAGTATAAAACAGCGGTCATGTTGATCACGCATGATCTTGGCGTCGTCGCAGAAATGTGTCATCGCGTTACAGTCATGTACGCTGGGAAGGTTGTAGAGGAAGGCAGTGTGCACGATATATTCAAAAAACCGCTTCATCCCTATACCCGGGGCCTTATCAAGTCGGTTCCGCGAATGAAAGAGCAGCGCAGACGGCTGTTCTCCATACCAGGCAATGTGCCGATATTGAATACCCGGATGAATGGCTGCCGCTTTGCCGAGCGATGCTCGGATGTCATGCCGCTGTGTCTCGAACAGCTTCCTGAACTGAAAGAATACGAAGCGGCACACAGCTGCCGATGTTGGCTGCATGAAACTCCGAAGGAGGAAGTCATATGAGTGAAACATTGCTGCAGGTGGAGCATCTGAAAAAGTACTATTCCTTGGGAAAGCGGTGGTTCGGAAAATCCGAGCAGCAAGTGATCAAAGCAGTCGATGACGTTTCCTTTTCCGTGCTGAAAGGAGAGACGTTTGGTTTGGTGGGGGAGAGCGGATGCGGTAAATCGACAGCAGGCCGTTCGATCCTGCGGCTGATCGAACCGACGGCCGGCAGGGTCCAGTTTAATGGACAGGATCTTACTTCATTATCTCCCAAAGAGCTTCGCTTACAGCGCAAAGATATGCAAATCGTCTTTCAGGACCCATTTTCTTCCCTGAACCCACGGCATACCGTCCAGCGGATATTGGAGGAACCGCTCATCGTGCATGGAGTAGGGAACGCAAAAGAACGGAGTAACCTTATCAGTCGCTTGATCGAAGTCGTCGGTTTGTCGCACAGCCATCTCCAGCGTTACCCGCACCAATTCTCGGGCGGTCAGCGGCAGCGGATCGGCATCGCCAGGGCCTTGTCGCTGCAGCCGAAGCTGATCGTTGCGGATGAACCCGTGTCGGCACTCGATGTGTCCATTCAGTCGCAGGTTATCAATTTGCTGCAGGATCTGCAGGAGGAGTTTGGACTTACCTATATTTTTATCGCACATGATCTAAGCGTGGTGAAGCATATTTGCGATCGTATCGCCGTTATGTATCTTGGCCGAATCGTGGAGATTTCCGAGAAGAACAGGCTTTACGAAACACCGCAGCACCCATATACGAAAGCGCTTTTTTCTGCAGTCCCTGAGCCTGACCCCGATATCAAAACCGAGAGGATTATTTTGCAGGGTGAAGTGCCGAGTCCGGCAAACGCGCCGGTCGGCTGCGCTTTTCACACCCGTTGTCCGATGGTGATGGATATTTGCCAAACGTTGCGCCCCGAGCTTACGGAAACGGAGCCTGGCCATCTGACGGCCTGCCATTTGTTCACAGGATCGGATGCTACCGGAAGAACCGTATAATTCGACCGACTGGTACCCATTAACTTACAATTGTTGCAGCACTTTTCTTCTTTCTGGTTTATAGCCGGGACAAGTCGTCCGGGTCTTATATAAACAAAGATACTTTTGTAATAAGAAGGGAGCCACAATATGAGAGTGAAAAGTTGGAGCAGTGTCGTTTTGGCATTGATGTTGTGCGGAGTTGTTATCCTTGCCGGATGCAGCGGAAGTAAGGGCAGCAGCAATAACGGTGCAACAGGAACGGATACGGGGGGAAAAACAGAAACGGCAAACCCGCCACAGTCCACACAGGATACATTAATTGTCGGGCGGGGTGGCGATTCCGCATCCCTGGATCCCGCAATCGTTACAGACGGCGAATCTCTTAAAATCACGCATCAGGTGTTTGACTCTTTGCTGGAATATAAGGAAGGAACGACCGAAGTTCAAGGTTCACTAGCCGAGAGCTGGACGGTTTCCGAAGACGGCCTGAAGTACACCTTCAAGCTTCGTCAAGGCGTGAAATTCCATGACGGAACCGATTTTAACGCCGATGCCGTCGTCTTTAACTTTACCCGCTGGTCGGATCCAAAAAGCGAGTATAAATTTGAGGGTGACTCTTTCGACTACTACGACTCCATGTTCGGCCCCGACGGAAAACGCATCATCAAAGAAGCGAAAGCAGTCGATACGAATACCGTTGAATTTACGCTGACTCAACCGCAAGCACCGTTTCTGCAAAATCTGGCGATGACCTCCTTTGGCATAGCCAGCCCTGCGGCCATTCAAGAGAAGAAGGAGAACTTCAAAAACGAACCGGTTGGCACCGGACCTTTTGTCTTTAAGGAATGGAAGCGCAACGATTCAATTACTCTGGAGAAAAATCCAAGCTATTGGAGAGAAGGGCTTCCAAAATTAAACAGAGTGATTGTACGCTCTATTCCCGACAACTCTGCACGCTTCAATGCGCTGCAAAGCGGGGAAATCGATCTGATGGAAGATTTGAGCCCGGATGACTTGGCTACGCTCGAAGGTAATCCGAATCTGCAAAAAATCGAACGCCCTTCTAATAATGTAGGTTATATCGGCTTCAATCTTAAGCAAAAACCCTTTGATGACGTGAAAGTAAGGCAGGCATTAAGCCATGCCGTCAACAAACAGGCGATTATTGAGGCCTTCTTCGCTGGTCAAGCCATCCCGGCTGTAAATCCATTGCCGCCTTCCCTGTGGGGGTATAACGACAGCATTCAGGATTATGAATACGATTTAGAAAAGGCGAAGCAGTTACTGGCCGAAGCGGGGTACCCGAACGGTTTGCCCGATGAGTACACGTTCTATGCCATGCCGGTTCCCCGTCCGTACATGCCGGATGGCAAAAAGGTAGCCGAGGTCATTCAAGCCGATTTCGAGAAAATTGGGGTAAAGGTCAAGATCGAATCTCCAGAATGGGCTACTTATCTGGACGATGCAAAAGCCGGGGAGAAAGACGACATCTTTATGCTCGGCTGGACGGGCGATAACGGCGACCCGGATAACTTTCTGTACACGCTGCTTGATAAAGACGCCATTCCGTCTAACAACTACAGCTATTATGCCAATGATAAGCTGCACGAGATTTTGATTGCCGCTCAAAAAGAAACCGAACAGTCCAAACGAGAAGAGCTGTATAAACAAGCACAAGACATCATAAAAGTCGATGCTCCGTGGGTTCCGCTTGTGCATACGACACCTCTCCTGGCGGCCAAAGCAAATGTGAAGGGATACGTACCGGCACCAACCGGCACAGAGTATTACTATAACGTCTACTTTGAATAACGGGTTGTACCACATTGTCTTTGGCAGGTGAATTATTTTGAAATCCTATATTTTTAAGCGATTATTCATCATGGTTCCTGTTTTGATCGGTATGACGATGATTGTATTTTCCATTATTCATGCAATCCCTGGTGACCCGGCGGAAACCATTCTGGGACAAAAGGCGACGGAACAGTCCAAGGAAGCTCTCCGTGAACAATTGGGACTTCATAATCCGTGGTACCAGCAATATTTCACGTACATCGGAGATTTGCTCCAAGGTGATCTTGGACAATCCATCCGTACCAAAGTGCCGATTGCCGAGGAAATCACCCCTTACTTGGCAGCGACTGCCGAGTTGACGTTTGCCGCTATGGCGTTTGCCATCATTTTCGGCGTTAATGCTGGAATTATAAGCGCCTGGAAACAAAACTCATGGTTTGATTACATTAGTATGCTGGTTGCGCTCATCGGAGTATCTATGCCCATCTTTTGGCTTGGGTTAATGGAACAGTGGATTTTCTCACTCGAGCTGCAATGGTTGCCTTCGATCGGTCGGATGAATCAACGGGATCCGGTTGAAGCCGTTACGAATTTATATTTGCTTGATAGCATTCTCGCCGGACGATTCGATCAATTGTGGACGGTGATCAAACACCTGATCCTGCCAAGCGTGGCGTTGGGTACGATTCCAATGGCGGTCATCGCCAGAATGACGCGTTCGAGCATGCTGGAGGTCATGAATTCCGATTATGTCCGCACGGCAAAAGCCAAAGGGCTGTCCCAATTTTTTGTCGTCTACAAGCATGCACTTAAAAATGCGTTTATTCCGGTGCTTACCGTCATCGGTTTACAAACCGGGGCGCTGTTGGGAGGAGCTGTATTGACGGAGACGATTTTTGCCTGGCCAGGCGTAGGACGGTACATTTATGAAGCGATCAGTTCACGCGATTACCCGGTGATTCAATCCGGCATTCTGATCATCGCTTTTATATTCGTTTTCATTAATTTGATTGTGGATTTGCTGTATGCAGCAGTGGATCCGCGCATTCGCTACCGGTAAGGAGGGGTGACCATGCCACAGATTACGGCGCACACTAGCGACAGCCCTGCCGTCTCCATCGAGAAGGTTTCCGAACCTTGGAAGGATGCGTGGGGAGCTTTCCGCAAGAATAAAATGGCGATGCTCGGACTGTTCATGATTGTAGCCTTCATTGTTATTGCACTGGTTGCGCCGCTTATTGCACCCTATGATTATAAAGCCCAAGAGCTGACCGATCGGTTAAAGCCCCCATCTGTGGAGCATTGGTTCGGGACAGATGATCTGGGGCGTGACATACTCAGCCGGGTGCTGCACGGAGCTCGTATTTCATTGTGGGTCGGTACTTTTTCCGTGATTGGCTCCATCATCCTGGGAACGTTTTTTGGGTTGCTCGCGGGTTTTTACGGGAAATGGATGGATATGTTGATCTCGCGTATTTTCGATATTTTGTTGGCGTTTCCGAGTATCCTGCTGGCAATTGCTATTGTAGCCTTACTGGGGCCCTCGCTGCAAAATGCGCTATTCGCGATCGCGATAGTCAACATACCGACCTATGGCCGATTGGTTCGGGCCAAGGTGCTTAGCTTGAAGAACGAGGAATACATCACTGCTGCGCAGGCGATTGGGATGAAGAACCGTGGTATATTATTGCATCACATACTGCCAAACAGTCTGACTCCGATTATCGTGCAAGGCACGCTGGGCATCGCAACAGCCATCATCGAAGCCGCAGCACTCGGGTTTCTGGGGATGGGCGCCCAGCCCCCCGCTCCGGAATGGGGGAAGATGCTATCCGATTCGCGGCAGTTTATAGCGACGGCCCCGTGGACGGTCGTATTTCCCGGTGTCTCGATCATGCTGACGGTACTCGCCTTTAACCTGATGGGAGACGGACTGCGCGATGCATTGGATCCGCGAATGAAAAGTTAATATACTATAAGTGGGCTGCTGGGAGACCCCCGGCAGCTTACTATGTCAATACATCTATACAGGAACGTTAAACATTCCGGCTTGTCGCATAGACCAGTACATGTTCGGGAAGTGACGGCTGGTTTCTCCAGCATGGAAATTCCAGTCGCTTGATACTACTTCTTTATTAAACTGCAGAGTAAATTCTCTGCGGTTCTTTGCAATTCAGATTAATGTCGTAATTTTATATATGATTTGTCGCATAGTTGGACTAAAAAAAAGAGTAAGATGTGATACCTTATATGTGGATGTCATGGCAGCTAAGTTCATATCCAGAGACCCAAGAGATGTTGTGGCAGAATTACATACATATAAGCCCGCCTGCTCTTTATGGCGTTATGGATAGGCAGGACTTTATATTTGAAGTTATAAAAAATTAATGAAAAGTGATGGTGATGATTTATGTCTAAAGTGTATCGTATTGGAATTATCGGCTGTGGCGGAATCGCAAACGGGAAGCATCTGCCGAGCTTAAGCAGATTAAACAACGTGGAGCTCGTGGCATTCTGCGATATCGTCCTAGAAAAGGCAGAAGCCGCGGCTAGCAAGTACGGTATTGAGGAAGCTAAAGTGTACGGCGACTATAAGGAGTTGCTGCAGGATCAAAGCATCGATATCATTCATGTTCTGACGCCTAATGACTCACATGCCGAGATTTCCATTGCTTCGCTTGAAGCAGGTAAACATGTTATGTGTGAAAAACCGATGGCAAAAACGGCTGCGGATGCCAAGCGGATGATGGAAACCGCGAAACGCACCGGCAAGAAATTGACAATCGGATACAATAACCGTTTCCGCGAAGACAGTCTTTACCTGAAACAAGTATGCGAAGCCGGTGAACTCGGAAATATTTATTTTGCCAAAGCTCATGCCGTACGAAGAAGAGCTGTTCCGACTTGGGGCGTATTTTTGGATGAGGAAAAACAAGGCGGTGGTCCGCTTATTGATATTGGTACGCATGCTCTCGATTTGACCCTCTGGATGATGGATAATTACAAACCGAAGATTGTTCTCGGTACCACATACCATGAGTTGTCCCGCAAGGAGAACGCGGCAAACGCTTGGGGACCATGGGATCCGGAAAAATTCACTGTCGAAGATTCCGCTTTCGGCATGATTGTGATGGAGAATGGCGCGACCATTATGCTGGAATCCAGCTGGGCGCTCAATACGCTGGATATCGATGAAGCCAAATGTACGCTGAGTGGTTCGGAAGGTGGAGCCGATATGAAGAACGGTCTTCGCATCAACGGCGAGAAGTTCAGTCGTCTGTACACCAACGAAATCGAATTGAATTCCGGCGGAGTGGCGTTCTATGACGGGAAGCAGGAGCAGGCTCCGGATGTTGAGATGAGAAGATGGATCGAAGCGATTGATCAGGATAAGGATCCTGTCGTAACCCCAGAACAAGCTTATGTTGTGTCTCGGATTTTGGAAGCTCTATACGAATCTGCCAAACTCGGCAAAGCCGTTTACTTGGACTAAGTTTATATCCATATGATAATTCATAATGCAAAAAAGCCCTGATGATCAGGGCTTTTTTTTATTTTCGGTACATGCTTAATCTAGCAAAATATGTGATGGGGAGGAATGGATATAGATTAATGGGGAATAATAAGCTCATTACATAATGAAGGCGGGTTGATGAAATGATATTTATTTATAATGATTACGGTGGAACGCACACGACCTCACTGGCAGCAGCGTATCATCTCAATAAATTACCTACGAATCGGCAGCTTACAACCGAGGAAATTCTGGCCGTTGACTATTTCAATAAACTAAATAGGTCCGACATGGGCAAACTCGTTCTCCACGGACTGGATGAGAATGGAAATCCGGTGTACACCATTGGACGGGGCTCATCCAAGATAGTCATTCCAGCTTTAAAAAATTTAAGCCTCATTCTTCAAGACAAATATCAGAACACGGAGCCTATTGTGTTTTCCAACACTTCGCCTACCGTTCCATTGGTCATGACGATCGGGGGATTTTTGTCCAGAGGATTAAAATTGGGTTTTCTCGGCGATCCGTTATTAGTCGCAGGTGCAAAGAAATGCTGCGGTATTATCCGTGAACTTGTTCTGCATACCAAACAAACCGCAGCCGCGAGGTCCGGTACGGAGTCCGTAATCGTGATTGAGAACAAAAATTATTCCTCATAGTTATTCGAAGTCTAAAATCCATATGAGAAGATAATCCCAAATTTCACAGGTTTATCTTCTTTTTTTGATGAGCCAAATAGGCCTCAGCGTTTTCTGGTATAAAGAGATGAAGTGTATGATGAAATAGCGCGACGAAGAAAAGGATGATATCCAGTCCAGTCTGTTAGTTTACAGCTGGTTTTCTTCGGTAATAATGTGGGAATAGCATCTGTGAGAGGAAGGATATTCCCATGCGGTATCGAAGAAGAAGCGGCCATTCCATCAAAAATAGAACCAAAGATACCCTACCAGCTAATACTTCGACAACAGATCCCGATGCTTTAAGTCCGGATATAAAAAGTAGTCTAATCCATATCAGAGCAGCCCTCGGAAACAGTACTGATATCGTGATCAGGGAAATTCCGCTGGATGAAGAGGAGAAACACTATATCGCTATCCTCTATACGGACGGCTTGGCCGACCAAAAGATCATTTCGGAATCCATCATGATGGTCGTAGCTGACACTGCTAAATCCCTGGTGAGGGAAGATACGGAACATCCGAAGCCTTTCGATGGGCAAAAGATATTAGAAAACATTTCCTTTATCAATAATGAGATTCAGTCCATTTATGATTATAAAAAGTTGTTCCATTCCTTATTGTCGGGGGACACCATTTTTCTGGTAGATGGATTGGACCGAGGCATCGCAGCAGGTACACGTGGATGGAAGGACCGCGGGGTCATGGAAACGTCGGCGGAAAATGTCGTCCGCGGTCCGCGCGAATCCTTTACGGAGTCGCTTCGAACGAACACGGCTTTGATTCGTCGAAAGATCAAGGATCCTCATCTGTGGATGGAAACGAAGCAGATCGGCCGAATTACGCAAACAGACGTCGCCATGATGTACATCGATGGCATTGCCAACGAGAAGATCGTCGGGGAAGTCCGAACCCGGCTTGAACGAATCGATGTGGACAGCATTTTGGAGAGCGGATATATCGAGGAATTGGTGCAGGATAAGACCTTGACTCCATTTCCAACGATTTATAATACCGAACGTCCCGATGTGGTCGCGGCCGAGCTGCTTGAAGGCAAAATCGCTATTATCGTAGATGGCACCCCATTTGTTCTGATCGTTCCGGCCCTATTTGTGTCTTTCTTGCATGCTGCGGAAGATTACTATCAGCGCGCGGATATCAGTTCATTCCTGCGGATGCTGCGCTACCTGAGCATATTCATTTCGTTGCTTGGGCCTTCCCTCTATGTAGCCATAACCACGTTTCATCACGAAATGCTGCCGACCCAGCTCCTGTTCGGACTGGCTGGACAACGTGAGCAAATTCCGTTTCCCGCCTTCGTCGAGGCCGTCCTCATGGAGGTCACCTTCGAGATTCTGCGGGAAGCAGGCGTGCGGCTTCCCAAAAATATCGGATCCGCTATTTCCATCGTAGGAACGTTGGTCATAGGGCAAGCCGCCGTCGAAGCAGGGATCATCTCTCCCGCCATGGTCATCGTGGTTGCGATAACGGCCATTTCCAGCTTTGTCGTTCCATCTTTCAATATGTCCATTGCTTTTCGGATGCTTCGATTTCCGTTAATGGCGCTTGCCGGATCATTCGGCCTGTTCGGCATCCTTGTCGGGATTATCGCTCTTATTCTGCATTTGTGCAGCCTCCGCTCGTTCGGAATCCCGTATATGTCGCCTTTCGCGCCGTTAATTCCGGAAGGGCAAAAAGATACGATATTGCGGCTGCCACAATGGATGCTGATGAACCGCCCCCGACTGATCAATCAGAAAAACGAAAAGCGCAGAACAAGCACACCTCCCCAAAAATCGCGGGAATAGATGAATGCAGACCAGCGGGAAAGCGAGTGAACATTGGATGAAACGGATATTGGCGTTGCTTCTCTTACATATCGTCATCACTCTTCTTCTGAGCGGTTGCTGGAACCGCAGAGAATTGAACGAATTGGCCATAGCGGTAGCCGCAGGGGTTGATTGGGTGGACGGCCGCTACCGTTTATCGGTCCAAGTCGCTATTCCCGGGCAGATAACCGCCAAAAGAAGCGGGAGTCCCCAAGCGCCTGCTACACTGTTTACGGCTGAAGGCGATACCATATTTGAGGCGGCCAGGAGAATAACTCAGATTAGCCCGAGAAAAATTTATTTTTCCCACTTACGGATGTTTCTGGTGGATGAGGCGATGGCAAGGGAAGGGATAGCCAAAGTTCTGGACCTTCTGTCCAGGGATCACGAATTCAGACCCGATTTCTATCTGGTTATTACCAAAGGAGCAACGGCGGAGGAAACCTTGAAAATCATGACGCCCATGGAAACAATTCCTGCCAATAAACTTTACGATTCCCTGCAAATCTCGGAGAAGGTTTGGTCACCCAGTATGGCTGTGACACTGGATCAATTGATAAGTGATATTACCAGCAGCGGAAAACACCCCGTGCTTACAGGACTGGTGATAACAGGGAATCGGGATCTTGGGAAAATGAAGAAAAACGTAGAAAATATTGATACACCGAGTCAATTGAAATATTCGGGACTTGCCGTTTTCAAATTTGACAAACTGATTGGCTGGTTAAACGAGAAGGATAGCAGAGGTTATCGACTCATAAGGGGGCAAGTGAAAAGCTCTGTAGCTTTTGTTCCCTGCCGGAATGACGGAAAGGTTATCTTGGAGACGCTGAGGACCGATGCCAAGATGAAGGGGAAAATCATCGAATCCCGTCCTTCAATGGATATCCGGATTAATTTGGAGGGAAATATTGGTGCAGTGGAGTGCAGCGGTTTGGATCTGTCTCAACCTGCGACCGTGAGGGATCTCGAAGTCGAAATGGAAGAAAAAATAACCCAAAGCTTGGAGTCCGTTATCCATAAAGTGCAGACTGAGTTTAAAGTCGACATATTCGGCTTCGGGGAGGCTTTTCACCGTTCGCATCCGAAGGCATGGAAAGAAATGAAGGACGCGTGGAACGACCGATATTTTCCGAACCTCAAGACCCATATTCAAGTGGATTACAAAATCCGGAGAACCGGAACAACCAGTGATTCTTTTCTAAATGATCTAAAGGAATGAGGCGAATTGATGCTGAATATCGCGATTATTGCAATATCAGCCACCATCTTAACCTGGCTGGAGCTGCCGAGGATGCTCCGGGAAAAAGAAATTAGGGAAATCTGGGGGTTTACGGCATTCATGATCATTGGCATTGGAATTAGCGTGGCCCAAACGGTCATGAACGATATTCCAACTCCTCTGGTCATGATAACGATCGTATTCAAGCCGTTCAGTGATTGGCTCTCTGTCATCGGTTTGACCCAATAAGAAAAGGAGCAGGAACGATGCCCGTAGTCAAAATTTCATTGCGCCAGGTTAGCATTTTAACTGCCATGTATACGATAGGAAGCGCGATTCTTATCGTTCCTTCGGGTACGACTAACATTGCTAAGCAAGATGCTTGGATAGCCGCTTTGGTTGGGATCGGTCTCGGATTCATCATCTTGGCGGTGCAGCTGCAATTGTCCAAAAAGTATCCGGAAACAAATTTGATGCAATTGTCCGAGAAACTTTTAGGAAAATGGATAGGCAAAACGGTAAACTTTCTGTTTTTAATTACATTGCTCCTAAGTGGTCCCGCTTCGGTGTTACACGAAATTAGCGACTTCATGACCATCCAAATGCTGCCCGAAACCCCGGTTCAGGCGATCATTTTCCTCTACGGGGCCCTTGTTGTCTTGGGGGTGCGTTTGGGGCTCGAAGTGCTGGCCAGATCAGCGGAGATGCTGTTTCCATGGTTTCTTCTTCTGTTTCTGTCCATGAGCATTTTATTATTGTCGGAGATTAAATGGGAGAATGCACTTCCCGTTTTCGAATCGGGGGCCCACCCTATCCTCCAGGCCGCAATCTCTTTTGTTAGTACTGCTTTTCTGCCGCACATCGTGTTGATGATCATCTATCCGGGGGCTGTTAACCGACCGGCAGAGGCTTACAAGGCCGTATATATCGGAAGCCTATTCGGTGCGGGGGTGCTTTTTACGATTATTGGATTAGCGATATTGGTCTTGGGTCCGGACATTACGGCACGAAATCTGTATCCCAGTTATATGCTGGCCAAAAAAATCAATATCGGCAATTTTCTTCAACGTATTGAAGCAGTCATGGCGGTGATGTGGTTTATCACTTTATTTTTCCGTATCTCCTTGTACTTTTACGCCATTGCGATCGGCGTCAGCCAGATATTTAATATCAAAAATTATCAGCCGCTGGTCGTGCCACTGGGCTGGATACTTGCCGCGGTTTCCGTCTTCATATATCCCAATGTTCCATACAAGTTGGAATGGGACGCAAAGACTTGGATTCCGTATACGATTACCATCGGGTTTATATTGCCATTGGTGTTGTTCGGGATGCACGGACTCCGTAAATTGCGGTCCAAAAAAACAAAAAAGTCCTCGAAATCCGGCTGAACGGTTGGAGGACAAAGTGGGTTGTTTGATAATCCAATGTAACGGCTATTGTCCTTTATGCCAATCTTCAGGCTTATCACCGATCAAGCCCAACAAAAACATTTGAGAATAAGCGTAACCTTTATAGGTCTTGGATAAACACGAGGGAATCGTAAGATTCAGATCCATATAGGTTGTTAAGATTAATTGTGTGAACTCCTTCTGGTTCGTCAAGGAATGCTCCTGCAATTGTTTCGCGAATTCCTTGCTGACATGTTCTCTTCCTCCAAATGCTTGCTGTAATTGGTAACCAGCCAAGTATAACTCAGCAGCTGTATCTTCATCTCTTCCTCGATGCTCAGCTACATAATTGCCGATCCAATCGCGAACAAGAGAAGAAGGGTCTGTGTTATTGTCCTTCGCAATCTCTTGAAAGCTCTCCTTGAGGTCTTTGGATAGACGGACGTGCAGATTTGTATCCATTGGCTTAAAGCCTCCTTAACGTAATGAATTCATTGTACTCAATATGTGTACACAATGTCAACACGATAATGGATCACGCGAAAACAACGCAAAACTCCGGTGATAACCGATTCGCCTGTGCGGTACTACGGCATTAGAACACTTAAACCTAGGGCTTTATGGGTCGCTCGCTCTGACGTTTCAACGTTCTCCACTTGGATGGAGGAACGCCCATCCATTGTTTGAAATGACGGTTGAAGCTGGATAGCGTGGCATAGCCAACCTCTTCCGAGATAGACAGTATGCTGCTGCCAGTATGGCACAGCAATGCAGACGCCATTTGCAATCGCACGTTGTTTAAGTAATCGAGCGGAGCCATTCCCATGCACGCGCGGAACGTACGACGAAAATGTGTGACGCTAAGGCTGCAAGCTGCCGCCAATTCATGAATTTGTATCGGTTCCATGTAATGTTGCGAGATATACTCAAGTGCTTTGGATATTTTGTTCATGGAGGATCGATCGGCAGCTTCAGCAACAGGCTCATGGTCAGCCATCTGGACATCGATCATTCTGGTGATGAGCGTCATTATGGTCCAGACATAGCCCTTGACGGCCGATTCGTACCCTCGCTGTTGCAACCCCAGTTCTTTCATGAGATATTCCGTTATTAACGTGATGTCAGGAGCATCGTTGGGACTGATGATATTGGTGAATCGTGAATATCCCGTTGGGGAAGGGGCATTCCACGATTGGGAAGAAGAAATCTTGCCAAGTAGCGCAATCGGATCCAAAAAGCAGAAATGCCAGCGGCTTACCTGCCCTTTTAGGCTTTGGGCGAGATGAAGCTGCCCCGGAAAAACAATGCTTACATCACCTTTTGAGTAAGGCATTATCTTTTGCTCTACGAAAAACACCCCCGAACCTTCGCAGCAGTATCCGATTTCAAGACAATTGTGGAAATGCAGATACGTAATATCGGCATCGTTCTGGTCGTAGTTCTCTATCCAATCAACAGGAAATGCCGGGGGAAGCAGATACGGCTGAGAGATGACATCGTATGAAGATGGTCGTTTCTGCATAGTTTTCAGTCCTTTTTTAGCAGAATTGTTATGTTT
This sequence comes from Paenibacillus sp. FSL F4-0100, assembly GCF_037993005.1. Classification (NCBI taxonomy): domain Bacteria; kingdom Bacillati; phylum Bacillota; class Bacilli; order Caryophanales; family Paenibacillaceae; genus Paenibacillus; species Paenibacillus sp. FSL F4-0100. The sequence goes on from NZ_CP150303.1 coordinate 3,528,962, forward strand.
CTTATTATAAACTAGTGCTGAAATCGATTACACCAGGAAGTGGGAGGAGAATGTGAAATGGCGTATCCTGTGGAACCGAAATTGGCAAAGTTAGCCGAAAAGATTATGGAGTATGGGCGATTAGCCCATGAATACGGAGCAGACGGCGTTTCCGATGTCTGGCTGGACATTGAAAGGGCAATGCATGCAGCCGCTCGGAAATTGCAAGATCTGCCTGTAGACGAGAAACTGGCTTCTCAGGAGCCGGATGATCTGCGGGGGATTCAGTCGCTTCGGCCTAACGGGCCTCAAAGAATGTGGAATACGTTCAATAAGTCCGTGTATAAAGATAAGCTGGAGGGTGCCATGCTGGCTCGATTCGCCGGATGTACGCTGGGAGCTCCGGTCGAACTATGGGAAGTGGATGAAATGGAGAGTTGGGCCAAATACATTGGGGATCCATTTCCACCGCGGAACTATTGGACCAAAATTAAGAATCCGAATCATAGGCGATATGGGAAGAGCACTTTCTATGAATATACGCTTGAAGGCATGAATGGCGTTCCGGTCGACGATGATATTACGTATACGATCCTGGGGCTGCTCATTGCTGAGGAGCATGGGATTCATTTTACGACAGAGGACGTAGGGAAGAGCTGGGTGAAATATTTACCGCTTGCATGCACAGCCGAAGAAGTTGCACTTCGTAACTTGAGGGCAGGCAAGACGGCGATGGAAGCAGCGGACTTGGACAATCCGTACTGTCAATGGATTGGTGCAGATATTCGATCCGACGCGTGGGCCTATATAGCACCGGGGTTTCCGTCAAAAGCTGCGGAATACGCGTATCGTGACGCTTACTTGAGCCATCGAAGAAACGGAATCTATGGTGAAATGTTTTTTAGTGCGGCACAAGCCGCCGCTTTCAGTGTCGATCACCCTGTGGACGCCCTTCGCATCGGGTTGACTGAAATTCCTAGAGATTGCAGCCTATCTAAGGATATCGAATGGGCACTCTCCATAGGTGGAGATATCCGAAATTACGCAGAAGCGCGAGAAGCCGTGAACAAGCGTTTTCAAGGCATGTCCAGTGTTCATACGAACAACAACGCATGCTTGACCGTATTCGGATTAATGATCGGAGGGACGGATGTGTCTAAGGTCATTTCCGAGACAGTTGCGATGGGGCTGGACAATGATTGCACGGCCGCTACCGCAGGCAGCATCGTCGGAGCGATCGTTGGCAAGGAGGGCGTGCCTGTCCATTGGCATGCGCCATTTCATGATACGGTAACGACTTATATGATCGGTGCGGAGAAGTTCAAGATCAGCGATCTGGTCGAGCGATTTACCGCCGTAGCGGAGCAGACATATATCGGTTCTAAGCTAGATATATAAACGGGGAGCATGGACCGACCTGAAATTGCAGAGTGGCTCAGATGTATGCCAAGCACTTCGATTCGAAGAAAAGAACATAGGGCGACCAGCGCTTGAACATGTACGCTGGCCGCCTTTATTTCAATGGGGATAAGGTGTTTCGAATTCAACGCCGCACGGACCGCCATTCGGATTGATGTCGAGATTAATCTCCGTACCGTCTTCCTGGAACAGCGGCCGATAGAATGCACCAATCTTGGTAGCCGATGCGTTGGCGTAGTGGCAGATGAAGGCGCGGCGGAACCAGTTGGATTTGTTGCGGTAGGAGCCGTGGATCAGGTTGCCGTTAAAGAACAGCACATCGCCTTTGTCCATGATCGCGGGGAGGACCTGTCTATCCTTGGGCGGCTTCACGAAATGGGTAGTAAACGACTCGTTCGAATCGGCTTCTTCCGGGCACACCAGGGCATAATCACTTGTTTTTGGAACGACGAGCAAACCACCGTTCTGTTCATCAGCCGCGTCGATTGCGGCCCATGCCGCGATACAGTTGCCAGGCTCGACCTGCAGGTAGAAGTTGTCCTGGTGCAGCGCTTGACCACGGGAACCCGGGGGTTTGTAATAGAACATGCTTTGAGCCGCAAGCGCCGGTTCGCCATACAAATCAGCCAGCACCTCCATGACAGGCTTGTGCAGCATGTATTTCTTCGCAATTGCATTAAAGCGGTGCGGATGCATCACACGCGGATAACGCTTCAGCGGTTCGGCAGTTTCATCATCCAACACCGGTTCAAAGTGGCCGGGAACGGTCGTTTGGCTGATCTCCTCAAACGTCGTTTCGATTTCCGACAGCTCTTCTTGGCGGAAGAGCCCTTTTACAATTAAATACCCCTCCGTTTCGAACTTGTGCAGCTGCTCTGCCGTCAATACTTTTAACTTCTCTCGCATAAGAATTCCTCCCGTAAGATTATTGTTTTTTCCTGTTGACAATAGAATAAGGTCTGCTTAACTTGAGAGGAAGTATGATATCTGCTTATAATTACCGGGATTCTGCTAATCGAGGTACAGAGGAGGAGAGGTTTATGCGAACGCCGGACGGACGGCAAGGCATATCCTTAGAAAGTACCGGAACCATATTCGGCGACCATTTCGATCAAGACGATGCTTATCGGCTGCGTCGTCCTCACGGGATGCAGGACTGGCTGCTTGTCTACACGCTGCATGGAGAGGGCTATTTCAGGACGCCTGCCGGGGAGAAACGCTGTGGGCCCGGGCAGCTCGGTCTGCTGCGCGCCAACATCGCTCATGAGTATGGGACAGTCCAAGGGAAGCGCTGGAACTTCCTATGGATTCATTATCCCGGGCTTCCGGAAAACAGGATGCTGCGTCATGAGGAGTTTCTGGTCGAAACGCTGCCCGATGAACGTGTCCGAGGGCGTGTCGAGTTAGCGTTTCGGAATGTGCTGCAAGATTCGCTGGACCGGTTAGACCTATGGGAGGCACTGTGCGAGAACGCGCTGCGCGAGATTTTACTTCTGCTTGCACAGCGCACGAACAAAAGACTTGATCCAAGGGTCGAACAAACCCTCGGCCTGTTGTCCCGTTCGTTAAAAGAAGATATTCGAATTGACGCCATATCGCGAGAGATCGGGATATCGGGGTCAAGGCTTGCCCACTTGTTTAAGCAAGAAACGGGGTACACCATCGTGGAGCATCTGAATCAAATGAGGGTTCGCCATGCCGCCTTATTGATGATCCACTCCGGCCGTACGGCGAACGAAGCCGCGCAGGATGTCGGGTTTAACAGTTACAATCATTTTGCCGATCAGTTTCGCAAACAGTACGGGGTTTCACCGAGGCAGTACCGCCAGGCGTGTAAGCTTACATGAATGCTGCCAGGCTTTAAAGTATAATGCATGAATCATTCTAAGAGAAGAAGCTGCCTGCAAGGGTGCCGTGTAGAATGGCTCTGTACAACTTCCCTAATGAGATGTTAACTTATAAGGATGTCCCTCATATAGAAAGAAGGTATTAAGTTGGCACGATCCTTATATATTGCACTCATCCTCCTAAGTCTCATATGGGGAGGTTCGTTCTTTTTCATTAAAAATCTGCTGCACGATTTCGGCCCTTGTGGGATCGCCTTCCTGCGGTCGACCTTTGGATTTCTCTTCATTACGATTGTCATGCTCATCATGCGAAAGCCGTTTGCCCTGCGTGAAATTCGTTGGCTGCCGACCGTCGTGATTGCGATGATTAATATGGCACTGCCATGGACCTTAATCGGGTTTAGCGAAACCAGGCTGGCCAGCAGCATGGCTTCGGTATTAAATGCAACAACGCCGATATGGACCATGCTCGTTGGTTTAGTGTTCTTCGGCTCCGTGTTTAGGCGGATTCAATGGATGGGCATGGGGGTCGCGCTTGTCGGTCTGATCATTCTGCTCGGCATTCGCCCCGGATCATTTATTACTGTCGATTTCATTGGCTTCGCAGCGATGATAGGTGCTACCTTGTGTTATGCCGTGGGTTCACAGTTATCCAAGCGTTTACTGGGCGGACTGACGATGTATCAGCTAACGTTCGGAACACTGCTTGGGGCGATGGTAGGGAGCGGTATTATTGCTTTTACTACGGAAAAGATTGATCTTTCGAAGATCGTAGAGCCAGCCAATATAGGTTCTCTTGTTGGCCTTGGCATCTTTGGTTCTGGCGTGGCGTATATTCTGTTCAATTATATGGTTTTAAAAGGGAGCCCGGAGTTTGCCACATCCGTCACCTATCTCGTTCCTGCGACGGCGATGATCTGGGGATATACGCTGCTGGATGAACCGATTGGATGGAGCCTAATTATCGGCTTGATTCTCATTTTATCGGGGGTATTTATCACAAATCATGGCGGACGAACATCAAAAGAGAGTTTGGCTGCTGTACCTAAGTAGCATTCATTAGTAACAAGAAGGACTGCTGAGAGGCAGTCTTTTATTTTTTTATCCCCTTGCTGTACTTTATATGAAGCAATCAAGTTATTCAGGAATTTCGCTATGCACGCAAATTGAGGAAATTCATAAAGTGCTTCCAAAAGAGGGAATGATGCCGCGAGTGATACGAATCTTTATTTACGCCGGGCCGCTTAAATTGCGGTTTTTTTGTCGTTAACCCGCTGCGTTTTGTTATTTTCCTATTGGTTTTAAAGCTTGAAAATACGATGAAGACTTTGTGATTATTCTACTTCTTTTGCAAAATCCACTTTGGCCTATAGCAGGACAAATGTAAGGAAGCGTGATAAATATCGATTGACACCATCTTGGTATTTGCCTAATATACGGGCCAGACGACCCCCATCCATGTTATATATTCTACTTACAAGGGGCTTATCAATCCATCGGTAAAGGAGGTTCGTATACAAAGACAGTGACTAAACGCTCGCATGCGATGCGATCTGCCTGCATGTGGAACGATCCTTCGGGAAACAACGATTGAATCTAAGGAGGTTATTTATGAGAATTAGAAAGGGTGGCAAGTACCAAGTCTTGATGCTTGCAATTTGTTTTATATTGGCATGCTCGGGAGGCGGTGGTGTCGCAGCTGCTTCCGGAGAGAGCAGGCTGGCTCAAAAAACGTATGGGACACCGGAAGAAATTCTAGTCCCTAACAACTATACGGTGGCCGTGTTCAACGGTACCACCGGCAAGGAAGAAGGCCGCAACGTGCTTTACGCGACCAGTAAAGGGAAGCCGGGGCATCTTAACGTCATTGATCTGGAGGATTATAAACTGCTGCGAAGCATTCCGATCGGACCTTCCGAAAGCTCGTGGGCACACACCACGGCACCGGACGGAACATTGTTCCTTGCGGCTGACGGCGGCGGAGCAAGGCTGTGGAGTTACTCTCCGGTTACTCATGTCCCTGTGCAGGTTGCACAGTTCGACGGACAGTCGGTCCCGAACAGCATCACCACGGATGAACAGGGCCGTGTGTATGTCGGAACCTATCCCGGCGGCAAAGTGTACCAGTACGACCCGGCTACAAAGCAGACAAAAGATTATGGCCGCGTCATCGGCTTGCTTGATCAGGAATATGTGCGCTCCATTGCTTACCAGGGCGGCAATATATATGCCGGTACCGCACATAAGCAGATCGTACGCGTGAATTTAACGACAGGTGAGAAAACGAATATCGCGGCTTCCTTGCCGGTTAAAGAAGACACCGTGTATGACTTGAGCACGATTGATAACCGTTATTTGTTTGCCAGATATACGGACGGAAGCGGCATTCCTGGAGAGGCGTTTATCTACGATACGCAGACGGAAAGCTGGCTGGATGTCGTGCTGGAGAACGTAACGGGACTGCACGCAACGGACTCGCTTGACGGAAAACTGTATTATATGTCCGACAAGAAGCTGAAAACGTTTGATCTTGCCACGCATGAGGTCGAGTTGACCGGCATGGAGTACAACAGCGGATTTCGGGGAGTAGATTGGGTGGAATTTCCGAACAATCCGGAATACCCGGGCGAAAATCTGGTTACCGTTCGATATGACGGCGGTGTTACGATCATGAACATCGAAACCAAACAGGTACACCTGATGCCGCCGGTCATTCCGGGTCTGCCCGGCGTTGTCAACCGGTTGAAGAGCGTATCCGATACGGAGTTGATCACCACCGGCTCACAGGCCCGTTCTTCGCTCGTTGATCTTACGGATAAAACGGCAACGCCGTTCAGCATCGGTCAGGCCGATAGCGTTCATGCCGTAGGAAATAAGGTCTATATGGGCGTGTATCCGGAGGGCGGACTCTACGAGTTCGATCTATCGACGGAGCCTGGAATGAACAATCCGAAGAGATTGGCCGTGCTGGGCAACGATCAGGAGAGGCTGGTGGATATCTCCAGTTCTAAAGGCAAATTGTACATTTCGACTATATCGGGTTACGGTACTTTGGGCGGCTCACTGACCGTTTATGATACCGCTACCGGGGAAATAAACGTTCATCGCAACGTCGTCCAGAATCAGAGCGTGCTTAGCACGACGGTTCATGACGGCAAGGTATTCGGCTCCACGACGATACGGGGCGGACTGGGCTCCGAGCCGACCGAGGCGGAAGCGAAGATTTTTGTATGGGATGAGGAAAAACAGCAAAAAATCACCGAGTTCCCGCTCAGGGTTCCGGGATTGGATAAACCGGTATTCATCGGTGATCTTTCCGCCGGTCCGGACGGTTTGATCTGGGGGGCATCCTATGAATACATTTTCGCAATTGATCCTGATAACTATGAAGTCGTGAAAAGCAAAAAAGTGTATCCAAGCTTAAACTTCAGCCAATGGGCGCATCACCCGCTGCGCTGGTCGGAGGATGGGCTGCTCTATGTGCTGTTTAACAACAAACTGACGGTCATTGACCCAGAAACGCTGGAGCATCGGACATTGGCCGACACCTCAAGATTTGATTTACATGCGGATGGGAACCTGTATTTCACGGATATGCAGACCAATACGATCCTGTATCGGATGGAAGTTGACGGAGAGGTTGTTGAAGAACCGCCGCATACGGCAGTACCTGTTAACAATCCGGGCTTCGAAGAGGAATTAAAGGGATGGAGTCCGTTATTCGCTCCCGGTAACGGTTACCGCTATGATCTCAGCACAGAACGCAGTTTCACAGGAACGCACAGCCTGAAGATTACGGACACGCTGAGAACGGCATCCGTTGCCGTTCAGAGTGATCCGATTCCCGTTGTCCCGGGAGAGGAATATACGGCGGGCATGAATCTTTATATTGAATCCGGCCAGCCGGGATTTATGTTCCGATTCTTTGATAGCAATAACGCGACCATCTCCACCTTGGAAACCCATTTGGATGAATCGCGATTGGCCCAGTGGCAGAAAGTGACGCTCAGAGGCAAAGCTCCAGCCAATGCTGCATACGCTAAACTGATTGCGGTAACCTCCAGATACAATGTGGCAACCGCATATTATGACGATTTCTTTGTTACGGTAAAAGACAGTGCGCCACCAGTCTCAACGGTAAGTCAATCGCCTTCTCCCAACGAGAACGGCTGGGTGAATTCTGATGTGTCGTTGTCTATCTCTGCGGACCGTGCCTATTCTATCGAATATTACGCGGAAGGGGCACAGCCGATAGAAAAGACCACAGTAAAAGGGAATACGGCTCAGCTTGAAATCACGAAGGAGGGCGTAACGACCGTCACCTATTCCGCTACCAACTTCTCAGGCGTACTTGAGGTTCCCGGGACACTGAAGGTGCAAATCGACAAGACAGCTCCAGTCGTTGAATTCACCGGTGAGCGTACGTACACGGTAACCGACTCCGTATACGTTTCGTGCAGCGCCGACGATAGCTTGTCCGGGTTAGCTGAGAATCCATGCCTTCGTCCACTGATTGAACGTCCTGCCTATTTCTTCGAGCCGGGATCCCATGATATTTCCGTAACGGCAATCGATCTGGCGGGAAATAAAACGGAAGCGGTCTTTAGTTTTGAGGTGTCCGTGACTTATGATAGCCTGTCCGTGCTTGCAGAGCATTTTGCCTCAAGTCATCCGGGACTCGCACAATCTCTGTCAAGTAAACTCCTCAATGCCAAAGAGGCCGAGAATAGAGGTAACGCCTCTGCTAAGGCAGGCATGCTGAACGCCTTTTCCAATGAAGTCAGCGCACAATCCGGCAAAATATTGACGGGTGAACAAGCAGAATTGCTTGTCAAACTGGCAGGTTATCTGTAAGCAGGCGAAAGCGTTAGTCAAAAACACGATACTTTGCTTTTATATCGTCGTCTATATTTTGAAACAGCCGCGTGAATCTCGCGGCTGTTTTTGTTTTTCGCAAAGACAAGATCCTCATCGCGAGTGGAATGACTATTTCATAAAGAAAATGATGTACCGTCGAAATTTGTCATAACAAATGTACCGTTTATACATCTAAAGTAGCAATTTTTCGATGTCATATTGACTGGGAAATAAAACCTAACTAAAATGTGTTATAACAAATAAGTGAATACATTAAAAAATGTTAATACAAGTAGTTGAGAAGGAGGTGGTGCGTTGCCAAAGCAAGCAGATATTAGTCGCCTAACATAGCTAATATTTGCTTACGCAATTTGATCGAGAAAAAGGAGGTCATGACAAAGCATGGACGCCCGGTTAAACTCGGCATCCCCACAGCCCGCTCCAAAGTCCAACAAATGGACGCATATTAAAAGGCAGCTTAAGCGAAATATCGGGCTGTACATCATTATCTCGCCGGCGGTGCTATATTTTTTGATCTGGCATTATTGGCCGATGTACGGCGTTCAGATCGCGTTCAAAGATTTTATGCCTGGCCTTGGCATTTGGAACAGTCCATGGGTCGGATTTGAGCACTTCGAGCGGCTTTTTGACGCTTATTATTTTTGGACGATTCTGAAGAATACCATCGGGATCAGTTTATACGGACTGCTGGTTGGCATTCCCGCTCCAATCTTGCTTGCGCTTTTGTTCAACGAGATTCGAAATCGTAAATTCCGCTCATTCGCCCAAAGCATCTCCTACGCCCCGCACTTCATTTCGGTTGTGGTCGCGGTCGGTATTTTGTTCTTCTTCATCTCGCCAACGAATGGCGTTTTCAACTCCATCCTTGTTTCCCTGGGGAGAGAACCGGTCGATTATCTGGCAGAGCCATCGAAATTCTGGCACCTGTACGTCTGGTCGGGCGTATGGCAAGGAGTTGGCTGGTCTTCACTTATCTATAGCGCTGCCATCTCGGGCATCTCGCCTGACCTGTACGAGGCGGCTTATATGGACGGGGCCAGCAAATTTCGGCGAATTTGGCATATTACGATTCCCGGTATCGTTCCAACCATCGTGATCCTGTCCATTCTGAGTGCTGGCGGCATCATGAGTGTCGGTTTTGAGAAAATACTGTTGATGCAAAACCCGATGAACCTGGAAACATCCGAGGTGATCTCCACTTACATGTACAAGAGCGGGCTGCTTAACACCCAGTACAGCTTTTCCGCGGCCGTGGGCCTATTCAACAATGTGATCAACTTTATTATCCTGATCATCGTCAATGCGGTTGCACGCAAGGCGGGGGAGACCAGCTTATGGTAAAGGCTCGTCCGTGCAGGGTTAAGGAGGGAACGTAAGAAGTGCTGCTGAACATCAAACGAACGCCTAGAGAAAAGCTGGCCGATATCATCCTTTTAGTGCTGTCCGTCCTCGTGATCATCGCCATTTTGTACCCGCTTCTCTTTGTCTTGTTTGCTTCATTTTCCGATCCGCGCCAAATATGGGACAAGCCTCTGCTGCTGTTCCCGGCTGGCTTCAACCTGGACAGTTATGCCAAAGTGTTCGAGAACAGCGAGATCTGGAGAGGGTATGCCAATACGCTCCTGTACGCATTCATCGGGACGGCGATCAATATTATGATGACGGTATTTGGCGCTTATCCGCTCTCCAGAAAGCGCTTTTACGGCAAGGGACTGTTTACGCTGCTGTTTGCCTTTACAATGTTTTTCGGCGGTGGGCTGATCCCTCTTTATTTGGTAAACAAGGAGCTTGGTTTGCTGAATACGATGTGGGCCTTGGTACTGCCTGGTGCGATCAGCGCCTACAACATGATTATTATGCGAACCTACTTCCAGACCCGGATTCCGGTGGAGCTCGAAGAGAGCGCCTACGTTGATGGCTGCAATGATTTTCATATGCTGTACCGAATTGTCCTGCCTTTGTCCATGCCGATCATTGCCGTCATGATCCTGTTTTACGGTGTCGGCCACTGGAACTCTTATTTTGACGCTATGATTTATTTGACGGATCGGAATAAATTTCCGCTGCAGCTGATTTTAAGGGAAATACTGGTTCAGAACGACTTCAAGGAAATGGCCGGAATTTCGGTCGGTGCCGAATATGCGGATCAGATGATGGTCAAGGAAGGCCTGAAATATGCGATCGTCGTATTATCCGCACTGCCGCTGCTCCTGTTGTATCCGCTGCTGTCGCGTTTCTTTGAGAAAGGCATCATGGTGGGAGCTATCAAAGGGTAAAGCCGATATGGGAGCGGACATTACCGCTTGGAACTCATAATCATGGAAAGAGGGGATATGGATATGAGAAAAGGAATGAATCTTCTGCTTGCCTTAACGATGACATTCTCGCTTACGCTTTCCGCCTGCAGCGGTTCGGGGGGAAAGGCGGAGCCGGAACCAGCCGGAACGGACGGAGATCCCGGCAGTATCAAGTTAAGGATCGTCAAGCGCGGGTATACCGATGTGCATCCTCCGGCCGATCAATTATGGATGTGGCAAAAATACGAAGAAATGTCCGGCATTCAAGTCGAATTTGAAGAGTTGGCGGGCTCCGCCGTGACCGAAAGGAAAAATGTCATGCTCGGCTCCAACGACCTGCCAGATGCATTCTATCGCATTGCTTTCGGCACCGACGAGCTGATGAAATACGGCAAACAGGGCTTGTTTGTTCCGCTCGAGGACCTGATTGAACAGCATGCGCCGAATTTGAATAAACTCTTAAAGGACAACCCGGATATTAAGGGAGCTATAACGATGTCGGACGGACATATTTATGCCCTGCCTTACGTCGATTTCTCTAAAGCGTTCAATTCCGTTCGCCTGTATATCCACAAGGGTTGGCTCGATGAAGCGGGGCTTGATGTTCCGAAGACGACCGAAGAGTTTCGCCAGGCGCTGAAAAAGGTGCGGGAGAAGGACAGCTCGCGTTTGGGCTGGGTGCTCGAGTCTTCCTATTGGACCTTCCTGGAGAGCTTCCTGGCTGGCAGCTTCGGTATGGGAGAAGGCGGTGCTAAGGCATTCGGTCAATATCTATATAAAGACGCGGACGGACAGGTCAAGACGACGTTTAATGATCCGAAGTACAGAGAGCTGCTCCGCTACATGAGCGATCTGTATAAGGACGGGTCGCTGGCCCAGCAAAATTTCACGACAGGCTACGATTATGCGAAGTGGTCTACGGACGGTTCCAACAATCTGATCGGTTCGTTTGTATGGGAAGGTCCGGGATATATCGGGAAGGATGCAGCTGAAAACTATGTGGGCATTCATGCCCTGGAAGGGCCGAACGGGGACAAGGTCGCAGGGGTGTTGGGGCCGCCGGCTAAAGGAATCTTCGGTTTCGTGATAACTAACAAAAACAAATACCCGGTTGAAACCATCAAGTGGATCGATTACTTCTATGGGGAGGAAGGGATTAACTTTGCCACCTTTGGACTTGAGGGCGAAACCTACGACTTGGTCGACGGCAAACCGAAATACAAGGACGAGATTTTAAACTACAAGGGCGGTGTACAGCTGGGCGCTTTCCAGTATGTCGATAACGTGTATGGTGCTTATTATCCATATGTTGAGCCTGACGACGATTTGCGGATGGCGGCGCGCGGGACGACGGTGGCTGACGAAATCAAAGCGGATCCTGCAGAGCTTGATGAGCTTGCGCCCAAAGAGCTTTGGCCGGATTTTGTTCCCACGGATGACGAAGCCAATCAAACCAGCGCGATCCTGACCGACATTAATAAGTATATCGAGGAGATGCGGGTGAAATTCGTTACGGGGAAAGCGAACCTGGACACCGACTGGGATAACTACGTAAAGACCCTGGACAAAATGGGCGCCCAGCGCTATCTGGAAATCAAAAAAGCGCAGTATGAACGTTATTCAAATGTAAAGTAATCGAAATGGTGCAAAGAACGGATGAAAGGAGCGGTTTACATGCCAATGATGCAAACGCTATAATTTTAGTACGACAAGATTAACACTGGAAAATAGATAAAGATGGGATGAGAACCAAGTTGACCAAAGACAATAAACCTCCGCTGTACCGCGTGATTATGGACGAGCTGAAATCGCAAATCTCTTCGGGCCACTATCCTCCTGAAGCCCAGCTTCCCACGGAGGCCGAGCTGAGCTCCACCTTCGGCGTGAGCCGTATTACAACAAGAAGAGCACTCGAGGAGCTGGAGCGGGACGGGTTTATCTACCGCATCAAGGGAAGCGGCAGCTTTGTCAAACCCCGGCAACGTGGACAGGAGCAGCGGTCGGTTGGAACGGAAAAAATGATATCGCTTATCCTGCCTTCCGAAGACGACCGCGGTACGATGGGATATATTCGCGGAGCTTCGGACTGGCTCAACGCGAACGGATATTATTTGAGCATTCACCAAAGTGATTATGATTCCCAGAAAGAACGGGATTTGCTGGAAATGCTGACCCGAAAGGGCATCGCGGCCATCATATTGTATCCGCGGAACGATCAGACGAACTACGACATTCTGCATCGACTATGCCTTGAAGATTATCCGATCGTAACCATCGATAAATATTTTGACAGTCTGCCGCTAGGGGCGGTGGTTTCCGACAATTTCAATGGGTCCTATCAAGCCGTATCAAGATTGATTGAGCTCGGTCATCGAAAGATTGCGTTTCTAACAGCGGTCAGCATTGAATCGACCTCTTCGGTGCGTAACCGTTATTTCGGATACTGCCAAGCGCTGAAGGACCATGGGCTTCCCGTCGATAGCCGTTATATCAGGCTGAATATGAAGGATTATCGGGAGAAGGTTGGCTTTGAGCGATTTTATAATGAACTGCTGGACTCTTACCGTGCGGAAGAGGTAACGGCTGTTCAGACGGAGAATGATCTGATCGCGGCCAACTTGCTGAACCGCTGTTTGGAACGAGGGATCCGCATTCCGGAGGATATTTCGATCATAGGCTTTGATAATAACCCTGTCACAGAGCATGTCATGATCCCGCTGACCACCGTTGAGCAGAATTTTTACGAGATTGGACGCCAAGCAGCAGAACATGTTGTAAACAGGTTGGAGAGAGGGAAACAGACACCGGACCGGACACTGATCCCCGTCAAGCTGGTGGAGCGTGATACGACCGCTCCTGCTCCAAAAGGGAAAGTTATTGAGTAGATATGATATGTAGGCATGTTATGAAGGCTGATTGCCATGCAGGACTTCTTACCTGCGGCAATCAGCCTTTTTATAGGTATGTAAAAGTTGAGTATAAAAGTTCTCTACTTACTTAAACACTCCGTAAGGATGGTACATTGTTTAGAGGAAGGATTTCGATAAGCGATGTCCATTAGAAGGTTGAGTCGTTTATCCCTCCGGACACGTAAACATGACACCAAGCGAACCAAGACCTGAAGGGAGGTGAATTACATGTGTACGATTCATATGCTGGTCGGGATACCCGGCAGCGGAAAAAGCTATCATGCCAAACAATTATGTAAAAGCCAGCGGGCCGTCATCGTTGCGACGGACTCGATCCGTGAAAGATTGTTCGGCAGCGAATCCAAACAGAAAAATACGTATCTGGTATTTGACGAAGCTTTCGCCGAGATCGAACAGGCGCTTGCGTTCGGACGAAATGTCGTTTTTGATGCCACCAATGTCAGCCGGGAGCGGAGACAGAAGTTCCTGAAGCGATTTGGCGATAGATCAGTGGAGTGCCATATCTGCACAACCCCATATGAAGTGGCTCTGGAACGAGTCAAGGGACGAAAACGCCGGCTCGATGAGAAGGTCATGACGAAATTTGCCAAAAATCTTGAATTCCCTGTAAGGGGTGAAGGATTCAGTGAACTGCATCTCGTTCATGAGCAGGGCGAAACTCAGCTTACAAGAGAAGAACTGGAAGCGCTGCTAACACGTAAACCGGGTCATGATGAGTTATTTGGCTATTTGTCCCAATCCCCCTATTTCAACGTGATGCTGGGATATGATCAGGAGAATCCGCATCATTCCAAAACGTTGTCGGAGCACACGTTTGCCGTGCTGGAATATATCAATGCTTTCTATGAAGGCGAGTATTTGCTTGCTATGCAATTAGCAGCGCTGCTCCATGACGCAGGTAAGCCGTTTTGCAAAGTATGGAAGCAAGCAAGAGGTTATTATTCCTATTATGGGCATGAGCATGTATCGGCAAGCATAACCTGCCATACATTGAAGGACCTCGGATATGATGATGCATTTATTCAGCACGTCGTTCAACTTGTAAGCTTTCATATGGAAATTTTGCATGGAGGGGATGCCGGGGCATCCAAGATCTATCATTTGTTAGGCGAAGATATGCTGGCCGAGCTATATTTCTTCGCAGAAGCCGACACTTTCGGCAAATAAGGAGGTGAACAACGATGAAAATAAAATATCCCAAAACGATGCATTTGCCCTGGTCCAGAGGTTATACGGATGACGATAAGATTTTACGGAGTACTGATCATTTTACGGGGCAGGAAGTTGTCATTACCGAGAAAATGGACGGGGAAAACACCACGATGTACCCCAATTTCATCCATGCCAGATCTCTGGACAGCAAGGATCATCCTTCGCGTCATTATGTGAAGACGCTGCATGGTGGCATCCAGTTTTTGATTCCGGAAGGATATCGTCTCTGCGGGGAAAACGTATACGCCAAGCATTCACTTTCGTATTCGGCGCTGCCTGCCTATTACATGCTGTTTTCGGTGTGGAATGAGTATAATGTTTGCCTGTCATGGGACGAGACGGAGGCTTGGGCGGAACGTCTGGGACTTATAACGGTTCCTGTCTTGTACCGGGGAATCTGGGACGAGGCTGCTGCCAAAGCTTGTTATACGAAGCAGTCAAACTGCGGAGGGGAGCAGGAAGGTTATGTGGTTCGGCTGGCTTCCTCATTCGCTTATGGCGATTTTAAGCGCAGCGTTGCCAAGTTTGTACGCAAGAATCACGTACAAACCGATGAGCATTGGCTAAGCAAACCGATCGAATCGAATCGTTTGGCTTCTGGGGAATAAACAGTAAGAATGAATAATTTACCGATGATTTCTAGAAAACGAGGTGTTGATCATGTAATTCTAAGTTGCTATTTATATGAGATGATGTGAATACTTAGACACGAGCTGCCGCTGAAATCGGGGCTTTTTTTATTGCTTTTGTACATACTGGTTACCACATTTTGTTAGTTCAAGTATAATGAACCTATACATAAGGATGAAAAACAGAACCATCTTGATTCCAAGATAGGAGATATGAGATGAATAAGAAAAGGATGTTTCGAGTTTCTGCTCCGTCAGGGGGCAGATTGATGATTTCGATGTTGATTTTAATCGCTATTCTTCTTGGCAACATAATAAGAGGCCATGAAGAAAAGGACATCTTTTATTATGTATGGATTGTATGGTTGGTTCTTTGCTCCGCCGTATTCGTCATCACCGTATATAGAACCTACGTGAAGAAGCCAAGTGTGATGGAAATGCATCAAGACGGAATTGTTATAAACGGTACAGAAATAAACGCTGAAGCTGTAGCATGTTTATTGATCAACGATAACAAGAAGCGGGTAATCGGGATCAAGCCAAAAGGGCGTAAATTAGTCCCCTTAAAGTTATGTTTTACGTTCGCTGAGGAGCAGGCGGAAGGGATCAGGCAGCTGGAAACATGGGCACAAGAACGTCATGTGAAGATATCAAAGGGATTTTTTATGAGATGGTTGTAGAGTAACGTAGAATGAGTATTTAGTTTATTGCCCTAAATTGAAGGAGGATGATAATGGAGGGGTTATACTCATTTATTATCCTTGTTATTTGTGTTGGTCAATGGGTCCTAAGCAAGATCATCGATGTTGGGGAGGAAGAAATGCGTGACACCCCAGTGTATAAATGGTATCTTCTGGGCTCATGGGCTTTATTAATTCCGATACTCATCCTTGTATGGACCATGGATAGGAGCAGACCCTATCCCATATGGCCATTCTTATTCACCGTAATCTTCTGCTTTCGCGGGTATATGGAGTGGAAATATATACGCGAAACCAGGCGTCATCAAGTCTCAATCCTATTGGCAGCAGCTTCTCTTTCGTTCACAGGTCTAATGATATTAATTCTTTTTTTTAAATATTAAATCAAGAAAGCAATCAAGAAGAAATGTCCGAAGATGGGTCGTCTATAATGTAATCAGGTGTTTAGACATGGATTTTATTATAGGGAGAGGCAATCAATCATGAATAGTATGTTCAATCAATTGGATATGACCCAAATATTAAACCGAATCGACACATTAAACTCTCAATCACAACCGTTATGGGGAAAAATGGATGTTGCCAAAATGCTGGCTCACTGCTCTGCGTTCCAAGACATAGCCATGGGCATCACAAACCCGCCAAGAGGCTGGTTAGGTAGGTTGGTAGGGAATTTCGCGAAGCCCGTTTTTTATAATGACAAACCGTTACCCCGCAATATGTCTACCATTCCGGATATTATGATTGTGGATGCAAGAGAATTTGAAATGGAAAGAGCACGATTGAAAGAAAAAATCATAGCGTTCCAAAAGAACGGACCTGAGAGATGTACCACGAAGCCCCATTCATTCTTCGGTAAACTGACCCCGGAGCAATGGGGAAAAGGGTTATACAAGCATCTGGACCATCATCTAAAACAGTTTGGCGTTTAAGTCTCAAGAAACCGCAGACTCGCGGTATCTTTAATTCCTTAGGGTTCTATTCATGTCCTACAGCTTTATATGAAGGCATGCGACTTAAGATGGTATATACTATCTAATTGAGGTGAGTGGAGTGTATTCATACAAAGAGATCAGCTTACAGAGAGATGGGAACCGTAATTCCGTAACACATAAAGACGAAACTTATTCGAGCGGACAAGTTGCTGCATTGTTGGGGTCTACTGTAAAAACGGTCCGTTACTATGATAAGATCGGGTTGCTTAAGCCCTCAAATTACACCGAGGGAGGGCACCGGCTGTATGCGAAGGATGATATTTGGCGTTTACAACTCATTACAACGCTGCGCTTTCTAGATTTCGAAATTGATGAGATACGCAGGCTCATAGCTGGCGAAATCGAAATTGCTTCAGCCTTGGATTGGCAGATTGAGTCCTTGGAGGCGCAAGTTAGCACTCTGACGAGTATGATCTCGATTTTGCGTCAAGCGAAGACACACGACGAGGATTCGTTAGATTATATTCAAGACTTGGTCAAGACACGGACAACCAATAGTGAGAAGCGGAATCAATTTATGATGGATAAATTGGAGGATTCCAAATTTCTGGATGGAGTCCCTCAGGAATGGAGAAGATCATTTCTCTATTTCTTTAATAAATGTATTGTTAATCAAGTCAAAATAACGGCTAAACAAGCGTTTGTCTGGGATGAATTACAGGCGTTAATTAACGATCCCCAGTTTATTCCGGACCTGGTCCAAGATGAATTTCTTTTTTTCAACATGGTCAACCAGCCAAGATGGGGTGCCTCCGTATGGCCCAAGAAGATTGAGGATATCCAAAACCGGCTGAATACAGCCTTGGAGCGCAACCTTCCAGCTGGTAGTCCTTTCGTGCAATCCATCGTCGAGAATGCGGCCATGCTGTATGCAAACGCCGAACAGTCGATGAACCAAGAGGATGTTTTCCGTTACTTTGCGGAATATGCGAAGAGCCCTAGAACTGAACGTATTAAACGGTTCAATACATTGTGCGCAATTTTAAGCCCGGAATACCGCTTGTTCTCAAAAGGGAACAACTTACTGCTTCAAGGCATCGAATGGAGGCTCGGACATATGTGACCACGCATTACTGAAAAAATAACCGGGGCGATAACGCCCCGGCTAAGAAGTTAAATGCATCCTTGGAATTCAGTCTGCGCCTTTCTGCAGTGAAAACGAAGAATGCTCTCCAATATTTTGTTCCATTAATTTAAACGGCTGCTGCTTTAAATAATGGTTAAAGAAATCTAGACTGAATTCGTTAATCAGGCGATGTGCATTTCGCACATCAACACCTTCCATCCATGCTAGCACAGGTGAAAGCAAGTACGTATCAGAGAAGCCCATGTGCTTCATATTTTTTATCTTCAGCCAATAGTTCTCACCCGATGCCACGGAATTGTATCGTGATAACACTTCATCAAAGAACTTGTCCAGCTCCTCTCTTGTTGTTCCTTGGGAAGCGATATTCTCATCGCTCATATTGGCAGTTCCTGCTAGTGTGTCGTCAGCGCTCATCATCAGGAACGGTCCATTCACTCCATCCTCTGGAAGCCGTTGTTCTCCGAATAATCCACCGTCCATGTTGATGGCAGCTTTCAGTCTGGGATCCTTCAACAGGGTTTGAACGGCAGTCGCCCCACCATAGGAGTGACCAAACATGCCCATGTTGTCCGTATCCATACGGCCTGTAAACCGATGATCCGGATCATTCACCGCGATCTTCTCAACCTGATCGATTACAAACATCGTATCTTCCACCCAGACCTTATTTAATTGATCTAAGTATTCGTACCCGCTATCCTCCAGAGGAGAAAAATTTACAACACGACCATCAGGGAATACGGAAGTGGTGCTATAGTACGTGTGATCAATGCCGATTACGATATATCCATGACTGGCCAACTCTTCAATCTGAAAGGTGTTTTGGTTCTTAACTCCATTGAATCCATGCGAGAATAGGAGAACCGGGTAGGTAGTTTCCTTATTCGATAGTTCTGCACCTTTGATCGCATGCGTTTTAATCAGTCCAAGGTTTTTAAACAACTGCTTAGGCATATTGAGCGCTTGGCTGTATCCATCTTCGAAAATATCGGGGTGTGAGACATATGGCGCTTGTTTGCCTTTCGCCGAAGGATTGGCCGGGTACCAGATTTGTACCATTAACTCACGTTTATCGTCAGGTGTCGGCGTATTTGCTTCCTCACGCAGCTCATCTTTCCAATCATAAGTCACCGTTCCTATTTTATAGGGCCCCGTCGGCTTTTCAAACTTAAATACTGGGAGCAGGAGAGGCAGTGTCACCGCAATAGTAGAATACAGCACGGCCAGTGCAGCAATCAACGTGGTTTTAAATGGGAAGGCCTTCTTTTTGACTTTCTTTGATTTGGGAATGTACCTTAAGGCCAACACCATGATCGGGATAAACGTCATTGCATAGGCGGGGATCATTTGCCAACGCATTCCTTCGATAAGAATGTGCGCTAGCAGGAGTACGGCAGATATACCGAAACCAAAGATCAGATGTCGCTGCGGCTTGTTCCGAGCAAAGATCAACCAACCTAGCATAATCAGATTAAAGATGACAAACCACATTTCCAAAGTTCTCATAACAATGAAACCTCCTCAATTTCTGTTCTTGCTGTTTTTACAATGTAAGTATAAAACCTCCCCTAAGGGTACATTCAACAACAAAAAAATGAGCGTATGTATACGGTGCATTTAAGGAGTAAGAAGGAGGTAGGTTTTGTTAATACTTTGATATGATTGAACTAGAAAGCAGTGGGGGGTTCGTGTTTTCGGTTTTAGCTAACCGCTGATACTGAAAGAGAAATGAGATATGCAGTTATGATGCGTAAAAAAACCGTAGAGCCAGCACACAACGAAGTGGTTGGCTCTACGGGGGTGGAAGGTGTTGCTGCAGATTATGTATTTTCGTTATAACCAATCCTCGTATTTCTCCATCGTAAATTCGCCTTCCAGCTCCAACCGGGTATCCGGTTTACTGCCGTCATAATAGTCGACGTCCATCGTTGATCCGGTCCAATATACGTAAAATACGCCATTTCCTCTATACTCAATGCGTCCCCGGTTATCATTTACCTCCTGGTGCTCAAAATAATACAGTCTTGCATCCAGGCTTCTGGAGTTCTCGTTATAACCATGGGCTATCGCAAATTGCAGCGGTGCAAACTCATCTAGTTTTAACGTATCTAGATAAATCGTAAGCTCCGCGTCCGGATTGTTCAGTAATTCATCCGAATCCGGTAAACACTGGAGCGGCTCGGGATCCGTCTCCGTCTCAAACCAGAGCATGATTTGCGGCCGTTCATTGACTTGGGTTCGGGTGGCATAGGCTTTGGATTCGACCAAAGCGTGTTTTTCGGTTCCGTTATAACGGATTAAAGTTAAAGTCCCTGTCATGTGAATCTCCTTATCTATTTTTCCTTAAGCACATTGAACCCTTGCACCTACCGGTTTCATGCCTTGTATCGTTACGGTCTAATTGGCCGTCCAGACATCTTTACTGAAGCGATAAATATTCCAGCAGGGCATCCATTTGCTCGCTTCCCAAAAGATCAGTCAGTGATGGCATCACATGGGCGAGAAAATCCGGTTTTGTCTCATAAGTTTCTTCGTCGCTGGTTTCACCCTGGAAAAGCAGAGCTCCTTCAATGAGAATGGACAGCGCGTGAAAGCAATCCGCAAGCGAATTCGCGACCAGTTTAGGCTCGCCACCTTCGAATGCGGCGTATACGGGTGAACCACTGGCTTGGACGTCAACGATCAGGGGATCATCATTCACATTGGCAATCACGACGTGATGAGCTGGCCAAATGCTCGATTCTACGGTTTCACTCTCGTCGCTAATCCAGCGATAGCCCATTTGCTGCCGGACCAGATGCTCAGGAGACACAAAGTAGATGACAGCCGATTCTCCGATCTCAACCGCCGCGTTCTTCATTTTATGGGTTCCTTCGGCCTTAGCGTCAACCATCTCATAATGGCTGTATAGATAACTAAGCTCAGGAGACAGTGTTATGCGCTCATCTACAGTCGGCAGTTGAACTTCGGACCGCTGTCGTATTTCATGATCGGTGAAGAGCCCGAAATCTCGATTATATAAATCCTGTTGTTCTATGAATCTAGTTAAAGCCGCTTCCAGTTCCAGCATTTATTTCATCCCTTCCAGCATATTAACCGAATTATAACATGCCAAGTCACCGTGGTTAAGCATGGGGAATTCAAACTCAGGAATGAGATATGGTAGAGTATCCCTTATGGAGAGAATCTATGAAACGACTGAAGATGATATAACGGATGCTTAGGATGGTGTGTTATGAATTGGAACTATTCGGAAAGCGATGAAGCCTATGAGGCCATAGAGCGATATTGGAATCGTCTGTTTGTTAAAATACTGGGCGTTCATGACGCTGATGATTGGATTACGCCTTACTATTAACACCAGTTTGCGGATGGTACCCCGATGAGGGACGCTAATCCAATATTTTCGGCGTGCGGATGAACGATTTGACAATACAAGGTACACCCGAACTTCAAAGCGGTGATGGATTGGCTTGGCATAACGGTTCCCGTAGGAAATATCTATGAGCGGTAACATTGGTCCGAGAGATCATTCCTTATGATCCGCCTCTAAGGCCCATTTCGCTCGATAAGCGGCAGGGGGAATACCTTTGAACTTGGTGAACAGCCTTGTGAAGTAATGAACGGATGAGAACCCGGTTCGCTCTGCAATCACCTTGATGGGATCACGGGTATGCTGGAGCATTAACTCGGCCGCCCGGATGCGTTCGGTGCGAACCATGGAGGAAAAGGATTCATGAATGCTTTCCGCAAACAATCGGGATAAGTGCCGTTCGGACACATTCAGGTAAGCCGCCAGTTCGGGTAGTGACACAGGCCTGCTGAGGTTGTCTCTTATGTACAATTTGGCCTTTTGAATGAGTTGTAACGCGGATGAAAAGAGAGGCGCGCTTTCGAAGCTGCCGGAAGCCCCGAGCAGGACAGGTAAGGACTGGAGGAGTACATGTGCTAGCTTGGGCAAGAGCGATGCAGGCAGCGATGCCTCGGGTTCTGAGCGCATCAGCATGGATTTCCATATTTGGATGGCAGGCGAATCGCCCGCATGCTCGGTCCAAACGGCACATCGATGAAGAGCCTCTACGTATTTCACTGTTACTTCTTGGGCAAACGGTCTCTCCATCGCTTCAAACGCGACGAATAACAGATTCAGACTGTTTACGTCTTTGATCTGATGTAACCGACCTGGGCGCGTACAGAAGGCGACCCCATCATATAAGGGATAAGTCTGATCTCCGTCCATATATACACCGGTTCCACCGTCCACATAACAAATCTCATAGAATGAATGGCGGTGTAAGGAATTGGCCGTCAAATGCCGGACACTCCCCCAGTAATAGACGAGGAATGAGAGGCTTTCACCTTCAAGCCGTCCAGCATAACGATTAAGACGTTCCTCGCTTTTGCTCCATTGATACAAGGCATTAGCAGCTCCTTTGGCGTGATATTGCAAAACGTCGTCATCTTCGTGCAAATACGATTTCGCTTGCCCTTACTATAATGAACTCAGATAAACCATAACATATCGAGAGGGTGCATGGTGATGATGGACGAGAAGGAAATGCAATTTTACAAAGACAATGGGTACCTGCTGGTTCGAGGCGTTTATAATCAACAGGAAGTAGAGGATATGAGAGCGGCGGTTGATGGGATCATCCAAAGGGCGGCACGAGCCAAATCGGATCAAAACCATGCCTGGCAAGGTGACTTCCTGCCGCCTGAGCAGCTTAAGAAGCTGGTTCTGAAAGGCTTTCACGATGTGCACTACCATGATGCCGCGTTCATGAGAGCCGCAATCCATCCCCGAATGACAGAAGTGTTGAACGGAATCATCGGTCCGAACGTGCAACTGCATCACTCGAAAATGCTGGTGAAGCCTCCTGCTAACGGGGCCGCTTTTCCCATGCATCAAGATTATCCATATTTCCCTCATCGCGATCACACCATGTTAGCCGCCAGCGTTCATCTGGACGATGCCGATATGGAGAACGGCTGCCTATGCGTTGTGCCAGGATCCCATAAACAGGGCGTTTTGCCGCATATCGGCGCTTATTATTTGAACCACAAGGAGTATCCCTTATCCTCGGGAACCCCGTGCCCGGCGAAGGCGGGCGATGTGCTTTTCTTTAATTACCTGACCATTCATGGCTCGGACGTGAACCGGAGCGACCGTACGCGGAGAAACATCCTGTTCCAATATCGTGACGCTGCGGATGTGCCTACCGCGGATGTTCATTTCGATTGGGGAATGGGCTTAATGGTAAGCGGAACGAATCCGGATTTCAACAACGTGAAACCAAAATATGAAATTATCCGTTCGAAATGATCACGCAGTCGGATCCCTATGCTGAATTATAAGCCTGACTAAGCCCCTCAGCGGGGCTTTTTTCTATGCCTGGAACTTGTGCCTTGTCATGTTCACACCTAGCAATGTAAAAATAATTCGTTGTAATGTCGGCTGGCCCCCCTATACTAGATGATAATAGATCGGTTGATACCATATGGGGGGAAAGCATGAAACTTCAAGCTCCGGGCAAAGCATCGAAATGGTTTGTGTACCAGAAAATCGTCATTGTTTTTATTCTATTATTACTTCCTCTCATCTCGATGAATATTTGGTTGAATTATAAGGGGATGTCCGTTACGAAGGAGTCCCTCTTGAACTCCGCTACGGCTGGCGCATCCTTCTATTCCAAGCAGCTCGATAAAGAGATGTATTTTATTCGGAACTTGCAGCTGCAGCTGCTGAATGACAAGGATCTGCAGAAGCTGAGCTTTCGGGGCAGTATGCTTGAGGACTATGGCGAGGTGGAGCTGATTGATCAGGTCAGGGATCGGCTAGCAACCCTCATGGTTTCCAGCGAGTACATCGTGAACGCCGGGGTTTACGTGAAGGATGTCGGGAAAACGATCTCGACCACAACGGGCGTGACCAATACGCCGAATAAGGAAATGGCACTGATCTCCTCCATGATGACGGTTATGCCCAAGCCTTCTTTTTATAGAAGCGGCGACCGGATTTTTCTGATTGAAACTGAAAACAACGGCGGCATTTGGTCCTACATCGAAATTTCCCGATCCAAGCTGCTGGGGGCTTTAAGCGAAATCGCCAAGCTGTATCCGGAATCCGAAGTATTACTCGGGAGTAAAGAAGTGGGGACCATATTAACGACAGCTCTGCGGGCCGATGAGTCATCCGAGATTTTGAGCCATATTCTGGACAATCCCAGCCCGGAGCAAAGTGTGCCGGGGACGGGGGAGCTGAATGGTGTAGACTATTTTATCATCGAGAATGAAGTTAGCGCGCTGGATCTGTCCTTGGTCATGTATGTGAACCAGAATGAAATCACGCGGCCTTTAAGCCAATTCATTACATGGTTTTATACGTTGTTTATTCTGGCGGTGATCGTCATGGTGCTTTATTCGTTCTCGGTCAATCTGATGATCCACAGGCCACTGTCCAAGCTTGTTAAAGCCTTTCATATGATCGAAACCGATAATTTGAACATCATGATCGAGTCCAGAAGCAAAGATGAGTTTCATTATGTATTTAACGGGTTCAACAGGATGACGCATAAGCTCAAACATTCGATTGAGGAAAACTATGAGCAAAAAATAGCACTCCAGCACTCGCAGCTGAAGCAGCTGCAGTCTCAGATCAATCCGCATTTTCTATATAACAGCTTTTTCAATATTTATATGATGTGCAAGGTTGGAGACTCGGATAGCGCGGCGGAGCTCTCGCAAAAGCTGGGAAGCTACTATCAATACATCACGAGAAGCGGCTCCGACGAGGTGCCTTTCTATAAGGAATACAAGCATGCACTGGATTACTGCGACATTCAAGGTATCCGCTTCTCGAACCGGATTGCATATGAGCATAAGGAAATTTCGGACATCCCGCCGTCCATAACCGTTCCGAGACTCATCATACAGCCTATCGTGGAGAATGCGTTTGAGCACGCGTTCGAAGACGGTATGGAGGAGGGGAAATTATATATCAGCAGCGATTACCGGGAAGGCAAATTGCGTGTCACGGTGGAGGATAACGGGAAGCTGCTAACGAATGAGAGGCTGCAGTGTTTGCAGGACAGGCTGGCTATGGATTCGAAGCATATTGAAAAAACAGGATTGATCAACGTGAACAACCGGCTTCAGCTTAAATATGGGCTTGGAAGCGGATTATTCATCTCACGCAGCGCCTATGGCGGCTTAAAGGTGGATCTGATCATTATCATCGATGGGATAGAGGAGGCATCATCATGTACAGACTGTTGATCGTGGACGACGAACCTGTCATCGTTAACGGCTTGGTTCAGCTTTTTCAGGAGCAAACGCAATTGGAACTGGATGTATGCAAAGCTTATTCCGCCAAGGAAGCGCTGGAGATTGCCAGGAGAGTGAAGCTGGACATCCTGGTCAGCGATATACGAATGCCCCAAAAGAACGGGCTACAGCTTATTGATGAAATTACATACTATTGGCCGCATTGCCGAATCATTTTCCTGACCGGTTATAGTGAATTTGATTATGTGCATGAAGCACTGCGCAAAAACGTGGATAACTACATCCTGAAGACCGAAGGAATCGATCCGATTTTCCAAGCTGTCCAAGTGGCTTCTTCTAAACTTGATGAGGAAAACCGTCGCAGAATCCAGGCGGAAAAGGCAAAGGTGCATTTTCAAATCGCCGAACCTCTGCTGAAACGGGAGCTGATACGAAAGGTATTGAATGGAGAAGCCGCCCGTTCTCTGCTGTCCGAGTCCCGTTATGAAGAAGTGGAGTTCTGCATCGATGTAGACCAGCCGGCATTCTTTATCTTGGGAAGAATCGACGGTGCGTCGGAGACGAAAACAAAGGATGTGGCGCAAGCTGTTCAGATGACGTTTATCAACGATTTGCCCAATTCATTTGCATGTGAGCATGCTATTCTGGATGATGCCTTACAGGTATGGCTGCTGCAGCCGGACGTGGAGCTTCGGGATC
This sequence comes from Paenibacillus sp. FSL F4-0100, assembly GCF_037993005.1. NCBI lineage: Bacteria > Bacillati > Bacillota > Bacilli > Caryophanales > Paenibacillaceae > Paenibacillus > Paenibacillus sp. FSL F4-0100. Next base: position 3,554,919 of record NZ_CP150303.1, read on the forward strand.
GTTTTCGTGGTGATGCGCAGGAAAATGAGCTTCATTGGCATGGGGTTATGTCTTATATGAGAGGCATCCTGGAGCTGGTTCAGAATGAATGCGAAGAACTGCTCGGCGTTTATGTTTCTTTCGGGATCTCGGGCAATCTGCATGATAAGTGGTATACCTCGGGGCAGCAGCTTGATATTTTACGATCCATGCTGCAGAGCAGGGCTGCGCTTGGTCAAAATATGGTTATTGTGAACATCGAAAAGGCTAAAGAGTTTGAGGAAACGAACCAAGATTATGACCGCTTCAAGCAGGATGACATGAAATTCGACGTGATCGACCGGATCCATAAATATATCATGGAGCATTTATCCGGGGATGTCTCCTTGACCGCCATTGCGGAGGAGGTCCATTTTAACCCCTCCTATCTTTCGCGCTACTACAAGCAGCTGACAGGACACAACCTGCTGGAGTATATCCAGGCGAAGAAGCTGGAGGGGGCGCTCCATCTGATGTTGCATACGAATATGAAATTGCAGGAGATTGCCACTCGGCTCGGATTCGAATCTCCTTCGTATTTCACTACATTTTTCAAGAAAAAGATGGGGGTATCCCCTCAGGAATACCGAAATACCCAATAAGTAAAAAAAGTAAAAGCGATGTAAAAAACTTAAAATTGATAGCGCTTTCGGGCGGAATCTATAATGAGACGTAAGCAGCACAGATATGAAGATTACGCCAGATAAAGGGGGACGCAATCATGAGATGGATCAAGCTAGCGAAGATGATGTTGATTAGCACGATGACGCTTTCGGTAATGGCTGCATGCTCGAATCAGGTAAAAGAATCTGAAGGGACGCCGGCCAATTCCTCTACGGAGGATGCAAAAACCAATACCGCACCACCCGAACCTCTCGGCAAATATCCTGAAACGGTGACGGTCACGCAAGTGCTCGGCTACAATCCGCCGGAGGACCCGCGGACGCCTCAAGGGATTACACCTGAACAGAATGCTTACTTTAAAGATCTCAAAGACATGCTGAACATTGAGATTCAGTACAAATGGACGGTGCCTTCGAGCCAGTTCGAACAGAAGTTTTCGTTAGCCATGGCTTCGGCGGATCTGCCGGATATTATGGAACTGGACCAGAAGAACTTCGAGAAGTTGAAGAAACAGGGGATGCTAGCCGATCTTACCCAGGCTTACAACGACTATGCTTCACCGGCACTGAAAAAATACATGGAGTCTGACGGCGGCTTTGCGATGAAGACGTTTACGTCGGAAGGAAAACTGCTCGCGATTCCCGGATTTGAGGATCCTTTCCTGTCTACCCAGCTGCTCTGGATCCGCAAAGACTGGCTCGACAACCTGAATTTGCAGCCGCCGCAAACCATGGATGAGCTGGAACAGGTTGCAAGGGCCTTCGTGCAGCAGGATCCGGACCAAAACGGTAAAAATGACACATACGGTATCGCGATGCAGAAGAATCTGTTCTTCTGGGGATTTGACCTTAGAGGTTTCTTCAATGGATTTGGCGCATATCCGTCCATCGGAGACAACCAGTCGGCCTGGATTAAGGATGACAGCGGCAAGCTTGTACCTGGACTCATTCAGCCGGAAGTAAAGACCGCGCTGGGCAAGCTGCAGTCCTGGTACAAGGAGGGGATTCTGGATAAGGAATTTGCCTTGAAGGACGAGAACAAGTCCGTTGAAGATATTACCGCGGGCAAGGTCGGCATTTCCTACGGCGAATGGTGGTATCCGAACTGGCCATTGAATCTCAATGTCGATAAAGATCCAAAGGCAGAATGGATTGCCCTTCAAATTCCTGGGCTGGATGGACCCGGGAAATCCATGGTACCTAAGATTCGCAGCAACAAACTCGTGGTCGTGAACAAAAAAATGAAGAATCCGGAAGCCGCGATTAAGATGATCAACTTCTACATCGAGGTGGGCAACAAAAAGTACATGGATCAGAATAAAGCGGAAAAAGGATATGTATACAATTGGTTCAACCCACGGATTTATAATCCGGCCCAAATTGACACGATCTATACGGAAGTTAACAAAGCGCTTGACGCGAACCAACCGGAAATTACGCTGGATGACGAGAACTACAAAAATGTGGCGGATGTCTTCAAAGCAACGAAGGATTACCTTGCAGGCAATACCGCAGATGCCTCGAAAGGCGTAAATTGGGGCCAATATTTCAGTCGGGCTGCAAAAGACGGCGGCTGGGGAACGACGCGGCAAATTAAAGAGAGTCAGGCTTATGTGAATAATGAATACTATGGCCTTCCCACGGCAACTCAAGTGGAGAAGGGATCCCAGCTCGATAAACTGATGCAGGAAACCTTCACCAAGATCGTCATGGGGGCTTCGCTGGATGAATTCGATAAATTCGTTCAGAGCTGGAAGTCGCTTGGCGGCGATCAGATTACGCAAGAGGTCAACGATTGGTACGACCAGCAGAGTGCCAAATAATCTTTGAATGATAGAACGGGAGGATGAGCCTTGATGAAGTCGGCAGAATCCTCCCGTTTTAAATGGACGGGGAGGTTCATCTGTGAGAACGCTAAAAAAAGAATATCTGCTGCATTTGATGTTGCTGCCTGGTGTTATCGTCACGTTGATTTATGCTTATGGGCCTATGGCTGGCCTAGTGATGGCTTTTCAACAGTTTGAGCCGCTGGCCGGGTTCTTCCACTCGGATTTCGTTGGCTTTGATAATTTCCGGTATGTATTTGAACTACCTGATTTCAAGCAAGTACTGTGGAACACCATTGTCATTTCCGTATTTAAAATGATTTTGTTTTTAATTGTCCCTCTGATTCTGGCACTGCTTCTCAACGAAGTCACCCGAAGATGGTTCTCGCGTTTTATCCAATCCGCTATCTTCCTGCCATTCTTTCTGTCCTGGACGGTGCTTGGCGGCGTCATCATCGAATTATTCTCTTTGAATGGTCCGGTGAACGGCTTGCTGGGCGCATTGGATATGGAACCGATCATGTTTATGCTGGATAACCACTGGTTCCGTGGGATCATCATCGGTTCAGATGTATGGAAAGGGATGGGCTATAACATGATTGTTATGCTCGCAGCCATAACAGGAATCCATGCAACGCTGTATGAAGCTGCAGAAGTAGACGGAGCGGGAAGATGGAAACAGATGATTCACATTACGCTCCCGGGCATGGCACCGATTCTCATCCTGCTGGGTGTATTAAGTCTTGGCGGCATTCTCAACGCCGGTTTCGAACAGATTCTGATTATGTACAACCCGACGGTTTATGAGGGGGCGGATATTATCGATACCTTCGTCTATAGGCTCGGAATGTTCAGTCAGCAATTCGGACCTGCCGCCGCGGTCGGCTTCTTTAAATCCGTCATCTCTCTGGCTCTCGTGGCTGTGACGTACTATGCGGCTTATAAATATAACAATTATCGGATCTTTTAGGCTGGAGTGGAGGTAGGAAAATGCACAAACCAACGATCAGCAGAAGGCTGTTTGTAATCGTGAATACGCTGGTTCTATCCGCAATCACCTTGCTCGGTATCATTCCGTTCATTCATTTGCTCTCGATTTCGTTAAGCTCGAATACAGCAGCGATGGCGGGGGAAGTAAGGCTCTGGCCGGTCGGCTTTAACCTGGATGCTTACCGATACTTGGGCGAAAAGGTCGAGTTTTTTCGATCGTTCCGGGTTTCGCTAACGCGGGTGGTGTTAGGAACGGCAGTGAATATGTTTTTGGTATTTATCACTGCGTATCCCTTATCGAAATCAAATCATCAATTTAAGTTCCGAACACCGTATGTGTGGTTTTTTGCCATTACGATGTTTTTCGGCGGGGGCTTGATTCCCACTTACATGATCGTGAAGAATACCGGCTTGATTGACTCCGTATGGGCTCTGATTCTGCCTGGAGCACTCAATGTATGGAACATGGTCCTGATGTTGAACTTCTTCAGAACGATTCCGAAGGAGCTGGAGGAGGCGGCAACGATTGACGGCGCCGGACACTGGCGAATATTATGGCGTATCTACCTGCCGGTTTCGCTGCCGTCCATTGCAACGATCGGCCTGTTTACCATCGTGGGACACTGGAATGCTTGGTTCGACGGCATTCTATACTTGAATTCGCCGGATAAATATCCGCTGCAAACCTATTTGTCTACACTCATCATGTCAATCAACTCCCAAATGACTTCGATATCGATCGAGCAGATCAAGGCGATGGAGAATTTGAGTGAGAAAACGCTCCGGACTGCCCAAATATTCATGGGCGCGCTGCCGATCATGGTCGTGTATCCGTTCCTGCAGAAGTACTTTGTCAAAGGGATGACGGTCGGAAGCGTCAAAGAATAAGTGCTTACAAAAAAAGGAGAAGAGTCGGATGAATAAGGTTAAGGTTGCCCTTATCGGAGCAGGACTGCGAGGCATCAATTATATGGAATATGCCCTGATGCACCCTCATGAGCTTGAGGTGGTTGCCGTCGCGGAACCGAATCAGCAGAGGAGGGAACAGTTTAAAGCTAGGCATGGTCTTGAAGATGCAGCGTGTTTCGAGCATTGGAATGATTTCTTTGCAGGGCCCAAACTCGCGGACGCGGTACTGATATGCACCCAGGATAAGCAGCACTTCGAGCCGACGATGCGGGCGCTTGAAGCCGGTTACCATGTGCTGCTGGAGAAGCCGATGTCACCGGATCCCGAAGAGTGCATCAAGATGGGTGAGATGGCTTCGCAGGCCGGACTGGTGTTTTCGATCTGTCACGTGCTGCGGTATACGTCGTTTTTCACAACTTTAAAGGAACTGCTGGAGCGTGAGACCATTGGCCAATTGATGTCCATCCAGCATAACGAGAACGTGGGCTATTGGCATCAGGCACACAGCTTTGTGCGGGGGAATTGGCGTCGTAAGGAAGATTCCAGTCCGATGATTCTCGCCAAGTCCTGTCATGATCTCGACATTTTGCTTTGGCTTGCCGATTCCGATTGCCTTCGGGTATCCTCTTTCGGCTCGTTAAGCCATTTTACGGCTGAACAAGCACCGGAAGGCGCACCTAAACGCTGTTTGGACGGATGCCCGGTCTCGGATCAGTGCCTCTATTATGCGCCTGATCTATATTTGACAGAGGATATGAATTGGCCAACGTCGGCGATCAGTGATGATATGAGTTATGAAGCCCGTTATAAGGCATTGCTGGAGGGGCCATATGGCCGCTGCGTATATCATTGCGATAATGATGTTGTGGACCACCAGGTCGTCAATTTGGAATTTGCCAATAACGTAACGGTTGCGTTTACGATGAGTGCGTTTACGCGAGATGTCAGCCGCACGATCAAGCTGATGGGAACCCGCGGGGAAATCCGCGGAGCCATGGAGAAGAATGAAATTGAGATCATTCACTTTGGCAGCGGCAAGATCGAGCGAATATCTTTTGCGGATAGGGGCGGGCATGTCGGGCACGGAGGCGGTGATATGGGCCTGATCAAGGATTTTCTGAGGCTGGTGCAGACAGGGGGAAACCATCAAGGACTTACTTCGGCTAGTCGTTCCGTTCAAAGTCATCTCATGGCGTTTGCCGCTGAGCAGTCGAGAGTGGATGGAAAGGTCATCTCGATAAAGGAATTTGAGCAGCAGTTCAGCGCGCAAGTAAAAACGATGCCCGGAAAATAATGTGTAGATCGCAAGCCTGATTGCTGTTGCAATCGGGCTTGTTTTGTATTCTAAGGCACAACGCCAAGTGGCTGTCTATGGTAAAATAAACCTAGCGCTTGATAATGGAACAAATAGATCGGCAGGAATTTGAATCATGAAGGAGCACTCCGTAAAGGACACAACGCGAGCCGCTTCCGAAATGTAGCTGAATTTCTTGAAAGCTTGCTTTAACCGATAGGAGTTGACGATTATAAAATATCTAAAAGATGTTCAGGAGCCGGGGATGGGAACCTGGTACTTTGAAATTGATAACAATGGCACGGCTTATAGGCAGATCGTGGTTAATGAGAACGGCAGCTGCATTACATCCAACCGGAAGCACGATTCCTATCATTTCATGCTGGCAGAGCACCCTCTTGATCCGGAGGAACCCTATTATACAGAAATCAGTCAAGCGGAATTCGAGGAGCTTTGGATGGAACAACTGGAGGCTGATATGGAGGTATGGCATCGGACTCAACGTTTATTTCCAGTCGGCGCTAAAGTGGAAGGATTCATCGAGGCCTTTTTTCCGCAAGGCACATTAATTAACTTGTTGGAACCGGGGGCCGTAGGCTTGACGGACACGTCCGCTCTGAAATCGCGCGCCCCTGCTGAATGGATGTACCCTCGTTATTGGGTCATTGCCGAGGTATCCGGTTACGATGAAGTAAACCAATGGGTCCTTCTTGCCGATGCAGAAATTCCGGGAAGTCAGTTTAATGAAGGTGAACTTGGCGAGTAGGAAGGAGTATAGGATGATCGAAAGGAGTGTTTGAATGATGTGCAGCAGCGCTTGGACTGCAGGTGAGCTTGTTGTTAATGGAGAACGGGCCATTCACCCCGGTTTAACCGAAGATCTATTATGTGCATCCAAACTTTATACCCTGTATTTTCACTCTGCCCGCTCCATGGGGAATGGCTGGGGAATATCACATCCTATCAGGATCCGCGTTCAGGATCAACGGCCATCGCGTTTTCTTTTATGTGATGTGATAATAATAGTTAGCCCAGGAAACCACGTTCGTCGTGGTTTTTTTTGCGACTACGGACATGCGGATTAAGCCTTCGGTGTGAATTGGATATAATTTGCTAAGTTCGGGTTATCCTAATCTCAAAAGTAAGTCTTAGGACGAATTCAAAATACCCAGGAAAGGGTAATCATGTATAATTCCAAGACGATACAGGAGGTTAGCATGAAACATACAAACGGTATGTCCGATGTTGCGATTCTCGGGATGGGGACGGCATTGCCGGAACATTCGGTGGCACAGTCGGATATCGCGGAATTAATTGCCTCTACGCTGCAGGATAAACCTGATCTGGCCCGCTTTGCTCGAAGAGTATTTAGATCCTGCGGTGTCGAAACTCGTTATACCTGCGAACCCAACTACCTTGGTCCATTGGAAGAGTGCCGCTATTTGCCTTCTCATGACGAGTCAGACATCCCTACAACCGAGGAACGAATGGATACATACAAACGGGAGGGCCTCCCGCTTGGCATAGAAGCAGCCGAGCAGGCCTTGAAGGATGCAGGTATGTCGCCGGATCGAATCACGCATCTCATTACGGTCAGCTGCACGGGTCAATACCAGCCCGGTATGGATGTACTGTTGATCCGTCATTTGGGGCTTTCTCGACGGGTTAATCGCCTGCCATTGATATTCCAGGGATGTGCTGCCGGCCTTAAAGCGATTCAAATGGCGCGGGATGTTGTCATAGGGGCGCCGGGGTCGCAAGTATTGATAGTGTGCGTGGAGCTTTGCACTCTTCATTTTCAACCGGTAAAGGAGAGGGAGGCACTGTTTGCAGCCTCGTTTTTCGGTGATGGAGCCTCATCTTGTGTCATCGGTCATCCGGCAACGGATCATCGGCATTATTTGGAGCTTGGCTCGGGTTATTCGGTCCTGCTGCCGGATTCCACGGAGGATATGACATGGGAGGTAGGCAACACAGGCTTTGATCTTTTTTTATCCCCGCGTATTCCCAAGCTTCTCGGTATTCACCTGGAGGAAGAACTGCGTGTTCTGCTGAAGGGCGATAAGCTGCCGGAATTGTGGGCCATCCATCCTGGCGGACGGGGCATCGTGGATTCGGTGCAGGAAGTCATGGGCCTGACCGATGAACAAACCAAATACAGCCGGGACATCTTAAGAACGGCAGGGAATCTCTCCTCCGTGACCATTTTGTTTGTGCTGAGTGCGATGCGCAAGAAGATGCAAGAGATGAATAAAGCTTCCACGGAAGGGGTAGCCATGGCCTTCGGGCCGGGCCTGACAGCGGAGCTTATGCGCTTTACCTATGTGAAGGCTTATGCGTCATCGGTTAAGGAGCAGGACCATGTCCTTCTTTAGAACCCTGTCCATCCGGGCGGAGGAAGATGAGCTTATGGATGACTTCTCCATGGGAGGAGAAGAGCTGAGCGAAGCGCTAAAGCATTTAAGGCGGCTGAATCGGATCTTTGCTGCACCGGGACCTACCCTGGACGGCGTGGAGAAGCTTTGGAAATCGATTGGCAGCCCGAGGACCCTTAGCATCATGGACGTAGGGGCCGGTTCAGGCGATGTAAACCAGAAGCTGCTGCAATGGTCGAATCAAAGAGGCATCCAGCTGAATATTACCTTGGTCGATATGACGGAAGAAGCATGCGATGAGGCTAGACGACTGTTTCGAAACGAGCCGAGGGTTCAAGTTCGACGTGCCGATGTTAAAGAGTTACCCGATGCATCGGCAGATATTGTGACTGGTTCCCAGTTCATCCATCATTTCCAGGGCGATCAGCTGGTGGACATGGTGACGCATATGCTGCGAACCTCTATTCACGGGGTCGTCATCAATGATATCCATCGGCATCCGGTCCCCTACACGGCAGTTTGGATTACAACGCGCATCATTTCCCGCAATCGTTATATTCGCCATGATGGTCCGTTATCGGTTGCTAAGGGATTTAAAGGGAAGGATTGGAGGGAGTTGAAACAGCAGCTCAATCACGACACCATGACCTATAAATGGAAGTCGTTATTCCGTTATTCCGTTGTTATCCCGAAACATGGGACTCCCTAGTCCTCTACTTGTTAACAAGCCAATGTTCTTCAGGCAAGCTATAAGGCAGGTGGTCATATATGTCAAAGCAAGCGGATGTTATTGTTATCGGAGCGGGTGTAGCCGGTACCAGCTGTGCACTACAGCTTGCAAAGCAAGGGTATCGTACGATATTGTTGGATCGGCAATCATTTCCGCGCCACAAAACCTGCGGTGAATTCATGTCTCCGGAGACCAAAGAGATGCTGGATTATTTGGGGGTCCATCTATTGGGCGAAGAGATTGAGCCTAGTTCCATGGATCATGCCAAAATCGTGATGTCACACGGCGGTGAAATTACCGCTCCGTTACCGGGACAGGCCACAGGCATCAGCCGCTATGAGCTGGATCGCCTCCTACATGAGAATGCACTGGCCGCGGGAGCGGAAGTTGTCACGGGAACAACCGTGACCGATATTCAGAAGCTCGGTGATCATCGGTATGAAGTCGATGTAAGGCAAGGGAAAGAGCGCGTTCGATATGAGGCAAGGGCCGTCATTGGTGCATACGGTACGAAAAGCCCGCGCGGCGTTTCCCCTGCCGAGGAGTATCGGGATGATACCGTATATGTTGGTGTGAAATCGCATTTTAGCGGCATTACGATACCTTCCCGGGTTGAGCTGTACTTTTGCGAGGGGGGGTATGTCGGAATCTCGCCGATTGAAAATGGGACGGTTAATGTGGCTGCGTTGCTGACCTTGAATTCAGTGCAGGGCAGCGGCAAATCGGTGCCTGAAATTCTCCGAGCCGCTTCACGCACGAACAAAAGGTTGGCCGAACGAATGGCTGAAGGGGAGCCTGTTTTGGGAACCCAGGTATCGATTGCCCCTCTTCGTTTATCCCATACACCGCATCCATGGTCGGAATATCCTCACATCGGCGATGCCATGCTGATGCTCCCACCGCTGTGCGGTGACGGGATGTCGGTTGCTCTTCGGTCCTCGCTGATATGCGCTCGTTGGACCGACTCCTATTTAAAGGGAGAAATAAACTTCGAACATTGGCGAAATCAGTATACACTTGAAGCCAATCGTACGTTTACGGAGCTTCTCAGAAGAGCGAGGAGAATTCAGAACCTGGCTTTCGCCAAAACCAATCGCTTCTATCCAGGCATCGCCCGGATGATTCCAGGATTGGCTTCCTATATCGTAAAAGCTACCCGGTTATCCGTTTCGGGTATAGGTTCTAGATAAAAGCCGCAGGATTGCGGCTTTTTTGTATTTGTTATTTTACGGATTTGCGTTGACTTTGTATAGATTATAATTTATTGTGTTTGTTAATGAATAGACATATTTAAATAACGTTTATTATTTCGATGAATGGAGGGGCGTAATGCAGGATCGACAGTATTCACCTGATCCGACCGGAGTCATTCGAAGTACTCTTGATTTCCAGTTCCAAATCGCTTGGCAGTTGCTCGACTTGCATCTCACGGGGCTTCAAGATGAGGAGTTTCATTGGCGACCTGCTTCGAAGGGACTCCACGTTTACCGTGAATCTGGAATCTGGCTAGCGGAATGGCCGGAATCCGAGGATTACGAGATTGGCCCGCCGAATATATCTTGGCTGACATGGCATATCACATACTGGTGGTCTATGGTACTGAATCATTCGTTCGGCAGCGGGGCATTGGCCCGTGAAGACATCCATTCTATGGGTAACATCCAAGAGACTAGACATAGAATAAATGAATTGAGCAGCGAGTGGAAACGTGAAATGTCGGCTTTGACGGACGAAGCGTTCCTTTCTACGGAACGAACGTTATGGCCTTTCGCGGATAAGCCTTTTCATGAATTGGCAGCCTGGCTAAATCTGGAACTGATGAAAAATGCGGCTGAGATCGGTTACTGCCGTTTCCTTTATGCCGTTCACAAGAAATAATACATTTATCCATGGACAATACGTCGCTTAATGATATCCGGATGAGTGCCTTTCATAACGATGAAAAATGAAGGGCTGCTAAGTTGCTTGGTGCAACGTGGCAGCCCTTATATGTAGATTAATTAAGAATGAGCCACTTCGTTCTCAATGACGATGCGATTTAGCTTCACATTTACTGGCGCCGCTATCGTATCGCCCACAGGGCATTTACTCTCCAGAAATTCAACAAACTGCTCAACCTTCTCGGGGGACGAAGGGGTCTTGATGTAGAACGTGTACCGAATATCGGAGTATCCAGGGCGTACGTCAGAGCGATTAAAGAATCCATCCAGGTCAAGGTCGCCTTCTACATCAACTCTGAAATCTTCAAGGATCACATCGAATTTTGGAGCATAAACACGGGCCACTATCGATTGGCATGCCCCCAGGGAGGCCAGCAGAGCTTCAACGGGGTTCATTCCGGTATCCGTACCTCCAAGGCTTTTCGGCTCATCGATGACTAACTCGAACTGCCTTACATTAGTAACAACTTTTACCCCTTCTTGCAAATGGGCCGTTGCTTTGAACGTTTGAACACTTGGCATATAGCACATCTCCCTTTTTCTGGACAGCCCATACGGCGTGGGTGCTCTGTCTCTATATTATAAACTATACTATTTTACTAGGTTTAGTGTGAATTATAATTCTATTTAGCATGATCTGTCAATAGAACATGAATAGAACGATATGACGGGCGTTTGTTATTCCCATGCGAGGACCTGGAGGAAGGCAAAAAAAGAGAGTATGTTCTCATATCGAAAACACACTCTCTAGATCGGTAGCCTATTATTATTCGGAAGCCTTATTTTGTTGTTTCAGCAAATCGCGAATTTCAGTCAACAACAGTTCTTCCTTCGATGGAGCCGGTGGTTCTTCAGCTTTAGTATCTTCTTTGCGTTTGAAGCGGTTCAGTGTACGGATGAACATGAAGATCGAGAAGGAGACGATCAGGAAGTCCACGACCGTTTGAAGAAATACTCCATACGTCAGGGTTGCATCCCCGATCGTCGCCTTTAGCCCTGATAGATCCACTCCACCAAGCATCAATCCAATCACCGGCATAATGATATCGCTCACCAAGGAGGATACGATTTTGCCGAAAGCAGCACCAATGATAACCCCAATGGCTAAATCGAGCACATTACCCTTAAGCGCAAAGGTTTTAAACTCTTTTAATAAATTCATAATAAGTCACCTGCTTTTCAATCCAAAATGTAGGTGGCATTTCATCTACCACTCGAAATATCCTATCAGCAACTAGTGAATTGCGCAAGATCGTTAAGTTGTATCTTTTTTACGGAAACGTAGGCGAGCCGCCGCTTGCCCTATACAGGTTGACCAATAGGTGGCATTCATGTTAAGTTTATAATATTCGCACAATAACGGGATCGAATGAAGGAGGGATAAAGCGATGACTGAATTAGATGTTGTAGATGTTCATGTGAACCTGTCGATACTAGGAAGCATTAGACAAGGTTCACACCATAACCAGTCAGATACCGGAACTTTATCCTTCTATACTTATATGCAGGCAAGTTTAGCGATAGCTTGATCGTCGCTTGTTTCTTTATGGTATAGTTGGCAAAGATAAGCGTAGAAAGCACCGGGTTCTGGTGTTTTTGCGCTTTTTTTCGTTCTGAAATTTTACCGTAGAGGAATGATGAGAATGTCATTAATCCAAGTTTCAAACCTTTCGTTTGCTTATGAGAGCAGTTTTGATCCGATATTCGAACAAGTGAGCTTTCAAATCGATACCGATTGGAAATTGGGATTTACCGGAAGAAACGGCAGGGGGAAAACCACGTTTCTCAATCTGCTGCTAGGCAAGTATGAATACAGCGGGAATATCTCGGCCTCCGTGAGCTTCGAATATTTCCCTTACCATGTCGAGAACAAGGAGTATCTCACTCTGGACATCATCGAGGAGATCTATCCGGAGTATGTTCATTGGCAAATCGTGCGCGAACTTAACTTGTTAAAGGTTTCGGAAGATGTCCTGTACCGGCCTTTTGTCTCATTATCAAGCGGAGAACAGACCAAAGTGATGCTGGCTGCGTTGTTTATCAAGGAAAATCGCTTCCTCTTGATTGACGAACCGACCAATCACCTGGATATGCATGCGAGAAAATTAGTCAGCGACTACCTCAGCAAGAAAAGCGGATTTATTCTGGTGTCGCACGATCGATCATTCTTGGATCATTGCGTAGACCACATCCTGTCCATCAATAAAACCAATATCGAGATCCAAAAAGGCAATTTTTCCGCATGGTGGGAAAATAAAAAGAGACAGGATCAATTTGAGCTTGCGAGTGACGAGAAGCTGAGGAAAGATATTAAACGTTTAACCGATTCTGCAAGAAGGACGGGGAATTGGTCGGATCAGGTGGAGAAATCGAAGAACGGCACCAGAAATTCAGGCTCCAAAGTAGATAAAGGCTATATTGGCCACAAGGCAGCTAAGATGATGAAGCGCTCCAAAAACCTAGAGCAGCGACAGCAGTCCGCCATAGAGGAAAAATCGAAGCTCCTTAAAAATATCGAGAGCTCCGAGAATTTGCAGATGTTCCAACTGGATTATCACAAAAAACAACTGGTCCAGCTGGAGGATGTCTCCATTTCATACGACTCCAAGACGGTGTGTGAAAACTTGAGTTTTACGATTGAAAAAGGGGACCGAGTTGCCCTCTCGGGCAAAAACGGTTCTGGAAAATCCAGTATCCTTAAGCTGATATGCGGAGAAGAGATGCAATACACAGGCCAGTTCAACAGGGATAGCCAGCTTAAGATATCCTATGTATCTCAGGACACGTCCTACCTGCAAGGCAGCTTGACGGATTATGCCATAAGCAGCGGGATTGATGAAAGCCTGTTTAAATCCATATTGCGAAAGCTCGATTTCTCCAGACTTCAGTTTGAAAAGGATATTTCGACTTATAGCGGGGGACAGAAGAAGAAGGTGCTGATCGCTAAAAGCCTTAGTGAGCATGCTCATTTGTATGTGTGGGATGAACCGCTTAATTTTATCGATGTGATCTCTCGCATGCAGATCGAAGAGTTATTGCTCGAGTATGCACCGACGCTTCTGTTCGTGGAGCATGATCGTGCATTTTGCGAGAATGTGGCAACGAAGTTCGTTGAACTTGATGGCCATCAAGAAACATAAGAAACAATAAGATCATTATCCCAAAGAAGGAATGGGAGTATCAATTAGCTAGAATATGTTCCTTAATAGGAAATTACAAAAAAAGCTGTCCGCTAATTAGTTAGCGGCAGCTTTTTTACATTTCGTTGTGATATCAACTAAGACGTTTATACAGTAAACCTAACCCTTCCAGCAGCCGGTCAAAACGGCGTGGCGATTCCATCCTCCAAAAGAGCTGAAGTGCCTTCAACCTTCCGCATATGCTCAAGTTCCATAAATCCGATGAAGCGGTTGCTCAATAATCGGGTTACATCCGAAATCGAGCTCGATATCATCCAATCAAGCGGAAAAGAAAAGCGTCTCAGCTGACGCTCCCGCAAATTGATCGATGGCCCGCACCAGCTGCCCAAGCTAATGATAAGTGGCGTATAGTAAAAAAATAAACCGTAATTTAATATAAATTCGCAATTGATAAGAAATATAAGTGCATCTGGCATGTTAAGATCTGAAGAGAAAAGACAATCATAGAAACAAGCTGGTTTTAACAGTTAATTAGGCGAAGGAGTGTAACAATCGATGATTAGTAAAGTTGGTCAAATTATGGTGTATGTGAATAATCAGGATCAAGCCGTGAAGTTTTGGACTGAAATGGTAGGATTTCAAGTCATAGCTGAAGAGAATAACGGTGAAATGAGATGGATTGAAATTGCTCCAACGCAGGAAGCCGAAACAAGCATCATTCTGCATGACAAGGAGCTCGTAGCCAAAATGTCGCCTGGGATGAATTTGGGCACACCTTCTTTAATGTTTTTCACGGAAAATTTCGATGCGTTGCACAGCCATTTAACAAGCCATAATATCACCGTCGGCGAAGTGGTGAATTTGCCTTCCGGCAGAGTGTTCAACTTTGCGGATTATGAAGAAAACTATTTTGCTGTCATGGAAAAATAATAATTGGTCCATCAGATTAACCATAGCTCGGATGGATGTGAAGTCGCCTATTTGGCGGCTTTTTTGTATATTCTTTGGTATAACGCTTAGATGGTGGGCGTTATACTTTTTTCCTGCATTAGCTATAATGGATACAGTGATTGAAGGAAAGGGATGTCATGCATGAAGAAAGTGATCGTCATTGGATCGGGAATACTGGGGGCATCGACTGCTTATCAGTTAGCAAAAATGGGAGCGGAAGTTCTTATTATAGACCGCAAAGATAAAGGACAGGCTACGGATGCCGCGGCAGGCATTATCTGCCCCTGGCTATCGCAAAGGCGGAATCAAGCGTGGTACCAATTAGCCAAGGCGGGCGCGCGTTTTTATCCTGAGTTAGTGAAAGAACTCATCAGCGAAGGCGAGACAGAAACAGGCTACGCCCAAGTCGGCGCTCTTAGCATTCATGAGGATTTGGATAAAATCCGCAAGATGGAGGAACGGGCTCATATTCGGAAAACAGATGCTCCGGAAATCGGTGAGATTACCCGGCTGAATGAGGAAGAAACCCATGAGCATTTTCCTTTGCTCGGTGAAGGCTATCATTCCGTTCATATTAGCGGTGCCGCACGTATTGACGGTCGTGCGCTGCGCGATGCGCTGATCCGGTCTGCACAGAGGAACGGGGCCCGGCTTATAAACGGGGATGCCGCATTGGTATATCAAACAAATCGTGTAACCGGAGCAGCTGTCGGAGCTGATAGCTTCGAGGCTGATGAAGTCATTGTTTGTGCCGGTGCATGGGCTAATCAACTGCTCCAGCCATTAGGCATTGACTTTCAGGTTCGTTTTCAAAAAGCGCAAATCATGCATGTGCAGGCGGCTGACCAGCAAGATACAGGTGCCTGGCCGGTCGTCATGCCGCCTTCGGATCAATATTTGCTCTCTTTTGATAACCAGAAGATTGTGATCGGAGCGACTCACGAAAATGAAGTCAAGGGCTACGATACGAGAGTAACACCCGGCGGTATGCAGGAAATCCTGAATAAAGGATTGGCCTTAGCGCCTGGTTTGGCTGACAGCACATTTGAGGAAGTACGAGTCGGGTTTCGTCCGTTCACACCCGGATTTCTCCCGGTTATAGGTGCTGTCCCTGGCTGGGAAGGCCTTATTACGGCAAACGGGCTGGGCGCGTCCGGACTAACGATGGGGCCATTTATCGGAAGCCAACTTGCAAAGATGGCGCTTGGAATGCCGCTGGATATCGACATTTATCAATATGATGTTCGTACAGCGATCGAAGAGAGTTGAGGCAAGGCGGTTAATCTGATCGGAGCACGCATTTCGCGGGGGGGGGGGGATCTCCTGTTAAGTGGATCATGTGAACATATGTGGACGGAGTGAAAAGCCCAATTGAATATTGGATATATTGAAAGCCGCGAAATTCGCGGCTTTTTGTTGTTGAGGAGATTGTAGTCAAAGCCTGTTATACGGTAGATAATTCTGTGAACATTTACTGAAAATTTTCCTCGGCAAAGAAAATCAATGACTCAATACATTGCTTTTGTCGGAGGGTGATATTTTATTTGGTTTTATAGTCCTAAAGGACCTACGGCTGATATGCTGGAGATACATATCGTGATAGGGTATAGGCTAGGATAAGACAGCCATGTTAAGTAGAAACTAACGATACAGCCGTCAATCCTCCTTTTTTATGTTGAAATGACCGTATTACGATATTGGTCAGTGAGTACTGCATAGGGATTCACCAGTCCCAACAAAGGGACGCATTCTAAAGAAACAATGGATCATGGAGGGAGATCGAATGTCAGATACGAAGCAAGTACCTCAACCTAAAACTTACGGACCGCTGGGCAATCTGCCTCTGCTGGATTCCGCAGCTCCGGTCCAATCGCTTGTGAAGGTCGCCTCGGAACTCGGGCCGATATTTCAATTTCAGTATCCGGGCGGACGCAGGGAGCTGTATGTCTCCGGCCACGAATATGTCAAGGACGCGTGTGACGAGAAGCGTTTTGACAAACGTATCTGGGCGCCGCTTCAGAATGTCCGTACTTTTGCAGGTGACGGATTGTTTACGAGCGCTACACATGAGCCCAACTGGAAAAAAGCACATAACATCCTGCTCTCCAGCTTTAGCCAGCGTGCGATGCAAGGCTACCATACGAAAATGGTCGATATCGCTATGCAGCTTATCCAGAAATGGGCTCGGCTCAACCCCGACGAAACCGTGGACGTTCCTGCCGACATGACGCGCCTGACGCTGGATACCATCGGCCTGTGCGGATTTAATTACCGGTTTAACAGCTTCTACCGGGAAGACAATCATCCGTTTATCGACAGCATGGTGCGGGCTCTCGATGAAGGCATGAACCAGCTGCACCGTCTGGGCATACAAGACATGTTTATGATTAAAAAGAAGCGGCAGTTTCAGGAAGATGTTCAGGACATGTTCTCGCTCGTTGATGAGCTTATTCAAGATCGCAAAAAGTATGGCGGCGAAGAAGGGGACTTGCTTGCGCATATGCTGGAAGGTGTCGATCCGGATACAGGCGAGCGCCTGGATTCGGAGAATATCCGATATCAGATGATTACGTTTCTTATCGCGGGGCATGAGACGACAAGCGGATTGCTATCCTTTGCCATTTATTTTTTGCTGAAAAATCCGGATACATTGCAAAAAGCGGTAAGCGAGGTAGACCGCGTTCTGAAAGATCCCGTGCCGACTTACAATCAGGTTCGGGAGCTCAAATACGTCCGCATGGTTCTCAGCGAGTCGCTGCGCTTATGGCCAACGGCACCTGCTTTTTCGTTATATGCCAAGGAAGATACGGAGATCGGAGGAACCTATCCGATCAAGAAGGGGGATAGCGTAACGGTCCTGATTCCGGGACTGCATCGAGACTCCCGCGTGTGGGGAGACGACGTGGAGACGTTCAGACCGGAGCGTTTCGAAGATCCCAGCAAGGTGCCGCATGACGCTTACAAACCGTTTGGCAACGGACAACGCGCATGTATCGGGCAGCAGTTTGCGCTGCAGGAGGCAACCTTGGTGCTTGGTTTGGTGCTCAAATATTTTAAATTGATCGAAAACCAGTCGTATGAGTTGAAGGTTAAGGAAACCCTCACTTTGAAGCCAGAAGGGTTTCATATTCAAGTTCGAAGCCGTCAAGAGGGGGCCGCACTCTTGGTTCCGGGAGCAGGTAAGGCGGTGTCACCCGAGTTGGAGAAGCGGGAATTCGCCAAGTCGCCAGATAAAACGGCGACCAATGCCCATCATACACCGCTGCTCGCTTTATACGGGTCTAACTTGGGCACGGCAGAGGGAATTGCCCGAGAGGTGGCGGATGCTGCGAAGCACCAAGGGTTCGACAGCCAGGTAGGTACGTTGGACGATTATGCCGGAAGGCTTCCGAAGGAAGGTGCCGTCATCATTGTAACCGCCTCGTACAACGGTCAGCCGCCTTCCAATGCAAAAGTATTTACGGAATGGCTGGAGAATGCCGATGAATCAGAAATCCAGGGTGTGCGATATGCCGTATTCGGCTGCGGGGATCACAACTGGGCAAGCACCTATCAGCGGATTCCTCGTTTGATAGACGAACAGCTTGCTGTCAAAGGGGCTCAGCGATTGCTCACGCGCGGCGAGAGTGATGCCAGCGGCGACTTTGAGCGTGAAGTTGATGAATGGACAGAGCATTTATGGCCGGATCTGATGCAATCGCTAGGTCTACCTCTGATGTCCGTCAATGAGCTGAAGCGCAGTACCTTGTCTGTCCAGTTCGTGCAGGGAGCGGCCGCCGTGCCTCTGGCAGAAACCTACCAGGCTGTAACCGGGCGCGTTGCTCACACCCGCAATCTGCAGCATGCGGACAGCGGAAGGATCACGCAGCATATCGAAATCTCGCTGCCGGCCGGAACGAATTATCGTGAAGGAGATCATCTGGGAGTGCTTCCGGTCAATCCGAAGATGCTGGTTCAGCGAGTTCTCCGAAGATTCAAACTGGACGCGGGGGCACACCTTATCTTGTCTGCTGAAGGAAGAAGCGGTGCGCATTTGCCGACAGGCATTCCTGTCCGTCTGGACGACCTGCTGTCCCGCAGCGTGGAGCTGCAGGAGCCGGCCACAAGAGCGCAGATTCGGGAGATGGCCGCTAGTACGGTATGTCCGCCGCATGTGAAAGAGCTTCAAGAGCTGCTTTCGGAAGATACCTATCAGGCTGAAGTGCGGGCCAAACGGATCACCATGCTCGATCTGCTGGAGCGGTATGAAGCCTGCGAGCTGTCGTTTGAACGGTTTCTTGAGCTCCTGCCTCCATTGAAGCCGAGATATTATTCGATTTCCAGCTCTCCGAAGGTTAGCCGGAATACGGCAAGCATTACGGTCAGTGTCGTTCGGGGGCAAGCGTGGAGCGGCCAAGGGGAATACAGGGGCGTGGCTTCCAACTATTTGGAACAATTGGAGACGGGGGCGGAGGTTCTGATGTTCATTCGTTCGCCAGAGTCGGGCTTTGCGCTGCCGGAGGATCCGGCAACGCCAATCATCATGATCGGACCGGGCACGGGTGTGGCTCCGTTCAGGGGATTCATCCAGGCAAGACAAGCGCTTCGAGAGGCGGGGCAGAAGCTGGGTGCTGCGCATCTGTACTTCGGCTGTCGGAATCCGGAGCAAGACTATCTTTACCGCGAGGAGTTTGAGCAGGCAGAGAGAGAAGGTCTGGTCACCCTGCATACGGCTTTTTCGAGGGTAGACGGTGTGGAGAAATGCTATGTCCAGCATTTAATGACACAAGACGGAGCGTTATTGCTGTCACTGCTAGAGGCAGGAGCGCAAATGTACATTTGCGGCGACGGCTCACGGATGGCGCCGGAGGTGGAACAAACGCTGACCCGTTCCTATCAGGACCGACATGGCGTGAATGCAGAAGAAGCTGCCGCCTGGCTATCCGGGCTGGAAGCGTCGGGACAATACGTAAAAGACGTTTGGGCCGGATAATCACCATGACAGCGGGATTCGTCGTTCTATACATCTCCTTGCGATCCAGTACTGTTTTTATGTTAAGATGATCAGTACATGATAAATGGAACAGATTAGAAGGAGAGTGTGACTTATGCGCGAAACTGATACCTGTGTTCCGACTGGCGTGAAACCCCAAGACACCGGCTTTGGTTATACGTTATCCTTGATCGGCGGTAAATATAAAATGATCATCTTGTATTGGCTGTCTGAAAATAAGGTTATGCGGCATAATGAGCTGAAGCGAAGCATTGGTTCCATATCCTTTAAGACGCTAAGCGTCATGTTAAAGGAGCTGGAGGCAGATGAGCTAATCGTTCGCACGGAATATCCCCAGGTCCCTCCCAAAGTCGAATACACCTTGTCGGAACGCGGACTCTCACTCATTCCTGTGTTACATATGATGTGCGAGTGGGGAGAGCAAAACAGTCCGCCGGCGCTGGAAGCTGTGCAGCTGGAAGCATGAGGTTTTGTTATATTCAAAGGGGGTGTCCCAAAAGATCTTAGATCTTGCGGGAGGCCCCCTTCTTGCTGTTAGAAGACGCTCCATGTACGAATCATTCCTACCATCGCTGTTGCCCCCACATTTCTTGGAATGGTTCTGAGCAAGGACGAAATGTGGGGGCAAAGGCGAGCGCTGACGCTTGTCCAGAATCGATTCGTCCTCTCCGCTACGCCGTGCAGATTGCTTACTTTTAGACGCAAAGAACCCGTTCTTTGGTAAAATGGAGGTGCTACCCAAACCATTTACAAAAGGAACGGTTTCTTACGGAAGCGGCTCTATCGAGCGAAAGCTGCGAAGGTTGTCCGCTTAAAAAAACATGTGCGAAAGCCCAGGGAGACCGGGAAATCACCGTAAGCCTCAAGTATCTTCGTTACAAGCAGCAAGCAAGGGAGAAACTTCGAAGCGAGGAGGGTCATGCGTTGTCGGTTCAGCGAATGGTCGAACCGGAAAGTGTGTTTGGGCAGATCAAAAACAACCGAGGATTCCGGCGATTTCTGCTTCGGGGCTTGCATAAAGTGAGCCTGGAGGTCGGGTGGCTTTCGCTTGCCTGTAATTTGCTCAAGAAGGCGGCCAATGATCATAACAGAAGCCATAGCGGTGTGGGAATAACATCCTGAGCACTACCATGGCTTTATTTGACACACTTTCTGTTTATGAGAGCCGTACGTCAAGCAACTAAATCTACTTTTGGGACGGCGCCTTTTTTTAACGGCTTAATTCAGTTAACATATCACAGGTTATCTATGAACTTTAAGTAATCCTGTGCACTTGTTTCCAATGCGCTATGAGGAAGCGATGGGTCCATGTCAGGCGCGTTCTCGCCAGGAGCAGCTTCTTGTCCGTAAAACGCAAAGAATGAACGATAATCTGCATCGCAATAGAGGAAGGTCGTTTCAAAAGGAGTTAGTATCTGTGCAAGCGTGTAGCGATACCTTCCGTCTTCCCGATAATCTTCTTTTTTAATTCCGGCGGATACAGCTAAAGCCACTTTGCGATTCTTTAATTTATCGCCTCCTTTTGATCCATAAGCCCAACCATAAGCCAAAACATCGTCAAGCCATTTCTTGAGGAGAGGGGGACAATTAAACCAATAGATAGGAAACTGCAAAACAAGATGGCTATGCGATTCAATGAGCTGTTGTTCTTTTTGCACATCAATTTTTCCGTCTGGGTAAACTTTATGCAATTCGTGTACGGTATACTTTTCCGGGTATTGTCGGAGTTCTTCTACCCACCGCTTATTTATGACGGATGTTTCCAGGTTTGGGTGTGTAACGATAACAAGTGTTTTCAATGATGTGTCCTCCTTGAGAATGATTGATTTCCTTGAGTATAAAGCGCGGACTGAAATTATGTAAGTATGCACTTTTAGTACAGGTACTTACCAAAAGGTGAGTGTTAAATCACTGAAAATTATATGAATCGGACATTACATGCCCAAAAGTACATCCTGCGAATGCCCATATGTACGATTTCAAACCACTGCACGGACGTTATAATGACAGTTATTCTTGCTAATAGAGGAAGGTGATTACGTTTGGCAGCATTTTTGTATAAACTTGGAATTTTAGCTGCTCGAAACAGAAAGAAGGTCTTGTTCGGAAGTTTAGCGGTTCTCATCATCGCCGTTTCAGTTGGTCTCGGTATGGGAGTTCATTTAAACGGTGAAATGACCATTCCTGGCACAAAATCCGAGGAAGCGATGAAAGTATTGAAAGAAGAATTTTCACAAGGAGAAGGTACTGAAGGCGGGACGATTCAAGTGATTTTCAAGGCTCCTGACGGTCAAACGCTGGAATCGGAATCAACGCAAAAAATGATCGCCAAGACGCTTAAGTCCATATCTAAAGACTCTGAGATTGCATCGATCGTCAGCCCATACGAGGCAGGTACAATCAGTTATAAAAAAGAGATTGGATATGCGGTAATCACGTACAAATCAGAGGCCTTGCAAGTCACGGATGCATCTAAAGAGCTCGTGTTGGAAAGTGTAGAGAACGCGCGTAAAGAGGGCTTACAGGCTGAAATCGGAGGAAGTGTCGAACTCTCCGAACTTGAAATAGGAGGAATCTCCGAGATCATTGGCATTATTGCCGCTTTTATGATCCTGGCCATTACATTCACATCTTTGCTCGCAGCCGGGTTGCCTATACTAACAGCCGTAATCGGACTTGGAATAGGCGTCATGTCCGTCATTATTGCTTCTAACTTTATCGAAATGGCGTCGTTCTCATTAATACTTGCCATCATGCTTGGATTAGCCGTCGGAATTGATTATGGCTTATTCATTATTTCGAGATACAGACAAAATCTTGTGGAAGGTAAAGGTGTTGAGGAGTCCATTGCGCATGCAAATGCTACCGCCGGCAGCGCTGTTATTTTTGCCGGATTGACAGTGATTATAGCACTTGCCGGATTATCCGTAACGGGAATTCCGTTCATCACGGTAATGGGCGTAGCGGGAGCATTCACGGTACTTGTGGCCGTAGTTATTTCCGTCCTCGTCGTTCCTGCGCTTCTTGGATTTGCGGGTGAACGGATTCGTCCGAAGTCGAAAACGGCTTCCTTTCAGGATCCCCCTAAAGTCATTGAACAATCGAATCGCTGGGGACGAATGATAACGAAGTATCCATTACCTATAGCACTTGCAGGCATTTTGCTGTTAGCAGCCATAAGTCTGCCTGCACTGCATTTGCAAACGGGCCTTCCGGATAAAGGCTCTAAATCGATCGAAACAACGGAACGGCGCGGTTATGATTTGATGGCGGAAGGGTTTGGGCCTGGTATGAACGGACCGCTCGCTATTATTCTTAAAGCAGAGTCAACAGACGATGCGCAAGCGACATTTGCTAAGGTAGGTAAGGAACTAAGCGAGCTGCCGAATGTGACAATGGCAGTTCCGCCGGTCACGAACACAACGGGCAATGTTGCTATGGTAACGATCATCCCTGGAACCGATCCGAAAAGTGACAAAACAACCGAATTGGTTCATTCGATCCGTGAAAAGGCGGCCGAAATTAAGCAACAGGATCAAGTTGAGGTTATGGTTACGGGTACAACGGCTGTGAATATCGATATATCTGAGAAATTAAATGAGGCTTTGCCCAGATTTGCAGCTCTGATTGTGGGACTGGCTTTGATTCTACTTATGATGGTATTCCGGTCCGTCTTAGTTCCGATCAAAGCCGTGCTAGGTTATCTTCTTACGCTTACGGCAACACTCGGATTCGTCGTTTTTGTCGTTCAGGACGGTAACCTGGCCAAGTTTTTTGATATTCCTGCAGCCGGTCCTGTATTAAACTTCTTGCCCATTCTGACTGCAGGCATACTATTCGGCTTGGCCATGGATTATGAAGTGTTTCTGGTCAGTCGCATGCGCGAAGAATTTAACCATTCGGGAAATGCGAAAAATGCCGTACTGTCCGGCCTTAAAAATAGTGGCGGCGTTGTAACGGCCGCTGGTCTCATCATGATTGCCGTGTTCGCAAGTTTTATCTTCGTCGAAGATGTCATGATTAAATCAATGGGTTTGGCATTAGCTTTCGGCATATTGTTCGATGCATTTATCGTAAGGCTGACAATCGTGCCAGCGGTCATGACCCTAATGGGCCGCTCGGCATGGTATCTGCCGAAATGGCTTGGACGCATATTACCAAATATCGATGTTGAAGGCGAGTCCATGGAGAAAGAAACGAAGAGCAAAAAAGAAATTGCCTAGTGAGCTCAAAATTAAAATCTGTATTACATTATTGCCCGATCGTACATAAGGGTCTCTGCCCTTAAGTACGATTTTTTCATGTTTACTAAGAGGTATAATAGAAAATACAATTGAAAATTGTAATTGTTGTTATAATAGGGGGAACGAAAGGGGAGAACTCATGGAAACGGGAAACGAGTTCAAGCGGTGGTCGCAAAAAAATCGAGATAACGACTTACCCGATGCCATGTTTAATGCCAGAGTCCCGAGCATGACATGGATTTTTTTCGTTTATTTCATATCCATGATTGTACAGGTTCTGCACGAGCCGTCGATTATTTCTTTGACCTTCTTTTCGGGATTGATGCTGCTACACGCCTCATTAATTTGGCACTTCTCATCTCTAACTGAAAAATATCCTTGGATCTATTTCATGATTCAAGGTCTCATAATTCTGGGATGTTCGCTTATCATGGATCAGGCAACTTTTATGCTATTGCTCGGGATGTATCCCGTGTTGACTGGCCAAAGCGTCGGGGTCTACTTTCAAAGAATCAAAATGCTCATGCTGTCCGTTTTCTACTATGTGTTATTCCTATCGACTTTCTTCATTATGGGACAATTTGAATTGTTGATTTTAATGTCGATTTTGTACGTAATGATGACCGTCATTTTCGTTTCTTTTGCTGATTTATTTTTAAAGCAAGCTCATGCTCGGAAACGCACCCAAACTTTTCTTGAAGATCTAGAGCGTGCACATCGCAAGGTTGAGGAATTGACATTGGCTAACGAACGTCAAAGAATGGCCAGGGATTTGCATGATACGCTGGCACAAGGTCTGGCTGGTATCATCATGCAGCTGGATGCGGTTGACGCACATTTGACGAAAGGCAATTCTAAAAGGGCTCAAGAAATCGTCCAGCATTCCATGATTCATGCAAAGAAAACGTTATCGGGAGCAAGATTGGCCATTGATAATCTTCGTTCAAAAACGTTCGCGACGGTCGATTTCTCAGATGCTATTCGCGACGAAATAGAGAGGTTCCAGAATGCGACCGGCATTCAAGTATTTCTTGATATGAGCATAAATGGGAGCATCCCCAAGTTGATGATGGAGCATGGACTTTATATTATAGGCGAATGTTTAACCAACGTAGCCCGTCATGCTGAAGCCAGTCGTGTCTGGGTGTACATCCGCATAGAGGCCGAGATTATGAATCTTGAAATAAAAGATGATGGGAAAGGCATGACTTCGAATCAAAAGGGCTCCATGTCTGGGCATTACGGACTAATCGGTATAAAGGAGCGAGTTCGCATCTTGGGAGGATCGTTTATTATAACCAACAACATCCCTCGGGGAACATTAATTAAAATTGATACATCTGATGAGAAGGGAGAGAGCCCTGATGGCATATAACGTGCTTATCGCCGATGATCATCTTGTGGTAAGGGAAGGGCTAAAATTCATAATTGAGACGAATGATGATTTTCATGTCCTCGGAGAAGCGGAAAACGGTGAGGATGTCCTGAGATTATTGGAGTCGCTAACCCCGGACATCATTCTTATGGACTTAAATATGCCTAAAATGAGCGGATTAGAGACCATGGAGGAATTAAATAAAAGGAACATCAACATCCCTGTCGTTATATTGACAACATATAATGAAGATGAACTGATGATAAGCGGACTGGAATTGGGGGCCAAAGGATATCTCTTGAAAGATACCGGCAGAGATCATTTATTCCGCACGATAGAATCGGCGGTTCGCGGCGACACGCTGCTGCAGCCTGAAATTATGGCAAGAGTATTCGCTGCAAGGAACAAACGAGAAGAGGCACTTGATTCGTCTTCAGATCAAACGGTGCTCTCCGAGAAAGAGCGAATCGTTCTACGGGCCATTGCGCTCGGTTATCGAAGCAAAGAAATAGCCGGCGATATGGGAATATCCGAGCGTACAGTCAAAGCTCATTTGACGAACATTTATAACAAACTTGGAGTGAATTCCAGATCCCAAGCAGTCGCTGTCGCGGTCGAACGGGGTATCGTCCAGTTATAGGATTATGGCGGACCTCATGAAAATAAATAAGGCACAATGCATTTGATTGTTATTGTGCCTTATTTATTTTCATACGAGCCGTCCTTGTTCAAACCCCGTTGTTTTGCATTTTCTGTACGTAAGCCAAAAAACATCATGGATAAACGAAAGGCAAAGCCTCCACCGATTCCAAGAGTGATGATCCACAAAACAATAAGGTTCGAACTTCCGCAAAGCAATCCAAGAGTTCTCATGATTGTAAGCCCATAAACAAGGTTACTTGCTACACTAATGCAGATTGCCATAAATTCACCTTACGGTTGATAGAGGGTTGAAATATATGCTATGGGAGGTGTTAGGGGACTTATGATTAGCCCCCGTATTTCGATACTAACATAATTGCATATTATGATATATAATAATTTGCACTGACTGCATTAGAACGATCTCCCGCGGGTACATAAACTCTAGATCACTCTCTGGATAATAGCTAAATGTATGTAAGGTCTATATTAGGAGATATTATCTGTATCATATGATTTTCATAAAAGGAGTCCTTGTTTAATGGTAGATTTTTTTATGAATTTTAATCCCATTATCCAAGCATTACTAGCCACCCTGTTTACTTGGGGAATGACGGCGTTAGGGGCGGCTGTTGTTTTTTTTACAAAAACATTGAACCAGCGCCTGCTGGATAGTATGTTGGGTTTTGCTGGGGGTGTCATGATTGCGGCCAGTTACTGGTCCTTATTGGCTCCAGCCATCGAGATGTCGGAAGGCAATCCGATCGGGAACTGGTTTCCGGCTGCCTTCGGATTTTTATTAGGCGGAATCTTTATATGGGGAATCGATAAGGTATTACCCCATCTACATCCCAATTCTCCGATTGGAGGAGCGGAAGGATATAATCCAAAAGTCAGAAAACGGAGTACTCTACTGGTACTCGCAATTACCCTTCACAACATTCCGGAAGGGTTAGCGGTCGGGATCGCATTTGGCGCACTTGCTAATGGAGGGACTGAAGCATCACTGGTAGGCGCTCTGACGCTGGCTCTGGGAATCGGCATTCAAAACTTCCCGGAGGGCGTTGCAGTTTCCATGCCCCTACGAGGCGACGGAATGTCTCAGCGAAAGAGCTTTTTCTATGGACAGTTCTCGGGTATGGTGGAACCGGTTGCCGCGGTAATCGGCGCAGTAGCCGTCGCCTTTATAGAACCCATGCTGCCTTATGCATTGAGTTTTGCGGCCGGTGCTATGATTTTCGTTGTAGCCGAAGAGGTCATTCCAAGCTCGCAAGAAAAAGGTAACAAGGATTTAGCGTCCATGAGTTTAATGTTCGGTTTCGTATTGATGATGATTCTTGATGTGGCGTTGGGGTAGAGACGAGAACAGCCAGCCGGGTACGGACTGGCTGTTTTTGCGTTCCAATCCGCAGGTGAGCGATACTGGACTTAGGTCGAGGTTCCCATCTCATTCGCGGGACCAATCCTCAAGTCTCTAAATGGATGCTATACTGAATAAGACTTCAGGATTCGGCAGAAGAGAGACAAAAAGGGACGACGGAAGGAATGGGAACACGTTATGCAAAAGAAAACAGGTATATTGATCGTAGTGGCCGGCGTACTGCTGCTGCTTTTTACGATGAACCCGATGAACATTTTTTCGGATGTTCAATTCGGATTTTCCTTTGACACCAAGAAAATTAATGAAGAGAAAATAGTGGCCGCTGATGATTTTCGGGATTTGACCCTACAGACTGGGAGCACTGACATTGAAGTCACTAAGGGAAATTCAGACGAGATTAAGGTTCGACTGAACGGAAAGGTAAGCTCGAAAAATGCAGACCAAGTGAAATTGAAGGTCGAGCCAAACGGCGATACGCTGGTGATCGGGGTCGATGTTCCTGACGGTATTCAGTTTGGCATACGTATACTGGATATCGATTTATCGGTGGAGCTTCCGGAAAAGCAATGGGCAGCTGCAAACATTGAAAGTGGAAGCGGCAATCTCGAGATCGGTAGTATGCATGGAGATGAGGTCACGATCAAGGCAAGCAGCGGAAATGTTAATGTTCAGGATGTGAAGGCAGGCTCGCTGACGGTGCATACGGGCAGTGGTAATCTCAAGGCTAAAGAGATTGAAGCCGAGTCGTTAGCGTTAGAGTCAGGATCTGGAAATATATCGGCGGAACGCTATCATGCCACAACGCTGAACTTCAAAAATGGAAGCGGCTACGTTGAACTGAAGGACGGGGAGTCGGCCGTCCAAGGAAAGGCGGGCTCAGGAAACATACGCCTGGAGTCGGAGAGGTTAATCTATGATACCGACCTGCAAGCTGGAAGCGGGAACGTGACCATCGATCTGGTTCAAGAACCTTCCTCTCTGGAAGTTGATTATCAAGGAAAGTCCGGTAATGGGAAAATACAGTGGGACGGAATACGATATGAGGTAAAAGACGAAGGCAGGCTGATGGGAACGTTCGGCAGCGGCGACGCAGTGCTGAAGGTTCGCACAGGCTCTGGAAACTTCAAGCTGGAATAAATCAGATCACAATAGATTTAATGAAATGACGAGAAGGGGCCGTCCCAAAAGATCTTAGATCTTGCGGGAGGCCCCCTTCTTGCTGTTAGAAGACGCTCCATGTACGAATCGTTCCTCCCATCGCTGTTGCCCCCGCATTTCTTTGGAATGGTTCTGAGCAAGAAACCGTTCCTTGGTAAATCATGTTCATGTTCATGTGGATTGCCGGGAGACAATGTCCGGATTTCCAAACCATCAATCGCTTTCGTTCCGAGGGTATGAAAGACGTACTGGAGAAAAAGAAGGCGGCCAATGGTCAATACAGAAGCCATAGCGGTGTGGGAATAACATCCTGAGAACCGCCATGGCTTTATTTGACACATTTTTGTTTATGAGAGCTGTACGTCAAGCAACTAAATCTACTTTGGGGACGGCCCCTTCTTCATTAAAAACCAAAAGCCTGTTGAATCAGTCTGGCATAAGTGGCGGCAGCTTCCTTACGCAGAAGTTTATCGGACGGCCGGTAATCCACGGCCCCGTTTGCGTCTTTTGTCACCTCGGGTCCATGCATCCCGGTTCCGACCATGAACTGTACGGCTTCATCTGCCCAGGCAGCCGGTTTTGAGCTGAGTTTAGCCGGAACCGCCTTGGCGCCAAGCGCGTTGTGTGCCACACGCCATATTATAGCAGCAGCCTCTTGGCGCGTGATTGGCTGATCGGGTTCAAAGTTCTGGGTCGGCGTGCCGGTGACGCCCCCCATGTCCGCGACATTCTGCACATAACCAGCGAGTGGGTGCCCTTGCATATCCTTAAATGAATTCGTGCCTTCGCTAGGCTTCATCCCGGCCAGTCGGCTGATCGCACTGACAAACTCTGCCCGCGTGATCGGTTCATTCGGTCGGAAGCTGGATTGCTCATTCTCGTCAAAAGCCTTGAGGGACTGAACAAAGTAGATATCCTTGGCATAAGGACTCCCTTCCGGGACGTCGTTGTAAGCAGCAGGCTCCTCGAGCTTCTCGGACATGCTGTCTATCGCCGTGTAATACATATACGCCACATTGCCGTTATCATCTTCCTTGAAGGCGGCCGGCGTACCGTTCTCATCCACGAATCGCAGCGGACCCACCGGCGTGAGTTTATGTTCGCCCAATGCATCCAAGACCAATAACTCACCTTGGCCAGCCTTCACCTGTGTGGCGATAATCGGTGTTCTTAAGCTCCTGAATATGCCCTCGAATTTCTTGAGCTGCTCCTGATTGAGCAGGAAGTCATTCTCCTGAACCTGTTTCTTCGGATAAAAATGATCCATGAATGCGGTGAAAAATTCGGCTCGGATCGATGTGCTCGCGTCACTGTTAACAACAATCATGGCTCCGACATTCTGGTCGGGAAGGAGCCAAAGCCAGGAATGATAGCCATCCAAATCGCCACCTTTGCCAATCAGGGTTTGGCCGTTGTGGCTGCTGTGCATAAACGACTCGAAACCGTATGACATCAACGGAAGGCCGGCTGCATCATAATGCGTCTGATGCATCAAGCGCATCGTTTCTTCCTTCAGGATGCGGGAAGATCCAAACTGGCCTTTGTTTAGGTGGGCGGTAATGAAATTGGCCATATCGGTACCGCTGGCAAACATGCCGCCTTCCGGCGCGATAGTAGGTATGTTCGGATATGGCTTATACGGATGACGTTCGGCATTGTAGCCTGTGGCAAGGTTCGCGATGATTTCATCATCCATCCGAAATGCAGTGTGTTCCATTTTTAGCGGGGTGAAAATATGCTTTTTTACATAATCCTCAAACGGTTCCCCTGATACCCGCTCGACAATGTAGCCCTGCATGGAGGAGGCCAGATTATCATACCGGTAAACCTCCCCGGGCGTTCGAACCACAGCTGGCGCATTGAACCGGATAAAGTCGGCGAGCGGAACCTCGCCCTTCTGAACGATATGCGGCGGAACCGAGGAGCTGTCCGTATAGTCAAAGCCTGTCGTATGGGTCAATAAATGCTCAACGGTGACGGGCGTCCCGGTGTTGTTGGTGATTTTAACATCTGGCATATAATCGGTTATGTCTTGCTTCAGGTCGATTTTTCCCTCCTCTACCAGTTGCATGATCGCCGTCGCGGTTATCGATTTGGATATCGAGGCCATGCGGAACAAGGTTCGATCAGGATCAATCTTTTTCTTGGATTCAAGGTCGGCATAGCCGTAGCCCGTATTCAGCAGCACCTTGTCGTCTTTTACAATCACAACAAGCGCACCAGCCAGCATGTCCGAAACATGAGGCTTGGCAAAATAGGCATCGGTGAACGCCTTGACTTCTTTGGAGCTCAGTATCGGTGTTCCCGCATGCTGTGTTGCGATTGTACCTGAGGCGGGTTTTGCCGTATCGGCAAAGATATCGGCAGGGAAAGCCAGCAGGCTAGCGGACAGCACGGAGGCTGCCAGTACACGAATGGTTCTAGATTTGCTTTGTTTATTTGGCTTCATGGGTTCCTCTCCTTGTCAATCATATTATATTTCCACTTAATGGTAGTCGATGGAGGTAGAAGGAAGAACGGTCCGCAGAATGAGTTTCAGCTGGCTCTTTGGAAGGAGCCGGGCCTCGACTTTGGTCTAGGGAGATTGAATATCTGAGAAGAAATCACATTGTTTTATACTTTTAATTAAATTTAAGTATAATTATTGTAGTTATATCAGACATAAAGCTATCATTATATATACTTCTTATTTCATAATGGTATAGACATATATATGACAGGGGATGAGGAGACTGAATCTATACATCAAGGAGAGCGGAAACAAGCAAGCAGCAAGGATGATCGTATTTTTACATGGCGGTGGTGTGAGCGGCTGGATGTGGAACAAGCAGCTTACCTATTTTGAAGACAGCTTCTGCCTGATTCCTGACTTGCCCGGACATGGGCGCAGCCCCGGCAAACCGCCTTTTTCCATAAGCCGCACCGCGGAGCAGCTTAACGAGATGATTTCAACTAAAGCTGACGGACGAGAGATTGTTGTTTTCGGCTTTTCACTAGGGGCGCAAATTCTCGTGGAGATGATATGTCAACGACCCCACCTTATTGATTATGCCATTGTAAACAGCGCATTGCTTAGGCCGATGCCGGCAGCGCTTAAGCTGATTGAACCTTCTGTTCGATTAAGCTTCCCGTTAACAAGATACAGATGGTTTTCCAGATGGCAGGCAAGCGCGCTGTACGTGAATGAGGTTGATTTTGAACAGTATTACACGGAAACTCTGCGTATGAAGCGGGAGCTATTGGTTTCGGTGCTGAAGGAGAATATGTCCTATTCAATCTCTCCAAGGATTCAAGAATCAACAACGAAGCTATTGGTGACGGTTGGGGAGAAGGAGAGAGGCAGTGTTAAGAAATCGGCTGAGGATCTCGTGCAGCTGAGCGAAAGCTCTGAAGGGATCATCTTTCCCGGTGTTGGGCACGGCATACCGCTTGCCGATCCGGCGCTGTTTAATCGGGTAGTGGAACATTGGCTTAACACCGGTACAATTCCGGAAGTTACTCCTCATTTATAGTGGGACTGGCAGACCCAACCCCTCCTCATAATTTGCTGTAGACTTTGCCCTTAGGGCAAGGTGTATAGTGATCTTGAACCAAGATCCGAAACCAGAAAAGAGGTGCACCTTTGCTGTCGATCGGAGAATTCTCCAAAATATGCGAAGTATCTACAAAGACGCTTCGATATTACGATGAAATTGGGTTAATTCATCCGGATCAGATCAATCCGGAAAACGGTTATCGCTATTATTCCATCAGTCAATTAAAGACAATGCTCTATATCAACCGTTTGAAGTCCTATCATTTTTCGCTTGAAGAAATCAAAGAGATTCTGGAAGGTGAAGCGGATCAATCCGAAGAGAAGCTTCGCCTCGCCCTTAATCGCAAACGTCGGGAAATTCATGAGAAGTTAAACGCATATGAATATACCCTAAAGCAAATGAACCAGGATATCTTGAATTTGGAGCAGGGTATACACCTGATGTCATACCTGGATGATATTGAAGTACAGCTTGTTGAAACGGAGTCTATGAATATCCTTTACATGCGTCAGATGATGAGCAGTAATGACTATGCTGTAGGATACGGCAGGTATTACAGCAGGTTATATGAAAAGATTGCTAGGGAGAAACTCACCTTGGTTGGAACGCCCATGACGATATATCACAGCCCGGAATTTAATCCTGCAGGCAATGACACAGAGTTTGCCCTCCCGATCAAGGAGGCTGTAAAGGGAACGAGAGATTTGTGCGGGGGCCTTTGTGCGAGGTCTGTTTTAAAGGGGGCTTATTCTAATTTGACATCGGTATATGCCAAGCTAAGGGAATGGGTAGAGAATGAAGGATATGCATTGACTCAATCTCCCTATGAAGTATATGTAACCGACCCGTATCAAGCCTTGACTGCCGAGGAAATGGTTACCGAGGTGTATTTTCCCGTGGCGAAGAAATAAGGATGTACATATACCATATGGCTTGAATAACGAATTCTGCGAGGTATTTATAATGAAAAGAAACTACTGGCCGACAACAGCATGGCATACCCTAGCCCCGGCGACCATGGGAATGGACGCTGACAAGCTATCTGGGCTGGATTCATTGATCAAAACCGAATATCCCGAAATGAATGGTATTGTCATGGTTAGAAATGGAGCTATCGTGTATGAAAAATATGATCATGGATATGGTCCGGAGGATAGGCACCACGTTGCATCGGTTACGAAAAGTATCATTTCCGCACTTATAGGCATTGCTATAGATGCAGGTTATATTCAACATGTAGATCAGAAGGTGCTGGATTTTTTTCCTGAATATGAACAAGAGACTGCCCATCGACCAAAACAAGAAATTACGATACGCCATCTTCTCACGATGACCGCTCCTTATCCATTTGAGGACTGGCACGAACCCTTGGACAAACTATGCATGCAATCAGATTGGGTACATTATACGCTGGATATGCTGGGCATCGGTGGAAGCCTGGGAGCATTTAAGTATTCTACTGCAGGGGTGCATCTCCTTTCAGCGATCATAACTCGGAGCACGGGAACAAGCGCCCGCGCGTTTGCTAACGAACACTTGTTTAAGCCAATCGGCATGAACGAAATTCCGGATTATGACATGTGCTCATTCGGATTTGATGATTTATTCGGAAAAGACGTCAGGGGATGGGTCAAAGACCCGGCCGGTAACTCTACTGGAGGGTGGGGGCTTACGTTAAGTCCTCGAGATATGGCTCGTTTTGGCTTTCTTTATCTGAACTGCGGCACATGGGACAATCAACCGATTATATCGGGGGCATGGATTGACCAATCAACGGCAATGAATTCTAACCATTATGGATATCTGTGGTGGCTGCGGGACGAGGATGGGGTATCTGCATTCTCGGCAGTAGGCGATGGCGGCAATATCATTTGCTGCATTCCCCAAAAAGACTTGGTTGTCGCCATTGCATCGGCATTTACCTTCAATCCTCGGGATCGATGGACACTAATTAAAGAACACATCATCCCTGCGATCATCGACTAAATATAATCTTACAAATTGATGATGTTAAAAGAACAAGAATATCTACGCGTATGAAGGGGCTGTCCTAAAAGATCTTAGATCTTGCGGAAGGCCCCCTTCTTGCTGTTAGAAGACGCTCCATGTACGAATCGTTCCTACCATCGCTGTCGCTTGTCCGGAATCGATTCGTCCTCTCCGCTACGGGGCTTTTATGATTACTGCACATTGCTTTCAGGCAAAAACCGCGATAGATGACTCTTCTTAACCATTCTGATGTTACGTGTATTTTCATACAATGTATGGACAAGCGAAAGCAGAAATAAGCAGAGAGTGGGGAGGAACCGTTGTGAAGCTGCATCAAATCCATGTGACGGGCATGACTTGCACAGCTTGTGCAGCCCGGATCGAAAAAGTTCTTCGGAAAGTGGAAGGCGTTCAATCTGCCCGTGTCAGCCTCGCCTTATCTCAAGCCACGATTCATTATGAACCGACGCAGATTGGATTAGACACGATCTTGGAGAAAATCGAAAAGCTTGGCTATGGAGCGATCGACAGGCTGTCGCATCCGCAGGCAGGGATCGAGGCGGAGACGGGGGCTTATCGCATTCGGTTCATCATCGCCGCTTGTTTATCGGTCCCACTCCTATGGGCGATGATGGCCCATGTTGCCGATTGGCCTGCACAATGGACGCCGGATTTGCTGATGGAACCTGTATTTCAATGGGCGCTCGCTACGTTGCTTCAGTTTGGCGTCGGATTTCCTTTCTATTACGGAGCTTACCAGGCTATGATCCATCGTACAGCAAACATGGATACCCTTGTTGCGTTAAGCACCTCGGTGGCTTATTTCTACAGCCACTATGTCATGTTTGAATCCAGGCACAGTCTAGCGCATCCAACGCTTTATTTTGATACGATTGCGATGGTGATGACAGCGGTACTCCTGGGCAAGTGGCTTGAGACCATGGCCAAGGGTAGAGCGTTGAAACAACTTAGTGCATTATATGAGCTTCAGGTTAAACGGGTTCGAGTCGTCCGCAGTCATGGGGAAGAATGGATTTCTGCGGATCAAGTGCAGATCGGGGACCGGATCCGAGTGAACCATGGAGAATGGATTTCCATTGACGGCTTTGTTCAGTCGGGATCGGCGGATGCCGATGAATCTATGCTGACAGGTGAAAGCACAGCGGTGGCCAAGGGCATGAGGGATCGAGTTTACGCCGGAACGCGTTGTCTGGTCGGACGTTTGGACATCGTGGTTGATAAGAATCATGGCGAAACCCGTCTATCTCAAATGATTGGGCTTATCGAGTCTGCACAACAGGGGAAACCGGCCATTCAGTTAGCCGTTGACCGTATAGCAGGGATATTTGTTCCCGTGATGATCGGTTGTGCTGCACTTACTTATGCGGGATGGCTCTGGATTTCCCAGGCTCCCGATGCATCCGAAACGGCGATGCGCCACGCGCTGTCTGTTTTACTGATCGCCTGTCCCTGTGCGCTTGGTTTGGCTACGCCGGTATCCATCCTGATCGCAACCGGATCGTCTGCCCAAAGAGGCGTTCTATTCAAAGACGGCCGGTCTCTAGAGGGTTTGCGTAGAACCGATGTTGTATTGTTGGATAAGACAGGCACGTTGACGGAAGGAAGACCTCAACTCACAGCGATTCACACTGCGAACGGCAGCAACGCTGCCTACGCGCTATCCATGTCGGCAGCGCTGGCTTCTCGGTCCGCTCACCCTTTAGCACAAGCCATCGTACGAGCCGCCCAAGACAAACATTCTCCACTTTTGGAAGCACAAAAATTCCAAGAGCGGGTTGGGAAAGGGATGGAAGGCTATGTCAAAGGAGAGCACATATGCGTGGGAAATCGGAAATGGCTGCTGGAGCAGGGCATACAACTGGAAATTCCACCAGATCAACCTGGCTATACAAGGCTTTATGTCGCCGTGAACGGGAAGTGCATCGGATCGCTTGTATTGATTGACAAGCTAAGAAAAGATGCCCGGAAGATTGTACAGGAGTTAAAGCGAAGAGCCGATGTGTGGATGGTAACCGGAGATGAGGAACAGGCCGCCGTGGCGGTGGCGGCCGCGGCAGGGATCGATCAGATGCGTGCAGGCATGCTTCCTGAAGACAAGCTGGCATTCATTCGCGAGCTTCAACATCAAGGACGTTCCGTTGCCATGATTGGCGATGGGATAAACGATGCAGCTGCGCTGGCTGTGGCAGATGTCGGCATGGCGATGGGCGGGGGAGCGGATGCGGCTAAACAGGCCGGCGACATCGTGCTGATCGGAAACAAGCTTTTCAACATAATCGATGCGTATACATGGAGCCGCCAAACGATGCGGAATGTTCATCAGAATTTGCTATTTGCTCTGCTGTATAACGCCATTACCGTGCCATTGGCTGCATGTGGTTATTTGGATCCACGCATCGCTTGCATCGGCATGGCGGCAAGCTCCGTGCTTGTTGTTGCGAATGCGCTTAGATTGCAGCTTAAGGTGCAGAGATTAGATAAGAACCGCATAACCGTGAATGGTTGAATGAATAAGCCGTGACGCTATGGTCACATTCATGGCGAAACCTTATGATTCTCACAGCCTTCCCGTTCTGCTAGAATATCTCATGTAAGGGAAATGAGAGCGGTTGCGAGAAAGGATAGCCAAACCATGCTTACGGGAGGTCAGTATTAATGAATAATCCGATTAATGCGAGGTTACTGCCTGCGCCAGTGAACGGCGGGTATTGTGATGAAGATTATTTTATCTGGTGCGGGTCATGTGTTAAAGGGGAGGACGGTCGTTATCATCTGTTCGCTTCTCGGTGGAGGAAGGAGCTTGGATTCGGTGTCCACTGGCTATTCAATTGTGAGATCGTAAGGGCAGCCAGCCCGGTGCCGGAAGGTCCTTACCGATTTGAGGAAGTTGTGCTCGGTCGTCGAGATCGCGGCTATTTTGATGGGATGAACCAGCACAATCCTCATATTCAATACTGGAACGGTACGTATTACCTCTATTATATGGGAACAACGTACGGGGGGCCGATACCTGGGCCGGGAGACGTCGTTTCCTCTGAGCGAGGCACGGAGGTCTGGAATAACAAGAGAATTGGGCTGGCGACATCCCGATCGGTATTCGGCCCTTGGGAAAGGTCGGACGAACCCCTTCTGCTTCCCCGCCTGGGACAGTGGGACGGCACCGTCACAACCAATCCAGCCGTTGCAATTCTGGCAGATGGCCGTACCTATATGATCTATAAATCGCGGGAATATAGCGGGTCCACACTTCAGTTGGGCGTAGCGGTAGCGGAATGTCCATCCGGTCCTTTCAAGCGGTTATCCGATCATCCGATATTGAATTTCTCGGATCCGGATAAACATGTGGAGGATCCGTTTCTCTGGCATGACGGCGAACGATTCCACCTCCTGATCAAGGATGATTCCAAGAACGGGTCTGAGGGCTTGACGGGAGAATGGGGAGCTGGCGTATATGCTACGAGTACGGATTGTCTGGACTGGAAGATTCATCCCGAGCCCAAGGCGTATTCCCGGACAGTAGCATGGGATGACGGCACGGTTAAAGAAATGTGCAACCTCGAGCGTCCCTACCTTTTATTTGAAGACGGAGTCCCAACCCATTTATTTGCAGCAACCGGTACGGGTACACGTGCTTGGGATTTCACGCACACCTGGAATATGGTCATTCCATTGGCTAGATAAAACGTGAGAGGGTTTGGATTCATTGGCAGGGAGGGAATGATCCTATGAATGAAGCATTAATGGAAAGATTACAGAAATTCCTGTTAAGGCAGGATCGGGCCTCACTTGTAGGAAGTCCGGCAACCCAAGAGGAAATCGCACATCAGACAAGAAAAGTGTTCATCTGCTGTCACGATACAGGCGAGGCCAAATTATTGGCAGATTCCTTTGAGGCGCTGATCGAGGATAATTTTTATGAATGGTAAGTCATTCTTAAGTTGATGACTGCTGAAAGCGGTCAACGATGGATCAGCAGGTTCGATCGGAAAGAATACGAGGGGAAAAATCTCCCTATATTAGAATAGAAATCATTACCTTATGGCTAGGACGAAGGGAGTTCTCGTTATGTATGAACGATTGGCACAGAAACTGGAAAGCACGACTGCCTTGAAATGGTATCCCGGACGCGGCGTGAAAGAGG
This sequence comes from Paenibacillus sp. FSL F4-0100, assembly GCF_037993005.1. Classification (NCBI taxonomy): domain Bacteria; kingdom Bacillati; phylum Bacillota; class Bacilli; order Caryophanales; family Paenibacillaceae; genus Paenibacillus; species Paenibacillus sp. FSL F4-0100. Next base: position 3,593,195 of record NZ_CP150303.1, read on the forward strand.
AATGGATCGTTGAGGCCGAAGCGGAGCTGGGATTCAGTCTGCCGCCCTCCTATCGCTGGTGGCTCAAGAACTACGGCAGTGCCACGCTGAGCGGTACGGGGATTCTCATGCTTGCTCCCCCGGACGTGAGGGAGTACGCCGATACAGATATTCTATACATACATCGCCTGAATCAGGCTGATGAGGAGTGGCGGGAGCAGTATCCGAACAGGCTGGATCTGTTCGTCCCTGACGAGGATGAGCTGTATTATTTCGATACCTCCACCAAGGATGAGCAGGGGGAGTTCGCTGTCATGCGCTATGATCTCATGAACGATCTGATCGAGGAGTACGCTCCGACATTTGCAGAATTTCTGGAACAATTGATCGACAAACGCAGTGCAGTATATTGATGGGTGACATAAAAACTTGAGTTTTAGTTGTTCAGCTATGATACATTATGAGTCGGGAAGACATCCCCGGGATGTCTTCTTTATTTTTCTTCCTGCTTTTTCACACTACGAATGGAACCGTCAAAATGAGACCAGCCGCAGTCCAGGGACTGCGGCTATTTCCATAGGCAGAGTTGTTTGCCATCGCCCCTATGCAGCAAGCAGGATATCTACGCCAACTCCAGCACAACCATTTGGTGATTATCCAAATAAGGAACCGTATAGCTGATTTCGCCTTGGTTACGAATCTGATACGGAAGATCCTCCATCGAAGGGGCCAGATAGACCCGCTTGATCGAAGCGGCAGATGGGAGACGCAAGTCGACGGATATATTCTGAAACGGAACGATGTCCTCGATGACCTCCACGCGACCCTTCAGGACAGGAGAAGCATACAGGAGGTGATTAATATAGCGCTTCTCTACCTGCTGATACTGCAGCGTCGCGATGCCCCGTGCAGGCAAATCGCAGCGCAGGGAAGGCTGTGGCAGGAGCCGGGCGAGCGCGTGCAATACCATCTCTTTCAGAATGAGGTGGCCGTTATCTGCATAGTCGCCGAACACATTCCAAGCGATGTAGATTCCGCCTGTGCTTTCAATCATACCCGGGCCGACGTCTTCTCCGGCGCTTGGCGTGTGCTGATGCGAGCAGAACGTGAACACGTCCCGGTTAAAGTATGGATTCTCCCGGCTGCCAAGCGCTCGGCCGCCGTTCAATTCCACCTGCTGTCCCTCGCCATACATGACAAACGAAGCAGGCTGAAGGGAGCCTGGAGTAAAGTCCGGACGGAAATACGACGGACGGTAAGGGCTGGCGCCTCTCCAGTTCAGTCCAAGATCAAGCGCAAATGCGCTGCCGGCTGGATCCAAACCCGAGCGACCCGTGGCCAGAACCTTGCCGCCGCTTGCGGTAAATGTGCGGATTGCTTCTCCCAATGCCTGCCATACCGGCACATCGTCCGGCAATATCAGCACCTTGTAACGACCGAAATCCGCATCGGCATCCACGATGTCGTATAAGTAATGTCCTTCGGTCAGGATGCGTACCGCTCCGGCATCCGCCAGATTGTTCCGGTCTTCCGATTGCCGTGCTTCCGGGCAAGCCGACCAAGCGGCTTCCAGTGACAGGACTGCAATGTCCGCCACGGACGTCGTTTGGCCGCACCATGGCTCCTTTGCTTGCACCTCCGCGTAGGCGGTGCCGATCAAGGCGTAGGTCGCTTCATCCATCAGGCCTGATGGGTGAAGCTGGTCGCCGATCGAGCACTTGGCGCCGTGCGCGAGGCTGAGCGCCGTTTCGAACCGCAGCGCGTTCGGATGCTTATACCCGCCGAATTCGCCCCAAGAGGTGTGGAATTTGCCCGTCATACCAAGAAAATCCATGCCCAGCGTCTGCGCGTAGCGCGCCGACAGCGGAAAGTGATCGTAACCCCAGCCCCCGGTTGGCAGGGACTCCAGTTCCAAATGGCTGTTGACATGGGCGAGGTCGCGGCGGCCGCGACGTTGATGCCCGCTGTTATGAAAGACCGGCAGACCGGGCTTGATCTCGTCCACCGTTTCCCGTACGCGGCGGGCATAGTTCAGGTAGGTCGCCTCGCCCAAGGCGGCAATGGCCGCTGCATCCCGAGGATCTTGGCCGGCTGATCGCAGCGCTGCCACGCAATGCTGGCAATGACATTTTCGGATTCCGACGATATCAAGGAAAATGCCGTCCGTATCATAGCGGGAAACAACCTCGCGGATTTGAGCCAGCAAGAGGTCCAGGTAAGGCGTGTTGAAGCAAAACTCATGGTACCCGGGCGTCATGAAATCTTTGGCCCATCGCGTACGATCTTCCGCATCTCGGATCAGCCATTCGGGATGGCGACGCGCCAGCTTTTCGTCAAGGCCGGCGGACAGGTACACAGGCGTTTTGACGCCGATTTCGTGGGCGGCTGCAATCATTTCACCTAGCAGATCGAACGAAAGATGCGGGTGCGTTTCATTGGCTTTGCTCGGGTGGTAAGCCCAGCCGTGATGACATTTAGAGAAAACGGTAATGGAATCGACATGCCCGGCTCGCAGCATGTTCTGAAACTGGTTTTTTGAAAACTGGCTTCCGATGCCCGGGATGGCCTCGGATGTATGAAAGTCGAGATGAACCTGACGAAATCGCATGTGTGAACAGCCTCCTTTGCCGCCTGATGAGAACGGTTTCTTTTGTTGAATGTACCTCTTTTATACGCGGGTAACCAGTGATATTATAGACTTTGATTAGCACAAAATGGACTTACGAAAAGGAGAGAACCGCCGTGCTGTGCTTAGAATTTGCCATTCCGCCGCTACCGCAATTCGTAACGGCCGGACATGCCGTCTGGAAGCCGGGAGACCGGCATTTCGCCCGCACCTTCGGCGTCTACGACCTGCTGCTGGTAACTAGGGGAACCCTTTATATGACGGAAGAACAGACCGAATATGAGGTCTGTGCCGGAAAGCTGCTCGTGCTGGAAGCGGGACTTCGGCATTTCGGGCATCGTGCCTGCTTGGAGCATACGGAGATTTATTGGGTGCATTTCGTCCATGGGCATCCTGCAGTGCACATTCGGCGGGAGGATATTCCCTGGTCGAACCTGCTGTCCAAGGGCACGGTCGAAGACGTTGAGCCATCCTCGCAGCAGCGCATGTACTTGCCGAAGTTCGCATCCGTCGAGGTGCAAACCGTGGAGCCGATGCTGCGCGGATTGAACGATACCCACAACATACTGAACGGGGAGAATGCGCTCCAGCTTCATCTTTTGCTGACCGAGCTGTTTGCCGCGCTGCAGGCAGACTGCGCACGGATGACCGAACCGGAGCCTTCCATCCGACTGGCACAAGCCGCCGCCGCTTATTTGAACGAACACTGGAGGGAGCCGTTTGAACGGGCAGCATTGGAGGAAAAGCTGCATTTCCAGGCGAGTTATATCGCCAGATGTATGAAGAAGCATATCGGCAAAACGCCGCTGCAGTACGTACTTCATCTGCGCCTGGAGGAAGCCAAAAAACTCCTCGGCGGTACGGTGCTTGGCATTTCCGAGATCGCTGAAAGGGTGGGAATCCGCGATTCGAACTACATGACACGCTTGTTTGCCGCCAAGCTTGGCATGACGCCCGGCGCGTATCGGCAGATGCTGCGGCAGAAGAAGGAAGGCGAAGGGGGCGAGTCCCCTGGGCAGCCCTGACAAGCAACACCGTCGCCCAGACATACGGCGACTGCGTATCGAGTGCAACGGTAACATTTCGAAAATGCTGATTGACAATGAAAAACCCGCCGGATTATAGTAAAGCCACCTAACCTTGCAGGAGAGTGGTCCCATGAAGTTGCTGCAAACCCTCCGCTCTCGCAAATATTTGCAGCGGATAATCCTTAGCTTCATGCTTGTTGTCGCAATGCTGGCCTTCGCCTCTCTCTTTCTGAACGCCGCCGCCCGTGACAAAGTATTGAGCCTCCAACACGAAGCCGATCGCAAGCTGCTCACCCAAATCAATTACAATATCGAGAACATGAACGGGATCGTGAAGGATTTGGCGGTATCGTTGTACAATGACGAAGAGCTGATCGCGTTGAAGTCAGGGGCGGATTATAAGCAGAGCATTCTGAAAATCGAACGTCTGAACCGGACGGTTGCCGCTTCGCCGTACCTGCACGCCGCCGTTTTTTACAACGGCAAACAGGACCGTTTTTTCTCGTCGCTGAGCCATGATATGGATACGCGCGTCCTTTACGGCGCACTGGAAGATTACATGGACGCTCGTGCCGACCTGCCGAAGCTGCAGCTCATTCCGCTCGATCTTGACGGTGAGAATGAAGGCATCGACGTGTTCGCATTTTTCGTATATGATGGGCCGAGTCTCGGTTCCGTCAATCGAAACGCGCTCATCTTAACAGTGAAGCCGGGGTGGATGCTGGATAATGTGAAAGCGCTTAATCGAGTCGCCGAACGGGAAAACGACGTCTTGTTCGTTACGGACGGCGACGGTCAAGTGCTGATGGCAGGCGATCGCAAGCTGCCGCCCGGGCTGGACATCAAGAGAGATTTACTCGGAAGGATGGGCTCAGCAAACCATGCACCGGACTCCTTCATCCATCAACAAGGCGATAAGAAATATAAGGTCACTTACTTGAGCAAAGGCTTAAACGACTGGCAGATCATCAGCCTTCAAGACTATGACGACGTACTGGGCAGTGTCCGCCAGATGCGATGGACGGAAATGGCCGTGACACTATCCGTTGCGACGCTGGCTTTGCTGTTGTCCGTACTGATCTCGCTCCGGCTGTATAAACCGGTAGGCCGCCTGCTTACGCTGGTGCCCTACGATGGAGGCAGGGATGCCAAAGCCAAGGATGAGCTGTCCCTGATCACGGAGAATGTAACGGAAATGATCGGCAAGCTCCGAGGATTGGAACAGGAGCGTGCCACGCAATGGAATATCGCCAAGTTGTATCATCTGCGGAGCCTGATCAGCACAAGCGACAGCATGGACGAAGATGCGTTTAAGCGGATGAAGGAGCAGTACGGGATCGATATCACGCATCCATCGCCGCTGCGACTTACGCTTGTGCAGCTCGACGACTTGCAAAGCCAGGTCCTGCAGCCGGTTTCCCGGGCGGGAGAGCTTTATTCCTTCGCCATCGCGAATATCGGCCAGGAACTGCTGCGGCATGGCGGCTCCTGCGAAGCAGCAGATATGAAGAGCGGTCATCTCGTTTTTGTTGCTGCAGGCGATTCCGGATACCTTGAATCCTTGGACGAACGCTTCGGCGAACTTCAGCAAACCATTTTTCGCTTTTATCGAATCACCTTTACCGTAACGCTAAGCGAGACGTTCGAGGATTATCGCCAGCTTACGAAACATTACAATCTGGCGCTTCGGCATTCCAACTATCGCATGATATTCGGTAAGGGCGCCGTGATCCGGCCGGAGATGATCCGTAGGAATGAGCGGAACGAATCGCTTACCATTCCGAAGGAACTGGAACGCCGGCTGACGGAGGGATTAAAGGGCGGCAATCCGGAAGAGACGGAGCAAGCTATTCGGAGCTGGAGGGAGCTGCTTGGCGAGTTTAGCTTTGACGGCATGTTCTCGGCACTGCTGCATCTGACCATGACACTGAGCCATACGCTCGGTGAAATGAATAATAACAACTTGAACATGGTGTCGGTCAATCTGCAGGCGATCAACCGCCGCATTCTCGAAAAAGAGACGCTGGACGAGATCGAGTGCGTGCTCCTGGATGTCGTGCGGGAGGTGTTCGAGCAGCGCAGGAGCGGACGCGAGGATAAAAACCGGCTGCTTGCGGACACCGTCAAGGAAATGATCGACAAGCATTATGCGGATCCGGACCTCAACGTACAGAAGATCGCCGATATGCTGAAGATGAGCTCCGTCTATTTGGGGCAAGTGTTCAAAGCGCAGGAAGGAACGACGGTAGTCGACCAGATCAACGCGACTCGGCTTGCCCGTGCCCAGCAGTATCTTGAGCAGCAGCAATTGACCGTGGCTGAAATCATGGAGAAGGTGGGCTTCGGCAATGAAAGCTACTTCTATCGGCTGTTCAAGCGCAGGTACGGAACAACCCCGAAAGAGTACCGCCTGAAGTGTGCCATCGAGCGCAGTACTTAAATCGCACAGGTTCCATCAGTCCCGCAGGCGAGTTTTGCCGTTTGCGGGTCTTTGTCATGCCGTGCTTCGGCAATGATATCCATTCGGATACGAGCGAACCGGCAGATTCGATACAAGTGTTTATGCTAACGAGCCCCTATCGATTTTTGGGATTCACGCGTAGCTGAAGAGTATCCGTCTCCTGCACTTTGGGTATCGCATTTGTGGCGGGAGAACGGTATTCCCTTAACGCAGGCAAAGCCCTGAAATTCTCCCAGTGCAGCAATATTGCTTCTATACAGCCGGCTGTACAGCATTCCGAAATCCTTACAGCCCGCCCGTACAGCAATCCTGAAATTGTACAGTAACGCAGAGCCCCGAGTTTGAGCTATCGTTAATCATGCAAAGCCTGGGATGCAGGCGAGGAGTGCATAAGAAAAGGAAGGGGCTTTCGCTATGTTGAAGAAGGTAACACTATCGGGTTCTATTGACGCAGACCCGGCTAACCTTTCGGGACCCGAATTGGGACCGAATCCTGGACCTGCCGGCGCACGCCAAAAAAAATCGGCGCTTCGCAGAGAGCTTCGCCATTTTCGTAACAACCGGGAGCTGTTTCTGCTATCGCTGCCCGGAATTCTGTACAAGCTGATTTTTGCCTATATCCCGTTAGTGGGATTGATCATTGCCTTCAAGCATTACCGCTACGATCTTGGTATATTCGGCAGCGAATGGGTTGGACTGGAAAACTTCCGTTACTTGTTCTCGACCGATACGGCTTGGCGGATCACGCGCAATACGGTGCTGTACAATGCCGCTTACATTGTAGTTACCACCGCTGCAGCGCTGCTGCTGGCCATTCTGATGAACGAACTCAGGGCGAAATGGAGCAAATTTTATCAGACTGCGCTGTTCTTGCCCCATTTTTTATCCTGGGTGCTGGTCGGATACGTCGCCTATGCCTTCCTGAACCATTCCGACGGGTTCATCAACCGCACCTTACAGATGTTCGGGATGGAGCCGGTCAGTTGGTACCAGACGGCCGAGGCATGGCCAGCCATCCTCATTCTTGTTCATTTATGGAAGGCGGTCGGATTCAATACGCTCATCTATTTTGCTGGCATTTTCGGCATTAACAGCGAGTATTACGAGGCAGCGCGGATCGACGGAGCGACAAAATGGCAGATGGCGATGAAAATTACGGTTCCGCTACTGGCTCCGCTGGTCATCATTCTGCTGATTTTGTCCATCGGCAACATGTTCCGCGGCGATTTCGGACTGCATTATTTCATTCCGAACAACTCCGGCTTCCTGTACGGATCCACGGATATTATCGATACGTACGTGTATCGCGCACTCCGCGAGATCGGCAATGTCAGCATGTCGGCCGCTACAGGCTTCTATCAGTCGGTTGTCGGTTTCGTGCTGGTGCTGGCGGCGAACGGGGTCGTTCGCAAAATCAATCCAGAGCATTCCCTGTGGTAAGAAGGAGGATATCCGATGCCGAAGAAGTTCGAACTATCCAAAATGTTAATCCATCTGCTGTTCATCCTGCTATCGCTCGCTATCGTCCTGCCTTTTCTGCTCGTTGTCGCGGTCTCGCTGACGGACGAAGCGTCGCTTACCGACAAAGGCTATCAGTTTTTTCCCGAAACGTTCAGCCTAGAAGCTTATCGCTATCTTCTCGACGCACCCGACATTTTGCTGCGGGCATACGGGGTCACGATCACGGTGACCGTCATTGGAGCACTGGCAGGACTTCTGCTCACCGCGATGACCGCATACGTCATTTCGAGGCCGGATTACCGCTACAACAGGGTAACGACGTTTTACGTATTTTTCACGATGCTGTTCAGCGGCGGGCTCGTCCCTTCCTATATCCTCATCACCCAATACCTGCATTTAAAGGACAGCTTGCTTGCCCTAATCCTGCCGGTTCTGCTCTCGCCGTTCAACATTATGGTCATGAAGGGATTCATGTCCAAAATTCCGCTTGAAATCGTGGAATCCGCCAAAATCGACGGGGCAAGGGAGCTGCGCATCTTTTTCCGGATTATATTGCCGCTATCCACGCCTGCCTTGGCCACGTTGGGTTTGCTTATCTCGTTCACGTACTGGAACGAATGGTTCAACGCCATGCTGTATATCGACGATCCCAACAAGGTGCCGCTGCAGCTGCTGCTGGTGCGGACGCTTGGCAGCATCGAGTTCATTACCTCCAATTCGGAATTTTCACAGCAGCTGGGCATCGATTTATCCAGTTTTCCGAACAACTCGGCAAGAATGGCGATCGCGGTGCTGGCCGGCGGGCCGATGCTGATCATCTTCCCGTTCTTCCAGCGGTTTTTCGTGAAAGGGCTTACGGTTGGCTCCCTTAAGGGTTAACATACAACAACCAATAAACATTCAGGAGGTCATGTTATGAAAAAAAGACTGCTAGGACTTTTGGCGATCGTCTTGATCGCGATGTCCACTCTTGCCGGCTGCGGGGGCAGCGGCGGGAACGCCGAAACGGGAAGCGGTACGACCGGCACGCAAGGGTCGACGCCGGAGGCGGGCGGCGCAAGCGGGCTTGAGCCCGCTGAGCTGACTTGGTATTATCCGCTGCTGCAGCTACAGCCGGACCAGAAGAAGGTCGAAGAGGAGATCAACAAAATCGTGAAGGAGAAGCTGAACGCCACCGTCAAGCTGATGCCGGTCGCAATCGGGGATTACGTGCAGAAGATGAACACCGTACTGGCGGCAGGCGAGAAATTCGACATTCTCTGGACCGGTTACATGCTGAAACCGGAAGAGCTTGTACGGAAAGGGGCCATTCAACCGCTGAACGGGCTCTTGGATGAGTACGCCCCGCAGCTGAAGGCGGACGTCCCTCAGGTGATGTGGGATGGTCTCTCGGTGGACGGGGAAATTTACGGCATTCCGAACCAGCAAATCAACGGGTCGAGATATGGCTTTATCGTGCAGAAGCGGTTTGCCGACAAATACGGCCTGGATCCTTCCACGATCAAAACGATAGCGGATATCGAGCCTTTCCTTGAGCAAATCAAGCAGAACGAGCCGGGCATCATCCCGATCGGGCTGTTCGGCGGCTCGTTTGTCAACCCGCAGGCGCATGACGATCAATATTGGGTCGTTCCGGGACTTGACGATCATTTCTACATCAAGACCGATGACCCGTCCTATACGCTCCATCGCTATCCCGAAGAGGAACTGGACAATTTCCGCCTGGCCAGCAAATGGTATAAGGCAGGGTACATCCATAAGGACGCAGCTACGGAAAAAATGACCGACTATCAATCCAAAGGCCAGATTGCGGTCGAGTTCGACGTCACGCTGAAGCCGGGTGTGGAAGCGGAAGTGAAGCCGAAGAACGGTGGCAACGATGTAGTTATCATTCCGCTCAGCGATTGGTTCTCCAACGGCTATTCGGCAACAACCAACCAGTCGATCAGCCGAACTTCCTCGAATCCGGAACGGGCCCTGATGCTGCTCAATCTGATCAACACCGACAAGGAGCTCTACAATTTGTTAATCAACGGTTTAGAGGGAGTGCATTACGAGAAACTGAGCGGCGATTATATCAAAGCGATGCCGGATTCCAGGTATCGTCCGAACATGGATTGGGTGTTCGGCAGCGTATTCAATTCCAACCTAAAGGAAGGGCAACCGGAAAATATCTGGGAGGAAACGAAAAAAATCAACACGAGCTCCGAAATCAATCCGGTCGGCGCATTCAAGTTCAATTCCGAGCCAGTCAGCACGGAAATCGCCAACCTGAACGCCGTATGGGGCGAGTACAAACGCGGACTCGTGACCGGAACGCTTGATTTTGAGGAAACCTGGCCGGTTCTTTACGGCAAGCTGAAGGAGGCGGGCGAAGATAAATACGTCGAGGAGGTGACGCGTCAGTTCGAGCAATTTCTAAAAGAGAAGGGCTTAAAATAATCGGCCCGTAGGCTTGTAGACGGATGGAGACGAAACGGGAGAAACCTGCTGCCTTGGTGGGCTTTGACGATACTGTGCACTGCGTAGGCAAAGCTGACCGGATTCCACGCTGGAGGAAGGGGAGCGATTTATGAAGAAGCTTGTGCTTGCGGCGCTGGCGGCAAGCCTGTTGTTCGCGCTGTATCCATTTCTGCCGGCCGCCGAGACGGCGTCGGCTTATGGAAATCCGCACGGGACGGCTTATTACGTGGCCTTAGACGGAAATGACTCGAACAAAGGGACGATCAACAAACCGTTTCGAACGTTGGAAAAAGCGCGTGACGCCATTCGGGCGTTGAAAGCGAAGAAGGGACTGCCTCGGGGCGGCGTCACGGTCTATCTTCGGGAAGGCCGGTATGAGCGGGCAACCAGCTTCGAGTTGGGTTTGCAGGATTCGGGGGAAGCGGGTAAGCCGGTCACCTATACGGCCTATCCAGGTGAAACGGTTATCTTGTCCGGTTCTAAGAAGTTGGAGAAATCCGCATTCGTTCCGGTAACCGATTCTGCCGTACTGAACCGCATTATCAGCGAAGAGGCACGAAACGAAGTGCTGGTAGCCGATCTGGCTGCCCTCGGCATTACCGATTACGGCGAGATGAGCCGGCATGGTTATTATCTGGCCAACGATTTGAGCAAGGTACCGCCGATGGAGTTGTACGTGGGCGGGGAAGGCATGACGCTGGCCCGCTGGCCGAACGAGGGAACCGTTCAAATGGACGAAATCCTCGATCCGGGACCGACGCGGAAAGATCCGAACGGGGAGGTTCATACGAGAGGCGGGACCTTTACCTACACGTATGACAGACCGCAATACTGGACGCAGGCGGACGACATCTGGCTGGATGGCATTTTCGGCTACAGCTGGGAATGGTCCTACAACAAGATCGCTTCCATCGACACCCAGGCCAAGAGCATTACGCTCCGGTATGGAGAAATGAGCGGCATTTTCAAGAACTGGTACCCAGATTTCCATTTCGCTCAAAACCTGCTGGAGGAGATCGATATGCCCGGCGAGTATTACATCGACCGCCAGGCCGGAAAGCTCTATTTTCTGCCGAATGCCGAATTCATGACCGCGAATCCATCCATCGAAGTGACGATGCTGAAGACGCCGATGATCAATGCACTGGACGCATCTTATAACGAATTCTCGGAGCTGATCCTGGAGAACGGGCGCGATTCGGCGGTCGTCTTTATGGGCGGCAGCCATATGCGTGTCCTAAATAGCGAAATCCGCAATTTCACCAATAGCGGCGTGCTGGTCAACACTCAGAGCCGCTTCCATTACAACGATTTTACCGGAGTTCTGGGAACGGACCATAAGATCGAATTTACCCACATCCACCATATCGGGGGTACCGCCGTCACGCTTACCGGAGGCGACAAGACGACGCTCGCGCCGGGCAACAATGCGGTGGAGAACTCGCACATTCATGATTTTGCTTATTATCATAAGGCCTACAATCCCGGCGTTCTCTTGTCCGGGGTGGGTAACCGCATGTCGCATAACGAACTGCACGATGCTCCCCATCCCGGCGTGCTGATCTTCGGCAATGATCATCTTGTAGAGTACAACGACATTTATGACGTTTGCAAAACCTTCTCGGATCTCGGCGCCATCTATATGAATGCAGGCGAAACGCCCCAGCAGCGCGGCACCGTCATCCGCCGCAATTACTTCCACAACATCGGAGAAAGCAAACCCGGCGTTGAAGGGGTCTATCCTGATAATTTCACGATGGGGCTTCAGATCGATGAGAATATCTTCTATCGTATGGGGAATTCAGCAATCAAAAACAACGGGGGCGCGCATATTGTGGCCCGCAACAATATCTACGTGGACAGCAAGATTCCATATGACTACGCGGATTTGTTTCTAGGCGATGAGCCGGACGATCAAGTTCCGCTGAATTACATGCCGAAGTGGGAGGCGCTGTTCGAGGCCAACAACGACTTCGTCGGCACGCCGTACCTGGCCAAATATCCGGAGCTGGCGAACTTTTTCACGGAAAATCGTTATTATCCGGATACGAATACGTTTCACGGCAACGTTGTCTACAATCCGACGCTTCCACGCAGCACGACAACGAACGAGCAGGGGGCGTACGACAAATTCAATCTTGTCCAATACGCCGATAACTGGGTAACCGACGAGGATCCCGGGTTCGTCGATTTGGCAGGAGGCGATCTGTCGCTGCGTCCGGATGCTGAAGTATTTCAGGCCATCCCCGGCTTCCCTGATATCCCATTTCACGAGATCGGCATTAACGGGAAAGCAGGTACCACGAGCAGCCCGGACAGCTACCCGGTGCAAAGCGTTGTGGTCTACGACAACGAAATCACGGTGGATCGGTGGAAAACGGTAAAGCTGCGCACGGCGGTCCTCCCATGGAACGCGGATAATCCGAAGCTGGTCTTCACGTCGGCCGATCCCGGCATCGCCACGGTTGACAATTACGGTATCGTCACGGGTCAGGAGGTGGGCAAGACGGTCATCACGGTGGTGTCAGCGGAGAATCCTCAGCTCACGGCAATGGTGGACGTCACAGTCGAAGCCGGAGACGGGGTCATGGATTTCACCGATTTCGAGTCAGGTGCAAACGGCTGGCCGCAGGATGCGAACCGCAGCATCGCAAAAGAAGGCGACAACCGCTGGTATAAAATACTGAACGGCGCTACCGCCCTCAGCGAGAAATCCTTCACCGAATATGAACTGAGCTTCAAACTGAAGACGCCCGAGACGATCGGTGAAAACGCTACGCTGTATGTGTTCGATCGCCAGGCGGGAAGCGGCTCGACCCGCGTCGGTTACAGAACCCGTCCGGACGGGTCCTCCTCCTGGCTGCTGTATAACGCAGCCTGGACCGTGCTGCATGAAGAGAAGCTCCCCGGCCACGACCTGCAGCCAAACACGGAATACGAGATCAAGGTGCTGGTCAAAGGCGGCGATATCAGTGTATACGTGGACGGCCAATTCCGTCTCAAGGCATCCGATCCGGGCCATAACGCGTCAGGCAAGGTCGGATTCTACGTCAACAACGTCAGCCATATGCTGTTTGACGACATCCGGTTCAAGGCACTGAGCACGGAGCTGGCCGGCATCATACCGTCCGAGCGCGAAATACGGCTTGCCGCCGGCGAGCAGCATCAGCTGCAGGTGACGTTCGATCCCACGGATACCCCGGATACCGGCGTTACTTGGCAATCCGCCGATCCGGCCGTAGCGGAGGTGAGCGACAAGGGGGTCGTCAGTGCCGTTTATGAAGGAGAGACGACCGTCACAGCCGTGTCCGTGGTCAACCCGCTCATCAAAGCGGATGTCGCCGTGACCGTTTCGAACATCATGCACGAGACCGACTTCGAATCGGGCAGCAACGGCTGGCCGGTAGACCCGAACCGCAGCATCGCGGCCGATCCGGACGGTAATCGCCGCTACAAAATTTTGAACGGGGCAACAGGCCTGCTGGACCGGGTCTTCGAATCGTATGAGCTGGAGTTCACGCTGAAGACCCCGGCCGTCATGCCGGACGACGGTACAATGTACGTCTTTGATCGTCAGGATGCAAGCGGCTCTACCCGAATCGGCTATCGGACCCGCGTGGATGGGACATCCGCCTGGATACTCTACGACACGGCCTGGCAGAAGATCGCCGAGTCCGTCTTGCCGAATCGAGACCTGCAGCCGGAAACGGAATATGCAGTCAAGATTAGCGTAAAGGACGGGGACGTCTCCATTTATGTGGACGGCGAGCCGAAGCTTGCCGGCACCGATCCGAATCACCGGCCATCCGGCAAAGTCGGCTTTTACGTGAGTGGATTCGACTACATGCTGTTTGACAACATCCGTTTCACGGTGGTGCCTTAAGGAAATGAGGCGCTTCCTCCCGGTAATGGAGGGAGCGTCTTTTACGATCGGCAAATAAAACGGATACGGATTTTGATCTCCAGGAGCATCAAAATTCATGATGGGAGGTTCATCATGCAGCGATGTCTATTTAGGGGCGAAGGAATCGAGGAAGATGCCCTTACACTGTTACGGGGCGAAAGTGTTTCACAAGAGATCCACGCGGCGATGGAACGGGAACGCGTGGCCCGATTAAGCTTGTTTACAGACGGAAGCCGGTTGTTTCTTTATTATGAATGTCTCGGGGAGAAGGTGCTTCCGAAAAGTTTGCTGCCCCGAGCTGAGGCATGGCTGGCCGTTTGGCCGGGAGGAGATCCGGGACGCAGATGGGCGTCGATGGCCGACGTTTTTCATTATCAAGCGCCCGTTTCGGAGCAGCATTGGGTACGGACGAATGATCACAGTGTGCCGTATGGAAGGATTGCCCGGCTAAAGCCCGAAGAGGTCTCAAGCTACGTGTACTATCATTACCAGTACCAGGAAGAACGGCCGGGCGATGGAGATAAATTCGGCATCATCGGCATGCATGAGAATCTGCTCTTTTTTTACTCAGAGCTCCCTGCCACACTTGAGCCAGCCCCTTATGAAGGAAAGTTGAAAACAACGCTCCGTCCGGACGATTGGGCAGCGGTGATGGAGCCGCATTTCATGAAGTGGGAGGGTGCGCCAGACAGTCAGGAGATTTGGCGAGAGCTGAAGCTTGTCCTGGAGGCACGTTCTTTCATCGAAAGGCAGGGAACAAACCATGCGTAATCGATTATGCCTGAACGGGGACTGGGATTTCATGCCGCTGTATGGTCAGCCTCAGTGCCGCCGGCTTCCGGATGAAATCGTCTACGAGCCGCAGCAAATCCAAGTCCCTTCCAGCTGGAGATCGTCCTACGAGCAGGCCAACGGCAAATCGTTCGGCGAAATTCGCGAGCATGGGTATGCCCCGATGGATCTCTACGGCTATCCGAAAGAATGGGACGGCGCGGAAGCGGGCGTGTTGCATAGAAGTTTTCATATTCCCGAAACCATGTCCGGGGAGCGGATTGTGCTGCGGATGGACGGCATCATGCAAAAGGCCGTCATTTTTCTTGATGGGGAAGAAGTCGCCGTATGGGAAGACGGCTACCTGCCGCTGCGTCTCGATATCACGCCTTGGGCCGAGCATGGGCATGAGCATCATCTCCATGTCGTATGCGGCAGCTTCGACAAAGTAACGTTGGCAAACGGCATGGAGAAGGTGACCGGGCTGATGGGCTCCTGGTTCGGAAATGTTGCCCGGGGAATATGGCAGGACGTTTACCTGGAAAGCTATCCGGTCCTGTCTATAGAGGATGTAACCATCCGCACATCCGTTCGGAGAGGGCGGCTTGAACTGGACGTCACCGCTGGGGCGGCGGAAATAGGAGGGGATCACGGTCCCCTTCACGTCAGGTTGAGCGTGCGAGAGATTGGCGTGCTAAGGCAAGGGGAAGAAAAGTCAGATACGAGGGAAAATGCAGATTCGATAAGCAGTAGCAACAACCGGTATGCGGCTAATGAAAAGAAGTCATTGCGAAGCCAAAGGCTTGGAATCGAAACGGAGGGATTTTCTGCGGAGAAAGGGGAAGGCGGCGGGCTGCGATTCGGAGATGGAGGGCGGTCCGTGCCTGTCCTACAGGCAGAGCAGACGGCACAGCGCATCGATCCGGTGGATGCGATGAAGATTAGACTGTGCGAAAACATACCCGGCGAGACGGTCTACCGTGCTTCCTTTAATTTAGAGTGGAGCGATGCCATCCTATGGGATCCCGATACGCCGTATTTGTATATGGCGGAGCTTGAGCTTGTAGAAGGTGAGCAGGTGCTAGACCGTCACGAGGAAGTGTTTGGTTTCCGTGAATTTTGGTGCGAAGGTCCGCAATTCATGCTGAATGGCATCCCGATCCGTTTGCGCGGCGATTCGTGGCATTTTCAAGGCGGACTGCAGCAGACGGAAGCGTACATCCGGAACTGGTACCGGATGTGCCGCTCCGTCGGAATCAACAGCATCCGGCTGCATGCTGAGCCTTACCCGGAGGATTATGTCCGAATCGCCAACGAACAGGGCATGCTGATCATCGACGAAACAGCGATATACGGATCGGGCAAATCCATGCTCGCCGACCATCCCGATTACTTGGACAACTGCCGCAAGCATGTACAGCGGCTTGTTAAGCGTGACAAGAATCATCCTTCCGTCATCATGTGGAGCCTGCAGAACGAAATGCGCTGGGTGGACGGCCGGAACGGCTATAAGGTGCATATTCCCGGCCTTATGGAGGCGATCCGGGAACTGGACGCCACTCGTCCGATCGTCGCCGAAGGAGACAACCGACTGGTGTCCAAAGCCCATACGGAGGTGGAAAGCCGCCATTACAATATTGACGGCACCATCGGTCAATGGGACCGTTCGGTCCCATTGACCTTCGGTGAACACGGTGGCTGGTGGTACATATGCCCTCAAAACGCCAGCATGTATGCGGGGCTGCAGGCATATCGCAGTACGGACGAAAGCACGGCCGGGCTGGCGCAGAAGGAACGCCTATTCGTAGAGTATGCGCGGCGGCAAGGCGTCTCGGGCATAGCTACGTTCAATTTCGCTCATTATTTCATGAGGTCGATGCCGGAGAACGACGTCGCTGTCCCACCGTCCGAACCAGGCCTGCCCGGGGTGAAGCCCAAGGTGATACCGGCCTATTCGCTTACGATCAATAACGGCCTGCTGCCGGAACATCCGATGTACGTCCCTAATCCGGCATTTGCCATCATGGCGGAGGCGTTTAAGCCGGTCACGATGTTTGCGGCCGAATACAACCGCTGTTTCTACGACGACGCAACCATCACCCGCAGCTTTGACGTCTTCAACGACACGTTGTCCGCACAGGATGTTCGGATTGAGTGCGTGATTAGGCAAGGGGAAACGATCGTTCATGAACGCAGTTTCATATTCCGGCAGGAGCCGGCCGAGCAGAAAACCATTGCGATGTCGTGGACTCCGATCCACGTTGAGACTGAAGGAATGATAGTGCTGACGGCAGTGCTGTTCCATGGCGATCGGATTATGCATGAGCTTCGGAAGGAATACCGGCTTGTGTCGGGAAGCCTCCTTCGCCATCCGGTTGAAGTTGGGCGCCCGACAGCTTACTGGGGATCTGAAACAGATTACTTCAAGATCCGAAATCTTGTTCCCGACTGCAAGCGGGTAGCCCGGGATGGGCTTGCTCTGCTGTCATGCGATCATTTGCTTATCATCGGCAGTAAGGCAGAGGACCCGGATGGCGGGTTGGAGGCGGAGTTAAAAGGCTTCGTCGCACGCGGCGGTCGCCTGCTGATGCTGGAGCAGCGCGGGTTGTCGCTAGGCGGCCGGCTGAGGCTGTCGCGGAGACCGTTTCTTCGGGCCCATGCCGGCGATTACCAACATCCGGTGCTTAAGGGTTTAAGCGACTCGGATCTAATGTTCTGGCACGAGGAGCTTCCCGAAGAGGGCCCGCTGCCTATCATTTACGCCGCATTCGAAAAGCCGCTCCAAGGCGATTTCACCCTGCTGCTGGAGTGCAGCGCCGGCGATTTCGGCGACGGTGGGGATTTATGGTCGCCGCTCTTGGAGTACCGGAGCGGGAGCGGCATGTTTGTGGCCAATCAGTTGGAGCTGATGGCTAATCTTGGGCGCGTTCCGCAAGCCTGCCTGCTGCTGCGCAACCTGCTGGCTTACACCGGTCGCAACGAAATCGCTGATGGTGCGACTGTGCGGCCGGTGGGGGCGCTGGTCCGTCCCGGCGGGGAAGCGGCTGCGTTCCTCGACCGGCTGTGCCTGCGCTACACGGTGCTGGATGCAGCTGCGCTGATAAATGAGGCTGCGACCCATGACGAAAATGGACGGGGCGATCTTCCCGCATTCTTCGCGCAATCATTCGGCCTGCTCGTAGCAGAAGCAAGCCTGCTTGCGGCTCATGGCTCAGCCGAGGCCGTCCGGCGCTATGCCGAAGCAGGCGGACATGTGCTTGTCCTGCCGGCGGACAGCAGTCAGCATGGCAATCTTGCCCGCCTGTTGGACCGTCCTGTGCGAGTGGATGCTCATGAGGCGTACCATCTAACGGCGGATTACAGCAACGAGGTTGTACGCGGCTTCAGCCCGGTCGAGCTGTTCGGCTATGACAAAGTATTTCTGTCCCCCCGGGACACCTCAAACCGTTTGCTTGCCGCCTTCCGACTTGAGGTTGCGGGAACGGACGCCTTGTGCGTTAGCGTGGAGGGAACCGCTTGGAAAGATTATTTCGTCAATGGTTACACATCCGAATACAGCCGTCTCGCACTGGTCGAACTGAACCGCAGGAAAGCCCGCTCTTCCGGAGCGTTTCTGGTCCAAGCGAGGACGGGGGCAGGCTTCATCCTGTGCTCCCAGCTTCTGCTAGACCCCAACAATGAGAAAGCACTGAGACTCTATACCCGTTTGCTCGCCAATCTGGGTGCCGTCTTTGATGACGGCTTGCTGAAGAGCGAGAAAGACGACGGGGCGTGGGCCGTGAAAGCGGTTATGGTACTGCCTTGCCCGTCTCATGTCGATTACGAGGCGATGAAGACATACTATACCGATCCCGAATTTTCGTTGAACAATTTGGGTGAAGGCCTATACGGCTGGATGCAGAAAAAAGAGCAGCAACCCAAGGATGGAATGATGCGGATTGCCTGCACCGGATATGATCCATGGTTTATGAGCTGTTTTGTGCAGGTACCTGGAGGAGGAGCTAAGCCAGTCCGCAAGGGACGTTTGCGAGTTCATGCTAATGTGCCGTATGCCATTTACCTGAACGGTGAGCATGTGCGTGAACCGGAGCGCGAGCTTGTCTTGAAGGGCGGACTCAACCGGCTGATCGCGATCGTTCGCGGAACCGGCGGGGATATTGCCTTCGGCATGACCTTTCTGCACGAGGACGGGACGTACATGAAGGATCTGGAATACCGCATGACCCTGGATGAAGTCGAACCGAAATAGTCGAACGTATAGACGGTAGCGATATCGGTATGGAGCCAGATCAGATGAAACAAAATGGATATGGGGAGGACATTATGGACTGGAACGCTGTCATCGAACGAACCTTACACACAACGAAAGCGAATATCGCCCGGTTTGAACATCGGTTTCCGCATGTCGGAAACGGGGACGGCAAGTATCAGCTGGTGAATCATACGGATTGGACGGAGGGATTTTGGCCTGGCATTCTGTGGCTGAGTTACGAGTACGGCAAGGATCCCTGCTTTCGTGAGGCAGCTATCCGATCTGTGCGTTCGTTTCAAGAGAGATTAGCGCAAAACCAAAAGCTGGAGCATCATGATATCGGCTTTTTGTATTCATTATCCGCTTTGGCGGAATGGTTCGTGGAACGTGACGAGACTGCCAAGAACATGGCGCTGCAAGCCGCAGATGCGCTCATGAGAAGATGGAGGCCCTCGCTTCAGCTTATCCAGGCATGGGGTCCTGAACGTGATCCCCAAAACGGCGGCAGGATCATCATCGACTGCCTGATGAATCTGCCCTTGTTATGCTGGGCCACCGAACAGACCGGAAATGCTGCATATGCCGATGCCGCGCGTATACACGCTGACAAGAGCTTAAAATTCCTGGTGCGTGGAGACGGCTCTTCCTACCATACTTTTTATTTTGACCCGAAATCAGGCGATTCCGTGCGAGGCGGGACGCACCAAGGATACAGGGATGGGTCTACGTGGTCGCGGGGGCAGGCTTGGGGCATTTACGGATTCGCGCTGGCTTACCGTTATTTCCAAGAGCCGCAATATTTGGACGCTGCCATTCGAATGGCGCGTTATTACATCGACCACCTTCCGAACGATCATGTCGCCTATTGGGATTTTGACGTCCTGCCATCAGCGCTTACACCGAGGGACAGCTCCGCCTCTGCCATTGCGGTATGCGGGATGCTGGAAATCACGGATTTGCTGCCAGATGATGATCCCCGTACGGAACTTTTCCTAAATGCCGTTCGGCGTTCGATGGTTTCGATGGTTAATGGTTATTTTACGGACGGTAATCCGGATGAAGAAGGTTTTCTGCGGCATGGTTCGTATTTTGTCAGGGGAGGGATCGCGCCGGACGATTTTGTTATATGGGGGGATTATTTCTTTCTCGAAGCGCTCATCCGATTAAACAACGGGCGTCCCGGTTATTGGTATGTAAGCGAAAGATAGCTGGACTTAAAAAAATGAGAACCCCTGTGCTTTTAGGTAAAGCACAGGGGTTCTCGATACGGCTTGGGCCCTTGCGTGTGAAGGGCTTTTTTGCTTGTAGAATATGAACTTTAGTAGGCTATTATGATCGATGAACGCGGATTGGAAGCTGCGTCAACATTTGTCCTGCTGCAGACGGACTCAGGTTATCCTCCAGTTTAAAATCGGCCATCGGCTCAATTCGCGGGAAGTAATCCATAAATCTACTTATCGCAATGTTTGCTTCAAGTCGTGCCAGTGGGGCTCCCAGGCAGAAGTGTGCGCCGTTACCAAAAGTTAAATGCTTTTTGTTATTGGCTCGGTGGATGTTCAAAGTGAAGGGATCCTCGAATACCTCCTCATCCATATTGGCAGCGCTCATCCATGCGACGACGACGTCGCCCTGCTTCAAATCCACGCCGAGTATATTGTTATCCTGTTTTACGGTCCGGTCCATTTTGGCAATGTTAAACCGATAGCGGAGCATTTCCTCTATGGCATTGGGAAGAAGCTCGCGATCGTCCCGAATTTCGCCATAAATTTGGTTGTTATCATATAAGAAGGAATAGAACGTATTGGCTAGCAGATGCGTCGTCGTTTCAATACCCGCACCGAGGATGAACATCGTCGTTCTGACAATCTCGTCATCCGATAATCGATCTCCATCCACCTCGGCTTGAATGAGGTCGGAGATGATATCGTCAGATAGATTTGCTCTTTTTTGCACGATATGAGGGTAGAGATAGTTGTAATATTCCTTGGCTGCATGACGTTTCAGTTCCTGTATATCTTCCGAATGGTCTTTGGGCAAGGGGAGGAATAAATGGTTGACCCATTCCTTAAACAACAAGCGGTCTTCCGAAGGGACGCCGAGCAGATCGGCTATGACGATGGTAGGCAGCGCACTCGCGTAATTTTGAACGATATCAATGACATCGGCGTCTCCCAATTCGTTCAAAAGCTGGTCCGCAATCTCCTGAATGCGCGGTTCCCAGAGTTTTAAACTGCGAGGGGTAAAAGCGGCGGAAATCAATGCTCGACTTTTTTGGTGCTCCGGCGGGTCGGATTGAAGGTTGATTTTACTCATCTTCTGCCCTTCGGCATTGTCGGCACCAACGCTAATTGTCGTTCGGGTTCTTGCACTAGAGAAATATTCATGATCCTTGAGAACCCTCTTTACGTCATTGTAACGGAAGACGTTCCATGTATGGGTTGCCTGGTTATAAACGATGGGCTCATGCTGCAATTTGTGCTTGTACCAATCATAAGGATTGAATTCTTCAGTCGGTGAATGGAATTGCGTGATTTCCTCTAAAGAGATAATATCATGATTCATTACATTCCCTCCAATGCTAGTGTAATATACCATATGTTAATTTAACATAATGCCACAGCTGGTCATAGTTTCCAATGACCCATGTCCAAAGTTCCGTTTATATTCTGCCTTGTCGGATTTTAGTAGAACATATACTCTAGAGGTGTGCTGCTTCGATGCAGCGATTTTGCCAAATCCGTTAACGAAAGGCCTGAGCCATCATGTATCTTGAACTTCTCATTCTGATCCAAATCGAAAAATCCCCGAAACACGGTTATGAAATAAAAAAAGAAATACAAAAGGATCTCGGTTATTTAATGGACGTCAATCACAATATGTTATACCCGACATTGCGAAAGTTTACGGATGAGGGGTTTGTACGCAAACATCGAAATGAGCAGGAAGGCAGACCGAATCAGTATATATATGAAATTACAGAAGCAGGCAGGGGGAAAATCGCAAAACTCATTAATGAATTCACCGAAAAAGATGCAAAACATCAAATCGAATTCATGGTAAGAGTGTCCCTGTTCGAGCGTATTTCTCAGGAGGACCGGATTCGAATATTACATAGGAGAAAGAAGGACTTGGAAGAGCTGCTGTCCGATATCGAGAGAAGACTGGATGAAAGTGGAGACGAGTTATTCCGGGACGAGGTTCTGCAGTATTCGATCTCCCAGGTTAATGGAGAATTGACGTGGATTGATAAATTGATGCATAGCGTAACCTGATGGTGAATACAGCATCCACCAGTTCTTTGATGAACTTGGCATCAAGCATGACGATTGCTATAGCGCAAGTAAAGAAGCCGTGATCTTGCGGCTTCTTTACTTTTTTGTACCTTGCGGAATATAGATGAGGGGATGAGTGTTCGGCTCACAGGTTCGAAAATTAAGCAAAAGATTCTCCGTTAATCTTGACGTACTCCATTATCGTATTATCTCGGTTTTTTTATTGGTTTTGGGATTGAAGTCATAACCACCCGCTTTTTTATTTAGCTTTGACGGTTTCATGCTTATTCAAAATAAAATGCGATCTCCAAATCGTCCGTATAATCTGGACAAAAGAATCCACAATATGAAGGGCGTATAATAACTTTAGGAGGTACATGAATGCAATTCGAACAATCACAAAATCATCAAAACATGGAAACAGGCATGATTCCACCGCAATTGAACCATGGCGGTCATGAAATGTTTGATGTCCACGAAGTATTGGCAGGGGCAATCAACACCATGAACACGTATACCATACTGAGCGGGCATGTACAGGATCCGGAACTTCGGGATATCCTGCAGCGTCAGAAGCAATTTATGGCTGATGAGTATAACATCACCTTAGAATGCTTTAAATCAGGACAAGATCCGTCAAAGCCGACGCAAAGCTATAAAATGAAGCAGGGCAATGACTTTATTTACGGAATGAAACCAGGCCAACCGAAAAAACCGATGCAGTCCACAGCCGAGATCAACGATGAAACCATCGCACTCAGCATGTTGAACGCAGTGAAATCGGGTGCTACGATGAAAACCAATGCTGCCATGGAATCTACAAATCCGGTCGTGCGCCGCGTGCTTGCCGATTCCCTTCCCAACTGTATTGAAATGGCTTATGAGATTTCGCTATATCAAAATAAGCATGGCTACTACCAAGTACCGCAGCTGCCTCAGCAAGATATGCAGTACATGCAGAATAGTTACGGCACTGCCCCGATGCAGTCGCAAATGCCTGGCAAAATGGCCCCTCACTAATAACCAAAGCGCTTTGTCCGTATGGGCATGGCGCTTTTTTTAATTCTTCCTTAAGGGAAGAGTAATACATAAACCTCTACACACTGGATATCAATGCATAAGAAGTCGCGATTCTTGCGGCTTTTTTTTGTGGAGGATCTTCTCACTATGTTAACAACTTTAAATAGTTTATAATGATTAGATAATAGTAGATATTTTAATCTATCAATATTTATAATAGACTATAATAATATGGTGATAATTGACACAGAAAAGGTGTGTTTTCAGGGGACGCCTTGCTTTTTAATGACCTTTTTAGCAGGGACGCCTACTCTTTTTTCAAATATATGGGATAAGGAAGGTTTATAATGAGCAACATGGAGAAAAAAACAGATGTAATCTTAATTGGTGCCGGCGTCATGAGCGCAACATTGGGAGCCTTACTGAAAGAGTTAGTACCTGAATGGGAGATCAAAGTGTTTGAGAAACTCGCAAGCGCGGGGGAAGAAAGCTCCAATGAATGGAATAACGCGGGGACCGGCCACTCCGCATTGTGCGAGCTTAACTATACATCCGAAAAACCTGACGGATCTATCGACATCAGCAAAGCGATCAATATTAACGAACAGTTTCAGGTTTCAAGACAGTTCTGGTCTTATCTGGTAAACAGCAATCTGATTCGCAATCCGCAGGACTTTATCATGCCTATTCCTCATATGAGTTTAGTGCAAGGCGAAAAAGACGTGGCTTTTTTGAAAAAACGTTTTGAAGCGCTGTCAAACAACCCGCTTTTTCAAGGGATGGAATATTCCGAGGATCCGGATCAGCTGAAGGGATGGATTCCGCTTATTATGGAAGGGCGTACAGCGAATGAGCCGTTTGCGGCAACCAAAATCGACTCCGGGACGGACATAAACTTTGGCGCTTTAACGCGCATGCTGTTTGACTACTTGAAGAGCAAAGGCACCGAGATTAACTACAAGCATAGCGTCAAGGGTATTAAACGTACACAAGATGGTTCGTGGAAAGTGAAAGTGCATGATATCCAGCACGGTAAAACCGAATATCATACGGCCAAGTTCGTCTTTATCGGCGGAGGAGGCGGAAGTCTGCATTTGTTGCAAAAAACCGGTATTCCTGAGTCAAAACATATCGGAGGATTCCCGGTAAGCGGACTATTCATGGTGTGTAAGAATCCGGAAGTGGTAGCGCAGCATCATGCCAAAGTATATGGAAAAGCTAAGGTTGGCGCCCCACCGATGTCGGTTCCCCACTTGGACACAAGATATATTGACAACCAAAAAGCATTGCTCTTTGGTCCGTTTGCCGGCTTCTCGCCTAAGTTCTTAAAAACAGGATCGAATTTTGATTTGATAAGTTCCGTCAAACCGAATAATCTTGTTACCATGCTTGCCGCTGGAGTAAAAGAGATGGCATTGACCAAATACTTGATCCAGCAAGTGATGCTTTCGAATGAAAAACGCATGGAAGAATTACGCGAGTTTATTCCTAACGCCAAAAGCGAGGATTGGGAAATCGTCGTGGCGGGCCAACGCGTACAGGTGATTAAGGATACGCCTAAAGGGAAGGGAACGCTTCAATTTGGTACGGAAGTGGTTAGTGCCGCAGATGGCTCGGTCGCTGCCCTGCTCGGTGCTTCCCCAGGCGCTTCGACAGCCGTTCACGTTATGCTTGAAGTATTAGAGAAATGCTTCCCGCAACAGATGAAAGAGTGGGAGCCGAAAATAAAAGAAATGATTCCTTCTTACGGCATATCCCTTGCGAACAACCCAGCCCTATTCGAGGAAATTCAAGAATCAACTGCGCAAGCGCTAGGTTTAAGCTTAAAAGAACTCGTGTATAGCTAATACTAGACAGGTAAAAGCGGCAATTAAAAGACACATCGCGCTGTTACTGGATAATGCACTAATAAGGATAATTCCATATACGTATCGGCCAAATGGCCAAAGATCTAAGCGGTTCATTCATTGAACCGCTTTTTTATGTTATTTAACTGCCAGGACATCACAGATAACAATATTTCGGATAATATTGAAAGTTTGCAGGATATTATGAATTGGCTAAGCCTCTTATAATAAAGTAAAGAAATTGATAACACTTACATAACGATCATAGGAGGCTTATCCATGAAAATTACCCGGCATCCGGAAAATCCGATCGTAGTGCCTGGACTCTACGACTGGAGAAAGGTGACGGTATTCAATCCGGCGGTCATTATCGATAACGGAAAATTCTATATGATTGAACGGACGGCAGGCTCCCTGACTCCCTGTAAAAACTACCTGGGTCTCCTGGAGAGCACGGACGGTGTGCATTTCGCCCATGTGTTGGACGAGCCCGTCGTAACGCCGGACCAGCTGGGATTCCCCTACGGCAGCATTCAGGACCCGCGGATCGTCAAGATCGACGACACCTTTTATTTGAACTATGCTTTGCGCCCATGCGCCATGAACTATTACCCGACGGGAGCCGGCATCCCTGAACGCTCGATTCCCGAGTATCCGGACGGCTGGGGAGATGAGGAAGGCCACTGGCTGACGCGCTCCGGGATATTGACCTCCAAGGATCTCATTCACTGGGAATACCTATGCGATACGACACCGCTTGATATCAATGACCGCGACAACATTCTGTTTCCGGAGAAAATCAACGGCAAGTATGTGCTGCTTCGCAGACCGGAAGAATATGTAGGGGAGGAATATGGAACCGAAAAAGCAGCCATGTGGATCAGCTACTCCGACGACTTGGTGCATTGGGACGAGCCCAAGCTGCTGGCAAAAGCCGAGAACAACGACTGGGAGTACAAAAAAATCGGCGGCTCGACGCCTCCGGTACGAACAGACAAGGGATGGCTGGTGCTTTACCACGGCGTAGACCAAGATACGGTGTATCGCGTAGGGGCCTTGCTGCTGGATCTGGAAAATCCGGAAAAAATCATCGCCAGAACCCGCCGGTTCATTATGGAGCCGGAGACGTACTATGAGAAGTTCGGCTATCAGATTCCGAACGTCGTTTTCCCGACAGGGAATGTAGTCAAGGACGGGTTTCTCTATATTTATTATGGCGTGACGGATACGGCGATCGCGCTCGCAACGGTTCCTTTGGATGAGTTGTTAGATTATATTTTGAACGAACCGTAATAACTCATGCGTCAAGGCGTGGCAGATTTCTTGGTTTCTCTGTCACGCTTTCTATAGAACCTAACATGTAAGCGATACCATTAATTCGGAAATTTGTAAAGTTTATGTCAACAATATTGACGCTTATCAACAGGATTGTGCATTATATAAATTCCACCTATTCAAAATGACTTGAAAAAATTAGATGAAATCGTTTTTTTAATGGATATTGGGATCTGCAGCCCGATTGTATAATCATTATATCTTATATTGTCAAATATAAGAACATTATATGTAACATATAAAGAGAGGGGTATAACAAATGAAAACGTCTAAGAAGCTTAGAACGATGCTGCTGACCGGAACAGCTGCGCTGCTGCTCATGTCAACCGTCGCCTGCGGCTCCGGAGAGAAAGATGCTGCAGAACCGGAAAAGGTTACCTTGAACATCATGCATCCATGGACATCACCGAACGTGGATAACGAGGTGTACAAAGAGCGGATCGCTGAGTTCGAAAAACAGCATCCCGACATCATCATCAAACAGGACGGGGTAGCGGCAACCGAATATAAAACGAAGCTGCGCACGCTGGCTGCTGCCAACAACCTGTCGGATATCAATGTAGTATGGCCTGGTGCCGATCTGGCTCCTCTGGTTGCCGGGGATTTGCTGATGCCGCTGGATGACCTGATGGACAACTGGAAGGATATTTTGCCGGAGGACGCATTGGCCGGGTTTAACCAGAACGACAGTCAATTCGCCGTGCCGACCAAACAAACCTTCGTGGACATTATTTATTACAATAAAGAGATGTTCGCTGGGGTCGGTTATGACCAATTTCCGGCTACCTACGACGAATTCATTGATGCGGTGAAAAAGCTGAAGGAAGCCGGCATTACGCCGATCTCCTTGGGCAACAAAGAGAAATGGCCGCTTCAATCTTCCTTCTTGTCGATTATCGGGGACCGTTACGCAGGCAGTGACTTCTTGCAGAAAATTCTGAACAAGGAAGCCAAGTTTACCGACCCCGAATACGTGAAAGCGATTGCGGTCATCGATGAACTCGCCAAGCTGGGAGCATTCAATACGGATGCGAACAACATGGATTCCGTGCAAGGGCAGGACTACTTCATTCAAGGCAAGGCAGCCATGCATATCTCTTCTTCTACCGTTGACGGAAGAATCCGCATCAACAACGAGGAAGGGGACAAATTCGGCATTGCGCTCTTTCCGAGCGTCCCTGGAGGCTCAGGCGATCCGGTGAAAAGCGCGGGCGTCGTTCAGTACGGCATCGCCATTAAAAAAGGATTGAGCGATGAAAAGAAAGCGGCTGCCGAGGAATTCATTAAGTTTTTTGTCAATGAGGACCTGTATAAAGATCTGATCAGTAAAGGCGTTGTCGTACCGGCCAACGTTGAAATTCCTGAAGATGCGAGTCCGTATCTCAAGGAAATGCTGGAATTGACCAATAAAGGTACGGCACCGGTGTTCGACAGTGTCATTCCGACGCAAGTTACCGACGTCATGCAGAACGGATTGCAGGCTCTGACGATTGGCAGAGGTACGCCGGAGGAGCTCGCCCAAGAGGTGCAGGAAGCTTTCGACAGCATGAAGTAAGTGCGACGGATTTCCCTAAGTCAAGATCATGATGGCACAAAGAAAAACCCGGCAGCGGGTTTTTCTTATTAAAGGCAGAAAGAAAGGAGTTACGCCAATGCATACGCTTAAGCATACGAAATGGGCTATTTTCTTGGGCTTGGCGCCAGCACTCATTATATATATATGCATTGCCATATTTCCCATCGGCTTATCGGTCTATTATTCCTTGATGAACTGGGATGGGATCACCCCTATGCGTTTTATCGGGCTGGACAATTTTGTGGATATATTCAAGGACGATATATTTTGGCTGTCCGTTAAAAACAACATCATTATCATGTTTACGGGGATAGCGGGTCAGATTCCGCTTGGCCTGCTGCTGGCCTTGCTGCTGAATCGGGGACTCAAGGGCTCCAGTTTCTTCCGGACCATCGGATTCCTGCCCGTGGTCATCTCATCGGTAATGGTATCCCTCATCTGGGGCATGGTGTACAACACGGAATACGGGATGCTGAATAACCTGCTCGGCGTTTTGGGTCTTGAAAGCTGGCAGCAAAATTGGCTGGGCGATCCGTTCTGGTCCATGATTTCCATCAGCATCGCTTATATATGGCAAAACTGCGGATTATATATGATCATTCTATTAGCTGCACTTCAGAATATCCCCGATGAAGTCAATGAGGCGGCTGCCCTGGACGGGGCAACCGGACTAAGCCGGATCATGCGGATTACCATCCCGATGATCCGAGGAACATTGCTCGTCTCCGTTGTCTACAGCATCAGCAATTCGTTCCGCGTGTTCGATCTGATCCAGATCATGACGGGCGGAGGACCGGCACATGCGACGGAGGTTATGACCGTTTATATGTATAACAACTCATTTATGAATATGAGATTCGGCTACGGCAGTGCGGTATCCGTATTGATTCTGCTGTTTAGCCTTATCGTCATCACGATCGTAAATCGATTGGCGAGAGAAAAGGAATAGAAGGGAGAGGGAGGAGATGTACAGACAAACGAAATGGTTCCATTTATCGGCATACACTTTTTTGGGCATATTCGCTATTATTAATATAATCCCTTTCTTTTGGATGATCGTAGATTCGTTCAAAACCGAGCAGGAATATGCGGCGAACCCGTTCTCCATACCGACCGAGCTGCAATTCTCCAACTACGCGAAAGCGTGGGAAGTGGCGAATATGGATACCTACTTCCTTAACAGCATCATCGTAACGGTTGTATCGTTGGTCGTGACGGTCCTTCTCGGATCGCTTGCGGCATACTTTTTAGCCCGGTTCAATTTTAAGCTGCGCGGTGCGACTTACGCGATATTTCTGCTGGGCATGGTCGTTCCGATCCATGCGACCTTGATTCCGATCTTCTTGATCATGCGGAATCTGCATTTGCTGGATACCCATTTATCGCTGATTCTTCCTTACACGGCCTTCCATTTGTCGTTGACGATCTTTATTCTGGAAGGCTTCATGAGAGGATTCCCGAAGGATCTTGAAGAGTCGGGCGTTATGGACGGCGCGGGCGTATTTAAAATTTTCTGGTCGATCATTTTGCCGATCACGCGTCCAGCCATTTCAACCGTCGTGATTTTGAACTTTATCTATAATTGGAACGAGTATTTGTTTGCACTCGTCTTGATCAGTTCATCGTCGCTAAAAACATTGCCGCTTGGGCTCGCCAACTTTGTCGGCATCGAGACGGCTAGTCTGACGCTGCAAATGGCGGCACTGACGATCGCGCTTATTCCGATCATTATTTTTTACTTGCTGCTGCAAAAGCAATTGGTTAACGGCATGACGGCAGGCGCAGTAAAAGGTTAATCCGGTTTCTGTTCAACATCATGAAGACATCGAAAGAGGGAATGGACATGCGCAGCAGCTTTGGCTGGATCGGGAATTATGGTCTGAAACAGAAGGCTCTGGTCATTTTCCTCTTTTTTGTCATTCTGCCTACGCTTGGGGTCGGCGTCCTGGCCCAAGACAAGCTGAACGAAGTGCTGCGCAGCCAATTTATTCAATCAAGCCAGCGCAGCCTGGAGATCGTAACGAACCAGTTGGAAGAGCAAACGACCATGATTGAGGACATTGCCGATTATTTGATCCTGAGCAATGACATGCGCCAATACCTGCGCCTTGATCCACCGCCAGAGAGCGGGAGGGCTGAGCAGTTGAAGCAAAATCTCGAAGGATTTCTGACGTTTCAGTTAATGTCCAAAAACTATATCAAATCGATGTCGATCACCGGATTTAACGGCAATTCCATTGAGATGGGCGAGCCGATTCACGGCAACGAAGAGTCATGGAACCGGCTTGCGGACGAGCATAAAGGCGGGATCGTGTGGAGCAGCGGCTATCCTTCAACCAGCGGCTGGTATGGAGAAGTAAACCTCGTCTCATTGTTCCGGGTGCTGAATTCCTATGACGAGATCACGCAGCCGCTTGCCCGGCTCGTCATCCGTATGGATGAAGCCAGTATACTTAAACAGCTGCAGCGGGGGTTGACGCGGGACGAAGGCATGGTGTTTATTGTGGATTCGGAAGGTCAAATCGTACTGCCTTCCAAAGAAATGTTTCCCTTGAATATCGGCGATTGGGAAGCATTTACGGATATCGTAACCGCAGGGACGATGGGGATTTCCACTTACCGTCACGACGGGGAAGCGTATTTGACCTTTCATCAACGAATGGAAAATACCGATTGGAATATCGTTTCCATGGTGCCCAAGGCTGCTCTTGATCAGGATATACGCGGCGTAAGAATCTTGATGCAGGTCATTCTTGTGGGGATCCTCCTATTGGGTTTATTGGCCTTGATCGGCTTCCACTATACGATTATCAGACCGATTCTGCGCTTGAAGATTGAGACCAATCGCGTAAAGCTCGGCGATTTCTCCGCGAGGGTACCTATTCGTTCCAAGGATGAGATTTCCGAGCTGAACCGCAGGTTTAACGATATGGTATCCACGATTCAGGAATTGATCGAGCATAAATACAAGCTGGAACTGCGGGAGCGCGAATCCGAGCTGCGTTTGTTGCAGGAGCAGATGGACCCGCATTTTCTCTATAATACGCTCGATATGATCCGCTGGACTGCCAGGCTGGAGAAGGCGAGCGAATCCAGCCAGCTCATCGAAATTTTGTCTCGATTCCTGCGGTCCAGTCTGAACAATGGTCATTACGAGACCAGTCTCGCTAAAGAAATGGAGTTCGTACGCTCCTATTTGTATTTGCAGCAGAAGCGGCTGGGACAAAAACTGAAATACGCACTTTATTTGGAATATGATCTGGCGAATTCGCTTACTTTGAAGGCTACCATTCAGCCTTTGGTTGAGAATTTTCTTAAACATGGCATAGATCGGCGCGAGCCGGCAGCCAGAATATCGGTCATAGCGTATAAGCGGGAGGATGAGATTTGGATCGACGTGCAGGATAACGGCCGCGGAATGGACGATCTTACTTTAGAGGAAGTCCGGGAATCCCTTCGAAACGGGGTTCAAGCCGGTCGCAAACGAGGTGCGCTCAGCAACATTCATGAACGTCTATACCTATATTTCGGAGAACGCTACGGACTGGAAGTGATCGAGGCTTCACCTCAAGGAACCTTAATTCGCCTCAAGCTCCCATATTCTGAAACCTACGGTGGTGAATCGTACGATGCAACACGTGAAGACAGTAAAAATGCTGATCGTTGACGATGAACCCGTGATCTGTCAAGGCTTGCACTATACCATTGACTGGGCGGATTATGGAGTCGAAGTCGTCGCGGAGGCTTATGACGGCAATGAAGCTTTGCAGGTGGTGCAGGAACACGGGATTGATCTGGTTCTTACGGACATCCGGATGGAGGGAATGGACGGGCTTCAGCTTGCTAAGGAGCTGAAGCGCTGCCACCCTCAGGTTCGGGTCATCATGATCAGCGGTTATGAGGAATTCGAATATGCCCGCCAAGCCATCAAGCTGGATGTAACCGATTACTTGCTGAAGCCCGTCGATATTGACGAATTGGTGGCGGCCGTGACCGGGATCGTGGAAGACATTCGCAGCAAGGATACCCGTGTCAACAGTCCAACCAAGGATGCGGAGCTTTGGCTTTCCGAGATGGCCGCGCATTATGAAACTTCATTAGCCAAGTCGATACCTCCACATTTGTTAAACAGTGCCGAGTATAAACTCATAGCCACGCAGTTGGAGAAGTTCTCGAACCTTGCGGCTTCCGTGAATGAACAGGATTTTGTGAGACTTCAGCAATTGTGGCTGCATACGATACGTGAAAACCTGGAAGTTAGCGGCATCCGTCAAGTATCCGTGTTTGTGCATAAAAATTTGCTGTTGACCCTGCTGATGACGGATCAACCGCGCCCGAAGCGGCAGTGGGATGAAATTCTGCAGGCGATGCTGGATGCTTGGCCGGAAGAGCATCGCATGTATGGGGCGGTATCGGATGCTTACGCTTCCCTGGACCAAACGGCAACCATATGT
This sequence comes from Paenibacillus sp. FSL F4-0100, assembly GCF_037993005.1. NCBI lineage: Bacteria > Bacillati > Bacillota > Bacilli > Caryophanales > Paenibacillaceae > Paenibacillus > Paenibacillus sp. FSL F4-0100. The sequence goes on from NZ_CP150303.1 coordinate 3,625,644, forward strand.
GCCGATGTGCGCGCGTTACTGCCTTATTATGCCTTGGAGCATCGCTCCTTGCTGGATCGCGAATATAAGGCCGAGGCGGATTTCGGCCGGGCATTGCATGATTTCGACAGTGCCGACATGGTATCGAAACTGTCCGTGGCATTATTCAAGCAGGATGCTGATATGCTGGAAGAGCTTGTCGAGGGCATGTTCCAATTTTTCCGGGATCAGCGGTACCTTCTGATTGATATGGTAAACGTGTGTGATGAACTAACCATCATGCTGCGGCAGCGACTTCGCCAAAGCGGCCTGACCCAGCTGGAGCATGGCCTGGAGAGAACGATCGATCTGGAGGTGTTCAATCATCCCGACGCGATTCGTCTGGCGATATCCACGGAAGTTTTTGACCTGCTACAACTGATCGACAAGGTCGGCATCGACAGGTCGTTCTGGATCATTGAGAAGGCCAAGAAGTATATGGCGGATCATTATCTGAGCGAACTGAAAGCGTCTGAAGTGGCGGCGTATTTAAAGATTACGCCAAGCTACTTCAGCAATATTTTCAAACAAAGCACGGGAAAAAGCTTCAGCGAATACATGAACGAATTGCGCATCAACGAGGCAAGAAAGCTGCTGCTGACGACGCAGGACAAGGTGTTTGAGATTGCCGACCGCGTCGGCTACAAAGAATACAAGTATTTTGTATCCGTCTTCAAACTGTACACGGGCATGACGCCCAAGAAATATCGGGTCTTGAATATCAAAGAATGATTATAAGCATGACGACCAGGATGGAAGGAGTATGGGGAATATGGAGAAATATCGTAATGCTGCGCTCCCCGTAGACGAGCGTGTTGAGGATTTGTTATCCAGAATGACGCTGCGAGAGAAGGTCGGGCAGCTGAATCAGCACTTGTACGGCTGGATGGCTTATCGTCGAAGCGAAGGAACCGAAACGGAGTTTGAACTGACCGACTTATTCAAGGATCATGTCGAGTGGGGAGCCGGAATGGGAGCGCTGTACGGACTGTTCCGGGCGGATCCCTGGTCCGGAGTGACTTATGAGAACGGGGTTCCTACGCGAGATAACGCGAAGGTGGCGAATGCCATCCAGCGCTATGTAATCGAACACAGCCGGCTGGGCATTCCCGTCCTGCTCTCGGAGGAATGTCCTCATGGCCATCAAGCGCTTGACGGAACGCTTCTGCCCGTCAATACGGCCATCGGTTCCACCTGGAATCCCGAATTAATTGAACAGGCCTATTCCCAGGTAGCCTCCGAGATCCGCAGCCGAGGCGCGCATTTAGGGTTGGTCTCGGTATTGGACATCCTGCAGGATCCGCGGTGGGGACGCTCCGAGGAGTGTTACGGAGAAGACCCTTACCTGGCTGCGCGAATGACGGAAGCGGTTGTGTTTGGCATGCAGGGAAGAAACCCGGAAGAATGGAGTAGTCCGAATAAGGCAGCTGCCGTGCTCAAGCATCTGTGCGCACAGGGAGCAGGGCAGGGCGGTCGGAATGCGGGCCCGGTTCCCGCAGGCGAGCGGGAACTGCGGGAAATTCACCTGCCTGCAGCTGAGGCTGGGATCAAGGCAGGAGCGGCTGGCGTCATGGCGGCCTATAATGAACTCGACGGCATTCCGTGTCATGCCAATGATAAGCTGTTAACCGGCATTCTGAGAGATGAATGGGGATTTGATGGAATTGTCATGGCGGATGGAACGGCCATCGACCGATTGGTGTCCATTGCGGGAGACTATGAATCGGCAGCGGCGCTTGCCCTGGCATCCGGGGTGGACCTAAGCCTGTGGGACAAGTCGTTTACGACGCTTGAACAAGCGGTGAAACAAGGGAAGGCCGATATGGAGAGCATCGACCGCGCGGTTGGTCGAGTGCTTGGGCTGAAATTCCGATTGGGGCTGTTCGAGCAGCCATACGTTGACGAGGGTTTGGCTGCTTCGACCGTGAATAATGCAGCCGCCAGAGAGTTGAACGTTTCCGTCGCGAGAGAAGCGGTTGTATTGCTTAAGAACGACAAAGACGTACTGCCGCTGAATGGCGGCAGCATCAAACGACTGGCGGTCATCGGGCCTAACGCGGACAGGCTCTACAACCAGCTTGGGGACTACACCAGCGTTCAGCGCGAGGGCAGCGGAGTCACGGCGCTTCAAGGCATTCGGATGGCTGCACCCGCAGGTACAGACATCGTCTTCGCTCCCGGATGCAGCGTCCGAGGCATGTCCACGCAGGGCTTGCCTGAAGCGATCGAAGCCGCCCGTTCCGCGGATGCGGTCGTGCTCGTGCTTGGCGGCAGCAGCGCCCGGCAGTTCGGGGACGCATTCGATAATAACGGCGCAGCGATCGTAGCGGAAGGGGATCCGACGGAGATGGATTGCGGCGAAGGTGTCGATCTTGCCGATCTGCGATTAGGCGGCATTCAGGAACAGCTGGTACGTGAAATTCACGCCATCGGTAAACCATTGATTACGGTACTCATTCAGGGACGTCCGCTGGCCATCGGCGAGGTGGCTGAGCTCAGCGATGCCTTGCTTTGCGCTTGGTATCCCGGCAGTGAAGGCGGCCGTGCCATCGGAGATATCTTGTTCGGCCAGGTGAACCCGAGCGGCAAACTGCCCGTTTCGATTCCGCGCTCCGTGGGTCAATTGCCGGTTTATTATAATCAGAAAAATGCAGGGCGCCCTCGCCCTTATGTCGATATGCCGTCCAAACCGTTATATCCGTTCGGATTCGGCTTGAGTTACAGCTCGTTTGAATATGGTTCTCCGGCCATCTCGCAGAAGGAAATAACGCTTGACGAGCTTCGATCAGGAAGTCGTGTCGAGGTGTGCGTGGAAGTGAAGAACACCGGAAAGATGAAGGGAGACGAAGTTGTACAGCTCTACATACAAGCCGATCAATCAGGGATAACCCGCCGTTTACGGGAATTGAAGGGATTCAAAAAGGTAGCGCTGGAGCCCGGTGATGTAACCACCGTCACGTTCGAGCTCGGCTTCGAGGAGTTGGCTATTTGGAATCGAAACATGAAATTCGAAGTGGTCCCTTGCAGAGTTAGCCTCGTTGTTGGCGGGCACTCGGATTGGGACACCGGTGTTGTTGAGTTGAAGATAAAGACCTGATCGTAAGCCTCTGTCAAGGGGTTTGTGTACATGTCTAAACGATCATATTTTTGGAGACAGCATTCCATGCTGTCTCTTTTCGTTGTGATCAGCCTTTCGTTGACATTAAGAAGGAATCGGGATATCATGAATGGAAATCAAGGAAAATAAAAATGTTTTTATGTTTTCCGGGATAGGAAGGTGAATTTCATTGAGAGAACGAATTGTCGAAGCGACAAGCAAGGAAATTAGGAGAAGTGGATTGCGATTTACGATGGGTGAGCTGGCCAAACAGCTGGGGATGAGCACAAAGACGCTGTACGGATATTTCCCTTCGAAGGATGTACTTATTGCAACGATTCTTCATGAGGCCATTGTCGAACTTCAAGAAAAAGAAAAGGACATCATGGGTAATCCTGACCTGACTACACTCGATAAACTTAAGCAATGCCTCATCCTCATCCCGACTGATTTTCAGTTTATCGGATTGAACCTCATAACCGAGCTCCAGCGTTATTATCCTGATCAATGGAAGACGCTGGATCAATTTCTAAATAAACAATGGGGCAACATCACGGAACTATTTCATGAAGGAATCAATCAAGGATGGTTACGCCCTTTTAATACCAAAATATTCATTGATTTGTATGTAGGGGGCTTTTATCGGTTAATCGAGGACTCGGCAGCAAACAAGAGCAGCATGACTCTACAGGAAGGGCTACGTGAGATGGGAGAGATTCTTTTGGCCGGTATCATCAAGCGGGAAGCTTGAGCAAACGATAGTCCACTAAGGAGAAGAGAGGGTATGCATTGAGCAAAACATTAAAAGGTTTGTTTTTATTTACGGATATCGGATTTATCTTGTATTGGATCGTCACCGCATTAGCGTTAATTCCCAAGGAATATTTATATCAGGATTATACCAATGAGCTGCTAGTGGCCTGGAATTGGTCGTTCTTCCCGCTGGATATACTCATTTCCATCACCGGAATGTTCAGTCTTTACTTACATAAACACAAGAATATTAAGTGGAGAAACTTTGCCTTAATCTCACTTACCCTGACGTTTTGTTCCGGACTGCAAGCGATCGTTTTTTGGATCATGAAGTCCGATTTCGACATCATGTGGTGGGCGCCTAACCTGTACCTCATGCTATATCCTTTGTTCTTCATCCCAAAACTGCTTGAGACCAAGGAGCCGCGTTAATTCGTGGCTTTTTGTTTTTTTTGTTTTACTGAATCGGATGAACATTTGATAAAAGTCACTGCCGACATTTTCTGCGCTCCAACGAAAAAAAAGGGCTAAAGGACCATGCGGTTCATATAACTTTAAGTATTTTATACACGGGAAATTCTTGAGGTACATGGTAAACTCAATAGTGGATCCCCCATTTTCTGTAATAAAGCAGAAACTTGATTGGAATGAAACGATGTTTCTGTATAAAGAGAGGAGGAAGATATCCCATATCATGGAAAAAATGCCCGCATGAACCTTATTATTAGTACGTATTCGGGGGCAGTCCAATTTGATTCCTACTATTAGTGGAGGTGTATTGATGGTTGACGTTCAAGGGTTGAGGCATATGAAAAGGCACATAAAAATTCTCGCGTCCGCAATACTTGCAGCTCTCGTGTTTTGTATGTCCGGATTGCCCGCATTCGCGGCAACTCCTGAGAAAACGCTCAACGCTTCAGCAACGCTCGCCTACAATTTAAAGGGGCTTAATCATAACGTGGCAGTTCAAAAGGCTTATATCGCGGATAAATATCTCTATGTCACACAGCGGTCGAAGGGAAATTGCTATCTTTCAAGACTGCTCATTAACGGGAAAGACGCTACTTATGTAGATGAAATGACCGTCACGAATACCGGCCACTGCCAAACGCTGGATATGTATACGTACAACGGCATCAATTACTTTTATTTCAGTTCGAAGGCAGATCCTTCAACGGACTATTACTGGTCGCTGCAGGTAGCAAGACTTCAATATTCGGCTGGCAAAACCGTAGATTATACGGATTTGCATCGTTTCACTTATATGAATTATGCCAATAAAACGGGGGCAAGGCTAGGTGAGACTTACCGTGTGGATGGCGGCGGCAACAGTACTCATACGGTGTTCCGCGTACAGACAAAAGAAGGGACTGTAACTTGGTCCATTTATGACACGGTCGCACTCAATAAGCTTCTGGACAGCAATGAACAGGTGCGGATGGACAGCGCAGCTGCAGTTAACGCCGCCGTTGGCAGCTTTACGCAGTCGGGCAGTGCGATCGTAAGGCCGAACGGTTCCTTCCAGGGGGCCGATATGCTCGGTCAGACGAAAATCTATACATCAGGCGGTGCGGAAGGCGACATCCCGCAGATTGCCATGATGACCAACGCAGGGACATACAGAACCCTCGTGAAAATCACCAATGTGGGGAACCATGAAATCGAGGGAGTGCAGACAAAGAACAGCAACGTTTATTTTACGATCGTTACGGACCCGGTAAACAAAAAAGATACGCAAAAAGTGTATTACGTTCCGGACAGCATATTTAATTAACTTCCACGCGGGTCAGGCGCTGAGAGCTGTAGCAACGGAAAAGTTAGCATCGTTCGGCATTCGACAATGAAAGGGAGAGTCGTCCATGAAAAAAAGCTTCATCTCGTTTATCGCTTGCTTGTTGTTTGTTCCCGTGTTTACAACAGGGGTGATGGCGGCTGGAAAAGGACAAGGCAAAGAAGTAAGCACGACCGTAATGTCTTACAACATCCATCACGGAGTTGGATTGGATGAGCAATTAAGCCTGCAAAGAATTGCCGATGTCATCCGTGATTCCGGCGCAGAGATTGTCGGACTTCAAGAAGTGGACCGGTATTACGGGGAGCGAAGCGACTTTCAAGACCAAGCGAAGGAACTTGCGGGTTTGCTCGGATATCACTATGCTTATGGTGCCAATCTTGATTTGGAGCCGGAGGAAGGACAGACGAACAACCGTCAGTACGGAACTGCCATTGTTAGCAAGTACCCGATTCTTCGATTCGAGAATGTTTTGTTAAGCAGCTTCGGGAAGGAGCAGCGCGGTGTACTGCACGCTGTCGTAAATCTGAAGGGGATCCACGTCGATGTGTACAATACGCATCTTGGACTGGATGTCACCAGCAGAACGGCACAGGCACAGGAAATCATTGACCTGGCTTCTGCCTCTGAGGGACCAGCGCTGCTGATGGGCGATTTCAACGCAGAACCAGACAGTTCAGAGTTTAAATTGCTGCTGGACAGCTGTTTATTCGCAAACAGCTTTCAGGGAATTGAAGATGCCTTTACATTTCCTGTAATCAATCCATCGGCAACGATCGATTACATTCTGATCTCTCCAGTTGTTCAGTATTCGAATCAGCGCGTGATCTATACGGAAGCTTCGGATCATCTGCCTATCGCAGCCGAAGTATCATTCCAGCGTTAGGACCTTGGGGTGGGCTTGAAATTAGGTTCGAGCAAGACATAAGCAGGACATAACAATGATCAAGAGGCTATCGCCAGGCATTTGCTTGGGGTAGCCTTTTTCGTATGGGGAGATGAATCGATATTCTTCCCTTTACAGTTTTTTTACCGTTCTGTCTATATCCACAAAATAGGTTATGCTACGATACAAGCACAAGGAGGGAGCGTGCATGATCACTTGGAGATTACCGCTGGTTGCATTGATGTGCTTGAGCATAACCGTAACAGGGTGCATGCAGGGTGGCAAAGGGCAGGGCTCTGATCGTCTATTTTCGCACTCAACGGCATCGGATATGTCTGGTGCCGAAGAAAAGACAAAGCTGAGATTCTGGTCAACGGGGCGCCATGACGCGAATTATATCAAAGAGGTCATTCATCGTTATAACCAAGAGAATTCCGATTTTATTGAGGTTGAGATGACGGTTATGGCAGATGATTTTGCCCAATCGCTTGATTTGTCATTTGCCAGTGAGCAACCCCCTGATATCTTCACCCCGATCGATCTTGCTGAAATGACTCGAAAAGGCTATGTAGAGCCATTAAACGAATATTTAACGCCCGAGATCAGAAACAGGTTCGGGAAGCAAGCCTTCATCGAAGGATATAATGTGTTTGATCCATACATATACAGCCTTCCCAACAGCGGATCTACTTTGCGGCTTATTTATAATGTGGAGCTGTTTGAACGTGCTGGCATAACCGCGCCACCGAAATCACTTGACGAGTTGGTGGAGGCGGCGAGCCGGATCACCGAAATTGGAAAAGCGGATGGCGTTTACGGTTTTGCTCTACCCTATAAAATTCCTGCCAGCGCTCTCGGCCGCTCAGCCGTTCCGATTGCCGAAATAAGCGGAATCAGCGGCGATGGCTATGACTTTTCAACAGGCATCTATGATTTTACGGGTTTTATACCGATTATTAGCGCGTTTCGGACCATGATGGAGAACGGCAGTACGCTGCCGGGATCAGAATCCTTGGACATCGATCCGCTTCGGGCGCAGTTTGCCGACGGGAAGATCGGGATGTATCTGTCCTATTCTTCGGAACCCAGCATTTATAAGTTTCAGTTTCCGGCCAAGATCAAGTGGGGAGCTGCACTTCCCCCATCGATTGACGGAACCTATAAAGGAGTGATCAACCAAGGAGTTGGAGCGACGAGGTGGTTGTCGATTAGCAGCCAATCGAAGCACAAGGAGGAAGCTTGGAAGTTTCTCCGTTATATGTACAGCGATGAAGTGCTGGTGGGGTATCAGGAAGCCGGACTGGGCATTTTATCGGTGGATGCGATAGCCGCTAAAGCCAGGAAACCCGATATCGACGGTATCACCGGCTTTTTTCCAGGTGATTATGACGGGATATGGCCTGCATCGCCGCAAGGATTCAAACCAAAAGGAAAGGAGTGGGAGGACGAATTCGTAAAGCACATCATGATCGGCGGAGATCTTGATCGATTGGTTGAGGATCTGAACGCGCGTTACAACGCAGCATTAGATCAGGAACGGGCCGCCGGCAGAGTGAATATGCAAGCTATACCGTCATTTGATCCGCTGCATCCTCAGGATGTCTCATGGCAAAGTGATTGATCTACTATTACGGACAACTGCAGCCACAGCCGAAACTTAGAGACGGAGGATGTTGATCTATGCTCTACCGATTATCGTTCAGACGCCGAATCTGGATCGCGTTTATGCTCATTGTCATCTTTGCGGTTACTACCGCAGGCGCGTTAAGTTACATGATCGCGGAGGAAGTTGTGAAGGACAATGCTTATCAGCTAAGTCAGGAAACGATTCATCAAACTTCGAAGGTGTTAGATGAGAAGCTGAATCATATCACACAAGCGGTTTACTCGATGATGGTCAATACCGCATACCGAAGAGCGTTAGGAATGGACAGCAGTTACTCGGAGGCGGAGAATTATTATACACATCTGTCAGGGCTGCAATCGACTTTTGTGCAGACCAAGCTGTATGAACCTGTTATCGATTCTATTCTTATCGCCACGCGTGAGGGTGACTATTACCAGACAAGTCAGCAGCGTAACTTCTCCCATTCGTTCTATGACTCGGAGCTGTATACGCTTATCAAAAGCGAGAAGCGCAAATTATGGGTGGCCGGTCATGAGGACAATTTCTTTTCCAGCAGGGAGAACGTCATTTCCTTTGTGATGGAGGGCATACCCTCCCATTACATTGAGGATATTTTCGTTGTAGCGAATATCAAAATCGACTCGATCCGATCCTTAATTGCCTCGGAGGATAAAAATCGCAAACAGTTCCATCTCTTGGCCTCATCCGATGGGAGTGATGTGCTGTTAAACGATTCTATCATTGCGGATACGCTAAAACATGAGCCTAAATACAGGGAGGCCTTAACAGCTGAGCAGGGAAGCTTTGAGTATTCGGACCAAGGTTATGAGTACTTGGTTAACTTTACCAAGGTGGGTGGAGTGAAGGAGTGGACGTTATTCAGCTTCCTGCCTAAATCGGAGTTGATGAAGCAGATGGACAGCATCAAGCTGACCATTCTCGGAGTTATTACGGGATGCTTGCTCGTGTCGTTTGCTTTTGCCAATATGCTAACCCGTTTGCTTATAAGACCGTTAAGCCACTTGCAATCACTAATGAAACGGGTGGAGATGAACGATCTAAACGTACGTTATGAAAGCGAATACAATGATGAGATTACGCAGGTCGGTTATCGTTTTAACCGGATGCTGGAAGAGCTTAATGAAATGTTTGACGTTGTGAAGCAGGCAGAGAAGGATAAACGCCAGTCCGAGATGAAAGCCCTGCAAGCTCAAATTGATCCTCATTTTCTATATAACACACTTAACACGGTTTACTGGAAATGCCAGTTGAATCAACTGGAGGATGTGCAGGAAATGGTGCTGTCCTTATCACAGCTGTTTCAGCTCGGCCTCAATCGCGGCAATGAGATGACGACGCTTGAACATGAGCTGCTCCACGTGGAGCAGTATTTAAACATTCAGCAGAAATGCTATGAAACGCTGTTTACCTACAATATCGAGGTTGATCCCTTAGTGGATATGCAGCACCCGATCTTAAAAATCATGCTGCAGCCGCTGGTTGAAAATTCAATCCTGCACGGCTTTAACGATCGTAATGAGGGCGGGTTCATTCGAATTCAGGTGAAACAGGATAGCACCTATCTGTATTTCAACGTGGAAGATAACGGTATGGGGCTGAACGAAAAGAATCCAGCTGATCCACTTCTTCGACAACCGGCATCCTCTCCTACATCGGGTTATGCGTTAAATAATGTCCGATTGCGATTACAGCTTCAGTATGGAAGCATAGCTGATTTGCACATGGAAAGCGAACCTAATGTATGTACCCGAGTTTCGATTATCATCCCCCGTTACCCACGACTTGAAGGGAGTTGACTAAAAGCAGATGAGCGCAATAACGACAACGATTTGCTTTATAGATGACATTCAGAGTGTTGTCGATGGCGTATCCAAGCAAATCAACTGGGAACGTCATGGGATAACCGTAAGCGGAACGGCAATCAATGGAGAAGACGGACTCATGTTGATCACCTCGTGCAGACCGGATATCATCGTGACCGATATTCGAATGCCGAAGCTCGATGGTCTGGAATTGACCCGACGCGTCAAAGAGCTGCTGCCTCGCAGCAAAGTCATATTGATGACAGGTTTCAGCGATTTTGAATATGCCAGGCAAGCGGTTCAGCTTGGGGCGTTTGACTTCATAACAAAGCCCTTTTCGCTGGCTCATATCGAGGAAATTGTTGTAAAGGCCAAAAAAGAAATTGCAGCGATACGAAATCAAGAGGATCATATCGCTGAATTAGAGCAGCGGGTTCAGGAGAGTATGCCGTTCCTGCGTCAGGAATTGTTCACGTTATTGTTACATCATAAGGTGGACGAACAGGAGGCGGAGCAGCGGTGGGAATATGTAAAGCCGGATTTAGAGTCCAGGGATCTGCTCGTCATGATTCTTGAAATCGATGGATTTGATGACAAGCATCGAGATTCACCGATGAATGAACTGGAGCTCGCTCGGTTTGCATTGAAGAATATTACGGAGGAGACCATCGCTTTGTATATAAGGGGGATGGTATTCCGGGATTCGGCTAACCGCCTGGTTGCGGTGTTGAATACACCGTTATCAGCTTCAGCAGCAGCCATAGCAGAAGCGTGCTGTCAGCATGTTAGATTATATACTTCATTAACGATATCCATCGGAATTGGCAGACCCGTAACGTATATCCATGAGCTGTACTCATCGTATGATCAGGCTTTGCATGCCCTGTCATACCATTTCTATACCGGAGGCAACGCGGTGATTTCATATGAAGATATAGCTAATACAGAAATGTCCTTGCCGCGCAGCATACGGACCGCAGAGCAAGAAATGGTATATGCCTTACAATCCGGAAACGTCGACCAAGCCTTACTGACGCTCGATCATATCCTGAATGAGTTTACGGACAGGTCGCCGCTTCCCAAGCCGGAATACTTCATCAGCCTCTACTACGAGCTGGCGTACATCATGCTAAGGGCGATTCAAGAAAAGGTACCGATGAATGAACTGTCCGATTTGAACATGATCGTTCGGGAAGGGCGGGTCAGCTCGGAGAGGTCCTTAACGGACATGAAGAAGATTCTGCATAGCATCGTGACGCTAGGCTGTGAACGCATCGAGAATCAGAATCGCTCCGCCGCCGCAAAAATCATCCAGGAAGCCATTCACTACGTGAAATCCAATCTGGATCAGGACCTCAGCTTAATTGCTTGCGCGAAGGCAGTTCACTTGAGCCCGAGTTATTTTGCCAGCTTATTCAAGAAAGTGGCGGGAATGGCATTTAGCCAATTTGTTACTCAAGAACGGATGGAGCTGGCCAAGCGGCTGCTCTTGGAGGATCGGCAAATCCAGGAGATTGCGGAGTCGCTAGGTTATGTAGAGCGGCGGTATTTTACCGACGTGTTCAAAAAATATACGCAGATGACACCATCGGAATTCAAGCAGGCACACATAAGAAACAATATTTCATTGTAATAGGAGGGATATCGTGATTACCCGCATTGAGAATGCTATTGACTGGCCAGTGTTTATGTCAAGACACGATATGTTGTGGACAACGCGTCCGATCAGCTGGGATGAAGGGGCTTTTCTTGGAAACGGCCTGCTCGGAGCGATGATCTACAGCGAAGAACATCGGGATAAACGGAATGTGCTGCGTTTTGTGCTTGGACGATCCGATATAACCGTATCACGTCCGGGTGAACAGGCTTTCCCGGTCCGCGTGCCAATTGGCGAGCTCGCATTGGAGCTGGAGGGTTGGATTTATCAGCCCTTTGAAATGCGGCTGGAATTATGGAACGCGGAATTGAGGGCGGTTATACCCACAACGAAGGGAGAAGTCAGAATTCGTGCGTTTGTGCATGCATTAGCTCCCGTACTTGTCGTGGAGTTGGATGCAGATGAAGGTGAACGCGATGCGAAGCTGAAGTGGTACGCCTATTCGGAGGTTGATCCTATTTTGAAGAATGCGGACGGGATTAATCTCAACCAATACATTCCCGAAACCATCGTTCAGCTTATGGAATTCGGTGAGGTTTCAGTCGGCGTTCAGAAATATGAAACCGGAGAAGGCTGCACTACAGCTTGGCTAACTCGTCGCTCTGACCAGACTGAACAGGAATCGGGAAGCTGGCATCGGCAAAGCGTTATCTTAACCGTGATGAATGGCACGGAAGATGCCGTTTGTGATCAAGCGGTACGGGAGCTTCGGTCTGTGCCGAGCTCAACCTCAGGATGGGAAGCCTGGAATCATGCCCATCGCAGGTGGTGGCATCATTACTATCCGGAAAGCTTCATTTCGATACCGGATACGCAGTTGGAAAGCTTTTACTGGATACAGATGTATAAGCTGGCTTCTGCGACCCGTGGGGACTCATACCCTATCGATAACCAAGGTCCGTGGCTCACATCTACGCCATGGCCTGGATTATGGTTCAATATGAACGTGCAGATGAGCTACTCTCCGATTTATACGGCGAACCGCCTCCATCTGGGCATGTCGCTGATTCGTTCCCTGCAGGAGCATCAGGACCAACTGATCCGTAATGTTCCCGAAGCTTACCGTGCGGACTCGGCAGGCCTCGGTCGAAGCTCAAGCTATGATCTGGACAGTCCGGTCACGGATGAGGTGGGGAATTTAACTTGGGTCATGCATAACGCTTGGCGTCATTACCGTTATGCCATGGATGATCATCTGCTGCGAAGCTTGGTATATCCTCTCCTCCGGCGCAGTGTAGGTTTATATTTGCACCTTCTTGAGGAAGGGCAGGACGGCCGCCTTCATTTACCTCCTACAATCTCACCGGAATATGGGTCCTTTAAGCAGGTGAAGACAGCCGATTCTCATTATGATTTAGCGCTGCTGCGTTGGGGATGTGAAACCTTAATCCGCATAACGGATCAGCTTGGTGTTCATGACTCGCTGCATGATAGATGGCGGGAAGTCCTTGAGCGAATGGTACCTTTTCCGGTGGATTCATCCGGATATATGATCGGCGAGGGTCAGCGTATGGAATTCGGACACCGCCATTTCAGCCATATGCTGGCGGCCTTTCCACTGCATATCGTTGGCGATACCGAAGAGGAGAAGGCGCTGATTCTTCGCTCGCTCCGGCATTGGATTGGCCTTGAAGGAGATTTGCGCGGATTTAGCTTCACCGGAGCCGCCTCCATCGCAGCCAAGTTAGGTTTAGGAGATGAAGCCCTCGCGTATTTGCGGAGTTTAATGCATCTCATTAAGCCGAACACGATGTACAAAGAAGCGGGACCGGTTATCGAAACGCCGCTTGCCGGGGCGGAATCGATCCATGACATGCTGCTTCAGAGCAGAGGGGAGCGGATCTATGTTTTCCCTGCAGTCCCTAAAGAGTGGCCGGAGTCGGTATTCCATCATCTGCGGACAGATGGAGGCTTCCTTGTTAGCGCTGTTCGGGAAGAGGGGCGCACCGCTTGGATACATATTTGCAGTCTTGCCGGAGAGCCCTGCCGGATCGTAACAGATATGTCCACATCTGCGGAAGACGGCCTGTTTATTGACATCGAGGGAATCTCCAGGAAGTGTCCGATCCAGGCAGATGGGACGATCGATCTGGCTCTGAAGCCTGGTGAGGAAGCTTACATTTACAGGGCCTGTTGGAGCGGATCCACTCGATTCCGCATCTCGCCTGTCCCTGCTGAGAAGGGCAAATGCAATCTGTTTGGCAGTCGTAAACCATGGAGATTGTATGGGATTCCCCAATAATTCGTAGTTATTCGTAAAACCTGCACCCGTTCTTGTTTTTAGAGCAGCCTTATCCCTATGAAGGCTGCTCTTGTTATCACAAAAGGCTATAAGGAGGAAAATCACATGTTCAGCATCCTTCGTAAATATAACCGCAGCGTCATTGTGGCATGGCTGTTCTCTTATGTGACCGTATTAATGGTGCCGATTCTGATCAGCATCGTGCTGTATTCATTCTCATACCATCAAGTGAAGAGCGAGACCAATCGGGCAAACGAATTGCTTCTTCAGCAGATGGAAATGTCTATTGACAGCAAGCTGAAGGGTCTGGAGAGTTTAAGCCTGGAAATTGCGTTAAATAAGGGGATATCGGCATTTTCCAGCGTGGAGTTACCGATTCGTGATCATCAGTATTACGATGTGTTCAGCATATCGGAAAGCCTGCGAACTTATAAAAATGCAAACGATTCGATTGAGGATATTTACGTGATGTATTTGAATAGTGATACGGTGATTTCGACGTTTGGTCATACGAGCGGCAGAGGGCTCTATCAAAAGCTGCGGCAGAATGACGAACCCTCCTATGAGAAGTGGATGGGATTGTTCGAGCAAAGATATGTAAACGGTTACAAATGGATGGAGTTTCAAGATGGTCTTCAAAGCTTCCCGGTGGTCGTATTTGCACATTCCCTCGTATTTAATTCCCCGGCCCAGCCCCCGGCTGTTGTCCTGTTCTTGATCAAGGATTCGAAACTAATCGAGAGCGCTCCCCGGCAAAAGGATGCCAGTATGTTCATTATAGATAGGGATAGCCGGTATATCGCTGCATCACGACGGGATCCGGCTGTACCTGCTGGTATAAGTTATGAGCAGCTGCAAGGCGATAGCGGAATGATCTATATAGGCTCGGACGCGGAGCAGTTCGCGGTTTCCTATATCACGTCGCAAGTAACCGGATGGAAATATGTATCCGTACTGCCAGCGGCATTATTCAATGAGAAAATGAAAGATTTACGCCAACTGACATGGATCAGCATCGCCCTGAGCTTATTAATTGGAGGTATTGTTACGGTTTTGTTTTTACGCAGAAACTATATGCCGGTTCAAGTGATGCTGCAAAGTTTATCCAAAAAATTCGGACTGAGGTTTGACGGGGGAGCCAATGAATACACGTTCCTGCAGGGGACGATTCAGCAATATTTTCATGACAAGGCAGATATGCAAACGGCGCTTCACAAGCATCGCAATACAATACGGGCGCATTTGTTGCGGCGACTCTTAAAGGGATACGCCGATCATGATCAATCTCTCCATACAACGCTGCCTGCACATGATATACAGTTTCAATCCGACCGATCTGTTGTCCTGCTGATATCGATCGATCATTATGGCAAGTTTGAGCAGTTTGGCATTCGCGGGCTCCCGGATCAGAAGCAGCAAATGCTTTATTTCATACTAACGAATGTGCTTGAGGATACGGCTTCCGATGAAGCGCTTGTGTTTACAACAGAAATGAACGATGCGCTTGCTTGTGTCGTTAATTTCGAAGCAAGCCTGCCAGCGGAGCAGGAGCAAACCGTATTGAATCGAATACTGGCCCAGGTTCAAGATTTCATGCGAAAGCATATCGAAGCAGAGCTTACAGTAGCTGTGGGTCAGGTTCATTCGGATTTGCACGGCATCGCGCTTTCTTATCAAGAGGCGCAGGCCGCGCTTGAATATCGGATTGTGATGGGGAGCGGGCAGTTCATCCCGTATACGGACACTCTTATGGACAGGAGCAAGCAATTCCGTCAATTTTATTATCCTTTAAGTGTCGAGCAGCAGTTTATAGGCTTGGTGAAGAGCGGGAACTACGGCAAAGCGGAAGCCATTTT
This sequence comes from Paenibacillus sp. FSL F4-0100, assembly GCF_037993005.1. NCBI lineage: Bacteria > Bacillati > Bacillota > Bacilli > Caryophanales > Paenibacillaceae > Paenibacillus > Paenibacillus sp. FSL F4-0100. The sequence goes on from NZ_CP150303.1 coordinate 3,641,395, forward strand.
GGATGATATATTCCAAGCCAACTTTTCCAAGCACCCGGTTTCGGTTCCACTCGCTAAATGCCTGATGTACAACCTGGCAAGCACGATGCTGAATACGCTTGAGGAAGTGAGAGCGGGCAGCAAGCGAACCTATGAAGATCATATCATCGATGCGGATCTATTGCTCGAATGTGATCATGTGCCGGAGATGAAGGAACGGATGAAACAGATGCTTGCGCAGGTCTGTGAATGGATCCTGGCCGAGAAACGGAATCACCACCGTTATTTAATCGAAGATGTCTCGCAGTATGTCCAAGAGCATCTGTATGACCCGAAATTGAATATTTCAATGATTGGCGACGCTTTTCAGATGACCCCCTCATACGTATCGAGACTGTACAAGGAGTTTACAGGAGAAGCCTTACTGGATACCATTAACCGCCTCCGTCTGTCCAAAGCGAAAGAACTGCTTGTTCTGCAAAAGCTTACTGTCAATGAAATCGCTAGCCGCGTCGGTTATGCGGATGTCAGCACGTTTTTGCGAATCTTTAAAAAATTTGAAGGCGTAACCCCGGGGAAATATCAGAAAGCCGCACCGTAAACCGGATTTTTCATGAAAAACCATCGATTTTTAAGGAATTGCCTGCGATTTTAGATTTTGTCTATGGTAAGGGATACGGATTTTATTGAACAATGACAACGGATAGGGCAACATGCTGGCCTATCCGACACCTTATCTTACAATCGGGGGAATGATGATGGTTCAACGTTTGCTGGTCAAAGACAGCTTGTTGCGAAATTTGAAGTCAGGACTGACCGCCATATTGTTAACAAGTCTGGTGCTTGCGGGATGTTCGTCAGGCGGTAAGGATAACACGCCCGGCGCTAAGCCGAACGAGGCCGGGAAGGGTACATCCACTGCAATCGGTTCATCGTATCCGCTAAACACAACCGAATCGATCACGTCGTGGGAAATCTTGAACATGAATGCGGTAACCTTCTATTCTAACCTTGCAGAAACGCCGTTCGGGAAAGCGCTTGCCGATAAAACAGGAGTTCAGGTGGAGTATATTCATCCGAATGATCAGCAGACGGCTGAGCAATTCAATCTGATGATCGCGTCCGATGAGCTACCGGATGTCATTGAATACGATTGGACCGGACGAAGTGCGGGCTCTTATCCGGGCGGACCGGAGAAAGCCATTCAGGACGGCGTCATTCTGGAGCTCAATGAGCTGATTGATCAGTACGCGCCGAACCTGAAGAAGAAACTCGAAGCGGATCCGACGCTTGACCAAATGGTCAAGACAGACAGCGGCAAATATTATGTATTTCCCATGATTCGCAATCCGTCCGGGCTCGTCTTCCGGGGTCCCATGATCCGTCAGGATTGGCTGGATGAGCTTGGTCTTCCAGTTCCAACGACTATAGAGGAGTGGGAGAAGACGTTAATCGCCTTTCGCGACGAGAAGGGGGCCAAAGCACCGCTCAGTGTAACTTACACCGGAGGGAATTTTGAGATCCGCGATGCTTTCATCGGAGCTTACCGCACATCAAACTCCTTCTATGTGGACGATGAAGGAAAGGTGAAGTATGGACCCATAGATCCGCAGTATAAAGATTTTCTGGCCTTATTCCGCAAGTGGTTTGCGGAAGGATTGTTTGACAAGGATTTTGCGCTCACCGATACCAAAGCGCTGGATAACAAGATTCTGACCGGGCAGACCGGAGCTACAGTGCATCTTCTCAGCGGCGGCATGGGAAAATGGATGGATGCCATGAAGGGGCAGGATCCGAAATTCAAGCTGGTTGGCGCTCCATATCCAACACTCCTTAAAGACGAAGTTCCTTTTATAGGACAACGGGATTTCAAGTACAATCCGGGACCAAGCAAAGCCATCACAACCGCTGCGAAAAATCCGGAACTGATTGTACGCTGGCTTGATTATGCTTACAGCGATGAGGGCGCGATGCTCTACAACTTCGGCATTGAAGGAGAGAGCTACGTGATGGAGAACGGTGCTCCTGTCTATACCGATTTGATTAAAAACAATGAGAAATACAGTCTGCAGCAGATGGTATCGCAGTATTCCAAGCCGAATGGACCATACGAAGCGGATGAACGTCGGAACTGGAATACGTTCCCTGAGCAGGATGAGGCCGTGAAAGTATGGGCGAAAACGGATGCCGAGAAGCATATACTGCCTGGCTTCCTGACGCCAACCGCCGAAGAAAGCAAGGAGCTTGGCAAGATTTTAACTGAAGTAAGTAACTATAAAGAGGAAATGTTTGTCAAGTTTATTGTCGGCAAGGAGCCAATGGAGAGTTATGACAAGTATGTGGAACAAATCAAGAAGCTGGGGATTGAGCGTGCGGTTGAAATCTATCAAAGCGCTCTGGATCGATACAACAGCCGATAATGACATCTTGAGCCGAGGGGAATGGAGCGGGTTCATCCCCCTTGGTAACTTGAACCTTCAATAGACAGAGCATAAGGAGTGAGCACGGCATGGCGAAAATTCCGCCTCCGACACGCACGTCAATTCCTTCTAAACCATCTAACTCGGCAGGACTGAATCCTCGAAATTGGGGCTTGCTGAAGGACATTAGTAAAAATCGATTCCTGTACATCATGTTAATTCCGGTACTTCTATATTTCGCGGTTTTTCATTATTTCCCCATGTACGGGGCATCCATCGCCTTTAAGGAGTTCTCTCCACGTCTTGGCATCATCGGAAGTCCATGGGCCGGCTGGGAGCACTTCGAATCGTTTTTTAACGGCATTTATTTCTGGCGGGTCGTCAAAAATACGCTGTTAATCAGCTTTTATGAACTGCTCTTTGGCTTTCCGGCACCCATTATATTGGCCCTCCTGCTGAACGAGGTGAGAAAAGCCGCATTCAAACGCACGGTTCAAACCATAACGTATATGCCGCATTTTATTTCGCTGGTCGTTGTTTGCGGCATCATTAAGGAATTTACGATTAGTGACGGGTTAATCAACGATATTTTGGCTTTTTTCGGATGGGAACGGGTCTCTCTTCTATTGGAGTCTGAATATTTCCGGACCCTCTTCGTAACCTCCGGAATTTGGCAGAACATCGGCTGGGGGACCATTATCTACCTTGCCGCCCTGGCCGGTATCGACCAGGAACAATACGAGGCCGCGAAGATCGATGGAGCCAACCGGTGGAGGCAGATGTTGAATGTGACTTTGCCGGGGATCATGCCTACGATTATCATCCTGTTCATTCTTGAGATCGGCAGGCTGATGAACGTCGGCAGCGAGAAAGTCATCCTGCTCTATAACCCCTCAATCTACGATACCGCAGACGTCATAAGCTCCTATGTGTACCGGGTCGGGCTGCAGGAATTCAATTACAGCTTCAGCTCGGCAGTAGGGCTGTTCAATTCGGCCATCAATTTCACGCTTGTCATCGGCTCAAACTGGCTGAGCCGCAGAATGAACAAAACCAGCTTGTGGTAGGAGGTGAAAGGAATGGAATGGAGAGCTGGGAATCGATCGGTCGGTGAAAAGCTGTTTGATGTTTTTAATTACATCTTGTTGACCGTAATCACGTTATGTACCTTATACCCATTGATTTACGTACTGTTTGCTTCCTTGAGTGATCCTACCCGTTACATGCAGCATTCGGGGATTTTATGGAAGCCGCTGGATATAACATTTAACGCTTACCGGCTCGTGTTTGATAATCCGATGATTATTCAAGGATACTTAAATACGTTCCTTATCGTATCAGGAGGCTTGGTGCTCAATATTACATTGACCGCGTTCGGAGCGTATGCGCTGTCACGTAAGGGACTGCGCTATCGTAAGCAGCTGATGCTGTTTATCGTATTCACCATGTTCTTCAGCGGGGGCTTGATTCCCTTGTATTTTACAGTGAAAGGCCTGGAGCTTACCAATACGCTGTGGTCCTTAATTATTCCACAGGCCATATCTGCTTTTAATCTGATTATCATGAGAACGGCTTTTGAGGCGGTGCCTGATAGTCTGGAGGAATCCGCCAAGATCGATGGAGCCAATGAATTCGTCATCCTATTCCGGATTATGATGCCGCTGTGCATGCCGGTCATAGCCGTCATGCTGCTGTATTACGGTGTAAGCCACTGGAACTCATGGTTCCAGGCCATGATCTATTTGCAGGATCGTTCCTTGTATCCGCTTCAGCTTGTCCTGCGGGAGCTGCTGCTTCTGAATGATGCAAGCTCTATGGCAAGCGGAGCGAGCGGAGGGGAGGTCGCTGTCATCGGCGAAACGCTGAAGCATGCGACCATTATCGTTGCGACGGTACCGATTCTGCTGGTCTATCCGTTTTTGCAGAAGTATTTTGTGAAAGGTGCTCTAATTGGTGCCATTAAAGGATAACGACAGGAGGAATATGATGAGTAAATTAAAGATTCAACATGAACTCGATTTGGATATGTGGTGGAATGGTGCTCAGTTGAAGGTGGACCGGATGTTGGCTAGAAAGCCTGAGCTTGCTCCGCATGCGGCCAAGGACGGGGAATACGACGGCTTGACCCTGGACAACTGGATTTCAGGGTTTTGGCCGGGAATGCTGTGGATTTTTTACGATATGACCGGAGATGCGAAGTACAAGGAAGCGGCGTGGGAGTGGGATATACGTATGGAACGATTGACTCTGGAAGAGAGTCGCTTTCATCATGATGTCGGGTTTCAGTATTTGCCGACAGCCGTACTGAAATATAAGTTAACCGGCGATGCAGATGGCAGAAGGCGGGGACTTGCGGCGGCTAACTTTCTGGCCGGACGATTTAATTTGGCAGGCCAGTACATCAGGGCATGGAACAAGGATCTCCCGGGCTGGGCTATTATCGACTGCCTGATGAACCTGTCCCTCTTGTACTGGGCTGCCGAAGAAGGAGAAGACCCAAGATTTCGCCACGTTGCGAATGCCCATGCGAATATGGCTTTGCAGCATATGATCCGTGCCGATGGATCCACCTGTCATGTTGTTTCGTTTGATCCCGAAAGCGGGGATTTGCTGGAGTATATGGGCTGGCAGGGTTATGCCCCGGATTCCTGCTGGTCAAGAGGGAATGCGTGGGCGCTGTATGGGATGGCTAACGCTTACCGTTACACGAACAATAAGGATTATTTGTACGCCGCCGAGCGGGTAGCTCATCATTTTATAGCTTCCTTACAGGGGCAGGGGGTACCCCCATGGGACTTCCGGGTACCGAATCCCGATACCGAGCCTCGTGACACCTCCGCTGCGGCCATTGCCGCCTCCGGATTGTTGGAGCTCGCTGCTTTGACAACTCCGGAGGTGGGGACTGTATACCGGAAAGCTGCTGAGCGAATCGTCCTGGCATTGTCGACGGAGTACGCAGCTTTCCACGCTCCTGAGCATGAAGGAATCCTGCTTGGCGGAACCGGCCATAAGCCGGCGGATACGAATATCGATGTGTCGCTTATTTATGGGGATTATTATTACATCGAGGCTCTGGCGAAGCTTCGCGGCTGGGTCCATCGCGTATTCTGATTGGTTATGGGACGTTAATATTCGAAGAGGGGTGAACGGATATGAAAACGTTATCAAACGCTTTAAACCAACGGTATCACAGATCGATAAGTATGGGTCTCGTCTTGAGCCTTTTGATCGGTACACTGATGATGTCGCCTTCAGAAGCCCAAGGGGCTTCGAGTGATGCAGAAGGGAGCAGCAGTATGAATCGGATCGAGAGCACGGTAACGGCAAGCAGCTACCAACCGGGCACGAATTACGTACCGGGGAATGTATTGGATGGGATATGGGGCGAGGACGAGGCGAGCCAGCAAAGCCGCTGGTCCGCTTCCGGTCAGGGTCAATGGCTGCAGTTTGATCTAGGCACGGAACAAACCGTCACTTATGTGAACATTGCCTTTTTGAATGCTAGAGAGCGTCAGTCCAGCTTTGAAATATTAGCTTCGAATACTGAAGATTTCCAATCCGGCACCGTTGTTTTTGAACGACAGTTCAACAGGCAACTGAAACCGGAAGATAGTATCATGCAAACATATATATTACAGAATCCGGTGAAGGCCAGGTATTTGCGGTTGATCGGATATGGCAATAACGCCAGCGGAAGCTCGGGAAACTGGAACAGTATCATGGAAGTAGAGCTTTACGCAGGGAAAGTGCCGGGTGAATCACCGGAAGAACCACAACCATCACTTCCTCCAAACGCTGGCGAAGGGAAGGAGGAAGATGTGAAGCTTCCGGAGATGAAGCGCGTCTCGGTCAGCACGGCGGAACAATTGCAGCAGGCACTGGATCAGGCTGTGGCCGGCACGCTGATTGAACTGAAGGATGGGAACTATGAGCAGAACGGTCCATTTGTTGTGAAGGATAAACACGGCTCCGCGGCCTATCCGATTCGGATTACCGGGAAGCCCGGCAAGGCAATCATTAGTGGGAATAGTTATATACACATTGAAAATTCAAGTTATGTGGAAGTCAGCGGACTCACGTTCCGGAACGGGATCGGCGATGAGAATGGAACTCAGACCTTGAATGACCGTGGATTGGCGCATCGGGCGCTTACCGGGGTTCATCCAGGGATTCAGCTGGAAAGCTCCAGCCGAATCTCTATTTTGGGCAACACCTTTGCTTTGGATGAAACAGGTCAGCCCTACCGATTTAAAGCTCAAAACCGATATGTATGGTGTCTCCTTAATTTGGAGAACAGCTGCCGGTACAGTGAGGATCGGTATGACCCTAACGGAGAAGTTTATAAGGGGTTAACGCCATTTGAAGATCCAAAGCTCATTACGGATAATGGCACTCACAGACATTATATTCGAGTCGAAGGAACGAGCAGCCATAACCGGATCGCTTATAATGATATTGGTCCGAAGAAGGGCTTTGGCGCAGTCCTGATTTATGATGGTGAAGGGCATAGTGGACAGCATATATCGCAATACGACGTCATTGAGCATAACTATTTTCACGGGATTGGTCCCCGGGTAACCAACGGGTTGGAAGCCATCAGGCTTGGACTTTCCAGTACCTCGCTCTCTTCCGGTTATATTACGGTTCAGTACAATTTGTTTGACGGGTTTAACGGTGAAGATGAAGTGATATCGGTGAAGAGCAGTGACAATATCATACGGTACAACACGATTCGTGATTCATACGGCGGTATTGTGTCGCGACATGGAAACCGCAACAGCTTCTACGGCAACCATCTGATTGGCGATGGAGTGACACCAGGCAGCAGCGGGTTCCGGATATACGGCAACGATCACAAAATCTATAACAATTACATGGAAGGTCTTACGGACAAAGTGATTCGTCTTGATGGCGGAACACATGATGGCGGACCGGAAGGCAGTACGAATCCAATCGTTCGTTGGGGTGGAAACCAAGAGCAAACGGCAAGGCTTGGCGATCTGCCGGCCGAACAAAGAACGGAACTTTTGCGCGGACATTGGCGGCAGTATAACGTTCAGATTTACAACAATACAATCGTGAATGTCGGCAACCAAACGACAACTTTCCATCTGGGCGGCAGAACCTATCAGCCGGTAGGGACTAAGATTTATAACAATCTGATATTTAGCCATGCAGGGACGATATTTCAGGAAACTGATGCGGTGATACAGGCACCCGAACACGAACGGGCTGAGTACAAGGGAAATATGCTCTCGGGGAATGCACCGATTTCTAACAACCCCATCGTGGACAGAGGGATGAACAAACAAGAGCTTCATTTGGTGCGCAGTAAGGACGGCCTCATTCGATTATCCATCTATAGTCCAGCCGTAGACGCTGCCCTGACTCCATTCGTTGCAGCGGACGACATGGATGGCCAGATCCGCTATATACCTGACGTGGGTGCAGACGAATATGCGCCAGGCAAGCAGCGATCCAATCCTCCGCTTACCGTCCATGATGTCGGCCCGGAAGCCTGGACGAAATGAAGGTGAATACCATGACCGGCACCATTATTCTGCCTTCATCCCAATTCTTCGAACTTTGGACGTCACATGATAATCAAAGGTTACGTTTTTATAGATTTCACCCCATTGCCCTGGAGATGTAACATGGTTTTTCCAATACGATGGTTCTTTGGCTCTTACCAATTCGCCGAATCCGAATATATCGGATTCTTTTTTTTGCGTCTTTTGGATTAATCCGATTAATAATTCTGTAATGGAACGCTCATTCTCGCGAGCAATTTCCTCCAGAATTTTCGAGTTATCTACCGGGATGGTATCAGAGTTTTTTTCTTCGATATTAATCTCCGTTGTCGCCGTGATCGTAAAATGGGGCATACCGTTCTTGATATCAACTTTAATTTCCGATTCCCGGTTCGTCGCATGGATTGTTACGACCTGGGAATCATCCCCAATATGGATAATTCCCCGGTATCCTGCCGGACTGATTCCCTTGATGACCAGGTATCCGGCAATTTCAATTGGTTTTGTCATACCTACCATTTTGGCTCCTTTAAAAAAAGCCATTCCGCTGATTTCCACGTTTTCCCCCTTCATGATTTGGATATAAGGCAGAAATCCCTCCTGACCTTTCTTCGAGGAATTGCTCCAGAACGTCCCAATGTAGTTACTCGGAAATTTGCCATGCTTTACGGCATCGTCCAATGTGGACGCTAGATACAGCGCCGGGACACGCTCCAATTTCGGTGCTGCTTGCATATGATTTTTTGCTTTTCCTTTCGATATCATTAACCAGGCCATACGGCGAACCTCAGCATTACGGTGTAGATAGTCGTTTAAATTCTCTATTCCTTTTCTGGCAAACTCTTCGGATACGACGATGACGCGGAGATGGCCAAAAAACAGTTTGCCTGATATTTGCTGCTGTAAATTCATCATGGCGTCGTCGACCGTGTGTCCTACAACATCGAGCACCCACACGGTTTCTTGCTCACCTTCTCCCGAACCGCCGCCTTCACCAGGCCCGAGCGGTATTCTGCCGGGAAGCGCAATTTGAACGGATAGTTGGATTAATTCCTGTTTCGGAGCAGGGTATTTCCCGCGAAGATGAGATATTTCATCCTCACGTGCCTCAGCATCCTTATCAGCCCTATCGATCGATATCCCTAGAACGACAGCACGCTCTTCAATCTCCATCCGATCCCAGCATCCTGTCAGGAGTGAGCACGATAGAAGAAGGACGAACATGAATTTTACGTTTAGATTAACGCTTATTCTTGTACTCATTGAAATCCTCCTACAACTGTGAATATGCTCTCTCACACCAGGACTTTGACAAGGACGATACCCAGGAACAAAACCGTTACGAACGCGATATTGATCCAGCCCAACACGCGAGATACTTTTTTTTCCTTGGCCATGTTCGACTGATCATACTTATACGTATCGATGAACAGGTTGAACAAACCAGAAAACACCCAGATCATTATGGCGACATCCAAATAACCGCTGTAAATTTCTCCGATCATTTGGATTTCCCTCTTTTTTTGCGCAGTTTGGCGATGATAAGCAGTACTCCGGGATAAATGATCGTAATCAGCAGTCCGAATTTGGATATCACGCTGTTCACTTCATTAAAATGAATCAAGCTTTGGGGCAGCATGGCCAAGACGAACAGAAACGGAAGGATGAAGAAGGACAGCATCCCATGATCAGCTAACCGGAATAACTTGCTTATGGAGTAAATCGTAAAGTAGTAACAAGAGAACAAGGATGTAAATACAGCTGTTACCCAGACAGCAAGGAAGACCGCATCCAAACGTTCCAGTACATTGGCAGGTAATGAAGTTGCTTTTGCCAGCTCCAGTGTCGGCCACAACAGCTTCTTCGTTTCCTCTGCCCCAAACACGCTAACCGTTGCCGTGACAATTAATATATACAGCACCCCGGTGATCAGGATCGCCCATATGCTGGAGCGCATCGCTCTTTCCGGTTTGCACATGGCAGGGATGACCATCATCATAATAAAGTATCCTTGGAACATGGTGGACAATGTAATAATGCCTGCCGGTATTCCTCGAATTTCATTCCCCATCACAGGAAGAACATTGACGATTTCCGCGTTTTTTAACGACAGGGCGACGATCAAGAGCGCAGGAATCAGGATAAAGGGGCTGTAAAATAAATGAATGTAAGCAAAGGTCATAATATTTCGGCGTGAAGAAAGAGCAGCCAGGAGCAGCATGACCAGTACAGTCACCTCCAATGGCGTATTTTTCAAAACGGCTGTGACAACAACCTCGCCGAACTCCCTTGCAACAAGAGAGCTTAAAACGGCAAAGAATGCAATGGATAGAAGGCCTCCGATTCTTCCGAGCCATTTGCCGATGATGATCTCGCTATACTCGATGTAAGAGTCATTCGGGAACCGCATGCCAAGCCGGGTCATGAAAAAAAGTCCGACAAATGCAAGGAGCATTCCCAAAAAAGTGACTAACGGAGCTCCTGCATCCGCGGCCTTCACCGCAGCCAAGGGAAGTGCAAGAACGCTTACTCCAACAATGGTGCTGATTGTAACGGCAGCAGCCTGCGTGACAGTGATTTGGCGCTGTTCATTCATAAGTTAACGCCCTTTCTCGTCGTTAGGATGGACGGGATCCATAATATGGGATGAAGAATGATCCACCTGTTCCTTCATTTGATCACCCATTCTTGTCTTGCTAATCGGATGGAGGAAGGAAGGCCGATTCTTCATCTTCCACAACGGCCCACGGGTCAGGAGATCCCGCATGCCTTGGAAGTTGCCAGGCACAAATGGGCTTATGTATGGGACCCCGAACGATTTAAGTGACAATAAATGATTGGTAATCAAAATGATTCCGACCATGACGCCATATAGACCGAAGATACCGGCTAAGATGATCAGCGGAAAACGAAGCAGGCGAAGAGCCAGAGCCGCATTGTAGGCCGGCGTTGCAAAAGAGCCAATGGTCGTTAAAGCGATAATAACGACGGTTATCGGGCTCGCGAACCCGGCTGCTACCGCAGCCTGGCCGATGACGAGCACACCGACAATAGATAAAGCGCCGCCTACCTGTTGCGGCAATCGTATGGTAGCTTCCCTTAAAACCTCCATTGAGATTTCAATGACAAGCACTTCGATCATGGCAGGGAAAGGTACGCCTGCACGCCCGCCGGCAACGGCGACCGCAAATTCTGTGGGGATCAGCTCAGGATTGAACGAAATAATCGCCACATACAGTGAGGGAAAGACCAATGAAAATACTAGAGCAACCAGACGGGATAGTCGGATCGCACTCATCAGAACGAAGCGTTCGGTATAATCTTCAACGGTCTGATAGAACTGGCTAAACACGGTAGGCGCGATCAAGGCCAGAGGGGAGCCATCGACCAAGATGGCGACTCTTCCTTCCAGCAGATTCGCCACGACTTTGTCAGGTCGCTCGGTATACTGGATTTGCGGAAAGGGAGACCAATGGTTGTCTTCGATGAATTGCTCCAAATAACCTGAATCCAGAACGGCGTCGATTTCAATGGCATCCAGCCGCTTTTGTACTTCTTTGATGATTCCGGGATTGGTTATGCCGTCCATGTAACACATGGCAACTTTGGATTTGGTTTTCGTTCCGATCTCCATGGATTTCACGCGAAAATCCGGTGTTTGCAGCCGGTAGCGGAGTAGAGAGATATTGGTCCCCAGGGACTCTATAAATCCCTCTCTGGCTCCGCGGATGACCTGCTCCGTCGCCGGCTGCTCAATAGCGCGCTGCGTGATCTGACGTGTGTCAATGATAATCGCCTCGTCCAGCCCTTCAATGGCTACGACGGATTGCCCCCTTAGCAGGTTGTCGGTCAGAACAGAGATTTTCCTTTCCGAATACCCCTCGCTATGATAAAGCGTATCTTTCATGATGGTTTGCATTAACGTATCATGCGGGAGATTATTTACATCGATATGGCGCGGCCCATATTTGAGGGGCTTCAATATCGTGTTATTGATGACGGCATGATCCGTCATATCGGAGAAATACAACAATACAGCCGGATGCTGCCCGAACACATGGAAGCCAAATACAATAAAATCGTCACTATCACCCAGAACCTGTTTGATTTCGGATATGGTTTCTTCCAGATTCACCGATATGTCCATATCCTCTGAGTTCTTCCCATTCGGATTGGCAGAAAGATTATCGCTATCGTTGGGTTGGTTCGAACCCGCCCATGTGGAAAATGACATTGTGTTTACACCTCTCCTAATTCAACCGGGGTCACAGCATTTGGATATTTTGATTAAGTATTTCCTCTGGTTGTTATTTTTATCAAAAAGAAGAAGTCTAAAAAGATGTTTCCTTGGCTCCCGTAGTTCTCCGATCCTGATCGTTCACATAGTGTTAGATTTTGGTATGACTGCAATCACATATACGAAGATAGGAGTTTCATATACTTGGGTTGTAAGAGTGAAATAGTTCACAAAGACGCATTTAGTCTAAGGAGGTTTGAACATGAGTTCATTCACGCTTCAGAGTCAGGTATCCGATATCGTTACATCCATTCCGCAAACCGCGGATTTATTCCGATCACTGCGCATTGATTTTTGTTGTGGAGGGCAGGTGCCTTTAGAAGAGGCGGCTAAACAGCGCAATTTGGAACCCGCCGCCGTTTTGGAGCAGGTTCGGTCCGTGGAGAGCAAGTTTGCAGATTATCAAGAAAGCCGTCCGGCTTCACTGAAGGAATCTGAACTGATTGAATACATCCAGCAGAAACATCATGCCTTCTTGCGGGATGAATTACCTGCTTTAACGCCGTATGTGACGAAATTAGCCCGCGTTCATGGGGAGCATCATCCCGAACTTCTTCGGGTGCAGGAGCTTTTCTCCGATCTGAAAAAAGAACTGCTGGATCATACGAAGGATGAAGACGAGCATGTATTTCCGCTCATTTTGAAATTTGTTGCAGAGCCTAACCACCAGGCTGCAGCGGAGCTTAAGCCGCATGTGTCTGAACTGGAACATGAACATGCTCAAGCAGGCAAACTGCTTCAGGAGCTCCGGGAAGTAACCGCTGATTTCGAACTTCCGTCGGATGCCTGCCGTACGTATCGGTTGGTCTATCAACGGTTGGCGATGCTTGAAAAGGACACCTTCGAGCATATCCATCTGGAAAACAACATCTTGTTCGAACGGATTCGTCAAGCGGTATAACCTTGATGACCGTGTGAAAGTGAATTAACGTATGCTGGATGAATATTAATTGCAAAATAACGTGGCGTCCCAAAAGTAGATTTAGTTGCTTGACGTACGGCTCTCATAAACAGAAAGTGTGTCAAATAAAGCCATGGCGGTGCTCAGGATGTTATTCCCACACCGCTATGGCTTCTGTTTTGATCATTGGCTGATCTCCCTTGCTTGCTGCTTGTAGCGAAGATACTTAAGGCTTACGGTGACTTCCCTGTCTCCCTGGGCTTTCGTACATGTTTTTTGAGCGGACAACCTTCGCAGCTTCGCTTCGATAGAGCCGCTTACGTAAGAAACCGGAGGACGAATCGATTCCGGACAAGCGTCAGCGCTCGCCTTTGCCTCCACATTTCGTCCTTGCTCAGAACCATTCCAAGAAATGTGGGGGCAACAGCGATGGTAGGAACGATTCGTACAATAGACTCCATCGCCCTGGGAGGGAGGAGAGGTCAAAGAAAATTCACTTAACAATTACCTGTATTTAGTCGATAATTATATTGATCAGTTGGAATTATTCGACACAGGAGGGTTCATATGGATTACTCGAAATTAGGAAAACAATTCATAGCCGGGGAATGGCGAGACGGTAAGAGCGGTAAAACGCTGCCTGACATCAATCCATACAATGATGAAGTCATTACTGCTTTTCAAATCGCAAGCGTTGCAGACATTGATGACGCATATCAGGCTGCCTATCAAGCTAAGCTGGAATGGGACAAGGTTAATGCTTACCAGAAACGAGACATTCTTGAAAATGCCGTTAAATATATTGAATCGCATGAGGAAGACATTTCCTCCATTATTGTTCAAGAGCTAGGCGGAACGCGTCTGAAGGCGGCGTTCGAGATCGGTCTTGTGAAGAATATGATTAAGGAAGCGGCTACGTTCCCCCTTAGAATGGAGGGAAAGATTTTACCTTCCACAGAGGATGGCAAGGAGAACCGCCTGTATCGGATCCCGGCTGGCGTGGTTGGGGTTATCAGTCCATTTAACTTTCCTTTCTTCTTGTCCATGAAGTCTGTCGCCCCAGCATTGGGTGCTGGCAATGGCGTCGTGCTGAAGCCACATGAGGATTCGCCGATTACGGGCGGAACCCTGATCGGGAAGATTTTCGAAGAAGCTGGCGTACCGAAGGGCTTGTTGAATGTTGTGGTGACAGATATTAAGGAAATTGGCGATGCGTTCGTTGAGCATCCGATTCCGAGAATCATTTCTTTCACAGGTTCGACTAAGGTCGGAAGCCATATTGGTCAACTGGCCGTCAAGCACTTCAAGAAGCCGCTGCTTGAGCTCGGCGGGAACAGCGCGTTCATTATCCTGGAAGATGCTGATATTCATTACGCGGTACAAGCGGCGACATTCAGCAGATTCACACATCAAGGCCAGATCTGTATGTCGGCCAACCGGATTCTTGTACAGAAGTCGATCTATCAGGAGTTTGTAGATAAATACAAAGAGAAGGTTTCTACCCTGACAACAGGCGATCCGAGCGATCCGCAGACCATTATCGGACCCGTCATCAACCATCGGCAGGCAGAGACACTGCAGAAGCTGATTGAGAAGGGCATTGAGCAAGGTGCAGTTCCATTGGTGCGAGGGAATATCACCGGCAGAATGGTGGAGCCTACCGTCCTTGTCAATGTCAAACCGGATATGGAGGTAGCACAAGAGGAGTTGTTCGGCCCGGTTGTGTGCATCATCCCATTCGAAACGGAAGAGGAAGGCATTGCCATTGCCAACGATACACGTTTTGGCCTTAGCGGGGCTATTCACACCTCCAATCTTGAACGTGGTGTAGAAATGGCGAAGAAGGTCCATACAGGCATGATCCATGTGAATGATGTAACAATTAACGACGAACCCATTGTAGCATTTGGCGGAGAGAAGCAGTCGGGGTTGGGGCGTCTGAATGGGCAATGGAGCCTGGATGAATTTACGACCATGAAGTGGATATCGGTTCATTACGGGCAAAGGAAATTCCCGTATTAAGGGTTGGGGGAGATAGGCATGAATAATGTGACTGAAGAGCAAACACAGCATGAGCTGATTAGTGCCTTTGTAAAGGTAGCTCCATTGCTGAAAAGTTTAACGAATGATGATATCACGATTGGCATTTATGATACGGAGAAACTTATCATTAATATTCCGGGCAAAACCTTCTCGCTGAATGTGAGCTCGGGGGACCCGCTTGTTGAGGGCGATATTGTCACCAATGCGATTCGGAATAATACAGCTTTATCGGCTGTCGTTCCGAAAGAGCTGTTTGGATTTCCGCTGGCTGCACGCGCGATCCCACTGCACGACGAACAGGGCAGGGTTATCGGCGGCGTAGGCATGGGGACAAGTCTCGAAAAAGCGAATGCGCTGTTTGAGATGGCCGAGAGTTTTTCGGCAATTGTTGAACAGACCACCGCATCCATTGGAGATATCAGTCAATCGATTGCTCACCTTACCGAACGTGTGACCGACGTAACGAACCAAATGACGGACGTCAGCTCCAGTGCGCAGCAGATTGGGAAGATTTCCAGCGTTGTTAAGGAGATTTCGGATCAGAGCAACATGTTAGGCCTTAATGCTTCTATCGAAGCGGCGAGAGCGGGGGAAGTCGGAAGGGGCTTCTCGGTTGTTGCCGATGAGATTCGGAAGCTGGCGACAAGCTCCAAAGAGAATGTGGACCAGATTAATGGTATCACGAAGAATATTCAGGAATTTTTGCAGCGGTTGAATCATGCTTTTTCCGATATCCACACCCTAACCGATACCCAGTCAAGGGCGATTCAGGAATTCTCTACAACGATCCATGAGATTAGTATCAAAGCTGAGGAGCTAGCGCAGGTTGCTGAAGAAAGCCTACATGCAAAAGAAAACAAGCAATAGAAAATCACGATGCTTACGTACATATAGACATGGATGGCCGCATATCTTTTGCGGCTTTTTTCTTTTGACGGCAATTATTTTGTAGAAAAGTGACTTTAGACCAATTTTTCGATTCGTAGCGTATTTCATAGGCTCGATTTTCTGGTCGATAATCATGTGTTAAAGACGAAGAACTCCCATGATCATACCTTACGGATGTTGAATGGATTGAGCAAATAATGGAGGAGAGTTAGAGAATGGGCTGAAACACTATGAGTTCGAGTCACTAAATGGAGTGCTCTAGAGCAGTCCTCAAAAGGTATAGAAGATAAGGCAGGCTACAAACATTTCCCTGAATCGATAGAATCAAGCTCTAAAAAACCTACCTAACCGGCAGGTTTTTCTTTTGTTGATCGGGGAAATGGCAATAGCTTGCATGGTGTAGGGTACCTTGAAAGCAAACATATGAAGCGAATTAATATATCACTGATATATAATTTTTGATTCAGGACCGCAGTATTGTGATTTAACATAGAATTTACAAGACTTTTACAAATATATCATTGAATATGTCAGTGACATTCATTAAGTTTAAATTAGATCCCTTGCGGATTACGAGTCGACTCAACGATTAGAGGGATAATTTGATGAAAGATGTACGTTTGATTAAACAGAATCAATTATATCACCGGGTGGCGGATCAGGTAATCGAGATTATTCAAAGTCGTAGGCTGCGGCCGCATGATCCTGTTCCATCCGAAGGAGAGCTTGCCAAGCTGTTCGGCGTGAGTCGAATGACAAGCAAGCTGGCGCTTCAAAAGCTGGCAGAGCAGGGACTGGTGTACCGCCTGCCCCGGAGAGGGACCTTCCTTGCCCAGCCGCTAGAAGGATTGATGGCCGATGGAGGAACTTCTCCCCAGATCACCGAGGCGGCGCCTAACGTGGACAGGCCGTTCGGACAGATCGCACTCATTATGCCCCATCTATCTGATTACACTTCCAGAATCATCGCCGCCGCCGAGGCTGAAGTGCGAAAGCACGGGTGCGACCTCATTTTAAAAATGACGAAGGACTGCGACGATGAGGATCTTTGTCTGGAAAGGCTGGCCGAAGGAGGGATCACCGGTATCATTCTGTTTCCTCAGGGGCGGAAGACCTGCAGCGATCAGGTGCTGCGACTAAAGTTGCGCAAACTGCCGCTGGTGATCATCGATCGTATTTTCCATGAAGTGGAGATCGATTGCGTGTATCACGACCACTATATGGGCTCTTATCAAATGACGAAGTATTTGATCGAGAAGGGGCACCGGGAAGTCGGATACACTTCGAATCCGATCGACAATATCACAAGCCGGAAGGAACGGTATCAAGGCTATATCCAAGCGCTGCTAGACCATAAAATTCCGGTGAAGATCCAGAACATTCATTTTCGAAGCGTCGCTTGCGATACCAGCCGCATTAATGAGTGCGATCCGGAACAGGAGCGGTTTATTCAGGACAACCCCCGGATGACGGCCATCATGTGCGGGGATGACCATGTCGCCATCTCGACCATTCACACCGCACTGCAAATGGGGATTCCGGTTCCTGAAAAGCTGTCCATCGTCGGGTTCTCCGATATTCAGTTAGCGGCATATATCCCGACCCCGCTTACGACGGTTCGACAAGATACCGAGAAGCTTGCCCGATCGGCCGTTGATTTGCTGATGAAGCGCGTTGGCAACTCCAACGAGAATCCAATCACCATTAAAATTCAAACATCGATTGTAGAACGACAATCCGTTCATTCCAGGACGTAAAATGGATCACTACAGTGGCAAGGAGACATGACTTTGAAAATTCACTTTCTAGGAACTGCAGCCGCAGAGGGCTTTCCCAATGCATTTTGCCGCTGCGAGCATTGTAACAAAGCGCGGGAGCTTGGGGGAAAAAATATCCGCACGCGAACTTCCGCCATCCTGGACGATGTCATCAAGTTTGACTATTCCCCGGATTCCTATATGCAGGCGCTGCGGGACAATATCGATCTGGGAGCAATCGAGCACCTGTTGGTCACGCATTCGCATTCGGACCATTACAATGCCGTTGATTTGGAATGCCGCAGGGAAGGAATTGCGCACGGCCTTCAGCATCCGATGCACATTTATGGGAATGGTACGGTGATGCATCACACGCGTGCCGCCATCGGCCGCTTTGAAGGACAAAGGTATCAATTCCATCTGTTGCGCCCGTTTGAGACCTTCGCTATGGGCAATGCAAGGGTAACGCCATTGTTGGCGGATCATGACCGCATGGAAACCTGTCTGTTATACGTGATCGAAAAGGAAGGGAAAAAACTGCTGTACGGGCACGATTCGGGCTGGTTCCCGGATGCGACATGGGCATGGTTAAAGGGCAAAAATCTGGATTGCGCCATCCTCGACTGCACGCATGGATATACGGGGAACTCCCGCGACCGCAATCATATGTGCGTGGAAACGGTGCTGGAAGTCCAGCGCGAGTTCCAAAAAGAAAATATCCTTAAGCCTGAAGGCCAAATCGTCGTCACACATTTTAGCCATAATTCCAAGCTACTTCATGAGGATTTTGTCCGCATCTTCAGCCCCGTCGGAATTTTGCCGGCATATGACGGGTTGATTATCAACATTTAAACAAAATAACATGACACGATCAAAGGAGAGTTAAGGGATCATGAGAAAACTTTCAATGGCGCTACTTCTCATTATGTGTGTGATTGTATCGGCTTGCGGAGGCGGCAACAATGCCGGCAATGCAACCGGGGGCACTTCGAAGTCCCGAGCGCCGGCATCGACGTCTACGGAACCGGTCCAGAATGAAAAGCTGATCGTGTACACGAATGCGAACTCTGACGGCCGCGGCGAATGGCTGATTGAGAAAGCGAAAGGTGCGGGCTTTGACATCGAAATTGTCGGAGCGGGCGGCGCCGACTTGACGAACCGGTTGATTGCCGAGAAGAACAACCCGATCGCGGACGTCGTTTACGGCTTGAACAATATGCTTTATGAGAACTTGAAAAAGGAAGACGCTCTGGCTAAGTTTGTTCCAAGCTGGGCCGGAGATGTAGAGCAGGGCTTGAACGATCCGGAAGGCTACTATCATGGCCTTGTGAAGCAAGCGATTCTGCTGGGGTATAACCCGAACGAATTCACGGCCGAAACCGCGCCAAAGGACTGGACCGACCTTTATAAGAACGATGCGTACAAAGGGAAGTACGAAGCCCCTACCCTGCTTGGACAAAATACGCCTCGTCTTATTGTAGCGGGCATTCTGACCCGTTTCCAAGATCCGAATGGTGATCTCGGTATATCCGAGGAAGGCTGGAATGAAATTCAGCAATTGTATAACAACGGCGTCAGCGCAGTCGAGGGCGAAGACTTCTATGCCAATTTGGCCAGCGGCAAAACGCCGCTAGGAGCGCTCGTTTCCGGAACCCTGCAGCAGAAGGAAGAGCAATATAAAGTGAAAGCAGGCATTGTCAGTCCCGAAATCGGCGTACCGATGGTCGTGGAACATGCAGCGCTCGTGAACGGAACGAAGAAACAGGCAACGGCGGAGCGGTTCGTGGAATGGCTCGGATCCAGCGAAATTCAAGGAGAATTTGCGGCTGAGTTCAATGCCATGCCGGCAAATACAAAAGCGGTCGAGCAAGCCAATGATTCCGTCAAGGAGCTGTTTACTTCGTTAAAACCACAAGATTTCGATTGGGCTTTTATTGCCGAAAACATGGATCTGTGGGCGGAGAAAATCGAGTTGGAGATTATGCACTAAATAACGGAATGGAGTCAAGCCGGCTGCATATTGGGAACGCCAATATGCAGCCGTTCATTCAAGTACAACAAAAAGGAAGATAATAATATGATTACATTCCAGAACGTTGACATTAAATTCGGAGAATTTCATGCGGTCAAAAACCTTAATTTGCATATTCGGGAAGGGGAATTCTTCACGTTCCTCGGTCCCTCGGGTTGCGGGAAGACGACGACCCTCCGCAGTCTGGTCGGGTTTATTATGCCTACGAGCGGACAGATCCTGCTGAAAGACACCGACATTACCCGTTTGCCGATCGAAAAAAGAGAGATCGGGATGGTATTTCAAAGCTATGCGCTGTTTCCGACGATGAATGTGTACGAGAATATCGCTTTTGGCTTGCGTGTCAAGAAGTTTTCCAAGGCGGAAGTGGACCAGAAGGTAAAGGACATTGCTCGGAAGGTTGATCTGAAAGATGATCAGCTGTTCAAGAAAGTATCGGAACTATCCGGCGGCCAGCAGCAGCGCGTTGCGATTGCCAGGGCGCTGGTTTTGAAGCCGAGCATCTTGGTACTGGACGAGCCTTTATCCAACTTGGACGCCAAGCTGCGGGTACAGCTGCGCAATGAGCTGAAACAATTGCAGAAGAAATTCGGGATCACAACGATTTATGTCACGCACGACCAGGAAGAAGCGTTAACGCTGTCCGATCGGATTGGCGTATTCAATCATGGGGTCCTGGAGCAAGTGGGAACGCCCATGGAAGTTTACAATCAATCTCAAACCGAGTTTGTATGCAATTTCATAGGAGATATTAATAGGATCGATCCGCGGATGGTAGAGAACAGCCGGTTGAAGGATATTGTTCAGCCAGGGAATATCGCCTATATCCGCAATGAGAAGGTAAGCCTGCTGCCCCTGCAGGGGATCGATACGGTCCAACTGAAAGGCAAGATTGCAGACCGGGAATTTTACGGTTTATACAGCAAATACCTATTGGAGATTGCCGGCGGCGGACGGTTAAAAATCATCGAAATAGAAAGCCCGCTCGTCCATCATGAGGTCGGTGACGATGTAGACATCTACCTCCCGGCCCGCGATATTTTGCAGTATCCGATGAAGGAGGGGGAAGCATGAATGCCCGGAACCTGAGCACCCGGCTGGCTTCCATAAACCCTTTCTCGATCCTTTTATACGGGTTGATTGTCTGGTTTGTCATTGCCTTTCTGATTTATCCGAACTTGAATATTTACGGCGAAATATTCTTTAAGGACGGCAAATTTACGCTGGAAGCGGCAGAGAAGCTGCTGTCGTCCGAACGCGCGATGAGAAGTTTATACAACAGCTTTATTCTCGCTTTTTCGCTTGTCATTACGGTAAATGTGGTGGGCATTACGCTGGTTTTGATTTCGGAATATTTCGATATCAAAGGCGCGAAGATTTTGCGGTTGGGTTACTTTACGACCCTGATTTACAGCGGAGTCGTGCTGGTGTCCGGCTATAAATTCGTCTATGGCGAAGAGGGGTTTATGACCAAGCTCTTAGTTCAATTGTTCCCTTCTTTTGATACGACATGGTTTCATGGCTATTGGGCGGTTCTATTCGTCATGACGTTCGCCTGCACGTCCAATCACTTTCTGTTCCTTAGCAATGCGATTCGCAAAATCGACTTCCAAACGGTGGAAGCCGCGAGAAATATGGGGGCGTCTACTGGGTATATCCTATGGCGGGTCGTACTTCCGGTCCTGAAGCCTACGATCTACGCGCTGACGATCCTGACTTTTCTCACCGGCCTGGCTGCGACGTCCGCGCCGCTTATCCTCGGGGGCAAGGAATTCCAGACGATTACGCCGATGATTCTGACATTCTCGAGAAGCATGACGTCAAGAGACTTGGCTGCGCTGCTGGCTCTTATTCTCGGAGTGGCCACACTGGTGTTGTTGACCGTGATGATCCGGTTCGAACGTAAGGGCAACTTCATGTCGGTCTCCAAAGTCAAATCGGAGCTGGTCAAACAAAAAATCCGCAGCAAATCCGGCAACATAGCCGCTCATATTCTGGCTTACGGCCTGTTTGTTCTCTACATCGTTCCGGTTGTGCTGATCATCATCTTTTCGTTCACCGATGCGGCCAGTATCTCGACCGCCACGTTGAATTTGAACAGCTTCACGTTGGATAATTACATTCAAGTGTTTTCATCCATGTCGGCATTCAAGCCTTATCTCGTAAGTATTCTATATGCCGCGGCAGCCTCGGTCATTGTCGTCGCATTGGCGATGGCCGCGTCTAGGATCTTACATAAATATAAGAACAAGTGGGCGCTTGCCCTGGAATACGCATTGCTGATTCCGTGGATTCTGCCGTCAACGCTGATTGCAATCGGACTGATCGTAACCTTTAACACGCCAAAGCTGATGATCGGGAATACGGTGCTGGTTGGCACGGTCTGGATGCTTCTGATTGCCTATGTCATCGTCCATATTCCTTTCACCCTGAGAATGGTCAAGGCCTCCTTCTTCAGCTTGGACAGCAATCTGGAAGACGCTGCAAGGAATTTGGGTGCCAAACCGTTCTATACGTTCAGAAAAGTATTGCTGCCGATCATTCTACCGTCGACGCTAGCTGTTCTTGCCTTGAATTTCAACGGAATTTTGGCCGATTATGACGTTACCGTGTTCCTCTATCATCCTTTGTACCAGCCGTTAGGAATCGTCATCAAGAACAGTACGGATGCGCAGGCGCTAGCAGATACCAAAGCGTTGACATTGGTTTATTCAGTGATATTGATGATCATGTCCTCCGTTACTTTATATTTCGTTTATGGAAGAAACAGCAGATCCTGAGGGCACCGGGTTTACTTGTCACACAGGGACATGCTCGGTACAACTAGATAACACCAGCTATCCGTAAAGAGGTTTTTCCACTATGAAAAAGACAACGGTTAGGGAAACAACCGATTCCACTCAAAAAATATCGAAAACTTTGACCGGGCAGAATTTACCCGGCAATAAAAAGCAAAAGCGTCCCACAAGTCTAATTGGTATTATCCCCTCGTGGTAGATAGTGGAAAAAGAGGGCTGGACCTATAGCCGCATCATGGAGAAGTTCGGGATCAAGAGTGAAAGCCTGAGTACCTGAAAAAGCTCAATCCCAACTTACACGGGGAGGGAAGCTGGATTCAGATACCCGGTGTCGGTCCATTCAAGAAATGAGCAGCCGCTACCCGATTGTTCGGCTATGTCAGATGGCCGAGATCTCACGCGCTGGGTGCTTGTACTCCGTCATGTATATGATTTGCGTTGCATTAAGTAAGCATGGTTATGGTTGTTGTTGCGTACGAGCGAAGAGGAAGCTTGGCTGCTTCGAACAACAACCATGTCAAGGGGAGTGAAGGGGATGCTTAGCTGTTTAGACATGTTCAAGGCTAATCGTGGGTGTCTGTGATTGAAGCTTCAGTTAAGGACCGCCGGAAGGTTCATAAAATCTCTGCTCGTTGGTTGAGCAGAGATTTTTTTGCGAACATATTTCTTACCAGGCTAAGCTATAGATCAATAAAGCCATCATCTATGATCTCTGAACAGGCGCGGAATAATGTTGGAGCTCATCCCAATGGGGTGTCGCCATGTTCGCGCGAATTTTCAATTGATCAAAAGCTTGCTGTAAAGCAGTCACCTCGTTTGCTGACACCGCCTTATCACTTAACAGGATTCTGCCAATGGGGTTCGACAGCATCATCTTCAACAGGATGTAGAACAGCTTTCTTTTTTTACGGGCGAATTCCTTTTGAGCGGCAGGCGTAACCGTAAACCCGTTTTTCTCCAATACTTGATGTCCCTCATCAACAGCATGGATGACAAGATTAAGCAGCTGCTTGTCTTTTGCGGCTTTGCGCAAATCCCCGTGATATGTAGAAGCAATGGAATTCAATGCCAAGATCATGACAAAATGACTTTTCAGCCACTCATTCATATTGTTCTGGTAGGTCCACTTATATTTGGTGTTAACCAAAGCCTGATCGATCACCGAACGCCAAGACAGCTCCTCACCTAAACCGCCGATATTGATTTTGGTTCTTGGTCCGCGTACGCTAATGACCCGGCCATTCTCTCTCCAGCCAGCGATCGTCTGAAAAGCGAAAGCAACCTTTTTCGCTACCGGGCTATGGGTTTGCAAATACTTCTCCATTTCCCCAGGACTCGCATTGTTGCCCATTATAACGATGTGGCTGCTATGGTTCGCTGCAAGTGCAGGCAGTACCGCTTCGAAATCCGGATATTTCATCACAACAAAAATAAGATCATAAACATCGTCAGGCTGTAGTCCCCGGATCACCCTTACGTTATGAACCGTTGTTTGGAACTGAAAATAATGCCGAATGACATTGCCGCTCTTTTCCAACTCATCCGCTCGTTGTCCTCTGGCCAGCATCGTGACGTTGTGACCACCACGCACCAGCTCGTGGGCTAAATAACTGCCCAGAACCCCAGCGCCATAAACCAATATTTTCATAGTAACTCCTCCATTAGGGTTAAACGATTTGATCAAACCGTGTTTTCTCAAACACTTATTTTTGTTTTCAGTATAGTTTTTAAATAATTGATGCAATATTTAAAAATTATAGCTTGATTCTATATGGATATCGACCGGACTGTCAAGAAGTTTTTAAATATCGACCCCGAAATTTAAAAACTACTCTTTTTATGGTAAACTACTTGTAGCGACGAATACGGGAAGTGAGTGAAAACTGATGAATAAATTCGAGATAAGAACGCAGCAAAAGAAGGATGCGATCATTCATGCCGCATTAAAGCTTTTTAAAGAAAAAGGCTTCATCCATGTCAGCATCAAGGACATTGCCGAAGAATCCGGTGTATCGTCTGTATCGCTGTATAACTACTTCGGCAGCAAAGAAGGGGTGGTTACTGAATGTGCGAACGTTCTGATGCAAAATACCATCCATATGGCCAAGGAGCTGTTGAAGCAAAATATCGAGTTTAAAGACAAGCTATCCCAAGTACTGGAGATCTGTGCTGAGCATGACTATCAATTGCTTTCTACACCGGGTGCAGTTGAGGATCAGGTGCTGGCGAGCTTATATAGTGAAAACACCAATAAAATTAGAACTGAGCTTATTCAGGAATTTATTGAGCTGGGGAAGAAGGAAGGGGCGATTCATTCTTCTGTTTCTCTGGAGACCCTTTTGGAATTATTAAGTGTTGTCGGGACGCTCCAAGCTTTCTGGGCAAGATCCGGGAATTATAAAAATAAGATGGCTGAACTTAACCAGCTTCTCTTGTATGGTTTCGTTGGACGCCACTAAAATCAATCATAAAATGACCTCCGACGATCCAGGTAGGAGGTTATTTGCGTTTAACGATGCTTACGGAAACAACGCAAAAAAGGAAATTAGCCTCCCAAGGAGAACCATATACACTTGAAGGAGGATGCTTTTTATGCCTAAAACCATACTTGTGGTCGATGATGATCCGGATATTATAGATATGCTTAAACTTTATCTGGAGGCAGAAGGATATAGGACTTTGGAGGCTTTTGACGGGAAAGCAGCCCTAGAGCATCTGCGAAGCAAGCACGTGGATCTCGCACTCTTCGATATCATGATGCCGTTCATCGACGGATTCCAGTTGCTCCGCATGATGCGGCAGGATTATAAAATCCCGGTCATTCTCATTTCGGCCAAAAATCAGGAACTTGATAAAATAACCGGTCTCAAGCTGGGGGCAGACGATTATGTGTCCAAACCGTTCAGCCCGCTCGAAGTGATGGCGAGAATTCAGGCCCAGTTAAGACGTTCTTATGAGTTTAATGAGCCGTCGGAGTCGGAAGCTCCCACGTTATCCGAAACCTGCGTCGGGGACTTGCTGCTGGATCACCGCGAATGCATGCTGTACATAAAGGGAACACCGATTTCGCTGAGTGCGATCGAGTACAAATTATTGAAGCTGTTCATGGGGGAACCGGGGCGCGTATTTACGAAAAAGATAATTTTTGAGCAAGCCTGGGACGAGCATTATCTGGCTGACGATAACGCCGTCATGGTCCAAATCAGCAGGCTGCGCGATAAAATCGAAGCTTGTCCGAGGAAACCTGTTTATATCAAAACCATTCGCGGGCTCGGATACCGATTTGCGAAGAAAGATGAGTTACAGCCATGAAATCTCCTAATCGTCTGCAGCGTTCGCTGATTCGCCAATATATTTTTTTCTTTGTTACGATTGCACTTATTGCCGTGTTTTCGCTATTTGTATTAAATGCGTTGATCATGGATTATTTTATGGAGGCTACCGGACCGGTCAAGACGGAGGCTGGAGTCATGGGCAGTCCAACAGCCGTGCCAGGCATGGACAGCGATCAGCATGAGAGAGTATTTTATAAAATGGCCTTCCAAGCCTTGCTGCTCTTTCTCGCATTGTTTGCAATTACCGTTTATGCATTTGGAAGAAGGACGGCTTCCCGGCTCACCACCCCGCTTAGCTCCATAGCGGACGGCATACGGAACATCGCCAGCGGACACTACCACAAAAGACTGAATTTTAAAGCGAGTTATGAGCTTGCGGAAATTCAGGACGATTTCAATGCTATGGCGGAGCGGCTTGAACGGATGGAGAGGGAAAAGCGAGAGCTTGCGGAGAGCAAGCAGCGAATGCTGATCGACATTTCCCATGACCTGAAGACACCGATGACGACCATTCAGGGTTATATCGAAGCGATGGAAGTGGGGCTCGTCGATTCGGAAGAGAAAAGGCAAAAAATCCTGCGTTTGATTTCCGACAAAGCCAGTCTGATGTCAGAGCTGATCGACGGTATCTTCGAGCTGTCCAAGCTGGATAGCCCCGACTATCCTCTTGCTGTTGAGGCATCCGACATTTCAGAATTCACAAGGGAAATTGCAGCCGAGTATTACGAGATGTTCGAAGAACAGAAGTTTCATTTTCAGTACGATATTCCCGATTGTGAGATCATCGTCCCATTCGACGCGACCTGGTTATACAGGGCGGTTTCTAATATCTTGTCCAACGCAATCCAATACAACCCGCCCGGTACAACTGTTGAATTGAAATTGGCAGCGACGGGAAAAGGAGTCGAAATCCATGTTTCGGACGATGGCATCGGAATCCCGGATGTTATGAAGGAAACGATTTTTGATGCCTTTGTCCGCGGAGACCAAGCCCGAAAAAGCGATGGGGGTACGGGTCTGGGACTTGCCATTGCCAAACAAGTGGTAGAAAAACATGGGGGTAACATCACGCTGACCACGAACGGGCAAACGAAATTCGTTCTTTTTCTTCCTAACGAATTGTAAGATTACTGAAAGATTCGAGAAAGTGCAGAGAAAGAATGATCCGGTAACCTAAGGAGTAGAAACATCACTATATTGGTATGCAGGAGGACTGGAGAGATTGGAAATACAAAGAGAGAAAGAAAAAGAGAAGGGTGGCCCTTATTTTCGAAGAATAATTGTAAACCGGAAGCGCCGGGGGAGGTTATCCCCTGGATGGAAGGGTGCGTCGCTTGGGCTTGGCGTCATCGCCTTTATCCTGATTCTGATACAGGCCAATTATCTGTTGATGGGGCATGGTTTCGGTAAATTCATCGTCGGCACATTCCTGTTTGTCTTAGCGGCAGCGCTTATAAGCGGCCTGGCTGCATTATTGCTGCACGGAGTCAAGAAACTGCCAAGCCGTTATATGTGGATATTGCTTTGCTCCCTTATCATGCTTTTATTCTCTTTCATAGGGCCGCTGGAAGTCTCGGTGGTTTTCATCGTGTTGTTTGCCGTAGTTTTTTCTTTGTTTGGTGCATTGGTTTATAAATTTGCAACGGGAAGTTACAAGCAAGCGTCCAACACTAGGAAGATCGGCGCCCTGGCCTGTATATCCCTGATTATTGTCGTGATCGGCGCCGGCAGCTTCTGGTTGATTCGGGCCGGGGATGAAGCCGCTCCGGACGTAACTTTGAAACAGCTGAGAAGCTCAACCCGATATGATGACACGGCGATGAACAACCCTGCCGAACAAGGCGCATTTCCCGTCAAAAGCCTGTTATACGGAAGTCCTGACAACTACAGGAAAGAGTTTAACCAAAGCGGTTCCCTAACCACTCAAACGGTGGATGCGTCCGAGTTTGTTGAGAAATGGTCACCCGGGCGCACAAAGTCGCTTGGGTTCGGACCCGAGGCCATGCCGTTAAACGGAAAAGTGTGGTATCCCGAAGGGGAGGGTGCCTTTCCGCTTGTTTTGATTGTACATGGAAATCACTTAATGAACGATTATTCCGATCCGGGTTATGAATACCTGGGCAAACTGATAGCGAGCAAAGGTTATATTTTCGTCTCCGTGGATGAAAATTTTCTTAATTTCTCCCCTTATGAAGATCTTTTTCTGGTCAGCCCGCTGCAGCATGAGAATCCGGCAAGAGGCTTGCTGCTGCTGGAGCATTTGAAAACCTGGAAAGGCTGGAACAGTGATCCGGACCATCCGTTTTATCAAAAGGTCGATATGGAACGAATCGCCCTCATCGGGCATTCCCGAGGCGGCGAAGCGGTCGCGATCGCGGCAGCCTATAACAAGCTCAGCCGTCATCCGGACCATGGCCACATCAAGTTTGATTATAACTTTTCGATCCGTTCCCTGATTTCCATTGCGGGAACAGACGGGCAATATAAGCCACAAAGTAAACCCCTGCCGCTGCAAGACGTAAATTATCTGGCTTTGCATGGAGCTCATGATATGGATGTTAACAGCATGGGTGCTGCCCATCAATATCACCGGATTAGTTATACCAAGGGCACAAATTACATGAAATCGCTGGTCTATATTTATGGAGCCAACCACGGCCAGTTTAACGGAGGCTGGGGCAGAGGGGATGTAGCAGGCTTGGGGAACCAACTGTTTAATCTACGTCAAATTATGCCGCGGGATGAACAGGAAACCATCGCAAAAGTGTTCATATCTTCGTTTCTGGATGCCACGCTGAAGGACCAACGGCAATACCGGGAGGTTTTCAGAGATTTGGGTTATGCCAAGGAATGGCTCCCCGATACCCTGTACATCGGCAATTATTACGATTCGCAAACGATCTTACTGGCGGATTATGAGGAAGACGTTGATTTGCAGAGCACCACAATTCCCGGCGGCAGCCTGATGGGCGAGAACCTCCAGCAATGGAGGGAGGAAAAGGTGAAGGTCAAAATGGGTGAAGCGGCTTACAGCGCGGCTCGCTTAGGCTGGAATTCGAACGGATCTGTCAAACCGGCATCCTATACGGTTACTTTGCCGGACCATGGGGTAAGAACAGGGAAGGAAAGCTCCATCGTATTTTCGCTGGCGGATGCCCGTGGGAAAGAGGAAATCAGCGACCCGAAAGAGCTTATCAATTTTACGATTACTGTCGAAGACAGGAAGGGCCATCAGGCAAATCTTCCCCTCAGCCATCTTTCCAAATTGCCGCCAGTAATTGAGGGTAAACTGTTGAAATGGCCGTTTTCGAATGCAGGTAATACTTCGGAACCCGTATTTCAAAGCTACGATTTCCATCTAGATGATTTCAACAAAATGAATCCGGAATTCAATCCAGAGCAGTTGAGCAAGATTCATATTGAGTTCAACCTGACCAAACGAGGAACCATTCTGCTTCGTGATATTGGCATTCGATCATAAACGATAAAAAGTCGCCTGAAATGGCGACTTTTCGTATTAGTACGCCAATCATGAACTTCTTGGAGCAGAACTGGTGGTACGAATCCTAATTTTCTACTTGTTATGTTTTTGCCACAATTATTCTCGAATATCAATAGAAAAAACAGTATAATAAAAATAAACAAAACTAAACAAAAACATTCGGATAAGGCGGTGGCAGGGATGAATCAGAATTTTTTGCATCCGGCAGATCAGCTCCTTCAATTTATCAATCGTATTTACAATCATGGCATGACGACCACGTCCGGGGGCAATCTGTCGATCAAGGACCAGAACGGAGATATTTGGATCACACCGGCCGGGGTGGATAAAGGCTCATTAACCCGGATGGATATGGTATGCGTGAAGGAGAACGGCACGGTCCTGGGAATTCACAAGCCGTCCAGCGAGTTTCCGTTTCACAGGCTTATCTATCAAGCCCGTCCGGACTTGAAAGCGATCATTCACGCCCATCCGCCCGCACTGGTTTCGTTCAGCATTGTCCGGCGCATTCCGGATACCAGGCTGCTTCCGAACGAACGGCAGATTTGTGGCGAGATCGGGATCGCGCCTTACGCCCTGCCTGGAAGCGAGCAGCTCGGGGAGAACATTGCTGCTGTTTTCAAGCGCGGGATCGACACGGTTATGCTGGAGAACCATGGCGTTGTGGTCGGAGCTGGGGACCTTTCTCAAGCGTTTAACCGGTTTGAAACCCTGGACTTCTGTGCGCGGCTGGAGATCGAGGCGCGTCGACTCGGAAATCCCGTCCTGCTGACCGATGAGGATTACGATACCGTCCGCAACAAAAGCACGCTGCAGCTGGATACGTATATCTACGACACCTGCACGTCGGAGGAAAAAGAAATCCGCCGAGATATGTGCGCACTAATGCGGCGTGCGTATAAACAAGGTTTGTTCACAAGCACGCAGGGCACCTTTTCCCATCGATTGTTTGGAAATGATTTTGTCATCACACCCTACGGCAAAGACCGCAACGATCTGGAACCGGGTGACCTTGTCCGTATAGAGAACGGCAAAGCTGAGGCTGGCAAACAGCCAAGCAAGTCTGTCTTTCTGCATGAAGCGATCTACAAAATGCAGCCGCATGTCCATTCGGTCATTATCGCGCATCCTCCCAACATTATGGCATTTGCCGTAACCGATACCGCTTTCGATTCAAGAACGATTCCAGAGAGTTATATCTTGCTTCGCGGAATGCCAAAGCTTCCCTTTCATGCGGTTTACAACGAGCCTGAGCGTACCGCTTCGCTGTTTAAAGCGAATACGCCGATTGCCATCGTGAATAATAATTGTGTCATTGTTGCCGGTCAGAGTCTGCTTAACGCGTTTGACCGATTGGAAGTTGCCGAGTACAGCGCCAAGTCCATTCTGTCGGCAAGAACGCTCGGCAATGTCATCCACATCGATGACGACCGGATTCGCGAGCTTGAAGCAGCGTTTAATCTGGAGTAGGAAGTTCATTGGAATACCTCAGCTGTACGAAGGCTGTCGCGGTAATAGAGCGGCAGCCTTTCGTTTGTTCTGGCATCGATGAATCGGCCTCTGTGTGAAAATATTCCTTTCCAGAGCGGTATTTGCTTGAAGCTTGGTAAACCATTCTTTACAATAATATAGAAATTATCTATTATATAAATAGATAAAAGTACAAATTGTTTGTTTTTTTAGAAAAGAGGAGGAACCATGAAAATACCTGCTTCAACAAATCATAAACCCGTGATTGTGTCGGATAACTATGGGAAAGTGGATGGACGATTTGCATCTAAGACAGACGTAGGAGCTCTATCTTTGGGATTGACCGAGCAGAACGAGGATGGTAGGGCGCATATTGCCGCCAAGATATGGAGAGCTGAAGAGGAACAAGGGACCAGTTCATCTGATGAGTTACCCATTCATCGAATTCTGGATTTGTCTATTCTCATTTGCAGTGCCCTGACCCATTTTAGCGAAGCCTATAGATTTGAACATTTATATGACCCACAACATCCTATGATCGACCGGATCGGATTGCAGGGGAACGCCATGACGGTGGCTGTTTGCACGGATAATGAACAGATTCAGGAGGATATCAAGCTGTTCAACGAGTCATTGAGCGATAACGGTGAGATGATTGGAGAACGTCTGCGCACTTTAACGAGAATGTTAGAAGAATTGGGTTATGCGCGATGAGAAAGTCGCCGAACGTGGAGTTACGAAACTTTTCCTGCGTTCAGTGTTAACGAGAGTTTGGAGGTGAGCGGTCATGAAAGACCAGAATGACTTTGCATCTAACGTGCTGTCTCCTGAGAGAGTATTAACTGAGGAGGAACAGAGTCTTGTCTGGAAAAAACCATTAACGCATAAAGTAAGCGAGGAAGAACGCCGAATCACGAGTGAGATCAAGCGTAATTGGCATCGCGGCGAGATGAAGATCGCCAATATTCTATTGGAGGGAGATGCCGGCTCCGGAAAAACACAGCTCGCCAAGGCGTTATCCGCAAACTTCAGGCTACCCTATACCAAAGTAACTTGTTTTGCCGATATGGATAAATCGGATATTCTGGGAGCCATTTTGCCGGTTATTTCATCGGATCGAATGAAGCAGTTGGAATTTGCGGACCAAGCGGCCTTGAGAGCATTATACGAAAGCGACGGCTTTCGAAGCTCAACGGAGATTTTAATGGAGGCGCTGGGGATTCCACAAGAGATGGCTTCCGCGAAGATGAAGCAATTATTGAAGCTGGCCGCGAATAACGCTCAGGATGGAGCTGTAGAGTATCGATTTTACGCTTCCGAGATCGTCAGAGCTTTTCAAAAGGGCTATCTGCTGGAAATACAGGAACCGAATGTGATTCGGGATGCTGGCGTATTGATGGCATTGAATTCCGCATTGGAGCCGAGCGGCAGCCTTAATCTCCCAACGGAGATCGTGCACCGGCATCCGGATTTCATAGCGGTGATCACGGCAAACCGCAGTTATGCGGGATCGAGACCGCTTAACGAGGCATTGCGTGACCGGGTTCAGCACACGGAGAAGATGGACCTGCCGACCCAAGAGATCATGATGGAGCGGGCAATGGCCAAAACCGGTTATCGGAACGATGAAATGCTGGACGTGCTGGCAAGCGTCATTATTCTATTGGATAAAACAGCACGGGCTAATGCCATTAAAGGTGTGGCTGGCATGCGTTCCTATTTCTATTGGGTGGATGCCGTTGCTCAAGGTGCTTCTGCGAGGGAATCCCTTTATCATAAAGTAATCTACAAGATAACAACCGATTCGGAAGAGATCAAACTGCTGGAAGATGCGCTGGAAGGCGAAGGCTTAATGGATATGTTAGAGGAAGTTCCGCTTGAAATGAATAATAAACGAAATGCAGAGGCAGTGGAGATCACGACCTGGGACAGCGATATCGAGCTGGATTCCATTCCTGATGGGCAAGCTGGGGAAGAAGGTATCCGGTTAAAAAAGTCCGCTGAAAGCGAAGGTAGCACATCCATTCCTTCGGATGAATCAACGGATATGGAGAGTGCGGATTCGGGTGAAGACGGATCACCGCAATATCACCAGGCCAATCCCGAACCCATGACGGAAGAGGAGAAACAGAAGGAGCGGAACTTCCGCAAAAAGCTGAATCAAGTTTCCAGATCCATCGTGTCCGATTCGATTCATCAGTCTGTTAAGCTGATCGTTCACCGTCCTGAATATGACCCGATCCAGCAGGAGGAATATTGGAGTCTGAGTAAGGGGCTTATGCCCATCGTGCGGGAAATCGCCAGACAGACGCTGCCGCTATTGGAGCATGAGATCACCGCGGAATATGCCAAAAACCATTACTATGGTTCTAAATTTCAGGCTGACAGCGTGGCCTATCGCGATTTCAAGTATTTTGCCAAGAAGCGTCCTCCGACGGAATCCCCTGGTCTTGTGGTCGGTTTGAGGGTGGATGAATCCGCATCGATGGCTGCTTTCGGAAGATTGGAGGCGGCCAAGCGGGCGGTCATTGCGGTCTATGAATTCTGTCAAATTTGCCATATTCCTGTTTTAATTTACGGCGATACTGCGGATGTTTCCCGTTTGGAACAAATGTCAATCTTCGCATATGCCGATTACGATCAACCGGATGTTCGCGATCGGTTCAGGTTGATGGGGATCCGTGCCAGAAGTAATAATCGGGATGGGTTGGCTTTAAGAATTATGGCGGAACGGTTAGCAGCTTCACCGAAGCAAACCAAGCTGTTGATCAGCATCAGCGACGGGCAGCCGAAAGCCTTGGAAGACTATACAGGAAATCTGGCTATTCAGGACATGCAGCAGACGCTATCTGAATACGAAAGAAAAGGAGTCAAATTTCTGGCGGCAGCCATCGGTCAAGACAAGGATGTCATTAGTCAGATCTATGGTGTCGAGAGGTTTTTGGATATTACCAACCTGAATGAGCTGCCAGCAAAATTGGTGCGCATTATTTCTCGGTACTTGTAATATATCAACACTGAACAGCTTCAGCCTGCGTGTCTTTATGACATGCGGGCTTGTTCTATTAATATTCGTGAATACCTGAACATATCTTCTAGTTCGTACTTGGTAAACTGGACATGTGCCCCGTTCAAACATTATAGTTAAAAGAATGAGGATGGCGTCATTTTGGCGGATTTTTTTCGGTGTTGTGAATCAATGCTCAGCTTTAAATCTTGAATATGTATACATAAGTAAGGGAGGACATGTATGGAGCAACCCCGTATTTGGCCGGATCGGTTCAAGCGCTTTTTCCTGAACAATAAGTTTGTGCTTTTTTTGCTTGTTCTGTTGCTGGTTGGACTCAACGTGTTGGTTATAAGCAAGATTTCGTTTGTGCTGCATCCGCTCGCCGTGTTAGTCAAGACAATCGTTTTGCCGATCATTTTATCAGGAATTCTCTATTATTTGCTGAACCCCCTGGTGGATTTCATGGAGAAAAGGAAAATCAAGCGCGGATGGTCCATCCTGATCCTATATCTGGTTATTGCCGGTATTCTAACGATTGTGGTGCTCGCGGTCATTCCGGTGCTGCGTAACCAGATTATGGGACTGATTGACAATTTCCCGACATATAGCGAGAAGGTTAGACAGCAGTTTGAAGATCTAACGGGCAGCGAGTTGTATAATCAGATCCAAGAAACCATGAACATTAATTCCCAAGAATGGTGGACAACCGTCACGCAGAAAGCAACGGAAATTCTGAACCATACGTGGAGCAGAGTGGGCGGGTTCCTAGGTGCTTTTACGGAGATTGTGTTGTCGATCGTGACCGTACCTTTTGTGCTGTTTTATATGCTGAAAGATGGCAAAAAGCTCCCTCAGAAAATATTGTCTTTCCTGCCGACGAAGAGTCGTTCCGGAATTTTGCATGTACTTCAGGATATCAATCATCAGATCAGTTCCTTTATCCGCGGGCAGATTATTGTGAGCTTCTGTATTGGGATTCTGCTCTATATCGGTTATATGATCATCGGTCTGGATTACGCGTTGATTCTGGCGATTATTGCATCGTTCACCAGCGTGGTGCCCTATCTGGGACCCGCAATTGCGATCACGCCAGCGCTGATTGTGGCTCTGGTCACTTCTCCGGTCATGCTGCTGAAGATGGTTGCGGTATGGACGATCGTGCAATTAATCGAAGGGAAATTCATCTCACCGCAAATCATGGGCAAAACGCTTAAGATTCACCCCATTACGATTATCTTCGTCATACTGACGGCCGGTAATCTGTTCGGTGTGGTTGGCATTCTGTTAGCTGTTCCTGGCTATGCGGTACTCAAGGTTTGCGTGTCCCATATTTTCGAATGGTTCAAGGACACATCGGGCATGTACGATCCTCCGAATAGCAACACGCTGAAATAGTCTTTTGGACTGTCTCATCAATAGAATCAGGAGGTGTTCACTTGATATACAACATCCAAGATTTACAAAAGGCCTATTTGGCCGGGGGAAAGCGAAAGTTTCTGTTCTTCTGGGGTCATACGCCTCCAGCCGACGGCAGCGTTAGTAACAGCTGCTTCAGTCAGTGGTGGAAATGCACCTTCCTGATAGATGGCGTATCTTATAACTGTACTGAGCAATACATGATGGCAGAAAAAGCACGGTTGTTCGGCGATCATAAGATGCTGGAAGCGATTATGAAGGCTAAACATCCCAAAGAGATGAAAGCGTTCGGTCGTGCTGTCCAATCCTTTGATAACGAGGTTTGGCAGCACCATTGCTATGACATTGTGAAGCGCGGAAATTTGGCTAAGTTCGAGCAGAATCAGGAATTAAGGTTGTATATAAGCACAACGAAAAATCGGATTTTGGTTGAAGCCAGTCCTGTAGATCGGATATGGGGAATCGGCTTGGCGAAGGACGATCCGAACGCTGACAATCCCATGAAATGGCGCGGAAAGAATCTGCTTGGTTTTGCGCTGACAGAAGTTCGTGATCAATTACAAGAACAAGGAAGTCATACTGACTGATTCATGAAGGATGTAATCTTTGAAGGCTATAATATAATTTGCTTGCGGAGTCGCCATTTCGGCGGCTTTTTTAAAAAATAAAAAAGGTAGGTTCTTCACAAAGCAATAGTAGGTAAATTCAACCATGCTTCATCCTGAAACGTGGATTCATTGCAAAAAAGAATCCGAATTAATATAATGGATATCACAGGTCCATGTGATTCGAATTAAAGGAGGAAACCGTCATACAGTTTTCCAAAAGCGTTGATTACGCTCTGCACGCCTTAATCCATTTGGCTCATTCGGAGCGTGACCAGAACATCGGAATCAAGGAGTTATCTGCGACGCTGGGCGTTTCGGAAAGCTATTTATCCAAAATCATGTCCAAGCTGAGACAGGATGGAATTGTGCGAGCAGTGCCGGGAGTGAACGGAGGCTACGAGCTGGCCAAGCAGGCCGAGCAGATTACATTCCTTGAAGTGATACAGGTGATCGAAGGAAGGCAGCAGCTCTTTGAATGCTCAAATATGAATTCGCGGCAGCACCGTTTGCTGACCGAAGAGAAGGCTGCCGAGATGCACAAGGATAATCCCCGTGAGTGCGTATGCCTGGTCAAACAGGTGATGGACGGCGCCGAACGGCAATTGTATCAATATTTGGAGGAGCAAACGATCCAGTCGGTATTGGAGGCTTCATCGAAGCGTGGCAGCTGTGATGAAAACAAGAAGTGATGATCTGTTGGAAAAGCATATAGAAACCGTTGACAACCAGCGGCTGCAGGAAGAGGAGCTTCAAACTCACGTCCATATTGTGTTCAGCCTCTCTGCAGCCGGCTCATTAAAAGTTGTGCTCAGTCAACTTGGTAAACGTGAGGAATCTCGGGTAGTCGCATTTAATGATTGGTTTTCAGTCGGTCCCATCACGGAATTGAGGGTTATCACATGTTTAAGAAGTCGCCATTGGCGGCTTTTTTTGTTTTTGATTTTGTTTCATTACGATTTTCTATTGACCGGACGTTCAGTCTTAAATTATATTAGAATCATAATCTGGATAATCATTCATTGGAGAGAGGAGTTTTCAAATGGATTTAGCTTATCAAACTCAAGGCATTGGGACACCTGTTGTGTTGGTACACAGTCCAGGTGTAGACTCAAGAGAATGGAGGTATATTGCCCCGCATTTAGCTCGGAGCCATCAAGTCATCACGTATGATGGTCGGGGAACGGGAAAATCTCCAGCGCCGCAAAAACCAACCAGCTTGGTTGAAGACCTGCGAGCATTGCTTGATCATCTGGAAATTGACAGCGCTTCGCTTGTCGGTCATTCCATGGGAGGGCAGGCAGTTACGGATTTTGCCTTGACTTACCCTTCCAGGGTTGACCATTTAGTATTAATCGCACCATCGCTAACCGGATTCGAGCACTCTCAGCCATTCATCGATTGGATGGCCCAAGTAAATGCATGCGCACCAGATGTTAACCGTCTGGTTGAACAATCGTTGAGCGGCCCGAATTATCGTGTGACGATGTCCAGCGCTGAAGGGGATTTTTTGCGCGAGATGCACACGCTGTATATGACAAGAGTGTTTAGTGAGTGGA
The DNA here is from genome assembly GCF_037993005.1 of Paenibacillus sp. FSL F4-0100. Taxonomy (NCBI): domain Bacteria; kingdom Bacillati; phylum Bacillota; class Bacilli; order Caryophanales; family Paenibacillaceae; genus Paenibacillus; species Paenibacillus sp. FSL F4-0100. Next base: position 3,678,938 of record NZ_CP150303.1, read on the forward strand.
AGAGCTTTGAGGTTGTATGGCCGATGCCGCCAGCCATCGAGCGGTTGGAGGAGCTTGTTGCAAGGACGCTGTTTATTCAGGGAACGGTCGAATGGGAGGATATGCAGCGAATTGCGGAACAGTTCAAGCGTGTTCAAGACATCCGTTTCGAAGTAATTGAGGGGGCTGACCATATGGTTACGCTGACACATGCAGAAGAACTTGCTGGTTTGATTCTTACATTTTTAGAAGGTACCTTATCTTCAAAAGGGTAAAGGTATTCAGCGTGGTAATGATAAGTATCAGCATGTGTTCGCGATAGGAACAAGATGGATTTATGCAATGTGGGGGAAATCACAATGAATGAGCAGTTGCTTGCACGTAAGCTGGAACTTGTAAAAGCTGAAATAGGAGAAGTGACTTAACCAACCATTGAATTCATCAACACGGGATACGAGAAAGATGTTGTCATCTTAGACAAAACAAACGTGATCTCTTTCTATCGCGATGGTTGAAACTCTCCAGAATAATCCTCGCAAGCCGGATTTTCATAAAGGGTATAGCCGATTTTTCGTTAGAGAAAAACATACACGCAAAAAGCCGCATAATTGCGGCTTTTTTGATGAATTCATGCAATTTCTTTAAGCGAGTAAATGAAACGACATGTATTCATTGTGACTAGATTTCTCTAATAAACGGCAGGTGGGGCCGATGAGGTTCCAAGCTTCCCGAATGCCTCGAGTCCTTATTTTTCAGCTTTAGTCCCCGGTACAGCCGGTTGTATTTTTTTAGGCGTTTCCTGGCTCGTCTCAAAGCTAAGCGGCGTGATGCCTTTTGCTTGCCACACTGTGCCTCTACGCTCGTATTCGAATAACTTCTCAATGGCATTCGCAATCTGTGGCCCGACTTCACGCTCAACCAAATACAAGGCCACATCAAGTCCGGAAGTAACACCTCCGCCAGTCACTAAGCGAGGACTATCTTCCACGATTCTTGCATCAACTGGAATTGCACCGAGAGCTCCTAGTGCACCCATGCCTATCTGATTGGTGACAGCGTATTTATCCTTCAATAAACCATCCATAGCCAGCAGCAATGAACCTCCACACACGGTAGTCACCGTAACTTCCTTATTATTCATAGCTTGTTTCACCATACTGGTTAAGCCCGTATCCTTAGCCTGCCTTAATATGTTGGGGATTGCATCTGCGGTATTCCCCGCTGGCTTACCCGAAGCTCCAGGAACTACAATAATCCCGGGACGATTAGGGTCTAATACGGCTTGTGCTTCAAGCGTGGGTCCATCCAGCCCGCTCGGAACCGAACGCTTACCTTCTGCAGATACCAATTCTACCGTAACTTTTCCTCCAGTGTACATACCAGCTGCAGCAAATACTTCATAAGGCGCTAATGCGTCCAGCAGATCAAATCCATCGAATAATACAATTTGTACATGCACGCTTTTGTCTTTGGATGGATCCTGATTCTTTTTTGTTTCCGCGCTTGCTGCGGGGGATAACAGACTTAGAACGAGCGTAAACGACATGAGTAAGCTAAGTATTCTTTTCATTCTTATACCAATTCCTTTCGATTCGTTCTGATGATAATTTCAGGAATAACTAGCAGCAGCGCAATTGAGCCGTAAACGCCGATGGTGTAGCTGGTAGCGTAAACATACCCGAATCCCTGATGAAAAAGGGAAGTAATGAGATGAATCAACATGTTCGTGAAGCAAAAGGCATAACTACGAATCATCCAATTTCGATGACAGATGATCCGTTTCCTCTTGATTTGGACGAGCGCCGTAATGGTGATAAACAGCCAGATCATATTCAGCAGATTGAATCCCATACTGCTTAATTTTCCGCCAGTGGCATAGGGGGCCATATATCCGGAAGTCAGCACAACTAGCAGTACGGATACGATATATACATAGCCGTTTATGCGATGGAGTCGGCGGCTTCTTTCAAATATTCGATTCGAAAAGTTCACCAGTCCCGATGCCATGGCCATACATGCGAATGCAACATGAACGTACATAACATTTAGCCAAACCGGGAGATTGAGCTCGCGCTTCAGCCCGGTCTTATGACTTAAAAACCCCGAAGCAGCGGGATCGATCCAATAGTTTTTCACCAAGGCGTGTAGTATAAATAGAATGCTGATACAGGCCAGCAATAGATATAACGATTTTCGTTTCTTCATCCGCTCGCAACTCCCGAAACTCTAGATTTGATACACACCATTCCTGGTAAAGAAAAACTCGATCGACATACATCCTTGGAAGCCATTATCGCGTGTATGCCGCGGTTTTTCTTTTTTACGATCAGGAAACCCGATTTCCTGTTAATTTGGATGCAGGCAGAAGGCCAGCTTTGGCTATACCGACCATGTGATCTCCATCGACGACAACTTCAAATTTGAGATTCAAGCGCATGGGTTTCGTGATTCGTAGTGACCAGGCCAGCTTGTTATCCTGAAGCACGGGGTTCATAAACTCGATGGTTTCATCCCCCTGCGTTGCCGTGCCCTGGATCATATCGTTCCTTGTCAATATGGAGAGCTTGACCTCCATCTTCCCGACGGGCGTAGCGATAGTGGTCTCCCAATCCCCGTCGAAGACCGATGCCTGTATGCTTTTGCTATGCTGGGAGCTGGGGGTGGGTGTCATCGCTGTTTTGTTTATCACAGTGTTTGGTTCGTCGCTCGTCAATGATTTATTAACGTTAGGCGTTATCCCTGTATCCCTCCAAACCGTTCCTCTTCGTTCATATTCGAATAACTGCTCGACCGCGTGAGCGATACGAGGCCCAAGTTCACGTTCGACCAGATATAGCGCTACATCGAGTCCTGAAGTTACACCGCCGCCGGTGACCAGATTACCGTCGTCCACGACGCGAGCCGAGACGGGAACTGCTCCAGTTGCACCAAGTAAGTCCATGCCCAGGTGGTTCGTTACCGCCGGCCTGCCTTCCAGGAGGCCTCCCATGGCAAGAATCAGGGAACCGCCACAGACCGTAGCGACTGTAATGTCTTTGTGCTGAAGAGCCTGCTTGATCATACCGGTCAATTCCGTACTCATGGCTCGGCCCAAAATAGCCGGAATCGAATCGGGCCCATCACCTTCGACGTCCCCGGACGCGCCCGGAACGAGAATGATGCCCGCACGTTCCGGGTCCAGTCTGTCACTTGCTTCAATCTTCAACCCGTTGATGCCACTAGGCACGGATCTTGATCCTTCTGCGGTGACCAATCCTACGCTTAACGCGTTTCCAGCATTCATGGCTGCGGCGCAAAAGACCTCGTAAGGCGCTATCGCATCCAGAAGGTCGAAGCCATCAAACAACACGATTTGAACCTTTAGCATCAATAAATCCTCCTAGTTTTTATTTAGTCAGTAGATCTTTCAACATGCGATATTCCTTCTCATCAATTTCACCTTTGGCCATTCGGTTCTTCAGAATCATAGCGATGTCATCCTTTTGATGATCGCTTTTGTAACGATGACGAATCGCGTATACTCGAACCGCCAGGAAAGAGAACAGCGTGAGACAAAACAAAGCACCGAAAGGAAAGAACGAGAAGGCGCTATTTTCCAAACCCATATGTAAAACTCCTTTATAGATGACTGCGCGGGAAGATCACCCGAAATATTGGCTGTCTGTGTGCGCAAATAGAAGCATAACAAACGAATATCTCAAACGAAGATGTAGAAAGGTCACAAAAGTATAAACAAATCATCACAATACATAAGCTCGCGTTAGTTCTAGCTAAAAAAATGATAAACTAGGAAAGCAAAGGTGGGATAAACATGAGTGTTTTCAAGACGATACTGGTTGTAGACGATGACCAAAGCATCGTTGAGTTATTAAGAGATTTTCTAGAGAATGACAACTTTCAAGTGAAAACTGCTTGCGATACCGCTCAAGCGTGGGACATATTTAAGCAGAACTCCATTCATTGTATTGTTCTGGACATTATGATGCCGGGACAAAACGGATTTGAGTTTTGCCGCCGGATTCGCGGGGAGAGCCATGTTCCGATCCTGTTCTTGAGTGCTCGCAGCGATGATGTGGATAAGATTCGAGGCCTGACTCTCGGAGGCGATGATTATATTGTTAAAACCGCTTCACCTGGTGAAATCGTTGCCAGAGTGAAAGCGGTATTGCGGCGTTCCGCTTCCCCGCAGCAAATGGATAGCAGAGTCTTGGATTACGGGCGAATCAAGTTAAATCTGTCCACAAGAGAAGTACTAGTGGATGGAAATAACGTCGTGCTCACACCCAGGGAATATGAGTTGCTGCGATTATTTGCCGAACACCCGAGACATGTTTTCTCCTATGAACAATTACTAGCGAAATTTTGGGATGGGGTGGGCGACAGGCACACGATTCGGGTCCATCTCAGCCGACTTCGTGAGAAAATCGAAGCTGATCCGAACCAACCGATATTCCTGGTCAACGTATGGGGAGTAGGGTATCGCTTTGAGGGAGGGTAACATGAGGTCACTCCGCATTCGTACGTTTACTATGCTCTGCTTCGTCTTTATTCTCACTTTGCCGTGGATCTTCTTTGTTGCTGCTCACTTTATGGAGACGAAGACGCTCAGCTTCGAAAAAGGTCGGCTGCAAAATGAGACGCTGCAGCGAAATATATCGGAAATGACTCAGCGAATTGAATCGGGCACAGACCAATGGACGGATTCCGACTGGCAAAACCAATTGTATTCAGCTTTGCGCGAAGCGAAGATGGATGTTCTCATTCAATCCGCAGCAGATCAGGATATTTATCGTTCCAATCCAGATCGACGAGACACTAAGTTATCAACCGAGCGATTCTCCGTCATCAAGGACGGCCAGCTGCTGGGAAGGGTTATTCTGTATCTGCCTCAGTCCAATCAATTTCAAGTGATGTCGGCTTTTGTCGGGCTGCTGCTTGCGATCTTTGTTGTTGGAATGGAAATGCGGCGATTCGTTCTTAAACCACTTGAGAAGATGGGAATCGCAGCTAGACAAATTGCAACAGGAGATTGGGATGTTCGGTTACCCATGTCGAGGATCACCGAAATCGCTGAAGTCCGCGACGGTTTCAATGTTATGGTCAAGGGGCTTGAGCAATCCTATCGAAAACAGGCCGAATTGGAGGAGGAACGCCGATTCGTCATTGCGGCAGTTGCGCATGATTTGCGGACACCTTTGTTCGCTTTGCGGGGCTATTTGGATGGTCTGGAGCAAGGGATCGCTCAATCTCCGGAAAAAATGGCCCAATATGTGGCGGTTTGCAAGGATAAATCGGCACAATTGGATCGGTTGGTAGAGGATCTGTTCACCTTTACAAAAATGGAGTATGTGGAGTCGGAACTGAACACTAAAACGGTTGATTTTAACCAGGTAATCCGGAATTCGATGGACAGTCTGAGTCCGCTGGCTCGGCAAAAAGGCATCTCGATCTCATTCCGTGTAACAGATGGCTGCATCATCAATGGAGATATGCATTTATTGGAGCGAGCCATGAACAATCTTCTGGATAATGCCGTCAGACACACACCTACAGATGGTGACATCGAAGTCCTGTGCAACAAAGATGGCAATAAGGTTATGTTTGCGATACGCGATACCGGGTCGGGCTTCTCTCTGGAAGAACTTGAGCGTGTATTTGAACCGCTGTATCGCGGGGAAGCCTCCAGAAGCCGCTCTACGGGAGGAAGCGGATTAGGCTTAACCATTTCACAAAGAATTGTTAGGCAGCACGGAGGCGAGCTTGCCGCAAGCAATCATCCGGAAGGGGGAGCGCTGCTGGAAGGATGGTTACCTGCAGCAGCTTCAGAGCAGATGGATTCGGAAAGCCACGAAAAATGATGGGAATCACTGACCGGTTTCACAACCGTGATTCCGGAACTGCTCCCAGGTCAGAGCGCCTCTTGGGGCAGGCAGACGATTGTACTGCAATATGTTGTTCCTGAAGATGCCGAGGAAGGCATTGTCATCAGTCGGGTTATCGCATTTTCAGATAATGGCCAAAGGCTGGAAGTGGCGACACCATTAAGAATTACTGGCGAGGATGAAGAATAAGGACGTATCTCAATAAAAAGCGTAGAACCTCGGTTCTGCGCTTTTTTTAATTGATGTTGATTTCATCTCCACTTGATCTTGATGTCACCCTTGTACACACGTTTAAGGAAGGGGGAGAAAACGGATGAAAAAGGGTGCAACGATCATACCGCTTATATTGTCAGCAATATTCATTATTTTGCTGTATAATAATCTTTCGAATGAAGGTTCAGCAAGCTATCGTATGGCGGATATAACCAGTTCGAATGATCGCTCGCTTGGCAAACAAACACAGCACGATCCAGAATCGACCTGTATAGTATTTATCGATCCTGCAGATTTATTTATATCCATTCACGTCCATCCTGGACGGAATCAAGGATTAACTAACATTACAATAAACAGTATATAAAGGAGCCCTATAAATGAAGCATTATGCATCTGGCCGTATTAAAATCCCGCCGGGATTTTGGGAAGGATTACATCAATTAGGGATTGCCGCTCATGACATAGCACGCAAAGCACAATTACCGCTCACCATCATAACGGAATCTATAGTCACCACCGCCCAATATTTCGCGATCTGGAAGGCTTATTCCGATCTCATTGGTGACACGGCCCAAGCCATCATCAAGCTTGCGACCGTTTTTGAAACGGCGCAGTACCCACCGACCGTCTTAGCGCCTTACCACGCTCGTGACTACCGCGATGCTCTAAACCGAATGGCTCGGTACAAACAACTATGTCCACCCGAAGGCTTGCTGATTACCGAGGAAGGCGAGTACTGTACCATCGAGCTGGAATGGCTGAATCTAGGTGAACAGCCCGGTCCTCCGCTGCTTGTGGGGATCACACTAGCATGTCTTTTGGAGCTTGGACGCCGGGGCACAGGTCAACCTTTGACCGCACACTTGGTTGAATTTTCGCAGCCTATGGGCGATGTCCAAGCTCTTGAAGCTTATTTTGGATGTCGTATCCGGATGGGTGCTACGCGTAACCGGTTGACGCTCTATCGAAGAGATCTGGACCGCACTTTTATCTCGTATAACGAAGAATTGCTGGAGATCCTAACTCCCGCTCTGGACCGTTCGCTTGATGAACTACAGAGTAACCAATCCATTACCGACCTGGTTAAGTGGATTATGAAACGCAGTCTTACAGGAGGGCGACCTGACATTCAGTCTGTGGCGAAGGAGTTCAATATGAGTGATCGTACGTTACAGCGCAGGTTAACGGAAGAAAATACGAGCTTCAAGCAATTGTTGATGCAAGCTAGACACGAGCAGGCCATTGAGTACTTGGCAGACCCCTCGCTCGATCTCAAAGAAGTTGCTTTTTTGATTGGATATGAAGATCAGAACTCGTTCTACCGTGCCTTCCGTCTTTGGGAAGGAGATACTCCATCAAATTGGCGTACTGAGCATCTCAGTACCCATTCGCCATCAGAACAACGGCAGGGAATGCTGACCATGAATTCATAGCGTTCTCAACTAAACGGTTTCTATAGAGAGGTTGCAGGTTACTTCAGTGTGTTGCTTTAGTATTATCAATTGGCGTGTTATACAAGTACTTTGGCGCTATGTGCTAGTTACTCAACATTCCTGACAAAGTAATATAATCACTATCCGGATCACAAAGGAGAAATGATTATATTATGGATATGGGATTAAACAATAAAACGGCTCTAGTTACCGGTTCAACAAAAGGCATAGGTAAGGCCATTGCTATTGAACTTGCAAGAGAAGGTGTTCATGTACTCATTAATGGACGAAATCATGAAGAGGTCGAGCAAACCGTGAATGACATCAAGTCCCAATTCCCGGCGACGTCTCCTCAAAATGCTACAGCCGATATCGTGGATGCAAAGCAAAGAGAAGCTTTGTTTGAAAAATATCCCCATGTGGATATTTTAGTTAACAACATGGGTATTTATGAAATTATGCAGTATGAGGATGTTGATGATGAGGTATGGGAGAAATATTTCCGTACGAATGTGCTTGCAGCTAATGGATTAACTAAATTTTACTTGCCACATATGTTGAAACGTGATGATGGGCGCATTATTTTTATAGCCAGCGAAGAAGCCGTAATGCCTTCAGGACAAATGCCTCAATACTGCATGACAAAATCAATGCTCTTATCCTTGTCTAAGAGCTTGTCCAAATTAACCAGGGGAACGGAAGTAACCGTTAATACGATTATGCCAGGACCAACCCTCTCAGAGAATGTGCACCAAATCATAGAAGGAATGTACCCTGATAAAAATATGACTTTTTCTGAAAAAGAGAAGGAATTTATGGTTACGAACCTACCTCAATCCGAAATACAGCGATTTATCAAGCCTATCGAAATAGGTAGACTGGCTGCATTCCTGTGCAGTCCTTACGCATCCGCATTTAAAGGTTCTCCAATCCGTATGGATGGCGGAATGGTGCCTACGATTTTCTAAGGTTATTAGAATATTCTTACTCATATTAAAAGCTTGGGATCTAAAAGAGATCTCCAAGCTTTTTTAGTATCTATTCGCAATGTCCCTGATTCAAACCGGGTTTTTATTCGCTTATCAATTCCAGCTTGGTCAGCCTTTTGTGGTATACAATGCGAGACAGTCCAACGCTAATTTCATATAGAAGCAACAGGGGCACAATGACGAGAATGTCCGACACGATATCCGGCGGTGTAATGGTAACAGCTGCTATCGTCAGCAGCAAGTAGGCGATTTTCCGCATTTTAGCTAAGCGGAGCGGATTCAGGATGCCAATCGAGGTCAAGAACATGATAACGACGGGCATTTCGAACAGCACACCGAACGGTACGGTCATATGCACCATAAAACGGAAGTATCTCTCAGCTGTATAAGCTGTTATGAAATGATGCGACAGCGAATCCAGAAAGGACAGGACCATGGGGTAAATGACAAAGTAACCAAAAGCCAACCCCAATAAAAAAAGGGCTCCGATCGCGGGGATATACGCCAGAGAAGCACGCCGCTCAATGGTGCTTAAGCCGGGTACGACGAAACGCCATACCTGAAATCCGGCAACAGGCATCGTCACCGCCAGAGCTATAACGCCTGCAATCATGAAGTATACCCAAATCACGTCCGTTGGTCCCAATACTTGAAGCTGACCCTCCACGTCTCGAGTCAACATTTCATATAGGGGTTCAACATACAGAAAAGCGGCACAAAGGGCTACCAAAAAGGTGCCCAATGTGATGAGAATCCGCTTGCGGAGCTCTGTTAAGTGCTCCAATATATGCTGCTCCTGTTCTTGTGCCTGCTCGTGCTTGGTCATTTCAATTTATCTCCATCATGGATATCTTCGCTCGAAACCAGTTCACGCGTTGAGTTTTTGAACTCGCTCAGTGTACGACCGAAGGCACGGCCCAGTTCAGGCAGCTTCGAAGGACCGAAAATAATTAAGGCGATCAACAGAATGAGGATCAGCCCTGTCACACCGATATTTCCTAGAGGCATATGATCAACTCCTTTACCTATTTTTTATCCGATGTCATTTGCAGCAGCTTTGTAATATCTCTGGCGATCGACTCGTCGCGCGGCGCACCATGCAGCTTCGAGGCAATTCGGTCGATCAGCTCAGGAGCTTGCGGATTCGTTACCGTTAGAATTTGCACTTCTTCGTTAAACATGCTTTTCACTTGCTCTTTGGCTTGCGACATATTATCGTTGTCCGCAGACTTGGCCCCGATCACACCTTCGTTTGGTTCACCTTTACCCGACATTCCTTGCGTCTGACTTAAAACCTTTTGCTGCATGTTGTCATATTGGTTAGAAGAAACGCGTGATTCTGCACGTGCCAGAATAATCGTGTCATTCAGGACAAAGGCTTTGACTCCTTCAATGCCTGAACTTGCGAGTCTTGACTGGACATGGGAAGAGACACCGCCTTCATGCAGGCTTGAAGAGCCGATCATGCTGTACACGGACATGCCCATACCGCTTGTGGTTTTCCCGTGGACATTGGTCGTTTCGGTCTTGGGCCCATGATAGCTTGGGATCACATCGGTACTGTGCAAGTGTACGGCATCCGCATTACGCTGTTCCATGGATTGCGCATTTTGTTGATTGTCGTTTTGATTTAAGCAGGCTGTTAAAGAAAGAAGCAGTGCTGAGCCCAATATTGGACCTCTCCACTTGCTCCACAATTGATTCATGAGCATTCGCCTCCATATCATTAGTGTTTTTATCATGCCCGGATGGAGAATAATGTATGAATGAAATTTTGATGGGGACAATACCCATTATTCCAAATGATAAAGAGTAGGGGTGCTGAGAGTTTGAGCGAACAAGACGAACAACAAACCAAACCATCGAAGTCTGGCAGCTCACAGACGATGTCACGGCGAAAGTTTCTGAGAAACTCCGGGTATGCCGTGGGAGGTGTCGTGCTGGGCGGGGTACTCGGTTATCTGCTGCCGAAGCGGGCAACTCAGCCTGCAGTGCCAGCTCCTGAGACGAATGAAAACAACTACAATCAAGCATTAATGTTCTTCAACCAGGAACAATACCGGATCACGGAAGCAGCCGTAGAGCGTATATTTCCTGCGGATGACAATGGTCCTGGCGCCAAAGAACTTGGCGCTGCATTCTTCATCGACCACCAGTTGGCCGGTGATTGGGGTTTTAATGCAAGAGACTACATGCAGCCGCCTTTTTATGTTGGAGAGAAAACGCAAGGTTATCAGGGACGATTAAGAAGACGAGAGATTTTCTACATTGGGCTGCGCGAAATTCAGAACTACAGCCAAAAAAATTATCAGAAAGATTTCCCGAGCCTGTCGCCAGAGGAACAGGATGCCGTGTTAACAGCCTTTCAGAACGATGAGGTCAAATTGACAACGATCTCAGCCAGCGGGTTCTTCAACCTGCTCCGCAGCAGCACATTAGAAGGTGTTTACAGTGATCCGCTATATGGTGGCAATAAAAATATGCAGGGCTGGGCGATGCGGCAATATCCGGGTAACCAAATGGCTTACACGAATATTATCGAGAAGAATTTTACCGTCATCCCGCCTAAGAGTCTAAAAGATCACCTATAACGGCTCACGATTAGCGAGAGGAGTATAGATATGGCTAAAAAATTACCTAAAACGGATGTTGTCATCATTGGCGTCGGCTGGGCTGGCGGCATTATCGCTTCGGAACTGACCAAGAACGGTTTATCCGTTGTCGGATTGGAGCGAGGTAAAGAAAGAGTGACGGAAGACTATTACATGGCTCACGATGAGCTCCGTTATGCGCTTCGGTACGATTTAATGCAGGACCTCTCCAAAGAAACGATTACATTTCGAAGCACTGAAAAAATACGTGCGCTTCCAATGAGGCAATATGGCTCGTTCTTGTTAGGCGAGGGATTGGGAGGAGCCGGGGTGCACTGGAATGGGCAAACATTCCGTTTCTTGCCTTACGATTTTAAAATTCGGAGCATGACGGAAGAACGATATGGGAAAGATAAAATACCGCCGGAAATGATGATCCAGGACTGGGGTATAACCTATGATCAGCTTGAGCCGTTCTTTGATAAGTTTGAGAAGACGACCGGCATCTCCGGCGAGGAAAATCCCTTGGCAGGGAAACGTTCGAATCCTTACCCGACACCGCCTATGCTTCACACGCCATCCATGAAGATGTTCACAGAAGCGGCGAAAAAACTGAAGCTCAATCCCTATACGGTGCCTTCAGCCAATCTGTCGGAAAGCTATACGAATCCGGATGGCATTGCCCGTGCAGGTTGTCAGTATTGTGGGTATTGCGAGCGGTTTGGGTGTGAATACGGGGCGAAAGCGGATCCGGTCGTTACCGTGATTCCTGTTGCCAAAAAAACCGGAAAGTTCGAAATCCGGACCCATTCCTATGTAAGACGAATCCTGCATACGGGAGGTAAGGCAACGGGTGTCATGTACACGGATCTAACGACGGGAGAGGAAATCGAACAGCCAGCGGATATCGTCGTTTCAACGGGGTATGTATTTAATAATACTCGTTTGATGCTTCTCTCTAAGATCGGTAAACCGTACGACTCGTCCAGCGGAACAGGTGTGATTGGCAAAAACTATGCTTATCAGGTCATCAAGGGGACCGCCGCCGGATTTTTTGAGGATCAATTCAATCTGTTTGCCGGAGCGGGAAGCTTAGGAATGGGCTTGGACGATTATAACGGCGACAATTTTGATCACTCGGATCTGAAGTTCATACATGGGGGGAACATCGCCCATACGGTAACAGGACAAAGACCCATTCAGAACAATCCTGTTCCGGAGGATACACCGCGTTGGGGAAAAGAGTTTAAGGCGAATTCCTTGAAGTATGCAAACAGCGTGCTGTCCGTGGGCTCCCAAGGATCTTCTATGCCTTATCGGCATCACTACCTAGACTTGGATCCCACTTACAAGGATGCATACGGAGATCCGTTGATTCGAATCACGTTCGATTTCGAAGAGCAGGACCGTCAGTTGGCGAGGTATCTTTCTGATCGCTGCGCGGAGATCCTGCAGGAGATGGGGGCCCAGAATATTATGAAGTTGAAGGAACTGGGACCTTACGAAATAACGACATACCAATCGACTCATAATACCGGTGGGGTTATTATGGGTGAGAATCCTGGCAATTCAGCCATCAACAACTACATGCAAATGTGGGATATGGAAAATTTGTTTGTCGTGGGTGCATCCGCTTTCCCGCATAATAGCGGCTATAATCCGACAGGTACGGTCGGGGCTCTTGCGTATCGCGCAGCGGACGGAATCCTCGAATACAGCAAAAAGGGCGGGTTGCTCGTATAACTTGCATTTTACAAAAGGAGGTAGTTTCAAACATGTTCAAAAAAGGGTTGCTGTTTGTCATGCTTTTGTCAGCTTTTGCTTTTGGTGTGGTGGCATGCGGAGGTAAAAACACATCAGAGCCTGCCCCAGCAGAAAACGGCGGACAAGCTCCACAGGAAGGTACAACCGGCGGGGATGCGACGAATGCAGAAGCAACCTCGCTCTACAATGCAAACTGCATGGCTTGCCACGCGACGGACTTAAGCGGAGGTGGGAATTTTCCAAACCTGCAAAATGTAGGGTCCAAATACGATGCCAGCCAAATCTCAGCCATCATCACGAATGGCCGAAATGGAATGCCGGCATTCCAAGGCAAGCTCTCCGCTGACGAAATTAATGTGTTATCTGAATGGTTGTCCGCCAAAAAGTAAGGTGAATAGAATATGAAATAATGAGGACCCTCATGCTACAATGCAGATATCGCATTGTTATCATGGGGGTTCTTCATATGTACGGAAGATTGGGAACACTTTTTAAGAGGGGGATTGTGAAGTCATGACAGAGACGTTCGTATCCTCCTATAGCACTTGTTCGATAAAGTGCCAAACGGTGGTTTTCTTTTTTGCCGGTGTCCTGACCTATCGAAATAATTTTGAAGACGCTGCAAGCGAGATTGCTCTTAGATATCCAAATGCCAAAATTGTAGTGATCTTTCCGTATGGGATGGCAAACGGCATAGCGGGTTCCTCGTTAATCCATCTGCTAGCCCGGCAGCTTACTCAAGTTGGCTATGACTTGGTTCGCGAGCAGTCTCGCCGGGTAGTGAACGCAGGGCAGATCATCCGCGAGCATGCAGCAGATACGGATCAGCTGATCCTGATCGGGCACAGCGCTGGAGGCGTGGTCGCCTATAAGGCAGGGCTTCATTTGGAGGAGAAGTACGACTTTCGGGGTATCCATGTATTTGCTGTGGGGTGTCCAAAGTTTTATTTAAAGGACATTCCTTACAATGAACGGTTTACATATATTACGGGCCAGAATCCGGACAGGATCACTAGAATTGGCAGTTGGCGCAAGCCGGGTTCCAGGGTGTACCGGGGAAGTCCGGGGCGCGAGATTCAAGTGGATTTTAATCCGGACCATCAGGGATGGCGGTTTCATGCTTCTTATTTTCTGAAATCGGTATGGATGGATTCAAACGAAGCGTTCCATACCAATTCAGTAGATCTGGTTTCCAAAATCCACGAGTTGTACCCTGGAAACTGAATACTACATAATAAATATTATGTAAACTAAATGTGCGTTTGCTTGTGTCATGTCCTGTCATACCATGTGGATTGTCAAGTGGTGAGGCAGGAAGAGTTATAGGGCGAAGAGCCGAATTCCCTTAAAGGAATTCGGCTCTTTGTTGTTTACGGCCGTATATCCGCCTGATGATTTTTACGGAATTTCAGGGGAGAGAGACCGATTATGCTTTTAAAAGTGCGGCCGAAATGGGTGGAATTGTCGAAGCCGACGCTTTCGGCGATTTCGGAAACTTGTAAATGGGATTCTTTCAACAAATGACACGCTTGCTTGATCCGTACGTGATTCACATACTCGATCAGAGTAAACCCTGTTGATTCCTTGAAGGTTCGACTAAGATGGGAGGGACTTACATGGAATCGGCTGGTGAGTTCCTCTAATGTCAGACGCTGTTCGTAGTGGTGATTGATAAAGTGGGCAATATGGGAAATACGCTGATGAACCTGGTTGGTTGAGGCATTTATGTATTGACGACCACTGTTTAGAATACGGTGGATGAACACCAAAAGCTCGGACAACAGGATTTTGAGATAAAAATTCGAATCCGGAAATCCGTTGACCGATTCGGCGGCCATCTTCGCAAAAATCCCTTCGACATACCCTTGCTCCTGACCCTTTAACCGGATGGAGCCGGAACCTGTTTGGAAAGGGGAGAGAGGATGAAATGACGAATCCTCGGTCAACAACCCACCTAAGAAATCTTCTTGGAAGAGCAGGGTCACCCTTTCAAATGGCGCACCGTTAGGATTGATCAGACGATGTCCGTCATTCTTACGAATGAGCAGCATGGAACCGCCCACAAGCTGAAACGGCTGACTTCCAATACAATAATGCAGCTCGCCAGAGACAATATACAGAATTTCATAAGCGTCGTGATAGTGGAATGAAGGAATACTCGATCGGGATTTGCTCTCTCGACTGATATAAAAGGGATCGGAGCAAAAAAAGTTGATGTCAAATCACCTCTCACGAAAATCCAGCTATGTCATGATGTCCTCATTGTACCCGAAGCCGATTGAATTGTTAATCAAAATAACAGCAATATATGTTGAAAAGGGCCATTTTTAAATAAGATTCCGCGAGAATCCTGAGAAAACATCGGATATATTCAAGAAGGCGGGATTCATATCGAATCCTCAAGCCAAACCGTTCATGTTGAACGGGAAAGGGGTGCAAAGCATGCGAATCAAGATGAAAAGAGGAAGGAATCCGCAAAAAATGTTCTTATTGTTTTTAGCATTATTGTTGATCCCCTGGACATTGCCGGCAAATTCATATGCCGACTCCGTGACGGGTAAGCCCGAGCTAGCCTCCGATGGGTCGGGGAAAGCGGCCGAGGCCTTAATCGCCGAATGGGTCTTCAAGAACAAGGGAGAAGGAGGCATCCATCCTGCAACCGGAGGGCTCAACAAGTCTTCCTCCATCCTGCAACAGGTCGGAGGATATTTTGAATACTACGACAGTAAAGCCCAAGATATTAGCTACCAGGGCTGGGATAACGGCCAGGGCAAGAAATATTGGTTGGCCATGGTTTCTACCTCAGCCTACAAGAATATCAAATTATCTTCGGAGCAAAGCTCTTCGGGTTCCGCTCCTAACGATTTCAAAGTACAGGTAAGTACCGACCGAACGGTATGGACAGACGTCCCGGGAGGCACGGTTCAGATGAATATCGTTTCAAGTTACAATTGTCCGAATCAATCCTGCATACTTAATAACGTCTCCCTGCCGAATGCAGACGATAAGCAAATGCTGTATATTCGATGGGTGGTTAACTCCAATAAGCCAACCAACCCTAAAGATAATCCGAAAGGCATTGGATCGGGAGGTTCCAGTAAAATCCGGAACATTCGCGTAACCGGAGAACCGATTTCCGGAACAACGCCTGAACAGCCTACCATCGACGTATCCTATGTACCGGAGCAAGGTGCGGAAAAGGTTGCCGTGACCACGCCGATTGAGGTTAAGTTTAATAAACCGATCACGGTAACGGCCAAACAGGACATCACGGTTCGGGATGGCCAGAATCAGCCTGTTCCAAGCCTTGCCGTCGAAGTTATAAACCAAACGACCTTGCGCATGGGGCATGGCGGATTAGGTCAAGGGAAAAGCTACAGGGTTACCATTCCCCAAACCGCGGTCCAAGGAAAAGACGGCTCTCCCTTGATTCGAAATATCGAGTGGAGCTTTACGACTGTAGGAGCAGTCTCTCAGCCGAAACTCATTAACATGACCTTGAACGGCGATCCTAAAACAAGCATGGCTTTCGCTTGGTACACGGATACCTCGGCCGGAACGAAAGTCCAGGTAGCCGAATCAACGGGAACCGGTAACGTGTTTCCGAAAGAGGGAGTTCTTGAATTCACCGGATCTTCCGAGGAAATTTCGACTTATATGACCAAGGGTGACAGAACGACGGGTAAGAAGAAAAAGTTTTTCAGCCATAAAGCAAGCGCGAATGGATTAAAGCCGGGAACCGATTATATATTCCGGGTAGGCGACGGTTCGATATGGAGCTCCGTTGGATCGTTTAAAACCGATACAGCGACACCGCAGCCATATCGCTTTATCGTGGGAGCCGACTCTCAGGCCTCGAGCAAATCGGGCTTTGAACCATGGGCAGATACCTTCAAGAAAGCCTACGAACATATTGGTAACCCCAAATTTCTGATCAATGCCGGCGATCTGGTTGATAATGGCGACCTGGAAGAGCAGTGGCAGTGGATGCTCGGGCTCGCGCAGGAGCATCTGATGAAAGTGCCATTTGTACCCGTACTGGGCGGACACGAAGTATCGGATTGGGACGGGGATGCCACAACGCCGAATAATAACTTTTACAACCATTTCAATCTGCCACGGAAAGTGGTGGATGCGACACATGATGGCTCGGTCTATTCTTTTGAATACGGCGACGCGCTTTACATGGTGTACAACTCGCAGTTTGACGGCAAGCTGAACGAAGACGGCTCCGTCGACTGGGATGATGATCAGCACGAACAGTTTTGGAACCAGATTGATTGGATGCGGAACACGGTTGCGAAGACCGACAAGAAGTGGAAATTCGTGACGTTTCACAAAGCGCCTTATGCAGCTGGCGATAATTCCGCGCAATGGGAAGGAGATCGCGTTAAATTTTACAGGAAAAATCTGATTCCGGTTTTTGACGAGCTTGGCATCGATATGGTGTTTGAGGCTCACGATCATATGTATATGCGTTCCTTCCAAATGTACGGGGACAAGGTCATCGATCCGAAAAAACTGGAAAAAGACGAAGCAGGCAACGTCGTCAATCCTCAAGGAACGGTGTATCTGATGTCCAATGCATTTGGAAACAAATTCTATTACAAAAACGAACCGTATGACGACTACTTCGCAGCGATTAATAACCAGCCAAAGAAAAAAATGTTTACGGATGTGTCGGTTGCAGATCAAATTCTGAAATTCGATGCCTATACGGCCGCTGTTGAAGATGAAGGGAAGAGTGGATACGGGAAAAATGGGCTGAAGGTGTACGATCATTACGGTATTAAACGAACAGACACCAAACCGGATCCGGTGGAGGGAGCACAGGTTAAACTCCAAGGTACCAAAGCTACGTTAACCTGGAAGGCGCCGTCCTCAAGTAAAGAGCAGGTAAGAGGATTCCGTATTT
Source organism: Paenibacillus sp. FSL F4-0100 (assembly GCF_037993005.1). Lineage (NCBI taxonomy): Bacteria > Bacillati > Bacillota > Bacilli > Caryophanales > Paenibacillaceae > Paenibacillus > Paenibacillus sp. FSL F4-0100. The sequence continues at coordinate 3,696,707 of NZ_CP150303.1, forward strand.
ACGAAAAGGATGACAAGATCAGCAAGCATTGGAGCCTCTATGTACCAGTGAAGTCGGGAACGTCGCAGTACAGCGTTGTTATCGACAAATTGAATCCGGATATCCAATATAATCTGGTGATCAAGTCTGTTGGCAGAAGAGACAATTCCAGCCCAGTCACGGTAAGCACTTCGAATCAGACCGAGGGGAATGAGCCCCCATCCGCTTTGGATGGTTTGGCGGGCAAAGGCGTGTCTCCTTTCCAAATTGACCTGACCTGGAGAGCGCCATCCGGCAAGGCGCCGGATCGTTATCATGTTTACCGCAACGATAGTCACGTTGGAACAACCAAAGAAATAACATATACCGATACCGGGCTGACGCCTGACACGGAATATCGGTACAAGGTGACGGCCGTTACCGCGGGAGGAGTCGAATCGCTGCCGTCTGAAGAAATCCGCTTGAAAACGATGTCTTCTTCACAAGGCACCGGGCCTTACAAGCCGTTTCCGCAGCATACGGCCTACACCTCCGGCTCGATCAAGCCAAATCATATGCAACAAGCGCAACTGGATGCAACCGTTGCCCGGCTGTATGATGAGTGGAAGCAGAAATACTTGAAAAAGAAGCCGTATCTTCAATCTACGGAGCAGGATCAGTACTACGTCTGGTATGCCGACGGGGACTGGTTCCAAGAAGAGTTTGACAAGGAGCTTAATGTCAAGTATCAAGCGATGACCGTTTCGGAAGCGCACGGATACGGGATGCTGATCACCGCACATATGGCGGGCCATGATCCTAAAGCTAAGGCTTATTTTGACGGACTATATCGATATTTCAGAGCTCATCCGAGTAAGATCAACCCGGACCTTATGGCTTGGAAGCAGGGCGATACAGGTCAGGCCGTCGTGGATGTCAGCGGCGTGGATTCGGCCACGGACGGTGATATGGATATCGCATACGCGTTGCTCCTTGCGGATCGCCAGTGGGGAAGCGATGGTGAGATCAATTACTTGGCCGAAGCCAAAAAAGTAATTGACGCGATCATGAAGAGTGATGTTAATCATGCTGAGTGGACATTGAAGCTTGCAGATTGGGTAAGCGACGACGATGCTAAATATGGCAGTGCTACGCGTCCTTCCGATTTTATGCTTCAGCATTTGAAAGACTTCAAAAACGCGAGCGGAGACGCCAATTGGGACCGCGTCATTGACAAAACCTATTCCATCAGTGAGGGATTATACAAAAAGTACAGTCCGAATGCGGGGCTGCTGCCTGACTTTGTGGTGAAGAAAAACGGCAGCTATGCTCCGGCAGATTCAACATTCCTGGAGTCTGAAACGGACGGGGATTATAGTTATAACTCTTCGCGTATTCCTTGGCGGATCGGTACGGACGCTCTCATGACAGGGGAAACTCGTGCCAAGGAGCAGCTAAATAAAATGACGTCTTGGATTCGCCAAGTGACCGGGGATGATCCAAGCAAAATATATGGTGGTTACAAGCTGGATGGATCAAAAGCACTCGTGGATTATACGGATACTTCATTTTCTGCGCCGATGATGGTCAGCGCCATGATAAATCCGGCGAATCAGGAGTGGCTCAACCGATTATGGGACCACAATGCCTCCATCTCCACGAACGATGACGTGTACTTTGGGAATACGCTGCGTCTCCTAAGCATGATCGTCGTTTCGGGTAACTGGTGGTCACCGACCATCGCGGATACCGAAGCGCCGATGCAGCCAACCATCGAAGAAGCGGTAGCCGTATCCGATTCATCGGTGGAACTGAAGTGGACTCCTTCATTCGATAATGCGGGCATTGCAGAGTATAAGGTTTATCGGAATAATACCGTCATTGGAACGTCGAATACGACGGATTATAAGGATAGCGGCTTGACGCCGAATACAATGTATCAATATTTTATCGTTGCGTACGATACTTCCGGTAACATGTCCAAAATCAGCAATGTCAGAATCGTCTCAACTTGGAAGCAATAAATGTAATGCGATGATGATCAAACTATGAAGTACTGTCCGTCACTGAAGCAGTGATGGTATGAGCTAGCCATAATCATAACGAATGAATAAAGAGCCCGGGACCTCCCCGGGCTCTTTATGATCCGCTCCAGGAACAACCTATTTACCGTTTATTAAAGAATATGAGGCATTAGAGCTCTCGTACTTCCTCATTCACTTTGCGAATTTCTTAAGTTGTTTCCTTAGCAGAAAAGGTTATACTTATCAATAGGTTTATTTGAAAGTCATCAGGGGGATATGTGAATGGCAAAACAGGATGAAGTTTCATTACAGAAGAAATTGAGGCCAAGGCATATCAGCTTTATGGCGATGGGCGGTGTAATCGGCACCGGGATATTTAAAGGAAGTGCCGAGACGATCAGTCTCGCCGGTCCGGGCGTTATTTTCTCTTATATCTTTGCGGGACTGCTTCTTCTGGTCGTTATGGGAGCGATGACGGAAATGGCTACGGTGTATCCGGGCCGCAATATGAAGGATTTTGTTCGCGAAGCCTTTGGTAAGCGGGTTTCTTTTGTCATGGGCTGGATGTATTGTTTCATGTGGCTGTCGGTATGCGTGATTGAAGTGATTGCGGCAGGCAGCTTTCTGCAATACTGGTTTCCGGAGGTTCCGCTGTGGCTGCTAAGCCTTGCAAGTGCGGCACTCATTATTTTAATCAATATGATGAGTGTTGGAAGTTTTGGCGAAGTGGAATTCTGGCTTGCCGGAATAAAAATCGCCATGATTATTAGTTTTATTGTGCTGGGAAGTTTTCTGATGTTTGGCATTATTCCGAGTTCGGACACCCCGTACCTTCAAAATTTCACTGCTCACGGCGGGTTTTTGCCAAACGGATGGTTTGCCATATTCTCGGCTCTGCTTGTCGTCACCTTTTCGTATGGAGGCTCCGAGCTGATAGGTCTCACATTAACTGAGACCGAGAATGCGGAGAAAATCCTGCCTAAAGTTGTACGCAACTTTATTTTAAGGGTGATTTTGTTCTTTACGCTGCCGCTCCTGATTATTTGCGGATTGATTCCATGGAACCAGCTGGGGGGAGAGTCAAGTCCTTTCGTGCAAGTGTTGTCCGCTACGGGATTGCAGGGAGCCGCCCACATCATGAATTTCATATTGGTAACGGCCGTACTGTCTGCAGCTAACTCCGGCATCTATGGTGCGACGCGCATGATCTATTCCATGGCTGCCGCCGGGGAGGCTCCAAGGAGCCTGGCTAAGACCACGAGCAAAGGCATTCCGCTCAATACGTTGAAACTCTGCGCAATCATACTATTAGCGGGTTCCTTGCTTGGATTGATCGCGCAGGACCAACTGTTTCGGGTTCTGATGGCGGTTCCGGGCTTCGTTGTGGTGCTGGTATGGATCTGTATTTGTTTCTCCCAGCTGAAGCTTCGCAAAGCTTATCCGGTGCAGCCCAGCTTTAAGGTATGGGGCTTCCCCTATGTAACTGCGTTTACTGCGCTTTGTCTATCGGTGATCACGATCCTCTTCCTCATCGATGGACAGAATCGGGTCAGCATCAGCGCATGTCTGTCCGTTCTGCTGTTATTGGTTGTCTGGTCCATCATGAAATTCAAAAAAGAGGCAGAAACGCATAACTGAGTGGATGTCGGGCTTTAACTTAACGGAAATCGGACAAGCCGGAAAATGTGTCGTGATCAGGTTGTGAGCCGCAGTACCGCAATCAAGAAAAACTGAATGTACGAAAGACAAGGCGGCAGAGGAATCAATCCTCTGTCGCCTTTTATATTCGAAGTGGCAGACATTCTGTCAGGTGTCGACCAAGCAAAAACCGAAGTCATGTTGGATGGAAAAGCACTCACGGCTTTAACAGATATTCCTTTATACAAACTTGAGCTGGGTACACATACGTTTACGGTAAAAGCTATTGATTTAGCAGGGAATACATATACAAAATCTGTAGATTTTCAAGTGAAAACAAGTTATGCCACTCTAGAGGAACTGGTTCAACGTTTCGCAGAGGAGGGCACGATTAACAACAAAGGGATCGCTAACAGTCTGCTGAAAAAATTGCAAAAACAAAACCTAAGCAGTTTCATTTCTGAAGTCCATGCACAGACAAGAAATCATATCTCTGCCGAAGTTGCTGAATATTTGTTGCGTGATGCGGCGATGCTCCTTAACCCATGGCAGATTGTTAATTAACTGAAACGAAATGGAATCAGCGGCTGTTTCTACGGAAGCAGCCGCTGATTTGTGCAGGGAAGAAAGCATTCGAGATGCATTCCATGATAATTCCGGGTATGATGATTAGGTAGTATGGGAGTGGTTCATTATACTTATAGTAAAATGGTTACTTCAATATGAGATGGGAAAGAGGGAACGGATGCCTACTATACTGGTTGCTGACGATGATGCGAACATTCGCGAACTCGTCTGTTTATTTCTAAGGAACGACGGATTCACAACGGCCGAGGCGGCGGACGGCAAGGAAGCAATGAACGTCTATGCCTCAACGCATGTTGATCTTGTCGTGCTCGATATTATGATGCCGATTATGGATGGCTGGACGTTGTGCAAAGAGCTCCGAAGAGTTAATCCTGATCTTCCGATACTTATGCTGACAGCGAGAGGCGAAACATGGGAGAAGGTAAAAGGATTCGAACTTGGAACAGACGATTACCTGACCAAACCTTTCGATCCATTGGAGTTAACGGTGCGTGTGAGAGCATTACTTAAACGATACCGGATCGGCTCTACACAGACGATTCAGTTAGGAAGCGTTACACTTGATCGGCAAACCTATAAGGTGATGAGAGGAACAGAGGCGCTCACGCTGCCGCTCAAGGAGTTCGAATTGCTGTATAAGCTTGCTGGTACACCCGGACAAGTCTATACGCGCGAGCAATTGATCGATCAAATTTGGGGGATTGATTATGCTGGAGATGATCGAACCGTAGATGTACATATCAAACGCTTGCGCGAACGGTTTGCGGCTACATCTGATTTTCGGATCGAAACGGTTCGTGGGCTTGGCTACCGGCTTGAGGTTTACGAATGATTAAATCTTTATATATCCGTGTGGTCCTGACATTTCTAGTCTCCGTCATTGCGGGCACGATCATTTCTTTTTTTATGTCCACTTGGATATTCGAAGATAAATTGAACCAAAACGCTCAAATCAACTTGCGCAACTTTGGACAAGACATCGTGCAGATTTACAAGACCCTGCCGTTAAGTGAAGCGGACTCGTTCGTAAGTGGAATGAAGCAGCTCGATTCTTATCATATTCGGATTTACGAAGCAACGGGAGAGTTCCAGTCTTACGGTAAACTTAACGGACACAAACCTGCTACGGTGACGATGGAGCAGTTAAAGAAAGTCATCGATGGAGGCGTTGTTCAAGACACGCCGAATGGTATTGCGACGGTTCTATTAGGGTTGCCTTTAAAAACGGAAACGGGAACGAAAGCGATGTTTTTGGAAACGCTCGCCCCCCCTTCTTCCTCTTTTGTCGCTAAGTGGGGATTGATCTTTGCAACCTGCTCGTTGATTGCAGGAAGCTTATTGATTCTCATTGCCTCTGTATTCCTGGTCAGACCGATCAAAAAGCTAACAAAAGCGACTAAGCGTATTGCAGCTGGAGATTTCAACGTCAAGCTGAATATTAAGCAAACGAGTGAGTTGGGTACGTTGGCTCGCAGTTTCGAAGACATGATGCATGATCTGCAGCAACTTGAGCAGATGCGCAGGGAGTTCGTAACGAACGTGTCGCACGAGGTACAATCCCCGCTCACCTCGATATCCGGTTATGCTCAAGCGCTCAAGCAAGTGGACCTGTCCGATCAAGAACGAAGCCGGTATCTCGATATTATCATCACTGAAGCGAAGCGGATGTCCACCATGAGTGATAGCCTGCTCAAGCTGAGTATGCTTGAATCGCAGTCACAGCAGCTGCGGCTCGTCACAGTCAGTCTTGATGAACAGATTAGGCGAGTCATCGTCGCGCTCCAACCGCAATGGTCAGCCCGCAACATTCACTTTGAGCTTGATCTCCAAGCCGTTAAAGTCTTGGCTGATCACGACCAGTTGAACCAGGTATGGACGAATATTCTCAGCAATGGCATCAAATTTTCCAAGGATGGCGGCGTGATTCAGGTTAGCACGAAGCAGGATATCAAGAATGTGACTATTCGAATCTCCGACACAGGGATTGGTATCCCTCTTGAAGACCAGAAGCGCATATTCGAACGATTTTTCAAGTCGGATCGTTCCCACAGTCGAAAGTTTGACGGCAGTGGTATGGGACTTGCCATCGTTAAACAGATCGTATCGCTTCATCAAGGGGACATCCGAGTAGAAAGTGAACTAGGTCAAGGAACGACCTTTATTGTCACGTTGCCAATCACTCCACCAACGGAATAATTAGGCTTACAGGATAAGGTGGATGTATAGAATGTCCATCCGGATTGTCTAAACCGTATTTTCATGCCACGTTTCACATGCAAGCTTTCTTGTGTGTGAAACGTGGCATTTTTTTGTTAGTTCATACTCCGTTCATGTTGTCGTCATGGTGAGGACATCTTGGTTGGTTAGGCTTGCATGAACGGCTTGTTACGGCCATTAACCAGATGAGGACAGGAGCAGATGTGTGTGACAAAAGAAAGAGAGAAGAAAAAATGGGGTGGAACCAAATCGAGGAAAGTATTAAACATTTTGCTTAAAGTATTAGGTGCAATTGTTATAGCTATCCTGCTTTTTGTTGCCGCCGTGTATACCGTTAACAAAATCAGCAGTCATTCGGAGCAGAAGAGATTGGAACCTTATGGTCAGCATGTATCTGTAGATGGGAATCAGATGAATGTCACCATTCAAGGAAAAGGCGAAGAAACCGTCGTGATTTTACCCGGCTTTGGAACGGCATCGCCAGCACTTGATTTTAAACCGCTTATTTCAGAGTTATCCCCATATTATAAAGTTGTCGTCGTAGAGCCTTTTGGTTACGGATTGAGCGATCAGACCGAAAAGGAACGCAGCACGGCAAATATCGTAAGTGAGATTCATGAAGCTTTACAGAGTCTCCATATTGATCGTTATATCCTTATGGGCCATTCCATTTCCGGGATCTATAGCCTGGATTATGTGAACAAATATCCAAATGAAGTACGTGCATTTGTCGGACTGGATAGTAGTGTTCCAGCGCTGAGTGAACAAAAGATTGATTCGTCAGAAACACAACCGATTAAATGGTTCCGCAACTTAGGTTTCGCCCGATTACAATTGAAACTGAGTACTGACCCTTATGATGGACTGCCTTATGATGAACAAACGAAAGAACAATTGAACATTCTGATACGCAAAAACATGTATAATACCACTCAATTAAATGAGGCAGAAAGCATGTATTCCAACTTTAAAGCAGCTGAACAGCTAACTTTCCCTCCGAATCTCCCTGTTCTGTTCTTTGTTCAGGCGAATCATCCGGGAACAGATCAATGGATTCCTGAGCATGAAAAGCTAATAAAGGACTCCGCACATGGAGAAATGGTGTTGTTGGAAGCGAATCATTACTTATATCGTTCCCATGCCAAAGAAATTGCTGAAAGATTTAGGGGATTTATAAAGGAAATTCAATAATGTGTTCACGCCAATTTATCCGCCAATGACGTCGCAGTAATTATTCATTTATTTGCTTGTTCATATTCAGTTCATATTGACGTCACGGGGAGTACATTTTCATTGGTTAAGATTTCATTAGTAGCAAAGAAGAAAACTCAACAAACAGTTCAAGACAGGAGAAGATGAGAGTGACACCAGAGGAAAAGAAAGCGAAGAATGGATCGAGGGCCAAAAAAGTACGAAACATGATACTTAAAATACTAGGAGCAATCGTAATTGCCATTGTTCTGTTTCTAGGTATTGTTTATATCACGAATGTGATCAGTAGCAATTCGGAGGCGAAAAAGATAGAGCCCTACGGCCAGCACGTATCTGTAGACGGGAAAAATATGAATGTGTTCATTCAAGGCGAAGGCAAGGAAACGATCGTGCTTCTGCCAGGTTATGGAACAGCTGCACCAGCGCTTGATTTCAAGCTGCTCATTGATGAGCTATCTCCATATTACAAAGTTGTGGCGGTTGAGCCTTTCGGTTATGGATTAAGTGATGGAACTGAAAAAGAACGAACCACAGAGAATATCGTAAGTGAGGTTCATGAAGCTCTACAACAGCTTAACATTAACCAATACATGCTCATGGGCCACTCCATTGCAGGCATTTACGGCATTGATTATGTGAACAAATATCCAAACGAGGTGACTGCCTTTGTCGGAATCGATAGCAGTGTACCAACACAACCGGGTATGGATGTTAAATTCCCATTAAAAACGTTCGCATTTCTTAAAAAATCAGGTCTCCAAAGATTGGCGGTCAAATTTGGTAGTGACCCTTATACCGGACTCCCATTTGATGACCACACTGTAGAGCAGATGAAAATGCTGTCGAATAAAAACTCAAATAGTTCCACGATGTTGAATGAGATGGACCATATTTCTTCCAATTTCAAAGGAGCTCAAGGTTTAACATTCCCTAAAGATCTTCCACTTCTTCTCCTTATACAGGCGAATAATACAGGCGTAGAAGGATGGATACCTTTGCACGAAGGACAGATCAAAGACTCGGTGCATGGAAAAGTAATAACAATGGATGGATCACATTACTTGCACCATACGTTATTTAAAGAAATTGCTGAAGACGTTAGAGCATTCATGAACGAAGCGAAGTAAATATCCTGTAAAAGTCTACTCGAGAGATTTCCCAAATGTGTATAAATGAATATGAAAAGCCGTCTTGTGAGGCGGTTTTTCAAAGTATGTCCAATTCGGACGATAACCGTGATGAGAGAGAGGAATTTAAATGAGATTTTTTGAGATACTTTTAGTTCTATCCTGTTTCGCTTTACTCGTAGATCTATTGTTTATTAAAAGAAGCTCAAAGAAAACAGGATTGGGTGTGGGTATAGGAAGTAGCGTTATATTATTAGTTCAATTGTTTGTTGAGGGATACAGATGGCAGTTACTTTTGGTATATATTATGACGGCGCTATTCATACTCATCGTTTTATTGAGACATTCAGGTAAGATGGTGAATCTAAAAATAGGGAAGCTGTTGAAGTATAGTTTATCTTCCCTAATCGTCATTCTACTGGTTGTATCTACCGGCTTGTCTGTATACTTGCCAGTCTTTGATTTGCCGAAGCCTGATGGTCCAGAGAAAGTGGGTACTCAAACATTTCATTTTACAGATCAGAACAGAGATGAAGTATTAACTGAAGATCAAAGCGATAAGAGGGAGCTAATGGTTCAAGTTTGGTACCCTACTGAAAATAGGAATAACAACAAGCGTGGAACTCTTTTTCCAAATGATAAAGAAATGTTCAAAAAGTTTATTCAGAGCTTCTCTACTTCTTTAAAGCTGCCCAACTTTGTGCTCGATTACTGGAAGTATAATAGAACCAACTCTTATGAAAATGTAGAAATATTACCTTCTACAAGTCCTTATCCTTTGGTACTGCTATCTCATGGTATGGGAACCAGTAAAGTTCTACATGCATCACAGGCCGAGAATCTGGCCAGTCATGGGTTTATCGTGGTCACAATTGATCATACGTATAGCACCTTTGCTACCATTTTTCCGGATGGCCGTGTAACGGACTATAAAACTAAGATGACCACCGTAGAAGATCGCAGGGAAATAGGAAATATATGGACACAAGATGTGGAGTTTGTAATCGATCAAATTGAAAAGCTAAATTCTGGTGCAATTGAAAGTCAATTTAAAGGGAAAATAGATTTAAATAACTTAGGCGTAATGGGGCATTCTTTTGGGGGTGCAACGGCATTTAATACAACTTATTTAGATCATAGAGTCAAGGCCGGGATTAATATGGACGGGTCACTATATGAAGTGGAAAATAGAGATGATATAAACAAGCCGTTTATGTTCATCAGATCGGGAAGTTTTGAAGACTGGTTAGCCAATTTTGAAATTGATAGAAATTCGGATGACGAAGTAACTAAATCTCTTTCAGATGAGCTGCACATTATGAAAAATGTACTCAATCATGGGGGAAATGTGATTTATGTAGAAGGAACCCAACATTTCAATTTCACGGACCTTCAATTCTATTCAGAGTTGATTAAACTATCGGGGATAACAGGAGATATCAATGGTAAAAGAGGATCAAGCATCGTAAATCAATATGTACTCGATTTCTTTAATAAGCAACTGAAAGGAACGGGTGGAAATCTGCTTCAGGGACCGAGTGACATGTATCCAGAGGTGAAATTTATAAAGCCGGAAGACCTTTAACCGATCATGTCCGACGGAGTAGAGTGAATTCGTCTTTAGTAAAAGGAGTACCGCCAACCATTTAACGAAAAAATACGCTCAGGATGATCAATAGTTAAAAAGCCGGGTTTTCCTATTTTGAGGAATCCGGCTTTTTGGTATTATTCAACGCTTTTGAAGCCCCATCAACTTGTTATTTCTTTGATGGTGTTACCATTTTGTATTCAATAACTTGTAATACTTTTGGTTCAATAGCTTTTAACATTTGCTCAATTGAAAGGTTGCTTTTAGGAACATCGCCATTAGCTTCACCTTGCATTTGTAAATCAACCTGTGTTTTTGCAATGACATCTATTACTTGCTGCTTCGAGACATGTTTAGCTGCTGCAATCTCCACTACAGATTTACCTTTTGCTAATTCTTGTTTTAATTCGCTTGCGCTCATGTTTAGTAAAGAAAACAGTGTGGCATCATTTAAATAGGCATCTGCAAAATAATCAGGCTTACCATTAGTAGAGAAGAAACCTTCTACTTTACTGTTTGAAGATGAGGTCACACCTCCAATCAGTGAAACACTGATTGAATTGCCCTGAACGAATACCTGGTAGAAGGGAGTTGTTGACCCCTTTTGGGAGTAGTTCAGCATCAACGTTTTCTGATCCGGGTTCTCCATTTGCTCCATAGCAAACTCATACTCTTCAATATTGCCATACATTTTATTTATGAGAAGATCAACCTTCGACTTGATGTCCTGATCGGTTAAAGCAGTGAGTGGCTTCTCCTTAGGTTCCCAATTCTCTTGAATCACGTGTTCAACCTCACCTGTCGTACTGTTTGTATGAAGGGTAATTTTTTTGCCGATTCCCCCTTTTTCCTGGAGGATGATGCTGGTTTGAACACCTTGAACGTTGCTTGCCTCGATAATCTCAAACGATTTTGTTTCAGGGAATGCGCGATACAGCTTCTCAAGTGTTGCTTTGCCAACCTCATCCGTCTTGACTTGTTCAGCCGTCATCGGTGTTCTGGTCAGCATTTCAATCAGAGTAGGGGCAGCAAATGCTGCGGTTGGAATCAAAATGGCAGTTGTAACGATTCCAGCAATTAGTCGTTTTTTCATAGGTTTCTCGCTCCTTTTTTGTTGCAAATATTGTGAATAGGATCGTGCTATTCGGTTGGAAATTGCCGGTGGGCAATCCATCGTTTCTGCTTCTTTGTGCAGATGTTCACGGATATTGCGTTCAATAGTCATTGATCTCTTCCATCCTTTCTGGGGGGGAGACTCCATATGTTTTTTCGAAGCGCCTGGATGCCTGCATGATATCTGGACTTGACTGTACCCACTGGAATTTCGAGCAATGTCGCGATTTCCTCCAGCGTATAGTCGTGAAAAAAGCGGAGGATCATCACCGTTCGCTGTTTATCAGTCAATTTTTGCATTGCCTGCGATATCATTTGGTTCGTGCCGTCCATCAACACAGAAGGTTGATCCCAGTGCGACTCTTCCCGAGAGAAGGAACGGATGCGTTCAAATATTCGGAATCTCCGCCAGCGCTTGACCCGAAATCTCTGCACTTGACGGATGACCAAGCCGTGCAGCCAGAAATGGAAAGGTCGATTCGTATCGTAATTGGCAAGTGACGTCCACATTTGCATATAAATCTCATTCATGACATCTTCCCGATCCTGCTGATGATCCACCAGAAAGGAAACGGTTCGGTAGACGTCCTGATAGGTGGCATCATACATCGTATGAAACGCCTGTTGATCACCGTCTTTCATTTGTTTGAGTAATTCGTACATATATTCACTTTGCATTCAGAGGGCCCTCCTGGGTAAGCAGCTTACACACTATATTGTCTCTCTATCAAAAAAAGGTTCGGTTTTTTTATTTATTTTTCTCGAGAACGAGTAGGTCAACCCGGCTACCTAACTATTATACAGTCCGTTTACATTCGACTATTTAGCTAGGTGTCAATGTCACAAAAGCCTTGTTCGGTATTGTTATATACATTGAAAAAAGAAACCACAAGGAGAAATGACCTATGAACAAAAGTATGAAAATAACAGTTGCTGCGCTAAGCGGCGTATTGATGCTGGGCGCCATGAATATTGCCGCGGAGGCAGCACCAGGGAAACCTGCAAGCACGGCAGCCGCTGTGAGCAAAGTGGCACAATTGGAAAAGGAAGAAATAGCCAGAATTGGTAAATTGCTTAAGGAGAATCCGGATGACTCTTATATGGTATACGTAAGCAATGAACTGACCAATAGAAAAGGTCTAGAGACGTTCGCTATGGGGAACATTCATCCAGAGTACACTACGTATGATGATTATTGGAAGAAAGCCTCTACTTTAAAAGAACCGGTACTGAAAGAGCCGAATAAACTGCCAGAGAATTATCGCTTTGTATCGGGGGAAATACTCGGTCCATACAGCAGTGAATATCATAATGAATTGAAGGCAGAAGCTAAAAAGCTGAAAAAGCAAGTTCATTCCAAAAAAGTGAATTGGACGAATTCAAGCATGATTTCATTACAATATAAGAACGGAACCGATTATGTTAAATTCCAAAGCACACGACTTGATCCAAAAGATAAGAAGCAGAAAGGGTATACCTATACAACCGCTGAGGAAGTAAAAAAGAAGCATCCCAAGCTTGGTAAGGAATTTATAACAAACACGCTTTCCTGGATCGAAAATGGCAAGTCATTCAGCATCTCAACCAATCCGGGTAATCCGTTGACAGAAGTAGACCTGATTAAAATGGCTAAAACGGCGGTCAAAAAGTGAAAAAATAACCATATTAAGTTTTAAATTGATATAGAAGACAAATATAAAAGGTTTTGAGTGAAATAGGGTGCAAGTAGGAAATAAAATTCTTCCTACTTGCACCTTTTTGTAATATTATAGAAACGTTCATATAAAGTAAGCGTTTACTTTGGAGGTTACGCATTTGAAAAGGAGTGGTGAATTCAAAATTAATACGTGTATTTCAATACTAGATAATATGGAGGGAACTGATGAAGAAAACCATTTATATCAAGATCGTTTGTCTATTGTTGAGTTTGGTTGTAGGAATAACTTCGGCATTTGCGGCAGTTCAACCTGCTAGCGCACAGGCGAAGACGAAACAGGAGAGCGGGAATGTTGAAAGCAGCGATACTGGCGCAATAATAACCTTTCCTGACAACAAGAATGACACGCCACCAAGCGTTACAGATGTCGTGTATGACAAGGACGGCAATATAATGCCCAATGGACAATCGGATGATGAAGCGGCTCGCCTCCTTGCAGAGGCAACATTCAGCGGGACGAATCTTGCCCTGAATGCTCCAGCTTTTTCATCGGGTAATGAAGTGGATTATTTGACGCCTGACTTGGCGGTTGACGGCAAGGGCAATACAAGATGGTCCTCGGCTATAGAAGACGATCAGTGGTTCTATGTTGATCTGGGCGAGAAGAAATCGTTCGACCGAGTGGTCATTCGCTGGCAAACTCCAGCCGATACATACAAGATTCTTGTGTCGGATGACGCTCAGACCTGGGTCAATGTCAAGGACAATGACGGAATTATCCAAAGCAAGGGAGGCGTGGAAACCGTCGATTTCCCTTCGCTTGAGGCTCGTTACGTGAAATTCCAGGGCGTTAAGCGAGCGCCTGTTGAAGGAACGCTGTACGGCTATTCCTTTTATGAATTTGAAGTGTATCAGTTGAATGATTTGCAATCTGTGATCGATAAGGTTGCGGGTGTTCTGAACGTGCAAGCCGGACAAACCAAGCTGGATTGGTCTGCAGCAGAGGTGCCGGTTGGATACAGTGTAAGTGTATATGGAAGCGACAGGCTCCCTGTCGTTGACCTCGAAGGAAATATCCGTACGCCGCTTGTAGACGCCAAGGTGAATCTGATCATCCAAGTGGAGGACCTGAACCAACCGGATCGGAAACTACTGTCGGACAATATGACCGTCATCGTTCCGGGCTTGCATGAGCAAACACCGGATCGCAATGCCGAGCCGGATGTCATACCTTCGCTGCGTGAGTGGTATGGAGACTCTGGCAATTACACATTAACCGAATCCTCGCGCATTGTGGTGGATCCGAAGGATGAATCGGTATTGCGCAAGGCAGCGGAGATCACACGCGATGATCTGTTGGATCTGACAGGCTATGAGCTGGAAGTGACAGCAGGGCAGCCGCGATCCGGTGATCTCTACCTAGCTATTGATCCGTCCTTGTCCTGGCTTGGGGATGAAGGGAATGTGTTCAAGGTGAGCGAGTACGTTTCAATTACATCATCTTCGGCGACAGGATCCTTCTTCGGCACGAGAACGGCGCTCCAAATCATCAAGCAGAACGAGGATCGCACGATTCCGCGCGGGGAAGCGAGGGATTACCCGAAGTATGAGAAGCGGGGACTTATGATCGACGTTGCCCGCAAATATTTTACGATCGATTTCCTGCGGGACTATGTAAAGCAGTTGTCTTGGTACAAAATGAATATGTTCCAAATCCACTTGAACGATGATGTAGGGACTCCGTTCGCGGATGGAACGACGGCAGCATATCGCTTGGAGAGCACCATGTATCCCGGACTTGCAAGCGGGAACGGGCACTACACGAAGCAAGAATTCAAGGAGCTGCAATTGATGGCTATGGATTATGGCATCAACGTGGTTCCGGAAATTGATACGCCTGGACATTCGCGCGCATTCACTTCCTATAATCCGGCACTAGGGGATGAGCGGGGATTGGATATTTCCAAGCCCGAAACGGTGGAATTTGTCAAAAGCTTGTTCAATGAATACTTGGATGGAAGCGATCCGACCTTTGTCGGGCCTGAAGTGCACATCGGCACGGATGAATACTGGGGACCGGATATCGAGCGATTCCGTTGGTACATGGACACCCTTGTGAAGCATATCAATAGCAAGGGCAAGCATCCGATCATGTGGGGAGGCTTGACCATGTACAACGGGACCACACCGATCAGTAATGATGCAACGATGGGAATCTGGTATGAACCGTATGGTGCACCGCAGCAGGCCGTGGATCTCGGTTATGACGTCATCAACTCCCAAAATGTCTTTTTGTATATCGTGCCTACGCTCTATGGGAATTACTTGAACTCGCAATTCCTATATAACGAGTGGGAGCCGAACAAATGGGAGAACACAACGCTACCGCTTGGCCATCCGCGCGTGAAGGGCGGCATGTTCTCGATGTGGAACGACGTGTCCGATGCGAACAGCGTATCCATGGACGATGCGCATATCCGTTTAATGCCTGGAATCCAGGTGGTCGCAGAGAAGATGTGGACCGGGACGAGAGACGACAAGTCCTTCTCCCAATTTGAGCAGCGGACGAAGATTCTTGGCGATGCGCCGAATGCTGACCGTTCTCACAAAATTACAGTGAACAATCAAGATCATCTGGTCATGAAATATTTGTTCGAGCAAGGCTTCAAAGATGATTCAGGCAACGGCTTTGACGGAAAAGGCGTCAATGTCGATATAACGGACGGCAAGTACCAGCAGGGTGTTCGCTTCAATGGAGGAAAGAGTTATATCGAAACGCCGGTGGATGCGATGGGTTTCGGGTGGACCGCTTCCATGTGGATTAAGCCCGACAAGAACAATCCCGATGATGCCGTATTGATGGAATCGCCTGCAGGAACTTTGAAGCTGAAGCAAGGCAAGACTGGAAAGCTCGGATTTACCAAGGAGCATTATGACAGTACCTTTAACTATGTTGTCCCGGAAAATAAGTGGACGCATATTTTGCTGAAGGGCGATGACAAAGGCGTATCGCTGTTCGTCAATCTTGACGAATATGTGGAACGGCTTGAAATGCAATATCCAAAAATGCACACGCTCGTCCTGCCTACGCTGCGAATCGGCAGCGAGACGAACGCGTTTAAGGGTGTAATGGATAATGTTGTCATCCACAACAAAGCGATCGAGCTGTTGAGCACGGAAAATCTTGCGCTTCACAAGTCGGCGGAGTCCTCGGAAACGGAATTTCCGTATTATTCTCCTGATATGGCCGTGGATGGCAATGAATCCACCCGCTGGTCCAGTGCGTACGTGGATGATGCCTGGTTCCTTGTGGATCTGGGAGAGAAAAAGGAAATAAATAAAGTCACTATAAAGTGGCAGGGCGCTTACGCGGAGAAGTATCAGATCCTGGTGTCGGATGACAAGACGAACTGGGAGAATATTTCTGGCGAAGGCGGCGTCATAGAGTCTAAGGGAACACTGGACATTCTGGAGTTCGACACTAAGCAAGCCCGATATGTGAAGTTCCAAGGCGTGAAGAGGGCAACCGTCTTCGGCAACTCGTTCTTTGAGTTTGAGGTGTATTCACCGGGGAACATCCCAGAATATAAGGAGCTGATTGCCAAGATGGAGTTCCTTCTCACGAAGGTGAACGAAAACGCAAAGCTGCATCAATTACTGCTTCAGGTATTGAATCGCTATCCATATGACGCGAATCGTCCGATTGATCCTATGAAGACATTAATCAAGCAGATTGGGGAGTAATAGCCAAACTAAAAAAACTCGTATCCTTCACGGATACGGGTTTTTTTAATCATGGAGGGATCTCTAAGAAGAGGTTGGATTGAACGTTAATGGTTAATATCGCACTTGTTCATAATGAAGGAGATTTGATTCTCCAATCGGTTGAGTTGTTCCTGTGTTTCTTGGTCTTCAGCACCCTGTTCCCGCAGAGCGGCAAGTTCTTGCTTTAGCTGATGGAGATCATCGCTGGCTTTCGCGCAGTTATAGTCGCTTTCCAAATTGTCGATCATCATGGTTCCTCCTTGATTGTATGATGTGGTTCTTCACTAGTATGGAGGATACTTCCAAAGTTATTCACGGCCTCGGTTAAACGAGCTTTTTTCGAATCGCCCCTGATATCAAATCAATTAAGGTAATCATGACGATAATCCCCAGCAAAATAATGCCGACGCGGTCCCAATTCCGTGAGCTCAGCGCGAATATAAGCGGTGTCCCGATTCCGCCTGCGCCGATAATGCCGAGGATGGTGGCGGATCGGAGGTTGATTTCGAAGCGGTAGAGGATATACGACAGAAACCCGGGCAGTACCTGAGGCACAACGGCGAACCGGACAATTTGCAGCCTAGTCGCACCAGCAGCGATCAGCGCTTCGGTCGGGCCCGTATCGATCTGCTCCACCTCTTCGGAGAACAGTTTGCCGAGCATGCCTACTGAATGCAGACCGAGTGCCAGCACGCCTGCAAAAGAGCCGGGGCCCACCGCCTTGATGAACAATAGCGCCATTACGATTTCAGGAAAGACGCGGATGAGGCTGAGCAGCACTTTGCCTGATCCGGAGGCGAATATGGACCCGGTCATGTTGGCAGCGGCCCAGAAAGCGAATGGGATGCAGATGCCAGCCGAGATGATCGTCCCTAGAATGGAAATCGCCAACGTATCCAGCAAACCGCGCAGCAAATCCTCTCCGTCTGGTAAATAAACAAAATCCCAATCGGGGGAAAACAGACCGGAGAAAATAGCTTTTGTCACCTGACCTGCCGTTTCTTTAATGCCAGAGTACGGGATCCCCGAGAAAGCCCAGACATAAACGATCGCCAGCACGACGTAGATAAGCCAGCGGAGACGGCTTTTTTTCGGTTGGGGAACGATGTCGTTCCATGATTGGCTCATAACAATTTCTCCCGCAATTTCGTACTAAGATAGTCGATCATCAGGACGACAATCAGGGTGAAGATGATGATCATGCATGTCTTGTCGTACTCAAAAAATCCGAGTGTCACTTCATAATAATGACCGATCCCGCCAGCACCCACCAGACCGAGCACGGCAGCGGCACGAACATTGATTTCGAACGTGTACAGCGTATAAGAAGCGAAATGTGCCCGAATCTGCGGGACTGCACCGTATACGATCAGCTGCGGGAGATTTGCCCCGGCAGCGGTCATCGCCTCCAGCGGGCCAGGGTCTATCGCTTCCAGTGCTTCATAGGTGAGTTTAGCAATCAGACCCAGTGAAAAGACGGATAGGGCAAAAATCCCTGGTAACGGGCCCAGCCCCAATATCGCGACAAAAAAAGCGGCAAGCAAAAGGTCAGGAATGGTCCGGATCAAGTTCAGCAGGAAGCGAACAGGATAGGTGATGCACCGGCTTTTGACCAAATTGCCTGCACACAGCAGCGCAACCGGAACCGCCAGGATGGCGCCGAGCGTCGTGCCGATCAGCGCCATGCGTATCGTCTCCAGCATCGCCTCCCAAATGTTGTCGAGATAGCTCCATTTCGGGGGGAACATTTCCCGCAGCAGGTCAATCATGTTCGGCAGTCCTTCCACAAGCTCCTTGAAGGTAGCGTCCGTCTGCAGCGCACTACCCCAGACGAGAAGCAGCAGTAAAGCCGCTGTCATGTAATGCTTCAGTTTACCCGGCGGTTTCGGGCGAGGAGGGGGAGCCTGAGCTGATTGCTTGAATGGCGCGGTTTCCAGTTCCATCTTCATACAGCCGTTTCCTCCAATACCACATCCTTGCCGAATGGCCGCCCGTATATTTCCGTAAACCGTTCGTCCGTCGCTTCCGATACCGGTCCATCAAAGACAACCTCCCCGGCGCGTAATCCGATAATCCGCGTAGCATACTGCCGGGCCAGATCGATCGAATGCAGATTCACGATCGTCGTAATTTCGGATTCCGTGTTAATCCGTTTGAGATCATCCATGACCTGCTTCGTGGTCAAAGGATCGAGGGAAGCAACCGGCTCGTCCGCCAGTATGATCTTGGCCTCCTGCGCGAGCACTCGGGCAATCGCGACCCGCTGCTGCTGTCCGCCGGACAGCTCATCGGCACGGGCATACGCCTTCAGGACAATGCCTACCCGGTCCAGCGCCTGAAAGGCCAGATCCACATCGGCCTTCGGAAATCGGCCAAGCAGGGTGAACAGGGTGGAGTGGTATCCGACGCGTCCGGCGAGCACATTGCGGAGTACGGAAGAGCGCTTCACAAGATTGAAGCTCTGAAAAATCATGCCGATATCCCTTCGGATGCGGCGCAGTTCTTTGCCCTTGGCCGCTGTAATCGATTTACCGTCGATCACGATTTCGCCTTCGGTAATGTCGTGAAGCCGGTTCATCGACCGCAGCAGGGTCGACTTACCAGCGCCGGACAGCCCGACGATCGCCACGAATTCGCCGCGGCCGATCGTCAGATTGATATGGTTCAGTCCTTTGGTTCCATTAGCGTAATTTTTCGAAACGTTGCGAATTTCAATCATGGCTCCCAGTCCCTTATCCTTTACTCTGTCTTTACCTTTTCGCCGTATTCACGGACAATCTCAAATTGAGTGTCATCCGATTTTACATATCCTTCATGGGTGTAAATTTCGGAAATGATTTTGTGGCCTTCTTCGTCCTGGCCGATCTCGATAAATGCATTCTGCAGCTTCTGGGTCCATTCTGCGCTCATATCGGAGCGCACGCTGATTGTATCGTTTGGAATTTTCTCCGTATAGGTCAGTACGCGCGTATCTTCAAACACGGTTGGATAATCGGTCTTAACGACATTGCGGGCATCCTGGAAGATGGCTGCTGCATCGACATCGCCGTTCAACACAGCAAGGACAGCTTGGTCATGACCTTTAACCGTAATCGGCTCGACGTCCTTCAACGGGTCGATTCCGTTATCCATCAGAACTGCGGCCGGCCATACATAACCGGCAGAGGAAGACACGTTTTGGTAGGCGATTTTTTTGCCCTTCAGGTCGGCAACGGATTGGATGGCGGAATCCTTTTTCACGATCATCATCGCCTTGTAGAAATCCACAAGTGCATCCGTAGGCTCCCCAGTTTCATCCTTTACGCCAAAGCGCTGGGCCTGCAGAATAACCTCGGCAGCGCCTTTCTCCTTGGCAAGAACATACGCGGTTGGCGGCAGGAAGCCGACGTCTACTTTTTTGGAAGCCATCGCTTCTACAATCGTGTTATAGTCAGTTGATACGCTGACCTGAACGGGGATCCCGATTTTGTCGGACAGCAGCTTTTCAAGCGGCTTGGCTTTGGCTTCAAGCGTGTCGGCATTCTGGGAAGGAACAAATTGGACGGTCAGTTTTTCAGGGACATACCCGGTTGATTCTGTAGCCGTGCTGCTGCCTGTGCTTGTGCCTTGCGAGTTCTCCTGGCCAGCGTTCGCCGCGGCTTTGCCGCCGGCGTCGGTATTACCGCCGCATCCGCTGATGACAGCGAAGGACAATAACAGGGGCATCGTGAATTTCATCCATTTTTTCAAAGCAATGACCTCCATTTTATAAGTTAAATGATATGTCTTACCTGCTTCACTATACGGAGGGAGTGTTAATGGCCTGTCAATGAAATGATAACTTTTTGTAAAGACATGGAATTTTAATATAAAACTGCATTTCGGTTGATAGAATGGCTTGAAGAAGATATGAACAGGAGAGATGGTATGAATTCGACGAATAAAATGACGATTGCCGTGCTGGCTACCAGCGACATACACGGGCATCTGTTCCCAACGGATTACCGTACTCAAGACGAACGGAATCTAGGGCTCGGCAAGCTGGCGTCCCTGATCCGTGAAGAGCGGCATATACATCCGGACCTGCTTCTGATCGATAACGGAGATTTGATTCAAGGCTCTCCGCTGGCTTCCTATGCAGTAAAAAGAGGAATCGATATCCACCCTATGATTAGTGCGCTGAATGAACTGGGTTATGATGCAGCCGTTCCGGGTAACCATGAGTTTAATTATGGTATGGAGACGCTCGGACAAGCAGTGCGGGATTCCCGGTTTCCTTGGCTCTCTGCTGGTATCCGGTTGCAGGATAGCAGGGAGCCCGCCCTCGGAAAGCCCTATCTAATCAAGCACATCAGTGGCATCCGGGTGGCGGTGTTGGGTGTGACGACGCACTACATTCCATGCTGGGAGAATCCGTCCCATATTCAGGGTCTCGAATTCCATGATGCCTTGGAAACCGTGAAGGAATGGGTGCCGCGCATCCGTGTGGAGGAGCAGCCCGATGTGATGATCGTGTCGTACCATGGCGGTTTTGAGCGGGATATAGAAACCGGAGAACCAGCGGAAAACATCACCGGGGAAAACCAGGCTTACGCCATGTGTGCTGAGGTGGATGGCATTGATGTGCTCATCACCGGTCATCAGCATCGGCTGCTGGCCGGGCAGGTGCATGGAGTAACGGTGGTCCAACCCGGCTTCAACGGACAGGCCATTGGCAAGCTCAGCTTGGATCTGACCAGGGAGCAGGAACGCTGGATTATCGCGGAGAAGCGGGCCGAGTTACTGCGACCGGAGACAGGGACGACGGCCGACACGGTGTTGCTCGCTTCCAGCCGGGATATAGAAGGCCGGACCCAGGCATGGCTCGACGAGCCGATCGGACGGGTAGAGGGTGACATGGGCATGAACGATCCTATGGCATGTCGGCTTGCCGAGCATCCCTTTATCGAGTTCATCCATCGCGTGCAGATGGAATATGCGGGGGTCAACGTTTCCTGCACGGCATTGCTAAGTGAAGATTCCAAGGGCTTTGGAGAGATTATTACAAGGCGGGATATCCTTACGAATTTCATGTATCCGAATACGCTGGTCGTTCTGCGTCTGACCGGGCGCGACATTCGGGATGCGCTGGAACAGACAGCCTGTTATTTTACGGTCGGCCCAAAAGGGACCCCTGCCGTGAACCCGGCATATGTGAAGCCGAAAGCGCAGCACTATAATTACGACATGTGGGAAGGCATTGAATATACAATAAACCTTGCAGAGCCCCCAGGATCTAGGGTCAGCAGGCTGAAATATAACGGCGCCGACTTGCCGGGCGAGATGGAGCTGGATGTGGTCATGAACAGCTACCGGGCAAGGGGCGGAGGGAATTATAGCATGTTTCAGGGGAAAGAAGTGATTCGGGAGATTCTGATCGACAGCGCGGAGTTAGTGGAACGGTATATCTCGGAGCGCGGAAGCATTGCGTCTGCATGTAATCACAATTGGGAAATCGTCATAGAGAGGAATTAGCTTGGTGGACAATTGTTATACGTAAGGAGAGGTTTTACATCTATCAACATGTTTAACGGAACTGTCCTTACCATCGCGGCTTACTATTTTATTTAGCCCTCTTGACTTTATACCTAACTAGAGAGTTTATACTCAAACCAATAAATCAAGAGAGATGGTGAAAGGATGCAGCTTCTGGAACGTGATGGAAAGGTAGATAAAAAACAAGAGGTTGTCATGAAACGCGTTGAAGCCATGCACATGATCACTTACACTTCCCATGGCACTGTTGAGGATATCCCAAGCCTTTTCGAAATGTTCAGTAGTCTGCTTGATAGCCGGGCCAAGTCGCTATTATACGGGCCGCAGACGTTGTTGTGGAACGTATCCGGCAGCAAGGAACAAGTGTTTGAGTTCGAAGCCGGTTATGCCGTAAAATCGGACACTTTCAAGCTGCCCGAGCATCTCCAGTATCGATCCTTGCCTTCTGAGACCATGGCCACGCTGTTATTCCGCTCGGATTCGATGTATTCCGAAACGGCATGTCTGGATCTTGCCGAGTGGATTGAGCAGCATGGTTACCTCATTCGAAGCGATCAGCCTGGAAGAGAAACCTATGTGCCCTTATCCGGTGAGCCGGGGATTTGTCTCATCGAAATTCAAATACCCATTGTAAATGAAGAGGAACGGGTATGAAAAATAAATGGATCGTTTATTTGCTGGCCCTAGCCGTGTTTCTCATTGGGACGATCGAGTACATCATAAGCGGCATCCTTCCCATCGTAGCGGAAGACCTTGGAATTACGACCTCCACCGCGGGATCTCTCGTTACGTCATTCGCCCTTTCTGCAGCGATTGGCGCACCCGTGGTGATCGCCGCAACCATCCGGGTGGACCGTAAAAAAATGCTGCTCATCATGCTCGGCATTTTTATATTAAGCAGTTGTCTCGTTTATATTAGTGACTCACTTGAGATGATGTTAATAGCTCGAATGGTCCAGGGACTCAGCGGTGGAACTGCCACAGTCATTGCAATGGCTGTAGCCACCCGTATGGTTGAAGAACGGAATCGGGGCCGCGCGATCGGCACGATTCTGATGGGACTTAGCAGCTCGGTGCTCGGCGTGCCAATCGGTACGCTTTTAAGCGAAACCATGGGGTGGAGAACCTTATTCATCATCGCTGGATTGCTGACGGTAATTCCGCTTCTTGCAGTCTTTGCCAAAGTCCCGTCCATTACCGAACAAAAAGCCATTACACTCGGAATGCAGCTGTCGATTTTGAAGGATAAAAAAATGGTGCTGGCTGTTGCCATTCCGCTGTTATATATCGGAGGGTACTCTTCGCTATTTACGTTTATATCCCCCTATTTGCAACAGAGTACCGACTTAACGGCAACCGCGCTTTCCGGTATTTTATTGATTGCGGGCATTTGCAGTTTTGCCGGCTCCAAAGTTGGAGGGGGATTGCGGATGCGAAGGGGTCCAAGTCTACGTTAGGCTGTCCATCCAAGCCGGAACATTACTGCTCCTAACTTGGTTCAACGGTTCGATCTATGCTGTTATTCCATTAATCATGATATGGATGGCCGCCACATGGGCGACATCCCCGGCACAGCAATTGTATTTAGTTACCTTGGTGCCACAGTCGCCGGATATAGCCTTAAGTGTCAACACTTCGTTTATCCAATTTGGCTTCGCCCTCGGCTCAGGACTCGGGGGATTGGTGATCAACAGCTTCTCCATTGGCAACCTGGGCTGGTCCGGGTTGGTCATGGTTTTGGTAGCGCTCTTGCTAGCATTCCGATTGTTCGCTTACGATAAAAACACTGAACATGCAATGAGGGTATAGGGGACGGAATCATTATGGAGGCGGATCAGATTTTGCAAAGCAGCCAGAAAGAGGTTGAAAAAATATAACTATGACAATCCTTGTCACTATTAGCAGTTATGATTGAGCTAAAGATGATCATCTTACATTCTTTTTCATAGTGGGGGGAAGAGAAGTAACGATTTTCATCAAATATTGAATGATAAGAAGGGATGAACCAATCATGTATATAACCGTTTCAGATTTTATTACAGAATGGAAGAGAGAAGCAGAATTAACGCAAAAGGTGTTAGACAGTTTGACGGATGAATCATTACGGCAGCAAGTATATCCTGAAGGCAGGACTCTGGGGAGAATTGCGTGGCATTTCGTAACGAATACCCCTGAATACTTGACTGAATTCGGGCTTGTTCTCGATCAGGTACAAGATTCTGATGAAGTACCCTCCGCGAACCAAATCGCCGAGACGTTTAGAAAAATAAGCTCTGAAGTAGCAACAGCTCTTGAAGCACAATGGACGGATGATACTTTAAAACAAATTCAGAATGCCTTTGGACGTGAGGAATCAAATGCTACTATCTTTATGGGATTGATTAAGCATATTGCTCATCATAGAGGACAGGTTACCGTTCTTATGCGTCAGGCGGGGTTAAATATTCCTGCGGTATATGGACCTTCAAAAGAAGGGTGGATACAAATGGGAGTAGAAAATCCGCCACTTTAAACATGAATAAAGCTCAGGGAACAAGAACATACACGCATTCAAAGTCGCGAACAATCGCGGCTTTTTTGTTTTAACGATGTAAGTTCATGAACAAATTTCATCCCGCATTGCAGTTTTTATAGTACAATGGAATTTGTGGGTTTTCTTATAGATTAGTATCGTGATTTTAGTGGAAGAGGAGTTTTTGAGCAAGTGAAAAAGTTATATTCAACATGGTTCGGAAGTTATTGGAGTCCTTATCTGGTTATGGCTCTGGCCGGCATTCTCAGCGCGGTCTACTTCGGAATCACCCATACGGTATGGGCTGTAACCGGTGAATTTACCCGCCTCGGAGGGCATATTCTGGAATTCATCGGGGTGGATATATCGGATTGGGCGTATTTCGACCTCGTCCATATGGACGGAACGACATGGACGCGGACCGACGGCTGGATCGTATGGGGCATGTTTATCGGAGCCCTCATTACGATTCTGCTGAGCAGCAATTTCAAGATCCGAATGCCGAGACAGAAACGGCGGTACGTTCAGGGATTTGTCGGCGGAATCATCGCGGGCTTCGGAGCCCGGCTGGCTCTGGGCTGCAATCTCGCAGCCTTTTTTACCGGCGTGCCTCAATTCTCCCTTCATTCCTGGATCTTCATCGTTGCTACTGGCGCGGGCACATTCTTGGGCGCTCGGCTGGTTAACACAAGATGGTGGAAAGGAAAGCCCGTTCTGAAAATGGGCGGTACCGTGCCGTCCGTTAAATCGGGTAAGAACAGGCAACCTCTACTGGGGGCTGTGCTAGGTCTTGCGTACATCGCACTGATCGTATATTTCTATGCAACTGGCCGCACGATGTTAGGGACAGCCGCCCTGTTCGGAGCGGCATTCGGTATTCTGATCGAACGGGGGCAGATCTGCTTTACTTCTGCATTCCGAGATCTGTGGATCAGCGGCCGAGCCACGATGACAAAAGCGATTGCTGTCGGCATGGCAGTCAGCTCTGTCGCTACGCTGATCGTAATTCTTGTATACGGTCTGGACCCGATTACAAAAATTGCCGCGCCCAGCACCTTTATCGGTGGATTGCTCTTCGGCCTGGGTATTGTCATGGCCGGCGGTTGCGAAACCGGCATGATGTACCGGCTGATGGAGGGACAAGTTGTCTTTTTACCCGTGTTTATCGGCAACATTATAGGCGCAACCGCTTTGGCATATGCATGGGATCATATGGGGGTATTTAACCTTCTCGTGAAGAGTGGCTCGCCTATTAATCTGATCGCCGTCATGGGTCCGGCGGCTGCATTGATTGTTACGCTGCTCGTACTCGGTGGCGGATTCGCTGTCGCCGCATACTGGCAAAAAAACTACCGCTTCGGCGTAGGATTCAAGAAAGGGGATGCAACCCATGTCCGTTGATTTCACACTGGACCTCCGGGGGGAATCTTGTCCATACCCGGTCATCTACACACTCGAAACGCTCCGTGATATGAAAAAAGGACAAACGCTTCAGGTCATCTCGGACTGTCCGTCCGCTTTTCGCAACGTGCCGGAGGAAGTCGTAAAACACGGCTACACCATGGCACAGGAGCCGGTCAAAAACGGCCAGGAATTCAGCCTGTTTATCCAGGCGTAATGCTATTATCATAATTGCGTAAAAAGCCTCCCTTCTGAAATTCTGACAGGGGGGGTTTTTGTGTGAGCTGTTCTGCGGCAACAGAAAGCAACATGGAATGTTATCCTTGATTGGTGGTTTGCTCGGAAAATGACTTTATAATGAGAAAAAAGGATGTGATCAACATGATTAATATGAATTTGAAGAAATTGCGAAAAATGCAGCGATTCACTCAAGAAGAAGTTGCCGAAAAGATCGGGGTATCAAGACAAGCTGTTGCGAAGTGGGAAAATGGAGAGACTGTACCGGATATTCAGAATTGTACAGCTCTTGCGGATCTGTATGGCGTGGTATTGGATGATCTGGTCCATTATTCCGATAAGCATTCAGAAATCGGTCTTCGGCCGAAGGGAAAACATATTTTTGGAATGGTACGGGTTGGGGAACGTGGACAGATCGTAATTCCCAAAAAGGCCAGGGAAATATTCGATATACGCCCTGGTGATAGCCTGCTGGTTCTGGGTGATGAGGCGCAGAAGGGAATTGCCATTATGAAAAGCGAAGGCTTGCTGCAGTTTGCAGAAGATATATTAAATGCGCAGACATACGAGGAGGAAGATGAGTGATTGCCCTACAAACGATGAAATTAACAAAAAGATACAAGACCAAAACCGCCGTTGATTCTCTTAACCTTAAGATCGAGCAAGGCGAGCTGTTTGCTCTGCTTGGCGTGAATGGTGCAGGAAAAACGACAACGATCAAGATGCTAACCTGCCTCAGTAAGCCGAGCAGCGGCGACGCCGCTCTGTTAGGAGACAGTATCGTCGCCAATCCGTATGCAGTAAAAGAAAAGATTAATGTGTCACCTCAGGAAACAGCTGTTGCTCGGAATTTGTCTGTGAAAGAGAATCTTGAGTTTATTGCTAAAGTTTACGGATATGACAGTCCATCTATTGCCGTAAAGGTGGAAGAAATGTTGGATACTTTTAGTCTTCGCGAGGTGGCTCAAGATAAAGCCAAGACGCTGTCGGGAGGCATGCAAAGACGACTTAGTATTGCCATGGCCTTGATTTCGAACCCTTCGATCCTTTTCCTAGACGAACCCACACTGGGACTGGATGTCATTGCAAGACGGCAGCTTTGGGCAGCTATTAAACAACTAAAGGGAAAAATCACCATCATTCTGACAACCCACCATATGGAGGAGGCAGAAGCGCTTTCGGATCGAATCGGGATTATGGCGAAAGGGAGATTAAAGGCAGTTGGAACTGCTGCTGAATTAACAGCAAAAACAAACACCCTAACACTTGAGGATGCATTTGTATCTTTAGCTGCAGTAGAGGAGGCAACAGGATGAGATCTGTAGCATTTGCCACACGAAACCACAAAGAAATGGTTAGAGATCCGCTGAATTTGGCCTTTGGCATCGGCTTTCCATTAGTTATACTGTTGCTGCTATCTGCTCTTCAACAGAATATTGAAATTGAACTCTTTGTCATTGATCAGCTTGTTCCGGGCGTTGCCGTGTTCGGGTTCTCCTTCATTTCACTTTTCTCTGGGATGCTTATAGCCAAAGATAGGAGTTCCTCATTTTTAATGAGATTGTATACGGGTCCGCTAACTGCACCGGATTATATCGTGGGATATACGTTACCTTTAGTTCCGATGGCGATTCTCCAAGTTGCCATAACCTTTGTTGCGGCTTCCTTCTTGGGATTACAAGTAACATTGAATGTTTTGCTCTCTGTTATTGTGCTCCTTCCAACAGCTGTTCTGTTTATAGGAATCGGGTTGCTGGCAGGCAGTATATTTAATGATAAGCAGGTAGGCGGTATATGTGGAGCGTTATTGACGAATCTTAGCGCATGGCTTAGCGGCACTTGGTTTGATCTGAATCTTGTCGGCGGTTGGTTTAAAGAGATTGCGTATGTTCTCCCATTCGCCCATGCGGTTGACGCGGGAAGAGCCGCGATTTCAGGAGACTACGCTTCGATCTTACCTCACCTGTGGTGGGTGATTGGGTATACCGTGGTTATCATGGTCGTCGCCATTTTCGCGTTTAGGAAGAAAATGAGTGGGGACAACGATTAGTGAATGGACTCATGAAGAGGGGACGACCATAACATATAACGAGACACAGTACATACTTACGTAAGAAGTCGCCTAGATCGAACGGCGGCCTTTATATTAACAATAAAATTCTTGCTTTAGAGATTAGACCATTCTCATGCATTAAGTATCTCGGCAAGCTACGAGCTGTAGAGTTTGAAAAGCTCTCCAAGTGAATTGAATGACTTGGAGAGCCTTTTATTGGAGAAGATTACATTGAATCAGATCTTGATTTTAAGCGTTTCACCATCAAGATATACTCCCTCGGAACGCATAATGGGCAGCTTCTGTTCCGCCGAAAAGCCGATGGTTTCCCCGTCTCTTAGTGTGACGTTCTGTTCAACGATATATAAAGAAATATCCATCAGGAATTCACGGAGCTCGGCAGGTGTCACCTGGCTGTCCAGCACTTCGATCTCGTCTTTACCAAAGGCTCTGAGCCCATATGTATATCCATTGACTCCGGATTCCGTACGAACTAGCCCGAAGTATACCAGATTTAACAGTGGAAAAAGATCGTCGGATTTCATAGTTTCAGCCATTTCCACAAAGAGCTCAGGCTGAAATACCGTGCCGGATGAATAGAGGCCGACGGCATTAGGCAGCTTCAAACAGCTCGCCGCCAGCTTGGTGTACACCCTGCCGCTATCAAGCGGGGAGGCAGCACGCGAAAACACCGCCAGAATAAGCTGGCTGACATGGGTTTTGGTTACCTCCACAGCCTCTGGCCACAGGTAGTTGCCTTGTGCGTAATGCTCAGCCTCGCCATCCGGTACCGGAGCGTCAACGAAGCTGACCGCGATCATGCAGCCGTCTGCCTCAAAGACCAGAATTCCTTCTTTTTCCTCTACGGAGCTGCCATCCTCCGGGGAAGAGGAAATATTCCAATCGTGCAGAAGATTTGCTTTGATCTGTTCCAGGTCGCATTCCGGGGAGTTCAACAGAACGAAGCCATTAAATACCCCAGACGATTCATTGGAATCCAGCGTGTTATCCTCTGAAGTTTCCCCTGCCTCATATAGTGCCGCCTGCTTCATCCAATACTCACGAATCATGTTAACCATGGCTACAGCTTCCTGTTCCGCGGTGGAAGGATGATAGGGCTGCATCTCACTGAATACATGTCCACAATGCTCGGTGTCTGACGGACTTTCATAACCGCCGCAGACGCCGACCAGCCATTTGCCAAACAGGGTCTTCTTATATTTGAAAATATAATAATGCATGTCGTGGAGATCAAATTCTCCCGCTAATTCGATTTTGCTGGGTTTATGGCCGAGCTCTTGTTCATTTGCCAGCCATTCGATCATGGAATCCTTAGCTGCTTGTTGTTGAACTGTCATTGTGTTCCTCTCCTTATATATTTGCGATAGTATAACTGTTATATTCTACCAACCTTTATTGTGTTGGGCAATACTAGAAATACGCGAATGATTGGCCGATGTGGGAACGTTTTTTGACTGAGGTGTTCTCAAAAATAGGCAGGATTGATCCAAAACCATATTGAATATTTTCACATGCATACGGAGGAGGATTGGAGGTGGGTAGGTGGAACTTCTAAGGGTTTCATATGAGTAGAAATTAATATTAGAAGAATAATCCCTACTTGACAGGTGGTATTAATTGGTTTAATCTAGCCACAGGTATTACGCTTCAGTCATCATTAAATGATCATTCATTATCTTAGCATTGAACGATAAGGTCAGCCGATTGGTCCACCAAAGGCTCCTGTTTACTCGTTTTGTCGTTAATACGACAAAGGGTAGATGGGGGTCTTTCTGTATTTTCAAGAGTTAGCAGTGGCAGATAAGGACCGGCATACGGAGGTCATGACCCGAGAGAGGAGAGACATGGAAGAGAAGGATTGGGATTTATTGGAGGAGGCTGATTGGCATTTTCGCAAAGTGGTTCGCAGGTTTGTCAAAGAGCGTGACAAAATTTCGGTAGAAGGCATCTCACTGCCAGGTTTGTTGATACTCAACACGATATTCCGGGATGGTGAACAGAGGCTTGGTGAACTGGCGGAACAGCTCGATTTCACGTCCGGAGCCGTAACGGCGATATGCGACAAGCTGGAGACTTCCGGGTTCGCGATCAGAAGGCGAAGCAAAACAGACCGGAGAGCGATTGCCTTAGACATTACGGAAGCAGGAAGAGAGATGCTGCGGCGTAACGAAAATGTTGGCGGGTACATGATTGAGCTTATCTTCGGCGCATTCTTGCATGATGAACTCAGAGAACAGATTCATTATTTTAAACGGCTGAATGAACATCTTGAAGGTTTCTCGGATTCCGTGCTTCGACAGTCTGCATTATCCGCCGAACCCAATGAAGAAAATGTTCAAGATAATCGCGGTTCCATGAAACGTTCAAGCTCATTTATTTCTTACTAAAATTCAAATGTGAAAGGAAGTTGTGTACGATGGGACATCCGACGATTTATCCAACAGGTACAACGGTATATAACCCTGAGAAGACTTGGAGCGGTTACACGATATATCAAGCAGCGGATACAGGAGCTCTCCTCATAGACATGAATGGAAGAGAGGTTCACTTGTGGAAAAGGCTTCGAGGATTTCCCAACAAGCTGTTTCCGGGTGGTTACTTGCTTGGCAGCACATCAGAGCGCGATCCGAAATACGGGTTTCAGGATGAGACCAATCTGGTGCAAGTTGACTGGGACGGCAATATCGTCTGGAAATTTGACCGTTATGAATACATAGAGGATCCGGGGCATCCGCCGCAGTGGATGGCACGCCAGCATCATGACTATCAGCGTGAGGGCAATCCCGTCGGTTATTATGTTCCGGGACAAGATCCGAAGGTGGATTCGGGCAATACGCTCATTCTGGCCCACAAGAATGTGAAGCGTCCCGAGATATCCGACATCGAGCTGTTGGATGACACGATTATCGAAGTGGATTGGGAAGGAAATGTGGTGTGGGAATGGGCTGTTAGCGATCACTTTGATGAACTCGGATTTGATGAGGATGCGAAGCTCGCATTATCCCGTGATCCGAATACTCGCGGTTTTGGAGCTCATGCTGGGGATTGGATGCACATTAATTCGGCATCGGTGCTCGGGCCCAACAGATTTTATGATGCAGGGGACGAGCGCTTCCACCCCGATAATATTATCTGGGATGCTAGGGAAACGAATATTATTGCCATCATTGATAAAAAAACCGGGGACATCGTCTGGAAGCTTGGGCCCGATTATTCCACGGAGGAAACGAAGCATATCGGCTGGATTATCGGCCAGCATCATGCTCATCTAATTCCGAAGGGCCTGCCGGGCGAAGGCAACATTCTGATCTTTGATAACGGTGGCTGGGGCGGTTACGGAAAACCGAATCCGGAAGCGGGGGATGGTTTGAAAATAGCTCGGCGTGACCATTCCCGCATTTTGGAGATCAACCCCGTTACTTTAGAGATTGAATGGCAATATACGCCGACGGAAGCCGGATTCCAGGCGCCGCTTGACTCTTACCGTTTTTACAGCCCATATATCAGTTCGGCTCAGCGGCTTCCCAATGGCAACACCTTGATCACCGAAGGGGCAGATGGGCGAATATTCGAAGTGACACGAGAATTCGAGCTGGTGTGGGAATATATCTCACCTTATAAAAACAGCCGCAACTCCAACATGGTCTATCGCGCATACCGGGTTCCTTATGAATGGGTACCCCAGCTTGAATTGCCCATTGAGACAGAGATTGCACCGCTGGATGTTGCTGATTACCGTCTGCCGGAGGCTGCGCCGAGAGGTGCCGTTACGAGCGTGGAAGTTGAAGGTACAATCTCATATGGTGAGGGTGCGCTTTGCGTAGCTAGAACGGATGAAGTTGTGCACAAAGAGAGGGATCACGATGAGTAGAAACCCATCTGTGAAGCTATGGAGTTTTCGGTTTCTGTCGGTGATTCTTATCATGAGTATGCTAAGCGGGTGTGGCAATGGTTCGGGCGAGCAGCAGGGGAGTCAGCTCAAGCTGAAAATCGCGGACATATCTACCAATACCGTGTTTCGCGTGGCGAAAGACAAGGGTTTCTTCGACAAACACGGAATTGATGCCCAATTGGTAAACTTCGCTACGCCAGCTGAAGGCGTGAACTCCTTATTCATTAAACAGGCAGACGTTGCATTCGGAGCGGACTTTCCGCTCCTGAACGCTGTCAGCAAAGGCGATTACTCTATCTTCGCTTCATCTGGAACGGCAACGGATTTAAGCGCGAGCGAATGGAAGCTGTTCGTTCGTAAAGAGATCGGGGGTGCTGCCGATCTCAAGGGTAAAAAGTTAAGTTTCTCAAGAGGCACGTTCATCCCCTATCTATGGGATGTTTATTTGGCTGATAACGGAGTTGCGTTGTCGGATGTGGAGCTGATCGGACAGGGAGGTTTCGACGAGGCATATGTGGCGCTCAAAAAAGGCGACATCGACGCCGCCTGGGTATATGGGGCAGTGCTGAACGAGAAATTCGGCGCCCTTACCGAAGCTAAAGAATTGTCGGATATGTCTAAGACACCGGTAAGGCTTGGAACGGGATTAATCGCTTCGAATGAATTGATCAACAGCAACAAGAAAGGTTTCGTAGCGCTTCTGAAAGCGCTGGATGAAGCATCAGTTTATGCCCAGTCGCATCCGGAAGAAACCGCGGACCTGATGTATGAAGAAGTCAAGCAGCCGAGAGAAGCGACCCTAAAGGATATGCCGAAGAATCCATGGAATATTGGTTTTACGGAGAAAGCCTATGAAGGACTGCAGGGACAGAAGGAATATATGGTGGATAACGGCATCATCGAGAAGGATTTCGAACTGAACGAGAAATTGAATCTGGAATTGGTAAGAGAAGCATTCCCGGATCGAGTCATTGAATTAAAGTGAGGAGATGAAGACGATGAGTGCAGCGTCAAGGCAGAATGAAATCCATATTGAACAGTTGAACAAAAGCTACATACAGCAACCCTCGGCAGGTGACTTGCACTATATTATCCAGGACGTCAATCTGGTGGTAAAAGGCGGCGAGTTCTTTGTTCTTCTGGGTCCGAGCGGTTGCGGTAAGTCGACGCTGCTTAGTCTGATTGCCGGTTTTGTATCCAAGACATCGGGCCAGGTGAGAGTGGGCGAGAAGGAGGTAGAGCGCCCGGGCCAGGATCGCGCCGTGGTATTCCAGCAAGCGGATTCCTCCTTGTTCCCATGGCTGACCGTAAGAGAAAATGTGGAATTTGGACTTCGCATGAAACGTATACCTGCCGCGAAGCGAAAGGACATATCTAACCAGTTTATTTCGCTAGTAGGTCTTGCGGGGCATGAGAGCAAATATCCACGCGAGCTGTCAGGCGGTATGAAACAGCGGGTACAGCTGGCAAGGGTATTGTCCAATGATCCGGCGATTCTGCTCATGGATGAACCGTTCGGCGCATTGGATGCGATGACAAGGCGGACCATGCAGAGGGAGCTGGTAAGCATATGGCAGGACACCGACAAAACCGTCATCTTCGTGACGCACGATATTCAGGAAGCCCTCCTATTGGGAGGACGTATCGGCATCATGTCAGCGGGACCCTCCTCGAAAATAACGGATATCTACGAGGTGCCCCTGGCTTACCCGAGAGATTTATTAGATCCAGCTTTCCATGCGCTGTATAACCAAATTCAATCGCACTTTGACGAGTAGAGAGGAAGGAAGACCCATGAGCAAAAAACTTAACAAATGGTCGCTTCATATCCTGCTTTGGATCGCTGCCCTTGGCGTCTGGCAGTTACTTTCCCTTGCGTATGGGCCTGAAATTCTACCGGGCCCTATCTATACCGCCAAGGGCGGATACGAATTGTTGACGGACGGCACCCTGATTCAGTATATCGGGATCAGTTCGTACAGGGTGCTTCTCGGCTGGTCCCTCGGTAGTCTGATTGCGATTCCCATCGGACTCATCATCGGAAAGGTCGGGCCGATCCGTGCTTTCGCCGAGCCTTTCCTTAATTTCATCCGGTTCATCCCGCCGATTGCCTTCATCACCTTGTTTCTGGTCTGGTTTGGCATCGGGGAAACATCGAAAGTTATGCTTATTCTGTATGCCACCTTCTTCATTGTAGTATTAAATACGTTGACGGGCGTCTTAGCCGTGGAAGAGGATAAGATTCGCTCCGCCCGCAGCATGGGAGCATCCGAATGGCAGATTGTGCAACATGTCATCATTCCTGCGACGGTCCCTTATATGTTCACCGGCATCCGGCTTGCCATGGGTACCTCGTTCATGGCGATTATCGGGGCAGAGATGATCGCGTCCAATGAAGGCGTGGGGTATCTGATCTGGAATTCACGTTTGTTCTTCCGTACGGATTGGATTTTTGTCGGATTGATTTGTCTGGGTTTGATGGGTTTTATAACGGACCGTGCCGTGGGTCTGCTCGGGCGTAAGTTGTTGTCTCGTTACGGGGTAGTCAGTACAAATTCACTGCGTCGTTGAACGTGGTGCAATATATGAAGCAGCAGTTCCCTCTTATGGAGGGGGCTGCTGCTTTTTCAAATCTCCTGGTTATTTGGAATAATGGATCACCATGCTTAACCGGTTCATGGAGGTGCCGGAATTATGGTAAACATGAGGTTTATCGGCCTTAAACCGAATGGATTTACCTGGAGTCACCGTATATTCCTCGTTATCGACACGAATGGTAAGCTCTCCTTCGAAAACAGTAATAAACTCTTCCGTCCCCTCAATGTGAGCCTCTGCACTTAAATAACCGCCATGCTCCATTTCTAATGAATACATCTCGAAGCGTCGTCCGTCTTCATATGGAAAATATGGATAAATCCGAACTTTTCCGTTATCCTCTACCAGCGCTTGTACCTCTTCTTGAGATACCACGACCGTTTCGGAATGAGGCTCATTGATCAATGATGTAAAAGAAAGCTTTAATCCGTTCGCGATTTTCCATACGGTTGTTATGGAGGGGCTCGATTCACCGCGTTCGATCTGACCCAGCATCGTCTTGCTGATTCCGGTCATCTCCGCGACTTTATCCAGGCTTAGCTTCCTTTGCTCCCTTAGCAGCTTCAAGTTATTCGCCAATATTAAATGAATGGGCTTCAACATCATACACCGCCTTTTTTATAGATTGTGCGTTATAGCACACATAATGTATAATCATAACGTACGGACTCTATAACGCACAATTATACAACTATAACATATGTGAAAGGAGGGAGCGCGTGTTCATCGTTCCGCTGTTGACTTATGCCATTGTCGCGTCATTTACGCCCGGCCCCAACAATATCATTTCGATGACGAATGCACGGAGCCACGGATTTAAAAGAACAATGCGCTTTATCGGAGGGGTAGCGGCTGGATGCTTGGTCATTATGCTGTTGTCCAGCTATTTCAATCTGGTATTATATCCATTCATCCCGCAGATTAGGTTTGTTATGAATATCATCGGATGCCTGTACCTGATCTATCTTGCTATTAAAATCATGCAGAGCAAGCCGCAAGATGCAGATGATAAGGCGCGTGGATTCAATACCTTTTACTTCGGATTCATCTTTCAGTTCATGAATCCGAAGGTTATTTTATACGGGATTACGGCCATATCGACTTTCGTCATGCCCATCTCCACATCCCATGCGCAGTTGTTATCATACTCGTTCTTGCTCACGATCGTCGGCATTTGTGCCAACATGACCTGGGCGTTGTTCGGTTCGCTGTTCCAGCATCTGTTAACCCGATATGAGCGCCCGTTTAATATATCGATGGGATTGCTTCTGCTTTACAGCGCATTTTCTATTTATGCCGCCAACTGATACGCTCGCTTCATCGTGTGTTATCGACGCTTTAACTAAAAGAACAAGGCTTCCCGGATTACTCATTCGGAAAGCCTTGCCTTGTTTTATTCGAAAATGTTGGAGATTTGCTCTTTCAGTTTGTTAGCGGATGCATGGAACTGGTTTAGTTCCTCGTCATTTAACTCAAGATTCAGAATTTCCCGAACCCCTGTCCGATCAACCACACATGGTACACCTAAGTATACATCGGATACACCGTGGTAGTCCGTGAGCAGCGTGGATACATTGAGAACGGAACCTTCGTTTTGCAAAATGGAGACGATGATCCGATCGAGCGCCAAGGCGATCGCATAGGAAGTGGAGCCCTTGGCGTTAATGATTTCATAAGCCGCATTCTTGGTGCGGTCGAAAATATCCTCTTTTTCGCCGTCTGTCAGATCGATCCCGATCCCCGCGATGTTGGCAATGCTCCAGAGCGGCAGCTCGGAATCGCCGTGTTCCCCGACGATATGGGCGTGTATGCTGCGCGGATTAATGCCTTTGTTTTGTCCGATCAAATACCGGAAGCGGGCGCTATCCAGCAAGGTACCGGAACCGATTACGCGATTGACCGGGAAGCCGCTCTTCTTCAACGTGACGTAAGACAGAATGTCAACCGGATTTGTAGCCACAAGAATGATGCCATGATCATTGTATTTCACGATATTTTGGATAATGTCGTCAAATATCGCCGTATTGCGTTTCAATAAATCAATTCGGGTCTCGCCAGGTCTTTGGTTGGAACCTGCGGCAATGACAATGATGTCTGCATCCTTGCAATCGCTGTAATCTCCAGCCCAAAGCTTCACGCCTCCGGCAAAGGGGAGGCCGTGATTCATATCCAAGGCTTCGCCAAGAGCTTTGTCATGGTTCGCATCGATTAATACCAGTTCAGATACTCTCTCACGCAAGAATAAGGTGTACGCAGTCGTTGCTCCTACAGCTCCTGTACCGATGATCACCACGCGGGACGGGCGCTGAGCTTCATTTTTTGTCATAAGTGTTTCTCTCCCTTGTACTGAGTTAATGAAATTTGGTGAATGGTTGTACTTCTAATGACTTACCCTATTTGGCTTCGCAAACTGTGACTGCCTAAGGCATCGTCGATAGTAATGATAACATATTCAGGAAGATTTAAGCAGCGGGAATGTGATTTATTTCATCCTGCATGTTCATTATGTAACTTTGAACAATGTCAGAAACCACACTCTTTCATCACTCAGTGAATCAAGGGGAGGGGATCACGCTTTCGCCAAAGGTGGTCATCAGTGCTTATCGGCAATTCTCTCACGTATAAACGAAGTGAATCGTTGCTTTAATTCCTGAATCATGACCTTCTGATATTCATTACCGTCATGGTAGAGCTCGCCGATCTTCTTGTACGTTTGGTCCAGTTGTTCCTGATAGGCTGAGGCTTGTTTATCGGGATAGTTCCTTTTAAACTCGTCCATGACGTTCTGGATGTATGCCGGTCGAGCGCCCCAAGTTCCGAATACCTCTCCGGTGCTTGCATGGAGAAAAACTGCAATCGGCTGGGCGCGTCCGCCATCCGTGAGAAACAGATCCATAGTCTCCATATGATCTTCCATGATGAGCACTTCAGACGGGATACGGCTATATTCCAATATTCTAAACAGTACAGGAACATTCCATATGACATCCGGACACCAATCCGTACAGAGAATCAGGCAGTGCAGTTGGTTGAATGGGTTTCGCTCAGAAGTGAAGAATTGTTCAGCCTCTTCGTTCTCCCACTGGAAGCGATCATATACCTGTCTAAATAATTCCTTCGTATTAGGGATGCTGCTCAATTTCATTTCCCGAATCTTCATATTCTCCATAAATTGTAGAGGCGTTAAACCCTGGCCGATTTTGTGTTGGAGATGGATGGGATGAGTCATAGGATCATACGTCCTTTCATAACGTAATAGATTCATATTGATATACATCCAAGCTAGCATTAACTTAAAACAAAACTGACCACATAAAAATGGTCAGTTTTTATCTGTTTAAGAAAGTCAGATGTTAATGAATGTTGTATGATCGATTGAAGAGCTTCGTGACGGGGGACGAGCAACTTGGACTGGATTTAATGTATAATTCAGTAAACCTATCTATCATTGCCAGTGAATTTTATTAAGAATGCCTGAGGTGGTCCAACTTGTTTGATATTCTTCTACCTGAGCAAAGCGAATTCCCGTTATACAGCAGCCTCCTTCTATAACAACGTTGTCTGTCATGCATTCTTATGCCCATTCGAATCATGGGTTTATTGACTTTAATCCCACTCGATTAGATCAAGCGTCTTTTCCGGTAAGAACCTGGAATAAAATACTGAAGGAAGC
This sequence comes from Paenibacillus sp. FSL F4-0100, assembly GCF_037993005.1. Lineage (NCBI taxonomy): Bacteria > Bacillati > Bacillota > Bacilli > Caryophanales > Paenibacillaceae > Paenibacillus > Paenibacillus sp. FSL F4-0100. Next base: position 3,735,492 of record NZ_CP150303.1, read on the forward strand.
GCTGGAACAACATGTGAGTGAAATTGGAATATATGGAGATCCGCAGGGTGAACACGGGCTTCGCACGGTGATTTCCGAATATTTACGGAATTCCAGAGGGGTTCATTCAACACCTGATCAAATTGTGATAGGCGCGCCAATCACCGGAATCTCCATGGATGGATCTGTTCATTGTCAGGCAACGGCACGAGTTGGGCATGAATGAACTCAAAGGCTGCATATGGAGAAAGTGGAGCGGCAACGCCCTGGATATGGTAGAGATTTCATCGAAGTCGGAATGGTTCGAGATCCTGGCGGACATATTTAATGAGCTGCTCGTCAACTATTCCATAATCGAACGGGACCTGATATGGGCTAAGGTATGCAAGCAGCATCAGAATTGGATGAAGCTTATGGAGAATGAGCGAGTATAGAAGACGTCGAATGCTACTCCTTAATTCGGTTCTTGAGGTGTCTCTTGCGGCATAGAACACGCTAAACCAATCTGTCACTTGAATACCCAGAAACACAGGTGGTAAGATGGTACATAAAATTCGGGTTGTGAAGCCTCATTCGCCTCATAATCCTAGCTGTAAGGAGATTTAATCATGGCAACCATCGATGATTTCACCAAACTGGATATTCGGATCGGGACGATCGTGGAAGCAGAGCCTTTCCCGGAAGCACGCGTTCCGGCCATCAAAATGAAGATTGATTTCGGCCCGCTCGGGATCAAACGCACAAGTGCCCAGATTACGAATCGATATGATGCGGACACCATCATAGGTAATCAAGTGGTAGCTATCGTCAATTTTCCGCCTAGACGCATAGCGGGCTATCAATCCGAAGTGCTCGTCCTCGGCGGGGTACCGGAACAGGGAGACGTCGTGCTTCTGAAGCCGGATGTCGATCTGCCGAATGGAACTCCCATCGCTTAAACCTGTTTCATCTGTCGGTCCGATCGCCACACGAGTCGGTCCGACTAGATGAACCTCACCTCGCTACGCCTTTTCAACAATTCTGCGGCTCCTTCCGCAATTTTCTGAACGCCGATTTCGATCAGTTCCTCCTTCACCTGAGATACGCTAAGCCGTATCATGGATTCGTTCTTAAACTCAGGCAAGAACATATTGCTGGCATCCTGAACATATACGTTCTCATTCTCCAGATGGTTAACCAACTGATATGCTTTCAATGGCTCCGGCAGCTGGATCGTGGAATAGAATCCGGATCCATATCTCCCATATAGTCATCCTCAATGATATAGACATCATACTTCTGCGCCAGCTCAACAATCCGCTTCTTCTCCTCATTGGAATAGCGATAGCCTGTAGGGTTATGGAACCTGGAGACCGTATAGAAAAACTTGATATCCCGAGTTTTAAAAATGTCCTCCAGCCGCCCAAGGTCAATTCCGTCCTTCGTAACCTCAATCCCGTATGTCACGGCTTGATGAATCTTGAGGGAGTCCATCATGCTAAAATGTGTGGGCTGCTCCACACAAATATGGTTCTTTCCGTTAGGAAAAGGGAGGGAGACGAGCAGATGGAGCGCTTGCTGCGAACCAGACACCACATAGATCCGCTCAGGAACCGTGAAGACCTGTAAGTCGAGTAAATGCTGGGCTAACTCAACACGAAGTGATTGCAAACCCGCAATCTGGGAATAGGTGAACAGCTCTTCTTTATATAGTTCAATCGCTTGGTTCATGCAATGCTGAAAGTCTCGGTAGGGCATGATCGCTTTTGTCAGGTCCCGCAGATCGGAAATCGATCACTTGATCCGTGGAATTCGAGCGGTTTATGTTTACTCTGCCCTCAACGATATAGTAACCACTCTTGGGAACAGCATAAATGATATGTCTCTTTTCCAATTCAGCATAGGCCCGTATGGCTGTGTTTTTGCTGCATGAATAAGATTTTGTCAAAGCACGGATGGATGGCAGTTTGCCGCCGGGTTTCAGCAGTCCGTCCAGTATTTGGCGTTCAATTGACTTTATAATGTCGGTGTATTTCATATCTCGTTATACCTCCAATCGATCTGTACGGGTACAGAGCCGGAAAACATGCATTCTCACAACAATATGCAATAAGTATACTCTACAATACAGCATGCTTTGGTTAGATATTGTTGTTAATTGAGAAGGCAGGGATCAGGATGGACTCTTTTTTACGTAATGAATATGTATTGACAATTAATTATGGGATCTGAGGAGTGGAAGCGATGTATTTTAAATGGATAGGGGTCTTCTTGTGCCTGAGTTTAGTGCTAATACATACGGGTTGTGATCGCAACAAGGAATCGGATCCGACAGAGATTGCGAAACAGTATGTGGAATGGTGGGAAGAAGGCAGCTATGAATCGATGTATGATCTGCTGTCACAGGAGTCCAGACAGGAGATGACAAAGGAAGAATTTGCAACGCGATTACAGACCATCTATGAAGGGATTGGAGCAGAAGACCTCACCATAAAGCCTGACTTTACGCCTAAGGAAGCAAGCGAAACAACGGATGAGTGAGTGTTCTATCCCTACCAAATCCAATTGGAAACATCGGCTGGTCGGGTGCAGGCAAAAGGTTCGTTTGAGCTTTTAAAAGAGGACAATCAAACCAAGGCTAAGAACCTGTCTTGGCGAATGGGTATGGCATCCTTCCTTGATTTTGCCGGCCATGGATGCCTTGGATAAAGTGAATGTGCAGACGTTACCATCCAGCAGGGGCGAGATCTTGGATCGTAATGGTCACGGTTTGGCCATTAATGGCACGATTGAGGTCATCGGTATTATTCCGGGGAAGCTGGGTGACGATGGAGAACAGACCTTGGTTGAGTTGGCTGAACGGTTGGGAATATCGACCGAGATTATGAAGGGAAAGCTTGATGCGGCGTGGGTGAAAGACGATCTGTTCGTACCCATCTTGAACCTGAATGCGCAGCAGGGCAGAATGGATTATAGTGATTTGGCAGGCGTTGAAAAGAAGAATGAACGTGCTCGAGTCTACCCTTACGGTGCGGCGGCAGCTCATCTAACAGGCTACATCCGACAAGTGACGAAGGAGGATATGACCAAAGCACCCGAGGCGCAGTATGGAACGAATGAACTTATCGGTAAATCAGGGTCCGAGCAGGTATATAATGAGGTGTTGCGCGGCCGGGACGGTAAGCGGATATCGATCGTGGATTCCTCGGGTCAGGTCAAAGAAATCTTAGCCGAGAAGAAAGCGGTAAATGGTCAGGATATCCGTTTAACCATTGATGCTGAACTTCAACAATCCATATATGCTTCATTTCGTGAGGATGCAGGTACCGCAGCGGCCATTAACCCCAAGACCGGAGAAATTTTGGCGTTGGTCAACAGCCCGTCCTATGATCCCAATGCTTTCATCGTTGGATTATCGACAGAGCAGTGGGATGAATGGAATCACAATCCGGATAAGCCGCTATTGAATCGTTTTACTAAGCTGTATGCTCCGGGCTCGGTGTTTAAACCGATCACGGCTGCGGTTGGTCTGAAGCTTGGGGTCACTACCCCTGGAAAGGACAGGGAGATCCACGGCTTGCATTGGTCCAAAGACCCGAGCTGGGGGAATTATTACGTGACTCGCGTGAAGGAAATTCCTGTCCTGAATCTGAGAGATGCTCTTGTGTATTCAGATAACATCTATCTGGCGCAGGAAGCATTGGAGATCGGTGCGGATGCTTTTTTGAAGGAAGCTGTAAAGTTCGGCTTCGAAGAGGGACTGCCACTTCAATTCCCATTCCCGGAAGCAAGTTTGGCTAATGAGGGGATAAAAAACGAAATTCAACTCGCGGATTCCGGATATGGTCAAGGGGAAGTGCTCATGAGTCCTTTGCATTTGGCATTGGCCTATACCCCCTTTATTAATGGCGGGAAGCTGATTCAGCCTGTGCTGGATTCATCAGAGCAAGAGAAAGGGCCTAAGGAAACAAGAGAGGTGTTGGATTCGCACACTTCCCAGATCATAAAGAGTATGCTCGTCGATGTGGTTCAGGATCCAAAAGGTAGTGGACATAGTGCTGATATTTCGGGTATTGAAATTGCAGGCAAGACGGGAACCGCCGAACTCAAAATCAATAAAGCCGAAAAAGGACAGGAGAATGGATGGTTCGTTGCGTTTGACACGATGGAGTCCAAGCTCCTGCTCGCGATGATGATAGAGCATGTTGAAGGCCGGGGCGGCAGCGGGTATGTCGTGAACAAAGCCACGCCTATTTTGCGAAAATATTACGGAAAAGAACAGTTTTAAAAATAAGCTTACGAAAAGTTCTTGTTATGCGAACTGGACGGTTGTAATATGGAATAAAAAATAACCGGAGATGATCTTATGAGCAAGATTCAATTCGCAGTCCAAGTTCGATTGGTATCCGATCTTACCCGTTCCAAACAGTTCTATGAAAAAGTGCTGGGTTGTGAAGTGAATGACGTTTGGGCGGTCAGGGATGATTTTGCGCTCGGATTCAAGCTGATTCAGGCAAAATCGAGTACAGATGTCACACCGAATCCAGCAGGCAAGGACCAAGAGACACCATGGGATACATACGCATACGTGGATACTCACCACGAATTGGATGAATTGTATGAGGAACTGACCTCCAGAGGTGCCGAAGTGGTACAGGAGCCTGTATTAATGGAAGCAGCCTGGGGTGTGTGGAAGGATTTTGCAATTAAAGATCCGGACAACTATGTGATTGCATTTGGCTCCGGGAAAAGGGACTAGCGGTGTGATGATGGACTTCGACATTAAGCAGGTCCTCATTAGCAGCGACGCTTCCCTGTTGGATTTGGATGCCATTGTACATTTTTTGCGGCAAAGCTACTGGGCTAACGAGCGCTCCGATGAGAAAATCAAGAAATCGCTAGAAGGTTCTACTTGCTTCGGGGCATATTACGACAACCGACAGATCGGCTTTGCTCGCGTGGTGACGGATGGCGCAACCGTCTATTGGTTGTGTGATGTGTTTGTGGATGAGGCTTATCGGGGGCAGGGTGTGGGGAAGAAATTAATCGAAACGATTACCACCCACGAAGATTACCGAAATTTATTCGGTATATTGTCTACGCGGGATGCCCATGGTCTGTACGAACAATATGGTTTTGTACGCGATCATGGCAAAACGTTGACTCGAATGCCGGACTTTCGTAGGAAAGACTAGTTTAATTTATTCGTATTCAGTGTTTACCGAGGCAAAGGGATCGGTAAAATTCTATCAATCCTTCGGATATGAGGACGGTATCATAAAAGGATTTTATAAAAGTTTGCCCTGTTAAGAAGGGGGATTCATCTTTGATTATATGGGTTAACGGCGCATTCGGTTCGGGTAAGACCCAGGCTGCGCATGAGCTTCAGCGAAGAATCCCGAACTCGTACGTGTACGATCCGGAGAATGCAGGTTACTTCATTCGCGATAATGTGCCGACGGATGCCAAACGCGATGACTTTCAGCATTATCCGATGTGGAGGGAGTTTAATTACTCCATGTTTAAGTATTTGGACCAGGAATCCGATCAATTGATCATTGCTCCGATGACCATTACGAACGCGGAATATTTCGATGAAATCGTTGGTAATTTGAGACGTGATGGCGTGGTCGTACAGCATTTTACATTGTGCGCTTCCAAGGAAGTACTCCTTAGACGACTGCGCAGCAGAGGGGAAGGTTCGAATTCATGGGCCGCACAACAAATTGACCGGTGTGTCAGCAGATTCTCGAATGATGTGTTCCAGCAACATATCGACACAGATCATTTATCGATCGACCAGGTTGTAGAGACGATTGGCGCTTTGGCAAATGTGAAGTTATTGCCCGATCATCGCAGCTCAGCTAAGAAGAAACTCGATCGAATTAAAACCAAATTTGCGCATATCCGATTTTTTGGATAACGAGTGGATGGACAGGAGATAGACGACATGAACACACCTATGGAGACAAATCCGATCTTATTGTCCTTTCCAGACAGATTTGAGACGGAACGGCTTATTATCCGTGCACCGGAGTGGGGTGACGGAGAGCGTATCAATGAAGCCATACTTGAAAGTGTAGAGGAGCTTAAACCCTGGCTCCCGTTTGCAAGAAACATTCCCGCTGAAGGCTCGTCTGCAGTTTATGGAGCGCAGCGATCTAGTCATGCATCTTCTGGACAAAGACTCGTTACAATTGGTTGGCAGCAGCGGATTGCATCGAATGAATTGGGAAGCCAGAACCTTCGAAATCGGTTATTGGCTCAGAAGCTCCCGAACCGGGCAAGGTCTCATGAAGGAAGCAGTTGATGGCATCACGGACTTTGCTATTCAGCATCTTGGCGCTAATCGAATCGAGATACGCTGCGATTCTTTGAATGAACGAAGCATTAAGGTTGCGGAACGCTGTGGGTTTACATTAGAAGGTACGCTGAGAAATGTGATGCCGAGGGATCGTGGCGGATTTTCACATTTGAAGGTTTATTCAAAAGTGCGTGGTGTAGAGTATTAGCGAGAGCTGGAATATAACGATACCCGGAATATAGAAAAAAGAAGACGATTTCTCTAATGGAGAAGTCGTCTTTTTGTGTTTTTAAGATCACTCATAATCAAATAAAAAAATATTTTACATACAACTAAATATGTTGCCTTAACGAAAAATAAGCTCTGTATGTACGGAAAATTCAATAAAATCAAGAGGGAATGGACTGATCCAAACAGAATGAGATGTACGAATTTGTAAAATTGCATTGACAAAAACCTAAAGATGGATTATTTTTTGTACATAGGAATTAAAGTTGCATTAGGGAAAAATAATTGTATCGTTGCAGGACTAGGCTTGAGATGTCCAAGATCGTCTAAGGATTAAGCAAACTCATTATTGATGTGGAGTGGAGGAGAAGAAGATGAAGAACAAGAGGACTAGTAGAAGCAGGATATTTATAGGGGCGGCCGCCATTCTGAGTTTGCTGCTGGTGTTATCCGCGTGCGCTTCGGGAGAAGTGAAGCAGGAAGGAGCAGCGGGTGAACAGGGAGATAAGAACATTCGCGTGGTTACAACCATTGGACAGATTGCGGAACCCATCTCCGTTATCGGGGGAGATCGGGTCGAGGTACTGAGCTTGATGGGGCCTGGCGTCGATCCGCATTTATATAATGCAACCCAAGGCGATATCAAGAAATTAGATAGCGGTGATGTTATTTTCTATAGCGGGCTTCATCTCGAAGGCAACATGACGGAAATATTCGAGCAGATTGGTAAGAACAAACCTGTACTGGCGATTGCGGATGCCATCCCGAAGGATCAATTGCTGCAGGATGATACGCAGGCCATCGATCCCCATGTGTGGTTTGACATCGATCTGTGGAAAGCGTCGCTCGATTCCGCGGTAGAGAAGCTGAAGTCGCTGTCCCCGGATGACGCCGATTATTTTGAAGAAAACAAGCAGAAGTATTTTGCCCAGTTGGATGAATTGAAAGCCGAGGCCAAGGATAAGTTGAGTCAGATTCCGGAAGAGCAGCGGGTCATGGTAACCGCTCATGATGCCTTTGGATATTTCGGCCGCTTGCATGGTCTGGAGGTAGTCGGACTACAAGGCTTGAGTACGGAGGATGAAATCGGCCTCTCGGATATTAACGGAACGATCGATATTCTGCTGCAGCACAAGGTGCCTGCCGTATTCGTCGAGAGCAGCGTCAATCCGGCTTCGATTAATGCCGTCATTGAAGGTGCTGCCAAGAAAGGGTTGGATTTAAAGCTCGGAGGAGAGCTCTTCTCCGATGCCATGGGCGAAGCGGGAACAACGGAAGGGACTTATATCGGAATGTATCGTCATAACGTTGAAACAATCTATCATGCATTAACAGGAAGTGGTGAATAAAATGTCTGTACTTCAAGTTCAAGACCTCAATGCATCCTATCGTAAAAACAAAGTGCTCCACCATGTCTCCTTTAAAGTGGAACAAGGCTCTTTAACCAGTATTGTCGGGCCGAATGGCGCCGGTAAATCAACGCTGTTAAAGGTCATGCTGGAGCTCCACCCCAAGCTGTCCGGTAATGTCTCATTTTTTGGATCAAGCTTAAGCAAAACCAAGACTCGTGTCGGTTATGTGCCGCAGCGCGGATCCGTGGACTGGGATTTCCCGACCGATGCGCTGGATGTTGTCATGATGGGTTTATATGGCCGGGTGGGCTGGTTGAAGCGACCGAACAAGAGCCATAAGGAAAAAGCGATGGCATCGCTGGATCAAATGGGCATGGCGGACTTTGCCGACCGGCAGATCAGCCAGCTCTCCGGTGGACAGCAGCAGCGCGTATTCCTCGCTAGGGCGCTTGTCCAGGATGCCGACCTCTATTTCATGGATGAGCCGTTAGCCGGAGTTGATGCGGCAACCGAGCGGGCTATTATGACCACGCTGAAGGATCTGAAAATGGCCGGTAAAACCGTAATGGTGGTCCATCATGATCTCCAGACGGTTGAGGATTATTTCGACCATGTGCTGCTCCTGAACCGTACGGTCATTGCGCATGGGAAGACAGAAGACGTATTCACGAAGGAACATGTATACCGCGCCTACGGCGGTTCGCTTCGCTGGATGAAGGAGGCGTAACGCATGCTGAATTCATTATTATCTCCAAACACGCAATGGGTGCTATTGAGCACGTTAATCCTGGGCATGGCAGCTGGCATGATTGGCTGTCTCGCCTATTGGAAGCGGCAAAGTTTGATGAGTGACGCGTTGTCTCATGCGGCTCTTCCCGGTGTGGTGGTAGCTTTTGCATTGACGGGAAGCAAGAATCTGCTGGTGATGATACTCGGGGCTGCTGCCAGCGCATTAATCGGGGCCTGGATGATCCAGTGGATCCGTACCTCCAGCCGCATTAAGGAAGATACGGCCATGGGCATGATTCTATCTGTATTTTTCGGATTGGGCATTATGCTGCTTACAATTGTGAACCGTACAGCGGGCGGGAATCAGAGCGGACTGGATAACTTTATTTTCGGCCAGGCTGCGTCCATGGTTCGTAAGGATGTTTTTACGATGCTCATCCTGGCAGCTTTAGTTATTCTGGTCGTCTCGATTGGCTTTAAGGAATGGAAGCTGTTTCTGTTTGATCCCGATTTTGCCCGGGGATTAGGGTTGAATAGCCGTCTGATGAATACCCTCTATATGGGGGTGCTCGTTCTTGTCATCGTCATTGGCATTCAGGCTGTCGGCGTCATTCTGATGGCGGCCATGCTAATCATACCTTCCGTCAGCGCAAGATATTGGACACAATCCTTCAAAATGATGGTCATTTTGTCGGCTATATTTGGAGGCGGCTCCGGGTTTGTTGGTACCCTGGTCAGCACAATGGGGAAAGGATGGCCTACAGGGCCGTTTATCGTTGTAGCCTCTTCTGTATTGTTCACGGTTTCCCTGATCTTCGGTGCTGAGAAGGGGTTGCTGATCCAGGCACTGCAGCTCCGCTCTCAGAAAAAAGAACATATGGACTCCCATAACCAACCTGTTTTAAGTCCCCGGCTGTCCGAAAGGGGGGGCAATCAATGACCTACACAGGATGGATATTGCTTACGGCCTCTCTCGTCGGATTGTCTTGTGGTATCGTTGGCGTGTTCCTGATATTGCGCAGAATGGCGATGATGGCTGATGCTATCAGTCATACTGTGCTGCTTGGGATCGTAACGGCGTTTATCGTCACTAGAGAACTAAGCGGACCTCATATGCTGATCGGTGCGATTATTGCCGGATTGCTGACAGCGGTCCTCGTTCAATGGTTCCATTCCAGGGGCGTTCAGCAGGATGCATCCATCGGTGTTGTATTTACAACCTTGTTTGCGATTGGCGTTATCCTGATTGCAACTCAGGTTGGCAATGCGCATCTGGATACCAAGCATGCCCTCATGGGCGAGATTACGTTTGTGCCTTGGGAATTAATGCACGTTCCTCTGTTAGGGGAGGTGCCAAAGGCTACCTTTATGCTGGCAGCCGTGCTCCTCGTCGTACTTATTGTCATCCTGGCTTTCTACAAGGAATGGAAGATTACGTCCTTTGATCCGGCGTTGGCGGCCAGTATTGGCATTCCTGTCGTACTCTTGCACTATGTATTTATGTCGCTGGTCTCCATCACGACGGTTGCATCGTTTGATGCCGTGGGAGCGATCATGGTGGTGGCTATGCTTATAACACCAGCCGCCGCAGCCTATCTATGGACGGATAAACTCTCCATCATGCTGGTGTTAAGCGGAGCATTCGGCGTCATTTCTGCATTCATGGGTTACTATGTCGCGTTATGGCTGGACACCTCCATCTCAGGATCTATGGCGTTTGCCACCGGAATCGTATTTATTATCAGCTTCCTGTTCTCTCCGAGACATGGCGTGCTTTCCCGTTATCTTCATAAATTTAATACGCACGGCAGCGAAGAGAAACTGGACGGTGTATCCTAAAAAATGATGCTGTATGAAGTTTGGGCGATTAGATGCCTAGGCTTCTTTTTTTCTTCCAACACTCTTAGAGCATGGTATAATCAGGAAAAAAATCCGAGTTATGATGAAGGTTATTTCAAAGGAGTGAGTACATATGCATATGGAGTCAGCAAGACTGGTGATACGGGATTTTCAGGAGGAGGATTTTGCTAGTATTCATGCTTACGCCTCGGACCCATTAGTGGCCGAGTATACGATGTGGGGACCGAATACGGAAGAGGATACTTTAGCTTACTTAACGGAAATCCGCCAAATGCAAGAGCAGAGTCCCCGTGACAGCTATGAACTGGCGATCGTGCTGAAAGATAGCGGCCATTTAATCGGGGGTGTGGGTCTTCACCGATCGAAGACGAACGCAGAGCTTGGGTACTGCTTGAATTCCGCCTATTGGCGACAGGGTTATGCTACGGAAGCTGCTAGCGTCATGTGCCGTTTTGGTTTTAAGGAGCTGGGAGTTCATCGGATCTACGCCACCTGCAGGCCGGGAAACATCGGGTCAGCAGCGGTTATGCGTCATATCGGAATGAAGCAGGAAGGGCATCTTCGGCAGCACCTATGGTTTAAAGGGGCTTACCATGATTCCTATTTATTCTCCATCCTCAAAGATGAATTCGAGGTCTAAAATCTATCATATTGTTAAGGAGCTCCTGCTACATGGATAATACCGAATTGTTGATCCGTCATAACGGAATTTCGATTTACGAGGAAGCGTCAGGTAAAGTGTATTATACCAAAGAGAATCATGTGTCCGTTGTTATTCTGGCTAAGGATGGCGATCAGCTGCTGCTAATCCGTCAATATCGCGCCGCCGTGGATGACTACGTCATTCAGTTACCCGGCGGTGGCGTATTCGAGGAGGAGGACCTGGAATCGGCAGCACGCCGAGAGATGCTGGAAGAAACGGGCTGCACATGCGGCAAACTTCATTATCTCGGCAAGCTGTATCCGGCGTCCTGGAGATGCAACGAAATCGCCCATGTTTATTATACCGATGAGGTGATAAGTCAAGCAGATCAACAGCTCGAGGGATACGAGCGCATTGACGTAGTAAGAATGAGCGTAACGGAATGCCTGCACCGGATTAAGGAGAACGAGCTGCAGGACTCCGAGCTGGTCTTTGCGATGATGCAAGGTTTGCTCAAGGGTTTCATTCAGCAATATAAGCATATCGTGGATAAAAGAGTATAGATTCAACACACGAAGAGTCGCGCCGATACAGAACTTATCTGTAAGGTGCGGCTCATTTTATGCGTGAAATATGGACCAATTACGGCTTCTCTCCTAGCAATAATACGTTACTCAGTTCCTCGATCCCCGAGATGTCACAGCCGAAAGTGTGTCCAATGAGAACAAACGTCCAATCTGGCCGACTTCTGGCGAGTGACTCCATGAGCTGAATGTCAAACCAGTCAGATATAGCTCCTTAGTAACCAATTATCGGCTGATGAATGGACTCAAGCTCCGGCAGTACCTCTTCAGGTTGCTTCCAGAAGCGAGCGGTATCTGCTGCATTGCGGATAAGTACAGTAGAAGGATTGTATGGGGCAGCCCAGTCGTATAGATGCTGAGAGGTTGTTACCACGAGCTCCGCTTCCCGCAGCAGCTGTTCTTCAAGCAGGAGCATCGTTTTGTCGTTTGTTGAGAAGCCGGCATGATGGTCCATGCAGTCGTAGACGATATGATGCTGATCCATAGCGATTACGAGTGGAGTCCAGAATGGAAGATCCACAATGGAGACCAGTTGGGATAGCCCGAATTTATCCCTTACATGCTCAACCGACCACTTTAAATATTGGATATCCCAATCATCCATTTGATCCTGGTACAAATTCAATGGCTGCTTGGCGCATAAGGTGACCAGCCATATATTACGATCAATATTTTTAACCTTAACCTGACGGTTGATTTCTTCTCTTGTCGCTTCTTCTTTTCCTAATCCAATAATCTCCGGATTTACGTAGAACACTCGGTGCCCCTGCTGAGCAAATTGCTCTGACATCTGCTGGGGGCGCTGCCATCGGAACTGCCAATCAATGACGGGAAACCGAATGATATCGTATAACGGCATCGTTCCGGGCCCAGGCTCCTCGTCAGCGGGCATCCATACGTCAACGGACTGGACAGGAACCTGCTTCATTTGTTGTGTGGATCGCGAGGAGGTCAATGGCAATGTGACAACGGGAGTTGGAGGGGGAGCGGATCGCTTCCTCCTTCAGGGCTAGCTGGCGCTGTTTCCAATGATGCACGGCCGAGCGATGGGTTGAAGATTTGCGGCGGCGGTAAGACTTGATTTTATTCAAGGTTAGCCTCCTCTCTAGTGCAAGGGTCTATTTAACAAAATATGTATCATTCCAAATATCTGTATGGGTAGACCAGATGAGGCGGAAATACCCGAAATGATTGGAGGGCGTACCACTGATGACTGGCTTTCGGTGATAAGGAAATTAGGCCATTTCCTTATCTTTGACGTTACGAGTTGCTACTGTCCCGGCATTCACATAAGGTACCAATGACTATACAAAGGAGGGGCACTTGTGGGGAGATATTGGAACAGGAGTCTTGATGGGGGATGCAAAGAAATTACAGTACGAAAAAAGAAAAAGCGTAAAAAAACCTCACATTCGGTGTGGAGTAAATTTTTATCTCTGCGTCGAAAGCTCATTCGCAGTATTGCAGGAATCCGATTGCAGATTGTTCGATTGAATGAACGGATCCATGCGCTTCAAGAGCAGGTGAACGGTTTACAAGGTGGAGCAAGTCCAGGCAGCAGTGTCTCTGCTTTTTTAAGAGGAAGACTGAACAGCCGAATTACAGTGGAAACAACGGCAGGTACCATATTCGGGACGCTGATCGCGATTGGAGAAGATTATGTACAGATTGCAGAGCCGAACGGCAGTATCGTCATAATCCCGCTCCGCAGCTTCTTATCTATCGCTTGATAAAAGATGGGAGGAATTAGATAGTATGGACTTTTCAGAAATTCTGGCTGCATTCGTGGGCAGAACGGTAGAAGTTGTACAGGTGAATCAATTTCTGCAAGGTCAGTTACGATCCTCAGTAGACGGGTTAATTACAGTGGAAGTGGTAAGCTCGAATTATATTCCTACCTCTCAAGTAGTCACTGTACTTAATGAAAGCATTTCATTCGTACGCATTCTGCCTCTCTGAATGATGGTCATGTTTCCATGTTTCAGACTCGCCTATAATGGAATTTTTCCATTCCAAGTATTGGTGGGGATGCCGATGCGTCAAGCTGGACGTTCTTAATCTTCGGTGGTACAGCGCCTCTGACACATGATAAAGCTTGTGTGTATTGGATAGCTTCATTAATTGTCCGATATCCTCATACAGTCTCCCTTCAAAGAGAGTATGATGATCCCAGCCATCAACCTGCTTAAGTATAGAGACATTGAACATGCGCGGAGCGACGGCAGGGGCATTTTGCAGCAGCACATAGGGAGACAAGGAAGAGGGGGCAACTTTAACTCCTTGATACACCAGCTGTTTATTCGCAAGTTCCAGCCATTCCATATGATTAGCATACACGACGGCAGTATTCTGTTGGCCACCAGCCTCCCTCATGAGGATCTCCAGCGCATCGGGTGCCAGCCAATCATCGGCATCCAGCTCCAATAACCAGGGAGCTTTCGCTAGGTTCAATATTCTGTTCAGAGCTCGTGATTTGCCTGTATTATCTTCTTGTCGAATCAGCTAATGCGATTATCCTGAGGCACCCTCATCAGATAATGTGCAGTCTCTGCATCGGTTGATCCGTCATCAAGAATCACAAGCTCCCATCCCCCGAAGGTCTGCGCTAATACGGACCGCACAGCCCAGGGAAGATATGAGCCATCATTATAGGTGCACAAAGCAATGGTAACCAGAGGAGGACATGAGACCACTGGTGGCTGTGATTGTTCTTGGGATCCAGCTTGGAGAAGAGGTAATACGGCTTGCCATTCCTCTGTTTCTTTCATCCAGGCGGGAGCCGCGCGTTGATGGTATAAGATTCCGGCGGAATCAACTTCCATCCATTCATATCGCGTGGACAACTCGAATTGTTTATCGTTCAATACGTATTTCTGAAATGGCAGCTGCTCTCTGGTTCTAAAGCCCGGTGTTCGTCCGCTCATGACAGTCTTCGTGAGCCATAACAGCGGTCCACGGGGAATGCGCAAGAATGGGACGTGTCTGTTCTTGGAGGGAGCCAACTGATCCGTAATCGAAACCGGATTTATGATATATTCGGCTGAGTGGTCGCTGCAGGTCCTCAGCCATTGTTCAATCTCCACCTTGGCATGAGGCTGGACAGAATCTCCCGCATAAAGCGTCATGAACCACGGGCCAAACTCACGGGCAAGTGTTTCATTTAGGATCGCTGCGGTCACTTCTTCGCTAGGGATTATTACGTGACGGGCGTCGGAGAAAACGTTTTGAACCGATGCTGCAATATTCTCGTTTAAATGGGGATTTAAACCTGGAAAAATAAACACCAGCATAACCGTTCAGTTCCTTTCTGTATCCTTATCTTAGCTGTTACCAAGCGGAATCTAAATGGAATTAACCCAATCCTGGTTATCGTATGCCCACATGCGCATGGGGGATACAACTGGCCAATAACATACTCTAAGTTGCGACACTCTGGTAAATCGGGAATAATAGAGCCTAGAAGCAAAGCCGAATCTGGGATGGGGGAAATTGAATCAGATGAAATCGACTTATAGTCAAATTATTCAGCAAGCTCAAGGATTTGCACGCTCCGTGCACGATCGGGATGCAAGCGGTCATGATTGGTGGCATGTGCAGCGTGTCACCCGCATCGCCCGACTCTTGGCGTATCTTGAAGGCGCGAATCCATACATATGTGAACTGTCAGCCTATCTCCATGACGTAGCTGACGAGAAGTTGAACGAATCGAAGGAAGCGGGTTACGAGCGGGTTCGGCTTTGGCTGATGCAAGCCGGTGTAGAAGCTTCGGATCAGGAGCTCGTGTTGGAGATTATCAGCACGATGTCTTTCTCTGGCGGCACGGGGAACGCCATGCGTACATTGGAAGGGCAAATTGTACAGGATGCAGACCGTCTGGATGCGATTGGCGCAATCGGTATTGCCCGTACATTTGCTTATTCCGGATGGAAGGGACAAAGCATGTATGATCCATTCATTCCTCTTCGGAAGCAAATGACACCAGAGGAATATCGAAAAGGCAAAAGCACGGCCATTAACCATTTCTATGAAAAGCTTCTGAAGCTAAAGGACAAGATGAATACGGAATCGGCAAGACTGCTGGCAGATGGCAAGCATCAGAGTCTCGAGCTCTTTCTCCAGTTCTTCGATAAAGAGTGGGCGATGGGGAATGAAGCTTATCTGAACGAATCCCCGATTCATCGCGGAAATGTATCGCGTGTCCATATTACCTTCGATGATTCAACGGCGGGGTCGTTAAGGATGATGCTGCGCTCGACACCGGGGGAAATCGTAGTTACATTGGGCGATGATCTTATGGTTGGGCCGCTCCCAGAGGACGATGATTACTCCCATTGGTTCTCTACCCGAAATGAGTGGTTTCAGGAACGATATAGCATTGCGCATATGGATGACAGGAAATTAACGATGTTGCAAGCCGTCTTCGCTTGGCTGACCTGGCCCCGGCAGCTGAGGGAAGTGCCGTGCATGATATGGGCAGGAGATTCTGCCTCGGAACAACTAGGCTTACGCAGGTTGTTGTCTTTGATACCAGATCATCCTGATGTCATATTAGTGAATGCGACAAGTATTCTTCACAAGCAGAACCCGAACATTTGGTATCGGGGGACGTTTGAGTTGGCTTTGGATAAACTTCAAATGGTGCTGGAAACAGTCGAGCATGTTCCATTGTCGCCGCAACATCAGGCTGGCTATCGTGCGGATTGGCAGCGTCTTGTAAACGATGATGGGTTCCTGCGCGTGCTTCAAGGCGAAGAGCTACGCACCGTTCCTGAATCTTGCTATGATGCAGATATACTGCAAGCCGCTTATCGTCTTGAGGCTAGACATGGGTTCTTCAAGAAATCAGCCCGCATTATTGGTGAGGTGATCGGAATGGGTGAATTAACCGTTTCCGACTCTTTTATCGAGTATCGGGTTCGTCATCTGATTCAGGAAGGTGCTTTAACCTATAACGGCGAGCTGACAGCGATGCGAAACTACTGCATCTCCCTTGTAGATGCATCGACTCCCGAGGAGCGGTGGACCCATGCACAGCGCCTGGCCAAGGTCGTGAAGCTGAAGTCGCTGATGAGTGAGATGATGGAGATCCATTTTGCAGAAAGAAGTCTCATGGAAGAAATACGTCAGCTGGATGCAGTGGGTCTGGGTTTATCGGTATCCTCCGATCTGGAAGCTTTTACGAGCAGCATGCAATCTCAAATCGATAGCCTATTGAGCACGTATCAACAGCATCAAGAACAACGCGTGTCTTTCTTGGGTTCTCTGGAGAAGGTGTTAACTCAGATCGATGAAAGGGCACCGAAAGAATAAATTAAGCACATTCGTATAATGTTGGAAACTTAATATTATTAGACAGAGAAAAGATAGTGGAAAGCGGTGGAGTTATGTTATTTACGGATCAGCAGATTCAAACCATAAGAGAACAAGCGCTTGGGATGGACAAGCATCGACAAGTAACGCCCGAAGTGCTGGCAGCTATATACGATCATCGTTTATTTCATTTGTTTGTGCCCGATGAGCTTGAAGGACGAATGACCTCTCTGCCGGAGGCTGCACGCATTTTTCAGGAGAGTGCCAGGATCGACGGTAACCTGGGATGGCTGGTTACAATTGGAGCAGGTGGAGGATTCTTCGCGGCACTGATGAGCCAGGTAGTGAGCCGCCGCGTATTCGCGCATCGAGAAGCGGTGATTGCGGGCAGCGGGATGCCGACAGCTACGGCAAGGCAGGTGGACGGAGGATATATTGTGAACGGCAGCTGGAAGTATTGCAGCGGCTCTACCTATGCAACGACCTTTACAGCCAATGCGGTTATCGAACCAGATTCTACGATACAAGATGCAGCTGACGTACCGACTGCGGATCAGGACGAGCCTCATATTCGATCCTTTATCCTGAATCCTGATCAAATCGAGATTCTGGAGGATTGGAATGCCTTCGGACTGCGGGCAACGGCGAGTCATACGATATCCGCTGTGGATGCGTTCGTGCCGGTGGAGATGACGTTCTCCCTTACAGAAACCCAAGGGTATGAGAACGAAACAATCTATCAATATCCCTTCCTTCCGTTTGCCCAAGTATCTTTTGCTGGAGTCGCCGTTGGCATCGCCGAGCATTTCCTTGAAGCAGCAGAATCACTTGCGGCACAGAAAGGGAGCTCTTCTCATGTGATCGGCAAGCTGGAGGAGCGTAAAGCAATGTTGGAGCAATCCGTTTCGGATTTTTATGAGACGGTGGAGGGCTCATGGGAGGAGCTGCTGAGTAACGGTGGATTATCGAATGCAACAGAAGCAGAGGTAACCACCCGAAGCGTAGCAGCAGCCCAAACAGCATTATCCTGCGGCCAGCAGGTGTTCCCGCTGTTGGGTTTATCCGCTGCGATGGAAGACACCGAAATCAATCGCTGCTGGAGGGATCTTCAAACGGCATGCTCGCATGCGCTGCTAAGAAACTTCTGATTGAGAAGTAAACCATGGAGATTATCACCTATATATAAGAAAAACCATGAGCCGTATACCAAGCAGCTCATGGTTTTTACGTTTCGGCTTAGCTAGAGATGTCTTCATTCGCTTCCCATATTATCGAAACTTGCCGTAATCTTTAATATGCACTTCAATCGAGCATTCCACCGGCAGCTTTTGAAGCTCTTGTCGCCAGTTCATCTTTTTCCACTGCTCATAGCCGGCCCGATTACGGACAAACCTACCGATTCCAAGGTTGTCTACCTGATGTTGTTTCATGAGCTTGATGATGTTATCGCCCTTTTTTGAAATATATTGACTGATTCGCTGCTCTAGCTCATGCCGCTGCCGATCGTTGCTTAACCTAGCATCGCCGATGTATTCCAGAACAGTACCGGAAACTTTGACATAATACGTCACTTTGTCAATGCCTTGAGCCCCGCGGGTGACTTTGGCTTTACGTGAGCTGATTAATGAACTGAACATGATGTTTTCCTTCTTGCCGTTAATCTCTGTCAGATCAATATTAATTTGGCCATCTCTGAATTTGTCCTTCAAAAAAGCGAAGACCAATGCGTCCTGAGGTTCGATCCTCGCAACATATCGATCATCTCTAAATAATGCGATTCCATTCGTTGTAATGAAATTATCTCCATGCTTCTTAAGAATCGGAGCAACCGGATCTACACCCTGATCGAAAAAGTCCCTGGCAAAGTCGAATAATGTTACCTTTGGAATGGCCTGGCCCAGCGATTCTTTTTCAAGCAGCATTTCGATATATCGACCTGTTCGCGGATGGTTCTTATAATCATCGATCAACAGTTCGCCTGCATTACCATCAACGACACCCACTTTTACCTGTGATGAAATGGAGGGATCCCTGAACAAGGTGTCCAGATGTCCGTGCAGTCCATTCTCCGCCAGTGAAAGACCGAACAGCACGTTGCGGATTTGCCCGCTTACCAGCAGCATGCCCGTTCTCCGGGACATGATCATTTTCGCCTCTTTGCTGCTTGCGGCGTTCGCCGTTAATACCTCCCGTTTAGAGGTGGCTTCCGGGTCTGCCTGCGGGATGGAAACGGAGATGGCTAACTTGCCATCCGGCAGTAAATCATAACTGGTTGTCTGGATGAAACCCACCCAGATCTTCCAGAATGCGTTGATCTCCACAGCCTGATATAAGGAATATACATAGCAGGAGGAGCAGGCAAGTACATTTTTTTAACATGATCACATCACGCTGCCTTTTTTCGACGCTGCCATAGCAGCAGAATGATTAAAACTAAGGGCATTATGTAGGCGAATCCGATCTGAATATACCCCAGAAACAAAATCCACTCCCGTATTCTATTTAAAACCGTTGGAATGTAGGAGATGAGCAAGGCGACCAAAATAATAAAAAAATAGTGGACGTTGAGTTTGATCTTCGGAAAGACTCTTTGGGTACTCTCACCGGCTGCCCAGAAATAGAGGACGAGCGTGATGAGGGTTGTGAACAAGAAAAAGCCATAGAAGAGATTCTCGACACGCTCAATAAACGGAAGTTTGATGTAAGCCAGCAAATCCAGTAACGGAAACAGCATGACCTTAAGCATATCGCTGCCAATGACTCCAAATGACACAAAGCCCAGAATAACGTAGGATATCGTACGTACAAGATGACCATAGATAACCGCTCTGAACAATTTGGTCTTCTTATCGGTATACGGAAACAATAATAAACACAGCTCATAACCCATAAATGCCAAATAAATATGGAAAAAACCTTGCGTCATGTTGTAGCTGTCTTTAAAAAGATAGGGGGTCAATCTTTCGACCCTGAATTCCCCCAGGTAGTACAACAGAAGGAGATTCATCCAGATAGTGCACCAGAAGAATACGGTCGAAGCCTTGGAAATGTTATAGAGCCCTTTGGTCAGCAGCATAAAAGCTAGAACATCGATCGCAATCTTGAACACCATCGGGTCGGTGGTCGGGAACGCGAACATCTGAAAAATCAGCACATATGCTTGCCTACGAGACAGCCGATAAGCGCCCATACCAAGCTGATGGCCAGATAGAAGGGGCTCAAAATGAACTTGGGAATGCTTTTTTCTAATATTTCGTAGATGGACTGTCCATTGCTCAGCCGGTACACCCCATACATCATGTAAATATTCAGACAGATTAGAATGGCTATGGGGATCACGATAAGCCAGCCGTTTGTTCCGAAATACTGGGCCTCGATCTGCGTGATACTGAATACGTATACACCCGTTTGGATCATGTAGATGAGGATCGCGGAATGAAATTGGGATAGTTTTTCTTTCAACTTGTCCTCACCTCTTCATTTTTAACTTCACTTTGTTTCTGGCTTTGACTTGGGTCGGCCGTTTGGCCAATGTGGAAAAAGGCAGTCTCAGAAACACGTCTTTCCAATCATAAGGCTCAAATGGAGCTACCGGCGATAAATAGGAGGCGCCGATACTTGTCAATCCGCTCAGGTGAATGACGATAAATGCGAGTCCAATGGCCAATCCCAGATTGCCCCAAAACCCTGCCAGGATAATAAGTCCGAAACGGAACAGGCGAAAGGATGCACTCATCACATAGTTGGGAATAACAAAGGAGGCAATCGCCGAAGAGGCGACCGCAATGATTAGAATGTTACTTGTTAATCCTGCTTGCACAGCAGCTTGTCCTATAACGATGCCGCCTACGATACCAATGGTTTGCCCGATCTTGGTTGGCAGTCTAGCCCCGGCCTCCCGCAGCAGCTCAATGGTTGTCTCCATCAGCAGTGCTTCAAAAATGGGGGGAAAAGGCACTCTGCTTCTGGACTCCGTTAGTGTCAGCAGTAAATTCTGTGGAATCATTTCATAGTGAAAGGAGGTCACCGATACGTAAAGGGCTGTCAACGTCACCGTAATCAGGAGCGCTGCAAACCTCAAGAACAAGGATGCCGTGCCTATGCTCCACCGTTGGTAATAATCATCGGAGGATGAGAAGAATTCAAAAAAGTTGACCGGGGCGCTGAAGGCAGTGGGGCTCCCGTCCATAATTCCCACGATACGACCCGAAACCAGCTTCGATGCGATCGTATCCGGCCGCTCGGTGGTCAGAAATTGTGCAAAGATCGAATACGGATCATCATCAATGCACTGAATCAGCATATTCGCATCATGGATAGCATCGATTTCGATATCCTTAATTCGCTTTATCACTTCTTTTACGTAGTTCTCATTTGCGATGTCTTGGATGTAAAGAACATAGACATCAGATTTGGTCACTTCACCAACGGACAATTTAATGACTTTGAGATGAGAACTCTGAACTCGCTTCCGGATCAACGACAGATTTGTATAAGCTTGTTCGGTAAAAGCCTCGTGCGGCCCGATAATGATGGATTCCGTTTCGGACTCAGCAACCGTACGTGATATTGGGAAAATAACATCGATCAGGTATGCTTTGTCCTCATAAAAGAATAGAGCCATGCCGTCAAGAATGCTCTCCACGCATTTTTTAGTATCCGTCACATGCTCATACTGGGATTGCTGCGTCAACGGTTCTAGCGGTGTATCGGAATTCAAGAGCGGAGGGAGCAGATCACGCTCCAGTCGATCCTCATTGACTAAATGACTGAAATACAGTACATGCAAACGTTCATTATGATAGGTTTTATGGACAAAATCGGCGGCATGATCAAATTGGTCGATGATATGGTGCAGCGTCAGCCTATCATCTTCCTGGGGGTTAGGATCTTGCTGATTTTCGTGAGTTTGGCTTTCTTCTGAATGCTCATGGCTAACCAGAAAGATGGATTTTAATTTCTGTTTCATCCCCACGCCTTTTCACCTCGGATTCCTGCATAGTCTGTCACAGTGTGTGTACTTTGCGCTGGATTTATCCAACGAATCCCATGTCGAATGAAGAAGAATGTAAGCGGGGATCTTAGGCTTGACATACGAACGCTAGATCATCTAGAGGTGTAACGAGGAGGTTTAATATGCTGGGCAGCATCGTTTTAGTCGGTGTTTTATCGCTTGGGATAAGTCCTGGTAATGATCAAGGGATAAAAGAATCTCCGAAAAATCAGTTTCAGCAAGCCATATTTGAATCCGGCGGTGAGCTTGTAGAGGAAGCTTTAAGGGCCTGTGAGAAACATTTCGGTACAGCCATCTTCTTGCCACCTCAATTGCCGTCCGTAGCTTTCACGCATCAGTATGGCCGCTGTTATGACATGGAAGGCGGATTGGACGAGCATCTGGAGGTTCATTATTGGAACCGATATAAACCTGAACATGACTACAAGATCGAGTTATATCCGCTGGAGAATAAACAGCAGCTGAAACATCTATCATTTGAAGAATCGGAGCTGGCAGATCATACGACTGCAAAGTTTTACAAGGGACCGATCAATACGTTTCAACTGTTAGTATTCGAAAAGGGGAACTGGCAATACCTTTTAACTGCTGCAAATCGCGCTTCGTCGAAAATCAGTCAGCAGGAATTGACAGAAATTGCAGAGTCCCTGACCCAAGCCATGAACAGTAAGGACCCTGTTTACGCCATGTGGGGAACGCTCGCCGTGACGGAAACGAAGCGTAAATACAATATGGATGTCGTCGACTACCTCTATATGGGAAGAACCACGATATCCAATGAGATGGCGGAGGAGAAATTTAAGCTATGGCTTAAGAAAGGCGCTCGTGAATTCGGCGTATACGTAACCGTTGCGTTTCATCCGACAACCCATCAGTTCATATCGATTCGATACGAGGAATTCTAGCTGGTTAGCAGGCACAAACACGATTTTCAGAAAGAGATTCACGTTTGCTGTTTTTGAAAGTGGTGTTTTCCTGCTGTTCAGACGCTTATATATGGTGTACCATATTTGGTGAAACTTGCCTCCGTGATTTCTACATTTTGCGCCAGTAATAGTGATTTAGGAGTGATTCGCTTTGTCGTTTATAGTACTTAAGCTCCTATTTGTTCCCTTGATATCGGTTTTTATCATGGTGTCGTCGGTTTATCTAGGATATCAAACGTCAATCCCTTTGATGCTGCTCACGGCATCGTTACTGTATGCATCCGTCATTTTTGATCGAAGGTTCGAATGGCTTCGCAATATTCAATTTCTCTTTCTCGGGGCGTTTCATTATGTCAGCCAATTGAATTGGTGTATCTTGCTGTATTACATACTAATCATCAATCTAATTCATAAAAAGGAGCGTTTCATAGAAACGATGCCGCTGTGCCTCCTTATGGTACTTCAATATTCTATCATTCGTCTGACTTACATGCCTTTTACAAAGTACAATATTCTGGTTTCGGTGTTTGATTGCTTAGCATCCTTTGTCGTCGTGATATCCTTTCATTTTGTTAATTTTCTCGAATCGGAAAAGAAGAAATTATATAAGCAAAACGATTACCTGACCTATCACGATCCCTTGACGGGACTTCTGAATTATGATGGGTATTTGCATAAAGTTCAGCATCTCATTGAGGTGAACAAGCCCTTTCAGCTGGTGTTACTGGACATCAACAATTTCAAATCGTTAAATGCCAAGGACATCTCCACAGCCAATGAAATTCTGATCAGTTTCTCACGGGCAGTGCGCAAACTGTTCCGAAACGATATGGTGGCAGCCTCCCGATATGCGGGAGACCGCTTTGCCATACTGCTGCCCGAGCACGTCAACATCGACAGCAGCATGTTCAAATTTGAAAATATCGGCGTACAGGTGACCTATAGCATCACTTGTTACCCGCATGAAGCCTTAACTTATCAAGAGATGATCAGCACGGCAGAAGACCGGATATTTCAAATGCGTCGCAATTCCTGGTTGAGAAGTCAGGAGGAAATGATCCGGACAGAAAAGATGAAGATGGTGGGGGAACTGGCTGCCGGGATGGCCCATGAGATTCGGAATCCTCTTACCTCCATTAAAGGGTTTATTCAACTCTCCAAAAATCAAAGTTATAACATTCAGCCCTGGTATGAAGTCATTATGGGGGAGATTACGCGGGTAGGGGAGCTGACGGCAGAATTTCTGCACTTCTCCAAGCCCCATGCAAGCAATATGAGGGTAGAATCCCTTACGGACTGTATGACTCGAGTCTATTCGTTGTGTGAATCCGAAGCCGCTTCGCATGGACATTTATTTATGCTGGATGTAAGCGATGAACCGATTCAGATCGTCATGGACCGTGATAAGATCATCCAGGTGCTGATTAACCTGATCCGTAATTCCTTTCAAGCGATGGAGCACACCGGCTCCGTCCGAATCTCGCTCAGAGCGGAAGAACGAATGGCTGTCGTGGAAATTGAGGATACCGGAAAAGGCATTGCCGATGAAAATCTAGCCAAGATATTTGATCCGTTCTATACAACCAAAGAAGAAGGGACTGGCCTTGGGCTGTCCCTGTGTCAAAAAATTGTAGAGGACCATGGGGGCAGAATAACGGTGCACAGTGAGCTAGGGATTGGTACGTCGTTTACCCTGCGGATTCCACTCGCTTAGAAAAAATGGATGGCAATCTACCGAAATATATCCTATGATAGGATAGTTATTTAGCAATCCAAGACTGGGTTGCTAAAATTTTATTACTCATGCATCAATGTGTTGCAGGAAAGGAAGTTACAGATCGTATGTCAATGTCCACGAATGAAGCCGGTTCAGCCATGGTTCTAACTCGCAGGAAGAGGCTTCAGTTTGCCTTGATTCTCGGATCTCTTTCGGCTTTCGGGCCACTTTCCGTTGATATGTATTTACCTGCACTGCCCAAGCTCTCCGAAAGTTTGGGATCACCAGCATCGTTGGCCCAATTAAGCCTGACGGCATTTTTACTTGGGCTTGCTCTTGGACAGCTTGTAGCAGGCCCGCTTAGCGATATCCGGGGGAGAAAAGCACCGCTCATTATATCCTTGATTATTTATTCGATTACCTCCTTGCTGTGCGCGTTTGCCCCAACGATATGGGTTCTGGTTGCGCTTCGATTCGTGCAGGGAGCAAGCGGAGCAGCCGGTATCGTCATATCCAGGGCTGTCGTCCGGGATTTATATACCGGTACGGAGCTGACCAAATTTTTTACGTTGCTGATGCTGATTAATGGTTTGGCACCTATTATCGCTCCTGTATTCGGGGCGTTTATCCTTAATTTCGTCTCTTGGCGCGGAGTTTTTGTCGTCCTGTTCCTGATTGGATTGCTTATGCTGCTCGCTGTATGGTTTGGTCTTCCGGAAACGCTAACTCGGGAGAAAAGGGCCAACGGAGGGATCAAGCAAACCTTCCGTACCTTCGGCACGCTGGTGCAGGACCGCGTATTTGTCGGCTATGCGCTTTCTCAGGCGTTCGTATCAGCCGCGATGTTTGCGTATATCTCGGGGTCACCTTTCGTATTGCAGGATATCTTTGGCGTATCCCCTCAAATGTACAGTCTGTTCTTTGCCGTTAACGGGGTTGGCATTGTCCTGTTTTCTCAAATTACGGGCAGATTGGCCTCCCGAACAGGGGAAACCAAATTGTTGACAACGGGTCTTGTCATAGCGGCCTTTGGCGGCACTTCGCTGTTTGCGATCACATGGCTCGGCGGCGGATTGCTGCTGATTGCACCGATGCTGTTCCTGATTGTTTCTGCCGTCGGCATGGTCAGTGCAACGACAACGTCACTGGCGATGCAGAAGCAAGCTGCCCACACTTCAGGCAGTGCGTCCGCACTTCTTGGATTACTGCCATTGTTATTAGGTGCAGCCGCAAGTCCACTTGTAGGCCTAGGGGACGGAACAACTGCTGCCCCAATGGGAACGGTCATCGGGATTGCAGAATTGCTGGCAGTAAGCTCGTTTTTGTTCCTTGTTTTGCCCTTTAGTCATAGGAAAGAGACGCCAGTGTCCTTGTAAAATAAGTCATAACATACAAAAGAAACCCACACTTCATGGTGAGGGTTTCTTTTGTTTATAAAACAATCTGAATGAATTACCTGTAATGCAATCATAATACCAGAGAGTAAACGAAACCGGACATATCACGTAAACGCCAATAGAGAAAAACACAACGATAAAGCAGGTGAACCAGCTTGAGATGGATGTCAGCCCTTGGTCTATTGTTTATGCTCCTGCAAGGGGATGAACCGGATAACAGCGATTTAATGATAACGCAAGAAGGCAAAGTCATGGCAAGCGTGAGCCGAAGTGACCATGCGCTTGATGTTTTCCCACTGCTGGATATGGATAAATACAATCAATGGGTAGATGCGCTTGATCGGAAAACCTATATGGAAGCCCGGAACGCCCGGATTGGCAGCAATGGTCAAATCATTCCCGGGCAGAATGGTCATAGACTGGATCGACGCAAACTGCTGGAGCAATATTATTCCTATTGGTACGGCACTGGGGGCGCTACCGTCGAAGCCCCGAGGTATCCGATTTATCCGAAGGTGGATACGGAGCTTTTGGCCTCCCTTCGGGTGAAACCGATAGGTTACTATGTCACCTATTTTAATTCCAACAACAAAAATCGTTCCCATAATATCGCGTTAGCCGCTCAGGCGATTGACAGTGCAGTCGTGTTTCCCGGAGAAACCTTCTCTTTTAATCAGGTGGTTGGCATTAGAACGGTGGACAGAGGGTACAAACGTGCTGGCGTTATTGTCAGAGGCGAATTATCGGAGGGGGTGGGGGGAGGGATCTGTCAGGTCTCTTCCACACTGTATAATGCTATTGACCGTGCAGGCTTGCAGATTGTAAAGCGATACTCTCACAGCCGGAACGTACCTTATGTGCTGCCGGGGCGCGATGCTACGGTGAGCTGGGGAGGACCTGATTTTGTTTTTCAGAACGCCTATAATCAGCCCATCCTCATCCGCGCATTCGGTAATGGGGGAAGAATGACCGTTGCCATCTACTCTTCTGAACTCATTGAATATAAGCCGCGTAATGTACCGAGCATATCCAACGTGCTGCCGCAGGAGACGAGTGACACCAAGCATAATCCGGTTAACGGTGATTAATCCAAGGTTTGGAGCATGGATGAAGCAGGTCGCGGGCGTACTGACTTATACCATTGCATACACAGCCAATACACTAGAAAGAGATCGATCGCATCGCCGCCGTAATACATCAGCATTCCGCCCAGCTCGGCCTGTTCCGAAGAGACGCCGCCTGGCGGATAGGCATATATGTATTTGGAGAGTATCCCATGCCCGGCCATGGCGATCATCAGGATGATCGCACGAGTCTGAAAGCTGAGACGATGCGGAGCCACATCCACATAGAGCAAAGAAACCGTAAATAAATACCCCGCTGCAAAAACATGGAAATGCACGACGATATACAGCAAATGGCTATGGTGCATGGCCATGAATAAGCCGGTTGTGTACAAAACCCATAGTCCACCGATATTCAGCAAGGTCGCTGCTGCCGGATGAGCAACGATTTGGGCCGGTTTGCTCTTCAGCAAACGAGTGATCCGTCTGGCGAGAGGAACTGGAGTCGACCTGAGGAGCAGCGTCATCGGTGCGGAGAATGCAATCAACAGCGGCCCCAGCATTCCGAGCAGCAGATGTCCGAGCATATGGATCATAAAGTTCGTAGTGGCGAGTCGCGCTAGCGGACCAATCAGCGACAAACCAATGCAAAGCATTCCCACAACCCAACAAACATAACGATGGAGCGGCCAATTTCGGTAGTTTCGATTGGAGATCGCAGCAGCAACCATATATAGAAGAATGAGAAGCGCAAAGATTAAGCCACCCATGATCCATTCCCATGAGGTCCACGAAGCAGAGCCTCCAGACATTCCAGCCCCATGAACAAGCGTATGGTTACTCATCATGAGATCAGGCCTCCCTGGATAGAGTTCGGTTTTGAGTTCGCACGATGAGAATTATACCAACTAGGATCATGCCCACAGCAATCAGGTTCCAGACCCAATCGTAGGGACTGATATCGACGTTATAACGAATCTGATGCAGCCGCATCCATTTATGCTGAATGATACCATCATACAGCTGGAAGGCGCCGCCTCCAAGCAGGATACCTCCAATCCACCGTTTCAACCAGAACGCATGCCGGCGGTGCAGATCGGCAAGCATGAACGAAGAGCCGATGGTCGCGAACCAGCTGAACGCGTGAAACAGTCCATCGGAGACAAGTCCAATATCGTTTGTAGACTTATCGTAGAAATGATGCCAGTGCAGCAATTGGTGGAACACAGCCTCATCGATAAAACCGACCAGACCTAATCCGAATAAGATTCCTGACCATAAATTACGCGCGGAGTATCTTATGCGCTGAGATTGATTTTCTTTGGTTTTAGCAGACTTCATTCGGCTCAGCTTCTTTCATTTAATGAAAACTTTGAGGTGTTTCGTTCTAAAAGGGTTCTACTAATTAATTTTACCCATTTTTGCCATATCAATAACCCCTAGTCATGGAGCTTGGACTAGGGAGCGATTTATTCCTTATTTAGGATTTAGGATCCGTTATCGTAGGATTTGACTTAACGAAACGCGATGAGTGCAAACCGATCCATATCGATTCGTTCATATATAGGAGGAAAATGCTCTTCAATTACATTCGCCATACGTGCCACAAATTCGGAAGAGTTCTTGATGCCTTTAAAAACATCCAATATCCCCTCAGGCACAGCTTCAATGAATAAGATGGTGGCACGACCTGTATCGGTAATAGCGGGAATCTCGAACATTTCACCGTTCCCAGGAAGTTAGTTTACATAATAAATAATATGTAATCAATAAGACTGCAACATAGTCAAAAGGCGAATCCTGTTAGGGGTTCGCCTTTTTCATGGAAGCAGTCATTCATGTTGTTGCACATTAGGCATGAAGTGAAATCGGAATTTCCTTCACACCGCGGACAATCATACCCGGTCTCCATTCAAGCTCACCGATGTCCCGTTGCAGCTCAAAGTTGGGGTAGCGATGGAGCAGCGTGTTGATTGCGATTTCACCCTCCAGTCTGGCAAGGGGAGCTCCCAGGCAGAGATGAATCCCTTTGCCAAAGGCTAAATGCTGGCTCTTCTCCCGGGTAATATCAAAGATATCCGGGTCCTCAAATTGTGAGGCATCCCGATTAGCGGAGTTCAAAGCGATGACAACCAAGTCGCCTTTCTTCATATGAACACCATGAAAATCCATATCCTCCGCCGCCCAACGTGAGGTGCTGAATTCAACGGGACCGTTGTAGCGAAGCATTTCCTCAATCGCACCATGAATGAGTTGGGGTTGTTCCTGCAGAAGCTTGCGTTGTTCGGGATGCTCCAATAAGGCAAGCACACCATTACCGATCAGGTTTACCGTCGTTTCATGACCGGCTATGATCATCAGGGTGACGACGCCATATAACTCCTGTTCGGATAAGCGATCACCCTGATTCTCGGCAATGACAAGCTGACTGATCATATCATCGCCCGGCTGTTCGCGAACCTTGGCAAACCAATCCTTCAAATAAGCGATAAATTCATTCATATGCTGGACTACTTGCTCGTTCATTTCCTGGTTGGAAGCGCCGATGATGGAGTTGGACCATATCCGAAACTTGTCTTGGTCCTCCGTAGGCACGCCAAGGATTTCACTTATCACGATAATAGGAAGTTTGAACGCATATTCATCAATGAGATCTATGGTTTCTTTGGAGGAGACAGCATCCAGCAGGTTGTCCGCGATCTCTTGAATATGGTCCCGCATATCCGCAATTCGCTGCGGAGTAAAGCCCTTTTGGACTAATCCGCGAAGCCGTTTGTGATCTGGCGGATCGGAGAACAGCATATTAGTGCTAAACACGCTGGTCTGTTCCTGCCCCATTGCTTTAGCGACGTCTTTACTAAATCGGACATCCTTGAGCGCTTCAACAGCTTCCTCGTAATTGCTGATCAGCCAGCCGAAACGTCCATCGGGAAATTGCAGATTCAGTATGGGATCGCTTTGCCTCAATTTCTCGTATACAGGATAAGGGTTATGGGTAAATTCCTTCGTAAACAATGCATTTTTCAGAGATTCGTTCGCATTTGTCATATAGGGTCTCCTCTCGAAAATGATAGTTTCCTATCCAGTATAAGGGAAGGAGAAGGAGATAACCAATTTACGGATGAAATGCCGACAGTCTCCAAATGACTGTTTTTATCAAAC
Organism: Paenibacillus sp. FSL F4-0100; assembly: GCF_037993005.1. Taxonomy (NCBI): domain Bacteria; kingdom Bacillati; phylum Bacillota; class Bacilli; order Caryophanales; family Paenibacillaceae; genus Paenibacillus; species Paenibacillus sp. FSL F4-0100. The sequence goes on from NZ_CP150303.1 coordinate 3,765,740, forward strand.
TTGTGATGGGAATGGTGTTCAAGATTGACTATAAAGAGTGCCTTTTGGTCTACTGACTATATGTCGTTTTCTTTGTTATATTGGATCATATCTGAAGGGATGAAAGGGGGATTAAAGCGGTGAAATCCATTTCCGGGGAGAAGGCAGCGCTGCTGGTTCGATTTTTTATACCGTATGCTGTCATTTTGGTGGGCTCCCTATTGGTTGGATGGTTTGCTTATGGGAAGACTGCAGGTCTTATCGAAAGCGAGACGGTAAGAAGCACCTCCGCCGCTCTGCAGCAAATCCAGGAAGCGCTGGATCAGAGATTTGCTGAAATCGAGAACATGGCACGGCAGATGTCGAGCGAATCGAAGGTGCTGTCTTTTCAATTTGAGAAAGAACCGTTTGTCGGAACAGGTCCTTACCGTCTATGGGATTTGGAAAAGAGTTTGTTTAATTACAAATTGTTCAATCATTTCATATTGGATTATTACATTGCTTACAGGAACAGCAACATGATCGTTTCACCTCGTAAGGTGTATACGGCGGACCAGTATTATCGTTTGCAGCTGCACTATGACGACCAGTCATTAAGCGAGTGGAAGCAAGCTCTGTTTGGGCAGTATCATTATAAAACGTATGCCCCGGGCCGTTCGGTCGTGTATGAAGGCAAACCTTACTCGGTTGTCAGCTATATGCAATCCTTCGGGAATAAAATGAGCAGCGGGGTTGTTACTGTACTGATTAACAACATGCAGATTCAGGACATGCTTCGCAAAGTCGATCCGGAACAAGAGGGTTTTGCCTACATAGCGGATCAGAACGGCAACTTGATCAGTTCCATAGGTTTGAAAGAACCGGATATTTTGAAAGCGCTTCCCAAACGAGGGGGCTACTCCCATATCCAATTGGGCGGACAGGAAATGCTGGTGACGCAATCCACGTCCAAATACAATGGCTGGAGCTATGTATCCGCTCAACCGAAATCCGTGGTGCTGCAAAAGGTGAATTATATTAAACAGCTGACATTGACGATCTTTATCACAGCTCTTCTGCTGGGGTTTGGGATCGCCGGCTATTTTGCATATCGAAGCAGCAGACCATTCCTTAAGATCCTCCAGCTTCTGCCGTCATCCTCACGGGATGCAAAACATGTGGTTTCTCGTAACGCGGTTGATTATATCGGACATTCCGTGTCCGAGCTGATTGAAAGTCATGATACGCTGAAGGAACGGTTGGAAGAGCAGATTCCGATGCTGCGAAATGTCGTGGTTGACAGGCTTCTGAAGGGTAGCTTCACGTCGATGCAGGAGATAGAGGCTGCCATGGAACACGCACAAGTCCAGCTTCGGGGATCTCACCATGCGGTTGCGCTTCTTCATATTCGGGGATATCAGGAGCCGTTTATGGAAGAGATGCTGATGGAGCTCGATATTGTAAAAATCAACCTCCGCGACCGGCTTCAAGCATTATGCGGGGAGGAGGTGCTGCTGCATGATTTTGGTGAAAACCAATTGGTCCTGATCCTGTCGGGAACGGCAGTAGACAATGCGGATTTTATGACACAGATGCGAGCGAATATACGGGTAATTTACGAGCAATTGAGCGGAATCTCAGATACAGGCCTTTATATGGCCGTAGGCGAGTGCCAGTCCAGCATTGCTGAGCTATACCGTTCCTACGGGGAGGCCAGGTTTGTGCTTCATCATGCAGGATGGAGCGAGAAGGCTCCTATCTTATATCATGCTGAGATGGAAACGCCGGCCTTCTCCTATTATTACCCGGCCGATGAAGAGATGAGGTTGATCCAGCTTGTGAAGGCAGGCAATGTGGATGAGACGCAGCAGTTGCTGCTGCAGATCAAGGAGAAGAACAGGTCGGAGCGGCAATTGCCGATGGCCGTGGAGAAGCTCCTTGCCCAGGAACTTAGCGGTACCTTAATGAAATGCTGCGAACCCACAGGGAAAGATGGAAGCGGCAGAACGGAGGAAATGGAAGCCGTCATCCGAGCATTAAATCCGGTTCTGCCCCCAGCCGAAGCCATGAACGTACTCTATAGTACTTTTATTCGGCTCTGTCGGAAAAACGAGGAGAGGAAGAAGAGCCATAATGACCATTTAACGAGCCGACTGCTTACCTATATCGAGAGGCACTATGGGGAAAGTGATTTGAGTTTAACCGCGCTCGCCCGGGAAACACGCACCTCTGAGGCTTATGTGTCTTACTTCTTTAAGGAGCAAACAGGCTTGAATTTCTCGGACTATCTGGAGCAACTCCGAATGGATGAGGCGAAGCGGGAATTGGCGTCAAGCGACAGGCCGGTAAGTGACATTGCTGCTTCTGTTGGCTATCTCTCACTCAACACCTTCAGCCGTGCGTTTAAACGGGTAAACGGCATTAGCGCGACCGAGTATAGACGTCTTCAACGCGCAGAAGAACATGCTTAATCTAAAGAAATGCACAGTGCATGAATGATGAATAACAGCCCATTCTAAAATTCTGAATAATCGACCGGAAACATGAAGATTTACGCTGATCCACGCAGCTGTATATACTCCAATCACGGACCGCACCCGGGACGAATCCATTGAAGATTGGAGTGGTAGCCGCTGAGTGGCTGGAAGAGCATCATCCGTAGCGGGCAGTTGTATGCGCTTTTTTTTCTTCCGCTGCTGTACATCATTATTTTCAAGTATGTGCCGATGTACGGCGCGCAAATTGCGTTTAAAGAGTTCAACGTCACGAAGGGGATCAACGGAAGTCCATGGGTAGGATTTGCCCAGTTCGAACGCTTCTTTAAATCGCATGAATTCTGGCGATTGCTGAAGAATACGTTCTCCATCAGCTTGTACACACTGATAGCCAGTTTCCCGTTTCCCATTATGCTTGCACTTGGACTGAATTATGTAAGGAACCGGCGCTTCAAGAATACCGTCCAAATGGTTACATACGCGCCTTATTTCATCTCTCTGGTCGTGCTGGTGGGCTTGATGCTGCAGTTTATGGATCCAAGAACGGGACTCATCAATACGATGCTCGGCTGGATCGGCCTGGGTCCGTTTCATTTCATGGCGGAGGCCTCCTGGTTTCAGTCGATTTATGTATGGTCCCATATTTGGCAGAATGTCGGGTTTTCCTGCATCATTTTTTTGGCAACGCTTTCAGGGATTGATCCGGCTCTCCATGAAGCAGCCGTCATGGATGGAGCCACGAAGATGCAGCGGATGCGCCACATTGATCTCCCGGGCATCATGCCCATCGCCATGATTTTACTCATTCTGAATACGGGGCAAATGCTCGAGACCGGCTTCGAAAAAATTCTGTTAATGCAGAATGCACTGAATTTGCGTTCATCCGAAGTCATTGACACGTACGTGTACAAGGTAGGATTGGTATCCCAAGCAATGAATTTTTCATATGCCACGGCGATTGGGTTGTTTAAAGCGATCATCGGTTTCGTGCTGCTGTTGATCGTGAACCAAACGGCCAAAAAGCTGAAGCAGGAGAGTCTATGGTAAGGAAGGGGGGACTTGTATGCAATCACCTGCCATGAAGGAATCCGGCTCGGATCGCGTTTTTACGGTGGTCAACTACGCGATGTTATCCGTTTTCCTAATCATTGTGTTGTATCCGCTGATATATGTAGTCAGCGCCTCATTCAGTTCCAGCAGCGCGGTCTTGTCGGGAAAGGTATGGCTGTGGCCCGTCGAACCGACCCTCGAAGGCTACCGTGCGGTATTCAAAAATACGATGGTTGCCAAAGGCTTTATGAACACGCTGTTCTATACGCTGGCAGGCACGATGATCAATCTCATTCTGTCCGTCATGGCAGCATACCCGTTGTCACGCAAAGATTTTCGGGGTAGAAACATGTTCATGCTGCTGTTCGTGTTCACGATGCTGTTTAATGGAGGGTTGATCCCGACCTACCTGCTGGTGAAGGATCTCGGCATGATTGACACGATATGGTCGATGCTGATTCCGGGGGCGCTGTCGGTGTGGAATGTCATCATCATGCGCACGTATTTCCAGACGACCATCCCGCAGGAACTGCTGGAGGCTTCACAGCTGGACGGCTGTACGGATTTTCGCTTCCTGTGGCGCATCGTGCTGCCTCTTTCGGGTCCGATCTTGGCTGTCATTGCCTTGTTCTATGCCGTTGGACACTGGAATCAATATTTCAACGCGATGATTTATTTGAAGAGCGCGGATTTGTACCCGCTCCAGCTCGTGCTTCGCGATATTCTGGTGCAGAACGAGGTGAATATCGAAATGCTCGGCGATGCCAAAACCGCTGCGGCCCGGCAAGGGCTGCGGGAGCTGCTGAAATATTCGCTGATCGTGGTGACCTCGGTACCGCTGTTGATCGTATATCCGTTTTTGCAGAAATTTTTTGTCAAAGGGGTCATGATCGGATCATTAAAGGGATAAAACATCCATATTTCAGGAGGGCGGGACGTTATGAGAAAAAGAACACGGGTGATCATGGGGGCATTCACCGCATTCAGTATCCTTCTTGCAGGTTGTACGGGTTCACAGAGCCCGAAGGGCTCGGATAAGACGCCAAATGCGGGTACCGAGCCAATCGCCTTATCCGCACCGGGGACCTATCCGCTGGTACAAGAGAAAACCACGTTAAAGGTGATGGTGCGGGGAAATCCGCTGGTCGAGAATTTCGAAACGAATGAATTCACCAAATGGTATGAAGAAAAAACGAATGTGCACATCGAGTGGGAGGTCGTTCCGGAGCAGAGCATGCAGGAGAAGCTGAATCTCGTTCTTGCCAGCGAGGATTATCCCGACGTCATTATGGGTTTAAATATTTCGCCGGCGCAGCAGATGATATACGGCTCGCAAGGCGCCTTTCTTCCGTTGAATGATTTGATTGAGAAGCAGGGGCCGAATACGAAGAAAATATTCCAGGATAACCCGGAGATCCAATCCACAATAACGGCGCTGGACGGCAATATTTATGCGCTTCCGGAAGTGAATGAATGCTACCACTGTTCCATGAGCCAGAAAATGTGGATATACGAGCCTTGGCTGAAGAAACTCAATCTGGAGATGCCGGAAACCACGGATGAGTTGTACGAGGTGCTGAAAGCTTTTAAAGAACAAGACCCGAACGGGAATGGCGTCCAGGATGAAATTCCGTTGTCGATTTCACCGAAATCCTGGAGCTCTTCCATTGATGCGTTCCTGTTAAACTCCTTCATCTATAATCCGGTTTACGGCTCAAGTTACAAGCATATATTCATAAAAGACGATAAGCTTGACGTCGCCTTCAACAAACCGGAGTGGAGGGAAGGCTTGCGGTACATGAATAAGCTGTACGCTGAGGGGCTGCTCGCTCCGGAGTCATTCACGCAGGATGACAATCAGCTGATCCAGATCGGCGAGAACCCCGATAACGTACTTCTTGGCGCTTCAACCGGCGGGCACCAGGGTATATTTACCCAACTCCTCGGCGAAAGCGGAAGATGGTTGGAATATAAGACGGTACCGCCGCTCAAAGGACCGAACGGAGTTCGCTATGCTGCTCTGGATTCCACCGGATTGAATCCGGGTGCCTTTGTCATCACGAAGAAGGCCAAGCATCCTGAGCTTGCCCTGCGATGGGCGGATGGGCTGTACGAACGGGAGCATACGCTGCGAAGCGTGTATGGTCGCCCGGACGAGGAATGGCGGGACGCAAAGGACGGAGAGATCGGCATCAACGGAGAGCCCGCGGTCTGGTCAGAGCTGAAGTCTTACGGCACGGTACAGAATATAGCCTGGATTCAAACCGGTCCGAGTCTGCGGACGAATGATTTCCGCCTGAGCGCCGTTGCCAAAGGAGACGACGATCTGGAAGTCATTCTGTACAATGAAACGAAAAATAAATACGAACCTTACAAACCTACGGATGTCAGCACCGTGCCGCCGTTATTTCTAACGAACGAGCAGGCGTCCGAGGTAGCGGATCTGTCCAAGACGATCAATGATTATGTTGATGAAATGATGGCCCGCTTCGTGATCGGCGATGCCGATCTGGAAAAGGACTGGGATGGTTACGTTAAGCAATTGGAAGCAATGAACGTAACCCGCTATCTGGAAATTTATCAGGAAGCGTATGATGGAAGAAGCAAATAAAGGAGGGATTGCAGGATGAGAGTTGGCGTAAGCACCTACAGTTTGCTGCCCGCTATCCGTGCAGGAGAGATGACGGTGCTGGATGTGGTGGATTGGATCGCGGAGAACGGCGGGCAGCACATGGAGATCGTGCCCTACGGATTTACGCTGGAGGACAATCCCGGGCTTGCCGATGCGGTGCGTGAGCGGGCGGCGAAAGTCGGCATCGCGTTATCCAACTATTCGATGCCCGCTAATTTTGTCCAGGAGAGCCGGGACGCCTTCGATGTCGAGGTCGAGCGGATCAAGCGCCATGTGGATACGGTGAATCGTTTAGGAATGAAGCATATGCGTCATGACGTGACGGCGTTCACGCTGCCGCCGGAGAAGATGGGCATTGATTATGTGGAAACCCATCTGGATATGATTGTGGAAGGATGTCGGCTCATAGCAGATTACGCAGACTTTTATGGTATTACGACAACAATCGAGAACCATGGCGTGAGCGTACAGGCGAGCGATCGTGTACAGCGTGTGCTTCAGGCGGTCGACCGCCCGAACTTCAAGACGACGCTGGATATCGGGAACTTTCTATGCGTTGACGAGCAGCCGCTTGTTGGTGTGAAACGAAATTTACCGTTTGCCTCGCTCATCCATGTGAAAGACTTCTATTATCGTCCGTTTGATCAGGACCCGGGTGGGGGGAAATGGTTCAGAACATCCCACGGCAATTACCTTCGAGGCTCGATCTTCGGCCAGGGTGATATCGATGTTCGCCGGATTCTGCGTCTCATTAAGACTGAAGGTTATGACGGAGATATTACGCTGGAATTCGAAGGTATGGAAGAATGCCGGGAAGGAACCCGGCTGGGTCTGGACAATCTGAAGCGGTTATGGGACGAAGCATAGATGGTTGCATTACGGAAATTATATGCTCATAGCGAAATATACATGGAATAACAGAACAGCCTGAAAGTCGCGCTTAGCGCGACTTTTTTATTTTATGAGACCTTAAGTTAGAGGCGTTTATTTCATCATATGAACTAATGACTTGGCACTTGGATGTAGATTGGTTGTTTTCCTCATTGCATCAGATTGGCAATGATTTTACATTCGGTTCGAATTCATATAAGATATAACGTGGATATTGTTTATCCGCTTTAATCGTTAATGGATAGATGCGTATGTAGTTTAGATAACGAACGAACTGATATTTTCGTGAATTGAGGTGCTGTTAGATGCATATGAAAACCGGCGTGGAACAGTCGGTGTATGCCCTGGTTCTATTGAATATGCTGCCGGACAAGGCCGTACTGCCCGGGGAAGCGATTAGCCAGCAGTTGGGTACATCGGCAACCTATTTTCAGAAACTGTTAAGGAAGCTGGTAACAGCTGACATCATCACATCAGTACCCGGTATCAAAGGCGGTTTTAGATTAAAAAAGAAACCGGAGAATATCCGTGTATACGACGTATACCTCGCGGTGGAAGGACAGCAGTCCCTCTATTCATGCAACGGAATTCTGGTAGACATGCTGGATTTGGAAAAAGAAGAGAGCTGCTGTCTGTTATCCGATTTAATGGAGGAAGCGGAATCATCCTGGAAGGCTGTATTAAAGCGGGAGACCATTGCTTCGCTGTCAGAGGAGATGTGCGGTGAACGCTTTAAGGATAAGGTTGCGGCTTTAGAGGAATGGATCAACAACAAAATGGTCATCTAACCGAGGAAGGGATGAAATTTCATGAGACTAAGCGTATTGGATCAGGCACCCGTAACAAGCGGCAACACAGCGGAAGGGGCCTTGAAAAAAGCGGAAGAACTGGCTATTCTGGCAGATGAATTGGGATACAGCCGAATGTGGATGGCCGAGCATCATGGGGGAAATACGTTTGCCAGCTCCGCACCAGAAGTGACGGCAGCCCGGCTTGCGGCAAAAACCGATCGGATTCGCATCGGTACCGGCGGGGTCATGATGATGCATTATTCTCCCCTAAAACTCGCGGAAGTGTTTAAGACGTTAAGCGCTTTTACTCCGGGCAGGATTGATTTCGGTGTAGGACGAGCGCCAGGCGGTGATACAAGTGCGATGTACGCTTTGTCTGAAGGGCGGCAGCTGATGCTTCATAACATGTATGATAAGCTGGCCGTAACCATGCAGCTCCTTCGTGATGAGGTCCCGGAAGATGAGCTGTATGCTAAAAACGCCGCTGCTCCAACCGAAGTTGCCCTGCCGGAAGTGTGGCTGCTCGGTTCCAGCGGCAACAGTGCCTTAAAAGCGGCTCAGATGGGGGTCGGGTACTCCTTCGCGCAATTCTTTAACGGAGCGATGAGCAACGAGATATTAGATCATTACCGCGATAACTACCAACCATCCATATTCATGGAAAAGCCGGAGATTAACGTATCCTATATGGTGACAACGGCCGAAACGAAGGAAGAAGCCGAGTATGAAGCGCTGCCGCAGGATATTTTCCGATTGATGATGAGCAAGGGCCGGATTACGCAGGTGCTGACGCCCGAAGAAGCTCAGAATGTGTCCTTAACGGAAATCGACCGGATGGCTATTCAGGAAGGCCGCAAGATTCATCTTGTGGGAGCGGTAAAGGATATCGCGGCACGCTTACAGGAAGAGCAAGCGCACTACGGATTCCAGGAAGCGATGATATGCAGCATTCCGCATTCGCAGGAAAAGCGGCTGGAGGTTTATCGCCTGCTTGCACGCGAGCTGCTTTAATTCAATAAAGTAGGTGAAGGGATAGGCAAATGCCTGTCCCTTTTTATAAAGGTGAAATTATCTTCATCCCTTACGAGAGCGAATCTGTTAGAATAGTAAAAAACTAGCTATTGCCATCGTTCGCAGCAGTTAGGAGATCTTATGCCGTTTACATTCGCTCATCCCGTCACCACGATGCCTTGGTGGAAGAAGAAATCGCTGCTCAATCAGATTCCCTTCCTCACCCAATTGATACATATCGGCCCCGTACAAATTCCGGTGTATAAATTATGTCAGCACGGCAGCAGCCTGTTCGGGTTGGTCCTGATCTTATGCTGGATTCATCGCCACTTGTATGTAGCATCAACGCAAAGAGATCATTCGTATCCGGTTCTACCTTTTTGGTGTGTATTTGTGGTGATCTATATTCTGGTTATGCTCATGGCCATGATGACGGTTGTTGATGGTGAAGGGATGACGTTTGTATTACAGCTTGTCGTTCCGGCCATCAGCAGCTTCATGCTTGCAATACTTGTAACGTGTCTTGTCTTTTGGCAGGCTGCAAGGGGCAGATAGCAAATCTAGTAAATCGAATAGGAATCGACAGGAGGATCGTTATGTTAACCGTTGAGCAATTCACGCATAGGGGAATCCACTTTTTAAATGAAGATGCACTTGTCATAAATGAGCGGGCCTCATTGTATGGCGTGTTAGATGGGGTTTCATCTATCGTCCCATACCTCAGCAACAAGAAGGAAACCGGAGGATACATCGCTGCTCAAACCGTGAAGAACTACTTCGAATCACTGGACCGAGTTGAACAGCTTACGGAGCATGTTGCGGCAGCAAACCAAAAGCTAAGAGAACTTATGCTGCAAGCGAATATTAATATGAAGAAAAAAGATGGCCTCTGGGGTACTGCCCTTGCTCTTGTTCAAATTCAAGAGGACCGTGTGGAATTTATTCAGACAGGCGACTGCATGATTCTTGCCGTATACCAAGATGGGGAGGTTCGCCCGTTAACCTGGAGGCAAGTCGCTCATTTAGAATCTCCGGCGATCGCAAAATGGGAGGAGGGCGTGAGTAAGGGATTGTCCAATCAAAAAGACCTCCACGGGACGGTGATTGATATCATCAGGGAGAATCGCTTTCAGAGTAACACGAATGGAGGCTATGGCGTATTAAACGGGGAAGCCCACGCCGCCCATTTTCTCGAATACGGAAAGATCAACAGGTCACGATTGAAGCACGTAATCATGTTATCGGATGGTTTGTTTTGGCCTACCAAGGATGTGCCGAGTCATCGTTCTTACTGGGAACATGTCGCACAGCGTATACTCGAAACGGGCGTTGAGCAGTACGCGCGCGAATTAATAGAGATCGAAGAGGCTGACCCTGAGTGCTTAAAACATGCAAGATTCAAAAAATCCGATGACAAAACAGGCATGGTGCTTCACTTTAACAACCCATAGATGGTCAATCGATAAAAACATTAATTACGTACCAGAACCCGTGTATATCACGGGTTGTTTTTTTATTGCGGGATAATGGGGCACCCTCACCATATGAGAGATCTTTTTAGGAAACACTGACACATTGCCGTCAGTGTTTTGCTTTTATCATGAAGTAAAACTCGAGAGCGAGGTAAATCTATGACTCATGATCAAGCTGATATCAAGTACCAGGGTTCTGAAACTTCCGTGCGTCCCTTCCACATTCACGTACCTCAAAAGGACATTGACGATTTGCAGACTCGTATTGCCCAAACTCGGTGGCCTTCCCAATTACCTGGAGGTGGTTGGAATCGGGGCATTCCTGCCCTATACCTTAAAGAGCTGGTGGAATACTGGCAGAATGAATATGACTGGCGTGAGCATGAGCAAAAACTCAATGCATTTCCGCAGTTTATAGCAGACATTGAGGGTCAGCAGATCCACTTTCTTCATGTACGATCTCCCGAGCCTCATGCCCTACCGTTGATCATGACGCATAGTTGGCCAAATTCCATTGTTGAATTCATGAATATCATTGGACCATTATCCAATCCAAGAGCATACGGTGGAGATCCAAGCATGGCGTTCCATATCGTGGCACCTTCACTTCCAGGGTTCGCCTTTTCCACTTTTCCGGAGCCGGCAGATGAGACACCGTGGAGCATCCAACGCGTTGCCCGAGTTTGGGCCGAATTGATGCGCAGGCTCGGTTATGATCGTTACGGTGCCCATGGCAATGATGCTGGTGCACTAGTTTCCCCCGAGCTGGCTATCCTTGACGCTGAGCATATGATTGGTGTTCATATTACAGGAGGGCTAGGTATCCCAATGGGAGATCCGAGCGAATTGGACGGGCTCCGTGAGGAGGAAATGGCCGAAATCTCCCATCTAACCGAGCTGTTTGCGGGAGGGAGTGGTTATGCACCTTATCTGACCAACCGGCCGCAAACACTAAGTTATGGGCTTCTTGACTCACCGGTGGCAGGACTTGCTTACCTTGTTGAGCGGTTTAAAGAATTTGACGGATGGCCCAACAACACGGAAGAGATCCCTCAAGAACCGATCCATAAAGATCTGCTGCTCACTAACGCAGGCGTTTATTGGTTCACGCAGACAGCTGCTTCCTCGTCCTGGACCTATTATGAAGGAGCAGCTGGGATGCCAACAAATCAGATGAAAGTACCGACAGGGGTTTCCCATGGGGGAGGTTCTGTATTCCGGCGTATTGCTGAAACCAAGAACAACATTATCCACTGGTCGAATCGAGAGAGTGGCAGTCATATGGTTGCCATGGCAGACCCGGAATCACTTATAGAGGATATAAGAGCATTTTTCAGCAAACTTTGCTGATCTTCTGTGATCAATTGAAGATAGTAATCGAAAAACTGGAGCAAACTTACCATTAGAACCAGAATACGATATAAGCGTACTTTGCCTAACAACATTTTCATATCCAATTCATATTTTATGGTAATGGCATGGAAGCGGGAGGTATGTAGTATGGGCCAAGGAACGCAAAGAAAACGCAGACAAGGAAATTCGAAAAAAGCGACGGTTAAACAATTGGCGTTTATTGCAGCCATTTTAGTATTAATTGCCTCGGCTATAGGCCTCTACGTTGCGTATGATGATTTGTTCGAGGAAGACGGCGTTGAAGTTGTCGTATAACTAAATGGGTTTAAATAAACCAATCTCCATAAACGTTTATTTATCTTTCATATATATGACATATCGAATTTACGCTTCAATCTGAAGGCAGCCGTTCTGATCATTAGAACAGGCTGCCTTTGTCATGGATTCCTTTATAGCTGAATTAGGAGTTTGGTTCGTTTTGGGAAGTTGGGGTATTCGGACCTTTATGATGAGGCAGCAACTTCATGCCGGCATGCTCCAGATGGACTTTTACTTGAACCGATTCCAGAGCGCCTGGATCAATCGGTTGGGAAGACGACTGATATGTTTTTTTCCAAAGTCGGGAATCTTTCTTAAAAAAAAGGTGCTCCAAGCTGAATAGGTCCGTTTTTGAAGCAACCCCGTTTTTAAACGTAGTTAGAATTTCCTCCCGCACTTCCGCTGCTGCCTGTATTTCGATTTCAGCCTTGGTCATGTCATCGAGAGCTTCATCCACGCTTCCATTTAACTTCAGATGAACGCGGTATTTGGGCATGCCGTTAACAATAACTAATTCTTTGCGAACTTTGGGATTTGTTAATACCACGACCCCTGCATATTCGCCGCGCTTATTCGTGATCAGGATGTGAGATCGTTTCGTATCGGTTTCCAGCCAACGCAAGCCTGTGAGTTTATCATTGGTGAATAATCCATTCGATACCCCTTTAGATATAGCAAATACTCCGTTAATCACCAATTTCGGATTATCTTTTTGGTTTAAGCTCCAGGTCTTTTTATCAACCGACAGATTAGGAATCAACACCGTGCTGGCTGGTTCTGTAATCAGCGCCATGAAATCGAAATATCGAATCGGTACGATATAGGATTTTTGTTTAAACTCCTCAGTAGGTTCATGAGCTAACGTATTCAATTGGGAGAGGTTGAAAAACGCAGGGACAGTAAACAATTGATCGATGGAGTCTTTTGTACCATATACCCAAGGTGTCATACGAACCTCCTGATACCGGCCGATGGTATCCAGTTTGGTTAGGACATTTGATTTCAGCACGTTCTCACTAAGTAGAATACAGGAAATATGGCTCCAACTGGTTCGTTCCTGTAAGGTATCGTATAGGGCGTTTATCGCCATGTCCAATGTTTTACCCTTTGTTTTGGAAGTCCACACCTGGGATGGCTTTTCCGCCTTTCCGGTTTCGGTTTTGGCTACGGATGTAAAATCCATCATTTGGGTATATACAACGAAGTTACCGTCCTCCTGATCGATGCCGATGGCTGTGATGTAATTCATGTCTTGTATTTCCTTGATGTCCCAGCAACCCGTTAACAGATTTAGAATTACCATTAACAACATTAATTTTATGATTCTGACGCAAATTGTCATCTCATGTAGGTTCCCTTTCTTCAGATGTGTCATCTATCTTCTGAAGCATTTCCGGTCGGTTTTTGTTGAAAGCCCATGGTTTTTTTAAGAGGGAGCTCAACAGATCCTTGTAGGTTAATGGTGATAGAGGAGCTAGATACGGAAGACCGAAGGATTCCAATACAGAGAGGTAGGCAATGAGACTTAATATTCCGATGAAGAATCCGAGCATGCCTAGCAAGGAAGACCATACCAGCACATATAGACGAATAATGCTGACCGTCCCGCTTAGTGTTTGATTGACTAATGTAAAAGTCGCAACTGCGGTTGTTGCAGATACAACCAGCATGGTGGGTGACGTAAGTCCCGCGCGGATGGCAGCATCGCCTATAATCAGACCGCCCAGGACAGCAATGGTTTGACCGACTGCTTTGGGCAGCCTGATCCCAGCCTCCCTGAATAATTCGAACATGCCCAGCATTAATAAGATCTCCATTGGCGCGGAGAGCGGAAGCCCGAATCTGGAGACGGTGACGGTCGCAAGAAGGAGAAAGGGAAGCTGATCCATGTTGTAGCATGTCAAGGCAACCCAAAATCCCGGGAGCATAATGGCAAGAGATAGACCTAACAACCTGAGAAGTCGCCCAAAGATTACAAAGTGGTAAGGGAAATAAGAATCTTCTGGTGTTTTTAATAATTCCAGTAAGTTGCATGGTGCAATCAATGCCATTGGCGATCCATCCACAAGAATGGTAAAACGCCCTTTAAGCAAGCACTCCACGACAAAATCCGGCCTGCCAATGTAGTCCATAAGTGGAAACAGGGACAGGGTAGAATCGGAAAGCGCCTCCTCCAGCTGACCGCTGGTTACCAGAGCATCGACTTTGATCCCTTTTAAACGCTCTTTAGCCTCGTTGACAATCTCCGGGCGTATAATATCGGAAACATACAGAAGCGCTACTCTGGTCTGACTGCGATCGCCGATGATCATTTGTTCATTGTGGAGTGTGGCCGTGCGAAGTCGTTTTCGGACAAGTGCCACGTTCATGTTTAAATCCTCCGTAAAAGCGTCGCGCGCCCCTTTGATAGCCACCTCCGTATTGGATTCCTCAGGTTGTCTATTCGGACGCGCGGCGAGATCGATGGAATAAAAGCATTTTTCTGTTAAAAAAAATAGTATCATTCGTCCTGCAAACAGAAACTTTACGACATCGGCAGGCTGTTTAATTTTGCTCCATTCCATCGATTTATCCAGTTCTCTGGCTAACGGCTCCCAATCATTGAAGCGTTCCAGTTTTTCTTCCAGATCTGGCAGCACATATTGGGTCATCACCTTGGAATCAACCATGCCTTCGCTGTACAGCAGCAATACGGGAATAGCATCTTCATGCTTTCCCGGGAAAGATTTGATGACGACATCCGCGGAATTGGCAAACATGGAACGCAGGGATTCCTCATCCAACGTGTCGGATGCGGGCTCACGGTCCACATTAAACCTGGTTTGTTTCGATTTTCGGCGGAACATACCGTTTCGAGGTCTGTGATTTGTCATCTTTTATCCTCCGTTTGTTTTAGGTTTAAATGCTACTGCAATCGCAATGAAAAGCGTCAGCACGGAAAGAATGCCTAAGAATGCCAGCGAGTATTTGCCCAGAACGAATAACTCGATTTGTCTATCGATTACCGGAATTAAGGAAAAGACAGACAATGCGACACCCACTCCTAATAAATACCAAAGGCGCTGTTTTGGTTTTTTAAAGGAAATACCGTCCGCCATGATAAACAGGAACAGAGAAATACGAATTAATGTGCCCGATATCCATTGGTACAAAGCCAGAAAATCGACATGCGTTATATATTTGGTAATGGTGACCAGCATCCACTGTTCGTATGCGGGATAGCGGGATTCCATGGCGGGAACAGGTCCGAATGCGGCGATAGCTCCCATCAATGGTCCCAGCGTGAGTCCGCCCAGAAGAATAGATAATATGACAATCGAGAGGTAGTTCATCTTTCGTTTCATGTGATGCTGAAGAAAGATCAGCACGATCATCTCCATAAACCCGCCGCCGGCTACGATCATGCTTTTGAGCATAGGCGTGTATCCTTCCACGAGTAGGGGCGTCAACAATGAATAGTCCTTATATTGAAGATTCGACACAGCTACAAAATGTCCCAACACCCATACAGTGGGAAGCAGGATTCCGGATATGATGGCTATCGAGCGAATACCGTTATTTGCCACATATACGCACAACAGGATAAGGGTGAGCGAGACGACCGTTTTGGGCGTTCTCGGCAAGTAGGTGACATGAATCCAGGTCGCCGTTTCTCTTAATATCACCATGGACATCCAAAAAAAGTAGAGTGTTATTATGCTGGCGAATATCCAACCCATGACCGGACCAAAAGAATCTTTGAACCAGGCGATTATAGACTGTTGGTGTGTTCGCTTCATGATAAAAAACAAAATGTAAACCCAGCCGATATGAAGGATCATGGTCATCAGGGTGCCCATCCATGCATCGCGGCCTGCGGTTTGCAGAAGAAGAGGGATCAGGATTACGTGATTGGTTATCCCCAAGGATAACAGCATGATGAAATATACATCGATCAAGGATATCTTTTTGGTTGTGGCCATTATACTACTCTCCATATGAGGGAATACATGCTAATTCGATACAGTGAGTATTCTCCATTATCCGCATTTTATGTATGAGGTGAAGAAGTACAACCATCCTGTATGTGGCTGCGAACAGAATGGGGAGGGGATATCAGGTCATTAATTACTTACTAAGTTGGGACCGGGAATGCGAATCGGTTTCATGGAAAAGTCGGATCGCCTGTCGAATGGATGTGGTTTTTGCGATTACCCAAGAAATAATCAGGGGAAATCATCTGTCTGTTAATTAGCGAAACATCGAAAATCGGGTTGGCAATTGTGTGGAGTGGGGGGGCCGTTCTGGTTTTTAGAGGATGCATGGAGAACATGAAGTCGTGGGTTTTTACTGCTCTAAGAAAATGATTTCTATCCAGTAACCATACCGTTGACCTCAATTATTTAATGTAATTAATTAAATTAATTAATCACATTAAATATAATCAATGAATGGCGAAAGTGTCGTCAATTAATGACGTTAATTAACTATATTTAATATCATTAACTATTGTCTCCAAAGCCCGTAACCAAGGGTTGGGGCAGTAGTTCTATTGCATAACAAAAGCATCGCAGATCCAATTATAATCGGACCTGCGATGCCCTTAAATATCTGTCACTTGTTTAACGGGAATGATCATTTCTTGATTGGCAAGTTGTAGCTTTCGCGAATAAAGGAGAAATAATGATCGGCGCGAATGACTTTGAAATCTGCCCCGAGCTGTTCGGTCAGGGCCAGCGCATCGGATGGAGTCATACTCCATGCTAACATACCGAGCGAGACGAACAACGGTGACTTACCATCCCAATTCGCCTTGGCTTCATTGAGCACCTGCAATCCGTCTTGAACGGTGCTGATCCCGCGGATCGTAGACACGGGCAGGCTGTCGCCGATAATTTCAATTCCGTATTTGTCTTCATAACTAATAAATAACCCAGGTACGTTATATTCCTCCTCATAAGCTTTTGCTTTATCCGGTGACAACGGCACATTCTCGCTATCAACTCGGTTCAGTACATAAGGGATTGTCATTCCTGTCTTTCTCATATACTTTTCGGTTTGCTGCAAAAACGCCCGGAAGCTTGCATCAGGCCATGGACTCGGATAGAAGTAACCGGCACCGGAAGGCCCGGCAATAAGCAAATCATTCTCCGTTGCCGTGTTTTGATAGTAATTCAATATGGCAGGGGCACCTTCATAGAGCAGTGGGCTTGAAGTCCAGTTTATCGGAACCTTGCCTCTGGCCGGGTCATCCCACATGACGCGCATGCGATGCTGGTTATATTGAAAGTTGTCGCCTTCCGTAAAGGTGTATGTTACGTAAATTTTGTTCTCAAGCGCCGGCCGAGGAGGCGTTTTCGCCAGCTTGAAATCCGGCTTAGTTCCCGAGAAGACCGTCAGATTGCTGAACCAATCGGCTGCCAGCACATAGACGCCGTAACGGGAGGCAATCTCGACCGAGCTGAACTCACCTTCCACATCATTGCTGAACCAGCCGAGGTAAGGGGTGCCCGGCTTCACATCGGACATAATTTTCTCGAAGAGCGCCTTTTGCTCAGGTACATTGGAATCGAGCCAGAATACCATCGCTTTATTGGCGACGGCGTAATCTCTTAAATAGCCATAGGGTTCCTGCTGCTCGGCAGAGGGAGGACGGATATTCCCTGCCGAAACCTTGTACTGGTTCCACATATCGACTTCAGCGGTCAGTTTCTGAGTTCCCGCAGGCGGAGTGAATTCATACACAAAATAACTGCCGTTATCGGCAAAGCGGTGACCGCCTTGGCCTTCACTGAACTTCGAGTTTTGCCGATCATAGAGATAAGACTCTTCTTCAGGGGTTCCTGCAATGAATCTCGCTATCTCTTTGTCGTCAGCCTTGACCGTAACTTCATGTACTGCGGGTCCCCAACCATCCTGGGTGAAAGCATCATCAAAGCGCAGATAAACCGCTGATTCTCCCATGAGCGAGGAGAGGTCGAGGTTATAAGTATCACGGTTGCTTGCATCCCGCACCTGTTGCTTCTCTTCGGCAATCGTCACGAACGATTCAGGCATTCCGGAAGGAATACGAATCGCTGTATCCGGATCCAGCCCGATCAGCATCTGATGAGTCGTCTGCTTCCACAGATGCTCATATTGCCAGGTGTAAGCATCAAGCCGGTTATTGAATTTGCCGCGAAGATCGTCTAGGATCTTCAAATTATGCGGGGCTTTGGACAATTGGGCGGCCAGATCCGGACTGGCAACGACCGCATTCTTCAAACCTGCGAGCGTGGTGGCGACATTAATCGTATCAGGAACTTTTGGATCATATACAATGATGCCTTTAACCTCGCTCCGATAAGCGGAGAACACGTCCCAATAATCTTCATGAAGCGTGTAAGGCACCTTTATATCCGCAAGCCAGGTTAATTTCCCTTCTTCCTGGGATTCAATCAAATAGATTCGGGGCTCTTCCCTGTTAACGATTCCCTGCAAAGTCCCTAACAACAATTTAATGTCACCTGGCGCATTATAAATATCTGCGACATCCAGATGCTTAGGCTTCTTGAAGTTTGGCAGTTCGCGGTTCTTGGAGCCGTTAGGTTGCGCTGACTGTGTATTCGTTCCCGAAGCGTAAGCTGCGCCGGTCGTTAATGAAAAAGCGCATAGGATAGCTAAACAGAGAATCGTGACTCTACGAGCCATGGCGAATTCACTCCTTGTTATGGTCTATGGTCAGAAATGGAAACGTGTGTATCCGTAAACATCGATCCTCCTTTTGCGGCCCAATAGCCGTCAACACTACGCTTATCAACACATATTTAATATATTCAAGAATGTTTTTACAAGTAGTTCGACAAAACTTCCTATAATTCTTGAAAATCAGGCAATTTAAACGTAGGTATATCAAGGGTTTGTCGTAATGGGCTGTTGATCGACTCATGCTTGTTTATTGCGCTTGTATGTGTAAGGATATATTATATATTTCAAATATCATGAATGAATTGGTGATGTGATTAGAATGAGTGCAAACGATCGAATTCCGTTGTATCAGCAAATCCAGGACTATATCCGACACGTCATAGCAGCAGAAAATATGAAGCCAGGTGACCGCATTCCGACAGAAAAGGAGCTGATGGATCAGTTTCATGTCAGTAAAATAACCGTTGCCAATGCCCTAACCGGATTAGCAAATGAGAAATTGATTGCCCGTGTGCCGGGCAAAGGCAGTTTTGTAGCAGAGGAGGCTGACTTCCCACCTGCTGGCCAGTCATCGACAACGCTGCTTAGGGGAAGAGACGGGAAGCTGGCCACGGGCATGATTGGCGTGATTATGCCCACCATCCATGATTATTTCGCGATCAGACTCATTGAGGGAATCCAAGAGGCACTGAATCACGAAGGTTATCGCAGCATGATCATGTTGACTGATGGCAAGCTGGAGAAAGAAAAGGATGCCATCAAAGAGCTGAAGGCTCTCGGAGCCGAAGGCCTGTTGATTTTCCCGGTCGACGAGGAGAACTACAACGAGGAAATACTGGGTATGAAGCTATCCGGTTTTCCTTTTGTGCTGATCGATCGGTATTTACCTGGGGTCGAGACCCACTATATTGCCGCCGATGGAAGGCGGGGCACGAGACTTGCTGTTGAACATCTATGGGAGCTTGGACACCGGGACATCGCCATATGCTCGGATTCTCCCCTTCAAACCGTCACGGTTCAGGAGCGGATCGAAGGTTACATTGATGCTTTAAAAGACAAAGGCGCATTAATCAATCCGGCGCATATGATTACGGATTTCAAACCGCTGAGCGTGCTCAAGGATGCCGAAGCTCATCCACTGTACCGGTATATCCGAAACCGCATGGTTACCGCCTATATTTCGCTGAATGGGAGATTGGGCGTACAAATCTATCAGATGGCCAAGCAAGCGGGGCTTAACGTGCCGGAAGACGTTTCGATCGTCAGCTTCGACGATCCGACTTCCATCGTGGAGGAATTCAGCATATTTACCCATGTGAAGCAGTTTGAATGGGATATGGGATATCAGGCAGCCGGAAAACTGCTCGAAGTATTGCGCGGTCATGGAGAAGTGAAGAGCTATAGCAAATTGCTGATTGAGCCTGAGCTTGTGATCCGCCAAACGTCGAGCCATGTTCCACAAACTTAATATTTACGCTAAGGAAATGCCTTTTCCGTTAACTAACGGAGAGGGCTTTTTTTAATTCTCTCTAAAAACATATTGAATATATTGATATTATATATTATATTCTAGAAAATGATGGCTAACCAAGAAGCAAAAGTACATCTAACCTGAGCAGGGAGGTATAGAACGTGCCAAAAGATCGCAGAGAAGAGCGAACCGGGTTTCAGGAATCGGCTCCGTATCATCCTGACTATGATCTTCAGACTGACTTTGTGATGGTCTACGGAATTGACGAAACGATGCCGGAGCGCATTCAGAAATGGAAGGAAAAAGGATATATCGTCCATCTGATGACAGGAGTCGCATGGGGGACATACAACAACTACTTGGACGGAGAGGTTGACGGCTTATCACATTGGGATGAAGCGCAGACCGATCGTCACGGGGAGATGATCCTGCATGGGAAACGACCGGTTATTCCTTACATGGTGCCAACGATTTCCTTTGGCCGCTATCTAGCGGATCGAATACGCGTCGCGGTTGATGCGGGTGTAGAGGCCATTCATCTGGAGGAGCCCGAATTCTGGGTGAATGGCGGATATTCGGAAGCGTTTAAGCGGGAATGGCTTCTGTATTACAAAGAGCCATGGATTCCGCCACACGCTTCACCTGACGCACAATACCGAGCTTCTAAATTGAAAGCGCATTTATACACACGCGTGCTGGACCGGTTATGTGCAGAGATGAAGGAATACGCATTAACTCGTTACGGCCGAGTCCTTCGCTTTTACGTTCCGACTCATAGTTTGATCAATTATACGCAGTGGCGAATTGTCAGCCCGCAATCCGGCCTCGTTGAGCTTCCATCCATTGACGGGTACATTGCACAGATCTGGACGGGGACATCAAGGACGCCGAACGTGTATGAAGGGCAACGCAAGGAACGGACGTTTGAAACCGCTTACCTCGAATATGGCGTGATGCAGGAGCTGGTTCGCGGAACCGACAGACGCATGTGGTTTTTGCATGATCCGATCGAGGATAACCCGAACCACACTTGGGCGGATTACAAACAGAACTACTTAAAGACCGTTGTCGCCTCACTGCTGCATCCCGGAGTTGCCCATTACGAAGTTTCACCCTGGCCGCGAAGAGTCTTTCAAGGAACTTATCCATCCGAAGATGGCTCCGGTAAGGAGTCCATCCCGTCTGACTATGCAACGACGCTGCTCCAGGTCATGCACACGCTGGGCAACATGGACCAGGAAGTGATCGAATCGGCAGAAGATGACTTGCAAGTTGGCGTTCTGATTGCCGACTCCGCGATGTTTCAGCGGATGAAGCCGGAACCACAAGCGCCCGATGCCGGTAAATACGACGGTACGGATCCTGAAGGATTTCAGGCGGAAGGGGATACAGAGCTTCTTGATTTCTCCCCTTTTTACGGTCTGTCGCTCCCGCTGCTGAAGCATGGATTACCGGTTCGTCCGCTTCAGCTGGATAATGTAAGGCGGTATCCGGGTTATTTGGATCCTTACCGCGTGCTGGTTCTAAGCTATGAATTCATCAAACCGGAGTATCCGGACATTCATAATGCTCTTGCCCAGTGGGTGCAGGATGGCGGGGCGTTGATTTATGTTGGCGATGATAGCGACCCGTATCATGGCATTCGTTCATGGTGGAACAATGACCACAAGGATAACCTGTTTGGCCCGAAGTATAACTCGCCGCGTGAGCATCTGTTTGAGCAGCTTGGTCTGAAGGAGAAAGCGGACGGTATCCATCAGGCAGGAAAAGGCGTCGTGTGCTGGTTAGATCAACATCCAACTGACCTCACCCTATCCAAAGCAGGGGCAGACCAGCTGCGGCACGCCGTTCAAGCCACGCTGGAAGCACTTCACGGCGCAGAACGACCGTTGAATTCCAAACATTATTTCAAGCTCAAGCGCGGCCCTTATCTGATCGCTTCGGTTCTGGAGGAATCGATTACCGATGAGCCGTTGAACATCTCAGGCCCGATCGTGAACTTGTTCGATTCGAAGCTATCCGTTCTGGATCAGGTTACGTTAAGTCCAGGGCAACAAGCGCTGCTCTATGATGTTGAGGCTGGACGTCCTTCGGACGGCAAGGTATCCGTCATTGCTGCTTCCTCCCGAATCGAGGAGCTTGCCCAGACGGAATCAGGCTTCCGATTCATTGCTAGAGGGCCGTCCAATCTGCAGGCAAGCGCGAGATTGTATTGCCCAATAGAGCCGATATCTGTCCAGTACGTTATTCAGGATCAAGTCGTAACTGCTGGGTGGGTATGGGATCCGCAGTCGCTAACCGTGCTGCTGCAGTATGAACATGGGGGCGCGAACCATGCAGAGATCCAGGTTGATTGGAAGCCAGCGAAATTCATACCTGAACCTGCAGCCGATTGATGCAATTGAGAGGAGCAAATCATCATGCCATACGAACCGATAAGGCCGGAACGATTAAAACAAATGTTAAACCATCTTCGGGAAGCGATATATGAGCCGGTTGCCGAGTTGGAAGTGACTGCATGGGTTACGCCCGAGCCCGTATCGTTCATGGATCGAATGAAGGGCACGCAAATGACGCTTGTCCATGGCAAGCGATGGGGGAGCCTGTGGGACTGTGCCTGGTTCCGATTTACCGGCAGCCTTCCGGAAAATAGCCGTAAGGAAGACCTCGTTCTCTTACTCGACATCAATTGACAGTTGAACCGGTAACCACCCGTTATACGTTTCAAGGGGAAGGCATTGAGCTTCAAGTTAAGTTCACCACGCCTTTATTACTTCTGTTATCCCGGCCTGTAACCTATGTGACTGTTCAGGTTCGTTCGATGGATGGGCGTGAACATGATGTAAAGATCTACTTCGATGTCACAGGCGAGTGGTGCGTGCATACACCGGATCAGCAAGTGACCTGGGAGCATCGCGTAATCGATGGACAATTGAATATGATGTCGATGGGTACTGTCGAACAGCCCATCCTGCAGCGTGCCGGAGATGATACTCGAATCGATTGGGGGTATATGGTTCTGGCGGTTCCCCGTACGGAACGGATTCAGACGGTGATTCATTCTGTAACGAGCCGGAAGTCGTATGTCGGATCCGGTCTGTTACCGTCCGAAGACGATCCGCAGAAGCCGAGGGCCGTATCCGATCATACTCCTGTTATGGCAGTCGAAATCGATCTAGGCCAGGTACGAGAAGAATGGGTATCCGAGTATCTGATGCTTGCGTATGACGATATTCATGCCATCGAATATTTTAACCAGCCGCTGGATGCTTACTGGAAGCGAAACGGATTGACGTTCCACGACATGCTGTTACAGTCCGCCGCCCAATATGAAGAGACCTGAATTAAATTCGTGATAAGACAGGTGATGCCTTGTGAATAACATTAATGTTCAGGAAGAAGTCGTCCATAAAGAATTAACACAGCTGAAGCAACAATTCGAGAATCCAGATGCCACGTATCGCCCGCAGCCGTTCTGGTTCCTGAATCATGAGCTCACGAAGCCGGAGCTGGAAAGCCAGATACAATCGATGTATGAAGCGGGTGTCGGCGGTGTTGTTTTGCATGCGCGTCATGGGATGCAGACCACTTATCTGTCGCCGGCATTTATGGAAGCGTTGGAGTTCTGTACCCTGGAGTGCGAGAAACGGAATATGGTCGTCTGGCTGTATGATGAGGACAATTGGCCAAGCGGAACGCTGGGCGGCAAGCTGACCCGTCAGCATCCGGAATATCGCATGCGATACTTAAGGGTTGAAGAGAAAAGGTATAAAGACGACGGACGGCAAGAAGGCTTGAAGCTGGACTTTGCACGCTATGATCACAATGGGCTTATTGCCATTCTGGCTTATCGCGCCATCCAGCAGGGTGGGGAATGGCTGCTCTGTGATGAACCCGAGGATCTCACGCATGCATGGGGAGAAGATTGGTCACCGACTACGGACGATTCTTATATCGTGCTGGCCTGCTGGTCCTGCGAGATCGCGGAAGGCATCACGTTTGCCATAGGGTACTACTTGGATACGTTGAATCCGGATGCGGTCGAGGCTTTCATCCGGATGTCCTATGAGCCGTTTCAGTCATTGCAGAAATACTTTGGTGCAACGATTCAAGGGGTATTTACCGACGAACCCGGGCTTATGATCCATGACGGTTTCTTCGGGGTGGAAGCGATCCGCACGACCGTTCACGATGTGGACGCTACCCTGCCGGGCATGGTCTTTGCTTGGACACAGGGCATGGCACAGCGGTATCAGCAAGAGAATGGCTATGATCTCATCCCGCGGTTAGGCGCATTGTTATATAACATGGCAGACGGCAGCCGGTCAACGAAACAGCAATATTATGATACGATTACTCGCTGGTATGTTGAGGGCTATCATCATGCGATTCGTACATGGTGTGAGCGGCATGGACTGCTGTACATCGGTCATACGCTCGAAGAGCCGGTCTGGGGACAGGCGAGATCGCAAGGCAATCAGACCCGGGTGCTGCAGCAGTTTCACTACGCAGGCGTGGATTATTTAACGCCTGGCATCGGTACGAAGGAGAATCCGCATCGGATTGTGTCAGTGAAGACAGCCGCTTCTGTCGCGCAGTTGAACAGCAAGGCACGGGTGATCTGCGAATCGTTTGGCGCAAGCGGTCACGGCTAATCCATGCGAGAGCGGCGACTCGATGCTAATTTCATGGCATTCCTGGGCGTTAATCTGTTCATCCCGCATGCGTTCTATTACTCGTTTGCCGGGTATCGGAAGACCGATTTCCCGCCGACGGAATTCAAACACGCGCCTCATTGGCCGCATTATCGTGCTTTTGCTGATTATCTCGGACGACTGAGTCTGCTCGGCGCGAGCGGTAAACGTACACCGGAGGTTCTTCTGCTTTCGCCCATCCATACGGTATACGAAAATATGTTCGTATCCGGTCAATCGAATAAACATCCCGCTTCCGATGTTCTGTTCTCGCTCCTGTCGGATCACATGCTTCGGAGATCCATTGATTACGACTATGTAGACGAATGTCAGCTTCGCGAAGCCACCCTTATTGATGGGAAAGGGGTTCGATTTAACCAGGGTGGGAACATATATTCGGTTTTGGTTATGCCTGAGATTGAGGTCATGTCGAAGGACATTGCCGCACTTCTTGTTGCCTATGTTAAGCAAGGGGGTACTCTCGTTGCTGTAGGAGCGATACCGCGGCATAGCGAGTGCTTGCATCATGATCCGGAATTGGCGAAGCATGTGCATGCGCTGTTTGGTTCGACCCCGCAGCACGGGGCATTACGCCCCGTTGGCAAAGGGTATAGTCTGTTTTATTCCCTAGAGAATACGCCTCTTGATGATCCATTGGACTCGTTGTGTGAACGTATAAGCGGGTTATTAAGGAAACCCCCTGTTTTACGATGGAAGTTGATCGAAGGACAACATGAGGATTTCATCAGTCTAGAACGTGTGTTCGGGAATCGAGTGTATGTGTGGCTGATGAACTGGTCGGAGAAGCCCGTTTCCATGAAGCTTGATGCAATTGAGGCGAAGTACCGAATCGAAGAATGGGACTTGGAAAACGGAAAAATACGCTGGTTAGCCAGCGATTCCGTTCTTACCTATGCACCAGGAGAGCTGCGAGTTCTCTCGGTTGTACCTGAGGAGAGTTCAATTGGGGTAATGGAACAAATGTTCGATATGACACGGGATTCCACGGATGCCATCGTTCTTGAAGAGCTGTGGCGTTTCCGGACACTTGAACCCAACGTTTGTTTACTGGACCAATGGCAGGTCACGCTGAATGACCGAAAGTCTAGGATGAATGCAACGATGCCTGGGCAAGTGAATACGTATCGTACAACGTTTACCTTGACCCAGGAATTGATGGAACGATTGCAATCTCCGAGTTATTGAGTTCATTCAAATCCATCGCATGACGACGAATCCCATAAGATGTTGTTGATTCTGGACGATGTGGAGCAGAATATCCCATCCCATATCGGCTTCCTGCAGCGCAGGCGCAATCTTGAAATCTTCGTGAATGGCGTAAGGCAGAATGCGCTGCAGCCCTCTAACTGGCAGGATCAACACTATAGTAGCGTGGATATCACACCCCATTTGTTGGCAGGCGAGAACGAACTTGAAATTCTAACGGTTTCATTGCTGGAACCGATGCTGGCGATTTCATTTCCTGCATTTTTGATTGGACCCTTTGTTATAGAAGATCGAGAAGATCGGATGAAGCTAAATGCGAGTTCGGAACATATGTTTGGTTGTTGGTCTTCTGCCGGCTATCCTTATTATGCGGGAGCGGGAGAATACTCGCAGCAAGTGGAGCTGACCCAAGTTAGCTTGGCTCCAGATGAGGAATTATGGCTCGAAGCTGAAGATATTAGGGAGACAGCTTCTTTATATGTGAATGATATACAGGCAGGAATCCGGTTGTGGCCGCCTTATCACTGGAACATCACGCCATATGTTGAGCAGGGGAATAATCTGATTACCATCCGTGCAGCCAATACGCTGGAGAATTTATATGGTAAGTCTGCTTTACCTTCAGGGGTGAGTGGAAGGGTAAAGTTGGTTCGTCGAACTTTATCTAAAAGAATGTAATTTATACGATACCTACGAAAATGACTACTTCCGAGTTCAGGTTGTGGTCATTCTTTTATTATAGTTTACATAATATATAATATGTAATCTCAATTCGCGAAATTTGTGTATTCCGAGTTTCAAAGGTGGAATTTTTTCATAGGGACATAGGAAGCTCCATTCTTACAAACTCATCGATTTACGATAACATTCTCTTAATCCTGAAGACTTACACTTAAGAAGTTTTACGAACGATAACAACTCGGAGGTGCCATGAAATGCAGCTAAAGAAGAAAACCATCATGGTTTTGGCGCTCAGCTTGTCCATTCTTTCGCAAGGTATGATCGTTCATGCCAAGGAAGATGGCGCTAGGTTTAAGCCGGAAGGAAACGGCAAATGGATGACAGGAGAGTATCACGCGCATACGTATCAATCCGATGATGCCAGTCAATCCCTGCAGGAATTGCTGGATAACGGTTTCCAAAAGTATGGTCTGGATTGGATCGCGGTCTCCGACCATCTTAGAGTTTCTAAACGGGACGACGAGGGAAATCCCCTTGCCGGTGGATCTATTCCGTTCTCCAAAGGAATGGCTCAATACCAGATTCCAAAGATCCAGCAGCTTCAGGAAGCAGGCAAATACAAGAACAACATTATCTTCTCAGGCTTTGAGTGGGACATGCCTACATATGAACATGTGGGAATCGGCATTATTGCAGGCAAATTCGGTTCAGAATCGAGCTTGAAGGCAGCTCGTAAGTTCGAGTATCTGTTCACCGATCGCGATGAAGCGATGTTCGATCCCAAAGATGTCGCCGACTGGAAAAAACAAGACAGCCGGGCCTATACTACGGCCGAAGATGCCCGAACAGCGCTGGCTTGGCTCCAGGAAAACTACGGAAACAGCAGTTATGCATTACTCAACCATCCTTCTAGAAAAACCGTGTATACAATAGCGGATATACGGGATTTCAATAATATCGCGCCGAATGTTGTATTCGGAATGGAAGGCATGCCCGGGAATCAGATGGAACCGGATCGCGGTGGACTTAACTTAACCACACCGGAGAACAGAACCTACGGCGGTGCTGATTTCATGATTGCCAAGGTTGGCGGCGTATGGGATGCGCTGCTTGGCGAAGGACGCGAATTTTGGAACTTTGCGAACTCGGATTCTCATTTTGAGATTAGTGAAAACCGTTTATACTCCAGCGGGTATTGGCCGGGACAATATGCCAAAAACTACACTTGGGTGAATGGAAAAGATATGCAAAGCGTATTGGACGGGATGCGTTCGGGTAAATCGTTCTCCGTCTACGGCGATTTGATTAACGCGCTGGATTATCGCGTTCGTCACGGGAACAAGCAGGCCGAGATGGGAAGTAACCTGCAAGTGAAAAAAGGGAACCCGATCGAAATTACGATCCGATTCAAAAGCCCAAATAAAAACAACAACGGTGATTCTGTAACCGTAGATCATGTCGATTTGATCTCAGGTGACGTAACGGGTAAAGTCCAACCAGGTACGGCGGCTTACAGCAAAAGCACCAACGATTCGACCAAAGTGGTGAAACGGTTTACGAGCAAGGATTGGAAAATCGATCGTGATGGATACAACGTCATAACATATCGAACGAAAGCGACGAAGGATCAATATTTCCGATTAAGAGGGACTAATCTTGGCGTAAATGTTGCGGGAGAAACCAGCAATGGCAATCCGCTCATAGATCCAAAAACGGACATCGAAGACAACGAACAGCGTTTTGAGGAAATAAACAAGCGGAATTATAGTGACCTGTGGTTTTATTCTAACCCGATCTTTGTTAGTGTTGAAGACAAGACGGTTAAAGACTCTAACAAACAGGGGAAGCATCTGTAGGATGCGGCTCGCGCTCTATTCAGAAGACTGTCGATTATTCGGCAGTCTTTTTGTTTTTTTCACACGTAGTATATTGATGCATACATGTCATATAGCTGATCACATAGATTGTATTTTGCTGCATATCCTATCATTTTATTGTACAAATTGAATGAGGGGTATAGTCTGTTAAGGAGAGGAGAGATGATATGTTTACGATCGGTGAAATATCCAAGCTGTTTCAGATCGATATCCGCACCCTCCGGTATTACGATGATATTGATTTATTTAAACCGGCATCCGTGGATAATCTGACAAATTACCGTTATTATTCGGTCGATCAATTTGAGCAGCTGAACACCATTCTGTATCTCAAGGCGCTTGGCATCCCTTTAAAAGACATTAAGCTTTTTCTGGATGATCGGGAGATTGAACATATACTAACCCTGCTCAAGGAGCAGCAGCGCAGAACGGAGGAGAAAATTGAGGAATATCAAAGAATCCAGGCGAAGATCAAAAGTCGAATTGATCAGATCGAAGATGCCTCAAATAAGGAAGAACTCTATAAAATTCGGGAAGTGGAGCTTCCCGAGAGAGTGATGGTTTTGCTGAAACAGAAAATACATAAAAGCGACAATCTGGATATGCCGATCCGTTTATTGGAGAATAGCACGAAGATGAAGTCCACCATTTTTCTGGGTAAAGTAGGATTATCGATCTCGATCGATCGTTTAATACAACGCAAATTTGATGAATACGACTCCATTTTTGTTATTGTGGAGCAGGAAAGTGAGCACAGCAGCTCCGAAGTCGAAGAGAAGATCTGGCGGAAAGGTACCTATACTTCGATTCGGTTTGCCGGGACACACGAAGATGCAGCGCCTTATTACAGAAAGCTCCTGGATTATATCGAGGAAAAAGGTTACACCCTGATCGAAGATGCGTTAGAGATTACGTACATTGACTATGGGCTTACCGGTGATCCTTCTCAATTCGTAACCGAAATTCAAATGCTTGCTAAATAAACGATTGACCCTCCAGCTGCTGGAGGGTTTATTCTTTGTATCAAAACATATTAGTAGGAGAGAACGACTGTGATAGGAACCATTGTAAACGTAACAACCATTGTTGTAGGCAGCACGATTGGAAATGTATTTAAAAAGGGGATGAGCGAAGCCTATCAGGACATCCTGATGCAGGCGATGGGTTTGGCTGTCATGGCACTTGGTGTGCATTCGATCGTGAAGTATATGCCGGAGAGCCATTATCCCGTCTTATTCATCGTAAGTCTTGCCATAGGCGGGCTGATCGGGGAGAAGCTGAATCTGGAGCAGGGATTTAAAAAGGCGGTGTCGAGGTTTACCAAGGGAAATTTGGCTGAAGGACTAACTACGGCGATTCTGTTGTTCTGTATTGGAACACTTTCTATTATCGGACCGATCGAGAGTGCTTTGAACAATAATCATACCTATCTGTTCACCAATGCCATCCTGGATGGCGTGACGTCGATCGTACTGGCTTCAACCTTTGGCATTGGGATCGTTCTATCAGCCGTGGCCACATTTTGTTGGCAAGGGTTATTGTACGTTATGGCCGGTGCAGCCTCTAGCTTTATCACAACGGAGCTGTTAACCGAAATATCCATTATTGGCGCCATTTTAATTTTTGCTTCAGGCTTAAACATTTTGGGCATTCGGAACTTCAAAACCATGAATCTTACGCCAGCGCTGTTGGTCCCAGTCGTATTCATTACGGTTAAAAATCTGCTCGGTTTTTAACATGAAGCAGGGATTCATACTTATCTCGATTTCAAGGATAACCCGCCTACGGAAGGCGGGTTTTTGCTGTTATTCTATACCTTGCACGTTGAATAATCCATTGTTTACCTTGGTGCATAAGTTTTGTGACAATTTCAATAATATAGGAGACCGACAACATCAAGGAATTGGACTAGGTGGATAGAGAGAAGGAGGCTTCATCATTATGAATATAGCTGAACATAAACTGCTAGTCGCAGCGCTAGGCGGCGTTAATGAAATTGGAAAAAACATGTACTTCATTCAGTACGATCAAGATATCGTGGTCATTGATTGCGGCTCCAAATTTCCTGACGAAAACCTGCCCGGCATCGATTTGATTGTTCCTGACTTCACCTATTTGCTGGACCACGCGGATAAAGTCAGAGCTCTTATCGTCACCCATGGACATGAGGACCATATCGGAGGGATACCTTATTTACTGAAGCAGCTCCCGATCCCTGTGTATGGGACGAAGCTCACGATTGAGCTCATTAAAATCAAGCTGAAAGAGCATCGCATTCTGCGTGAATCCGAGCTTCACACGATCGATGCGAATTCTACCATTCAAGCGGGTGCCATCCACGCCTCTTTTTTTTCGACCAGCCACAGCATCCCGGACTGCGTGGGCATCGTTTTTCAGACCCCGGAAGGCAATGTTGTCCACACGGGGGACTTTAAATTTGACATGTCTCCTGTGAAGGGGCCTTATCCGGATCTGCATCGAATGGCTGATATCGGCAAGCAGGGGGTTAAGGTGTTATTGTCCGAAAGCACAAACGCCGAGAGACCGGGATTTACGCCTTCAGAACGTCTGGTTGGTGGACATATCCTGGAAGCATTCGCGCAGGCCAAACAGCAGGTATTCATCTCTACGTTTGCTTCCAACGTGAACCGCGTTCAACAGATCATCGATGCCGCCGCGGAAACAGGGCGAAAACTGATTCTGCTCGGCCGCAGCATGGTCAATGTCGTTACCGTTTCCAAGGAGCATGGCTATTTAAACATCCCCGATGACTTAGTGATTGATGCAGGCGACAGCGAGCGGTATCCACCGGACAAAATCGCTGTGTTATGCACGGGGAGTCAAGGCGAGCCTATGGCAGCATTATCACGCTTAGCCAACTCCAAGCATCCCCATATCGAGATTTTACCTGGCGATACCGTCATCATTGCTGCAGGAGCCATACCGGGAAATGAAAGGAACCTTGCTCATGTGATCGATAATTTGTATGTGCTGGGTGCCCAGGTCATCTATGGGTCCGGCTCAGCTTCAGGGATGCACGTATCCGGTCATGGCAGCCAAGAAGAGTTGAAATTAATGCTCACCTTGATGAAACCGGACTATTTGATTCCTGTCCATGGTGAATTCCGAATGCTGTATCAGCATCGGCAGCTGGCGGACTCCGTGGGGATCCCTAATGAAAATGTGTTCATCATCCAGAATGGCGACACGATACAAATCCAGCAGGGTATGGCATCCTTGGGTCCAAAAATCCCTTCAGGCAACAGCCTGGTGGACGGATTGATGATCGGGAACGTAGGCAACATCGTTTTGCGGGACCGTAGACAGTTGTCCTCCGACGGGATGCTCATTATCGTAACCACGCTCAGTAAAACGGAAAAGCAGATGGTGGCCAAACCCGAGCTCATATCCAGAGGTTTCATCTTCGTGAAAGATTCGGAGGAATTCATGAATCAAATCCACGATATCGTCATGTCTTCCATGAAAGATTTAACGGAAACCGGGTCCACCCAATGGAATCTGATCAAGCAGACCTTGAAAGATCATGTCGGCAAATTCATATACAGCGAGACAAAGAGAAGGCCGATGATTCTGCCAATCATTATCGAAGTATAAGCCTTTCAAAATACAAAAAAAGCACAGCCTAAAATAGGTTGTGCTTTTTTCGGTACAGTTTCAAGTCCAGGATCTTCGAAACATCGTTCGATCTAGTAGGCATACACCCAGATGGAGGTAACTGCATACACTGCCGATAAGCAATCGCAGAAGATGTTGTTCTTCCATTCACGTCTGTGAAAAAAAGAATAACACATAATCCGGATTCGTCCACATAACCATTTACAGAATGGACATGAACGTCTTGTCCGATCACCGGAATGGGTCCGGTTATTAACGAAAGGAGGAGGATCGGTTTGTCATCCACCCCAGAAGGGAAATGGACTGCGGAGCATGGAAAATGGGTCAAACGAAAGTTCAGATTTACGCGCAATGACTGGATGGGCTATCTATTCAGCGCCCCTCTGATTATCGGCGTCATCGTATTTGCCATCTATCCCATGTTCGCCGCACTGTTTATGAGTTTTCATCAGACATCCGGGCTCAATTTATCCGGCACCTGGGTGGGTCTGAGTAACTACCGTTACGCATTAGAGGATTCATTATTTTGGCAAGCGCTTACAAATACGTTTGTCATGGGGATTTGGTCTGTACTGCTTGGAATTGCACTATCGTTTATTCTGGCGAGCCTGATTAATAATCTGAAATGGCATCTGGGACGCAATTTTTTCAAAGCGGTATATTTTCTGCCCAATGTCGTGTCCGGCGTTGCTACAAGCCTGTTGTTCTCCTTCTTGTTTTTTCCGTCCAAGGAAGGGCTGATCAACTTTGTAATTGGTTTGTTTGGTATCGATCCTGTCGGCTGGTTCACGAACCCTGAAGTCGCGCGTTACAGTATTGTGCTCATGAGCTTGTGGGGTGCGCTTGGGTATAACACGATTATTTTTCTGGCTGGTTTGCAAAGCGTCCCTCGGGATCTCTATGAAGCTGCAGAGGTGGATGGGGCTGGCACCTACCGGAAATGGTGGTACATTACGATACCATACTTGCGTCCGATCTTTGTGTTCATGCTCATCATGGGTACCATCGGCGGAATGAAACGGTTTACGGATGTATGGTTAATCGGCGGAACCGCAGGTAATCCTGGGGGAAGCTTGATGACCGTGGTGCTGTATATTTACCGAAATGCGTTTCTCTCTTCGCAGATGGGGCTGGCTACGGCTGTATCCTATCTGTTATTCGTCATCATACTCATCCTAACCGTGTTCCTCATGCTGCTCAACCGCCGCAAAGACAGTTTGGACTAATGCCATTATCCATTTTTCGGGTCCGTAGGGGAACCTTATTCCAGAAGACAGGAGGGTAACTATGAGCAGTTCAGCCTTGCCCAAGGAGCCTGTGCGCCGTAAACGAATCACACTTCAACAGCTGATACTAACGCTGGTTCTGTTGGTAGGTTCATTCATCATGATTGTGCCATTCTTATGGATGCTGGTAACGAGCTTCGATTGGGCTGCACGATTAAATATTTCATTCCCACCGAAAATATGGCCGGAGGAGCCTTCGATCCGAACATATGAAGCCGCTTTCACCAACATTAATATGTTTCGATATATCGGCAACTCCACGCTTGTAAGTGCAGGGGTCATTATCATCAGCTCATTGTCCGCACTATTATCCGGTTATGCCT
Organism: Paenibacillus sp. FSL F4-0100; assembly: GCF_037993005.1. NCBI lineage: Bacteria > Bacillati > Bacillota > Bacilli > Caryophanales > Paenibacillaceae > Paenibacillus > Paenibacillus sp. FSL F4-0100. The sequence goes on from NZ_CP150303.1 coordinate 3,799,572, forward strand.
TATCCAAGCTCCGTTTCAAAGGAGCAAACTTCGTCCTGCTGCTAGCGCTAAGTACGATGATGATTCCGTTCGAAATGACAATGATTCCGCAGTATTTGCTGTTCAGTAAACTCGGACTGGTCGATAACTACCTGGCTTTTTATTTGCCGGCCATGAACTATGCGTTCGGTACTTTTTTAGCTAAAGCCTTCTTTGATCAATTGCCCAGCAGTCTAAGGGAAGCTGCCGTTCTGGATGGCGCCAAGGAAATCACCGTATTCAGCCGGGTATATCTGCCGCTGTGTACGCCCATTATCGCCACCATGGTCATTCTGCTGTTCTTAGGCGTATGGAATGATATGTTGTGGCCGCTGCTGATCTTAAAATCGGCTGCCAAATACACGATCCAGATTGGATTGGCCATGTTTACGTATAACAACGGAATCAATCAGCAGCCATCGATCATTATGGCAGCAACGACTACGAGCCTCATTCCGGTTATCGTCGTTTATATGTTCCTGCAGCGTTATATCATCGAGAGCATTGCGCTATCCGGTATCAAGCAGTAATTCAGAATGGAAGCTAAATTTATGCGGGGGTGTTTATGTGATGAAAAAAGCTGTGCTGCTTATTCTGTCATTCGTGCTGGTGTTTACATTGGCCGCTTGTTCAGGCAGTTCGGGAAAAGATGTGACAGGCGGCGTGAAGATTGAAAAAGTATCGGATATGAAAGGCACGGTTCGCGTTGCGCTGGCAGGCTGGCAGCTGGATAACGGGATCGATGCGCTGACAGGCAACCCGACCATCGGACTCAACGAATACTTGGATAAAACGTTCAAAAAAATGTATCCGAACATCAAACTGGAGGTTTATCAAATCCCCTGGGAGAACGTAAAAGCCAAACAAACGGCGATGCTGCTTTCCGGCGACGCAGACATCTTGTATACCGGCGGAGCCTTTGCATCGCAATGGTACCAGGAAGGGCTGCTGCGTGACCTGGACGACTTGATCGAAAAGGACACTACGTTTGACAAGGGCATCTACCTGGAAGGCATTATGAACAACTCCTACAGCACCAAGTCGCCCGACGGTAGCAAGCAGTTTGGAATTCCTGCTGTTCTTGGCCGCCGGATGACGATTTATGATAGGAAGCTGTTTGAAGACTGGGGCGTTGAAACCCTCTCGGCACAGCCAGGACCGGATGAAATTCTGGAGAAAGCCAAGCAAATGACCGGCAAAAACCCGAAAACCGGTGAAGACAATTTCGGTCTGTATTGGAGCGGCAACTCATTAAACGGATCTACCTTTGTTGCGTTAACCCTTGCTTATGGCGCCAAAGGAGCGGAAGGATCGCTGAAGGATATCAAAAGCATTAAATGGCATCTGAATTCACCGGAGATGGTCAAAGTGCTGGAATGGCTGAAAGAAGCCGCACAGCTGCCGCCAGCTGGTTTCGTGAATGCCCAGGGAGCTGAGAATTTCGGACTGGAGAAGAACAATATCGCTATTGCCCTCGATTCCACCGGCGGCTCAACGATGAGTGAATACCGGTCGAAGCAAAACAAAGAGCTGCTGGACCGTTATGAGCCTGTGCTGAACATGGGGCCTAAAGGCGAAGGCTGGGTTGCGGTTGACCCGTTCATCATGGCGAAGAATGCTAAAGATGTGGATGCATCATGGGAAGTATTAAAATTCTTGACCAACTACATGACGCAAAAATATATGTATGAGAACTTCTCCAGTACCCCGACACTTAAAAACGCTGATTTTGTAACACCGGAAGATAAGTTTGTGAAAAAAGCACTCGAAATCGCAGATGTTGGCCACTCGGAGCTCATGGATGAAGCCAATCCGTTTTATATGAGCGATATCGCTCCAGCTATTAACGGATTCATTAGCCAGGCTGCATCCGGAAATGCTCCGGATATTCAGAAGTTTCTGGATGATCTGCAGGCACGTGCTGAGAAATGGTCGGCAAATCTGAAGTAAATCAGGAGGGGACTGCACTAGAGACGGGCTTAATCATGATGATTATATGAGTCAAACAACTCAATATATTCCAATATTATGTAAAACGTGCTTTGTCCCGATGATACCTGGATAAAAAGCAGCTTTTATGGTGGCATTATCCCCTCAAAGTAGACACTCGAAAAAACTCATGTTTTCATGAGAAGCGAGCGAACTTGGAGGGGATCTTTTTATGGCTAAAAAAGGGACAGGTTTTTCAATCGTATAAAAATCTCATTATCATTAGATAATAGCAAGGATATTGAAATCCATTGGAGCGTGATATTTTGGGAAAATATGTGAAATCAATTACATCGCCAAAGAGATTTATCGTGGGGCACTATTTACTGAAGGAATTAGCTACCTATACTGGTACTTATGGTGACCATGCGTATGTTATTTGCGATGAATTTATTTTGGATCGTGCGCGTAGGGAAGCCGGTAAATCTTTTGAAGAGGCCGGACATCAAAGCGAATTTGTAAAATTCAACTATCAAATCACTCAAGATGAAATCGACAGACACCGCCAAGCGGTACAAAAATCAGGTGCCAATATCATAGTCGGTATTGGCGGCGGGAAAACATTGGATACAGCTAAGGCTACCGCATATTACACACATCTGCCTGTTGCGATTTTCCCGACAATTGCTTCAACAGATGCGCCGTGTACTGCACTTTCCGTCATTTACAATGCAGACGGTTCATTTGACCGTTACCTGTTTCTGCCGACAAATCCTGACATCGTGCTGGCAGATCCCAATATTCTGGTAAGCGCACCGACACGGTTTTTTGTGGCGGGGATAGGGGATGCTCTTGCGACTTATTTTGAAGCGCGAGCATGTTATCAGAAAAATGGAGATAATTTAGTGAATTTAAAGCCATCCCTAGCCGGCTTAGGTATTGCAAAAATGTGCTATGACACCATTCTAGAATATGGCCTGCAGGCTAAAATCGCCGTGGATCAGAACGTCTCGACCCCTGCCGTTGAAAAAACAATTGAAGCCACGATTTATTTAAGCGGTGTTGGCGCTGAATCCGGCGGCTTGGCCGCTGCCCACGCAATCCATAATGGAATGACGGCCGTTCCATCGCTGCATCATGCGCAGCATGGCGAAAAAGTGGTCTTTGGTTTATTAACGCAGCTTGTTCTCGAAAGTGCCCCACGAGAGGAAATCGAAACGGTTATCCGTTTTATCAAGGAAGTAGGGCTGCCGCTAACCTTAAAAGACCTGGGTCTGGATGAATTCATAGAGGAGGAATGGCGAAAAGTAGCAGAAGATGCGTGTGCCGAAGGAGACACGATGGGCAATATGCCGCACCCGGTAACGCCTGAAGATGTGTACCAGGCCATCATTGCTGCAAATGCATTGGCAGAACATTATTATAACTAACAAGGCAGGAAATCAGAGACAGTAAGCTAAAATCATAACAGCCAGTCAGCCGGAATGAATCGGATGACTGGCTGTTTTATATTTACAATGTAAACTATGAGTATTAGGAAATGAGCCTTTTTTTTCTCTGAGTTGTTAACTTTATATATTAGAGTACAAGAAAGGTGGAGAGCCAAGTAGAGTCTACAGAATTGGATGGAGTTGATGTCGGGTGACAAAAACATAGTAACATTAGAAGCCGCTGATTATGCGGCTTTTTATTTTATGTTATCAAGTTCTGTATAGAGGGGATTGTGGCAGGCATTAGACCCGGTTCGTTTTCCGGTAAGCGGAAGGACTGACTTTCATCAGCTTCGTGAACACGCGGCTGAGGTAGAAGCCATTGTTGAAGCCGCAAGCTAATGCGATCTGCTCTAAATTCAGATGGGTATCGACGAGCAAGGACTTTGCTTGCTCCAGCCTAATATGGCTTAAATAGCGCGAAGGAGTCATCCCCACGCTTCGTGTGAATCTGCGGGTAAGCTGAACAGGACTGATGCCCAGCTCGTCCGCAAGCACCAGCATGCTCATGTCCTTATAGGCGTTCTGCTGGATATAGAGCCGTGCCTGTTCCATCAGAGGATCGGCAGGTTCTTTGTCTTCGCCAACCACGCCGGCCGCTATCGACTGCAAACAAAACAGCCAAATATCGTTCAGCGCATGGTTTTGCCAATAGCTTCGCTGATCGATCTCCGCGGCAGCTTCGTCCTGCCTCTTGAAATATCTCAAATTATCGGCAAACCTCTCCTTATGCGTGACGGCGGGCTTGTAGGCAGAAGCCGCCAAACGAAGGTGGACGTTTTGCTCTGCCTCTTGCCCTGCAACCGCCTCTCCCGAAATAGAGCCTAACGAAAATCCGATGAAATGAAAGGACGGCGCATGGATAACGTCGCGATGAAAATCGACGCCCGGCGGGCAAACGATGACGTCGCCCATCTGCGCCATTCCCTCGATATCGCCGATCCCATAACGGAAGCTGCCGCCCTCCACCGCAAATAGAACCCAATGTCCGTAGGTGTCCACGCTGTATTGAAATTTCTTCTTATGATTCCAAAAGACATGATGCATTAGACTGGGATATAGGATGGAGCTTCGATTCGACATCGTCACCGCAATCAGCCTCCAGAATGAAATAAAGTATATGCCAATATGATAGCGCAGTGCATGTTAAATAACGACCCCCTCGATTAAGATGATAGTAATTCTAGATTAGGGGGGATACGATTGAAGTTTGAATTAGTAAAATCCGACATTACCGTTATTGGCGGAGGCTTGGCCGGCGTATGCGCTGCCGTTGCAGCCGCACGTCTCGGCCAAACCGTGTCGCTCGTGAACAACAGACCCGTACTCGGAGGCAATTCTAGCAGCGAGGTACGGGTGTGGGTATGCGGCGCTACGGCGCATGGCACGCAGCGTTATGCGAGAGAAACCGGCATCATGGGAGAAATGTTCGTCGAGAATCAATTCCGGAACCCGGATGGAAATCCTTATTTATGGGATCTCGTAGTACTCGAGACAGTCCGAGCAGAGCCGAACATTGCCTTGTTTCTCAATACGGATGTGCACGAGGTCGAAGCGGAAGGCGCGGAGGAGGAGCGCATCATTAAGTCGGTCACGGGCTGGATGATGGGCTCCGAGCGGAAAATCCGGTTTGAAAGCGATATGTACATAGATTGTACAGGGGATGGCCTTGCGGGTTTTCTGGCAGGCGCTAAATACCGGATCGGCCGCGAGGCAGCAAAGGAATACAACGAGGACTGGGCGCCGGAGACGGCGGACGATATTACGCTTGGCAGCACGCTCCTGTTCTATACGAAGGAGGCAGATCGGCCGGTCAAGTACATTCCGCCGAGCTTTGCGAAGGACATTACCCAAACGGCGATCCCGATGAAGCGGGTCATTCGCAGCGGCGACTCAGGCTGCCACTATTGGTGGATCGAATGGGGCGGCGAGCTGGATACGGTGCATGATAATGAACGAATACGCGATGAGCTCTGGTCGGTCATTTACGGGGTATGGGATTATATCAAAAACTCAGGCAATTTCGATGCCGATCGCATGACGCTGGAATGGGTCGGATCGATCCCTGGCAAACGGGAGTACCGCCGATTCACAGGAGATTATATGTTGAACCAAAACGATATTATCGCGCAGGAGCCCTTCACCGATCGCATCGCCTTCGGAGGCTGGTCTATAGATCTTCATCCGCCGCAAGGCATGTATTCGACGGAAAGCGGTTCGAAGCATTTATTTTCGGACGGCATCTATCATATTCCATTTCGGTGTCTGTACTCCAGCAACGTCAGCAATCTGATGTTCGCAGGCCGCGATATCAGTGCAACTCACGTCGCATTCGGCACGACGAGGGTAATGGCAACCTGTGCCGTCATCGGCGAAGCAGCGGGTAGCGGCGCAGCACTGTGCGTGCAGAAAGGGATATCGCCGCGTGCGCTGCACCGTGACCATATGAACGACCTGCAACAGACGATGCTCCGGCAGGATGCGTCGATTATCGGGATTGCGGCAGACGATCCTTACGATCACGCCAAGTCGGCCCGTATTACGGCATCCAGCACAATGACCAAAGTTTCGCTGACGGACTCAACCTATACGCACCCGTTGGACAAAGAACTGGGTATCCTGTTTCCAGTGAATCCCTCGCTTGAATCAGTGGCACTGCTGATCGATGCGGTAAAGGCTGCTACTCTTGAAGTGGAGCTGTGGCATACTGATAAAGGTGAAAACTACGTGCCAAAGCAGATGGTGGCTGAAGCATCGGTGTCAGTAGCCGAAGGTACCGGGCAGTGGGTTAAGCTGGACCTAGTTTGGCAGCCCAATACAGCCTGCAATGCATTCCTTATTATTAAGGCGAACGAAGCGATTCAGCTTCACGGATCGGATCGTCCGATGACCGGCGTGCTGTGCTTTGAGAAGGGGCCAAAGCCGATCGTCTCTACTCTTTTAGAGGATCGTCAGCCGGATCAGCCGGTCGTACAGTGGAGCATGCGCCGTTGGAACCGCAAGCCGCTATGTCTGCAGGTTACGCCAAATACGGAAGCGTACGCTGCCGCAGCGGTGACGGACGGGTATATTCGGCCGTTCGCCGGTCCGCATTTGTGGATGTCCGAGCCGATGTCTCCAGGCAATCCGGAATGGCTGCAGCTGGAGTGGGCTGAAATGCAATCGATCGCCGAGGTCCACGTCACCTTTAACGACGACGTTAATGAAGACTTAATAAATTTGCACCATCATCGCACCGCTTTCGAAGCGATTCCCGAGCTCGTCCGAGCTTATCGGATAGAGGCGCTCATCGGTGAGGAATGGGTCACGCTGGCTGAAGAGAAGCACAACCATAAGCGCAAAAAAGTGCATAAGCTCAGCCGTTCCATCACGTCACATACGATTAGACTATGGATCGACGAAACGAACGGAGGACCACGCGCGGAGGTTGCCGAAATAAGAGTCTATGCTCTATAATGGAATAAAATAAATGACAGCGCTTTCATTTTATGGGCATTAAGGGAGAGGATATCATGGCCATAGAGCCGCTTGGCGTATTGATCGTCGAAGATGAAATTCCTCTGCGGCAAGAGCTTCGGATATTTCCATGGGAGGCATGCGGAGCCGAATGGATAGGGGAAGCGAGCAACGGCTCGGAAGCGATGCAGCTATGTGCTGAACGCACGCCAGATGTCGTGATAACGGATATTACGATGCCGGTTATGGACGGCATTGCTCTCATTCGGGAACTCCGGAAGCGGCACCCGAGCGTACAGATCATATTGTTAACCTGTCACAGCGATTTTCATTACGTACAAGAAGCGCTCCGTCTTGGAGCGCTTGAATATATTTTGAAGGTGTCACTAGAGGAAGAAGAGCTTAAGCAGGCGATGGACAAAGCGAGAGCTGCGGTCGTCAAGGAGCGCATGGTGCAGGAGCATGCGAGAAGGGAACAGAGGCAGCTGCAAGCCGCCTTATTCGGCAAGCTGCTTCACGGGCAAGAGCCAGCCGGCTCCGATTGGCAGCTGATGACGCTAAGTGTAGATCGTCCGATTCGACTGGTACGGCTTATGCTAGACATTCCTCCATTAGCCTATCTAGCTGTGAAGGAAACGGTTCAGCAGAGGCTGACCGAGCAGGAAAAAAGGGATTCAAACTGGCTGACTTGGCTGACGGTAAGGGAGCGGGAATATTTTGTTCTGCTTGAAGGCAGAACTCCTCCCAATGCTGTTCTTGAGTCACTCCGCACGGTTGTTCAACATTTGACGGAGCTGTTGAATCGGGAAGAGACCAAGCAGGAGCGGTGGGCGACAGCATATGCCCTTTTTAGCAAACCGGTCACATCGAAGGAAGAAGTTGCATCAGCGCTCGCCTATTCGAACGAGTGGAAAGATGCGCTGTTTTACGACCGATGTCCCGAGGAAAGCGCTGTGTACGCTCAGCATTCGTTGCCTCTATCGGATCTGACGGAAAAGAAAACGAAGGAATTAAACGAGCTGCTGAGAAAAGCATCATTGTCTCCTGCGAGCTTGAAGGAATACTTGCTTGGCGAGTTCAGAGACTGGTGCATCGCAGAGCGAGTGAAGCCAAGTCAACTAAAGGAGCGGATACTCAATTGGCAGGTTAATTGGCACAGGCAGCAAGAGGGCGATGAGCTGAGCGCAGCCCGTATGGGGCTATTAATGGACGCAGGAACGTTAGCTGAGATGATCGTCAATATTGTTCAGGATATGGAAGCTGCCGAGCTTGGGAAGTCGCGTTCGCGCTTTGAGATCCGCTTGGCCGTGCAATGGATCAAAGACCATCTCAAGGAGCCGATCTCGCTGCCCGTTATTGCGGAGCAGGTAGGGCTGAGCCCACATTATATCAGCAAATTGTTTCGCGAGGAAACGGGGAGTACGGTCAATCAGTATATTACCCGTCTTCGTATGGAGAAGGCGATTGAGCTTCTTAGGCATTCGAATAAGAAGGTATATGAGGTCGCGGAAGAGGTCGGCATTCCGAGCTACCGCTATTTTACCGTTACGTTTCGAAATTGGACCGGGGTATCGCCGACGGACTATAAACGGAATGGCTGAAAGCACGGAAGAGTGAGAACGAGCGCGAAGGAAGAGTGGAAATGACGAAACTGTTTCATTGGTATGCCAGCCTTGGTCTCGCTTCCAAGCAGTTTATTTATTTGTTCATCGTGACGCTGCTGCTCGTTCAAGTGCTTGCATGGCGCAACCTCCACGAGGCGGAGAATCTGCTTCAGAATCAAGTCATTCGCGATGCAGTGCTGCTCGTCAGCCGTACGAATCAATATATCGATGCAAGTTTGGACAATGTGGAAAATATGCTGCTACTACTCTCGACCCGCGCCGATTTGCTGGAGGAAGGGAATGAGGAAGCAGCCGTCGAGACGCTTCGCAAGTTCGCGGGGATTAACAACTCCATTGCCAGAACGTTGTACATGATACGAGCAGACGGCCAAGTATTTGCAAGCTCGCAGGTCGCTTATGACATCATCGGCAATCCGAAGCTGAATCAGCTCTATGAGCTGGCGCTTATTAACTACGGGGCTATTAACGTGAGCGAACCTTATGATTCGCCAATGTCGGGGCGAACGCTTGCTTACGTATTGCCTATTGCGGATGCAGGCAATAAGGTGAAGGGTGTCGTGGTCGTAGAACTTAATCTCGATTTGCTCACGGAGCGTATTGCGCCGATGATCTATCAATCTTATATACTGTTCACGAAGGAAGGCAACGTCATTAATCGGCTGGATTCCCGTGATAAGCTGCTCCCCTTTCAAGCGTCCTCGTATCCGCCGAAGCTGGAGGAGAGCTTTCGCGGGCAGCTCGCCTTGCTCAAAGTCGGAGTCAGCGGCATAGAAGGGGATTCCTTGAATCCGCTCGTTGCCGTGAAGTCGACCAAAAACCGTCTAGGCTGGTCGCTTGCGGCGTTCATCGAAGAGGATTATTTCTATCAGGACCTGCAGAAGCTGAACAATAACTACCGGACCGCGAGTATCGTATGGATCATTATGCTACTGATCAGCGCGTATGTGCTCAGCCGATCGTTCACGCTTCCGATTCGCCGATTTGTCGAGAAGATGGACCGTCTTAACAACTTTCAGGTCGTGGCGAAGCTGCCTGTCACGAGAATGGACGAAATCGGCAGGCTAACGCAGAGCTACAACGCCATGCTCGAGAGGATTCAGAGCCTGCTCCAGAAGACGAAAAATGCGGAGGAGCAGAAGAAGGAATACGAGCTGAAGATGCTGCGAAGCCAAATTGCGCCCCATTTTCTGTATAATACCCTTGCCTGCATAAGCAGCTTGGCAAAGCAGCAGCGGATCGACGAGCTGCGCGATACGATTCGTTCGCTGGTCAAGCTGTTAAGCTTCAGCTTCGACAAGCAATCGGAATACGTATCGCTTGAGGAGGAGCTGGAAGGGCTGCGAATGTACATGCATATTCAGCAGGTACGCTATGGGGAACAATATCAGTTTATGATTGATATCAATCCTGACCTTCTGCAGTATCGCATACTTAAGCTTACGCTGCAGCCACTCGTAGAAAATGCACTCTTCCATGGACTAACGCCGAATCACGGCGGGCTTATCGTCGTGAAAGGCGGGCTGAGGAAGGGGATTCTGAGACTCTATGTGCGCGATAACGGGATAGGCATCAAACGGGAGAAGCGCAGCAGGCTGCTGTTGGAAAATCAGGACGGTGGGCAGCGCTCCATGTACCGGTTTACTGGCATCGGGCTGCGGAACGTGCATGAGCGGATTCGGATCCATCACGGCGAGACGTACGGCTTGCGGATCGGAAGCGCGGAGGGGGCAGGAACTGTTGTCCGCGTCGATATGCCCATCCTGACGGAAAGCGACGAACGATTAGGTGTTTGGCGTTAACCAAAAACGATACCAAGGCTGTCACGTGGTTTCTTCAGACCATTCGTGACAGCCTTTACTCATTAATCGTTGATAGATTCGTTTACCGCGTGGCGACATTTGTCCCTGAGCAGATCAAGTCGCCGTCGGCCGCAAGCTTTCAGGAAATTGCTGAGATTCGGCGTGACCGTTGTTCCAGGACGTATTATTCGTCATGACGATCGAGCCCTGATTGCTGTTGTAAGTGAAACCGTGCTTCTTGTTCTTGAACGCGATGCTGTTCTCGGCGATATGGTTGACGGCGATTTTCTCGCCGCAAAGCTTGCCGTTGCCGCCGCTTTCGTCGCGGACGTGCCATCGGACGGTTGGCCGAACGGAAAGCTTCACCTCCTCATGCCTCGAATTATAAAAACCGGAAGCGATTACAACAATAATCATCAACTCATATCAATTTCAAAATATGGATATTGATGCAGATGGATCCATATTCGAGGCTAATGATTATGAAGGAAATGCGTACATTTTTTACGTTTTTGTGTATATCGAGAAGATGTCAGGACCTTTATACTTGCCTTATTGGAAGCGCATTCAAACTATGGAGGGATACGATGGAAGCCAATCAAAGCCTAACGCCAGCCCCTCGGATACGGCCTTCTCCGCGGACAAAGCTGCTCATGATTTTAAAATTGGCATGGCGGTTTAAAGCCTTTTACGTCATGCTGCTGCCCGGCATTATTTATTTTGTCATATTTCGGTACTTCCCGATGTACGGAGTCATTATCGCCTTCAAAGATTTTGCGATCCTGGACGGCATAACGGGCAGCTCGTGGGTCGATCCGTGGTATAAGCATTTTCAGAGCTTTTACGAGTCGCCTTACTTCAGCCAGCTGCTGACCAATACGCTGTTGATCAGCCTCTACAAGCTGTTATGGGGGACGCTGCCGCCGATCATGCTGGCCGTACTGCTGAACGAATGCCGCGTTCGCTGGCTGAAGTCGATCGTACAAACGCTGACTTACATGCCGCACTTCTTGTCTTGGGTCATTATTTTCGGTATTCTTTTGACGCTCTTCTCCCAGAACGGCGGTCTCATAAACCGCTGGATTGTAGAAGCGGGGGGAAGCTCGATCCCGTTTCTGACCTCGACGGAATATTTCCGCAGCATACTGGTCGGATCGGAGGTATGGCAAAATCTCGGCTGGGGAGCGATTATCTATTTAGCCGCGATGGCAGGCATCGATCCGACCCTCTACGAAGCGGCGAAGGTGGACGGTGCGAGCCGAATGCGAATGATCTGGCATATTACGCTTCCTGGCATTAGAAGCATTATCGTCCTGCTGTTCGTTCTGAAGCTTGGTCATCTGCTTGACGCAGGCTTTGATCAAATTTACATTCTGTACAATATTCAGGTGTACCCGGTTGCGGACATCATCGACACATGGGTTTACCGAACCGGTCTGCAGCAGCTTAATTTCAGCTTGGCGTCGGCAGTCGGATTGTTCAAATCGGTCATCGGACTCATCCTTGTGCTTGGTGCTAACCGCGTGGCGAAGAAATGGGGTGAGGGCATATGGTAAGAGGCCTCGATGATAAAATTTTTAACACAATCATATACGTTATTCTCGGACTATGCGGACTTATCGCCATTCTGCCGATCCTTTATGTTGTATCCGTATCCATCACTCCGTTCGGAGAAGTGCTGCGTAACGGCGGATTCATATTGTTTCCGAAGGAAATTACGTTTTCCGCTTACCGCACGCTGCTGACGGAGTCCAATATTCCGAAGGCGTTCCAAATAACCGTTCTCATTACGGTGATCGGAACAGCGGTCAATCTCGTCTTGACGGGACTGATGGCGTACCCGCTCAGCCGTCGGAATTTGCCGGGAAGAAACTTTTTTCTGCTCATGATCGTGTTCACCTTGTTGTTCAGCGGAGGGCTTATTCCGACCTATCTGGTCGTTAAGTCGATGGGGCTGCTCGATTCTATCTGGGCGATGATTCTGCCAAATGCAGTCTGGAGCTTTAACGTTCTTATTATGAAAAGCTTTTTTGAAGGACTGCCGGAGGAGCTGTTCGAGTCGGCCCGAATGGATGGAGCCAAAGAGTTCCGCATCCTGCTGCAAATCGTTACGCCGCTTTCCCTTCCTGTATTGCTGACGGTTGGATTGTTTTACCTGGTCGGCCATTGGAACGAGTTTTTTCAAGCGATTTTTTATGTGACCGATCGCACACTCTATCCGCTTCAGGTCGTCGTCCGGGAAATTCTGATGCAAAGCCAGCAGCCGCTTGAGAACGCGGAAAATATGATGCCGACGCAGACGATGCAGATGGCATCCGTCATGATTGCGAGCTTGCCGGTCATCGTGATCTATCCGTTTCTTCAAAAGCATTTTACAAAAGGGATGCTGCTTGGTTCGATTAAAGGTTAACCGATGAAACCATTCAGAGAGGGGTTAAGATCATGAAGAAATTAGGGACTTTGCTAGTAGCCGTTTCATTAGCGGGGGCTTTGCTTACGGCATGTTCGGGGGGGAATGGCAATGATAACCCGGAAAATAATTCGGGCGCTACCGCCAAGCCCGGAGCGGAAACGACGGAGCAGCCTAGCGGCAAACCGGTTAAGCTCGACATTATCGAGACGGGGAACAATCTTCCATCGCCCGATAAAGACATGATTAAGCAGGAATTGGATAAGGCACTGAATATCGACCTGAACTTGACAGTGTATCCAGCAGCGGACGATTACAACAATCAACTAAACGTTCGGATGTCCTCGGGGAACTTTCCCGACCTGTTCATGGTCGACCGGCAGCAGCTAATTCAATTTTCCAAGCAAGGGCTGCTGCTTGATCTGACGCCGTATATGGATAAGCTGGAGCAAACGGTAGCGTTCATCGGGGAGGACAGCGTCAAGAAGGGGATGGTCGACGGGAAAGTATATGGCATCTCCAAATCTCCGCAAATCCCTTACAACACCTTATGGATCCGCAAGGATTGGCTCGACAAGCTGAAGCTGGAAGTGCCGACGACCGTGGAGCAGTTGGCTTCCGTAGCGGAAGCGTTCACTAAGAACGATCCGGATGGAAATGGCAAGCCGGACACCTTTGGTCTAACGGGCGGCAAGCTGAGCGCATTCTCGACCGTTTTCGGAGCCTTCGGCGTCGGAATGCCAGGCAACTTCTACGAGAAGGACGGCAAAGTCGTCAATGCGCTGCATGAACCGGCAATGAAGGATGCTTTGGTCTTTATTAAGGACATGATTGGATCAGGATCGGTTGATCCGGAGCTGCTCGCCAATAGCGGATTGCAGCATCAAGAGAAGGCGATCAAAGGGCAGGCGGGCATCGTCTATATTGATTGGCCGAACATGACGAAGGAGCAGTTCGTGGAACAAATCAAAACCGTTAATCCGAATGCGGAATGGCTGCAAATCGCCGCTCCTTCGGGTACAGGAGGACAATTCGACGGTTCATGGGATATCGGCGCGGCGCCTGGGAGATATGCCATTCCGAAAGCGCTTGAGAAAGACCCGGAGAAACTGCAGCGGGTGTTCGATCTGCTCAACTATATTTCGAATCCGGACGGAGGCTCGCTGCTCGTGCAGTTTGGGGTGAAGGATACGCACTTCACACTTGAGGACGGCAAGCCGAAGATGACGGACAAAGCGGGCGAGGTCGGCCATTCTTGGCTGTACCAATTCACCGGCAGACCGGAAATGGAGTATTTGCAAGCGAAGTTCGCCGGACAATCGGCTGCAATCGAATTCGCGAACGATCAACCCCGTATTGAAGCATTGAACGGATTTATCGATAATCCAGAGGGATATAACCCAGCCGATGCGAACCGGTACATGGAAGAGGAGATCGCGAAGTTTATTTACGATAAACGTCCATTGACCGAATATGATGACTTTATCAAGACGCTGGAAACGTCTATGAACTACAAAGCGTTAGTGGACAGCGCCATGGAACAGCTTAAGACGCTCGGTTACGGGAACTAAATAACGGGAACGAAAGGCCGACCTCATTCGATGCAGGTCGGCTTGTTCTATCATACGCTATGTGTTTTTCGGTACGACGAAGGATTGACGCCGCACAGTTTTTTGAAGCTTTTGCTTAAATGATGTTCGTCGGTAAATCCGCAATGCTCGGCGATTTGGGCAAGGGTAAGCGAAGAATATATAAGGAGTTGCTTCACCTTGTCCATTCTAAGATTAGTCGCGTAGGCGCTTGGCGTTATGCGGAGCTCGCGTGTAAACAGTCTTGTCAGTTGCACCTGGGTTAGACCAAGCTCCACAGCGATCGACTTCAACGATAGGCCGAATTCTGCTTGCTGCTGAAGCAGATGCAGGGCTCGCCCAAGGGTCGGATCCTCACTGAACAAGGTCATCGTATGCTGCTCGGATTGCTCGATCTGAAGCAAATAGAGCAGATCCCTGAGAAGATGTTTCTTGTACATATGACCAATCCCTGCATGCAAGTATTGGGCGTCGCGAAATTGAGAGAGGGTGGATTGGAAGCGTTTGTTGTTCAATAGCCGAAGCTTGCCGAAAGTCGGGAAATTCGCCGCACGCGGCGGCTCCTCTAGGGAATGGATCCATTGAAACCCCATGAGATGGAACGATAAACCGTCCGTTTGCCGGTAGAAGGTTAGATCGGGCGGGCATAATACGATGTCATCCTTGACCGCTCTTCCGCTTTGGCTGCCCATTCTGTAATTAAAAGCGCCTTCTTCGACGATGAACAACGCCCAATGATCATACGTATCATGCGTTTTCTGAAATTGAGGGGTATTCTTCACGTAGACATGGTAATGCAGATCGGGATCCAGAAATCGGCTGAACTCCATTGCATGACAACACCTTTTCATAGAATGAAATTATTTACAAGGGAAATCGATTTTTCTTACATTATAACATGATGGTTCGCCAAATATAATTAAATTAAATACAAGTAGGAGGTATAAAGGATGAAGACAGCCAATTTGGAAATACCGAAATTAATGGAGCAATTTCATGAACAGGGGTATTTGGTTATACCAGATATTTTGTCGCAGAAACAGGTGAGCCGGCTGAATGCCGCGATCGACGAAATTGTTTTGACGGAACCAGAAGCGCTTTCGCATAATATTTATAACAGCGTAGAACGCCATGCCGAGATCGCTGCATTAATCGATCAGCCTGCCATTCTTCCGTTAATCGTTAATTTGCTTGGCCACAACATTCAGCTTCACATCTCCCACCTCACGATCAGACAACCGAATCCAAGCGAAGCCCAAACGTCCACGCACAGCTTTATCGATTGGCATCAAGACGGTCCGCATCCGCAGTTTCCTGTCATTAACGGCTTGACGGCAACCTATTATATTAAAGTTTGCTATATTTTGAGCGATATGTCGGAGCCGGATCGCGGCAATACGAAAGTGATTCCGGGCAGTCACAAGCAGCCGTACAATCCGAATCACAAGGATGTGCGCCAGCAGCTTGACGGAGAGGTACAAGTGTGCGGAAAACCAGGTGACGTCTTCGTGTTCGCCCAAAACTTGTGGCATGCTGGCTCGCCGAATCGCTCCGCATTCACAAGAAGGCAGCTGTTCCTCGGCTACAGCCCGATCTGGATGCGTCCTATCGACTATCATTCGGCGTCTGTGAGCCTGCTGAAGGACGCCGATCCGATACGCCGCCAGCTGCTTGGGCAGATCAGCGACAACAAATTCAATTATTACGTTCCGGAGGATTCGATGGTGCCTCTCAAATCCATGCTGATCCATCCATCCTCGCAGTAGCTATCACTATCCATTCGAATGGGAAGAATGAACGAGGAGGCATTGGCGGAGGAGGAGATAATGTCACCGTTGTTATCAAGTTCTTGTCCCCGATGTCGAGGGACAAGAACATAGTCCCCATTGAAAGTCGCTATTTTAGCGACTTTTTTGTTTATCGGCACAAGTTCTTGTCCCGAGCCAAGGAACAGATTGATGAAAAGCAGCAATGATGGTTTTTGAGGCCAAAGATTCTAGTTAGGATCCTGAATACCACACGCAATAATTACGTAAAATAATAATTTGACGAATAATTATAAATAAGTTACTCTGGAAACAAGGGAGGTTGGCAATAAGTGGATAAAATTGCGAAGCTGCATTATATGAAACGCGTGGAAGCCAAGAGTGCTGAGCTCCCGTGGTACGTGACCGAATACATCGATGGCCGAAAACGCAAACTGTCGCATACGACGCTGCTGAACTACTGTCACGATTACCTCATCTTTTTTGATTGGCTTGTATCAGTTAAATCGAACATCCATGATCGCAAAAACATTGAAATGTCCGTACTCGAATCGCTGACCGTCCGTGAAGTCGAAAATTTTCTGTATTATTTGGAATATCAATTGGATAACAACAAATATACGATCAACCGGAAGTTGTCCGCATTAAAATCGCTGTTTGATTATCTTCAAAACAAGGCCGAAACTCCGGAGCTTAAGCCATATATTCAGCGTAATGTCATGGCCAAAATCGACTTTAATCCAATTAAGGAAAGCCAGGAAACGATCGCTTACCGAATTGAAGGCAAAATTTTGCGGGAAGACGATCTCGAGAAGTTCCGTCAGTTTGTGGCTCATGATTTTGGGGAACTCCATAAAACCAATAAACGTTTACAGCGCTTTCATGAATTTAACCGGGAACGGGATACGGCGATCGTTTCGCTAATTCTCGGCTCCGGACTGCGTTTATCCGAAGTAGCGGGAATTAACATCGAGGATTTGGATATGAACAAAGGCCAAGTGCGTGTGCTGCGTAAAGGCAATAAAGAGCAATATGTATACTTTAGCCAGCAAGCATTGTTGGACCTGGAGAGCTATTTGAAGATCCGTGAAGCTAGGTATAAACCGGAAAAATCGGAAAATTACCTGTTTATAGCAGCGCCGATCGGACGCAAAGGCCAAAGCCGGCGGTTGACGCCAAGGTCGATCGAAAAGCTGATTGAAAAATACGCTGCAGCGTTTGGTAAGCCGGCATTGACGGTGCATTCCTTGAGACACTCATTTGCAACACGTTATCATCGTGAGAACAACGACGTGCCGAAGTTGAAGAATCAGCTGGGACATTCGTCGATTCAGACAACGATGATTTACACGCATTTAACAGATGAAGAGATGAGAAAAGCCGTCAATAATATGGATAAGATGAAATTATACGATTGATGCAAAAATGGCCGTTGCACGGTCGTTTCTTTAACACTTTTACACAAAACTCGTATTTTGTACATATGTCAAAGAATCCGGAATCCGCCTTTTAATAAGTGCTTCTTTATGGATTGTGTCACAATTGGCGTGTTTGCTACGATCAATCGATTTATCACTCTCCTTCTCATTTAAACAAAAATTTAAACAAAAAAATAAAAAAGCCGCTGATAGCAGCTTTTTTATTATGGTTGAAGGCGAAGTAATCAAGTTCTTGTCAATTTCGGCAAAGTATATAAGTTCTTAGTCATGGAATTATGACAAGAACTTATATACTTAAAACAAAAAGACAGCAACTTATGCGGCTGCCTTCTCTTGTCTTCTATTGAACTAACGTTTCCCGTTAGTTCAATGAATGATTAACAACATGAAAACCACTCACTTTGTATCCGTCAAAATTAGCTTTAAAAGTAATTTGAACTATATCCGAGTAAGAATTTGTAGTAACTCGTCCCTCTAGTATGAACTCATGTTGAGGATAAGAGTTCGATTTCCTCAAAGGTAAGATATGCTGTCTATCGATGAGAAAGTTACTAGCATACTCTTTCCTAAGTACGTCCATGATCTTTGGACGAAGTTCAAAAATAAGAACTTCTTCCAAGCTCTTATGTTGAATGTCGACATTATTCATAGTTGGCGACTCATCGCTGTATGCATCAACACTATCCAATATTGTAAAGTTGATTACCCCTATGAGCCAAATCAAAATAATACATCTCCACCACATGAGAAATATCCTCCATTATTTTTGGCTATTTTGCCCATACAGTTATCAAACTATACTGCCCGTTAGTGTAACAAGGAAGAAATTGCTTTTGGGTTTTATGTTTTTGCGCTGATTTCTTATAACGTTCCAGCATTCACAAACCCTCACTGGCTTAAGCCCCAAAGGGGCAGCCGCGATGCGGTTAGCCAGTGCAGGGTTGTCGCCTGAATCCTCTTCTACAAAATCCCTCTGGACAGCTTGCTGGCCCGCCGCGTGAATGCACTGTTATCTGATGGCATGGCCTTCTCCGAACTACCTTCAAAATCATATTTTTATATTTCCTTCTCGAAGAACACGACATTCATGTCACCGAATTTCTTTTGGGTATACTCTCGATATCCATTCTTCTTGAAAAGTAATATTGCTGGCTCCTGATTAGTGGTTGTATCCAAAATAATTCTTCCAAATCCCTTTTGCTTGGCCGACTTCTCTAACGCAGTCAATATATCTTGACCATATCCTCGCCTTTGATAAGCACTATCTACTCTTATTCTCTTAACTTCTGCGGTCAAATAATCTCGTTTACGGTATGCGCCCATGCATACGATCATGCTATCATGTATTCCAACTAAGAAATCACCATCATTGTCAATATATGTTGTCAAAATGTTTTGCATATCCTTATCCATACACGGGTCACCGATGCTTGCATTGTGCTGTCTAAGTCCTTCAATGTGCAAATGCATTACTCGTTCATGATCGGTTTCTCGATATTTTCGAATTGCTAACTCCATCACTTCACCGCCCAAATTGGTTTTGCCATGCTTTCAGATAACGTTCTTGTATTCACGACGCCCCACCACCCTAAAGGAGCGAAGTGACTGGCCGCGATGCGGTTGGGTGGTGCGGGTGTGTCCGGCAGATTCCGCTTCCTTGCTACTGTAATTGCCTCCTTGAAACCTCTTCTAACTTCGGTACGGACCGAGGCAGCTTGTCTGCCGAAGCGTGAATACGGTGTTATATGATGGATCGGCCCACTTCCTCGAATTAAGACACGATGTCGACCCACATAAAAATATTAAGCAGCTACATTCTAACTGTAGCTGCTCTGTTCTATGGCTTATGCTTCTGGAAAGAGAGCATTTATTGAGAGATATCGCTCGCCTGTATCTGGAAGTAGTATAACAATTTTTTTATCTTTATTTTCTGGTCTTCTAGCAATTTGTAATGCAACAAATGCGGCAGCACCCGAGGAAATCCCTACCAGTAATCCTTCGCTTTTCGCTAACTGCCTTGTAGTTTCAAAGGCATCTTCATTTTTTACTTGAATAATCTCATCTACTACTGATCTATTAAAATTATCTGGTACGAATCCTGCTCCGATTCCTTGGATCTTATGTACTCCTTTGTTTCCTCCAGAGAGAACCGGCGAATCAAAGGGTTCAACTGCAATAATCCTTACTGTAGGCTTTCTTGCCTTTAGTACTTCTCCAACTCCAGAAATTGTTCCTCCTGTGCCAACACCACCGATGAATATATCAATGTCTCCATCTGTATCTCTCCAGATTTCTTCAGCAGTTGTTTTCTTATGTATTTCTGGGTTAGCTGGATTATTAAATTGCTGAGGTATATATGAATTAGGAATTGTAGCAGCTATCTCTTCGGCCTTCTTGATTGCACCGGACATGCCTTCCTGGGCAGGGGTTAGAATTAATTCTGCACCTAAAGCAGTTAAAAGCTTTCTACGTTCGACACTAAAACTCTCAGGAAGAGTAATCATTAATCTATATCCTAAAGCTGCTGCAGCAAAGGCAAGACCCACGCCAGTGTTCCCACTGGTAGGTTCTATTATTACTGAATCCTTATTTATATATCCTTTTTCTTCAGCGTCTTTAATCATAGCGAATCCAATTCTGTCTTTAACACTTCCAGCAGGATTAAAGTACTCCAATTTAGCAATGATTTTTCTCTCAAGTTGATGCTTCAGCGAAAAGTTGGTTAGCTCTAATAATGGGGTATTACCTATAAGATCTGTAAGGTTCTTTGCAATTCTAGACAAAGTTATCCCTCCGCCAATGTCAATTCCAACTGAATTAGTTGGCTTTATGTTTTTAACATAACACTTATGGAAAATAAATACAACAATAACTTCAGCCCCATGGACGGGGCGATTGATTAGCTTCCACAATGGTATTCTGGGCCGATCTTTCATATAACGTCTTATCTACGAACTTCGTAAATAATTCCATATGTAGAGTATTCGTGAATTTATTGAACTAAACTGCCCGTTAGCTTAATGAAAATGCATGGGAACATAGTTAGATACTTATCTAATCGGTAATCGGCTCATGTTCTTGTCCATTACGGCAATCGGTACAAGTTCTTGTCCTCGACTCGGGACAAGAACTTGTACCGATAAAACAAACAAAGCCGCTATTTTAGCGACTTTATATGGGACCATGTTTTTGTCCCTCGACATGTGATACGGTTCTCCAATCTGACTCAAACCGCCCCTCGTCGCTCATACGGCACTTCGTCAGTTTAACCATTTCCGTAAAATATGTATCCACGCGGCTGCTCATTTGATTCGTAATTTGTCGGCTCATTTCATTGTGTTGTCCTGAATCGTCAGCGTGGTCATGCGATACCAGTAAAATCCCACCCCTGTCAGTAGTATGCATAGAATGACAAACATAACGATAATCTTTTTGCTTATCGAAAAGGATCTCATGGTTCCACCCACTTGTCGGTTGTTCACAACCTCATTGTATTGGCTTCCCTGCCGGTTAGCAATAACTCTCGTGAACCATTTATTCGTTTTAGATTGTAGGGCTCCTATCGCGTTCTAAAATATTAAACATTTATTTGTCTATCGCATTACCGATCTTGCATGCATAAGCTAAGTATTATTAATAGAGGAGGTGAAGACGCTATGTCTAAGTTTCTTAGCTATCTCGGCGGAGTCATTGGTGGTTTCGGCCTAATTTACGTCCCAGTTTCGGAATTACTGTCAAGCCTGGAACCTGTACTTGACACAGTAGGCATCATATCTGTGATTGTGTTCTCCATCGCCTTAATCGTCAATGGTGTGCGTTCCTTGATAAGCAAAGCGTAACGGATTATCTCGCTACTAAGATAGAGATATATTGACATTTGGGAATAGGGTGCCCAGAGAATCTATGAAAACAGGGAGCAGCCTGCCGCGCGGCGTTCTGCTCCCTAGTTATTGCACTTTCGTTTCCCGATAGCTTATATATCGTGCATCACAACTTATGTCCATTACAGCAACATGACAGAATATTGTAAGTTCCACATAATTGGTAAATTACACCTATTGGGAGGGCTATTAGATGTACCAATTGTTCATATCAATCAATCGGTTAAGATTCATAATCATAGTCTCCTTTATACAATAATTAGGCTTCCAATTGCCTCATTAAAATCTTTAATTGGTGCAATGACTGACTATTGTATGGATGACCTTGATGATGCTGACAATGCGCCTTTATTATAGTACAATCTCTACATCCAATTTTGTAGGTGATTGATAATGCTAGTGCTTGAGCTGAAAGTGCCCCCATTCCCCCTGCTAGCCACGGTCGGCCATACCTTATGGCCGCCGGGAATTGTCCATGCAAGGCGTCAATTTGATGTTTTTGACATTATTATTTGCGTCAGTGGCACACTCTATATGGAGGAAAACGGCATTCAATATGAAATCAAAAAAGGCATGGTATTGGTGCTTGAGCCTGGAAAAATGCATCGCGGCTATCGCCCAACCGATACCAATACGGAGGTGTATTGGATTCATTTTGAATATCCGCTATTGTCGAAGCCTGTGCTAGTCGATAAAAACAATTGGCAGCAGCCTCTGCTGAACAGGACGGACCAGGATACCGAGGCTCCTCCAGGCATGGTGTACATCCCCAAATTTACCGGGATAGATTTGCGTACGGTCGTCCCCCTTCTGAAGGAAATGATAAAAGTGCACAGCATCCTTTCAGCATACCGCTCCTACGAGCTGCAAATTTTATTTGGCCGATTCCTCATTGAAATTCAAAGCAGCATGAAAAAAAGCAGCCCACAGGCCCGATCCCTTTTACTTGGGGAGAAAGTTGCCTCCTATTTGGCAGATTGCTTAGAAGATCCTTTTGATTCCGTACAGATGGAGAACGACCTGCATTACCACTTCGATTATTTGGCGCGCTGTCTGAAACAGTATTTGGGAATGAGTCCTCTGCAATACAGGCATCGTCTCCAGATCGAACGTGCTAAACAGCTACTAGCGAATTCAGAAATACCTTTAATCCAAGTCGGTGAACAATGCGGATTCCGTGACAACAATTATTTTACGCGCCTATTCAAACGCCAAACTTCGTTTACACCTGGAGAGTACCGGAAGCGGTATCAGGTATTTCGAGTGGATTAACACAAGAATAAACGTCCTCCCAATTGAAAAAAGCGCTGCTACCATTCAATGGTCAAGCGCTTTTTTAAGCTGTGTGCTTCGTTAATAATGATCAAGTTATTTTCTAATCAGCCAGTTTGCTGGAATACTTTGGAGTTCCACCGGATGACGATATCGTTTTCCGATTTCTTTAAAACGTTCTAACACATTCGCATCAAACAAGCCGCGCTGATCTGGAGCTCCATTTAATAAAAATGACACGTTATGGTTGTTCGCATCCTGTACTTTATCCAATACCCAATCAGTGGTTTTGAGTTCCATTTTCGTATCCGAAGCTCTCCAAAACCACGTTTCAGTTAAGATATTGCAGCTCGCACCAGGACCTACAAAGGATTCTTCAATTTCTTGCCCAGCAGCATTTTCATAAAAAACGATATCTGTATGATCCAAAGTCGATTCACAGCTAATATTCATCAATAAGCACTGAGGCTGCAAACTTTTCACGAGTTCATTAATTTCTTCAAACGGAAGGTCCTCATAATTAGGGCCTCCCCAATGGGCGTTCCATCCGTCAATGATCAAAAACGGAAGTTCGCCATAGTTTGTCAGCAATTCTTCGATTTGATTTTTAATGAACCGCTTATCTTCCGCTGTGCATTTTTTTCGACCGATTTGATGATGCAAGTCTAGCATAGAGAAATAAAGACCCGCATTAATACCTTCCTCCCTAAATGCATCAAGATATTCTTTGACGACATCTCTTTTGTCGGTTGCATTACGGATGCAATGCTCCGTATATCGGGTAGGCCACAAGCTGAATCCTTCATGATGCTTTGCTGTCAGTGCAGCGAATTTCATCCCCGCGGATCTAGCCGCTTTCGCCCATTGCGCACAGTCCAACTGCTCAGGATTCCAGAGTTTTGGATCAAATGGGAATCTGCGAGGTTCATCATGATTCTCATGCCCGTATTCCCAATCCTTAATTTCCGTTTCAGCAAACTGAAATGTAGCACTATTAAAGTGAATAAACATCCCAAGTCTCTGATTCACAAACCATAGTTGTCGTTGTACCAAATCATGATTATCCAAATGATAACCTCCTCTAATTGTCCGGTGAATACTCACCATCATATGATATCTACCACTTTAATGGATTATCATCCTTGATACATCAATCAAAAACGACATTTTACCATACAATTTCTACTTTTCTTTAGGATTTTAACGATTTATTTATTCTCGCGGCGAGGTAACGAACCCACTGAAACTCAGCAGTAATCAGATGCTTATCTAATCGAAAATCGGCCTATTATTTTGTCCTTTAAGGCAATCGGTACAAGTTCTTATACTTGGCACTGGACAAGAACTTGTACCGATACAACAAAAAAAGCCGCTAAAATAGCGACTTTCAATGGGACTATGTTTTTGTCGCCCAACATTCTCTGGGTTTAAGAAGGATAATTAATTTGTCTGTTTGGATATCGTCCCGAAATATTCCACAACTACCTCACGGAATTCGAGAGCAGCCCGCGAAATGTACCGACTCCTATGCCATAACAAAGCTATCTCCCGTACCAATTCATGATTCTCTACTTTGAGATATTTGATATGTTCCCCAGAATACCTTGCCGTACTTGGTATAAAGGCTATGCCAATTCCCGCTTCTACTAGAGAACTTAGCCTTGCAGGTTCGTCACCCTCATACACATATGTAGGTACAAATCCAACCGATTTGCATATAGAATCCACCAGATCACGAGTACCGTAGCCTCTTTTTACACCAACAAAACATTCATCCCTTAGCTCAGTCAAAGATATGCTGTTTCGGTTAGCAAGCCGATGCCCTGTGGGAACAGCTACAAGAATCGGGTCGATGAACATGATTTGACATTCAATGTCTTCCCCTTTTATAGGAGGTGAGGACAAGCAAAAATCAACCTCTCCTCTATGAAGAAGCGTAACCATTTCCTGCGTGGTGAGCATTTGCACATGAAATTGGATATCGGGACGCTTGTTCCGAAACTCTCGAAGGATCTGAGGCAATGTGCTTGCGGTGGTCACCGCCAATTCGAGTGTGCTATGTTCTTGGCTGGACACATCGCTAATCTCCTGCTTCCCCTGTTCCAATTCAAACAACGCCCTTTCAGCACGGCGATAGAATCTGCTTCCAAACTCATTCAATCGCAGTTTCCTCCCTATTCGATCGAATAACGGGACCCCCAAATCCTCCTCCAAGCGCCCAATCGTTTTGCTTAGTGACGATTGAGTGACATGCAGACTTCGTGCTGCTTCAGTCATATGTTCCAAACGAGCTACCTCGAGAAAATATTTCAGTTGAAGAAGTTCCATTTCACACTCTCCTTTCATTCCCTTGAGTCAATGAAATCATAACATAAAATGCATTGGAATAAATAAATGATTTCAAGTACGATGATGACACTAACATACAGATCGGAGGGATAAAAATGAGTATTCGCAATAGGTGGTTGATGATCTCCGTTGGACTAGGGATTCTATTGAACCCATTGAATTCTTCAATGGTTTCAGTTGCTATTCCAAGGCTACAAAATGTGTTCCATCTCGACTTTACAGTGGTATCCTGGATTATTTTTTCGTTCTACATTGCGAGTGCTATCGCTCAACCGATCATGGGAAAAGCCAGCGATTTATTCGGTCGGAGGAGGATATTTCTTAGCGGACTTGTTGTATCCTTCGTTGCATCATTATTAGCTCCACTATCGCTAAACTTTGGTTGGCTCATCGTGTTCCGCATTGTACAATCCATCGGAACAAGCATGATGGTTGCAGTTGGAATGGCCATTGTGCGAATTCATATTAGGGAGAAACAAGCAACTGCACTGTCAGTCTTGTCCATATTCCTATCCGGAGCGGCAGCGGTTGGCCCCTTCATTGGCGGGGTCATCATTCACTGGTGGAGCTGGCCTGCTATTTTTTTGGTTAATATTCCGTTCGTGGTGACAAGCTTTCTATTAGCTTGGAGGCATATTCCTAAGGATGATCCGTCTACGACATCCGTTGCTCGCAACATGTCCTTTCGCAAATGGTCTGATTTGATTGATGCGCCAGGAGTTCTGCTATTCACCGTGGGTCTGGTTGCTCTGCTCGTTGGAGTATTGTCCGCAAAATCATCTGGTCAAATTTCATTTAGTAACGTTATTGTCGGGCTGATTGGCTTCGTTGGACTGGGAGCTTTCGTGCGACATGAGTTAAAAGCGAAGGCCCCCTTTATTCCTTTACGCACATTCGCTAAATATCCTGCAATGACTTGGGTCAATGTCGAATTCATGGTCGTTAACTTGCTTTTTTACTCTCTCTTTTTCGGGCTTCCGTCCTACTTGCAAATCGTACGTCATGTCAGCGAGTTCCATACCGGGATGCTCATGCTAAGCTTAGGCTTGTGCTCGCTCGTTGCTTCTCCAATGGCAGGACGATGGATCGATAAATCAGGACATCGACCAGCATTGCTTATGTCCGGAATGCTGATGACATTTGGGTCCGTATGGATCGTGATCATGACACTGGATCAGACTTCACCGGTTATCAGTGTGTGTCTGGCTTTAGCTGCATTCGGCATTAGCAACGGGTTAAACAGTGTCGCTATGCAAGCGGCCTTATTCAAAAGTTCACCAAAAGAAATTATAGGTGTAGCATCTGGAATATTTAATACCTCAAGATACCTGGGAACCATTCTCTCTTCATTACTCATTAGCAGCGTAATGGGAGATAACTTCAGCTTCGAGGGATTTCGAGTACTTGGGATTATCCTCACGTTATTTGCATTGTCCTTGTTATTCGTTAATTTGCGTCACAAGGAGTCCGGGCAGTTGCATGAGTCCTAGTTATCTGACAGATGTAGCTTACCCTTCGTTACCTCAACAGAAAGCGGTAGCTGATCGTGAGAATCGGCTAAGCAGAATACTAATTAGATATATACCTAATCGTAAATGAGAACATGTTCTTGTCCATTTCGGCAATCGGTACAAGTTCTTGTCCTCAACAGTTAGTTTCAGTCCGATATTTCGCTTTTTTAATACATAGCTTCCGGTGTCTAACCTCTCATCGTGTCAGTTGGTCTAAAACAATTTGAACATTTTCATGTGTTAAGGTACTTAATGGCGGGAGTTAAGTAATATGCTCAACGTTTAGATATACATCTAATCGGCAATCGGACTATGTTATTGTCCATTCCGGTAATCGGTATAAGTTCTTGTCCTTGGCTTGGGACAAGAACTTGTACCGATAAAATAAAAAAGTCGCTAAAATAGCGACTTCAATGGGACCATGTTCTTGTCCCTCGACAGCTTTTAGCCGTATCTATTATGAACTCTCTGTTAGACGAAGTTATTGCTTCTAAGGATTATCATATAGTTTTTTATTCGATTTGTCATAAGCACGAATCCCAAAAATCTCACCGGTATTAGTCTTAATATGAACATACCATAACTTCTTACCTTTGATTTCTTTACTTTGGATATAAAAATCTAAAGGTATTAATATTGCCTGAATGTTATTAACTTCAATTCTATCAACTTGTTCAGTTGCTAATCCAAATACGAGATCACCAGCTCTAGTATATCCATTGATTGGTTCTGAAATCTTATGGTTTATATTTAATCCACCAGTAATAAAGGAATCAAATCTCCAACCAAACAATCCTTTAGATAATTGAACAGCCACAATATTATCCGACTTAGTTATATAAAAATAATCCGCATGATTATTTACTTTCGAACTGGAAAATACTTCTTTAACAGCGATCCATTCCTTATCTTCCGTTTCATGATAAATAGCTTCTAATGGAGTCGGAAAAGATCTTTGATTATCTCCATATAAATAAATAATACCTACCAAAGCAATAAGAACTGCTATTCGGATTATTCTACTTCTCATGATCTCTCCCTCAGTTAGATAGGATTTCCAAAAATTTCGTATAACGTCTTGTCTACCAACTTCATAAATAATTCCATATTTAGAGTATTCGTAAATTATAGAACTACCCTGCCCGTTAGTTTAACACTGGGCATACTTTATTATTATTTTCCTCCAACATGAAACACACCAATTACGGTTGCACCTTCAACATCATACAGAGGGATAGCGCGACCACCTGGTGATCTACTGTTCTGTATCGCAATGGCATCCTGAGGTGACTTTGGTTGTTCACCGTCTAAATCTTTTTTCAACACATATCCTGCAGTGCCATCTACACCTATTGCGCTGATTAATTCAGGTTCTGTTTCTGGAGAAGCAGCATCTGCGGAAGAACCGTATGTCTGTCCGTTTTTATTTTTAGGATAGTTCATATTCTTAGCTCCAATATGAAAAGAACCAATTATGTTTACTCCATCAACATCATACAGTGGAACATTACGACTAAGTTCACCGAGATAATCTTTTTTCAGCACATATCCCGCAATGTCATTTATACTTCCCATATGGATTAAGTCAGGTAGCAATTCAACGGAGGTGGCTTCTTTAACAGAACCGTATGTCTGCCCATTTTCATTTTCAGGATAGTTAGGAAAAATTGCGGGGCTTTGATTATTCGTGCTTTTAGCAAATGTGCTTTGGTACCCCAGTACACCTCCTACTACACAAACGATAATAACCAGACCAATCAATTTTCTCATGCCTTTAGAATACACCCTCACATTTTTCACTCCTTTCTAACTCTTCACTCTGTAAACGTTCGTCCCGTCCTTTTCACTTCCAGGGATAAGAACTTGTTCCGATAAACAAAACCTTTTCACTTTCTAGTCCTTCATCTTTGAATGTTAGACCGGAGAAAGAAAACCGTATAGGATGAGTAATTTAACCATGTGTACGTTCACTTCTCAATATGATTTACGATCCTCTTCTTGCATGAAAGTTATTTCCTACACTTTAGTAAACACCAATAAAGCAAACAAAGTTACAAAAAAATTGAATGTACTGACTAATTGCTCGGAAATACTGATTTTTTCTGAAAAAAACATTAAATCATATTCATCAGTCTTTTTCGTTTATTTATCTAATCGGTAATCGGCTCATGTTCTTGTCCATTACGGCAATCGGTACAAGTTCTTGTCCTTGGCTCGGGACAAGAACTTGTACCGATAAAACAAAAAAGCCGCTAAATTAGCGACTTTCTATGGGATCATGTTCTTGTCCCCCGACAGATGACAAGAACTTGATAACATTAATGACAAGAACTTGATAACATTCCCCACCCACCTCCGTATTACTCCAGGCGTACATAGTTCGTGTTACTGTGTAGCGATGCAAGAATATGATTGTAGTAAAGTTATTCGTTATAAAAAGAAACGGCCATCCGGGGAAGGATGGCCTTAAAACTTGCCGTTGATATCGGTGACTCTTATCATAAATATAATGCATTGTTACACTATCCTACCTGTTCGTATAATGAGGTCACCAGAACTTACTGGTCGACCTCCTTTTTGTGTGGTCATAAGATTGAGATGGCCGGAGATCGAACGTTTCTGCCCATGGGATTTGATCCCGAGAGCGAACCCAGGTGCAGTTCACTGTTGGGTGGCTGCCTTCGGCTATCGTGTCCCGTTAGCGTAATCACGATGGTTAGGTCCCTGCAAAGAAATGGTCAATACGTAGTTGTTAAGTCTAATGCTATCATTACGAAACAGTGACTACATCCAATTCGCCCAGATCTGGCGGACGACGAAAAAGTGTTGCCTGCTCAAAACTATAGGCGATACTGATTAACGTGGGCTCACTGAAAGCCCTACCGGAAAAGACAACACCAAACGGACCCTGCGTCGAATCGCCATCCGCATCAATTGTTCCTTTTGCTGAATAACCGGCGGGCACCGTAATAAGGGGATATCCTAACCTGGCAGCAATGTACATACCATCAATGTCACCGGGTAGCATTAATGCATCTAAGCCGTGTTGATCGAGTGCATAGTCAATCCCTTGCGCTACAGCCGGATGGTTGGATTCTTGACGTTTAAGTTGATAGGTTGTCTCGTTTAGCGCATTTTGTTCCGAGCGAATCAGATTATCTTGGCCAAACTTCAATGAGGAAGCAGCGTGCTTCTGATTATAAGCAATCAGTTCTTGAAGAGAATGCACGGGCATATCCGAGTTCAACTTCGATAAATAGTGATTCAGGCCTGTTTTAAATTCGTAGCAGATAACATCATTGTTCCATGGATGCTGTTCCAGATAGAGATCCACAGGATCGATAACTGTAGCACCTTGCTCACGTAGAACATTGATGGCGGATTCCATGATTGAAAGTCTTTCTTCATCCAATGACCGATAGTAATGTCTGGGTATCCCAATTCGAGCTTTACGCAGAAAGTCTCGATCGAGATAAGTTGTATAGTCATGAAAAGTACGATGGGAGCTAGTCCATGTTGCCTTATCGTTTTCGTCAAAACCGACGATTGCCCCGAGTAGAATCGCTGCATCAGTGACTGTCTTGGAAATTGGCCCTGGTGTATCCTGACTTATGGAGATTGGGATTATGCCGCTGCGGCTCGTAAGCCCTACAGTAGGTTTTATTCCGACAAGAAGATGTTGGCTGGCCGGTCCAATAATCGAACCTGCGGTTTCTGTTCCTATCGCTGCTGCTGCCAGGTCCGCCGCTAGGGCTGCAGCCGATCCTGAACTTGACCCGCTGACGAAGAGCTTACCAGGTCCATATGGATTCAACACATATCCACCCCTAGAACTGTAACCAGCAGGCATACGGCTGGACATAAAATTCGACCACTCGGTCATATTTGCCTTACCTAGAAGAACTGCGCCGGCAGCGCGGAGTTTTGCGGCTATAAACGAATCTTCAGGAGCAAACGACTCAGCCAATGCAATTGAACCAGCGCTCGTATGCATTCGGTCGTGCGTATTGATGTTATCCTTGAGCAGGATTGGAATTCCGTGAAGGGGCCCCCGACTACCTGTTGTTTTTAGCTGAAAGTCAAGATTCCTTGCGATTTCAAGCGCATCTGGATTAATCTCTAATACGGCATTGATCAAAGGATTATACCTATGAATTCTTTCGATATATGCAAGAACGAGGGCTTCGGAGGTACATTCGCCCGTAGTCATCGCCTTTTGAATGCTGACCAAATCGGCGCCCTGAATCCAATCTTGCAAGTTGATGTTCATATATTAAGATACCTCCGGTTCTGGTAAATTTTAGGACGGTATTAATATGGTAACATGCGGTCTTATTACGTGTATAGGTAAAGTTTCGATATAAATAAAAAAGTATCGTTGGGCATTGTAGGAGAGCTTATACATATCGAACATCAATATTGTAATTAAAAGAAATCTGCCAGTTTGTTGAGCAAAGGCAGCTGATCTTGGTGATCGCTGCCTTTATTGTTGCATATTGCACTATCTTGTCCCGTTACTTCAATAATGCAAATGGAGCCGGCGTAAAGCAGCTCCATTCAAACGTATCCTGCTAGTTAAAGATAAGAAAGAACTTCGGGATATTTACGAATTTATTGTGGTGGTTGATGAACGTCAAACATATTTCCAAAAGGATCGTAAAACGTAAAGAAGCTTCCATGTCCTTCAACAACAATAGGACTTACTTTCGTATCGAGTTGTGATAGAAAATTATGAAATCCTTGAATGTCCTTAACACGAAATCCGATTGTGTAATGGTCTTGACCATTTACCATGAATGTGGCTGAAGTGTCATCATTTGTCTTGACTAAAAATAAACTAGGACCCATAGAGAAATCTACGAATGCAAGTTCATTGTTAAGTAGTCCAAGTTTTGCACCCAGTTTTCCACAATACCAATCAACCGCCTTTTCCAAATCGAAAACAGGGATCTCTGTATACTGAATGCCTTCAATGTATACGTTATTAGCGGTCTGAAGATGTTGATTGTTCATATTCTGCATATTTAGCTCCTACCTTCTTTTTAAGGTTACCGTGAATTCTTCTATACAGAATTATCATTATCCTGCCCGTTAGCTTAATGATATTGCATTGAACATAGTTAGATACTTATCTAATCGGTAATCGGTTCATGTTCTTGTCCTTTACGGCAATCGGTACAATAGCGACTTTCAATGGGACCATGTTCTTGTCCCCCGACAATTGGACAGTTTAGAAACAATCAATGCAACAACTCTCGGTTTTACAGCGCACAGCTTTTTCGGGTCTATATGAGTTAATGCGGTTGGCTTTCTACGGTTTTAAGGATAGGTGAACAAAGGCAATAGGTTTGTGTTATTGTTTGGCCGTTAAACATAAAGAAAAAGCACAATTCTTGCTGAAGAATTGCGCCCTTTTCTTGAACAATAAATATCACTTCAATTATCTGAAATTTTGAAATACCAAAAGTAAATGAATTTTAGGCGATCAAATTTTCCTATCATCAAAAATACTTTTATTAAGGGGTGCCTTCACATGAAAAATACCAGAAATCTGTATTCTGAATAAACCCACCTCCATTCCACCTATAAGTCCATCCATTATCTAACATATTTCCATGTACGAATATGTCTTCTCCGGGCAAATACACATCAATGACATTTCCCCCAGGCCAATCATAAGCCTCAGTGAACTCATTTACAAAACCGTGTCCATTACAGGCAGCAGAAGCCTGGTTTGGTGATATTCCTATTACAAGCAATAAACCAAGTACCAATGCCATAACAATTCCTTTTAGCCTTCTCATTTTTTTACCTCCTGTGGGATTGGTGACTGTTCATGTTTAATCATAATTT
Source organism: Paenibacillus sp. FSL F4-0100 (assembly GCF_037993005.1). NCBI lineage: Bacteria > Bacillati > Bacillota > Bacilli > Caryophanales > Paenibacillaceae > Paenibacillus > Paenibacillus sp. FSL F4-0100. Next base: position 3,831,959 of record NZ_CP150303.1, read on the forward strand.
TTTCCACGCTATTAACGTGTTTAAACATGGTTACCTGTTTCTATTAATACAGGGTATTATCAATCGTTATTTCAAATCTACTGTACAAACTGTGATCAAAAGTCATGAGATTGATCTGTCGAATATATCCAGATTCATTGTGCAACCAATAAACTTTAGATGCCATTAACCTTTATCGTTAAGTACCAGCTTGGAGCATTCGAAATGTAGGCTTACCTTCACCATCCACCATCTTGTGACCACCAGGGTCCAAAGCTCCAGGTATTATTTGCATGCCGGATAGAAATCCTCATTGCTTCTACCCTCGGAGCACTTGCATTCGTTACATGTGCCCAAGTATAACCATCATTATCTATTTTAGAGTGTTCGTCCCAATGTCCATCGCCATTTGTATCAATATCAAGCCACACAGTGGCTCCTGGCTCTGATGTTGTAAATCTTCCCCATGCATAATATACAGTTCGATAATAGCCGACTCTTAACTCTGCGTTATCGACTGTATAGATCGTCTTTCTGCTTTCTGCTACGGTGCAATTCGGGTGAATCCATAGAGCAAGATCACATTCATTCGCATTCACATTGCCAGGTGATACTCCTGCTACAAGCAGTAAACCAAGTACCAAAGCCATGACAACCACGCTTGCCTTTTTCATTTTTGATATCTCCTTCAAAAATACTTACTATTGAAAATATCGGGTCGTTAATCCAGCAGTATATTTCGGAAGATTCAGTGTTACTCTTTTCTATTACCCTTTTCTGAATGAACATAATCTTTAGCGTGTTTTTAGGGAATTATCTACTGGTATGAAAGCAATCTACGGACCTCGTAGATCAAGCCGATATTCCCTTCATGCCGTTCAATTCTGTGAAATCCATAATTATCAATCTTTGCATGAAGGAGATCTTCCGCCTTTTGTTCTTTCTCGCTAATCTTTAGATCGATAGATTTCTCTTGCTCCGAGTATCGCAATTTCAAATGCTTATCCTTGCTTATTCACATAATAATGATTCAATGTTTTGGCTAATGAACGTATAACCTCTTCATGAGTCCAAGATATCGAAAAAGGCAGCCGGCTTTGGAGTCGGCTGCCTTCAATGTCTTCACTGATCGTGTCCCGTTAGCGTAATCTACTTTTGGAGACAAGGTCATCTAACCGTCTGGTAAACGAGGCCTATGGCTCCAGAATCAAATATGAAAATATAGTTAGATACTTATCTAATCGGTAATCGGCTCATGTTCTTGTCCTTTTCGGCAATCGGTACAAGTTCTTGTCCTCGACTCGGGACAAGAACTTGTACCGATAAAACAAAAAAGCCGCTAAATTAGCGACTTTCTATGGGATCAGGTTCTTGTCCCCCGACAATTTTACATTCCGACAACATCGGTCGCCCATTCCATCGCATAATGCTGAGACCTTGATTAGGGTAACAATTGTCAACTGCTGCTGCTCCTGCCTCGTGAGCAAAAACTGCTATTCCGACTTACCACTTTAGCCTCTGCTACTTGTGATTGAGCCAATGTCTCAACGTGAAACATATCATTGTCGATCTTCATGGGACCTCCCTTTTCAGCAATTATGTTAGAAACCGGCTCGCAAATAGCCTCACAACTTAATGTCACCCATTTTGGCAATCGCCGTTCCCCCACATATGACTTCTTCATAAATTATGATTAATTTTATTTCTGAGGAGATGTGAAGATGAAAAAAGGAAAGCACTCACTCAAGAAAGCACACCTTTCACAAACCACCGATCGTTTTCAGCATCGGATGTCTGGCAACACTTCCATTAATGTTGGACATCGACATCGCTTTCGCAATTTAACCGATCGCTTTATTCCTGGTATTGGCACACATCGACATTCGTTTAATGGGATTACTCAAGTAGCTGACGGACATCGACATCGCTATTCGGGTATAACTGGAGCAGCAATCAATGGTCAAGGACCTCGTCACTTCCATCGGTTCCGTCAAATGACTCAATTCGCGGATGGTCATAGACATCTTCTTTCTGGCAGAACGAGTGTGCCGATTCGAGTAAGCGGTTCTACACTTCATCGTCACGGGATTATTATTGAAAACATTAAGCGCATGTAAATATCCTGCCCTTTAGCTATTGAGATTGCATGGAAACATAGTTAGATACTTATCTAATCGGTAATCGGACTATGTTCTTGTCCATTACGGCAATGGGTACACGTTCTTGTCCTGAGCCAAGGACAAGAACGTGTACCGATAAAATAAAAAAGCCGCATTTTTAGCGACATTCAATGGGACTATGTTTTTATCCACCGACATCTATATATCCTCTGACGGATGACAAGAACTTGATAACATTCCCCACCCTTCTTGACTTTCATAGGATACTGTTGGTACAAGCCTGAGTAATTGAGTTAATCTATCCTACCGGTTAGCTTAAAAAGGGAACTGATCACTCTGATCAGCTGCCTACTTTACTTTATTTAACTATCGTTCCCCGTTAGTTGATCCAGTACCTTATCTGGCATCGATAAAAATATAGCTTGTTCACCATGAACATTCAATATCATGATATACACTCGAAGATATTTCAATCTAAATTACGAGACAAAGAACAAAATTCAAACCATAAAAAATCCGCGTAAAACGCGGACTTAAATGGATATGTATGATCTTTCCTCCTCTAACAAAAATACTATGCAAGTGGCAATAAACTTTCCTATCTATTATTGAGCCCGCTATCGTCCTTAGTCGTGCGATTGTAGACGACGGTTTCTTTGGTGCCGTCCGCGTATTCCAGGTCAACTTCGTCGATACGTATTGAATCCAAAGCACCTTGATACGTGAAGAGCTCAAACACACCGAGTTCTAACCCCGGTATGACCGGACCGACATATTGAAGATTGAATGAGTTCTTTCCGGAGTGCTCATCATACGAAGGGTCTCCTACGGGATTAAATGTGCTGACCTTCACGGTATAGTAGTTGATCGTTTTGCCGGTCAAATTATCGACGAGCCACGTCAGCGTGATACCGTTCGCTGAATTGACACTGTATCTGAACTCTCTTGGGTCGCTGAAACGATTCTCCGCTGTCACTCGGGTAGCTTCGGGTTCGTCGTTGGCCGTTTCGTTACCTCCTTGATTCTGAGCCGTGGAAATCGTTGCGCCTTTTTCGCCATCTCCGTTGGAAGGTTCGTTTTCGGCATCCACTGTTTGCCCAGCTTTAACTATAGTTGGTTCACTCCGACTATAACCCAAGTCTTCCGCGAAATACAAACCGCAGCTGAACGCGATGATAATAGATATTAGAAAAGATAAAAAGATATTCAATTTTTTAGCCATGCTGATGTCCTCGCCTTTTCCGTTATTTGTTTTATAATAACAGATCTAGGTCCAATAGGACAGACGGAAAGTAGTAATATAGAACTATGATTATATAGTAAGACCTAACTCGCAACTCCTTGTTCCTTCTTCTTACATGGAATTCCTGCGAATCGTGAATTGTCCTCTTCCATATCTCCATAATGCCCATGTGTATAAAGAAGCATGGCATTTGCAGGGCTCTCTACTTGTAGGGTTGGTTTATCCTGCTATTTTCCGCCTACACTTCGAATTTCCAGCACTCTAGTGATTTGATTAAAGTTCAAAACAAACCTCCTGCCGGATGTGAAGCCAAAAAATGCGGCAGTTCTACGACTCGTTTCAAATCCATCACTAAATTCCGCTTTACCCTCTGTGAAAAGTCGAGCCTTCATTTTCTTTTCTAGGCCGGCCCTTCTTACCGTTAGTACAGTATTGTCTGCAGGCAAATTGAGTGCGTTGCTAATGAGCCCAGCAGCCCAAAATACATTGTCTCTATTAACATCGACTTGTTCAATGCCGAACGGCGCGGTGGTCTGAGTTCTTCTAAGACTTATGGTTAAAACATTCGTATTTGGGTCAAATTCCAATGTATACAAAAATCAGCGATTAACCAGTCCAAACATTCTTGCGGTTGACGGACTGACATCCAAAAAATTGTTAAACTGTTCTCCTGGACAGTTTTGTCCGGCTTCGGCATTTATGGTGACACGTTTTCTTACTGATCTTCTTTGGAATATCGCAGAGATTCCATTAGGAATTTGAAGTAGTGAACTACCGCCTTGAGCACATCCGTCTACAAAAACTACGTTATTCGGAACCGATCTGTTAATCCTTACGATAACTGTTCCCCTGACCAATATAATCATCCTTTCCCGTTGATCCTTTTGAATGAAAATTGGTTGGATAACCACCATGGCATATTATGCAAATCAAACAGCGTGTGTTCTAGTTGACAAGAGCTTGATATCATAAATGACAAGAACTTGAAATCCATTCCCTCCATCCCTCGAATCCGGGATTAAGTAATTGTCATCGGCGCTGACGTCAGCAACTCCCGAGAACCGGAATGTTTGTAACACAAAACTACCTTAACTGCCCGTTAGCGCAACGCGGCTGCCGAACTAAGCTTGGCAGCCGCGTTTTAGTTATTTATTAAACTATAGTTTCCCGTTAGTTCAATGGAAAAAGGTCACCCTACCCCACTGTAGACAGTATCTGTAGCAAAGTTCCGTAGTCTTGTTCGATTCGTGGCATCTACTTGTAAATCGTATATGGTTCACTACGGACGGACTCCCCAGTGTAAATTAATTGTTAATCACTCATCAAATGTCTGGAATAATAACGGCTCTCCGTTTATGTATGCTCTCAATATGGACTGAGCATACGACTGCTCTTCGATCAGACCTTCCGTCTCCAACTCGTTCTCCGCATGGAAACTGTAGGCTTCGATGATTGCCATGATGAAGAAGCACTCCAGCATCGAAATCGTATTTTCGCTCAATTGTCTGACCTTCACATAGCCTTCGATAAAAAGTTTTCTTTGATGTGGCCGAAGTCCCATGACCGCTTGCGCTATATCATAAATATGGTAGCCAAAGCCGCATCTACCGAAATCAATAGCAAACGGTCGATCGCACAAAACACGATATTCCCATTATGCAGGTCTGCATGAATAATCCCGTAATTTTGTGCATGAGGTGTGAAGGTGTGGATTTGATCTGCAACTTTAGCAGAAGCTTCTGTATACAACTGGAAAGCTTCTTCTGTTATGAAATGATTATGATGCTGCTGTAAATGCACCCAATCCCGGTTAAAGCTCTCTCTTCCCCAAGTTGTACGAGTAAAAGTGTTACTGGGAACAAAATCAACGCTCGCCCCGTGAAGGTCCGCCATCAATTTCCCCATCGCTCGAATATTATCCTCGGTAAGTACTTTTTTATCTAAACGATCCCCTTCGATCCATCTCATCAAGGTCGCATAATACTCCGCATTCCCATCCGTTGTAGCAACGGTAATAAACTCACCATTTCGATTTAGTACACCATCAGGTACAATAAGCCCCTTACTTCTTAAATGGGCTAACCACTCCAGTTCTGAAATCACTTCAGCATAAGATTTATTCCATGTATGAATTCGCAGTAAATAGGATTCTCCCTCACTACTCTGAATACGAAAAGTCACATGTTCAGAAACTTGGATGAAATGGATTAAACTCCAGTCAACATCATAGTTTTGCAAAGCATATAGCGCTGCTTGTTTCGTTTGATTAAGTGTAAGTCGGCGATTGATATCTGTATCCATCTGAAAACCGCTGTTCATGTCGTTTCCCCTTAATAGTTAAATGAGTTTTAGTTATTACATCGATATGGCATTGTTCTTTCTTGTTCTGGTGAATAAATTTCGTAAGTACCTTTAATCATTTCGTCCTTCGTCCAGTCTGTAGTGATTTTTGATAAGCTTTATATCACAGCGCTCTTTTTCAAGGCTTAGTTATCCAAAGAGATTTCATTTTTTTTATAACTATCCACATGTTACCACATATTGGAACTATCCTGCCCGTTAGCTTAATGAACTTGAGCAGTCAAATATAGTTAAATGCTTATCTAATCGGTAATCGGAACATGTTCTTGTTCACCGACAATTGAAGATCAAAGCTTGCAATACCCCTTCTCCTGAATTCAGGAAAAACGCTTAAATCATTAATCTCGGGGATGTTCTTATCTCTGAAGAATGGATAACTAGAATTAAGCAGTAGATGACAACAACCCGCTAATATCCCATCAAAGAAAACCATCAAGGTTATTCGGTCTCCTGCTTTATTCTCTGCCAATCAGTTAAAAAATAATCGCTGGAGGTATACCATGGATAATTACGCGCAAATTCTGTATCTAATAATATAGCTTTTTTATCATCTGAGAGTTGTTTTATGGTAATCTGATTAGTCATCTTGATACCTCTTTCGTGTGATTTCAGCTAACGACTTACAGGTTTTAAACTTGAATTACGCTTTACAACTAAGCCTTAGCAATGAAATATTCGTGAAACAGATGAAAATTCCTTTTTTATCCTGCTGTAAGCCCAACGCTTATAGCCAGTCTACAACTTTATTTTCACGGTGCGTCCCCCCTAAACCGGTTAAGATATCATTTTTAACCTGCTCTATAAATTCACGGCCACATAAATTTTCAATTGTGCTTGAAGCCACTTCTAGAAGGAGAGTTAGACTAGCATCGTCTATTGGACTTTGAAAAAACGATCTAGCTGTTTGCAGATTGGTCAACATCTGAATCGCCACACTCTTTTTCATCATCTTTTTGCTCAAGCGAAGCTAAGTATTCTTGGTAAGCTTTCTCAGCATTCTTTTTTCCCTGAACATGTTCGCCGTTAGGGAGCCGATATACGCTTTTTGATACAAGTTCGATACCTTCGATAATTTCCGCATTCTCATTTTCTGCGTGGATGAGCGCGGCTATCCCGGACGATGCATCGCTTTCCGTTCCATTCGTTAATAAGATGATTGGGTCAGATGGCAGCGTGATGGACGCCAATACCTTGTAATCGCTGCAGATTCTGGTCCGGGCGCTGACGCAGGCCATTCCGGAGAAATACTGAGCCTTGTCGATCTCAACATTGTTCAATCGACGGTTGAATTAGTATTGGCAGATGCATATATATTATGGTAATATCTAGTAAATACGAGATTGGGGGGAAATGATTGAGATTAGGGGGCCAGCTTTTTATCTTATTTACCATTCTCATTTTATGCGGATGCAGCAGCGGACAGGATTTGGTGAAAATAGCGAAGGAGGATCTTGGAATTGTAAGCATCGCTGACGGTCGGAAGGTTTACTACGGAATGAAACGCGCCGACGTGGAAAGCGTACTAGGGCAAGGGAAAGAAGCTGAAAGAGGCGTGATCAAATACGATTCCGGTGTGGAACTGTTTTATCGGGATGACGAGGTAGCGGCCATCATCATGGAGGAAGAAGCGAAAGGAATTTATAAAACGGCCCAAAATGCAGAGATCGGGATGTCGAAAGACGAAATCGAGCAAATCTATGGAACCATTCATATGCCGTCAAAGAAGGAATTACCTCTGACTTATGTCTATGATATGAAAAAGGGCGTTTTTCTGGAAGAGATCTCCCACAGCACCGAAGAAGAGGCGAAAAATTTGCTACTGATCATTGCATCCGTCGATAAAAACAGCTTACGCACTGATATGTTCTTCATATACGACAGTTATTATCTGGGATATGCTAAGTGAGGAAATAGTGAAATACGAGGGGACATTCCTCATGATCAATGATAATGATTTTGACCAAGGACGATACACCACATAGTTAAGCAGGCTGCAAAGGCCTGCTTACTTTTATTTTTACATTGCTTTACATGAATTGATGACGCAGCTGAAGGAGCAGCCACCAGTAGGGAAATGTGGCGCCCGCGCGCCGAACGTCTGCTGTCCAGTGAAAATAAAGTATTTTCTTAGTGTTTAGGTTAAAGTAAGTCCCCTGGTTAAGAACTACATGCTACCCGCGTAGGTTCTTTAATTAGTAATTGGAAATGGAATATAATGAGGAGGACGTAGCCCAAGCGAAGGCGCGGGAGTGTCCTTTTTATTGAACTAACGGGCAGTTTTCTTGAGCAAGTTGTTGACTAAGGTGACGGGAAAGAGTAATATTTAACCAATATCCGTAAATCAATGATGGAACAAAAGTAAATCATTAAACTCTTCACAGGAAAGGGTTTCATGACTGAGAAAACCCTAGAGTACTGATTGAAAATGCCAGTTCCAGAGTATGACTAATACCCATCGGTTTGACCCGTTATAGTCAATTAAGGTGGCTGTGTGAAAATACAGCAACCTGGGTGGTACCGCGATTAATATCGTCCCAGAGCATTTTGCTTTGGGGCGTTTTTTATTTTGGGAGGAGTCTATATGATATTAGAAAAAGTTATAAATAGAATTGTAATACAAAGTGAATATAAGGATTTTGTTGATAAGTATATAGATAATATACTTACCGAATTTAAAGGTAAGATTCATAGCATTTATATGTGTGGCTCGATTCCAAAAGGAACTGCTAAACCTTTTAAGTCAGATGCAGACTTTACTATTGTATGTGTAAATCCCAAAGATATTGATTACGAAAGATTGTCAAATATTAAAGACAGGCTTTTGGAAGAATATCCAGTAGTAACTAAGATTGATACGACAATTTGCTCGATTGACGATGTATTAAGTAAACCAAATGATTGGGGTTTTTGGGTAAAGATCATTTGTGTTTGTATATATGGTGATGACGTTGGTGAAAAAGTACCACCGATAATTATTTCTCCAGAGTTCATTTTAGACTTAAATGCAGAGACCAAGAAGGAAGTAGATCGTAGACATCGTTTACTTTCTAATGCTAGTGATAACACAATGAAAACTAGATTAATTAAAGGTTACTCTAAGAGATTAATTCGTGCATTATACTCTTTGGTTTTAGAAGATACAGGTGTATGGCAAGATGACATTATTAAGATGAAGAATGACATATTAAACTATTGTGAGATTGACACCGCTTTAGTTGATAATCTGTATGCTTGTTACTTGGATAGTAATGTACTTGTTGAAGAGTTTCTGGGAATTGCAGATGAAGTATATAGCTATTTTGAGAACTCCTTAAATGCAATGGCTGTCCGGGTCACTCAGAGAAGCGAGTGACCACATCCAGCCCCCTAAGCCCGTCGGGACGTCACTGGTAGCATGTTTTGAAACAAGAGACAGCTTCGAGGTTTCGTCAAGTATTTTTATTAGTACACTATGTCGCATTAACTCAACTGCTTGTAATCCCATATTAATCGCCTTGCTTTCAATGCTTAAAACTTCTGCTTTAGGATCTATAAATTTCTTCACAGTCTCTTGTACCAATTTTAGGACATTATTATTTATTAACGTCAAGTTACTCGCCCACTCATTTAATACTTTACCGAATTATACCGCAGTTCTAAGCTTTAGTGTGAATAAGAGTTCTATACACTTGTTCCACTAACCTGCCCGTTAGCTTAATGAATTGCATGGAAACATAGTTAGATACTTATCTAATCGGTAATCGGCTCATGTTCTTGTCCATTACGGTAATCGGTACAAGTTCTTGTCCTCGACTCGGGACATGAACTTGTACCGATAAAACAAAAAAGCCGTTAAATTAGCGACTTTCAATGGGATTATGTTCTTGTCCCCCGACATTTCCCGTTAGTTGAATACATCTTTATTACTTTTCTGCTAATTGCTTTATTTTGTCTAAAGTCCTCGACACCGAGGACCACTGCCAGACCCCAAAGAACCACCATTCTAAAGAAACCTTTTTTATTTCTTAACCTTCATCTTTGAATGTCAGACCAGGGAAAACCGTGTACGATGATAGCCCCTTTGCTGTTCGATCAATTTTTTTAATAAGATATTCATCCACATTCGATGGTTTCGGGGTTACATCAATATCCCATGTGTTTTCAACAGGTGACGAGAGCCCAACATAAGATACGAATTTAACGCGTACTTTATACTCGCCTCTACCGTCCACTGTGCCCGTCTTTTTCGCATCGATGATGTCATGATCTAATAATGAAGGAAAATTTCCGCCTACAGGAACATAGACTCCTGGGGCAATGAATGTCTTATCAAAACCTTCAACGACAAGCCTCTTAACCAATTCTTCATCTTGGCCATCGAACCCCACGATAAACAGGTCAATCACTCTCTTGACCGCAGCCCACTCTTCGCCGTACGTATCATTAAGCGATTGATTCCAAACATCGTTTGTTGTTGGAGCATTGGAAGTTCCTTGTTTGATGGAGACTGTCTGTGTTATGGGATCCCATGAAACGTTGGCCCCAAGCGCCTTAGAAATGGTACTGATTGGTACCATCACTCGGCCATTTACATTCTTAGGAGCAACATCACTCGCGATGCTCTCCCCATTCATAACGATTTTAATTTTCCCAGACCCAAAAGCGTAAGCCCCGCCCATTACCAACGAAATACTAAGGACTACAACTGGGACCGAGAATAACTTTTTTTTATTCACTACTAATACCTCCTCTAATGGTCTGCATTAAGATATAAACGCAATCAATGTTCAATTAGTTACTGAAAATCACATTAACAGTCTAAATACTAGCAGAAGAATCGTAAAAAAGAGTAGTATGAATGCTAATATAAATGATACTTTATGTCGTTTTGTTTCTTTAACATACTTCCACTCCATGTAACCACGATAAAAAAAGGGTATTGCCAACAGAAGTGCTAACAAGGGTTGTGGTTGGCTTCGATCTAAAAGCCAAATTACCAGTAAAACTGGTGTAAGTAAGATCAACGAAATGACAATATACTGCTTATGCTTTGGTGTATCATTCATATCTTCTTCCCCAACAACTAACATTTTGCCTAGAACAAATTGACCAATAAGCACCAAAACAATAATAAATGAATACAAGCCCTCCATTATAACCTCCAAGATTTTCATTCAAATAGGGAAAATTCATCCACTACTTATTGCTTTACTTAAATACCCCACAATTGGGGATTTCTTTTTCAATTTTACCGGTTAGCTGACTCTTGTTGCCAATGCAAAAACACCTCCTAGGCTGTCTCCTACACATCTTACGACCTGTTACATCCCTTGAAGGTGTTTTTGTTTACGCTATAGGGTCAGTCCCAAAACCTTTTTCATTTTCTAGCTCTTCATCTTTGAATGTTTGACCGCGAAAAGCCATATACGATGATTTAATTATTTTTTTCGTAATAAAAACCCTTTATTATTACCTGGTTTGTATCTTCTGTCACTTCCTCATCAATATCTCGGTTAGCGATTTCATCTCTTGGAAATTCTTTTGGAAAAGGAGCATAATAAAAAACTCCATGTTCAGTTACTACTTTTTCCGCTGGTTCCGATCGAACTTTTCTGTCGTATTCAATTTGCCAATCTTCTAATGTTTCTTTTGGTGGAGTAGTGTCATTATTAGTCGAGTCTACAACTTGCTTATTATCTATAAGTTCTCTGATTAAAAAAAAATGCGCTCATTATTACAAGACAACATGATGCAATGATTATAGATCTTTTTAAATACTTCTTATTCATGAACACTCAACCCCTTCTAAGATGTTATTTGTTGCTGAGGAAATACTTAGAAGATCGCATCAATATATCCATACCCTGAAATTGCAAAATCGTTCAAATTTGTCACCATTACTTGGTATGTACCAGGAGATACGTTCCATATCTCTGCTGTGGTATTCGTGTGTATAATTCTCCCAGAGATGAGGACTGGCTTTCCACGATAATTTCTGTTAACCAGTGAATAATGCACGTCGGGGGTTTTGTTACTATTAGTAGGTATTGTACGTAATCGCTGCTGAAGACCAAAGCGTACCACTCGAGGTAAACAACCGAGCATGGCCCCCCATGTATCCAGCCGGAACATTGCCGCTATTTAATTTTATATTAGCGACTGCCTCCGCAGTAGCATTAGGCGAACCTCCCCATCTATCCCATACATCAGATGTGAACGAGTATCTTTTTTCCGTTAATCCTAGGTGTGTCATAGACATTGGACTTCGTACTTGCAAAGACAGTTGCGGCCATCATCGCGCTTATTACCATGCAGAGCATGAGGGCTTTAATTATTTCCCTATTCAAGTTACATTCCTCCAATTCATAAAAAAGAAGGAAGCTTGACCATGGATATTACGTCATCATGGTGTAGTTCTTGATGGATAGAGTCTATACTCCCCAATTACTGTCGTGCCATCTGATTCATAAAGCGGAACCGATTGATAGCCTTGTTTCTCCACTTCTATTTGGTGAATAAGGGCTTCCTCTGGAGAAGAAAAAGAGGGGGTTACGTCTGAATTTTTGATGTATCCCTCAACGCCATTTTCTCCTATAGCTTTTATTAAATTCGGTTCTTGGTTTTTGCCAGCAGGAAACGGACCTTCACCATACGTTTGGTCCTTTTCATTGACCGCATACGGAGGGGGAGCTACGCCGGCTTTCGTCTCTGTGTTGGAAACAATCATGAAAAAAATTGCTGTTCCAACAAGTGCTCCCCCGATCCCTGCTGCTATGATTAGCTTTTTCACAACACATCTCCTCCTTTGGAAGTGGACGGTGTGTCCGTATCTATATAAACGGTTCTAAGACTAGAGAGGTTATTGAAATCACACAAAAAAATCCATATATTTATTATGATGTAAATTTTCACATCTTGGAATTGATTTGTATTTTCATTCATAGTAAGTGAAGTAATCCATTTGTGCTCTTCGTCCCCTAATGATTTCCTATGGAATATCTGATGGGAATTTATTATGGAAGAGTAAAAGCGAAAAAGACCCTGCCAGCTAATGCCAAGCAGAGTCATGGTTTTTCCTCAAACTTTATTCCTGCCCTTTCGGCTTTTGCGATCAAATAGTTAATAAAGCAGTAAATTTTTAATCACTAACGCTATAAGAATTAAACCCACCTCGGAATCCACAAGATAAGATTAAATTTTTGAACCGTTCACGAGCTTCTAGACTATCATCATCATTCAAATACCAGCTTGCGTTTTGATTTCGAAGGCTACGTGAACGGCTGGAATTTAAGTGCTCAATAAAAAAAGAAAGTAGGGATTTTACATGAAAAAAAGAACTTTTATTTATGTGCTTACAGCTCCATTAATCGGTGTGGCTATCGCAGGATATCTGTTTATTAATAAAGACAGCGTAGTAAGTGCACAAAGTGATGTTATAGCAGCTGCAGACAAAGCGACAAAAACCAATATTGAGTATATTAAGGAAACACAATCCGAAGGGAACTATGTTATCCGGATTCGTGATAAGGAAAAGCTCACAGAGATCACAGAGGAATATCTTAACGATGAGCTACAAAGTAAACTTATTATCTCCGAGAATGGAAAACGAGTAACATCAATCGGGAGAGATTATACAGGAAAACTAATTGGGACTACATGGACTCTGCCTGACAACTTAGCATTAGAGAACAAAAGGTTACTTGAAATCTCGTTATTCGAAAAACAAAAGGAAGAACTCACGGATCAAAGTTGGACTCAATCAAGCAAAGCCTTGACTGATAACTCACATGTTAAAACAGTTACATCAGAAACAGAGGATCGTAAGGAGATAGTATCCATTGATGAAAATACTGGGCTTCCGATTAAAAGAGAAATACTAATAAAAGATGATGATGGTAACTGGAATACTGACACTATAAAAATTGAGGAATACCGGTACTTAGATTCCATTCCCATGGAGCTCCAAAATATTGAAGATCAAATTGATATCAAAGAACACCCCGCTCCTATTATTGAAGATAAACCACTAGAAGGTTAAACTTAATAACCAAGTTCATAAAGACGGTTATATTAAAAACAAAAGCGGTGGGAGTCCCTTCCTTCCGCTTTTGTTTTGTTTTTGTCGTAATGTTTTTTTCATTCCCAAACGTTCATCATCCCTTTCTATTTTTTGGGAATGAACAACGTGTCACAATACCCAAAAAAGATCACCGCCTCCCTCCATAAATAGAATTCAGCGGTGACATTTTTAAATTCCTGATGTTGCCTTATACGTAAAATTTACTTCGAAATAAATGTTTGGTGTTTGATTATGAACTCAGGTTTCGTTAAATACGCCATGTAATTTACCGCTCCATTAAAGTCCAAATATGCCTGATAGCGGGTGCGAATAGCGGGGTGTTCAATGAAATCAAGAACTTTATCCTTCGCCACCCAGCGACTATCGGTTGTTTCCTCAGTAACAGCTAATAACTCCCCACCAACAGGTTTACATACGAAATCAAACCCAACTTGCGTAGGAACATCAGTCACACCATCATACCATTTAAAAATCCCTGTATTAGAATAGACACCAATTAAGTAGCTAACCGTAGTGTCAATTCCACTTTCCTCTTTGATTTCGCGAATCAAACCATCTATCAGATTTTCTCCAACTTCCACTTGTCCACCAGGGTATACCCAACCACCGTCACGAGTTTTTACTAAAAGTATATTTCCTTGCCCATCTTCTACAAATCCACCTGTGGCAACGATATGCGTTGGAAATGGCATATTACGACCTCCTTATGCAGTAATGTTTGTATATTTATTCCACAGCCTTCTCGCACTACCCTGCCCGTTAGCTTAATGAAATTGCATGGAAACATAGTTAGATACTTATCTAATCGGTAATCGGCTCATGTTCTTGTCCATTACGGCAATCGGTACAAGTTCTTATCCTGGGCTCGGGACAAGAACTTGTACCGATAAAACAAAAAAGACGCTAAAATAGCGACTATCAATGGGACCATGATCTTGGCCCTCGACAGGGACTCATCCTGAGTACCTGACCATTTGATGTTAATAGTCAAAATCCTTGTCAAAGATTACTGCCCTTATCCGTTAGCTGATGCCATTATGCTAACCTGCCCGTTAGCTTAATGAAATTGCATGGAAACATAGTTAGATACTTTTCTAATCGGTAATCGGCTCATGTTCTTGTCCATTACGGTAATCGGTACAAGTTCTTGTCCTCGACTCGAGACAAGAACTTGTACCGATAAAACAAAAAAGTCGCTAATTTAGCGACTTCTATGGGACTATGTTCTTGTCTCTCGACAGTTTTGTTACGATAATAGTAACGTAATAAATAACTGAGAGTTGCGAAGCAGTTGCTGGTCCCCGAATGTAGATTCTCGGAAATCTCAGCGATATAACAGCATTCATATGTACATGCTATTTATTGTCATGATTCGTACGAACCTTACGTTAGCTGAACTCCGATTTAGACTTCACCACAAAAAATCCTTATACGTCAGTTCTCTGTCTAGTGACTCCATTTTTAGTAATAACATAACCCACTGGTAAGCAATTTGTGCCCGGATGATTTTTGCAACGTGAAAAAAGCTCTTTTAGATCTCGTTGAAAATCACTACGCGGACTCTTTGGTTTTGCAATTCCCCATTTAGCCATGCACTCCAGAATCAAACATTGAGTCTCCGGGTATCTCATTGAAGTTTCAAGAAGACAGCCGACGGCCACCGAGCGGGTAGTATCCTCGTATTTTTTCTTCAGTTTATGAACACAGCTTGTAACCAAATGCCAAAGCCATACTCTGTACGTTTGATTACTATTAGGGATAGTTGTATCAAAAAATCCCCCGCGAATGCATACCCATAAAGCTAGTATACTATTATTAGTGAGAGTAGGAGATTCATCGTTCTTCACATAGCTGTGCAGAGTATTTATATGACAGGATATATTAATGCCTCTTTCAGCCAATCTCCACCATATACTGCTATTGAACTCTTCTGTAGGTAGATCATTGAAAAAATAATCCGATAACATCAGCTCTACTGCTTCTGATGGCAACGTAACGTTTAAGGAAATTAATTCATCCAACATCGCAGCTGCACGGTACTGAACATATCGTTCCGATTCTAATTTGTCTCGTTCCTTTTTGTCAATATACAATAATCGTGCTATTGGGATAACGTATGGTTGCAGATCAACGTCCCTATTCAGACTTTCATAAGCTACTTCTAATAAATCAGCAATTAGCTCCGGGTTGTTCACTAAAGTGAAAAAGCCCTTATTTTGCTTGTCATGACATAAGCTCGCGATATAGCTAACTATCCAATTCGCAGCTATCAAAGTTTCACCAGACGACAGTATATAATTGGCAAGGCTAGTCTTCATGCTTTGGCGTTGAACCGAGTCCCCAGAAACAAATTGTTGCAGTTTATCCAAAATAATATCATCTGTTAACATATCAGATCCCCTTCACTTGCCAGTAAAAATAGGTTTTTCAGATACTAAGCTTATCGCTTGTCTCTCCATCCCCATCCAATTTAACATATTATAGTATTATTAATAGAACGACTCTATAGTAACACATATTGGAAGCGTCCTGCCCGTTAGCTTAATGAGTTATCGAATTTTAATTAGATATGTGTCAAATCGCTAATATGACCAAGTTCTTGTCTATTACGGTAATAGGTACAAGTTGTTGTCCTCGGCTCGGACAACAACTTGTACCATTAAGGGAAAAACCGCTAAAATAGCGACTTTCAACGGGACCATGTTCTTGTCCCTCGACAGGTCTTTAAAACTGTCGGAGGACAAGACCTCTGTGTTTTAACAACCGTTCGGGTATAGCCGACACTACAATTGATTTTCCCATAGAAAGGATTTCGAAATAACGTGCCTTCCTTGGAAATGTTCTGCATCCAGAATTTTCTTTAGCTTCAACAAAAATAGTGCTATCTTTTTCGCCGTTCAGGTCATCGGTAGAGTGATTGCACAGTGAACAGCATTACTTTTTGTGTCATAATCATCGTTACCTTCCTTTCGCTTCTGCAACGCTATCCTTATTTAAAGATTCAGATTCATTTATCGATACTTCGGCTTATGGCCACACTGTTGGAAAATCTTTTTTTTGTACCCTCTGTACTATTCTTTCAACACAATTTTCTAGTCCATTGGTAAAGGTATCAACTTCAATATCGTAAGTCTCTTCCTTATGCACAAACTCCAATTGTGATTTGGATAACCCTATTCTCCGGTCCCCTCTTTCTTTTTCTCGACGTTCAAGCTCTGTTGCTGGACAATGAACACCCACGAACAATATGGGATACCCGGATAGAATTGCTTTGCAATCCGTTCTTGTAAATTCGTCATGAATAACATGGTCAATAATAAGATTAACTGCTTTATCAGAAAACATGGCAATCGTTCGATGGAAAAAATACTCGGTTTCAACCGAAATGAGCCGAAGGTTGTCCCTGTCTTCCATTCGTTCAATGACAAGATCAAAATCGTCGATACTGTAATGGTAATAATCAGGTAGCCGTTTAAGTAATTGTTTGGCTAGTGTTGTCTTCCCCGAGCTTGACACTCCATTCAGGAAAATAATATTTCCTCTTTTCATATGTCCCCCTCCGCTTACGTCATACTAAATGAATTACAAGATAAACGATAGCACTATCTCCTCCAGAAAATCACAGATTAAAGACTCGTTGAAGTACTGCACTCTCGTACCAGATGCGTGATCTTTGATAAAAAACAGACCTCTCCAGATTGTTGAATTATTTTTGCATACTATTTGCCCATAGTTGAAATATAAAGACAGCCGATCGCGTCGCCGGCTGCCTACGTGTCTATTTCGTTATCGTTTCCCGTTAGTTGAACGAGGGACGAGAGTGCTTCCAAAAAGGGAGAAGCTTATAACTTGATCTTTTTCCTTAGGTGTCCATCCGGCCATTTGCATGTTTTATTGAATACGGATCGTTGCAATGGCCCTAGCTTGAAGTTGCAACTTCGCTATGCCCTTTGAAATTTCTAGCGCAGCTACATTTTTCTCAAGTAGATCGTTTACATAAGCACCTTTCACCTCTTGATTTGGTAAAGATATCGATACATGCGAAGGGCTATCAGACATATTTCCAAGCCTGATTATGATACCTTGCTTATCTTCTGCCCGCTTAACATGCAACGTCACAATCTGTTCTCCCTGAACTTCAAGTAACGATCCAGACGATTCCGAAGAACAATACACTACTGGATGAATTTGCACCGGCGCCGACGCCTCGATGCCATGCGCGGCAGCCCTTACAGCATTGAACTCCTTAAATGTATGCAGGACATATTTCACCGTAATCAAGCCAGGCTGAGAGGCACGGAAGTTGGTGTCCCAATAATTATTCACCGGCCATGCCAGAAGCAGCGGATTGCGTGTTCTCGGAATGGCACCTTGCTCCTTGCCGAAGTTGAAATCTCCGACTTGCACGAGCGGCGCATCTGGACATGCCAGTGTAACGCCGGAATTTCCATCGAATACGGAAACAGTCTGATCTACCGTTACCCAATCGCGGCACACGCCTGGAATTTGTTCATCGTCCAACTCGACAAATGTGCCGGCGCTATCGAACTTCGCGCGCCATCCGGCGTTTAATTGCAGCGGGAACGTAAAATAGATCGATTCCGGCTTGCGGATGTCCTGCTTGTGGAAAGACGCGATCAGCTCGATGCCCGGACGGTCTGCAAAGAACGTGATTTTTTGCTCCAATCCGTTTACGCTCGGCGCTTCCCACTTGAGCAAGAGAGTAACACCGGAATCATGACGAATGATCTCGCAGGTTACAAGCTTATCCGCGCCCGTTCTTCGTGCAGGCCACTGGTGATTCCAACAGCTAATGCTATTATTGCATTTCTCCAATTCGCGCGGGAATAGCGTACTTCGGTGCTGTGCCTGCTTCATCGGATCGATGCTTTCGTGCACGAATTGGAAAAAGCTCCATTCGCTGCTGGAGTCGAGAACGTGTGTACTGTTAATTTTATCGAAAAGTTCTTGAATCCTACCTGTTGACGGATCGAACGAACATTTGTAAAAGCACGATTCAATCGTAGTTTCGGTTGTCACTATATCATTAGATACCTTTTGGCCGAACCTGTTGAAAGGTACGATCTTCCATCCGAACGCTGGAACCTCTACAACGCCGGCTGACGGCTTCGTCCAGTCCGTATCGTAATTGTTCAGGTTGACCTTGTAGCGGTTAGCGGCGGTATGTCGGCCGCGCTCGTAATTGAAGTCTATCGGGATTCTGGCATCATATTGGATCGGAATGTGCGTCGGATTGACAAGAAGCAACCCATCGGGCGTTCCGGACTGATACGGGTTTCCCGTGAATGATTCAAGCTGCTTCGTCGATATATATTGACTAAGACTATTCGCTTGATATGCATAGTGCGACTTGTGAGCCCATGAAGTTCTGGTATATACGGAATCCGGATCCCAAATCGATTCGTCCGCGCCCCACGTATGTTCATCATAAAGGTTTAAGTTTTCCCAAGCCGCACTCAGCAATTCCGAGTATCGTTTACCATGGTCCTGCGGCTGGAATGCCTCCATAAATTCAGCATTCCTTAATCCTGCTTTTGTTCTTCTGTTCAGTTTAGTTTCAAAAGCCGAGCTGGCTGCCCCGAAGTTCCAGTAATCCGTCCAATCACCTGCATGGACAGGTATGCTTTCTTTGGGGATTGACTTCAGCTTCTCTAGCAACATTTCCGGCGTCACCAAACGGATTTTTTGCTCATGGCCCTCTTCGTTCCATCTTGCGACCATTTCCATTAAATCATAGTCAGGCTGCGAGTTGTCCATCATTGGCGTATTTGTGGCGGATATATAAATGAAATCTTGTTTGTATCCTTCTTCAAGGATACGATTCATGTAATTGTCCAGCCCCTCTTTCATCATCCGGGTATCCTTCTTCCACAACAGACCAATTTGCGTAAGCATCGAATAATGCTCACCATTAAACGTCAACAGCTCTCTGCCGTCAGGCGTCTGCCAACGAAATATACCGGGTCTGCGGAACGGAATACCGCCGAAATGAGTGTTAATTCCGGTCGTATAGAGCTCAATTCCCGCATCTATCATCATTTGTGATAACGCCCATGGTTGGCCGTTAATATCATGGTTAATCGCCGTATTTAACGAGATTCCAAAACGCTCGCGAAGATATCGGACAGGATACAGCATGCGGGCGAGCTGTTCTGCGTTGCATAAAGGCGTCGTGTGCAAACTCATTGCCGCAATGCAGATTTGGCCGTTTTTCAGATACCTTTCAAACCGTTCCACTTGATGCTCCGAGGTTGATTCCAGCCATTTCATCACCGGATACGTTGCTTCGAGAGTCCAACGGAATCTCTCCGTTTCCGGCAAATGCTCCGTCTGTTCGCATAGATCGATCGCTTGATCGATATAATCTCGATGAAGCTCAAGAGCAACAGGTTGAGTATGCGTATAACCGATATCTAAATGGCTATGGTGCAGAACTAGTATTTCTTTAATCATGGCAACGGCAACCACCTTTCATACATAATATAACGTAAGAGTACCCCCCCTAGAGTAAGAATGTCTTTATCGCATTACGCCATATTTTTATAAATTCAGGACAACTTATTTCGTATTAGTAATTCCTCCTTACCGTGCATGAAAAAAGCTAGTGATCCCATCAAAATAGAACCGCTGGCTTCATCAAACATTATTGCAAAATCGCTGTCGTAGCGATTACCAAGTCTCCTACCATGACGCCGTCTTTTTCGCTGACAAATATATATTTATTTGCTATTAATTTCTAACGACCCACTGAATAAAGGTCAGTATGGAACTTCATGTTAATCCATCCATTTAACGGATGTTTCAGATAACATCTTATTTGCAGTCTTTATAAATAAATCCATATGTAGAGTATTCTCGAAAATATTAAAACTATCCTGCCCGTTAGTTTAACAAAGGCAGCCGATCACAATGATCAGCTGCCTTCTTATTTTGAATAAGCTATCGTTTCCCGTTAGCTCAATAATGGCCTCTTGATTTGATTAATTACATAGTCCCTTAGGTTATCTAAATCAGACGCTAAAAAGTCTTTTAACTTAGCCTTATCGTTATAGGTCTCAACTACATTTTCAATGATGTGACGGTATCGTATGGGGACTAATCCAATAGCCCACTCACCAGCTTGTGCTTTTGAATATATCGCTTTGTTTTCTTTATATGACCAAATTCTAAGAAGAGTGAGGATTCCTGTAACGAGAGGCTCTCCATCTAATTTGCTAAAATAATCAATGCCCCAGATTATGGAGTCCCAAAAATCTTTTTCAGGTACTAAAGGGAATGTCTCACTTATGGCTCGGCCGTAGATACAAATACCGCTTTGGTTTATCAAAGTTACGTGACATGCTATATCTCCGTCTGTATACATATCCTTAAAATCCCAGAATGCCAAATCATTCTCGCTGGCTATTACCTCGAATTTGGGCCTCCAGTAATCACTAAAGTGAAACTCATATGGAGTAGGGTGTCTCCATGGATTAAGGTCTGAGTAGCACAGAATACTTAACTCGATTGGTGAAGGCTTTTTATGTAATGTCAGGAACCCATTCATTAAATCTAACCGTAGAGAAGCAGTTAATGGTTGTTGGGTGATCACTATCATGTCTAAATCGCTATGAGAAGGCTGAAAGCTACCTAAACACATTGAGCCGTGAAGGTAAGTTCCAATCAAGTTTTCGCCCAAGGTGTGATGTAAAAATTCCGTTATATTTGTAATCTGTTCCTTTATTTCTAGAGGGCAATTATCCCAGTTATATCCACTCAAGAGAAATCACTTCCTTGTTCTATAACTAAAACACTACGAAACCTTTCTCGTTAGTTTGATGGCAGGGCTGTCAGAATATTGCCCGCTGCGCGTACCATTGATTCAAATCGACAGACCCTTGTACTCCTAGCAAACGGTAGAAGTAGCGGTACACCTTGCGATATTTAGATAAATCGGGGGGATCCAGGATTGTCGAATAACCATTAAGGAAAGAAGCTGCAGATATCTCATCCAGCACATACTCTAATCCGACAAAATCAAATTCGCGTGGGCCTATCGCATAGGCTTCAACATCGACGACCGCAGACAGCATCCCGTCTTGAATTAAGAACTGAGACGGATCTAGATCAATAAATACAGGACAGAAGTGATCCGGAACTGGCAGAACAAAAAGCTGACTGATAATAGCATCGACCTGCATCTTGATATTACTATCATTCTTATAATCGCGCTCGACAAGATGCCGAATGGTTTGGGACATACGAGCATGGAAGGATTCTTTTCGATCAATTTGGCCGGAGGAAAGGTTTCCGAAGTAATCGTAACGATTTAAATGCACTTGTGCCAGCCAGACACCTAACTGATGAAGAAGCTCATCAGATTGCCCGATGAATGACCGAAGTGCCTTGCCATTCATTTTTTCAACAACGAGATATTCCTTATTTTCGAGAACTGCACGCGCATGCACCCGCGGTGCCGGAATTCCCAAAATAGCACTGAGCATGGTAACGTTTGCTTCGAAATATCGCATTCGTCTGGGATCGATCCCGAATAGATCAAGACACCCCCACCAAAACTCTCGGGCTGGTGCTTCGGTCAATCTGGACGAACGCACGACACGTTCCTCTCGAGTTGTTTTGACCAACCACACATCGCTGGCATGCCCGGAATAACCAGGATCAAGATATGTGATCCGTTCGATCGGTTCGCGAAAGAGTTGCTGGAGTTTAGACTCGATAGCCATAGATGGAACTCTCCTCGTTATAATAATTTTGTACCTTCATTCTTTGTACCCACTTATAGTCCGTAGAAAATAATGTATTCTACAAATTTCCATTTTAACCTGCCCGTTAGTTAAACAAAAGCATCCGATCCACGTGGATCGGCTACCTTCTTGTTCTTATTGAGTATCGTGTCCCGTTAGCTTAATTCGTTAACGTTTTTTGTTGTACTATTATGCCATTTCATTACATATCAAATATCTCATCGAGATTCTCCCATTCGTCGCCAATCCATATCATTTCATCTATAAATCGACTCATGGCTTTATCTTTTCTAAATTTCTCATGCACCCATTTGAACTCTTTATACCAAGTTAATTTAACCGAACCAACTAGCTGTTCCGGAAGTAATGTGCGATGAATTCGGTAGCCCTCGATGTATGATTTTGTAGTCTCAATATTTATTTGATTTGCTCGCAATGCTCCTGAAAGGATAGCGCGAGAAATATCAAAATCCATATAAACGTAATGAAGTCTATCGAAATCCAGAATGTCCGCTAGGCTATCACTATGAAACAATAGGTTATCCATGTGCATGTCCCAGTGTGCCCAACCTTGAAAACTATTATTTTTTAGTTTTTCAAGATCGAACCTTTTAAGAATTTCTATTTGCTTTTCAATAGCAGCTAGATACTTTTCGTTACCTGCCTGTTGGGTCTCAAGATAGTTTATTCTTAGCTCTTCAATTTTTTTTTCCTTTGAAGGTAATTCCCACTGTAAAAACTGTAACAGAGGCATGTTAACTTGCATCCATTTATGCATTCGTCCAGTAGCTTCACCAAGACTATACATTTGTTCATTATTGGTTTCACCAGCTTCAACAGGCATACCCGTACTGACTCCTGAAATCATATAAGATTCTCCGGTAGGTGTTGCATGAATATATTCACCTTTGAAATCGATAACTGGCTGGCAGGGGATTCCGTCTGCATGCATCATGTTTTGGTATTTTAATGCTTGCTTCACTCCATCCAAACCACGTCTGTATCGAACCTTATCATATTGCTTAATAAAAACAGGTCCATGATTTGCTTCCATTATCCATTTCAAATTACCGTAACCAAGATTGTTTGGTATAGCATTTTGAATCTTCCACCCAAACTTATACTCTACATCTTTTATTATTTCATCTCTAATCTTTTCATTTTTATTCATGCACTTAATTTCCCACCACTTTTTCAGAATTAAAAGGATTAATTATGTCGTATAGCATTTTACATATATTCCCCTAACAGTTTCCATTATCCTGCCCGTTAGCTTAATTAAAAGGGCGTCTACCACCGTCGATGAAATCATATCGGGAATGTAACCATGTTCTTGTCATCAGTCGGGAATGTTATCAAGTTCTTGTCATTGTGTTTTGACAAGAACTTGATAACATAAATATAAAAAACCGCATATCAGCGGCTTCTAATGTTACTATGTTTTTGTCACCCGACAAGTTTTATCAATTATGCTACAAATTGTTTTAAAGTGAAATGTACAGATCACTTATAAATAAATTATCCTGCCCGTTAGCGTAATGAAGCTACCGATCAGCGCCGGCAGCTTCGTCTTGGTCGTTTATACAACTATCGTTTCCCGTTAGTTCAATGATTTATGTAAAAAACATTATTCAAACCACTGCCTAGGTCCGATGATGTGGAATAAATGATCACTACTTGTATTAAAAGCATCCTTTATACGTGAAATAGTAAAATCACTAATCGGCCTAGGCAAATCCTCTAAATTGAAAAAATTACATTCAGTTACTTCTTCCGCATCTGGCTGTGGTTGTTGATTGTCGACCACCTTACAAGTGAAAACAAAGTGATGCATATCGTGATTGGGTTCATAATACACGCCAGTCAAGCGCTCTACAGTAACTTCAAGACCAGTTTCTTCAAACACTTCCCTCTTTGCTGTATTCTCTGCAGACTCATTTTGCTCAGATAACCCACCAGGTAGTTCCCAATTGTATTTTCCGTAGTTATGTTTTACTAGAAGAATTCGCCCTTCCGAATTCATAATAACCGCAGCTGCTCCTACTGGCTTTTTTGACATCCTCACAAGCCCTCCCGAATGATTTAATTTGTAAATTCATCCCATATTATAAACGACAATTTTCTTGAATTAGTTTCGTTCTTATTAAAGTAAACTGCCTGTTAGCTTAATGAAATTTCTTATCTAATCGGGAATCGGCTCAAGTTCTTGTCCTTTACGGCAATCGGTACAAGTTCTTGTCCTTGGCTCGGGACAAGAACTTGTACCGATAAAACAAAAAAGCCGCTATTTTAGCGACTTTCTATGGGATCATGTTCTTGTCCCCCGACACGAATCGTCAAATACTATGAGGCGATATTTGCTGCTCACTTCTTCCGGACAGTTTACATGGAAAAACGAAGCCATTTCCTTCCCTCCTCCCCACCTTCATCTTCACTGTCGGTCAATATAAATGAAAAAAATCCACCTGCGGAGAGCAGAAGGATTTATTGAGGTTACGGTTCAATGTCCTCAATCTCAATCGGCGAGTGCAGATGTTGTTCCACATCATCGATGGATTGGCGAAGCAGCTTAAGCATCTCCAGGATCTCGCATCTCCTTTCTCCTTCAGTGTAAAAGAACCACTGAATATCTTCTTGTTTAGAAATGCTCCATTTTGTCTAGACATTCAAGTACCACAACGAGAGATCTAGTAACGCTTCAATACCTCTTCAGACATGTATCATTCCTGACCGATAGAAGGATTTCACTATCCTTCTTTTTTTGTCGTTCACTTCACTTTTTTTAAGTAGAATTACGTATAATCAGCGAAGTCTTGTAGGTTTTCGCTATAGGAGCAGATCGCATCCCCTTCAATCTCCGGGTAAGACATTCTGTAACATCCCTGACCATATCGGGAATACAATTGGTTAATGTTGTCAGTTCCGGATTAGTCATCAATCCCACAGGATGGTTATCAAATCCGATGACGGACATTTCTTGAGGCACGGATATCCCCTTTTCCTTTGCTGCTTTCAATAAACCTGTAGCTACAAAGTCACTACCTGTTATCATTCCATCCGGTAATTGATCAGAAGTAAATAATTGTTCTCCCAAGTCATAACCATCTTCCATAGTCACCAGACCCGTATAACATTGTGATTTCGTACACTCTAGGCCGAATTGTTGGTGAGCCAGTTGAAACCCGTTCCATCTTTTCTCTTGCAATAGTGTCAGGTGATCCATACAGAAAAACAGATGACGGCGCCCCTTGGACAGCAAATATGCTGTCGCTTGAAAGACCGCATCTTCTTCATCCAATCGAAAGACATCGAGAAATTCTCCGTCCATCGCTTCGTTGCATATGATTCCAATATAAGAACCTATATATTCTTTAATTTCTCTCTCCGAGAAATGGGAATGAGCAATAACCACGGCATCCATTTCTCGACGTAACAATCGGGCATACACATCACGTTCATACTCGCGGGATAATTCGGTCTGATAGATGACAAGTTGATACCCCATTGAGCCTAAAGATCGACTTAATGCACTAACAAGCTGACTGAAATAGGGATGCTCCACATCCGGGACAAGCACACCAATATGATTGCTTGCCTGTAGACGCAACTGAACCCCCTGCGTATTGCGGACATATCCCAGCTCCGTAATGGCTTTCTGTACTTTTTGTCTGCTTTCAATAGATACATGAGGATGGTCGTTTAACACACGTGATACCGTCGACTTGGAGAGACCGCTTACACGTGAAATATCAATTATGGTGGGCAAAATTAACACCTCATCTAAAGTATTGACCTGGGAACGTTCCCTGCAACTATGATATCGTTAACAAACTGTAGGAGGAGTCACACTCATGGAAGTCATCTATACCCCCGCTGTAACCGAATATCTGATATTGTTTGATTTTGACGAAACGTATTACCCGCATGAATGTTTGCCTGAACAACTCAACATGGTGTACGAACTGGAACAATACCTCCAGCAGCTTGCCAGAAATCATCAAGTAAAGATAGCTTGGGTCACCGGAAGCAGTGTTCAGCAAATACAAGCAAAAATGAAAATAGCCGGTATGACGCAGCTCCCCCATTTTATAGCGAGCAATCTGGGCACAGAGATGTGGGAAGTCGAGCCTGACGGACAACTGGTCACTGTTCCTTCATGGGCAAAGATTATAAGCTCATCCGGATTCTCTCGAAGAGATGTAGAAGATTTAATTAGCGAATTAAAATCAACATTCAACATTGTCCTTCACGAACAGACTCAATTTGGTCAATCCGGATATAAAATGAACTACTATTATTATCCGGTATCAGCAGCTAGAACCCAATATGATATAAGTATCATCAGGCACCTGGCTGTAAATCACGGGATCGGAATTAATATCAATATTTGCAATCCCAAGGCAGGTGATCCGGAGCACGCATATGATGTCGATTTTATCCCCGCAGGAACTGGAAAGAAAGCAGCTGTGCAATTCCTGATGGATTATAGTCAGGTACTCCTGTCCAAAACATTGGCCTTCGGTGACAGTGGAAATGACATCGAGATGCTTCGGATGGTTGCCCATGGATATCTTCTCCAGAACGCAACGGCAGAGGCAAAGTCATGCCACAACAACGTTGCCCCTTATCCTTACGCCGAGGGAATTTTGCATGTATGCAGAAATTTCTTTGGGGAGTAATTCATATTATGGCGTTTGCTCAGCTATTGTACAATACAAATACCGCCGCTTTCCTCTACGGAGAAGGGCGGTATTGACATATTGACGGCTTAACAAGCCTATCAACAGACCACCCATGGTCCCTTTTAAAGCTCCATGCCCCATATTCAATTGCTGTCTTCCTCCAGACCTCTGTATGCATTGGAGGGGTGCAGTCCGCGCAGGCGGTAGTGAGAGCGGTGAGATCATCTATAGTTCGCATCTGCCTGTCTAAACGCAAGCTGTCCATAATTCATATGTTCCCCTCCGCTTACGTCATACTATACAATTACAAGATGAACTATAGTACTGTCTCATCCAACAAATCACAGATTAAATTCGTTGAAGCACTACACTCTTGTACCAGATACGTTATCTGTAGTAAAACAGACCTATCTAGATTGTTGAATTTTTTTTGCAACAATCTCTTATGCCTACCCGTTAGTTGTATTATAAAGGCAGCCGATTGCGTCGCCGGCTGCCTACGTGTCTATTACGCTATCGTTTCCCGTTAGTTTAACCTTGGGATGATCTACTTATTGATAATTATTCGTAGTATCCTTCGGTTGATTTGCGAAATTGTTTGAATTGATTGTCATCATGTCCAAACCACACTTGGGAGTTTGTTCGGGTAGCCAGCGTACGGATTCTTTCAACTGTGTTCCGGTAACCGATTGAATCATAGATAATGCCCGGTGGCTTAATTGGAGGACCGTAACTCTCAGCCGTATAAATGGTATCCGAAGCGAGGATGATCCCGCCTGTTTCGGGCATTTCAATGTGCAAGCCTAACATACCCCAAGCATGTCCGCTTCCAAAATTCAAAATTTGGATTCCTTCAGCCAGATCGAGATAATCTTCATTGCGTTTGACCGTTTTCCATTGTAAATGGTTTGTGATCCAAGCATCGATGTCTGCCCAAACATAGGCCCCTTCTTTTTCATTACGGGCGTAGCTCTGCAGTGTGCCATTCAGTTCATCTTCGTGGACGATTATCGTAGCATTCGTGAACATCTCTAGGCAACCCGCATGATCCAGATGCAAATGAGAGGCAATGACGTATCGGATGTCCTCAGGTCTTACGCGGAGCTGCTCTAGTCTGTTATGCAGATAACATTCCTCACACGCCACCCAAGGGGTCGCTTGTTGGGTGGATTCCGCCCAGCGTCCTTCAACGCCCATGGAATTCGGATTGCAAGCCGTATCAAATAGAATCTTCCCCTCCGGATGGTCAATCAACACCGTATAAATCGGAAATTCCACAAACTGCGTCGCCGCGTTAGGATTGCTAACCGTGGCTGGGTTATGCATGTTAATCAACCAGTTTTTATCCATGCTCATACGGCCGTTATCCATCACATACAGTTTAGGGCGGGGCTTTATAATATTCGACATGTTCATTTCCTCCCACTAGATTAATTTAGTTATCATCCTGTTCAAAATGTCAGCCTTCGTAATGAATCAGGCGCTTTTGGCGTAAAGCTCAATGCTTGCTTTGCCCTTGATATAGTCATACAATAATGCATAAACTAAACCTACGTAAGTAGGCACTTTAAAGTGTCCTGGGAACTTCAAGGTGCAGAGGAGGGAAATCATTTGACATCTTTGGTCAAACCAAAACACCCCAACATCGCGCTTGCGGTGTGTGGCTACAGTAAAGTGCTTGATATTATCTCTAATAAATGGACCGCGCTCATCATTTACGCAATGGAAGACGGAAGCATCCGTTACGGGGAAATGGCGAGAAGAATCGAGGGTATTTCCAAAAAAATGCTGACTCAAACCCTACGTAAGCTTGAACGCGATGGACTGGTCCAACGTCATATCACACCATCGGTTCCTCCAATGGTTGAATATTCACTCACTCCTCTAGGGGAATCTTTACTCCAGCCGATGAGAGAGCTACGGCAATGGGGAAGAGAAAATTATGTACGTGTCGAAGCAGCAAGAGTCAACTTCGATCTAACTTACAGTGATGATTAACTATCTCAATAAGTTAAGGTCCATATAAGCCGGGGCTTTTACTTAAACGATCCTAATGAATATAGTTATGATGTCGTCCACAGCCAACGATTTCGCATCGGCTCCGACAACGATCTTAGGCCATCCTTTGCAGGATGGCCTTTTCTTTGATCTAACTTTATTCAACTAATCTGCCCGTTAGCTTAATGAAATTGCATGGGAACATAGTTAGGTACTTATCTAATCGGGAATCGGCTCATGTTCTTGTCCTTTACGGCAATCGGTACAAGTTCTTGTCCTTGACTCGGGACAAGAACTTGTACCGATAAAACAAAAAAGCCGCTAAATTAGCGACTTTCTATGGGACCATGTTCTTGTCCCCCGACAGTTGACAAGAACTTGATATCATAAATGACAAGAACTTGATATTATTCCTCTCTGTCGGCACTAATTTCTTCCCCTCTTTTATTATTCATTTTTGGGCAAAAGAAATAACCCACCATTGGTGGGTTATGTTATTTTTTACACTTTAAAAAGAAAACTTGGCTACATACTTATTAACGTAGTCTCGTTGCGATATATTTTCTTGGGAAGAATTATCGAATACTTTCATAGCAACTCTTGAAGGTGTGTAGGATTTCATATTACGAATTTCCTTCTTCATTTGTTTTGAACCTATCGTACACATCAGCTCCGGTAGCTCTCTTACGTTTTTCGAGCGGTAAACTTGAATTATCGAAGCCTTTTTTCTAGTATCGGAGTCAAGTTTAAAGATTAACGATGGTAAGCTCATTTCGATCATTTGTTCAATTTGAATCCAGGGTGGTGCAACGGCACGTCTAGACCCTTCTTTTGCAATAGACAGCCATTGATAAAAAAAATTGAGGCATATTTCTGATGTATAGCGATTTAAAATCATATGCAACATTCTTCTATTATCTACATCAGAGTAGTTCGTATGTAAGAATAATTTATCCTTTATGTAATTAATCTTCTTCACAATTAGTTGTGTCACATATTCGACTCCATCATACCTGCATAAATTAAACTCATTAAACTTTGAATTCTGATTATAGAACTTTGTAGTCTGGAGAAGCTCTACTAGCCATGTGATGAGTCCCGTCTCATTTGTCGTCATTGCCTCGAAGTGCTTGTTTACGAATTAGGTAACTCTTTTTCTTTCTCCCGTTACATTACCAGAGTCAATAATAAAAATAGTCCATTTGTTAAGCCATGTACCCATACTGCAGGCCAAACAGAATTTGTTCGTTCATACGCCCATGCAAATATGATCCCCCCAAGAAAATTCGCAGGCATCGCGTTATAGGTAGGAATATGGACTATCGTAAAGAGACTCGCACTCAAAAACATTGCCCAACCAATGCCTAATCGGGTTCGCAGCCAGCGATAGATAAAACCGCGATAGAATATCTCTTCGTATATAGGCGAGATGATCACTGCTGATGCAAACGCAATGAATACACTGAAGACCGTAACATTCTGCTGAATTGATTCCGTCTTAGAATTTTCAAATGTATTGCCGATATAGCTGGTAAGGATCATTACGATGGTGCTGCCTATAATCAGCAAGAACGTCCATAACAGAATTCGCCACCAATCCTTCGCAGGAAAGGATCTTAAACCCACTTCACTCCAAGAAAGCTTTTTAGGACGTAGCCCTATGAAATACACTCCCAGCATTAATACTATTGCTATTGTAAGCCCTGTCAATGTTCCTGAATACAGCTCATCTCCAAGCCATTGCGCATATACGGGTTTTACTACAAATTTAATAAATCCGATAACAAATACAAACTCTAGCAACAGCAAAGCTACAAACTCTTTCCATGTCCAATTATCCCTTTGTTTCCAATGCGTTAAGTGATCAGTCATTCCCTTACCCCTTTGTCTCTGTGATATAATTCAAATATATTGGGTGACGCTACGTCACCTGCAAGCATTTTTTTTGGAGGAATATCATGAGTCATTGGACAACAGGACAAGTATCCAAACAAAGCAATGTTTCTGTAAGAACACTTCGCTATTATGATCAAATTGGGCTCCTTACACCTAGCTTTAAGGACGAAAGCGGACGCCGTTGCTATTCCGAAGAAAACTTGTTTACTTTGGAAAAGATCACACTTCTAAAATCTCTCATGCTTCCACTCGAAGAGATTCAGAATTTATTGGATAAGCTATCCTACCGAGAAATACTAAAAGCTCACTATAATCATCTTCAAGAACAACTTTCTTCGCTCCAAACTAGCATCTCCAATACGACCTCGCTCATCAACATGTTTGATCTTGAGGGAGAATTATCGTGGAAACGAATTTCACATTTAGTACAGACAGCCAAACATAATTCGAAAAAATGGATTGAATATTTTGAAGATGACGAGAAGGATTTTTTAGAACAAGTGCTTCCTAGTCTTAGTAAAAGCGACCGAATCACCCAACAATATATTTCACTATTACGGAGAATTGAATGGTGTCAGCAGCATAGCATATTACCTGAATCTGAAGCTGGCTATCAGATTGGTTGTGAGTTGATTGCAGTTTCCAATGATACATTTGATGGAAATGAAGAGTTAATGAATAAGTTTTGGGAAGTAAGAAAAATGCCGTCAGAGACAACTGGACTGTATCCTATAACAGATCAATCACTGGAATTTGCAGAACGTTGTATTATCTATGCAGAGCAATTGCTGAATAAAGAAAATGAATGATTGGTTTCTTAACACTATATATCTGAGTGATTCCTTCATCCACCAATGATCATTGTTGCATATATCCTCAGCAAACTATGTGGATGTAACAGAAAATGCTGCCGATAATTGATATGCTCCCCTTACGGTAGACAGGTGGAATAATAAAAAATATGGTGCGTCAGAGAAACTCGTTATCTATGGTGAAGTCGAGAGTGGGAAAATTGGTGTTAAGACTGCAACCAAGAAATACGGTATCAGCAAACCGGCTTCTGCGAAATCCTGGAATGAAAAGAGCAATGGCATTTCTAGTGCCTACAGTTTCAAGTATCTTCCATGAACTCGGGTACTTATAAAAAAACCCAAGCAAGTGACTGCTTGAACTTTACAGAAAAACATTAGGTTAATGTGGCTCTAAATCACTATGTTCTCACGAGCGACACACAGCATTCAACATGTGTCGAGTGCTTAATATTGACGTAAATACAGGGGGCTAATTTACGCCCCCGCTGGCAACGGATTTCCAAAATTATAGTGGATAATAACTCCACCATCCAACTCAATCTCTATTCGTACAATTAACCGCTGAAGCACTTATCGAAGGGCTTCCTCGTCATCGATTTGCAACTCCGCAAAGCACCTAACTTCTTCCCTGAATTGCTGCATAATACGTTCTTTGGCTTCGCCCTGACTGACAACCGTCTCAAGGATGGTTGCTCGTTCTTTCAAGGTGTGCTGCTCCTCCTTTAGATCTGCATTGCTCATCTGGAACGTATCATCATCGATCATTTTACGAGTCATGGCGCGAACCAGTTCCAATTGCTCTTGTTGAAGCTGCTGCATCTTCTTCTGGTTCGCTTTCAGTTCAGACACGGCTTGGTTCGATTTTTCACTCGCCTTTTTGAGCGCTTTCTCCACCAGAGAGTTCTGATCCAGCACATTCACTGACAATTGACGCAAATCCACTAAAACAGACTTCTTTAACTCATCATGCCGAATGAAATGGGAAGGGCATCCTTTTCTGCCGCGCTTCTGATAAGTAGCGCAAACATAGCCTTCGCGGTCATTCTTATAATTCATCCCTTTGCCGCAATGAGCGCAGTATGCAAGGTGGGCAAACAACGACTTTTTACCCCGACCACCAAACCCTGTTCTAGCTTTAACCGCCATCCGATCCTGCACAGCGGCAAACTCTTCGTGTGAAATAATCGGAGGATGCGCATTCTCTACGACAAACCACTTACTTTCATCAACTTGCTGACGTGGCTTGTAGCCCTTCTCTTGATGAAACAGTTTATTGCTCCTGTCTACACTCGAACGCCCTTGTACCAAGTCTCCTGTATAATGGCGATTTAGCAATATGAGCTTAACTGCCGTCTCATGCCAGACACTACCGGCATTCTTAGCTCCGATAAGCTTCCTCGGAGAAGGAATCTTCTTGTCGGTTAGATAGTTTGCAATCTTTTGCCAACCCCATCAATATTTCTTTGATAATATCCATAATCAACAACAAAATGTTCAGTTGCTTCATTGGTCATAATTGCATTCTTCCTTTACGTGTATTTCGCCTAACGCCTTATTCACGAACTTCGTAAATAATTCCATATGTTGAGATTCGCGAAATGATTACGTTATCCTCCCCGTTAGCTCAACGAAGAATGTCTTGCCAGTTTGGAAGCAGCTCATAGTCTCTAATGTGTTTGTATTCTAGAACCATTACAGCTACCGTATTAACTACACAGAAATTCACCTATCGGGAATGTAACAAAGTTCTTGTCATCAGTCGGGAATGATATCAAGTTCTTGTCATTGTGTTTTGACAAGAACTTGATATCATAAAAATAAAAAGCCGCATAATTAGCGGCTTCTAATGTTACTATGTTCTTGTCACCCGACATCCCCCGACAGGCTTTAGCTGCGGTTTGTTGTCATGGGACAAGAACATAGTCCCTTCTAGGTCAAGAACTTGGTCCCTTAGTTGAGGTCATTTCTGCGCATGGCCACTTCACACTAGCCCCATCGATTCACCCCGTCCTAGCGACATACAGTCGACAGGCAGTTATACAGGACTGATCTCACAGACACACCAAAAAACACCCGCAGAAATCCCTCTACGGATGCTCCATGAACAGCTTGTGTATACGATAATCCGCCTATTTCACATCGTGAAATAAGCAGCCTACCTCCATCAAAAGACTGCAGTCCGCTCGGGAGACTCTATGTTATCAGCAACAAATACGACGAAACCAATCCACTCAGCAAATATCTGTTTACTCATATACAATCGCCTCCTTCAGCATTTCTCACAGTGTACTGGACAACGCCAAACGCCTTCAATGGACAGAATAACTATAATGCTCTTTTGGCTCGGGAGCTAGCTTTTCAGCATATATTCAAGCATGGAGCCGTGAAGACTTAACCAAGTCAAAAGACAATACGATCCTTTCTTTGGTCTGATTCCCTTATATTTTCCATGGAACGTTCCAACATCATTCCTATCACCTCAAATCAATAATTAGGATTTGAACAATCCTCACAATGATTTTATCATATTTTCTTATCTAAGCATTATTCAATGAGCCAACGTTATGCCTGAGATAACATCCCTTTTACAAACAATGAGACACTGTGCTTGTAGAACTCTTCCTCGGTGACGAGTTGGGACTGATAATCCCGGTGAATCAGCTCGCTCATCTGAAATCCATAGCACATCGAGAGAAAAGACATAGCGGAAAGACGCTCATCTTGTATGGCTATGACTTTTTTCTTCTGCAGTCGTTCAAAATATTCAACCAGCAAGGAGTGCAGCTTTACCGGCGGATCGGCCAGCACTCTGTCCAATTCGGGAAGCATTCCTTTGTCGCGGATCCCAATTAAAATGATGTCCGCATTTTTATGGAAAAACAAACGGTACTGCTGGCTTACATTTAGAAGATCGATTTCCGGATTATCGGTCGCATCCTCTCTTAACAGCTTCTCAAATTGCGGGATATCCGAATGTCTTTCAATGATGGCTTCCAATATGCCTTGTTTGCTTCCAAATTGCCGGAAAATCGTAGATTCATTGACTTTAGCTTCCGTTGCAATGGTTTTGGTACTAACGCCCCGATAGCCCTTCGTTTTGATGAGCCGTGTCGCGGCTTCAATGATTCTGTCTGAAGTTTGCATTGTACTTCTCCTTTTGCATATGTTAAACCTATTCTACTACAAGTTTTGCAATATGCAGCAGGATCGGGGTTCATCATTTTCATAAACGTTTATTTAAAGAAAATCGCTTCTTTGTTCCCAGCGGCTTGGTTCCGTAATCTTGACATAATCAGGCACCAATTGCGTGAGCGTGCCTAATTTATCAAATGTAATCTGGATTCGGTCAGAAGGCAATAGCCATTGTTCGGTCTCGATTGCGCAGCAATCCGGTATCGTCCCCATTCCTATAATCGTGCCTGGGAGCGGTGTGAAAACTTTGAGAACTTCCTCCATCACTTTTGCAGGGTGTGCAGAATACTCGGATGTGCTTCCCTTCCAATACAGTCTCTCCCCGATGCGTACATCCACATCCAATGCCAGCGGGTTGTCGATTTCATCCGGCGTAACCAGATAGGGTCCTATTCCTTTGCTACGATCAAAATCTTTGCAGCGCGTCGGTCCGGTCATCGCCTGGAAATCCAGCCACTGCACATCACGGATAGTACTGTCGTTAAAAATAACATAACCTGCAATACAGTTCCCCTTCCCTGTAACAAAGGCCAGCTCCGGCTCGATATCCAGATAGGAAGAGTACGAAGGCCAATGAATCGTATCCCCATCGCCAATTAATGCATTATGGTTACACTTATAATAACTGAAAATTACTTTATTCGGATCTTGCTGGAATTTTTCGGAGATTTGACTTATAAGCTCTTCTCGTTCCGGCCCTGTATATTCTCTTTGCAGCAGATTTACGCCAGCATTTCTTAGATGTCTTGGCGTCAGCCCGAAATCGATAAGCGCAGCCGGATTCGGGACCGGCGGCAGCAGTTTTACTGCTGCAATCGGGCAGATTTCATTTTCATTGAATTGATGCGACTGTTCAACAGCATATTGCATCAATTCCTTAGCAGCATCATAACTTGCCGGCAAATAATGAAGATAGCTATCCATACTTTCAAGACTGTCAAAGAATGTTCCCTGCATTTTCATAATTGCGGCAAAAGACACAACAAATTTCTCGTTAATTACAAGCCCAAACAAAGGTTCCTGGGATGTCTTCGTTTGAAAGGTTACTAGCTTCATATCGAAGCGCCTCCATCCATGCAGTGTGATGTTGTTCTGTTGCTATCATATAGCATAGAATAAATGCATGCAAGTACTTGCTTGCCTTTATGTTTTCCATTCTCTATAATACAGACATAGTCAGTATGCCTTACCTCAAAAACATATACGTAAAGGAGAATTTTCATGAAGTATGGACGTATTATTCAAAAACCTCGCGTTAAATTTTTTGAAGTCGCAGATGGCGTCTTTGCCGGTATTTCGCCGTATCGCGGCATCAGTTGGGCCAATGCCGGGTTCATCAACAAGGGTGAAGGGCTGGTGTATGACACGTTCTTCGATTTGTTCCATGCGCGGGAAATGCGGGAGGCTTTTATGGAAGTAAGCAACGGCAGCTCTCCCGCATATGTGGTGAACTCGCACTATAACAGCGACCATGCCTGGGGAAACAAAGTGTTTGAAGATGCTTGCATTATTATGCACAAGGAAGCGTCCAGAGAGCGTCTCACCGAAAATATCGCCTGGATGGACAGCGTCATCAGAAGAGGAAAGGATTCTCCAGAATCGACTTCGGGCGAGCGGTTTTTTGCAGCGGAATTTAAAGGATTCGACCTGGAAGGCGTAGAATGGGTACTCCCGAATATTGAGATAAAGGACGATATCAACATCCGTCTTGGCGATACGGAAGTTATGATTTACAACGTAGCTCCGGCCCACTCTGACAGTGACTTGCTACTGTGGATGCCAAAAGAAAAAGTACTATTCGCTGGCGATGTCGTGTTTAACGGTTGTACAGCGTACAGTGAAGAGGGAACCCTCAATTGGGTTAAAGTACTTGATCGCATTATTGATGAATTTAAACCCGAAATCGTTGTTCCAGGACATGGCGCCATCTGCGGCCTGGACTTCGTGAAGGAGCAAAGAGAATACCTATTGAACCTGATCAGCGAGTTCAACAAGCATTACAATGACGAAATTGATTCCTTGTCCCTGACCAAGCAAATTGATATTTCCCGCTTCCTTCATTGGATTCAGCCAGAACGCTTGTATGTAACAGTGGATATCCTATTGAAAAGCAAACGAGGGTTACCACCCCTTCCAAGTTGGAACGAGGTGCCTGCTAAGCTGGAAGACATGAAAGCTTTTTTGGTCGGGAAATATGGCAATCAGATCAAGCCATGGGACCCTATGAGTGTTTGGCAAGAATAGCAATTTGAGAGCCTACAAAAACAAAAAACGGCCCTGTCGCAAACGATGCGAACAGTGGCCGTTCTTTTGAATGATCCACGGAAATAAAATCGGCGCTTAGAACCATGGAGATGGACTAATGACTTACTAGTAGAACTCTATTTAAACGATATAACTAATATTTGATGTTAAGTGTATTTCTCTTCTTTAAAGGGATTCCAAGACTTTTCGCGGTAGCCACCATCACTAAACTGCGCGTTAGTTTAACAAAAATGGCATCTTCTGCTGATGAGATCATAGCGCGGGACGCAGTTTCTTAAAGGACTAAGTTCTTGTCCTGTGACAGTTGTTGTGTTATGCTGCCCGTTAGCTTAACGGGCTATCGATCACACCCACCACTATCCCCACATATTATCCGTTGTTCAAATTCAATTATTTTATCTTCACAGCGTTTTGTAGCAGCATGATGACTAGTTTTTATTCTGTCTTGCTTTAGCCACTCTCGGTAATTGTTTCTCAAAAATGGATAACACATTTGAAATCAAATGTTCGCTCGGACTTTTGTTGTCTTTTAAAAGTGCATATATAAGGTTCAAGAAAGTCTTTGCATCTTTCTCTGTTAAACTTTTGATTGATTCCATGGCGCTATCATTCGGAAAATTTTCTTCCTTCGTCTCCATAATTATTCCCCCATCTTTAAATATCATTTATTCTTCCGTTACAAAATATTAATGCGTTGTTTCCAAGCTAGCTCCCTTGATTAAAACGTTTCCAGTGGTTGGAAAGTTGATTTATTGTTTCCCGTTAGTTTAATCACCTATTGCTAGCTGCTCTTCGTAGCCCTTCTTCATAGAAAGCTTTATTTGCTTCGACCCAAGCAATTTTTAATGCCTCTTCTGGTTTGAATAGCCTATTCCGTATGTTTCATAAGTATTTTGAAAATCATCAAGCCTTATGATTCTTGCAGAATAAAAGACCATATAGCTCTCTGGATATGGATACTTATAATTCTCTGGCTTGTTATATAGTCTTATCAATTCATATCCGAGAACGTGAGGAGATTCAATCAAAGCACCTGTTTCTTCATAAAGTTCCCTTTTCATTGCCTCCATAGGCGTTTCCCCAGGTTCAATATGCCCTCCAGGTATATCCCATCCTCTTTCATTCAAATTAGTTAATAACAATGCGTCTTCTTGAAATGCAAGTACAAACGAGCACGTTATTAATTCTTGACGAGGAATAACTTCAGACAATACTAATTGTGTTTCGTTAGGCAACGGGAGCCCTCTAACGTTTTTTTCTTCTCTGATAATTTTCATTTCAAATTTCACCTCTTCAATACATTGGAATTTAAAGCAATACTTTAGAGTCACAAAATTCCCAAAAACTGCCCGTTAGATTAATCAAGGCAGCTGATCAATCTGACCGACTGCCTTCGTGTCTTTGTTAAACTAACGTTTCGCAATAAGCTTAATTGATTTAGAGTCTTTTGGCGTTATTGAATCTATGTATCCCATATCCAGTGAAGTCGGAAGCTAATATTGCTTCCTTAAGCGGATATAAATTTGATGTGATTCTTAATTCAATTCCTTTTTGGAGTAATCTCTCCAACAAATTCTCATATTTTTCAACTGATTTGGGTTTCACTACTTGGCGAGAAATGTAGTAGCCAGCTGTTTTATCAAAAAGCTCAAAACCCTCATCGTCAAAACGATATCGAAATATGATTTGCTTTGATATCCTCGTATACCAGTCACTTTCTACTGTAACTATGGTATTGGCAATTGAATTATTAAAGAAGAGTTGTAAATGTTGGTCCGTTGTCGCCTCATCTTTCCTACACACAATTCGGGGACAATCCCTAGGGAAATAGTACGTATACTCGTGCTCTTCATCAAGTGCCCAAACTACCGCAGTAAAATCCGGACGATTTTGCTTCTCTTTTGGTACAAATATATTGATACTTTCGTCTTCACTGAAGTGAAAAAGCATGTGCCCCCCCATCCCATTTATTGTTATATTCCATAAAAATATTGAATTATCCTGCCCGTTAGCTTAATGATATGGCATCGAACATAGTTAGATACTTATCTAATCGGTAATCGGTTCATGTTCTTGTCCTTTACGGCAATCGGTACAAGTTCTTGTCCTCGACTCGGGACAAGAACTTGTACCGATAAAACAAAAAAGCCGCTAAGTTAGCGACTTTCAATGGGACCATGTTCTTGTCCCCCGACAAGGCTTCTAATGTTACTATGTTTTTGTCACTTGACAAGTGTCATTTCGGGATTAGTTGCCCGTTATCTTAACGCGGCTGCCGATCTATGCCGACACCCGCGTTTTAGTTTATTAAGCTATAGTGTTCCGTTAGTTGAGTGGCTTTACAATTCTAAAATCATGTTTGAAAAGGCTCCAGTTTTTCTTGAGTTAGGTGAACTAAGGCTGCTCCTAACGTTTCGTTAACGTGGAGTTTTACATGTTCTTGTTCCTCGACAGATCAAGCTTTCGGCTTAACTGTTATGCCCAACTTCTTAAAAAAAGGTTGTATCTGCTGCAACAATTGCTCTTTCTTTTGATCTTCCTTTGACAGCCGTTCAATATGAACACTACCATCCGGATCATCTTTTTTCTCGTCATAAGCCCTCAATTCATTTAATAATTTTTGAAACTCATCAAATTCTTCTTTGCTGAATATTTGCCCTGCTTCATCTAGCACTCCATTCCAAAAAGTAGCGCTATCTATAGGTTTAGCTTCTCCCTTCGTAGATTGAACTTCATTCAATTTACGAAAGAGTGGCTCTAGCTCTGCGGTTAACCTTCTATAGTTTTTTTGCTCTCCTACGCTCAATCTCTCGATATGAAAATCCCCATTTGTATCGGCAATTTTCAAATTAAGGAGGCCCCATTCTTTTAGTAAGGACATCCATTTTGTAAACTCCTCTTCACTGAGGTTTTGTTTGGCGGTCTGCAGCTTTGCCTCCAGCTCATCATAGTGCTTTTGAGTTACTCCGATATTGTCCCGCGAACCATAGATGGAATCAGCTATGTAGCTATAACCGGCAAAAGCACCTGTTGGGATTAACAATGTAGCGGCCAATATACATGCAACGACCCACTTTTTCATTCGTCTTCCTTCTTGAATGTGTACGACTTTGTTAAGAATTCTTTCCTTGAGCTCCGTTGGTGCGTTCCATTCTTTGGTCTCTTCCTTAAAAGCGGTTTTCAATCTTTCATCGAAACTCATTTAGCCCCTCCACCTTCCCCATAGCCAGAATGCTAATTTTCTGTTTTTTGCGCATCTTTTGCAGAGCAGCATGAATCCGTGATTTTACCGTCCCAAGAGGGATTTCTAGTGTGGCTGCAATCTCTTCTTGCGTGTAATCATTCATATAATGTAGAATAACTACTAGCTTTAGCTTATAAGGAAGTCGATCTACGCTTTCAAGTAGCGATTGATTCGATAGTTTGTTGACCACCTCACTTGAGATATCGTAGACCACGGCTTGATCAATCTGTTCGGCTTTTTTGATGATCCGCATATGTGTCCAACTCTTTCTGCGGTGCGCTTGAATTTGCCGCATAACCACTCCCATTAACCAAGGCCGAAACGGCCTGCTTACGTCAAACTTTTCAAGAGATCGGTATAATTGAATATAAATCTCCTGAATGACATCCTCTGCATCTGATGGTTCTCGAATAAGAAAATAAACAGTATTGTAAACGTCTTTAATGGTTGCTTCATATAACTCGCCAAACGCATCACGGTTCCCAGCCAACGTAAGCGAAATAAGCCTTGCATATTCAGATGGATGATTCATCTGCTACCTCCTCCCCTTCGGTCTTACAGTATATATTGGTAATAATTATAGATATCGTTCGAATTATTTCAAAATATAGGACAAGAATTCAGCTGTGACCGGAAAATGTTATTATTTAGTTCCCGGCATGGTATTGAACTCAGCCGCAAATTCCCCTTGAAAGCCATTCCACAAACCGCTCCGCCGTTACCTGCTTCTTCGATCCGTTCACGATCGCCGCATGTTCCACGACCATCGGTACGCCGATTTCCGGACTGACAATGCCTGCTTTCACTTTATATTGTTCTTCCTTCTGCTGCAGGGTTCTGGAGACGAGCGCTCCTAGCGGCGTTTTACCGCTGGCCAAATTGGCATAGAAGTCTTCGCCCTCGACTGCACTGACGCCGTTGTCATACAATTGCTGAATTTCATTCCAGCCTTCCTCGGATACGCCGAGATCGCCGTTCGGATCTTGGAAACTGGTCAGAATCCCCGCTACAATAAGGCGAGGCGTATTTTGTACAAGCAGCGTTGGAGCTTCGTACTTCCATTTGTACGCATTGTTCTAATAAAAGGTATGTCCAGTCCTTTGGCGCGGTATCGGCCGAAAATTCGTTCGGGTTATAACCCAGCAGAATCGTGCTTCACAAGGCCATGATAGTAGCCTTCCGGATCGTTTAAGCCCTGCTCAACATCTCCGGCTCAGCTAAGAACAAACTTAGCTTCTTCTCGGCATGCTACCTCCAAGCCTCTGTACCCGCTTATTACGTATACTCGTGCAACCAATCCTCTTCTGTCGGCGTAATAGAAGGAAGACACAGCTGGAAAAATGGTCATACTTTTCTAGACATGCAGTCATCGTCATCAGGTAACCTTCTCCACCCAGGCGATCAACATCCTGGGGGCGGTGCACCAACCTGGTTACTCTATTGGCAAGGACCATTTTCTCGGAAGTTGTTTTTACACGTAACCACTATAAAAATCTATTTGAAAGAAGGAAGAACGCATGATTATTACAACGACATCCACCATTGAAGGTTACCCTGTTCAAAGGTATATCGGTATTGTGACCGGCGAAGTCATTATGGGCGCTAATGTTGTGAGGGACTTTCTGGCCTCCATTACCGATATTGTCGGCGGGCGCTCGGGGGCATACGAAAACAAGCTGCAGGAAGCAAGGGATGCAGCTTTTGTCGAGATGGAAGATCGAGCCGTGCGCCTGGGGGCAAACGCCATTATAGCGGTGGACATCGACTATGAAGTTATTCGTGAGGGAATGCTGATGGTGGCCGTCAGCGGAACCGCAGTAGTGGTATAGCCGATACAGTGACAATTTTCCACACTTAAAACAAAAAAGCCGCATATATGGTGTTCTCCCCTCATGGTGGACGAAAAAAAAGAGACATCTGTTAAGATGGACTTACGTTTGTCTGCTGGAGGGGATTTTTTTCATGGGGAAAACAGGACGTACAAATAAGAATTATTCTAGGATGTTAAGAAGGAGGCCGTTCGGCCGGCCGGCTATTGAGGAGAACATGTTATCATGCCCGTTAGCTTAATAAAAAAGAGCAGCTGCGAACTGGCCGAACTGCTCCTCCATGCTTCTGTTTAAATTAACATTTAATTTTTCTTAGAAGCCAAATTCCAATTCATAAACAAATTGATATCTTCAATTGAATCAACAATTCTCCAATTATGCTCAACATTTTCACGAAGTTCTCTAAGTATGATGGGTTTAACAATATGTTTTTCTAACTGTCCTTTTGTTCTAGAGATATATGCAAATCCTAAAACAGCATTTGCTCTAACCGCAGAAGATTCATGGCTTGAAAGATAAACACAAACATCTTGCGCAAACTTCCAATTGGGATGGTTTTCGCCTACTGAAAGAGGTAGAGTCAAAAGCTCATCTAATTGATTTCTATTTAGGCGTTC
Organism: Paenibacillus sp. FSL F4-0100; assembly: GCF_037993005.1. NCBI lineage: Bacteria > Bacillati > Bacillota > Bacilli > Caryophanales > Paenibacillaceae > Paenibacillus > Paenibacillus sp. FSL F4-0100. Next base: position 3,875,021 of record NZ_CP150303.1, read on the forward strand.
CCGCACCTCATTTGACGAGAGGTAATCAAGTGGTTTATACATTTGTTTCTCATTCATAAATTTATCATCCAATCCTTTGTTTCAGTTCTTTACTCATTCCGCATTGCAGCCACGCTATCCTGCCCGTTAGCTTAATGAAAAAGAGCAGAAGGAATTTATTGTCTGTCCAACCATTTCGATAAATTGGTGTTTGTGTTCCGGATAGCATGCAATTATGTAAGGTTCAGGATTCATCCCCTTAAATTCTACCCCGTAAAGTTGTATCCTTCGAAAGTTCATATACACGAACTATTTCTGATTTTTTGAAACTATCTATTGTTCCTTGAACCTCATCTTTTCCAAACGCATTAACTTCAACTTCAATTTTCATTTTTCACCTCTGGATATGTATGTTGTTAGCTTTACTATAAATTATTAATCGCAAGAGTCGTTCCTTAGCTCATAAGGACTGTATTTACTATACTAAATAAATGTTAACTCACTGTAAAAAGAGCAGATACCGAACGAACTGCTCCATTCTGTATTGAACTAACGTTTCCCGTTAGCTTAACAGGACCGAGAGCCGAATGACCCAAAGCGTGAATATGATGTTATCTGATGGATACGCCTTCTTTGAACTACTTACTTACACTTTTTCCCTTAATCAACTTCTTAAAAGCAGTGTATTCTTTATTAGATCTTATTAAATTTAATATCTCATTGGCACATTCACTCGATCTCATTATTTCAGTATTGAATTCAAGATCATATTCATTAAAGCAATACACGTTATCGTATTGTGAACTTGCTAAACCAATCTCCCTGTCTCCTCTAAGTTGTTCTCTTCTAGCAAGTTCTTCCTTTGAGCATTTAACTACTACGAATATGACAGGGTGATCTGAGAATAATTCAATACAAGTATTGAACCATTTATCATTACCTATAACAGAATCTACAACTACGTTGTTTCCCATCGCAGATAATAGTTTTATTGTCGAGTAGTATAATGAAATCAACGGATCTGCAAGAATTTGATTTACTAATTGTCCATCCTCTGCACCATTTGTTTCCATACTCGGATATGTGCTGTTAATGAAATCTTTATAACTATGAAATAGCCCATTAATAAAATTATCAAATGATAAATGTTGAAATGGGATATCACTTTGAGTTAATAATTCATTAGATATGCTTGTCTTTCCAGAACTTGAAGTACCATTAAGAAGAACTATAATCCCTGGCTTCAATAGAATCAGCCTTTCATAATTTCATTTTTGCGTATCTTTCAGCTAACACTGAACTTCACGAAAATTATCCATTTCAAAGTATTCGCGAAGTTATTGAACAATCCTGCCCGTTAGCTCAATGTAAAAGGAGCAGCTATCAATTAGCTAACTGCTCCTTACTGTTTTGAATTAACGATAGATTTTCATTAGTTTATTAATTAAGCTCTTTTTTAGAAAAATGTTCGTTCGGAGTTACTTGGGTAAAAGACTTCTCTTGGATAAGGGATAGCTAACTTGGGCATCGAGTCAACACTAAAAAATTGTAATTCAGCCGATTCTCCATCAATTGCTTCTAAACTCCCACTATTAATAGTGCATTCAAACATGACAATGATGTATTCCACCTGATTGCCATCAGGATAAGTAAATCTAAAGTCTTTCCCACCAAAAACACCAATTACATTCCTAGGAGTAACTTTCAACCCTGTTTCTTCCCAAACTTCTCGAACGACAGCCTCAGCAGGTGTTTCTCCAATTTCAATAGCACCTGCTGGTAAACTCCAGATGTCACTATTAAGTGATGATCGTTGGAACAGTATCTCCCCTCGTTGATTGCGAACAATGGCAGCAACACTTGGATTAAAGATTAATTCTGTTCCTATCTTCTTACGCAAATTCAAATAATATTCAGACATTGGCAAGCCACTCACCGCCTAAACAATCTTGTAATCCTCAAGCCGATTTGTAAGAACGAACACATCTACTCTTATCAAATTCTAGTATCACTCCTGATTTATTTAATTTAAGCGCTTTAATTATCCTCATTATAACATGGCATTATTGAACTATCCTGCCCGTTAGCTTAATGAAATTGCATGGAAACATAATTAGATACTTATCTAATCGGTAATCGAACCATGTTCTTGTCCTTTACGGCAATCGGTACAAGTTCTTGTCCTTGGCTCGGTACAAGAACTTGTACCGATAAAACAAAAAAGCCGCTATAATAGCGACTTTCAATAGGACAATGTTTCTGTCCTCCGACAGTCTGTGCCATTGAGATTGAGTAGGTTACTCTAATCCATATAGGAAACCCTCCAAAAGTAGTCCATCCTTTGGTGGGTTTCAACTATATTAACCGATTTGTGTTCCATTGGGTATATTGATATCTGGCTTCAACAGCACAACGTCCCCCTGTTCTGGCAGTCCGCCCAGAACCAAAACTTCCGAATTGAATCCCGCGATCCGGCGCGGTGGAAAATTGACGACTCCCACAATCTGTTGTCCGACAATATCTTCAGCCGTATATCTTTTGGTGATTTGTGCGCTGGAAGTTTTAATACCAATTTCCGCACCAAAGTCAATTTCCAGTTTGATAGCCGGGACTTTGGCTTTGGAAAAAAATTCAGCATTAATAATCGTGCCCACACGAAGATCCAGTTTTAGAAAGTCATCAAAGGTTGCCATTCGTAATTCCTCCCAATCTATAATTTCCTATTGTTTTGACGCTATTTAATACGAAAGACGCTTCGACGCTGAATATTGCAGTGATTGCCGCCAAAAGTACATCAGCATACCCAGCAGCGTTATCAATCCACCTACGAACTGAAAGATGGAGATGGTTTCTCCCAGGAAGAGATAAGCCAGCATAATTGCCAGAACTGGTTCTCCAATAATACCTACCGATACTGTTGTAGCACCGATGGTTTTAAGCAGTCGATTGAAAATATACTGGCCGAAGATCGTGGGAACAATCGCAAGTAAAAGGAAATAGGTCCAGTCCGAAGAATCATAGTTGGTTAAAGGAAAGCCCCTTAGTATGCTGTAGATGAGCAGAACACTTCCCCCGAGAAAAAAGACCACGACACTATACAGATTGGCATGGATTTTCTGACTCAACTTCTGCCCTACTAGCATATAAGCTGACACAAGTATGGTTCCGATTAAAGACAATCCGTCCCCAATGAGTGCTTCTCTAGAAACACCTATATCTCCCCAAGCGATTATGATTGAACCTAGCAGCGCGGTCACTAAGCAAAGCACGCTCAGAATCCCAGCTCGTTCCCTGAAGACAAAATACGAACCGATCATGACAAACAACGGTTGCATCGCTAAGATGACCATGGAACTTGCCACCGAAGTATAAACGAGCGATTCCATCCAGAATAAGAGATACGATCCCAGGAGCAGACCAGCCAGAAAAAACGTCCCCCTCTCCTTGGCGCTCAAGTTTAATGAGCGGATCGTATTCCAAGGGACAAAAGGAAGCATGATGACCGCTGAAATATAAAGCCTATACATACCTGCTATGGCGGTTGGCGTATCTGAAGATTTAATCATAATTGAAGAAACGGAAACCGATAGAATGGCGATAAAAAGAAGTACATAAGGATGAAGCAATGACGACGCTTTGCGTTCTTTCACTTAAAACCCTCCAAGAGGTCTTATCCGATCGTCTGTGCACAGGCTCTAGTGATAAGCCATAGATATGATATAATAATATCATCGTTTTCAATTTTATTGTGCAAATATATCACTGGATAATATAGATATATCGTCATAGAAAGAAGGTTTTTGACATGCCAAAACCGCTGTACGAAACAATTGCATATCCCGATCGTTCGTTTCCTTACATCATGTACACCCATACGCTCTTTACGAGCGTTCCTGAAGGACGGGGATTTAACGACCTGCACTGGCACGAAGAACTGCAGATCACGCTAGTAACGAAAGGAACACTCGTGATTCAAGTAAACGGAATTGATCATGAGTTAAAGACCGGCCAGGCTATTCTGATTAACAAAGGAATTCTTCATGTCACGACACAGCTGAGTCATGATGGTGAATATGTAAGTTTTAACTTCCCCGAAAAGTTACTCGCCTTTCACACGGACAGTACAATGGAAGAGAAGTATGTGCTACCTTACACCCGTTCTTCATTCGTTTCTATCGTTATTACAGAAATCGCGGAGTGGGAAAAGCGAGTATTGGACATGCTTTGGAACATGCAACGAGTATTCAATGGGAGCAAGAGCTGGGGATGGGAATATGAGATTTCGATCAAGACCGTACAGCTCTGGTTCATCCTAATATCTAATCTTTCGCTGCCGCAAGAGGAAGCGCCAAAACACGCAAAACGGCAGCAGGAAAGATTGCAGCTCATGCTAAGCTTTATCCATCAGAACTACTCGAATCCTATCACGCTACGCGAGATTTCCGATACGGCGCATTTGAGCATTTCGGAATGTACACGAAGTTTTAAAAAGACTGTTCATATGACTCCATATGAGTACCTCATAAAATATCGGATTAAAAAAAGCTGCGAACTACTGGTATCCTCGGAGGATACGATTACCGAGATCGCTCGCAAAGTGGGCTTCAATCATGTGAATCACTTCATACAATCCTTTAAAAAGGACCAAGGAAAAACACCTAAAGGTTTTAGGGAATTCAGAAGCGGATTGGCGAAATCAAATTAATTTAATCAACATCTATAGTTACTTGAGTAATTAAATGCATGAGGGATAACACCTAAACCGACCGATAAAACAAAAGAAAGCCGCTAATTAGCGACTTTCCATGTGAAAAATATTGTTATCCCTCGACATTTCAAAGTCTGTTCCTTTTAGTGCCTTGTGCTAGGATTTCTTTTCCTTCCTCCTACACACTTTGCTAATAGTATACTAGCGATTCCGATGACTATTCCTGCCGGTACAATCCACTTTTCTGAGACTTTACCTGCACCAAAAGCGACACAAGCAGCAATTGTATACGGTATGATGAGCCACTGAATAATATAAATTTTGTTTAGATTTGAGGAAATGAACTTATTGCATGGAATCCTAGTTAGATACTTATCTAATCGGTAATCGGAACATCTTCTTGTCCTTTGCGGCAATCGGAACAAGTTCTTGTCCTTGGCTCGGGACACGAACTTGTTCCGATAAAACAAAAAAAGCCGCTAATAGCGACTTTCAATGGGAATATGTTCTTTTCTTCCGACATCTTTGACTCCTCTCCTGTCTGTAATGATTCAAATACTAAATCCCTAACCTGCCTGTTAGCTTAATAAAAGCAGCAGATCTCAATGATCGGCTGCTTTCTTGGATTTATTGAGCTATCGTTTCTTCGTTAGCTTAATCATATTTTTTAATTCCTCTTTTGCCTGGACTGGAAAAGACATGTCAATTATTCCAGTACCTCGAATTCCGATACTTATGCTTATTCTGTCACCTACCGTAGTTGCGTCATAATAAGATTTCTTCACAGTAAGCCAGATTGCGTTGGGCATTTCATAATTCAATATTTCGCTTAGTGGCGATTCGATATCAGCCCTGCCGCGAACAACCAGTATTCTATCGTTTTCTTTTGCAACATCAAAACCTTCTTTATAATTCCAACGCTCATTAGAAATTAAAAGAGCCGTAGGGATGCTTTCCCATACGGCTCTCTTGTACGCGCGCTTCACGATTTAAGCAAATCTTATCACGTAATCGAGTAAGTTGTCTATCTTTAAGGCATCACCATCAATGAGTTTAATGCCTATCCACTAATGACCAGGCTAGTGGTTGACCAGGTAATGATTAAGGATAATATATCCTTGTACCATCGAAATAATTAAATGAAGTAATAGTCCAATCATTAACCTTCTTAGTCATCTCAGCTTCAATACTGTAGCTATAGTTATAGTCGCCAACAATCCCATCTGAATGAAAGACCGCTTTAAATTTAGTAAGACTTTTATTCCATTGAATATACTCTGACTCAGGAAGACCTATTTCTACGTTATTTTTATGAAATTGAATCCAGTATTTCTTTTTGGACATCGCATTTTTTGCAAGAGTCAATGCTTGATTATCTGTCAATGGACGAGCATATACCGTAATGTGCTCAGAATTTCCTGTCAAAGTAGATGTATCCCATTTGATATAATCGTTCGGATAGAAGAAGTTACTTAAAGCTTTAAATTGTACATACACCGAGCCATTTTTCAACAATACTCCATTACCAACAGTAGCATTAAAAGTCTTCCCGCCTTTAGTTAGTGAAGCAGTTTTTGTCTTCTGATTCCAAGTTATTTTTACATCAAAATATTTATCAAGTTGTTCATCGTATCTAAATGAATAATTCGTCGCCATACTACGGAGAGGGGCATATAATCTACCCTCAGATAGCAAACCGTTTACTCCGCCATATGCATCATAGTCATCATTTGCGGCATAAGAACTCATTGGACCAATCATTAAAGTGCCACTTAATAATGATATAAAAACAACCCACAAAATTGGTTTTTTCAAAATAATGATTTTCATATTTACTCCTCACTCTTAATTATTCATACTACCAATAAATTTTACATGAATTAGCAATTAATAATACAGGTAAATTTATCTACTAATTTACCCTTTAGTTGAGTAACAGCAATTTATTCATTAGGTCACTACTACTCATCCATGTGCCTAAAAAAGCGATTGTATAGCTCTCTTCTTCGTTCCCCTCGCAGCTGGGCATATATTTGAATAGTCGATGCTTTTCATGTCCTAACATGCCCTAGATGAAATCAAGCGGTGCTCAAAACCAACTTGTTCCACTAACCTGCCCGTTAGCTTAATGAATTGCATGGAAACATAGTTAGATACTTATCTAATCGGTAATCGGCTCATGTTCTTGTCCATTACGGCAATCGGTACAAGTTCTTGTCCTCGACTCGGGACAAGAACTTGTACCGATAAAACAAAAAAGCCGCTAAGTTAGCGACTTTCAATGGGACTATGTTCTTGTCCCCCGACACATACACACCATATAGCTCGTCATCGGGCAAATGCCTCAGCTCGGCTCCCGATGGATCCCCAAGAATAAACTTCCAGTCTTTGTTAAAATTCAATGTGCTTCTACCAAGACTTGTACATTCCATCGATACTAACCTCCTAACTAACCTTATTTTATGGTTATTCAGTATGCAAAACTACCTCACTTAGCAACGATTTCTACATTCTATCAACGAACTTGATTCGATCTGTTCCTATCAGCAATGTAATAACATTGGGACAAAAAAAGACGACATTTCGATTTCCCTCGTGTAATACCAAGAGAATACGACTTGTCGTTTTTATGAAACCGTAGAGGATTGTGATCGAAAGTTACCTGCAATATTTATCTCTTAGAGCCATTATATATTTGACAGATTGCTCGACACCCTTTACTTGATCTTCAATGATCTGCTCCAAAAGATCCTCCGGCGGATTATAATAATCAAGCGGCTTGAAGGCTGACAATTCATATGGAGGCGGTTCGACTTTAAACGCGCCTTCGCCAACGGCGAACACGCCGCCCTCTCCCAGGTCCCCTTTGAAGGAAGTCGCGTAAGGAAAGCACATTTCTACATTAATGCGTGTCAACGTCGATTGCTCAACTGACTCCTGTACAGTACAGTACAGAAACCATCTTCTTCAGAGTGCCTAACCTTTTTTCAATTGTAGGTAAATGTGGCTCCAATAAACTATTTCCTGATAAGCGACACACAGCATCAACATGCCTTGTATTCCTATACTGTCATTGGATTGAATTCATTAACTCGTAGAAATATTTAGGTTCATGAGTTTTATTAAGACGATACCAAGCGTCTAATGTTTTTGGAGAAAATACATCTAGCGCTTTTAAAACATGAACAGAAAATTCTAATGGAGCTACTCCGGATGCGGTGATCAATTTCCCATCGGTGACAGCAGATTCCACTTTGTAATATTCTTCGCCCGTGTAAGAATGGCAAACCATTTTAAGGTAGGCCAAATCATTGCTTGTGTGCCAACGTGAATCTAACAATCCTGCTTGAGCAAGTCCTAAGGTAGCACCGCAAATTGCTCCAACTACTATCCCTTCCTTTAAACACATCTCGGCAATTTTTAATATGGGCACGTGAATAGCTTCTGTCCATGTATTTCCACCAGGTAAAATCAGTGCATCTACGCTTTTAATGCTGCACTCATCCACTTTAATGTCAGGCATTATTTTCAATCCGCCCATTGTAGTTACTGGAGTCTTTTCTATCCCAACGGTGACTATTTTTGCTGGAGCCAGCCCCTGTCTGAAATGTCTTCCAGAGTTCAACTCGGCGGCTAAATAACCTATTTCCCAATCGGACATGGTATCAAACACATAAAGATATACTGTATTATTCATTTTTAAGTGCTCCTCATAAAGTTTATTAGGTAACAGCAACCATTCATCTTTAATGAGTGGTTATCATTATAATAAAACAACTTCACTGACAACTGCTGTCAGTGAAGTTGTTAAACTTGATAATATTCCATTAACTCTGAAGCAACCGCCACAAGTTTATTCTTTAGATTCTGTGGCTCTATAACTTGAATGGATTTCCCATAGGGAAGAATTATATACGGAACATGTGTATACAGTGATTCTTCCTCAAGTAAAAAAATTGCTTGCGTTGATGTCCGCTCCTGCAAATGATGCTCCAAAAACCAATGTATGCATAAATCATCCAACGCCTCTGCCCTGCCACCAATAATTAAAGAAATTAATCCGGATTTACCTACTACATCTGGTAACAGATTTTTCATAAAAAAAGTACGCGCTGAAAAATCATTGGGACGCCTAAATGAGAATGGCGTGCGTGTGATGTTCAAAATTCGTTCTACCCGAAAGCTGCGGATCTCATTCCGCAGGTGGCAAAATGCAATTGTGTACCACTTATTGTTCCAATTAACCACGCCATAGGGGTCTATTACCCTATTTGGGGACTGCTCTTCATGACTGTTACGATAAGAAATTTCTACAGACCATTCATTTGCTACAGCGTGCTCCAATTCCTGCAATACCGGCTGAACAGCGGGGTATCCCCTGCGGTTTATTACTTCAAATCCGGCTAAATGATGGCTTAGTATACTTTCCTGCTCCTGATTCGAATACATTTTCAACTTGGATGTTGCATTCTCTAATGCCTCACTCAAAGGATATCCGGCTTCTTTTGCAAATAGGGCAGCATGAAGCAGTGTCTTTTTTTCATCAATACTAAATAGCAGAGGAGATTTGATAAAATTGTGCAGCAAACTATACCCGCCATTGTGCCCTGTGTCGGATATGATAGGGACGCCACTGGCACATAGTGCATCAATATACCGATAAACTGTTCTTATATTTATCTCTAACTTTTCCGATATTTGCTTTGCAGTCAATTTCTCTCCCGAATTCAACATCCATAGAATTGTTAGCATATTATCATTTTTTGGCATAACATAACCCTCACCTTTGATTTTAAAATGTCTTATATTAAGTCCATTATACATTTCATATAACAAGGAGCGCAGCATATTTAAGCACGCTCCCCCATTCCATCAATATGACTGATTTCACATGTGCCGCATGCTTAAGCCCTTCTTTGGGCATTTAGCATCGCCGCATCCACCTTCAACTCAATCCTCTGCTTTACCACTATCGATGGTACGGTTCACCGTAATGAATCTAAATACAAAGCTTAGAGTCACTCTTTTTCTTTGTATTATTGCACTATCGTTTCCCGTTAGCGTAACGAATTTTAGTCTCGAACAAATTCAGCAGATACAATGGTTTTGTTCCAATCTACAAGTATTCTGTATGAGCCGGGCTCCAATTTCGAAAATTTCTTTATATCTGTATAGTCCTGACCAGGCTCCAAATCTATGTAGTCTTTTATTGGAACCCCACCTTCGTCTACTACTTTGTTGTCTTTTAACAACTTATATCTTGCTCCGCCAATAACAGTCACCATTTTTTCGCTTTGATTTTTGAAAGTATAAGTTATTTTAGTATCGGAACCTTTGTTTTCTACCTTAACGGAACCGACTAAATCAGATTGATTTGTATTGCTGTTTGAATCTGATGGTTCATTTGTAGAAGTATTCGTGGCCGATGGTTGAGTCTGTATTGGTTCTGACTCAGTATTTGCCTTTGTACAGCCTGCAAAAAACATGCACACTACTAAAGCTAACATTATAATGAAGCTATTCATTTTCTTCATTAATATCACCTCCTCATTATAATCAGATGAACACTTTCTTGAATAGGTTGCTACTTAGTCACCATCCAGGTAAACTGCCCGTTAGCTTATCTAATCGGTAATCGGACTATGTTCTTGTCCTTTACGGTAATCGGTACAAGTTCTTGTCCTTGGCTCGGGACAAGAACTTGTACCGATAAAACAAAAAAGCCGCTAAAATAGCGACTTTCTTTGGGACCATGTTCTTGTCCCTCGACAATTTTCATTTAGTGTCATACACCATATAGCTCGATTTTCGTTCTGTTTTTTTTATCCCCTTTCTTGCAGTAAAAAAGCAATTCGGATTTAATCCGAATTGCTTTTTCTTTGAATACTGTGCTCCGGTACCGCCAACAAAGGCCAAGCGATGTCAAACCCTCTTCGAATGCCGGATTTATCATTCATCCTGGATTCCCGGCAACTCATAACGTTGTTACAAATGGCAATCCTAAAACATCAGCTATTGTTCCGCGTTCTGGAAATATTTATTAATTACTCCTTTAATCCTTCTAACTCCAGCAGCAGAAGATTGTTCTTTTTTAATACTGAACTTTCCTAAGTTTGTTGTATCTTCTACATGAGGTCCTCCACATACTTCTCGACTCCAAACTTTCCCTTCGTTATCTTTGATTGTATACACCTTAACGATATCCGGATATTTATCCCAAAAATTCCCTTCAACATTATTTTCTTTCGCTTCAATTTTAGGTATCTCTGAAATATAGGTAACTGCTTTTGATGAAATCGCATCATTCACATACTTTTCCACCTCAGCTATTTGCTCTGGCGTAAGTTTTTCATCATGGTTGAAGTCAAACCGTAATCGTTCTGAAGTAATATTACTTCCTTGTTGATGAACATGATCACCTAAAACTTCCCTTAAACCAGCAAGTAATAAATGAGATACCGTGTGCAGCGCTGTTGTTTCTGTTGAATGTTCAGCTAATCCACCTTTAAATTTACCCGCAGAAGCAGTTCTGCTCTTTTCAGCATGTTTCTTTGCCGCCTCTATATAAGACGCCTTGTCCTCCATGCTATATCCACTTTCAGTTAGAAACTCTTCCGTCAACTCCAAGGGAAACCCATATGTTTCGTAAAAATAAAAGGCATCTGCACCTGTAACTTTACCCTTATTCTTAAGATGTTTTTGTATTTCAAATTCTCCTTGCTGTAAAGTTCTATAGAAAAGATTTTCTTCCTTATTTACTATTTCGATAACTTTCTTTTTATTACCGATCAAATCTTCATAAGCTGTTGCTTCATCTATATAAACTTCAGACAGCTCACCCACAAAACTTCCTTGTATACCTATTTTTTTACCTGCACGAATCGCCCTTCTTAATAACCTTCTTGTTATATACCCTGCATCACTATTAGCTGGCTCCGCACCATCATTAATTAGAAAAGTAGCCGCTCTCACATGATCAAGTATGATTCTTAACGACTTTAAATCGTCAGTATATTGTTTACCACTTAACTCCATCAATTTTTTCTTGGGATTAAGGAAGAAAGCCGTATTATAAATATCCTTGTCACCATTAAGGGCTGTTGCAACCCTTTCTAATCCGCCTCCATAATCAATATTGGGATTTTGTATTTTTACAAATCCTGTGTCTTCTTTTTTGTAACACATAAATACGTTGTTCCCAATTTCTAAAAACCTCTCGCTTACAGAAGCAGGATGATCCAGTGAATCACCGCCTGGTTCAAGATCATAGAACATTTCACTATCAGGCCCACCCGGTTCACCAACAGGCATATCTAATGGACTTCCGGCTCTACTCCACCAATTTTCTTTTTCATCGTATAAGAATATTTTCCCACCTCTAGATGTCCCATATTTATATGGATCATCCTCAATAATAGGTTCTATACCAACTGATTTGAATTTTTCTGACCAGATTTGAATGGCTTCCGTATCTTTCTGTATATTCAAATCATCACTTCCTATAAAAGCACTGATATACAGCCTGCCAGGATCAATTCCTAATTCGATAATATGCCAATTCCAAATGGCATCGATTTGCTTTTTCTTATAGTTATTTTCATTTGCTTTAAACTCCCATCGACCTATCATTTCAAAAAATGTCAGATGCGACGTATCTCCTACTTCATCAATATCCACTGTCCTTAAACACTTCTGAATATTAGTTATCTCATTACCTATCGGATTTTTTTCCCCCAATAAATAGGGAACCATAGGTTGCATTCCACTTCCCGTAAACAACGTTGAGGGATCATTTTCTGGTAACAAGCTAGAAGAGGGCACTTGGCTAGCCCCTATTCCTTTCATAAAATCAATATATGATTTTCTTAACTCATCTGGTGTCATTTTCAGCATGCTCAATACCTCCATTTTAATTATTATTTATTCTTGGAAAATCCAAAAGTCTTTATTCTGCGAATATTCAAACGAAAAGAAATAAAACAAAAAAAGCCCTGAGCTGACATATTTCTTGTCAACTTAGGGCGAACTATTATGTCCGTGTTACCACCTAATTTCAGATTTCTCTGCACTCTATCAATACGGGATATCTCCGATATTGTTTCCTGAATAACGGTGGAACTCCGTTGAAGCCTACTAAGATTCCTCTGTTCGGTTCACAGCTCCGAGACTGCTTCACTATTAGATCAATGAAGATTCGCACCAACCATCTTCTCTCTGCGAGATCCCTAATACCTACTATTTCTCATCATAGCCTTTTCATTTTAAATTAAATCGATTCTAACACACTCAACTTGTTCTGTCAATTTATTCCACTTTTTTTTTATAAGGTATAAGGTCGGACAAACATATAAGCGCTAATGCAAAATGGTTTGCCCACGGATGACCTGCACATTGCCGAACAAAATTTTTGATATTTTTCTCCTCAACTTTATCCCAGTAGTAATCTCCGTTTGGATCAGACAAAAGTAACAGTTCCTCCGATACTTTACCGCTAAGAAGGGTTCCCCAGGTTTTGTCTTGGATTTCCTCTTGTAATTGCACTGCTGTAGACACTACGGTTCCATCCCTTCAAAAAATTGATTTAACCAGTCTTGTTTCTCCTCGGAGCTCTTAAGCTCAAAAGCCGTAAGTATTTCAGGTGATTTGATCACTGAGCGCTTCTTAGCTGATTTGAAGTACTCTTTCTCGCGTTGCATGTAGCTTTCCTGAAGCTTCTCATGCAAATCTCGGAATTTCTGTTCATCGTAATAATGCTCATACACGCTTAATGTCTCTGGGTCTCGCCATTTCATATATTCAATAAGCTGCTTCTTCTTGTCTTCGATTTGGGCAGCTGTTTCAGATTGCTCATAAATGCCGCGCAACAAGGAGGTCACAAACCAGTGCCTTGCTTTATGTGGATTTAGTTTTATCCCGGCATTTTTGGTGATAGTAGACCATTTGAATAAAAAGCTGAGTATGTGTATGGAGTAGAAACATAGACTCGTCAACAAAACTTAGAAATTAATATTATATAGTATTTTGTACATATGTCTTGAGTTACACAAATTGTACACCTAAGTGTTGAAATCATGTTGGTCAGGCCTACGTCGGACAAGTCTACTACCGCTGTCAGATGAATATATCAATCATCCATAGTATAAGTTAGTCCCTCCACTTTCTTATTTAAGCGAAGTATGTCTCCACGGTCACCGTAAAAACAGATTCTCAAATACTCTCCAAACACTCTTGAGCGACCTATTGAACTATGCATCCAGTTTTCTCTGTTTATCGTTTGGCCATTATAACTTAAAACAAAGCCATATGAAAAATAATTAATTTTTGGGGGCGAATGCTTCGCTAATGTACGATATTGCCTGCCCGCACCATGAGATTTGCATACAATTAGAAGTGACTCAATAGCATTGAAGTTAAATACTTCTTTAGCGAATAATACATTCTCTAAAGTGTTCCTTGAGCGATCTTCATACATGATTACATTTAAAGAAATACCTGCCTCAGTTAGTTTTTTAACAATGACATGTGCTTCGGGTACAGTTTTATCGACCCAGTTCTCATGCTTAATTCCTGTAGGGCTGACTCCTCCTGTGACAATAATCATTTTTCCCAAGCTTCTATTATAAGCGTCAATCGTGGCTTCCCAATGCCCTGGATGAGTACCTCCGAAAACAAAAATAGCATCGCAAGGTGATATTTCCTTAGATAAGAAAACGATATCAGTTAACTCGTTTATCTGAACTTCCGTTAATTCAGGAACCACAGGATCTTTAGGAATTTGAGGTTGCATTTAACACCCTCCTCAATTCAAATAATTATTCTAATATATGCGTCGTACCTAATTAAGTACTGACAATTTGCATATACCTGCCCAGCGCCCGATAGCTGAGAAAGACAGTTGCCTACATATGTCTTTATTATGTTTATCTCCTCTATCCTGCCCGTAAGATTTTATGAAATAGCTGTAGAATTTTAATTAGATATGTATCTAATCGGTAATCGGAATATGTTCTTGTCCTTTACGGCAATCGGTACAAGTTCTTGTCCTTGACTCGGGACAAGAACTTGTACCGATAAAACAAAAAAGCCGCTAAATTAGCGACTTTCTATGGGACCATGTTCTTGTCGCCCGACATTATGTTTATTTTGATTTCTGTTCTGTCGTGTCCTCCTTCATGTATAGATCTCTCCCCCTCCCCAAAAAAACCTTACCAGGTGGAATCTCTGAAAAAACTTGCCGTTACCTGTGACACGGTTCACCATAACGGTCATAACGGCGAAATTTTTGTTTACAATGAAATAAAATAAAAGCACCCCAGGCAAGAGCTATCAAGAAATCAATGCAGTAAAAAGACACTGATATTCTATTCATCAGTGTCTTTTTTGTTGATACTTTTCCACCAATATCATGTTTCATCGTTGAACTCAGACTAATTCACATTAGCCCTATTCGCTGTAACTGACTTCACTTTCTTGTAATCATTTCAATAAGAGAGTTGTAATTTAAAGCAACTTAATTAGCTCTTCTAGCTCATCAACCAATACTTTTGCAAATTCAAAATTAGTATCTTTTAAAGCCAATTCTATTTTCATTTCAACTGCTTTTTTGTTTTGTTCCGCTTCTAAATAGTCTTTATCAAAGTGACTAGCATAAATCATCTGTTTGAATTTTTTCATAGTCATTTTTCTAATCGTCTTATTGTCAATGATTAATACATAATCCATACCATTTACAACAGAATAGAAATCATGAGATATCATGAGAATTGCACCTTTATAGTCTTCAATGGCTTGTTCCAGTGCAATTTGTGTATATGTGTCTAAATGGCTTGTCGGTTCATCAAGAAGCAATACTTTTGCATTACTAGCAGAAACTTTAGCCAATTGAAGTATGTTTTTTTCTCCACCAGATAGTGATTCAATCTTTTGATTAACGATTTCGCCTTCAAAGCCATAGTTTGAAATATACGATCTAACTTCATCATAAGTTTTAAACCCAGCATCGATGAATTCTTCTAGTATTCTATTAGAATCCTTTAGCATTTCGCCTTGATTCTGAGATAAATAAGCCACTTTAACATCATCATTTATTTCAATGGAATCATGATTATTGTTAAAGATATCTCGGAGTAAAGTCGTTTTCCCTGTACCGTTTGGACCAATAATGGCTACTTTATCCGTAGATTTTATCTCAAAGCTCACATTCTCTAAAAGCAGTTCATCAAAGGCAACACTATAATTATTGACTTTTACAACAATGCTGTCTTCAATTTCATTCTCAATACCGAAACTGATATTCGGTTGCTTAATATCAACAAATGGTGCCTTAATTCTACGCGCTTCCAATCTCTCTTGAAATCTAACTCTAGCTTTTAACGCTCTACCTCTAGATGCTTCTGAATTAATAGTTGCGATAGCTCTAAGATTATCAATAATGTTATCGTATCTCTCAATTTCTTCAGCTTCAGCGACTGCGATTTCTTGCAACTCAATTTTTGTCTGAAGTAATGAGAAATTATACTCAATATATCGCCCATCAAACTCTTGGATCTCCGTGTTTTCAAGGTGAATAATTTTGTTGAAACAATGATTCAATAGATATCGATTGTGCGTAACAACTAGCAGTATGCCTTTGTGAGTATTAATAAGTTTTTTAAGCGCATTTAGGTTCTCAAAATCTAAAAATACATCCGGCTCGTCCATGATCATTAAGTCTGGACTATTAAGCATTTCCTTCATTACTTGAATAAGTTTGAATTCCCCGCCGCTCAGGTCGGATACCCTAACATCTTTTAGCTTCAAGAGGTTTGCTAGATTTAATTTCTTATTAATGTTACTCTCAAAATTATCTCCGCCCATTGCATCAAATGCGTCTAAAGCGAATTGATACTTTTCGAGTAACGGCTCAATATCCGATGATGTTTCCATTTCATTACAAATAGTTGTTATTTCAGTTTGTAGCTTAATAAATTCTTCTCCGATATATTCAAAAACAGTTGTTTCTTTAGTTCTGTCTAGTTGGGAGAACTGACTTACATACCCAATTTTGCAGGTTGGATCTATCTCTAACTTGCCTTCGAACAAATATCTTTCTGGATCCATCAGTATATCGATCAGTGTACTTTTACCACTGCCACTTGTTCCAATAAAAGCGCAATGCTGTGCCTCTTCTAACGTAAATGAAATGTCTTTATATAGTTCTTTTTGTGGAAATGAGAAGGATAAGTTTTCAACTTTTATCATAGTAGTGCCTTTCTTTGTAACTAAAATGGTGACTATTATTAAATGTACTTTCGAACACAGACTTTTAGAGTAACACTCTTTACTACCAAGTACAATTCATTTTTACCCCTTACCCTCACTTCGATATTCTAATACTTACTTTAGAATGGTGGCTTGTTGGACGATTTTCAGAATCAACCATTGCTTACTATAATGAAGATCCATCAAAAACGACGTTTACAGAGGATGACTGGACCAATGAAGACAGGGAAGGCTTGTTCGACCACAATATGGTTTCAAAATCGATGGAAGAAGAAGCAGCCTGGACGTTTATCCAATCCCATGAAAATACATCAAACAAAATCATGACAATAATCCACCCTACGCATATTATGGGACCAAGCTTTGTGCCTTGGCACAATGATATGATTTATGCCATGCTTCGCGACGATAGAGCTATGGCAGATTCGCAACTATATTGGGTTGATGTGCGCGACGCAGTGGCAATGAACATTGCGTTGATGAAATCTATGGGTCGCGGACATAGAATCGACGAACTCCCCAAGTTACTATGTTTTTGTCACCCGACAAATAGGACCATCCTATAAATTGAATAAAATAGAGCTAAAAAAGAAGACATTCTTCCTAAAAATGGGGTTGAATGTCTACTTTTTTGAAGTTTATACATACTCCTTAAGAAAAACGTAAGTTCTTCAGTGCCCTCTCCTATAGATTGAAGCTTTTTGCAATGGTATGGAGCCGAGCTTAACCAGTTGAGAACACTGCAGCTCCCTTCGGATCGTCAGTTGATTTCTATGGTCAGGGAGCTTGTGAAATTCGCCCCCGGCTCCAGGGTGATTATTCCCTCTTTAGCTTGAAGTTCACCTTCAAAGACGTCCATATCCGCTACTCCTTGCCAAGGCTCGATGCATATGAAGGGAGCGTTCAAAGGCTGCCAGATGCCGAGGTCGGGAAAACCCTTATAGGTGACAACTACGCTTTTGGCGGAGTGCTTGCTTCTAAGCGAAATCTGCCGAGAGCTCACATTTCGGAAAATCAATGCGCCTTCGGCGAACATTTCATGGGATAACGGCAGGATGGTCTCTTGTTTCAGAACGGGCTCCGATTTGCCGCTGATCAGCAGGCCGTCCGAATTCAAGAACAACCTTTCAAGGTTTTCCGATTCAGCGAACTCCAGATAGTAATCGCTCAGGCTACCGTTGTCATCAAGCGGACAATTGAACGCCGGGTGGGTCCCGAGCTGGAAGAAGAGATCCTGTTCATCGCTATTTTCCACCCGGTAACTAAGTTCCAGTGTGCTTGCATTCAGTTTATATGTAATATATAGGTTGAATTTAAAAGGATAACTGGCCAGGGTTTTCTTATCATAAGAGAGGCGGTAAACCGCGTGGGTGTCGCTTTCTTGGACCGGCGTAAATTCGCTGCGTCTGGCGAATCCGTGATTGCCGATCTTATAGGCTTTGCCGTCCACCTTAATCTCTCCGTTCCGGGCCGCACCAATAATGGGAAACAGCACCGGAGAACGGCCTGTCCAATACGTGGCGTCACCGCTCCAGATGTATTCAGCTTCCGGATCCAGCTTTCTGAAGCTGATCAGTTCCGCCCCAAGGGTATTAATCTCAGCTTCCGCCGAGCTGCTACGCAAAATTTTATTCATTGTTGTACTCCCCTTTCATACTTATAGTCCAGATACCCATATTATATCAAAATTCTTGAGGGAGTTGAGAAAACGACAGCCAATTCATCAGCTGCCGTTTCTTCGTGCTTATTGAGCTATCGTTCTCCGTTAGTTGAATCCATCTAAACAACTTTTAGGACGAAATAATAAAAAGCATCACCGTGAGACAGGTTCTCTACATGTTCATCCATCCACCATACCCCGTATGAATAGAAATATGTCCCTTTTTGTGTAGGTGCATGAAAGCTATTTTCTTTCACTTCAACTTTTTCAGATATGTCTTCATAGATTTGGTTGACATGGTGTTTGTTCGGTTGCGGCTCATAATTCATCACAAATGTAATAACTTCACCAGGCTGTACAGTAACTGGATTTTCACCTCTTAAAAGCTCAACTGGACCAATTGTATCCACACATCTGCTTTGGTTTTTTGAGTCCCAACAATATGTGCCGAGTTTTGTCTCATACATTTGTTCACCAATCTGAATTTCAGCCTTAGGCGGTTGCTCTTCCTCAAGCACCTTGTCCATTGGCACTAAATCATCACCATTTGGTTGAGCGCTAGAACAACCAACTAAGCCCATGAGAACGAGAGTCATTACAAAAGGCAGTAGAAATTTCTTCAAATTTAACACCCCCAGTTTAAATAACGACGTTTACTGTTCAAACGAAAGAACAGATAGTTATGTTGCGATGAGGAAGTAGTAGGCAATCTTTATGGCGCACCTTTTTCTAAAATCCCGTCTCGTCGTCATTAAACTAAACTGCCAATTAGTTGAACAAAGGCAGCCGATAACAATGACCGGCTGCCTTATTTTCTTTATTCAGCTAATGTTCCCTGTTAGCGGAAGTGAATTCAAAGATAAGTTTCACCCTAGCTACCCCACCATACGTAGTATGTGCCAAGCATCTGTTTGAGTTCATTGATCGTCGCCAGGATGTCTTGCGAAGTTTCGGCAATCGAAACGTCTCCTATAAGCGGCATCCGAGATAGAGTTTGCTCAAAATTGTTTTTTCCGCTGTAACGTTAGGTTTTTCCCGTGTTACGCGGATTCGCCACGATTCCATAAGAAGCCTTTCAGACTCTTCACGTATGCTTCTTCCATCGTTACAAAGCAACTGCTCGATATGCATATCCGTCATGTTAGGCAAGTTAGTTACATCAAGATCACCATTGATTATTAAGCAGCGAACCAGCTTTCGCATCATCGCGTTTATGCCGATATTGGCCGTGGATACTTGCATACGAGCCTCTTCCCATATTAGCTCAGTAACAAGCTTGCCTCCTTCTGGTGTAAACTGAAGGCTACCATTTCTATAATTCATATCGTTTAAAAGTTCACCAGTTGAAATAGGCAAATAACCACCAATATAAGCACTCCGAACCCAAGAGTCCAAATGATCAGCATGGACTGTGCCTTCCTTATTCCTTAAAATGCTGCGTCGTGAACCATCAATATAGTCCATGACTTCGACGGCGTCGATATTCGCCTGGGAAAGAATGTTAACGATCTCATCTGAAAATACGGCCTCTCGCGTCCATTTGTGATGATACCCCCTCTAGGGAATCTAACGTTTGACTGAAAGGTGGATGCCCGATGTCATGCAGCAGCGCCGCTACCCGCAGCACACGGTTGTCCGGTTCAAAATGAGCTGTAAGTGCAAATACCCCTAGGGTATGCTGCAAGCGACTGAATGTATGGTGGGAGTTGATGAAAAACGCACCGCCATGCCGAACTAAGTGAAGCCGCCGCAACATTATGCTTCTCAATAGCGCTTATTCTTCATCGAGTAGTTGAATTGGTAGCCGCCATAGAGGCTCATAGACTTCGTCTAGAGCACCGTCAAGTCTTAACCGATAGTCCATTTTATTAAATCCCCCTACTATTTCTGGTTTTTGTCATACAAACAAACGGCTGCACTTACAACCCACATCTCAAGAATCCTCCTTTCAGGAAGGTGGATTCAGTGTCTTCTTTTAGTACTTTTATGGAGGCTACTCTATAATGTAGTAACATTTGAGTCAAAATCCTACAATGTGGCCACTTTTGTGCATTTTTTGATGACACAAATTATTCTACATAAAAATAAAAAAGCCTGATATGTCAAGCTTTTCGCAAATAATAAATGTAGACACTTTTGTGTCATTAGACACTTCTTATATGATGTGCCACATTATATAATGTCGGCCCTGCACAAGGCAGCCGATCATTATGACCGGCTGCCTTAATAATTCAATGGGCCAACTAAAGATAATACCCCTCGTCTCCATGGACTTTTAGATAGTCTCCCATTGCCTTCAGATCAAAACGTATCTGTAGCGGTCCTTCATCATTCCATGCACCGATATGAATGTGCGGGTGTCTTGCGTATCCGTTGTTTCCAACTCTTGCAATAACATCGCCAGCCTTTACCTTATCACCTTCGCAAACAATTATATCCATTACGTGCGCGTAGTAAACTCGAACCCCATCTGGACGCAGAAATGTAATCGAACTCGCTCTAGTATCCTCCCTTCCCTCCATGCTCCATCATGTGTCGCTTAAAGTCAGCAATATCTTTCTGCGTGGCTTGACCGGCATCCTGCAGATCCGGATCAGTCCGAAGCATCCACTTCCTAAACGTGCTCCAAGTTGCCTTGTAACTGTTAATCGTGGAAGTGGTTCTTTTCACTCCCAACGTTTTTGATTTAATATCAATTCGGCCTTCTGATATCTTGCCCGAGATTGTACCCAACGCGGGTTCTGTTCTAAAACTCGTATTAGACCGTATAGAAACTAATTCTACACGGCCCTTCAAAAATCCTATTTTATTGGATAGATTGTCAACAGTCACGTTTCCGCGGACTTATTACGAACCGGGATATAAGATCAATGATTGATATAATGGGCATATAATTGCTCGAAGGTTGTAAAATGTTCGACTTCTCTGCCGACCTTACCATATTCGTCTACATATTCATCCATCATTTCAAGGAACTTCTCTTTCATTACTGGTAAATCACTTGCTTCAAAGTACTGCATGAGATCAAATTTCTTGGTTCCTTTCTCCGCAGCCATTTCATCAAGATATCCTTGTGCTCCAAAGGCCGAAAGAAAGGCATAGGAGGCATCGTTCGTTTTAACACTGTTCAAGATTTTATTGCGGTAGTTGCACCACAATTCTTCGTAAGTCCCCCTCAGATTATCAAAAGTCGGAGCGGGTTTAACAATGAAGTTATCACACATCTTGCTATGTAACCTCGTAACGCTGTTCAACATATTAAAAGAAGCAATTCGGATCTCTTCAATGGTATGAGCTTCGATGACTGACATGTATAAGGATTCGAGATCATCTGGAACATAGCGATACGAGCGTATTTCTTCTAAATATCGCTTGATTCCTCGTTTGATGCACGTGTTGTTCATGTTGACCAAGGCATTGACCAGATTGTACAGAACGCCGGCAGATGCATGTCTCACTGAACCGATATTATCACCCAGCATCGTATCGCTGTATGCTTGCTTAGCCAGATCGATCCATTTTTTTGCTCGATTAAGACACGCTTCTCCTATCGGCTCCGCAAGCGCGTCAAGAGCTTTTTGCATAAAGTCGTTCAATTTCTCCAAATCCTCAGGCTTTGCATAATAGAGAATTTTAAGCTCGGTTAGGCTTGATACGTTGGGACTCTCTAAGATGGATTGTGCGTGTATTCTTGTATCCCATGGTGTGCAATAGATGTCATAGCCAACGTCATCTAAGATGAAGCAATCGGATATTCCCCATCCCCTTTCTGTATTATTTATGATAATTAAATCAAGATCGCTCTTCTCGTGAAAGTCCCCGGTGCTAAACGAACCAGTAAGCCCAATAATTGCGATATCGTCTCGAAAATCTCTTCTTGCGCGTTCGATCACCATGTTGATCAGCAGTTCATTTTTGTCCAGCAGCTTCTTCTTTATGATTTCGTTCATTCATTACACCCCTTTATATGAGCCGGCCGTCCTTCATTACAACAACCTTTAACTAGAGTCTATCGATTTAGAGGTGCGGTTGCTATGTATAAGTTGATTTAATTCATCTTTGCACAAAATCCGCTAAGCCGTCGATCTGACGATTTAGCGGATTTCATTAGTTCTTTTTATAAATAATTTTAAATCAATTGTTCCCGCGTCTACTACTGCAGCTGCCCCTCGATTAATTGAAGAACGCGATACAAGAACGTCGCCGCTTCAGCCCTGCTGGTCGTACTCTTCGGCTTCATATAGCCGTTAGAGCCCGTAACCAGCCCATACTCGAACATCGTTGCCACGCTGTCCGCAGCATATGGCGCAATCTGGCTCGCATCACGGAAGCCCTCAAGTGTTGAACCGGATGCGGACGGCTTTATTGCCCCCGTCGTATGCAGCGCTCGGGTCAGCATAACCATAGCATCCTGGCGGCTGATTGAATCACGAGGAGCGAAGTTAACTTCGTTCACTCCCGAAGCGATTCCCAATTGCTTGGCGATGGACACCGCATCGTAGTAATAATCATTCGGCTTCACATCGGCGAACGTCGAGGCGATTTCGGCATGCAGGTCAAGCATGTTCGCGAGCATCAAGATAAAATCAGCTCGCGTTACCTGATTTGCGGGGCTGAAAGTGCCCTTATCGATCGAGGTGCCTTTGACGATGCCTCTTTCGGCCAGCTTATCGATCGCCTCGCGCGCCCATTCATGCTTGCCAAGGTCGGTGAATGCAGCCGGACTCTTGCCGCCGACAGCATAGACGCCGGCATGGTCGATGGAGAATCGCACCATAGCCTTATCTTTGTCATAAGACGCGCCATTAATTGCCGCAGCGCTGTCTCCCGTCAGTTCGAAAGCTTGCAGATCAACAGCTTGCTCTCCCGCTTGAAGCGAATACGGAATCGCAATCGAGATCGGTGACTTCGCATTTTTCCAAGACAGAGCTTCACCGTCCAGTTGCAATGCAACTTCCACGATTGGCCTGTTGCCGAACCGCCCGGCCGCTTCGTTACTACGATACTCGCCTGCATAATCGCTTACGATTACGAGCAACTTTCCAGCATTCTCCTTGACTCCTGCCAGCATGTCACCAGTCAAAACAAGCTGAGCGTACGGCGTGGAGACATGCAGAATCAGATTAGACTGGTTCGTCAGTTTAGCCGCAGGAAGCTCCAAAGCATAGCTCCCAGCCGCATTCGACGACTTCAATTCAACATGAACATGTTTATTACCTTTGCTGTCGGCCACTGCCCTCTGAATGGCGGCATTCAGATCCGACGCCCCGACCGCAGCGGCAGCCTGCTGGCCGTTCATCGTCGGGACAAGCACGGCTTTGACTGAACCGTCCGCTTGCAACGTATACGGATCTTGCGCCTGACCGCCTCCACCGCTGCCTCCACCGTTGCCATCACCGCCGCTTCCATTGCCTCCACCACTCGTAGGCGGCTTGCGGTATTCGAAGGTTACAAGCTCGGTGGTCGTCATGTCATCCGTTTCAAGCTCGACCGTATACTTCCCTTGCTCTTCTCCGGTCAACGTAAAGGCGATGCGGAAGCTTCCGTCATCCTCAGTGCCCGTCTGACCGGTATATTGAATGTTGCCTTTTGGGTCAAGCACTTTCACATACAAATGTTCTTTCTTGCCGTTCATGACCAGACCGTCAATCGTGACTTTCTTCGTGGAAGCTTCCACAGCGGCTTGTATGCCGTCCAACGTCTTTAGCTCTTGCTGCGGGGCAAGATCGTATACGCCGAATTCATAGAAGGAATAACCGTAAAACGTTGCCCGATTCAATCCCTCAAACTTGATGTATCTTGCCGTCGTTGCCGGGAATACCAGGGTGTTCTTGCCATCGGCAGCTTTAACCACGCCATTGTTGCCGACTTTCAAGGGCTCCCACGTCTGCTTATCATCCGAGACGCTCAGACGGTATTGGTCCGCGCGCGCATATTCCCAATCGATGCGGATCGTATCGAAGGTTTGCTGGCTGTCCAAATCAACCTGGAACCAAGCCGTATCGCGCACTTCGCTCGCCCAACGCGTGGCCGGTGCGCCGTCCAACGCCTTCGCAGGCTCCAGACCTGCGGCCTCCGTCGAGGATGCCTCCGCTTCTTTATCTTGTGCGATGCTGCCAGCCTCGTAATACACTCCTTCCTTCAGCGCCGTATAAGCACCTTCCGTTACAACTCAAGGCCTTTAGCTTCTTCCAGCTTCGCATTGAATGCCAGCAAATAGTCCCTGGCTTGCTCAGGATCGCTCTCTTGCGTACGCTCCATCATGATCAAGGCGTTGCGCATAGCGCGTACCGTATCGGCATTGCTAAGCTGCTTGTTGTCCACGTACTTATCAACAAGAGCCAATAGGCCTTCAGCGCCCAAACGAGCTTCTATTACGAATTTAACCATCTTGGATTTGGCAGCCGCCACCGTCAGTTCCAGCACATGCTTACCCGGCTTACCCGTCAGATCTACAACGGTTCCTTCCGTATAAGGCTTGCCGTCATACTTGGCCGTAACTTTAACAACCCCGCTCCCGTCATCTCCGGGAATGGTCCAGGTTAAGGCGGCCTGTGTCGTATCAGGCACGATCGTATGCTCCGAGATTGGCTGCCCGTTCATGAGCGCTACAACATCAGGCGGAGCAGCGTCTTGCTTCTGATAAGTGCCTTTAGAGAATTGGTATAGCCAATCGTAAAGCACGCGGGTAGCAGGGTCTGTGCTTTTCGCCGCGTTGTATACAGCGTTGTTGCCTTGATAGTAAGCTTTATATCCATGCTGCATCAGACCGGTATCCACGCCGCTGTTCAAGTACTCGATGAACCGCTCGCGGAAGACGGCGTCGTTGATCATCCGGTCGTCGAATTCCAACTCCAGTGACATGCCGTACCGCTTCGCCATATCCGCTGTATCCTCCAGACGCGAAGGGTCCAGTTTCTCGAAGAAATAGTTCGGCTGCAGAGATACGGCATCAATGCCGACATCCTTCCACATGAATGCCTTATAGGCCATAAAATGAGGAATCCAGAACAGCTTCAGGCCTGCGTTATGAACGATGTCGCTCGCTCTCTTGACCATCTCCGGCCCGGTCGCATGCGTGCTGATTTGTTCCTCCAGCCAATACATGCCGACGAGCTCCAGGTTCGAGTAGCCCGCAGCCGTCCATCTGGCTTGCACTTCATTGACCCACCACTGAATCGCTTTGGCCCTGTTATCCAGCGATGCGGCATCGCCGACCGCACCTACATCGAAGTTCAGATCCTCGCCGTCAATGCTGCCGAAGTCGGACTGATACTCGCCCGGTTCTGGAATCATCAGAACAACCTTCGTTTTATGGTCGGGCTCGCCAAGCTTCACGCCTGCCTCGACCGTCGCCTCGTTCAACGCGCTCATATCGCCGCCAGCGTTAAACGTTTTATCCAAATACCATTCCCATTCCTGTTTTCTGGCTTTGCCGGCCGCTTCTGTCGCTCCGAAGCCTCTGCCGTTATCCGATGTCAAGCCCAGATATAGCACGCCGTCGAACAGCCAATCGACAGGCTCTCCCTGCTCGTTCACATAACTGATATTAGGGATAGCCCGTTCCTTTGTCCAATTTCCCGTGCCGTCCGCGTAGTGTCCGTTATACAGCAAGCCCAGGTTTTGAATCCCGCCAGTAGCATCTCCAGTCTGCAGGAGGGCGTAAGGCTCAGGCTGTACCGGCTGCGCTCCGGCGATCAAGCCATCCGCACCGGTAATCGTCACCTCGTCAATCATGCTCCATGCCCTCGGATGCATGGAGAACACTACTTTCACATACCGAGCGTATACGAGTCCTTCGGTATAATCACCACGCTTGACAGCTCCAGTTTCAGGGCTGCCGTCCCATGCAAATGTCTCGATATTTGTCTGGTCGCCCCATAACAACTGAGTTGCATTATGAGACAATACACCCCAGCTCACCCCATCGTCCGACGCGTAGAACGAAACGGTGAGCGGCACAAGCGTTTCGTTGTTCGGCCAATCGTGCAGGAAACTCGCGCTCACCTCCTGAACCGTCTTTTGCTCGCCTAGATCAAACACAACCGAACGGGATTTCTTGTTGCGGTGGCCCACCCAGTTGCCGCTGTCACGCGAGGGGTCGGCGGCATTGCCGTCCGTCAGCTTCGTCCCGTCATCCGGGAAAGCGCCCTCCGGCTGTTCCGACCATGTGTACGTTTTCCCTTGGGCCAGATTATAAAAGCCGGCGCTTTCTCTGCCCGCCTCCTCCGCATTCACAGACGATATTAACGATAACAGCATGACTGGGACAAGCAGCAAAGCAGTCAAACTTCGTCTAGTTTTCACCTAATCTCACGCTCTCTTTCTATGCATAATTAGTTCTACTCCTGTTCCTTCAACTCCGCAAGCGCATCAAGCATATTCAGAATAACGGTCACTGCTTCAGCTCTCGTCGCCGAAGCGGCCGGCGCGAACCGGTTGTCCCCGCGACCGTTCATCACTCCCGCCTCCTGGGCTGCTGCCACATACGGCTTCGCCCAAGCCGGGATTTGATCCGCGTCCGTGTAAGAGAGCTCATGCCCTTCCGCAGTCTTCAGACCCAAGCCGCGAACAATCATTGCTGCCAGTTCTGCTCGACTAATCGAAACCTTCGGTCGGAATGTCCCATCCGCATAGCCGCTGATCAGGCCGGATGCCAAGGCTTGTGCAATATAAGGCTTCGCCCAGGTTTGAATCGAACCTGCGTCCGCGAAGTCCAGCGAACTGTTCGCACCTTGCAGCTTCAACGCTTTGACCAGCATGACGACGAATTCGTCTCTGCTGACCGTCTTATTCGGCTTGAACGTCTTGTCGGTGTAGCCCGCTACGAATCCAAGCTCAACCGCCCGTTTGATGGACGCTTCTGCCCAATGGCTCGCAATATCGTTCAGCCGAACCGTTGTCGATCCGCCGGACTCCCCGCCGTTGCCGCTGCCGTTCTCATTGCCATTGCCTGGATCTTCACCTCCCGGATTCGAACCGCCGTTACGGCCTTCTTCCGGATCAGGAGTTACTGGAGTCGGAACCCATCCTCCGCCGCCGGAGCCAGGCAGCGCTTTGATTTTGATCTTGAACGTTTTCTCCGCGGATGCAGCTCCCTTGCTGATCGTCGCGGTCAGTACGACCTCCATGTCGCCTGACCCGCTTGACGGACGTTTCAACAACTGTCCATTCGCATTCAGGTAGTCGGGTTTTGAGCTGCTCCAGACGATGCGCGTACCGAGCTGCCCTTTCTGCGGGAGGTAAAGGTTGGATGCGATACTTCCGTTTACATTAAGCTCGATCAGACCCATTACGTCTTCGATCGTTAGACGATCACGCGCAACGCTCAGCCCTGCATACGCCTGTTCGGCCTCAGGACGAGATAGCTGGGCGGTTTGAATAGCCGCAGTCGCTTGCCCAATCGCTTGCTGAAGCTGTGCCCAGCCCTCAGGAGAGTAATTGTCCTCCACAAGCTTGTCGGCCTCGATAGCCGTCAACAGGTCGATAATCGGCCGTAGATTGCCAAGTTTATATTCCTCGCCATACACTTCAAATTCCTCAAAGGAATAGCCGAACATAGTAGCTCTGGACACGCCTTCGAACTTCACGTATCTGGCTGGCGTGCTCTGGAAGGTAGTCACGACTCGACCCGGCTTTCCGTTAATCTCCCCGTTGTTGTCTTTCACAACGTTCATCCAGTTCTCCTTGTCCTCGGACACAAGAATGCGGTACTTCGAACCATAAGCCGTTTGCCACAAAATAGATACAGCATCAATGTTCTTCACTTCACCTAGATCCACCATGAACCAGGTATCGTCCACCCAATCGCTGGACCATCTGGTATCCCCTCTGCCGTCCACCGCTTTATCCGCCGTGTAGGACGAGGATTCCGGTTGCGAGGATTCAGCTTGCTTATGCAAAGCCAGATTTCCATGCAGGTCCAAGTAGGTGTTCCTTACGATGAGTTCGTCAATCAAGCCTTTAAAAGCATTCGTTTCGCTGCCGATTTTGGCTACCGGCAGAACGAATGTTTCCAGCTTGGAGCCGTCTTTGAGAGTAGCCGTATATTCACTGCCGTTAATGAAGATGGAGGTCCCCGTGTCGTCGCCGATCATAATGACGTGGGTCCAGCGATCGGTCGGCAGCTTATAATTGAATTCGCTGACGTAATTTTCTTTTGTGATGGCGATTTTGCCGCTGCCCCCAATGTTGTATTTCAGCTGTCCGTCCGGAGATTCCAGCAGCACAACTCCTTGCGGGTTGTCAGCGTCCGGTTTGATCCACATGGACATCGTCCAGCCGAAACCAAGCGTGCGAAGCGGCGTTTCCACGTAGCTGGCCCCGCCGTTTAGCCTCACGGCTTGACCGAAGATTCCCTTCTCTGTGCCTGCGTTCACCGCGTTGCCGTCAAAGCCGTTCCCCGAACGGTCCGCGAAGCCTTCGTCGAAGGTATAATCCAGCACGAGATGCCGCTCATTGTCGATTTGAAGCTTGTGTGACTGATGAACACCCGGCGGGTCCACGTACCTTGCGGCATCCGCCTGGAAGCTTGCGAAGTTCCGATCGATGCGGTTGCCTCTCCACAGCTTTTCCGTCAGCACTTGCATGGAAGGCAAGATCCGCTGATGCGAGTCCGCCATGGATACGCCTTTCTCTACGGACACATCGTTCCAGAGCGCGAACATGCCGCCTTTGACCTGCGGATGCGCATAAGGAAGCTTCGTCTCCAGCCAATCGTTAGGCTCCCACTCGTTGTAAATAAAATCGTAATTCAAATAGCTGCGGTACAGCTGCGGAACGATGTAGAGCAAATTCGTATTGGTATTGATAATATCGTAGCCGAGCTCCACGGCCTGCTGAGCGCTTCCGTACGGCTCATACCAGATGTCCATCGTCGCATTGTTGATGACCGGCGTCGTGCCGTCGTATGCGGACAGACTGCCCCATAGACGGGCGCGTTTGCCTTTGCTGTTAATGTGGTTAAGGAGCATATCCGCGTACCTGCGGAACGCCTCCTTGTCGTCGCCGAAATATTCATCCGTGCCGACGTGCACATCCGGGCCGACGAAGGTCGGATTGCTGCCGTCGAGATACTCGTCAAAGAGTGCTTTAATGAAGTCGAGCGTCTCTGGACGATTGATATCCAGCTGATTGTTGCTGCCCAATTGAGAATCGTAGGCGATGAACGCGCCGGAGTGGCCCGGCGTATCAATTTCCGGCACGACGTTTACGCCGTATTCCATCCCAAGCAGCTGCAGGTCTCTGAATTGCTGCTTCGTATAATAGCCGTCCTTGCTCGTCACTCCCGGAAATTTCTCGCTCTCCAGACGGAAGTAACCGACATCGCCCACATCATCGTTCAGGTGAATCTGGAACCGGTTCATCTTATAGTAGGACATCAGCTTGACATAGTCCTGCAAAAACTCGATCGTATAAAACTTGCGGCCCACATCGAGCATAAAGCCCCGATCTGGGTATTTCGGATAATCGCGCGATTGCCCCTTAGGCATCGCCTTATGATCGGCAGCGTGGCCGAGCAGCTGCAAGATCGTTCTCGTGCCGAACATGACTCCCGTCTGCTCGGACGCAGCAACAGAAGCATACTCGCCGATATTCAGCTCATATCCCTCTTTCCCCAATCCCGCTTGCGCGACATCCAGCATCAAATAGATATCTCCCTCTTGAGGAGAACCAACCTCAACTGTCAGTGACAACTTCGTTAAATCCAATAAGTCCTGCTGCAAAATGTCAGCCGTTCCCCGCAGAGCCGCTTCATCATCTGCACGAATGACGATTTTGGATTTGTCCGACAAGCGGAACTCGCCGGTTGCGCCCAGCCACTCACGCAAAGAAGGAATGACGCGCGGCTCCTGGTTCCGATCGCTCGTCTGCTCGTAGAGACCGGGTACGGTGACTAGCGCATTATCCGTTAAGAGATATGTCGGATCGCTGTCGCTCTGGATTTGCAGCAGCAGCTGAACCTGAGTATCGACAAGCGGCGCATGAAAATTGCCCTGCACGTCGATCACCGGCAAGCTGTCCGTGTTCACCAGCGTCAGCGTGTAACCTTCCGGTACAGCGGGCAGATTCAGCAGGGTATCCCCTTCGGAGACGACGATGCTGTTTTTCACCGCGTCCATTATTGGCTGCAGTTGCGGTCTGCCTTTGTATACCTCGAATTCCCAGAAGGAGTATCCGTAATAAACGCCCTCAATAGGACGTCGTGTCTCCCCTTGAAACTTGACGTATTGCGCCACTGTCGGCTCGAAATCGATCGTATCTTCACCCGGCCCGGACGCGACGAGCACGCGGTTGTCCGCGAATACGTTCCGCCAGGATACCGCATCGTCGGATACGAGAATTTGATATTGCTCCGCCGGAGTCTGCCAGTTGATGATTACTCTTCCGATTTCTACAGGCTCGCCCAGATCAACGTAAAACCACTGATCGTCCGTTCTTTCCGAAGACCAGCGGCTTGCATTTTCGGTGCCCCCATCGACCGCTTTCTCAGGTCCGAAAAAATCCACTTCGTTCGACGACGAATAAGCCGTCTTCCCTAGAGCCATATTCCCTGTTGCGGCATTGGACATCTCCGAAGGGGTGGTCACCGTTATGAAAGCGCTAACAAAAATAACTAAAAAAATAACCCTCTGCCGTAAACCCACGAATATCCCTCCCATTGTAATTTGAATTACCACAAGCAACCCGCATGACCTTCCATGCTATTTGCTGCGGCAACTTCATTATAAGTAGAGGGCAATGAAGCATCGATATACATGTGTTTACATTCCATATACAAATGTGGACATTTGGCCTTC
The DNA here is from genome assembly GCF_037993005.1 of Paenibacillus sp. FSL F4-0100. Lineage (NCBI taxonomy): Bacteria > Bacillati > Bacillota > Bacilli > Caryophanales > Paenibacillaceae > Paenibacillus > Paenibacillus sp. FSL F4-0100. The sequence goes on from NZ_CP150303.1 coordinate 3,906,429, forward strand.
TACGGTGAATCAAGGCTAAGCATGCCAGCATTTCGATCATATCTGGTGTCACTATCAAGGCGCTTTCCACTAAACTCGGACACAGTACTATTCGAGTCTCGTTAGATAGAAGTGGCTTTTCTTCATGTTATGGAATATCGAATCCTTCTATTGGTTCCGTCAGTTTGAAAAATTTCTTTATATAATTCGGGTTTAAGACGCATAAAGAAACGCATTAGAGCAGCTTGTTCGATTCAATAATTCGCCTTCAAACTTCTGACCGCCTTTCAGCGGAGTAATCGGAGCAGAACAAATTGAACCGCCCTGCCTTCGACAGAGGACAGGGCGGTTGTTTTGCTTTAAGGAAACATAAAGGTCTGAACGGAGCATGCTCGCTTCCGAAAAAGTCGCAACGCCGCCAAAAAATATCTTAGTGTGACCAAATGTGTGGCCACGACTAAAAAATCAAATTTTCAAGAAGTGAGGACACAAGCCTAAAATGTTACGAACGCAAAAACCGAAACGTACAGAGAGAAACAAAAAAAAACCTTTTTACGTAAGGGTTTATCGGCATTTTGGTGGAGCCTAGGGGGATCGAACCCCTGACCTCATCGCTGCCAGCGATAGAACTGCTTTCCGATGAGATCCGATTAAAACTGCTGAAGCCTTTCCCTGTCTAGGTTTTCACAGTTATCTTAAAGGTCTTATCAGATGCAACGACATAATAAGTCGGATTAGAATTGTGTCTCATGGCATATAGACAGCTTGATATGCACTTCAAATAGTTTTTCTCCAAAATCAATTAACGGATTGTAAAGTCAGATGCGACAACTCCTCTGAAAGGGATTCGTATGCCTTTTCAACTTTTACGATCCTCTAACCATGTCTTGCTGCGACCAAAATGGTTTCATCCGAAACATTTTCTTTATGCATCGCTACACCTGCGAAATAGCACGGTCTGCTTAACGCCACATAAGCCAGATTTAATGTATCTTTCACAAGCGATTCTTCAATCAATTCAGATTGGTGAGTAATCCTGCCCGTTACCTTAATGAAATTGCATGGAAACATAGTTAGACGCTTATCTAATCGGTAATCGGCTCGACTTTCAATGGGACTTTGTTCATGTCCCCCGACAATATATAACTGATTGAAACAAGGCTGCCGTTTTGCGAACGGCAGTCTTGTGTGCTGTTCATGTGGATTGGATCGGATCTAGATGACAATGTTTCTGGAGTGTGTGGTCCGTAGTTTAATTTTTAACTGAATCCCAAGCATTTTTAAAATCATAAATAGTTTGATATCGTTGTTCTCTATCTTTCCTAACTGCTCGTAAAGCGACTTCGTAAAGTGATCTGTTTGCTTCCCATTTTGAAAATGAATGATCCATTTCGCCACCAAGTAATCCAAAAGCGATAGCTCCCATCGTGAAAACATTCGTTCTTGCATCAATAGGCGCACCTAATATAAACTCTTCAGGAGATTTCGAACGTCTTGCTCCCCAAAAGCTCTCTCCCATGTCATTTACAGAAGGTGCCAACCTGTAGAAGTCGATGTCACAGATCCTGGTTAAATCCTTTGAAAAATCATACAGAATACTACCATCATAGAAGTCAACCGCAATGTAGCCTTTGGACTCCACATATTTATGGAACTCATATATAGTATCAAGTGACTGCAACCTTTTCTCTATGGATAACTGTTTGAACCTGTAGAAAGGCGATTCAGGATGACTATGTTTTGGTTGAACGGCAAACAACCAATGTGAATGCAGGCATTCGCCATTAAACCATTCAAATATAGCAGCATACCCATCTTTCGTTTCAAAATGATCAATAAGACTAATGAGATTTGGATGTCCTAAGGTCTTGTACAACGGAACGGCAACCTTTAACCTAGAAATTGCATCTCTAGGGTTTCCGGAAAACTCCATTGGTCTACAACCCGCGTATTTAACAAATAGCTTTTTATCGTTCTTTTCGATTCCGAAACTGATGTTACCAGAATCTTGCTGATCAAACACACAAAAAACGGTACCAATAGATTGAAGCCATGTGAAATCGTGCTGATCCTGAAGTTCAAAAGATACATTGTCGATCTTGAACTTAATCGGCTGTTGATTCATATAATCGTCCCCTCAACTTGGGGATTCACGTAGTTTCCAGGGCTATTTATACGTTATCCCCTGATTTTTATTTGCCCTATTATCGATTAAATGTCTTCCCATAAGACATCACTCCTCTCATTTCTAAAAACACAAATATCCAATAAATATGATTTGCAAACCAAGGTTGTGTTCATTCATTTATAAACTTCTCAAATTCATTTCTTAACCAATGCTGATTTTGATATGCGAAACGATTACTGTACCTTTAGATCATGTTATCAAATGGATTATAGCAGCCTCCCTTACAGCTCGCTCTTCAACACACGCTTGCTTTCTTCGGGAATCATGAATGTTTCTGCGTATTCTTTACGGGCTTCAATCCCCCGGACACGGGCAAGATGCTTGTAATATTCAAGGTAAGGGAACGACTTGCTGCCCGTTACGAACCAGTGCTGTGATACAGCCTTCATCCACAGATCGAACGCTTCTTGAGAGAAATCGACATATACATAAGGCTTGTAGTCAACGGCATCCTCCCAATTCTCCGCATAATACAGCGTGGAGGCGAAGAAGGCTGGCAGCTCACGCTCGAAGGAAGGCAGACCTGCATAGAAACGGGCATCGTTCACAATGCGGTGTGTCGTCATATGGTCTTTGTGCATGCTGTTTTTCCAGTGTGTAATAATCACGTTCGGCCGTACTCTGCGGATCACATCACACACAGCCCAGCGGTTATCGTCATCATCCTTCAGCTCACCATCCGGCGTATCCAACACAATGGCTTCCCCGTTCAGCATGTCTGCAAAAGCCTTGGCTTCCCTTACCTTCTGCTCCCGGTATTCTGCCATATCCTGCCCGGCAGGGACACCTCGCTCACCAGCCGTCAGGGCAAGCGTTACGATATGATCTCCCTTTAAGGAATGGTGGGCTAGCACACCTCCTGCTGTTAGCTCCGCATCGCCGACATGCCCGCCAATGGCGAGAATCGTTAATTTCTGATCGCTCATAGTGATAACTCCTTTCGCATAACTGCAAAGTATTTGACAGTTCTGAACCCAGCCTTCTCATAGATCCGAAGGGCCGGGTTGTCCTTGCCTGTATATAGTGACATATAGTCCGTGCCAATGTTCTTGAACGCCTCACAAAGCTTGAAGAATAATACACTGCCAAGACCATGACCTTCATGGTCCGGGTGTACGCCGATCCCTGCAAAATATCCTCTTCCGTTGTCCTGACGAATAACGGGTCCGGCGAATCCTGCTGCCTTGTCGTCTCTGACGGCGATCACAACCGGAGTTCCCTGCTCCGTTGAAGCCGTAATCTCCTTTTGCCACAGCGGATTGTCGAAGCCTTGAAGCATTTCGGCTACACCGTGATGCTTTGCTGCGTCAAACAGCTCCACGGCATACCCCTCTGAAGCGGCCTTCTGTTCTTTCGCTATCATCTCATCAAGGTAGGTGAACGCGGACAGATCCAAATACATCGCACATTCGGTAGCCCGTTCTATGTAACCCTGCGCTGCCAGGAACGAATGAAGTCTGATGCCGATCGGAACGCCCGGTGCATTGTTATGTTCATGCTTCGGCGTATCCGGAATATACCAGGGCAGCATCATCGGATTGAAAAAAAGTACCTCGGATTGCTTCTTTCCCAGTGTCCTGAACCGATTCTCAATCGCTTTAAGCAGCTCTGAGTAAATCTCGTCACTCTGCAGCTCCTCAGCTATCACAATACAAGTCAGATAACCTGCAACCTGCCCCAGCGGAAGATCATCCCCCGTGCATCCGCAGGCAAAGCCCTTCACCTGGCCGTCATCCATCCAGAGGAAGGTATTCTCTGGATCAAAATAAGGGCTCGATAGAAATATACGGTCCAGGCTTTCAGGTGTAAGCTCCTTATAGCCATCCTTCACCGCTTCCGTATTCCAAAATTCGATAACGGCTTCTGCATAACGATGATCCCAAGTCGTCAGCATACGGCGCGACACCTCCATGCTCAAACAAGAATTTTGATTCATTATAGGCAAGCCGGGTTATCGCTTCTCCTGCTTCCCGGCAGTTCTCAATGCTGTGTTACCGACAGGCTTGAATTCCTCTATATGGTATTTTGCAGACAATCCAGCAGGAAAGTCACCGCAAGCAAAATACGGATATAAGAAGAACCGCTGATGCCGCATGAATCAGGACGGCGGAGTCAAACCTTGCCTTTATGCTGGAGCACATGAAGAAGATAGGCGTTATGTTCCGCGAGGTCTGCAGCCTTGGCTCTTTCCTCATATTCATCGTTCTGTTGCCGGCATTCGGTTCATTCGCTACTTCTTAGCCTTTTACAGCCCCAACGGTAACCCCCTCCAGGAAGTACTTCTGCAGGCTGAAAAATAGAATGAACATCGGAATGGCGGATATCGTTGCTCCGGCCATCATCGGTGCGAAATAGGTTGTGTTGGCGAACCGGAAGTTTTTAAGCCCTACCTGTATGGTCTGCATATCCATCGTATTCGTTACGAGGAAAGGCCAGAAGAAGGTATTCCAGCTGTCCATGAAGGTAAGGATTGCCATGACGGCAAGAACGGTTTTGGATAGCGGCAGTATGATTTTGAAATAAATCTGAAACTGGTTGCATCCCTCAATCTTGGCACACTCGAGGACTTCTGAAGGAATGCTTGACATAAACTGCTTCGCCAAAAAGATGTTGTACACCGTAACTAATCCGGGAACAATCATCGCCTCGTAGGTGTTCTGAATCTGGAATGTGTTAACGATCAGGATGTAAAGAGGCACCTGTGTCACCTGATATGGAATCATCATGGAAACGAGCAATACGGAGAACAGGACCGTTCTGCCCTTGAATCTGATTTTGGAGAATGCGTATCCCGCCAGACTCGCAAAGAATACGTTAGACACCATAACTGCGGATGCCACAATCAGCGAGTTGAGAAGCCACTGTACGGAATGTTCACTATAATCGAAGAAGAATTTATAGGAATCCAGCGATATTTTGGTAGGAAACAGTGCATAGTTCATCGCCCCTGCTTCCACCGGATCTCCGAATGACGAAATAAACATGAAGTAAATCGGAAACAGTGTAGCCAGAGCGAAAATAACCAGAATAACCATAACTGCTATATTGCGTGTCTGTCTGCGAACAGGCTTGCCGTTGTGACTGTTGTATAAAGCCATATCGGTGCCCTCCTCTCCTTAATACTCCACTTCTTTGCCCATAAATTTGAATTGAATGAATGAGATTGTAGCAATGATCAAGGCCAGAACAAGCGATTGGGCAGCTGCTTCGCCGAATTCAAAATATTTAAAGGCGTTGTTGAAAATAAGCAGGCCGACCATCGTTGTTGCATTATCCGGCCCTCCGCCTGTCATCAGGTAAGCGTTCTGGAATACCTGAAAGGATCCGATAACGCCTGTAACCAGGAGGAATAGGGTCGTAGGCTTCAGACAAGGAATGACGATATACCACAGCTTTTTGAGAAAGCTTGCCCCATCCAGTTCAGCAGCTTCATAGTAGCTCTCGTCAATACCGAGCAGGGCGGCGAGATAAATAATAATGCTCGTTCCGTGACTGGAAAGCCATGACATCAGAACGAGAGAGAACATCGCGGTGGAGCTGGAGCCGAGCCAGTTGTTGTTGCTGATCCCGAACAGGCCGAGTAACTGATTAAGAATACCGGAAGGCATCGGATCAAAAATCCACAGCCATACCACGGACAAGGCCACGCCGGACGCAACTGCAGGCAAATAGTAGATGGCTTTAAACACGCTCTGAGTTTTCTTGCGCAGCGGCAGAATCAGGATCGCTACGGCAAATGATATGAACAGGCCGACCGGTACGGTAAGCACCGTGTAAACCAGCGTGTTCTTAATGGATTTCCAGAACAGGCTGTCAGCAAATGTAGCAGCGTAATTCTCAAATCCGATAAAATTGGAGCCTAGCGGTTTATACTTTTGAAAGCTGATGATAAACGCACTTACAACGGGGTAAGCGGTAAACATCGCAAAGACGATAAGTGCAACGGCGATAAAGGCGTAGCCATATCCGCTGTCACCTTTAATCCGGCGTCTTTTTACAGGTTTGGCGATTGGGGACATTATGCAAAGCTCCTTTCACTGCGCGGTTCAACAACCTGCATGTAAGAACCAAGGCAGCCGCATGCCACAGCATACGGCCACCAAGGGTGCAAAGAATTAGTCTTTTACGATTCCATCTTCTCCGAAGGCATCAACAGCAGCGGTCTTCACAGCATCATACATCTGTTCTGGCGTGATTTCGCCGGCAATCAAGGCCTGCAGTTTAGGGATCATAACTTCGTCTTCTAGCTTGATGGATTTAGCACCGAGATCCGTTGGAATGTCGGTACGTGCCGGTGTAGCTTGAGAGAGCAAGGTCTCTACTGCTGCCACGTTGTCTGGATTTCTGTTAATTGTCATTTCCTTCGCAGCTTCTCTGCCGCTTTTTGTAATATGAGCAGCGAACAGATCATTGTTCGTTGTAGCGGCTACTTTACCGGAAGCCAGGAAATGAGCAGCTTTCACGACATTGGCTTTATGCTCAGGAGTCGGCTCTTTCTTACCGCGGAATGCGACATAACCGTCAACGGCAACGCTGGCCTGCTGCTTCTCGCCAAGAAAGGTCGGAACCGGCAGCACGATGTACTCAACTGGAATACTTCCTTGAACGGCACTTCCGTCGTTCGCTTTAATCTTCTCATTGTTCTTGTTCGCAGAGTTCTCGAACGTAGCCAGACCTTTACCGGTAATCATCGTTTGACCGGTCAGGAACATATTCCAGCGCTTGCCAGCATCCACGGAGCTGAGCTCTTTCGGCATGGAGCCGTCGTCGATCATTTGACGGATCGCCTTCAGGACTTCAAGGAAGTTTTTGCTTGTGTAAGCATACTTCAGATCTTTATCGAAAGCGTGCGGCATGCCTGCGTTCTTGATGAGAATGTTCAGATAGTCCTTGGAGGCAACGCCAGAAGTTGCGAATACGAAGCCGTAACGGGATGTTTTATCCCCTTCCTTGACTACACCCTTCTTGATCTGCTCCCGGAATTCCTCATAGGTCCATCCCTCTTTTTGAACCTTTTTGTAATCAATGCCGGCTTCTTCAAGGAACTGCTTATTTCCGCCGATCGCGTGAACCTCCATATATCCCGGGAAGCCGTAAAGGGCGTCCCCAAGCTTCATATATTCCAGCGGAGCCGCATCAAAATCCTCAAGCATTTCAGGAGTAGCGGTATCCTTAATGTCCATCAGCATTTCCTGCTCAACATATTTGGAAAGACCGCCGGAGCCGATGAAGGCGATGTCAGGCGGGCTGCCTGCGTTCACCTGGGTATCAAGCTTCTGAGTCATATCCTCCCAGCTGGCGGGCTCGATTTTCAAGGTCAGATTCGGATAAAGAGCATTAAAGTCCTTTTCCATCTGAGCGAAGTTGTCTTGGAAGTTAGGAGAGATTGGCGGAAGAAGGGCTGTGATCGTATCTTTGGCCTCGGCCTTTGAGCCGCCGCCGTTTGACCCGGTGTTCGGATCAGCGGTCTTCGGCTCGCTGCCGCCGCCGCAAGCCGATAATGCAAGAGATAAAGCAAGAACAGGTGCCAACACACGCAATTTCTTTTTCATAAAATCACAAACCTCCCTTAGAATATACAAATTTACGATTTCTGCAGTTGTGCGAAAGCCTTCTTCAAGCTTCCTTCATTCTCGTTCAGTACCTGCTTCGCCTTCTCGGCGTCTAGGCCTGTCTTGATCATCATGATGGCCAGCTTACTGCTCATGGAAGCGCTTTCTAAATAAGCAATAGCTGTTTTGTCGTCTACCCCCGTAGCTGCCCTAATGATTCGTACCGAGCGGTCGTACAATTTGATATTGCTCGCTTTCAAATCAACCATCAGGTTGTTGTAGGTCTTGCCGAGCTTTACCATGGTGCAGGTTGTCAGCATGTTCAGAACCAGCTTTTGTGCCGTACCCGCCTTTAATCGGGTTGATCCCATAATGACCTCAGGCCCCACGACCGGAGCGATACACACATCACAGACCGGCTCGACCTTAGAGTTCTTGTTGTTAACCACACCGATGGTGGCTGCTCCAATCTCTCCAGCCTTCCGTAGTCCTGCGATCACAAACTGTGCACTGCCGCTGGCTGTGATGCCAACCACTGCATCCTTGTCCGTCACGCCGCAGCGTTCAATGAGTGCTATCCCCTCCTCTGCGTTATCTTCATAACCTTCAACTGCCAGCCTCAGCGCCACATCGCCACCGGCGATATGACCCTGCACCAGCAACGGGTCAGTACCAAAAGTAGGAGGACATTCCGAAGCATCAAGAACACCAAGTCGGCCGGATGTCCCAGCTCCTATGTAAAACATCCTACCACCGTTTTTGAGCACATGGTGCAAAATATCAACCGCTTTCATAATTCGCGGTATTTCAGCTTTTACGGCGTCAGGCACCTTGGCATCCTGCTCGTTCATAAGACGCAGCATTTGTTCTGTTGTTAACTCGTCGATCATCCGAGTCTCCTCATTGATCTCTTCTGTCGTCAGGCCCGCCAGATACTCATCCATGGCTATCCCCCTATCCATGTTATGTAAATTTCTTAATTGCATCTTAGCGAGAATTCACAATTTGGTCAATAGTTTTTGAAATAAAATTTCATGATAAAATATTTTTATGATTTTTTATTTCTTACAAAGACATAAAAAAACACCGGCAGAATCATTCCCTCCCGGTGTTTCTCCTATTTATTTGCGGTTTTTGCTAGTAATAATGTTGTGGGTTCTTGTTAGATATTTTTTAACATTTCTGTAATCTGCACTGGCGACGCCAGCAAATAAAATGTCGATTACCGTCAGCATGGCGATGCGCGAGCCCATCGCGCCGCTCCGGATCGTCAGCTCCGGCGTCGAGATGCTGAGCACGATATTGGCTTTCTCTGCAAGCTCGCTCTTGTTGTATTTTGTGATGGCGATGATACATGCTCCCGACTTCTTGGCAATTTCAAGTGAATCCAGAATGTCCACCGTCTGCCCGGAATTGGAAATGAAAATAGCAACATCCTGCTTCTCGAGCAGTGTCGCGGCTGTCAGCTGGCTGTGGCCGTCCGTATAGGTATGGCACATTTTGTTGATTCTCGTAAACTTCTGTTCCGCATCAATCCCCACAAGCCCTGAAGCGCCAATACCGAAAAATACGATCCGCTTGCACTGCCTCAGCACCTTGACCGCACGATCAATCTCATCCTTGTTAATTACACTCAGTGTATCTTCTATCGATTTGATATTATTATGGGATATGTTCGCGATAATCGTGTTCAGATCATCACCGGGCTGAATATCCGTATACTGGTGCCGTTGCTCCTCATCCATAGAACCGAGCGAAGCCGATATGCTGACAATGAAGCTGCGGTAGCCGCTGTATCCCATTGTCTTGCAGAAACGGAGCACGGAAGCATCACTTGTCTTGGTCAGCTGAGCGAGGCTTTTGATCGAGAGATGAGGGATTTCCTCTAAATTTTCAAGAATGTACTCTGCGAGCATTTTCTCCACAGGTGTCAGACTGTCCTTCATATCTCTGATCTTGATCAAAATATTATCATTAATTGACATATGTGTATCTACTCATCCTCATCGTCTGTAATAGTAAAACAGCCTGCCAGCGGCGCCCAAGCACCGCAAAATTAATTAAAGCATAATCTCAAAGGCGGCAAAAAACAAGATGAATCTACCGCTACCAGCAGTGCGCTGCATTGTCGTCCTCTCGAAATTTTATTTCATCTAAAAGTTGTGATAATGAAAATTCACAAAAAAGACGCTAATTAGCGACTTTCTATGGGATCATGTTCTTGTCCTCCGATATGTATGTATAAGCATCTTGCTACTATTGATAATAGATGTCTTTCTGCTTCCAGATGCCATTGTCACACTCTATGTTGGATCTTAGCTCTACGTTCATATAATCTCCCCAATATCCCATTGTAATAGAGTTTTCAAGTAATGAAATCCACTGCAATGACACGATAAAATTTTCTATTTTAAAATTACTGTTTTCATAGACCTCTTTACAATAAAGCTGCACTCCATTATCAAATACATCAATTTTAGATAGAAAGTGTTCAAACATTTGATCAGAGATATTTTGGATACCGTCTACTTCTATTGACCACTCCGAATTGGCGGATTCTAATAATATTACATCTTTTGATTTATCTGCGTTTTCCCATGCTGTCAAAACTTCATTTGTTGAGAATCTGTTGAATTTAAATAACAGATGTTGCTTTATCATTAGTGTCACTTCCTTTCAAACTTCAATTACCTCTGCTCCTATTCATCAAGCGTCTTCTTGCTTTCTCCTATTGAGCGAAGTCGGACAATATCCCCTCTTTCATTTAAAGTAAAATGTCCTTTGAAAGCATCTGGCATGGCATTATATTGTTTTTCTTCCTGCTCATATGCCTGAATAAAACATGCATATCCATATTGATTTACTAAATACGGCAGCCCAAAATCAGAACGAAGCAGCTCATATTCTTGAAAGTTATAAGGGGTGCTTTCAGGACGCTTCATCAGAATTTCTATGAATATAGACATCAGTTTCTCTACTTCTTTCTCAGTCGCATACTTTGCATAGCCTCGAATTGCAGTCAATCTCATATCTAGGTAGCGCTCTTTTTTAAACGCTTTTAAGAAGAATTCCTTTAAATCAATATCTTTACAGAACACAAGCGCTTTCAATATTGTGTTGCGAATGTACAAATTTTTAGCCTTAAAATATAGTTCTATTAAAAATTCAACATCTTCATTTGACAACGTTATATCCTTACATCTTTCCAGCAGCTGATGAAAATTGTCTTTTTTTTTCAAACCCTCTTTTTTGGGACATTTTCTTAAGCTCTTCAATTATGTTTATCATTTGTATCCCTCCATTATTTCCTTCTCTTCTCTGGCTTCACCCTTTTTATATCTGAAAATGCAAACTATCCCGTTAGCGTAACAACCAATCGGTTTGACTTTCATCTTTGATATGAAAATGCTCATGATAAACCGCATCCATCCCAACCAACTTACCACTCTTTTTGTGGTAATATGCGAAGTTATGATTTAGAGGCATTCGAAGCAATTGATAATTGTAGTCTCTTGGCAAGCCCTTGATTTCATTCACGGCTAACTCATGAGTGGCATAAACCTATTGGTAAAGCAGTTGTTTCAGCAACAACGAAAATTCCCCATACGTAATCATTTGGCACATCATTCCCCCTTATTCTTTTAACTTCTTAAACCTAGTTAAATATTCATTGACCAATTGGATTAAATTGCGATAAAAAAACAGCCAATCGCTTATCTTGCTCTCTTTGTGTTAAATTGCACTAACGGGTCCCGTTAGTGCAATGGAGTGTCACCTAAATATAATTCTGAATTGTACAGATTGTTTTCTTTAAGAAATGTTTTTAAAGTGTCGCCTTGAATATTGACAGCCACAACATTATTTTTCTTAGTAAAAACCAGCATGGTTGGATTATAAGCTTGTATCTTCCCAACAAAAATAACGACTTCCGTAACTGTTCCCGTTATCCATTTATTCTGAACTATGTAAGGAGGAGTAAGCGGGACCTTAATCGCTATGCCATCGCTTGGTTCGATTCTTAATGCCCCTGCTATACCGCTTACAGATGAAGACAACCAGTTTTTAACTTGGTTTTGTAAAGAATTTGAATTGGGGAGGGTAAGTACGACCTCACCTTTTTTAATATCAAACACTTCTGGTCCCTCTGTGGCGTCAACTGTTTGAGAAGTATAGCAACAAACTATTCCCACTACAAGCAGCATACAAAACATCTTCATATCAGATTGATACCTCCACATTATTATAAAGGTAACATTCCCCATCTGCCTGATAATAATGACCATCCATTACGCAAAACTGCCCGTTAGCTTAATGAAGTTGCATGGAAACATAGTTAGATGCTTCTCTAATCGGTACAAGTTCTTGTCCTTGGCTCGGGACAAGAACTTGTACCGATAAAACAAAAAAAGCCGCTAATAGCGACTTTCAATGGGAATATGTTTTTGTTCCCCGACATCATTGTGTATGGCAAAATTGTACCATGTCTAAGTTTTTTTAAGAGAAAACCTGTCAGCTCGATACCATTCTATAAACGAGTCTATAACGAGAAAATACCTACCCCTCTCCCGGGCAGGTATTAAAGGTGAATCGTATGAATGGCTTACCAACATCGATCACTAAATATTAGTCCAGAAGGCTGTAGATCTGAATGCTCTCCACCTTGGCATCCTTGATATGAAACGACATCACATCCACATAATTGGATGGCTCGTAACGGAAGTCATCCTCCTCATTAGGGGCTCCATCACCAAGCAGTTTCCCCTCAGGGTAGGCGTTTTTGAGTGTATCCAGGCTATCTCCTGCTTTAATGTTTCGCACTGTCGCGTACTTAGGATCTGTAATTTCGATATGAAAGATGGAGTCTTGTTTCCCCTCCGGTATACTGATTGTTTTAATCTCCAGACCAGGATACGTATAAACCTTTTCTGTAAAACCGATTAACGTATCCATGTTTGTTCCATCGCCGGCATTGTACGTATGAGATTTCAGGTTATCCGGTTTGCCCAGCATCTGTTCCATCTGATCTTCATTCGCTGTATCCGAAATCGCAATGGTGTGCTCATTATAGACAAAAGCAAGCTCCTTCAGCACCACATTGCCTTCCTTCTCCATCGAACCTTCCTTAATAGCTTCAGCACTCTGTCCTTCCGAATTTTCTGAAGCAGGCGCAGTAGAATTTGATGCTCCTTCGCCTTTGGCCTGTTCGTCGGGCGTGTTTTTTTCAGCCGAGTTCTGCGCCGCTTCTGGCGACTTGGCACCATTGGACTGACAGCCCGTCAGTGCCATCGTTAGTAAAATACTCAGCAGGATAACAGCTGTAGCTTTGTTTATCAATTTCATCATGATCCCTCCATAAATGTGTGATTTCTTCTTATGAAGTGATTATAAAAAAAGCATTTGTTAGTCTCATAACAGAATTGTATCAATCTTGTAACGTTAACTATTTACGCGCGTGTTTACGCACGGGGTAACACAATCGTAACGGTCGTTCCTTCCCCGATTTGACTTTCCATGTCGATATATCCATTAAACCGCTCTACAATCTCTTTGCAAATAGAAAGTCCAAGACCTGAACCGTTCGCTGTGCTTGCATTTTTCGCCCGGTAAAAGCGATCCTGCACTCTCTCCAGCTCATCACCCGCGATACCGATACCTTGATCACGTATCCGTATAACTACCTCGCTTGGCGTATGTTCCAACTTCAATTCGATTAGCGATGGACTGCCTGAATATTTGATGGCATTGTCCACAAGGTTGGCGATCGCATGGGACATCAGCATTGGATTCACGTTGGCGTGGATTCTCGTCAGAAGCTTATCCTCCGGTTCCGCTTCCGCCTCACTGAACATAATCTCGATTCCTTTATCTTTGGCCTTGGCACCCATACTCGTTGCGACTTGCTGAATCAGTTCGTTCATTTCCGTCTTCCGGGCTTCCAGTTCGTTAGAACCAGCCTTGTCGAATCGGGATAGCAACAACAGTTCATTAATCAAGCGCGTCAGCCGATCCGATTCCTGCAGCAGATGAGCATAGATTTTTTGCAGCTCCTTGTTCTCGTTCTCCCCTTCATACAAGTATTGAGAGAAACCACGAATTGCTGCCAATGGTGTTTTTAACTCGTGAGATACGTTGGAGACAAATTGTTTCTGGTACTGAATGTAATCATGAAGCTGCCGCCCCATGGAATCCAGCCCATCTGCCAGCATGCCCAGCTCATCCTTCCGGTTTAGATGAACTCTCCGAAACTCCTGTCTAGAGAAACTTTGCGCAGCGCCAAGCAACAGCTTAATCGGCTTGGTTGTGTTGCGGGCAATCCACAGACTGGATAACGTAATCAGTACAATAAATCCGCCTGCACCCGCAAACAGGATATAACGTATTTGATCCATAATCGCATAAAAGTAGGAAATGTCCTCCACGAACTCATACACATAAGCGTTTTGGTAGTATTGATCCTGAATGGGAGTGGCAAAATAAAGCAGATGATCTTCCGTTACGGTGTAGGCATAACTGCCGCTCAGGGCTTTCTCAATATTCTTTTCAAAAATAAGAGGTTTGCCATCATTAATGATGATGCCATCCACAGCCAAGCCCAGCAACTGCTTGGAGCTATCATAGATACGTACTTCCTTGCCTGAAGCTTTCAGCTTCTCCAGAGCAAGTCTGACGATTTCTTTTGTCTGCGGCTCTCCTGTCGATGATCTATGCTGTGCCAACACCTCACGGAAGGACAACTCGGACAGATCCGCCTTCTCCATCATCTGTTTTTCAATGGTAATGAAGCTGTAGTAATCAATGGCTTTATTCACCGCAAAAATGATGATGCCAAAGGACAGCACGGAGAAAAATAAATAATTCAGCAGTAACCGGGTTGCATACTTCAGGCCTCACCACCTCCAAGTTGATAGCCAAATCCATAGATCGTCCTGACATACTTCGGTTCGTCCGCGTTATCCTCCAGCTTCTTCCGTAATCGCATGATGGTCATATCCACACTGCGACTGTCTCCCATAAAGTCATATCCCCATCCGATCTGCAGCAGCTCATCCCGGGTAAAGATTTTGTCTGGCCTTTTGAGTAACGTTTCCAGAATTTTAAACTCTTTGGCCGTTAAAGACACGGGTACACCGTTTTTCAGCACCCTTCGGCTTTCCAGATCAAATGTCAGCTCTTCATGAATGATGCGTGTAGATTTCACTTCTGTTCCTTCACTTGATTCCTCCTTGCTCTCGTTTCTTCTCAGAATCACCTTGATCCGAGCGAGCAATTCACGATTGTCAAAGGGTTTGGTCATGTAATCTTCCGCCCCTAGCTCTAGTCCCAACACCTTGTCGATTACCTCATTTTTGGCAGAGAGCATGATCACAGGAACGGCACGTTTCCCGGTGATTTCCTTGCACAGGTCATATCCGGAGCAGTCAGGCAGCATCAAGTCAAGCACCACCAGGTCCGGCCCAAAAGCATCCAGCAGCTGCAGGGCTATTTTACCGTTTTCAGCCGTTTGAACGACGTAGTTTTCTCTTCTCAGTACGAGCTCAATTAAATCTCTGATTGCGACTTCATCGTCAATGACAAGTATTTTCTTCAATGTGCACCCCTTCTAGCCTTGTTCCCCAACTTGAATCATAATTTACCCTCATCTTAGCACAGACACTTTAGATTCCTCCACCAACTGATTCCACTGAGCCCAACATAACTTGTAATAAACCCGAAGAAAGGAGAACAATCCATGGATCTGCTCTGGGTACTCATTGTTGGTGGACTTATTGGCTGGTTAAGCGGCAACTTGATTGGGCGGGACGTACCGAGCGGTGTACTTGGGAACATTATTGCGGGTTTTATCGGTTCCTGGTTAGGAACGGAATTGCTGGGACCAAGGGGGCCGGTGATTGGCGGATTTCATATTATTCCAGCCATCGTTGGCTCGATTATTGCCCTGCTCATCTTCTTCGCTCTGGCACGCGGCGGATCCTTCCGAAGACGTTACCAAAAAGAGGCGGAAACCGATACCGTCGTTCATTAGATATTTTTATAAAGAATGCTGCCAGGGCATAAAGGTACAGTATAAACATAAAAGGACCGAAAGCATTCATCGATGGAAGATGAACACTTACGGTCCTTTTTTTATTTTTGTTCTGATTTCATCCATTCTTTCAGTGCCTGAACAACCTGCTGAAGCTGTTCCTGTCCTGTAACCTTAGGCGCGCTGTCTCCCTTTTGCATCCCGTAGGAGCCAAATTGACCATGGTTGCCACCCTTTATACTCACGAATGTCGTGTTTTTCGGAAGATTGGTTTTGGCCTTTTCCCACGCTTCCCAGTTCAGAACACCATCATTACTTCCCGTAAGTTGCAGTGCAGACAAGTTTGTTCCGTCCAGTCTCCCGCCATCATCCGCATAGGATGCAAGGTAAAATACCCCTTTGATCTGATCTGTGTGTGCTGCGGCATATCTTGAGGCAAACACACCCCCTAGAGAATGCCCGCCAATGACATACGTTTCACCCGGATGCTCCGCGAGAAACGACTCTGCCCGGTTTCCACCGAACATCGCCAAATTCAGTGGCATCTTCGTAATATACACGCGTGGTTTCAAACGACCAAGTAGCTGCAGGAATTGTTACATGTAGTAAGGAAAAGGGAATTTCAATACCGGATGAACTGGCAGTTATAGGGTTTGACAATCAACCAATAGCTAAAATTATGAATATTACTACAATTGAAATACCTTTAGTGGAGATGGGAAGAAAGTTATTAATTCGGGCGAAGTTAAATTAGTTGAACGACTCACGGTATAGTAAAAAACTTTGGCGGTTCCCTCCACCCTGCTTTTGTGGCTATTTTTCGGTAATGATTTCATGCGTTTTTTCATGGGAGATCTACCTCTCTTTTCATTATCATAATGTAGATAGGACTACCTGACACGTCCATACAATTACGGTGGGCAGTTCATTGAATCTGCCGTCTGACAAAGCTCTTCACGCAATTCCTTGTCAATGGACATACACGTCTCCTCACGGCCTTTCGAAATGTTTCCGGAGTTGTTTCATTGCCAGATGATGCCTGGATTTACTATGCCAACGGTGATCTGCAGCATGTCTGCGATTTCAGAGCATAGTCGTGAAAATAGCGCAGGATGACGACCATACGAAGTTTGTACGACTTATTAATAAAATGATCGCAAAGTCTTTTCTCGACATGGCACGTTTTTGATTCAGCCATTCTTGGTGAAGAGATCGTAAGGTACCTTAAACGAAAAAAAGCACCTCTCTCGAGATGCAAACGAATCTACAATATATTCAATCTGTTGGAACGTAACCATATCAACCATTCACCGTTACTTGTGGTACGGATCACCGCTATCCAAGCTGCAAAAGTAGGGCCGTCGGACTGCGCTTATCGAAAGGGCGACCGAGTTTGTTTTATCTACTTCAAATGAGATCACAGTTTAAATTGAAGTACTTCCGATCATTGAAGCTGGTTTCTTTGACCATAAAACAGCATTCAGCGTTTCAGTCACTCAAAATAGACACAATACTTCTACTCAGATCTTCATCTAATCGAAATGCGAAAACTGTCCTGCATGATGCTACTTAATGAGGTTTTAATTACATCGCTTTTCATTACCGATAAAACAAAAAAGCCGCTATTTGTCCCCCGACACTAGTCGATTTTTGGATACTCTGCCCATACAGTTATCAAACTATCCTGCCCTTTAGTTTAACAAAGGCAGCCGATCACAATGACCGACTGACTTCTTCTTTTTGATTGACCTAACCTTTCCCGTTAGCTTAACCCCTTATATAATGTTAATTCAATATAGATCTAGTCATGGTAAATTAGTGTGCTCAGATATGCCAGATAACACCACAAACGGAAAACGGCCATCTCTCGCCCATATGACGGAAATGGCCGTTATGACAGTACCGGGGAGTCTTTGCCGTCAGCTCGCCTTCGCGAGTTTTGTGTTCCGAACCGATGCCGCAGCGTATACGACTAGCGCTGTCCAGATGAGCGCGAAGCCGACGAGCAGAACCGGCGAGACCGATTCCTTGAACACGAATACGCTCAGTAACAGCATGATCGTCGGCCCGATGTATTGTACGAAGCCGAGCGTGGACAGCGCCATCCGGGCGGCCGCTCGTGCAAAGAAGAGCAGCGGCAGCGCCGTTACTACGCCGGAAAGAAGCAGTTCGACGAACATGGAAGGAGGCAGCGTCCATGCCGTCGTCTTTCCCACGGCGGCCAAATAGATCCAGTAGCCGAGCGCGACGGGCAGGACTACAGCCGTCTCCGACAGCAAGCCTACAGAAGCGTCTTGCACGATCTTCTTCTTCGCGAGGCCGTACAAGCCAAACGACACGGCCAGCGAGATCGCGATCCATGGGAACCGCCCGTAGTCGATGGCGATGATGAGCACCGCAGCGCCAGCGATGGCAATCGCGAGCCATTGGCCGCGGTTTGGCTTCTCACGAAGAAAGACGACCGCTAGCAGCACGTTCAGCAACGGGTTCAAATAATAGCCGAGACTTGTCTCGACGACATGGCCATTGTTGACCGCCCAGATGAAGATGAGCCAATTAGCTGCGATCAGCAGTCCGCTGGCGGCGAGCGACAGCAGGAGCGAGCGACTAGCCGCAATCCGCTTCATGTCACCCCAGCGGCGCTGGACGGCGACGAGAATACCCATGAAGACGAACGACCAGACAACCCGATGTGACAGAATTTCGCCTGCCGGCACATCGTCAAACAACTTCCAATAAAGCGGGAGAACCCCCCAAATGATATACGCGAAAATAGCGTTGACCAACCCATTGTTCATAATCAATTCTCCTCTTCTCACTCCGATGTCTGAACGAATTATACGCCTCGATCCTCTCTTAAGTAAAGAAAATAATTGGTCCGCTGGCAGGCAGTTACGCTCTTGCTGCCGTTGTATTTTGAGCTATCGTTTCCCGTTAGTTTATTGAACGATCGAATTCTTTAGCTTGTAGAAAAATATAAATAAAAAAAGAAGCAAGTCTGTAAGACCTGCTTCCTCTGAGACGCTACTTTGTTTTTGACTATTTCTTTTGTTGTTGAGCACCCCAGAGAGTAAATAAAATTCCCACGACGGTTACGATGGAAGCAACCCAAGGAACAGCTGTTAGGCCTCCCCCAAATTGTAAATCTATAACCAAGCCTCCGATATACGCACCAAGCGCATTACCCAAGTTAAAAGCCGCAACATTTAAAGTCGACGCCAGCGTTGGAGCTTCTTTGGCCGTATTCAGCATATGAAGCTGCAATCCTGGTATAATTCCAAAAGCAGCCATTCCTAATATAAAAATAGTAATCAAAGCAGGCACTTTATGCTGATCCGTAATTGAGAATACTGCCAAAACTATGGCCAACACAACGAGTATCCCGAGGAGAGACGGCATTAATTTGCGGTCAGCCAGCTTGCCTCCGATAATATTCCCAAGCGTGATGCCGATCCCGAATAAAACAAGGATGTAAGAAACCGAATTCACCGGGAACTTAGTAATATCAGTTAAAATCGGTGAAATATAAGTGAATACCGTAAAGAGCCCTCCATTACCAAACGTCGTCATCAAAAGAGCAATATAAACGGTTGGCTTACGCAGTACACTAAGCTCCTGCTTAAGGTTCGATGAAGCTGATTCTACTTTTGGAACGAGCACGGCAATCCCAATCAAAGCAATCAGACCTAGGATAGTGATCGCCCAAAAAGTGGATCTCCATCCAAAGGCTTGACCAATAAATGTACCGATCGGAACGCCAAGAATATTTGCAAGTGTCAGACCGGTAAACATGATGGCAATAGCTCCAGCCCGTTTTTCCTTAGGAACCAGTCCAGCTGCAATAACAGATCCAACGCCAAAAAAGGACCCATGAGTTAATGCAGCCACGATACGAGCTACCATTAATACTCCATAGTTCGGTGCAAGAGCAGCCAATGCATTACCTGATATGAACAGAATCATAAGAAAAAGAAGCAACTGCTTTCGCTTCATTCGATGAGTGGCGACTGTGATGATAGGAGCTCCTATAGCCACACCCAGTGCATATCCGGTAATGAGCAGCCCCGCTAAGGGGATGGACACCTGCAAGCTTTCGGCCACTTCAGGAAGTAACCCCATAATAATAAATTCAGTCATTCCAATCGCAAATGCCCCTATTGTTAGCGCTAGTAACGCCAAAGTCGGGCTTTTACTTGCTGGTTTATTTTCTGTATTCACTGCATCCAAATAAATAACCACCTATCCAAGTTTTTCAAAAAGAAAGCATGGAACAACTATTTCAAATAGCAGCCCCATACCTTTACCTAGTTTTTCAATAACGGTTTTGGTTACAGCCAGAGAGACTCGATAGCCTGCTGAATAGCAGCCGTTCTCCCCTGAGTGCCTGTGTTCTCTCCATGCGAAGCAACACTATAAACCAATGGAGAAAACAATCCTGTCCTGCAGACTCGAACCTCGCTTTTAGTTGAACTTTTATTAAAAACCTAAGTCACTTATAAATTGACGAGTGTCTAATACAATCTGCTTACAGAACTCTATGTTTTGAACTTCTTTCGATCCTTGAATTGAACGAGCTTTCTCATTGTAGTAAACACCAGTTGCCTCGCAGGTCGTTACTAATTTTGCAATAACATTTCCCGCACTTTTGGGTGTACTCCAACCTTTGATGAGTGGAGAAAGTGGAGCCATCAGATGGAGCATGACAAATTCTGTGAGCAAATTAGCTGATGTCTTTCCAAGAGCGGTTCCAGGATTAAAGCCAGGCTCTAGAGCATTAATTTTGAAATCCTTATATTGAGAAGCAAAATAAAGAACCGTAGCTAGATTACACTGTTTTGAAGTGGCATAAGCATCAAATCCTTTAACTTTTGAGCCATTGGCTTTATATTCTCCTCTTGCGGACTGCTCAACAGATAAGAAGCGACTTCCACGAAAACCAGCAGTTTTAGCACCAGACTCGGGATTTTCTGAAGTGGAACAGGTAAAGAGAATGTTTGAATTTTTCTCAAGATGAGGTAAAAGCAATTCTGTAAATAAAAATGGCCCCAAGTGATTTGTCGCAAAGGTTAAATCCAGCCCCTGAGCACTTTTAGCATCAGAATTTGTCATGATTCCTGCATTATTCGCAAGCCCTAAGAGAGTCAAATCAAGGTCAATAATCTCCCTAGAAGCTTTATTAACACTTTCAAGATCTGAAAAATCACAAACAACACAAATTGCCTGCCCGCCAAGTTTTTCAATATCTACCTTAACTTTTTCAAGCTTTTGAATATTTCTCGCAACAAGGACCACAAGTCCTGCCTGAGCAAGTTTAAGAGCCGCAAAATAGCCCATGCCAGAAGTTGGTCCCGTGATAATATATGCCTTTTGTTTAGTCAATCATTTATACCTCCATATCTTTTAATTTATGGAAAATATCCTCGATAAAGGATTTTTTCCGCAGAGAATCAGCCGGTTGCATCCATTTGTTTTGTTCAAGTAGAGCATTGTCTAGAAAATGTTCAACAATCTGTAACTCAAGAATTTTTCTTTGTACAAGTTGCTTATTTATAACTATAAAAAATGATATTATAAATAAAACAGCTACGATAAGAAAATTAATGTGCCTATTTTCTTCTTTATCCTTCCAAAAGCGTACTGAAGTATGAGCATTCATTTATACGCACGAAACATCCGCAAGTTCGCATCATACTTTACCCCAATTTCTTTATTATTTCCCGTCCACCGATGACGGTACTTTCGACTTCGCCTGGAATACGGAGCTTGAAGCGATACATATCAAGGCAAGCGCTGCAAATAGAATTCCACCACGCACAATCTCCACCGTACCGGAGATAGCAATCAGCCAGCCTCCTACGGCCGTACCGATCGTGACACCAAGATTTGAGAAGGAGACGAACAGACTGTTTGCAAACTCAGGCGCTTCTGGCGCTTCCGATGTCAGCCAAATTTGACTGATGATAAGCCCACTTGTATGAACGGCTCCCCACAATACAACAATGCCGACAAGCCACATGAGCGACGCTCCTGCATACTGAAGAAGGATGTAACATACCACCAAAGCGATCGGATAAAGCAGCGTCGTTCTCGTTAAATGCTTGCCGAGTAACTTGCCTGCATACCAGTTGCCCGCTACGCCGCTGGCACCGAAGACGACCAATAACATACTCACAATCTTCCCGCTCATGTTTAAATGCTGTCCCATATATTCGGCAAAGTAGCTGTACACGGCAAACGTCGCGGCGAAAATAAAGCAGGCTGCTGCGATGTTAAGCCAAAGGATTGGCTTTCGCAATACACTGAGCTGCGCTCCGATTGAGGCCGGCTTCCGGTCGTCCGTTACGTTAGGAACCATGAGGGCGATTCCCAGTCCAGCGACCCCGTTCACAACTGCCGAGAATATAAACGCAACCTCAAGCGAAAACTGATCCGCAACGTAAGACGTTACCGGGATACCAAGTGCCATGCCCAGACTGAACCCCAGAAATACTTTCGCGCTGGCCTGTGCGACTCTCTCTTTATCTGACAATACAGCAGCCAATACGATAGCGATCGAGAAATAAACCGAATGAAACAGGGCAGGAACGATCCGAAATACCAGGAGAATCGGAAAGATCGGCGCAAAAGCCGAAGCGAGGTTGGAGACGGCGAAAAGCGCAAGAATTCCGATCAGTATCCTTTTCCGGTTCCATCTGGACATCAGAAGCGTCATCCATGGGCCAAAAAGGGCTATAATAAGTGCAAAAGAGCTCAGAAGCATGCCCGCTTGTGAAGCAGTCACACCATACTTCTCAATAATCGCCGGAAGTAGGCCGACGACACCAAGTTCAGTATTAACATTGCCAAAAATGCCAAGTGCAATAAAAAATAAAGAACCGCCACGTTTCAATGTTTTGCCCTCCACGAATTCATTTAGCTATATCTGTATATCTGTATTTATAGATATTTATTTCAAATGAACAGGCAACCTCACGATGGCGACTGCCTGCCTTGTATTTCATTCTTAATAAAATCAGCTAGCTGCATAAGCGTTTCTTCGTTTCGCCGGTAGTACGTCCATTGTCCGTAACGCCGGGGTTTTTCCAATGTCTATTCTAAGAGGTGCACTTCAGTGGCTACTAGCGTGTATGTTCTTGTCGACTTACATAACTCCACGCGTGTCTGTCTTCTATAAGAATCCGTTAAAAACAAGGTCAAATGGTGCCTCATTCGTCCATTTTTAATGCATTTTTGATATCCCCAAAATTAAATTTTTTTGAACATATACCCATGTCCCCATAATGTCCGAATCCATCCATTTCCTTCCGGGTAATAGGAGAATAGCTTATCACGCAGGCGTTTAATGTGGGTATCTACTGTACGCCGGTCGTAAATCTCTCTGTGCGATGACTTCCAAACTTCTGTAAGCAATACTTCACGAGAATATACTTTTTCTTGATGTGTGATCAGGAAAAAGAGCAGATCATATTCTTTGGGAGTCAGATGGACCTCATTTTGTTTTACCATAACACGGCGTGCTGAAGGATAAAGTACAATTTCACCAATCATGATAGAGTTATTTAGAGAATATACACGGGTTATCATGTTTTGGATACGCAGCACAATTTCCCTTGGGCTAAATGGCTTGATGACGTAATCGTCTGCTCCGGCTTCAAAACCTTCAATACGATCCCTTTCTTCCGAGCGCCCAGATAACATCAGAATAGGAATATCAGGTTGTGTCTGTTTCATATACTTGCAAACCTCAATCCCATTCATGTCAGGCAGTAACCAATCCAGCACGATCAAATCATAATTTGCGTGGTTCTCCCAATATCTTTGGATGGCTTCTATACCACTCGGTGCTTCTTCGACTATGAATCCCTCTAACTCCAAATACATTCGTAGGATGGTACGAATGCGCGTCTCGTCATCAACTAGTAAAACTCTTCTATGGTTTGTCATCATTTTTAAACGCCCTCCTACTGCCTGAGTGAACCGAACCAACCGATTAGCTTACAGGAGCTCAAGCGTTTTAAACTCCAGATTCACCAATCATCTGTAGTTCAATCTGTTTTAACTTATAAAAGTATCCCTTCTGTTCCATCAATTCCGTAAATGAGCCGATCTCCACAATTTCGCCCTGCTCCATGACGACAATCTGATCCATCTTCTCTAGACCGGTGAGGCGATGACAAATGAGAAGAAGTGTATCTCCGCTCGCTTGCTCGTACAATTGCTTTAGAACGCGTTGCTCGGTTACATAGTCCAGAGAAGACGTTGGTTCGTCCAGCAACCAAAGTTGTCCTTTGCGTAGCATGGCTCGTGCTAAGGCAAGACGCTGTTTTTCTCCATCGGATAAGTTTTCACCTTTCTCATAGACCACCTGGTTTAGCGAAACATTTGGAAATTGGGCTTTAGCAAGTACCTCCATTAGCTCCTCGTCAGAATGTTCATCTGCATTTTCCAACAGATTTTCACGAAGCGTCCCTTTGAAAAAATGGCTTTGTTGCAACACTACATTTGTCAATTCCCAGATGTTTTCCTCCTCCAATTCGTTAATCAAGACTTTGTTTATGCGTATATTCCCCGATGTTGTTGTTCGCAGTTTGAGCAACAACTCGATTAACGTAGATTTTCCTGACCCGCTCGGCCCAACAATCGCTGTTTTAGAACCTGCAGCAAGATGTAGTGAGAAATTCAATAGTGCTGGCCTCCACTCCCCCTCATATTGAAAAGTAGTGTTGCTTATTTCAATTGATACAGGTAAATCAGTTCGCAAAGACTCAGACTTACTTAATCGCAATGTTGTAGCTTGAGATGGTATTGTTTCCGTCAGCCGATTGGCTGCATGTTCGCTATCTTGCTTATATGCAGGTAATACGGCCAAAGCAGATGCCTCTTCGAAAACGGTTTGCGTGGCCATAACCAGCATGGCAAGAAATACGCCAGCAAGTCTTCCGTCCATAATCAAATAGGCACTGAGCGTCATCACACCCCAAGCAATAAAAAATGTAACAAAAACATGCATGGATTGTCCCAGTAACAATTGGACAGCAGCTCGTTGCTGTTCAGCTGCCAATGAAGCTGAATAGCGCTGAAGTTGCTCCTCACGCTGTGCCAACTGCCCATAAATCTTTAAATCCCGAAATCCATACAGTGTTTCTGTGATTTCCGTGGACAGTTTCGATCGCTGCTCACGGACACGCTCATGTATTTTTCGTTGTCCCAACAGAACGATTCCAGGCACGACCAGTGAAGTCATCAACATTCCCAATACCAGCAAACCTGCAATCCAGAAGGAATAGGAAGCTGTAAAAAGCACCGTTGCCAAAAACACCATAATTACAATAAGCGGCGGATATGCAACGCGCAGAAAGTAGTTTTGTAAACTTTCTACATCTCCAACTATCCGTGCAAGTAGGTCCCCACTCCGATTTTTATTCAGTATTCCGGGTGTCAAAGGGATGAGCTTAGCAAAAAAGGAAGTTCGCAAACGGCTGAGGATGGAGAACGTCGCCCGGTGGGTATACAATCGTTCTCCATAACGGCTCGCCGACCGGAGAAAACCAAGAAATTTCACAAGAGATGTAAGGATAATCAATGTATAGAGCGGTGGCGCAAATACCGTTTGAGAAATCAGATACCCACTTGCGGAAAAGAGAGCTACACCGGCTATTCCAGCAATAAACCCTCCTATTATCGAAAAGATAATATCCTTCCGCTCTTGAAACATCGCTTTCGAAAACATAGCCAGCTCACTCATGCTAATCCTCCTTTTTGTTGAACAGCGACCATTTCAGCATATTGGGGCAAGCGTTTCAGAAGTTCCTCGTGACACCCTGAATCCACGATCGATCCATGGTCTACAAACAAAATGTTGGTGGCATGTTGAATCGTATATAAACGATGTGCCACAGTAATCATGGTAGACGTTTTCGACAATGTGGAAATGGAACGTTGTAGTATGCTTTCGGTGTGCAAATCGAGCCCTACTGTAGGCTCATCGAACAATATGATGGCAGGTCGCTTCAAAAATGCGCGTGCCAAGGCCAGACGTTGCTTTTCACCACCAGA
Source organism: Paenibacillus sp. FSL F4-0100 (assembly GCF_037993005.1). Taxonomy (NCBI): domain Bacteria; kingdom Bacillati; phylum Bacillota; class Bacilli; order Caryophanales; family Paenibacillaceae; genus Paenibacillus; species Paenibacillus sp. FSL F4-0100. The sequence continues at coordinate 3,932,227 of NZ_CP150303.1, forward strand.
TAGTCCACGTCCGCCCTCACCAACGAATGTATCAAACCCCTTATCCAGTTGTGCTGCAACCGCTGTAAGTCCGGCTTCCTCTGCCGCTTTCTCGATTTCTGCCCTAGAAACGTCCCTACCTGCACCGATCGCAATATTTTCTTCGAATGTGCCTGCAAAAATGTAAGGGTGCTGTGTGATGTAGCTAACATGTTTAAACCATACTTCTTCATTATCTTGAGAGAGTGGGTTTCCATTAACCAGAATTATCCCCGAATCCGGTTTTAGCAAACCGGCAATAAGATGAAGCAGTGTCGTTTTACCGGCTCCACTCTTACCAACAATGGCAATGTTGTCCCCCGGTTTAAGAAACACACTTCCCGAGTGGAATTCAAATGAATCAGGAGCATACTTAAATCGTACATTTTTCAGTTCTATCGAAGGGGGTACTGGAAGTGGCTTTGCATGTGACATTTGAAAATTTGGCATCCGATTTTTTCCATCGCTTATATATGATTCCATCATATTCTTCTCAAGCATACTCTCAATCTTACGGATCGCTCCCATGCTTGTTCGCCCGCTATGGAAAGCGGTGCCTGTATTTTTTAAGAGATTATAAAATTCTGGAACGAGTAACAGAACGAGAAAAGCAGTGTGAAACGTCATTGATTTGTATACAACCAACTGAATGGCCAACTCAAGGGCAACAACACCGATACTAAGCATCACAATGGATTCCAACATGAACGTATTCATGAATGCGATTTTCAAAATATCCATGGTTGTGTCACGATAGTTGAGACTACTGCGCTCTATCTCCTGTTGCTGACGATGAGTTCGCCCGAATATTTTCAATGTAACCAACCCTTGAAGGGAATCCAAAAACGTACCGGAAAAGTTGGCCAGCTGCTCATATTTTTCTTCCGATTTATTTTTCGTCTTTAGCCCCACCAAGATCATGAATATCGGAATAAACGGAGCCGTAAAGATCATGATCCAACCTGAATTGGCATGTTGAGTAAATGTAACGATCAGGACCAAAATGGGAATTATCATCGCTTCCACCATTTTTGGGATGTACTGACTGAAATAACTATCCGCCTCGTCTACTGCATCCAATGCTACGCTGACCCTCTCTCCCGTCTGTCCCTGAAGACTTAAACCCATGGAAACACGGGTCAAGTTTTGCAAAACAGATTCTCGCATGTTGATCTTTGCAGTGGCAGCCATATGGAGACCAATTCTCCCATTAACAAATGATAACAATGTACGTAAAGCCATAATCGCCAAAAGCATGCCAAGGATCATAGCCACGGATGAGAAAGAGGCTTTTTCCACGAAGATACGTTGGACGGCTTCTGCAAGCAATGAAGCCTGACCAACAATGGCTGTACCAAGTGCAAAGGATATGATGCCAAGAAGAACAAGATATTTTCGTTGTGCAGACATGTGTTGAGCAATGAGGTTCTTATTTCTCTTCACGTAAAAACTCTCCTCCTTCCGGAAAGTGGCCTTGTGGGAAATATTGCCGTAAGAAACAATGTGCTATTCTATTTGTTTCCTTTCACATAATCCGCATCAAACAGAAAAAGTCTGAAGACTAAGATCAATGAAGGAACTAAGAGACACATACCACCGATAAACGCCACAACCAGTGCGAATCCCATAGACGAAGAAGTGACACTACTTTGAATGGTGATGTATGGATCAAGAATGTAAGGATATTGTCCAATGCCGTAAGCAAAAAAAGCACTGAAGAATTGCAGCATGATGCATATAAACGCCATCCCATAACGACCTCCTCGGTATAATAACCACATTGCAATCATGAAAAAGGCAACTGAGAGCGCGAGTAGCCACCATAAATCCATCATATTTTGGAAATGCCGCTCATTGTGTTGACCCAAGAAAATAAATGCTGTCAGTGCGATAACGATTGTAGGCGTGCTCCAAAAAAGCGCATAGGTTCGCATCAATTTCAATGCAGCATGATCTTCAGCACGCGAAGCGTAAAAAGCCAGAAAAGCAGCGCTAATGAATAAAACAGATACGATGGCCAGTCCAACGATGCTCCAAGACAGTGGACTGCTCAAGAGTGCCCAGTAATCCAACGAGGCCGTCTCTCCTTGTTTCAAGATAAATCCGCCTTCGGATAATGTCAGCGCCACTGACAATGAAGCAGGAATAAGCACTCCGGTTGCTCCATACAGAAACAGATAAACAATATTATTTTTGGAGCCATAATTTTCAAATGCATAGAATGAACCGCGTAAAGCGAGCAAAATGACCGCAAGACTTCCTGGGACAAGCATGGCTGATCCATAATAATAGGAGGTTTCCGGGAAAAAGCCGATCATGCCAATGTAGAAAAAAACGAAAAATACATTCGTGATTTCCCAAACTGGCGATAAGTAACGAGAAATCAGTTTATTGATTACATGGTCCTGTTTGGTTAAACGAGCATAAAAGGCAAAGAAACCTGCGCCAAAATCAATGGAAGCGATTATGATATATCCGTACAAAAACAACCAGAGCACTGAAATTCCAATCAATTCGTAATTCATCATGTGTGCTCACCCTTCAATGTTGATTTGTCGCTTGCATGCTGCGTCCACGTCTCCATCTCAACTTCAGCCGGATTATTATTGAACATGCGACGAAGCACAAGAACACTAACGGTTCCCAATACAATGTATAGTAGAAGGAAAAAGAAAAAAAGGATCCTGACGCTTGGGGATGTCGTAGCCGCTTCCTCTACACGCATATATCCTCGGATAATCCAGGGTTGCCTGCCGAGTTCTGCGTAAAACCACCCCAGTTCAACTCCTAAAAAAGCAAGCGGTGCTCCTAATGCAATCATTCGCAGCATCCACTTGTTGAGTTCGTTACGCTTTTTCCAAAGTACAAATAGGAAATACAGAAAGGAAATGCCTAATAATAAAAATCCAATGATTGCCATTAAATCGAAAAAATAATGAACCACGAGTGATGGTTGTTCGTCGATAGGAAACTCATTAAGACCCGTTACTTCTGCATTGAAATCTCCAAAAGCCAAGAAACTTAGAAATTTGGGAAGGTGGAGTGCTCCTATAATTTCATGCTCAACATTAAGCCACCCTAAAAATATCAAATCTGCGCCGCTTTCAGTTTCAAAATGCCATTCGGCTGCTGCGAGTTTTTCAGGTTGATGTTCGGCCAAAAACTTAGCTGATACGTCTCCGGCTAAGGTGTTTACTAAACTGAACACCAAAACGACAGCCATCATCAGCTTTAATGCTTTTTTGTGGTATGCTGAAACCCCTTTTCGAAGTATTGCAAATGCTGCAACACCTGCCAGGAGAGCAGCTCCTGTTAGATAGGCCGAACTTAATACATGAAACACCTTGGAGAATGTTGCCGTACTCAGCATTGCTTGAACGGGGTCAACGGCTGTGAATAGTCCTCCTTCAAACGTAAATCCCCCTGGTTGATTCATAAATCCGTTTACCGTCGTGATAAATACTGCTGACATCCCTGCACCGACGACAATAGGAATCGTTAGTAACCAATGCATCATCGGGTTTTTAAACCGTTCCCACGTGTACAGGTAAATCCCTAGGAAAATGGCTTCAAAAAAGAAGGCGAACACTTCCATAAACAATGGGAGCGCAATAACATTTCCCGCAAGTTTCATGAAATTGGGCCATACCAAGGAGAGTTGTAACGAAATTGCTGTTCCTGTGACTACGCCTACTGCAACAGAGATAATGAACCCTCGTGACCACCTCTTTGCCATTAGAATATAGTGAAGATCTTTCTTACGAATACCGATAAACTCGGCGAGTGAAATCATTAATGGGATACCCACGCCAAGTGTCGCGAAAATAGCGTGGAATCCTAGTGTCATTCCAGTCACCAGTTTACTCCATAGTACCGTATCGATTCCCATATTTACTTCCTCCCTCCAACGCTGTTCCTGTCTACAAAATGAAAAATTAAAACAACAGGTTTAGACGTAAAACTTTACGACCTTCGGGGGCTAACATATGCTCTGCTCCTTCGTGAATAAAAAGAGAACTTTTTCACATAATAAGTTGGCATTTCCCCAAATTTGTGAGAAATGCAGTTGAAATATTACAAAACCTGATATTTAAAATTTATTATATATTCGACGTTTAGCCTTGCAATCGTGGTCACGCCTTCTCCTCTAAACGTTCAAGTAAAGATCAATTCTTTCTTACAACTCCGTGAAAAATATAAAAACCACCCGTTCGGGCTATTGCTTAAGACAGCTTATACTTAAATGAAACGATCCATCGAAAGTCAGAATTCTGAACTTGAGTTGTCATCGATGATGCCCAGCTCCATTCCGATGTGCCAGTACACCAGATTAACTGGTCTTTAAGCAGCATTGCTGCAAATAGGACGAGAAGATTTTTTTATTCATTAGCATGTGCTTGTTATCCCCATCCAACTTGCTGAGCAAAATCCCTCCCTCCAACAAGGAAAATGCAAATGATGCTAGCGCATCCACATCCAGATCCTCCCTAAACTCCCCAGCTTGAATGCCGTCACGAATAATACTTTTCATCATATCCAAGAAGGTATGCAGCCCTTGCCTTGCTCGACCACAAAGCTCCAAATGAGTATCGTCACTTTCTACAGCTGTATTCTGCATGGGACATCCGCCAATAAATGGTGGATCGTTGACGACATCCTCATAGACACGAAAAAAAGCAACCAACCTTCCTGACGCAGACTGCTCTTGATCGACCGCCTCAGAAAATTTTCTGGCGACCATACTGGCAGCATAATTGTAGGCTTCAAGCGCTATCTCGTCTTTACTGGCAAAATGTCGATAGATGCCCCCTTTCTTAATTCCGGTGTCGGCAATAATATCGTTTAGCGATGTACCGGCATATCCTCTCTGGTTAAAAATTTCAGCCGATTTCATAATGATATGTTCCCGTGTTCTGTCCCCTTTTTTCATGAGCTCCTCCGTATGAACCTTATTTTATTTCATTTGTTTTAAACGAATTATTCAATTCGGCCTTGCAATTCACTAATATCATGCTAATATAAAAAGTACCGATCGGTCTCTTTTCGCATTATACAACAAGCCATTCTAGAATGAAATAGCGCTGGGCCATTTTTATTTCATCACAGGCATTCGCTTGTTGGAATAAATAAAACTTATAGGGGGATTTTTCAATGACTGTAAAAGTAGGTATAAACGGTTTTGGACGAATCGGACGACTCGCTTTTCGCCGAATTCAAGATGTGGAAGGCGTCGAGGTTGTAGCGATTAACGACCTTACGAACGCTAAAATGTTAGCTCATCTGCTCAAATATGATACGACGCAAGGCACTTTTCACGGTGACATTGAAGTCCATGACGGAACCTTCAAAGTAAACGGCAAAGAGGTTAAGGTTTTGGCTAAGCGGAATCCTGAAGAGCTTACTTGGGGAGAGCTTGGCGTTGATATTGTTCTCGAATGTACAGGCTTCTTCACCACGAAAGAAAAGGCCGAGCTTCACCTGAAAGGCGGAGCGAAGAAAGTCGTCATTTCCGCCCCTGCTACAGGCGACATGAAAACGATCGTATACAACGTGAACCATGACACACTGGACGGAACGGAAACCGTCATTTCCGGCGCTTCTTGCACAACGGTCTCTCTAGCTCCCATGGCTAAAGCTCTGAACGATAAATTTGGAATTCAATCCGGGTTGATGACAACCGTTCACGCCTATACAGGCAACCAGAATACGCTTGATGCGCCAGATTCAAAAGGAAACTTCCGCGCAGCACGGGCTGCAGCAGAGAACATTGTTCCTTACTCCACCGGTGCTGCTAAAGCCATTGGCCTCGTTCTTCCTGAACTGAAGGGCAAACTTGATGGTGCATCTCAGCGTGTACCTGTGCCAACAGGCTCCGTAACAGAACTCGTAGCCGTTTTGAACACTAAGGTAACGGTTGAGGAAGTTAACGCCGCTATGAGAGAAGCATCAGATCCAGAAACATACGGATACACGGAGGACGAGATCGTATCTTCCGATGTTAGAGGAATGACATTCGGGTCTCTTTTTGATGCCACTCAAACAAAAGTTCTAACAGTTGGCGACCAGCAACTGGTGAAAACTGTAGCCTGGTACGATAATGAAATGTCTTACACCGCGCAACTGGTTAGAACATTAGAATATTTCGCGAAAATCGACAAGTAACATCGCTGCAATTCTTGATTCTAGCTGCAAGCGTTAAAGAGCAGGGGATTTCCGAATATTCTGCTGATCTTACAGCTGTACACGTTGACTGTATTGGCTATAATGAGCCCATCAACAATACAGCACTTGCCGAAAAAATGGATTAACGAAAGCAAGCATAACAAAGATAACGACCACATTATTGGAAGATGGTTTTATTGAGCGTATCCGTCTTAACGATAACAAGAAGGAAATCCATTTCAAATTAACGGCAAAAGCGCAGGAATTATATGTACTGCGCGGAAAGTTGCATAAGCAGGAGCAAGATCGGTACTTCCGATTTCTAGAACGTTACACTAGTGAAGAATTAAGTTTTATCAAGCGATTTATCAAGACATGATTGATGAACTAGAGGAAAGAATGATCGAGAGAAAGGCCAGTGATTAAGGAAATGCGAACAGTGAAGCTGATAGCACAGCCTCTATGAAAGGAGTCATAAAATGAGAGATTCTGAGGAATTGTTCGAAGAGGTAGACGATGTATTGAGAAAACTGCGTCCTTTTTTAATGCGCGATGGCGGGGATGCTGAATTGGTTGAGGTTAAGGATGGAGTGGCTAAATTAAAATTCTTGGGAGAGTGCAACGGCTGTCCTAGTGTAACGATCACATTAAAAGCTGGCATTGAAAGTGCCATTTTTGAAGAAGTGGATGGCATTCATGAAGTCGTTCAAGTCTTCTAGAAAAAGGGTGACCAAACAAACTGCTTCCTTGCTGACATACGTTTGGACCTGTCTTTTCTCTACAATAAGAGCGTAAACTGACTTGCAACGCATGCAGCTTCATGACGAAGATTGCGCTAGATCCAACGAAAGTATGTGCTTCCGAAAAGATTGGCTTTTACAAGTGCATGAAGTGATCGCGCTTCAAATCACATTTAGGAGGAACATCCATGTATAATGCCAGCTCCACCCGATATGACAAGATGACATATAACCGTACTGGCCGCAGCGGTCTGCGTCTGCCAGCTATCTCACTAGGTCTGTGGCATAACTTTGGCGGGATCGATACATTCGAGAACGGCAGAGCCATGGTCAGAAGAGCCTTCGATCTGGGAATTACTCATTTCGATTTGTCTAACAACTACGGTCCGCCTGCTGGTTCTGCAGAAGAGACTTTTGGACAAATTCTTCAGAAGGATTTAGCTTCTTACCGTGATGAGTTGATCATCTCTACCAAAGCAGGATATTACATGTGGCCTGGTCCATACGGGGAATGGGGCTCCAAGAAATACCTCGTCTCCAGTCTAGATCAAAGTCTGAAACGGATGGGACTGGATTATGTGGACATTTACTACCACCACCGTCCTGATCCTAATACACCGTTGGAAGAGACGATGGCCGCTCTGGATCTACTTGTTCGCCAAGGCAAGACGCTGTATGTCGGTATTTCGAATTACAGTGCAGAAGATACACGCAAAGCATCGGAAATCCTGCGCCAGCTTGGGACTCCATGTCTGATTCATCAGCCGAACTACTCCATGCTGTCTCGCTGGATTGAAGACGGCTTGCAGGATGTATTGGACGAAGAAGGTATTGGAAGCATTGTGTTCTCCCCACTGGAAAAGGGCATCCTGACTGACCGTTATCTGAACGGTATCGCAGCCGATTCCCGTGCCGCTGGACCAAGTGTCTTTCTTTCTGAAAAGGAACTGACCGAAGATGTCCTCGGCAAAGTGCGGAAGCTGAACGACCTTGCCGCAGCCCGCGGGCAGAAGATGTCGCAGTTGGCCCTCTCCTGGGTGCTTCGTGGCGGTAGAGTGACCTCTGCATTGATCGGCGCCAGCAAAGTTAGTCAAATTGAGGATGCGGTGGCGTCCTTAAATGCACCGGAGCTTAGCGCGGAAGAACTTGAGCAGATCGAAGCGATTTTGCGCGGATAATTTACTTTCAATATGGAGGGCGGGGACATGGTCCCCGCTTATTCTATTTTATTCACTTTAATAGTGTCAGTTGTTTTGAACTGTCCTAAAATTTGCCGAATGGCTAAGCAATAGATCGAGTTGACGCTCATAGAGTCTCAATTCACTTACGGAATCTAGAAAGGTAGTATACACCCGCAAAAGGGTATTATTTGGATGGGGTTGAGTTAGTTCGTTTGGTTAATATCATTGAAAAAAGCGTTCTTCGCTTCGAGTATGGGCTTGGCTTGGCATGCGACTAAATTAAGGATAAGCGTATCTAACCGATCCACAATAAATTCAGTTAGCTCGGCCATGGAAACAGCGATCACAGCTTGCACCGCGTGAGACAAATATTCTCTCACCATGCCGCGGAAGATGACAACGACATTCCCGAGATAAGGCGCGATGGGTTCGCCATATGCTTCATAGAAGCATTCGTGATGCAGGGCTAGCAGGGATGCTTCTAATTCCCGAAAACTACCAGTTTTATGAATATTCATTACCTAAACGAAACGAAGAACCCCTGATAAGTATCATTGGTTCTCATGTGAGAATATCTATAGTTTTTTGAATTATCCTGCCCATTAGCTTAATGAACTAAAGCAGTGAAATGTAGTAAGCCGCTAATTGCGACTTTCAAAGGGAACATCTTCTTATCCCCCGACACATGTACGCACCGGTTCCGGTCATTTATAACACCCCCTCCACTCTTTCATCTTTTTGAAGAAATCGAACTTGATTACATAATCAAAGAGAGAGGTAATTACAACAACTCCAAGTGGAAACATTGCGTATGACCAAGGCGGATTATTTGGAGCTTCACCAGGGGGGGCATCAATTAAAATCTCAAAAAGGACAACACAGTAAATTACGGCCAATACAATACCTGTTACGTTCCTATCTTTTTTGCGCATAGCTATATTGATCACCTCCCTTAACATGAACAACCACTGAAAATAAATCCTCTTATGAAAATTCAAAATAATTATATTGCTTTAATTGTATTCAAACCATTTTCAAGCAACAATATGAGTTGGCCATGCCACGAGCATTCCTCCAAATCCATATGGGTAACTATTCCACAATTTATTTTAACACGAAATTGGATTCTAATGCCCGTTGGTCCGTCCCCGCCCACGCAATGCGGCAGTCGCCGGATTATCGCCGTTTAAGACGGCAAAGTCGGTCAGCAGTCTGAATCCAACTGCCGGCGCTTGGCGGAGGTATATTCATCCATGTCGCGGTGCCCATAGAAAACTGTAATCCATAATTGAATTATTCTGCCCGTTAGCTTAATGAATTTGCATGGAGACCCAATTAGATACTTATCTAATCGGTAATCGGACTATGTTCTTGTCCATTACGGCAATCGGTACAAGTTCTTGTCCTCGACTCGGGACAAGAACCTGTACCGATAAAACAAAAAAGCCGCTAATATAGTGACTTTCAATGGGAATATGTTCTTGTCCTCCGACAGCTATCTTTATCGCTCTGATCAGCTGACGTCTCTTTTTTATTCAACTATCGTTTCCCGTTAGGTCAATCGTCAAATCCATAAATAACTATGTCATTTCGCATAACTGAACAAATTTTAAAAAATAAGGGATCCTCTGACTGCCGCTACAGCCGGAGAATCCCTATTAAAGTAACGTGCCCTTTAGGCCGCTGGGTCAACCGCACAACTAAGCTGGAACGTAGGTCAACCTTATCACCTTCTCGCCAATTCGATCGCTTGCCACGAGGCGCAGCGGCGGCCGCGGACCGGCGAAGAACGGCTTGCCGTGACCCAACACGACTGGATGGAGATAGAGTCGATACTCATCAACGAGACCGAGCTCCGTTAGACTGTGGGCCAACTCCGGCCCGGCAACTTCAATCTCCCCTTCATGCTGAGCCTTCAGCCCACGTATGGCCGCTGCGAGGTCGCCCTCGATCAGAGAAGCGTTCGGACCGACGGACTTTAACGTCCTCGACACCACCCACTTCGGTTTGCTTTGCCACGCCGCTGCGTATTCCCGTTCCGGCGCATCCCATTCAAAATGGTCTCCGTCCCAATACCGCATGGTCTCGTACATGCGGCGCCCGTACAGGATGCCCGCCAGGCCGCGCACGTCGTCGATGAAATGACGGAATAGCACGGGGTCGGGCTGAAATGCCGTGTGGTCGTGGTCGACGAATCCGTCCAGAGACTGGTTCAATGCGAAAACGATCTTTGCCATGCGACTGACTCTCCTCCCTGGTTTTCTCGCACATTCATCATCAAGATTACACGTTCCATATGCAGCCTCCTTTATGTCTACATTTTATCATCCAACAGCATGTCCGGTTTCTCATGGATTGCTAATGTGCACAGTCCTGGCCTGACAGAATACAAATTTAATTTAATGAAGGATGGTAAATAACGAATCGTTTCTGGGAGTACTTCTTCCCTTCCCAAAGGAAAGAAGCAGCTCGAACGAAGGTGATCCATAATATTAAGAACTCGAACAACTTCTGCAGATTTACTCCGAGCCTCTCAGTTGCTGTTAAACCAGTTGCTTATATTAGATTACACGAGATCATTATACCGACTCTTATTATAATTTCTGATCAAGACCATCCATTTAACAAACAGGCTGCGGAAACTTTACATATAAGAATAGAACGATCATCTAAAGTAACCATGCAAGACTGTGGCCACCTCCCCTTTGTCGAGGCACCTCAAGAATTCAATCAAGTAGTTCTTGATTTCCTGTCGCAAAGGATTGAATCATTTTGATTCTACTGGAACTTCCAAAAAAACAAGTCTAGATCATGATTATCCTAGAACGTTCTGTTATTCAACTCCCCTGCCCGTTAGTTTAACAAAGGCAGCCGATCACAATGATCAGCTGCCTTCTTATTTTGAATAAGCTATCGTTTCCCGTTAGCGTAATGGTTCAACTAAACAAAAATCATTTCTTAATGATTAGAGTAATGCTTTTTTGTTCGAGTTGACTTTGCGCGTTTGATTTTTTGTTCCACCAACCATCATTCCATCGATGTTCCTCTAACAGAATTGTTGAATCACAGTAATAGTTATGTAACGTTATGTTTCGCAAAACATTAAACATTTGTGTGCTGTCATAAAAGATATTCAATAGTTATTTAGAAGGCTGTCGATTTCTCGACAGCCTGGACAGAAGAATTACTTCTGCTGTTCATTGTATTTCAAATGTAAAATGGGGTAAGGGCGGCCTGCTCCATCCGTCAAATCTTCACCGGTTATTCCGAAACCACTTTTTAAGTAAAACCTTGTCGCATTCTCATTTTGTTTATTCACATCAACGGACGTGATCCCAAAACCATTGATGCATATTTTCATAATTTGTTTCCCATACCCTTTGCCAATTTTATCGGGATCGAGAAATAGTGCTTCCAAGTGATTTTCATTGATGGCGGTAAAACCAATGATAGAGTCTTCGGCATACCAGAGACGTACATCAAGATGAGGAAAATACATGGGTAATTCTTTTTTGATTTCCTCTTTATCCTTGAAACTCAAAAAATGATGAGTGGCCATTACCGATCTTTCCCAAAGATTTATTATCATATCATAGTCATTAACAGTTGCTTTTCTGTTTTGTATCATTTCGTTCTGCTCCTTTTTCTTTTTAATTTATCACGCTCCTTTCATCACTTTTTTGTAGATGGTGATCGTATATCTCCAATTGATATATGACTTCATGCTTACCACTCTTTTCGGAATTATATTAATCGATTTGCAATCAAACACATTACACTTTAGTTATCTACTCTATCATATTTAGTTGATGCCATTCAATAGCCGTTCCTCTCTTTTACGGTAGAACCATGTTATCCCTAGCTCTATCATTAAATGAAAATTCAGACTGCCGACCATATTCCAGATCGTATCCTTTCGTTTGTAGTGGGCCAGTTCATGCGCGATCACATGTTTAAGCAGTTGTTCATTAACTTTCTGAATGCATTTTCGAATATTTTCACAACGGATCGCGACACAAGTATGACGAAAATACTCCATCATTGTTACTCTTTTTTCTGCTGATCTGTCTCAACAATTTCATTTATCACTTTATCTTGTAATTACCATATTTACTAATGAGATTAACCTTTATCTAGCCGAAGCTAAGCAAAGACAGGCGGTAAAAAGCCGGCTTCATTCATAAGGCTATATTGACCTATCGTCTCCCGTTAGTTCAATGATGGTTCCTTGATTTGATTTATTACATAGTATCTAAATTTGACTTCACATCATTGCTCGAAAATCTTTCCCGCCCTTATTTCATCACAAGACACCATCGGTACATGCAGAGCCGGTCTTTGTATCAAGTCCATTTCTAGTATCAAAATGTATCCTACCCCACAAAAATGTTCCGTTCACACAAAAAAGTGCGTACTTTTCACCAATTAGTAAGGGTGATAACCTTACATACAGAACGATCGATCCACAATTGATTGAGCGACACACGGTCGTTAAAAAAACCATAGGTGAGGTGCTAAGAAATGAAGGAATATCAACTTATTTTGAAAGAGAAGAAGATCGTTTGGGGAGAAACCATAGATATTGAGCGGCTCATTGACAACAAGCCAGTCAACTCGATCAGACAGGGCGTAAACTCGAACATGGATTGGAATTTGCCTGCAGGCGTATATCGAGCAAAAGAGATTGTAATCGAACTCGATAAAATGCTTGAGGCCATGCTGGTTCAGCTGGGCGAACCAGTGAACAGCGATCCGACAGTACTCTTAGATAGCCTGTTAGCCAATTTGGCGATTTCCGGACGCTTGTCTTCTTTGCCCTTAAAATCATTGGAACTCGAAGATCATGCCGGTATAGAGATTAGAGCTCAAGCGGTACGTATCAGAGAACAATTGGTAAGCTGGGCCAGAGAGATCAATGCTGAGAAAAAGACATTGGCTGAGTATGGGTCAGAAACGCTTAGTGAACTGGAATTTCGAAGCCACTGTTATGGTCATCCGCTGACCCCGGAAGCCACTGCTCAGGTTTGGGGACCATTCGGCGGACCAAGGATTATGCAGATTTATAATGAATACTTACACCAATTCGTTTTACTTCGGGATGCCTTGTTGCCATTTGCCAATTGGGAAGAGGTTCCGTTTGAAGTCAAGGAATATAGGGAATTCAAAGGATTGCGTTTTCTGGAGCCATCCCGAGAAGTATTCTTAACGCAACTGTTCAAGAAAAAATTAACACATAAATCGATCATCCAGTATGCACAAAGTGTGGTTAGTTCAGAGTTGGAAAAAGTCGGTTACGGCTTCCAATATCGTCTAGGTACCGTTTTGCCGGCTGGTTTGGGTGAGTCTGCCCGTACGGCATCCCGTTATCTCCTGAGATGGCATCCCGTACAAACGATACAGGTAGAAGATGCAGAAGGTTTGGCCGCGGTCTCCTTCGATTATGAATATGATGATTATTATTCCGCGCCCCGTAAAGAGGCAGGAAAAGGAACACCGGCAGACGACGAATTGCTTCCTGAATATGGGGAGGATTACTATGAACCATCTATTGCCCGGTTGCTTCCAAATACCAGTACAGATCGAACGACCCTACAGTTCAGTTTGGAGATGAAAGGCAACGAGTTTGCAGTAGATCTTGGTCAGCTTTTTAGGGGGCAGCGCTTTTTATATCGGTCACAAAGAAGCAGCTATGCCGGGAGCGAATTTATAAAACGAGAATACATCAACTAGCACCCTGCTGAAGACATTCTCTCGCATTCCGGATTGGTCACCAATGCAGATGGCATCCATTTCATTCCGACTGGCAAAAACGAACTTGTCCTATGGGCTTTACTAGGCAAACTCTATCCCGAAAATGTAGTTTTATTGGATAAAGGAGATCAGGAGGAACTGGAAGCGGCTTATGTTTCCGGCAAAGGCTTCGGTACGCAATTTCTAGTACTGTAAGTCGTGAAATGAAATCCACCGTACATTTTGGATAGAAAGGGAGAATCTATATTGACCAGACAACAAAAGTTTTTGACAATGAATTTATTTTTATTGACCTTTATTCTGGGGACCAGTGAGTTTTTGATGGTCGGATTATTATCTGAAGTTGCCACAGATATGAAAATCGCCATATCGACTGCAGGCTTTCTGGTGACGGCTTTTGCGCTTACCTTTGCTATTGGTACCCCGGTCTTCACAGCATTATTCAGCCGATTTTCCAAATTCCCGCTCATCCTTGTCTTGCTCAGCATATTTATTGTTGGGAATATCGTCACGGCTTTATCAGGATCATATGGCCTGCTTCTGGTGTCCAGAATAATCACGGCCGTAGTTACCGGCGTCTTGATTGCACTCGCGATGTCAGTGGCAAGTGAAGTCATGCCTCCGGAAAAAAGAGGGCCGGTGATCTCCATCATCTTTACTGGTTTCACTGTGGCGAGCGTCCTTGGCGTACCCCTTGGCACTTTTATCGGACAATGGGGCGGGTGGCATTTGGCCTACTGGTTTACCACATTGTTGGGAATCATTTCTTTGATAGCAGGCATCGCAACCATTCCTAGAGGACTAAAAGGAAAACACAGTTCACTCACAAAACAACTCAGATTGCTCGCTTACCCCAGAATTGTGCTTGCTTTCGCCATTATGATGTTAAGTATAGCAGCTACTTATAGCATCTATACGTATTTAGCTCCTTTGCTTCAGGATGTGCTTTTTGTTCCGGCTCGTTATATTAGTCTCATCTTTTTACTGTATGGTGTTGTGTCTATTTTCAGCACGCTAATCGGAGGAAAGCTGGCTATCGGAGACGGGATGAGAAAAATTCGCTATGTGCTTCTGGCTCAAGCTGTCATCTTGGTGTCACTTTATTTTACTTCCGGCTCTCTTGTTGGGGGACTTGTCAGCATCTCATTCATGGCTCTTGTTGTTTATCTTATGAACTCGACGATGCAGTTGTACTTCATTGATTTTGCCGATGAGCATGTTCCGGAGGCAAGAGATTTGGCTTCATCCTTAACCTCCGTTGCCAACAATGTTGGCATTGCGATCGGATCCGCTTTGGGTGGATTTGTCACTACGAACATGAAGCTTATTGATCTTTCCTGGTCTGGTGGGATTGTGGCCGTACTCGCGACAGTGTTGGCATGGGTCAACTATCGTTTGAAGCAAGGAACTGTCAGTACGACTAAAGAGAATAATGCACTGCGTGAGCAATACGAAGGAAATATATAATTAAGACATATAAAGCAGGAGGTAATTTGGAAAAGTACCTCCTGCTTTTCGAATATCAAAAGCAGCCCGATCAAAGGCAAGGTTAATGGTAAATGGGCAGATTGTAGCTTTTTATGCATTCTTGTGATTTGTGTACAATACTTCATCGGGAAAGTTTTCGATATAGTTGGTTCCAAAATCGCATAACATCATGAGCATAGGGGCAAGTTGCTCACCTAGCTGAGATAAGCAATATTCCACTTTTGGCGGTGAAACAGGATAAACCTTGCGAATAATAAGTCCGTCGCTTTCTAGCATTCTTAGCTGCATCGTAAGCATACGTTGGGTTGCTTCAGGAAGTACCCGTCGCAGCTCATTATACCGTACTGGACCTTTTGCTAAGCGGTTTAAAATGGATATCTTCCATTTCCCACTGATTAAGCCGAGTACAATTTCCGAGGTACACCGATATTCTTTGTCTCTAAAGTTTATCATCTGTCGACACATCCTTTTTAGAAAAGATTGTGTAAAAGTAAGTTGTCTCTCTTCAGCCAATTCGAATTACATACCATTCATTCCATATATTATGTTCAAGCACTTAATTCTTGTCAAGGACTTCTGGACCGATTAGTATGAAATTAATAAAGGAGGTCATCTTATGCCGCGAACAGGACATCCACGTACATTTAATCGTGACGAGGCGGTTGCCGCCGCCATGATTCTTTTCTGGGAATATGGTTTTGAATCCACTTCACTGGCTCAGTTAAAAGCCGCAATGGGAGATATATCATCTGCAAGTTTTTACGCAGCGTTTAAGTCAAAAGAAGATCTGTTCCGCGAAGTGATTGATCGGTACACATCGATGTATGGACATGCTTCGGAAACTTTCAAAAATACAAACATAACGTCGAGAGCAGCCATGGAATTGGGACTGTTAGAAGCAGCTCGGAACATCTTGGTCCTTTTTTATCACGGAACAAAGTGAAGCACTACAAGCTGGGAATCGGTACAATTTTTCTTATCACCATGCCCTCAGAGAGAATACATATTATAGAGAGAATACATATTATAATAAGTGCTTTTAGCCTTAAGTAGCCTGAGATAGCCTCTGAGATAAGATTCGAGAAGAAATCCTCATTCCCCTTCCCTTTCCCCTATTCCCTAAAACAAAAAAAGTCGAGCAAATGTCAGATTATAATCCTGGATCTGCTCAACTGTAATACGACCTTATTTGCTTGGATACAAATTTGGTTTAGATCGATGTGAGTATATTTTTCGACTCACAGTCAGGTAAAAATTGCTTTCATCTCCCTTGGCAAGCAGGTTAACGGCCGTTCCAACCCAACCGGCGCTTTGCGCTTCTGGAACTCAGCCATTAACTTGAACATTCCCTCCAAGAAAATCATGGCTATATATAATGAAGTACTCTCCCTTTACCAAGCAGAAAAGGAGAAAGGCGATTTATAAAAAGCGCCCAGAGGAATAATGACAATCACCGCTGAAACGGTATAGCTAATTCCTTTAATCAGTCGAAAACACCCCTGGGCAGAAATGGTCAGGGGTGTTTCATTATTGCCGTTCTTTAATAAGGCCAACCAAACATCACTTGCTTATCCGAATCAAACAAGTTTCGATTACAATCTGCTCCCGGCTGGACGAGGCATCGGTTACTTCAATTAATAGATTAGGGGCCACAGCGAAGTGAGTCCCTCCACTCAACCATTAAAGTTTATTAGATAATTTTCTAATCGGCCAAGTATCCAAGTTCTTGTCATTGAGTTACGACAAAAACCTATATACTTCAAACAAAAAAAGCCGCATATTATGCGACTTTTAAAGCAATCATGTTCTTGTCGTCGGACAATTGGCGACCTACTCACCTGGCTGAAGACTACCGCCATATTTTTCCGTCTAGCTAACCATAAGCCCCCTTTCAAACCACTCCTTTTGGCCACTGACCCATTCATTGGAACAAGCGTTCCAAAGGATATACGAAAGATGAATTCCTGTAGGGTCTCCACGTTCAAACGCTTTTCCCCCCGTAGATCTATTCTATAAAGAAGAATGAAACCCCATGTCGGACAACAAGAACATAGTCGCCTTGAGATTCGCTATTTTAGCGACTTTTTTTATTTTATCAGTACTAGTTCTTGTCATTAGTCAACGACAAGAACTAGTACCGATTGCTTAAAAGGATAAGAACATGGCCCGATTACCGTTAGATGAATATCTAATATTTATTACAATGTGTGCTTACCTGTATTCTAGGTGTCTACTCTATTGGCAAGTGTATGCTGCTTTAACACCTCATGCATCCTATTGCACCAGAGTATACCTGCCTCCTCGAAATTAATCCCCATTTCTATAACAGAAATTGTAGAGAATAAAGGATGATTAACGTCAGGGTTCTGTTCTTGAAAAGACGAGATTCTCTCCTTATAATCCTTTAGCATGTGTTCATGTTGTTCTTTTTTCTTCCGTATCAGCTCAATCAATGCATCCGGACTTACTAACCAAGAACTGTATTGTTTCAACAGAAAGGTGTCTGTATCACCAACTTCAGGAAGCTCTAACACCCAAGACTTTAAGGCGTCAATGCCACTAGGCGTAATTCTGTAAATTTTTCGGGGAGGACGATAGGACTCTTGTTCAATGGCTTGCAGTTCAATAAATCCGGCTTCCTCCAGTTTCGAAAGAGATGGATACAGCTGGTTATTGTTAATTTTGTAGAAATGGGTAATTCTGTTGTTGATCTGCTGCTTCATTTCATATCCGCTTAACGGTTCTCGTGCCAACAATCCTAATATGGTGTACTGGATATTATTCATGAAGTTCTCCTTCCCCTCTCTATCTCTGTGTTCGAGTTCAGCCTTTCAATATATAGGTTAATTATAACATAAAACAATGTTGACACAATGAATGAGATGAGCTAGTATTCTTTAATGGGTTATATATAACATATGTAAGAAGTGTACTAATCATGAAACTTATTTTCGATGATCAGACTTTTTCGTTCGAATTACTTCGCACAATGGGTTACGCAGCTTTTTGTGGAGCGGACGTAGGCGAATGCCTATCTACCGCTTATCGAATCGAGGAAGGCAATTTTGAAAGCTGGTATGGGGAATGGCTTAAGACAGCAATCCGGGCTCATCGGGAAGCTGAAGAGAGCAGCAAGCAAGGCAATAAGACCAGCGCGAGGGAATTCTACTTGCGTGCATCTAATTGTTACCGTACTGCTGAATTTTTTCTCCATGGCAATCCGGAGGATAAGCGTATTCTTGAGACATGGAGTCTTAGCCGTAGCACATTCAGACAGGCGCTTTCTTTGCTTGATCATCATTGGGAGATTGTTTCGATTCCTTATGAAGATACAGAGCTGCCGGGGTACTTATATTTAGCCGGGAATCAGCCCAGGCCTGTCCTGATTGTTCACGGTGGATATGATTCCACTGCAGAAGAGCTATATTTTCAAGTCGTTACCTCTGCTTTAGAAAGAGGCTATCATTGCTTGGTATTCGAGGGTCCTGGACAAGGAGCTGTTATCCGCGAGCAGCGAATTCCATTCAGGCATGACTGGGAGGCTGCTGTAACTCCAGTGGTCGATTACCTGACCAAGCGCCCAGAAGTCATCTCCGACAAAATAGCGTTAATGGGTATTAGTTTAGGTGGGTATTTGGCTCCGCGCGCGGCTGCTTATGAACACAGGCTCGCTGCATGCATAGCAAATGACGGTTTATTTTCCTTTCAAGTGGGGGTCATGGCTGAGGCGTTGGGTATAAATACAAGTGACAAATCCGATTTAAGTTCACCAGAGACGGAGAACTTAATCGCGTCGATTATGGCCAAAGATACAGGCACTCGATGGGGAATTGAAAATGGACAGTTCACGTTCCTTGCAACGAATGTAGAAGAACTCGTGCGCAAAACTGAACCCTTTACCTTAGAGGGTGTTGCTGAGCAAATCATGTGCCCGGTACTCGTGTGCGAAGCTGAGCATGATCATGCCTTTGCAGGACAACCTGAACGATTATTCCAATCTTTAAAGGGTTCCAAAACATATATGAAATTTACTGCAGAAGATTCTGCTGAAGAACATTGCCATTTTGGAGCATTGAAATTGGCTAACCACCGCATGTTCACCTGGTTAGATCAAGTTTTGAATAAAGATTAAGTTTCTTTTAAAGTATACCGAAGCTAGGTGAAGATTACATCACCTCTTAAGTGCCTTTCCCCAACACAGGAAAAAGGCGTTTGTTTTTCTGAAGTTGTCACAGAGCTGCCTGTTCCATATGTATGTTCTGTCTTTATAGCAAAGGAATCAAGTTCTTTCCTCAGATGGGAACAAGAGCCTGATTCCTTAAATCCTGACCACCCGTCCAACGGGTGGTTTGCTATTGGGGTATAACCCACTCAATGGGTCTATGTTCTTGTCCTCCGACAACAAAACTTTCAGTTTTATTGATGCTTACTTGAATGTACCTATTTTGGGAAGCTACACAAAAGCCGCTATAATAGCGACTTTCAATGAGACTATGTTTTTGTCCCTCGACATCAACAAAACTTAGATTTTTTTATCAGTAGGAAAAGTACCATTTAAAGAACTTAGCATTCAATTCCCTCCAATTTCATTTTTATATAAGTATTCATTGGATTGGTGGGTAAAACCTTCATCCTTTGTCCGTTGTATTGACAAATATATCCATCAGATACTTAAACTGCTACTACACTATCCTGCCCGTTGGCTGAATAGGCTGCCGATTATGTCGGCAGCTGTCTTTTTGTGTGTTGTTATCTCCCGTTAATTCAATAAACACATACTTTATTCAGAAAAGGTAACAATATAATTAATTTAATTAGATGAAGTCGTTAAGAGGTGTATTGAAAAATGAAAAGGATCCTACTCACTTTTATGCTATCCCTTGTTTGTATTAATTGTTTTCAAACAACAACCTTTTCTTCAAACAAACCAACTCAAGACTCTGAAGAGCTTAGGTTACAGGATATGCTTATGAACTTACTTTCTCCTTTTATTGAGAAAGATTTGCATAACTATTATTATCCGAAGATTTTTAGTGATATCTCACCTGTTATCGCTCCCTGGAAAATTGAAGTGATTGAAACAAGAAGAGTAAATCATTTCCGTGGCTTTATATTGGAAATTACATTTGAAATTGAACCTACAGATGGTGGACACTGGATCCCAATAGGGAAGGACCGAATGACCTATGAAATTTCTTCTGGACCTAGGGTTAAATTGATTAATCATACTCACCTATCTACATATAAATATCCTCCAGAATAATTACAATATTATATTTAACGCATTCCGTCGTGAAATCATATCGGGAAATGTTCTTGGCATCAGTCGGAAATGTTATCAAGTTCTTGTAATTGTGTTTTGACAAGAACTTGATAACATAAATATATAAAGCCGCATAATCAGAGGCTTCTAATGTTACTATGTTTTTGTCACCCGAAAAGAGCTGCCGTCGAGCAAGTTTCCGTTAGTGTAACAACTTCATTTCCTTACCATTAAAGAATGACCTAGAAACCAGCTATATAATTCCGGATTATCGTATGTTTCTGTCCAGGAGTTGTGATTCGACTTAGGATAAATTGTGAAAGAGACATTTCCACCGTTTTCGCGAAGTGCGTCTACCATTTTTTTTGATTCAGCAATGGGCACTATATCATCCTTCGCGCCATGGAATGCCCAGGTGGGTGTTCCTATTAGTTCATGTACACGGTTGGGGTTACCTCCACCACATATTGGAGCGATAGCCGCGAACCTTCCTGGATATTCTGCTGCTAAGTGCCACGTTCCATAACCACCCATGCTTAGCCCCGTCAAGTATAACCGATCTGGATCTACGTTGTAGTTTGCAATGATCTCATCTACTAATGCCATCAATCCGTCTTGTTCAGCATTCCAAAAAGAATCCTCCGGGCATTGAGGGGAAATCGTAATGAATGGAAAAGAAGGATCGCGTTCTGCTATCATAGGAATTCCATGTGCTTTTACCAACTCCAGATCATCTCCACGTTCACCTGCCCCGTGAAGAAATAAGATTAAAGGCCACTTAATTGAGGATTCTTTTTCATAATGATCTGGCAAATGTAAAAGATATTTCATCCGCACTCTTTTTGTTATTTCTTTATCCAAATTATTTACGGTTTGACTCATTGTATCTCCCTCACTTTAGTGATATCTCCCATAGGGGTAAAAATAGAATTTCCCATATTCCCCGGAAATCCTTCAGTTGTATTTTAGCCTTAAACTGAACAGTATAATCGGAACTTTTTAGTTCGACCATTTCTTTCCCCTGCTTAGTATAGCTACCATCAGGATATCTGATAGCGAGTCGCGGGTTCTGTTCCAAAACTCGTATGATCCTCCCGATCATATTATCACTCCATTCGTGAATGCTATATAAATATTCCACTCCAAGGCAGCTGATCAATCTGACCAGTTGCCTTCTCATCTTTATTCAACTAACGTCCCCCATTAGCGTAATATGATTAATCTTCGGACCTACCATACAAACATTTTAGAATCGAATCAGCACATTCTTCTGAAGAGTTTATGTGTGTGTTGACAGTACGGTCGTACTGTATATCTTTTGCCATCATTTTGTTTTGCCAGTCTGATTGATCTTCAGTTCTATCTCCACGCTCAATATTTCTTTGGCGACAAATTTCCAAAGGACAAAACACTTCAACAATATAAAAGGGGTACCCAGCAAATATGTTCTTAACTTTTTCATAATGGGGTTTTAACTCAGGTCTTTCTACCAAGATGCCATCGATAAGCACATTTTTACCATGATCAGAAAATAGTTTGGCGGTATGATACATCATAATAATGGCATCACTTAAATATTTCCAATAATCTTCTCGAAGATAGTTATCGCCAATTGTATTTTCAAAAAGATCGTTTGCAACCACATAAAAAAACTCATCCGATTTTAACTGAATAGCGTCTACTATAGATGTTTTTCCTGAACTGGTTACTCCGTTCAAGAATACGATTTTTCCTTTGCTCATCTCTAATTCCCCTATTCGTTCAACTTAAATACAGTTTAACAGTTTCAACGTATAAACAGGATTGAGAAAACAATTATAATTGAACTATGCTGCCCATTAGAGTAAAGCAGCTGCCAACCGGCAAACTGCTCCATCTGTTCTCCACAAAGGTTTCCCCTTAGCTTAGCGACCAACAGACTACAACTTCATTCGATATACCCCAGTCTCACCGAGAAAATCTTTTCTGGTCAATCCATTTTCTCCAAGCAATATTCGATAATTGGTTATCGTACCATCATGTGAAATAATGAATATGTTTTTATAACTTTCCCCGATCCAATCTAATAACTGCTTAGCATATCCTTCAAAAATATCTTGTTCGATCCTATTAATCCCTTCTTTCCAGCAATCCAAATTGAAATCAAGAATATCAGTTTCTCCATACAGATTTGTAATCTCAGTTTTAGAAAGGATGTGATCACATGCTAAAAAAGGAAGTTCGGGGTTTTGAGGAAACATTCTCGGACCAACAAACGGAGAAATAATGAAGTCCATACCATTTTTTATAATAGTTGCCGTCTCATTACATTTCGTAGCTGCGTTACTTGAAATTTGCCGTACTCTGTAAGACTAGGATGCAGAGTATTCAACCGATTGGGATAATCGTTGAGATGTTCTCCATGACCATGCCGAATAAATATGAATTCCATTTTCCGCCCTCCTAACATCAAATCCGATATTAGGTATTCTATGATTGTATTCAGTAATCCTCCCGTTAGCTTAATGAACTAGAGCAGTGAAATGTAGTTAAATGCTTGCTTAATCGGTAATCGGACTATGTTCTTGTCCTTTACGGCAATCGGTACAAGTTCTTGTCCTTGGCTCGGGACAAGAACTTGTACCGATAAAACAAAAAAAACCGCTAATAGCGACTTTCAATGGGACCATGTTCTTGTCCCTCGACACTCAAAGTGTCACAATTGACATGTCTTCTACTTTTTTAATGTGTTATTACGCTTGGCGATCAAACTTGATATACACAATCAATCTGTAGAATCATTGCTTGCTAAAAGAAAAGCAGGATCAAAACGTAATAAAACACCGCCAGTAATACTGACGGTGTTTTGGTGTCTAAAACTTAAAAAAGGCTTTCCAGTATCCCAACTTCTTAACATTACAATAATTCGATATACCCTTCTGTTCCATGCACGCGAATTCGTTGCCCATCTTTTATCAATTTGGTCGCGTTCTCCACACCTACAACCGCTGGCAAGCCATATTCACGTGCTATAACGGCTCCATGGGTCATCAGTCCGCCGACTTCCGTAACTAAGCCTTTTATAGATAAAAACAATGGAGTCCAGCTGGGATCGGTAAAGGCAGTCACAAGTATATCGCCATCTTCCAGATCAGCCTCTTCCATATTCAGGATCACCCGTGCCCTCCCTTCGATAACACCCGAAGAAACGGCAAGACCTGCAATAGCTCCGGCGGGGATATTTTCCCTTTTGTACTGACCCGTAATGATTTCGCCATCAGACGTAATCACACGTGGCGGAGTTAGTTTTTCATATAATTTATACTCGTCCTTCCGCTTGCTGATAATCTGGTAATCTAATTTATTTGTGCGAACAACTTCTTGAAGTTCTTCAAAAGCGAGATAGTAAATATCTTCTTTTTCATAAAGAACGCCCGCTTGTACGAGTCGTTCCGCTTCCTTAAGTAAAGCCTGTTTATAAATGAAGTATCGACTAACAATGTCGTATTTCGGATATTCACGATAACCGCTGAAATTCCGGATCAGGTCGATCATTTGTTTTGTCTCTTCGGCTTTTTGTTCACCATCCGGTAATTGTTTCAATCGGGCCAATAAATCCTCTTCTTTCTCCAAAGCTTCCTGTCGCCCCTGCTCAAATTTTCGTTTGCTGGCGCCAGGCTCAAGGTTTTTGATGTTACTGAGGATCATAGGCACCAGTATACTTGGTTTTTCACTCCAGCGTGTTCTTGTAATATCGATCTCCCCGGCACATCGCATTCCATATTTGTCGAGAAAAGCAGCAATAGCATCACGTACCTGCTGCCCACCTTCGAATTGAACCAATTCATCTAAAAAGCTATCATCCTTTACCTGTTCTAGAAACTCAATTATTTCCGGATAGGGACGAATCACATCTGCAACATCCAGTAGCTCCATTCCCATTTCAGAAGTGACGTTGTTAGGTACAGATAGGGAAAGTGTGTCTGCTACGTTTTTTTCACCTAACCAGTCATCCATTTTTTCATTGATCCATGCAGAAGCATGCATAGCGGCCATAATCACATTCAAATTTTTCAGATCTGACGCACGCTGCCTCCGTTGCTGCATATCTTCCAGGATACAATCGAATACATCCAATCCTGATTTCGTTTGGAGGTTCTGTTTTAACGCTGATAACGATGTCTCACTGCTCTTAATCAAATTAGCAATAATTGCCGGATCGCTTCCTGCTTCTGCCAGAATATCCGTAGCTGACATACCTATATGGCTTTTTACAGGACCCGGTTCGCTCTGGTCATTCGGGTCCAACTTTATATAATCTCCCCGCTCTATGATGGTAATAAGCGCGTCTTTTATGAGCGGATCGGAGTGTCCTAGAACACCCAATAAATTTTGCCTGCCAGTTGTCGAAGCCAAGCCCTTCGTGATATCCACAAACAGCCTTCCGCCAGCCGTTTTAAACATGGGGCTGGCACCTGTTAACACCCAAACGGATATCCCAAGCGGTTTAAAAGGATCCGTCATCATTTGCTGATGGCCGACAGACACATACACGTGATTCTCCTGGTCATTTGCTTCAGGAAGGGGATATAAAGTGGTGATCGGCCGGCTCTGGACAATATAAAGGGTATCATCAGCCAAGCACCATTCGATGTCTTGGGGCTGGCCGAAATGAGCTTCGATCTGTCTTCCTATGCGTGCCAATTGTAAAATTTGGTCATCCGTAAGGGTTTGAGTCTTTTGCTGATCAGGATTGAGCTGCCGGGTCTCTGTCCCGCCTTCTTGCCGTCCGTAGATCGCGATTTTTTTGGTTGCAATCCTCTTGTCGACGATTTGCTCATCCCGCACTTTATAAACATCGGCAGAAACCAAGCCGGAGACCAGCGCTTCTCCGAGTCCAAAACTGGCATCGATTGAAAGCAGCTTTCGGTTTCCGGTAATTGGATCAGCGGTAAATAAAATCCCTGAAGCCTGTGGGAAGACCATCCTTTGAACGATAACGGATAAATATACTTGACTGTGGTCAAATCCATTTTGCATGCGGTAGATGACCGCACGATCCGTAAATAGGGAAGCCCAGCATTTGCTGATATGCTGCAAGATGGCATCGATGCCGATGATGTTTAAATAGGTGTCTTGTTGACCGGCAAAAGAGGCATGCGGCAAATCCTCAGCAGTCGCGCTGGAACGCACAGCATACGCATGTTCCTCGCCAAACCGGGAGAGATAGCGAGTAACAGCTTCTACTACATCGGAAGGAATTTCTACTTCCAAAATGATCTGCCGGATCTTCCTGCTGATTTCCCCAATTTGGTCTCGATCATCTACTTTTAGCATGGTTAGGCGATCCAATAAAGCATGATACGCTTCGTTTTGTTCGATGGCTTTTTGATACCCCACGGTTGTAACGCAAAATCCCTCGGGTACTTGTATTCCTTCAATTTTTGATAATTTCCCCAAATTCAACCCTTTTCCGCCAACGAGTAAAAGCTGCGTTTTTTCCATTTCCTGAAAGCCGAGAACGAAAGTACTCATTCAATATCTCTCCTAACCATTAAATTGATATAAAAACATTTGACAAGAGTTTACCAGTGCGGTAATTGGCCAGTTGATGCTGTAACGTTGGAGGGATGATCACGACGATTGTATGGGATGATGCAGCAGTTAAAGTGTCGTTATGAGCGATGGTTTTTTAGATCAACTGGGACCGGCGGATAAGGCCGGGGGGATAGACGGTGACGGTCCATTTATCATCTTCAGATCGGTGTCGAAGTATTATGAGTTTCGGAATGGCATTATTGACAACGGTGCTGTTCAGAATAACCATGATCATGGCGCCCAAAATTTGCAGAATCATGAGAGCAGCTTATCGCGGCCGACGTCATCCCCGATCCGTTAATAGGGTGCTTTCTCGTACAAATTCGCAGGCAATGCCTGCACGAACGGCGACCAATCGCCCGTCGTGTAAAGATGAAGCCGGTGCATGGCCCGCGTACAAGCCGTATAAAGAAGCTTGCGTTCGTTGTCCCGGACGTAAGCTTCGGGCGAAGCATCATAGACCAAGACTGCATCGAACTCGACACCCTTGGCGAGATACACGGGAATGATCATCACTCCTTTTTCAAAGCCCGGCGTCTCCTTCGTAATGAGCTGCAGAGCTTCACCTCCATGAATCCGTAACGATTCATGGGCCTCCCGGCTTTCGGCTGCGGTCTTCGTAATGACGGCAATGGAATCGAAGCCCTCGGCCGTTAGCGCCGCGATGTCTGCCAGAATTTGCGTATCACGCTTCTCACCGCCGTTCAGTCTCGTCAGAAGGGGCTTTGGGCCACCCCTTTCAAACGGTGCAATGTCTTCCCCGCCCGGAAGCATCGATTTCGTAAATTCAACAATCTCCTTGGTTGAACGATAACTACGTACAAGGCGGACAAGGCGTGTTTCGGTTTCACCGAAAAGGCGGACCAGTGGCGAATCGGCTGTGTCCAAACTTGTAGACTGCATATAAATCGCTTGCCCGAAATCGCCGAGCACCGTCATCCGGGCACGGGGAAACAGCTTTTTTAGATATTCATATTGAAACGCCGAATAATCCTGTCCCTCGTCAACGAAGACATGCCGGATTTCCGTGTTCGTCCGGACGCCTTCGATCAGTTCTCTTAAATACAGATACGGAGTCGCATCCTCATGGAGCAACTCGCTTCGGAGCAGCGCTTCCTTGGTTTGCCCGCATATTTCAGCCCACAGCGGAGGGATGTCGGCCCCATTCGTTTTCTCCCGATAAGGGGCTTCGCCCTCAAATAGTTGCCCATATAAACTCTTGATATCGACGAACGAGAATTTCTTCACGTTTTTCCTAAGCGCTTTAAAGCCTTCTTTCACGATCCTTCGGCGAAGCAGCTCTTCCTCCTTAAGGCCGAAGTCAAAGTCGCCTTCATCTCCCCGGCGTTCGTTCTCACGAGTGGCGTATTTTTCTGCAATTTCGAATACTTCCTTCTCTTTATGCAGCATTTCGAAGGCCTCCACGTACTGCTCGGTGTCAAGATAATTCAACTCTTCCTGTACCCAAGGAGCTTCTCGTTCCGCGCGTTCCAGCGAAGCAAGTTCATTCAGCAGCCATTCCTGCAAAAGTAGGACACGATTGAACAACGGCAGGGAGTGGTCATGGCCGTAAAACTCCGCCTTCATTCGCTCCGCGGTAATCAAATCGCGGTCCCGAAACCGAATACCGTTGAACCGCATGCCTTCCTGTCCCAACCACATTGCATAGTTTTGCAGGGCTTGCAGGAAAGCCTCGGATGCTTTATACCCGATCCCCTGAAGGCGAGCCTCGTACCCCGGCGCTCCTTGCGAGGTCAGCACATATTCGATCTGGTCAAAAGGATCCTCCGGCCGCAGCGAGGAGCCGAGCCAATAATCGAGATATTCCTGAAATGTCGTCTGCTGCATATTCTCTTCGCCGAGTTCCGGAAGGACGGTGGAGATATAACCGGCAAACATCGGATTCGGCGAGAAAAGAACGATCTGATCGGCCTTGATCGTCTGGCGGTGTTTGTACAGCAAGTACGCCACTCGCTGCAACGCCGCGGAAGTCTTGCCGCTACCGGCTGCCCCCTGCACGATAAGCATCCGGCTGCTGTCGTCGCGGATGATGGCGTTTTGTTCCTTCTGGATGGTTGCCACGATGCTCTTCATTTGCGAATCTGCGCCTTTGCCGAGCACCTGCTGCAGCAATTCGTCTCCGATCGTTTCGCTCGCGTCAAACATGTTGCGGATTTGCCCGTTTTGTATCTGAAACTGCCGCTTGAGCTCCATCACCCCTTCGAATCGTCCGGACAGCGTGACATAAGACGCCGGGCCGGGGGGGTAGTCGTAGTACAGGCTCGCGATTGGCGTGCGCCAGTCATAAATCAGAAAGCTCAATCCGTCTTCGTCGACGAAGGAAGAGACGCCGATATAAATCTGCTCGCTGAAGTCCAGACCATCCTCCTTAAAGTCGAAGCGTCCGAAATAAGGAGACGGGAGCAGACGGTTCATGCTTTTCCATTGCTCCGTCAGCAGCTTGTGTCGGCGCTCCCGTTCGGCCAATAACGCGGACTGCTGGTTAATCGTGTAGTAAGTCTCTTCGAAATCTCCGCCCGTGCTTGTGTTAATCGTAAGATCTTCCCAAAACCGCTTGCGGATGTCTGAAGCCTGATCACGCAGCCCCTCAACATCCGGCTCCAGTTCGGCGATTCTCGCCTGCAGCTTGTTCCGGACCTGTTCCAGCCGCTCCTGTTCCTCCTGCCAATCCTTCGCCTCCATTTCCCCTCAACACACTCCTTTTTCCGTTTTTTTTGGGGGTAAAAAAGATCATTGACAAATCAAAATTCCAGATGTACAATTAAAGTAGGGATAAAATAAAATGTTGTATATGTTTTGATTGTCAATGACGCTAATGATTGTATCATAGCGTTAATTTGCATTCAATTGTTTTTTTGTTACTGTTCGGCAGCGTTGAACACTGGCCCGGATTGTGGACAGTTTCAACAAAACACCGCTGAGTTAAGCTGCCAGGAGATGCCCCTTTAATTCATCAGGGTCATCTTTTTTTATGTCCACTGGCTCTGAATTGTAATGGGTTATGCGGAAGCGGCATTTCAGGCAGACGGACATCCGCTTGTCTTCCATGTCCAGCGTGTACGAATACACAATACGCCTGTCCGGAACGATTTCCTGGTCAGGCATCGAAAGTGAAAACTGCCCCCCCAGGCGGGGCCGCCACGATTGAATTCGCGTCCGCCGACCCGGAAGGCAAACTCGTCAGCTTTAGGAAACCAGCTGGCTTTGGCTGTCTTGGCCTGCCCATGCAGCGAATACGCGGGCATGGGAGTGTTTATAGTTCGGTTCGGTGACAAATGTGGAATGCTTGGTAGACCTTTCGCTCATTGTCGAATCCTCCTTGTCCGGGTTCTTCCGGATACTCATCTAAATATTCGCCAAGTCGGTCGAGATGGAGATCCATGCTCGATTTCCTCTCGGCTAAATATTTCTCATGATTCATTCTCATCATTCGCATGATATTCGTGAAATACTCTAGGGTAACCAGATCGTTCCTTCGCATCCGGCTCGATACATTCTCAAGCTCGTGCAAGAGTTTCTGCTGCGTGTGGATATTTTCTTTAAGGCGATCCATCTGAAGGGAAACGATTCTTCGCGACAGCTCGCCCCTGCCTACCGCGTGATGTAGGACCTCTCGCAGGGGGGGGCGGCGTGCCCACGCTGAATCCGACCGTGGATTTCCGCGACGAATCCGGTTCCCCCTCTCGGCTAATGAATAATACTACATAATAATGAGTCAAAGGTAGCCCTAGGCACAATGTCTTCAATATAAATATCATTCATTTAGGACCGACTGTGCTGTGATTTGAGTAGAATCACCCTGATTACATATTATTCGTAACTTGTGCTTCAAGCGTCTGATAATCAACGATGCTTAACGAAGTCGAACTGGTTTCATCGTATACCTCTGCTGTAACTTCCCCTGGGGATTTCCCAAGTAATACACCAGGATGATATATCATTCCAATTGTCTCGTCACTGGAGAACCAGTTACTTAACGCAGTCACATCCATCTTCATAAGAACGCACTGCCTTCAGTTGCCTCTCCTCCCCCACCAAAATGTAATCCGGTGTTCCATATTCAATGGCCAAATTGGCAACAGTCGCTTCTTCTCCAAATGCAATTAGGGTAAAAGAGATACCTACAGACTGAAATACTAACATGAGAACAGTACCGAGTATCATAATCTAGTGTAATGTTTCATCAGATTCTCTCCTTTTCCATCAAAAAAAGCACCTCTTAATAAAGGGCTTATGCCTTATTAAGAGGTGCTTCCTCTGAAAAGTGTTTATGAATGATATAAATTGAACTCAACTTTAACGAGTATATCGATAATATTTCATGATTTTTTACTCTTTTGCCCTACCCCACTTGGCAATCTCTAGCTGCCTAACCCGGTCAATTAGACTGGTCGAGTCTCGATGAGAGTTTAATTCTCGTATTTTGTTATTTAAGTCTTTGATCCACTTTTCATAGTATTCATAGTCTCGTCTTAGTTTATCTCCGTCAAGCTTGGCGATCTGCCTTCCAACGGAAGTGTATCTTTCAGCGTCCATAATTCATCATAACTGGAAATCTGAAGATCTGCTTTGGATAAGTCCTGGTCACCTGATCCCGGATTACAGTATCCAATGCAGCGCATGCCTGCACTTTTGGCGGCCTGAACGCCATTGCGCGAATCTTCAATGACAAGACAGTTTGAAGGGGACACTCCAATCATTTCAGCTGTAGTCAGGAAAATATCCGGTGCCGGCTTGCCGCTCTCAACTTCCTCACCTGTCATTCGGACCTCGAAGTATTTTCCAAGCCCGGTCTTGTCCATGATCAGATCGATCAGTGTACGTGGTGAGGAAGAAGCAACGGCTATAGGAATGTGCTGCTCATGCAGCCAGCTTAACCAGCGTTCCACGGAAGGCATGGCCGTCAGCTCCGGATAAGCCAGCATCGTCTGCATCACATTATGTTGATGGTAGGCGAGGGCTTCTTCTACGGTAGCCGTCAACTGGTGCTTGTCCAACACTTTCCGCCACATCGACTCCAGCGTAACTCCGACATAGGTGTGATGTTCCACCTCCGTCATTTTTGCGCCAAAATGAGCAAAAGAGCTGCGCTCAATCTCGAAATAAATCGGTTCGCTGTCAATCAGTACGCCGTCCATGTCAAAAATGACCGCCTGAATGCTGCCATCCTTCGACTCTTCCAGCCCGTCAAACTCCTTGTTTGCTACCATGTTGTATTCCTCCTCCAGGATTCTGTAAGCAATTATCTCTAATTTATCTCAATCATGGTTAACTTGCTGCTTTAGATACTGGAGCCGCTGGATTGCAGCACTACTTTGATGGCATGTGAAGAAGCTTGAAGTGTGCGCCCCTGAATATCGCAGCCGAGCGTGCGGAACGCCTCTTCGTAATCCTCCAACGGGAAAGAGTGGGTGATAATTTTTTTCGCCGGGATAATCTGTTGCTCAATCATATAATGGGCTGTTGCGAATGTGCCCAGGGAGTCGATGGAGCCAATAATTTTCAGACTGCGGTCCACGACTTCCTTGGGATTGAACGATGTGTTTCCATCTCTCAGACCGACCAGCATGAGATAACCGCCGCTGGCGAGTTGCGAAAGCACTTGTGTGCCCACGACGCCTGTCGTATCCACAATCATATCAACCTGATTGGTTGTGGGTGCCAGCGACTCTATTGCATTTTCAAAGGATGAATGAACCTCCCAGCGCTCTGGTGCAATCGAACCAGCAATAGCCAGACGTTCTTCGGAGATGTCGACGAGACAGCCAGTGACGCCTTTGGAAGCGAGGGCGTAGCTGTATAGAATGCCAATCGGGCCTGCGCCGAGGATAATCGTTCTAAAATTCGGCAGCAGGTGGATCTGATTAATGCCCGTAAGCATACAGCTCAGCGGTTCGGTCAGGGTCGCTTCTTCATAGCTCACATGGTCCTTCAATTTATACAAAAAGCGATCCTCGGTTACATAATAATCCGTAAATGTACCGTCAGCACTCACACCTGTCTCCGTAACCGACTTATGTGTGCAGTGATTTTGTCTCCCTGTTCTGCACATGTCGCATTGCCCGCAATAATAGGTAGGATCGATGACAACCCGGTCGCCCGGTTGCAGTGTCGTTACAGCAGGGCCCACGGCAATAACTTCCCCGGCAGACTCATGACCGAGAATGACGGAAGGAACTGCATGATATTTACCGCTGACAATACCGAGGTCGGTACCGCATACGCCCGTTGCCCGGATCCGAACCAACACCTGATTGTCTCTTGCGATTTCAGGAACAGGCCGTTCCTCAAGCGATACATCCCATGCCGATTTGTATACCAATGCTAACATGATAAAACCTCCTTATAAAAATATGAATTTAAATTCAGATCACACAATAACGAAGAAAATAGAACAAACATGGAGCAGCGAAGCGTTCGCCTTTATCACCGGACTTTCCCCTGTAAAGAGGAATCAAAAAAATCTGGGGATAACAGTGATCGAAAGATTGTTTTGTAAGCTTAGTGTCCGAATGTAATTTGGATTACGTACTAATGAACGCTGGCAAGCACCGAATCCAGTCGCTCTACAATTTCAACCAACTCGTCTTCTGTTGTGGTAAGCGATGGTCTGACTTTAACTACGTTCCCGAAGCCGTAACGTGATCCTCTTAAAATCAGATGCTCATCCGTGAAGGCTCGGTCGATAATGGCATTGGTTTTATCCGTATCCGGTTCATTACTGTCACCTACCATTTCTAATCCCCACATCAGCCCGACTCCGCGAGCTTCGCCGATGCTTGGATATTTCATGGTCAAATCTTGCAGTAATCCGCCTAAAATTTCACCTTTGCGTTTCACATCATCCAGGAATCCGGGTGCGGCTACAACCTCCAGGGTAGATTTAGCAGCGGTTACAGAAATCAGATTGCTTCCTGAGGTGAAGGAATGCTCATGCTTTTCCAGTACATTCAATCTGGATTGCATCAATACCGCAGCAACAGGTACACCAATTCCGCCGAGACCTTTGGCAAGGGTAATCATGTCAGGTTGGATATCGAACAATTCGCTGGCGAACATGTACCCAGTACGTCCGATCCCCGTCTGCACTTCGTCGGCTATGAGAATGATGTTGTACTCATCACACAGTTTACGCAGGCGTTTGAAATAACCTGCAGGAGGAACGATATTGCCGCCATTCCCGAGGATCGGTTCAATGATCATGCAGGCGACTGAGCCGGAACTCGCATATTCTATGGCATCAGAGATAGCTTCAACACATTGATATCCGCAGTCTCCGCTTGAAGATTTGAAAGGGCAACGATAGCAGTATGGTGCAGGTACATGAACGGAGTTGGCAACAGCCGAATTTGGAAACCGTTTCCGCCGGAAGGCATTTCCCGAAATCCCGGTTGCAAACTGGGTCTGTCCATGATGGGACAGATACAAGCTGATTATGTCTGTGGATTCCGTATATTTCTGTGCAATTTTGGTAGCACATTCATTTGCGGTTGAACCTGTAATATCCCGCATCCATCCGGCATTAATATCGTTTGGGGCATATTCAATCAGATGATCGAGCACTTCATCCACATACGGTTCTGTGAAGGAGGAAGACATATGCGTCAGATTGCCGACTTGTTCCTGAATTTTACTCACGACATGCGGGTGATTGTAGCCCAGTGACAGATTGAATGTTCCGGATACGCCATCCAGATATTCAACGCCTGCATCGTCAATCAACTTAATCCCTTTTCCGGTTCTGAAACGGTTTTTGGTTAAAGTTTGCATACGATTCCCTCCATAAATGTAATGGTCTAGACCAAACGAAGATCAAAAATTCCGGATTACGCAGGCATCACCCCTCTCAAGAAGCAACGTTTAAATCTCTTTACTCTGATATGCGAGAGTTCGACTTACGGTACTGTTCCTTACGTTCCAGAGATGAGAGAGCACGAGAGTGAGGAGTAGAATCAGACAAAATGCGGCCAATATCCAGATCGTGTTCACTACAGGCCAAGCACTCATGCTCCATCCGGTTACATACTGCAGGATGGCGCCACCGATGCCGCCTGATGCAATCAGAATGCTGGTTGTGCGCTCAGTCATGCCCGGGATCAATATGTTGGCATAGACCAGTGCGATACAGAACAGTCCCGACATGAACAATCCGGTTCCGAAGATTAGCAGGTATGTTGCCCATTGGCCTGTTACGAACACCATGGCAACGGCGAACAGAAGTGTACCTACCGTACTCCAGATCAGGAAAGGCATGTAGTTGACCGCCTCAGCAATTTTTCCGGAAAAAAGACGGCCGATGATCATTGCAATCCATAGGATGGATACGCTGAGTGAAGCGACAGATTCCTGTAACCGCAATCGTTCGACCAGAATGGAAGGCAGGAAGTTCATCAGGCCTAATTCCAGACCCATGTATACGAAGAAAAAGATGACGAAGATCGTGAGCAGGCCCAGATGTTTTCTGGAGTACCTGTCCGTTGCATGTCCAACTGTATTTTCACCAGCCTTTTTCAGATAAGAAGCGGCGGAGAAGGGCATGGTCACCCATAACAACATGAGAACCAGGGACAATGCGGAAACGGTATAAAACGTAAGATGCCAAAGATCCAGCCATATGTATAAGGCAGCGACTGCCGGAATGAGAAGTGCTCCAAGGGCAAAAAACACATCAAGCTTGGACATTGCGACTGCTTTCTGATTTTCCGTAAATTCTATCGTAAACGCACCAACGGAGGGCTCAATGATGCCAGACCCGAACCCGACAATAATGGTTAGAAGAAGAACAACTGTCCAGGATGGCAAAAATCCGAGAATGGTATAGGCGGCCACAATATAGATCAGTGCGATGGTTAACATGGATTTTCTGCCGATGCGAGCAGTCATGGAAGGAGCAACGAGCACCCCGACAAGAAAACCGAGGAACTGCAAAAACAACAAAAACCCGCCATCACTATAACCACGCTCATAATGTGTCAATAAAACAGGTAAAAGAGCACCGAGTACAACGCTGGTTATGCCGATTAATAGATAGAATCCGCAGCTTAAAGCGAAAATTCTTCTCATGAGTTGCCCTCCTAATATGGGTATAAATATTATATTATGTAAAAAATGTTTCTTTCATATTTAACTTATACCATAATTATGCAATTGTACATGCTTTTTATTGTGAGATAATGTTAGTTTTTGGCGAATGAATGATCTTTCTCATATTATCTTCATTCTAAAACGATTTCGTGTCGAAGCTATGATATTCCGTTCAATCTGGTGTTTGTTTGTACTTAAACACCAACCATAGGACCCGGATGAGCGAATTATCGGCATTTTGCATATGGGGTACACGGTGAAACTACCGAAGGGCAAGGAGTGAATTCCGGCAGAGAACAAAATCAAGTGGGTTTAGAATGACAATGTCCAAGGATTCGTTCACTTCATCTC
Source organism: Paenibacillus sp. FSL F4-0100 (assembly GCF_037993005.1). Taxonomy (NCBI): domain Bacteria; kingdom Bacillati; phylum Bacillota; class Bacilli; order Caryophanales; family Paenibacillaceae; genus Paenibacillus; species Paenibacillus sp. FSL F4-0100. The sequence continues at coordinate 3,967,863 of NZ_CP150303.1, forward strand.
GATTGTATCCAAAGATTTGAGTTGCGAATTCCTTGTTATGTATTTCTAAATTCGTTAGGTTTGGTTTATCTTGTACGAACATAAAAGTACCACTCCCTTTCCCTATATTTTTTGTGATTGTTGCTATACTCTTTGATTTTGTTCTCAAAATTATAAATGCCTGTCAGTTTATCGAGTAATCAGAAAGTAGCCAAACCAGTAAGAAATAAATAAAAAAATAAAGCCGCTACCTAGCGACTTTATTACTTGGTCTTTAGTTTGTGTTCAAAAGTAGCTTCCATTTCGTAATGATTTTCAAAGCCACTTCCTTACCTTTGTTAGCAAAACCACCATTTTTACTATATTGAAGAATAGCTGCCCGCGACACCTAGCACCAATCTGAATTCATTATTAGTTATCGGAACATGTTCTTGTCCTCCGACAATATTTGGTGTGGTGTCATACATTTCAATGTGGCTTTGCTTTCTTTTACGGTCTTTCGTGATATGCTCTCCACAATGTAACCACTTTTGTGTCAAAATCCTAGAATGTGGTCATTTTTATGCATTTTTTAATGATACAATTTTGGCTACATTAAAATAAAAAAGCCCTATAAGCCAGGCTTCTAAGCTTTATTATATGTCGCCACATTTGTGTCATTAGACAATATGATATGTAATATACTGTTCCATCCGAATCAGTAGATCAACCAATTTTGGCTTTGTTAACTGCATATAACGCTGTCTGTCAGAGGAATGAACGCCTCCTTTTTGTCGTCAAAAACAATGAGACGGTATTTGCTTTTTACTCCTTTAGGACAATATGCATGAAAAAACGAAGCCATTTCCCCCACTACCTCCACCTCTATTACACAAAAAAAGGACATTTCCTGTGAGCTAAACTATAGTTCTTGTTTGCCATATAAGACCATTCCTTTTTTTGAGCCTGAACATCTCATTTCTATCGGGATGGTCTTATTGGTAAAACCTCTTTCCCTCCACCCGCATAGCGGATGGTTTTTTTGTTTCGCGCGTTTTACGCACTCAACTGGCTAAAGCCAAAAACAAAATCATCTGATCACGTTGGCCAGCTGCTTTATTGGTTTTATTAAGCTATCGTTACCCGTTAACGTAATGAATTCTATTCCAATGATTAATACCTCATCTTGCTACAACCAGGTCTTAACGATTTCGGCAAGCGTTATTTTAGTCGAGCCCTCGTCCGAAGGGTGAATTCCATCCGGAATAAGACGGTTGAATTCGGCGGGGTTTTCGTCTAAAATTCTCCACCAAACCGGGTAATGATCTATGAGCAAAAGTCCGCGCTTGCGAGCCGTATCTCTATACACCTGATAATATTGCTCAATCAGAGGACGAATTTCTAGGTGTTCCTGAACCGGTGGATTCATGGTCATCAACAGAATTTCGCAATTCTTGTTGGCAGCATGAATTCGATCGATAAGAGCATTCAGGTTTTCACCGCATTTCGTAACACTCATCTGATAAGGCAAATACGAGTCATTTATAGCGAATTCCAGAAAAACGGCGTCGGGAGCGAAAGCGATTACACGTTCCTCCAATTTTTCAAGTGCCCAGCCTGACCATTGTGCAGCTTTGGCACTGTTGGTCAACTTAACTTGCCCCGGAAACCGGCGATCCAGAATCTCCTTTAATCCACTGACCCAAGCGCCGCCTTCAGTTAGACTGGTTCCATAAACGACGATGTGCTGATGTTTGCCGTTTTCCAAATTGCTGATTGTTGCCGATAGGCTCATACTGCTCAGCTCATCCTTCCACTTCTGATTTAGATAAAAGCAGTTTTTTGCTTATTCTATTCGCCCTTGAGCCACGCAATCCTGCCCGTTAGCTTAGCACCAATCTACTTCGAAATACATGTTTGATGTTTGATTGTAAACTCGGGCTTATTTACGTAGTCCGCATAGTTTACGGCTCCGTTAAACTCCAAATAAGCCTGATAGCGAAATCGAACACTTGGCTGTGTAATCAAATCGAGAACTCTATCCTTCGCTACCCAACGGCTGTCGGTTGTTTCTTCAGAGAAAGATAATAATTCCCCACCAATAGGCTGACATACGAAATCAAATCCAACTTGTGTAGGAACATCAGTCACGCCGTCATACCATTTCTGTATCCCTGTATTCGAATAGACACCAACTAAACTGCCAACAGAAACATCAATTCCGCTTTCCTCTTTGATTTCACGGATCAAACCATCTATCAGATTTTCTCCAACTTCCACTTGTCCACCAGGGTAAACCCAACCACCGTCACGAGTTTTTACTAAAGTATATTTCCATGCCCATCTTCTACAAATCCACCAGTGGCTACTATATGCGTTGGAAATGGCATATTACGACCTCCTTATGAAAATAACAATTGTATATTTATTCCTCTGCCATCTTGGACTTTCCTGCCCGTTAGCTTAATGAAATTGCATGGAAACATAGTTAGATACTTATCTAATCGGTAATCGGCTCATGTTCTTGTCCTCGACTCGGGACAAGAACTTGTACTGATAAAACAAAAAAGCCGCTAAATTAGCGACTTTCTTTGGATAGAACTTCTCTTTTATTGGTGTTTAATCTTGCTATGCTTACTTTCTATTTCATCAAATTCTTCTCTTGTTATCCCCAACAAAATATTATCATAAAATTTTCCACTCATATAAATAATTCGTCTTCTTCGTCCTTCTTCAATGAATCCGAGATTTTTATGGAATTTAAGTGATGCTTCGTTTATTTCAACACAGCTGGAATTGCATTTTTGCATCCGTAACTCATAGAAGCCGTATCGCATAATAATTCTTGTTGCTTCTGATGCGTATCCATTGTTCCTATAACCTCTGTTCACTCCCAAGCCAAAACTAAACACTCCATTTTTGTGGTCTAATGAATTTAAGTTAATGAGTCCAACTAACTGATTATTTGATAGCGTTTCGATAGCAAACATCTTTCTATAATTGTCTTTGAAATTATCATACTTATCCGACACTTCGGCAACGTCTATATCATTCTTAGGAAGTTCGATACCCCATTCCATTAGCCGAATTGCATCACTATCGGTGCTTTCCAATTTCCATTGTTCCCAATCACTTCTTTGAGTTGCCCTTAGTCTAATTATAGTACCTTGCCAAAAATAACTTGATTCAATGATTGTCATAATTTGTCCCCCATATTTTATATAAATGTAAATAATATCCTTTTCTATTGTACCATATGTTGGACTTGTCAATTCACCTCTATCAGGCAAGATCATGATTATCCCAGAACGTCCTGTTATTCAACTATCCTGACCGTTAGTTGAACAAAAGCAGCCGATCTCGTAAACGGCTGGCTTCTCTTGTCTTCTTTTGAACTAACGTTTCCCGTTAGCTTAATAACTAAAGAGTCGGCCATTAATTAATCTCAGCAGTTAATTTTACAGCATCGATTCGATTTCCAGCTGGATCGAAATGTATGAGTCGCAAATATCCATCGGGGTCCGTGTGAAATTCAAGTTGTTCCTCAATGTGTGCGGTAACGCAATTTAGTGTATTCGTTTGTTGAGAAACCGGAATTAGCTCGTATTTAAACCATGCCCCTTTATTTTTTTGCATGAACAGATAGAGTCTGTTATCCTCTAAGGTCACGACTACGGTGGATCTGGGGTCAATGCCGAAACGGTAGAATGTGTCGTAAAACAACCCGACTGCAAACCGTGGCGTATTGATAATAGTCAGTTGATCTAAAGCCTCGGTCAATTGATCTGCTTGCAATGAATCTATATTTCCTTCCGCGGTACTGTATATTCCCGCATACTTTTCAAGTGTATTTGGGGCTGTATCTAACGGCTGTATAGCTCCGGGCTGGGCAACGTCTTCTCCCATCACGATCTTGGCTAAACATTGACTTATAATGTCTATGGGCGTGAGGTTGATATTGCTCAGCACGATAATAGCGATTTCCTCATCGGTATAACGATTAAACTCCACATAAAACCCATTCATCGTTCCGTTATGCCAGACACGCTTTCTTGGCTTATTATTAATGGATTGCTCCGTTACAACCCAGCCATAACTCCCGACAGGTGAGGTCATACTCCCGAATAATTGATCACGCACATGTTTTCCAATCAAATCATCCCTATATAACGCCCGATCCCAAAGGTAAAGATCATCGATCGTTGAGTACATCACACCTGCTCCCACATGTAGGCACATGTCGACATACTCGGTTGGAATGATTCCTTTGCATATGGAGTACCCTGACGCAAATTGTTTCAGGAGTGTTCTTCCGTCTTCACATCCTGTATTCACTAAATTTAATGGCTTGCAGATGTGTTCAGATATATATCGTTCGTAAGATATCCCCGATGTCTTCTCGATAATGAAACCAAGCAAAATATATGACGAACTGGTGTAACTGAATCCTTCTCCTGGGGGAAACTGAAGTGGTTTATCCTTAAACGAACCAATGGTTTGTTCTATAGTAGCATACAGCCTCATCGTTTCTTTCCAATAATTCGGGAAACTTGGATAATCAGGTATTCCTGAAGTGTTCGTCAATAAATGGTGGATCGTAATGATGTCGCCATTCGGATAATCTGGTATGTAAATTTGGATAGGATCATCAATGCGAAGCTTTCCCTGCTCTTGCAACTGCAACACCGCCATAGCGGTAAACCCTTTTGTAAGAGAACCGATACGAAACTTGGTTTGTGGGGTGTTGGGTACGTCGTGCTCAAAATTCGCCATGCCATATCCCTTTCGCAGCAATATCTTATTCCCTTCGGCTACCAAGACTGCCCCGTTGAAATACCCCCGATTCGCTAGTGCATCCATGTAATCGTTTAATTTTGCTACTGTGCGTGAAGCATTACTGGTTCTCATTTACTCTCCCCTTTGCTCTTGTGTATAATCTGCAACTGCGGTTTCAGCTTGGCAATTCATGTCTTGTTTAGTGCGTACGAGCTAAGCAGCCCTCGGCCAATTTTAAGCGTAGTTTCACAATATCACAGGTATAGAAGTGCATATAGCGAGAAAATAATTATAATCAGATTTACCCTTCCATTAATGAAATCTGCCCGTTCTTAATAAGCTAGAGCAGTTAAATGTAATTAAATGCTTATCTAATCGGCAATCGGGACAAGAACTTGTACCGATAAAACAAAAAAAGCCGCTAATAGCGACTTTCAAAGGGACCATGTTCTTGTCCACCGACAGTTCTGTTATCATTTCTTCACACTCATTCTTAACTTCTTTGAAAATTTCTCCATATCCCACCCTTACATCAATACGGTTCAAATTACAGATTCTTCTTACTAACTTATAGAACAGATACTCAATACGTCGCTTTTGGAGAAAACTGACCTTGATTCTTTAGAGCATAGTCAAAGAAACGAAGGATAAGTTCATTTTGTGTTTCAATCGCATAATATTTATCGATATCTGCTTCTTGGCCTTCTTGCAACAGGTTTGCCAATATAGGCGAGAATAAAGGCAGATCGGTTAAACTTAAATGTTTTGCGCCTTTAAAATGAACATTGTATGCACCTTTGAAATTTTTATTTGAAATTCTATTCGCGATATACGAAGAACTGCTGTCGAGCTGTATCCACACATCATCCGAATAAACGTTAAGAAGCGGGATGGTATAAGCTTCGGATTTTGCTTTTAATTCGTTTGTAACCTTATCATACACAAGCTCGCTAAAGAACGGAGCATCTATATTTACTACGGCGTCAATGTCATCGCGTTCTCTGCTCAGTGCTATGCTTGCCGCACCCCCCATAGAATGACCGAACACGCCTATTTTCTGTGTATCGATGTGTTCATATACAGAATCTTTTTTTTGCTCGGCTTGTTCCAGAATCGTATCCATGACAAAATCCATATCATCCGTTCGCAATTTCATCCATTTTTGAGTAAGCTCGAAAAACTCACCAACCGAATAAACCCCTTTATTTGCATTGTTGAATTCTTGCATGTACTCGGAGTTAATCGTCACGACCTTTCCATCCTCGGAAACGGTATAAAAAGAATGATAGGGATGGTCAATCGAAACGACGACATAACCGTGGCTCGCAAGTTCTGTAAAGGTAGAAGTATTACTTGTTTTAATACCGAATGCTCCATGGGAGAACACAAGCAAAGGATAGGTTCCGTCTGCCTGTTCAGGATACCAAAATTCCACGTTAACAAACCGATTGTCTTTCTGATCCGTAAACTCTTCGATACGATTCTTGTCCACATAGCTGTAAGTGGCGGTCGCCACTGGATACGGACCTGTCACTTGCGGCAGCCTATGCTGTGGAAAAAGTAAAACAGGAACAAGGGTAATGACTACGGTCAGTGTTAACAAAAGGAATTTCCATACCGTAGAGAAAGCTTTGTAACGCGGGGGGTGTGTTTGTTTGCGCAGGAGCGCAACCATTTCCTTGAACGCTAATATAAAGAGCAAGCCTGCAAACAGTCCCCAAGTGTACTCCCATACGACAACTTTACCCAAGCTCAGCATCATGAATACTATAAACATTGCGATTCTCGTCCAACTCTTTATCTTGCTGCGGCTTTGCTTGGTTACAATGGAATAAACGGCAATTGCCAGCTCGAAGACCAACGTAACAACAAGTATTAAAATCTCCATAAGACTTCTCTGCTCCTCCTCCAACTTTTTATGAGTTCATCATAATAAATGGAAGAGCAGGTGTATACGCATAAACGATAAGCTGTAGCTGAGAGCCAATAGGTTGTAAAAAACAACGCAAAGTATTGTACTTACGCTGCGAATAAGACTTTATTTAGGAACGGTTTGTGTATATCTTCTAAACCTCGTTTTTAAATGTTTTTAGTCTTTCATTGATCTTTTGAGCTTCCTTTTTGTCATTCTTATACGTCAGCAGGCGAACGATAGCGTAAACTATGGCAATTTCCACAGCCAATAATAGTATGTCGAAAGTGCCGTATACGAGATTCAATAAGACAGCCAGAGAAATTAATAGAGTTTCCAGAAAAAAGAAATGTAAAATCACGCGAAGGCGCATTTTATTCTCGCTAATCGCATGCGGCGTATATAAAATGATTCCGGTCAAAGCACCCAGAAAAGAGAAAGCCATAATTGTAAAAATCGTATTTAATTCGAAACTTGCATCAGGAGCATAGATTTGCCGCAAAATAGTGATGATTATAATGATGGAGGCGAATATAATTAAGAAATCTCTAATCATTTCTTTAATGAGCTCGGAATACTTCATATAGGTCCCCCTTTTATAATCCAAGTATGTGTTTAAGCATTGGCACATACTGCCGTGATATGACTACCTTCTCCCCGTTATCCAATAATGCTTGAAAACGGCCGCTGATCGACGGATGAATACTAGAAATTTTGGCTATATTTAGAATCGTGGATTTGGAAGCGCGAAAACAATGTTTCTCTTTGCAAAGTTCCTCCAGTTCATAAAGCTTTTGTTTGACTTCATGAACGTTGTTCTTACAATACGCAAACACTTTTCCGTCAACAGCTTCAAAATAATAAATATCACTAATTTTAATGCGGCTGATCTTATCCTCATGATAACCAAGTATAATGAGTGTTTCGGTTTTTATTTTATTAACGAGCTCATGTATTTCTTCGTCTACTTGGTGACACCTGATGCGGATCTCCTCTTCTTCTGTGTTGTCTATTACTTCGATGAAAATTTTGATAAAAATCACCCTCGAAAATTCGAATTAAACTTGTTAACGTTTATAACGTTCGGTCTTTCGTTAGTTGTTAAAAGAAATCCACTCTTGATTATTCTCCATTTTTTCCCCATCTCTTCGCTGAAATAACCTATGCCAAAATAGCGGCAAAATCCCTCTTTCACCCGCATTACGCAGCGATTGATATAAACTATCCTGTCGGTTAGTTGAACAAAGGTATTTGATCATGTTGATCGACTGCTTTCTTGTTTGATAACGCTAGCAACGAATCAATCCGATAGTTTTGATCGAATCCTTGATTCTCTATTACAAGAAAACATGGCTCTGTGATGTGTAAGTGCGCATCAAAAATGGTTTGCATGAAATTCCTCCTCTCCTATTGCCTGATGTAAGTATTGGAAAAACAGCACTCATGTTTCATTTGATGGAATTAAGTTTCAATTATGGTACTAATATATTCTAATTGAAAGGCAATAAAATAAAAAGTACCCAATAAATAATTAGAATTATGTGAGTTTGCCCCACGCCATTGAGCAAATCTGCCCGTTAGCTTAATGAAGTAGCGATGGGATTACTTAGATATTCATCTAATCGGTAACCGAACTATGTTCTTGTCCTTGGCTCGGGACAAGAACTTGTACCGATAAAATAAAAAAGCCGCTAAAATAGCGACTTTCAATGGGACCATGTTCTTGTCCCTCGACAATAATCAAAGGTGATCTATAGTTAGAGTTATTCTCCATCGTTCTGCATAGACTATCACCGTAGAAGTATTCTTCCTTAAGTAATGACTTTCTCCAAAATACATAAGTATATGCATAGGGACACATGAGGGGGAAATCATCAAACTTACCTGTTTTTTTGAGCTCCTTCAGCTGAGTTATACAATGTCTATGATCAAGCAACATCCTCCGAACAACATAGCAGCATTGCATCCACCTTCAGCTCGATTCTCTACTTTACCATTATGTGGTACGATTCACCGTATCACCACAAAAGCGAAAGAACTCTTCATGAGACATAGCATGAAGAGTTCTTTCCATAGTATTGACCATATAAGAATCAGGCTTTGCATGATTAGTAGATGCACGCCTTACTTGCGTCAAATTTATATGAATGGATGTGGAATATACAGTTCTTCTAAACGGGTAATTTCTTCAGAAGTCAATTTAACCGACAACGCCGAAACCGCATCTTCCAGATGGCTGATTTTGGTCGAACCCATAATCGGCGCTGTGACCTCTTCCTTTTGCAGCAACCATGCAAGCGCAATTTGTGCACGCGAAATTCCCCGGTTAGCTGCATTTTCCGCAACTCTTTCCGCGACTTTGCGATCAGCCTCTTCCGTTGCAGGACCGCCTGAAAATCCGTATATTTCATGACCACAAAGATGAGATCATACTGATCATCCCTGTCCAGAGCCCTGATGACACGAATACGATCTACTGTTGTTTTTCGCTGAACATAATGGCGAATGACAAGTCCCTCTCTCTCCAGAACATCCGCCCGTTTTCCTCTAGCCAATACGGTCACCTCATTGCCGCCCTGTTGCAAAACGTGGGTCAAATAACTACCTATAACACCTGCGCCATAAACCAATACGCTCATGTCGGTCTCCTCTCCTCCATATGAAACAATGGGATCTGGATTCACTCTTTCGTTACGAAGAACTTGCGCCTAATGCAAAGATCGCCGTTCCTCCACAAGCGAAAGAACATTTTATTCTTGTTTTTAGTGAGGAGCAGCTAATCAAAACGAATTTACAAGGACGTTATTTCAAGGTTTAGTATTGGACGTGATCATGAACAGCGTCTATCAATATGGTGAGTGATCATTATAGCAACTTAAACGATGTGAAACCATTGTTTCTATCAAAAGTAAGAAGCTACCGAAGTTTTAGACAAAATGTGCACTAACTCATATACCTATTAAAAAAACACAGGAGTTCAGATTGAAAACTTTTTGCAGTAAAACTAAGCTCACGATTTTTATGAACAATTAAACCATGCGAAAAGCTCATTTTGGAATTAAACGGAAGAATCTTTAGTTTACCAATCTTTAGTTCGTTGTTGATAGCTATTTCAGGGACTAAGGCAAAACCTTTTCCACAGCTTACATATTGTTTTATCATCTCAAGACTTGATAGCTCTAACGCATCTTTAATCATAACCCCGGCATCTTTTAAAACATCTACAGCAGTCGTATGATACAAACAAGATGTGCCGCTACTGATAAAAAGCTCATCATTTAGAATCTGGACTCCCGCATTTTCCACTTTCCGAGCTATATCCTCAGATGCAGCAAAAACGATCGTCTCTTCCATAATCGGATAAAAAAGAATATCTTGGCGATTCGGATTTTGAGGAACAATCCCAAAATCCAACTCATAATCCAGTACACCTTTTAGGATATCTTGATACGCTCCTTGTTCTATACGCAAATTTACGCTTGGATAATTTCTTGTGTATTCCTGAACAAAGGGAAGCATCCGAGTAAGAAAAAAGATTCCTGTGTTCTAATACGTATTGTTCCGCATGGCTGATCCAGTTCATTCATACTTTCTTTAAGGGATTGACTTAAGTGAACATACTGATAAGCATATTTGGAAAATACCTTTCCTGCTTCCGTAAGTTCTATCCCTCGTGGATATCGGTGAAACAATTTTTGTCCGCTAATTTTTTCTAACTGTTGGATATGAGTTGTTACTGTGGATTGAACATAACCTAAACGATCTGCAGCTCGACTGAAACTTTTTTCTTCAAGTAAGGCAATAAACGCCAGAATAAAACGACCTTCTAATGAATCTATCACATCGATCACCTTTCTATATTTCGAATCGATCACCTTTCTATATTTCGATTTGAAATAGTAGATATTCGATTTATTCGTTAGTCAAATATGTATTTTTATTATACGATAACCGTAGTTCAAAACCAATTACGATAACGCCATCAAATCAAGGAAACATAAAAATATTCAGAAGGAGATGTAAAAATGAAGATTAGTTATCATCAGCAAAAGGTTGGAGAAGTCGAAGTTTTTTATCGTGAAGCCGGCCCTAAGGACGGTCAAGTTATTTTATTATTACACGGTTTTCCGTCTTCAAGTCATATGTTTCGCGACCTAATTCCCAAACTGGCAGAACAATACCGTGTCATTGCCCCTGATCTCGCTGGATTCGGTCATACAACAACTCCACCGCGCAGTCAATTTAAATTTACGTTTGACAGCTTGTTCCAAGTTATTGAAGGCTTTACTGAAGCATTAGCTCTCAAACAGTACGTACTTTATGTATTTGATTACGGTGCACCTGTTGGGTATCGTTTGGCAGTTGCTCATCCGGAAAGAGTTCAAGCAATTATTAGTCAGAACGGGAACGCTTATATTGAGGGATTTAGTGACGCATGGGGATCCTGGGAGACGTATTGGCACTCTCCAACACCTGAAAATCGTGAAGCATGTCGCGATTCCTTGACCCCTGAGACCATTCGTAACTTTCAGTATCTACATGGAGCTGATGCCAGCCTTGTTTCACCAGACGGTTATTCCTTAGATATTGCTTTCATGTCGCGCCCAGAAGCTGAAGAAATCCAACTGGACTTGATTCTTGATTATAGAACAAATGTGGATCGTTATCCTGATTTTCAAGCTTATTTCCGTAAGCATCAACCTAAACTTTTAGCCGTATGGGGTGAAAATGATCCTGCCTTCCTCCCTGCTGGAGCTGAAGCATATAAGCGTGATATTCCATCTGCGGAAGTCCATTTACTTGATACAGGGCATTTCGCTCTCGAAACACATGCTAAAGAGATCAGTGAGCTTATTCAACAATTCTTAAAAAAATGTTAAAAACAAACTAAAATTTCAATGAACCGATTGATCCAATGTTCTGTTCCTTATACCAGATCCCAGCCTATTATCCATTGTTTCTTGCAATCCTATTAATGATTTTCTAATAAAAATGTTAGTTGAACAGGCTTCCGATTTTTCGGAAGCCTGTTGCCCGTTTATGCTAATGTTCTCCGTTAGCCACTCATGCAGCGCTGCTGCATCAAAGATGATGAAAATGGTTTGATTCCATCCATACTGCTACTACGGCTGGAGAGGAAGGTCGTTTTAAGTTGGTGCTACGAGCCCATTTACTATTAATGGGACACTTACCTATGATTTCACATCACTATACCTCTTTGCTAAATGGAATTTTCTTTGCTTGCATCTTTTGATAATCACTCCCCCAATCATACATCGCAAGAATAATAGCCTTCATTGAATGCCCCAAATCAGTTAGTTGATACTCTACTTTAGGTGGAATTACAGGATATATCGTTCTAGAGACTAAACCGTCTTTTTCTAACTCACGAAGCTGAAGGGTTAATGCTCGATGTGTGATTCCTGATAAGCGTGATTGCAATTCATTAAACCGAAGTTTCCCATCTAATAAATAATATAGAATGACAGGTTTCCATTTCCCACTAATTAATTTAACCGTAACTGCTACTGAACAGGTACGACCTTCACATTCATCAATATTCATAATTGCACCTCTAATAAAGTATACTTTTTATACTAACGGTAGTTTTTATATATTATATATAAAAATTTTGCGTACTTCAACCACTTTAAATCATGTGTTAGTATGACACATATCAACTTGAGGAGGAATTAAAATGAAAAAAAAAACGAACAAATTCTAGAAGCACACCGCTATCGTTATGCTACAAAAAAATTCGACCGCACGAAAAAAGTTAGTGATGAAGATTTTAACACAATTATGGAAGCAGCAAGATTATCCCCAAGCTCTTTTGGATTTGAACCTTGGAAGTTTTTACTTATAAATAGCGAGAAAATCCGTGAAGATTTAAAACCATTTAGCTGGGGCGCAGTTAACTCTTTAAATGGTGCAAGTCACTTCGTAATTGGATTGATTAAGAAAAATATTACTGTCGATAGTCCACTTGTGAAACATATTATAGAAGATGTATGGGGTAGCACTTTAGAGGAAAAGAAAAGACACCTTCACTTTTTCCAAGAATTCCAAGAAAATGATTTTAAGTTGTTAAATAATCCACGTGCTTTATTTGATTGGTCATCAAAACAAAGTTATCTAGCTCTTGCTAATATGATGACAACTGCTGCTTTTCTTGGCATTGATAGCTGTCCAATTGAAGGCTTTAACCACGAAAAAGCAGAACAATACTTCTCAGAAATTGGTGTTCTCGACACGTCTGAATATGGTATTTCCTTTATGGTTTCTTTTGGATACCGAGATGAGGTTCAACCACCTAAGACAAGACAAAGCATGTCTGAGATACTTGAAGTAATTTCATAATCAAAACCATTTAAAATGTTCCTATTCCAATTAAAACCCTTTTAAAAACTCCCTTTCATATAAGTAATGCAGAAAAACCAAGTAAATTAATATGGATACTACTTCAAGAAGACGTCGGACTGTCGCAGTCAACGGTGTCTGATTATCTTGCAACTCTGCAACGAGTGGGCTTGGTCGAAGTCAGGCGCATCGGTCAGTGGACCTACTAGAAGAGGAACGAAGCAACTATCAGTGCTCTTGCCGAGATCATAGGGAATTAGTTGTAATTTTTTTACCACGTAATATCAAAAATTTACGCCGAAACGAGGATTTGCAATGAAAGCGATAATACTTAAAAAATTTGGCGGTCCGGAATCGTTCGAACTTTGCGACGTGCCCAAGCCTGTGCCGCACACGGGACAAGTCCTGGTCCGGGTACATGCAACCTCCATCAATCCGTTGGATTACCAGGTCCGACGTGGCGATTATCCCGATTTGGTGCAACTACCGGCCATTACCGGACACGACGTATCTGGCGTTATCGAAGAAGTCGGGCCGGGTGTGACGAACTTTTCTCCAGGAGACGAAGTCTGGTACACCCCGCAAATATTTGACGGACCAGGAAGTTATGCCGAGTACCACGTTGCTGCCGAAAGCATTATTGGGAAAAAGCCTACCTCGCTGAGCCATCTTGAGGCGGCAAGCCTGTCCTTGGTTGGCGGGACGGTGTGGGAAGCACTGATCGAGCGTGCGGCGCTAAGAGTGGGGGAAAGCATTCTAGTACACGGCGGCGCGGGAGGAGTCGGTCATGTGGCGATCCAGCTCGCAAAAGCCATGGGAGCAAGGGTGTTCACGACCGTGCGCGAAGCAAACTTTGAGTTCGCACGAAGTTTGGGTGCCGATGTGGTCATCGACTACAAAAAGGAGGATTATGTCGACGCTATCATGCGGGAAACGGGTGGCCGCGGGGTCGATGTCGTGTTCGACACCATCGGCGGCAACACATTATCGCGCAGCCCCGACACGCTCGCACAACTTGGCCGCGTTGTCACGATCGTGGACATTGCACAACCACAAAACGTCATTGAGGCCTGGGGCAAGAACGCGAGTTATCACTTCGTTTTCACAAGACAAAACCGCGGCAAGCTTGATGAGTTGAGCGCATTGATAGAGCGCGGTCAGCTGCGGCCACACGTTGGCGCCGTCTATTCGCTTGCCGACATTCCGCTCGCCCATGCCCGGCTAGAGAGTCGGAACAACGGTGTTCAAGGAAAAATCGCGATTGCAGTCGGGCCGTCGGCTCATTTTAAAGAAACGCCATGATTTATGAGATCGCTCTACTCCCCGTTCACAATGAACACATTGAAAAGTTCAGACGTGCATTTGCCGAGGTCGCTCCTTTGCTCAGCCGCGCAAAGGGTTACGGCGGTCACTTCCTCGCGCAAGGGATCGAAACACCCCAGCTATTCCATCTAATCGTGCGATGGCAATCACTCGAGGATCATACGCCGGGCTTCGAAGCGAGTGAAGACCATCGGATGTTCATGATGGGCTTACAGGAATATTTTTCGGAAGAACCGAGGGTCTATCATATTGGAGGGGCAGCTTTTGCTACAGGCGAACATGATGATCCGAACAGCGCCGTTGGCATGGGAATGCTAGCACCTTAAGGAGTTTGTTGCTTTAAAGCAATTGGGCCGTTGTTGGGTTGTTCTTCGTGCCTAACGGAATCTGTGCCGTTTGGAACTCTAAGGTTTCCACCGTTCCCGACAATGGCGGGATTTTGTTGCGCTTTGGTGTCATCACCCAAGTCACCACGTGCCATCCGACAAGGGATTACAGCTAAATCAGTTCATGAGCGGACGGGGTCATTTTGGAACTACGTCATCTTCGTTGCTTCCTGGCCGTAGCTGAGGAACTCCACTTAGCCCGTGCCGCCGAGCGGCTTCACATCTAGCAATCGCCACTGTCGCGCGCCATCAAGGAGCTGGAGGAAAAACTGCGCTTGGTGCTGTTCGCCCGCACCACGCGCAGCACCCGGCTGACAAGAGCGGACAAGCTGTTCCTGGGGTACTGCCAACAATATGCTGATTTTGTACGCTAAGCTCTGATTGACAGAAAAAATGCCGGTATCCTGTATGCTAAGGATTACCGGCATTTCTCAGTTGTATAGATTTTCATCGTTATTTAAAGTGGTTTTAACCATTCATTGTCTGGTTTAGCAAGTACCCTAGCGTTTTGGTAAGCCATTTCAAGAGATAAACATGTTTTTGCGACGTATTCAGAATTGTTATCTTTCCGTACAGCTAGTACAAAATCTCGTTTGGGCTTCGCTGTACAGTTATGTACTCTACGGTATCCTGGTTGGTCATTGTTCGATGTGAAAGATATTCCTGAGACTGTCTTACGTTACATAGCCAAGCAAATTGATGTTGATCCAGAAGTCTATTCTCTGTATGCCCAACTGGACCCAACCTGACGCGAACATTTCGAAGAGATCCGCCAGGAATATGGATATCGTAATTTCTCTGCGCGTGAATACCGTAGTTCATCCCAACTTTTATTACATCATGCCATGGAGAACGGAAATCCAACTCATCTGATTCGTATCGTCCTAGACGAACTGCGAAAAAGAAAAATTATCCTTCCTGCCATGACGACAATTGAAAGGCTCGTCTGGGAAACCCGTCATCGAGCGGAAGAGAGGATTTTTAAACAACTGACATCTTCCCTTGTTCAATGAATGATTAACAACATGAAAACCACTCACTTTGTATCCGTCAAAATTAGCTTTAAAAGTAATTTGAACTATATCCGAGTAAGAATTCGTAGTAACTCGTCCCTCTAGTATGAACTCATGTTGAGGATAAGAGTTCGATTTCCTCAAGATAAGATATGCTGTCTTTCGATGAGAAAGTTACTAGCATACTCTTTCCTAAGTACGTCCATGATCTTTGGACGAAGTTCAAAAATAATAACTTCTTCCAAGCTCTTATGTTGAATGTCGACATTATTCATAGTTGGTGACTCATCGCTGTAAGCATCAACACCATCCATTATTGTAAAGTTGATTACCCCTATGGCCCAAATCAAAATAATACATCTCCACCACATGAGAAATATCCTCCATTAATTTTGGCTATTTTGCCTATACAGTTATCAAACTATACTGCCCGTTAGTTTAATAAAAGGGCGTCTGCCACCGTCGATGAAATCATATCGGGAATGTAACCATGTTCTTGTCATCAGTCGGGAATGTTATCAAGTTCTTGTCATTGTGTTTTGACAGGACTTGATAATAAATATAAAAAGCCGCATAATCAGCGGCTTCAAATGTTATTATGTTTTTGGCACCCGACAGTGATGTGTTCACCCCCCCAAAGCGGTTTAGGACGGAGGGTTCTTCAATTGACGATTCATAGAATGCCGCCTGGATTGCCGTCACTTTTGATACGGTTCTGCATGCTATAAAAAACGGCAAGTTTTACAAAAGGCTATCCCGCAAAAGGATAGCCTTTACTTCGAACCAAAATGTAAATACGCTTAACATCATTCTCCAACAAAGCTGTTTAATTCATTACCTATTGAGACAGTTCTGCAACTTAGGCGAATTTTTTGTCCACCCGGAATGATCTTCCCTCTTGATGAATATGTAATGCCACAACATGGCCATCAACGTTTCTTTCGAAATCGACGACTGCGTTAAGTCCTTCTGTTGAAAATTTCGTCTCCGATTCTGGGGACAGCCGGATTGGGGACTGTTCCTGAATCCGCAAGTCCAAGTCATTGCCATCCAGTATGACTGAAGCTTGCAGTCCGGATGTTGCTTTATAATCGCCTACATATTCATTTAGTATATTGCGCGGTACATTAACGTTATTTTTGTCAGGAAAATATCCGGGCCATTCGTATTCGCGCGCGATGGCCTGCTCGATTTCACTAAGCATTGGATTGCCTTCATTCGAGTTGATCATGATGACAGCACCAAAACCGAGATGTTTGGATAAAACGAACCGGGCTACGAAGCCTTCATCCCACCCGCTATGGCCGAAACGAACACTTTCCCCTTCACCCTCAAGGAAAAAGCCAATACCCATATGATTCTCGACCTGGGCGGTTAACATTTGGTTTAGCGTGTCTGCAGAAAGAATGCCATTCGAATTATTTTTCAATGCTAATTGCAATTCGACGCCTAAACGGGCAAGATCTGAAGGCGTCGTCCATAGGCCTGCGGCCGCCATTTCGGGATAGACATGCCACTTGCCTTGGAGGGGCCTGCCTTTCCAAGGGTGTGCCGTTGCGGTAAACTCATGCCATTGAGGCGGCAGCGGCTGTTCGTATGTACTGTTCGCAAGACCTAACGGTTTGAATAGCAACTCGCTCATGATTTCAGCAAAAGGTAGACCCATCCAATCTACAACAAGCTGTTGCGCGACGGTTGTGCCCCCTCCGGAATATCGGTATTGCAATCCTGGAATGAGATTGACTTCCACGGCCGAGGTATTAGCTGGATGTTGTCCATTCAGAATTTGGACTACCGTGGGAATTTCATCGGTTGTTTCGTAACCGGGAAATCCGTGAATAGTAAGCCCGGCACTATGACTCAGTAATTGCCGAAGCGTCACTTTTGGCTGCCAGCCTGAAACAGACGGTATTTTCCAGGACTTTAGGTAATCGTTCACGTCCCGATTAAGATCCAATCTCCCTTCCTGAACTAATCGCATGACCGCTAAAGAAAAAACCGGCTTACTGATCGACCCGGCTTGGAAGAGTGTCGTTTCGGTTACCGGCTCGGGTTTTCCCGCCTCGCGGAGCCCGAATCCCCGAGCCCATTCCAGTTTAAAATTATTGATAACCGCAATGGATACCCCAGGCGTGTTGTAATATTTCATTCGTTCATCTAGCGTTGCTTCCTTGCCGTATTTATTTTTATAATGGGTTTCCGGTAGTAAACGATGAATAATGGCTTCAATTCTTTCCTCAATCGCTTTGGACATCGATTTCCCCTCGCTTTGCTCGTATTTGCTCTCTTCTTATGAGTTCTTCTTTCGAGCATAGTACACCTACAAATAATATAGGATGATCAAAAAGTACATCAAGATAATCATTAAATCGCTTGTCATTGTCGATTACGGTATCGACGATTACATTCAAACCCATTTCTGAAAACAATTTAATTGTTGCATAGTACACTGAGATTATGGGATCAAAAAGTATTTGTCCGACATTATCCACTTCTCTTGTAGGTTCAATATCTGGAAATTTATTATCAATAAAATCATTGTAATTACCAAAAAAATCATCTATGGATAAATGATGAAAAAGAATCTCTTTCTGATTTTTCAGCTCCATAGAAATACTACTCTTTCCTGAACTTGAAGTTCCGTTCATCAACACAATGAGTCCTTGCTTCAAACGAATCACTCTCACATATAAGATTTGCGTATCATTCAGACAACGTTATATTCACAAAGTTCATTAAATTATCCAATTGATAAAATATTCGAGAAGCGATTAAACTATCCTGCCCGTTAGCTTAATGAAATAGCTGACCGAATCCGATGCCCTAGGCTACTTGGCTTCAACCGATTAGATTGCTTCGCTAAGTACTCCTTCAGCAGAGTCAAAGTTATCTCGGTTATATCCAGGTCACCGAGTTCCTTCATCAGCATTTTGTGCTGGAGGGCGTATGCTTTCAATGTTTTCGGACTAAATCCTTGGATACGTTTATCAGTCTCATACAGTCGCCACAACTCACTTAAAATCATAACAAAACCTCCTATTAGAACTATTAAATCTAGTTTGCTTCTAATAGAAGGGTTTAATCTTTCTGATTTGAACTAGTGTTTCCCGTTAGCTCCACAGCGGGGTATATCAGGGCGAAAAATGTTTCCAATTCCCTTCGGAGACAACTTCGACCGCTCCGTCGATCACTTTGATGGCGGTCTGATCATCAATCGCATACGTCTGCCCTTGCATCCCAGCGGCCCATCTCTCTGCAGCAGCCATGTTGTTTTCAGGCAGCATCACGTGGTCCAAATGCGGAAATATTGCAAAATCAACCAGACTCAGCGTTTCATCGCCACCGGTGGGTGGAGTCCAGCCAACGAAGAATTCCCCGATGTTAGGTGCCATCACCATACTCCCGGCGCTCAGTCCAACATAAACTGCCTGCAGAGACGGCAAGAGGTCTGCGAGTCCGGACTGCCGCATCCAGTGGCACAGGTAGAGGGCGTCGCCTCCCGCAACCAGCAGGACGTCCGTCTCCCGGACTAGCGGCACCCAGTGGTTTTTGTCGATGCTTGGCAGCGCTGTGAGCTCCAGCACGCCGACGGACTTCCAGCCCAGGTCCACCATGGGATTCTCGGAATTCCCGCTGATGAACTGCCAGGCTTTGACGCCGGGGCCTACCCAGGGGTGTCCGTACATCGCGGTGGGGACGCACAGGGCGTTGGAGTCGGCGATCGGCTTGCCCAGCATGTCAACTAGCGAGTCGTGTATGCTTTTGTTATTAATGCCTGCAGATGTGAGCAATAATTTCATAACTTCACTCCTTTGTGTGTGTCTGTCGTTTTTCTTTTAGACTTTAGGGGGGGCTACATAAACTACAATATAGTACATTTCAGTTCGGATTGTTTCTTACAGATTGCTAATCTAATCTGCCGTTAGCTTAATGAACTAGAGCAGTGAAATGTAGTTAAATGCTTATCTAATCGGTAATCGGAATATGTTCTTGTCCTTTACGGCAATCGGTACAAGTTCTCGTCATAGTCTCCGACTTCAATCTCTTCGATTCGTCCCAAGGATAAATATGACTATAAAGGCTCCTTTGATTTCTCTATTGGTCTTTTGTTTTTAAGTGAAAAGTTTCTTCTTTGTCATCCCATTTAATTTCTACTTTAATAGGCATAGTTTCGTTCGTTACTGCACAGCCTGAACAACTAGAAGGCATTTCAATTATTGCTCCTTTGTAGTTCCCCTCTTTAAGTACGCTTTTTCCATCATTAATGGTAATTTCTAAATTATTAAGTTCTTTGCCAGTTGCATTTTTATAACCAAAAGTGAACTTTCCACTTTCCTTATCTCCATTAATGTTTGCTGTATATTCGCCACTCCAACTATCACTCTCCCCAGTAAGCGAAATTGATTTAATATTGCATCCGACCAAAGTTAAAATCATAATCAATATCAACACATATTGTTTTTTCATTATGTCCTCCTCTGTAATATTGTTCTAAATAATATGACGCTGGGGACAAGTTATAAGTTCCATTTAAAACTGTTTCACTTATATGCTGTACCACTAAACTGCCCGTTAGCTTAATAAGGTGCGATCGCACCTGACCTTAGATAATCATCTATTCGGTAAAGTATATAAGTTCTTGTCATTGAGCTAGAACAAGAACTTATATACTTAAAACAAAAAGACCGCAACTTATGCGGCTTTCAATGTCTATATGTTCTTGTCGTTCGACATTAACAAAGGCAGCCAATCTCGTAAACGGCTCCTTCTCTTGTCTTCTATTGAGCTATCGTTTCCCGTTAGCTTAATGAGAGAACCTTATTTTTTCCCCAATCCTTTAGTAAGGCCCACGTAATCTCAGGTTTATCTCCTACTGTGGTTATCATTCGCTCCTCTTAGACCTTAAATGTTTTCCTTTATCCAAGAACGCAACTTATCAGCATAGAAAGAGCGTTCATCTGGATCGGTCTGAGAACCCTTTGTCAGATAAAGTTGATCATTCACATATCTAGGATAAACATGGAGATGATAATGCCACACGTCTTGATTGCCAGCAGGCTCATTATGTTGCCGCGTAGAAATCCCATCACATCTATATGCACTTTTCATTGCAAACGCGGTAAGCTGAGCCGCACGGTGAATTTCAACAGCATAATCCGCAGGGAGTTCAAAAATGTTCTCGAAATGTTGATTAGGAACAACAAGAACATGTCCTTTATTGTTTGGCCACCATTTGCTCGCTATAAATGCCGTTACATATTCATTCTGGTAAATGATATCTCTCTGTTTAGTTCCCATATTAACACGGCAAAATGGGCATTCGTATCCTTCAGGCTTATGAGAATATGTTTTCATTTTTTCTTGTTCAATCCCTTCAAATTTTTCCAATTGAGAATATAGACGCAGGCAACCTCTGTTCGTTGCGTTATTCTGCCCGTTAGCTTAATGAAATTGCATGGAAACATAGTTAGATACTTGTCTAATCGGTAATCGGCTCATGTTCTTGTCCATTACGGCAATCGGTACAAGTTCTTGTCCCGATAAAACAAAAAAGCCGCTAAAATAGCGACTTTCAATGGGACTATGTTTTTGTCCCCCGACAGCAAGTTTACCACTTATATTAGGGCTGCTAATTACAACGTATACTTCAATATAAATACTACCAAATATTGGAGTTACTTTCGAACTGGCAAATACTTCTTTAACAGAAATCCATTCCTTATCTTTCGTTTCATGATAAATAGCTTCTAATGGAGTCGGAAAAGATCTTTGATTATCTCCATATAAATAATATTTCGATGTTCATATTCAGATTAATGCCCAATTGAAGGATTTAATGAAAATAAATTAAAAACTACCATAAATATTTTAACAAAAAAAATTACTGAACATGTATTTCCGATTTGATATCATTTTGACTTAAAAATTTCATTAAATCATTACTCAGCTGCACAATCTCATTGTTAGCATTATTCGCATAATCCGGCAACATCATATCGCTAACCATTTTAGTTCCTAGCCATGTCATAAAGAAAAGATCCAAAAATATGTTTGGAAATTTAAGCGCCATTTTAAGCATTGGTGGATCAATTGAAACGCCAGCTTTTTGTATTGCCCTTAGATACGCTTTTAAAGTGACTGTTATTTTGTGTGCCGTCATTCTGGTTCTGGCTGTTTTTTGGTCAATTATCTTATTCTCAGAATGCAAAACGCTCAACATAGCAATGTCTGATACGGAATGTGTGATTAGATACGCTTGCATATCCTTTTTAATAACGTAGGGAAGCTTTGCTGTTTTAAATAATTTTGCGAGGTTTTCTATACGTTCTGTCACTACGCCATTAATTTCTCCAAAAGCCGTTGCCGCTATAATCTTTGGTAGAAATCGAGCATGCAATACTCCATCTTTAATCTGTCCGCCGAAGCCGGGAAAAGCTGGCAAAAGTCTATCCCCTACGATATCCAACCACGAAGAAAATCCAATTGAATTACTAGTCATCGTAACTATATTTTTGCTTTGATTATCTTTTAGTGCTAACAACGCTGATTCGGACCGATCATAACGAACGGTAACGAAAATAAAATCGTATACATCGTCATTTTCAAGCGTATCAATGACATTCACTTGTATCGATCTAACTGTACCTTTTTCTTTATATTGCAGGCCATTTTCTCTTAATGATTTAAATCTATTAGAATGTGCAAACAGGGTAACGTCAAACCCTGCTTCAATAAGCTTAATTGCGTACATGCTCCCGATGACACCTGCACCAAAAATTAAAATTCTATCTTGTTTTGCTGACATTAAAACCACCCCTACTTATTAACATTTCCTTTTGATTATCAGACAACATGTTGTATGATGTGATTGTAAATCTTTATTATTCCTTGATCAATCCTCAGTTTTTTATTATTTGTCGGATGATATCTTATTCGCTAGTAGGAGGGAAACATGAAAAAGCAACCCCAAATAACGGAGAAAACAAGACAAAAGTTTGTAGAAGTTTTTTGTGAGTTATATAGCCAAAAGCCGATTGAGAAAATTTCCGTTCAGGAAATTGCGAATAAGTCAGGATATAACCGCAGCACCTTTTATCAATACTTTACTGACATTTACGAATTGTTAGACTCTGTTGAAAATGACTTATTAAATGACATGAAAAAAGAATTGGCGAATAAAGAGCTATCGATGCATACGGTTCAAGATACGCTCTATTGTCTGGACAAAAGAGAACATCTCCTGGTTCTTAGTGCCCTTTTGGGCGATTATGGAAGTACCCGTTTTTTAAAACGCTTAAAAAAAGAAATCACTTTGAATCAATTAGAATTAAACGTTCCGCAGAACCATTCCTTAACGCCATACTTAATTGAGTTTTACCTGACAACTTCCCTTTCTTTATTTCGTCTTTGGCTCCAGCGTCAAAAGGATTTATCGTCAGAAGAATTTTTCGAGTTAGTGGAGAATCTATATTCAAGAGGGATTACGCCCTATTTTAAAGAATGAGTCTGTCATTCAAACCAAATCCATATGGTTGTATAACAATAAGATAGCATTGACGACGCATATGTTCGTGAACCTGTTGATAAAATAAAATAGCATAACCAGGAAGAAGTGTTACTGATAGCTTGACAATTCGTCAATATGAAAAAACTCCCCTCACAGTAACAGGATTTATTATTTCACCTGTCTACCGTATGGGGAGAATACAACTTTTAGGAATAAGGTCTTAATGTTGTAATAACATTTGGCTCACTGTGACAGAAGAAGTTATCACTATTGTTAAGCTAGATATACTATTGGTTTAGGCTTTACTGTGAAGGGTAACTAGGTAACCGTCTGGGTCGGCAAATGTAAAAGTTCGTCCGAATGGTCCATCTATTGGTGAAGATGTAATCTTTACGCTTGCTGCAATAAGCTTGTCGTGGATTTCTTGCGTATTGGGGGCATGAAGCCACAGAGCGACACCAAGTCCAGGCTGATTACCTGAACCGAGTTCTGTTTCAGGCAACAGGTCACGAAGAGCAAATGCAATAGGCTTTGTTTCAAAGACTACAGCATGAGGTGGCCCTGCCTGTGAGCGAACCAGTCCAAGATAGTTTTGATAGAATTCTGCAGAGCTTTCAAGATTACTCACTTGAAGTGAAATGAAGTCGGGTCCAATTGCTGACATAATGTTAATGTCCTCCTTTGTTATATGGGGGTGTTATGTTATTAGTTGTAATACTGACTTGAGTAAAAAACAATCACAGATAGATTTGGATACTTCTCCAGGGATCTTTTCAAGGAAACCGCCAATACAATGCACATGTCAATGGAAGCTCTTTGTAACCATACGGCATGACTATAACGCACGATTCGTGTCTAGAGCTTTTGTCTCAAAAGCCAGAGCTCTCTACTCATATCTCGCTCGTAGGTTATTCGCCATCGCCTCGAATTAAGCATCGGCGATCCATTCGTTTCATTATAGAGTCATGTAAATAACCTCACTCTCACTTTGGATGTCTTGATTATACAAGCCCCCTACTGCCAACAGTATGTCAGTAGCATTCTTTTATTTTCTCGATTTCTTCATTTACTCGATTTTTGAAAGATTCAGGTTCAGTGACTAAGACATCTTCCCCCATCCAAGAATCTAACACACCAATTCTTCCGGTTGACGGACACGAAAAACTACTGAAAACTGAATGTCAGTAGTCCCATAAATGAGTTAGAAGATAAAATTAAGTTTCTGGTGAGAAAGATGGAGGTGTTATTTTGTTTACGAGTCCCTCCATTTAATTCTGCCTATTAGCTTAATGAATTAACGGCCGTTAATTCATTAAATAGATATCTAATCGGTAATCCTCGGCTTATGTTCTTGTCCATTCCGGCAATCGGTACAAGAACTTGTACCGATAAAACAAAAAAGCCGCTAAAAATTGCGGCTCTCAATGGGACCATATTCTTGTCCCTCGACAGGCCATCCTTTTCAGGATGGCCCCTTCTGTCTTGAAACCTAATCTCTGCCGGTCAACAGTCGTCTTCCTAACTGCAGTCGGGCTTCAAGTTCGATCCTGTTTTTGCAATCTTCGCAGCAATGCATTCCTTTGAAATTTCGTTTCACACGGTCGTAAGCTTGAGTCCCCTCAATGACATAAAACTCTCTTCTGCAACTATTACAGGTGGAACGAAAACGAAAAACTCCATCGATTTGTTCTTGCATTGAATCCCCTCCCGTCAATCAAGTCAAAGCCCAGTACTATTGACGTTATAACTGCGATGCGATATAACTGAATAAATTCTAAATAACACACTGTATTAATTATTTTAATGCAGTGTGCTAAATAAGACAAGGGGGCGTTTACCGTTGCCGAAAGTCGTGGACCACGCACAAAAGAGAAAACTAATCGCCGAATCAGCATGGAATATCATTGAAGAAAAAGGGGTTGAACATGCGTCAATCCGTGCCGTTGCAGCTGCAGCAGGGTTGTCACCCGGCGCATTGCGGTATTATTTTTCAACACAGGACGAACTGTTGCTATTTATCGTAGACTATTATTTGACAAGAGGAGTTGCCAGAGCAGAAGAGCGCCTGGAAATAAGCCCTATTCCGATGAAGGCTGCGAGGGAAATTCTGTTACAACTGCTTCCTTTGGATGAGGAAAAACGAACTGCCGTCGGCGTCTGGTGGATCTTCGCCATCCGATCCCTCACGAGTTTGGTATTACAAGCTAAAAAAGACGAGCTCACGGACGGACTCCACTACCTGACTAAAGCTGTCCTTGAAATTCTAGCTAAGGCGAAGCTTCTCCCCTCTTCAGTGGACATTCAACTCGAAACATTAAGATTGGCCTCGATTGTCGAAGGCTTGACGATACTCGCATTGCTCCGCCCGGAGCTATATACACCGGAGACCGTTGAACAGATCGTCACCCGCCATCTTCAGGAGCTATGCTCGTAAGCTACGGATGGATGAACACATAGACGATTCCCGAAAAAAACTTGCCGTTACTTATGGTACGATACTCCGTGTTTTGATCTTCAATTAATCTGCCCGTTAGCTTAATGAAATTGCATGGAAACATAGTTAGATATTTATCTAATCGGTAATCGGCTCATGTTTTTGTCCTAGACTGGGGACAAGAACTTGTACCTATAAAACAAAAAAACGCTAAATTAGCGACTTTCTTTGGGATCATCTTCTTGTCCCTCTACATCATTGAATGTCACCTTAGTGTCATACACTAAATAACACCATATTTCGTGTGTTGTTGTTGTCTCGGACGACGACTATTACAAGAACTTGATAACATTCCCACCCTTCATAACAGCTAATGATTTGTTTAGATGCAAAAAAGCGTTCCTGATCATTCTAGAACGCTCTTTTCACTAATACCTGCATTTCCCGGAATCATAGATGGTTAAAATGTTCGCATACTTAGCCGTAGCCAGTAAGCATTGAAGTTACTTTGTTTTAATGACCACCTTTCCTTTGGCACTTCCGCCTTGCAGGTGCGAGAATGCTTGCGCAGTCTCTTCCAAATGATACACCTTATCAATAACGGGCTTAATGTGGGCACCTTCTATGAATTCTTTTAATACCTTCAATTGTGTTCCACTCGATTTCATAAAAAGGAAATGATATCTTGTATGGTACTTCTTCTCAAGCGCTGTGATCTTACGGCTCACGATGGACAAAATTGCCGTTTTCATCCAACCCATCTTTGCTTCTTTTCCAAATTTTGCGTTTGGCAAGCCAGAGATGGATACGATTTGTCCACCTGGCTTCAGGACACGGAACGACTTTTCCAAAGCCGCTCCTCCTAGCGTATCAAAAACAGCGTCATATCCAGTAAGCACTTCTTCAAAATTTTCTTTTTTATAATTAATGATCAGATCGGCGCCCATCGATTTGACCAACTCATACCCTTTATCGCTTGCTGTTGTTGCAACAAAAGCTCCCATCAATTTGGCCAGTTGAATAGCGAACGTCCCCACTCCTCCTGATCCTGCGTGAATTAGAATTTTTTGGCCCTTTTGGAGATGCAAAATATCGGTAAAGGCTTGGTAAGTCGTAAGTCCGACCAGTGGAATAGATGCAGCTTCTTCAAAGTTTAGATTCTGCGGCTTTAACCAAATATCTTCCTCGTGTACAGCAATGTATTCCGCCAATGTGCCGATACGGCTCTTGCGTGGTCTGCCATAAACTTCATCACCAGGTTTAAATGCACTCACCCGATCGCCAACCTTAACTATAACGCCGGAGAAATCATTGCCTAAAATTAGAGGAAACTTGTAACTCAACAGGAGTTTTACTTTCCCTTCCTTTATTTTATAGTCGATAGGGTTTAAGCTGGCTGCATGAATTTCCACTAACACATCTTGTTCTCCGATATGAGGCATTGGTTGTTCTGTCAACACTAAGGGAACATTTTTACCGTATTTCTCAATGGTTATAGCCTTCATTTAATATCACTCCCATTATGATTATTAGTTTAAACAAATGAACCAATAGGGCGAAAATAATCTGCTCTACCGTATTCCATTTAAGTCTTTTGGTAGTCACTGAGGCCAAGTGCACTCTGCTTCAATGGCAGTAATCAAAGTTTTGAGTTGTTCAAGCGGTTTGCGGATAGTCAATATATAATAATTTTCTACGCCCTTTTTCTCGGATTGAATAAAACCAGACTGTTTCAGCACCTTCAGATGATGGGAGACAGCCGGTCTAGATAAATTGATGTGGCCTGCTATCGCATTTACATTAAGTCCCGATTTGTTCTGTGCCAGCACCATAATAATAGCTTGACGATTTTCATCGGTCAGCACTTCCAACAGCGGGATGGACTCTTTGAATTGTTGCAGAACTTGCTCGGTTCGCTGGCTCATTTGATCCATCCTTTCCGTTCATTCGTTTAATCGCTTAAACACAATTATAACTATATTCTTGATAAAATCAAGCGTAAGCAGCCTATCTCGTAAACGGCCGGAGGACAAGAACTTGTACCCTTTGCCGTAATAAAAAACCGTTGGAATTAATTATCAACGGGGGTTTTTAAAAATTCAATTTTCTAACATATAGATCAACCGAGCTGATCACTTTGATCGCTACCCTCTTGCTTTTATCAAGCTATCGTCTCCAGATAGCTCAGTGTATTGCAGTAAAGGATGATTACTTTTACTTTTGCATATATGTTCGTGTCCCTTAATTCACTTCCATCAAATAACACCTTCTAGGTTCGGTTGAAGAGGCAACCATACCGGTTGCAGCAAACGCCAGGCTGTTAGACACCACGAATTTTAATGCTTATCACAGTGCTCGGCCGTTTCATAATTATGGCGTTTACTACCTGGCCAGATAGTATTTCGGTTCCACATGGCACTTGTACTTGGCTGTAGATTTGGGTGGTCGTTCAGAAAGTATTCGCTCGCACCTCGGTCCGCGGTTACTTGCATTTCTTTTTGCATGAGATGAACGTATGTTAGTGGGACCGGATCGCGCGTTTATAAACCGTTCCGGAGGCCAAAAGAACCTTCCGTTACTTCATTGTCTTTGTCGTTCAGTTCCCGCATATGCTCGACATGCCCGATGCCCCAGTCGCTCATTGCCTGAAGCAGGGGCTTCATCCGTTGTCCGTACTCTGTTATCGAATATTCGACCTTCGGCGGAATCTGCGCATACACTTCGCGGTGTACAATATCGTGATACTCCAGCTCCTTCAACTGCTGGGCAAGCATCTTTTTTGAAATGTCCGGAATCGCTTTTTGTAGTTCGCTGAACCGCATTGTATCGCTGCTCAGCAGACGTAGAAGGATCAACGTTTTCCATTTGCCCGTAAGAATCTCCAGTGCCGTTCCAAATTTGCAATAGATCGTCATCGCTATCCCTCGCTTTACGTATGTTCCAAGGTTACCTTTTGGTTACCAGGTTAGGTTTAAGTGCCTACTTTCCTATCGGGCTTCCTCACTATAGTATAGGGGCAGAGGTCGAAATTGAACAAGCGAGAGGAAGTGAAATAGATGAACGTAACTTTATGGGCGATACAAATTGTGCTTGTGGGTGGTTTTGTTTATTCCGGATGGATGAAGGCGGTTCGTACCGAGTCGTCAAAAAAAGCTTGGCCTTGGGTAAACGACGTGCCTAAAGGACTAGTTATCCTGATCGGAATTTTGGAACTTCTGGGAGCGCTGGGACTAGTTTTACCGCTGGCTCTAGATATAGCGCCGGTGCTGACGCCTATCGCTGCGATTGCTCTGGCCGTGATCGTGCTGATCGGCATGCTGTTCCATATTCGGCGAAAAGAGTACCGGGAACTTGGCGTGAATATCGTTTTTATAGCGCTGACGTTGATTGTGGCGTTCGGTAGGCTGTGATGCTACCGGACACCGGTAATGAATCTTTGATTTCCCTTTTCCCTTTGAAAAACTACTCGTTTATTCTGAGTCTGTAGCCCAAAGCTCTTCCGGTTTGGATAAATTGATCGGCATGCCAAGAAGACAGCTTCTTCCGAAGATAATGGACATAGAGCTCAACGATGCCATTTCCCGCTTCCGAATCTAGGCCCCAAATTCGGTAATAGATTTGCTCCTTCGGTTCCATTTAAAACGGTTTCACTTATATGCTGTACTACTAAACTACCCGTTAGTTTAATAAAAGGGCGTCTGCCGCCGTCGATGAAATCGTATCGGGAATCTAACAATGTTCTTGTCATCAGTCGGAAATGTCATCAAATTCTTGTCATTGTGTTTTGACAAGGATTTGATAACATAAATATAAAAAGCCACATAATCAGCGGCTTCTAATGTCACTATGTTTTTGTCACCCGACAAAAAATAAAAAACCGTTGGATCTAAATCATCAACGAGTTTTTAATAATTCAATTCTTTATCTAGAAATTGTATTTATTAGGATTTCTAAAAAAGTCAAGATAATTATATCTTCCAATAGGCTCAAAGGTCCTCCTATCCTCATTGAACTCCAAAACAATTATATCTCCACTCAGTCCAGAATTAGTTTCTGTTTCAACTATGGCTATTCTGTTCTCAGCTAGCTGTACAACTGACTCGCTGACGAATGATGGAAAATCAGGTTCATTATTTTGGGGGAATGGCTTAAGAGCAATAAGTATAAGACAAATTAAGATTCCAATCAAAATATTTGTTTTAATTTTTCCTGCATTGCTTCTCCTCCTACTAAGATTTTTTTAAGTATCTACATATATAAAACACATTGTATCAAATAAAGTTTGGTTTCATATCGGGACATATTTAAAGCTGGTAGTTTGCCACAGCGGTAGCTACTGATCTTTGATCTCGGTCATCACTACGAGATATGAGCAGAAGACGTTCTGTTTATGCGAGGTGTGTGATGTTGGAACCAGAGTAGCTGACGAATTTAAATTCGATTTCTGTCTAGTCGGCTATCGGACCAAGTTCTTGTCCTTGGCTTGGGACAAGAACTTGGTCCGATAAAATAAAAAAGCCGCTAAAATAGCGACTTTCTATGGGATTATGTTTTAGTCCCCCAACAGATTCAGTTCAATAGCATGTTGTGATTGGCAATAGATATCGAAAAGGTTAGCCGGCTTTGGAGTCGGCTAACTTCAATGTCTTCATTGAGATATCGTGTCCCGTTAGCGTAATCTCCTTTTGGAGACAAGGTCATCTAACCGTCTGGTAAACGAGGCCTAAGGCTCCAGAATCAAATGTCTTGTTTTCGATAAGTTTAAGATTGATCTTCTCCTTGAGACCTTGGAATAACGGCAACCCGCTGCCGATCAGGACGGGAGAAACCGTAATTTTATACTCATCTATTAAATCAAGCTGCATAAGGTAGTGTGCGAACCTAGGACTGCCGAGGATGACCATATCCTTGCCTGGCTGCTGTTTGAGGTTCTTGATCTCTTCCTCGACATCTTCTTTCACCAGTCTGGAATTGTTCCATTCGACTTTCTCCAGCGTCGTGGAAAAAACGATTTTGGCTGTCTTTTCGATCCACTCGGCATGATTCCGTTCATGCTGCGAGGCTGATGGGTTCGAAGGCACAGATGGCCAGTAACTGTGCATCATCTGATAAGTCCCACGTCCCCAAATGACAGTGTCGGCAGTACTTAGAATTTCTTTCGCGTGCTTCTCCAAATCAGCATCGTAAGAAACCCAGCCAATGTCCATTTCACCGTTCGGCCCTTCTACAAAACCGTCAAGCGATGCGTGCAAAAATAGAACAAGTTTTCTCATTTTCAGTTCTCCTTTGTTCATAGAAATATCTACATTAACTATATTATAGGACATTTCAGCTTGGTTGTTTCTTATGGATTGCTAATCACAAATGGAGTAGTTTAGTCTAGATTGCGTTCCCATTAGTTCAATGAATGACTAACAGCATGAAAACCACTCACTTTGTATCCGTCAATATTAGCTTTAAAAGTAATATCCCCCATAATTTTTGGATATTCTGCCCATACAGTTATCAAACTATCCTTCCCGTTTGCTAAATGAAATTGCATGGAAACATAGTTAGATGCTTATCTAATCGGTAATCGGCTCATGTTCTTGTCCATTACGGCAAACGGTACAAGTTCTTGTCCTTGGCTCGGGACAAGAACTTGTACCGTAAAAACAAAAAAAGCCGCTAATTGCGACTTTCAAAGGGAACATCTACTTTTCCCCCGGCAGTAAGGAAGTTAGATTTGTTCTGTGAGATCAAAAGGGTTGCACCATCCGTTTTAGCTTAATATCCCCGCCGAGTGTTGCTCTTAAACCAGTTTTCTATAAAACTGCGACTGTTACAACCTAAAGGTGCATATTTTTACAACAGCAGCCGCAAGTAGTTGGCTGCTGTTATTGTAAGGTGCGTTGTATTCAAGTCAATTAAATCAACTTGATGATTTTGTTGAACGTAGGATACAAGAGAAAATGCCGACCAACACGGACGCCTCAGATTAAACACCCTCATTTTGAGTTTACTTTAATTAAATTCCTTTTTAACAAAGTCAATGAGCTTGGACTTTAATGCATCACCGCGCTCTCCCTTATGGTACATATCTGTTCCGTGATAACCACTCTCATCCACAATTAGCTCTTTATCAGTTGCTCCGGATGCTTGATATAATTTGCGCACTTCTTTTTCAATTGAGCCTCCATAATCACCAGGTGAAAAAACAAACAAGGATGGTGCTTTAATCTTTTCGACACTTGGTATTGCATCAAGGGGCCCACATTGTGCAGGAGAAGAAAGAATAATGAGCCCCTCAATAGGCAGCTCTTGACGAACGCCTGCAATGATTGCTGTACTACCGCCACATGATGCTCCTGCCAAAAACACTTTTTGTGCACCCAATCGTTTGAGTTCGCTTAAGGCTGCATCTGCATCACGATCTATATTCTGAATATCCTCTGGAGAATTCTGTGAGGCACCGTGATTACGATATTCAGGAATAACAACCAGATATCCACTGTCAGCCAGTTCAGTTCCCATGTCAAGAAAAGAGCAAATGCTATAGCCTTGCTCGTGTGCAAGCAGGACTCCTTTATTTCCGCTACCAAGCACAAGTGCTGACAGATACACCCCATCACTGGTTGTCAATGTAGTTGCTTTATCACGTAACTCATCTGGAACACAAATATTCACAAGATGCCCGTTAGAAGAACTCGCCGTTCGATCCGGCCAGGCAGGATCATACTCAACTGGTGGGTTTGTTGGTATGTTCGTCACTTCGGCAAGTGGTGTTTCATTCCCGGTCTCAGTTGTGGGGGATGTATTTTGAGGTGGATTAGTTGAAAAATGGTCTTCATTTGACGATACAGGCATTTTTTCGGAGCATCCTGTAATCGTTACTAACAAAATGAGCAAGACAAGTACCATTTTTGTTTCTTTAAAAGATACGATCATAGATTTTCCATACCTCCAACTTTCACTGAATTTACAACAGAGTGTTCTATTTTTGGCTTTTTTCTTGGAATCCTCTGCCTTTGTCACCTTGTATAGGGGGATGAACACCGTTTATTCCAGCTCGTTATAACAAAAACGTCTCTCGACGTACTTTCTCAGTATACAGACTTTAGCAGAAGTTTTTCATGCGAGATAAGGATGCTAAGCCTCGGATGTTTATACTTTTTTATCTCTTAATAAAATAGATTCGTCCATTGTATTGTCGCTTGCATTGTTTTCCAACGTCGATACTTCTACACGTTCTAGAGTTTGGCGAACATCTTTTCATTTCACGAAGAAATCGATTGATCTGATGCGCATCCTCCTAGAGGGAACGCTGTTAAAAGCGTTACTACTGGAAAGCAAAACGATTGGGAAATATTTTTTTCTTCATTTTTTGTACCTCCGTGTACTTCGATTTTTCTTCTCCAAAACAATACGAAAAT
This sequence comes from Paenibacillus sp. FSL F4-0100, assembly GCF_037993005.1. Classification (NCBI taxonomy): domain Bacteria; kingdom Bacillati; phylum Bacillota; class Bacilli; order Caryophanales; family Paenibacillaceae; genus Paenibacillus; species Paenibacillus sp. FSL F4-0100. Next base: position 4,000,944 of record NZ_CP150303.1, read on the forward strand.
CAATTTTTAGTTTCATATATTTATTAATATAGTCCAGAGATATCATCATTTATTGAACAAATTGTCTCCGAGTTTCAATCAGTTAGATATTTATCTAATATGTATTTTCGATCATCAAATAATAAGTTCTAAAACCTCCCCGGATTATTCAATGAAACAAAACAACCCCCAATCAAATGATTTGATTGGGGGTTGTTTTGAATTATGATGTTATCTGATGGATACGCCATCTAGGAAACACTAACATTTCTTTTTCGTAATTTCTTAAATACCGAGTATTCCTTATTGGACTTAATAAAACTTAATATCTTTTCGGCACATTCTGTTGGATTCATCTCTTCCGTATTTACTTCGAGGTCATATTCATCAAAGCAATATACTTTGCTAAACTGTGAAGCTGCTAGTCCAATCTGTCTATCTCCTCTTGTTTGCTCTCTTCTTATGAGTTCTTCTTTCGAGCATTTTACACCTATAAATAACGTAGGCTGATCGAAAAATTGATCAAGAAACTCATTAAACCTCTTGTCATTGTCGATTACGGTATCTACTATTACATTAAAACCCATTTCTGATAACAATTTAATTGTCGAATGGTACACTGAGAATATGGAATCATCAAGTATTTGTGAGACAACCTGATGATCTATTTCCCTTGTAGGTTCATCTGGAAATTTATTATTAATAAAATCATTGTAATTATTAAAAAAATCATCAATTGATAAATGATAAAACAGAATCTCTTTCTGATTTATCAGTTCAGTCGATATAGAGGTCTTTCCGGAACTTGAAGTTCCATTTAGAAAAACTAAGATCCCTTTCTTCAATTTAATCATCCCTTCAAAAAAATAATCATTTCGTATCTTTCAGATAACGTTATATTCACAAATTTCATAAAATTATCCAACTCAGAAAATATTCGAGAAACGATTGAAATATCCTGCCAGTTAGGTCAACGAGCTGCCGAAGAAGCACGGCTACCTCTCTTTTTCTCCCCTTGTACCGTTTCTTGACCGTTACTTCAGTTATTGGAACTTTTCAAACTCGTTTTTTAACCAGTACTGATTTTGGATGACAAGAACATTTATACTTTGCCGTCTTCGTTGCAACTTCGCTTAATTACCGATCTGTCTTTGGTTCGGGACAAGAACTGTTCCGATAAAACAAAAAAGCCGCTAAAATAGCGACTTTCTATGGGAGCATTCTTGTCCCTCGACAGGATCCCATAACTGCTTGTTTAATCGTTAAAACACAAAAGTCCGCAGTTGCGCGGCTTTTAAGCGTGTATGTTTTTGTCGTCTTAAACCAGTTTTCTATAAAACTGCGACTGTTACAACCTAAATGGTGCATATTTCTACAACAGAAGCAGCAAGTAATTGGCTGCTGTTGTTGTAAGGTGCGTTGTATTCAGGTCAATTAAATCAACTTGATGATTTTGTTGAACGTCAATTATTCTGTGGGATGGTGTTCGGTTATGTCCCCAAGAGTCACCCCCTACCGCTGAACCGTTGGATCGCTTCCTCGGTCACCGGCTGGAAAAGGTTAATGAGGTTGCCGTCGGGATCACGGAACAACACAGCACGGTTCCCCCACGGCATCGTGGTCGGTTCCTTTACCCACTCGTCGACAAACGGTTTCAAGCGCTCGTATTCGGCATCGACATCGTGGACGCGGAACTCGAGGATGACAGTGCGATTGTCGGCCGCCACAGCGGAACCAACGCCGAACAGCGGCACCGTCTGGGAGTGACCGATCGCCAGGGTACACGATGGCACAACGAGTTCCGCAAAGGCAGCCGCGGGACGTTCCGCCGAAACACCCATGACTTTCTCATAGAACTCAACAAGACGATCCACATCGTCGGTAATGATACGTACAGAAGCAAAATTCATAAAATACCATCCTTCCTATAATAAATGATACAGTACTATATCCTTTTTTGGGCAAGAACAAGCTCTCCACCCCAATATGTTTACTTAATCGATAATAAAATAACGCTACTGACAACGGTATGTCAGTAGCGTTTTAACATTTTCGGGCATTCTCTATGCTAATGTTGATCCCCCCCCGTTGTCGCATGCACCTGTTTTCGATATGGGCCCCAATTCATCTACCTGCAGACCGCTCTCTTTCAGACGTTAGGTCATTGATTGTCATTCCGCTTGACATGGAATTGCACGCGTCCTGTCTGCCACCGGTACCACCCTAAAATTCCCCGTGTCGCTGCCATCTCTGACTCTCTAGTATGAATATTTTTACTCATAAATGAATAGATCCAGGATTACATTTGAACTGCAGTCATATGCATATCCTTGCGTGGTATGCTCATGAGGTGATCATAGAAGAAAAACCGCCTTTGATTATGCGGCTGGATTGTGTGTATTCCTCTATTGTCTCCCGTTAGAACTCCTAAAAATATGGTAATTGAACAAAAACGAGCGCCTCGGTACGATGGGGTTACGCACGAGGTCATAGCCTCAAAAAGCCCATCAGGAGGACGCTCTACTATAAAGTAAGGCACAAGACAAGCAAGATCAACTGATTGAAAACATTACCGTTCATCATCTCGTCGTCGGCTTAGATATCGCTTAGGAGGTTCATGTGGTCGTGCAGTCAGCTTTAGAGGTATTGCTGGGACGAGGACCTCAACTTAAGTTGACAAAATTGACGTCCGCTCTATCGTTTCTATTCTAGCGTCATAAGGTCTTGAGGCGTTCCCATTGGTCGTAGCAAATATAGTAGAAATTCATCCCTGCACGTTTCTTTGCACTGCCCGTAACGCAATTTCATGAAGATCACGGAAACGCCAGCCTAGCAGCTCATACCCCTCGGCACCAGGGTGCAGGCCATCCGTCAGAAAGGCTTCATCCTCCGGGCCGAGCCAGTTCAAGCCATCTTGATAGAACAACTGGCTATCGCCCCGAGCCCTTAGCAGCTCCACGGTCTCACGGATGAGCTCACGCATCATAGGCAGGGTGAAGCCCAGCGAATTGAGCTGCGTTTCGCGGAGAGTGCCATAAATCGGAGAAATGACAAGCAGCGGGGTGTCCCTATGTTTGTCGCGTATCGTCTCCAGCAGACCAATCAGCAGCGGCTTGAACATACGTGGGCTTAAGGTGCCCCCGCCATAGATGTTCACCCCCGCACAAATGGAGATGAAATCGGCCGGCAAGTCGCGTATCAGCCGTCCGATCATCGGTTCCATATGGCAGTTGCCCGAGAAGCCAAGATTGGTCAAGCTGAAGCCTGCGGCTTCAGCGGCAATGGCAGGCCAAGCACGGGAGGGGCTGGAAGCCCCGACGCACTGGGTAATGGAACTGCCATACGTAATCCAGCGGGGCCGGGTGTCCGGCAGCGGGACTCCGATAGCTTGAGCCCCAATCCGCAGGCCGGTTACGGTCATTCCTATATTTTGCGGAAGCCAAATCTCCATATCCTTGGTTCCGTCCCCAAGTCCGCTGAACAAGGCTTCTGTCGCTCCGGCGGGTAGGCTGATCGTCTCGCATAATTCTCCTCCTGCCACGCAATCCATGGCGGCGTTATCCGCAAGCGGTGCAAAAGATACTGCCACCTCGGTGGAGTCCGTGCGCAGCCGCAGGCGAATACCGGCACATATCTCGGCTTTGCCATCGATTCCCGCGGGTGGATACAGTTCGTAATCCATGTAAGGAATACGCCAGGGCTTGAATCCATTATCCCTGCGCTCGAGCGACACGGCACCGTGAAACCACTCATCCGTTAAGGGAAGCTGCTTCACGGCGATTTCCCTCCCTTCTGCTTCTCAGCCGGAATGAAATCTTCTCCCAGCCATACATCCTGCTCCAGCAGCCGCTGCTGAAGCTCGGCTATGGAAATGCCGCGCGAGACGGTGCCGTCCCGCAGCGCCAATGCAGCCGCCGTTCCCGAGGCCTGGCCCATGGAGAAGCAGTTCGGCATGACCCGCAGGGAGCCTTGCACTGCTCGATCCGAAGATACACATCGACCGGCAACCCAAAGGTTGTCGATGCCAATCGGCAGCATGATCCGGTATGGGACGCCGTGTGAAACCCCTGGCGGAAGGTGGTTAAAAGTCATTTCGCTTTTGCTGTTGGCGAGATGAATATCGATATAATATGCGTTGCGGGCAATGTCATCCGGGAAGGAGCGCGCAGCAATGAAATCATCGACCGTCAGGATATAGTCCCCTTCGATACGCCTAGTCTCACGGATGCCAAGCTGCTCCCCGCTCGCCACCATATGAGCGTGCTCAAAACCCGGCACGTAGCGGCGGAAGAACTGCAGCTGGCGTTCCGCCGTGCGGCGCCCTTCAATCGCCCCCCGCGTCAAATCCTCGGCAAGGGTGCCATCAACGCCGAATACATGGCCGAAGTTGACGCCAACCAAATAGTCGCTGACCCAAGCAAGGCCGGAGATCGACTTGCGGCCCTCCGGCAGCGCGCCGTCCTCGATCGCCAGCTCCACCGTCTTGTGCAGTTGGCCCGTATCCCCGCTCTCCTCCAGGTACTGTTTGAACCTTGTACGGTCTACATTCGCAAGCAAATAGCACATGCTGCCAGGCTGAAGTTCGCCCGCTTCCCCGCCCTTCTGAAAAGGAACTCCCGCCAGTGCGGCAATATCCCCATCTCCCGAGCAATCGATAATATACCGGCAGGGAATGAAAGATCGTCCTGTCTTGTTTACGACAACGACACCCTCAACCTTCCGGCGGTCCTCAGACCGGACAACATCGTAAACAAAGGTGTGATACAGCGGCGTCACACCGCTTTCCAGAATGGCATCATCATAAACCCGCTTCAGCACTTCGGGATCGATCGGCACCCAATCCAGCATCTCTTGATATTCCTCGCGGTACCGAGGATCGCATGCCTGCTTCATTCGTTCCATCAGCTCAAGGCCGAGACCGCGGATAATCGGCTTCCGCTTATCCGTAAAGGGACAGAAAGCCGGAACGAGCGCAACCGTACCCATGCCGCCAAGGAAGCCTCTCTGCTCCACCAGCATCGTTTGCGCTCCCCCTTTCGCAGCGGCAATGGCCGCGGCGATTCCTGAAGCTCCTCCGCCGATCACCAGTACATCCACTTCGCGGGCAACCGGAATGCTGACGGATGGCAACGTAATATGTCCTTTCATAGAAACCTCTCCATTCTGTATAGCTTTAACTTGTCATAGTTGCTTATTGACTGTGCCTTCCAGACAAAGATGCAGCAAATCATCTACATGCGCAGTTGCCAGGCATTCTACGGTATCGGCGGCGCCGTAGTAGATTTTGACTTCCCCAGTATCCTCCAGAATCATGCCCCCCGGAAAAATAACATGATTGCGAAAGCCTCCATCGGTCTCATAATCAGCTTCCGGGGCAAGCAGCGGCGTCTCCGCCCTGCCGATGATCCGGCTGGGATCGGCAAGATCCAGCAGCAAAATGCCGGACGTATAACGCTTCTTCCAGCTGTCCTCCCAGCCGTTCTTGCCCCGCCTGCGATCGATGTCCACGGCATGGAATAGGGTCAGCCAGCCTTTGTCCGTTTTGACGGGCGGAGCGCCCGGGCCTACCTTGTCATTGGCATAGGCTACATCTTCAACCGCCAGCAGCAGCTTGGAATTGCCCCAGTATTTCAGATCAGGCGAGTCGCTCATCCACATGTCAAAGCGGTCAATCCCGCCCCGACTGTATACAGGCATCGGTCGCTCCAACCGGACATACTTGCCCCCGATCCGCTCCGGGAACAATACCATGTTGCGGTTGTCCGGCAGCGACAGACTCAACACCTCGAAGGAGCGGAAATCCTCGGTGACGGCGATGCCGCCGCGCAGCCCATGCTTGGTATCGACCGCAAAGCACATATAGCATTGCTCGCCGACTACCGTTAGACGCGGATCATACACGCGGATGACCTCTTCATCATGCCAGGACCAGCACGGTTCCGGCTGCACATCCCATTTTATGCCGTCATCGCTGAAGGCCAGCCCAAGATTCGTCGTGTGATGAGGAGCAACAATCCCTTGATGTTCATCGCCGTAGTCATTGCGGAAAACCATCACATATTTGCCTTTAAATTTGGTAACCCCGGCATTGAAGACCAACGCCGGACCGTAGGGTACATCACCCGGAGTCAGAATCGGATTTCCGGCATACCGCGTAATGATCGGGCTGGAAAACAAAGGTCCCACTGCAGAATCTCTCATTTGCATCATGCTCCTTGTATATGGAATTGAGTTTAACCTTTAACTGAACCGGCCGTTACTTGAATAAAGGACTTATTCGCCACAATATAAGCGAGAAGCATCGGCAGGATCGACAGGCATGCTCCCGCCATCATCAAATGAATCTGCATAGCCGCGGAAGAACCGTAACGAAGATTCGCCAGCCCGACGGTGAGCGTCTGCAACTGCGGATTCGTCATTGTGAACACCAGCGGCAGAATATATTCGTTCCAGGCATGGCGGAAGGCAAACAGTCCTGCCACACCAAGCCCCGGTGTTAGGAGCGGGAGAATGATCCGGAAGAAGGTTCGGGCGAACCCTGAGCCGTCCACCATGGCCGCTTCATCAAGCTCGCGGGGAATCGCTTTGAAGAATCCCAGCAGCATAAAAAATGTGCTGGAATGGGCGCTGATCAGAATTAGGATCACTCCCCACAGCGTGGTATTCAAGTTCAGCGCGACCATCAAATCGAATTGCGGGCGCAGCACAATGGCACCAACGGATATAAACATCATCGACGCCTGCGTCGTCACATACAGGGATTTGCCGGGAAAATGGCGGCGATCCACCACATAAGCCGCCATGGCAGCGACCAGCAAGGTGCCGACGGTAACCATAATGCTGACAAATGCGCTGTTCCAGGTATAGCGGGCAAAATTGGCCTGCTTCCAGGCTTCGGCATAATTGACGAACTGCAGCTTGGCCGGCAGCAAGCTTCCTCCGGTCATCATTTCGGCGCCGGTCTTGAGTGAACCGGACAATGTCATCAACAGGGGAAATAATGTCAGTATCGCCGTTATCAATAAAAACAGCCACATCACCGCACGGCCCACTATTTTGCCAGTGTGACCGGAAGGCGGTCGGGCGGCGATTTTACCTCGCGCGTCCGGCTGTTGGGGTAACACCTGTTCGTTCATTTGCTGTTCCTCCTGCACGCCTGCAGCCGTTCATGATCAACCGATCTGCGGCTTGTTGTGAAATCGTAATGGCCCTATGCAAAGTTGCAATGTAGACTTTTTGAACAACCTTCTAATACAACTTGTTCATTTTACGGCTTAATAAGAAATACAAGCCCGTGATCGCTCCCACAATAACAGCGGTTGCGAAGCCTACGGCGCTGCCGTATCCTAGCTGCTGCTCGACAGGAGAACCCGTGGATACCGGGAACAACAGTTTGTACAGATAGAGATACATGACCTCGGTTTTGCCGATCGGTCCGCCTTCCGTGATGAGCATAATGCTCTCATAGCCTTTCAGGGATGCGATAATTGCGAGCATGATGACCAACTGGGCTACCGGAGCCAGCATCGGAAGCGTAATGCTCCAAAACCGTCTTCCGGCGTTTGCGCCGTCCATGGCCGCGCTCTCGTATAAATCCTGCGGAATGCTCTGCAGTCCGGCCAGAAACAGCAGCATATAATTGCCGACCGCCCCCCATACCGCCACAATAATGACCGTAAGCATCGCATGCTTCGGCCCGAGCCAGTCGATCGGCTGCGAGACCAGGTGCAGCTTCATCAATACGGTGTTAACCATCCCGTTATAGGAATTGAAGATCGTATAGAACACCACGGAGATAACCGCAGTGCTGATGATTGTCGGCATAAAATAGATTCCTCGCAGCAGATTTCCGCCCCGCAGCTTGCCGTTCAGGACGACCGCGAGCAGCAGGGACAACGGCAGCGTTAGCAGAAGCTTGCCTCCGGCGTAGATAAAGGTATTGCCAACCGATTCCCAGAACAGCGCGTCGCGCATCAGCCGACGGAAATTGTCCAAACCAATGAACAGCGCATCGCCGTATCCGGCATAGTCATAAAACATATAGCGCAGCATCCATAACAAAGGATAGATGCCAAGAGCCGCTGTCAAAATGATGCTCGGGGACAGAAACAGAGCATTCTCCCCCACGCGTTTCCATTTAAAACTCACGATTCGTTCCTCCTTCGGGGAAAGAAAAGGGGCATCCGCCAAAAAGTGCGCGGCAGCCCCATCCTTGCCTGTTATTCTCCCTGCGGTTTAGTTGGATCAAAGGCAGGGTTCAGCGTTACAGTGACCTCGCCTTTCTCCACCGCCTTGGACAATGCGGCGTTGTATCTTGTGTTTAAATCTTCCGTAATCGCTTTCAGATCTTCATCGGTAAGGATGTATTTGAAGAATACATCAGCGTAGGTGGAACCCTCTGGAGTAACGTTTGGCGAAGCAGGCCAGAGCGAGTCGTGTTCCCCGACCAGGAAGCCTTCCATGCCATTGATCTCCGGATCTTTAGCTTGTTCTACAATGCTTGGCACAATGGCTATCCCGAAGCCTTTTTCATGATAGGTCTTCAGAACCTCGTCGCCGTGCATATACTGCATGAATTTCCAAGCTGCTTCCTTATTGGCCGATTGAGCGCTGATGCCGAGCCACGTTCCGGCGGACACGATTTCGGAAGTTCCCCTGATCTGACCGTCCAGCGTTGGAGCCAACGCGCCCCCCCAGTTGATTTCAGTCGGGAATTGATCCATGTACACGCCCGGCTCCGTCGAGAAAGAAAGATACATACCGATTTTGCCTGCGGCGAATTGGGCTCGCAGCGGATCGATGTCCAGCGCTTCCGCGCCAGGCAGAATACTTCCGTCTTTATACATTTGCTTGAAATATTCGATGACCTGCGAGTAAGGCTCGAAATCGAATTGACCTGTCTTCAGATCAAAGCCAAGTCCCTGATAACCGCTCAAAGAAAGAATTTCCCGGACGGAACGGTCAAATGCTTGCTTCGGATTTTTGAAGTTCAGTGCAAAACCATAAATGCCTTCGGCTTTGCCAACTTCAGTAATTTTCTTGGCATCGTCCACCATTTCCTGCAGCGATTTCGGAGGATTCTCGATGCCGGCTTTGGCAAAGAGATCCTTGTTGTAGACCAGACGCATGGTGAGGCCGGTGTTGGCGAGCGAGTACACCTTGCCGTCAAATCGGTTGACATCGTCGATCAGCAAGCTGCCGAACTTCGCTTTCAAGTCATCGGTAAGATACTCGTCAATCGGTTCAAGATACCCTTTTTTGACAAATCCGGATGTATTGGCGCTCTTTAGGCGAAGCACATCCGGCGCCTGGTTGCTGGAAAAGGCAATATCGACGCTTTGCGCGTAATTCTCGGACATGACCGTCAATTCCACCTGGATGTTATCGTCGTTTGTTTCATTGAATTTGTTAATTAATTCCTTAATATACTCCTGGTCATGACGGTCGTCAGTCCAGTATTTAAGCTGTACGGGTTGGCCCGTCTCGGTTGATGGAGCTGCCGTTCCGCCGTCAGACTTGCCATTCGTCGTACCACCATTGCCATTGTTGTTGTCGTTCCCGCCGCAGCCTGCGATTCCTGCGGCTAGAACAAGACTCAAGCCGAGACCTAACCATTTTTTTCGCATACATTCTACCCCTTTGATTAACGTTTGTATTGTGAGCTCGTTTTTTATTATAGAATCCCGTACTTGGAAAAGGAGTGAGGCAAATTCACTCTCAAGGGATAGAATTCTATGGTCTCCTGCAGCACTCGCCTCATGCCTCCGGCCGATCCATGTGATAGCCCGCCCTGAATTCCGACGGTGTCTGGCCGGTGATCTTCTTGAACATCTCGCTGAAATATCTGCGCTCCTCATACCCTACCGCCGCAGCCACCTCCTGCACCTGCGCCCCCTCCACCAGCAGCTGCCTCGCTTTTTGAATGCGTTCCGAGGTGATAAACTGCGTGACCGTCATCCCGGTCACCTGCTTGAACAAGCTGGAAAAGTAGCTGGCGCTGAGGTGCACATGGCCGGCGCATTCGCCGACGGTAATATCCTCGGCCAAGCGGCCCTTGATATAGCCTATGGCTTTATAAATCACCTTCTGCCCTTCGGATAAGCTGTTCCGGCGAACCAGCTCGGCTCCCTCCGTGCACAAGGCAAGCAGTTGACGCTGCAAAGAGGCCAGCGGCAGCCCCGCTGTCCCTTGCACTACTCTGAATTTCTGAATCAGCGGCTGTATCTCCGAATACGGAACCATTTCGTAAAGTGTGCGGATCGCTGAAGCGGCCAGCTCATCGTACAGGCTGAGGAGATAATCCGGATTTTGCCGTGAGATCCGTTTCTGCAGCGCTTCCGAAATCGCGGACAGCATCGCGTCCGTCCGGACGACATTCCCAGAACGCAGGGCCAGCAGCAGCTCGTCCTTGTACTCCAGCGCCAGCGGCTCCTGACTGCCGCTCTGGAGGATATCGTCATACATAATGGCCGCATTGCCTTCGGTGAACAGGTGATGGGAGAGAGCACGATGAGCCTGCCGGTAGGAATCCGGCAGCCCGCTGATCTCCTCCACTCTGCCGCCGACCCCGACCGAGACCGTGAACTTGGTATATCGTTCCATATTCCGACAGCACTGCTCGGCAATTTCGATCGGACTGGACGGTCCTGTATCGTTCAGTACGGCCAGGTACTGGTCATGACGGGCTCGGAAAAGAACGCTGCGTGCATAATGGGCAAGCGTCTCCTGCATAATATTCAACAGCGAAAACCGGATCAGCTCGATCTCCTGGATGGACTGCTCGGCAACCTGTTCCCGGAAACGGTCAATTTCTATCAGCATCACCACGAAGCCGCGCGGCTCCAGCTCAATGTTCAAAAACTTCCACCGTTCCGATGCCTCTTCCCATGAAGTGCGGTGGCTTACGAGCAGCGCAAAGTATTCCTGCCGCAGCGCAGGCATGCTTTCACGGAGCTTGTTCTCCATTTCCCTCAGACTTATCCGCTTGGACCTCTCTTCTATGATTTCTGCTTTTGCTTGCAGCACAGCCGACATCATGTCTTCTTCTGAAAAGGGCTTCACCACAAAATCAAACGCTCCCAGCTGCACCGCCTGCTGCGCATATTCAAAGTCGGCATAGCCGCTGATCAGAATGACCTTGCAGCCGGGGTTCTCTTCCAGCACCAAACGCAGCATGCTCAACCCGTCCATGATCGGCATTCGGATATCGGTAATAACCAGATCCGGCCGCAACCCATTGATCAGCTTAAGCCCCTCTTCCCCATTGCTCGAAACACCTGCAACGCGAATCCCCTGCTCTTCCCAGTTCATCGCGGTCAGCCCTTCCACCACGCTTTTAATATCGTCGATAATGCAGAGACTGATCGCCTCAGAATTGCTCATCCAAATGCTCCCCTTTCTTGGGCAAAGTAATCCGTATTTCGGTTCCACGCTCCGGCGCACTGTCTACATGAAATTCCGCACCGTTCCCATAATAGAGCCGGAGCCGCAGGATCAGATTGGACACCGCATATCCCTTCTTCGATTCCCGGCAGAAGAGCGCGCGTACCTGGTCTTCGTTCATGCCGATGCCGTTATCACGTACGGCAATCGTCCAGCGTTCCCCGTCCTCCGTGATTTCGATCTCAATCCGGCCCCCGTGCTTCAGGTCGCGAAAACCGTGCAAAATGCTGTTCTCCACCAGCGGCTGCAAAATGATGCGCGGAATCGAAAGCGATGACAGCTCCGGTTCACGTACATGGATCTCATAAGAGAATAAGTCTTCATAGCAGCTTAACTGCAGCTCCAGATACTGGCGCAAATGCTCCAGTTCTTTCGACAATGTCGTTATCTCCTGACCGTTGTTCAGCCCGAGCTGGAACAGGCGGGAGAGCGACATGACCATTTGCTGCGACGGCTCGATCTGCTTCAATTTCAACTTCCAGTAGATGGTGTTGAGCGTGTTGTACAGAAAATGCGGGTCCATCTGCGCCGACAGTGCCTTAATCTCGGCTGTCCGCTTATGCGTCTGCGCCTCCGTGACCTCATCAATCAACACCACAATCTGTTCCAGCATCCGGTTAAACCGGTATCCCACCTGACCTAGTTCATCTCCGCTGCTGCTTTCAAATCGAGCGCTCAGATCGTTGTTCTCGACCCTTTTCATCACCTTCAGCAGCCCTTGCAGCGGCTTCAGCAAATAGCGCGCAAATGCGCCCGAGATCAGCGTGGTGACGGTAAAAGCAGCCAGTGTAACCCCAGCGATCAGCCATTTAACATACACCATGTCCTGGAGCACATCGGCCCGGGAACGGATGGTGGTCATCGTCCAATCCGCTATGCCGATACGGGCATAATTGAGCAGATAGGTTTGTCCGTCCAGTTCAAAGGGTTGACTTCCCTCCGAGCGGTTCATTATGCCACTTAAATTTCCCGCGTCCACCACCTGCCTGACCAGCGGTTCCTTCACGGGATAGACCGTCTCTCCTTCAGCGTTCAGCAAGAAGCTGGACGCCCCTTCCGCGGTGTTCCCCTGCACCAGCTTGCGGAAGCCGTCCTCACGGATATTCACGACAATATAAACACCGCTGACCGGCGTGTCAAAGATCGGCTCCAGAATGAGAGAGATAACGCGTTCCTTTCCGGAGAATAGCATATCCTCATGGCCTTCCACCCAAAGATTCTTTTTCTCTTGTTCAATTCGCGCATACAGAATGGTATCCTCAAATGCAGTGAGCCGATTTCGGTTCATGGACGAAGGATAGAACTCGCCAATCGGCGTAAATACGTAGATCGATTGGATTAGCGGCTCGGCGATCCGAGCCTGCGAGAAAACGTTGTCAAGATCGTTCAGATGCATGTAATATCTGCTGGCATCCCCGGAGGCGGCATCCTTCAGCATATCGTAGAAAGGCTGGCTGATCATAAACGTCATCATAATCAACATCAGTTTGTTCAGCTTCTCATCCACAATCTGTGCGGATCTGACCACCGTGTCCTGCGTGAGCTTCAGTGCATTTTTTTCCAGCGTCGCAGTCGAGATATAATAAGACAGTCCTCCGGTCATTAGAACAGAAAGCACGATGACGGCCAGAAAAGCGACCTTGAGTTTGTTGCGGAACGATTGCCTGCGGAGGTACTCCAAGCTTTTCACGCCTTCCGTTAAATTCTTTGCTTTGATTATGTCACTGCAGCCCCTGTTCAACAACGTAAAAAAACGAAGCTGTCCCGGGCAGCCATGTCATGGCTTTAGGGGCAGCTCCTTCTTAGGGTCCCATAAACGGTGACCGACCTGTGGATCGGCTTTTTTTGAAGTTATAGAATTTATAAGCTTGCAACGGAGCTGAACAATTCTATAATCGCAAGAAAAACTACTGCTAAACGCGGTCTGTCTTCTGTGAATGTAAGTCGATAGACGTTATTCTTACCGGTACAGAATGTTTTGCTAACTAAATCGGGTCAGGCGTCAGAACCAAAGCATCATCAAAAGTTACGCCAGCCGAGGTGGTCCGAAACCCTATTTTCCCTGCTGTCAGTTCTGTTTCGGGATTGGTCCATTCCATTTTCAGTTCCCCACCCACATAACCTTTTATTGTGTTCCCTTCAATGGAAGCCTTCATCGTATACCACTGGTTCGCCTGAGCTGTAAACGGGGTACTGGATACAAGGGTCATGACGTTGTCCACGGATTTGTACAACTCCAGCTTTTGGGCTGCGGAATGGATTCGGAACATATAGAAATTACCTGCATCCTGTACCCTGAAGAGAATCCCTGCGTTGGCATTGGTGATGGGCATTTTCGCTTTGGCTTCATACGTATAATCCGTCCACGAATCGCCGGCAGTAATGACTGCAGTGGCTGCTTGATTCTGAATCAAGGCTTTTGTGCCGTCAGTTGTCACATTCCAGGAACCTGAAGCAGACGTCCAACCTACCGTATTTCCATCTTCAAAATCGTCGCTGAATTGGATGACCGTAGGATCCGGATACACGGGAGGTTCATTCACGTCCGTGACATGGATCGTAAAGGACTTCTCAACATACAGTCCGCCTGAATCTGTGCTCCTCACCCGGATGCTGTAGCTGTCCTTGGCTTCGTAATCAGGCGTTACGGCTAGAATCAACATATTGTCCGATATGGTGAAGCTGCTGTTGTCCACATCCCCTGCACCTGCTGTCAGCATATAAGTAAATGTTTCTTCCGCATCAGGGTCGCTGGTGGAAAAGGTTCCGACCATGCCTCCCGCCGTCGTGTTTTCAACAACACTGTTGTGTGAAAGGGCAATCTCCTCAGGCGCTTTATTGATGAGGCTAACCATGGCATCGTCAAAATGGACGCCGGCCGAGGTGGTCCGAAATCCGATCCCCCCAGCCGTCAATTCGGTGACAGGATTGGTCCATTCCATCTTTAATTCTCCATCCACGTAACAGGATATCGTGTTCCCTTGCATAACAGCCTTAACTGTATACCACTGCTTCTCAATAGCCGTGAACGGCGTACTGTTTACAAGCGTCAGTTGTCCATTCACGGATTTGAACAACTCCAGCTGTTGATTCGATGAATGAATGCGATACATATAATAATTGTTTGCATCCTGCACCCTGAAGACCATGCCCGCGTTGGCATTGGTGATGGGCATTCTTAATCTGGCTTCATATGCGTAATCCGTCCATGAACCCCCGCTATTAGCGGTAATCAGGGAGGTGGCTGTCTGGTTCCCGCTGGACAACACGCGATTCGTGCCAACTGTCGGGACGGTCCAACTGCCGGACATCGACGTCCAACCCGCCGTATTTCCGTCTTCGAAATTGTCGCTGAATAGCGGCGGCTTGGAATTGGCAAAAACGATACCATATACATTGTTATTAACGGTAACATTCAAGTCGTCCAAGGTTGTGGCAAGCTTCCCTCCAACATAAACATCTGTAAACGTGACGCCGTTAACCCTTCCGCCTTTCGTGGCATTCCCGGAAATTCTGGATTTCTGGGTGCCGGTCTCGCGAACATTGATGTTCTTGACTACAACATTGCTTACATCGCCGGAAGTGCTGGTGGATACCCCAAGCCAATAGTTCCCGAATTGATTGATACCGACGCGTTCGATGTCGATATTCTCAAACGTAATATTTTTGGCGTAACCTTCCTCCGGGAGAGTATTCAGTTGGTATCCATGATCAACAAGCAATGCCCGGGCGCTTTGAAATACATACGAGTTTCGGATAGTAACGCCGATCTGCGGTTGGGCTACCCCCATGCCAATCTTGAAAGCCGCACATCTTGTCCATGCAAAAGCGTCATCAAAGACCACATTTTCCAAATGTTCAAGCTCGCCCGGCCAGTCTTTTGACATCCCCGTCTGCAGCCAGGTTTTAGTGGAATATGTGTCATCATCCGATATAGCTATCGAATGTTGAACAAGCACATTCTGACTCTCGTTGATATCGATAACGTCATTCTCGATTTTGTATAAATCCTGGAATCCTTTAAGATTGTTTATGGTTACATTGTCGGAACGAACCACCATAAACGACCAGAAACCGCCATCCCGCAATATTAAGCCGTCAAAAGTAAAATTGGATGTTGCGATCGGAACGAGCAGATTATTGAGGAAACCTTCATTTTTATTTGGCGCCGGCATCTTTCGCTCTCGCATCGCAATGCCTTTACCATCAATCGTTCCCCGTCCCCGAATCGTAATATTGGTGGAGTCTACGGCCGTGCGAATAAAATACGTTCCATCTGCATTTCGTGAATCCTTGCGAAAATCAATCACGTAGTCTTCCCCCTTGCCTGTGCCTGCAATGACGGCGCCTCCGGCCAGGTAAAAGGTCACGTTGCTTTTTAATGTCAGGTTCCCGCTCTTATAAACACCTGCCGGAACGAAAACTACGCCGCCGCCGGCTTGATGGGCGTCATCGATCGCCTGCTGAATCGCGTCCGATGCCAGCGATGATCCCGTGTTATCCGCGTGGTATGGCGACTGTGTCACATTAAAAATCCCGGCACCTGCGGACGGGGGTATATCCGTTTCCAAGGGGTCTGCCGCGATGACAATCTTCTTCCTCTGGTCATTGATTTTTACGATGACATAGGTTGAGGATGAAAGCGTGAACGTCAGCTTGTTCCCGTTAACTGTGCCTTCGATGTTTTTAGCCTGAGGACTGATGGAGAATGATGTAATCGGCACATTGTTGGTAACTTCGATTCGGACCGTGCCGGAAAAAGAAAATTGGGCATAGTCATAGTCAGCCAGATAACTGATTACAGGAATCGCTTTGTTATCGGCTTTCAATGAAAACACGCTGGATGCGGTATAGATGGATGGCATCGGGTAGTTTTGTATCGTGGCCGGTGCTATGGCGCTCTGTGCCAAAGATGTCGGATCAGCGGCATCCGTCATATCCATTGAAGAAATAGAATAGCTATCGATTTTGGCAGCTTCCGCAGCTCGGGGTAACAATCCTGTGATTATAACGGCAAGCACGACCAACAGACTAACTGCTTTTCTTGTAATGGTAATCATAAATACCTCCTCAAGATTATTCATCTGCCGAACAATAATAAGGCAGCGCAGCTCAGTTCGCCCGATTGTATTCTTGCTTGCGTTTTTTTGTGAAGGCGCTAACATTTTATCGGAAGCAAGCAGCAGCAGCCCTTTCTGAGGTTCCCCCCCTCCATCCAAACTTTTCACTGTCACGATGGATTATAATCCCTGCCCGCATAAAAAGGAGTGGGGCAAGCCCACTCTCCAGGGATACATTTTAACTGTTCTCCATGCACGCAGGGATTGTTGAATTTCGAAACAGAACAAGTTGGTTCTCGTTGGTGAAGACTATCAAAATCTAAATCAAGAAAAAAATGATCTTACAAACAGCCCTCTGCAACGAACGAGAAGACCTCATATTTGGGTTTGTTTTATTGAATGTATGATTGAGGGCTTATCCCTGAGAAAATGTGCTTTTCCGCCACGTTTACGTGGCTTACGTTTGGCAATATTCCGCTTGCCCTTTTCCGAGTACAGAAAGTAAGTCTCATCCATTTGAACAATAACTTGAAATGCTTCGGTCGGAATCTGCTTCAAAGCGAGACGAATCTCTTGCCGCAGTAAAACAAGGTGGCGTGCGTGACTTCATCGGGATGGATTGAGGCAACACGAAGAGCATTCTTGGCTGCGCTTCGTGTTTTTTGATTCCAAAAAAAATCTCCTCGTAGCGAGGAGATCGGCACATTAGATTAGAGCAATCGCGAGCAGTGTGAACAGGCTTAATGTTAAAATGGAGCTGCGAGCCCCGAATCCGAAGGGGAAGAAAGCGGAGGTCGTTACAGTTCCGTCTCTTCGATCTGTCTCCAAGTACACATTATCACAATCCACTTTTACGATTCTTCCTACGTGTACACAACCGTCTCTTGTCGTAATGCGGACTTTCTGATTCATGAATCGCATGCAGCTATAATAGGCTTCCATCTCATCACCCCTTTCTTTGACAACGTAGCATATGAACGCGTTGGACAAAAGGTCACGGCAGTTATACCCTCTACAATGAATGAGATCGAAGGTTACCGATAATAATGTAGATTCCGCTAGTTTACGAAATTTTGAGAAATTAAACCCTGTCAGCACAAGGCTGGCAGAGTTTAAAAAATGTTATTTGTTTAGAAAAAGAAAGATCTAGTTTTAATAACCAGCAAAATGAAAAGAACTAAGGTAGCTGTCATACTTGTTCCTATTCCACCATGACCATAACCTGTTCCGCCAGCCGATAAGAAGCCGGCTGCCTTCACTTTTTATTGAGCTATCATGTCCCGTTTGCGTAACACGGCTGCCGATCCATGCCGGTAGCCGTGTTTTAATTAAGCTATCATTCTTCGCTAGTTCGGCGAAGCCGTAACAGGTTTCGTCCCACAACGGCCATCATGGCAACGGATGGATAACCCAACATACACAATACGGCAGATTAGTCGGACATAGTGGAAAAATTATTGGCTTTTGCTCTATATACTTAGACTATCTAGAAGCTGATACAACCATAATCGTACTTAGTAATCTGTTTAAACCTGTTGACGCCATCGCCAGAAAAGCAGCGGAAACCATGATCACTTAATCCTTATACGAATATGTCTTGAGACAAATAAGAATCTGGGGCAATTTAAGCTCCAGATTCTTTCGTGTTTATCATATATCATTCTAAATTCTTTTCCTTGAAAAATCCATTTACATCGGGCATTTGCCATTTTCGATACCCCGTTCATCCCATCGTAAAACGAGTATAAAAAAGGCTAGCCAGAATTTCTGGCTAACCCAATAATCCGTAAATGTCGATTTATCGAATTCTCAAACGACAATTGTTAAGACTCGAGGCTTGCTGTAGAACTGATAATTCCGAGTGGCCGGTTCATCAACCAACTATCTATAAATCGTTGCCAAGAAGATTTGTCCATCCTCTTCCTCGTAATGAAATGACAGCTTGCCTGAACCAAAGTTGTAAATCATGTCATACACGCCATCAGCCTCATTGAAAAATTCATCATTCGGTTTGCCAAGCCACAATTTAACTGTTGACGGGTACAAATTTCGCTTTTCGGCAAAAAGGTTGAATACCATAAGTCTTGAGCTGGAATCCAGCTCATGGAGATAGGAATCGAAGCCTATCGCATAGTTCTGATAGACATAAAATGCACCCCATTCACCGTTTTCCCGCAGCTTGGCTTTTTTAAGCGTACTTTGGAGCGATTTATGAGTCATGCCGAGCTTGATTCCTGGCAGGTCGGGAAGAATCCCTTTCTTGGCAGCAGCCTTCAGGCTTTCGAGATAAGCGCGGTCACCGATACCTGAGTTTGGCCAGGATGGATGATCATAATCCGTGTATCGCGTCTCCGTCAAACGCAATTCCAGCTTGCTCACGTTAAGTTTGAACGTATTTACGGCATTCTTGAAAACAGCGTTATTGTAAAACTTGAACTGCACCCGTGCATCTGACAGCATGCGAACGCCCTCTTCCCGTCCTGCAGGATAGTAGTTATCCATTTTTTTGCCTTTATGATCGACGAACTTCACGGGCATCAGCGACCCCGAACGAATAATGAAAGGGGTAGCCAGATTGAAATTAGATGTCCCCCATTCTGTAATCATCAGAATATCCGGCGTGCCCTTTTCTTGGCTTCGAATCGTATAATGCCAGGTCTGGGGCAGCGTAACCGAATGCAGGCCAAGGTTCACGGATTGTATCGTACCATACGTCGCTCCTTTTTTGACGAGAGCTGCTTTATATGTACCTGTGTATTGCTTGTCCCCCGGCTTATTTCCGGTCCAGTAGTCCATTTCGGTCAAGGTTGATGATTTTTCATTTTGAGCGTAAATATAAACCGTATAGGAGTTCTGATACGTATCCCTTAAATTAAAAGACAATCTGCTTATCTTTTTTAATTTCTCAACAGGTATGCTCTTCCCCTGTGCCTGTGCGGAATCTGCTGACATGAACATGCAAAATCCTGCCAAAAAAATCGTCAGCAGAAAGGCGCACAGCCATGTTTTGTTGCGATAGTACTGAATCATCCTTCGATTTCCCCCTGTTAATAGAGATGATATGTATTTTATGTCGTATTTAAGTGTATCATCTCCCTAGGGTATTTCCCACAAAAAAAATGTCGATTATTCATTGTTATAATAATTTGTGATCCATACCGCACTACTATTTTTCATTGCCAAATCCGTCACCAATCAGAGGCGGAGGCGGATCGATCCATTGCTAAGCATAATCGATCACATTTGTAGTCTTAATGCAACCTACCACTTATTCCATTAATCTCCCTTTACTTCATTATCGTTCGGAATTAATTCATACAAGGCACGAACATCACAACCGATGGAATCGGCGATCGATATAGCAATTTTGAGTGGCATCACTCTTTTGTTTTCAATAAAGTCGTAAACTCGTTCCGGTTTAAAAAGCAAGTCTTTTGCCAGCCATTCCGCTGACTTTCCGGATTCCATCAATCGTTCATTCAGTAAGCAACGTCCTAGTTCAAATTTCAAGAAGCGACGACCTCCCGCATAAGATAATACTTAACCTTAAGCGTTGTCCATTGCCAGCATGAATATACTTAATAAAGGGCCCCATAACGAAGGATTTCCCCATGCGTCTGGCCAATTTGTTGGGCGAGTTCCATCGCCGGGATATCGTACCCGTTAGTGAAGCATTTCCTGTTCTTAGAACACAATGATGAATTACATAAATACATCTTTATACCATAATCCCGCAAAGAAGATGATGCCAAATAAGCACATAAGAGCAAATAACGATAATATACCGACCACAGAAACCAAGAATACTTTTTTTGAGAGTTTCTTAATGGTTCATCCCCACCCATTCCGCTTAATTAGCCATTTGTTAGACACACTTAACTTGTAATTAGTTCTTCATTCCTTTCCAGCTAACCTGCCCGATACTTCAATGAAACAAAAAGGAGCCAACTAGCGAAGCGGCTATTTTTTCTCGATCCTCTAGTAAGGCCCATGTAATCTCAGGTTCATCTCCTATTAGGGTTATCATTCGCTCCTCTTCGACCTTAAATGTTTTCCTTTATCCAAGAACGCAACTTATCAGCAAATAAAGCGCGTTCATTTGGCTCGGTCTGAGAACCCTTTGTCAGATAAAGTTGATCATTTTAGGGTTCTTCAGCCCGAACTTTTCCCACATCATATGAACCTCCAAGCTTTACGAGCATATTCGCAGACTCTCTATTTATTATCCGAGTCTTCTCTTCGCTGTTCTAGCGGATCTTCGAATGATCGGTAGCACTAAAGCGGGACCAATGATCGCGATTGAAGCCAATATATGCAAAATCCAAAAACAATAATTTTCATTGTTCTTTCCTCCTCTTCAACGGACCCCTCATATTTGATTAACTCAAACTTAGCATCACTTCAAACTGATGTTAAGAACCCACTTTAAAGTAGGGTACTTACTTAAAAGCAAGCATCAAAAAAAGCTGCCCGAATTCCCGTGGCAGCTTTTGCTTTCAGTGGATTGTAATTGTATACAAGTTCATTGAACCATGTTTATGATACGGACTCTTCATATTTCCGCTTATTATGATTTTCTCCCCAAGCACACATGACTTCTGCTACCGGAATCAATGTTCTGCCGTATTCGCTAAGAGAATATTCTACCTTGGGAGGGATCGCAGGGTAGACCGTTCGATCGACGATACCCTCCCATTCTAAATCTCGGAGATGTTGTGAAAGCATTTTTTGTGAAACATCAGGTATAAGCTTTTCCAGATCGTTGAACCTCTTCTTGGATTCAATCAAATGCCAAACGGCACGGAAGTGCTTGAATGCAACTGGCAAGAAGATGTGATCGTCTTCTCATCAAACATTCGGATGAATGCCGGGCATTCGTTGGTTATTAAGCTCGGGTAGACGAGTGACTCCTATATCAGTACATACGGTCTTTTCGGCAGCTCTATCGAAAGTAGTCCGCCTCCACGCCTGCAAATATGAAGAAAGGCTGCCCGCATGCTTTGGAAGCAATGCGGCAGCCTTTTGCATTTTTTTCTTAAGTGCAGTCTTGTCTATGTCTGTCAGGTGGCTTTCACGGATTGGATGCATTCGAAGTTCTCGCGGTATTGTTCTACCGTCCAGTTGCATACCTGCCACAGATCCGTAACCGGCTGATTGGTAAAAGGCAGCGTATGAAGATAACCCGGTGGACCGTATTCCGGAGTAAAGGTCAATTCGGTAGCATCAGCAAGCTGTCTCGCTTCGGTGATTCGCTGCCACCAGTCAAAATGCCGCGCGACTTCATGCGCGTACTCGGGTGCCCGCGGGTCCGGGACCTGCGGTCCTTGCGCATAACCGACACGCCCATGGATATGTACGCTGCGGGCGATGGCCAGATCCAATTCGCTCTCCAAATGTTCCAGCGTTGATTCGGTCACGCAGCACCAGTGGCTAAAATCGGCCGTCAGCCCGAGCCCTGGGACGGCATTCAGCACTTTCCCCGTATCCCAAGGATTAAATAATGCTCTGCCCCTGTGGGTTTCATGGCCCACCTTGACTCCCATCTGCTGCTCAAGCTGTACGGCTCGCCGGAAATAATCGATCTGCTCTTCAAGAGGAAGATAGTCCTTCAAGGAATGGGCAGTGACATGGTTTGGTCCAAATGACTTCGCCCGTTCCAATTGTGCTTCGAAAGAAGCAAAGTGGTCTGGCCCTTCGGTAAAAATCATCCCCACGTAATCAAGCTCATGGCTTGCGAGGAGCTCCTTAAACCGCTGTTCGTCTTCAGGTGCCGGCAGGGGCGCCTCAACTCCATCGTAGCCGACGGAAGCGATCGCGCCATCTGCTCTTCCAATGTGCCCGTGCCCTCCATGCCCCACAATGCCTTGATCAATTTTAGTTTCATCCTTTTCCACCTCTCCCGGTTGATTGGACCCCGCTTCCCCCATTATTTCCCGATACTTCGCCGGTTGTCCATGGATCCAAAGGAATGATTCGTGGATGGATTTGATATCTTTATATTTGCAGACCCGTCCCCGCCATTTGCTTATGTACATGTTTATTTCCCAATTTCTTTTAGGCTTACGCTTTAACACGCTAAGTGGCTGTCAAAATTCAATGGAACAGCTTGTCAATGTCCATATGAAATCTCTCTAGAGATCCTTGCGTTTCAACAACTTTATATAACCATTAAAAATAATTTTTACTGGTTATAATAATTATGTTAGGTTGTACTTATAACTGGTAAAAAGATTTAATCAGGTTATAATACAGGAGGTTGATGGTAAATGAACATTCAAAAATTGCCTTGGGCGGGTATCCGAGTCGAAACAGGTGATATAACAATTGTCATCGATCCAATTACTCGCATTCTCGAGGAGTTCGGGGGCGCTCGTGAGCCCATGTATCCGCTCAGCTATTTCGGTAATGTAGACGCCGTATTGATTACACATCTGCATGAGGATCATTTCGATCCAGCTGCCATTATTGAGTCTTACGGTTCTAAGATCCAGGTATACGTGCCCGCCGGAATGGAAGATGCAACTCGGGCTGTCGGGTTAACGAACGTAAACGGCGTCACAGTGGGCTCATCTTTCGAGCTTAGTAGGGATGTGAAGGTGACTGCTTTGCCATCTGTAGATGGTCTCGGCGATATCCAAGTTGCTTGGGTCGTAGAAGGAGCTGGACGTAAAGTTATTCATTGTGGGGATACGCTCTGGCACGGTTACTGGTGGAGTTTTGCTCAAAACTACGGGCCGTTCGATGCGGCATTCTTACCGATCAACGGAGCAGTGCTTGAGTTGCCGGGGATGATACCCAGCGGGCAACCCATCTGCCTAACACCAGAGCAGGCCGTGGCTGCAGCCGTAGTTCTTGGCGCCACAACACTTGTACCCATTCATTATGAAACGATGAATTATCCGCCTATCTAAAACGAAACCCCGAATATTGCCGCCCGCTTGGCAGCGGCTTCGGGAGGTAAAGTGAATATCAGTATGATAAAAACTACGGAAAAAGTAACATTGTAACTCGTTGACGGCAGCTTATAAAAACCCGATACAAGGGAGAATTATTCATGGAGCAGAAGGTATTTACACTTGGTGGCGCAGTTTGGATCAATTTGACGAATACAATCGTGATGCAAGACAATCAAAAGGTTGATCTTCTTGAAGAACCGAGCCACTTGCTACAGTGGCTTGGGGTGAACGGCTTGCTCAAAGACGAACTTCCGGACGATCCAGGAATAGTCACTGTTCACGATACACTAGTACGCCTCCGGGACATTTGCATGGATGCGATCTCCGATCTGCACCGGGAAGGAAACTTGTCTGACCGCACCTATACCAGACTCGAGAAGAAGTCCTGCGACCTGGTTCTAGACGTTCGGATGGAGCGGCGGAACGGTAGTATTCACCTAATCCACGAAGGACGAAGCCTGAAGGACCGGGTCAGTTATGCGGTATTGCATTCTCTGGTCGAAACGCTTGCTAAGTATCCGCCAGAACGGGTACGCAAGTGCGAGCACGAGTCCTGCATCCTCCATTTCGTGGACACGTCCAAAGGCGGCAAACGCCGCTGGTGCAGTATGGACCTTTGCGGTAATCGCCAGAAGGCTGCTGATTTTTATGCCAGAAAAAAAGAACGGTTAGGGAATTGAGCGGCAATGAATAAACCTTTTGATATCGTTGGCGAGCATCACTTCTATGAAATAATTGTGGCTTTGCATCTGCTTCTGAAGTTTTTACAAGATAAACGTGACGTTGATCGTTTGTTGTTATAAGGCTCTTTTGTTGTAGGACCATGTTCTTGTCCCGCGACATTAATTGAAATATCGTATCACTTTTCCGCCAAATGCTTTATTTTGTCTAAATTGATAAATATGTTTCAAATAGTTTACATAATTTATAATATGTATACTAATTCGCATCAGAATAAATATTCTTTTACTAACCAAAAAACCTCCAACCCTTATTGCAAGTGGTGGAGGTCTTAACGAATGAAACAAAATGTCATTGTGTTTCATTCAATGGTAATTAATCCTTTACATCACTGCATAATGTAATGATCCAGGAACGTATTTCGAAACTTCCCTATTGGATCGTATCGAAGTAGCAACTGACGAAAATCCGCTAACCGCTCATACCGAGCTTGTATCAATTCCGACTCCATCGTAAACAGTTTCGCCCAATGTGGGCGTACTCCAAACGGTTCCAGTTCACGTTCTACAAGCGGAAGTAACTGGCGCACGCGCTCCCAATCCGGCTTCCATGTAAAATGCAATCCGACACTGTTTTGTTGGTAGCACGGGCTCATCCAGTGGGTATCCAAGGCTATCGTTCGTATCTCGGAGGTGTAGAGCAGCGGAGCAATTCTATCACTTAGCTTACTTAGTGCACGAATCGCTTCGACTGCATGCCGCCGCGGTATGAAATATTCACTTTGCAGCTCGTTGCCTGCACTAGGTGTAAATTCCATGCGGAAATGAGGCAGTCGGTCGTACCATGGTCCAGGAACGCCTAGCTGCTCGCTACAGTTCTCCACGGATTGGCCCGTCACCATATGACGTCTTTCCGTTGCCGGTAAAGCTCCGAAGAAATGGGATGATACCTGATCCCCGCTTATTCCCGACTTTCGTTTTACCCACACTTGATTGAATATGGGCTCTGCCCAATCCGTGAACAAGCTGACACTGTATGCGGCTGATAAAATCTCTTCTATGTCACTATCCAGTGCAGAAAAAGGAAGTCGGTCATAAACGGTCTGACTTACCTGAAACGAGGGGACTAAATCCAGTGTAAGCTTTGTGACAACGCCCAGTCCGCCAAGTCCAACAACCGCCCCATCGAATTCGGGGTCTATCCCTCGGGTGAGTATTATAACTTCTCCATCCGCTTTTATTAACTCGATCCTACGTACAGAAGACGCTAGGCTTGCATTTAGATCACCCGAACCGTGTGTGGCTGTGGCCACAGCACCGGCCACGCTGATGTGTGGCAGTGATGCTAAATTATGTAACGCGTAGCCATGATCATCTAAATAGCGGCACAGATCACCATACCGAATGCCACCCTCGACAGTTACGGTTCTCTCTTCGCGGTCGAGATCGATGACCCGATTCATCTTTCGAAGCGAGAGATTGCTGCCACCGGTGTCAGCAATCCCATTAAAGGAGTGGCGTGAGCCAAGCACGCGTATTTTTGTGCGACTCATTACGAACTCCTTGACCTCTTCCAGACTTTTAGGCTCAAGCAACTCCATCGATCCGTAGCGATAATTCCCGGCCCAGTTCAGCTGATCTTCCATATGTACACTCCTATTTGCTAATTTTGTTTTGAATCTAGAATTAGGTATTCGGCATAGCGTCCCACTCTCCTGCCCTCTAATGCATCAACATTCCAATATGGAATCGACAACGACATTCGAAGGAGCTCTTGTCCTCGACTTGGGATAACAGCTACTTCGATAAAAAAGCCGCTTAATAGCGACTTCTTAGAGCGTTCAGTTTAGAGGCTTTGGTAAATTGTACTCATCGTAAATGAATTCAAAATCATGGAGAATAAAGTTATCTATTGGTTCAGGGTTCCAGTCCCACCCAAGGGCTGGACAAAATGCCATCGCGGAAATTGTAATCCTTGAAAGCGATCACAAGCCCGCCCATAGGAAAATACCGGAATATCACGTAATACAGGATCCCCGGTACGAGCATGAGGAACAGCGGAATATTCTGCCGAAACCTCTTGGTCTCGTAAAAGGCTTGTTTGGCCATCGGCACACTGTCCGTTTCGGCGGTCGCAGGTGTTGTTGGCATGTTCTAACCTTCTTTCTTGGTTAATTGCTTTTCGATGATGTTTATACTGTATCGCAGTCCCTCCGGTGCATACCTTAAGAATCTCTAGGTTTTTCTATAGATTTTTTTGTTTTTCGCGTACAGAAAAAAAAGGACGCGTATTCGCTCGCGTCCTTTTTTGGCGCTTCCCTTTCCCGTTTGCGTTAGCTTTTCATTTAGACGCCAGGGCTTGATACTTCCTTCTCATTATTGCCGGGACAACAAGAAGCGTGCGTCCCTAAGTAAATAATTTGCCGCATCGTTCGATATGTGTTTTCCTTTTTGCGCCTGCACCTCGTTAACAAAGCTGTTCAAATTGCCGTTCTCCAATTTTTTCTGCAGGCTATTGGCAATTCCGGCATTATCGATCTCCTTGCTCTCGGCAAAACGCGTCACTAATGCCTTTAGCGAATGGATATTTGCTACGGTATAGAACACAACGGTTTTATTGCCTGAGTTGCCGGCTAGATCAACTGAAGACACCACAAGCTCATGCCTTCCTAGCGGCAATGAAAAGAGTGGGATCGTGGTGCCGATCGGATAGGAATACGTATCCAGCGTCACCGTCGTCTTGCTGTTGTCGACCCCTGATGCCGTATCCAGCGTAGTCACTAAAGGGGTCAAATCCTCGCTATCTTCATAGGTGCCGCCATCTCCAGGAATGACAACTTCTATAGTCGGGTCTTTCGTATCCAGCTTAAAGCTGACGGCTTTCGCCATCTCCTCATTCCCTGCTGGATCAACCGAACGATAGGTAACTGTGTAAGTGCCGTCTTGGCTGAATGTGATTGGTGCCGTATAGGTTTGCCAAGTTGTCCCGCCGTCCAGACTGTAGTCGGTTTTTGCAACGCTATCCCGTGGAGCTTTTGCTGACAAACTTACCGTTACCGGATGCGTATACCAGCCATTTTGGCCATTCGGAACTTCTGGCGAAAGAGCCGCGGATGTGATCGGCGCAGTTTTCGATCCTCCCGTAACCATGACTTTGAAATCGTCGAAGTCGATTGAAGCGTTAGCGTAGCCGTCGATGCCGAACAGCTGGCCGGTCAACTTACTGCCTCCTGTATGGCGGAAGAGGAAGTCAGTGGCCGCCGGAACAGGATCATCGTTAATATAAACGGTATAAGTCTTGGCGTCCCAGTTTGCCACCATTTTAATTTTGTACCATGTATTGTATGAAGTGTTCTTGACCGGCTTCTTGGCCCCCCCATTCTGTACGATGATTTTACCCGTATCAAAAGCTGTGACCATGGAATAATTGCCGGTGCCGCTGTCATTTCTCACCATGGCACCATTGGCGTACTGAAAGCTGCTGTTTAATCTGGCACGATATTCGATGACGATGCGCTGATCCGCTTCTGCCTTGACCTCGCCTGCAAACGGCAGGAACAAATTTGCCTTGCCCGCAACAGCGGTTGTGGTCAGTCGAAGGAACTTATTCCCGTCCTCTTCTTGCACAGTGGCAGTAGCGCCATTGGTTAGAGCTTCGATGGTAATGCCGTAAGGGTACTTGCCCGTCTCATCGCCGGAGAAATCCCGGTAGGCGTTATAGGTCACGCCATCCTCGGTAAGGTTAAGTGAGCCAAGCAGGGCTACTTCCGCTTCAGCAAGGCGATCCAGCGCCTCCTCAAACTGCTCTTCACGCAGATCAGGGTCTACAGACATCTCTTCCGCATGATCCAGCTCAGCCAAGAGAGCATTATACGTATCTTGACTATAGGTTCCCAAGCCTTCGCCCAGCGGATAAGAGAAACCGACTATCCTGCTGCGCATGTTATCTACAATCTCATCAAGACCCCATCCCGGGATCACTTCTACGGAAACGGCAGCAGGAATCTTCTCGCCATTCAGTGTTAATATGACAGGCACCTGAATCGTGCCAAGTGAGTTGAAGTGTATTCCTTCCAGCTTCCAGCTGACCTCGGCGATGCTTATCTCACCCTTGTAATTGACGTCAACAACGCCGGGCAGCCTCGGTGTCACTCCGGAGGGAGTTTTTACTTGAGAAATAATCTGAGGAACCTGAGACGGATCGGGTGTTACTGTTAAGTTGAATTTTGCTTCCTTGCCGCCGTATACGGCTGTAATCACCGTATCCCCCGGCCCAGTGTCATATACCTGACCGGTGACCGTAACCTTGGCCACGTCTGGTTTGCTGCTGAAGTACGTGGCGTCAGCCGACACATCCTGGACTTCATAGGTGTTGTAGCGAGCTGTTAACTGCAGTTGCCCTGTCAGCCCGCTGGTCAGGATGTTGTTCAATCCGCTGATGGCAATGGACTGCACAGACTTAGGTTCAGCGGCAACGGTAACCATGGCTGTGGCCGTCTTTCCGTTATATGTCGCGGTGATCGTGGCGCTGCCTGCCTTGAGTCCTTTGACCCCCATCCCATCAATATCAGCGACCTCTTTGTTGGAAGAACTGAAGGAAACTCCGCTGTCCACAGGGGAATAGGTAGTGCCTGTTACCGTATACACGGGCAAACTGCGGCTTTCACCTAACCCCAGCGTGTACCCCGGAGAATCGAATAGAATTTCCGACGCAACATCAAGCTTGAATATATCCATGCTGTCAATTTCGGCAAGGTTGGCACCCGTCGAGAAACGGATGGTATTGTTGCCTTGTTTAAGATAGACTTTCACCGTGGAGGCTCCCCAACGATTCCAGCCGGAATAGACGATGTTCAAACGGGCGCCGGAACTGCCGTTAACCGACAAGATATGTGAAGCATCCACCCCATTCGATGAGCCGTTGGCATTGCGCACAGACAGCACATAAAATCCCGCCTCTGGCACGTTGACTGTAAACTGGGCATAATCATTGGCGTTCTTGATATTGGCGATCTTCTTCCCGTCGGAAGCGGTACCTTCCCACCAAACGCCGGGGCCGGTTCCGCCGCTGGGATCTTTCACCAACAGGGCTGCTTCCGCCTCATAGCGCTGACGTGCCGGCTCCCCTGAAGGCTTGGCAATCGGTTTGTTTGGATCGACGGGCTCTCCCAGGTTTGGCGTTCCGTCTGCGTTCCAGATGAATTTCTGCGCTCGGACATTGCGGGTCCACCCTGATCCTGGCCAGCGGGCGGAATGGTAGATAATCCAGTCCTCACTGCCGTCGGGAGAAGTGGTGAGACTGTGGTGACCCGGGCCATAAACGCCGTTGGCGCTGGAGAAAATCGGATTGTCCTGTTTTACCCAGGAGCTGGGGTTCATCAAATCGTCGCCAATCTTGGCCGTGATCAGTCCGAGGCAGTAACTGTCTGTCCAGCTTCCGTTTGCGGAATAGACCAAGTTGATGGTGTTACCGCGTATATTGACTTGGGGACCTTCGTTGATCCTGCCCGGGGACGTTTCCCAATCATGGTCAGGCGTCGAAATCAATACCCGCTGCGAGCTGATGGTCCGTGGATCGCTCATTTCCGCTATATATAGATTTTGGAAACTCCCATCCGTTTCCTCCCATCCGGACCAGATGAAATAGTGTTTCTCATTTACAGTCAGCACAGTGCCGTCGATCGCCCAGCGGTCCGTGGAATCGGTTATTTTCCCTTTGAACTCCCAGGTTCCGGTCATCGGACTCTCACTGGCGTTCTCCAGCACATACATGCGGTGGTTTGCGTTGGTTCCGTTGTCAGCCGCGAAGTAAATATACCATTTGTATTTGCCATCGATATCTTTGAGATAGTGCATTTCGGGTGCCCAAACATTGGAACTGTACATTGTACCCTTAACCGGTGTCCAGGCTAGGCTTCTCTCGCCCGCATCAATGCCGGTAATCGTCTTCGCTCTGCGGATCATGATGCCGCTGGCGTTGACAAAGACGTTGTAATAATAGCCGTCCGTATGCTTGTAAACCCAAGGGTCGGCCCCTGTCTGCATGATAACATTGTAGAAATCAGACACATCCTTTCCCTCCTGCCGGGATGCCAAATCCGCCCTATCTGGCGTTTGCCCTGCCGCCATAGCCGCTCCGTTCCATTGCGGCAGCATCAGCAGCACTGCGAGACAAAACAGCAAATACCTGAATCTTTTCCTATCCCATAAAACCGCTTTCAACTTCATCCATCCCCCTGTCATTGATTTTTTCAGCCATGTCCTCATTCTACTTTCAGAGAAAATTTAAAAAATGTACTATCTTAAATTGTTTTGGTAACCGTTTTAGAAAAAGTGTCTTGACCTTCGGATTATACTTAACCCTCTCAACGTCTGATTGATATTGCCGGGAATTCGAAGAAAAAAAGGACACAATCCCCAATTAAGGGTTGTGTCCTGGTGAAAAAACATTACATTGTAGTGTGTCCGGCTATCGATATAACCTTACTCTTCAGAAGGTTTGCGGTTGTTTAACAGCTTTGGAATCCTCACGGTCACTGTCGTCCCATGACCGAACCGGCTTTGTATGGCGATCCCGTAACCCTCTCCAAACAATAGCCGGAGCCTGTTATGGATATTGGAAAGTCCGATGCTTGTAGCAGGTTGGCCATCTGGTGCAGGTTCCGGGGATGCCATGCCCAGCTTAGCCTGAAGGGAAGCCAATTGCTCCGGGTCCATGCCCTTCCCGGTATCCGTGATTTGGAAGCACACGTCCCCATGCGCATCTATGGTCCCGGTAACTTGAAGCCGGCCCCCTTGATCCATCCGCTCAAGCCCATGATAGACCGCATTCTCAACAATGGGTTGGAGAATCATCTTGGGGGTTTGCATCTCCAGGAGTCCCTCGTCCACATCGATCTCGATGATAAATTTATTTTCATACCGGATGGCGATAATGTTCATATAAGCCTGAATACAGTCCAGTTCTTCCCTTATCCGCACAAGATCATCTTTTCTTATACTGTACCGGAATATTTTGGACATGCAAGATGCAATTTGCGCGATCTCCCTGCTTCCGTATTCCAATCCGATGCTGCTGATGCAATTGAGCGTATTATAGAGAAAATGGGGGTTGATCTGGCTTTGCAGGGCAGAAAACTCCGCCTGTTTCTGACTCAGCTCAGATTCATATAATCTGGCCTGGGTATTGATCATATCTCTTGCCATCTGTTCCCTTTCATTGATTACCCGGTTAATATCGCAGGCCAGCATGCCTACTTCATTGGTAGACCGGACTTTAATGCGGAAGCCCATGTCCCGGCTCCCCACTCTCTTCATATCCAGAACAAGTCCCATCACCGGACGCATCAGATTGTTCATAAAGAAACTGCCCATGATAAGCATGCTTAGAATCATCCCAATCCCCACGATAATGCTGACTTTCCGTATAGGGTTCATGTCTGCAGTAAGCTCTTGCACTGGAATCATACTCACAACCCGCCACCCGTCCGCCTGCTCCAAACCCTTAACCTGGACAAGAATATCTTCCCCATCGATAGTTGTTTTGACCCCGTTAAGCAGGATGCCCTTATCCATAGACAGAACTTCCCTGAATAACGCACCTCGGGCATTGGAATTGGTGGAAGCAATCACCTCATCTCGGCTATTCAGAATGTACAAGATAGAGTTGGGCGTTAATTCCGTATTTTCCACAAGCCCCTGCATTTTGTCCATATTGACCAAAACGGTACAGTAACCCGTAATTTGGGAGAAATAGATTCCCCCGATGGCCTCCACAATCGGCGCTATATAAAAGAACTGTTCCGTTCCTGTTCTATCGTCTTTTAGAATCGAAGTGAACATCCCCTTGTCCCGCAGCGAAGGATCTTCCTTATACTTCTGGATAAAAGTATCATAACGATTGAGAAAAAAAATATCTCCGCTTGCTGATGCCAAACTGTAAAGCCGTCTTCCCCGAATATCATTAATTACAATTCCGTCCACATACGAATTAAAGGATCTCATATATTCCATGAGATCCAATGCATTTGGACCGCTATTAAACGCCCTTTTGTAATCATCATCCACTACAGAAAATTCCTGAACCCGTCTGCTATTGACCGCAATACTGGTGCTGACCCTGATATCACTAAATGCAGAATCAATTTTGCGGCGTGTTTGTTCTATCATCTGGTTACTGTAATGGGCGGCTCTCTTCTGGGTTAAATTAGAGAAACTATAATAATAATAAAATTCCATGACAGTAAATATGATGATTGAGAAAAAAAAGATAAGCCATATCTGATGCTTCAATTTCAGTTTACTGAGCTTCATGGCCCGCCGCTCCGTTCATATCAACTTTTTCTGAATTTGGTGGGGGTCATCCCGCAATGCTTCTTGAACACTTTATTGAAATAATAATAATCGACATACCCGGCCTTAATGGCCACTTCTTCAATGGATAGATCCGTCCGCTTCAGGAGCTCACGGGCTTTCTTGATTCTCAGCTCCGACACATATTCAGAGAAGGTTTTGCCCAGATTTTTTCTGAATAATTGACAGCAATACACCTGGTTAATGAAGAATTGGGCAGATAAATCCTTCAAATACAATTTCTGCTCAAAATGATGGTTGATATAATTTATCATCCTGTTGAAGCAGGACTGGATGTCCCCTTCCTGCAAAGAGCGACTGTTTCCTATCCTGATGGAGTCGAGAACCTCATGTAAAAAGCTGCATAGCGACTCAAAGTGTTCAAATCGTTCCTTGATCTCGGAATAATTCAGGAATTCCAGTTCCATATCCTTCAATTCCTCAGAATATGCTTTTATAAGGATCCCGACGGCTTGATTCCACAGGTAGACAACCTCAGACATGCCCAGATGATGATCCCTGAAATATGCCTGCAGCCCTTTAATGTACGCTTCCACATCGTCAAATTGATTTCCCTGAAGGATGTGGTGGATTTCATCGATACATGGCTTCACCAGATGTAGCTTCGGCTCGTAGTGAACGACGCCCCCAGCTTCTTCAAGAAAAACCTGGGAAGCGGACAGGTCTGCTTCTTTTATGAGCTTGCTCATATGCTTTAGTTGATTAGAGATGCTGCTGACGCCCATAACATGGATGCCCGTCTTATTCAGAACCCACTTATCCGAATGTCCTTCCAGACAAGCCCTATGCTCCGTCATCAGGACAACTAGCATTTTTCGGGCTCCAGCTTCAACTTCCACAACATGAACAGGCTTTCCCTCCAAAGAAAGCAGGTTCCTAATATTTTTATTTTCTCCCTCGAAATAGATGGTCAACACCTGATAATAGTACACAGCTGCATCATCGGGAAGCGGTAGGAAGCTCTTTATCTCGTCCTCATTCGCCGAGGTCAGCGCATCCAGAAGGAGTTGGTTGCGTGCTGTGCTTCTTCGGGAGAAGTGCATGGCCAGTTTCGCGATGAAGGGGTCAGCCTTATCGATATCCAGGGGTTTCAGGAAATAATCCAGCGCGCCATAGCGCAGCGCTTCCTGGGCATATTCAAATTCCGCATATCCGCTTACGATGACAAACTCAATGTCCAGCCCTTCTACTTTGGCTCTCTTCATCAGATCCAGTCCGGATATCTCTGGCATACGGATATCCGTAAATACCAAATCGGGTTCATTCGCTTTTATGGCATCCCATGCTGTGTAAGCGCTTTTAAATTGTCCGATAATTTCAAATCCATATTTATCCCAATCGAAGGCGTTGCGGATTCCTTTAATTGCCCACGGCTCATCATCTACAATCATGACCTTGTACATGGGTATCCTCCTGAACATATGGATTCCCCCGAATAATAGCAAAATTATTCGGGAACAGCAACGAAATAAGGATAAACCACAGACAGGTTTATCCTTATGCCATGGATTACTTGCTCTGTGCTTTGATATCTCTATAATTCTTTATATTCTCATCCTGAACAGCCTGACCGCCGGCGTCCATATATTCTTTCACCAGCTTGTCATACAAGGCGTCGAACTCTGCCGGCTTGGCAACGACCATCCTGTCACTCATTTGCTTGTTCATGTCACCCAACGTTTTGCCGTACTTGATACTAGCTTCGTTCGAGACGCCGTAATAGAAGCCTGTATAACCATCCGTCGTATTGATCTTGTATGAATCGACAGCCAGTTTTTCATAGCTCTGATCTCCGGCTGCTAAGGCTGCTGCGTACGTTCGGACATTCTTTTCGGTATCGCCCAGCTCTGCACCGTTTACAATTAGAGTATAATCCATATTCAGATTGCTCGTTTGCATATTTTCGCCGGTTTGCGCAATCCCTTGCGGGATGCCGTTTACAAGCTTATGGTTGACGCCTTCTTCACCAAACTGAAGGAAGAACAACACCTCCGGATCAGCCATCCAGTTCAGATACTTTATGGCCAGCTCCGCATTCTTGCTGCTTTTCGGGATGAAGGAGAAAATCCCGTTTTCATTGTACATCTCTTTCAGGTATTTCCCCTCATCGTTTTTGAATGTATCTACAGCAACATAGTTGGCATCAGGTGCATTTTGCTTCAGTGGTTCACGAATTTTTTGTGAAAGTGGATAATCCCAGTTGGCAGCGTAGAAGCCTACCTTGCCATTGGTCACATCGGCATCCGCTTGTTTGGTTGTTTTATCCAGCGCAAAGTCGGGGCTGATCAGCTTTTCATTGTACAGTTTGTTCAGCCATTTATAAGCATCCTTGGTGCCGGGCTTCAGCCAATTGGTGGTGGTAACGAATTCCTCCTCCGACATCGGACCCCAGAACGAAGGAATCAGGTTGCCAAAGGTGTAGTTCATGCCGGAAGCCGCAGTTGCCCACGGAATGACACCATCCACATTACCCGGGTTCTTGTCACGGAAAGCAACGAGGGTATTATATAGTTCATCCCGATTCGTTGGAACAGGCATTCCCAGCTTATCCAGCCAATCCTTGCGGATAAACATGCCGTTCCAAGCAATCAGAGTCCGCTTGCCTGGGATCGAGATTTGTTTGCCCTCATATTTCCCGTAGGAAAGAACTTTCTCGCCCAGATAAGACTTTAATTGCTGGCCGTGCTTCTCCAACAATTCATCCAGTGTATAGAGGCCACCGCTTTTTGCGAAACGGGTTACGGTATTCCCGTCATAGGTGAAGGAAATATCAGGAGCTTCGTTGGCAGCCATCAACACATTCAGCTTGTCGACTTCTTGGGAACGGGGGACAGGAACAAATTTTACAATGGCGTTATTAGGCTTCCCGAATTTTTCATTGACATATTTGGTCCACGTGTTGTTGTTCAAGTCCGGTTGTCCCTGAATACCTCTGTCAAACACTTCCACTGTCAAGGTTACTGGGGAACTGGAGCCCTTTTCCGATGCGTTGGACCCTTTTGATACCGTTTCCCCATCGTTATTGCCTGCGCCACCACAGCCTGCCACTCCTACGGCTAGAAGCACTGTGCTAAATAGAATTGCTGCTTTCTTCTTTATGCCCTTATACACTTTAACCACCCTTTCGTTCTTGTGATTGATTCTCTTAAATCATCCGCGAGGCCGGGATCCCCCCTTCATCATAATCTGTTTCCCCCTCAACCCTTGATAGCCCCAGTCATCACACCATCCACGAAATACTTCTGCAGTTTAGGATAGATCAGCAAAATCGGAATCGTTGTAAACATGACACTGGCCGCTTTCAAAGACTCAGGGACAATATAGGAGCCGACACTTCCTTCTCCTCCTTGTTGGCTATCCAACTGCTGATTGGCCGAAATGATCTGGTATAGCTTCATCTGCATAGGGTACAGCTCTTTTTTCGTAATGTAGAACAGCGCATCCTGGAATCCATTCCATCTGTCCACCGCATAGAAAAGGCTTAATGTGGCGATCGATGGCAACGAAAGGGGGAGCACAATCTTGATGAGAATGCCCAGATCCGAAGACCCGTCAATGGCTGCCGATTCCTCCAGGCTCTCCGGAAGATTGCTGAAGAAGGTTTTCAGGATGATCATATTAAACACGCTCATGGCACCCGGCAAAACCAGGCTCCAAACCGAATTCATCATGCCCAGGTTTTTAACCAGAATATAAGAGGGAATTAAACCGCCGCTGAAATACATGGTGAAGACTAACGCCGTCAAAATAAAGTTTCTTCCCTTCAGCCGCTTCTTCGTTAACGGATACGCTGCACATATGGTCAGGAACATGCATACCAAAGTGTAAAATATCGTAAGCACAATACTGTATCCAAGCGTATAAAGCATATCCATATCGCTCAATATGGTTTTGTACGTTTCTGCTGTGAAGTCTACTGGCCACAGTCCTACCTTTTGAGAAATTATCGCTTCGTTGGAACTGAAAGAAAGCGCAATCATATACAGAAACGGTACGATACATGTGAAGGACAATGCCACGATTAATACAATGATGGCAATATCCGCTACAGTCATTTTTTTCATCTTGCCCCTATTGCTCGCCACCCTCACCATATCCCATCCTCGCCTAATTTTTTCGCAACAAAGTTTGCAGATAACAGCAGGATCAGGCCGACCACGGATTGGAACAATCCAACCGCCGTGGCCTGGGAGAAATCACCCGAACTAATACCAACTCTATACACGAAAGTACTGATAACATCAGAATAATCGCTAACCAGTGAATTCCCCATCACAAAGGGACGGTCAAATCCGATAGAAACCATTCTTCCTATTTGGAGAATCAACAAAATATTGATGGTTGACTTAATGCCAGGCAGTGTAATATGCCACATTTTGCGAAGCCTGCTGCAGCCATCAATATCGGAGGCCTCATACAACTCCCTATTGATTCCGGTAATGGCCGCCAAATAAATGATGGTGCCCCATCCGATATTTTGCCATACGCCAACGGCAATATAAGTAATCAGCCAAGGTATTTTCCGCGACAGAAACTCGATCTTCTCCAAACCAAAGCTCGACAGGAAATTGTTGATCATGCCTCCGTTAGAAAACATCAGATAGACCATACCGCCAATAATAACCCAGGACAAAAAGTGGGGCAGATACAACACGGTCTGGGTCATTTTCTTGAATTTTGCTTGTCTTACTTCATTGAGCAAAATCGCCAGAAGAATGGGCGCTGGAAAACCCGCGATCAAGTCCAGAACGTTCAGGACCAGCGTATTCTTCAATGCACGGTAGAAGCTGTCCTGCTCAAAAATAAACCGGAACACATCCAGTCCTACCCATTCGCTCCCTCTAATTCCTTCAAAAATGTTGTAATCTTGGAATGCCATCACAAGGCCATAGATGGGTGCATACTTGAAAATCAGGATATACGCCATAGGCAGCAGCAAAAGAAAATATAACAGACCGTCTCTTTTGATGTAGTACAGAAAGTTATTTTTCCTTTTTGTTGCGCCGTACTTTCGGGAGCTGTCTAAAACCGCTTTCATTTTTCCCATCCCTCCGACTGTAATAAGGAGCTCTCATGTTTATCATTTTACCTTCAGGATTAAATAAAAAAATGTACTCCCTTAAATCAATTTGGTAATAACTTAAAAAGGTAGTTGTATGTAAACTGTAGAGGGAGGAATTAGTCAGGTAAAGCGATGGGAGTATTGGATTTGGTAGTAATCCCCTTTTCCGTTGAGGCATTACAAACAAAATAAAGAACCAGAGACCATTTGGTCCTGATTCATTTAAATAGGTAGCATGCCTCCAAAAATACATAAAATGAATTTTTAATACATGTAACATTGTCGGCTTCCCCTTGCAACAAGAAACCCCATCTTTAACTGTTTTGGAATCCAAAAAACAGTGAAAAGTGGAGTTGCCTCGGGAAAATATTGATTTATGGTTTATCTTTAGATTAAACCTCGACATTGTAAAAAGAAGAGCCCTGAAGGAACGTCTCTAATTGGTCGGTCTACCGTTATTTGTGCGCATATTGGCAGGTAGCTCGAATCGGCTGTAGCCCTCCATCCCGAACTGCCGGGTCGACGTCGCCCAAGGAAGCGGATATTCACTGTACAGTTGCCGCTTCGCTGCCGCGTCTCTCATCTTCTCGGACAAGCTGGGTAGCAAGCGCACCGTGGAATCTCCATCCTCCCGCTCGGTCACGAATCGGCCGGGAATGGCACGAACGGCGCGAGCCGACTCATAGGCGCCGTTGGATACCAGTACGAAGCTTCGGCTTGCATTGAGCGGCGAGAAGAGTGTCCCTGGGGTTTCAATCGCTTCCATCAGGTTCAGATACATGCTGCACATCATATCGGTCGGACCAAACGCCAAATCCTCTTCGGCGTCCTGTGCGCGAATTGTCAGCTTGTTCTGATAATTCCAATGCGCTTCCCCTCGCGTTCCGTAAACGGCAATCGAAGGCACTTCGCTTACTTCGTGACAAAGCATGGCGTAAAAATGAACGATCACACCGTTAGCCATAACGGCGCGAATACAGGAGACATCGTCCCCCTCAATGTCATTGACGTGGTAAAGCTCGGCCTGCACCGATTCCGGGTACAAGTCTGCGGCGCCTCCTCCGGCCGCCAGCAAGCTATGATGCAGCAAGTGAGCAAACGGATTGTTGAACGTCCCGTCCAGCACATACTGGCCGTCGCTGACCAGTTTGCCAGCCCAGCGGGTTCGATCGTAGTAAGAGCGAAGCCGTTTCCACATGCCAATGCCGACCACATGCTCCACCTGCCCGAGCACACCGGAGCCGATCCTTTCCAGCAGCGTTCGGAACGCCTGGCCCGACGTATTCTGGAAGTTCACCTGGCACAAGCGCCCGGTCTCCATCTGCACCGCGATCATCTCGTCCAAGTCCTGAATCGTTACCGCCGGGGGCTTCTCCACCAGCACGTGAAAGCCCATCCGCATCACCTGGATGCACATCTGCTTGTGGGAGGAGATCGGCGTGACGATTACGACGAAATCGATATCCGGATGCAGCGTGAGCATCTGCACGTAGTCTATAAAATGGACGGCCCCAAGCGCGGTCAGCTTGCCGTAAGACTCCTGATGAGCGCCGACATTCGGCTCCGCAAAAGCAGCAACCTGCAGGCTACCCTCTTCGACCAGCTTCTGCATGATATTCACATGTTCAGCGCCGAATCCCCCGATCCCGATCAGCGCGGTGCGATAAATCTTCACATTCCTTCCCTCCAAAGCTATGCCTTGACGTGCCGGGAACGATTCTCCCGGCCCGCCAAAGCTGCAAATTTATAATTCATACATGCTGCAAATAACGTTCCTTGATGAGCGTGAGCGCCTCGTCTCCCGGCATTTCCCATACCTGCCGGTTGAAGATTTCCACCTCGATCGCCCCCACGTAACCGGCCGCTTCAACGGCATGACGCATCCGGCGCAACTCGATAACGCCGTCCCCAATCATCCCTCTGCCCATCAGCAGGTCGGGTACCGGCACGATCCAATCGGAGACGTGGAAGCCGAGTATACGCCCCTTGGCCCGCTCAATTTGCGCGTACAGCTCGGGGTCCCACCAGACGTGGAACGCATCGACGACGACGCCGACGTCTTGCGGGTCGTGCTGCTCCACGAGCGTGTTGGCTTGCGCCAGCGTATTGATGACGGAGCGTTCAGCGGCGTACATCGGATGCAAAGGCTCGATGCCGAGCTTGACTCCGTGCGAGCGGGCGAACGGCACAAGTTCCGCGATCGCTTCTTCGACCGTCTTGCGGGCGAAATCGATATCCCGGTCTGGCGCCGGTCCGCAAACGAGCACGAGCACATCGGTGCCGAGCTCGGTCGCTTCCTCAACAGCGCGGCGATTGTCGTCCAACCGCTCTTTGCGCGCAGGCGCGGTGGCCGCCGGAAAATAACCCCCGCGGCACAGGCTGGAGACGCGCAGGCCCGCGTCCCGCACAAGCCGCTTGCTCTCGGCCAGGCCGGTCTCGGCCACTTTATGCCGCCACAGCGCGATCCAAGGCACTTCGGCGCGAACGCATGCTTCCACGGCCTCACGCATATTCAGCCGATCGGTCGTAATCTGGTTCAAGCTGAGTCTGTCTATGGAATGAAGCGGTTCCATACTGATCCCTCCCGGATTTCAAACATCTCTATAAATGATTACGGCCGAATACCCGCTAGCGCCAAGACAGGCTTCATCCGTTCGGCGGCAAGCTCTGGATCGGCCAATAGCCCTGCCCGGTCGGCAAGCACGAACAGCTCGGCCAAATGGACGATCGAGCGCGATCCCTCAGCTCCCCCGATCATGCGGAAATGCGGTTGGTGGCCGTTCAAGTAGGCCATGAACACAATTCCCGTCTTGTAGGCGTACGTCGGCCTCTGGAAAATATGGCGCGACA
The DNA here is from genome assembly GCF_037993005.1 of Paenibacillus sp. FSL F4-0100. Lineage (NCBI taxonomy): Bacteria > Bacillati > Bacillota > Bacilli > Caryophanales > Paenibacillaceae > Paenibacillus > Paenibacillus sp. FSL F4-0100. Next base: position 4,041,346 of record NZ_CP150303.1, read on the forward strand.
AGGCGACGGTAGGCTCCATAATCGCCCCATAACTGACCAGATCGCCCGCGTCGAGCGCATGAAGCGCCTTGGCGGCAGCCGGCGCGATCGCGTCGAATATGCCGAGCAGCGCATGGCTGTAACCCTGCTCATCACCCTTGATCAGCTCTGGGTAGTTGAAGTCGTCGCCGGTGTACATCTTGACGCCTTCCGGCAGTAGCCGGCGCATCTTGATTTCTTTACCGGCATCGAGCAGCGAGATTTTAATCCCGTCGACCTTGTCCGCGTTTGCCCGAATGACGCGCAAACAAACGTCCATCGCCTCGTCCAGATCGTCCTTGTAGCCCCAATAGCCGGCTAGAGCGGGATCGAACATGTCGCCTAGCCAATGCAGGATGACCGGCTGTTTCACCTGTCCCAAAATGCGCCCATACACCCGCTCGTAATCCTCGGGCCCTTTCGCGCAAGCGGCAAGCGCGCGGCTCGCCATCAGAATGACTTGACCGCCTTCGCCTTCGATGAAGCCGACTTGCTCTTCATAGGCGGCTTCCACGTCGTATATCGTGACCGACGGTCCCGGGAGCAGATGATCGGTTCCCGCGCCGCAGGCGATTTTGCCGCCAACCGAGCGCGCTTCCGCGATCGAAGCGCGGATAAGCTCCTTCGAGGGGTTCCAATCGAGGCCCATGCCGCGCTGCGCGGTATCCATCGCTTCCGCCACGGCCAGACCGAGCGACCACAAATGGTGCCGGTAGGCGAGCGTCGAGTTCCAATCAATCTGCGAATGATGCAGCGGATCTGCGTCCGCAAACGGATCGCAGACGACATGGGCGGCCGAGAAGGCGATGCGGCCCGTAAACGGCTTGGCCGGCACGGAGAACGAGCCTGCTTTGCCCGGAGTATATTCATACAACGCTCCCCCTGCGCGGGGGAGTAGCAGCGATTGGGTCATCTGTACTCCCCTCCTTTACAGGCTCAGCTTCTGCACGTCGATCCAGCGGCGCTCCTGCCACGACTGCAAGCTGAGATCGGCAAGCTGGGTGCCCTTCGCACCTTCGAGCAGATCCCATGGGAACGGCGTGTCGATGACGACATGCTTCAAGAACATTTCCCATTGCACCTTGAACGCGTTGTCGAACGACGTGTTGTCCGGGACCTGCACCCATTGGTCGTGGAACTGGAACGGATTCGGAATGTCCGGATTCCATACAGGCTTCGGCGTGTTGACCCGATGCTGCGTCTTGCAGTCGCGCAAGCCCGCCACGGCGCTGCCTTCGGTGCCGTCGACCGTAACCGTGAGCAGATCGTCTCGATCTACGCGCACCGCCCAGGACGAGTTAGCCTGCACGATAATGCCGCCTTCCAGCTCAAACATGGCGTACGCCGCATCGTCCGCCGTGCAGTCGTATGGAACGCCCCGCTCGTCCAGACGTTTCGGAATATGCGTAGCGGCAAGACAGGAAACAGCCTTCACTTCCCCAAACAAATTCTCGAGCACATAGCGCCAATGTGCAAACATATCGACGATAATGCCTCCGCCGTCTTCCTTGCGGTAGTTCCACGAAGGGCGCTGACCCGGCTGCAAGTCGCCCTCAAACACCCAATAGCCGAACTCCATCCGCACGGACAAGATGCGTCCGAAGAAGCCCGAGTCGATCAAGCGCTTCAGCTTGAGCAATCCTGGTAAAAACAGCTTGTCTTGCACGACGCCGTTTTTCACCCCGGCCTCAGCGGCGATGCGGGCCAGTTCAAGCGCCCCTTCAAAATCGACGGCCGTCGGCTTCTCGCAATAAATATGCTTTCCCGCGGCGATCGCCTGCTTGATGCTTTCGGCGCGGCGCACCGTCGTCTGGCTGTCGAAATAGATTTCATAGTACGGATCGGCGAGACATGCTTCAAGATCGGTACTCCAACGTTCGACGCCGTGGGCGGCGGCCAGCGCCTGCAGCTTGCTCTCCTGCCGGCCGACCAGAATCGGGTCGGGCATGATGACGTCTCCGCTCGATAGCGCGACGCCCCCTTGCTTGCGAATCGCAAGAATCGAACGGATCAAATGCTGGTTGGTTCCCATCCGTCCGGTAACGCCGTTCATAATAATGCCGATGTTGCGAACTGCCACATTCATCGCTCCCTTCGCTTCGTATAACCGTATTGTAGTCGATGCGAAACCGCTTTTCTTACGATTACGGGAACACGATTCTCAATTTTGGAAGCGAATTATTCGAGCAAAAAACAAAACCCCCTGCCGGCGCTTATCCGATGGGGGATGAAGGGGAAAATATGTTTCAATCAATCGGCTGGTCGTCCTTTGATCGTTATCTTGTTCGTTTGATCCCACATTTGTGCGCTCGCTGTCCGTTTGACGGAAGGATCCCTGCTACTCAGCTTGCTCGGGCGTGTTCAGTTCCCGGTACGTTTTTGGCGACAGCTTGGCGACCGCTTTGAACGACCGGTAAAACGTAGACACGGAATCGTAGCCGACCTCGAAGCAGATCGAAATAATGTCTTTGCCCGTTTCCGCCAGCAGCTTCTGGGCGACGCGGATGCGCACCTCGGTCAAGTATTGCATTGGCGTCAAGTCGTACCGTTCCTTGAAGATGTTGTTCACGTGCCGCGTGCTGATGCCCAGCTTGGAGGCGATGTCCCCCGCGGTCAGCGGATCAAAATACTTCGAATCGATATAGCTTCGGATTTTCTCGGCGCGCAGCCTATTAGAGCTGGAGCCCGCTCCAGCGGCCTCCGTTCCGGCCGAGCGAACCAGCAAGAGCAGCAGCTGAGACAGCTGTACTTTGAGCGAAAGCCGAACGAGCGGCGACTGCTCCCTGGACTGCTCGAACAGCATTTTCCTCAGCAGCTGCCGCATCTCGCTCGCGGCAAACAATCCCGGCTTCATCAGACAGGAAGCCGGGAAATAGGCGTGGAGCAGTTGCGCCCTCATATCCGGATCGAGCACCACCTCATCAAACGCCAACACTAGCAAGGTCAGCCTGGAGTCAGACATGACCGAGTGGACGGAATACGGCACGATCAGCGCCGTATCGTCGACCGCCAGCTTCCGTACTTCCCCCCCCAGCCGGATAGCTCCTTCGCCTTCCAGCACAAACAGCAGCTGGTGCGTCTGGTGATAGTGCTCGGACACAAGATGTCCGCCCGTATGCTTCTGCTCGTATAAATCTATCGCATTCCTGGACAAGTCAATCCTTTTAATCGTCACGGTGAAGCCTCCGGTTTTTTGAAGCGTTTCATTTATAGCCATTTTAGCGCGATCGGCGGCTTCTATACAACATTTTAGAATAAGCGCAGCCCGGACACCGCAAGCCCCCCCTAGTTGCAGCTTTATTGCGGTCTTCAGGTCCATCTATCCATGCTGTTCGCTCCTTTTTCCGCGGCAAAAGAATAAAGGGCGATCATTAACGTCACATTCCTGCCTGTTAGCTTAATGAAACTGCATGGAAACATAGTTAGATATACTTATCTAATCGGTAATCGGTAATCGGTAGGCTCATGTTCTTGTCCTCGACTCGGGATAAGAACTTGTATCGATAAAACAAAAAAGCCGCTAAAATAGCGACTTTCAATGGGTCTATGTTCTTGTCCCTCGACAGCTAGCAAATATGGTTTGAATCGGGTTCGTAAATTGTTCGCATTTCATCTTGTTTCTTCCGCAGGATAGAGCAATAGCGACATGACCTATCCCAGCAGTTCATTGGCTCCGTTCATCACTATGGGCATAGACTGTTTAACGAATGATTCCGCACTTATTAGACGCCCCTCATTGTTCCAAACGTAAGCCGCCCCATACATCCCCCAACTTAACATGATAGATGCTGTATTTATTAAGAATTGCGCGTTTGGACTCGTTAGCATCTTGTCTTTGTCTATAAAGGAAAGAAGTATCGTTTGAATTTTTTCCTTTATTTGAATTTCGAATACAGCTCCAAGCGAGGTATACCTTCTTTTGCACATAGTGCTTAGATCCTTGTGAAAATCGCATACACCTAGAAAAATACTCTGAATGGTTTCTTCATTTAATACTTCGTGACCGCTTATTCTACGATTTATGATTGTCATAAATGATTCCATAAGTCTGGCCTCTAAAATTTCGAATTTATCTACAAAGTGCGCATAAAAAGTCGCTCTGTTAACAGTAGCCCGCTCTGCAATATCCCTAACGGTTATCGATTCAAAGTCTTTTTCTTGAATTAATGAAGCAAAAGCGTCTTGAAGGAGTCGCCGTGTACGTATCACACGAGGATCAGCTTCATTCTTTTTAATTGTCATGGTTAAAATCTCCCCTAATAAAAACGACATTATAGAAATCGTGTTGTCTATACAACGGTTTATGGTTATTGATGATTGCGCACCATTCGGTTGTTATTATAACATGAAAACACAACAAGTGTTGTTCAAACAACTCATGTTGTATTGAAACAAAATGCTGAATGCCGCTTTTCCAAAAGGAGGAGAGAACGATGTCGGTTTCATAACCTTTGCAAACGATGGAGTACCAACTTTTTTCGATGTTCATTTGAGAACGCCGGTCGGTTCGTAGCTATGATCCCGAGATCAAGATTTCGCGGGAGGAATTGACCGAAATATTGCGGCAAGCCACGCTGGCCCCTTCAGCCGCTAACCTGCAGCCGTGGCGGTTTCTCGTTATCGACTCACCTAAGCTGAAACAGAAGCTGCTTCCGATCGCATTCAATCAACAGCAAGTGGTCGAATCTTCGGCTATCATTGCGGTACTCGGAGATTTGGAGCGTTATAAATTGGCCGAGAAAATTTACTAAATGGCGGTCCATGCGGGTCACATGCCTGCAGAGACGGCAAAACCGTTCAATGTAGTATAAACAACGGCGAGTTAAGGTCTTTTACAGGTTCTACGCATCAGATTCTAACAAGGCGTCGTACAGCTATATTAGCTGGATGGTGCTAGATTCGATTTGGCGAAGCCGCAGATTATGTTTGATGGGCCTGCAGATAGAGCCGATGACAATGCTATGAATTGGCAAGAAGCAGCAGAGGAGCCAGTCAACAAGCTAGGAGCTTCATTGATTTGATGATTACAATTAACCAATATATGAGTATATGCTGATATATGCATAAATTGCGATTTATTTTTTTATTTCGATATTTTTAAAAACACATCAGGAGAGTGAATTATGAAGAGCACATGGAAAGTTTATGTTCTAGCCTTGGTCAGCTTTTTAGTTGGAACATCCAATTACATCATTTCCGGTATATTGGACCGGATCGCAGAGACGATGGGAACAAGCGTTGCGGCAGCAGGCCAGCTCATTACGGTTTATTCCCTGGCCTATGCGGTCGGCACGCCTATTTTAATGGCGCTGACGGCCAAAATGGACCGGCGTAAGCTCCTCCTTTATTCGCTGGGCCTCTTTATTATCGCAAATCTGCTGACATTTATATTGTCCGGTTTCGGTCTCTTCATTGCCGCTAGAATCATTACGGCGTTAGGCGCCGGGGTAGTCACCGTTAACGCGCTCAGTATCGCCGCCAAAATCGCTCCGCCAGGCAAGCAAGCCAGCGCCATCGCCAACGTCACCATGGGCATTACCGCATCGCTCATCATCGGCGTCCCACTCGGCAGAATGGTAGCCTCGGCTTTTGGCTGGAAAGCGGTATTTCTGGCCATCGCAATTGTCGGGGTCATCGCCATGCTTGTCATTGCTGCGGTTTTTCCACGTATGCAGGGCGACAAGCCTGTCCCTTTGATCAAACAATTTGCTTTGTTAAAAAAACCTCAGGTTTTGGTTGCTTTAGCGATTACTTTTTTCTGGTTGGGCGGATATTCCCTTGCCTATACTTACATCTCCCCTTTTCTGCTAGAGGTGACTCATTTAAATGAATCATTGATTAGCGCAGCTCTGTTCGTGTTCGGCATTGCCAGTTTGATTGGCTCGAAAGTCGGCGGCTACAGCGCGGATAAACGGGGCATCAAATACACGCTCGTTTCAGGGATGGTGCTTCACGTCATTTCGTTGATTTTGCTATCCTTAGTCGGACAGTCGGTCATTGCCGTATTCGCCATTTTGATCCTCTGGTCTTTTGCTGCCTGGTCATCCGCTCCGGCGCAGCAATTTAACCTGGTTTCGCTTGTTCCTGAATCCTCGGGCGTCATGCTGAGCTTGAACAGTTCCATGATGCAGCTTGCCATGGCTGTCGGCGCAGGAATCGGCGGGCTGATCGTTAACCGTGTTTCTTTGGCATCCATTACCTGGTTCGCGGCACTCGGCGTAGTCATCGCCATCATTGCCGCGTTTGTATTGTCCAGCATGGCATCACGGCATTCGGCGGAGCAGTCAGCGGATTAAGGGTATGCTAAACATGGAATATTTGTTAAAGGACTCTACTCACTAGGTTGATCTCTCGGATCTTATTCATTCTTAACAAAAAAGGAGACTGCAAATGAACTGCACCCCAATTGTTGGACGCAACAATGCGGTGTGGTTTCTTGTTGTTTAGGAAAATGGGCCGAGGAAAAAATCTGTAACCCTGTTCAGAATACCCCAAGAAAACCCGGATACGTCGCTTCTCGAAAACTGCAGATATGATGCATGCATCGTCATTATGGGTGATTATTCAATAGATGGTTCCATAGAAGAAATACCTGGCCCGTCCCTCGCTGCACCAGCGTTTTCTTTTCCTTCTATTCTCCACTCCCTTTGAGTAAATCCTAAAAGTTTAAACACTCGTTCACTAATGATTTCAGCGACAGATTTTCCTGTAGCTTTCTTAATAATCTCAACCAAAACCTCAGGTTTTTTCCCTTCAAATGATATGTACCTTCTGCAAACTTACGTACTACTACCTTAATAAAAAGCCTGATACATCAGGCTTTTGAATATTTATATATGTAGACACTTTTGTATCATTAGACACTGGTTTTTAAAATTTAATCGAATCGGTAATTGGACCATGTTCTTGTCCTTTTCGGCAATCGTACAAGTCCTTGTCCTCGACTCGGGATAAGAACTTGTACCGATATAGCAAAAAAGCCGCTAAACTAGCGACTTCCAATGGGATAATATTCTTGTCCCTCGACACCCCTTGGCTTCTATATGTTTTTCCTCGTCGTAAGCGCGTATTTGTACATCTCCCGATCTCGTTCAGCCTATGTTATCTAAGGAATATTATTATTGGAGCACCATATGGACTGTTCACTACTTGCTTGCTGTTCTATTTATATCACCAATTGGGACAAGCATATTTTGAAAATGTCTCCATAATTTCATTGGAATCATCTTCTTTATATGCGCTCATTGATTTTAATCAACAATTTCTTTAAGACTTGCTTCTCCTCGTCGGTAAGGACTTGAACGATTTCTTCCTCCACCTTTTGGAATGAGTCTTGAAAGTCTTCAATCAGTTCAATCGCTTTTGGCAATACATATATATTTTTTTGCCGTTCATTATTGGCCGGGATTTTGCGCTCGATGAACCCTTTTTGCTCTAGACCTTGAAGCATGCTTGTAATGCTGGCCCCACGTAGATGAAACCGATCTGCAAGGTCCTTTTGAATAATATGATTATGTTGGTTCTCGTAAATATAGTCGATTACTTTTCCTTGTTGAGCGTTTAACCCCAGTTCTTTTATACTCTCGTCCGCTCTTTTCTTTAACTTAAGACCGATAATCTGAAACAAATCCAGATAAGGTGTATCCTTTCGGGATTGCATGATCGTCCCCCCTTGTGATTGTTAGAAAACTAATTGTAAGCAACTAAACTATACAGTGATCCTATAGGCTTGTCAAACAAATATTAGTTTATTGACAGTTAGATAACTAACAGTTATACTCCGAATTGTTGAACGACAAACACATGGGAGGAATTCAAATGGAGAAGATAACTCAAAATGCTGCGTTAGAACAAGTTACGGCGATTACAAATGTACGTATCTTTGATGGAGATCAAATTATTGCACCCAGACATGTTGTCATTAAAGGGGAATCCATTATTTCAGTGGGCGGAGACCTTCCGGCCGATGCAACGATTATCGATGGAGAAAATGGGACTCTAATGCCTGGTCTGATTGATGCACATGTCCACACCTCAATCGGCGGATTACGAGATGCCTTAAAATTCGGGGTTACAACAGAACTCGAAATGAACGGCGATTTTACTAAAAGAGGGCGCGAGATTCAGTTGAAAAATGTAAACGACGTCGCTGACGTCCGTTCTGCCGGCACAGCGATCAGCGCTCCGGGTGGACACCCAGATGAGTTACTGCCCGATGGAGATGAAATACCGGAATTTGTATTGAAGGAGCTAGAGAAGTTATCCGAGGAAGACCGGGAAGCGATGTTGGCCGCATACGCTCACGATCACGAAGAAATCCCGCAAGTGACGACGGTGGAAGAAGCGATTAAGCATGTGCATACCCAGGTGGAGAATGGAGCCGACTATATTAAGGTCATGATTGAAGAAGGAACGGTCATGGGGGCACCTGGCCTGCCTGTACTAAGCGACGAGATTTTAAAAGCAGCCGTGAAAGAAGCCCACAAGTTGGATAAGCTGGTCATTGCCCACGTCTTGACGGCTCTTTCATCGCAAGAAGCTATCGATTTTGGAGTCGACGGTTTAGGCCATTTGTTTATCGACAGACCCGAGTACACATCCGACTTAGTGAAGTCCATAGCGCGTTCAGGCGCTTTTGTTATACCGTGCTTGGTGTTGAATTCATCGATTATTGGAAATCCGGCATCGGAATTGGCGAATGATCCACGTGTTCATTCCAAATTAAGTCCGGACTGGATCGATATTTTGAACTCAAGCTTCAATACGTTTCCGCAAGGTAATATGGAAAACAGCTTTCAGAATGTGATGGATCTTCACCGTGCCGGAGTTGATATTCTGGTAGGGACGGATGTCGCGCCGGTTCCCGTTCCGAACCTTGGCGGTCTTGCTCATGGGGCCAGTGTCCACCACGAAATGCAGCTGCTGGTGAAGGCCGGGTTCACTCCGATCGAAGCTCTTCAGTCGGCTACTATCAAACCGGCCCGTTGCTTTGGTCTTCACGATCGCGGCCGTATTACCGAAGGTGCGCGCGCTGATCTTATTCTTGTAAACGGTGATCCGACCACTAATATCTCGGATACCTTGTCGATCAAATCCGTATGGTTCAATGGTTCGCAGCAGCTAGGTTAATCAGATGCGATATCCCTGTATAAGGAAAGCTAAAACTCCATGCCAAAGCATGGAGTTTTAGTTGATTTAATTGATTATTTTAAGTCGATGCTCATTGCTCATCGCAGGGAGCGGTTTGCACTTTGCCGCCCCCCTTCTCGTTGACCCGAATGCATTTCGGGATGAGGCGTACGGCCCGGCAACAATTCCTTCATCCTATTCTCCCCCCCTTCTAGTCTTATATTTCGCACTGGTAGTATCAGTATGGTAGAGTATTGATGGAATCTATTCGATTGAATCAACCATGAAAAATAAGCCCACCGCTCTTTGCAAGCGGCGGGCTTCCTGCTCTTCTAAAGCATGCGTTTACGGTTGTAGCTGCCAGAGCGCGGGCACGTTACTCGGCTCCCAACCCGGCAAAGAGGTATGGGGCTGGATGCATTTGTACACCTTGCCGTCATAGGATACGAGCGCATTGACCTCATAAGCGGTATTTGGCGCCCATGGCGTTGCACTCGGCCCGTCAGGCGTTGACACTGTCACGGCATTGCTGTCGCCAGATTCATTGTTCGACGGGTCGTAAGCGCGGACCGTAAACGTATATTGCGAGTTCGGCGACAAACCGGTAATGACCTTCTCGGTTGCCGTTCCAGTGACGGTAGCGATCACCGTGCTGCCGTTGTAAATCCGGTAACCAGCGATGCCGGAATCATCTGTGGATGCATTCCACATCAACGTGACTGATGTCGACGTCGGGGTGCCCATCACATGCAGGCCGGTCGGATTGGTCGGCGGCGTCACGTCAACCGGTAACTGCGTGGTCGTAAACTGGACACTGTTGCTGCTCGGCGATCGATTGCCGGAAGCGTCGAACGCCTTCACAACTATGTTATAAGTCGTGCCTGCCAATAGATTGGTGAGATTGGCGCTCGTCTGATTGGCAGGTATGGTGGCGATGACATTGACACCGTTGTACACCTCATAACCCGTGACGGCATTGTTGTCCGTCGAGGCCCCCCAAGTCAGCTTGGCCGTCGTTGTGCCAACGTTGCTGACGGCCAAATTAGTCGGCGCCGTAGGCGCAATGCTGTCGCCAGGACCGAATTGGGCATCGATGACGATGTACCAGGCATTTTGGGTATCCGCGATATCCCACACGCCGAGGATGACATTGTAACCTTCTCTTTGCGGCACGTTGCAGGTATGGGTTAACGTGGCCGGCGGCTGCTGGCCATTCCCGTTAATCGTGCAGAACGGAGTCAGATCAAACTGGGCGCGAGTCAACGGTGCATTTGGATTCCAATCCGGCTTGGTGATGAAATAACGGTAGCTTGTCGTGGCATGACGAGCGGTAAAAATCCAAGTGAAGTTGTTAGTGCCGCTCGTCATGTTCACCTTGTTCCAGCGCGTAGCTGATTGCTGGTCAAGCTGAGCGAAGCCGGCAAGGCCGGCGCTGGCGATTTTGCCGTCAGGGGGGCCGGCAGCAGGAAAACCTTTCGGCCCCTCCAGGCTCTGAGGCTCATAGATGATCGGGCCGCAGTTGGTATTCAATCCGTTTTTACACTGGATCGCGCGGCTGGCCGGATCATTAATATATCCGTGGGCTGACACGGTCTTCGAGAACGCGAACATACAAGCGAATACGAGCAGCAATCCGCCGCCAATCAGCATGAATCGCAGGATGAAACGGGAATCCGAACGGGTTTGAAACATCATCACATTACCTCCCATGATTTGGTTTGGTCATGATGCGCCTTTCGTTTTTCGACACCATCTTTGTCGCGATCTTTTGAGCTGCCTCCTCTCTTGAAAATGATCCTCTCAAAGCTGTGCATAACCGTTATCGTGCGGGCATCCGCTCCTTTTTAAGCCGATTTATACAAACTCCTTAGAGCTTATATACTCGTACAAAGTCATGAAAACAATACCTAATCACATTGTGAGAAGCGTAAAGACAAGCGGGTTAGAAATCTTCGTGGGAAGGGGAAATTAAACGTGAGCAACTCTGCTCTACTAAATAGAATCAGCTATGTAAACTGCTGATGAATGCTGACATTCATAGTGCGCAACGATGTAGAGATCAAAACCAAGTAGGTACGCTTATGGGTGAAGCCACGGAGGGGATAGTAATCATGTCTTAATATGGAGGAATCTATATATAGGCATAATCTAGTTTCGTCAAAATTGGAGTCGTGTTAGCGGAGTGTCATGAAGCCAATCGAAGTTGATGTATGGTTAAACAGAAACGAAAGATATATTACCAGTAATTGGTTGTATATAATTATTGAATAATAACCAAATCATGTCAAGGGTGTAATTTATCTACTCTTTGCTCAAGCTCCTGTGAAGGAGTTTGAATTTATCCTCATATTGCCCATTCTTCATACCGATTGGGTGAACGAAAAACTTGTTGCAAAATCACCAATTTTCACTGTAGCAATCGGTGTCACGCCCTTAAGTGCATATTAACAAGACCAAGATCACCAATGTTAGACTGTACAGAAGCTTGCCCTGTACATCGTAAGAAACTCTATCTTTGTTTTTCGAGAAATCGTCTCCAAGGATGAATTCCGCTTGATGCTAGCCCCACTGGACAACATTACTGACGGTCCACTTCAGATCGTCCCTACAGGTTGGACCATGCAAGGGGACCGTGTGGCAGTGGAAGCCTACTCGACAATGAAGTTAAAGAGTGGACGACACTATCAGAATCATTATCATTTTCTCTTTGAGCGCCGAGGCGATAAAATCGCAGTCTACCACGAGCATCACGACACGGCTCACGTAAACGACGTATTATTCAATCTCACGGATGACGCCGAGAAATAAAGTAACTATTTGGTAATCGGGATTGATTTAGTGCTCCGCAGGTGGAAATATTAAACATTACGCAATCGGGACAATAACTTGTACCGATAAAACAAAAAAGCCGCTAAAATAGCGAATTTCCTGGCATATCCCCCTCAGTTTTACGTAATTTTTCAACTGGACTCTTCCCTGACGGACAGAGCGGTGTTCATGAATTGTGGAGGCGTAACACTTAACATCCTTTTTATTACTATCCTCCAACATGAAACACACCAATTACAGTTTCACCATTAACATCAAACAGCGGAATATCACGACCATCTGGTGATCTACTGTTCTGTATTGCAATGGCTTCCTCGGGTGATTTTGGTAGTTCACCGTCTAAGTCTTTTTTTAGCACATATCCTGCAGTACCATCCACACCTGTAGCACTGATTAATTCAGGTTCCGTTTCTGGAGAAGTAGCATCTGAGCTAGAACCGTATGTCTGTCCATTTATATTTTTAGGATAGTTAGGAGAATTTGTTTGGCTTTGATTAGTCGTACTTTTAGCATATGTGCTTTGGAATACCATTACACCTCCTACTATACAAACTATAAAAACCACACCAATTAATATTCTATTGCTTTTAGAATACATCCTCACGTTTTCGCTCCTTTCTCACTCTTCACTCTATATCCGTTCGTCCCGTCCTTTTCACTTCATATACTACACCAAATAATGGAAGATTCGCAATTCTGCTCGTTAGCTTAATGAAATAGCTGTAGAATTTTAATAAGATATGTGTCAAATCGGTAATCGGACCAAGTTCTTGTCCTCGGCTCAAGACAAGAACTTGTACCCCTAAAAAAAAAGCCGCTAAGATAGCGACTTTCAATGGGACAATGTTTTGTCCTCCGACACTAACGTCTAAGTACATCTTACCAGATGTCTTTTTTTCGTTGTCTACCACATGGGATATCACCAAACATGCCGTCTTTTTGTTATGGATGAACGAATGTAGTATCATCCATATTTGCTTGTATAACGTCCACCCAATTTGTATTATTCATCATCTCGGAAGAATCCCCATGAAATGCCTTCATGGCTTCCTGATCATCAAGCAGCCGATATCTCATCCAAGCCGTCAAGTACCCCCTATGATTGCCACCATTGCCTTCAATCGCTGTATGTGCTGCACCTTTTGCCACCCCCATCATAACAGGCGTGCTTAAAAACCAACATACACGTGACCTCTACGATAGTCTATAGATTTCTCTATCGTCTTCTCTGTTAAAGTATGAAACTGAATGGATATACGTAAAAGATGTAGCTATGTTTCGTTACACGCAAATTTCTTTCATAAAATCCTCATGCACCTTTCTTGCATTTCCTTAGCCCATAAATTCAAACATATGCGCCACAAGGAATTTCATTAATAAATTTAGCCATACTTCTGGTACAGATCACCGTGCACGTCCTTCAACGCTGTCGATGCATTTGAGGACTACTACTCTTTCGGGAATGGGGTCAGATTCTTGTCATCAATTAATGACAATAACTTGACATAAATAAATAATCCGCTTTTAAAGCGGATTTTAATGAGACTACGTTCTTGTCTTCCGACATTAATTATGAGTCAAATGCGTTCTCGATTCTCTCGGCATCCTTGTCCAGTCAGATCCTTTTGAGCATTTGCTGCGTTTCGTTTAGCGGTTCGTCTCAGTTGACAAGCATCGGACGAAGAAGATCAGGGTCCGGCAGAGCTTTTTTATCGACTTTCCCGTTAGGGGTAAGCGGCAAACTTTCCATCTGTACCACAAGAGAGGGCAGGAAATATTCAGGCAAATTTCGGGCTAAATACGCCTTGACATCCGTTTCGGACAAAACCTGTTTCGCAACAAAATACGCGCATATTATCGGATTGCCACTCTCGTCGGCTTTGACGGCTACCGCGACTTTCAAGATTCCGTTGTGTTCCAGCAGTCGAGTCTCGATTTCTCTCGGTTCCACGCGATACCCTCTGATCTTCACTTGATCGTCGATTCGCCCGATAATTTCGATATTGCCATCCGGCAGCCACAGGGCCATATCCCCCGTTCGATATAACCTTTCCCCGAGGAGCGGATGTTCCACAAACTTGGCTTCTGTCAATTCCAGCTGGTTTAAATACCCCCGCGCGACACCGTCCCCTCCGACGCAAAGCTCTCCCACTACTCCGATGGGCTGAAGCTTCAACTGTTTATCAAGAATATAAGCGGAGGAATTGCATATTGGTCTGCCAATCGGAATGGCGGATTCGAATTCACGTTCGATCGGGAAATAAGTGGAGAATGTCGTGTTTTCCGTCGGACCGTATATATTGACCATCCGCAGATCGGGACAGGTCTTACTTACGGCGTTTACGTGCTTCGGCGATAACGCTTCTCCGCCGATTAGCAAGGTGTTCAACGTACAAAAGACGTCAGGATCCTGTTCGGCCAGATTATGGAACAAAGCCGTAGTCAGAAACCAAGCCGTGATGCGGTAGCCGATGATGGTTTCCTTCAATTTGTGAATGTCTAATAGATCCTTGTTCTTCATCAAAAACAAGGTAGATCCGTTCAAAAGGGATCCCCAAATTTCAAAGGTTGACGCATCGAATGCAATTGCGCCGGTTTGCAAAATTCGATGATCCACGGAAAAATTGAAATAATTGGTCTTCTTGACCAGTCTTACGATGTTGCAATGTTCAACCATGACACCTTTCGCTGTCCCCGTTGATCCAGAAGTATAGATGATATACGCTAGACTTTGCGAGGTTACTTCAGATATCGTATGGGGACAGCTGTCAAGATAAAGCTGCGCGTTGTCCCAATAAATTACTTTTCCTTCAAATGCAAAGTCAGGCTTCCAACTGGAAGGGGCCAGCAAAAATCCCGCCCGACTGTCCTCGAGCATATATTCGAGTCGTTCGCACGAAGAATCGGCTTCGATGGGCATATAAGCGCCGCCCGCCTTCAATATGGCTGTAAGCCCGACGATCATACTGACAGACCGATCCGCGACAATGCCAACGACGCTCTCCGGCTTTACGCCGTGATCCTGTAGTGCTTTTGCAAGCTGATTCGCGTGTTCGTTCAATTCCCGATAGGATATCTGATGGTCCTCGGTCATGACCGCTGGGCGATCGGGGGTTAAGCTGACCTGTTCCTCAAACAAGTAATGGACCGTTTTGCCGGAAGGATAGTCCGTCTTAATTCCGCTGAAAGCCTGAATCTGTCTCTCCTCTTCTTCGGACAACAAACGTATATCGGCAATCACTTTCTCGGGAAAATCGGCTACTTCCTGCACAATACGGCTCAAGTGGTCGCCCATCTGCTCAATCGTTTCCTTTCTATACAAGCGGGTCGCGTAATCAAGGTGTATCATGAGAGATTCCTTCTTAAAAGCCGTCAAAGCAAGCTCAAACGTCCCCAACTGATCAGATTTCAAAGGAGTAGTATTGGCGTTTTGCCAAGTAAACGCCGCTTTGATGAACGGATTGCCGCTCAGATTCTTACGCATATTCCGATCTTCGAGTGCTTGCATCGTGGTATGCTTGACTTCTATCAGAAACTTATCTAATGGCTTATGTACAGTAGGAGAGTATCGTATAGGAAGCATCTGGCTTTCCAACGAATACCCAATTACAGGGTCATCCTCGCCGGTATATTTGGCAAGCAGGATCGCATAACAAGCCATTAGTGCCATATCCACAGTTATTCCGAAATTGAACGCAAGTTGATAGAGTTTTCGGGTCGTTGCAGAATCAAGGCAAAAACTAACCCGGCTTCCTTCATCGTTGGTCCATCCCCCCCACGGAAATTCGTCAATTGATACTTCACATGTCGTTTGTTCCATGACCATCAACTCCCGGATTATCGATTCATTAATGTCTGATTGATAACGAACAGAAGAATCCTCTTCGCATTCTGCGATGAAGAAGTATCCCCCCTCCTGAGCCAATATGACTATGGCCTCGTATAGCCCCAAACTTAGTTTCTTCTTACAGCGAAGCTCGCCTTTGTTTTTTGGAACGTCAAAAAACCCCCTTTCTTCAAATGAATAAAACGGAGGTCTCCCGTCGTATTCGGCAACTGGCTGGCATCGCGATCACAGTAGATCCCGCATTAGCCCCTATAGCTTTGCGTCGCCACCTTTCGGTGGGTTTGCTATTGTCGTACAAAACTAGCATTAAATTGTAAATCGTGTTCATATTATGTATTCGTTTTACAATTACTGTATCTTGTTTCCAAATGAAAATCGATAGGTCTTTTGTTCAATATTGTCTTTCTAGAATTGTTTTGATGATATAGATAACCATCATGTAACTCTAGGACATGATAGTTAATCTTTACTAATTTTTGCTTTTCGTCGACTTCACTCTACTTCACTTAACTTCACTTAACTACCTATTAAAACTATATTATTCAAAAAAGCAGGATACGTTTTTACAAACAAAAATCGATTAAGAACAGAGACATACACACATTTTTGTCCCTGGCAGAATTCCACAAAATTACGCCATTACTCTAATAGATTCAGTATTATCAGTCTCCTATCCCTGCGTATTCTTCTATTATTACTTGGATATTGGGTTATGGATAATTAAGGCAATAGTTCTATTTTTCAACTTCACCCCTATATCCATTGTCCTAACTACGACTACGGATATCATTGGATCCAATACTTTTGTCTCTTGTAATACGGGACAAAAAAACCAAAGTTATTAGTACGTTATAACTGGTAACGAGATCTCGCTTCCGAAGAGTGGAGCACTCGAAACACAGCACTAATTTTCACAACCATCGGAATCATCTCCTGTAGGGAGATGGTATGCAGCTGTTGTTAAACTAGCCCGTTACGGTCCTGTCCATGATGAGTAATTTCCTTCAGGATCCTGTCAATCTTATAGTCGCCCACTAACAATCGATTCACCTGATTCGCTGCCGGGTCCTGCGGTCCTCCGCATGCACTGATCGTCATCAGCAGCATCATGCTCGCCACAATGAACGTTGGCCGCGCCCATCAATGCCCATGATGTGGGGTCTATCTTGCTGCTGGAGGAGCTTCCGTTTCCGGACTTTCCTGGACAGCTGGAATCGTGGTCGATGGAGCACTAGATTCAGTTGGTGCTGCGCTCTTCTCTGTTACAAGATGCTTCGCGCAACCCGAAACACTTGAAAAATTTGCTCACTGATTATCTAACTACAATGTCATCAGAAGGCAAAGTGGTCTCCTCAAATCCTGAAATCCAAGCATTATCGTTTATGTGGATGAATTACAGGGCTTTCATCAGTGGACTAAATGCCAAACAAGCGGTCTCAGAAGATACGCTGGACGAATTTATTGAAGAAAGTGTAAATGTATTTACTAAGGCACTTAGCCCTTAATTATTTGTTTCTATAAGAGTAGCTCCGAGGGAGCTTTTCTTGTAATACAAATGAAAGTATGTGCTTGCATTCATCAGTACAATCATTTACATATAACAATCTAATAAATGAAAGGTGAGATTCTGAATGGTTAAACCATCTTTTCCCTATGAAAAAAAGCATCAGCGAGTGCTTGGTCTAGAGATGTCCTACGTAGACGAAGGAAGTGGCGATCCGATTGTCTTCCTACATGGCAACCCTACTTCCTCTTATCTCTGGCGTGAAATTCTTCCTTATGCTCAAGATTTCGGTCGTTGCATTGCTCCTGACCTCATAGGTATGGGCGATTCTGGCAGAGAGCTCCGTCCCGAAACTCTTTGTCAACTGTGATCCGGGCACTTTGCCGACATCTCATGTTGAGTTTTGTCGTAATTAGCCAATGCAAACGGAGATCACCGTACGTGGACATCATTATCCCCAGGAAGATTCGCCTCAAGAAATTGGCGAGGCACTTGCTGCCTGGTTAAAGAATTTAACATAGTCGTTAAGGACCTTCTAGGGATGGGTTAAAATTAAAAACAAGTAAGCGACAATCCTACCAAATTGCTTGTAAAAAGCAGTCGATTGCTCTAGCCGAATGCCATCAAAACAGGGAGCAGTGTTGTCGGTGGTTTGCTCCCTGCTTATTATGTGCTTTGTCGTCTGACAAAAGCGGTCTGGAGGTCGATTATGATTCGAACTATCCTGCCCGTTACCTTAATAAGGAGCAATCGCACCAGACATTAGATAACCATCTAATCGGACAAGTAATCAAAAGGGATACAGAAACAGCGGCATTGTAGGACACAAATATCCTAGAATGCCGCTGTATGATTCATCTATAACGTTCCCCGTTAGTATAACAATGCATCATTTCTGCAGTTCCGTAAAGGAGTTAATGTACAATGAGGACTGGACAACTTGATAGCTGCGAAACCTTGTGGCTGACACTTCCTAGCATCATTTCTTTTATGCCCCTTAGCCCACGGCTTCCGATAATAATAAGTTGCTGCTCGGTATCCCTTGCATAATTTAATATTTCATGTGCAGGATCTCCCTTAAGATGAACTGTTTCCGGATTGATCCCTGCAGATTTTAATTTAGATTTGGCTTGTTGCAACTGTTCCAAACTCGCTTTCTCCATTTCGTTCAATATTTCTTCCAAGAAATTCTCTGGTACATATGTCATGCCATTCGACACATATTCCTGGCTGACATTAACCAAGGTAACTTGAGTTTGTTTGTTTCGGGCTATTTCAATGGTTGCATCGAGGAGTTTGTTCGTTATTTCAGCTTTATCAATGGCCACAATAATTTTGTCAAACATATTTATCGTCCTTTCCGTTGCAGCTCGTAGCTATTTCGGCTGCCTACAAAACGGTTTCTTGCTGCTCCAATACCGACTAAAAAGAGTAAAACCGAAGCGCCAAGCAGAATGAAAAGTGGCAGGTTCCAACTATTTGTCGCATCATGCAGGTATCCTATAAGGGCAGGACCGATTGCGGCAAGAAGATATCCAATCGATTGCGCCATGCCAGACAGTTCCGCTGCTTGATGCGCATTTTCAGTACGTAACCCGAAAAACATCATGGCCAAGCTAAAGGCGAAACCTCCACCAATTCCGAGTATGATGATCCACAACAGAATGACATTGGAACTGCCGTAAAGAAGTCCGAGCGTCCCCGTCAAAAGCAAGATGGTTGTGATGACCACTAACAAACGTTGGCTAGACATACGTCCAGCAATAACGGGGACAATAAAGGTAAATGGAAGCATAGCTAACTGCATGATCGAGAGGTACCATCCTGATTGATTGGAGTCAATTCCTTGCTGCTTTAAAATTTCAGGCAACCATGCGATCAGCACATAGAAAACCATGGACTGTATACCCATAAACAAGGTTACTTGCCAGGCAAGCGGGGATCGCCAAACATTCACATCGTTGCTGACCATCTGTTGACTCGTCTTGGCTGTTTGTTTCGTTTGATTTCTTAATTGGGGTAACCAACAGAGAATCGATACAAAGCTTAGAATCCCCCATATTCCCAATGCTCCCTGCCATTTTAGCCCTGCGTTCATGGCTAGCGGTACACTGATTCCCGATGCGATTGCTCCACATAAATTCATTGAAATGGAGTAAACTCCTGTCATGGAGCCAATTTTATTTGGGAAATCCCGTTTAATTATACTGGGCAATAATACATTACAAATGGCAATTGCGAATCCAAGAACTGCTGTCCCAATAAACAGATTAACTGCGCCAGATAAAGATCGTATTACAATACCAACAGTCAGAAAGATTAGGGCAATCAAAATGATACGCTCAACCCCATACCTTCGTCCTAACTTTGGTACTAGAGGCGATAATAAAGCAAAGGCAAGCAAGGGTACCGTTGTGATCAGGCCTGCTAATGTATTTGAAATATGAACGTCATCCCTTATAAAACTCACTAAAGGACCAACTGAGGTTAAGGGAGTACGTAAATTAGCTGCAATAACAATAATGCCGAGAATGATCAGCCCTATTGAGGATGGTACGGCCTTTTTATTTTGTTTGTTCGGCATTCTTCATTTCTCCTTCTTAAATTCAGACATATTATTTCTTTCCTGCTGATTGAAAAAACTATGCTATAACATCCGCGCGAATAATAAAAGTATATTATAATATACTATTTTTAACAAGAAGTATTTCATAACATACCTGATCTCATCTAAAAACAAAAATACAACTCTGAATTCCCGTCATGGAATTCGGAGTTGTATTGAATAAGTGGCATTTTCGATTTTTAGAAACCATATTTTAAGGATATATGGAGCACTGTTTCACTATTCGTATGATTCGTATAAGAGTGAGGAGAATCTGCACGAAAACTGATCGTATCATATTGATTCAATGTGTAAATCTCTCCATTGACTTGAATTTCAATGGAACCCGTCATTACTGTCGCAATTTCAGTTGTATTCACATGATGACCTTCAGGGTGATACGAGCTATTTGGCTGTAAGTAAGCCCGACACATTTCAATATCGCTGCTTGCGTTTTTAAAGACTGGTTCAATGATCCAATTTTTTTGATCATTAGAAAACCGCAGTCCTTCGCCTGCTCGATACAAACTAACAGGGTCTTCTGATTTGAACAAAGCCAATAACGGTAAAGATATGCCTTTTGAAATTTTCCATATAATCGCCAAAGTTGGATTTGTATCGCCACGTTCGATATTTCCCAGAGTAAGTTTGCTTACGCCCGTTAATTCCGCTAAGTCGTCTAAACTCATGTTTTTTTCTTTTCTGTACTTTTTCAAGGCACCGCCGATTTGTAATACAATTTGTTTTGATTCATCGACTTCATCCATTTGATATTCACCTCAACAAATAACTTTATAGCTAGTATATTGTTTATCTAGACTCTTTTCCATACGATTAGTATTTGATGGTGGACTACACTCCTATGTAAAATTCTGATATCTATGTACTAATCTGCCCGTTAGCGTAATCTGCTGGGAAGTTGGTACGGTGTAGTATTCTGTTACTCCAATATTTTTCTGATGAAGAAGTTCTTTAACGATATCTAATGGTAACTTCTCAGTCTGCACCGCGTGTGTTGCAAAGGCATGACTAAAATACTTATCTAACTAGTAATCGGCTTATGTTCTTGTCTCTCAGCAATTTTCTTGTTCTCCGACATTTGTCGCTTCTGCCTAAATCAATTAAACTATCGCCATCGCCTCCGTTAGTTCAATGACTACATCAACAAAAGAACGGAAAAAATGCCGTTCTTTTGTTATTGCACGAATTTTTTATCATCCATATTTGCTTGTTTAACGTCCACCCAATTTGTATTATGCAACATCTCCGAAGAATCCCCATGAAATGCCTTCATGGCTTCCTGATCATCAAACAGCCGATATCTCATCCAAGCCGTCAAGTAACCCCTATGATTGCCACCATTACCTTCAATCGCTGTATGAGCTGCACCTTTTGCCATCCCCATCATAACAGGCGTACTTGCGTTAGTACTATGCAAGGCTAATTGATTCGTTGATACCGGTGAGATTAGAAAATCTCGTGTACCGCCCATAATGAGGAAAGGAACGGTAATAAGTGCTGTATCGTACACATCTTCTGGATCACAATGCTTCAAATCCGGGAGAGCGATGGATACAACCGTCTTAATCAAGGATCCACTTATATAGTTGGTATGAGCATTAATAACCCCAGTAGACCCTTGAGAATGTCCAGCTACACCAATATGCTCCATTTGTATTTTTTGATAAAACAAGCTGTTTGCTAGTTGGTTTTCATTTTTCAAATAATCAATAGCCTCCACAATTTCTTTACCTGTTCCTGTTGTCTTGCTATAGGAATCTATTACAATGAATCCCCAGCTAGCAAGATGAGTTAAGAGCTCATCATAACGATCTGGCGTGGCATCTGTCCCATTCCCCCAAGAAATAATAGGATAGGATTCGTCTCCTTGAAATGCTGGGTAGTAAATTCTAAATAAAGCCTCACCGTTCGTACTCTTAACTTCTTCTACCTTTACATGATAGCTTCCTTGCTGTGCATAACGCTGCTCAATGCTTCCTTCTGCAAGTTCTGGTACATTAGAATGAATGATTATTTGCATGAAAATTGTTATTGGAACTGCAACGATAAGGACTAAAGCTGACAACCATAAAATCCACTTTCGTTTTTTCAAAACCGACATACACGTGACCTCTACGATAGTCTATAGGTTTCTCTATAGGTTTCTCTATCGTTTTCTCTGTTAAAATATAGAACTAAAGGGATATACGTGAAAGATGTAGTTATGTTTCATTAAACAAGTGCTAGATTGAAAAATAGATACGGAAGACCGAGAATAGCTTAAAAAATACGATTTGCTGTAAGTGCAATAGACTCGAAGTTGATCACCAAAGAGATGTGATGGTTGATACTCCGATGCTTGAGTGAATACAACGCTCGTTATAATAATCAATATAGGACGTGACCACGCTATAAGCTTCTGCTTTGTTAGTAAATAAATTCGAATGTCGTAGCTCAGGTTGATAACCTTCTTCGTTGAAACACCTAATCGACAAAGGTCCTCCACAATGCACCCAATTTTGTGTCAAAATCCTACAATAGGTATAAAAAAAAGCCCAGAGAATCAGGCTTTAGTACTGTTCGTAATGTGGTCACATTTGTCTCATTAGACATCATCCCGCAGAATACAAGGATTGTATCAGGAGATCCTGCCCGCCGGTCGGGAATTATTCTGGCAGCTAGTCCGCTCGAAATTGGTACCGGGGCATCGCTAAAGCCCCGGTTCTGAAACCATGGAGCCCGGAGTATACGTACATTACTGTTGCGGCGGTTTCGGTTTCGGATTTCTCCGGCGAGTAGAAATTAGAATATTACGCTTGTTCTGCCCAGTTAGCCGGATATGTTACATAGATAAATCGTGCATATTCTGGCACAGAAAATTGAATCCTACTTCCATTTGGAATCAGGATCACTTCTCCTGGTCCAGCTGACACCTTTGTACCATCGATGATAACATCCAGATGTCCCTCAATCACATAATCAATTTCATCGTAGTTAAGTGTCCAGTCAAAGGTTGTTTTTTTCATCTCCATGATACCGCAGCCAAGTCTTGGACTTTCCTTTAGCGAAAAAAGATCTTTACAATAGACGATATCATTAGGGTTGCCTGTATCGAGACGATCCTCTTCTGTTACTTTCATATTTGGCACTTTAATAGAAGTAATCCCTCCAGGACCTCTATGAACGTTCTGTTCAATAGCATCAGCCCCTACTTTTTCCATGATGACTTTACGAACCATCTCTTCAATCATCTTTTTATCGATACTCATGGGTACCCTCCTCTACTTCTTAGGTGCAGTTTTTTGGAACCATTTTACTTGCAATGAGCATAGCAACCATTACAGCCGTGATACACTTTTGAACATCGATTCTGTTCTCGACTAAAAGAGGTGTGAAACAAATTTTTGCCATTTCCTCATCTCCCATACCAGAGAATAAACACAAAAAGGCCTAAAGTTATACCGCTTCCTAACAAGTAGGAATGCTATAACCTTAAGCCTCTTTGCTTTAGTAAGACTACGCCTTTGTAGTCCTCTATTACATTTTAAACGTGAATGAAACGTTTGTTTCACACGCTGTAGATTCAAATTGCATGCTCCCTTAAGTTTATCCTCTACATAGCTATTTACAATAGATAAAACTAAACTTTTTTGTGAACATTCTTCAACGTTGAATCCTTTGCCATCATCTATAACTCCAATCGTGCAAAAGCTGTTGTTGGCAACTCATAGAAATAACGCTGTGTCCATGCTCACAATCTTGAAAAGCTATGCAAAAAAAGCGCTTGAAATGGCCATTTGCATTTCAAGCGCTAATAAAATTGTAAATATGCGAATATTCAAAACGTTTTAAAAGGCATCATGGCATCGCTCCGTACCGTTCCAGCACCCGGTAAATCGCATCCGTGCCGAACCCGACCGCTTCTACAGGAATGCGTTCATCAGCCGCATGAATCAGTTTGGTAAACTGCATGTCCTTGGGCAGTGGCATTGGCAGGAAACCGTAGGTTTGGATGCCGAGCCTCGCAAACCATCTTCCGTCAGTCCCTCCGGGCAGCAGCATCGGCACCGTAACGGCCTCCTTATCCGCTTCTTTCAACACATCGGACAGCAAATCGAACATTCCCATGTCGGGAGCTGCGGCGCATGGATCATGGCGCAGCACTTCCAACCCGATCGAATCATGAATCGCGAATCGGCGCAGCTCGTCCATAAATTGCTGCGGAGTGACGCCCGGCAGCGTTCGGCCGTCGAGCTCAACCGTAATTTCGCTTGGATGAACGTTGATTTTCTCGCCGCCGTGAACGACGGTCCCACTGACCGTATTACGCAGAAGAGGGGCGAACGTCTCGCCCTTTTCCCCCAGCAGCTTCAGGATGAGGCCGCACAGCCGGGGACGCAGCAGCCCTCTCAGCAGCAGCGCTGGCAGCAGCGGCAGTGCGGCGGCCATGCCTTCAATCATCAACCGCGCCGCTGGTGCCACACGTATCGGCAGCTTATTCCTGCTAAGCGATTGAAGCATGTTCCCCAATTGCGCCATACAATCGGCTCCAGGCTTGCCCATGGAGCCATGGCCTCCGTCTCCTCGAATCGTCGCTTTGAGCCAACAGAGCTGCTTCTCCGCCACCATAATCGGATAAAAGGTTTTTCCCAGCGCATGAAACGAGAAGCCGCCGAATTCGCCGAGCGCATACTTGACGCCCGCAAAATAATCGGCATGCCGCTCTACCAGGAAGGAAGCCCCGTATTCGCCCCCTGCTTCCTCGTCGCTGACAATCGCCAGAATGAGATCGCCGCGCAACGGCAGCTTGCGGACATGCGCGCGGAGGAAAGCCGATACGAGCATCGCCAGGCCGCCTTTCATATCAAGAGCACCCCGCCCCCAGACGAAGCCGCCCTCGATGTTGCCCCCGAACGGGTCGCGGCTCCAGTCTTGCATGCCTATGCCAACGACGTCGACATGCCCGTACAGCAGCAACGGCGGTGCCTTCCCGCTGCCCTTTATCCTGGCCAGCAGATTGGGCCGGGCCGGATCAAGCGAACAGGTCCGCGTCTCAATGCCCGTATCCTCAAACAGTTGCCGGATATACATGATGCATGCGGCTTCCTCGCCCGGCGGATTTGTTGTATTGAAGCGGATCAATGCCTGCAAAATCTCCACGGGAGACGGCAGCCCCGCGGGGCCCCGGGCTCCATCCTGTTCTAAATCGTCATTGGCCAGCCGGATACCCATGACCAAGCTCCTTCCTATAATAGACTGCCAGCGTAAGGTCGGTCGGCAGGAGAAACGCCCGGCAAGCTGCGCAGGCCGAACTCATCGCACAGCCTTGCGAGTCGCCGCTCCTGCTCATCGGCGGACGTGCCTTTGGTGCGAAACACCGATTCTAGCATCGCCAGCGCTTGCCGAACATGCGCTTCCGCCACTTGCTCTCCCGTCTCCCGCAGCCGATCGACCAACTGCTGCACGCCGCGGTAAGGCGAAACGACGCCTTGTTCATATTCAGCCGCGTTCCAGTTGCGGTTGCGGACGCAAGTGGCGATAGCCAGACAACGATTCAGCAGATCAATCGAATAAGCGTTCGTTTGCCGGCTTGCGGCAACCAGATGCGCTT
Organism: Paenibacillus sp. FSL F4-0100; assembly: GCF_037993005.1. Taxonomy (NCBI): domain Bacteria; kingdom Bacillati; phylum Bacillota; class Bacilli; order Caryophanales; family Paenibacillaceae; genus Paenibacillus; species Paenibacillus sp. FSL F4-0100. Next base: position 4,066,889 of record NZ_CP150303.1, read on the forward strand.
CATCCTCCTGGTCGTCAAAAGCGAATACGCGCAGTCCGTCCGCTGGCGCCAGCCGTTTCAATACATTGCCCGGACCCAGTTCTACGGCAGAGGCAACGCCAATACTTTTCTGAAAGGCAAGGACAGCCGGCCAATTGACAGGGTCCGTCAATCCCCTTGCCAGCATACCCGCGATCTCCGCCGTATTTCCGTATGGCAGACCCGTCAAGGAGGAAACGACGGGAAAATCCATTTCTCCAAACGAGACGCGGCTCAGCACTTCGACAAATTGCGCCGCCGCCGGCGCCATCAACGGACTATGGAACGGCGCGCTTACCTGCAGCGGAATGACTGCGGCCCCATGGGCGGACAGTCTTTCGGACGCTTCATGGACAGCCTCTTTGTGGCCCGAAATCACCGTTTGCCGCTCTGAATTCATATTCGATACCACAACAATACGGCTTCCGTCCGTGCAGCCTGCGCTGATTTCCAAGCATACTTTGGCGACAACATCAGGACTCGGCCCGTTCACGGCGGCCATTGTGCCGATCCCCGCAGCGGCGGCCCCTTGCATCAACTCGCCGCGGCGGCGTACGAGCCTGAGCGCATCCGGGAACGTTATGGCTCCCGCGCAGGTTAAAGCGGTAATCTCGCCCAGGCTGTGGCCGGCTGCCATCGCAGGCAGGTATAACCATTCACGACTATAGACGCGGTACATTGCCACACCAAGCGCAAGAATAGCGGGTTGGGCATTGTCCGTCCTCGTCATCTCCGTTGTCGGTCCCTCATACATCAGGCTGTCAAGGCGCATGCCCAGCGCTTCGTTCGCTTCCTCCATCGTCGCTTTGACAACCGGATACCGCTCGCTCAGCATTTTTCCCATCCCGACGCGCTGCGATCCCTGACCGGGAAACCATATCGCATGTTTGTTCAGCATCTTCCATCACGCTCCTTACGGGTCAGATCGGGGCAGGCGCCTCGGTCAGCTTTTTGTTAATCACCGCTACAACATCGGATTCCCACTCATGCAGGAAAAAATGTCCGCCTTCAAACAGCATCAGCTCGCAGCCTCCCGTCGCATACCGCTCCCATTCGCCGAGCGGGCCTTTGACGCAGCCGTCATCTTTACCGCTCAAGATGGTAAGCCGGAGCGGCAGCGGCGGCCGCATCCGATGCTCGTATTCGCCGACAAGCTTGAAGTCGGCTCTTAGGATCGGCATAAACATATCCAGCAGCTCCCGATGCCGGAACAGCTCGTCCGGCATGCCGCCGAGCCGCTTCACTTCCTCGAGAAACTCGTCATCCGGAAGCAGATGGGTCCGGCGAGCCTCCTTCTGCTCGCAATGCGGCGCCCCTCTGCCGGAGAGGAAGACTGCCGCAGGCAGCGGGAATCCTTCTTCCCGCAGCGCATGCAGCACCTCATACTCGAGCAGGCTGCCCATGCTGTGGCCGAATAAAGCATAGGAGTCGGAGCCAAGTGCCGTCTCCCTTACCAGCGGCAGCAAATCCCGCACGGCCTCCGCCGCGTCCGCATAGAACGGCTCGTCCATGCGGCTTCCCCTGCCCGCCAGTTCGGCCGGCACCAGACGCACGCCGGGATGCAGCCGGTTCGTCCAGCGTTTGTACACTTGAGCGGAGCCCCCTGCATATGGCAAACAAATTAAAGATATCGTCATAACGCCCGCCTCCCGGGTAACATGTTGACGCAAGCGGCTTTTACGCGCCGGCGACAAGCGTGGTCCAGAACGTTTTTTCCTTCGCGAACAAATCGTCCGCGAGCGCCAGCTCTCTGCCGCGTTTGAAGTCCCCCGTCACAAATCGGTCCTTCACCAGATCCCATCCGTCCCTCACTACGCCAAGCTGACCGGACAGCGACTCATGCAGCGCTTCGTCGATCAGCCCCTTCTCCCGCATGGAGCGGAGCAGCGACGTGTTGGCTATATGCCGGTTGCAAATGATGTTGACGCCGACAAGGCCATAGGTCAAATGAGCTTGCTTCTTCTCCGGGTCGGAATCTACATTCCACATACCCTCTATTGAGAACTCGCCAAGCTCCCTCGCCAGCCGCTCCGCATTTTCCACCACTTCAGTCAGCTTCAACTCGTAGGGCTGAATTTTTTCCTGCAAGTTGTATACGTAGAAGGCAGGCCCCAAATAGCTCGGGTTCACGTTGTATTCCGAGTTGCCGTACGCCTTGAGCAGCCTTTCCTCCGGCACCTCGTGCTCCTCGTAGCCGGCAAGCGTATCGTCAATGACGTAGAAGACGCCGCGCTCCTTGTCGTATCCGTTAAACAGCGAATAATGATACCAATGGAACCTTTTCCAGGCCATACTGCCCGGCAGCCAGTCATACAAATCGACGTTTACGCTCAAGTTGCGTCCGCCCTCCAGCATCGCCCTGATTTCATCCGGCACCGTCTCCATGCTGCGGAAATGACCGGGCTCGATATAGCGGATCACCTGCGACAGCGGGAATCTGGCCGGATCGTCCATATAATAGAGCGTGTCAATAGTCGGATAGCGGAAGTCTTTGTCGGTTGCAGCCTCCCAAGGAAAGTACCGGTAAATGTTCAAATACGCCGCATCCCTGTAGCTGGGATCCTCGGACACCGCTATGGAAAAGGCCTGGTTCAGCATGCAGTTCATCCAAAACTCGTTAAACGGTTTCCTTTTCATCGACAGCTTCATGGTTCGCCGCCCCCTTAGGCTCAGAATTTTGGTTCAAGCAAGCTTGCTTGCCGCAAGCACAGCACTGATTTTTTTCTTTGCTCCGTCTTCGACCAGCGCGTGTATGATCGCCGTATAATCATCCGCCAGCGCCCAGGCATTTTCTTCGCGGAAAAGACTTGTCGCATATTCCAGCGTAAAGACGATCTTGCCGTCCCGCTCCGCCGCTTCAAGCGTCAAATCGAATTTGCTGACGCCCGGATCGAATTCCTTGGGATCGAATTCAATGCCGCCCGAACGGTAAGCGACGCGATCGATATTTTGCAAAATAAACATCGTATCGAACAGCGGGTTGCGGCTGCGGTCCTGTTCGATTCCCAGCTTTTGCACCAAATCCTCAAACGGGTAATTCTGGTGTTCCAGCGCCCGCAGCACATCCTCATGCAGCTCGGTCAAATAGTCGCCAACGGTCCGGTACGATTCCGGGAAGCTGCGAATCGCGACCGTATTGACGAACATCCCCATCAGCCCTTCCAGCTGCGCATGATTGCGGCCTGCTACCGGTGTGCCGATAATGATATCCTCGTCACCGCTCCATTTGCTCAGCAGCATCGCATAAGCCCCGAGCAGAACGGTGTACAACGTCGTGCCGCGCTCGCGCGCAAACGCCTTGATCTGGAGCGTCAGCTCCTCATCCAGTCTGAAGTTGATCAGACTGCCCTTGAAGATTTGCAGCTCCGGTCTTGGCAAGGAAGTCTTGAGCTCCAGCGTTGGCAGTTCCCCTTCGAACGCCTCCAGCCAGTAGCGCTCATGCCCCATATAGGCCTCGCTGCCGATTTGTTCTTCTTGCCATACCGTGTAATCCCGGTACTGGATATCCAGCTCTGGCAGATCGCCGCCGCCGTACAAAGTGGTCAGTTCCTGCAGCAGGACGCTGACGGAGACGCCGTCGGTAATAATATGATGCAAGTCCAGCAGCAGCAAATGGCGCTCCTCGCCAAGCGGAATCAATCCGGCACGGAACAGCGGGAGTCTGCCGAGATCGAACGGACGGATAAAGCGCTCCATCAGCGCGCTGATGCCGCCGAATAATCCTTCGTCTCCGCCTTCCGCGAGCAGCTTGCCCGCCGCCATTCTCAGCTTGGCGCCCCGCTCCAACGAAAATACCGGCTCCGCATGCACGCGCTGGCGGAACTCGTCCTCCTCGTGATGGAACGTCGTCCTGAGCGATTCATGGCGGCGCATTATTGCAAGGAAAGCTTCCTCCAATCGCTCCACATCGAGCTTGCCCTGCATATGCACGGCGAACGGCACATGGTACATCGTTGCCTCGCCCGAGATCAGCCCCATCATAAATTGGCGGCGCTGCGCCCTCGACATCGGGTAATGCTCGCGCTCCGGCTGCTTCGGAATGCGTGCGGCCGCCACGGTTCCGCTAGTGTCCAGATGGGCCGCTAAACCTTCAAGCGTAGGGTTCATAAAAATATCACGCAGCGGCATTTGGATGCCAAAGCGTTCCGCAATGCGGCTGATCATGCCCGCCGCCTTCAGGGAATGGCCTCCAAGATCGAAAAAGCTGTCCTTGGCGCTGATCGCATCCGTACCGAGCAGTTCCTTCCAAATCTCCGCCAGCTTGCGCTCGGTATCCGTCGACAGCGGAACAAGCTCTCGTGTGCTAGTGTCGGCTGGTCCCGGAGCCGGCAGCGCCCTTCTGTCGATTTTGCCCGTTGGCGTAAGCGGAATCGCATCCAGAACGACCATGAAGGCCGGAACCATATAAGAAGGCAACTTGTCCGCGAGATATTCGCGCAACTGCGCGGTCAACCGGCCGGATGGCGCGGCGCCGTCTTGCTCTGCATCTGCTGCTGCGACGTTCAACATGACGACATACGCGCAAAGCGCATATTCCCCATCCTCTTCCTCAAATGCGGTAACGACCGTTTCCTTCACCTGCTCATGGCGAAGCAGCAGCTGTTCAATTTCACCGATTTCAATCCGGTGGCCCCTGATTTTTACCTGGAAATCGCGGCGTCCCGCGTAGGCGAACTCGCCATTTTCAAGCCTGCGCCCAAGGTCGCCCGTGCGATACATGCGTTCGCCCGGCGCATACGGATTCGGCACAAAAGCGACATCCCATTCGGGATGGCTGAGATACCCGCGCCCGACGCCCGGCCCGCCGATGCAAATTTCGCCCGTCACGCCTGTCGGCTGCAGCTTCAGTCCTTCGTCAAGCACCATCATGAGGGAACCTTCGATCGGCGTACCGATCGAAATGTCCTCGCCTTCGGTCACTTCCCGGATCGAAGTCCACACCGTCGTCTCCGTCGGACCGTATAAATTAAACAATCTGGCTCCGGTAGCGGCGCGCAGCCTGCCGAGCACATCGGCCGTCAGCGGCTCCGCTCCGATCATCAATATGCGCAGCTTCTGCAAACCGTCCGTTTCGCCTCGCTGATTCATCCACCATTTGAAGCGCGACGGCGTAATTTGCAGCACATCGACGCCGTGCGCGTCAATCTGGCCTTCCAGCAAGGCGGCGTCGCCCCGTTCCTCTTCGCTCGCGAGTACAATCCGCATACCCAGCGTGAGCGGAAGCAGATTTTCAACGACAAAAATATCAAAGGAGACCGATGCCATCGCCAGGATGCTCTGGCCCCTCTCAAACGGAATCCGGTCTCGGAAGCCGCTGATGAAATGCGCCAGCCCGCGATGCTCGATCATCACTCCTTTGGGACGCCCGGTCGAGCCCGACGTATACAGCACATACGCCAAATGGTCCGGCTTATGGACTAACTCCGGATTGCCTCTGTCCGCCGCATACAGCTCCGGATCGTCCAGATACCACTCGGCAACGGCTCTCGTTACGACTCCTGCATATGCTTTTTCCGTCAGCAGAAGCGCTTCGCCGCAATCCTCAAGCATCCAGTCGATCCTCTCTTTCGGATAAGCGGGATCAATGGCGACGTATGCGACTCCGGCTTTCAGAATCCCCAAAATGGCGACAAGCAGCAGCGGGCTACGGGACGCCATCAGCGCGACAATGCGCTCAGGCCCCACACCCTTCGCCCGCAAGGAATGGGCAAGCCGATTCGCGCGTTCGTTCAGCTCGGCGTACGTCACCGTCTCCGTGCCGAATTGAATCGCCGCCGCATCCGGCGTGCGCGCCGCCTGGCGCTCCACCTCCTGGACAAACCCCGTCCATTCCGTCGTGGCTTGCGAGGAAGCCGTCGCATTTCCTTGCTGGTCCGTCGTGTCTTTCTCGGCTCGAGTTTCCATCCTACCATTGCTCCCCTCTCTGCTAGCGGCCTGTACCGGCATGCCTCCTCCGGTCAACAGTGCCAGCAATTGCTCCCGCTCGCTTTCACTCATCAGCTCAAGCTCGCCGACCGTGCGACCCTGCGATCTGTACATCTCCCGTACGAGTACGGTATAGCTCTCCGCCATGCGGCGCGCGGTTTCCTCATAAAACAAATCCGTTGCGTATTCCAGTTGAAGCTCGATTTCCTCTTCCCGCTCCACCGCTTCCAGTGTCAAGTCGAACTTGCTTGTCCCCGTCTCGAACGGCATCTCGCCAAAGACGAGGCCGTCAGCTTCCATCACCGCCCGGTCCATATTTTGCAAGACAAACATAACGTCAAACAAAGGATTGCGGCTTCTGTCCCTATCGGCCTTCAGCTCTTCGACCAGCTCCTCGAATGGATACGTCTGGTGCGAAAGCGCCTCTACGACATGATTATGCAGCTCCGCCATATAGGCCCTTACCGTCTTGTCTCTTGCCGGTCTGGTCCGCAGTGCCAGCGTGTTGACGAACATGCCGATCATGCCATGTATATCGGCATGCTCCCTGCCGGCGGCGGGGGTGCCTACAATCACTTCGGCCTGCCCGCTGTATTTGGCCAGCATCGCGGCAAAAGCGCCCAGCAGCACCGTATACAGCGTCGTCTTGGCTTCCCGAGCCAGCTTTCGCGCCGCTGCCGTTGTTCGCGCGTCGAGACGGAACGAATGGCGGCGGCCCTTATAGCTCGGCAGAGACGGCCGCGGCCGATCCGTCGGCAGCTCCAGCACAGGAAGCTTGCCTTCGAAGATTTCCATCCAGTACCGCTCATCCTCTGCATAAGCGGCATTTGCAAATCCGGCTTCCTGCCACACCGCATAATCGCTGTATTGCACTCGCAGTTCCGGCAGCGCTTGTCCGGCATACAACTGCGACAGCTCATTCACCAGCAAACCGGAGGATACGCCGTCTGTAATAATGTGATGAACGTCCAGCAACAGCAGATGATCCTCCTCATTCAGTCGCAATAGCCCCGCCCGCAGCAGAGGCACCTTGTCCAGATGGAACGGGCACTGAAAGACTTCCATCAGCCTGGTCACCTCGGCGCCGTCTGACAGTGCTCCCCGCAGCGCTTCGTCTCCGGTCAACGCTGAGTAATCCAGCGTCTCCAGATTGAACGCATACGGCGGATGAACCATTTGCCTGAACTCGTCCTTAGTCATATGGAAGGTAGTCCGCAAGCTTTCGTGGCGGCTGATCAGCGCCGTAAACGCGTCTTCCAGCCTCGCCGCATCCAGCCTGCCCTGCAAGCGGAGCGCAAACGGCACATGATACATGGTGGCGTCTCCGGCCAGCATCTGCATCATATATTGGCGGCGCTGGGCGCGCGACATCGGATACCAATCGCGGCGCTCCGCCTTCGGGATCGGCTCGGCCGCCACAGCGGCACCGTCCCGCTCCTTCAGCCAGGCGGCCATTTCCGCAATGGAGGTAAGCTCGAATATCAGGCTGAGCGGAACCAGGGCGCCTGTCGCCTGCTGCAGCTTACCCGCCAGCACGGCAGCCTTCAAGGAGTGGCCGCCAACCTCGAAAAAGTCGTCGTGAATACCAATTGGTCCGGCCGTATCGCCCAGCACTTCCTCCCAAATGGCGGCGACGCGCTCTTCCATCCCGTCTCGCGGAAGCTCCGGCTTTCCCCGCTCCCGAAGCCCGAGTTCTGGCTCCGGCAAGGCGCGCCGGTCCACTTTCCCGTTCGGCGTCAGCGGTATCGCGTCAATCGCCGCGATATAGGCCGGTATCATCGCTTCCGGCAGCTTGTCTTTCAGCTTTCTTCGCCATTCCCGCGAAGGGAGCTTGTCCGAAGCGACCACATACGCGCACAGCTCCTTGTCGCCGCTTGCCTGCTCGCGGGCGACCACAACTGCATCCTCCACCTCGGGAAGGGAAATCAATTGCGAGCGAACCTCGTTCATTTCAATCCGCACGCCTCTGATTTTCACCTGTTGGTCGACCCGGTCCACGTACATCGCGTTGCCGTCCGGCAGCCACTTTGCGATATCGCCGGTTCGATACATGAAGCGGCCCTTATGGTACGGATGCGGCAAAAAGCGCTCGGCTGTCATATCCGGCTTGTTCACATAACCGTCGGCAAGGCCTCTGCCAGCAATATACAGCTCCCCGGCTACACCGATAGGAGCAAGTTGGTCGCCATAGCCGAATACATAAATTTCGACGTTGTGCATCGGTCCGCCAATCGGCACATAGTCGCCGCGGTAAACGCCCGGCTTGTATACGTACATATTGGAGCAAACCGTCGCCTCCGTCGGGCCGTAGCCGTTAATAATCCGAATCTCGGGATTAAGCTTCTTATACAGCTCCAGCGTTTCATCTTGAATTGGCTCTACCCCAACAAGCATTTTGTCCAGCGTAATCGCGGAAGCCGATTGTTCCAGCAGCCGCGCAACCTCTTTCAGCAAAGACGGCGGCAAATAAGCGAATGTAATCCGCTCTTCCGCAATCACTTCGGCAATTCGCCGCGGATCAAGCAATTTCGGCTCCGGGTAAAGTACCGTGCACGCCCCGAACATAAGCGGCATAAACAGCTCCGCTACGCTGACGTCAAACGAAATATTGGTCAGGCTGAGGCATCTGTCTCCCTCGCCGTATTGCCCCTCGAAAAACGTCCTGAGCGAATGTCCGAAATTGTAAAAGCTGCGGTGCGGCACCATGACGCCCTTCGGCTGACCCGTTGAACCTGAGGTATAGATGACATACATCGGGTCATCGGGATCCTGTGCCCCTGCGGCGGCAGCATCGTCTCCGCCGGAGAACAGCGTCTCATCCGTTATGTCCAGCACCTGCAAGGAGGCCGGCACGATGGCCGCGGCTGCGGAACGCGCGCCGTCCGCGAATACCAGCTCCGCGCCGCTGTCCTCCAGCATATAGCGGATGCGCTCCTCGGGATAATGCGGATCTACAGGCATATAAGCGCCTCCCGCTTTCATAACAGCCAGCATAGCGGTCAGCATGGGAATGGATCGCTCCGCCATGATGCCGACTACGCTGCCGCGTCCCACCCCTTTGGTGCGCAAGGTACGCGCCAGCGCATCGGTGCGGCGATCCAGCTCCCGATAGGTCATGGATTCACCGCCGTAAGCTACGGCCGGCAGTTCGGGAACGGCCAGCGCCTGTTCCTTAAAGCAATCATGCAGACAGCGCGGCGGCGAAAAGTCCGCTTCGCGTCTCCCCAACGCCAGCATGTGCAGGCGCTCCTCCTCCGTCAGCATCTCCACTTCGCCGAGCGTGGCGCCCGGTCGGAGCGTCACGCTGCGCAGCAGCTGCACATAATGCCGCATGAACCGCTCGGCTGTCGCGCGGCGAAACAAATCGGTATTATATTCCACGACAAGCCGCAATTCCGCACCATTCTCCACAGCCTGAATCATTAAATCGTATTTGGCGGTTCCATGCTCAAAGCGCTGGTGGCGATACGACAACCCCTCAGATGAAGCGTTTGGAATACCCAGGTTTTGCATGATGAACATCGTGTCAAACAGCGGACTCCGGCTGGCATCCCTTCTGTCCATCCATTGCGCGATTTCCTCGAATGGATAATCGGCGTGGGCGTAAGCCCCAGTCGCCATCTCTTTCACTTCGGACAAAAAAGCTCTGAATGGCTTGTCCGCGCGCGGATAAGCGCGCAGCACCAGCGTGCCGGTGAACATGCCCGCGATCGCTTCTAGCACGCGCCTATTCCGTCCAGCAATCGGCGTGCCGACGGCAATGTCCTCGGCCCCTGTATAGTGGGCGAGGAACGTGTAATATGCCGATAGCAGCACCATAAACGGAGTCGTGCCCGATTCGGCCGCTAGGCTGCGCACAGCCTTCATCAAACCGGCCTCGACGTAGACGTCGAACGTTTCGCCGCGATTGCCTTTGACGAGCGGCCGCGGGGCATCGGTTGGAAGCGCAAGCGTCGGCCAGTCTCCTCGGCATTGCTCGCGCCAATACCGTTCGGCGTTCCCAGAGAGCGGCCTGCTCTCCTGCCATACCGCATAATCCTTGTATTGCAGCGGCAGCGGCGGCAGCGAACCTCCCTGATATAAAGTCATCAGGTCGGACAAAAGAATGCCCGCCGACATGCCATCGGATGCAATATGATGCATATCAAGAAACAGCACATGGCGCTCCGGCCCCAGCGTCAGCAAAGCTGCGCGGAGCAGCGGAGCCGTATCGAGCCTGAACGGCCGGAACAAGCTTTGCAGCACGGTGTCCGCTTCCGCTTCATCGGCCTCCATGCGAATCAAGCGGAAAGAAATGGCGTCGTGAACACGTTGTCTGATCTCTCCGTCGATGACGTGGAAGGTGGTGCGAAGCGTCTCGTGACGCTCTACAATGGCTTGCAGGACGGTCTCCAGCCGATCTGCATCAATAGTCCCGTCCAAGTGCAACAATTCGGGCAAATTATAGCTGCGATCATCCGGCATCGCCTGCTGTTGCAAATACATACGTTTCTGCGGCGATGAAACCGGATAATGCTCTTGCGGAGCTGCCTTTGGAATCGGCTCCAGCGTATCGCCGAACAAAGAGTCGGACACTTGGCCGGTCAATGGCCCGTCCTGCACTCTGGTTACTCTTGATCCGCCAACACCTCCAGCCGCCGCTTGCCCGTCACGAGTACCGTCCGCCATTTTCCCGTCATTGGTGCCGGCTACTGCTTGCCCGCCGTTCGCCTCTTTCTCGCCGATCCCAACGCCTGCCCCTTGTCGATCATGCCCTGCGCTTGTTCTTTGCGCTGTCACCGCGCCGCTCTCCCTGAGACGCTGCTCGATCAGCGCTGTGAACGAAGGCAGATCCGCATGTCCCAGCAAATCCGCCGCCTGAATGCGGACGCCCACAAGCTCGCTGACCCGGTTTACTATTTTGAGCGCAATAATGGAATCTCCGCCCAGCTCATAAAACCCGGCATTCGCAGGCAATTCGTCATAACCCAGTAGCTCTCCCCAAACATCTGCGACATGCTGCTCCCATTCCAGGCGGGAGCGCTCCCCGGTTAACGTAACGCCGCGGCGACTCTGACTCGTCATCCCGCCGCTCCGCTGAAGCACGGCCTGCCATCTGGCAAACGTCTCGTTCATTTCTTGCCCAAGCTCCTCGGGAATATCTCCACCGAGCGAATATCCGCTCCAGGCCGCAAATGGCATATGAAGCGCTGCTCCAGCCCGCGTCTCCTCCACCCAGCAACGATGAGCATCGAACGGATACGTCGGAAGCGGCAGCCGATGGCAGCGTTGTCCCCGAAAGATTGCCTTCCAGTCGATCTCGTATCCGCCCACGTAACGTTGGCCCAGCTCCAGCGCTTCCAATTCCCGTTCATTTGAACCGGGTTGCTGTCTCATATTCCCGACCGGAGCTGAGTCGGCTGTCCCGAAGAGGACGTTCGGCAGCGCAAGGCCGTTAAGGCCGCTTTCGGCAACGGAATGCAAGGTGTGGACAAGCTCCTCCCAGCCGCTTACCGCAATCGCCAGGCGATACCGATGGGCTCCCCGGCCAACGGCCAAGGTGTAGCAAAGATCGGCTAGGCTGCGGTTCTCATCACCGCGATGCTCCTGAGCCCAGTCCCGCATCTGCAGCACGAGCCGCTCCAGCGCCGTCATGCTGTGCGCTGACAAGCAGAACAGCTCCGCTCTGTCCGAATGACCCGATGGTGTACCGGTAGGAGCCTCCTCCAGCACAACATGGCAATTGGTCCCGCTCATACCAAACGCGCTTACTCCACATCTTCTTGCTTCGCCGTTCGTCTCCCATGGCGTCAATTCGTCATTGACATAAACGGGCGAATCCACAAACGGAATGTTGCGGTTGGGCGAGCGATAATGAAGCGTTGGCGGAAGCTGCTTGTGGACAAGTGACAGGATAGCTTTGAGCAGCCCTGCAATGCCGGCGGCATGGTCGAGATGGCCGATATTGGTTTTCAGCGAGCCGATGGCGCAAAATTGCCGCTTATCGGTATATCTCCGGAAGGCGCGCGTCAGCCCGTCGATTTCGATCGGGTCACCCAGCGAGGTTCCCGTGCCATGAGCCTCCATATACGTCAAGGTTTCGGGATCAATGTCCGCATCCTGCCAGGCGCGCACAATGACGTCCTCCTGAGCGAGGGCGTTCGGGGCGGTAATGCCGACCGAGCTGCCGTCCTGATTCATCGCGCTGCCTTTGATGACAGCATATATAGGGTCGCCGTCCTCCTGCGCACGCGACAGCGGCTTAAGCAGCAGCGCAATCACCCCGTCGCCAATGCCAGTTCCATCCGCCGAGTCGTCGAATGTTCTGGCCCGGTTGTCGCTTGACTCGATGCCAAGCCGTATACCGGTATCAAGCGGCAGCACGTTAATCTTGACGCTGCCGGCAATCGCCGCCTCACATTCACCGCTGCGAATTGATTGGCATGCCAGATGGACCGCTACCAGTGAGGAGGAGCAGGCGGTGTCCACGCTGATCGCCGGTCCGCGCAAATTAAGCAAATACGAAATCCGGCTCGGTATCATGGAGCTCAGATTGCCTGGCGCCGCCATGGACAAGGCATCCGGGTCCAAAGCTTCGATGATTCGCTTGTAATCATGCAGCGCGTCCCCGTTATAGCCCATAAAGACGCCGGTGCGCGAACCATGCAGCGCAGCTCCGCCGTACCCTGCATTCTCAAGCGCTCCCCAGGCCGTCTGCAGGAACAGGCGTTGCGCTGGACTCATCAGCGAGGCTTCCTTGGGCGAAAGCCGGAAAAAAGAATAGTCAAAACCCGAAATATCTTCGATATACGCCCCGTCAAAAAAGGAAACGGAGCCGTATTGCGCCTCCATGCGGCGCAAATACGGCTTCAATTCCTCCTTGCGGGAATCCGGAAACCCGCCTACCAGATCCTTACCACTCCGCAGAAGCTCCCAGAATGCTTCATGCGATTCCGCGCGCGGCAGCTTGGCGGATATCCCGACAATCGCAATATCCTTGAGGGAAACATTGGAGACGGATCCCCCGCTTGGCCCCTTCCGCCCGGATGTGTCTTTTTTGGTATCCAGCAAATCCAGTTGAAACATGGCGCCCTTACCTCCTAGTTAGTAATGGAATTGCTTAACGGCCTGTTCTTTGTCCGCCCTTCCGCCAATCCCGCGCAGCAGCAGCAACATATGCGCCGCGATGCCGAGTCCGCTGATCAGGGCTAGTAATCCAAGCGTACCGGACTGCCAATCGCCCGCCCATTGCAGCACGATATACAAAGTGCCTGTGCTGCACACATGAGCCGCAAGCGACCCCCAAAGCGAATACGACCCGGCGCGAACGGCGCCGTATACGATCGCACCTAGCGCCGCAAATGCGCCGACCGTCACATTCATAAATACCGTTCCGAACAATACGGCCTGGAGCAGAACTGTCCACGGAACCGAAAGACGTTGACGCAGCGTATGGAACAGCATTCCTCGGAAAAGCCATTCTTCCAGCAAAGACCCCAGCAGCAAGCTGCCGAACACAAAAATGATCAGGCTGCCGCTAGCGACAAAAGCGACCAAATCCGAAATGGGAGGAAAGGTCGCTTTTACCCACGGAAGACGGGTAAAAGCGCTGATAAACAAGCCTAGCCAGACGCCTGTCCCGGCGGAAAGCAGCAAAGATCCGGCCCGCGCAGGAACTAATCCTAAATCCTTCAGCGAAATTTTTTGCCAGCGAAGCAGTGGAATATAGACGGCAAGCACGATGATATTGGATACAATCAGCACAATGCCGGAATTGCCTTTGATCCAGTCTTTCAGCCCGGGATCGCCGACCCAGTTGTAGAGGACTTGATTGACAAGCATCACGACCGCCGCATAAATGACCAAATATAAGACGGTATTTCCCGCTATTCGCAGTCCCTTCACAATGGCGTCACCGCCTCGGAAGACAGCGTCGAGGAGATCGAAGTGCGATGCTTGACCGCAAGGAATATGCCAACCGCAATCATGGCGGCCGCCACAGCCATCACAACCGACATGACGGTGACGTCCGTCGTCTCCGGCCCGTAATGCCAAAGCAGGTATTGGCTGCCCTGACAGGCGACTTGCGCGGCAATCGGCGCCCAAATGGATTTAAACCAGACATACAAGAGCGCAAATATAACCGCGCCGAGAAAACCGTACAGCGACAGCGGAATGTCTCCGAAAAAGAACAACGCCCCATACAACACGCCCTGAATCACAATTGCGATCCAAACCGGGAGTACGCGTCTGAACTCATTCATCAGAATGCCTCTGAACAACGTCTCCTTGTAAATATTTCCGAGAATCAGGAAAACCAGAAATACATACCATTCCGCGCGGTTCAGGTAATCAAACAATTCGCGGAACTGGTACTTATCCGATGCAATGGCGGGAAGACGGGAGAATGCGACCGTAAACAGGCCGGCTCCAAGCCCGATCCATAAAGCGATCGCTACTGATTTGCCGCCCATCACGCGAAACTTAGCCGCCTTAAACAGATTTTCTTTGAATATAAGCCTCCAGGCCAGCAGTATGAGCGGCAAACCCACCATATCGTTCAAAATAATGACGGTTACCGTGTTCTGTTCAAACCACGTGCTTTTGGGGTACACATAATCGAAAAATAATGTCGTTACGGTAAAAAACCATGCAAAATACAGGCCGATAACAACAGTCACGCGAGCCAGCATCATTCCCCACGCCTTCATGCGGTCAGCCCCCCTTTTGTGCTGCTGACGGCGTGTCAGCCGTCAGAGCTTGACCGGCGCGTGCGCCGATGCCGCCGCTGCCAGAGGTCCGCCAGACATAGACGGTACCTCCAATCAACGCAGCCAGACAGAGCGCTGTAATAATATACAGCGAAACATCGCCCAGCTTGCCAAACCATTCGTAGAACCCGATGTATTTAAACAGAAAGATTGTGCCCATGGTCGTATTCTGTACCAGAATAGGCGCCCACAGCGACCCGGTGCGCAGATACAGTGACCCGTAAATCAGGCCCGAACCGATGCTGATGACCGAAAGCGCCAGGCTCGGCTGGAAGTAAGCGTATGCTGCGGCTTGCAGCACCAGGGCCACATATACCGGCATAACCCTGCGAAGCTCGCTGAAAATGAGACCCCTGAACAATATTTCTTCAAATGCCGGGCCGATCAAACCGGCGCCCAGAATGACATACCAGATCGAATCCCCCCTGATCGTATCGTTGACAAGCGCGGGAATGGACGGAAATTGCCGCGCAATATCGTCAATGACGATCAGGCCGATACTGAACAAACTTCCGGCAAGACCCAAGCCAATCATTAACAAGACGCGCGAGGTTTTCAGCCGTTTAAAGCCCGACGCGCGAAACAGATTTTTTTCCGCATGGGGCCATATCCATCCTTTGATACGAAAGATGAGCAAATAAACAAGCGTAATCAACGTGAACAGAACAGCCATAAACATGGCTGGATTGCGATCCAGAAACTTGGCGAAGGACAGCGTCACTTCGTAATTGTAAGTAGAGCGAAGCAGATAGAGCAGCGCATAAAAGACCCCGAGATAAAGAGCGATATTACCTATCATGATCAACACTTTTTTCACAGGAATGCCCCTTTCTTCCTTCTATCAGATGTATTCTCAGGGTCAGGCTAAGCCCGACTTGGCCCATGCTACGTCCCCGATTCGGCGCTTCCTATTGCGACGCGATATTGCTCGACCACGCTTGACAGCAGCTCCAGATAAGCGGAAGCCCAATCCAGCACCGCTTCCTTGCTGAGGCGCCGGGCGTCGTACGTCCATACCCCGCCAAGCTCTGGCACTTCCGCCCCTCGTGGTGCTGCGGCAGCACCACTCATATACAGCACAACATCGAATCGTTCCAATAGCGCCTCCCGCTCCTTGAACCCGTGCAACGCTGCTCCTGCAAATAACGGGAACAAGGCAAATCCGGCTTCGGCTTGTGGCTGCTTTCTGATTTGCCGCGGGGTATAACATTCTCCCGCGTTCACCCGTTTGGCAGCATGCCGCAGCAGCGTATCGAAATCCCGCACCTCCCCAAAGTCGATTTCCTTCGGAGCAATCAGCCCGTTGTCCGTCATTGCCGGAAGCACAAGCCGGCCCATGCCGGACTTGCCGCGCCAGAAGTATAGATATACGGCATACGCCGCGGCTTCGACCGTTACCGAGCGGGATGCCGCAAGTTCCGTAAGTCCTTCCGATACCATCGTGTCCAGTTGGAACTGAACGCTGCCGATACGCTCCGCGGCATAACCATTGCAGACGCAGTCGTCTGCCACCGACAGACCGCTCCAGCTCCAGCTGGCGAGCTCCCGATTTCTCGACTCCAGATAAGCCGCAAGCGATGCGATCGTCGGGTAGGTGAACAAATCCGTTACGCCCAGCGCGCCGGGATACAACTCCTCCAGCCGTTGATGCGCCCGCACCAGCAGCAGCGATTCTCCCCCAACATCGAAGAAACGATGATGGATGCCGAAGTCGTCCCTTTTCAGAATTTCATGCCATACGGCGGCAATCGCCAGTTCAATATCGCTTGCCGCTTCGACAAACGGAGTGGCGCTACCCGCCGCCAGCTCCGGCTCCGGCAGCGCCTTCCGGTCGATTTTGCCGTTTGGAGACAGGGGCATGGCTGGCAGTTCCACCACGGCCTGCGGAACCATATAATCCGGCAGGCGCAGCGCTGCAAAATCCCGCAGTTCCTGATGGTCCGCAGGTTCGGAGCAAACGATGTATGCGCATAAATATTCGCTTCCGCTTGTGGCGTCCCGCTTCATAACCACCGCTTCCGAGACCGCCGGATGACCGAGCAGCACATGCTCGATTTCCCCACATTCAATGCGCTGGCCCCTTATTTTTACCTGATGGTCGATTCGGCCCAAATATTCGATCGTTCCGTCAGGCAGCCATCTGGCAAGGTCTCCTGTCCGATACATCAGACTGCCCTCCGTAAACGGATTATCGACGAACTTTTCTTCCGTCAAATCGGGCCGGCTGATATACCCCCGTGCAAGGCCCGCGCCGGATATGCACAGTTCCCCGGCAATGCCGACAGGCTGGAGCTTCATCGATTCGCTCACGATATAAAGCGAGATGTTGTCGATCGGCTTGCCAATCGGTACATTGATCGAAATATCGTTGATCGAATTATCGCCGTCAGAGCAATCGTAATAGGAAACGTCAACCGTCGCCTCGGTCGGGCCGTACAAGTTCACAAGCCTGGCATTGAACGGAACTCCGATCCGCTCGCGGAACCTCCGCACCTGATCCGCAGTCAGCGCTTCGCCGCTGGCGAACACATGACGCAGGCTCTCCAGCCTGGCATCGCCGCGCAGCAAGCCGGGATCCTCCAAGAACAGGTGCAGCATGGACGGCACAAAATGCATCGTCGTTACGCCATGCCGCGCGATCGTATCCATCATAAGCGCGGGGTCCTTTTCGCCGCCCGGAGGCAGCAGGACCAGCTTGGCTCCCGCAAAGCTCCACCAGAACAGCTCCCAGACCGATACATCAAAAGTAATCGGCGTTTTCTGCATGACGACTCCGCTTGCGTCCAGTCCGTATTGCTTCTGCATCCAGCCGATCCGGTTGACGACGGAATGATGCTCGATCATGACGCCTTTCGGCTGTCCGGTCGATCCCGAAGTATACAGCACATAAGCAAGCGAACGTGAATCATGCAGCTTCTCCACAGGGAAGTCGTCCCGCTCCTGCGTCATCACCTCATGAACGTCCGTAAATGGCAGAGACGTCTCCAGCCCTTCCGGGGCTTTGCCCTTCGTCAAGACAAGCTTGGCTCCGGAATTATCCAGCATGTAGCGGATTCGATCGGGCGGCAAGCTCGGCGTAACAGGCACATAAGCTCCGCCCGCCTTCAGCACGCCAAAGATTGAAATCATCATCTCCAGACTGCGATCCATCACGACGGCCACGCGCTCCTCGCGCTTGACGCCTTGCTTTCTGAGCGTCTGCGCCATCTGGTTCGACCTCCGGTTTAATTCTGCATACGTCAATGCTCCGTTCTCCGCCGCAACCGCAACGGCCTGTGGCGTTTCAGCCGCTTGCCTTTCGAGGTAAACCTCTACCGTATCGCCGTTTGCATACGGCGCTGCCGTGCGATTGAACGCTTTGCTCTGCTTCTGTGCTTCTGCGGCGCCCTGCAGCCCGATCCCTCCGAGCGGTCGCCCCGGCTCCGCCAGTGCAAGGCCGACAATACGGAAATACCATTCCGCCATTCTGCGTATGCTGTCTTCCTTAAACAGCGCCGCCCTATATTCGATTGTCAAAGCTGCGCCTTTTGCGCCCTGATCCGCAATCTCAAACGTCAAGTCCAGCTTCGAAACGCGATTGTCCGGAACTTGCACCTCGAATTGCAAGGCGTCCGCCGCCGTCTGTCCGGCCTCCATATGCTGCATCACAAATATCGTGTCAAACAGCGGATTGCGGCTTAGGTCACGCGGCACATCCAGCATCGTCACCATATGCTCAAACGGGAGCAAGCTGTTGTCCAGCGCCGCAAGCGCAATTTCTTTGAGCTGCTCGGTGAACGCTCTGAACGGCAGTTCGCCGGATGGCTGGCTTCGAATTGGCAGCGTATTGACAAACATGCCGACCAAAGACTCGGTTGCGGGATGGAAGCGGCCTGCGATCGGCGTGCCGACAATAAGATCGTCTTGCCCCGTCATCAGATGCAATAACGTATGGTAGGCGGTAAGCCATATATGGAATGGCGTAACGCCCCATTGCTCTGCCGCCGCCGAGGTCCCCTCGACAAGCTCCGCCGGAATCGGCAGAGCAAGCTTGGCACCTTCGAAGCTTTGTTCAGGGGGACGCGGATAATCAGTCGGCAGTTGCAGCACAGGAAGCGTACCCGCTAGCTGGAACGCCCAATATTGCTCCTGCTGCTCTCTCGCCTCCGAAGCCATCCACTCCTGCTGCCAAACGGCGGCATCTTTATAGTGAATGGGCAGCGGCTGCAAGGAGCCGCCGCGATACAGCTGCTCGAAATCGCGCGCCATCACATTCATGGACACGCCGTCGGCGACGATGTGGTGAATGTCCAGCAGCAGCGTATGCCGACTTTCGCCGTCTGTCGCGAGAAACGCCCGAATTAACGGAGCCTTTCGCAAATCGAACGGGCGGACGACCGCGCGCGCAAATGTATTCAAGTCCGCCGCATCCATCAAGGCATGGACGGCGAGTTCAAACGAAACCCGCTCATGGACATGCTGCACCGGCTTTCCGTCTGCCCAGTCAAAGCTGGTGCGCAGCGGTTCATGGCGGTCAATGAGCCCTTGAATCGCCTCGCGAAGCCTGTCCTGATCAAGCTTGCCCGTCAGGTTCAGAGCAAGCGGAAGATTGTAGGCCGTGCTGCCCTGATAAAGCTGCTGCAGCACAAACAGCCTGTTCTGCGCGAGCGACAACGGGTAGAACGACCGGCTTTCCGCCCGGGCAATAACCACGGCCCGCTTGGGAGCCGCGTTGTCGATGCGGGCCGCCATTTCTTTCAGCAGGGGAGCGTCGAACACATCCTTCATCGCAAACGCCGCTCCATAACGCTGTTCGATCAAGCCCGCAAGCTGCGCGGCGCGCAAGGAATGGCCACCCAATTGAAAGAAATGGGCTTCTCTCCCGATCGCCACCGGGTTGTCCGGTTCGCTTGCGGCCAGACCGAGCACCTCCCGCCAAAGCTCGGCTAGCCGCTGCTCCGTCTGTGTACCTGGTGCCTCGCCGCAAGCCGCCGATTCAGCGAACCGGGGCTGCGGCAGGCGACTGCGGTCGGTTTTGCCGCTCGGACTCAGCGGAAACGCTTCCATTGCAATAAAATACGAAGGAATCATATACTCCGGCAGCAGTTCCTTAAGTGCCGCCCGAAGGCTCGCTTCCTCCGGCGCCTTCCCCTCCGCTGTCACTAGATATGCGCAAAGAGCTGGCTCTCCCGCATGGTCCGTCACTGCCGTCACCACGGCATCGCGAATTTCCGCCTGTAAGAGCAGTGCGTGCTCGATCTCGCCGCATTCGATGCGGAGACCGCGCAGCTTGACCTGATGGTCAAAGCGTCCCAAATATTCAATATTACCGTCCGGTAGCCACCTTGCGCGATCGCCAGTACGGTACAGCTTATCTCCTGCGGTAAACGGATTCGTAACAAAGCTTTGCTCCGTCAAATCCGGCCTGTTGTGATATCCGCGCGCAAGACCGGCACCCGCGATGCACAGCTCGCCGGACACGCCGATCGGCTGCGGTCTCATCCGCTCGTCCACAATGTAGAGCCGGATGTTATGGATTGGCTTGCCGATCGGAATCGTACCCGCCCCAGCGTCCGGGCAATCGTAATAGCTGACATCGACCGTCGCTTCCGTCGGGCCGTACAGATTAATGAGCCGGCATTGGCCGCCGCCGCGCTCCATCTGGCTGTAAAAACCTATGACATGCGCGGGCTTGAGCGCTTCGCCGCTCGTAAATACGTATCGCAGGGAACAAAGCTCGCCGCCTCTGCCACTGTCCGCCGAATAGGGCAAAAAGACGCCCAGCATAGACGGCACAAAATGCATAACCGTAATCGCCTGCTCCTTTATCGTATGCAGCATGACCGACGGCTCCTTCTCCCCACCGGGCTCCAGCAAATAAAGCGAAGCGCCAGCAAAGCTCCACCAGAACAGCTCCCATACGGAAACGTCGAACGTAATCGGCGTCTTTTGTAAAATAACGTCGCGCTCATTTAGCGGATAAGCCGTCTGCATCCAGTTCAGTCGGTTGATCGCCGCGCGGTGCTCCACCATAACGCCTTTGGGTTTGCCGGTGGAGCCTGACGTATAAATGACATACGCCAAATGCTCGGGGCCCGCTTGAGGCGACAGGTCCGTTTCTTCCTCGCCCTTCTGCAGCTCCGATGCGGCAGCAGCCGCAAGCGTGTCCAGATCGAGCGTTTCTCCCTGGAAGGCCGGGAGCGTATGAATCCACTTGGCCCCCGCCAGAAGCAGCCTCGCCCCGCTATCCTCCAGAATGCCGCGGATCCGCTCGTGTGGATGCTCTGGGTCGATCGGCAAATAGGCCCCTCCCGCCTTGAGCACCGCCATGATCGCAATCATCATGGACAACGAGCGCTGAGCCGCAATCGGCACAATCGTTTCGACCACAACCCCCTTGCCTCTTAGCACGGCAGCCATGCGTTCGGCGCGGTCGTTCAGCTCCCCGTACGTCAGCGATCCTTCGGCAGACTGCACCGCCGTTCGACCCGGCCAACGCTGAGCGGACTCGGCGAACCATCCGTGAATCGTCTTCTCCACCGGGTACGGATGTCCCGTATCATTCCATGCCGCAAAGGCGGCTTCTTCGGCAGGTGTCGCCATTGCGACGTCGCCACAGATCAGGTCGGGGCTGGCGGCCGTTTGCTCCAAAATGTATAGCAGTCGATCCGCCAACCGCTCCATCGTTCCCTTATGGAACAATCCCGTATTATACTCCAGCTCCGCCCGCAGACCGCCTTCGTCATCGCTGTACAGATCGAGCTTGAAGTCCAGCTTGGATGTTCCGTGGCTGACGGGCAAAGGCTCCATGCTCCAGCCGTCGCCGCGCGCCGCCAGCTTCTCGTCTTCAAACTGGTTGTGAACGATCAGCATCGTATCGAACAGCGGGTTACGCGACGGGTCATGGGGATACTGGGCCACTTCCATCATGTGCTCGAAGCTGACATCGCCATGCTCGTATGCGGCAAGCAAACGCCCATGGGTCTCGCCGACAAACGCCAAGATTGGCAGCTCGTCCGCCACCCGCATCCGAATCGGCAAAAACTGGTTGAACATGCCGATCATCCGGGCCGTGTCCGGATGCGTCCGGCCTGCCGCTAAAGAACCAATTGCAAATTCCGACTGATGCGTCGTTCCCTTGAGCAACAGCGCGTAAGCCGCAAAAAGAAGGCTGTTCATGCTCGCTCCGGCGCTTGCGGCCGTCTCTTTCAGTCGTGCGGCGAGCACCGCCGAAATATGAAAGGTATACGTATCGCCCACAAATGTCTGACGGTCGCCGCGCGGCCGATCCAGCGGCATATCGAGCGGCGCCGGCGGCTTTGCAAGCTGCTCCGTCCAAAACGCTCGGCTTGCCCTGGCCCGCTCCGAGCCCGACTGTCGCTCCTGCCAAACGGCATAATCCTTGTAATGTAGAGATGGCGACGCAAGTTCAGCGCCGTCGATCAAAGCGGTCAACTCCTCCAGCAGCAGTTTGACGGATATGCCGTCCGCCGCGATGTGGTGGATGTTGAGCAGCAGATAGGCCTCCGCTCCTTCCGATTTAGGCCGGCAATAACATGCGGCGAGCAGCGGTGCTGCGGCAAGCTCGAGCGGCCGGAAAAACTCGCTCAAGCATTCCGGCAGCGGCGTACCCGTGAGCTCCGCCATTTGAAGAACAAAATCGGCCGAATCGTGCACAATCTGGGCCGGAACGCCGTCAATCCAATGATAGGAGGTCCGCAGCGGCTCATGCCGTTCGATCAACTTCCGAAGCGCTGACGCGATTATGGTCTCATCCACCACACCCGACAGTTTAAGAGCAAGTGGAATATGATAGGTTAGTCCGATATCAGCCATGCTTTCCGCCAAAAACATGCGCCGCTGCGAGGGACTGAGCGGATAGGATACGGCTTTTGGCGCGTCCGCAACAGGTTCGTATGCTTCCTTGGCAGCCCTGTCAATCCAGGCAGCCTGCTCCCTGACCGTAGGCAGCATGAAAATTTCCTGAAGCGGCATGCGCACCTGGCAATGCTTGTAGATTGCCGAAGTCAATGCGGTCGCCTTCAGGGAATGGCCGCCATGCTCAAAGAAGTGGTCAAGCGCGCCAACCTGCCCCGCATGAAGCACTTCTTGCCACAATCCTGCGACAAGGATTTCCGTATCTGTGGCGGGCGCTTCATATGGGACTGTGCGCTCCGGCGCAGGCAGACGTTTTTTGTCCACCTTGCCGCTCCCGTTCAGCGGCAGCCTCTCCAACTGCACAAACGCGGCGGGAATCATAAATGCCGGCAGCTTGCCTGTCAGTTGGCTCAGAACGCTTGCCTGCCCTTCGGTTTGCTCTGCCACGATATAAGCGCATAAATACGGCGCACCGTCATTCTCAATCAGCGCCACATACGCTTCCTTAACGCCCGCGCAATCCAGCAGCCTGCATTCGATTTCACCCAATTCAATCCGGTAACCCCGCAGCTTGACCTGACTGTCGATCCGGTCCAGAAACTCCAAATTTCCGTCAGGCAGGCGGCGCACCAGGTCGCCGGTTCCGTACACGGTTTCGCCTTCCCGGAATGGATGCGGCCGGAACTTTGAAGCGGTCTGCTCCGGCAAATTCACATAGCCGGATGCGACACCGTCGCCCGCAATCCACAGCTCGCCTGGCACAAAGTCCGGCTGCAATCGACCCTGCTTACTCAGCACTAGCGTTTCCGAACGTGCAATCGGCGTGCCGATCGGCACGGTGGCCGTTCCTCGTCCGTCCCATGTCTCTGTGATCGGATAACAAGTGGCGAACACCGTCGTTTCCGTAGGACCGTAAACATGCAGCAGCACGCCCGGTCCAAGCGCGCGGAGCGCTTTGCGGATATGCGGTACGGAAGCCCGCTCTCCGCCAAATAAAATATGGCGCACGCCGCGCAGCGACTCCAGCCCATGATCGACCAGCGTATTGAACAGCGCCGTCGTCACAAAGAATACGGTAATGCCTCTGCCCTCAATCAGCTCGGTCAGTCGCACAACGTCAGCAACCTCTTCCTCTCCGACCAGCGTCAGCTTCGCGCCGTTCAACAGCGCTCCGTACAAATCGAACGTTGAACCGTCAAAGGCATAGTTGGAAAGCTGCAACAGCGCATCGTTTTCCGAAATGCTTACATAATCGGTATGGACAGCAATCCGGGACACATTGCGATGTGCGGTCATAATCCCTTTCGGCTTGCCCGTCGATCCGGACGTGTACATGATATAAGCGAGATCGTCTGCCGAGCCATCGAAGTCCAGATTATGGCCGGACTCGCCGTCCCATCTGGTATCGAGTCCATCCATCTCGACGACATCTATGCTGTCTCCGGCAAGCCGTGCGACCATCTCCATCATCGCAGCCGCAGTCACGATCACCCGCGCTTCTGTATCCTGCAGCATAAACAAAATCCGTTCTTCGGGATATTGCGGGTCAATCGGCACATAGACGGCTCCCGCTTTCAGCATAGCCAATATCGCCGTAATCATATCGGGCGAACGCAAGAGCAGCAGAGCCACCTTTGCCCCCGGCGCAACGCCGCGCCGCACAAGCGCGCGCGCGAACCGATTGGCACGTTCGTTCAGCTCGCTGTAGGTATACTCCTGCTCGCCCATTTCAACGGCAATCTGCTGCGGTGTCTCCACCGCTTGCCGTTCAAACAGCCTGTGCAGCGACAGCTCTTGCGGCTGGGTGCCGAATGAACGGCCAAGCTGGAGCAGCTGTTCCCGCTCCCCTGCATCAATGGGATCAAGCTCACCAAGCGCCGCATGCGGCTGCGCGGTGACTGCCCGGGCCAGTGCTACATAATGCCGGACCAATTGCGCGGCGGCCCGCTCATCGTACAAATCCAGCGCATACTCCAGCGTAAATGCGATACTAACGCCGTTATCCACGCACTCCCAAGTCAGGTCAAACTTGGCCGAGCCACTGTCCATCGCTTGGGGCGTATAAACGACATCCTTGCTCCGCCATTCGGGCAGCTCCATATTTTGCAGCGTAAACACCGAATCGAACAGCGGATTCCGCCCATATTCCCGTTTCACATTCGCCAACTCGGCTATTTCTTCATAAGGCACATCCCCGTTGCCGATAGCCGCCAGCGCCTCCCCATTGACCTGCTTCAGCCATTGATCAAAGCGCAAACCGCTTTGCCCTCTCAGGCGGATCGGAACCATGTTGACGAACATCCCGACTACGCTTTGCAGTTCCGGCCTCATCCGTCTTGCGGCTGCCGTGCCGACAATGATGTCGGATTCGCCCGTATATTTCGCCAGCAGCACATAATAAATCGAAAGCAGGACGGTGTATAATGTTACGCCCTCGCGTCTAGCTAACGCCCGCAGCGATAAGGCAAGCTCTGGCTCCAGCTCGAAGCGCTCAATTGCCCCGCGGTAGCTTGGCTTCTGCGGCCTTGGACGAGAGGACGGAAGCGCCGGAGACAGCACACAATCCCGAAAGATTTCATGCCAATAAAGCTTCTGACGCTCTAGCCAGCCGCCGCTTCGGCCCGTTTCCTCCCACAGCGCTATATCCCCGCCATGAATGGACAACGGCTCCGGCGCGTTCCCCTCATAAAACCTCGTAAGATCGGACATCAAAATGCCCATCGACGTTCCGTCCGTAATGATATGATGCATATCCAGCAGCAACACGCTTGACTCGCGCTCCAGACGCACAAGCTCCATCCGCAGCAGCGGCGCTTGCTCCAGATCAAACGGCTGCAGGAAGCTGCGCTGCCGCATCGTCAGCACAGACGCCGGCCAGCTGCTTCCGTCAACGACGGCAAGCGGAGGCTCAACCGCCTGCTCAATGCGCTGCATCACATTGCCATCTTCCATATAAAAGGACGTCCGCAGCGCCGGATGCCGCTCTATCAGCGCCTGCCACGCCGCGCGGAATCGTTCAATATCGAGCGGGCCCTTCACCTGGACCGCAAACGGCAGATTGTAGCCCAGCAGCCCCGGATTCAGCTCTTCCAAAATGAACAGTCGCTTTTGCGCCGAGGTCGCCGGATAAACCGTCCGCTCCTCCGCTTTGGACACCAGCGGAGGGACGGCGGCGGCTGTTCCTTCGCCCTCCTGCGCCTTTTGCTCCAGCAAAGCGGCCAGCGAACCCACCGTATCATGCAAAAACAGCTCGGTAAGGGTAAGCTCGACGCCAAACGTCTCTTGCAGCCTGGCGGCGGCATAAGCCGCCTTGAGCGAATTGCCTCCTTGCTCGAGAAAGCCGTCCTTCCGGCCTATGGAATCCTTTTTCAACACCTCGCGCCAGATGGACATGATCCGCTCTTCCGTCTCCATGGCTGGCTCCAAGCCGACATCCCCCCGCAAGGCATCGCCGCCTTCCGCATCACACCGCTTAAGCGTGGCCGCCGCTTCCAGCTCAGCCAACTCGGCAAGCGTTTCGACAAACTCGCCTTCGCGCAGCGCTTCCGCCAATACGTAGCGCCTGATTTTGCCGGAGGTCGTTTTCGGAATTCGCCGAATGGGGACAACAAAAGCAACGTCCAGACCGGCCGATCTGTTCAGCAGTTTTTTCACCTCAGCCATCAGCGGTACAAATCCGCCGGTCTTGCCGCGATGCTGAATAAAAACGGCGATCGCATCCCGTTTGGTCGTCAGATCCTGAACGGCGGCAATTGCCGTTTTCCCGATTTCGGCCCCTTTCAGGCTACTGATCAACGTCTCCAGGTCATGCGGATACACATTTTGCCCGTTGACGAAAATGACGTCCTTCATGCGGCCCGTCACATATAAACGCCCTTCCAGCAAGAAACCCAAATCTCCCGTATTCAGCCAACCGTCCGGGAAAATCGTTTGCTTGTTTACATCGGGCCGCTTATAGTAGCCGCTTGTAACGTTGCGGCCTCTAATATGAATCAAGCCTACGCTGCCTGCTGCCGAAGGGTTTCCCGTTTCGTCGCAAATGCGCACCTCGCACTCTTGTACGGGGAAACCCAGCTCGACAATCTCGATCGCGGCATGATCCCCGTGCGCGGCCATTCGTACAGGCTGTCCGACAGCAAGCGATTGGCGCTCAAGCAGGGCGGTATTCAGGTGATCTTCCGTCCCCGGGAACGTCACGGCCAGACTTGCTTCCGCAAGCCCATATACCGGGAAAATGCAATTCCCCTTTAACCCGTACGGCTTCATCGCCTCCAGAAAATCGCGGCAATGGGCGGCCGATATCGGTTCGGCCCCGTTAAAAATCAACCTGACGCAAGATAAATCCCATGCCGTCGCCCCTTCCGGCTTCCAATGCTGCAGAAAATGTACATAGCCGAAATTCGGCGAAGAGAGGCATGTCACCCGATGCTTATGCGTAAGTTCCAGCCACTTCATCGGATGAAGCACAAACGTCGAGGTTGGCAAGTGCAACTGATTCATGCCGCAAAACAGGGGCGAAAGATGAAAACCGATGAGTCCCATATCATGCGTCAGCGGCAGCCAGCTTAGCGAAGAGTCCCGCTCCGTCGACTGCGCCCCACGGATAATGGCGCGCATGTTCGACAGAATATTGCCGTGCGTTAATACGACCCCCTTCGGATCTCCGGTAGAACCTGATGTAAACTGGATGAATGCGGTGTCCGTCTCGGCAGCGTCATATGACTCAGCCTCGGGCCGAACTGCATCCGCAGCCGCTGCAAATATCTCAGCAACCGGCACGCTGCCGGACTCGAGCTGGGCCAGCGCCTCCGCCTCCCCGTGCTTCAAAGCGTAGCCTTGAATTCCCGGCCAAAGCTCTTCATCACAGAGCAATCTCGGAGCTTCCAACTGCTTGCATACCTGGATCAGCTTTTTGTGTCCTTCGTCCGTACGCGCCGCCGTCACAGGTACAGGGACAATGCCGCCGAGCACGCAAGCCCAGAATAGAAGGATAAACCGTTCGTTATCTTCCGTCTGGATAACGGCAAAGTCGCCTGGCTCAAGGCCCTGCTCGCGCAGCAGATGGAGCGCCCTTCCGGCCAATACAAGTAATTGGCCATACGACAAGTAACGCTCCTGACAGCTTTCGCAAAATAAAATTCCCGCATCGTTTTCCTTGCGCGCCAGCAATACGCCGGACAAATTACGGATGGTTCTCATAGTCGGCAGCCCTCCGTTCTGTCTTTTATTACACCGTTGTGGAATGCAGTTCTTGATAATCCTCCGTTACGATGCGATTATGCTCGTCCAAAATGACGACATGTGGACGATACGTCCGGGCTATCGATTCCTCCATCATTGCATAAGAAATAATAATGACGCGGTCGCCCGGCTGCACCAGTCTGGCAGCGGCGCCGTTCAAGCAAACCATACCCGAGCCTCTTGGACCTGTTATGACATACGTCTCCAGCCTGGCTCCGTTATTTATATTGACAACTTGCACTTTTTCGTTCTCCAGGATGTCCGAAGCATCCAAAATATCCTGATCGATGGTTATGCTTCCCACGTAATTCAAATTGGCCTCCGTCACGACAGCACGGTGAATTTTGGACTTATGCATCTCTCTAAACATGAATACACTCTCCTTGTGGAGTAGTCTTTGGAAAAATAAAACTTACTAACTTCTTTATAACGAACGTTATTTGCCAACTATTCTTTTTTAATGAACATTCAGAGTGCAAACAAACCTACATTGTTTCTCTGTCTTAACGAAAAAGAACAATCTGGAGCAATCAAGCCGTTCAAAAAAGAAATTCTGCGGCGAATTTGTGCCAATGTGGCTGTTTCGTACGGAATAAGCAAGTTCATGCTTATGTGTGGGATCATGCTGGGTGGGTTATTTCATGCCATTGTTTGGGGATCATGTTGACTGGCAGCTCATGCTTTTTGTGTGGAATATTGCTGATTGGGCATGCTCATGCTACTGGAGAGAGAGTCATGATAATTAGGCAGGTTAATACTTTGTGCGGGTTCCAGTTGATTGAATATCTTGACAGCAGAAACAAAAAAACGTGGCTTGTACTTACATCGCAGCAACTCATCATACAGGCAGTTCAGTACTGCGCAGGGGAGGAAATCATGCCGTGTAACCGGGTGTAGCGGTAATGGACTAAAGTGTTGCTGCGCAATAACTTTTCTCGAATCTCTTACAACCTACCCTTATAGTAGTGCTAAACCTTCACTTGTGATAGGGAGATAATCTTTCAACAGAGGGGTAAATTCTTTTACTTTTTTGAGCATTCCTACCATAAATTAAGAGCCCTTTGAAAAAGTTCCTGATTCCACCTATACCCATAAAATAAAAAAGCCCGAACGATCAGGCTTTAATGCTTTATTGAGTGTTATTTTAGTTGCATCGTTGTGATACAAGTATTGTCATCTTTAAAAGTAGCGATTTCAGATTCTACTGTTTTGCCATCATACTCAATTTTCACTTGATATGTCCGATCTCGCGGTAACCATAGATCAATAAAACCATTCTTTAAAGAAGTAATGTTTTCATCCATCACCACATTACCTTCTTCATCCCGAATAAGCACATCGAAGTTTTTTTCTACTAATTCGCCTTGGCACCCCGTTAAATTGTGGATAGCACATTCATGTGTGTATTCAACAAACGGTGCAATCGAAACAAAAAATTCGTTCTCTGGAAGGTCAAAAGAAGTCTTTTTACCATTATCAGTCACAATTAGTTCATGTGATGTAATAGATGCAGTTACATCCTCAAAGGTACCAACACTATACGCATGGACTTTTTCTTTAATTTCCTGTATCCCCACTTCATTCGATACACTATTATCGTTGTTACAAGCTACTGACACAAGACTTAGTAATAAAACCGAAGCTATGAGCAAACCCTTTTTCATTATTCCACTCCCTTTTTCTTGTCATATTGAAAGGCCAAACTTTTTTGATTGTATCACATTTCCACTTAAGTAATCGGTGCTCAATTTCACACCATTTCCTCCACCTTATCCTAATTATAGATAGAGGCAGCACCCTCAAACTTTACTTTAAACACTTAAATTTGACGATTATATCCAATATTCCTTGAAATACACAATTTCCGGGTGTTACATTTAGATAGTTCAGTAGAGTCACTACTAAAAATGGAGAAGGGTGACAACATGGGGATGTACGGATATTACTTTGCTATTGATGACAAACTGGTGCAGCAAATCGCTACCGGCGAAATTGCATTGGAGAATTTGAAAATAGAGGATTATCCCGGACTGGATATTGATAGATCCTGGGAGGCGATTCACTACTTGCTTTGTGGAGATATAGTCGAAGGTGAGCCCCCTCTTAGCTATGTTGTTCCAATGACGACAGAGCGAGGCATCGACTTTGGATCGTTCGGTGCGTTTTTCTTGCGTGCAGAGCAAGTTGCACAAGCGCTTCAGATTATTTCTGAGCTGAACGAAGCGCAGCTCCACTTGCGATATGATTTTCCGACCATGATCAAGGACGAGGTATATCCTCTTGAGCCTGGCATGGTTTCAGTCGAGGATGAGGATGAGTTCTTTGCCTACATACTGCAGCATTTTAACGAAATCCGGCGTTTCTACAGTCAAACTGTAGCCGATGGCAAGGGTTTAATCTTCTACATTTTCTGAATCCAATCATATCGTAAGCGTAACAAAAACCATTACAGGCTCATGGGTTTCCTCCCCTAACTTCATATGCTCACAATCAATTCGTGATTTTGTCCAGCTTTTCGTTTTCTTCCGCTCTAAGCACGAACTCCGCGTACGTTCACTATCAGCACCCGCTTTTTCGCGGAATGGCGTTACATATATCTTGTGATTGTAATATTGGAATCGGGAGCTCAGCATGCCGTCTCCGTCTTGAGACAGAGACGAAAACCATTCTGTCGCCCGTCACTCCTTGGCAGAGCAATACGGTATCTTAATATTAACGCCTGCTCATTTACCGTTAAGTATACTTAGGCACCAGCTCAACCACAGCATTGATCAGTCAAAGAATACATACTCTCTCGGGGTTCAGACACGTAGCAGCAAAACCATAGTGCGAGCAGAAAGGGGCAAGAATGATGAGGCTGATCTATCAATTAGAGCATGTGAATAAAACGTACAAAAAAGGAAAGGTTATCGCCAATCAAAACATAAGCTTCGACGTTCAACAAGGGGAGATTCTCGGTTTGCTCGGTCCGAATGGAGCAGGAAAATCCACGCTAATCAAGCAGATGGTAGGCCACCTTGCTCCCACCACAGGTACGGTACGTTATAAAGGAACCAGCGTACAGACCCAAACCAAGCGAGTTGCTCAGGAGGTGGCCTACTACTCGCAAGAGCCTCACGCCCTGACCAGTTTAAAAACCTGGGAAGCTTTGTATTTTACGGGAAGATTGCGGGGTTTGACGAAGGAGTCCGCCGTAAACCAAACAGAGGAATTGTTGGAACGTTTTGGAATGCAGGACCTCCGTCATAAGCTGTTGAAAAACGTTTCTGGCGGACAGAAGCGTTTAATCGGGATTGGTACTTGCTTGATCGGCTTTTCCCCCGTCATGATCCTGGATGAACCGACCAATGAACTGGACCCTAAAAAGAGAAGGCTCGTATGGGATCTGATTCAGGAACGCAATCGCCAAGGAGTAACCGTAATCTTGGTGACACACAACGTGCTGGAGGCCGAACAGGTCGTAGACAGAGTAGCTGTTGTAAATCACGGCAAGCTATTGGCCATCGATCATGTCAGTGTCTTAAAACAAAGGGTCGATCAGCGGATGAAGCTGGAAATTACGACTTCCTTAGGCAAGAGCGATTATGTTTGCCGAAGCTTAAGCGCGCTGGGACAGTGGACCAAAACAGGAGAAAACCGAATCCGGACACTGATTGAGAAGCAAGATGCCAGCCACGCAATTGACGTCTTGACTGAGCAGCAGTTACCGATCGAAGAGTATTCATTGGTCCCGCCGAATCTTGAGGATGTCTATTTCCATATCGATGACGAACAGGATCAGCCTGCCAAAACGGAGGTGGTCTAACATGGAACAGATGAAACCATCCATGCAAAGTCATGACTTGCAACTGCAAGAAGTGGTCTTTCTCCAAGGGCACCAGCATCAGAGCATAATCCAACGCAGAATGACGGAATGGCTGATCCTGGCCCGCATTCAATTCACGATTATTCGCGAGGCATGGGTTTGGATTTTCATCATGGCATGCATGTTTCCTTTAACGACGCTGTTGTTTCTCAAATTCTTTACGGTCGACCCAACGCCGGCTGTCATGACCCGTATTATTACAGGAAATATGCTCTTCGGCTTAATCGTCATGGGCCTCAATTCCATGGCTCAGGAGATATCTTGGCAGAAGCATCAAGGCCACTTCACGTACTATTCGTCCCTGCCGATTGCCAAGGTAAACTTCATCTTCGCCAATCTGCTGCGCGGCTTGATCATGTGCGTACCGTCTTTTATTATCCTGGCGATGATTGGTCAACTTGCTTACGGCATTCAATTCCACTACAGCTGGGGACTTGTCCCTGTATTGCTGCTCACCGTCTTTAGCGTGGTTGGCGCGGGTGTACTGATCGGCTTCTGGTCGCCTAGCCATCAATTGACGAATATGCTGGTCCAGGCGTTGATGATGTTCATCTCGTTTTTGACGCCTGTCATGGTGGATATGGATCAATTGCCTGTGATCTTGCAATGGTTCTCTTATATCTTCCCAACCACTTACGCAGCTGAGGCCATGCGGGAGGTGCTGATATCGGGATGGTCCGGGTCTGTCGCCTGGAACACGCTTGTACTCTTGTTTTTCTCGCTGATCTCCATCGTATTGATCTTGAAAAAGGTAGATTGGCGTGTTGAGAAGTAGAGAAAAGTTCTGTCCCTATGCCTCGATTATTCAATGGAAGGTTACCCTTCCCCTCCTTATCCGCTTTAGTGCGCAGTTCATTTTTCCCGAAAAAACGAGAAGGCAGCTGATCACATTGATCGGCTGCCTTCTTATTTTGATTAAGCTATCGTTCCCCGTAAGCTTAATCATTAATAACTAATAATGGTTTCTTCATTCCAAAATTCTTTTACCTCGTCTAGTATTTGAGCAGCAGGTGTTATTGTGGCCTCGAAAATCGTTCTTCCTGTTTTTCTTAAATAATATTGGATTAAATGATATCCGCAAGCGTATCCGGCACTATAAGGCATGTTAACCGGTGTAAAGTTTTGAAGTTTTGCAATCTCGTCACCGTAAAGATACGGAGCAAATTGATCAAACCCAGTTAATTGCAATTGCTCTCTAAGCACAGGCTTTATGCGCCTGTTCAGTGTTTCTGCATTTGTTTTCGTTACCCAAGGGCCGAGCAATTCTTCTCCAAACATGAACGTAGCATAGTTTTCAGCTAATCCTTCACTTACAATCAGCTCGCCCAGATTAACCGTGTGATCCCATTGAATAAATTGATATCGCACATTATGGTTGCATTCGTGCGCCAGCGCAGCCTTCATTCGAGGAATCGTGTACTCATTTGGCAAGAGTGTACCCCAGATAAACCCAGGAATGCCCCCAAAGCCGCTATATCCTTCGTTTATTGCTAAGGCACCGTTTTCCGGATCCCCTAGTTGAATGGTAAACAAATAATCGGACACGGGGAGGTTAATTTCATGCTCTACAAATAGATGCAGGCTTTTCTTCACAGCATGCTCACACTCTAACCAAAATGATTCGGACGAAATCAGCTCGATCTCTGTCGAAATCTGAGGGGTAATCTGATCAGGGGATCGATGCATCATACTATTAAACGTAATAACGTCAAAACCATTCGCCTCTTCAGCTTTAAAAGGAATCTGTTGAATTTGCCATTGTTTCATAAAGGGAGCCATCATTTCGTTTCTGAATAATTCAAGCTTTTCCTCGGGTGAAGCTTGGGCAACTTTTTGATAAATATGATCTGAACGCAGTGATTTTATATTCATTTCTCTCACTCCTAGTTATGTATTCATAGAGAACTATGCACTATGACCTAACGTCATAGTCAAGAACTTATTATCTTCTAACATGAAGCAGTCCTGAGCGTGGACGATTTATTGAATAATACACAAACATTATATTTGAAAAGAAGACAACGATGATATGTCGACTATAGATATATTCATTTATTATCTCTTCCTAAAAACTATCATGTCATCGATTCAGACAATTCTCATAGATTGCTGAATTCACAATATGCAAAAAAAGCGCCGCCAGCGCGAACCTTTACGGTCCGGCTGGTCAACGCTTTCTTGATCTGCCTCCCGCAGTCATCCAGGCGGCAATCCGGCGGTCTCAACCGCATACATATTTATTCAACAATCAAGGTCCCCTTCATATCGCTGTGACCGGCTCCGCACATGACGGAGCAGTGGAATTCATGCTCACCAACTTGATCGGCGGTAAATTCGGTCGAGCCAGGCTGCTGCAGGTCAACGTTGAAATCGGGAATGGCCAGGCCGTGATTTCCATCTTTGTTCTCCAGCGTAATTTTGACCTTTTCGCCCTTTTTGACTTTAATCTCGGTAGGCTCGAACTTAAAGTTTGACGCCGTCACCTTAATTTCTTTTACACCATCCGATCCGCCTGAAGACGAGGACTCGTCCGACGAG
This sequence comes from Paenibacillus sp. FSL F4-0100, assembly GCF_037993005.1. Lineage (NCBI taxonomy): Bacteria > Bacillati > Bacillota > Bacilli > Caryophanales > Paenibacillaceae > Paenibacillus > Paenibacillus sp. FSL F4-0100. The sequence goes on from NZ_CP150303.1 coordinate 4,101,083, forward strand.
CTGCCGCCGCCTCCGCATGCGCTCAGCACCACAACCAGCAGCAATGTAAGTCCAATCAGCATCCATTTTTTCATGTCAAATCCCTCCAGATAAAATAATTAAGTTGCCATCTTCGAACCAAACAAACCATTCCTAATGATCTTCCTGGCGGCGCCCCGCGTCCTGCTTCTCTTCGTCCTCTTCCGTCAGATGACGAGCGGAGCTGCGGAATTCGTGAAGTGTCGTTCCCACCGCCCTGCCAAGCTGAGGCAGCTTGGACGGTCCGAACAGCAGCAGGGCGAGCAGCAGCAACAGCAGCAGCCCCGGTATTCCAATCGTCGAAAGCATAGCCGATCCCTCCCTTTCCATGAAGTCTCACGAAGTAGCATGTTAATCGCATGAGCATGGAAGGACTTGCCCGTTCAGACAAGCATGCCTCCCTGTTTCAAATATTTCTGGATCCCTTCCGCCGCCCTGTAGGAGAGCGCGCCGACGGTATCGGTCGGATTGTATCCACTATTATGCGGGAATGCCGAAGCACCCACCACAAACACATTTTCCGCTTCCCACATCTGCAGGTAACTGTTCACGGCCGACGTTTCCGGGTCCGCTCCCATAATGACGCCTCCGGTATTGTGGGTGGACTGGTAAGGAACGATATTATACGGGTCCAGCTTGTCCTTGATCTCCACATGGGAAGGCCCCATTTCCTTCATAACCTCGCCCGCCTTGGCTGCCAGAAACTTCGTCAGCTCTCGGTCCTGATCTTCGAAATCAAACGTAATCCGCAGCAGCGGTTTGCCGTAAATGTCCTTATAAGTCGGATCCAGATCCAGGTAATGGTGCTTCCAGGGCAGGCTAGCCCCTTGCGTCGCCACGATCAGCACCCGGTTGGCATACTTTAGTGTGGTCTCCTTCCACTTCTTGCCCCAGGTTGGCGTACCCTGCGGCGCCGGATTGTTCTCGATCGGACGTAGGCCGTTCTGGCTGATCCGGATTCCAGCCCCGTGCAGAAACTTCAAATCGGAATGGTCGAAATTATCCCCGTTGAACTCGTCGAACTCCATCCCGAGCGCCCCGGCGCCCATGAACGTGCTGAACTCTTCGTCATCGTAAAAGCCGACCGCATGTCCGGAGTTGACCTGATACGCATAATTTCGGCCGATGGTCCCCCGTCCGGTCTTCCGGTTGTAAGGCGTCCCGAGCTTGGAGTTCAACAGCAGGCGCGCATTGTTCAGCATGAAGCTGCCGAGAACGACCACGTCCGCCGGCTGGGTCACCTCTTCCCCGGTCACTGTGTTGATGTACACCACGCCGGTCGCTTTTTTGCCGTCATGGAGAATTTCGGTCACGTTCGAGAAGGTGCGCACCTCCAGCTTGCCGGTGGCCATCGCCGTCGGAATGACGGTAACGACAGGATCCGCCTTGGCACCATACTCGCAGCCGAACCGCTCACAAAATCCGCAGTACTGGCAGGCTGCCCGGGATATGCCGTCGGGATTTTTGTAGTTCTCGCTAAGGTTTGCCGAAGGGATCATGTACGGATGGTATCCGAGTTTCTTCGACGCCTCTTCGAACCGCTGCAAAATCGGCGTTTTCTTCATCGGCGGGATCGGAAACGGATGGGACCGTTTGCCAAGCATCGGATTAGCTTCCGATTCCCCCGAAATGCCGGCTACCTGCTCAAACTTGTCGTAGTACGGTTCGATTTCGTCATAAGTGATTCCCCAGTCCTGCAGCTGCATGCCCTCGAGAATTTTGCCTTTTCCATACCGTTCCACCGTCTGGTTGTAGATTTCAAAGTCATACGGCAGGAAACGGTGCGTCTGCCCGTTCCAGTGCGATCCGGCACCGCCGAGCCCGTCTCCCAGCAGAAAGGAGCCATAGCTGCGCATCGGCAGCGCCCTCATTGACTCCGAATTGCGGAAGGTGATCGTTTCCTTGGATAGATCCTGCATCAGTTCAAAACGCCGCGCGTACCGGAGCTCGTCATGATCCATGAAATAATCCTCTGTGCTTCGGCTCTTTCCGCGCTCCAATCCGACTACCTGGATGCCCGCTTTGGTCAGTTCGGCCGCAATAATGCCGCCGACCCAACCCATTCCAACAATAACCACTGGTACTTTAGGTAATTTGCCCACGTCTGATGTCCCCTTATATCTGTGAAATTTATTCGCACATGTGAGCCTGCAGGCTCTTCGGCTTCATCTGAACCAGCCCTTCCTTCGTAATCTGCTGGGCATAACTCATCTGGTTGCCCGGAAAATTCCGCATCTTCCACCCGTTCATATTCCGGTTGCCGCCATAGAGCGGATCCGCGTAGACCCCTTCGATCGTCAAACTTCTCAGCATCTTGAAGAAACTGCTGCTCGTCACCCCGCGCATGGGAAATTTATCCCCCTTTTCCATGGCGGTCAGCACTTCATCCTGCTGCTGAGCCTCAAGTTCCGTAAAAACCTTTTTATATTTTTGCTGGCAGTAACTCTTAAGTCCCTCCAGACCCAACGTGAACATTTCGTTGCGTTTCAGGCGCGACTGCTCTCCCTGCGTTGCCTGGGCTTGGACGAAAGGACCCATCATATAGTCCCGCGCATTATATCCCCAAGGACCTGCAAGCTGATGATCAATAAAAAAGGCTACGCCCAGCGCCTTGGCTCCAGGGCCGTTCTCATCTTCGGGATAAATCCGTTCGACCGCCGCTTCGGTCATTTTAAACTGCTCCTGATTAAAGAACATTAGCGCATCCTGCAACGAAGCTTCCGGCTTGCTGCTGGCCGGTGCGGGGGAGTTGTTTTTCTCAAGATTGTCCGTCAGGACACCCCCGAACACGCTGCCGACGATCAGACCGCCCAGCTCTTTCATAAAGGAACGACGCACGCAGCGCCAGCCCTATTTACGTCTATGATAAGAATAGAGCGCCTTGCTGCCTGTTTTTTGGAAACAAAAAAGAGCCCACCGGTTTTCTACCGGAGGGCTGACATGACCACTGATTCAACCATGTGGTAACATCGCAATATTCAAAATGTTGCAATTGTATTTTAGTGTAAGCGGCTCTTTGCCGGTCGTAGAGCCCACGAAAAGATATTTAGTGCAGCATATGAAAGCGGAAGGATAAGATTAAAACCGTAATCACCATAATCGTTAGCAAATGCATGAGACAATGCCGCGCCCGTCATCAAAAAGAAGATTCCTGCGTGAACCCATTCTTTAAGTCGAGGTAAACCTGGCACGACGAGAGTGATGGCTCCAAGCACTTTCCATATCCCGAGAATAGTCAATATGTATAATGGGTAGCCCAGATTCGTAACTAAATCGAGGTTGCCTCCAAATTGCATCAGTTGTCCGATACCACTTAGCATAATAGCTGCTGCGAGTAGTAATGTGACTGACCAATAAGCAACCATTTTTCCGTGGGGCTGGGTATTTACTTTCATGGTCGTTTCCACACCGATCATCTTACTCATTTGTTTCCCTCCTCATTTCTATTAATTACAAAAACGAGTCCCGTTCCAATTCCTAAAACGATAAAGCTGTCTTTTTCCTCTAGCGTATAATTTGCCATATTCAATCCCTTCCTTTTCTTAGAGTTTTCAATGATTTGTCATTTCGCTTGATGGGTAAATAATAACTTTAAATTATGTCAAAAAATGATACTGTTTTAGGGGAATCGTATCAGCAAATTTAAACCAGAAAAACGCTGCTTGAAAGCGGCTATTCATATAGCGTGATGACCTTAGTTAAGTTTCGGTGTACCCCATTTGCTTTAAAAGAAAAGTATGAATTGATAATTGATACCTAGCTTCGGATTTTAAATGAGAGTCCTTATGGGCATACTAGATATACGATAAACGTAAGGGGAAGAATGCAAATGGCAAAGGTGAAAAAGCAGTTTGCACGATTGGGGAAATTAAAACTCATCTCAACATTATATCGCATGAAAATTGTGAAGATCTTGATTCCTATGATCATCCTCGGAATGATTGTTTGGGCGGGAAAGTCTGAGCTGGGCCGGATTGACTGGGCTGCCACGCTGGATATCCTTAAGCATCTCGACCCTACACGAATCTTCCTTCTATTGTCTCTATCCCTAGTCGCAGTCGCATCGGTTAGCGTCTATGAGTTTTTGCTTCGGCATCATTTCAAGCTTCCTCTCGGGATTTGGGCGACTTTCCGCTATGCATGGATTGCTAACACGTCAAACAATGTTATAGGATTTGCCGGGATCGTTGGTGCCGCGCTTCGTACCTTCCTATACCGAGGGCGAGGAGTTTCGATACCAACCATAACAGCTTGTATTGCCTTTCTGGCTACTATTACAATTACGGGAGTTTCGCTGCTGGCTTGGGGGGATTTGACCGGGCTGTTTCCGATCGATGCGGTGATTCAATCTCATCGCTGGACCTTGTATGCTGTCTGGGCGATCGCGCTTTATCTGCCGGGGTACCTGCTCTTTCAGCGGACTCCCTTCTATAGCAAATGGCTGAACCGCAATCTGCCCCAGATGAATCTGTCCATAATCGTTGCAGCTGTAGGTGTCTCTGTCGTGGAGTGGCTATTAGCAGGCGTTGCCTTCTGGGCGATTGCGGCGACTCTACTTCCGGAATTTCCTCTTCGAACGGCATTAGGCATTTATACCGTCGCCGTAGCGACTGGTCTTGTCAGTATGACACCTGGCGGCATTGGCGGTTTTGATCTCATTACCCTGCTTGGTCTTCAGGCCCTTGGATACCCTCCTGAAACAAACGCTGCGGTTCTTGTATTATTTCGTTTGATGTACTATTTGATCCCTTGGCTCATTGGACTGGTAATGGGAGGCATTGAGTTTGCACTAGGTCGATACCGTACCCAGTTTGATGTATAAACTTCCGGAAATACTGGTTACCCGCCGTCAAGGATATGACACCGTATCAGCCAAATAATATCTCAATGAAGGTACCGTTCTTACTTCTGCATTGCCCTAATCCAATAATGTTACTTGTGATAGGGGTCTCCGCCTGACTGTAGCTGTAAAATTTTAGGGCCATCCTTTTGTGGGATGGCCCTCTCTATTTTCTCACTTGGTTCGTATTGCTTATCAGTAAAATCAATGTTTATCGTTAGTTCGACGAGTCTCCTTACTCTTCTGCCTTTCCCATACTTTCATAGTTACTTGCTGATGGTCTTTACTGCGTAAATAAGTAGCTTTATCATCAACAAACGCAGCTTCCTTTTTAAGAGTTAGATAACTTTCCCACCGTTCATAGGCAAGGTTTCCGTCCTCAATCGCCATTTTTATCGCACAACCAGGCTCGCTTTGGTGCTTACAATCTGAAAATTTGCATCGTCCTAAAAACTGTTTTACATCAGAAAAGCTCTCTCTCAAACCTTCAGAAACATTCCACATACCAAGCTCACGCATGCCAGGGGTATCAATAACCATCACGCCGCTGTCCAATCTAATCAGCTGACGATGCGTGGTGGTGTGTCTTCCTTTGCTATCATCTTCTCGAATTTCTTTGACAGACATCACCTTCTGGCCTGCCAAAGCATTGACAAGACTGGATTTTCCCGCACCCGACGATCCGAGAAAAACAACGGTCTTTCCTTTTTTAAGATAGTCTGCAAGTCCGTCAATGCCATAGCCCGTTTTTGCACTGATCGCGTGAACATCCACGCCAATCGCAATTTGTTTGACTGAATTAAGTTGTGCAGAGTAGTCTTCTATTAAATCTGATTTCGTCAGCACCACAACAGGCACTGCGCCCGACTGCCATGATAGAGTTAAATAGCGTTCTAATCGCTTTAGATTCAAATCGTGATTAAGGGATTGCATGATGAATACATAGTCGAAATTAGCAGCAACCGTCTGCTCTTTAATAGTTTTGACATATTCAGACCCATGACCGGATAAGTCATTTCTCGCAAATTTGGATTTGCGTTTTAACGTTTTTATAATAAGGCTTTCACCCTCTGTGTTGTATTGAATTTCTACAAAGTCACCAGTAGTGGGGAATTCCTCAGTACAGTTGTTGAAATAAACACTAGATTTTAGTCTTGCGGAGCATTCACCATACTCGGTAACAAGGCTGTAACTCCCTTTATGCACAGCGGTAACTCTTGCATAAGTCCCCTCTGTGTCTATTGAATAATTTTGAGCCGGAAAGCCGTAGTCTTTTAGATTCATGATACCTCCAATTGTCATTGTTCATTCCTTATCTCAAAGATTTTTTGCAGGGTTTGGATGTGCAGCATTCTTTCATCATCTGTATCTTGGAGTTTGTTTCCTGATCCTGCGTCCATATACCACTCTACAAGCCGGTATCCGAACATAAGTAGAATCAACTCATAAACGGAGTTATCCGTTATGTGTGAAATATCTGCATATTCCGAAAAGCCCTTGTAATACGCCGGGATACATCTATGGTAGTATTCAACCATGTTTTCAATATCGGCTTCGTCCGCGATAAGGCTTGCCATATCTTCACCTAAATAGCCCCACCCTGTGGTATCCCAGTCGATGAGTATGGTTTTACCGTCTGAATAGAATATGTTTGTTACCCAAAAATCCCTGTGACACAGCACGATGGGCAGCTTTTCTATACGGTTGAAAATTTCGTCTGCGTTATCATCAATGTCGATGAGCATGTTACATAGGTGTTTCGGGATTTCGCAATCGTCGGAGCGTATGTAATCGTACACTTTATTCCATGACCGGTAGCGAAGATAGAAGTTCTTCATATAATCCACTTTGCTCAGGTTTTTCAAGTTCTGTAAAATGATTGGCTGTTCAGTATATAACTTGCCTTGGAACCGCCCTAATTCTTCGGCTACGCGTTCATACATATAGCCGGTCAAGTCTAAACCCGATATGCCGTCGATATATTCCATCCATATCTGCGTTTCGTTTTCTTCTTCGTTCATTTCGATGTGATAGCACTCAGGCCAACGAAATGATTCAGAAAACAGAGCGCCGAAATTGGATTTATAAAAATCATATTCCCTGCGCCAGGAATCGGGATCGCCGTAACGTTCAAATTTTTTCTGCGTTTTTAAAACGATTTTATAGGGCAACGTCCCGCCGTCAGTGGTTTTGGCATTGCCTGTTACAAGCTGGACATTCCCCACTGTACCACCATGTAATGGTTTGGTTTGGAAATCGGTGGAGATTATTGGTGTACCGAGCATTTTACTTATGATCGGTGTCAAAGTTTCGGCTGTTATTTCGCTCATTATGAAGTCCTCCAATCGTTTTTTTACAAGGTGAATGGTTAAGGTAAACACCCCTGTCGATTTGTCCGTTATACAGTTTCTGATTTGCTTGTCGCCATTTTTATGTTGATCTGATACCTGTGATTAATATAATGCTTGGATTCTCCACTAACATAAAATCACATCTTTAACGCAATACATAATCATCATATTGGAAAAGAAGACAACGATGAAAGGTGGATTATAGATATATTCATTTATTACCTCTTCCTGCCAGTTAGCTTAATGAAATCGCGATTGGAAAATGATTAAATCCATCAAACCGGCAAAACAAAAAAGCCGCTAAATTAGCGACTTTCAATGTCTATATGTTCTTGTCATCGGACACAAGATTAGTTTTTATGATGGTACAATGTAAATCATTACAAATGAAGGGGCTGATTGTATATTTCACGTCCTTATTCCTAATCAAAATAAACGGTTTTGCCTGTATCTGCGGATATATACACGGCTTCTAATATTTGTGAAAGAATCATAGCTTCCCTCGGTTTAACCAAAGGTTCAGTATCGTTTACGATACTGTGAATCCATTGTTTGGCTTCATACTCGAAATCGGTCATTTCTTCTCCCCTGAACAGTTCTCTTGCATTCGGATTCACCTCAATTTTATTTAGGAACAAGCTCCCGTCCCTCTCGCCATTGATCCGCAATTCATTTTTAGCAAAATCTGCTCCTCCCTTCGTTCCGCACAGCAGGTTGCCGCTACCTTCCGCAATGTTAAGGGCCCAGCTGGTTTCAATGATAACCGCAGCTCCATTTTTAAATTTCACATACCCGAACGCCGAATCTTCTACCTCGAATTCGTTGGGATCCCAGGCCCCCCATTCGTTCGCCGCATTTTCCGTGTGCTTCAGTTTATGGAAGACACTGCCGACGACACTTTCCGGTTCATAGTTATCCATCAACCATAGGACCAGATCAAGGGAGTGGGTTCCAATATCGATCATAGGACCGCCCCCCTGTTTCTCTTTATCTAGAAACACGCCCCATGTAGGTACGCCTCGTCTTCGGGTAGCGACAGCTTTTGCAAAATAGATATCTCCAAGTTCCCCATCGGCGATCATCTTTTTTAACAGCTGGCTTTTGGCGTTGGAACGATTCTGGTACCCGACGGTTAGTTTCTTGCCTGTTCGCAAGTGGGCTTCGTACATCGCTTTGGCCTCCGCACCTGTGACTGCCATTGGTTTTTCGCACATGACATGTTTGCCACTCTCGAGCGCATCAATGGAAATCGTCGCGTGGGAGCTGTTCGGTGTTAGCACATGTACGACCTCAATCTCCTCCATGGCAAGCAGATCCTTGTAATTGGTAAACACCTTAGCGCCTTGCGTGCCGTATTTTTCCGCGGCTTCCTCGGCTCTTTCCGGCTTTAAGTCGCAGAAGGCCACCATCTGTACGTTATCTAACTTGGACAAACACGGCATATGTTTGCCGTTCGCAATCATTCCGCAACCGATGATCCCTACTTTTACGGTTCTCATCGCATTCCCTCCCCCGCGTTATTTAAACTCTACCGTCCGGTTTTCCTTATGAGCGATGTATGCCGCTTCCAATAACTCCGTCAAATTCGTTCCGTCCTCCAGTCCGAAGGGCATCGGTTTGTCATGAATCAATGCATCCGCCCATTGGATGATCGGAAGCGGCTGCTCTTTAGGGAGTTGAGTAGGTGAGATCCATCCGGAAAAAGGGGCATCGAGCTTCTTCGAGATGACTCTAACGGTATCATCTGAGATCATCAGGGTGCCCTCCGTACCGTAAATCTCAAGGGCAGAAGGAGTTTTGTACGTAACAAGGCTTGTTTCGACCAGTGCGACCGCGTTGTTTACGAACTCAATGGAGCACTGCGCATTATCTTCCACTGCACGATGGGTGAAATAATGAAACATGGATGTGATTCTTTTGGGCTTACCGAGCAGCATACTTGCGATGTACATCGGATGACAGCCCAAATCCATCATGGCTCCGCCCCCTGTTTGCTTCTCATCATACCAGTAATCCGGGAGCCAATTATTCAATGCACCGTCGTGGCCGTTACGAATGCGCAAAAGCGTGATGTCTCCTAATACATGGTCATCTACTAGCTGCTTAGCGAACAATTGGTGCGGCCTTGTGAGAGCGGGAAATGAAATGCAGAACTTGACGCCTGCTTTGCGTACTGCTGCAGAAATAAGGTCGCATTCTGCTACGGTAAGAGCCATGGCTTTCTCGGTAAAGATGTGTTTGCCGGCCTCAGCAGCTGCTACCATTACGTCTGCATGCATGTTTGTAGGGGCATCCACCACGACGCCATCGATGTCTTCCCGCTTTAGCAGCGTGTCCAAATCCGCTTCAAAATCCGTTCCCAATTGGGCAGCCCATTCGCTTCCGCGTTCAGGCTGTTCGTCCCAGACTGCCGTGAGTTTAACGTTACCGTGAGATTGTAACCTTCTTGCGTAATCATCTGCATGCACATGCCACTTACTTAACATCGCAACGTTCAACATTCGTCTTCCCTCCGTAATCTTTTAATCAAAGTAATTTGGGATGGCAGTGACACCATCCCATCATGGATAAACTTCCTTCACTTAGAACCCTACATCATCTCGTTCTGCAGCTTTTTGAGCCACAAACTCCGCCATTTCTTCCACGCCGGCAGCTCTAAATTTTTCTTGAACACTATGAAGCATATCTAGAGCTTCTTGATCTGACGCCGCAAAATATGCTCTCTTAAATTCCTCATCGAAATTCAAACTGCTGGTTTTGCTTATAAATTCCTGATATTTGGGCCACTCTCTTGCAAGGTAGTTGGCGCTTACTTTGTCTATAATTTTGATCGGCATTTTTGCTGAGAGACTCTCCTCCAACTTTTTCCACTTTGTTTTTTGATCCTCGGGCATAGGCCAAGTAATATCATTGGAGAATGCCCCGATGAATCTTCCTGGAAGATAATTGAGCCCTGCGTCTCTTTTCAGATCCGGGTTATCATCGAATTGTTTTTTCACATCAGGAATCCACCGGGGTAACCCGTTTTCCATGGTGTAGTGCGTTCCTTCGATCCCGAAATAAGCAAGCAATCGGCCTTCTTCGCTGTTGACATAATCAATGTAACGTAATGCCGCATCAGGATCTTTGATGTTCGCGCTTAAGAATAGGGCAGGGAAACCGGAACGGCCGGGTTTTTCCACTTGCGTTCGAATTTCTCCTCTCTTATTCTTCATAGGCCCGAGTAGTTCATATTGCATTTCCGGATTCGTCTTATAAAGCGTTTTTTGTAAATCATCTAACATCGGCTGGGCTCCAAATACGGCAAGTTTACCCGTCGTAAGCTTTTCATTCGCTGTTGTACTCGTATTGTTAAAGGCTTCAAGATCAAATAAACCTTCCGTTAATAACTTCCTCATGTATAACAACTTAGCTTCATGGTCCTTGGATTGCGTCCAGTGAATCAGTTTTCCATCCACTTGATGGAAGTCCGAAATCGTGTAATCCGACCACCCGGCTAGGAACTGGCCGGAATCCCATCCATTCCACATCGTTCCGGCCGGGATGACCGGTTTCCCGCCAATATCCTTAAAACCTCCATCTCTGATCTTGACCAATAGATCATATAGTTCTTCTTGCGTATCAATATCCTCCGCTTTTACATTTAAAGCTTTCAGGATATCCCCCCTGGCAAAAAGACCGTAATTCCAATTATGAATGCTCTCAGGGGTGCCGTCCGGGGTCTCCGTAGGAATGAGATAAGTCTTGCCTTCAAAATCGGGACTATTGAGATCGAACTCGGCAAAATCCTTTGCAATCCCGGTAGTCACAAGTCTTTTAATATTCGGGTATTTATCGAGATATGGGGTTAAATCCAGAAGCTGTCCTTCCATGGCTGCCTTCTTGATGACTTGTCCTTCTCCTCCTGTAGTCGACCAGAATGGTGCGTTAACAATATCCGGAACCGTACCGGAAGCAAATATGGTGTTTAGTTTTTCTGCTTCGCTTGTTGTGATGGATTCCAGTTTTAACGTTACTCCGGTTTTCTCCCTAATTTTTTGGGCTACAGGATTATTCTCCTGGTCCTGCGGGAAACCGGCTCCGCCACCGTTCCAAGCACTGAGAAAAGTCAAGGTTACCGGTTTTATTTCTTCAGTACCTTGCTCCTTCGGACCTGTGTCAACCGTGCCTGCATCTTCCCCTCCGCCTTTTCCCGTGCATGCCGTCATGGTCACTAAAAGCAGTAAAGCGATTAGTGTCATAACAAGAACACTCCTACGCTTGTTCCTCCTCATACTACAATCCCCTTCCACTGGAAGTTTTTATATAAAAGGCTTTACCTTTTATACCAACTACTCCTTAAGAGAGCCTACCAATACGCCTTTCACAAAATATTTCTGTAGAAATGGATACACACAGATAATCGGGGTCGTAATAATGATGACGAAAGTCATCCTCAAGGCTTCCGGCGTTACTCCTCGCAGTTCCATCTGAGTCTGGGTCATGTTTTGAATAGCAGATCCGCTATTTCCCGACGTCATCGACTGGAAAGAAGCTTCGCTGATCATCTTATTAAGGAACGTAGCTGCAGGCTGCAGTTTTTCATTCTGGATGAAAAACTGACCGGTAAACCAGTCATTCCACACGCCCACTCCGACAAACAAGGCAATGGTAGCAAGCACCGGCATCGAAAGAGGCAATATGATTCTTGCAAATACCGCCAACTCACTTGCTCCGTCGATTCGGGCCGATTCCGACAGAGCTTCAGGAATCCCGTCGAAGAAGGTTTTCATGATAATCGCATTGAAAAAACTATATAGGGACGGCAACACCAACACCCAAAACGTATCCAGAATGTGTAATTGCCGGAACAGGATAAAAGTCGGAATAAGTCCTCCGCTGAACAACGTGGTAAAGAAAAAGAAAAACACGATATATTTTCTTCCGGGCAGACCTTTCCGTGAAAGGGCGTAGGCCAGTAAGGCCGTCAAAAATACGGAGCCAACCGTTACCACAATCGTTCGCGTAATGGAAATATAAAACGAATTTAAGATTAAAGAGTTGCTAAAAGCTTTCGCATAGTTCTCTAATGTAAAAACTCTAGGAAAAAAATAGATTCCACCCTTCATCGCATCGTAGCCGTCATTGAAGGAAAGGGCTAGAAAATAGATAAATGGATATAGTGCTGTAGCGCAGAATAACAACAGCACCGAATAGTTAAGCGTCATATACATTTTATCTGCTGTCGTCAGCCTTCTCGCACCCATACACACACCTCCTCATCTTCAGCGCTAGCTGATTACCATAACGATACGTCGCTCACGCGCCTGGATATATTATTGACAGCAACAATGAGCAGCAGCGAGATCGCAGACTTGAATAAACCAATGGCCGTAGAATAGGCTAATTGCCCCTGTTGGAGGCCTGTTTTTAGGACATAAGTGTCCAAGATCTCCGAGACGCTTAATGTTGCTGGGGACTGCATCAGCCAGATTTGGTCAAAACCCGCGTTCAGTATTCCGCTGAGGGAGAATATGAGCAGTATGGCTATCGTTGGAACAAGGCATGGAAGCGTAATCTTAAATAGTTTGCTCCATCGACCTGCCCCGTCGATTTCCGCAGCTTCATACAAGTGCGGATCGATATTCGTTAACGCGGCTAAATAAATGATCGAACCCCAGCCTATACCTTTCCAGATGTCAGAAATGATGACCAGTGGATAGAATAATTCCGGCTTTCCCATAAAAAAAATCGGATCCAAACCCATTTGGTACCGAATGTCATTAATAAGCCCTACGTTCGGAGACAGGATTTTTTGAAGCAAGGTAACGACAACGACCCACGAAACGAAGTGTGGTAGATAGGAAATCGTTTGAAACACTCTTTTGAATTTTTTGTGCATGACGGCATTGAGCATTAAGGCTAGGATCAATGGAGCTGGAAATCCGAAAAAAAGTTTAAGGGCACTAATGGATAACGTATTTCGGAGTACATCGTAAAAACTGGAATCGTTTAAAAACTGTTCGAAATATTTAAAACCTGCCCACGGACTCCCCAATATTCCCAGATTGAATTTGTAATCTTTGAACGCTATTAAAATGCCGTACATCGGATAGTAAGCAAAAACCAGAAACCAGATGATAGCAGGAAGCAAAAATAAATATATATGCCTGAAATACCATATTCTACTCAGTTTCTTGTTCTTCTTTAATTGCTCAAATCCGTGGATAACCACACCCTTTGGTACCATTCCCCGTACACCTCCTACTTCGTCGTATCGGATTTTTACGAATCCATTCCCGATAGCTTAGGAACAGAGCCAATTTTCGATGTTTCGACGGTATATAGCGACTGTCTCCCCCTCCTTCATTGCAAGCGGTTTCATTTCTACAGTTTAATATATTCAATATGGTGTAGGAATCATTCCATAATTTTATTTTGTACATCGTATGCACTGCTCCCTGGGCGTACGATGCGTCGTTTGGGGCATGATCGATGGCTGTCGGCCATATTCAGGTGTTTTTATTCCTTGGCAAAAATACATTATATTCAATATATACTTATGAAATTGTTTGATAAAAATGTTTATTGAAATAAAGCAACCTGTGAATGGTTTGAAGAGCTTCTGCTGGATTTCTTTATGGATTTGGGACTTATTATGGGAGGATTTCATGAGAGGAAGTTGCAGTTGACGTAGTAGAAGAGCCCGGAGAACCGTCGCTTCCATTGTCAGGTTTTGAATAGAAAGCGCGTCGGACTCGTAATTAGGTTACCTATATAGGGGGAAACGGGTGTTGATATCACGAAGTGGAGAAAACGTTTTTTCCCGTCGTCTCGCCAATCACCAATTCCGGCTCCACTAGGGTTTTAAAGTATTTTCCTTGTTGCCCGTCATCATTGTTAATGACCTCAACCAGCGTGTAAGCCGCGCGGTAGCCCATGTCTCGTTCAAACTGTTTAACATGTGTGAAGGTGCTGTATCCTTCGATGATTGAAGTCGGATCGTCAAAACTGATGATAGATATGTCCTCGGGCACCTTCAATCCAACTTGACGCGCAATCTGATAGATTTTCACTCCAAGACTTCCATTTAGCGTAATATAGGCCGTTGCCATTCGATTTTGGATATAGCGGTACAGTGGATGTGTTTCAGCTTGCTCAAGACTTCCGATTTCAAAACCGGTCACGATGTGGGCAGGGTTTATGAGTGATCCCTTTTCCTTGAAGGCATTCATATATCCATCGATCCGCTCTTGAACGGTGACGGTTTGTATGGGCGAATCGGAGCATATGGCGATTTCACGATGCCCCAGTTCCCACAGGTAATTTACAGCCATATTAACGCCAAGCCTACCGTCTGATGCTATATAATGAGTTTCCACCCCAAGAAGGTAACGGTCGATGAGAACGAACGGAAACCCCGCAAATTTCATGCTTAATATTTCCTCGTTGAATAATTCCTCGTCAACCGGGAAAATCAGTAACCCTTCCACTCCGATTTTACTACATGTCTTAATAGCCTCTTTTTCCTTATCAAGATTGCCCTCTGATAAATAAATAACGCAACGGTAACCGTTTTCATTTAGCGCTTGCTGAATACCTTGTATAAGTCTAATCGTAAAATAGTCATAAATGCTGGGCAGAATTAGGCCTATCAACCGCGTCCCCATTTCTCCACTGGTTTTATGGATAGGCTTTACGGCAATTTTAGGAGATGTTTCCGGCATTTCATATTCAGGCTCACTTACAAAAGTCCCTTTTCCGGGCACCCTGGTTATGATTCTTTCGTTAACCAAACCGGCCAAGGCATTAACGACAGTAATCTTGCTTACGCCGAAACGCTCCATGAGTTCCTTTTCCGTTGGTATACGGTCTCCAATCTTCAGTACTTTTGACGTTATCAAGTTGCGTATATACTCTTGAACCCTCTGATACAAAGGTATTCTTTCCGTAGAGCTCATCCGAATCACCACATTTCATTCAATATGTTCAATATATAAATTACGAAAGATGCAACCGTTTTATTCCATGTCCTCTCTTTGTTTGTGGTTGGTGCTGCGCCCAAAGGAGTCATTGGGTTATGTTGCAGAGTAAAACAATCCCCGGCCGTTTAGCCGAGGCTTTTCGCCGATTTGGCATTTGGTGGAGAAGATACGCGGCATACAGGTGGTCACGATTATGCGAAATTCCTACAAAATGGTCGCTTTTGTGCGTTCTGAAGGGCAGTTCCGGTTAATAGGTAATTTGGTTATCCCTGAGTAATTAAATGAGCAATTGATAAGAAATCATAACATTTGTTACATGCTATGATATAAGAAACATAGCATGAAAGGAGAATCAAAATGGCAACAAACAATATCAGTGAACCAGAGAATGATGATGCCCTTACTTCACAAAATTCGTCTAAACCAGATCCTGCAATGGCACGCTTGAATGTCTTCGTAGGGAAATGGAATACAGAGGGTGTGATTAAAGCGAGTCCGTCTGGGCCAGCTGATCAGTTGAAAGCAATAGATACCTATGAATGGTTGCCCGGGGGTCATTTTCTTATTCATCATGTTGATGGTCATATGGGGAAAGAAGAGGTTAAGGCTATTGAGATCATTGGCTATGATGCTTCCAGTCAGAAGTACACCACACACTCATATGACAACCAAGGCAATTTCAGTGCATACCAAGCAAACCTAATCGACCGTGCCTGGACAATTTTGGGCAAATCGGAGCGATTCACAGGAATGTTTAGTGAAGATAGCAACACCTTAACAGGTAGTTGGGAGCTGTCAAACGACGGTAAGAAATGGGTACATTGGATGGACATCAAATTGACTAAAGTCATTTAGCTAATAGGCTGGTACTACCCCTTAATGCACAAAATATTGGTTTTAATAATCTAAACTCCTATCTAACATCCACTGACCGAACAATTTGGTCTGCTCAACGATTAGCTCACTCTTGTTGTAAAAATCAAAACACCTCCAAGGTTGTCCCTATTGAAGCATTCCCTTGAAGGTGTTTTGATTGATCCCACTCTATGGGGTCAGTCCAATGTTATTTTTTCACCACTGCTTTGTACAGCCTTAAAACTCTTCCAAAACCTTGGACTTGTCACCATAAACCCTTTCCAGGTGATCCTCTCCCCAATAGCATAAATAGTCTAGCGCGGGCTTTAATCCCCACCCGTAGGCCGTTAACTCATACTCCACTTTAGGTGGGATCTCTTTATAAACCTTTCTTGCAACAATCTCATCCTTTTCCAGGCCTCTTAGTTGAGTGGTCAGCATTTTTTGAGTAATGTCGGGTATTAACCGTCGAAGCTCAGACGTCCGTTTCCGGCCAGTCATCAAATGATAGATGATTAAAGGCTTCCATTTCCCCCCCATTACTTCTAATGCCGCCTCCACTCCAACTTTATACTTCTTTTGAACGTTATTTTTCCTCTTTTCAGTCATCTCTTATTCCTCCGGTAAAAGGCTGTAT
Organism: Paenibacillus sp. FSL F4-0100; assembly: GCF_037993005.1. NCBI lineage: Bacteria > Bacillati > Bacillota > Bacilli > Caryophanales > Paenibacillaceae > Paenibacillus > Paenibacillus sp. FSL F4-0100. Next base: position 4,117,748 of record NZ_CP150303.1, read on the forward strand.
TTTTGCTAGGAACATAAGATTCTTTCATTTCAGTCCGTTATTCAGGTAAGTTTCTAGGGCATCTTTCTAGGGCACTTCCATGTTTCTATGGCACCTCTATCATCCTATAGAACTTGAAAGTGCGTACTTCCAGAGTATTTTGTTACTGTTTATAATAGCATCAGCCATTGATCGTGGCTACGAGTTAGCTGTTAAGAAAGGTAGTGAACATACAAGCATGAGAGTATTGAACGTTGTTTCGCACCCAAGAAAGGATTCCCTGACTTTTAAGGTTGCCGATCGTTTTGTAAAAGGTCTTGCCGAGGCTGGCCACGACTATGAGATATTGGATTTACACGGGATTGGCTTTGACCCTGTTTTAAAAGGCGTAGATGAACCTGATTGGTCAGCCGAGGAACAGTCCTTTTCCCCTCAGGTAGAAATGGAAATAAGGCGAATGAAGGAGCATGATGCCTTGGCATTTATTTTTCCGATTTGGTGGTGGCATTTGCCAGCTATGCTAAAAGGTTATATTGACCGGGTATGGAACAATGGGTTTGCGTACGGTTCGAACCAGCTTCATCATCAGCATGTCTTGTGGATTGGTTTGGCGGGCGTTTCGAAAGAACAGATGAAAAAGCGTAACTATGATGAAATGATGACGCATCTTCTCAATGTGGGAATTGCAGATTATTGCGGTGTATCCAATTCCAAGGTAGAATTTTTATACGAGACTTTGGATTCTAATCCCAGGCATTATGAGATGCTGCTTAACCAAGCTCATCACTTAGGGCTAAATTATGCAAAGCAGTAAGCTTTAAGTTAAGTCTGAACTATCATATTTGCGTTATTATGCGTGTACGTTGTTGTTTGCTCTTGCCCACTGCTGGTGCCACCTTCTGCATACGATTACCTACCTCGTCATAACTGTAACAAATCGCCGTTCCATCAGGCAGCGTTTCTGTTACCATTTTCAGGTTTTCATGCTGTTCATTAAAATCACTATTGTGCAAACCTGTTTAGATCATTATCTAATCGGTAATCGGACCATCTTCGTGTCCTTTACGGCACCAACCTGCCCATCAGTTGAACAAAGGCAGCCGATCTCGTAACGGCTGCCTTCTCTTGTCTTCTATTGAACTAACCTCTCCCGCTAGCATAATGATCAGCAATTCTACTTATGATACGTTTCACCGCCGTATAAATATCTTACAATTTATCAACGTATGTCATGTATTCTTTTTTTCGGCAGATAAAAAATAACGCTTAATTAATACCCTGTTCATTATGGGTGTTCCTTCTTGTTTTGAACCTGTTTCAAGTTATCTAACACTTTAGGATAGTGGTCTTGTCCAAAGAGAGTTGTACTGTCATTATGTTCTTGTCGTCGGACACAAGATTCGCTTTTTATGTGATAAAATGTAATTCATAATAAATGAAGGGGCTGATTTTTTGAACTTATCGATCTTAGCTCTTATCCTTGTCGGGATAATCACTATCTATGCCATTGCATTTACCATGATAATAAAGTCACTTGGCCGGAAATTTAAAGACAAATCTAATATGTATTTTCTATATGCATCCATTATCTTGGTTATCCAATCTTATCTTATAATTAAAGATTTTTCAGGAAAACAGCCTTTAAGTTCAGTCAATATTTTATTTTTCTTAATGGCGTTTATGCTGATTTTCCAAGGAATAAGGCGGAAAAATCAAATAACATAAAATAAGAATCTGTTTGCTTTCTGTAAAGTGTTTTTTCTAAGACAGATGGCTCTTGTTATAAACATTCTGTGCCCTGTTATAGCATAAAAGGACACACAATCCAAATTGTGCGTCCTATCGTCAAGACGATTTATCTATCCCTTCATTTCTATAAGGAAGAACCTTCTGGCTGGCTAGCAGGCGAGCGATGCACTACTCCACCGGAGATGGATTGCGGATACTTTAGGAGGTTGTATATCGGGCATGCGCGCTCAACCACTTCATGAAGCTCGGCGATGGTTTCGGCGGATTCTTCGGATACGATGTGAATGTTATATTCGATATTATGCGGATATATGGGAATGTCCTCGTATCCCGGTTTGCCGGCAAGCGGGTGCAACTGACCCGTGACTTCGACTTCAAGGGATTCCAGCGATATGCCCCGTTCCGCAGCTTTAATCAACGTAATATGAGTCAGGCAGCTGCCTAATACACCAAGCTGAATTTCAGGTGATGAGGGACCGAGGCTATATCCGGCATAATTCTCAGGGCTGTCGCTGATAATTTGGAAGTCTCGTATACGTATTTCTCGAACGCCGCTGCGGCCTTTCGCCTGTACCTTGGCCGAATAGGTATTCGGCTTGGGGTCTTGCTCCGCTTGAGAACGCAGGGCCTCTGCCGCCGCTTTTTTTTGTGCTAAATATTCATTTAATGTAGTCATGCTATCTCGCTCCTTTACAATTTTGATATTTTTAACGAAAAAAAGACACAGCTAAGCAGCTCATCCCTGCTTAAAGCTGTGTCTCCGACGATTCGGTCAACACTCGTTTGCTTGATTATTCCATTTCATTGACGGAATTGGATGACAGGCTGGGGGGCATTCCCAAATAATCGAACAGCCCCTGCTCGATTTGTTGAACTCGTTTCACTCGTAAACTATAGGTCGATACCGTCTCTCCGACGACATGAACGTTGAGCAGTCCCGCACTGCGCAAATTGAAAATACGATCATGCGTTATGCCTTTGGATATGCCAAGATGTCGAACCACTTCGATAAAAGTACGCGGTTCGCTGCGCAAAAAGTGCAGAATCCGCAAACGGCTCTTCTCGCTCAGACTGCGAAGAAGCCGGTATAAATGAAGCGACGGCTCGTCGTCTTCCTCAGCATACGGCTCGATCCTGGATGCATAATGGCAGAGGGTCAGGCTTCCGTACGAATAAAAGATATTGCCAGGCTGCACTCCTTCTTTGACCTCTTATGATTGACTGGCTGCCGGTATCCAGCAGCCATTTCGCTCATATTTTACAACATTCCGCATCATCCGAACACGCCCCCGGGCATATCCTCAATGTGTTACATAAGGATCCGAAGATGGCGTGCCGCTTCAAACGAGATGACATGCCACGTAATGATCATCCCCCACGTTGCGGAACTCGGGCACGACTTCCTTACACTGCGCCAAGGCATAAGGGCAGCGTGTATGGAACTTGCAGCCAGAAGGCGGTTGAGCCGGACTCGGAATGTCCCCTTTGAGCACGATCCTCTCCCGCTTCAGCCTCGGTACCGGGACAGGGATCGCCGATAGCAATGCTTGGGTATATGGATGCAGCGGACGGCTGAACATTTCGTCACGCGAAGCCATTTCCATCATGGAACCGAGATACATCACCCCGATGCGATTGCACAAATGCTCCACGACGCTTAAGTCATGCGAAATGAACAAATAGGTTAATCCACGATTATGCTGAAGTTTTTGAAACAAATTGATGATTTGTGCCTGGATGGACACATCAAGCGCGGAAACCGGCTCATCGGCGATTATGAAATCAGGATTCAGCACCAGAGCGCGGGCAATGCCGATCCGCTGCCGCTGGCCGCCTGAAAACTCGTGCGGAAACCGATTGTAGTGATAGGTAGACAGGCCGCAAGCTTCCAGTACATCCAGCACCTGACCACGAACCTCGGCTTTTTCGGCCAAATCGTGTTCAAGCAGCGCTTCGCCGATTGCGTCTCCGATGCGGATACGCGGGTTAAGCGAGCTGTAGGGGTCCTGAAAGATAAGCTGCATTTTAGGCCTGAGCTTTCGCATCTCCGATTTGGGCAGGTCGTGAAACGGGATACCTTTGTACAGGATGTCCCCGCTGGTTTTCTCATGAAGCCGGAGTATCGTGCGCCCAACCGTGCTTTTGCCGCTGCCGGATTCGCCGACCAGGCCGAACGTTTCTCCAGCCCGAATTGTCAAACTGATATCATCGACCGCTTTGACGTGACCTACGTTACGATTAAGCAGCCCGGCGGTAATGGGAAAATATTTTTTCAAATGTCGTACTTCCAGCAATGCTTCACTCATGCCGCGCCTCCCCTTCATACAACCAACAGGCCGTTCTGTGACCGGGTTCCACTTCTCTCAGTGACGGCTGACGGGATCGGCAGATGGCCATGCAGCTTTCACAGCGATCATGAAAATAGCAGGATTCCGTCAGTTCAAGCGGATTGGGTACCTGGCCTGGGATGGAGTACAACAGGTCCGAGCGCTGGCCGAGGATCGGTTTGGATTTCAGCAATCCCTTCGTGTAAGGATGTTTCGGACGGTCGAAGATTTCCTCGACGTCTCCCTCCTCGACGATTTTCCCCGCGTACATGACGATGACATAATCCGCCATCTCGGCCACCACACCAAGATCGTGCGTAATCAGCAGAATCGACATATTGGATTGCTCTTTGCTTTCCCTCAGCGTTTCCAGTACCTGCGCCTGGATGGTAACGTCCAATGCCGTCGTCGGTTCGTCGGCAATCAACAGCTTGGGGCTGCACGAGATCGCAATCGCAATCATGATCCGCTGCAGCATCCCTCCCGACAATTGATGGGGATAGGAAGCCGCGATTTGTTCCCCTCGGGAAATGCCGACCAGCTCGATCAGCTCGAGCGCCCGCGTATAGGCTTGTTTTTTGTTCATTTGGCGATGGAGCATAAGCGGCTCCATGATTTGCTTGCCGATCGTAATGACCGGGTTCAGGGAAGACATCGGTTCCTGGAATATGATCGAGATGTCGTTGCCCCGAATTCGGCGCATCTCTTCTTTGCTGACCTTTAGAAGATCCTTGTCCCCGAATTGGATCCGGCCGTTCACCACTTTCCCGTGCGGCCCTTCGACCAGTCCCATGATCGACATGGCCGTGATGCTCTTGCCGCAGCCGGATTCGCCCACGACGCATACCGTTTCGCCTTCGCGGATGCGAAAGCTGATATCGTCCACCGCTTTGACCGTTCCGGTTCCGGATTCGAAATAAGTGCTTAAATGATTGACCTCGATTAATGAATTCATTATCCGTTCACCTGCTTGTATTCTGTTTAGGATCGAGAACGTCCCGCAATCCGTCACCGAAAATGTTGATGGCAATGACCGTCAAAAAAATCGCCAGACCTGGCGGAATCCACAGCCAGGGCCGTTTCTCAAAATCGATGACGTTGTTGGCCGCATCGATCATATTTCCCCAAGTGGGCGTCGGGGGCATGACCCCGAGCCCGAAGAAGCTGAGCACCGATTCCGACAGTATCGCTCCTCCGATGCTAAGTGTGGCGATGACGATCAGAAGCGGGAAGACATTGGGCAGTAGATGGCGAAACAGCTTGCGCTTATCGCTGAGACCTAGCACGTCGGCAGCTATCATATACTCCCGTTCCCGCAAGGACAGCATTTGGCTGCGGACGAGCCGCGCCACGCCGGGCCAGCCGATGACGCTGAGCATGAGCATGACCAGATACAGCCGATAGTCGGTCGGAACCTTCCAATCCGACATCAACGCCCCCATGATGAAGAGAATCGGAAGCCCCGGGATCGTAAACAACAAATCGGCGGTTCGCATGATCAACTGATCGACTACTCCACGATAATAACCCGAAATGACGCCGAGAACCGTCCCGATTGTCATGGATAACGCCATGGACGCAAGGCCGACCGTGAGCGAAATTCGGCCTGCTTGCAAGAGCCGGGTCAGCACATCGCGGCCAAGCAGGTCCGTTCCCAGCCAGTGCTTGCCGCTTGGGGGCTGGTGCATCATGGCGGGATTGATTTTGCCATCCGCATATGGCGAGAACAAGGGACCGATAAAGCAAGCAACAAACATCAACACGATGAAGGTGAAGCCAGTTACGGCCAGCTTGTTTTTCTTGAGCTTCCGAGTGGATTGCTTCCATAAGGAGTCTGAAACCTCCATTCCTCGGCTGGCTTTTCCGGCTTGACTTGCCGTCGTTGGAATCGACAAAGGTAGTTCCTCCTTTCTTTAAAGCCTGACCCGGGGATCGAAAGTGTGGTAGAGGATATCGGATATGAGCGTCCCGACGACCGTCAAGATAGCCAAAAACATGGTAAAGCCCATGAGGAGCGGATAATCCCGCACCGTGAAAGATTGCATGTACAACTGGCCGATGCCCGGCCAATTGAATATCTTCTCAATGATGATGGAGCCGCCGAAAAGGCCCGGCAATTCGAAGCCAATCAACGTAATCGCGGGCAGCATCGCGTTTTTCAGTGCGTGGCGGAACAGCACCGTTCTTTCCTTCAACCCTTTTGCACGGGCGGTGCGGACATAATCCTGCCGGATCACCTCCAGCATGTTGCTCCGGAAATAACGGGTGAGCGACCCGATGCCAAGCAAAATCATGACGGCTGCCGGAAGCAGCATATGGTGCAGCACCTCGACGACGTAGTCCCAGCCCTCGGCCCGACTCCCTGTCGTGATCATTCCACCCGGCGGGAGAATTTTTAAATCGACGGCGAATACTTTGATCAGGAATAACCCGATGAAGAACGAAGGAATCGACATCGCGGCGAAGATGCCGATCATCACCAGGGTATCCAGCAGCGAGTATTGCTTATAGGCCGTAAGAACGCCCACGACGACCGCAATGAACCAGGTGAAGAACGTCGAAACCACCGCCAGCAGAAAGGAGTTCCATATGTAATCCTGAAACAGGTCCAGGACGGGACGCTGCTGGGCCAAAGAATAACCGAAATCGCCTTTGAAAATGTTGGCCATCCAGTTCACGTATCGTTCGATGACAGGCTTGTTCAACCCGTGAATTTCTCTTAATTCCGCCTTGCGCTCCTCGCTCAAACTCAAGTTGTTGTCTACAAAGTCGCCTGGCGTTAAGGAATACAAGATAAAGATTAACAAGGACGCGCCAATTAATATCAAGAGCATGTACAAGCATCTTCGGAGCAAATAGGTTCTCATGTTCTCTCCTTCATCAGACATCTCCTTGCCTGATGGATTCAGGCATGAGATGTCTTCTTTGATAGAGCTGTCTAATCTTCCCTCCAGCTGCCAGCTCGCTTATTGCAAATTCCAACCCGGTAAGCTGTATGCGATACCCGCGAGCGGGTTCAACTCAAAACCGTCGATGCGTCCGTTGATCGCGATGACTGATTTCGTATAGTTGGTAAACATGATCGGCAATTCGTCATTCAATATTTTGAACATTTCGTGGTAAATCGCTTTACGCTCTTCGACGTCGCCAGTCGCAAGACCCTGGGCGTAAAGCTCTTCGATGCGTGGATTGTCGTAGCCCTTCGTTTCTCCTTTGATGAACCGCTCCACCCCTTGCGAAGGATCACTGATAATCGTCGTCGAGAACGAAGCCATGTCATAATCGCCGTTATTGACCTTGGATACAAGCGTGTTGAAATCCGGGAATTGCTCAGGCACGAAATCAACTCCGATTTCTTGATAGTTCTCTTTGGCGACGGCAATGAAAATATCGGTATTCGGGCTCTTCGATCCCAAATAGTTGATACGGAGCTTGACCCCGTCCTTCTCCCGAATGCCGTCTGCGCCGACCGTCCAGCCCGCTTCGTCCAGCAATTGTTTTGCTTTCTCCGGATCATACGGATACGGGTTGATGCCTTCCTCGGTATAAGACCACAGAATCGGAGATGATGGAATGTTGGCGATCGACGCTGCCCCTTGCCTGGAATCCACGTAAATCAGCTGACGATTCAGACCGTAAGTCAAGGCTTGGCGAACCCGCTTGTCTTTCAATTGATCCCTCTCCAGATTGAATTGATTATAGCCGTAGTTACTGGCCGTGGACGGAATCAGGTTTAAGAAGCCAAGGGATTTCAGTTTCTCGATGTTATCTGTCGTAGCTGAAAAGCTGCCATAGTCGACTTCCCCGGTTTCGATAAACTGCCAAGTGTCTCCCTCCGTGGTCTTGTAGATGAAGTATTCGGTCTTCGGTTTGCCTAACACATAGTGTTCATTGGCGACAAAACGCACTTCTTGGCCTGGAATGAACTTCTCCAGCTTGTAAGGTCCGTTCGTGATCGGATTGGCGTGCAGGTTCTTAATATAATCCAGGTTGCCGAACTGATAATCCTTTCCATAGTACGCTTTGGACAATATCGGTCCACCAAGCACTGTCAACGCCGTTGCGTTGGTCTCTTCCAGCTTCACGGAAATGGTTCGCTCATCGATAATTTGAATGCCTTCAATGGAATCCGCCTTACCGTCCTTGTAGGCTTGACCACCTTTGATCTTCGTCTCCACCACGCTGTTGAGGCCGTCATAAGACGGATCATGAAGCATGGTCCATGTAAATTCCACATCCTCGGTTGTCATGGGGGAACCATCGCTGTACTTCAGTCCTTCGCGAAGATAATACGTATAAGTCAGCTTATCCTCGGAAATGTCCCATTTCTCCGCGAGACCCGGAACCGGCAAACCGCCGGTATCGACGCGGACCAGTGGGGTGTACAGGACAGAGTTTACGTTCCCGTCATAGCCCACTTGGGTGAAGTATGGTGTGAAGGCCCCGCTCGGATTCACCAGTGTCACGATAATCGCATCATTGCGCTGCTTCGCCCTGTCCGGGAGCTTGTTTAGATCGGTTGCGGTCAAGGGTTCTTCGAGTAAATGGCCCTCCGTCCCCTCCTCAGCCGGCTCACTGGAGGCAGTCGCTGGGGGAGTTGACGGCGGCGATGCCTCCGGCTCGTTGTTGGTAGATGCGGATGAGCAAGCAGACAGTATTAGGAATAGCGTCAATAACCCTAACCATAACAAACCGGAATATCGTTGTTTTCTCATAGAAACCACCTTTGTCTTTTTTTAAAACCTAACTTCCAAGTAAAATTATAATTCAAATAGGATAAGTAGGATTTATAGCCAAACTGATGCATCAGTAAGATCATTTTAGCCAGCGTTATTGATTCTGTAAATAGCTAACTTCCGCGTGTTTCTGCCTAAACAGAAACATTCTGACGACTTTTGAACACTACAATGCCGGCCTAGATTGGCCGGCATTTGTTCAAATGTTGAATATCATATCTTCTTCGGTTCTTCAACGCTTACGATGGATTTCGTCAATCCATTCATGTTCTTTCATCCTAGTTTTCGAATGGAACGACATGCTTCGTGATAGGAAGAAATCGAATGTGCACGCTCCGTTCAATCCCTAAGTTCAGAATCCGTTTTTGCACCGATGGTCTCTTGGGCACCCCGACATTCCGCTAATCCGAATTAAGATGCTATTTGTCCAAATGTTGAGTCTTCCATATCAGTCAAATTTAGTATTTCACATACGGTTCGAGCATTTAATTTTTTTTAAAAAAATCTTTTACGTTGCTTTTGCACGTCGTTTTGCATCCTAATTGCACTTAAATACGGATTAAAGTCTGTTGAAGATATGCTTAAATACAAAAAAAGCCACATTTCATGTGACTTTCAAGATACCATGCTCTTGTCGTCCGATAGGAATGTGAACACTTTTGTATCATTAGACATTTACGCTGTCGGAGGACTAGAAACATCTATCAAAAGTTGAATAACCAATTCACGAGGCATCAGGCCGCTCGCCTACTCCTGGTCTTTGTTAGCCCAATGCGAGGATACGCTTTGCAGAAATCGCAGAATAACGTGTAATTCCGCTTCCTTAAACGGCTCAAGCAGCTGCATAAACCTCTCCTCCTCCAGCTTGTGAAGCTGTTGATGAAGCTCAAAAACCCGTCTGCCCTTCTCCGTTAAACTGAAGTAGACTTCCTTCTTATTATCATTCAGTTGCCTTCGATGGATATAGCCTTCCTCCAACAGCTTCGCGCTGATCTTCGTAATGCCGGCCTTGGACAATTTCATCTTCTCTGCAAGCGCCGTATTGTTAATCGGCTCGTTGTTGCCGATGCAGTCGATCACGTGCACGCTAGTCAAATGACGCGGGATCGACTCCAATTGCTGCTCTTGTGCATAACGAAAAATCTTGTCCTGCTCCGATTCGATCCTTTGCTCGCTCAGATGCACAAAATGAACAACCTGATCCTGGACCAGCCATTTGATCGTCTCCAATGAATTCATCATCTCGCACCTTCCGTAACACAAATTATTCTTAACCGAGAAACAATCGTATCATGTTCCGATACCAGGGAGCAACGTTCCTCTACCAAAGATACGAGATGGTTAACGCACGGGATTCCTTTAGGCTCTGTCGATTCCCCGTTCCTTCTGCCGCGCTTTGCGAATTGCAAAAACAAATGGTAGTGCCAGCACGACAATAAGCGTTGATAAAATGTTCAAATCGTTGATGCCCATCGTTGTGGACAGGTGGGCCAAGTTCGGTCCGACTTCCCCATCGGTCAGCCTTGCGGCGTGGTCAGCCGTACGTGAAGATAGTAGCGTGGTGAATAGAGCCACACCGAACGATACGAATACATTCCGCGGAGGCGTGTCCGATATATTCGCGGGAAATCTCCTCCATCCCGGCCGTCGTCGCCGGCATCAGCACCAGGGCGAGACCTAGACTGCGGACCGTCATCCACAAGAGCGTATAAGCAGATGAGCTGTCGATTTTCAGCCACGCTAGCGGCAAATTTCCTGCGGCCATCAACAGTACGCCAACAAGCAGTAACGGCATGGGGCCAACCACTTTGTACAGCCGACCGACAACCAAGGACATAATCGCCATGGCACATGTAGCTGGTAACAGAATCATCCCCGAATCAAGTGGCGAATGTCCCTGAACATTTTGCAAGAAAACGGGAACGAGGAGCATGCCCGAAAAAAAGTTGATCATCACGATACACAGCAATATCACCGTCGACGTGAATCGCCGATTCAGAAATACTTTGAGCTGTAGAAGCGGCGTGTCGATTGACATCTCGCGCCAAAGAAACAGCGCTAGCGCCAATAGCCCGCCTCCCAGACAAAGCAGCGTACTGGCCGAGCCCCATCCCCAACCGGAGCCTTGCGACAACGTGATCAACAGCAGCGAACTTGCGGCGATGACCGTCAGAAGCCCCCATACATCGAAACCCTTCGGTACTTTCAGACGATAGTAAGGAATGAAGAAAACGGCAACAACGATCGCAAGCACGCCAAGCGGTACATTGGTCCAGAAGAGCCACTTCCAGGAGCCGTGCTGGATAAGCCAACCTGCGTAAGTCGGTCCAATGGCTGGCGCCACGATCGAAGCTGCGATCCAGATGCTCATGGCGACAGACTGCTGATGCCTGGGGATGATTTGAAATATCATGGTCATCGACGCCGGCACGATTATACCGCAGAACGCGCCCTGAACAATGCGGAATGCGATCAGCATCGACGCGTTCCAAGACAAGGCGCACAGTACGGAAGCAACCGTCATGCCGAGCAAGGCGAAAATATACAATCGCTTGTAACTGAAGCGTTGGCCGAAATAGCCAGCTGTAGGCGCGAAGGTCCCGAGCGCCAACATGAAGCCGGTCAGTGTCCATTGCACAACACTTAAGTCGGTTGCAAATTCTTTTTGCAAGACCGGCAAAGCTATATTAATCGTATTGCTATTCAACAACGAAAGGAAGTTTCCCATGAAAATCGCTACAATTAATGGTATAAGCTTTAGGGCTTCTGAGTTTGTTGCTCTTGCGTGTTCATTACATTCGTTTTTTTCATAGCAGGTTCTACCGCCCCTCCACTTACATTGTTTACTAGTTAACTAAAATAATAGATCCACACGCATCAGCGACAGTTTCAATCCAATTCTTGCCCTTATTCCATAATCTTATCTGGCTCGGCAACCTGCTTGATCTTACTCTCGAGATGCTCCTCGCTTCCAAGGTAATATCTCTCGACCGGATGTAGTCGGTCATCAAGATTATATACAAGCGGAATACCCGTTGGGATGTTCAAATCAATAATCTCTTTTGAGCTGAGATTTTCCAGAAACATGATTAATGCCCGTAGACTATTGCCATGTGCAGCGATAATGACATTTTTACCCGCTTTAATCTGCGGTGCAATTTCCTTATCCCAATAATCCCTAACCCGAACAACCGTTTCCTTGAGGCTTTCCGTTAACGGGATAAGCTCGTCATCCATGTCGCGATATTTAATATCGTATCTTGGATAACGGGCATCGTCCTTTGTCAAAGCAGGAGGCAGCACATCATAGCTTCTGCGCCATAATTGAACCTGCGCTTCCCCATATTTCTCAGCGGTTGTTGTTTTGCTTAAACCTTGAAGCGCACCATAATGGCGCTCATTAAGCTGCCATGTTTTATATACAGGGATCCACAGCAAATCCATTTCTTCCAGCACATAATCTAGTGTTTTAATCGCTCGCTTTAAATATGAGGTATAGGCTACATCAAATACGAACTGTTCTTCCTTAAGTAATTTGCCGGCATGTAAAGCCTCCTGAATGCCTTTATCCGACAAGTTTACATCCATCCAGCCTGTAAATAAATTTGCTTTGTTCCACAGACTTTCTCCATGTCTAATCAAAACCAATTTATGCATCTCTCTCCCATCCTTTCTGATGAACTCAGTTGCAACCTCATAATTCTGGACAGATGATAGAGCTTACCCTATGCTGCCTTCCATCTCCAGCTTGATGAGCCTGTTCATTTCAACCGCATATTCCATTGGCAGTTCTTTCGTAAACGGCTCGATGAAGCCCATCACAATCATCTGGGTCGCTTCGTCTTCAGACAGGCCTCGACTCATCAAGTAAAAGAGCTGGTCCTCGGATACCTTGGAAACGGTCGCCTCGTGCTCAAGCGTGACATTGTCGTTCTTGATCTCGTTATAAGGGATCGTATCCGACGTGGACTCATTATCAAGAATGAGCGTGTCGCATTTGATGTTCGATTTGGCTCCTGAAGCTTTGCGTCCAAAGGAAGCCAGACCGCGATACGTGACTTTACCACCATGCTTGCTGATCGATTTTGATATGATGGTCGAGGTCGTGTCCGGCGCCAGGTGAATCATTTTGGCCCCGGCATCTTGATGCTGTCCTTTGCCAGCGACTGCAATCGAGAGTACCGAACCCCTGGCTCCGCGGCCTTTTAACAATACGGAAGGGTATTTCATGGTCAGTTTCGAACCAATATTGCCGTCCACCCATTCCATTGTTGCATTTTCTTCGGCTACCGCCCGCTTTGTCACCATGTTGTAAATATTGGGCGCCCAATTCTGAATGGTTGTATATCGCGCACGGGAATTTCGCTTACAGATGATTTCCACAACGGCACTATGTAGCGAATTCGTGCTGTAAATCGGTGCCGTGCAGCCTTCTACATAATGCACAAAGCTGTCCTCTTCCGTAATGATGAGCGTCCTTTCGAATTGTCCCATGTTCTCCGAATTGATGCGGAAGTAAGCTTGCAATGGGACTTCGCATTTTATCCCTTTTGGAACATAAACAAAGCTTCCTCCGGACCATACCGCGCTGTTAAGTGCGGCAAATTTGTTATCGCTCGGCGGAATAATGGTGCCAAAATACTGGCGCAGCAGATCCGGGTGCTCGCGCAGCGCCGTATCCGTGTCTGTGAAGATGACCCCTTGCTCCTCTAACTCTTTCTGGATGCTGTGATACACGACTTCGGATTCATATTGGGCGGACACGCCGGCAAGAAACTTCTGTTCCGCTTCCGGTATGCCAAGCTTGTCAAAGGTTTGCTTAATCTCAATCGGCACTTCCTCCCAGGTCTTCCCCTGCTTCTCGGAAGGCTTGACATAATATTGAATATCATTGAAGTCCAGTGCTCGCAGATCGCCGCCCCATGCAGGCATCGGCATACTTTGGAACAATTCCAGCGATTTCAGACGAAAGTCGAGCATCCAGCCCGGTTCTCCCTTCATCTCCGATATGGTGGCAACAATCTCACGCGTCAGTCCCTTCCCGGATTGAAACACCGCTTGATGCGCATCTTTGAAGCCATACTGATATTCTCCCAGCTCCATCAATTCCTTGGCCATTTATTGTCATCCTCCTTATTCAGATATGCTTGCTTGATCTAGTTCCTTGATTTGCCCCAGCTTATGTTCCACGAGCGCTCGCATCTGAGTGGCTACACCTTCCAGCGGTACTTCGGCCACGACGGGAGCGAGGAAACCATACACGATTAGCCGCTCGGCCTCTACGCGGCTAATGCCTCTGGACATCATATAATACAGCTGTTCCGGATTGACTTGTCCGACGCTGGCGGCGTGTCCGGCTTTCACATCGTCTTCATCAATCAACAGGATCGGATTGGCGTCGCCGCGCGCTTCGGGATGCAGCATCAATATTTTTTCCGTCTGCTGTCCGTTCGCCCCGCTTGCTCCCTTCTCAATTTTGGTGATCCCGTTCAATATTGCGGTTGACTGCTCTCTCATCACTGCTCTGATTACCATATCGCTTGGCGAATTCTTGCCAAAATGGACCGTCCGGGCTGTGATATTCATAGTCTGATTGCCGGATCCTACCAAGATTGATTTTATATCCGAACGTGCCCCTTCGCCTTTGAGTATGGATGCCGTATCGCTCATCGACTTGCCCCAATTCATTTCGCCATTCAACCAATTCACACTTCCGTCTTGTTCAACGATTGCGCGCCGATAAGTCAGGTCGATCACGTCTCTTTCCAGTTGGTGCAATGACACGACATTGACTGCTGCACCTTCGCCAACGAATACTTCCATAATGGCTTGATTCACTGCCACACTCTTATCTAATGAGGACATGGTATTCTCCACCAGCGTTACGGAACTACGCTTCTCGGCTACCACCAAAACATGCGGCATAAAGAGCGTATCGGATTCGTCTACAAAAAATAGCGTCTGCAGCGGGGTCTCTACATGAACCCCCTCAGGAATGTAAATAAAAGCTCCGCCGCTCCAGTGCGCGGCATGCTGCGCAGTAAGCAGATTCTCTTCAGTCTGCACGGCTTGCATGAAATGAGGCTTTACAAGTTCCGGATACTGCCTTGCTGCTGTTTCCAGATCGGTCAAAATAATTCCCTGCTTCTGAAGTTCTTTTGACAAGCACTTAATGAATGGGCCCGAATTCCGCTGTACCAACACATTGTCCGAGTACACCCATTTCCTGATGGATTCCGGCAATTCATCGAAAGACCTCATCTGCTCTGGCTTACGGCAAATCCCTTGCTGCTGTAATGGCCACCGCTGCAGATTCGTCTTTTCCAGCTTGGGTAGCTGCAGGGTGCTGACGGCATCCAAGCCTCTTTTCCTCAACTTGTCCAGCCAATCCGGTTCTGCTTCAAATTGAAGCTGTCCTGATAACTGGTTTTCTGCACTGTTCATTGTCATGTTACGGCTCTCCCCTTTCAGATACGCGGTGACTTGGTTTGCATCGGAATTCGAAACGGCTCTTCTTCATCCGGCGTCGCCGCTTCTTCTGTAATACCCAGCTCTTCTTTGATCCACTCATATCCGTCTGCTTCTAACCGCTCCGCTAATTCCGGCCCTCCAGACTTTACGATGGTTCCTTGCATCATCACATGTACAAAGTCCGGCTTAATATAATTAAGGAGTCGCTGATAGTGCGTAATAATTAAGAATCCTCGGTCTGCACTGCGCAAAGCATTGACCCCTTCAGCGACGATGCGCAGGGCATCGATGTCCAGACCGGAGTCGATTTCATCCAGAATGACCAATGACGGCTCGAGCATTATCATTTGCAAAATTTCATTTCGCTTTTTCTCCCCCCCGGAAAAGCCCTCGTTCAAGTAACGATGCATAAATTCAGGGTTCATCTCCAACGTCTGCATGCTTGCTTCCATCATGCGCACTAATTTGATCAACGAGATTTCCTGGCCTTCTTCACGTTTTGCATTGATCGCACTACGCATGAAATCGGAATTCGTGACTCCCGTGATCTCACTCGGATATTGCATGGCCAGAAACAATCCCGCCCGTGCCCTTTCATCCACTTCCATCTCCAGCAGATCTTCTCCGTTCAATGTAACCATCCCATCCGTCACTTCGTACTTGGGATGCCCCATCAAAGCGGAGGCCAATGTACTCTTCCCTGTTCCATTCGGTCCCATCACGACATGAATTTCTCCGCCGTTTACCGTAAGGCTCAGACCTTTCAAGATTTCCTTACCCTCAACTGCCGCCTTCAATTGTTCTATTCGCAGACTCACTGTCATTTCATCGCCACTCCTTTTCATATGTGTTGATCATATTTTGTTTACTAGTTAACATAATAGTTGATAATGATTCTCATTGTCAACTATCTTTTTGAGAATAACCGTGAATATACCGGTGATGGAAAGCATAAGTCCCGGGATTCCTTGACTAGATATCAGGTAATGCATAGGCTAAAATAGAATGAGCATACTGATCGTTTCATCAAATGAATACTTATTTGAAGGAGTGTCCATGAAAAAAGACAAGGAAATACTTCACGACCACGGACAGGATCTAAGCCATGCTTTAAAGCAAATGCCTGATGTGGAATATTTTCTGGACGGAGCCACCGTCTTTCAACAGCTTTGCGACGGCACACGTTTGCGAATCCTTTGGTTGCTCTGTCATTGCGAGGAGTGCGGGAACAATATTTCAGCCGCTCTTGGCATAAGTGCCGCTTCCGTTTCTCATCACTTGAAATTGCTGAAGCTTCACGGACTGATCAAAAGCAGACGTGCGGGGAAAGAAGTTTATTATTCACTCGCCGACAATGAAAGAGCACGTCTGGTTCATCAAATGATCGATGATTTTTTTCAAATGACTTGTCCGAAGAAAGGACTTGCAGATCACAACCTCAATCGATAAAAAAGGAGGCGTGTTACTCACAGAATCTATCCGGTAACACCCCCTCAACATTAAGCCAGCGCTCTCTCCCCTTGCTCTCGGGCTACTGTTTTTTGCGTATTGAGTTTTTTCACGTTGAGTGCCCGGATTGCGTTGATAATTGCAATGACGGATACTCCAACATCAGCAAATACTGCTCCCCACATGGTTGTGATGCCAAGCGCTCCCAGAACCAGTACAATTCCCTTGACACCCAGAGCAAAAATGATGTTTTGTTTGACGATACGGAGCGTCTTTTTGCTTATCTTCATCACGGTGGCGATTTTGGATGGCTCATCGGTCATGATCACAACATCCGCAGCTTCAATCGCCGCATCGGAACCCAAGCCGCCCATGGCTATGCCGATATCGGCGCGAGCAAGAACAGGTGCGTCATTGATGCCGTCACCGACAAAAGCCAGTTTTCCGTTGGCGCTTTTCTCCTTCATTAATTCTTCCATTCGTTCAACTTTATCCGCTGGCAACAACTCGGTATAGGCTTTGTCTAGTTTGAGCGTTGCGGCAACCTTTTTCCCCACGGCATCGGCATCGCCGGTCAGCATAACGGTCTGCTTGATTCCTGCCGATCTCAAAGCTGCGATAGCGCGCGCAGCGTCCTCCTTAATTTCATCCTCAATGAGGATATATCCTATATACTCCTTGTTTACAGCCAGATGAACTACGGTACCTACAAGATTCTTTTCTTTGTAGGAGATGCGTTCACGTTTCATGAGCTTGGCATTGCCTGCCAACGCGACCTTGCCATCGATCACAGATTTCACACCATGACCGGCGATTTCTTCGATATCTTTGATCCGGGTGGAATCAATGGTTCTACCAAATGCCTTCTTGATACTCTGTGCGATAGGATGGTTGGAGTAATCCTCCGCATAGGCTGCCAATTCCAATAGCTCCTGACCTGTCATTTTGTCGGAATGCATCTCACTGACCGCGAAGCTGCCTTTTGTCAGTGTACCGGTTTTATCAAACACGACCATCTCTGTTCTGGCCATCGCCTCAAGATAGTTGCTTCCCTTCACTAAAACGCCGGATTTGGATGCCCCGCCGATTCCACCAAAAAAGCTGAGCGGTACCGAAATAACCAAAGCACAGGGACAGGAAATGACAAGGAAGGTCAGCGCTCGTTCAATCCACATACCAAATGACTGATCCGTGATAAGCGGTGGAATGATGGCCAAAATAACCGCCGCGAAAACAACGATCGGGGTATAATATCGAGCGAATTTTGTGATAAAGTTTTCACTCTTGCTCTTTTTGTCGGAAGAATTCTCAACTAACTCCAGTATTTTCGCTACCGTGGACTGGCCATATTCTTTGTTCACTTGAATGGTCAATTTACCGGTTTGGTTGATGCAGCCGCTAATCACATTTTCACCGGCGTGTACTTCCCGTGGAACAGACTCTCCCGTAAGAGCTGATGTATCAATTGCGGAGAAACCGTCTGTAACAACACCGTCCAGAGGGATACGCTCTCCAGGCTTCACCACAACGATTTCATTAACCTGTACTTCTTCCGGGTCGACCTGTATCAATTCCCCATTTCTTAGCACATTGGCATAGTCGGGGCGAATATCCATCAGTTCGGATATGGATCTGCGGGATTTGGAAACGGCATAGGATTGAAACAGTTCGCCGACCTGATAAAACAGCATAACAGCGATCCCTTCCGAATACTCGCCAAGACAGAATGCCCCGATCGTGGCCACTGACATCAAGAAGTTCTCGTCGAAGACCTGTCCTCGAGAAATATTTCTTATCGCTTTCCAGATGATGTCTCCTCCAACGATGAGATATGTGGCGAGATATAGCAGAAATTCAGCGATGCCCTCTAACTTTAGGAGTAGTGCCGCTACGAAACCAACAGATGCAATAAGGATACGCACCAACTGTTTTACTTCCTTTTTTGACATGTCTCTATCCTCCTCCTATTTGAAAAAGCAGCGGCTGTATCATCACAACCACTGCTGAATCAAATAGCGCAATTTGAATGTGGCAAACGTTGTTCATTCGTTATGGACCATATCGAGAAACTTGCATCTATCGCTTAAGCCTCAATGGATACATCCGGTTCAAGTTTTTTTATAACCTTCTTGGATTCCTCAAGAACGGCATTAAATTTATCATCCGGAGCCTCCAGAATCATCCTCTGCCCCATAAAGTTAACTTTAACCTCAGTCACATCAGACAGCTTGCGAATACCATTTTCGATCTTCGCCGCGCAATTCGCACAATCCAGATTGCTCAGTTTATAAGTTTTTTTCATAAAAAAACTACTCCCTTCAAATATCGAATTTTTTATAACAATCAAACTATATATCAATCAAATGATCGTTTGATTGTTTAAAAGTATACTCTCTCCAATGTTTTTTTCAATAAAATTTGGAAAGTGAATCTATTTGGGCTAAAAGTTCGACGTTTTGGAATAATTTTTAGCGATACTGGGTTGAACGAACTCCTACTGCCTATGGATTCCCAATGGAAACCCAAGGCTCTAGGAAATTGTCTATTTGAATTCGTATATATTAAGATGGGGTATAGAAATAAAAATTAGAGGAGAAGCCAACCTATGGGAGCATCTGCTTTTTCACATTTTAGTACAGGCATGATTGTTGCACGGAACCATGACCACATTGTTTATCAGCTGGATCCTGAGGATGGGCAAGGTACTGCCTCGGTGTATGCTGTAATGCCTGGTGTTGAAGTGATTAGCTTAAGCTTTCAGGCGAGCCGTTTTATACCAACACTTCACTCCAAACGTAACATTCTGGAACTAAATCACTGTCAAGAAGGACGAGCCGAGTGTAAAATGAAGGACGGGTGCCTGCAATATATAGGCGAAGGTGATTTGTTCATGAACACAATGAGCAACCACAGTGATTGCATTGAGCTTCCATTGGGCTGCTATAAAGGGATAAACATTACGATTGATTTGGAAAAGTTGGCAGAACAGCTATCGGATTATTTGCCCGATCTTCCCATTGATCTTCAAGGAATGGCTAATCGTTTTTTTGTAAACGATGAGTGCTTTTTTATACAGGCCAAGGAAGAGATTCAGCATATCTTCTGTGGTATGTACACGGTTCCTATCGAGGCCAAATCCACTTATTTCCGGCTTAAAGTACTAGAAATGTTAATATATCTTTATTACTTTGATATAGCCAGTGAGACACAAAAGACGATTTATGCCCGACAGCAAGTTGATATTATCAAACAGATTCAAAAGAGAATGACAGAAGATTTCGAACGAAGATTTACGATTGAGGAACTAGCTCAGCAATACTGTATCAGTCCTACTGTACTAAAGACTACTTTCAAAGGAGTATACGGCGTTTCCATTGCGGCATATATGAAAGAATATCGGATCAGGCAGGCTGCTTCCATGTTACATAAGACTTCAAAGAGCATCGGGGATATTGCCTTGGCGGTGGGGTACAAAAGTCAGAGTAAATTCGGGGCTGCTTTTAAAGAGATTTATGAAATGAGTCCTCTCGAATATCGAAATCAAATCAAATCAGATTAAATTAACTTCCGTTGAATATTGGCAACTGCATCGATAAAACTTAAAAAGCCGCTAAAATAGCGGCTTTCAATGGAACCATGTTTTGCCCATCGACAAAGCTTTAAAACTCTTCTAAAACCTTGGATTTGTCGCCATTCCATCAGCATTATTAAAGATGAGCTCCTAACTATATCGATTGACGTATAATGATGTGGTAAGGAATCTCTACCTTATCCTTTGATTTCTCAATTGTAAGATCAAAGGCTTGTTCACCGACTTTCACCAATTGATGATCAACCGTAGACAGGTGCAGCCCAATTCCAACGGGCTGATTCTCTTGGCCAATGATCGCCAGATCCTCTGGCACCCCCAGTTGTATGCTCCTTGCATACTGATAAATGCCTGTCGCAACCTCATCGCCGTTCGCATAAACAGCGGTTGGTCTAAGATCCATATTAAGTAGTTGTTGTGCTGCTCTTACCCCGTCATCAATGCTGTAGCAATCCGTGATATGGTATGCTGGCGACAGATCACCAAATATATACTGATACGCTTTTATTGTCAGCTGTGTACTATTACTCTCTTCTCCTCTTGCTGTCGTAAAAGCGACTCGTGAATGCCCTCTATCCTTTAACAGTTGAAACGTGTCTACATAAGATGCATATCGATCCATGTAAGCACAGCCAATCTCAGGATGATCCGTAAACTCGCATGCGACGATCGTCCCATACTTGGTATATGGCATAATGGCATCCCAAGTGTTCGAACGGGAGGTAATGATAATTCCATCCAGTTGTTTATTTTTCAGCATATTTAAGCAGCTAAGCTCTTTTTCAGGATCGTACTTTGTAGGGAGAACCATCACGGAATAATCACGTTCAACCGATCGATTAAGTACACCATGAAGCAGTTGATCAAAGGCTTGATTGTTGTTGTACGGCATGATCACACCGATACTTCTTGTTTCCTTTCGGATTAAATCGACAGCTAAGCGATTTGGCGTATAGTCCATTTCATCAATCACACGCTGCACAGCTGCCCGCTTCGATTCAGATACATAAGGATGTTGATTCAGCACCCTTGATACGGTTGATACGGATACTCCTGCACGCTTTGCGATATCATTAATATTTGCCATTGTCACCTTCTCCTATATCTCACACTTCATACACTAGTCTTACACCAAATCAGCATGTAAAACAACAATCAGCTTCCCACAAGTGTAATCACACTAATGGGGACCTTAACCTAGATTGTCGCTTATATCCAATATTCCTTGAAATACACAATTCCCCGGATGTTACATTTAGTTTGTGCAATATAACTCTACTAAAAAAATCAAGAAATAAGCGCAAAAAAGACCCCACCAGTGCCGGAAGAGTCTTTGGTCGTAAAATGCATGTTGGATGTAGTAGACGCGCATTAATACTGAAGTTCGTATCCCTGATCAGAGGCATACTTGCCGGATTGAACGCAGCACTTCGCGATCGAGAGTATTTCCCCTAAAAGGCGTCAGAGTCAGTACGCCGCAATCCGCAATTTGCGCATTCTTCCAAGAATAGATGCTGGCAGCGCTGACCAATCGGTTTTGCTCAAAAGAGCCGCACGCCGTTTGACTTGGTTCTGATTCGCATCATTCATCATAAAACAAGCGCTCCCATCTCTTTAAGCGTCGTACGCCCCCACTGCTCAATGAGCTTACAATAGCTTTCGGCGTCATGCATCTGTACAGCTACGTCGGCAATCGTCATGGTCCAAGCCACCTTGGGGAGAGGCGGCGCATTCACTGGCCTTCGAATCCCCTTGGTGCTCCCTGGTCCTCTGGCCATATCTTGGCGAATCAACCCGGTTGCGTAGCCTTCTTCCAGATGCTTCCGTAACGCGGTTTGGACCCAGACATACATTTCATCGCTATAGCCTTCATGTTGAACCATGTAAGATGCAACAGTGAGAAAGTGAACCTGTCCATAGCTAGGATCGGTGAATTCAAGTGCCATAAATTCGTTAAAAATCGATTGACATGTATTCCCCATAGGTAGATGGGCACTGCATTTTTCGCAAGTATTCGACACGAATTCCCCTCCTAACAGCTCATAATCCCCTCTTTCCTTTAGAATCATAATCCTTAACCTTGCGAGAAAGTCAATACCTAAATGAATGGATTCGCATGGAGCGATTCATTGATCTAAACCTCATATTCATCGGTATATCTTGGCAATTGGTTTTTTTGCGCTGCCTTATTATTTTTGTATATAGTAATTGACATTGTTCAAAGTATGCTTTTATACTGTTAAATGAAACTTAATATCTTACCTAAAACCAATTTGGGATGATGTGGACTTTTCTGGAGAGCAATCTCTCTATTTTCGCCACGCAAAGGCCGTACGGTCGTTTGTGTGGCTTTTTTGCGTTCAACTAAGGAGGATAATGACTTGATGAAATTATGGCACTATGCATTGATCGTTTTTTTAGGAGGCTGCAGTTATGGGGTTTTGTCCACTTTTGTTAAATTGGCATATGCAGCAGGTTTCACCGTGTCCGCAGTAACCGGAGGACAGTATCTCTTCGGAGTTGTGCTTACTTGGCTTGCAGTGTTATTTACTAAAAAGAAAAAACTGACTCGAATACAAACTTCAAGGCTTATCTTATCTGGAGTTCCATTCGGGTTAACGGGCATATTTTATTATCAAGCCTTACAAACTTTAAACGCATCTCTAGCTATCGTTTTTTTGTTCCAATTTGTTTGGATCGGAGCTTTGTTGGAGTGGGGATTCCATAAGAAAAAACCGACCAAGACGAAACTTATTTCCATCGCATTGCTTCTGGTTGGTTCCGTGTTGGCAGCGAATATATTTCAGGAACCCTTGGCGTTGTCATGGCAGGGAAGCCTTTGGGGAATGCTTGCGGCATTATCCTTTTCCACATTCGTTTTTTTGAGTGGCTCGGTTGAAAAAGAGACCCCTCCTATTTTAAAAAGCGCACTTCTTTCCACGGGAGGCGCATTGACCGTATTTATCGTATTTCCGCCAACGTTTTTGTTTGACTTGGATGTACTTATGGGAATCATTCCTTATGGATTAGCTCTGGGCATATTTGGCGGCGTCCTTCCACCACTTCTGTATTCGATTGGAATGCCGCATGTTGGTTCGGGATTGGGAACCATTCTTACGTCTTCCGAATTGCCGGTTGTCATTACCATGTCCTCTTTAGTGCTGGGAGAAGCCATAAACTGGCCTCAGTGGATAGGGGTGATTATTATTCTATACGGGATTGTTAACAGTAACATTCGATTTGATATTTGGAACAAGAAATCTATAAATAGAGCTGACAACCATTATGTAAGCTAAATGTTTGTGTCCAAAAAGCCCGCTGACCAAATGTGATATGCTCCTTTTCATGTAGACAGCGTAAAAAAATATGAATCCCTCAGTTCAATTGAATAGAATTGAGGGATTCTTGCTCTTTTTGCTTATCATTGACGACTTAATGTGGTTCATTAATATCGCAACCCATACGTGCATAGTTAAGTGATGGCCGCATCAATTGTTTCCGGCACATATATACCACAGCCCCGGCCAAGCTTTCCACCATTTTGTAAAAACGCTTTCGCTGCACGCTGCAAACTCGTTCCCTCTCCATATTCGGAAGGATCTGCTGTGACTCGATTGAAGATTCGCTGCTCGGCTTCCCTCGATGCTTCATCGACCTCATAAATATGGAACAGTCGCTGAAAGCGTAGAATGTTCGATTCGGCTTTCAGGATATTATCTAGACCGGGATACAGCAGCCAAGAGCGGCAAGTGTAGATTGGCGGAATGCCTCTAAAGAATGCCCGGGCTAACGAAAAGGAGTGTTCCACCTCTTGCGGGGTTAGCGGCTCCCCTTCCGGGATGTGCACATTCAGCACGAGCTGATGCTTCTCCACTGTCAGGTTCCCTTCCTTTAAGTCGCTTTCAAAAGCAATAGGCTGAAACTGCAGCCTGCCAAGGCGGAATAGCCGGAGCCGGACATGCTCTTGAAGCCAGTTGTACTCCTCAATGCCGTACTCGCCGTAATCCCGGTAACAAACATCGCACCATATCCGAATGTCCGAAAACGTATCGAAATAGATTTTGTCGGCGATTCCCCGAACTCGGTACTCCGCATAAGCATCAAAGGAAAATCTCGCGAAAAGGTAAAGCAGTTTTTGCCTGTACCCGGCTGCTCCTGTAACATGCTGGAAGAATGAATGGCGATCCGTCTGAAAACGTTGCTTTAACTCCGCGTATTCACTCTCCTCCATGCCGTAGTCTACAATGATCCGGACAGCTTCTTCCCCCAGTTGGATTCCTTTGCAAAACTCAAGTAAATGCATGAAATCATCACTCCCCTGAACGCACAGCAACGTCTGCCCTTTAACGAATAAGCGAGGGGCAACCAGTGTTATGGCATCTTGTTTGATTTTAAATCATCTTCCATTTTTTACATATTAATAGCCTTGCCGTTCCCGTAATATTTTCGCAGAAAAATTGGCACTGCTAATTGATTGGAAATTGGCACTGTAAAGTAGTCCAATTCATTTCTTATAATCCAATTATAATTCTTCGCGATTGTAAAGGAGTGTCATTTCATGTTCCACGGATTATCTGCTTTTCCATTAACACCACTTAATGAGACGGGTATTGACGAACAGTCTATTGTGACTTTGATACAACGTTTAGTTAACGTCGGCGTCGACTCCATTGGTGCGCTCGGCTCAACTGGAAATTATGCATACCTGGATCGGGATGAGCGGTCCCGTGTACTTCAACTTGTTATCCATTCAGCAGAAGGAATTCCCGTTATGACGAGTATAAGTGCGATCCGCACCCTTGATGTACTTCGATATGCTGAAGATGCACAAAAATTAGGGGCAAGCGCCGTCTTACTCGCTCCTTTCTCCTATCAAACACTAACGGATGAAGAGGTATTCAAACTATACGAACAAGTGACCCGCTCACTTTCCGTACCATTATGTATATATGATAATCCGAGTACCACCCATTTTCAATTTAGTGATGAGTTACATGGTCGGATCGCTGAACTACCTAACGTCAGTTCGATAAAGATCCCCGGAGTCCCTTCTGATTTAGCGGAAGCTAGATCGCGAGTTAACAATCTACGATCCGCTATTCCTCCCCATGTAACCATAGGGATCAGTGGAGATCCGTTTGGAGTCATTGGCTTGAGTGCAGGCTGTGAAGCGTGGTATTCAGCTCTCGCAGGAACATTTCCAAAAACTTGCCTCCAATTAACTCGTTTAGTCCAGGCAGGGTATCTTGACGAAGCAAAACGATTATCGGACCTTCTAGACCCTCTATGGAAGCTATTCTTTAAATACGGTAGTCTTCGTGTTGTATCTACGGCAGCAGAAATCAGCAAGCTTGTTTCAAGCCCAAGCCTTCCTCTGCCCTTACAGTCTTTGAGCCCATCGGCCAGTAAAGATTTGGAGACCATATTGGTAGATTTGCAGACATTAGAATCCTCCGATACTCCTCTTTTGTAGCTTTTTTTAAATAGCTCGTCACCTGTCATGCAGCAAATTCAATAAGACAGTCTTATAAAAACGACCGTCCCCATATTCAATCAGGGAACGGTCGTATTTATTTCGTTCTTCTCGTTTCTTTTCCTCCGAAAGCTGAATTTTGATCGAGCTGAATGAATCCATTATTTCGAGAAAAGACCCACGCTCCAGGTTATACCATGATGCTGCTCATGTATTCGCCGCCCTGATTTAGCGACTCTGTTAAATCAATGAATTCAGAACACGCATTCCGTTGCGATCAACGGACGCTTAAGCAGTTCCCATCCGGTCTTGGCGGATATAAAAGAGGCAAGCTCCAAGCCCATTCGGTAATGCGTCTGATAGCCGGGATGATATCGGCCGCCCCATCCTTCCACCTCCGGATGAATCAATCCTAAATCAACTACGAATACCTTCCCGTTTCCGCTTTGATTGAAATAGGACACGACCTTATTCACGCTGGCAAGATAGTTGTTATTCATGGTTCCGACACAGCAAAAGACGTAGGGATCGTTATACTTTTCCAGGATAACCTGAATGAATTCAATATAAGCGGCAATATATGCCTCATCGTCAATTGGCGTAGAATAATCGTTCTGGCCCAAATTAATGACGATTCCATCAGGCATATACCGGGAAAAGTCCCATGGCGCCGTCCCTTTGCCGAGTGTCCCTGAAAAATGTTCCGGCAATCCTTGCTTGTTCCCTACCGCATCCTGCCAAACGCCAATTCCGCATATGGCCATCGTATGATATTCCGCATTCAACATTCTGGCGCTGATCCCGACATAGGACATGTATCCGTCGTCAAGATGCGGAGCTTCAGCGAGCACATGCGGATGACCGATCCCTGCTCCATCCGTGATGGAATCCCCAAAGTATTCAAGATGGACAGGTTTTGCCGCAGGCGGGGCAAGGAAGCTTCCGCCGTCAGGCAGAGAAAAATGATGAAATGCTATACTTCCGGTGAGGATCCCCGTTCGCTTGTGGATCTCTAAAGTGTGTTCACCCTCCGGCAGCCCCTGTTCGATTATGTATTCATGTACTCCCTTCTTCAAATTGATCCAATTACGAGCGACACCGTCCACTACGATTTCAACATAATCCTGGTCGTTGGAATCCTCAGCCGTCATCGAGATGGCCGTACCTCGGAAGGCAACAAAAACCGCGCTGTTGACCCATCCGCATTTCGGCTTCTCTTTCTCGGTCAGATCGAATCTCCCCATCAGCCTGGCATATTTGATAAAACTAAACTCCAACATAATTCCTCCCTTCAGCTTTTGCATAGACTAACGAAATCCTTATAGTAAATTAATGTATACTTTATTTTGTTGATAACTATATTTATATTATCAATCGATATACTTTTAGTCAATTACTAAGTAATGAAACCCCCTTAATTTATACGTATACATATGCATGAAATTCAAGATAACAGCCTTGATTTCAATGGATTAATAAAGTATACTTTTATAAAATCATTTGAAATACCGTGATTAAGCACCATTCTGTAAAAGAGGAGAATTTTTGTGAACGAGCCGAAGTACATGAAGGTAAAACAAGCGCTGCTGCATCAGATTCAAGTCGGCAAGCTTCGCTCTGGCGATAAGCTGCCGAATGAAGAAGATCTTTTGAAACAATTTCATGTAAGCGGAATAACGATTCGAAAAGCAATGACGGAACTGGCCAACGAGGGCGTAATCACCAGAATCAAAAGAAAGGGCTCTTTTGTAAATGGAGATCAAGCCGCAGACCATTCGAGTCACTTGATCGCGTTCATTTTATCGGCGGAGGACAATTACGATGTATCGTATATGAAAATCATCAAAGGCGCCCAGCAAGTAGCCGCCGAATTCAATTACTCTTTAATCGTGGAATGGAGCAACGAAAATTTGGCCGTTGAACAAGCATCCATTCAGAAAATGCTGGACCGGAAAGTCGACGGCTTCTTGATTTATCCGTTCGATCCGATCCAGAGCAAGGATAACTACCTATTCATCGAACAAAATAACATCCCCTATCTATTGGTAGACCGGTACAATGTGGATCATCCCAGCTATTTTTCCGGATGCAACAATTATGACGGAGCGATCCTGGCTACCCGGGAGCTGATCCGTCTGAAGCACACCAAAATAAAGTTCGCAAGCTATCACTTCTTCCTTCATTCCGAGCAGGAGCGGTTCGCCGGCTATTGCAGCGCCATGCGTCAGGCTGGACTTCCGGTGACGGACGATCATTTGTTGACCCGGATAGATTATGAGGCATTGGCCGACAGCATATTGAAGCGGAATGTCACCGCTTTGTTTTGCTCCAATGACAAGCTCGCCATTGAAACCATCGAACAACTGACCCGCCGTGGCGTTAGAATCCCGCAGGATGTTTCCATTATGGGATTCGATGATTGGGACCATGCCGGCAACCTCTCGATCGGATTATCTACCGTTCGGCAAGACTTCGAGGAAATCGGCAGAAACGCTGCGCATTTACTCCACCAGGTTATTCAGGGCAAAACCCATGGAGGCAGCACGAAAATATTGTCAGGTGTTTCTTTGGTGATCCGGGAGTCTACATTCGAGAATCCTTACGGGTAACGTTGTCAACTCAAATAAATCATTGAAAGGAAGGAATGCGTTATGAAATTCGACTTTGCGGCTTCCAGTCTGAGGCACGGGCTCTTTCATCAAGAGCCGGACGGCATCTCCTGTTTTCTTCCCGGAAGCGCGATAACCGTGCGCTTTCAAGGACGGGAAATAACGGCCGAGATCGAGGATGTCAACGGAGAGGGGAAAAGCTGGCTTAACGTCTACATCGACGATCTTCCGGTAAGGGTGATGAGAGTCGATCCGGATAACCGGCTGTACCAGCTTGCGGATGATCTGGAAGACGCGCCCCATACCTTAACGCTGCAGAAACGTACGGAAGCGGCATTCGGCAGCATTAAATTTACCGATTTGACGACGGAACACGGAGCTTTTCTGAGCCCGCCAGCCCCTCTTCCCCATCGCCTGCTCATCATCGGTGATTCGATCACATGCGGCTTCGGCAACGAAGCGCAGATTCCCTGCGACTGCGATGCTTCACGCGAAAATATCGCGCTTGCTTACAGCTCGCTGACCGGTCAACTTTTGAATGCCGAAACTTTGATTGTGGGCGCGTCCGGCACGGGATGCTATCAGAATTTCGGCGGTGGCCAAGAAGGCCGCATGTCGGATTATTTCATGGAAACCATCTGTCCTGATCTCGATCAAAAAGCCATGGATCCGTTTCATCCTGAAATGGTAGTTGTTAATCTCGGGACCAATGATTGGTCCGTGCCCATCGAGCCTGCGGATTACCTTGAACAATATCGCAAATTGACGGGTTTTATTCGCGATAGATATCCATCGGCCCCTTTGTTCTGCGCAATCGGTCCGATGACGCTGGATCCCGCTCCCCATTTGAAGGCTCTCGTCCAGCGTCTCCACGAAGAAGGCGACGACAACATTCATTTCCTGGAGTTTCCGCTCATCAAGCGGCCGGAAGACGGAATGGGAGGCTGCGGGCATCCCTCCGTCAAGAAGCATCGGCAAATGGCCGAACAGTTGGCCGGGACAATCCGTCAGGTTATCTCCGGTCCTGCCCCGTTTACCGGAAGCCGTTAGAAAATAACAACGACCCGCAAAAAGAACCGCTTCCTATGCGAGCGGTCCAATCTTATCAAGGACGATTTCGTCAAAATATCTATACATGCCTCGTAATCACTTTCGATATATTTTGCGAGTCGATGCAGAAAGAAACGGACTAGCGTAAAGTCATACGCTAGTCCGTTTCTGTTTGTTCATTATTCGCCATTTTGAGCTGCTTTCGCTCCACATGGGACACTCCCCATTGATGTAAGGATTCCAAAATCGGGGACAGAGGCATCGTTCTCGAACCGGAATCCACATAAAACGAACTCCACATCATTTCGTAAATAATAAAAAAGCCTGTTGAAGATTTTCAACAGGCTGACCACTTCCTATTGGAAGCGGTCCTTTTTTTGCGGGTCGCTAGTCTCAATGGAAGCAACCCTTTTATTTTGCCAAGAAGGCATCGACCTGATTCTGCAGCTCCGTCTGGATTGGCTTGAGCACCGCTTCGCCTTCCGTTTTGAATCTGGCGAAGTATTCGTCCGGATCAAGCGCGCCGTTAAATAATCCACTATAGTATTTGGCCTGAATAGTCGCAAACTGGGCCACTTCGTTCTTCACCGGAGTCGGATCGAAAGTGAAGCCGGTGAGGATGTCCTTCGTGAAGTTGTCGGCTTTCATAATGAATTGACTGTACTTCTGAGTCTCTTCGTCCGTACCAGCCCACTCCCGCTCTAACGTAGGATTCAACATGAGCTGGAACGAGATGATACCGCCATCGTTGTTCAGCGTTTCGTATTGATGCTCGCCGGTTGATTTCCAGTTCACGCCTTCGATGCCGTGCTCCAGCAAATCATAATTCTCCTGCTTGTTCGCCCAATCGAGGAACATCATCGCGCGGTCTTTATGCTTGCTTGTCTTCACAATGCAGATGAAGTTATCCATCTTGAAATTGGAAAGGTTTTTCCCTTGGGTAAGGTCAAACAGACGCACGGCTTCCAGCTCGCCGCTTGGAACGACCTGTTTCAGTTGGTCGTTGAACGATTGGGGAACCCCAAAGGCCATTTGGGGCGTAGCCGCCACTTTATTCTGAAGCTGCATTTCTGCCGGACTGCTTTTATTCGTCAAAACGTCCTGCGACATGACTTTGTCCACGAACAGCTTGCGGACATCCTGGATGCCGGACCAGATCTTAGGTTCCTGGGTTTCAAAGAAGTTGTAGACCTTACCATCGTTGCCCTTGTAATACAGCATCAGACTGGCTCCAGCAAAATTCGTTGGACGAATGTTGATGCTGGTATCGTCACGGATCAGCCAGTTGACCCAGCTGTAGGTGACGTCGTCTGCGCCTGCGAGTAGCGGTGTAATACCGGACTTACCGTCACGAACGGCATAGAGATAAGTTTTAAGATCCTCATACGTCTTTACGGGCGGCAAGTTGAACTGCTCCCTCAGGTCCTTTCGGATGAAGACCGCTCTCTGTTGGGTATAGGCGCTTCCCAAGGGAACGCCGTAGATGTTGCCGTTAATTTTGTTGGCGTCCCACATTTGTTGCGGCCTCGTCTTTTTCACATTAGGGCCGTATTGGTCCAGCAATTCGCTTAATTCTTCGTAATAGCCCTGGGAAGCCATCGTGTCCAAATGCAGCCACGGGGCATCAAACATCAAATCCACGCTCTCTCCCGAAGCCAGCATGACGTTGGTCTTCTGATTCAGATCGGCAAAGTCGACAAATGTAAATTTAACCTGCGTATTGATTTCGGCTTTTAGTCGCTTGTTGACTTCGGTCAGCACCTCGTCATAGTTAGCCCCCTTTGCCCCCGGAATGACAACCTCCAAAGTGACCGGTTCAAGGGACGGATCGCCGGTTTCCCCGGAATCGCCCGGCGCGGAGGCGTCCCCGCCGGATCCGGAGCACCCGGACAATGCGATGGCTAGTCCGAGCAGCGTCGTCGCCAAGAACTTGCGTTTTGATTTGGCCATGTAAATTACTCCCTTCAAATCATCATCTTATAGTGCGTGTTCAAAAAGTCAGGTTTTCAGGACCAAGAAGATTGGATGAAGCTAGGGACGCCCGGTAGCGCGGCAGCGTAACGGACCGTAATGACCTTATTTGCCCATTTCCCGGCTATTTCCCGCTGTAACGGACTCCAGAGGCCTTATTGGTCCCTCATGGCGGCCATTTAGCCGCTTTTGACCGAAATAAGGTCTCCTCGGTCCGTTAGAATCAGGAACTACCACATAGCGGGCTAATAGCGTTTATGGTGTCCGTTAGCTTACTGGAGGCTACGTGAGCAACTGAAATGTTTCCGCAGGAAACATGCTTCGGGAACATACGCTTTGGCCCGGCTGAATTCAAGATTCGACGTCGAATCCGCTTCATGATCTGCTTCGTCATGCAAAGACGACTTTTTTGAACAACCTCTTATATTCAACCTTTCACCGAACCGAGCGTCAGACCTTTGACAAAATACTTCTGAACCATTGGATAGACAAGTATAATTGGGCCGATCGTCAGGCATACCGTTGCCAACTTGACCCCTTCCGCCGGCGGCAGCGTAAGCACATTGCCGTGATTGAGCGACGTGAGCTGCATCTGCGACATGAGCTGCCGAAGAAGCAGCTGAAGCGGGTACATATCGCTGTTATCGATAAACAGAAGTGACAGCCACCAATCGTTCCAATATTGCAGTGCGTAGAACAAGCTGATCGTTGCAATAACCGGCGTTGAGATCGGCCGGATAATTTTGAAGAAGATCGTCCACTCTCCGGCGCCGTCCATGTTAGCCGATTCGTTCAGCTCATAAGGCAACGAGCGATAGAACGAGACTAAGATAAACGCAAAAAACGGATTCATGACGTAAGGAAGCACAAGCGCCCACAGCGTATCTTTCAGATGCAGCCATTGAACGACCAGAAGATAGAAGCCGACGAGCCCCGAGCCAAACACCATCGGCACGTAGGTCATAAACGAGAGGAAGCCGCGGTATCGGTTCTTCGGATGGGCCAGCACGTAAGCAAACAACGTAGTGACGACGAGGCCGATAACGGTTCCGATGGCTGTTACCGCAATGGTGATGCCATAGCTGGTAAACATTTGCTTGCCCTGAAGGAGGAAACGATACGACTCCAGCGTAAATTCAGCGGGCCAAATGGAGTATCCGTTCACCGCCAAGCTTCGGGTGCTGGAGAACGAATTAATGACCATCAGCCAAAAAGGAAGTAAACAAGCCAGCGCAAATATAATCAAAAACAGTCCGAACAACAACACCGCCATTTTATCGGAGAACTCGGTTGTCCGTTGGACTCGTGGGCGCGGGATCAGAGCGTCCGGACGATTCATTTGGAATTCACCTCCCTTACATTCCGCGAAATTAAAGTGCGTGTCCAAAAAGTCAGCTCAAGATTCGATGTCGAGTCCACTTCATAATTTGCTTTGTCATGGAAAGATGACATTTTGAACAAGCTCTTAAAATAATCTGGAGTCTTTATCGATTTTCCGAACCAACGCATTAAACGAAACGACGGCGATAAGCCCCATGATAGACTGATAGAATATGATAGCCGATGACATGCTAAAATTGCCAAGCTGCCTTAACGCCCGATAGGAATATGTATCGATGACATCAGTCGTCGGGAATAGAATTCCGGTGTCCCCGATAATTCCGTAGATCATGCCGAAATCCCCGTAGAAGATCCGTCCGACTCCCAAAAGGACGAGAATGATGATTTGCGGCTTCAGCAAGGGCAGCGTAATGTATTTCATCTGCTGCAGCCTCGTGGCTCCATCCAGGCGGGCACTCTCATAATAATCGGTGGAGAAACCTGTAATGGCAGCGAGCAGAATAATCGAGTAGTAACCGGCACTCTTCCAGATTCGCGTTAAGGTTAGAATAATCGGCCATACCCAGGGGGTCTGGTACCAATCGACAGCTTGAAGCCCGGTCATGCCCAGCACGCGGTTAATCAGGCCGTCCGTATTGTTGAATAAAATGAATGCCATATACCCGACGACGACCCAGGAAATGAAATAAGGAAGGAAGATGACGGATTGGATCGTGCGTTTAAACCATTTCAAGCGAATCTCATTCAAGAAAAGAGCAATGAGAAGCGCAAAAACCATCTCGAAAATAATGAACAGCGCATTTAAATAAACCGTATTGACCGTCACTTGAATCCAATCCCGATTGGAGAAAAAGAAGCGAAAGTTGTCCAGCCCCACCCAATCACTGCCCCATATGCCTTTGCTGATCTGAAAGTCCTTGAACGCTAGCAGATGTCCGGACAGAGGAACATAGGAGAAGACAACGAGAAAGATGATTCCCGGTATCGCCATCGTATACAAGCCCCGGTTCTTTACAAGATCCCTAAACATTCTCAATTTATAGTATCCCTCCATTCGATCTGGTCTGTCCGATGTGGCCATATCCTGACAGTGTTTATTATGTACGGAAGGAGGAATTCGGAATAGTCCTCATTGTGTCACAAAGGGTATTCAACTTAAGGATTGTGCGGTAAATCGGGCTTTCAGCATCATCTTAATTTCTACTTTGTCAAAATGAGGACTTCACACAAGGGTCAGGATATGATTGAGTAAAGAGGTCACGGCTCATTTCTTCTATCGAACCGTTACGTTATACCCTTAAACCGTCAATCCATCAGCAAGGGGTGCTGGCTTATATATGAAGATCAAACCTATTTTACAGAAGACCTATTTTCGAACCTTTCTTGTACTGACCACCGTTCTGATCTGTTCCATGATTCCCTTCGTCTATTTACTGTCTGCGGAATTCGCAAAATACACCATGCTGGAGGTGCGCAGCAATTCGCAGAACGAAGTAAACAACCTGGCTTCGAAGGCCGAAATGATTCTCGGCAATTTGAAAGCTAACGGGCTCAGCATGTACGCCGATCAGAATATTCAGAACTGGTTCTTCAATACAAGCAACGATCCGCTCATCAACCATGCTGTACTCGTCGCCCAATCCAACTTCATGTCCACCGAACCGCTCATCCAGCGATCCTATCTGATTAATTTGAAGCAAAATCTTGTCGTCGATTCCAAAGCCGGAATCGTCCGCAGTGAATCCTTTGCCGACCCGAGCATGCTGGAGCGTGTGGAGTCATTCCACCGCCAATATTTGCGCTTCTTTAATCATTCGCTGGATGGCTCGGACTCCCTGGCCCTTATTCTGCCCGCAACCCCCGAGAAGCCGTCTGACTTCTATCTCGTGCTGCTCATTGATAAACCGCTGCTGTCGAAGCTTCTGTTCGGTCAAACGGTCTCCTCGGAGCAAGACATTCGGATTCTCGACGAGCATGGGCAACTTCTATTGGGCGTGCCTAATCCCGCGCTGAGCGGACAGCTTTATCAAGCGAGCCAGGAGCAGCAGGACAGTGATTTTCAAGTTCGGCTCCCCCATCAGAGATGGTTCGTCAATACAGCCAAGCTGACTACTGAAAATTGGTCGGTATACTACTCGAACGAGTATCATATTTTGACACGCCATATCTCC
Source organism: Paenibacillus sp. FSL F4-0100 (assembly GCF_037993005.1). Lineage (NCBI taxonomy): Bacteria > Bacillati > Bacillota > Bacilli > Caryophanales > Paenibacillaceae > Paenibacillus > Paenibacillus sp. FSL F4-0100. Next base: position 4,152,663 of record NZ_CP150303.1, read on the forward strand.
TTATTCCAGCACAAATTGATAACGTATACATTGCTGCTACTGGCACTCCTCTCCTTGTTGTTCTTCTGGAGTTCTCGCCGTTCCTTGCGTTCCATCACCTTCTTGTCGGAAAAGCTGAAGGGAAAGGTTGCATTCGCAAACTCCACGTTCGATGCCAAGCCGGATATCCAATGGATCCACGACGGCATCGATATGCTGCTGAACAACGTGGAGCAGCTTCATGCATCCATGAGAAACCAATCCGAGCTCGTTCGAACGGAACTACTCGCCCAGTGGATGCTGCACGGGACGCCGGGTACCAAGGGCTATGAATATATCCATACCCAGACCAAGCTCGCTTCCTGCGACGTTCTGTTTTTGGCCGTTCTTCGGATCGAAGCCTATACGGTCTTTTGCGAACGTTACGATTTCCCCTCCCGGAAATTGATCAAGTACGCCATACGCAATATTAGCGAAGAAGTGTTTGGTGCAGGTTCTTATGCGGCCGAAGGCTTGGATATGGGTGGCGACCATATCATTCTGGTCGTTGGTGGCCATGCATCGGGCGGGCTTCAACTACAACGTCTTCTGGCGGAGACGCAGAATCAGGTCGCACGTATCCTGAACGTTGATACAACGGCTGCAGTCAGCAATGCCTATGACTTCGGCGCCAATATCCGAAACATCTATGATCATATCTACGAATTGACGAAACTGCGATTTCTTAACGGAGAGAAGCAAATTTTTCTGGAGAGCGATTATGAAGAGTTTATGGCAGGGTATCCTTCTGCGTCTGAGGCGCTGGAGACAGCCGAGATCATCAAGTCGATCCGCCGCGGCCGCCCGGAGACCGCGCTCGTTCTGCTGCGTCAGCAGATGAAGCACGTCCATGGTCTTCCTTATCGCGACTGTAAGCTTAACCTGACCTACTTTACCTACGATTTGCTCAAGAACTTCAACAAATCCAGCATCCTGCACGAGATCAGCAGCATTCATCAATTACTCGAGCGGTACAGCACGCTGTCCGAGTTTCAAGCATGGCTGGAGAGCATCGTCACGAAGCTCGCATCCGAGACCGAAGTTCCGAAATCTTCGAACCGCAAGGAAGAGATCGTCTTGGAGATTAAAGAATACGTGGATAACCACTTGCAGGATGCGCAATTATCGATCGAGCAGATAGCCGACAATTTTTCCTTCTCCGTCAGCTATATCCGGCAGTTATTCAAAGAGATCATGAACGTGTCATTGTCCGAGTACATCCTTCAGGAACGAATCGGGAGAGTGAAGGAGAAACTGATCTCCAGCCAGCTCTCGGTGCTGGAGATTGCAGATCAATGCGGTTTCATATCCAAAGGGCATTTTTTTTCCGCATTCAAGAAGTTCACGAATCTGACTCCGAAGCAGTATCGGGAAATCCACGGGGACTCCCCTAGTTAAGATATCGCGCTTGCCAGCTTATCATGGAGAAGCGGCAGCTAAGTATGCTTGTTCCGCAGGAACAGATCCAAGTCGAAAAGGACCTTTCCGGTAAAGCCCCACAGTGCTTACGGAAAGGTCCTTATTCGTTTATCCAAAAAGCTCTGGCGCCCTGGCGCTATTTACCGTTCGTTTCTTGAACCGGCTCAAGACCCAGCTTCGGATTCGCCAAGTCGAGTTTATACATGATCTGATTGTAGTTATACCGTGGCGTTGGGACATGATTCGTGAATGTATTCGTATAGGTTCCTTCGAAGTAGATGACCCGGCCGCCGTCCTTGTTGAAGTGTTTATGCTGGGCTACGTTATAAAAAGTATAGTCGTTATGCGTAACGATATGCTTGGCATTGGTCCAAGGACCTTGAGGCGATGGTGCTTCCGCGTACCAGACTTCCCCAAGTACCGATGTCTTGCCTTGTATCTGCTGCGCGATCATCACGTAACGCTGCCGATATTCATTCCATTCAATGGAGCTTTGGGCGATTTGAACGTCTTCACCGGTATCGATATCCTTCAATTGATAATAACGCGGGTCGTCAGCTTTGATCAGCCCTAATTGGATCAGCTCTTTCTCTTGTTCTTGGTTGAGCGGCTGAGTGTCCTTTTTCCAGCCCCATACGAGCTTACCGTCCGCGTCGCGTTCCAGCGACGTTTGAGCCCCGTTGTATGTCGTTCCCGGCGTCAGGCAAGTAAACGATTCGTATTGGGTATAGTCGATGATGGCGTCATAGCTGGCAGCAACGCGCAAATTCGGAATTCGGTGTTCGGTAAAGAGCCAGTATCCCTTACCCCCCTCCTCGTAGAAGGTCGCCTGTCCGCCCGGATGGCGCCAGTCGTCTTTGGAAGGGAACTGGACGACCTGCTCGAACTCCTTGGTCGTGTCGTTAAAGGCAAGAATACCGAAGGCGGTGGGTTCAGGATTGTGCGTGCTGTAGCCAGCGAGCAGACGTTCCTGTCCGGCGCTGTCCTTGGCGGTCATCAGACCGAATACCCAGGCTATGCCAGCACCATCAGGCAGAGGCGGCACCAAACTTTTGACGAAACCGTCTTGATTCGTAAAATAGTCCAGATTCACACCGACATCCGGGTCCAGTCCCCCCTTACTCGGAAGCTTGGAAGTCGCACCCGTCACGCGGAAGTTCCCCAGCGGATAGGCCGGTCTGTCCGTATCGCCCCAGAACCAGTACAGTTTATTGTTGTACTCGATCGTCTGCACGGAATCCTGTCCCATGACCAAGCCGTTGATCAGCGGCTCCTTAATGGGCGGCTTCTGGCCAACGAGTAAGCTGTCGCGATAAATGCCTTGGCCTGTCAGCCGGTACAGCCGCTCTGCAATGTTGATCCGATTCATCTCGAGCGTTACACTGCCATTTGGCTTAACCTCTACAGCCTGCCCCCGGTAGCCAAACATATCGGCAGGAATGTCGTAGCCGTCACTCGACATATGGAAGAAGACCGTCTGATCCATCAGACCCGGCTCGTCAAATGCCACAATACCGGCACTGTCCGTATAATACAACACACTGTTCGTCGTCTTCAGTTGGACATGTGGGATGCCCCTGCCTGTCTCGGCATCCACCACCTTGATCATGAATGGCCCCTGGACCTTTATCTTCTCGCTGCTCACATTCGGCTCGGCGCTGCTTCCCGCCGCCTGCGCTGCCATCGCGGCGCCCGGCGCCGTCATGGCCATCAGCAGGATACAAGTCCATATCCCCGCACGTTTCCACTGTTTCATTTTCATTTCTCATACCTCCCGAACTTTTGGCCTTTTGATAGAAGAAATCGTTGCTCTAACCCGATACCGTCTGTTCAATCCATATTTCTACTGCCATGGTTACGAAATACCTCTGGATGTGTTTGGTTTATCGCGTCCAAGCGATCGAAGCGACGCTGAGCGGCATTGCTTCTCCGTTGATGAACTCCTCACTAACCACCTCCTTTCGCAGCATGGGAGCAATGCGATGTTCCAGATCGAGCAATAAATACATCTATCCACGTGCTTATTCAATGAAGCCAGACCACATTTAACGGGAGTTTTGTCTTGCGATATGAGGAAGATCCGTCTCGAAGCACATTATGTAAGCGAATACATTAATCTTTGTGAGTAACAGCCGCACAAGCTGCGCGGCTGTTCTCTGTGAAGAAATGTCTTTCGAACCCACAATTCTGCTTATGAATATCAATGAAGTCTGATTTCCCTGTCCCCCCCTAATATATAGTAGGAATTATTCCAACTAAGGCAGTTGACGTCAGGAACCCATGCGCATTCGCGACCAATCGAAGCCAATCGCCTCCAGCAGTGCGCGCGCAAGCAGCAGATGGCCCGTCAAGCTCGGATGCACCCGATCGGACGCCAGCGCAGTCTGATGCACGTAGTCGAAATGGTTGGCGAAAGCCGCCTGCGTATCCACAAACAAGGCGCCTACCCGCTCCGCAACCCTCTTGGCAGCCCGTCCGAACTCGTCCATCCGGCTGCGCATGCGATCTTGGTCATTCGGCTCCAGATAGAACGGCGTCATGATCACGAGTCCTTGCAGGCCGGGCTGCGCCGAACGCACCAGTTCTTCCAGGGTCCTTTCATATTCTTCAAGACTCACATGCGACTCCGGTATCGCGGGTTGGTCGAACTGCCGCCATACATCGTTGATGCCGATCATGACCGTTAACCAATCCGGCTTCAGATCCAGTACGTCCGTTTGCCATCTGGCCTGCAAATCCCGAACCGTATTGCCGCCGATGCCCATATTCGTCACACGAATGGAGAGCTCGGGGTATGCCGCCTGCAGCATCCCGTCTACGAGTGCGGCATACCCTTTGCCGACGCCTTGGAACAACCCTTCTCCATACGGATATTTACGTTCACAGTCCGTGATCGAGTCGCCGATCATGACCAGGCGCTGTCCTTCGTTCAGCTTCATCCCCTATTCCTCCCATTCGGCCGGAGCCTGATCGTCTTCACCTCGAACGGACGGAACTGAAGTGATACCTCTTCGCTCTCGTGCGGCAAAGCCGCCAACTTCTCCTCCAGCATATTTGTCTCATAAATCGCCGCAACGGACAGCCCGAAGTGAAGCCCGCACGCTACGGAAGCTCCCTTGCTCTCGTACAGACGCACGATCCAATCGCCCGATCCGTCTTCGGCAAGCTTGACCGTCTCCACGATCACATTGGCTTGATCGATGGAGAGCAGCGATTGCGCCTCCCGGCCTCTTCCGGACACGAGGCTGACAGGATAGTTCAGCTCGTAAGCTTCTCGCACGACAGGACTATCCAGGAACGCGCCGTTCCAGAACGTAAATCCATATGCAAAATGGTGCGTCCCTTGATCCGACGTCTCATCCGGCCACGTCGGAGCCCGAAGCAGCGTTAGGCTCATTGTGTTGCCGTTGACGGAAATCCCGTATTTGCAATCGTTCAGCAGCGCAAAGCCGCGGTTCGTCTCCGCAAGCGCCGACCATTTATGCTGAACCACTTCGTAACGATCCGCATCATGCGGACGCGAAGCATGATTCGGCCGCTTGACGTAACCGAATTGAATTTCCTGCAGCGACTCGTTTGTGTGAACGCGAACCGGGAAATCGACTTTTAACAGCTTGTTCTTCTCGCGCCAGTGAACCGTCGTATGGAATTCCACTCGACGGCTGCCGGCGCGCAAACGGATATCCTGGACCATGGTCGATTGGTTCAGTTCGCGCTCAACCCGAATATTGGCGAAGAGCGGTCCGTTTGCGGTAACGGATACCTTGGCGTTTGTTTTCAGTTCGACGGGTGCCAAGCGGTAGCGCCGATCGATCTCCCAAGCATCGAAATCCGAATTTTGATCCCGATACATCCGCATGACGTTGCAGCGATCCGCCGCCCATTCCGTGCCGGTCTCCTTGTCAAAAATACGAGTCAACTCTCCCAGTTCGTTCATTTCGAGCGCGATCCATTCGTTCTCTAGACGCGATTCCGTTGCAAGGACCGCAGACGTTGCTGGAGCATCTCCCGCTTCCACTTCTTCAGTCTTGTACGTCGACCAGCCCATGGAAGGCGCCTCGACCTCGGCGTAGCGAAGGCCTTCGTGCATTTGCACCGGCAGAACCACTCCATTCTCATCCGCAATTCCATGGATGCCGGCAGGTAACGCGACCAGTTCCTTTCTCGGCCAGGACAGCGAGTTAAAGACGGTAACCCGGGAGGCATCGTCGTCCGTGAGCGCATCTCTTGCGTCTGAAGCCATGTCATATACGTTCTGATTCAATTCCTTCAGCTCCAACTGCGCCTCTTCGTGGACGCGATGAATGGAGGAGCCAGGCAGAATATCGTGGAATTGGTTCAGCAGCAGAACCTTCCATAGACGGTCCATGTCCTCGTGAGGGTAGCTCCGGTTAAACAGCAGCTCCGCCGCAGCCCCCCAAAGCTCCACCTCGCGGAAACCGATTTCCGCCTTCCGGTTTAGCTTTTTGATGATCGCTTGCGTCGTGTAAGTCCCGCGATGAGCGGGATAATAGAGCTCTCCTACATATTTGGCGTCAGGAATGCCTTTTTCGATCTGATCCTCAAAAAATTCGATCGGCGAGCCATGCTTTGTCTTGGGGACGCCCTCCAAATTGCCGAGCCTGCGCATAAACTCGAGATCATCCCGATTGGATCCGCCGCCTCCGTCACCGTGTCCGAACTGGGTGAGACGTGTGGAAATTCCTTCAAGCTGGACGCGATCGCTCCACTGATGGATCAAGAACGACGGGTTGATCCGAATTGGATAGTAATCGCCGTAATTCATCAGATGCGTCAAAATTTGCGAACCGTCGATCCCTTCCCACATGAACGTATTATGCGGGAACGGGTCAACTACATTATCATAAGTACCGAACAATTTTGTAGACGCGAAATAATGGATCCCGCAGCCCTTCATAATTTGCGGCAGGTTCCCGGAATAGCCGAATACGTCAGGCAGCCACAGCATCTCGTTGTCCACGCCGAATTCGTCCTTGAAGAACCGCTTGCCGTGCAGCGCCTGACGGATCAGGCTCTCGCCGCTGGGCAGATTCGTATCGGGCTCCACCCACATGGAGCCTTCGGGAATGATCCTCCCTTCCTTTACCGCCTGTTTGATACGCGCATAAAGCTCCGGATACAGCGTTTTGACCACATGGAACAAATACGGCTGGCTCTGGGTGTACGTGTATTCCGGATATTCGTCCATGAGCGCCAGCTGATTGGACATGGTCCGCGCAATCTTCCGCTTCGTCTCCGCGATCGGCCACAGCCAGGCGACATCCAGGTGGGACTGTCCCATCAGGTACAGCGTCGGCGCCGTCGAACCGTTCACGCAGGAGAGGAGCGGCTCCATCAACTTCCGGCACTGCTTTGCATTCTCACCGAGCGATTCCTGACGGAGGGTCAGGTCGATGGTCGCGAACACCTGAGTCAGGCATCGATCAATCTCCGCAACGCGGAGGGATTTGGCATCCAGATGATTGCGAAGATCGTACAAACATTCCAAATCGATGAAAAATTGGTAGACTTCCTCTTCAAAAACGCAGAGCTGCGACTCTCCGAACGTCGGTTGAGAATCACCATGGCCTGCGTACGCCTCCGCGACGATTTCAAATGCCTCGCCGGCTTTCGCCGAAATTGTTAACGTTACGTAATGATGGTTAAGGTCCTTTGCACCGCTAACGATGCCATTAATGTATACGGTCGCTTCAGATCCAAAATCAAGCATGGCCACAAGCCGCTTGCCTTCAGCCTCCTCGGGAACAACGATGGTCGTGCGGAACCAGCCGTATCCCCAATTTTCTCCCCACCGTTGTCCCGAAGCGATGTTCTCAAACGGTCGTCCATCCATTTCATGGATGGACAGATGTTCCATTGTCGTAAAACCGCAAAAATCGATAGCAGAAAGCTTCGTCATCATAAATTGATCTCTTTTGTTTAGCAGCTTTTCCACATGGAATAAAATCTCTTTCTTTTCATTCAAGGTTTCTCACATCCTATGTTTCGTTATCTATGATCCTATCGCCTTGCGGCATACCGCCCCTCCGCGGCGGCCTTGCAGCGGAGGACGATTTCTATTCGTTTCCTAGCGCTCTTTGTGCAGCATCATTATAGATTTTCAGCGCTTCATCAATGTTGCCCATTTTTTTGACCTTATCGATGAATGCCTGCCAATTGTCGAAGCTGTTTTTGCCTGCTACGAATTTAGCCTGTTCTTCCGTAACGAACGTCTTGATCGGGTTCATAATCTCCGAAACCCGCTGGCTTTCACTGCCCGTGAGTTGAATCGACGGCTCGCTCAACCAGGAAGGAACATAGTCGTTCTCGGGCATAGGCAGACTCGTCAGGAATTCTGCCTTCTCAATCGGCACCTCTTCATATTTGCCGTTAAATACCGTATAGTCTGTCGCGGCAAAATCCACGAACGCTCTTGCGTCGCTCACCATCTGCAAGCCGGGGTTATGGTTTCGGCTAGCGCGCATGCCGTATTTATCGCCCTCCAACCAGGGATCCTTGGCCGTTTTCAGGGAGTCGACAAAGGTGGGAACGCCATCTTCCCCGATCGTATAGGTTGTGCCCTCGATTCCCCAAGTGATGAGCTGGATCATTTCATCCGAATATTGATAATCGATGAATTTGATCAATTCTTCAGGGTTTTTAACTTTCGAGCTTACGCCGTAGACTCCCCAGCCCAAGTCAGGGGTATTGCCGTTCACAACCTCCTGCCAGGCTTTTCCGTACTTCGGATTGTCGGGATACAACGAAACCGCGAAAATCTTCCCGTCGTCGGCCGTTCTCGTGTACTCGGCCGGCGTCGTAAACCACTGCGTCAGCCACATGAGGTTGTCTCCGTTCAGCGCTTTTCTTTTCAGCGTATCGTCTGTATCAATGGTATACTCCGGATCTAACAGTTTCTCCGCATACAGCTTATTCGCAAATTGGAGCGCATCTTTATATCCTTCATCCAGAACTCCGTATACGTATTTCTCGCCGTCCCAAAAAATTTCATCCCGGATATGGTTCGCGGAGAACAGCGATCTCAAGCTGTTCCATTTTGTCGCAACGGGATATTTATCGGGGTAGAGCTCTTTAAGTTTTTTGGCAGCCCCATAAAAATCATCGAGCGTTTCCGGAATTTTGATGTTATTGGCCTCGAACACGTCATAGCGGTAAGCAGACGTATTCTGGATGAGCATGCCGCGATCCTCAGGGAATCTGGGCGTGGAGGTTTCTTTAAAGGTGAACATGTTGCCGTCGGCATCCGTTACCCGCTTCATCCCGTTCTTTACCTTGCTAATGTAGTTCATATAGTTCGGCATTAAATCTTGATACTGGCCTAACTCGAGAAGCTGGCCTTGTTCGGCCATTTCGGTCGTATCATAGAATAAAGGCGTCACGAAGAAATCCGTCAGATCGTCGCTTGCGATCATAAGCTTGACCTTTTCGTCATACTCGGAAGACGGGATGTAGTTATATTTGATTTCTACCTTTTTGCCCATATAAGCTTCCATGCGTTTGTGCCATTCCTTGCCCACCAGACTATTCGGATTATCCACACCGTTCGCCGGCAGCGTGACCGAAAAGCGCAAGACTTCTTGATTCTCTTCATGGGTATCGGATTTTTTGGAATCATTCGAACATCCGGAAAAAACCATCAGCGCGATCAACCCAAGGACAAGCATTTTTGCCAATTTGTTCATCCCATTTCCCCCTAATTTGCACAAATAACCGCTTCTTCTTCAAATCTGCTATTTATTACTGGTCATGAATGACTGCACACTCAACTTGCTTGCACCGGCGCATCCGGATCTCTAGCCTTTGATGGAGCCGACGAATATCCCTTTGGTGAAATGCTTCTGAAAGATCGGATAAATACACATGATCGGAAACATGGTAATAATGATGACGCTCATTCGTACCGCCTTCGGATCAAGCGTTTCCCCCGGGGCATTGATGGCGACCGCGCCGCCTCCTACTCGTCCTTGAATCGCGGTCGTATCCAAGGTAAACAGGTAGTTTCGGAGCACCATCTGCAAAGGATACTTATCCTGATCTCGCAGATAAATCAAAGCCTCGAACCAGCTATTCCAGCTTCCGACCAGACCGAATAGAGCAAAGGTTGCAAACAGCGCTTTCGACAACGGCAGTATGATCCTGAAAAGAACGACCAAATCACTCGCTCCATCGATATAGGCAGAGTCCTTCAGTTCAGAAGGAATATTCAGAAAGAAGGTCCGAAACAGAAACACATTATAAGCACTGATCGCACCGGGGAGAATCATGACCCAGACCGTATCCAACAGGTTCAAACCGCGCATAAGCAGATAGGTCGGGATTAAGCCGCCGCCGAAAAACATCGTAATCATGAGAAAAATGGTCAGAAATTTCTTGCCCGCAAATCCCGGGATCGTGAGCGGATACGCCATCAGTGCCGTAAACAGCAGCATGATGCCCGTAGAGCCGGTCGCATAAATAATCGAGTTCAGATATCCTTTAAAAATGTACGGATCATTAAATACCGTCGTGTACGCTTCCAGATTAAATCCCTTGGGCCAAATCGTTACGCTCCCCGAGGAGATGTAACGCGTGCCGCTAAGCGATGTCGCGATAATGTTCAGAATCGGATATAGCACGACAATCAGGATGAATAGCATGATAACCATATTGAATACATCGAATGCTCTGGAACCCAAACTAGCCTTTTTCAACATCCCACCACCTAGAACAAACTCGTCTCTGATACTTTCCTGCTTAACCAATTGGTCAAGTAAAGGATCGTAAAGGAAATAACCGACATGAATAATCCGATGGCCGTCGTGTACTCGTATTGTGCGCCCAGTATACCTTGACGATAAACATAGGATCCGATGACATCTGCTACTTCGTAAGTCTCAGGCGAATAGAGCAGAATGATCTTCTGGAAATCGCTCCCGAGGATTCCTCCGACGGCGAAAATCAGCAAAATGATTGTGGTCGGCTTAAGCGACGGCCAAGTGATGTGCAAAACCTTCTTCCATCGGCCTGCGCCGTCTACCTCGGCTACGTCATACAGCGTAGGATCTATTCCGCTTAATGCAGCAAGGTAGATGATCGTACCGAATCCGACGCCCTGCCATATGCCGGAAGAGATGAAGATAGTCCGAAAAAAGTCAGGTTCGAGAAGAAACATGATCGGATCTCCGCCAAAAAAGCCGACAATATGGTTAAACAAACCGTCTCTCGCCGTAAATTCCTTAAGCATCCCCGCAACAATGACGACCGAAATAAAATGCGGGAAATAAGAAACCGTCTGCACAAGCTTCTTAAAGCCCTTGTTTTTCAATTCATTAAACAACAGAGCCAATATAATCGGCGCCGGAAATGACCAAAATAAAGTATACAAACCGAGAAGCAAAGTATTCTTTAATACCCTGAACGCCATCGGATCGTTAAAAAAAGAAGTGAAGTATTTTATCCCTACCCACTCGCTTCCCCATATCCCCTTGGAAGCGTTGAAATCTTTGAAAGCGATTAATATTCCGTACATCGGAAAATAGTGAAAGATTAACAGCGTCAGAAACCCGGGAAGCACCATAAGGTAGAGATAGCGGTGCTTGACGATTCTGGCCACCAGCCTGTTATTGGTTGTCTTCAATGGAACACCTCCTGACTGTTAACATGTTGTGATCAATGCGGCTGGTGCTATTACTCGCCGACGCATAAGCCTGGCCATTTGGTTCGTTTTTTATGTAAGCGCATTCATTTTCACCCCCAGACTGTATCCTAACGTTCGTCGAAAACGCATTTGCTTCCGGCAACCGTCCCCTATAGATATGATCATCGTGATGCCTTACAACTTGTTATGCTAAGTAGAAATTAACACATACTAACTTTATCGTCAACAAATAAAATTACTGATGTATTCATCGGTAATTAGCATACTATCTCCGAATTATCCCGAACTGACGATAGCGATGCGGCGTTAGGTTATGCCTCCTCTTGAATAAGTCGTAAAAGTAGCTGACGTTGTCAAGTCCGATCTCAAGGCTGATCTCCACGATGTCCATATCCGTGTTTAGCAGCAAATTCTCGGCATAGGACATTCTCAATTCGTTAATGTACTGGGTTGGGGACATTCCGAGATGCTCCCTGAACATTCTGCATACATAGGCATGCGATTTGCCCGACAGCTGGACAAGCGCAGCCGTTCCCCGCGTGAAGTGCTCTTTCTTTTTCGCCTCTCGGCATAGGGACTTAAACCATTCCGGTTGTCCGGTAAGATCAATCGAATCCGCGTCAGCCTTGATATACCTGGAGAACAGGTCGGTCAAAATGACTCTTACCTCCGCTTTGACGGCCAGCTTCTTCTCCTGCGGAATCAGACTGAGCTGGTCCAGCCGGTATCGCACATATTCCTTCTCCGTTTTGGACAGCAAGGTCGACGGCGGCATGGCTGGCCCAAGCAGTCTTTCGCTTGGGAACCCTTCTCCCAAGAAAGCTATGAGGTCATCCAGGACCTTGCGATGGAACGACAAATTGATGAACTGGCAATCGCTATCCGTCGTCTGCTCATAGTAATGAACGTCCCGGTCCCGTATGAACACGAGTGTATTTTCCTGCAGCGGCTGCCTTTTGCCGTTAATGACATGCACAACGCTTCCTTTCAGAATAAGAAACAATTCAAAGAAGTCGTGCGTATGCATGCCGATCGTATCGCGCACCGAAGCGATCAGCCGATAGTGGGCCTGAATTTCAGAATCAATGCCGTCTGCCGCAAGAAGCTTCAACATATGCGATATCCCTCCTTGTTTGTATATTGACTAGTTCCTCCGATGTCAAAACACCATAATGCATTCAAAAATAGAGCAAGATTGAGAGCAAGACTTTCGATTAGGATAGAGTTGTTACTGCAGCCTGAAAGGAGATTTGCCACGAATGAACTTATTAGAACTGCGTCAGCAATTCGAAGTAAACAAACGCATTTATGAAAGCGCCAAGCTTGTCTTCCGCGGAGTCGAAGGCTTCGATGTCTACAATCCTTCCATTCCGTTCGAATGGAACGGCAAGCGCTACATTTACGGACGCGTGGAAAAACGCCATGAGTGGGCGAGGTCCTGGGTTCGCCTGTTCGAGCAGAGCGGTCCGGACCAGTGGACAGCCGTGCCGAATACGATGATTTATCAGCTAGAAGATCCTTATATTAGCGTGATCAACAAACAGCTCGTATTGGGCGGCACGCATGTCCGTTACAAGCAGGGACGCCTCGATACATTCTACGGTTATTTCTACAAAGGCAGCGATCTTCATGATCTCTTCTACTTCACGACCGGTCCGAATTATATGAAGGACATTCGGCTCGTAGAGCTACAGGACGGGAGGATCGGCGTCTTCTCCAGGCCGCGCGGCGAAGGGGTTCGCAAGGAATTCGGCAGCGAATCCTTGGTGGGATTCACCGTCATCGACAGCCTGGACGAATTGTCTCCGGAAGTCATCGAGAACGCCCCTTATATCCGCGGATTATTTAGCAAGGACGAGTGGGGCGGCTGCAACCAGGCCTACTTGCTCGAGAGCGGAAAGGTCGGCGTCATCGGCCATATCTGCTATGCTCAAGAAGATAGATCGACCTATATGAACATGGCCTTCGTATTGGACCCGCAGACGAATCAATTCTCGGATTTGAAAATCATCGGCACCCGCCCTTGTTATCCGGATGGCCCCGCCAAGAAGCCGCATCTGACCGACTGCGCGTTCACCGCCGGCATCGAAATGCGTCCCGACGGCAAGGTCAATCTGTACAGCGGCATCGGCGATACCGAAGCGGCGCGCATCGCCATTGACTACCCGTTCGAGAAGGAAGGCGCCATTGTAACCTTATAGTTGTAATTCCATGATGGAGCTGCTGGATTCCCCGGCGGCTCCTTTTTATGTCCGATTCATGGTATAGTACCATTCATTTTTTTCCAAGGTGTCCGCTTCGAAGTTATTATGATAAGTAAATCAAAACACATACCTTATTTGACCCCATCGTAATACAGACCTCCGCGAAATTCAAACCTTTTATATCATTTCGCTCCTTTTTTGTTTAATTTCTGAACATTTCTCACCTATTCGACAAAATCTTTAACGAGACGTGTTTCAAGTACGTATACTTTTTAAAGCGGTGTGCGTTATAATTGAGGAAATGTTGATACGAGGTGAACTTACTTGAACAAGAAGGACTTGGCTCTTCCAAAGTACCAGATGGTAAAAGACTATGTCTTATCCCAGATCGAGAATCAGGAATTTACGAAGGACGATCGGATTCCTAGCGAGTCGGAATTTTCCAAACTGCTGGATGTCAGCTCCATCACTGTGCGTAAAGCGCTGTCAGAGCTGGTGAACGAGGGCGTGATTTACCGCGTCCGAGGTAAGGGAAGCTTTGTCGCCAGCCAAGTAGCCGTCTCGGAGAAGACCTCCAATCTGGTGGCCTTCGTCATCTCCGGCATCGACCTGTACGACAGTTCGTATATGCAGATCATGAGAGGCATTCAGTCACTTCTAGGCCAGCATGGCTGCAAGCTGATCATCGAATTTGTGGAGAACGACTTCGAACAGGAACGTGAGCTCATTCTGGGGCTCATTCAAACGGAGCTAAGAGGATTACTCATCTATTCCTCTGATCCCGAAGCTGCAAAGGGCTATCTCGGAGAGGTTCGCAAAAAATCGATTCCGTTTGTTATGCTGGATCGCTCCCCTTCCAGCTATCCAGTCAACGTTGTCACCTGTAACAACCATGACGGTGCTTACGAAGCTGTTGAATACTTGATCCTGCAAGGACATCGACGAATTGGATTCGCGGCTTACGATTATCATCTGAGCCCGGAAGTCGACAGATATAACGGTTATTGCAATGCCATGTCGAATGCGTCCCTTCCTATACCCGATTCGCTCTTGTTCCTGGATAAGGAACTGGACTATGCTGCGCTTGCGCGCCTTATCCAAGACGGAGAGCTGACCGCGCTATTCTGCGCGAACGACAAGCGGGCCCTTGAGGTAATCGAACAGCTCACCGCACTTGACATACGTATCCCCGAACAAGTATCCCTAATGGGCTTTGATGATTTCGAGAGCTCCAAATTTGCCAAGGTGGCCTTGAGCACCGTGAAGCAATATTTCGACGTCCTAGGCTATGAGAGTGCCAAGCTGCTGCTCGAAATTACCGAAGGCTCATCTTACGGCAATAAGAAAGTCATGCTGCCTACAAGCTTGGTCATACGTGACACGATCAAGATAGTCCAAGGTTAAAGCAAAGCTAAAAAGGCATTGGATTCCAGGATATGCTGGTATCCATTGCCGGTCATAATGCCGCAAAACATGCTAAAGAAATAGGTCCATTGTAATTTCAAAAGATCATGGATCAGCCCCTATCCATAATCCTCCACGCCTATCCTCTTGATACAAATTCTGTACTATTTGACGCTAACGGGTTCGACACCTCCGATTCCTTGATCACATCTACCAACAAATTTCTCTAGATCGATAACCGTTCTATCGAAAAAATGATTGATACGTCGAGCTTCCTCCTCGGTTTTGACACACTTAATGATCTTGTTTTCTTTTCTGTTTCAATAGGCCAGCTATCCAGATTTAACATCATGAGAAACTCTGTACTTTTGATGGTATATCCCTCAGCAT
This sequence comes from Paenibacillus sp. FSL F4-0100, assembly GCF_037993005.1. Lineage (NCBI taxonomy): Bacteria > Bacillati > Bacillota > Bacilli > Caryophanales > Paenibacillaceae > Paenibacillus > Paenibacillus sp. FSL F4-0100. Next base: position 4,167,756 of record NZ_CP150303.1, read on the forward strand.
CATAACCATCCGTTTTTTCATCAGAAAACACATTGAGCCAACAGTCTTCTTTGATATCTTGTTTATTAATGGTTTCAATACATGTGCTGGATTTTTAGTGGTCAGCGAGCGTCTCTCCGGTTTCAAGCAACGTCTTCATACCTGAAAGAACAATCGGCAACCCGTTTTCAAGAATTTTTGCAGTGCTCATCGCCTGTTCGAATTCATCATGTATAACGGTTACGAGCGTCACGCCATGAAGTTCGGCATGCGAATCGATCTCCCACGTAATGCGCGACGGGGTGTCACTCTCCGTGCCCGGAAACGAAGTAAAACGCCAACTCATCACGAGCTTATTCGGAGGATCAAGTTCCAGAATGATTCCTTCCGCTTTCTTCTCTTCCCCGTTCCATAGTTCGAATGGAGATTCGATTTCCCAGGTGGTTCGGATGGCGCAGTTGAACCAAAACTTCGACGTTTTGGTCGGATCCGTGAGAGCTTGCCACACTTGTTCAGGCTTTGCTTTAATCGCTATCTGGTTTATATTCCGGAGATTCTTATTCATATTCGTATCACGCTCCATTTCATTTTGAAGAGATGTTAACTGGGCGGCCCATGGTTCGGCGTATTTACTCACCCACCGCTCATAAATTTGACGTATGGGCACCGAATTCAAATAGTGCAATTTTTCCCGTCCAACTTTTCTCGTGGTAATGAGCCCGGCTTCCTCCAATATATTCAGATGCTTCATGACGCCGAACCGGGACATGTCTAGTGGCGCGCAGAGATCGTTCAGCGTCTGTGCGTCTGAAGCGTGAAGCAGGTCCAAAAGCTTACGGCGGCTGGGATCCGCAAGTGCTTTGAAAGTGTCATTCTCCAATCGAAACACCCCCTATCTGTCGATTTGAAATAAATTCGTTTGAATTCTCTTGACACGTTACTATTTGGTAACGTATCATAAAAACACAACAAGTTACCTAATAGTCACATTTTATCACAAACGGACCTGTTTGTCAGCCGGCGACATACAAATCCATCTGCCCATAACCAACTTTTTAAAAATGAAAGGTGATGTTGAAGATGAAAATAACGTTGATTGCGGGAAGCAACCGCGCAAACGCCACAAGCACGTATCTTCTCAAGTACATTGAAAGCCTTTTGAAAGCCCAGCAAATTCCGGTCACCTTTGTCGATTTATCGGAGCTGCCGCTGCCGCTTTTTTCACCTGATAACTGGGATTTTCATCCCAATGTTAAGCAGGTCTTGGAGGCAATTACAGGTGGGGACGGTTTGGTCCTTGCTACCCCGGAATACCATGGCTCAGTATCAGGAGCTCTTAAAAATGCCTTGGACTATATTACCGGAAGCCAGGTTGCGGGCAAGGCAGTGCTTTCCGTAAGTTCCGCAGGTGGTCCGCTCGGAGTTAGCTCGCTTTCGCATTTGCAGACTATTGTACGTAATTTGCACGGTATTAACTGTTCGCAGTGGATTTCGATCGGATATGGATCGAATACATTCGGTCCCGACGGCGCACCGTTAGATGAGGGAATGAGAGACAGGATTCGAGATGCGGTGGGCAGTTTCGTGGATCTCACCCGTAAGCTTACAGCAACAGAAGCTGCGGTAGCAAACTAACAGCACAAGCCTTTTTTTAAGAAATCAGAAAGTATAAACTTCCGCGGGTTAACATCCTTATCTCGCAAGAAAAACTACAGCTAAAAGCGGTCTGTCTTCTTTGAACGTACGTCGATAGACGGTTTTCTAATCACCATTAGGTTGCCAAATGGTAACATATTTCCGAAGGAGATGTTTCTTCTTGATAATTCGAATGATTATACATCCGCATGCCTTTGGTTCCAAGATCCGGCTGAAGTTTTCCAATCTTTACGGTTCCAAGCCTGCGGTATTCGGCACAGTGACGGCAGCTTTATCCGCAAAGAACGGGGAAATCGTTCCCGGAACCGGTCGGCAAGTTGCCTTGAATGGCTAACTCACCATAGTTATCCCTGCAGGAAAAGAAATATATACGGATCCTGTCGATCTCCAAGTAAAGGAACATGTTGACGTAACCGTCAGCGTTTATGTACCTGAGTCGACCCCTACCTCAACATGGCATTTTTCGCCTCCTAGGTCCACTTATGTTGCCGAGGGAAACCATACCGACGATAGCAACGCGGATTTTTTTCGAAAGAAGATTCATTCATACTACTGGCTTTCGGGTATGAAGGTTTTATCACAAGATGAGCATTTTCGAGTCATTGCCGCCTTTGGTGATTCCATTACAGAAGGGAGTACGTCTACTTAAGATGCTAACCATCGTTGGCCGGATATTTTCTTTGAACGGCTTCATCGAGAAAATCCAGCCTCTCCGATCTCCGTGCTCAATGCAGGAATCGTTGGCAATCAAATTTAGCCGATTGCATTCCATTGTCCCTATTCATGGATAAAATCTAATTTGTTTTGACCCAGTACAACTGATTTCAACAAAAAATAAAAAAGGAGCTGTTTTGTATGAAAACGATGGAACAAAGAAATGCAGCAGCGGTGACCGCGTTTATCAAGGACATTGCGAATCAGAGCATGTTGGAGAAGACCGATCAATTCTTTGCACCGCAAATCGTAGAGGCATTTACGGATCGGCGGTTTACCGTGGAGGAAATTCTGGCCCAAGGCGAGAAGGTCATCGCTAGAATCTTCATGACGGCTGTGCATGCTGGCCATTTTGCAGGAAATGCACCTACAGGCAGAACCGTGAAGGCAACACAGTTCCGCGAATTTCGCGTCATCGAAGGGGACATCGCTGATCACCGCGGCTGGTTCGATACGGCCACGCTTTTGCCTCAACTCCAAGCTCAATAACCGCCTATGAAGAACGGCATTTCGTCGTTAAGTCAATTCCTAATAACCCATTCATAAGGAGATGTTTAAGTATGAAAACGATGGAACAAACCAATGTGGAGACGGTAAACCAATTTATCGAGGCATTTTGGAATCAGAGTGAATTGGAGTCTGTGGATCGATTTCTGACCGACGATTATCAAGAGCTCTCTTATCAATCCAAGGAAGGCCTAAAAAAATTCGCTGCAACGATCTTGGAGGCATTTCCCGATAAACGCTACACCGTGGAAGAGATCATCGGTCAAGGGGATAAGGTGCTCGTGAGAATGACTGTGAAAGGCACACATCAAGGCATGTTCTTTGGAACCGCGCCCACGGGCAATACGATTGATGTCACGCTTTACCGTCAATACCGTGTTGTGGACGGCAAGATCGCCGAGCATCGGGGCTGGATCGACATGGTGTCCATGTGGAGCCAAATTCGGGGCAACTAACTTCCGTAAAATACAACGCTTCACATACTACCGACCCAAAACTGGGTCGGTTACGTGTTGTAATGAAAGATCATAGAGGCAGAATTAGAGCCTTACTACTTGCCCTTTGTTTTGGGACGCTTCTCATCTAGTTAGATATTCATTTAATCGGCAATAAAGACATTACCCTTCCACGATATCTGCCCGAAAATCAGTTGCAATTTCGATCATGAGGGGTACGATTTCTTGATGGGAGACGGCTACATACAACTCCCCCATATAGTGTCTGAATGGAATAAGGGCTTCTCCCTGTTTCCACATAAAGAAATCCCCTTCTATAGACATAGTGCTTTCCTCCCCTTTCACAGTCAGCACCGTCTGATAAGTAAAATCAGCTTTGGATGAAAAATAAGCTTGGCATTCTTCCAATGAAATCTCTTGACCACTTGAGTTTGGTTGCATGGATCTCGTAATTCGATAACGTTGATTCATAAATATCCTCCAAAAATAAAATGACCTTGTATCCTCCAATACATTAATTGTTAAGTCGGTCTCTGTCAATTGAGTTGGATGACTCCGACTAAGCAACCTATTGGGTCGTAGCGAACTTGCGAGTGATGTTCCTATACTTTGTCGGTGATATGCCTTTTTTAACCGTAAACTGATTGATAAAGTAAGTGTCATACTCAAATCCGGTAGCGCGTGCAATTTCATCAAGCTTCATACCGGTATGAGTTAAAAGATCACAGGCAACTTTCAAACGATGTGAAAACAAATAACCCATTGCTGTATGTCCGCATGTTTCCTGGAACTGTTTATTAAGAGTTCATGAGAATGACTTACACCATACAAACATATTTCCAAGTTCTTGAAAGCCAACCCTCGTTCAGACGCGCATCGCGTCATCCGGTTCAGGTTCCAGCGTCCACATCCCCCCATGATTAATGTAGAGGTTGCTGACGCCGACTTCTTTCAAGCGGCGCATACACTCGTATAAGAGGTTTGTCGCCAATCCCCTTCTTCGATGCGTCGGAGCCGTTCCGAACGGTTCGATAATCGCGATGTTGTTCTCGCGGTCGAGCCAGATATTTGCAAAGCCGACGACTGTATTCGCCTCGTCTAGTATAACCAAGTCGAAATCCTGACTGTACGTTGGACAGGACATCAAACGCCGGTAAATATTCATATCCGGCGCAGTCAACCCTGCTGAACCGCTCATGATCATAACCTTTTGCTCAATATTACCCATCTTAATCGGACGAACCTTGAACCCCTCGGGAAAACGAGGCTCGTGATTCGCAGTTTCCAAATCGATTACCCCGGAATACATGTACCATGTATGCTGCTCGTATCCCCTTGCCTTCAGCGTCTCTACTCGGGGATGATCCTCGACGTAACCCCAAATATAAACTTCCAATCCACTCCGATCTTCAAGCGACAGACCGCAGTAGTGTCTTTCAGCCCAGGCGAATATTTCATCTTCCAGGTGAACGTAATCAGGCCCGGTAAAACAATAAATAATTCGATAATGCCCGGGCCAGATCGCACCGATGATCGTTCCGTCTTCGATTTCACAGATTGTCAGGCTTTGAAGGAACTTATCACCGCCGAAGGCGCGGTTGTAGTCAAAATCTCCAAGACTCGGGTAAAACCGGCGGTTACGGTCGGCAAACTTTTGGGTGATCACCTTGCGAAGCGCCATGTAATCGCTCTCATCCCTATATGGCCGAAATTGTACTGTCACGTCTATACACTCTCCGTTTCTCACTTCTAGACACCTATAACCGTGACCCGTGTTATCGACATGTACTCATACTCTGTTTATATAAAATGATTCGAATTCAGTGACAGAGTCGAACTGGTTCAATGATACACCTTCTGTTCTAAGGTGATTCTCTAATTTTTCTATAAGCTGCAGAATCGCTATTCGCAACGGTTCGAGATCTTTGGGATCCAGCAACGCAGTGAGATCTGGATACCCGAAGCGATGATAAAATTCCCGATACTCGCCCAAATCGAAAATGCCAGGCCAGTGTCCTTTTTCGGCTGCGTACAGTATACGAGCCAATCCATCTTGAACACCTATAGCAACGAAAAACGCGGTTTCATAGTGGCCTTTTTCGCAAGCGGTTAGGAGTTTGTTAAGCATTCCTTTTTCCTCTTCGTAGTATCCCTTCATCCAATCTTGGTATGAACGTAATCCTTTGAGCTTGTTTCTTTGTTCTGAAATTAGATTAAGAGTGTCTAGAGTCAGTTTCTCGCAAGCAGACTTGATTTCATCTTTAGAATGGCTGAACATCATGGTGTCAAGGTAAAGATCCAGTTGTTCTGGCTTCATAGGTAGATTTCTAACTTGTTCACGATAATGGCCCCAACTACGTGTATAGTATCTTTGGTTTATCAATGCAAGAGATCTAAAAATGTGAGCGGCAATTTCTTGTGCCTGTGTTCGACAAAAGGATAAATCCATGGAGTCTTCGGCAAGTCGGAACTTCATCAAGCTAGTAAAACAATCACGCACAACAACCTCAGCTCTGTTAATCATCGTAAGCGTGTTGAATGGCTGCTCCATGGAAGATATGGTTTCGGGAAGTTTCATGAATTTTCGCTAGGTCTTCTTCTGAACGGACATACAATAGTTCACAACCCAAAATAATGGTCGTGCTCCAATCTTCAGATGTTGCCATTCTTTCAGCACGATCCCAGCCGATAGGCCAGAAATCAAAACTAATACCGTCAATTATAAACTGTAATTCTACTTGTTTCCCTCTAGGAGAGGCCGGTATGAAGAAAAATTCTAAATCCGATCGCTCAGTTGCCCTACCCTGTAAGTATGATCCGTAATATCCGACAATCGCAACATCTTGGGGGTAATGGGTCTTAATATGTTTGACAATGATATCAGCTACGGCAAAAACATCTACCATCAAATAACCTCCTTGTTCATGCATCCTGTTTAACTGCGTATTGGGAATACTAATAATGACAAATGTTGATCGTATCGCTCATTCTAGTGGCAGCACTTCAAGTTTAGGTTGTTATCCAGTAAGTGTAAAAGGAAAAGATAATTATAAACAAACAGTCCGGTTATAGGAATATCTCTTCGATCATAACTGGCACAAAAAAAGGTCAATCCTCTTGGATCGACCTTTTTTTGACTTTAGATCTTTAATTATTTTCTAATAGGCTGACCTGTAAGAGCTTGAACCTGTAACGGAGCTGTCAAGTATTTTGGAGCATTAGCTACGAACGCCTGAAAATGGCTGCTTGCATTGTGAGCCCCTACTGCTTCTTCATCTTTCCATTGTTCAACCATCACATATGTGTCATCCTGATCTGTATCCTTTAGGAGTTTATACGACACATTCCCTGCCTCCGCGCGGGATGACGCAATAAGTTCTTGTACGGACTCCAGAAATTCCGCTTCTACTTCACGGTTTACTTTCATTTCTGCATGAATAATAATCATAGTCATAACCTCACTTCCACTCCGCAATGCGGTCAATAGGCAGACGAGTTGTTCTACGTGCCTCTTTAGCAGCTTTACCTACAGATATGAGCATAACCGGTACATAACGTTCCTTTTCCATACCAAATGCTTCCGCAATTCGGGATTTGTCATATCCGCCAATCGGGTTTGTATCATATCCACGGGCACGAGCAGAAAGCATGAGCTGCATGGATACCAAGCCGCTATCAATAAGAATCATTTCGCGAAAAGCTTGTGCTGGTATACGTGCAAAAAGATCAGTATAGTTAGCCATCAGTTGATCTTTAATCTCTTGCGGCAAATAGCCTCTTTCCACAGCAGTACCCATAATTTCGTCAGCATTATCAAATGCGTTCATATCTCCGAAAACGGCGATGACTGCAGAGGAAGTTGTAACTTGTGTTTTGTTACCTGGTGCAAGCTCTTCAAGCGTCGCTTTACCTTCTGGGCTATCAACGACAAGAAATCTCCAAGGCTGAAGATTAACGGAAGATGGTGCCAAAGTTGCTTCTTCCAAAATCTCAGTCATTTCCTCACGGCTGATTTTAACCGCTGGATCGTACACACGCACAGAGCGACGGGAGGTAATTATTTCTTTATAATCATTGATTAGGGATGTTACAGTCATGATATTCTCTCCTTTAATCTCTATAAGTTAATTGGTCTTACTAGATTCTTTCATCTGTTGAATCTGGCTGTTCAGCTTCTGCAGCACTTGAACAAACGCAAGTCGTTCTGATTCTGTAAGGTCTGCCTGCAGGGCCTCCATAAATCGATCTTTCTCCGCTCTAAACGTTGCTACTTTTCTCTTGCCTTCTTCGGTTAGCTGAACTAACGTAATCCGGTTGTCATTCTCACATCTGGTTCGCAGAAGCATTCCTTCCGCTTCCAACTGCTGAACATGTCGGGTCACCGCAGCAGGATCAATAGACACTGCCTTCTGCAGATCCGATTGGCTAATTTGGCCCCCCGTCAGTTTGCATAAGAGTTCGAGCCGATTGGGACTAACTCCAGCACATCGTTCAAACCGGGTCGCTATATGCTTGTTTAAATGCATTAGCAAGTACAGCAGGTCTTCTGTATGACATGTAGAGATGATAAATACCTCCTTCAATTCATTGACTCATCAATAATTGACGGGTCAATCATATATCTTTATTTACAGAAAATCAAGTCCCCTTGCAGAAAATAAGACCGACAAAGATTCCGTTCAGGGAACTTCATCGGTCTATTCAGTAATTTTAATTACTTAGCTTCTACACCTGGATGAGGTTCATTTCTTCGTGGATAAAACACAAAGTCTTTATGACAGATCATCCCAATCTCTTACTGCCAGCGAAGTTCTGCAATGACCGGATAATGATCCGACGCGTCGTAAGGAATAACCCTGGCTGTGGCCAGTTCTGTCGGCATGTTTACAAAGATGTGATCGATCTCCTTACCATTTTCCATGGTAGGCAGGTTGTTCTGAAGCGTGACTTTTTTCCATCGGGCGTTCAACCGTTTCATGAAAGGATCGTCCATCTCCATATTAAAGTCCCCGGCCAGGATCGTCGGTTGTTCCAGTTTCTCTAAAACACTCCAAAGAATTGGATTCTGTTTTATCCGTTCCCTCATATGTACCCCCAAATGCGTATTTACTACTGTAACCACGTCTTCATTGATTTGCAGTTTTACCATTAAGATGCTCCTTCTCTCTTTAGACCCGCCAATATACTGAATTTCTTTTGAAATTATCGGATAGCGGCTTAAAATAGCGTTTCCATATTGAAAAATAATGAGATTAACGCTAGGAGAGAAACAAGCGTGCATCCCGAGCTGTTTAGCCAGCCTTTTCAGCTGATCTCGAAAGCCGCTTCGGGGCAGAAAACGGTCCACCCCTTGCAATGCAACAATATCCGGTTGGACTTTTGTGATCACTTCCGCTATGCGGCTCAAACTTGCTTTCCCATCTAATCCTTTTCCGTGCCGTATGCTGTAGGACATTACTTTCAGATTGATGTTGTTATCCATATGAATCACCTTTTCCATTTTATCTATCTAACCTTCGTGTAATTTACAATGGATATAAAAGTTAATGATCAGATGAAGCGATGAAATCTAACAGCAGGCTTAGCCCTGAAACCCTTTGTTATTTTTTCACAAAATGTCAATATTCATAAGTCCCAATTAATGTTAATAACGCTATATATAAACTACCATCCCTTTACCCTAAATAAGAACGGAAACTGATCGTGAATATTCTTACAACAACAGAATCAACCTTTTCAACAAACATATCCAGGGGCATCATGCAGCGGTCGCTATTTGCAATTAAATAAGGCCGGATAGCATACTCTGATGTATATCGTTTTGTAATTTCATACATTGCATGCAAGGAGATACGCATATGAAGTCACGGTAGGATAAGCTAAAGTGTGGTGAAGCTCCTGGTACTTAATCAACTCCACTCTGACTTCTTCAGCCAAAGATTAAGGTTTCAGAGAAGGACTCGTCTTGATGAATGAATTGTTCCTCCAAAGAGCCCATGTCTCGAAGAATCCCATCTTGATGGCACGAAAATTGCTTATTATCCCTATAAGGAAATGACGACACAACATTTTCGAAAGGGATGAGATGATGATGTTAAGAATTGAGCGGGACAAGAATGGAGAGGTCAACGTGCCCTCCCATGCATACTACGGTGTGGAGACGATGCGCGCTGCCGGAGAATATCCCACTGTGAACGCTCGCGTCCATAGCGAATTTATTAAGGCTTTGGCTTCCGTCAAAAGCGCTACCGTACGTGCAGGCATAGAGCATAGCATCGTGCCGGAGCGAATCGGAAATCTCATTATGAAGGCGACGGATGAAATCATGGATGGAAAGCATTCGGAGCAATTTATTACAGATTATATCCATGGTTCTTCAAGCAATATCCTGAATGTGAATATGAACGAGGTGCTTGCCAACCGGGCACTGGAGCTGATGCTTGAGGATAAAGGAAACTATGCGGTGGTTGATCCAGACATTCACGTGAACGGCCCTCATACAGCCGATTGGATCATTTCGACTACGCTAAATGTCGCCGCCCATCAATCTTCGCACAAGTTAATCACAGCCATCGAGGGATTAAAGTATCGATTATGGATGGCAAAAGAACTTCTCGAGGGACAACGTCCGGCCGATTCCGCGGATTCTGTTATGATGGTGTCGACACGACTGATCCGTTCTTTCAGGGAATCCGCGAAGCAGCTGCAGCTCGATGCGACGCCGCTCACGGAAGCCGCCTCCCGATTAAAGAGCATCCGGATCGATTCCGCACCGGATGCTGCCATGCCCCATTCGTATTGCGAATTAACGGAGAGAACCGTCTCTTACTTAAGGCAAATTACCCGTACTGATTATTTTGCAGCAAGTCACTACCAAGATTCTTCTTCCGGCAGCAAAAGCGCCTATGCAGACCTTTCATCGGTTCTGAAAACATTGGCTGTTAATCTGTTCAAGCTATGCTGCGATATTCGGAACGCCTTTATGAGTGAGAAGGATATGAATCCGCCGAACCGCATTTACTATGAATCGGCTGGATTTTTGCATCAGATCTGTATGCAGGTTATTGGATATGACCATATCATCAACCTCGCCGAGGAAGCCGGGATGCCTGATGACGACACCGTTCCTCCGGTAATCCTCTACCATTTAATGGAGTCGCTTGACATTATGATGAAGGGAATCGGATCGTTTGCAAGTTCGCTGACACGAGAGCAGAATGATGCCGATACAACAGCCGACTGAAGGAAAATGACGCACCGCCTCAGAAGTATTGAAAATCGAATAGGAGGCTACTAATAGTTGAGTAGCCGACCTTCCACACCACCGTACGTAAGTTCGGTATCGGCGGTTCAATCGCTTAAGTGCAAGTTACGCATGCGCTCGTACTGCGCAGGAAAGTCATAATATCCTGCCTATGCGAGCTTTTCATTTGTAATCGAACGCTGTAATATCGCGCTTACGGCTATATACAGATTTTCATCTCCAAGTTATCGCCCATGCTTGGCGGACCCAAGTAAGGGTGTCTCGGAAACCTATCCGAGACACCCTTTTCTATCTGCGCTTGCGGAATGAGGAGGGCATAATCTGCATTTGTTCCCGATACTTCGCAACCGTTCTGCGAGACAGCCGGATTCCCTCCGCTCGCAGCATATCCGCCATATGCTGGTCCGAATAGGGAATGTTTTTATTTTCGGCGTCGATAAGCTCCTTGATTCGGGCTTTAACACTCCGGGAGGATACACCGCTACCGCCCGTCGTCGATAGTCTAGCGGAGAAAAAATATTTCAGAGGGAGCACACCATGCGGCGTAAGTACGAATTTACCGTTCACCGCCCGGCTAACGGTCGATTCATGCAGGTCCAGTTTGGTGGATATCGTATTCATCTTCATCGGTGCAATTCCCTTGATTCCTTCAACCAGAAACTGTCGCTGCTCCTCCATAATGGCATTGACGACCCTCATCAGCGTCCGGTTCCTCTTCGCCAAGCTCCGAACCAGCCAACGGGCAGATCGGACGCAGCTGCTCAAATACGAAGTTGCTTCGGCTGATCCCCGCAACTTAACCCATTCTCGGGAGGAGTTGTTAATGGAGAGCTTGGGGAGATTTTCCGGATGGATCGACACTATGAAGCCACCCTCATAGTATTCGACGATCGCATCCGGAACGATATACTCTGGCTCTAATGAGGCATACGCCAGCCCCGGACGAGGATTCAATCCGCGAATATATTCCGATGCCGTCCTTGCCGTCTCCATGGGTATGTTCAAAGCCATTGCGATCTTCTCCAGCTTCCCGTATGCCAGCTCCGACATATATCGGTCTGCAACTTCATACGCATACGGAGCGGCCGCCGGATCTCTAATAATCTGCAGCAGCAGGCATTCACTCAAATCTCCGCAGCCGACACCGGCAGGCTCTAACGATTGCAATGCCTCATGGGCGGTCCGAATAAGCTCTTCTGATACGTCAAGCTTCCTTCTGATTTCGGTGATCGGGATATCCAGATATCCGTCATCCCTTAGATTCCCCGCCATAAATGCCGCAATTCGGTATACCTCCCTTGGCAAGGGGAGCATACGCAGTTGGCTCCTAAGCCTTGACTCCAACGTGTCCTGCAACTGCCTTGCGTTCCGTAATGGGTCCATCTCGTACCCATTGCTGATTGTGGCCCTTCTCCTGTAGCCATAAGCGTCGTAATCCCGTCTGAATTCGAGTTCAAGGACCGGGTTTTCAGCTTCCTGCTCCTGTAAATACCGGACCAGGTCTTCGGCGGACATGGTTAATATATGAATCGATTGCTTCAGTTCAGGAGTTATTGCCAGCTTCGTGCTTTGGTCTTGCACTAATTGATAGCCCAGCAACAGATTCTCCTCCTCCCGCAGGCTCTCTTCAATCAATATACTGTTCCCTCTTGACTATACTCAAAAACATTCGAAATGAACATCATGATTTCGTGTCTAATATTTTAGACTATATATGTTGAGCGTTTTGATGTTCATCCTGCTAGAAGCGCTCAGCTACCAGCTTTGCCTGCGTAAACAACAGCAAATAATCCCGACCGCCGGCTTTTGAATCCGTGCCTGACATATTAAATCCGCCGAACGGATGCGTTCCGACCAAGGCGCCAGTGCATTTGCGATTGAAATACAGATTGCCAACGAAAAGTTCGCGTCTTGCCTTCTCCAGATTCGGCCCGCTACGAGAAATGACGGCACCGGTCAAGCCATAATCCGTATTGTTGGCATACGCCACCGCCTCATCAAAGGTTTTCGCCTTCGTGAATGTAACTACCGGACCGAATATTTCTTCCCGCGAAATCCGGGCATTCGGGTCTACATCCGCGAAAATCGTCGGTTCGATGAAGAATCCGTTCGGATCTCCTGTGCCGCCACCAAGGACCAGGCGTCCTTCCTGTTTTCCGATTTCGATATACTCCTGAATTTTAAGGTATGCCTTTTCATCAATAACAGGACCTACATCGGTTGCGGCGGCTGCCGGGACACCCATTACCAGCTGACTTGCCCGCTCCACTACACGCTGCAGCACGATGTCGTAGACTTTCTCATGGACGATAGCCCTGGAACAAGCCGAACACTTCTGCCCGGAGAAACCGAAGGCGGACAGCGTTATGGCGTCCACCGCCAGATCGAGGTCTGCATCCTGATCAACGATGATCGCATCTTTGCCGCCCATTTCCGCAATGACACGTTTGATCCATTTTTGCCCAGGCTGCGTCTTGGCCGCCCGTTCATTGATGCGGAGTCCAACATCGCGGGAGCCTGTAAAGCTGACGAAACGGGTCAGTGGGTGGTCAACAAGGTAATCGCCGACCTCTCCACCCGGTCCAGGAACGAAGTTGACGACGCCTGACGGCAACCCCACCTCTTCGAGCAGTGCCATAAATTTAGCAGCGATGACAGGTGTTGGACTGGCCGGTTTAAGGACGACGGTATTCCCGGATACAACGGCAGCCATCGTCATGCCTGCCATAATGGCCAATGGAAAGTTCCATGGCGGAATGATGACACCGACGCCTAAAGGCAGATAATACAGCTCATTCTCTTCTTCCTGGCTAACCGTTAATGGCTGCGGCTGGCTAAGCCGCTGTATCTCGCGTCCATAGAACTCCAGGAAATCGATCGCCTCCGCCGTTTCAACATCCGCTTCTACCCGGGTCTTCCCAGCCTCAAATGTCATCAAGGCGGAAAATTCATGTCTGCGCCGGCGCAAAATAGCTGCTGCCCGGAATAAATAACGTGCACGCTCATTCGGATCAGTCCGCTTCCAAGTCTCAAATGCAGCTGCAGCCGCCTGCATTGCCTGCTCCGCATATTGTACATTCGCCTGAGATACGATACCGACCACCTGAGCTTTATTCGCAGGGTTAATGGAGACGGCTTGCTCAGTCATGATGCGCTCACCTCCGATGATTAGCGGATACTCTTTGCCAAGTCCTGCCTCCGTCTGCTCAAGTACGCGGTCATATTCCGCATTGTTACGCTCATCCTTAAAGTTAACAAACGACTCGTTCCTGAATTCAGTTCTCATAATTATTACCCACCCTTTTTCGTGTGATTTGGGTAGAATCGTCAAACCCTATTCCACCGGTCCTCTTGGATAATAAGCAATTATCGTGCCAACTGTGCTTGTTTCTTTCGTCTGGAACGATTTTTGCTTGCAGTTAAACCTGGTAAAGATTCATTGCACGAGCAATGACAGCCTGAAAGGAGAAATCAACCGTGGATAGTACTGAACTCTATCGAAAAGTATTATTATCAGTTTCCGGCAATAAACTGGTCGAGCATCTTGCCCTTCGGTACGGCCGTAAATTAGCAGCTAAATTCATTGCAGGTAACAGCTTGGAGGAAGCGTTGGATGAAATTCAGAGGTTGAACGAGAAAGGGATCATCGTCACATTGGATCATCTGGGGGAGGGAATCACACAGTTATCGGAAGCTGCAGGCTACAGAGAGGAATATATACGCTTAATTAATGGGATCGCCATGCGGAAGATGAACTCCAACGTATCACTGAAGCCAACGCAGATGGGCTTGGCCCTTGATCCGGAAGCATGCTATAGCAACATTCGGGACATCGTCATCCAAGCTGAACAAGATAACAATTTCGTACGGATCGATATGGAGGATTCCCCCTTTACACAAGCGACAATCGATATCGTTCTTCGCCTTCACGGGGAGGGATTAACCAATGTCGGGACTGTGATTCAAGCCTACTTGCTGCGTTCACGCGAAGATGTGAAGCGATTGATTGAAGCTGGTGTAAACCTCCGTCTCGTAAAAGGAGCGTACAAGGAGCCGGCATCCGTTGCCTATCAGCAAATGAGCGAAGTCATCGATAACTTCAAAGACCTCATTCAAATGCACCTTGACCAAGGCGTGTACACCGCCATTGCCTCGCATGATGATCGCATCATCGATTGGGTCAAGGGATATGCTCTTAAGAACGGCATCTCGAACGATGCCTACGAATTCCAGATGTTGTACGGCCTGCGAATGAACGACCAGGCGCAATTGGCGAAGGAAGGCCACCGAATCCGCTGCTATATGCCCTACGGCAGCATGTGGTACCCGTACTACACCCGACGGCTGGCAGAAAAGCCTGCTAATCTATGGATGGTCGTCAAAAATATGTTCAAATGATTTACACTGGAAAACAGGCCCGGTATAATGGCCCTAGTACCAGATTGTAAGCATTTACATTTCCCATAAAATAGGGGGCAATCGAATGAAGCATCTATTGCCGGACGTGGAGCATTTCATCCGCACGGACTGCATAATTGTAGATCTGACCGACCTTGTAGCCATCCGGGGTGCACGGATGGCTGCCGAGTTCACCCCTGTTTTTGTCAGGGATGAGTCCGGTCAATATGCACTGCTGCCTGTATCGGCAGCCGAAACCATTCTGAATGTTCAAGATATCCTGATCAACGTCAAGACAGTAAACACAGATGATCCGTTAACGAAAGTCTCTGCTGCCTTCAACTCTTGTTCATTGGCGATCGTTCTTAACGACGGCAAGGCTGTCGGTTACCTTTCCGCACAGGATGTTATGGATGCGGTGGTGCAGGCTCACCGGGTGCTGGAGGCTTATTTTGCAACAACGCTGGGTACCTTGGACCCGGACGTTGCCATTACGCTGATTGACGAGGAAGGATGTGTAGCCGTCTGGACGTCAGGAGCGGAGCATATATTCTCCATTCCGAAAGACGATATCATCGGCAAGCCTGCTTCGGATTTCTTTCCCGTCGATCGTCTGCAGTCTCTTCGCACGCTCGAAACCGGCCAGCCCGCCTATAAAATGCAGCATCGGCCGCGGCACGACCTGTTCGTCCTAATTAATTCGAATCCGGTTACTCTCGAGGATCGGATTATCGGCGCCGTTGCGGCGGAATCAGACCTGACCACCCAAATGCGGCTGCATCAAGAGCTGCTGCAGATGACAAGCAAGGTCCATCATCTTCAGAAGGAAGTGGCCCTGCTGAACCCTGCGGCAGACCCATTTCAGCATATCAAGGGAACGAGCCGCGCGATTAAACACAGTATCGAAACGATCAAGAAGATCAGTTCGACGAAAGCGACGGTGCTTATCCTGGGTGAGAGCGGTACCGGAAAAGAATTATTCGCGAAGGCGATCCACGAGTCCCGCGAGTCGATGAACGCCCCCTTCATTGCAATCAATTGCGGAGCCATACCAGCCGCACTGTTCGAGAGCGAATTATTTGGCTATGAACGGGGCGCTTTCTCAGGTGCAGACCCGAAAGGGAAAAAAGGGAAGATCGAACTGGCCCGCGGCGGCACCCTATTCCTTGACGAGATCGGAGAAATGCCTCTTGATCTTCAAGTCAAGCTGCTGCGCGTGCTCCAAGAACGGAGTTACTTCCCGGTCGGCGGCACGAAGTTGCTGCAGGCCGACTGCCGGATTATCGCGGCCACAAACCGTGATTTGAAGCGGATGATTGATGACGGTAGCTTTCGCGAGGACCTATATTACCGGCTAAACGTCGTAACTTTGGAGGTTCCCCCCTTACGTGCCCGCAAAGAAGATATTTACGAGCTGACACAGTCCTTTCTTCACGAATTCTCGCTCGTTTATGGCCGCCATATCCATTCGTTTACGCCGGAGGTATTCGAGGATTTGCTTCATTACGATTGGCCTGGCAACATCCGCGAGCTGCGCAACACCATTGAGCGGCTCGTCATCTTCTCTACCGAAGGAGAGATTCGGCGCGAATATTTGCCAGACCATATTTATTCCGGCGATAAGAGTCCGCAGCTGGGAGAGGATGTTGGTCCAAGCACCGCACCCATCAACGGTGCTTCATACCAGGCTAGGCTTGACGAGTACGAGCGGAACCTAATGCGTGAAGCGCTTGAAGCGGTCAACGGGAACAAGTACACGCTGGCGAAGCAGCTCGGCATTTCGCGGGCTACGCTCTACAATAAGCTCAAACGGCTGAAACTGTGAAGCTAGTTGGATGGACGATGTCTAATATTTTGGACACTTCAATTTTGAATGTCTAAAATTGCATACATAATGGAATTATCATCCAATTATGAATCATACACGCTTGTACCTTGCTTTTCTTGCTGACTTCCATCGTATTGCTCTGTTCATTATTTCCCAAAAACGAAAGGCAGCTGATCGTTTGATCAGCCGCCTCTTTATCATGGTTCAACTACCGTATCCAGTTAGCTAAATAAACTCTATTTCTCTAGCTTGTCATTATTTGTTATTTCAACCTCTGACAGGCTAATCACGGATCTCAAGCTTTCGTTTCTGTAGTCCATACAAACCGGCAGCAGCAATCGCTATAAAAATTGCGCTGGATGCTACGCCGACTTGCAAGCCGTACCGGTTCGACCACCACATCTCCGACGATGGGATCGATAATCTGTCCAGAGGCAAAAAAGCAGCTTCTTATTTCATGTCCTTCCAGCTTTTGAAATCGTGAATGGCGAAGCCGGCATAGCTTGTGTAGTGCTCCAATTGATTATGGGCGGACTGCAACTCTTTTTCCATCACTTCGCTGCTCATGGAATAGAATGAGACCCGTGGCCCCTCTTTGCTTTCGAGCGTTTCTACAGCAACAACAACTTTCTTCTTCAACGTGGAGGCTTCTCTCAGTATGGCCTGCGCATTCTTCACAATTCCATTGTTGCCTAACGCATAATTCCGATAATTCATGATGACTAGGCAATCGAACTTCTCTAGCATCCATGCGCTCATACTGTAATCCTTCCCCGGTACATTAATCGTATTTAGCCAAAACGGAACGTCGATCGCAATTTTCAAGCCGCTCCCTTTGGTTTCTTTCTCGATCAGTCTCAAATTGTCCATCCAGCTTTCAAGAATCGTCTTATTGTCCTTCGTCCATTCACTTAGCGCATAAGGTTCAATATCGAAATGCAATCCCGAAAAGCTTGCTTCCGGGCCAACAGCGGCGTTATAGGCTTTAACCCACGCTATAAATTTTTGAATATCCTCCTGCTTAGACCTATAGGCCCATTCGGGACGACCCTCAAGTGCCTCCACTTGAATTCCTTCGCTCTTCGCTTTTCGAATAAAACCCTCATATATTGCTGGGTCTATGTCTCTATCAACCTGAAGGTAAATATCCGTTAACCCTTTTATTCTTGCAAAACTTATAATTTTATCTTGATCCTGTTTCGGGATGTTGCTATCCCATATCCATGTTCCTTTCGGAGCACGAGCCACTGAGGTCATGACGCTCACCAGATTGAGAGAAGGCTGCCAATCCACAATTGCATGCAAGGCTTCACTAATAAAGCGAAGCGGAACCATCGTGCGACCGTTTTTGAGCACCGCCGACCCTTCAAAATCTACTCTTTTTCCATTCACCAGTGCATGATTATCGCCAATCATCAATATAATGATGTCACGGTTAAGCAAGATCGTGATTTGTTTTAATTTTCCGCTCCATTTCGTAGTAGCTCCGAGCTTGTCGGATACAAAAGCAAGTGGAACCATCGTAAGGTTGGTTTTTTGATCGACGTATGGGTGTTCATCTGGGAATTGTACTTCACGGCCATCCACGGATACTCGGACTTCAGAAGCGTAGGTAGCGGGGGTAAACGCAGCTAAACATAGCATGATAGCTAACGTGCATACTAGCAATTTTCTCATGTGTGACTTCCTCATCTTATTTTTTTATTTTCCTTACTGTGCACTCAATGTTCGACTATAAGATTATAAGGTATGTAATAATTGGTAACAAGAACAACGACGCAACGAAGCGTCGTTGTTCTTCTGATAACTTCCAAGTTATATATGGAATTTCGGTTTCCAGCGTTATTTTTTGAGCGTAATCCTACAGGTCTTCTATCCTTGATCCAGTATCGTTTTACGCCGAGAGCCGCATTTCACTTAAAATTTATTGTGTGAACCTCAAGAGCTTCTATAGCTGCTTCAATAGAAGCAATGCGTCTTTCAAGTAACGTCTTTTGAGGACTACCTTCTTTAGCGTTTTCATGCTGTTTTTCTACAGATGGAAGAATACCAATTATAACCTTTCGGGCTTCAAGGATGTTTTCCTTTTCGTATGAAAAATCTGCTCCATGCCAAGCATTTTCTAGACTATCTAAGGCGATTTTCACTGCATCCAGTCGTTTCTTAACGAGGGTTGCGTTTGATCCTTTCTCAATCATATTCTTGTAGGCATTTTCGAGTTTGCTTAAAGTTGACTGCATCGATTTTATCAACAATGTTTGGCGTTCTGGACTAACAGCTTTCAATTTTCTCACTCCTCACTCCCTTATGTATTGTACTCAACGTAAGGTGCTGATCCCATAGGTCGCTGCACCCAACTCGTGAGCAGTTACATGCGTCACAGCCAGGGCCTGCCCGTCGAGCCTGTGCTGCGTTAGCTTCAAAGGCGGCCTTACTTGATTGAGTTCAATCACTCGACAATGGCGGTCTTCATTTGGTTGTGCTTGCTCGAAATAATGTAGCTCATGTTGTGCGCAATCGACTGCCTATATCGTAAGAAGAGGATAATCCGTATCTGCCAATGTACCGCCCGACTCATAATGACGAAGCTAGGGGCTTCCATTACAATCCGCTTCCTTTCGATTCCAATATAAGTGTACAACATTTATGCAAGTGCAAAGATAAAACTGACATTCCCTTCATTTCCCTAATATCAATATAAAAAGATTATCGAAGTACTTTAATGTTTTCTCTAAAGATTGTTTGAAACATATGAGGTACATTAGATCATTCTCCTCTACTTGTAATGACTCAATTATGGCTACAAAAATGATCTATCAGGCTATTCGGCTTTGTTGATGTGTTTTTCAACTATAGTGTCCTTTAGCTAAATAATCTGTTGATGTTAATCAATTAGAAGCTCTTGTCATCGAGTCACGACAAGAACTTATATACTTAAAAGAAAAAAGCCGCATAGAATGCGACTTACACAGTTTTCATGTTCTTGTCGTCCGACAATTCAGTGTTGGAATTGGAAATTCTGTTACATCACCTTCGGTGGCTATTCTGTCGACCGAATTACCTCGTTTCTGCGTAAACCATAATGCCCCGTCTAGGCCGGGAACAATAAATGAAGGAAATGAGTCTGAATTAGGCAACTCAAATTCGGTCATCTCCCCCGATGTGGTTAACCTTCCGATTCTGCCGCTATTCATTTCCGTAAACCAAATCGCACCTTCCCGATCTTCCGTTATGCCGAAAGGCGCTATTGGCTTGATACTCGGTAAACCGCAAGTCCCGATCCGATCCGATATAATCGACATCACCCCGGCATTCTCTGTCGGCAGGGTGAACGAAGTGATCTCGCCCGCGTCATTCATTCGTCCGATCCGATTGCCCCGTTGTTCCGTTATTTTTATTCCTTGATCCGTCGAATCCCTCGCGCGATTTGTTCCCTCTCATGCTCGCTCAGCGAATATAGTACAGGTGCCATAGGAATGTCGAACTTCAGATGAGAATGAGGGATTTCCGTCAATAATGTTCCAATGGGCTGTTGACTATTCTTACTACGTATAACGTTCCAGAAAATTCTGGACCTATTTTCCTCGGTCCCCCATTTTTCAAGCGAGTTGCGAAATAGCAGACAACTCCCGATTACAAAATCATGCTCCTTGAGGGGCTCCGTTGCTTCGAAACCTGCATCTTCAAGGCTATCAAAGATTACGGGCATCAACTGGTCCAAATAAAGCCCATAGGCAGCATCCTCGATTTCACGAAAAGCGATCGTTAACTCATCAAGCATCGAATCGTATAGTGTTTTCCATACCGATTCGATATATTGATTACCTGCCCCGCCAATCTCCTCAATTGTCATGTCGTAACGGAATACTGGTTTTACAGTCATATATACTCCTCCTTGAATTGGATTATCTCCATCATATAACATGTAAGCCAATTGGAAGGTTAGAGGATAAATTTGAAGGAAATCAATAAATAATCAAGAATAACATTACAACTGTTTTAATGTTGTGCATTGTTCACGAAGGTGGGATAACATGGGCTTTCGACCCAAAAAACTGGCTGAAAAATACGGGTTAAGCAGCAGCACCCTGCGGAACTACGAAGCGAAGGGGCTGATACCTCCTGCAGTTCGATCTTCAAATGGATATCGTATGTATACCGAACGGCATGAAGCTTATCTGGCATGTATTCAAGCCATGGCTGCCGGATTCGGTATGGAAGTAACGAGCGAGGTAATGCATTGTCTTGAGCGAAATGAGTTGAATGACGCATTGTGGATCGTCAGGGATCGGGAGGTCGTGCTGCATCGGGAAAAAGCAAGTTTAGATCAACTGGTAAGGGAATTGAAATCGTATTCTGAAGGTAGTCAAGCTTACGACTTTAACCAACATTTCAGCATCCACGAGGTTTCCAGCCGGACAGGGGCTCCTAAATCGGCAATCCGTTACTGGGAGCAAAGCGGCCTGTTTACGGCTAAGCGAGACCCAGATAACGAATATCGTCTTTATAATGAAGCGCATCTCTTTAAAATTAGGATGATTCAGGTACTGCAGAACTCTGTGTATTCCGAGGAAACCGTGAACTTAAAACAATCCATTGCACGATTAGAACTTGAGAACATCGAGCATGCGATGAAGCTTTCTGAATGTATCCAGGCTTACCTGAACAAAACGATCAAACTCCAGATGCGAGCGCACTATTTTCTATATCGCTTAATTAAAGACCCATTGTAGTGTATAGATTAATAAACATCGACCGATTCAAAAGAAGCCATGGTAACAGCGTAGGATTATCGCTGTGACCATGGCTTTTATTTATTTGGAACTAAAAGTTATCCGTATCATGGCGCGAGGAGTATTTGTCATGAAAGACCTTGGTTCAAGGCCGAAATCAACGATAAACAAGCCGTTTGTTTTCGAATTCTCGCCAGTACATGCCGACAAGCTCCAGATAGGAATAGTTCGCCTCCTGCCATCCTTGGCGGGCCTGATCCAGCCACCACTGCATCACTTTTATCCGGTTTTCGAACGCTTCAACTATAAAAAACTGAATGAATTGCGAACTGCCCTTCTTGTACTCTTTGCCGTCGAATGTTGCGGACACTTTGGTTATTTATCTCGCTTTGTCAGCAATAAATTGGGCGTCCGCCCAATCGGCGTGATCATTGCCATTTCCATCGCTAGCATCGGTAACGATTAACTTCAATTGTTTCCTTCCACTAACATCAACATCAATAAACTTGGCCGGAGTGTCTCTTTTCATCGTCCCACTGTCAAACAATTTTTCACCGTCGGCCCATACTTGAAAAGCTACGGATCCGACATCGTTTCTGTTTGCTTCCTGGTCAAGGCCTACATAGCATTGAAAGCGATCATACCCTTTCCCGGCAATGTCGTAAATGATTTCTGAATTAGCATGCGTTCCAATTCCTTTATCATAAGTGACAACGCCCGAATCACTTAACAATTCAATCGGGTTCCCTTCGACACTAGCATCTCGATGAATCGTTCCCCAACCAGTTGTCGCATAAATCCACGGAAGGTCGCTTAAATACAATTCTGGAGTGATATTAAAATGAATCTTATACGTTTGCGTCATGGATCCATCTGCCGAGGTGACGGTAATCACGGTGGTACCCGGAAGTTGTTCCGCAGGTGAAATATCTACCTTGACATCGTTATTGGCCGGAATGACTTCCACCGTAGGTACATCCGATATCGTGCCTTCCAAAAATGTCATGTAGTAATCTTTGGTTACGTGATCAAAACTGGAGAAGGATTCCCCGTTGATCTTGATGTCATCTACTAACACCTCTTTCAACAGCTTAGCTCCAGCCCAATCAGCATGAGTCGCACCATTGCCTACCCCACCGTCCGTTACTTCCAACGTAAGAACATCAACATTGGAAACATCAACATTGACATGCTGGGTATCCGTCTCACTTTTCATTACGCCGCTATCATAGAGCTTTTGCCCGTCTCCCCACACTCGAAAGACGACAGAGCCCCCCTGAGTCTCACTGTCTAGTCCAATATCCGTGATAAACCTTGAAAAGTTTTTACCGATATAAAATGAAGCTTTAGAGTATGCATGAACGCCCAATCCTTTTTCATACCCTTTACCGTTCAGGGTGATCATATTGCCATCTCCTTGACCACTCCCGCCAACACTTGTATCCCTTTCAGCGGGACCCCAGCCGTTTGAAACGTTGCCGAAAAATGGCATGTCGCTTAGAAATGTATCTTCCGCCTTAGGGGCGGACGGGACTTGCACGGAAAATTCTGAGCGTACATGCCCCTGAATTTCCCCACCAGAAACGAACGCGGCATCCGCTGTAAGATGACTCCAGCCAGCTCCAGCGTCTTGAGGCACCGTCACCTTCCAACTCACCTTAACGGAATTGTTTTTGCCTACCGGTGGCATGGTTTGAAATGTGGTGTCCGAAGCGGGGATTACTGTCCATCCTTCCGGTACATTTAGATTGAGATCCAGGTTATGAACAGCCACTCTTCCATAATTGGTCAGCGTTATTATGATCGTTGTGGTTTCACCTGGGGCTATAACAGAAGGAGCGTCAAACGATATACCAACAGCCGCTGGCACCCCGTTCGGTGTTCCCGGTGTAACACGGTAGGTGACCGCTGAAAATGGTTCAACATCGGAGACGATTTTGCTGGCATAACTCATTGTTTGGCCAGTCCAATCGTCTTCAGCCAAATAAACTGAAGCAGGTTTAAAACCTAATTTTTCCGGTTCAGCACTGATTGTTGTCGCTGCAGTAGTCCGGTTGACCAATGTCATCATTTTGCTTCCGTCAGACAGCGATTTGACCCAAATTTCTTTGCCGTCATTATCGATAACTCGCTTAAATCCGTCAGTTGAAACCTCATTTCTCGTTTCCGGACTGACGCGATACATCATAATTCCGTGAGACGGAACAGAAGCGCTGATTTTGTCTGTGGTCGTAGTCGTTTCATGTGCCCAGAGATTCCGAACCGTATAGGTCTTATTGTCGACAGAGGTTGGTATGCCCAATTGACTTAGACTTATCTCCATATTTGACGCACCATCGGTTGAGTTGAAGAACAACACGGCTTTGTCCCCATTGGCCATCGGTTTCAACAATACATAAGTACCGTCGTTTGGCATCTTGATGGGACGTGCCTGTATTCCGATTGGATCCTGATTCACCGCAGTCACTTCGCGATTGGCGTAAATATCTAAAATTTCTTGGGAGGCATTCAGTAAATCGGTACCCGAGAGCAATGGCGCAGCCATTATGGACCAAAGACTAAATTCGGTACGATATTCTTCTAAACTCATGCCCCCGTTACCGACTTCCAGCATATCGGGATCATTCCAATAACCCGGACCGGCATACGGATACAGTTCAACAGTCTTAAGGAAATGGACTAACATCCGTAGATACGTATCACTAATATCACCTGTTGTCCGCCACAGATTGCCCACCTGCTTGCCCCATATCCACGGATCATCGGTTCCCCCAACGCTCATACTGAAAACAATGTCCCGTCCTGTATCCGCAAGCGCATCGCGCATCTTCTCATAGCGTTCCTTTACCGGTCGACCCTGAGGGTCTCCACAATTATCATACTTTAAATAGTCGATTCCCCACTCGGCAAAACTTTGGGCATCTTTCTTTTCATGGTCGAGACTCCCCGGATAATTGGCACAAGTCGTGGTACCTGCGCTTGCGTAAATACCAATTTTCAGACCGAGAGAGTGAACATAATCAGCGACTTCCTTCATCCCGTTTGGAAACTTCTCCGGATCGGGAACTAAATTGCCGTTTGCATCGCGTTGATTAAGCATCCAACAATCATCGATGTTGACGTACTGATAGCCCGCTTCTTTCATCCCGGAATCAACGATCTTTTTCGCCGTTTTCTTCACGAGATCGGCATTAACGTCACAATGAAAGGCGTTCCAACCATTCCAGCCCATCGGAGGCGTTTTTGCAAGCCCATTGTCAAGCGCATAGGCTTGCGAATGATTGAACCCTAACAAACCAATGACCAGTGTAAACAAAAACAAAAGCGTTACCAACGACTTTTGAAACCTAGGTTTGTTCATTGAACATATCATCCTTTCTTTTATTGTATTCTCGTATGGAACTCTAGATCTTTGATCCCTCCTTTCGCGACATCCGGCACAAACCATTTGGAGAACACTTTCGTAACGGCCATGCTGAAAACGCTTCCGCATGGACTTATGATAAAGGGGGGCTTACAGGAGAGCAAGCAGCATAATTTGATGTATTGTACTATTTTTTTCGTATGCTATATGAGACGTATTGTCCGTGAAAATCGCAAAAAAATAGAAAATGATACACGAAAAAAAGGCCATATCCGAACTGGACACGGCCTATAAGAACCTATATCATTCCCACGTTTCTTTTCTTCATACGATGTATACCGCATGCTATTTGCATCACGCTGCAACAGAATTTGTCATGAAATGCCTTGGTCCAAGGCCGAAATCAACGAATTCAAGCCGTTTGTTATCGAATTCTGCGCTTGCCCGAGAAATAATCATCATTCACTGTGGCTTGTATTCAAATGTTAACTTCACGGGAGTCGACATACCTTCGATTGAGAGATAGGCAACGTTGGTTCCTTTTAGAAAACCGGTAAGCTTGATCGTGAATTGGAAACTTCCCGTTACTGTACTTGTCGTCTGGCCTTCATACCGAACGTTCTCTTTCGAATCGAGCACTTTCAAATTCACTTCGGACTGACTGCTTCCATCCATGACCAGACCATCAATCGTCAATTTTCCTGCGCCGACATCTGCCACAGCTCTTACGCCGTCGATCGGGGTTACCCCGTCGCCTCCCGCCAGGTTGTACACGCCAAACTCATAGAAGGAGTAACCATAATCCGTATTTCTTTCGAGCCCTTGAAATTTGACGTATCTGGCTTTGACCGGCTCAAAATGAACCGTTTCTTTTCCGTCACGTGCCGTAATCATTCCGTCATTGTCCTTGACCACGCTGGTCCAGTTCTGTTTATCGTCAGATACAAGAAGTTTGTAGGTTTTAGCACGCGCAAATTCCCAGCTGATTCGTACGGTATCAAATTCCTTGGTTTCGCCAAGATCGACCTGGTACCAGCTATTATTCGTGTAATCACTGGCCCATCTTGTCGCTGGGAATCCATCTACTGCTTTTTCCGGTTGATAATTCGGGCTGCCGCCTTCTACCGAAGAAGCTTCCGCCTTTTTATTTTGCGCCAAGTTTCCAATGAGGTAATAAACGTCCTCCTTCAGCGCGTTGTACGCCGTTTCTTTTATAACGCCATCTTTCAACAAAATATCAAGTTCCGCGTTAAATCCTTTCAGATATTTGTCAAACTGTGTCGCATCCGTTCCTTCGTAGCGTTTCATTAGCTCTAGATAATTGTTCAAAGAACGAGGCGCTTCGGCATTCGTAAATTGATTTTGTTCCGCAAATCGGTTCACCAATGTTTTCATGCTGTCCGCGTTTGCACGGGCATCGATGATATAAGACGTTTTCTGCGACTTGCCCGCCGTTACGGTAATAACCAATTCATGTTTTCCGGGTGCACCCGACAGATTTATGGTTGTTCCAGCCGTATAAGGCTTGCCGTCAAACTGAGCCGTCACTTTCGTCACGCCATCGTCATCCTTTAACTGCCACGTAAACTGGAACGGCTCTGTTTCATTTACCACGGCACCACTTTGAAGAGGTTGTCCATTTATTTGCACGGCTGCCTCTGGCGGAGCCGCATTATTTATTTCATATGTTCCATTCACATATTGGTACAACCAATCATACAAAATGCGATTGGAAGGATCTTGGCTGACCGCCGCATTGTAAACGGCATTATTGCCTTGATAATAAGCTCTGAATCCGTTTTGCATCAGGCCCGTTTCAACGCCGCTGTTCAAGTAATCAATAAATCGCTCACGGAACACGCCATCAGTCAGCATCCGGTCATCAAACTCGACTTCATTGGTCATGCCGTATTGCTTCGCCAGGTTGGCGGCATCCTCCAGACGGTCGTAGCCCATGTCCTCGAAGAAATAGTTCGGCTGGAAGGCAGCGTTGTCAAAGCCAACGTCCTTCCACATAAACGCTTTGTATGCCAAAGAATGCGGAATCCAGAAAAATTTCAGGTCCATATCATGGACTTTACCGCTTACTGCTTTAATCAAATCCGGGCCCGTATCACTTGTGCTGATTTGTTCTTCCAGCCAGTACATGCCGACAAGCTCCAGATTGGAATAGTTCGCCTCCTGCCATCTTTGGCGGACCTGATCCAGCCACCACTGCATCACTTTTATCCGGTTTTCTTGCGCTTTCTCTTTGCCGACAACCGAGTCTCTGAAGCTTTCGGATACCCCGTCACCGTCAACGTCACCAAAGTCGTTTACGTATTCCCCCGGGTTCGGAATCATGAGCACAACCTTCATTTTATGATCAGGCTGATTCAGCTTGGCTCCGACTTCCACTGTAGCCTCATTTAACTGCTGCATATCCCCTGCGGCTGCGAAGGTTTTATCCAAATACCAATTCCAGTCCTCCAGGATCGTTTGCCCGACACCGAAGTCACGGCCGGCAGGCGAAGCCAGTCCGAGATATAATATCCCGTCAAAAAGCCAGTCGATAGGCTCGCCATCTTTATTTACATAACTGATATTAGGGATGATCCGTTCCTTGTTCCAATCACCCAGACCATTTGGATATTGTCCGTTATAAAGCAGTCCGAGATTGCGGATGCCTCCAGTGGCTTCTCCCGGCGCCATAAACTGCGGATGCTCGGCAGGGACCTTTACTGATCCGTCAGCCTGTCCATCGGTACCCCGAATTTCAATCTCATCAATATATGACCATTGTGTTGGATGCATCGTAAAGGTGACTTTGACATAACGGGCATAAGCCAGCTTGCCGTTCGTATTCCCGCCTTTGATTCCATCCCGGCTGCCGTCCCATTCAAAGGTCTCCTGTCTTGGCGGACCTTCCCCCCAGAGCAGCTGGGTGGCGTTATGGGAAAGCAGTCCCCAATTATCTTTATCGTCGGAGACATACATCGATACCGTCAAAGGTACGAGGATCGAGTTGGTGGGATAATCTTGGAAGAAGCGAGCTGTAATCTTTCCGATTGACTTTTCCTCTCCGAGATCGAAGACAACTTCCCTCGTTTTTCCACGCTGATGCCCTACCCATGCCGGGTCATTCATATCCAGTTTGCCGTATTTTCCATCCGTAAGCTTGTACCCGTCGTCAGGACGCGACACTTCTGGCTCTTCGGACCATTCATAAGGAAGGCCGGCCGCAAGATTGCGGAATTGCGTCTCCTCCACTGCCGAAGATGCTGCCACTTGGTTTGGACTCGGAGCTGATCCTGCCTGTTCCGCTGCTGGTTCCCCAGCATCCGTCGGTAGATCTGGTACGAACTGTGGATTTCCTGCCTCATTTCCTTCCGGCTGGCCTGCATCGCCTGCCTGTGCAATCATCACTTCCGGAACAGGCGTTTTCGCCTGGACCGCAGAAACCGGGGCCATCAGCAATACGGCTGCCATCAGGACGGTTCCCCATTTCTTATTCGAATTCATTTTGGTCAACTCCTTTTTTGTTCTCAACTGAAAGAAATGCCTGAAATCTTTACCGCATTATGATGAATACCTGAATCGATCCCCCCTTTCAAGAAATCTGGCAAAAGCCTTTGTTGGAATCGCTTTCAAAAATAAAAAATTCATATACCCCATTTCCTTTTTCTTTGCTCGCGAACTTGTACGGCATCCGGGGTACGCACTTCCAAACCCCCGACGCCGCGGATGTCCGCCATGGTTACTGCACGGCAAGTAATTCTGTTCTATTTGCCTTTGCCGAATAGTTCCACAGATTTCAACAATTAAACTCCCGCTTCTTCCTTCTCATACATCTCTGTCAGCTTTATGCTTCTGCCTTGCTCCAAGCGAGATCGTTCGGAAGCGAACGCTATCAAATGGCTTTGCAAGGAAGCTGTAGCCGATGTGAGGCCTTGAGACGGGTTGCGGTCGAACTTATGTACATTTTTGAGGAAGGAGCCCACCATGCGCTCATCGCCTCCGCCGTGGCCGTCTCCCTGCACACTGCATTTAATTTCAATTTCTTCGCCCGTCGCATAGCGGTACAGCGTAAATGAGCCCTTATCCATGTCACCAATGATCTCTCCCTGCGTGCCCATAATCTGCACACGGCGGGTAGCGCTCTTGGTTAATCCCGACATAATAAAGTTAGCGTTGGCGCCGGTGGCAAATTCCATATTGACGACCTGATGGTCAACAACATTGTTATCGCAGCGATAGACACAGCGGCCGAACGGTCCTTCCTTAAGCGCCCGGATAATGCCTTCCTGTGATAAATCGTGCGTCATATAGCGCGCCCAATGATCGGCAGGTTGCTCCAAATACATTTTAATCGCCGAAAAGGCACATTCCCTCTCCGCTTCGCAACCATCGATGCAGCGGTCCGTTGCACCCTCGGGCGCGTTCTCGGCTTTAAAATGCAGCAATGAGCCAAAGGAGCTGACCGCTGTGCACGGCTCATCCATCAGCCAGGAGATGATGTCCAGGTCATGGCAGGACTTGGCCAAAATCATCGGGCTTGTTTCCTCGGAATTGCGCCAATTGCCGCGTACGTAGCTATGAACCATATGGTGATAGCCTACGTTTTCGGTCAGTTGAATGGTGCCGATTGCGCCCAGTTCCCCATCCTCGATGCATTTCTTGATGCCCGACCAAAACGGGGAATAGCGAAGCACATGCGTGACCACCAGCAAACGCTTATGCTTAAGTGAAGCTTGCTCCAGTTCTATACATTCCTGCACATTTGGTGACATCGGCTTCTCCAGCATGACATGGTAGCCAAGCTCCAGCGCTTTCATTGCCGGTATATAATGCATCCGATCAAGCGTGGAGATGATCATCACGTCGGCTATTTTCCCCTGCTCGAATGCTTTTTCCCACGAATTGTAAACGTGTTCTTCAGTGATTTGATGAATCTCTGCAAAACGTTGTCTGCGTTCATCATCCGGCTCGGCTACGGCAACAAACTTCAGCTCATTCGGAAATTTTTCCGCATACGGTCCATAGATGTATCTTCCTCTACTGCCTGCGCCTAATAGTACAGCTGTTAATGTCTTCAATGTTCTTCCCCCTTGCCTATACAATTGCATCATAATTTCATTGTAAGGGGTGATTCCGCGCATCAAAATAGATCATTGCTTACATTCCATATACATTTATTGACCTTGCTGCATCGTTTCGGTGCGGGCCGTCCGAAAATCCTGCGGTGTCATATCATTTTGCTTTTTAAAGAAGCGGATAAAGGCAAGCGCTGAATTGTAGCCGAGCTTGGCGGCAATTTCATTGACCTTCATGGATGTATTGAGCAGCATGTCCTTTGCAATGACATTGCGGAAATCATTTACGTATTTAGAGAGTCCAATTCCTGTTATCTGCTTGTAAAGCCTTGATAGATAGGATGGATTCAAGCTGACATAATCCCCAAGAGCGGTTAGGGAAATATCACCCGCAATATGCTCCTCTATATACCGATGCACCTTATTGACGACCTCCGCCGGCAGCTCTGTTCCCCTAATCGCATTCCATTCAAAAAAGCAGTCCGCAACTTGCCAATAGTATGGAATGAGCTCCGTCCATGAAGCCGTTTTCTCCTGGCGGAACAGCATATCCAAATTAATCTGGGTATTCATATAGTCTCGCATATCTTTATTTTTGTGCAAATGCGCCAGAAATACCGCAGATAGGAAATGGTACAACTCAATCTTGCGCTCATAAGGAGTATCCGGATCGTTCCAGATGTCTGTCAATTCAACAAATAGATGATTAAACTGCTCACGGTGATTATTTTCAAGACAGCTCATCAGCAGCTGTACGCGAGCGTGTAAAAAGCTGTCATGATAGCTGTTCGCCTTCTCTTTTTCTTCGGACTTCTGAATATCTTTATCTGTCATGATGACCTCATGGAACAAGCCATGGCCTTGCATAAGACCGTATTTCATCGCATGAAAACGATCCGACAGCCGATTCCATGGGACAGCCTCGCTGCCAATAAGAAAAGATACGGAGAGGCTCAGCAACTTTTTGCTGGTAGCTTGTATCGTCTCCAAATTGCCGCTCACATAGCGGTATGCCCTGGTCCATTCCATCGTACCGGTATCCGTCGTTAACTCCGGGCCGGCTTTAGGCTGAAAGATCCATGCCATTTTGTTCATATCAAATACGACGGAGAAGCAGCGCACATGGGCGGATAAATACTCATCGCCGATATTTTGAAGAGCGTAAGCGAGCAAAGCCTTGTCCGGCGCCGTGAACATTTCCTTCCAGGCATCGATCCGGCCAATCAGCAAATAGACAGGCAGCGATGCGTCAAGCGGAATGTCCATTTCCGCAAAAGCGTCCCGAAGCTGCTGCCCCGTCATCGTCTTGCCTTGAAATAAGCCCCAAATATATTCCTTCTGCAAGGAAGGCATCGCTATTCTCATTTTGGACTGGGCACGCAAGATCATTTGCGCCTGATCCTGTTCCTCTTCAATTTCCTCTATGGCCCGTTCAACGGTATGAATGATCTTCTCGTCGCTTTCCACTTTCAGTAAATAATCAAAAGCGCCAAACGTAAGGGCGTTCTTCGCATAGTGAAAATCATTGTACCCTGTCAATAAAATAACTTTGCACTTCGGCCACTGTGATTTGATTTCCTGCAGAAGCTCAATACCCTCTATGCCGGACATCTTAATGTCCGAAATCACAATATCCATCCGGTGATGAGACAGCACCGCAAGCGCCTCTTCACCGGAATAGGCCTTCATGACTTCAAGGTCCAAATGCTCCGTCTTCTCAAACAACTCCAGAAGACCATCTACAATAATCGGCAGATCATCCACGATTAAAAGCCTGTACATGGCGATTCCTCCTTAGCTCATACTCAGTTTAATAATAGCTTGAAGCCCGCCAAGCTCAGAGCGTGATACGGTAATCCCATACTCTTCTCCATAACGGAGCTGAATTCTGCGATGAACATTAAGCAGGCCGGTTGTCTCCTCAATCTGGTTGGTTGAATAACGCAGCCTCTTGCCAAGCGCTTCGATCTCCTCGTCCGTAATGAACTCGCCGTTATCTTCTACATAAATGTATAAAGCATCATTTCGCAGCTTGCTGTGCACCCATAGCTCGCCCATGCCGCGCATATTGCCGAGGGCGTACTTGTAAGCATTTTCAATAATAGGCTGCAAAATCAAACGGGGGACTTCAATCGGCTGGGCTTCGACTTCAAACAACACTTGGATTCGATCCCCGTAACAGATCGACTGCATCTCCACATAAGTGCGGGAATGCTCAAGCTCCATCTCCAGCGGGATGTCGTCATCATGTTGGCGAGTAATGAACTGAAAATATTGCCCGATGTATAAACAGAACTGGTAGGCTTTTTCCTTCTGGCTATCGGATTTAATCAAACGGCAAAGCACGAAAAAGCAATTATATAAAAAATGAGGATTAATTTGCGATTGCAATCTTTTCAGCTCCGAACGCTGATTGCGAATTTGCTGCTCATAATTTTCCTCAATCAGTGTTTTCAAAGATTTCACCGTATCGTTAAAAGCCTGGTATAAATAGCCGAACTCATCCTTCCTGCGGTCAATCAAGATCGGCTCCAGCTCGTTTTGCTGCATGCGGCGGAAAGAACGCACCAGCTTGATCAACGGACGGTATATTAACCGGATTAAAAAATAGGTGAAGAATAAAAAAATAAAAACAGCAAGCACGCAAGCCCACCAAAACAAAGCTTTATATACCTCGAGCGAACCGAGAATCATCTCTTCCGGTATGCTCGTTATCATGTATGAATTCCAGAGGCTGGAATACTTGAATACGGTTAGAAATCGCTTATTTTTATAATTGATCGTATCATAGCCTTCATCCATTTTTGCTGCCTGCTTTTCAAAAGCCAGCTGCTTCATCAGATCATGCAATTCAGGGTCGGAGCCGCTATTGATTTCCCAGCCGCGCTCCAGATTAAACAATACGCTCTGGCCTCCCCTGCTATTGCCGATTTGCGCTAATGTTTCTTTCATTTTACCGGTTGAGAGCTCTACGCCTACCACATAGAGCGGGTCCTTTTTGCCTGCAGGGTATTGCATCGTAATAAACAGCCGATCCTGCCAATAAATAAAGGGCTCCGTATAGAGCTTCTTGTCTGGCTGCATCGCTTCATATTCTTCCGCATTCAGCTTGGTTTCAAAGCTGTTGCTCAGCACAGTACGCTCGATTTGAGGAATGTACGCCTTCGCCTCGCGAATAAACGGACTGGAGTTTTTCATTAAATCCAAGCGGTGCTGAATATCCAATATTTTATACGACCGCTCATAGGAGTTCATCTGCTCGCCTGTCGCCGCCACTTCCATTAAATCCCTGTCCATGACGTAATTAGGCAAATATCGGCTGATCCGGTCTGCTTCCTGATCCAGGGAGTCTAAATAAAACCGCGTCGTATTTAATATCGAATCGGATATTTCACTGCGGATATGATCGGCCCCTTGCTCATTCATCATCCAGGTAAATGCCATAAGCGGCAGTAAGGCCGCCAAAAAGGCAGCCATTATTTTTCTGAATATAGAGGAATCCTGTAAAAAGAATATACTTTTCATCGTTTGTTCTCCTGTGCCTGAGATCTACGACCTTCCTTGTCTATTCTTTTACACTTCCCATCACAATACCCTTGATGAAAAACCGCTGCAAGAATGGATAGACAATAAGAATCGGGAAAGCCGCTACGAAGATTTGTGCCGCCCTGCTTGTACGGTCAGACAGCTGGAGCATGAGTTCCACATTTTCTGATTTAAGAAATCGGAAATCCATCTTAATAATAACGGTTTGCAAGAAAGTTTGCAGCGGGTAATTTTCCGGATGATTCATATAAAGCATGCCATCAAACCAGCTATTCCAATGCCCTACCATCGTAAAAAGGCCCGTTGTCGCCAGTGCGGGCAACGATAGCGGAACATATATTTTCCAAAGTGTTGCAAAATGCCCGGCTCCGTCAATCCGTGAAGCATCCTCAAGCTCCCTGGGCAAATTGCGGTAAAAGTTCAATAGCAGGATGACGTTAAACACGTTAATCGCCATAGGAAACACCAGCGCTCCGAGAGAATCAATAAGTCCCAAGCTTTTAATCGTCAAATAGGTAGGAATAAGTCCGCCGTTGAACAAAATCGTAAAAACGAAAATCCAGGCATAAACGGTTCTTAGACGAAACGTATTGCGGTCCTTGGATAAAGGATAAGCCGTAACAATCGTTAACAGCATGCTTAATGCCGTCCCGACAACAACCCGTTGAATAGAAATGCCAAAGGCTCTTAAATATTCAGGCTTGCCGAACACGTTATCATAAGCCGCTGTTGTAAACTCTACAGGCCACAGCGCAACCTTGCCGGCTGCCGCCGCCGAACCCGAGCTAAAGGAAATCGCCAAAATATGAATGATCGGCATTAAGCATAAAAAAGATATAAACGCAAGAAAGATGAGATTGCAAACTAGAAAAGCCCTTCTTCCGAATGAGGGTTTAATAACCACGGTCTGTCTCCTTTCTGAATCACCGACTTTTCCGCTATTAGAAAATACGGTAATTCGCTAGCCGGTATGCGAGTACGTAGGATACGGAAATGAAAATAAAGGATACGACGGATTTCAATAAGCCGACAGCTGTGGCAAATCCGAACTGGGCTTGCTGTATCCCCATGCGGTAGACGAAAGTATCAATGATATCGGCACTTTCATAAACCGGCGCGCTGTAAAGGTTAAATATTTGATCAAATCCGGCATTCAGCACATTGCCGATATTAAGCGTAAGCATAAGAACGATGATCGGCATCATGCCCGGCAGCGTCACGTGAAGCGTTTGTTTCCAGCGGCCCGCGCCATCGATTTGAGCGGCTTCATAAAGCGTAGGATTAATTCCTGTCAGCGCCGCCAAATAAACAATGGTCCCAAATCCAAATTCTTTCCACACATCGGAGATGACCATGACATAAGGAAACCAGTTATTGTCGCCAAGAAAGAATATCGGCTTCATGCCGAACCATCCAAGCAGCTGGTTCAATATGCCGGAGGAAGGAGACAAAATATCGACCAAAATACCGCTCAGCAGTACCCAGGATAAGAAATGGGGCAGATAGACCAGGGTTTGGAACGTTCTTTTCATCCATTCTCTGCGCAATTCATTAAGCAAAATCGCAATGGTGATCGGCACGAACAAACCGGCAACGATTTTCATTACGGCAATATATACCGTGTTAAAAAAGATACGGCCGATATCCGGATAATCCATTAACAGCTGAAAGTTCCTCCATCCGATAAACGGGGAGCCGAACAACCCTTTATTCGGCACATATTTTTGAAAAGCCATCATGATTCCTGACATCGGAATGTAACTAAAAATAATAATAAAAGCCAAACCCGGCAGCAGCATCAAATGAAGCGGCCATTCCTTCTTCCAGACGCGCGTCAGACTCTTCATATCTTCACCTCGCTGATTCACTTATCATGCTGTGCATGCCTTGCTCAAGAACCTGATTGTTCTTGAAAAAAGGAGGGATTGCATAGATTCAACCCCTCCTTTGCGCTGCAGATCCTATTGAAGCGATTTATACCACTCGTTAACTTCTTTCGTGATTTCATCGCCGCCAAGCTTCTTCCACTCTTCAACGAATGTATCGAACTCGTCTACGGATACTTGGTTCATTATGATTTTGATGAATATTTCATCACGTTTCTTCGTTAAAATTTCTTGACGGTCTGCCATCGTCGGAGTAGGCGCGCCGTAGAATTTGTTTTGCAGGTATTGCTTGTTCTTTTGAATTTCTGGAACATGAGAAAAGGCACCATTAGGACCGGAGATTACATATTCCCACCACATGCTTGTATCGCCTTCAACGTATTGCATAGCGCGTGCATAACGCGTTTTTTGGTCTGCTGTCTCAAGGATGCTTTCGTCTTTGTTTTCGATGGCTTTAGGCAGGATTTCGCCGTTATTGTCAAACTGTTTGCCTACGCGAAGCGGGTTAAGCAGCCAGTAGTTGTTGCCTTTTTCCACACGGTCTTTACCATACCCATATACTTTTTGCTCTTCTGTCGGATGATTGTCAACAACGATCCATTGGTTTAATAATCCGATTACGCCTTCCGGATGCTTGGCTTTTTTAGAGATAACATAGTACTCATCAACGCCAAGACCAATTTGATTCAATGTAGGCTTATTATCTATTGATGGGATAGGGAACACTCCCCATTCTTGAACAACCTTGCCATCTTTTACAGCCCCTTGCGCAAGCTGCGCCGGTGTCCAGGAAGCGCCAAATACCATGCCGATGCTGCCGTCGTAGATGAGCTCAGCAGCTTTTTCCGTATCTTTAACCGCAAACTCAGGATCGATCAACCCTTTTTTGAACATGTCTTGCAGCGCTGCAAGAGCCTGCTTCATCTCAGGCTGAATATCACTGTTCATCAAACCGCCGTTACCGTCTTCCATCCAAATGTTTTCATAAGCATGATAGCCGTTCAAGAACGCTCTCAGTCCGGTAACGCCTGTCTCTGTACTAAAAGGATTCTTGCTGACCGCAATACCATAAGCTTCTTTTGTACCGCCAGGATTCTTCGCTTTGAACGCTTCGGCAATTTCAATGAAATCATCCATTGTCTTAGGCTCAGGCAGGCCCAGTTCTTTCAGCCAGTCCGTACGAACGAACAAGAATTGATAGTTGAACGGGTTGTATGAGCTTGGAATACCCATCATTTTCCCGTCGATCATCGCTGTTTTCATCTGCATGCCGCCGTCCATGGTCAGAAACTTTTTCGTCTCTTCCGTAGCATGCTGATCATAAATTTCGGTCAAATCCATAATCATATCCGCTTCAGTAAGCTCTTTAAGCTGTGCAGCGTTTACAAGCAAGAAATCCGGAAGATCGTTGGATGCGATAGCAATTTTTACTCTCTCTTTAAATTGGCTTACATCTGCAATCCATTTGTTTGTAATTTTGACACCGATATCTTTTTCATAAGCGTCATAAACTGAGTTTTTGTCGAAGTCTTCACCTTCGTCAAATTTCAAGTAAGGATCGCTTGGCGAAACCGTTGAAACCTCAATGATATCATTGCTGTTTCCTGTGCCTGTTGTTTCGACCGGTTCCTTGGTTTTTCCAGGTGGTGGCTCAGACGACGTTTTGAAACCGCAGCCTGTAATCGCCAATGCAAGCGTCAAGGAGATCATGACAAGTGCCTTTTTGCTCTTCAAATTTTACCCCTCCGGTACATTTCGTTATAGTTTTCGCTGCAAATTATGATGCAGTATTTCATATTTCAAGTATAAAAAGAAGCCCCCCGCTGTTCTATATACTAGTCTTTACTTTCGTATACACCTCTTGACACCAGACAAAAATAAATATTTACTGTGTTTGATGTATACAACGTCGGCGTATTCTTTTCATTTAGATACACCTCAAAATGTATGTATGAAAGTAAATAACAGTATCTGGTTAAAGACATCTCTTGTCTATATACTTAGCATATAAATTCATTATTGTCTGGAGGCCATTGGATCATAATGAAACTTCATATTGCTTATGATCATCCCATTGCTATCAATGCTTTCGAATGGACCCCTGCCACTTATCGACAGCCACCTCATGTGCACGCGAGTCTGGAGATCGGCCTTTGTTTAACAGGCAAAGGCTATTTTTTCTTCGGCAACAAACAATATGCAGCTAACCCTGGCGACTTGTTCCTAGTCAATAATGAGGAACGGCATATTGCCCAATCTGCCCCCGACGACCCGAGCCGCTATCTTTTTATTAACTTTGATCCCGCGCTGCTGCTAGCGGAGGAGCCCGGTCTGCTGCTGCCATTCTCCTATCGCTCCACTCATTTTTGCAATCATATTATTGGCGGCTCGCCCCTCGCCAAACAGCTTACGCCTTGGGTGCTGGCTATAGCGGAAGAACTGCGGGAGAAGTGCTCGGGTTATTTGGTCATGGCCAAAAGCGCGCTCATTCAGCTGTGCGGACGTCTTCTTCGACATTACAACGGTTTGCTATCCGATGATGAGCGTCATCATATGGTACATTCCGTTCGCCAGGTGCACTCGCTTGCCGCTTTAATAGAGCATCGTTACAACGAGCCGGTTAGCTTAGGGGAATTGGCTGATGAACTTGGTTTAAGCGTCTCGCGCGTGAGCCGGGCGTTTCTGGAAACGACCGGTTATCGTTTCTCGGAATATGTTTCCTTGCTGCGTATCCAGGCTGCCAAGCGAGAATTGGCGGGAACGGACAAAGCTGTTGCTGATATTGCATTCGAATGCGGCTTTCAAAGCTTGCCGACCTTTTACCGCGTTTTTAAAGAGACTGTCGGGATGTCTCCGATCCGTTATCGGCAATCTATGGGGGTTATGGAATGAGCAAAAAATGAGAATAACGCTTTCATATTTTGAGAAGCCATTTCCGGCATGGCTGGTTATAATCAAGGCACATATTGATTTCACCTATATCAGGAGGGCAACCGTTATGACGAAATGGATTGGACTGAGGGAATTAGTTCGGGAAGAAATAAAACAGCGCGGAGAAGAAGGCTGTATTGTAGAGGGGATGTCCGAACGTCTGGAAGCAGCCGGCACAGACGATGCAAAGCTAATGGAAGTATACCAGGCTTTAATGGCTCTTGAACCACGTGCGGATTTCAAGTATATCGAGCCGTCGGAATTGGAAGCCATTCGCGCCGAACGTCCGGATGGACCGAGATTCCTGTCCGGAAACTGGGATGAACTTAAATGGCAGGATAAATTTCATGGTGCTTGGCTCGGTCGTTCGGCTGGCTGTGCGCTCGGAAAACCTCTCGAAGCTCCTTCCTTCATGCAAGGCTCCGGCGGAAGGCCCGGCTGGCACAATGTTAAGTTGTGGTTCGAAGGCGCGGGGCAATGGCCGATTCGTCACTACACACCAGGCGAATCAACTGCAGAAGCCGAGTACGGTATCGAGATAGCAAGATGGAGCAGCTTGGCCAGCTGCCGGGAAAACATTCGCTTTATGGAAACAGACGATGATATTCGTTATACCGTTCTTGGACTGCTCATGCTTGAGGAGCGCGGGCTTGATTTCAACTCCTGGGATGTGGGCAAGCTGTGGCATCGTCATTTGACATTCGGGCAGGTATTCACGGCTGAAGCACAGTCCTATCTTAATTTCGCTCGTGTCACTTCACATATTAGCGGCGATCGGCCAGATGACTGGGAGAAACATATCCAATGGGGCCGCTCTTATCTGAATCCCTACCGTGAATGGATCGGCGCCCAGATCCGTGTGGACGGCTATGCATACGGTGCTGCCGGCCAGCCCCAGCTTGCAGCCGAGCTTGCTTGGCGGGACGCTTCCTTCTCCCATGTGAAGAATGGGATTTACGGCGCCATGTTTTGCTCGGCAATGATTGCTGCCGCATTCGTTGAAAGTGATATGAAGCGAATTGTTGAGATCGGATTGAGTGAAATTCCGAAACACAGCCGTCTTGCAGAAGATATCGCATTAGCGGTCAACATTGCTGAGGAAACGGAAGATTCATTAGAATTGGTGAGTAAAATATGGGAAGCATTTAAGCACTATCACGCTGTTCATACCAATAATAATGCTGCATTATGCGCGGCTGCTCTCATTCATTCCGGAGGCGATTTTGAGAAAGGCATAACAACAGCCGTACTTGGTGGCTGGGACACCGATTGCAATGGCGCCACCGTCGGTTCCATTCTTGGCGCATCACTTGGAGCAGCGGCGCTCCCTGAGAAGTGGATCTCGCCGCTAAACGATACGTTGTATGCCGATGTCAGTGGCTTCCACCCCATTGCCATCTCCGAATGCGCACAAAGAAGCTATAGTGTCTTCCGAAAATTGCAGCATTAAAATCATGAACCTCTCGATTCATACGGCCTCTTATCATTCAGCCAATCACGGTATTTATTCCGAAAGCCCCATGGGGTTGAAGTAGTTGAGCCATCCTTAAAGACTTAAACCGACTGCAACAGATTGCAGCCGGTTTATCGATTATCCAAATGTAATTTTTCGCAATAATATGCTTCAGCTATTTCCTTTTAAAAGATCCCAGCTTTGCAGCATGGATTCCGACAATGAGTAGCCATGCAATTTCGGCTGCGATTAAGAATCGTCCGAACAAACCTGCCAGAACATCGGGTCCAAACTGTCCATCTTGGGGAATTTGAAGTACAAATAGGAGCATAGCGACTATTGCAATAACAGAACTTAGAATGAGCAGACTCCTAATCGGTCTCCAAGTATCGACTCGTGTTAGCGAAAAACTAATCAAGACTGAGGCCAGTGGCGTATAGTCAAGCATCGCTCCAATCGAATGCATTCTGCCATTGAACGTTGCATCCTCTGGACTGATAGAAATTGGATCGGTGACGAAGATCCCCGCGATGATGACGCCAATTGCACTGATCCCTAGTATGACAAGTCCTATGTATCCTGTGATGGTACGAATTTGCGGGAAAATCGTAACCATAACACTGATTTGGGCAACCGCCAGCATTCCAAAAGACAATTGCATCATCCAACCAGAGGTGCCAAGCGCATACTCGCTGATAAAGCGCCATGTCGGATCAAATTCAGGCTCCAGAATATGAAGACTAGAAAGGATTAAAATGAACAACGTCCCAGCGAGGACCGATATAAGTGCAAATCTGGAAGCAGTCTTTGTTATAGGTTTTACATGGACTAGCTGCTTAGCCAATTTCTATCCCTCCTGTTGTCCGTGACTCTCGTCATCGTCGATTCATATCCACCTCCACCGGGATAACACCATGTACCTTCATTGGAGTTCCCATCAGAACTGAAAATTCCTTTGAAGTATGAAGTCGATCCCTTCTCACCTGCCCAAATGACAAGCGTGTCTCCTTCGATCTCATAAACATAGTCGAAAGTGTTGCCTAGCGTATCATAATACCGGGATCGGATATCCGTGCTTGTTCTCTCACCGAACGGCTTCAAATGCCCAATAAACTCAATGCCCTTCACTTCTTGCCCATTTTGGGAAAGCTGGACGCGTTGGATCAAAAAATGTCCGCCTTCCATCCATTCATAGGTTACAGTTCCTTCGGCTCCGCCGCTGATATCCCAAGTGCCGACCAACCGATTCAGAGTTTGAAGATCAGTCATATTCACATTCTCCTTAAGCAAAATGTCTTACGATTCAAAATCAGCTTTTATCCTTGTTAGATAATTTTCAAGTGAATCTAGCCTTTTGTTCCAGACGTCCCGATAATTTAGCATGTAACTCGTAATAAAACTATTGATACCTGTCATAGTTCCTCCTTTTTCTAGTAGTCCAGCTTTTACTCCTCAAAATGATTGAGACCTCTTCAAGGATAGATATATTCGCAGCTGCGCTTTGCTACGGGAGCGCACTATCCCTGCTTCGCTCAAAATGCGCAAATGACGGAATACGTGCGACTGGCTGATACTTAGGGCATTGACAATTTCTCTTACCGATTTCGGACCTTTTTTAAGTAGTTCAACAATGTTGGACCTTTTTTAAGTAGTTCAACAATGTTGGACCGATTGAGATCGGCAAAAGTGAGTAACGTTATTTGGATGATTAATGTGTTCGTGCACCTAATATATACTTTAGCGTATATACATGTCAACATATATTAGACACCAACAGTTCTTCCACATTGCGTTACCACCTTTCCGGCAATAGAAAAAAGCCCACCATCAGTTGTGATGGCGGGCTTTTTTCAATAGTTCAACATTGATTTCGAACTATTCTGACCGTTAACTGAAATAGGCTGCCGATTCATTGCTGTCCCCACCCATCTCCAGATGATTATGGATCAATAGTTTCCCGATAGTTCACTTCATAAATCTATAACCGCTTCACTCCGTAATGTATCCTGATAAGTGTGTCTAAAGTGACTTTTCCGCCATGAATCAAGAATTCCTCGAACCATGCACCCGTCATCTTATATTTCTCCTGCTGTTCAAACCATTCGCAAAATGCTTTTCCTGTCGGCTCCAACATACGATGAAGTGCGGGCGTGACTATAAACAATCCGCCTTCATGATCCATCAGGCTGATGAGTGAATCCTCAGTAATCGAGACATCTATCCCTGTAACGTCCATATAAACTTCGTAATTGAATTTCTCCTCCGTAGCACCTCCGTTGTTATGCGCTCGGATTCGCAAATCAGACTGATCAATACCTTGCGATAATGCCCAAGTGATCATGACGTCAAATGCTTCTTTCTTTACTTGCTGCCATTTCCTTCCCTTCCTGCCGGCGGCCTTGTAATAAGCTGCTCGGTATGGTTGAAGTTCAATAATTTCTTTGGTTTGTGTTAGGACGAGCTCGATTGGGATGTAGATATCCATTTCCTGCATATCAGATGGTATGCCGAGATGGGTAGCACAACGCATATCATAATGTTCCATGATCGGACCAGCAGCTGTTTGAAATGACGAGTATGGAAACCATTCCTTGAAAATATAATCATACGTTCGCCCTATCGACTCTCCAACCGGTCCAATCGCTGTGAACCTTGCATATTTCGTTTTTGGGATGAGCCGTGCTGTGGTCCCTGGCGGCACATGGTCTACGCTTGTCACTTCGATCCCGATAAAGTAGGTGTATCCGCTCTCGTCTCGATCTACCGTCAATGCATAGTCAATTTCCTTTTCTGGCTCAACACGTAGATGTGCGATATTGCCGAAAGTTTGCTGCCACTCATCGAAATACTGTTTCCACAGATCGGGCGAAGATACACCATCTTCAAATCGACATTCTATGCCAATTAGCTTCATCGCTGGTTTTGTTACGATCATCGTATGTGGCTTGGTTTTTATCATGGCTACAGCTCCCTTTTGCTGCTGTGCGAGATTGACAGCGTGGAATGTAGGCAAAAGAAACCGTCTCTTCCGATAGTTTTCAGGTGTTAATCCATACATGCGTTTGAAAGCTCTACCGAATACATCATGGGATTCGAAGCCGTAGTCATATGCGATATCCGCAATTTTATCATTGCTATAGCTTAAACGTTCAGCAGCAAGATGCAGTTTGCGACTGCGTACATATGACATGACGGTGAAGCCGGTATACGCCTCAAACACGCGCAAAAAATGTGACTTAGAGAAGCCGGCCAACGCTACAAGTGACTCACACGGAATGTCTTCCTGCACATGCGTCTCAATATAATTAAGTACAGATTGAATTCTTTGCTCATAATCCATGGATGTGCACCTCCACGGAATAAATTGTAGCATGGAGAAAAATAGGTTTCTCGATGTTTTTTCTCTTATTGGGGAGAATCGTTATGCGGTTTGCCTTCCCTTGTCCTCGCTCTGCGATAAGAACTTGCATTGTTAAACAAAAAAGTCCGCGGAATCCGCGGACTTTAATACATGGTAGATTATTTATTGAAAGTAACTTTCTCTGAACCGCCATCAAGAATGATCGACGTGTCCCGCGGCTTCGTTTCCGCGATTTTGCGGCCGCCTCTGAACGAATAAAGCACTGCCGCCTGTTTGCGAATAGCCTCATATTCGTTCTCCGCTTCAAGAACGATGAAGTTGGCAGGCTTGCCTTCTTCAATACCGTACACGTCCTCGATATGCAGCGTTCTCGCGCTGTTTTTCGTAATGAGATCGATTGAGTTCACGATTTGATCGTAACCGAGCAACTGCGATGCATGGATGCCCATGTGCAGCACCTGAAGCATGTTGCCCGTGCCTAGCGGATACCATGGATCAAAGATGTCATCGTGACCGAAGCACACATTGAGACCGGCTTCCTGCAGCTCTTTGACGCGAGTCAGCCCTCTTCTTTTCG
Source organism: Paenibacillus sp. FSL F4-0100 (assembly GCF_037993005.1). Lineage (NCBI taxonomy): Bacteria > Bacillati > Bacillota > Bacilli > Caryophanales > Paenibacillaceae > Paenibacillus > Paenibacillus sp. FSL F4-0100. The sequence goes on from NZ_CP150303.1 coordinate 4,211,480, forward strand.
GATACGTGTCGAAGCGTCCTTGCAGGTGGATGTTAACCAGAGGGTTGGAGACGAAATTCAGGTCAGCCATCTTCAGCAATCTAAATAATTTGTACGTATAGGCATCATTGTATGAGCCCATCGCCGTCGTGTGGCTTGCTGTTGTGCGGGAGCCCAGTCCGCGTTCGTAGGCTTCTTTGGCGACGACTTCCACGAAACGGGATTGCTCATCATCGATTTCGTCGCAATGGATGTCGATAAGACGGTCGTATTTTTCGGCGAGGTCAAACGCAACCTTCATCGAATCGACGCCATACTCCCTCGTGAATTCGAAGTGTGGAATGCCGCCGACCACGTCAACGCCCATTTTCAGCGACTCTTCCAGCAATTCCGCGCCGTTCGGGTAAGAGTGAATGCCTTCCTGCGGAAAAGCAACAAGCTGGATGTCGATGTACGGTGCCATTTCTTCTTTCACTTCCAGCATCGCTTTAACTGCGGTCAAGCTTGGATCGGTAACGTCCACATGCGTCCGTACATGCTGGATGCCCTGCGCCATCTGCCACTTGAGCGCCGTTTTGGAGCGCGTTTTGACATCTTCATGCGTCAGGAACGCCTTGCGTTCTGACCAACGCTGGATGCCTTCGAACAACGTTCCGCTCAAATTCCACTCCGGCTCGCCCGCCGTTAATGTTGTGTCCAGATGAATGTGAGGTTCAATGAACGGCGGCAGCACAAGCGAGCCGCCAACGTCAATGACTCCCTCATTCGCAGTTGTTTCCAATGACTGCGTGATTTGCTCAAACTTCCCGTCTTTCACGACGATATTCCATAACCCTTCTTTACCCCGCAATTTTGCGTTCTGTATAATCATTTGTTTTCCCCTTTTCTTTGGATTCTTTGGCAGGAACGATCAGCATTAACACGATGTAGGCCACTGCCGTACCGATCAGTGCGTTCAATGGCGTGATTCCCGGAGCCAGCTGGGCGAAGGCAACGCCGATGGCCCAAGCTACCATCGCTATCCAGTTTACCTTCTTGAAAGTCATGTCGGCAAACGGTTTATAGTTTCTGCGCTTCACGAAGAAGTAGTCCGCGATGATGATGGCCCCGATGGACGGGATCGCCGCGCCCAGCACATTCAGGAAACCGACGAAATTGTTGTACATCCACATGGCCAATATGGTACCTACGATGCCATTTACAATGACGAAGAACTTTTTCGGAATTTTCGTAATGTTGGCAAAGCCCAGCCCGGAAGCATAAAGAGCGTTATCGTTGGTCGTCCAAATATTCAGTCCCAGAACGATGATCGCCGGAATGATCAGCCCTTGCAGGAACATGACCTCCGAGATATCTGCCTGCTTATATGCCATTGCGCCGACTGCGCCGAACAGGAACATGAGTGAGTTCCCCAGGAAGAACGCAATGACCGTTGCAGTAACCGCCTGCCGGGACGTGCGAGAAAACCGGGCGAAATCGGGAGTCAGTGTTCCGCCGCTAATGAATGACCCGATACAAATGGTCAATGCCGCTGCCGCGGTGAGCGTCTGGGTCGGGGTGTAATCGAGCAATCCTTGCAGTCCGCCCAAGGAGCCTGTCCCTTCGAACATGGAGTAACCGCCAAGAATGGTAATAGCCGGTACCGCAATATAGCCCAGAATGACGAGCGATTTCATGCCGAAGATTGCTGATGCTGTCATGGCGAGACCAAATATGAAGATCAACAGGTACACATTCCAATCCATCGCTTTGGCAACCGGAATCGCGAACATGGCCACACCGACGCCGAACCAACCGACCTGCGTAAAGCCGAGCAGGAATGAAGGGAGGTACGAGCCTTTCTCACCAAACGCATACTTTGCCAGCAAATGCGTGGAAAGGCCCGTTTTGGCAGCGATATGTGCCAGCGCTCCCGTATAGATGCCGAGTGCCAAATTGCCTGCAAGCACGATTCCGATGAACTCCATGAACGTCAAGCCGACTCCGAGCGTCCCCCCTGCCAGCATGCTTGCCGAAAAGAAAGTGAATCCTAACATGACGGATAACGTCTTCCAAAAATGGTTTCTCTGCGTTTTCGGTACCGCTTGCCACGAAAACTCTTGATCTTGATTGCTCATCAGAATACCTCCAGGTTAAAGTGTTCTGATACCAAAGAAGCAGAAAAAAGAGGCTACTCGTCAAGTCTTCACTGACAAGTAGCCTCTTTTTCACATCATAACCCGCGCGAAGACACAGAGCATCCCCTGACGGAATACGCACTGATTCTCGCGTGATTATAAAAATCCGCTGCCCTTGCCAGCCTCTCTGGACTGAATTAAAGGTACCAGTATTCAATTACATTCTATTATTTTGGAAAAACCTACAGTTGTCAATGTTATAATTATCCAATGGTTAAAATCCTCTTAAGTAAATGTTCTTTTTGCAGGTTGTTCAATCTTTGATGCGGAAGGAAATCGTAAAACTCAAGAGCACAAAGATAAATTGGAGAGACAAAGCCAATAATATCCCCGTCAATATACCCAAATCCAGCGACTGACTAATCGCAATGAGGGCTCCGCCGATTCCAATACTCAAGCCAGGACTAAATGCATCTGTAAACTGAAGACTGGCGGATATTTCTCCCTCTTCCCCTGCTTTCGCGTGCTGCAGCGCAATGGCTCCGGTGGTTGGATGTGCCAGACCGATGCCAAACCCAGTGAAGAGCTGCGAAAGAACTGCAAATCCAATTCCCCCTGCGGGTAGGCCAACAGCCAGCAGTACTGATAAAACTCCAATGATCATAAATCCAATACCGATCATTACCCGTTTCTTTCGGCCCTTCCCGTGGTCTTTAATATCATACCTTGACTGCAGCCAAGCCGCCGTTGACCAGCTTAACGCACCCGCGGCCACAATCAGTCCCGCTAAATCTGCAGGAAGCTTTTTCACATCGGTCAAAGCCAAGACGACATAGCTTTCAGTCGCATTATAACAAGCAACGAAGAAACCTCTTGAAGCAATCGTAGCAGGCAAACCCGCTCTAGCTCTTAAGGTACCTTCTGGCAGCAATGTTCGCAAAGGCTTAATCAAGATCACCAATCCAGCTACCGAAAGCAATATACCATTCCAATTGGTTACCAGACTTAATCCCACCAGCAGCAAGCCCGTTCCAATCGTTAGCAGTAACGCATATCCTTCTTTTCGGCTGTTCTTTGGAGTGGAATCCCGTCTCACAGTAAATTTGCGAAAAGCGGGAAGCGTCAGCAGTACAGCCAAACCAATGAATGGAAGCAACATCCAAAAAACAAATCTCCAGGACACATGCTCCGCTATGGAACCGGCGATAAAAGGGCCGATTAACGCAGGCAGAATATATGCCCCGGAAAACAAAGCAAGTATTTTCGATCTCAGCTTATCGGGATAACCCAAAGTAATGCTGTAATACACGCACGTAATAATAGCCCCTGCACCAAATCCCTGAAACACTCTCCCTGCGAGTAACATCATCATGTTCACGGAAGCAGCCGCAATCACGATGCCTGTCACAAAAATAAAAATCGATATGCCAAACGACGCAAAAACGCCCATTCGGTTGATCCGCTGACCGATAATCATCGTTCCAAGGATTTGTGCCAAAAGAAAAGCGCTGAATATCCAGCCGAACAAATGCAGCCCGTCTAATTGTTGAGCCAGGGTCGGAGCAATCGTCACAAGTGCCAGTCCTTCAAACGCAACGGTCGTTACCGCAAGAATGATCCCTATAGTTAGTGCTCTATACTTGGCGTCGAAAACCCCGGCATTTTCGGAGGTCATTTCCATCCTTCAGTTCTCCTTATGTATAACTCCAAATTAGTCTTGAAAATAATTGTTAGCCCCAGCATTCGTATCTCCAATCCTCTGTTACAAGAATATTTGCAAAATTATCATTGTGAATTAGGTGAATTTAAGCTAAACTTTTTTCTCCTCGTTCACGTTAGCCTACAGAATCGGGGGCACAACTCGGAAATTCAATACGCTATTCTTTCTAAAGTTATTCCTTCCTCGTCACAACCGATTTGAAGGAGCTGCTTCTCCAAAATCCAGGCATCCGTATGTTCAATAAAGAAATGAATTCCCTCTATCGATTGAACCCATACGGGATCGATCGGTGTTGCATTGGCATTTAGACCCACTGTGAAAGCATCTGAACCTCACCTGCGTATTTAGCATAAATTCTTACGTGTTGTCCCTCTTCCAAGCCCCAATCATGCTTAAAAGAATAGATTGCTCTCTCAGATACTACCAGTGACTTCATTCATATTTATCCTTCCTGCTTCTAATCGCATTTTTTAACTTCGCCACGATAATTCGCCATTCTGAAACTGGCTCCGCATCCACAAGAAGCTTTTGCATTGGGATTATTCATGGTGAAGCCGCCTAACATCCCGCTTTCTTCATAGTCAATGACAAGACCTTCAATGAACTCAACGCTATTAGCATGTACCAAGATGCGAAACTCTCCTTGGTTCAGTATGATATCTCTATCTCCTTGCAATTCATCCACGGTAAGCGTGTAAGATAGTCCGCTGCAGCCCCCTTCTTCAATACCTACCCTGAGAAACGAGTTAGGAAGGTTTTCGTTTGCTATTATTTCGGCTACTTTTCTTGATGCTGTTTCAGTGATCTGAATCATTGCATATCCCTCCAAATGATGATGTATATATTGAATTCGGATACTTAGTAAACATTTCCCTTTACAAAGTATACCGTACATTTCGTTTTTGACTTTGTCAACATTTTTGTTTAAAATGTACTGGTTCGCGTAGATTGAATGGTTTAATTGGAGGTATGCAAATGAGTCGAATTCAAAGTAAAAAAGATGCCTCCACAAGGACACGGAGAGCAATCATCGATCAGCTAAAAGAGCATGGTAGAATGGACGTTTTGGCACTCTCCTCCCACTTTTCTCTTTCAGGAATGGCGATTCGTCAACATTTGAGTGCGCTAATCGAAGAAGGATTGGTTACATACGAAGAAGAACCTCGCCCCATGGGCCGACCAACCAAACTATGGAGACTGACACCGGCAGCGGATCGTTTTTTTCCTAGCGGTTATTCGGAGTTATCACGTAGTCTAATCCATTCAATGAAAGAGGCATTCGGGAACGAAGGAATGGATAAACTGCTGACTGTCCGGAATAAGAGCATGCAAGAACAATATATGAAGTACATTGGGGATACACCGGATGTAATGGAAAGGCTGGAAAAACTAGCGGAGATTCGAACAAGTGAGGGCTATATGGCTGAAATCAAAGAAGAAGACGATAAGAGTCTTTTGTTTATTGAGAAGCATTGTCCGATTTGTGAAGCGGCCGCTGCATGTACTGGTTTATGTAAGAACGAATTGCAATTATTTCAACATGTTCTTGGACATGATGTCACTGTCGAACGGATCGAATACATTCTATCAGGTGGAAGAAGCTGCATTTACAGGGTTCATAAATGAAGAATCCCCTCCAAGTGAACTTAATGTGCTTTTATACACAGTCTACTTAAAGGGGATCTTATCCATTTGAAGATCGTTGTTCTGCGACTCTAAAATTTCATATGGGCCTTGTACTTTTCTTCATCACCCCATTTCCAATTGTGCTTTTTAGTTATAGACTTCTGTAACTATATTTATAGCATCCTTAGCTATAATGAGCGTGTCACAATTAAGAATATCATATACATTCAGCGAGTTGGCTTCAGTGGTCTGCACATCTGGAATGTTATTTGCACTTTTATACACGATGTGATCCACCTCAGGTGTTACAATTAGCACTTTCTTATTGGCATGAAGAGCTTTAAGCATCGCGACGATAGCTTTTGTCCTGTAGCTTTCAAGCTTAATATGGTCAACTACAATGAGTTCATCATCTTGCACTTTGGCGGATAAAGCTGATTTGATCGCAAGACGTTTAACCTTTTTATTGAGACGATATCCATAGTCACGAGGTTTGGGACCGAACGCAATACCTCCGTGACGCCAGTGCGGCATACGAATGGAACCCGCTCGAGATCTATTAATTTTATTTTGTTTATAGGGTTTTCTACCTCCCCCTCTAACTTCGCCACGAGTTAAAGTCGAGTGTGTCCCGCTACGCTTGTTCGCAAGATGGTTAACAACAGCTTCATGCAGAACCGATTCGTTGGGGATAATACCGAAGATGGATTCTTCAAGTTCCATTTCACCCGTAATGTTACCTTCCATATTATAAATAGAAACGTTTAACAAACTTAGCTACCTCCTGATTATCATCGTAAAAAAGTGGATTTCATTATAGGAACGGACAGCTCAAAAGTAAGCAGAAATCATGATAATCAGTAGTTTATTGGATTTTGAATATCAACATTTTCTTTCTACTCACTTATATTACAATCGAAGTATCTACGATAACATCCATCACTTCGACCCCCTCTTGGTGCAAATTTAAATGGTTAATACCCAATGTGTCCCTTACATCTACACGATAACAGATAGAAAATACATGATCTATATACAAAACGATGCTGTAGTATTTTATATTTGTTAACTCAGAACTAATGCTAATTAACATGTAGTGTGTACTCAGAGTGCAGATTTCTTCTTTTCATTATAAAAATCCCTTCAAGAGTAACAGTGCTCGTGTTTAGCACTCTTGAAGGGAAAAGTAGGCATCTATTTCTGATATATTATTTTTCTGATAGCATAGGTTGATAAAAAGAATGATTCTGCGAGTTCCTCGACTGAGGCGCCAGCTAAATATGCATTCAGAATATCATTATTTCTTTTGTTAATCTCTTTTCGTGCGCCGGACAGCTCTCCCCAGACTTTATGTTCATTTTTTTTAGCGGGTATATAGAGGTATTCTCCTTGTATATAATCCTGCAGTTTTTCAACTAGTTCCTCCGGCAAGACGACAGTAGCATTAATATATCTCACGAACGACTCACTCCTTGAAATTATAGTTCAAGTAGCAAAGCCAGTTTAAATTTTGTTGGCTACTCCATGCAAATGCTGAAAACCGGCTCTGCATGGAGAATCACATGTGTTATCGATGTATTTTTATGGGACATTGTATTCCCCCTGGTCAGTTGATCGAGTTATTAAATTTTCCCGTTTGATCCATATAGTTGGCCGCATGCTGCGTTAATGTCTGATCCAAATTGGGTCCTGACGGTGACGTTAATCCCCTTTGACTTCAAGATTTTAAGGAACATATTGATGCTGTTCTGATCCGACTCTACAAAACTTTGTGATGTGGCATCAGTAGAATTGTAAGGGATTAGATTGACATGATATAAATGTTCCCATGACCCTCTGCCACGCAACAAATCTGCAACAGCTTCAGCATGTTTAGTTGAATCGTTGATACCCCTCAGCAGGATATAAGCAATGTAGACCTTTCGCTTCGTTTGTTGAATATGCTTATCCAACACGGTCATAACTTCCTCCAATGGAAAATGATTGTTAATTGGCATTAACTCACTTCGTTGATCATTAAACGGTGAATGTAGGGAGAAGGTTAAATTAATCTGTGGAAATTCCTTCGTCAACTTTTTTACTCCAGGTAATATACCTATTGTGGAAACCGTAATTCTTCGATGTCCTAAACCGAAATGTTTAGGATCCGTCAGCACATGCAATGCATCAAATACATATGGGTTTGCAAGTGCCTCTCCCATCCCCATAAAGGACACACTGTCCAAGGGATAGTTATTCAAAGTAAAGTAAAGAAGTTGATCCGTTATTTCATCCGTTGTGAGATTCCTTTTCAAACCAAGTGTTCCCGTAGCACAAAATGTACAACCAAATCCGCAACCACACTGCGAAGAGATACAATAGGATTCCCATCCAGTTTTATAACTTAACCTTACGGACTCAATGAATTCATCGCCAGGGATGGCAAACAGAATTTTACTAACTTGATTGGATTTCTGCTCCATTTTTGGTGTGATCCTTAACACATTGTTTCCAAGCTCTTTGATTAGTTCATTTCTTAATGGCTTAGGCAAGTTGTTCATTGCTTCAAAAGTTCCAATCCTGTTCCTGAAGATTGCCTCTGTTATTTGCGCATATCTATAATTAGGTTGCTTTAGAGCCGATAAGATCTTACGAATTTTCTCATACTTCGATAAATGCTTCATATCTATCTCCCTTTAAACGGAGAAAACGCAAAAAAGCACCAGCTCACCGGTGCTTTTTTGCGTACATTAACCTAACTATACCTATACAGAAATAAGAGACTACCTATAAATAAGTCACGAACTGTATATATGCATAGAAGGATAAAGTTCCGGTATCTGATTTGTTATTTTGTGAACCTGATCAAACATCGCCTTAAATGACAGGTTCACATTTACATCTACAATTTCAGAAGCAGTCATCACTTTATCCCTCCCATTCAATTCATCATTGTAATCACATGAAAAACTTAACACAATATATAACTTACGGTCAAGGAGTGTCATTTACGTTATATCTCTGCCTTCTTTGGTTCTGGCAATATGTAGAGACGCAATAAATGAAAGCTTCGCCTACAATTTAATCAACACTTCCGTGCCGTCCTGAGTCTGGACATCGACCAGAACCGTCCCTTTGCAACCTTGCAACTCCTTGATGAGCTGCCTGATCGCTTGCTTCGTGCTTTCGTTTTCGAGAATCGACTGCACCAGTTCAATCCCAAACCGGCTGCAGTCCGAATCGAAATCATCCTTCCGGCTCAAGTGCTCACCCGCGTGTCCGTCGTGCTTGCTCAGCCAATCCTTCATTTTGCGCTGGACTAAATTGGAAGTCAGGATACCGCTCCCTATACGCAATACGGCATATGGGACTGGAATCGTAAAAGCGTGCTCCTTGCTCTTAACCTTCACAATTATCATAACCCATCACTCAATCACTACAGTGACGGTATCCTTATCACCGGAGCGGATGTCAACGATTTGCCCGTCAAGCTCATTCTCGATTGCATCGATCAGCAGATCAATATCGATATCCTTCACATATTTCGCGGCCTGCGGAATATTGGACGCAATGCTGTGCCCCGCTCCGAGAACAGCCTTTACCAGTTTAATCGGCAAATTGATGTTGACATTATCGTTCTCTTGGGAGGTTACCCGTATTTTCAACGTTTTGTCTAAATAACCGCCGGATGAAGGTGAGAATTTCTTCGAATAGTCGGGTTTCCCCAGCACCTGCACGGCATGTGATGGATGAGCCGTTTGCTTCTCCTTTAGCGCGTCGATCAACTCCGAAGCCTTGTCAGAATCAATTTTGCCTTCCTGCATCATGGACAGCACTTTACTGATTTCTTCTTTCATCGTTTCTTCCTCCTAAAAGTTTTTTGTGAACGATGCTTCCTGAATCGGCTTCGTAAAAACTCGCTTCGGAAGCATAGGCTCATTCATCCTTCAACATTTTGACCGCTTCATCCGCGGTGATATCGCCATTCTCCAGCATGGAAATGACTTTCTTCTCATCAACTTCCGGCTTCTTCCGCGTATCATATCCGAGGGCTGTAATGATATCATTGAGCTTGCCCCGTACCGTCGGGTAAGATATGCCCAGCTCTTTCTCCACTTCCTTTATATTGCCTCTGTTTACTAGAAAGGTGATCACAAAATGGAGTTGTTCGGGCGAGAGTAGAGCCAGCTTTGATAATTCAAACGTATTCTCAATCGTCGTTCGGCAATGTCCGCATTCCAGCTTAACGGCGTGCAGTTGGTGGTCACATACAGGACACTGTGTGATGATGGGATATTTCATGCTCTACTCCTTTCTTTTTTTTGAATTATAAATCAATATATTCAATTTGTAAATGCACATAAAATTAATTTAATTAATTCCGTTATTAATTTTATTCATTACAAGAGCTGGAATCCCAAAAAAATTAAAATCCTTTATTAAAAAAGAAAGCCTCAACGGATCCATCGGGATGGAGCCCAGTTTCAACCCGGTTCATCCCTATCGACTCGATGGTGACTCTTTTCCCAAACCTCCATCACTTAAGTGGAACTATTCCTTTAACAAAAAAGCTGCGAGTTCGCGACTCCTAAAGCTACATGTTCTTATCCTCCGATAAAAAACGGATTGGTCTGCTGAATCATCTTTGATATGCTGATATCAAACATTGGATACGGGAGATGAACATGAGTGTATAAAATACTGATCGTGGACGATGAAGCGGATCTTCGAAAGCTGCTGACCGATTACTTTGAAATCAACGGGTATTTCGTCATGACGGCCAAGGACAGCCGGGAGGCCCTGCGTAAAGTGGAACAAGGACCCGATCTCGTTTTGCTGGATATCAACATGCCTGGGCAGAACGGTCTTGAAGTATGCGAAATCATCAGAGATTTTGTCTCGTGCCCAATCTTATTTTTAACCGCTCGAGTCGAAGATGCCGATAAAGTAGCCGGCTTTCGAGCAGGGGGCGATGACTATATCCTGAAACCCTTTAGTATTCGCGAGCTCGGCGCCAGGGTCGAAGCGCATTTGCGCAGGGAACAGCGAATTCAAACGAAAACCTCGGTGCGGTTTAACAATGATTTGATCCTTAACTATACGTCCCGGGAACTCTATTTTCAGGATACACGCATTCCTATGGCTAAAAAAGAGTTCGAGATTATCGAATTGCTGTCCTTGAACCCCGGCACGGTGTTCGAGAAGGAGCGCATTCACGAAAAAATCTGGGGTCTTGACGATGAAGGCGATAGCAGCGTTATCGCCGAGCATATTCGGCGAATTCGCGCCAAATTAAAGGAATACAGCTGCGACGATCGAATCGAGACGGTTTGGGGCGTAGGATACAAATGGTCGAGATCATGAATAGGCTACTGCTAAAACGACTTACCTTGCTGCAATCGTTTATCCTGTTATGCGTTCTCACGATCTTGGCCGTACTGGCCATCATCACTCTGGAGTTCGCCTGGGCAGAGAACCTGAGGCAGCGTTTTGGTGAGACCGATTGGATTCTGCCCTGCCTCGTCGCGGCGGTGCTGCTCACCGTGGCAGCCGGAATTGTCACCATGGCTATACTATTTTACAGATGGAAACTAAAACGTCCGCTGGAGATATTGAAGCAAGCATCCGAGAATATTTCGGCCAACGATCTAGACTTCAGCATATCCTATGACAGCCGGGACGAGATGGGCGAGCTGATCACCATTTTTGAAAACATGCGCTCAGAATTGGAAAAAAATATTAGGACAATCTGGCGATCGGTTGAGGAGCGCAAGCAGCTCAATGCGATTTTCGCCCATGATCTGAGGACGCCCCTATCTGTGCTGAAAGGGTACGCGGAGTTTCTCGCCACCTATTACCCCGAAAAGAAATTGTCAGAAGAAAAGGTGCTGGACCTGATCCATACCATGAACCTTCACATCGTTCGTCTGGAAAACTATGCGGAGGCCATGAACTCGATTCAGAAGCTGGAGGACGTCCCGGTGCATCGCCAACCGATGGATATGATCCCGTTGACGGTTTTGCTGAACGACAGTGCCGAACAAATTGCTAGGCAGCTCGGCAAAAGCTTCGTCTCTTCCATCGAAAACGCAAATACCATAATAAACGTGGATGCCCATGTCGTCATGCAGGTTTTCGAGAATCTGGTAGTCAATGCGGCGCGACACGCAACCAGTCAGGTGAACGCTTGTTATGTCATCCAGGATGACTCAATCCATATTACCGTCACGGACGACGGACCCGGTTTCTCGGACGATGCCCTGGACAAGGCTGCGCTTCCTTTTTACCGCGGGGAGGTGTGGGATGCAACCGAACATCGTGGGCTAGGACTTTATGTTTGCAAGGTGCTTTGCGAAATACATGATGGGAGCCTGCAGGTCGAAAATAGACCTCACGGCGGTGGGTGCGTGACGGCACGTTTTGGAATGGAGTTGATAAATAGTTGATAATTATCCGTTAGCATTTCCTTATCACGATTGAAGGAGTGCTATGATGCCGAGAACAAAACAAAGAATGCTTATCGCAATTACCTGCTTGCTTCTGTTATGGACCGTGTTGGCGAAGTCCGTATCCACGTTGGAAGTCCGAGACCGTACCGAAATTTTGGGGGACATTGACGAATACATGATCCGGAGCATGAAGGCCAATCACATCGGAGGTGCGTCTGTAGCGATATCCCATAACGACGAGGTCTTCTATACAAAAGGCTACGGTACATTTGCTGATGGCCAAAGCATAACGGGCGATACGCCCTTTCCCATTGCTTCGCTAAGCAAGTCCATTACCGCTTTAGCCGTGCTGCAGCTGGTAGATAAAGGTCGGATTGATCTGGATGAGGCTTACGTTTCCTATTTTCCCGAACTTTCGCCTCGGGATTCCCGAGTCCGTGACATTACGGTCCGACATTTATTGAATCAGACCAGCGGCCTTAATGACAGAACAAATCCCGATATGACGAGGACTCCGCAGTTCCACTCACTGATTGAGGCAAACCCGTTATTAAACGAGGTTGAGCTCGCACATGAACCTGGAACAACCTACAGCTACCATAATCCCAACTACATGCTGTTGGCGAACCTCGTGGAAAGCATAAGCGGAGAGCGTTTTTCGGATTACCTGGATCGTCATATTTTTAAACCTCTGGGTATGAACCATACCTTCAGTGTCAGCACTACGCAGCAAATCAATGGGAATGAAGCTATCCCACCGGGTCATTACTCGATTCTAGGTCGTTCCTTGAGTCGCTCGGAGCCGCTGTGGTTCATTGACGGTCCCGCAGGCATCGTTTCAACCGCGGAAGACATGTCCAAGTGGATGATTGCCCAGTATAGCGGCAACCTTCTTCCCCCGGCGCTGATGAATCAATTTCATTCAGCCGGAGACATTGCGCCGTATGGCATGGGTTGGCTCGCAGATCAAGATGAATCAGGCGGTCGAACGATATCCCACAGCGGCATTTTCTGGACGTACAAGTCGGAAGAAACGATTTATTTGGACGAGCAGATGGGGATTTCAGTGATGTTTAATTCGGGATTGAACGCTTTTGTGAATTACTCGGCGTTTATCGATGGAATCGCGGATATTATGAGGGGAGAGCAGCCCGAAATCTCTTTTTTTAACGACCGAAACATGGAGACCATCATGATTGTGCTGATCCTCGCGACGCTTATATGGGGAGCGTATGGCTATGTTCGTATCCGTCGGAGGAAGAAACGGCTAAGGACCATTCGTTTGATTCTGATCATGGTCGGAAAGCTAATTCCTATCTTAATTCTGTTGTCCCTCTCCCCACTAGTAACGTTTATCGGCGGAGGACGCGTACTGCCTTGGTTCGGCCTCTGGACTACCCTGTCGTCACCCATCATATGGCTTGTTGTATGGTCACTTGTCAGTCTTGTGCATTTGGCTTCTTATATAGCATCTATGTTCAACCACACAAAGAGTGGCCAATTGAAGGCTGACAATCGATAAAGCGACATCTGAGCCAACAACAGGTTCCATCTCCCCGCTCCTCGTCTTGGGTTTCGCCGGCCTTTCCACACGCTGGTTCCAAATCCATAGCGTCGCTTGTGATACGGGGTCTACTGCTCAAGTTAGGCTTTCTGTTAAAATGCGCTGTCAAACGTACGCTCCATTGAATCAGCCTCTGTAGAAACCGCGAAAAAGACAAATGGCCCCTTCGTCTTTAACACATGATGATCGACCAGAAAGTATTCATCTGGTCGATAATCCTTGAATTTCATTTTCTGTGCTTCGATTCGTTGCTCAATATTCTCTTTGACGCTTTCTGCCTGACGCTCATCCTTTAGCTTGATGACGGCCAATTCATCAGCTTTTACATTCGATGTAGACGTATAAAGAATAAAATCATCCACGCTGTCTGTATCCATCTTATACAATTTCTGCAGCTTATTCAGATCCTGCTTTTTCATTTCTTTTAGGCTCACTGCCTGTTCGATACTTTTTCCGATTTCGGTAGCCGACAGTTGTTCTGAAGTCTTGTCATCCTTGCCTGCGCATCCGGACAAAACGCCAATCACGACGACGAATGCAAGCATAACCGAGTAAAAACTTCTTTTTTCTGTACATTGTTTTTTCATTTTGATCACTCCGTTAAATTTGTTATGGATGGGTCCTCGAAAAACGTATTCGCATTATAAAGCAATAGCATGTCCTGGATCCCCTGTTCGTTCGCAAGCGACGCTAAATCCTCCTCATAATACCGAAGGTCTACCACATGTATTTCGCTATAATGCTTTAATAAGAAAGGAATCAGGCTGTTAGCATACGAATCTTTAACCACCAGCAGCTTTCTACCGCTCGGATTAGCCGTTTTAATACGGATTCGTGCATGATTACCGTTAAGAAACACCGCATATTTATCCTTCCTCTGCAGCTGCTCCATCGCATACAATGAATCCGTGGTCTTCTCTTCATCGACATACGTTACGGTATATTTCTCTTGATCCTTTGGCAAATAAAGCTGCAAGCGATCGGGCTGTATATGTCTGAAACCGCTTTTTGAATAAAGTGAGCCGTAAAATTCATCGGTTACTTGCTGGATGTTAAACTCTGCCTCTTTCTGTGGTGTCAGCCCCATTTGTCTGCAAAGTTCCAGGTAAGCTATATAAGCGCCTTTCGTCGTCCAATGATGATCGGTTTTATAAAAAACATGTTGCTCCCGTTCGGCATATAAAGCGGAGAACACATCGACAAAAGGAATATTGGAATGCAGGAAGCGCCGGACCTTTTCCAGGTACGCTTCTTCATCGCCGACCATGGCATATTTCGGGAGCTTGTCTTTATACAGAGCCGCTGCCGTTGGCACCAGCATCACATATTTGTTCAACCCGGGCGTGGCATGGTCAAACGCATGAATGGCATCAACCTTCCCCTTCCAATCCTCTTCTGCAGGGGGAATAAAATTCTGAATCAGATACCCGTCTTTGCCGATGTAAATTCCGTTGTTCTCCTTTTTCCCCATCATGCGGTCCGTATCGGTTTTTGTCCCGATCCAAAAGTCTCTAAAAACAAATTGGTCGGACACATATTTTTCGAAATCAAGAGTGAAATCACCAGACACCAATGCTTTCAGTGAGAAATGCGGCAGCTGCTCCAGCATCCGATTCTCAGATTCCGATAATGTACGATCCGCCGCCGCAAGATTAAGACCTGCGATTATGCTTATAAACAGGAGCAGCAATAAAGCCAGCAATTTAATTTTGAAATTTTTGTAATATCCCATGGCTGTCCCCTTTTAAAATCGAAAATATAAAAACGGATTGTAGGTTGCATTGACCAAATAAGCCGTCGACAGAACCATGAATAGTAAATAGATAACCGGTACGGCAATTATGCCGGCAATTCTCCATTTTTCCTTTATGAAGGATAACATCTTTCCCGGAAGCGGAGTCGCACAGAATGCCAATACGACTAGTAATACAACATTCGTAGACAAATCATAGAGCGCCTGCTGATCCACAAAAACATGCCCGCCGAAACCGAACATCGCGCCAATGAAACGCCAAGCGGAAGAGAGTGTCTCCATTTCGAACAAAACCCAGCCGATGATGACGACCAGAAGCGTATAGACATGGCCGACAAAAGCAGATCTGCGTTCCAACCATTGCAGAAGCAATAGTTTCTCGATGATCACAAAGAATCCGAAATACAAGCCCCACACGATAAAGTTCCAGCTGGCGCCATGCCATAATCCGGTTAAAAACCATACAATCAGTAAATTCCGGAGCTGCTTCTTAAACCCTGATCGATTACCGCCAAGCGGTATATAAACGTACTCCCGAAACCAGCTCCCAAGCGATATATGCCATCTGCGCCAAAATTCGGTTACACTTTTAGAGATGTAGGGATAACGGAAATTTTCCATGAAATCAAATCCGAACATTTTCCCCAGTCCCCGTGCCATATCAGAATAACCGCTGAAGTCAAAATAGATTTGCAGTGTAAATGCGGTAATGCCCAGCCAGGCGGAGAGTACGCTCATTTCCTCGATCGGCGTCGCTTTAACACTCGCCCACAATAATCCGATATTGTTGGCCAACAGCACTTTTTTGGCAAGTCCCCTGATGAACAGTTCCGCCCCTTCGCCAAAACGGTCCAGCGACACCTTACGGGAAACAAGCTGTTCCGCAATATCGCCGTATTTGACGATGGGACCCGCTACAAGCTGCGGGAACATGGTCACATATGCCCCAAAAGAGATGAAATTTCTCTGCACCGATACTTTATCCAAGTAAACGTCAACGACATAAGACATCGTTTGAAAGGTATAGAAAGATATGCCCACAGGCAGCGGCAGATCAGCTGCTTGGATATTCATATGAAACAACTGATTGATGTTGTCCACGACAAAATCCGCATATTTGAAAAAACCGAGAATCCCCAGACTGCCGACCATCGAGCCGATAAAAATCGATCTGGCAATCAGCTTCCGATGTCTATATTTATCGATCAGCAGCCCGTTGATATAATCGAAGACCGTGGAGAAGATCATAATAAAAATGTATAAAGGCTCTCCCCATGCATAAAAGATCAGGCTGACAACAAGGAGGACAGCATTTCGAAATTTCATCGGAGATACGTAATAGATCAGAATGGTGACCGGCAGAAAGAGAAACAGGAATATTAGGCTGCTAAAGACCAATACTCACACCCCCATGTTGATTGATCCATTGCATGCTATTCCACTTGATCTTTTAGCAGATCCAGCATTCTAGTGTAAAACTCCGGTTTGAAATGAATGCCGTCCGAGTCGTACAGATCATTTGAGCCGTTTGAAAATATTGGGAACAAGTCAACATATCCGATGTTCTCTTTCTCCGCCAACTCTTTTAAGCCTTGGTTATAATCATTGATATTTTTGTATCTTGGTTCCAGTTCTTCCGCTTTCGCCGTCACCGGAGTTACTGATAAAAGGGTTACTTTCGCTTGTGGAAGTTTTTCCTTGATCGTACCGATCAGCTTCGCATAGTTTTTCATGGAATAGGCTTTGGGGTTATCCGCTGGCCATAAAATGTCATCCGAACCCAAGAGGATAAAGATTCGTTCCGGGTCCCGCTTGATCAACTCATCCATATCTTGAAGTGCAAACTCCGCTGTTTTACCTGCGCCTGCCAGAACATTCCCCTCTTTCAGCACATCATGGAAAGATAAACCCTCCGTAATGGAATCCCCAAAAAATATGCTGTTCTGGAAGAGTGTTTGATACGCGGTTTCTACTGAGCCTTTTGATACCGTTGCCTGTCCTTGGTTTTGAGTGGTCGGTTGCTGCGGACTTAAGCTTGTGGATTCGTTTCCGCATGCTGCTAAAGCAAGTGTAATACTCCCAATTAGTAGGGTTGTAACTATTTTTTTCATGTTCATGTTCCTCTCTTTAATTTAAATTTAGAGCTTCTTTAATTCCGTCTAGGATGGAGCTTGCCATCCGGTATTGGAAATCTTCCGACAGCATTTCATTCTCTTCTTGCGGATTCGTTAAATAACCCATTTCGATTAGAGCCGCCGGCATGTTCGAATCCTTCAAGACGAAGAAATCCTCTTTTTTTACTCCCCGGTCCCGAAATCCGCTGGTTTGGACGATATGCTTTTGCAAAATTTCCGCCAAGAACAGGGAATCTTCATGGTAATAGTAGGTTTCAGTACCAGAAACGCTAGCGTCTTCGTACGTATTCCCGTGAATGGATATAAACAAATCCGCGCCCAGTTGATTGCCGATTTCCGGCCGTTCCCGGTCAATCGAAGATATAAAGCGATCTTCTGATCGAGTGAGAACCACCTCAATTTGCGGCTCCTGTTTCGCCAGTTCTTCTACCTTAAGTGCTACCTGCAGCGTAAAATCCTTCTCAAAATTTCCACTGGCTCCCGTTGCACCGTTATCCTTACCGCCATGTCCTGAATCAATCACGACCTTATAAGGGGTTTCTGGCTGGTGTTCTAGCATTCTTATCTTATCCGAGCGGACATCCATGCCGGTTTTACGGTCGCTTGCTGTCCCTTCCCCGGAAACAAGTTGATACAGCAGAACGATCACCAGCACAGACAAAAGGGTGTTTATAATCGAGCTGCCTTTTTTCATACGTTCTCTCCTCCTCCTGAAAAAAGTGTAATCTTCAGAGATAAAGATAAGGTGCAGATAATATCAAACTTCCATAGAGTATTAGGCTTAGGTTGCGGCAAACAAAAGGAAGCTGTTCCTGACAGGTCCATAAGAGACCTTCAAGAACAGCTCCCTGTTCCAAAGGATGCTATTGCTGCGTCTACAAGCGATGATCCTTTTGAAAATTCAAGTGAAAATGCTCGTTATCGTCGTAAACACCAAATTGGTAGACTTCTTCTTCATAGAATTCGATGATCTCCGGAAGAACCTGCAGCGTTTGCGGCTTTTCGTGCATCAATACGACTTCCAAATCGACTTTTGTTGCTTGTTTGATATTCTCGACAATTTGATCCGGGTGATCCTTCAGTTGCCAATCATTCGATTCAATGGTCCAATCCCAAATCTTGATTCCTTCTTGGGCAATTTGGTCGCGCAGCATCTTATCGTCCAGTCCAGGCGCTGAACCGTATGGCGGACGTACCAAATTCGGTTGTTTACCTGTAATTTCATGGATGAACGCCAAGTTGTCTTTCATCTCAGATACGAATTGCCTCTCTTCATACAGTCTATTGTATTGATGAGTCATGCTGTGCCCGCCAATATAGTGTCCCTCGTCTGCTGCACGCTTCACGACACTTTGCAGATCCTTGCGCTGCAGGTTGCTTCCTTGCATAAGAAAAACGTCTATCGACGTACTTTCTCAGTAGACATAAATTAAAAAAGCGCAGAACCGGGTTCTACGCTTTCTTATTCAAATGAAAATAGAATAGGACTCCATTGGGAGTGTTGGTTACACCATATGGGACACCATGCATTTCCAGAATCTTTTTGGAGATGGAAAGGCCAAGCCCGGTCCCTCCAGTCGACCGTTTTCGGGAAGGCTCGCCGCGATAAAACCGGTCCCAGATCTTCTCCAACTGTTCGTCCGGAATGCGGGTTCCTTTATTTTCGATGCAAATTTTAACGGTGTCCTGTTCTTCCGTGGCTGTTACGAGTATGGACTGCTGCTCCGGCGTATAACGAATTGCGTTGGTGAGGAAGTTGACGATGACCTGCTCAATCCGAAGCTCGTTCCCCACAACTTCAATAGGTTCAAGCGAAGTATGCAGATGCAATTGCTTGCCCGCAATGTCCACAGCCATTTTTGCGCATGTCCGCTCGATGACGGTGTCGATATAAAAGGAATCCTTGTTCATTTTATACGTTCCCGATTCATATTTTGCCAATTCTAGCATGTCCACGATCAGCAGATCCATTCTCTTGACTTCGTCTTCCATCGCCTTGAAGTAATAATCCCTTTTATGGCTTGCCACCCCGTCCTTCAAAATCGCAAGACAGCTTTGTATGACGCTTAACGGCGTTTTCAACTCATGAGATACGCCGGATATAAATTCTTTTCTCGTATTCTCCAGCTGCTTCTCTTTCTCGATGTCCTGCTCAAGCTGGAGAATATGGGAGTGCAGCCGCTCGGAGAGCTCATTAATGTTGCGCGACAAGTCCCCGATTTCATCCTTTGTTGTGATCGGGATTTTCTCGGAGAAATCGAGGTCTGCCATTTGCCGGGTGGTGCGGTTGATGCGCAACAGCGGCCTGGCGATCTGGCGGGAATAATAGAACGATGCCAGCATCACGAGGAGAAGCGTCGCGATAATGATGTAAGCATAATAATTTTGGATCATTCCCGCGGCTTCGTTGACCGGCTGAAGCGACGTCATCGCGAACAAGTATGCCGGATTACCGTCACCATCTTGAATGCGGTCCACGAAAATTTTATAGTCCACGCGGTATTCCTCGACATCCATAATCCGATTCGAATTCACGGCAGGATCATAGTCGCCGTACAGCAGATCCGCTTGGAAAGCTTTGATACGGTCCAGAAACAAGTGATTCGTATAACGAGAAACTTCTGCGCCTTTCGGTATCCGGACTTTCGCAATGGTTCCTTTGACCAGAAATCCGGGATATTTTTCACGATATTGGATTACGTTCGTTCGATTGAGGACCTCGCCCTCTTTGTTCACCATCTGCCGATTTTCCAGCTGGTTTTCCTCTCTCAGATTGTATGCGTGCATCGCCATCCGCTGGATCACCGGCTGATTGTTCATGATCAAGCCTTCGATCGCAATCGGTTCCCCTTCTTTGATCCAAGGAGTGAGGAACGGATTATTGCTGCTGAAGTCCTCTACGTTGATAAAACTGTATAGAGGTACGTTCAACGTTTTATTGGAGAACATGGCATCATCCGAATGTTCCAGCTTGATTTCCATGATGTAATCTTCGGTATATTTCAGATTCCCCCGGGCGTCCAGCGTCGCGATCCATGTGTTGTTCTTTTGATAGAAGTCTTGCTCGAGCTTGACCATCTCTTGGGCGTTCGCGGCACGATTCAAGTCAATTTGTTCATAAGCCTGCAGCGCCTTGTTAACGCTCTTCACTTTCTGGTGAACATAATACTGTTTGAAAAATACGGTTTGCCCTATAAAAATCACGGCAAGAATGAACAAGCATAATCCCGTCGTTAATAGGAACAGCTTAAGAACAATGCCTTTTTTCATAACTTCTCCTCGAATTTATAACCTGATCGAACAATCGTGGCAATATGCTTGGCATGCTCCCCTAGCTTGGAACGCAAATTGCGGATATGACTGTTGACAGTCCGATCGTCGCCGACAAAATCATACCCCCAGATTTTTGTAATCAGCTGTTCTCTGGTGATAATAATTCCTTTGTTTTTCATCAGATAAGCCAAAATTTCAAATTCCGTATGCGTCAAACTGCAGTTTATCCCATCCACCGTAACCGTTCGGGATGGAAAGTGGATGGAAATACCGTTGCTGGACAATGCATCGTCTTCCTGGTCCCGGGTCTGTCTGCTCTCCAAAAGCCGCTTCGCCCGGGCCAGCAGGATTGCAGGGCTGTACGGTTTGGTTACGTAGTCGTCGGCTCCCAGTTCAAACCCCATCAAGGTATCATCCTCATCCGAACGGGCCGTCAGCATGATAATTGGAACGTTTGATACTTTTCGGATGCGTTTGCATACGGACCATCCGTCCAACTCAGGGAGCATGATATCCAGAATGATCAGATCCAGCTCATGTTCCTGGAATAGCGCCAGAGCTTTTTTTCCATCGTCCGCTTCAAGCACTTCATAACCTTCTTCAAGCAAATAATCTTTTATGATTTCTCGTAAAATCTGCTCATCTTCTACAATCATTATTGTTTTAGACATGTGACAACCTCTCAAGTTTTAATGAGCTTAACATTAGCCCCTTAGACTGACCAGTATGTGCATCATTTGGATATTAGCACTTTTTGACATGCTAGACAAACGTTGTTATCAAGACAGAACTCTAATCTATCTCGGGACCAAAACCGTAAGTCTGGCGGCACTCACTCCTAACCTGCCACTTCCCTACTTTACGAATTCCATCAGGTAATCCAGAAACAGCGGATAGAAATCCGGCTTGAAGTGAACGCCGTTGTCCGCGTAACGGATTTTGTTGGCGGCAAAGAGGGTTGACAAGTCCACGTAATCGACTTTCATTTCATCGGCCAACTGATCAAGTGCTTGGTTGTAGTCCGTAATGTTCGCAGGCTCTTGCTTCACGGCTTTCTCGTCGACTGGCGGGATCGACAGGATGTGAATTTCTGTCTTGGACAGCTTGTTCCGAATGCTGCTGATCAGCTGCCGATAGTTCTCGATGAATGTCTGCTTATCCGACAAGGCAAAATGCGTTCGTGAAATGAGAGCCGTCTTCATCGTATTGAATCTTGTGCTGCCGGAAAATGGGGGCAAAATCAATATAATCTACTCCCTTCCCCTTCGCCATCTGCTGCAGGGCGTTTGCTCCAGGAAGCAGGTCCTCGTTCGTCAGTCCTCCAATAATCGAGTCGCCTACGAACAAGCTGCTACAGGCTCCTGCGTCGTAGCGAGCTGAGACTGCTCCGTGTCGTCAGCCGCACTGCAGGCGACGAGGGTCGATAGTATCACTGTTGACAAAAAAATGCTTACCCATCGTTGTATCATTTTCATACACAATAACTCCTTCTTACTTGCAAGATATCCATATCATAAGATAGCGAAATCAATTTCAGGTGCAGAAAAGATCAATTCGTCTTCAATTTATACAACAATCGCTCTGATACTGAATTTAAATGGAATGAATTTGAATTGCTCAGTTTAGAAGCAGCAATGGACGATGAGATATGGAAATCAGAAATAACGGCGTGGTGGGAGGAATTTTTTGATTTCATAATGTCGAATACAATAGAGTTCCAATGACAAAATAGGTAAGGCACACAACCTTAGTCCGGTTGAGTACCGAACTAAGGTTGTGTGCCTTCAACCCAGAAATATCAATAGTCTAGTAGACGGCCATTATCGTTCCATTGACCGTACATTTTATTCTCTCTCGTGTTGTTTATGAACTTGTCTAATCTGCTCTTAAATAATTCTGGCTGATTCTTATTGCTTTGTATCGTGTCGATCCGAACTCTTTTATAAAGATCTGGAAATGCCATGAAATTCTCATATACTTGCTTTTCCTCTTTTAGTCTTTGCTCAATAACTCCATCGAGTCTGAAAGAATCGTGATCCATCTCAGGAAGAACCATTCTGCCTTCGTCTCTCATGAACCCCAGCTTTTCAAGTCGGCGGACGCGTTCTTTATTTAATTCAGTCCATGAACTTTTCTTACTTCTAGGTGATAGTCTCTGAGCCAGCTCTCTTTCAGAAATTTTCTTCTTGACGCTATCAATCCATCCAAAGCATAATGCTTCCTCAACGACGTCTAAATATAACAATTTATCAGGGGTTGGCGTCATACTAACCAAGACCCAGCAAGACTCCTCAGTCTTGCCATGGTTCTGCAGCCAAATCCTTAAATCCTCTCTTGATGTTACTGGAATTACATGTTCAATTTCCATAGCTAAAACCCATCCTCCTCCTTTCTAATGAGAATATCAAAACATGGCCCTTTCATTGGAAGGCCATGTTTTGAATGAGTTACTGTTTGTTTGAACTGACTTTATCAAGGAAACGATCTGCGTCACTATTAAATTTCCAGGCAACTCCGAACTGATCAACCAGCATTCCAAAACACGAAGACCAAGGAGTATTAGATAACGGCATCACAACATGGCCACCAACAGATAATTGATTAAAGTATTCTTCCAAAGTTTGTTTATCGTCCATGACTAGACTAATAAGTACGTTGTTTCCTTTCACCAGCTCACCTGTCACCGCCTTCATGGAAGGCAAAATATCCGACATCATCATTTTCCCGCCTGCAAATTCTATCGAAGACTCCATGATCATATCGAGTTCATTTTCTGGCAACGGATAGTTTGGATCCTGAGGAAAATCCCTAAATTTCACTTTTTTTACCTCGTTCGCATTTAGAGCCTCCGAATAAAAATTCAATTGCTCTTTCTGCGATTCCATCAAAGTTTAAATATACAATTGCTGACATAAAGTTGTACCTCCTTCTTTTGATAAATGAAGTATAATTTATTAGTGGTGACAGACGCATGTCACCATTTGAAAATTTGTACCAAAAGAGGGGCAGCTATGGAGAAAGTTGAGAGATTAATATCCATTATCATGATATTGCTGAAAAAAGATATCGTTTCAACAAAAGAATTCGCACAATTATTTAACGTTTCCAAAAGAACGATTCTTCGCGATATGGAAACACTGAGCTTATCCAACATTCCCATCTATTCAGTTCATGGAATTCATGGTGGGTACGGTATTATGGATGAATACAAGGTGGATAAACGTCTTTTAAGCAGCTCCGACTTAGAAAATATATTGACTGCACTCGGCGGATTGGAACAAATTCTAATTAGCGAGGAAGTTGAAATCACGATTAAAAAAATGGAAGCCATGGTTCACCCCATGTCACTGAAAAGTTCAGTCCGACTTTCATTTTATGATTGGGAGGGTCGGTCCGAGATTCTTCAAACCTTGAAGACATGCCAGGAATCGATAATAGGGAGAAAGTTAATTTCATTCGATTATATAGATAAAAATGGCATAATAACGAATCGAATTGTTGAGCCGTATCAGCTTCATTTTAGCGAAACGAGTTGGTATTTAAAGGGATTCTGTTTACATCGTCAGAGCTATAGAACATTTAAATTATCCAGGATCGATAATCTCAATATGGATGAAGAAACCTTTATCCCTAGAGATTATGTATTTGAACAAAATGAAGCCGGTTATCAACCTCAACTTGTTGCTATCAAGGCGTTGATTGCGCCCAGTGTAAAAGATCAATTCATTGAAAGATACGGTCGCAAGAGCATTGAAAACTTTAACTCTGAATATTTCTTAGCCACTATCCATATTCCTCAGAACAGTATTGGATTTCAATTTTTAGCAAGTTTCGGGACGAATCTAGAAATCGTAGAGCCCCAATCCTATGTTGAAGAATTCCGTAATTATTTGCTCAAAATGGTAAATAAATATTCTTGAAAGCTTTAAAAACGCCATGGATCTGCACAAACCCGATGTGGATATTCTGGTAGTGACGAATGTATCCCCGTTTCTGTTCCAATCTTGGTGATCCAACAACGACAATCTCGGATTCCTGGCAATCAAATCCGTGTGGTTCAATGGTGTGCTTCAGTTAGGTTAATATGGTTAATGCAAATGATGAGTGAACCAACGCCCCTTTTAAAGCTTATCGTCCCCCCCGATGTGTGAGGACTGTAGTTCCGCTATTTCTTTTTTTTTGCCCATTAGCGAATGTATGAGGACATGAGATCCGCTATTGTAGGTTATTGCGGGCTAAATTTGTGGTTATGGGTAGATTAACGGAACGTGTGTCCGGATAAACTCCCAAATGAACCGTTTTTCGGTAAATAGCGGATCGTGTGTCCGCATGGGCCCAATAACAGCGCGTTTTTTGCAGTAAACAGTGAATCCTAGATCCGCATGGGCCCCAAAATCATTCGCTAAAGTAGCTAACTAATATAGCTAACTATAATAGCTAAACGGTTTTATTCTCCTCCTCTATAACAATAACTTCCCTTGCTGCTTCTATGAAAGATAATATGATGGGTGAAAGCCACTTATCTTTATGCCATAGCATCTGTGTATACACGTGCAAGTCCGGAATTTGCCATGGAAGAGCAACAAGTTCGCCCCGTTCAACTTCGGCTTTCGTTACGATTTCAGGAAGAAAGGCAATACCGATTCCCGAAATTGCACATTGTTTAATGGCTTCGGCACTTTGAAACTCTAAATAAGTAATCGTATCAATGCCCTCTTTCTCAAATTGCCGGTCAAACATGGTTCGATAGGGACATCCCTTTTCATTCGTAAGAAATACTTGTCCATGAAAGTCTTCCAGTTGCAGTACCGTTGGTTTCACAAGTGGATGGTCAGGAGCAGCGAATAAGCGGAAAGTTTCTTCCACCATCGGCTCCACTTCAAGTCCGCTCGAGCGAATGGGTTCGTCCAACATAAAGACGACATCCGCGGCTCCCTCAAAGAGCGCTTGCTTGAGTTCTTGATTGGGAACGGAGCGGAAGATGAGGCGCACTCCAGGATAGCGTGAACGAAATAGTTGAAAGACAGCTGGAAGCCGATAGGCGCAAATAACCTCATTGGCACTGATCGTTAGGGTGCCGATAAGATTTTCATTATCATGAACGACGCTGCGGGCTTCGTCCAATTTGTCTAAAACACTTTGGATCTGAATTAAAAAGCGTTTACCTGCAGTTGTGAGAACGAGCTGCTTGCCCAAGCGGTCAAAGAGACGAACACCAAGCTCATCCTCCAAGGCTTTCATTTGCATCGTGACGTTGGAGGGGACGTAGTTCAGCACTTCCGCAGCCCGAGTGAAATTTAATGTTGATGCAACCGTGCGGAACGTATTCAATTGGCGCAATTCCATCATATGATCCCCCTTCTTACTTTCAATAATATTGAATACAACTTTGAATTTCATTCACTTTTATTGAGAGTACCACGGACCTATACTTAGTACAAGAAATACACGCTACATGTGTGGTTTCATTTTGAAGGGAGAGACAAAACGATGGATTATGAGATTTTTGATTTGGGTGACGTAACCTTGCAATCAGGTGTGACGTTACCGAGCGCTTTTCTTGCTTATAAAACTTATGGAAGATTAAATGAAAAGAAAGATAATGTCATCGTCTATCCAACTGCTTTTGGCGATCAGCATGTTCAGAATGAATGGTTGATTGGAAACGGCATGGCCCTAGATCCGCGAGAATATTTCATTATCGTTCCAAATCTATTGGGCAACGGGTTATCCTCGTCTCCCAGTAACACGCCTCCCCCATTTGACCGGGCTCATTTTCCGGGGGTAACCATCTATGACAACGTTAAATTCCAGCATCGGCTGGTGACCGAAAAATTCGGTATTGAAAAGATCGCTCTCGTCGTTGGATGGTCAATGGGAGGCATTCAAGCATTCCAATGGGGGGCAAGTTATCCCGACATGGTGGAACGAATTGCACCTTTCGCCGGAGTTGCAAAGACCTGGCCCCAGACGTATGTGGTCCTGGAAGGAATGAGAGCTCCACTCATGGCTGCAGTCCGCTTCGATTCAAGTGAACTAAATCAGTTGACTTCTGCAGACATGCGCGCGGTTGGTCGTGTCTATGCCGGATGGGGCGTATCACACGCGTTTTACAGAGAAGAACTTTATCGTGAGCTGGGATTTGACTCATTGGCAGATTTTATGGTGGGCGTCTGGGAAGATAGTTTCATGAAGATGGATCCGCACAATGTCTTAGCCATGTTATGGACAGGACAAAATGCAGATATTAGTGCAAACCCGTTTTATAACGGAGATTTCGATAAGGCGCTCAAGAGCATTAAAGCACTTGCCTGCGTCATGCCGGGGAGCACGGATCTCTTCTGCTCTGCGGATGATAACGAATACGAGGCTAAGCTTATGCCTAATGCTGTTTTCAATCCGATCAAGTCGATCTGGGGACATTTTGCCGGTCGCGGAATCAACAGTGCGGATAATCAATTTATTGATGATAACCTAAAACGCTTGTTGACGCTTCGTACAGACGGATAGATCATAACAGAGGTCACCAGAACTTACTGGTTGACCTCCTTTTTGTGTAGTTGTGCTTGCTGAGCAGTTCTGCCCGTTAGCTAAAACCGGTCGTCAGTCTAGTGTTTATATTTTCTGTTGACAACATCAACAGCTACGGCACAATGTTCTTGACCTCAGACAGAACTTAAACAGCTGATCCAGTGTCTTTTTCGAGCCCCTTGCATGATTCCCGTCTCTTCTGGAATCATCGGTGCAAAACTTCATTCATTTTGAATCGCTTTGAACCGTAGATAACGAAACGAGGACCGGACCGGCAAAAACCGAAGCCTCTTCGCCTTTTGGATTGTGAAGGCGGAACAGGAATGCGTCGCCTGTTTCAGACTGCCACACGATATAATCGTTTATCCCTTCACCACTCGAGGTTTGTAGGTAGAGCTCGGCGGAACCCAGTGGATGCTCGACGAGCTCTCCACTAAAATCGGATACTTCGCCGAACTCTTCCAATTCCTTTTTTCCTGCAGCTTTAAGCTGCGTTAGGTCATAACTTGTAGGCAGTGACTCAATATCAACATAGTATTCTGGATTGCTGCTAAGAAATAGGCGTCCTTCGGCAGCGTCGAAAGCAAACTTTTCGAATACGTATAAGGAAAAATCTTCTTCCTGATGCAAGGTGGCTGTAAGTGACTGGTTACCCTCACCCGTCATCAAATCAAAGTTTTCGCTCTGCGGACGCGTCCCTTCGGAAGGAGCTTTAGCTACAAACGCCTGAAAATGGATGTTCGCATTGTGAGCCACCCCCTTAAATTCCTTTGATTTTTGTCAGATCCCCGCTGCATAGAGTTTCAAGATTATCAAATATCTTACGAACAGGCCAATCCCACCATTTAATGAGAAGGAGATAATCGATGAGTTCATCGTCAAATCTTTGCTTAATGACTTTGCAAGGATTCCCGCCTGCAATATGGTAAGGGGGAACATCCTTTACAACAACAGAATTAGCTGCAATAATTGCTCCATCTCCAATATGTACACCGGGCATTACGGTCACATTTTGACCGATCCATACATCGTTTCCAATTACAGTATCACCTTTAAGGGGTAAGTCGGCCAGTGTCGGAGTCGCTTTCTCCCAACCATGGCCCATAATGTTAAATGGATAGGTAGTAACGCTGTACATTCTATGGTTTGCCCCATTCATTACAAATTCAATACCCTTTGCTATTGCGCAAAATTTTCCGATAATCAGCTTATCTCCAATAAATTCATAGTGATGTGTGACACGCTCTTCAAACTTTTCAGCCCCGTTGATATCGTCATAATATGTGTAGTCACCGACAACAATATTTGAGCGAGTTACAACGTTTTTAATATAACATATACTTTTAATTGCCTCATTTGGGTAGATTGCATTAGGATCAGGTCCATATTGCATATAAAATTCCCTCCTTCGTGTTTTATAAATAAACGAGAATATCGCGTTGTACTTGATTATTCAATTATTTTATTATACCTCTTTCTATATCAAAATATCTCGATGAGGGCCGATATCAAAGACAAACTTTATACGCCAAAATCCATTTATATTGCCGAATGGTTCATTGAACAAGTCATCATGTTTGATGGGTTATTCTATAATCATCGTAATGACCACGATGATAAGTAACCATAAATAAATTCTAAAAAACAAAGTATCTGGAATTTTCTGAGCCCACCTTCTCCCGATTGGTACTCCTATCAGCCCCCCAAGCGATAATCCAATCAATGCAGGTATATAAATAAATCCAATGGTCGAATCTGGCATGCCAGCTACCCGTAATCCTGAAGCAAGATAAGTGGATGCACCGACAATAGCGACAGGCAGACCTAGTGGTGTAGCTAGAGCGACCGCATGCAGCATCCGCATCCCATATTTTCTAAGGTATGGGATCGTCATAACGCTACCGCCAATCCCTAGCAACGTTGAAATAATGCCAATGAACGATCCAATAACGAAACGGGATATGCGTCCTGGCAGAGGAGAGATCGGGAATTCATCGTTACTATTCGCTGTTTTCTTGTACAAATTAGATATAATGACATAACAAAGTAGCATAATAAATGCACATTTGAGCAATCCACCATCGATATAGCGGGCCAACAGCCCGCCGATTAGAGCGCCTGATGCGATAAAACCGGCTAATTGTCTAAATACCATCCAATTGATATTACCTTGCTTCGAATGATTATAGGTGGAATTCGTTGAATTTATAATCATGACAGCCAGTGATGTCCCCACAGCTGTATGCATAACATATTCCGCAGGAACAACGTGAGGAAGGAAAACATATAGAATTGGGACGACAACGAAGCCGCCACCTAGGCCGAAAAGGCTGGATAATACGCCGATAAACACCCCGATTAAAGTAAACGCAATCAATGCCATGATCCTACTTCCTCCTTTAATTCAGCCCGCACTCATCGCTGAATGACCCGCTCTCGTCTAGGTCCGACGGACATAATCGTAATCGGTACCCTATCTCCGACTCGATTTGTTCAACAAAATCCCTTGCAGCTTACAGTTATGACTCCTATTTGGATTTGCTTATAAAATAAATGATAATGGAATAGGGCATATTATAATAATTGATATTTGTTATACTCGATATAAATAAAGGTAATGGTAATGCAAGCAAAATCTGGAGTAGTATCGTATCTTTTATGAGATTGCGAGACTTGAGTCAGCTGAACCAGCGAAAAGCAGCCGATCACATTAATCGGCTGCTTTCCTTTATTTTTGCAAAGTTCATCACTAATTCTCTTTTTAGAGCCCGCTTTGCTAATCAACTGTAGTCTTCAATTAATGATATTTTTCCTTTTTTAAATTCTGAATACTGACTTTCCTTTCAGTTGGATCTTATCTCCAGTTTTTAATCCGTTCGGCAAATCAACGGCCAGTATCCCTTCAATTATCACTTCTATTTCTGACGGCGACCAAAGAACCCGTTGAATTATATAAATAAACATTATTTTTATTTTATTTATTCTTACCACTCCTTACCGCCGGGTAGTTGGATGTTAGTCCAACTGCTTACATCGCATTGTCCATATTCATTATTACCCACAGCCATCACCGTGCCGTCCGATTTAAGGCCGATGGTATGAGCGCAGCCCGCCGCAACTGCTACAATATCGCACCAGTCACTTACATTGCATTGACCATACTCATTCCAGCCCACAGCTGCCACCGTACCGTCCGATTTAAGCCCGATGGTATGATGACTACCCACCGCTATCGCGACAATACCGCGCCACCCGCTCACATCGCATTGACCTACCTTATTTTGACCCACAGCGACCGCCGTGCCATCCGATTTAAGCCCAACGGTATGAAGATAACCCGCCGCAACCGCCACGATGCCGCGCCAGTCGCTTACATTGCATTGGCGATACCTATTATTACCCACAGCCATCACCGTACCGTCCAATTTAAGACCGATGGTATGCCAGTCACCCACCGCGACCGCCACCATATCACACCAGCCACTTACATTGCATTGGCCTTCATTATTTCGACCCACAGCCACCACTGTGCCATCCGATTTAAGACCGACGGTACGACGCCAACCCGCCGCAACCGCCACCATATCACGCCAGCTGCTTACATCGCATTGGTCATACTTATTCCAACCCACAGCCGCCACTGTGCCGTCCGATTTAAGCCCGACGGTATGAGCATTACCCGTGTTCGTCGCCATATGAACATTACCAGCCGCAACCGCAACCATATCGCGCCAGCCACTTACATCACATTGGCCATATTTATTATCACCCACAGCCGTCACCGTGCCATCCGATTTAAGTCCAACCGTATGACGACGACCTGCTGCTATGGTATCTTTGGGAATTGCCCATATCTTGCTGAAAAGATTCCCCTTTTCCATAAGGTTCTCCCCCTTGTTTTTTCTTTCCAACTTAAATCATACAACATTCACGCAAGTGCTAAGGCAAAGCCT
This sequence comes from Paenibacillus sp. FSL F4-0100, assembly GCF_037993005.1. Lineage (NCBI taxonomy): Bacteria > Bacillati > Bacillota > Bacilli > Caryophanales > Paenibacillaceae > Paenibacillus > Paenibacillus sp. FSL F4-0100. The sequence goes on from NZ_CP150303.1 coordinate 4,242,559, forward strand.
GCACACCTTTGATTTTTCGTAATCTCAAAACTAGAAAGCTTAGCTAGCGCATAGAGAGACTGAAATCTTTGGCAAAACGTAATATCCCCAACTTGGCCCGATCCATCACGACCAGATATCGCCAAGCATGCGGACAGAATGAAAGTTACGTTAATCCGTCCGTCTCATCTGAAACGATCCTATTGTACTATACTATCCTGAAGGAGGTCAGCGCCAAAATCAAACATTTCGACGGAAGCAAAGAAACTGCGCGACAGACGTTCCGACATCTCATTCCTATCAAAAAAACGACCTGGGTTCGACCGGTCGTTTTCCATTAAATGATATTGCAGTATAATAATACCGAATTATTTCCCGAAACAAATAGAACGGTAACCACAGGTGGATTATCTAATATACCGGAAACCTCCTGAAATGCTTTGTATCCAATTCAGGTCACTTCCATGAACTAAATAGATATTTAGTTTAACCAGATTGGCGAAACTTGCATTTTCAGACGCTAAAATCGTTGCGATATTATGAAGCGCCTGCTTTGACTGCATTTCCAAATCGCCAGCTTCAATTAGCTCACCTGTTGAGTTAATAGCATTTTGTCCGCCGATATAAATTGTTTTTGCTCCATTTTGAAGTTAGGCCTTGGTTTTCATTATGATTCGGTGTTTTATTTCACTGGTGTATAAAGACCGACTATACTCTCATCATTGGGAAATCGAGTCTTTTAAATAATCCGTAAAATTCACTGGGGATCTGCCAATCAGGTTTTCCAAAGCGGGATTGGTTTGCGAGAAATCTCCTTGTCGACTTGCCTGAAACATACCCGTAAGCATACCAACCATCGCTTCCGGCAGTCCTCGGGACATCAAGTGGTTTCGATATTCATCATCCGACACGACAATTCGCCGAATCGGTCGATCCAAGACCTTGGAAGCAATCGATGCGATTCTACCCATGTCAATTGCTTCGGAAGCCGTAAGGTGAGGGGTCATACCGTCATATCTCTGCTCTGTCAAGATGACCGCTGTGGCTTCAGCCAGGTCGGAATGGCTGGTCCAGGCAACAGGACCATCTTCCGGAGCAATCAATTCCCCTGTTTTCAAGGCATCACCCATCCACATCATCGCTGATGCGGCATAAAAGCCGTTTCGCAGCGACGTGAAAGCCATTCCCGAAGATTTTAGCATCTCTTCTGTAGCAGCATGAACGTTCATGGGAGGAAAATGCGACGTTGCAGATGAAAACATTTGGCTAGTATACAGCAGTCGACCAACACCCGCTTTCTTGGCCGCGTCGATTGCGGTTTGATGCTGGCGAACAGCAACTTCTCCCAAGGAGTGGGACGAGATAATAAGAACTTGAGACGCTCCCTCAAAGGCGTGTAGAAGACTTTCGGAATCATCGAAATTTCCTTGCCGGACACGAACTCCTCGTTCTTTTAGGTCCTGTGCCGTGTTCACATCACGGACACTTACACCAATATCCCCGGCAGGAACACGCTTGAGAAGTTCCTCTACGACCTTCCGGCCTAATTTTCCATTCGCTCCTGTAACAACAATCATTTCTATACTCATCCTTTCGTTTGCAAATCAGATAAAGAGTTTGCCATACGATTTTGTTTGTGCAATCATAATCGTATAAGTGCGTGTTAACAAAAGTCGCTGAATCAGACACAAACAGCTCAATGGATTTTAAGTGACTTTTTGAACAACCTCTTAAGTAAAAGATAAAAGGATTGAGTTATGCAAACAACCTGCAAAAAGCTGTTTTTGTTGTGTTCCCAACATTTTTGCCCTTTTGTCTGTTATTGAATTTGAGAGAAAGAGGGGGATAAAATGTCGGTAAATCCCGAGGATCCGCGTGTTAAAAGAACCCGTCAATTGTTCGTGCAGGCTTTTAACGATTTGGTTGGGAAAAAGAGAAACATCTATTCCATTTCTGTGCACGATATCACGAATCAAGCAACCGTAAATCGAACAACATTTTATGCTCATTTTCAGGATAAATATGACTTTCTTGAATATTGGATGACGGAAAAGTTCCAAAGGACTATAAGGGATAGACTGCCGGAACAAACAAGATGCAATGCGGACAATTTGCGCATCCTTATTCAAACCATATTCGATTTTCTTTTGCGGTTTCGACAATGTAGTACGCCGGGAGACAAGCAGTTTGAAGCGATGTTTGAAAATGCCATGCGTCAGGATCTTCATCGACTTCTGCTTAAACGGGTAAATGAAATGGACACACAGGGCTTTTCGCAAGAAAAATTGGAAGCTGCGGCACTCGTTATCAGTTGGGGCATATTCGGATCCGCTTTGCAGTGGAGCCGGAACCCTCAAGATCGTTCAGTGGAAACGATGTTTGAAGAAGTCATTGAGGTTATAGCGGTCAATTTGGCCCCTTTCTGGGAGCAAACAACCAGCTAAAGGTATGCTCTCGTTCAATAAAAAAAGCCGCGATTTACGCGGCATCATTACCATATCTCCGGAGCGATGTATCCTGACCGTTCAGCCGTTATCAGCCTATAGACTTATTGCGGCTTCCATTAGTCGCTCTTTTGTCATCGTAGGCGAATCGCTGCCTAACCGATATATGATCGCCTGCCCCTCTTTTTCGATCATCCAACTGATTTCTTGGTAGACATGGCTATCGGTATATACATATGAATCGTTTATTAAATAATGGGCGTCGTGTCCATTCAGCTCCATTTCTTCATATTTAGCTGAAGATGGGGCTAACGTCTGTATTTTCACTTTGGAATCGCGAGGTGTTTCCATGACCAAATACAGCGTCTCTTGATCTGAATTGCGATATACGGTGGTGTACGATAACAACGGAAACGAGGTTGGAATGGAAGTTTTTCTCCATATAAAATCTTTTCCCGACTCTTCGCTCTCGGCCTTCAACTCTTCAAGCAAAGCTGCGATATCCGTCTCGGAGCCCCCATAAGCGCCGAATGGAGACAGCTCCATTCCTCCCGTGAACCTATACGTTCCAAGCAAGGAGTCTGGAGGCAACACATCAAAATGTCGGTCCGTTAATGCCTTTCTCCAAGTATCCAGGTCCTCGTTCACGTCCGGCTGCGAGACAGGAATGAACGGCAAGCTCTTGACGTTGCCCAAATCGGATAAATAGACGACGGCGGACTCTCCCGGGTTCAACTGAGCTTTCACCTCATTCCGGGCCTGGCTGATGCTCTCGAGCTGAGTTTTGCTTAAGCTCAAATCCTCCAACGTTACGGCGGACATCGTCATATTACCTCTCGTCTCTTCGAACAGCAGCGTTCGACCCGCATAAGCAAAGCCGCTTACGACCGCAATCAGTATAATGACCATTACCGCTTTGGACCATTTCCGTCTTCTTCTCATCGGTTGTTCTCCCTTCTTCTCCAGCATCTGCTCCCTGTGGACGTTCATTACTCGCAGATCTATAGAAGAAGGACACACGATGTTTTTTGCGTTTTGTTGAAACTCGTCTTTCAATTGCTGTTCAATAGACATAGCCGTCCCGCTCCTTTCTGTGGTCCCGCTGGCTATACATATGGCGAAGTCGCTTCAGGGCATGATGGTGCCTGGATTTTACGGTGCCTAATGGAATTTTTAACAACTGGGCGATTTCTTCAAGCGTGCAGTCCTGATAATACCTGAGGACGACAACCTCTTTGAGCTTCAAAGGCAGCGCTTTGAGCATCGGAATCAGCTCCAGGCGGTCGCTAAGAAGGGATACTCGATCTTCCATTGCCAATTGAGGCGGTTCGGAAGACATCCCTTTCATCTTTTCCAAAATGCGAATCCTTCGCCAGCTTTTTCGCTTCCAGCTCCGAACTTGCCGGATAATCAAGCCGTTGAACCAAGAACTGAATTTCTGCTCCAGCTGATAATTGTCCAGGCTCTTGAACAATTCGATATACACCTCGCTCATAATATCCGGAACATCGTGCTTGTTGGGAGCCAGATAATAGATTAAACCGAAAGCCTGATCACGTGTTAAATCATAAATTGTTTGGAACGCTTCTTCATCTCCCTGACTCATCCGGATGAGCCAAGGTTTGATATCCATTTCATTCATAGGGCCGGCCTCCATTTAAGGACTTACACCTGATATTGGCTCCATTGCCCAATAAGGTTCAATTTGATGTCAAAAAAGAAAAAACGCAGCTTTCCGGCTGCGTTTCATCTAATTATGCTAGGACCTTACAGTATGACGATTAAATAGAAGAGCGCTGCTAAAACAAAACGATACAGAGCAAACCATTCCAATCGAAGTCGCTTAATCAGTTTGATGAACGTCACTACTGCAATCATGGCCACAATAAAGGATGTCGTAAAGCCAACTAACATTAGAAAGAGATCGTCAGCATTCAGCAAATCACGACTATCGTATAAATCTAACAAGCTTGCGCCAAACATAACAGGCACGGAAATAAGGAATGTGAAATCTGCGGCGGCTTTTTGACTAGTACCAAGCAATAGTCCACCGGAAATCGTGGACCCCGATCTTGAAAATCCCGGCCACAAAGCCAAACATTGGAACAGGCCAATCCCGAAAGCTTGTTTGTAATTAATCCCATCCATCGTATCAGCGGTTTTAGTTCTCCTGCTCCGTGCTGCGACGATCATCAACAAGCCACCGGCAACTAGACCGATCAAGACAGGGGTTGGGCCGAATAATTGACTTTTTATTGTGTCTTTGAAGACAAGATATAGGATTAATGCTGGTAACATAGCCAAAATCATATGAATAACATTTAATCCTTTACTTTGGGAAAAATCCATTTTAATCAGATTAGCCCCAATCTGCAAATACCTTTTCCAATAAAGAATTAGAACTGCCATGACTGCACCCAACTGGATCACAATTTTAAAAGTTATTGCAGCGTCTCCCTCAAAGCTAAGCAGATGGCCTGCTAAAATCAGATGTCCAGTAGACGATACCGGTAAAAATTCAGTTAAGCCCTCTATTATGCCAAGTATTATTGCTTTAACTACATCAGTCATCAATGGATGTCCTCCTTCGGAAAAAACTCGTTCAAGCCTTTTCCAGTATAAGGTAGACGTCTATATATTCCCATCGATTAACCTAACAATATTCCATTCCGTATGACATTCTTGTCACATTGCTCAAAAGGATAGAAGAACAACAGAAAGAAGCCGATATACCATAGCTTGCGGCTCCTTATCCAAGTCTAACTATGGACAATTACGTTATCCAGTCACACGATTCACAATTTTTAGAACAGTATCCCGCGTTAATTTGCTTCCGCCCGCAGAAATGAGTTTGACGGTAGCATGAGCTAACGCTAGTGGAATCTTGCAAAATTTTAACGCTGGACCATCCTTTAGGTCTGCGACATAAGAATCGGCGATTTGTAAATTACGGCATGTGTACTGGTGCATTTCATTAAATCCCCAACCATCAGGAAAGAAGTCAACACCACGTTTAAGATCCTCATCTCTATTTCGGAGTATATTTACTGCTTGTAGTCCTCTTCCGAAGGCAATCGCCTTTGTTAGATCAGATTGCGTCCCGTCATGCCATAACCAAAGTTCTGATAACATCTCTCCAACCATACCAGCCACGCTATAGGTGTATCTGTCCAGATCCTCTTCTGTATGAATATTCCACCCGTTCTGAACCCAATCAGACATATGTAACGACATCTTTGCGATGTAATGATTTACGATGGCGACTCCGGAAGACGGACAAAGAAGCACCCATTTATCTAGCTGCATCGTAACTTCCGGTAATACCGCCCGATAAGGTGATAGTAATCTTCGTGTTGCTTCCATAACTTCCATAACATCCTGGGATTTAAATATTTCAGAAATCCCAAAAAGTAATTCAACTTTCAATTCGTCAGTGAGTTCATGATGATCTTCGATTTCGTCTATTGCTCGCATACATAGATAGGCAGATGCAACTGCCTCCCTTATTCCTAATTCCAAATAGCTTATGGGTATATAAAAAGTACGGCTCGTCTTCTTTAACATGGACATTGCTTCATTCAGGTCGACGTTATTAATGAGTACTCCCTCCAAGTATTCGTTCAGTTTTAAAATTACTCATTGCTTTACTATGATAACATACGTTGATATGGTCAATCCAAATACAATAATCTAGACTTGTGTTTTGATCCGATTCGACGATCAATTTGACGAACTTATATACTTAAAGCAAAAAAAGCCGCAATTTATGCGACTTTCAAAATCTATTTAGTCATCACTTCTATTCTACTTTAACCCCTCTTTTTTCCAACTCATCTCCAATACATTTAAATTCATGATCTGTAATATATACATTTTCATTTATAGGCAGACCATTTATTGCAAGTCTGGAGGAGTCTTCTAATGTTACATATATTTTATCCCAACCTTTAAATTGTTCAGGTATGCCATCTAATAATGCTTCTTCACAAACGATCATTAGCCCTTCTCTAACCCAGCTCATAGCACAGTCAAGATGAAGGTTTGTATGATGAAGGGGTACCTCGACCACCTTATATCCAAAATTACTCACTAAATTCCTCATCCATCGAATACCATTCAGAGTATTGCCCTTTTGATATATCTGGTTTTGGAATAGATAAGTATAAGCACTTATTGTTGTCTGATTCCATTGCTAATATATTTCTAACGGGTAGTATCTCATTTCTTCTATGTGGAAATCGAAGAGACCCTTCTATTAAAAAATGTCCTACTGTGAAAAAGGGATCTCTTATAAAGAAATTGCTATAACCATCCTCTTTTCCTATCTCCTTTTCATAGTCCGTTAGCAGCCTAGGAACTTTGACTTCTACATTATATTTTTCTAAAACTTTCTTTAAATTACGCAACAATCGTTTAGGATATTAGTGAGGAAGAAAAATTGAGGTTTCCCGGGGCACAGCGTTTGGTGGAATCGCCTCTTACTTCACCTATTCAGTCATCACAATATTTCGATATACCCTTCTGTTCCATGCACGCGTATTCGTTGCCCATCTTTTATCAGCTTAGTGGCATTTTCCACCCCGACAACGGCTGGTAAGCCATATTCACGCGCGATAACGGCTCCATGGGTCATCAATCCACCCACTTCGGTGACCAGGCCTTTTATGGATACAAATAAAGGTGTCCAGCTGGGATCAGTAAAGGAGGTGACTAATATATCTCCATCATCCAGATCCGCATCTTCCATGTTTAAGATGACACGTGCCCGCCCTTCTATAACACCGGAAGAAACAGCTAGACCTACAATCGCTTCGGCTGGAAGATTTTCTCGTTTGTAATTACCTGCAATGATTTCACCATCCGACGTGATAACACGTGGAGGAGTTAGTTTTTCATACAATTTGTACTCGTCTTTTCGTTTGCTGATGATCTGTCTGGTCGCAAGATTCGCTTGCTGCTCGACCATGCAACCCGGGTCATCCAGTTTATTGGTGCATACGACTTCGTGAAGTTCTTCAAACGTGAGATAATATATATCTTCTCTTTCATGAATAACGCCCGCTTGTACGAGTTGTTCGGCTTCTTTGAGTAAAGCCTGCTTATAAACGAAGTAGCGATTCACCATGCCGTATTTTGGATATTCCCGATAACCGATGAAATTCCGGATAAGGTCGATCATTCGTTTGGTTTCTTTGGCTTTTTGTTCACCATCTGGAAATTGCTTCAATCGCTCTAATAGTTCTTTTTCTTTTTTTAAAGCCTCCTGTTGCCCCTTCTCAAATTTCCGACCGCTTTCATTAGGTTCAAAGTGTTTGATGTTACCCAGAATCAACGGGACAAGCGTAATTGGTTTTTCGCTCCAACGAGTTCTGGTGATATCGATTTCTCCGGCACAGCGCATGCCGTATTTGCTGAGATAAGTATAGATCGCGTCTTGGGTTTCCTTCCCGCCTTCCAACTTAACCAGTTCATCCAAAAAATTGTCGTCTTTGACATGTTGTAAATAATCAATGACTTCCGGATAAGGACGGATTACATCTGCGACATCGAGCAGCGCCAAACCCATTTCCGAAGTAATATTATTGGGTACAGATTGAGAAAGCGCATCCGCTGCGTTTTTTTCACCTAGCCACTCGTTCATTTTTTCATTGATCCATGATGAAGCATTCATGGCAGCCATAAACACAGCCGAACTTTGTGGGTCAAATAAGATCTTCTTTAATTGCTGAATATCTTCCAGGATAAAATCAAACAAATCCGATCCAGACTTCGTTCGGATGTTATGTTTTAACTCTTGGATCGATGTTTGACTACGCTTAATCAAATCAGAAACGATTGTCGGGTCGTTTTCGAATTGTGGTTGAGTACCGGCAGGCGGCATACCTTTATTGCTTTTACTAGGACTCGAGTCTTTTTTATCGTTTGGTACTAGTTTTATGAAATCTCGATCTATTATGGTCATAAGTGCGTCTTTTAAGAGCGGATCGTATTGTCCCATGCCATTTAATAAAAATTCTCTACTGTCAGGTGAAGCTAGATTATGCGTGACATCAACAAATAACCTTCCACCAGCTTTACGCATAGGTGCAGCAGTGGTCAATAGAAAAAAAGACAATCCCAGTGGTTTTATGGGATCCGTCATCATTTGTTGATGACCAACAGAGATATAGACGCAATTTTCTTGATTGCTCGCTTCAGGGATGGGGTATAAAGTCGTGATAGGCCGACTCTGGACAATATAAAAAGTATCGTGAGCCAAACACCATTCAATATCTTGCGGGCAACCAAAATGAGCTTCGATCTGTCTCCCGATGCGTGCCAGTTGTAAAATTTGTTGATCTGTAAGTGTTTGAGTCTTTTGCTGATCGGGATCGATCTGCTGTGTCTCTGTTCCGCCTTCTTTTCGTCCATAGATCGCCAATGTTTTGGTTGCTATCCTCTTATCGACGATCTCCCCTTCCTGTACTTGATAACAATCAGCAGATACCAAACCAGAGACCAGTGCTTCTCCAAGTCCAAAACTGGCATCGATGGATAGCAGCTTTCGGCTCGAAGTCATCGGATCGGCGGTAAATAAAATCCCTGAAGCCTGTGGGAAAACCATCCTTTGAACGACAACGGATAAATAAACTTGACGGTGGTCAAATCCATTTTGCATCCGGTAGATCACAGCGCGATCCGTAAATAGGGAAGCCCAGCATTGGCTGATATGCTGCAAGATGGCATCGACGCCAATGATGTTTAAATAGGTGTCTTGTTGACCGGCAAAAGAGGCATGTGGCAAATCTTCAGCAGTCGCACTGGAACGTACGGCATACGCATGTTCCTCGCCAAACTTGGAGAGATAATGAATAACTGCTGCCACGACATCGGATGGAATTTCTGCTTCCATAATGGTTTGACGAATCTTCCGGCTGATTTCACCAATTTGATCTCGATCTTCTGTTTTTAACATGGTTAGTTGACCCAGCAAATCATGATACGTTTCATTTTGTTCGATGGCTCTTTGATATCCCACGGTTGTAACACAAAATCCTTCGGGAACCTGTATCCCTTCGATTTGTGATAATCCCCCTAAATGCAACCCTTTTCCGCCAACGAGCCAAAGCTGCGTTTTTTCCATTTCCTGAAAACCGAGAACCAACGAACTCATTCAACATCTCTCCTAACCATTAAATTGAGAAAAAAATATTTGACAAGGTTTTTTTGACATGGTACAATTAGATTGTAGGATGATATATTAATGTCTAAATCATCTTTGTCAGACGTGATCTGATTATAGCATCGTGTCTGTTTATATGCAATATCAAAGAACTTGGTTAATTACACCTTGTTTTTTTTGTTTACGCGCTATACCTTCAATCATAAACTTCATGAACAACTGAAAGACCGCCATCCCGGCGGTCTTTTTGTGATCAAGGATAAAATTGATGTACTCCAGAATGCCGATATCGAGCATCGAAGCCGTTAATGTGCCATCATTTCATGGGCAATGCTATGGCCATCCATTGCGGACGGGTAATAGGTAGGCCAATTCGTAACCTCTTGAAGTAAAGCCTCGCGGTCGTCTCCCCAATATAAATGGAAATGATCAGACTTGCTTGGCGTGATGCGATGGTCGCTAAATTGAATGTAGCGAGGCAGTCCCTCGATGTCATCAACCGACTTAAATATGTAACGGACCCCGCGGTTACCTGCTTCGTAAGTCAGTATTTCGTATCCATCGGCTTGGTATTCGACCGACTGCTCCTGACCGTTCGTGAAAAACGTGACGGTGTCACCTTCGATGACAATACGTTCCGTATCGGTCTTGTAGCCGACTTCATAATATTCCTTGTACGCTGCCGCCGTCATTTTTCCGGTATCCTCCGCTTTGTGCACAAACACCTCATCCAGTGTTCCATCCAGCAAGTATGGATAAACCGATTGCCAGTCTCCTTCCCAATCTGACAGTGTACGATGCTGGATTTGGCTGTCATCAAAGAACCCCTTGTAGATCGCTTCTGCTTCCTCATCATGATTGTGGTTGTGGTTGTGGTTGTGGTCGTCCTCATCATCATGACTATGACTGTTGCTGCTTTCATGAGTACCGCTGTCTGCCTCAGTCTCGTTGATAGGACGATTCTCATTAGGATCAGCGCTTTGACACCCTGCAAACAATAACCCCAATGCTACTAAAATAACTCCCATCCCAAGTTTAAGTTTCATACTTAATCCCTCCATTTAATAGTAATCATTACGATTAAGGATTATACGGTGGGGATTTGCCTTTGTCAATATAAATCGTAATGATTACGAAATGGAAGCAACTCAAAAAAGGACCATCCCACACAGAATGGCCTTTCTGGTTATAAACGATGCTTAGCATCTTGCTGCTTATTTACCTCCCTACGATTTTCAAACTATCTGAATCCAAACCATAGTTGCTTTGCTGCTCTGCTTCTTTAAGCCGGTGGAATGCTCTGCGGATTGTTAAATACATTTTTCGGATCGTATTTGGCTTTTACTTTTCTTAATCTGGCAAAGTTCTTTCCATAATAAACCGGCCCTGAACATTTTATCGCATGAGATGGCTTCACCCATGAGCTGTTCCATTCGACATAGAATTTAGCTTTTCGCCAATAGGTTTTAACTGGCGGATGGCCTCGCTTTTTGATCCCAGGTACACCCCCAACATACTGACATTCCCGCCTTTTTTGGGACCGATGCTTAATTCGCTGCCCAACTTGGTGCTGGCGTTAGGTGCCCATACCTGCCATTTTTTTACGACTTTTTCGAACTGCTCCCATGGCCAGGTGATGCGGAATACGGTAGCTTGGGCTGGAGCGCGCAGTGCTTTTAATTTATATTTGGTATATATGCCGAAGTTACCGCCACCGCCACCACGGGTAGCCCACAGGAGGTCGGAGTTTTGTTTTTTGTTCGCCCGTATGACTCTCCCTTTTGCATCAACCATTTCGAGTTCGACCAGGTTATCGCAGATGAGGCCTGTCGTTCTTTGCAGCGGCCCAATTCCCCCGCCGGGTGTGATTCCGCCGATACCAACCGTTGGACTGTCACCAAATGGAGCCATATAGCCTTGCCGTGCCAACTTATCTACAATTCTTCCTACCCGATTACCTGTCTCAATTAAAACAGTGCCGCTTTTTTTATTCAACTTAATGTTCTTCATTTGGCTAACGTCGATGACAATGCCTCCATTAACCTGTGAAAGGTTGGTCTCTAGAGCATGCCTTCCGCTTCTCGGACGAATAGGGACATTATTTTTACGTGCCCATCTTATGGCATTGGCTACATCCTGTGTTTTTTGAGCGAAAACAAAAACTTTAGGGCATCTGTCCGTATGTGGATCCCAATTCTTACGAGCGGCTTCATAACCAGGATCACCCTTAAAAATCACTCGCCCTGTAAGCTTAATTTCTGATTTCACGATCTATCCAACTCCTTATAAATAAATGATCATACTTTTCATCAACCGATTAGGCAGGCTACATTTAACGTATGAAGGAGTTCGATGTCGTGTATGGGCTGAAGCTGAATAAGGTTTTATATTGTTTTGGGTATAAAACAAAAAAAGCCGCGGATTCCGCGACTTCTTATGTGTGTTACTTTTGCACAATCTGAATAAGGTTGCCACATGTATCGTCGAAGACAGCAATTGTGAGTTCGCCCATTTTTGTAGGCTCCATAGTAAACTTAACGCCGTTATCCAATAATCGTTTATACTCTTGTTGAATATCCGCAACACCAAACATTGTCGCTGGGATCCCATCGGCAAATATCTTCTTTTGATAATCCTTGGCAGCAGGATGGTCATTCGGTTCGAGTAAAAGCTCGGTACCGTCTTGCTCATCGGTAGAAACAAGCGTTATCCACCTAAATTCTCCGACGGGAACGTCCTCCTTTTTTAGAAACCCCAGCTTTTCTGTATAAAAATCCAGTGCCTTGTCTTGATCTTGTACGAATATACTGGTAACAATGATCTTCATTACTCTATCCATCCTTTCAGCAAATTTTTAAGTGGTTCGTTGTTGAATATAACTACTCGATATTTTCCCTTTCGTTTTGATTTTACGAGCCCTGCATCTTCTAATGTAGAAAGATGTTTGGCTATCGCTTGTCGCGAAATGGACAGGTCATGCTTCATAATGAGACGTACCGTTAGTTCATACAACGTAAGCTCGTTGCGTTCAGATAGTTCGTCTAAAATAAGCCGCCGAGTCGAGTCTCCTAGTGCTTTGAATATAGCGTCTTTGTCCCAATTCATATATCCAGTATAAGCAACCCTACGGTTGCTTGTCAATAATAAGCAACTGTAGGGTTGCTTAACCAGCGATCGCGAGGTCGGACTATGCACATCATGAGCGATTGGATGAAATGCTGCGAAAAGCAAAAAACACGCCGCAAGGCGTGTTTGCTTTTCGAGTTACTACTGATGAAGACTTTAATATTCTCCCTTAATGACGAAAAATGAGCCTCGAATCGTTCCAGCTAATTTAGACTTCTGCCTGGCAAACTTAAACTTCCCTTCTAACTCCGGTGGTACCTCCATCCCCTCAGAAAGCTTAAAACCAACGGCCCGCTTCTTAGGGTCATCAATCGTATACATGACGTTGAGTCCAAGACCATCCTCATAAAAGACGTAGGCAAATTGGATATTCTCCACTTGAAAACGCGACGTTTCTAATGGTTTGGCCGCAAACTCAATATCACGTTCTTCTTTTAAAATTCGGTTTACATAATCCAGGGTCTCCTGGCTTTCGCTTGCTGGTACAACCGTAAATTCATGCTTGTATTTGTTCATGAAGTAACGGGCTTCATTCGCTCGTAAACCAGCAAGCGCTTCTGCTACGGGGGAAGATTCTAAACCAACCGTAGACACATTTTTAAAATCAACGATATAGGACATATTCATCCCTCCTAAAAAATTTTGTGAGCGTTACTTCTTAGAACCTGCTTCGAGCAAAGCTTGCATCGGAAGTGTTCACTTATTTCCTAACAACGGGAATCCATACTTCACCAAATACTAGCCCGTTTCGCTGCCCCATCTCAACCGTTGCATTTGGCCCACCAACATAGGCAAAATTCTGTGCTTCCGGCAAAACTTGTCCGAAGGCAATGCCAGTAATTGTATTACTCAACTCTTCAGCCGTCTTCCCTTCCCCTTTAACAACAAGGTATTCCCCCTTAGGAAACTGAATAACCCTGGTTGCTTCGGGTAGAGATGCCTCTGTCATAACACCAGCATAATACATCATCTTATTATTAACCGCTTCGTTCACGGCAAAAATGTAGTCATTTGCGGCGATGGTCTTCAGAGTATCAAGCCTACCATCTTGTTTCACAGCCTCCCAAAAGTCTGCTTTCTCTTGGTTTATGCCAGCATAGTCTGTGTAATCGCTCTGCAGCTCAGTTCCAATTCCTAAAACGATAAAGCTGTCTTTTTCCTCAAGCGTAAAATTTGTCATATTCAAAACCTTCCTCTTTTTTAAATTTATCAAATGATTTGTCTTTTCACTTGATGGGTTTATAATATCCTTAAATCGTGTCAAAAAATGATACTGTTTAGGGGAGGCCCTATGAAAAAAGTTGAACGGATTAATATCATTATGCGCTATATCAATAATCGTGCCCACTTTACTATATCTGAAATCATGCAGGAATTTAATATCTCTCGCTCAACAGCGATTCGAGATATCAGAGAAATTGAAGCGATGGGGATGCCACTTGTTGCTGAAGTTGGGAGGGATGGGGGGTATTTTGTCATGAACAACTCTGTCCTGCCTACAGTCCGCTTTACCGATAATGAAATTAAAGCTCTGTTTATTGCCTTTATGGCGACAAGAAATCAACAACTCCCTTATCTAAAGAGTCGTCAATCTTTAGCTGAAAAATTACTTGGCCTCATCTCCGAAAACCAGCAAGATGACCTTGTTCTGTTAAATCAAATATTGCTGTTTGAAGGGACCAACCCCTATAATCCCGACTTGCTCGATCTGTCAGACTTGCCCCATCCGATGTTAGATAAACTCATTCAGGTCCTGCTTCTGGACAGATGTTTATGGCTTTCCATCAAAGAAGAGAAGGTAATAAAGTCTTATCCCATGTATCTCTTGCATCTTTATCGTGAAAAAAGCTTATGGCTAATTGAAGGTTTTGACTTGGAGGAAGAAAAGAGGCGGATTGTACCTGTCGACAATCTCACCCATGTAGAACCATGCCCTACGAAAAAAAGAGTAAGTAAGAAAAAGATATTAGAACAACTAAGTAAGCAGGAAGAAGAAATCAACCTTGTCCTTGATCTCGGTCCAAAGGCGATTGCCCAGTTCAAAAAATACCATCCTTTAAAGTTTTCAGTTTCATATACGAATCCGTACCAAACCACAGCCACCTTAAAGACTTTTATCAATGTTCATCATTCAGAAGAATTAACCGAAATAACCAATTGGCTGCTTTTCCTGGGCGATGACATCAAGATCAGAGAGATCCCTGAAGAAGTCGTTGCAGGTATAAAAGATAGATTAAACTTATACTGCCCATAAGCAGCAGCTGTTCAAACCCAATTATTATTGAGCTTGGCAAGTTGCCGGCTATCCTTATTATCTCACGATCACAAGAAATCGTATCCATCTGAGACGATCGATTCGACCTTAAAAATAAACATCCCCTTCTTCTTTTAGAGAGAAAGGGGTGTTTATTGGTTGCTTTAAATGGATGTTAGCCCATTCATTTGCCGCTATTGTCTTGATCGGTTTGTGCGCTTATTAGAGCAGCCTTGCCAACCCCTAAAGCATAATAACTTACCGCAACAATACCTAAGAAAACAATGCCGATAATCAGGGAAACGCGAGTCTCATCGTTCAGCCACATACCGACCAGTACCATAAGCAAAAAGACGATGGTCACATAGTTTGTCATTGGGGCGAAAGGCATTTTGAACGGATGATGCCCCAATTTGTCCTTGATTTTTCTGAATTTGATTTGACTGATCAGAATAACAAACCATGGCACCATACCGGGAAGTACGCTGGCACTGTATACGTGCACAAACAGATTTTCCGGTGCGATATAACTTAAAAATACGCCAAAACCCAATCCCACGAGTACGCCAATCGTTCCCAGCAAGGGCACCCCGTTACGGGACAGTTTCGTAAATATTTTTGGTGCCTGTCCATTGACTCCCAATGTGTAAAGCATGCGTCCTGCGCTATAAATTCCGCTATTACAACCTGACATGGCAGACGTGATGACAACAAAGTTGATGAGCCCCGCCGCTGCAGTAATGCCGATTTTCGCAAATGTCGCAACGAACGGGCTGCCGATGGCTTGCAATTGATTCCAAGGATAGACCGTTACAATCACAAATATCGCGCCAATATAGAAGATCAATATCCGCCATATGATACTTTGCGTCGCGCTCATTAACGTTTTTTGCGGGTTCTTGGCTTCACCTGCTGTGATCCCGATCAGTTCGACGCCTTGATAAGCTCCGATCACCAGCGAGAGGGCAAAGAAAAAGCCTGACCACCCACCGGTGAAAAAGCCACCATGCTGCCACAGGTTAGAAAATCCGATCGCATTTCCGCCGTTACCAATTCCGAACAAAATCAGTCCAAACCCAGCAACAATCATCAAGACGATGGTTACGATTTTAATCATCGAAAACCAAAACTCAAATTCACCAAATGATTTCACAGAGAATAGATTGGCTGCACCGAGAATCACCATGGCGACGATCCCTGGTATCCAACCGGGCAAATCCGGAAACCAATACTTCATATAGGTCCCTACGGCAATGATCTCTGCCATCCCGACAATAACCCATTGGAACCAGTTGCTCCAAGCTGTCATATACCCTGCCAAAGGATGAATGTACTTATGTCCAAAGGTCGCAAATGACCCCGTGCTCGGCTCTACGTACTGCATTTCCCCCATCGCGCGCATAATGAAAAATATAAATATCCCGACAATGGCATACGCAAGCATCACCGATGGACCTGTCCATTTGATCGTGCTTGCCGAGCCCATAAATAACCCGACACCGATTGTGCCGCCCAAAGCAATCATCTGAATATGACGAGCTTCGAGTCCCCTCTTTAATTCATTGTTGTTCATTGCAGCTTCCCTCTCTGCTACTATCTTAGCTGTTAATTTGGATAAGTTGAAAAATTCATCATAATCCTAATTTTGTTGTGTTGACGCTGATCCAATTGTAGTATTTTGTTCCTATGAAAACAATGATATTCATTTGGTAAACCTAATTGAAAATCATTTGGTAGACTTAAACAAACACAGTGCATATAAAAAAGCCGCATTATTGCGGCCTGTTCAACGTATATGTTCTCATGTGCAGCAGCCCCACTTCAACACAAGCCATGGATCCATAGTTACAACAATAACTCCATGGCTTTTCGTTCTTTCTCCGCTATCTCAAGCAAATGGCTGGAGGCTTGTTTCAAGCTTTCGATGCTCCTTGTTTTCCCGGCATGGTCGATCATGGATGAAACGCCGGTCCACATGGGAGCGAGTTGCACGAACTGCAAGTAAGCTTTCTCTATTTTGGGATCGCCCAACAAGTCCGCGCTTTCTTTCAGAAAATCCCGATAAAGGTTTCGAAATAGCGCGCCTCCGGTTCCGCCCTTTTCCATCAATAACGCGGTCAGGCACAGATCTTGTTCAAAGTTTTTACTGCGGGACGGCCATTTCAAGATTTCGCTGCTCATTTTTATGATGCCTTTATTGCCAGCGTTGCGGATGGGCGGATTCAAATAATCCTGTGCATTTTGGGCCAATGCCGAACGAACAGCGGGTTTCATCGGCGGAAGATCGCCGGCGGGTTCGACGGTGAAGGAACGATTCCTGGAACTCATGGGACCTTTGGCGTTTCTGGCCTTGGCCAGATGATCTAAACGTGTCGTCAAAAGTCCGCCTTGCTGTCGCGTGTCCGCCATATAGGCGTATTCGCCATCCATCCCATAGATCACCGCATAATGGCCCGCAAAGTGAACTTTACTCGTAAAGTAATCCAAGTAATAAGAGTCTAATTTAAGCCCGACCGGAATTCCTCGTTCAATGAAGCTTTGAACATTTTTCTTCGCTTTATCAATCGAAGTTGTTTCTTGAACGTTGAGAGTTAAGTTAAGCCTAGTGGCGATACGGGTAGTCAAAGTATCCGTTTTCGCCCTCCCTCCGATAAAAGGAAAGTCCATATTTTTCGAATCCCAATAAATAAAACCCAAACCTTCCCCCAGCCCAAATAACATCGGTTCCGACAGCCGGATGCCTGCAAATTGAAGCAAATTGCCCACTGCCGTGGTCTCACAATGTGTTCCATCATACGGAACAAAATCCTGAATGATATGGGACATATTAATTCCTCTCTTCCGACAATTCATGGATTAGACTCATCACAAATGTTTGTTCGCTCTCGATGAGATTCAGCGGATGTTGGAATAATGATCTCACGTGAAGCGGCAGCCTGGCACCGCCCTGCGATTCGTAGGTTTGTTTTATGTTCATTAGTGCCTCACTAAGAAGATCCAGCCTTTTTCGCAAAGCTTCAATAGCTTCGTCTTTCTCGATGAATGGTAATGCCGCAAGTCCAAGATCAAAACGTTGATCCCGCTCCCGCGTTCTGGAGAGACTGGTTAAGACTTCGTCCTTCAGCGCAGCCGCCCCGCTCTCCGTAATAACAAATCGGGTCGGCATCGGTCCTTTTCCGGATTTTTCACCGGAATCTTCTGACATGACCAATCCTTTTTCATTCAATTTTTTCAGTCCCGTATACACCGAAGTGGTGCCAATATGCGCCCACTGCCGATAGCCTCGCTGATCGAGTAATTTGTTAATATCGTATCCTGAAGCTTGATCCAATTCAGCAAGGATCTGGAGCAACATAAATTCTACGTTAGAAAGGTTCACCAGAAAGTTCCTCTTTTCATAAATAATACACGCATATAATATAACAGTGGTGTAATATAAAATCAATAAAAAGAGCACATGGCATTCATACGCCTTTGCGCTCAGTTGTTATTATTCATCGATTGTTTTGAGGAGCTTTGCAGGTACGCCACCAACGATTGAATAATCAGGAACATCTTTTGTAACAACAGCTCCGGCCGAAACAACGGAATGTTTACCGATCGTTACACCAGGCATAATGGTTGCTGCAATTCCTATCCATGCCCCTTGATTAATAACGATTGGTTTTGACACGGTAGATCTTCTTTGAGCCGGAGATATCGGATGATTGATAGCATTGAAGCATCAGGTTCCTCGAGTTGACACTCATATACTAGTACTATATAGTACTAGTATGGAAAAACAAAGAAAAAGAAAATCGAATCGTGATATCGTACTACAAGTTGCCGCACATTTGTTTCTAACAAAAGGTTATCAGCTAACAAGCATGGATGATATCGTTGACCATTGTAAAGTTTCAAAAACTAACATTTATTATCACTTCAAAAGTAAGGAGGATTTGTTGCTACAAATTATGAGCCAGTTTATAATTCATTATCAAGAGCGGATCGACACCGTTCTAGGCCGATCGGACTTGTCCGTAACTGAAAAGTTAGAAAGTCTCTTGAAAGCTATAACTGAAGATAATGCTGGAACTGATTACTTAGGAGGATGCCCGTTTATTACCTTCTTTACTCAAGTTTCTAATGACTTGATCAAAGTCCAAGAAATGGTTAAGGATTTCTTCGAGCATCAAACCACTTTACTCGAAAAACTGTTATCGGAAGCCATTCGAAATAAAGAATTACCGGAACAAACACCTATTAAACAAACAGCAGCACTGATTATCTCTTCAATAGAAGGCGGACTGTTCCTCACCAAAGCCACAAACAACCCCTTATTATTAAATAATATCCTTACTTCTATAGCATTTTTGCTAAAGAAGTAATTTTTTGTCCATTATTAGTACTGAACAGTACTAGATCGAAGGAGTAAATTTCAACTATGAATATTTTTTTGACAGGCGGGACTGGTTTTATCGGCAAACAGATCATAAAGCTTATGCCAAAACATCATCGCACCATTGTCTTGGTTCGTTCCATCAACAAATTCAACAACATGGTAAACTCATTAGTGCCTTCTGGACATCAAAATGTGGTTCCCGTCCTGGGCGACCTAACCCAGCCAAATCTGGGGTTAAAGGGGAATGACCTACGGCTAGTCATGGATTCCGATATCATTATTCATGCAGGTGGCCCTATGAACATAGAACTGGATCAAAGCGCAGCAGAACGGGTCTTTCTTCAAGCCTCCAAGGAAATTGCCTCAATTGCTCGATCGGTTCATCAAAAGAAAGCTTTGAAGCAATTCATTCACGTAGTCGGATTTATGAGTCCATATAACGAGGAGAATTTCTCAGATGATCAGACGGGCTTCCATCTAGAGAAAGCCCCGCCCTATGAACAAATGAAATTTAAAGCGGATATGTATATTCGACAAACCATGCATGATCTAGGCATACCTTTGTCTGTCGTTAACCCCGGCGTCGTAATTGGAGATTCCATAACTGGAAAGACAGAGCAGCTCGGTGGTTTAAGTATTTTGGTCGATTCCACTAGGAGAAAACTAATGCCTTTTGTCCCTGGAGGAAAAGAACACTGGATTCCTATGGTTCATGTGGATCATGTTGCCTCTTTGGTATCTGCCTTAGTTGAGGAGGAGCAACCGCTAAACAACACATATTTTTTGCTGGATGAGAAATATAATACTCCTAACATGAAGGAGCTCGTTACAGCAATCGCAAAAGAAGTTCGTGTAAAAGCTCCTGTAGGCACAGTTTCGCTAAAATTAATGAAAAGTTTACTTCGTATGGGAGTAGGAAAATTAGTAAAAATCCCTGAAGCCTCTATGGAATTTATTGTGAAGCCTGATTTCCCTACAACATCAATAAAAGAAATGGGATATAAACACAATTTGAATATATCGCTTCAACAAACTACCTTGCCTTTTGTTATTACTGACTTGGATTATCGTTTGTCCCATAAGGATTCAATCTATTCCGATAATTTTCACAATAGCCGGGTTGGGAACTTGACTGCACTGGTTAGGGAAGGAAACGGAATACCGATCATCATGCTCCATGGTACATTTGCTGGTGCGGATTGCTTTATTCCATTGGCAAACTCCTTGCCTCACCAACCGATTTGGCTTGTAGATCTGCCTGGTTTCGGACGGTCACCTTATCATCACAATCCCCAAACGATGGCTGGATACATCAATTCCGTTGTTGATTTGATCCTTAGCTTTCAATCACCGGTTATCTTAATAGGACATTCTTTTGGAGGATTGGTCGCAGCGCACGCAGCAGAACAACTTCAAGAGCGAATTAAAAAGTTAATTTTATTGCAACCTGTTTTACATCCCGCACATTACAAATATCGCTCTTCCCATGTAACAAAGTTCTTTTTATCACTGATGAATAAATCGATGTTCAAAAGAAGGCTCTTGGCAAACGGAAGCTTTTTGAATGAGAAGGAGATCCCTGATTCCTATTTAGATTACGTGATGGAAGATTTGCAGTCGCCTCGAGTTAGAACATCTAATTCGGAAGTAATGTCAGCTATTTCTAACCCCCATTCGATTCAAGCGAATCCTGACGGGATTGATTTGAACAAGCTAAACATCCTTTGGGGAGATAAAGATTTGGAGTATTCTGTTCCGAATGAATGGAGCCGCAATCCAATCACTTACTTACCGTTAGGACATCAGTTCCCCATTTCCCATCCGGAAATAACTGCACAATGGATTCAAAAGTGGATCCAATAACCTGCTACTAACTATCAAGAAAATGAGATAACCTTTGATAGCCTTGAAGATGAACGTATACATCTTATTCTTGCCTCCATGCGAAACTGGACTTTAGTCGGGGTCTGCTACCTCCTGCGGCCTGTTCCGAATCACGGAGATATTCGTTACAATACAGCCAAGACTTTTGGAGGAGCGATTGATCATGAATTACGAACATAAAGTACAGAGGGAAATTGCCGACTGGGAACATAAAATGTTCAAACCGCCAGGATGGCTGGAAAAGACATCGAAAACCATCGGCAATCGGATCAATCATTTGATTCCCCCGAAGGTGCACAGCATCATTACGACCACCATTCGATCAATCGTTCGCACGGCATTGTTCGGTGCGGAATATACGCCAAGTCGCGCGGTGGAGCGTACACTGGAACTGGAGGCTGCCGATCAAGAAGCGAAAGAGTTGTTTGCCCTGTACCAAAAAATCGCTGTTGCCGAGGGCGCTGGAACAGGGGCTGGCGGCATTATGCTTAGCATGGTGGACTTTCCAGCTTTAATTGCGATCAAGATGAAATATTTGTTTGAGCTGGCCCATGTTTACGGTTATGACACTAAACACTTCTCCGAGCGGGTATTCATTCTCAAGGTATTTCAAATGACATTTTCCGGGCCAGAAAACCGTGCAAGGTTGCTCGCTTCCATCAAGCATTGGCATATAGAAAAGGAACAATGGCGCTCCGATGCCGATTACGCCAAGAATATGGACTGGGAGACATTTCAGATCGAGTATCGCGACGCCATGGACTTTCGGAAAATGCTGCAGATGGTGCCTGGGATCGGCGCTATTGCAGGCGCATGGGCAAATTACAGCATCCTTGAGGAATTGCGTGAATTCGCTATGAACGCTTACCGCCTCCGCAGATTGCATGATGATTTCGTGGTTGTGGATTGATCCCTCTCTGTCGTCATATACATCCAAGGAAGATCGTTGCTTGGGAAACAACAAAGACAGCTAATCCATATGATTAGCTGTCTTTTGGTTTGCCTTCAATTGTCATTACTTTGCGATGAATGCGCCCACATCCGAAATTGCGAACCCCATCCCGAAATTCCAATACTACTATATTTTGGCAAAACGAATTATAATCCTTTTTGTGATCACATTAATTCTAAGTCAGACAGCCATATTCCACCGCCATACAAAGGAGGGATGCCGTTTCAAACCCAATTGCCGAAGTTGACTTTATCCCCATACTAAAGGAGGAACTCTGATGATGCGAAAGAGAATACCTTACCTGCTGATCCTGTCGTTGCTGCTGACCTCTTGTTTCATCTTCGGTACGAAAGCCGAAGCTGCAGACTATACGCAGGGCGTCGATTTATCCGGAAGTACAGCTACCGTATGGTTCAAATCCGCCGTCAATACGAGTTGGGTCGATGTGCATTATAAAGTGAACAGCGGAGAACAGCAAAATCTCAGAATGGCTTACAACGCTAGCAAATCCCGATATGAACAGGCCATCTCTGGCATGGCCACCGGCCACGTGATTGCGTATTCTTTTACTTACAATAACGGAACTCCAGCCTACGACACCGGTGTCTTTACTTACACCGCCGGATCCATTCCACCTCCCTCTACTTCCGGCTCCATTTATGACATTCATCCGTCCTCAATTCCCATGCCTCCAAACGGCTCCGTCTCGGTGAAGATAATGAACGGGACCAATGGCGCTTATACCGACTCGCAAATATACTGGGGCGTTCTCGGCATCAATCCCGTTAACAATCAGTGGAGCTATCTGGACCTCAATGGCAATCTGATCCCCATCTCCAGCGCCTTGAATGATGCACCAGAACATCTAACCAAGAACGGCATCAACTACGCCAACATTTATCACAAGGTCAGCGATGCTTCCTGGGTCACCTTGCCCCGGATCACGTCAGGTCGAATGTTCCTTAGCGTTGGCACTCCAATGTACCTGAAGACCTATAACGATGGATTCGCCGGCCCCGATCTGAACAATCCGACCGATCCAAACCGCGATATCTATTTCGATTTCGTCGAATTCACGATTGACGCGGCTGGCTATCACGGCAATACGACACGTGTAGACGGATTCGGTTTTCCAATCCAGCATCGACTGATCAACAAAACCGGTTCCTTCGATCAAACCGTAGGTGAGTTCGAAAACGAAACCCGAAACGGAATCTTCGCCAAATTCCAGGCCGAAGTTCCTGCCCCCTTCAAATCGCTGGCCACGATTCAAGCACCTTATCGCATCGTCGCGCCGATTCATGGTTCTTTCGCACAAGGTGGCGCTAATGCCAACTATTTCGGCGGGTACGCTCCATACAGTACACAGGATATTTTCCGATGTGACGGCGCTTTAACGGATGCGGCAACCTGTGCAGCCATCAATCGCCATGTATATACGACTAATGACTGGAATAACGTGTCGAATTACTATCAGGCTGCGCCTGCCAATTATTACGCTAAATTCTGGCACGACCACAGCATTAACCGTTTGGCCTACGGGTTTCCATATGACGATGTCAACGGTCAGGCCGCTTACCTTGAAGTGGGCGATCCGAAAGGCCTGATCATCCGCATAGGCTGGTAAATCTTCCGTGATCGCTAAAGCGTTGAAAATCGCCGATAGGCAAAAAAAAACGCCGTCTTGGTATGAATGAAGTTTCATTTCCTCTCTAATGTTGATCAACATCAGGCATCCATCTAATCGGCAAGTATATAAGTTTTTGTCTACCGACAGTTGATAAATTGAATCTCCAATTATAAACAAAAACGATGCCACAAAGTCATCGTTTTTGTTTTTTAACTATCAATAGATTGCATGAATCCCACTGTTTACGCTTTAGTTGCAAAACAGCAGTCATTACTCTGGTTAGCCATCCCTTCAGTTTTGTTGCACAACGATTACATCGCTTTCGGAACGTTTGATGAATCTGTCTGTTTAGGAGAACGGATAAACATCAAGGCTAATATCGCACCCGCAAAAGCAACGATTCCAGACCAAAGGAAAGCTTGCTGAAAACCATGATTAAGAGCTGCCACAGGATTAGAATCTGATATGGAAGCCGTAGTTGATGCAGCGATCGCTACCATGATAGCAAGGCTTATAGCTGATCCTATCTGATAGCTTGTATTAGCGAGTCCAGATGCAAGCCCCGCTTCTTCAGGCTTGGCTCCAGACATAGCAGCCATCATAGAAGGAATATAGGCTAGAGACATTCCGAGAGCACCTAAAAGTGAAGCTGGAAGTACATTGATAAGGAAACTGCCATCCACAGGCGTATTGGTTGAGAATAAGAGCATTGAGCCTCCAAGGGCAATCAATCCAATCACAATGTTTGCTTTTATACCGAATTTACCGATCAATTTGCCCGTAATAACGATCATGAAGATAGCAATCAAAATCGTCATCGGAAGCAGACCAATCCCTCCAGCGAAAGCTGAGAACTTTAGTACCTGCTGCATATAAAGGTTCAGGAAGTACCATAATGGTATCCAACCACCAGATAACATGATAAGCGCGATATTGCCGGCAGCCAGGTTAGGCGCCTTAAAGATTCGAAGGGGTACAAGCGGTTCCTTTTTGATTAGCTGAATGATGAGGAAAAGTATAAACAATATCACTCCTGCGATAAGTGTCCACACGGTGATCGGTGCTCCCCATCCATTATGTTCTGCAGTCACGATGCCGTAAACGATTAAAACCAATGATGCTGTGACCGATATGGATCCTGCTATATCGATGCTTCCTTTTCTACGTATACCTTTTGCTAAAAGACCAGGAGATAAGAGTAAGGCGACAATCCCAACAGGTACATTAATTAAGAAGGTCCATTGCCAACTTAACCACTCCGTTATAACACCACCCAGAAATACCCCTGCTGATCCTCCCGCAGCTGCCGAAGCACCCCAGAACCCCAGCGCTTTACCCAATTCTTTAGGATTACCGCTGAATAACATCATCACGATGGTTAGAGCTGAAGGTGCTATTAAAGCGGAACCGAATCCTTGCAGTGCACGACCGATGTTTAGTGACTCTTCGTTCCATGCAAAACCAGCGAGTAAGGATGCTACTGTGAGAATCATAAAACCCCACATGAACATGCGCCGTTGTCCAAAGAGGTCTGATAATCGGCCACCGAGTAGTAAGAGCCCCCCGAAGAAAATCACATAAGCGTTAAAGACCCATTGTAAACTTTCCTGAGTATATCCAAGCGCTTCTTTGATTGCTGGCAATGCAACTCCGATAATCGATGTATCCATAATCACCATAAAATTCGCAAGACATAACAATGCTAGTGCCATCCATCGTTTTGGATCTGCTTGTAAAAGAACCTGCTCTTGTTTTGACATTATAAATCCAACCTCCTTTAGCTACTTATCACCAGGTGCTTTTGATCCAATAAATTAACCCCCGCGACGGCCGCCTAAGAAAGTGAGTTAATTTAAGACCATTATTTACCGAAAAAAGCGCAGAACATGAAGTTCTACGCTTCCAACTCGAAGTGGAGCATTAGCGATGTCGCATGTAATTCAAAATTCTCAGCCTTGTCCTAAAAATGAGCGTGGTCCGGATACGCCGGCAGCGTGCATACGAAGCCTAGCTTACGGTACATCTCCAATGCCGTCTCCATATCTTGGACAACATGGCCGACACGATGAATTTTGTCAATTTCAGTCCCCATCGTACAACCTCTTCATCATCTAATATATTCAAACAACCACGATATAGCTGAACGCTATTTCATTGTTACAAGCATGTTTTGGTCATGATAAAATCCTTCTGTTCTTCATTCCCCATATAGAAAGAATGGGCACCTGTTTGAACAAACCCCATGTTCTTATAAAAAGCAATAGCATTTTCATTTCGTTCCCATACGCCTAACCAGATGCTCTTTTTATTACGTTCCATGGCGATTTCCATGGCTTTATTGAGCAGAAACTTGCCAAGCCCATGTTTTTGATATTGGCCCTTAATATAAATCCTCTCGATTTCAAGCGAGTCATTGCCCATCATTTCAGTCTGCGCATCATGGATGTTTACCTTTAAATACCCGGCGATTTGCCCATTATAATAAATAAAATAGAATTCTGAAGCGGTATTGGATACCTCTATTGCTAGTTGGTTAATGTTAAATGCTCTTTCTAAGTAGGTTTTCATATTTTCAGGTGAATTTTGATCCCTAAATGTCTCATTAAACGTCTCAATACTGATGTCTTGAAGTAAGCCCAGGTCTTCTGACGTGCACTTTCTTATTGTTAGAGTCAATTGGCTTCCCCTCCCTTTTGTAATTCAATACAATCTCTTGTTTCCCTTTTTTACAAACTCCCAATCTTTTTCTACGTTTTTTCTGACCGTCTGCAAGAGATTGAGCAGAGTTTCTGCTTCGCTTACGGATAATCCCTCTAATGCAACCCGATTGGAATAATCATGTTCTCTTTTTATAAAAGGATACACCCGTTTCCCTTTCTCCGTTGGAAA
The DNA here is from genome assembly GCF_037993005.1 of Paenibacillus sp. FSL F4-0100. Classification (NCBI taxonomy): domain Bacteria; kingdom Bacillati; phylum Bacillota; class Bacilli; order Caryophanales; family Paenibacillaceae; genus Paenibacillus; species Paenibacillus sp. FSL F4-0100. The sequence continues at coordinate 4,269,260 of NZ_CP150303.1, forward strand.
GAGCCTTTTGATTTTTCTATTATGTTGATCTTCTTTCTTTTCAATAAAGCCGTGAAATTCAAGCTTCTTTATGGCACGGGCTGCAGTTGTCCGATCTACTTTTATCATCTCCGCTAACTTCTCTTGAATGATTCCTGGATTTTCACATACTCGCACAAGGTACAAATACTGTCCTTTCGTCAGGTCATATTCTTTAAATTCTATATTGCTTATCGAATCTAATGCCCTTGCGATCATGCCGATCTCACGCAGAATTCCCTTCATACACTGGCTCCTTCGTTCTCATTTATGTTGTAAATGCAACAAAAACATAGATATAGTTTAATCTATTTATGTTGCATTTGCAACAAATAAGATGATAAATAGATCGCGTGCGTAAAATGACCAGTATAAATTGATTCACTCGACTTATAATGCGTATTAACCTCGGATTGCGAAGGACACGGCACTTTCAGGCGGCGTTCCATGAACAAATGACCACTTCAATGAATTGTCCTGATTCATCGAAATGGTCATTAGATTCAAGCTGCACTCGTATTCTTGACGGCACCGTACCAGAAGAAGAAATCCATGAACTGATCAAACAGAGCTATGTTTTAACTATGGCGTCTTCTCGAGGTTAACATGGTTCAGTTCATTCCCATCCGAATGATAGATGAGCTGTACAACCCCAGTGGAGAACGTTTTTGCATTTACCAGCTTTAAATTCAACCTTTGCTTGATATCCAAAAACAACGGTTTTCCTTCTCCCAAAATGACAGGGTGAACCGATAATCTGAATTCATCAACCAGCCCTAACTGGATAAAGGTTGTAATAAGGCTTGCTCCCCCATATAACCAGATGTCTTTACCTGGCTTATTCTTTAATGCATGTACTTCCTCAAGGATATGATTGTTGATGTAAGTTGCTTTATGGTCGCTCCCTTTTTGCGTCCTGGAAAACACATATTTTTCTTTACTGTGAACGATTGACCATAATTCTTGTTCAGTTTCCGGATGATCCGTTTCAGGTGTAAATTGCCCCCATAAATCATAACTTTTTCTGCCATACAAAATCGTATCGATTTGATTTAAGAAATCCATAAACCCCATCTCCGGGTCCATAATGCACCAATCTACTTCCCCATTCTTCCCTTCAATAAAACCATCCAAAGTTACGGCTAAATCTAAAATGATCCTGCGTTTCAAGATATGTTTCTCCTTTCGGGATTTACCACTCATTGTATCCCATCATTATGTCATCTAATGTCTTATTTAATAAGAACGGGAAGACTTATCATTCTTGTGTCCATTGACCCAGTGCAAGTATAGACCTATTTCCTAAAAAATTGATTGCAAGCCGTGAACCTCGGCATATATGATAAGATCACGAATCCGTTACGGATTCCATAATCCGGCATGGATTCTGCCATTTCATGAGGGGGATTTTATCTGAAACGCAAACTCATCGTCAAAGCAATGACCACAGCCGCGCTGCTGAGCGCATGCGCGTATCCCGTCCACGCGGATTCCATTTCGCTGAGCGATATCAATCAATCCTATGCCAAGGATGCGATTCTGGAATTAGTGGAACAGGGCATTATCAATGGAAAGGGCAACGGCAAGTTCGATCCGACCGGCAAAACCGAGCGCCAGGACTTTGCCATTATCTTGGCGAAGGCATTAAACCTTGATGTGTCGTCGAAGCCGGCGGATTCAACGTTCAGCGACGTTCCGCAGGACCACTACTCCTACTCATTCGTAGAGGCTGCGGTTAAAGCCGGCTTAATCAAAGGCCAGGGCAATGGGGAGTTTGGCATGGGACAGAACCTAACTCGACAAGACATGGCGGTGTTGTTTGTTCGGGCATTGGGCGTTGAGGTTGAGGGCATGGGCAGCCAGCTGAAATTCTCCGATGCGGCGAGCATCTCCTACTATGCCAAGGATGCCGTTGCAGCCGCCATTGAGCTTGGGCTTATGAACGGCATGAATGGAAAGGAGTTCAACCCAGTCGGTCAGGCGGACAGGCAATCGGTCGCCTTAGTCGCCAATCGATTCCTGAAAGTGAAAGAGCAGCTAGATACCCCGTCAGAACAGCCAGTCCAGACGCCCAAACCCGACGAGGTAACACCTCCTCCTGCTGAGAAGCCGACGCAGAATCCAACGCCGTCTACCGGAGGCAGCAGCGGCGGATCAACCGCGCCAAGCTATCCGAATCCGGGCAACCCAAGCTCGCCAGATAGCGCTGCTCCGATTGTAAGGCTTTTGTCTGCCTCCTCCGTTCTCATAGGGGAGAACGTGGCGGTCACTAGCAATGAAACCGGGTTCGTTTACTTAGTCCCCTATTCTCTAAACGCCAACACGAAAGCGCAGCTTGAAACCTCTGTCGCCGAAAAGCTTGCCAGTAAATCCGTCGTTGCAGCGGCTCAAGCGGAAACACTCATTGCAACGGCGAATCTGTCAGCGGGCGACTACAAAGCGTATGCGGTCGACGCTGCAGGCAATGTGTCCGCGCCAACCGGCAAAATTACGCTTTCAGCGCTGCAGTTGGAACAGCCGGCCTTGCATTTTTCCGATGCACGGACGCTCGTAATCACATACAATGAGACCCTTAACCCCCTCTTCGTTCCAACTGCCCATGAATTATCGGTATATACCAAGGATGGTGAGTTACAATTACCGAAAGAGGTTGAACATATTAACATTACGGGCCGAACCGTTATTGTTGCCCTAGCGGAATCACTGCCGATGGCAAGGCCGGTGGAGGTCGTATATGATCCGTCTTCAGCCGCCACCGCGATCCGCAGTGCAACAGGAACGATCTCACCTGCATTCGGGCCGATCATGGTTCAGTATTTGCCGGACAACGTAAGGGAATTGTTTGAAGCGCTGATCACCGAAGCCGAGGCGCTGCGCGACACCTCAATTCCAGGGAACACAGCCGGCACTTACCCGTCGTTCGCGTTTGAGCAATTAAACCAGGCGATCTTGAACGCCTACTCCATCGCAGACAACCCGAATACGCCTGCTGCAAGTTTGGCAATCGGTTATAACGATCTGATCCAACAAATGAAAGCCTTCAAAGACAGCCGAATAGAGCCCCTGAGGGTCTCTCTTGCCGAGGAAAACGCATCGTTTGTATTAAATAGCAACATGTTGCGCTTGAATGGCATGTCAGCCCAAATTACGGACTCCTCGCTAGACGAAGATCGATATGATATAAGGAATATTAGAAACCTTATCGAGGTAACGAGAGGCGATGCTTTCATAGAATTGGAAATTCGTTATGACTCTGTCACTAATAGGTACGAGATTCAATCAGAAGGCCAAACGATAGGACATATCGAGATCGAGACCTCGGATCCATCGCTCATCCAGTTAACCGCCCGTGATCATGGCATCCATGTAGCACCTGCTCCGAATGTAGATCAAGACCGCCCGGTCTCCCTGATCTTTAAAGTTTTCGAGAAGGATGCAGAAATCGGCAAGGTCGAATTGCCCATCCGATTTGATTCCGAACCTCCAACGGTTACGCAGGTTACTTACGACAGCGCTCAAGGACTCTTCTTATTCCAATCCAGTGAACCGGTATACTCTTATCCTCAGACCATTCAACTAAGAGCACAAGTGGATTATTCCGGTAACGGCGATTTCAGCCAAAATTCCATCGATATCTTCCCGTTAGTGGACGGAGAAGACTTCAAGTTAGAAATCACACCGGATAAACGCGCCGTCACACTCCAGCTTACCCGTATGGGCATTTCCAAGCTGGCCACCCAGCTTCCAGGAGGAAAGTTCAAAATCATGATTCTCGGCATGAGTGATTTCGCCATGAATTGGCAACAGAAGATTCATATCATTGACTCGCCGGAAACACCATAATGTAACAAATGGAAGCCCGGATTTTTCAAGGAAGTACCCAAGTTGTTAATTGCTACACGTATATCCTCACTCTCGCAAAGTTAGATGGATTTGTTGTGTAAAAAGAGTTGAATTCCCTTCCAACATACAAAATCCCACTGATTCTTAATTTGATCAGTGGGATTTATTATCTGTGCGGACCCTTTAGATGAATATGTATTAATTTACTTTATAACAGGCAGCGCCTTGGAATGTGGGGCAGAACTGAGTCAAATACTCCAGGCTGTTGCTCGTGTGTTGTCGATCAATCATTTAATCCCTTTCCATTCAAGATATGCGGGATATATTTTTCAACCCTGGACTCTCGCGTTTTGGATTGCTTGGGTGCAGAAAAATGCAAAATGTAGGCTCTTTGCCGTCCCGGCGTTAATGCTTCAAAAGCCGTTTTTAAGCCTTGAATTTCAACGAATTTACTTTCTAATTCTTCCGGCATGATATATTCCGTATTCTTTTTAAAGCTCACTTGCAAACCGGCTTTCTCAACTTCGATGGCTTCAACAATATATGTTTTCAGGATAAGTTGCATTTCATCGATCTCTTGAACATTGGTGAACCGAATCTGACGCGCTGCCTGAACATTCGCCGTTTGCTGGATTAGGATTCCATGGAGATCTTTTAACAACGCGCCTTTATGAAACAGAAGCGCACAGTAATCCTTAAAGCCATGAATCAAAACGATGTTTTTATCGTCAAGCGTGTAACAAGGATGCATCCACTTAAAATCCTCGGTCAGTCCGCAGTCAAGAACGATTTCTCTCAGCAGATTGAATTCTTCCTTCCACTTCTTAAGCTTGTTAAAATAGGGATCAATCTTGGAATTCCTTTCACCTTTTATCATCGAGGTACCCCCTTTATGCCCTTGTTCGTTTCGCTAGAGACGTCGGCAATTGGTCGAGGCTGCTCAAATTCTTTTCTTGCCAGTAACTGTTCAAGCCTTCTTCACCTTTGTGCTCCGCCCACCGTTGGAGTGTTTCTCTCTCCTTTTCGTACGACATGAATGGTACCGCATAACCGCAGGACGTCTGGACTTTATGTATATCAACCGTAATGATCTGCCGGACTCCAGGCATCGGCTCGAACATCCCGTATAACAACTCCCACTCGTTGTCCTCCGGAAGAATTACCGTTCCGGTTCCGTACAGGCGCAGAATATTCGGAGGTCCCTGGAATGCGCAGAACATCATCGTGATACGACCGTTCTCTTCGAGATGGGCACTGGTCTCATTGCCGCTCCCGGTCAAATCCAAATAGGCGACCTTACGATCGGACAAAATCCGGAACGAGTCGTACCCCTTCGGCGACAGATTGACATGCCCATCTCGCGACATGGGGGCCGTTCCGACAAAAAATAGGTGCTGCTTTCGGATAAAGGCCATATGCTCAGGTAGCATGGCCGGAAACTGTTTTCCCATCGTATCCCCTCCGATGAACTTGTATTAGGTTCGATTCACGCGTGAATACCAACCCAGGTCGAGCGCTCTGAGGCGTTCGGACGGATCGCTGGCTCCGGTCGTGATCTCGCTCTTGGCTATACGTTCATTGTATTCGAAGCCGCTACATAAGTATAATATATTCTTATCAAGCATACATACACTCCGGTTATGAATAAGGCGACTAACTCTTCACAACTGTTACGGATGCGCTCTGCCTCGATTATAGTACATGCCTTGTTCGTTATCGACCAACAACTTGCCCTTACATTTTACAACTAAATTTCCCCTCCCCCCGCTTATTTGTACATCGATATCTAACCCATATCTCTTACGAATCTTGTGTCCTGCTTCCTTTTTACTTTGACTTTACTTGATTTTTACTTCCATCTATTAAGCTAACGTATGGTATCCAATACCGAGTTTATTTTGGGAGGAATAATTAATGAAGAAAATAACTTCTGTGTTAATCTCCGCTATGCTTTTTGCATTACCGGCCACCCCTGCTTTTGCTCAAATGAATGATGATACGGTCAAGCAAAAGGCTCAAGCGTTGGCTTCGGAGATCGTGTCCAATTATGATGTCAGTGGCTTGCAGTATGCCATCATGGATCATGGATCCATCGTGTTATCCGATAGTGCTGGCGTATATGATAAAGCTACCAAGAAACCAGTAACTAAAGACACGATGTTCGGAATCGGCTCGGTCAGTAAAATGCATGTAACTGCGGCAACGATGATGCTAGCTGATTCGAATAAAATTGATATTGATAAACCCCTGAACACATATATCAAGGATTTTAAAATGGCGGATGAACGATATAAAGAGATTACGCCACGGATGTTAATGAATCATTCTTCAGGGCTTTATGGGAGTCACTATGGAAACAGCATGTTTTTTGATGACAACGATACGAAAAATCATGATGAATTATTGGTAAAATTACAATCAGAAGTTTTAAAGTCAGACCCAGGCGAATATTCAGTATATTGTAACGATGGGTTTCAGCTGCTTGAATTATTGGTTGAACGAGTAAGCGGTTTAAGCTACACCGAATTCATTGAACAATATATTAGCTCCCCGCTGAATTTAGACTCTACTAAAACACCACTCGATTCCTTTGATAGAGAACGGCTGGCAAAAACATATTTTCCTGGGATCGATCAGGCTTTACCCGTTGAGAATGCCAATGTCCTTGGGACAGGAGGCATCTACTCCACGGCAGAGGAAGTAAGTAAGTTTGCTGAAGTATTAATCGGGAATCGAACGGATATTTTATCTGAGAAGTCTGCAAAGGCCATGCAAAATCATGAGTATCGAAATGGAATCTGGGTTTCTGAAGAGACGAACACCGTGAATTACGGTCTTGGTTGGGATGCCGTTCGTTTAGCACCTTTTAGTGATTACGGAATAACAGCATTATCCAAAGGCGGGGATACCGTTATGTATCACGCAGCTTTAACTGCCCTACCCGAACATGATATTTCTATGGCTGTGCTTTCATCTGGAGGGAGTTCAGTTTTCAATAGTGCATTTGCAACCAACGTTTTATTAGAATATTTAAAGGATAAAGGCATCATTCAAGATATCCTGCCCGATAAAATATTTGATCCTTCCATAAAAGTGGATATGCCATCGGAATATCTCTCTTATTCTGGATTATACGGTTCCGTGGGCAGAACAATAAATCTTGATATCAAGAACGGAGAAATTGATTTACCTGCTCTACAAGGCGGGGAGATACCATCACAAACATATGTATACACGGGAAATGGACAATTTAAAAACAAGGAAGGAAATGTAGCCATAAGCTTTGATCTACAAAAGAACGGAAAAACGTATTTAAAGGTTAACGCATATACGAATCTACCAGGTTTAGGCCAAACCGTTACCGTAATGTATGAATATCAAAAGCTGGATCCCAATCCTCTAAACGATACAACTAAAAAGGTATGGGAGCATAGAAACGGAAAAAGTTATTATGCATTGGATGAAAAGATAACTTCTGGATTTTATCTAGCACCACAGGTCTTAAATAAGAAAATATCCGTTGATGTGGAACATGGGTACGCAAACGGCACTAATATTGTGGATGAGAATCAAGCCATTAACGCAGTTGAAATTCCTATCATGTATGGAAGGGATGCATTTGATTTGAAGTTCTATACATTGAACCGTACGGAGTATGTAATGGTCAATAGTCAATCCTATATCAGTGAAGATGCGATTCAACCCATATATGCAGGGAACTCCTCGATCAGCAGCATACCATTCAATGGTCAGGCTGTTTGGTATAAGATTGATGAAAAATCAGCCAATCGAGCCATGACTGTGGAGGTTCCTTCAAGTGGAGGATTTGCCGTTTATGACGGAAAGGGAAATGTTGTGAACTTTTCAAAGGCAAGCAACAATCACTCGGTTGTACTGCCTGAAAGCGGGATGATCGTTTTTGGTGGTAAGGCGGGAGATGTATTTCAAATTAATCTGAAGGCTAGGTAGGCTAGAACTTGTATTGGGAAGCCTTGATCCGAATGGACCCGGCTTCCCATTATGCAGGGCAGTGTTTATATCGATTATGGGGTCTCGTAGTTTTTTAACGGCATACCTACGTATTCCCGGAAAGAGCGAATCCGCTCTCCCTCGAACTCGAAGACGATTGCAAGCTCATTACGAAAAGGCCGCCCATTCAACAAACCTTCCGAGCGAAATACCACCACCCCGTTGTCCTCACTCTCAAGCTCGATGAGCGGAGTCAGTTGCATCTGAAATACGGAGCGCTCGAACCTGATCAATTCCTCGAACCGCTCTTTGCCTTGCTGTTCGTGGTTCCATCCCTCTAACGGAAGCGGAACGAAGAAATGGAAATCTTCCGTAACCGTTATAAGAAAATCGGCTGTGTCCCCTGTTTCCAAAGCCTGCTTAAAAGCATCAAACACTTCACAAGTTCGGGATTGGACTGAGTCTAGAGATTTCTCCATGAACAAATCCTCCTTATTAATGGTTTATTGTACTCTCTAAATATTGAGTTTTCATTGAGTCGTTTTGATTGGTGAGACGCCATGTAAAAGGAATCTTGCTTAACATTGGTTAGTGCGACACAACCTTTAGCTGGCTCGATATCGTTCCTAGGTGAATGGCTTCGTGAATCAGAGCGAAGTTGAACAACTCGCCGGCGGTGTTGAATTGGAACGGGCCCAAAGCATACGGATTCGAAAGCTTCTCCCCCAGCATTTCAGGTGTCAACTCAGATAAGCGAGAAAGCTGCGCGGTTAACAAATCGACCAACTCTTCCTTCGATGGAGGAGTAAACGTCCAGTCCAAGGGCTTTGTTCCAGAATTAAACAGCGTTTCGTACGAACCCGGTATAGCAGCCGGAGAGCCGAAGCTTAGCGTAGAATACTTATCCATCCAATAAATCACATGGCCGACATTCCAACGGATTGTATTGTTGAATCCTAGCCCTTGAATGTCGAACAGTTCCTCAGGGATCGCCTGCACCTGCTGCAGCACCAATTGACGTACGGTTGTTGCCGTGTTGATAACCATGTCAGACATGTTAATTTCCTCCTTTGTTATGAGAACCTTTTGCTATTCCCAGTTTAGATCTCATGGAACATTCCATCAATGCAGTGGGCGTTACCGTAACGTTAAGTATCAGTTAACGATTATTCGTTGACAGAAAAACAAGATGGAGCAACAATAATCAGTGAACACGATACAGCGATACAATAGAAAGCAGGTGAAAATCGATGGAGTTAAAACAACTGCAATATTTCATGGCCATATGTGAAGAGCTTCATTTTACGAGAGCAGCCGAAAAAATGGGTGTCAGCGCACCCAATATCAGTCAGCAGATAAGAAGATTGGAAGAAGAATTAGGGGTTCTGTTGTTCGATCGTGTGGGTAAAACAATTGTTCTTACAGACGCTGGAGCAATTCTTCGTGAACATGGTGCTGCCGTGTTCAGGCATCTGCAGCAAGCGGGCGACGCCATTGCTGATCTGAAGCAAATGCAAGGCGGATCTCTTTCCATCGGGGTCTTGCCCGGTGACGCGGATCTCATGTTTAATGCCTTGCTACTGAACTTCCATCAAACCTATCCCACCATCTCCCTGTCCCTTTTGGAAACCACAAAAGTAACAGAACAAGTTCTGGACCGAAGCATCGATGTCGGCGTAACCATTGGACCTGTTATCGATGATCGTCTCACGTCAATTCCTCTGTTTCATGAAGAGTTCTCATTAGCAGTAAGTATGAATGATCCCATTGCCACGGAGAACTTCATCCCCTTGAAGAGGTTGCAAGGCTTAAAGATGGTCATGTTTCCAGCAGACCACCAATGCCGGAAGCTGATCGACCGATTTTGCATGGACAACGGGTTTACTCTACAGCCGCACATGGTGACAACAACGTTATCTTCCCTCCTTCAGATGGTACAGAGCGGAGTTGGCGCTTGTGTTCTGCCGCGACTTCTATTGGAGAATCTTCACAATCCCGACATCAAGGTTGTGCACCTGAGGAACCCTACGCCATCTCAGGACATTTGTCTGATCTACCGTAGCGACAGGTATGTCGGATACGCCATGCGTACGTTTATCAAAACTTTGAGAGCCTACATCGAGACAGCTATCCAACATTCGAAGTCTTCATAGAAGGCAGCACTTTTCTGATCCTTCGGCGATATAGCAAGAGAAACGAGCCGGCAAAGTCTGCCCCACTTCTTCTATCTCAACACAGAATACGTTCATTCAAAATCTTTTTTTAGTACTGCACTGCAAATTTAGTCAATATATTCTAAAGACATGATTGCGATGGCTTCTTCTATTTTCAGGGAAGGAAGAAATGGATATGCCGATACGTCCGCCAATCTTGCAGAGCGGCGATACCGTTGGAATCGTTACCTTAGGTAGCCCGCTCGCTGCGAACATCATTAATGCACGAATCGAATATTTGAGAGCAATGGGGCTTAATGTTGTTTTGGGTCAATATGTATATGCGCAGAATGGATTTCTTGCTGGCACAGACGAGCAGCGGGCTTCCGATTTAATGATGATGTTTCGAGATGAGCAGGTCAAAATGATACTGCCCACAAGAGGCGGTACAGGAGTGGCCGGAATTCTTCCGTACCTTGATTATAATGAGATACGAAATCATCCAAAAATCGTTACGGGTTACAGCGACATCACGGTACTATTAAATGTACTGCATCAATATGTGGGTTTAATAACATTCCATAGTCTGCTACTTATTGACTTCAAACCCGAAACGCCCGCTTATAATTTCGATCAGTTTTTTTCTGCGACATCCGTATATTCTTTAACCCGGTCCATCTTGAATCCACAGGGGATGCCGCTGATAAGCCGTGTTCCGGGCAACGTTACGGGGCAGCTTGTAGGTGGTAATCTGACATCGTTTGTCGATACGTTAGGCACGCCTTTCGAAATCGATACACGGGGGAAGATTCTCGTTCTTGAAGAAACACATGAACCCACCAATACCGTCTACAGGTACTTGAATGATTTGAAGCTTGCCGGAAAATTTCGTGACTGCATCGGCATTATTATGGGAGAATGTTCAGGTTGCCAGGCGGCTTATGGCAAATCCTATGAAGATGTAATCAACGAATTTGTTGTACCTCTCGGTAAGCCGCTTATAACGAACCTTGCTACAGGTCATGGTTTTTATAAAGCCGCTTTGCCGTTTGGCGCAACCGTTAATCTCGATTCAGTCCATAGTAGAATAACTATAGTTGAACCTACCGTCAGCGTTTGACATCGGCTAAGACGATGAGCTGTATCATGTCTAGCGACAAGCCTCGCAGCGCGGAGCCTGCAAAGAAAGTCCTCTGCTCGTAATGTGTACGGCTCAGACGAACAAGCAGCAAAAAACAGCCTTGGCCGACGAACGGCCAGGGCTGTTTGCAAGTTTACATACGTGCGAGTCGACAACTTTGTTTGCAAAGGAGCTAACATGATCCCTGTTGTCTGCTCATCGACCTGTGTATGGATAGGATAAACAAAGTCGATGAACAAATGGATCTGTTCCCGAAGTTTGGCTAAATTATGGGCAGCAGCTTATCGCAAAGGGTGTCCTCATCGATCCGTCAATATGCTGCTTGCTCATACAAATCAACAGGCAATGCCTGCACGAACGGCGACCAGTCGCCCGTTGCATATACATGAAGCCGGTGCATGGCACGTGTGTACATGCTGTATATAGAAGTTTGCGATCGTTTTCCCGGCTGTAAGCTCGAGATGATGCCTCATAAATCAGAACCGCATCAAACTCAACACCCTTGGCGAGATATACTGGAATGACCATCGCTCCTTTTTCAAAGGTAACCGTCTCCTTTGTAATGAGCTGCAACGCTTCGCTTCCTTGCACCTGTAGCGACTCAAAGGCTGCGCGGCTTTCAGCCGCAGTCTTCGTAATAACGGCAATAGAATCAAAACCTTCGACTTTAAGTGCCTCGATGTCTTTCAGTATACGTTCGTCACGCATCTCTCCGCCCTCCACCTTCATAAGAAGAGGTTTCGGTCCGCTCCTTTCAAAAGGGACGATTTCCGTTTTTTTTGCGTTCAATTGATTTTTTATATTCTTGGCGTATCTGCCAAGTTTTTTTTATTTTCCCGTAAAATCGAACTCGCTCGCCCCCTCCCTATCATAAAATAGAAAAAACCGCGTTGTAGGTAGAGGTCCCGCAACCCGGTTTTATCAATGTTTGTCCGCTGCTCTCCTCTATCTATACCTTTTCCTAACAAGCTCAGATTTTATAATGCGCCCACAACCCGGTGAGGTACATACGGCTCTTCAAGGGAGGCAATCTCCTCCAGTGTAAGATTGACCGAAAGAGCAGCTGCAGCGTCTTCGAGATGCGATATTTTGGTCGCACCGACGATGGGAGCTGTAATCGGTTGCTTTTGCAGCAACCAGGCAAGGGCAACCTGTACACGGGGAATGGCTCGCTCTGCCGCAATCTGTGCAACCCGTTTCACAATCACCCGATCTGCATCGGCAGTGGCATCATACTTGGATTTTTGAACCATGTCTGTTTCTGAACGGTGCGTCGATTCTGACCAATCGCGTGTCAATCGTCCCGATGCTAGAGGGCTGTAGGGGATCACGCCGATTTTTTCAGATTTGCACAGCGGCAACATTTCGCGCTCTTCCTCGCGGTAAATGAGATTGTAATGGTTCTGCATCGAAACGAACCGCGTCCAGCCATTCATCTCGGCAACATGCTGCGCTTTTAGAAACTGCCACGCATACATGGCTGAAGCTCCGATATAGCGGACCTTTCCGGCTTTCACCACATCATGTAGAGCCTCCATCGTTTCTTCGATAGGCGTATCATAGTCCCATCGATGGATCTGGTACAGATCGACATAGTCGGTACCCAAGCGCTTGAGGCTTTTGTCGATTTCACTCATGATCGCTTTCCGGGACAGCCCCATGCCGTTCGGTCCTTCGTGCATACGGAAATGAATTTTCGTCCCGAGGACAATTTCGTCCCGATTGGCGTAATCCTTCAATGCGCGGCCCACAATCTCCTCACTTGTACCGTCTGAGTACACATTCGCCGTATCGAAAAAGTTGATGCCGAGCTCCAATGCCTTTTTTATAATGGGACGACTGTTCTCCTCGTTAAGCACCCATTGATGCACCCACCGCTCTGCTACGCCAAATCCCATGCATCCAAGACAGATGCGGGATACGTCGAGTCCGGTATTTCCTAGTTTCACATATTCCATGAACATCCCTCCTTAAATTTATGTCTACCCCCTGGAGTGATCTCCAGGTCACGAGTGACAATCAGCATTCTGCATCTTCCACAAATTTATTGAAAAGATTTTTGTTTTTTCCCAATTTGCGACTTTCCTCGTAGAATTGAATTTTCTTCTCTAACAATTTAAGATTCTCTTGATATATATTTAATTTAGCTCTGACTTCCTCTTGATGGTTATATAATATTTGCAATAATTTGTCTAATCCTTCTTGTCCTTTCTCCAAAAGATCGATGTATTTTTTAAGATCTTCTAACGACATCCCTGTTTGCTTCATGTGTAGAATGAATTTGAGCCAGTTCCCATCTTCGTCTGTGTAGAAACGGATCTTGTTAGAATCTCTCTTGGGCACTACTAATCCCATTTTTTCATAGTAACGAAGTGTATGCTCACTAGTTCCTAATATGCGAGCCATTTCTCCTATTCGATAAGACATATGTCCATCCCTTTCATTTTACCCTTGAAAGTATCTCCTCGAATGAAACCTCTATTCCTCAATGGTTTTAATGATCTTTGCGGGTACGCCTGCAACGATTGTATGATCAGGAACATCTTTTGTAACCACAGCCCCGGCCGAAACAATTGAATTTTCGCCCACCGTTACACCAGGCATGATGGTTGCTGCAATCCCTATCCACGCCCCCTTTTTTATAACAATTTGTTTTGAAACGGTTGATCTTCTTTGAGCTGGAGATATCGGGTGATTGATGGTCACAAGGTTTACTTTAGGAGCAATTAACACGTTATCTTCAATCGTGATACCTCCCCGATCCATGAATGTACATCCTTGATTAATGAAAACCTTATTCCCTACTCTAATATTTTGACCGTAATCCGTGTAAAACGGAGGAAGCAATTCAAATGTATCATCCACTTTACTCCCCGTTAACTGGCTAAAAAGTTCTCTAACTTTATTTTTGTTGTGATAACCCGTATTTAACTCTGCAATTAGCTTCTGTGCACGTTCGATAGCATCTGCCATTTTATGAAATTCAGGGTCACGAAGTGAAATGACCTCACCTGCGCGATCTCTTGCAAAAATGTCTTGGTTCATCCTATACGCTCCCTCGGAATTTTTTATGTTTAATGAGAAGTTCCTTCTCTACCGTAACACCTAGAGTTAACTCTAAGTCAAACAAAAAATTCAATCAGAATACAGCTTGACTTAAAGTCTGCTCAAAGTGATAGCCTTATAACACCTTACGAGGTAAATATGTTGGAAATGGGGAACATTTTATGTCAAATGTAAAAGACCAAGTTGTTATTATTATGGGAGCATCCAGCGGAATAGGTGAAGCGACAACACGTAAATTAGCAGAGCAAGGAGCCAGATTAGTCATTTCAGCTCGCCGTGAAGATCGTTTGAAGAAGCTTAAAGCTTCCATGCCCGATGCAAGCATGGCGTATCAAACCGCGGATGTAACAAATGATGAAGAAGTGCAAAAAGTTATCGATTTGGCAATGAAGGAATATGGACGAATTGATGCTATCTTTAACAACGCTGGTATTATGCCCACAGCTCCGCTCGCTGAGAGCAGAAAACAAGAGTGGAAAGCCATGTTGGACGTAAATATTATGGGCGTTTTGAATGGAATCTCAGCCGTTTTACCAATCATGCAAAAGCAGCATTCCGGAAAAATTATTACAACATCTTCGGTTGCTGGTCATGTTGTTTATCCAGATTCGGCTGTTTATTGTGGTACGAAATTTGCTGTAAGAGCAATTATGGAGGGACTGCGTCAAGAAGAAAGAGAAAACAATATTCAATCCATCGTTATTTCTCCTGGGGCAGTTGATACAGAACTATATACGTCCATTCATCATGAAGAGAATCGAAAGTGGGTACAACAAAATTCTGCAAACCCTGAGCTCAGCATGAAATCCGAAGATATTGCAGATGCGGTTGCTTATGTAGTAGGAACACCAAATAGCGTATCCATAAGCGAAATGGTTATTCGTCCAACAAAGCAGCCTATTTAAATACATCTCATGATTCAGCGAGTGGGTTTATTAGCAACCATGGAAATTAACATCACTATCAAGAAAGAGGTTGTCCTTCAAGTCACCAAACGTGACTTCGGACAACCTCTCTCATTTTACAAGCTCTGTCCAATTCGAAGGTGCAACGGGCTCTGCCCAAGTCAGAGAAAGCAACCCTTTCGGGTGACGATGGAAAGCTTAAACGGCTCTTAATGGTTTGTTTTAGATAAAAAAGTTTCCTATAGAATTTCCGTGTTCTTGTGTTGTCACACAAATAGCTCGGCACCAAGGAAAAAGAGAAAGCCGCTAACACTTGTATAAGCACTGAGGAGGTATTGTTTGGAATCCTTATTGAGGCGTCTCTCAACAACGGATCGGAATGCATGTAGAATAGCTATTACAAGAATAACGTCCTGATAAGCCGATAATCTCCATTCCATAACAAACCTCATGTAGAAAAGGCCGATTAGAAAAACAACTACAATGATGGACTCCCCAATTAGATGAAATCGATTAATATGCTTATACAGCAGCCCATCTGAATCGTAGGATACCTTCAGCTTTTTTTTGATCCATAAGTACCCGGACGAAACGACGATCGCATACAAAATGATACTGAGTAGGAACATTCTAAAGTCCCCCTTTCCCAAAATAGAGGCCAGTATCACTCAAGACCTAACTTGCTTCGTTTTTTTAAATTACACTTATCTGGGAATGGAGGTTTATCATTCCTTTAAAATACACTATTTTCTTATTTGAATCAATGCGTAAACAAAACAGCACCTATGGAAAACAAGGTGCTGTTTTGAGTCTGATTTCAATGATTGTTCCAACGATATCTGCTTCTTAAGCGCCGCATCAAAATTTTTCAGGAAATTGTTTGACAATGCCTTCCGTCAGAATATCCGCTAAATGAATCATATGGATCTCGTTTTTGTCAGTTGCTGCAATATCCGCTTTCCAATCTCCTTTGATACAGCTAACGACGATTTCCGTAACCAACTGAAGGTGTGTATACAGCATATCTTGCAGCGTTTTAAACTGCCAGTTCGGATTCGCTGCGCTTAAAAATTTGGCGATATCGTCGGCGTTTCTATGCCAATCTGCCTCTAACTTGGTCACATCTGCCTGATTGCCCGCTTTGGCAGCGTCTACAATTTTCACTGCGATCAGAATATGCTCTCTTAGAAGATCAGCCAGCTTATTGCCTGCGACTTCTCCATAATATGGCTTGATCACATTGCCTATGTCCTGCTGGTTCTGCAATAGCCGGTCCAATACGTCCTTCTGATCAGGTCGATTGGATACGGCGCTGACAATATAGCTTCTTGTCCATATTGTGTGGTCGATCCAGACTTTCTGCATATCGGTTTTTAGTTGCACCATTTTGGGACTTAGGCAATCCTTTTCCTTAGCAACCTTCGCTTGCACAGGTACTACTGGCGTCATGGTAAAAACTAGCGCCAAGGTTAACAGTAATGCCGCCAATCCTTTGTTTTTCACATTCATCTGCTCCTCTGTATGTTTGGAATAAAACAATCTGTCTTATTATGGTTGAAGCATCCCATTTCATACAGAGGATGATTTACGAGACAGCTGTCATTAGATACAGGTTTCTATCAACAAGAAAAAACACTCATAATGGAGTGTTTTTCTACCGGACTACTTTAAT
The DNA here is from genome assembly GCF_037993005.1 of Paenibacillus sp. FSL F4-0100. Classification (NCBI taxonomy): domain Bacteria; kingdom Bacillati; phylum Bacillota; class Bacilli; order Caryophanales; family Paenibacillaceae; genus Paenibacillus; species Paenibacillus sp. FSL F4-0100. The sequence goes on from NZ_CP150303.1 coordinate 4,286,027, forward strand.
TACAGGAACCCATAACTCGACTTTTTTTCTTCTGTAAGGGGACAAACAACTCTATGAAGTTTTCAGTGCATACAGCTCCGAAATTATCCGATCGAGTCTCTCTTGGATGAGGATCGCTTCCGCATATCGGGCAGGAATGCCCTCATATCCGTAGTAGATACCTGCCAACCCACCGGCAATTGCGCCGATCGTATCGGAATCTTCCCCTAGATTTGCCGCCTTCTGTACGGCTCCTGCAAAATCTGACGTATGGAGTAAAATATGTAGTACCCACCGGAAGGTATGCACCACAAAACCGCTTGCCGGGCAATCCGGCTGTGCTTCAATGATGCCTTCGTATTCACTTCCCACCACCTCGGCCATGATGGCTGCTCTTAAATTTTCACCTTGTAGAATGCGTTGCGCCATTCGATTGTACAAAACGCAGACTTCGGCGCATCTTGGATCATAATGCGTCATCCGTGACTGCAAGATTGTCACTCGGTCAATATCCAGCAGGTCCTTATAGGCCAGGGCCGCCGGCAGGCAGCGCATGAGGGATCCATTCCCACCGCTTTGCCCCATATCCATGTGCGCAACAAAGGCCGCTTCAAACCAGTCTCCCTCGTATTTTTGAAAAACATGACGGATGATATTCCCTATGTCTTTGGGCCGTGATTGGTACCATTCCATAAAGAAACGCCCGATCGCCTCCAGCGGCTCATCAGGATTTTCGAGTATCCCTTCTGCCACGCAAAGCGTCATCATCGTATCATCGGTCACTTCCCCCTGTTCCAACTGCCACACCCCGCCGCCGATAATCTCCGTCAAATAGCCGTGCTTCTCCTTAATCTCTCGCTCGCTCATAAACTCCGTCGTTCCACCAAGAGCGTCGCCTACAGCCACTCCATACAGGCCGCCCTTGATGCGATCATATAATTTGTTATCCATGCGACCACCTCATATTCATGTTGGAAAAGAAATCAAGTAGTGTTTCTTCCCGGTCATCGTAGTGAACGGATAGGAATTGTAATGTCTTGGTTTATCCGGACCGGGGCAGCTTCCCGGTACATTACAATTTCATAGGTTTCCAGCTTGGGAGCGAAAACTCGTACTTCATAGTAATCGTCCTGTTCGCTTCTCACTCGTGCTTCCCCTGAATCTATCCCGACGCCTTTATCGAAACGCTCCTGTAATTCGGGATTTAAACTCCCTTTGGCTTCAGGGTACATTGCAAACAAAATACCCAAACGCTTGTTATGATCGTTACTTTCCTTTTTAATTTTCAACCGCAAATAGTCGTTCTTGTAACTCGCCCCGGTTATCGTTAACTCCTGGTCTTTAAAGCGGACTTTCTTTGGATACGTTTCGTCTAGCGAAAGGGTAAACGATCCGCCCGGGCTCTTTTCTGTCAGTAGCACTTGATCCAAGTGCAGCGTAAGAGAATTCACCGACTCATCGAAGTAAGGGGAGCCGGTAAACATAAGCTTGTTGCCGTTCATCCGTTTCCCACCGGGAACATCCACCATGTTCTGCGGGGTGTCCGTATGCAATTGGTACTTCTTCCCCTTATCATCCGTTACAAATGGGGCGGCTCCAGAATGGCCGAATAACAGATAGTAATCCGCTTCATCCGCGATTTTGATATCGAGATAGGTATTTGTCGGTGTAATTTTTATATGCTCCAGCGTCATTTCCCGCAAATCCGGGTCCCCCGCCACCTTGACGGTCTGATGAATCGGTATGATCCGATCCTCCAACCAGTCCGTATGATGAAAAGGAACACTCATCTTGAGTGTATCTGTTGTTTGTTTACCGTCTTCATCAACGTAGGGTCGAATACCGATTTCAAATTGCAATTCTTTAGGGTTTTGGTTTAAAAACATGTTGACATCCTCTGGATTTACTTCACCAATCCGGCTGATGACCAGTATCGGCTCCTTTGCATCATCGCTCGATTCGATCACAACGCTAGCGCTGCTTCCTCCATCAGCAATTTCAGGAATATTTACGGAATAGACCGGTGCTTCCCTGTTAAGATCTAAACTGCCGTCCTGTCTTTTAAAGACATGTTGTTTCAAACGGTCGGATTTAATGAACACTTTATATGACAGCCTATCGCTCGTCAAATATACATCGCTGATGCTGACAGTCACCCCATCAAACTGTTTCACGACAGGTTCAAACGGACTGTAGCCATGGGATTGGGCGTTCTCAACGCCATCATGACCGCGCAGCGTGTCCAGCCAATCCGAAACGATGGAGAAGCCGGGAATCCCTTTGACCATAGCGGCAAGAGCCGGAGACTTCTGCACGGTGAAACCCAGAGATAAGGCCAATACCATGCAGGCTGCAGCTATTGTATACCTTCTTCTGCCGATTCGCTGCCGTGGCTTCGTCACCACCATGTCCTCCTCCGGCTGCTGATAACAAAGCGGTACCTCCTTGGCAAATTGAATTAATGAATCAGGAAGCGGAATTTCATCTAACGATTGCTGTATATTTTTCTTCAGCTGCCGTTCATCCTGGTTTAACATTCGATCACCTGCTCCATTTTTAGTCGGGATGCCGTTTGGCTCAGCTTTAGTCTGGCGGCATGAAGCCGCGATTTAACCGTCCCGGCCTTGATGCCCAGAACGTCGGCAATCTCATCGATGGACAGCTCCTGGTAATAATACAGCGCAATGACGGACCGATGGTGGATGTCCAGTGACATGACGCATTCCAGCAGTTCGGATCCCCTCTCTTTTTTCAGTACGGCTTCGAGCGGTGATTCATGCTCGTCCGGAAGCTCCAGCTCGTCGATATTTCCCGAAACATTAGCGTGGCGTGACCTTTGTCTGACCAGATCCAATGCACGGCAGGCCGCCAAATGATTGAACCAGGATTTGAAATTCCTTATTTTTTTCCCTTTGATAATGGCTTGATAAGCTTCGATCAGCGTGTTCTGTACCGCATCCTCAGCCAAATGAGTGGAGCGCAAAATAGCCGCGGACGTACTGTATACTCGGCTCAGCAGAGGTTCCACCAGCTTAAAAAAAGCATCTTTATTTCCTTTCCGGCACAACTCAAACAATCGTTCTTCGCTTTCCATCCTGTCAACTCCCAAAAGTACTATACAATAAAGGCGAACAGAATGGAGGTTCGGTTCATTATTTGTGCAAAAAAAAACAGAAACGGCACTGATGGCCGTTTCTACTTCCTGCATATGGTTGGCTTTTACTGGAGCTTAATCCTCATCTCCAACTCTTTCAAAAACGTAACAGGCGTCATTCGCTTAGTCATCACCTGAAGGGCCGCATTTCGATCAACCGCCGGGAATTCAAGTTCGTAGCGGTAGACACCGTCTTTTAAGCCGATCAATTCCTTACGAGTTAAATCCAGGGCCTTTCCATTTTCCACGAGCCAAGTTCCAACGTTTTGAATGGATGCCGTCTCCCCTTCGATCGACAACGTTAGCACGGTCCGGTTCTTTTCGAATTTCACACCCGTTACGGTCATGGTTCCGATCTTGCCCTGATCCAGCTTAACCGGATAGGTAACCGATAGCTTCGCCGTTACGGTGGCTTTTTCCGCTAACTTTGTACTTTTATCATCATAATTGCCTCCTACATAGGGCTTGATGATAAGTTCCTTCGGTTTGCTCTTTAATGCCCCCAGTTTCTCTTTATAATAACGGTCAAACGTGCCGTCCGGCTTTTCGCGCATTTTGTCTTCCGCCTGAATACGGTCGTAAATCCATCCGTTGCTGTCCATGACGACATAGTTCATAAGCATAATATTGCGGTCCATTTCCCGATCCATATTTTCAGGGACATTCCGTGAAATGACATATTCCATGAATTGCGGAGTAGCTGTTAAAGACTCCAGTTCAAATACGGCTCCCCCGTATTCCTTTATAATAGCCGGATTCAGCTTGAATCCGGAGCTTACTACGCTTTGCCCTGCTTCCGCTTGGGAAGCCGCATGAACGGCCTGCGACGACAAAGTTCCTCCGATTAATAACGCTGCACTTAGATATACGATGGTTGTTTTTTTCATGATTATTTCCTCCTTTATCTGATGAAACAAAACACATATCCGGGCTCCTTTATCAATTTGGACCAAGATGATGCTTTGTTGTTTCTACACTATAGGCGAAGGAAATAACAAGAAGGTTCAGACATGAATCATTTTAGTCCGATGGATAGATTGCAAGTCACGCCATACTGACCGTAGCTTCATGGGCTGCTTGTGCTGGTAGTTAATCACCAGAAAATGAAGAAGAACCGACTCATTTTTCATAGCCGGCTCTTTTGCATCAAACCTTATAAATATCGCGAGATTATATCTCTTGTGCAGTAAGTACGTTATCCGGCGCTTTTTGGTTCATAATCGGCACCATGACCAGTGCTCCAAGAAGAAATAGGAATCCGGCTCCGCCATATATCGTACTCAGCGAAAAGGCATCCTTTAACGCACCAGCGAAAGACATGGAAATGACCATCATGCCTACGAACATCGGATTCAGAACCCCATTCACCCGACCGACAATGGAAGCATGTGACCATTTCAGGATCATGGTGCTGATTCCGATATGAATGCAAGGGAACACAAGCCCATTCAGAAATTGAACGGTCAGCGTGACCGTAACGCTCGTCGAATAACCGACAATGGCTGTGCAGACCGCGCCTGCCAGCATGCCTATTGCAAGAAGAACCTGCGGCGGAACCCGCTTCGCGAAGACGGCAACGATCCCCCCGCCGATCAGCATGGCTACGCCATTCACCATCAGCAGATATTGCAGGAACTCCTCGCTCCTACCCAGCCGCTCCGTTACGATAAACAGGTTGAGAGCTTGGGCTACGCCAACAGCAAGTCCTGCGAGAATGAACGCGAGTCCGAGCATGCGCAGCACTTGGCTTTGCCAAACATAGCGGAAGCCTTCCGCGAAATCTTTACGGAATTGCCCTTTGACTGCGGCCGTTTGAGATTTCATATTATCCTCAGGAAGGCGAATCAGGACGAGTGCGGAAAGCAGAAAGACCACGCCCATCACAGCGATTGATGTTTCAAGTCCAAACGTGCTGTAAACGAAGGTGCCAAGCATAGGGCCAAGTACCATGAAGATGGCCATCAGCGATTGAAATAAAGCCATCCCTTGCTGCAGTTGTTCTTCAGACACATGATACTTAAATAACCGCATACTTGAAGGTTGCGAGAACTGCGAAAGAATAGCCGAGATGAATGCGACAAGGTAGACGGATTGCCAAGAACCGTAATGTATGGTAAGAAGCACTACGAATACCGATACCGCGGATAATAAATCGCACCAGATCATCGTTCGCTTTGGCCTCCAGCGGTCCGCAAATGTACCTCCGATGAACGAAAAAACAAAAATAGGTGCGAATTCTGCTACGCTGATAAGCGAAATGGCGTATGGATCGTTATTTGTTCTATCCGCAACATACAGGAGGATCGCGAAATTACGTACCCAGATGCCGATTTGCAGGAGTACGCTTGATAATAAAATCGTCTGCAGGAACCGATTGCGTAGAAGGCTTGGTGCATTGGTGCTTTTGTCGTGCCTATTCAATCTTTTCAACCTCCAATTTGTCTTTAAAAGATATCCGCCTTGATTATGGGTATGTCTCTCCTTTCCATTCCTTATTATAAGGACCTCATCATCGTTGACCTCCGCCTGAAGACTGAAATCTATAACAATTGCTGCGCTATCTCCCAGACATGTCCTGCCGGATCTGTGAAGGCAGCAGTGCGTACCCCCCATGGTCGATCCACTGGACCATTAAGTAGAGCAACACCTTGTTTATTCAATTCATTACATACTGCATCCACATCCTCCACCCTAATGGTAAACTGGAAACGAGATCCGGATTCTCGGCTTGCAACTGTTCCAGGATGGATCAGACCGTATGCCTCGGAAATATTCAGGAGGTTAATGCTCATATTTCCGAAATCAAATACTGCAGACACTTCGTCTTCATATGTGGCGGAAAATCGAAATACTTCTTGATAGAACGCTCTCACCCTTTGCAAATCCTCCACAAACAACGTTATAACATCTACATTCATCGACCCTAATGTCTTCATACGTACACTCCTTCAACAATCAGATTAAATGGAAGGTTTTACACTATCTGATTTGAACCAGCGTTTCCCGTTAATGTCAGTTGGTATTTGGAAAAGTCAACGCCATCAGGACCGAGCATGATAAACTCCCATGTACCGCCCGGCTTCATATCAAACTGCTGAATAGTCATCGTAAAACCTTGTGGCCCCCACCACTTCGATAGGTGTTCCTCTTTCGTCCAAACATCAAACACAAGATCACGTGAAGCATCAAATACGCGGGTGATCACAATCTCGCATTCACCTACTTGCGTCGCAATTTTGTTTGTTGCATTTGTTTTGGTTCATGTCCATCCCACCAATATGAATTTGATTTGTTGACAACTCCTATTTCCGATCATAGCAAATTAATAATGCATGGATTTCTTTTAGATTGCTCTTTTGAATAACACAATTATTACACTCGAAAACGCCCAGTTTCCTTAAATAATTGATTCAATAAAACTGCCCGTTATCTTCAGGTTTGGCTTCCAAGGCCGATTGGAATTAGAGTATCATCTGCTCAGTTAGAATATAATTTTTTGTCTATATCCGCTGACAAAAAAAGCCGCGATTTCCGCGACTTCGTATGTGTATGTGTTCTTGTCTCTTACAAGTGCCCTGCGACTATTCGGCGCTTCTCGTTCACTTGCCTTCCTCATCGGCTGAGGGACCGTAGATGCCCGGCACCGGAATATCAAGCAGCCGCAAATATACCCCGAGCTGCGCCCGATGGTGAACCATATGGCTTAAACCGAAGGTGCGAAGCGCGACTGCCCGCGGTTGGCGCAGAATGATATGGTCGCCGTTCCGCAAGGTCCATTCCTCTGCGAGCGCTTTCTCATCGCATTCGGCTAACAGCTGTTCAAGCTTGATAACGTTCGCGTCAAATTCCTCCAGCATGTCTCCGCGTCTTTCTAAAGCTTCCCGCCGAAGCGGCACGGTCGAAAGATCGAATTCCGGGTAAAGAAAAATCGCGACTTGCCAGTTCAGCAAGTTGATCAGGTGCGTGGCGAGCCCGCCTAACGTCATGGATTTGACGTGCGGTTTCCACGTCATATGCTCCTCGGGTAAGCACTCCAGGATGCGGCGCGTATGGGCCAATTCGTGCAGAGCGTCCCCGACGATCAGTTGTTTCACCATAAATTCCCACTCCTCCCTAATATGGTTAGCATACTATAAATCCGATCGAGTGAAAAGGCTTGTCTCGGTCGTTCGGCATCCGATAACGGGACGACATTTCCAGAACATATGTCCCTCCTCTGCATTCGAGGACTCAGTAATCCCCGTCATCGGCCGCGGGCCCAGGAGCAGACGGCTGATCGCATCCGCGTTATAGCCGAAGCCGTGCCAGCTACTACTATTATCAGTATGATATCAGTCTTTATCTTCGTATTCAGCCCTTAAGTACGTTAAAATCTCCAAGGTACTCGGTTTTTCTTCGATGGCCCTCCGATACGGAAAGGCCATCTGCCTGCAATGAAGGAAAGCACGGAACTAGAGTTGACCGGTCTGTGACTGTTTATTTTTCACAGGCGCAAACCAACCGAGAAGAGCTATCGCCACCAAGACACCATAGAAAATAATGGTCCAGACTGTGCTATGTGGGAAATCATGATTTAACACCCCGATATCCTCATGGGCCAAAGTAATCACAGCGAGCTTGACACCGACCCATGCCACGATGGCATAAGCCGTGGTCTCCAGTGCTGGCCGCTGCGCAAGCAGCTTTACAAACCATGTGGCAGCAAATTTGATCAGAACGAGCCCGGCGATTCCGCCAAGCACGACAACCAAGAATTGTCCTCCGTCCATACCGCCGAAATCCGGAAGCGGGGAATCTGGGAGACCCAGTGCCAAAGCCACTGCAGCAAGAATGGAATCAATTGCAAAGGCGAGATCTGCAACAGCAATTTTGCTTACCGTTGGCCAGAAGCCTTTACCGGCAGCATCTTTCTTTACGTCCTCGCGAATATTCTTGTTTTCCTTACCGAAACGCGCTTTGATGATGTGCTTTAACCCGAGGTATAGAAGATAAGCAGCTCCGATCGCCTGTATTTGCCAGACATTCGCAATAAACGATATTGCAAACAGAGCAGCGAAGCGAAAAACAAAAGCCATAATGATCCCATAATTAATAGCTTTCTTCTTCTGGTCCTCCGGTAAGTGCTTCGCGATCACTGCCAGTACAAGGGCATTATCCGCCGATAATAAACCTTCCAATCCAATTAGAATTAGTAATGCCCAAGCATACTCCAACCAAAGTGATTCCAACAGTACTTCTCCCCTCTTAACTGAGAAATTTTATGGTTAAACCTCTGACTAAAACAACTAAGCTCCAGTTAAAGCAGCAGAGGTTTATTCCAGTTTTGATTATGCCATGACTCCCTTTCGTTATTACGTTGTCAAGTAACGTCTCGTTTCATTCATTTATGGCACAACTTTTCAATCTACTCTCTACAAGGCGACTTCTCGTTCAGAAATCAAAAATCCCCTTTTCCAAGGGGATTTCCTTATGTACTCTTATTTCCGCCAAAAAATTGAACAGTCTGCCCTATCTACAATTAAACTCGATCATTTTCTCAAGTAATGAGAAATCAACCGGACTTTCCTACCGGATACGTATCAATTCTTAAGTGTGATCATAGCCAGCCTTCACAATTTCATCAGAAAAATGCTGAATCCCTACCCTTTCAGGGGCAACAGCCATATGATGTCGATCAGAGAAGCAAGACCCAGCATATCCGAAATCATCAGATCCATCCATTTAACTATTCAGACCTCACAGGTATTCAAAATATTGTTGCACTCCGTATGCTGCAGTCATGCTTATGACGAATCCAACAATAACAAATCCAATAATAATATTGGTTATCCTAACATGGCTATGAAATTAAACAAATTTGCATTTAGAAGTAAAAATTGATTATCCTGAAATGTTATTTGATATCTAAAGGAATGGATATAGTCTTATCGTACGTTTTAATATATTGAAATCCTTCCAGTAGCAAGAGTTCTGGTTTATCCCTTGTGTTAAATGAATACGTCTGCTCCCACAGGATGTTACCGTTATTCAGATCCCAAGGTCTTGAAGTGGACATCGATGATACGGGAACTGTGTTACCAGCTGCTAGTATGGATAAATTATCCGTTTCCAAGATTGTAAATTGTTTTCTGGCGATAACGATGTCATAACCTGTAGCGGTTTTTGTTACACTTCGAATCCATAACTTTTCTTCGCCTATCTTGATCGATTGATCTGATGGTGAGGCAAGGGAAATCGCTTCTACCACTTTCTGAAATCCTTCAAATGCTTCGAGTACGAGTTCAATGGTCTTAACCTTCTCTGTTGGAAGCACATCAAATTCAATTTCGAATCCTGGGATGCCCGCTTCACCATTATGATTCGACCGCATTCCCCAGCGCTTTAATTCTGTTCCATTCACATATAGCTTTGTTTTCTCTGATATTCTCGGGTAACCCTTATTCTCCAGTTCATAATGTCCCTTCACAATCGTTGAGGTTGGCGAAGCCGTAATGGAGTCATAGTGAATCGCCCCCTGATCGACAGGAATGGATTTAGATATTTTTTGTTTTACAATGCTCTTCATCGCTTTATTCGCTTCAAACTTGAAGGAGATCGGATAGGAAGACCGTTCCCCATTATCCAACCACTTACTGAATGTAACAGTTAATGTTCTGGAGAATGGACTAACAGGCTCGAATTTATATACTCCCTCATATTTCGATTCGCCTTTGTTATAATGGCCGCTCCCTTCTTTCGGATCTGAATCAGTCAGGAACCCTTGCAATTTATCTACATTGTAATCAAACGATCCATCGGTATCAATAACGGAGCCTACGGGAAGCTTAATGGTGTAATACATTAGAAATGCATTATCGTCTGAAATAACACCATTGACAGTAATAATAGTGCCGTCATCAAACGTTTTGCTCTTATTGACCGTTTGTCCGTACCCATGCTCCGCCACTTCAGAAAAGCTGAGAGCGATCAATTCGTTTTTTTCAAGCAACTTGGCTCCATAATAAGCGAAGGCAGGATATTGATACATTCCGGCAATCAGAAGGAGGGCTGCTGCAGTTGATGCAATCCAAGGTAGAGCTATATTCCTTTTTCTTTTTTTGGCTGGCACATCCCGAAGTGCATTGCGGAGTCTGTTCTCAAGTTCTGATGGGGCTTGTACCATGTTAAAGCTCTGTTTGTACTCCTGTAATTTCTCCTCGATCGTTCTCATAACGATCACCTCCAATCAAGACTTTGAGCTTTTGTATTCCTTGTGACATTCTTGATTTGATTGTTCCAAGCGGTGCGCCCGTCATGTCCGCAATCGTCTGATACGGCAGGTCGTGGACATAACGAAGTTCGATTACTTCCCGTTGCTTTGCAGTCAGATGAGATAACAATAGCTGCATATCCATCTCAGATTCTGTTTTACGATATGGATTATCGTCAGTGAATCCAGCAAGGGATGATTCTTGTTCCTCTTCCATTGGAAGAAATCGCTTCTTTTTACGAAGTAATGTTTTGCACCGATTAACGAGAATGGTTTTGCTCCAGCTATAGAATGCTGCGCCATTTTGCAGCTGATCAACCTTTTCATAAATTGTAACGATCATGTCTTCCATCGCATCCATCGCATCGTGCTCGTTCCCCATATATGAATAAGCAAGACGATAATAAGCGTCCTGATCAGCCATGATTAGTTGTAATAAAGCTTCCTTGTTGCCTCTTTGGGCTTGTGAGACAAGACGGCTTACTTTCATTTTCTCCCTCCTTTTCATAGATAAGAGATGACTGAGGTGATAAAAGTTCATTTGGCACAAAAAAACCTCCGCAACTATGTCAGGGACGTTCCTACATCCCTGGAAGGTTGCAGAGGGGAAATTGTTCCGGTACGGATTTCTTGGCGATATTAATTTGGGTTCGGGCACATATTTCAGAACTAAAGCCTCATCTATATGTGCATGTTATGACCTTTTCTTACATACCTATGAGAGAATACTCATGTTTTCAGGCGAAAGAAGGGATATCATGAAGACAAGATGGGGCATTGCTTTGTTGTTGCTCTTTATGATCGCGGCTATAATTCTGTACCGGCAAGTTCATGATCGTCCCAAAGTAGAAGATCTTTATACCGATGGGCAGCTTCGCATGGAAATACAAACCGTTCACTCTGTTGCAGAACCCATGAAGGAGACGTCCTTTCAGGTTTTCATTACCGAGCTGCCTGAGAAGCCCGTTGTTAACGCCGATATCAAACTCAACCTCAAGATGCCAGATATGTTTTGTGGTGTGTTCCCCGCCGTAATTGTCGAATCAAAGCCGGGTGTATACAGTGCAACGGCCGTACCTGTTATGCAAGGACTTTGGCAGGCGGAAGCGGTCCTTCGTTGGGAGAATGAATATGTCACGGTGAAGACGTTGTTCAAAGTTCGCTAGTCCTGCTTACCATAACCATGGGTGAATTCCCGGAATCCATCCGTTGACGCTAAGTCCTTTTAAAATAGACAGCACTCCCATTAAAAAGGCCAGAAATCCGCCGAATTTACGCATTCCTCTACGCCACTTTTTCGTTAAACTGCCGGCAGACAGCCCCGTTAGGAGCAGAATGGGAAAAGTCGAAAGTCCAAATACCAGCATGATCAAGAGGCCTTCCAGACTAGAACCGGATGCCGCTGCATTCATCTGCATCGCATAGGTCAAACCGCATGGAAGAAAACCGAGCAAAAGGCCGGTTAAAAATGTCGCTAACAACTCATACCGCTGACCAAGCCGTTCCAATTTCAGGTGAAAAAAAGAGTGTCTCGGCAGATGAGCGTTATAAATGGGCAATGTGTACCGACGAAATGTCCACAGCAGAATGAGAAGTCCGCCAATGATGCTGGCCGCTCCCTGGAAACCTACAAAGCTGCCAGCCACATCCAGAAAGGAGCCCACGATCCCCATAAAGCCTCCAATCACCGTGTACGTTGTCACTCTGCCAGCGTTGTAGGCTAACACAGAAGCAAGCGGAGAACTGCTGGTTCGAAGGGCCAGAGACGAAACAATCCCTCCGCACATAATCAGACAATGCGGCGCCCCCATCAAGCCAGTCAGTGCTACTAACAGCAATCCGCTCCCCGTCAATGCCATGCTCTTACAACCCGCTGTACCCCTGATTGGGGTCCAGGGGAATGACCGACAACCAGCAAAGAGCTGACTTCCATTCCTTTTGGAATCTCTGCTTTTGGCTTCAAGTCCTGTGTGAGCATTCCTCCATCTATTTTCGGATGCCCACGCATACGTAATTTCGCTCCACGAAGCATTCCATCCCCCTTCCCGGCCGCTCCCTATATACCGTTTTCATAGGATCGTGCATCCATTCATTGTATGAAGGTACGGGAATATTAAGAATAGCTATAAAGCTGCGTGATCATTGGATTGGAGAAATCAAAAATAAGTTTTCTGCTAAAATATTGATGAGTTACAAATTATGGTATATGCTATAAGCACTACAACTGAAGAGGTGCATATCCTAATGAAAAAGACTTTTGTATTACTTTTGATGCTGGCATTGTTCATTCCGTCACAGGCTTTTGCAGCATCCGTTTCTACGTCTGAGATTCATAAACTGTACTTTAAGGACTATAACGCACAGGTGAAAAAAGTGAAGGCTGCCCAAAAAGCATACAAGCACCCTGTGTGCGTGAATGTGACCTCGCTAACCACTCAATTCAAACAACTTTCTACTGAATATAACAGCCTTAAGAGGGCTAAAGCCAGTAAAGAAGCGTTGAGCCAAGCGAAAATGTCACTTGATAAGGCAAAAAAAAGTCTCAGCGAAGCAAAGAAAACTTGTAGCAAGCAGACATCCGACATGAAAAAAAGAAGCAACGTCATGCTAAAGAAATTGAACAAATACAAATCCGACAGCATTCAAGAGATCAAGTCTTATATGCAAGGCAAAAGTAAAATGTCTTCGGAAGAGTTCAGCAAGTACATATCTGGAATGAACACTTACATCAATACCAGCATTGAAGAAATTTTAGTTTTCCTTGGAGCACCAGCGGCAGGTTGAATCCTGTCGCTTTTTTTATTGCAAACTTGTTGAGTTCAAGCCAAACGCTAGTCCCACATCGCATACCCTTATATGCCACACCACTCATTACATTTTCATGCTTTCAACTGAATGAGGTCCGAATACCGGGGCTAATTTAGATGCAGACAATTGCTCACTTAAACCGAAATATTCACAAAAATTCATAATCATCGGGTTCCATTTCGAAGGATCAATATAATTTGATTGGCCATCTATAAGAAGATTTTCCTCGATATGAACCTTTTCAATATGCACTTCGATGGCAACAAGTGAACTTGGTTCTTCAAAAGGATGGAGCTTTACAAACCTGGCTTCCAGATGGACGGGGCATTCTTTCACACGCGGCGCTTGAACAAGCTGGGACGGAAGTTGATTTAACCCTGCGACACCAAATTTATTCGCCTCGAACTTATATCCCCTCTCTGCTTTCGACTCAGGGACTGGGTTGCGACCTGTCAACAGGGTCAGACGATCAACTGCGGGAATCAAGTCAATCGACGGGAGATTAAGCACACACTCACCTTCACGGATCATATTTTGCACAGTCTGAGACTTGCTGCTCATTCCAAGCATACATGATTGATTGAGCCACCAGGCAGAGGACATCGGAGCCAGGTTGGGGGTGCCGTCTTCGTTGATCGTACTTATCAACACGACCGAAGTCCCGAAATAGTGGATTTTGGGGTTGATTACTTTATGCATAACAAATTCCATCTCCTCGTCATGATTTTTAAGTAATGTATCACAAGCTCCTTGTTGGAGGATAGGGTTATGGAATAAGACCGCAAGATATAAAAAGTGGGTGATGATTGAAAACAGCCGACCATTAGGCCGGCTGTTACGTGTCATTTACTTATCACTGGTTTGTTTGTTGCTTCTGCGAGCGCAGGGCCATCAATAGAGCTACAGCGATGAGCACGAACGCGGCAAATGCCAGCATCGGAATCGTCAACCAGCCGAACCAATTCAAGTAGTCATTCAAGCAGGAGACCGGCCCGCATGCAGCAATACCCGACTCTTTGGGGAGCTTTTGAATAATACTATGATATGTAGATATGCCTCCGCCAATGATAACCAGGGGCAGGATATATGGGACGATGTGCGTCTTTTGCCGATATGCTGCGATTCCCAAAACAATGACTAATGGATACATGAAGATCCGTTGATACCAACATAAGACGCATGGCGTAAAATGCCATACTTCACTAAGAAACAAACTTCCGCTAGTTGCTACAGCTGATACAGTCCATGCAAAAAATAACCAAACTCCTGTTTTATTCATTTTTCAAGCTACTTCCCTTCTATTCCATTCTTGTTCCAGCAGCCTTACGACTCGGTATTATTACATGATTTTCTCATTTTCTCTTAATTATCTATATATGAAAATGGCTCATTCGGGCTATATGTGATCATGAGTCAAAAAAAGACTGCCGGTCATATTTACCGACAGCCTTCTTAAGATTTTCATTTTCCATCAATACAATACAATCATCCAGGCATTGGGGTTCCCTGATTCCAAAAAGCCAATAGTCTGTCATGGTTGAAACGTGGCCAGCTGGCGCAGCATGTTCGTAATATTGCCTCGGTGGTAGGTGCCATGGGAAGTTCTTTGATTCTTCCCAGGATTGTTTGGTTGGCCCATGTGTGGTAGTTATACTTTTCTACTGATTGATTCGTCATTCGTTCCATCAAGTCACGGATAGTTATTGTTCCGAATGCTGCCGAGCCAGCTTGCTATTAGGCTCCCTTAACATTTCAGCTCTGTTTTGCCCATTTTCAAAAAAACATTGCTCTACTCATCTGCGCCGATGTTCACATTGTCTCCTTGCACTCTTGGCTCACCGTCAATGTCCTGTGTTCCGATGATCGCGTGATCCGTCGAACCAGCATCAATCGCTGGGGACGAAGACTGAAGATGAAAATCGCCTTCGGGAGCATTTACGAATTTAGGATCCATGAACAAAGAATGCGCATCGTTGCCGGTTCCCGCTTTGTATGCGGAGAAGCCAGTATAGTCTTTGCTCTTCCATGTCCAGAATGCATCTGCACTACCGCCTGGAGAATAATATAGATTGTAATCCACGACGTTTCCTGAATTTTTGGCATATTCATTGTAGATCAGCACACCTGTGGAACTGGCCACAAAGATATTGTTCTTGATCACGTTATTTCTCGTATCATACTGGACATAGAGCTGGCCGCTACCATCACCTAAAATATCGTTATTGTAGACGGTGTTGTTTACGACTTTACAATTCACCGTTGAGCCCCGCTCCTCGTCGTATCCACCCATGGCGATCCCCGTCAACCGGTTATTGTGCACCATGTTGCTTCGAATCGTAATATTGCTGGTGGATTTGCCCGCATGCTCGGAGGCAATTTCAATGCCGATATCATTGTTGTAGCTGTAGTTCTGCTCAATGATGCTGTCTTTGCCGCCATCAACATAAATACCGCCAGCTGAGTTACTGTTATTCGAGATTTTTTTCCCATAAGAAGGATTGTTGTTGGAAGAAATGTTGTATATCCGATTACCTTTCATCAAGCCATTTCGGGCCTGATCGTATGCTTCTTCCGGCGCTGTCCCCTCGAAACCGATAATATCAATCCCGATGTTGTCGTTATCGTGAATGAGATTGTCCGTTACCGCGAACTTATCTACATTACCATTCAGTACCAGTGTCTCACTGGAACCAAGGACAAGATTGTACAGCTCATTACCATGAATCGTAATGTCATGAAGCGATTCCGGAGCTTTGGTGCCATATACGGCGATACCATGAGCATCTCTTCCAAGCAAATCGCTGCCGGTTGGTGTGACCGTGCTCTTGATATCGTGGATCTTGTTGTTGGTCAGATTAATAAAGCCGCCTGAGCCTTGAACATAGATTCCAACAGGCACTGCATTTCTGGAAGTCGTCGTATAATTGCGAATCTCCAAGTCCTGAATAGTAATGTAATTCACATCTTTTATCTCGATTAGCCCTTCGATCCCGTTGACTGAAAGTCCAGCACCATCAATGATGGCTTTCTCCGAACCGTAGTTCGTGAAAGTAATGGGACCTTGTGCAGCTGTCCCGGAGCGTGTTATCTTGAGCTTCTGATTGTATACGCCGTCCCGAACGTAAATCATGCTACCCGGATCAGCCTCGTCAGCCGCATGCTGCAGCGTCTTCCATGGCGCACGGATCGTCCCTGGATTGGAGTCGCTGCCATCGCTGGCGACATAATATTCTGTACTGGCTGCCGACACGGCGGTAGGTTGCACATTTCCAGAATCTAAACCAATTACAGTCATGCTCAATCCCACGAGCATAGTCTTTACTAATTTCAACATCGTTCCTCATCTCCCATCTGTTCATATTTATATTACATTGAGGTCATCCATGAAGTCACGACGAATATGGAAAAAGCCAAAAAAGCCGCCCACAAAGCACGACTTCTTGTGCATGCATACCGTGATCCCTTTGAGATCTCATTTCTATTTATAAAGAACTCCTTTCATTTTAATCCTTTAATTGGAGGCAGTGCGATGTTTCAAGACATGTTTCGGCAATATGCCTGATTCTTTATAAAGAAGCTTCCCATCTTTGAAAATAAGGGTGGTCGGTATGCTCATAATCTGATATTGGGAAGACGTCGCCGGGTTATCGTCTACATTAACTTTAACTACTTTAATGGAACCTTTTGCTTCCCTTTCAAATTCCTCAAGAACGGGTGCAAACATTCTGCATGGACCACACCAAGAAGCCCAAAAATTCACTACGGTTACTCCTTCGGTTTGGACCATCCCTTTAAAAGTAGAATCTGTTGCGTGTTGAATCGCCATCACTATCATCCTTTCATCTTCTTGGTCTGACTACGTAACACGTGCGTAGTCTCGATCAAATTTTTCTTGTGTACATGCTTTGATCCTGCATTCGAACCAGTACTTTGCCATAACGACCACTCTGTCGGATGGTTACTTTGCCGGACGGATACGCTTGCTCCAAATAGTCTGCAACCAATTTCCGATTCTGATCATCTGCAGCAAGACCGTGACTGCGAAGCCAGTTCATCATTTCTTGTAACGCCGCTTCTCTTGTAACTTCCGTCGTTTTCGTTTCCCGTGTGATAAGGGACTCATAGGAATAGCCTTTGAGATACAGCAGATGAAGCAAATATCCGAACTCCAAGTGCTTCGATTGGAAGGGCTGACCGGTGATGAGCGGCCAGATTTCATTCACCAAACTGAGCTCCATAGAGCCTGCCGGCATACTGATATAACAATAATCCCGGGCGCATTGTAAAATCTTTTCGACGCTATCCCAATCCAGAATGACCGGACACATCGAAACAAAGACAAGATTGAAGGCATTGTCCCAGTCTCTGGCCAGCACGTCAATATCTTCAAAAGGTTCCGGTACAATCTTCACCTGGTCATCGGCGAATTTTGTGATATTTTCCTTCAGCAATTCGATCAATGGCAGAGAGGATTCTACGGCAGTTACGCGGGCCCCTCGCTCAGCAAATGGCACCGAAAATACTCCCGAAGCGGAGCCAATGTCCAGTACAGAGGCGTTATCGAATTGAACCCCTTGTCCTTCAAGCCAATTCATGATCCGTGTGGTCCGTTTTCTTCCCTCTTCATTAAATGATTGCTCATTGAAAGTCTTCGCCTTATGATCAAAGGCTCTGGTCGGTTCGATTCCGGTCTTTTTCATCTTGTTCACAACGCGTTCGCCGTGTTCTTTCCATGCCTTCTCCCAAATGGCTTCATTAAAAAAATCGTTCATAACATCCATCTCTCTTCCGCTATAGTTTCTGAGGGCAGTGAAAAGCCCGCCGAGCCGCCTCCAATAAACTCCACATCGAATGTTGGTTGATCATTGGTTTTTTTACATTGATGGATCTACATTATCCATAATTGGAGCGCAAAATAAGTATCCCTTCTTGCTTACGCTATTGTTCCATTGCTTATAAGCCTGATCCGGTACGGACTGTATTATGGATGTTCGATATCCATAATACACGATTCAACTTCAGTTTGCAATAGGCGTCCATTATCAAAATTCTTTATTCGCTAGATACCAACGGCTAACGAACAAAAAACCGCCCTCTTCAGAGGACGGCGAGTGGTTTATATCACTTTTTGGGCGAATGAATCAACCTTAATTATGCCTTGTTCCGGCTATTCTCCGCGAAGGACACGAAAACCCTGATCGGGGCCAAAGCCATTGGGATCGAACTTACCTCGGAAAGATATCTCGTTGTTGCTGACGTCGCCGATCCAACCTCCATCCTTTACTTCTCGGAAGGAACCGCTTGGACTATCCAAGTCGCCATGCCAGTCCCAGCACCATTCCCTTACGTTTCCAGACATATCGTAAACCCCTAACTCGTTGGGTTTCTGGGTACCGATCGATTTTGTCGTATTATGATTGCTCTCTATGATAGGCCAGTTCCAATCCCCAGATAGGTATTTGTCTCCGGCGTTTTTCCAATACCATGCGACCTCGTCGGCATTATTGCTTCCGCTGTAGATGTAACCCTTGCTATTCTGACCTCCGCCTGCAGCATATTCCCACTCGGCTTCTGTAGGCAATCGGTAACCGTTAGCTCCCTCATTGATCGTGACAATCCATTTGATATGATCGTTATCATTCCTATTATTCGGATCTTTCTTACCCTTGTCTATGTTGTAATATGGTTTTAAGCCCTCTAGAATACTTCTTTGATTACAATACTCCACAACGTCATACCAACTCACCATTTCCACCGGCAAATGGTCGCCTTTGAATGCAGAGGGATTACTGCCCATGACTTCCACCCACTCTTTTTGAGTGACCTCATATTTGCCAATGTAAAAGTTCGATACGGTTGCGTTTTTTTCAGCGTAGTTAGACTGGTTGTTCTTAGAGGTCCCACCTTCCACAAATACAAAACCATCTATCTTTTCAGACTTCACTTGTGAACAAGCGCCGATCACAACCATTGTTGCTATTAAAAAGAACATTAATAGCTTTCTCATTGATATATCTCCTTTATGCTGATGCTGATAGGAACACTGATAGGCCATAACGGTATGTAACTCGCCTCCCCCCCGTTACGTTAAAGGCCGTTCGTATGGCGAGAAACGGCCCGCAACGTATCCGGACTTAGGGGTAAACGAAGGAAACAGCCACCGGTCTGTCTCCAATGTGGGGGATTGAAGTTTCCTTATGGTCGATTCGTTGTTGATACCATATCAGACAGCACAAACCCCGCTTATCCTCAGAGACGGCCCTACCACTCCCGTTCGCTTGAGTTTTTGATGGCGATGGGTTACCACACTGTTACGTTTGAGCTCCCGCTACTTTGATAACCCTCTGTTGCTAATACCTGATATGACCAGCTGCTTCCCAGATTCATTCCCTTGCTTGCCCATGCGTTCACGTGGTTGCTGAAAGTGATGGACGAGTTGACCCCGGTCGCTCTTTTCGATTGTCGAACACTCCAGTACTGGGCAAACGTTTGTGTGCCGTCAATGGAAGGTGCGTTGTATCTCATGGTCGTATAGATGTCATATGTGCCCCCATCACTGGTTACCGTGCCTTTATGAGTCCCGGTAGGTCGATACGTACCCCAGCTGTCAACGACGTAATATTCGATGAGTGCGTTTCTAGTCCATCCATAGAGAGTCAAATATCCATTGCCGGACGGCGCCCACACGCCGGCATTGTAGTTAATCGTCCGGTTTGGCGATCCCGTATTCCAGCCTTTACCGACAACAAAATTCCCGGTGTTTTGCCAGGTCACGCTGTAATTACCGCCGGAGCCGTTAACGGCATTAACCGTTCCGCCGCCATCGGTCCAATTTTGCCAATAGTCGGTCGCAGCACTTGAGGTCGTTGCAAACAAACCAAAACTCATGGTAGCTGCAAGAATGACCGTCATCAACTTCTTACTGAATTTAAACATAATCTACCTCCTCATATTTTGATTTATCTTTTTCCTTTTACCTCCTTTCTAAGTAAATTATAGAATGACAGCGATTACATAACACTTAGCAAATCAAATATGATATCTAGATTATTTTACAATTTTAGGCACTTGCGACCTTATGGAACAGGTCGGAAAGATTAAGACAAAAAAAGAAGACTACCGGTAATTTACGCCGACAGTCTTATCATCCAATTAGTATATTCTTTTTCCTTTTCGCTGGACAACCCGATGAATAGCTAGCCTTTCTTTGATTTCTCACCGTTTTTTCCATCCACGGCTCATTGATGCCAGCCATGCTTCTTCTGGTTTGATTTCTTCACTCCACCCGACCAGAATGTGGCGTCTGATCTCCGAACTCCTTTGGCTTCCTTCTTATGCCGATTATGATGAAGGTGACATAGATTATGATCGCAATCGAATCGATGAAGGTATCCGCAAGTGCCGATACGTCTTGTAATGCCGTTATGCCAAGAATAACCAGCAACCGGACGATTAGAAGCGACACGATGGTCCATGCGGCAAACCGAATCTTCATATAGTCGCTTTGGAATGACATGAACATGAACACGATGCCGAAGACCAGATTTTCCGCCGTGATGATGTGCCAGACATACATGAATACGGATCGAGTGTCCATCGCTATCGCACTTACATGGAGCATCGGCAGCACTGCGGATTGCCCATTCCATGCGTGTGTAAAGGCAAACAGTATCGCCAGAATGCCAGCAATCAAAAAATAGAAATTCCTAACGTTGATGCCCATGACATCCCTCCTCGGATATTCCCGGTTCCTGCTTGCGAATAGACCGGTAAAGTTCGCGAACGATTTCTGCCAGCCGTTGGTCGCTTTCATGATTAAAGTCCCTTAGCGTTTCGGCTGCTACGTCGAGCAATTGACTGACCTTTTCCAGATGGGCAATTTTCTTACGCGTTTCTGCATTCTTCGCATCGAGGAACGAAGCAACCTCACGGCAATAAGCTGGATCTACATTCTCCATTCTGTGGAACCCAAACGTTCCCTTGATCTCGTTAAGAGTGAAGTCCGCATACTGCATGATTTGAATATTCATCAAATCGATGAGGTCGTTCTTCGAATACCTGCGGTACCGATTGTCTTCACGGGACGGCGATACGATCCCAATCCGGTCATAGTACCGAAGCGTATCCCTTGGAATCCCAAGTAACTGCGAAACCTCTTGTATAGAATAAAGTTTTTCCATGTATTCAAAGTAACATTGGAGTAAGCTCCAATGTCAAGTCAATTTGTATATTCATTTTCAGCGCAATCAAGCAATCTCCAGATTCGTTGTGAGTCTGTTAAAGACAGATAAAAAAAGACCGTCCAATTATGGACGGTCCAAGCATTAGTATGATCTTGCAGCCAATGAAATCCAGTAGGGTCCTCCACCATCATTTACAACCACTTTGATTTTGTAGGTTCCTTCGATTTTGGGTTTAGTCTCCAGTTTAACTTGATAATCAGTCCGAGATGTTGAATTACCTGAAGCAAAAAGATTGCCATTTGGATCATAAACAAGGAGCTCCATACCAGCGCGTTCATCATCCCCCAGCCAGACACGTAAGTTCACTCCATCTGATTTTGCATAATCAAAAGTAACCTCATCTTCACCTGATATAACGAAATTCCATTGATCATGAGCAAGCGGGGTGATAATGCTGGATGATTGAGTTTGTAATGGCGTGTATGCAAATGCACTTGCTGGAATAGATAATAAAACTGCAGTAGCGGTAAGAATACTAGCAATTCTCTTTTTCATAGGCGCACGCTCCTCTTCATACAAATATTATTTTTAATTCCAACATCTACTATAATTGTAATATAAATATTTTTCAAGTTTTTTCCATAGACTACCGAGATGTCTGATGAATGAATACAAGAAAGAAGACTGCCGGTATTTTACGCCGACAGTCTTTCTCTCACATGGAGTATACTCTTCATTCTATTCGCTCGACAATTCCTTAAGCGATTTGATTTTACCATGGGGATGCTGTTCTTGCTTTCGTGACTTCCAGGCAGCTTCTTTCCTTCTCTTCTGGTGAGCCATAACAGATATCCTCCTTTGGAAAATGAAATGTATACCACTTTCTTATATTGTCATTCCCCGGCTTTGTTCATTCAAAAAATTCACTGGGCCGTTAAAATCAGCGGTCCGTCAGCCGTGATTGCAATCGTATGCTCATATTGCGCCGACAGCTTGCCGTCGGCCGTTCTCGCCGTCCACTGATCGTCGTCGATCGTGATACGGAACGTACCTTCGTTGATCATCGGTTCAATCGTAAACACCATGCCTTCCTTTAACCGAATACCTTTGCCGGCTACGCCGATATGCTCGTAATTCGGTTCCTCGTGCAGGCTCCGCCCGATCCCGTGCGCCAGTAGATCGCGTACGACCGAGAACCCGTTCGCTTCCGCATGCTGTTGAATCGCCGACGTGATGTCGCCAAGCCGGCCCCCGGGGATTGCCCGGGCAATCCCCAGATCCAAGCATTCCTTGGCTACCTTCATTATTTTTTGCGCCTCCGGCCGGATATTGCCCACCGCATAGCACCAGCACGAATCGCCGAACCATCCGCCATATTCCACGACGATGTCGAGCTTCAGCAAGTCGCCGTCCATAAGCACCCGGTTCGAAGGAATGCCGTGGGCCACCACATCGTTGACCGAAATGCAGGTTTCGGCGGGGAAACCGTTATACCCTTTCGTAAACTGCTTGCCGCCTAGCTTGGTGATGTGTCTGGCAACAAAATCATTGATTTCCCGAGTGGTGATCCCAGGCTCGATCAGTTTGGCCACCTCGCGGTAACAATCCGCAACGATTTGGCTCGCCGGCTTCATCTCTTCGATTTCCCTGGGTGATTTTAAAATGATCATCTATGTTTATTCGCTCCTTATCAGCTCTATAGTTTTAAAAACCGTACGATATCCATGGCCTCCTCGTGGAGCTTTCCGCGGCGAAGCGATAGCGAAGCGCAGCCAACCAAAGCGGCCAGCAGCATTTCTGCGCGCTGTAACCGATTTGGCGGCTCCGCCGCGTTTCCGCCAGAAGCGGCAGCTCCTTCCGCCACACGGCCGGTTTCCAGCAGCGTGGCAAACGGAGCGAGCACCTCCCGGTGAAAGGCGGCTGAGAGAGGGGCCGATCGCGCTTCAGGTAGCGAGGCAAAGCCCTCACCGGCTAGCTTATGCAGCAGGTACAGGGCGTGGTCCTCAGCCCAAAGCTCCAGCAGCCTGACGCCGGAGGCAGCGACGGGGCCAAGCTCTGCGGCATCGGCCGTTTCGCGGCTTTCGCTTCGGGAATCCGTGGCAGCGGAGTTCCCGGTATCCGCCGCCGCAGCCCGCGCGACCTCCTGCGTAACCTTCAGCGGCGCCTCTGGTGGAACCTCCAGCCATCCCCCGGCCCGCTCCAACGCGTCCCATAGCAGATCGTGGAGCAAATCGCCCTTATTGCTGTAATAATGGTATACCGTGCCATAGCCGAGCTCCGCCTGCGTGGCAACATCACGGATTTCCAGTAAAGGCCCTTTATTCAAAAACACATCGGCAGCGGCTTTACGGATTTGCGTCAGACGCCGCAGCCGGATCTCTTCGTTTTGTTCCTTCGTGCGTGGAGTCATCTCGTCCGTTCACCTCTTTTGTTTTTGACCTACTCTTATGTCAATATAAAACATCAGCCTACGAATTACAAGTGATTAGCTGGGACTATTCGGCTCAACCTAAAAATCGGTGACTTGACCAACACCAACGGGTTAGCTTTGAGCCGGAAATCCCGTTTATCCCCAGGCTGGCTTTAAGCACGTTATTTCAAGCTCTTACTACCAGTGCTCCAGTTTGACTGTTCTGCCATCAGCATAACGAGCTTTGCCTCTGCTGATTAACATCACTTCCTCTATGTCCCGCCTGGTCCTTTAAGCGCATGTCTACATTACTAGTTGCTATTATAATAGAATGAGACATCCCAAAGTTATCAGAAGAGCGAGCTTATCCCCCTCGATTGAAAGGACTTATTATGAATAACAAGCTGATGCGCGTTTTGAAAAAGCTGTACCACCACTCGAATAACGACTATGATCGGGAACGCGAGGTTTCCATCTATAAGACCGCTACACTTACTCCGGCCGAGCAGGAGCTGCTCCACGCCAGCGGATGGGTCCCAAATGAACTGCAATACATCCGTCATGACGAGATCATCGACAAGCTGATCAAGCTGCAGACGAACCCCTTCCTTTCCTGGAGCAGCGTAGGCAGCGCCTTTATCGCCGGGGTTGGCGGGAGCTACCCGCGAGGCATATCTTCGCTGGCCAGTTACCATTCCATGATACATGCGCGGGCGCATGCGTATGAGGAAGCCGAGCGCGTTCTTGCCTGTAGGGTGTGCGCATTCAGTCATAGCGACGAAGGCTGGGACAACTTGTCCTACATCCGTTATGCAATGCATCTGGGCAATAATTACAGCGGATCGAGCTTCGGCGCGTATGTAGACATGACCGAGTTCGTCAAACTGCTGGAGCAAGGTCCTATTCAACCAACGGAAAAAGACAAGCAGGCTTTCAGCGATCTGCTGCATAGCCTGGACCGCGCGGAAGCGGCCGAAATGCCGGGGAAATATGAAAAGCGGCTCACCGCCGAGAAAATCATCAAAGGACACGCCGGCATACGCCGCGGCATGCTCAAGGCGCTCGCCATGGTCGGTGTGATCCCCAATCGCATCCTGGAGCTTGCCCCGGATCGCTGGACGAACATGGAGTCGATCATCAACGCCGAGTTCAGTCTGGACAATACCAAGGGTCGTTCCGACATGGAGATGCCTTGGGCTGGCTGGCAAGGCAGTCTGGGCGTGGATTGGAGCAAAGCTCGCGCAATTTTCGGCGAATGGGTTGAGTAACTTGGGGTTATGATTGGCCACCCATTTAATAAGGAGCTGTCTCATAAGTAGGTTTGCTCACTTGACGGACGGTTCGTCCGACGCGGACGACTCGCCGAGCTCGGCGAGGTCTTGTCCCACTCGTTCATGTTCTTCTTGTTTCTCGGCCTCTTCGATAGTTGAAAACAACGTCTGGACTTTCTCCTGCAGCTTCGCCTTGTGCTTAACGACCGCTTTGCCCCAGACGAACGTGTAACGGTTGGCATTGGCTTCGATCTTGGTGCCGTCGACAAAATAGTGTTCCAGATTGACGTACTTTTCCTGGGCAAGAAACTGAAGCACGCTCGTGAAGACGATCTCCAACACATCTTTCATACGCTCGGAACGAAAGCGATTGATGGTGCGGAAGTCTGGACGCTGTCTCCCAGCAAGCCACATGAACATGACATGCTCACGGACGGCTTTGGCGATCTGACGACAGGAGTAGATTCGCTGCGTATAGGCGTAAATGATGACTTGGGTGAGCATCTTGGGATGGTAGCTGTCTCGTCCGCCGCCGGGATAGGCAGCTGAAAAGATGCGGTCGTCCAAGCGGTTGACCGATTCATTGACGATGCGAACAAGATGATAAGGAGGAATGTCATCCTCCAAGTCCATTGGCAGATAAAGTTGGTCCATGGTATATTGAATGTACAAAGAAATCGTTCCTTTCGTAGATGGTGGGTCGCACTTCCATTTTACCAAGAAACGGTTTCTTTTCGTATGTCTAGAGTATGTTTTCGCACAACGTAGCGGAGAGGACGAAACGATTCCGGACAAGCGAGAGCGGTCGCCTTTGCCCCCGAATTTCATCCTTGCCTAGTACCATTTCAAGAAATTTTGGGGGCAACAGCGATGGGAGGAACGATTCGTACACGGAGCGTCTCCTCACAGAAAAAGGAGGCATCACGCCAGATCTAAGATCTTTTGGGACACCCCATGAGTATTTAACTACTAGCAGACTTAAAGCAAAACTATTAAAGCCCGCCATATAAAGGAAACTGAGAGATAATCTCACGTACACTTCCCAATATCTGATCTTTAACCGTCGAACTGTTCGGATTTTTAAAGGCAAGTCCAATCAGTTGGGCAACTTCTTTCATTTCCTTGGGGCCCAATCCTCTTGATGTCATAGCAGGTGTTCCGAAGCGAATGCCACTCGTTACTAACGGGCTTGCCGTATCATGAGGAATTGCGTTTTTATTAGCGGTAATCCCCACTTCATCAAGGATGGTTTCAGCTTCTTTTCCCGTAAGTCCAATCGTGCGCAAATCAACCAAAACGATATGATTATCTGTTCCTCCCGATACAACGGTTAACCCTTCATTCATTAGTGTTTCCGCTAGTACATTAGCATTTTCAATAGTTTTTTCCATATACGTTTTAAAATCCGATTGCAATGCCTCGCCTAGTGCAACCGCTTTGGCCGCGATGACATGCATAAGCGGGCCGCCTTGTGACCCAGGAAATATCGCTTTATCAATGGCTTGCGCCCATGGCTTACGGCACATGATGACTCCGCCTCTTGGTCCTCGCAACGTTTTATGCGTTGTTGTCGTTACAAAATGCGCATGCGGTACCGGGTTGGGGTGCAAGCCCGCAGCGACAATTCCCGCAATATGTGCCATATCCACAAAGAAAAGGGCCCCGACTTCGGCAGCAATTTGGGCAAACAACTCAAATTCAATCGTTCGAGGATAAGCACTTGCGCCAGCAACGATCATGCGCGGATGATGCTTATGAGCAAGTTTTCGCACTTGATCAAAGTCAATGCGTCCGGTTTGTTCATCGACACCGTAAGGGACAAAATTGTAAAGTCTACCGGAAAAGTTCACCGGACTCCCGTGCGTTAAATGTCCACCATGGGATAAATTCATGCCCAAAATGGTGTCACCAGACTTGACTGATGCAAAATAAACTCCCATATTCGCCTGCGCACCGGAGTGAGGCTGCACATTGGCATGTTCCGCACCAAAAAGCTCTTTGACACGGGAAGTGGCAAGCTCCTCTACGATATCAACATATTCACATCCGCCATAATATCTTTTTCCCGGATACCCTTCCGCATATTTGTTGGTCAGTACCGTACCTGTGGCTTCCATGACAGCCTGGCTTACAAAATTCTCCGATGCAATCAGTTCTATTGTATCCCGCTGCCGTATAAGTTCTTGCCGAATAGCATGTGCCACTGCTTTGTCTTGTTGTTCCAAATATTTCATGAACCCTCTTCCTCTCTGTATGCTCGTTTGTCTACTTATATTGTGTTGTATAAGCAACGATTGTCATGATAGTATATCAATCAATGGAGTGTTATTTAATATCCATAAATCAGTAAATTAAGCAATCCATAATAACATCAGAGGTGTATGTATGCTAAAAGTTAACCGAGATGATGAACGTCCCATCTGGCAGCAGCTTCTGGATCAAGCAATCCATAATATTACGACCGGAAAATGGCCGCCAGGCGAATTACTGCTCCCCTCCCGCGAACTCGCTCCATTGATTGGCGTTTCCCGTTCAACCATACAGATTGTTTACGAGGAATTATTCAGCCGCGGGTACACCGTAACCTCTCGTCGCGGCGGGACAAGAGTTAGCGAATGGTCATATGCCTCTCGTCCATCAGAGGATACGGCTACCCAAGGGCCCCTCCTCCCCGAATTGCCCTTATTAAACGCTTCAGTCGGTCATTTGCACAGTTGGTTCGGAGACAAAGAACATCGGAAAGTAGACATCGATTTCAGTCCCCATGAGCCCTATCTGGACGAACATTTTCAAAAAAATTGGAGACAATCTTTTTTACATGCGTCCACAGAAACAAACTTGGACAATTGGGCTTACGGCAACGCTTATGGCTTCCTGCCGCTGCGAGAACAGATTCAACGTTATTTATCCCTTGAACGGGGCGTTCATGTGAATCTCGATCAAATCATATTAACTTCAGGCGCACAACATAGCATTGATCTAATCGCCCAAGCCCTTTTACATGAAGGAGATACGGTTTCGGTTGAAGATCCCGGCTTCCCTGCTGCCTGGATGGCGCTGAAGTATCGGCGTATGCAAGTTGTATCCGTTCCGGTCGATGAGTACGGGCTGTATGTCGACCGCATTCACCCTGGGTCCAAACTTGTGTTTGTTACGCCATCCCACCAGTGTGCGGTTGGAGTTATTATGTCGGAACCTCGCAGGCAACAATTGTTACATATGGCTGCTGAACAGCGGTTTTGGATTGTTGAGGACGATTACGACAGCGAATTTCGATATCGCGGCGACCCACTTCCAACCTTGTTCAGTCAGCGTCCTCAAAACACCTTGTACATGATGAGTTTTTCCAAAATGGTTGCTCCTGGAATTCGCATCTCGGCAATCATTGGTCCCAATGAGGCTATTCGCCGGCTTGCCCAAGTTCAAGAACTAACCTATCGTCATCTTCCAATTATGGAGCAATTAACGCTTGCTCATTTTATTAAACATGGTCATTTCATGCGCCATATGAGACGAGTTCGAAATGTATATCGGCGCAGACACGAAGCCATGACGAAAGCTATCATCGCGACGGGTCTGAATGAACACTTTACACTAAGCGGCGTAGAAACAGGGCTGCATATGCTTCTTGAGGCAGAACCATCGTTTGACGAAGAAGCCGTGACGAAGTTAGCGCTCGAAAAAGGTATCCGTGTTTATCCGCTTAGCACGTATGGTTTGGAGAGCAATCGAAAAGGATGGGTACTGGGTTTTGCTAAAGTAGATGAAGCTGCCATTGAAGAAGGCATTTATCGTCTTGCGGGGTTGCTTTTATAATACCAACAACCTCGCACCCGTCTTTTGACCCGCTCTATCCCTGTTTTCATGTTCACATCTTCTATTGTTTTGGTTCCGCTTGCTGTACTCCGCTTGATCTGTATTGCTTTTTATGAAATTTCCCATGAATCAATAGATGTGCTGCCAAACCCGCAACAAGTCCCCAAAATGCGCCACCGACGCCAAGTAGAGTGACATTCGCGGCTGTCGCTAAGAACGTAATCAATGCAGTCTCCCGTCCCTTGGGATCCGTTAGAGCATTGGCAAGACTACCACCAATGGTGCCAAGCAATGCCAATCCCGCTAATGTCGCAATAAAGGTAGACGGCAGAATTAAAAACAGAGCAGCCAACGTCACGCCAAAAATGCCGACAACAATATAGAAAATGCCACAGGCAATGCCTGCGATATAGCGTTTTGTGGAATCCTCATGCGCATCTTTCCCAGTGCAAATCGCTGCTGTAATGGCTGCTACATTAAAAGCATGCGAGCCAAAAGGTGCTGCAAGAAGTGAGCCCAGACCCGTTACGGTCAAAATCGGATTTGCGCTCGTCTTAAACCCGTCATTCCGCAAAACGAGCATTCCGGGCATGTATTGTCCTGTCAAAGTAATAATAAATAGCGGCAATGCAACACCTATTGTAGCATGTAGTGAAAACTCCGGAACGACAAATACCGGTGATGCAATCGCCAAGTGGATCGTGCTGAAATCCGCTATTCCCATAACAATCAAATAAATCAGTCCAATGGCCAGTATGCCAACAATCGCATAGCGGGATGTAAACCGTCTTAACACGATATAAGCGGCAAACAGGACAACGACAAGCAATGGATCAACTTTCGCTCCCCCAAAAGCTGAAATGCCAAACTGCAGTAAAATTCCTGCTAGTAGCCCAGAAGCAATACCTGGAGGAATAAGCCGGACAAATCGTTCGAACATGCCCGATAATCCTAAAACAATAAATCCTACGGCAGAGATTATGTAAGCTCCAATGGCTTCCGGATAAGGGGTTACCGCTAAGGCCGAAACGAGAAAAGCCACGCCTGGTGTTGACCAAGCCGTAATAATCGGTTCCCGGTAACGATAACTTAGCCAGATCCCGGTTATGCCCACTCCAATGGAGATGGACCAAATCCAGGAAGCGGTCATTTCGGGACTTAAACCCGCAACTTTTGCTGCCTGAAATACGAGAATAAAGGTGCCCCCATAGTTGACAATGACAGATATTAAAGCGGCTATGGTCGGCGATATCAAATCGCGGCCGCGCAGCGTAGGCGATGTTGTTGTGTTCATAAGTGTTCTCCTGCCTTTCTCCTACTCATCCTGGTGCGCGTTTTCGTTCCAGTAATAGCTGTCCGGCAAGTAACGTTGGCCGAATACGCTTGTCCCCACGCGGATGATGGTAGCTCCTTCCTCAATGGCCACCTTAAAATCACCGGACATGCCCATCGAGAGGATATCCATTTGCACACGAGGGAAATTTTTCTCTCTGATTTGTGTTTGAATACATTTTAGTAACCGGAAGCAATGCCGGGTCTCGTCGTTGGTTGCATTCAGTTTTCCTATCGTCATTAAGCCTTTTACGTTTAACGTTTCGAACCGGGACAATTGTTCCACCAACTCCACTGCCGTTTCCGGAGGAGCACCAAATTTACTTTCTTCATAGGACGTGTTGATTTGCACCAAAATATCCATGGTTTTGTTCTCTTTAACGAGCTGATGGTGAAGGGCCTGCCCCAGTTTCAAACGGTCCACAGAATGAATGAGCGTAACATATTTGACAACGTCCTTCACTTTATTCGTTTGCAAATGTCCGATAAAATGCCACTCTACCTGATTGAACTGCTGCATAAGCGGAAATTTGCCCCGTAGTTCTTGTGCTTTGTTTTCCCCGAATAGAGTCTCCCCCGCTTGTATAGCCATTTGCAATTTTTCAAGCGGTACGGTTTTGGTTGCCAACAACAATTTCACGTCCTCTATCTGACGACCCGAGGCTTGGCATGCCAATTCCATCTGCTGCTTCACGGTTTTGAGATTCTCTTTAACGAAATGCTCCATGTCTTCTCCCCTCTTTCTGCTGCACGTAAGTCCATCATGACAACCTGCACGCTGATCAAAATTAAGTCCTGTTGTCATCCGCTTCTTAGAGCCATTCGACTTTCCTCCTTCTCTATGTTTACGCTAGTATATCAACAGATGGATTGTGGATATATATCCAAAACTGATGTAATCGAGCAATCCATAAAAGCGCACATTCCATTCCAACACCTTAGAAAGAAAAAAACGAACTCATTCCCTGATAGGAATGGTTCGTTTATGTCTACTATTTTATGAATAGATAGGCTTAACAAGGGCTTATATCTGTTCCTTTTCCTTCATCCATTCTTTATATTCTGGTAAAGTATATTCGTCAGTTTTTACGACGGTCCAATGGTTGTTCTTATGTTCTAAGAACAGCTTAATTAAATATTCCCCTCCGGACTCATCAAAATCATCTCTCAAATAAATCATACTTGCATGAATAAGAACTTCCACGTTACTATCGTTTATCGATTTCACTTTAATTCGTTCATAATCTTCAATATTATAATTGGCATCCAACAAGTTAACATTTTGATTTAAGGATTCAACCTCATATTTCTCAATATTAACACCTTGCTTGTGGTCAATATTTTCTTTTAGATCTGGGTAATGATCCCACAAAATATGAATATCCTTGTTAACCACGGCTTGTGTTCTATAATACATGTATTCTCTGACTGGCGTTATATATTTCACCCAATCCGATGGTTCTGGCTCCACAAAACCTTCTATATCTGATTCAGTAGTGAGGTTTTCTGTTGAGGTCGTATTTTGCTGACACCCGATTAAAGATACGAATAGTACAATCAATATACTTCTTAAAAGAATCATCATATTCTCTCCCTTCATTATATGACGATCTTAATTTCCATAAGTTGTAACATAAAATTACCCTTTCGCTCTCCTGACCATTAGTTGAATAACTTTACACGTTAATGCACTCGTTAACTATAGTGTGGAAACTGATCGCACATAAAAAGAGACAATGCTTCCTTCAAGTTTTTATTCTGGCTCATATATTCGAATAAGATGGTCGATGTGAGCACCGTTTCAGAATCTTCGATATGAATATTCCAGCACGTTGGCTCCTCATGGTTATTACTTTCCCTTACGATGCCATATGCTACACCTAACTTATCGATCATCTTATGAAGAATCTGATCCACTTCGCTGATCCATTGATCATTATCAATCCCATTATTTTCCAGAGAATTACCCTCATTGCCGTCGTCCATCATACCTTACCCTCCTCATGTACACGCGATAGATGTTTCACGAGCCTTCGTTTGTTGAACTTTCGCTTCCCGTTACTAAGACAAAAATAACCCTTCGATAATTACTCCCGAATCAAGTATCCAACCCCTCTTCAATTGTTCTTGACGACCATTTTACCACAAATTAGAAAGAGTGATCCTAGCCTGCTTCGCAAACTAAACTGCCCGTTAGTTTAGTGATTCGCCGCAGTTCCCCATCAGACATTCATCTTATCAACTATGAATCACCAAAATGGCGATTTTTTGGGTCCTTGCTTTATAATCCTTACGTGTTCTCGTCACTTTTGTATTCTAAAATATCTCCAGGTTGGCATTCCAGCGCTTTGCAAATGGCTCCTAAAGTTGAAAGCCTAATGGCTTTGGCCTTTCCATTTTTCAATATAGAGAGGTTAGCCATTGTTATTCCAACCCTCTCCGAAAGTTCGGTTACGCTCATTTTTCGTTTAGCCAGCATGACATCAATATTGATTATAATCGCCATCGTTATCACCTCAGACCGTCAATTGCCTCTTGTAGAAGCTTTTGAAGAACAGCAGCAAAAACGGCAATCACCATGGACGCAAAAATCAGAGCCATTCCGATGAGTATGATACCTGGGGCATCGTCTTTCTCCGCAATCAGATAGAAGAGTGGCATACCTACCACAAACAAGCTGCTGATTATGGTTGCACAATCTTTAGAACGCGCACGGATAATTCTGAGAAAGCTTTGTTCTTGTCAATATAGCCTATAAGCTTATAAGCCTGATACAAAGCAAAATAAAAAGGTATCGCGGCTGCATACAAATCGATGAGAACGAGATATTTCAAATAAGTATGATCTGGATAGCACTTGCTACCATAAAAAAACACACCCTAAAACTAGGGTGCGGAATGTATTTCTAAGTATATGCAGTTCGTTGTTCTATTAAATACTTTTATAACTTTAGTTATTTAAAATGGGTATATCTCCAAGGAGTTTCTTCAAGTTAATGGAGTCCCACGGCAAATGCTCTGTTATACCTAATCCAACGACATCTGTTGCTTCAGATAATTCTTTAATCAAACTCACTAGTTGAGGCATTTGCATGGTTCCTTTAGGAGATAAATTAAAGGGTTCTTCAGGATTAGCGAATAATAAAGAACGAAATGCCTGTGGATCAAGTACGTCTAAATCAAGGTGAATAGCCAGGTGCTTAATGCCGCTTTCTTTGATCCATTCTTTTATAGATTCAGTGCTGCTCGCTAATTCTTTCGTTCCGGCAGTTCTAATACCAAGCCTTTGAATCATTTCCGTGTCTGGTTCTGTAGGTGCAACACCTAGTCTTTGAAACGCTTCTGAAATCACTGCAACTTCTTCTTCTGTAGGAGTCGCTAATCCTGCAATAAAGACATTTTCAGGTTTTAGCGAGATTTTCACATGTTTTGCAAACTCCTCATCTCCTTCTCCCAAAAGATTCCCGAGAGGTAATGCGTGCCCGTTATCATAGCCGACATAATTGACCAAATCAGAGTGAGCGTCGATCCATATTAAACCTAATTCCCCATCGTACCGCTCGTTTAAATAGGCAAAAGGAGCTTGTTCAACTAAGCAATCACCGCCAAACATGACGATGCGATCTGGCTTATGAGCTTCAATAAGATGATGAGCAGCCTCTAGCTGTTTAAGCAGCTGTTTTCTTCCATTCATTCCATCCTCGTTTTCTAGCGGAGTTCCATCATATGCTTGAACCGGTACATGGATAAGGGGCTGATCACTGTCCGGAGCTAGCCAAGCAAGCAGCTCGGCTCCAAAAGAGTAGTTCGGGTTGTTTCCCCCTTGCCACTGTGGCATTAACAGGCGTATTGTTTTTTTAGTCATTTATTTCTCTCCTTTACATCAAAGTAAGGTTAGTATAGACTGAGCACAAATAATAAAATAGTACGCACAATTATGATAGGTACTACCCGAAAGGATAGTGTTAAGTATGAGTATGGCGGAATTTAAAGGTAAAGTTAAAAATGTTCAAGATACACCTTTTGGATATACCATTTCAATTATTGGTGGTAAATGGAAAATGGTTATTATGTACCTTTTGGCAGAAAACCAAACCGTTCGCTTTAATGATCTGAAAAGACAAATAGGAGCAATCACTTACAAAACATTGAGCTCACAGCTCAAAGAATTGGAAGCGGACGGCCTGGTGTCACGCAAAGAGTATCCTCAAGTACCGCCAAAAGTCGAGTACAGTCTTACAGATAAAGCGGAAACGCTATTACCCATCTTGGAACAGTTATGTGAGTGGGGAGCAAAAAACCAACACCATTAAGCCCAGCAAAAATAAAAAAATGGCGATCTCAGGGAGGTCATCCCTGTACCGCCATTTCCAAAAGAGTCAATTAAGCGGCCTTAGTCCTGAATTTCTTTAGGGTAAGGCCGTTTAATTTAATTTGCCATTTGAATAATTATGACAATGCCAGCATGGCATTCATGTCTTCCTCCGCCGTTGTCAGCTTCAGGCCGAACATATCGACCAGGATGTCCAGGCTGAATAAGCCCAGCATAATGGCAACCGCCTTTTGCTCAAACCAGGACAGCACGATGCTGACGGGCAGCTCATTGACCGTACACCCGAATGCATCGGCCAACGCCTGTGCAATTTTGACGGTGCATTGCCCCAGATCGATATAACGAGGAATGCCTGTATCGCCAACGGTGAGGTTACGTTTAAGTAAAGAGTAATTATTATGAATTTAATTTTTAATATTTCTCTGAATTATATCATTATAATGATATAATGTTTCAAGTAACTTATCGTTTTTGATAAAATCGGATTTCCGCAGACATGAAAGAATGCAATGGAGGATTTTCACCCAAATGACCATTCACAAGCTCAGATCATTCATCGTATCCACTTTCCGGATAAACTGGAATCACTTTAAGTCGAAGCTGCTCTTAAGATACGTTCTGTCTTATATTCTGATCTTCCTGATTCCCCTGACGGGGGTAACCATTTTCGTTTATGATAGCGCTGTCAGCGGGCTTCGTACCGAGATTGAACAATCCAACATTAATCAATTGAATCAGGTGAAAATGACCATCGACTCCCGTATCGCGGAGCTTCGGGAGCTTTCCGGTCGAATCGCTTACGACAGACGCTTAACCCCTTATATGGTCCGTGATTCTTATTACAGGGTGGAAGCCATACAAGCTTTGGCTAATTATAAGGCGAACAGCAGCATCATTGAAGACATTTTCTTATACTATCATAACGACCCGGTTATCTATTCTTACCGCGGCCTAACGAATGTTAACGTTGCGTTCGATTCCTTTTATCGTTATGAGAACTGGAGTCTGGAAGATATAATCGTTGCTCTGCACGAAACGAATCAGATGTTAATACGGCCTGCCGAGAATGTTACAATCAACAGCTCTAGGCAGGAGGCGATGCTGACTATAATCGTACCTATTAAGCCCAATGCTCCCTATCCCTACGGAAGTGTCATATATATGGTGAAAGAGTCCAACCTTACCGGGGTCATGGATTCCATTCTTAGCGATTTCACCGGGAGCAGCTACATCTTCAATCAAAATGATGAAGTGCTTACAGCCAACCATCAAGGCGTATCCCTGTCTCAAGAACATTTCGGGACATTGGCTGCGCTTGATGCCGGCATACACAATGTCTCCCTGAAGAATGACAAGTACTCCGTCGTATCCGTCAAATCCGGGGAGAACGGCTGGAACTACATGACCATCATGCCAAGCTACCAGTTCTTCAGCCGGGTCGCTCATGTACAGACGCTCATTCTCATGGTGTTTGGCATCGCAGTCGTAACCGGAGTGCTCGCCGCTTTTGTGCTGGCTAGACGCCAATATCACCCGATTAAGGACTTGATGGAATTCGCCAAGCTCAGAGTCAACGATGCCCCAGAGCCAAGAACGCGCAATGAATGGGATTGGATTCGTCAGACCCTTCACGATTACAGTGCCCGTATCGATATGCAAGAGCCCTTCGTGCGCAACCAATGCATGCTGCTTCTACTGAAGCACGGCAAGCCGGATGATCCCGAAATCGAGCGAATGATCGCCGGAGTCGGACTGGAATCTCCCCAAGAACAAGTCATTTATTTCTGTGTGATTCTGTCCTGGGAAGAAAACGATGCGACCGAGGATGTCCAGAATGATCGTCAGCAGGTGCATGAAATTCTCAGCCATGTTGAACCATCAGGGCTTCATGCGAATATTTACGGCGTTGAATTCTCAGCCGATAATCAATTTGCGCTTATCGTATCACTTCCTGACCCTGGTCAAGATTCGCTGAAGCTCCGGATGGAGCAGATCATTCGCGCGGTCCAGGAATTGATCTCCGAGAACACGCGGCTCGATCCGAGCATGGGCGTAGGTACGCCTTACCGGAGTTTGGGGCAGCTGAACCAATCCTTCATCGAAGCCGCAACCGCACTGGAGCACCGAATGGTTGGCAGCAGCCGCATCACCTATTTCGACCAATTGGCAGAGCAGAGTCATCCTGTCGCCAAAGGCGTGTGGCTTCCGAGAAAATCGCTGCTCAAGCTGGAGCAAAGCCTGAAGCAAGGCAACGAGTCGGTGGCTGTGCAGATGATCGCCGAGATGATGGAGACCATCCGGAGCGAACCGCTGCAGATTCATCTGCTGCGGTGCATTTGCTTCGATCTGCTGAACGCACTGCTTCGTTCCGCCTCCGAGGTCGGAATGAACGAAGTGTTCAGCAATATCTCGGACTATACGTCGTTTGAGACGCTTGAGGAATTCGAGGACAAGCTGTTGTCGCTGACGACGGAGGTTTGCGAGAAGGTTGAGCGCAACCATGAGCAAGCAGCGCCTAAACTGATCGATGATATCGTACATTATGTGAATCAGCAGTTTGCCGACTATACGCTCAGCCTGGAGCATGTTGCCCTTAAATTTTCCGTCTCTACCTCTTACTTAAGCCGCAGCTTCAAAGAGAAGACCGGGATCAGTTTCTCGCAGTATATCTGGAAGAGGCGCACGGAAGAAGTCATTCGGCTGCTTGTGACGACAAGCGCTCCCCTGAAGGAAATCATCGAACAGGTGGGCTACCTGGATGCACCCAATTTCATCCGCAAATTCAAGAAAGAAACCGGGCTTACGCCCGGTCAGTACCGCAAACAACATCGCTCGAACAGGCTGGATATATAACAAAAGGGCCCTTTAGGAGATCTTGTCTCGAAAGGGCCCTGATGCTTCTACTTCACTCACACTTCACTCACTGCGGTTCGTTCAAGATATGCTCTACCAGCTCATCGACCGGCACGGTAGCCAGTGCAATTGCAGTATCGGTCACACCATAATAGATATAGAGCAGGCCGTCTTTGACCACGTTTCCTGTCGGGAACACCACATTCGGAATTTGATAACCGAATTTCTCATAATATGTTTCCGGTTCCATAATGAAAGTCTTTGTTCTTGCTATGACCTTCTCAGGGTTGTTCAGGTCAAGAAGCATCGCCCCAACACGGTAAACGACCTGATCATCAACGCCGTGGTAAAGGACCAGCCAGCCTTTATCGGTTCGCACAGGTGGCGTTGCTCCGCCAATTTTCCTTGATTCCCACGCCGGATTCTCGGCCTTGGCCAGAAGCTTCGGCTCTTCCCAATGAACCAGATCCTCTGAGTATGTAATCCACATCGCCGCGCTGTCCGTTCCGTAAGCCGCACCCACGTATTCCTCCGGACGGCGCAGCAATACATATTTTCCGTTAATCTTCTCAGGGAACAAAATGTTGTCACGGTCGTTTATGTCGAGTGGTGTCGTATCTGCAACGAATTCCCAGTCGATCAGATTGTCCGACTTCACAATCGAAGAGCGAGTGAGCCAGTGGCCTTCCTCTTCTCCCCACTCGTCCGGATATTTCGGAATCGAACGCTCCGGTATGCCCGCTCCTGTCGGATAGTAACTCATGGCACACGGCCTAAGGGCATAGTTTAGATAGTACGTGCCGTCAATTTTGACAATCCGCGGGTCCTGGACGCTTCCATATGGAAAGCCCAGCATGTCAGGAGTCACGATCGGCTCGTCTTTTACGTGCGTAAAATTCACTCCGTCTTCACTCTCCAGCAGTCCCAAAACATTCTTGCAAGGCGTTAGCGAGCCTGCGGTACGCTCGATCATGTAAAACTTGCCGTTGTCGATAATAACCGCAGGATTGAATACGGTGACTTTACGCCATTCGTACTTCCCCGGAACGACGATCGGATTGTTCGGATGTCTCGTAATTTTCATAGACTATGCCTCCACATGTGTATGATATTCAGGATTTAATCAGGCCCACTGGAATTCTGCTAGGCACAATTTATGTTTAGTTCGACTTCCAGCGGTCATATGCACCTTGGTAGATTTCAACGACCCGATCGGCACCCATTTTCTTCATCGTACTCAGGTAGTTATCCCAATTTGACAATGGTTCTGCTCCGGTAACGAATTTCGCCTCCATCTGTTGTACATACGTGCTCAGATCAGAGTTCAGACTGTTAATCTCGGTTTGCTCTTCAACGGTAAGGAACAACGCAGGGAACGGAGGTCTGGCTCCGCGATCAAGCAGCTTTTCCTTCGTTTCCTTCTCAACCCACAGATCAAAGTCGGTCTTCAATCCTTTATTAATATCATCCGTGTTGATGGTAGGAGCCGGAATGCCGT
Source organism: Paenibacillus sp. FSL F4-0100 (assembly GCF_037993005.1). Taxonomy (NCBI): domain Bacteria; kingdom Bacillati; phylum Bacillota; class Bacilli; order Caryophanales; family Paenibacillaceae; genus Paenibacillus; species Paenibacillus sp. FSL F4-0100. The sequence continues at coordinate 4,324,912 of NZ_CP150303.1, forward strand.
AATTTGGCGTCAAAGTCGCACGGTAATCCTCCATTTCTTTGCCGTCTGGAACAGGCAGATAGCGCTTCACACGATTGGCTTCATCCGTGTACTCCCACAGCTTGCCTTCAGGTCCTTTGTTGAAAAAAAGCGATCCTTCATAAGAGTAAAGGTAGTCCACCCAACGCATCGATGCTTCAGGGGCAGGATTGGTAACCGTGATGGCAAAAGCTCCCATAGTAATCCCTCTGTTCTTGGCGATGGCCGGCTTGTCTACCAAATCGCTCTTCACCGGTGCGAACATCGGATCTTTGGTGGACGGTTCTCCCCCTTTGGTCATGTAGGCATGCCAGTCGGAGAACAGGGCCACCTGATTGTTCTGTGCCTTGGCCTTTTTCTGTTCTGCGGTTTGTGAATAGCTTTCGTGGTCAAGCAAATCCTCTTTCCATAGACGGTTCATATAGACCAGATACTCTCTGAAGCCCTCTTCTATCGGGGTATAATGAACAACATCCTCATCATCAACATAAATTTCGTCTTCATAAACACCGAAAGCGCCAAGAAGCCAAGTACGAATATCCCGAGCATTGGTCGTTGCTGTCGATACGGAAGAGATCGGGATTTCATCGGCGACACCATTGCCGTTCGGATCTTCTTCTTTTACCCGCTTCAGGAAGGTATAGAGCTCCTCGGTCGTCTCCGGAAGTTTGTCGATATTCAGGGCCTTCATGAAATCTCCGTTATACCACATCGGGTTGCGATACCAGTGCTGGCTTAAATCGATCGCAGGCAAGGAGTAGATATGCCCATCAGGAGCGGTAATGGATTTACGGATCTCGGGAATCTCGTCCATCAGCGCCTTGAAGTTCGGAGCATATTCCTCGATAAGCTCCTCAAGCGGAATCAGAATTCCCTGCTCGCCATAGTTCATCTGTTCAGCCGCCGTCAAGCCTGCAGCATAGAAGACATCCGGGTAATCGCCGCTGGCAAATACGAGGTTCTTCTTCGTATCAAAGCTATCCTTCGGAGCGTTTAAGTATCGGAAAGAAATGCCCGTCATTTCCTTCATCTGCTGCAGAACGATCATATCCTGCCAGTTCTGAACACCGACATCAGGTGCCATCATCGTCAGCGTTAGTGGTTCATTAACAATCGGGAAGCCTTCCTTATTCACTGCGGCTGCTTCTGTTGACTTCGTTCCAGTAGTCGTATCGCTGGCCGAACTGCATCCGGCGAGCAGAGACAGGGCCGTCATGCCCGTCAACACCAGCTTCCAAGGTTTGCTTGTCATCTTCATCCATGTTTCCTCCCTTTGAATACTCAAGTTCATATTTTTATAAAACGCTTTCATCATCCTTTTACAGAGCCAATCATGACCCCTTGGACAAAGTATCGCTGTAAAAAAGGATAGAGAGCCACAATCGGCAGTGTCGATACGACGATAACCCCGTATTTGATCAGTGATGCGGTTTCGGCTTTGGAATTCATTGCCCTGGCGGCATCCCCGCTGATTCCCGCGCCGGTCGTCTCCGCCGTCATTTCCTGAAGAACCAGAATCTGCCGTAATACCATCTGCAGAGGGTACTTGCTCTCATCGTTGAGATAGATCAGAGCCGGAAAATAGCTGTTCCAGTGACTGACCCCGTAAAACAAAGCCATGACTGCGATAATCGGTGCGGAAAGCGGCAGAATAATGCGGACGAACAGCTTCAGGTTGGTACAGCCGTCCATGTATGCCGCTTCCTGCAGTTCCTTCGGGATCGTCGTCTGAAAGAACGTCCGGGCAACGATGATATTCCAAACCGATGCTGCTACGGGAAGAATGAGCGCCCCCATCGTGTTGATCAGCCCCAAATTCCGGACTACGAGATACGTTGGCACAAGCCCTCCGGTAAAGAACATCGTGAACAGAATAAATCCCAAGAACAGTTGACGACCGACTAAATCAGACCTGCTGAGCGCATAGGCTGCAGGCAGAGTTACGGCCAAGTTCAACAGCGTTCCTATCCCAGTATAGACTATCGTGTTCAGATATCCGTTCCAAATCTTCGGGTTTTCGAAGACCAGCTGGTATCCGGCCAAGGTAATCTCCTTGGGAAACAGCCACATCGCACCCGAATTCACCTGCTGCGGGCTGCTGATCGATGCGCTGAGAATATAAATAAGCGGATAAAGGACAACAATCAGAGCGATGGATAAATAGATATAGACGCTGCCAAGAAATACCTTGTCCCACTTCGATTCCTTCATAGCGGTAACCAATGTACTTTCCTCCTTTCTACCATAGGCTGTTCTCGCTGGTGCGTCTGGCAATCCGGTTAACCGTTACCAGTAAAATGACGTTGATAACGGAGTTGAACAGGCCAACGGCTGTCGAGAAGCTGTACTGCGCGTCTACCAGACCGGTCCGGTAGACATAAGTTGAAATGACATCAGAAGACTCCATATTCAGTGAGTTCTGCAGCAGCAGTATTTTTTCGAAGCCTATCGTAAGAATGTTGCCCATGTTCAAAATCAACAAAATGGTGATGGTTGGGAGTATGGCCGGCAGGTTGATGTGCAACAATCGTTTGAAACGACTGGCTCCATCCACGATCGCAGCTTCATGCTGCTGGGGATCGACACCGGACAGCGCAGCCAGATATATAATGGTCCCCCATCCAGTGCTTTGCCAGACCCCGGACAGAACATATACGGTCTTGAACCAGGCCGGATCCGACAGAAAATTCGGCGCGTCGATGCCCATCCATTTGATAAATTGGATCAGTATGCCTGTGGACGGCGATAAGAACGTAATAATCATACCCGCCATGACAACAACGGATATAAAATGAGGCGCATACGTAACGGTCTGGACTATTTTCTTGAAGGGACCCGTCCGGATTTCGTTGAAAGCAAGCGCCAGGATGATCGGCAGCGGAAACCCGATTAACAGCTCGTAGAAGCTGAGGCTGAACGTATTCCACAGCAAATCCCAGAAATAGTAGGAATGGAAGAAACGCTCAAAATGATCGAAACCCACCCATGGGCTGTCCATGATTCCTTTGCTAGGGATAAAGTTCTTAAAGGCAATCTGGATACCATACATGGGCGCATAGTGAAATACAAGGAAATACAGCAAGACCGGCGCCAAGAACAGATAGAGCTGCCAGTTCACCCTGATTCTTTTACCAAGAGACGTTTGGTTTACGCCCTTATTAGGCGGCTTCGTTTCGCGATGGATTGAACGTCTTTCGGATATCACAGCAAGTAGTCTTTTCCCCTTCATGCTTCCCCTCCTTTCTCAAATATCGATTCATGTCAGGTTATCTGGTTCACTTACGTACATCACGTTTCAGTGATTAACAGGTAACGCTTACATTCCAAAGTGTAGAGAAGACAGCATGACATCGTAAATGTGTAAGATGTGCATTGTCATCCGTCTGTCCGGCGTAATCCCGCTGCTATCATCTTTTTTCTCATTCGAATCTCCGCGATCATTGCTCATATATGATGTTGAGAATGTGTGAATTATGAACCTATATCAAGTTTCATAAGTTACATATTGTGCTCCATCAAGCATTGTACGAACACCGCCTTCGAACACCGAACGACTCGCAGGAGAACAAGGAAAGACAAAATAAGATACAATCTAGGAGGAGAATCCTAATGAACCTGCCAGCCTCTATTATTGAGCATTTGAATGAAGCCGAAAAGCGGCTTAGCCATCATCCCAAACTGCAGAGAAGGTACGGAAACCGCTAGCGTTGAGTCGGGTAGCTTTCGCTCGCCCACAATTTGCTCAAGAAGAATCAATAACCAAAAGCCAGAAATGGCAGTGTAGGGATTACCTCCCTAGCACCGCCATTTCCTTATTATTGTTGTTTCTTTCATCTATCGAGTGGTCTTTTCGAGCGAACAGATCTTAACTTTTGGGACAATCTCTTCTAAGGTTGATCCATTGAAGCAGTGAATCAGAGTTGTAACACGGTTATTAACTCGTCTCCGATGCTTTCGCCGTTGTCACGGAAGCCGTAGCTTTCATAAAGCTTTTTGGCGGCCATGTTATCAGCTTTATAAGAAATCCAGCAGTAATGTGCAGGTCCTGCCGGAAAGGTGCGGATAAATTCCAAGATTTTTGTCATGGCTTCCCGACCATAGCCTCTGTTCTGATATTGCTTGTCAATCATCAGCCGCAGGATGCAATAGCTGTCGTCTGCGATTGTCGGGAGTTCGTACCCGGTGATTCTATAAGTAATCATAACAAAACCGACCGGCTGTTCATCCGCGTAAATAGCAAATGGAAAAGGATGTCCGTCATTGGTTGCAAGGACATAACACGAAGCCACGCTCGACAGATTGGACGCAACGAAGCGCCGTTGGTCTTCTGAAACTTCCAGATTAAATATGGCACGTCGGTTTTCTAACGTGATTTTTCTGAGTGTAATCATGCAAGACTTCTCCCCTCATTATCTTGGCTTATTCGTTTTGCGCCGCGGTCGCTTATATAACATACAATTTATCCAAAAAAAGTAATAGACTTATATTGAATTTTTTTATATAATATCATGTATCTATGGCTTTTTTAGGTATCAGAAATATCAGTCAACCGGCACATCCTTGTGCCGGTTTATTTGTTGTTAATATAAGCTGCCCCCTAGCATTCCTGTAACTGGATACTCCAGATGGAAAGCATTCATTTTGCTCGTTGTCGCTTATTCATCTGTTCCACCGCATTCTGCTAACTCATTGGGATTGACCGTTAACTTTCAGGCTGCCGCTAACCATGTCGATTGGGGAATTATATTGACCGAAAAGGTACTGGAAATGGTAAAGGTCAAGGGGATCAGCGGCGAAGGCGATACTGCTCACGGTGAACATTTAAAAGCAGAGGCTGAAGATACATTTTAATGAAGTAACCCCCCATAAAGTTGATATTGTTGGAAACCCATATGGGAAACCAATCATACTTTAGGGGGGGGATGAGGAAGAAGCTGATTGAACAACTCCGAGCGGACCGTGATTCCGCTATTTGTGAACAAAGGTGCTAAGCATAAGGTTAAGCGGACACAGGTTCCGCTATTACCGATATATCACCGCAAAATCAGGGAAAAACCGAGAATAACGGATCCTGTGTCCGCGAATCCTTGAATTTGGTACAGTTGTTGGGAAATAGCGGACCTCCTGTCCGCAAACATCAGATGCACTCTGCATTTATTAGAGCCATATCGCAAACATCAGTGCAGACTGCATACATCAGATGCCCACCGCATACTCATCAGTACACACTGCATACATCAGATGCCCACCGCATACATCAGTACACACCGCATACATCAGAATCAGATGCACACCGCGCACAGCTGTGCACACCGACACATCATCCACACTGCCCATCAATCGTCCGACGTTTACATTATTGAATCGGTATTGTTATTTCCAGCTCTTTTGTGGAGTTTTTCCGGCTTATCCATTTCTATCATTAAGCCATTGTATTAGCGGAGAGGCTTTTGAGAGAATAGAATCTGGATCATGCGTTGTTTCAAGTTGCGGAAAGAAGTCAGGAAACATGGCAAGATATTCGCTTACACACCATCGAACTGTCCAATTGATATCCGTTGACAATGGAATCCATTGGGAACCTTCATTTTTCCTTGAGTCTTGCAAAAATGCATAGGCATACCAACCACGGACGCCGCCTTCGGGTTCCCGAGCTAATCGATCCCAGAAAACCTTTCGCTCACCTTCATTCATGGGCTTTTCCAAAGCCGAAACAGCGATTTTTTTTACGATGGGCGAGTGATCGAATGGTGCGGACGCAAATCCACCTCATTTTAAAAAGCGACCCACCTGGGTGATCGAAATCGACGAAACGATTCCACGTTGGATCGCTTCGTCCCGAACCTCTCGAGGTGTCCAATGGCTGGTGGGACGACCGCTGTCCGCTGGATCTTCGCACACGATGGAAGCGGGCGACCAGACTTCCTGATGATTGACCGGGATTTTGCGAAAATTCGACTTCACGCAACCTCTTTGGACGACGAATTTTGCCACCATTGTTTGAGCGGAAAGCCGTATATCCGGGCCGCAGCTGCGGCCATCGCGATCGACACCAAACAGACCGCCACGAAATGAAGCAAGCTGTTCATGATCAGGAACGATTCCAAATGAACCACTTTTGCCACCCCGCGGACGAGCACGATCGCAATCGGATGCAAAATGTAGATCCACACCCGCCATTCCCGAAAACGTTTGTTTGATTTTCCCTTCCACGAAAAAGCCCATTGAAACAGAAAATAGGATGCGGGCAGGGCGAAAATATACATACTGTCATGGCGGGGAATTCCGACGTAATTCAGAAGTATTCCCTCGAGCAGCATGAGGTCAAGCGACATCATAAACAAAATTCCGTTAATGGCCGGATTTTTCAGGAACGTTTGTTTGCGGGCCACCAGCGCCCCAAGCGCAAGATAAACAGGTGCATAAAATAAGCCATTGCGTGTGTAATCAAACAAGTGAAACATGACATCGTAAATTTGCGAAATTCCTGTACCCTCGATCGAACCGTAGTAGCTGTCACCCAGCAACCCTATGATATATAAAAATACTGCTGCCGCCAAAAAGGAGATCAGTGACATTTTTTTATACAGAAAAGAAGTGATTAGAATCCCCAGTATAAGCGCCGGCAAATACCAAAGATGATAGAAGGTTCCGTCAAAAATGATATCTCTGAGCAAAGAATACAGTGTGAACTCATTGGTGAAGTAACCTGTATATACGTTAAGTGGGATATAGATCAAGATTACGGTGGCATATAACTTTCCGATTTTTTTCAAATACCCGTAAAGAGCCTTTCTATCATGAAGCCGATCTCCCGTCCATTTGCGGAAATAAAAAAATCCGGTTGACATAAAAAAGATCGGCACGGCAATTCGTGTCAGAACTCCGCTTATCAGAAAATCCAATTGAGGGTTGAAAGAGCCAACAGGGCTGGTATGGTTGGCAATGACGAGAAAAGCCACGAAAAACTTAAGCCAATCCAGTCCGCCATAATTAGTTTTTGAAGTCATTGATGCTATCTCCTTTGGAAGGTAAGGTATCCGGTAAGCACCGCTGCAATTAAGATGCAGAGATGAGCCTGCCTGATACCAAGATAACCGCTAAATTTAAAAAAGATTGCAACCAAATTTTAAATAATTCTAAAGATTTATAAAGAGAAGGCGATCTCTATGCTATTTTGAAGAAGAGTGCAGTAGGGTCAAAATTAAATCCGTTTCAGGTAAAAATATCACCCATTCCTTTTCGCCGTGGCTGTATACAATATGGCTGCAAAATCCATTTTTGAAAATGGGGAGGTGAATTGAATTACGCAAGGCACATGCAAGAAAGAGGACGAATTCGAGTTTAACAACGACGCGGGCATGTACGTATGCAAGGCCGGTCACATGGCGATTCGCAAAGCACGGCAAGGGAAGAAAGGCGTAGGTAAGAACCAGGTCGATACCTACTATTTCGATGTGAATAAATGCAGAAGGTGTCCGTTTAAGGAAGGATGTTACAAGTATAGAGCTAAAAGCAAAACATACTCGGTGACGATTAAATCTAACGCGCATACGGAACGAATGGCTTTTCAAGAGAGCGAATACTTAGTGAAGGAGCGTTACAAAATTGAAGCCAAGAATAGCGGAAAGCAAGATTGACGGGCTAAGAAAAGAGAAGAACTTCACCATAAATCATTCGACACCTACCCCAAAAATAAGGTAGGTGTCGCATTTTTTCTCTGGTGACTCAGTACCACCGATAAATCGCAAGTTCTTCAGTGGCCTCAGCAATAGCTGGCAGGTTTTTGTTCAGAAACTTAATAATATGCTTAACAAGCAGCCTCTAGAAAAGATTTTTGATCGAATTAAACAAATTCGCGAAGAAATCGCTAATCGCGTCTAAAAATTGTTTGAACCAACCCGCTTTCTCAGTCTCCTCGCTCGTAACCAGATTCAGCTTGTCGCTCTGAATGCTGGACATACCTTCGATTTTGTAACTATAAGTCACAGATCCCACCTTCATGTCCTTGGTGACTGGTGCTGTCAAGGTATCGGTGTCCAGTTTGGCCTCGACCTGAAGGTTGTCGCCCGTAAAACCCTTAGGCACGACGAGCGTTAGCGCACGGTCGGTTACAAGCTTCGTTTCCTTCACTTTGCCTTTCTTCACCTGCACATGCTCGAAGCCTTCGACGATCGCCCCTTCAGGGTGCAATTCTCGCACTTCAAAATGGTTGAATCCGTAGTCCATAACTTTGCGTGTCTCCTTAAAACGTGCATGCTCCGATGCTGTACCCATAACGACACTAATCAGGCGCATACCGTTACGTTCAGCAGTCCCGGTAAAGCAGTATTTTGCAGCCTCAGTATACCCTGTTTTCAACCCATCCAGGCCATCATAGGCATACGTGAGGAAGTTGGGAATGTTTTTGTTCGTTGCCAGCATCCAGTTATTGTTGATAATCGGTTGATCGTCACGGTCACGGAATTTATAGTTTTGAAGAGCCGTGAATTCAGCAAAATCCGGATGGTCTTCAATAAGAAATTTCGCTAGGATGGCAGCATCCATCGCGGACATGACCGTCTCTTTGTCCTCTGCCGGGCGAAACTTCTCCGGCATATCCGCAAGACTTAGCCCTGAAGAGTTGATAAAGAATGCTGTTTTAAGGCCCATTTTTTTCGCCGTTTCGTTCATCATCTTCACGAAGGCTTGCTCTGAGCCGGCAACATGCTCCGCCAGGGCAACGGTCGCATCGTTAGCCGAGCCGACAGCCATCGCAGTGTAAAGCTCTCTAACCGTATGTTGATCGCCTTCGGCCAGAAATACTCGGGAGCCGATGGTATTCGCCGCATTTTCTCGAATGGTTACCGTATCGTCCCATGACAGCTTTCCTTGCTTCACCTGTTCCGCTACGATATATTCACTCATCATTTTCGTCATACTGGCTGGGGGCAACGCAACATCCGCATTGATGGACAAGAGCACTTGACCCGTGGACGGCTCCAGCAGTACGGCCGATTTCACGTTCAATCCGAGCTGCTCTACCGATGGGATTCGATCAGACTTGGTCTTGTTATTCTCTGTTGCCGACTCGCCTGTACGGGACGTATCTGTGGTTTCCGCCGTAGCGATGGTACTAGGAGCAGCCAGCAGAACGACCGGTGCTGCCAATAAGCTTAAAAGATTAAGCAGCATCCAGGATCCCAAAATCCTTTGGATACAATAGTGCTTGTTTCTAGTAAAAAACTTGTCTATCAACGGTAATACTCCTCTCTGTTTCACAATAAATTATGGGCTTATTCTATAAATGCAAACAATTGCTGACAGTTTCTATTTTCACTCCATGTTGCCACGCGCATGATCAATGATCTTTTTTTATATGTTTGGGCGAGCCATCGAGTCCATAAAATTCATCATAAGCGTCGAAGATCTTTCGAGCCACCGGTGCAGCACTCTGCGAACCAAAGCCACCTTCAGGTATGACGACAGCTACTGCAAGTTTCGGTTTTTTACGTGGGGCGAAAGCAATGAAAACACCGTTCTCTAGTCTTTTTCTTTGACCATTCACATAGATATCTTGCTCCGATGTACCTGTTTTTCGCGCAAAATCATATTTGAAATCTTCAAAAGCCCGAAGCCCTTGTGTATTCATCCCAGCTATCACTTCCTCCCAAAATTGCTCAGGGAATACTACTTTATTTAATATTTCGCGCTCGTATTTCTTAATGACTTGACCACTCTGATCTTCGATCTTGCTGGCAAGCTGAGGCTTTATACGCACACCGCGATTCGCTAGTGTACTTGCATATTGTGCCAATTGAAGGGTTGTATATTTACCCGATTGACCGAATGAAGCATACGCCATGGCCGCCAAATAACTGCCTGCTTGTTCAATATTTTCATATTCAACGATTCCAACATGCTCATAAGGCAACCCGGACTGAGTTGAAACACCTAAGCCAAAATCCTTCATATATTTGTCCCATACCTCAATAGATTTAGATCCATGTTTTGTATGCAGCCTTTCCCCGATCCAATTGACCATAAAAGCATTAGAGGAATTCTCAATGGCTTTTCTTGCATTTAACGCCCCGAACGCTTTGCCCCCGGAGTTCCGAACCCTGGAATGATCCTTTCCAAAAAAAGCAGCCCCTTGATCAATATAATAATCATTAGGACCAAACAATTGTTCATTAAGGCCAATCAATACCGTCAACGGCTTGACGGTAGAACCCAGAAGCACTAGTGATTCTAATTTGTTACCAGATCGACCAGAGGCATATGGTGAAATCGTCCCGTTCCCGTAGTGACTCAATACGGTGTTCCAATCATCTGATCCCTGTTCCCACACATTCGGATCATAGTCAGGTATGCTGGCCATAGCTACAACATTGCCTGTATCCACTTCCAAGGCAACTGCATAACCGGTTTGAGCTTCACCGTGTAACTTTCCGGAAACCGGATGAGTGCGAAGCCATTTCAGTTGATCGACGATTGCCTGCTGTGCAGCAACCTGGATATCCTTATGAATGGTAGTATGAATAGTGTAGCCTTTCTCCGGGGGAATCATGGCAGGCACGCCGTCAGCCATGTTTCGCGGATTTATGGGAGTACTCATGTAGCCGTTCTTTCCGCGTAACTCCTCCTGAAACATCATCTCCATACCGTCTACGCCGACTTTCTCCCGCTCCGTATAGATAAGCCCTGAATCCTTCTGAGTCTTGTTCTTCGCATCCATCTCTTTATATTTCTTGATTTCCTTGCTTCCACGAAATTCCTTCAAATAGCCAATCGCCTGGACTGCTACTTGATCAGGGTCGTATTGCCGCCGGCTTTCTTCTACAACCTCTATACCAGGGTATTTGCTTTTATGCTCCATGAAATAAGCAACTTCCCTGGACGAAAGTTCTGCCTTAATCCGACGCGGTTCATAACCAAGCTGCATTTTATAATCAAGGTCCATCGCTTTCATCACTTCTTCGATCGTCAGCTTGTCTGCTTGGGGATCACCGAATTGATTAAAGACTGTTACTATTTCTTTCGCCAGCTTTTCAATCTCTGGCCGATTCTTCATCCCTCTATCAGATGAACTGTAATCTTTGAGGAGCGTAATATACAACGCCTGCGATGATGTGGAGTACGCAAGCGGAGTTCCCGAAGCATCGATAATGCTACCCCTGACCGGCAAAAGCGGGATATTTTTGACCTGACCGCTAGCTTCCAGTTCTTTAAGTTCGGGTCCTTCTACGAATTGAAGAACCGCCAGCCTTATAATTATGGTGCAGAATAAAAAAAACGTGCCGAAATAGAATAGATTTACTCTCAATTTGGATGTAGTGCCTGTATCTGCATCATTCTTTTTAAAATGAGTTCGTGTAATTTCTTTCAACCTTCGATTCATATTTTTTCAAGTCATACGATCTGAACAGCAATTTAATTTCTATAGACTCTTTCAACCCGTTCTCCGATTCCGCTGAGTACTTCGTTGGTCACCGTACCGGAACGGCGAGCGATCTGCCCTGCTGTGATCGTCTCCTTTCCATCTTGTCCGATGAGTGTGACCGTATCTCCCGCCTGAACGCCTTCAATATGAGTGACATCGATCATCATTTGGTCCATGCATATGTTGCCGACAATGTTCGCTTTCCGGCCCCTGACCAAGACGAATCCGTCTTGCTCGAATAACGCCCTGGAAATGCCATCAGCATATCCAATGGACACCACCGCAATTCGGCTTGTCTGATTCGGTACATAATTCCGTCCATATCCGACGGGGGTCTCTGCTTGAATTGTCTTGACTTGAACAACACTTGCCTTCAAGGAGAGAACGGGACGCAGGTGAATCTTTACATTGGGCCGATCATCTTCCTTGGAAAGCAGGCCGTACAGAGCAATGCCCGGACGCGCCAGGCTGTATCCATCAGCGGGATAGTTCAAAATGCCGTAGCTGCTTTGAATATGAAGCATGCCGGGCTCAAGGCCTGCCTTCCTTATCTGCTCAATCACTTGATGGTAGCGGTCGATTTGCTGATTTGTGTAGAGAATATCCTCTTCCTTCTGGCTGTCGGACATCGATAGATGACTGTAAATACCGGTTACTTGCAAATTCGACTGCTTGTACATACTGCAGATGGGTTCGATGTTGTCATAAAGTACCCCAAGACGGCTCATCCCCGAATCAATTTTGATATGAACATTCATTTTCTCGCCATGCTTTCGGCCGAACCGGTTAAGCTCTTCCGCATAATCAACACTCACCACCGTTTGTATCAGTCGATATCGCACCAATTCGCTGAAGGCTTCAGGTGGTGTATATCCCAATACCAAAATCTCGACGAAAACGCCCTGTTTTCGTAACGCAATCCCCTCCGAATAAGCCGCCACCGCAAAATATCTCACGCCTTCGCCAGCAAGAAATTTGGCCACCTCGGGCCCACCATGCCCATAAGCATTTGCTTTCACAACCGCCATCATATCGCAAGTATCAGGAAGAACGCGTTTCAATTCTTTCAGATTATGTCTTAAGTGGTTTAGATTGATCTCTGCCCAGGCTCTGGGCTTGCTGACCGGTAGTGTAGTGCTTCGACCCATTTTTTTTACGATGTCCGCTATGATTTTGAGCTGATCGATTACACCGAAGTTGTTGCTAAATGCCACCATATCCACTGCCCTTTTCATGAAATACCGTTACTACAAATCCGTCTACGTTGTTTCCTGATAGTTGATATCGTTCACACTTCGTGATAGGTACCTTTGTCATGGCTGCATGTGCTGGCATGGAATAAATTTCGATCATAGAGCTTTCATGCTCGAAATAGAGATGCTCTTTTCCAAACTGATACGGTGTTAACCACGAAATATACTCCTCAAGGCATAGTCCTTGTTGTTCAATAATGACCGCGTGCGGGAATCCGACATATCGAAAATGCCAGGGTTCCTCTGCAATGTTGGTTATTTGCTCTTTGCCCTTTTTGTACCGCTGGATAAACCCATATTTCGATGCAAGCTGCTTAAATGTCCCGCAAACACCATGATCAGGAAAGGATGGACTAATATAATCGACATTGCCGTCGTTATATCCTACATCGACTGCGAGACCCGTCTGATGCTCACTCTCATTGGGACGGGCAACATAATTGGCTGTAAACAATGCCCCTCTTTCCAGTAATGAACTTTGATAAAGCTCTCGCTGCTCCATACTGGAGCGATAACCGCTAACGGCCACAATTTGCTCCAACCCTTGGCATGCATGCAATAATGCGGTCAGCTGCTGCAGACAGATTTGCTCTAGACACATCTTTTGATGCTCCGCCCCAATTGCTTGAATGTGCTTAACTGGAAGTAGATTCAGTGCTTGCGGAACCATCTTAACAGGATGCTGGCGATTTACTAGAATGAGATGTCCACGATGAACGGCTGCCCGATCAAGCTCAATTTCTGCAGCCTGTTCCAAGTAAGGCCTGTGGATACCATGCCAGATATTCATGTTCTCCATAAGTCTCAAACCTCCACAACGGCGAGTTGTAGTAGTCGGTCGAGAATATCCGCATAAGTCAAACCGCTGGCTTGGAGCATGCTCGGATAGCGGGAGTTCGACGTGAAACCCGGTATCGTGTTGACCTCGTTAAACACAATCCTTCCGTCAGGCGTAAGGAACATGTCTACCCGCGCAAACCCACTGCAGCCTAGCGTTTTATATATAGCGAGCGCAGTTTCTTTAACTTTGTTTGCCGTGGCCTCATCGATGCGGGCAGGCAAATGAATCTTCGAAGTGTGCAAGGAGTACTTTTCGGAATAATCAAAAAATTCTCCCTCTAGTTCAATCTCATCAATCACGCCGATTATAGGATCAGAATGGCCTAGAACGGCACAGCCCACTTCAAATCCGTTTATATTTTGCTCAATGACGACTTTACTGTCGTGTGTAAACGCAAAAGCTGTCCCTGCTGCCAACTCTTTCATGTCATGCACCTTCGTAATGCCTAGTGAAGACCCGGACCTAGACGGCTTGACAAAAAGCGGGAACCCCAGCTCTTCTGCTGCTGCCAATACCTTTTCCATACTCCCGTCCCTATAGACCGTCAAGGAACGTGGCGTATCGATGCCTGCAGCCTGAACCAGCTTGTGAGCCAACTCCTTGTCCATACATAATGCGGATGACAGCATGTCACATCCAACGAACGGTATACCCGACAGTTCCAATAATCCTTGCAAGGTTCCGTCCTCACCGTATTTCCCGTGAAGCACCGGAAATACAATATCAATCGGCGTCACATGATATTCCGTATGAACAAGCTCAATGAGTCCTTTTATTTCCCTGCTAGGCGAGAAAAAGGAGGGAATACAACTCGGATGCGCATGCCAGCGGTCATTGCGAATATCCTCAAGATTTCCACTATATCTAAGCCATGATCCTTCCTGTGTAATTCCGATTAACACAAGATTATACTTTTCAATATCCAAATGTTCGATCACTGAAGCGGCGGAGCTTAAAGATACCTCATACTCGCCGGAACAACCGCCAAACAATACCGCAACCGTCTTCTTCTCCATGTAAAAGCCTCCTGAACTGTGATATGAAACAAAAAACTACTTGCTTTTCCCCACCTTTACAGTGAGTAAGAATAGTAGAAACTACTTAATGAGAATTCTGTTTTTAACCTCAATCATGGTCATACTGTTATTTTGAAAGGAAGAATTTAAGGAAAGTGTAAGAGGAAATAAATTTTTTCTTAATGTCTGACAAAAAGCCAAGATCAGATCCGGGCTAATCCAATGAAATTCTAGGGGGTGCTTTTTCGTGACAACCAGAGGACAAAAATTTAAAGACTATTCGTATAAGATTAAGACAGGGGAAATACACGAGAAAACAACGAGATTTAGGTGAGTTCGAACTGGTGGATTTGCGGGGACGACGATAGGAATACATCGATCAAAGTAGGCAAGTACAGCGACTCAAGCGGGAGAATGAAATGCTAAAAAAGTGCTTGGAATCCGGATACAGGAAATGAAACACAAAGATATGCAACGTTTGAGAGATCTTCGAAGGTATCCCGTTAGCCTTCTCTCAATCGTTCTGGCCGGCTGCGGTCGTTTCTTTATTTAGTTAAAGGGCCGATCTTTGTAGGATGGCCCTTTCTATATACACGACAGTAGATGATTGGAATAATTTTCCGAACAGTAAGGCCAAAGTCGTATATGGTAGAGTCACTATCCTATGAACCTGTGAGGTACGAAAAGTGAAACTACCAAAAAATCCTCCAAGAGGATCAGAACAATCCTGAAATTCTGGCGATTAAAGCGGTGAAATCGACCGCATCTTATTCATTGACGAGTTCATGATTCGCGACTACCAATCGCTTTCTCGTACCTGGTTTGCCAAAGGCAAACGGAACATCGTCTCCACCTACGGCAAGCATCACGGAGCAAACCAATATGCCACCTATATGTATCTGTTTAACATAATCAGAGTCATTAAATGCAACTGTAATTGAATAATTATTCTGAGCATCTTCTGGTTCAATATTTAGTATGTGGTTTCACCAACGTACGTTTTATGGACAGTATCATAAACCTAATCAATGATTTCATCCGAAAGTTTTACAGGATACTTGTCACCATATTGTTCACTTACTATATTTTTTAAGTCCCCAACTTTTAATCCTCTCGATCATATTATAGAAAGATTCAAAAATATCAAGCCGCTGCTCAACGTTTGGCGTAACAAAGTAAAACGCAACGAGCGTCCCCCTGTAGATTACAGAGAAACGCTCGCAACTTAAAACCTATCCTTTTTGGGGCTATGACCATTACACGCTACGGCCTCTCCCATCATATCAGAATCCGCATCTTTTTCTTATTAGACATCTGTGCTTCGCTGATACGACTAATCGCTATCTGTTTTTTTAGCCTGATCCTCTTCATAAGTATATGGATAGCTTTGACTTCCTAGCATTATTCTCTGCCCTTGGAACTCATCATACAAATTGATTCGAACCGCCCCTCCACTTACGATTTTGCTGAAGTTGCTATTCAAGTTAATGGAGTATGATTTGTTGTTGCCGATGGTCAGATCGGTACCGAGTGTTAATATCTTCTCTGTCGACTGTCCGGTTGGGTCAATCAGCTCCATGATGAGTTTATGGTCATAAGAACCGATCTCGTAATCCCCATTCCTGGAGAGATTATAATGAATAACGGTGTTGAGCATATCTTTCCCTGCGCTAAGCGTACCTTCTCCTCTCGTAATGGTGAGATGGTACGGAAACAATTCTACATTTTGCAGATTCGTTGCTGGTTGTGTAACTCTAGGGCTAAGCGCTAAACCCACCGTATTGATAGATCCCGTTGATTCTTCCCCTAATTCTGTCATCTTTCCGTTTGCTACACCTTCCCCGACATACAATACAAGCTCCGAAGTAACTACATTCTGCGGAAGCTTGCTCCAAACGGTCACCAGATTCTTCCCATTCGGACTTGTCTTATCGGATGATTGACTGATTTTCGCCTCAAAAAACTCGTTTTCCGGTGTTTTATAATAGGCAACAAGCTGTGCCTGCTTGGATTGACGTGTTTCCTGACTCGCCATCTCCAATTCCGTATAAATTAAATTGGAACTGCTGTCTTGGTAAACGGTCGTCAATCGTTCACGGACTTCCGCTTTCTTGCCTGGCGTATGGATAAGATAAGATTCGCCGGCAGCGACCTGTTTCATAACATTGTTGAGCGAATTGGTATTCAGCGACAGAAATTTGTGAACGTCCTCTCCTGAAGTTTCCTGCAGATCGACTCTGAATTGATTGAATTGATAGGAATACGGTACATTGGCAAGTACATACAACTCCATGGTTTCATCCGGGGCCAGAGTTGTTTGATCGTTCGGTACTACAATTTGGGCCGTACTGCTTAGATCGCGCATTCCTGCCTTAACTGCAGCTTTGAACTCGGGCAGCGATACGGTCGACGATTTGGTATTACGAATACTGATTTGGGCTACAATTTGATCCACATCTCCCTGTGGCACCCGCTGATATGAGCTCAGCTTGACGCCAAATGTTCCATGAGCATTCTCGATGATATTTTCTACACCCAGATGACTTTTACCTTCCTGAGCATAAGGGATTTTATAGTGGGCTGCCGGGAAGCTGATCTTCCCCTCCACAGCAGGCTCTGTCAATTGCAGCTGCAGTTTATTCTGTTTCATATGCAATGGCACATCTGCACTGAGATCGATGAGCTTCTCCTCCAGCGGCTTCAGAGCAATCTTGTCAAACGCCTTCGCATTCACCGGGATGCTGTAACCTTCATCCGTGAGGATGGACAGCTCATAAGCTGGCAGCTTCAATGATTTTTCACTGAGATTTTTCACGCGGAATTGAAGGTTCCATTTGCCGGTATCGTTCTCAGCAAATACAGAAGCATGTTTCAACTGCGTCTCCATCGTTTGATGGTTTACCGATATGTTTTGGATTGCATAATCCGCCGCAGGCACATCAGCGGTAATGGTCGGAAGTTTAAAGGTTTTTACCGGAAGCGTCATTTTCAAAGCTTCGTCTTCCTGTGTGAATTGCATCGTCATAAGGTCTGTTTTCAGTTGGGACGGAACCTCTGCCAGATAATAAATCGTGCGTTTCTGTCCTGGCTGGATCCTGAAGCTGTCCTCTGTGTCATCCTCAGGTATAAGATCGAATGCCGAGCCGCCGGTCGACTTCAATTGTACTTTATATCCAGGATCGCTCAGTACCTTCTTGCCTCCGTTTGCAAAATGAACCCCCACTCTCATATACACTTTTCCATTCTGCTTCATTCGCTTCACACTTTCCGCCTTGACCGTCACAGTTTGCTGTTTCATCCTCAGCTCTGCACCTTTGCCCTTAGCTACAGCAATATCTGTGGCAGCCGCCGGAAGCTTGAACGATTGCACTGGAAGATGTATCTTCAAGGCTTCGTCTTCCTGCGCCAGCTGCAGTGTCATGCCATTCGTCTTTATCGTGGAAGGGATCTCCGCCCAATAGGAGATGACGCTGCTTTCCTGAGGCTGAAGCCTGTAGCCAGTGCTGGCCGAATCGGTAATAAGCTCAAATACCGAGCCGCCGGCCGACTTCAGATATGCTTTATACCCGGGGTCACTTAGTGCCTTGGTTCCTCCATTCGTGAGCCTGAGTCCTAATTTTATATATACTTTTCCATTGATGGTATACCTCTGCAAGGTATCCGCCTTGGCCGTAACCGGAAGATGATTCATCGTGATCTTCCTGCTCTTGCCTATCGGAACTACCGAAGAGTACTCGGCCGGAATTGTGAGTTGCCCCAGTTTCTTCTGATAATTCGCGCTGTCAAAATCCCAGCCAAACATTGAAACCTTGATCCCGTTTACCTTAGTCGATTTTCCAACGTTGACATAGTACGTCACGGATAGGCTGCTGTTTACTGGCACCGTTCGTTTAACAGTATCACTCGTAACTTCCTTGCCTTTTCCAGTCGTCCCACTTGGCGTAGAAACTTGAGAAAAATAATCAATAAGATCTACTCTACTACTACTGCTGTTACTATAACGTAGCGTATAGACGAGAATATTCCCGTCAGGCTGAGTGAAAATATCCACCCCCGTCAACTTTACACGGACGTTCTGCTTCAATGTAACCGAGCCCAGTTTATCTAGTGTCAGGCTGGACGCGGCTGCAGCCGATTTGGAAACAGAGTAGCCTGCTGCGGATGCCCCATACACGTCAAGGAAAAAGTAATGATTCATCATCGCTGCACTGAGCATGATTAGTGCGCATGTCTTTTTTGGCCTGTGCATAATGTACCTCCCGAATAAAAAAGAAAATCAAAAAGCCTATTCTCCGCTTTCCTTTTTCTGTGAAATAGGAAGCAGCGCACTGACGTGGGCTGCTACCTGGATGATCTTCCTATTCGTTCAAATAGGTGGTTACTCGGTTCTGGATCAGCTTCGCCACTTCTGCTGCCGTTTTCTGTCCGCTGAAGTACGCCAGAGACTCTTCACCGGCAATTGATATCACTTTACTGTCTAGATCCACGTATTGATCCGCGGACTGAACAATTTGTTTAAACACGGTAAATTGTTCGTCGGATACTTTCGCCTGCTTTCCATTCGGAAGTTTATAATCGCCACCTTCCACTTTTTCCTGAAGATCATTTATCATCTTTTCATTGACGGATTTAAGCATCGAGAACCCTTCTCTTTCCTGCAGTAATTGTGCTTCTTCCGACAATAGGAAGGCGATGAACTTCCAAGCTTCATCTTTCACTGGCGATTTGGCATGGATCGCGAACTCGGTTGAAGTAAAAACTCTCGCACCTTTTTGACCTGCGGTTTCCCCCGCATGGGGTAACAGCATTAACTTTGGATGATCAAATAGCGTATAAGGACCTTCGATAAAATTAATCGGTGACATAATCGGGGTGGAACTAAACAATTGATTGCCCGGCTTTGCCTCGTCGGATGTTATGATCTTATCATCATTCATCTTCATGGCTTGCTGAAGCAAATCCACAAATTCCGGAGAGTCGAACGATGCTTTTTTGGCTGAAGGTTCAACAAATGCAGCGTAGTTCTCATAAAGCATCTCCTGAAAGAGGTATTCCGGCGGGTAGGACGCTAATGCATAAATCTCATCGGTACCGCTCTCCTTTGCCTTATGGATCACTTCCTTCGAAACCCTCTCGAACTCCTTCCAATCCCAGGTCTTATCATCGAACGTCACATTGGCGTTGCCCAGCATGTCCCCATTACCAACTAATACTCTCAAGGAGTATCCCAATGGGATGGTATATACCCCGTCATTCAGCTTCAGACCGTCCAAAATATTCATTTGTAAATCGTCTTTATCGAGCGTCTGGTCTTGCTCCATTAAATCATTCATATTGAGCAGGAAACCTTTGCTCACATATTCTTTTAGAGGCAGGCTGTCAACTTGAAGAATATCCATGCCTTTTCCCGATAACATGGCTGCATTCGTTGTCGTTCGATACTTCTCGAATTCCCCAGGTCCCCATTGTTCACCCATGGTTTTATATGCATTGATCTGCAGATCGATATCCGGATATTTCTCTTCGAACTTTTTTTCCAGCGTTCGATAGAACGGATTCGACTCTGTCAGTGACAGGGTAAGTACCGTTTTGCCCTCTTGTGTTGTAGACTTATCCTCTTTCCCGCCTTCTCCTGAGCCACATGCGGTTAAACTCGCGATTAGAGCCCCTATAGATATCATTAAAAGCCATTTTTTCATCGTATGATTTCCTCCTGAAAGGTTCTGATTGAAACGCCTCACTATTCCAAGCGAATACGGTTGCCATCCTGCAAAGGCTCGCTGCTTTTCAGAATGATCTTATCTTGTTCATAGATGCTATCCGTTTGGATCATCGTTTCTTTGTCATTCTTCTCGCTGAACTCGATGCTGACTTTACGGGTAACAAAAACATTACCGAGTGCACCTGGCCGCTCTTCGACTACAAAAACATACATGCCTTCCCGGTCCTGATGAATAGCTTCATTAGAAA
This sequence comes from Paenibacillus sp. FSL F4-0100, assembly GCF_037993005.1. Taxonomy (NCBI): domain Bacteria; kingdom Bacillati; phylum Bacillota; class Bacilli; order Caryophanales; family Paenibacillaceae; genus Paenibacillus; species Paenibacillus sp. FSL F4-0100. Next base: position 4,345,432 of record NZ_CP150303.1, read on the forward strand.
CAAGCAGCCCTTGATCGAGAGAGCTTTTCTCGATGTTAATCCGAGCCTGCTCACCTCCCTTCAGTTTGGCGTTGATGAGTTTAATACGAATCATCTTTTGAGGGACGGTTACCGTCTCCGCTCCTTCGGTTGCCCCCTCAATCATCGGCTCCGCATTGGTGATTTCTTCAATGATGCCTTCAATGATACTGGCTTGCTGCTCTTTATCTGTGTGTACCTCTACCTCGATCCGCTCACCAACGGATATTCCAATGCTGGACAAGCGTTTTGCATCGGCACCAACGTCAAACCTATAGCCTTGACTGCTATTCGAGACAATGACATCCGGCTCGCCCGCAGATGCCAGTCCTTCTACCGCATTCAGCTTCGTAATAATACCGTCGAAGGGAGCGGTAAGCATCTGATCTTTTGCCAGTCGTTCTTTCATCTCGTTGATCTTGCGTTCCTGCGTTGCAATATCAAGTTTGCCTTTTTCAATTTCACGTTTTGCGCTGCGCAGTTTAAGTTCATCCTCTTCAATAGAAGATTGAATAAATTGATCCTGAAGATTTTGCTGCTCAATTCTTTGCTTTTCCAGATTCGTTACTTCAAGTTCGATTTCTTGTCTTGCCGTTGGGTTGTCATAAGCGATAAGCTTCTGTCCCTTCTTCACACGTTCACCTTCTTTTACGTGAATCTGCTGAACTTTCCAGTCGTTTGAACTGGATAGCTTAGCTTCGGCGATCGGCTGAAGTATTCCGCTTCCTTCTATCGATAGCGCAATGCCTCCCTGTTTCGGCTGTTCCGTAGTCACCTTGGGCAAGGTCAACGACTGTAGCGTGTTACTAAACAAGGTAAACAGCAGCAGCATCCCCATAAAACCCATGAACACGAATTGAAGGATTCGCTTTCGTCTTTGGTCAGCTAACCCTTTTCCAAGCTCCATATCCTTTCTTCTCCTCCTAAAAACCGCCTTGAAAAGTTAACCCTTAACACCTGACAATTGGATTCCCTCGATGAAATACGACTCCGCATACAGAAATAACATCACCATCGGGGCCATATAGAGCATGGATGCAGCAAAGGCAATCCCCCGGTCGCTATCATTAATCCTGGATAGAAAGACAGACAGCGGCTGCTTGAAGGGGTCTTCCAAAAAAATAAGCGGCTGCTCCACCATGTTCCAATAATCAACGAACAGCAAGATCACAAGTGCGGCTACCCCCGGCTTAATCATCGGAACAATCATCGTCATAAAGATCCGCACATGTCCGGCACCGTCTATTTTGGCAGCTTCAATGTAGGCATAGGGAATGTCCAGCATAAACTGTCTGAGCATAAACACGCCGAAAGCTGCGAAAATGCCGGGAACAATGATGGCGCCCGTACTATTCAGCATGCCAAGCTTATCGACCATAATATAGTTGGGCACCAGCGTGACTTGGAACGGCATGAGCATCGTCATGACATATACCAAAAACATCGAATCCCGGCCGGGGAATTTCAGCTTGGAGAATGCATAAGCAGCCAGTGCTGCGACGAGTGTCTGACCCACAATGATCGGCACCACCATGAACACGGAGTTCCAGAACATCGTCAGATACTTTGGGTTGTCGATGAACACCTTCCCATACTGTGCGAAAGACACCTTGTCCGGAATCAGTTTCAGATTTGCAAAAGAACCCTCTCTACCTGGAATCGCTTCTTTCATTTGACCGATGAGACCGTAATTGATCTGGATCTCCAGTTCTGTCATTAACGAGTTTGTGAATGTAATCACAATTGGCGATAGTAAGATCATGGCGATAACACCCATGACGAATGACAATACACTTTTTTTCAATATATGGACGACTCGCACGAAACTTCGGTCCACCTCCTATTCCATGTACTGCCGATGTCGGCGCTCAATTGCAAACAGCACCAGGACGATCAGCAGAATACAGACAAACATTAAGGATGCCGCTGCGGTCAGCTTCTGAATGTCGAGTGAAATGAACATATTATTCATATAGTGCTGCATCATATAAATGCTGTCATGGGGATAATCACCTGCGATGAGATACGTTTCCCGGAACACTTTGAATGAGTTGATAATGGACATAATCACAACAAAGAACATGGAAGAAGTCAGATAGACCAGCGTAACGCTTCGGAATTGCCTCACGCGGCCAGCCCCTTCAATCCGGGCCGTTTCGTAGTAATCCTTCGGAATTTGCTGCAGCCCGGCCAAGAATAAAATGACGTTGTAACCGATGTTCTTCCATAGATACACCATGATCACGACCAAACGAGCCGATTCCGACTTCATCCAGTCCACGCGTCCATATCCAAAGCTGTTCAGCCATGCGTTCAGGGAGCCGTTCCAGTCAAATAGCATCTGCCAGATCATGATAATGGAGGCAACGGGCACAACAAGCGGCATGACGTAAGCAGTCCGAAGCCATTTTTGAAAATATGTATTTTTATGGAGCAGCATCGCTAACCCGAGTGACAGCATGACCATAAGCGGAACACTGACCGCGCTGAAGAAAAACGTGTTGGATGCCGCCTTGCGGAAGGAAGCACTCCCAAACAGATCCACGTAATTATCGAGACCCGCAAAATGGCCGTCTACCGATTGGCTCATAAAGGAATAGTACACGCCCATGGCAAATGGAATAAGGTAAAAGAGTGCAAATCCGATACCGCTGGGCACGAGAAAGAATATGGCCGCCGAAGCATCCTTACGGAGCCATTTTTTCATGATATTCTTGATCCATCCTTTCACTGTTTAGTTTGTCCTTCAATTCTGATCCATGTTACTCTCCCCCGACACCTTTAGTTTAGGGAAGAAAACTTAAGAAAAAATATGGTAAATATTAAAAATATCTAAAGTAGTGAATAGAATCATACGAATCGGGAACGTAACCGGAGTGCTTTCATTTCAACGCTGTACGTTTAGATTCGTCTAAACAAAAAAAGCCGCGATTTCCGCGGCTTCAAAAGCATAATTGTTTTTTCTTCAGACAGGCAAGATCCCCCCAGCCTAAACGACGTGCTGTTCCGAATGACATCGCGATCAACAAGTACATGTTCCAACGGATCGTCCCGTAAATAAACCTACAAGGCTCGTCGTCGATCATGCAGAACAAACAGAATGATCATGAACATCATGACGCCTAAGATCACACCGGCCTCTGTGGTTAGTATCCGCAGCAGCTGGTACTCTGGCGAGAACTGCGAATCGGTACGGATAGCGGCAAAGAGGTTATAAGAGAACAGCATGCCCGACGAAATCCATACCGATGCCATCGGGTACAGAAATCTCTGCGGTTCGCGGCGGGAAGTTAACATCAGCAATCCCCATGCCCCCGCGATGGACCACGCTCCGGTACTGAACGTCAGCAGGTGCCACCACACATCACGATCGTCCAATCTGGCAGGATCAATGCCGAGGGTGCCTCCAGCTGCCCAGAACACCTTAATGATACCTAACAGGATACAGCCGGCTCCAATCAGCCTGGACAATGTAAGCTGCAATCTACAAGTATTACCAGGTAACCTGCTATAGTCAATCGAACCACCGAACGCCTCCGGCCACCGTGTCTTCGCATACCCTGCGAAGGCGATAGGCAGACAAATGCCGATGCCAACGGACGAGATCATAACGAAGAATTGTTCGTACACCCAAACATCGGCCGCCCCCGCTTCCTGATCCCGAGTCATAGCCGCCGGTCCCAGCACAGGTGCCAAGACCATCATGGGAACGAGCAGACCCGTACCAACCCATACGGGGAAGGCAATCAGCCATGCAGGCAGACGTTCACCCCATGGCCTGGTGAACGCCATTGCCAGCAGGATTCCGATAGCTGCAAGCACTGCGGTAGCTGCGTTAATCGCACGCCAACTAATGTCGCCCATTTGCTCGGTTGGTATGAAGTAACCGAGCGTCCATGCCATTTTAATCAATAGATACGGCGTCACCGCTATGACAGCGCCATAACCACAAACTCTACGCATCTTCATCCATGGCGGTGCATGCAACTTGACGGAAACTTTCTTACGCTCAACCTTCATGTTGGTTAACTTACCTCCTTAAATAACTCGGCCTTTGCCTCATACTCCATTCTATCTCCCTAATCGAAAAACAAAGTGACCTCAAGTTTAAGTTTGGGTTAAATTCGTTGACGAGAAGCCGTAGAGCTCTCTTTCCGGATTTAGGTATGTCAATACTCAAAAAAGAAGCTGCGTATAAGTCACTCTGAGCGACTTGAACGCAGCTTCTTCCTTGGTCTTCGAAAGGCAACGTATATTAAATTCGAATAACATGCGGGCGATTTCTATGTCACACTAGTTCCCTTTACCTTACCCTTTCAATGCTTAATCTGTCACGTTAGTTATAACACCGCAACTGCTATCCTTCCAAATATAAAAAGCACTTCCGTTTGCGTCGGATTTCAATTCCCATTGCATATCCATCTCCCTGGCCATCATCGATACAATGGACAAACCGATTCCTGCGCCTTTTTCAGGTGACTCGCTGCAGGATCCAGGCCCCTTATCGCTGATGACCAGCATCTGCTGCTTCTGACGCTCAATCATTTGAATGCCAATGTAGCGACCCGCTCCCGCATGACGTACCACGTTTTGAAACACATTATCCAGGATCCGGTTAAACCACAATGGGTCCGCATCCCAAATTAATGTCTGGTCAGGAAGCTCGACAAGGACATCAAATTCCTTAGCCTCGAATACCGGATACCACTGAGCCACTCGATTCCGAACCTCTTCTATAATATCAATTGGCTGCTTGTGCAGCGGATACTTCCCCGCCGATAATAGCGTGTATGACAGCAGATTATCCATTAGATTACTGATGTCATCGAGCTTATGCTCGATGACAGAAAGTGAAACCTGTCCCTGGGAAGAAGCAGGGTCTTTTCGAACGGTATGGACATGCTGTCGGATGACAGTCAGCGGGGTTCGAAGATCGTGGGAAATCGTTGAAATGAATTGCTTACGCAGTTCCTCCTCCTCCCGCTCCCGTTTTTGACTTTCTTTGAGCTCCTTCACCATCCGGTTAAACGAGCCTTCAAGTTCTCCGATCTCGTCGTCCTTCATGATTGTGACTTCATTCGGAATTTCTTTCAATCCGTTTACGGTCATTGCCGATTGAAGCCTGATAAGTCTTTTGCGAAGCTTAATGAAGAACAGCCATGACAGCATAAAGAAGCATCCACAGATCATTAAAAACAGAAAGATTAGGGGCAAGTTTCCCGAAAGCGACATTTCTGCATTAAGGATATGGGATTCCGGGACCCGCATCACCATAAAACCTTGCTTCGGATCGTTTCCGATGAGAGAGGTTAAGACCAGCGTTTCTTGATTACGGTCTTGCGCTCGAATCGAAAGAATATCCAGATAAGTCCATTGCTCAGGTATATCCTCTGAGAGGTCCCCGACTGCGTTCGTCCTCCCTGATGGGTCCACCCAGAATATCTCAGCATGCGGATAGTCCTCGTTCAACTCTCGCAGTCTAGTATTAATCCTATCCCTTCCTGCACCATCCAGGTTGGCTGCCTCCTGTTGCCACATGCGGGTTATCTCTTCCGGCCGATATACTGGATGATCGCTGAGCATATAACCTGGTAAATAAAACAGGGCTGGAATAATCGGCCACAGCAGTAAGGCGGTCAAAATAAAGATCAGGTATTTGCTCATTAACGAGCCGCGGATCCTCATGATCGCACCCGGTATCCTACACCGCGGATCGTTTCGATAATTTGGGGGGTGCCGGAATCCAACTCGATCTTCTCGCGCAGATGACGGATATGCACGTTCAACGTTTTATCTCCGTTCAGATGCGGTTCACCCCAAACGGCTTCATAAATCTGCTTCTGGGTCAATATGTGATTCAGGTGGTCCAGGAAATACATGAATATATGGAACTGCTTACCTGTAAGCACAATCTCTTCCCCAGTTTCGGAATTCCATACACGGTTTCCTTTTCGGTCGATGCTTAAATGCCGAATCAGAAGCTGTTCCGGCTCCGCGGTGACAGAACGCCTGAGGAGGACTTGAATCCGGGCAGCCAACTCATCCGGATGAAACGGCTTGGTCATATAATCATCAGCAAAAGACAAGCCAGTAAGCTTATCCTCGATTGCGGTTCTGGCCGTAAGCATCAGGATGGGTACGGCGGGATTGATTCGTTTTAGCCGCTGACCGACCGTGAATCCGTCCAGACCCGGAAGCATAATGTCCAAAATGACGAGATCGCAATGTTCCATTGCTGCTTCCGCATCATGGCCTGAGCTCTTCCATATCACTTCATAGCCTTGACCGATTAAAAAATCCTTGGACCAGGAACCGATTTCCTGATCGTCTTCAATGTACAAGATGGTAAATGTCTTCATCGTATGATGGACTCCTAAAAGTAATATATAGGTAGTCTAGCATATTATCGCTGTCAGGAGATCGGGAAATCCATCGAAAAAAATTCACGTAAATCGCAAAGTATCGTCATAAGTTCACAACATGGATTTGTTAATGTTAATAACAGCCGAGAACTTGAAGCACCGGGGCATCGGCAATCATCATACTTGTTGGGGAATGAATTGGACTATGGCTTATCGACTTCATCATCCACAACATAGAGAGGAACGGATTAGATATGAGAACAATAGATATTGTGAAAGAAAATCTGCTTTTAATTCTTGGACTGGGCGCTTTAGCGCTTATCAGACCCATCATGAAGATGACCGGGATCATGGATCTGATCGGTCAAGCATTCGGCAGCATGCTGATGACGGTCCTTATCTCCTTGGCCTGGCTCATGATCGTTCTATTCAAAAGAACGGCTTATCCCGTTGTCATTCTTGTTTTTGCGGGTTTGAGTTATGCCTTATTTGCTATCATTATAAGCGGGATTGCCTCTCCCCTTATCGATGGAAAACTGCAAGGTCCTTTAACTAATCCACTGGCAATGGTAAGTGTCTTTGCGGTAAATGCTGTTTGGGGCTTCATCGTGGGCCTAATTGCCAATGCATGGCGTCGTAAAGGGTAAGCATGCAGTTGAGCTACATTCTAGGTTAACTCCCGCTCAATACTATCAAGCGAGTGTAACTACGCTCAAATCATTAGATATTCGAAAACAAAGAAATGGCGGTACCGGAGTAACCCCCTGTACCGCCATTTCTTTATTTGTAGCATCTATTTGACCCAAACTGGCGATCTCTCATACGGGCATGCCACTTTTTTGGAACACCCTCAACACCTGCTAATAGTCCACGCCATGTGGATACGGAAGCTATACCACTGCCTTTTGGGCGTGATGAAATTCCTCCATCGCCTGACGAACCGCTTGGGGCGTATCAAGGCCAAGAATGCGCTTTGCCAGCTCGCGACATTCCTGACGATCCAGGCTAGCGAGCCTTTCCTTCATCCGGCTGAGACCACCGGCCTCCATGCTCCATTCGTCAAGACCTAGTCCGAGTAACAGCGGTGCCGCCAGCGGATCACCCGCCATACTGCCGCACATGCCGGTCCATTTACCGGCCGTATGGGAAGCCTCAATGACCGTGCGGATTAACTGAAGCACAGCTGGATGGAAATAATCGTACAGGTGCGCGACGTGTTCATTCATGCGGTCCGCTGCGACCGTATACTGCACGAGGTCGTTCGTACCGATGCTGAAGAAATCGACCTCGCTCGCGAATCGTTCCGCCAACACGGCCGTTGAGGGAATCTCAACCATGATGCCAACTTCCATCTTCTCGTCAAACTGGATCCCGTCTTGCCTCAATTCCACCTGCACTTCCGTCAGGATGGCTCTTGCCTGCCTCCATTCCTGCAGACCGGAGATCATGGGGAACATCACCTTTACCGTACCGAAGGCACTGGCCCGCAGCACCGCCCTCAGCTGCGTGCGAAGCAGCTCTTGGCGGACAAGGCCTACCCGTATCGCACGGTAGCCCAGGAACGGGTTTGTTTCCTTCGGCAGCTGCAGATACGGAAGCTCCTTATCTCCGCCGATGTCCATCGTGCGGATGATCACGGGGCGGCCCTCCATCATCCGGGCCGCTTCCTGATACGCACGGAACTGCTCCTCCTCGCCCGGCATGGCCGGGGCGTTCATGAACAGGAACTCCGTGCGGAACAGCCCTACGCCATCCGCGCCCTGCCGGACGGCGGTCTCGGCTTCCGCGGCGCTGCCGATGTTCGCCGCGAGCTCCACGCGTACGCCGTCGGCGGTCACTGCCGGACGCGCCGCGTACACCTCGAGCGACTGTCTGCGCTCGAGGTCCTGCAGCATGCGGAGCCGATACTGCTCCGCTTCTGCCTCATGCGGCCGGGCAATGCACAGCCCGGCTGAGCCGTCAAGGACGAGCGTATCGCCGTCCTTGATGCCGTCGACGCCGTCACCAGCGCCGACGATAGCGGCAATTCCGAGCGACCGTGCGAGAATAGCGGTATGTGAGGTCGCTCCTCCAGTACGGGTAATAAAGCCGATAACCAAGGCAGGGTCCAGCTGTACCGTATCCGACGGCGCCAAATCATCAGCGACCAAGATAACCGGTTCGGTGATTCCCGTAAAGTCACGCGATTGTCCTGGCAACAAGCAGGCGAGAAGACGATTACCGATATCGCGAATGTCCGCGGCCCGCTCCTTCATATAATCATTGTTCATGCCTTCCAACATGGAAGCGACCTGGCTCACAATTTCGGCAACGGCACTTGGCGCTGGCTCCAGCTTCTCTCGGACTCTTGCCTCCATCTTCGGATAGAAGGCAGGATCGTCCAGAAGCTTCCGCTGTCCCGCAAGAATGCCGGCTTGCTCTTCGCCCACGGCTTCCTTCGCTCTCTCCGTTAGCTTCTCCAATTGTTCCGCGCAGCCGACTTTGGCTTCACGGAGCTTAATAAGCTCTGCATCGATTGCGGCCGGGGTATCCGGAATAAGCTTCTCTTCAAGGCTGCTGTCACTGCTGGTCCCCTGCGAAGGCTTGTAAATGAATGCCTTAGCGATCCGGATTCCCTCCGATACGCCGATTCCTTGAATATGCAGCCTCTTCATCAGGCTTCACCAAACTTGCTTTCAACTAGCTGTATCAGCGCTTCGACTACCTCTTGTTCTCCATCTCCGTTAGCTTCGATGGTCACAACAGCTCCTTGCTCAACGCCGAGCGTCATCAGCTCCAGCATGCTTTTGCAATCCGCGGAGCGTCCTTCGCTAGTCTTCAGATGAACCTCTGCTCCAAACTGTCCTGCTTTTTCCGAGAAAAGCTGAGCTGGACGGACATGAAAGCCCTGCTCATTCTGTATGGTTACGGTTTGTGCAAACATGTCTTTCCTCCTCTATGTCAGACCTCGTATATTTTCTTTACTGCTCGGTACATCCTGATCAGGCCAATAAAGCGATCCGTCCTTTATAAGCCTCAACCAACGCGTTGTTGTGTTCATCGGAACCATCGATATTTCCGCTGAGAAATACAGGGGGCTTGAAACCTTGTTCAATCATAATCTCAATAGATTCGGCGAACAGGGAGTTCAATATGAGGGCCCCGACGACCGTCGAGCTCGGCGTGAAAGGCACCTGGAGGCCCGGATGGCTTAATACGGCATCTCCCTTTACCGAGAAATTATCGATCACCAGATCCACGGCATCGGCCAGATGCTTGCCGCTGCTGTGCCGGGACGGCATGCTTTTGGAATATTCCAGTGAGGTAATGCCTACAGTAAAGGCCCCCTTCTCCTTCGCCATCAAAGCGACATCCACGGGAACGGGATTTCGGCCCGAAGTGGACAGTACGAAGACAACCTCGCCCTCGCGGATATCCTGCTCCTTCATAAATTCGACAGCAAGGTCGTTTTGTCTTTCCAGCTCTGACGAACGGACCGCGCCTTCGTGAAGCATCAGCTTCTCGACCAGGATCGGGCGAATCGGTACGAGTCCGCCTGCTCGGTAAAAGACTTCTTCGGTCAATATATGCGAATGTCCACAGCCGAATAAGTGTATAATACCACCTTGCTGAATACAGGCAGCCACTTTCTCTGCCGCTTCACGGATCGACTTGGCCTGCTCGGTACGGACTTTGTCCAACAACCCGCCAATCACATCAAAATAGGTGTTCATCATCGTCTCTTTCACCTCGTTGTTCTTGTATTTACAATGCTATCTGTTCTCTTCCGGTTGATGATCCGTTGACAATGCTCTTTTAGCCCGGAGCACCATCTCGGCCATTACTTCCAGGCTGCGCTCGATAATCTTCTCCCCCTTCTCCCTCGTTGCCAGCGTTGCATCCCCGAGTACGGCAGAGGAAGTCATTTCCTCCCACGGTGTTGGCGTGCAATCCGCTTCGATCGGGATATGCGGGGCGCCATCGATCGCTTTGCTCATGTCCACATATTCGCCCGCAAGATAGAGCATGTAGGATGTTTCGATTTCATCGGCATGCATATAGCTCGCATGTGCAGCCGAAGCTTCCCGTACCGAAGCCGTTACTTCCTTCGTGCCAGGATAAAAGAAATAGAACACCTTAAGTTCGGGCACCCGTTCGTATAACATTCTCGCAGCTTCCTTCAACGCAACCGCATTGCCGAGATGGCCGTTGACCATGACGAAAATGCCGAATCCTTGCTGGTACAAACTTTCGCCGATATCTGCAAGCAGTCGGATGAGCGCTTCGTTTGAGACGTTGATACTCCCCGGGAAATTGCGCAGACTCCACACCTGTCCATAGGGGAGGGTCGGCAAAACGAAGCTTTCCGTCCGCTCTGCTAATCTGTCCGCGAGTCTGGTCGCGAGCAGGTTATCGGTACCCAGCGGCAGATGGGGACCATGCGCCTCAACGGCACCAATAGGAAGTATGGCAGCGCGGAAATGGCGAATTTTATCCTTCACCTCAACCGAATTTTCGAATTCGAATTTCATAGCGAGCGCCCCCTTACTTTTTAAATGAAAAGCAGTTGGCCGGGTTGCTTACGAAAAATTTCTCCACCAGTTTTAGTCCATCAAAACCGTTTCGGTTCGCCTCGTCTACAAAGCGCGGGACCCATTTGGAAATAATGTACTCCAGACCGAGACCCTGGTCGTAATGCTTGTAGTAGGTTTTCCGGGCGGTATCACCGCTGATGAGAATCTGATTTTCGAAGCCTTTGCGGACAAGCTCCAGAATAAGCGAGATTCGGGTGCTTTCCGGTGCATACTTGATTTTGCCGATACCGTCAAAGCTCATGTAAGCTCCCGTTGAGGCGATCTGCTCATGGTAGTAGGGGTCGGGATTGCGGTCCATATGTCCCAGGCTCAAAAAGGACAGATCCACACCTTCGCTCTTCAAGAGCTCGATTTGCTCCAACGCCATGGTGCCAACTTCGGTATGGGAGTGGATGGGGGCCTTCGTCTCATGATGAGCGCGCGCTACAGCGCGCAGCGTCTTCTCCTCAAGAGGCGTAATGCGGTTATAGCCTGTCCCGAATTTAACCTGGCCTGCTTTGAAAGGTGTGCCTTCCAGCCCTTCTTCCACCTCCCGGATGACGAAATCCGCCAGCTCGTTGATGCTTTTTGCTTCAATCCACTGGGCGTAGGTTTCATAATGACCGATCAGCGGTTTAAGCTCCTCTTTGATTTTGGCATCCCATAAAAAGCTCTTGTTGAATCCCGCCGTTCCTACAACATGAATGCCGGTTTCGATTGCGATTTCCTGTACCGCCTGAACATCCCGCCCATAATCGATGGCTGTAGCGTCCACGATCGAGCGTCCGCCGTGTTGTTTGAAATCAAGAACGTCGCGCTTGGACTTCTCCTTATCGTCCAGCAGCAAATCGTCCTCTCCCCGTTCTTGCCAGTAGGCCGGGCGGCATACGATATGTTCGTGGGAATACGTAAAGCCCAGCTCCTCTTTGCTGATATCTCCATGTAAAGTACGGATAAAGCCCATATCGTTTCTCCTCCACTCTGTTATCTTTTAGACGGCTGAGTCGAGGGGACTCAGCCGTCTTTGTTATCGGATGGTTAAAAGAACAGTTTCGCCAGGAAGTGCAGAATCGGTCCAATGATGAACATATCGGAATCAGCTGCCCACATGGCTGTATCCGGCACCGTCGAGGCGATGAAGAAGCGAACCATCAGAAACTGTCCCCAAGCTACAACGGTGGAAGTGATGAAGCCGCCGATAACGGCCCCGCGAACACCGCCTGTCGAGTTCCCGAACACCCCAGCCGTAGCACCGTGGAAAAATAAGACGATCATCGTTGGCACGAAAATGTAAGCAACGGTGTTGCCAAGTACAAGCAGCCAGATAATCGCTCCCGCGAAAGCTCCCAGGAATCCAAGAACCACCGCATTCGGCGCGTAAGGGTACACAACTGGCGCATCGAGTGCCGGTTTGGCGCCTGGTACGAGTTTGGTCGCGATCCCGTTGAAGGCCGGAACCAACTCGCCGACGAACATCCGGACCCCCATCAGAACGATGGCGATTCCGCCTGCGAATGTGAACGATTGGATTATAGAGTAAATAATAAAGTTCTGGTCACCCGATTGTTTCATCAGTTCCGCAGCCGCCGGTGTGCCTTTCGTTGATAGAATAATGGCCCCGATCAGGAACAAAACTCCCATGCTGAGCGCAGTGATGACGTTGGAATCGCGGAGGAACTCAAAGCCTTTGGGTACTTTGATTTTCTCGGAATCGTTGTTTTTGTTGCCGAACAATTTACCGGACAAGGCAGCAAGCAAAGCAACCGAAGCCGATGTGTGACCAAGCGCAATGTTATCGTTGCCCGTAATTTTACGCAGGAACGGCTGAACCAGCGCCGGCTGGAATGTCCAGTACACACCAAGGACGACAGCGAGCATCAGTACCAGCTTCCAGATGGAGATGCCGCTGGCCGCATGAACGATCACGCCAGCGAAAACAGTCGACGTCCAGAACATCATGTGCCCGGTCAGGTAAATAAATTTAAACCGGGTGAAGCGTGCAAGCAGAACGTTGATCAGAAAACCGATAAGCATAGCAAGCGTAACGGCGCTTCCGAATTTGGAGTTGAATGCCTCCTGACCCATGAAGGTACCAAGGGATCCGCTCTCCAATCCGAAGACTTCCTTCCACATTGGCTCGAATACATTCAAGGCTTTTACAATGACATCAGAGCCTGCGCCGATGACGAGGAAGCCGATGATCGCTTTAAAGGTGCCGCTTACAAGCTGGCTCGTTGATTTCTTCTGAAGCAGAAGGCCGACCAGAACGATAAATCCGAGCAGAATGGCGGGCGTTCCAAAAATGTTGGTGGCAATCCAAAAAAGTACGTCCATATGCCCTCTCCCTTTCTAATGGTTTACAGCACTTCTTCCAGCTTCTGTTTGATTTCGTTATTGTCAAAATAGTTGTTGACGATAACAATTTTGGCCGCATGACCTTGAAGGCTTTGTGCCAGTTCATTGCTTGTAATGATATAGTCGGCAGCGGTTCCGGATGCCGTGGAAACGTCCGTATGCTCCACGTCGGCATTTACTCCCATACCGCTCAGCACGTTCTCCACATTCATTCTCAAAATCAGACTCGTTCCTTGTCCAAGACCGCATACGCATAAAATTTTCATTGTTCGTTCCCCCTAATAAGTTGTTGGATTGTCTCTACATCAGTTGCATTCATGAATTGTTCAATACTGCCCGGGCTGCTTAGCAAGGTGGTCAACTTTCGCAGCATGGCGATATGCTCCGAACTTGAAGAGCCGCCGAGCGCAAATACAAGCTGTACCGGGTCGTTGGCCGCATGGCCGAATACGACCGGCTTCTTCAATTTAATCAGCGAGACGGACGCTTCATTCACCCCATCCTCTGCACGAGCATGCGGAAGTGCGATATGAGGTGCAAGAACAAAGTACGGACCTCTTTCATGGTAAGATTTCACCATGGCGTCGGCATAACGTTCTTCCGCCGCACCCGTTTTTACCAGCAGATCTCCTGCTAAGCGGATCGCTTCTTCAGCCGTCTCGGCCTCCACATCCAGCGCAATTAGTGACGGTTCCAAAAATTTCATTCTCATCTCTCCCAAGTCCGATATTCTAATCGATGCTAAAGACCGGTGTTTAATTGCTGCAGTATCTCTTCTTTCGTCTTGGCCTCTTTCAGACGGATCAGGTTTTCCTTCTCCCTAAGCAGGATGGTCAGCTCCGACAGCGCTTTGAGGTGGGATTCACCGTCAATCGCCGCCAGTACCAGAATGATCTGAACTTGATGCCTTGCTTCTTCTGAAAAGGCCACGGGTTGCTCCAGTCGCAGCAGACTGATTCCCAGCCGCCGGACACCATCCTGCGGCTTGCCATGCGCAATCGCGATGCCTGGTGCAACGACGATATAAGGGCCTAGCGCCTCCACTTTGGAAATCATCGCATCGATATAGGCTTCATCGATGCGCCCATCCTTCAGCAGGGGTTCGGAGGCTTCGCGTATGGCGCTCCGCCAGTCGGCCGCTTCTCTTTTGATTTGGATCATCTGTCCAGTGAGCAGATCCGATAATGATGGCTTGCGTGCTTCACTCAGCCATGTTTTCCCAACAGACAAGTAGTGGTTAAGCTCCTCCGTAAGTCCTGCTTCATCCCTAACCGCGGCATATTTATGGACGATGTCCAGCAGCGCTTGAACCGAGTACGCCGGGGTCTTTGATTTACGGCCGGCAACCATGTTGACTTGGTTCAGCAGGTGTTCCTTATCCTTATCGCTGAGAATCGGATTCACTAGGAGAACGGGCACTTTACTATCCGGCAGCGGTACCGTTGAGAAAATAAAATCAACATTCTCTTCATCAAACGACTCGTAATTCCGCAGCGAGAGTACCGCTGTAATATCCACTGCCGAGAAGAGGTTCTCCAGCTGCGATTTCAACATTCGCGAAGCGGAAATGCCGTTGACGCAGACGATGGCGGCCTGTCTACGTACAGCCGGCTTCGTGTTCTCTCTACGCAGCCAGCCGCCGAAATGCATGGCAAGGTATCCGATTTCGTTGTCGTCAAGTGGACGTCCAACCAGTTGTTCGAACGGTGTCGCGGAGCGACGGGTCAGCTCGAATACTTCCCTGTACTTGGACAGGATATTTTCGAGCAGCGGATTTTCAAGCCCGAGTCCGTATATGATCCGGTAATAAGCCGGCTTCAAATGGACAAGCAGATTCTCCTCCATCGCTTCCCGGTTCGGTAGGAATACGCAGGCGTAACGCTGAAAATCATCTGTCATCTGTTTGGTCACTTGCCGAAGCTGCTTGAGCACTTCTTCGGATCCGGTCATCTGTTCCATCCGATTGACTCTCGCTCCCAGCAGATGCATCGTAAAGTAGCAGATTTCTTCATCCGGGATAGAGACACCGAACATTTGGCCGAGACCTTCAGCAACCCCAGCGGCAACTTCATACTCTGGCATCCGCCGCAGCACGTTTCGTTCATCTTCGTCTATTGAGATAAACTGCTCTTCCTGAATACGT
This sequence comes from Paenibacillus sp. FSL F4-0100, assembly GCF_037993005.1. Taxonomy (NCBI): domain Bacteria; kingdom Bacillati; phylum Bacillota; class Bacilli; order Caryophanales; family Paenibacillaceae; genus Paenibacillus; species Paenibacillus sp. FSL F4-0100. The sequence continues at coordinate 4,360,863 of NZ_CP150303.1, forward strand.
CGTACATACAACAGGAAGCGTGCCGTCAAATGAAATAACATCTCGTCCGTCAAATCTACGCCCAGCGTTACTTCGCTATCCGAGATAAGGCGATACACCCGCTTCAGGTGTTCCGAATTCATAGGGGGAAATAAGTTTCGGGCAAGATCCGGTCCCTCCGATTCCGGTTTCCGGTTAAATACCTGCTCCCAGCCTGCATCGCCGAAAACCTGACCGAAATAATAGCTCAGGGCCTTCCGCTTGTCACGTTCCTCCCCATTTACGTCATAGCCCTGCTTGCGATCGTAGGTTACCTTGAGTTTTGAGGCCTTTATGTCCGACCGGACCATATTTAAATCCTTGAGCACAGTTCCTCGGCTAACTTGCAAAAGATCCGTCAAATGATGAACAAAGAGCGGACCCTCCGCCGACAACAGATAGAGCGACATCCACGCCATTCTTTCCCGTGGGGACAAATAATACGGCTGTGCATGAGGCTTCCCGGTTGACTGCGGAAGACCGGCCCTGCTCTCATCGGGCAAATAATAGCCAACTGTCCTGACATATTTGACCGGAGGAAGATGAATCGCTTTCAAGTAATCGTTTATTTTTTCCATATCATAATAAACGGTTCGTCTGGAGATACCGACCTTCTGCATCAGTTCTTCCAGCGATACATAATCGGCCGCCTCATAAAGCAGCGTCAAAATCCGGGTACTTCTTTCGTCCAGAATACGGCATCAACTCCTTTGCCGTTAGTGTAGTGCCTTTTGCAATTTGATTATACCCGCAGGCAATTGATGAAAGACAGTTCAATTCATGGAGACCCTTTTGTGCAAAAATGAACTCAAGTGTTTTAAGTTAATCCCCTACTTGACCTCCGTTAGTTTCCTTTTTATTTGTCTATTGTTCTCAGTCAGTTCATCTTAAAACAAAAAAAGACGCATACAATGCGACTTTCGAAGTCATAACGTTTCTTTTTCCATACTGGTAAATCTCCATTCATTAAGCATGACTGCCGGACAAAAAAAGCACAGGCTGAATGGCCTGTGCAAAATTTTGTTCACTTCAAGATTGTCATGTTAAATCGATGCCTGTACATTCTGAAGTAAGTAGTGTGCAAGATTAGCATCTTATTCAAATAAATTCACTTACCGAGCGACCGGCTTATGTATCGGTAATTTCGCGACTAGTCCGTCGCCCTGGCGGATCCATGTCTCGAACTGTCGTTCGCCCGCCTTTAATCGAATGACTCTTGCTCCCGTCGGAAACTTATCCTTACGCACACCATCTACATAACTAACGTAACGAGTAGACCTCCCGTAGCAAAGACGTATGCCGTGCAGTGTCCCGCAATAATCGTTTGAGTGGTCATGTCCGACGAACGTGCCCATCACATCGCCCATCTCTACCATGGCGGCAAACAAGCCTGAATTTACCTTCGGCGAGCTGATCCATTCGCTGCAATGGCCCTCACACACTTTCGTCTTCCATACCTCATCGTATTCGGGCAGCGGAATATGGAAAAAAGCCAGTGCGGGCAAAGGCGCCCCGCCATTTCGCTCGGCCAATTGCCGTGATTCGGATACATACCATTCGATTTGATCTCGGCGTATCCAGTCGTATCCGCCCACCGCTTCAATCGGTGAGTAATCGCCGCTATCGAGGAAAAACAACGAGACCGCTGGCTTCTCCGCCCGATCGTTAATCGTCAGCACGTAGTTTCCCGCTCCGCTAACCCCCGGAGGATCCGGTTGGGCTACGCAATATTCATGCAGGAGCTGCTCCTCATGCATTCTCTTTCGAGGCAAGCTCCCTTCCGAGTCATGATTGCCAAACACAGCCGCCCATGCTACGCGGTTTTCTTCAGCGACAGCGACCGCGCTTCGAAACGATTGAAGTGGATCTTTGCTTCTAGCACTTGCCGTTAAGTCGCCTGCAAACACAACAAGATCCGGCTGCTCAATCGCGATGATTCTCTCCATCGTCGCCTTCGTCATCGAGTCGAGAAGCGGCGTCTCCGGATCCAGGTCCTCAGCGTCAATAAACTCTACATCAGAAAACTGTACGATGACAAACGTTCCATCCTCACGAAACTTTAGCTTTTTCACCAAGGTATACCCGCCCCTTTGTCGCATATTCTTTCCAATACCATAACCCGATCAAAATGAATACAGCAGCGCACGCCAAATACATCGATGTCACGCCATACTGCAAACCGACCACCCAATAAATCAATGTCGGACCGATCGCCGCCCCTAAATCGGTAGATACGGAATAAGCGGTCATGACTGTAATAACGGATGTGCTCTTCGCAGCGTCAGAAGCCATAGCGTCCATGATCGTACCCAGCGCAGTGCTTGTAATCATGACGAAAATGACAATAACAATCCAAATACCGATCGGCAGCTGCCACGGAAGTAATACGTAACCGGCTGCCGCACCCGCCAACGAAAGCATAAATAAAGGCAGCCTTCCTCCCGGTCCATCCGTACGCTGTCCGAACCATCGAGCCAAGAACGGCTCCCAAGCACAGCGCAGCGCTGTCAATACGCCGCCTAACGCCGTACTGCCAATGATCAATCCGAACCATGGTATCCCCGTTGGATAACTCGTATCGATAAGATACGTAAGTGTCGCGCCGAATACGGCGTGCAGTAATGATATAATTAATCCGCTTATCACGATTTTCTTCACCTGAAGCGACCACACCTTACTTCTGTCACCGCGAGGTAATTCCATTTGGTGTGATCCGGATGCTTTCCCCTGACTGATGGATGCCGCGATCAACGGAAGTCCGACCAATGCCGTCATGCCAAACCATATCGAGACAGACCGTAACCCGAAGAAGGGCACAAGCAACCCTCCAAACAGTACGCCTACCAAGCTGCCAAGGCGCCACAACCCGTTATACGTTCCCATTAAGCGCCCTCGATTCGTATCATCGGAGTAGCGAATGACGGTCAAATACCCGCCCATTCGCATCAAGGACCATGCAATCCCCCACACCGCTCGCAAAGCTATCCAAAGAACGAATCCTTTGAAGATGCCGTATCCTACTGTGGTAAGCGCCGCTAACAAAACGGAGATGAACAGACCGGTTCGAAGCGACATCCGATGATACAGCCAGCCAATTACAGGATTCAGGGGCAGCCTTACTAGTCGATTTACTGACAACAGCACGCCTACCTGCCAAAGCGCGTCCAGTCCCGCTTCCTTCCAATACACTGGGAGGACAATGTACAGCATGGAATCGCCGAAGAGGGTTAGCGCGGTTACGATGCCGACAATCCTAATCTGGCGCTGTTCAATTGCGTTGCTGCTGTCACTCGTCATAGGTCGACGATCAGACCATCGTAAGCCACCTTAATGCCCGCGGGTTCGAAAGCGCGTTCAAAATCATCATGCAGAAATCCGGAGTTATGTGTAAAATGAGTTACATATACAAGACCGTTACTCCCAAGCGTACCTTCTTCCCGCCACACGCGCTGAACCTCAAGCACAGTTTCAATCCCCATATGGTTTGGATTTCGATCATTGTTCGTAAAGCTATGCGTGCAATCGATTATCGCCATATCGATCACTTTGCCCTGAAGCCATTTCCAAGTATCCTCATGCAGCCATCCGGTGTCATTGCCATAAAACAGCGTTTTGCCCCCTTTTTCTATGTAAAACAGCAAACAAGTTTCCATTGGGTCATGATTCGCAAGCAAAGGGGTGACTTGTGTGTCGCTGAGTGAAATCGTCTCGAACGGGCGCAATAAGTGGAACGCGAACCTGCCTCCAGCGTCCGGCCCAAGTGCGGCTATAGTCTGGTTAATGGCCGTATCGTTGCCGTAAATATGTAAGGGGTGATCGATACCGTGCGCAAATCCTTCAATACGGTTGTATAGATCCGATGGCTGAAAATGATCGTAATGCGTATGCGTGAATAATAGATGCTCAACCGCGCCCAAGTCGATCCGATCACGGAGCGCCTGCATATGCGAATCTGCGGAATAGTCAACCTTGATAACGCCATCAATCAATACAGAGCTTCTCGTTCGAATGTTTTTTCCTGCGAGCGACCTCGCGTTGCAGCAGGCGTCACAGCGGCAGAACGGGTTTGGAAATCCTTCCGCTGCAGCCGTTCCAAGAAAGTGGATTTTCATTGGTTTCTCCTCCCTTTGAGAAGCAATCGTTTATTTTCTTGACCCTTGATTAATACAGATAATACCACATATATACAATCAATCACATACAATTATTTATGATTCACAATCTATTTTCTTACGAAATCTGTTGACCGATCATACCTGTCCCATTAACACATAAACACATAAACACACACAAACACAACCTCTTATAACCAAAAAACCGAGTATAAACATAAAATAAACGATCCCTGGTTCGTAAAAAACCAAAAATCGTTCATATGGATTCTATTAATTGTAGACGATTTCGATGCCGCTTTTGCTAAATGTATCAACGATATCCCGGTCGATTTTGGAATCCGTCACAAATCGTTCGACCTCGGTTGCTCCGCATACTTTGATAAATGAATTTTGTCCGAACTTGCTGCTGTCTGCGAGGGCGATGCAGCGCTTCGCGTTCGCGTGCATTATTTTTTTCACTTGGACTTCGCCGATTGCGTTATCGGTAATTCCTGCTTCCAACGTAACCCCGCTCATACTCATAAAGAACAAATCCGCATGAAAGCGGGAAGTAAACTCTTCCGCCAGATCGCCTATGATGCTTTGCTCTTCATGACGAATGACGCCCCCGGTCATAATCACCGTATAACCTGGCATCGAAACGAGTTCGTTCACGATCGGAAGCGAATTCGTAATAACGGTTAATCGATCGAACTTGGCCTTCAACGCCTTAGCAATCTGGGTGTTCGTCGTACTTGGGTCAAGCGCGATGGACATCCCTTCGGTCACATAACGAACCGCGATTTGAGAAAGCTCCGTCTTCTCTTCCATATATATAGATTCGCGGATCGGCAGCGGGATTTCCCGGCTATAGTCGGGCTCCTTCAGAATCGCCCCACCGTGCACCCGCCGCAGGTAACCTTCACTTTCTAAATATTCGAGGTCACGTCTGATCGTTTCAAACGAAACCCCGAAATGCTCGATGAGCTCTGACGCTCGGATCGATTTGTCCTGATTCAGTTTCTGAATAATAATTTGATGCCGCTGCTCAGCAAACAACCACTCCACTCCTTACTTGCCTAGACTTCTTAATTAGAAGTTTACCATAAAAGCATTCAATCCTCCTGTTCAACCGTTTCGGGAGTTATTGTGGTGTTACCGCGTTATTTTACAAATAGCTTCATCAACTGTATGTAAATCGGATGTATCATGTAGCCAGTCGGGTTAACGGAATATCGTGTACCCGTATCTAGCTGCCAGATTCGGTCCATTTCTTCCTCGCTCAGATCAAAGTCAAAAATTTTGCTGTTTTCCTTTATCCTTTGCAAATTTAACGATTTGGGGATAATAATAACCCCCCGATTTATATGCCAGCGAAATATGACTTGTGCAACTGACTTTTGTTGATTACGGGCAATCTCAACGAGAACCGGATGCTCCAGCAAAGCCTTGTTTCCTTGACCTAGTGGGCCCCAAGCTTCATGCAGTATCCGATCACGAACCATATAGTCATGCAAATCGTGTTGTTGAAACTCCGGATGCGTTTCGATTTGGTTGATCATCGGTGATATCCGAGATTGCTTAATGAGATGCTTCAAATGCTTAATTTCGAAATTTGCTACGCCGATGACATTAATTCTCCCTTCCATGTACAAATCCTCCATCGCCGCCCACGCTTTCTCGTAATGAGGTCCAGCAAAATGAATCAAATACATATCGAGATACGTAACATTCAGTTTCCGACAAGTTTGCTCAAACGCTTTTTTCGTTGCATGATATCCAAGATCTGTTGTCCATACCTATCGATGTCACATTCCTGTAAGAATCAACAGTCATTCAGCTTATATCGCCGTGTGCCCCTTTTTTTTCAGTAAAAAAGTACAGTAATGCCAAGATCGGAAAAAGAACGCCAACCCACATCGCCGCTTTCCAGCCGCCCATGGCGTAAGCCCAACCTCCGACTGCAGAGCCTATGGCTCCACCCGCAAAAAAGATCGCCATATACATGCCGTTCAGCCGGCTGCGCACCTCATCTCCCAAAGAGAAGATCGCTCGCTGTCCCAACACCATATTGGCTGAAACGCCCATGTCTAGAAGGATGGCAGCAATGACCAGGATAACGATAGAGAATATAGAACCTCCAGGAAACATAATCGGCAAAAGCCCCGACAGTATCACCAGCACGATGGACAATCCGGTTGCCGAACGTATCAGACCTTTATCTGCAAAGCGGCCAGCTATAGGCGCTACCGCCGCGCCGGAAACCCCTGCCAAAGCGAACAGCGCTACGCCTGTTGATGAAAAATGAAACACCGGACTCGTTAAAACGAGCGGAACCGTTGTCCAGAACAGACTAAACATGCCGAACAAAAACGCGTGATACAGTGCGCGGCGCCGCAGAATCGGCGTTGTCTTGAGCAAATGCAGCATGGATGAGATGATTACCGGATATTTGTCCTTAGTTTGCGGCTGCCTTGCCGGAAGGACTTTTGCCAAGACAAGAGCCAGTACCAAGAGCATGGCAGAGGAAATAATAAAGATGGCATGCCAGCCGAAATATTTATCCACCATACTCGAAACCGGACGGGCCAACATGATTCCCAAAAACAGACCGCTCATTACGTTGCCTACATTACGTCCGCGCGTCTCCTCAGGAGAAAGATGCGCCGCATAGGGAATCAGGATCTGGGCCGCGACGGCCCCCACGCCTATAAACAAGGAGGCGGCAAGAAACAGCGCCGCGTTCTGTGCCTCAGCGGCGATGATTAATACAATGGACGTCAGAATCAACAGCGTAACCACCAGTTTGCGGTTTTCGAGCAAGTCTCCCAAAGGGACGATAAATAACAAGCCGATTCCGTAGCCGATTTGAGTCAGCGTGACGATCAAACCTGCGGCTTCCGAAGATAACCCTATTGCCGAGCTGATCGATTCAATTAAAGGTTGTGTATAATAAAGATTTGCAACGATCAACCCACAGGCAACAGCAAGAATCAATGTGATCCATGTAGAAACGGATTTCTCCAACCTTTCCTTTGCGTTTTCATTCATGTTAAGCACTCCTTTTTTTATGAACTATTGCATTACAATACAGGAATGATCATTCCAGTTTGATGAAAAAAAATAGATTTACAGCATCTCGAAGACCGCATTCATCATACCGTGGACTTTATTAATATCGCTCTGGACCCTGGCCATTACGTTGATGCTATGGTTGAGATTCAGCAGCAGGTACGAGAACATTTTAATATCTTTCTCCGGGGCTATCTCTCCCGTTTCTTGCCCTTTCTTTAACGTCTCATAAAACAGCTGCTCCAATTCCGTAAACCTTTGGCGAATCATATTCTGCAAGGGCTCATCCACCGTATCCAAACCAACAGAAGCATTCGTAATCAGACATCCATTGGGGAGAGCTTCGCCGTGCGTGGCAAAAGCGTTCATGATATGCAGCTCGAAATACTGGCGGATCCCCGCGATCGCAGAAGTTGCATGTATCATCTGATCGCGTTTTTTTTGCGACATTTTTTTATAATATTGGATGGCCTCGTAATACAGCGTCTGTTTATCCTGAAACGTTTCGTACATACTGGATCTGCTCAACTCCATGGATTCCAGTAAATCCGGTATGCTTGTAGCTTCATATCCTTTTTCCCAAAATACGATCATGGCCTTGCGCAGTACTTGCTCCCGGTCAAATTCTTTGGTCCGTCCCATTGATACCCCCTCCTTTTCTACATGAGTATAAACAAACTGGAACGAGTAGTCCAGTATTTTTTCAAGCAGCAGAAGACGATTCAAAAATGATACGGACGAGTATATTAAATGACCCTCACATCAGCCTGGGGTTCCAAAAATAATGAAGAGAAACGTCAAACTTCCCATGACCTTCCTCCTCATTCGTTCATTTAAATAGATTTTCGATAACCCCAAAATCGAAGTCGTTCACGATTTTATACTCCCTGTTGTACCTTTTATGATTGCTCGAACCGTTATAGATTCGCACGTGGTCTGAACTAAAGAAGTATACGGCGAAGGTCGGGCCGTTACGGCCCTGGAACCAAACTTCATATTCATCGTCACCGTGATCCACTCTGCTGGTTTTACGCAGTTTGACTTCGGAAAAGGTGTTCATGATGCGCTCGATCTCTGCGGGATCTGTAATTTCTATCACTTGCTCGTTCGGACGGAACCGATTTTTCCCGACGCTCATATGGCTAATAGTCCCAGGTTCATTCAACTGATCGAGGACCATCTCCTTAAACGATGTTCTGTTTTGAAACGCCGAATATATCATCGCGCTGATTAGAATCAAAACGCAAATTGCCAGAAAGACATACCATGTGCGTTTATTCAGCCGCCATCTCCTCCCTCGTGTCGAAATAAAGCGTCCACTTTGATTATAACATCAATCACAGCCCAGAATTATCCAATATCCAAAGTGTGGCTATATTTTCACCTTGTACCAGCCAGCTTCTCCTAAGAAATCAGACCTTGTCAATCCATCTTTACCTAACAAGCATCGGTAGTTCGTTACCGTTCCATCATGAGTTATGATAAAGACCCTCTTTACACGCAGCGCTTTAATCCACCTTATCAATCTCAATCCAAGTGGTGCGAATGCGGATTCAGACAACGTATTAATTCCCGTTTTCCATAACTCCGGATGATCCTTTTCCAATACAATATAGTCTGAATGGTCGGTTATGATCATACCAAGTGGATAGTGGATATCACATTTCAACATTAAGGCTTCGGGGTTTGTGGGTATTGGAAACATTCGTGGTCCAACGAGTGGGGTCACGTATTTCTTCGCCGAGTTCAATCCACATGTAACTATATTGGTGGTCTCAATTGTTCTTAATGTTGGGCTGGAGATAAACACATCCTCTTGATGAAATGAGAATTCTGACCTCAGTTTAGCTACCTGCTCACGGCCTTTTTCGGTCAAGCGGGGATTCACTGTATTCAGTCTGTCAGGGATGTCTATATTATGTAAGCCTTGCCCATGACGAATAAAAATGATGTCCAATATTCCACACCCCTTTCAGTTATGAAGTGTTTATCAAATATCTAACCATACTTGTTCCGTCTTTTCCTCGCTTTTATAAATTACTGGAATTCGTCGATCAACGAAATTCCTTTTAGAATCCGCATCCTACTATCACTTAAAAAATCACGGGTCCAACCATCTGCTTGACTTAGATCCCAACTCCGGTGTATACCGACAACCACGATAATTTCACGCAGTCTCAGGAAGAGCTCCAGCTGATCCTTCCAGCCGTCAGGCATTTGACGGCCATCCTCTGTATAGCCCCGCTCGAAATGTTTCATGAAAAGTTCGTACTGCAGCTTACGCTCTGCCTTCGAATCTTCCCCGAATACGTAGAGCAAATAATAAAGCTGGATGGCAATGTCTTCGACATACCAACTGTACTGGCATTCATCGAAGTCAAAGAGCGTTATTTCCCCTGATTCATCAACCATGAAATTTCCTACATTGATATCTCCGTGTATCAAACCGAAATTATCAGTAGTAACACGGAGACTGGACAAATGTCTTTTAAGTTCATCAAGTGCATGAAGAATTGGTAGATGCTCTGCAGGTATATAATGTTTGGCCCGTAATAGGTATTCATTGCATTCCCATGTGTGTCTATTTGCCTTTTGTTTGTAACGCTTCGACAGTTCATGGAGACGGCCAGTCAGGCGTCCGCATTGCTCGTAAAGTACTGGATTATCTAGGCATTCGGGGTATCCAATTTTACGACCAGGCGCATATCTGAATGAGGTCACGTAGAAATCAATATGATTTCCTTGGATTCGTTCAAAGTCCTTTCCTTTAATCGAAGATACCGAGTCTGAAACTGCCAGACCATTCTCTGATAGATAACGAATCCATTCTATTTCAGCTGCAAGTCCTTCATCTGTGCGATGAGTGCTCGGTGTGAAACGGAGGATATATTTCATATGATTGCGATTGTAGGAATATACAAAATTTTGAAATCCTCCAATAAAAGTCAGCTCCTTGGGGCTAACTCCGAACCGTGCTGCACCTTCAATGGCATGTTCATCCAAGAACATTAATTTTATGTTTTGGTCCATGCGCACTCCTTTCATACGAACCCCATTTCGAATCGCTTGGGTGAAACTTAACTCAACATTAGGGGTGCAGGATATATCCCATATAACGGCTCCTAGTGAGATTATATATTTTAAAGGACCTCCCCCTTTTCCTCATACCAGCGGATCATTCCCCAAGCCGGTATATTTGAGAAGAGAGTTCTGATTCTATACTCATTATATGTTTCTCCTTTATGAATTTTAAAGATCCTTACTGGCATACTTACTTCAGGTGAGTATATAGTTACTACCGATTTCATCACTATATTAACGTTAATATATTACAAGCATAGCATAACATGGATTATACAAGTTTTATCCAGCATGAAAAACAAACCTATATAGTCTTATGTTTTGCTGGGAAAACCATGTTTCTTCGAACTCCACGCAATAGTCAATGCAATGAGCAGCAGAATCAACAGCACTCCCGGAAACGACTTGACTCCAATAAACTCCAACAAAGCACCCCCGACAATCCCGCCACCGGCGATGGCCAGATTCCAGACTGTAGTATTGATTGGCATTACGATATCCACACCTTCTTCACCACTTGCATCGGCAAGCGCTGTTTGCAGTATGGTGGCGGCACCGCCGAAGGTAAATCCCCATAATGCCACGACCGCATAAACGACGAATGCCGATGTAACGCCCGTCCCTAGTGCTGCGGCTGCCAGCAGGAAGCCCAACAGACTAAGTAAGACAAGCAGGCGCAGGTGTCGATCTATCAACAGACCCACAATCCAGATCGAGATCAGTGCGAACGCTCCAAATACAAGCAAGACCAGATCAACACGCCCAGCCAGTCCCAAAGGCTCAAGAAACGGCGCGATATACGTATATAAAATATTGTGTGCCAGCATCCACGTCAGTACCACCATAAGAACCGGACGGATGCCGGGCATAACAAACACTTGACGGATCGTCATACGTTGATTTCCAGGCTGTCCGGGATAGTCCGGCACCTGCCACAGAACCCATCCAATTAATGCGAGAGTCAGAAGTGACATGAGTCCGAATACAAGTCGCCAACCGATCAGATCACCGAGCAAGGTGCCAACCGGCACGCCTAGCGTAAGAGCAATCGGAGTACCAACCATCGCGACTGCCAAGGCACGACCTCTTAAAGCATCCGGAACCATACGACGTGCGTATCCGGGGATCATCCCCCATGCGGCACCGGCAGATACACCAGCGAAAAATCGAGCGACCAGCGTTAATGCATAGCTGCTTGACAGTGCGGTAATCGAGTTGAAGATGAAAAACCCAACAATAATGGCTAGCAGAAGCGGACGTCGCCTCATCCCACCGGTAAACATAGCAAACGGAATTGCCGCCACAATGGAACCCAAAGCATAGGAAGTTACGAGCTGTCCGGCCATTCCTGTTGTAATATTCAAACCTCCCGAGATATGCGGTAGTAAACCGGCTGGAATGGTTTCTGTAAAGATACAAATAAAACCTGTCATCGCAAGCGCGAGCAGTGCTAACCAAGGAAGTCTGGCAGGCGTAATAGCCGTTTGTGCCGTACCCGTGGAAGATGATAATTGAGACAAAATATTTTACCCCCCTCATGATAAATTTAATTATGGATCGATCATTCCATATATTAAATTCACCCTTCTCCCTTGTCAAGGACTTCTGGATCGATTAGTATAAAAGTAATAAAGGAGGGGCATTTATATGGCACGAACGGGACGTCCACGCGCTTTTAATCGTGACGAGGCAGTTGCTGCCGCCATGCTTCTGTTCTGGGAACACGGCTATGAATCCACTTCGCTTGCTCAGTTACGTGCTGCCATGGGCGATATATCTGCAGCGAGTTTCTATGCCGCTTTCGAATCAAAAGAATGTCTGTTCCGAGAAGTAATGGATCAATATATCTCGACGTATGGACAAGTTTCTGAAAGTTTCAGGGATACAGGTGTGACATCAAAAACTGCCATCGAACAAGGACTACGACGATCGGCTCAAATGCAGACAGAAGGCTCCCACCCTCTAGGTTGTCTGTTGATTTTGTCCGCTGTGAATTGTTCACCCGAGCAACAACACATCCGAGAGATGCTTGCCAAGGAACGAGCTAGGGTCCACAGTTGGCTAAAAGGCTGTATAGAGCGGGCCGTAGCTAATAAAGAGTTGCCGGATTCAACGGATATCCCCATGCTGGTAACCTTATTCGAAACATTTCTGCAAGGAATGTCGACGCAAGCACGAGACGGTGTTTCATACGAAGCCCTGGATGCCGCCATTACTCAACTGATGAGCATATGGGATTCATTATCGACGAAGTTAGGCTAACGCGACCATCATTAAGCCATAAAGTAAAATGAACAAAAAACCTGCTAGCCATGGCTAGCAGGTTTTGCTCTAACAATACTTCACCTATTACTGAATACCCGGTCTGCTTTCTAGTATGTATCGCATCGGGTTCCGCAGGTACTTACCAGTGACTCCTTCGAGCCTTCGAGCAGCGTAATCAGTTTTTGCAGGAGAACAGGCTCTTCCTTTTGGAACTCATCGAACCGGAGCCTCAGCCGTTCAAACATTTCTTTATCTTCGCGAATTTCATGACGAATATACTGATCTCTCAGCTTCATCGCCCTTTTGGTGATATCCTTGTAACCAGCCACAAGCTCTTCATCATACGGGATGATCCTCTCATCAACCAAGTATCCAATCCGTTCGCTCATCATCTTTTTGTGCTCCCAGAGCACATGAAGGTGTCTTACATCGTTACGGTCACCGAGCCGGGAATCGTTACCCTCTACGGCATCAAAGTACAGTTGCAAATAGTCGTAGACCTTAATTCCAAAAGCTTCCTCGTTGTCCGAATTGTAATTGATCCGGTTGAGATGAGTTTCTCCGTTTAAATAATCGCGCAGCTGATCAATCGCGGCCGTTTTATCAAAAGGATATGGAGAATGCGGCTCATATTTATAAAAGTACGTATGATGGTCGGCCGTGAGCCTCTCCTTTAGAAGATGCCTCATGGACTGAACGGCGTCCTGGAACTCCCGGAACGGGATCTGCAAATTGCGGTAAACTCCCGTATGGTCGAACATCGACGCATAGAAGACACTTTCGTCCCAATCGAAACCATATAGAAAAAGATGATGTGGGAACGGCTCCTTCTGATAGGAGGCCGCCGGCGATAGCCTGGCTTCGTCCAAAAACACAACGCAATAATAGCCGTTTTGGATCTGATCCGCGAAAAATTTCGGCCAGGCGTCCAATGCCAAACTCTCCAGAATCGTATAATTGACCGAGCAGGTGAGAAGAAACGGGTTGTTGAAATTCAGTTCGTTGGGCTTGCCCCGAAAAAAATCGACATAATACTGCCTGCCGTCCTCCAGAAAGTTTTTTTTGCAAAACATCTGGATAAAATTGCTGTAATACCAAGGCATCGTTTCTTCGTGGATGCTGGTGATCGAGAGTGTGTAAGCCCACCGCAAAAATCCTTTAAGCGGCGGATTCACCACCGGAAGCTGAAACGCGTTCATCTGATTCTCCCCTTTCTGACAAGTGATCCGGAATCCTGACCAGCAGTGTTCGGTGCGATTGAGCCCGGGCGCATCTACTCCCCTTCCTCATGCAAGGATGCAAGCTTGGCATTCAGTCCCACCAAACTGCCTGACTTAACTGCTAGCGCTGCTGTATCCTTTTACGGCTTGTTTCCAGAGGAGCCGTACAGCTGCGAAGAGCAGAAGTGAAGCGGCCAGCGCCAGTCCCACATGCAGCCAGTTGAGCTGCTCAAGCAGAAACATCGGTCCGAAATTGGTAATGAGGAATAGAGGAATAACAAAGGTTCCGATCCGCCGGACCCAGGTCGGGTAAATAGCCATAGGGAAATTGTTGGCGTCCCAAATGGAATGGGCGATCTCGGATACGGAGCCCGTCTGGACGAACCAGAATGACAGCAGCGCCGGGATAATCATCAGGCAGTAAGTGATGACAACAGAGACGAGCAGCAGCAGGGCAAACCCCGCGAGCTGCAGGAGCGTCAGTGGAATATCCATGGCATGCCAGCCGATACCGACCATGACGAACCCAACCAGAATATCGGGGATCGGCAGCGCCAAATCGACGTAACGCAAGGAAGCCATGAACTGAAGAGATACCGGCTTCGTCAGCATTAAATCAAGCGAACCGTCCTTAATATATTCTGGAATTTTCATGAAATTTGTAAAAAACAGGCCGACATAAATTCCGGTCACCACCGTATGCATGCCTATAAATAGAAGCAGCCCTTCGGGCGGTATGCCATCTACATGAAGATCGGTGCGGAACACGACGAGCACATATAACAGCTTGGCGAGCAGGTAGACGGATTCGACCAGCAGGCTCATCATAAAATTGCCCCGAAACTCCATTTGAGCGATGAGGCAATTTTTGATGAATAAACCGTACAGCCGCATGTATTTTCTCGCGTTTTTAAACATACGCAACGTCCGTTACCCCCCTACTGCCGAATATTTCTTCATGGAAACGCGCCAAGTCAGACGGGATAACCAGAAGAACAGCAGAATCCACCCACACTGGATTAGCAGCCCTTGGTACATAGCCGACGCTTCCGCTTTGCCGCTGAGAATATTGACCGGAAAATAAATCGTATATGGGAATGGCGTGTACTGAAGTGCCTTCACAACCGACTCCCCGAAAATCTCGAGCGGAAACATGCCTCCGCTCAAAATATTGACGAGCAGACTTGTAATGACAAAAAAATACGAGATCTCATGCAGATAAAAAGCACTCGCACAGATGCAGTAGGCGATCAGGAAATTGAGCAAAAGCGCCCCCGATAGCGTGACCGCGAACAGGATCAGGCGTATAGCCTGGAGCTCGAGCACGCCACCAGCAGATGCGAACCCAATAATCCCAATGAGCAGTAAAGCTGTAATCCCGTAATAGATCGCCTTCTGGCCGAAAAAAGATACCAGCCGATACCCGAAATAGCTGATCGGTTTGATCAAATACTTGTTAAGACCACCGTTTTTGATATCGTCGGCAATCTGGTGCTCGAACTGGGTAGCGATCAGTTTGGACACCAATCCCGCCAAGATCGTATACAATATAATTTGACCGTACGAATACGAGAACAGCGCATCCTGACCGGAATGCCGGTACACCGCCGTCCAGATGAAATACTGGACAAGAATCGGAAAAGTGGCCCCCAGAAGACCAAGAAAGAAGTGAAAACGGTATTCCATCGAATGCTGGACGCCCATTGAAAAAACAGCCCTATACAATTTGCCTCTGTTCATCCGACGGATTCCTTACGGTAGAGCATCGAAATACTCTCCTCGATCGCCACGTCCTCTATTGTCCAGTCCACGATCGGAAACGAATCGAGCACGGCACGCGACACTTCCTTCAAGCGGTACTTAGGCAGCTCCAAAACTGCGTTGTAGTCGTCTGCGCTGACTATTTTTCCGAATTTGGCCAACCGCTGCTCAGCAACGGGTTCGGAGAATTGCAGCCTTATCACTTTGTTCTCGCCAAAAAGATCGTTGATTTTATGAAGATCACCGTCATACAGAATACTGCCTTCATTAATGATGATCGTCCGCTTGCACAGATCCTCCACATCCTTCATGTAGTGGCTCGTCAGCAGAATCGTCGCGCCGAATTGTTCATTGTAGTATTTCAGGAACTCCCTGACCTTCTTCTGGGAAGGGAAATCGAGGCCGATCGTCGGCTCATCGAGATAAAGCAGCTTAGGGCGGTGGATTAGAGCGGCGATGAGCTCCATCTTCATCCGCTCCCCCAGGGACAACCGACGCACCTGCACGTCCAGAAGGTCCTGCACATCGAGCATTTCCGATAACTCGGCAAGACTCCGGCGGTAGAGATCATCGTCTACGTCGTAAATACATTTGTTCAAATAAATCGACTCGCTGGCGGGAAGGTCCCACCAAAGCTGGTTTTTCTGGCCCATCACAATGGAGAATAGCCGCTTGAACTCGTTCTTTCGCTCCCACGGGACATAGCCGAGTACATCGGCCTCCCCGCTCGTGGGATATAGAATGCCCGATAACATCTTGAGCGTCGTAGTCTTGCCCGCCCCGTTGGGCCCGAGAAAACCAACGCACTCGCCGGGACCGATATCGAAGGAAACGGATTTAACCGCTTCCTTCACCAGTGACTTGCGAGCAAACAAATTTTTTAATGAATTTTTGAGTCCTGCTTCTTTCCGGTAATACACAAACGATTTGTGCAGCTCCCGCACACGGATATAGTCCATCTCCGCTCCTCCCAAACGTTTGCCTGATCTGCCTGAATGAACGGCATAAAGTTTAAACGCTTAAACTCCATTGTTATAAAGCAGCACACATTTCGAGCAAATCGGCATCAGACCGCAGGCCAGAACCTCGCGCTGTTTGCGAAGATCTTCGCCGTGGAAAATATCCGCCACGCTGTCTTCGTACAAATTGCCGACACTGAATTCCGGGAAAAATTTGCACGGATTCACTTTGCCGTCAGGCATCACGTCCATCCGGTTCGAGATCGAGAAGCACTTCGTCCGGTTCATGGCCGGCTTCTCGCTTCCCCGGATAAACCCTTCCACCTCTTCGGGCTCCAGCGCGGGCTGATAGCGGATACGTACATTCCATACGCGCGAATTGACGCGTTTCAGCTCTTCGATCAATGTATCAAAATTATCCGGCGAGATATGAAACGTGAAGGAGTGCCAGCTGTTCTTGTGATCGTCCGCAAAGCGGGAAGCAAGGTGAGGGAAATGGGCATCAAAATAGGTATCCATTTTCTCCGCCGTACCGGAAGGGATGTACCAAGGGAAGCAGAAGTACACGGAATCTACACCCATCTCTTCAAAGTATTCCATAAAGCTGTAAAGCTTGCCGACCATCTGGTCATTTACTGTCAGAGCTACAGATACTTTGCCTTTATACAAGCCCTGCTTTTGCAGATCCAGCAGGAGCTGTATGGCGTGGATCACTTTCTTGAATGTACCTTTGCCTCTTATTGCGTCATTCTCTTTCTCGAAGCCTTCCAGGCTGACCAGCATGACCAGATTTTCCGACATTTTCAGAATAGAATCCAGCTTCTGTTCAATGAGAATCGCATTCGTACAAATGGTCGTATACCGGTCTTCTTTGGCCAGCAGCTCCGCCAGTTCATCGAACTTGGAGTAGAACAGCGGCTCCCCGCCCCACAGGAACACGCGCGATTTGCGTTCTCTTGTTTCGGCAAGTAGCTTCTCCACGACAGGAATCTCGATTTCATCGTTCTTTACTTCCTTGGCAAAGCCGTGATGGAAGCCTTCCGGATTCCATTCGAAGCAATGCTTGCAGCGCAGATTGCACCCGTTATTGAGCTTGATCCCAATCTCATAAGGCACAGGGGCCGCATAAGTCGGGTCCTCTTTGAGCTTCCTTCCCGTCTCCGCTAGCGGTACCAGGGTTCTTTTCATATTACGGAACGTCAGTTGGTCAAACGTAACTGCTGTTTTCGGCTGCATAGGTGTTCCTCCCAAAATGGTAGATTTTTGATCGCTGCTCCAGCAAACGTCTGCAAATCTCCTCTAGCATAGGTTTCGAAAAATCCTGAGCTTTCCATTCCGCAAACCGGATACCGAAACCACAGGATTCCCAATAGGCTGAATTATGAAGCTCATGGTCGCCAAACGGTTCCAGCATGACAAAAGGGATTCCGAACGCCAGCGAGTCGTTCAGGGTCGCTCCCCCCGGCTTGCTGATGATTGCAACGCAATTTCGCATGAGGTCCGTGTAAGCAGAGTAATCCCCGAGTGGAAACTCCCGGAGAACGCCGTCTTCACGGACATAACGCACCATCGGCGGAAATGTGTGCCGCCCCTGCACATCCCTGCTCCACGGATCCCAGAAGGCCTCCGTTCCGAAGTAGCGCGTAACCCCGTCGTCCTCCTCCACCTCGGAGGGATCGTAAACGATCACATCAAGGCTGTATCCGAGCTTACGAAGTTCTGAGATCGTTGCGGCATAGGTCCCGATCCCCCAGCCGCCGCCATGGATCAGAATGCGTCCGGTACGCTGCGCGTAAGGCAGAGGCTCCGCTTCGTTCGAAGCAAGGTAACTGTCCGGCGACAGCTTTGAGGGCTCGTAGAACCAGATGTTGTCGTAGCCTAAATATAATTGCTTGTGTACCTTATAAGACGGCGTATCACTCGCATCCAACCGAATCAGCCGGATGTCCAGAGGGATGTCGGCAGCTGCCTTATAACGCTCCAGGATTGGCAGCCAGAAGCCGGTAAAGACGGCAAAGCGGGAGACACCGGCCTGTCTCCAGTCGTCCAGCATTCTCCGGACCGCTTCCTCGTCCAGGGAAGAGTCAACGGGCTTGGCCAGCTTATGGCCCATACGGGCAACGGAGAAATCCGCATGGAATGCTTTTTTGGTAGAGCGTATCTTGTGCCGGACTTCCTCGTGATACAAGTTCTCCAGAACATGAACCTCTGTTCCGATACCTTTGCCTTGCAGGTACGTATGCAGATGCATAGCCGGAATGTATGCACCAAGCGAATTGCCCGACGCCAGCAAGGTGACCGAAGATGAATACATGCGCAGCCTCCGAGTTCCAGATTTAGTTGTACACTTTAACGGATAAGTCGGCGAGCATCTGACGCAGTCTTTTGACCAATTCACTGCGATGTTCGTCGTCACGCCCCAGCACGGCTGCATACATCCGTCCCTTCGGCATCCCCCGTTTGTTCTGTGTTCCTTCGGCGATACGGCGCCGTGTTAGAATCTCGTTCACCATGACGGTATTGGATGATAACGGAACGATCCCGTAATCCCCGGGTGCTGTCAACAGAAGACCGGATTCGCGCAGAGAATGCAGGAGTTTCCCGAATGTGAAGCCTTGCGGAAGACCGAGAGAGAAGAACGTAAGCCAGCCGTTAAGGCCGTATGGTTCCCACCATTTATCGAGATACGCGTTAATCAGTCCCATGGACTTGCGGGCGTTGATCTCCACAATGGATACGACTTCTCCGTCCTCCAGGATCATGGAGTCGAAGCAGACAAAGCCATGGTAGCCGTCCTCGGCCAGAGTCCGGAGCGCTTTCTCTATCACGGTAAAATAGCCAGCGTTCTCCAGCATGTCGTTAAAATCTTCATCGGCTTGGATAGACCCGCTGTAATTTTGCTGGTGATTCATCATCCGCTGAACGGAGATGAACTCCTTCTTACCGTTCTCCTGGATGAACCAGTGAGAACTGAAATCGGTCACTTTCGGCAGCAGGGGCTCTAGCAGAAACTGAACGCGCAATCCGCTTCCCTCCTGCTTATACAGGTGCTCCGCTATCCTTCGCTGCATGGCTTCGCTATCAATGAGCAGATTGCCCTTGCCCGAAACACCGAATGGATCTTTCAGCAAATACGATCCCCGCTTCAAAAACGTAGTTCCAATCGCCTCTATCTCCGCAGCGCTGTTTGCCTCCATCCCGTAGCGCTTCTCGCCGATGCTAGCCAGGAGTCTGCTCGAGTATATCTTGGAGTTGACACGTACAACCGTCTCCATGTCCGGTAAAGGATCAAACGGTCCGGCGGCACGGAGGTAAGTTTCCGTTTCTGCCGTAATAGCGTACGGCGATAGAATGTTGGTAGCGTTGGTGAACAACGCTTCATCCGGTGATTGTGTTTGGTTCAAACCGTTTACGGCATATAAGGAAGAGATCGATCCCGGCAAGAGTGCACCCTCAGAATAACCGGCACCGGCCGTCTGCAGCACCCTGTTTGCCGTTATAGGATCTTGGGCTTGTTCGGCTGCAAGGCTGAACATGCACCGCTTGAAAACGTCTGATCCTGGTAAAGGCTTATGCTCATCGTTCAAATCATAGTGATAACGGGACTGAAAAGAAAAACCCAGCCCGTTCAGGTATTCGTGCAGCGCCGGATCAATTTTGCAACGACTGTAAAGGACATCGTCCGGTCCGCAAAATGGAAATAGCAGCTCGTCCATGCAGAGGACAATCGATTCCCGGTCCTTATCGGGCATAGCGGGCAGCCGGGCCAGATCCGGATCCCTCCAACGTGTTTCGGGATCGAAGGTACCCATCACGATTTTCGGAATCACGCCGGCATCATTGCTTGACATCTTCGTATAGGGGCTGCTCCTGCGATTGGCAGCTTTTCAGAAAAGTGATAAATGAGTCGATCGACTGGAGATGTTCGTAATCGAATTGGTCATAGTCAATAACCACGTTTAACTGATCTTCGACTTTGAGCATAAACTGGATCATTTGCAGAGAATCGAGGCCTATATCGTTG
Organism: Paenibacillus sp. FSL F4-0100; assembly: GCF_037993005.1. Taxonomy (NCBI): domain Bacteria; kingdom Bacillati; phylum Bacillota; class Bacilli; order Caryophanales; family Paenibacillaceae; genus Paenibacillus; species Paenibacillus sp. FSL F4-0100. The sequence continues at coordinate 4,381,357 of NZ_CP150303.1, forward strand.
TTTAGATCCGTATCGAGGGACAGGTTTTGGCGGAGTTCCGGTTGGTCTTCTTTGATAGAGCACAAAATGTCTACGATTTTACCGTACATGACTACACTCCTTTAGTGGGTTAATATACGAGGTACAACCGAATCTTTACATTTAGAAATTCCATTCGAACAAAAACTCCTAAAACATATTCCCTCCTTTTACCATAGTTACAATTATTATCTTCCTGGTGTTAAAATCTGTCAACAATAAATATAACAGGATTCGATAGAACGAAAATTGCCGAAAACTACGTCCAGATGGTAATAGAAAATTATAAGAATGGATCAGAGTCTCGATAACCGCGGCTTCATCTACGTAGATATTCTTGTTCACGACAAAAGGAGCTGTAACCTCTAAAGGTCACTAGCTCCTTGTATTCATGACTTGGTAATATGCGTGATGGTTCCTATGCGCACGAAAACCAGCCTGGGACACTTCGTATAAGCTTCCACACTTCATTCGGTATGCCGATTTTCTGTTGATCCTTTTTTCTGCTGATCCTTTAACGAATAGGGCGTTCGGATATTCATCCTCGCTTGTTATAACTGGAAAAACATCCCGTGGCAGACGGATGTACTAGATCTGAAGCCGCTGTGGTCCAGGCTTGAAGCATTAATCCGAAGTGGCTTCTTGTTCTTTTGGCAGTGGCAAACCCGCTTCAACCAATCGCTTGTTCCGAGCGAAGAATACCGTGAGTACGAGCATAAACAGTCCGGTACCGATCAGCAGCCATTCGATTTTGACCACATCAGCAAGCGGTCCGAATATCAACATCCCGATGGGCATCATGGAAGTCGAGATCATCCCGAAGACACCGAATATACGTCCCAGATAATTTTCGTCCACCTTCTCCTGCAGCATGACGGTCGTCGGCGTATTAAATATAGGCATCGCTACTCCGAACACAGCCATGATGGCTAAGTAAATCCAGAATACAGGTACAATGCCGAGCGCAAAAGTAGACGCGGCCATGATGAAGCTGGCTATAGCCATCGTGTACACTTTATTTTTGAACCCGCCCCATGACGCGATGATCCCTCCTCCTGCCATCATGCCGACGGAAAACGCGATTTCGATTGCCGTTAAGCGCCATACATCGTCACCGAAGCTGCGGGTAACCTGCAGCGGAGTCAGAAAGGCAGCAGGTGCCATCAGCACAAAGAAAAATGCGAAGAAGATAAAAAAGGATTTTAAAAAGGCATGCTGTTTTATATACACCAAGCCCTCCTTGAAGTCGTCCAGGTAGCCTGTACTTTGCGTAACAGATGCCTTTTTGTGCAGCGGAATTTTGAGAAAGACAAACAAGGTAAAGATCGCGATCGCAGCCGTAACGACGTCGATAAAAAAAATCATTTCGATCGTTGCCATGGTAAGCAAAGCCGCGCTGACAATAGGCGCTACGAACATGGTGAGTGCTTGCAGGCTGCCGTTAATACCGTTAACTTTCGTTAGCTTCTCTTGCGGCACAATTTGAGGCAATATCGCCCCGACCGCTGGTGTCTGAATGCCTGCCCCGAGTGCACGTACGGCAGAAATGACAAACAGCAGCCAAACCGCTTGGTAGCCAAGCATAAACGTGATGGCCAAAATTAGCGTAACCACCGCGATCATTGCATCCGCAATCATGATGAGCGATTTACGATTGAAGCGGTCCGCCCATACGCCCGCAAACGGCGACAGCAAAAACGTCGGAATGAATCCGCAAATAATATACAGCGTCATCATCATGCCTGACTGCGTAGTCAGCGTGATGTACCACATAATGGCATATTGCACCAAGGCAGAACCAAACAGTGAGAGTGTCTGGCTGCTTAAGAAGAGAATGATATTCCTTTTCCAATGAATTTTCTTATCATCTTCGGTTTCTGACATCATCCCACCCTTTCGTGTATTATCTCACGCGATTTACACTCATTTTAACTTAAAACATCATGTGACATTTCTTCTTAATTGCTCATTATGCGTTATCAGCGATCCATATATCCTACAGAAAATTTCTAAGTTATCCTACAACCGCTTGATGAAAACATGCATCGCTTTATTTGCTGCCGCGCTCCACCCTACGTTCCGTCAAAAAGTAGAGCAAGGCCAAGGCCGGAAAAAGAACGCCAAGCCACATCGCCGCTTTCCAGCCGCCCATAGCGTATGCCCATCCCCCGGCTGCGGAGCCTATGGCCCCGCCGGCAAAAAAGATCGCCATATACAAGCCGTTCAGCCGGCTCCGTACCTCGGCTCCCAAAGAGAAAATCGCGCGTTGTCCCAGCACCAAATTGGCGGACACGCCCATATCCAGCAGGATAGCGGCAAGCACCAGGATCACGATAGAGAGCAGAGAACCGCCAGCAAACACAATCGGCAAAAGTCCCGATAATATCACCAGCACAATCGATATTCCGGTTGCAGGCCGGATCAAGCCATTATCCGCAAAGCGGCCGGCAAGAGGCGCGGCGGCCGCGCCCGATACCCCTGCCAAAGCGAACAACGCAACGCCTGCAGAGGAAAAATGATACAGCGGACTTGTTAATACAAGCGGCACCGTTGTCCAGAACAGACTGAACATCCCGAACAGAAAAGCGTGATACAGCGCCCTGCGACGTAGAATCGGCGTCGTTTTCAGCAGCCGCAGCATGGATGAGATGATGGCCGAATAATGATCGGTCGTTTGCGGCTTCCTTGCCGGCAGTACTTTGATCAAAACCAGAGCCAATACGAAGAGAATGGCGGATGACATCATAAAGATAGCGTGCCAGCCGAAATAATTTTCCACCAAACTCGAAACCGGACGGGCCAGCATGATTCCTAACAGCAGCCCGCTCATGACATTACCGACATTACGTCCTCTCGTCTCCTCCGGAGAGAGATGCGCCGCATAAGGGACCAGGATCTGGGCCGCAACGGACCCCACACCGATAAACAAAGAGGCGGCAAGAAACAGAGCGGCGTTTCGGGCTGCGGCAGCAAAGATTAAGACGATGGCCGTCAGAATCAGCAGCGTAACCACCAGTTTGCGGTTTTCAAGCAGATCTCCCAAAGGAACGATGAACAGCAAGCCGATCCCGTAGCCGATTTGGGTCAGCGTGACGATGACCCCGGCGGCTCCTGAAGATAATCCTATAGATGAGCTTATGGACTCAACCAAAGGCTGCGTATAGTAAAGATTAGCAACGATCAAGCCGCACGCAACAGCAAGAATCAGCATAATCCAGGGCGATGCGGAAATCTCCAATTTTCCCTTTGCATGTTCATTTGCATTCATGAGAAGCACTCCTTTTATAAAAATGTTAGTGTAACAATATCGGAACGTTCGTTCCAATATGGGGGGGGGTAAGTTCCCCTCCATTCTTAGTAAGGGTGGATTCAACTGGAACGATTGTTCCAGTATGATGAAAAAAAAGCTCTACAGCGATTCGATTACGGCGTTCATCATGCCGCGGACCTTATCGCTGTCGCTTTGGATCCTGGCCATCACGTTGATGCTGTGGTTGAGATTAAGCAGCAGGAACGATAACATTTTTATGTCTTTCTCAGGGGAAATTTCGCCCGTTTCCTGGCCCTTTTTTAATTTCTCATAGAACAGCTGCTCCAGCTCCGTAAAGCTTTGGCGAATCGTATTCTGCAAGGGCTCATCCATAGCATCGAGACCCACGGAAGCGTTCGTAATCAGACATCCGTTCGGGTAAGCTTCACCGTGCGTCGCAAACGCGTTGGTGATATGCAGTTCAAAATATTGGCGGATCCCGGTGATCGCAGAAGGGGCATGGTTCATCAGGTCGCGTTTTTTTTGCGACATTTTTTTGTATTGCTGGATGGCCTCAAAGTAAAGCGTCTGTTTATCCTGAAACGTTTCGTACATGCTGGATCTGCTTAATTCCATGGATTGCAATAAATCCGGTATGCTTGCCCCCTCGTACCCTTTCTCCCAAAAAACGATCATCGCTTTGCGAAGCACCTGTTCACGGTCAAATTCTTTGGTTCGTCCCATTCCTACCTCCTCCTTCTCAAGACGAGTATAAACTAATCGGAACGAACATTCCAGTATTTTTTTCAAACCGTAATTTTCCCCGTACCTCCTTTTGAAGCAAAATAGATAGGGTTTGTCACTGCCGCCATCGACATGCCATCCGCCAGTCCGAATTGCCGCCAAACCTCTGCCCGCAAGAAGCTTCTATGCTTAGCGTCAAACGTCACTCTAGCGCCCCCTTCCGAGTCGACAGCAATTTCTTCCTCGAGACCGCGCTCGCTGTACAGGCGAATCAGATCGCCCACCTTTAAATCATCCAGTTGAATGACCACCTCGTGACCGGATTGCTCATATGGCACTTCATCTCCAATCCCGTAATCACCGCATTGAAGGTTGGCAAAAGGGCCGTCAGGAGAATTAGTAATCACGACGCGGCCTTCCTTAATACCGTTCAGGACGCCCTCCACCGTTTTTTCATCGGTCCAGACCCATACGCATGGCATCGCATGCTTCACATAGGAATCCGGTCGATGCACATCGCTTCCGCCTACGGCTACCAGGCGTCTCCCCGCGGCAAGCTGTTCCTGCCACCAAGAAAGCGCGCGTCTGTTGTGCTCTCTCCAAGGCCCGTTCCAAATTTCTACCCCGTCGTAATCCACATCGAAATCCCACTCCCACGGGCAGTTATCACAGTGCGTATGGTTCAGCACAATCTTGGCCCCCCGCTCGCGGGCGACTCGAAACTTCTCGTGAACATCGGATATGCCCGATACGCGAAAATCGTCCATGGGGCTCGTTACGCCAAGGAAATTACTATGACCATAATTCGTCGTAAACTCCGTACCCGGTATCATAAGCAACGAGGTACCGCGCGGATAGGCAAAGTTCTGGCTGCTCGTATTATGGTCGGTCATGGCGATAAAATCGCAGCCCAGGCTTTCCATAATGGCGGCATTTTCATCCAGCGTATAAGAGCCGTCGCTATGAACGCTATGCGTGTGAAGATCTCCCTTCAACCAGCGCCATGTCTTATAGGTAAACTCGATTTCTATCGTGACCAAACAACCCTGATCGGGCACCTTGTAGGCATTATGGAGAATAGCCCATTCTCCTGTGGACAACCTTCCGGGCAGATAACCCGGAGTGGCTGTATTCGGACCGATATTGAATGCCTGACGAGCCCCTCCGCTCCAGCCTCTTACTCTCTCGGCGTCCCGTATCCCTAGATCAATGACAGCTTTGGCGGAGTCGCCGCCTTGAGAATCCACCAGAAAACTTACGTGGATTTCTTCGACATCCGGAGGCATTTGGAACGGAATTTCGATGTACGAGCTTTGTTCCGAATACTCAATGAATCGTTTGAAAACCGATGTGCTGATCTTCCGCTCGAGTTGTGTCATATTGCTTCCTCCTCTTCTCTGCCTATTCTTTATTTGCGCCGACAAACATTCCTTTGACAAAATATTTTTGCACATACGGGTAGATGATGATGAGCGGGAGTAAGGCAATGACAATCCCCGCCATTCGGACATTGGTCGTGATCATGAAATTGCTCGAGGTCGAATCGGTATCGACGATGAGCGATTTCAGCGCGATTTGCAGCGTATATTTGGACGAGTCGTTAATATAGAGCACAGCCGGCGTGAATTGGTTCCAGCGACTGACAAACTCAAACAGCGTGACCGTTGCCAGTCCTGCGCTCGCAAGCGGCAAATACATCGTAAAGAAGATCCGAAGATCCCCCGCTCCATCGATCCGGGCCGATTCCGACATCTCGTAGGGAACGCTCAAAAAGAAATTTCGCATGAGCACGACGCTGAAGCCGGAGACGAAACCCGAAAGTATCAATGAGGACAGCGTGTTAAGGAGTCCTAAATCCTGATTCACGATATACAGCGGGATCATGATCGCCTCGCTTGGAATCATCATCGTCAGCAGGATCGCGGATAACATCCACTTTTTTCCGGGAAGTCCTTTCTGTATCAGGACATAGCCCGCCATGGAACTTAGGAAGACATGACCTAAGGTACCGACAACGGTCACAATGACATTGTTCGTAAAAGGCAAATAAAGCTTCATGCGGTTCCATACGGTGGAGAATCCCTCGAGGCTGAATTCCTTGGGCCAGAGTACGATCCCCGGCTGCATGGAAGCAAAATTGGATGAGAATGCAAGCGCGAGTGTATTGATAAACGGAATAACCATAGTTAAAACGAGCAAAAGGAGGAACAGAACATTGATCGTATCAAACAAACGGCCAGGCAGGCTTATTTTATTCATCGATTTCATATACCGACTCACCCTTCATCGTAGCGGATCACCGCTCTTGTTACATACGTCAGCGTGAATGTTGCCAAAATCACCAGGAAGCCGGCTGCCGTTGCAGGTCCAACGCTAAATTCCAATATCCCTTTTTGATAGGTGTACATCATAATGACGTCAACTTTCTTGGCAATGGCACCATTACTCATCACGAATATTTGATCGAATAAACGCAGGATACCCAGTACATTTAACATGATGACCACTTTCATGGTGGAGCGAAGCATCGGAATGGTGACGTAACGGACTTTCTGCCAACGACTGGAACCGTCCATGCTAGCAGCCTCATACAGCGAGGGATTAATGTTCACGATGGCCGCCAAGTACATAATGCAGGTATACCCCATCTCCTTCCAACCTGAAGTAAGGATCATGACGATGCGGGCATAACGGTCCGAAGACAGGAACCCGACCGACTGACCGCCGAAGAGCTGAATCATCTGGTTCACGATGCCTGTATCCGGAGACAACAGAAGAATCCACATCCCGCCTACGACCACCCAAGAGAATAGATGAGGTAAATAGACAATCATTTGGGTCATTTTTTTGAACCAGGCGGATGCCACTTCATTTAAGGAGAGTGCAAGAATCAGCGGCAAAAAGAAGTTGATGATAAAGCTTCCGGCGCCGATCACGACCGTATTCTGAAAAACTTCCCAAAACACCGGATCCTTCAGTACCCTCAGATAGTTATCGAAACCGATAAAGGGCCGGTCACCGATCAGCCGGTAATCTTGAAAACTGATGGCAAGTCCCCGGGCCAGCGGATAAAAGGAAAAGATGAGGAAATAGGCCAGGATGGGAAGCATCATAAAATATAGGGTTTTGTATTTGAATATGGCTTTCACGGAAATTCACCACCATGATCGAAAAATAAAGAGGGAGCGGCGTTAACACGAGCCCCCTCCTCTTCAAGCTTTAATCGATATACCCGCCGGCTTTAAGTTCTTCCCGCATTTTCTTTACGGCGTCGGCTGCCGGCTTCTCGCCCATGATCGCTTTGAAGGAATGTTCATTGATGATTTTCTCGGCATCCGCCCAATGGGAAGGCGTTAATTCCAAAGAAGCGTATTGATCGACGAGATCCTGCGCATCCTGCACGCCCGGCAGTTTACCGAAAGGCGCTTCAACGTTACGGTTGTACCAGAAAGGAACGCCATGGTCGGAGGCATGCTCTTTACCGGTTTGCGTCAGCGAATACTTACCGTTATCAACCGTGTAATCCACATCCTTGATACCTAAGCTGCCCAGGGTTATCCCTTCCTCGGAGTGCCACCATTCAATGAATTCGAAGGCCGTTTTCGGATGCTCGGCATTAACGGGAATCACCCATACGTCCGGATCGCCCCTGCGCAGCATGTGGTTGCCGTTCGCGTCGGCAGCACCAGGTAAGCCCTTCGCTTCGAATTCCGTATTCGGGTCTTGTTCATGGCGCGTGTTGTTCAGCATGCCTACCCAAGCGTCCCAATACGTAATCATGCCGACGCGGTCGGCAAGGAACAGGTCGCGCATTTTACCGGTGTCATTCGTGGTGAAGTTCGGATCCAGAATGCCTTCCTCAAACAGCTTGTTCAGCCATTCATAAACCGGGATGGCCGCATCCGTGGAATACGGAACGTCCAGCTTTCCGTCAGCGGTTTCCACATATCGTTGTTTCAGGCCTGCGGCGCTGAAGAAGCCCTGCAGTTCGTACATGCCGGCCGTGCTGAGTCCGTACGTGTCTTTTTTGCCGTTGCCGTCCGGATCTTGTTCGGTGAAAGCTTTGAGGACGTTGTAATAATCGTCCAGCGTTTCAGGCTCGGGCAGATTTAATTTGTCCAGCCAGTCCTTGCGAACGATCGGCATCGTTCCTCCTTGGTACTTGGTGAACACGCCGTAGATCTCGCCATCCTTCGTCTTGACTTGTTCCCACTCCTTGGCCGGAATGACATCGGGATCCGAAAGCACCTTGGAGCCGTTCACTTGATCGGTCAACGGTGTAAGAATTCCTTGATCAATGAAAGTGGACATTTTCTCTTTGCTGATCTGCAGCAGATCGAACTTTTCCCCGGAAGCGATGGCTGCCAGCAGCTTCTGGTCATAGTCAGCCGCTGGCTTGTTCATCGTTACCTTGATGCCGGTTAGACGCTCGATTTCCTGCTCGAACTGCGTATTCTCTTCAGGTGTTTTGCCGCCGATGACACCCGTCATGATTTTGAGCGTACGTTCTTCGGCATTCGATGCAGCTTGGGAAGCGGCATTGCCGCCTTCCTGTGTACTACTGCTGCCTGCGTTCGGGGAACAACCCGCAAGCAGCCCGCCGAACAGAGATACAGCCATGATTGCACTCATGATCTTGATTCTTTTTACCAAGCTAACCACTCCTTCATTGTCGTTAAGATAGAAATTTGCAGGATTCCCTCACAACCAGTTGCGCGGGAATGATGATTTGCCTGTGGATACGTTTATCGCTTATTTTCTCGAACAACAGCTTGGCTGCTTCAGCTCCGAGCGTCTCTGCCGACAATTCCACGGATGTCAGCTTTGGATTCATATCCTGAGCCAGAATAGCATCATTGCTGAGAGCGATGACCGATAGCTGTTCGGGCACCTCGATATCCAGCTCCCTGGCAGCCCTCAGCACGCCAAGCGCCACTCGATCCGTATCCGTAATGACTGCTGTATAGTTCATGTTCCCATAGGTGTTCATGATGGACATATATCCGTATTCCGTGCCGTTGGCATGCAGCTTGTGGTCATAGTACACCACATACTCTTCGGGCATCGGCAGGTCGTGTTGGCTATATGCTTCCGCCAAGCCATGTTTTCGATCATAGGACACGGTCATATCGGAGGATGCATTCAGGAAGAGCACGGTTTTATGTCCGCCCCGGAGCAAATAATCTCCGACCTGTTGAGCCACGTTGGTATTGTTGTTATCCACGTAACTGATCGTATCGTCATAAGGGTCCGACCGCCCTACCAGCACTAAAGGAGTGCCCATCATCAGGTACCGTTGAATTCGCAAATCATTTTTTCGCGGGTTGAGCAGAATGACGCCATCGACAGGATCCTGCGAATATAAAGTGGGATCCTCCTGCTCGGGCAAGGTGTCCAGAACTAGGCGGTACCCTTGCTTGGAGCATTCCTTGATGACCCCGTTAATCAGCTGAGTATCGAATGCCGTCATCGTCCCATCAGGCGGGAGAGGTATCTTGAGGCCGATGCTCATCGTCCTCTTGATCGCCAGGCTTCGGGCCAGGTGATTCGGGAAATATCCCAGCTCTTGGGCTACCTCTAGTACCCGTTCCGTCACTTGTTGGCTGATCGGCCTTTTTTTGCTGAACACACTGGACACGGTCCCCTTGGATACTCCAGCCATTCTGGCAACGTCGTCAATGGTAGCCATCTATCGTTGTTCCTTTCTCTAGCAGATTCTGATGGATTGCTGGATCATTAAACCGGTTTAATAACCCTACGTGATTGATTTTAAAAAAGAATAATTGAATAGAATGCAGGTTTATGTTAATTGAAAATTAAATCTTAGGAATGAAATCGTTTCTTTAGGCAAACAAAAAAAGCCGCCTATCAGGCGACTTGGTATGCACGTATATGATAGAGATGCCTTCCCAATTGAGTTCAGTTACCGTTAAAGTTTATCCTTCCGGTACATCCCCTAGGCTTTCTTTGAGCGCATCGCTTTACATTGAGCAATGCTTTTATCGTTCATGAGTTTGAGGTATTCGTCTGACTCTACGGCATAGATCGCGACTTTCCCTTCAGCGTCATGATGAATCCCCCAACCATAGCGCTTGCCTAAGGACGAGGTTCGGAGACAAGGCTGCCCTTTCGAAAAAAACTTCTCGCGTGCGGCTGCTCTTTCCGTTTCCGAGATCTGATTGCGCTCGGCAAACACTTCGAACAACACATCCTCTTGCGTGTATCGGTAAGGGTGGTTCGATAGCATCTCATACTGAATCACCGGTATGGTCTTAGACTCACCTTTAGCCTTCGGAATTATAGCCGCGCTAGCAGGGCAGTCTTCAGAAACTTGAATAAAGGTATTGTAATAATTCATATCTTTCATATTATAAGAATTACCTCCCGTTCATTTTTAGTTCTCTCTCATCCTGCCCTTTCCATATAAACATAATATCCTCATTTTCTTTGCAGAGATAGTGGTTTTCTCAGGACAACAACTTACGTCGTAACATAAAGTTCTCCCGTCTACATTGCATATTGTTCTCCTTACTAGAGATAACTTTTTGGATTGTAATATAATTTATTGTAGCGCCATTATATAAGACACATAGATGCACGACATGTTTCTTGTATCGCTATATATCCTTTCCAATTTATCTACTTTTGGAAATATTAATATAATCTGAATATTTATCGCCAGGTGCGAAAAATATTTAAATTATAGAGAAACCCATATGGGAAACCAATGATACTTTGGGGCATTTTACGAGATAGAAGCTGTTAGACTAACTCCGTGTGGACCGTGATTCCGCTATTTGTAAGCAAAGGTGCTAAATATAAGGTTAAACGGACACAGGTTCCGCTATTGCCTGCATATCACCCTAATAACAGGAAAAAGCCGAGAATAACGGATCCTGTGTCCGCGAAGTCTTGAATTTGGTACATTTATTCGGAAATAGCGGATCTCCTGTCCGCATACATCAGTGCACACCGCATACATCAGACGCACACTGCATACATCAGTACACACGCATACATCTGTTGCACCCTACATACATCAAATGCACACTGCATACTTCAGTGCACACTGCCCATCAATTGACCCGACGTTTGCATTTATTGAATAGGTATTGCCATTACCAGCTCTTTCGTGGAGTTTTTCGAGCTTATCCATTCTGTTCAGGTTGAGTTTCCGTCAAGCAACTCTTCATTATGGGCCTATATCCGGCACGTTGTATTTTCCCGTTATATGAAAAACAAACTCCAAAACGGCTGGAAGAAGCAGCAGGGACCCGTCGATTGACGAGTCCCTGTTCTGTCCATACCTATATCTCACGAGAAAACATAACCTATTCCAGAAAAAAGTATGGTTGTACGTTCTCTATTCGCTTACGCCAAGTTTATGCTTCGAATCGAGTCCATGTTCACTTTCGGTTTACGATCGATCGTCAGCAAGCCGTTCACTTCCTGCTGCACGTCCGTAATTTGTGTATAGCAGAATCCGCTCACGTAGGGTAAGTTTTTAATCGCTTGCGTAATTCCCTCGTATCGCTTCAAAAATTCCTCTTCGTTGCGAACCTGATTGCCGTAACCCCAACCCTCTTCGCTTGTGAAGGCGATGCCGCCATATTCGCTGATGATCACAGGCTGGCCTCGATAGCCATAACCCTGTGCGAATGGATAACGATGCTTGTTATGCGCAAATTCGTTGCCTAACAGCGCGTCTTTGTCCCGATATCGCTCTTCCAGCATAGCGCCTATCTCTTCATAATCGTGGAGTGTGATGATATCCGAAATCGTATGCTCCCAGCCATCGTTCACGATGACCGGCCGCATCTGGTCGAATGCCTTGGTCAAATGATAGATCGATTCGGTAAATTGCTGCTGCTTGCGGTCGGTGGCTATGTCGGTTATCCCCCAGGACTCGTTGAACGGTACCCATGCGATAATGGAAGGATGATTGTAATGCTGCCGGACAACAGCCATCCACTCATTCGTGAATCGCTCCACCGCATCGTCCCCGAATTCGTAGGTCGACGGCATTTCCGACCATACCAGCAGCCCTTTGCGGTCGCACCAATATAAGTAACGGGGATCTTCCAGCTTCTGATGCTTGCGCACGCCGTTAAAGCCGAGGGCAAGCGTTTTGTCGATGTCTTCCAGCAGCGCTTCCTCCGACGGAGGCGTCAGATGCGTATCGTTCCAATAGCCCTGGTCCAGCAGCAATCTCTGATAGATCGGCGTATGATTCAATATAATTTGATCGCCTACGATCCGGATGCTCCGCATGCCGAAATATGAATAGACCGTGTCGATGGGATTACCGTTTTGTTTCAGGATCATCTCGACATCGTATAAATTCGGATGGTTCGGATGCCATGGCTTGATCTTCCATTCCCCTACCGCTTCGTTGACGACGCTTACGTCAACCGTTAAGGTTCCTCGCTCCACACTCGTTTCCGTCGAGCGGATCAGCTTCCCGTCAAACCGGATGATCGTCTGAAGGGTTAATCCATCATAATCATGCCCGGAATTGCCGAGTTCGTAATGGAAGTTCGCTGCCCCGCGCTCAAGCTCAGGAGTTATTTTCACCCGGTTGATATGAATCGGATTCACGTACTCCATCCATACGGTCTGCCATATCCCCGTCGTCTGCACATACCAGCAGCCGAAGTTGTCCTTCATCCATCGCTGCTTGCCGCGCGGTTGGGTACAGCTGTTGCTGTCCACGGCTCGAACGGTAATCCTGTTCTCTCGGCCAAGCTCGACCGCCTCGGTAATATCGAAGGAAAAGGCTGCGTATCCTCCCTCATGCGTACCGATTTTGTTGCCGTTGACCCACAGGGTCGCCGAGTAATCGACCGCTTGAAAATGCAGCAAGACACGTTTGCCTGCTTCCTTAGCAGGTATGGCAACCATCCGCTCATACCATACGCAGGGATGGAACGATTCATCTGCTATACCGCTTGCTTTCGTCTCGAACGCGAAGGGGACCGTAATTTTGCGGTCGGCTTCAAGACGGTCGTACCACTTGCCACCTTCCCCTTCCCATGCATCGTCGAACCGGAAATCCCATTCCCCGTTCAGATTTTCCCAGTTTTCACGTACCAATTGCGGTCTGGGATAGTCTTTAATATATTTGTGCGAGCTAGACATTATGTTCCACTCTCCATCTTCTGTAAGTTTATCGTATCTATTTCGTACCTATGGATTCCACCGTCAAGTCGCCGAGCTCGATCTGCTCCGCATGTACCGATCGCAAGCCTACTCTCCCCTGCATGAATGCCTGGGGATCATCGTATGTCAGGACCGGCTCTTCCCCGTCCTGCACATATACGCGAATCGTGCCTCGGACCGCCTCAATGCGCAAGCTTACCGGCTCGTTTGGTTCCAGCGAAACCTTGACGCTATGCAGCAATTCGGAATCGTAATTATGTTTGTACAGCTCGAGTTTCGTCTCGCTGACCGCAAGAAAATATCCCATCAGCGAATCGCTCACTTGATCCCGGAAATCCGACTCGTTTGTCACTCGGAAGAGCACGCCCGCTTGACCGGACGGATCGTCCCCCAGCTTCAAGGTCGTTCGGATACGATAGTCGGTCCAAAGGGGGCTTCCTCCATATATCTTGGCATCGGAATCGGCAGCGCCGGCAAAACCACCAGTAGTTTCCATCCACTGGCCGTGGACATCCCCGGAGCTTGTTTGTTCCAGAAGATGCTCGAACTTGAACGTTTGCTCGTCGACCAGCTCGAAGTCCATCGTTTTCCATTCCATCGTATAATCGCTGTCCAATTGAACGGCAAGGCTATGTAATCCCTTTTCGAGCTTTAGGGATCCAACCCGAATTTTAACCCAAGGTTCGCTATCGGAGTAATGGCTGTCGTCCACTTTATAGTTTCCGGCTTTCTTATCGTCCACGAGCAGCTTGAAGGATGCCGGCCCCGCTCCGGCCTTGACCGTTAGGTCCAGCGCATACGTGCCGGATTCCGACACGTTCACCGCATAACGCAACCAGTCGCCTTTTTCCGTCAGCGATGCCGAGTAGCTCCCATCCTCTGCCACCTGGATCGCCGTACCGTCAGAACTACGCCATGCGCCTGCTGCCGATGGATGACGGACCGAGAATCCTCTGCCTTCGCCGCTTAAGTAATGCACCGCCTCAATGCTGCCCGGAAGCGGTTTTGCCGTTTCGAAGTCACTGCTGCCGGAAGCGTGATTCGAGAATGCCGTATACGAAAAGCTCGGCTTGCCGGTTTCGTATCGATAACCGATTTTGCCTGATCCAAACGGTTCCGCTGATTGATCGAGCTTCAGAGTGCCGTCCAGGTAAACCCGGAGCCGATCTTCTCCGCGCTCGACGCGAATCGTGTGCAGCTTGGACCAATCCGTGTCTTCGGAAATCCTCGCCGTTGCAAGCACATCGCGTGTTCCACCCTCCATCCTGCCCACGGATATCCGGTTTCGCTCGGGCTCGATTTCGGCGAATCCGTATTGATTCGCTTCCTGATACGCAAACAAAGCCGCGACGCGAGCCTTCGATGGGACCACGTTATATTCGGCCGTATACATTCGATCCGTGCTCTCCTTGCTCACGATTTGTGCCATTCCTCCAGAATTCACTGCTTCCCACCGGCTTTGATTGATGGCGGCTGCATCCAGCCTATCGGCAAAGACCGGCCCTCCCGGAACGTGCTGGTCGTAATTCGTAGGCCCCAGAATCTCCATCTTGTCTCCGTTGAAGACCAGCCTGTCGATGTTCATGCGACGGACAGGCGGGCCTTCCTGAGATCTTCCCGTCAAGTTATGATATACGAGATAATAGGAATCCAGATCGGGTCCGAGTACGGTCGAGCTGTGGCCGAGCCCGTAGAACTCCGGCTTGGTACTAATCACAAGCGGGTTGTTGACCGGAACGGTATACGGACCGAGCGGCGAATCATGGGACACGGCATAGTGAATGCGATAACCTTTGCTGAACACGTGATTGCCGGTATACGTCATGTAATAGGTTCCGTTCCGTTTGATAATCATGGACCCTTCCGTCCAATGTCCCAGATAGGGCCCTGGGATCGTCTGACCCACCCCGAATTCAGCGGGGCCGTCCATGGGAACGCCGACAATGCCTGACGAACCTGCATGCGTGAACAGCCATGAGCCGTCATCGTCGATAAACACCGAGCCGTCGATACTCATCCCGACGTTCTCGGAGATCCGTTCGAACGGGCCTGTCGGCGATTCGCTGCGAAACACATAATGCCCCTTTCCTGCCGGAGACGTATAGAGATAGAACCAGCCGTTCCAGTAAATCACTTCTGGTGCGTAGGCGCCGGTCGATACGGGATCCTCCGTCACCAGACCCGCATACCTCCAATCGACCAGATTGTCCGATATCCAAGCCTTGATGCCCGTCCGGTGATCCTTCGTGCTGACATACAGATAATAGCGGCCGTCATGCCGTAATACATAAGGGTCCCCATTGCCGTAATCCTCCCATTCTTCCTCTAGGGAAGGAAAAGGATTGGCGTACATCTTTTCGTTGTAAATGTCCAAATCGACCGCCTCCGGTTTCGTTCTTGAATCGCATCCCGACAATGCCAATCCGGCCAGTAATCCTAACGTGCCAAGACAACAAACGATCTTCGACAGGCGCGGCATACTTATCGGCACATGCCTCACCCCTTGATTCCGCTGATTGCCATCGACTCGATAAAATATCTTTGACAGAAAAAGAACACGATGATTACCGGCACCATGGCGATGATAGCGGCAGCCATGATCATCGGATAGTCCGACTGGCCGATGTACATGGCCTGCATCGAGGCGATCAGCACTTGAATCGTTTGCTTCTCGGGCGTGTGCAAGTAAATCAGCGGACCAAGAAAATCATTCCAGATGCCCATAAAGCCAAGTGCGGCCTGGGCGGCGAGCGCCGGCTTCATGATCGGCAGCGCAATTTTGAAGAATATGCCCGGAAAGCTGCACCCGTCGATCTTCGCCGCTTCGATCAATTCCGTCGGCATCGCGCTTTGCAAATATTGCCTGATAAAAAAGATGACAACGATATTGCCGAACAGGCCGGGCACGATGAGCGGCAGGAGTGTGTCCACCCAATCCAGCCTGGAAAATCCGATATACTGCGGTATCATAACGACCGAATACGGAATCATCATCGTTCCGAGCAAGCCCATGAACAGCATGCCTTTGTAAGGAAATTCGAATTTACCGAACGCATAGGCAGACATCGCGGATACCAGCATCCCAATCGTTAGGACGATCACCACGATGATCAAGCTGTTCATGAATCCGTGAAGCAAGGGCGACTCCAGCCAGACTTTTGCGTAGTTATCGAACGTAATCGGATCGGGAATCCACTGTGGCGGAATTTCAAATACGTTTCGTCGATCCTTTAATGAAGTCGAGATGGTCCATATGAACGGTGCGATCATAAAGATCGAACCGCAAAGCAACAGCAGCAGCGACCAGAGGTCCGTCATTTTTTCCCGTTTCACAGATTTCCCCCCTAGTCTTGGTAAACCCATCGATTGGAAAGCTTAAATTGAATGAGCGTAACGATAAAGATGAGAATGCCCAGTACCCAGGCCACCGCGCTGGCATAGCCCATATTGAAGTACTCGAACGCGTGCTGGAAAATATAATAGACGACCGTGGCACCGCTGTATTCCGGCCCGCCATCCACCGCAAGCACGTAAATTTGGCTGAATGACTGGAACGCGCCAATGATACCCATGACGATGACGAAAAAATGGATCGGCGTGAGCAGCGGGATCGTAATTCGCGTCAGCTTGTGCCATGCACCAGCGCCATCGATTTCCGCAGCTTCATAATACGTTGAGGAGATCGATTGCAGTCCTGCAAGGTACAGCACCATGTTCCCGCCGATGCCGCTCCACAGCCCAATCAGGATGAGCGAAGGCTTCACCCACTCCGGCTTGCCCAGCCAGTTAGGCCCGGTTATGCCGAAAGTTTCCCACAGGAAGTTGTTGAGCAATCCGTAATCTTGATTCAATATCCACTGCCACAGCAGTGATACCGCGATAATCGGCGATATGACCGGAAGATAATAAATCGTCCGCATGAACGAGATGCCGGCAAATTTGCGGTTCATTAAGATGGCCAACAGCATCGAGAGGATCATGCCGAGTGGAATGCCGATCATCAAATAGATCGTATTGTACAACGATTTGAACACTTTCTCGTCTTTCAACAGATCCTTATAGTTTCCGAGCCCCGACCACTGCGGATCGGTAAGCATATCCCATTTGTGAAAGCTGATATAGATCGAGAACAAGATCGGCACAAGGCCGAACAAAAGAAACCCGAGAACCGGCGGAGCCACGAACAGATACAACCACGCCAGTTCTCTTCTGCGATACCCGCCAAGCTTGGTACCCATACTCCATTCCACCTTCGCCTGTATTCGTTATGACAGGATGTCCGTACGGCGGGAGGCGCCGATATGGATGGCTGACGCCCCCCTGCCTTTTGCGGCATTATTTATTTCCTTTGTCGTACAGCTCCTGCATCTTCGGCTGGATCTGGGCCGTAAAGTCTTTCGCCGACATCTCACCGTTCCATACTTTGCTCGCGTTCTGTTTGAACGCATCGATCCATTGCGTATCCTTCGAGAAAGCCACCACGTCCGGGCGTCCGTAATCTTGGATAATATCAAGGAATACTTGCCGTGTTTGCGGTCCTTTGTCCATTTCCTTAAATTCGCCTTCTGCCATGTCGATCAGGTTAGGAACCGCTTGGCCAAGCTGGTAGTTTTCGCGCTGCCCTTGCTCATCCAGGGACAGGAAGGCCGCCAAGTCGAATGCTTCCTGCGGGTGTTTGGATTTAGCCGAAACGGAAAATCCCATCGAGCCGAGCCAGGTCGCCGTTTGTCCCGTATTCGGGCTTGCCGGCCATGCAGCAATGTCCCAATCGAAAGGCAGCTCCCAGAATGCAGGCTGATCCCACGGGCCCATCGCAAACATTGCCAGCTGGCCGTTAATAAAGCGGGTATATGCATTCATCGCTTGCTCGGCTTCCTGATTCGGACTGACCTTATGTTTCAGGTTCAGGTCAGCGACAAATTGCATCGCCTCATAGAATTCGGGCTCGTTTACCTTTACCGTGCCGGTGGCGTAGTCGATATATTCACCGCCGTTGCCCCATACTGCCGATTCCAAACTGTAAGCGCCTACACCATATTGATCGGGCTTTCCGTCGCCGTTAGCATCGACCGTCAGCTTTTGGGCGGCTTCCAGCATGTCGTCCCAGGTCCATTCCCCTGCCGTTGCAGAAGGGTAAGGTACACCTGCTTCGTCAAACAAATCCTTGTTATAAACAAAAGACCATGGTCCTACGTCCTTGGGCAGTCCGTACATGTCTCCGGCACCGACCTTGCTGCCGTCAAAGCGGTAGCGGTCCATTGCCTGCTTCCATACGTTATCGGGATTAAACAATGAGGTCTGGTCCAGATAGGACTGAATGTTGAGGAGCGTTCCGGCTTCTGCGAAGCGGTAAAACTCGGGACCTCCAACGTAGAATACGTCCGGAACCTTGCCGGAGCTGATCAGCGTCGTCATCTTCTGTGAGTACTCACCTGGCGGCACCGAAGTGTATTTAACGGTGACGTGCGGGTACTTCTCCTCGAAGGAAGCGATCAGCTTTTCGAAAATCTTCTTTTCGTTCGGATTGCCGTGGCCCATAAACTCAATCGTTACAGGTTCTTTTGAGTCCTGCCCGGTGGAAGCTTCATTGCCAGGTGTCGAAGTGTCCGGGTTGCTTGGAGTTGCCCCGTCCTTTGGTCCATTGCCGCCGCTGCAAGCGGTTAAGGCGAACATCAGCAGCAGCATGATCATGCCTGCGAATTTGCTCTTCGATTTCATGCGATTCCCCTCTTCTTTAAAAGATGTGGTGTAAGCGCTTTACGAAATCATGATAACTTATAATAATATAATTTTATATACTATATTTAATATAAAATAGGTGATCTCCTCTATTGTCGACCACCCGCTTTACTCTTTTACCAGCATAACTGGCACCACGATTCTTCTCGCCTCAAAAGCTCCTTCGATCTGCTCGATTAGCAGCTCTACGGTCAACCGGCACATTTCCTCCTCGTTTTGGCGAATATACGGGACATTCGGCAGATCCGGCGGATCGAATGTGATCAGCTCCACTTCGTCCGGCACCTGTCTACCGGATGCAACTGCGGCTTTATAGACATTTCTGCACAGCTCCGTATTGGCCGTGATGATGCCGGTGATATGGGGACTGCCATCTAAAAACGCCCTGATATGTTCTATGGATTGACCTGATGCGATCTCTTCCAGCGGGAGGAGACACCATAAGCTTTTGTCGATTGAATATCCATGCTCCAGAAAAGCCTGCTCAAACCCTTGGGCCCTCTCGTCCGTCACCGTATTCGTAATTTCAGGAGAGATGAACGCGATAGACGAATGGCCTTTGTTAAGTAAATACTCCACGGCTTCCCTAGTGCCATTAACGTTATCCGAGCTTACACTGTATGTCTTGACCTCCTTCAAGAACCGGTCGATCAGAACGAAGGGGAAACGGTCGAGCGAGAGCCTCAGAATCGAATCGTTGTACGTCTCGTTTTCAACCGGAAAAATGATCATGCCGTCCACCCCCTGCTTCAGAAAGGACGAGATGACCTTGGACTCTTCAATCTGGGATTCGCGTGTAATTCTCAGCATCACTTCATAACCTGCGGCAGAGGCGTACTTCTCGATGTTATCTAAAAAGCGCTGGTCCACTTTCGTTTTCATCGTCGGCAGCACTAATCCGATACGCCCGCTCTTGCCCGGACCTGCTGTCCATTCTCCCAACTGATCAAGCGCCGTGGCGTTCTCCGGCCTGCTCATGACGAAGGTGCCCTTGCCTTGGATCCTGACAAGCAAACCTTCCTCCATCAGTCCGACCAGCGCATTTTTGCTTGTAATTTGACTGACGCGGTAACGTTCGGATAATTCTCTCTCCGAAGGGACCCGGTCCCCTTCCCGCAGCTTGCCGATGGCGATCAGCCGCTTGATATCTTCCTGAATTTTTTTGTATAGCGGCAGAGATTTCAATGCCCATCACAACCTTTATGATTTAAATAGTATATTTAGTATATTATTATAATATAACTTGGTGTTTGTAAATGACTAAACACACCTATCGAGAGGATTCCAAAGGAAACAGACTGCTCTTAATGGAGAATTTTCAGACGATATCAACAGCAGGAGCTTTGAGATGCAAAGTTTCTTATCAATTAAGCGGCTGACCCAAAAGGTCTTAGATCTTGCGGAAGGCCCCCTTCTTGCTGTTAGAAGAAACTCCATGTACGAATCATTCCTCCCAACGCTGTTGCCCCACATTTCTTGGAATGGTTCTGAGCAAGGAAGAAACCGTTCTTTGGTAAAATGGAGGTTCAACCCAAACCATTTACGAAAGGAACGGTTTCTTTTGTAAATTCAATATACCATGGGGCAATACTAAGATATCCCTCAACACCATCTGGTTCGCGTTGTCAATGAAGCCATCAACCGTTTGGACGACCGAATCTTTGTGAGTGCCAAACCCGGCGGCGGTCGGGATTCAGGCGATTTCTGCTTCGGGCTTGCATAAAGTGAGCCTGGAGGTTGGGTGGCTTTGGCTTGCCCATAATTTGCTCAAGAAGGCGGCCAATGATCAAAAAAGAAGCCATAGCGGTGTGGGAATAATATCCTGAGCACCGCCATGGCTTTATTTGACACACTTTCTGTTTATGTGAACCGTACGTCAAGCAACTAAATCTACTTTAAGGACGACCCCTTGATGGGTTATTTCATTGTATTCTTAGATCGAACTTCGTGAAGTCCGATTCATTCCGGCCAAATCCAATGGACCTGTACGACTTCACGCCTTGGCTCGTGCGTACCGGACAGCTGTTCCGACAGCAAATCGACGGCACGCCGGCTTACTTCATCCAATTGCTGACGGACGAAAGGAATGCCTTCGATATCCGGATCGTCAAAAGCGGCTAGTTGCGGTTCGTTCCCTGTTCCCGTCCTCATTTCCCGAATGGCATAATGGGTATAGCGGGCCAATTCCGCATTAACGGCAAAGACGGCCGTGATATCGCTCCGATCACGCAGAAAACGAACGACATCTCGTTGTCCGTGACCCTCTGCTATAGTTTCCAAATCCAGCATGCACCACAGTGTCTTGTCTATAGGCAAGCCCTGTTCCATAAAAGCGGCCTCGAAGCCTTTGGCTCTTTCGTCCGTAACCGAATTTGTAATTTCCGGTGACAGGAAGGCTATGCGCCTGTGTCCCACCGCCAGCAAAGTGGATATAGCTTCGCGAACGCCTCCGTAATTGTCAGAGCTAACGCTGTACGCTTTGATCTCTTTCAAGAAACGGTCGACAAGCACCAATGGAACCCGATCGAGCGACAAGCGTAGAATTGCGTTATTGTAGCTTTCCTGCTCGACCGGGAAAATGATAAACCCATCGACGCCTCGTTCTTGGAACTGCTTGATCGCTCGGTATTCTTCCTCTTGCGACTCGCGTGTAATGCGGATCAACAGGTCATACTCCCGCTCCGCACAATAACGTTCCAGACCATCCAGCAGCTGCTGGTCGATCTTGGTTTTCATCGTTGGCAAAATAATCGCGATCGTCTTTTTTGTGCCCGACTTAAGATGTAGCTCTTCCAGAATGACCTGCTCCCGAACGAAGGTGCCCTTTCCCCGATATCGCACTAACAAGCCTTCCTCTACCAAACCGTTGAGCGCGTTTTTGGTTGTAATCTGGCTCACACCGTACCGCTGAGCCAAGTCCTTCTCCGACGCTACCAAGGCGCCTGCCTGCAGCTCCCCGCTCTGAATGCGCTGGCGTATGTCGTTCTGAATTCGTTTATATAACGGATGCTCCATGTCTGACCTCGCTTTTTACGTCAGTCCCCACTGAAAAATAATATATATTTAGTATATCTTAAATGATATTAATTGCGATACAATCCCTTTTAGAAAGCGCTTTCTAATTCGGGTTGGGAGGTTAATTGCATATGATTCGAAACAAAGGCTTCTGGAAGAAACCACTTGCTTTCGTCGTCATGCTTGCGCTTGCTTTAACGGCAATTCCATTGTCACCGGTTCATGCCGCTTCATCAGGCATGGCGTGGGCTTCGCAGCAGATTGCCATCTATACGCCGCCATCGGGAGGCGTATGGTATCCTCGGCTGCTCAAGCTTACGCCGAGCGAGTGGCTCGTATCCTTCGATACCAACGCTGGCGGAGGCAACACGCGCATTGTGGTCTCCCGAACGCAGGACGGCGGCTATACATGGAGCGCTCCGATCACAGCTGTCTCAAGCAGCGCCGGCAATGTGGGGAACGGTCAAATGTTAAGGCTGCCAAGCGGGGAAATTTGGTTAGCCTATCGGCAGGTCGTACAGAACGGCTCGACCTATGACATCCAGCTTAACGTCAAGCGGAGCGTCGACGGTGGTTACACCTGGAGCGATTTGCCTGGCGGATTGGTCGGGAGTTCAACCGCCTCCAGCTTTAAAGGTTTGTGGGAGCCGCATCTAGACATGATCAACGGCACAATCGCGGTGCTTTATGCGGACGACAGTCCGGCTGCGGTCGGAACGACCGGGCTGCAAAATTTGTATATGAAGACCTGGAACGGAAGCGGCTGGGGCAACCGCATCACGGTTAGCGACGGAGTGGCAGCCAGCTCCCGCGACGGTATGCCGGTCATCACGCGAATGAACGACGGGCGGTATATAACCGTATTCGAAGCCTCGGACGTTGCCGGCCACCCTTTTGTCATCAAGTATAAAATATCGCCGGACGGCTTTAATTGGTCGGTTCCCCGCCAAACGATGTACGTGCCCAGCGGCAATGGCAAAAAGGCGGGTGCTCCGTTCGTCGTGAAGCTTGACGACGGCCGTCTTATGGCCGCATTCCAGACCGATGAAAGCAGCGCCAACACGGGGGATCCTTACACCTCGATGTTTACGATGATCAGCTCCGATAACGGCGCGTCATGGCAGTACAAAACCAACGTTTTTCCGGTATCCGATACGAAATCCTCCAACTGGAATGCCCTGATGACCATTGATTCGACCCGTGTCGCAGCCGTCACCAGCGCGACTTATCCGTCAAACGGCATCTATCTGCGCTTCGGGCATGCCGTGACACCGCCGCAAACGAATGTCGTTAACAATCCCGGTTTTGAAACAGCCAATGTAGCGGGCTGGACGACGTACGGCGATGATTACCCGAAACGGATTCTTATTCATGGAGCTAATGACGGCGTTGGGCTTCCCGCTGCCGAAGGCTCTTACTTTGTCGGTCTCGCGGGCACAAGCGGACCTTCGACCGCGTATGTCGGACAGACGATTAACGGTCTCGATAACGGCACGTATACGATGCGCGCCCGCATGCGCAGCAGCGGAGGCCAGAACAGCTGTGTCATGGAAGTGAAGGACTATGGAGGCAGCATGCTTCAAACCGGGTGTCCGGTGACAACAGCGTGGACGTCTGTCACGATATCCAATATTCAAGTGACGAGCGGCAAGGCGACGATCGGATTTTACGTATCCAATTCGTCCTCTTCCCAATGGGCGGATATCGATCAGGTCGAGTTCTTCCGGAACTAGTAGGAGTATAACCGCCGGCTAAACCAATCGTCTAAATGAGGCCTCTCCACGATAGAAGTAGGTTAAAATGCATTAACATTGTTGAAACTACTTTATTCCAAGGCCGTCCAAAAGTCATCATAGATGGCAGTGGACGGCCCCTTTCATTTTAGTCAGCAAAAAGATTACTTCTTGCCTTTGATTATGGTCGTTGTATGCAAGATCATCACTTGATCGCTTTCCTCACATCTCTTCAAACAAGACCTCCGATACAAGAAACGCTGTACCGTCGTATTCATACCGCAACCGGACCGCGACCGGGAATTCGCCAGGCGAAACCTGAATCGGCACCGATGCGTATAAGGTGCCTCCCTCAACGTAATAACTAACTATGTTGCCAAGCGCGGGCTGATCCAGCCAAAAACCGGCGTCTTCCTCCTTATATTCAAATGTGCGAGTTACCCCGTCCAGCATGAATTGAAAAATTCGTTTTCCCGCTTCTGCTGTCGCCTTGTAGCTTAGTTTGGACTTTACCGAAAGCACCGGATCGGCTGACATCACCTCTCTAAAACTTTCTGTTAGAAGTTTCAACTCCGATTCTCTAATGCCAGTACCGTAACCGGTTGTCAAAATGATTGCAAGTACATCCTCCTTGTTATTCTTTGCAGGCAGCAATGCAACGTCTGGATAGTAGGTTTCGTTGCTCACATTCTTCCAATCATGAAAGGTATGTTCCGTGTCGCCATACTGAACGTGGATGGATCGGATCATCCCTTCTTTTTGGATTAGAGTTCCGATCATCTTCAGGCCAATCTCCGTATCCTCTCTTAATATCACGGTATTCCCCTGCTCGTCTCCAACCTTGATTCCATCCAAAGGTGCTCCCGTTTCGTCTATGTCGATTTGCTCAATAAGCGAGATCCTGTGTGAATCGTTACAAATAGTAACGTCTATCGTTTCCTCATACTTCATCGGAATCGAATCACGCAGCAGCAGACGAAGTCGATATACGGTTTGCGCTTCTTCTGCGTTTATCTCCTTCACGTGCACTTCATATACCCAAGGGCTGGACACATCATAGCGGTCAAGCGGCCATTTCACCTCAGGATGCTCCCATATATCCGGCGATGGGCCGCCCCAGATGCCAAGCTCTCGCAGCAAGAGAGCTTCGGTCAGTGTCACGATCGTGCGGTCGTTAGCCTGTTTGATCTCATTTTTCGCAAGGTTCCACCAGTCGAAGTCGCCTCCTGTTCCAAGCAGGATGCTTGAAAACGTTCCTCCCCCCTGTGTGCCTGGACCTGGAGCTACCGGATGGGGAATAGATGGGGTCTGGTTTCCGAACCAGATCCCACCCCCTAACAGAAGCAGAATCGCGGGAATGATGGCTACAGCAGGTCGTCTCCATCCACGGCTGGTTCGTTTCATTTCAACCACCGTAAGTCTTTTTTCCACATCCTCCATCATGTCAGCTTTAAATCGCCGCTCCTTAAAGGGCGGTCCAGCCAGTCTCTTATTCCAATCCGGCTTCCATTCATTCATCGTCGTTCGCTCCTTCCCATCTGGCGGCAACCTTCTTTTTAGCTCTGTAAATTCTAGACTTTACCGTCCCTGGCGAAAGACCGGTAATGCCGGATATTTCCTCTATGGTTAGCTGAAGATGTACACTCAGCACGAGGGGGTCTCGAAATTTACCGGGCAGCTTTAGAACCTCCTGCCACAGCTCATCCGCCTCCTCCCGTTTCAAATACTCCGACTCGGCAGATGGCGAAGACATCGTCCCGTTCAGCCCATCACCCGGCGATCGCCCGCCGATCAGCACCACTCTACGCAAAAACGCTCGTTTCAGATAGGAAAGCGCCGTGTTTCGGGTGATTTTGAGCAGCCAAGTTTTGATGGAAGCCTCCCCGCGAAAGAAGGAAACATTTTGATAAGCTTTAATAAACACATCCTGCGCGATATCATCCGCTGTATGTGAATTTCTGGTGATCACGTAAGCATAATTCCAGACATCCTCACCGTAGGATTCCATTAGCATCCGGATGTCCGAAATATTCAGTTCCGCAGAATGCTGCATCTGCATCTCCCTCAAGCTGTTCGCCCCCCTTACCAAAACAGACTCCATACGGTCGATGAAAGTTCCCGAAATCAAATAATATTATCCGGCAGTTTAATATGTAATGGTCGTCACCTTGTCCGATTCTCCTCATGAACTAAAAAGGACACCTGTTTAGGTGTCCCTCTTTTATTTTGTCCAAGCGGGTCAGACCTGCTTATCTGCGGCGATCAATAAGAAAATGGGGCGTCTGAATGCATCATGCCATTCTGGATCCTGAAGCTGCTCGTGTTCTGGCTTAAGCTCAGACATTTCCCTAAACTGGAATCCTGCTTTCACTAACGCATTCATCTGTGTGGCTATATTCCGATGGTACTTGGTGACTTCATTGTCAAGAAATCTAGTTTGGCGTGCGCCTTCCTCATGATAGTGATCGATAGGCCAAAATAACTTTTCCCCGTCCGAGCCATAATACCAATCTTGTTCGGGAACAGCAGTAAATACGGGGTGTTCAACTGAAAAAACAAACGAACCTCCAACCGTTAGACTCTGATATACCTTTTTACAGATATCCTCGAAATCACGAATGTAATGAAGTGCAAGCGAACTAATCACGACATCGAACTCGTTAGCAGGGTAGTCAAAATCCTCTATTGCGGCCTGCACATATTCTATATTCGTGTCATCGGTCATCAACCTTGCCCTCTCCAGCATGTTCTTTGAGATATCCACTCCGACCACAGACCGAGCATGCTGTTCTCTTGCGTACCTGCAGTGCCACCCGAATCCGCAGCCGAGATCAAGCACCTTTTTGTCCCTAAGTTCCGGAAACATCGATCGAAAGGCACCCCATTCTCCTGCTCCCTCTAATCCTTTGATTGAACGGGGAAGTTGATTGTAATTCTCGAAAAATCCTAGATCATCATACTTGTTTTGCTTCACTACAATCTCCCCTTAACGTTATTTTATAATTCCACCCCATTATATTTGACCTGTTTTCATTCCTCAACGCCAGTCTTGTTTCTGCTTTAATTGTGATCATGGATCGAGCACTGTAACTCAAAGCGTTTATTCCCTATCTTCTTCATCAAGAAGCAAGGTGAACACAAGTGCCCACTCCGTTTTTCTCAACGATTCCGTTGAAAGATCCGCTGTATGTATTTTATTGGTACTTGTAGCATGCATACCAAATACATGCACGGGCTGGTCTATCGTAAACGAACGTGGACGCATATCCTGAATCAAACCGTGTGCTGTCAACTTTTTGTCCCACGGAATAGTAATGGTAGAAAGGCTTGATCCCGAGTGAGAAGTGGTGTTGACTTTAATCTTGCTGAACTCCTTTTGACCCTCTATGGATTCCGTGTCGACGGATATGATTAGTTCTACTTCGTTGCTGCCCTTTTGCTCGTTCGAACTGTAAAACAAATCTCCGATCGACCCTGCCGAATCTACCTTCTGCCCGTTCTTCCAAATATCGATGTCCAAGCTGACGTTAGGTTTATTTCCCTCATACTTTAATTTAAATGCACCCGTCATCGGACCGAGGAATAGCTTAAACTTCGCTGCGTCCCCTTGGAACAAATCCACCGGTGTAAATTCGATCTTGGAAGATGTCGAATCGGTCTCAGGTGAGATCTGTTCCTTAGTTCCTGCAAAGCAACCCGTTAGAATCATGAAGACGATTAATATACACGCTTTTAACCTCAATTTACTACCTCCATTAAAATAAGCTATCATGTTGCTAAAGTTGAATATCACAGCCATCAAAAGGCAAGCCTCTTTCAATCAGCATAACAGCATGGTTGATTGCATTCTGTTGGTTCTCTGTAAGGCAGCTCTCATGCCCATTCCATTCACTAAGCCACCAGAAGAAAGAACAAATATTTCTATACTCCATAAACATGGGGATTGTTTGTTTCCAGTACTCGGTGAGATGGTGTTCCTTCTCGTAACCCATGAGGAATTCACGCAAGAACAGTTGGGCAAACCTGCTTTTTGTGACACGATCTTCTGCATGCACTCCCCACCAAACGGCATGAGTGGCCGCTATTGCAATGTCTAATGAAAACCAGCCATAGATACTATCATCAAAATCAAAAACCGTTATTTCACTGTTGTCGATAAAAAAATTATAAGGATGGAAGTCATGATGTATGAGTCCAAACGAATCGCAACACCTAGGCAGTGAATCAATCGTACTCTCCATAGAGATCAATTTTTCAAGAAGTACATTGAAACTGCCTTGCTCCAGATGAGGATTATTGATGCTTCTTCTGCTCCAGCTGTCTCTCTTCACAAGGATGTCTGATACTTCATATGATTTCGATAGCCTATGCATCCTACCCATGGTTTCTCCCCAATTTCTGAATATCTTTGGGCCCCATAACTGTTCATTGTGCTTATCAAAAAAGCGACCTGCAGCCTCATGAAAAGCAGTTGCTATATACCACTTATCTTCATCGCAGAATATGGCCGTTAACTCATTATTACATGTTTGAATCGGTAATGAAGCACGGACTCCGTTCTTCACCAAGTAATAAACCCAATCTACCTCCGCACTTATCTTCGGTACATATTCGTGTGATTTCTGAGATAACCGCAAGATATAGGACTGATTGTCCTTCAAAAACCGATATACTTCATTGGTTGAGTTACTCAGGAAGACTAACGTTCCTACATGAAATTCGAAAGATTCTGCGGCTTTAAGCAATAGCTTCGAGCTTGCCATTCAGGATGCCTCCATCTTTTTAAGAGTCCTATAGACCTATAATTATAAAAGCCGCTCAAGCGAGCGACTTTGTATTGATTACTGTAATCTCGATCACGATCATGTTTTCATTCGAAGAGTATTCGTTAAGAAGTTTGTACGACTCCTATTTTGGAATTATTAGCCAATCAATATGATACCACTCTTCTTATGATTTCGGAAGATATCCCTTCGCGAATGCACGTGAACAACTGCATAAGTTCGATCCGTTTGGTGCATTGTAGTAATGCAGAGATTACAAAGGTCTTACTAGAAAATGGAGAGATCGTTTTGGCGAAGAGCAAGCAGCATCAAGAAGCGCATGGGATTGGACAAATAGAACAACAGCTGAATGATCAAATGGAAGCTGCCGAAGAAATTCAAGGACCATCGAAGCTGGATCAAGACATACAAAAAGCCTCCCACCGTCAGGCTGATCCATTGAAAGATCTTTCGAAATAAGGAGAACTGTCATGAACAAACAAAGAGCGATTGAAATTTCGGAATCGGCCATTATGAAAAATGTCACTTATCAGGATACCCCTATCTTTATACAGCATGTCAATGAGGATGAAACCGCTCGGGTCTATCCGATCGGAAACTCGGAGCAGGAAATGACCGTCCCTTTATCCAGTCTCACCGAGCATCCATAAGATAGAAACCCTCACCCAACCTTAAACATAAAATCCCATCCAATTTCGTTGGTGGGATTTTTTATTGTTAAAACGAAATATGATTCAAGTAGCACAAGCTATTCCCTTATTTCAGCGTTGCCGGTACCTTTACCCCAAGGAGCTTATCCTCCGCTTGGATTATGATCATACCGTTCGTCTTTAGCGTCGACTCGTGTAAATCTGCACCCGTCGTTACTCTAAAAACCGGCAACTTCGTCAACATATTGATACCGAGTAATGTTCCATTACGCTGTGCCCGATATAAGCCTTTCCCATACACGTCAATCTGCGCAACAGGTGCATCGCCTCTCCAATCGACATGTTGTCCGCTCGCCAGCTTGGTGCCGGCCAGTTCACCCGTCATTCGGTCTTTGAAAATCAACCGTTCCTGAACCAGTCCGATCAACTCCCAGTCGCCCCCATAAGGACGAGGAAAAGTTCGCAGAGGAACCTCACCTTTCTTATAGGTGTCAAAATTGTATTCGGCCACCTTATTGCCCTGATCCATGTATAACTTCCCTTGGTTTATAAATAAGCCGCCTCCGCCGTACTCATATGGCGGCTCCCCCGACATTTTCCAGCTATATTCTCGGCTGCTCTTCTTTACGCCGGTCTTAAGGTTATACACATTTACGATCCATTTGCGGTCCGGCAGCGACTGATAATCAGTCAGCAGTGGAGAATAATAATCAACCGAATACACCAGACCATTTTTGATTTGAAGATCTTCTCCCTGACCAAAATGGTCCCATAACTTCTTGCCCGTCCTCTTATCATAGGCAGTCAATTGGATGGACGTGAGCGCTCCTTGCACAAAGAACGTCCGAAGTATGACTCCATCCGCCTCCTGAAGATAATCAGTGCCATGTCCTTCTCCTGACGGCTCGTTCGTTTTCCACCGTAACTTTCCTGTGGCTGCATCAAACGCGAAGGTACTGCTCCCTTTTATCGCATACAGCGTATCGACAGTTGGAACCAGCACTTCCGTACGAAGCCGAGTATCCATGTAAATGGATGTGTTCGACTGCCATTTCAATTTGCCTGTCTTTGCGTTCAAAGCGTATGGCATCTGATCTCCCGATAGGCCATAAATAACGCCATTATGAAATACAACGTAAGGCTTCAGGTCCTTACCGTAACTCCATAACCGCTTGCCTGTACTCGCATCGATGGCAATCAGCTTTTTCCCGGTGAATGCGAACACCTTCCCATCTTCAGCAATCGCCTGGCGACCTAGATAATTCTCGTCTTCCATATCCAGATAGTTGTCCACCTTCACCGTCCAAGAAGGTTTTACTTCAGGAACTTCGAAGACTGAGGAAGGATACCAGTTGCGTACCGAAACATCGGCAGGTTCTGCATTCACATGCGTAGGTGGTACTGCCAACACGCCATGGACTGTAAGTAAGCCTGCTGCAATACTTGCAATGATAAGCCGACGTAATTGACCTTTGAGATGTTTAATCCATCGTTTCATTTCAATTCTAAGCATGAATAGCCCTCCCATTTGTTATGGCTTCTTGCTTCACGACAAATACAACGCTCAGAGAAGGCATAAAGTTCCAAGCGAACTATAAATAATCTTTAAGTTCCCTTAAGTAATTGCCTACATAAAAACTGTTTATCATCCCAAAACGGGAATCAACCCCAATTCGCATTGGAGAAGATTCCCGTTGATTAAAATTTATTATTTCAAATAGCTTTCGGCAATTTTCATCAAGGTTTCTTTGCTTACTTTATTCATGTCTCCACCTATAGTGTAGACGTATTTTACCTTTTTGTCTGGGCTCTCGTGTACCCATTTCAGCTCGTGCCACTGCGAAGGACCAAATTCTGTATGCAGCATTTCTATTCCCTTCACTTGAACCTTCTCCTGCTTAAATTCAACTTTCTCCTCAATATACATTGTAGGGTCGCTCTTTCCAGTCAGATTAGTGATATTAACCCCGATTTTATCCTCTCCATTTTGATACGTAGCATTGAGAATGAAAAACTGATCTGTCATTTCAACAGGCATCATGGCATATCCCTTATTGGACTCTTCCGCCTGCTTTCTCAGCTTTTCTGCCATTTTCTTATTTTCTTCCGAAGAAGGAGGATTCACTTCCTGAGCATTTTTAAAGATTACGTCCGCCTTTTGGAATGTATAATTTCCATTGACTTTGTCTGCAATCTTAATGGATTTATCCGTAATCTTATCGCGCAATTGAGATAGATCTTGGAAGATAGTCACCTTCGTTCCAAGAATTGTTTCATGATTCGGGTTATTGGCAACCATATAGAACAGCCCAGCTTCCCCGTTCTTTAGCATCTTATCCTTAAGTTCATAAAATGCCTTGTAACGCTCTATCTCATCTTTCGATTCTGTTTTTCCGTAATCTTTCGTCGATTTAGTCTCATATACGACTTCGCCATCCTTGTTGTTCAAAGAATGATATTGAACTGCCGCATAACCCGTGGAGGCCATTAACATCATTCCTACAAACGCAGTCAAAGCAACTTTATATTTCACAAAAAACCTCTCCTTTTCTTTTGGCTGAGCATATAGTGTATTCATTACTTTTCCTGTCAGGTCGACGTCGGGAATGCGCGGGTCATCAAACAGTTTTTTCAAATCCCGTTCCCTGTCCATATTCATACATTCCCACTCCCTTTACTTGAGCATAATACTTTCGAAATTTTGCAGATGTACGTTCGTATTTTTTACGAAGGCTTGCGCTGTTCTTGCCGAGAATCAAACCAATCTCCTGGTAGCTCTTATCCTCGACACAACGTAAGATTAACAAATTACGCTCTTCCGCCGATAATTTCGCCATGGCCTGATGTACGGATTCATCAAAATAGTTGGCTTCAATATGCATATCGACATCATTATTTTCTTTATCATCCTGGTAAAAGAAAGGTAAATATTTCACCAGTTTTCGCTTACGGATGATGTCAATACATTGATGATAGGCTATCTTGTATAACCATGCGCCAAAATCCATCTCATATTGAGTATATTTCCGCAAGCTGCGGAATGTTTTCAAAAATACTTCCTGTGCGTTATCTTCGGCCTCGGCATGATTACCCAGCATATGATAACAGTAGAGAAAAATCGGTTTTTGATAAACCTTCATGATTTTCTCGAATTGTTCTGTCCCCCCATCCAACACATCTGCAATGATCTGACTTATCTCCGCGTCATTCAAGCCCTCTCCCCCCCTTCACTCTATACAACGAACAACTTGACCCATAATGTGACAGCACAATAAATCACTACGTTCAGTGGATTCCGTAAACCATATCCGTAAGGATGTGCTGATTGCTCCACAGACTTGCCCATAATCCCGATCCCATCCTGATAAAACATAGAAAAACCCATAGGAGCACACTCTTTTCAAAGTGTACATCCTACGGGTCACAGTTTTATAATAAATTTATAGCTGCAATCCTTCTTCAAGTTGGGTTAAAGACTCATCCAGCAATTTTGTGAAATCAACATCGGGATGCTCAGCGTAATAAAGCATCGCCGAGATATTAACTCCAATGATGGCGCCGGCTAATGTGCGAATAGCCAAATCATCCTCCTCCCGACCCATTTTTTTCGCAACAATTTTAGCAAGCATTTGCATAGTTTGAGCCAAATTATTTATTGCTGCTGCTCGAAGTTCAGGCACAGTCATGATCAGCTGATGTCGTTCATTCACCGTCTTAAATTCATCATCAGACATCTGAGTCATCGCTAATTTCACTGCATTACGAACAGCTTGAAGTGGGTTAAAATCGGAAGGTTGATCCTCGAAAGCTGAGATTAGAAGGGAATCATAATTATCAGTAATCAATACGTCTTCTTTATTTGCAAAATAACGAAAAAAAGTACTTGGAGAAATTTCCGAAGCCTCTGCAATTTGCTCCACAGTAGTTTCGTGATAGCCAAATTCTTTAAAGAGACGCAATGCATGCATCTGGATTGCGGCCATGGTTTTAGCTTTTTTACGTTCTCGCAACCCAATGGGTTTTTGGTTACTTGATGACATTCTGCTCACTCCCCAAAGGTATTTTGCTCGAACTCGTTTTCGATTCGACTACGTGTACTCTTAAAACAACGAATCTAGACGCCGACCATCTCATGCCTTTAATTCATCGTCAATCCAACAAAGGAACCTAAAAGAATCGAGACTTCAGATCATTTTATCACGCTATTGAAATGGTAAGCAAGTTAACATAACTTACATGTCCCTTTGAACAATACCTGCCCATCCTGCACAACTTCCTGCAGCAAGTAACCCTAGAGCGCCGATCACGGATGCGATAGGCAGCCCATCCCCCCTACTAATGGCTGCCGCATCAAACAAATGAAACAAGTTAGCCTTACCCATCCACATAAAACTATCATTCAGTCCAGCGATTATATGTAATAAAAACATAATGGATACGATTCCAATCCCAATCGACAAAGCTCCGCGTTCAGAGTTCAGCCATGGCGATAAGGCAAATCCAATTCCCATAAATGCTAGTGAGGTCAATAATCCTGCCAACATAACGTCCGTTACTGCCCAAGGTGCATTCAGCATGCCGTTAAATCTACCTATCAACAAGACAATTCCTGTCGATACAACAGCAATGACCATCACTTGACAAATATGTGCGAGCCATTTAGCCCAATAAATAGATGTTCGGCTATACGGAAGCGTAAATAAGAACTCCGATGTATGACGATCTCGCTCTTTGGCTATGGAGCCAATTGCCCAACTCATGGAGAAAAAGCCAAGGAGAAGTAAAAAAACGTAAATGGTTGTCCGGATACCCATTCTTCAAAAGTTGAAAGGCTTTCGGAGTAGTTTAACTGGGAGGCTGCTGCGGGGATGGCTTGGAGAAGTCCTACGACTAATAAGGCAATCCAGAAGCTTCTTTTATTTTGATTAAACTCATAACGCATCATTATATTCATATCGGAGCCCCCCATCTGATTCCGAAACATACTCGCTCATAAATTTTTCCTCAAGCGACGTTCTTCGCACGCTCAAATCCTTAACTGGCATTTTGGACAGCACAGCAAGAATAGAACGAAGTTCCTTATCTTGAATGCGAAACCGGTAAATCCCGTTTTCACATCTGGTATTTCGATCAACTTCATACAGTTCCTGCAGTTGACCGAGCTCATCTATTTCAGAAAAAGAAACCTCGATAAAATGTTCGCCCGCAGCGGAAACTTCTGATAGCGTTGATACTTGTATTAAGCACCCGTCTCGGATAATAGCAACCTGGTTGCATAATTTTTCAACTTCTGTAAGGATGTGAGTCGAGAAGAACACCGTTGTTCCCTTTAATTCATTCCATTCACGGAGGATTTGGAAAAATTGCTGCTGTACGAGTGGATCCAATCCCGAGGTGGGTTCATCTAGAACAAGCAATTCGGGATTATGAATAAGCGCAAGAAGAATGCCGAGTTTCTTTCGATTTCCGAGTGAATAGGACTTAACTTTCTGATTCCCATTCCATTGAAGTCTTTCTGCATAGTCATGAATCGGCGACTTTTTTAAGTTTATTCCGTATACGTTTGCAGTGAAGTTCAGAATTTGATTCCCTGTCATATCTGGATAAAGCCGAACCTCGCCGGGGAGATAACCTATTTTTTTGCGCAGTTGAGGGTCGTCGCCGTTGACACGATGTCCCAATACGAAGATCTCTCCTGATGTAGGAGCAATCAATTGCATAAGCAGTCGTATCGTCGTTGATTTTCCAGCCCCGTTAGGCCCGATAAATCCAAAGATTTCGCCTCGGTCTACCTTTAAATTCAGATCAATCACACCACGCTTGCCGTTATAGGTTTTATTTAGATTTCGAAAAAGAATGGCAGACATAGTACACCGCCTTAATTATTATTTTACTTTACATAATTCTGAGGAAAGATACGTGATATTATCGTTGCATCCCCTCCTCAATTTCGCAAACAAAAGTATAAGCCTCCGCCTTTCGTAGTAGAGCAGAATCGAAACAGACTGCTTATTCCCCAGTCACATTTTGATTAATCTCAGGTGCTCTGTTGGAGCTTGTTTTCTTTTGTATAAAAATGACGGTTAACAGGAGTCCTAGAACCGTCACTCCGCCGCATACCCACAACATCGCCTCCATTCCAGCAACGAACGAAGCATGTACTGAGTTCAATAAAGATGTCGAGTCAATTTTTTGTGCCACGGCTGCTCCAGCGGAAACATTGCGCTGCACGACTTCTGCAACATCTCCCGGCAAATCGATCAAGTCCAGATTATTCCGATAGTTCGTGCTGAGAACGGTCCCTAGTATAGCAACTCCCATCGTCCCCCCCACTTGCCGCAATGACATAATGAATGCCGAACCTACGCCGCTTCGTTCCGCCGATAACGGCGACATCGCAACGTCCATTGCCACGGGCAAAGCCAAGCCAATACCCAAACCGACTACTGTAACCCATATTGAGGCAAAACCGTAACCGCTATCTACACCCGTATTGGCTCCAATCGCTAATCCAGCAGACATTATTAAGAAACCAAGTGCCAACGTAGCCCGAGTGCCAAACTTCGATTGCAGTTTATCGGATATAGGGGCTCCAATCAGAAGACCAAAAACTAAAGGCAATAAACGCAATCCGGAATCTAACGCATCAACCCCCTGAACCGCATGGAAATATTGCGGTGTAACGAATAATACTCCAAACATGGCAAAAGAGATGACTGTTGCCAATATCGAGCCCCATGTAAATTTGGATGAACGAAATAAAAAGGGATCAATAAGCGGATGCTTGACCCGTTTTTCCCAAAACATGAAAAATACTAAACAAAATATCCCGCCAATCATAGTAGTTAATGCTGCAACGTCCCCCCAGCCCTTCTCGCCTACTTCAATTACTCCGTATGTCAAGCCGACCAACCCAAGGCTCGAAGCTAGGATCCCTATCGCATCCACTTTGTGCTTATCTTCGCTGCGCGTTTCAGGCAACAAGATAGAAACGACGATTAAGGCAATGATGACTAGTGGGATATTGATAAGGAAAACGGATCCCCACTCATAGTTATTCAGCAACCAGCCCCCAACAATCGGCCCCAACGGTATGCCGATCGCGTTCGCCATCATCCATACACCTATTGCTTTAGGACGTTCTTCCTCAGAGAACAACACCGGTATAATCGACATTGACAATGGTACCAATAAGGCGGCACCAAGTCCCAAAAAGGCGCGTCCGGTAATCAGCTCCCAGGATGAACTAGCGTAAGCACATCCTGCAGAGGCCACCCCAAACACAAGCAAGCCCATAAGAAGCATCCGCTTTCTTCCCAATCGATCACCTAACAAGCCTGCGGGCAAGAGCATAGCAGCAAATATTAGGTTATACGCATCTGCAAACCACTGCAGATCTCCATTTGTTGCATGCAAATCCGTAGCAAGAACGGGCAGGGCGAGGTTAAGAATTGTCATATCCAGTCCGACTGCAAGGATTCCTACTGCAAGAGCGCCCAGCACCCACCATCTTCGATTCCTTTGATCAATAATGTCAGTTACCACCTTTCGATATTGAATATATATTGACATCCTATATCATTTTATAGTCAATGTCAAAATTTTAATTTAAATGATGGTTTGCAGAGAATGAAAGGAGAAACCTTGTCTCCTCACCTTTTTATGGTTTTTTGAATACTAAAAAAGCTTGGAATCCTTTTTCAGATCCCAAGCTATTATAAGGAATATTATCTTGTCTTACATGTTACCGCGTCGCTGATAGACTCGACTTATAAGCTCTTCAATGATTTCATCCGGTGACCGGTCAACCATCCAGGTTTGGCCATACATTTGCAAAATCTTAATGACTGGACAGTCTTCCCAAAATCCGATGAACTCTTCATTGAGGTAAATCTTCTCTACGACATGCTGATTCATCTCGTTCAGACACTCTTCCAATACGGATTTCGCAGTGGGGTCGTTGATCCAATCGCTAACCAAGCTGAATTTATGAAATGATACTTCTTCCTTGCCAAAATCACAATACAGTCGCTCCGTAATTCTGATATCACGAGAAGAGCAGCCAAGTGCAATTTGGAAATAACCACTCTCCGCTACCCAGCGGTTATATTTGGTGTTGTAATAAGCAAAGTCTCTCTCTTCAAGTTCAAAGACAATCTGCTGTTTCTCCCCAGGAGCCAACTCGATTTTAGAAAATGCCTTCAATTCTTTCTCTGGACGTGTCCATGTGCATTCTTCGTCGTGGACGTAAAGCTGAACGACCTCTTTCCCTGTTCGGTTTCCGATATTCTCCAGCCAGAAAGAGACTGTGATCCCTGTCTCCGTTTGAGCTACCTTCATATCCTTATAGGCAAATGAAGTGTAGGATAAGCCATGACCAAACGGAAACTGTGGAGCGAGTTCCTTCCGATCGTAGTATCGATAGCCGACGAACAGCCCTTCACGATAATACAGCTTGCCGTTTTCACCACGGATCCTCATATGTGAAGGATTGTCAGAAAGTTTAACCGGAAACGTCTCGGACAGTTTACCGGAAGGACTCACCTGTCCAAACAAGATTTCAGCAATTGCTTTACCCATGCCTTGTCCGGACAGCCATGAGTGAATGACAGCGGGAACATGCTGAACCCATGGACGCATTGCCAAGGCTGAACCGCTGCTGGTCACCACAATACATTTAGGTTGTACGGCTGCAATCGCTTGAATGAGCAGAATCTGCTGTTCTGGCAAATCAATGCCCTTCAGATCACGCATCTCGGATTCGGCGTACTCAGGCTGGCCAACGAATATAACTGCCACATCCGATTTTGCCGCCAATGCGACACTTTCCTTGATCATCTCCACATGAATGGAGTCATCTTCAGGGTAGCCCTGAGCATAACTCATCTCAACGGAAGCTCCAGCCAACGCCTTCATTTCTTCAAATGGAATATCAACGCGCGTCGGCGTTACTTTTGCGCTGCCGGCTCCTTGAATTCTAGGTTTTTTGGCGAAACGGCCGATAACTGCAATCGAATGGGTTGACTCCGCATGGATCGGAAGAATGCCATTCTCATTCTTTAGGAGCACAATGCTTTCTGCTGCAGCTTTTCTCGCAAGATTGTGGTACTCCATATCAGATACCGGAGCCGATTCTTCAATACCAGTTACACGTTCTACGAGTTTTAGAATACGGGCAACGCTTTTGTCGAGCTGCTCTTCTGCAAGATTTCCGCTCTCCACGGCTTTGATAATCGCATTCGTGTTATAACCGGCTGGCCCCGGCATTTCGAGATCAAGTCCTGCTTTCAGCCCACGGATCCGATCATTCACAGCTGTCCAGTCTGAGATCACGACGCCCTCGTATCCCCATTCTTCTCTCAAGATATCATTTAATAAATGCTCGTTCTCACTAGTATACGAGCCATTAAGCAAATTATAGGAGCACATGACGGTCCAAGGATCCGATTTTTTAATAATTCGCTCAAAGGCGCTTAAATAAATTTCGCGCAGCGTCCGTTCGTCCACTTCTGAACTCGTCACCATTTTCTCGAATTCCTGATTGTTGCAAGCAAAGTGTTTAAGCGAAGCGCCAACTCCTTTGCTTTGGAGACCATTGATGAAAGCAGCGCCCAGTTCGCCTGTCAGACAGGGATCCTCGGAGTAATATTCGAAATTTCTTCCCCCAAGCGGAGTCCGCTTCATGTTGATTCCTGGGCCGAGCAGCAATTCGACTCCCATCTCTTTGGATTCATTACCGAGTGCCTCCCCAACTTCGTGCAGCAGTTCAGTATTCCACGAAGAACCGATAGCGGAGCCCGTAGGATAACAAGTTGCGGGAACATTCTCTGTCGTGATCCCCATTTCATCGTCACTGTTCGTTTTGCGAATCCCATTCGTTCCGTCATACATATGAACTGGCGGAACGTCGAGTCTCTCGATCCCTTTGGTCATCCACATATTTAATCCCGCGCACAGGGATGCTTTTTCAGTAAGTGTCATTTCCTTTATCAATGCGTTAATAGATGCTTTCATTTGTATCCACCCTTTCATATCAAGCTTCTTCTTGTAACTCCCGCTCTTTCTTCAACTCCTGCGCATCGTACAGTTTGAAAAACGGAAACCATACGGCGAACACAATCAGCAAGACGACGGCGAGCAGAATAAGTCCATTGAATCCGGACATGAGGTAAGTCGATACACCGATCGGCGTATACCATAGCTGAAAGATTTTACTTGGGATTTGCGCAAAACCCATATCAAGAGCTAAGTAGACAATAATGGGCGTAATGAGACCGTTAATCCACATAGGCACCATCAATAGCGGATTGAAGGCAACCGGTGCTCCATACACAACAGGCTCGTTAATATTAAACAGGGAAGGAATTAATGTTGCTTTACCAATGGTTTTCAGCTTTTTGGATCTGGCAAACAGGAACCAGATAACAAGCGGCAATGTTGCACCCATTCCTCCGATTCCAAGCCATCCGGAGAAAAATGTTTCAAATGTATTAATGTTGACAGGATCCAGTCCCTGCGCAACCAATGCGGCATTTTCCTCAATCGCCGGAATCCATATGGCATACCATATTGGCATCAGAACCCACGGGCTAACTCCGAAGGAATATAGTACAACCCCAATAAAGTTAAATAGAATAAACCCGAACAAGCTTTGCCCCATAGCATTAATAGGTTCAAACACGCTCACAATCAGTCCAAAGATGTCAAAGTGGAGCTGATATACTAGAACCCAGCCTATGCCCATGATCACAGCAATCGGTACCAAGAAGTCAAACCATTCCATAATAAACTCTGGCATGGAAGACCCTTTTTTAAAGAAAGAAAACTTAGCGCAGACATTCATGATTACGGCGATGAAGACGCCTACAATGAGTGCCGTAACCATACCCGCAGGACCGAAACGCTCAAGAATGAACTGAACGGTTCCGTCTTCGTTTACGACGGGATTAAGCAGCATGAGGAATAAGGATATGCCGGTCATTCCTGCGAGCAGCTTGATTTTGTGCCTCTCCTTTTTCTCCATAACGGTATACGGCGTCAGAAATGCAATAAACAAACCGAGAAGACCAAAACTGAATGTTGTGATTGGCGTCAAATCCGGCATGCCAGGAATGAAGTCTTGCAAAATTGAGATCAAAGTAATAATAGAACCAATAAAAATCATCGGGATGGCAACCATAATGGCTTCTTGTATTGATGCTATCCAAATGTTATTTGTAATCGCATCCAATCTTGGCGCAAATGATTCCGTCATCCATTTCATAAAACGCTTCATCTGTTGATTCCCCTCCTGTAATTCTGTTGTGCACATAGCTATAGTATAGGTACTTTTGTTAACGCTTACTCGTTGTAAATTGCCTCGCCTATGGGCGTTTTTTGTTCAATTCTTATCCTTAGATCCGGCTAATCGCATCTACTTGGAATCGACAGCAAAAAACACCCCCTCTCATGGAGGAGGTGTTCTTGAAGATTGTGTTTAAAACTGTTTCTCTAATGTGAGCAATAACACACCATGCGGTGGAAGATTGATTTCTTTCTGCCAACCTTGATCCTGTAATATCTCTGTCCGGATGGCCGGGCCGCTTCTTCCGTGAAGATACGCAAGTTCCTCCTCCGTCAAGATTTCGGGTGCTCCCATGCGAACCCACTCATCAAAAACGGAGCCATGATCCCGGTCCATCTGATAGGTTGTGCATTTATAGGTTCCCGGTAGATGAGGAATATTGATTTGAAACACCTTGCTGCCTTTCTCTTCGAACACGCTGTAACGGTTATGATTGGACATCTCCGACCAGTCCCCGCTTGAAAACATATGATCTAAATGGACGTAATGATACAGCAGAAGTTGTATGCTCCCGTCTTTATTCTGAGTACCTACATA
Organism: Paenibacillus sp. FSL F4-0100; assembly: GCF_037993005.1. NCBI lineage: Bacteria > Bacillati > Bacillota > Bacilli > Caryophanales > Paenibacillaceae > Paenibacillus > Paenibacillus sp. FSL F4-0100. Next base: position 4,422,330 of record NZ_CP150303.1, read on the forward strand.
ACCATCACCCTTAACGATTATCTCTTCACCCAGTTTCTGTAGAAGCTCAAAGGCGTAATAGCTCGGCTTCTTAAGTCCATCCCGATTCATTAAACCAAAGCCTCCATAAAACGGAGAGGATGGAACAAGACTTTCCTCAAACACATCAGTGAAGCACCAAAAAGCCATGGCCTGCACATCTCCCAGTGTATTCATCGCATGATACATCACGAATGGGGCCATAAACATGGTATCGTGCAACAGATGCCGGTCATAGAGGGAAAAGTTCCATTCGGTAATATGTAGCTCCAAATCACGGAAAGCGGCAAGCTCCATTTTTTCCTGCAGTCGATGGATGCTCTCTTTATAAAAAGTTGGAGGCATCATTTTCGTTAACATATTCTGCTCCGCTTTGAGCTGAGGATACTCCGAATAGATATGAAAAGAAAAGAAATCGATCGCTGCATGATGCCTCTTGCAATATTCCATAAACTCCTCGGCCCATGTGTCGTTCCAAAGTGAACCATAACCTAAAGCAGGTCCGCCTGTTTTTAGTTCAGGAAGAACCGACTTGATCACTCGAACGGTAGATTCATAAAAGGAGAAGTATTCCTCTTTGCTTCCTGCCCAGCAAACGCCTGATAAATCCGGTTCGTTCCATACTTCAAAGTACCACTGTTTTACTTCCTCGGCCCCGTAGCGATTTAAGCAATGCCGAACGAACTCACGAACAAGCGCCTCCCATTTTGCCTGATCAGCTGGAGGGGAAATATTCCCTTTCCACCAGAATACCGTTTCGTTGGAACGGCTGAGCAAGGTCGGCATAAAGCCTAGCTCCACAAACGGCCTGATTCCCAGCTCAATAAGAAAGTCATAAAGCTTGTCAACATAAACCCAATTATAGACCGGAGTACCGTCATCCTCTTCGTTGTATACCATCATCTCATCATTAAAGATGCCATGAAAACGTATATATTCAAAAGGAATTCGTGCTTTAAGCTCGGAAAGCTGCCGACGCCAGTCATCGCGCAGCCCTTCAACTGCCCTGCCCGCTGTTGTGGTAACATTCCAGTGTTTTTTGTACCCTGTTGACAACATTCCCGGCTGAATCCGAATTTGCTCCTGATCCGTAACAACCGACGTTAGTGGGTTCGCCCTCTCCTGTTCTTGATCCGACTTCACTTCCAGATATCGATATAACGACCCCATCGCATTGATCGTATCTAACTCATAATAGTCCCCACTAGAGGACTCTTCATATGTAAGCGGTTTTCGATTAGGCTTATCCTGAAGCGAAGCAGCGGCTTCACGATACGAGCTTGGTGTACACCCGTACTTTTCTTTGAAATACTTATTGAATAGCTTTACGTTCGCAAAACCGCAATCCATTGCAATTTCGGTAATGCTCTTTTCACTTCCGGAAAGCTCCGACTGGGCCTTCTCCAATCGGATCAGCGTTAAATACTTTTGGAAAGGAATACCGATTTTATCGGTGAAAAAGTGAGAAAAATAATGCAAACTTAAGTGCTCTTGTTCCGCCATCGTCTGCAATGTTATCTTCTCTTTATAATTTTGATCGATATAGGTAAGAACCCGATTCAACCTTTTATAGTCATAACTCTTGCTACCATCTTCAGCTTCCGGATTGATTCCTTCCGAAAAATATCGCAATAAATGCCCACATAAGGTTTGCAGCCTTCCCATCGTGTAGCTTCGATAGCCTGGAGACTTCTTGTTCATCTCCCACACCATCTTTGCAAGCTCTTGCTTGATTGTGTCAAATCGGAAGCTGATCGGCTCAGCCTCTGTCGTAGAATTACAGGATATAAAAACATTATTATGCAGCCACTCCGGGCCAAATTGAAGCGTTAATAAAATATTGTCGGGGCTATTCTGTTCAAACTTATGGATCGACATGCTGTTCACCACAATGACATCGTCCTGAAGCAGGGTATACTGCTTCTGGTCAAGATGCATGATAACAGAACCTTGGAGAACATAGACAATCTCCACCTCTTTATGCCAGTGAAATGGAACCTGCTTCACACTGTTGACAAACAGCTTAAAAGGCATATCATCTTGATGCTCGATAAATTCATAAAGGTAACGCATATTGGGCCCTCATTTCTTATTAACTGAAAACGATATATCTTTATTGTACATATCGAACGGATGATAAAGTGACTCATAGATTGCAAATATCATCATAAATTATGGAACCTTATCATGATAGCATGTATAGTTTACGACTTTTACATACATTAGAACACAGGCTATCCGGAGCACTAAATGTTATTATACTAGTTTAGTTTCATTGTAAAGAAAGCTGATGCCGATTAGATAAAAACCTAATCGGCATCATGGTGTTCAGTTTCTTGAAAGGATTCGATAATCCTATGGTTCATGACCAACAAAGTGAAAGGCTGCCCAAATGGCAGCCCTTCTGTCTTAATCCAAAATTTCACTTGAACGTGGTTTTAATGTAGTCATTAATCTCCGTTAATGATAAGAACAGGATGAATGGCCGTATCCGAATGTTCCTTGGTCGCATAATCTGCGCCCATATCTTCATCTAGTCCGACGATGCGGAAGCTTACGACTCCATCCGATTGACTGTTCACAAATGAAGTGACATCAAAGCTCACATAGGCACCTTTTTGACTTACCGTCACGGTCCCCAATGCAGACCCGGCTTCTGTCGGCTGGTTAGTTGCGTTGATCGACGTTTCAGACCATGCATCATTGTTGATACCCCTGGCTTCCACTGTATAGGAGCTCGTATTGCTATGAATACTGGTTACATAGATTTTGAGAATAGCAGAGCTTACGGACCCGCTTAATGAGGTAGTATCAAATTTCAAGTATCCTGCTCGATCGTAAGAGGCATTGGAGGCGCGCAGCTTTACAGTCATCGTATTCTGGGAGCCATATTGATCCCCGGCATACGTACCGCCACGAACGAAGCTGTCCTCGATCGCTGTAAGTTTGACAGGGTTCACCGTATCCCCGCTAGTGGTCGCACTGATTTCGTTGCTTGCAGCCGAGACGTTGCCGGCTGCATCTTTCGCTTTAACCGTAAATGTATAGGTCGCGTTGGCGTTTAGCCCGCTAACCGTCGCTGTCGTGTCGGTAACGGTGGCAGCCAACGTGGCGCCCTCATAAACATCGTAACCGGTAACGCCTACGTTGTCCGTTGCAGCACCCCATGAAAGCGTAACGCTGGAGGAGGTCGTGTTGGTTACTGCCAAATTCGTTGGAACCGTTGGTGTCTCCGTATCCGAGCTGCCCATAGAATCTGTTCCGTACACTTCAAACTCATATAAGGAATATCCGTAAGGGGTGCCTCTGGCCGTGCCGTACATTCTCACGTATCTCGCATTTCGGTTCGAAATGGCAATATCATCTATGGCGCCATTCCCGATTGTTGTGGAGAATACATCCGTCCAATTGGTAGGTGTCCCGTTATCGACAGATATTTGAATCTTGTAACTCTTCGCATAGGCTTCTTCCCAATTTAATTGGATTCGGTTGATGTTCTTCACTGCGCCGAGATCGACATAAATCCATTGCGGGTCAACGCCTTCTGCGCTTGCCCATCGCGTTGCCAGGCTGCCGTCAAAAGCTTTAGCAGGCTCAAAGCCCGAGGCTTCGCTTGAGCTTGCAACGGCCGTCTTGTTCAAGGCAAGATTCGGGGACGATGTATCGTTATTTGTTGTGGCTGTCACTGCATTGCTTGCGCCCGATATATTCCCGGCGGCATCTTTGGCTTTGACCGTAAAGGTGTAGGCCGTGTTGGCGCTCAAGCCGCTGATGGTCGCATTCGTTCCTGTAACGGAAGCCGCTGGTGCTGAGCCGTTATAAATCTCATAACCTGTAACCCCTACATTATCCGTAGAAGCATTCCATGAAAGAGAGATACTGGACGAAGTCTTTGCAGTAACCGCCAAATTCGACGGAACCGTTGGTGCTTGCGTATCTGCTGGGTTGCCTCCCCCTCCTGGCTTCCACCAGTTACCTGAAATGAACAGCATGTTTAAGAGGGTGAAGCTGTCGCTGTAATAACCGGATTTATGACTTTTCATCCAGTCCCAGCCGCTATTGATCCAGGCCTGGTTTCCGCTATTCGGGGTTCCTGCCGAAATAAACGGAGCCACAAAAACACCTTCCGCCCCGCTTGCCGATGGAGACACCGTTCCGTTCAATTTATACCCGTCTTTAATATTGTTAGGGTTGCCGCTCGTCTTTCCTTTAATCCAGGAAGCCAGTTTATCGGTGATCGATTTGGCTCTCGTTTCACCATAATGCGCATAATCCATCACAATCCTGAGTGGTACCCGAGCGGCATTATAATTGTATTCGTCCGTTTCCGGGAACTCTTCCAAATAATTTCGTGGAGCGGGCTTTGGAGGATTGTCAACGACAAAATCCGAAATCAACCCCGTGTTCGGCGAATAGGAGGCGCTGAATGAACTATAGACGTTGTACAGGTTATTGATGACATTCAACCACGTTGAATCACCGGTAACCTCGTAAAAGGCTCTTAAATGGCTGAGCATCCAATCCGAAGGTCTCGTGTTCAGTGCGCTTTTGCTATCCCAATCGCCCAGATTTAACCGGTTGTTGGTCGTGACATTGCTTTTCTTGATTCCATCCGTAATCATTTTTTTGGCTTCCGCCAAATAATTGATTGTACCGGATGAACCCCATTGATCATGAGCAAGAATGAGCGAGTAAGCGATGTCCAGATCCCCGTCGGTCGCCGAGTAGAAATCTCCCTGCGCGCTTTTGGAGTCCGCTACGACCCAGCCCATCAGGTTAGGATTTCCCTTGCTTTTATAAGCTCTGGCCGTTTTGAACAGGCCGTCGTAAATGGTTTTGGCATTCGGATCATAACCAGCCATTAACACCGTAATGAGCATGCCGTATCCTTGACCTTCGGAAGAGCCCAACGCCTTATACCCGCCAGGTTCTCCTGTAATTTCGCCTTTCACATAATATCCGCCGGGCAAGGAGGACAAGTTGTTCTTCAAATAGCTGGATTTCCATGAATTATAGTAAGCGATAACGTCTGCATTCAATTGCGACTGCGAGAGATGATTGGGCTTCGTAATTCCAGCAAAACTCGCTTGCTGGGGAAATGGCTTTTGCTCGCCTGCTGCATGGGCTTTTTGTACAAACACCGGTGAGAGAAAAGTCGACATCAAAAGGACGAGGCAAAGTACGTGAATTGACCATTTTTTATACATTCCTATTCCTCCTATTGGATTGGTTTCGGGCATCTTGCCTGTGACCATGGTTACTTCTAAAAGATAATCCCTGCGTCATTGCTGATCATATCGCCGGGATCCGTATCGCTGCTTGAAGCAGCGGAACCGTACACCTCAAACTCGTCCAAAGAGTACCCGTAGGATGTTCCTCTTGCCGTGCCATACATCCTTACATATCTGGCATCCCGTGCTGCGAATGAGATTTCGTCCATCCCTCTGTCACCGGTTGAAGTGGAGTATACCTCCGTCCAATTTACAGGCGCTGCCGTATCCGTCGACACTTGAATTTTGTAGCTTTTCCCATAGGCGTCTTCCCATATGAGTTTGACTTTATTAATGCTTTTTGAACACTCGGTATAAGCAATCCCCCTTTCACGGAGTTATAAAAACCACATTCTGGGATGTATACAAATTATTGTATGGTATCTTAGTTCTAATCCCATTTCTCAAATTCGGAAAGGGACTAAATTAAGGTGTATTGTTGTTTTTTTAAGGTTGTCATGTAATCGGCTATGAGTTTAGCTCAAGTAGGAGGGACACTAGTGTACCCGATTCGGTAAATACACATAGAAGCCTGTATTCCCTCGAGTAGGAAACACAGGCTTTTTTCGTTGAATAGAACCCCCGTTGAGATTATGATTGCTGTCTAAACTCCTGCGGAGAAACTCGATATACTTTTCTGAACATTTTGGAAAAATGGGAGAAGTTATGATAGCCAAAGGTTTTGGCTACTTCGGATATAGGGATGGTCGAGTTCGAGATTAAATCTTTGGCCTGTGCCATCCGGGCATGCAATATGTAATCTGTAATCGATTCGCCTACCTCGCGTTTGAACAGACGGGACAGATAAGCAGGATTGAGATGTACGTAACTGGACAGCTGTTCTCTTGTGATCGGCTCGTGCAAATGCTCCTTTATATAGGATTGTACACGTTGAATCACGGAGCAGTTCGGGTGCAGCTGATCATGGATGACCTGAACGGCTTGAAGCACCGAAGCTTTCAATTGTTCAAGATTACGCGGCTGAGCATACAGATGAATTCCTGCCTGATCCTGAAACAACTCAAACGCAGACAGTCCATTTTTATGAAGAATATAATGGACCATTTGCATAAATTCTTGTCGGAATCCTTCAAGCTCACTAACCGAAAGCTCTGGCTTTCGGCTCAATTCCTCGATACGTCCATGAATCTCTCTCTGTATTTCTTCTTGCTGTCCATGCTCCATAAGTAGGGTCCAGGTCGATATTCGCGGAATCATCGTCTTAATGGAATAGTTGCCTAATGAAGCCAGCCTATACACTTGGTTGGATTTATTCAGGTTGTTGTACTCCATCTCCAGCAGCTGTCTGTACGTATCGGCAATTTCATACATATTGGAACGATTGCCGATATAACAGGAAATATTACAACCAAAGTAGGTATAACAGTCCTGAATGTATTTTTCACAGCGCAAGTTTAATTCATGAGTGGCATCCCCCTCCGCCCCCTCCTCTCCAACAATAAGGACGACATTCACCCCTTGCTTGGTCTGAATGACCTCTCCATTGCCGGCAGGCAGCAGCATTTCAGATGCACCTTTGCGGATGGCGTATTCCATGATCTCTTCATCCTTTGTGCTGAGCTCCCGCAGCCAGGATTCCACGCTCACCAGAACAGGCATGAATACAGCATCTTGCAGTCCGCTAAGCTCATGTTCTTCAAGAACATCCGTAACATTAGCCGGAGTGCAGACGATTCTTCCCGAAAACACATCATTCCAGAACTTATCCGTGATCAGGCTTTTTTTCTTCCGCCACAGCTCATAATATGGTTTGTAATGCTCGCGTATATGACGGAGTTCTCGCTCCTGTTTAATCGAATGCAGCGCTTTGGCTATGGTTGCCTGAAGCACATCAAATTCGATCGGTTTTAACAAATAATCGAAGCCATCCAGCTGAATCGCTCTTTTCATAAAGTCAAAGGCGGAGTGGGCAGTTAGAAAAATGGTCTCTGTATCGGGAGAAATATCATTCACTCGCTCGAGCAGTTCAATCCCTGTCCCTTTGGGCATTTCAATATCACAGATCATAATATCAATCGGCGTGCGTTCAAAAACCTGTAATGCATCGCGCATATTATAAGCCTCATACACTTCAGACACCTGCAGATCCTGCCAATTCACGCCGCTCTTAATTCCCATTACCGCATAGATCTCATCATCTACAATAAGTGCCTTAAACATGCGACTACCCCCATACAGATCATCAATATGAAGTAAACTGCTCTACCGTCCGGAAAGGAAGTACCATTCTTATCCTAGCCCCGGAATCCGGAGCGTTATCAAACTCAAGGCGAGTCATATCCCCAAAGATATGCTTAAGGCGGTACTGTACATTGGTGATTCCTAAATGCTCCCCTGTCTGATTCTCCATGTAACCGCCCGATTGTAATTGCTCCAGCACTTCCTGGGAGAAGCCACTCCCGTTATCAGAGATCACAATCTCCAATTGATCATGCCTGGAAAGGCTGATATGAATGGCAATATGAAAAGGATGATCCATGAAATCAAATCCGTATTTGATTGCATTTTCAATAAAAGGCTGAATTAATAGCGGCGGGATTGCCGCTTGGTCTGCACCATCCGATATTTGTATTTCATAGGTGACTCTCTCTGGAAACCGGACCTGCTGTATTTTAATATAGCTCTCCATATGCTCCATTTCTTCCGCAATCGTCACCGCGATTTGATTCGTCTTCGTTGTAAAACGGAAGTACTTAACGAGGTTCATGCACATGAGCTGGATCACGCTATAATTCTTAATTTCAGCCAAATTGTAAACGATATTGATGGAGTTCAATAAAAAATGGGGATTGATTTGGAGTTGTAAATGCTTAAGTTCGGCTTTATGCGCCTTGATCTGTTCCTCGTAAACGCTGATCTTCAGCTCATGGATCTCGGAGGCCATGCTGTTGAAGGTTTCGTTGATCATGTTGAACTCCTTCGCTTTAGAAGCATGAAGCCGCGTATTCCAGTCCCCCTGCTTGATCCTGCGCATTCCGCGGACAAGATTGTTCATGGGCTTCAGGATAATCTCATTGAGATAGACCAAATAGATAATCAGAATGATTAAAGCCACGATGGATATGATGATAATCCCTCTCCGAAAGTGATACAGATTCTTCAGCATCTGGGACTCGGGTACAAAAGCGCTTAGTATGACGTTGGTGCCCTGAATCTGATTCATGACTACGATATATTTTTGATCGTCCTTCTTCACGATTTGATACACTTCGTTGGATTCAGAAGCAAGAGAGATATTCAGCCGGTTCCTTCCGATCGCTGACGTGTTGGTCAACAATTCACCCTGCTCATTCACAAAGCTGGCAAAGCCATATTCCAGATGAATCAAATCCAGCGGTATCATCAGGTTCTCCAGTTCTACAAATGCCCCGAGGTAAAAATCATCTCCCGTATCCACCAGCCTGATCAATGCGTATTTATGTTGGCTGTACTCAATGGCCTTCCATTCGCGGAAATAGGCGCTGTCCGGTTGAACCTCCTTGACCAGTTGTTCAATAGTCGTTTTGATGGACAACAGCTCATCGTAGGATTGGGCCTTGATCGGTGTAGTAAATAAATCCTGCTTCTGCACGGAGTAGATAAATTGAAGATCGACGCTGTTGTCAAACCGGTGATAACGCGTAAGCGTATTCAAGATTCTGGCCTTGGCAAGATAGTACTCATCGGGATCATTCAGAAGCTGTGAGAGTGCAGCAATGTTCGGATCTTCAACGGCAATATTGTACAAAAAATTCGTCTCCTTGTTCAGGGCTGCCTCGATCTGGTGGGAATAGAGGATCATCGAATTTTTATTCGAGTCCGCCACCTGCTCCCTTATCGTATTGGATGCATAGTAGTTGTTGTAGAGAAGCAAGGTCACAAGAGGTACCGCGATCGTAAAGAAACCGATGATTAGCTTAAAACGAAGCGAGTCTTTAATATTCAACATAGGCATACACTACCCCGGCTCCATGGAAAGGTTTGCAGAATGTGCTTCCGCAGTATAGCAGGTCATCTACACTCTGAGTATAGTCACATACAGGAAAAAAGGGAATCCCTTATAGGACACACAACGATAGTCCCGGTTCGGTATCCCCCTATTCCTTATCTTTGCTACTTCTGAGTTTCTGCCCACGCCGCCAGCTGCTTTTCAACTTCGGCTTTAACTTTGTCAAAACCGGCAGATTTCCGTTTTTCTTTCCACTTGGCTATGATTTTCTCCGGATCCACCGCTCCGGACCTTAACGAAGCTCCAAACTCTTTCTCGACATTCGCAATGGATGCCATCTCCGATTTGACAGGCTCTTGATTAAAGGCAAATCCGAGCGCGATGGAATGCTCCGCCCTTTCATTAAACTTCTTGAACTCTTCCCACTTATTCGGATCCTCGTTTGCCCATAGATAAGAGTTGAACTGATTCCCGAACATCCAGCCTCCCGGATTCGGATAGGTTTGGGTGTCCGCGTTCACACCTTCAGGAAAATCAATCATAATATCAGATTTCTTAACATAGTGAATCCCTTCGATACCCCAATCCAGCATATTGAGTAGCTTCGGATCGCTGTACAGCAGATTAAGGAACATCATGGCTCTTGCAGGATCCTTGGACGTGCGCGAAATTCCCAGCATTGCGCCCTGTGCATCTCCTGTCGTCGTAAACGGCTCCGCCGTTTCGACTTGCACCACCTCAACGCCTGAGCTTAAAGACATCTCCTTGTCTTTCCCTGGCTTCAAGGATTGGGCAACCGCAAAGGCCTTGCCCGCCTTAATCATATTCATGCCTTGATCCGCGTCTGATGTCAGGATATCCTTATCAAACCAACCGTTCTGATTCCACTGAAACATGCGTTTATAAAATTCGATGAACTTCGGATCCTCCAGGGTATCCACCGCTTTCAACTCTTTACTTCCCCGGGGAATCGAGAGATTGGCAACGATGCCATCATAATTGGCGGCTTCCCAGATGTTCGTGAATTTGCTTGAAACGATGGGAGTTACACTAGGTTCATTGTCCTTAATCGTTTGGAACATGGCTTCCAAATCTTCCAGCGTCTTGACGCCATTCGTATCAAACTTGTATTTATCCACCAACTTCTTGTCGAGCAAGAATCCGAAACCTTGGCCGAATTCTTTCTTGGTAGGAAGCGCGTACAGCTTGCCGCCAATTCTGGATCCCTTAATGAATTCCTCACCCAGGATACCCGGAATATCCTTTCCGTGTTGCGCCATCAAATCATCAAGTTCCAGATACTGGCCTTTCGCGGCATCCTTCGGATACGAGAACCAACTGGCCGTGAACATCAGATCAAACGGCTCATTGGAGATTTTCATCAAGTTGGTCTTATCATCCCAAGAAGCCCACTCTAAAGGCTTGAGCTCGATGGTTGCATTTATCTTTTCCGTTAGATATTTGCTCATCTCTTCCTGAACAAGCTGCAAGTCTTTTGGAGCGGTTGCCGGATATACGAGCGTTATTTTATAAGGTTTGAGTGAAGAATTTGAATGTTGTCCTGTTCCATCGGTTTGTTTGCCCCCGGTATCCGAAGTGTTTTCGGTTCCCCCCTTACCGCAGCCTGTTAATGCCAGCATTCCGCAAAGCATGATCATAAGCACCAGATGATGCGCTTTTTTCATATCCCTGAGTTCTCCTCTCAACAATTAGCTTTAATCTAAGGCATGAATTGGAGTGCGAATCGCCTAACCTGCCCCACCTCCTCTAATGAACGATCGCATGGCTGCTAACCTTTTACGGCACCGGTTGTGATCCCACTAATGTAATACTTCTGGAAGAACGGGTAGGCGAACATCAACGGGGCAATGCCGACAATCGCAAGTGCCATTCGGACGGTTTCCCTCGGCATCTTGGCGAGCAGGTCCCCAACCTGAGCCGAGCTGTTCGACTTCATTAGAAGATACTGAATGTTCGTGAGTGTCTTTGTCATCAGATACTGGATGTTATACAGCTCGGGTTTATCGATAAACAGCATACAGTTGTACCAGTCATTCCAGTAGGATAACGTGTTAAACAGTCCAATCGTGGCCATAATCGGCAAAGAAAGCGGAACGACGATTTTAAAGAAAATCTTCAGTTCGCTTGCACCGTCAATCGTCGCGGATTCAACCACGGATTCGGGTATGGTCGAGGCGAAAAAGCTCCGCATGAGCAGCACATTGAAGGCACTTAACAGCAAGTTGGGGATGATCATGGCAAAAATCGTATTTTTCAGATCAAACATATTCACATAAGTGATATACCAAGGTACCATTCCTCCGCCAAACAGCATGGTGAAAAAAATATAAAAGGAAATGGTGCGGCGAAACGGCAGCTCGGGTCTGGATAACGGATAAGCAAAAAGCGCTGTTATCAAAAGGCTTACGACGGTTCCAACCAGCGTGGTCAAGATCGTGACTCCGTAAGCTTTCGCTATTTCCGAAAAATCATTGAATAAAAATTGATAGGCCGCAAAGCTGATTTGACTGGGAAACAATGAATATCCGTTCTGTAGAATGGAATCTTCACTGGATATCGACACCATAAAGACCAGGATGAACGGAATTAACGAGGCGACTGTAAATGCCCAGAAAAACAGGTGAATCGAAGATGCTCCGATCCATTTTTTAGGGCTCCATTCCTTCACCATTTCTATCTCTCCCCCTCTGTTAAAATAAAGCGTCACGTTTATTAATGCGTCTTACTGCCGTATTTGCTACTAGGATGAGCACTAAACAAACGACGGATTGATAGAATCCAGCTGCTGTCGACATGCCGATATCCCCCGATTGAATCATGGCACGATAGACAAAGGTATCGATGGTATTCGTTGTCGGGATCAGAGCGCCTGTATTCATAGGAACCTGATAGAATAATCCGAAATCCGACCGGAGAATGCCGCTGACCGCAAGCAGGGTCATGGTGGTGATGACAGGCAAAATAAGCGGGATGGTGATCCGAGTCATCTGCTTCCACTTGGTTGCACCGTCAATCGTGGCGGCTTCATAATATTCTTTGTCTATTCCGATAATGGAAGCGAAATAGATGATGGATAGATAACCAACGTTCTTCCATGCATTTACGATGACCAGGATGTAAGGCCAATACTTGGGTTCTCCATACCAAGACACCGCCTCCGAACCAAACCAATTGATTAATAACCTGTTCACAAGACCGCTATCCACATTCAAAAAGCTGTAGACCAGATAGGCGACCACGACCATCGAGATGATATGCGGCAGCAGGAATGTGCTTTGATAGAACCGGCTGATCGCTTTATCCTTAATTTCATTAATCAGCAGTGCTACCAGAACAGCTAAAACCAGGTTCAGCACAATAAAAACGAAATTGTAAAGGAAGGTATTGCGGGTAATAATGTACGCATCCTGTGAGTTGAACAAGAATTTAAAGTTATCGAACCCGGCCCACGCACTTCCCCATATGCCATCGACATAATTATAGTTTTTAAATGCTAGAATCACGCCGTACATGGGGACATAGTTGTTGATGAACAAGTAGACGATCCCCGGCAATGTCATTAGCAGCAGCCACTTATACTTCTTCAGCCTCTTCCTTAAATGAGACGAACCCCTCATGTTCCAGCCCCTTCTTGTCACGTCATGTAAACCCTTACATCCTCATTCTATAACCAATGATTCTGGTCAACCACTATCCTTATGACTTTCTGATACCACAATGATGACTTCTTTTCTTCCGACTTCAAAATGGCGATTGTCAGTTTTAACCAGACCCATTATGCAAGGGGCGTAATCGCGGGTTGTTGAACAGCTTGCAGCCATTCCAAAACGCACGAAAAAGCTGTTTAAGTTTTTTAAACGCAAAAAAGGGGGTCCCAAAAGGTCCTTTGACCTGGGACGCCCCCGCTGTCTGTTGTTTGACGCTGCGCGTATGAATAAGAAGCGGTGGAAAATCTTCTACGTCTGCTTCATCGGTACAATTTACCCTCAATCATCGTCCACTGCACTTGATACCTTTCGTCCATCAGGACGAGATCCGCATCGTATCCTACCTCGATTTTTCCTTTGTGAGATAAACCCAGAATACGGGCCGGCGTTGTTGATGCCATGTGCACCGCATCCTCCATTGAAATTTCGTTAGCCACGGTCAGACGTAACGCTTCATTCATAGTCACCGTGCTTGATGCTAAAGTGCCATCCGCAAGCCTTGCAATCCCCTCGGAAACGGTAACGTGATGACCACCAAACATATAATTGCCATCACCTAATCCCATCGCCTGAAGTGCATCTGTAATCAGCACCATGCCTTCAGGCCCTTTGAGACGATGCATTAATCGGACAATGGCTGGATGAAGATGGACTTGATCGACAATCGCTTGCAGGCTTACATGCGGTTCTTCGAACGCGGCTACAATCAGTCCGGGATCTCGATGGTGAATCGGTCTCATGCCGTTAAAACAATGGGTTACATGACTCGCACCGGCTGCGAAAGCCAGCTTCGCTTCCTCGTATGTGGCATCGGAATGGGCTACGGCAATCACAACACCCTGCTCTTTCAGAAAAGTTATGAGCTCCATACCTCCAGGCAATTCTGGTGCGATCGTTACCATTTTAATGAGCGAACCCGCTTCCTGAAAAATCAACTTCATTTCTTCCAGATTCGGGTGGCGAAGATATTTCTCGTTTTGCATCCCTTTACGTCTCGGATTCAAGTAGGGTCCTTCCAAGTGAATGCCAGCGATTCTTGCCCCCTGTTCTCGTCCGATTACAGATTTTACGCTGCGAATCATCTTCAGCAGGTCCTCTATCGTCGAACTCACGGAAGTCGCCAGAAACGAAGTGCATCCGGTTGCAGCACAAGCGCGTGATACTTCTTGAATGCTGTCCTCGGTTCCGTCCATCATGTCATAGCCATTGGCCCCATGAATATGAACATCTATCATCCCCGGTATGAGCCACATTCCTTTGCCATCAATTAGTTCAGCATCAGCTTCGATTGTTTCCAGTTCTTGCGTCGCTTCTATTCGCTTCAACTCCCCATTCGCAATCCAGACCGTTGCAGAAGGAATTATTTGATGAGGCAGGTGGACTTTGACATGTTGAATGATTTTGTTGTTGTTCATTACTACTCAACTCCATCCTGTTGGTTATGTGCCTGACATTCTATTAGCGTAATATTTTTGTTGTCTAATATTTCTTGTATTTCAATGGGAATCGATCGATCGGTTACAATAATATCCACGTGATCAAAGTCCAACTTGAACCTCGATTTCACCGCGAATTTGGTATGATCCGCAACAAGTATGACCTGATCCGAGCGCCGGGCCATTTCTCTCTTCACCCGGACATCTTCTTCATATGGATAATAGAGTCCGTCTGGCTGGATTGCCGTCGCACCGATGAACGCTTTATCGGCACGGATTTCACTGATTTTATCAATGACGGAAGGACCGTATAATAATCGATTTTGGGTATGCAGATAACCGCCAAGCAGGTAGATGCTCAGATCTTCCCGTTTGGAGAGTATCCCTACATTATCGATGGAATGCGTAACCGCTGTTATCTCTCTCGCTTGAATATGCTCCGCAACAAATTGAACGGTCGTAGATACGTCCAAAAATACCGTTTCGTGGTCCCGAATCAGATTAGCGCCATGCTCGCCGATCACGTTCTTGCTCGTCGGCTCATCAATCAGTCGTTCCTGGTAAGAAGTAAGTTCCTTTTGAAGTTCAGGCAAGGCTACCCCTCCGTGCGTTCGAACGACCACGCCTTCTTGAACTAGTCTGACAATATCTCTGCGTGCGGTATCCCGCGACACTTGAAAGAACGAGCATATCTCACCAACACTCATCGTTTTATGCTGTTTTAAGTAATCCAGGATTTTTACTAAACGTTCCTCTTGGAACACATCTTATCCCTCCCTGCTTAAGTATTTACGTTCTTATTATAAGTATATATAAGCAATTATAAATAATCAATAAGTATATGCAAGTTGATTGCTGTTATTGTGAAAACTAAAAAACCACGTTCTTCGTGGTTTTTAAAGTGAATATATTCAGCCCTTCGACATTTTCCATCCCGACTATCGTACCGTGAGGCCATATCACCTCTTAAATAGAAGACAGGCAGGCCGCTTCTTGCATAGAAGCAGCCTGCCCTTACAATCGAATAGGAGAGCCGTTAATAAGTAAATGATTGTTTTACCGTGCCAATCCGTGCGTTTGCATATTGGATATCATTACATCTCATATTTTCAAACACCTGCACTGCGGCATTGGCTACATCGATATCCTGAGCGCTCGTTCCTCCACTTACACCAATGCCGCCCACAACCCTACCTTCGTGAACTAGCGGAATTCCCCCGCCAAGTATAACGACTCTTCCCTGATTCGTCGTGTTAATGCCAAATGTAGCTCCGCCCGGAAGCGCAGATTGAGCTAAATTCGCCGTCGGCATTTGCATCGCTACGCTGGTCCATGCTTTGCCTATGGCAATATCGATGCCTGCTATTCTGGCATTATCCATCCGATGAAAGGCAATGAGGTTCCCCCCTTCATCGACGATCGCTACATCAGAATTAAGACCCATTTGTCGTGCTTGGTGTTCAGCAGTTTCCAATAACTTCTTAGCCGCAGTTAAAGTGAGTTTGTACATGATAGCTCTCCTTTACTTAAAAGAAATACTACATTATATGTCATTTGCCTATAGTGGTGAATTGGATTGTTTTCTCTACAGAGAATTTCATTCCGCACTTTGCCGTCATTCAAAGAATCCAGTCAGCAATCGTTAAAACGAAAAAGCCGGCTGCTTGGCGACTTCTTATGCTTGCATGTTCGTGTCCTCCGACACCCCCTAACAGCTATTGTTGTATAATTTTTTGAAGAAGATTATCGAAGGCAGAAGGATTTCGATGGATATTCGATAATCTCATCAAGCCATATGCTCCATATTGGCGGATTAACCCTTCCTCGTTTAAAGCAAATTCCTTATGTTTATCTGGAAGGGTCATTCGCTGCGCCATCGTGGCATGATACACCCATGATTTCAGATAGCACTTGGGCCTCCAGTTCGTTCGTGTCCCCATATAATAGTAGTAACTCAAGAGCAAGCTATCGTCTTCGTAACCTTGTTTCCCTCGTAAAAATTGGGTATCGTATCCCCCTATTTCGCGTAAGATCCTTGCTTTATGAACTACAGGATGAACGAATCCTTCTACGACTTCATCTCGCTTCAATTCGCCCAATAAAGTAATTAAGTCCGCCTCGGTATCATCAGGAGTCACTACATCAAGGCCGCTTGGTTGTAGTTCACCATACATGGTCACAATGCCAGGGGAGATCATGGGTTCATCGGAATTGGCTAAAAAATCAAGCAGAGGTACATACCAGTTTCGAGGAAATACCATATCAACATGAATTTCTGAGATGTATTCAACATCCCTGTGATGCTTCCAAATGTACTCAAAACAGGTTTGTCTTGCTCGGGCGATGCCTATATTCTCCCCATGGCCAAGAATTACCGCGGATAAGCCGCAAGAAGTTAGCAACGCCCTCAAATTATCATTACTTAGACACCCTTGATTATATAAAACAACAAGATGATCCTCCGATGACCGTAAGCTTTCGAAGCATGCTCTTGCCATGCTTAGATCATCATCACGGAAACATTCGCTTCGGATCATTACAGGCAGGGTATGAATAATTTTCATAAAACCGCCCCTTTTTCCCTATTCGATCCATGGGATCAGATTCGGATTTTCATCCAATATAGATAAATACTGCTCCATCCAACCAAATTTCGCTTCCGGGTCAAGTAACATATATCTTTGGAATTTTTCAATGCGGTATTCGGATTTTGCCCATCCGTAGTGCTTCAAGCGGAGATCGGACAGTTGGTGGGGCAGTTCAAATATGTTTTCTGGGAAACGCCCGCAATGCTGCGGAGTTTCCTTCCAATTGTATACAAAATCATGCCGGTAACGGATCAAGAAAGGGCGGTAAGTGAAGTGTGATCGCCAAAGATGGTCCTCTCTGTAATGGGTTTGATTCCAAAAATCATAGAGCCGAAAGCAAACCACGTCGACTTCCGATTGCTTTAACAGTAGATGGATTTCCTCAGAAAAACGACTCTCAAATATTTCGTCTGCATCGAGATTCAGAATCCAATCGGGTTCGGTTTTTAATGTTTCCTCCCATTGTTGCTTTCGTAAATCGACCTCGTTGTTAAACTTTGAAATGTCATTCCTCACTATCCGAACCGGTATCCCTTGTAGCGTGTCAAGGCAAACATCTACCGTGTTATCTACGCTTGCGTCATCGATGATCACTGCCTCGTCGATATATTTCCGATGTTCTTCTAGTACTTGCCTTAAGTAGCGATTCCCCTCGTTTTTCAAAACCATGGTCAACGTCAATTTTTTTTGTCCTCGGTTTACCGCAGGACCTATTTTTTTACAAACATCATTTGGGAATAAGACCCTGTTCGATGGAGTGATTTCTTCCCCATGCTCTCGTTTGAATTTCTCTACCCCCTCTAGGTCAGATTCGCGATAAATATGATATGCCGGAAAAAAAGTGTCCACATATAACGGAAATCCAATCGCGGCGGCACGAACACAGAAATGACGATCCTCCCCCCAAAAGGAAAGGTTTTTAATGGGCTTGAAATTGACCCCGGCGACCATCGCATGACGGCTAATAAGAGTACAGGCCCCTAATCCCCCTACCTCATATACCCCCGGAACTTTCAATTGAGTAATAAATTGGTCATAACGGACGGCAATTTCCTCCTTACTCAAATCCTCTCCCCGTTGTTGTTCCCATTGTGTATATTCGTCACGAAGCCATACTTGAGGCTGGGGTGCAGAATCCGGCTGCCATGATGTCCAAAAAACCTCCGACACAATATCTCTTCCCGAAGCGACTAGCTGTTCAACTGTTTCGGGATGCAATAGCAAATCCGAATCGACTAAAAACAAAAAGTCATACTGTTCATCAATGGCATGTCGGATCATGGTATTCTTAAATTCTGCTACTTTCCAAATAAGATGCTCGTTCCAAAAATGCGTATTTTCGTCCCGACAATATTCGTCCCCTTGTCCGGATGCCAGTACCGTAACAGGAGCCATAACTTTGGCGAAATCTCGAAGCATATCACTGGCCTGTTTATCTTGGTTGTCGTCAATGAATAAATATCCGAATTCCACATCATCCTGCCTTAAACAATGCAGAGAAACTAAAAACTCTTTTAGTATGGCCGGCTTTTGATGGATGGGGCTTCCGATTAATATGCGCTTTTTGTTCTCATTCATGAAGATCACCGCCGTCGACCTTTATTCCTTCATACATCCCTAAGACAGATTCCAAATACCGTTTATTCTGAGTGACTCTTGGGTCAGTCGGTCGATAGCTACGGGCTATCTCATTATGATTGTAGGCAAGCCTGTATTCGCCAATTCGGTCGTAACATACGCATAGCTGAAGGTGGGGCAACCACGTCGAACATACAGGGTTAATAAATCCCCAGTTATCCCCTGTCTGTTTGCGTTGTGTGGCCAGCTTATACCAGAATATCGCTGTCCGAATATCGCCATGGTTCAAGAAATGATATCCGATACGACAACAAAATTCAGCACGTGGGCTGCTGTATTGTAAGGAATGTAAAGAGGATTCCAATTCTCTTTCCCGATTACCAAGCTCGTGGTAGCAATCCGCTAATTTCCCGCAGGAAGAAATGTTATCTTCGACCCACCCTTTACCTGTGTCCAGAAATTTTTCATAATAACAAATCGCTTGTTCGTACATCCGGTGATCAACGAGTTCATTTGCAAAGTAATATAGGTCCCTCGGTGAAAACTCCTCGTCGCTTAGTAAGCGTGATTCATAAATTCTAAGATTTCTGTCGCTATCATGGTGGAGTCTGTTATGTGTGACGGCAACGTCACTATTCAAAATGTTCCCCCACACTTCAAGGTACTCATGGACTGCACCGATCCATTGGAACTTGTTCTCCCTCTTTACGAGACGATTACGACTAACACTCAAAGTGACATTTCCAAATTCGTCGAATGCCAAATGGTAATCCATTGTAACGAAATCAACGGATGGGTCGAGAATCCCTTTAAGATGAATAAACTTCTTACGATCTTCATCCTTTAAAACGTCGTCCGCGTCCATCCAAAAGATGTAGTCCTTCGTAGCGAGACGAAAGGCATAATTCCGGGCCGCTGCAAAGTCATCCATCCATTCGAAGTCGAAAATCTGGTCCGTATATTGAAGTGCAATTTCTTTAGTCTTGTCAGTTGACCCTGTGTCTACAATCATGATTTCATCAACGATATCCTGAACAGACTTCAAGCAACGATCGATACTATCCTCTTCGTTTTTTACAATCATACAAAGGCTAATGGAAATCAAATCGCTCACCCCATTACAGTTATATTCCGGGGAATATAACCATGTGATCCTAGATTCCCTAATTTGGAAAAACACCTTCAAAAGGTAAAAGCGGCCATCCCTCAAGGATTAGCCACCTCTTTAGCCTAAGGCTGTATTAAAGCTCCTATAAAGGTAATTGCTCCAATAGCGCTTGCTGTACCGACAGTAGTTAGTGCAGCTAACGAATACGTAACATTCCCTGTTCCAGGAGTTAGATCAACGTGGTCAACACTTGTTGCTTCAAATGTGTTATTTCCAACTGCATGTTGATTAATGCTAAATACAATTGTTGCTCCACGGAGAATTTGTAACTGGAGCACTGTAGTACCCGCAGTAGATTGCCAACCGACGATTCCCGTTAACCAAATTCTACTTCCAGCTGGAACTCCTGTTATTGTGATGGTTTTTAATGTTGTCGCGGCGGCAGCTATCGGGATTGCTGAACTTCCCGTCGTATTTGGTGAATTCTCCGACACCTGAAACTGTTGGAAAGACCCCGTCGGGCCAGTCGAGCCAGTCACTCCTGTTGCTCCTGTTGCACCTGTTACTCCAGTGGCTCCGGTTGTTCCAGTTGCCCCAGTCGCACCAGTGACTCCGGTCACTCCTGTTGCACCTGTGGCTCCGGTCGCTCCAGTGGCTCCGGTTGCTCCAGTGGCTCCGGTCGCTCCGGTCACTCCAGTAGCTCCAGTGGTCCCAGTCGCTCCGGTCGCTCCAGTGGCTCCGGTGGCTCCAGTCGCTCCGGTCGCTCCAGTTACTCCTGTTGCTCCAGTCGCTCCAGTCGCTCCAGTCACTCCAGACGCTCCGGTTGCTCCAGTTACTCCAGTAGCTCCAGTTGCACCAATCGCTCCGGTTACTCCAGTCACTCCGGTTGCTCCAGTGACTCCGGTGGCTCCAGTTGCACCGATGGCTCCAGTTGCTCCTGTTTCACCAGTGGCTCCTGTTTCACCAGTAGCTCCGGTTGCTCCAGTCACTCCGGTTGCCCCAGTTGCTCCAGTTGCTCCAGTGGCCCCAGTCTCACCAGCAGCTCCGGTTGCTCCAGTGCCCCCAGTCTCACCAGTAGCTCCGATGGCTCCAGTTGCACCGATGGCTCCGATGGCTCCAGTTGCTCCTGTTTCACCAGTAGCTCCGGTGGCTCCTGTCACTCCAGTTGCTCCGGTTGCTCCAGTCGATCCGGTGGCTCCTGTCACTCCGGTTGCCCCAGTTGCTCCTGTTGTTCCGGTTGCACCCGTCACTCCAGTGGCTCCAGTCACTCCAGTGGCGCCGGTGGCTCCAGTTGCTCCGGTCGCTCCTGTCACACCCGTCACTCCAGTAGCTCCAGTCATTCCAATCGATCCAGTTTCACCGGTTGCCCCAGTTGCTCCAGTCGCTCCGCTTGCTCCGGTTGCACCCGTCACTCCAGTAGCTCCAGTCATTCCAGTCGCTCCAGTTTCACCGGTGGCGCCGGTTGCTCCAGTTTCACCTGTTTCTCCAGTGGCTCCAGTCACTCCGGTCGCACCGGTTGCTCCAGTTTCACCCGTTACTCCAGTTACTCCAGTTGCTCCAGTTGCTCCAGTGCCTCCGCTTGCTCCGGTTGCCCCAGTCACTCCAGTGGCTCCGGTGACTCCAGTTACTCCACTCGCTCCGGTTGCTCCAGTGACCCCAGTTTCTCCAGTCACTCCAGTGGCTCCGGTTGCTCCAATTTCACCAGTTGCTCCAGTTGCACCAGTCACTCCAGTAGCTCCAGTAGTCCCAGTTTCACCAGTTGCTCCAGTCACACCGGTTGCACCGGCTGCTCCAGTTTCTCCAGTAGCTCCAGTAGCTCCAGTTGCACCCGTCACTCCAGTAGCTCCGGTTGCCCCAGTCACTCCAGTGGCTCCGGTGACTCCAGTTACTCCAGTTACTCCAGTTACTCCACTCGCTCCGGTTGCTCCGGTTGCTCCAGTAGTCCCAGTTTCACCAGTTGCTCCAGTCACTCCAGTTGCTCCAGTAGTCCTAGTTTCACCAGTTGCTCCAGTAACTCCAGTCGCTCCGGTTGCCCCGGTTGCCCCAGTTTCACCAGTAGCTCCAGTTGCACCAATAGCTCCAGCTGCATCAGTCGCTCCAGAAAATTCCGGTGGATCCGTTAGCTCCAGTAGCGCCATTGACTCCGGTCGCTCCAGTATCTCTAGCGTATCCAGTTCACCAGTGTATCCAGTTACTTCAGTTGCACCCATTGTTCCGTATGGACCCTTTGTTTTAGAATTTTTAAGTTTTCTGATACATCTCAATACTTGATTAAGGTGAAGTAGGGAGTTTGCAATTTCTTTCTTAGCACGAATTGTTTTTCTTTGTTTCACAAAATTCTTGGCTTCTCGCAATTCTCTCATTGCCGTATTTACTTTTCTTACACACCTTTTTCGTGACCTTTCCCGTATATTTGTTTTTGGCTCCCCCCCCACCTTTCCAAGGATGTTTGGTTTTTTTATAACTATTTAAACACCCGAACACTCCAATCATAATGACTATTGTGGCCTCAATCTCATTTACTGCACGTTCAGTTCTTTCCTGGACTAAAGAGTGTTTTGCCCTCCGCAGTCGCCTTTCTGCAACATTCAACATACGTATTCGATTCCGATAGGTCACTTATCGTTCTCCTTTCGGAAGTTGTTGTTCTTACTTGACCACGATCTTCCGGGTATCACAACAACATTCTACGGATGGGAGACTAATATCAACACGGTATTCGCCTATTTAATGTATTTTCTATTGTGCTGATTCCCAGTCAAGCACTTTCCATGTGCTGTAAACACCCGTTGAAATGGTTTTTCTAACATGAATAAAAGAAAAAAGCACCTCAAAAAGAGATGCTTTTCAAATCACTCAGTCAACTTTCTGCTGAGTAATCATTTCAGCCACTGTTCTGCCATCTGTTATGAAGCGATAATTGACGCTGCGATAACTCAAAAGATGAAAGTATGGATGTATTATCGGCTAAGTCGGGCAATCAGGGGGGCGCTTAAGCAGGAAAAACTATCTTATCGGCTAACGAGTTTTAACGGTTCACTCCCATTTATCACAGGCTGCGTGCAGATTGATTTCGGAGTCCTTTTTGCAACAATGGGTTTGACTCGATACACCGGAACTTACTTATGAGGCTCCCCTTTACTAAAAGAAATATCTCATTATATTGTCATATGCCTATAGTGTGAATTGCCCAATACCAGTAATCCAGAATGAATGCTAAAGAAATGTCTCGCACACCCATTCAAAAAATTTTTCCTTCTCTTCAAATTGCGGATAATGCGCAGATTGATCAAACGCGATAAACTCCTTCTGATCGGCTCCAAGCATATCGAAATATTCTTTTGCTGCATGAGAGGATGTCATATAGTCATAATCGCCCATGATAAAGTAGCACGGTATTTCAAGTTTCGTTACAAGCGTTGGCAACGGATGTTCTATAACCTCCACCAACAAAACCTTTTGAGAAAAAGATATCCCGACGTTATATCGAATGACGTCCATTAAGTTATACTCGCTGATTAATAGCATTCCAAGGCTATTGCCGTCGGGGCTGTCAATAAGTCTGGAAGCTCCGCCATATTGAACGACATAATTTCGGGGAGTGAACATTTCGCCCTTTTTGATTTTATCGGTTAGGCCTTGCAGATATAAGACGTCTTCCGCGTTGCCGGCCTGATGAGCTTGGCTGATTAAGTAGGTCAAACTGTCCATCTCGCTTGTTAAGGTATCCCCCATCTGACCAATCCCGACATAAGCCTCATATTTTTCGGGAGCCTTTTGGGCCGCCTGTGCAGCAATATACGTACCATAAGAATGTCCAATGAGAATTATCTTTTCTTTGCCCAGACGTTCCGAAACGTGATCCGTTAAAGCCAATAAGTCATTTACCAGCAATTCCGATGAAAGATTAGCGTAATCCTCAAAAAAATGATAGGATTTTCCGCTGGCTCTTTGGTCGTAATGAACAACCGTAAACCGGGTTTCCAACAAGTCTTGATATGCCGCGGCATATGGGATTTCCGGGGCTCCAGGTCCTCCGTGGACAAATAAAATAACGGGATTGTTCTTGTCATCGCCGC
This sequence comes from Paenibacillus sp. FSL F4-0100, assembly GCF_037993005.1. NCBI lineage: Bacteria > Bacillati > Bacillota > Bacilli > Caryophanales > Paenibacillaceae > Paenibacillus > Paenibacillus sp. FSL F4-0100. The sequence goes on from NZ_CP150303.1 coordinate 4,446,084, forward strand.
GTATCATCAGTTCTTGCTTGCTTCCATTGATCTCTACTTGTTCTAAAATGCTAATACTATTTTCGCCTTTGATGGACGATGTCCATGTAGGAAAAATTAGGGCTGTTATGAGTAGCGCTATTAGTGTTATCCCGATAATTCTTAATATTTTTTTCAATTTTCTCATGGTCTTGGGACACCTTTCAGCTTAAAGCTTGAAGTAAATTGCGGAAGATCCAATGTAGATTTCATTACATCTCATTGTACCTTAGGCTCGTTTACTCCAAATCCTTCCTGAGACTGAATTGGACCTAGACCCTAGTCGAAGAAATCAGCGGCATTAGAACATAGCTAATAACAAAAAAAGCCGCTGATCTTGATACAGATCAGCGGCGCAGAAACTACCAGGAGGATAGTTCGGTCCTTTTCCAATTGTTTTGGGCAACGCAAACATATACATATTGGTCGTCCCAAGAGATCTGTCCTTGGCTGCATGCAGCAGTGGAGGAAGCGGGCGTATACTTTTCGCGAAGACGCAGCATATCCCCGTTTACATCGAGCTTGGTGTCGGGTTCATTCGTGCCAATTCCGATATTGCCGTCACTGCGCTGCACGGTGAGCGGGGAATCGAGCACTTTGCCGTCATCTCCATAACGGACGAACTGCAGGTTGGCTCCCGCATTGTCACCCGATTCCTCTAAACTGTCGGCCCGTACGGCCCATCTCGGTGTCGTCTCATTATCCTTGCCGGCTGCACTTAACTGGATATCCCGGTTCGTCCCGCTTTCGCCGGCTACCCGCAAGATACCACTCATGACATTGAAATTGGACGAATGCGTACGGATCTCGCTTACGTCGGTGTCAAACGGAATTTCAAGCCGGGTAAACAACTGGTTGGGGTATTGACCAGTCGGCGACATAGTCGTCTCGAACGAGATATGCTTATGATCCTGCTGCTCCGGATTGTTTGCCTTGTCATGGGAAATGATCGCCGTCTTGTCCTTGCCATTCTCGTCAACCCAGACAATCGCCGGCTTGGCCCTTTCCGCCGTCCATTGCAATCGAATCAGATCGGACTGATGCCCTTCTTCCTCGATCCATTTCTTATCGGTGGATAAATGAAGCCGCTCATTGTGCGGTATGCGTATATCGTCGCCGTTTTGCTCGGATTGTCCAAGTGTCGTTTCCACTTCCTTTTCCTGATCCGTACAACCCATGCCGAGCAAGAAGATGCTCACCATTATAATCATAATCGTCCCTAATAATTTCACAGTGTTTCCCTCCATTTATCGGTATGATTCGATTTCGTTCGTGTTCATGAACAAAAACACTTTGTCTGATCGTATTATATCCAACCCCCAGCGTACACCCATTTCATCAAACTTCCCGAAAAAATGATTCTTTTCGTCTATAAAGTTTTGTCGGAATTCGTCCGAAAGGTGTGCTTCGGTTGGTCATACAAAACAGCCCAAACTTTCATTCTTTTGTAGGCCCAGCAAGAGGGACTTTTGGGTCATTTTGTAGTAACTGGTTCGAGCTTAAAACATGAAGTCCTAGTCTTCCAAGATTATTCGATATCGTTAAAACAAAAAAAACCGCGATTTCCGCGGCTTTCAATATATGTGATTAATAAACTTCATAATTTTGTCCGGTTTGTGCTCCTTCTACGCTTTTTTTGAAAGCAAGGGCTACGCGACTAGCAGGAACTGCTTCAAAGCCCGGAAAAAACTCGCCATATTTTCCAAGTGATTCTTGTAAGACATTAGGGCTAACACTATTTATACGGATTCCCCTAGGCATTTCAATCGAGGCGGATTTAACGAACGCTTTAACACCACCATTGGCCATGGCCGCTGATGCACCTTGAGGAATGGGATCATCCATCATGATGCCCGTTGTTAGAGTAAAGCTTCCGCTGTCATTAATGAAGTCCATTCCCAAAAGGACTAAATTGATTTGCCCTTTAAGTTTACTTTCAATCCCTATTTCGTTTAACTCAGGCGTTAATTCGGTAATAGAAGCAAAATGAGCACCGCCTGTTGCACTAATGACTGCATCCACTTTCCCAACTTGCTCATACATGCTTTTGATGCTATCAACCGATGTAATATCAACCATTACGTCTGTTCCGTTTCTTCCAGCGCGAATGATTTCATGATGTTGTCCTAGTTCTTTGGCGACTGCTTGTCCAATCGTACCGCTTGCCCCAACCATGATTATTTTCATGTTTGCTCTCCTTTCCATCTACAAAAACCCTTGCACCATGTTTGATTTAGGGAATTTCCCTTGGAGATAAGAATCCCATAGCTGATGAATAAATTCAATATTGATTGGGTCCCTGAGAAAATCGCTGAATATCCTTTTGAAAATATCCATTCAGCGCATCTTAAAAACCATGTTTATATTAACACATCATCGGTAAGACATAAAAAGTCGCCTCAATGGGCGACTTTCTATTCGTAGATGTTTTTCCTGCAAAGAATATCTACTTAAACCGATTCTCTGCTAAAATCAAGACCATTCACCAATGACCGCTTGTATGCGCTGCTCCACTTCCGAACGCTTTTCTTCCGTAATACTTCCCGCTTTGGCTTTATTCAGATGCTTGAGCGCATCATTCAGATGCTTCACGGCCTGATCCTTCTTGCCCTGTTTATGCTTTAGCTCTGCTTGTTTCAGAGCATTGCCGATCTGCTGGCTAAGCGGATGGCTGATATCACCCTGCAACTTCCAGGACTGAATATCGTCCATCAGGGAGCCCAGCATATCCGGTGCCGCCGCATCAGACACTTCAATCTTCATCAGCTGCGTATCGTTCGTGTAGTAAATGTTGCCGTCGTGTCCCAAATTCACGTGCTGGGATTCCGCCAGCGTCTGGTAATCCATCGTTTCCGGATTGACCACGGTGACATGACCGGCAAGCGTCAGATACATAAGGCCGTCCTCGCTCCAGCGAATATATACCGGACGCCAATTGCCGTATTTCTCAACACCTTCGTAAATCGTTTTGCTTTTTACAATTTCCTGGGTGTTCGGGTCTACAGCGAATAACGTTCCGTCAAAAGCCGCCCACAGCAGCCCGTCCGGACCAAAACTCGTACCGCTGATGATATGAGGCGTGGGAGAAGCGCCTTCAATGGAAGGTACCCATTCCTTCTCCACTTTGCCGGTCGCGATGTCCCAGATAAACAATTTGGCCGCCGGTTCTGAAGGAGTGATGCCCAGTCCACCAGCGACGGTGGTGGAACCGTAAACCTTACCGTCTTTCACCGCAATGCCGACAATCGACTGATTGTTGATGACGTTCTTGTATTCGGTATAATTGCTGCCGTTGGCCGGATCATAAATGGTTAGGGATCCACCGAGTTTGCCGTAATCCGGAATGGTACCGATAAACAGCTTGCCGTCCGCGGCTCTCATGATGAACGGTCGATCCTGGCCGGTAATTTTGAACAGGCTCTTACGCTGTGTCGGATTTTCCGTATTGTATTCAAAGATATCCGCCCCAGGATAAACGCCCATATACATCTTGCCGTTCATGGGCACCATCCCTTCCGACTGACCCATAGGGAAGTTCTCGAAGGTTCCTGTCTCAATCGAATACGCAGACCCTGTTCCTCCAGGGTATCCGCTAATGAACAGACGTCCATCCGGACCGTTCTCCATCGTCTGGACAGGAATCGGGTTGCCTTTCACCGGATATGGAATCGCCTTGACCTGTTTGGTCGTAAGATTCATGCAGGCTACGCTGCCGCCGAATTGAACGGTTGCAAGAGAAACACCTGGAAGATCCGGATCGTTCGGCACCTCAACCCAGGCCGTATTGCGCAGGAACGTTCCGTACACCACACCGGTGTCAACAGCAGCAAGGGTATTCAAATCCACTTCCATCAGATGGTTATTCTGCACGAAATAGATTTTATTGCTGCCTTCCGGTCCGTAAGAGAGACGAATGCCTTTATTGTTCAAGTGGTATGTCTCGCTCCACTTTTGCAGATCCAGATCATAGAACAAAAGCGCGTTGTTTCCTTTGCTGATGCCGGCAACCAAATATTTGCCCGCGACATCCAGCTGGTTCACCATGCCGATGTCAACCGCTCCGTTGTAGCTCGGAATCTGGATGGTCTCCTTCTCGCCAGACTCCACATTGACCTTCACAATGCTGCCTTCTATCCCGATGCCGACATACAGGTATCCATCATGATACGCAGTGGAACGACTGTAGCTTTGGCCCGTGCCTACAATGCCGTAGTCCTTCATCTCCCCTGTAGCGGGATCGTAGCGGCCCGCTTTCGCATGGGGATAAGAACCGAAGTAGACCCGGCCCTGCTCATCGTGAGACAAGCCATATACGACCTGCTCACCGATGCCGCCCAGAACTTTCAATTGTTTAGTCACCGGAGAGTAGGAGTACAGTGTGCCGTTCCCCCCGATATACACCGTCCCGTCAGGGGTCGTAATATGCGTCCAAGAGCTTTCGGATCCCGTTAACGGGTGCGTGCTCAGCACTTCTTTGGTTTTCAGATCAATGACATGAAAGATAGCCGGCTTGCCGGATACCGTTGTATACATAACCTCGCGCCCGTCCTGAATTCCAAATGCCCCGTCATAAATCGCAACGCTTTGCATCGGAGATCCCAAATCGATAGGATTACTGTAAGTTTTCCCAATGTCCGCCGAGGCACTTGTGGGGAAGAAAACCGCAGTCAGTAACGTGACACAAATCGCGAAACACAGGCGTTGGAGTGCCTTCTTCACGTGAAGCCTGCTGTGGGTTATGTTCATTAATTCATCCTCATTTCTATTATGGAATGTACTGTAAATCAAATAACTGTCCGACCTGTGCAGGTAAACTTGATCGTTTTACCAAGTAAGGATCGCGGCATCCCTCCCCGACTAAGAATGTTGAATCATGAAGTTCTGGTATTTATGTAGTTCATATACTCGCAAAGAATTTAGCATATACCCTATATAGTGTCAACTGGTTCTTATCTGGTCATTATCTTAGAATGATAGAATCGTTCAGCCTCACTGAAAACTTGTAAATTCGAGAAAGTAAAAAAAAGCCGTGACCACGGTGGTCACAGCTTATGAATCCATTTGTCTCTTGTTGTTTTACTTCCCAGCCCGGACATCAACTCTTCCTCATCGATCAGATAAGAGAAGTATTGCTTCAACTGCTCGCGGAACAGCAGCATCTCATCCAGGCTTAGTCGTATATCTTTGCAGGTCTTATATAGATGAGCCATTTCTCGGTGCAGGTTGAGGCGGGACGGCCGTCCTTCCATCTCCGGATCTACGTTCTCGGTGATGTAACGGTTCGCCGGAATGCTGTAAGTGTGCCTGCGAATGTGTTCCTGCACTTCGTCAGAGACAAGGAAATCGGCAAAGCTCTGGGCCAGTTCCCGCTCCTTGGAGCACGTGTTGACCCCGATTCCGGTGCCCAATAGCAGGGTTGTCCCATGATCAAAATGCGGCAGCGGCGCTACGTCATACTCAAAGGTCGCTCCCTTCAACTGATTGAGCAGATAATAGGTCGTCAGAATGACAGAGACCTTTTGCTCGCGGAACAGCTTCTCTGCTTCAAAAGCGCCTTGGGCCAAGGCCAGCGGGAACATGCCGTCCTCGTGAATCAGTCCGCGAAGCCAGGACAAACCCTCGATCCCCCGGCTCCATGACGAATCAATCTCCGTATCGCCTCTATTCTGCATGAGGAAAATGGGCCATCGGTTCAGTGAATACAATTGCAGGGCCAGACTGTAACGTCCGGGGCTTTTCAGCTCCCTCAGCATTCGCTGAAGATCGTCCCAGCTCCAACCACTGTCCGGCTCAAACTGTCGTTTTTCCCGCAGATGCTCTTTATTGTAGGCCAAGAGCACGGGAGAATGAATGAACGGCTGCGCCGCCAGCCGGCTTTCGCCATCCATGAACGGGCCGTGCAAAAAAGTATAAGTAGACGCGCGCGGCTCCTGACGGTGAAACAGACCGGTACTGTCGTTCTCCTGAAAATGCATCATATCCTGGATGTTGACGGACAGCACATCTACAATGCCAAGCCTCATCAGATTGGCGATGCTTTCCGGATGTTCGTAGGGAAGGTCCACAATCTCCACTGCTACCTCCGGATGCCGCTCCTGAAATAAGGCGAGCACATATTCCATTTCGGCCTCTGCATATAGGGAAGGATACAAACCGAACCGAATCTTACGGGTTTGCCGGGAAGCTGCAACCACTTGGGTGCCTACCCGGGGTACTTTCACGATCAATTCTTCCTGAACCAGCTGATCCAGCGCCTGCCGGACTGAATTTTTGCTCAGTCCATACAGCTCGATCAGGGTCATCTCCGATGGTAGATATTCGCCTTGAGCGTAAGTGCCGCGTTTAATTTGTTGGCGTAGGTCGGTGACCATGTGCTTCATTTTATTTTGATACGTATACCGGTCGGATTTAGCCATATGAGACCACCTTTATTTACCATAACTGGTTCACTACATCAATCCATTCTTATAGTATACTCACTCTTCAACTCGTTTGGCAAAATTAAATCCCATGAAAACTGTACCTGGGCAGATAATCGTTGAATTAACAATCAACAAAAAAGGATTTATTCATATCATCTCGAACATGATATTTCGGTGCATGGATTGCTAGGTTACATTGGTTACCATCCCCTATACTCAATCTTGAAAGGATGGTCTGTATGGATTGGCTGGGTCGTATGAACAACGCAATGGAATATGTAGAAACACACCTGTCTGATACGATTGATTACGATATCGTGGCTAGAATTGCCTGTTGCTCAACATACCATTTTCAACGAATGTTTCCGTTCATAACAAATGTGTCGCTTTCAGAGTATATTAGGCGCAGGCGGCTGACCCTTGCCGCATTTGAACTGCAGCAGAGCGGTACAAAGGTCATCGACATCGCTTTAAAGTATGGTTACGAATCGCCTGAGGCATTTTCTAGAGCGTTTAAAAAAAAGCACGGTGTGATGCCAATGTCAGCGCGCGACAAAGGCGTTACCCTGAAGGCCTATCCTCGGTTATCCTTTCATATTTCGATTCGAGGAGATGTTGAGATGAATTACAGAATGGAAGAAAAACAGGCTTTTGAGATGTTCGGTGTAACGACAGTTGTTAATAGCGATGACGATCATCCTTTTATTGATATACCTGCTTTTTGGACTACGTGTGTAACCGACGGTACCGTTGATCGAATTCGTACAGCTGCGGGTTTGGGGGAAAATGGTCAGATCCATGGGATGCTATACAACAAGCAAGGTGGGGAATTTTCCTACATGATCGGTTACTTTATGCCCCAGAGTGGCATGCCAGAAGGGTTTGAAAGACTCCCGATCCCACCTCAAACCTACGCGATATTCTCAACTGGCCTCTACCCCGACGGGCAAAGCGGTATACATGATTTATGGAAGCGCATTTGGGCAGAGTGGTTTCCAACCTGCAATTACGAACCGGCAAATGGGCCTGAGTTTGAGATGACTTACGATAGAGGCAACAGCATGTATGAAATGGAAGTTTGGATCCCTGTCGTTAAGAAGCCTGGATCTTAGGACGGAATAGCAGCACGAGTGATTATCACTCATGCTGCTTTCTGTATTACTTTGAGTTATCAGCTTGTTAAATTATTCGACTGCTTTATTCGGCTGATCCCTGACCCACAAGTTCATGATGAACAAGGATGTGGCTAGTATTGTAAGGGTGACTCCGAGCCATTGAAATCCTAAAGCACTGAAAGTCTCTCCCATGACGATTCCTATCAACAATGACGATAAAATGGTCCCCAGGTATCTCAGGCCGCATGCAGAGTCATCTAATCGAAGTGCAAATGTTATCGGTTATGAGACCTGTTTCTCGGGAAATCCGACACCGTCATCTATCAGTGGATCTCAACTTCCACCGGCAGGTCATCGTCAAGTTACCTCCATGTAGCTCCGCTGTCAATGAGCCATTCATCTTGTCCATTAAACTTTTGGCAATGGAAAGACCAAGTCCCGATCCTTGGGCGGATCGGGTACGGTCGACCGTATAAAAGCGATCGAATAGGAACCTCACATCGCTTTCGGATAACCCCTTTGCTTCGTTAACAATCGTAAAGTCGGCAGTCTTATGAAGTTTCTCAAAGCGAATGAACACAAGACCGGTAGCATGTTCAACCGTATTGGCGAGCAAATTCTCGAGGACCCTTCGTACAGCAGATTCGTCGGCATATACAGCCACCTCTTCCTTCGGCAATCGGATCTCTGGCGTGATATCTCTTTCGTTGAACCGATCATAGAAACCAACGAGAGTGTCTGTCAGGAGGGTGGTCATTCCGATACGCTCGGTTTTAAGTCGATAATCCGAAGACTCGATTAACGACAGCTCGAAGAAATCGTTCAATAGCGCTTGAAGCCGTCTCGTACGATTTTTAACGATTGTGACGTATTCAAGCTTCTCCTCAGGCGTAATAGATTCTGCTTCCAGTAGTTGAATAAAACCCATTATGGATGTCAGAGGAGTCCGAATATCATGGGAAATGTTCGCAATCGCCTGCCTTAACTCATTCTCGGTTCGTCTTCTGAGGGCCTCCGCGTCGACGATGAGATCGGACTGGCGATTAATTTGTACCGCAAGCGCTTCGAGCCTCCTGTCGAATAGAGTTAAGTTGATTTTTTTGCCGGTTGTCCGTTTATTGTAACGGCACAGTTGCTCTGTCATCCTCCCCAACTCCCGCCTCAACAGCAGCAGACGGGCTAGCAGGAGAGCCACCACCGTAGCCAATATAAGCGTTATGATAAGCAAGACTCTCCCGCCTCTCTCGTCCTTTATTTAATTTCCTTTCTACGGTACACGAGAATACCAAGCAGACCGGATATGACGATCGTCAGCAATGGCACGAGCAGAAGTGCTGGCAGATCACCGTTGTCGATATTGGTCTTACTGATATTGCCTAGTAGCTTGAAGATAGAATAATCGTATAGCGTAGTAAACAATGGGACATATTCACCCAAACCGGTCATAATTGAATCAATCATTAGGAAGAAAATCATCGAGAAGCCGATCGTTTTGCCGCTATCGGTCAATACGGTTGTGAACATGGCCCCAACCGCCGCATAGCCCGAAGCGTACAACAGTGTTAGTCCGAGGACTCTCGGTATGAAGAACGTGTCGAGCCCCTCCGGCAGTTGACCGAAACCTGCAAGCACTGAAACTTCGATCGTGCTGACGATTGGAAATACAAGAGAGATAGCCATCGCACCGACTGCGAATCCGATCACTTTGGCGGCAAACAGCCGCCCTCTATCATTGCCCGACGATGCAATAGTTTTCATAACACCTGTCGAATATTCGTTAGAGATGAAGAATCCCGCCAGAGCGGCTACCCCGAATTTGATAACATAGGCATTGCCCGTAATAAAGTTTAGTAGAAATTCGGCACCGGTGATCTGCGGATCTCCATTGGACATATTGTCAAAATAATAGAGCAGCGGATACGCTAGTGAAAGAGCAGCGATTGCGAGCAGTAGCACACGGAACGATCTGTCCTTGCGCAGCTTGAATAGCTCGGCTCTGATTAAATTATACATGCAGGGCACCCCCGATCCGCTTCGTGAAATAGCTCTCCAAGTCTTCGCCCATCGGCATAAACTGCTCAATCTCCAGGCCCGCGGTGAATAGTGCCGAAGATACTTTACCTGGGTGCTCGATGCTGCTATACAGCTTGATGGCGCCATCGGGCATCACTTCGAAATCGGTTGTGCCAAGCTCATTCTGAATTACAGTTGCCGCTTTGTCCGGATTATCCGCTTTAATAAACACGTACTGCTGGCATTTGCCGTTCAATTCTTGGGCAGTGAGCTGCTCCAGCAACTGGCCGTGATGAATGATGCCGAAGTGGCTCGCCAGTAAATACAACTCACTCAGAATATGACTAGAGATCAGAATCGTAATCCCTCGCTCGCGGTTGAGCCGCTTGAGCAGCTCGCGCATTTCAATGACCCCCATCGGATCGAGCCCGTTGGTCGGCTCGTCCAGGATGAGAAATTCCGGCTCACCTAGTAAGGCGATTGCGAGTCCGAGTCTCTGCTTCATTCCAAGTGAGAAATTTTTCGCTTTCTTCCTGCCCGTTCCCTGTAGTCCGACCAGTTCAAGCATGCTTGGGACGCAATCTTGGCCGGGGATGCCACGGAGAATCCGGTTCGCCTCCAAATTCTCAGCGGCGGTCATATGAGGAAACAACGCCGGGCTCTCGATAATCGACCCTATCCGCTTACGAGCTTGAATCAACGCCCGCTCATCGCTGGCGCCGAACAGTTCGATCGTTCCTTCGGTTGGAAAAGCAAGCCCTGTCACGATGCGTATAAGCGTCGATTTTCCTGCTCCGTTCTGCCCAATAAAGCCATAAATGGAGCCCTTGCGGATGGATAAATTCACTTTGTCCAACGCTAGGCTACCTTTGAATTTCTTGGATAACTGGTTCGTTTGCAATACATATTCGCTCATCGTCGTCTTGGCCTCCCTTATGTGATAGACCAAGTATAGAAACAAAAAATTAAGAGGGTCTAAAGCCAAATCTTAAGAATGTCTTAAGGCATGAGCCGATAACCTATGCCCCATACCGTTTCGATAAATTCGCTGCCCGGCGCGGCCTTTGCCAGCTTGCTGCGCAAATTGCTCATATGTACATTGACCGTGTTGACGTCTCCATAGAATGGCTCGTTCCATACGCTTTCATATAGATCGGCTTTCGTGAATACCTTTTTAGGCGCTGACATTAACAACGCGAGAATCTCATACTCCCGGGCGGTCAGTGCAAGCTCTATCCCATCCGTCGTTACGGACTTAGCGTCGCGGTCGAGCACAAGTCCATTATGCTGCAGAACGTTGGGTACAATCGGCAGCGCTATCTGCGCAAACCGACGCAGATGGGAATCGATTCGCGCCGACACTTCCTCGATATCGAACGGTTTCGTAATGAAGTCGTCCGCCCCCCCTCGCAGTGCCGATACCTTGGTATGCTGTTCGCCCTTGGCTGAAATAATAATAACTGGACCATTTCTCCGTCCGTCGATCCGTTTCAGCAGTTCCTCACCTGTCATTCCCGGTAACATCAGATCGAGCAGTACCATGCTCCATTGGCGCTGCTCCAGATAGAGAAGCGCTTCTGTGCCGGAGAACGCGGGCTGTGGAACGTAGCCGCTTTTTCTTATAATGCTGCATAGCAGCTGGCTAATATCACTATCGTCCTCGGCTACGAGAATATGTATCGAATTATCCATCGTATCTCCTTAATATTATGTAGTAGCATGTAGTAGCTTATTACTTAGATATCCTTTAGCAATAAAAGATATGAGTCGAAAGGTTCCCAGTTCACAGGTTCGGTAAGCAAGGACGCGTACGTAACATGACCCCCGAATCGAACTCGCACGACGTCAACGCCACGGGTTAGGAAGCTGTCCAGTAGAGTCGGTAGTTTCTCGAACGCAGTACGGCTAACCGTTGGTTTGGACAAAGCCTCGAGGCGTTCCGGCAGAGTCTCGTCGGGAAAGAAGCCGCGTGTAAAGAGCATGAGTTCAGCGCCCGTTACCATGACAACCTCCACCCCCGTAATTCGGATGTGTTCGGCACGTTCTGCACAGTCCTCAAGCAAGGGGTGAGAACCTTAGTGTTTTCGTTTGCATTCATATTTATAATAATCTTGTACATGCACTGCCTCAAATCCAACCGACTCATATAACCTCAAAGCATGGTCGTTTCTCGTTTCGACTTCTAAGTGTACCGTAAATCCGGCAGAGCTTTGCTCTTTAACGACTTGACGAAGCGCTTTTCTGCCTATACCTCTGCCCTGATATTCCGGCAAGATGGAGAAACCATAAATCCATGCCTGCCCGTCTTCACGACTCACCCGAAGTTTTCCAACCGTTTCTTCGTTCACGTCAATCATGAGCATATCCGTGTTATCCGCGAAGTGATGGCTTTCCATCGCTCTGGCGTCATCTTCTTCCAATCCGAACGCCGTCACGGACAAACGAACACTCATTTCGTAATCTTCTTCGGTTGCCTGTCTCAGAAGCACATCGTTCGGCTCCTCCAGCGGCGTTTCGCTCCACTCCATTTGATGCTCCGAGAATGCATATTCAGCACCTTGTGTATTCAAAAAGAATTTTGCCGCATCTGATCCCGCAGGCGCGTTCAACAAGATTTTCTTGTATCCATTTGAGTTTACTTTTTCCATTGCCAGGTGAAACAACCGCCCGAAATGCCCCTTTCGACGTTCACTTGGTTTTACCATGCCGCATACCTCGACAGTAGAACCAAAAGCATACAGACCTAAAAACGCTATAAGTTCGCCGTTTTCATAATGAAAAAAATCAAGCGGCTCCGTTTGGCGATCTCTTAGCATTTCCCAGTTAAGCTTCAGTTGTACATGATCATGAATTTCACACTCTTTTTGCAATTGTTCAATGTCTTGTAGTTGCTGTGTCGTTAACATATTTTTCTCCTTTTAACTGTCGCATCAATAAAACTAAAGCTATAAAAATTCCAAACACCTAGCCGGGAGACGAACATCATCTGTCCGTTAAGTTCTACTTTACCATACTCACATGATGTGAGGGCGTTGATTTGACTACACAAAGAAAAAAGGACTTTTGGCTAAATGCCGCAAGTCCTTCCCTTCTTAGACACTCGTTAATCCAAGCCTTTTATCTCCATGGCGCGCCAAATCACGGTTATCGCTTCTGCACGGCTAGCATGAGACTTGGGTTTTATCATGTCGTTTGGATAACCCTTCATGATTCCATGATCTACTGCAATCATCATCGCTTTCCGTGCCCAAGCCGCAATCTTATCCTGATCGGTAAAGATTTTGTTGGTACGCGCATGGTCCAATTGAAAAGCTTGAACCACCATTTGTGCCATTTCTTCGCGCGTAATGAAATCGTCGGGGCCAAAGGTAACCGAATCGTATCCTTGAATGATTCCGTAATAATACGCTGTTGTAATAGCTTCCCTCGCCCAATGATTCGTTGTATCGTCGAACTCCTTATTACCTTTACTAGTGAGCCCCAATGCATGAACCAGGATTGCTGCTAATTCTGCTCGGCTAATCGTACGATCAGGTCTGAAACTTCCATCTGTATAACCGTTCACAACGCCTTTTCCTGTGATTTTCTCAATATTCTTTTGTGCCCAATGACCCTTCACATCGGTAAACGTAACACCGATTTCAGCTGGCACCATCGTTCTCGCGAAAATCGCAAATGAAGTAAAGTGGTCGGTTGTACCACTTATAATCCCCTCATCCCAGTCAATGTTGACGTTATCCAGCGCTACCCATTCCTTCGTATCTTCGTTAAACTGACGGAGTTGGAGCACATGAAGGCCTTTTTGTATGGCGTTTGCGTCAAATTTCAAGCGGATGGTTACCTCTGTATCGAATTTTCCGGATACATCTTTCTTGAACTCCACGATTTTACTAGCTAATTGTTCTCCTGCGGATAAGGGAAATTCTTCATCATCTAGAAGTTTTAGATTTATGGATAAATAAAATGGCCTCTTCAGTGCTTTAGCAGGAATGAGAATCTGCCCACCCTCAAAAGCAATGGTTCTCCCTTCCAAGCCTACAAGAAAGGTGTTGCTCGGCAGTGAATATATATGGCTATCGTTAGTGAGATTTGCATCGCTTGCTTCACTCGTCGTCTGGGTTATCAAACGATATCGGCTGGACGTGACGTTAACTGCATTACCTGTTTGGTCCTGTGCTCTTACATGCAAGTACCAATCACCGTCAACACCACTTTTCATAAGCGTAGCCTCGTTCACAAATGGTCTCCAGCCTGTAGCTGGCATGGACGAATCGGTCGTCCAATGAAACTCCAGCGAGGCTTTATCTATGCTGCTTCCTGAATCAATGACCGTTACCCTCGGTGTTGCCGATGTTGCCTGCATTTCACTTCCATTAGGGTGAATCGTAATCGATGGCGGCATATTGTCGATCTTCACCGTGATGTCCAAGAATAACGTATTGCCCGCTTGATTGGACGCCTCAAAACGAATGTTATTTTCGCCTTCGCTCGATATTTCAATGAGGGCCTTGTTCTCGTAGGCTTGTGAAGGCCCCCCATTCAGGGTGTAGGTCAGATTAGCGAACTCGCTGACTCCCGATTCGGCATAGACGCTCAAGGTTACGCTCGACCTAGCCCATTCGCCGCTCGTATATTCACTTCCGTCCGCCTTCACTAGTGTAGGCGTCAAAGTTATACCCGTTGTGCTGATGCAGACTGTACGTCGTTCAATCGATTCATTGCCCGCTGTATCGACGGCCTTGAACGAAATTGTATGAACACCTTCATCACGAAGGACGATATCTGATAAATAAGAACTCCACGACACTCCGTCATTTAGCGAATACGTAAATGAAGTGACACCAGACTCGTCAGATGCTTCTGCACTTACGTTAACCGTTTGATTGCTCCACGTGCGATCAACATATTCCATTCCATCCGCCGTGGTCATCGTAATGGAGATGGATGGCGGTGTATGGTCAACGGGAAGAGTCAGGTTGTCGATGATTCGATCCGTTAAACTGAGCAACGCATTGTTTGCGTGGTCGGAAATATTTCCGGATTGCTTATCGTAGGATAGGAGAACCTGTTGATCTTCTTCAAATGCTTTATCTACATTAAAGACAAGCGTATGAGTTCCCGATCCGCTCACCCGAGTAATAGTAGAAGGCCTCCCGTCCGCTGTAATTGTAATACCTCCGGCGTCAGTGAGGGTGACTTCTTCATCAAAGGTCACGATGACGTTATTCGGATGCTCACGTTTGATCTTCGCACTGGTGACGGTTGGTGGAGCAGCGTCCCATTCCAGGTTCGCTGCAATTCCTTGTAGAACAGGAAACATCGCTCCCTCCTGTAACACCCATATTCCGCTGAAGTCCCACTCGGTACCGAAGAGTGCATGCTGTTTCATTTCCGACGTCACCCGCGGTTCACCTCTGCCAGTATCAGATTGTCCGGTCGTTTCCTTATTATAGAAGCTCGCTGTAACCGTGCCGAATTCCCGTCCGACCAACCCGCCGACTTCGCCGCTGCCGGTTACACCGCCGACGGCATAAGTGGTCCTGATGTCACCGATATTCCTTCCCACGAGTCCGCCAACATCGGAACGACCGGAAGCGGAACCGATTGCGTACGAATCATTGACCTTACCACTCTCATTCCGCCCCACGAGACCTCCGACAAAATCCATTCCGGTAACAGTCCCAGCGGCGAAGGACAGGTTAACTTGGCTATTCATATCAAGGAGTCCGACCACCCCGCCGACATTGAATTGACCATCAACTTGACCCGTTGCGTACGCCTTATTTGCCAGACCCGCATTCAAGCCGATCAATCCACCGATATGGCTGTTTCCGCTAACGCTCCCGGTAGCATACACAGCCTCAGTAACACTCCCTATGCTGTTCCTTCCGACCAGTCCACCGACTTCGTTCATTCCATTGACCATCGCAGTCGAACTAGAACTGCCGATCATTCCGTCGTTATTCCCGATCAGACCACCCGTCTTGTCTGCTCCGGTAACATTCCCTGAAACATGGACCTTCATAATCTGACTGCTGGGGCCGTTCTGTCCCGACAGCATGCCTGTCTGAAGGCCGCCGGTGACATCCCCGTTCTTTAAATGAACGTCTCGAACCTCACCGCCAGAAATATGACCGAACATACCGACACTCAACAAACTGCTCCTGTTGATATAAAGGCCCGTAATATCATATCCTTGGCCGTCGAGCGTACCTGTGAACGGAGTGCTGTCATTACCGATTGGTTCAAAGCCGAAACCGTTCCCTATACTCGTCGCCCACATATCGGAGCGACTGTTGTCAGTGAACGTTGTGTCGAAATCAATACCCTGCGTCAGTGTGTAATTCGCTGACAGATCCATGGCCATCAGTTGCAGTTGATGCGAGTTCCCAATTGCGGCCGACCATTCGGAGCGAAGGAATGGTCGCGTCGAGTCCTCGACCATAAACCAGTCATTGTTGAAATCCCAGCCCGAATAGCTCGATTGGGTTAGAGCCTGTGCAGTAGTAAGACTGCTCGCGGTACAGGATCCGTATGTATCGTATCCACAGGCGTTACCCAAGCCTACCGTTTCGGCATCCCAGAAACTGTCGCTAAAAGTTCCGCTATTACTCCCAACCAGACCACCCACAATATGATCGCGCCCGCTGACGCTGCCAGTGGCGTATGACTGAATGATCGATCCGTGGTCCGTGCTGCCCACAAGACCGCCGACAGCACTCCCGCCATAGACAGTTCCCGTGGCGTATGACTGACTAATGAGCGCAGAAATATTATAACCGACCAGTCCGCCGACGTGCTCAGCGCTCCCGCTGACGGCACCCGTGGCGTATGACCGGAGTATTTCCCCACCTTCATTATCCCCTACTAACCCTCCGACTATAGAGGTGCCACTGATCGTACCGGCAGCATAGGAGTCACTCACCGTCCCGTCATTACGCCCTGCCAAACCACCGACATAATCGGTACCGATGACGGGACTCGTAGAGTAAGAGGAGGTTATTTTACCGTGAATGCCATTGTATCCGACCAACCCTCCGACGGTGGCCATCTGGCTTCTAACCGTTCCGGTAACGTAGGACTGCTCAATCGTTCCAGTGTTACGCCCTGCAAGCCCGCCTACATGGTTGTTTCCGATGATCGAACCTCCTTCGAGAGCGATATGGTCTATCACCCCGTTGGAGCCTACCATCCCGAATAGGCCGACAATGTCAATCTTGGGCTGATGAATGGTCAGATTGCGGATGACATGTCCAGCTCCATCAAAGACACCGGTGAACGGGCTATTCCCGTTTCCGTCGTTGCCTATAGGCATAAAGCCAGCCCCGTTACTCCAATTTGCTGTCTCCGAAGCATCGATATCCGCTCCGAGCTTGTAATGAGCATTCAAATCATTACGCACGGCGTTTAATTGATTTAACGTTGTAATGACGTAAGGATTGTTCGCCGTCCCGTCACCGGACATTGCATCATTCGAAGCGAATGCTTGAAACGGGATGATGCCTATCACGAGAAATAATGCCATCGAAATACAGAAGATGCGTCTCATCTGATCTTTTCTTCCTTTCGTTATTCAGTTGTCACGATGAACATTATATTGGATTTTTCGATAGTTCGAATCTAACCCCGGTTATAGACCCGGTTATAGTTCACACATTAAAAAGAGACCCGCCATCCGGCGAGCCTGCTGTTGAAACTTCTGTGTTTAACCCTGAAACTCTTTACCTCTTTTAATCGCCTCGACTCGGTTTTTCACCTGCAGCTTGCTGTAAATGCGATTGATATGTGCCTTCAAGGTCCCCATTCCGATGCCAAGCGTTTCAACGATTGCCGGATTGTCCATCCCTTCCTCCATATAACGAAATATCGTATATTCTCGCGGTGTCAGAAGCTTTTCTAATGTTGCTTTGCCTTGTACCGGAGATTCGGTTGTTCCTCCGAAAGCGGACAATATTCACCGCACATAGGCAAGTGAAGGCGCATTTTTATCTCGAATATTCCCTTTTTGACGATGTTGGACATATTCCGCTAGCAGCACTGCTACCAGATGGCCTTTATCAACAAACACACGGATATAATCATCGGGCTTCGCAAATGTAAGCGCCTCTTCCAGCTTGAGCAGTGCTTGTTGCGGCTTATCCCTCACCTGCAGCATCATCGCCTGGAGCACTTGGATCTCCAAAGCGTCCATCGGACGATGGCCTTTTACCGCAATTTGCAGCAATCTCTCAGATAACGCCCATGCCTCCTGAGTGTTGCCGGTCTCCACCAATACTCTAACAAGGAAGATATAGACGAAAAGCTGATATACGGATACCGGATCATCCGACGAGACCTTGTAGCGATCCTTCCATTCAATAGCTGCAGATAAGTCTCCAGAATCCACTCGCAGACGAGCCATTTCGACATCCAGCAAGATGGGGGCTTCCTTAGCGCCATCCTCAATCGCCCTTCTATAGGCTTCCTCCAACCATTTTTCGGCTTGACTGATGTCCTGCCTGGATTTGCTGATACGTGACATGAAAAGACTCGCGGGAACGTATACCTTCTCTGGTTGATAATGCGCCTGACCCGTGCCTTGTAAGCCCAGCTTCAAGTAAACCTCCGCCTGCTCCAGCTCGTTGCGTTCGTAGAGTAATTCTCCATAACAAACAACGACCGAATCCTGCAGGCCCATTGGCTTCATGAACTCGATCATGCTCAAAAAGAAGGTATCCGAAAGGCCCCGAGGCAAATGTTGGCCGCGCTTGCCATTGTATGACCTGTAGATAGAAGGAGAAAGTGGCATATGAGGAGATGCAAAGATCAGATCCGTTCCTTTAGGACTATGCTGAAGTGACAGATGGATATACTCCAGTCCTTTTATCATATCCATGTCATATTGGGTCGCTTTAAAATTCCTTACATAATACAAATATCCCAAATAGCGATTATTCTCTTCCGGGCTCCAGCTTGCTGAGGAAGCAGCATAATGCTTTTCTGCTAGCTGTAAATACCGTTCCGACAGCTCCAGCTCCTGGGACCACAATAACGAAAAAATGTACGAAAAATAAAGGTACGGATACTGCATAAGCAGTTCCTCGGGAATCGCCGACAACCACACCTTCATGGTCGAAAATTCCCTGCGGACCATCAAACTTCTCATCTGTTCTAGCAGACGTATCGCTTCCGAATGATAGGCTCCGGCCAAGTAGTAATCTATCGCTTCTTCGAGCAGTCCCTGCGATTCACACCAGGCTGCAGCCGATTGGAAGAGCACATTTGTCCTCGCAGGATCAAGGTGTCGCTGCTGCTTCAGCAAAAACTCGCCGAATACATGGTGAAATCGGAACCAGTCCCTGTTCTCATCCAGCGGGATGAGGAACATGCTGCGTTTATCCAGCTCCGCTAGCATCTGTGCACCATGTTCGCCAGCTACAACCTTACATAGCTGACCGTTCATTCGCTGTAAAATCGAGACGTTCAACAGAAATTGCCTTGTTGGCTCGTCCAACGATTCAAACACTTCCTCGAATAAATATAGCTCGACGCGTTCCGGGTTGGAATGTACGTACTTGAAAGCTCCCATCCTCTCATCATCATGAATAGACAACGAGATCAGCCTAAGTCCTGTCACCCAGCCCTCGGTTTGAAATTGGATTCGTTCAATCTGCTCTCTCTGCAGCTCCCTCTTCTCAACGTTTTGGAAGAAATTTACTGTCTCCTGCAAATTGAAACACAGCTGCTGAGTATGGATTTCCTGGATCCAGTCCCGACTAATCCATCTCGACTTCAGAAAACCATGGATGCTTCGACTTGAGAAACACAGATGCACATGGGAAGGCAAATACTCCAGAAAATAAGAAACGGACGCCTGGATATCCGTATTATGTATGACATGCCAGTCATCCAATATCAGAATAGTCGGCTCATTCAGGCTGTTCAATTCATTTAACAGAGCAACCATAAATGGCTCGTATTGGCCCGGGCTTAGCATTGCGTTCGAGGCACGAACGGAGTCTGACAACCTACCGATTGCCTGTTCGATCGCTTTCATGAAGTAGTTCCAAAATCGGATGAGGTCATTATCCTTGTCATCCAGCGATAACCACCCGACGGGTAGGTCCAGTTGTCTGGCCCAATCACTGACCAGTGTCGTTTTACCGTATCCGGCAGGAGCCGTCACGAATGTCGCCCTGCGGTTTAGTCCCGCATTCAATCGCGCAAGCAGCCGGGGACGCGGGACCGATTGATAAAGGGGCTGGGGCAGTTTCAATTTAGTTGAAAGCAAGAAATGGCTTTCCTCTCTCTCTTGTATCATGCAGCCTCTTTTCGTTAGCCTCTATGGGCCAAACCTTAAGTTTTGTCAATGATAGTTTCCGGAATCTGGGGATAACCAGCAGATGTGTGACATGTTTTATAAAATGAAGGATATCTAAAATTCAGATTATCTTAGTATAAGAACTTTTGCACCTGTATTTTGGGAACAACTCGTTTTCTTAATAGAGTCGATACTTGGAAATCACTCAATATGCCATCTGAGTAAAGCAGCATGGACGATTATGAATGGGTTGATCTTTGTGATGGTCGCGTGAATCCGTTTCTGCCGCCAACAAACAGCCCCCATTTTGCTTAAGCAGAATGAGGGCTGTTTGCCTTGGTTTCTCATCTATTCAATCAAACCAAACTCTTCATATACCATTCGAGAAACAACACCATTTGGAATAAGCTGATGATCCCTCTGATATTTCTTAAGTGACTCGGTTGTATTGAAGCGGAACTTCCCGTCACATTCCCCATTGTAATATCCTGCACTTTTTAGCCGGGATTGAATAAGCTGCACATCTCCACCAACATCCCCTTCAGCTAAATCCCTCGGATTTTGATTTGTGTCTCCAAGTACATGACCGTATATCGTTACTTTGGTTCCAATCGGAATTAATTCGTACAGTTCAATAACATCCTTGTTATGCATCCGGATACAACCATGGCTAAGGTGTTGACCAATTGAATAGGGCTTATTCGTACCGTGAATTCCAAAATTTCCCCACGGTACATTTAATCCTATCCAACGTGGGCCAAATGAGGGTCCCCAATTCGTTCCTTTATATTCAACTCTAAAATCTCCCACTGGAGTCGGAGTTGACGGATTGCCAACAGCTACAGAATAGGTCTTAATTACTTGCCCATGTTCTCGTACAAGTAATTTGTGACGTTCGGGGTAAATTGCAATCTCAAGATTGCTTTGATCATGTATAATCGGCAAGACAGGAGTAGTTAAATGAAATACTCCTAGGATTACCAACATGATTAGAATTAATTTTTGATTAGTTGGTATCATGTATTTTCACCAAGTTAAGTTATTCTCATATTGATCAAACATCTTTAATATTTAATCAATCACGTCATTTTATACAGTTCATTCTTATTGATTCTCCTCCTTCGATGACAAAACAAAAAATATCTAAACAAAAAAAAGACTGTGCATAGACAGTCTTTTTTGCTGGTTCAAATCAATTATAAATTGAGCCTGAATTTACTGTTGGCATCATAGAGTTATTTTGCATCATGCCTTGGGTGTTCGAGTTTCCGTGACAATTATTGTACATTTGCTCTAAATCGGAATCGCTGAGATTGGGATGCATTTCTTTCATGAATGGAATCATGTCTTTAAAGGTACTTGGAGCTACCTCCGAAGCATAGACCGCAGTTCCGATGCCAAGTGTCAAAACAGCAGCACCTACTATCGCGATGAACTTGGAGTTCATGATGTTCACCTCCTTTCAAGACCTTCATGCCCAGTAAGATTCAATCTTGCTTAGGATGACATGTTCCTACTGATATTCGGGTCAGTAATGACTCTTCCTTTATCATACATATTAAATGTGTTGAAGCTGTGAAGATATCATAAACGTCACTCTCCCTTATGATTTCTTCACAAGCCACCTGATCCAGGAATTGGTCAGGAACAACTGAGAGCGTTTCTGGTTCAGGCCTATAAGGGTGCCTTCGATTCATAACCAACCTAAGTTCGGTTCTTTTTTGGCACTCAAGTTTCTCCAGTGTGCGGGATGCATAACGTTCTCCTTTAGTTTAACGAAGTAAGTGAGTTATGTTGGCAAAATCGACTAATGTAAAACGCCCATGACAACACCTAATATGCGTTATAGAACATTCTGGGACCAGATCGCTTTGTGCAATTATAAAATTCGGGTGTGTACCGTTCAACTCTTCCTCGGTAAATTCGCTTACCATAAAGTCTGTAATCAAACCGCCCACGCTTCGATATTGGATAAGAAAAAAAGCCACCCAATTGGCGGCTTAAGCATGCATATGTGTTTATTTTCGATCATGATTCGTACCGGTTTGGGAATATTCTCAGTTACTTGTTTACGTTCATGCTAACTGCTTCTGTTCACATTCTTCTCCAGCGCATTATAATGTCATGGCGTGTCCATACTTCGCAAGGAACGCTTCCTTCGCTTTGTAATCCTTCATCATGCTGCCAACGAGTCGCCAGAAGGAGCGATCATGATTCATGTGAATGAGATGACAGAGCTCATGAATCACCACATAGTCAATGACCTCAAGAGGCGCCATCGCGAGACGGTAATTGAAGGTAAGATGCTTAGTCGAGCTGCAGCTGCCCCACTTCGTTCGCGATTCTTCAACGGTGAAGGATTTAGGCGTAACTTTCAACTGCTTCTGATAGATCTTTATCCGTTCCCCGATCACCTTCTTACAGCTGGCGAAGTAAAACTTCTTCAGTTCATGCTGGAGCGCTTCTTCCGTAAGCCCATGCGTTTCGATTAACTCATCAAGCGAATAATATTTGCCAAGATGAAGGAATTTGCCACTCTCTTCGTATGCTCTGACCTTCGGAGCAGTTCGAGCTTCCTCAATCGCTTGCAGCTGTTTCAAAATTTTATCCCCATACTGCCTCACAGCGTTCAGCACCACATCATCACCTGTATGATTTGGTGCCTTCACCGTAACAAGCCCTGAGGGATCAATTTGGATTGAGATCTTTTTGCGTGGGCCATACTCTACATGACATTCTATTTGTTGTTGTTCTAGTTCAATTTTCATATTCAACTTCGTTTCTAAAAGATTTTATCTTCATTGTAACAGAATGGAACCGAATCCTCCTCTATTTGTGGTAAGATTCAACCTGTTGCGTGTTTTATGGGTTCGAATAAAGCACACTCAAAAAAATGCAGCTATATTTTAATATGGGATAATATTGCGGATGGTTTCCGGCCTGTGATCAGTTGTTGCCCATCCGTATAGCCCTCCTCACGACCATCAAGCTCCTGTATGAGAACAGAGCGCCAATATCGGATACGTTCTTGGCGTTCTTCATCCGCAATTGCATTATACAGTTCTTGCGGGTCATCAATCAGGTCAAAGAATTGCTCCTCACCCGTTTGGGAGAACCAGATGTACTTCTCCTTCCCATCAGTCACCCAGTGATTCGACTGCATTCCTTGTGCGTGCTCGCCATGCAGATGGTTGCGCCAAGACCGAACGCTTTGCCCTTCTTTCTCTTCTGCTGAGGCAAGTCTCCAGATGCTTTCTCCTTCGACTGTATCCGGTATTGGCACGCCAGCCGCTTCCAGCAGCGAAGGCATGATATCCCGCATCTCCACCACTTCATCCGACACCATGCCGCGCTGCAAGCCTAATCGGTTGCCCGGATCATTGACGATAAACGGTACATGGGTGCTTCCTTCATACGGAAGAGACTTTCGGAATAAGTGATGGTCTCCAAGCAGCTCGCCGTGGTCCGATGTAAACAGGATGACTGTGTTCTGCAGCTCGCCATATTCATTCAACGATTGCAAGAAGCGGCCAATTTGGTGATCGATATGCGTGATCAGGGCGTAATAGGCAGCCACCGCTTTACGCAAGCGGCGTTTCGGTACCAGTCCCCTCCCTGTGGTAGGAGAGTACCCAGCCAGATCGGGGTCTTCCGTCTGCGCCCAATCACCCACCGGCGGCTCCGGAATATCGGCATCCTCATACAGATCCAGATACGCCTGCGGGGGGTCGAACGGCGGATGGGGCCTGACGAAAGACATCCACAGGAAGAATGGCTTCCCGGGATCTCGGCGACGTAGAAAATCAATAGACTGCGTGACCACCCAATTCGTCGGATGCAGCATTTCCGCCAAATGCCAAGGACGGGCGACGGCCGATGCGTTGCAATCTAGACCGAGATCGATCATATCCGCGCCGGGTACCCTCTCACGGAGCCATTGCAAGTAATCGTCGACTTGATCGTAATGCTCCTGCATCGGAATGCTGTGGTAATTGCGGTTGTGATGCAAGTAACCGTCGTGAAGCATGACGTTGTGGAATCCCATCAGATTCCGTGCGGGATAGACGTGCATTTTTCCGATACACTGTGTGTGATAACCGGCATTGGCCAATTCCCCCGGCAGCGTTCTTTTATAATCCCATGGCACGCAGTCTTGATAGCCGACACGGCCATGAGCCCGCTGTGATTGGCCGGTGAATATGGCTGCCCTTGCAGGTACGCAAGTCGGTGTGGCAGAATAGGCACGGCTAAACCGTACACCAGTCCTCGCAAGCTCGTCCAGATTGGGCGTCTCAACGACAGGATGACCCGCTATGCTGAGACAATCAAAACGCATCTGATCGACTGTAATGAGTAGAACATTTGGCCTTCCTTGGTTTTGACTTGAATTCATCACGTTCCCCCTCCCAACTACACCCCGCGAATTCTTCAAAATTTGGTAAACTCCACTTTTATCGGGACGGCACCCACTGACTAATAAGTCATCGCAGTTTCCCAAAAACGAGATGTTCTATTGAAAGTATTCGTCCGAAATCATTAATATCCTTTTGTTGAAATCCTAACGTCCCTGTTGAAGAAACCGTTGATGAGATACCTGAAAAAAAGTAGAAAGGAGCCGCAATCGTACGACTCCTATCATTTCGTTGCTAGCAAACTACTCCTTGATCCATTGAAGCTTTCGCATCCTATTGATTCAACACATGCCGATATGCAATAAGTGAAATCCATAGCACAGCCGCTATCCATATTACAATAATCATACTACCTGCAAACCAATTTTTCGGTTTACCGCGCTTCATCCGTTCCTCGGCTTGTAGTTCATGCTCTTGGACCACGGCTTCCGGAATCATCTTCAATGTGATCGCAATTCCAAGAGGGACTAATATCACATCATCCAGATAGCCTAGTACAGGGATAAAATCTGGAATCAAATCAATTGGACTAAAGGCATAAGCGACAACACATATGGCGAATATTTTGGCGTACCAGGGAGTCCGACTATCTTTATAAGCAAAATAAAGTAAAAAGACCTTTCTTTTTAGCATCTCAGCCCATTTCTTTATCCGATCCATCGTATTCGTTCTCCTACGTTGCATTTTACTTCATATTACCACGCTATCCTGTCCAGCAGCTAACTGATTTCTACTGGTTAGTTAGGCGGCTATCGTTACGAACTCCTAGCCCTTTTGGATATAACAAAAAAAGTCGCCAACATGACGACTTCGTAGGAGACCTTGCTTATTCGAGGCAACCTTGGTCAGTTCTAGATGCACCGCCATCTTTTTATTGATCAGCATACATCGAGTGACAGGCTTTCGATCAAATGCAAGGCATGCGGGCACCACTCTTCAACCAGTGACTCTCGGCTTTGTCGGATCGCAGTTCGGGTTCTGTACTTCACCCAAAGCAGCCAACTTGGACAAATAGTAGCACTCTTCACGATACATATGATCCGGCATCAGCGGATTAATCCGGTCCAACACCTCTCCGCGCAGTTCAAATTCTTCGAGTTCCGCCAGAAAGTGCATGAACACCCTCATTTCCATATCGACATCAGCATGGAATTTGCGCAGGGCAGGGAAATCTTTTATATGGGTCCTTAAATAACCCGTCATTTCTACTGCCTTTAGATAAAAACCTTCAAAATCTTTCTGAAACGCCATGCTTTTTGCAATTAACGGCTTTTCAGCAAAATCCAGATCGGCCGCTAGGCTTGCTGCATGACCATATGCATCCTGCAGCCACACCATATCATAATGCAAGGGATGGAACAGAGGTACGCCCTTACCTTCTTGTAACGCCTGTAGTATCCGAAGGTATTCCTCCAATTCATTGACCATATGGTTGACAAAGGAAGGTGTCAGGAGAAAGTCAATTTTGCCTGCAAGCTGTCGTTCCAGCAAATTCAGCTTGAATTCGCGCAGTTCATAAGAGACTTTATAGGCATCATTCGTCAGTTTCTCGATGAATGTGGAGGCATCGGGTCGCCGCGACTCTCCAAGCAGCATATCAAATTTAGCCATTAAGGACTCGGCTGTGGCGATATCCCCTTTTTCCTTGGGTGAAAGCGCAGTAAAAATAAAACGACAGTGGTCGCCAAGAATCTGTAACCAAAACCGGTGTTCATACAAGGGATCACTCATTGATCTTGACCCTCCCAACGTTATTCTCAGAAAATATATGCTGCTGACAGCGGAGTAGAACGCGGAAGGGATAATCGTAAGACAATATTCGCGACTCGAGCATCATCCATAACATAAAACAGGACAAGAAAAATTCTGTTGTTTGTCTAAGGCCGGCTCACGACTGCATCTCGTTTTCGATCCGTTTCATAAAGTCTTCAGCCGCGCTGTATCCGAGTTGTTTAAGATACCAATTGTTGGCCGCCGCCTCGATCAGACTGGCGACGTCGCGTCCCGGCTGAAGCTGAACCTCGATATGCGGAATTTGAATCCCTAAATACTCTGTAAACTGAGGTACCGCCTCGAGCTCGTTGTTTAGGGAATTTTCCCGCCAAGGCGACAGCTCAATATCGAGCACAATTCGTGTTTCGTCCTGGAACGCCGTGCGTCCGTATTGACGAACGACATTAATTAAGCCGATGCTGCGCAGCGCCAGAAACTCGCGTGTTGTCTCATTATGTGTGCCAAGAAGTGTCGAAGGGCCCAGCTTTTTAAGCACCACAATGTCGTCAGCCACAAACCGGTGACCACGTCTGATCAAGGTGTGGGCTGTCTCACTTTTGCCAATCCCGGATTTACCCCGAAGCAGGATTCCTATGCCCGATACATTCACACATACCGCATGGATCGACATCTCCGGTGCCAGTGTCTTCACCAAATAGCTGTCTAACTTAGCGATAAATTCCGTTGTTGTCTCTGTCGTCCGCAATAATGGTATGCCCTCCTGATTACAGAATAACGTCAGATAAGGAATCTCCTGCTGTCCTGACGTAACAATAAAGCACGGCGGATGATATTTGACGATATTCCCGATATGTAACTTGCGTTCTTCTATGCTAAGCGTCAATAAATAGTTGATTTCTTTGCGACCAAGCACCTGCACTCGCTCCATAGGAAAAAAATCGAAATACCCGACAAACTCCAGACCCGGTCGGTGCGTCTGTGGACGGGTAATCATACGATCCATGCGATTGGCTCCTGCAAGTACTTCCAAATGAAAAATTTCCGTAAGACTTTGAACGGTGATCGACTTCATGTTGTTCTCCTCCTGCGGTTGCAGTATGTATTCGGATATATTCAACGAACAACAGGTATTTTCCTGCCTCTTTGTCTCCATTTACGAGACACCCACCCTTCCGGCTAATTAGATCCAGGACGACCATGACTGCCTCCAAACATGAGTTTACATCAAAAAAAGTCGCCTATTTGGCGACTCTTGTGAGTATATAATGTGATCATTATCGTAGGCTTGCATGGCATCCATCTACAACAACTCAAAGGTAAGGTCCGGTGTGCTCTCCACCTTCACAGGCTCCATGGATTGTTCATGATATCCCATTTCCAGCACGGCAACAATCCGTTCGTCATCATGAACACCAAAACGACGGGTGCAAGCCCTCTCATAAATCCAGTCATTCATCGTCATTCGCACATGGAGCATGCTTTCCTGAGCGAGCAGACGGAAATTCTGCATAAGGCAGCTTGCAGCTCCGTAATCTTCTTCTATCTTATGAGGATCATGATCTTCCTTAATAACCAATATCAGATAGGCCGAAGCCTGGTCCTGCAATTCAGATAGCATGTCTGTATTGCCGGAGCCGATAAATATAAACCGCCAAGGTTCCCGCATTCCGTCATTAGGAGCCCATACAGCAACATTTAATAATTCCAGTATATGATTCTCGGAAACGGGTCTAGCGCTATAGCTCATCAAATGACCCCTCCTCCACTTGATAAAACCGACCATTTCTTTTCTGCCTGTGTTCGTGCTCTGGCTCTTGGTGCCTTATCGAAGTATCCGAGATGAAAAATACCAACCAGCCTCTCATTAGGCTGCAGCTTCAACAGCTCGAATAATTCTTTGCTCTGCATCATCGGTTCTGTATCCCACAGCGTACCGAGCCGACGTTGCCAGGCAAGAAGCTGAAAATTTTGCATGATCCCGCAGACCGCTGCATAATTCATATCACTTTTCCTTCTGTCCGCATCCGTAGAGGCAATGATGATGAGATGGCCAGGTATATCGGTGACCCTCTTCCGAACGAAATCCCGAACCTTTTCCGGCAGCCATTTGACCAGTCTGTTCTTCACCAGCGGTTCCAACATACTAACAGCCAAACGTTCCTTCGAATCCGCCGTCCCCGCATACACGCTTCGGAAGGCCACTTCCTCTGTGGACGGATAAAGCTGCCGCGCAGCGTAGAGTAATTCGATCACCAGCTCCTGGTCCACGGGAATGGAGTTAAACTTGCGGATGCTTCTTCGTTCTCTGATCGTCTTCACGAAATTCATGCATTCAACCCCCAGCCATTGCTCGCTTGAATAACCCTTCAAGATTTCAAGTATCGCATCGGCGAACATATTCTTAATGATAAAAGTCAACCAAATCTCCAAATAATCGCTTCATAAGATCAAGCTCGGATTCGCTATATCTGTCCAAAAAATCGATCATCCTCTGCTGCTCCTTGATATGGAGCTCATCATGAATAGCAAAAAGCCTTTTCCCGGCCGCTGTTAGTCGGAAGTACACTTCTTTTTTGTTATCATTGAGCTGGGCCCTGCGAACCCAACCCGCCTTCAATAATTTATTGGTTATCTTGGAGGTGTTCCCTTTGCTCAGGTTCATCGTTTCGGCAATGGAAGTAACATTAATCGGTTCTTGCTCACCAATACACGCAATGGTATGTAGTTCCGTTATGTTTAGTGTGGATTCTATCTCTATTAGTTTCCGGAGCTCTTCGATAAAAGCGCTGCTTAACCGGTTCTCATATTGTTCTTTTTGCTGCAGAAATTGAATGAAATTTTCATGGATTGCGTTTTTTATTTTGCTCGTACTCATGATTATGCAAGCTCCTCGACTCATTGTTTTTTTCATTATAACCAAAATTAGTTTCGCAAGAAACAATATGAGCATACCAGGGAAGTTACACCTCGGAAAGTTATGATGATTTCAGTTGTCCAGTCCATATCACCCCCCTTCAAATCAGAATATTGTTTCCATTGAATAAATAACTAATCAGTAAAATGGGAAACAAATCGAAATAACACAGAAAAATTTATTCACATGAAACAATTCTATTTTAAGGTTATTTTGATCCGATGTCAATTCCGTCCGTTCTTCATATCAGCCTTTAACGCAGCAGTAACTTCACCAGCAGAACGCGTTTATGCCTTGTGCTTCTAGCGGAGCTTCTAGCGGAGCTTCTAGCGGAGCTTCTAGCGGAGCTTCTAGCGGAGCTTCTAGCGGAGCTTCTAGCGGAGCTTCTAGCGGAGCTTCTAGCGGAGCTTCTAGCGGAGCTTCTAGCGGAGCTTCTAGCGGAGAAAAAAGACAGCTGCGTCATCGCAGCTGTCTTTTGATAATGAGCAATAATGGACTATTTGCTTGTCTTCAATGCAAGCGCAGGTCTCGTTAAGGAATAAACGGCGCAGATTAGCGACACCATGACAATTCCTCCGCCTACCCAAGACGTACTGGATACGGTACCTCCCTGCTCTAACACAAGGCCGCCGATAGCGGATCCCAGGGCAATTCCGATCTGCAGCGCGGAATTGTTGAAACTCTGCTGGATATCGGACGAGCCCGGATCCACTTGAATCAAGTAATTCTGCAGCGGAGGGGCCAGACTCCAGCTTAATGCACCCCATATCATCATCACGACCAAAAATACGCCGATCGAAAATGTGGAGAACGGCAATAGGAACAGGACCAACATGAATGATGTAATGATGATTACAATGCTCTTATGCGACCCCAGCCGGTCGGCGAGTGCGCCTCCAAAGGCCCCACCGCCGACTGCGGATAGTCCGAACAGGAAGTAACAGATGCTGATCCAGTATGGACTCAGCCCAAGTTCGGATTCAAGAAACGGCGTGAAGTATGCATAAATCGTGTAGTGCCCTGCAAGCATGAATAAGGTAGCGAGATGCGCTCCGGCGATTTTCGATTTGCCGAGCGCCTTGATCTGAACGGATAACGGCGTGACATTTTCAGGCTTGATCCGATCCAGAAACATATAAATCAAGATCATGGAGCCAATCGACAAAATGCCGATGCCGAGGAACAGTACCCTCCATCCAAAAGCTTCACTAATCAAAATACCGAGCGGCACGCCAAGCACCAACGATGAGCTGATTCCCATATAAATAACGCCTAATGCTTTCGCCCGATGTTCAGGTTCAACCACCTTGGCGGTAATGGTCAACGATAACACGATAATCAGCGCTGTGCTCATGGCAGTTAATATTCTAGCAGCCAATAGCATCGTAAAATTGGGGCTTACATAAGCCAGCAAGTTACCATTAAAAAAAACAAATAAGGAAATCATATAAAGCCGTTTCCGCTCCACTCTTGCCGTAAGCGCAAGGAGAACCGGTCCTGCTACCGCATAAACTAGGGCGAACACGGTAATCAGCTGCCCAGCCGTGCCGAGTGAAATATGCAAGTCGTCGGCGATGAGCGGCAGTATTCCGCCAACAATAAGTTCAACCAGCCCGACGGATATCGTCGAAATCGCTAGAATTAATACTTTCAGATTCATCTGTAATGGAATCCCCTTTCTTCGAGGTCATATTTGCCTAAAATCAACAAAAAAAACCCTGATTACAAAAAATGAGAAACATTTTCTGTAATCAGGATTTTTACGGTTCCTGGTAGAGACCCTCAGACCATATTAATGAGGTTATACATTCAAATATTTTATTCAGTTGCAAAACAATCGTTGTTTAATTTATCACATCCGTTACGAAATATCAAGCTCCCAAGCAGGATTCCAGCAAATCTCCCACAAATGTCCATCCGGATCGAGAAAATGGCCGGAGTAGCCCCCCCAAAATGTGTCTTGTGCTGGCACGGTTACCGTTGCACCCGCCATTCCGGCTAGCTCCATCACCTCATCCACTTCTTCCTTACTGCCGACGTTGTGACCGATGGTAAACTCCGAGGAGCTCGTAGGGGACAGAGGAACATTCGCCTCAACTGACAGATCTTTGCGATTCCATATCGCCAGCTTCACCCCCGCTTGTAATTCAAAGAATGCTACAGCCCCATGCTCAAATTCCGTCCCAATGATCCCTTCGGTCGGGAGTCCGAGTCCATCGCGGTAAAACTTCAATGACCGCTCCAGATCATCGACGCCGATTGTAAGTACGGATATACGTGCTTTCATTATGGCATTACCTCCTATGCATCATCGTTACCTCATACTTATTTTCGTCGATGACTCTATTGAATGATTGTAAAAAACGGACAACGTGCTTCTATACATCAACAATTCCATCATTGATCACTTCAAAGCCTGTACGGGTGACATGCCATATAAACGCCTGAAGTTGTTAATAAAATGAGGCTGATCATAGTAGCCGTATTGGGCAGCAATATCAGGAAATCGGATCGGCTTGGCCTGATGCAACTCCTGCAGCAAATTTTGAAAACGAATGATCTCCGACATTTCCTTCGGACTGACGCCGAGTTCCTTCTGAAATGCTCTTCTTATGGTTCTCTCGCTATAATTAAGTTTTTCGGCCAAGGCACGAACCGTTATTCTTCCTTTAGCAGCGTACAAATACTGCATGCCATGCTCTAGCAGCGGCTCGGAACAGACGTTATTCTGTCCAAAGACGCCCAATAAAAACCTTTCAACCACATCCATTCGGTTGGCGGAATCCAGTGCTGTGACCATTTCCTCGTTCAACTGATTCACATCCAGCCCCCATGCTTCCTCCAAGAATACAGGACCCTCACGGAAATCGGAAGCTGGATAACGTATGAATGGGCGGACGGACTCCGCAAAAAAGCGGACACCGAACAATGACTGATCCTGCGTCAATCTCAAGGCTTCATAAGATGACATCAGTCCGGTAATAAAGCCGGAGGTTGCAGCATCCCGTACCTTCAGATTAAATATAATATCGACGCAACCGTCAGGAAGAATGCGATGAAGCGGCTGCTGAAGTGGCGAAGCTGTATAATCCAAGGTCCAATAACAGGCCACATAAGGACTTAATGCAGGGCTTGGCAGATATTCGTGATAGGTGTAAGAAGAGTCCGGAGACGGATTCTCTATCGTTGGAGCTTGTATAGGGACATAGTTCCGCAATGTGTTCACCCTTTATTAACGTTGGATAGCGAATGACTCAAGTAACTAATAACTGAATTACAGCATTGATTAATGCTGCCCTGCTTGAACCTGGAGGTTCATCACATGACCGTCACGTGTCGTAGTGTAAACCTTCCAATCCCCCGTTACTCCGCTCCCATCATTCATGACAAATGTTCGGATGCCCTCCCTGCCGGCTTTGACATCCATATATCCGAATTCCTCCGTTCCTCGGTAGACATTCAAAATTACTGTACCCGAGCTGTTCCTATTACGAACCTTAACGGTTAATTTATTTCCATTATCTGATACGGTGGTAAACGTATTCTCGTATGCACCGATACTTTGGTACTTATCTAAGTCTATGAATTGTACCTTATATGGAGCATTGCTTGTATCGCCCTCAACTTCCTCTATGTACGATACAGGATGTTGAATGTGTTCGCCCGCACTCTGTGGGAACAGCGCCAGCCCCAGGAACATGACAAAGGAAACTCCAAGCCATTTCATTACGACTTAAGCCCCAGAATAAACTTCCCTATACGATGTGCCGCTTCGTGCAAAGCTGGCTCTTCCTGGACCAACGCGATTCGCACATAGCCCTCTCCTTCGGAACCGAAAGCATCTCCAGGAATAACCGCTACGCCGGTTTCAAGCAGTAATTCGCGGGCGAAACGGCGCGACCTCCATTGAACATCACGAAAAGCTTCAGGGAGCCGGGCCCATAGAAACATCGTGGCCTGAGGCTTAGGTACAACCCATCCTGCTTCGGCAAGTGATGCGACGAGGACATCACGCCGAAGCTCATATAGTGAAGCGACACCCTGTTCCTCATGGCCAGATGCCATGGCTTGACGCAGTGCATGGACAGCCGCAATTTGTACAGGCTTGAATACACCAAAATCAATATTGCTTTTGTACTCCCGCAGCGCGCCCACTGCTTCCTCATGACCGGCAAGAAAGCCGATGCGACAGCCTGCCATGTTAAAGCTCTTCGAGAAGGAGTGAAATTCTACTGCGATGTCGATCGCGCCGGGAACCTGCAGAATACTCATGGGGCGATAGCCGTCAAAACCCATTTCGGAATATGCAAGATCATGAACGATCAGTACGTCCCATTGTTTTGCCAACCCGACCAATTTTTCGAAAAAAGCATAATCAACCCGGACCGCAATCGGATTCCCCGGAAAATTCAACAGAATGAATGTCGCTTTCGCCCAAACCTCCTCCGGAATGCTGTCCAGATCAGGCACAAATCCAAACTCTTCCTTCAGCGGAAGATACCAAGGCCTAACGCCTGCAATCGCAAGCGCTCCGGCATAGATTGGGTAACCCGGATTCGGTACAATGGCCACATCTCCCGGATTACATATGGCCTGAGCCAGATGCGATAATCCATCCTGAGATCCCATCAAGGCGAGTATTTCGGTATCGGGATTGACATTTACACCAAAGCGGTATTCCATCCAAGCCGCTGACTGTTCTCGAAACTCCGCGATTCCTCTAGTACCTGGATATGTATAGTTATCTTCTTTCAGCGCTTCTTGGCTAAGCACCTCACGGATATCCGCAGAAGGACCACGGTCAGGGCTGCCGATGCTCAAGTCGATAATATCTCTTCCCGCTTGAAGAGCCTCTTGTTTCCACTCGCTGACCTCGGCGAATATGGAAGAACCAATCTGCGATAGTTTGTCTGCACGCCATGTGCGTTTTGAAGTTTGATTCGGCAAGATATCCACCCACTCCACTTTTTCCCTACATTATAGCATGAAGCTGGAGGTGCATCGCCTTAAAATCCTCATCTCAGGCTTGACTTGAAAAGCCTTTCATAACGTAAGATCGAAGCATACAAAAAGAGAATTCAGGAGAAGAGACAACCATGACCAGAACACGAGAGACCATCTTTATTATCGCCTTTACTTTTGCAGCCTTTGTACTTGGTACTACCGAATACGTCATTGTTGGATTATTAAAAGACATCAGCGTAAGTCTGAGTATTTCGCTTGCTGCAGCCGGTGTCCTCGTATCCAGCTTCGCCATTGCATACGCCATCGGAACGCCGTTTGCGGTCACGCTGCTCGGACGTATTCCTCGGCATGTTACCATTCTGACAGCGTATATTGCGGTGTTAGTGTTTAATTATTTGACCATCTTTGCCACCACGTACCCCGTCATGTTATTCATTCGCATCGTCACCGCGATTTTGTGCGGATTAACTTTATCGCTGGCCATTGCCGCAACAAGCGAGCATATGAGCGCTTCCCGCAGGGCTGGTGCGGTTGCCTGGATCATCGGAGGTTTCTCGATTGCCAATGTCCTTGGCGTTCCTGTCGGAACGCAAATCGGCCAGATGGCCGGATGGCAAACGGCTTTCATTGTTACATCATTGGTCGGGATCATCCCGCTAGCTTTGATGGTGGCTGTTATGCCCAAGAGCAATACCATTAGCGTAAGCTCCATGAAACAGCAATTTGCTTTGTTCAAGAACAAGCGGATACGACTTGCCTTCTTCATTCCGGTCCTTGGCGTAGGTTCTGTATTTATCGTATACACGTACATAACGCCGCTTTTAGAGAATGTAATGGGAATTCCGCAGCAATGGATCAGTACCGTTCTGCTGGCCTATGGCGCCTTCACCATTCTTAGTAATTGGCTCGGGGCCAAGGTAGCGCAAGGCAATTCAAGGGTGAAATTGAAAGTGATTTTCATCATCCAAGCGATGATTATGATGGCGCTTGCTCTTACCCTATCACTCCCGTGGATGGCCTTAGTGTCGTTAATGCTGGTCGCCTGCTTCTCCTTTGCGCTCAGTACCGCCGTTCAGTTATACCTGATTGACCTGGCGGATGAATCCTCAGCCGGCTCCAAGGACTTCGCTTCTACACTTATGCCCGTCGCATCCAATCTGGGCATCGCCGTTGGTTCTCTACTGGGCAGCCTTGTCGTGGATAACGTTGGTCTCGAATATCTGCCTTGGGCTGCTGTTGTGTTCGCAATCGGAGCATTTGCCGTTACCTCCCGCTGCCATCAGCTGGATCAAGAGCATATGGGTTTAACGCCTCTGGCATCGGCAAAGGCTTCGTAGAACGCCCTTTTTTCAATCCTTCTCATTCTTTTCTATGGTCGACAACCAGACCATCGTATCGGGATGGGAAACATTCCAGATCAGCGTTCATTAATCGTTAAATTCAAAAAGCTTACCCGTTATGTAACGGCGTAAGCTTTTTGTTTTACTGTTATTCAGTTTATCAGGCATGCTTGAATGACTGTCGACTATATGCCGGTTAGCCGTGTACAGATTTCCTTATTACGATTCCGCCATCCAGCATTGTTAAAGTCCATGGATTTGCGATATTTGAGGACACTGATTCCGCTATTTCTTTGGTTTTACGCTTTTCGTAGCAATATGTGGACAAGAGATCCGTTATTGCGGGATCTTTGGGGGCTGAATCCGTTATTATGGTGCAATAACGGATCCTGTGTCCGCGTGATCTCCATAATGGGCTGATTTCGGCAGATTAGCGGATTCTCTGTCCTCATGATCTCCTAATGGGCGAATTCCAGTATATAGCGGAGTTTACTCTGTCTGCATGTGCCCCAAAGTAAGCCGATTTCTGCAATATAACAGATCCTCTGTCCCCATGATCTCCATAATGAGCGAGTTTCAGCATATAGCGGAGACTACTCTGTCTGCATGTGCCCCAAAGTAAGCCGATTTCCGCAATATAACAGATCCTCTGTCCCCATGATCTCCATATTGGGCGAATTTGAGCATATGACAGGACTCTTCTGTCCGCATGTGCCCCAAAGTATGCCGATTTCCGCAATATAACAGATCCTCTGTCCCCATGATCTCCATATTGGGCGAATTTGAGCATATGACGGGACTCTTCTGTCCGCATGTGCCCCAAAGTAAGCTGAATTCGCCGAAATATCGGATCCTCTGTCTGCATCTGCCCAATTTGTCCGATTTCTGCTTATAATTGTTATTCAGTTCAGCAGCGATAGCCGTGTACCGAATCCCTCATTATGATCCGCCACCCAGCTTTGTTAAGTCTATGGATTTACGATATTTGAGGACACTGGTTCCGCTATTTCCTTGTTATCACCCATTCGCAGTAATATGCGGACATGAAATCCGCTATTACGAGATAATTGGGGGATTAACCCGTGATTATGGTGCAATACCAGATCTCCTTCTGTCAGCATGTACCCCAAAATAGGCCGATTCCCGCATATAACGAATCCTCTGGCCTCATGTTCTCCATAACGGGCGAATTCCAGTATATACCGGAGCCCCTTCTGTCAGCATGTACCCATAACGGGCCAATTCCCGCATATAGCGGTTCTTCCCGCGTCGTCCTACTGTTCGATGGATGCCTTACTTAGGCAACCATCCCCCGGCATACTTTCGCACATCGGAAGCATGCTTCAGCACATTCCTGGCAGTGCTTCATGTCATGCTTCTTACACTCGTTGCCGCATGCTTCACAGACATCGGCGCAGATCCTGCATATTTCTGTGGCATACATACTGTTCGTGGACATCGCTTGAGCAGCAAATACGCAAATATCCGCACACTGCCGGTCCAAGCGAATGCATTCTTTCATCATCGCCACATCATGTTCGTCCAAGCATGCGGTGTAACAATGGTTACAGGCTATCATACAGCGCAAGCATTCCTCGATACATTGTTGAACTTGTTCATGTGACATCATCCATTCTCCTTTCGGTCTTAGCGTTCATAGGATACCTTTTGTCAAGGTTGTATGTAATTAACCAAAACTTGTGAAGATAATATGAGGATATTTTATAGAGTCGAGATCATTGGTGCGAATAGAAAAGACGACTGCGCAGCAGTTGTCTCTTATTTTTCATGATTGCCATGAATGGAACATTACCCGTAAATATAATGTCGAGTTGAACAATTATAGGAGATGAATTAAGTTAACCAATCTTCACTTGAATCCGTCAAACTCTGCAAGTCTTGAAAGAACATGCCGGCATGGTAACCATCACACACAGCATGGTGCACCTGCAATGAGACTGGGAGCAGAATACGGCCACCCTGCTCGATATATTTTCCTCCGGTTATGATAGGAAGAAGATAGTCTGCTTCATTGACAATGTTTAGATTAAATCCGCTAAAGCTTGCCCAGGGTATCATGGATATGGGAAACGTGTTCAGCGGTGGATTCTCTTTAACGAAAATCCCTTTTGCATCCCGATAACGCTCCATGTCCTGCTCGTAATGATCGTGAAATCGATAGAAATCATTCGAACATGCTGTCCATAAACAGGAGAAGGTATGGTCATCGTTATGGAAAAAAGTATAGCTTGGCGTCATCCGATCCCAGTAACCCAATTCCCCTTCGGGACTATAGGACGTCTTGAATTCGACCCGGTTATTGACAACCCTGGTAACCATATAAATAAAAGCAGGATAAAGCTTGAATCCATTAGCTTTTAACGAATACAGCAAGCGAGTAATGTCGATATCCACGGTAATGCTAAAGGTACATTTATTCGATCGATAATGCTCGTAATAAGGTTTTCTCGTCCACTGTTCAACATCTATAATATGAAATTTCATCGTTTATGCCCTCCTAAAATAAAATCGTTCTATTTCAGGAGGGAATATCCACTGATCTAATCACACGCCATCACTCCAAAGTTTCCGTATTAGCAGATTTCTGTTACATCTTCGAGTTTAACTGATTCTGCCCAGTTTCATTATTATAAATGATACAGCAAGAGGCTTCACTCCTCAAGCAGCTGCTTAAGTCGTAAAGCCTCTATGTCATCCAATCTTAATGAAGAATTTAAGGCATTTGGGTAAACAGCAGGTTTACTGGCAAATTGCTTCCCGGCGCAGCCGTCAGCATGATTTCAACCTTCTGTTCGTAATCGCCTGTACGGTAGAGGACTGCTTGCTCGCCGGGAGCTACCTGTCCAAGGGAATAGATCGGTACAATCGTTCCATTTATCATGGCATATCCCGAGTACTTACCGCCCCGTGGGTTAAACGAGATCAGGGTATCCGGCGCTACGCGATCCAAAGTAATTTTATACAAGACACCAAAGTTACCCGTGTTGTGCGTAATGTCTCCAACCATAGGGTCCATACCTTCCAGGTTAGGGTCATCCTGATTGTCTCCAAGTACAAGACGTTCGGAATCTGCACCTACCAGTTCGGAATAACGGATGACCCGCGTCGAATCCGGATAGGTTCCGCGGTTGTGAACACCATCGCGATTCAGGATCGGCAGCGTGCTCAGAACCTTCAATGGATCGGATTTCTCATCAATCATCACAACATCGAACTGAATCGGCAGGTCGCTGTACATATCCGAGTATAGGGAGATGACATGTCCTTGCTTCATTCTAACATCGCTCAGTTCCGTCATGACCAGCTTCTGTTCACCTGGTGCAAGCGTTACTGAAGTTCGCTTCGAATCGTCCTGCATGGATTGGAAGTAGTTCAGCACAGACTTCTTGCCTGCTGCCGTTGCGATCGGCGACGGGCCTGCAAATCCCAAGTAATCTTGTCTGAGCGTTACCGGAGTGCTGTTCTTGTTTGTTGCAATAACGTACATTTTCACATTTTTATTCAAATTGTTCACATGGTGAATCATAAAGCGCATATCGCCAACTGCCGTCTCTCGGTACACAATGCCTTCGGTGTTGACGGTTTCGGGACTGTTACTACGAATCAAGGTGCTTGGCTCGTCGTAAAAATCATAATTGATCTTCGCACGTGAAGTCACATTACCGAGGAACGTGAATTTCTCCCCTTCCGGGATAAAGAGCATATTGAAATCCTCTTCTTTATATAACGTTTCGTTCGTCACGTTAATCGTCGTCTCGTAGGTGGAACTAAGTCCCTTCTTATCGGTGGCCGTTAACTTGATCGTATAAACACCCGGTGTGAAGAAAGCATACTGTTTATTCTCCCACTTGTACGTCAGATCCTCAGGCTTGTCCTGGTCATCAGTACTTAGGTTCGTATAGGTAATCAACTCACCCATTTTATACTCGGACTTATCGGTCTCGAACATGGCAACGGGAGGTAGATTCGGCTGAATGACCGTAATCTTTTGGCTATAAGGCTCACTCCACGCTCCTGTAGAATCCTGAACCGAGTAAGTGACTATGTATTCGCCTGGCGCATCGAAAATATCCTGTTTGCCTTCCCAGCGCTCGTCGATGATCTCACCTTGTACATTCTCCAGCTGCGGTGTATAAGTCACTGTTGTTTCTCCTGCAAAAATCTCTTTAGGTCCCACCGTAAACTTGGCTACGGGCTTGGTTTCCAGATTCATGATGACACGTTTGCCTACATTATCCGCTTTATATTTAATATCCAGCGCTTGGGTTATAGCTGTCAGCGGAACCATGAAGGTGCTATTCGTCTGGTAGGAGGTTCCCTTCATCTCTTTCGTCACGCCATTCACGGTATACTTGCTGCTGTCTGTTTTGAAGCGAAGCTCAGTGGTTCCTTTGGTAATGACGGTTTCTTTGGTCTTCTTATCGTAAGTGACCTTGAAGCCTACACGGTCCACAAGGGCACGAATGGGAACATAGGATACTCCCTTTTTGACTTGCATCGGCTGTGGTGCATTGTAGGTAACGCCGTCTTGTACCATTTTTGTACTATTAAAATATAGAATAAGTTCTTTACCTGTTACGGTTTGTTGGTTATTCTGGTTGCTCGGCTCTTCCGTAGTTGTTGCCGGATCTTTCACTTCGCCAGTTTCCTCAACCGGTACTTCGGTTGTTCCTTCTTCATTCGGCACTTGAGACCCTTCAGTCACTGTCTCTGTCTGAGTGGTTGTCTCTGTAGTATCGGTTGTTTCTTGAGCAGCGTCTGTACCCCCGGATTTTAATGCTTTGGTTGCCGCAGCGTTTTGCTCGTACACTTCTTGGGTGACTGACTGTT
Source organism: Paenibacillus sp. FSL F4-0100 (assembly GCF_037993005.1). NCBI lineage: Bacteria > Bacillati > Bacillota > Bacilli > Caryophanales > Paenibacillaceae > Paenibacillus > Paenibacillus sp. FSL F4-0100. The sequence continues at coordinate 4,486,168 of NZ_CP150303.1, forward strand.
GTGGCTTGTCTGCGGTATTTGCATCCGCGCTCGCCGGATAAGCTGCAGCTAATTGGGCAACAGCCAATACGGTTAGCAATGATCGTTTCTTCAGTTTCATTCCATAACTCCTTCTAATCCTTTTTTGATATTTATTGAGGTCATACTATTAGACGCAAATTTTGGTAAAAAAGTTTCTCTGATCTGTTAATAATATTTACGATGATATAGAACATTGTAAAACCTATGAAAACTCCCGCAACAGCACGATGGCCATAGCGGGAGTTAAATATATATTATTTCACGATAGATGCTCCTGCAAATTCGTGGCCGCAATCATCTTTTTCCCGCTCCGATCATATCTCCTTAGATGAACACCTGTGTCGCCAGTCGGGATATGAATGTCCGTATGATAAGGAAGATTCAAGAAGCTTCGGAATAACATCGAGATCATCCCGCCATGGGAGACAATGCATACTCTTTTCAAGTCAGGCCATTATTTTGCTCCATTAAATCATCGTCATAGGTAACGGGGACTTTTGTCGTTTCAGCTATTGCTGCCGCAGTCTGCTTGGCCCGGTTTAACGTGCTGGAGAAAATGGCATCCACGGTGTATTCACGATGAATCCACTCCGCTAGGAGCCGCGCCTGCTGCTGGCCAAGATCCGTTAGTGCATAGTCAGCCCGTCCTTCACACCGATTCAAAATATCCGCTTCCGATTGTCCATGCCTGACGACCAGAATCTCAACCATGTCATATCCCCCCCCTTTTTTCACGCTTACGGCTCTATAGCTTATTACCAACCGCAATCCAGCGCCCGTCCACATCCTCAAATACAAACTCATGATTGTTATAATCCGTCGTCGATAAGGCTCTGACAATCTTCACGTCCAAATCGATAAGCTCTTGCTGGATTTCCCGTTGTCCATAAGTAATAAAATAAGCATCATACCCATATCCGTAACGGATTCGATTCGGAACAACCTCAATATCAGTCTTCGTTAATACAATCTCAACAGCGTCCTTGTAGAGGCACATATGCGGTTCTGTTGCATCAAAATAGTTCACGGCACGGAACCCGATTCGCTCATAAAACTCGCTGGTTTTCTCGAAGTTAGACGTCGGGAAAATTTGCAAGCAGTGGGAAAACCCTTTATTCATCCTTCGATCTCCTGTTCGAGCTTATTTATGATCCTTCTCATTTCCACGCTTAAAATTCCCGGTCACTTTAGCCATCATCAGTTGGGCTTCTTTGAAATCTGCACCGGTTACCCTGGACAGAAATTTATCACTATCTTTACCCGACAGTATCTTGACTTGTTTCCCCATCCAATAAATGAATACTTTTTGATTTTTGGTTACTGAATAGGTAAATACTTCTTCATCGAGTCGATTGCGTTTATCCACATTGCCCATGTTTACTACCTCCTCAGGATAGTAACTCTATTGCTTGTTCTTAATGTCCCGTATATCTTTGATCATGAGATCGAGTCTCTCAATGATTCTCTCATCATTAGCCAACTTCTTTTTGAGTCTTACCTCAATTACAATGAGTTCAATAATGAGCACCACGATAAGAATACCGATGATCATAACCCGCTCCTCTCTAAACCTGATCCATTCACTAGTTAACATGAAGTTCATGTCACCTGATCTTCCTCCATCCTCTCGGTAATCGTATTAGTTCCAAACAGATGAAGGATAGCCAGATAGAATGGGTACAACGCCAAAATTGCGATGGCCATGAGTCCTGTTACAGGATTCGGTTTGTCTGCTGGATTAATGATTGGAAACCATGCAGCCACCATATAGGTCAGTATCATGAAATAGGGGATCCACAATACAAGCGAAAAGAAAGACGCTTTACGGCCGCCCAACCAATGTCTGATCAGCTTAGGAAATCCGAAACCCGATAGAAGCAGGCCAACAAAGAAGAAAACCAAGATCATAACATTCACGTGATCCAGTCCCCACTCTGTCACTCGACTGAGTCGGTAAACGTTGGCCATAAGTTCAATCCCGGCAAAAGGGAACCATGCATACAAAAAACTCGATATATTTAATCGAATGAGGAAGCTCATGTTCACTCTCCTGAAACTTATATAACTGAAGCAAATTGTTGGCATGGTGCTTTAATGTTTTATTTAACCAGCTCTTTAATCAGATACAGATTCAAATCGTCATCCGCACATACCATGTCACCGGGCACCACAGGTTCATTGCTGTACATAATCCCGTTGCCATCAGGAATATAACCGCGACGGACATAGATTCTTTGTGCCGCGCCATAGTCTCTGTACAATCCCACGCCGATACCGATACGCGGCATTTTTTGGCGGACGATGTTCTCGAATTCTTCTAGGATGCTGTTAGCTATGCCGTTTCTCTGGTACGCTGGGAACACATTCAGATCATTGATTTCCGGAATATTCTGATCTCGAAAATATGGATAACTCGATTCGTATTTCAAGTGGGAAACACCAGTCAGCTCCTCATGAACAAAAGCCAACAAGGTGACACGCTTGCCGATTTGGTTCTCATATTCGCAATAATCATAATACTCATCCGGGCGCTTTATATTTTGCTGTTGAAACGCTTCTTTCCAGATGCTTTTCAGCTCCGTGTTATCTAACACCTTTAATGTAACGTCCATTGGTTTACCTCGCTGTTATGTATTTTAATGGTAGGATTCAACTCTGATATTGTCTCATCTAAAATCTCGCATGCCTGCCTCAAACGCCTCAGCGTCTTGATGAATGACTCCATGCAGCGCCTCTTGCAAGGCAAATGTGCTTCTATAAAAATGTACACGCTCCGCGATTTGGTCTCCATCCGGATACATGGCGATGCACTTTTCGAAGAACTCTTGACCGTACCCCGACAGAATTCCCGCTAGATCATAAGCCGGATCTCCAATCCCTGAGCCTCCAAAATCTATAATACCCGTAATTCGGCCTTTCTCCGGACTCCAGAGGATGTTGGACGTGCCAAAATCACCATGAATGCAGGTTGGACGAATGTCATGATTCGCAGGGTTGTTCAGAAACCTGGTGAAGTTGCTTGAGATTTCCTCTTGTGCATCAGGCCTGATATAACGAAACAACTGGTCTTGAATTTGAGTGTACAATTCGGACATCTCTTCGTGGACATTTACGATATTCGTATCGTCAGCGATCCATTCATTGATCTCCACAGCATGAAGTTGAACGAGAAATTCGACCAACTGTTCCGCTACCCTATCCTCGATGTTCGAATTCCGGTGTGGAAGCAGATCTTCTGTCCATAACGGTTGACCTTCGATTAACGGATAGCCCATGAACATTTTGCCCACCTGCATATCGTCAAATGAAACATACATCGGATTCGGTATAGGCAGCGTTACCTTGGTCTTGATCCCATTCAATAACTGTGTTTCTCTGATCATGGCTTTGAGACTTGCTGCGTACTTAGGAAATCTGAAGACAAGCGTTTGATTCACAATCAACACATCGTTGTTCTGACCGATGCTGTCAATCTCAACGTCTTGAATATGTAAATGTGGATAAACGTCTTGTATGCGCTGGGTATATGATGGATTCATATATAAACTCCTTCTACTTGCGAATGTCATTAACCTCTATTTTAATGCTTTTCCTTAACTTGGTAAATCATTACAGAGCAATTTTGCAATTTCGTTGGAATTACTCTTGCATGACAAGCCCAAAGATGACATTATATTCCACGTAAGAAATCTGTCGCGATGAGGAGAGAATCCGGAAATGAAAAATTTAGGGAAAGTGCTGGCTTTAACTCTGCTTACGATCTGTTACATAGGGACGAATAGTGGAGTTGCGCTTGCAGATGAGACTCCGTTCAAGGATGTACCATTGAATCATTGGGGTTACTCTCACATTCAATGGGCCGTGGAGCAAGACGTGGTTGACGGGTATCCGGATGGAACCTTCAAGCCGAAACGGACCGTGACGCAAAGCGAATTTTTGACGATGCTCATTCGAGCTGCCAATCCGAAGGTTATCCCTGATGACTCCTCAACGAAAACATGGGAAGAACCCTATATCATGTATGCCCGGAAGTTAGGCTGGAAGGCTACGTCACCGAAGAAGAAGCTTACGCGCGGTTTGGCAGCTCAGTTGTTGGCTAACGCCACCGGCAAAAATTACGATCTAAAGGACTCTATCCAATACATGCTTGACTTAGGCCTTGCACAAGGGATATCAGGAAAAAACATCGAGGGCTATCAAGCAAATCAAGAAATCACACGTGCTGAGGCCGTGACCCTAATCGAGAGGTACTCAATGAAATACAATGAGCTCCATACCGTATCATCAAGCTTGGAGATCTACTCTCATGCTGATTTATTCCACAAGTATACAAACAGCACCTATCACTTTCGACTCGAGATTCCCAAGAGCTGGGACACGCGCTATGAAGTCCGTGACCAATCCATCGGAAACGGCCATCATCTGAACTTCGTCAATACAATGACTCAGGGCACACTGTTCACCATCTCCGTCTGGTCCAAGAGTGACTGGGCTGAGCAGGAGGAAGAAATCAAGGGGCAAATACCGGCAGTACAGGTCGGGGAACGAGGCAATCAGGTGTATGTATTTCACACACCTACTGATGTCCAATACGATCCATCGAATGATAACGCCAAGAACGAGTATCAAGGCATGTTTTTAGACGTACAAAATATCAAAAGTTCGTTCCAAATTTCCGATAAGTAACTTTTCTTAATTTAAAAGCGGCCAGGACAAGTGTCCTAGCCGCTCTTTCCTTCTGATAACTAATGCTATATAACAGTCTTACTAAAATGATCTATGATCTCGCCTATTCTTTCATTCGTTCTGCCCGAATAATTCTACGGATCGATTGCTCTGTTAAATAATATCGTTCTGACAATGTACGGATGGAGTCGCCATGCATATAACATTTGAAAATGTTCTGATTCCGAATATCCAGATCCTTCTTTACCCCGGTTTGCTCTCCCCAGGACTTCCGATTCTCCGACTTTCTCGGAATATAAATATAACTTCCATCAATATATTGTTGAATGGTTTTGACTATGTGTTCAGGCAAAATATCTAGTGCTTTCTCGTATTTCATTCTCCCTGCTCCTATCTACATAGAATCTTGTAAATAGTGAGCAAAGCGGACACATGAAATATTGCAGCTCTAATTAATGTTGAAGAAGGCTCCGAACAAATTCTCTGCTTGATATTTCCGTGCTGCTTTGCCCGGAGCCTGATTTAACGACTTGAACGGTTGTGCTTCTAATGTGAGCCATCATGATTTTCACCTCGCCAAATTTGGATAATTCAAAGTTCACTCGCTTCTACTCTCTATTCTAACAAATTCAATTTCCTTTGCACCAGGCTCGAATAACAAAATAACGGATAAGCGATCCACATTCCCGTTCGAGTCCGTAAGAAAAGTCGCTTTGGTTTTAATATCAAACTCCGTAACATGGAGTTCAAACTGATTCGCATTTTGATGGGTGAGGGGGAACTTCATTGAATTGAATCCTGCCCGAAGCTCTCCATCTGTAAGTTCAACCATCATTTCTCCATACGCTGCATGAACATACGTCCCTGTTAAATCTAATAAGGAACTGGACAACGGAACAATGGGTTCTTTCGCACCTAAAGTTGCCTTACTGTTTGTTGCCGGCTCGTTCGCAACGGTTGCTTCCTTCTTTTGTCCCAACGCTTGCCCACTCCAGTCCTTGACCTCGCCACCGAGCAAAGAATCGAAAATGTAATTGGCTATAAATACAGGAAGCGGAGTACCATTGAGATTCGACAACACCACGACGCCAATCTTCTCCGTAGGAATAAAGGCAACATGTGCGGTGAAGCCGTCAATATTGCCTCCGTGACTCACCATCCGTAAGCCTCGATAAGGTTCGATCAGCCAATCCGCTCCGTTGCAAAAGCATCAAACATTTTGAAATCAGGAAGATACTCCTTCACAGGTGTATCCAAATCCAAGATTTTTTCACCCGCCAAAATTCCGGCTGCCAGTGCAGTAAAAGCTTTGGTGGAGGAACCGATCGCGAACAGCGTCTCACTTGTCACAGGCAGGCTTTGGGCGATATTTCGATACCCGTAACCCTCCATCATGACGATCTCCTGATCCTTGACCACCGCAACGGACACCCCCGGAACCTTCCATGCCTTCATCTGCTCCTCGATATATGTATGGATGCCCTTTAACGATTCTATTGTCATTAAAATCTCTCCCATATGATCCCCTTTCCTTCAACTATACAATTTATGAAACAAAATATATGGGTCCACAACCTATGCATCATACATCATTCGACACTCCAGACACATTTCCTTGCTAACCAACACCACTCTCAAGTGACTAGGTCCTTGTTCCCCTTTTAACCATCAGTCCGGATTGGACTCGCTCGGCATGGTATACTTTTCCCAAAATCCAGTTATAGAAGGAGTCTCCTTTCGTGTTAAAAGAGCGCATTGATTTCTTGTGCAAGAAAAAAGGAAAAGCTCGCAAAGAGCTAGTTGAAGGATTAGTGACAACCACCCATTTTGCGAACATCCTTGCCGAGCGTTATCCACTGGCCGAGGACCTTGCCGAGCATCTGGCACAGCGTTTGCAAGTGACCCCCTCCTACTTAGTCAATGCAGCTAATTCCGATAAGGATACACTCGAGACCGCGGAACGCATCTTTGAAGAATTATCCCAATCGGTCTCTCACATCACAGAGGAGCGCATATACGATCTTCCGGATCGACATGACAGTCTTACGATAGAACTCACAACGGCCTTAATGAAGGCGGTCTATTATCAACAAGTGAACGATGCGGTGTCCCATGAATATCTGCACCAGAATTACCTCAATTTTTATCTGGAAAAATACGGCCGTCCCGATGACGCAGAACTCCCGCTGCCCGCGAAAAAAGCGATGCTGTTCTATAAAATCCAGTTCTATCGATCCAAGAACCGCTATCATGAGGCTTTAAGCCAAGTGAACCGGTTAAGCGAACATGTTCAGATCGGCACCGATTTATGGCTGACCACTCAAAACTTCAAAATGGAGGCCTGTATATTTTTGAAGCAATATGACCAGGCCAAGCAGGTGTTTGAAGGAACGATGAGACAGGTTTATGAAGACCGCTTGTTTCACCGCTTATCCGATCTGTACATCGCGTACAGCGGCTACTGTTATTCCATGGGACTGTATCAGGAGGCGCTGGTTACCCTCTCTATGGCAGAAGCCCATTTGGTCTATGCGGTAAACCAGGGGAACATGGTGTCAACCATCCTGAACAATCGAATCATCATGCTGACGATGCAGGGAGATCATGAAAAAGCGGAAGAAGAAATCAACCGTTTTGAAGGACTACTCGCGCGGGAAGTGGCGGAAGTACGGCAGCAATTCCGTCCAGTCCTATTGATTTACCGATGTGAATTGGCGTTAGCACAAAAGCAATGGGGGCTTTTAACCCAGTATATTCAGGAGCTGAAAGCGATAGAGCTTACAACGGATCAAGAGATGTCGGTTGCCTACTACCAATGTCAGCTAGCCTTAGCACACGGTCATCATGATGAATTTATGGGGCATGCCCTGTCTTGTCTACCATACTACGAATCCAATCATCTTACATTGCGACTTGAATCCTTATATGAAGCATTGGCCGCGGTATCGGAGGAATTAAGGAAATACAAAGAGTCAGCATCTTACTACAAAAAGCTGGTCTATCTGCTTCGAAGTAAATAATTCATGAGCTTAAAAGGTTACAAAAGCATGTTCCACCCGCAAAACTTTTGTCGTTCCCTTCATTTTAATCGCTGTACGACAGGATAAAGAGTGCACAAACCTTTGAATACGGCAAAAGTTTGTGCAGAAGTATCGTGTTGATTTACTCCTAATGCCGGAAGTTTTGTATCCTTGCCAAACCATTGTCTCCTCAGACCCCCACGGGTAACATGGAATTATAAATAATTCTAATAGTGAGGTGCTAAGCTTATGGGATGGTTTGGAAAAAAGAAAAATCCGGATGACGCGCTGGAAAAAGCAGATAAAATGATGAACAAAGGTTTAACCGGCATGATGATGAAAGGTTTTGTTCCGAAAGAGCATCGCAATGCCATCAATCAAAGTTTGGAGCAGGCGAAGCAAGCGCAGATGGCAGCAACCGGAGCCCTGGCATTAACGGCCACCGCTAAAGTACGAACCGTACGGGATACCGGAAAGCTGATCAATTTCGACCCGGTTGTCATCCTGGAGTTGGATGTAACCGAGAACGATGGGAGCCAATATACCAAAACGCTGGAGACCCTCGTTTCGAAACTACAAATTCCTAGAGCCGGTGATATCATTGGTCTTGCCCAGCATCCGGCCAATTCGTCAGAGCTTGTCTATATGGGACCGATTGGATGATTATAGGCAAAATAAAAAGGACCTCATTCAGGTCCTTTTGTCATGTGCTCATAGCTTCCTGCAATTTCTCATTCAACAATTGGAAAGCCTCTTGAATGCTTTCTCTCGGCGTCTTGCCGTACCGTTCCCCAATGTGAACTTCCGTATAACATTGACTTTCCCCTGCTTCGTTCAGATAACTGATCAATCCGATGCCCGTGACACGGAAAACCTCGATAAGAATGGGTTCAAGCTGTTCTTTGTTCAATTCAAAATGGACATGAAACATATTCGATACGGGCACGGCAGGCTTCGTATTCACGCCCTCGCATGAATTAAACAAAGCTGCAAGCTCTTTAGCCTCCTGGTAATATCGGCCCATGTTACCTATTCTTTCCGTGTAATAATAATTTGAGCTGATGATATACGGGTATAGGCTGACCAGATCACCGCCATGACGCCTTTTCCATACTTTAGACTTCGCCACGAAATCGGTGCCGCCAGCCAGAATGGCGCCGGCAATCCCACCTATACCTTTATAGAAGGACACATATACACTGTCAAACAGTGCACAGATTTCTGCCGCGGTTTTTTGATAATAAGGGGTGATCTCGAACAATCTTGCCCCGTCCAGATGCAGCTTAATGCCTTGCGAACGGCAATACGCCGATATCGCTTCCAACTCTTCGTATTCGGGCAGCTGCCCTCCGATTTCACGCTGCGGCAATTCCAGCAGCAAACATGCAATATCGCGATCCAGACGCTGCACGTCTTCAAGCGTAATCAAACGCTCCTTATCGGCAAGAAGAATCGGCTCAATATGATGCAGCTCCTTAAGCCCGTCCTCTTCGTGAATCTCCAGATGGCAGAGGGGATGATAGGCCACTCGTTTCAGCTCCGCATCATCACACCAGATCCGCAAAGCAATCTGCTGCGCCATGGTTCCGCTTGGGAAAAAGACAGCTGATTCCTTGCCCAGAACGTCTGCCATTCGCGCCTGAAACTCCTCAATGATGGCCCCTTTGCCGTATGAATCCCCCATCTGCGACCCATCCACATCTCGAAATGCTTCAAGCAGCACCTCAAGATTCCTGCGGCTATGTCCAATCAATGGATAGGCTGTTTCGCCATAAGCTTCGCTAATCGATTTACGTTGTTCTCCCATGTCGCATATCACTCCTTCTCTTCAACCTATAATAAGAACAAATCATCATACGAAAAATTTAATTTCCTCACTCATCAAGCATACTAGATAAATGAATAAGTGAGAAATCATTTCCACTTCCACAAAACATTCGGAAAAACTTGACAAAAACAAACGGTAAGATTACATTATATATGAGCATATGCTCATATTATATATAACACAAAATGTTTTATGATCTTTGATTACAATCAACAGATGGATCCGAAGGGAGTTTTCGATTATGCATCATCATAACCACCATCATGGACATGACCACAGCCACCATGATCATGCCCGCTCAGGAAACAAAAAAGGACTTGCCATTGCCCTCATCATCACTATTGGCATCATGATTCTAGAGTTTATAGGGGGCTTGCTAACCAACAGTTTAGCTCTGTTATCCGATTCCGGACATATGTTAAGTGATGCCAGCGCATTGCTGCTCAGTCTGGTCGCATTATGGTTTGCTACGAAGCCAGCATCGCCAAATAAAACCTACGGCTTTTACCGTTTTGAAATATTGGCAGCACTATTAAATGGCGTCGCCTTGTTTGTCATCGCCGGTTTTATCGTATGGGAAGCGATTCAGCGCTTTGATAACCCGCCGACTGTCGCCAGCGGAAGCATGATGCTCATTGCGGCCATCGGGCTGTTGGCTAACCTTCTCAGTGCCTGGTTCTTGATGCGGACGGGGGATGTGAAGAACAATGTGAATCTCCGCAGCGCATACCTCCATGTTATCGGTGATGCCCTCGGCTCTGTCGGCGCAATCATCGCCGGGATCGTGATGATTGCCTTCGAATGGTACATTGCGGACCCGATCATATCCATCCTGGTGTCGATCTTGATTCTGAAGAGCGCCTGGAGAATCATACAGAATACCGTTCATATTCTGATGGAGGGCGCACCGGAAACGATTAACTCTGAAGAGGTAACGAAGTCCCTCCTGTCTATTCCTGGGGTCACCGGCATCCATGATCTTCATATTTGGACGATTACGTCCAATTTCGATTCCTTGAGCTGCCATCTCGTCGCCCAGGATGACGCGAACAGTTATGAGATTCTGCAACAAGCGATTGATCTTCTGGACAGCCGATTCCACATCGAGCATTCAACGATCCAGATTGAGAATTCCACCATCACGCATCGTGATCATAAAGTCTAATCTCTTCTCTGCGGTAGTCCTTTAGTTCATGAAAAGGGGAAAAAAGGCGGCCGAGGTTTACACTTTTTACAAATTCTGTTGACCTCCATAATGAGAGTATCAAGACATTCTACTGGCGTTACAGCGAAATCTGAATGTCTGATAGGGAGGTTAACATGATCAACGATGTATATACACTGGAAAAGCTGAACGAATACCAGCAAGCAAAATGGGACGAACTTGATCGTCAAGGAAGATTCATTATTCATGACGAGATCGCGTGTGAATCGCAGCATACCTCAACCCATATTCGAATTCTAGATAAACTTCATGGCTTCTTTCGAAAGCGGAGATCCCGAAGAAGCCGTACGAAATCCTTATAAGTAAAAAGAGCAAGCGCGAATAACCGCGCTTGCTCTTTTTATGGGAAGAAATCATTCTCGCCAAATCTGCTTGAAGTCCAGCCATCCCAGATTATTGATGACAACCCCTTTATAAGAAGGATCCAAGCTTGCGTAAAATCTCGTGTGAGTCAAGAATGAAACATGCGCTTCCTCCCGAAGCCTCTCTTCAATATGGGTTAAAATACTCAAACGCTCCTCATACCATTCGCTGGCAAGCGCATCATCTATGCATTCTTTCACCCAATGATGCAGCGAAGGATCCATGAACTCTTTAACTACGCTTCCCTTCTGCACGTAGTTCTCGATTAAACATACTTCTTCACCTGGAAGAACAAGGCCGTGCAAGATACAATCCATGCTGTGCATCACATCCAGTTGGTGCATGGTATCCATCCTCTCCTCTCGGATGATCAATGGAATCCCGATGGAAGCGCATTGATTCTGAACCCATTCGGCGTCTTTAATATGCTTAGCGAGCGTAGCCATCGTAATGGGAGAGCCGTCATAACCCGACTGTTTCAGCAGTGACTTTCCGAGTTCGGGATCATATCGGTCTTTACGATAAGGCGATTGCTCATCCATAATGAACCCTCTGGCTGGGTAAAGCCGATTGTCACCAAGTTCGCGTATCATCTCCGCACGGTTCAGAATGAGGCTGAATGCCCGGCGAAATTCGATGGACTGATAGGGCCCCGGCTTTTTCATATTCCATGTAATCAACGTCGTGCAGCCTTCGGAGGATTCGATGACATCAACAGCATGCTTCTCGCCGTTATGATCGATATGCTCCGGATTCCGCAGCAGCCGCTCCCAGCTGACCTCGCAATGCTCCGCATCTTCCGGCATCAAGATAATGTGGATGTTGTCCAAATGCGGCCTCCCATGATAATAATGGGGGTTAGCATGAATGGTCAGCCGATCATCGGTCCATTCCTCTACCCGAAAGGGGCCCGTTCCAACAGGTTGCTTCCAGAACTGTTCTTCATGGACGCTTACCAAATGTTTAGGCACGATGGACATGCAAATGGAGCTAAGAAACCGAATGAAAATTCGATTCGGCTTGGTAAGAATAAAACGAACCTCACGAGGGGACACCACCTCTACCCGCTGCAGTTCACGCACGATCCAAGCATTTCGTTTATCCCGTCCCAGGCGTTCCACCGTGAATTTCACGTCCTCCGCCGACAATTCTTTACCGTCATGGAACCGTATTCCTTTACGCAGATGAAAGGTCCAGATCGTTCCATCCTCATTGCTCTTCCAATAATGCGCGATAACGGGGAGGTATTGATCATTTGCATTATCGTATATCACCAACCGGTCAAATAACTGCTGGATCATGTGAGCTTGAAAACTATAGTAGCATTCGGCGGGATCCAACGTTTCAATCAGGCGGTAAACCGGAAGCCGCAGAGAATCCATTGCTTCTTCTTCCCCTTCGTTCATCTCCTTGCTAAAGCCAAAATGCCCGTTCATCCATTCCACGTAAGAATCGTTGGCGTGCATACCTTGGCCATAGGTACGCAGCAGTTCGAAGGCCTGCTTATATTCCCCTCTTATCGCGAGCTGCTGCGCTGCTTCCTTAAGCAGATCTGCTTGATCGGCTACAAAGGTAAGCTTGGAACGGATTCCTCGCCCACGTCCCGCCTTCCAAATAATCCAACCCTTCTCTTCCATCTTGCGTATTACGAGCTTGGCATTCCGCGTTGTGCAATACAGCGTATCGGCGATCTGCTCAAGCGTCACTTCCGTAGCCGTATTGGCTGGAGCGTTAACAGCAAGCTTCTGGTGCAGCATGAAGAATTGTTCGTACAGCATTGCAATCCGCTCCCCCTGGTAAAATCTATACGCTTTATTCTACTTGGAGATCGTTTCGAGCGCGAGTACCTTTTCGGTAGAAAACCATTATATTCGAAAAAGAACAAAGGCATTCATCATTCACAGGATTGAATGATAAGCTCTACCGCTTCCTTCAGAGTCAGTGTAAGCTCCGTGCCCTCGGTCATTTTCTTCAGTCGGACCATGCCCGAAGCCGCTTCATCTTCGCCAATCAGGATGGCATAAGGGATGCTTTCAGCTGAAACGGATGCTAATACTTTTTTCAATTTGCGCCGGTTGCTCGCCAATCGGGTATGAATCCCGCGATTCCGGAGTGCCGCTGCTGCCGTCAACCCTTCCGGGACAGTTTCTCCTATCGGGATAACAATAACGAGCGGCCTGTTCGTTTCAATCGACCGGTTCCGGATCATCTCCATGATGGATTCCATGCCAAACGAAAGCCCCACCGTAGGATAGGCAATATCCTCGCGTCCAACGAGCTGCCCGATAATCGCATCATATCTGCCGCCTCCGCCCAAGCTTGAACGGAAATCGTGCAATGCGTCAAAAATTTCGTAAACGGTTCCCGTGTAGAATGACAAGCCTCTTGACAGAAACGGATCAAATACGCAGATGTCTTGCAACCCGACGCGCTGCAGCATATTTTGCAGGATCTGGACTTCTTGTGCTCCGCGCTCGTTGTCCAGGCTGTATTTGCTCGTTATCTGCTCAAATGTCGGCTCCTTGAGATCAACAAAATCCAGAATTTGACGACAAATCTCCGGAGCGGGTACCTTCGCCGAAAGCTCTTGTCGAACTCCCTCCTTGCCAATCTTATCGAGCTTATCCAGTGTCAGCATGACGGATGTTCTCATCTCTTCCGGTACGCCGATAGCTCCAAGAACTTCACCAAGAAAGCTTCGATTGTTCCACCTGAGAATGATCGGAATCTCAAGTCTCCGAAACACTTCGGCAGCAAGCTGCATTAGCTCAACTTCCGCTTCTGGTCCCGAGATCCCCACCACATCAACGTCGCACTGCAGAAACTCCCGCAATCTTCCCCGTTTGACGGGGCCATCCCGGAATACCTTCCCCATCTCATAACGCTTGAATGGCTGGCTGATAGCGTGATTCAGCGCGATCACCTTAGCGAATGGAATCGTCAGATCGTACCGGAGCCCCAGACGTCGCGTGCCTTGATCCGTCAGCTGGTACATTTCCTTCAGAATTTCTTCCCCTCCTGCGTATTTGGAAGACAACAGGTCCGATTCATTCAGAATGGTTGTCTCCATTTCAGCATAGTCATAGCATTCAAACACTTCACGCAGCGTCGATTGCATCTTTCTTCGGATCGCCTGTTCTTGGCCAAAATAATCATACGTTCCTTTTATATTCTGCATCGCTAACTCATCCTTTCGTTCTATGAAAATAAAAAACGCGCCGGACCTCATGGTCCCGCGCGCTTGATATGCGGCAGGGAGGCCAACGCGAACAGCGTTAGCCCACCCTGTAGAATGACAGGCGTGCTAACGCTGCTTGTGATGATGAAGTTGATTGAATTTAATGTTTATCATATTAGTATCCCCTTCACCTTTTTTAGCCAGTGATTAAGGGGGATTATAGCGCAATCCATTTATTAATTCAAGGGCAATCCATTCTTAGATGGTGCGCGACCAATGGCGATGCGCCGCGATCGCCTCAATGAAGGCTTCGCCAAACGGCTTCAGATCCACATTCTCCTGAGCAACAACGATCCCTTCGCCGCTGGATGAAGGAAGTAAATTAGCCCCTTCGGCGATGGCTGCGATCGGTTTGAAATGCTGATACGCTTCCTTGACGAAATCCAGCACCTTCTGCTCCGCCAGGAGCTCCGATACACTTAACGCGCCGCCTGCGACTAGCACCGCATCGAACAAGACAGAATCCGCCCCCAGCAGCGAATGGTTCACTTCCAGTTCCCCGCCGGCCTTGCCTTGAATTACGCCAAGCTTGGCGCTAACCACTTCGGTGATGATGCCGGCTTGCTGCAGCTGCGTAAGCACAAACGGCAGTTCATCCGTGAATCCGTTGCCTGCCAGTACCGCCACTTTACGGGTTAACGGGAGCTTCACGGTATTCATCATGCTCAGTGCCGGAGAAGACTCGCTGGAAGCGGAGCCACTGGTTTGCGGAGGCATGGTTCCAATCCCCTCCGAAATTCGGGTGGCAAGTTCGCTATCAACGTTCGCGAACAGGTCGACGACCTGCTGGCGAATTTCCTTTCGCTGAACTTTACCAAGCTCGAACTGGAATGCGGCTACGATATGCTGCTTCTCGACCTCAGACATGCTGTTCCAGAACAGGGCTGCTTGGCTGAAATGATCCTTAAAGCTGTCACTGCGTGCCTGCACCTTACGTCCTTCCACCTTCTCGGTGTAATGCTCGTAACCGCCGCTCTCCACTGGAACCGGCTTCGGCGTGTTACCGGCAATGCCGTTCTTGTGGTAGCTGACTGGTCCCTTATTAAGGGTCATACGGTGCATCCCGTCACGCTGATTGTTATGAACCGGTGCAATCGGGCGGTTGATCGGAATTTCGTGGAAATTGGGTCCACCAAGCCGTGAAAGCTGGGTATCGGTATAGGAGAACAAGCGGCCTTGCAGAAGCGGATCATTGGTAAAATCGATTCCGGGTACGACATGTCCCGGATGGAATGCAATCTGTTCCGTCTCCGCAAAAAAATTATCCGTATTGCGATTGAGCGTCATCTTGCCGATGATTTTGACGGGAATGAGTTCTTCGGGCCAAATCTTGGTCGGATCAAGGATGTCAAAACCAAAATTGAATTCCTCATCCTCCCGAATCATTTGAACACCAAACTCAAATTCCGGATAATTCCCTGATTCGATCGCATCCCACAGATCGCGGCGGTTAAAGTCAGGATCCTTGCCTGCCAGCTTCTGCGTTTCATCCCATACGAGGGAATGCGTGCCGAGCACGGGCTTCCAGTGAAATTTCACGAAATGCGCTTGTCCTTCTTCGTTCACGAAACGGAAGGTATGGACGCCGAAGCCCTCCATCATTCGGAAGCTTCGCGGAAGCGAGCGGTCGGACATCGCCCACATAATCATGTGCGCGCTTTCCGAATTGTTTGCGACAAAATCCCAGAACGTATCATGGGCGGATTGCGCCTGCGGAATCTCGTTATGAGGCTCAGGTTTAACAGCGTGAATAAAATCAGGAAACTTCATGGCATCCTGTATGAATAAAACCGGCATATTGTTGCCAACCAGATCATAATTCCCTTCTTCAGTATAAAACTTGGTTGCGAAACCGCGTACGTCCCTGACGGTGTCCGCTGATCCCCTGGAGCCCGCAACGGTGGAGAATCGGACAAACACCGGGGTGACGACGGAAGGGTCCTGCAGAAATTTGGCTTTTGTATAATCTTTCATGGATTCATATAGCTGAAAATAACCGTGAGCCCCAAAACCGCGGGCATGCACAATCCGTTCCGGAATCCGCTCATGGTCGAAATGCGTCATCTTCTCTCTGAAATGGAAGTCCTCCATCAAGGTCGGACCGCGCTCTCCCGCTTTAAGCGAATGTTCATCCTCAGAGACCTTAAGTCCCTGATTGGTTGTCAGTTCCTTAGCGTCATTGTCTACCGTGAATTGTTCCAGCTGTTGGTCCTTGCTCGTCTTGTTGTAACTGCTGTTAGCATTCGAATTGGCGTTTGAATTGTCCATTTGTCGGAACCTCCTGGTATGTAGGTAGTAGATGAGTGTCTGACGAAGTTGCACTTGGTAATAGATCCGCTTGCGAACCCGAAATGTAATTACCCTGCAAAATGGAATACGAATCCAGCTTCAAACTTCCTTCATGAAAAGCTCATCTAACCGTTCGATTGGGTTTCGCGCCTGCATCTCCTGTCTCCAGCAAAAAACAGCCCCCCTCCCTGGAGGCGGACTGTTTTGATTGTAATTCAATGATTGTCCAAACATATGCTGCGATTTTGCACATAACACACCCGTTCCGATATCTCGATGAGACGACGGATCCCTTCTTCCAGCTGAATCTCGCTGATATACGAATAACTCAGCCTGATCCACGAGTCCATCTGATCCAGCGGGTCGCAGATACGCCCCGGCACAAACGCTACCGATTCCGCCAGGCATTGCTGCAGCAACGCATCCACGTTGACGTTTTCCGGCAGCTGTATCCACAAATTCAAACCGCCGCCGGGGCTGTTCCATCGCCATTCTGTAGGCTCAAGCAGCTTCTCCATCCTCTCTTTACGAAGCTCCAGCGCAATCCGCAGCTTGGCCACATGCTCCTGAAGTCTGCTCGAGAAGAAATAGTGCTGGAAAATCTTTTGCGTCAGCAGCGGCGTCCCGTTGTCCGACAACGCCTTGATCGGAAGGATGACATTCATCAGTTCCGGACGGGCAGCCAGCACCGATATCCGCAAGCCGGGGGCCACATATTTGCTGAAGCTTCGAATGTGAATGACATAGCCTTCGGTGTCGTAGTAAAAAAAAGGCAGCGGCGGCGGATCTCCAAAATAAATGTCGTGATACACCTCATCCTCCACCAGAATGCACTGATATCGCTCCGCCAGTTCCACCAGCGCCTTGCGCTGTGTGATCGGCACCGTGTATCCCGTCGGATTCTGAAACGTTGGGTTCATATAGAACAGTTTCGGTTTCTCCGCTCGCATAAGACCTTCAATTCGTTCAAGGTCGTACCCTTCCGGTGTAATCTCAATTGGAAGCAGTTTGACATTTTGCTGCACAAAAACATCGATCGCCGGACTATACGTCGGCCGTTCGATCAATACACAGTCTCCGCTTTTGACGAGCGAACGCGAGATCAGGTCGATCGCTTGCTGGGATCCCGTTGTAATGAGCAGCTCTTCCGGATGGACCGTTATGCCTTGTTTGTCCATAAAATAGCGAGCCATCTCCTCGCGCAGCTCCAAATCTCCGGACACGGAAGAATACGTGCTTAATACTTTCGGATACATGTCAAATACTTGTTTCACGTGATTGGACAAGAATGCATTTGGCAGCAGCCCAGGATCAATCAGCGCTTCCGACATCTGGTATTCGACCTGATGCCTGTGAATGTCGGACAAGCGGCTGCGATTGACATACACCGATTTGGCCTGATATGCCCATCGCGGGCTGGTTGTAAGGGATTCCGGTAATGTGTCTTCCGTCTTACCCGCTACGAAGTACCCTGATTTATATTTCACTTCCACGATCCCGTCCTCAAGCAGCAGCTGATAAGCCTTCAGCACCGTTAATCGGTGAACGTTCAAACGCTCCGCCATCGCCCTCACGGATGGGATTTTGTCAGTCTCCTTCCACTCTCCCCGAGCTATTCCTTCCAGTATCGTGTCATAGACCGACTGCTGTAATGTTCGCTTACCTTGATTTTTGTCGTCCAGCGTTGATAATTCCATCTGCTCCTCCCCAATCCACATAAATCATATCTGTTCTACCTATCACCAATCTGTTCTATTAACTACCTATTATAGTATAGAAAAAGGAGGATGCTACATGATTATTTTTAACTACTTGCTTATGTGCGCCATTTTCAGTACGACGTTTCTCGCCATCAAGATTGGCGTTGAAGCAGGACTGCCGCCGTTTCTCTCAGCGGGGCTTCGATTTCTTCTGGCGGGCGCCTTCATCTTCCTATGGATGATATGGCAGCGGAAGGCAAAACCGAGCCTTCTCCTGCGAAAGGAATTCCTTCTAATCGGGATGACCAGCACATTCTTGACGTTTGCAACGCTGTATTGGGCCGAGCAGCACGTGTCCTCAGGGATCGCCGCCATCCTATCGGCAACAGGCCCCATGATGATTCTAATGATTCAATCGGTAGTGATGCGGAAAAATGCCCGGCGCAGTGATTATTGGGGGTGCGCGGTCGGTTTTGCGGGGGTATGTTTGCTCATTATGCCCGAGCTAGCGATGGGGAGCGATCTCATCTGGATTCTGAGCTGTATCGCAATTCTTATAGGCGAAATCGGTTATAGTGTGGGCTCCCTGGCTACCCGGAAATTGTCCTTTGACATGCCGAATGTCTCACCGATTACGATCAATGCGGTGCAGATGATGTATGGCGGCGCAGCCCTATTGCTGTTATCCCTGTTCAGTGAACAGGTACAATGGAATGGTATTCTAACGTTGCCAGCCATCGGATCTGTCTTGTATTTGACGATGGTTGGCTCGATGCTGGGCCATAGTCTATATGCCTGGCTGCTAAAAGCAACGAATGCCTTTTTCCCGTCCACCTGGCTCTTTGTTTCTCCAATCATCGCGTTGGGGCTGGGCGCATTTCTGTACGACGAAGCAATTTCTTCCTATTCCATCATTGGCAGCATGCTCATCATCGGCGGGATTCTGATCGTGAATCTGCCTGAGCTTCGAGCACGCCGGACCGCGCGCCGTGTGGCTTCAAGCACTTGATATCGAACCTGCAAGGCTCCAAGGATTAACGCAAAAATTAAAACGGCTGCAACTCGTAAACCTCATCACGAGTAGCAGCCGTTATGTTTCATTATTTAAGGTTATGATTCAATACTTAATCCACTTTGGCACGATATGCCTCTGCGGTGAGCAGCTTTCCGAGTGCCTCCTCCAGGTCACCTTCCACCTCAACCTCAATGATCCATCCGCCTTCGTACGGCTCTCCGTTCACAAGCTCCGGCTGATCTTCCAGGGAAGTATTCACTTTCGTGATGGTACCGGATACAGGGGAATACAGTTCCGATACGGTTTTGACCGACTCAATCGTACCGATGCTGTCACCTGCAGCAACGACAGCGCCCGCCTCGGGGAGTTCTACGAATACGATATCGCCCAGTTGGCATTGCGCATGATCAGAAATACCGACGCGCACCACATTTCCATCTACCTTCAACGCCCATTCATGATCGTCGCTGTACACCAAATTCTCTCTGATTTCACTCATTACGGATACTCCTCTTTTCTTAAAGAAATGAAATTAAGGTGAATAAATGAAAAAAAGGACGCGAAAAAAGGCATTCGCCTTCTCTCTGTCCTCGGTACCTGAGAGTTTATGATCGACCGCTTCATGTTTTTCGGTTCGACCTTTCCCCTTGGGTGGCTTGCGCACTCTCCAGAGCTGCGTCAGATGGCGGTTCGTTTACCTGAGAGATTACTCGTCAGCCTGGCAGGCGTAACGGTTTGCTCCTTCGGTGCCGCCAAGGTTTGAACCTTCTCGTGGCGGTCTCTCCCATCCATCATCATTCGCATATTCGGTTGGCTTATTCTCCCACAGAATAAAACAGGGATGCAGTGATGTCAAGATATCTGACAAAAATTTTAAGAATGAAAATATTTTGGTGAAATAAAGGTTGACACTTTATGGAGAGGCACGTTTATAATAATCACAAGAACGTAGAAAGATCTGACAACTCAATAATTTTCACGCGGATGATGGTAGCGGGAGAGATTACCGACAAGATTGACAGGTAGCGCCGAAGGAGTAAGCCGTAACACGGTGAATCTCTCAGGCAAAAGGACCTTTACCGGACGCACCTCTGGAGAGAATTCTGAATGTAGAATCACCCACGGGGAAACTCACACACGCTTGACATTATACTTACATGACATGTGGGGTAACTCTCAGGTACAAAGGACAGAGCAGAAGGATTACGCAACGAGCGGGCTTTTTTTAGCACGGCTTGTTATCCTTCTGTCTGTCCTTTTTTGGTGTTTCCCCCAATTGATCATGCCAATTAGAAGAGGTGAAGAGATGAGTTCATTACAACGTACACCGCTTTACCCGCTTTATTCCGATTTTCCTTCTGCCCGCTGCATCGACTTCGGCGGCTGGGAACTGCCCGTGCAATTTTCCGGCATTGTTCAAGAGCATGAAGCCGTACGCAAGCAAGCCGGCCTGTTCGACGTCTCCCATATGGGTGAATTTATCGTCACCGGACAAGACGCTGAAGCTTTTATCCAGAAGATGACCACAAATGATGTAACCCGCATATCGATTGGCCAGGCCCAATACACGTTAATGTGTTACGACAACGGCGGTACGGTAGATGACCTGCTTGTGTATAAACTGTCGGCAGATCGATTCATGCTGGTTGTAAACGCATCCAACATCGACAAAGACCTCCAGTGGCTTCAAGATCATCTTGCAGGTGATGTCACCATCCGTAATGTGTCCGCTGAGACGGCTCTCATTGCACTTCAGGGACCTGCCGCCGTGAACATCATGTCACAGGTAACCAATGAGGCGCCAAGCGAACTCCCTTCCTTCCATTTTATTCAGAACGCACAGGTATGCGGCTGCACCGCCCTGCTCTCCCGCACCGGTTATACCGGAGAAGACGGCTTTGAAATCTATTGCTCCGCTGGGGATGCTCCCGCAATTTGGAGAGAACTATTAGCTGCCGGAGAACCACATGGTCTTGTTCCAACCGGACTCGGCGCCCGCGATACACTCCGTTTCGAAGCGAAATTGCCCTTGTACGGCCAAGAGCTCTCAAACACGATCTCTCCGCTTGAAGCCAGTCTCGGTTTCTTCGTGAAGCTGGACAGCGGCGATTTCATCGGTCGGGAAGCGCTTCAACAGCAGAAGCAAGACGGTGTACCGCGTAAGCTGGTCGGCATTGAACTCATCGATCGCGGAATTCCGCGCTCCCACTATCCTGTATACAACGATGAAGGAGAACCCATCGGTGAAGTGACCAGCGGTACCCAATCCCCTTCACTCAAGCGAAATCTCGGATTGGCCCTGATCGAAACCTCATATACGGGTCTCGATACCGAGGTATGGGTCGAGATCCGCGGTAAGAAGTTAAAAGCCAAAGTGGTAAAGACACCATTCTACAAAAGAGGAGCTGCCTTAACATGAAGCATCGTTACTTGCCTATGACGGATCAGGACCAAGCCGATATGCTTGCTGCGGTCGGCGCGGAAACGATCGAAGATCTGTTTGCCGATATCCCACAAGCGGTCCGTTACAACGGCGTCCTCCCCATGTCAAAACGGCTGGGTGAGCCTGAGCTTCTCAAGCATATGCGCCGCCTGTCAGACCGCAATGCCGATTTCGACCGTTATACAAGCTTTCTGGGGGCTGGTTTGTACGACCACCACATTCCTGTCGTGCTCAATCATGTGATCTCCCGCTCTGAATTCTACACCGCGTATACACCGTACCAACCGGAGATCAGCCAAGGCGAGCTGCAAGCGATTTTTGAATTTCAATCCTATATCTGTGAATTGACCGGCATGAAAGTTGCCAATGCCAGCATGTATGACGGTTCCACGGCACTTGCCGAGGCTGCGGCGCTCGCCAGCGGCGCAACCAAACGGAAGAAAATCGTCATTTCGCGTGCTGTCCATCCCGAAGCCCGTGAAATCGTTCTGACTTCGGCCCGCGGACTCGATCTGGACGTCGTGGAAGTCGGCATCGTCAATGGCATTACCGACCAGGATGCACTCGCTGCAGCCATAACGGATGATACCGCCGCCGTGCTGCTGCAATCACCAAATTTCTTCGGCTGCATCGAAGACGTGAAATCGATCGAGCCGATGGTTCATGAGAAAAAAGCACTGCTTGTGCTGAGCGTAAACCCGCTGTCCCTCGGTTTACTGGAATCCCCTGGCGTGCTTGGAGCCGACATCGTTGTCGGCGATGCCCAGCCGCTTGGCATTCCGGCATCTCTCGGCGGACCGACCTGCGGATTCTTCGCGGTATCCGAGCCGCTGATGCGCCGCATTCCTGGTCGTATCGTGGGTCAAACCGTCGATCAGGACGGCAAACGCGGATTTGTACTGACACTGCAGGCGCGGGAACAACATATTCGCCGTGAAAAGGCAACGTCGAACATCTGCTCGAACCAGGCGCTGCTCGCGCTGTGTGCGTCCGTATATATGTCTACCCTAGGTAAAGCCGGCATGCAGGAAGCAGCGCTGCTGAATGTGCGCAAATCCCATTACGCTGCCGACCGTGTCGCAAACGGCTCCCTCTCCCTCCCGTTCAGCTCGCCGTTCTTTAATGAATTTGTGGTGAAACTGCCCGAAGGAACGAATGTGAAGGAAGTCAACTCAAAGCTTCTGGGTGCAGATTATATCGGAGGTTATGATCTTGGCACTGTGTACCCTGAGCTTCAAGGATGCATGCTGATCGCCGTGACCGAACGGCGGACGAAGGAAGAAATCGACCAATTTATTGGTGAATTGGAGGCGATCGTATGAAACCGGAAAAAGCCTTGATATTTGAACTCAGCAAGCCCGGCCGTGTCGCCTATTCCCTGCCCGAATGCGACGTCCCGGAGACCGACGCCGCTTCATTGATTCCGGAGGGCCTGCTGCGCAGCAAACCGGCCGAACTGCCGGAAGTATATGAAGTGGATGTCATCCGTCACTATACGGAGCTGTCGCGGCGTAATTTTGGCATCGATAACGGCTTCTATCCGCTCGGCTCATGCACGATGAAATACAACCCGAAGATCAACGAGGATGTTGCCCGTTTTGCCGGCTTTGCCAAGATCCATCCGTACCAGCCCGAAGAAAGCATTCAAGGCGCTCTGGAGCTGCTCTATACCCTGCAGAATGATCTCGCTGCACTGACCGGCATGGATCAAGTAACGCTTCAGCCCGCTGCGGGAGCGCATGGGGAATGGACAGGGCTGATGCTGATCCGTGCTTACCATGAAAGCCGTGGCGAGAAGCGAACCAAGGTGATTGTTCCCGACTCCTCGCACGGTACTAACCCAGCCAGCGCAACGGTGGCCGGTTACGACACGATCACGATTAAATCCAATGAGCGCGGCATGGTGGATCTGGATGCCCTTCGCGCTGTCGTTGGTGACGATACGGCGGCTTTAATGCTCACAAACCCTAGCACACTGGGTCTGTTCGAAGAGCAGATTGTGGAAATTGCGGAAATCGTGCACGAAGCCGGCGGCCTGCTGTACTATGACGGAGCCAATTCCAACGCCATTATGGGCATTACCCGCCCAGGCGACATGGGCTTCGACGTGGTCCATCTCAACCTGCATAAAACGATGAGCACGCCGCATGGCGGCGGCGGTCCCGGTGCTGGCCCAGTCGGCGTGAAGAGCCTGTTGATCCCGTTCCTGCCAAAACCGATCGTGTCCAAACGCGAGGACGGCACTTTCTATTGGGATTACGACCGTCCACAGTCGATCGGGCGCGTGAAGGCGTTCTATGGCAACTTTGGCATCCTGGTCCGGGCCTACACGTATATTCGAACCTATGGACCGGAAGGACTTCGCCGCGTCTCGGAGCTCGCCGTGCTGAATGCCAACTACATGATGCATCGTCTGGCTCTATACTACGAAGTAGCCTACCCAGGGCTGTGCAAGCATGAATTTGTGCTGTCCGGCAAAAAACTGAAGGAGTACGGCGTGCGCACCCTCGATATTGCCAAGCGGCTGCTTGATTTTGGTTATCATCCGCCAACCATCTACTTCCCACTCAATGTGGAGGAATGTATCATGATTGAGCCGACCGAGACGGAGAGCAAAGAAACGATGGACGGTTTCATCGACACGATGATTCAGATCGCCAAGGAAGCCGAAACCACGCCGGAGGTTGTCATAGGCGCCCCTTATACCACGGTCGTGAAACGACTCGACGAAACGACGGCGGCACGTAAACCGGTTCTGAACTGCACCTGCGGTTAATATTGAGTTGATCTATACTCCTTAAGAAAGGGTGTCCCTCGCCGTAGGATCGGCGGTAAGAGACACCCTTTTTTGTGCTGGACAACATAGGGATTTAGTCACCTGTTTAATGACTATTTCAGCAGCAGCCAACTTCCCCTCTTACGATGGGACTAACTCCCAGGATAAAATTGGGTGGTCATTCCCATTCCAGCCCAATAAACCTATGGTCATTCCACAAACTATCCATGCTATCCATTAGCAGAGTCCCTTCCGCCTCCTTCTTGTTCTCTATTAGAAAGCCCAAATATATGATATAAAGTATATAATTATATACGGCTTACTTCTACCAAGCTGACCAAAGACGAAAGATGCGGTGATCGAATGAGTAACCCGATACATGGCCTGGACGCAAACCAATATCTTGAGCGTATTGGATACACGGGCCCGATTGTAAACAGCGCTTATATGCTCGCCAGATTGCAGGAACAGCATGTGCATACCGTACCCTATGAAAATCTCTATATCCTTGATCGAATTCCACTTTCCCTGGATATCCCCGATCTTTACGATAAAATCGTAACCCGGCATCGCGGCGGCTACTGCTTCGAGCTCAATGCGCTATTTGGCTGGCTGCTGCAGGAACTGGGATTTAAGGTCACTCATTATTTCGGACGCTTCTGGCGTGATGAAACCGATACGCCTGCTAAGCGTCGGCATCATATTCTGCAGGTAGATATCGAAGAACAGCGATATATTGCCGACGTCGGTGTCGGAGGAGCCGGACCGCGCCACCCTCTGGAATTGGTTGATGGCCTTGTGCAGACTCAGGGGAACGAGACCTACCGGCTCGTCCAAACCGAAGCGTATGGCTGGATGCTCGAAGAGTGGAAAAAAGAAGCCTGGGATCCCGTCTTCTCCTTTACGGAGGAACCTAACTTACCGAGAGATTTCATCACCACTTCATTCTGGTGCGAGTATGCCCCCGATTCACCCTTTAATAAAACGGCTCGGGTATCCATACGTACAGCGGAAGGCAGAAACACCGTGGATGATGACGAATTCAGAATTTACAAGGCCGGCGGCGTCCACACCTTTAAACCGGGCAATGCACAGGAATATGCCGAAGCGCTCTATACATATTTCGGCATCCCTATCCATAAATAAGAATAGACCGGGCTTTCCCATGCAGGAAGCCCGGTTTTATTATTAATATTCGATTTTGCGCTCAGCAGAGCTCCACGCTTGAAATGGCAGTAAATAATCCTCTGTTTGAACCTGCTTCATAGGGATGGAGCGCTGGTCCAATGGCATCGCAATTTCATCGTATATAAAATGATCATCGAATCCGATCTCAGCCGCATCCTTCTTCGTGCTTGCATAATAAACGGCATCGGGCCTGGACCAGTAGATGGCCCCCAGACACATCGGACAAGGCTCGCAGCTGGTATAAATCGTACAGCCTTTTAATTGGAAATCCTCCAGGTGCAGACATGCTTCCCTTATGGCTTGCACCTCGGCATGAGCCGTCGGGTCGTTCAGCGCGGTAACCAGATTCCGGCCCCTGCCAATCACTTGACCCTCCTTCACCACAATCGCTCCAAAAGGACCACCCTCCACAAGTTGAACGTTTCGATGGGCCTCTGCAATCGCTTGACGCATCCAGTACTCATGATGATGTTCACTCACAGTGTACAGCTCCCTTCCCATGTTCATTCTGATCCCGGTGTGCGTATTCATCATCCATGACAATCTCCTGGGACAGCTAATTATCATCATAGCATATCTTCCATCGATCTCCTCAATTTTTCCAATCCAATGGAGAAAAACAGATTGACGAATCGTATACAAATGTATACAATCACTTTAAGTGGTATACAAACGTATACGTTATTATCGTTGAGGAGGTTGATATTATGCGCCAAGAGGAACAGGATACATCGAGTCAAGAACGGTCGGAGCCACGCGACCGGGATAACCATCGGCACGGCGGGAGACACGGAAGACGGCGTGAGGAAGGCCACGGCGGCAAGATGGCGCAGACGTTCCGCCGGGGGCGCGCGCTTTCTTTTCTCGACAATTTGGTTGTGAAACGAGAGACCTTGAAGAAGCAAGTCAATGACCCGGACTTTGAAGCCATCAGAGAAGTGGTCAGCGGAGAGTTGAAAGCAGTGGACCAGATTATTCAGGAGTACATTCAAGCTTTTGAGCTGTATGATACGAAACCATCGCAAGACAGCCCTTAATGGCTGTCCGCTAATCTTAACCCAATAACCCTGACAGAGGTAGAACCTGGAGTGTGATAATTCTTGATCAAAAAGTTTTTTTCGTACTATCGGCCGTACAAGGGATTGTTTATTTTGGATTTTACATGTGCCGTTATTGCCGGACTGCTGGAGCTTGCTTTCCCGCTTGCCGTCAGCAAATTCATTGACGATCTGCTGCCAAGCCAGGATTGGCCGCTTATCCTGATTGCCTGCATCGTCCTTCTCTCCATCTATGCGCTGAATACCGCGCTGCAATACATCGTGACTTACTGGGGGCATATGCTCGGCATTAATATTGAGACGGATATGCGGGAGAAAATGTTCTCCCACATTCAGAAGTTATCCTTCCGTTTCTTTGATAATAACAAAACTGGACATCTTATGGGGCGCATCACGAATGATCTTAATGATGTCGGAGAAGTAGCCCACCATGGACCGGAAGATGTGTTCATCGCTGTTATGACGCTGCTCGGTTCCTTCTCCTTAATGGCTTACATCAACCTGGAGCTAGCTTTGCTCACCTTTATCATCGTGCCGCTGATGGCATGGCTGATCATTAAATTCGGCAGCAGAATGACCACGACCTATCGTCAACTGTTCCGTAATGTAGGGAATTTCAATGCCCGCATCGAAGACAATGTTGGCGGTATCCGTGTGGTCCAATCGTTTGCAAACGAAGAGCATGAGAATAAATTGTTTCAGGAAGAGAACAAGCAATTCCGGGCCACCAAACTGCTGGCTTATAAAACGATGGCAAAAAGCTCATCCATCAGCTACATGCTGATGCGTTTGATCACGGTATTTGTCATGATCTGCGGCGCGTGGTTCTTCATTCAAGGCAAAATTGAAATGGGTGAATTCATGGCCTTCCTGCTGCTCTCCAACATCTTCTTCCGTCCGATCGAGAAGATCAATGCCGTCATTGAGAGCTATCCCAAAGGCATTGCCGGCTTTAAACGCTACCTGGAGATTATGGATACCGATCCAGAGATCGCCGACGTGCCTGACGCCGTATCCCTGTCCTCCGTCCGAGGAGATATCCGCTTTGAAGGCGTTACCTTCGGATACGAACCTTCCCGGACGATACTGAATAACATACATCTCACGATCCGTGCTGGAGAAACGGTCGCGTTTGTCGGACCGTCCGGTGCGGGAAAGACAACCATCTGCAGCCTTCTCCCCCGCTTCTATGATGTGGATCAAGGCAAGATCACAGTGGATGGAATCGATATCCGGAATATCAAATTGCAAAACCTCCGCAAGCATATCGGCATCGTGCAGCAGGATGTGTTCCTGTTCTCCGGTACGATTCGCGACAACATCGCTTATGGCGATTTACATGCAACGGACCAGCAAATCTGGGAAGCCGCACGGCGTGCTTCGCTGGATGAACTGATCCGAAGCTTGCCGGACGGTATGGAAACGGTGATCGGGGAACGTGGGGTTAAGTTGTCTGGCGGTCAGAAGCAGCGCTTGTCCATCGCGAGAATGTTCCTCAAGAACCCGCCAATCCTGATCCTGGACGAGGCCACGTCGGCACTCGACACAGAGACGGAAGCGCAAATCCAGAAGTCCCTGGCTGAGCTGTCCGTCGGCAGAACAACGCTGGTAATCGCTCACCGACTGACCACCATTCAGAGCGCGGACCGAATTATCGTCGTCAATTCCGATGGTATTGCCGAGCAGGGAACGCACCAGGAATTGATTCATTCCGGCGGTGTGTACAGCAGACTTCATCAAGCTCACTAACGAAGCCAACGATCCAATGTTATACATGGATATTAAACTGAAAGTCATGAAATTCCGCAACAAATATGTAAAAGGATGACTCCGCACGGAAGGGAGTCATCCTTTTTTTCTATAACAGGAGAGAACTTCTGTCGCATTGTCCTTGGATAAAAAAGTTGCCACGCGGAAACATTAATGGCGTACTACAATGACATCGTTTCAGGAGGCGCTTTATGTTTTATATCTACAGTGTCGGTCTACTTTTTGGCGGGCTGTCGATCATCAACCTTGTCTTCTCGTACCAAACCAAGCATATCCAGCATTTGTTCTGGCCAACGCTGCAGTTTCAGTTATTCATGCTTCCTCTGTTTCTCATTGCTAACATGTGCATCGGATACGGAATCCGTTATGGATATAAAGCCACCGAACAGTTAGGCTATACGTTGATCTTCTCCAAATGCCTGGAAATCCTGATTTCGTTAGGAGTGGCTTACTTGTTCCTGAAGGAAGTTCCAACATGGAAAAATTGGGCCGGCATCGGTATCATTGCGCTGGGCATATTCCTTGTTAAACAGAAATGAACGCGTGCGTACACTCCCTGGACGTCTCTCTCGCTCGCTTAAAGTCATTCTTTAATATTATCTTAGCGGATAATTGACACGGGCGTGACCGTTATCTCTTCCCCATCCACCCTTGTTCAAAGGCATAACGGGTCAGCTGTACCCGATTTTCCAAATGGAGCTTTTGCAAAATGTTCTTCAGATGGTTCTTGACCGTATTCTCGGATATACACAAGGCAACCGAAATATCGCGGTTAGACAACCCCTCGGCTACGAGTCCCAAAATTTCTTTTTCCCGCGCCGTTAATGGACTATTGCTTGGATTCGGCTTGTCATGCTGCGAAAACTCCTTCAGGATACGGAAAGCAAGCTCCCTGCTCATCGGTGCTTCGTCCACGGCAATGGCTTTGAGGTACTCGTGCCATGATTCGGGATTCAGATTCTTCAGCAGATAGCCTTGCGCTCCACGTTTCAGGGCGTCAAACAAATGAGCGATATCGTCGGACACCGTAACCATGACAATTTTAACGTAAGGAAACTTGTCCTTCACTCGCTTGGTCGCTTCCAATCCGTCCATCCCAGGCATCTGAATATCCATCAGGATAATATCAGGCATCCATATTTCGGTCAGCTCCAGCGCTTCCTCGCCGCTTTGTCCTTCAGCCACAACCTCAAAGGTCGGGTCGCTGCTTAGAATGGTGCGAATTCCTTCTCTCGCAAGATCGCTGTCATCGATGATTAACACGCGAAAAGGCTGCTCGTTCATGCGGTATTCTCCTTCCGAATGCTGATTATCGTCTTGTTGTTATGTCTTTCTACCATGAACTTCCAGCCCATGGCCTCGGCCCGGTCCTTCATGATTTTGATTCCATACCGGTTGCTGCCGAGCGGCTTGTCCAAATCAAAACCTTTGCCATCATCACTGACAGAGCAGTGCCAGCTTGAATCCGCCGCTGTCGCGGTTATCTTCACATGGTTCGCTTCGGCGTGCTTATGAATATTCAACAAGGATTCCCTGATCGAAGCCAGTAGTTCCACCTTTTCTTTGGCGGACAGCATGGCATCCGGGATTTCCCACTGAACGTCGAAATGCAGATTGGTCTCCTGCTTGATTTCCTCAATTAAACTGTTCATGCTATGCATCCACGGAATGGCCTGCGGATCTGCCGGATACCGGAGATTAGCAATGGCTTCTCTAACGTAGGTATTGGTCCGGTGGACACTTTCCTTAATTTCCTGGTATGGAATTTCTCCGGTTACTCCCGATTTCTGAATTCGATCAATTTGTGCGTTCAGCAAAAACAAGGATTGGGCGATTCCGTCATGAAGCTCCCGGCCAATCTTCTCCCGTTCATGCATCGCGGCTTGCAATGCCCTGGATTGGTTCAGTTCCTCCTGATTGCGTTCAATCAATGCGAACAATTGAGTAAGAAACAGTATGGAAACCAAGAACACGATAACAGGTGCCAGCAGGTTACCAAGATCCATCGATATATAAGGCAGCAGGAACTCATGCCGAACATACTCCCAAATGCCAATCGTCAACGTAGGAATGATCAGAATCAACCATTTCATTTGTTTATAGGACATACCTTTCCTCCTATTTCAATCTAAAACTTGAATGTGCCCGCCTCTTTACCTATCATGTTACCACTAGATATCCCTTCATTGTAATCAAATTTGGCCATGAACGGAATGACTCTAAAGAGCTACTGACCTTACCGGTTTCACCCGTTCTGTAATAACCTATTTACAATTCGACTATAAATCGCGTATAAAGAGTAAAAGATATCCATTCATTCCATTTCCGATGAAGGGAGCTGCAGTTAGATGAAGCAAAAAATTGCAGTGATCATTGTACACGGATTGGGAACACAAAAGAAAGACTATGCGGATAAATTTATGAAAAAATTAAGAGAGACTTTCTCTCAAACCTCCGGTATTCCGCATGAGCAACTAGCCATGGAGGCTGTTCATTGGGCCGATGTATTTGCGGCACGCGAGTCTGAGTTAATCAGCAGCAGCATTAAACCTTACCGTTTACGTTATCAGCACCTTCGGCAGTACGTGATCCACAATCTGGCGGATGCCGTGGCTTATCAGCCCGTGGAAACCGAAGATCAGAACTATGAGGCCGTTCATCGGACGATCAGTGAGGCGCTCCACCGACTTGCCCTCTCTGCCGGCCCCGAGGCTCCATTATGCGTGATCTCTCATAGCCTGGGATCTGTAATCGCCAGCAATTTCTTCTATGATCTGCAATTCTCCTCCCGCGGGCATCGTCTGGTCGTTGACCCGAAAGCTCCGCTGGAGCGCGGAGAACTCCTGACCTTATTCTATACGCTGGGAACCACCTTACCATTGTGGAGCATGCGGTACCGCGATTTTGACAAGCCGATCGACGTCCCTTCCGGGCAACTGAAGCACTATCATGATCAACTGCTGGGGGAATGGGTCAATTTCTATGATAAAGACGATATCCTTGCCTATCCCCTTAAAAGTATAAATGAAGAGTATGACCGCACGGTGCGTAACGATATATCCGTTAACGTGGGAAACTGGTTAACCAGCTGGAATCCCTTGTCCCACAGCGGTTATTTCTACAGCAAACCGATTCTGGAGTATATTGCTTCAAATTTGGAAGCTACCTGGCGGAGCGTCAACCAAGTAAAATAAAGCAATGCCGCAAAGACCAGGTGTCTTTGCGGCATTTTTATATCAGATGGCTATATTCATAACCCATTGTTCTCCCGTTGGCCCGATCCTTCTTCTGCCCGTATCTTCGAAACCAACCCGTTCATACAGCTGCTGAGCCGGAACATTCTTATGGTTCACGACCAACACCACTTCATCGCAGGAAGGAAACTGACTTCGAATGAACGATGGCAGCGCAAGCATCCCTCTTCTGGCATACCCCTTACGCTGCTGACGATGGTCAATGGATAAGGTAGTAAGCAGCATGGCATGAGAATTGCTTGTATACTCCTTGACGCGCTCCGTGGCGTGCAGGATAAAGAAGCCGACAGGATGATCATCAGCTAAAATGACGATGGGAAACTGACCTTTCACTAGGTTTAATGCTTCTTTCGGATGAGCGGTAAATTGGACTTGATCATCCGGAAGCTCGAATTCATTCAAGATAGGCAGTTGTTCTGCCGAACGGAATTCCAGCTGAATTTGTTCCGCTTTTTGCATGGGGGGATATCTCCTCTGTCTATGGTGAAATGGATACATCTTTTACTCTATCGATTGCAATCTTGATCTTACTTATTATCCTGTTTCTTCGCCATACCACAGCTGCCGGAAACTTTCGCTTGAAGCCAGCAGCTGTTCTGCCGTGCCTTCAGCCTCAATCTCTCCGCCATTCAACACGATGATATGGTCCGCATGGTGAAGTGCTGCTTTTCGATGTGATACGACAAGGCAAGTCGCCCCGCCGCGCTCGCTGAACAGCCGCTCCCATAACTTACGCTCGGTCTCAACATCCAATGCGCTGGATAAATCGTCAAATACATACAGCTCCGCGTCCCGTACCAGCACCCTTGCGGCCGCTGTCCGCTGAGCTTGACCGCCGGACAGCTTGACTCCTCGTGGTCCTACCATCGTCTCCAGGCCATGCTGTAGATGCTTGATATCTTCTTCCATTACAGCCGCATGTAGTGCGCGGTCCAGACTGCCCGGCTCCTCGATTATACCTAACAGTATGTTGTTACGCAGTTTATCACTGTACAGCCTGGGGATCTGCGCAGTATACGCACTCTGTGGAGGTATAAAGAAATCAGCGGGTTCTGTTATCCTCTCACCGTTCCACCGGATCTCGCCCTTTTCAGCTGGCAGTAAGCCCAGCAGGGTGCGAACCAGCGTCGTTTTACCGCTGCCGATCATCCCTGTAACGACAGTAAAAGTACCACGCTTCAGTGTCAGATTAATATTCGAAATACCGCGTCCGGTTTCGGGATATTGATACGACAGCCCTTGCGCTTCAAGCAGTGAAAGAGGTGGCGCCTCGATATAAGCCGTTTCCACGCCGTCTTCGGCTGCGGAAATGGCGGAAGGATTGTATCCTCCATTCGTTAACAAATCTTTCTGAGCCCTATGATGAGGATTAGCACCCTTCTCTGTATTCTGTTTGCTCTTAACCTTTCCGATACCGATATAATTGGCTGCCGTAAGCAGTGAAGCCGGTGCCCCTTGCAGCATGGATTGGATCCGCTGAAAGCTGACGCCCATCTGCTTGTAATAGGTCATGAAGTTGCCTACGTTCGATATGAGCTGCGTGACAAAAGTTAAATAATATACAAAGAGCGACAAGTCCCCAACCGTAAAATCGCCATTTCGCATCTTAAGACTCGCAAGCACGAGGATCAATCCTGTGCCGAGGTTGACGGAGTTGGTGAATACGGAAGATAAAGTTTCCGTTAACAGCTTATCCTTCACCATGGATTGGCGCCGTTTCTCACTAAGGCTTACAAACCGTTCCACTACACGTTTCTCAGCCCCTGCGACTTGGATGGCCTGTACGTTGGCAAACATTTCGCTGATCGCCCCGGTTACCTTTGCCGTCGATTCCCGGCTTGCCGCCCTGTATTTCTGGATGCGTGCGGTCGCAATCTGGGCTGCGGTGACCACGAGAATCAAAGGAACGAACACGAGGATCGTAAGCTGCAGATCGATGGATATAAGAATCCAGCTGGCAATAATGACGAAACCGATAAGTCCTAACGTATCTACGGACCAGCTTGTCGCTTCTTCGGCCTGATCGACGTCATCCCGAAAATTGCTGATGGCTTCACCTGGGGAGCAAGGTATCGCCCGAGCTCCAGGCTCCTTCATGACATGGGACAGCATATTGCGGCGAAGCAAGGTGCTGATCCGGAAGCGAAAATGCACGTCTGTCATGAAACCGCCGAAGATCAGCGCAATCCGGGCTAAAGCAGCGCCAATGAGCAGCACGGCAATCGCCCAAACGCCGTAGGGAAAAGCATATGTACCTTCCAGATGGTCAAAGAAAGCCTTGGTTAACAGTCCGGGGATCAGTGGTGCCATATGGATAAGGGACCATGCCAGCAGGTTGATCAGATACAAGCCCGGCCGGTACAGAATCAACCGCCAGAAAAAATGTCTTGTTTTCATGCCAGCACCTCCTCCATTCCAACGGCCAGCATGCGGCTAAACCGTGATTGCGGGTCTGAGGCAAGCTCTTCCCGGCGACCACTTTCGAGCATGCGACCATTCTCCAGAATAAGAATCCGGTCGGCACGTTGAACCGTAGCCAAGCGGTGGGCAATGATAATACACGTCTTCTCCTGCAGCAGACGCGTAATGGCTGCTTCAATCCGGTATTCCGTTAACGGGTCGAGGCGGGATGATGCTTCATCAAGGATGACGAGACCCGGATCCGTCAGAAAGACACGGGCAAATGCCAACAGTTGGGCCTCACCAGCCGACAGGCTCCCCCCGCCTGAGGCCAGGTTCGTATCGAGCCCTTCCTGAAGCGAAGCATACCAGTCCCCAAGCCCAAGCTCCTCGAGCACGGATATGATTCGGCTATCCGCGATACCTTCATCAAACAAGGTCAGATTATCACGAACAGTCCCTTCCAAAATCTCAATATTCTGCGTAACCATGGCGACCTTGCGCCTCAGTTCATGAAGCTTGAAGGCCCGGATATCCGTTCCTGCAAGCGTGACGCTACCCTCTTGAGGATCATAGAAACGCAGCAGCAAGCGGGCGATCGTCGTTTTGCCGCTGCCTGTACGCCCGAGCAGCCCTAGAGTCTGGCCTGGCTCGAGCCGCAGCTGCAGATTTTCGAGCGTAACCTGCCCCTCTTCATATGAGAAGTTTAGGTTGCGGAATTCCACCGACAACGGACCTGATGGAAGCGGAGCTCCAGGTCCGTCTTTGATCTGGGGCTCGGTTGCCAGCAATTCCCGGACCCGCATCAAGCTGGCATCTGCCTTTTGTAAGTCCTCTAATTGGGTACGGATCTTCTCAATCGGCTTGGCTAACAGCTCGGTATAATAAAATACTAAATAGATGGAGCCGATCGTCAAACCGCCATGTCCATTCTTCCACAGTATGGCGCAGACGATAAATGCGGCCGCATTGCCCAGCGCAAACACCAATATTGTTGTGCTCCACATAAGGAAAAATCCGATGAATGCACGAACTCGAACCGGCAGCATGCGTCTGGCCATCTCGTAGAATCGATTCATGACATATCCAGCCGCTCCGTTGGCACGCGTATCTTCAGTGCCTTCGAGGTGCTCGCCAATGAATCCATAGAAATCCGCATTCAGCTCACGCCAACGCTTCCAAACCGGTATCGCAAATCGACGGATATGCTGAATGACGTAGATGCTGCCGATAACAAACACCGTCATGACAAAACCAATCCAGAAGTTCTCCCGATATAGAAGAGTCAGGATTCCGATCATAAGGAGCAGATTGCCGAATAGATGAATAATAAAGCTGGAGAAAAAATTCGCAAGCGCATTCACATCGCCATCGACCCGTTCGATTAAAGAGCCGGACGTGTGGGTTTTGTGAAAGCTCATATCCAGCGAGAGGCAGTGCTCCGCTAATTCAGCCCGAAGCTTGTTGGTTGTCGTCCAGCCCAGATTCTCGCTGTAGTAAGCAGCCGCAATGGAAACGCCTTGTTGGAGTAAAGAAAATACGATAAAAAAACCTGCCGCATAATAAAGGGATGTCAGATTTCCCTCTCCTTGAGCCGTATCGATAAAATACCGGATGATCTGCGGATTAATCAGTTGCAGCCCGATTGAAAATAATAGCAGCACCGTTAGGGCTGCCAGCAGTTTCTTATGCGGGAATACGTATCGGATTAACATCTCCCGGTACATGCCGATCCCCGTGGTCTTTCGCTTGCTGTTTAACGTGTGATCGCTTTGCATTCGTCTATAATCCCCCCGCTTCAGGTTAACCCTCTTGATAATAATAAGCTTCCTGGGAAGATATGACAAGAACGTGGGTTCCTGTTTTTAAAATAATTTACAGCCGATTGATTAGCGACACATCTGCCAGCAAATTCGCTCTGATTAAGAACTCTTTTGAGCCCACGCTAAAAAGACCAGCCCCCTGAGTATGGGACTGGTCTTCAAAACCGTTTACGTATAGAGAATCAACATGATCTTATGTCTCTGCCACTAATTTTAAGAATTGATTAATCATTTCGGGGGTGATTTCCTGGTTCTCGGGCATTTTGACTGCCGAGCTCTTATTAACGGATTGGATGGCCACATTGGATCTAGCTGCACTTGAAGCGATACCGGATCTGGCTTGTCCATCATGCACATTGTCATGGTTAGCTAACATCATCATCAGAAAAGCACTTCCAAGTCCTAACGACCACATACTCATTTTGTTTTTCTTGTTCATCTGCGTTGCTCCTTCCATCACTTGTAGTGACATACTTAGTATAAGGTCCAAACCTTAACGAGAGATGAAGGCAACCTAAAATCCAGTTAAGTAAAGTGAGGATATGATTATATCCATGAAATTCCAACACCTTTGCAAAACGACCTATATTTTTTTATTGGCAGACGCCAATCCTCGGTTTACATAATATAAATTATGTGATATTCAATGTGGAATACTTCCAAATTTGATCGAGCTTATCCGAATAGAAAGGAATCGTACTTCCATATCCAAGCAATGCGCCGCATCGCTCGGGATCCTTCAGTCCGGAAGAGATCCCTCTCCCTTATATTACCAGACTCTGTTCATGCTCGTCAAAATCGGCAACAACCGCCCTCATCTCTTACATAACCTCAAGATGAGGCGGTGTCACAAGAATTCCTTATTTCGTTACGATTTAGGTTTTAGATTTCATTCCAGAAAGCAACGTCTTCAAGCGGCAATCTTACCGTTGGCCGACCTGGAGCGGCTGCTTTGCCGATGGCAATCAACATGACGCTGCGGTAATGGGAAGGAATATTGAACTCTTCCACGAACTGAACTTTGTTATATCCGCCCATCGGTACGGTATCATACCCTCTGGCACGTGCACTCAGCATCAGCTGCATGGAGATCAATCCGGCATCCACATCCACGATGCTTTCTTTTACGGATTGATCCATATTCGCATAAAGATTTTCGGCCGTATAGATAAAGCGCTGCTTGATCTCTTCGGTCATATACCCCGCTTCTTCAGACATGGAATATATCTTCTCGCCCTTCTCATACCACTTCATATCTCCCAGCACAGCAATGATGGCTGAGGCTTGAAGTACCTGCTCCTGATTATTGGCAATGGGATGCAGCTTCTTCAAGAGCTCAGCATCATCGATCACAAGAAAGCGCCATGGCTGCAGGTTGCTTGAAGAAGGTGCCAGTGTAGCGTCCATCAGGATCGCTTCCATCTCTTCTCTTGGAATCTTTACCGACGGGTCGTATTGACGAACCGAGTGGCGCTCCTGAATCACGGTTTGAAAATCGGGTTTTGTTATGGTAGACATGGTTTATCCCTCCAAAATTATATTGTGCATTTTTTTGCACAGTTTAGATCGCAAGTTAACTGTGTTATTTAATGCACAGTATATAGCAGACTGAAATTCTTTGTCAACAACATTTTGAAAGGTTCACTGAGCGATGTCCGCAATCGTGCGCGATTCCAGTATTTTCAAGGTACTGTCCTCAATCTCGGATAAAATGCCAACAAAGGATTCCTTGATTTCCTCAGCAAAACAATGACCGGAAGCTGCGTCCAGCATACTGTCGCTGATTGAGCTGTGGACCTGGAGAATCGAGTACACTTCAGCCAAAGTAATATCGCAGGCGTTCTTCTTCAGCCGGTATCCACCATCTCTTCCTTCACGCGATTCAATCATATCGGCTTGCGCGAGTGTTTTCAGTACGCGTCGAATCAACGTCGATTCCGAATGCAGATACGAGGCGATATCGCCGCTTGAGCATTTGCCGGAGTGACGTTCAAGCGTCACAAGCGCCTGCACGGCGAGACTGAAGGTTTTATAGGTGGAGTGGCAGGCCATTGTCGACTTCTTGGAAGCCACTTCTTTATTTACGCTCATGTTCCTACCCCCTTTTTAAGAATGAGATTGCCTTTAAACCTTTAATAGGTGTTCTGCAGCAGAAGCAGATGTTCCCATCTTAGCTTTTCATTATTGTATCGTAAACCTGACACTCCATCAAGCACAACAAGGACCATCATCTAATGGCCCTCGTCTTCAACCAGTGCTTGGGACTCATACAAATTCGCCTCTCGGTAATTCACATCCATTCTCAGATGGCTCGCAAGTGCCCGGTCAATATCGCCACGTTCGAACATGCTTTGAATCTCGTTACGCTCTGACTGAATGGCTTTAAGTTCCAGTTCCCTGCGTTCACTGCTAAGCTTCTGCTTTCTTCGGCTCCATACACGATCATTCTGAAGAAAATGCTCCATTGCACGATAGTCTGCAATAACCGCTTGCAGGACTTCCTGCCTCTGCGCCGGCTTCACCGTTCGGATCTCATGGATTGCTGTACGAATGGCCTCCAGCTTCAATGCCTTATACATCTCCCAATCCGGGTGATCCGGAGACATGGGCATTTCTTTGGACTCGTTTTTTTTCAACAAGCGCTTTAAATTCCGCCATAAATTCTTCGTGAGCAGCCTGAACTTATATCGGCTGGTCAGCAGCATCTCAACTTTGTTCAGCGAGGACAGGAATTGCTCCGCGACCCTTGCAGAAGCTTTATGTTCCTTAAGCCATGTTTCTGTAACGTTCCGTTCCGCAGTAAGTCCGATTTTTCTAACGGTGATCGTGGCTTCCCAGAACTCTCGCATGTCGCTCTTATCCGTTATTTGAGATTGCTGAAGCCGCTTGGTATACGCATAAATAAGCTGAACCGCCTCCTCCCTGTTTTCATCCGTCATTTCTTCCCGCACGGTGCGTATTCCCGCTTGCAGCATATGAAGCCGTGCTTCTTTCTCACGATCAATCACCGCGGCCGTATTCACAGGTTTCTCACGTGTCAGCAGCGGAAGCAGCACGCTCGCGATGACCAGAGTTAACAGGATGACACCCGCGCAGATGAATAACATTAAGCTTCGCTCTGGAAATGGACGATGGTCCGCAAGGGTGAGCGGGATGGAGAAAGCCGCAGCCAGCGTTAATGCCCCCCGCACGCCCGACAGTGCAGTCAGCAGGGAAGACTTGAACTGGCGGTTCGTTGAAGCCCATACCCATATGAACCGCAGCAATATCAGAACAGCCGTTATTAGGAATATATAACCGAGGACTTGTCCATTGTTATAGGCAGGATCACGCCATATTTGATTGACGACCCCCGGGATTTCATGCCCGAGCAGAATGAACACCAGCCCGTTTAACGTGAACAGGATTACAGACCAGGTGCTGTCCGATACAACTCTAAGTTTAATGGATGCTGATCGCATACGATCCCTCTCCACGGCATGGGTGACACCCGCCGCAACGACAGCCAGAATCCCGGACAAATGAAATTCCTCGGCTATAAGGTAGATGATAAATGGCGTCAGAATGATGATCAGCATATGAAGCGTGACGTCCTCCATACCGAGCCGGCGCAGCAGCATTCTGAACCAAATCACAAGAAACCCTAGAAGCGCCCCGACAACGATGCCTCCAATTGCAATGACAAAAAAACTGCCGATGGCTTTCGTTAAAGAAAAATAACCCGTCACTGTAGCTGCAATCGCAAAATTAAACGCAACGAGACCGGACGCATCATTCATAAGCGCTTCGCCTTCAAGTAAATGCATGATTTTCCCCGGCAGCTTCACTCTGCCTGACAGGGAGCCCACCGCAACCGCATCGGTTGGCGAGAGTATCGCAGCCAACGCAAAGGCAGCTGATAACGGTATGGTCGGAATAAGCCAATGAATGAAAGGTCCCGCGATCAGAACGGTTGCAAATACGAGACCTAGCGCCAGCAGCAGAATATTGGACCTGAGCTTCCACAACTCGCTCCGTGGGGTCAGCTTCCCATCATTAAACAAGAGCGGTGCGATAAACAGGACCATGAACAATTCCGGATTCAGTGGCACGTGATGGAACCCGCGGATATAGGCGGCGCCGATCCCAAGCGCAATCTGGATCAACGGGACAGGAATGAATGGCAGAAATCGATTGATGATGTTGGAAATACCGATAAGAACCAGAAAAATAAGTACCATAAGAAATATTTCCACAGTGCATCTGCTCCTTCCTCGAGAAGAATAACTTATGTAACATGGGCATGTCTGTCAATAGACTGATTTAGGTTGTGTAGAATAGTAAAGGTTTATTTATGAGCTGGAAAAGTTTCAACCTTCATGCCGCCACAAAAAAACAAGGCTTCCTAAAGGAGATGTCCTTTAGAAAACCCTAGTGCTTACAAATGCTTATTAATAGGCAGTCCAGCCTGCATCGGCTGTAACAACAGTACCGTTTACAAAGCTGGCTTCATCTGAAGCCAGGAACAATACCACTTTTGCGATCTCTTCCGGTTCCCCTGCCCGTGGGTTCAGGTTGATACCAGCCATAGCTCTTTCCATACCAAACGAATTCGGCGCGTTTAGAGTGGTGCCGATATTCGTGCTGACGCCGCCTGGAGCAACCGCATTACACCGGATTCCCTGCGTTGCATATTGAAAACCGACATTTTTGGTTAATCCGACAACAGCATGCTTAGCGGCCGTATACGCTGCACCTGCTCTGGACCCCATAAGCCCTCCAGCAGAAGCAATGTTGACAATGACCCCGCTCTTTTTCTCCAGGAAGATTGGCAATGATTTACGAATAGTTCTCATCGGTCCTGTTGTATTGATGGCAAATACGCGATCCCACAACTCATCCGTTAGATCCGCAGCCGGTACGAAGTTGTCCATAATGCCGGCATTGTTGATCAAAATATCAAGCGTTCCATATGCATTAACAGTAGCATCAACCAACTGCTGCACATCTTCTTCCTTGGCCACATTCGCTACCAGTGCCAGGGCCGTGCCGCCTTTTGCTGTAATTTCGTCAACAACGGCTTGCGCCGCCTCAAGACGCAGGTCAGACACGACAACTTTTGCGCCTTCGGCAGCAAACAGTTCCGCTGTCGCTTTTCCCATACCGGAAGCAGCACCTGTAACAATCGCAACTTTACCAGATAATCTCACGTTCCATACCCCCATAATAGGTTGTGATATCATTTTGGAAATCAGGGACAACAAATCAACAGCTGTACAATACACGACATATGTCAATTCTAGTATAATCGTAGTATGATTTAGGTCACAATGATTAAATAGCGTGGAATTGTACGATACCGAACAAAAAGCGTAAATTTGTTTAGATTTTAACTATTAAATTCGTTATATTTTTAACCGAAAGGACTCGAATCTATGCAATCGAGCAATAAAATGACCGATCGTCGCATCGTCCGCAGCAAAGAAGCTTTAAAGCAAGCGCTTCTATCACTCCTCTCGCAGAAGAGCTTTTCCAGCATTTCCATTACGGAAATCGTAGAGTTAGCCAATTACAATCGAGGAACCTTCTATACCCACTACGAAAACAAAGAGGCTCTTCTGAATGATATTCTGACTCCCTTAATGGAGGAGCTAATCGCATCCTTCAGGGCTCCTTACGGGGAACTCGACGTGTTTCATATCGATGAGCTGCCTGCCAATGCGGTAAAAATATTTGATTATATTCACCAAAATGCAGACGTATATACGGCCTTATTCAAAAGCGATGTTCTACCGCTTGTCCGGGATAAAATGTTCTCGGCATTAAAACAAATCGCCATGGAGGATTTGGACTATCCCAGGGGAGAACTCAACCATGAACTACTCATCATCTACAACATGCACGCCTTACTCGGCCTGGTATTCCACTGGATCGAGAACAATTTCCAATACCCCGTCCCTTATATGAGAGATCAACTGGTTCTCATGATCAACTGGAGGCCGAGAAGCGTAAGAACACAGATTAAGCGCACGGACCTTACTTGAAATCAATGAGCGGATAACGTAGAAAAAATAACGTAGAAAAACCATCAACCCGTTCAAAACGCAAATTGAACGGGTTGATGGTTTTGGTTGCTGAATTAACGGTTTTTCTTACAAAGCCCCCTGCCGCCGATCCGGTCCAGATCGTGAACCAGTCTTATCTCCCGCGGATATTCTTATTCTTGTTCCAGAGGAGTGGAGAGAACCGTCATGGTCGTTGTATGTCCATACTCGCTGCAATCATAGATGAAGGCTTCGAGAGACTTCATGGAAGCAGTTTCGATTTTCATAAGAAAATTGTATTGTCCGCTGACTTGATAAATCTGGGTGACCTCCTGCGACTGTTTGGCGAATGCCGTCAGCCGGTCACAATGACTGGCTTGAATCAGGATGAAGGCCGTTACGCCCTTCCCCATTTTGTCAGGAGATAGAACCGCACGATACCCCGTAATTACGCCCTTCTCCTCCAGACGCTTCACACGTTCGGATACCGCAGGCTGCGTCATATTGACCTTTCTCCCCAATTCGGAGAAGGAGATTCTTGCATTATTTTTTAACAGCTCCAAGATTTGAAGATCAATCTGATCCATGATTACACTCCTCTGTCTTACCCAAATTCAATTTCAAAGTTGGATGTGCGAAACGCTTATAAATTCAAAGTAATACGGTAGGGATTCCTTGGGTTTCATCTGTAACTATAGGGCTATGATTTATACAATAGAGCTAGGTTAACAAGCATTCATTCAAGGAGGAATATACAATGACAATCAACCTGCACGATCCTATACAAATCGGAACGGTACAATTGAAGAACCGGATGATCATGGCTCCTATGCAGCAAAATCAGGGAACGCCGGATTCTTATGCAACCGATCATCATGTGAAATTTTACAGTGAACGGGCAGAACATGTCAGTTTAATCATTATCGAATCTACCGTGGTGTCCGCAAATGGCCGTCTGTTCCCGGATGATATCGGGATATATACCGAACAGCATACGGCTCCATTACGCAGGATTGTCGATGACGTCCATTCAAAAGGAACGCCAATCTTCATCCAATTGACCCACGCCGGCAGAAAAGCATGGCCCAGCGTCACCGAAAAAAGATTAGCCCCTAGTTCGATTGCCTACGACGATGAATATGGACTGCCACAAACGATGTCCCAAGCCGACATTAACGCAGTCATCGAACAGTTCCGGATGGCTGCTCATCGAAGCCTGCAGGCTGGCTTTGATGGAATCGAGCTTCATGCCGCCCACGGCCATCTTCTCCACCAGTTTCTCTCTCCGCTGTCAAATCAGCGAACAGACACATATGGAGGAAGCCTGGAGAACAGAGTCCGATTGATCCAAGAAGTTCTGGGGGCCATCCGAACCGAAGTAGGGATCAATTACCCGGTGCAATTGCGGGTTTCTGCATCCGACTTTGCCGATGGCGGCCTGACACCAGCAGAGGTTGCACTCGCCTTGACGTACCTGGAATCCGAACTGGATGCCGTGCACGTATCTTCGGGCGGTCTCGTTCCTGCTGCACCTTTAGCCACACCGGAGGGCTACCAAACACCTTATGCTGCAGTGATCAAACAATATGTAAAAATACCGGTGATCGCGGTCGGCAATATCCGCACCCAAGCGTTCGCCAATTTCATTCTAGCAGATGAGATGGCAGATATGATAGCCATCGGCCGCCCATTGCTGGAAGATGCAAATTTCGGTGAACAAATGCTGTCCTTAGCTTAATACTCCATCTCAAGTGACATATATTCGTTTATTTGCGCACTTCAATAAGAAAGTCAAAGGCCGCATCCACAAAGGTAGGTAGGTTTGAACCACCCTTGGATACGGCCTTTTCTTTAATACCGATCAATTTCATCTATAATCTAGAAAATAACGTCGAGTGTACTTTCGACGATTCGATCGGCCAGCTCGCGATTCATCGTAGCGGAGTTCATCACCCGCAGTCCATAGTAGCTGCTTAAGAATAAGCTAGCCAACTGCTTCGCAGAGCGTTCAGCCGGAATTTCCCCCGATTGTATCGCCTCTTCCATCACGCTGATCAAGTCTTCCTCAAGATCATAAATATATTGCCCGAATATCCGTTCAACCATCGGGTCCCGCCCAGCCCGTTCCATACTGATATTAACCGCCATGCAGCCGCGGTGGTTCGGGTCCGAAAAATCCATGCCGATTGCCCATTCAAACAAGGCGCGCAGCCTATCCTTAACCGGGATGGACCGGCCCAGAATCTCTCTGGATATCTCCAGGCCTTCATCATTGTAACGTTGAAGCACCTGCTCGAATAACTCATTCTTGCTGCCGAACGCATTGTACAGGCTCCCTTTACCCAGCCCTGTCTTCGCGCACAGCTCTTGCGTGGAACTCGCTTCATAACCCTTGGACCAGAATACGTCCGTGGCGGCATCAATGACAGCTTCCTTCTTGAACTCACGCGGTCTTCCGTTCGTGGTCATTCCCCTCATCCCTTTTGAACATGATCTTTGTTACCTAAAAGTATAGGGTTTATGTACCACTCAGTCAAATATTATCGGGTTCCCCCGAAAA
Organism: Paenibacillus sp. FSL F4-0100; assembly: GCF_037993005.1. Lineage (NCBI taxonomy): Bacteria > Bacillati > Bacillota > Bacilli > Caryophanales > Paenibacillaceae > Paenibacillus > Paenibacillus sp. FSL F4-0100. The sequence goes on from NZ_CP150303.1 coordinate 4,530,848, forward strand.
GATTCGTCGAACGGTTTCATACGCCAGCTTCGGATGACGATATTCATCTACAATACCTTTGCTGTTCCGCGTGCATGAACGATTCAGCAGCCATCCAAGCCCTTCCGTCACTCGGCAATCGCTAAATTGCCATATAAACATCCCGGATATGTATTCGCGCTCCATGTATGCCCTCAGATTGCTCGCGATAATCTCGGCCTGCCGTTCCTCAGAGCCTTTCTCCCGGTTCGGACTGCGGAATCCGTAGAACCCGTCCCCTGAGGCATATCAGCGGATTAAAACCGACATCGAGGACCATTACGCCGATCCGCTTCATATTGGAGCGTTGGCTAAGAAACATGCCATTTCGGAGTCGTATTTGCGAAAGCTGTTCATGAAGCATCTGCATGTTTCTCCCAAGGACTACCTGACCGACATCCGTATGCGCCATGCAGAGCGTTACTTGGCATACACGTCGTATACCCTAAGGTTTATCGCTAACGCATGCGGATTTCATGATGAATTTCATTTCAGTAAAGCATTTCACTCTGTTGTCCGTTTTAACTAGAAAATGATTCTTTTTTGTAACCTATTGTCTCCAGAAGATTTTTTATCCCGGTGGCGGGGCCGTGGATCGGCGGATGATCAACTCCGGGGGGAGCACAATGCGCTGTACAGGTTCTCCCTGGCTGGCCAGATTCCTGACCACAAGGTCCACCGCCAGGCGGCCCATCTGTTCCATCGGCTGGGCAATAACAGTGAGCGGCGGATCTGTTACTCGGGCCAGGATCGTATCGTCAAAGCTGACGACCGAACAGTCATCAGGAACGCGCAGCCCGAGTTCGCGAATCGCCTGTAGGGCGCCGATCGCCAGCATGTCGTTGCAGCAAAACAGCGCAGTAGGCGGTTCCTCCAGCTCCAACATAACTTTGGCTCGTCTGAATCCGTCCTCGATCTTATGGTCACAGGCCGCAATATATTCGGGGGAAAGCCCTAAACCGAACGAGGCGGCAGCTTCGACAAAACCCCTTACCCGCTCATTGCTGCTCGTCACCCGTTCATGCTCGGCAAGTACGGCCAGCCTGCGGTGACCGAGACGAAGCAGATGCTCAGCAGCGAGACGGCCCCCTTCCAAGTCATGCACCCGAACGCTGCTGGCTCCAAGTGCCGGATTGTCCCGGGCGATAAGCGCTATAGCCAGCGAATGCTCCTGAAACGGCTTGAGCAGCTCACCATGGGATACGCCCGTACCGATAATAACGCCATCCACCTGCTTTTGCCTCAGCAGGCTGACATAGCGTTTTACCTTCTCTTCCTGGTTGTCCGTGCTGCAGATGATCACGCTGTATCCAAGCTGATGCCCGTGATCCTCGACCGAGCGTGCAATCTCGGCAAAAAAGGGGTTGGAGATGTCGGGGACGAGCAATCCCAGGGTATAGGTTTTTTTGCCGGCGAGGGCTGAGGCAATCGCGTTCGGCCGATAATTCAGGCGCTGCATGATATCCAGAATCTCCTCACGACGTTCGCGACTGATCTTGCCCTTGCCGTTCATGACATGAGAGACGGTAGCAATGGAAACGCCGGCTTCGCGCGCAACGTCATAAATAGTCGCTCTTATCATCCCTTGTGCTCCATTTGTTTAATTTTGGAATTTCAATTTATTATGGGCTTTCATCTCGTTTAACGCAAGGCCGTTTTGTCGTTAATACTGCCTGCAGACATGCACACCTAGGATCCTGGTCCATAGCACGTTCCCTGACTTAACTTGCTTTATCTCATAAGCCAATCATGATCCGGATCATTGCGGAATTTCCATATTCGCTTCGGCCCCGCCATGACGTTCAGGTAGTACACATCATACCCGGGAGGCGCGGATACCGGATGATAGCCCTCGGGCACCATTACGGCCTCGCCGTCTTTGACCGCCATCGTTTCGTCCAGCGAACGGTCATCGGTATAGACCCGCTGAACGGCAAAACCGCACTCCGGCTGAACCCGGTAGTAGTAGGTTTCCTCCAGCAGTGATTCCTCCGGCAGCTCATCGCGGTCATGCTTGTGCGGTGGGTAGCTGGACCAGTTGCCCCCATCCGTAAACACCTCGACCACCAATAGGCTATCCGCCGGCTTTTGCTCCGGCAAAATATTATGCACCAGACGCGACATGCTCCCGCTCCCGCGGTTCTCCACGCCGACATCTTCCGGCGCGATGAGACGGGCCGGGTGAGTACCTTTCCCCGGGGCAAGACACACGGCCAGCTCCATTTCGGTTAATGCCGTGACCTCGAACTGTTTCTCTGATGGCACATAAACCGTATAGGGAGGCGTCTTTTCAAACACGCTCATGCGCTTGCCAATGTTGTCCCAGCTCTCTCCCCCTGCCTTCACGTCGGCTCGCCCGGTTAACAGAACAAGAGCCGCTTCTTGATCTCCCGTGGTTCGGCTCAGCGTCTGTCCTTTCCTTAAACGAAATACTTCAAAGCCCACATATGCCCAGCCTGCGCTTTCCGGCGTAATGGACAGCACGCGCCCGTCCAGGTCCGGCGTCGTTATGGGTACAATTAAGTTCGGCATGGTGTTCCTCCTCTTTTATGGATTTGGTCTGTTAATGATGTAGTTTCAATAGATACGCTCTCCCGTTTGAGCAAGATATTCCAGCGCTTGGGCAACAGCTTCTCATATACCGATTTCAAGCAGATACTTAGCGAATACAAACGGTTATATCTTCTTGTTCAGCCAGCTTAGGCATCTCCCTACATCATGCTGCCAATTACAGCCTCTCCAGATTTAGCCTGCCGAAATGCCGGTGGTGAGCTCGGCTAGCTTTACCGGGCGGCCCTGCTGCAGCGAACGCTTGGCCGCCAGGGCGATCAGCTCTGCTTGAAGGGCGTCATGGCCGCTGACCGGCACCGGGGTGCCGTTTTGCAAGCTTTCGATAAATTGCCGTGTCTCGTTCATGTACGCTTCCTTGTACCGCTCCAGGAAGAAATACAGCGGTTTATCGCGGGTGACGCCGTCCGGACCGCTGATAACAGCGGTGCTTGGATAGTCGTTATCGGCGGATACGCTGCCTCCGGAGCCAAACACCTCGATCCGCTGATCATAACCGTAGACGGCCTTGCGGCTGTTGTCGATGACGCCAAGCGCTCCGCTTTCAAACCGCAGCGTTGTGAGGGCGGTGTCGATGTCGCCCAGCTCTCCGATGACAGGGTCCACCAGTACCGCTCCCTGGGCGTACACTTCGATCACCTCGCTGCCCGATAGAAAACGGGCGATGTCGAAATCATGAATGGCCATATCCATAAACAGCCCGCCGGACACTTTAATGTAATCCGGATGGGGCGGGCTAGGATCGCGCGAGGTAATCTTAATCAGATGCGTTTCCCCGATTCTTCCCTCTGACACAATCTCCTGAACCCTGCTGAAGTTATGGTCAAACCGGCGGTTGAAGCCGATCTGCAGACTTACGCCGGCCGCTTCCACGGCCGCCAGCGCCTCGCGGGTCTGATCCACGCTCATGCTGACCGGCTTCTCGCAGAAAATATGCTTGCCGTTCGCCGCAGCCTGCTTGATCAGCGGGACATGCGTATCCGTCGAGGAGCAGATCAACACGGCATCGATAACCGGATGTTCCATGATATCGTTACTATTAGTCGTAACCATAGGAATGCCGCGTTCCGCGGCCCAGGCCCTCAGCTCGTCGCCGGCGAACAAATCGCTGATGGCCGCAATTTTCGCACCAGGCGTGCGCAGCAGATGATCCGCATGGATTTTGCCGATTCGTCCAACACCGATAATGCCGATATTAATAGTTTTCATATGAACGTCTCCTCTGCTTAAAGGCTACCAGCGCGCTGTTACCATTTTCTTGCGGGTATAGAACTCCACGCCGTCCGTTCCATTCGCATGCAGATCCCCATAGAAAGAATTTTTCCAACCGGAGAACGGAAAGAACGCCATCGGCGCTGGAACGCCGAGGTTGACTCCAAGCATGCCGGCATCGATATGCTCACGGAACTGGCGCACGTCGCTGCCATCCTGCGTGAACAGGCAGGCCCCGTTCGCGAAGTCCGAGCGGTTGGAGATTTCAATCGCTTCCTCCAGCGATTCCGCCCGCATGACGGACAGCACCGGGGCGAAAATTTCGTCCTTCCAAATCTTCATCTCGCTGGTCACCTCATCAAAAATCGTCGGTCCGACAAAATATCCGTCACCGCTCATAGCCTCGTCGCTCCGTCCATCGCGTACCAGCTTGGCGCCTTCTTGCTCGCCCGCCTCGATATAAGAGATCGTACGATCCTTGTGAGCTCGCCTGATGACCGGTCCGAGGAAGACGCCTTCGTCTGCTCCATTGCCGATGGTAATCTCATCGGCCGCCTGCTTCAGCTTCTCCATCAGCGGTTCCGCCACGTCGCCCACGGCCACGACGACGGAGCAGGCCATACAGCGCTCGCCGGCAGAACCGAAGGCCGCGCTGACGATCTGGGTCACGGCCCCATCCAAGTCCGCAGTCGGCATCACGATGCTGTGGTTCTTCGCCCCTGCCAAAGCCTGCACGCGCTTGCCGTGGGAAGAAGCGGTTTTGTACACATATTCCGCCACCGGCTGGGAGCCAACGAAGGATACGGCGGCGATGCCGCGATGTTCCAGAATGCCGTTGACCACATCATGCGCCCCGTGAACGACGTTCAGGACGCCGTCCGGCAGACCGGCTTCTGCGAACAGCTCCGCCAGACGCTGAGCCAAGAGCGGCGTGCGCTCCGACGGCTTCAGCACGAACGCATTGCCGCAAGCGATGGCGAGCGGGAACATCCAGCACGGTACCATCATCGGGAAGTTGAACGGCGTGATGCCCGCCACTACGCCGATCGGATACCGGTACATGCCGGACTCCAGGTTGGTGGCGATGTCGGGAAGCTGCTTGCCCATCATCAGCGTAGGCGCACCGGCGGCAAACTCCACGCATTCGATGCCGCGCTGTACCTCGCCGTAGGCTTCGGCATAGCTTTTGCCGTTCTCCGCCGTAATCAGGCGCGCCAGCTCCTCCCAGTGCTCCACGAGCAGCTGTTGATACTTGAACAGAATGCGCGCGCGGCGAGGCACGGCCGTCTTGGCCCAGGTACGTCCCGCTTTGGCGGCCGCCTGTACGGCCTGATCCACTTCCTCTTTCGTGGATAGCGGGACGTAAGCAAGAATCTCTTCCGTTGCCGGATTGTATACGGGATCGGTTGTTTCGGATCGGGATGGAACGAATTGTCCCCCGATATAATTGCTCAGGGTTTGCGTCATGGCTGGTTTGCCCCTTTCGATTGGATCAGTAAAGATAGAAAAAATGAATGCTTTGCTCTACAAGAAATGAAGATTAGCAAAATCACAAGAAGGGGTGAAATTTCTAGAAAGAATACACTCTCAAGAACAAGAGTAATCTCACGAACAAGGGTAATCACAAAACAGGCCTTATCTCAAAAGCACGAAATCTTATGAACGGGCGAAATCTCAGTATTGATAGATCCCAATAAAGATCCTGAGCATGGACTAAACTTAGGTATTGGCAGTAATCTCGCCTCGCTTGCAGCGCTCGATATAATCGTGAACCGCCGCGCTCGTCGGCATCGCATCGGAGCAGCTGTGGCTGGATATGACGATGCTAGCCGCCGCGCTGCCGAATTCCATGCAGCGCTCGATGGGCCAGCCCTGCATCAGGCCGTACAGAAAGCCGGCAGCGTATGAATCCCCCGCCCCGAACGTCTTGATGACTTTCGCCGGAAAGCTCCGAGCCGTATGGCTGGCACCGCCTGGGGTATATGCGATGGAGCCTTCCTTGCCGTGCTTGATAATCACGATCTTGGCGTTATAATCAAACCATTTGGCCGCCGTGATGCGATCACTGCGCTCCGGATTGCCTCCGAACTGCTCCATCATGTCAAACTCTTCGCGCGTACCAAGGATAATATCGCATGTTTCGGCCGCTAAATTGTAATAGGTTGCCGTCTCCTGCGGGGATCTCCATGTGTACGGACGGTAATCGAGGTCAAACGCGATCACGGCACCGTGGCGCTTGGCATAGTGCAGAGCCAGAAACACGGCCTCCCGGGAAGGGCTTGCCGCGAGCGCGGTCCCGGAAATGAGTACCATTTTGGCGGATGCGATCAGCTCCTCGCTCACATCTCCCGTCTCCAACAGCAAATCCGCGGCGTTGTCGCGATACATCAGAATGCTGCAGTCGGTCGGGCTCTTGATCTCGGTAAAGGCCAGACCCGTTACGGCTCCCGTACGGTCGATTGTCACGCCCTTCGTTTCTATCCGGTTATCTTCGAGGTACTTTGTAATAAAACGCCCCATCTGATCGTCCGCCACCTTGCCGATGAAGCCTGTATTCAGGCCCAGGCGGGCCATCCCGATACAGATATTGGCGGGTGATCCTCCGACATATTTGGTAAACGTGGTCGTTTCCTCCATCGGCCGGTTAATCTCATTGGCATTCAGGTCGATGCACAGCCTCCCTACAGCCACAAAATCCATCGGTTTTGCGTTATTGAACGTGATTTCACTCATGGATAAACCTCCTTGATCAGATCGGCCGCGGCTGAGCATTCATATGACTGCATGACTCCGTTCGCTAATGGCCGTAATCATTTGCAGCTCTCGTAATACTTACAGTTCAAAAATACTTCCAACCGGTAGACACTCCCAGATCGATCCGCCCGCACTTGAATGAGTTTACTTTTGTCCGATAAGTATGTTACGATTCCACCCTCGAACTCAGTCGCATCGCCTTGAGCCTGGCTCGACCCTCGAGCCGTGGCTTCAGCCCTGCATCTTCGTCAGGTCCTCCGGGCGTCCAGGTATTCAATCGCCCGTTGAGCATACTCTTTGGCAGGATGCATCTCAGGATCCTGCTCTCCCTCCAGCATCGCCCAGCCGTCATAGCCGCGTTCAACGAGCTCTCCGATAATCGGCGCAAAATCGATGCATCCGTCGCCAGGAACCGTAAACACGCCCCTGCGGATGCAGCTTACGAAATCGCAGTTGTCCAGGCGCGCCTGTTCCAGCACATCAAGCCGGATATCCTTCAGATGGATATACGCGATCCGGTCATAATGCTTGCAGAGCAGCTCCAGCGGGTCGTTTCCCCCGTAATAGGCATGACCGGTGTCGTACAGGAGAGACACCAGCGAAGGGTCAGTCATGGACATCAGCCGGTCGATCTCGTACGGCTGTTCCACAACCGTGCCGCCATGATGATGATAAGCCAGCTTCATGCCGTAGCTTGCCGCAATCTCTCCAGCCTGGTTCAGTCCTTCCGCCAGGCTTTCCCATCCGGCGTCATCCAGACGGAGAACGATGCTCTCATTCGGCGTCCGGCGGGGATCGAAGTGCAGTGATCCCCCTACCTCCGCCGTGCTGATCACCTTGCTGCCGAACCGGGCCAGAAACTCCGCGTGCCGTCGGTAATCCTCCAGCTCCTGCCTGCGATAATCGGGATCGGAGAACAGCACCGACTTCCACTGGGAGACCAACTGAATGCCGCGCGCATCCAGCTCCCGTTTCAGCACTGCCCGATCCTTGGGGAATTTCCTTCCCATCTCCGTACCTGTCAGACCCAAAGCCGCAATATCATCCACAATCATCTCAAACGTCGTGTCGTCTCCATGCTCCCTAACGTCCTCGCCAACCCAGTTAATGGGATGAATCCCTAGCTTGAACAGCCTGTCACTCATTACCATCGCTCCTTTGCTTTGTTTAGCAGGGGTTTGCTTCCTTGTCCAGATCCCTCAATCGAACCAGCTTCCTTGCTCGAGGCACTTGTATAGCCATTCCTTGCCCCGGACTTTTCTTGCCTCGAGCCGGCTCCATATTGCCCCTACTCCGGTCGTTAGCAAGATCTTACTTGCTTTGTGCTGCAGTCGTTAGTAGGGCCTTGCTTCCTTGCTTCGGGCCGCCATCTGGCGCTGCGCTTCGGCCACCTTGCTTGAGGCCGACACCTCCGGCACCTCTACGCGCCACCAGGACTCATAACCGTCGGTGTTCGTTCCCGGAACGACCGGAATCTCGATCAGCGTCGTCACGTTTTCCTTCAGCGCCAGGAGCAGCGCTTCATGCAGTGCCTCCGGCGTGTTGGCCTTGTAGGCTTTAGCGCCGAGCGCACGCGCGTGCGCGGCAAAATCAATCGGGATGTACTCTCCGGTCAAGCGACCAGTCCCCTCTTCGCGGCGTCGGAACTCATTGCCGAACCCGTCGCTGCCGTTGCTCCGCTGCAGATTATGAATGCATTGGAAACCGTGGTTGTCGAACAGCAAAATCGTTATCTTCCGCCCTTCCTGCAAGCTGGTGACCAGCTCCGAATGCATCATCAGATAGCTGCCGTCGCCGACCAGCGCATAGACCTCACGGTCCGGCTCCGCGAGGGCCGCACCCAAGGCGCCGCTCACCTCGTACCCCATGCAGGAGAAGCCATACTCCAAGTGATACGTCTTCGGTTCGGAAGGTCTCCATAACCGGTGCAGGTCTCCTGGCAGACTGCCTGCCGCACAGACGATGACGGAAGATGGGGAGATGACCTCATTGATGACGCCAAGGGCTCTCGTCTGCGACAAGCCGTCCGGATGCTCGGCAGCGTACAAGCGGTCCACCTCGCTGTCCCACTCTGCTTTCAACCCGGCAAGCTCGCTATCTTCGTAACCCGCTTGATAGCCGTCCTGAGACAGCTTCTGATACAGCGCTTTCAACCCTTCCTTCGCATCGGCAATCAGTGTTTCACCGCCGAGCTTGGCGCCGTCCGCGCTGTTGACATTCAGATTCAGGAACGATACGTCCTCCCTTTGAAACGCCCATTTGGAGGACGTTGTAAAGTCCGAATACCGGGTGCCGACGCCGATAATCAGATCAGCAGACGCCGCGACGCGATTCGCCGCTAGCGAGCCCGTTACGCCCATGGCCCCGAGGTTCAGGGGGTGTTTCCAGGAAAGCGCGCTTTTCCCGGCCTGCGTTTCAGCAACCGGGAGGCCGAAAGCTTCCGCAAATGCAGCCAGATCCTTGGCAGCATCGCTGTAATGCACGCCTCCTCCGGCAATGATGAGCGGACGCTTGCTGGCTGCAATCCGTTCCGCCGCACGCTTCAGTCCTTCGGCCGACGGCGGGCGGCGGTCGATGACGTGTACCGTTTTCTCAAACAGCGAATCCGGATATTCGTACGCCTCAGCCTGCACATCCTGAGGCAGTGCCAACGTAACCGCCCCCGTCTCCGCCGGATCGGTCAGCACACGGATCGCCTGCCGGACGGCCGCGATAAGCTGCTCCGGCCGGGAAATCCGGTCCCAATACCGGCTCACCGGCTTGAATGCATCTGCGGCCGACACGGTGTAATCCGACGAGGCCTCAATCTGCTGCAGCACCGGATCAGGCTGGCGGCAGGCAAAGTTGTCACCAGGCAGCAGCAGTACCGGGATGCGGTTCACCGTTGCCGTAGCTGCGGCGGTGACCATATTGAGCGCACCGGGTCCGATGGACGAGGTGCAGGCCCATATCTGCCGACGGTTTTTTTGCTTTGCGTATGCCGCGGCGGTATGCACCATACCCTGTTCGTTTTTGCCCTGAACATAAACCAGGTCTCCCGAGCTTCGTTCCAAGGCCTCGCCAAGACCGGTTACATTCCCGTGTCCGAATATCCCCATCACCCCGTGCACGAATTTCGTCTCCACTCCATCAACAGAAATATACTGTGCATCCAAAAACTTCAGCAGTGCTTGCGCCATCGTTAATCGTGTCGTCGTCAACCGGTTCATCTCCTTTTCAGCTTTTCATCGTCGTTGCATCCTATGGATAAAGCTTAATGTGAATTAAGCGCTTAATCTGTTGGATCGAGGCGCTTAACCATCTAAGAGTTAAGCGCTTTACAGAAAGTGTATGCCTTACTGGCCGCCCAGCATGCCTTTCAATTTTATGATTTCCACGCCCGCCAGCATCATGATGCCGTCCCGTGATTGTCATTCACCACCATGAGCAGATCCTGCTTGTAATAATCCCCGGTAAAGGAATAACGGGACCCGCTGCATATCCCGTGCACGCTCCCGCGGCGATCGTTGGCTTTTCCGGTCAGCCCCTACCATGCCCGAATGGCGATATCGGCGAACGCTGGAATCCAGAATTTTCAAAAAGGAAACGCTGTCATTTATTATCAGATTAATCATCTGCTCCAACCGATACAATCTGACGTTTATCACCAGCAGACCCTGGCTTCCAAAGGGGAGCGGCAAATTTTTGTACATGGAGACGACCTGCTTCGGTTCGTTCTCCCCCAGACCCGTCATGGAGCGTACGGCCGACGAACCCCGATAATCGTGCTCCTTCGCGGCGTGCTCGATAAAAGAACGGTCCGGAAACGATGAGAGGGAACTCTGTCCGCTGGTGGTCAGCACTGATTGATCCGAATGACAGTACAAATAGATTGATCAATCAAGTCGCTGTCCGTTTGCAGCACGCGAAGTCGTTTCACCAGCGAGTACATCAGATTCTGGTCGGATGACGGGGTACTGAACAGATAGCTTGAGTATAGGGAACTTGCCTCCACTTCGTTCAGCACGTTCATCTCAATCGCATGGATGGAGCGGTCAAGGTCTTCCATAATAAATCTGGTGGATATACCGTTCGCCTTGGCCGCCTCTTCGCGTGAGGCCTTGTTAAACATAATAAAAGAAAGAAACACGATAAGCGTAATGGTGATAAGGAAAATGGGGAAATAGGAAAGCAGCTTGCGATACCAGTTTTGCTGCAAAGAGGTCATTACTTTCTCTTCCAGGTTAAGCGTTTTACTTATGCTTGTGCTATATTGTAGCACGGCTTTGTCCCTCAATGGAAGAGCGGTGACTCCAAAGGAAGGACTCCTGAAAGGCATCTTTTACCTTACACCATGGTCATTCTGATTCGAGAAACCAACTCAGACGATGTTATTAGTGCAAGATTTTACGAATACTGTCCTCTACATCTCTAACACTTGAATGCAATTGGTTTCTTCCTGCTTCATGCATCATTCGCACCGAAAAAGCAGCTACAGTCTATCATCTTCTCAACACGGTACTTAAAACAAAAAAGCCGCGAATCCGCGGCTTCATTTACCCTATATGTTTTCGTCCCCAACAACACCTGCATGAGCAGGCTACCGTCCAGCCAAGGCCAAAGTTGTATCAAAATGTCCTAAGGCTACTCTCTCGTTCCCTTCAACCCTTCATGAACTCCGAAATCATGACTTTTCGTCCCGTCTTGGCACTCTCCAATGCAGCCAGCACCATCGCCATGCTGTAGACGTTGTCGCTGCAATCCGTCTCCGGCTTGATGCCGGCTTCGAGAGCATGAAACATATTTTCCAGGCAGCCGTGATGTCCGGTCTTCTCCATTTCGGGCAGCGTACCCTCAATCCGTTCATACTTCCGGATAAAGTTTCCTGATTGATCCCCTTCCGCCACGATCTCCGCATAAATATCATCATGGCCGTCCCAGATCGCCGTTCCTTTCTCTCCCGTTACGCGCCATGCGGCTTCCCAGGAGGTTTGGGCTCCTTCGGCGCACCAGGAACCGCGGTAATTGAACACGGAGCCGTCCGACATTTCATAAATGCATATCGCCATCGCGTTTCCGGCATACCAGGAACCCGGCGGGTTAAACTCCTGACAGTACACGGATACCGGATCGGCACCGCTGATCATTCGGGCCTGATCGAAGGTGTGAATGGCCATGTCAAGCAGCAAGGGACTGTCCATCAGGTCCCGAAACCCGCCAAAATGGGCGCCAAGGAAAAAATCCGCCCCTATGAACCCGGGCTTTCCAATCACTCCACCTTCAATCAAATCCTTGTATGCCCGAATTCGCGGATCAAATCGGCGGTTTTGCATGACGGCATGGGTTCTGCCTGCCGACTCTGCGAGCCTCACGATATCCAGGCATTCCGTCATCGATTCCGCTAACGGTTTTTCGCTGAATACATGACACCCGTGCTTAAGCGCTGCCGTGCTAATCCCATAGTGGCTGGCGGGAATGGTCACATCAAAAACGATATTCGCTTCGCTTGAAGTAAGGGCCTCCGTAATATTGGTATATAGGGGACAAGAAAGTCCATGCCGATCGGCAAATGCCTTTGCAAATTTCTCTTGGATATCCACGAGGCCCACGATTTCAACGTCCTCTCGCCCTTTCGCATATTCCGCCCATGTATTCGCCATACTGCCGCATCCTGCTATCACAACTTTAAATGTCGTGGTCATGCTAACTCCCCCTGAATACGTCATAATGTTGTAAACCGCTTACAATTTCACATCCTAACCCGTTGTCATCATTCCAATATTGGCTTAATGTAAATGAAGCAACTTCATTATAATGGCGAAACTCAACAATTTCTCTATACAACCTTGTGCATTACCACTCTTATCTTGCGGTCCGAGGTGAATTCACATGTCCAATCCAAAAGAGCTTCATGAAAATACGAGACTAGACTATAAAGCCTATCCTGTGCAGGTATTTAATAACTTCTGCTCCCATGCCAAAACGAAAGACTGTATCCTGTATCTCCACTGGCATGAACACTTTGAGATTATTAGCATGCGCCAAGGGCACGCGGTATTCCATATTGATACAACTCCGTATGACGTAAAGGCTGGAGAAATGATTATCATCCCCGGCGGCAGCCTGCACGTGGGATATGCCCTTGAAGATGGCGACGTGCGATTTGATTGTGTCGTGGTGAATGCATCCCTCTTTAACGATTTCCTCCATGATCCGATTCATGTGCGTTATGTCGCTCCCTATATGGAAGGCCAGCTCCGTTTCCCGGTCAAGCCTGCCGAGAACCACCCTGCTGGCGCAGACTGCTATCCGCTGCTGGATGAAGTGATTGAAGAGCTTGTTGCCCGCCGTCCGGCCTATGAGCTCATTGCCAAGTCCAAGCTGTACACGGTGATCGTTCTGCTGGCACGTACATTTATGCCCACACAGTTCACGGAGAAGTCGGCCGAGCCGTATTTTGCGAATCGGGATCGTTATAAAAAACTCATTCAGCACATCGAGAGCAACATCGGTGAGAAATTGTCGGTAGAGACCGCTGCTGCAGAGGTCGGTTTGAATCCGTTTCATTTTTGCAAAATGTTCAAGCGTTTAACAGGGCGCACATTCGTCGATTACGTCAACCTGACCCGGATGAATGAAGCAGAGAAGCTGCTTCGTGAACGGTCGTTGACCATCACGGAGATTGCCGGCATCGTCGGCTGCAGCAACCCGAATTATTTTACCAAGCTGTACAAACAGTACAAGAGCATGACGCCTTCTCAGGCTAGGCAATTATAGATCCGGGTTCCAGAACACTCCTTAACGAACGATCTGCGGCCATGACCTGTACGAAACGCCAGCTGAATCATAAGCATGGTGACGAATATGCATAAAAAGACTCCACATGCAGCAGCTTTCGCTGAAGTAGAGTCTTTTTGTGAATTCTGGATCGAATCAGCGCCTCTAAGACCTAATATGCCTTAGGCACTTCGACCTTTCTTGTGTTCCCGTCTTCATTGGTGAAATAGATATGAACCCCATGGTCCTGATCGTCCAGAAAATACGAGACGTATTTACTCTCATGTGCCCTCATGGGAACCAGGAGGGTCGCGATGCGATGGCTTGTGGCTGATTTCGTTTCAGCATGCAGATGCCACTGGTTATCCAGCCCTTCAATCTCTTCGGGATCGACGTCAGTGAATTGATTATGTTGATTCAGCCATAGATCGCCTGATGAGCAGTACACGAATCGCCCTTCCATTTCCGCTTTGCTGCCCATCACCCGAAACGTCTGCCCGGACAGCTTCATCCGGTTCAGGGTATGAAACAACCACTCGATGCTGGCTGGCTCGGCAAGGTCCACCGTATCCACGATGACAAAATAAGATTCGTCAAAAAAATAGATCTCGCGCACATACCGCTCCAGATTAGGGACATTCTCCCGATAGGCCTGCGTAGCGTTCATACGGGCGTACCCATAACCCGATAACGCATCTACTTGCTCGACCTTTCCGCTGGCTTCGATGCAAAGCACCTTATCTTTTCCCGCATACTGACCATGGCCATCAATGAGAATATTGTTCGTGGAACGCGTCTGCCTGCGCCAATTCATATGCATCGTGCTTCCAAAAGCGATGTAATATCCACTTTCAATTGCGAGAGGTTCACCATACGCGTGCAGCAGGAATCCGTTCTGGTCACCGTGACTGTGGCTCATGGAACCGTAACGGCTGCTCTTTGCAAGCAGCATAATGTGCTCATCCGGATCATCCATGCGGTGATGCATCGCCACCCAGTCAATATCGCGGAACCATTTGACGGCTTGGATGGTTCCATCCTTCGCTTCCGAGACGTTATCTATAGAAAACAGAACTGTAACAGAAGGAGAAACAGCTTCCACCTGAGGGTAATCATGCCGATACAGCATATCGTCAAAGCGGAAATCCCACCAGCCGTAGTTGTAAAACTTGGAGTCGGCGTCCGTATCCGCCTTAGCTACTTGTTCATAATACCACTGATATAATCCATTCCCTGTAATGCCTGCAAACTGGCGAATATTGAAAGCCGTCTTCAGACTGACGGGTTCGCCGAGATAGGACTGGTCCCCGAAGCTGGCCCGGATCGTATCCGGACTGCTGCAGTAGAGTGGGAAATCGCCCGTGCGCCCAAAGAACGGCCGTTGATAGAAATCGATGGATACGTAGTTGCGAATGAGATTGAGCGCATCGATCACAAATGCCATGCCCGTTGTCCAATAGAGCGGCCCCTCGGCCCAGCCTCCATCTTCTCCGCCCCAAGGCGAATAGAGGCAGGCGTAGTATTCCAGCGTGTAATCCAGCCATGTCTGTGCCTCAGCCTCTTCATGAAGCATGGCAATACAGGCCGGAACAAGCACGGAGGACAACGAACGAACAGCATGGCTGTCATAAGGGACATGATGGATTTTCGAGCGCTCCATCACATGGAAGGCCACCTGCTCCGTACGTCGCAGAAGAGCTCCCCTGACGAGATCAATCTCCTCTGCGCTGAGGTAATCGTGGAGCCAGTCGTATCCCCATGCAAGTGCACCCACCATCCGAAACGCGGCCTCATCGTTATAATCTCTGGATGTTGTTCCCTCCGTATCCCACCGGGCCGCGTGGAGCAGCCAAGTCTTCGCTTTGGCTATTAAAACATCATCCTGCAAAATGACCCCTGCCACGCTTAAGTGCCGGATAACATACAACGTTTCTTGGCAATCCATGTACATTTTTCTCCACAGCTTGGCGACACGCTTATTGCCGGGATAACGTTCCGGTTCCGGAATTAACGGCTTATCCAGCCACGGAAGGACCGATTTCTCGTAAAAAGCGCGCCAGCCGCAGTAATCATCATCCTTTCGGAGACCTTCCCGGAACGCCTCAATCCCCTGTTCGTCCAGCCATAACCGAGGATGACCGGTATGCGTGCGTTCGTACCTTTCCTCTCTGCCAGGCAGGGGAGTCTCGGGCAGCCCCTCCGGGACATGAAACATTCGGGATTGGCTCCAAGAAGAACGGTCATGGTCCAAGTCTGCCGTATCCTCCACTTGCTCCCCGGTCAGCAAGGCATATCGCCAATAATAAGTACCCGGCTCCAGCGGTTGCTCCGGAGTGTATAAGTTATAGGGAATCGGCGATATCGTTGTTGTCGCTTCCGTTTCATACGAGGGCGAGGTCGAAATTTGCAGCATATAACGGTCGTTATCCAGCTGTCCCGGCATCCAGGTGAAACGAGGAGGATTCTCAAGCAGCTTACTCTCTTCATCCGGTTGATATGGCACGGACAACAATCCGCTTTTCGGTTCAAACAAGGTTTTCATCGAGTACCCTCTCCTTCAACCCGTTGTTGGTCATCGTGAAGCTTCTCGCGGACCTTCCATCGGACAGGCTGAGCCAATCCCCATCTCCCGACCGGTTCCATTCCAATGTGAGCGGCTCGGTGCCGGTACGGTAAACGGCAATGAAGCGGGCTTTCGAATCTAATCGGTGAAGCCGGATTCCTTCCATGAGGCGGCCGGGATCGTGAGCAAGCCCAGGTGACTCCACCTGTGAGCATTCCATACCCTCGAAGGCGATAAATGAGATTACCGCCAGTGGCTCTGATGCATTGGCAATGTGGAGATTGAATTGCAAGCCATCCTGGGACAAGACGTGGGTGCACCTCTCTTTTACATATGCGTATCCATCTTCGTTTCCAAGATCCGTTTTAACGCGGCCCTGATCAGCATTTTGAAGTCCGCTCAGCTGTCCCATGCCAACGTAATGGAACCACCAATCCACGACTGCCGGTTCATCCAATTCCACTTCAAACCAATCCAGCAGCCACTCTTCCGTCAATATCAAATGCCGGTCCAGAATGGCTTGATCGTAGGCCTCATCGGCCCGAACCCAAATATAGGAACGGTTTGAAGCGGATTCATACCGTATGCATTTGCCTTCTGCCGGATTCTGGGAACGGCCTCCAACCGAGACGGTATTGTGGCATGCTGTATGGGGATACCAATCCTTCTTCAGGATCGAACCGTACGGTACGGTTCCACGGTCTGGTGAAAGAGGCTGGTTCCCGACATGAATCATCAAATTCAGTTTATCGAAGTGACCATGTGATCCTCCATGAGGGCCAAAATCGACCAACGCCTGAAGCCCATTCGAATGCTGCGACTTTAACAGGGCGAATCCACTGTGAGGAAGAAAGACGGAAGGAGTACACATATGGGGCAAGTCGTTCTCGTTTCTGCCTTCGATGTCCGATGCTTCATTACCTTCAAGTTCATGACCTGCTTGGTTTGCATGTTCTGCATCGCCTGCTTCTTGGACTTCTCGTGTAACTCGTACTTCGATGATGTCCCCTACTTCCCATACTCCTCCCGCTGTCTCCCTATGAGAACCCTTCGTCTCAGAAGAAGCCACTCCGGATCTTCCATCCCAATGGCCCGTTCCGTATAACAGAGCTTCCAGCATGCCAACCCGGCCGGCTTCTCCATTCAGTTCACGATACACATTGTCAAGCAGTCGTTGATAGCTCTTGTCTCCAAATACGGATAAACCGATTTCCGCAATCTCGGCAATTTCTCGCTCATAAGGAGCCCTGCAATAAGGACCGTCGTGAAGTGCTGGCAGGAAGCCGTTTGGGTCTGCCAATCGAACCAGTACCGTCAGCATGCCCTGCATGGATTGGCCTTGCTCTCCTCTCAGGGAAAACAGCTCTTCACCAACCCGGGTCCCCATTTCCGCAGCAATCAGGTAGGCACGGAGTACGAATACGTGGTAATAAATGCTGCCTTCAAATTCGAGCTGATCCGGCCTGATGGCAATGCTGAGATGATGCCGCAAGCCGCCTTCCTTCACGACCAGCTGCCGCAGCTTCTCCGTTTCGCCTTGTACCGCATAAATACTGAACAGCGCGGCAATCAGCCAGGCGGTATAGTTGTTCTCGGGATTTCCGCGCTCCCGGGTCAAAATATGATGATACTCTGTCATGCTGCTCTCGAGCATGTGCAAGAACCGGTTAATCTTCCGGCGATCAGCCTCGTCGAACGACACTTGCGCATCCTCCAGCAGCAGGTAGCCGCGAAGCAATGTCGTTGCCCATATGGCCTCGGTCAAAGCCTGATGGAATGCGCGCCCTTTCAGCATCCAGGGCTGGGCATCGGGATGTACCGGGTATAGCGGAAATTGCTCCGCATAGCGGACAATCAACTTTTTTCCAAGATCGGCGTAGGCCTTCTCTCCGGTACCGGCATAGACGGCGGCAGATTGCAGGACGTATCGGGCCATGGCCTGATGCTTGAATACCAGCCACGCCCCCCTGTACGGTTCTCCTTCCACTTCGCAGCCATACGGACAACGAAAGGTGCTGCAGTCCGCCTCCAGCGGATCAAACACCAATTCCGTGTGATGTTCGGGACACACGTATTGGTGCCACCAGCCGCCTGGATCAACGGGAACATCCAGCCTCCGGTCGATGACTTGATCGAGCTCGGCCTTCAGGATATCGATCGTTTGCACGCTCCAAGGATAGAATTTCGACTTCGCGTTGACCTTCATCCAATCCCTCATCGCATGAACATACCGCCGTTGATTTCGATCGTCTCTCCCGTTATATAAGAAGACAGCTCAGAGACGAGGAACAGCACGGAGCCGGCGACATCGTCCGGGGTGCCCTCTCGGCCTAGCGGGATACCCTTGATCGTTGCTTTTCGCGCATCATCCGGGGTAAAGGTCGCATGAAACGCCGTTTGCCCGATAAAGCCGGGGGATACGGCATTCACATTAATTCCGCTTGAAGCGAGCTCCTTCGCCAAGCCTTTGGTAAAGCTCAGGACGGCAGCCTTGCTCGCTGCATAAATGCTTGCGCCCGGTCCACCGCCATTGTGCGCCGCAACGGAAGTCATGTTCACGATACGGCCTTGACCGGCCGCTTTCATCCCCGAAATGACGGCTTTGCTCACGAATACCGTGCTTTTCATATTCACATCCATGACCTTGTCGTAGAGCTCCTCGGTCATTTCCGCATTCGCCAGACGCTCAACCAAATGCCCTGCATTATTAACCAGAATCGTAACCGGGCCGCCGAATGCCTTCTCTACTTCCGCTACGAGCGCCTCTGCCTGCTCCACATGCGTAACGTCTGCTTGAAATGCATGAGCCTCACCGCCAAAACCTCGAATCTCCGCTACGGCTTCTTCAGCGGCATCCTTGCTGCTCAGATAGTTTAGGGCTACCTTAGCCCCACTTCTTGCCAGCTTCAACGCAACTGCACGACCAATCCCTCCACTCGAACCTGTGACTAATGCGATGTTACCCGATAAGTTAATATGCATGTTGATCCCTCCTGATTAGGTTTGCAGCTGTTTCAGTCTGCTTTCTTGTTCACGCACTCTTTCCATTCGCGGCATCGTCATGACGATGCTTGTGCCTTGATCCGGCGAACTATGAACCGTAATCCCGTACTCTTCGCCATAAACCATCTGAATTCGCCGATGGACATTCACGATACCGATGCCACCCCTGCGCCGCGCATGCATCCCCTCTTCATCATCGACCAGGCGGTTTTCCTCGAGCCTTTTGCGCAGTTTATGAAGCTTATGGTCCGCTATGCCTGCCCCGTTGTCCTCGACGATAACCAGCAAGTTGTCCTGTTCGATTCTCGTGTCGATCCGAATGTAATGCCATGCTTCGATCCCTTCCGGAAAAGCATGCTGAAAAATATTCTCGACAATCGGTTGTAAGGAGAGCCTGACCATCTTCTCCAATAGGAGCTCGGGCGGCGTCGCCACCTCGATCTCGAAATCGCGCCCGATCCGATGCTTTAAAATCATCATGTAATGCCGCACATGATTCAGCTCGTTAGCAATGGTGATTTCCTCCAGGTTGGTCTGAATGGAATATCGAAGCATGAAAGCCATGGCCTCCACCATGTCCGAGATCTCGTCGGAATCCTGAACGATCGCGTAACAATTGATCGTTTCCAGCGTGTTGTACAGAAAATGCGGATTGATCTGTAATTGGAGCGCCTGGAACTCTGCCCGCTGGCGCTCCAGCTGGATGTCCTGCAGCTCCAGCTGCGTTTTCTGATTGTGGAGCTCCGTGTCGTATACCTGCTCGATCATATCGGACAAGCGGCTAACCATGAGATTGTAGCTATGGATCAATCCGCCGATCTCGTCCTCCCGCGGCTTCACATCGGTGATATGCGTCCAGTTCCCTTTCTCCGTCTGCCTCATCCCGTTCTTCAAATTGCGGATCGGATTCACGATCGATTTCCCGAATCTGTAAGCCAGAACGAGCGCAATGATCAAAGTGACAACGCCTACGATAATGGTGGTGGAGCGAATGCCCGAAATCGGCGCCCGAAGCTCATCCAGCGGCATCATAATGACGAGGCTCCAGCCCGAATACTCGGACTGGCGCGAGATGATCATCGCTTTCTCGCCTAATACCGGTTCAATGAAGCGATGATCACCCTTAGCGATAATGCGCTTCGGCAGGTCCGTGGTCGTGATTCCCTCCATATCCACGTGATCTGGGGCATAGACGACCTCGCCTTCGCGATCCAGGATGAAGAAGAAACCCTGCTCTCCGAGATCGACGCCATTCCATAAACCCGACAACTGATCTTCATTGAACTCCACCGCGAGCACGCCTTTAACGTCGTAGGAATCCATTCCCCGGATTTTGCGGGCAACCGTAATGACGTTGTCGCGATCCTGTTCCAGCAGGCTGGTCTTCAAGATGACGATCTCCCCGTTCCCCGGCGTCTTCTCCGTCAATTCACGAAGTCGGTCCGACGGATCGATCGACATGGCGGAGAAATTCTGATTCTGATCGAAAATCGACCGGCCATGGAACCCCAGTATGTACATCATATGGGTCTGGGTGGGGTATTGAATGAAGATCTTCTGAAAGACATCCTTTCGAATGAGATGGGTGAACCGGTAATGCTCGTAGCTGTCGCTGGGGTCCATATCCAAAAATCGCTTCACCGAATCCTGCAGCAAAATCGTATTGCTGATCCGCTCGAACATCTTCAGCTGATTATCCGTTTGCCTTGCGGCGTTCGTGATGACGGTGGTCATATACTTCTCGACCTGCTCGTCAATCGCTTCGGATGATTTCATATAGAAGAAAACGCCGACCGTCGTAAGCGAGAACATCACGACGATGAAAAAGTACAGGAAGATTTGACGGGACAGGCTCCTCCGCATCATTGTATCCCCAGCATCTCCCGGTATTCGGAAGGGGTGTATCCGGTGACCTTCTTAAAGGTTTTCGTAAAATGGGGATGATCCGCATACCCCACTTCGAACGAAATGTCCGTAATTTTATAATGCGGAATGGCGAGGAGTTTCTTCGCCTTCTCCATTCGTTTCTTGATCCGGTAATGGACAAAGGTCTCGTCCGTCATCTGTTTGAACAGCTGGCTGAAATACGACGGATTGAGTCCGAGCATATCGGCAACCTCATCCAGCGAGAGATCGCGGGACAAATTGCGCTCAATGTAGGCTTTTGCTTCCTCGACAGGCTCCTTGGCATTTCCTTTTCTCTTGTCGCGTATGAGCTTTACCGTCTGATTTACGGCCTGACGAAATCTCTCGAAATAATGATGGTTCCCTCCGGGTTCAGCCCCCGAGATTCCCGTCATGCGTTCAAACGAATACACGTCCCTGCCGTTTAACTGCTTGATCAGTTTCGCGTACAGCTCATCCAGCAGCTCCTGAAGCTGAATCGATTCGAGCCTGCGCTCACTGCAATAATCCTCGATTTCCTGCAGCTTCGCCTGGATATCGTTCATTTGCAAATGCCATACGGCCAGCTCGAGCTGCTCCAGCCAATCCTCCAGCTTGGAGAGCGGAAAATAAAACCGCTGCTTCTCCTGCATGGACTTTCGATCCGCCATCAATTTATTCATGGTGTTATGTACCACCGATTTGGTCACGGGCTTGAGCAGATATTCCTTAACCCCATACGACATGCATTTCTGGGCGTATTCGAAATCGCCGTAACCGGAAATGACAACTACCGTGATATCGCCGTATGTTTCATATAGCTGCTTGCTTAGCTCCAGGCCGTCCATCTTGGGCATCTTGATATCCGTAAAAATGAAGTCCGGTCGTGCCGTCTGGATCGCTTCCAATGCTTCCATGCCGTTTCCGGCCGTTGCCGCTTGAATCATGGCCGGATCCGTCTGCGTGATCAGTTTCGCCAAGCCCATCCTTATCATAGGTTCATCATCAACGACCAGAATGCGGTACATCACCCATTCCCCTTTCAAAACAGCGAGAGTAGTTTAGCTTTAGCAAGATACTCCTCTGCTTAGACAAGCAGAGGAGTCATTCTTCAACACTATACTAAAACATGCTCTGCTTATTCGAAAGCGTTTTCTTTTTCGTTATATCGTTTCGTGGCTTCCTCAATAATCTCGCTGCCGCCTTTGGACAGATATTCCTCGAGCACCTTGCCATAGTTATCGATAGGCTCCCTGCCGTATACCATGCGGAGCACATGTTCTAGAATCAGCGGCGGCAGTTCATCCGATTTCGGATTCAGCTCCGGATATTTCACCATCGCCTCCAGACGCGGATCGAATTCAATGCCGCGGCGGCCCTCTTTCGTAAGCATGTTATCAAAAGCATTAATCAGCTCTTTGCCGGAATCTGACAACTCGGATACGCGTTTGTTGTAGGTCGTGTCCTGCACCAGCCACAGCCAGTAGTTCAAATAACGCATTTTATCCGCTCCTGCCGTGTCCGTTGGAACCTCGAAGATCGGCTTGCCGTCGGTTACCTGATAATCCTCGCCTTCAAGGCCGAAGCTGAAGAACAATTCCGCATCTTCACTGACCATCCAGTTGAAGAACTTCACGATATCCTCCGCTTTATCCTTCGCCTTCGCGTTGATGAAGAAGGAACGCGTTACCGGATTGTAATGGGCATATCCCCCTTTACCGTCAGGTCCTACAGGCGAAGGAATCAGCGCCACTTTCGCGTCCGGCACATTCTCCTTCAGCTGGGTGCCCCAGATCGGGAGCTCATTGGCATTCATGGACCACATGCCCGCTTTGCCGCTCGTGACGATGGATTTGAAATCCGCGCTTTCAATCGTCGCGAATTCCTTGCTGATCAATCCTTCCTCGTGCATCGTCTTATAGATCTGAATGGCTTGCTTCATGCTTTCTTCATCAAAGAAGGTTGGCTTTACCTTCCCGTCCGGGAACACCTTGAATTGGTTCAGGTAACCCAGCACGTCATACGCACCGAAGAAGGTATCCGCATATTTGAAATTCTGACGTCCGGCATAAGGCTGCTCCACCCCGGCTTCCTTGAACGCGCGCAGCACATCCATCGTCTCTTCCACCGTTGTCGGAATCTCCTTGCCTACCTTCTCCAGCAGGTCGGTCCGAATCCATGTGGCCCGTCTCGACGGATTGGACAAGATTTCGGGAATTCCGTAAGTATTGCCCGTCTTGGAATCCGTCATCCGCTTCCAGGCTTCCTCCGGGATAAACTTGAGCAGGTCCTGCCCATGCTCCTGCAGGAGGTCGTTCAGCGGAAGAAAGACTCCGTTCTCCACGGCACCCGCCAGCTCGGGACCGCTGATTCCGCCAGTGCCCTGCACCACATCCGGAATGTCATTCGTTGCGAACATCTGTACCATTTTATCCTGATATTCGTTATGCGGAATCAGACGGATATCCAGGTCCGTATTCGTCAATTTCTCTAGCTCCAGCACGTACTTATCCTTGTTGATATCCGGATTCTTCTCAACGTAGGATACGTTAAGCGTCCGCATCGAAATGGAAAATTTCGTGGCTCCCGCTTCATTCCCGCCTTGGTCGTCTCCGCCGGCATTGGCTCCTCCGCCCCCGCCATTGTTGCCTGAACAGCCAACGAGCATGGCCAGTACGAGACCTGACGTAAGCGCACGTGTCCAGCTTTTTCTCATGAATACCCCTCTTTTCAAGCTAATATAGTCGCTTATAATAGCGCTTTCAAACTTAATATCAGTATAGAGAGCCGTCTGAGCGGGAACAAGGAATGTCTTTGGCTCGGTTTGTCGTTTTTTTAGGGTTATTCCTTGATCGACCCTATCATCATCCCATGAATGAAGAAGCGCTGCAGAAACGGATACAAGAGAATGATGGGCAGCGTGGCTACCAGAATAACCGCCATCTGAATGCCCTGCACGGACTGGGAGCTTGCTTCGAATGCCATATTGCCTGTATCGGTCAGACCCTCGTTCACCAGAAGCTCCCTCAATTTTACCTGGAGCGGATACTTGGCCCGATCATTGATATAGTAAAGGGCGTCCATATATTTGTTCCAATTGGTTACGGAGTAGAATATCCCTACCGTCGCCAGCGCCGGTTTCGATAACGGAAGCACGATGCTCCACAGGGTACGGACCTCGCTGCATCCGTCGATTCGGGACGAATCGATCAGTTCGCTTGGAATTTGGGTGAAGAAGGTTCGAAGCACAAACAGATTGAATGCGCTGATCGCCGATGGCAGCATCAAGGACCACAGCGTGTTGACGAGATTCAGCTCGCGCATCAGAATGAATTGCGGAATCAGCGGTGCTGTGAATATCATGGTCATCAGGATGATAATCATGATTGTTTTTCGACCGACGTATTCAGGCCTGGAGAGCGGATACGCTAGCGAAGCGGTTGCCGCCAGATTAATGAAGGTTCCGAATAGCGTAATATAGACGCTGATCCCGAATGCCCTCCAGATGGAAATATCGTTGAATACATGCTGATAGTAGGCAAAGGTAAATTCCACCGGCCAGAACATCACTTCTCCGCGATCGATAGCGCCTGGGCTGCTGAACGACTGGGCAATGACGTTGAGAAAAGGGAGCAGCATGGTGAGTGCAAGAAAGGTAAGGATGATATAGTTCAATACAAGAAACAGTTTTCTGCCCGCACTGTCATATTTCACGTTGGTGGTCACTCCCCTCTAATACAGCGACTCGTCGGTCGCCTTCTTGCTGATGGTGTTTGCAATGGAAATCAGGAACAAGCCGACAACGGATTTGAACACCCCGATGGCGGTGGCATAGCTGTACTGAAGCTGCTGCAAGCCCGCTTTGTAAATGTACGTGTCCAAGATTTCGCTGGACTGGATGTTGAGCGGGTTCTGAAACACGAATACGCGTTCAAACCCGTAATCCATGAAGTCCCCGATCTTGAGCAGGAACAGGATCGTTATTACGGGAAGCAGCGCTGGCAGGGTAATGCTGAGGGTCTGGCGCCATCTTCCCGCTCCATCAATTTCGGAGGCTTCGTAGAGATCCGGATTTATGCCTGCGAGCGCCGCCAGATAGATGATGGTCCCCCATCCGACATCTCTCCATAATCCGGAGCCCACCAATACCGTTCGAATGTAGGAATCTTCACCAAGGAAATAAATCGGCTCTATGCCGAACCAGCCGAGTATCACGTTCACGATCCCCGATGATGGGGACAGGATACCCACAAAGATACCGCTTACAATAACCCATGACAGAAAATGTGGCGCATAGAATATTGTCTGGACAATTTTCTTGTACACGACCTGACGAACCTCATTGAGCAATAAAGCCAGAACAATGGGGGCCGTAAAAGCAAACAGAATGTCATATGTACCCAGCAGAAGCGTATTACGCAGAATTTTCAAAAAATCATAGTGCTGGAACATTCGTTGAAAGTGCTCAAGACCCACCCAGGGACTTCCCGTTACTCCCGCAAACAAATTGTAGTTCTGGAATGCGATCACGGAGCCCATTAACGGAACATATTTGAATAATCCGAAGAACAGCAGTCCCGGCAGCGATATGAAGTACAGCGCCCTGTATTTCCACATGAAGCCAAGTATCTTTCTCCGTTTATCGAGCTTTCCCACCACATTCGGGCTTACCGCTGCTTTGTTTGGCTCGGCCATCTGTCATCACCTCTTGTTTCTCAAATTGGCCGGTGCGTTGTCATCTATCGGAATTTCGTCAAACCGGATGCTGATAAATTCAGGCTCACGGTCAATGATCCGCGACAGCTCCTTTGTAAAAACATCAACGATTTCGTTTTTCTGCTCATCCGTGCGTCCTTCGTACATTTTAATCGTAATTTGCGGCATCGGCTTATCGCCTCCTTAGGTAATGGATGTGATGAATATCCTTATCCTATAAGTTTTCATGACCGGGCAGCAATGGAGGAAGATCGGTTCCTTTGTGTTTTTTTTAGGTGGTTCGAAAGGCTTGTGTTTTTTTAAGATCGGCTTGTTATTTCAATAGTTCTTAAGCGGTTGGTATAGAATTCCGAAGCGTTCTGTGGAACAATGGTTCAAAGCAGATGCCAACTCGGGCCGCTCGATGCCATCAGTTATGGGAGGTTAGCGATGAACGGACAAGTTAAGGAAGAGGTAACAACCTATGGGTCGTTATGGGGGAAACTGGAAAAGAAAGTAATGCATATGACGGGACAGCTACAAGACAAAGTTCCCCATGCGACAAAGAACGGGATCTATGATTCCACCCGGATCGATTGGTGGACCTCCGGTTTTTGGCCGGGAATGCTCTGGATCATGTATGATATGACCAAGGAGCCGCAGTATAAGGAATGGGCTTGGGAATGGGATGTTCGACTTGAACAAGCGCTGATCGGGGACAGTAATTTTCATCACGACGTCGGCTTTCAATTTCTGCCGACAGCCGTCATCAAATATAAACTGACCGGCGATCCGGATGCCAGGCGGAGAGGATTGTTGGCGGCTACCCTGCTGGCCGGGAGGTATAACCCGGTCGGCAGATTTATTCGTGCTTGGAATCAAGTGAAACCAGCCTCATGGAATCATGGGAATGAAGGCTGGTCCATTATCGACTCCACCATGAACCTCTCCCTCCTATTCTGGGCTTCCGAGGAGAGTGGCGACCCGAGATTCGCTCATATCGCCAGCGAGCAAGCCAATACGGTTGCCGAGTTTTTCATAAGACCGGACGGCTCCGTTCGGCACATCTGCCGATTTGATCCGTTAACGGGAGAATTCATCGAAGCGCTGGGAGGACAAGGCTATGGTCCGGAGTCTGCGTGGAGTCGTGGAGCGGCCTGGGCATTGCACGGCATGGCTAATACCTATCGTTATACCCGCGATATACGGTATCTTGAAGCCGCCAAGCGGGTTGCCCATTTTTTCATAGCTTCCCTTGAGGAGGATTCCATACCCCGCTGGGATTTCCGTGCGGAGCGCAAGGAGATGGGACCATCCGATCGTGAAGAGACGGAATCGACCCCGATGACTTCCGAACCACGGGATACGTCAGCAGCATCCTGCGCTGCTTCCGGTCTGCTTGAAATCGCGGACCTGGTGCCTTTAACCGAAAGCGCTCTGTACCGCCAAAGTGCCCTGCGTATCATCGACTCCTTGACGGCCCATTACGCCGAATGGGATGACCCCGCGTATGAAGGCATCCTGAAGGAAGCCACGGGACATCTGCCTGCAGGACAAAATATAAATGTCTCGCTTATCTATGGCGATTACTATTATGTTGAGAGCGCAGCCAAGTTAATGGGATGGAAAAACCGGATCTTCTGATCCGGTTTTTTGCATGTCCATTCATCTATTCTTCTTTCGGAATCCGGATATAGAAGCAGCTCCCGCCGGCAAACTCATCTCCGCTTTCGGCCCACACTTGACCGCCATGAGCGGAAACCAGCTGCTTGACGATGGCCAGCCCCATCCCGCTTCCGCCGCTTAACCGATTTCTTGACTTATCGCCCCGATACAGCCTTTCGAAAATATACGGCAGATCGGAGGAAGAAATCCCCTGACCTGAATCTTTGATTCGAATCAGGGCATTTGCCCCTTCGTCCACGAGCTCGGCTTGTACCGTTCCGCCAGCTGGCGTGTAGTGTAAGGCATTACTTAACATATTGATTAGAACCTGGAGCATCCGGTCGGCATCCACCTCGGCTAGGATCGGCGAACCGCTGACATATTGCAGGTCCACCTTTTTTTCTTGATACATTGCTGCCGCCAAGGTGATGGCCCTCTCCATAATTTGACCAAGCTCCTGCTTGGATCGGGATAGTTGAAACTCCGGCGATTCCATATCGTGCAAATCTTCGAGCTCCGTGACGAGCTGAATCAATCGATCAATCTCTTTCAGGCACGTTTGAAACCGATCTGCGGTCGGCTCCCATATGCCATCCTCAAGTGCACGGGTGTGACTCTTTAATGTGGTTAACGGCGTTCGCAGTTCATGTGCGATATCTTGGGTCATATTCCTGCGAAGCAACTCCTGCTTCTGTAACTGCACAGCCAGCTCGTTCAGCGAAGAGCCGAGTCCCGCGATTTCATCGTACCCTTTGGTTGTCACACGGATGTCCCACTTCCCCCGCGTCATCATTTCAGCCGCTCGCTTCATCTGGACGAGGGGGGCCGATATTCTCCTTGCAACATATATGCCTATTACGGAAGCAATCGCAATGGATAAAAGACATGTCAAAATGATGGATTGCATCTGCGCCTGCTCCAAATGATAATTCAGCTCAGCCATCCCATGTTGCACGGATGATTGCTGTTCAAACATGGCGATATGATAATGGTTGGTCACAATATTGATCACGGTAAACATGATTAGAATCCCTGCCGTGATACTGATAATGATGGCGGCAAGCCTCAGGTCCAGCCGATGCTTCAAGCCCCATCACCTCCAAAGCGGTATCCGAATCCGTATACGGTGATGATATACTTGGGCTGTCTGGGGTCTGATTCAATCTTTTGCCTCAGATTCTTGATATGCTGATCAATGATTCGGATGTCGCCGATAAAGTCATAGCCTAACACCCGGTCGACCAGTTCTTCGCGCGAAAAAATGCGCTGGGGGTACTTGGCCAACAGAAGCAGCAGTTTGTATTCGCTTGGCGTCAAGTTTACAACCTGTCCATGGCAGGTAACTTCGTGTTTCATTGAATGAATGGCCAGCGCGCCTTGGTGATATACAATAACGTCCGCCAGCAGCTTGCTGTCATCTCCCCGTCTCAAGACGGCCTTGACTCTGGCCACAACTTCCCGAGGATCGAACGGCTTCACGATATAATCATCGGCTCCGATGGCAAACCCGCCAATCCGGCTGCTCTGGGCAACCTTAGCCGTTAACATCATGATGGGTACCGAGCTGAACGTACGAATTTCCTGGCATATCCGCTCACCATCCATATCCGGAAGCATGAGGTCCAGTATGACAAGATCGACGGATTGCTCTCGCAGGAAATCGAACGCTTCGGCACCGTTGGCCGCTTCCAGCGTCAGATAATGTTCTTTGTTCAGGTAAGATACAAGAACTTCTCGAATATTCGGTTCATCATCCACGATTAATATGGTCTTCATTCTGGTTTCTCCTTATTGAATCCTTCATCAGTACAAATCAACTTTAACATAAGACCCCATTGTAACTGAAACTTGTGAAGATTCAATGAGGATGAACCAAGAAGCCCATAACATTCATGGGTGCTGCTGTTATTGCGTTGAAGTTCGTGTCATAACGTGGCCGCTGTGATTTGGGTCTTCAGATAAGAGACGCTTTGCGGCACCTGACGTTCATGCAGGCCATGAAGAATAAGGGGACCCTTGAAATGATAAACGTGCAGCAATTTCATGTAAGCTTTATAATCCAGTTCACCGGTTCCTGCAGCCGTATAATGGAGTCCGTCTACCGTCGAATAATCCTTGGCATGCGCAATAATGACATGTTCACTGAGCAGTGACAGCGCTTGATCGATAACCTCTGTCAGTGGCCTCCTCTCAGTCGAACTGAACAAATTCGCTGCATCCAAGACTAACTTTAACCGGGGAGAACCCATCGTATCCAGCAGCCGCCTGGCTTTGACCGCATCGCTGATCACATTGGCCGGCTCAGGTTCAATAGCCAGTTCCAGCTCGAACTCCTCTGCCATATTCACTAATTCACGCAGGGTCGTAAGCAGGGCATCCCACGCTTCCGGTGAATCGTTATCCGGATGCCTTCTCCACATATCGATTGGATCTCTCGTGCCTGTGCACAGGGTAATGACTGACGTCCCCATTGAATGGCACATCGCTGCCAAATGGCGAAACCGGCGAATGTCATCCTGCACGCGCTGCCGGTCCGGGTGAATCATATTGAAGGTTCCGGAAACTGCGGCCATATGAAGATGCCGCTTCTTACATTCTTCTCTTATTTGCACCGCGGTTTCCAATTCGATCTCGTCCGGCAACGACCGAAGACCGGCGCAGGTAAGATTGAATTGAATCACACTCAGTCCGTTTGCTTTCACTGCGTCCAAATTTTCCTCCAATGTAGGTCGTTCAAACGTCTTGGAGAAAATGCCCAGCCTCATGCCTCATACACCTCCCGTTACATCAGCCAGCTTCACCGTATTCCCACTCTCCACCGATCGTGCAATTGCCGCCATGGCACGCATGGCTGCCACTCCATCCTCCAGATTGGCCCCTCGCATGGGTGCCTGCTCCATAATCGTATCCGCAAAGGCTTCAACCTGCAGCTTGAAGAAATGCGCATCTTCCCCGAGCGGACGATGATAACAACCGTCGCGTGAGGAGAATACCTCGACGTCGCTGGACTTAAAAAGCCAAGGATTATAGGTCTTGCCAATAACGCTTCCGTGTTCGCCGTAGATCTGAAAGCCCTCATGCCAGTCCATCCGCACGGCAACCGTTAGATCCAGATGTCCTACAGCGCCCGAGGCATACTGCACCGTGACAAACCAGTTATACGCTCCGAACTTTTGCGTGTTCCAGGCTGTAACGCTATTCATCTCTCCACCTAAAAATCGAGCCGTATCCACCAGATGGCTGCCATGTGTCAGCATGAAGTAACGCAGCTTATCCAGCTTGGGATTGCCTTCCGGCCTTAAGGCATTCGGACTAAGCTGCACCATGGGCTGCACGTTACCGGTGACCGTATATCGGTAGGTTGAGTCGCAGTACCACGCTTTCAGCGCCAGCATCTCACCCATTTCTTGATCAATAAACTGCTTGGCATACGCGATGCCGGGGTCAAAGCGCTTCATATTGCCGATTTGGACAATACATCCGGAATGCCGTGCCTTCCGCTGCAATTCCTCACACTCTTCTACGGTGACCCCAAGAGGCTTCTCCACTAGAACATGTTTTCCTGCTTCGATGGCTTTAAGAGCGGCTTGCACGTGAAATTGATCCGCGATGCCAATGATGACAGCCTCTACCTCGGGATCGGCCAGCATATTGTCATAATCATTGTAGATCTTGGAAGGCCGGTGGATTTCGGCCATGCGGTTCAGCAAATCCTCCGCGACATCGCAAATCGTGTATAGCCTCGCATTGTCCGCTCTCCGGCAAGCCTCGAAATGTCCGTACTGCGATATGGGACCACAGCCCAGCACGCCGATATTTAATTGTTTTTTACCTGTAGTCATGACGGCACCTCCTGTAGTTGATGATTATAAGAAAAACGTCTATCGACGTACTTTCTCGGAAGACAGACCGCGGTTAAAGGAAGTTTTTCTTGCGATATCAGGAAGGCCCAAGCCTCGAAGTTTATACTCCCTGATATCTAAAGAAAAACGTCTATCGACGTACTTTCTCGGAAGTCAGACCGCGGTTAGAGGAAGTTTTCCTTGCGATATCAGGAAGGCCCAAGCTTTGAAGTTTATACTTCCTGATATCTTTACAAAAGCCGCGGGATATATTCCAGCGGCTTCTTTTCCTTTTATTTTTTGGCCATATATTTGCGAATATCAAATGCGACCGCTGCTACGATAATAAGCCCTTTAATGATCAATTGCCAGTATGGGCTGACGCCGATAAAGGTTAATCCGTAATTGATGACGCCGAAGATAAGAACCCCGGCCATCACACCTGGCACCGTACCGATGCCTCCCGCAGTGGATACCCCGCCAACCACGCATGCGGCAATCGCATCCAATTCATACATATTGCCGTAGTTATTCGTCGCGCCCCCGGTTCTCGCAGCCTCCAGTACACCGGCGATGCCATACAACGCACCGGAAATCGCGTAGATCGCTATAAGATTACGGGCTACATTGATCCCCGATACATGCGCTGCTTGCACGTTGCCGCCGATGGCATACATGTTTTTGCCGAGCCGGGTTTTGTCGAATATGACCCAGCAGATGAACGCAACGAAGACGGCGATAATGACGATGTAAGGGAGTGAATATCCGCCGCCGAAGTCAATGTAGCCGCTGCCCCACACGGTAAAGTCCGGTCTCAAGCCGCCAATCGGCTGGGATTGGTTCGGCTCCATATCAAAATAGATGGAATTGATGCCGTAAATGCCGACCATCGTACCGAGCGTGGCTATGAATGGCGGCACATGCAGTTTAGCTACAATGAAACCATTGATTAACCCAACGATAAGCCCCGCTAATATACCGATAAGAATCGGCAATACAACCGATACTTGGGGCAGGTCCGGGAAGAAGCGGTTTGCGTATACATCCGTTTGCAGCATGGAAGCCGATACAACCGCCGTTAATCCGACAACGCGTCCTGCGGAGAGGTCAACCCCGCCGGTGATCAGAATGAACGCCGCGCCAAGGGCGATAATTAATCGGGTGGAGGATTGCTGCAAAATATCCCGCAGCGTGGAGAAGGCCAGAAAATTGGGATCTGCGACTGCAATCCCGACAACAAGTAATATCAATACTACAAATATGGCGCGCTGCGCCAAATAATCTTTCACCTTACCGATGGTTTGCGTATTCATCGACTTCCCCTCCCGAATCAGCTGACCGCTGCTGTGCGGCAAGCCGCATGATTTCCTCTTCGCTTGCTTCCTGCCCTGCGAGAATTCCCGTCAGCCGCCCTTCGCTCATCACCATGATTCGGTCGGACATTCCGAGCAGCTCGGGCATTTCGGAGGAAATCATAATAATGCTCTTTCCTTGCTTGGCTAACTGCGTAATGATCGAATAAATCTCAAACTTAGCGCCCACATCGATTCCACGTGTCGGCTCATCCAGCAGAAGGATTTCAGGCTCGGTCAGAAGCCACCTTGCCAGCAGCACCTTCTGCTGGTTGCCACCCGACAGGTTCCGTATCTGGGTATGGACCGAGGGCGTTTTGGTTCTCAGCTGCTCCACGTTCGTTCGCGCATCCTCGATTCCTCTGCGTTCATTTAACAGGAACGCGAAGTTCTGATACCTGCGAAGATTGGCAATGACGGTATTCTCATAGACCGAGAGAACCGGGAATATGCCAGTAACTCTGCGCTCTTCCGTCAGCAGCGCCATGTTATTTTTCTTGGCATCAGAGGGTGATTTGATCTTTACCGGTTTCCCGTTAATCGAGATGGTTCCGGATGCCACCGGACGAAGCCCGAATATAGCTTCAACCAGTTCCGTTCGCTGTGCACCGACAAGGCCGCCAATGCCCAGGATCTCTCCCCGTCTTAGCTCGAAGGATACATTCTGAAACGATTTCGGATTCGTGGAACTTAATTGGTGGACCTGCATCCGGGTTTCGCCGGGAACGTTCGTCCGTTCAGGATAGCGCTCCGTCAAGTCCCGCCCCACCATACGGGTGATAATCAAATCGGTCGTCAGCTCGCCGGCTTGCCAGGTTCCCACATACTTCCCATCGCGCATGATCGTCACGTCATCGGATATGCGCAAAATCTCTTCCATTTTGTGCGAGATGTAGACAATCGACACGCCTTGCGAACGCAGCCTGTTCATGATGCTGAACAGATGCTCCACCTCATTCCCGGTCAGCGATGAGGTCGGTTCGTCCATGACAATCACCTTGGAGTGATAGGACACGGCTTTGACAATCTCAAGCGATTGAATCTTGGATACAGAAAGCGCTCCTGTTCTTGCCCTGGGATCAATATCGATATCGAGCTCGCGAAACAGGCGGAGCGTATCTTCTGCCATCTGTTTCTCATTCACGAATTTCAAAGGCCAGAAGCCCGTCATCGGAAATCTTCCAAGCCATATATTCTCCATCACGTTGCGATGCGGCACGGGATGAAGTTCCTGATGGATCATGGATATTCCATGATTCAGTGCGTCCTTGGAGCTGTTGATGGCTACCTTGCTGCCGTTTAAATAAATATCACCTTCATCAGGCTTGTATATGCCGAATAAACATTTCATCAACGTTGATTTACCTGCCCCGTTCTCGCCCATAAGAGCATGCACGGTACCTGGCCTCACCTTGAATGTTACGTCGTTTAGCGCCTGAACGCCGGGAAACGCCTTCGATATATTCCGCATCTCCAGCACATACGGTTCCGTCACCTTCGGGATACCTCCTTCGCTAGCCGGATCGAAAAAAGCCGAATATAAAGGGACAACGCTTTGATTAGCCGCTGCCCCCTCCTATAACCCTGCTATTATTTCGCGTCGGCGATATTGTCCTTCGTTATTTTTTTGTAAGCGATCCATACGTATTTGCCGTCGGTAATATCAAATCCGGTGTTGTCCTTGTTCGGCGTTTCCCCTTTGGATAGTGCTGCGGCAATCGCAACAGAAGCTTTGCCCTGGCTCTTGGCATCATTAAGCACGGTGCCGAGAAGCGTGCCATCTTCCAGCGCCTGAATAGCCGGAGCTGTCGCATCTACGCCTACGACCGGCATATATTTGTCGCCGCTGAAGTAACCCGCTGCTTTCAATGCCTCAATAGCGCCAAGCGCCATATCGTCATTGTTGGCCAAAACCGCTTCAATCTTGTCGCCATGGGATGCAAGGAAGGCTTGCATCTTTTCCTGTCCTTTCACGCGGTCCCACATGGCGGTATCCACCGCTAGCGCTTCGACTTCTATCCCCGCATCTTGAATCGCCTGTACGGAGAATTTGGTCCTCAGCTCGGCATCCTGATGACCCGGCTCACCCTGCAGCAAGACATACTGCAGCTTGCCATCCCCGTTCTTGTCCGCCTTCGGATTGGCCTTCCAATAATCGACAATAAGCTGACCCGAAATCGTTCCGGATTCCTCCGCTTTCGCCCCTACGTAATACACCTTATCCCATTTGTTCATGTCTTCCGCGATCGGCTCCCGATTCAAGAAGACCACTGGTGTATTCGCGGTTTTAGCCTTATCGATAATGACACCGGCCGCCGTCCGATCCACCGGGTTGATAATCATGGAGCTGTATTTCTTTGAAATAAACAGATCGATTTTCTCATTTTGAGTTGGCTGCGCATTTTGGCTATCCACGATATCCAGTTTGGCTACGCCATTCGCTGCATCGGACATCGCATTGCGAACGCCTGTCATGAACGTGTCGTCAAACTTATAAATCGCCACCCCGACTTGAGGGGTGCTGCCACCCGCCGCTTCACTTCCCTTGCTATCGCTGCCGGTTGAACTGCTCCCGCCGTTATTGCATGCCGCCGTGGTCAGCATCATGCCGGCCATAAGGATTATCAGCCATTTTTTCTTCACCTGGGTTGACCTCCCTTGTTTCATTCGAATTTTCAGTGACGGGTACGGCATTTATATGCCATATCTCACTGTCTACCGCCATTATGCCGCAATGCTCCTGACATTCGAATTCAAAATCCTCATGCTTTCTAGCAAAATCCTCATCACTTACTTCTAAGCATCGCATCTTCTTTACTTCACAAATGGAAATAGCACCTTCTGATTATCCATCCAGAACATGTTGTCGGCATCAATTACCTTGGTCTCAAGCACAATCGGCTTGTCATATTTCGAACCATCTAAGACCTTCACGGCCTGTTCTACTCCCAGATAACCCGTGCTGAACCCGTTCTGCACAACGAGCTTATGAAGGATGCCATCCTGCAGAAGCTGAAGCTGCTCCAGATCACTTCCGAAGGTGACAATCTTGATCTTCCCCTGAACTTTCCTTCTCGCGACTTCTTTGGCCGCTCCCAAGGAAGCCTGAATATCAAGTGCCAGAATCCCGTCGACCGATTCTCGGTCCAGCAGCTGCTTGGCCGCCTGCCAGCATGCATCTTCACGTTTGCCGCACGCAGCTCCGTCCGCGATTTGAATCCCGCTCATTTCCGACAGTACACTTTTGGCGCCCTCTTCGCGGGCCATTAGGTCGGGATCCTCCCTGTCGGATCGAAGTATGGCGATAACACCCCGACCTTCAAGTAAGTCAGCCAGCTGCTCACCCGCCTTGCGTCCGGCCACCTCATTATTGATTGCAATGGCGGACAGGACACCTGTGGTCATTCGCTCATCATTCAAAGAAATGACAGGGACATCAGCCGCTGATGCCTGATCCCCTAATTTCTGCAGTACGGCTTCGGATGCCGGATCGATCAAAATCGCGGAGGAGCCTTTCTCCAGCACTTTCAATGCAGCTTGCAGCTGCTCCGCTTCATCGTCACTTGGCTCCAGCGGGATATAATCGAGCACCAATCCGTTTTCCTTGGCAGCCGCCTCGGCGCCTAATCGGATGGCATCCCCCTGCTCTTCGGCGTGTATGGGAGCCACGAGGGCAATATGCCGGAGTTCGGTTTCATTCTCATCCATGGTTGCGCCTGATGAACACGATGTTAAGAGGATCAAGGATAGGATAAGCACAACGAGACAGCCCTTAGGTACAACCGGTATCCGTACCACACGATGAATTCTAATCATTCTCCCGCCCCTCCCCTATGTCGTGAATGACCGGAATCCGTATGCGAACGGTCGTGCCCACTTCGAGCTCGCTCTGAAATTCCAGACCGTAACGATGCCCATAATACAATTGGATGCGGTCATGAACATTTCGAACGGCCACACCAGAGCCTGCCGTATTGATAAATCGAGCCGGATTATGACGCAGTGCTTCAACCTCCAATATCCTTTCAAGCATCTCGGGGGACATCCCGACTCCATTGTCCTTCACCGTCATCTCCAATAGGTCGCCTTTGATAGCTGCCGTTATGTGAATATGTCCATGATCCACCATATACTCGATGCCATGTACGATGGCATTCTCAATTAAGGGCTGAAGCACCAGCTTTAATGTGTAACAAGACTGCGCTGCTTCATCCGCTTCGATCTTAAAATCGAATTTCTGTTTATATCTCATCTGTTGGATGGTCAAATAATGCCTTGCATGTTCCAGCTCTTCACGGACGCTTATGGATGTCTTCCCTTTGCTCAAGCTCAAACGAAACAGCTTCGACAAGGAAGTAATCATCGTAATGACCTCCTCCTTCTTGCTCATGCCCACCATACGGACCACCGAATTCAAGGTGTTATATAAAAAATGCGGGTTGATCTGAGCCTGCAAAGCTTCCAGCTCGTATCTACGCTTCGATTCCTGCTCCTTCACAATCTGCTTCATGAGCTGCCTGATCTTATCCAGCATCAGATTGAAGCGGCTGGACAACTGTACCACTTCCAGCGGCCCCTGCATCGGGAGCTCCACGTTGAAATCGCCCCGTTCCACTGCCTTCATCGTTCTGCCCATCCGGCGGATCGGGCGGGTCAGCATAGCCGAGAGAATTAGGGAGACCACGATGGCTAGCACCAGAACAATCGCCACAACCTGAACCAGATAACGATTGACCTCTTCTCTTGTTGTCATGATTTCATCCAAATAGGAAACCCCAACGATTTTCCATCCGATATTAACGACCGACTTCACCGTATTCAGCCGCTTGACTCCATCCGATTCATCAATGTAACTGTCCGAAGAAGTAAGTGCCCGTTCTACGCTCTCATTCCGAAGCCCCATGTAAATTAACTGCTGCTGGGGATGATACACGATGTTTCCCGCTCCTTCATCGATGATGTACGCATACCCTCGCTTCCCCAGGCTGATGCGGCTGCTCAGCTCATCGATCTTCTTGAAGTTGATATCCACCAGCAGAATGACATACGTCGGCTCTCCGTTATGAACAACCGTAATTCCTTTGCTCATCGTGACCACCCATTTAAATGTATGGTCGTACAAATTCTGCACATGCGGCAGCGAGAAGCTCAGATGGTCGGAGACTCTCATGGCCGAGTGAAACCAGCTCTGCTCCGTCACCCGGGCGCTGGGCTTAACCGGCATGGCCGGGTGGTTCCTCAGCATATCGCCCTGTTCATTAAATAAAGCGATGGAGACGATGTCATCCCGACTTCGCATGATGGTGTTCAGCTGTTGAGTCACCTGCTCATCGTCCCATTGCCCGTCCGCGAGCATATTTTCCTCAATGGCCCGATACAGCTGTGCCATCCCGTCCACATAATCCTCGAGATTATAGCTGACCTGATCCACGATTTGCTGGGCATTCAAAAACACGCTTTGCTCCGCCGATCGCGAGAATTTATTGAACAACAGAACGGCCACCACGATCACGATAAGCAGAATAAATGCCGAGAAGGACCACATGATGATCGATTGAATGCTGTGTGCGCGAAATCGCCTAACCCACCGCTGAATGGTTGGTTTAAACGAGTCCCGCTTAGCATACGTGATTTTCACCGAGTTTTACCCCCTCGCTTGTGTCCGGTATTCCTTGGGTGAGATGCCGACCTGCTTCTTGAAGCAGAAGCTGAAATAATTCGGATCTGCAAATCCGACACGCTCCGCGATTTCGAACGCTTTAAGTTCCGATGATCGAAGAAGCTCTTTGGCCGTTTCCATCCGAAGCTGCATCAAATACTGCACGTAGGTCATTTTGACTTCTCTTTTGAACACAGCGCTAAAATAGCCTGTACTGATATGAAGCTGCACGCACAGCTTCTGCAGCGATAGCTCCGAGTCACCGTAATGCTCCCGGGTATATTGGAGTGCCTTCTCCACGATGTCTTTGTACGCATGCTGCCTGGAGCTGGCGATATGCTTGCGTATAGTCAAACAGACATCCTGAAGCCAGGCTTTAGCCTCCTGCAATCCGGAAAACTTGAAGATCTCCGCATGCAGCTGAGACCCTGCGCCGAACAACACCTCGATCTCAATCCCGGATTCTTGAGCCGATCTCAATATAGCCGTTACAACCTCCAAAAGGTATACCTGAATGTCCTGAATGGTACAGGAGGCACCCATGAGCTCATCAAATATGTGCGAGATTGCTTCAGTTAATTCCTCTTCCGTTCCGAGTTTTAGACTGCGCATCAGCGCTTGCTCCTTTAATTCATCCAGACGAACTCCCTCCGGTCTCGGGCGCTCAACATCATCAATGAAGATGACTTTCTCGGCGCCAAGAATCAACCGGTAGTCGAGCGCCAGCAGCGCATCCTGATAGGAATACTTAAGGTCGGACAGATTCCGCACCATAGAGCCCACGCCAATCGTAACCGGGAGCTTCAAATAATGAAGAATGCTTTTTAACAAGCGGTCAAGTGTCATCTGCAGCTCGCTAAACCACGCTTCGTTTTCGCTCTCGTCATTCGTAATCAACAGCACAATGCTATCCTGATATATGAATACGCTTCCAAAAAATTCGGGATCCAGCAGCTCCTTAGCAATGTTCAGCATGGCATGCAGCATTAAATCCAAGTCTCCCGAATGGCGAAGGGAAGTTGAGGACGTATGCTCCTTATCTACAGAAGCGGGATATAATGCCATAACCGCAGCCAGGTGACTCCCCCCATTCAAAGACAAACCGTAATTTCGAGTCTTCTCTTCAATGATCGAGCGGGGCAATTTCCGGGTGAGCAGAGACGCAAGAAACGATTCCCGAAGCAAAGGCAAGCTCGTGCGGTAATGCTCCTTCAACTGGCGCACATCCTCACGCTCCGTAACCTCCATATCGATCTTGTCTTTGATCTTCCCCAATAGCTCCGTGAAGCTTTCGGCAGAGAATGGCTTCAGCAAATACTCGTCCACGCTGAGCGTAATCGCTTGACGGGCATAATCAAATTCATCGTATCCGGTTAAGATCACGATTTTGCACAGCGGCTGAAACTCTCTGAGCCACGAGGCCAGCTGGAGCCCATCCTGAAACGGCATACTGATATCGGTAATGACGACATCCGGCTCCAATCGCTCCGCAAGCTCCATGGCCTCTCTCCCGTTCTCCGCCGTTCCCTCGATCGTAAATCCGCAGGCTCCCCACTGGATTTCCTGCACGAGTCCCTCCCTAACATCGGCTTCATCGTCCACTAACAGCACTTTATACAAGGCAACCTCTCCTGTTCTAATCTGTCAAATTAGTTAAAAGAATCTAATGTGATCTTACCCCGGCGCATCCAAATTTGGAATGCATCTTTTTTCAAGCTTGATGAAGCAAAAAAAGAACGAATGCATGGCTCTTGAACAACAGAATGATTTCTGTTCATTAAGTCATGATTCGTTCTGATTTCAATTGTGTAAAAATCCTTACGCCTGAACAGGTACGGAGACAGGTTTAGCAGGCGCGCTTAGTCTTTTAATGCTCAAGTAATAGGCAATGCCGAGCGGAATGACGGCTCCGAGCCAAGCCAGCGGATTTGCCAGGCTTGCGCCGAGGAACCCGATCTGCGCGGTCAGGAAGATGGCTGCCAATACCCGCATAATCAGTTCCATAATGCCGGCTATGGTTGGGATAAAGCTCTGCCCCAGTCCCTGCAGCGTGAAGCGGTAGATGAACAACAGCGACAGCAGCAAATAGGTGCTGCCGTTCGATAAGAAGTACAACCTGCTAAGGGACAGCAATTCTTCCTCTCCTTGACCGACAAAGAGGCTGACGGCTGCAGGACCCGCAAATATAACCAGCAAGCCCACGGCGAGGCTGAAGGATCCCGAGACCCATATGCATTGTTTAACTCCAAGCTTGATTCGGTCTATGCGATTCGCTCCGAAGTTCTGGGCAGCAAAAGTCGCCATCGTAATGCCAAAGGAACTCATGGGTTGCGTAGCAAGCATGTCAATCTTCTGAGCTGCCGTATATGCGGCTACGGCCGTTGCCCCGAGACCGTTAAGCGTAATCTGTAGTATGATGGCTCCAATCGCAATGATGGAGGCTTGGAAGCCCATCGGAAAACCGACCCACATATGCTTGCGTATAAATGTCCAATCGATGGACCAATCGGCATTCTTGAACTGCAGAAGCGGAACCTTTTTGTGAATGTATAATAAGCAGAGCAGGCAGGAGAACAGCTGCGATACCACCGTGGCAAGGCCTGCTCCGGCTACTCCCATCTTGAATACAAGAATAAACAACAGATCGAGTACGATGTTCAGAATGCTTGCGACCACCAAGAAGAGAAGCGGCGTCCGGCTGTCCCCAAGTGCTCTGAGCAGGTTAGCCAGCAAGTTGAACAGAACGGCTGCGCCAACACCCCAGTTAATAACGATTAAATACGAATAAGCATCATCCAAAATTTCTGCCGGCGTGTTCATCATGACGAGGACGGGCCTCGTGAATATGACACTCACAATGGTAAGGAACACCGTGAATATAAGACTAATCCATATACTTGTCCCCACGCTTTTGCGAACGCCCGCGATATCCTTGGCGCCAAAGCGCTGCGCCGTAATGATGGACAAACCGGCCGTCAAGCCTTGGGCAAAGCCAATAACAAAAAACAATATACTGCCTGTCGAGCCCACAGCCGCAAGTGCGTTCACACCAATGGTACGACCCACGATTAGGGTATCCGCCATATTATAAAATTGTTGAAAAATATTTCCGATCAAAAGCGGGATCGTAAACATGATAATCAGCTTGATCGGACTTCCTTGCGTCATGTCTCTCATGTAGATTCTCCTATGCCGTCATAAACGATCCTATATATATTTATTTGATATTATAATGCTTTAATTATGCCTATAGAGCATCGCATTAAGAACATTATAATGGGTGAGGGTCGTTTGTATTCTTGTGTATCTTATCATGAAAGAACATAAATTTCTGCATATTTATCATCAAAACTAAAACAAGAACAGGTTATCAGCATTTGAACCGTTTGTAGCCGATTTTGATCCATGATCTTTCCATAACAGAAGAGGCCAACCGGTTATTCCGGTTGACCTTTTCAACATAATATAATGAGCTATATCAATGGAATCCCGATGATTTATGCTTCTTCAACAGCAAGCTTATCCAAAGCCAGCTTCGCACGCGAACGGGCTTCCTCCACTGTGCCGGCGGTTGACAACGCAACTGCGATCCGTCTTCCGATCTTGGTCACCGGTTTCCCAAAAATGCGCAGCTGCGTATTCGGAACAGCCAGTGCTTGCTCGGCGCCGGTAACTGTATAATTCTCCAGCTCTCTCGCCGCTTTTTGCGGACGGCTGGCTCCCGGCGTTATCAATTCGATCTCCGGGATCGGAAACCCAAGAATGGCACGGACGTGAAGCGCGAATTCAGATAAATTTTGCGTGACCAGTGTAACCAACCCGGTATCATGCGGTCGCGGAGACACCTCGCTAAAATACACTTTATCCTCAGTCAGGAACAACTCAACCCCAAACAATCCATAACCGCCAAGCTCATCGGTAATCTTCCTTGCAATATATTTAGCTTCCTCGATTTGCTCTTCCGACATATTGTGTGGCTGCCAGGATTCGATATAGTCCCCGCTCTCCTGAATATGTCCGATTGGCGCACAGAAGCTTGTTCCATTGACGGAACGAACGGTCAGAAGCGTGATCTCCGACTGGAATATAATGAATTCCTCAATGATCACTCTTCCGTTCTGCACACGGCCGCCCTCCATGGCGATGTTCCAGCAGGACTCGATATCTCCTTCGCAGCGGCATACGCTCTGGCCTTTACCTGAGGAGCTCATCAGAGGTTTAATTACACATGGAAACCCCATGTCCAGAACAGCCTGTTTAAACTCCTCATAAGTATCGGCAAATCGATAGCCCGCAGTAGGCAGCCCTAACTCCTCTGAAGCTAACCGGCGAATCCCTTCTCGGTCCATCGTAAGCTTCGCAGCTCTGGCAGTAGGAATAACCCGGTACCCCTCTTCCTCCAGCTTAACCAGTTCCGAGGTAGCCAGCGCCTCGATCTCAGGTACGATCAGGTCCGGCTTCTCCTGCTCAATGATTGCGCGCAGTTTCTCCCCATCCAGCATATCGATGACATGGCTATGATCGGCAACATGCATGGCAGGAGCGTCGGCATAACGATCGACGGCTATGGTCTCCACACCCAGTCTCTGTGCCTCAATCACGACTTCCTTTCCC
Organism: Paenibacillus sp. FSL F4-0100; assembly: GCF_037993005.1. Lineage (NCBI taxonomy): Bacteria > Bacillati > Bacillota > Bacilli > Caryophanales > Paenibacillaceae > Paenibacillus > Paenibacillus sp. FSL F4-0100. The sequence continues at coordinate 4,573,433 of NZ_CP150303.1, forward strand.
AGTTCTCCCGAACCTAGCAGCAGTATTTTTTTCGTTTTTAACATCGTTGTTTTATCCCCTTTTCGTAGTTTCAGAGACTTATAGAATCAGAAATAATAAAGAGGTAAGGGAAATAAGCTTCCCCTACCTCTGCCCAGGCGTACGGCCGTCGTCATCTATGTGCTCCCTCATGGTCCCCCATGCTGCGCCAGTCACACATAAACCTATACATTGTTGTTTAAATCATACTGAATCTTCCCGTTAATTGCAATATCACCATAAGGCGACATTAGGATTTAGACTTCAGCATATCGATCGCATCCTTCAGCGATTGAGAAAACCACTTCTTGGGGTGAATAACCAACTGAATGTCCAGTCGAATGTCGGAATGCGCAAAGGGAAGAATCGAAAGCTCACCACGTTTGATTTCCTCCTCTGCTACCATCTTCGGCAATAATGAGATGCCCGTACCGGACGTCACATATCTCTTGATTGCCTCCGGATTGCCCAATTCCAGGCCTATTCGCATTGGAACTCCGCTAGCACGCAGCACCTTTTCCAACATCATGCGGTAATTACAACTATCCTCGGGCATAATCCATTCGGCATCAGCCAGGTGTTCCAGCTCTATGACAGGTTTAACAAGAAGCGGATGATTCGGATGGGCAATCAGCAGAAGGGGCTCTTCCCGAATGGCGATCCAATTCAAGGAGGAATCCTCTGGTTTTCTATCCAAAATAAGACCGAGATCATACTCGCCCTCTCTCACCTTACTGATAATGCTATCTTCACGATCCGGTTGTATGCGGATGACAAGATCTTCATGCCTTTGTTTCAGCTGGTGAATGACGGACGGAAGAAAATAAGCGGCCAGCGAGTCTATCGTTCCGATCGATAAGGTGCCTCCACCTTGCTTGGTCAGCTTTTCCTTCGACTGCTGAAACAGATCCAGCATTTGAACGGCATACTTAAAAAGCTCCTCACCGGACTTCGTCAGGCGCAAGCCTCTGCCATACCGCTCAAACAGCTTGACGCCGTATTCCTTCTCCAGCTTCTGAATCTGGGTGGTTACGCTGGATTGGGCATAACCCAACTCATCCGCGGCTTTTGTAAAGCTCTGGCGAATCGCAACCTCCCTGAAGGTTTGCAGGTAGATAAGTTCCATCGCTCTCTCCTTATCAATAATATTGATAATAACTATCTATTATTATAGATAACACCGATCTTAATTCCCATGATAAAGTATAGCCATCATTCATGAATTGGAGGAAAGATTATGCTGAGTCAGAAAGAACTGCATGGCATTTATGTTCCTGTGATCACTCCCTTTTCACAGGATTACGAACTGGATTTTCCGTCTTATCATCGTTATTTAAAGAATTTGTTATCCTATGATATTCAGGGATTGGTCATCAACGGAACGACCGGTGAAGCGCCGACAGTTGCTTGGGAGGAAGTCGTGCAGGTTGTGGAGGAAACGCGGGGGAGTCTGGGCGGACGGCTATTGCCGCTCATCATTGGTACCGGTACGAACGATACGGTATCCAGCATAAAGCGAACGGAACTGGCAGGCCATATCGGTGCTGATGCGGTATTGGTCGTCACGCCGTATTACAGTCGCCCTTCGACCGATGGCATTCTGCAGCATTTCCGAAGGGTGGCCGAGGTCGGGATCCCGGTAATTCTGTACGAAGTTCCATCGCGTACTGGAATCCGGTTACCGGTTGATGTCATAAGAAGAATCATGGAGATCCCCGGCGTGATCGGGATGAAAGACAGCACTGAGAGTACGGAGCTCATGAGAAGCTTATCCCATTACGATACGAAGCCCGTTCTATGCGGCAACGATGTCCTCTTTCATGAAATGCTGGTTCATGGAGCCTCTGGTGGAATATTGGCGTCGGCCAATGTGAATACCGAGGTTTTCATTCGGGTGTTTCAATTAGCTGCACAAGGAGATTACTCTCGATCCGAAATGGAGTTCGAAGGTCTGCTTCCCTACATTCGTAAGCTGTTTGAAGAATCCAATCCCGCTCCGCTAAAATGGTTGCTTGCCAAGCAGGGTATCATCTCATCGGACACCCTTCGACTGCCTATGGGACCCATTACGGATGAGCTTAAGCTCTCATTAGATCATGCAATTCAACAACTGAAAAACACCGACTTCTCGGTGTAACCTGCTTTCTCCTCGAGAACGGCTAGGCGTACTCGCTGCCTTGCCATTCTTAAGCTGAAAGATTCATATTATGGGGCATGCACACTTTCAATTCAGGACAAATGTGATGGATGATGCAGATATTTATGCGAAACTATGAAATTCCTGCTTAGATCTATCGCTTTAAAGGATTGATGAATGATTTCGACCCACTTATAATATGGGTACATTCAATCCTCCCAGAATTTTGAAAGGAGATTTGCAGTGCTGCCCTATTCCAGCCCTAATCATGATTTTGCCTTTGAACAATCTGTAATCGGAATGGCAATGGTATCGCTTGATGGAACGATTCTCAAGGTCAATTCGGCACTATGTGATCTATTGGGATACACACAGCAGGAGTTAACTGCCGGGGCGCCGCAAGAAGAAAACAGCTTCCGCGAATTACTGAATCGAGTGGTTCAGAACGCAAAAGCTGCACATGGGCTTCAGCAATCCCTAATCCCGTTTGAATATGCTTATTGCCATCCGTCCGATCGCGAGTTATACCTTAATGCACGTTGCAGCGTTGAGCAGGATCCGGAGCAGGGTCCCAAGGGATATTTGGTACAATTTGAGGATCGAACGCTGCTGAGACAGCTCATGAAACAGCTGGAGCAGAAGGAACAGAAGCTCAACGAGAAGGAACATTCGTTTCTGCAGCTGCTGGAAGGACTTCCCCTCTCCGTACTCATCACAAAAAAAGGCATTGTCCACTATGTTAATCCTGCCGCGCTCAGACTTGTTAACGCTGCGCATCCCCGTGACGTCCTTGGAATTTCAACCGACGTGATCGTCGACGCATCGTACCATAACGCATTGATGAAACGCAGGGCAAAATATGCGGAGAACGGAGAGCTCGGAAGCTTCAATTATCTGATACGCTGTCTGGACGAACAAAAGAAGATGGTCACCGGGTTCACGTTAATCATCAATTATGAAGGCGAGAAGGCCGCTGTCGGCATCTTTAAAGACATCACAGAGCAGCGGGCAGAAGAGGATCGCGTGATGCAATCCGAGAAGCTGACCACCGCCGGCCAGTTGGCCGCTGGCATTGCCCATGAAATTCGGAATCCATTAACTTCGATTAATGGATTCGTGAAGTTGCTGCGATCAGCGGAACGCAGTAACGAGCTCTATTTTGAAATCATTGAATCGGAGCTCAAACGAATCGAGCTCATTGTCAATGAACTCCTGGTACTTTCGAAACCGCAGGGCGTTCACGTCAGCGGACCCATCGACGTGTATGCCATTATGGAACAGATCATTACGCTTATGAAGGTTCAAGCAGCCCTCAAAAATATCGAGATCATCCCTCATTATCCGAGGGTACCGGTCTTCGTCCAGGGTGAAGTCAACCAGCTTAAGCAAGTATTCATCAATTTGCTGAAAAATGCCATGGAAGCGATGAATCAAGGTGGCACCATTACCCTGGACATTCTGCATAACGCTCAAGAGGTTCAAATTATCGTGCAGGATGAAGGGGTTGGAATGACGCAGGAGCAAATCCAATCCCTGGGACAGCCTTTTGTTACAACCAAAGACACCGGGACGGGACTCGGAATGATGATTACCAAGAACATTATTCATAATCATGGCGGAACGATGAACGTAGAGAGCATACCTGATCACGGGACAACCTTTACGATCCATTTACCGGCTTTATAACGCATACATATTATCGGAGGAAAAGGCATGGACAATCAGGAACCAAAAACACATAAACAATTTGCGATGGACTGCTTCAATCAGGTATGGGATATCTTGGAGAACAAACAACGTACACCGGAAGATGAAGAAAACATGATTCACATATGTCACAGCTCGTTTTGGCACTGGACACGGGTTGAAGATCATACACAGCGCAACCTTTCCATTGGATATTGGCAGCTCTCCAGAGTGTATGCGGTAGCGGGCCAAGGCGAACAAGCACTGCGTTATGCCAAGCGCTGCATCATTGTCGGATCATCGGCAAGCCTCGAACCATTCTATATAGGTTACGGGTATGAAGCGGAAGCCCGAGCCTATCTGGTCCTGGGAAACAAGGAGCAAGCTATGGCGTCCAAAGAAAACGCGACAAGGTATCTCGATAGGGTAACCGACAAGGAGAGCCATCAGATGCTTGCGAACGATCTCAAGAATCTGTAATAGGACACGGCCTTCCTCTGGGCAGACCCTTTATCGGAATGGTGCAACCAGTTGATAACCGATATGATAAAAGACTTCTCTGATTAAAAAAGGGACTTTGCTTCTCAGGCTCTGATACGCACTCCGGGATGCGGGTGAAGGATTGGCTTCCAGGCCCATATCTTCTGCCATCATCATCGCCCGCTTCATATGCAGCGGGTCACTTACAATGAGATAGGAGGACAGCCCTGCTGTATCCCCTATCTCATTGGCATAATGCAGATTCTGCTCGGTGATCGTCGAAGCCGTCTCGACAAGGATATCGCGCTCTGGAACACCATGCTCGATGGCATACTGTCTGGCAACTTCCGATTCAGCAAGTTCATCCTCCGAACTACGTCCACCTGTAAATATCAGCTTGTTTACAAACTGACGGTCATACAGCCAAAGTGCATGATCAATGCGTCCCTGAAAAACAGGCGAAGGCTCTCCTTCCCATACTGCAGCCCCCAGCACTATTGCTGCATCAGCCGGGATATTTACTATTCTTTGTGCGTAGTTCCAAATCGTGCTGCCCACATATATCGTATAAATCAGCAGGATTCCCATTAGTCCCAGCAAAACTCGAATCACGATACGCTTTCTTCTGCCCCCCGCTTCCCTTGCCGGCATATTTCGCATCATGTTGCACCTCCAAGCCCAATCTTAATCTAGCTAAGGCATCCGTTCTAAGCAAGCCGCCCTTATTCACAGATTTCAGAAAAAATAAGCCCAATGCACCTCATTGTTATGAGAGATACATTGGGCACAGCATGTTAAAACATCAGAACTATGAAATAGTACGCCATTCAGACTTTAGCATACCATAGGAATACTCATCCCACCAAATATCGCCACGAGGGATACACTGTTGAAAATAGCCTTCTCTCCTCATGCCCAGCTTCTCCATCACCCGGTACGAGGGTGTATTCTCGGGCTGGCATGTCGCAATGATTCGATGCAACCCCAATACCTCGAAGCCGTGCTGAAGCAAAGCTCTGGCGGCTTCCGTGGCAAACCCCCTACGATGATAGGTCGAATTAAACACCCAGCCGATTTCATACGTATGTTCGCCGAACCATGGATGAAACACCATGTGACCAATCACATGCTGATCTTCCTGCAGCATAACCGCATAATGATGAGCTTTTTCGCCCTTGTTCTGCTCCAAAAATTGCTTCACAGTTTCTTCCGTATGCACCGGCTCAGGCATGTAATGCATCACCACCGGATCGGATGTATACTGCAGAACATCCTGCCAATCATCTGGTTCAAACTCGCGAATCACTAATCTTTCGGTAACGATATCCATTTGCCTAACTCCTCTTCAAGTTGTATTTAAGTGTCCTCATTCCTCACACTTCAATACAGAGGCAAATGCGATTCGCCGTATATGCAGATCTTTCTTGATAACGCCGGGTCACCCTCTTTCACTGTACAGACTACTCCGAATATATTCGCCCTAAATTATGAGACTCCTTCATAATATGTCAAATTTCCGGATATTTTGGCTGAGAATCGATTTCATTTTATCAAAATGCATGCCTTCATGATATAAGCAAAAGCTTAAGAATTCTTCTACCCTGGTTAACTTTAAACCTTTGGAGGTTGTATAGAGAGATATCCAGCGTCCGCTTTAACCGAGTGTACTCCAAATGCCGATAATCCGTCCAAATGGACAGCCCTTCTCCCTATAGATATTCTTAACTATAGTCTGTAATCCGTGACGGAAAATCAGCAGCAATAAAGATAGAATATTTATCATTGATTCAACTCGTCCAATAGCTGAAGCAGCGTTTCTTCCTTCACTGCGCTACCCCCTCGTCTTTTTCATCAATAACATGATCCTCCAACAATATGGTATCAGATATGCAACGACTTGAACGTGATCCAGTCGGCAACCATTTATTGTTTAATGAATTTCCATTGACACCGGTTTCATTAAGGATATATTATAAACTTAAATAGAGCTTTCCAATATTAATTCTTCATAAACGTTTTGGGAATCTCACATTTCTGTCTTTTTAAGTTTATTTATTAAACTTAAAGAGCAGAGTGTTTAAAGAGGAAGGTAGTGATCGCACACAATGGAAGTACATTTGCCCAGCACGATTCGCAGGATGAACAAAGAGATTGTGCTCAACACCATTAAGGATATGGGACCTATAGCCCGGACCGACATTGCCAAAGAGACCGGGATAACCAAGGCAACCGTGTCCGATATCGTCAAGACACTCATTGAGGAGAAGTTAATTTTTGACGAGAAGGATGACGCCGATTTAAGCAAACGCGGCACAAGACTTCATTTTGCCAAGAACGCCGCCTTCGGTATCGCCGTTGATCTTGGGGGGACTACCCTCCATTTCGGACAATTCAATCTGGCCGGCGAATGCATCGCTAAGCATACCGTTGCTACTTATAAGCATCAGTCAAGCCGGGAATTTCTAGACCATATGGCAACCGACATCAAAGATTTCATTGAATCTACCAGACAGCCGGCCAACCGCCTCGCATTCATAAGTATTGCCACTCCCGGAATCGTTGATCCATCCTGCGGCATGGTCCTTGAAGGATCTCCCAACTTGCCGGAATGGAAGAACATTGATCTAAGGCAGTACTTTAGCAACGTATTTCAGGTACCCGTTACCGTTGAGAACGACGTGCGAGCTGCGCTTGTCGGCGAGATGTATGCCGGCGCGCTCCAGAATTTAAACTCTGCCGTGCTCATTGGCATTGGAACCGGGCTGGGTTCCGCTATTCTGATTGACGGCAAATTGATACGAGGTGCAAGAAACGCAGCAGGTGAAATTGGTTACATGCTGTTTCAGAAGCATCATTTGTATACCCCATCGGACAAGGGACACTTTGAAATTATATGTTCCGGTTCTGGTTTGGAAGCTGCTGCGCTTAAGATTTTCGATAAGAAGCTTACGGCTAAAGAAGTATTTGAGATGTCTGTGGAGGGAGATATCCAGGCACGTCATTTGGTTTCTAGATTCGAGGAGCATTTGGCCCTGGGCATTCTGAATATTATTTCCCTGCTCAATCCGGAGAAGATCCTGCTTATGGGTGGATTAACGCAATCCCTCTCGCTCGAAGGATTGAATGCCAAAGTGGGGCTCCACACTACGGACGTGACCGATGTTACGATCGAGATATCAACCCTACAGCATCAATCGGCACTGCAAGGCATAGCCATTCTGGGCTTAAAGCAAGCTTACCCGTCACTTCAATATATGAATGACAAACAACTCTACTAACAGGAGCGTGATTATAAAATGTCAGGAATCCAATTGCACCCGCATGATATTGTAGACGAAGGTATACCGCAGATTATGTCTTATATTCGTAAGCTGAAGGATATCCGTTACATCTTCCCTGAAGTTAATACCATTTTCGAACGAAATCCGAACCCTGTTGGCCGTTTACCGCGAAACGCCGTGCACGATGTTGTATTCGGTACGGGAACGATGCACGCCATTCTACCTTCTTATGAGGGCTCTGGACTTGATCAGCGAAGAGAACTCACCCTCAGCCCGGATCAGGACCCTTTGATGATGATTAAAGAATCACTGCAGTACGAAGAGTACGAGATTATCCCGTGGCTGAATATTTTAAATGGCCATTTTGAAGGCCGTTTGCTCGCCAACAACCTAGTTACGGATATGGATGGACAAGTCATACCTCACTGGCTCTGCCCCAATGCCCCTGATGTCATCGGCTTCTGGGAAACAGCATTGCTCGACTTGCGCAAGCGTTACGGATACACCACTTACATGATTGATCGCATCCGGTATCCGGATTGGGGCGGCGAAGAAGTGAACCCGAAAGGATTGTTAACTTGCTTCTGTCCGCACTGCGAGAAGAAAATGCTGAAACAGCACATGGATGTAAGCGCCCTCAAGAATACGCTGAGACAATGGACCTCCCTAATTGCAGAGAAAAAATTCGAGGAGGCCGTAACGTTTGCCCAAAACCATGTGCTTATACAAAAATGGATCACGTTTCGTCAACGAAGCGTAACCGGCTTCGTGGAACGTCTCATCGATCGCGTAAGGAAAGTAAACGAAGACTTTACCTTGTGGCTGGATCTCTGGCCTCCTGCTTACAGCTGGATGCTCGGTCAGGATTATGCAAGCATCACGAAGTTTGCGCCCGCCTTGAAACATTTTCCGTATCATAAGCTGGGCGGCGGTGCGGACGTACAAGGATTGATTCATTATTTAGCGGATACTGCAGAGGAACAGGAAAGCGCATTCCGGGCTTTTAAAAGATTCTTTCAGCTTCCGTACGACCTGTCCTATGAGACGTTTAAGCGAGAAGGGTTCCCTATTCAATTTGTCGCTGATCAGAACAACAAGGTGCGAAATCTATCCGCCCCTGATACGCGTATCTATAGCGGAATTCAGATGTGGAACATCTCTCCTCAGAATCTGATCGAGGCCGTGAAGGCCGGTGAGCGTAGTGCCGCAGATGAACTGCTGTACTACTGTTACGGCTGGGCTGCGGATGATCTGTTTGAAGCCATACAAACCTATCGAGAGAAGGGAATGAACTAGCATGCAAAAAATACAGCGCCCCATTATTTACTTTCTCATCTTTGCTACCATGTTTGTACTCGGCGGAATTCAGAACACCAAGGGTCTCATTCTGGAGAAGGTCCAGACCGATATCAATCTGGATCTCAGCCAAGTCGGCGTTATGGTATCCGTCTTTCAAGTAGGATTTTTGCTGGCAAGCCTTGTGGCCGGTATATTCGCAGACCGTAAAGGCATCAAGATCGTCATGACCTTCGGTACGGTTCTGATGATTCTCGGTTTAATCGGAACCGGCTCCTCCTATGCCGTGGCCTTCTTTCTCGGATTCTATCTGATTGTCGGTATTGGTATCGGCTCCATGACAGTCTCTGTTGCGACGCTGATCCCCACCTTCTTCAAAGAACGATCCGGCGTGGTGTTCAACCTAGCCAACGCGTTATTCGGAGTTGGAATGATTGTTACTCCGCTCGTACTGAATGCGATTTTCTCTCACAACATCAGTTGGCGGATGTTCTATATCGGAGTAGCCGTCGTGATTGCCCTCATTCTGGCTGGACTTATGATGTTTAAACCGGAACGGAAGGTCGTCTCCGAAGGACAAGATAAAGTCAGCTTGATGTCGGTTGCAAGATTGTTTAAGGATCGCCAAATCTTATACGTCATTCTGTTCATTTTGTTCTATGTTGCAGCAGAAGCCGGATTCCTGAATTTCTTCCCTATCTTCTATACGTCGCTGGACATAGCCGGGATGGACGCGGCGCAGAAAGCCTCAACGGCAGCGTATATCATTGCCAGCTTTGCTTTCTTATTTACCATTGGACGTTTCGTGGGCGGGTTCATCATCTACAAGCTTGGCGAAAGACGCACCTTGATCGGATTCTCCGTATTCGCTTTTCTAGCCTTGATTCTCGGGCGGGTCCTGGTTGTGAACGCCAGCTATCTGATGATGCTGTTCGGACTTGCCCTGTCCGTATTGTTCCCGACGGCTCAGGGCATTGCTTCGAAACTCACGAAGCAGGCCGGGTCACTGCAAGGCCTCATCTACGTTGCCTCTGGTTTGGGAGGTGCCGTTGTTGGACTCTTGATCGGAGAAGTATCCGATTCCTTTGGCATTCAGCATGGATTTAATATGATCTTTCTTTTTACAGCAATTATTACAGTGTTGGCCCTGCTTATTCGCACCCCTGGACGGACAAAAGCCTAATCATTTCTGCATAATCATTACGCTCCCCAAGATCGCCCGCAGCATCGGGCGATCTTTTTATTTTTGGACTGCCACGATGCTCACAAGAGATTTTTCATCTTCTGTGCAACATTCGCACGTCCCGTCCGTCTATGGATATATAGCAGCAAGTACATTTTACCAATTCATGATAAGACTTAGCTGAATCCTAGCGTACTAGGATAATCTACATTTGGAGGATACTACCATGAAAAAAATCTACAAAGTACTAACAACCGCTACAGTTCTTGCGATGGCGGCAATGCCGATAGCAGCGAATGCACAGGACGTCCCTCCTGCTTCAGCCCACACGGGACAAGGTAACATCATGAACCAGGTGAAGAAGAGCGTGCCTGGAACGATGGGCTACATAACGGACTTCGTAAATGACAAAACAGGCACATGGATTACCGTAACCGGCCGGGGGTTGGCAGCAACCGATCAACAAGAAATCAGGCTCTCCGTATCCAAGGATACTAAAATCATCGATGCCCAAGGGAACCAGGTCCAGCTGCAAACGATCGTGGATAAAAACAAAGCGATAAAAGCTTTCTATAGCCCAAACATAACGAAGAGCTTACCCGCTCAAGGTTCGGCGCTTACGATTATTGTTCAGGATCACGACTTTGCCGTTATAGATGGAACTATCTCCGAGGTTAACAAACAAGGTATCCTTGTGGAGGGAACCAATCTGTACAACGACAGCCAAGAGACCATTCTGCTTCATCTGGATCCAAAAGCAAAAATCATCGATCAAAATGGCAACACTATGAAAGCAAGCGACCTGAAAACCGGCATGAGCATTCGTTCCTTCTATGGACCTGCCGTTGCGTTAAGTATGCCGCCTCAATCAACAACGAATTATATTCGGGTCAACGCGGATGCCGAGAATAACGATCAGGAGCAAGCAGCCGGTATTGACGGAATCCTTACAGAAGTGAAGGATGGAAGAATTAGCGTTTCCGGTAAACTAGTTAAAGCAGGTGACCTCGAATACATCGTGCTCGCTGTTGATGGCGACACAAAGATTGTAGATGCCGAGGGCAAACCATTAACAGCTGAAGCCTTGAAATCGGGTCTGCGAATCGAAGCTGAATACGTGTCTGTGATTTACCCTGCCCTGTCGCATGCAGATAAGATCGTGGTCTCCGATACCTCAGCGCCCAAAGTCGAAGGCACGATAACTGCATCCGAACGCACTTCTAAGGATCAACTGTATATCAATGTAGGTTCAGATCAATCCACGGATAACGATATCATCATCAACATCTCCAAGGATACTCAAGTGATTGGACTGAATCCCGACGAGAAGCTGGAACCCGGCATGAAAATCGTGGTCTTCCACTCCCCGATCATGACCATGTCCATACCCGCATTCACTTCCGCCGAAGTGATTATGGTTCAAGCCGACAACTAAGCTGATGTCCTGGCTGCTTACCGTAGCTAAAATAAATCGCCAAAAAACAAAAAAACATCGTACTCAGGAATTCCTGAATACGATGTTTTTTTAATGTAGTAAGATATCAATCGTTACTTAACTATTCCTCAAATTCCACGTTGTGATATACCTGCTGAACATCCTCGAGGTCTTCCAATGCGTCGATCAGCTTCTCGAACTGTACCTGTCCTTCTTCCGGTAAGGTGACAAAATTCTGAGCCAGCATGGTAAGCTCGGCAACGGTAAATTCCGTAATACCAGCGGCTTTGAATGCTTCCTGAACCGCATGGAACTGGTCGGGTTCGGCATAGACGATTTATAGTTTATTGCTCTCACTTTTTGTATGAAATTTTATACGTTTATCATATCAAATAATGAATGATTTTACCATCTCAAAATATATGTATATCCTTCTTTATTCAAACCCTGTCATGTTCTGCTGAATATATTGCAAACAAATTCGTTGCTACCTATATTCACTTCTTTTGTTAAATTGACTGCAATCAATCATTATCACAAACTAATCTAATCATGTTAAAGAGACAGAAGTCATTCTAAATTGGTCTCTGTATTTCCCATGCTGATATTCAAACTATAGTAATATAATTTCTCCTTATTCAATATACCCGTACCTATAACTGATATGTCAGTGCTAACCACTTCTGTAGTCAGGAACATAGCCGCAACGGAAGCTGCATTTTGAAGAGCGGAACGCGTTACTTTAGCAGGGTCAACGATACCAAACTGTCACTATTATTATAAAAATGATCGCAATGACCACTTCTTTTAATGAATCTAATAATTACATTGTTAAGTGGTGGTTATAAAATGTAAAGTCTACATTAGATAGGCAAGGCTCATTATCTTCAAGTCAGGCGGTTCACGTTCTCAACTTCGTTGAAAATCTCAGCAACCTTAATTAATATGAGTATTTAAAAGGAAGATACGTTCTCCATAGTCCCATATTTCTGATTAAGGATGTATTTTCAGGTAGAATAAAAGTCCGTTCTTCAAATAAATGAATTATTTTACATATCACATTTTGTGCCATGTGCCTTGGTTACTGAACGAATACATATTTCTCTGCCAGTTTTGTTATATTCGTTCCAACTAAAAACTCACCTGTAAATTTCGTAACATTTCAAAAGTGTTTACATAATCAACATTAAATTCTGCGCATACTACCGGAATTAGAATTCTCTTTTTCATTTCAGGATTGAATGCTTCATGAGTGACTAGCGTATAATGATTGGCTTTTGCATAGGCAATTAACCATGCATCCGCATTTCGAGCGAACTCCTCTTTAGCACTAGGAGTATATTGCGGGTTACTATATGCCCATTGTTGTATTTCTGCATAACTTTGAATCACATCTTGAGAATCCGTTCGCTCAAAATAATCCTTAAAGTTTTCAGCAGTCCACATATGCAATCTATCAGCATTTTTGGGGTTAGGAGAAATGATTTCTTCTTGGATTTTATCTATACTACGAATATTATTTTTGCCAGCATGGCTCAACAGAGATTTCCAAAAGCTTGGCGCTAAATCAAAATCATAATACCCTCTATGTGCACTGATAAATACGTTCGCATCTAATACGTACAATTCTATACACCCCTTTCTCTTACTAGATTAACTAAGTTCCCAAATGTTTTATTTCTTAATCCAGTTAATTTGAATGCATCTGTATATTGAATATTTCCTGTGGTAGTCTGATAAATCACTGCATTTGTGAAAATCCTGCCTAGTCTGCTCATGGTTGTATTATAGAAATCGCCCCCAGAGGAAGGTCTAGATTGCAGATTTTTTAATTTCTCTAGATAACCATTGTAAAAGCTAAAGAACTCATCTTTAGTAATACAGTTTAAGTCCAGTGCCCTTCTACCAATAACAACTGGACTTACCTTAAATAGATTACTTAACGTTTCATAGACTAAACCATCAGGGTAATGAATTTGCCACTGCTTCATAAACAACTCTTTAGGACATAACATTTCCGCGGCTGCTGCATTACACAATTTTTCAACGTCTGCATTATGTACATTTAATGGGGATGCCTCAACAATTGCACTAGAACCTATAAGAAGGTGCGCTATTTCATGTACAAGCGTAAAAATTTGAGCGGATTTTGTATCTGCTGCATTGATAAAAATCAATGGAGCTATATTATCAACTAATACGAACCCTCTAAACTCCGCAACATTTAATGGACGATGAGTATTACTACCTACGATTCCATTTTGCATTACTATAATTCTATTCTTCTCACATTTTTCAATTAAGAATTTTAATGCATCATGGAAGGTTCTATGTTGACGTGCCCAATTTTGCTGTAGTTCTAATAAGTTTAGAATTGTATTTGCTAATTGAGAGACAGTAGCATCACGGTAAGAACCCACAAATTCAAGTTGTGTTCCCACATATTGCTCATAATAGTCTCGCATAAAATCCTGTCTTCTTTGCATGATGTGTAAAGTTTCTATCAGGTCTGGGCTTACTTTTTCGCTTTCTTCATCCTCTAAAGTTCTGTAGTGGGGAATAGGTAACGTTTCTACTGGAGGCTCCATTAGAAAAAAATACCCTAACGGAGTAGCAGTTGCACCAGCAAAATCTTCAAGTTGCTTAAATGTTGGTTGCTTATCACCTGTCAACCATTCCTCCAAAAACTTAAACTTTTTGTGCAACTTATCTTTTCGAACACTACGTTCATAAGCCCATATTAATAACTCCTTTTTAACAGGGACTTTGATAGCCATAGTTCACCTCCTGCAAATTCATAAATTATATTTTAAGTATTCGTTAATTTCATCTAAAATTTATGTATTTTCACAACCCGGACACAATTCATAATAAACAATTAGGACAATTTAACCATACCACAATTTGGAATTCCGTTCTATAGAATCATCTTACTTTTGATTAATATTTGGTCTAAGAATGTGCTTTAGCCTCTATTTGAGCACGACAAATACCTACCACTATCTGATAATATCTGCAGGACGTATACTCCGCCGACAATAAGGACAGAGAGTAATTAGGAATCAGATAATTTAAGGGGCCATAATCACTGCTTGGTTTGTAAGTTTACTCCCAGAACATAGCTGTAACAGACACCATTCATCTACACATACCATTATTCGAAAACATTTTTATAGTACTTCTCAAGTATGAATAACCTTCTCTCACTTTTACAACCTTAGCATCATAACCAATTACTAAGCACACAGCATCTATTTCACCGCTTATGTATACGTCAATCTTGTTGAAAAAAGGCTACATCCGTCGAGAGGAATAATTCCTTCGGTCAGGCCTTACAGCGGATGGTGACTTTGACCATTCATTGGCGTTTCTCAATCTCATCCCTTGGGATGCGCGCCCAGCCAGCGATCATGCCGTCGATGAGAGTTACGCCGTGGATGCCTACCGTTACTTCAATAAAGTAAATTACTATTCATATTCCACGTTGTTTTTGTACTCCAATGGTAGCTGGTAAAGTCAGTGTTTTCACTATGTATGCGGATTCCAAATGAAAAATGTCAACATTGAAAGAGGTTGTAACTAATTAAATAACAATAACCCTTTTCTTCTTCTCTAGTAAGCCAATGAATATATCGATTAATTCCTGTTAGACTTTCGACTTGTGAAAGATATAATGAGGCATGATATGTTTCCGAGTCACCAGTCTCGTAATTGAGCCTTATCAATAAATCTGCGTAATCATCGTCTGGATTAGTGTTTTCTTCTAGAAACGCTTCATAAGATAAGTAATTATTTATACCGTGATATTTACATATAGAATTTACAATATCTATTTCTGATACTTCTAGTTGTACCCTCTCTCTCAAATACCTTGGAGCACCCAGCAACATCATATATTCAAGCTCTGGTATTATCTCTTTTTTTACGTTCATTCCGCACGTTTTTATTAATGCCTTACTTATGTACAACCCAACCCTCTCTACAACAGCCATTTTCTCTTCTGTGAGTGAAAGTTTACTACCATGTACGAATGTACTTCTGAAATTGTAAAAATTTCTAACATCTTCTCTAATTTGCAGCCGCTCACTGTAAGTGTCACCAACAAGTAGTGCAAGGTGAAGTCTTAATTTATATCCTATTTGTTCCTTATCAAGGGAAAGCAAGCTTTCAAGAGAAACAGCGAAATCCAGTATTGCATCCTCTGCAAAGACTTTACACCTTCCAGAAGTATATTTAGCTGCAGCTAAAAGCCATTTTTTTTCTTTACCTTCTACATATACAGTTGCCATTTGCTCGAAGAACTTCTTAATCTCATCATTAAACTTCATATCATTCTTGTATCGGTAAAAAAACGAGGGCGGCATTGTATCCAATCTGAACAAATCCAAGTCCAACTCAGCATTTCTTCCAGAGATTGAAGGGTCAGATAAACCATAACTTCCATGACTTCCTTTAAGAAAACCATGCACTTCACCTAAACTGTAAGGTGCATTATGGAAAATACACAATGCTTGATGCGCTAAGGAAATGGAAGACAGTACATCATCTACATTATTCACTTTTCTAAATGACATACAGTATCTTTTGTCACTTGAAATTCCCACCAAATAATAGTCTGGTTTTCGTACATATGGCCCGAGTCTTGGATGATACAGATTATCGAACTCATCCCTTTTACTCATAATAAAAATGTTATCACTGAGTTGAAATTCCGATATGTTTTCTCCATACAAACCTGCTAATGCTAAACTTTGCGCCTCTGGAAATAAATCAAATAATTTTCCGTAAATACTCACGTTACCTCTCCTTTAATACGAAATTCGGAAGAAAAAAGCCTTTGATAATCAAAGGCTTCAAAAGTTTGAGATTAGCTGTATAAACTTATCGATATGGGTAGTCAAAAGTGAGGTTTCCTCAACTGTACCTCTAATATTAGTTAGTGCATCTTTAATTCTTCTTATCAAAGATGGTTTGGGCTGTTTACCAGACTCCATTTCCTCTTTAGCTTGTTGGACAAAATCAATGGCATCTTCTTTGGCAATCTCATTTGACGTAGGCGTTTCATGTAGTAGGTGCAACAGGCTTTCCGCGATCTTCAATAAGTCTTCATTTCCTCCATTATTATTCACTTGGCTCGCGGTGACATTTCCTGTCTCAGAAAAGTTAAGCTGACCTACATTTCCTTGAACCAAAATCTTAGCGTTTGGTCTTTCATCAATACCCAATTCTATCGCCTTCTCCCCTAAGTAATCCGAAATATGATTAACTAATAGCTTCACTACTTCCCTGTTAAACTCCCTAATACAATCTGAAATTTTTGCTCCTTTATAGAAAGCGTAATGGCGGGCTATGGTATCATATCTTTCAAAATGACTTATACTATACGATAACAGTTGGTAAATGAAGCTGATTTCCTCATTTACCTCTATTGGAATATCAAACTTATCATATTCTCTTTCTCTGATTAATCGCTCCATATCAAAATCAATTGTATGACTTTTACTGATAAAGTCACTTAGTATTGGCTCAGAATCAATAAACATAATAAATCTTTTTGCTAGTCGCATAGCCTCATTCGTATCGCTCGCATTTAGTAAATCCCCTGCAACCCTTCTGAACTGTTTTGACAATAATTTAAACTCTTTAATGTCAATGATTTTTTCCAATTAGTTCACCCCACAGTATGGACAATAAGGATTTATTACTTTTGAAATAAGTGTTAATTTTGCATTCTTATCACAACATAAAAACTGGACTTGTTCTAAGTTATCTTGCTCATACAGTGGAAGTGGACTTGTTGTTGCAATAGGTCTACCCGTCTTAAATGTAATATGCTTATTTTTTCTAAACTTCCGCTCAAGTCCTCTAAGCATATCGTTGATTGATTCAATTGCTTCATTCATAGCAAATGTCTGAGCATGCTCAATAAAATCATCTGTGTAGTATGAGGAGATAAGACTAGGGATTCCGCAGTTTGGACAGAAAATTTCTAATACGTCATCTTCTTGAACTTCACTTGTTTTTAATTTAAACTCATCCCCACAAAGCGAACAACGGAAAGAGTTAAAACCATCTATATCACTTTGCTTTGAAATGACAAATTTTTTCGGCACTCAGTTCTCCTCCTATACCCAACTTGGTGAGATTATACCATATCCCTTTTCAATAACATATAATGCTAATTGCATATTCTCCTTTTAAAAAATAAGTATCTAAATCTAGTTAGTTGCTTTAACATTCTCATATTCACTGACCTTACGATAAAAGGTATTTGGGCTTCATCTTGCTAGGATGAGTAACAAACAAAAAGCCGGTTGCTAAACATACCATTGGCAATCTTGGAGAGAGAAAAAGAATCCTTTTTCGTCAAACAACGTATTAACGGTATACATACTTAAAAGGCGGGGATTTTATGGACTTTTTATTAATTAACAGAAAGAAAGTAATTATCATATCTATCATTATTCTTTCTTTGATTTCCATGTTGATTATTACATATAGTTTACTGAAGAAAGAAGATTCTCGTTATACCTCATACTCTTGTAACCAATCACATTCTCTTTTCGGCCAGTCATTGCTAAGTGATAAAAAAATCAAAGTGATATCGGCTACGAGCTGGGAAGAAAGTATTAGCCCGTTTTCTTTAATTCTTGGTCAGATTACATCTATGAATAAAATTGCAAGTCTCGTCGATGAATCAAATAAGTTGGTTAGTTTAGCAAAACAAAAGAAATCAGATTTTGAAACCGATTTTCTGACTATTTTTAAAAATTCCTGCTACGTATCGGTAAACATAGGGCAACTTTATCAAATAGACAGATCAGTTACTCAATCACAGTCCAGTAAAGTAGAAGTATATAAGTGGATTAAAAACTACAGAGACTATCTTTCTCAGGATTTCCACACAGCAAATACAGTTATTGTCTTGGATAATTTTGCCATACACACTCAAATAAATAGTTCAACAAGGAATAGTATAATCGATTTTTCTAATCTAATATCAGGAATTAAAATAAAGATTACAGTATATAATCTCGATAATACTTTACCAGAAGTCATATAATTCCTATAGATTGCTTGTTATCCTTAATCAAGCACAAGGCACACCTGATTGGTATTTAACTTGGTTAATCAATAATAAACATAAATTACATAAAGAATGAATGATTTAGAATAACAGCCATCCATCTAATTATGGATGGCTGTTATTCATGATAATTTCTTTCAGTTCTTTAACTTCTCGGACTTTAAATTCATTCCCAAAACATAGCTGAACAGATATCTTTAATCATCCACACATACCATTATTCGGCAACATTTTTATATTACCTCTCATGTATGAATAACCTTCTCTCATTTTTACAACCTCAGCATCATAACCAATTACTAAGCAAACAGCATCCATCTCACCACTTATGTATACCTCGACAGCTTGTTGAAAGTAAATGCAGTTCTGCAAGTCAGCATCAGTTCTTACTTCTTTAAGTTTCACTTTATTTTTCCTCCCTCAACAGCAAAAAAAGCACAACTAAATCAAGGACACCAGTCGTCCAAGAAATAGCAGTGCTTCTGCTTTCTTTATACTACATTAGGAATAATATACAAAATCTCAACTAAAAGTTCAATAGGCAAAATTCTAAGACTCTTGACAGGGGAACTTATTGAAATAGTTTTACATAATATTATCTTATAATTCAAAAAAATAATCACATTCTAAGATTCCCCTACTCACCACAGCCTTCCAATAATTTACACCGTGGTTTTTCTCGATGTTTCCAATATCTATCACCATGTTTTGTTTTAAGTCAACTCTGGTCAATCCTTGCTGTAATGATGATTGGTTATTATTAAAAATCCCAAATACGTAACTATTAACTTGATACTCTATTCTTTCAATCACTTTTAATAATTTAAAATGGGACCGTATAATAAAGTAAATCTCATCTTCGTTTGGTGGTGTAAGATTTATTTCTACTAAAGGAATTCCATCATTAATTGATATATTAGCAGTCAGAAATATATCACTTGGAATTCGATCAAAATAGAAGTTGATGAAAAGTCTTCTACCTGTAATTTCATCTTTCCAGCGACTTCCTTTATAAGAATTGCAATCTCCACAACATGGAATTAAATTATAGCTCAAAATAGAATACTCCGGAAATAATTCCTTGGGCAAGTAGTGGTCTCTAGTACTTGGTGAATTAATACCGCAATAGGGGCATTTGTCTTTATTAAAGATATCTTGAATATCAAATACATTGTTATATAACCATCTCATAGCTTGTGAGTCAGATGTGTAACAATTCAACAAACAATTTCGTTCATGTACAGAAAATTCATCCTCTGTAATAACCGATAATTCATTTGAATTTACTATGTATTCTTCATATCTTTTCATAACTCTATTTTGAATACAACTTGTAGCATCCAAGTTGTCATCGTGTAGGAATAGAATATCTTTGTATGGATTCCTTTTTTTAGAGACAATCATATTGTAAATCTCTTGAGGTAAAAATTCAGATATTCTCAATAAATTTCTCATTATATATTCCTCTGTTGATTTTTATGCACTATATTCAAATAAATCATTGCGTTATAACTGAGTCCGAGCGGAAAAAGTTTCTTAATATCTTCGGAATTACGTCCATCTTTAATAACGGCGTTTCTCAGAATCGTTTTATAGTTACTTTCTACATCTTTAATATTGAATACTTCTTCGTTTAATGACGATAAATTCTCCCCGAAAGATTCAATTGTGAGTTCATCTATAGACAATGCATTATTCACTCTTGTGAATTTAGTTATATTCCGAGATGGTACTTCCTGAATTATCAATGGGGAGTGTGTTGAAATAATCGCATATGAGTTGTACTTCGCTAATAGTTCCGATAACATCCTCATCAAATTTGATATTGCATTTGGGTGCAAATGAAGCTCTGGCTCGTCAAACAATAAAATGGATTCCTCTTCTATATTAGAGATAACATTTGTCATTGTGTATATTAAAATGCTTTGTCCTGAACTAAGTTTAGCACGAAAAATATTCTCTGGTTCATCTACAAGATTTTTGAATTCTTCCTCTAATACATTCAGCATAATATTTTTCCATGCAAAAAACCTTTCAGTGTCTTTCATTAATTCTTTTAAACGCATCTCTCCGAAATAACTTAATTCTTTAAGAGAAAGTGTTTTTTCATCTTTTCCTTGTATCCCACAATATATGTAGTTATTCAATTGTTCGGATTCTGAACCTTTAATATTTTTATTTTCATTTTGATGCGGTTTTTTAAATTCATCAAAAGCACTAAATGAAACTCCTATAACTTTACTGAACAAAGGCATTTCATCAAATGCATCACTGCTATATTCTTTGCTGTCCACACCGCCACAAAGAGAGTTTGCAAAGCCTGCCATAAATTGAGTCTTCCCACAGCCATTCTTCCCAACCAAAACATGGGCTCTATTTGGCAAAAATTCATTCTCAGAAAAATCAAATTTCAAAGTAACTTTTTCATTTGAATAAGGGGGGCAATATTTATAATTGAATACGAAAACTTCTTTCTTTTTTTGAGCGCCAAAGAATTGCATAGCTGAATTGAAAGTCTTTCTTGCTTCACTTGACCTTAATAAAGAATCTGATATTCCTTCCTTATCAGGAAATAATTCATACAATTCGTTGTTATAAGCAATATCTCTGAGTGAAGTTAGAATATCACGAGATAATTCCCTTGGTAATTTACCAAGGATGCTATAGTACTCCATAGACTGTCCCAAAGAAATATAGAATTCACTCAGACCAAGAAACTCAGAATCGATGTGATACCTTGTATTTTGAAACAGTTTATGAAGGATTTTAACTTTACCTAATTCTTGTGACAAACCGTATTGAAAATATAGATACGAATTAAAGGAAGTCTCATAACCATAATCATTCCAAGTACTAGGGATTAGAACTATACATGGGAAGATGTCATTCTTACTTGAATCAATCTTACCTCTAACATAAAACTTCATTATAACAACCACCTTTGCAAAAGATGTTCGAAAAATCACTATGCATTTGCTAAATTTCTCGGATTTAACCTTAATTTTACCTCAGAATTCATTTTGGGCAAAGGTCTCTATTACTCCTAAAGTTCAAACCTTTCTCCAAATATATTTACTTTTTCTATTATATCTCGACTATTATATTCTTTATTTGCTAGCTCTTGTATACGCACTTTTTTTCAAAAAAAGTACCCCATTTTAGCGTAAGCCTTCATAGGATACTTATCTTATAATGACAAAACGAATTGAGAAGTTCTACGTCACAATATTGTACGTAACTAAATCAATCATGTTCATCGTCATCATACATAGCTTCAATACTTGACCTCTGATACTCTTCACTCTGTAAGTGCATTGGTTCTATTCGATCATTATGATATTTCATTGTTACCAACCGATCTATTAGTTCATCCTTTGCTAACAAGCCTAAGACTTTATTCTGATCTATTAACTTCCTTTCTATTTTCCACATTAATCTTTCTATCGCAGTCAATCTTTCTTCATTATAGCTCAAGGCTAAATTAACTTTGTCATTCAACGTACTAAAACTCTCTAAAAGCAGATCAAGCTTTTCTTGAATTATATATTCCTTATTCAATATTCCCCTCACCCTATCTATGCTTTATTCTGAAGCAAAACACCCTCAATTATTGCGAGATTCTTTACAGTACTTTGTAAAAAGTATTGTTCTTTACACAGCGAGCAAACAGCACCTTCTACTGTAATACCTAAAATTGACTCTTGATCTGGAAAGTCTAAAGGAATTAAAGCATTATGAACATCATCACAACCACATGAGCAACTTATTAGATTCACTAAATCCTCTTTATAATCACTCTTTGAGTGTCTTTTCTTGAAAAGAGCATTATTACGAGCAATCTTTTGTTGATTCATATTCAAAAAATCTATTAAGTTTATCTCCTCCATGGGTTCAGGATATTTCTCTTTATTTTTAATATCCAAAAGATCAACAGTAATCCTAACTACAGCGTTCAGTGAACTTCTCACTAAATTTGAATATCTAGCCTCCACCCATTCAATGGTCATCTTATTATCCTCGTTTACAATGACGAGGTTATTCATCGCATCCTGCGGATTTTGCCCAGCAATGTATTTTTCGAAACAAGAGACATTGACTTGGTTTAGAAGCTTTAATATTATTTCCAAACTATATTGGGCTTGTCTTGCTATATTTTCAGACATCTTACTGCTCCTTTATCTCAATCAATATCGATTCTAGCAGTGCCTTCTGCTTTATATCATATTAGTATTTAATATGCAGTATTTCCCTCTGTGTTCAATAGATTTGATTTTAGGCGCCCATGTATAGATTGTTCAGTATCATCTTCTTTAAGCTGTTTTAGCTTACGTTGAATCGCTTTGGTTTCCCTTAACTCATTATTGTGTCAGAAAAAAATATTTAAGATGTTCCATTGCCATCTGGTCGCCTTCATCAGCATAGTAAACTGCACTACATCTAGTACAATAATCCTCTTGTATGGTAACAGTTATGATTTTAGAGTCTTTTGATAAAAGGTATACTTCCAACTCAACATTATCAATATTATCAGATTCACAAACTTCGCAGTAACTAACACTATGTACAACAGCATTATTCCCTTCACAAGAGTAAGAGTTAATTATTTTATCTATTTCTTCTAACTGTTTCGTCTCTTTTCTGTTATAATACTTTTCCCCACACTTCGAACAAATAGCTGTAATTAATTTTGCACTTTTGAAGCGCTTGTTTTTTGTGATTAAAGGTAACTCTTCCTCTTGGTACAGTATCTCAGTACCATTACATTTCCAACAATACCGAACCTCCGATTTTTTGCCAATCAGTGCGCTTTGTCTACCTGTAAAATCATCCAATCTCTTCTGATAATTCACCCTGTCTTTCACTGAACTCATGATTACCTTTTCCAAACTGAAAAGACTTCCATCTCTATAATCTCGTTTATTTTCACTCATTTTTTCCCGCTCCTTTTTTAAAATAGTCTTCAATAAAATATCGATTCTATCGAGAATGAACAGTTTAGTTATTTCTCATCTAGCTCATCCTCAAGCGTTTCAATTCTATCTTGTATTTCCTCTGTGTATTGACGAAAATAGTTAAGTGATTCATGCCATTCAGGTGTGTGAAGATTCAGGATTCTGCCACCCATAACTTGGCTCACCTTTACATTGGAATAGTTACATACATAAAGTCGATGATCGTTGTAAGACGAAACGTCAGTATCAAATCTTTTTGGCTGATGTACAATGATAATGATAATTTTGTAGTCTCCAGTTAGAGGAATATATTCGATATCCCAAAGTATCTCAGGTTTCCGATGACCAGATATACGTTTAGAATCATACTCTGCTTTTAAGTAGCTTGGTTTTTTATCAATAACGCAAGTCACCTCAACTTCTTTACCAATCAGCTCAAACAGCGGAGTACCATCGGTTGAACATGGAAAGTTTATCATCTTCGAACCTCCGTTTGACATATTAATTGCTTTATTTTTTGACCGCTCACATCCTCTCCCTTCGATGAATGCCAAAGAAAGTACTAAAAAAAAGCAGAGTAGCTTATAGGTAGCTACTCTGCTTTTTGTCAGATAGTATTATGTTTGACTCCTGAGTTAATTGTAACAGTAGGTTCATATTTGGCACATCTCTTTTCCTTTGAAAAGTTATTTACTGTTATATTAACACAGAACATGATATTTAGCTATATTTATGTTAATAACTATATTATTTATAGTAATGCCAAAGAAAGTACTCTGGATATAAGTTCCTGACGCGGCAAACGCTTCGCGTTTGTCCTTGTCTACGAGTCGTTTCGCTCCGCTCATCGACTCGTCAAAGTTAAATCTTTGATAGTCACAACTAGAATTATTTATTATTACTTTCTATTAAGGAAAATTCAAAAAACACCTGATTTTACAAGGATTCTTGAGGGTACTTAGGCAGTCTGATTGCCTAACCTATTATAAATGCCAGTCATTTGGTGACTCGTTTATGATTGCATTCATTGGTGCTTCTTCAAAATCTTCACTAGATAGATATCTTCGTAATAACCCACGCATTCGACTACTAGGTATATAGATACTTATTGATTTGCCTTCACGAATGCGACTTCTCCAAATCCATTGTATCAGTTCTGATAGCGCCCAAGCGTCTGTATCCACTGTAATGCCCATCTGTCTAAAGAAACCCACTTCTATCGGTCTCATATACCTGTTGGCTAAATACACAAGATTGTACTTCTCTCTATAATTATTAGTCGCTCTTGACGTAACTGAAATATAAGAATCTGCAAATGATTTTGGTGCAACAAGCTTTTTAAATTTCTCTTTATTGCCACCCTTATACGTTGTCCAAAGCGCATTGCTGTTATTTGCCTTTTTCTTATTTGTGAGATAGTTATAAGCATTTTTTCTCAATACTTCACAATCTTTTTTATTCTTAGCGTTTCCGTACCAGCTATACGACAAAGCACTGTTTTTATTTCCTATATCATTTAAATCACCTTCATATATCTCCATATTCTCAGCCAATAAGGTTTTATCTAACTTTTTTCTGTTTTCATATGGTACAAGTTCATACACTCCATTAAAAAATACAACTGATAAGTATTTATATTTTAATTGGTATAAATCAAAATAATATCTTTGAAGCTGACCTTTAAATAGATATGTTAGGATATAAACCTCTTGAAACAAGCTGAAAATTTCTACAGGAAAAGACCATATTAAGGCTGATTTTTGGTAATGTAGTAAAGAATTAGAAAGAGCCATCCTTTTTATATCATTGAATCTACTATCATGGTTTATATGTTCATGCCACTGAATGTATTCGATTCCATTCTCTCTCTTATCATAACTAATTGCGCCAGCCTTCTCTAATAGCTCTAAGTCATTTTTCTTTAATTCTACTTGCTTAATAACATTCAGAACCTCGTCAAGTATGAGAATATATTTATTATTTACAAGTAGTTCTCTTGTGTGTTCATCTGCTCTCATAAATAGATTGTGTGTAGTACAAATATCTTTCCCCTCACCAAGTAATCTGTGTAAATCATCAAGTTTAGTGTCGCCACCTTCATCATGTGGTTCATAGAAAGTTCTAGTTGTTACTAATTCTTTTACTCTAGTAACCTCATTAAGAAATGGGGTTACATAAATGAATTTGTACTCATCCAGCGGAACTGAGTTCATGTACTGGATAGCCCAAGAGGTCTTACCATAGCCGCAAGGCGCATCAATAACATTTACAGTTGTCATTTTTATATCTCTCCTTTAATGAATTGTTTTAGTTTAGTTTTAAGCTCATTTGAAATTACATAAGACTCATTGTGAAGCCATCTGGACAAATGCTCCCTCGAAACTCCTACACTTTTAGCAATGAAAGTAGTTGGCGTTCCGAACTTCTGCTGTAATCTGAACAGTGCTTCTCGCAATTGCTTGTCATTCATACAAATCATCTCCCTTTCATGTCTTTGTGAACCTGTGATATGACCAGCAAAATAAAAACCCTCCGATTTCCGGAGGGTGGTTCACTTTATATAGTGTCATGTAAAACGTTTATTCCAGTGTGCGGCTTTAAAATAGCTTTTAAAGAATTTTATACCTTTTAAAGGTTTCAAAGTACTCTAAAATCATTTCAAAGTACTTAAAAGCTTTGAAAGCTTTAAAACCTTTAAAATTGATGTATCCCCTTTTGTATCGTCGTTTTTCTAATTAGAGAATTGGCATATTTTAATTTGGTCGATTGTTTAGTTCGAAGCGTTAGTATAAACTGTAGACCAACCCCGGAAACATTGAATCTTCCTATATATCTATACAGATATACTTTAAAATCCCACACTTTACATACAAAAAGTAGGAGAAAACCAAAAAGTGTCCAGTAAGCAGCTAAAGAATAATCAAATAACTAAGTATTTCTTTATAATTTCTGTCTAAACTCAGGGATGCTTAGTACGTTGTGTTAATTCCTATTTCTACCTCACACAGACCGAAAAATTAGTTGCTTATCTTTTTGAGAAGGGTCTAAGTTAATCACAATCGTAATATATATCTAAGATTATAGTTTTGATTGGAATAAACGATTTATGGTAAACTTATTAAAGAGCCGAAGTGCTGACAACACTCCGACTCCGCACATGATCTTACCGCGTAAAAGACGGTTGGCTGTGTGTAAGGTGATACGATCAGAAAAGGTAGACCGCTATCCTTGTCACGGGACGGTCTACTTTTTCTTTAAGTAGGTGAACCTAGCTGCGGTAATGAGTTAGGTTCTCTCGGCCTGTCTTAGTGATGCCGAAGCTCTTTTAACTTACTGAGAAGGTCAATTGACTTATGTTATTTCTAAATAATTCGGAATGGTAAGATAATACCATTCTTATACATTATTAATTTAGATCAATTCTTGTCCCTACTATTTTGACACCAGTTGGTGTGACTTCGATGTAGTTGCTTGCATTCGCCTCTAATCTAATTGTGTGACCATTGGTGTATAGTTTAATACCAGCACCAACAGACTCAAGTTCAGCGCCCCAACTTCCAGTACCAACATCGTTATTCATCCAAAACCTTCTTGTGTATCCTCCCGGAGCTTTGTAATCAAACTTGAAAGCATCATGATCTTTTCTTATGAAACCAACTTCATTATCAGAAGTTAAGCTACTACCAATACCCAACTTAATAACAGCATGACCATCATGCCCCTCTCCTTCAATGTGGAAACTTAATTTTTCCAAGTCTGTAGTTGTATCACCAATACCAGTATAGAATTTAAAGAAATTTTCTTTGATGTGAATATAGTCTTGAGCTTGATTACCGTTCATTGTTCTTACTTCATTAACGGCAAGCTTAGAAATAAACGATCCATCTGGAAGCTCTATTGGATCAATATCGTCATCAGATATAATCAAACGTTTAGCTCTCAGCGTTCCGTCATTATGAATCCAAAATCTCGGCTCGCCATTTACATCAATAGCTATACCTTCATTCGCATTCAATCTGATTTGTTCACCATTCTGACCATTGATCGTAATACCATCTTCCCAATCGAGAATGATAGCATCACCAAGCTTACCATCAAGAATCCGAAGTCTTCTTGTGCTTAACTCATCAGCAAAGAGATTTCCGTCGAGATCAACGTAGAATCTTTTCTCCCATAGAGGAGAGCCAGCAGAGCCAACATTCTTTTCGATCTTGATACCCTCAGTAGCATTCAGTGTTGTTCGGTTCATCATGTTACCTCTCGTAACCACAATGCCATTCTCAGCGTCAATAACAGTGTTGTTATAGTTTCTACCCAACTGCAAAGAAGACTTCTCAAGGAAGTCTGCAAGTTTCGCTCTAGCACTTTCGTATGACTTATAAAAGTTTTCCCACACTAGATGGAACTGGTATCTGGTAGAGCCAAGATCAGATACTATGTGAGTAGTTCTATTCATATCGGCAAAAATAGGAGCCATATAAGTGGTCAGAGAATTATAAGTTGATGTCAGTTCATTCCCTGCGGCTTGTAGTTGATTTCTAGCATCATTTAAACCGTAATAAGAAGAATCCCTGTCATTATAAATTGTGTTTACGTAGTCGTTAATTTGCTCTTTTAGGGTCGAATACTGTTTCGTAATACTCTTATAGTTATTAGCTAAAGTGATTTTTTCAGTAGACACAATAACATCATCTATGATGATCGAATCCAACACAGAGAAGTCGAAATTCAAAGCGTCAGCGTCAAGCAGAACGTTACCAGCTTTAGTTTCAATGCGTAAACGTTTTGCAACCAAATCTTCTGCAATGAGTGTTCCATCTTCGTATGAAGAATTTCCAATTGAAGCATACACCTTATTAACCCACTGGTTTCGCTCCCATTTTTGTAGCGCTAAACCATTTGTAGCGTTCAAAACAGATCGGTACTTTCCATCGCTTCTTAGAGCAATAAAACCATATTCGCCAATTACAACGTTATTGTAGTACTGACCCATATTAAGACCCGAATAGAACTGTGCATCCTCAATCTTGTTTCTCAAATTCTTCTCTTCGTCGTAATATGTTTTGAACTTTAAAATGAATTCAGAACGATCAGGAATTTCGCTTGTTTGTTCTGTTTTAGGGGAGCTGACATTTATGTTCAGCGGAGCTTGTATTGTTATGTCAATATACATTGACATGTAATTAAGTAAATCGAAATAGGCATTTGTTAGAGGGGTTGTTGAATATAAATCAATGACGCTTGGCGATTTGGTAAAAAACTGAGCATCCATATCAAAGATGTCATCGCGCTGAGATCGCTTATATTCATCTGCTTGCTCAAGCATTCTATGGTAGCCAGCTTCGATCTTATACAACTCTGTGATGATCTGCATCTTTTCCAAAGTAGTCAGTTTGTTATCCATTACGATATCTTTAAAGTCACCAATATCCAAATACTGATTTTCAGCATCAAGGATCGTTTTACCTATGTCGTTCACAATTTTAATGTTCTCTGCCACCAGATCGTGGGTGTATAGAGTTCCATCACTAGGATTAGCCCACATTATCTTTTGCCAGCCATCAGGATATTTGTTAAGGTCTGTTGTAGCTCTGTCGATTACAAAGCCCTCTTTATCGTCCACCTTGACTCTAGTTATATCGTTAAACGACCACAATCCAAACACATCAGGATTTTCGTCAACCAAACCGAGCTTCGTTACCAATGTTCCGTTGCGATCAAATATCTCGCCCTTTGATCCTTGAAACTTGAGAACTCCATCCTCGTCTTCCAGCGCAAGATTCGTACCCATAAAAACTTTTCCGTAGATTCGCTCACCAACGATACAGTGTTTCTGCTGTTTATGATAAAAGTCTTTGAGAACGTCGATGCTGAATATCCTCATATCAGTTGGCTCTACAATCTGATGCGTTAAATGCAATTGCACACCATTCTTACTAACTCTATACACATACAACCTTCCACCAATACCCTCAAAGCTTATTTGATTATAAGTATCCTTATATATATTCTCCAATTTATTCCCTTGCATTAGATACTCATATGAGATTTCATGAGCTTCTTTTGTGCGAATACCGGCTGAAATAATATTCACCGCGCCCACAGGCAAATCAGTAATAACTACTGGATTAAAATCATTATAAGGAGATAGCTGAGTTACTTGGGTTTGCTCTCCAACATACTCTGCGATAACAATATCTATAGCTTCATTTGTATAACTTTGATATATCAAATTACGTATTGAGTCTATATTTCTGTCTTTTTGTAACCTATACGCTTCCATAAGTTTGTAGCAGTAGTCTAACTCCCCACTACAGAAAATAATAGAATTATCAACATGAAATAGCTTCTGGGCTTCTGTTCCTGCATCCCTATATATCACTCCACCGATTGATACTGAGACCGCAGAATCCGCAGAAACAAAAACTTGCTCTCTTGTCTGAAACACTAAAGCATTACTCACAATTCCCCCTCCCCTGTGTTCCCAACCGCACCAATAATATATTCTCGATATTGTTTTTCTTTTTCCTTAGATAGATTCACAATTTCGTTCTCATACATTGACAGCATAGGAATCGATACCCCGATCTTTGATGCCAATTCTTTTAATTTTATTTTCTGTTGCTTTCTCAACAACTGATAACCTTGCCTTACACTGAACTCAAATTGCATTCTGTAACTCCCCCCCAAAAAATTGTCTTCTTAACTAATTAAGTGATGGCAGCTTAAAAAGTTAAGCGTTTTGGCAGGGATAATAAAAAAAAAAAATTACGTGCGATCTGCGGTGTATACATAATATTGTAGATATATTTCTGTATTTAACTATGGTTATAATGAATATTATATATGCCGTAAACCGTACATTTTAGAGAGGATAACTTTCTTTAGTAACTAAATACACTGCATTCGGTTACTGGTTTTAAACATTTAAAAGCTTTAAACGGCGTTAAAGGTAATCTAAAAGTTCTCATTTTGCGAGTCATGCTACCTTTAAATTGTTTTAATCTCGTTTAAAGTTCTTTAAGCTTGCAAAGGTTTTAAACTTTCACAACCTTGGTTGCAGAGCATGATTTCCTGCAAAGCACAGCCACAGGGCATTATAGAGGGTTATTCCCCCTCTTTATCACCTTTCTCATGAACAGTTAATCAAAGCAATATCTCAGATGAGTAATAGCGCACAATATGAATTATTAAGGATTATCAATAAAGGGTAGCCGAGCGGCTACCCTTTAAAAGTGAAATTCCTAAAAGTAAGGAATTTTGCACGCTTTATAATTTGATAGTATAATTATAATATATACTTATTTATAGTATATATTATATATATTAATTCTATTTATAAAGGGGGCAAAATTCCTTACTTTTGGATTTTTCATTTTTTCATATACCAAAGAAAGTACCGTCATTCGATTTTAATCCCATTCACGTCGTCTCAGATCGATTTTATTTCCGAACCCTCCAATCACTCTACTCGCCTCCTGCGAGAGCGAACAAAGACACTTCCGTTCGCCTGAGAGCCTATTAGACTCAAACTCACCTTTATGGTCTACTGTCGTCACAGTGAATAGTATTTTTGTGTCTTGTTGTTTAATGTGAACTTTGTACTTTGAATTACACCTAATTTCTCAAGTTTAACCATATAGGATTTAACAGTTCTTTCACTACACCCCACCATTTCAGCAAGTTCTTCGTTTGTGATTCTGTACTTGGGAAATTTGTCACACATCATACTGATGTAACCATATATATACAGACCAACATGTCCAAGCTTTTTGTCAGAAATTATTTTGATGAATTTCCCCACATCTATTTTATGTGTATTTTGAAACGAGTAGAATGTCCCTGTATAGTCTTCCCCATCAAATCTCGTCATACCTTTAATTGGTTCTTTTGCATAGAATCGTGGGCTATGATTCATTTCTAAGTTAGGTAACTTTTTTCGTAAATCCTTTATAAGACCAAACTCTAAAAATAGCTGTGTTTGTGTATTTAATGGTTTCCAATATCCCCTCAGATTTAGTGTGGAGGGGGTTTTCAGGAAAGGCAGATGCCTAAATAGGAGACACATCACTGGAAAGACTTGAACCCCCTCCAAAACATCGAGGTCAAAGCCAGTATAACTTAGCTAGATTTACGATAGAGCCTTATCGTGGATACGAGCGAGGTTTTAGAGAATGAACCACTCGTAGAATCGAGGTCGGAAGTCTGGATATATGTGTTCGGCACTTCTAAAATGGAAAAATTTGGTTTTTATCTGTAAACCATCCCCCTCCCCTTTGTCAAGTCTTTTCACATAATTGTAGTTATGGGAAAAGTGATGTGTCCTCTCTTGTATGGCTTCCGATAACTCGGACAAAGAGTGAAGTGCGAAATAAGACTGCCCTGCCCCGTACATTTCTTTTAAAATGTCTTAAACTGTTTGAAAAGCTTTTAAATATCACACATGACTTACGTATTCGCTGATACCTCTTCGTATCGTAAAATGTAATTAGTCACTTGCTGAGAGCAAGTCATTTAATCTCACTTTGATATAACAGCAAACAATTTATCTTCCTAATTATAGCTATACAAAACCAAGTTAAAAACACACGCACCTCATAAAAAATCATATTCGCCAAATCAACTGAACACATGATGTTTTCGACTCTTTTAGAAGTGAGAAAGAAAAGAGGTGCATACCCCTTTTCAAAGAGTGATTACAAATAACCCTTTGCCCATAATGGCAAGGGTTATTTGTCGTTCTCTCCTCAATTCGGCAAGCAGGAGATGGTTATCATGACAATCAACAAACTGAATCAAATGGAAGATTT
Organism: Paenibacillus sp. FSL F4-0100; assembly: GCF_037993005.1. NCBI lineage: Bacteria > Bacillati > Bacillota > Bacilli > Caryophanales > Paenibacillaceae > Paenibacillus > Paenibacillus sp. FSL F4-0100. Next base: position 4,605,798 of record NZ_CP150303.1, read on the forward strand.
ACAAGGTGAAGAATGGCTGCCGGTAGTAGGCTATGAGGGGTTATATGAGGTATCAAATCTTGGACGAGTCAAGCGTCTTAGCAGTAGTGATACAAGCAAAGAGAAGATTCTAAAACCACAAATTCAAAGAGATAGTTACCAAAGGGTCACTCTGTCTAAGAAAGGTCAGAAAAAGAGGATAACTATTCATAGGTTAGTAGCAATTGCATTCATCCCTAATCCAGAGAACAAAGAGCAAGTCAACCATGAAAATGGAAATAAGTTGGACAATAGATTGAAAAATCTTAATTGGATGACACCTAGAGAAAATATTGCTCACGCAATTGCACATGGGTTAATCAAGAAGAACAGCAAACCAATAGCCGCTACTCATTTGGACACAGGAGAGCAGTGCGAATTTGCATCACAATCAGAAACATCAAGGACTCTGTTCGTGAGCATGAACAAAATTTATGACGTACTTAATGGCCGACTCGCACATGTATGTGGATGGATTTTCAAGTATCTAGATGACAATCGTGTAGAGCAACAAATCGCCCTATCAGAAAGAGAGCAGCATCCTTATGCAAAAAATCGGTCTGTATTTTGAGTTAATACCGCTTCAATCCCAACCAACAAATCTGGTTGGGATTTTTCACATTAACCTATCAACTTTTTCTTCTGTGCTTCAAATTCATCGCCGCTAATTATTCCCTCGTCCTTTAGCCGGACAAGTTTTCTAAGTTCATCAGCGACTGACAAGTTACCTTGTGAATTATTGCTCCTCGTTGAAGTCTCTTTTTGCTTGTCTTCCTCGTCGGCTTGTCTAATAAGAACACCGATTAACTGATGGCAATGATATGCTGTATTATAGCCATCTTTATATTCCTGACTGTCCTTTGCATATGCGGATAATTCCGAATCTAAAAATGCAATCTTATGTATCGGATTTACAGAATCATTAACAATTACGTTCAATTCAACCTTTTTCACTTTTTCTTGACTTGTCGTCGAGCCAGAAAGTCCTCCAATCAATGCCCCAACACCGCCAGCAAGTAAACCACCCAATAAAGCACCGCCCAATTGACTTCCCCTGTTTGTTGACGTAACACTAATACCATCAGTCAGAATCTCTGACTTTAAAATGTCATGATAACTATATACTTTATCTTTGTATGAATTAAGGGAAACGAATGAAATTTGTTTATTCGTCTCGTCGATTGATAATGTAACATCTCCATTTGCTGAGGTATATCTTTGTGACGATTTGTGATTGGAGATACGCTTTAGCCTGTCATCCGTTTCTTGTCGCTTCTGTGCCATTTTCTCTTCTTCAAGTTCTTTATGCTTCTTATAGCAATACCACGAACCAATTCCAAATCCAAAAAACAGAATCCACGCTACAATTGGAGAGTCACCGCCACCACCAAGCACTATGGTGAACATGATAAAAGCAAAGACTGCTAATATGCCGCCAAAACCAAGATACATTTTATTACCCCCAAATCTATAGTATGCCTTAACACTTGCTTACCTTTTCGCAAGCATCGAGATAATCATTCATTAAATCGGTTTCTTTCTTTAGTTGGTTAATCTCCTTATCAAGCTGCTTAATTCTCGCCTTTCGTTTATCGCTCTCTGACTCACATGCTGTTCCCAATAGAACCAAACAAATACAAGTAAAGCCGAGCATGTAGTTCTTTATTCTCACATGTATGCCCTCCTTAGTGGTAAAGTCCTATACCAAATTATAGTATCGTATATATACGATTAATTCAATTAAACTTCTGATATAAGGTTATGTGAAAATCTACACTCCTTCCATACGCTTGTATGGAAGGGAAGTGATAAGAATGTCTTCTGATTTTTTAAAACTCGTTGGTGAGCGTCTCAGGACGTTACGCAAAGAGAAAGGCTACACTCAAGAATCTTTATCGGAAACAAGTGGAATTCATGTTACATATATTTCAGATATTGAGCGCGGCGAACGAAACATCTCGATGGAAACACTGGAAAAAGTGATTATCGCTTTAGATGTAAGTCCAATTGAGGTTTTTCGAATTGAAGGAATAGAAGATATTGAAGAACGGGCTGATAAAAGGCTTTTAATCGGAGCACTTAACTCATTATTAGCTGGAAGGCAGACTGCTGAGGTACAAATGATTCTTAGGCTTGCCAAGGATGTTTTAAGCACTTTTGATAATTTGAATGAATAGCTCACCCATTTACAACACCCCAAATGGGTGAGTCTACACTTACATGTGTAAAGTTTCAATGAGAAAAAGTGACTCTCGAACCGAGTATTTGCTTCGATACTCAACAGCCAATTGATACAGCTTTCTATGTGAAATCATATCAGCATTAAGCCAAGGTATTAATTTCATAAGATCATTTGATTCCGAACAAAACAATCGTTCGAGTACTTTCTTTTTCTCAAATACTTCATGTATTGAGTTGTAAGCTTCAATAAATTCATGGTAATCAGCAAATGACTGCTTATCCTGCATGAGCTTCTTAAATTTGTATACAAGCAGCAGACTGGTTATTCTCCCCTCTTCCTCTTCGTTTTTTATAATGAAGTTATAGAATGTGTACAATGTTTCTTCATCTACTATAATGTCACGTAGATCGTGCAACATTCTACCCTTAAATCCTAATTCTAATAACATTCCTCTTATTGTATCAACTTCGATTCCGACCATTTTTTCCTCCTAATATTGGTTTTTGACAATAGGAAAGTAAGGATATGTATATACAATCCTTTAACATGATGATATAATCGTTTTATGTTTATAGTCGTTAAACGACTATAATCTATATACCCACTATAAAACTATAGACGTTTAATGTCAATAGTTGATTTGAAATACACTTGGGAGGAATAACTGTGGATAATAATTACACCTTAATTTGTAATTTGAAAACGATTCTCGAAGAGAAGAATGTTACTGCATATAGACTCTCCAAAGACACAGGGGAGCGCATAGGAACTATTTACAAAATGGTTGATGGAAAAATCGAGGATGCACGATTTCCTGCGACCTTATTAGCTAATGTCTGTGGCTATCTAAGTATTACAATGGATGAACTCTTCACTGTTATTCAAATTGAAAAGACTGTGGAGGAGAAATAATGATCTCAGACAAAACACTTGCTGAATTAGGAGTTGTAAAAAGCGAAGCGGGAGTATTCATACCGGAGATTTTTGTTTAGTCACGCTACTTTAATTGGTATCAAACCAAGGAGAATACTCTGACAGACGAACAGTTTAATGCTATTACTGATGTTCTGTTTTATTTGAGCTTGATTTGGGGATTTGCAATGGTACGAAAGAAGAGTATTTGAAGAAGCGCATTGTAGATGAAGATCGAAACTTGGGTGATGTTTTGCAAGATTAAACCGCTCTGTCTCTTCACCCGTTTCAGCATTGGATGTAGCACACACTCTATCCATAACCAACAATTTGCTGTCTGAGACTCCCTGCGAGAGTATAACTTCTCTGGAAGCACGGAGTAAGTCATAGATAAAAGAAACCTTACCGAAGGCGAGTAAGGTTTCTGATGGTTTTTAAAATGCTTCTGTTTTGCCCTGATGTTATGTTAAGCAAGGCATTCCGTTCCACACTCAACCGCGTTATTTTTTTCCGTATGGTTTCGCGGCGAGTTGGCATATTTTTCGTTTGGAGTTTTCCATAACAAGCTTACAATGCCTTCTAGCGGCTTTCAACAACCTTTGAGTGGTACATCGTCCAGTTAAGATTGAGGAATTTTGTCATTTTCTTCCTCCGTTACATTTTGCTTGATTTTCAAAGCATTTAGAGGACTATTCAACCGTCAATATGAGGCGCTAATGCGCTGTTTTAATATTCTCTCCCTCAAACCCCCACTCTCCTAAGATAGTTACGAGCCAGCCTACCTTTTTTGTTAATCCAAATCAACATTTAAGCCTATCAGCGTATTAAAAGCTTATATATCCAAATGATTTAAAGGGTTAAACTTATTATTTCTCTCCTTCAAGGCAAGGCAGTTCACCAAAAAGCCAAGTATTTCTTACTCATAATCCAAGTCAGAGTGCGGTAACATTTTTTGAAGGCAAACACATCTGCACCGTTCATTTTCATTCGATGAGCCATTGTATGTCTGAATGTATGAGCTGACAATCTTACATCTTTAAATGCCATCACTTTTTGTAGTCGTTTGAAAATGTACTTAATCGCATTTGGTGTGAGTTGATTACTACAAATTCATCAAAGGACTAGTCGTTTTAGCTAATTCTAGTATCTGCTCATCTTGAATTGACTGTAGATAACGATTAGTGATAACAGTCGACTCATGTCCTAATAATCTACTAAGACTGTAAACATCCAATCCTAATCTTAATTGTTTTTGAGCATAGTAATGTCTAAGTGTATGGGGACTGCAACGAATATGTTTTCGAACCTTAGCCTCCGCTCCAGCTTTTTTGACTATTACCTCAATTGCAACAACTGTAAGAGTTTTACCATTTTGAGATAAGAAAAAACTTGAATCAGTCATAATTTTATCTTTAAAATATGCCTCTTTTACTCTCTCGTATTTGATAATGTACTTTTTCAAAAGAGGTGAAATGTATAAATGCCTCTCCTTATTCCCTTTTCCATGTATCTTTATAACACTATCTCTTACATCAAGAGAACTAAGAGTACATAATTCCAAATTTCTGATTCCTAAGTCCACAAAGAACATTAGAATTAGCTTATTACGTAAACTTAAATAGCAATCCCCTTTAAAAACGTTAAGCATCCTCTTCACTTCATCATCATTGAAAGTCTGAATCAGAACCTTTGGTTCCTTCATCCACTTTAAACTAAGAACAGGATTTCTTTTTTCAGCAATATATCCTTCTTCAACATTGAAACGGAAAAACGAACGAATGTTTTTTTGTATTCCATTGATGTAGGTTTCAGATAAACCTTTGTCTTTTAAGTTCCTAAGATAGGCTTTGATATGGGAAGTATTAACTTCTTCCACTTCAGTCACTTCAAATTCATTAATTAAAAAATTTAAGAAGGCTCTGTTATTATTTCTGTATCCTTTTATAGTTCGGATACTATAATTCTTGATCTCCAAATCAAAAAGAAACTCTTTGTAAACATCCTCTAATAACATAAAAAACTCACTCCTTGTATAGTTATTTCATACAAAAAGTGAGTTAAAATAGCGAGCACTTCTGGAAAGACGTACATCATCATAAATTGCATCAATCAACAAAATGTATACCATCGCTGATTGAGAAAAACGGTGAAACTCGGATATCTCCCCAAGTTTGAATCAGCAGTAAGAGCTTCTAAACACTGAATTTATAGGGTTCTTGTATCCTATTCCTCAAATTCTACGTTGTGATATACCTGCTGAACATCCTCGAGGTCTTCCAATGCGTCGATCAGCTTCTCGAACTGTACCTGTCCTTCTTCCGGTAAGGTGACAAAATTTTGAGCCAGCATGGTAAGCTCGGCAACGGTAAACTCCGTAATTCCAGCGGCTTTGAATGCTTCCTGAACCGCATGGAACTGGTCGGGTTCAGCATAGACGATCACCGCTTCTTCCTCTTCCAGGATGTCACGGACATCCAGATCGGCCTCGAGCAGCAGGTCCATAACTTCCTCAGCCGACTTACCTTCAACGCCGATTACTGCGGTTGGATCAAACATATAAGATACTGAACCGCTGACGCCCATATTGCCGCCGTTCTTATTAAAGGCAGAACGTACAGCAGGCGCCGTACGATTGACGTTGTTGGTTAAAGCGTCAACAATGATCATCGAACCATTCGGACCAAAACCTTCATAGCGCAGCTCTTCATAATTCTCATCCCCGCTGCCTTTGGCTTTATCCAAGGCACGGTCAATAATGGCTTTCGGCACATTGTATGTTTTGGCACGCTCAAGAACAACCTTCAGCGCACGGTTGGACTCGGGATCCGGCTCGCCTTTTTTGGCAGCAACATAGATTTCTACACCGAATTTCGCGTATACGCGACTTGTATTAGCATCCTTGGATGCTTTCTTTTCCTTAATATTATTCCATTTACGGCCCATACATTTCCGCTCTCTTTCATCATTGAATCTGTAGCCGGTATTCAATAAATACCCTTGTCCATTATATCTCTATTAAGTCCCTTGAACAAGGTTAAGAGCGTATATCCGGAAAATAGACACATCCCAGTAATCATCAATCCGTGATGATCGCCGACGAGTAAGATTATCTTTCCCATGCCATGCCCCAAGGGCACAGCCTCGCTGACCATACACCAATTAACTTGGATGAATTGAAGGATAAAACTTTTATTGACTTTAAGGAAGATTTTATATTCCAACAAATGAACGAGAAATTCTTGAAGGAGGCTGGAATTGCCCCGAGATATGTATGCCGGGTTGACGAACCTCCGGCCATTGCAAGTCTTGTTCGTGCTGGTCTTGGTTTTGCCCTCTTCGAATGTCTCAAAGGCACTTCCTGCTCATGTACAAATGCGGGAAGCGCTTTTTTTACAAAAAAAGTAGATGAAATAAAAAAAACAGTTGATTATTTATAGACAAAATAATATTATGTCTATGTATTAAACGACGAAATGCGCATTCGCTTGTTTTTTACGATATCCGATCTGTTAAGTACAGATCCCGAAAGGAGACACCTTCATTTTGCTTAACAATCCCTATGTTCGAACGATTGTCTTGTCACGCATTCTCTTGAATCTTGGCATTTGGGTTCGTAACTTTGCCATTCTGCTATACGTTACCGACTTGACAGGCAATAACCCTGTGTATGTATCCCTCATATCCGTAGCTGAATTTGCGCCCATTTTCTTGTTTGCCTTCATCGGCGGTACTTTCGCGGACCGCTGGCGACCCAAGCGTACTATGGTCAGTTCTGATGCATTGTCTGCGGTATCGGTATTTCTCGTGCTGATTGCCGTTCATAACGGGTCGTGGCAGGCGTTGCTGGTACTCACGTTCTTCTCAGCCGCCTTGTCACAATTCTCTCAGCCCTCAGCGATGAAGCTGTTCAAACAGCATGTACCCGCTGAACAGCTGCAATCCGTGATGGCCATGTTTCAATCCATGGTTGCCTTCTTTATGGTCATCGGCCCGATCGCAGGTGCATTTATATATCAAAGATTCGGCATTGAAATATCGCTGATCGCAACAGGCGCGTTATTCCTGGGTTCTGGATTGATTCTGACTTTGCTGCCTCGTGATTTGCAGGAAGAGACACAATCCAAGCAGCAGAACCTGAAACAAGAGCTTATTGAAGGACTTCGTTATGTATGGAATAATCAAACGCTCCGAACACTGGGCGTGACCTTTGCCGTGGCTGGCTTGGCAGCCGGACTAATTCAGCCGCTCGCGATATTTGTGACGATTGAGAATCTCGGTCAGGATAAGTCATTCTTGCAATGGCTGTTAACGGTCAATGGGGCGGCGATGCTCGTCGGAGGAGGCTTCGTCATGGCATTTGCCAAGAAAATAACCCCTCAAGCCTTACTAGCGCTCGGTCTGACCGTTAGCGCTGTCGGGAACCTCGGTATCGGCTGGTCAACCAGCATAATATTTACGCTGCTGCTTCTTGTGCTTAACGGATTCTTTTATCCCTCCATCCACATTGGAATCAACACTTTGATCCTAAACAATACGGATGGGCCATACATTGGTCGGGTTGGCGGGACCCTGACCCCGATCTTTATGGGAATGATGGTGCTGGGTATGTCGCTGGGGGGATTGCTCAAAGACCAACTGTCCCTGTTCGCTGTTTATGCGGTCAGCGCACTCTTGTTCCTGACAGGTTCGGCGCTGCTGATCCCATTGTTTAAAAAGAAAACGAGCACAGCCGGCGTATTGGAGCAATGAACAACAATAAGAGCCGCCTCACACATTTCAAGAGGCGGCTCTTATTCTCTTATTTTATTTTGAACTCCAGCATATGCTTTTCTACTTCTTGTTCAGATGCATACGATGAACGGGATTTAGGATACAACTTCAGTACCATAGACTCTGGATCATCCAGCATATTGCTGCTGAACGTATACTGAGACCCATCCTCCGTTCCGTGTCCCGACAAGCTGGACAATTTAAAACTTCGCCCATCTTCCGTCTTCGATACAATTTCAGATGGTTGTAACATGTCGCTTATCGAAAGCTTGGTTTGAAAATCAATTTTTTTCCCAGGATCGTAAGCGAATCTTACTTGTGTCATGAGCGGAGAAATCTCAACCTCAGATAACACAATCTGATGATCGCCAAGCATGAAAGTTTGATTTGGGTTATACGTCTCCGTTTTGATTGAAGCAAATTTCGGATCCAAGTTAAACTTAATTTTCATTCTCTTGGAGTACTTCATCTCTGACTTGACCGTTCCTGTCTTGGGATCAGATAGTTTGCCACGATCTACGGATGCAATTTGAAAATCCACTTCAATGCTGCTAGGGAAAGGTTGGCTGCGATCCAACTCTAATGTTCCACGTCCATGCCAACTTTGACTTTCCCCGCCTCCCATTGTTGAGGTAGACCCTAGAGAACGGCCTGTTTGCGCATCTTTTATTCTAACGCTGTTCACATTATAGATCTCCTGGCTGGAATCTGTCTTGGCTGTATATAACAATATTAATTTGTTCTCGTCCGCTGTAACAGCGTTAATGTTAATCTGGTAAGGTCCCGACTTCGCCGACTTATTGATCATCTGAATATAATGGTTTCTTATCGCCGACTCCAATGTACTTTGATCGATATCATAGTCCATTGCCTTAAACTTGCTCAGTGCTCCCCAATCCAACGTCTGCTCCTTGGCTGCCTGTGGAGCAACGGTGTCCTTGAACGGACTGAGCAGCCACAAACCGGCAGCCATTATAGTGATGAGTGTGATAGCAGCCACTTTCAAAGAATGATTTCGAGATTTCCCGCGCGTCCGTCCCATCGCCAACCCGCGCTGAATAGCGTATGTAGCATCGATAGCATGAAGCTGCTGCCGTTGTTCCTGACGGATCTGTTCCGCATCGGCAAGCATTGCTTGTTCTTCAGGACTAGTCATCCTGCCATTCCCCCCGATTATTCATTAATTTTCGTAAATGCTCCAGCCCCTTGTACTGCCATGTCTTCACTGTACCCTCCGGCTTGCCGAGGATCGCAGCTATCTCCTTCAGCGTCATGTCATTGTAATATTTCAATATCAGCACATGTCGGTACTTGGGCTTCACCTTTTTCAGAACGGGCCACATAGCAAGCCTGTTATGATTGAACCCGCCAAAAGCTGGTTCGACAATCGCTTTTTCCAGCTCATGATCAGTCACTGGGACAGCTCGCTTGCGACGTCTCTGTTCGTCAATACAAACATAGATCAAGATGCGGATGATCCAGGCTTTGAATGCTCTCCCTTCTTTTAACGTTGAACGCTTGACCCATGCTCTACACGTCATCTCCTGCACCGCTTCCAGGGCATCATATCGGTTGCGCAAATAACTGTAAGCAATATGGATCAGTGTGTCCTTGTGTTCCATAATAGCCTGGTAAAAATCGGTTTCTTCTTCCGTTGTTGTCAGTACCACCTTTTTCATCTCTGCTTGGGAGCCCATCATGATCTCCTCTCCTTCTCTCTCTATATGATGCTCTATGGGTTAAGACGGACGAACTCCCAAAACGGTTTTAATTTATCTCAATCCCATGTGCAATAAACAAAACAAACCGAAGCTCTCCTCAAGAAGAACTCCGGTTTGTTTATAACTGAGTATCATTATGCATGAAATTGTTGCCCGTCTAATACTTCCTTCACGTAACCGGCACGAATAACAAAGTCACCGAAATGCTCGCCTTGCTCGCGTTCTTGTGCAAATTGCTTCATGATGGGACGAAGGGAACCCAAAATTTCGGCCTCACCGATGTTTTCCTTATAAAGCTTGTTCAGTCGGTGTCCGGAGAAACCTCCACCCAGGTACATGTTATATTTTCCAGGCGCCTTTCCGATAAATGCGATTTCGGCCAGCATCGGTCTGGCACATCCATTCGGGCACCCGGTCATTCGAATGACGATATCCTCTTCGCGAAGTCCGTTCTCTTCCAGAATGACATCGATTTTATCCAATAACGTCGGCAAATATCGCTCGGATTCAGCCATCGCCAATCCACATGTCGGTAGGGCAACACATGCCATAGAATTTCGTCTCAGGGCAGAATAATAATGACCGTCCGTAAGTCCGTAACGCTTGATGAGTTCTTCAATCTTTTTCTTCTTGTGGCTGCTGATATTGGCAACGATCAGATTCTGATTGGCCGTCAGACGAAAATCTCCATTATGGATTTGAGCGATTTCACGCAGGCCTGTCATCAGCAGGTAATCGGCTTCGTCTTTCACACGTCCGTTCTGGATGAACAATGTAAAATGCCATTTGCCATTGCTGCCTTTAACCCAGCCGTAGCGATCACCATTATGATCAAAATGAAACGGTTTTGCCTCCTCCAGCTTCCAACCCAGACGGCTGGTGAGCTCGTTGACAAACCAATCGATTCCGCGATCATCAATCGTATATTTGAAACGAGCATGCTTGCGCACCGCACGGTCTCCGTAATCACGTTGGATCATCACCGTCTTCTCGGCCAAGTCAACGATCTGCTCGGGTTTGCAGAAACCAATGACTTTTGCCACTTGAGGATAGGTTAACGGATCACCGTGTGTCATCCCCATGCCACCGCCTACCGAAACGTTAAAGCCTTTCAATTGTCCTTCCTCAATGATTGCAATGAGGCCAAGATCTTGGGAATACACATCAACATCATTGGAAGGCGGCACAGCCATCCCGATCTTGAATTTCCGCGGCAGATACACCGGGCCATAAATCGGCTCCTGCTCCTCCTGGAGGCTGTCTACAATCTTCTCGCCGTCCAGCCAAATCTCATGATACGCACGCGAGCGCGGATCGAGATGACTGCTAAGCATACGTGCCCATTCGTATACCTCCGAATGAATTTCGGATTGATAAGGGTTCGGATTGCACATCACGTTACGGTTGACGTCACCGCAAGCAGCCAATGTACTAAGCATGGCTTCATTCACTTCTTGAATGGTGTTCTTCATATTCCACTTCAGTACGCCATGAAGCTGAAAAGATTGGCGTGTGGTCAAGCGAATCGTTCCGTTGGCATACTTTTGGGCTACACGGTCCATCATCAGCCATTGCTCCGGAGTTACGACACCGCCAGCGGCACGAACACGCAACATGAACTGGTAAGCAGGCTCAAGCTTTTGCTTGTGTCGTTCGTTACGCAAATCCCGGTCATCCTGCATATAACTGCCGTGAAATTTCATCAGCCGGTTATCGTCTTCGGGAATCGATGCCGTAATGCGATCCTCTAATGTCTCTACAAGACTGCCACGCAGATAGTTGCTTCGACGCTTGATGTCCTCAACATCACTATGCGGCGCACTATGGGGTGATACTAAATTATTATCAGACATGTTCCTTTTTCTCCTCTCGAAAACCACGGGGATGATCTCAATACACATCCCGCTGATAACGTTTCAGTTGCTGCATGAGCGTCAGATATTCCGCAGCTTCTTCCGGACTCATGCCGCCTTCTTGTTCGAGAATGGACCCGAGTGCGGAATGCACGTCATGAGCCATCTTCTTCTCATCGCCGCAGACATAGACGCAGGCTCCTTCTTGGAGCCACTGATATAGCTCCTTGCTCTTCTCCAGCATGCGGTGCTGTACGTACACTTTTTGGTCCGTATCCCGAGAGAAAGCAACATCCATACGCGTCAGTACTCCATCCTTCAACCAACGCTGCCATTCAATCTGATAGAGGAAGTCCGTTGAGAAATGCTGATCTCCGTAGAACAACCATGATTTCCCTTCTGCCCCCGTCTCTTCCCGTTCCCCCAGAAAGGCTCTGAAAGGTGCCACGCCTGTACCAGGTCCGATCATAATGATCGGAGTGTCCGGATTCTCAGGCAGCTTAAAGTTCGGGTTATGCTGAATGTATACCGGCAGCGAATCGCCAGCTTCCAGACGCTCTGCCAATTGTACGGAACATACGCCGTAGCGATGGCGGCCATGTGCTTCATAACGGACCGTTCGAACGGTAACATGAACTTCATCGGGAAACGCTTTGGAGCTGCTTGCGATAGAGTAAAGGCGGGCCGGAATCTTGCGTAGTATGGATACAAAATCGCTTGCCGACACTTGCTGCAGACCATAATCCTGTACCAGATCGAGTAAATCCCGTTCCTCAATATAGGTGCGCAATTCCTGCTCATGACCTGGCTTCAGCAATGATTGTAGTCCTTCATTCCCTGAAATCTTAACCACTTGCTCGATCAGAGGTTTCGTGAGAACCGTAATTTCATAGTGACGGAGCAAGGCATCTCGAAGTGCTCGCGCTTCACCATGCTTATTAATGACAACCACTTCATCAGCATTCCATCCCATAGCAGCGATGAGATCATCCACCAGCTGCGGGTGATTTTCCGGATAGATTCCTAAGCTGTCACCCGGCTCATACTGCAAATTCGAACCTTCAAGAGAAATTTCGATATGACGAGTTTCACGGTCAGATCCTCTACCGTTCAAATTCAAATTTTCGAGGATTTCCGCTTGAAATGGATGGCTTCTCGAAAATTCCGATTCCGTACTATCGCTCAGGGCTACCGCACTCCCATTTTCAACAACGGATGATCCCGCTCCAGCCTCGTTCAACGATAGAAGAACCTGATTCATCCATTCTGCAGCCGACTCATCAAAGTCCACATCGCAATCTACTCTTGGCGTCAGCCGCTTACCGCCCAATTCCTCGAGCCGCTTGTCGAAATCTTTACCCGTTTGGCAGAAAAATTCATACGAGGTATCCCCCAGCGCCAGTACGGAATATTGAAGATGGTCAACCTGAGGTGCCCGCTTGCTATGCAGAAATTCATAGAATGGGATTGCATTATCCGGCGGTTCACCCTCTCCATGCGTACTGACGATAATCAGGAGATTCTGTAACTTCTTCAGATTATTCGGTTTAAAATCGCTCATTGAAGACATCGTGACCTGAAGACCAACCTCTTCCAGCTTCTTCGATAACTTTTTCGATAATCCATGACCATTGCCTGTCTGTGATCCGTATAGGACGGTGACTTCTTTAGCAGCTGTTGCCACCGGCGCCGATACAGCGGCTAACGTGTTCGCTTGTGGTGCTGCCGCAACTGCTGCTGCGGCAGCCGTTCCCTGTAATGCAGCGATAAATCCGCTGAGCCAGGTCCGCTGGGATTCTGTCAGTGTGGGCAGTAGGCGGTTCAACAGTTCCACCTGTTCCTGATTAAAAGGACTGTTCATTACTTGAAGTTCCAACAATATCCACCTCTCAAAAGCGCACATTATTAATTCCTACTATTACGATACAATTAATTTTATTTCTCCTTTGAACCTATCACAGCTTACCTGGACCGGTCAATTACAATGTTCTTATAGCATTTATCAGTTTTACTAATAAATCGGATTTTCCGAGTTTAACTATATGTGAAACTCCACCTGCTTTATAGAATATCGATATCCCCGAATGGTAATGATACCAATGATAAGGAGGAAGATATCGGATGCAAAATCAAGATTGCAATTTTACGCCGCTGAAAAACAAATTGAAGGAGCAGCTCTCAGATATCACGAGACAATTACAGCACATCATCGTCAATTTGGACCAGGATAGTTCATGTCTGCTGGGTGAGTTAGACCTTGTCAGAACTAAATTTTTAGAAGCTGAATCGATTTCATCAACGTATTATCTCAATTGTTTTCTCTTCCCCTTCACAAGCAAATACCAAGAAATCGCGAAATCCATATATCATCTCAGTCAAAAAAAACGGGGTGCACTCATTGTGATTCAACGGGAAGATGGCCTGGATTCGTTAATGACGCCAGGGATTCCCTTGTCTGCAGAAATCACAAGTCCCTTGCTTGAATCCATATTTGTTCCCGGCAGCCCGCTGCACGATGGGGCTGTGCTCGTACGTAAAGAGATGATTATTTCCGCCGCGAACGTGTTGCCTTTAACAGCCAAAACCTATGGTGACCGTAAGCTCGGAACCCGTCACCGTGCAGCCATTGGCCTGTCTGAAATCAGCGATGCCTTGGTACTCGTTGTATCAGAGGAGACGGGCAAAACCTCTTTCTGCATGAAAGGAACGCTTTACCCCTTATCCATTAGCAGCCCCTAATTAGTCAGCACATAAATCTCGGCCGGGCCGGAATCGCTGCATCTTTCATCGTGCAAGACTTAATCGATTAATACCGTTTTGATATCCATCGGATTTGTTCTAAGTAGGCGGCATGCCGATTCATTCTCTCCGCAATGCATTAAGACCAAACCATGCAAAAAAGAGCCGCAGAATTAGCATCTGCGGCTCTTTTTATGGATCCATCCCATGTTGGGGATTTATTCAAATGTATAGGTCCAGAAACGTTCCGTTCCGAAGCGCTGCTCCACTTCCTTGGCCTTCATCTGTTTCTTGCCCAGCAGCTCCGCTGCTTGGAATTGAGAGCGATGGGCTTGAATGGAGTTCAGCTTCTGTACCATAAACATGGATACATCTTGATAAACATCCGGTTTACCCAATTCTTGCTCACAATTGTTGGAGAATGCCAGACATTGAACGACTGGTCGATCCCCGGCAGGCATACGCTGAATCGTGCGGATTACAGCCGCTCCCGTTGCGTCATGGTCAGGGTGAACGCTATATCCAGGGTAGAACGTGAACACCAGCGATGGCTTTATCTCCTGAAGCAGGGAAGCAATCGCGCTATCCAGCTTATTTTGATCCTCGAATTCAATCGTTTTATCATGGAAACCAAGCAATCTCAAATCCTGTATGCCTATCGCTTTGCAGGATTCCTCCAGCTCTGCTTTGCGAATGGTTGGAAGCGTGATACGGTTTGCAAACGGGGGAATGCCCATATTGCGGCCCATCTCCCCAAGCGTTAGGCAAGCATAGGTCACATGAGCGCCTTCCATAATATATTTAGCCAACGTTCCGGATAAACCAAATGCTTCATCATCCGGGTGCGGCAATATGACCAGTATGTTTTGCTCCATCAATCCTCGTCTCCTCTCTCTATTAAAAAGGCTCCCGGCTCAGCTGCAAAGCGACAACCAGTTTGCCCTGACTGTCATGACCTGCCATGATCAGCCGATCGGTATCACTCTGTTCGAAATGGGTGAGTCCTTCCGTATATACCCAGCCTTGACTCATTTTCAATCCAACCCGATAGGGTCCATTGCCGGATATAGAACCGTGGCTGTAACGAATGGTTGCATTCGTAATAAAGTTAGCCGCGGGGTGCTTCGTGCTGTCATAATGGGCAGCATAAGCGCCTGTTGTCATCTCAAGGTGAATATATAAATCCTGGTCCTTCAATTTATCAATCATTTGTTGTACTTCGGTTTGATTTATGAGTTCCATAATTCCCTCCAATATAAAGAATCACAACATGTAAGCAGTCGATATGATAATTCTATCATAATTATAGAGCAGGACGAAAATATATAAACGAAGACGTTTGATTTATCTCCCAATAAAAAGAGAGGCGTATTCCGGCTGTGCTGCATATACGCTAAGGTCGTGCTCTGAAATAACCTTATAACCTTCCCTGCGCAGCAGAGCCGTAGTTACGCCATAACCGGCTATCTTCTCATTGGCAAATTCTCCATTATAAATCATGGCACTGCCGCAGGAAGGACTGCTCTCTTTCAGGACAATCAGCAATGCTCCGAGCTCTTGCGCCACTCGAAGCGCTTGGTAGGCACCATTTATATACATCTCGGTCACGTCTTTCCCGGACAATTCAACCACTCTAGCATTCCCTGCCAGTACGTCATCACCGTTTCCTCCGACGATCTCCGCAGGCTCCCGTGGAGTTGAGAATCCGCCAAGAAGTTCGGGACATACGGTCACAGCTTTCTTCGATTTGACCAGTTGCTGAATGTTCGCATCCAAACTGTCCGTAGCGTTATAACGAACCTGCAAACCGGCTAAACACGAGCTTACAACAATCACAGGTGACACCTCAAATCTCTCGTTCTTACTTACAAATAACAATACTGCCTATGTCATTCGCCCTCATTTAAGTATCAGGAATCAGAACCCAAATGTCAACGAAATGTAATGAAGAGCTGCCATGGTGTGCGGTAGCCTTCAATGCCAAAAGTGTATCAACATACGAACCGATCCTCTCCAGGGCTCAACGCAGCATGGGAGCAACCCTTTTGAGAAAGTGATTCATTAATAATGGCAAAGAAATCAGAATCGGCGGATCATCCAGCCGGGGAACATGCAGAGTTACATGAAGATGCGGGGTCTTAGAATTTGGGGTAACGAAAATGGGTTCCTTCGAACGGGTACGCAGCGTGGTAGACTTAGGAAGCAAGAAATCAACCGCCTTCATGCCCCATGGGACCGAAGTAGCCATCAGATAATACGTTCCGGGTCTGACGTCGCCGAACCGAAACGAGCCGACGGAGGATAGCAAAGTTCCGTATAACGGTAAACCTTCGGGAATCGGCTTGGCGAACAGCCCGATCAAGATGACACCCTGAAATGGAGCCGTTGCCTCTACCGTGCCCTCAACTGTCAGATTGGGATTCACAACCGGTATGGAGTCACGCCAGCTGTTCAGTTTCTGCAGGGATAACAGATGCTCGTCCGCCTCTTCCCTCGAGTTTCGAAACTGGGAAGGGGTTACTCCTACTCTTTCCGTAAAGCGTGTCGTAAATGTACCCAGACTCTGCTGACCGATCTCCATGGCGACATCCCGGATACTCAGATGTGTATGTAATAGCAAGTCCTTCGCCTTCTCCAAACGAAGTGAGGACACGTAATATAATGGAGGCAGTCCGATTCGATCCTTAAATATACGCGAAAAATGATATGGGCTGTATCCTATGTAATCCGCCAGTGTCGATAACGGAAGAGGCTCATAAATATTATTGTGAATATACGCGATTACCTCATCGATTTCAGCATATCGATCAGTCATCAGGTCTGCACCATCCTTCATTCCGGATATTATGTCTGGGTCCAATCCAACTCTTTCGAGGAACAATTGTTCGCATTTATACTATCATATCCATCTAAAAAATGGAAGCTTTTATATGTTAAAAATATCACCTCACAAGTATAAACAAGCACAAAAAAAGCCGCGCTGCACGCGCGGCTCTCTTACCATCAATCCAAGTCCGGAATATGAATCTCAACCTCTTTTTTGCTTTGGGAAGACCGCAAGATGCCGTCCAGAATCGCTTGATTCCGAAGCACCTGCTCACCCGGGATCGGTGCCGGCTTGCCTTCGCGCACAGCGCTTACGAAATCCTTGATTTTCTCCTCAAATACGTTAAGCTCATGGTGGACCAGCGGTATTGCGCTTTCGGTATGATGACCTTGAATATCATGGAACAAGGAGATCGATCCTACCTTCCCATCCCACACACCGCTCCAAGGACCTGAACCTGCCGGTGTAATCTTCATGCCCGCATCCGTTCCAAGGAACATGGTCGCCCCCAAGGTATCCATATGCATAGCCCACGAAGTTTTAAAGTTAAGCACAAGGTCTCCTTCGAATCGTATCATCGCTACGCCGAAATCCTCGACGTTAAACGCTCCGGATTCGGAGTGATATTTGGGATTCGTGCCAAAATAATTCGATGTATACGCGGATACCGTCAACGGTTTGGGATATCCAAGTGCGTTCAGGGCCATATCCAAGGAATAACAGCCAATGTCCGCCATGGCACCTGCCCCTGATATCTCCTGTCGGACAAACGTGCCACCCGGCATTCCACGGCGGCGACCGCCTCCGGTTTCCACATAATAGACTTTTCCAAGCTCGCCGTTTTGGATCAGATTCTTAATGATGCCCATGTTCGGATCATAACGCGGCTGGAAGCCTACATTGAGCATATTCCCTGTCTTCTTCGCGATCTGGACCATCTCGATGGCTTCATCCAACGTGACCGACATCGGTTTCTCGAGCATTACGTGTTTGCCCGCTGACAGCGCATCAATCGTGGTACTGTAATGAGCGACGTTTGGCGTACAGATGCTTACGCCATCCAGGTCGAGATCCAACAATCTGCGGTGATCATCAAATCCGATCGCCCCCTGAAGTCCCCAGCGCTCAATAAATTGATCGGCTCTGCCGGGTAAAATATCAGCTACGGCAACAATCTGCACATCGTCAATTTGTTTATAATACTTTGCATGCTCCCCCGCAATGCCGCCGCTTCCAATAATTCCAATTCGAATGGTTTTGCTCATGGCTGATACTCCCCCTACAATTTCACATTCATTGCTCGATATGTTGATGGCGTATATCCATATCTCTTTCGAAACACGGTATGCAAATAACTTCCGCTTGAGAAGCCTTCGTGGATGGCGATTTTATCAATCGACCAATTGGTATCGATCAGTTTCCTGCATACGGCTTCAAGGCGGACGTGTTCCAGTATTTCGCTGAAGGACTGTCCTTCCGCTTGCTCCTTGAATATTCGCTGCAGCTGCCTCGAGCTGATATGCAGCTTCTCCGCCACGTCATCCAGTACAACCTCTCCCGAAGAGTTTGCATGAATATACTCCAGCGCCAATTGATAACGGTAAGCCTTCATATCCCGTGAAGGCAGCTCCGCTTCCGATGGCTCGGATTCATACGCGCGTACAGCGCGCAGCAATATTTGAATAATGCACTGCTTAATCGTTGTATACAGACCCGAATACTTCTCCTGAGAAGCCTGATAAGCCTCAAGGAAATAAGGCATCGCACGATGGATATCCATCGTTGGCTTCAGCGGTAATCCCCTCAGCTTCTCCATACAGTCATCGGCTTCCGCCATTTCCCATGGATCCGAAACAGGCAGCGCCTGGCTCTCATGATCGGATACCTCATCGCGTGGAATAATGTCCACATGCAGACATAATTCGTCCATCGGCTCCGCTGCATCCGCCTCCTGATAATGAAGCACATTCGGACCCGTTAAATAAAACATGCCTTCCCGCAGCGGATAAGGCTCCTCTTCCATAATAACGGTCCCCTTGCCGCGGGGTATGAAATGAAACTCATACTCCGCATGCTTGTGGAAGGAGACAATCTTTCCTGGCGGAAAGGTGGTGAGATGAAACCGAAGAACCCGGATCTCATAACGCCCCCAATAGACTCTCAGATCAAGTCGCTCCAAGGCATCCTGCCGATCTTTCATCAATTCGTATGGAAAATGGTTATTCATCCTGATGCATCATCCCTGTATCTTATGCTTGCAGTTCATCCAAACGAATGGCGCGATGCTCTTTGGCCGAACGGTTGGATGCTTCCATTAGTTTGGTTAGTTCAACCGCAAATGCGATATTTTCCTCTGCAATGGTATCCTCTTGAATATGGGAAATCCATTGTTCAAATGCACTTGCACGATTCGCCGGTACCGGCAGCTCAATCCAAGCATCCTTGTACTCTTCTTTTTTCGTTGAACGAATCAGAAGTTTGCTATCCGGCGTTCCGTACAGGATCGTACCATCCGTACCATGAATTTCAATCGTAAATGGCGAGAAGCTGTTAACAAATCCGGCTTCTACCACACCGACCGCTCCCGTAGCTGTAGAAAGCGTAGCAACGGCGTTGTCTTCCACTTCCTTACCCGTGATGTATCCGAAATTCGCATTGACATCAACCGCTTCTTCACCCAGGAACAGACGTGTCAAATACATCGGATGGCATCCCAAATCGATTAAGGCGCCTCCACGGCACTGCTCCAGGCTGTAAAAATGCTCAGGCAGCCATCCGGCAGTCGCGCCATTATGGGACAAGCGTACACGAACAAGTGTTACGGTGCCGAGCAACTCTTGCTGCAATACCTCACGGATCGCCAAAGTATAACCGTCATTCAGTCGCGGTAGCGATACCGTTAATTTGACTTGGTTCTCATTCACGGCATTGATGATATCGTTGACCTCTTGCAGGGTGGCGGCAATTACTTTTTCCGTGAAAATGTGTTTGCCTGCTGCCGCGGCCTTCAACATCACTTCTCTATGCATGGATGTCGGAGCATCCACGATCACGGCATCGATATCGTCACTCTGCAGCATGTCATCCAAGGATTCATAAAAAGGTACGCCTTGCTTCTCCGCCGCTTCTCTTCCCCGCTCTGGATTCTCATCCCATACCGCTACGATTTGAGCATCCGGATGCTCCTGCGCTTGTTTCGTATAATCCCACGCGTGCACATGCCAATAACTAATTTTTCCGATTCTAATCATTCTCGTCACCTCAGTATCTAATATTAAGACATCATGCCATTAATCTATCACACGAACCGCCCGATTCACAGTGTAAAATTGCGACAATCAAGTTAGATATCACGACACGGTGACACGTAAAAAACTCCGCCAGTTGACGGAGCAGGCTGTGCTGTATCTAAAATTTCAATCGTTCTCTTGCAGATGTGATATGTGCAGTATGGTGCTTTCCATGCCAGGCGTACATGCCCATGGCGTATTCCAGACTTGTTTTTCGCTGGTTCTCTGGGTGATAGAACGTTCTGAGATAGTCTCCGTTATCCATGATGTCTAACAAAGCACCCCATCTGGCATGCATGCCATCAAGCAAAACAAGCGATGCCTCAATGTCCAGGATCAATGAATCTTGAAGGGCTGCCCACTTCTGCTCGCCATAAGGCTTAATTGTTGGGTTGTCTTCCGTTAAAGCAAGTTTAAACCGAATATAGCTGTTCATGTGGCTATCTGCAAGATGGTGAACGACTTGACGAATCGTCCAACCTCCATCTCGATAAGATACATTCAGTTGTTCCTGGCTTAGCCCCTGGACTGCAGCCCTCAGTTTCTCCGGCAGGCTCTTAATCTCTTGAATCCAGGGCTCCCTTTGTTCTGGCGCGGAGTGCCCTTCCCATTCAAATTGCCCTATCGGGTATCTCAAATCCATGTTCCCTCACTCCTTGACCATCATTTTTTGTAAAATTCCTATAGTAATGATATTAGCATTTTACAACGAGTCCAGTATTCCTGATCCGATGTCACTCCACCGCAATCCTTTCAAAATTACGCAGCGTCCGAAGTGCATTCCATGTCAGAACGCCCTTCCATTCCTCCTTGGCCAACGGCCATACCTCTTCGTACTGGTACCAGCTCCAATTGGGCTCCCAGGCACCATCTTCCCCTTGATTCTCTATAAGCAAATCCAGTTCCAGCGGCAGAAGCTCTTGGTATTTAGCAAAATAAGGTGAATTCGGAGAATCCATAATGCTGAGAGGCGTTGCTCCGTATCCCTCGCGGCTGCCAGGATCCCTGCTTATGCAATTATCCATGAAGACCTCAAGGGTTTCTTCGATCTCGGACGCCTGTTCTTTCGGCAATCTTTCGTTCAAGCGCAAATAACAAAACAATTCATGCATTTCATGAAGATCGCTAGATTGTTTCAGGTAGTTTACAGCATAATCAATCCTTGATTCCAAAAACTCTAAAGGGTATAACTCCCGCTCGTCGATAAAATAGGCGGTGATATCCGCATTCGGATTTCCCCAATGATCCTTGAAGGCTCCGTACTGCCACCAGATCGCCCTCGGAGACTGCTCGGCTTCCTTAGGAATAATGTCCCACCCTGACCGCTCTGGCACATAGGAGTGCTCAAGATACTTTAACGCAGATATAACCCGTTCGCTGCGCTCTGGATGATCTGGATTTAACCGAAGAATCTCAAGCGCTCTGGTTGTTGCCAGAGCAGATGACTCCTTGCAGCGAAGATCGGGCTCAAGACCATGACCAAATCCACCGTCCTCGTTCTGATAGCTGGCAAGCTCAGTTAATACGTCCGTAAACGACCCGTCCTCGAATTCGTACCGGAATAGTGCCCGTTCAAGGTCCCTGGCTTGGTGCAGCATATATTGCCTGGCTTGTTCAAATCGCATCCTGTTTAGCTTCTTCACTTGGATTCCAACTCCTCGTAGAAAGTGATTCGGTTGCCGAATGGATCAACGACACATAGTTCTTTGCTGTTCCAAGGCGCAGTCTCGATTCCGGGCCTGGAATACGGATAGTTCTGGCTTAACAGTTGTTCGTGAAAACCTTCAATCCCTGCCATCTCCACGCGAATGGCTGCTCCTGGGGAACAGTCTCCGTAATGCTCCGTCAAATGAATCGTTAACAAATCCTTTGTTATTTGCATGTAGAGCGGTGCCGAGTCATCAAACCGATGTTCCCAATCCAAGGTAAAACCAAGATATTGGATATAGAATTCCCTTGCCTTCGTTTCATCGAATACCCTGAATAATGGTATGATTTTGCTCATGATCTGCCCCCTACTACATCCTTTATTTTTCAAACTCCTTATGTATGTACTGCTGACTTATTTAGAATATATCATAAATTCTGTAAGGGCTCGTCCCAAAAATAAAAACCCAGCACAGATACATAAAACCACGTTTGCTGGGCCATCTTTGGCAAGTATTCTTTTCATTTATAACTATTCATTCCTGGTCACTTTGGGCAGCTTCTTGGCTTTCTCGCGTTTAACACGACTCCACACCAGCAGAACGAGAAATGAACTACCCAGGCAGATAAAGATCACTTTCAAATAATGCTCAACCACATTCAGAATGTACTGCCACTGCTCGCCGAATATAAAGCCTATGCTGAAAAAGACCAACACCCATGAGGCTACGCCCGTGTACCCATATAGCCACACCGTTCGATAGGGAACCCGAATCATGCCGATAAAATACCCGATAAATTGCCTGACCCCGGGTATGAAAAAACAAATAATGAGCAGCTTATTTCCATACTTGTTGTAATAGGCCTGCGTTTTCTCTACAAGGGACGGCTTGATAAACAACCATTTTCCATAGCGCTCTATAAGCGGCATCCCCAGCTTGTATCCCAGGATATAGGTAATGGTTAGCCCCATGGCCGCCCCCATAAAAGCAGATCCAACGGCAGGAACCATATCGATGATTCCTTTATAGGTTAGAAACCCGGTATAGGTTAAGGTACTATTTCCAGGAGGAATTGGAAGAGCAATAAAATCAAGAGGAAGCCCAATCAATAACACCAGGTAGCCGTATTGTTCAAACAACTGCTCAACCAATTCAAACAAATTCATGGAGAAAACTCCTTCATCTTACCGATAACTGTCATAGTAGTGTTGTAGAGCATCATTTACATAAACTTCTTTGTTCAGCACCTCGTAAGGCACCGGATTCATATCTTCAGACCATTCACGAGAATGGCGCTGATTCTGTTGAATATCCATCAATCTTGTCAGGACTGATAAAGCCGAATCTTTATGCGTGTTAATGGCCGCTCTTCGCTTCATTTCTTGCAATAAGGGCGGACTTGTAATTAATGTTAGCAATTGGTGCTGCAGTTCACCCGCCATGGCTTGCCGTGCCACGCCTATTCCAACCAGGTAGTCTGCATTATCCTGCTCTTGGCCTGGCAAGGGTTTCACTAACAGCATCGGCCGTTCCATCGTTAATGCCTCGGAAATCGTGAGGCCTCCCGGCTTTGTCACCATCAGGTCCGCTATCGCCATCAATTCATGCATACGATCTACGTAACCCATGACCGTGATTTGCGGATGATCTGAAAACTCTTCCAACAGTGATTGATATAATTTCATATTGCGGCCGCACACGACCATAAACCGAGCACCCTGCGGGTATGCCCTTGATTTCAAGAGTTCGATAATTTCTTTATCGATCATCCCTTCTCCACCGCCCATAATCAGCACGACCTGTTCGGATGGACACAAGCCGTAATAGGCTCGGAGCCGTTCCGGATCGACAGGTTGACTATACAGCGGATTAACGGGTATGCCGGTCACAGAGATCTTTTCGCTTGGCACGCCTTTGCGCTCCAATGCAACCTGTACCACATCGGAACCAACCATGTAATAATCCGTATGAGAGTGTATCCAGTAGCTGTGATCCGTATGGTCCGTCATGACGGTTGCCGTCGGCACATTAGTGAACCCCATCGCTTTCAGCAGAGACATGCCCGCTGCTGCCGGCGGAAAGGTACTGACCACGATAGCCGGATTTTCCGTTTCCAGCATCGTGCTGAGCCTGTGAAGACTGAAGGTACTAAAGCGTTTCAGCATCTGGATGAGGGTGTTTTCCTCGCGCGTTTTCTGGAATAAGTATCCATAAAAGGATGGGAAGTGCTTCATCCATTGCACAAAGAAAAACTGACCAGCCACATGCAGCCGTGGATGGGTTAGCTCCATGTAATCAATGACTTTCACGCGCAGATGAGGGTAGTTTCTTTTTGCTGATTCCACAATGGCCTTTGATGCCTGGTTGTGACCCTCTCCCAGACTTCCGGTTAATATGATGATTTTTTGCTCATATATGGATCTCATGAATATTACTCCTTATCTAACGTTATGTGATTCCAATGACATGCATCAGGTAAACGACCAGCCATCCAGAACCGAATCCAATCAGACTGCCTGCCAGGCAATCAGTTGGGTAATGATATCCCCAATATATACGGGATAGACCGACCAGCGCAGCCAGGATAATTAGCAGTATCGTAGGCAGCGGAGATACCAGAAACAACAATGGTGTAATGACGGCAAAGATCGCCGTGGTGTGTCCTGACGGGAAGGAATAGTCCTTCAATGGAAAATTTCCAATCTTCACCTGCTCCAGAACCCGAAACGGACGATCTCTTCTGACGATCTTCTTGATGAGGACAACAATCAGATGGCTAATGGTTAAGGCAATGGCACTCTGATATGCCGTTATGTCCCATGCTTCAAATGCAGCCCAGGCGATGAGCAGTGCGCTCAGAATCGTAAAGGTGGCTCCACCGAGATGGGTAATGCCGCCGAACAGCCGATCAAAGGCTCTGTTGCTGATCGTCTGGTTGCACCAGACAAATACCCGGTGATCAAATCTTCGTAATCGCTCGATCATTCATTCTTCACCTGCCGTTACATCAACTGAATCTTTTGAACCCTGCACGACAGGGATTTCCGAACGTTTTTTCCTGCGTTTTTTGATAAAGTGAACCGTCAGCCAAATCCCTCCAATCAGAGCACCTACGGACATCAAAATAATCGTAAGTACGCTGTCCACCATATTCTCTGCAGCACGGCCATATACGTAGAAGAGCACACCTACGGTATAGAACTTCACGGCGCGTCCGATTGCTGCGTAGGTGAGAAGTTTCCATAAGGGATAGCTCATGCAGCCGGATAGAATGGTGAAGATTTTAAAGGGAATCGGTGTAAAAGCACCGACAAGAATTGCGGCTTCGCCATGCTTGGTAAACAAGGCGGTGGCGGAATCGTACCATTTTTTCTTCATGACCTTGGTTAAGACCAAATTTCCGGAAGCCTTGCCAATTCCATAACCGATCGGCGTTCCGATCAAGCAGCCGACAAATCCGATCGAGGCGAGCCAGATCGCACGGTCCGGACTCAATGCACTTAAAGACAATTGCGAGAAAAGTGCCGGGATCGGAAAAATAATCGCATCGATCATGGCATGAATAAATAATCCGATATCGCCTAAATTACGTAAAAAATCCATCAGGCCTTGTCTCCTCTGCTAGACTACACACTGGGCAATCCCTATACTGTGCGATATCGTGGGTCAAATTTATATCCGAAATCATCCGTTCACATTCCTCTCACATATCATGTTAATGTAAGAATATCATGATTGAAGAAAGATGACTTCCGTCTTCAGACGATAATCAACCTAGACTTAGGTCTAGATACTAATAGTAGATATAATATAGTAGATATAGTATAAACGAGTTTTATGATCAATAAGTTGAGTTTATAACCATTTGGACCATAAACAAAAAAACAGCTTAGCCGCAATATGCGGCCAAACTGCCAAGCTCTAAGACCATGAACTATTCAAATTGACAAATTTGCGCGACCTCTCGGACCGAGTTCACCACATGATCGGCCTGCGATAAGTCCTGATTCCCCGAGTTCGGGTTCACGAAGCCGATGCAATTCATTCCAGCCGCCTTCGCTGCAGCAACGCCATGCCTTGCATCCTCAAGCACCATGCAATGCTCTGGATTCACTCCGAGCAATTCAGCCGCCTTAAGATACACATCCGGTGCCGGTTTCCCTTTCTCCACTTCTTCACCGCTCACAACGCATTCAAACTGATCCAAGAGATCGAACTTACGCAAGACGGCCGATATAAATACTGGTGGCGATGATGATGCAATAGCTGCTGGTATGTTACGTGCTTTAAGCTCCGCAAGGAGCTCCCGAATGCCATCTATAGGCTCCATTTCCCGTGAGGTGAGTATTTCAATTTTATTGGACAATTGGTATTCAATGATTTCCGAAACGGATTGAGCAAGCTGATGTTCATCTTTAATGGCTGCCCACATCTCCGGATTGGTCATGCCTACATACTTCTCCAGCTGTTCATGGGTTATCGCCGATCCGTAGTCGTTCATCACCTGAATATCGACCTCAAAGTGAAGCGGTTCACTGTCAATAATGACCCCATCCATGTCAAAAATAAATGCCTGTATCATGTTTATGCTCCTTTGTTGATATGTATTTTAGTTAACGCCAGATTATATCGAGTAACGTTCCCAGCACTCCGGTTTTATGGCCTCTAAGCACATCGGGATTGAATACTTCGACGAAGCCGCATCGGGTACAGGATACAACAAGATCACTCAGATGAAATAATATCGTGCAGTTCCATAAGGGAATGGATCTCATACTTAGGTTGAATGGATGTCGGGTTTGCCTTGCGCAGTGGGTTATACCAGCAGGTATCAATCCCGTAACGAATGCCTCCCTGTATATCGGAAGTTAGTGAATCGCCGACGATGAGAACTTCCTTCTTGTCGGGATGATTCAACTTATCGAATGCATAATCGAATATGCCTTCGTGGGGCTTCTGGGACCCAGCATCCTCCGAAACAATGATGCATTCAAAGGAATCGCATAACGGAGACCGGCTAATTCGGTTAAACTGCACTTCCTTGATTCCGTTCGTGATGATAGCCATTCGTTGACCACTTTCCGCAAGTTGACTGCACAGCTCTTCTGCCCCCTCCATCAGAAAGGAGCCTTGCCCTAGATATTTTATGTAAACATCGCTAAAGGCATTGGCATCCAAGGCGCACTTGATGTCGTGTTCTGCCAACAGCCGGTCAAACCTGGCCGTACGCAAGTCACTTTGTGTAACCTTCCCCTGCTCGAAATCACGCCACAACTGTTGGTTAATGCGTCTGTAGCTGTCTACGATGGCATCCGTGCACTCCTGATCAATCTCGCCAAAAACGCCGGACAACGCAAAAGCCTCCGATTTGGCATAGTCGTATAATGTTTCATCTGCATCAAATAAAATAACGTTGTAACGCACGGCTGCCCTCCTTCTCATGCTGCTTAACTTATGACAATCTGGATTGCTGATTCACTTAGAAGCTATTCAGTCAAATGAAGAATCCTACACCCAAGGCAAGCTGTTTCATCATACCTCCTTAACCCTCTCTGCGGAGTTTATAGAGATGATACCGCTCCTGCTCATGCTCGATATCCCCCACATACTTAAACCCGCATTTTTGGATCACTTTATTGGAGGCATGATTATGAACGACGGCTAAAGCGCTTAGCTCGCGCTCGCTTGTATTCCGGAACAAGAACTGGATTAATGCCCGTACAGCTTGCGTTGTATATCCCTTATTGTAATGCTGATTCGAGATTCCGTACATAATCTCTCGATTGGGCTGAGGCAGCTCTTCCTTAGGACCTGTATTGCACCAGCCGATACATTCGCCTGTTTCTTTTAAGACCATGGCTAGCCGCAGACGCAGCTTCCCCACGTCCCCGCCGTCATGAACGGTCTGCAAGAACTGCCGATTCTCCACAATTTCATAGTTGATTAACCATTCGAGCCGCTGTTCCCTGGGCACATCCCAACCAGGCAGGAACTGTCTGATCTCAGGTTCGTGCGTGATCTTAAAGATCGCATCAAGGTCTTCCACCATATATTCCCTGAGCAGGATGTCCTCACATTCAATTGTGAAGGGCATTCCTGGGGAATGGATACTTGTCTTGTTCAATATAGTCCTCCTGCATTCATTCGCTCGCTCATTTTCCCTGGCCCATGACGAGGGCTATTAACTGATCGGGCCGAGTATAAATATCATCAGGTTCAACGCTAAATTCTACGTTCTGTACGGTATCAAACCAATGCGCTCCAATGGTGAGCACCTGGGCTGATTTGCCTGCCGCTATATCGGCATCGCTGTCGCCGACAAAAACCACGTCCGATGTACTCAGACCGAGCAATTGAACGGCTTTGAATATCCCTTCCGGGTCCGGCTTGGAACGTTCAACCTCATCACCCGTGATGGTAGCGGCAAAAAAAACGTCCAGCTCCAGATTTCTTAGACATATATCCAGGCACCTTCTGCTCTTGCCAGTAATAATGACCATGGGTTTATGTAAATCCCACAACTTCGAAATAAGATCCTGAATCGCCTCCGAAACCTGTACATGCTTCTGAAAATTCTTCTCGAAAACTTCGTAATAATAGGCTACGGCTTCGTCAACATGAGCTGGATTCGAGAGATTTTCAGTTATAATCTCTTCCTCCGTTGGCCCAAATGTCTGCACGATTTCCGCATCCGTCAACGTTTTACCTTCATATTTCATGAAAACCGCCCGGAACGCTTTAAACGAAAGCGGCAGCGTATCTGCTAAAGTACCATCAAAATCAAACAGCACCGCCTGAATGCTGGACATACATCGCTCCCCTTTCACTCCAAGAACCAGACTGAACAACGTTATTCTGCTTTAGACCAAATTCAGTCTCATCTGAATGGTAATCATCTTCTGATCATCATCTAACGTCGTAATACGGACATCGAAGGGCTCTAATCCAAGCTTATGATAAAAAACCAGCCCTCTGGAGTTAGTATTATGGCAGCTAAGAGAAAAGGTTGTCATTCCATATTTCTCTTTGGCTATATCCATCATGGTCTGTAACAGCTTCTGCGCTGCTCCCATTCCTCTATGCGACGGAGAAACGATAACATTTCCGAGCCACAGAGATTGATCAACATCCTCATAAAAATTCGCATAAGCGACAACCTGCCCTGTAGATTCTTCAACAATAACCGTAGGATCATATCGATTTTCTAGCAAACTCAAGATTTGCTCCGGCGTCCAAGGAAACTCCGATCTGGGACTCACGTAAAACAGCTCCTCCGGCGTTTGAGGAAAGCTGCATATCGTTGATAAATCCTTGTCTGCCAGCGGCCTATGGGTGTACATATTACAAGCTCCTCCTTACTTCATATTTCGTGCAATATACATGCCTCTTCCAATCAAGCCTTGCGGATCATGCTCCACGTGAAGGCCCGTTTCCTGGAATGCCTTAATCATCTCATCCACGGTAAAGAGCCCCATACGATGCTCCTCCGTATAATGTTCAATTCCATGCTCGCTTCCAAACAAATACTCGAATTTCATGATCGAAATATTGCCTTCGCGGTCCGAATGGGACATCCTGCTCATATGGATCCCGCGACGCTCAGTCATGATCGCGTCCACTCTTCCGGCGGTCCAGACATCCGGTGTAAACCACGGCTCAACCAGAATGACACCCTCCTCGTTCAGATGCTCCTTAAACTGCGTAAGGGTCTGTACCAATAGATCCAGCGTTTTCACATAACCGATGGAGCTGAACAGACACAGGATCACATCATATTTCCGATCCAAGTGAAAACGGGTCATATCGGCAACCGAATAATCACCCTCAGGATTTTTTGACTTCGCTATCGAGACGAATTCGGGATTTAGATCAATACCATCGATTGCATAGAACTGCTTTAAGAACAAAGCATGTTCCGCAGTTCCACAGGCAACATCGAGCATGGTCCGGTAATTCTTGCCCTGTCCTTCAATATATTCCCGGATCAGGTGCGCCTCCTGCTTATAATCCTTAAGGCTGTAAATTACATCATAATATTTCGACGATAAATCAAACATGGATTCACCAACTTTCCGCATCGGATAACATCATCTCAAGCCGGGTCATCCGTGCCAGGCATCTTCCATGATTATACAACTGTTCATCAGAATGAGTAACCCCTTGTTCACATAAGCAGCGGATTCATCAATATCCATGATTTGGGTCGCATGTGCTTACCCTTCGATACGTTTGTGTCTGTACCAATAGGAATAAATCTCTTTGTACTGAAGACGATCATACAATCGGCTTGCAGCAAGATTACTCTGTACCACCTGTAAATAGCTGCTCGTAGCTCCATTCTTCTTGGCCCACTGCAGTATATGTAACAGTAACTGTTTGCCAAACCCGCGATTTCGACATGCCGGAGCCGTAGCCAGATCATATATTCCTACAAAGCCCTGCTCCAAAGCTCCGATCCCACATGCTACAGGTTCAGCTTGATCATATAGGATGAAGAATCCATACGGTATCACGGAATAGTTAAACAGCTTTCTTTTCACAGCCTTATTTCTCTCTGAAATTTCGGTTATATCCCCGAGCACGTCCAGCCATTCATCGGTTAGCTTTTCTTCGATCTTAACCTCCTCATGGGATGGAGGCTCAATATCATCCAAGTGATCCAACACTCTAAAGCTGGTAGGATCCTGTATGGTATATCCCCTGGATTCCAAAATAGGATCGAGTTCCTGCGGATTGAATGGTGTCATTTTAAATATGACGTCAAGCCCGGCCTTCACATATAAACGCTCACATTGTTCAATCTGGCCATAAAGGTCTATGGAAGGCTCCGCATAGAGAGCATGAATGGAGTTGGATCTCTTGGTATAGCCATCTGCAAATCGTAACAGCCATCCATGGTGTGTCAAGGTTTGGAGCGCTGGCCAAGCGTTTAAGGTAAGCTCTTCGATTCTCTTATGCACATATACCACTCCTACAATATGGTAGGAATAAATATACGTTAATTCGAATTTTTATTCAATAAATAAAAATGTCTGCTTTCAACCAGAACTTCCACCTGGCTTCGATTGTTCGGATAACCGCCTATAATCTGAACAGAACAGGAACATCCGCGAGCCTTCTTTTCCATATCATATGGTCTGCTCCGTTCCCCCAATGGTCCTGAAGGACATAATCGGGTTCACCCAGCTTCTTCTTCCAGATCTTCTGTGCATGGGAGTATCCGCTATCCAAACAAAATTCGGTCATTCCTTTATTGAGAAGCGTAAGATACATGAGATTTAACATTAGACTTCCGATCCCTTGCTGTTGGCAATCAGGATGAACAAATACCGTTCCGCTTTCAACCACATCACGCAATTCTCCATCGGTAGCTTCCCGAATCAATGCATTGGATGGTCCAAACTCGATGCAACTCACAATGTTGTTGTCTAGCAGTCCGATGAGAAAGTATCTCTGCTCTCCGTGCGTATCAAGATCCGCGTTCAAGTACCTCCTTTTGCTGTCAATCTCCTGCTCCATGTCTTCAAGTAAATCTGATAAACCTTCTTTGGCAAAAGTATCGGTAATCACAAACCTGAAAAAATGCTCCATGGCATCTATATCGCCGCGATTGGGTCGCCTAACTTCTACTTGAAGCATGTAAAGTCCTCCCTTGTACATTCAGTTACAATAGACTCACAGATTTTTGGTGTGTTTCATAACATGGGCTTTAATTTCATCCTTTTGTTCATCGGTTAGCTGGACGGGTTTCCATGTTTGGTCATCAGGGATGTGGATGGTTAGAGGTTGATCAAGCTCCTGTTCGAGATTGTTTGTATCCTCCGTCTGTAGATTTTTCAATCGTTTATGACTCTGATCGTATACCTTTGTAATAATAAAGTTCCCATTGCTATCATAATAATCTTCAATCGCCCGTACTCGTGACTGAGTTGCCCCTCGATTGTCTTCATAATTGGTAATGGAATTCACTTTTTTATAACCTGCGGGTACAGAGAATCCATCTGCATTCATCATTATATTTTCAGCGATAAAAGCTTCAACATGCTCTACCTCTTCCCCTTCGCTCTGACAGGAGCACAAAACCAATACCATCCAGACAGAACAGATCCATAGTGCGATCCGGTCAGCATATTTTCTTTTCAATTTAACCTTCATGTTCATGAATTCCCGATGGGACGAATAATATGCTCAACTCGGCAGCTGTGTCATTTATGAACGTTTCCACTTTATCTAAGGTAAAATAAACCAGCTCAACCTTCGGCTCATTACGTTCATCCAACAGCCACTCTAATTTGAGCGTTCGGTACTGCTCTACCTCTGACTTTTCAACAAAAAGAGGTATGGAATGTCCTGCCGAATCCTTAAGTTTATTCAAAATGGAGTCTGTCCAATGCTCTGATCGTTTCAATTCGAATTCAAGCTGACTGACCTCTTGGTTATATGTATATCTTATGTTTTCTTCGTCCTCTATGTTTTCTTCCTTAAAATCAGCGTACAACGTCTGAACCCACCGTAAATCCGTGTAGATATGGGTAAAATAACCGTATATATATTCTTTCCATGCCTTCTCCGGCTTCAGATTTAGATAATGCAAATAATTCTCCTTGATGAGATTTGCGTCAGGCAGCCTTCCGTCATGTACCAGATGCGTAATCCCTTTCTGTTCTCTCGTGATCTTGCCTCTAACATGAATGGCATCCGGAGCGATGCTCCCGATCAGCAAATGCGGAGACGGCTCCGGTCCGCCCAACTGCTGGGCAACCGCAAAATGGACCATGGGCCACGGCATAGCGATAACCTCCTGAACTTATCGTAATTGTGAGAAAGACCCAGCACCCCAAATGCTCCCATCTCAGGTCTGAGTCTTGATGATCGGTTTGTCTTATAAATCATTGAAGTATACACCTTTCATGTGTTTACTCCAAGCGTTCATTGCGGATAACCATATGTAGGTGGTCTTCCCAGACCCCGTTAATCTTCAGGTATTTAATGGCCAGTCCTTCTTCGTAGAAGCCTAGTCGTCTCACTACATTCAACGAAGCTTTGTTTCTTGGCATGATGTTAGCTTCCAACCGGTGCAGCTCCAACGTATCAAAACAATAGGCGACCACGGCCCCTAGCGCTTCGGTCATATACCCTTTCCCCGTATGAGCCTGTGCCAGCTTGTATCCCACATGTGCCGATTGAAAGACGCCTCGGACGATATTGCTGATCGCAATCGAACCGATGATTTCATCACCTTGATGCAGCCACACTTTAAACAGAGATCCGTCAGCTATGCTTCGACTCTCCGCAGCCAGAATCTCCGCCTGTTTATCGATGGTATAGAACTCAGCTTCTCTGGCGGGCTCCCATACCTTCCAATGGTCATCGTTCTTGACTATAAAATCCACCACATCCGCTGCCCGATCCCGATCCATGCTCTTCAACTGCAGACGCGAAGTTTGTAGTGTAATGGACATGCAAAACTCCCCCTTGAACAGCTTAAACTGAAATCAGATCATACCATATTAGTCCCTTGGGATATAATGCCTTAGCTTTGATTGGGTAATTCCACGGGCTTTCCCCTCTGGCGTCAATCGGTATTCGAACTGCATAATCGTATCATGTGCAAAATAAATATATTCGACATCAGGCTCGTCCTTGAACACCACGACGACATAAAAGGGAGGCAGCTTAACGCCCCAGACGCCTTTTACCGACTGTATCTCATCCTTGCTGTAATGTTCTTCTTCAAGCAGGTAGGCATTCACTTTCTTAGCGTAGATCATTTTATTCGCCTGCACGGACACAAAGGGAGACAGAAGCACAAGAGCTAACAATACCAGTAATGCAATTCTGATTTTCTTCATTTTATTCCCTGCTATTTTCATAGATTAAAATGCCGTTTAACCTCTTCGTAGTTCTCCTGAATGCTTCTGCTTCCGTCTACAAATATAACCTTGAATCCCCGATCCATGGCGTCCTGGGCCACAAATGCCGCAAAGCCGATATCTCGTCCCATCCAATTCTGGAACGCGGTATCAGGATCATCGCATTGATTTAGAATATCATGGATCCATTCCCGCTTCGCATAATGCTCCTTCTGGAAATCCGGTACCGGCACGACCCAAATCGCCTGATGAGGGCTGGATACCAGCTCTGCTACTTTTTCCGGCAAAAGCGCTGCACCCTCCACAATGATGGGGCTCGTATCCGGCATGGCCGATACATCATCCACAATCATCCGGAATTCCTCGCGATAAAACTCCAGTTCTTCATGAACCTGCTGCTCTACAGGTCGTGACCACAACGCATTCCAGGTCATATCCTTCAATCGGATCATGGTGGGAAACTCAGATGGATTGCTTGCGTTCACATGCTTCTCGTTGAACAGATCACATTGATAATAGGTGTAGCCATAATCTTTCGTGATCATTTCAGCAATCGTGGATTTGCCTGAACAGGGGGACCCCCCGATCCAATATACGTGGGAGTAGTCTTTTTTCTCGTTCATCATATAATCATGCCCCTCTGTCGCTATCTTGTCTTAACTCGTTTCGAATCTCCAGCAATACGTTCCAGATCGCCCTCAAATATACCACAACGAATAAAAAGCCTACTATCAATATCAATCCGATCATTTCCATCTTCACCCCACCTTACTGCTTGGACTGGAGACCTGCATTCAACCATATCTCTTCTATATGTAATCCCTCTTGCCTTCAGCGCTTTTTCGTATTCGCAGCGTATCAAACAATCGCCCTTCATCATCGATGGCGCGCACTTCCAAGCGATCCAACGTTACAACGACTTGCAGAAAATGAGGCACCGCCAAAGACTGCGAAGTATGCCATTCCCTCTTGGGCAGCAACCAGCCCGGCATGGCTCCGGCGCCGCCTGCTACGATGTACACGATGCCGTTGTCGTAATCCACGGTTCCTTGCGTCAATGGGTGGCTTCGCTCATATACAATCGTATGCGAGTTGATAACCAGATCCACGCCATACCGTTCAAATACCGGGCAAAGCTGCCGCAAACCCTCGACTTGATAGCCGCCCGAAACATATGGCGGGTAGTGAAAATATACAATTTTCCACCTGCGATTGCTTGTTGAGAGCTCGCGTTCCAAGAAATCATACTGCGCATTTCCCGGACTCATTACGCCGGAGCTGCGAGGATAATCTTCTTTTCTGATCAAATCCGTGCTGTCCAAGCAGATGAAATGAGCGTCTCCGTAATAAAATGCGTAGAAATTCTTCGGTTCGGGAAAAGCAAACAGATCGTAATACCATGACGCATTGTCCTCATGATTTCCCAGGCAACTGTAGATAGGCGTATCCACAAAAAAATCTCGTCCAGGCCCAAAGAAATACTTGTCCCAATCCTCAGCAAGCTTCCCGTCATGGACGACATCTCCTACAAACAAGGCGATATCGGGTCGATACTGCTTCATCCGGCTGAAAATTCTCTGATTTATACGTCCTCCCGACGAATCAAACCCGCTGTAACCCCCGGTTTCACTGGTCACTGTAAAAGAGAATGGCTCACCTTGTCCTGCTGCTGTCTTGAACATATAAAATCCCGAATCAATTTTATAGGATTCATGCTGGGTGTAGATCCTGTAATAATAGGTGGTTCCGGGCTCGAGACCCTCCACCGTTATTTGATGTATCCGTGTTGGAGACTCATTAGCGAAAGTACCGAATAGGTCAACAGGCTGCTTGTAGTTCCCTTGATGTCCGCTATGTATTCTCTCAGCAAGCAGAACATCTACCCTGGAAGTTGCAGGGAGAGACGTTTCCCACATCACGGTCATGGTGTGCTCGGTCGGGTTTTGCAGGTACGGCCCTTTCATAATGGAAAGCATGTTCAGCCTCCTTCGTTCCTATTTTTCGGGAAATTATGGTAGCACGATCTCACTTCCTCTCTAATTATAACTATCCTTTCAGCTAAAAAGTTACGCTAACCTTACATTCACGCCAATGTCCTACATAACGAAAAGAACCGGCAAAAACCCCCGGTTCTTAGTGGAATTTATGATAACCATACCCTCTTGTATCCTGAACTTAGCCTACCACAGCATCCAGTTCCGTCTCACGCTGTTCATGTTCGGGAACTAACACCTCGACCACGACTCTAGTCG
This sequence comes from Paenibacillus sp. FSL F4-0100, assembly GCF_037993005.1. NCBI lineage: Bacteria > Bacillati > Bacillota > Bacilli > Caryophanales > Paenibacillaceae > Paenibacillus > Paenibacillus sp. FSL F4-0100. The sequence continues at coordinate 4,641,884 of NZ_CP150303.1, forward strand.
GCACGCAGATGATCTGCTGGTAGGGTTCCGAAATAAATCCCATATCCAGTGCAATTCTCCTCGGGGCATCCGAGTATATCATCTGGATCCCGTAGTCGTATACTTTCAGGGTGTTGTGTCCAAACTTGGTCTTAATATCAATGATACGTTCGTCCCCGGTCAGTGGGACGGTTTCGTATTCTTTGCCATTCACCGTAATCAAGGCCTGCAGTTGTCCCTGCTGGTAATCCACATGGCTATGCTTCCACCATTGCAGACCCGTGAAGGTGCCCAGGATCAGGATCAAGGCAAACAGGATCATATCTCCGCGTCTTATTCTGGACAACATGCTCCCTCCTGACATGCACAGTCTTCGAACCCAAGTATGAACAATGTTCAAAGCCATCGAAATGAATTTTGTCACATTCGTCAACTACGCCATACGGCTTGTACAAACGGAAAATGAATCCCGTCTCTTCGTTATGGGAATGTCCGGTCTGTCAACAGGTCTATATCACGCGCGTGGATTTCAACCGACGGAGCCTATTCGCAAGGTGCTAAGCGACGGGTTGGGTTATAAGGAAATTTCGACTGAGGAGCTGCCCTTCTACGCCGGTGACCGTATCTTTATGCTTATTCCCGGCAATGCCGTATCTAGGCAAACTGCGGAAGTTATGATGCAGTCCTCGCTATGGGGCAACCTGCCGGCTGTCCGGAACGGCCTTGTTCATGTGTTGGAGGCAGAACGCTGGAACTACGGAGATGCCCATACGCTGGTAAAGCTTCTGAACCTGCTGCCTGAACTATTATTGTCTACGTCCACTTCTAAAACCGCCTTATAGTTTCTCAATAAGCAATACACAGAAGAATAGGAAAGCCATTCATTCTATCCGTTAATATAATCCGTTCCGCCACAACTTCATCCGCCAGCAGGTAGCCAGTAATCGCGAGTATACTTTAGGCTTATGAATAGCAATGTTCACAACGTAATGTTGCTTCAAATCGGAACGATAGGAGGAAACAATAGAATGGCTAGAATCCGGATCGGCATGTTCTTCAGCGTATTTGTCGCCATGGTCGGATTAATGATCATCGCTCCCGTTATGCCGCCCTTGATCAGGGAATTGGGATTAAGCGAGACGCATTCCGGCTTGATCATATCCCTGGGTTCCATCGCAATGGCCGTCATGGGACCGGTATGGGGAAATTTAAGTGATTCCAAGGGCAGGAAGCCTGTCATTGTATTTGGTTTTATTGGCATGTTCGTCAGTTATATGTTATTCACTGCGGTTATGTACCTGGGTCTTCATGATAGAATCTCCGGTGTGCTGCTTATCCTCCTGCTCATTATTACGCGGGCTATGGTGGGTTTCTTTATTCCCGCTGTTCCCTCTTCGGCTCAGGCGTATATCGCCGATGTGACCGACGAGAAAGGCCGCTCCGCCGGAATGGCACTGCTTGGCGCGGCTAACGGGTTAGGCTTGGTATTGGGTCCTGCTATTGCCGGCGGGTTTGCGCTCATCAGCCTGATCGCCCCGCTGTATGCTGGTGCCCTTCTGCCGGTAATCGCTGTGGTTGCAGTTCTTTACCTTGTCCCTGCCTCAAAACCAGTCATTCAGCAGAAGGCCCCCCGTGTGAATCCGTTCCAAAAAAGAGTTCGTCTTTATTTATTTGCGGGCCTGGCCACCATGCTGGGCATCATTACGGTACAAGTCATCGGCGGGTTTTATTATCAGGATCAGCTCGGGCTGACGACCCAGGAAACAGCCCATATGATCTCCCTTAGTTTAATGATTAGCGGAGTCGCCATGATTGTCACGCAGGGCCTGCAGATGAAGAAACTCAAATGGTCTCCAAAAGCGATGATTCTGATCGGCGCAGTACTGCTTATGGCCAGTATGCTGCTGCTGCTCATCACCGGAAGCTTGATAAGCTACTTCATCGCATTCTTCTTATTCGGTGTAGGCACCGGACTGATGATGCCTGGATTTATGGCAGGCGCTTCGCTTGCGGTTAGTCGCGAGCAGCAAGGCGGCGTAGCCGGTCTGGTGTCTGCCGTTCAGGGCATTGCTGCCATGATCTCCCCGATTCTCAGCACGACCCTCTATCGAGTGGACAAACATATCCCCTTTGCGCTGATCGGGATCATTGTCCTTCTGATGGCATTGGTTGTGCTTGGAACACGGGATCAGCCCTCTGCGAATGATGCTTGATTCGACGACTTAAACAAAATAAGGCGTCCCCAAACGGGGATGCCTTTTATTTCGATCACAAGAAAGTTAAACGATTTCGTGTAAATCTCCGTATCAGTAGTACTTCTTAACTTCAGAAGGACTGACTCCATAAGTTTGGCGAAATGTCTGCGAGAATGCACTCACATTGCGATAACCTACGGTCAAGGCTGCCTCGGTCACGTTAGCCTCCCCGTTATGCAATAATTCCATCGCCCGCTCCATCCTGACCTTCCGGATGAACCCAAATACGGTTGTCCCGTAACATTGCTTGAAGCCCAGCTTAAGTTTATAATCATTCAGCCCAATTTCTTTGGCCAGCTCCAGCAACGAAGGCGGTGAAGCATATCTCGACTCCAAAATCCCATGAGCGAGGCTTAGCTTGCGTACATCTGCCGCTGATAGCCCTTCAGGCAAGGATTCATGACCGAACAGTTGCTGGATCATTCGATCCAGCAGCTCATAAGCTGTACCTTCAACAAGCAGCATGGACCGCATGGGCTGACAGACATCATGAATCATTCTCTTGACCAGTTCTTGTTCAGGGGAGCGGAAAGACAAGTGGATTTTTTGAAATTCGGAAACGTCCAGCAGCTTCCTGAAATGATTCTCTTCACGCCCTGCAGCCTGGGCCACCGCAAAATTAAACAGGGAGACAGGAACTCCAAGCGAGAATGACTGATGCCGCTCTTGGTTCGGCAGCGTAAAGCGAACGTCAATATCCTCCATCAACAGCAGGGCGCTTGTCCCACGGTCCAAGGTGCGATCCTTTCCGCCAATATGGATATGCCGTTCTCCGCTAAAATTGAACTGAATCTCGACCATGGGCTCTTTCGATTGAAACCGGTTCGTAAACCGGCGATGATATTGATAATCCGAATAGCATATCTGTAGGCCGCTAAAGGTCCGCAAACGGTGGAAGCCGCCTTCTCCCGCAGATGGAGCGAGCATATAGGCATTGCTGCCGGACTTTTGAATATTTAAAGTGGCAAAATAAGCATCATAGATCATCTGCAATGATTCCGAGCAGCGTGAAGCTGCCGAAAAATCCGGCTGCATGCCGGGCACCCCCCCACCTTGGATTACAATGTTGATTTCATTATGAACTGCATTAATCACATACCTTTTTCCTCTATCAATACAGCTCCGTTGACCTGCATGCACAGATTACATACCGTCCATAGACTTCGGCTCCCTGATAACACCAATCTCGGCCGATATAAGGGTGCACATATTGCGAGATGCAATCCTGACACTTGGCCCGGCTTCCCACTGGATCGCTCGTATACCACCACCCGGAAGGGTATGGACATAGACCTCGGCAATCGTTAATCACCGTCTTGGGGGTGCAAATGATATAATCGGACGGACAAGAAGCATCTGCGCCGCAGCCCGAGCAATATTGTCCATGCGGAGGCCGGCAGGGCCCCGCAGCAAACGAGATTTTGACGATATCGTCATCATCGGGCCGGACCAATACTTTGGCAAGCGTCTCGGCCGTTTTTTGCGCAAATGTATTCAATAGCGACTTCCGATTCATCTTCCGGGTAACCCGGCTGATCAACACCTGGGTCTCTTCGTCCTTGTTCTCCGGCTTCCGCCACATACTCTCACCTCATCTTAAGAAGCCCTTGATGCTTTCGCGTACGCTTCAAGTTGTTCCCTGCTGTTGACCAAACCCTTATGCCGGATAACGCCGTTCATATCCACCGCATAGGCATAGGGGGTGACCTGCACATCCAGATGATTCGCAAACTCCGAACTTACGATCAGCACCTCATCGTCATAAGCTATTTTTCGGACATAATCCGATGCTAAATCCACGGACGAGAATAACAAAAGAATGGGTTTCACGTTATTCATCCTGGCGATCCGCCTAAAATCAGGCAAAATATCGGCGCATTCCTTACACGTCGGCGATCCGAACAGCATGAGGGAAGGCGTGCCAATCAGCTCGCTCGTGGACCACTCGGTTCCCTGCAGGGTTGTCGTTTTGGCTCCGGGTATTTTCTGGCCGACCGGAATGCCGGACTGATTCACTCCTCTTGCGGTACCCATCACCATAATCCCCAACTGCCGGAACAGGACCAGATTCAGAATGACCAACGGTACGACCAGAATCCACAGGATCGTATATGAGATCCAGAAGAACGTGTTCATCGCGGCCTCCTTACAACCTTTTTATTTTGGAAACATAAGGTTCGGCAATCTCTCGGTACATTCGGATCGCGTGCAGCGCATCCGGAACCCCTATTATGATAAACAGCGATAGCAGCAACATCATCCCCTCCATAAGCAGGCCGGTAACAGCGAAAGAGTGACTATGCGCAAACCAGACAGGATGGCTGTAGGCCAATCCCATGAGACCCATCGCCAGATTGAAGCCAATCAATGTAAAGCCAAGCTTGGAGTTGATCTGAGGTCCGAGGCAGCCGCAGTCCACCCTTCCTTTTTTCCGGATGAAATAAGCGACGCCCAAGCCCTGAACGAAATAGAGTAAAGAGATGCCCAGGAAGCTGAGCCGCGATGGAAAACAATATACCATGGTAACGGACAGGACTTGCAGCAGGATGAGCAGAACATGCAGACGGGCACTTCCGGGGAAAAGATCCGGGTCGCCGAATACACGGCTCCAGCCAAAGCTCACCACCGACAACAGCATGGGCAGAGTAACGGATATCGCGAGCAAAGCGTAATACATGGACCCGTATGCTCCTTTCTCTTCAGTAGCTGATGATCCAGATGATGGAGCCGATAATCAGCAGCTTGGATACCGTTTGCCGCACGGCCGTGAGCAGCGTGAGGTTGCGTACCCTTTTTTCAAGCATACGGTACACGATGGATCGAATCAGCGGGAGGCTGAACACGGTACCGCGAACGACTCCAAACGTTGCCCCTGCCAGCAGGCTCAGCCACCATGGAGCGGCGAACAAGGAGACCAGAATATAGGCGTGAAAGAGGACACCCACCTGCAATGTGATAAAACCCAAGCCCAGAATCTGCCCCCATAATGCCGCGGAACGGTACCCTGCGTGCTTGATCCATTCCGAGGGAACGATGAAATTGCCGGATGGAAGAATCCCTGTTTTCTGAATGAACTCTAAGCCCAGGAGTATGGCAAACAGCACGACAATAATATAGTTTTGATATAAACCAACAGGGGTTAATTTCAGCAAAAAATTAATGAACCCGATCGCCAGTCCCGTCATAGCGCCGCCCAGGGTACAGGACACGATATACACCAGCGCATATTTGGATTTACTGACCTTCGTGCCTTCCAGACTGCCTAACACATTCAGCCCACAGGTGGTGTCCACGCTGGCCACTGCAGCACCGACGGCAAATATAAAGAGTAACATCGACAGCAAGTCATGCCACCTCCCCACAATCCCTAGAAATGAACTCTTCACTTCTTCATCTTATGAGTGACAGCCTGTCGATTATTTACACAAATATCCTATGCATTGAGTATGCCTGCTACATTGCTATCTTATTGAGAAAAAAAGAAACCGTCCATGGACAATCTCCATAGACGGTTTAGATTTATACATGCACGCTCCATGATTTCGTTATGCGACTTTATGATAATCCGAGATATCAACCTCAAGCGGCATTTCGGCTGCGCGTGCTTTTTGGGCCGCTTTAAAGAATACAATAACCAATATGACACTGATGACAGCACCCACGATATAAGAAACATTCATGGACTGCCTGAATCCGATCTCCGCGTTCAGAATGTACACCGTTGTTGTGTAGAGCATAAACGCACCGGGAATCAGCGCAACCCAGTAATTTTTACGGGCAATGAACAGGTACATCGCACTGACAAACAAAGCAATAACCGCGGTGGCCTGGTTCGCCCAGGAGAAATATCTCCAGAGAATATTAAAGTCAATCTGCGTTAAGGCAATGGAAATGACAAACAAAGGAATGGCAATGATAAGGCGCCGCTCCATGCTGAATTGTGGCAGCTTGATATAATCCGCAATGATCATGCGCGCACTCCGGAATGCGGTATCCCCCGAGGTAATCGGCAGCACGATCACTCCCAGTACAGCTAGCGTGCCTATAACCGCACCTAACGTCACCTTCGCGACCTCGCTTACAACAAGACCCGTTCCGCCGGTAGCAAGTAGCTCGTTCAAGCCATTGGAGCCCTGGAACAAACTCATCGCCGCTGCGGCCCATACCATGGCAATGATTCCCTCGGCAATCATCATTCCATAGAAGATTTTACGTCCCTGCTTCTCGGTCTGAGTAGTCCGGGAAATAATCGGCGTCTGGGTAGCATGGAATCCGGATAAGGCGCCGCACGTAATCGTCAGAAACAATAGTGGGAAAATCGGCATATGATCCGGATGCAAATTGGCTAAGGTCAATTCCGGTATCGGTACCTGCTGTACAATCAGCATCCCGCCGACACCAAGAGATGCTATGAGTAACAGTGCGCCGAATATCGGATAGAAGCGGCCAATGATTTTATCAATGGGCAGAAGCGTAGCCAGAATGTAATAGCCAAAAATAAACAGGGTGATGATCCACAAGCTTACCTGGCCGTTCATCAGATTGTGAAGCAGGCTGGCTGGTGAGGTCACAAAGACGGTACCTACCAAGACCAGCAGCAGAATCGCGAAAGCGTTCACAACATGCTTCATCACTTTACCCAAAAACTTGCCAGCAAGCTCCGGCAGATGCGCACCGCGGTTGCGGATGGAGATCATACCCGTCAGGTAATCATGCACAGCCCCGGCAAAAATACACCCCAGCACAATCCAGATAAAAGCAACCGGTCCATAGAGCGCTCCCATAATGGGTCCGAAAATGGGTCCCACTCCGGCTATATTGAGGAGCTGAATCAGCGAGTTTTTGTTTGAACTCATGGGCAGATAATCGACGCCGTCCTGATTGACATAAGCAGGTGTGGCACGTTCTTCTTTAACTCCGAACATTTTTTCAATGTATTTTCCATAAGTGAAATATCCAATAACCAGCAGAATGATCGATATGATGAAGGTATACATGCCTTCGCCACCTTTCCTTGAAATCGCTTACATTGATTATAAGAAATTATCGAGGTCATAGGGCGATTTTGAACTAACATGTCGTCTAGACGCATTAAGATGTTCAAATTTAAGGTTATTATGCATATCAACGGAACTCTCTCATCAAGCTCTTATTAATCCCTCATCGACTCATGAGCATTCCATCATCCTCATCACATCCAAAATTACTAGAGCTCCAAAGCTTCTCGAAATGCCTTGGCATAATTTCGGCTTACGGCTAGTTTGTCACTACAACCCTTAAGCTCAAGCTGGAATGCACCGTTAAACCAAGGAACCAGGCTTTTTACATAATCAAGATGTACCACATAGCTTTTATGAATCCGGAAGAATGGATACTGCCGAAGCTTCGTTTCCAGCTCCTTGAGCGGCGTTTTAACATGATATTGCTTATCGGCTGTGACAATCTTGGAGTATGCATCCTCCCGTGAGATATAAATAATATCATTCGGGTCTATAAACTTGATTTCCCCCTCCACATCCAGCGACAGCTTGCCCGGAGCTTTTGAATACCCAGGTGCTGCAGGGTCTTCCTTCCGTAATGATTGCTCAAGGCGCCTCACCGTCTCCGCCAGCCGATCTTCGTCTATAGGTTTTAACAGATAGTCCAATGCTTCAAACCGGAAGGCCTCTACACCGAATTGAGCATACGCCGTGGCAAACACGATTCTCGGAGGGAGCTTCAACTCGTTCAAGGCTCTCGCCGTTTCAAGCCCGTTCATTAAGGGCATTTCAATATCCAGAAATACGGCTTCCGGCTTCAACTGCATGGTCTTTAACACCGCCTGTTCCCCGGAATCCGCTTCCCCAACGATCTCGAGTGTAGGATGCTGCTTCAATAAATAGATCAGTTCTTCGCGGCTGTACCGTTCATCATCCACGATGAGTGTTCGAATGCGTTCGATCATGTTTAAGAAATCCCTGCCTTCATGAATGGAGTTTTACGTTAACGGCAGCGGGAATCTGAAATTGGATTTCTGTCCCGACTGCTTCATCACTGTTGATGTTTAATGATGCATGGGGTCCATACATCAAGGCCAATCTTCTGTTCACATTGTACACAGCCATTCCCGTACCCGATGAAGAATCGAGCATTTGGCGACCCAATAACTGAAGCCGTTCCGGCGAAATCCCCGTTCCGTTGTCCTTGATCGTAACGAATACACCGTTAGCCGGATCACCCTGAATGCGGATATGTATGACACAATGGTCTGTTTTGTTCCTGAAACCGTGACGTATGCTGTTCTCTATTAATGGCTGCAAGGTCAGCGGTGGTACAAGCGCCTGCAACGCAGAATCCTCTACCTCATATTGAATTTGCAGCTTATCCTCGAATCTGGTTTGTTCAATGCTCATATAAGAACGTATATGCTGCAGTTCATCCTGGAGCGTGGCCTTCTCGGCGGTTGCGGCGGTCAAATTCTGACGAATATAGTCTGAGAGACTTCGCAGCAGCTTTCTTGCCTTCTCCGCATCAATCCGTGTCAAGGAGAGGATCGTGTTTAATGCATTAAACAAAAAGTGCGGATGAATTTGTGCTTGAAGCGTCTTGATCTCAGCTTCCCTGGCAAGTTCCTTGGTTTCCTCCAATTGAGCGGCCTCCAGCTGGTAGCTTAACAGCATCGTAAGACCTGACATCAACTCTGTTGTAACGTGGGTAATGTCCTTCGGACTCCGAAAATAGAATTTGAGGGTGCCCACGGTCACTCCTCCCTGTTTCAAAGGCCCGATGACAGCCGCTCCCAGCGGACAATCGGGCTCCTGGCACTGAATATGCGCCCGATCCGCGATCAGCTGCTCCCCTTGTTCAATGACCCGACGCGTCACTTCCGTCTGCAGCGGACGGCCCGACGCGTGATGATCATCCCCCGTCCCGACATGGGCCAGAATCATCCGATCATTCGTAATCGCAATCGCACTCGCGTTGACTTCCTCGTAAAGAATCCGGCATACCGCTTCCGCGGACTGCACATTCATCCCCTGACGCATGTACCCAATGGTTCTGCGGGCAATACGAAGAGAAGCTTGAGCCTGCTGAGCCGCTACCTTCTCCTCTTCATTCAATACGGATCGGATAATGAGCAGAAACAAAGCGCAACCGATCCCGTTAGCTACAATCATCGGAACTCCAATATAGCCGACCAAGGACATCGCCTGTTCGAATGGTCTGGACAAAAGCAGGATGATCAGCATTTGAAGGGATTCTGCCAATGCCCCCATTAGAAGCGCAGCTGAGAAAGAAACCTGCTCATTCTTCTTATGAAACAAGCTGGCCAGAAGCCCAGCAAGTATAGTCGCGAGCCCACAGGCCAAACTGGTGAAGCCCCCTAATGTAAAACGGTGAAGCCCTGCAATCAGTCCTGCACCGAGCCCGATTCTGTAGCCTCCGAATAATCCAGCCATGACCACACCGACAACCCTTGAATTCGCAATCGCTTCGTCTCCGGACACCTGCATCATCCATTTGTTAACTTCAAGTGATTCGGTGTTTACCGTAATACCGGTATACGTCCCGATAATACCTAAAATCCCGAAGACTAATATGGCTTGTATCTGTTGTACAGACCCCAGCTTGTCCTGGCTTATCATTGTCCGGAAGAACCTCAACCGGGTTACGATAAATGCAATCGTCACAATAATGCCAATCCGTTCGGTCATTGTAATCAGCAGTTCAAACATGGCGTCACCCCGCAATCTGACTTTGAATCGGTTACTCGTCACGCATAGATTCCTTATGAAGTTTGCCGTAAACCTGGCAATACATACTAAATTATCATGGTAGAGGCTCAAAAAACAACAAAAAAACCTCCCGCTTCAGTCAGTTCTAAAGCGAAGGTTGTTAACTCATACCATCCTATTCGTTTGTGCATTTCCGTTTATATGAATATCACCTGATGACCGGCTTTCTCCATTCCATATAAATACGGTCATTGAACCCTTTTTCCTCTGTATCATCCTCGGATTTGCGTTCAAATTCCCGGAACCCTAATTTCTGATATAACGATAGCGCGACCTGGTTGCTGTCGGTCACTTCCAGAACATAACGCTTGTATGGCAGCTCCTCCATGACATGCTTCATTAAAGCGGTGGAAACGCCTTTGCCGCGCGCTTTCGTGGTAGTTGCCACACATTCGATATAACCCGTCTCGTCATCATAGGGCAATGCCGGGTTAAATTCGTTTTTCATGACGTTATAAGCAAGTTCCCCTGTCTTGTCTCCAAATGCTTCCTGAAGCGGAGCTATTTCGACCGGCATGGCTCGCTGCCCATGATGGGAACAGGCTAAAATCCCGATCATGACTCCCTGGACCTCCGCTACATAAAACACCTCAGGACTGAAGAGACTCCGGAAGGCTTTCTTCAATGTGCTTCGGTCCTGGGTGAAATAGGACAATTCGTTATAATACCCATCGACAAACACTTCCGCCACTTCCTCGCGAATGTCTCGTTCATAATCTGCCATTCTTCTAATCGTAATGGAGCACATGATGTTTACCTCCTGTCAAAAATGTAATCTGCGCTTCATATCCTTTCGAAATCCCTTATCTGCAATCAGGCACATCCCGCTAAACGTTAATAAGGCATATACGGCCGCCGCAACGGCTGTCCATAATACGTGCGACATGCCGATGGCGTACAGTAATAAGGGCACAAACCCAAGCAAGATCAGGGTTAACAAGTAACCTGCGAACTCGCGCCAGCGCATTTTTCTGGTGCAGCATATAACGGTAATCAGCAGGGTTGCCGCCATCATCAGGAACGGAATGACGTAGCCGGTTGACCAGTAATTCGTACCCGCTGCGACGTTGAGCCAAAGCAGCATGCCGGACAGCCCGAGCAGCTGTACGACGATTTTGCCACCGAGGTGCGACTTGGACATCAAGGTATGTCTGATGAACAGCCATGCATAGAGCACGCAAGGCATGAGGTACAGACTCCACCATACTTCATGATTTCCCAGGATATTTATAAGAACGGATAAGCCGATGATGGACACTGCAATAAAGGTAAGCCACTTGGATAAAAGACTGCTCGCACGCTGCTCCTCAACAGCCTCATAGACGGGATACCAAGAATTATCTCCCACAGATGGTGCGTTGCCCTTACCCTGTAAATTTCTCCGGCATAAGGGACATGTTGCGTGCGCCGGGTCTACGGATACCTCACAGCTCTCACATCTCATGCACCCATCCCCCAATCGTTGCTGACGATCCTTATATCCAATCCGCTTAAGCTGGCAAGCTGACGAAAAAAGTGCCTGATCACATCGCTTTCAACGATATTCCTGGCAAAGGTGATGGTCAACTGGTCATTGATCGAACTGACGGCACAGTTCATTGGACTCTTGGCTGTAGGATACATCGTGGTTTCCATCGACTCGATATGCGCAGCCATACTCGCAGGGATTTCGACTCGGCCCAGATTGGTAAGCGTTAGCGTTTTGGCCTCTTCACCGAAATGGTCGAATCCATAACGAATCGCCATATCCTTCAGTTTCAGCGGCGTGAATCGGGATAACAGGTTCTTCTCGTATTTCATGCTGCTGGCCATCGCTTGGCTTAGATAAGACTTCGTCGTTTTCTCTTTCATCTGTGCATGCACGATTCCTTGTACATCATCCAATGTCATGCCTTCCTTCATCTGTACGCCAATGTTGATGACTGCAAAAAAGTTGCGCAGGCTGCTCGAAGGGAAGATTTTTCGCAGGTTTACCGGCATGCTAATCACGATCGGCCGGTTCTCGTTGTTGAAAGGCAACGTGGTCTCATAAACCGCCATGATCAAAATCGCTGTCAGGTAAGCGGTGAGGGTCACTCCCTTCTGCTTGGCAGCCGCATTCAGGCGCGAGGCGTGAATCATGCCGTGGATGACGTTGTGTCCATAAGGCGAGAATCGGGTGCCGGGAATTTGTAATGCCTCCGGCATTCTGGAATCGGCCGTGACTGAAGTATAATGAGCTTTAAAGCTGTCCTGTGCTTCGGCATAACGGGCAAATGAAGCGGGCGGCAGAATCAGACCTTCCTTGTCCTCCACGTTCTCACCGAGCAGATATAAATACTGGAACACCAAGGTTTTGAGGAACTCCAGAGCCCCACCGCCGTCTGTTAGCGCATGGAAAATCTCCACGCTGATTTTGTTGCCATGATATAAAACCCTTACCAAGCTTCCGTTCTCAGTCGAGAGGGCTGCAGGAGCACAGGGATAGGTGGATTCCGGTTCCACCATCAAACGTGTCTCCTTCTCCCGTAGAAATTTCCAGAACAGGCCATTTCTAAGCTCGACGTTCAATAGAGGGAATCTCTTTATAACGCTATCGAGCGCCTGTTGTAAAACTGATGGCTTCACGTGACTTGTCAGCATCATCGACAATCGGTAGGTTGATGAATTCTCCCTCCCCGCAACCGCGGGAAACAGCTTCCCGGCGTGGTCAAGTTTATACCATTCTTCCATCTGTAGCTCTCCTCATTTCTTGTAGAACTCCCATTTAGCAGTTTATAACTGGATTACCTTATGTACGTCGCAATGCCTCTTTTACTCAAGCTTCAACCGCAGCCGATACCAACAGGGCATCATACCCCTCTTCATGTGAAGGCCGCTTATCCGCCATTGAAAATCGCTTCATCAGCGATGAGCGGGTATGTATTAACATCATCGGAACAAGTAATTCGGTTCTTCGATCAATCCGGCTCTTGCCATCCGGGTGCATCACCGATAACAGCATTCGCAGGTAGGAAGTGGTCAGCTTCTGGAACAAGTCCGGTTTCATCGCTTGATGCTCAAAGCCAAGCCCGTGCGTTAATCCACGGTGCAGCAGGGTAATCCCGACCAATGCCCTGACCTCGCTGAACTCCGATTGGCCTTCATATGCACGGCTAATCTGCAGCATGGACTTTCTTGCAAGTCTTGCTATTTTCAAAGCCGCACGATCTGGCCCTTCCGATCGGATGAGTTTCAGAATCGTTTCATTATCCAAATGAAGCTCGCCTACGAGATCTCCATTCTGAATAACCGTCGAGTCCTCGCAGACGATGCACTCGCCTCGATGCTTCTTAATCATGACCGTGCATATGCCAAAGCGCGAGATATGCGAGCTGCGGAACCTGGAAATGAAGCTGAAGATACGTTCCCATATCATCCAGGAGCTTTGCATGACGGTTTTAAATAATTTTCGCAGCAGTTGAAACACCTCACTATATATTTGATTGAATATTTCATTCCATGATTCTCCAAAAAAATCCCGTTAATCTCATCATAAAGGAGATCTGCACAGGTTCACACCGCCTCAGGTACAGAGTTGCCCTCGGTCTCCAGACGGAGATGCGGATCAAAAAAAGTTGCCAATCTGAACTTTTTCGAGATGAGCACAGCTCTTGTTGAACTACTCAAAGACATTCCCCTATTCAAATTAATAACCTGCCACGTTCCTAACATCAGTTCTAATTGGTTTTTTTCGTAATATTAAAAAGTAAGCGCTTCATATTTGTGCAAATGTATACTCTTAGGATAAGCAAGCCATTGTAACTGCCGTAGAGTCCATTAGGTTTACATCAAACTGACAAGGATGTGACTACGATGATGCTTTCACATTTACGTAGGTGCGGGCTTTTGTTTCTGGCAGCAGTGCTCATCTCTGCAATCTGGGTTCCACTCCCACATGCCAAGGCAGCAGCGTTAATTACAATCGATTCCCATCAGGATGGGCAAACGATTCAGCCGGGTGTGTCTGAGTTATTCGGTTCCTACAATGGTGTGTATGAGCTTCAACTCATCGTAAACGGAGAGTTTGTAACGGATGTTCAGATGGATGATCCCAATGGCGATGACAGCGGGACCTGGTCCTACAAGCTCGATACGAGTCAATTGGACGGTTCAGTCGAAATGGTGCTGAAAGCAAATGACGCGGTTACGCGTTATGGCATCTGGTCTCCTTGGATGCACCTGAACATCGATAATCCCGCAGCTCATATTCCAGAAGTGGAGATTACCAGCCCTATTGAGTATACTTTGCAACGCAACAAAATGGATATTAACATATCCGCAGCAGGTAAAAATCCAATATCACTTGTTGAGCTCCGCATCGATGGTGGAGAATGGCTGCAGGTCTCCCCTGCCAAAAACGGCTATAAATATACATTCGATTCGCGTCAATCCCCGCTACGGGTTCACAGCCTGGAAGCCAGAGCAGCCGATTCTTATGGCAATATAGGCTATAGCCTAACGGTCTATGCAAGAACAGGGGGGCAGCCACCGGTTAACCAAGGTAACCATCCCGCGACGGTTACAGATGCCGTTTATACGGATCTCTTCCACCCAACTCCCGTTAACGTAATTGAAGAAGTATACAGTCCCTCCGCGACGAACCCTGAAACGGTAACTAGCAGCACCTATAACACAGAACCGCTGACAGATCAAGATCGTGCGATCTGGATCTGGGAAAATGCCTCCTACCCTCTCGTTCTGAATTCGAATTCCCGCGTTGTCCTCTCGTCCATGGCAAAGGATACCGCAACCTTTAATCAACGTCCGATTACGACGCTTTATTTGGCTGTAGGTCAATATAACGGAACCAAAATGCTGGAGGATCATCGTAGCAAAGTCCAACAATTCATCGAGTGGGCACACGCCGAGGGTTTTCGGGTTCAAGCGTTGATCGCCGGTGGTACCACCCCACCTTACTTCGGAGCCTATAATCGATATCAGTCTCATGCCGTAAGGGAATTTGAGCAGATACTGAATTACAATTTGGCCTCCGGCGAGTCTGCTCGTTTTGATGGCGTGAACTTGGATACAGAACCGTATATCCTGCCGGATTTCAAAACAGCAAAGCCTTCCGTCCAAATTCAGTACCTGGATATGCTGCAGCTGCTAATGGAACGTAAGCAGGCATCGGGACTCGCCTTGTCAGTCGGCGCAGCGATTCCTAGATGGTACGACACTTCGGCCGACGCCAGCAATATTACATGGAATGGAAAGACGAAATGGCTGTCTGAGCATATCCAGGACACGGCCGATTATATATCGATTATGAATTATCGCGATCAGGCCGATGGGAGCGCCGGTATTATCGCACAAGCGCTAAACGAGCTGGCCTATGCAAATACGATCGGCAAGCCGAAGTCGGTTGTGATTGGAGTTGAAACGAAAGACATCGCGGATGGAGGGGATCCGGAAACGATCAGCTTCCATGAAGAAGGGCGAACTTACATGGAGCAGGAGTTAAACAAGGTGTATGACGCTTTTCTGAACGATTCGGCGTTTGGAGGCATCGCTCTCCATCACTACTCCTCGATCGTTGATTTTCCAAGCGAATGGGGACCTGGCGGCTACGCATGGCAGCCTCCTGCTGACCATGAACCGCCAAGTACGGTTAGCGGGGCAACAGCTGCCACGTTTGATTTTCAACGCATTAATATAACTTACAATATGGCGATGGATAACTCGGCCGTTAATGCATATCGGATCTACCGCGGGACCGAAGCCGACTTTGAGATCGGATCCGCTACTTACGCCGGAACCTCTAAAGGACTTTCCTACAAAGATACGGGGCTGCTGCCGAGCACCACCTATTATTATAAAATCACGGCGGTCGATATCAGCGGCAATGAAGGAGCTCCCAGCGCGGCTGCTTCAGCAACAACGGCGCCGTCCACAATGAACCCGATGGTGATTGATCAGATGACCATCACCTATTCTAATGGTGCCGCCAGAGTATCCATGCAGATGGTTGATATGGAAACAAGGCAGCCTGTTACGGCCAAGATCAGCGGAAGATTCACCCATATGGCAGGCAAATATGTTAATGCCACAACAAATGCGGAAGGCGTGTTCCAATCGCAATCCGAGCTCATCTCCGCATCCCGTGGCGAGATCGGTTTCCTGCCACGGCGCATCATGGCCGACTCCTATTACTGGGCCAGTGCTTATGACCAACTCCCGTACCCAACGGTGATATGGGAGCCTTGAGGCTCAGTTTGATTGTACGTTACAGTCGCATTTAGACAAGAAACGCCCAGGCCTAAGCCTGGGCGTTTCTTGCTTCACTATTTTTGAAGGAATCGACATTCTCTCTATAGGATCGTACGGGAAATGATCGCACCTAGTTAATAGCAATATCCGCATCAACAAAATTGTTGAGCCATGTAGGTCTTACCTGTACAGCTATTCCCGCTGATTAATATGATCATGTATGCACCTCCCATAACGGCCATGTCTTATGATAATGGTTATATAGGCTAATCAAAATACTTCTTATAGTTATCTAATAAACCTATTGGACTTACTTCATCTTCTTCCTTAAAAGACTCCTCGTCCGATTCAGCTTGGTATACGAATTTAGAGCCGGTTTAAAAGGAAGCTCGAGAGGAGACAGTCTCGGAAATTGAACGAGAAATCGTACATATGGGCGTGCCGTGGGCGGACAGGTTCAGCATTTGTGCGATATATTGTACAAATGGGCATACCGCAAGCAACCAGACTCATCATTTGTGCGAAATATCGTACAATCGGGCTTGCCGTCAGCAACCAGACTCAGCATTTGTACGATATATCGTACAAATTGGCATACCGCGAGCAATCAGATTCAGCATTTGTACGAAATATCGTACAAATGGGCATACGCAAGCAATCAGATTCAGCATTTGTACGATATTTCGTACAATTGGGCTTGCCGTCAGCAACCAATCTCATCATTTGTACGATATATCGTACAATTGGGCTTGCCGTCAGCAACCAGATTCAATATTTGTGCGATATATCGTACAATCGGGCTTGCCGTCAGCAACCAATCTCATCATTTGTACGAAATATCGTACAATTGGGCATACCGCAAGCAACCAGATTCAATATTTGTACGATATATCGTACAATCGGCCTTGCCGTCAGCAACCAATCTCATATTTTGTTCGAAAAATCATACAAACGAACGCACCACGAACGTCTAGTTTCGGCAAAGAAACCAAACAGAAACCTCTCCATGTTTATGATGGTTTTATACCACCACATATCAAAGAGAGGTTTCCTTTTTGTTAACTATAATCTACTTAATGGTCGAGAGCCATCCACACAGCTCTGGACCACGCAACGTGCGCACAAGGAGCAGTACACACGTTGTACTGATTGTACAGTATCCTTAAGTTAAGGCAGCGTGTTCAAGAATGGTCTTACCGTTTTGGCAAGCGTGTAATTCGTGGTCGCATCCCAGTTAATGGACCAAGTCATTGCTCCCCGTATATCAGGGTATTTAGCAACGGGCTTATAACTTCCACAGCTGTTTCCAGTTGCTAGACAATTCAGGGCATTATTTACGATCGTTGAAGAAACATATCCGCCTCCAGCTGCTGAAGAGGTAGCAGGCACGCCCAATCCCAATTGGGAAGGTGATACCCACTGCAGCGTTAAGTCCGAAAGAGCCGTCAGGAAATCAACAGTGCCTTGGGAATAGCATTTTCCGTCACGACCTAGCATGCATCCGGAATTATAATACTGGACGTTAATTACGGTTGTTATATCCTTTAGATTGTTATAGAGCTGCATATAGGAGGTGTTTGGATTCTGCATGTCTATCGTTTGGGGAGCCATCGTCAGAACAAAATCATTTCCTACTTTTTGCTTCAGTTGGCGGATCGCATTGGTTAAGTTAGGTACATTCATGCCATGCTCCAGATCAATGTCTATCCCATCAAGTCCAAATTGAGTGATGATTCCGTACATGCTGTTCACAAAGTTCGCTACATTCGGGGAAGGGTTATTCAAATTAATGTTCCCCTTTTCCCCTCCAACGGATATAATGACCTTCTTGCCTTGAGCACGTTTAGCCTGAATGTCCGCGATCAGTTCAGCATTTGTGTACCCACCGAGAGCAGCGGATAGCGCAGAATCTACAGTGAAAGTGACACCACCAGGGTTAACAGGGTCCATCTCGGCAAACGCTAAAACAATGATGTCGTACTGATCCGGTATATCTCTCACTTTCAATTTGCTGGCACCATTGACGAAGTTCTGCCAGTACCCTGTCAATATATGCTTCGTCGGCTGGGGACCTCCGCCTGGTCCTTCTGAAGTTGTTGCATTCACGGTCGCACTGGCAGGAGAAAGATTCCCGGCAGCATCCTTAGCAATGACCTTAAAAGAATATGTCGTTTTCGGTGAAAGACCCGTTATTGTCGCTGTCGTACCGGTAACAGATATGGCAAGGGCTGTGCCTTGGTATACATCATATCCTGTCACGCCTACGTTGTCCGTAGATGCTTGCCAGGATAAAGTAACACTTGAAGAGGTGACTGCGCTTACAGTTACATTCGTAGGAGTTGTCGGAGCTACAGTATCACCACCTCCACCACCTTGAACAAACTGCCACAATGCAGGAACATTAGGCGGTTCCCACCCGGGTAATGAGGTATGAGATTGAATGGCTTTATACGCTTTCCCATCGTATGTCACGTTGTCGTTTACGGCATAAGACACATTGGGTGCCCAAGCACCTCGTTCTGCTGCAGAAACCTCTAGGGGAAAAAAGTTCATAATCATAGACACGACGACCAATAAAGGCAACATCATCACTCTCGATTTGTTCAGCACTCTGGATAAACCCTTGTTCATCCATTAATCCCTCCTCAATAATTGATAATTAAGCTTTAGCCCTATCTTGAATAAGACGACAAACATCACCTCCTGTATAAAATACAATCATCCTGTTACATTCTCAAAAACCAAGATGATCCATTTCACTTACTCAATTTTGATTCATTTACATATTTCGCAAGTTGATTTATATGTTAAAAATTTACTTTATATGTTAATTATTATAAATAGCTCTGGATGATCAAATTAGTCTATGTAAGAAGATTTTCAAACAAGATGCGCCCGGGCCTAGGCCTGAGCGTATGGCTGCTTCCCTATTTTGCAAGATAAAAATAACCGTCCTCCTTGAAGTGTGTTCAGGAAAACGGCCGCTGTTTGGTTATAGGTTATGTTTCAGGCATCTCCCGAATAGATTTCGCCACTCTTATGGCCGTATGCAATGGTGATAAAAACCCAACTCTTTGTGAAGCAGCACTACGAATGCGGATCATACTTTCGATCCCTGTTGCCCCCAGATTTCTTATTGTACTTCTCCAAGGTTGAAATCCGGGGGCAAAGGGGACCGCTCTGCTTCTCCAGCATGCTTCCGCCTTCTCCGTTGGAGAATCGAAGACCCTAAAATGCGAATTATCGAACATGCTTCAATATAGTAAGTTCGAATCCTTGTAACGGTTAAAAACTGGATATACTCAGCGAAATCGTGATAATGTTCAAAATTCAATATCCGCATCAACAAAATATCGGCCCTTTACCCCGCCAATCACTTTGTTAAGCTCACTCAGTACCCGCTTCTCTTCGATAGGATTGGTCCACCAATAGTCGCGCCTCCCTTGAGAACGATGGTCTGGGCACCACACATACTCATACCAAGGAGGCATAAAGGTCCTGAGCATCAGCTGGCATCGACGCATATGACCAGGTGCACTGACGAGCAAGAGTCGATGGATTCGTTGTAACCCTAATGCCCGATCAAGCACGGTTAGGGAAGCCATAATGTTTTCCTTCGTATGGTTGGACATCGTTTCAATAAAAATGGATTCTGGCGGAATACCCATTTTTGTCGCTTCATCCCGCATCATGACCGCCTCGGGTTGCTCCCACTCGCCAAATCGGTCTCCACCAGTTAATAATAGATAGGGGGCGCGACCGCTTTTGTATAATTCAACCGCTTTCCATACTCGATCCAGTTTTTTTCCGCCAAACACAAAGATACAATCTCCGGACTGCGTACCATCATCCACTTCCGTTTCCGCCCCGAATACCACCGTTGTGATCTGTTCTCTCGTTAATGTCTCCGGATTCATCTGTGAGATCAACAATAAGAACGCCTCCCGTTTATCATGTTCATCAAACCCAAGCAATGCTTGGTCGACTTCAGTATCGATAAAATTGCAATAGCTTTGCAGCGTCTGGAGCCCTCATTGTCCCATTAACTTGGACTGAACGGGAGCAGCATCCGTTAGGAAACTCTATACTTTAATCTAATCTACAGATTTAACACGCTTTGCCATAATAATATCCGGTTTTCCTATTCCATTCGCATCTGGTATAACGCCGACGATTACAAAACCTAACTTTCTATAAAAGTTCGCTGGGTGATCTAGACTTTCAAAATTGGATAGATGGGCCGGAATATCATCATACAAATTCACGTTTGCTAGACTGGTTTGATTATACTCATCATCCGTACCCAATATGATGGTTATACCTCCGCGTTGGTAGACCTGACGTTCAAAATCGATCACTAATAACTTGCCAAAGCCTCGCATTCTACTATCTTTTCTAATAACTAACGGATGCAGTTCCCACACATTACCGTCATACTGACTTCTCCCGCC
Source organism: Paenibacillus sp. FSL F4-0100 (assembly GCF_037993005.1). Lineage (NCBI taxonomy): Bacteria > Bacillati > Bacillota > Bacilli > Caryophanales > Paenibacillaceae > Paenibacillus > Paenibacillus sp. FSL F4-0100. Next base: position 4,662,572 of record NZ_CP150303.1, read on the forward strand.
AATCCACCCTATAACTTCATCATCCCCATTAACTAATACTCTACTAATTGAATCATCACTAAGAGATTCGAAAACTTCACGTATGGCAGAATCTATTGTGGGCCATGCTTCAAAACTCTCATGCAATAGCCTAGCTGTTTGATTTATCTTTTCTATGTCATTTTCTAACAAATCAATTATGATCATGCATGTACTCCCACCATTCTTTAGGTTCTATAACTTCATCTCATTCCTATAGATTATTCAAAAAAAGACGGATCACACGATCGTCCCATACCTGCGCTTCTATATATCGTTCTGGTCCATGATCTCCATCTTTGTTCCATTCTTGCGGCCAACCATATTCAGCCGGAGGATTTCATTCTTTAAGTAGACCTTCCCTCTGTAAGGCTTTCCGTCTTTATAACGCATTGTGGGAAATAAGTCACCATACGTAAAACTAATCGTCTCGGGGTCAACATCATCGAGGGGAATCTTGAGTTCCCTCCCGTTCTGATACCACCGCTTGATCCATTCACAAGGGCCAAGTGTCATGTAATGTGGATATTTATTCGTCGGCCTGCCACCCTTGGCTATGAATTGATCTCTTGCACGCGATTCTACTTCGCTTCGGATTACGATATAATCATCTGCACGTTGACTCGCAAACATATTTTTATTTTGTTGGAGTCTTCTCTGTACTTGCTGCGCTTCTTCTATGGATAGTGCGGATAGATTTCGAAAGGGTCCGGCTTCTGCATCATAATAATGATATAAGAATAGTGCCATGGCTCCTGTCCTTTCCTCGATTACAGCGATATTATTTCGCTCGTAGATTTAAAACCCACTCATGTTTCTCAGAAGTCTCTGAAGCGTCAAATGTCAGCCCGTCCATGGTCAGCTTACCCTGATTCCATTTTAATCTGGATACTTGTAGCTTTTGATCAGTTGACTGCACATTCATGGGATGATCAGGAATCTCCATCTCAATCACATGATCATTTATGATTCTGACCTTGGATTTATGAGAAGAAATGACTGGAAGTCCACTTCCATATATCATATAGAGACCATACTTTTGATTATTTTCTTCATAAAAATACACACCCGTCCCTTTTGTATCCCACTCCCGATTTACAATGGTCGTCCATATTTCATATTCATTCTTGATCCATTGATTAACATGAAATAATAAAAACATGGATAGGACTACTGCAAGGACAAGTAATAATTGTTTTTTCATAGGCTACTCCATGTTATTAAATAGGGAACATACTTCATATATCAAGACTTGTGTTTTATCTTCGCGATCCTCTGCTTTTCACCTTCGATGTAGTCATATACTTTTGAAATCTCTTCTTCGTAGTTCTCTTTAATTTCAAAATAAGGGACAGCAGTAGCTAAACACTTTTCACGGAAAGCATCATGCTCCTGTATATAATCTGTAACCGTTCCTTCTTCAGGATACATCCGAGTTTCGATAGCATTTCGATGTTGAATGATGTTGGATTGGAAGTTTTGCTGAATATACGTGGTTGAGAACCCCAAGAATACCGGTATGATGTGCGCTGAGTAGGATGGCTCGATATCCTGAAGATGGTGAGGCAGGATGTAGCAGCCCTCAATGATTAGATTCTGATTATTCTCGATGTTCGTCTTGATGATCCCCTTGAGGATCGGCCATAATTTTTCACCGATAAACTCTGTTGAATCCAGGGGGGTGAAGCCACAGTTCATATCCGCTCTGTATAATCCCATTTTCAAATGGTCGATCGAAAGATATGGAACGTGATACCTCTCCAGCAATTGTTGTGCCATATAGGTCTTACCCGTGCAGCTATTCCCGCTGATTAGTATGATCATGTTCGTCACAATCCTCCTTTAATGGCATAGGCATCAACTCGTTAGGCAAAAATCAGCCCTTTTTTTATATTTCTCTTTTTTATCCGCTCTATAGAACAAGCTGATATGGGTTGCTTGAAATTCTTGAACTGAGCTAACATACGACTCCAGCTCCTTCTTCGTTTCGATGATCGAGTCAGAAATTACAGATTTTCGAGCAACCGTGATATGCGGTTTGTATCGTTCTAACTCAAAACATTTCATGATTTGTTCCTGATTGGGGTTAAATATCGTTACAAGTCTCTTATGTAGTTCTACTAACTCATGGGATTTCACTTCTAAATAAAGGACATCCATATTCCCGAAAAATTTTAGGTCTCCCACACGTATTGGAAAATCACCAAATTCCGAAATCACCTTTTAACACGGTGGTAGCCACCCTATATCTTCCGTTAGTCCACACGATGCTTTTACCGTAATGTGGGGTCCGGAACTTTGATGACCGTTATACTTGTCTCTTAATTTCATAATTTTATCGTGAATATCCATGGGTGGGACAATTCCGAAGTAATACTCCAATGCAGCTACACCTCGCTTTATAAGCTATTGCGGTCCATGATGATATTACTGCAAACGGTAGTATCCTCTACAAAATATACTATTCTTAGGTTTAATAAGAATTAAAAAAGAATTGATGATATCTGAAGATGATATGACTATGTTAAACCAACAAATATATAACATGAGTGATTTCATGAATCCGCTCATACCTATTGAAGCAAAAGCTGGAACTATAGACAACATCATAAACGGAAGGCTCATGAATAACCAAAACCTCTTTTTAGAAAGGGGAGTATCTGTATTAAGCCAAAAAAATATGCCGCTAAAAGTCAAACTTATATCACCAAGCTTATAGATAACTATAATGTGAAAGAACTCATGTATCACGAAAATACAAGCACTAAATAGGATTAATGTTATATAAAACACAACACTACTACTGGTACTGATGCTTACTTGATTGTTTGCCGTGATCAATTGTGAGATTAAATCATCGCCAAAAACAAGGCCAGGTGCTAATGCAATACTTATCATTAACAAATACACAAACTTCATATAATGTGTTCGGAACCAAGGCTTTCGAATAAAAGGAATCCATGAAGAAAAATCAATATCTGTTGCAGGAAGATTTTTAAACCATAAAATCATGTGTTATTTTCGCTCCTTCGGTACCTCTGTGATGTAAACGACAACTACATTGTTCCCGTTAATGATCATCCATCATATGTTCTTGTAGCGGGGCTTCTTCCATGATTATACATCTGTCCACAAAAAGGCGACAGCCAGAAATTACAGAAGAGATCAACTTCTCTTCTCAGAAACCATACATTGGGATTTTATTCTAAAAATAAAACCCTTTTTTATCCAAATGTGGTAAAGTAGAGATCGAAAGTATAAGCGGTTTAATTTTTAGAAAGGAGGGTTTCATTTTTTGTCAAAGCCTTCCCCTGTTGTCATTCCAAAAATTAAAAAGGAAGTGTCGCGATGATCACACGAAGCAAAATGATGGTCTTAAGTCTCTGCATTTGTATGTTGATCACATTATTTCCTACATCGGACTTTGCTGAGGCAGAGGTTGAGGAAGAAACGGCAGCTGCTGCTGTGCCGAGTCCGTGGAAGCAACAAAATATCGGTTCACCGTCGGTGAAGGGCAATGCTTCTTATGATCCAACTGCTGATCAATTTTCCGTAAGCGGTGCGGGCAAGGACATCTGGGGTAAATCAGATCAGTTTAACTATGTGTACCAGCCCTGGACGGGAGACGGCGCAATTATCACCCTTGTCTCTTCTCAAACCAATTCACACGAATTCGCCAAGGCCGGTATCATGATAAGGGAAACGCTGAATGCTGATTCCAAGCATGTCGATTTGCTGTTGACGCCTTCGAACGGGTTCACATTCCAGTACCGGGCAGAAACAGGCGGAACTTCCCAAAGCGAGAAAATTGCATCGACCAGCCCAGCCTGGATAAAGCTAGAACGTAAAGGCAACGTCATCAAAGGATATGTATCCAACAACGGTTTGAACTGGGGCGATTTAGGCAATGTGACTCTAAACATGAATGCCTCGTTGTATGTAGGATTGGCTGTCAGCAGCCATAATGAGACTAAATTAAGCACGGCTATTTTTGACAAGGTGAAGGTAAATGCGTCAGGTGATGTATACCCGCCTACCGAACCGACCCACTTGCAAGCAACCAGTGTAACCGATACAACGGCAAGCATATCCTGGACTGCATCATTGGATGATGTTGGCGTGAAGGATTATGACGTGTATAAAGACGATGTGTTGGCGCAAGCGAATGTAACGGATACTTCCTACACCTTTACCGGTTTAACCCCGAATACCACATATAATTTCACGGTCAGGGCAAGAGATACAGCAGGGAATATTTCCAATGCCAGCAGTCCTCTCACCGTGAAAACGACGAACCAAACCGATACTCAGGCACCGACTGCCCCGACAAAACTTGAAAGCTCAAGCAAAACATCTTCATCAGTCCATTTGACCTGGACGGCATCAACAGATGACTTAGGCGTGTACGAGTACGATATTTATAGAAACGGCTCATTAGCAGGCAGCACGTCTGCCACATCCTTCAAGGTAACAGGACTTACGGCAAATACCACATACAGCTTCACCGTTAAAGCCAGGGATTTAGCAGGAAATATATCTGAGGCTAGCCAAGCGTTGTCGGTTAAAACGAACTCTGCCTCTTCCGATCCATATACACCAGAGGTTGTCGCTAACAACTTGGAAACGCCATGGGCTATCGATTTCGCACCGGATGGACGGATCTTCTTCACGGAACGCAACAGCGGCAGAGTTCGAGTCGTTGAGAACGGGAATTTGAAATCAACGCCGGTCATTACGCTCAGTTCTCCTTTTTATTATATGCCTAAGAGTGAAGGCGGCTTATTGGGACTGGCGCTTGATCCTAATTTTGCGACCAATCATTACATGTATATCTATCATTCCTACAAAACATCCGACAACAAAGTAGCCAACAGAGTTGTTCGTCTTAAAGAGAATAACAACAAGGCTACAATTGACAAGGTTCTGATCACTAATCTTCCTGGTGCGGTCTATCACAATGGCGGCCGCTTGAAAATAGGTCCGGACAACAAACTGTATTTCGGTGACGGCAACTACGGAAATAAAGATGATACACTCTCTTACCTCGGAGGGAAGATATTCCGCCTGAATTTGGATGGTACCATTCCTGCCGACAATCCATTTGGCGCCTCTTCTCCGATCTATAGCCGTGGACACCGGAACCCTCAAGGATTAGCATGGCAGCCTGGAACGAACCGTCTCTTTGAATCGGAGCATGGTGAATCCTCCAAGGACGAAATCAACTTCATCGAGCCCGGTAACAATTACGGCTGGCCTAAATATGAGGGCGGGAATCAGAATCAAACAGGCATTACACCTCCTCTGATTTATGCAAGCGGTACAACCTGGGCTCCCTCCGGCATGACCTTTGTAACTCAAGGGCCATGGGCAGGCAATCTTCTTGTTACCAACCTAAAAGGTAAGCAGATCATCCGCATGGTCATTGGAGAGCAGAACGGAAAGCCGACGATCAACAGTAGTGATCTTAATTATCTGTTTGTGAATAAATACGGCCGCATTCGCGACATTGTCGAAGCGCCGGACGGTTCGCTTTATTTCGTTACCAGTAACAATGGCGACAAAAATGGTGACGGCACTCCGGATAAACTTGTTCGATTGGTTCCTAACTTCTAGCGAATTTGAATCATGTTAATAGCTATACAAACCAGCGCGTGCCGATACCACATTGGCACACGCTGGTTTAAGTTACAGCTGAAACCACAGATCATATAATTTCATCGACTTGCTGTATCTATGCAACGAGCTCCTTGTATCGCTTTCTTTTGGAGCTCCTTGTTCGATAATGCGGTACATTCCCGGAAAGCAAAATGTTTACATCCTAAACATTTGTTATGATCCAATTGGAATAATGCGTAATCAATCGCCTCACCTGTATGCCCAAAGAAGTGAGCCGCCCCAATAAAATCAAACAAGCCAGTTCTCTTCAATACTTCCATAGGCTGTGGTTGGACACCTGATATAAGAACCAACCCACCAAACTTCTTGAAGTGTTTAACCAAGCTGGTTAAATTGTGCTCCCCTGTCATATCCATAAAGGGTACTTTCCCCATGCGTAGAAGTAAGACTTTAGGTCTTTGTTGAATCGTATCCATGATCGACTTCTCAAACATGTTCGCGGCACCAAAAAAGAGCGGACCTTCAATTGTGTACATACCGATCTGGGGACAATCATGCCCCTCGGTTACCATGTGTGCCTTTACTTTTTCATGGTTATCAGTTGGATCGGGAAGTACTTTAGTTACTCTCAAAACGTCACTCATTCGTTTCACAAACAGAATGACGGCCAAAATTAATCCCACTTCAACAGCAGTCGTTAAATTCGTAAATACGGTTAGTATAAATGTAATGAGGAGTACAATGGAATCGCTCGTTTTGGTTTTCAAGACGTGAGCAAATTCTCTTCGTTCACTCATATTCCAAGCAACTAACATCAGGATGGGAGCCATACTGGCAAGTGGAATCTCAGATGCATAAGGTGCAAACAAAATGAGTACCAAAAAAACAACAATACCATGTATTATTCCGGACATAGGCGAGACAGCCCCGCTTTTGATATTGGTTGCTGTCCGTGCAATGGCACCAGTTGCTGGAATACCTCCAAATAGAGGTGTCACCATATTCGCGATGCCTTGCCCAATCAGTTCACGACTGCTATGATGACGACTGCCGGTCATGCCATCGGCTACAACTGCCGATAACAAAGACTCGATACCACCCAACATCGCGATAATAAAAGCGGGACGAATCAGCGTTTCAATACGGTCCCAGGTTATTTGCGGAAAATGGAATTGAGGTAATGTACTGGGAATTGCTCCGAATGACGATCCAATCGTTGCTACGTCTCCTTTGAAGAACACAGCCGCAACCACACTGGATACGACAAGCCCCACTAAGGAACCCGGAACCTTCGGCATAATTCTTGGTGTGAGGAGAAGGACAATCAAACAAACCCCGGCTGTTATGACGCTGTAGATATTCGTGGTTGTCAGATGCATCACAATTTCCATCATGTTGGGCAGAAAATTTTCATGTTTCTCGATACCACTTAGACCCAAAAAATTAGCAATTTGTCCGCTGAAGATAATTACTGCGATTCCAGCCGTAAATCCAATGGTTACCGGGCGAGGAATAAACTTAATCAACGCACCAAGTTTACATAATCCCATTAAGACAAGGATGATGCCAGCCATGAATCCGGCAATCAGCAAATTTTCGTATCCATATTGCATGACTATAGCGAAAAGGATGGGGATGAATGCACCGGTCGGCCCCCCAATTTGAAATTTAGAGCCTCCGAGCAAAGAAATTAAAATACCGGCAACGATGGTTGTATAAATACCATACTCGGGTTTGACACCAGCAGCAATAGCAAACGCCATTCCTAATGGAATGGCGATAATACCAACAATCAGGCCTGAAATAAGATCTTTACGAAATGCGGATGCATGATATCCCTCAAATCTTCCCGTCCATTTCATCTGCTTTACCTTCTTTTTTTCATATATTTGATTATTTGAATATATGTGAGATGTTACTCCTGCCAATGAATAATGTCAATCGCTAAAATCGTCTATTCTATAAACGAAAAAAACAAGGTGCTCCTGAGTATTGCTCACGGATGCCCTTGTTTTTTTAGTTATGGTTCATTTCGGATGACCTCAAGCAAAGAAATCGCATCAACGAGATGATTATCGAATATTTGCTTTGTAACAGCTAGCAATTCTTTAATCAACGGGTCACGTAAGGAATAAATGACCGATGTTCCGTCTTTTAAGCCAGTAACTACATTTTTATTTCGTAATACTGACAATTGTTGAGAAACGGCTGAACCTTCTGAACCCAAAATACTTTGCAATTCGTTGACGTTTTTATCTCCTTCGCTCAGCACCTCAAGAATTCGAATTCTCATCGGATGAGCCAGCGCTTTAAAAAAATCAGCTTTAAACTGTTGAATATTTTGATTTTGGTTCATGGCTATACTCCCTCAGTGGCTAAACTTTTGAATATATGAATATAATAACACAACCGTATACCAAACATCGCGTAAAAAAGAAACGCCTGAGCATCGATTGTTATTTGATTGCAACTATCGTATAATACCTCTTATATTCAAATTTTTGAATATTTGATTTTATGCCATTAATAAATGAGGAGTGGATGCGAATGTCAGGCTTTATGGTTAATGATCCATCTCAACAAGATTCGCCATCCATTCACCCATCGTTGTTAAAAAAAGTGAGCAGGCAATCTGTCATTACGATTGGTATTCAAGCTCTGCATGAGGTTGGATCCGACCCTATTTGCAAAGTCTGCATTGCCAATGGAGGCTCCTGCTGTAATAGTTGCAGGCATCTTGCGGACGGAATTGGATGTCAGCAACGTAATACAAGTTGTACGGCATGGTTATGTGGGTTTCTTAAATTTTTATTGTATGAAACAGGCCTGTTACGAGAATGGAATGACTATTGGGACCAAGTACCGGGACAAGGTTTTCGTGAGGATTTCACCCCAGAAGTTTTCTTCGTGGAAAAGTCGTTACACCTTCCGGACATTCGAAATCTTAGCGAAGCTTTGGCTGCTGATCTTCAGGAGTTAGCCAGAACTCACATTGCGATTGGGTTCATACTCACACTTCGGGAAAAAATAGATAAAAATATTGACCAATTGGAGTATTTTGAACATGATCCAAAAAAGCAAATCAGCCTAAAAAGAAGCCTTAAAATGTTATCAGGTCCTTTTTATCGTTTTCAAAAAGAACTACATGAATATCGTCAAAAGCTTCAAAACACGAAATAACAACAATAATGCCTTGTTTTGTATTTTCGATTAGTCTACAGCTAACAATTTCCCATTGTTCAGTCCAAGGAACGAGGAAGACCTGGCCTTTAGGTAGTCCGAGCATGGGTATCACCCTTTGTTCACTTTAATTATTTTTTTGAATGCAGTAGCTGAATCCCCCCTACAATTTCTTGGCATTATTAAATCTATGTATTCTGTATTCATTAAAATCTGAAGAAACTATTGATTGCCTAAGAGGACATAAATTGGGTGTAAACCTTAATTCAATTCCCTTACTTAACAGTCTCTCAACCAGTCGGTCAATCTTCTCTATACCCATTGGTTTTACGGTTTGATAGGAAATATAATATCCTGCAGTCTTATCAAAAATTTCAAAACCCTCGTCTTCAAATTGGTCATACGATTCGCGGACAATCCCTTGGGAAGTAATAGGAGAATTCATGTTCCTCATCAATTGCCCAAACTACTGCCGAAAATCTGAGCGGTTCTGTTTTTCTCTTGGGATGAAGATTTCAATATCAGCCTCTTCGCTAAAATGAAAAAGCATTCATGCACCTCATTTCTTCCATGATTATACATCTATCAACCAAGGGGCGATAGCCATAATGTGTTAATTCATTGTTAGTTGAAGTATACTTCTTCCTGATTATACATTTAAAGATTTCTAATTGTTCTAAGTATTTCTCTTTTTACTTTCTCTACCACGCTATTTTTTTCTTGATTTGCATCAATTATGAGATCTGCCTTTTCCTTTACCCGGATTCCATTGAGTAAATACATCTCCTTGACTCCTCCATATAAATAATCCGATAAAAAATGATCTAGCAAGCTTATTAAAACTTCCGGATCATGCTTTAAGTTCTTAATCAGATCATAGATTCTTCTTCCAAGAGATACCTCGGGACTAACATCCAGGTAAATTACTAAATCTATGAGATCTGCCACTTCATCCCTTTCCTTTCCAAAAGGCTCTTCAAGTAATATGATCTCACCTGGTTTTAATTCTTGTTTTTCTTTTGGTTTCAAATTACCATACTCTTCTGCCCAACCAATTCCCTTATTTAGGATTACGGATTCACCATTTATAAGACAGATTAAATGTTCTCTAAGCAATGGTGTTTTAATTTCATTTGGATCTCCTCCACTGTGAATCCAACTAACAATACTCTCTGGAAAGTCTTTTCTTGATACGTAGTCATCGAAAAACAATGTTACGCAAGACAGTAGCTCTTTAGCTAATTCAATAACCAATGTACTCTTTCCAGACCCGGAATAACCGCTAACCGCAACTACTAAAGGTCTTTGCATCTACATCATCTCCTATAAAAAATATAAGAGCAGATCTCAGTAGAGATCCGCTCTTATTGTTGATCATCATAACATAGAAATTGTGCATTTCAAGTACTACTAAAGATTTTAATGCCTCGAGCAGACTGAGTGCAGAACGTCCTGCAGCGTGAGCACATGGTTAGATGATGTATGCAGCATCTTTATATACTCTATACTCTCATATATTGTTCTCGTCATTAAATTCAATACAAAACGGTTGCGTTTCTGGGCTTAAACAGCACTCAATTCTTTGTCTAAAATCTTTCCATTCAACTTTTTTCAGTGCTTCTTCTATTGGAAAAAAGCCTGACTCCAAGCTCTCTGATGATTGTATTAATTCTCCACCTATAGGCTTCGCTAAAAATAGTGTATTGCAAATTGAATTTCCTACGTTCTGAAATATTCCACAGAATTTGATGATTTCTATGTCTATCCCTGACTCCTCTTTGGTTTCTCTTATGGCTGCGTGACTTAAAGATTCTCCTACTTCAACTTGACCACCAGGCATCTCCCAGCCTCTTCTTGGTCCTTTAATAAGCAACAATTCGTTTTTTTCATTTATTACAATGGCAGCTGCCGAAACAATATGCTTGGGTGGATTCATAAAAGTCTCTCCTTAATCGATTGATATAATTATGATCTAAGGTATTTTTGTATGTTGTATGACGTACGCAACTTCTGTGAGATTCTTTAACCAACTACTCGCAGCGTGAATATATTGTTATCGGATGTTCGGGACTTCTTCGATTTAGCTAGAATTAGATTTGTTTTTTTAAAGCTGTTTTAATGTTTTTATTATTTCATTTGTTATAACTTCAGATCCACTAATATCCAGTAATTTAAAATAGACACTTCGTAAAAGGTTTTTGGTATTTCCTCTTATAATCTCATCTTGAGGATATATTCCCAATCTTTCAAAGCCTCCAAGTTGTTGCACCCAATTAATTATAATATCTTTCTTTAGAGTATTACGTTTTACAATTTGAAGAACGACTTCGGCTATCCTTTCATCTTCACCGTTTGTAAAATAATAGTTATTAACACAAGCCTTTGCCCCTACCAATTCTAAAATAAACAATATCTGTTCATGAGAATAATAGGTCGAAGCGACGATTGAATCTAAAGCATCAGCCGCATGTGCAATCGAATGTGCCCATCCCTTGTCTAATACATATCCTCTAAAATCCTTTTCAAGTTCAAAATATAAAGTCACTCTAGAGTAAATATATTCATAATCCGTTTCAGTTAAATAATTGGAGATATCGTTGTAATGTAAAGCAAGTGGTATGAACAATACTGAAAAAGAACGCGTAAATACGGTATCTTGATCGTTATCCCCTATTCCATAGAATAAATGATCATCATCTAAGGTAACGTATAATACTTTTCTTACTGTTTCTATACTTAGTTCTTGATTCATTATCCATTTACTTAAAGTTCCATAAATGAGCTGATCCCTTAATTCCTCATCGATCGACCCAATGTGTTGAATCATTTCTTGAACTACTTGATCAATATCTGTTCCCTCAGGAACCTTATAATTATTATCTCTTACATCTCTCAGAAAGCTTGTAATGTTGTTCATTTTTTTCTCCTTTTGTTTAGGGTTCAGGTACTAAGGTTGCGATATCTCCATAAGGCATACAGGACCGGGGAGCTATTTGCCCCGCTCGGGAACGTAATGTTAGACGATTTTATTAACCTTGATTCATTAACTGTCAAATAATCCTATGTATCGTTTTTCTAATTCCTTATTAAATAAATCTATAGGTCTAAGATATTCTCGTTGATTATTTAGATCTATCGATTTGTAAACTCTATCATTATTCCATCTATTTAAATCATAATAATTATCAAATTCCTTTCCTACTTCCTGCATGATTAGAACAATATCATTCAGTGTTCCGAGAACACTCCTATTGTTAGTTGTTGTATAAACAGCTTCATTACACTCGTTTAGGTATTCATTAATTGTTGAATTGTTAATGTTTTCAGATATTAGATAATTCTTTAATTGTTCCTTGAATATATTCTCCAGGTTTTTGTATTGGGTACTTCTAATTCCTGCTAAAGTCAAACTCAATCTCGACAGATCATTTATTAAAACTATATGCTTCCGTTTGTTCACAAAAACGAGATTAGCATGCCAACTAAAGAACGGATCAGCTATATCAATTGTGGTTATGGTTTTATCGATTTTCATATCCCTTAACAAATTCTTTGTTGATCGGATAACAAGCAAAATATCGCCTCTTCTTTGGTTTGATCTATTTATTATACATGGTTTCACCTAACGTTGTTGTATTCTTGAGTCCGAGTGGCTTAAGGGAGCACAGCGACTAAGTGGCTTCGCCACATAGTATCCTCGCTTAATTGTATTACAGATCTCTCATATAACGGTCTGCAAGAAACCTCTTCCTCGAAGTCTCTCCAGCAGCCCACGGGCGTCAGCCTGCCCGCTGCGTAAACGCATTGTTATGCGATTCCCTTGCCCCATCTTCCAAACTGCTTCAATCTTTATCAATCTTCAAATTTGTTATACCAGAATACTGCTTTTTCATTAGCTGTCGGAAATTTTGAATAAAGCATATTATCAACTCCACCGATAATAAAATTGTTCTTGGAGTAAAACCTACATGCTGAAATATTAACATCTTGAGTTTCGAGCATAAGACCGATAAGTTTATTCTCCTTTGCCCATTCAATTGCTTTCTCTAGTAGTAATTTCCCAATACCTTTGTTTCTCCAATTCTTTGCAACAGCGATATCTTCTAATAAAGCATAGCCATTCCAATAAGTACTAAGTTGTATTTGGCCTACACAATTATTGTCAATATAATAGAAGTAGACAGCTTTTTTATCGTTATCTATATAACTTACGTCGATGTCTTCATTGTCATATCCCTTAGTATATTGTTCAGAGAATAGTTCTTCCGTGTAAGTCCAAATATCGTCTTCGTATTTAGGAATTATCCTTCCGAATACTGTCAATTCTTCATTAGCCTTATTAAAATCCTCTATATTTTCATGTGTCATTTTAATAATCATAATCCCAAGTATCTCCATAGATAGTTTACGTTTACTCAGATTTGCAAGGGCTTCGCATAACGTCCTAGTTCATTAAAAGCATATTCAATCAATCTACTAATAACCTCCGTTGCAAGACCAACTCCCCAGTATTCTGGAAGGAACTGATACGACACTTCAATGGTTTCACCATCGTAATATTCGTCCAAAGATATCAAGCCGATAAATTCTTTGCTTTCTGACATTCTCACAATCCAATAACTTGAACTATCCTCATTAGATTTATTAATGATTTCGAAATATTTGATTCTCAGGGATTGTTCATCATCAGTTGTTCCGCCAAGGTAAGATCGAACATACTCATTTATGTATAATCTCTTTACATTTTCATAATCACTTTCTTGAATCATAGAAAGTAAACATCGTTTTGTTGTTAACATGGAGAACCTCCATGGATCATCTTTTTAGTTTTTTAAAATCACGCTGATTCACATAACGTTTAGTGTTCCCGACATTCAACTCCACTAAGCCCCAAAGGGGGGAGTCGCAACTGCGGTTAGGGAGTTGAATATGGTTGCTGAGTCCGCTTCTTCGAAATGCTGCTAATACATCTCGTCGGGCGGTCTACTCAATCGGCTGTCCGGTCTATAATATTTAGTTACGATATGGTACAAGGATTTTTCCTTGAAGCCTAGACTCTCGTACAGCGTTTTCGCAGGATTGCCTTTGACTACCTCAAGCTTAACGATCTTTTCGCCACGATGCATCATCTCATTCAAAAGAAATGAAACGAAGACTTTACCGTATCCACGAGATTGCATATCTGGCCGAACTGCCACCTGACGCAGCTCACAGCCGTCAATAACTCCACATGCCGCTATTTCACCATCGATATCCATTACAAATCTGTTGTTTCTATCTTTCAAAAAATTATTCCGTTCCCATTCTGAAGGTGCAATATAATACGATGGGAGAATACCAACTCGTTCACGCATTTTGTAAAAAGCCATTTCGCGAATAACATGCCACATAGGATAATCATCATCTTCATACTGCCTGATAGGAAAATGACTTTCAGGAAGAATTTCTCCTTCACGCACCATGATATAAGAAGAATGAAGTATATGGTAACCGTTCTTACATACAAATTGCAGAGAAGATCGATCGCCGTCCATACATGCACCAATCGAACGTTCGACTGCCTCGTATTGATTAAGTAATTGTTCTGCGCTTTCAATAAGCTTGCTACCGATGCCTTTTCCTCTATATTCCTTTCTTACAAAGATTGTCATCTCGGTTCCTCTCCCCTTAAAACCGCTAAAGGAGAGAAATCCCACGGTCACATTGTTGTAACAAGCAACAAATATACCTTCAGGAAAATTGATTTCGGTCTCCAGAAACTTTTCCTTAAAGCATTCATCCCCAAACAACATGGCTTGGATAGCGGATATATCCCTTTCGGGTTTGTAGGGTTCTATTATTAGATTCTCCACCTTGATAATCCTTTCAATTAATAGGGAGGTAACAACACCGTTTTGTGTATTTTATCCACTCGTTATAATCATGACATCAATGTATCGCCTGAATCCTATTGCTCGAACCATCTCCGTCGACCAAGGAGCGAATGCCTCGCAGTAGGAATGTCATGTGAGTTGATGTAATTGCCATCTCCAAAATACCGTTAAATCATGTTTCCCTTATATGTACTTCTTTCTCTCCATCTTCCCAAACCACATGAATTTCGAATGTCCCATCTTGGAAAAAGTAGGGCATTCTTCTTCTGATAGATTGTTGCATAGGTAAATGTTCTAAATCTGAAATCTTCACCCACTCTGGTATACCTTCTGTGAAATCCGACAATAATTCTCCAGAAAAATCGTTTGTTAAGAAATTTAAAATAATGTGTCTAGAGTCCACATCTTATAATTTACATCTTTCATAATTCACCTCATCGATATAACTTCTTCGCAAAAGTAAACGGATTGATCAGGTAATTTCGTATTCTCAGCTACTCCATCTATGTATTCAATATCTCCTCTTGATTCGATAATTTCATAACGTCAAATCCATCTTCATTGTGCATTCGCTCCTCTACCGTCCGACTGGTTATTTTCGCCTATCATACCATAATCATCTATCACGAGACATGACAAAAAAAGACCAGAAACGAACTCCTGGTCCTGGCCTAAACCTATCATAATCTATCTAATCCATGGATCACGATCATCTTCTATAATAGCCAACCTAAACCTTAAGGTTCAAAACCCTTCTGACTCACAAACAACTGCTCCTCCGGAAACTCCCTGCTAAATCGATTATAGACCACTTGATAGGCAGCTGGATCGTACCATTCCTGATCCCCAAGCTCCTCGTACAGAGCTTGAACCGGCAGTCTTTTTGTACGTTTCCCACCACTGCCATCCCCCATAAAATAATCGTCGATGCACACGCGATTAACGAGCGGCCGCAGGATCTGTGGGAAAGCCTCCGTGCTCGGAAGCACAGGTGCAATCGCTGCTTGAGCGGGAATTCCTGCGTCCCTCAGGAGTGCGAGGGTTTTCAGTCTCGCTTGGATCGGCGGGGCTGACGGCGTAAAATGCTTGCGCATCTCATCACGGTCCGTCTCGACCGTCATGCTTACCCGTACGCGTTCTCCTAACTGCTGCAGCAGATCAATATCCCGCCGGACCAACGGACTGCGTGTCTGTACGAGCAGAAAATCCGGCGGTTCGCTGACCATCACCTCAAGCAATGCACGAGTCACTTCTTCCTTGGCCTCAACCGGCTGGTAAGGATCGGTGCTGGAAGACATGAAAATCGTGACGGGTTCCTTGGACTTGGCACGCTTCAGTTCTTTACGTAGGATGGCAGCAGATTCGAGTTTAACGTCAACCCAGCTCCCCCATTCCTGATTGCGGAATATCGATACCGGCATTTGCCGGACATAGCAGTAAGAACAAGCGAAGGTGCAGCCCGTATACGGATTCAAGGTATGGGTGTACCCATTCAGGAATCCGGTTCCTTTATTGAGCAGGGTCTTTGGCTTTTTATAGAGCACTTCTTGTTTCACCTCGGACACCCCATTTCTACACTTTCTTCTATTATACTATTTCTCTCCTCACAACCCATAATGACTGAGTAAACACACGCGCCCCTCTACTTTGCATCATGAAAAATAATCCCGAGGCTGTATCTGGTACCCGACGTAATCGTGCTGACACCATGCCGGAGCGTGGTCCGGTAATACCCCCGCGTTCCTTGAATGGAACGATGGTTGGTCGGAAAGATCAACCCCGCTCCTTGTTCCAAGGTGATTACATGCCCCCGGCTCTGTGCCCGTGGCCGCTGCTCGATAAGCAGAAATTCTCCTCCCGAATAATCGACTTCCTTCTCATTCAGAACAAACACCACTTGAAACGGAAAAAATTCATCTCCGTACAAATCCTGATGCAAGCAATTATAGCCGCCCTCTTCATATTTCAAAATCAACGGTGTCGAACGCTCTTGCCCCTGAGCATGGCACATGCCAAGAAACTTATCCAAGCTCGCCGGATACCTCTTCTCATGTCCAAGCTGCGTCAACCAACGGTTAGCCGTCAGCGCAAGCTCAGGATACAAGCCTTCCCGAAGCTGCTGCAGCGATTCTGGCAGCGGAGCTTGATAATACTTGTACTCTCCGAGCCCGAACCGGTGCCGAGCCATATTGATCGTGCTTCGAAACCGATCCTCTTCCGAATAGGTGTTGATAATCTCTGTACACTCTTCAGATAGCAGCAGCTTTGGTAGGACAGCATATCCCTGTTCATCCAAAGCTCCTTGTATCCCCGTCCAATCGAGTCCTGCTATGCGTTGCGGCAATGAATTAGGCATAATTCATCGTCTCCCTCATCCTGGCTCGCTCACCCTCAAGCTCCAGCAGCCGGGTCTTCATGGCAAGCCCCCCGCGATACCCCGTCAATGCGCCGCTTTTGCCAATTACCCGATGACAAGGAACTGTTATCAGCAGCGGATTAGCCCCAATAGCCGCTCCTACAGCTCGAACTGCTGCAGGCTTTCCGATCTGGTTGGCGATGTCAGAATACGTAAAAGTCTGCCCATACGGGATCTGGCATAGCGCATTCCATACCGCCATCTGAAAAGCGGTCCCTTTGTAATCCAAAGCCAACTCAAACCGATCGCGTGTCCCCTGAAAATACTCCATCATCTCGGCGGCATATGGCTGCATAGCTTCATCATTCTGCACGATTTCACAGCCAGGGAATTTTGCTTGTACCCAGTCCTCCAACTCTGTTAAAGGCTTATCCTGTGATCCGACGTAGCATAATCCCTGCTCCGTGGCCGCGATGTATACACTCCAGTTATCATGGCGCAGTTGAGTCCAGTTAATGGTAATCGAATGATTGGATTTCATGATCGTGCACCTCCGCACTCGTATTTTTTAAATATTGCCCGCGATAGCTAAGGGGGGTCATCCCCGTTTTCTTCTTAAACAGCGTGATAAAATAAGCCGTGTTCTCCATGCCCACTTTAAGGCCGATATCCGAAATGGCCAAGCTGGAATTCGTCAGGAGCTCTTTGGCCTTGCCAATCCGGTAATCCTGAATGTATTCCATCGGGGTCTGACCTTTGACACGCTTAAATATCCGGTGCAGATGGTACGGACTGCCGTGGCTCACATCGGCCAATACATCCAGTGATAAATGATCCATGTAGTGTGTATCGATATACTCGGTGACGAGTTCAATCCATTCGTGGTCCGGCAGACGTTCTCCCGTAGGCTTGCACCTTTTGCATGGCCGGAAACGCTCAGCTTTTGCTTCATCCGCCGATTGAAACACGCGCACATTTTCAAACTTCGGGGGTCTGGATTTACAGGATGGCCTGCAGAAGATCTTTGTTGTCTGCACCGCATAGAAAAACTTGCCGTCACTGTCCTTGTCGTTGTTGATAATGGCCTGCCACTGGGCTTCGGTCGGTTGTATTCGGTTTGCCACGTTTCCTCACCTCCGCTAACATTATAACCACAGGATAATCCTGTTGTACGCTTTTTGGAATAGAAGAGCAAGATAACAAAATTATACGGTCTGCATTTATGGTACAACTAGTATGGAAGAGTTCAGGAGCGAAAGGAAACGATGAAGATGCAGGAGCTAAACCAGATACATAACGATAAGCCCTATACTATGGAGAATCATCTCCCCCAGGACAGCTGGGAAGATCATGCCGAAGCCATAAGGCTGTTCGTGCCGAAGGAGTTCAGTTTTACGGAGAACCTCAATTATTTGCAAAGATCGCCGAACGAATGTCTTTTTCATATCCGGAATGACAGCATCTACCGGGCTATCCCGCTTGATGGTGACATCGCTGTGATTGAAGTCAGTGCGGAGCCTCAAGAACAGGCGATCCTTGTTCGGTTTTTGGGGAATACCGCCCCCTCCGATCCCTGCAAGCGGGCGGAAGTAGCGGGTTATGTTCGGGACTGGTTCGATCTGAATACCGATCTCGTACCGTTCTATACGATGGCGGAAGCAGATCCATTACTCAGTCAAGCCGTTCAATCCTTCTACGGGCTTCGCAATATGGGTATTCCCGATCTGTTCGAGGCTTTGTGCTGGGGCATTCTGGGGCAGCAGATTAACCTGGCCTATGCCTATACGTTAAAAAGACGATTCGTAGAAGCCTTCGGCCGCCGCGTGGAATGTGAAGGAGAGGTTTATTGGATTTTTCCAAGACCTGAGGACATTGCACCGCTGCGTGTTGAAGACCTGGACGGGCTTCGGATGACCGTGAAAAAAGGCGAGTATCTTATCGGAGTGGCCCAGCTTATGGTAGAAGGAAAATTGACCAAGGAGCAGCTGCTTGAAGCAGGTAGCTTGAAACAAGCGGAGAAACAACTGGTCAGCATTCGCGGGATCGGACCATGGACGGCCAATTATGTGTTGATGCGCTGTTTGCGAATACCGGCCGCTTTTCCCATCGATGATGTGGGTCTGCACAACGCCATCAAACATCTGCTGGGCTTGGAGGTCAAACCGACGAAGAAGGAAATACTGGAGCTGTCGGCAGCATGGGCGAACTGGGAATCCTACGCCACCTTTTATCTGTGGAGGTTTCTCTATTAAAGTTCAAACATAATAAAGAGGACGTCTCCCTCTTCTGCCATCACTGACAGCAGGGAGACCTCCCCTATTTAGCAAACCCTTTGATCCGAGAATCAACTATTCGATGAAGTACAGTTTACCGTCAACCTCGAGTGAGATCGCGGATTGCGACAAATCGTC
The DNA here is from genome assembly GCF_037993005.1 of Paenibacillus sp. FSL F4-0100. Lineage (NCBI taxonomy): Bacteria > Bacillati > Bacillota > Bacilli > Caryophanales > Paenibacillaceae > Paenibacillus > Paenibacillus sp. FSL F4-0100. Next base: position 4,682,026 of record NZ_CP150303.1, read on the forward strand.
TTTAAGCTTCTTCGCATAATCCACCACTTGATTAAGCGAGTCCTTGTCAAGCTTCTCGGCAAACGCGTACACGATCGTTACTTTTTCCTTGATCAGTGTTTTGTTATTGTCCACCCATGCCCCTTCACCCGGAATCGCCGTTGCCCCGCCAAACCAGCCGGACAGCTTTGTCAGTGTTTGGTCAACAAACTTCTGATGAGCTGCATCCGTAATCGGAATATCTCCCTTCACCGTTGAAGGCACGTAAATCTTAACGACATGATCCAAATGGAACTGATCGTTCAGAGCACTCTGTGTAATGGCGGTTGCCGTAGGATTGCCCTCTGCACTAAAAGACTGCTGAACCGGTACTACGATAAGTGTTAACAATAATGCCGCTGCAAAAGCGATAAGCCAACCTTTTCTCTTCATGTCCATTTCTCCTTTATGTATGGTCTCGTATCCCGTACAAGCATGGCATTTCAGTTCTCCAGTGCAACCTTCCTGCCATCCGCACGATACAAACTAGCACATATTATATACTGGCCTTTGCTTATCAGCTATGGGACATACGGATTATATTATGCGGAATCATGTAAAAAAGCCGATATTCCCGATAAACAAACTACGAGAATTCGACTTTTGATGATTACAGCGCTATTTTATCGATCCGATCCAGGATAAACTCTCCACCGAACGATGATCCATGCTGCCGTTCAAAATAGCTTGAACATCATGCAGCGTATCCTGCAAATGCACCCGCTCGCCAGGTAACCCGGTGTAAGCCTCGGCAACGTAAAAAGGCTGCGTAAGATAAGCCTCAAGCCGTGCTCCACGCTCATAAACCTCCGTCTCGGATGCCGGAATGGCCTGCAATCCTCGCACTTGAACCAGTGAACGCAGCTCGCGATAACGGCGCAGCAGCTTCTGGGCCCGCTGTTGGACCGATAAGTGAGCCTGATCCAGGTGAACGCCTTCCAATACGGAAGATGTAGAATATAACGGGTTCACGGCAGGAAACATATGTCTGGCCGCCAGATCGGCATCGAAATACCACAGCGTCTCCAGCGGACCGTAAGGCATGTCTTCATCAACAACCGCACCTTTAAGGTCCACAAGAAAAGTCGTGACCTGCCTCAAACCCTCCTGTTGAAGACGTTCCTGGAGGTCGTAGATTTTGCCAGTCAAGACATGCTCCCGGTCCGCTGCAAACATAATCTCTTTATCGGTATTTGCATTCGTCACAATGGAATAGGTTTCTTCTATTGAATTGGCAACCCATTCTACATCATTCAGCATATCCTGCAGCTCGGGATATTCGCCTTCCGGCTTCAGCAGAATCGTCATATACCCTTCCTGCTTGAAGTGATGAAACAATTCACCGAGCAGCACCGGTTGGCCCATTCCGGGACGAGCGACCAGCCCGACGGTACCTCCTTTGGCCAAAGGAGCAAATAGATCAAGGGCCTTAATGCCCGTTTCGATCATCTCCACACTTTCCCCGCGCAGAATCAGTTCATCCAAACTGCATTTTGCCAGAGATGCCAATGCGGCAATGGTGCGGACTTCCGCCCGACCAACGGGAATTTTTCCTGTGCATAGGTTGGAGACCGTGGCCGGCCGTAATCCCACGGATTTGGCTGCGCTGGTCAGGTTCGGAACTCTTTGTCGTAAAAGTGATACATTCAGCTTCAGATTGTCCAAGTGCGTACACCCTTTTTAGTGATAGATTGATGGTTCTGCCTAATCTCTTTTTAGAAAAGAGTCTGCGGTGCGGACAAACACATCCACATCCGGTTCAAAAATATTATGATCATGCTCCTCGAACGCCACGATGCTTGCCTGAGGCAGCGACTCCTTATATTGTTCCACTGCTTCTAATGATAACCCGGGATGTGGTTTTACGCCACGGATAATAAGGACTGGGCATGTCAATCGGGTTAAGTCGTTCCACAATTCGACCTTAGCCGATTCCTGTTGCAGCGCCTGTAAAGCCGATGTTTTCATACGGTCGGACAGCTTCTTTCCTCTCCAAGGCGGTAGCGAAGCAAAGAATTCCACCCATCCCGCTGGCAGCTGGGTATGAACCGCGGGATAGTCTCCGATGATCAGGCCTTGAATGCGTTCCGGATTCTGAACCGCGTAGCCTAACTGATAGGACACCCCTCGGGAGTATCCCATGAGTACGAATTGCTCAAGTTCAAGATGACAAATAGCCGCATCAATGTCGCTGATATGGTCTTCGAGTGCATATCCCGAGACAGGCGAATCACTTCGTCCCCGGCCACGAAGTGTGATGACAACGATATGTCTGGGCGTCAGCTTTTCCATTATGGCGATGTAATCCTCAGCCGACTCGGACAGTCCCGGGATGATGACCAATGAGTTTTGTTCATTCCTAAGCTCCCGATGTACCTCCGTCACATGAATATATACCCCTTGGTTATTGACCATTGTCTCGTATAACTGCATGCAATAGACCTCCTGAAAAATTGTTGTTTATCTATGAAGTGTGATCATAGGGTTTCTCTCTTTTCATCCTTCTGAGCCATCCCCCTGCACTCCCTTTCACCTCAACGCCCCAAAAGGTAAAAATGCGTGCACGCCCTTAAGGATGTTCACGATCTGGGTTACCCGCAGATCCACCGTCAAGGTGGCGTAGGCGTACGCCTCCGTTCTTGAAATAGAGTAAAGCTCGGTCATGAGATCAAGCATCCCGCTTAAGGCCATCCACATGGCTTCGTCCAGATCCTCGTGGAACCCCATCGTAAGCCACCCGGTACTCGTCTTGGCTCTGGGCATCGTTATGGGCATGTCGTCACGGACATGAAAGGTTAGACACACCTTATCCATGGGGCATTCCAGGGCGGGACCGCTAACTTCGCCGTCGCCCTGAGCCGCATGTCCATCCCCTGTTGAGAACAGCCCGCCATCCACAGGAATCGGCAGGTACAACGTGCTGCCAGCTGTCAACTCTTTGCAATCGAGATTGCCTCCATATGGGCGCGGCACAAAAGTCGTATGCTTGCCTTTTTCCTTCGGCGGCATGCCCATAACCCCCATAAACGGTTTCAGGCCGATGCTGTGTTTGAAATCTCCGAACTGACTCCTGCCTGTCATTGTCCTGGCATCCAATTCAAAATCCAGCGTCACTTCCTTGGTGTCGGTCATGCCCAGCTTCTCGTTCCAATAACTCGGAAAACCTCCGGCAGAGGTCCACCCCCACGATCCGGGAATTACTTCGTTGATCTGAATCTCCAATGTAAGTCCGGGTTTAGCCCCTTGAATATGGACGGGACCCATTAACGCATGCCCAAAATGCTCCTCCTGCCGCTCCGGCTTGCGCTCCGTAAACTTCGTTCTCGCCGCGCCCGGGGCAGCACGCTTCTCCAGTCCCCAACCCGCATCTAAAGTTTGATACACGACAGTATCCCCAGACTGAATGTATAGGGCAGGCTCCAGTTCCCTGCTGAAAAATCCATGAAGCGTATGAATATCCGGTTGCAGCATATGAACCTGTGACATCTATCTTTCTCCCTTCACAGCCATAATCAGAGTGGTCATTTCATGTCTCATATTCACTCTGTTACTTTATAAGGTATTTTAAATTACTCTTAGAGTCAATAATTAATTACTTCAAAACGAAAAAATAATTACTCTCAATACATTCTGTTGCTCAATTCCGATTGAAACTAAGGGGTCGTTGCAGCACAAAAAAACCGTCCGCTGCGCAGCTTCACTACGAGGGACGGTTCATCACCATGTTCACTTAAATTTCATATCAGCTAACGATGGAGCGTTCATGGGAATGGTAACCGTTATTTTGCGCATGGCCATTCTCATTGCACTCTATTCTTTCTTCAAATCCTTACACTGGAATCCCGCACGACCATCTGCGGCATCAATTTCACGGCCCGCTCTTCCCTCGGAATTCCCAACATGCGATCCATCAGGATTTGTGCTGCCTTGCGGCCGATTTCCTCCTGCTGCAAGGCAACGGACGTCAGCTTGGGATATACGCGGGAGGCAAGGTCCAGATTATCCATGCCCACAACGGCAACGTCATGGGGAATGCGCAGACCGGCTTCCTCGCAGGCCTTCATGACCCCGATCGCCATCAAATCGTTCGCGGCAACAATGCCCTCCGGATGGTCAGGCCCTTCCAGCCACGCCTTCGCCATTGCATAACCGCCGCTTTCGGTGTAATCGGATTCGGCGATAAAACGCGGGATCAAGGGGATTCCGGCATTCAGCATGGCATCCCGATACCCGCAGAACCGCTCGTGGCCGGTCTGCTCGCTCAGATTGCCGCCGAGATAGGCGATGCTGCGCAGGCCTTGACGGATCAGATGCTCCGTGCTTTGCTTGATCCCGTCATATGTGTCTACATACACATAGTCGAAGCGGTCATTCCCTTCCGGCGAGACATATTTATTCGTGAGCACGACCGGTGCTTGCAGTGCATTGATGGCCCCGATATTCTCTTCACCGAAATGAAAGGACACCATGATCATGCCGTCGGCCACATTTTCCCGCAGGGTCTGAATCGCCTTCATCTCCTCCTGGAGCCTGTGCTTGGTGTAGAACAGAATCATCAGGTAATCATGCTCTTCCAGCACCTGATTGATTCCGTTGATCATATCGAAGTAGAAAGGGTTGCATATATCTGGCACGGCAAAAATGATTTTGTTGGTTTGTCTCATTTTCAGCATTTTCGCTGCATGATCGGGCGCATAGTTCATTTCTTTGGCAGCTTCCAGAATTTTGCTCTTCGTCTTGGGACTGCAGTAACCTCGTCCCGACAAGGCTCTGGACACCGTAGAAGGGGATACGCCTACCCGTTCAGCAATCGTATAAATCGTATGTTTGTCCATCCTATCCTCCATTAACAACCATGGAAACGCCATATGCTCCCGCAAAAGGCTCCATGGATTCACACTATCACCTTACCGCCAGGTAAGCAATAGCTGCTCCTTTATATAACCTCCCGCTCATCATTATCCGGAAGCTCCGGGAATGGCGCATGGGGCTCGGCCTGATACCAGAACGCCGTCGATGCAATATCGCTCTGCTGCGGAAGATACCTTCCTCCGGACCTCCAGCCGAGATCCTGAATGGTCACGCGAAGATCGCTTTGAAAGCGGATTGGATCCATGACATGCCATCGATACATGCCAAAACGCTGCTGACTTCGATACAAACCGTCCGGCTTCAGCACTTGGTGCATCCCCAGATATGGCGTCGAGTAGGTTCGATAGGTACCATTCGGCTGCTCCCAATTCCAGGCTCCGCCAAAATAATCTTCCGTTCCCGTACCGCATATGGTCGGATAATCCTGATCCCCGTCCATATAGAACTTGATCTCGCCTTCGCCCCACCAGCCGTTATTATTCACCTGCCAAGCGAGGTAAGTCCCTACATAGTGCCCGTGTCCAGTTACCCCATCCAGAATGGTGTAAACCTCTTTATAAGGAACGGGATTCGTTCTCCGCCACTGCGCGTGAAAATAAGCCTCATCTTCCGGGATGTCCGTCAGCGTATAGTCAATTTGATAGTAAAGGACTGCCTTTTCCGGCGCACGGTTCTCCATCGTCAATCGGGCATGCTTGCGGAAAGGCATCTGCCAGTAGCTGTTCATGCCGCCGGCCGGATTCACGGCAACCGGAATCGAGTTGACATCGCTGCGTTCCCCCCATCCGTTACAGAACAAATCACCGACGGGGACCTCAACCGAAGGGGACTTCTCATCGTCCCAATACATGCGGATAATCAGATTGCGCCACAGCGTCGGATGGCAGGTAAGCCAGATATGCTGAATCGCCCCGGGACCCTGAATGTCACCCATCGTAAACGTTTCTCCCGGTAAAATCTCCACGGAAGGAGAAACCTTCCAGCCCACGCCCAAGTCCCTGGAAGCCGCTGCGCCCGTGCCGTCGGTGGCCATGCCGCCCTTTCCTTTGTCACCGGTAAAATTCTCCGCGCTGATAGATCTTGTCTGCGCATTGGACAGCCGGGATAAATTTCCGAGGTGCATGTTGAGCCCATTAAAGTTCGTCATCTGTTATCGCTCCTTTAGTATGTGATATCGTATCCGTACCGTTCTTTCAACGTTTGGCCCAGGTGATCCTTAATTCGCAGGTAAGCTTCAGCGGCCGCACCGTTCCCCCAATCGAAGATGGTGAATGTCCCCATGCCTCGTCCCTCCTCGTCCACAACACCATCATGACCGTAATTCTCCATCATGAAGCCGTAATCCTTCTCGTTAAAGAAAGGATACGCCCGCTCCCACTGCTGTTTTGTTTTTTCATTCTCGGGACAATACATCATGACGAACGAGGCCTGCAAAGCGGCGATCCCGCGCTCAATATATTCGGGCAGATCCAGTTCCATCCCATATTGCAGGATCAACTCGGCAAACAAGCTTTGCCGCGCATCATTCCACTCCCCATCACAGTTCATGACGCCGAATCCGCCCAATACGTCAACATACAGGTAGGGAGGCTGCCAGGAAGCCTGCGTCATCAGCATTTCATCCAGCACACATTGGCCAACGTTCAAATAGGTAGGATTGCCGCTCATTTTATACATATGGTATAACGCTTCCGCCGTCCAAAACATGGAGAAATTGCATTGCTTGAACATGTTATTCCTAGCCACCTTGTTGCCTGGAAGATCTTCACGACCATAACCGCAGCAGGACCAATAGGTCTCGAAATCCTCCCACCTGCCGGTCGGCACGATCTCCTTCATCACAACCTCCAGCGCCCGCTGTGCCGCTTCCTTGTATTTGGAATCCGGGCGCAATTCATGCAGCTTCAGCAAAAAAGTGACGGATAGCGAAGTTTCCGGGGACTCTCGAAGAATATCCAGCGGCGCTAACGTATCCTGATTGAGCCAGGCCGGAAAATAGCCTTTCGCGTCTTGGAGGGGCACAAGCGCATCTGCATAGCGCACGGCATATTCCAGCAGCCTTGGATCCGGCTCTAGTTCATCAAACCAGCGAAGCATGAGCAGCGCCGTCCAGCTCATATCCAGCACGTGATAAGGGGCATCCGCAATCGAACCCCATGGATCAGCCGGATTGCGATTGGAATTTCCCCAGAAGGCAGACGCCCAGTTCCCGGAACGGTTAACCTCCTGTCCATCTACCACTACCCGCTTCATCTCCGTTGCAATGACGGCGGGAAAGAACCCGCCGCGCTGCGGAGCAGCGAGAGCAAGCTCTTTCATGAGCAGAGCTTTCCGAACTAACTCCGAATCGCCTTGTTCCCGGCCGTAACGACAGATGCCTTGTGCCGAGCGAAGGGAGCTGAACCATGCCTGATTCCAGACGGATCGGCTCTCCCGCTCGTTTGGCACGCCCGGATAATTCGGGCTTTGACTCACATCGGCAATGAATACCGCAGCCCCTACGTTCCGTCCGTCCCATTCGAACTCCTGCCATACCGTGTCTTTCCAGTGACGAAAAGCCCACTCATAGGCATGACTTACATAGTGGTCAAGATGGACCTCATCATAGATACTGTGACGGAATTGCGTATGCCCCCACCTGTCCCATAAAAACTGCAGTACCAGCCGCCAGGGATTGAATACGGCTTGATCAGCTTCCATCATTTTAAGATAGAAACCGATGCGTATCGTTCCTGGCGGGTATGAAGCCCCATTCACCTTCTCAAACAGCACATGGTCGCTCACCCGAGTTCGGCTCATTCCCAAGACAAGCAGGTTATTAGGAGCATCGAGGTCCATGTACCAACGAGCGTCCGCATCCTTCGTGATCAGATCCAGATCCGGTATGAGCATGAGCGTCCTTGTATCGTCATGAACGATGAGCGCGGGCGAACGAAAGCAGTGTTGGTCCATCACATGCCGGGATGTCGGTGTTACATGAGGCGCCCAGTGAAAATGTGGCAGGAATGCCGGCTCCAAGCGCATCTGCCAGTCATCCTGTTGAATCTCCTGCTCCAGCTCGAAGGTCAGTATGCAATGAATCGTGTCCTCGTCCAGTTGATGCAGACTTACCTTCGGAGCCGCTTGCCCAATATGGTCGTAATCCCACTGCTTTACAAATAACTCCGGTAATCGTCTCATAAGTTCCTCCCTTCTCCCCGGTTTTCGGCCATTGGCTCATCATTAATTCTTAACCACGCTGAAATCGTCAACCTGAATCCACATATCTGACGTTGCCCACATCCCGGCGTATATCTCCAGACTATGATGCTGGCCCGAGTTGAAGGTAACCGTCTTCAGGGTATATCCAGGAATTTGCTGAAATGCAATTTCATTCAGCACCGGACCTCCGCCAAGCTGCCTTACGCCGAAATATCCATCGTTATGGTTGTCTGAGGTACGGATCCATGCCGATAATGTGTAATCGGTATCCGGCTCGACAAAAATCTCCTGCTTGATTGCATTCCAACCGCTGCTTGCCCTTGCATATCCGTTGTTTGCTCCAGTGTGTGCAAATCCAAGATTGCGGTCTACCCCGGCCGTTCCGTTCGAATACCAGGGCGATGTCAGGCTGGAAGAGGATTGCGATTCAAAACCGGCATGACCCACGAGATTCGAATCCCTCACCAGCGACACATCATCAACTTGAAGCCAGGTGTCCTCGCTCGCCCACAATCCCGCATACAATTCCACAACGGATCGGTTCCCGGAGTTAAAGGTCACCGTCAGTTCCGTGTAATCAGGCAATTGGGCAAAAGCGGTTTCCTTAACGACGGCACCATCTACAGGCTCCCTTATCCCGAAGTAACCTTCCGTATTGTTGCTCGATGTACGAACCCAGCCTTTCAGCGTGTAATTGGTGTACGGCTGCACCACGACCCGCTGCTTGATCGCGTTCCATCCGCTGCCATTGCGTACATAGCCATTATTCTCACCGGTTCGGGCATTTCCGAGCTTGCGGTCCAAGCCGCCCTCGCCCGTAACATACCATGGAGCCATGACCGGCGTTTTTATCTGCGTTTCGAAGCCTGGGTCCGAGATGAGATTGTCGCCGAGCATGTCAGGGGCCAGCGTGGTCTTCATTAGATGAGTATTGTAATCCGGGTACCAGGTCGACATGATAAAATACATCTCAGGCCCGTTATTGGACAGCGGATGCATATACGCATTGTACTGACCAAGGCCCGTAAAATCTCCAGGCACCAGAATTTTTTCCCCGCTCCATGGGCCGATCGGCGTTGCCGCATCCCGCATGACGATCGCCTGCCGGTCTTCGTTCAGATAGGTCATGATATACCGTTTGAAGTGGGCGTTGTAAGCAACGGACATCTCGCCCGCCACACCGATCGCCACTGGCCGGGCCGCAGCCTGTGCGGCCGACCAGCCGTTACCGTCCCAATAACGATAATCCCCGATATTCAGCAGCGCATTCTCCGGTACCCGGGTAAGATATACATCCCCGAAGCGGCCATTTGGCGTAGCATACATGTAAACAAATCCGCTGTCCTTAAGAAATGCCGCCATTTGAAAAGGATTGTTCCAGGTTGACGTGTTGTTGTACCAGCGGGCGGACGGACTCTTGGTCCAGTTCTGCCCGTTGTCATCCGAGTAAGCGATGCCGGAGTAATTCGTATACCATCGCCCTGCTGGTCCCCAGTGATTCACGGACATATAATGGATATAATGCCTGTTGCCGACGGTTACGCCTGCCGTCGGAATGACCGTTATTTCATCATTGTTGATTTTTTTGAGGGGAGAATTTCCTTGGCCTGGCCTGGCCTGCTCTGAATCATTGTGGAGAACGTAAGTCCATCCTCCAGATTCGTATCTGATGAGATCGCCAGCAAATTGCTTCGGTTCCAGTTGCCAGCCGTATCGTTCGTATCGCCGAAAGCAATGAAAAATTCGCCGCCTCCCTTATCCCACACGATGCCCAAATCCGTCCCGCCGACATTGTAGTTTACGTGGGTTTGATTCGGATTCGGCATGGTCTCTCCGGCAGACGTTGCACCCGTTACCCGGGCTATCATCTTCGTGCCTTCCGGCGTCAGCGCTTCGGCGCTGCCTGCCCAAGCGGAAGCAAATATTATGGACATGGCGAGAACACCTGTCGTCATCTTTTTCATAAACATCACGGACATCCTCCTTCACATCATCGGCCTCAAGCAGCCGTGCTATTTATGTTCTCGAATACATGGCTAAGTCAATTCCAGCATTGTCATACTTCGGGGTGGAAACAATAGCAAGCACCGAGTGTCTTGCTGCAGTTCGCAATCAACGGCCTGCTCTCCCGTCAGCGTGAACAGCCGTCCGTTTACTGCCGTTTTCCCGTAGTCTTCCGGACGAAAATCCACACGAATCGTTTGCTCCTCTTCAGTCACATTCGCAAAGAATAAACCGACATGCCCCTGAGCGTTTAGCCATGCCGCGTGGATGACGGAGTCAGTCAAAAGTTCCCCCTCATTGTTATACTCCGGTGTTTCCTTACCATGGTTATAATGAAACCATTTCATGGAAGTCTGAGGGCTGTCGAAGGAGAGCGGCCGAAGCATGGTCCCATATGACCAATACGCCTTCGCTGCCCCGGTCCGTAGTCGTGCATACAGGGCCAAGTAATCTGCCCTGTTCGTGGAGAAAGCATACCCGCGCGGATCAAACGAATAGTAATGCTCCTCCGCCTTATTTTCGTTGCCGTCCAGTACCTCCATCGGGCTGTATTCGTAATTCAATTCGTACAATCCGCCCCAGAGGTACGTGCGTGCCACCGTAAAATAGTACAGCTCCCCGATCTCCTCCGTCAGCTTGCCCCAGCCATCTAGTCTCAGTGCGCCGTACTCATGATATACGTACGTGAACATCGGGATCAGGCGGGCCTCGCCTGACTTAAGCAGTTCCCGGATTGGCCAGCCTTCAAGCGGCGCTGCGGGCTGCCCTCCGGCCCGCGCCTGATAATAGTCGATCAGATCCAGCATCGTTTCATTGATCATCTCGGTGCCCATGGGGATATAACGGCCTGCAGTTTTGCACATGGCCGCCTTCGTATCCGCATAGTTCCGCCTGTAGGCATCCTCTATCATGATGCCGGCTCCAACCGGATGACCATGACTTTCATCCATGCAGATTTTCAGAATGTTGTTGGCGGAGATGTCATAATAAATCGCATCGACATCATCACTCTGCTGCAGCGCCGTATCCCGTTTCACATGAAAGTCATGAGTATACGGATGTGCCGGACAGAGGAACGGGAAGCGGTACGCATCCACGCTTTTTTTCAGATCGGGAAATTTCTGCGCGGCTTCTCTGCCAAGTGCGCCGTCCGCTCCGTCAAAATGATACAGGTAATCGAACTCGAAAGGAGCGAAGCGGTGGCCCAGCTTTCGGATCAGAGCGATGTTCTCTGGGTTGAAGCGGGTCGGAAACCAATCGTCGTATCCCCCAGGCACGCCGCTGCCAAACGTTTGCGGCCGGTGCGTCCAGTCTGGGCCCAGAATGTGAAACATCGGCGTTCCGATGCTTTCATGGTATTTCTGAATCCATGCAGTCCGATCCGATCCCGCATTGATCCCAAAGGTAGCTGCCCCCATATCCTCATACAGCCATTGACTCCCCTCATTCGCAGCCCTGCCCGCAAGCTTGCCGCGTGAACACCATTTCTGCTGTACAGCCCAGCTCTTGTATCGATCAGCAGCTTCGTACCACCCGGTTCCTGACAGAAGCGACAGCTGCAGCGGGTAATGAGGCTGAATCCCTTTACCGGGACCCATATCATCGCAGCCATGGATCATCGAAGCTTCCAGCATGCCGTTTCCGTTCTTGAAGAAATTAAGCCACTTCGGATGGCCTTCGCCGTCCAGGGCCGCGAAATACAGCCCGCCCCTGTCCTTGCCATAATAGGCAAAGAACTGCATCGTCGCCCCCGAGAAGCTTTCCGGGTACGGCATGAAACGAAAACCGATCCCATTCATTTCAAACACCTTCATCGGGTCGTTGACCTCAAATCCGGTAGCAAAGGGGTGAGCAATATAATCCTCCTCCCCATGCTCCGTAATCGTGGTCAAATTCGGGATAATCGGATATTCCAGACTAAGCAATCTGCAATCCGAGTTGTTTTCAGCGTCGCATCGGAATTCAATACCGTCCCCCTCCGCCGAGAGTGTCAAGGAAGAGGTTACGATCATGCCTTCCTGCGTGTGCCAGCTTAGTCGAACTTGATCCTGCCCGGATGCCGCCTTGTTCCTGCCCCAATCGAATCGCTGAAAGGAACTGCTGAAGCCCGCGTCTGTCTCAAGGCGAAAGGGATCCGTAATGCCCGCAACCGCGATATAATCGATCCCTCTTAAGTTATCGCGAACAGCTTGAATCGTACCGTCCGTCTCGCTGATTTCAAGCCGGATGAGTCTGTTCTCAAGAATAATCATGCTTCACCTCCACCTGTATGGCTTAGATCGTTTATTTTAATCCGGAGATTTTGATTCCTGATATGATGTGCTTCTGGAAGAAGAGGAACAGGATAATGGTCGGCAGACAGGAAAGCGCCGATCCGGCCATCAACATGCCCATTTCCGTTGCACGCTCGGAACGGAAGGTGTACAAGTACTGCATAATCTGAAACAGCTCCGGATTGGTAATCGTCATCGTCGGCCATACGAAGGAGTTCCAATAGGCTAAATAGGAGCCAATGCCCACAATGACAAAGACCGGGAACGACATTGGAATGAAAATATGCGTAAAAATCTTGATCCTGCCCGCTCCATCGATCAGTGCCGCCTCTTCCAGCGCCATTGGAATATTCAGATAGAATTGGCGGATGAAGAACATATGTCCCGCGGAAGCAATCCCGGGCAATACGAGCACCGCAAGGGTGTCGAGCATGCCCATCTCATTCACCACGATAAAGGAGGTCAGCAGGATCGCCATGCCGGGAATGAACATGGTGATGATGACGTAAACCCACAGAAATGTCTTGAACCGGAATTCCAGCCTGGAGAAGACGTAAGCCGCAGTAGCGTTAACGGCCAAGCTTAGCGATGCAAAAAGAACGGCGCCCCCGAATGTAACCAGCATCGTTTGAATGAAGGCCGAATCGCCCAGAATGTCCATGTAATTCTGAACCATCCATTTCTTCGGGAAGAATCGGAACGGAGTGGCAAGCACCTCCGCTTTGTCTTTGAACCCGGCAAGGATGACCCACAGCAGCGGGAACAGAGCCATAATGGTCACCAGGCCGGTCAAGAGTGTCATCAATGTTTTTTGAAGTCCGTTGAACGTTTTCATCTTGTTATCCTCCTGTCTTCCCTAACCGTCGATCGCTTTTTCCGAATTCAACACTCTGAAGATGATGGCCGAGATACTGCCCAGGACCACAAACAACAGCAGCGATGCCGCGATCGAGTTGCCGACCATGACATCGTTGCGGAAATGGTTCAAGATGTACAGGTTCGGCGTTGTGGTCTCGCTAAGCGGTCCGCCGCCCGTCATCACGAGGGACAGCTCGAACTGTGAGATTTGCGCCGTAAATCCGGTTACGAGCAGATACAGGATCACATTGCGCATGAGCGGAATCGTGATATACCACATCCGGACAAAGGTGCCCGCTCCTTCCAGTTCCGCAGCCTCATAGTAGCTTTTCGGAATATCGTGGAGACCTGCCAGCATGATCAGCGTTGTGAGGCCGAAGCCCAGCCATACGGCAGGGGCTGCGATGCTGGGCAGTGCCGTAGCTACTTCGGCAAGCCACGCTTTCGGCTCGTATCCGAACAGTCCGATGATGTAGTTGGCCAAGCCGCCTGCATAATCGAAGATAAAGACGAAGATGACCGATGCCACGATCCCGGAAATGATGGTTGGGATGTACACGGAGGTCTTCACAACGCTTGCAAAGCCGGAGCCCAGGTTCTTAATGATGTTGGCGAACAGAAATGAGAGAATCAGCATTGTCGGAACGACCATAAGGGCAAACTTGAGCCCTACCCAGATGGACTGGAGAAAGAGGTCATCGGTCAGCACCATATAGAAGTTCTGTAAGCCCACAAAGGTGGAATCCTGGTAGAAGCTCCAATTATAGAAGCTCACGCGCAGGGCATAGAAGAAAGGTATGATGACAAAGATCGTCAGCAGAATGACGATGGGTGCGAGAAGCAAATAAGCCACCCCATTGTCCTGCCGGTAATTTTTCTTAAACATGTAGAGTCACCACCATGACCTAAGGATGAGGCAGCCATCCGAAATCGGATATCCGTATCTGAAGGGATGATCCACGGGTGGCCGCCAAAGCTCTAATTTTTCGGATTTGTGCCGGCAAGATTGTTCTTGGATATGAAATCGTTAATATCCTTTTCCGCTTTCTCCAGCGCCTTATCCACCGGCGTTCCTTTCATGGCGGACTCAATGGAAGTGGATAGTGCGAAGCTGATATCCCATGGATAGATCGGTTCAGCCTGGGAGTAAGGAATGATCTGCTCAGAGACCAGCGCACGCCAATTATCCTTGGATGCATCCGGATCGGATTTCATCGCTTCGTCCACCGATTTACGCGGGGAGAACTTGGAGAATTGGGACGTCTTGAAAAAGTCGATCATGATGTTCGGATCCCCGGCGAGGAGATAAGAGATGAAATCTGCCGATTCTTGCGCATGCTTGGATTTGCCGTCTACCGCCAGCGACCAGCCGCCAAGCGTTGCCGTCGGTTTCGTCAAATCGCCGTCCAACGATGCCATTGGTGCAATCCCCACCTTATCTACCAAATCCTTATAAGTGTTGCGAAGCTGCCCCATCGCCCAGGAACCGCAAATCTGGATGGCAATCTTGCCCTCGCCGAAAGGCTTGATATCCGCATATCCGGCCAGAGCCTGCTTCGGCATGACGCCAGATTGGTAAGCTTTCTGGTAAAAATTCAAGAGCGCCTTGTAGCCGTCATTGTTTACGTCTGCTTTGGACCAGTCCTCCGTAACCGCAAGATGTCCTGCTGCATTATACTGCAGCCCCCAGCTCGACCAGCCCAAATCCGGAGCGGTTTGTGCGATCGATAACCCGAACACGCCTTTCTTGGTCAGCTTCTGAGCTGCATCCAGAAGCTCATCCCACGACTTCGGCGGCTGATTCGGATCAAGCCCGGCCTCCTGGAACAAATCCTTCCGATAGAACATGACGGCAGAAGGTTCGACCAGCTTCGGATAAGCGTAGTACTTACCGTTAACGGACACAAATTCCTTCATGTTGTCGTACAAATCATCGAATACTGCCGGATCCATCAAATCGTTCAGTGCCGTCAGCTGTCCTGTCTTCGCGGCATTAGCCACGTTGCCGTAGTTGATCGTTCGGATATCCGGCGCTTTCCCCGCGGCTTGAGCCGCTTTCATTTTTTGATCCCAAGCGTCGCCCGGAACGATCGCCAGTTTCACTTCCACATTATTCTGAGATTTGTTGTACTCGCCGACCCATTTTTTGAACCACTCATCGGTCGTTTCCTCGAATTTTTGCGCCCAAAAGTTGATTACGACTTTATCGCCGCTGCCGCCACCGTTGTTTGCGCTTTCATTTTCCGGTGAATTGCTTGATGCTCCGCCTGCCGGGCCGCCGGATCGTCCGCCACAGCCTGTAACGAGCAGCGCCAGTACCATAAGTGTGGAGAACAAAACTTTCCAGGATTTGAAACTGATGTTTGTTTTCTGCACCATGAACCCTCCTTATAATGGATCAAACTATTTAAACGCGATTCGCATTTAAACCGAACATTCGTTGAATCCGTTGTCATTTTTCCAGAGAAGCTTTATACCAAAAGACGTTGTACGGATCCCACAAAGATAGCGTGAAATAAATCGTTCGCCCGTCATTCTCGGTATACCGATCATTCAAATAGGGACCATACAGTCCTGGATAATCCTCGGCTCGGACCAAATCCAGAGGCTCGCCCCACGGCCCCCACGGCGTCATCCCTTCACGTATGACAACACCCTGGCCTTCCTTCAGATATGTCATCAGCCAACGTTCCAGATAAGAGTTCCATACAACGGAAAGCTCGCCGACCGTGTCATCCACTACATTCTGGGCATCTTTCTTATCGGTACTCCATCTGGGATTACCATCATCGTCCAGACCACTATAGTACTCGTACTCGGACAGATTCTCGATGTTCTCTTCTCCCACCTTCATGAGCTGAACGCCGCCATAGCGTCCGGCTGGAATACCCCAGAAATAAATGTCCGTCCCGCCTGCTTCATTCTTTACCTTATAGGGACTGACCTGAATGAAATTGCTGTTCCCCGGCCAACGCAGTTGATCCTGGAGCTCCCACGTCTCACCGTTATCAACCGATTTGGCCACGCTGCTGTAGTTGGCGTCCCACTTCCCAGGATCTCCCCAATGATTGACCGACATGTAGTACACATACAATGCACCACCTGCCGCAATGCCATGAGTCGGAATTTTGGTCATTTCTTCATAATCGATTTTGACGGAGGGCAGCAGCTCCTTGGCTGTACCGAATTCATCCGTCACCATGTTTTCAAACGTGATGCCGTCAGCCGGTTCCATATCCGTGGTATAGGCCATCGTATTGGAGCGCCAGTAGCTGCCCCCTCCGCCTATCTGATCTGGCGCCCGTTCGCCGAACGTATCCCCGAACACGAAGTAGGTTCGTTCCCCATCGTTAATCATAGAACCGAGATCGGTACCGTACACCGCGTATCGATCGGTACGATTGGGGGATCGTCCGCCAGTCAATTGCGAAATTTGTTCCAGGCCGGTAATGCCTGTTAATATAAAGCCCTTGTCTGCTCCATCTAGCTGGGGATTCACCTTGCTGCCGCTCATGCAGCCGCAAAGAAGCACGAGTAGGCTGGCGAGCAAGGCCGATTTCAATTTCAAGCTCATCTCCCCTTTCGATTCACTATTCCACCCCTTTATATTAAGGGTTGGAGTGGCCGAATATTTGCTTCATGCTATCATCGTTAAGCGGCTTGATATCCGGCAGAGGCTTTCTCTTATCCACCTTAGGCAGCGCCGGGAAAGGACGATGAGGTTCAGCCTGATACCAGTACGCCGTAGAGGAAACATCGTCGCTCCGATGATTGTTATGTCCGTGCTCGATCGTTACCTTGATGCTGCTCTCGAACATGATCGGGTCGAGGATATGATACCGGTACGTGGAGATTTTGCCGCTCCAGTTCGGTCCCCCTCCCAGAATAATGCCATGATAGGGCGTGCACACCTCCTGCTGCGGACACCAGGCCGTGTTGAAATAATCCTCCATCCCCGTTCCGTGCAAGGTCGGAGGCCATGGCTCCCCATCGATGAAGATCATGTCGTCCCCTTCGCCGTACCAGTTCCACTCCCGCGTATCGCGCAGGTTATGGACATTGAAGTTGCAGCCGATGTAATGACCTTTCCCCACCGCATCCAGGATGACATAGTTCCCGTCGCCGGTCGTATTCTTGCCGCCGAATTCATAGAAGGCGTTATCCACTCCGTCATCCGGTATCCCGTCCGTAGGATTTTCCCGATGCCACTGGGCATGGAATCTCAGCTCCTCCTCAGGCAGCTTATCGTGTGACTCGTAATTTACATAGAAATAGAATTTGATCGGATGGTCCGCCTCGCTCTCAATCGTAATGCGGGCTCCATCCGCAAACGGCATGCGGAAGAAGCAGTTGAATGCCTTGCCGTCCTCGGGACTCATCATCAATGCCGCAGACGTATAGTTTTTGGTGATCCCGTGCCCCATTCCGAAAAAATCACCGATCGGCGCTTCCACGCTGGGCTCCGCCTCCTGGTCCCAGTACATGCGGAGAACGATTTTACGCGGTAGATACAATTCCTCAGCAGGCGCGTCAGTCGCCATCGTCATCCAGATGTGGGTGATGGCGCCCGCGCCTGGAATGTTGCAAATTTCGGTCAGGTCGCCAGGGTTGATGGAGAAGTAATCTTTATTGCCTCCCGAACGGTCGTAGCTGGATTCCCGTTTACTTTTCCCGTTGCGAGTAAGGCTGAGTGAAGATAATGCTGAATGATTGTTCATGGATGGTTCGCTCCTTTTAGATTGGTGGATAAAGGTTATATAAGTACTTCTAGAACTCGTTTCCCAAAATGTGACATCGATTGCAGAATTGATGGTGATGGAATGCAGGGTCCTTCCAGAACCTGCATCCCCTGTTTATGAGTCCAACGCCGCCAGGCGATATTTCGTTGTGACCTCGCGTTTATTCAGGCTTTCATTCACACATTCATTCCGGTGATTTACCGCTTCTTAATGCCTTCAAGCGTTTCAGCACCCCGTTATCGCCTCTGCCCAAATAATCATGAAGGCCTTTATATTCCTTGTACAATTGATCATACACGCGCACATTGGCCTCAATCGGCTTAAAGGTCTCTTTCCGAACACGGGCTATTGCTTCCGCAGCCTCAACGATACTCCCAAAGCCACCTTGCTCTTTGCCTGCCGCCACGGCACCGAACATGGCTGCACCAAAAGCGGCCGTCTGGATTGTATCCGCTACTTTGATTTCTTTGCCGGTAACGTCAGCATAGATTTGCATCAGCAAACGGTTTCGCTGCGGCAATCCGCCGCAAGCATAGAGCTCCTGGACTTCTACGCCGCTTACGGTAAAAGCATCGATAATCGCCCGCGTTCCAAAGGCAGTGGCCTCCAGCAGCGCCCGGTATATTTCCGCAGGCTTGGTTTGCAGGGTCAAGCCGAGCATTACGCCGCTAAGATCGGCATCCATCAGTACAGAGCGGCTTCCGTTCCACCAATCGAGTGCCAGTAGTCCGCTTTGGCCAGGCGCATACCCAGCCGCTTCCTTCTCAAGCCACTCATGAATGCCAAGCCGCACTTCGGATGCTTTGCGACGAACATATTCCGGCACAGCCTCTTCCACATACCACGCGAAGATGTCGCCTACGGCCGATTGCCCGGCTTCATACCCGTAATAACCGGGAATGATCCCGTCCTCGACGACGCCGCAAATGCCTTCGCCCGTCACTTCCTTGTCGCTTAAAATCAAGTGACAAGTAGAGGTTCCCATCGCAAGCACCAGCTTGCCAGGGGTTACCACGCTAACGGCCGGCACCATGGCATGGGCATCGATGATGGCTACGGCGACCGCGGTGCCCGGCAGAAGCCCGGTCATGGCTGCCATAGATTCGGTTAATCCGCCCGCTTTCGAGCCCAAGGGCTTGATCGGGCCTCTCAGCTTCGTCTCCACGAGGTCACCAAACCTCGGATCAAGCGACTTCAGGAACTCCTTGGACGGGTATCCCTCCCGTTTATGCCAATTGGCTTTGTAGCCTGAGGTGCAGCTGCTCCGCGCGAGCTGACCGGTCAATTGCATGACCACCCAATCGGCAGCCTCCATGAACAATACAGCCTGCTCATAGATCTCCGGAGCTTCATTCAGAATCTGTAAAGACTTCGCAAGCATCCACTCCGAGGAGAGCTTACCTCCATAGCGAGCAAGAAATTTCTCACCCCGCCGTATTGCGGCTTCATTAATCAGGTTCGCTTCATCCTGTGCCGCGTGGTGCTTCCACAGCTTTACCCAGCTATGCGGGTTGTCTCTCCACTCCTCCAGCATGCACAGCGGAGTTCCCCCGGCATCCAGCGGCATCATTGTACACGCTGTAAAATCGACGCCGATCCCTATGACTTGATCAGGTGATACGTTAGCCTCCGACAACACACGCGGGATGGATTGCTGAAGGACTTCCATGTAGTCCCCCGGATGCTGCAGCGCCCAATCCTGCTCCAGCTTCAAGTCCGAGTGGACCAGCACCTCGTCCATAACTCCGTGCGTGTATGGCGTCACATGCGTCGCAACTTCTTGCCCTGTATTGATATCAACGAGCAAAGCCCTGCCCGATTCGGTACCGAAATCCACGCCAATAGTGTATAACTGCTTCATTTCATCCGCCTCCTATTTATACAACGGACCATAAGACGCGCATGCCCGGTAGTCTGCCGAGACCGGCTCCAGTCCGCCGAAAGCGGTCCATGCACTCGGCCGGAATATCCGTTCCTCCGGTACGTTATGCATGCATACCGGAATGCGGATCATCGAAGCCAAGGTGATCAGATCTCCGCCGATATGGCCGTAACTCATGGCGGCATGGTTGGATCCCCAGCTGCTCATCACGGTGTATACATCCTTGAACAGTCCCTCGCCGGTCAGATTTGGCACGAACCAGGTCGTCGGCCACGTAGGATCGCTTCGCTGATCCAATACATCGTGCACCGCCTCCGGCAGCTCCACGGTCATTCCCTCGGCAATATGAAGGACCGGCCCGACACCCGCAACCATATTGATCCTCGCAATCGTGACCGGCATTCCTTCCCGGGTCGTGAAGTCTGTTGAGAAGCCGCCGCCGCGGAAGAAATCGATAGCCGGACACCACTTGACCGCATCCAGACAGTCTTGAACTTCCTCCTGCGTGATTTCCCAGAACGGCTTCATCGCCGGTCTGCCGTCCTTCGTCTGCCTTCCCGTTCCGTCAAGGGCAGCAGGCCCGGAGTTGATCAGATGGATCACGCCCTGCTCTGCGATCCCCTCAAGTTGATACCCTGTTACACGCTTTACCGCTTCAGGGCTCCAATATGTACGAACATCAGCAAATACCTGGGCTGCGTCCGTCAGGAGATGTCCGAACAGCATCGTAATTCCGTTCAAATTATCGTTCTCCGTTGCAACCATGTAGGGTTCCCTCAGACCATTCCAATCAAAGGAGGAATTGAGTACTGCCTCCATGAAATCTCCGGTCGGGAAATAGTCCGTCCAGGCACGCTGTCCTTGAAACCCTGCTGCCAGCGCATTTCGCCCGAGCGCTTCCTCCCCGTATCCCATTTCCGCCAGCTTCGGATTGCCCACCATCAAATCGCGTGCGATTAACACCATCTTCGCGACGGTCTCCCAATCCTGCCGCTTCTGCTCATCGGTTCGCTTTAAGTGCTCCGGATTGACGTCCGTCCCTGGCTTGCAGTTCTCTTTAATCCAGGCCAGTGCCCGCTCATATTCGTCGCGGTCGTATATTTCCAGCTCGATTCGCCTTACGAATTCCGTCATATCCACGTATTCATTGCGCATCCCAAGATACTTCTGGAAAAAGTTCTCGTCGACGATACAGCCCGCGATTCCCATGGATACGGTACCCATCGACAGATAGGAAGTCCCCTTCATGGTCGCTACGGCAAGGCCTGCCTTTGCAAATTGCAGAATCTTCTCCTGTACGTCAGCTGTAATTTCGGTATCCCCGATATCCTGCACATCGCGTCCATAGATCGAGAAAGCCGGGAGTCCCTTCTGATTATGTGCTCCAAGTGCTGCCGCCAGATACACGGCACCGGGGCGCTCGGTTCCGTTAAATCCCCAAATCGCTTTCGGCCTTGTCGGATGGGTATCCATCGTTTCCGTCGGATAGCACCAGGAAGGTGTCACCGAAATGGTTAGTCCTACATTTTCCCTGGCAAACTTCTCTTCCGTTCTTGCGGCTTCGGCTACTCCTCCAATGCAGGTGTCGGCAATCACGCATTCAACCGGAAGCCCGTTGCTATGCCTTAGATTTTCGGTAAGCAGGCGTGCAGTTCGCTTCGCCATATCCATCGTTACATCCTCTAACGATTCCCGAATGCCTCCCCTCCGACCATCGACGACTGGACGAATGCCGATCTTCGGCAATTGATTCTGCAATCGATTGCAGATTTGGGTTTGATAATGCATTGTCATCATCCTCTCTGTTTTTAGAACGGCAGCTTATAGGTCAATTCAGCTGTTTCACTTCATTGCTGTAAATTTCAATTTCCGGATCAGACAGCGGTGCTTCTTCGCGAATTCGACGTAGAAGAATCTCACCGGCTTTGATTCCCATTTCATAGGGATGCTGTTCCATATAATAAAGTCCCGATCCTTTGAGTAATGGACCGGCCTCTACCTCACCGAAAGAAGCTACTGCCATGTCATCCGGAATCTTTAGTCCACTGCGTACAATCTCAAGCAATACGCCAAGACTCATTCGGTTATTCAGAGATATAATCGCAGTGGGCCGATGCTCCAGCCCCAGAAAATGCCGTACCGCCCGGATTCCGTCCTCTGTAGAGAAGTCGCCATTATACACCATCGGTTCCTCGTGCAGTCCGTATTCCTCCATCGCCTTCCGAACACCGTCAAGACGCTCCCTGCCCGTACTTGATCTCGTCGGGCCGTTTACCACCCCAATGGCCGTATGCCCATCCTCTAACAGTTTTCTGGTTAGACGGGTTGCGCCTTCGGTATTGTCCTCGGCTACCAGATCGAGTCGAAATCCGATTTCAGGCGAGTCCAGTTTTCTGTCTATGAGGATGATCGGCATTTTAGAATCTGCCAGCTGCTTGATCGCCGGATCATTTCCGCCTGACGTCGCCAGTACGACGGCGTCCACGCGCTTTTCCTGCATAAGCTTAAGCAATCGTTTTTCCTTATCCGGATTCTCGTCCGAGCTGCAGAATATGAGCTGAAAGCCCTCTTTGCCTACAATATCCTCAATACCTCTGGAGATTCCCATGAAATAAGGGTTGGAGATATCGGGAACGATGACCCCGATCATATACGTACGGTCCTGCTTAAGACTTCGGGCGATGGCGCTTGGCCGGTAATTCAACTGGTTCACCGCCGCCATTACGCGCTCTTTAATTTCATCGCTTACATAATCGCTGTCGTTCAGCACTCTTGAAACGGTTGCCGTAGATACTTCTGCTGCCGCTGCTACTTGTTTAATCGTTGCTCTTGCCAAACATTGTTCACCTCAAAACGTTATGATTCCATTATGTAATCGATTACGTAAACGATTACAATCACAGATACAAGATCGGATATGCTTCTGTCAACCCTCTTTTTTTAATTTTTGGTAAGAAGATTATCCGAGCGTTGTCGGGGCTTTTATGACTTAGCGGGCGCACTTCTCCCTGTGCGCTCGGTGCGTGATCCCGGCTTTGGTGCATCCCGCTGCTTCATAAAAAAGCCCCTTACCATCTTGTTGGATGGTTATAGGGGGCTGAATGTACTGCTGTAAATTTCCCAATTCGATCTAACTCTGATCTGAGGGGCGGCTGTGTATTTTTGTTGGATCAGACTAAATCAGCTTGAGCTTTAAATAGTTGCTGCGCAACAAGATTGACCTGACCCTTGAGATCGTATCCTTTCTAATGGGTAGGCGGGCCACTTTACTAAGCAAAACCCAGCGCAGACAGGCTATAGCTTCAAAAAGCTCGAGCTCATCCGCTTCGTAACGGTTCTCGGTACAAAATACAGCACGGTAGAAAGAAGCTCCCTTCTCGCTCACATATATCCACATTAAGAATATCGACCAAGCGATGTCATACCTGGGATCGCCCATTTGGACATTAGTCCAATCGATGACGGTCAACTCGTCTTCCATCTCAAGAATATTGCCCAGATGGTAGTCGCCATGGATGACACAATCTTGTTTCATGTTCGCACGCTGAACAAGCTCCATCAATGGCTGTTTGATATCGGGAAACTCATCAATTCGAGGATAAAAATAGGAGATGAAATCATATCTCTTCAACCCAGAGCCTCTCTGGCTATCCAGGGGAAGCTTATGTATATCCATTAGCATCTTAGCAAGTTTCATTAGTTTAGGCTGATTCACATTTTGAACGGGAGTACCATCGTAACTGGTCAGCAAAACTGGGTTGCCATTCCGGTCTGTCCCCCAGCCTAAAGGTTTCGAAACCGCGCTTCCATGCGTGCACAATGCATTCAATATGTGATATTGCATCTGAACGTTGGGCTTGGACTCTTTATTCCATACCTTTAGTACGTAGTCTGCCGTTGACGTGGTGATCATCATCACTTCTGCCTCCATCCCGGAATCTAACGGGACGGCATGGAATGAAGTTTCATGCTTGAGCAATGACTCAAGCGTCTCGTTTTTCTCCAACCAATTTATTTCTCGCAAATTACGTTCCTCCGTCATTATGCAACGACTCGATGGTCGCAAAAATATGGGAATAGACAGCCTGGATATTGGTCTCATTCATTACACCGTTGTATAAACCGTAACCCCAATGCGACGCATCCTTGCCGTAATATCCTGTTGCGTACATATCCGATGAAAGATCCGGTACCTCATCGTAGGACAATTCCTCGATCGTGAAGGGGACATGAGATTTTTTAGACTCGATATAGAAAAAAGGCACTTCAGCCTGATGATAAACTTTTGTATACTTGGGCTCAGAAGCTTCCACCAGATGTTCTTTGGTTATGAAAACAGCGTCAATCTCCGCGGAAAGGTCTAGATCCTCTAGCTGCTGAAACGTAACCTCCCTAAAACCCACATGCCCCTTCTCCCTAACTTGCGGTGTTTCTCCGATCACACCAATTACGAGGCTTCTGCCCTCATAAAGGGGCATATCGATCGAATCTCGTTGAGCATTGCTATTTATTAGAATAACAAATACAAGCAATAGGACCACTATTATTTTTCTCTTCATGAGATCTCCTTCGGCAAATTTCCCTTTCTCACGAACGCATCCCATGTCCCTTATCCCATTACTCTTTATTTTTTTATGCTTCTTCCTAGCGATAATAACATGCGCAGTATCCAATAACTCCATATTATGTTTATTCCTGAGCTTCGTAAACACTTATCTTAACCTTTGAACACATATCTGTACAACAAAAAAACCGCGATCCACGCGGTTTTTCGATGGTTCAATCCATTTAATTATTTCTTAGCGACTCTTCTCCGCTCCCCGATCAGAGGAAATTCACCGATCCGAAGCCTGGCGCTTCCGTACGGAACTAGCACCAATTCCGTAATGGGCTGTCCGTCCGTGTTCGGATGCAGCGGAGGGTTTCCGGCGTTGTTGCCTTCCATCTTCCAATCCCGAATCAGCTGGCCTTTAACCTTCACCCTGACAGGTGCATCCTTCGCCAGGAACGGCTGGCGGACCATATCCTGCTCAAGTACCTCGAATGACGTATCGGCGACCAAACCGTATTTCCATGGGGATGCAGGGTATATCTCCCAATCGTGGAACATGTCGCGCTGCCGGATCATCTGCCAGTTCTCCTTTACGGGCAGCACATACACCAGCGGCCCTCTTTCAATGCTGGTAGCGTACATGCTGCGCGACACGGTCTTCACTTCCATGGGCAAATGAATGTCCAATCGGTCACCGTTCTGCCAGTTCTGCACGATTCTTGCATAACCTGACTCCACCTGGAATGGCAATTCGCGCCCATTCAGAGTTATGAGTGGATCGTCGCACCAAGCCGGGATGCGCAGCGAAAGAGGAAACGATGCCGCGGATTCCAACGACAATTTAATTTGAATCCGATCCTTGAACGGATATTCGCCGGTTACCTCGACGACAGCCGGAACATCTTGACGACCGGCCGTGGTCCTCACCGTGCATGGGGCATAGGAAACGGCAACAAGCCCGTCCTCTTGATCCTTCATCCACAGGTGCGATGTTAACTTGGGCCAGCCTTGATGCATATTGGCCGTGCAGCATCCGAAGTTCGGCTCCAGACCGAAGACGTTGGCGTCCGGACTGTTGCTCCAGGCTCGCGGAGCGACATTGCAGATCATCTGGTTGACTTGCTGATCATACTGATGTGAGGTCCAATCCGGGGAGATGGCGGCGGGCAGTGCATTAAATGCAACCTTCTCCAAAATATCCCCGAAACGTCCGTCCCCGAAAATACGCGTTAGCTGCTCCATCGAGAACATATACTCTACAACGGCACATAATTCCACACCTTGGCTCGGGTGGGTGCCGGATAACCACTCGTCCCCGGAGAACATGCCGTGCGCTTGACCATGGTACGTCATCAAAGAATCGATACCCCGATGTACGCTTTCCCGCTCCACCGGATTTCCGTTTAATTCATACAGCACGCCCGGCGTTTTGATTCCCATCGCCACATTCACGACATGGGTTGTCCAATCCCACTCTTCAACCTTGCGCCAGAAAGGAAAATCATGAAAGATATCGGTCCAGTCCGTTGTTTGTCCGGCAACGATATCCGCAAGCACTAACAGAAAGGGTTGCGCCGTACGTTTATGCAGCCACACGATGCACAGCAGCATCTCCGCTCCCCTTGTTTGGGCCCAGCCCCGCAGCGGCTGTTCCCCGATAACCGAATGGACATAAGTAAAAAACTTCGTCAGAAAAGGGATAATCCGTTCATCGCCCGTTGCTTCCTCATGCTGCATCATCACTTTCAGCATGATCATGTAATGCCACCAGTCCTGCTCCTTATCGATATCCTGATTGACGGAGGTTATGCGCGCCGGACCGAACATACCATTCTCCTGTTGACTCGCAAGCGACCACTCGATCCAGCGGTTCGCTTTGGCAATCAAAGATTCGTCTTCGAGCAAATAAGCTAACGGAAGCAAGCCGTCGACATAATACGGACCCCGCTCCCAGCTCTCTCCTTGGCCTCCAAGCCACCCGTTCTCATCCCCTACGTCTTTCCACTGTTCTTCCAAATGTCCGGTAAATCCGCTTGCTTGAATCTCCAACTGACTCTTAAGCCAGCCAGCCGGTTTAATTGCTCCTAATGGCAAGCTGTTAAACGCAATCTCATGCAGCATCAACTTCCACGCTCCTTGTTTCTGTCTTGTTGGTGCACACTCTGGTAGAAATATACCATCTGGGCCAGGCGTTACCCTATACACAGAAACAACATCTTTTTATCCGATTACAACATGCTCTCTTATTGAATCCGGAACAGTAAAACGATTATCATAGAGAAAAGTTCGTTCGAGGAGGAGGCCTGGTCGCAGATGATCTTCCAGTTCACAGCGCCGCCGCTACCGCACTATATGATTTGTGGAGAAGATACCTATCAGGTAGGAGACCAACATCCGGATCGCTATAACATTGGGGTCTTTGATCTGATTCTGGTGACAAAAGGGGCGTTATTTCTGGAGGAGAACGGAGTTGCTTACAGGGTAAAGAGCGGCTGTCACCTGATTTTAAGACCCGATGCTGCGCACCGTACGTATCTGCCCTGTCAGGAGGAGACCCACTTTTATTGGCTGCATTTTCAGACGTGCGGTCGTTGGATTGAAACGGAGGAACTGACCCTTTTTGCCTTATCGCAAACCGATCAGCCTATTGTACAGATCGAGAGTTTCTCTTTTTATATACCCAAGTATGGAGAGCTACCTTCGATAGAGCAAGCGAGACTCCTGATAGAGCAATTGCAGAACCTTCAGCCATCGTCTTCTTCGGCGGCACGCTGGAAGCAGCAGCAGCTGCTGCATGAGCTGCTCCTGCTGTTTCAAGCCGAAGAGGATGGAATCCAGCATCAGAATCCTCAATATGCCATAGCCGAACGAACCGCCAACTATTTGAGACAACATTACAAAGAACCGGTTAGCTATCAGAGATTATCCGATGCCATGCACTTCCACCAGAACTATCTGTCGATCTGCATGAAAAAAACGTTCGGCTGCACACCCCTGGAATTTCTGACACGGCATCGGATCGAACAAGCCAAGCGATTATTGATCCACACTAACGATCCGATCGGACGCATTGCCGAAGAATCCGGATTCGGCTCTTTTCCGTATTTCATTCGCTGCTTTATTCGTTATACAGGCTTCAAACCCAAATCCTTTAGGCAAAAATACCGTTTCTAACAGAGCGTTCACAACACCTCGGTTGCTTAGAATACGCTTCGTACCAAGCCCCCGTCGATTCGAAGCGCTGAACCGTTAATCGCCGAGGACTTGGGACTGCTGAGATACGTAACAAAATCCGCAATCTCCTCCGGTCGGATCAATCGTTGAATGATGGAAGTCGGCCGATTCTCCTTCATAAACCGCTGCTCGGCTTCTTCGATCGATAGATCCTCATCCGGATATAGCGTATTCAGCATCGTTTCAACGCCTTCCGTAAGAGTGGATCCAGGCATGACGGTATTCACCGTGACGCGGGTTCCTGTCGTCAGCTCGGCCAAGCTCCGGGAAAGGGACAATTGCATCGTCTTGGTTGCGCTGTAATGTGCCATCTCCTGGGACGGCATGACGGCTGCTTCACTCGCGATAAAAATAATTCGACCTTCATTGCGATTGATCATGTTCTTCAAATAGTGCCGGGTTAACCGAACACCGCTCATAATATTGGTCTCGAAGAACCTAAACCACTCCGCATCAGGGATATCGAAAAATTCAGCAGGCTCAAAGATCCCTAAATTGTTGATCAGAATATCGACGACCGGAGCAGCTTCCCTGACCTGATGACAGCCCTCCTCCGTTCCGAGATCCGCCACGGCAATACGCAGCTCGGCGTCCGGATGCACAGCGTGAATGTCATGGATCGTCTGCTTTACTTTGTCCTCATGTCTTCCATTTATTATGACGGATGCTCCCTCGGCTGCAAGCGACATGGCAATCGCTTTGCCAATGCCGGATGTCGAACCCGTTACCAATGCGACTTTTCCCTTCAGATCCAAATTCATTATACTCTCTCCTTCCGTTATGTAGGAATGGACCCTCCCGATTCCCGTCGTTACCGCGCGAGGTCCAGGAGAGTCACAATATTTATTACACTACTATCCTTGCGTAAACGCAGATTTCTTAGAAATCAAAATGGTCCGGGTCCGGTCCCACTCTGTGATTTTGATTCAAGCTGTCGATGCGCTGCATCTCTTCATCGGACAATTCAAAATCAAAGATTGCCGCATTCTCGGCAATCCGATGTTCTTTGGTCGATTTCGGAATCGTGACAACGCCGTTTTGTAAATCCCAACGAAGAATAATCTGCGCGATGGATTTATGATGCTTTTCTGCAATGCGCTGAAGATCCTCTTGATCCAGCAGCTGTCCTTGCATTAATGGAGACCATGCTTCGAGTTGAATACCATTCGCCTGGCAGTACGCCTGCAGTTCTTTTTGCGTTAATCGGGGATGATATTCGACCTGGTTCACCATCGGTTTGATTTCCGTTTCCTTCATTAAACGATCCAGATGATGGATCTGGAAATTGCTCACGCCAATGGCTTTCACGCGTCCTTCCTTGTACAACGTTTCTAATGCCTTCCACGCATCTATATATTTCCCTTCAACCGGCCAGTGTATAAGGTACAGATCCAAATATTCCAGACCCAGCTTCCGAAGGCTCTCCTCGTAAGCCTTCATAGTCGATTCATAACCTAGATCGGCATTCCACACTTTGGATGTGACAAACAGATCTTCCCGCTTGATACCGGCAGCTTCCAAACCCTCGCGAATGCCTTGTCCGACGCCCTCTTCATTGCCGTATATGGCGGCCGTGTCCACGCTGCGATACCCATACTGGATGGCCGTACGGACGGCATTCACCAGCTCCGGTCCTTCTTCTACCTTAAATACGCCTAATCCAAACCAAGGCATGTTGACGCCATTATATAAAGTGGTTGTATCTTGTAAGTGTTGTGCTGTCATGTTGATAAACCTCCGAACATTTTTTTGGGTTGTGATGTTGTGATGAAAGTTAACCTATATTGAAGTATCTCCGATAAAACGCTTTGACATCACCTCCCTTCACCATAAAATAATCATTCAGGCATTCAGGCATTCAGGCCGCTTGCTTTTCCGGCTTCTCCGAGTTCTTCCGTTCCAGCTTCAAGCTCCATCCGGTGAGAACGACCGCGCCGAGCACCATCAGTGCCCCGATCCATGCCGTATGAATCAGGCCCATGGAGTTCGTGATCAAGCCGCCCAAAAAAGCGCCGATGGCGATGCCGGCATTAAATGCGGCAATGTTCAGCGCGGAAGCCATATTCACTGCCCCGGGTGCAAACCGCTCAGCCAGCATTACGACATAAACCTGTAGTCCCGGCACATTCATGAAAGCCAGAAATCCCATGAGAATAATCGTGATCAATCCCGCCACTTGATACGGTGCGGTAAACGTAAGCGTGAACAGCACCAGCGCTTGCGCGATGAACATATATAATAGTGCTCGAAGGGGGTTGCGATTGGCTGCCTTCCCGCCGATCACATTACCGACTGCAATGGCGATCCCGTATACAAGCAGGATAATGGCCACCGTATTTTCCTTGAACCCTGTTATATCCTGCAGCAATGGGGATAAATAAGTGAAGACGACGAAGGTCCCGCCATAACCGAGGGCCGTAATCAGGAGCATAAGCAGCAGTCTTCCATTCGTCAGCAATTTAGCCTGGTCACGGAATGAAGTGCGTTCTCCCTTAGGCAAGTCCGAAGGGACCAGGATACTGTTCGCGATCAGCGCAACAATACCGACCACGACAATGGCTACAAAAGCAAGTCTCCAGCCCCACTGTTGACCTATAAACGTTCCAAGCGGAACGCCGGTAACCGTGGCTACCGTCAGCCCCGTAAACATAATGGAGATCGCGGATGCCCTGCGGTTCTCAGACACCACGCTTGCGGCAATGATCGAGCCGATCGACATAAATACTCCATGAGAAAAGGCCGAAAGCACGCGTGCTGCAAGCAGGATACCAATGGAAGCTGCTCCCGCTGCCAAGCTGTTACCAATAATAAAAATGATCATGATCCAGAGCAGCAAAGTCTTCCTGGACATCCTTGATGTCAGCGACGTAAGGATCGGCGCACCGAAGGTAACGCCAAGCGCATACATCGAAACGGTTAATCCGGCTGTCGTCACGGATATATTCATATCCTCCGCAATCAACGGCAGCAGCCCTACGCTGATAAATTCCGTTGTTCCGATGGCGAAGGCACTGACGGCAAGCGCCAGCAGCGCCAGCAAACTTCTTCTTTTATCTATCATCATGATGTTGATATTTCCCCCTATCCTATTCTCTTGCTTGTATATTGTAAAAATATTGAGTATGGTTTAATCCAGCCGGCAAATGCTATTATGATCTATATCATTTCTTGTGTGAAGAACGTACTTTTTTGTAATGTAGGTACCTGATAGTACCCTAGATACTTTTTAGTGCCTATTAGAAATAGGAGGATGAATATGCAAACGAAGAAATACAACATCGCCGTCGAAGCGACATTGGAAGTGATCGGGGGCAAATGGAAATGCGTGATCCTCTGCCATCTGACCCATGGACGTAAACGAACCAACGAGCTGAAGCGTCTCATGCCGAATATTACGCAAAAAATGCTGACGCAGCAGCTGCGGGAGCTCGAGGACGATGGCGTGATCAATCGGATTATTCATAATCAAGTGCCGCCTAAAGTGGAGTATGAGTTGAGCGATTACGGCATGAGTTTGAGTGGAATTCTCGATATGCTCTGTGCATGGGGCGAAAAACATATCACGAAAGTATACGGGGACAAATTCAGCGTGCTTGAGGACAGTATCCTGAATGATAAACTGAAAGTCTCGGACGAGCCCACAACCACAGATACACGCTAGACCTGATTTATAAGCAATACTGATACAAAAAAATGGCAAGGTCCGTGATCACGGACCTTGCCATTTTCATATACACCCTCTTCTATGGCATCTTCGAAGATAGCAAATCATAAGAAATTTAGACATATCGTGAATGCTATACTGATCCCTGAACAAACGTATTTCGTAAATACGAGTCAATACAGGGAACTAAAGAAATGTAGGCAACAAGGAAATTTCCGGATGGAAGGTGAACCAATCCATGTCTCAAGTTATTGCTGAAATGTCGATGTCATTGGACGGATATATAACAGGTCCGAATCATAGCGCACGGCTGCCCCTAGGCAAGGGAGGTGAACGACTGCACGAATGGATCTATGAGCTCACCAGCTGGCGCGAACTGCATGGCCTGGCCGGGGGCGAGTTTAATCAGGACGCGGAGTTGATCGCCGAATCCAATCGCAGAACGGGCGCTGTCATCCTCGGCCGTACGATGTTCGATCATGGCCATCCATTTTGGGGAGATACCCCTCCTTTTCATATGCCGGTGTTTATACTGACTCATGAAGCTCGCCCCGCAGAAATCAAGAATGGCGGCACGACTTATACCTTCGTTACGGATGGCATCGAACGCGCCTTAGTACAAGCCAAAGCTGTGGCGGGGAGCAAAGACGTTAAAATTGCCGGAGGCGCCAACGTGATACAGCAATATATCGGAGCAGGTCTGCTGGATGAGCTCCTGATCACGCTGGTACCGATCCTCCTCGGCAACGGTCAGAAATTGTTTGAACATATCCACTCGCCGAATATCGAATTTGTTCGGACCGCTGTCATCGAATCTCCGAATGTCACGCATCTGAGATTCCGACTGTTCCATCACACGAACGCATAATAGCGGCCCGTATTCCTGGCACTGAACTAATGTTCATGAGAACACAAATGGCAGACCGCTCTTGTTCAGGGTCTGCCATTGCCGTCCATCACTATCCATCCGGTATCACCGAGCTCGCTGGTTATTTCGCGTTTTCCTTCTCTTTTTGGCTGACGATCATTTCCGTCACTTCCTCCGCCTGAGCTAGGACAGCAATCGGATCAAACGGCCAAAATCGTTTGGCATCGAGATAAAACACGCGATCCTGCTTCACCGCTTCAATCGAAGTCCACACCTTGTCCTTCTTATCCATCTCGGCGCCGTTAGACTCATCAAAGAAGATATAATCGCCTGCATAATCTTTGAGCACTTCCATGGAAACCTCTTTGTAAGTCACGTTGGCATCAATCAATTCTTTTTGGATCGTTGCCGGAGGCGTTAGATGGAGCTCCTTGTAGATCGCCAAGCCTCCTCGATAAATGCCATCTCCGTAGAGATAGAAGGTTTTACCGAATGCGCCAAAGATCGAGAACGTCTCTCCCTCTTCCAACACACCGCTCACTTTTGTGCGCAGCGCATCTATTTTTTCATCGAAACCGGCGAGCCATTCTTTTGCTTCTGTTTCTTTGCCCAGTATAGCACCGAGTCCCTCCACTTCTTCGTGCACGCCTCGATAGGTTTCATAAGGGAGAATGACCGTCGGTGCGATTTTGGACAATTTCTCGTATAATTCCGGGTCCGAGTTAGCGCTGATAATCAGGTCTGGGTTCAATTCCACAATCTTTTCCGGAGCGCTTTCCCCCGTGTTCTCTATGCCCTCAATCATGTCTTGAATATGGACGTTCTCGAGATCCGTCGCTGTCGCGCCGACCGGCTTTTCTCCGAGCAGCAGCAGAGTTGGCAGGTAGGCATCAACTATAATTCGCTCGGGGGCGGCCGGAATTTCGATTTCTCCGTTAATCGTATCCACCTCTCTAGTCGTGGGCGCTGAGGCCTCAGTCTGGGGCTTGTCCGTGCCCGCAGCTGTTTCACCGGCAGAGCCGCCATTATTCACGGTATTCCCATTCCCGCTGCATGCCGAAATAAAGATCGAACATAAAACGAGCGTGGAGAGCATGATGCGTAATTTAGACTTGAACATGTTGATATCCTCCCAAAAAATGATAGCTGGATTTAAGCCCCGAATTGGGCTCGATGTAATCGGCTGTATATGCCTTGCGCCGCGAGCAGTTCTTCGTGGATGCCTTGTTCGGCAATGCCTTTGTCAGCAACAACCACAATCCGATCTGCGTTCTTGATGGTAGCGAGCCGGTGTGCAATTATAAGTGTCGTCCGACCTTCCGACAGTTCGGCCAATGCCTGCTGAATCGCCGCTTCGGTCTCCGCATCCAATGCGGACGTCGCTTCGTCCAGAATAAGAATCGGCGGGTTCTTGAGGAACATCCGGGCTATCGACAGGCGCTGCTTCTGTCCGCCGGACAGCTTAACGCCTCTCTCGCCAATTAAGGTGTCCAGCCCATCCGGAAGTGAAGCGACCAGCTCCTCAAGCTGGGCACGACTCATGGCTTTCATAATATCGCTATCGGCAGCGTCAAGTCGGCCATAGGCAATATTTTCGCGAATGCTGCCATCAAACAGGAATACATCCTGCTGCACGATGCCAATATGGGAACGAAGGGATTGCAGCTTCATGTCTCGGATATCGATCCCATCAATCGTAATCCGGCCAGCGTCTGTATCATAGAAACGCGGCAGCAATGAACATAACGTTGTTTTGCCCGCTCCGGACGGCCCCACAAGCGCAACGGTTTCACCAGCATGTATGGACAAACTGACATCCTGCAGCACTTGATCTTTGTTCTCGTACCCGAAGGATACCCCGTGAAAGGCAATGTCTCCCCGCAGATCGTGAACCGGCTTCGCATTAGGCGTATCCGCAACGTCCGGTTCGCTCTCAAGCAGCTCCAAATAACGCTTAAAGCCGGCGATTCCCTTCGGATACATCTCAATGACCGCATTAATCTGTTTAATCGGGCCGAGGAAGACGTTGGACAGCATGACAAAAGCGATAAATTCCCCGTTGGTCATCCGGCCTTCGATCACGAACCAAGTACCGCACACCAAAACGAACAGGGAGATGAATTTCATCAGGATAAAGCTAATCGAAGAGTTCCACGCCATAATGCGGTAGGCAATCAGCTTTGTCACGCGGAAACGGTTGTTGTTCTCGGCGAAACGAGCCATTTCATGCTCCTCATTCGAGAAGGCTTGAACCACGCGGATACCGCTGACGTTGTTCTCCACCCTTGCGTTGTAATCGGCGATATCGGAGAACATGCGCTTGAACGCAGCCGACATTTTTCCACTGAAATAGAGTGATAAATAGACCATCAGAGGTACTATCACAAACGTCATCACCGCAAGCTCCCAGTTAATCCCGAGCATGATGCCCAAGGCTCCGGCAAGCGTCATAAGGGCAATGAACAGATCTTCCGGACCGTGGTGGGCAATTTCCCCGATATCCATCAGGTCATTCGTCATCCGCGAGACGAGATGTCCCGTCTTGTTGTTGTCAAAAAAACGGAAGGATTGCTTCTGAACCCGATCAAACAGCTTTTTGCGCATATCCGTCTCAATGTTGATGCCGAGTTTATGCCCCCAATAGGTGACCACGTAATGCAAGAAGGAACTGACAACATAAATGCCGAGAAGACCCAAACAAGCGTATAAGATCCACTTCCAGTTACCGCTCGGCAGCAAGTCGTCAATCACGCGGTTGACGGCAACCGGGAATATCAATTCAAGTAAAGCCGCAAAGATAGCGCAGCAAAAATCCAGGATGAACAGCCTTTTATAAGGCTTGTAATAGGAAAAAAATCGACGCAGCATAAGGACCTCCTTAATCCGTAATTCCATTATAGAAATGAGCAAGTCCTTCCCTTTAATAAAGCGCACATTATAGATCAGTTACGATCTTATCCTGTTACGCTCTCGACCTGGATAACAGGTACAGGAAATAGGGAGCACCAATCACCGCAACCACGATCCCCGTCGGAATCTCAGATGGTTGGATGATCCAACGTCCCAGAGTATCGGCTGTGATGACCAGCAGTGCACCGACCAGCGCCGTTACCGGCAGCAGCATCTGATGCTTCGCACCGACCAACCGTCTGGACAGGTGGGGCGCGATAAGTCCGACAAATCCAATTCCGCCGCTTACCGCAACGCACGAGGCTGCCAAGCCAACCGCCGCTGCCAACAGCTTCAGCTGCTCCCTTGTGACGGAAGCACCGAGTCCCGTCGCCATCGGTTCTCCAAGATTGAGCACGTTCATCACCTGCGCTTTATACATGACGAAGGGCAGAAGCACAAGGATCCATGGGAGCAATGCCAATACAAACTTCCAGCTGGAACCCCAAATGCTGCCCGCTAGCCAAGTGGCAACAAACTGATATTTTTCAGGACTCAAGCGCAGCGTTAGCACGATCATAGCCGCACTAATGCCCGCCGCAACGGCAATCCCTGTTAACAGGAGCCCCGTCGGCTTAAAACCCTGATTCTTCTTATAGGCCAGCGCGCATATTAATGCAGCGGTTAAGCTCGCCCCAATCAATGCAAGCACCGGCAGTAGATAGACAGGGGCCGCCGTCGTGCTTGGGAAAAATGAAATGAACAGCATCACCATCAAGCCTGCTCCTGCATTAATCCCCAAGATTCCCGGATCCGCCAGCTCATTACGGGATATTCCCTGCATCACACATCCCGATATCGCTAACCCGGCCCCAATAAGCAGCGAGATGACGATCCGCGGCAAGCGGAATTCGAACAGCACCAGCTCCTGCTTATCCGTCCCGCTGCCAAACAAGGTTTTGATGACCTCAAGCGGCGATAAACGAATGACTCCCGTGTTCATACTGATCAGAAATACCAAAACGATCAGTGCAGCCAGCACAGACAGGGTTATGATTTTGCGCTTCCTGTCTTTTCGCCCATGCATGGTGTTTGTGATGGTCTCCATTACAGTTCCCTCCTTTCTTTGCGTGCCAAGTAAAGGAAGAAGGGTACCCCGATCAACGCGATGATCGCGCCCACCGGTGTCTCGTAAGGAGGGTTCACCATTCTGGCTGCTAGGTCGGCAATGACGACCAGCAAGCTCCCAAGAACGGCCGAGCAAGGAATGATGAGGCGGTAATCCACACCGACCAGCTTGCGCGTGACATGCGGAATCATAAGACCGACAAAGCCTACCGCACCGACAACCGAGACGGCAGCCCCTGCCAGCACCAGCACGATCACCGTTCCGGCCAGCTTGACGAGGCCCGTTCGCTGTCCGAGCCCGCGGGCAATCTCATCGCCGAGGCTGAGCATGGTAATGGAGCGTGACAATGCAATAGCTCCCAATATCGCAGCGACGATCCATGGCAGCATAATCTTCAGATGGACCCACTTAATCCCCGCAGTTCCGCCGGCATACCAGAAAGCCATGTCCTGACCGACCTGAAAATACAATGCAATGCCTTCGCTAAGCGCACTTAACAAAGCACTTAGGGCAGCACCCGCAAGAACAAGACGAACCGGTGTCAGTCCCCCTTTTGCCATGGAACTGACACCATACACGAGTACAGCACCTAATCCTGCTCCAAGGAACGAGAACAGAATCAGGTACATATAAGGCAGCCCCGGAAAAAACGAAAAGCAAAGGGCAATGGCAAACCCCGCTCCCGCATTTAATCCGAGCAAACCTGAATCAGCCAGCGGATTCCGAGTCATCCCCTGCATGATCGCGCCCGATACCGCAAAGCAGGCGCCCACCATCGCCCCACCGAGGACTCTCGGCAAGCGCAGTTCCTGTATGATCTGATGCTCCGTCACATCAGGATTAAAGAAAAACACCGCCTCCCATACATTTCGCAGATCAATCTCTGCCGCTCCGAGCGATATCGATAAAGCTATGCCAAGCACCAGCGCTGCCACACCTCCGGTGAGAATCAGGGTTGCAGCCCATGGTCGCCCCTTGAGTTTAACGTGGGTCTTGGAATCTGTAAGACTTAGATTGGACGTGTTTGATGACATCATTTTCCCCTCAATACTTTGATATTGATTCTCATTATCATCTGTAACTATAAAATAAAGGTCTTTCCTGCGTCCATGGACATCTTGAATTTCTCACCTGAAAAAAGTCCATGCCCAAGTCAAGCACTTTTTTCCAAATAAATGCGATACTTCTTTGGGCTCAATAAAAAGCTCCGCTCCTATGGATTGTGCCATTGACACTGAAACCTCTATTCCATTACAATAAATGCTAATTGAATGAGGCGATGGAGTTCGCCATAACCGCTTCGATAGCTAATGACTCCTACCAGAGGTCGCTTTCCTGGTAGGAGTCTGTTTGTGTATCGAAGGGTTTAGCGGCGAATATATAGAAACGGGTGAATTTGCATGATTAAAAAATGGTTTGAGGTTACCGAAAAATGGCCATACGCCTTGTTGTCCGGTTACTTCATCAAATGGATCGTTCTGGGAAGTGTTGTTGGATTGATGACGGGCAGTGCTTCCGCCTTTTTCCTTTACAGTCTGGACTATGTAACCTCCCTTCGCATGGAGAACCCTTGGCTGCTGTTCTTCCT
Source organism: Paenibacillus sp. FSL F4-0100 (assembly GCF_037993005.1). Classification (NCBI taxonomy): domain Bacteria; kingdom Bacillati; phylum Bacillota; class Bacilli; order Caryophanales; family Paenibacillaceae; genus Paenibacillus; species Paenibacillus sp. FSL F4-0100. Next base: position 4,719,797 of record NZ_CP150303.1, read on the forward strand.
TCCCTTGGGAGGGGCCGTGGTCAGCTTCCTATATTACAAGTTTGGCAAGAGCAGCACCAAAGGGAATAATCTCATCCTTGAACAAATCCATGGCAATACGGAATCCGTTCCATTGCGTATGGCACCTTTAGTGCTAATCGGGACATTGATCACGCATCTGTTCGGGGGATCTGCAGGACGTGAGGGCACTGCCGTTCAGATGGGAGGAAGTTTATCGGAGTGGTTCGGGAAGCTTATCCGCGTCACGCCGGCGGATCGAAAAATACTGCTGATCTGCGGAATTAGCGGCGGTTTCGGATCCATCTTCGGCACGCCGCTAGCGGGAACGCTATTTGGACTAGAAGTCCTTGCCATCGGACTGATCTCGCATCAAGCCCTATTACCTGCATTCATAGCCAGCTTGGTCGGGAATCTGATCGCCACCTCCCTATGGGGCGTCAGCCATCTGCATTATCCGATCGGAGAAATTCCGGCTTTGAGTTTCCTGGTGATCCTAAAGGTGATTTTCGCCTCGATACTCTTTGGTCTGACAAGCCGACTATTCAGTGAGCTAACCCATTCCTTGAAGCGGTGGTACAGCTATTTCTTCCGCAATCCGATGATCAAAAGCGCTGTCGGCGGCATCATCATCATTGGGCTGGTTTATCTGCTTGGGACACGCGATTATTTGGGACTGGGTCTCCCCCTGATCGAAGCCTCCTTCACAGACGAGGTATCGCCTCTCGCCTTTCTCGGCAAAATCATCTTTACCTCGCTGACGCTCGGAGCAGGGTTCCAGGGTGGAGAAGTAACCCCGCTGTTTGCCATCGGGGCAACGCTGGGTAACGCGTTATCGGAATGGATCGGATTATACGCCCCGTTCCTGGCTGCATTAGGATTTATTGCTGTCTTCTGCGGAGCAACGAACACCCCGATTGCTTGCTTTATTATGGGAATCGAACTGTTCGGCGGTGAAGGCGCCGTGTATATGTTTATGGCCTGTGTGATCAGTTACTTGTTCTCCGGGCACTCCGGCATCTACACCTCCCAACAAATCGGCATATCCAAACACCCGCTCCTCTCGTTCCCGCTGGGCACCACGCTTGCGGGAGCGAAGACGTTAAAAAAACAGAAGCACAAAAAGACGTCCGAGTAATCGGACGTCTTTTGCCTTACACCGAGCTTTTACGAATCGAGCGGTAGCTGACGAGTGCGAGGATAACCGAGATGGGAATGAGCCACAGGGACAATTCAAAGGCAGTATGTTTGACAACCCAGTCAATCACTTGCCCCCACCAGCCGTATTGGGTAACCAGAACGCTGGCCCCCGACAATATAATGAAATAGGCCGCAAACATGACAAAGGTCTTAATGCCGCGATGACGAAGATAGAACACGCCGATTCCTATCCCGATAAAGGCAAATGTAAGAAGCAATATGAAATAAATGATGAATTGTTCAAATAACGTGCCGTCATTCAAATACGGCAGTTTGAAGAACGATATCCGGTCTCCCCAAGAACTCGTAAAGCGTTCAATTTCGGCTAATGCCAATAATATAATCGACGTTATGACGCTGTACGCTACCACCATCAGAACAGAGCCCAGATAGAAGTCCGTTCTTCGAATGCTGAATCCGAGGGAAAAGGGAAACAACTGCAGCACCGATACAAGAGCCGCGATAAACACATAGATAAAGATTGTTGCCAATCCCCCGGCATAGAACGCTTCACCATTAACCAACACGCTGATAATGTAGTTGATCAGAAAGCTGAATGCCGTGATGGCCCAGGGCAAATAAAACCAGGATAGTTTCTGTCTCGAATAAATATGGATTACGCCAGGAATTCCGTTCATGGTTGGATCCCCACCTTTTCGCGCTTAGTTAAATATACGATCAATTGTTGAAGGGAAACGGGGGTTGTTTCTAAGCCCAATTCCTCCGCCTCTTTATGCAACTTCGTTGTCGCGCTGCCCATCACCGTGACGGATAACATGGAAGCGAACGACTCCCGATGTATCACTTCCAGCCCTTGGATAAACGATTCAACCGTTCCGGAGGGACCGACGATCTTAAACGCACGTCCCCGCAAGTCATCCGTAGCATCGTCAAGTAAAATTCGGCCGGAATCAATGACGATAATATGCTCCAGCAATCTGCTAACCTCATCAATCAAATGCGTGGACAGAATAATCGTGCGCGGATGATTGGTGTAATCCTCGATCAGATGATCATAGAACAGCTCTCTGGCCACGGCGTCGAGTCCGAGGTAAGGCTCATCAAAGATCGTGATCGGTGCTCGGCTGGCGAGTCCGACGATGATGCCTACCGATGAGAGCATGCCGCGGGACAATCTCTTTACGAGTCGTTTCATAGGCAGCCGGAATACCTCGATCAGTTTGTTTGCATATGCCGCATCCCAATTCGGATAAACGTTAGCGGCAATTCCCATAACGTCCTTGACCGTAAAGATATCCGGATATTTCTGGCCTTCCTTAATGAAGCATACCTGCCGGATCACCTTCTGATTTTCGTATGGATGCTCTCCGAATACGCGAATCTCCCCTTGGCTTGGGAACAGCTGCGCCGTTATCATCTGCATGATGGTCGTTTTGCCCGCGCCGTTCCTGCCAAGCAATCCATAGATCTTATTCGCCTCAATGGTAAAGCTCACATTATCGACAGCCGTCGCATCCTTGTATGCCTTGCTCAAATTCTTGACTTCGATCACGGTTTGGCTCATCAGTCTTGCTCCCCTCTGCGGATCATTTCCGATAATTGATCTTTGGTAATCCCAAGTTTGGCCGCTTCCTTAACCATGGCGACCACGTACTGTTCATAAAACTCCGTCTTGCGCTTCTCCATCAGCAGTTCACGAGCTCCAGAAGCTACAAACATGCCAATCCCCCGTTTCTTGTACAAAATCCCTTGATCCACCAGCAGATTTACGCCTTTGGCAGCCGTTGCCGGATTGATCTGGTAAAAGGCTGCAAACTGATTCGTTGATGGAACCTGTGTCTCCTCAGGCAGCCGGGCTTCGATGATGTCGTCTTCAATTTTGTCGGCAATTTGCATGAATATCGGTCTGCTGTCATCAATCTGAAATGCCATTTACCTCACCAACTTTCATTTATAACCTTCATTGCATCATTGGTTAGTTACTCATGTGATTAACCATATAAGAGATGGGGTTCATTGTCAATGGGTTATCGGAATTTATTTACAAAAACAAGACAGGAATTGGACTTTTGTCCTAAATAAATAGTCCTTATCTTCCGATAAAGTATAGGCACAAATCCTGCGTTGCCCAATACAGATAAAGAGAAGAGGAGCTTGAGAGGAAACATGAAAAGAATTATTGTAATCGTTGTACTAGCCATGCTGACGGTAATAACGCCGCTGTATGCCGCATCCGCACCCAAGAATTTGGCTTATGTGGATAAGAACAGCCAATCCTATATTTCGATTGGGGTACTCAAGACCTATGACGGCGTAAAGGTGGCGTATACAGCCGCTGAAAAAAAACTCACTATTACTCGCGAAGATACAGCTCTCACGCTATACCTGGGCAGCCTCAATGCCTATGTAAATGGCAAGAAGGTTCAGGCTAAAGCAGCCCCGTTCTCCGAGAACGGCTCCACCTATGTACCGCTGCAATTTGTCAGCCAGCATCTGGGCTTGCAGCTATCCTGGAGCCATAATAGATCTACCCTGAACATCACGGATGGGAATGTAGCAAACACGCTCCCTGTTCTATCGGGAACATTAATATCCAGCCAAACCAAGCCCGTTACGACGGTTAGGAAAACCTTCAAGGTGGGCTCCCGTTCCTTCAGTGCACAGGTGGTTACCGTTTCACTTCTCCATCCGAAGGTGGAACTGGACGTCGTTCTGGCAGGCAATAAAGCAGGGAAGGTCGAGGATTTGCGCAGTATAGCCAAGCGTAGTAACGCCGTAGTGGCTATAAACGGTACGTTCTTTGATGCCTACACTTCCGGCGCATACAAAGCGCCTTACGGCTATTTGGTCAGCAAAGGCAATATTTTGCACAAGGCCTCGGGGGATAATCGGACGATCTTCACCTATGACAGCAACAATCTGGCCACCATGATTCCTGGACTTGATTTCAGATCCGTATATGATGCCGGACATTTGGAAGGGGCACTTCAAGGTGGCCCGCGTCTACTGACTGACGGCAAGGTAACCCTGGACGTCAAGAAGGAAGGCTTCAAAGATCCGAAGATTCTAACTGGCGGCGGCGCACGAAGCGCGCTCGGTATCACGAAGGATCATAAGCTGATTTTGTTAACGACAGGCGGAGCAACCATTCCCCAGCTTGCGGAAATTATGAAACAAGCTGGGGCGTACCAAGCGATGAATCTGGATGGTGGTGCCTCCAGCGGCTTGTATTATAATGGATCTTACTTAACGTCCCCTGGACGGCAGGTCAGTAATGCCATCGTCGTAAAATATAAATAGTTACCTCCTCTCCCCCTGGTTATCCGGATATTCTGCCGGCTGATCAGGGGGTTTCTTTTTAGGCAGCACTACCTTTGCTTCGAGCCGCATATGCTGATCAAGAAAATGTTTCACGATGAGGACCCATTGTGTAAATATATAGCAAACTGTCTTTTGTGAACGTTCTAAGCTAATGGTTCATTCAGCGGGGGGTGGATTCCATTACATCATCTATTGCGGTCATTCGGACGAGAATCAGAGACACGGTCGAGGGGATATATCGGGTTTGGAGGGAATGGATTGGGAGATACCCTTTCATTGCCAAGGTGTATCACTTATTTTCCTGGCTTTCCCTGCTGGTGCTCGTTTTAAGTCTGATTCTGATTGAAGAATCGCGGACCATGCTTGTTCAATATTTGTGGTCTTTCTACGTTCTGCTGCAATTTTGGCTGCTCAGCCGGAGCAAAACCGTTACCTGGAAGCAGGTCAGCTTGTTTGTTCTCTCAGGGATTCTTTTGGTCATTCCCTTGACCAATGGGACCATGCAGGGACTTCATTTGATCTTTGGAGGACGGACTAACGACACATGGTCATTCGCCTTCATGACCCCAGTCGTTGAGGAAATCTACAAGCTATTGCCTCTGGGACTGTATTTATTTTTTTCAAGAAGAGCTACTTCGTTAAGTCTGAGCGATTATGTTGTATTAGGGGCTGCTCCCGGCATTGGCTTCCAATTTATGGAGGAGCTGTCGAGGCGCTTAGTCCAAAGCAATTACGGGGTGTCTTTTCTCGGCGGCAAAACGCTCCATTGGGAGTTCTTCGATTGGTTTCCGGGCTACTTCGAGGAAAGCTTTATTCCGACCATGATGAATGTTACGCATCCTGTACATAGTGCCATGATCGCACTCGGAATCGGCATTGCTTTCCGGTACGCCAAACGCCTCTCACGCTGGGCCTATGCATTTCCGGCTGTCCTTCTGCTATGGGCTATCCTGAATCATGCAGCCTGGAATGGGCAGAATCGGCTGCCGGAGTGGGTGCTGACTATTCATGAATGGACCGGTGAGGGCTACCGAACCGAAGGCTTCTTCCTGGTCCTGCTGGTTGCAGGGTTGTTCATCGACTATTTCGATCTGCATCGAATCCGTGACCGTCTTCCCGTTCTGAAGGGTGAGGCCCTCATCAATCCATTAACGGAGTGTTGGCAGATGACGCGGGCTCTCTTTACAGATAGGAAACGCCTCGGTTACTTGATTGGATTCTACCGAGAACGACGCGAGCTCGGATATTCGATATTGTATGGCAATCTCGAAGCAGCAGGTCAAAGGGGTCAGATCCAGGAAAATGTAAGAAAGTATACTGCCGTTCTGGGAGCCATCGGCATTCTCATGCTTGCTGCCGGGATCCTGTCCAGTATCGGCGCTTCGATGACAGCTGGCGACTCCTCTTGTTTTGCGTGCTTGTTCGACTCACTCCAGAACTGGTGGGATCGGCTTAGCGGCTGGGAACAAGCGGGTATGATATTGGGAGCCTTTGCCCTATCCCTGCTGTTTGTCAGCTTCTGGCCCGCTCTTGGCATTGCCATGACCGGTGCAGGCATTGCCGGTGGCGGACACGAAATTGCCGGATACATCCGCGACCCGAAGAAGCTGCTAACCCCACAAAATGCGGCCGCTGCCGTGTTAGCCGTTATCTTCAGCCGGATTCCGATAGGTAAAGGGGTATCTTGGCTGTCCAATAAGCTGGGTCCCCGAGCAAGAAGGTGGCTGGATGCGCTTTTCGAGAAAGTCGGTTTGAAAACGCGCGATGAGCCGGATACTCCCTCTGGCGGATCTCGCGATGATCGAAAGCCTGACGGTACGAATGAGCAACCGGAAGAGAATCCGCGGAAGCCGGATGATGACCATGAGAATAAACCTGATGATGATAAGCCGAATCCAGATAAACCTGACACCGAAAAGCCGGATGAAGATGAACCTAAAGACAAACCCGATGAAGATAAACCTGACGAAGCTGAAGGTACACCGCAAGAGGTGCCGAGATATTCCGGAGAGCTGCAGAAGGTTAACAAGCCGGATGCTGCCGCGGATGCGCTTGCGGAGCGACTTGGCGGAGAATCGAGAATGAAGTTTGATTCCGACCCGATCGGGCGGGAATTCGACGCGGTTAGCGATGAATATATTGCCCAGACCAAGCCTGCCCTGCAGCAGGTTAACAAAAAGGTCCGTGATCAGATGAAAGCGACCTTTGAAGCAGCGGAGCAAACCGGCAGAAAGGTCTATTATCATTTTGAAGGGGAGCCTGCCCAATCGGTTATTGACAAATTACATGAATACAGCCAAAGATATGGAATAGAAGTCCACATTGATACCGATCCATTATAACGACAAGGAGTGAGCATTCATGTATGAATTTCACGGCTGGGCTACTATCCAGGAAAATCCTGCGGAAGCGGATGCCGGGCAGCTCGACATGATCATTCAGAAAATACAGCTTAAGATGACCGAATTTGCATGGGGCAGCGGCTTGCTATCCTTAAATGCGGCTAACGGCTTCTATTACCTTCATGTCGGAGGTTTTACGAACCGCAAGGGAGCCGAGGCTGCCGAGATCGTGGCGCTGTACCAATTGATTGGCGAAATCGCTCCCGGTTCATACGGTCTCCTGTATACCAGAGATGATGAGAATCTGGAGGGTTATGATAACGAGTTCCGGGTCCAGGTGCTGGCGCGCGGACAATTACGGGAACAACGCGATCCGTTTCTCTCCCCTTGCGTCCCGGTAATCGAAGATGAAGTCGATTAATGACATGAAAAATGGAGTTAGAAAATAAAAGAAATCCCGTTACTCGCTATGTCATGATGTTCTCATGGATGGCGGGTTACGGGATTTATTGTTTGTCTGGATATTAATCATGTATTCCATCATGTATCTACATACTCATTGCAGAAGGGCTGAGCAACCGTAACTTAAGCTCGTCCGTTCAATTCATCCATCGTGGCCTGTACGATGATCCGCAGGCCTTTCAACATCGTTTCATGGGATAAAGTTGGCAAGGACGGCTTCTCCACGGCCATCTCTATCGAAGCCGGAAAATGCACAAATCCGCCAATGGCAGATTTTTGCTTAAGGCGAATATCGTTCAAAATCGCATACATCGTATTATTGCAAATATACGTTCCGGCTGTATTGGATACCGCAGCTGGAATTCCCGCTTCCTTCAACCGGTTGACCATCAAACGGATGGGAAGGGTTGAAAACAGTCCGTCCGGTCCGTCAGCGTCTATGGGCTCGTCTTGAGGTCTTACACCCCGATTATCCGAAATCGTCGATTCCGGCGGTATATCCTTGATATTAATGGCGATCCGTTCCGGTGTAATGGCGGTCCGTCCACCCGCTACGCCGCAGGCAATGACCGCATCGGGCTCATATGCCTTCATCTGTTGCAGCAGTATTTCCGCACACTCATCGTAATGTACGGGAAGCAGCAGCGTTCTGATCTCTGCACCGGGGAAGGATTCGTGCTTGATCTCCTCAACCAGTCTCTCCGTTGGATTGATAGAGCTTCCGCCAAATGGTTCAAAGCCTGAAATTAATATTTTTAGCATATATCATATCTCCTGTACTCGTTTATGTAAGCTGCTGGGTCACGAAAATAGCATCCTAACTTTTATTATAGCAGCGCTTGAACGCTTATGCCTTCTGCTTCAAGCCGTGATCGCAAGGTGCTGGCGAATAACGATGCATGCGCGCCATCTCCATGAATGCAGACGGTATCTGCCATAATGGGAATCACCTTGCCGCTCAGGGTAACTACCACTCTTTCTTTCACCATCCGTACGACTTGCGTAACCGCAGCTTCGGGATCCGTTATCAAGGCATCCGGCAGATTTCTCGGCGTGAGGGTGCCGTCATCCTGGTAGGTACGATCCGCAAACACTTCGCTAGCTGTGCGAAGCCCTACCGTCTCACCCGCCGCGATTAACTCGCTGCCTGCCAACCCATACAGAATGAGTGTCGGATCAATATGCTTGATTGCCGATGCAATCGCATCCGCAAGGGGGCTGGAGATTGCTGCCATATTATACAGAGCACCGTGAGGTTTTACATGCTGCAGCCCAGACCCTTCCTGTATCGCAAAAGCCATCAGGGCTCCAATCTGATAGGTTACCATGTCATAAGCTTCGGCAGGCGTTATCTCCATTCTTCTTCTTCCGAAGCCAGCCAGATCGGGCAAGCCAGGGTGCGCGCCGATTGCGGCACCGCTCTCAATCGCTTGACGGACCGTTGCCCTCATGACCGCCGGATCACCTGCATGAAATCCGCAAGCAATGTTTGCCGAAGTTATACAGCGAAGAAGCTCCGTATCATGGCCTAACTTGTAAGCACCGTAGCTCTCTCCCATATCGCAGTTCAGGTCCACTCGAACCATGCTGACTCACCACTCCTTTAATTTAAGCTTGATCATGGCCTCCAACATTCGAAACTCTCGAACGTTAGCCGTATAAAGCTGTTCTGCTTCTGCCAACGAAATACCCGCAAAACGAATTGCTGCCCCAGGAGACAGCTGAGCGATCAGCGAAATATCAACGGTCGCCACTTGCGCAATTTTGGGATAACCTCCAAGCGTCTGCCGATCCGCCATTAGAATGATGGGCTGGCCATCTGCGGGTACCTGTACCGTTCCAAGGGCTACCGGCTCGGATATATATTCCTTTGCATGGCTTAGTTGAAGCGGCGGACCGGACAACCTGTAGCCCATACGGTCCGATTGCGGAGTTACGGTGAACTGTTCTTCGAACAGCGCCTGCTTGCTGATGGCGTCAAAGTCATCATATTGACGCCCTTTCAGCACGCGTATCACCGCCTCCTGCCCTGAACCAGGATACCCTTCAGCAGAGACGGCCCAATTCACGGTGAGGAAACCGCCGTAATCATCAAGGTAGCGTTCAGACATGACTAGAGGAAGCTGAGAAGGATGAGCAAATAGTGTATCTCCTTTCTTCAACGGCCTCCCTTCATATCCTCCGATTCCGGCCCTTAAATACGTACTCCTGCTGCTCATTACCTGGCAGACATCAAATCCGCCCGATACAGCCATATAAGCGCGGCAACCCGTTACCGGCTGTTGAAAGCTCAGAACACGGCCCGCTTTGATCAGCACGGGACGCCATATTGGAACTTTCACACCTTCAATCGAGGGTGATAGATCCCCGCCTGTAATGGCAACCCACCGATCGCTATGAAATTCAACCGCGAATCCTGACCATGTAATTTCCAGAACGGCCTGTTCATTCTCATTGCCAACTAGTCGATTGGCGATCCGATAAGCGGAATTATCCATTGCTCCTGCCGTGATAATCCCGTATCTGCCGTAACCCCGTCTTCCCGCATCCTGAAGAGTAACAAGAAGTCCCGACTTTAGTACGGTTATACTCATAGGCCCACTTCCCTTAACCGTTCAAATTCCTCAACTTGAATAGGCCGAAACCGGATATATTGCCCGCTCTTCAACAGCGTTGGCGGCTCGGCTTCGGGACGAAATAAAACGAGCGGCGTCCGGCCGATAATCTGCCACCCGCCCGGCGTTTCGATCGGATAAATGCCGGTTTGCGTGCCGGCGATTCCTACGGATCCAGCCGGGATTTGCAGCCGGGGAGTCTGTTTCCTCGGTGTCGCAATCTGCTCCGGGATACCTCCGACATAGGGGAAGCCGGGCGCGAATCCGATCGCGTAGATTAAGTAATCCTGCCCGGAATGAATACGAATGACATCCCTGGGAGATAGGTGGTTCTGCTGAGCCACTTCGTCCAGATCCGACCCATAGTCGCCCCCATAACAAACCGGAATGTCAACAACCTCATATTTCGTGATGGTCTTCTCGCAAGCGCACGCCTCCATCCGCTGCTCCAGCATCGAACAGACGTAAGCAAACACGGTATCGAACCTCTCTGGCTTGCCGATCTTATCATAATCATAGTAAACCGCTACGCTCGTATACGAAGGGATGCATTCGATCCAGCCTGGAAAAGGGTTCTGTTCCATTTGCCTCGTCATAGCTGTGACCTGGCGATGCACCTTCTCGCTCACGATGTCTTCGAATTGAACGAGAACAGCCGAATCCCCTAAAGGGAAGAACGAATAAGACTTGCTCATAGTACATTCTCCGTTCCATATGTACTGCGGATTATCGTCAAACATTGAACGATTATTCCTATGATAGCAGAGAAACAGGCATCCGTTGAATATGAAGTTAAATATTTGACGATAGAATCAGGAACAGCTGGCTCTCTTCGGATCATGCCAAGCGTTAATGCCGTTTTTCTGCATAATTTTAGGGAATGGTTGGCAAAATACAGAAGACGTACTTTGATAAGGAGGTGCCACCAACATGAGCCAACAAAACCATAACAGTAACGAACCGACAAAAGCAGAAGTTCAAACCACGAAATTGAACAAAATGCCGATTCCAGGTGAATTTGACACCGAAATCTCTGCAGAAGAAGCAGCCGAGGTGTTTAAACAGCAGCAATCAAACACTGGTCACAGCTCCGAGAATCAACAATAATACAAGTAGAAGACCTCACGGAAGATCCGTTGTTTACAGGATCGTCTGTGAGGTCTTTTTCGCGCTCCGTTTATACTTCCGATTCATATCCCCTTGGTGCCTAACCTCTTCGCTAATTCCGCCAGATCAAGCCCTTTGAGGGCGCCTTCCACCAGCTGCGGGAGAAGTGCAGGAGTGCACGCAAAGCAAGGTGTCCGGTCTCTGGACAGTAACTTGGCTACCTGCTCATCATAGAACGGTTTTCCCTCGTCGGATAATGCGAGGAGACACATCGTCTTGACTCCCGCTTCCCGCAGTTCACGCATTCGCCGGATCAGTCCGGCTTGATTGCCGCCTTCATACAGATCCGAAATGATGATAAACAGAGTCTTTTTCGGCTCTTCAATAAACTGCTCGCAATAAGCGACCGATTTATGAATATCTGTACCGCCGCCGAGCTGGATACCGAATAACATATCCACCGGATCATTGGCACACTGCTCCGTCAGGTCAACGACCTCCGTATCGAATACGACCACACGGGTGTCGAGCGAGGGTATGCTTGCAAATATGGATCCGATAACGGAAGCCCAGATGACGGATTCCGCCATGGAACCGCTCTGGTCGATATCCACAATAACGGTCCATTCTTTGCTCCGTCTTGCCCTGTCAAAATAATAAAAACGCTCCGGCACGATCTGCTTGCGGACCGCATCATAATTTTTCAGATTTCGCTGTATCGTCCGCTTCCAGTCAATACCGCTGAGCGAAGGAAGCGGTGTATGCTGTCTGCGGTTCAAGGCACCTGTCACAGCCCGGCGAATATCCTCCTGCAGACGCTGGACAAGCTCATCCACAACTGCCTTCACCAGCAGGCGCGCCGTATCCTTGGTTTTCTCGGGAATCTTGCCTTTCAGGGACAGCAGCGTGCCTACCAGCTGTATATCCGGCTTGACGGTAGCCAGAACCTCCGGTTCAAACAGCAGCTGCTTCCAGCCCTTTCGTTCCATGGCATCATTCTGGATAATGGACACCACATCTTCGGGAAAAAAGGAGCGGACATCCCCCAGCCACTGCGCAAGCCGGGGAGCCGACTTTCCTTGCCCGGCTGCCCGCTGCCCTGCGGCCGCACTTCCGGCTTCCGCTCCGCCGTCCGTATTATCATAAATCGCGGCCAGCGCACGGTCCATAATCATCTCTTCCTCCGACAGCTGTATGCTCCCTCCGGGGCTGTAGCCCGCCAGCTGAGGTTCAGCCGACTGGCCCAGAATGAGCCGCCAACGTGATATTTGGTTTGGTTCCGGTATGCAGCTCATCGCCTAAAAATCCTCAAAGTCAAAATCATTCAAATCGTCAATCATCTTCGCTTCTTCCTCCTTCAGGTCACCGGTCAAAATCTCGGCAGCCTGCTCTGCATTCACGCCCCATAGCTCGCCAAGCAGCTCGGCAATCATCGTCTTCTCCTTCGCCGAAAAGCTGCTGAACGCCCGGCGCAGAAAAACAAGCGCACGAGTGAATTCATCATCCTCCAGGGACTGGATATATTCATTCAGCTGCTCCCACAGACTTAACCGGGAGAGAAGGGCATACCGGTTCCGCATCGATAAGCCTTCAAACCATCCTGCTCCCAAATCGGCCGGAATGCCGGGGGATAATCTGCGCGAAACTTCTTCGGCACACTGCCCGGCGGAAACTGCATTCCGCTCCATCAAAACCGCACACGCATATCCTGACAACCGGGCGTTCAAGTCATCTCTTTCGGACAAGTGCCCGAGCTCTTGCAGCCAAAGTTCCTCATCCACCTGCTCGGCATGCTCCATGGCGACACTGTTCAGCTCATTCATGGCGGTTATCATCGGGCCTGATACCTCGTCGCTGCACTGGCTGCCATCGAGCAAAAACAAGCAAGCGCGCATAAAGAGCTGCTGCAGCAGCGGTACTAGCGGCTCCGTATCCATCCGCCTGATCCCGCCGAAACGGATCAGCACGGATAACTCCCGGGAAGCTGCCGCAATCTGAACGACATCGCGGCTGTCCACAGCAAGCTTTTGCAGGGTCTGCCGACCCGCTTCCATCTGATGAATCATCCCGCATTCATAGGCGATCCGGATAAGCGTAGAGGCTTCGGCAATCGAGCTGCAGCCCGCCAGCTTTTGCTGGAGCATATAAGCGGCAGCCACCTCTACCGTCTCCCCCAGCAGCGTCGATTCAACGACCTGAATTTCAACCTCCGGTGCCCATTGCACAACCCAGTGCTCAGCCCACGCACCTTGCTCCTGCCCGCTGGGCCTGGCTTTAACAAAATCAATTCCCAAGAGCTTCAAGCGATGAAACAAAAAGGACCGGTTCAAATCGAGATACGCGGACTCTTTCGAGGTTACTCTCCGGTTCTCGCGCAAATCCAAGATTAAATCGTTGGCAACAACCGATTTATACTTCTCCAGCTTCAGCCTCTTCAGCTGACGGTTCAGGTCGTCCTGGATCGGGGTCTGGCTGACGCCTTCCGCCAGTTCGCCGATCGCCGTGCCGATCTCCACACGTGCAAGCTCCTCTGCCACGACGACAAGTTCGCCGCGCCCAAGCAGCGTCTGGGCCGCATCCCGCAAATCCCGCAGTGTCGGGAGACCGCCCCCGTGGAGCGCTGCCAGCGACTCCGCCAGCCGGACGGCTTCGATCACCTCCGCCGTGGAGCGGTGGGTACCGTTCTTTCTCATCGAGCCCGCCACCATGGATAAATAATGATGCGGCAATTCCGCTAAAGAGCCCTCCTTCATTCGTTCCCACATCATCTCAAAATAATGGGGAGCGATATTTCCGGCACCATAGCCGGAAATGGACGACAGCTTATAATAGGAATATGGCATTAGCGTCAGCTTGGTTATCCGGGAAGGAAGCTGATTCAATTCCTCGTCGCTCATCGGACTGGACAAATCGCTAAGGGCCGAGGCATGGTAAGCCCCGCACACGACTACAATGCGCTCGGGGTTATGCCCCGCCGCAATCGCTTCAACAATCTGACGACGCATATACGACTCCCGGACGGCATTGTAGGCGTATTCCACAGTATCCTCACGCCGCTCTTTTTCCTCCGACAGTTCTCTCATCTGCATGGAAAAAGCCGATATGGATTTCCGGTAAGATCCTTCGCTCAAATTATGTTCGTAACTCCGCTCCCAGTACATATCGTAATCGTATTCGCCGGCAAGCTCGGCAATCCGCTCATATACGGATTTTTCGTCCGGCCGGTCCATCGGCTCAGCTGGTCCCGAGCCGGATCCATGATCCTCGCCTCCAAGCTCTTCCCCGTCCGCTTCACCCTCCGAGCTGCGGCGCAGCTCCTGCATGCAGACGGCTGTGGATGAGGGCAGATCGATGAATGCCGCATAAGCTCCGCGCTTCTGCGCCCATCTCATGGCCTGATATTCCGGGGAGTATACCGCAAAAGGCCACAAAATCGTTCGTACGGGCAGGTCTTCGGTAAACGCCAATATGGCTATCGGCGGCTTCGTTGTTGCCTGGGTCAGATGACGTATTTCCCCGCTTGCATCCGCCGGCCCTTCGATGAGCACCGCCGTAGGGTTGATCTCATCCAGAAAATCCAGTACATGCTTCGCACCGGCGGGCGACAAATGCCGAACTCCAAAAACATGTATGCCGGCAGCATTCACTGGTTGATCTCCTTGCATGCGTTATATAAGCCCCGCCACTCGGCCCCGCGTTTCTTCATGATATTATCAAGATATTCCTTCCATACGAGCCGGTCTTTATCATCATCCTTAACAATCGCCCCTTGAAGTCCCGCTGCCAAATCCTCGTCCGTCAACTCACCGCTGCCAAAACTCGCAGCCAGCGCCATGCTGTTTGTCAGGAGCGAAATCGCTTCGGCCGTCGAGATCACCCCGGCCGGGGACTTCACCTTTTCCTTTTTATCCAGCGTCATGCCGCTGCGCAGCTCACGAAAGATCGTCACAACCTTGAGCAGTGCTTCATCTGCGGGAGCAGCAGCCTGCAGATCATAAGAGGAGGCAATCTCCGACACCCGTTTCTTTACGATTTCGATTTCGGTATTCAGATCCGCTGGAGCGGGAAGAACGATAATATTGAAACGGCGCTTGAGCGCCGTTGACATCTCATTGACCCCGCGGTCTCTTGTATTTGCAGTGGCGATAATAGAGAAGCCTTTCCGGGCGTTCATTTCTTTACCGAGCTCAGGCACCGATATCGTCTTTTCGGACAAAATGGAGATCAGCGCATCCTGTACCTCCGAAGCGCAGCGGGAAATCTCTTCAAAACGGGCTATCCCTCCCGATTCCATCGCCCGCATGATCGGACTCTGCACCAACGCTTCGGGAGTCGGGCCTTGTGCGAGCAGCATGGCATAGTTCCACGAATATCGGACATGCTCTTCACTCGTTCCTGCCGTTCCCTGAACGACCAGCCCGGAATTCCCGTAGATCGCTGCCGCCAGATTTTCGGACAGCCAGGATTTGGCCGTACCTGGTTCCCCGATCAATAATAGAGCACGGTCGGTTACCAAGGTAGCGACCGCCATCTCGATCAGCCGCTTGTTCCCGATATATTTAGGCGTGATCTCCGTTTTGCCTGCCTTGCCGCCGACGATAAATTTGAGTACGGATTGCGGCGACATCTGCCATCCGGCAGGAATGTTCCCGGAATCCTCCTTACGCAGCGCTTCCAGCTCGTGACGGAACAGTATTTCCGCGGGCTGCCGCATGATATCTTGTAATTGCTCTTGGCCTGCTGCCATGGGCGTTTCACTCCTTTAAATGTCTTGTTCCTTCATCACCCGAAGGATGTAACGAAGCTGATCCTCGGCGTTGTCACGATAGTTGCCCAGCGCCGCATGAACGTGGTCATAATACCCTGCAGGCAATCGGCAAAGCTGCTTGAAAATAAATGGTTCAATCATGTAACAGTCGTGATTGCGCTTATCTTCCAGTGCGGCCACGATAGCTTCAAATAACGCTTCATCCTTCATGCCGGAACGAACAAGCCCCATGATGATCAAATTGGCAAAACGGTTGCGGAATTCCGGAGAATTCTTCAGCTTCGCCTGTAAATAAGACTCGGCTTTGTGATGTCCCCGGCGGGCGAACGCACTTACCAGCGCAAGCTCATCCTGCTCGATAAACAACTCCAGCCATCTGTCATCCCAGCTTGCTTGCAGCTGCTCCTGCGGGAGCATTTCCACGTAATACGTGTAGCTCTCCTTCCCCGTAAACGGCATGACTTCCTCATATGGTTTATACTGCCGATGGATAACCATATCCGACAGGGTGTCCAAAAGCCTTTTTCGTTCTTTGGCCGCGTTGCCAAGCGACGAGGAGGCGAAGCCTTGCATCAGAACGTCCTTGTATTGTTCATATACGCGGTCCGGCGGCAGCACGCGCGCGGCTTTTTGGAATACCTCGCGGACATATGAGCTGCTATGTCTGTATTGCTCCAAATCGTTCTCCGCGTTTTGGCGAAGCAGTTCCCTGGCTTCCTCGGAATCCACGCGATTCATGTAAATGACCGCTTCATTTATAAGGTATGTCCAGCCCAAAGACTTGATATATAAGGAATATTGCTGAAGCACGTTCCGGTATAGCTCTTCGAGCGCCGGACTTTGTTTGTCGTGCAGTGCCCACAAGCAGCGCTTCACCTTGCTCCAGCTCTCCTCCAGCTTTTGCTTGTCATCCGGAAATTCGGAAACCGCTTGAAGCTCGGCGGACATATCTCGTACAAGCCAATCCGTCAACAAGACGGAACGGCATTTGCCCAGGGCAGGGTTAACCAGCTCTTTGTCTTTACCTTGAGCGGCTTCATACAATCGCTCCACAGCCTGATCCGAACCGTTCTCGGCCAGTGCGCCATAAGCCGCTTCTCGGATGACTTTCTTCTTGCTCTTGCTCCATTCCATCAGATCAGCTTCATACTCTTCGTAGCGGGCAAGCAGTTTGATCGCCATGCACCGCACCTCATCGCTACCGATCTCGGCCGCTTGTCGGATCAGCTCCGCCATTTCCTTGCCGTCGGTTTTAGCCATCACCTTCAGCTTCCGCGACTCCGACCTTCCGCCTGCGGGATCAAAGCTTTCCATCAGAAATGGAATGATTTCCGGGCCATACGACGGCAATATCTCATTGGCCGCAAGCTCTCCAATCTCCACATAAGGGTCATTCAAGGCTTCAATCGCAAGGTATACCAGCCGGAAATCCCGGAACAAGCCCTCCTTCCATGCTTCTTCTATGATCTCGTAACGACCGCCGCCCGTTGTGGTCAGCGCTGTCTGTACAGCGGAAAGCTTGCGGAAGGATAAATGGGATGACAGTGAAACCGGATGATGCTCTACCGGGTAGAGCTCTCCTTCAGGGGCTGTCGTTCCTTGCGTATGCAGCACGGAGCTCAACAGCTGGTTCAAATCCTGAAGCAGCTGTGCCGACGGAGTCTCCTTCCCGGATTCCGGTTCGATTAAAGCGCTGATTCCTTCACCCAATCTCTTGAACACGGTAGCGCGCTCTCCAAGCTGCTGAAACTGCGGCACCAGCCGCTTGAGGCGAAAGTCGCCGGCTGCGAGTTCGCTGCCGGCAATATATAAACGCCTAACCTCCTGGTTAAGCTCCTGCAATAATGCCGTACTCATGGTCGTTCCTCCTTCGTTAACCCTGCTCAGTACAACAGCCGGATGATTTCGTTATTCGTAATAATGGTCAGCGGCTGCGCCAAGAGACGGCCCGTCGTCAGGCTGTGCTCAAACATAACCAGCATGGAGATGCCGCTCAGCTTCTCCTCCGGCAGATACCGCAGCATTGGTACCGTCGATTGTAAGAATACGTCGCCAAGTGCAATCGATTGTCCGGCTTCATCCGTGATGGCATATTGGCCTTCGTCGTTCCGGCTGATCCGGGAAACATGAAGCAGTATCACGGGCTGACTGTCAGCGAGCGGATTTTTCAGCTGGTTCTTTACTCTTTTAACGGCTTCAGCATAAGAACACGCTGCATATTCGTGAATCCAAACCAAATCCTCCCGGGTCACCGGAGTTGAAGCCATCTCTTCAAAGCGGACCCGTCGGTTCATGTCCCCCGGATAACGGTAAAGCACTGGGATTCGGGCTTTTTCGAAAAAGCTGTCTTCCTCACGCATCAGCTTGGCGGCCTTATAGGGACGGTACTGAATCGTTCGGTGAATTTCGCCGCTGTCCTTTTGAATCCAGTACCCGATATCCACATGCTCCAGCCGTGCATCGTTGGCATAACTCAGAAAGGAAAGCTGTATCAACTCCGCCTGTTCGCTTACGAGTCCGAAACTTTGCAGCTCCGTCAGCTGCCAGGCATGCCCCAGCCATTCCTCAATCGTCGACTCATGGTCCAGCGTCATATCCGGATCCTCGAGCTTTGAAGCCAGGTATTGCCTGCCTTTTTTAATGATTGCATTCATAACGGCAAGCTGCTCAACCGCATATGTATAAGCTTTCTCCTGGTCTTTGTCCGACAACACCAGCGCCAGGCGGCGAAGTTCCGACTGAGCACCCGATAAATAATAGTTGCCCATCTGCTTTACATGTTCCTGGATCAGCTTTTGTTCCTTTTTATCCAATGTTCCTAATCCGTTCCGGATCAACGAGTGGATCAGCTTCTCCAATACGTCCAGACCTTCCAGCTGCGCATTGATTTTCTTTTTTAATGCCGATTTGTTGACCTTCTTCGGTTTGGGCGCTGCCCCTTCGGCAGATTCTTTGAGCTTGCGCTCTTCCCGCTTCTCCGCTTTCTCCCGCTTGGCGGCCAAATCCTCCGGTACCTCGGCGGATGAAAACGACGCTCCGCCCGCATACGCATAAAGCAGTCCAAGCACATGCTTGCACGGAAACTGCCGGCTCGGGCAAGTACACCGCATAACCGGCTTCTCCGGTACCGCAAAATCGGCAGACGGCTGGTAGTCGGAACTTCCGCTGCCTGCACACGTGCCAAAAAGTACGGCATGATCCTCCGAATGATGGAGCTGCAGAAACCGCCCTTTTTTGACAAGCCCCTGTCCATTCTTTATGGCTGCACTATTCGGTGCCTGCGAATCGATCCATGACTCTGTAATCTCAACCAAACTCATACCCTCCTAAATCAAGTCGCTGCTGGTCATGCACAGCAAAATTATCCATTACTCTTAATCATATCGAATCTGCGGCTGACTCCCTACCCTTCTTAAGACCTATTTAAGAACATTCATTCCTATTTAATCGATCATCTTCATCCTTTAATAGATAATAATGTAAAATGAATTTATGCGATGGGTGACATAAGAAAAACGTCTATCGACGTACTTTCTCAGTAGACACAGACCGCATTTAGTGGAAGTTTTTCTTGCGAGATAAGGATGCTAAGCCTTGGAAGTTTATACTTTCTTATCTCTAAAAAAAAGAGCCAGCATCACCGGCTCTTCAGAAATCGATATCATCCATTAGTCTTTACTTGCTTGATACCGCCCCGTTCTAACCTCGAGAATATAGTCCTCAGGTGAAGGCATGCCGGATTCCAAGGCATCCTGTACGGCTTGTTCAATAGCGTATGGCACGCGAATAAATTGAATGTTGAAAGAAGCCGGTTCTTCGCTGTCATAAATTCCGTCCAAAATGACATAGGAGGCTTCTGGCATTTCAAGGGGATTGCCGACGCTACCGGTATTAAACAGCGTTCTCCCGTCCAGATGCTGGTGATATGCGTTATGAATATCCGCGTAACCGGCGACGTCCGCGATTCTCGGGTCTCCGCACAGCGTGGAACTGTGAAACAAGGTTTCCAGCTTCTCCTGGTCATCCCATGGTTGTATTCGTTCGTAAACGCTGCGGGGCGATGCATGAAACAACCGGATCCATTTACCGCTCATCATGAACTCAAGGATATACGGAAGTTCGGCAAGATATTGAAGCCTCTCGCTTCCAAGTCGATGCTGATGCCATTGGAGGACCGGATCATCGGTTTCCTTACCTATAAAGTCGTCCCAATTCCCCTTGATGACTTGCTGGCAATGGGTTCTGACCAGATCAACCGCGATATCTCCGTGCGGGCCTTTCCCAATCAAATCACCCAGGCAATAGATGGTTTCGATTCCGCGTTGTTTGATATCCTTCAGAACGGCCTCCAAGGCAGGAATGTTTCCATGTATGTCGGAGATTAATGCAATTTGCGTCAATGAACCCGCCTCCAAACTTCGTTTATTTCGGATTGCCGAGGTTATGGTTTAGTGAATCCCGTAATTCATCATATGCGTCTCGAAGCCAAGGATGGACTACCTTCAGCAATTCACGCCGATTCCATAAGTAATGAATATATTCAAATGCGGCATGATCCAGCGAGATTTGCAGCTGCTCCGTTATCTCCTTTAAATACGGGGGAATTCCCGCTTGATCCCATTCCATCTTGTCAGCGACGAACAGTACCTTATCTAACAATGTAGCCTTGGATCTTAACGTCGTATGGCAACCAACAGCGTTCAAGATTTCAGGTTCTGTAATTTTGAACAAATCCTCGGCCATATATGCCGATATTTTCTGATGGATGATCATGGGAAATTGCTCTTCTTCAGGCAATACTTCCACCCCGATCTCGCGGGCTACTTGAATGCGGACATGATTCGGAAAAACGGCGCTAATATCATGCAGATACCCGGCATATTCAGCAGCGGTCGGATCGGCGCCATAGAGAACAGCAATTCTGCGGGCTTCCGCCCCCACTTTCAGAACATGCTCTGCTGTCTTTGGACATTGGTGTTTCTGTAGAAAGGAGGCCACGTCATTCCTAAGATTCCCGGTGAGCTCGTGTTCCCCAAGCTCACGGTAGGAGCTGATGATCAAGCGACGGTTATGCGGGTCATTCACTCTTTTCACCTCACCTAACTTCCTTGAATTTACCAATCTAGCACTTCATTTTCCATACAATATTAACTTATACTGAGAATAGTTTGAAGCTATTATACAAGAAAGTCACAGAAAGGAGGTCATCCGATTCTAAAACTCATCGACCGAACCCATTCGTGTAGGTGATGCGGGATATTAATGACGAGCATGACCTAACGAACCTACAGAAGGAGGAGGCAATGATATATTAGAAAGACTTGATCGATCCGTGATATCGCCCCCAGGTTGTCCATTTATTATTCCTTTTTATGGAATGTTTCGATTTTTAGTCTAATGTTTATAAACGTAATCATATATTTATACTCACGCAAGCTTGGTAACTGAATAAGATTTAAGCATCACCGACTTCACCACGTTAGGAGGCTGACGATAGTGAATACACGCAGGATGGTTAGCTTGGGGTTACTGATTCTTGTTATGATCATCAGCGGGTGCGCTGGAAATGTTTCCACCGAAAAAACGAAAACGCTTACACTCTGGTACTGGAACCGAAGCCTGAACGATGAGTTGATTAAGTCCGTTGAAAAGGAGTTTCCGGGGATCCGGATCGATGCGCAAAAAATCGGTGGCGACTTCAAATCGAAGCTAAAAACAACGCTGGCGGCTGGTTCCGGAGGACCGGACATCGTCGCTTTTAACGACTGGGTGGCAGAGCTGTTTACGAGTTCGGATCGTTTCTACGATCTGTATGAGCTGGGCGCCAAGGAGATTGAGCCGGAGTTCCTGGATTGGAAATGGAAGCTTGGCGTTACCCCGGAAGGCGCCATGATTGCCCTTCCGATCGATACGGGGCCAACCGCCCTATACTACAGGGCAGATTTGTTCGGGGAAGCCGGGCTACCGACCGAACCAGAAGATGTCCACGCGCAGCTCGGCACCTGGGATCAATATTTCGAAGCTGGGCAGAAGCTGCAGGAGCATTTTAATCAAAAAGTAAAAATGCTCGACAACATCACTAACATTTACACACAAATGAATGCTCAGTCTGAACGCATATATTTTGCCGAGGACAATACGTTTATCGGCGAAACACCTGAATCCTCCATGAAGACGGCCTGGGATACGGCGGTGAAGGCTTCACAGATGAAGCTAAGCGCCAACACTAATACTTCCTCCTCAGAATGGAATGCCGCCATGAACAATGGACGGGTCGCTTCCTTTGTCGGTGCGGTGTGGATGAAGGAAATATTGATGCAGGCGGCGCCGGATACCAGCGGTAAATGGAGAGTAGCACGCGCCCCTGGCGGGGACGGCAACAATGGCGGCTCCTTCCTCGCCATCATGAAGACGAGTAAATATCCGCAGGAAGCATTTGAAGTAATGAAATATATTCAGAATCCGGAAAATCAGGTTCAATCCTTCAAGAAGATCAACCTTTTCCCTTCCGCCAAAGACGCGCTGGATGCCCCCGTGATGAAGGAGCCCGAGGAATTTTTCGGGAATCAGGCAACTGGCGAGGTGTTCTCGGACTCTGCGCGTAACGTCAAACCTGCTTATTTCGGTGGTAAATTCGCTAATGTAAACGGCATTGTCAATAGAGAGCTGTCATCCGTTGCACTCCAAGGCAAAAATCCTGATAAAGCCTGGGAAGACGCGCTGGCCAGAGTCAAAAAAGAACTGCTGCGCTAAACCCGGATCCGGTTCTTACCTGTATGTTTCTCGATTGCTAAAAGTACTTAAATACCAACCGCTCGAGGAGGTTACAGTACGATGGATAATCCAATGCTGAATCATACGCCCGTGGAACAGAAGCCTGTTCCTAAGCATCTGAAATCACAAGACCGACTGTCAGCACAGATATGGAAACACCGCAAAGAATATTTGGCGATTTCCCCTTTTTACATTCTATTTGCCATATTCGGGCTCTTTCCGATTGCCTTCTCGATGTTCCTGTCCTTTCAGAAATGGGACGGCATCGGCGAGATGACCTACAACGGGCTGGGCAACTACCAATTCATGCTCACCGATCCGGAATTCTGGAGAGCCGTCGGCAACACGCTGCTCATCTGGATCTACTCCACGATACCGATGCTGTTCATCGCGCTGGTCGTTGCCTTCCTGCTTAATGCATCGTTTGTCCGGTTCCGCACCTTCTTCCGGATCGGTTATTTCCTGCCGAACGTTACCTCACTCGTGGCGGTTGCCATCGTATTCGGCACCGTATTCTCGAACAATTACGGCCTTCTCAACTATATTCTGTCCTTGCTCGGCCTGAACTCTATCGAGTGGTTGAATAAGACATGGGGCATACAGCTCGCCATTTCGGTCATGGTCATATGGAGATGGGCAGGGTATAACGCCATTATCTATCTTGCCGGGCTGCAGAGCATTCCGACCGTCCTGTACGAAGCAGCCAAGATCGACGGAGCCTCCGGCATTCAATCCTTTTTCAAAATCACCATTCCCAATCTAAGACCCATCATTCTCTTCACGGTCATCACCTCGACCATCGGCGGCATGCAGATCTTCACCGAACCGCAGGTGCTTGTCGGCAATGATGGCGGCGTCAGCGGCGGCGGTATGACCATCGTCCTCTACCTGTACCGTGAAGCCTTCGTGAATAACTATTTCGGATATGGCGCTGCCGTCGGCTGGGGAATGTTCCTGCTCATTGCACTCTTCTCCATCGTGAACTGGAAAATGGTGCAGGGCAGTCCGTCCAATGACTGAAATGGGGGTGAATCGTATGTTCAAATGGAAATCCTTATTCCTTCACATCGGGTTAATCGCCGGACTGCTGCTGTCGATTTTCCCCTTCTACTGGCTGCTTGTCATGGCAACGCGAACCACTTCGGACATTTACAGCTTCCCCCCGAAACTATGGTTCGGCCCTCACTTGCTTGATAACGTGTCAAGAGTGCTGAGCAGCATTGATTTCTTCGGCGCCTTCTGGAATACCCTGTTTGTTGCTTCCGCTTGTACGCTGTTAGTCTTATTCTTTGATTCCCTGGCCGGATTCACGTTCGCTAAATTCCAATTCCCAGGCAAAAAATGGCTGTTTGTGCTGCTGCTTGCCACCATGATGGCGCCTGCCCAGTTGTCCCTGGTACCTTCGTTTGTCATTATGGCAGAGTTCGGATGGGTAGGAACTTATAAAGCGTTGATCATTCCCGGAATGGTAAACGCCTTTGGGATCTTCTGGATCAGGCAATATGCACAGGAGTCGGTACCCTCAGAGCTGCTAGATGCAGGCAAAATCGACGGCTGCGGATTCTTCCGCCTCTACTGGAATATATCGCTGCCGATTCTGCGTCCCGCCTTATCATTCCTGGCCGCCTTCACGTTCATCGGCGTATGGAATGACTACCTGTGGCCGCTTATTATTCTAAATGATGAGAACAAATTCACTTTGCAGGTTGCGCTCTCCTCATTGAACGGAATATACACGACCGACTATTCGATGGTCATTGCCGGTACGCTGCTAGCCGTCATTCCGCTGATCGTTATGTTCCTGTTCATCAGCAAGCAATTCATTTCCGATATTGCAGCAGGTGCCATTAAGAGTTAACGGTAAGAGGGGTGTCCCAAAAGGTCTTGGATCTGGCGGGATGCCCTCTTATTCAGTTAAGAGCAACCGGCCGAAAAGCAAGAAATGGCGGTGCAAAGGATAACATCCTGAGCACCGCCATTATTTCATAGGACATGGTTTTCAACCTGACGAACCATCAGTCCAATGAGCAAATCCGTTTATGAGACAAATCATTTTGATCCGGGTCATACCGCCATACCGTAAACGCTACGGCACCATCACCAGCTTTTCATTATCCGGAGTTTCTCCCTCCTCTTCTGAACCAACCACCTCCTCTCTCTTTAACTCCGCTGTTTCATCCAACTTTTTGCGCCCCATTAACGTTGCTGCCGCAAGCGCTAATGCTGCAGGAACGATAGCCCAGGCAAATGTAATGGCAATGGAGGAAGCGAGGTTGTCGGAGATCGGTTTGAGCAGCTCTGACGGAATCAGCGACCTCGTCTCCGGCGCCAATAAGATGTGGGGATCCAACAGATCGAATCCTTCAGGAAGTCCGCCGTTGTTCACTCCTCCCGATGACAGGGATCCGGTGAAGGATCGGCTCTGTATCAACCCGAACACGGTTATTCCAATGGTCATTCCAAGCGATCGCGTGAAGTTAAAGGTCGAACTCGCCATCCCGCGCTGTTTATAGGATAAGCCATGCATGACGGCTGTACTCAGCACGGAGAACGATCCGCCGATGCCAAGCCCGATCAGTACCATGTATAGGGTTACGATGAACCTGCTGGATTCCGCAGTTAGCGTCGAAGCGAGCACCATCCCTCCCGTGAACAGGACAAGCGTCGGGATCATGATGTTGCGATACGATATTTTACTCATCAGAAAACCGCTGACTGTAGCCGTGATGACCGAACCCACCATCATTGGCAGCAGGACGAGCCCCGAGTTCGTTGCGCTTCCACCGAGTACCCCTTGAATGAAAATCGGAATATAAACGGAAGCCACGATGAACGATCCTCCGCTGAATAAACCGCACAGCACACTGGACGTATAGAGTTTATTCTTGAATAAACGAAAGGAAATAATCGGTTCCTGCGCCCTTCTCTCAGCAAGCACGAAGAGAACCAGCATGACAAACGCCATAGCAAACAACGCCAGGATAATCCAGGAGTTCCACGCCAACTGCTTGCCGCCAAGCTCTAAAGCAAACATGAAACAGATGACGCCCGTCAGGAGTGTAGCGGCTCCCATCCAATCAATCGGCTGCTTGGAACGTTCATGCGATTCCTTATAAAACAGCGTGACCATCATGAAAGCCACGATGCCGATTGGCAAATTAACATAGAATATCCACTGCCATGTAATATGATCCGTAATATACGCACCAGCAAGCGGTCCGAATATGCTGGATAATCCGAACACGGCTCCGAATAACCCGGTGAGCTTCCCCCGCTTTTCGAGGGGAACCGTATCGAACATAATAGCGAATGCAATCGGGATCAGCGCACCGCCGCCGATGCCTTGCACGGCACGATATAGCGCCAGTTCTGTAATGGAGTTCGCCGTACCGCACAGTACGGAACCTAGCATAAATACAATCATCCCGAATACAAAGAACTTTTTGCGACCGTACATGTCGGACAGCTTGCCAAAGATCGGCATTCCCGCAAGCTCAGCGACCATATAAGCGGAAGTCACCCATACGAAATGATCAAGTCCTCCGAGCTCCCCGACGATATTCCCCATTGCGGTCGCTACGATTGTATTGTCCATGGAGGCCATTAAGATGCCGAGCAGCAGGCCTGTGAGCACGATGGGCAATTTGTTGGTCGATTGTGTCTTCACGTTCTCATACACTCCTTCTAAGTAGGTTTCTTTCTTTACTGTCGTCATTGTAATTCAGAAAATATGACAGCTGACTGTCACACTTTTGTCCTGATTCCACTTTTTTTCGAACACAGAGGAAACATGTTAAAATAGAGTGTACATCTGAAATGGAGGAAATCTACATATGGACAATTTCGAGAAAAATCTGGAGAAATACGCGGAGCTGGTCGTTAAGGTAGGCGTAAACGTTCAACCGGGCCAAGTACTGATTGTCAATGCTCCAATCGAAACCGTAGAGTTGACACGCCACATCGTGGCCAAAGCATACGATGCAGGCGCCAAATATGTGCAAGTCGACTGGGATGATGAGAGAATCACCCGCATTCGCTACGAGAAAGCACCCGCTGACTCTTTCGGTTATTATCCGCAGTGGCAGGCCGACGCCATGCAGCAGCTTGCAGAAGGTGGAGGAGCCATTCTGCGCATTAAGGTTCCGGATCCGGAGCTGTTCCGAGGCATTGATTCAGCCAAAGTATCTACAGCCGTGAAAGCCGCTGCCGTAGCTAACGAAAAATACCAAGTTTATGTGCGCAACAATAAAATCAGCTGGTCGCTCATTAAGGCACCTACCCGTGCCTGGGCCGATAAGGTATTCGCGGATCTTCCCGAAGAGGATCGTATTCAAGCGATGTGGGATGCGGTATTCCAGATGAATCGAGTGGATAGCGAAGATCCGGTTGCCGCTTGGCGTGATCATATTGCTCAGCTGAAACTGCGCCAGAATCACATGAATGCCAAACGCTATAAGAGTTTCCACTATCGTGCGCCGGGAACGGATCTGCGCGTGGACATGCCGGAAGGGTATCTCTGGCTTGGCGGTGGCGACGAGAATGAAGCCGGCGTATATTTCGTGGCAAACATGCCGACCGAAGAAATCTACACAATGCCGCACCGTACAGGCGTAAACGGGACCGTAACCAGTACGCTTCCGCTTAATCTGAACGGCCGCTTGGTAGAAGGCATAAAGCTCACGTTCAAGGACGGCAAAGTTGTCGAATATGAAGCCGAATCCGGGCGGGAGCACCTCACAACACTGCTGGAAACGGACGAAGGCGCGTCCTATCTAGGAGAAATGGCACTCGTACCGCATGATTCGCCAATCTCCCAGCTGAACCGCGTCTTCTATAACACCGGTATCGATGAGAATGCATCGTGCCACTTTGCGCTGGGAAGCGCCTATCCTGTCAATATCGAGGGCGGTACCAAGATGAGCAAGGAAGAACTCATCGCTCGCGGAGTCAATGTTAGTCTGACGCATGTTGATTTCATGATCGGTTCGGCTGAACTGGACATTGACGGTGTGCTGGCTGACGGCACGATTGAACCTGTATTTCGCGGTGGACGGTGGGTTTAATTCATTGCTCCATACCCTTAACATGAATCTCCATTAGCCTTCAACCTAAAAAGAGGCTGACACTAAAGCTCCAGCTCTAGTGTCAGCCTCTTATTTGTTCTTATTTCTTACTGCTTCTCCACGTTCTCCAGCATACGAAGAATCATCATTACGGCTTCCGCCCGGGTCGCGGAGTCCCGTGGAGCAAACCGGTTACCCGAGCGGCCATTTACGATGCCAGCCGCAGTGGCGGCAGCGATTTCCTTCTCTGCCCAAGCTGGAATGGCTTGCTGATCACGGAATTCCGTTTCTGCTTCTGGTAAGGCAAGGCCCAGGTAACGTGCGATCATGACCGCCATTTCAGAACGGTTGACGGATTGATTCGGTCTGAATGAGCCGTCTTCATATCCCTTCACAATATCTTCGGATACGGCCCATTGAATCGCTTCAAGCGCCCAGGATCCGATCTGGGAACTGTCTTTGAAATCCAGCTTCCCAGCATCCCTTTGTCCATCGAGTGCTTTGGCCATCATGACCATAAATTCGGCGCGTGTTACTTGTCGGTCCGGTTTAAAGGTATGATCCGGATACCCCCCAACGATACCGAGCTGAACCGCTTCCTCTATCGCCGACGAAGCCCAATGTCCTGCGATGTCTGTTAACATCACCGGCTTTGGCTCCGGCCTCGGTTCTTCGGTCCCCGGCTTCGCCTTACGGTGAATGGTTAACTGGTAGGTTCGGGTCGTCCCGTTCTCCGCCCGAATCACCAGCTTCAACAGGTTATCCCCTTCCTTCAGCTCGATAACCTGATCCTTTTTCAGGGGTTCTTCTCCCAGAAGGACTGTTGCCTTGCTATGCGCCGCATGAACACGGAGCTGCACAGATTCGGCTTCCGTCTCAAGTCGGTACTCAGTTCTGTTCTCATTGAATGCAGGGGTAAGTTCAGCTGCTTTGCCGCCGATGATCACTTCAAGTTCTTTTAAACGGTTGTCTCCAGATAATACGTATCCTCCAGAGGACCCCGATCCTGATTCTGATCCCGATGATGGAGGATTCTCCGTTGAAGGTACAACCGATGCGTTATAGGTACGGATCGCGGCTTGCAGAGCAGTGATCGCATTCTCTACTGCCTTGGCAGTTGCATGATCCTGTTGCGCTATGGCGCTGGCTCTTTCAATGGCAGCACGGAGTGCAGACCTTGCTGCGGCCGGATACTGCCCCGGCGATGTCCCTTCCCAGGTTTCGTCGAGCCTTTGCTGTGCCGATGCGATTAATCCGATTAACTCGCTCTTGTCTACTGCTGCTGCCGGTGTTGTGACTGTGTTATGAAGTCCGGCGCTCTCTCCCGCAGCGTTATAGGCTTTTACAGTAAAATGATATCGGGTGTCCGGCTCCAAACCGGAAGCGGTATATGAATACACATCATTGGTCACGGCAACAACCGGTTCACTCCGCCCTTTCAGATATACACGATATCCATCCACGCCATTATCTGCGGTCGCCTCCGGCCAGCTCATGGATACGCCGTTTGAAGTAATGTCCGAAAATTCAAGCTCCCCGGCTGTCCATACAGGTGCACCCGGAATTTCTACGGCTTGAGTGATGACCGTTAAGGCCTCACTAGGAGCGGATTCCGTGCCTTGCTTGTCCACGGCGGTTACTTTGAATTCATACAGCGTGTCCGGGGTTAGCCCTGTCGCTTCATATACGCTATCCGTGACCGTTGCCACGCGCTCCCCGTCCTGATACACATTAAAGTTCACGACTTGTTGGTCTGGAGTGTTTACGGGATCCCAACCGATTTGAACTGTTGACGATGTCACATTCAGTGCTTTCAGGTTGGTCGGAGCGTTGAGATTCCCGCCATCTGTCGTGAATGTCCACACATCCGAAAGGGTTTTCCCCCCGAATTTGTCTTGTGCGACGACATACCACGAATAGGTTCCATCGGATTGCAGTCCTGTCCACGGTTGAGTAACCTCAGTGCCGCTAGCCACGTTCTGCGGTGTACCGATAGACTCTCCTCTCAGATGATTTACTTGGATCGAATCGGTTGCTACGCGCTTTAATTTCGGTTCAAGATCCAGATTCATCTTGAACTCATCCGAGCCATTTGTATAATAATTGTACTTATCCAGATAAGGAGAGTACGTATTTACGTAAATCTGATTGCTATCCTTATCAAAATGCAGCAATCTCAAGTAACCACTGCCGCCATCGGCATGTCCTTGGTAGTCTGCCAGCATCTGATACACGGTTCTGTCCGCAATACCGTCACCATTATCATCCAATTCATTCTTAAGCAGACTGGCTCCCGTGTAATGGCCGCTCAGAACGGCAACCACATTCGGATTCGGAACGACAACTTCCTTGTACAATTTGTTGCCTATACCGGAACGAGTTCCGTTCGCGAGCATATAATCATGGAAATTCAGGAATGCGGTACGGTCCGGATACGCTGCGAGAACCTCGTTCATCCACTTGATGTCTTCGTCTTCAACGCCCCATCCCATATACATCATGATGAAGTCGTTGCCTTCAACGGAGACAAGGTCATAATGCCC
Source organism: Paenibacillus sp. FSL F4-0100 (assembly GCF_037993005.1). Classification (NCBI taxonomy): domain Bacteria; kingdom Bacillati; phylum Bacillota; class Bacilli; order Caryophanales; family Paenibacillaceae; genus Paenibacillus; species Paenibacillus sp. FSL F4-0100. Next base: position 4,749,950 of record NZ_CP150303.1, read on the forward strand.
GCGATTGTCCTTGTAGGAACCTCCGTAATATGGCTGATTCTTGTAACGCTCCTCCCCGAAATATTGACTGTAGGTCGTGTAATCCCAATCATAACTTCCCACATCATGATTTCCGGCGAGCACGCCATGCGGCAGATTTGCATCCTCCAGCATCTTCATGTAATCATCGGCACGTTTCCATTGATACTCAGCTGTCGGATCATTCACGATATCACCGGTATGGAACAGATATTTGATGTTCATATCATCGATGGAATCGACAATCCAGTCGAATTGCTTCTGCTGAATATGCGGGTACAGCTCCGTTAAGAACTGGGTATCCGATACCCATACAAAAGTGTAATCATAATCCCCACGGGATGGAATTTCGTCCTGTACGATGACATCCACTTTGCTGTTCTGGACGTAGTCTGCTGCCATCAGTTCGCCTCGCAGCGTAAAATCATCTTCAGACTGGGCAATATGTTGGGTAATTTCCGTCCACTTGTTCTGGTTGTGGTTCCACGCATACATCGTGACCTTACGGCCGGGCACCGTGTGTCCTTCCCAAGTCACTTCAACGTTGTCACCCGGCTCCACGGCATGCTCCAGCTCTACCTCAAACCGGATATAAGGGAACTGGGACGTGGAATCCACCGTGACATATTGATCGTTGGACTCTGCTACCAGCTTCAATTCCTCTGCAGTTAGCGCAGTTTCGCCCACCGGGAACCTGTCCTTAGGTGGCTCTTCATCCGAGGCGTTCTTGGATAATTTTACTCGATCGCCACTTAATGCATGATACGGATACGCCTGATGGAAGGAGACCTCAAGCTCGTCATCCGATGGATCGCTGACTTGAACCTTCAGTTCCGGCGACAACCCGGTTCCGCTCTCCATATCTGCTGGTGAGACCAATACAGGTGCATTCGGATGCTCCGGTGCCGTGTTAAACGTTACCGTACGTTCCGAGATGTTGCCGATCTTGTCCACTGCCCGAATTTCCAGCTTATGATCACCTGGATCAAGCTCGGATGATGAAGTATCGTATGGCACCTGGATGGTTCGACCATCCAGCAGGACCTTCACCTGTTCCACGCCGGATACGCTATCTTCTGCAGTCACATCGACCGGGATGCTTCCCTTATAGCTCTTCCCCTCTTCAACGGTCACGCTAATTACCGGTCCATTGTTATCTACCTGAACAATGGCAGATGCTTCAGACTTCCCCTTTACATTCAATTCAACCTTGTGCTGCCCGTCTGTAACCGTCGTAGTATCCCATGCGTAAGACAGGGCACTTACTTTATCGGCTGGAATATCGAATTGAAATGCAACAAAAGGCAGAAACCGTCCATCGTCACCAAGGTCATGGATAAGCGCAGGATCGCTAAATTGCGGATCCCGGATTTCTGTCCCATCTCCTAACAACAGCCGTACATTGCGGGCATTAAAGTCATCCATATTTCCGGTCGGCTTGTCATCCTCGAAATAGGTTTTCTCATTATCACCGGCCCGAAGGGTAATTTCGTTTGTGCCGCTTATCAACCATTGCGGTTCGATGGGGACAACGATGGTTTGATAGCCGTCAATGTTCGCCTCGGTCTTGAACAGAACATTCTTGCCGATGGTTACCGTGTTGATCCCATCGTCAATACCATCGCCTTCAAAAACAAAATAAGCGGAATGCTCCATAACGGGTGTACCTTGAACCGGATGCCCGTCGATATGAAGCTCAAGATCTGCAGGTTCTACCCCACCTGCTGCACCCCGAATATAGGTTATCCCGGTGACGGTCTGTTGATCGTCAACATTCAGGCTGGCGCTGGCACCATTCCCCGTGAGATCGACTTCGTATTTGGGACTCGCTACTTCCTTAAAGGTGTTGGACACCGTGAAAAAATACTCCAGCTTGGTGTGTCCCAGCAGCTCCAGGTAAGAAATCGTATGACCGAGGCCTTGCTTTCCTTCCTGAAGCTGTACGACTTTGTAATCGTTCTGTCCATCGACACGATAAGATAACGCGAGCGAAGTAACCATACGATCATCGTGCGCTTCTGCGAGAATCTCCAGATTTTCGCCCGGCGTCACATTCGTCGTTGTCGTCCGGTTGGTGACCGTTGGTTCCTTGGTCACATCAATATGTACCGGCTCCGCAGGCACCTCGGAATGCTGCAGCGAACCCGGCGTAGCCTTATGCTCCAGCTGGGAAATCCGCTGCATCTTCAGGCTGCCATCCTCCGGGTACTTATAGAAGATCCCCTGATCGGCGGCGTTATGAACATCTCCGTCATTGTAAAATGCGGATACGATCGGACGGCCGGTGTTCGTCACAACCACAAGCTCCCGCATGCGTGAATTGGACATGCCGCCTGAAAATATTTTGACGACATCGGTGTTTTCAATCAGGTTGGTGCCGTAATTTTTATTAAAATCAGCAATCGTTGATTTGCTGTTCTGTGCGTTAATAATCCAGAACACCAGCGTGCCTCTGGATGGAATCATCACCTCATCGGGTACATGAGCCCAGAGGGTATCACTCTCCAAGTAACGGTAACGAATTTTGTAATGGCTGAAATCGATGTCTTGGTCGGTATTGTTATATACTTCAATAAATTCATAACCATCGGCGGTTCCTACATTCGTAGAATCAGGGACAAGCTCGGTGATCAGCAGTTCAGGTACATTGTTCAGTGCGTTGGATGACTGGGCTGAAGCCTGTCCTGGGAAACCGGCAAACGAGGCCGACAACACGATACAAAGAATCAAGAAACAGGATATACATCGATTCAGGACGATCTTAGACAATGGAAAACCTCCTAGAAATGATTTTTTGAACAATCAATTCAGTTTCCCAATTCTCCAGGTCTCCATGGGATCTCCAAATTTTAATTAAAGCGCTTTCAATATTAAATCCCTCACGATTTAGATTTAGGCTATCCCCTATAAGAGATCCATTTAGCACCTCACCTCCTAAGATCAATAATTGCATATTCCCTTTGATTTTTAAACCGATTTATGTAAAATCTGATAAATGATTCACAAGTCCCGGGATCAGTTAATCATCTAGTAAAATAGGACAATTTGTTAACAGATATTCATTACTATATATTAAGTAGTTACCCCTATCTCAAGGTCCACAAGCGGGGCAGCATAGCGTATAAAACCCATTACTTCCAGACTATTCTCGTCTTATCCGGTTCATCTTTGGGCAAGCATCCGTCAGGATCCTCTTTCATGGAATGCAGCTTCAGCTTATTCAGATACTATCAATTACTCCGGTCTCCCGCACAAAAAAAGACCCCGCGAATAATTTCGCAGGATCCTTATCAGTGGGAAGCGATTTAAAATTCATTATGCAGCCATTTTCCAATTGCTAGGGTGCCTTACCTGAAAAGAATCGAAGAAACTTCGCTCTCCTTCTCCTTTTGCGAGTGTTCATGGTGAATCAACTGCCTTTCGGAATGACATCATGTTCTTCCGTCCGTCGATTGACAATACCACTTCCCACTTGTTCTATATTTACCCGCTCCTCAGGAAGTGAAACACTTTAGCCCGAACTTCCTCTCGAATTTTGAGATTAGCCTATGTACCCCTTCATTTGTATAAATGATGGCGACTACTCACTCTTCATTGTCTGGGACAGTTGTACCAGCTTGTTCATGGTTTTCCAATTCCGCATCGTCATCGGTACGCCGAGCTTCGTCAACTGAACCGCCAGCTTGGAATTCCGAACGCTTTCCTTAAACAGTAAGTAAACCTCTTCACCAATAACCTCGAAGGTTTCCTTTTCGTTTACATAAAGCCTTAATTTCTCTATATCTTCAGCAGCAGGCGCTTCCGGCAGCATGGCAACATAAAGACTCTCAAACTCCGACGCTTCCTCCGCTTGACGTATCGTTTCTTCCGAAAATGGACAGTTCCGAACGATCCCCTCGATTTCCTCAGAGGTTCTAAGGATCACCGATATCGAGAAGCCGAACGTTTCAAGTATGCCTTGCTCCATTTGGACGCGCAGCGTTTCCTTGGATTCCGCAGATTCGAAGAGCACGTTTCCGCTCTGGATGTAGGTCTGCACGCGAGCCAGCCCCATGTGTTCAAGCATTTTTCTTAAATCGGCCATTTTGATCTTGTTATGGCCGCCGACATTAATCCCTCTGAGCAACGCGATATAAATTGTCATCCAAGCATCCTTTCCACGATCAGACCTGCCGTCTTCTCCCCGTTCGCAATGCAATCCGGTATACCCACTCCATAATAGGAGCATCCCGCAAGCATAACGTTAGGGTACAGGTCACCCATTTTATGCTCTAATGACTCCACGATTTGCCGGTGCTTCAAATGATAATTCGGCATATTATCATGCCATTTAGTGACTTCACAAGAGATAGGCTCTGCCTTAATGCCGAGGCTTAGGCTGATATCCTCCATCCCGACCCGTTTCAATTCTTCATCGGATAATTGGATGAACTCCTCATAATGCGGATTGGAGCTTTTGTAGAACAATCGCATTAATAACCGCTTGTTCTCGGAAGTATGCTCCCATTTCCGGCTCGTCCAGGTACAAGCATCACACTTTAACTGGGTGCCCTTAGCCGTAATGAATCCCGTTCCATCGTAGGGAAGCTCTTCGTCTTGAATATCATAGGCAAGATACACGCTGATAAGCGATTTGGTATACAGCTGGTCAAAGTCCTCGTTAAGCAGCGGATCTTGCAGCAGCTCCTTCGCGGCGGATCCCATTGTGCTTAATACAACAAAATCAGCTTCAAGCTTTTCGCCATTTGCCAATGTTATCCCGTAACCGCTAGCCATTTTCTCCAGCTTCTCTGCGGAAACGCCCTTGTATATCTTCGCGCCTGTTTGTATCACGGTCCGTTCCAGTGCATCAATCAATACGGAGACTCCGTCTTGGAAGGAAACAAACTTCTTATTACCTGAGCCCAGGAACTTCTGTTTATGCTCGGCTAGACCACCCATGATACTACCGTGTGCATTTTTGTATTCTAGTAAATAAGGAAACGTGGACGCAATGGTGAGATCATGAAGCTCTCCGGAATATACGCCCGATATGACCGGAGCGATCTGATTCTGAACGATTTCCTTGCCAAGGAAGGCTTCAAGGAACTCGCCTAAAGAATCATCCTTGGTAAACGTTTCATTCGGCGTGTAGTAGTCCTTGAGCGCCTCCACCTTCCCCTCGGAAGACACGAGCTCGCTTTCCGCCAAGGATTTCAAGCTAAGCGGTATGCCGAATACGCTCTCATCCGGGATTCTTTTCAAACCTGCAGTCGTATATATGAACGAAGTCCCCGTGGCATTATACACAACCTGGTCTGTTAACTGAAGCTCCTCTAGAAGTGGTGCCACATTTGTTTTCCGGGATACGATCGAATCCGCTCCGGTTTCCATAATAAATTCACCATTCTGAACGGTTCGGATTTTGCCTCCCAGCGTTTCACTTGCCTCGATAAGCACCAATTCCATATCTTGTTGATGGCGATTTAACTCTTTTTGCAAATAGTATAAGGTCGAAAGTCCGGTAATGCCGCCGCCGATGACTACGGTAGTTGTCACTGTACATACACCTCTATTATGTAGGTTCATAACATCTTCATCATGTTTGTTACCATTGTATCCAATTTCTAAGTATATCATAGAGTCCGTTCTTTCGAGGGCCGCCAATCCCTCAATATTGTGAACAGAATCGTTCACACAGTCATCGGCTTTCCACTAGGAAAAGGAACACAATTTGTACATCATGCATCCTATTCCCTTTGTGCACGTCCAGATTCAGGGGCATGCAAGGATGGTTGTCGACAGCAAAAAAAACTCCGCGAGATCACTCGCAGAGTTTTTTCGTGGGAAGCGGTTATTTCTATTCAAACGCAATCGTTCCATTGCTTAAGGTGTACTTTGGAATAATTCAGGTAGTGTCGTCCTTATTCCTCGTTATGCTGTACATGGGTATCAAATCCTTTCGGTAATTCCGACTTAACGTCTTATTATCCGTCTGGTGTTGATGTGTTTCCACTTCCCACTTAGGATATATATACCCGGTGTACGGTTGATGAAACAGGTGAAGCTTTTCTTTTTTTTGCCCCTGCCAGAACTTTTAATTATCCTCGGTCAACACTTCAAGCAATCCGGCCGGAAGCTCATACTTGCGGTTGTTGATCTGAATGCTCTTCAGCTCCTCCAGCAGCGAATCATTGCTTTCCGAATCCTTAATGGCCTGTACTTCGTGGTGCAATTGCTCCATCTGACGGTCCAGCGCGTTAGCCGTATCCGCCGCCTTCTTAAGCTCTTCCAGCAGATGCTGGGGAACCGACTTATTATATTTGTAGAAAATTTTATGCTCCAGACTCGCCCAGAAATCCATGGCAATAGTCCGAATTTGGACTTCAACGCATACCTTCTCCACCCGGTCGGAGAAAAAAACAGGCACTTCGACTAACAGATGCAGGCTTTGGTATCCGTTTGACTTCGGATTCTTGATATAATCTTTGACGTTCAGGACCGTTAAGTCGCTCTGCTTCTGCAGCATGTCGCTGATTTTGTAAATGTCGGTAATGAAGGAGCAGGTGATTCTTAGACCAGCGATGTCTTTAATGTTATCTTCAATGGAACTGAGAGATATGTTTCCGCCTTTTCGGAGCAGCTTCTTCATGATGCTCTCCGGCGATTTCAGGCGGGACTTCGTATGTTCGATCGGACTATAATCATGAAGAGCCTGGAACTCCTCTTTTAATATTTCCATTTTGGTTTCGATCTCATCTAAGGCGAATTTGTATTTCATCATAAATCGGGTAATTTCGTTCCGAATGATTTTGAGCTGTTCGATTTGCATAGAATTCATGGGATACTTCCTTTCGATTGTGTGATTCAGAGCCGTGATGACTCGAGTAGTAAATAAAAACAAAACACGCTGCTAACATTCTAGAAGTTCTGTTCCCTCTTTAAATAGTAGTTGATTTTGAGGTGCGACTGCAACTTTAGTGCAATGACGTCAAAAAGACGCTGCAACCAGGAGGTTACAACGTCTTTTATCATATGCCAGCATCATGCTGCTTGATATCGTTGTATAAACCATATCTTGCAAGGCGTTTATGCTCGTATTTTATTATCTTATACTATTCATAACATGTTATTATTTCTCGGGCAATCGCAAAATACTCATGGTTTCGACATTAATTCTTAGTATGACTTAAGTGGTTACTCGTTCCATTTTTATTTTGGATATGACTTGTTCCAATCTATGGATATCCTTATGAAAAGGACTTAGAACGGTATATATATTTTGAACTTCATGTGAGCCAAACATTTGATGATTATGCTTAATGAAGGTGGCAAGTGTTCCTCCAGGGCCTAAATCTACAAAAATCTTATCTTTCAGGGGCATCAAAGATTTCAATGCATTGCGGAATTGGATCGGTTCCCTCACCACGTTCCATAAGTATTCGGGTTCGAAAGCAGCCACCCTCTGCCCGCTAAAAGATGAGATTACGGTCGTATGGGGAGACTTTAAAGCTAAAGAGCTTACATGGCGCTCATAATACGGGCCTGCCGGGTCGATCCACTTGGAATGGAAACCATGACGAATGGGTAATCGCTGAGCCATGATATTACAATCTTTTAAATAAGACTCCACTTCGGAAAGAGCCGCGGCTCCTCCCGAGATGACAAAATGCGTATCAAAATTAACCGATGCAATCTCACAGTTCTGATAAAGTATCGGTTCGCTGCGGTATAGAGATACCTGATCAAGAATAGCGATCATGCCCCCGGATTCGCAATGATTCTGAACGATTTCAGCTTGAGCGATCACATGCTCCAATGCTGAAGTGTAATCCATGGAACCTGCGACCGTGCAGGAAGCAAATTCCCCCAAGCTTGTGCCTAACACATAATCAGGGAAGATCCGATATTCCATAAATACCTGAGCTAAGGCATACTCGATCATGAATATTGCGGGATGTGTGAATGGTAATGAATCAAATGGCTGGCTGATCGGATAATCATTCTCGTAAAGCTCGCGGGTTACCGATTTCCCGGAGATTTGATAATAATATTGATCCAGCTTCTGAATCCAATGACGGAATACCGGCTGATCCCGATATAACTCCTTGCCCATTTGGTAATATTGCGATCCTTGCCCCGAAAACAAAAATACGATCGATTTCCCCACTTTTTTTCACTCCCATTTTATCGAAAATTAAATATCCCTTCTTGATTTGGCCTCATTCTGAAATTGACAAAATGCTTGAGCGAATCCAATTGAAAATAGATGTTCTGATCGTACAACATACTTATCGTTTGACCAGGAGGGGTACCATAGGAATGACCAGGAAATACCCGCAGTTCCGGAGCTGCAAAAGATTTGATTTTTTGAATGCTATCAAACATTGCCTCAGCGGATCCCCCCTTGAAATTGCATCCCCCGCAGCCTTCAATAAAGAGTGTATCCCCCGTAAAAATACAGTCTTCAAGCAAAAAACACATACTTCCCGAAGTATGCCCGGGCGTCCACAAGCACGTCACGTTTGTCTCCCCGAACATGACGACCTCATTATCGGATAAACTTGTCAAATTTCGGCAATTAAAACCATAGTCTTCAATTTCCACGCTCGACATGAATACATCACATTCATAAATTTCGGTTAACACCGACGCCAAATTTACGTGATCGTAGTGGGAGTGGGTCAGCATAATCCCTTTCACATCTGCGTTTAAATAGTTTAGCCTGCCTATTATGGTATCGAGTTCCCATGAAGGATCAATGATGATGGCAGAGCGGCTGCTTTTATCAAAAACAATATAGCTATAATTAATAAAGGGATGCGAAACCGTTCGCAGTACAAACACTTCGTAATGAACCATGATTCCTCCCCTTTCGCATCGGGCATAAAAAACTCCCGGCTAAGCGCCGTTTACTGCAGCTTAACCGGGATTCGTTCATGCCTTGACTCCGTGTAATTCTTTCGTCTTCTCTTTAAACATGTGGAGAAACTCTTTGGTCATGCCATGTTCAGAATATAACTCTTCGCAAAACGCAAAAATCGTTTCATAAGATTTGGCTTCTGATAACAGCACCATATGATTGGAAGGATCTATATCCATCACATGCAGTTTAGGAAATTGACGTTCCCATTCCTCCCAGTAGGTTGCATGGTCTAGAGCTGAAGAATCTTCCGTTGTAGAGAAATAGGGTTCCAGCTCTCCAAAGATCAGTCCACCCTTATTGCGGAAATAGTAGCAGGTTACGGCTTCGGGGTCGGATAGTGGCCTCACCGAAAACCGATCAAATTGGTATGCATGTTGTATCTTGATATTCGCTTCAATCATCGACATGATTTGATCCTCCGTCTTGGTGAGTCCGCGGGTGTTTCCAAGCTTAATTAACTGTTCAAACAATTCCTCTTCCTGAACATTCAGATCCAATTCATTCCGATGGATGAGCGTCTGCATAAATTTATCCGGTTCCTGAAAATTCTTTGAAGCAAGGGCCAAATTAACGGCTTGCAATACGGCCGTCTTTCTGGAAACGGCTCCTTGCTGAAACTCTTTTCCATATGGTGAATCCAGCATCACCACTGAATTCACCGAATGTCCAAGCTCCTGCAATTGACGTGTCACTTCATACGCCAGTACTCCGCCTAAGGAGTAACCTCCCAGATCATAAGGCCCGTTAGGCTGAACGGATTGAATAATATGGGCATAGTACGCAGCCATCGCCCCAACCCCTTTTAACGGGGATCGATCAGTTAACCAACCTCTTGCCTGGATGCCGTAAAATGGCCGCTCGCTCTTTTGCGCGAGCTTTTGATACATTTCCACGCCACCCAAGCCGCCATGGAACCAAAATACGGGTGATCCCTGCGAGCCATTGTTAAGAAGGATTAGCTCGGGAAACTGCGGCCAACTCCCAGGCACTTCGGACTTGCCTTGTCGGCTGAAGATGCTTGATCCATCCTCTTTCATTAGCGATTCGATCATTGTAATGATGTGCAGAAGCGTCCTGCATTCCTGAAGTTTAACGAGATCCACCGCCGGAGCCAGCTGATTCTGCAATTGCTGCAAGAGCTGCATCAATAGAATGGAGTCAAGCCCATATTGATCCAAAGGCAGGTCTGGACTCAACTCATGGGGGGCCAATCCCAGTATTTTCGATACGATATCGATAACACGGCTGCTTACATTAGGGTCCGTCTCAGCCATTATCGATGTGGTTGCAGTGAAACGATGGGTTGAAGCTGCACGTTTAAGCTGTCCCGGATGGATCTCTTGTGCTCCATCGCCATCAAGATCGGGCCAACACCTTCTCCTCTCAAACGGATAGACAGGCAGTGACATTCTACGAACCTCTTTTGCATCGTGAAGTGTTTCCCATGGAAATATGCCGCCTCTTGTCCATTGGAGAGCGATATCCGTCAGGTTGTTATCCACAAATAATGTTAGGACAGCATCCGAATCCATTTTGGACTTGGAATTGACTGTCTCTCCTGTAAAAATGACAGGATGCGAATCTTTCGCCATCGGGACGACTTGCGATGTTTTCAGGAATTGCCTGAAACCACTAATCAGCTCCTCGCGGCTGCTTGCAACAAAAGCCAGCCGGGATTCCATCTGTTCTCTGCCTATCTGCAAGGTGTATGCGAAATCCGATAAAAAGAATTCCGGCGCACGTTCTGCATATTCAAGCATGCGCCGAGCATATTCTACCAGTCGCTCTGTACTTTTTGCCGAGAGAGCTACGATCTGAGGTTTCCTCGAAGGTTCCTGATGCTTACCGGCAGCCACCGGAATATACTCTTCCAGGATGACATGAGCGTTCACACCGCCGATGCCATAGCTGTTTATCGTCGCACGTCGCGGTAGCACCTTTCCATGCGTATCGGTTAACGGCTCCCATTCATGATGCTCTGCAGAAATTCGAAGCGGACTTCCTTCCAGCGAAATATGCTGACTTGGACTCGTAAATCGTTTCACTCCAGGGATAAGTTTGTGTCTTATCGCCTGAATGGACTTGATCAACGAAGCCATGCCTGAAGCAACTTCCCCATGACCCAGCGAAGGCTTCAGCGTGCTGATATAACAAGCACTCTCTCCCCATGAATCAGATGAAGATGGATCGTTTGACGCTATCTCCTGATAACCCGTCTTCAATGCATTGACTTCGATGCCGTCGGCGATAGGCGATGCGATACCATGAGCTTCAATATAGGATATCGTCCGGGGGCTAACTCCCGTGCCTTTAAATGCTTGGGCCATGGCTGCCTTCATCCCAGCAGCATTGGGTGAGGTCAATGACATTCCTTTGCCCCCATGGGACACGCCGGTCCCTTTGATTACAGCATAAATTAAATTATTGTCCTCAATCGCTTTCGACAACGGCTTGATGATGATTGCACCAACACCCTCGCTCCGAACAAATCCGTCCGCGTTGGACTGAAAGGATTTAGCTCTTCCATCCGGGCTTAGATATCCCATAGCATCAAAGCCTATGAAGCCTATAGGAGAAATCAGCAGGTTTACAGCGCCTACAATCGCTTGCTCGCATTCTTGGTTATATATGGATCGGATCGCTCGATGTAACGCCACCAATGTAGAAGAGCAAGCCGTTTCATAGTATTCACTGGGTCCTTGCAAGTTTAATGCATATGAAATGCGGTTCGGAATCAGGGATGGGACCACGCCCGTCATCGCTTGGGGATTCCCTTGTGAAATCGAAGTGACGTTCATATAATCGCCTGGGCCTGCAGCTACGAAAACGCCTGTAGGATGTTGCGAGAGCTTGCTCGGCGAAATGCCGGCATCTTCAACCGCCTTCCAAACCTGAGTCAGCAGGAGACGCTGTTGGGGATCCATCATTTCGGCTTCTCTCGGAGAAATACCGAAAAATAACGGATCAAACTCTTCCACGCCTTGAATAAAGCCTCCCCATTTCAGACTGGTTTGCTCTTCGTCTTCAGAAGGATCGTCCAAGCATTCTCTCCAATCCCAGCGTTCTTTCGGTATTTCCGTTATACAGTCCTTGCCCTCCACGATATTCTTCCAAAATTCATCCACATCCTTTGCCATCGGAAACAGGCCACTGATGCCCACAATCGCAATTGGCTCAGATTCAGAATCGCTGGCCTCCGGGTCCGGAGACGGCGACTCAGACCGAACTGCTATCCTTCCCGGTCGAGAACGTGATTTTCTCAAGAGAATCTCTTCTTCTTCGGGCCCCCTTGTCTTCGGTACGGTTAGATCCTCCTGGACGGTTAATGAAGCCTTTTCATCAAAGGCAGTCCGATGTTCCGATAACAAGTATTCGGCAAAGCTATCCAGCGTCGTATATTCAAAGAACACGGTAGGCGTCAATTCAAGATGGTATTCCTCATTCAGAAGATTGGCAAATTGCGTAAGCGAGATCGAATCAAACCCATACTCACTTAACTCCGATTGCATATCGATATCTTCCAGCTTGACCTTTAGCAGCTTGGATACAGTCTGGACCAAGGCTGTCTCTACTCTTGCCGGCAAGTTGGTATCATCTGACTTAACGGGTGCTGACATGTTCTCATGCTGAACGGATGCGGCTGCCGGCAGCATTCTAGGCTTCACTCGGGACATGATGCCTGTCATTACTACCACCTGGTTCCTTCCCGAGGCCAACCCCTGATACAGCGCTTGGATACCTGTCGAAGTCTGCATTGGGACAGTACCGAGGCTCTTCATCATGATTTTTTCGACTTCCTCGTCAACACGCATCCCGCCTTCTTTCCAGAGCGGCCAACTGATGGATAACATGCGTCCATGCCTTTGCCTGGAAGCCGTAAGCGCATTTCTATACTCAGCGTAAGTATCCATGAAAGCGTTAGCGGCCGAATAATCCGCCTGTCCCGGATTCCCCGTTGCCCCGGCCACAGAAGAAAACGCAATGAACAAATCCAGTTGAATGTCTTTGCTGGCTTCGTCCAGATATACGAGTCCCCTTACTTTGGGTGCCATCACGTTTTCCAGCTCTTCGACATCTTTTCTAAGAATTAGATTGTCCCGGATAATGCCCGCCCCATGAATGATGCCGTTCATGCTTCCGTATTCCTCATGAATGCTCTGAATCAAGGAGGTAACCTGCTGCTTATCTGTCACGTCGACTTGTCGATAATCAACCTTGGCTCCAAGAACCCGCAGTTCATCCAGTTCGGCATGCGTACCCTCATGCAGTGATGAGCGTCCGGTAAGAATCAATACGGCCTCTTTCGCTTTTTGGAGAATCTCTTTGGCAAAAATGATGCCAAGACCTCCTGCACCACCTGTGATCAGGTAAATGCCTCGGTCTCTCCAGGGAGCAGCCGCCTTCATAACGTCAGCTTGGAGTTCATCCCATCCGGCAACCCAACGTTTGCCGTCCCGATACCGAATACGTTGATCCATTGGATGGTGACTGTTCTCCATGAATACGTCCGTTATATTAGTATCAACGGATTCTATTTCGATATATTGACATACAAGCTTGGAGTTTTCCGACTGTGCAGCCTTCATCAAGCCGGAGATCCCCGATAACAACAGCTGATCGTGTTGTGAGAGTGACAACACCTGGATAAGGATTTTATCTTTGGGCTTGTCTCTCAGAATCGCTTGAATTTCCTCAAAGATTCGGGCCGAATACGTTATAAACCGCTCTTCTATTCTTTCCTGATATGATTCCAGCGTAATGCAACGGGCCTGGCTCAACTGATGGTTTAAACTCTGCATGCCCGAACCGATCTCACACAGGAACACCAAGTGTTTGGCATACTCCGGGGCACTGCCAATCCGAGCAACTGGCTGGTCCCTCCAGATCGGTTCCAGCATGAGGGTACCAGGCGTTTCCGAAACCGTTGATGATTTCACCTCTCCGTCAAGCACCCTGGTTGAAAACCCCCTCATTTTTACATAAACCTTACCCTGAGCATCACATAGGTCGATATCCAGTTTCTGCACTTTACTCTCTGGTTTATTTCCGTCACTGTACCGGATTCGTGCCCACATCTCGGAAGGACAGCTGCGGAAAACCTCCAGCTCATGCAGGGCAAACGGAAGCCCCGGCTTCAACGAAGCACTCGACGCTGAATCAGAGCTCATCATCATGGATATGGTGGCCTGCAGAGCAGAATCCATTAGGCTGGGATGCATCGTAAAAGGAGAAGCTGCATCTGTCACTCCGGATGGAAGAGACAGCTTCGCTAACGCCTGGCCGCTGCCCAGATAGACTTTTTTTATGCCTTGATGTGCTGGACCGTATTGTATACCCATTGCGCTATAGGTTTCATAGATCTTGCTTGATGAAATGATGTCCAGGTTGCATTCAGCCAGAAGCGATTCAATATCCAACGAAGCATGCTCATTCATGCTGCATACTTCCGCACTTCCCTGACTGTGCAGCACCGGTTCTCCTCCCGCTTCCTGCACACTGTATACTTCATAGGCAATTTCACCATTGTCCTCATGATATAGATCCAAATGGACTTGAACCGGTTGATCTTCCGCCACAATGGGCCGAGCCCATACGACATTTTTAAGGCGAATTCCTGTGCGACCTTTCTCCAGCGTCTCTCCGGCAATTTGTTCTACGGCCGATCGCGCCATTTCAAGATAAGCCACTCCAGGCAGAACTCGCTGTCCCTTCACAACATGATCCTTTAGGAAAAACTCACTCCCCGTAAAGACCGAACTGAAACGCAGCCCCGAAAGATCTGAGGTATTCCGGTGAAGTAAAGGATGAACAACAGATACGGCCGGAACTCCAACAGGTTTTGTTGTATCAGTATCCTTCTCGGTCTCAGGGATCCAGTAAGGTTCACCAGCAAACGGATAAGTTGGCAAGCCAATGCGACACGGCTTAACGTCTCCATAGATCTGGTTCCAGTCGACGCCCAGTCCTCTTACCCAAAGATTGAGAAGTTTGGCGTATTTTCCGCGTTGGATCCATTTGATAACGGCTTCCTGAAACTCTTCATCCGCTTCGAAGACTGACATCGTCTCCTTATTGCGTTTGACCTTTCCCCGGAACATATCCTTGATATGACCACGGCCCTCAATGAATCCTTCCAACTTCATCTTAAGATCGTCCATGGACCCTACGATCCATGCCAATCGTTCTTCCATTGCTTCACGCCCCACTTGAAGCGTATAGGCAATATCAGGAAGCGCAGCGTCCGAGAACTGTTCTTCCGTGAGAGCATACAATAACTGCCTGGCCTGTTCCCGGAGCCTGTCTTCGTTTTTAGCCGATAAGAGAATCAACGCAGGACTTTGCGAACTGACGGCAATGCGGGCCCGTTGATCGTTCACCTGGACATACTCTTCAACTATGATGTGTGCGTTAGCTCCCCCTGCACCGAAGGACGAAATACCGGAACGGCGAGGAACTTCCTGTCCATGAATCGTTGGACGTTTCCAATGAGCGGTATCACGTTGCACAACAAATGGCGTACGATCAAAGTCAATATTAGGGTTTAATCCATGCCCGTGCATGACATTTTTCACTAAGGTTTGATGCTTCAATTGAAGCAGCACTTTGGTAAGCTGCGCAATACCAGCCGCTGCCTCTGCATGTCCAATGTTGGATTTGACAGAAGAAATGGAGCAATATCCTGTATCTTCGGTATATTTGCCGAATACATCCGTCAAACCTTTAATCTCAATCGGATCCCCGAGCGACGTTCCGGTGCCGTGAGCTTCAATGGAACTGATGCTTCTTGGATCAATCCCGCTTTGGATAAGCGCCTTTTCAATCGCCTGAGACTGGGACACTGGACTTGGTACCGTATAACCGTTCGTCCTGCCCGCATGGCTGACCGCGGTCCCTTTTATGACCCCGTAAATGGAGTCCTGATCCTTGATTGCCTCCTGCAAAGGCTTCAAAAAGAGGGCGCCTACCGCCTCAGACGGCACATAACCTGTTCCCCCTTCGCCAAAAGCGCGGCATCTGCCGTCGGAAGCGCTGAATTGTCCCTGGCACAACGTAATATACTTGCTAGGATGAAGCGAAAGATTTACACCGCCGGCGATTGCCATCCGGGACTGCCCATTTCGGATGCTTTCACAAGCCAAGTGAACTGCATATAGGGATGAAGAACAGGCTGTGTCCACCGTTAAACTTGGACCTGTAAAATCCATGATATAAGACACCCGGTTTGCGATCGAGAACATCTGGCTTGTCGCCAGGTACATCTCTTTATTGGCTTGCCCGGCATCATCGGCCATAAACAACTGATAGTTGTTAAAAGTAGCACCGACAAAGACTCCGATTTGATTTCCATACCCATCCCGCTTCAGCGATTCCCGGGTATATCCCGCATTCTCCATACATCCCCAGGCAACCTCAAGAAACAGGCGTTCCTGCGGATCCATGTATATAGCGTCTCTCGGTGAGATATTAAAAAACAATGGATCGAAATATTCAATACGATCCAAAAAGCCTCCCCACTTGCTATAGCTTAAACCCTTCGCTACCGCTTTGGTCCGGTCCGGTTCATAGAAGCCGTCTAAAGACCAGCGGCTCGCCGGAATTTCTTCTATGGAGTCCTTTCCCGCGTACAGGTTATTCCAAAACTGCTGAAGCGTATCTGCTTTCGGATAGCGGCCAGCTAACCCGATAATGGCAATATCGGTCGAGGCGTTTGGCTGCCGATCCGTTAATAAGATAGAGCGGCTTGAAGGTATCGCTGCTGGATTAGAGGCTTGAGGAGGCTGTTTTGGGGCCGGTCCCGCCTGCTCAGCCTGCCTCAAGCTCTTCCGAGACGCCCCATTCACGGCCGTATCCACATGCTTGGAAACCGCTTCATGAAATTCCTGTGCCAAATAAGCGGCTAATGCTTGGATGCTGTTGTACGTATAAAAAAGAGTCGCGTCTAACTGTCCGATCCATAGCTCAATTTTTTTATTTAACGCATGAATCATCAGGGAATCCAGTCCCAATTCTTCAAAGGAAGCTGCATCCTCTAATTTTTCATAGGGAATCCCGGTTACCTCCATCAAGAGGGTTCTTAGTTGTACGGAAACTGACGATACCAGCGCATCTGAATCCATTTCGGCTGAATGATGTGGAATCTCAACATCAGCTTCGATCTCCAGTTCATATGTGCGGCCGACTAACGGACTCACCTCGACTTCTACTGAAGGATGAGGTTCAGGTTCTGTGTCATTGCCCCTCCTGATTGTTTGTTCATCAATTTCCGCTTCAGCAGTATCCACCCAATAGCTGTCTCGTTCAAATGGATACGTCGGCAGCTTGACCTTGTAAAGTCGAACATGACCAAAAAGTTGACCCCACTCGATTTCATATCCCTGGCAGTAAAAGTCCGCCAGGGCATATAGCGTCTCTTGAAATTGGCTTTTGCCAAGATGCTGGGTACGGCTCTTCGCAAGAAGTTCCTGTATATACAGTTGCATCACTTTTTGTCCGGTAAAATCGCGGGGAACCCTGCCTTCGAAAAGATTCGGCACTTTCTCGCGGTTCCCAGCCTGTTTCATTACATACACAGCATCGCTTAAATCCTGTATGACAACGGCACAGCGATAACTGAAATGAACGCGGCCATTCAGCAGCGTATAGCTGATATGCTGAAGGTCCTCTTCACCCCACTTCTCATTAACGAGTGCATGAAGCATATCCCGGATTTTTTCCTCGAGCGCTTCTTTCGTTTTGGCTGAAAGTGCAAGCACATAGTACGGCGGTCGCTCCGTGGACACAGCAACTTTTTTCCTCGAGTAACTCTCGACAACCATGTGTGCGTTAGTTCCGCTCATTCCGAAAGCGCTAACGGCTCCTTTTAGGGATGCTCCGTTAGCTTGACTCCAAGCTTTCGCTTTCTTGTTCACATAGAACGGGCTGTCCGCCCATTGGATATAATCGTTCCCTTGCTCAAAATTAAGACTTGGCGGAATCATTTCATGACGCAGGGACATCACGAGATTAATCAGGCTAACCAGTCCGGAAGCCGCAAAAGTATGGCCGAAATTCGTCTTGGAAGAGGTAAGCGCGCAGTACCCCTGTTTCTCGGTATGCGCTTTAAACGCTTCATTCAAGGCATTAATTTCTACTGGGTCGCCCAATTTTGTCCCGGTGCCATGGGTTACAATGTACTCTATTTCTGCTGGATTGATCTGATATTGATGGTAAACTTCTTTCAACAGATTGGTTTGGGCAATTCCGCTGGGAGCTGTGATCCCATTGGTTCTCCCATCATAATTAACTCCGCTTCCGCGAATCACCGCATGTATAGAGTCCCCATCCGCTTCGGCTTGTGACAAGCGTTTGAATACCAAAGCGGTAACAGCTTCACCGGGAACCGTTCCGTTAGCCCGTTGGTCAAATGCATAACACTTGCCGTCTGCAGATAATATCCCAGCCTGACTAATGCCAGCGTATGCATTGGGTGTAAGCAGCAGATTGACTCCTGCCACGATGGCCGCGTCGCACTCTCCATTACGTAGGCTCATACACGCTTGATGAGCTGCAACCAGTCCCGATGAACATGCTGTATTAATGGCCATATTCGGCCCGGTCAAGTTCAAAAAATACGATAATCTCGCTGCCAGAATAGCATTATGGTTAGAGGTTATACTCCCTTTGTCTTTTACAAGCAGATGATAGTCGCCGTCTTCGACTCCAACAAACATCCCGATCTTGCATCCACCGAGCTTGTCCTCCCCATACCCGGCATCTTCCAACGCCCTCCAGGATTCCTGAAGCAAAAGCCGCTGTCTCGGATCCATCGTTTTCGCCTCATTAGGCGAAATCTCAAAAAACATCGGATCAAAATCACGGACGCCCGGAATGGTTCCGCACCATTTGCAATGGATTTGCGCAGATTCCTGCTCGCCATCCCCGTAGTATCGCCGCCAATCGAATCGCTCGGCAGGAACTTCCGACACGGCACTTTTGCCTTCCGCCAGGATCGTCCACATCTCATCGATGTTTCGGGCTTCCGGGAACCGTCCGCTCATGCCAATGATCGCAATAGGCTCTTGGAGGTTTGATGATGATGAAGCTATTCGTTCCTGCACCCTCGCTCTCTTGAATGCTTTTGGCTCAGATGAAGTTGTGTCCGGGAAGTTTGGCGATTCCGTATCTACGGTCTGACTTTCTCGATAAAATTCTGTCGTCATTTCGTTATGCTCTTTCAAAAAATAATCGATTAACTTTCCGATCGTGGATTGTCCGAAGAACAACGAAGGTGTGATATCCAAGCCATAATGCTCGGTCAGCACATTTGCAAATTGTGCAAGATTGATGGAATCAAAGCCGAATTCCGCCAAATTTTCGTCTAAATCCAGCTTATCGCGAGGAATTTTAAGCAACTGGCTTACGATTTCCTTCATATCCCATTCCAGACACTGCGCAAGACTCAAACCCTTCATTTCATTCCGCCATCCCTTGCCTGGAGCAGCATTCGCATTTGCGGTATTTGGTGTTTGTCTATTTGCTTCAAATGAATTCTCGTTGTTGGCTAGCCCCAGGAATCGATGCATCCTACTCCGCTGACCAACCAGCACTAGATGCTGCGAAAGACTGTGGGAAAGAATACGCTCAAATACTTGTAAGCCCTCTTCGGTCTCCAGTAAGCGCTGACCGCTGGATTTCAAATACATCTCGGTGTTATTCTGATCCTGAAAGCCCATGCCGCCTTCCTTCCAAAGCGGCCAATTGATCACGATGGAGCGACCGACTCGGTTCTGTTCGTTCCAGTATCGCGCATATGCCATCTGATACCGGTTTCCAATGGCGTAGTCGCATGAACCAAAATCGCCGATCACAGCCGAGGTGGATGAGAAATAACAGATAAATTCCAACTGCTGCTCATCCTGAAGTATTTCATCCAGTGCGAGTGTTCCTTCCACTTTAGGAGCGAGCACTGCATGGAAATCTTCCAACTCTTTTTCAAGTATATTTTGACTGCTTGACATACCGGCCGCCTGAATAACCCCATGAATAGGTCCGAAACGAGCCTTTGCAGCGACCAAACCTTCACGCATATGTTCTACATCACAAATATCGGATTGGACATATAGAACTTGACTGCCCAGTTCCTCCAGCTTCTTGATGCCGGCCCGTATTTCATCATTCATTGAGGATCTGCCTGTAAGGATTAAATTCGCAGCATATCGGCTTGCGATATGTCTGGCAAAGAGAAGCCCCAAGCCGCCGCATCCGCCGGTAATCAGATAGGTTCTCCCTCGCTTCAACATGATGGAATCATGCTCCAGCATGGTGGGCTCGACTCGGCAAATATACCGTTTTCCGTCCTGATACAGAACACTTGCTGATTGGTTGGCACGAAGTTCCGTCCACAGCTTCCCAATCGGGACTATCAGAGACTCCGTTCGCTCCCGGGCCTGCAAGTCAATGGAAACGACACTTACGCTAACATTTGGCAGTACGAGACCTAAAGATCGCTCAAAGCCAATCCATGATTCCAAATAACATCGCTCAATCGGATTCTCGAATTGGCCGGCAAGCAACAACTGCTTCGGTTTTAATTTTGCGGCAGCGATAGCCTGAACCATATGCACGATGCTGGAATAATCTTTGATGTATGCAGCATCTTCAATAGGCCATAAATACAGCACGGCATCGATTTCTTTGAAATCCTCGCGGATACTCGACAGCGCCTGTACATATGAATCCCTATTCGTCGCGGGAATACTGTAATCGTGCCTGGATTTCTTGTCAAAGACGGTACTTCGCCAAACAAAAATAACCTGCGTGTCTCCACCCAAGGCTGTGGCTTTGTCCGTAACAATCTGTTTGCTCTCCTCTTCTGTTAGGAAACAAACCAGCGTCTTTAAATCGGCGTTATGGATATCCTCTAAAGCCTCTTCTTCCCAGACCTCTTCAAATGTCATCAATTCGTAAGCTTCTTGCGGCGCCGCACCTTCTGTTATTCGAAGCTGATCTTGTCCCACAGAAGGCCCGTGATGTGCATCTCTTCGGGGCCTGTTTATGATTCGGAAGCGCCCGGGTTTCGTATTTGGAACGCCAGCGGTCGCGTCTTGGACAGATGCCCAATAATGCTCTCTGGCGAATGGATAAGTCGGAAGCTCTGTCAGCTGGGCCAGTGCACCGTCATATAAACCATCGCCACTGATCTCATACCCTTGGCAGTACAGATCAGCTAATGCATAGAGTGCTTCCCGGTATTTATCCGGATTTTCCTTTAGAGATTGGGCAGATCTCAGTAGATCGTTGACGTACTGCTGAATCAAAGCTTGGCCTTCAAAATCACGTGGCACTTTTCCAGCAAAGCGATTGGGCAGCCGTAAGGTATCCCCGTTTGCCGATAATATATATTCAGCGTCCTGTTTATCCCCAGCAACAACTGCCATACGATGGTTAAAATGCTGACGTCCTTCCAACAAGGTATAACTTATTTTGCTCAACGATTCCTGTGATGCATCCGCTTTTCCTAGCATGACAACCATATCTTGAATCTTCTCTTCCATTGCTTCCTTCGTTTTGGCAGAGAACGTAAGCAAATGATAAGGGGGAATGCCTGTTGGCTCTTCTACGGAAGCTGTAACGTAGCTCTCCAAAACCATATGAACGTTCGTTCCGCTCATTCCGAACGCACTTACGGCACCCAGACGTTTTTTATTTCCGCTGGCTGGCCAGGGTTTATTCGTTGTATTGACATAAAAAGGACTTTCCGTCCATCGAATATAATCATTCTCCTGCTCAAAATTCAGGCTTGCAGGAATCGTTTCATGACGGAAAGCTTGTATCAGATTGATCATATTGACTAACCCAGAAGCGGCAAAGGTATGCCCAAAATTCGTTTTATTGGAAGTAATTGCACAGTATCCTTGTTTATCCGTATAGGCTTTGAATGCATCTTGAAGGGCGTTTACCTCTACCGGATCCCCCAGCCTCGTTCCGGTCCCGTGTGTTACGACATATTCAACATCACCCGGGTTAACACGAGACTGTTCATAAACGGCTTTCACAAGCTCGGTTTGCGCAACTCCGCTCGGAGCCGTGATTCCGTTTGTTTTGCCGTCATAGTTAATACTGCTGCCGCGGATCACCGCCAAGATCGAATCCCCATCGGCTTCTGCCCTGGATAAACGCTTGAGCACAACCACGGTGACCGCTTCTCCAGGAACAAGCCCGTTCGCCCGTTTATCAAATGCAAAGCATGTACCATCCCTGGAGAGCATCCCGGCCTGACTCATTCCAACATACGGGTCTGGAGTAAGCATCAGATTGACACCGGCAGCAATGGCCGTATCACACTCATCATTGCGAAGGCTAAGACAAGCTTGGTGTGCTGCGGCCAGCCCAGAAGAACATGCCGTATCCACCGTGAGTACCGGACCATTCAAATTCAGAAAATAGGACAGCCTTGCCGCTAGAATAGCATTATGGTTGGAGGTAATCCCTGCCTCTCCTCTAACTAGCTGCTGGTAATCCCCTTGCTCAGCACCCACAAACATGCCAATTTTCCCAGCTCTGATTTTCTTGTCTCCGTAGCCAGCATGCTCCAACGCCTTCCAAGCTTCCTGCAGCAATAAACGCTGCCGCGGGTCCATCGATTCCGCCTCCTTGGGTGAAATCTCGAAGAATAACGGATCGAATTCGCTAACGCCCGGGATACAACCGCACCATTTACCGTCTGTCTTGTGAGGACCGTTGCCAGAGGTACTGTAATAATGGCGCCAATCAAATCGGTCAGTGGGAATTTCTCTCACTGCGTTCCTTCCCTCGGTCAGAATCGTCCACATTTCTTCAACATTTCTCGCTTCCGGAAATCGTCCGCTCATGCCGATAACGGCGATGGGCTCATGGGCATCATCAGATACGTTGCTGCTTAGCTTCACCTTTGACTGCGCGATTGGGCGTGCTTTGGGAGCGATCTTTGCTGGCCTGTGCTCGTCAGCCTCATAGTAGAACTCGGCAAGTGCTTCTTGATGCTCCTTCATCAAATACTCCATTATTTTACTTATCGTGGAATGACCGAAGAATACCGAAGGTGTTAGTTCCACCCCATAATGCTTAGACAGCCTGGTCGCCAAATGGGTTAAACTTATGGAGTCAAAGCCAAAATCAGCAAGATTGATTTCGCTGTCCAGCCTACCCTTCTGAATTTGGAGCAATATACCGATCTGCTCCTTTAAATCCCATTCAATGCACTGCTTCGTGCTCATGCCTCTCATTTCTCTTCGCCGGCCTTTACCTGACACAGCACTTCGATGACTTGCCGCGTGGTTTGTTTCCTTGGAGCTTCCATCCATCTCCATCCTTGCAGACTCATTCACATCCGCAGAATCCACGAGCGACTTCCGGGTTGATGAAACAACGCCTTCTTTAATCAGCTGTTTCTCTGCAATATAATATCGTTCCCTCGCAAAGGGATAGACGGGCAGACTTCGACGGCGTGGTTTAACGCCATTCCTATACAGGATATTCCAATCCACGCGCAGGCCCTGAACCCATATCATGGCGATGCTATGAAAATTCCGCTCCAGTACCAGCTTCTCCATCGCTGAATCCGCTTCTTCTATACTCTGTTGCTCTTTACCCGGCTTCATCTGTCCCCTGTAGAGTCCATCAATATCGTTGTGTCCCGTCACATAACGTGTTAGCTTAGCTCGAAGATCTTGAATCGATTCCGCAACGACTGCAATCCGTTCTTCCATGCCTTCTCGCCCAACCTGAAGAGTGTAAGCCATATCAAAGAGCTGACTATCCGATAAAATCTCCACATCCATCATCTCCAAAAGCTGTTTCACTCTCTCGTTAAGGCATGGTTGGTTTTTGGCTGACAACGGAATAACCACAGGAAGACCATCTTGAGAAGACGGAGCCGGGCGATACGTCTCCTCAGGCGTATATTCTTCCAAGATGACATGGGCATTGGAACCGCCTGCTCCAAAGGACGAGACACCCGCCATCCTAGGAAACTCTATAAGCTCTCCATCCATATGAATCACCGGTTTTTGCCATTCCTGAAGCGATTGTTGGACGACAAAAGGCGTGTTGGAAAAGTTAATGTTCGGATTCAGTTCTTTGGCATGCAGACTGGGTACCAGCATCTTATGCTTCATTTGCAAGACGATTTTGGTTAGACCGGCCATGCCGGCTGCCGCTTCCAAATGGCCGATATTGGATTTGGCTGAACCGATGGAGCAAAACCCCGTATCCCTTGTATCTTTGGAGAATGCTTGGGTAAGCCCCGTTATTTCGATGGGGTCGCCGAGATCGGTTCCTGTTCCGTGCGCTTCGATATAACTGACCGCTCTTGCATTTATTCCTGCTTTATCCAGTGCAGCACGGACGAGATCTCCCTGTGCTACAGGATTGGGTACAGTATAGCCGTTGGTTTTACCGCCATGATTCGTACTGGTGCTTCTAATCACGGCATGAATATGATCTTCATCTGCAATTGCACGTGACAGAGGTTTCAGAAGAACGATCCCCACGCCTTCGCCAGGAACGAATCCGTTTGCGCCTTGGCCAAAACTTTTGCATCTGCCATCCTTCGAGAGCATTTGTTGAACGCTAAGCCAATGATAATTGGAAGGGTGCAAGTATAGATTCACGCCGCCCGCGATCGCCATTTCACATTCTCCCAGATGAAGATGCTCACAGGCTTCATGAATCGCGGTCAGAGAGGAAGAGCACATCGTATCAATCGGCATGCTCGGTCCTTGTAAATTCAGATAGTACGAAACTCTGTTGGCGACTGAGCTAAAGGAGGTGTATGGGTTAACATGTTCCCCCTGCTCCCATAAACCGGGGCCGTACAGATCGTAACCCGTCTTCGTGATCCCGGCAAAAACGCCTACCCGGCGATGATGCCTGATCGCCAGATGCTCTCGCGTATATCCCGCGTCTTCTAACGCTTCCCAACAGGACTCGATGAACAAGCGCTCTTGAGGGTCCATCATCATGGCTTCACGGGGAGAAATATTGAAAAACAAAGGGTCAAAATCCGCAAATCCCTCTAAAAAGCCTCCCCATTTACTATAGCTCTTGCCTTGCGCCACCGCTTCCTGTGGATCCGGATCGAAGAAGTCTTCCATCGGCCATCGGTCACCAGGTATTTCAGTAATACAATCTCTGCCTGCCTTAAGATTCTCCCAATATTCGTTGAGATTGCGGGCAGAAGGATAGCGTCCGCTTATACCGATAATAGCAATGGGTTCTCGCGATTTAAGCTCAGGTTTATGGATTGGAGAGCGGGTAGAACGGTTCTTCTCTTTACGGAATGAAACGAGAACAGGAAAAGGTTCACCGGAACGCGAATCCACCGATGGTCTTGCAGATCCCTCCTCACTCTGCTCTCCCAGCCCTGTCCACCACACACATCGTTCCGCGTGTTCGGCAATCAGAAAATCAAGGACTTCACCTAATGTCTGGTACTCGTAGAACAATGTTTTGGAAAGCTCCCCGAAGATCCCTGCCATTTTTGCATTCAATTGGTTGATCATGATCGAGTCGATTCCATAACTCTCAAGGGGTTCATTCGCATGTAATTGGGTAACCTCGAGCCGTGTCACTTCTCCAAAGAGGACTTTGAGTTGACGGCCCGTTCTGTCTCTTAACAAGCCCTCATCGACTTGGTGACGCTTCATTGGTTCAGAAGCTGCTGATTTAGGAGTGGGACCGGGTAGCAGCCTCTCTCTGATCTGATCTACTTGACCTGACACGATGAGGACTCGATCATGACCGGAAGCCAGTGCTTGATGCATAGCCTGTATACCGGTTTTCGTGTCCAGAGTCGTCATTCCCCAGCTTTGCATCATCGATTTCTCCGTTATTTCATCAACTTCCATTCCGCCATCCTTCCAGTATGGCCAGTTGATGGACAACGATTGGCCTTGACGCAGTCCGGATGCTACGAGACCGTTTCTATACGCCGCATAGGCATCCATAAATGCGTTCGCAGCAGCATAATCCGCTTGTCCCGGATTGCCGAAACAGCCCGCGATCGACGAGAAGAAAATAAAGAAATCCAGCGGCAAATCCTTGGTGGCCGAATCTAGATATGTCGTCCCTGACACTTTGGGATTCAGCACTTGCTCCAATTCATCCCCGGTCTTTTTAAGTATGAAATTGTCACAAACGACACCTGCACCATGGATGATCCCATGCAGGCTTCCGAATTCCTCCAGGATGTCATGAATCAGGGGTTCTACCTGATCCTTAAGAGACACATCCGTTTGTTTATATTCGATTCTGGCTCCTGTTGCTCTCATCTCATGCAGTCTGGCTTCTTTATCCATAGAAAGTACAGAACGACCGGTAAGAATCAATACTGGAGCGTTAACTCGCCGGATAATATCTTCCGCAAACAGGAGTCCGAGTCCACCTGCGCCTCCGGTAATCAGATAAACCCCGTTGTCTTTCCATGGAATGCTCGCCTCCACCGGCGGAACAATAACTTCATTCCACCCTGCCTCCCACCTTTTTCCTTGATCAAAGCGTATGATATCTACTGCCAACCCCTTGCTGCGGTTAAGCATTTGCACGAGTATTGATGCCTCTACATCCGGTTCTATTTCTATCAGTTGACCGCTTAATCGCGGGTTTTCCATATGGGCTGTTCGTAGGAGGCCGTAAAGTCCGGTGAACAGCTTCTGCTCACCCTGAACCGGCACCACAAGTTGAATAAGCACCTCGCCGGTCACTTTCTGTTCCATTATCGTTTTTACGAGGTCAAGAAACTGCTGTGCATAAGATTGGAAGCGTTGATTGATCTCCAGGTAAGAAGGTGACTGAAGCATCAGGCACTCGATGCCTGTCAGCCCGCTCTGTAGACTTTCGAAGGTTGAATGATCCATCTCACAAAATATGGCTAGATGCCGGACATAACTCGACGGATTCCGACCATTCATGGTCTCTGATTCTTTATAGATCGGTGTAAACAACTGGACCCCTGAAGCAGAAACTGATCCTTTTGAACTTGAAAGAGCATCCTGATTTCTCATATTTGTAATCCTCCTCCAACCTTTGCGTGTTTTACGGTATGCTGTCCGTTGCTCTCCAATCGCGCTGTAAGTCCTCTCATGGTTGCGTATAACGCTCCGTGATGATCGCAGAAGTCAATATCCACTTTGATATTTGTCCCTTGAACGCCATACGCACTGTTTCGTACGTGAACCCATGACAATGGGGTTGGCTTACCGATCATGTGAACCTCCTGCAAGGATAGCGGTTGTGCAGAACTCACGATTCCGCTACCCATTTGCTCATACCAATCTGGCAAGAGGCCTAACGTCGCTTGCATAGCTGCCTCGGTTACACTTGGATGCAGTATGAAATGATGGGATGAGGCCCGGAAAGCAGAATGCATTGAAAGCTTCGCGAGCAGCTGGTGGTGTCCGATAAACATTTCCTCTACCACTTGCTGTTGAGGACTATGAATTATTCCTGCTTCCACATATACCTTGTACCACTCAAACTTCGAGAAATATTTCACATTGCATTGTGCCTGTACAAGACTCATATCAGCCCGCAATGCCTTGCTTTGAAGGGCAGTTGTCGACACCCGTCCCTGATTGTGTATAACCGGATCTATGCTATTCTTGTCCGCTGTACTGTAGATTTCATATGAAAGGTCTCCCGCATCCGGGAAGATATCAATATGGAGCTGCAAGTCTTGCACAAATTCAACCGGTTGGGACCAAACCACATCCTTGATCTGAATCTCTTCATGGGGGTCAAGGAAAACTCCCCCCGATAACTCCGCTGCTTTCCTGGCCATCTCCACATATATCATCCCCGAGAGTGTGTTCCTTCCTGAGACATCAGTTGAAGCCAGTAAAGGTTCGCCTCTGTTAAAAGTCGAGCTGTAGCGGACTCCCGAAAGATCCGATGTGTTCTGATGAAGCAGAGGGTGCAGCATGGCCTGCCCTTGTGGGGCCGATTCAATAGAAGAGCTGCCTTTGCCTTTTTCTTCCGGTACCCAATAGCGTTCAGTCGCAAAGGGATAGGTTGGCAGAGATATGATGGTATAGCGTTCATTCGAGAACAACGCTTCATAATCAAGCCCATATCCTTGAATATATAACTCAGCAATCGTTGTTAGCCGCTCCACATATTCGGTGGGTTCGACCGAATGGCATTCCTGGATGCATTGGTTTCCGTATCGCTTTAAGGAAGGCTGTTCCCGGCGATCATTTTCATTCAGTTCCGACACATAAACCTGTGGTACCTTGCTTCTGGCCAGCCATTTACCAAGGAATGTCATTAACTCATCCAAGCTCCGAACTACGCAGGCTAAGCGGTTGTTAAAATGCTTTCTTCCTGCCAACAAGGTATAGCTAAGGTTTCCGCAGTCTGCATGTCTGTCATCTTGGCAGAAATCCAGCAGTTGATTCGCCTGCTTGCGCAGCTGCTCAGGCGTTCGTGCAGATAACACAATCAGATATCCCGGTTTGTCGGTATGACTCCCTGTTGGTTCCGGTGCCTCTTCTATAACAATATGGGCGTTTGTTCCGCTGAATCCGAAGGAGCTCACGGCTGCTCGTCTTTTACCACTCCTTCCTTTCTCCCAATCCCTGAGGCTCGTATTTACATAAAAGGGGCTGTCCTTAAACTGAATATTCGAATTCCCCGTTTCAAAATTTAGCGTAGGCGGAATTTGCTTATGCTTCAAAGACAGCAAAACCTTAATGATTCCCGCGACGCCAGCCGCATGGGCCGCATGCCCGATGTTGGTCTTGATCGAGCCGATCGCGCAGTACTCTTTGTTGTCGGTATAATTTCTAAAAGCCTTCGTTAGTGCCTGATACTCAATCGGGTCTCCCAGCTTCGTGCCCGTTCCATGAGCTTCTACAACCTGTATGTCGCCGGGATCAATTTGGAAGGCATCATATACGTTTCGTTCCAGGCGTTCCTGAGAGACGGCGCTTGGCGCCGTTATGCCGTTCGTCGTTCCGTCCTGGTTCATTCCCGATCCGCGAATGACTCCATAAATATGATCTCCGTCATGTATCGCTTCCTGAAGACGCTTCAGTACTAGAACGCCCGCCCCTTCACCAGGGATAAATCCGTCAGCACGCTCGTCAAAAGTATAGCTGTGGCCCGTTGTCGAAAGCATCCCCGCTTTGTTGGTGCTCAAGTAGTACCATGGCGTAGACTGGATAAACACGCCTCCAGCCAATGCCATTTCCGTCTCGCCTGACCATAACCCCTGACATGCCATATGGACGGCGACTAATGAGCTGGAACAGGCCGTATCAATGGCGATGGCCGGTCCCTTGAGATCAAGATAATACGCAATCCGTGCCGGAATGACCGACCCGGCTATGCCCCAGAATGCTTGCGCCGGCGCATCATCTCCGAAGAGCTGTTGGTAATCGCCCGCACCTCCAAGGCAGCCGACATAAACGCCGCAATGGCGTCCCTGAATCCTGGATCCGGCATAACCTGAGTCCTCCAGTGCCTTCCAGCATTCCTCCATAAATATCCTTTGCTGAGGATCCATATAGCTGGCTTCCAGACCATTAATATTAAAAAAGAATGGGTCAAACTGATCTATATTCTCTACAAAACCTCCGCGATCGCAATACTGGGCCTCTTTCGGATAATGTGCCGAGAGATCCCAACGCGGAGACTCTCCAATAAGTTCTGCTCCGTTGGACAAGTGCGTCCATAGTTCGTTCACGTTAGCTGATTTAGCATACTTTCCGCTCATTCCAATAATGGCAATCGGTTCTTTATTCATGGGTGTCATAGGAGCGACCTCATGCTTAACGAGATCAGGTGCTTGCTTGCCTGATAAAGAAGCCTTGTCGATAAACCGGCTGGAATAAGATGGCGATGCTGCTTCAACTAGTTCAGGTATATCCAGCCGATTGTCATCAGAGACGACTGGTTTGTTTAAATTCTGCCCAAGCAGGCCAGCGACTGCATCCCTGTGATCCGATAAAATATAAGCTGTAAGCTGCTTAACTGAACTGTAATCAAACAGGCTCGTGGTATCGAGTTCGATGCGTAAGGCTTGATTAAGGACTTGTACCAGATGAACCCCGATAATGGAATCCAGACCATAGTCGGCGAAGGACTCCTCCAATTCGATTTCGTTCCTATTTACTTTTAATGCCTCGGAAAGCTTCTCAATGATGGTCTCCTTCACATGATCTTCCAGCATCTGTTCGGTCATGACCGTGCTGGCCTGTTTAGCGGCAACAATCTTAACTCGAGGCTGCTCTTCCACTGTGGCAATCGTTTCTAACCTGTCCCTCGTATCAAATGGTTTGGCATTAAACGTGCGTTTGACCTCCGCATCGGCTCTGTCTGAATGGGGCACTTGTTTCACTCGGACCACCCCGTTACTACTTGCCGCAATGATCTGCTGTCCCCATTCATGAGACTCTTTTGCCGGAAAAAAAACCGCTTCGTAGCCTTCGGACTCCAACACGTCCTTCCAGGTTTCGGGATACAGACCCGGACTACCAGGAATGCGTAAAGGTGCATCTTCATAAAGCCACCAACCTTCCAGGAGTCCAAAGGTTAAGTGCGTAAATAATCGGTTATCGCTCAGCTCATTGATTAGAATCAAACCGTTCTTTTTCAGGACGGATTTGGTATTGCCTAAAGTTTGGCGGGTATTTCGGGTCGCGTGAAGCACATTTGTTGCAATAGCTATATCGAATTCACCCAAAGGGGTGTCCGAGCCGGCAACGGGCGCATCAACATTCAATATTTTATAAGTCAAAAAGGGATTGTGCGGACCGTACTCCTTCTCAGCAAATAATAAAAACGCTTTGGAAATATCGGTGTAGCAATACTCCTCGATATAATCATTGTAAGGCTTTAATTTTTGGAAAAGCCTGCTGCTCGTTCCTCCCGTGCCGGCACCAATTTCAATGATCCGGATTTTAA
Source organism: Paenibacillus sp. FSL F4-0100 (assembly GCF_037993005.1). Taxonomy (NCBI): domain Bacteria; kingdom Bacillati; phylum Bacillota; class Bacilli; order Caryophanales; family Paenibacillaceae; genus Paenibacillus; species Paenibacillus sp. FSL F4-0100. Next base: position 4,780,794 of record NZ_CP150303.1, read on the forward strand.
CGGCAGGAGATTCGTTGATCCGCTCCTCCATATAGGCCAATAAGGTATCGGCAAGAACTTCATTGAAATGATCGGCGACGGGATTATTTTTATAGATGCCCTCCACTAGGTTCATGGAGGAATTCGGAAACATAATATCGGTGGCCAGGCGTTTACCTGTCAGAATTTCAGGCAATGCAAGCATGACCTCTTCAGCTAGTGTCATCCATGCCTTTAAACTCGGATCTTCCAGCCATTCGACTTTTTTCAGTTCCCATTCCTTCCATAACAAGGCCTTATCAACGGATAACGGATCCGTTACTTTGTACATTTCACCATCCTGATAGAGGTAATGATGCTGCACAAGGACGCGCAAGCTTTCCTCAAACCACTTTTGGTACATTGGGATTATTCCAATATGGGCATTGCTCTCGGCTGACTTCGTATCCTTTTCCAATAATCCCATTGAGGATATCTCACTTAGCAGCATTCTTGATAGAAGGCTGATCATTTCCTTATTTAAACTTTGGGCCTCATTCATGTTCTGGAGCCGATCTGCTGTTCCCGAATTATAGTCCCTAATTTTGTTGATCACTGACGGTATGCTATCCGATCGGATATCGATGCGCTCTTTAGGATTCATGCCTTCCACGATAAGAGGTTTGGTCGTTGTAATCATCGCCATTTGATGAATCGGATTGGAAACCAATCGTTCCAAAGCTTTCATGCCAGCCTCAGGCTCAATGAGCCCCATCCCGATCCGGGACAGCTGCTGTACATCCTCTGAAGCAGAAGCGTCATCGCTGCTCCAATATCCCCAATTCATCACCTTCACCTTGCACGGCCATTCATGCGAAAGCCGATGTGCGAACGCATCCTTGAACGAACAGCCCGACGCGTAGTGGCTCTGTTTTGGATTTTTAATGAAAGCGATCAAGGAAGAGAAGAACATAACAAAATCCAATGGTTCCTTACGGAATACCTGGGCCATCCGTACGGTCACGTCAATCTTGGCCGATAGTCCTGATCTGAATTGATCCTCTTCCATGTCCAGGAGACTTCGATTCGACAGCACCATCGCCGAATGCACAACGCCGTTAATTCTTGAATATGTCTGCTTTATTTTTTCATAAGCTGCTCTGAGTTCTTCATAATCGGTTGCATCTGCTGAGATATAGACGGGTCTGGGTCCAAAACGAGCAATTCTATCCAAATCCGCCCGTATATGTTCATCCATCTGTCTGCGGCCGATCCACACCACATGGGCTCCATAAGCACGAACCATATACTCGCTCCATGCCTTGCCGATACCGCCAGCCCCTCCAATTACGACATATACGCCACCCTGCCTAAAGCTTGATTCCGCCGTTGCAGGATTATTCAATGGTATGAGCTGCTGTCGGTACCACTGCTGTTTCCGGTACACCCAAGGGTGTCCGCGCCGATCAGCAGGGAGAGTGAATATATCGGATACAGGCCACGGACTGCCGGCCTCCAAATCGATAATTCGGATATTCCAGCTCGGATATTCTTTTGCCATTGAACCTACCAGACCGTGAATGCCGGCATGCGAAGGATCGACCTTGCGAGATTCGTTAACCCTCTGCGTATCAAATGTGATCACTGTCCATCCCAAGGCGCGGGCAGAATAACCCAATCCAATGAACGCCTTAATCAAGCGGAACAATGGGATAACGCCATGCTCCTGTCGTTCAATCAGTTTTTCATCTTCCAGGGAAGTTGACGGACCTGCAGGAGCAACCCACACGATATGATCAACTATGCCGAAAGCTTCTAGTTTTGCAGCAATTTCTGATATCGTATCTGCTGGATTCAAATCAAAAAAATGCACCCGCGGGTACATCTGTTGAATCATGCTCCTATTCTCTTCCCCACCAACATATATCACGTGATCGGAATCATGCGCCTGCCATGTGCCATTCTCTGCCGGAACGGCCTCCCATGCTGGCACAAGATGTATATTTCCGACAGGCGTTTGTACCATTGCCTCCTGTGGAGCCGCATTAGACCGACTGCTGGCCTCAAGCTCCCCTTCCAGCACCCTTGTTGAGAATCCTTTGATACGAACACAAATATTGCCCTGATCATCACATATATCGATATCCAGCTTTGGAGTTAAACCTGTCTTTGCAGCCTTATCGTTGTTTCGTATCCATGCCCACATATTCGGCGTGCACTCCCCCCGAATATCCAGTTCCTGGAGGGCAAAAGGCATCACCGGGTTCACCGAAACCGGGGGCATGCCGCCAGAATTCATAGAATAAGCGATCGTCGCCTGTAAAGCTGAGTCCATTAGGCTTGGGTGGAGAACATACTCCTTCAAGGTATTAGAAACGGATGACGGCAAGGATAACTTAGCCAATATTTGTCCCGCACCTACATACGCTTTCTCTATTCCCCTGTGGGCCGGGCCATACTCCATCCCCGTCTCATGAAAGACCTCGTAGAATTGGGAGGATAAGAAGCACTGTTCGCCGCAATGCCTCTTCAAATCTTCAATATTCAAGACATCCTTCGTTCCAGCTGGTAGCAGCTCCGCACTGCCTTTGCTGTGTACAACAGGCTCTGCCCTTGTGCTCTCCTGAACTTGACTATATATTTCGTAAACGATCCCTCCATGCTCAGCGGGAAGCAGTCGGATATTCACTTCAGCATATTCCTCCCCAACGGAGACAGGCCGAATCCAAACCACATTTTTCAGACGGATTTCCGTATGATGCTCCGCTCGGCTGCCAAGGGATTCCATGACTGCCATACGCGCCATCTCCAGATAGGCAACACCCGGTAATATCTTCTGCTTCCCCACGACATGATCGGATAAGAAAAATTCATTTCCCCTAAAAGTGCTGCTAAATCGCTGCTCGGTAAAGTCGGACGTGTTTTTGTGCAGCAAAGGGTGTATCCCTGCTTCAGCAGTCGCAGCAACGATTGGTTTTCCGGCAGCTGGTACCCAATAACGCTCCCGTGCAAACGGGTAGGTCGGTAAACTGATCCGGGAAGGCCTGGTGCTCTCGCCGTATAATAAATTCCAATCTAACTCCATGCCCAAAGCCCACCCTTCAGCCAATTCATTCCAATTCTCCTCATCGATCCATTGGCTGACGGACTGCTTATTCCTATCACCTGCAGAGGAGGATGCAGCTGTATCCTTCATTAACTTGGCCTTGCCTCTAAAGCCGTGTTTAAGTTCTTTATTCTCCAGAAAAGCTTGAAGCCCCTGAATCAATTCGAGGATATCCTGAGCGACAAACACCACTCGTTCTTCCATGGCTTCGCGTCCGACTTGCAGTGTATAAGCCACATCTTCGATGGAGATTATCGAGCGGTTCTGTCCCCGCTTGTCCTGATCATCGGATCCGCCATCATGATCAGTTCCAACGTTAGGAGCCCCCATCACTTCTGGGTGCTCATTCAGAAGATGAGCGGTTACGGAAGCAATCGTGCTTCTCTGCCCCCATTCCTGATCATCGATCTCAACGAGGAATTCATCCTGAATTTTTCCCTTTAATAATCGAATATGAACAGGCTCGACTCCATATTCACTCCACGGAACATCTAGTTCAATGAGTTCTTCATGAACATGCATGATATCAGCTAATAATTCCTTCAGTTTACCTTGTAGACCGACTGTAAATCCCGGCTCTTTATCCTGCTGTACCGGCTCGCTCTCAGGCAATCCTAACAGATAATCGAGCATCTCTTTTGCGTAGGTTTTGAGCCTTTCTTCATTTTTAGCCGAAACAGGAACAATCACAGGTCGCTCTTGTCCATGGTTCGCCTGCGTTGTATCGCTTACTTTCGCACCTATGTATTCTTCTAGAATCATATGGGCATTTGAACCAGTGGCTCCAAAAGAACTTAACGCAGCTCTCCGCGGATAGCTAATCTTGCGCATGCCGTCCATGGTCACAGGTTGTTTCCATTCCTCCTTGGTGTGCTGCACATAGAATGGAGATTGTTCAAAATCAATATAGGGATTCAATTGCTCGGAATGCAGGGAAGGAACCAGTGTTTTGTGATAGATTTGGAGAGCTGCCTTCTGGAGGCCGATAACTCCCGCGGCCGACTCCGCATGGCCTATATTGGACTTTACTGAACCAATCGAGCAATACTGCCGCTCTCGGGTATACAACTCGAAGGCTTTCATTAACCCTTCGATCTCAATAGGATCCCCCAGCGAGGTGCCTGTACCGTGAGCTTCGACATAACCGATCATTCGCGGGTTTATGCCTGATTGTTCGAGACAATCGGCGATCACTTCCCCCTGAGCCACTGGGCCAGGCACCATAATGCCGCTCACAGTCCCTACATGGTTGATCGCGCTGCCTTTTATAACCGCATAGATTCGGTCATTGTCTTGGACTGCTTTATTTAATGGTTTTAAGAGGACCGCCGCAACGCCTTCGGCTGAAACGTAGCCGTCGCCTCCTTCGCCGAAGGTATGGCAATAACCATCACTTGAATGCATACCCCACAGCCCGTATGTCATATACTTCGACGGGTGCAGAGATAAATTCACCCCACCGGCCAATGCAACTTCGCTTTCTCCACGTTTCAAACTCTCCATCGCCAGATGAACGGCGGTGAGGGAAGATGAACATAGCGTATCCACGGTCATGCTGGGGCCATGGAAATTGCAAAAATATGAAACCCGATTGGCAATAGGGCCTGCATTCAGCGAAAGTGGAAATGCTTCCCCTTGGGAAGCAGCCTCTGCGCCCACCAGGGAATAATCCTTATGCATCACACCCGCGAAGACGCCTACCTTCCGCCTATTATTTTTACCTCGGGGCGGGACTAATGATTTAGGGGTATATCCAGCATCCTCAATGGCTTCCCAGCAAGTTTCCAGGAACAACCTTTCCTGGGGATCCATCGTTTCTGCTTCACGAGGGGATATTCTAAAAAATTTCGGATCAAAACAATCCGGATCGTCTATGAATCCTCCCCATTTGGACATCGCTTTCCCGCCAGCTGATTTAATACCATCCAACTTTTTCCATTCCCAGCGGGATTTTGGAATTTCGCTTATACAGTCCTTTCCCTCCTGCAAATTCCTCCAAAATTCGTGAAGGTTCCTAGCTTGGGGATATCGGCCGGACATACCGATAATGGCGACGTCTCCTTCCGTTGCCGGATTATTAGAAAGATTGGAACCGGAAGGCGAGCGCTTAAATGAACTCTGAAATTCCGGATCTGAAGCGGTATCAGGTACGGATATTACCGATGCAGCCTCGGATTGCTTAAATTTTGAAGCATAGTTTTCTTCGAGATAAGAAGCAAGCTCGGCAATTGTTGTGTACTCAAACAACAAAGTCGGTGGTAACGAGATATTAATGCTGGTCTCAATCGCCCTCACAATCTCTAACAATCCGGGGGAATCCAGTCCCATCTCATAGTATCCGGATTCAGGATGGATATCTTCCACCTTACAGTTAAGTGTGTCCGCCATGAGTTGCCGCAGGAACTGTTCGATCGAAATAACGGGTGCCGTTTCGTCGGCACCCGTTATTTGAACCTGCTTATTGGAGCTGACCCGAGGCGGCTTGCGCCGCTCCGTGATCTGAGATGATGAAAGGGACCCTTTCCGCTCCGGATGGATCAACCCGGCATCGCGAACCAGTTTCGTAGATAAGTTTTTCAGTTCCCCGACTTTTTTTCCATCCCCGTTAAAAAACTCCATCGTCCAAAACATCAGCTCATTCTTATGAAGAACAGACGACCTCTGCACCCTTGTAATACACCGTTCCTGGAGCGGTTCCGAAGCATTAAAAACGGCATAACTCAGAGGCAAGAACAAGCGCTGTTCCTCTTGGGCAGAAGGAGCATATATTCTTCCGCCCCCTACGCCACTGCCGTCGATCAGAGCAGGATGAAATAAGAACTCTTGCGAGCTGGCCATCGCCTCCCGACTAATAGAAAGATCCAGAATTGCTGCTGTATCCATCTCATAAATCTGGCCTTCCGCCTTCATAAATCCGGTATGCACCAAATCCTGGCTTCGGTACTCTTCATAAATGTCATGGATAGTGAGCACACGGTTTGCTGCCCCCTTCACGAAGCCTAAATCCAGCGTTTCCGAGTATGACACCTGATCTCTTGCATGCATCTCGGCTGTGGCATAAAGTGTTTGCTCTGGTTCTTCCATACCGTTACGACGATTCTGTCCCTCCAACCGAATCCTCCATCTACCAGGAGAAGCCTCATCACATTGAATGCCGAGTCTTACAGTAACATCCCGGCCGACTATGAGCGGTTTATATATACTTAAATGACGAAGCTCAAGTTTGTCGAATGCATAGTGATGTTTCTTATAAACCTGGTAGATAAGATCAATATAGGCCAGTCCAGGCAATAATTGTTGCCCGTATACCTTATGATTGCTAATAATCGGGTTCTTGGCGGACAGGTTAAACTGTTCGTACATCACGTTTGCTCCCTCCTAGTCGAAATTTTCCCAAAAAATACCCTGCGGAACGTTTGCTGCTGTTTTTCTGCCGCTTGATAAGGTTTTGGAATGAGATTGAGTCTCCCATAACTGCCGCCTATTTAATTCCGGAACCGATAAAGGCAGCCTTTTAACACGTTGAAGAGGCACCCCTGCGCCATCCTCCAGGATCACATGAGCGTTGGTTCCTCCGTCCGCAAAACAGTTAATTGCCGCCACTCTGGATGTATGCGCCCACTCGGTTTTTTCTCTACTAAAATAGAACGGAGATGATTCCATATCATAGTGAACCATCGCTTCTCCGCCTGATAAAAAAGGAACGAATTGCCCGTTATGCAGCATCAACACCACTTTAATAAAACTGGCAATGCCTTCTGCACAAAGTGGATGTCCGATATTAGGTTTCATCGATCCCAGCCCCAGTGGAACCGTGCTCGATTCCCGATAAATCGACTGAATCGCTTTAAGCTCCAGCAAATCGGTCACCGTGGTACCCGAACCATTCGTTTCAATATAACTGATCTCCTCGGGATGCCTTCCACTCTTGCGCAAGGCAGTCTGTAATACATCCCTTTGCGCTTGAATATTCGGAGTTGACGGTCCTGCCGTTCGCCCGTCGTTATTAACCGCCAAGCCCTTAATGACTGCATAGATCCGATCGCCATCGGCAATAGCTTGCTCCACCGTTTTTAACAGAACCATACCTGCGCCTTCTCCCAGCACGATACCTTCAGCCCGTTTGTCAAACATATGGAAGTCCTGTACCGGACTTAAGATCCCGCGTTGTTCAAAAATTTTGTGTGCACGGTCAGTGGTTAGCAGACTCGCGCCTCCGACAATCGCCGAATCGATATCGCCTGCTCGCAGAGCTTGTACCGCCATGTTCATCGCTACCAGCGCCGAAGAGCATGCTGTATCCACTACAACGCTTGGACCACGAAGGTCAAGGAAATGTGAAATATTGGCAGACAAATAGTTCTGCCCAATCGCCACAATAGGATTACGCGCTTGGTATAAGTAGGATTCCTCAGGTTGATGCTGCGTTCGGGCTCCAATATAGACTCCCATCGGCTTGCCCTTTAATTCTTGCCACGAATATCCAGCATGACATATCAGCTTCAGACTTTCTTCCAGCACCAACAGTGCCTGCGGATCCATGACTCTGGCATCTTCTTGCGGGATCAGGAAAAAGGACGGATCAAAGCTTGAAATTTCCTCAAGCATTCCAGCGTAATATGAGGTGGAGTGCCCCCACCGTTCATACGGAACCTGCCGAATGGCCGATATCCCTTCGGACAAAATCCTCCAATAGTCCTCAAGTGAACCGGCACCAGGGAATCGGCATGACAATCCTACCACCGCTATACCCGTGGCAGGTTTGCCTTGAAGTCCTTTTCTTGACGCTCCGCTTTCTAACGAAGCCATCGGCGCCTGAGATGACGATGGCTTCACATCAGATATAAATTCACCCATATCCATAGTCTCCAGCATTTGCGATACCTCAGTAGAATGAGCATTGACCATCCAACCGGCCAATGATTCTATGGTTGGATATTCGAATAGCAGGGTAGGCTCCAAATCTAACCCGACCAGCTGATTGATTCGGCGAAGCAATTGAGCAATCATGATTGAATCTACTCCATAATCTTGGAAAGCTGTATCGGGCTCCAATTTCGAAACAGGAATTTTCAATTCTTCGGCCAGCAGCTCCGTAAGCCATGCTTGCGTCTGATTCAACAAGCTGGGACTCCTGTTCGAATTGGATTCCGGCTTTTGCCCGCTTTGCCTCATCCTGCCTTGCAGGCTCCCCTTCTCGGCAATCTGCATAAGCATGCCGGGATCCCATAATTCAGGATTGACCACAGCCGGCAACACCACTGATTGTATTCTGTTTGAAAGAATCTGATCCAACAGCTGTAAGCCCTCTTCATCGGTTATGCTTAGCAAACCCGTCTGCTCATAAGCCCTGCTTCTCACTTCGCCCATTCCCGCCTCCTTCCAACTCGGCCATTGGATGCTGGTAATGGGCACTGTATGTTTCGCTTTCTCCGCAAAATAATCCATATAGGCATTCGCCATTCCATAATCACTCTGTCCGGAAGCTAAAGCAGGAATCGTGGACGAAACCGAAGAGAAGAGCAGAAAGAACGATAAAGATTCATTTCGGAAGCACTCGCAGAGTACACGAAGGCCTGACACTTTCGGTTCGAAGACCTGCTCGATTCCTTCAACGGATTTTCTAATAAACGCTGGATTATGGGTGTCAATCCGCCCCGCACAATGAATAACGCCTCCGATGGGCCCCATTGTCCTTTTGACCGACTCCATGCTCTGCCGAACAGCCTGCTCATCCGATAATGAGACCGACAAGATTTTCACGTCTGCTTGAAGTTCTTCCAACGCCTGAATCGCCTGAATTTTTTGTGCTACCGGCGTTTTTTGTCCCTTAAAGAGACTCCATTCTTCACGTGAAGGCAAAACCTCCCGACCGGTCAGGACCAGCTTCTTAACGCCATATTTCTGTACAAAATGCCTGGCGCATAGGTAACCGATCCCCCTTGTTCCTCCTGTAATCCAAAGCACATGGCCCTCGGGGAAAGCGAACGTTTCTTGACCTGGATGTATCTCCTGCAATTCTTCCAGCGTAGCTCGATATCGCTTACCGCTCCGGTAACAGATTTCCGTGTCCCGACTCTCGGCAGCATATTCGTTAACGATCTGTTCAGCAATGAAATGAACATCCGGCTCAGCATCCACATCTACATGACGCGAGTTCAGGCGGCTATATTCACTCTGCAGCATTCTGTACAGTCCGGCTCGTTCAGCACCTGACAAGTTAACTTCAGCATTCCGGAAAGACTCCAGGCATTTCGTTACCCCAAGAAGTGTCAGGCCGTCTGCGTCAGCATGCTCGATCCATTTCTGGAGCCAGGGAATCCATCCGGTCAGCCCCGTTGTATTCAAGCCGCAACCCACAACGTCGATACAGCCGCCATATTGCTTCCAATCCTGTTCAGTCTGATGAAATTCGCGTACCATATCCTGAATATCAATGATCCGGCATTTCTCGAAATACCTGGATACATAAATAGCTAATTCCATCGTTTCCTGCGTAGTCAATATCGCAATGGTTTGCGTTGCGGACTTGTTTCGGTCAACTGAATCATCTACGGCAGCAAGTTCCCACCTTTTATTCAAATAGCTCACTTTTCGCTCAACAGGACTTATTTGCCGATTAGGGACGACCAGTTCTCGCTTTGACTCCGGATTGCTCAACGTCTGAACGTTACTCGGTCCGGGAACCCAGTAGCGGTCTTCGGAAAACGGATAGGTGGGCAAGCTGATTCGGCGTGGCTTCATATCCCCGTAAAGCCGGTTCCACTCCACATCCAGTCCTTTAACCCAGAGACTCGCGAGCTTGTCATATTTTCTACGCTGAATCCATTTAGCAATGGCTTCCTGCAGTTCTTCGTCTCTTGTAAATACAGATAACGCTTCTTTGTTCCGTCTTACCTGACCATAATAGATACCTTCCGCATGATCGCGGCCTTCGATATATTCCTTTAGTTTGTCGGTCAGCTCTTTCATCGTGGATACAATTACAGCCAATCGTTCCTCCATGGCTTCCCGTCCTACTTGTAGAGTGTAAGCCATGTCAATAAGTCTGTATTCTTCATGCGGTTGGTCGCTGAGATCCGCGAGCAGACGCTGCGCCTGTAACCTCAGCTGTTCTTCGCTTTTGCCTGATAGCACAATGATGACCGGATTGAGACCTTCCATGATGATTGGTGAAGACTCCTCGACTCCGGGGATATACTCCTCAATGACGAGGTGGGCATTGGACCCTCCCGCACCAAAGGACGATATTCCTGCAATTCTTGGGTACTCCTTCATTACTCCATTCAACTCGAGGACAGGTCTTTTCCACTCCGCAAGCTCTTGCTGCACAACAAATGGAGTCTGGCTAAAGTCGATGTTGGGGTTCAAAACCCGCGAATGCAATGAAGGCACCAGCTGCTTGTATTTAAGCTGAAGCAGAACTTTGGTCAAGCCTGCGATTCCAGCCGCACTCTCACAATGTCCAATATTCGATTTTGCAGAACCGAGCGCACAAAACTGCTTATCCCCCGTGTATTCCTGAAAAATGTTGTGTAATCCTGTTATTTCAATCGGATCCCCAAGCGAGGTTCCCGTTCCGTGCGCCTCCATATAACTGATCGTGCGCGGCTCAATCCCCGCCTTCTTGAAAGCTCGTCCAATTACGCTGGATTGGGCTTTGGGATTCGGTACCGTGTATCCGTTGGTTTTCCCCCCGTGATTAATAGCAGTAGCCTTAATAATTCCATAAATCTGGTCCCGATCCGCAATGGCTTTGGACAGCGGTTTAAGAAGAACCGCCCCCACTCCCTCACCAGGCACGTATCCTTCTCCTCCCTCGCCAAAGCTCTCACATCTTCCTCTGCCGGAGATAAACTTCCCCTGTGACAGATACAGATATTTATTGGGATGAATCGAAACATTCACCCCGCCCGCGATCGATACCTTGCATTCTCCGCTCAGCAAGCTTTGACAAGCCAGATGAATGGCCGTCAAGGATGAAGAACACATCGTATCTATGGTCATGCTTGGGCCATGGAAGTTGAAGAAGTAAGACACGCGATTGGCAATGGATGCCGGCAGTCCGGGAAGCGCAAGAGGATTCCCCTTTGCTTGCTCCTGGGCACCGTAGAGCTGATACTCCTGATACATGGCACCGACATAGACGCCTACGCTACCTTCCAAGCCATAATCGCTGTATAAGCCCAGGGCTTCCCGGGTATATCCCGCATCTTCAAGGGTTTCATAAACACATTGCAGAAACAGGCGTTCTTGCGGATCCATCATCTCCGCTTCCCGAGGGGATATATTAAAAAACAAGGGATCAAATCGATCGACCCCTGTGATAAATCCTCCCCATTTACTGTTGGCTGTTCCTGGTTTGTTGCGATCCTCGTCATAATACAGATTGTAATCCCAGCGATCGTTCGGTATTTCCGTAATGCAATCCTTGCCATTCTTCAACACCTCCCAGAACTGCCGAACATTCTCGGCACCAGGATAACGCCCGGACATCCCGATAATGGCAATATCCATCGCCTTGGTTGCATGTTCATCCTGTTGCTTAATAGTTGGCTGCTCAAACCGTGAACGTCTAAGACTTGCAGGATGAGGTACATCCGGCCATTTCGTTGGATCAGAAGGTGCAGCGTGCTGAATTAGAGGTTCTGCAGACAGGCCCTCTCCCAGCACGCTCACCAACTTATCACGGTATGATTTGATGAAATACCCGGTCAATTCCCGGATATTCTGGTATTCGAAAAACAACGTTTTGGACAGCGAGCCAAACGTCTTCTCCAATTCGTTCGTCAATTGGGTGGTCATGATGGAATCAATGCCGTAATGCTCCATGGGGGCATCCGTTTCAATTCGCTGTACGGGCAGCTTCAAGACGGTTGAAATCTGCTTTTTCACGAAACGAATTGCTCTTTCCGTAAAATCGTCCTCGCTCATATCCGAGAGGGATTCATTATCTTCATGTCCTACCGCTTGAATCGGCTCGATTTGCTTAGGTTCCACAGTCTGTTTTTCTGTGAGTTGTGTATAAAAATGCTCCAAATCACCTGCCATGACCAGAACCTGGTCTTTACGGGAAGCCCATGCTTGATAGAAAGCAAGAACTGCCGAGCCTGTATCGATAGCCGCCATGCCTAACTGCTGCATCATCATCTGTTCGGTCTTCTCATCGACGTGCATCCCGCCGTCTTTCCATAAAGGCCAATTCATGGACAAGGTGTGACCGCTTCGCTCCTTCGAACGCACAAGCTCGTTTCGGTACGTGACATAAGCATCCATAAAGGCATTGGCCGAGCAATAGTCAGCCTGCCCCGGGTTGCCCACGACTCCGAATACCGATGAAAAAACAACAAATAGATCAAGCTTCAAACCCTTGCTCGCCTGATCCAAATTTACGATACCTTTCACTTTCGGTGCCAATACGGCCTGCAGGTCTTCTACAGTTTTATTAAGAATAAGACTGTCTTTAATCACTCCGGCACTATGTATGATTCCATTGAGACCACCAAACTCAGTTGTAACACGCTGGATTAAGTCATCTGCTTCCTTGCTATTGGTCACATCGGCCCGCCTGTATTCCACTCGTGCCCCGCGTATTCTTATTGCCTCCAGTTGAGTCGCCATTTCGTTGCTGAGCGCAGAACGGCCGGTTAGAATCAACGTCGAACCCTTCGTGCGTTTGGCAATCTCATTGGCAAAGATGAAACCGAGACCGCCCATCCCACCCGTGATCAAGTACGTCCCTGTGTCTTTCCACGGATTGCTATCTTCTGCCTGCAAAGCTTCAAACGCATTCCAGCCTTTGACCAATCGCTTCCCTGCCTCATACCGAATATGGAAATCCCGGGTGTGAAGATTGTTTTTCAGCTTGGATACAAGCTCCTCTGGTGTTTCTTCCGAATCAACCTCAATCATCTGGACCCCAAGGTTGGGATTCTCCAGTCTGGCCGTCTTAAGAAGCCCCGCCAAACCGGACATTAGCTGTTGGTGTCCTTGCCTGGAGAATACGACTTGAATAAACGCTTTCGTCCTCGTTCCGACTTTAAGAATGCTTTGAAGTTCATATAACAACTTTACCGAGTAGTCTTGAAACCGCTCCTTCATCCCGTTCCGGTTGGATTGGAAGGACAGAATGCGAGCCCCTTCAACATCGGTTTCCATGCGCTTCTTCATCGCATCGTCCATTTCGCATAGCACGATACAATAGTCTTGATCGTTCGTGTAAGTCATATCCCTGGAAATAACCTGTTCTTTCCAAATGGGGTGCATCATGAGCGTGTCCGAATCGGTCCGTGATTGGAATAAGGTCTCCTCTTCACTTTGTTCTCTCCAGGATAATTCCCTCATCCTCACGCATAAGGTTCCTTGTTCATCATAAAGGTCAATATCAACTTTCTTCGACTGTCCTCCAGTGGCATCTTGATCACTGTATTGAACATGTGCCCACATGACTGAAGCGCATCTCTGTAAGACATCGAGTTGTTCAAGTGCAAACGGGAGAAAAAGCCGTGATGATCCTTTGCCGTCGGAAGTGCCTCGCTTCTCCGAACCAAGCATCAGAATCATTGCGGCTTGTAAAGCCGAATCCAACAGGCTGGGATGCAGAATATATCGAGCTGCTGTACTCTCGATCAAAGAAGGTAACAACAGCTTGACCAGTACACGGCCGCCTCCGTTGTATACCTCTTCCATCCCTCGGTGGGCTGGACCATAATGGATTCCCGAGCGGTGAAAAGTCTCATAAAAATCCTTGACCGTATCGTTTGCTCTCGTTAATTGCCCTTTCAATCGATCGATACTCACGCTGGTCGTTTCGCCATCCAAATCTATGTTTATCCGAGCATTGCCCTGACTGTGTATAATAGATTCCCCGCGACCCTTTTCTGTTTGGCTGTAAACTTCGTAGGTAACGTCACCGTTTTCACCTGGAAAAAGCGTAATATGAACTTGAACCGGATGTTTCCCAACGATGACCGGCTTGGCCCAAACCACATGTCGAAGCCGAATCGGCGAATTAGCACGAGTTGATAAACCAGATGCCTTTTCAACCGCTTCCCGTGCCATTTCAAGGTACGCGACGCCAGGTAGAACATGGCGCCCTTTCACAATGTGGTCCTTCAAGAAAAACTCTTCTCCCGTAAAGATAGAACTGTAGCGCTGTTCTGAAAAATCGGATGTATTCTGATGCAGCAGCGGATGAACATAGGAGGATTCAGTCCTCGCTACTGCTGCTGTAGCGGCATGATCCGAGGCGCCTTCCACTGGGATCCAATACCGCTCCCGCGCAAAAGGATAGGTAGGCAAATGCACATGCTGTATCTTTCCCTTCGGAAATAAATCCTTCCAATCCACCTCGTGCCCTTTTACGTATAATTCTGCTAATGCCTTCAATTTGCTGCGGTATTCCTGTACATCGCTCCTCTTGAGGGACAACAGTTCTGTTACCAACACCTTACCCAGATGTTCAAGCAGCGGTTCTTGTTTCTTACCGATTAACGGAATTTGATCTTTACAGTATCCATCCGGTTTACTATTCTCGAGCACCTGCTTTAATTTCTCCCGCAGTTCCTGCACATCCTTAACCACATAGGCGGACCTAATTCCGAAATGCTCCCGCTGGAGCAAAAGAGTTGCGCTTACATCCGTCAGGCTGATTCCAGATCCGTTCCTATCGATCCACCGTGCTAGATCCAGCTCCCTCTGCCGCAAAGATTCTTCCGTTTTAGCAGATAAACAGATGAGATAGTGGGGGAGCTTCTTGGCGGTTTTTTTCTTCACCGCGGGTGCTTCTTCGAGGACGATATGCGAATTCGTTCCTCCGAACCCGAAAGAACTAATGCCTGCGCGTCTCGGAAAGCTTTGTCCATCCGCTCCCTCCAGAAGTTTCCACTCCTGCAGCTTGTCTACCATGTAGAATGGGCTTCCTTTAATTGAAATACGATGATTCAATGTTTTGAAATTTTGCAGTCCAGGCAGCTGTTTATGCTTCATGGACATCAGAACCTTGATCAGTCCGGCAATTCCGGCGGCAGATTCCAAATGCCCGATATTTGTTTTCACCGAACCCAGGCCGCAATAATTCTTGGAAAGTATTTGATCCTGATTCGATCGTAATTGAAAAGCTTTGAGCAGTCCTTGAAACTCCATCGGATCTCCCTTTGGAGTTCCCGTTCCATGAGCTTCAATATAACTTATGCTTTCCACGGGGATATCCGCTTTCTTATGGGCCTCAGCTATGACATCTGCCTGGGCTTCAGGGTTGGGATATGTAAGTGTATGGGTTCTGCCATTATGGTTTACGGCAGTTCCCTTTAATACGCCATAGATGGAGTTCCCATCTTCAAGGGCTTGTTCTAAGGGTTTTAGCAACACGACTCCGGCCCCTTCACTGCGCACATACCCATCTGCACTGTCGTCGAACGTTTTGCATGAGCCGGTCGGGGACAGCATCCCAGCTTTGGAAAAGGAGATATGACGCGAGGGGGTAAGAATAAGGCTAATCCCTCCAGCCAGAGCCATATTGCTCTCTCCGAGAAGTATGGACTGGGCCGCCGAATGAATGGCGTTAAAGGAACTTGAACATGCTGTGTCTATCGGAAAACTCGGTCCTTTAAAGTTAAAGAAATGGGAGATTCGGTTCGCTATGACGGCAGATGCCGTTCCTATGGAATGATAGGTTTCGATAATCTGGTTCGTCTGCTCCTGCAGTCCTTTATAATCAAAATTAAAAACTCCCATGTAAACGCCGATTTTGTCCCCTGATATCTCGGAAGGAAGGATCCCGGCGTCTTCCAAACAGGACCATGATAATTCCAGCATGATCCGCTGCTGGGGATCGGTCGCTTCTACTTCCCTTGCCGAAAGTCCAAAAAAGCCCGGATCAAAAGCGTCTGCATCTTGTATAAAGCCGCCCCACTTGCTGTTGCTCTTGTTGTCAGCCTGCGGATCGCCCCAATACTCCTTCCAATCCCAGCGCTCCTTGGGGATTTCTTGAATGCTTGAACGACCTTCTTTCAGATTGTCCCAGAATTCTTCATAATTCTGTGCTCCCGGAAACCGGCAAGCTATACCAATAATCGCGATTTCATTGTTCATTTATATGGTACACCTCACTTTTAATAAACCTCTTGAGCGCTTCGAATGTCCTGAAATTCTGCCATACCAGGTTCCTCCGAAGACATGCGAAAGCTGTTAAATCTCCGGTTCAACAATGCAGCCGTTTCCGTCATCAGTTTCTCGGCAATCTCATCTACATGCCGGTTCCGCCAATCCTCGAGCTTCGTTCCCTTTACCCATTGATTGAATGCGCCTAAGGCTGGCCCGCAATGAATTTGATAATCTACTTTATTCTCCTGATCCCCTTGCAGAGCCAATCTCGTGCTGTAACTGAAATACCACCTGAAGATCAAAGCCATTTTATATTTTGGATTCCGTTCTGCCTTCTCGACGACTTGAGGGTAGCGCGTTCGGACCGTTTCGTACACACTCTCAAAGCTGCGCTTGAAATATTTTTCTTGGATTTGCGCCTTTGTCTTGTCGTCAATTTCATCAATGGAATTGTACTGGCGGTACAAATCGTACAGTTTATTGGATCGTGCCGGGAAGAAAAGTCCTTTCTTCAGCACCTGCACCCGAGCCCCCATCTCAAACATATCCCCGGCAGGCGCGTATTCCGTATCCTGCACATTCATTTGCTGGAGCAAGTCCTTTACTTCGTCGCTAGTTCCAGCCTCGACAGTGCATTGGTTAATTGAACCTGTCACAATGAAATCCGCACCTAATGTAAATGCCGCCGATATTGCATCCGGGGTGCCAATCCCCCCTGCAGCACCTATTCGAATTCTTGTAGGGTATGAATACCTTTGCATGATCTCATCCCGTAATTTAATCATGGCCGGCATTAATGCATAAGCCACTGCACCGTCCGTATGACCACCGGAATCTGCCTCGGCACAAATATCATCGGCAACAGGGACTTCCCTGAGCATAAGAGCTTCTTCCGGCGTAATCTTGTTTTCTCCCCGCAGTTTTGCAACGATTCGCTCGGGTGCTGGACTAAGAAACGCTTCGGCGACTTCCGGCCGCGATACCTTGGCAATCAATTTATTTATCGAAATCACCCTTCCATCGGCATCGCGGGTTAATCCTTTTGCTCGGAATTTGACCAGAGCTGCAGTGATATTCATGAAAGCAGCCGCTTCCATAACCTTCACGCCGCTCTGAAGGAAAACGTCCACCGTTTGCTCTTCGATTTCAGGCTCAGTAGGATTGTGCACCAAGTTCATGCCGTAAGCCTGACCTTCAGAAAGCTCTTGCTGTATGTATTGAATCGCCTCCACAATTTGGGGTAATTTTAAACCTCCAGCTCCGAAAAAACCCATCATTCCGGCCTTTCCCATTCTTACAACCATTTCTTTGGAAGCAATTCCCCGGTACATAGCGCCAGTCATATAGGCGTATTTAAGATTGTAATCCCTCCTGAAAGCTGCGCTCCCCAGCGAACTTGGTTTAATTTCGGATGATTGAAGTTGTTCGACAGCTATCGTTTCAGATTTATGGGACATCTCGAGATGGCACTCGTTCAGCTCCTCATGCAGGTTTTCAATTACGGCTTCATCAACGAATGCAGGTTCATCGACAATTAGAGGTTCTGCCTCGTTCTTGATTCTCCCTATTAAATCGGTTAATACCCTTCCCGGACCGATCTCCTCAAAATGGATAACACCAAGCCCCATCAAGTATCGAATACTTTCCGTCCATCTAACGGAGCTAGTCATTTGCTGAACCAGATTTCGTTTGATACAGGATGACTGATATCGCCTGGCATGCACATTGGAGATCACCGGAATACGCAATTCATGGAACGTGAAGTTCTGGAGAAAAGCTTCATATTCTCTGCCTGCCTCTTCCATATGACGAGAATGAAAGGCACCGCTCGTTCGCAGGGGGATAAACATCATGACATCCTTAAGTGATTCAAAGACCTGTTTGGCGAGATCCATGTCTTCCCTCGCTCCTGAGATTACGATCTGATGAGGACTGTTCAGATTGGCAATATCGATGGTTTCAAGCTTATGTTCCTGCAGCACCTCTGCTATTTGTTCCTCGGTTAGCCCGATGACGGCGGCCATGCCGCCCCCCGCAGCCCGGCTCATTAACTGCCCTCGCTTTTGCACAAGCCTTAGACCTGTAGCAAAATCAAAGGCTCCGGCGGCCAGCAGGGCGTTATATTCCCCCAGACTGTGTCCGGCAACAAAATCTTCCCTTCTTCCCGAATGCATCTTGCTGAAATAGCTTAAAGCATTTACGGTATATAATGCCGGTTGGGTATATTGTGTCTTATTCAGATTAAAATCAGGATCTTCCAAGCATAATTGTTTGATCGAATATCCTAGAATATCATCCGCTTGTGCAGTCAATTCTTTAAACTCGTCGAAAAGCTCCTCGCCCATTCCTTTTTTCTGGGCACCTTGGCCGGGGAATACATAGGCTAACATATGCTTGTACCATCCTCCCAAATCGATAATTATTGGTGCTTTTAACCCCCGCTTATTCCCTGTTTGATGGTTTCAACTCATAATTTAAAGCACGCCTTATGTGCCTTATACCAGCTGTCGTTGCTCAGTCACAAGCCATCTAGTTTGAGCTGTTTGAAATTGAACATAAAAATGCCTACGAGGTCCCCCAGCTAACTGGAGGCTTCGTAAGCATTCACACGAAAATACGCGTATCATTATGACCCTTAAATGTGCTTAACGCGCCGAAACGTCGATTAAGTCAGTTTAAGTTGTTGTTAAATTAAGTCATTCATTACCAATATATTATTATATAAATATTTTTTTGTAAACTATTACTCTTATAAGATTAGTTGATTATTTTTTGTTCGAATTCCGAGTTTCGACATTAATTTCATGAATTGTTTGGTATTATTTTCTTCATCAAAAGGAAGTGAGGGAGCAATATATGTCATGGTATGCTTTATTTGTTAAAACCGGATATGAGTCATCAATTAAAAAATGGCTTGATGCCAGATTCGATGATAGCTTGCTAACCAGCGTGATTCCTAGAAGGAAAGTACCGGAGAAGAAAGACCGCCAGGAATACCATGCGATAAAAACACTTTTCCCCGGCTACGTGTTTGTTGAGACAAAAATGAATTTTTCCATATATTATACATTAAAAGAGAATCCCTTCATTTACAACTCGCTAAACTATCTCAATAACAAGGATAAAGGGCTCCTCCCACCGGATGCGCAGCAATTCCGCCTTTCATCTCAAAAACCGGACGAGTCTTATTTTTTCAAAGAGATCCCCACAGATGAAATGCTGATCGTTCTCAAACTAATCAGTGAAAGTGAAGTTATCGAATATTCCCAAGTCACGTTCCAAGAGTCCAATGTCATCGTTAAATCGGGTCCGTTAAAAGGAATGGAAAGTCTTATTAAAAAAGTCGATAAGCATAAAAAGCGCGCTAAAGTGCTCATGAACATCATGGGAAGAGAACAGCTGGTCGATTTTGGAATTGAGATCATTAGATAATTGATACATGGACCTGTTCCCCACACAAAAAAGGAGCTGCAAGCAGCCCATCAGCGTTATTATCTTCTTCTGAATCTCATCTTTGTACCGCTGGCACCCTGCCCCGCTTCTGCGCCGCCATCTGCGGATACGCAATGCCCAGCAGGATCACGATAACTCCGATCCATTGCAAAGCAGTCACCTGCTCGCTCAGCACCAGCACCGAAGCGATAACAGCAACGGGCAGCTCTCCGGCACCAAGGATGGTTGCCAGTCCTGTGCTGATTTTGGGTGCACCCAGTGCGAATAGCAGTACGGGCAAAACAACGCCGAATACGCCTAGGATTAAGCCGAACATCCATAACCCGTTGTCAAACAGGGATATCTCCGTGTACACTTTCGGCGTAAATAGGATCGTCAACAGAATCAGACCACCCGTTGAGGTATAGAAGCTCCGGGTAATCGGTGACATCTGCGTCTCGACCCGGCCGCTGAAGAAGACAAACAAAGCCATCATCAAGGCCGCAGTCAGCCCCAGTAAAGTCCCTTTCCAATTCAATTGAAGCTCGCCTGCACCCAAAATCCCCCCAGCCATAATCGTTCCTACAAACAGGATGATAACGGAGATGATGGTGGATTTATCCGGCCATTGCCGTTTCACAATGGCTTCGATAATGACGCCGATCCAGGTGAATTGAAATAGAAGAACGACGGCAATCGATGCCGGAATGCTCTGAAGGGCAAGGTAATACGTGACTCCTGTAAGACATGTACATAACCCAACTCCAGCTAGCCTTAGGAATTGCTTGCCCGTAACCTTTTGACGTCCAAAAAACAGCATTAGCATCAGCAGAATGAGCCAACCTGTCCCGAATTGGCTGATCATAACCTCCTGAAATAGGAACCCTTCCTGGTATGCAAGCTTTACCACCGTTGACAGAATACCAAAACAGCAAGCTCCCAAAAATACGTAGAATGAATTTTTTAATACATGTAACAATTCCAACTCTCCCTCCACAACAAAAAAACCCCGCTTTTCACTGTTTTGGAGACCAGAAAACAGTAAAAAGTGGGGTTGACTCTGTTAGATATTGAATTATGGTCTTATCTTAAGACAAAACCTCAACATTGTAAATACCAAATGGGGTAAGTTTGTATCCAACCACCATTTATGATGACAACTTTGCAAAGATCTCTCTCAATTTAGCAACAGCTTCGATCTCCAGAGCTTTAATATCCTCTACCAGTGATATCGCCTTCGTTGCTTGCTCCCCCGAATTAGGCTCTCCACCTACCGGGAATGGGAACATCTGATGCAGGACACTGAACTTCTCACACATTCCTGTATATAACACGCTGGCTTCTTTAAACTGCTGCGTGAGCTCCGATCCTTCCTTATTCGCATCCGGCCAAGCTGCAATCAGTTCCTTGAAGAACTCAGCAGCGTAATACCGGGCATCTCTTAATACCTCGATGTTGTAAGCATGACCGTTCGGTTCTATCTTCCGCCCCTGCAGCGATTTAACCCAAGCATCATATGCCGCAATCCCCTTCACTGCCGTCGGTACCACGCTTTCTTTCCCCTCATATTGCTCGATGGCGGTTTCAAGCGCAAGTCGAAGCTGCTGCTGAAGCGTTAAATCAACGGAGCCCTCAATAGCCAGAACAAATAGATCTTCCATCACGCTTCTGCCGAGATTTTCGTAGGGCAGCGTATCCACTCTGCCGCATACTTCCCCATAGAGAGTTCTCGTTTCATCGTCGTAACCATACAGTGTACCAAATTCCGGAAAGAATATATCCCAAGCCAGCACAGGGTATCCCCGGTCTAGTGAAGCATGAATCAGATCAAGGGCCCTTGGCAGCTCCTGATGAATGCTGCGCTTGCTCATGGCACTCTTCTCCAAAGCGGTTGGATCCAGCAGATTGGCATTGGTGCCGATGCCGTCCGACATACCATCTACAAACTTGGAATGGAAGCCGATATTATGAAGGCCCCGAGATAATACTTCACCAAAAAAATACGACGTTGGACCTGCAATGTGAACTTCATCCGGAATGATGTTGATCCGGAATGCATGACCTGTAAGCCCCATGACCATCGGCAGGGATAACTTCCGATCTGTAAATTGAAGCATTTTATACGTGGCATCCGCAGCGGTTGTCCAAGTTTTGATTTCTTTCAACGATCCTTCATAAGGCAGAATCTTCTTTTTCATAATTCCCAAGTCCCTTCTCGTCTTAATATAAGAGTCAACGGTGACACGGATTTTTTCTTGGATCACTTTCTTCCGTGATCTCGAAATAATCTGATACACATTGGCCGAAGAGAGCTGAAACAAGTTGGCAATTTCTTGCGGAGACAGCTGATCGAAAAAATGGGATTCGAAAATAAGCCGTTCGCGTGGCTTGAGACATTGAATGATGTCCGTTAAAAAGCGCAGCGTCTCTTGCTGGACGATCCGTTCCTCCGGAACGTGGAATCCAGCGGCTGCTTCGGCTGCAGAATGATGGAGCCTGCCCAGAATGCTGTCCAGATTGTTCCACTGATCTGAACTCCCGGCACCATCAGCTCTTCCCCTGCCTTCAAGCTCGGTGAATGTCTGCTCTTTCATCGCAGGGCTTCCCTTAAGGCGGGTATAGGCCTGATTCCGGACGATTCGCTGCACCCACGGCAAGAACCGCCGGGCATCGACCAGTTTCCCCAGATGCATGAACGCACGGATAAGTGCATCCTGTACAACGTCCTCTGCCAGGTAGGACTCCCGGGTTATAGCTCTGGCATAGCCATAAACCTTGGACCGATGACGCCGAACAAGCTCCCCGAATGCTTCCCGCTCCCCTGCCTGCGCATATTTCACCAACTCCTGATCCTCCATCTCATCCCACTGGACCCTGCTGTCTGCTGTCGTTTCCAATTGCTCAAACCCTCTTTCGTATCGTTGACTACTTATATGACCAGAGAAGTTCGTTTTTTCTGACAAAGTAATTGAGAAATATTATCTGACTTTTATAATACATAAAAAACGTTCCAAGATGACCCCTAAACCTCGGTCACTCGAAACGTTTTTTTAACAACATGGCTAAGCTTAGATTACATCCGCGGCTGCTTGGTGAACTTCCCGGTGAAAATGCCCGGGTTCAGGACGTGTTAGGCCCAGGTGCTCCCGCAGCGTCGTTCCGCTGTATTCGGTACGGAACAAGCCTCGTTCTTGCAGCACCGGTATAACCGTATTCACGAAATCGTCCAGATCACCGGGTAGAACCGGCGGCATGATATTAAATCCATCGCAGGCATAACCTTCAAACCAATCCTGCATCATGTCGGCTAATTGTTCGGGCGTCCCAACAAACTGCATATGTCCCCTTGAGGTCAGTATCTTTCTGCCTAACTCCAGGATTGACAGATTTCCTTGGTAAGCCATATCCATGTATAACTGGACCCGACTCTTCATGCCGTTGGAAGCTGCCACAGGGTCCGGGATGTTTCTTGGCAGCGGCTGGTCCAGCGGATAACCGCTCAGGTCGTAATTCAGGAACCCGGATAGAACGGTGATTGCCGACGCTGGCGGAATCAATTCCAGCAGCTCCTGCGCCTTGCGCCGTGCCTCCTCCTCCGTAGAACCGATGACAGGCGATAGGCCCGGCATGATTTTCAGGCTTTTGCTTCCTCTCCCATAATGAGACAGCTTCGAATGGACGCTTGCATAAAACTCCTGCGCTGCCTGCTTGGACTGCTGTGCCGTGAAGATAACCTCACCATATTGCGCGGCGAAGTCCTGTCCCGGACTGGAAGAACCAGCTTGTATCAGCACGGGGTAGCCTTGCGGCGGTCTTGGTACGTTCAATGGGCCTTTCGTGGAATACCATTGCCCGCTATAATCCACAGGCCGTACCTTCGCTCCATCCGCAAATCTACCAGACTCCCGGTCAAGCACAAGCGCATCGTCTTCCCAGCTGTCCCATAAACGGGTAACCACTTCAACAAACTCGCGTGCCATTTCATAACGCAGGCCATGCTCCGGATGCTTCGCCCCGCCATAATTGTGGGCTTCGATATCCAGCTGGGACGTGACGATATTCCAGCCCGCTCTTCCTCCGCTGATCCAATCCAGAGAAGCAAACTTCCTTGCCACGTTGTAGGGCTCATTGTATTCACGGGTCTGGGCAAAATGGCGGAGCGAACGCTGGATCCCTCATTGCAAATGCTGCGCACTGTGCCGCTCTTATCGCTGATTCCGCTGTTTATTCTCTGGTTTGGCATCGGGGAATTCTCAAAGATTCTGATGATTTCCCTGGGGGCTTTCTTCCCGATGTATGTGAACACCGACCCCCAAGGCTAGACCAGTCAAACCACCCAGTAAAAAGCCCGAGAGCGCTCGAAGGATGCTGATCCGAAAATGCTCCCACAGCTCACCGCTGGCCCCCAAATTCCCGAATTGCTTGGCAATCGTTAGCGGCGTAGGCAGCAGGGTTGCTGAAATCCATCCGAAACCACCCGCTGCCTGCCATAAAGCCACAATCGCGATAGGCACAAGCCAGGCATGAAAAGGCCTTGGTATGACCTTCAGCCAATCCTTCTCCGTAAGTTCATGGGTGGCAATTGAACTTTTCATGACTTGTTATCCCCCTTGTAGCTGTTCTGCCAACGCAGCAGTCTGCCTTCGAGCCATTTAACCAGCGTATCCGAGAGCTTTCCGACGAGTGCAAAGACCATAATTCCGACAAAGACAACGGTGGTCCACGAGAAGGATCGAGCGTCATTGATGATATATCCGATGCCGGAGCTTGCACCCATCAGCTCAGCCACAACGAGACCAAGCCATGCAACGCCGATCGAGAGGCGGATGCCGAGGAAAATATGGGGTAGCGCGGCGGGAACGACCAGCTTGCGAATCTGGTCCCAGCGGCTGAACTGTAAAACACGTGCTACGTCAAACAGCCTGTTGTCTACGGATCGGATGCCGAGAAACGTGTTCACGTAAAGTGGAAAGAACGAGCCTTTGGCGATAAGAAGTATTTTCGAGGTTTCCCCAAAACCGAACCAAAGGATGAATAGCGGGGCGATCGCCAGATGGGGAAGCGTCCGCAGCATTTGCAAGGAAGGATCGACAAGCCGCTCGGCTTTGTACGAAAATCCTACCCATATGCCCGCGGCCAAACCCAGGCTGCCGCCAAGCAGGAATCCGAGCAGTGCTCGCCAGGATGATATGCCAAGATGCCTGATCAGCTCGCCTGTGCTTGTTAGATGAACGAACTCATTCCAGATGCTGAGCGGAGTCGGAAGCAGAATCGGGTTGAGCCAGCCCAGAACCCCCGCGGTCTGCCAAGCGATGATAATAAAGAGTGGAACAAGCCAGCCGATCAGTGCGTTTGTAAGCTTTAGCCGGAACCTGCGGTCTAGCCGCTTTTGACGGCGAATGGACTCGGCGGGCACAACCACGGACCCTTTGCTGATCCCTTCTTGGAGCATATACGGTTACCCCCTTTCCGATTCAGATGTTTTGTTCTTATTTAGACGCAGCCTCAATGTACTGATTATCAAACACGTCTTTAACCTGGATTTTTTTGCGGATCGTTTTTTGCTCAAATTGGAAATCGGCCGTTTTCTGCTGTTCGGCAATAATGGCATCCGTCACCGGAATGTTGATCGACCTTGAACGGTCAAAGGTGCCTTGAATGACTTCCTGTGGAATGCCGCGCTCATCGGCATACCGCTTTAGGGCCTCGGCCTCGTTCTCTTTCTCCCAAGCGAGCATTTTGTTCAGCACTGTAAGATAGAGCGTGACCAAATCCGGATATTGATCGGCAAAATCCTTCCGCACGATATTGAAAGACGGCGACAGAACGCCAAGCTGCTCGCCGTCCGCCAGCACTTTGCCTTTGCCTGTCAACGTGTTCAAGGTGATATACGGGTCCCAGGTTGCCCATGCATCGACGCTGCCCGATTCGAATGCGGGCTGGGCTTCGTCGGGCTGAAGCTGGATGATTTCAATATCGGACACCTTGACTCCTTGATCCGCCAAACCCCGGTACAGGAAGTTAAAGGCGTTGCTCCCTTTGGTCACCGCTACCTTCTTGCCCTTCAAATCACTCAAGGTCTGCGCGGAACTGCCCGGCGGCACGATGATAGCTACATTCTTCTGGCCGTGCAGACTCTGGGAAATAACCTTAAACTGAATATCTGCCGCCTGGGCAGCGATAATCGGCATATTGCCGAGCCCCGCGAAATCCAGGCGCTTCGAAGCCATCGCTTCGGTCATCGGAGGGCCGCTCTGAAACTCCGACCACTCTACCTTGACGCCCAACTTGCCAAACTCCTCCTCAAACCACTTCTCTTCGCGGGCCTTGCCAAACAAACCGCCGCTGCCCTGTACCCCGAGTCTTACGGTCAAATCTTTGTATTTGCCATCCGCTCCTTTCCTTACAGCGCTGACCTTGGGCTGGCTGTTTGCGCCCGCGCAGCCGGATGCCAAGACAGACATGATGAGGAATACCATAATGACTACACTCTTTTTCTTCAGTTTCATGATCAAACTCTCCCCCCTGTTTTCTATCGTTCATCTATCCTGTTAGAAGTTCAGCATCATCCTGCGTGTTTAAATGCCTGCACCGGTATCAAACTCCGGTTCTTCCACTTTCTCAAATTCGCGCAGCACTTTGGTCCGCAACTCCTGAAAGGAGGATCCGGTCCGTTTGCGAGGAAACGGCAGATCAATCGGCAGAATGGAACGGATGTGGCCCGGTCTCGGGTTCATAATGACAACACGCTCGCCAAGAAACACGGCTTCATCCAGATCGTGGGTAACAAAGAGCATGGTCGTGCGGTTATTTTGCCATATATCGAGCAGCACCTCTTGCATATGGGAACGTGTAAATGCATCCAGCGCGCCAAACGGCTCATCCAGCAGCAGCACGTCCGGATTCCGCAGCAGCGCCCGGGCGATTGCCACCCGCTGAGCCATCCCCCCTGACAGCTCCCTCGGATATGCTTTCTCGAAGCCTTTGAGCCGTACCAGCTCGATGAACTCATCCACCTTCTTGCGGATGTCCTTCTGCTTCAGCGACAAATTGCCTGCGATATTCTTCTCCACGGTCAGCCACGGAAACAAGCGCGGCTCTTGAAAGATGAACCCTTTCTCGATGCTTGGACCGGATATCGGCTTGTCATTCAACAAGACACTCCCTTCGTACGATGTGTCCAGACCGGCAACGATTTTGAGCAGGGTGCTCTTGCCGCATCCACTCGGTCCGATTAACGTAATGAACTCTCCCTTTCGAACCCGCAAATCAATGTCTTTCAGCGCGGTAACATTCCCCGTCGGGGCTTGAAAAATTTTATTTACCTGTTGAATAATCAAGGTTTCCGCTGACATTCGTTTCACCATCCCATATCACAATTATTCTTACCTGTTTACTTGGTTAAAAAGCAAACAAAAAGGTCTATCGAGCTCTTTCCCAGAAGACAGACCCCATATAGGGGAAATTCTTTCTTACAAGATAAGGATGATTAAACCCCTGAAGTTTATGCTTTCTTATCTCATAAAAAAAGGAGATATAGCGCTTGTCTAAGTACGTCCAACCATCATCGTACTTTTTCATATGCGCGATATCTCCAGTTATCCGGTCGATTATATCGGTATTCATTTGGTATGCCGTTATATTACAACCGCTGGTAAAGGTTGTCAAACCTTTTTTTCATTCCGCGCCCAAGTCATATATGTCAGAATATAGTCCTTACAGGCAATGGACAAAAGCTGCCCAATAATGCGACAATATAATCTGCATGTCATATCTTATATTGTAAGAATTTTGCACAACTAAACGCGAAGAAGCAACATTGCATTTATAGGAAGGGAACGAAAGCATGGCTCAATTATTTTTTAAATACGGCTCCATGAACAGTGGTAAATCCATCGAAATTTTGAAAGTCGCCCATAACTACGAAGAACAGAACAAACCGGTGCTCCTCTTTACGTCCGCTCTTGATGACCGGGATGCCGTTGGGTATGTATCCTCACGAATCGGCCTTCGCCGAGAAGCGATACCTGTAACCGATACGACCGACATCTATGGGATTGTGAAGGATCATCAGCCTAAACCATACTGCGTTCTTGTTGATGAATGCCAGTTCCTGTCCAAGGACAGCATCCTGCAGCTCGTTCGGATTGTAGATGAGCTTAACGTGCCTGTCATGGGCTTCGGGTTGAAGAATGATTTCCGGAACGAGCTGTTTGAAGGCAGCCGCTGGATGCTGATTTACGCTGATAAAATCGAGGAAATGAAGACGATCTGCTGGTTCTGTGAGCGCAAAGCGATCATGAACCTTCGCGTCATTGACGGTAAGCCCGTGTATGCCGGTGAGCAGATCCTGATTGGTGGGAATGATACCTACTTCCCTGTTTGTCGCAAATGTCATACCAATCCCCCTTTATCATAGGACGTTTTCACAAGCAATCTACCATTCAAACGTAAGGAGTAGGATGACCCATGCCGATAGTCAGACCGCTATTAACCGACCAAGACTTTCAGGAAGTGATGGAGCAGCAGATCCGTATACGCATCTTCAAGGATAATCATCTGATTGATTCCGGCAGTCTCGTCATCCGCTTCACTGACGAAACCGTCATTACACAATCCAGCGTCAGCTCGCTCGGCTATCATAAGCGGGATGAATGCGAATTTTTTGAAGTACGGAAATAAGAAATGATAGATGGATTGCCTGAGTGATTCATGATAGACCTCTTCTACGAAGATCTATCAGGGCCTAAGGCAATCCTTCTTTATCTCAGGGAGAGAGCCGCATATAGCGGCCACAAAAAACAGCGGCCTTCTGCAGAACGATCTGCAAAAAACCGCTGTTCGTTAATCAACCTATTACACTAAGAGCGTCGCTTGTACCCTAGTGAATATCAGACTTCGCCATGCTTCCACCCAGCACATCCGCGACATTTTGAATCGAAATAAATGCGTTCTTATCAATTTCCTGCACGACCGTCTTCAGCTTCGCAATCTCCAGCCGGGTGATGACGCAATAAATCATCTGCGTATCCTCTTTGGAATACCCGCCCTTGGCATAGATCATGGTCGTGCTGCGGCCCAGACGCTGCATGATGGCATTTGAAATTTCTTCGTATTCATTGGATATAATCGTAACGGATTTGGACTCGTCCAAGCCCTCTACCACTATATCCATCACTTTTGCCGCTATGTAGTATGAGAAGATCGAATACATGGCCGAATCTGCACCAAATACAAACCCTGCCGTAATAAAAATAAACACGTTGATAATCATGATGATTTGTCCGACCGGCATCCGCAGCTTTTTGGACAGCAGGATAGCAACGATCTCCGTACCGTCGAGCGCTC
Source organism: Paenibacillus sp. FSL F4-0100 (assembly GCF_037993005.1). Lineage (NCBI taxonomy): Bacteria > Bacillati > Bacillota > Bacilli > Caryophanales > Paenibacillaceae > Paenibacillus > Paenibacillus sp. FSL F4-0100. The sequence goes on from NZ_CP150303.1 coordinate 4,809,742, forward strand.
CGCCATAACGGATGACAAGACCTACCCCCAGCCCCAGAACCAAACCACCGAACAGCACCGCTAAAATTTTCTCGTTCGTAAACGGGTCTACATGATGCAGGAAGGTTGTCGCCACTGACAATACCACAATCCCGTATAATGTGGAAAATGCGAACGTTTTACCGATCTGCTTGTAACCGATGAACAGAAACGGTAAGTTGATAATAAATAGGAACACACCCAGATTGATGGGCGTAATCGATGATAATACGATGGAAATACCGGTAATACCACCGTCGATAATTTCGTTGGGCACCAGGAATATTTCAAGCGCCACAGCCATCAGAATTGCACCGATGGTGATAAAGATGAAACGTTTCAGAATTTCGCCGACTGTCAGATTTTTGTGTTTTTTGACCATGCCATTCTCCTTTTGTATCTTTTTTCACACGAAGTGCCTGTCGAAGAACCATTGTATTAAAAAAAGGAATGACATGTCAATGTTGACACGCAAAGTGACATGGGTCTTTTAGGCCATTGCCTTGTCATCCAGACATAAAGAACGCAGATGCTGATCGATAATCCTCTCGATCTTTTCTGTGGGGAGCTGCTGCGGCCTCATGATATGGTGTATCGCTAACCCATCCACCAATGCGTATATTCGTTCCTTCTCATATTCAAGATCCAACTCCGGTTTAGCCAGCTTATGGGCAACCAGCGTATCCACCACATAATGGCACGCCTTGGTTAAACCATCGTACATATGATCAGTCATTATTCTTAACTCGGGATAGACTAGCGCTTTGGCAACAAACGACATCCACACCTCCATTTCCATCGTCCTATCCTCATCCATCGGCAGAAATTGCATCAACACTTGCTTTACATCCTCAAACACGGGTCCGTTCAAGGATAGTGAAGAAAAACGTTCTTCAATCCGTTCGATAATAAGCTTCATACAGAAAGTCAACAGCTCAGCCTGGCTGGTAAAATAGTGCCTCAGCGAACCTACGGATAAACCCGCCTCTTCCGCGATATTGCGCACCGTCGCTTTTTCGAGTCCACCCCTCTGAATCACCCGCAGGGCAGCCTCAGCGACCCATTGTCTTTGTTTATCATGATCTACGATTTTCGGCATAATCCCATTATACACTTTCGGTTTTTTTTTAAACAACGTACTATAAACAACATTTCAGTATCCTAGGTTTGCTTCTACAATGCCTACCCTCGTAAAAATAGGTTCTCTCTATGGAACACCTTGGTAGAACCAATCCTATATATATTAATGTCAAAAAGAATAGTGAACACGCGCAGCGTCGGACTAGCGGTTGTGATAGCCACGACAGCGAGTTCCTACGAGATCCCCACGCACGGACTGCAAATCCTCCTTGCAGTCGTAACGACAAGTGTATCCGTACCGCTGATTTATCTGCTTAGGCGTTATGTCGACCAGCGTCCCTGGAGCGGACTTGGTCTTAGCTCCCCTTCTTCCGGGTTTCGTTATTTCATTCTCGGCATTGCTCTCCTTGCCTTGGTCACAGCAGCAACCTTGCTGATTGGCAGTGCCGCCGGGTGGCTCCGAATCGTGGCATTCCACTTCCCTGTCGCTACGATGCTCGTTATCCTCATCAACGTTCCCATTGCTTTTTTTCTATGAAGCCTTTCCTGAAGAATTAACCTTCCGCGGTTATGTGTTTCGGAACCTGAACACCCGTTTTCCACGCTGGCTTGCGCTAATCCTTCAGGTCGTGTTATTCGTACTTGCACCTATCGCCGTAACGGGATTCATGGTAGCCACAGGAATAGGTACATGGGATCTGATTACGGTGGAGTATATCATCAATTTAATTGCTTTTGGTACGGTTTTGCAGCTGTGCCGCATCGTATCCAACAATCTATGGATGAATATTGGCTTTCACCTGGCCTGGCTGGAGATGATCCGGTATGTCGTGGTGCCTTCGAATTATGCATTCATCGAGATTGAATACCTTTCTATATGGGGCAATTATATGGTCACAATCGGTTCGGTCATCATCGGAATTATTCTCTTGGTCGTGTGGTCACTGCGGAGCAAGAATCGAATCGATTGGAATGGGGTCGAGCCGGATCTTCCTCCGAATTCATATCCGGAAACCAAGAAAGCTGCGCTGCCCACCCATTCTGGGTAGCAACCGTTAACGGTTAAAGCTCAAACTCACCGCTGCTTACGGGGAGTTTGAGCTTTATTTGTGTTCATCCATCCGGTCCAATACCTGCAATTTATAATATTGGTTTCCGTTATGCTATAATATATTCCATCCGAGATCGACCAGAAAATACATAATTTTACCCTAGGCAGGGAGAGGACTTACTCATCATGTTGGAATGGCTTCAGAATTTATGGACCCATATAAAGGAAATTGACATGGATCAAGTACAGGGATGGCTTGAGCAGTATTCTCAGCTAGGTCCCATTCCGGGTATTTTGCTTCCATTTATAGAGGCGTTTCTGCCCATACTGCCCCTTATCGTCCTTGTAATGGGGAACTCCGCAGCCTACGGTTTATGGTGGGGATTCTTACTGTCCTGGATCGGTGTTTGCCTTGGATCCATTACCGTGTTTTGGATCGTTCGCAAGCTGGGCGGCAAGCTGGGATTGCTTATTCAAAAAAGAATGCCGGGATCCCAGCGTTTTTTCCATTGGATCGAAGAAAAAGGCTTTACGCCGATCTTCATCCTGTACTGCTTCCCCTTCACACCTTCCTCGCTGATCAATATTGCATCCGGCATCAGTACGGTATCAGCAACGACATTTACGATAGCGGTTATGGCGGGTAAATCCGTAATGATCTTCATGGTCGCATTTATCGGACATGACTGGCAAGCGTTTATAACACAGCCCTGGCGTATTCTAATCGCAGTCGTTGTCCTATGGCTGCTGTGGTTAACCGGCAAAAAGATGGAAAAACGTTACCATCATGAAGATCAGCCGGGAAGTATCGTGATAAGCAACAAAAAGACAAAGCGTTAAACTCATAACAAGACCCGCCCATCCGTTGCAACCGGAACTGGCGGGTTTTGTTGTAGTAGACGTGCTTAGATGTGGGACAAACCCATCTTACTCCAATACGTAAGCCGCCAGTTTATGTATCGCGTCGAACCCCGCACGTTGATACAGCTGGATCGCGCCTTCATTTCTCTGGTCTACGCATAACGAGATGTCCTCCAGCTGTACGATATGGAACAGATAATGAAGTGCTTGGTCAAGAAGTGCCCGGCCATAACCCTTCCCCCGGAAATTTTCGGATACTGCGATGTATTCAATGCTGCCTTCCTTGAATTCGGGTTCACCTTCCACATAAACATAGCCAGCGAGCTCTCCTTGTTCCGTAAACATAAAGAGTCGGTGATCATCATCCAGCTGCTGCATAATATCCTGAGCGCTGAGGTAGGTATTAGGGAAATTCGTACCATGCAGCTTCGCAAATTCATCCGTATACTCGGGTGTGAAATCCTGGAGTCCCGAAAGGCCATCCGTTAATAGAGCAGATTTTCGGAGTCGTAGAACATGATGCTCTCCTGACTTTCTCCCCCCTTTGTCTTCCATAAAGCGTACAGCGGATTGATGATCCACGTTATAAAAACCGTAATAACGATTTACGCAGCCTTCCAGCTTCGAAGTCCCTGCATCCCATAGCTGCTCCGCCAATCGATTCCATTGCTCACCTTCCGCGTCGATAAAAGGTCCCCATAATTCAGCGGACCGTTCTTCTTCATCTACATCGAACCCCAATGCCCCCACAATCTGATCTTGATCATATATGACGGTGAATTTTTGACTGCTCAGTTCGCCATTCTCCGTGAATTCCGTCTGAAGCGTGCTGTAAATCTCGCCTTCCTGTTCACCGCAATATCCGACATGATGATGACGAATCCCATTTAATCTTGCAAGAAAGGAAGATAACTCTCTAAGTTTCATATCAGCTTGCTCTAAAATCATCTGTAAATGTGCTCCTTGTTCATATTCTGCTGGAAGTGTTACAGCTAACGTTCATTGCCAAGCATTTCGAATATGTTTTGGTCAATTCTACCATATGGTGATGCCCACTGACCAAGTTTTAACAAAAAAATGGGCCTCCCAAGTTCATGGAAAGCCCATCTTGTCATTCGTCAATATGTCAGTGTGAGACTCCCTGTTCGGTCATCCCTTCTCGGAGCGTTCCCTTTCCTGGGAAGTGCGCATCCGTTCACGTTCGCGCTTGAGTTCAGGCTTGAGGTCATCGTGGACGCTGTTCTCCCACATGGACACGCCTGACCGATACGCCGCCCTCCCATTCAAGTGACCCGCTACCGGCCCCGTAATAAATACGAATACAATTCCCAGCAGCAGTTTTGCACTGACATGCTCCAGGTAGAAGGTGAAATACAGAAATGCACCTGCAAGAATCAAGAGGACGCCAAGCGTAGCACTTTTCGTTGCTGCATGAGACCTCATATAAACATCCGGCAGACGAATAAGGCCAAATGCACTCAAGGCACCAAGTAAAGCTCCAAGTAGCACCATTAGAGCGATCAGAAACTCACCGATCTGACTCATCGTTTGTGCGTTCAATGACATCACCCCTCTCGATATATCTGGCAAGCGCAGTTGTTCCGATAAACGTCAGTATCCCGATCAGCAGAATGATATCGAAATAGACAGTTGTCCGGAATAGCATGCACAGAACAGCGATCATGGACAACAGTATAATTCCAATCGTATCCAGCGACATGATCCGGTCGTTCATGGAAGGTCCCTTGATTAATCGGTACAAGCAGCCCAGTATAGCCAGCGACAAAATCACCAGAGAGGCAATCAGGATGCTATGAATCATGTGCGGGTCACCTCCTTGATCGCGCGTTCGAAAGTATCGCGGATCTGATTCGACAGCTCTTCGACATCTTCAATATCCATCGCATGAATATATAGCGTCTGACCATCGCGAGACACTTCCAGGGTAAGCGTTCCTGGCGTCAAGCAGATCAGGCACGATAACACCGTAATCTCCCAGTCGGATTTCAGCTCGGTTGAGTAGGCGAAGATGCCTGGACGAACATTCAGCTTCGGTCTTAGGATCTGTCCAATTACCGTGATGCTCGATTTTAACAGCTCCCTCAGGAACAAGAGCAGCAGCAGCATGATGGACCACAGCTTGCGCAAATAGAAATCGTTCGGCCAGAAGCGTCGCAACAGATAAATCAGCAAGATTCCGATCAGATAGCCGATGATCAATTGCTGGGGGGACCAATTATTGTTCAGGAACATCCAGACAACGGCAATGATGATATTTAACAGAATTTGATGGCCCATATCCACTACTCCTTTAATACAGCATTAATATATAGTGATGGATCGGATAATACGGCGCCTGCTTGAGAGGTGTAGGAGTATATCCACTCCGAACCCACCCCAAGGACAATCACCATAACCGTTAGCCCAATAGCTGCTGCATAAGCTGTCTTGTGAATTCTGACCGGTTTTGATTCTTGGAGTCGAGGTGATTCGCCCCAGAATGCCCCCATAAACACTTTGATCAAGGAATACAATACCGCCAAACTTGATGCCAATGCCAGTCCCGTAAGCACATAATGGCCTCCGCTCAATCCGCCGCGAACGATGAGGACTTTGCCGAGAAAGCCGCTAAGGGGCGGGATGCCGACCAGAGCCAGTGCAACGATAAAGAACATCCACCCCACCAAAGGATGGCGCTTCATCAGCCCGCCCATATCGCTCAGCTTGTTCGCGCCTGCACTGGCGATGATGATACCGCCCAGAATAAAGAGCAGCGCCTTTGCTATCATGTCATGCATCAAGTAGAATACGGCTCCGTTCAAGGAGTCAGAAGATGCCGTCGCTATGCCGAAGGCGATAAAGCCAACGCTAATAATAATGTTATAGTTCAGGATTCGTCCAAGATCCTTATACGCAACCGCGCCCAAACTGCCCAGAATCATCGTTGCCGCAGCCATCCAGCCGATGACGGCATGGATGCCGCCGGTATCGTGATAGAAGATCAACGTAAAGGTACGGATAATCGCATATAACCCAACCTTCGTGAGCAGCGCGCCGAACAAAGCCGTAACTGCCGCCGGAGGTGCGCTGTAGGAACCGGGCAGCCAGAAGAACAGGAACAAACCCGCCTTCAAGGCAAATACAATCAGGAACAGAAGGCCGATGACCGACAAGATTCCATCCTGCTGAACTTCGGCCACGCGCAGAGACAAATGCGCCATATTCAGCGTTCCGACTGTGCCATATAAATAAGCGACAGCTGCAACAAACAAGGTGGATGAAATAATATTAATCAGCATGTACTTTAAGGTTTCCCTCAGCTGGCGCTTGGTGCCGCCCAGCACGATCAAGGCGTAGGAAGCGATCAGCATAACCTCAAAACAGACAAACAGGTTAAACAAATCCCCTGTTAGGAACGATCCGATCACGCCAGCCAACAAAAATTGAAAAAAAGCATAGAAGTAATGCTTCTCTCTCTCTTCCCCGATGCTCCGGAAAGAATAGAACAGACAGGCAGCCGCGACAATCAACGTCGTAAGCACCAGCAGTGCCGCAAGCATGTCGGCTACAAATACGATTCCATACGGCGGCTGCCATCCACCCATGTGAAGCGTCTGGATGCCCTCATTGTTTACCTGGCTTACAATGAACAACGCCACAAGCAGGTTTACTGCGATACTAACCGCACTGATCCAACGCTGAACACGAACATATTTGGAGCAGAAAATAAGAATAACAGCTGTAACCAGCGGAATAAGGAGAGGAAGAACAATTACATTATTCATCATCCATCCCCCTTAGCTCCTCCATGTTGTCCGTACCCAATCGTTGATAAGCTTTATACGCCAGTACGAAGAAGAACGATGTGACGCCAAAGCTAATGACAATGGATGTCAGAATCAACGCTTGCGGAACAGGGTCAACGTAGGATGAAGCCTTCTCGCCAAGCAGCGGAGCAGCACCGGTCTTCAGCCGCGACATGGTGAGCAGCAGCAGATGAACGCCATGGGTCAACAGTGAAGTACCGAGAATAATCCGCAGCAAGCTTTTGGATAAGATCTGGTATATCCCAACCGCAAAAATAATCCCGATGGCAAGCGACATATAAAGTTCCATGGTCAGTTATCCCTCCCAATCGAATTGATGATGGTCATCGTCACGCCAACGACGGCTAAATAGACGCCGAGGTCGAAGAGAACCGCAGTAGCCAGCTCGGTTTCCCCGAGCAACGGCAGGTTGAAATAACCGAATGAATGACTTAAGAACGGTGCGTCAAAAGCAAAGGAGCCGATCCCTGTAAGGAGTGCAATGGCAAGTCCAGTGGCCGTAACCTTTCGGAATTCGAACGGCACGATCTTCCGGGTCATATCCATGCCGAAAGCCATCGATAACAGAACCAGTGCGGCTGAAGTCATCAGCCCCCCGATAAATCCTCCGCCCGGTTCATGGTGTCCCGAGTTGAACAGGAACCATGAGAAGGTTACGACGATAAAGATAACCACCTTGGACATGGTGCGCAGGATGACATCATTGCTGTTAGGCAGGTATGCCCCTTCATAACGATCCCGTTCACCCAAAATGCCTTCACCCAAATCGATTTTAATCAAGGCATAAATCCCTAGGGATGCTATGCCGAGAACCGTAATTTCAAGCAGGGTATCAAATCCACGGAAGTCCACCAGAATGACGTTGACGATATTTTTACCGCCGGCCAAATGGTAGCTCTCTTTAATGAAGTAATCCGCAATGGAGTCAAAGGTTCTGCCACTGCTCGCAGCCAATGCGATCAAGGTCACGACAGCACCGACGCCTACCGAAATGAGCAAATTTCTCCACTTCAGGCTCATCGGTACCTTCTCCCGCTTCAGCTTCGGAAGATGATAGAAACAGAGCAGGAACAGCATGACGGAAACCGTCTCGACAACCATCTGGGTCAGCGCCAAATCCGGAGCCCGGAACAGAACGAAGAACAAGGTCACCATATAGCCGGCAGCACCCGTCAATATTATTGCCATCAGTCGTGTCCGTACGAACGGGAGCACAATGACCGGGATAACCAGACCAAGGATGGCAACGGCCTCATAGAAGGACATCGGTGCGTAGTTCGTCATATCAAATCCAATATGATCGACCAACAGAAGCCCCCCGCCAAGAACGGCTATGAAAAATACAAAGATATAGATCACATAGTGACGGAGTGAACCTGTCATATAAGTGGAGGTCAGCGATTTGCCGCCTCTTTCGAGGACTCGCAATCCCCCGTCATACAGATTGTTCAATGTGAATCGCTTGAAAAGCGTTGTATTCAAGATACGCGCTCTGCCGTGAAGCTTATACAGAACGGTACCGAGAACAATGATTCCGATGGTCATGAAAATTTCCGTTGTCCACCCATGCCACATCTCGATATGCACGTGGAAACGATCCTCTGCCACGAGCAGCCCCGGATGAATGGCGGCCATCGCCGGTTCAATGAGTGCATGAGACAGCAGGTTCGGAAACAGACCGAACACGATGGCCAGCGATGCCAGAATAACCGGGGGAATCAGCATCCCGAGCGGTGCTTCATGCGGCTTCTTCTCCAGTTTTTCAGGCTGGAAGCGTCCGGTGAAGGTTTTGAAGACCAGGATCATGCTGTACAGGAACGTAAACACGCTGGCGATCCAGGCAACGACCGGTATCAGCACGCCCCAGGTCTCGGCATTCCAGAAATTCATGTGAGGCGCTTGAAGGACCGCCGTAAAGAACATTTCTTTACTCAGGAACCCGTTAAACGGAGGCATACCGGCCATGGAAAATGCACCAATGACGGCCACGGTGAACGTGATTGGCATGAGCGACATCAGACCTCCGAGTTTCCGCAGATCGCGGGTGCCCGTCTCATGATCGACGATACCGACAACCATAAACAAAGCGCCCTTAAATATCGCATGGTTCATCAAATGAAAGATGGCGGCTGTCGTTGCTTTCGTATAGAGCAGCGTGTCCACGCCGCCTCCATAATAAGCTGCGGCAGAGCCCAGACCGAGCAAGCTCATGATCAGCCCCAATTGGCTGATGGTGGAGAATGCCAGCAGTGCTTTTAGGTCCGTCTGCTTGATCGCACGGATCGAAGCGTATATCAGCGTGGTCAAGCCCGTAATCGCTATGATCCAGAACCAGGAAGCTTGCCCGGCAAACACCGGGCTAAAACGGGCCACCAGATAGATTCCGGCCTTGACCATCGTAGCGGAGTGCAGATAAGCACTAACTGGAGTCGGTGCTTCCATCGCATCCGGCAGCCAGATATGGAACGGGAACTGCGCGGATTTGGTGAATGCTCCCAGCAGGATCAGAATCATGGCCGGAATAAACAGCGCGTCTCCCGTAATGCTACCCACATTCGCTACAATCTCCCGCACGCTAAAGGTGCCTGTCATGATAAAAAGAAGAATAAACCCTGCAAACATGGCAAGTCCGCCGAACACGGTAATCAGCATGGATTTTAAAGCTCCGTATCTGGAGCGGTCGCGATGATGCCAGAATGCAATCAGCAGAAATGACGAGATACTTGTCAGTTCCCAGAAGCCATACAGCACCATCAGGTTATCGGAGAGCACAACACCAAGCATGGCGCCCATAAACAGAAGCAGATAGATGTAAAATCTATGAACGGCTTCCTTGTTCTTGTCCATGTAGAAGATGGAGTACAGTACAACGAGTGAACCAATACCAGATATTAATAGTGCAAAAATTAAACTTAATCCATCCAAATAAACGGTAAAGTTTATTCCCACGCTTGGAATCCATTCCAGGACAGCTTGAAGCTGTTCACCTCCCTGAATGGTTGGGATAAGTCCCAAGAAATAGGCGAACAGGACAACCGGTACCGGCAAAATCACCCATCCGGTGTGAACACGGCCGATGAGCTTGTAAGTCAACATAACCACAAGCGCTACGATAAAAGGTGCCATAACGGCGATGTGCAGCAAAGACAAAGTCTACTCCTCCTATAGTCCGATTTTTCCTTCATTAATAGTATTTCCCCATTATTTAGGCATAAGTCCAAAAAAACACAAAAAGAGCCCGCTGTTGGCAGGCTCCTCCAGGTAAAACCATATGGTATTTTTTCGAATCACACTGAAAAACAGTATATCTTGAGATCAAAACTTTGTCAAAGGGTATGTTGGAATGAAAAAGGGACAATCAGGAAATCACTGTATATAAAGGAGTGGTTCCCATGTTGATCAAAAAAGCGGTTGTTTGCGCTTTCATCTTTCTCGCTATTTTAGCAGCCGCCATCGCAACAAATACTCGTACACATCCCAGTTATCAGCAGGAAAACACGTCAACCAGGGTTTATCAAACTCAAGAAACCCCATGGTTCTTACCCCGAGAATACGTAAAAATCATTCGAACATCACCCGAGCCCCTGCCGGATGAGCCCTAATTCACAGACATGCGGCATTTATCCGTGAAACTGAATTTCATTATTCTCCTTACTTCGTTTATTTCTTCGAATCACCCACGAAATGATCAGAATGATGGCCAGCACCACGACGATTCCTGCTGCATAATAACCGTACCGGTTAATTAGGGCTCCAATATGATCGACGACCTGATCTCCGACAAACATGCCTAAAGAGAAATAACCGATGGTCCATACAAAGGACGCGGAATACGAATACATCGCAAATCTGCGATACGGCATCCCTTTCATTCCTACCGCATAGGGCGTCACATTGCGCAAGATGGGCAAAAAAGCGCTAATGCATATGGCGTAATTGCCGTATTGGCGGGTCAACCGTTCGGATACATCAAGAAACTGGCGGATTTTCGACTTTTCCTGGGCGCGGTTTAACAGCTTGCTCGCGGTAAAGCGACTAAGCATGTAACCTACCGTCGATCCCGAGCACACACCAAGAAACGTCATGATAAAAGACGGAAACGGCGTTAAAATCTCGGATGCCGCTAACGCTCCGCCCGTCATTGCCACGACTTCATTAGGCACAGGAAGACCGACCAATCCAAGGCACAATACGACGAATAATGCGTAGTGCCCGATCTGTTCTATAAAATTGAATAGCGTATCCACCCCTGCCCCCCTAATCCGTCCCTAGAATAGTATCAGCTTATATGACAACGTAGTTTTCGCAAACGTGCTGCAGGCGAGGATTTGAACTGGACCTGAGACCAGTTTTATTATGAATCTGCCATTAGAGATTTTTAAATGCCGATATGAAAGAACCCGGATCATCCCTCACCGTGTACGAATACACTCCTTGCTGGGTGTGCAAGTATAAGAAACCACCGCCGTCTCCCATCGGCCGATACGACAGGTCAAAGACCTGCTTGATTGGGAACTCCCGGTATTTCGTTACGATGCGATCCTCGTACAGGAACATCTCCCGCCCCTGCTCTTCCGTTCGTTGTTCGATACCATCCACGACTCGGTTGATTTTGTAGTACGGCTGTACGGCTACCCAATTCACAAGCTCCCTCCTTGCTGTCTTTACATTTTTATTTGGAAGATTGCGCTTCCCCCTTCTTCTTTCTTCGGCTCCTGATTCGTTCCAGCAGCTCCAATGCCCCGATAAATAGTACGAATACAACGAAGAGCGCAATCGCCCGGCCAGGCTCGATCAGACCGGTAATAGACGCAACGATGCCGGTAATGCCTACAATAATAATACCTATTACGGATAGTTTCCAACCTGTTAACATATGTATGCTCCTAAAGTAAACGTAATTGCCACCCATCAAGATCACGGCTGCATGATCAAAAAACGTTAGACACACACGGAATGTATCATAAAGAAGCCCTTATATTCAAGTTATAATCGATTTTCAATTTCAATTGCCAACCCTCGTTACATTTGCAATAATTTACTCAGGAGAGAATGAATAAGCCCACCTCCAAACACAAAAAAGACAGGAGGAACACGGTATGAATTCAACAACCTGGATACTGATTATTCTATTCGTTGCGGTGGATGTATGGATTATTTCTTTTTTCGTGAAACGCTCGTTGCGCAAACACAGCAGCCAGTCACTCCCTAATGGCAATAAGCTTCGACGCGGGAAAATACCTGAACTGCCGCCGATCGTCAAGGCAGGAAGCCCGGCGAGTGAGCTTGTCGGCAAATTGGAGGCTGCACTGCCCTACACCTATCAGAGCATGCTGAAGCAACGAGTAATGAGTGAGCATCCGAATCTGTCCGAACAGGAGTATGAATGGAGATGGCAGGAGCTTAAACGGTTCTTCATTATGTGCGCCGTGCTGGATCGTGTCCCCATGTTCAGCAAAGACGTGGATGAAGTATGGCATGAAATGTTGATGTATACATACGAGTACCAACAATTCTCGGAACGCTTTCTTGGCAAAATGCTTCACCACGCTCCAAATACCGGAAGCGAGCATATGCCTATTCCGAATGAACGCGCGTGGTTTGATACGGTATATGTACAATTATTCTCTTGGCATGAATACAGCGCCAAGCTATGGGGAGCTTTCTTTCGCGTCCCGCTGCCGCGCGAAGAGCTGGAGATCTACACTTCTCGCCATTTCACCGTGAATCATGGCCAGAAGCGCTTTAATGCCTGGACCTACGAGAAGATCCCTGCAGCGCGTACGGCCATCGATGCAATCATTCTGGATCTGCAAGATCGGGTTCGAACCGCCCAAGAGGAGCCGGCGCGTCATGAGAAGCTGGTCAATTTCCGGAATAGCGATGTGCTCCTGGCTGCGGCCGTCTATTTTGCCTGGAACGCACCGGAACAATTTGGTGACCACATGATCCCTGATGAACGTGAGCTTCACAAAAACAGCAGCAGCTCCTCCTGCACGTACGCATCGGCATGCGGGTCTGGCGGATCGGATTCGGGCGATGGGTCATCAGGCGATGGATCAGGATCCTCTTGCAGCAGCGGTTCATCCTGCAGCAGCGGGTCCTCTTGCGGGAGTGGCTGTGGCGGCGGCTGCAGCAGCTAAGTAGCAAACTTAACATGAACATGAGCGCCTGCTTATTAATGAATAGAACAAAAAGCATGGGCTGAGATTTCAGGCCCATGCTTTTTGTTTGATCTAATGTTCAACCCCCGCCATATACCATTTGGCCTCGTTTTACCTTGATATCGCCAAACCAGTTGATGTTAAGAGACTTCGTATTGACCCTAAACAGATCCGGATGATCCGACACTTGAAAATGCAAATGAGCTTCGGTTGAATTGCCGGAATTGCCGCATCGACCTATCAGATCGCCTGCTTCGACCTCAGCGCCTTCCTTCACGCATACCGACCCCTTCTTTAAATGTGCATATAGACTATATTCTGAAGTTCCATGATCGATGATGACATAGTTACCGACGGGTTCAGTTTCGTTTGTTATACCCACTGGCTCATTGTCCATGATGTTATTCTCGGTACCCAGCACCTTCCCACGGGCACCAGCAAGAATCTCTTCCCCAAACGCAAAGTAACTCTCATTCTTGTCGGGATCTCCTTTATAAGACATCGCGTTCTCAGTCTTTATGACGTCTATGGCGTACCGCTGGCTTTCCTCTACGTAATGGTAATTATCCACAACATTCTCGCCGCCCCAGAACACATACCATTTTCCGTTAAAAGGAAGTCGGAAAACTGAGTCTGTTTGCTTGGCATCCGATTCAGGAAATCTCTCAATAGGCGATAACATAAGCCCTCCAATCGTCCCCTTTTCATCGATCATCGCTTGAATGCCTTTTTGCCCGCTATCATCCAGCCAGTTTATCATTCGGATCCTGTTGAGCGTGTCGTCCATCGTGATATGGAACGCGTTTACGCCTGTTGTGTATTCCTCTGCCATCGCTTCAAATTGTTCGACCGTTACGAGTAAACGTAAATCCTCTCCAAACAGCTCGTACAGCTTGCGGTATTCCCCATTTAACAAGAATCTCGAAACATCTACCATATTCAAACCTCCTCATGTATGTCAACCCAATATTATCCATAGTATATCTTACGAAATTAACCTGCATCGAAACAAAAACTTAACATTGGTTAAACTTTCAGCTCCCTTAGGTGCATAGGGTCCATGACGAATACGCCGGGATAACAAAACAAACGATCATTGCATACATCTCTAACCAAAACAAAAAAGCGCCTGAACCCATTCATCGATGGTTCAGGCGCTTCTATTCATGATATAAATTGGCATATTAATTGTTAGATGAGAGAACCAAACCGGAACGGGTTTGCGGTCCAACCTTACGCACGGAAACCTGGTTCCGCTCGGCCCAACGCGTAAGACTCCGAATCCCTTCACAATTCTTCTCTTCAAATTTAAAGCAGCAATACATCGGATTCATGTTCTTGTCCTTGAGGTTGATTTGGAATGCGGTTTTATGGCATCCGGAAACCTTAATCTCACGAATCTGGTCGGCATGAATTTCTACGCCATTGATGGTAATCGTATCTGAATTCTCCTCAATATTCACTTCCCGTTTCACCAATCGGGCATACCCTTCAATCGCTAGTGCCGCAACAACAACGACGTTCACCGCCATCTGCATATAGAATAGGACAGGATAAGAATATTCGGTCAAGGTAGCTACTTGAAACAGAATAATGCTAATAACAAAGGAAAACAAAATAACGTCTTTCATTCTCGTAGAGTAATGGATTGCGTATTTCATCATAATCAGCTCCGTTCATTCTGTAAGGGTTTTCATTTAACTCTTACCCTATTATAACACCATTGTACATAATTTTGACACATATCATTCACATTTTTGTCAAAAAAATTATTTGCGTCGTTCCATATCCTATGCTTATCCGATGGGTCGCGTGTCGTTCATGGTCTAACTGAACAGAAAAAGGAGCTATCCATCATATTGGATAACTCCTTGTTGCATAGTCTTACTTAGTTAAAGTGGCATTGCCTTCCTTACGCCGAAACCATTTCATTAGAACGGATACAGTATCTATAAGGGTAATAATCACAATGACGTAAATAAGGCTATCCCTGGATCGATCCCAAATTGATTTAACAATGTCATATGCTTCATCTCCCGGTGTTATGAGACCCGCTTGAACGAGCTGATCCATGAATGTCGGATTCCAGATCGTTATATCGGAGAACAGGATCACCGCAACGATAACAGAAGAGACGTTAAATATCACATGCATGACGGCAAGCTGCGGCGTCCACTTTCTTGTAATTAACTTGATGCTATCTTTGAGTATGCTGAAGGCTGTCAGAAACCATATCAACGGGAGATATTTGGCAAATGCAGCTTGTTCAAATACAGGAATAGCAACCAAGGTTTCATTTAATCGATAAACACCGATCAGATCAATAGAAAACGTGAATAATACGAAGAACAGTATGGAAAATATGATGCCGAGCACAGGCTCAATCGGTTTAATCTGCGAGGTAGGATCCGGTATTACGGGTAAATCGGCCGGTTTCCATGCATCTTTGGGGACTTGGCGAGTACCACGGTATTCGATATAGGCAAAAATCACGGTGACCCAAACGAACGCTTGGGTTGCTACACTCAGCAATGAGACGAAGTACTCCAGAAGCTGCTCGGCGGTGGGATCCGAGCGTGTAAAGAAATCCACCATATACGCGATGCCAAGAGCGACGGCGACCGAGTACACTACAATCCGCAAGACAGACCAATAACTGTCAATCAAACCGGGACCAATAAGATAACGCTCTCTCCCTCTATATCTTGCTGCCATTTCCCCGGGTGGCCCGAGCTCCAGCAGCACCTGTTCTACAGCTTCAGTGCTTGCGATCTCACCACCAGCGCCCCTGTCTTCCAGCATATCTTCGATGAGTCCATGAAGTTCCTTTTCAATATCGGCCCTTTGCGATTCGGGCAGTTTCTGCGTCACTGCATAAATATACCTGTTAATCAGATCCATTACCTGAGTCCCCCTTGTCATCAACAAGTCCCTCCAGACTTGTCATCATAACCTTCCATTCATGATATAGCTGCCGATATATATCCTTACCTGTCTGACTTATGATGTAATATTTTCTCGGACGAGCCTCATTCGTATCCCACTCGCTATCCAGCAAGCCTTGTTTCTCCAACCGCCGCAGCAAGGGATACAGGGTACCCGCTTCCACGCTGATCCCCTTCTCCTGCAGTATGGTCACCAATGAATATCCATACTGAGGTTCCGACAATTGGCTGAGAACACCAAGAATGATGGTTCCTCGGCGAAGCTCCTGCACCAAACTGTGCAGAATGTCTTGATCCTCTGACATATCATCAACTCCTGAAAATTATTATACTGTATGCCACACACTAATGTAAATAAACCAATAATGTTTTTTTAACAATATTTTCGAGTACTGCATGTACAAAGACTACCAACTTAACAGCATGCCATTGTCGTGGGCCTCCCCATGTAAGCAAAAAAGGTTATCCTACGGTCCGAACTGACCATAAGATAACCCTTCTATACGCTCCTCTAAATTACATGTTTACAGTGATGTTTCCTGCTGCAATCGAATCCCAATGTGCAAGCCATCGTTTCGTTTAGCATATTACATGATAATCTGCCTTATCTTGATTTTCTGGGAAAACCGTTCTGGTATTGGGTGGGAATCTCAACCTCTTTTTGAAGAACTGTCGCGGCCTCCAATGCCCAGTACGGGTTGCGCAGCATCCCTCTTCCCACAGCGACGAGATCCGCGTCTTCGTTGCCGATCACCGCATTCGCCAGAGCAGGCTCATCCAAGCGGCCAACGGCAATGACCGGTATTTGCAGCGCTTCTTTAATTTGTCTGGCAAGCGGAACTTGATAGGCTACATGAGTGCCCGGTCTTCCTTCCGCCGCAATTGGTCCTTCACCGCCTGCGCTGATATGGAACATGTCAACGCCCGCAGCTTGATATTCCTTGGAGAACGCGATGCTCTCTTCGATACCATAACCGCCGGCTACATATTCTCGTGCAGAGATCCGCAAGATTAATGGCATGTCCGCAGGCAGTTCGCTTTTTGCAGCTTGAATCACTTCTTTACCGAACTTGGTTAAATCCTGACCATACTCGTCCGTTCTATGGTTGGTCAATGGGGAATGGAACTGATGGATCAGATATCCGTGGGCACCATGCAATTCAATCGCATCAAAACCGGCCTTCACCGCACGTCGTACAGCCAAGCGGAATTTCTCCACCATATGCTTGACTTCTTCCGTTGTAAGAGCCCTTGGCGTTTTGGAATTCTCGTCAAAAGGAATAGCCGACGGAGCCACTGGCGTTTCAGCGTCCTCCGCTTTCCGGCCGGCATGCGCAATCTGGATAGCTGCCTTTGCACCATGCTGGTGTATCGAATCCACGAGGCGAGCCAGGGGCGGAATTTGATCGTCCGACCATAATCCAAGATCATAATCGGTAATGCGGCCATCAGCCTCAACGTCCGTCATTTCTACTATAATGAGTCCCGTTCCGCCGATCGCTCGGCTTGTATAATGCAAATAATGCCAATCGGTAGCGATACCGTCTTTGTTCGTTACGGAGTACTGGCACATGGGAGGCATAACCACCCGGTTTTTCAATTCTAAAGATTTCAATTTGTATGGACTGAATAAATGTTCCATCGAAGCACGCTCCCTAATAAAATTTATATCTTATAAATGCATGCGCATGCATTTAAATTATCAAAATAAAAGCCATTCGTCAAGAATGGTTGTTTGAAAATACGTCTAACCTTTGATCTGCTTTAAAACTTCCTGAAGCCCATGCTTCAATTTAGGCGTTGCGAACTGCTGCTCCAACACGTGTTGAACCGTGCTCTTGGCTTTGCGCAGCTTCTCTTCTCCAATGGGGGTCAGCGAGGTATAAATTCCTCTTCTGTCATTCTCGCATATGGCCCTTTGCATCGCCCCGCAGCCTTTGGCTTCAAAACGGCTGACCAGCCTCGACATCGCGCTTTGGCTCAGCCCCACCATTGTTTGCAGCTGCTGAAGCCGCAATTTTTGCTCGGGGGCCTCAGACAGAAATAACAGCACGTAAAATTCATTCAACGATAAATCGTGTTTCTGTTGAAGTGTTTGTTCCAGTTCGTTGGTGATCAACGCCTGAATCTGCGTCAAAGATAGCCAACTAGTTATAAGATGTTGCGTTTGATCGGCTGACATAAGGTCTCCACCTGTTCCGGTATTTTTCCGCCAGATGGTTATTCACCATAAAGCGGGTCACTACTAGTTATTAATAATAACAAGCCCCTGTTTCCTTCGTCAAACCTGCCGCTTCAAAAAGATGCTTCAAAGCTAAAAACATGCCAGTCCTTAACGCCCGGCGAGGAGCGAAGACTGACACGCTGCATAACTTTTTATCACAATCAAACTATACGATCTCCTGCGCTTCCTTGCCCAGTAGACCCAACATACGAAGGCCGTACTGTATACCATCTTGATCAACATCCCGGGTTATATATCTGGCCGCCTGCTTAACGATCTCCGGCGCATTGCCCATAGCCACACCGTGGCCTACATGTGACAGCATCTCCAGATCATTCAGATAGTCACCAAAAGCGATAGTATCCTCGAGATCGATGTGCAGCAGCTGAATTAATTGTTTGATCCCTTCCGCTTTGGATCCGCCCGACGGTAACACATCGATTCCATAAGGACCCCATCGAACGAAATCGAACCGACCTTCGAATCTGTTCACGTAACCCGCTTCCTCTTCCTCCGTGCAGAATACAATAGCCTGATAAATGTCTCTGCCCAAGTAATATTCGGGATCATATTCCGGGATCGTAAGTTTCAGCTCGCCCCAGCTGGAATCGATATGGACATGCTCGGTTACGTTCATCTTCATGGCTTCACTGCCGGCATAGATGATCGGATGATCAAGCTCCACGGCCTGCTCCGTCAGCTGCTGCAAGGCATCTATCGCCAATGGATTTCCATAGATCGGTTGGCCTTCGTGAACCACATACTGTCCGTTCAAACAAACATAGGAATTGATACCGAGCTCCTCCCGCAGTTCTTCAAAATGATAAGGAGCGCGCCCTGTCGCTATGGCGACGATGTGCCCGGCATCCTTTAACTCTTGTATGGACTCCTTCGTTGTAGCCGGAACCTTTTTTTCATGATCCAGCAGCGTCCCGTCAATATCAAAAAATATGATTTTCCTATTCAATGAAACTCGCCTCTCTTCCGTATATTCTAGCCAGTAACCCTATTGTAAATGATGAAAAGCATTTCAGAGCAAACCATTATTTCTGCAAGGTCGATCGGACGCTTCCCGATCATGCATAAAAACCGCGCCGGAGCGCGGTTTTTATGATATCAAAAATCGAATAAATATAAATAATTATTTCGCTTCCGAGCGAACCTCATCGAGCATTTTATCATTGAATCCGAACAACCAAGTCAACACAAAAGTTAGAGCCATCGCTGTTAAGTTGCACAAAATGTAAAGTGGAAGCTGACTGTTCAAGTATAAGAGCGTACCGGGAATAACGGTAATCGCCATACCCGTAGCCTCAAGCTGGAAGATGGAAGCCATGAAACCGCCCACGCCACCGCCGATCAGGGCGATAACGAACGGTCTGACGTAACGGAGGTTGACCCCGAAGATCGCCGGTTCCGAAATTCCCAGCATGGCCGAGAATGCGGATGGCAGCGATAATGCCTTTAGTTTTTTGTTTCTCGTCTTGAGTCCGACAGCCAGACAAGCTGCGCCTTGAGCTGCCATGGCGCTTGTCACGATCGCATTAAACGGATTGCTTCCTGTCTTTTCGAGAAGCTGAATTTCAAGGAAATTAAAAATATGATGCACGCCGGTGACCACAATAATCTGGTTGAAGAAACCGATCACAAGACCCGCAATGCCAAACGGCAGCTCCAGCAAGAAGGTGGTCACGTTCATGACTACCTCTTCCAGAGAGTGGAACACGGGTCCGATTGCGAACAGACCGAGGATGATCATAACGAGCAGGGTTAAAAATGGCGTAACGATCAAATCAATCGCTTCAGGAATACGCTTTCTCAAAAATCTCTCGAATTTCGCGCCCAGCAGTCCGATGAAGAAGGCTGGCAGGACCGAACCCTGATATCCGACAACCGGAATGAAATCGAAGAGCATGAGCGCTTCGGCCGAACCGTTCGCCACGCTATATGCGTTGGGAAGAGCCGGGTTAACCAGCATCAAACCCAGCACGATACCAAGCACGGGGCTGCCTCCGAACACCCGGAATGCGGACCATGCCACCAATGCTGGCAAGAAAGCAAAAGCCGTATCCGTCAGTACCTGGGTGAAAAGCAGAAAATTAGGCGAAATATCGTCAGGCGTCGCTCCAAACCAGGCGAGGACGGTTTCTTGCGTCAATAATCCCCGTAATCCCATGAACAAACCTGTGGCGACTAATATCGGGATAATCGGCACAAAGACGTCACCGAACGTGCGAATCGCCCGCTGAAACGGATTTCCTGATTTTTTCGCCTCGGATTTCAACTCATCCTTGCTTGTGCTCTCAAGCCCAAGCGATTCTACCGCTTCAAAAATCTGATTAACGGTTCCTGTTCCGAAAATGATTTGATATTGGCCGGAGTTAAAAAAAGCGCCTTTAACCTTATCGATATTCTCGACCTTCTTCTGGTCTATCTTCTTCTGATCGTGAACCATAATTCGGAGTCTCGTAGCACAGTGAGCAAAGGATGCAATGTTCTCCCTGCCACCGATGGCTTCCACTACCTGCCTTGCAATTTTCCGATGATCCGCTGCCATGTTCATTCATCCCCTTCTATATCTTTTACGGCTTGGGCAAGATCCCACTTCGCGACCTTCAAGCCGGTGCTGCCGTTTTTTGCGAAAAATCGAATATGACGGCTGTCCTGCTTGGGAAATATCCGACTCGTAAACACCTCTTCGCCATCATTGACGAACACTTCTGCCGAAGAAATATCCACAAAGAGATGGAATTTGATCGAGTCTGCTTTTTTATGCAGCATACAGGTTCGTGTCGTTCCGTAATCACTCACAATCGTTGCACCCGATGATGAGCGATCTAGCGTAACCTTTTGCCTGACGGCGTCATACCAGATGACGGTCCGCTCCGTTTCGCCAGCTCGAAATTCAATGCCAACAACGTCCGCTTCGATCCCATGAAACTCGCATGTCATCTCGAATACGGTTCCCTCAACCCCTGCATAACTCTTCACTTCGCTGTAAAGCGTATCCGCTGCTTCCATAGCTGTCGTCTCACGAAGAAGTTCCAACTCGGGGACAGGCAGCTGAATCAGCTTACCCTCACGGAACGAGAGCGTACGTGGAAGCGTCAAACAATGCGCCCAGCCATGCGAGTCGGTTGGATAGACGACCTCCGGCAAGCCCATCCAGCCTACCATGATGCGCCGGTCTTTCTCATCCACCATGGTCTGTGGTGCGTAGAAATCAAAACCTCTGTCCAGTTCGTAAAAGGAGCCGTGTTCAAACTCCAGCGTCCCCCGATCCAGCGGCTTGCCCGCGATGTAGCCGGATTGGTAAACGTTCCGGAATTTGTCGCCTTGCGGACTCAGCCCCTGCGGCGAAAACAGCAGCACGCCCTGTCCTTCCAGTTCAAAATAATCGGGGCATTCCCACATATAGCCGAAATGTTCAAGACGGGTCTGGATTTCCCCTTTGCATGACCAATCCAGCAAATCCGGTGATTCATACACGACAGCCGTTCCTGTTTGATCGTCCCTTTGGGCGCCGATGACGAACCGGAACAGGTCTTCGTCTTTCCATACCTTCGGATCCCGGAAATGCTCGGTATATCCGTCCGGCACACGATCAATCAGCGGCTTATCGAGCTTCGTGATGGTGCCAACACGGTCCATCACGGCCATGCATTGATAAGAATGCCTGTTCCATTCCTCATCCCGGGTATTCCCGGTATACATCAGATACAGTTTGTCGTCTTTCACGATCCCGCTTCCCGAATAGGCGCCATATGCATCATGCGAGTACCCGGGCTCAATGGCGATGCCTTTGTTTTGCCAGTGCACCAAGTCCGTGGAGGAGGTATGGTACCAGTATTTCAGGCCGTGAAACGTGCCCAGAGGAAACCATTGATAAAACAAGTGGTATTTCCCGTTATAATAAGAAAATCCGTTGGGGTCATTCAACAAGCCCATGATGGGCTGTACGTGAAACCTCTGCCTCCATTCGCTTCGTTTTGCTTGCTCCTTCAAGGAGGCAATCTCTTCAGGAGAGGCCTGATCCAGGCGTCGGTATTTCCGTTCTCTGTCCATGTCTCTTCTCCTTGTATATAGGCTTTCTCAAAAAAAAACTGATCATGCTATGCGTGAACATCAGCCTAACCCATTTATAACGGAACCGGTTCCAATTAGGGTTAAAAATAATGAACTCAGCTCCAATACCAAGCAAAAACAGTATTGGAACCGGTTCCGTTTTTTCAGTATAAAATACCTAATTTAGATTGTCAACGCTTTCCCGATGAATCATATCGCAATTCATGACCGTCAGGAAATCCACAGGCTCGTCGTTGACCAGCTTTATGATATGCTGAGCGGCGAGGTGGCCCGCTTGGGAATATCCATATTTAACCGTTGTCAATCCGGGATGAATTACCTCGGTAACGTCGTATCCGCCAAATCCGGTAACGGAGAGTTCGTTGGGGATCTGGATGCCCTTCATATGAGCCGCTTTCATAACGCCTAACGCGATGTTGTCGGTAGCGCAGACCATTGCAGTTGGCAGCGTTCGGTTCAACTCAAAAATGGACAATGCGGTCTTTACACCATCCGACATCTTAAACCCACTCTCATAGAGAACCGCCTCCACCTCGTCATACTCGCTTAACGCCTTCAGAAACCCTTCCTTCCGCTGAACTCCGACAGCAACGTCTTTTTCCGTCACGCCGATATAAGATATATGACGGTGTCCCATGGACAGCACATATCGGCCCATGTCATAACCTGCGGCATAGTCGTTATATATCATGCTGTGGACATCCTTATGCTGTTGTCCGAGCAGGATGACGGGGATGCCGATCTCTTTAATCGCTGCAAGATGCGTTTCCGTCACCTGAGTGGCGAATAAAATAATGCCAGATATTTTTTGTCTGGCGAGATCATACAGCGCTTCAATCTCCCTGGATAAGTCCTGGCTTGCATTAATAATGAGAAGCTGATAACCGTGTTTTCTTAAATCTTCATCCATGCCGGCAACGGTCTGTGATGCTGAGAATGAATCCAGACGCGGCACAATGGTACCGATCATGCTGGTTTTTTTCGCTTTCAAGCTCTGTGCAAACGAATTCGGAATATAACCGGTTTCCTGAATGACCAGCTCTATCTTACGGCGTGTTGCATTACTGACAGAACCTCCGTTTAAGAAACGGGAGACCGTGCTTTTGGCAACTCCGGCTTTTTTGGCAATATCTGCAATCGTGTTCTTCATTCGGTGCTCCCGGGAGCCGCTTGCGGCGCTGCAACGAACAGATTATCCTCCACAGCTCCTTGCTCCGCAGCACAACTGGAAATGAGTTGTTTGTGCATGAATCTCTCCCCTTCGATTTTGCTTTTTCCTAACTATACCATGACGTCCAGGGATCCGTGAAATGCAGACTCCAAGCCTATCATTACTCGAGCCATATCTCTTCCATGTCCCAGACTCTTACATGAAACGAAGTGATTCGAAGGGGATTATTCATGGGCGCCCTCTTAATTCATATGCAAATAGTCTGTGGCTGTCCCTTAACCTTGCACGGTTCGCTCAGCCGATTCGACGGTATGCTTCAGCAATGTAGCAATCGTAACGGGGCCAACACCGGCAGGTACTGGTGTAATTGCGGATGCCAACTTCGCGCAGGCATCGTAATCGCAGTCGCCGATATTGCCTGGATTATAGCCGGCATCCAATACGACGGCTCCCGGCTTGATCCAGTCCCCTTGAATGAAATTAGGCTTGCCTACGGCCGCAACCACGATATCTCCCTGGGACACAATCTCCCCAAGGTTCTTCGTTCTCGAGTGGCAGATCGTAACGGTAGCATTGCGATTAAGCAGCATCATCGATACCGGCTTACCCAGAATCGGACTGCGTCCGACCACCACGGCATGCTTCCCTTCGATCGGCAGATCATAATAATCCATAATCGCAATAATCGCGGCAGGCGTACAAGACGGATAATCGGCAAAACCAAACGCATTCTGCGAGAAACCGAGCGTGGTTACTCCATCCACGTCTTTTTTAATGTCAATGGCATCAAAAGCCGCCCGTTCATCGATATGATGCGGTACCGGATGCTGCAGCAGAATGCCGTGGACATTCGGATCTTCGTTCAGCTCTTGGATCGCGGCAATCAGCTCCTCGGTCGTTGTCGATGTCTCCAGTACCACTTTTTTGGATATGATGCCAAGCCGCTCGCAAGCATTTCCCTTCATCCGCACATAGGTCGCCGAAGCAGGATCATCACCAACCAGAACCGTTGCCAGACAAGGCGTTACCCCCTGCAACTTCAATTCCTGTACCTTTACAGCCAGCTTCGCCTTGATATCGTCGGATACCTTTTTTCCATCTAAAATTACGGGTTCCTTACTCATACTAATCCGCTCCTTCGCCATTGTATTAAAAAACATAAAGAGGCAAGGCGACTTCATCGTCTCCTTACCTCTTGCCCAGGCGTACGGCATATGATCCTATGTGCTCCCTCTTGGTACCCCAAGCTACGCCAGTAACACATAGATAACTTTTTTTAATATACCACGACTTTGGACATCGCGCTACCGGGTATGAAGCCGACCGCTTTAAATCACAATCTCTTTGATTCATTTGCGGGAAGCACACATGATTCTGATTAGTCTCTCGGATAATTCACTTCCATAATGTCCATAAAAGGAACCTTCGTAATAACGCCATTCTGTTTCATATGTACCTTCCCTGTTCGGGAGTCCATTTGATCGATTTGCCCGCGGACCGCCTCTTCCCTTCCCCAGACCGTCAGTACGATAACCGATTCCTCCTGGTAAGCTTCAGTAAGCTGATTTCCGAGTTCTTCCAGTACAAACTCATCTCTAGTGGGTCTCTTTGGAACCTTTGCTTTTGCCATTACCTTGTCCTCCTGATTGATGTTGCTCATGCGTCAGCATTACATTCTGAAATACGTTAAAGCTATCATCGAAACATGAATTGGGAATCTTCTTCCTATTCTTCCTATTATACAACAAATACAAAGCAGGTGCTCTGGACTTGATAGGTATAAGTTCTGGACAGATAAATAGATTGACCACATCATTAAGTGATTTTTTAAAACCCGGTCCTTCTGAAGGGCGCTTTCTAAACAGGGTAATAACTTTTCCTGCAATTGAGTTTTTAAATGATGAATTTCTGCATATTCCCCTGCTTCTTTCGTATTCTTCTTTTGAAATTTCCATGACAAAAATCCCCTTAAGTAAACTGTAGCGCTCTTCTTCAGCACTGTCTACGCAAAGGGGATTATATTCTAGAAAACCTGTAAAGCCCTCAAGTGGCTCCTTATCTATCCGTAATTATTACGATTAATTTTAATCAAAAAAATATAACCTTACAGTGATAGCTCTTCAATGGCCATCCATGGCAGCGGATTGTTAAACGTCGACCAATCCAGCTGCATTTCCTGATCGGTCAACAGACAATCGTCCAGCTCCTGCTCGATTAGTGACTGTTCCATCCCAATCCCGATCATCACGAGCTCGGTCATCCGATCCCCCCAGACGGCATCCCATTTTCGCTGCACATCCGGCTCACTCTGAATCAGCTCCTGCTGTTCCTGCTCGGTTAAAGCAGCCACCCAATATCCAGCTGGCCCGAACTGAATCGAAGGACCCGCTTGACTTAGACTTGCCGCAACATCCTCAAGCACTGCCAGCCAAGCGATCCCTTTCGCGCGTACGACCTCTTCCGGCCAATAACTCATGAATGCTGCCAGCCGCTCCGGATGAAACGGTCTTCTTCTCCGATAAACAAAAGAGCTGATGCCGTATTCATCCGT
The DNA here is from genome assembly GCF_037993005.1 of Paenibacillus sp. FSL F4-0100. NCBI lineage: Bacteria > Bacillati > Bacillota > Bacilli > Caryophanales > Paenibacillaceae > Paenibacillus > Paenibacillus sp. FSL F4-0100. Next base: position 4,835,720 of record NZ_CP150303.1, read on the forward strand.
TTCTGGCACATGCTCTTCCTTCTGAAGCTCCTGAATCCAGCCGGGGGCCTGACTGGCTTTCTCAAAATCGAATAAACCGGTATTCAGAATTTCCGCAGGTGCGACTTGTCCTTTCACGGTACGTATGATTTTGGCGCTTGGCTGAAGCTTATGAAGTATGCCTTCCACCTTGGCCAATTCGTCATCGCTTACCAGATCACATTTGTTCAACAGCAGCACATCACACGTCTCAACCTGGTCGATCAACAGATCCACGACTTCCCGTGTATCCTCTTCGCCAAGCGCTTCCTTCCGATCGAGCAGGCTTTGGCCCGAAGAGAAGTCTTTCCAGAATCGGTTCGCGTCTACAACCGTCACCATGCAATCCAGCCGGGCTAGGTCGGACAGCTGTACACCGGATACCTCATCTGGATAAACAAAGGTCTGCGCAACGGGCACGGGCTCACTAATACCCGTCGATTCAATCAGGATATAGTCAAAACGGTTTTCTTGTGCCAGCTTCTGAACTTCCTGCACCAAGTCTTCCCGGAGGGTGCAGCAGATGCAGCCATTGGACATTTCGACCAGCTTCTCATCCGTTCGGGACAGGCTCCCTTCCCCTCGAACCAAATCCGCGTCAATATTCACTTCGCTCATGTCGTTCACAATGACCGCAACCTTCAATCCATCACGATTATGAAGCACATGATTCAGCACGGTCGTTTTGCCTGATCCGAGGTAACCGCTGAGTACTGTAACCGGAATCTTATTGTTGTTATTCATCTACTGAACTTCCTCCATTCCTTAATCGTAATAATTACGATTTATACGGTATGATATTATATCTCCTTCAGCGAATTGTCAATCCTTCCGTGCAGAAAATGATCCGGCCAGCAAAATAAACCTCCGGCACTTAGGTACCGGAGGTTTATTTCCTCACCATTTAACTTATCTTGGTAGCCCATTTTCTTATGGTCAAGTGTCACTAATCGTTTGTATACATAATATGAATTATCTCAAGACGAAAAGGAGAAATTCGATGAATCAACAAAACTATAACCTTCAAGAAACTCAACAAAGAGAACCTCAGCCTTATCATCATGGTCATGGTCATGGTCACGGTCATGAGCATCACCCCCATTTTCATCCATATAGTTCTCCATCTGGCCATCATATGATCCATCATCATCACCATCACCACTATCACCATCACTACCAAATGAGGAGAGAAGAAGAGCAGTATTAAAAATTAATAACGAAAAACGTAAGGCGAGAAGATCTACGCCACGGTTGCATGTCGCGTTCATGCAGCCGTGCGTGTCATTCTCGCCTTTTCTATGCTTACATCGTATCACGGTAAAACTGTCATGTGGTGCTCATCATACGGTTAAACTACTCTCGAATTGTGCTCACTTTATTGTCAAATTACGTTCAGCTACTAACCCTTTGAGGAAAGGCAAGATTCATTTCCAAATATTCCTTTACAAGAATATTCTCATCATGGTATATTGTAACCAATCGTTGGTTAATATTCACAAGTAAGGAGGGCAAGATATGAGCCAAGAAGTAATTTCGTTCATCGAAAACCTTAATTTGCCTTGGCAAGTAGACGTCAGCAAAAAGCTTCGGCACATGGTCCAAGAAGCAATTCCGGAAGTAGAAGAACGGATTCAGTACAAAAAGCCACATTTTCTAAAGAACGGACAGTATGCAGCTGTAATTTCACCATCAAAAGATGCAATTGCCTTTATGATCATGAACACAACAAATCTAGAAGTCCCCAAAAATTTCGATGGTCCACCCGAACGAAAATGGCTTAAAATTCGAGAAGATGATACTCCAGACTATGAGCTACTAGCAGAACTTTTAGTTCAAGCATCGAGTTCGTTGTAATAACAAGATAGGGGTAAGGTCATATGAAACAGACAACTTTGAACGCACTAGCCGAACCTAACCGATTGCAGATAGTCGAACTATTACGAGACGGTCCCTTAACTGTCGGTCAGGTTGCTGATCGCCTTAAAATCCGGCAGCCGCAGACTTCCAAACATTTAAAGATATTGCATGAAGCAGGATTGGTAGAAGTTCAGGCAGAGGCTAATCGACGGATATATAGACTACGACCTGAACCGCTACAAGAGATGGACGAATGGTTGGAATCGTTCCGCGGTATTTGGGAACAGCGCTTAGATCAACTTGAGGATTATTTAGACAAATTACAAAAGAAAGGGTAGCAGCCGCAACCTTTCATATTAGGAGGAATTCAAATGACCGAGCAAAGCAAAAGTGGCTTACTTCTAACCCGTGTTTTCAATGCCCCTCGAGAACTGGTTTTTAAAGTTTGGACAGATCCAGAACACTTCGGTAAATGGTGGGGTCATCAAGGGTTTTCACTAGATGTTATTAGAATGGATGTACGTCCAGGTGGTATGTTCTTAGGTTGTCAGAAGTCGCCAGATGGTACCCAGGCCATGTGGGGAAAATTTGTATATCAAGAAGTCATAGTTCCTGAAAAACTGGTATTCATCCAATCATTCTCAGATGAGGAAGGTAACACGATACGTGCACCTTTTAACGCACACTGGCCGCTTGAAATTATGAATATCATCACACTTGAAGAAACCGATGGAAAAACTACTCTGACTATGCAGGGTGGCCCTGTCAACGCAACTGCAGAAGAACAAGCAGCTTTTGATGAAATGGCTCCAATGGTGAAACAGGGATTTGGCGGTACATTTGACCAACTCGCTGAATACCTTGAAAGCCAGCAATAAATACATTGATCAAGGAAGCGCAAACCAGCGGCGGCGAACCTATTTGTTCGCCGCTTTTTAATTCTTCAGAACTCAGCGTCATCTTGCTCGAAAACCCCCTTAAGTTTAAGGGGGTTTTCCATACTATCAGCGCCTTAATTATTTTACAACGAATCGTTCTGTCACCAGATCCTGCCAAAAAAACAACAAGTTTCCTTGTAAAAGTAACCCGGGCAAATGTATGAATCCGCTGATTACAGCACGATGCATTTGTGACGACCGCGTTGCCCATGCATTCGTATACATTTTCGTGAAATTACAGCTTCTGGGCAACTGCTTGTTCCGTTGCCTGTTCATCGTCTTTATCCTCAGGCTTCTCATCGTCTTTCCAGATGACCTGTTCGCCGTAATCTTTTCCCCAATCGTACATCAATTTCAAGATCGGCATAAGACTCTCCCCGTAGGGCGTGAGCGAATATTCGACCCGAGGCGGAACCTCGGGGTAAACAACACGATGGACCAGTTGATCTTCCTCCAATTCGCGGAGCTGATTGGTCAGCATTTTTTGCGTGATATGAGGAATCATTCGATTTAGCTCACCGAAGCGTTTAACGCCCTCTAAACCAAGATGCCATAGGATGATCAGCTTCCATTTGCCGCCGATGACCGCCAGGGTTAACTCTTTATGGCAGTTTATTTCCTTTAGATTGATTCGCTGTTTGACTTCACTTGCCATAATGCATCCCCCCTTCTTCCCTACAGTATACAACGGTCGCGGTTATATCAACAAAGTGGAAAATATCACGTGACAGCACCCTACTCCAAATTGGCGTGCAGGCCAAACATTTGGTCCGAGTGGAGCTCACTCTTCTCCATCAATCTCAGGATGACCGCATCCAGCACGATCAGCATCGTCTGTTCAAATAAAGAGGCCATCGGTTGAACAGTGACGAGTGTATCTTGATTCTGATCCTTGGTGCTTCCGGGGAGCTGAACGATCGCATCGGAAAGCTCTCCGATACGTGATTCGGGCTTCACCGTTACGACTGCTATGGCTGATCCGATATCCTTGGCTTTTCGGGCCATAGACACCAAGCTTTGCGTTTCGCCTGAACCTGAACCGATAACAAGCAAGTCACGAGCTCCGATCGCCGGCGTTACCGTTTCACCGACGATATGAACCTTATATCCCATCTGCATTAACCTCATGGCAAAAGCCCGGATCATCAGACCGGATCTGCCGCCCCCTGCCAAGAAGATGGCGTCGGATTGCGCGATCCGTTCAATCAATCCCTCGACCTGGGCAGCATCGACCTGCTGTACGGATTCCGATATCTCCTTGGCAATGACTGCTGCATGTTGAAATATGTTATTGCTCATTGTGACTTAAGCCTGCTTCACAAGTTGGTTCATTTGAGCTGCTGCGGCCTTCTTGTCGGTTTGGCTTGTAATTCCGCCGCCGACGATCACGAGATCGGGATTCGCTTGGATCACCTCAGAGAGCGTCTCCATTTTGATGCCCCCCGCAACGGCGGTCTTCGCATGTTTAACGACACGTTTGATCGCCGCCAATTCCTCGAATGAGTTTTTACCTTCCGCCTGGTGGTCATAGCCGGAATGAACGCAAATGTAATCCACGCCAAAAGCGTCAATCTCCCGTGCTCTTCCTTCAATGTCCTTTACGTTGATCATATCCACCATGACCTGCTTGCCTTGCTTGAAGGCCTCCGCCACCGCGCCTTTGATCGTGGAATCGTCGGATACGCCCAGCACCGTAATAATATCCGCACCGGCTTCGGATGCCTTCATCACTTCATAACCGCCCGCATCCATAATTTTAAGGTCGGCCAGCACACGCAAATGCGGGAACTCCTCTTTAATCGCTTTTACGGCATGAAGCCCTTCATTAATGACAACGGGCGTTCCGATCTCCACGATATCGATAAACTCGGCTACTTCAGCCACCACTTGTTTTGCTTCTGGAATATTCACCAAATCCAATGCTAATTGAAGTTCCATATTGTTAATCTCTCCTTATGAATGTATTGTTTAATGACTACACGATCATTGTAGAGCGACAGTTTACATTACGGAAGTACGTACTTATAAGTGAGATACTTACGTGGAAGTAAGTAATATGGAGGGACAAAGGGTTAGTTGCTTCATTTTTTTCTGTTAAGCATGCTGTCTCAATGCGGCTGGTAAAAAACAATTAAGCTAGTTTGTTCACTTTCGACTGACATCCGGCTGTGGTTTAATATAATTGTCAGGCCGGACAAAATGATCGGAAAGGAGGCTGAACGAATTGATTCAGAATATGGAGGTGGCATCCGCATAAGCGGGTGTCACGTTTAGGGGAGCCCCATATAGGGCTCCCCTTCATTTGCAATCCTATAAAATTGGAGGAAACGCGATGTCATATTTACGTCAACCAGCCGTTATCGTCGTCACTGGCGTCATGGCCTCTGGTAAGTCGACGATAGCCCAGCTGCTAGCGGAGAAGTTTGAACGCGGGGTCCATTTGCGAGGGGACTCGTTTCGGAAAATGATAGTCAGGGGCAGAGAAGAAATGCTTCCGGATGCTTCGCTTGAGGCGGAGAGGCAGCTCGCATTACGGTATCAGCTATCCGCCTCCGCTGCCAGAACCTATGCTGAAGCCGGTTTTCATGTCGTTCTGCAGGACGTCATTCTCGGCCCGGCGCTGCACCAAATAACCGAAATGCTAAACGGCCTTCCTGTTTTCGTCGTTGTGTTAAACCCATCCGAGAATGCCATTAGCGCACGAGAGCAGATACGTGACAAAAAAGGCTACGGGGTATGGACCATCCACGAGCTGAACCGGCGGTTGACTATCGAAACGCCAAGGATCGGCCTGTGGCTGGATACCTCCGATTTTTCTCCTGAGGAGACCGCCCAAGAGATTTGGAAACGGATTTGGGATGAGGGGAAAATCCGTTAACATATACTCGGTAGCATTCATGACGAGACTTCCTGGTAAAAAACAATTAAGCCTGTTTGTTCACTTTCGACTGACATCCGGCTGTGGTTAAATATAGTTGTCAGGCCGGACAAAATGATCGGAAGGGAGGCTGAACGAATTGATTCAGAATATGGAGGTGGCATCTGCGTAAGCGGATGTCACGTTTAGGGGAGCCCCATATAGGGCTCCCCTTCATTTCATCTTACTCGTAAATCACGGCTTTGATCTCGTCGCTATCGATATTGTTTTTGTCGTACCAGTAGAATCCCGTATCGATCTGTGGTTCAACTTTCTCCCCTTTGATGGCCGCCACAGCGGCTTTTACCGTCTCGTATCCGATGCCGACCGGATTTTGCGTGATGGCTCCCGCCATTGTCCCGTTCTTGATTGCGTCAATCTGTGCTTTTCCGGAATCGAATCCGACCACGATGATCTGACCTTCCTTTTTCATCTCCGTTACTGCGTTAATGACGCCAACCGCAGAACCTTCATTCGCCCCGAATATCCCTTTCAAATCCGGATGCGCCTGCATCATCGCCTTGGCCAGGTCTGTCGATTTCAGGTGATCCCCGCCTCCATACTGGATGTCAACGATTTCGATATTCGGGTACTTCTCTTCGATCTGCTTCTTAAAGCCGTCGCGGCGGCTAACCCCCGTTACGCTGGTCTGGTCATGGACCACCATCGCGATTTTGCCTTCATTTCCGATGAGCTCCGCCATTTTGTCTGCCGCAAGCGCGGATGCAGCCATATTGTCCGTCGATGCCGTCGTGACCGGAATGTCGCTTTCCACGCCCGAATCGAAGGCGATGACAGGGATGTTGTTTTCCTGGGCTTTTTTCAGATAAGGTATGGAGGCCTGGCTATCCAATGCGGCAAAGCCGATCGCGCTTGGTTTCTTATCAAGTGCAGCCTGCAGCATTTCGATCTGCTTATCCACCTGGGATTCCGTCTCCGGTCCTTCAAAGGTAATCTTTACGCCAAGCTCTTCCCCAGCTTGCTCAGCACCGGCTTTTACCGCCTGCCAGAATTGGTGCTGAAAGCCTTTGGAAATGATCGGGATGTAGATTTCTCCTTCGGCTGCAGAACTGGAACCTGAACCCGATCCGCCCTCGCTTGGACTGTCGGTTCCTCCGGCAGCGTTATTGCTCGATGAACCGCAAGCCGCCAGCATACTTGCAGTCAGCATGAGAATCAGAGCCAATACGGATAGCTTTTTCATAATCTTCATCTCCCCTTGTTTATCAAAATAGTACATCTATAGAACTTCCATCCAAGGAAGCTTCTAACCCGTTAACATTCGGCTAACTTAGCGCGGAACGCAGCTCTAACAGAGGGCTTACGCTTTGCGTCTGCGCAAAATATCCGCATACACCGCGAGTATGATAACGAACCCTACGACAACGGTTTGCCACTCCTGCGGCACGGACAGAATGCGTAATCCATTCGTCAGCACACTCATGATCAAAGCTCCGATCACGGTACCGATGATGGTCCCCTTCCCCCCGCTGAGCGAAGTTCCCCCGATCACGACCGCCGCAATGGCTTCCAGCTCATACCCGGCACCCAGGGCCGGATTGGCCGAGTTCAGCCTCGATGCCATCATGACACCGGCCAGGCCGGTAAAAGCGCCGGTTAGGGTGTAAATGACGATTTTCCAGAAGCCCACATGGACGCCGGACAATCGGGTCGCCTCCTCGTTGCTGCCCAGTGCAAAGTTATACCGGCCGATAATGGTCTTCGATAAGATGAGGTAACCCACAACCGCCGCAATGAAGAAAATAACGACCGCATTCGGAATATCAAGGCCCGGTATCAACCAGCCCAGCACACTGCCTTGGGACACCTCGGCAAAGCTTTCCGCGTCGTTGAAATAGACCGGCTTGGCTCCGGAGATAATCAGTGCCAGTCCTTTGGCAATCATCATCATCGCCAGCGTTGCGATAAAAGGCGGGATCTTCATCTTCGCCACCGCCGTTCCGGACAGAAGCCCGCACAGCGCCCCCGTTAAGATGCCGCCAAGGATGCCGACAGGTACCGGTAATCCCCAGAAGGTGATGCATACGCCGGTCATAACACCGCTCAGCGTCATGACCGTCCCGACGGACAGATCAATGCCGCCGGTAATGATGACAAAGGTGGATCCCAAGGCCAGCACGCCAATTACCGCGGTCGAGAGAAGGATGCCCACGATATTGGAGAACTGGAAGAAATTGCTGGATGAGAACGTAAAGAATAGAATGAGAACGACCAAGCTGGCTAGAGCCAGCACTTGCTGCAGCGCACCCGATTTGATTTGAATGTTCATCTGCTTATTCCTCCTGACGTGTATGGATAACGGCTTACATTCTCACTGTAGCCAGATGCATAATGCTTTCTTGGGTCGCCTCTTCATGTTCCAGCTCGCCTGTAATCCGGCCTTCACACATCACGAGAATCCGATGACTCATTCGAAGGATTTCAGGCAGCTCCGACGAGATCATGATGATCGATTTGCCCTGTGCCGTAAGATCGTTCAGCAAACGGTAGATTTCGCTCTTGGCCCCTACATCGATCCCGCGCGTCGGTTCGTCGAAGATCAGAATGTCGCAATCGCGGGTCAGCCATTTGCCGATGACGACTTTCTGCTGATTGCCGCCAGAGAGGTACTTTACTTCCTGGTCCACATGTGGTGTTTTGACCTTCAATCGCGATACTATTTCCTCTGCCTGCTCGCGAATCCTGGCCGTACTCATCCAGCCCCCGGGACGCACGAAGTTACCGTATGACGCAATAGCCACATTGCTCTTCACATCCAGATCGACGACGCATCCATAGCGCTTACGATCCTCGGATAGATAGCCGATCCCTTGCCGCACCGCATCGTGGGGGCCCTTGATCGTTATCTTGCGGCCATGAACGTGGATCTCGCCGGATTGAATGCGGTCGGCACCGAAGATCGCCCGGGCAAGCTCGGTCCGCCCCGCGCCAACCAGCCCTGCAATGCCAAGGATTTCTCCCTTTTTCAGAGTGAAGTTAATGTCCTTCAAAGTTCGACCTTGATTCAGTCCTTTAACCTCCAATACCGTCTCACGTTCACCTGCGCTCCTCTCCGGCTTCGAGGTCTCGTAGATTTGCCGGCCAACCATCTTGGAAATAATGTCCTGAGTGGTAACTTCAGCTGTGGATACCGTATCGATGTACTGTCCGTCACGCATGACCGTAATGCGATCCGTAATTCGCTTGATCTCATCCATCCGGTGGGAAATGTAAACGATTCCAACTCCGCCTTCGCGAAGCTGGCGAATGATGCGGAATAAATCCTCAATCTCGGTTTCGCTTAAAGCCGCAGTAGGCTCATCCATGACCAGCACGTCGGCGCTATAAGACAATGCCTTGGCAATCTCCACCATCTGCTGCTTGGCAACCGTTAGTTCCGAAACCTTGATGGATGGGTCCATGTCCAGTCCCATCCGCTCGAACAGTTCCTTCACTTGTCGGTTTAGCGCATGCTCATCCAGAAACAATCGGAGCTTTCGCCGCGGCTCCCGCCCGATGAATATATTCTGAGCAACTGTCAGATCGGGCGCCAAGTTCAATTCCTGATGGATCATGCTGATCCCCACGTCTTGTGCCGCTTTCGGATTCGTTAACTCCACGGGCTGCCCCTTGTACGTGATCGTTCCTGCATCCTTCTGGTATACGCCGGTCAAGATTTTCATCATGGTTGATTTGCCAGCACCGTTCTCACCCATAAGCGCATGAACCTCACCGCGCAGCAGTTCAAATCGGCAGTTATTTAATGCAAGCACGCCCGGAAATCCCTTCGTGATTCCTTCCATCTGTATCAATACTTCGCTCAAAACCCCTCACCTCTCAAGCTGGCACCTTTTATGAATCATTGTACAAAGCGTTCCCCTTGCGGAGGAATGGAATATTCTCTGATCGATGTTGAATAATCTATGATCTGTTAACAGGACCCCATAAAGGAAGAAGCTACTCTTCCACAAAGGGAAAGAGCAGCTTCTGGTTCTCCTCGGTATACATATTGTCTTTGTTGATGACTACGGAATCGGTGTACACGTTGCGTGACACCTTGTCTCCTTCGATGATGGATACGGCTGTTTTGATGCCTAAATAGCCGATGTTGAAGGGTTTCTGAACGATCGTGGCTTGCAGGACTCCCTCTTCGAGCAGCTTGACTTCCTTCACCGAGCTATCGAATCCGACCAGCTTGACCTTGCCCCCCAGCCCCAGTTCTCGAATCGCTCTGCCTGCCCCCACCGTAGAAGGCTCATTCAGTCCCACGATTCCATTCAGGTCAGGCCTCTCCAGCAGCAGCTTCTTCGTGATTTCATAGGCTCTCTCCTCCTTGCCTTCGCTATAGTAAGTGCCCACAATTTCCGTGCCGCTGCGCGACTCCAAAATACTTCGGACCCCTTGTTCCCTCTCGATCTGCGTCGAGGTCCCCTGTACGAAACTGACGATAGCAACCTTGGCATCTGCCGGGAGTAATGAAGAGAGATCTCTGCCTGCCTTCTGTCCAGCATTCACATTGTCGGTCGCGATCAAGCTCTGCGCATAATCACCGTTAACGGCGGAATCAATCATAATTAGCGGGATGTCAGCCTTACGAATGGACTCTGCTACGGGAACAAGGCGGTTATAATCTCCGGCGGCCATGACAATCGCATCCGGCTTCTGTTTGATGGCTTCCTCCAGCAATTGGATCTGCAAGTCCACTTCGATTTCCTGGGTGGGTCCTACCACCGAGACATCCACACCGAATTCACGAGAAGCCGTGTTCACCCCTTCAATCAGTACCCGCCAGAATTCAATTTCATCCAGTGCTTTAACACCCACGATGATCTTCTTGGCACCAGGCTCTGCCTTGGACCATTGAAAGGCGACATAACCCAGGATTAGCACCGAAATCAGCAGCAGTAAAATATATCGCAGTCTCATGTACGACTTCATGGCACATCCCCCTCCAAGCTCCGCCATTCCTCCGGATGAACAGCTGGAATGAGCACCTTTACGCATGTCCCCGATCCGGGCTCGCTCGTATAGCTAAGGCCATATTCCGCTCCAAAATATAACTGAATCCGCTGGTGGACGTTCGCAATCCCAACGCTGTTTCTCGATGGGTTGCCTTCTTTGGACGTTAGCAGAGTCTCAACCTTGGACTGATCCATGCCGATGCCGTCATCCCTGACTTGAAACTCGATCCGGTTATGTTGAAACTTCCCTGTAATCGTGATCGTTCCCGGACCTTCCTTGTTCTTGATGCCATGATAAATGGCATTCTCCACCAGCGGCTGCAGCAGCACCTTCAATGTCAGATACGGGTAAAGTTCGCGATCGATATCCAGGGCAAAACGGATTTTGTCCTGGTATCGCATTTGTTGTATTTTTAAATAATTCGTTATATGTTCCACCTCGGTAGCAATCGGTATCATCTCCCTCCCTTTGCTGAGCGAAGCTCGAAACAACCTTGCTAAAGCCGATGTCATCAGAATCACCTCATCATGCTTCTTGCTCTCGGCCATCCATATGATGGAATCCAGCGTATTATAGAGAAAATGGGGATTGATTTGGGCTTGCAGGGCATTCAGCTCGCTTTTCCTCTTAATTTCCTGCTCTACCACGATCTGATCCATCAATTCCTTAACCTTCAGCACCATCACGTTGAAGCTGCGGGCCAGGCCGGAGATTTCCCTGGAATGCCCCACGGGAACCCGGATATCGAAATTCCCCTTCTCCACTTCCATCATTTTCTCTTGGAGTTTCTTGATGGGACGCGTCAGGTTCCGGGAGATGACAACGGAGAACAGCACGCCCACGCCAAGACATAACAACCCCGCTATGGCAAAAGAAAGCTGCATTTGCTTCTTATTGTCCACCAGCTCATTCTCATAAAAAACGCCAACGATTTTCCAGCCGAAATCCGTATCCTTGATGCTGTATATCCGGCTTGCCCCGCCCTCCTTCACGACAAATCCCCCTTGCTTGTCCGAAATGACCTGCTCTAATCTCTCCGTCTTCAAATTGCTGTAGAGCAGCTGCTGCTGCGGGTGATACACAATCCGGCCTTGACGGTCAATCACAAACACGTAACCCCGGTTCCCCAGATCCAGCTTGCTGAGCATATCGTTAATCACCTTGAAGTTGAGATCGATCAACAGAATGCCCAGCCCATTCGAAGGATTCACGCCTCTGAGCTCGCGGCTCAGTGATACGACCCAGCGGTACTCTCCCTTGATGACCGGCTGTACATGGGACGAGGAGATCACTGTCTGTCCCTTGTTTTCCTTCGCCTGCCGATACCAGGGCTGCTCCGATAACGCAATATAGGGATTCAGTTCGGCGTCCGCCCGATCGGAGATAAAGGTGTCGCCGGCTCCAAAAATATTAATCGACGCAATATCTTTGCGCGAAACCCGAATCGAGTGGAAATATTCCGATATCTTCGCTTTCAATATAGCCAGTTCCGCAGGCTGCAGTTCATCGGCCGAGGCCAGATATTCTCTGACGTTCGGATTGTTCATCGCTGCGAGCGAGATGTCCTTCATGCCCGTAATGTAGGTTTGGATATTTGCATTCACTTGATTGATCAGCTCGGAGGTATAACTCTCCGCCGTTTCGCGAACAGCCGATTCGGACAGCCGATAGGAGATGAAGATCAGCAGCAGCGCCGTAAACAGCACTAACATCACGAAGGAGCTGGCAATGCGGGACTGAATGGTTTTGATTCGCTGCGGTGCCTTCATGGCCTTACCTCGTCTGACACCATTTTATTTCGGTACTCGGTCGGGGTATCTCCGGTATGTTTCTTAAATAGCACGCTAAAATATTGTGGATCCTGATAACCGGTCTTTGCCGCAATTTCATAGGTTTTCATCGAGGAATGCTTCAGCAGTTCCTTTGCTTTTTCCATACGGACTTCCGTTACGTATTCAACGAAGGTTCTCCCGGTATGCGTTTTGAACAGAGCGCTGAAGTAACTCGTGCTTATGAAGATCCGGCTGCACACGGTCTTAATCGATAACTCCGGATCCTCGTAATGTCGTTGGATGAAATCGACCGCCTCCAGCATCTGGGAGCGGGTCAAGTCCTTTCTCGTCTTGGCAACGTCCCTTAGCGCCTGCTCGCACACCTCGTTTAACCAATGCTCAATCTCATCCAAGGACCGAAAAGAATGTAGATCGGATAGCAGACTTTTCTCTTTGCCGATCAACTCGTTCTCATTGCAGCCGATTTCCATCAAAGTTTGAAGAACCGCAAGCATCACTCGTACGATCCGCACATAACAGAGCTCGATCGAAATTGAAGCGCTTCCAAGTTCGCTGATCAACCGCCGGATGCACGTCTTCACTTCGGAGTCCGTACCGGCCCGGATCGCGGAGATTAGCGCTGACTCGGTTTCGATCCCATCCAGGAGAGGAGCGTCCCCCCGCTTTTCAAGATCCGTGATATGGACCACCTGATCGCGGCCGATCAGGAGCCGGTATTCCAATGCAGCCTCCGAAGCCCTGCAGGAATATCGGATGTCCTGAAGCTCACGGCAAATCGTTCCGATGCCCAGCGTGACCGTGAATTTCATGAACTGTTTCGTAGATCCGCGAATTCCCTCCGCCAGCTCCTGCGCCCGAGCGTGCAGCTCCTCCTCGCCAAAGCCCGACAGAATGGCCATAACCTTGTTCTCCTTGTACCGAAAAACGGCTGCACCGGGCTCACCCGCCAATAATTCCTGCATGATATTGTATAAGGCAAAAGCATACAGCTCATTATCGACGTGCTGTTCATCCGAACGAAGCTCATCCCTATCCACTGCTATTGCGATATAAAGCGGCCCCGGAAGCGGAATATCAAAGTAAATCAGCTTGCTCTCGATCTCGGATCGCTTCATCGGCGATGACGCCAGTCGTTCGAGAAATCGTTCCTTAAGCAAGACCAAGCTCTCATTCAACTGATATTTGAGCCTCTTCAAGTGCTCCGTACGTCCGTGTTCCTCATCCATCTCCAGCTTAAGTTTATCAAGCATCTCCCTTAATTCCGCCGAGGTAACCGGTTTCATAATAAAATCCGTGACCTGCAGCTTCACCGCCTGCTGGGCATATTCGAAATCGTCAAACCCGGTCAGAATGATGATCTTCGTCTTAGGAAAACGTTCCGTAATATGGCGGGACAATTCCAGGCCATCCATGTACGGCATGTTGATGTCCGTTAACACCACATCAGGTGGTTGGCGGGTGACAGCCTCCAATGCATCCCTGCCGTTCTCACAACCTCCGATGCATTCAAAGCCATGGTCCGCCCACTGAATCTGGTTTCGAATCCCTTCCCTTACAATCGGTTCGTCATCCACAATAAGAATCGTATACAATCAAAGCCTCCCCCGTTCATAAGCAAATCCCATTTGCTTAGGTTCTATCGTGTTACGAGGTGAATATACAGGAAAAGCCCTTTGGCAAGCAACTGCCAAAGGGCTCCATGACTTCATATTTATTTGCGGGTGTTCATCCATGTAATGAAATTGTTCACCACAATATCGAGGAAACCGATGGTTGGCTCATGGATTAACTTGCCAGCCTCATCCATCTTCTCGTGTACCGCGCCGATGTATACTTCATTGTTCGGAAGCAGCGGCGAAGTAATGCCGACAGAAAACAGAATATCCCGGAGATGCTCTTGAGCGCGAACCGTTCCAAGCTGTCCCATCGACGCCCCCATAATCCATGAAGGCTTCCCGTTCATGACCTTATCAACGCGCGATAACCAATCGAGCGCGTTCTTGAGCACGCCCGGTATGGAGTAATTATACTCCGGCGTAATCCACAATACCGCATCAGCGGCTGCTATCCGCTCCTTGAAATCCTTGACGACCGCAGGCGGATCCAATTCAATGTCTTGATCGTAAAACGGAAGATCGCGAAGCCCCAAGATTTCAAACGTGATCTGATCCGAGTACCGCTGCTTCAAATATTCCGCCAGTTTCATATTGTACGACTCTTTTCTAATGCTTCCTACAACGATTGCTACTTTCATGATACCCTCCAGTTCTATGCCTTCTTAGCACATTACATTCTATTATTGACAACTAATTTTTAGCCTATCACCATATTTTACCACTGTCAAAATGTCCTTTGTCCTACTTCATCAACGAGAGCAGCTTACACACATCGCGCTCCATATATTCTCTTTGTTCAGGCGGCGCATATTGGAGCAGAGTCAGTGCGGCATAAGGCACTTTGATGGCATGGGGATCTTCATACCGTTTACTCCAATAGGCCGAATCCGTAATCGAAGCTTCATCTGCAGCCTCAACTCTCTGATTCGATAGCGCTTGTGGCTTTAAACGGTTGAGTTTTATTTGCAGCCGGTGATTGTTTTGACCAAGCTTAGCAAGCTGGGCATAACCGAGCCGTTCCAGCTCAATCAATGCGTGGGCGTGGGTAATGCCATGCTCAAGCTCACCTGCAAAAAAGTAGTACTTCCCTTCAACGTGTTGATCCGGCAGCACATGATCCAACTCGGATAAAGCACGAATGGCCAGATCGGATGCATTCCGGTACGGCGGTATTTCCGAGAGTGAGATCTCCGATCGATCCAGTTTCGTATAATCATCAATTCCGTAATACCTGGCAAGCTTGTGTTCAACTGCTGCATCTTCCATCAGCTTAAGTAAACCTCGCACGATAGACGGCGTCAGTAAGTCCGGACGCTCACGCAATGCTTTCAGTCCCAAGACGGCCAGGGTTACCCCGTGTCCGGAGGTACTCAGATTCGTCAGGTTAGGCAGCAGTCCTTCAATAAATCGATTCATTAATTCAGGCTGCGCAGGTTCGGGAGGATAGGGTTCGAACCAATCTTCATGCTGACTGCGCAAGTGCCAGCAATTGGAAGCCAACCCCTGCAGTACATCTTGCGGCAGATCAAACTCCTTCTGCATGTAATAAGCCGCCAAATACGCTCCGCCAACATGTCCTTCAAACCAGCCAATCTCGCCGCCGCGGCTCAAGGCTGTAAGACCATCCTCCAAATACCGGTCACTAATGGCCGAATTCACCTCCTTCCCTTCAATTGCACTTGGCAGATTCAGCCTGGCTGCAATGTCTTTAGGAAAGCTTGTGATCTTTAGTCGGATGCTGTAACCATACATTCTAAAATGCAAACCATCCTCGGTATCCGAAACCATCATCCGCCGATCCAGAGTGGATCGAACCCGGTCCAGGAACCGTTCGTCGGTTACTCCATAAGTTATCTCCAGGGATGGTGCCAGCGCATACATCGAAATCGGAATCCATTTGCGCTTTGTTGATACAACAACGGCATGGGCTGTTCCTCCAATGACAAAAGCGAATTGCTCCGACTCCTTGGCGATCGTTAAACCGAGCGTCTTCTGCATCCATAATCTTGCGGCAATCGGATCCTCCACAGGTAATCCCACCTCCCGCAAATACAGGACGCCATAGGTGCCGTTCGGCGCCAGTACCCCTTCCTTCAGATCATCGTGCGCGATAAACTCAAGCAAGTTTCCATCGCCATCCTTGAAGTACACATTCACGCCGGAATCAAACCGCTCAACCACTTCACCATCAGGCCATTTCAATAAAGGCATCTGCACTGCGAGCTTCTGGATCATGGATTCAAACTGGGAATAAGGCACTTCAAACGCGATATGGGCAGGAGCTATAGATTCATACGCTTCTTCAAAAGCGAGTGTGAAATCCGGTGTAGGCTGGAATACGATCTCAACCTCGCTTTCGCTTGCAATCGGGAAATGAAGCAGTCCGTTGTAAAATTGTTTCACACCCTGAATGGAGACCGTTTTTAATTTCAATCCGGCAAAATGAGTGATCATGAGGTTTCAACCTCCTCTTTACCGCTGACCTTCTTTACCAGCTCCATAAAGATGGATAGCGCCTCTTTAGCCCGATAATCCAGCACAATCGTGCCTTCTGCCGCTTCGGATTCGTAAATGGTCCGCTGAGAACCGCCAATGGAGATCCATTCCGGACTATTAATTCCGTGCAAATTGCGTATGGTAGCTTGCATTTGCTGCAGTGAACTCACACCGACCGCCCCTCCCGCCGAGCTTACCGATAACACCGGTTTACCTGAGAAATGCATCTGTCCCAAATGATCCAAGGCGTTCTTCAAAACTCCACTCATTCCTCCGTGGTACTCCGGTGTCGTCAATATAATTCCATCCGCTTCCATTAACAGACGCTGCAGTTCGCGCACGCCAGCATGGCGGTTGAATATGTCGTCTGGTGAATAGAACGGGAGCTGTGTCTCATACAAGTTAAACAGCTTCACCTCCACAAACAACGTATTCATTTGGGCTTCCAAGGCTTTAGCCAGAACGGTGCTTGTTGCTTCCTTACTATTGCTGCCAGCTATAATCACAATCTTCATGGTACTGCCTCCCTTATGGATATCGAATGTTTTGTTAAGTCCATTGTAGAGGAGGCAAGCCATGGAAATCGTCAACATTTAGAGTGATTTTACGAGCAAAAGCTCTCATGCCTTCGGCTGAGAGCTTCTACAACTATAGTCTTAGATATGATCGTTATGTACGCTAAATACAGCAATCCTTATACGATTCCATGCTTGAGTGCATAAATGGCCGCCTGTGTCCGGTCGGCAACCCCCAGCTTATCGAGCAGATGGCTGACATGGGTTTTAACCGTCTTCTCGGTGATGTAAAGCGCTTCGCTGATTTCCCTGTTGTTCATGCCCGATGCAATCAGCTGCAGTACCTCCTGCTCCCGGCGGGTTAGTTTATCCAACTGTGCTGCCTGTTCCTGATGGCCGGACCCGCTGGTCTCATCTGCTCCCGCCGGCGATGTAACATGCGTCATGAGCAGCCCTGCCGCATCCGGATGCAGTTCAACTTGGCCTTCATACACGCGCCTGATGGCAGCCACCAGATCCTCAGGCTCAATATCCTTAAGAAGATAGCCGCGTGCGCCTGCCCGAATGGCTGGCAGAACATGGTCATAATCGATAAACGAGGTCAGCACGATGACTTTAATATGAGGCTGTTCCTTTTTTAACCGTGCGGTCGTATCAATTCCATTGAGGATTGGCATATTCAGATCCATTAATACGACATCGGGATTTAGATGTTTGGCCGTTTCCAACGTCTCCTCGCCATTCACGGCTTCACCAACCATCTCGATATCCGGCTGCGTAGCCAGAAAAACCTGCAATCCCCGGCGTACCATGGCATGATCGTCAGCGATCAACAATCGTATCATCCGTTATCCCCCTTCTCTGTTGATCTCACCCTTAAGGGCAGCGAAACCTCAATGATAGTTCCCTCTCTGTACACACTGAATAGACGGAATTGTCCTCCGAGCGATTCGGCTCGTTCCCGCATGCTCGACAACCCAATCGAATGCCGTGTCAGCTCGTTCAATCGTTGCTTGGTAATCCCGCGGCCATGATCTTCGATCCGAAGTTCAACTTCATTTTCCTGTAGAGTTAATGCGACCGTTACTTCCTTCGTATCTGCATGCTTGCTTACATTGTTCAGCGCCTCTTGACCGATCCTCCACAAGGCTTCTTCCACGATCCGGGGCAGGTCCTGTATTCCGCTGGTATGTGAACTTACATGAAGCTTCAATCGTTCGCCGTATTGTTTAAGGCCTGTCATAAGCCCTTCTTCAAGTCCGGGTGGGCGAAGCTGCATGATCAGTTCCCGCATTTCCTTAAGCGCGCTTTGTGATAAGAACTGTATATCATGGATGGTGTCCTGCAGCATGCTTTTCCGCTCATGCTGCTCCGCGGCAAGCATTCCCCCCACCCCCTTGGACATCATGACTAACGAGAACAGGGTTTGACTTACCGAGTCGTGCAGGTCTCGGGCTAGACGATTTCTTTCATCCATTCTTGCGAGCTCCCGTCGGTTCTCCTCCAGACGGATGCGCTGAAGGGTCATGCCGATATGTTCAGCCAGTGCCTCGAGCACCTCCATATCCGCCCGATACGCACCCCCATAATGATCGTAGCCTATCAAAAGCAGTCCAAAAGAGGTATCTTCCGCAGCCGCCAGCGGAACCGCAACCGCTCGGGTGATGGAGGCTATCCATCCCTGTTCAACCAATAAATCCGCAAGCCGCTGTGCGTCTTCGGTACTGACCGGATCCGCAGAGACCTTTCCCTTGCCAGAACGGGTTCGTGCGGTTTCAGGAAGTGGAAATTGAGCATGGGGCAGCGTTGTCTGACCTCCGCTATATAGGGCACGCAGTGTCATATCGTTACCGATAGGCTCCAGTAATGCGGCGACCGGCCAGTCAAAGTAACGTCCCATTAAACTCATGACTTGCTTCGTTAATTCGGCCCGGTTAACCGCCTGGGAAGCATAAGCACCGAGAGCACTGCTATATTCCCCAAGCCGGGCAAACAAATCCGCGCGGCGCTGCTCAGCTGCGTACAGCCGCATGCGCTCAATGGCGCTGCCGATTTGGTAGGCTACCGATTCCAGCAGTGCCAGTTCCTCTTTGGTAAAATGCAGCTTCCCGGGTGCAGCCACATTCAGTACGCCGAACCTGCGGCTGCCGGATCGAAGTGGAACGGTTGCATGGTGGGTTATGCCCTCTGTATCCCCCCATTGATACCGAACGGCGTTATCCAGTCGTTTGCAATTCAAAATGTTCACTGCATTTTTCAGACGTCCGTCATCGTAACGCTCCAGGCACCAGCAGCTGCCGCATCTCATGGGTTCGTTATCATCCCGGCTCAGGGCAGGCGGCAAATTCCGGCTGGCTACGAATTCATGCGTTCCCCGATCTTCCACCAGGAACAGCCAGCCGGTCGTAAGTCCCGTTAGCTCCAGCAGCTTGGCAATAACAACGTCCAACATGGGAGCAAGCTCATTGGACTCGTTCAACGTTTCTGCGATCGTTTTCAGCGTAATTAACTCCTGAATATGCGGATCGTGATTGGACATACACGAAAGCTCCTTCTTTTTTTTTGCATTCTGAAGTAACTATATTATATAATCCTGTCACACACCATCAAAATCCCCTATGAGCCCTTCGGCTTTTCACAGATCATTCACCCCATGAATTTTGGTAAAAAACAATTAATATTGTTTTATCTCTTGCAAATTTCCACCTACATATGGCTTAATATAGAAGTCGGGGCCGACGAAATGAGCTGAAAGGAGGCTGATTGCAATGATTCAGATCCGTGAGGTGGTATTCGCGTAAAGCGAATATCCGTTAAATGGGAGCCCGCTGCGGGCTCCCTATATCTATTTTTAAATCCAAAAATCTAAAAACCCAAAAAAACCAATATCACGAAAGGAGGAGGGCAAGCATGATCAATGCAATTGTTTTGAAACTCAACGATAGCTTAAATATGTATACAGAAAGAGGAGGGCATCGATGGGCCATTACAAGAACGGAAGAGAAGTGCTTCCCCCCGAGCTGCTGCAGCAAATTCAACAGTATATAGATGGAGAATTACTCTACATACCGAAACAGAGCGAGCAAAGAGCCGGCTGGGGAGAGTTAAGCGGTTCCAAACAACGCATCGAAAGTCGAAATAAAGAAATGTATCGCGCTTACTGCAAAGGACGGTCCATTGAGGAATTGGAACGGACCTACTTCCTGTCTGGAGAAAGCGTGCGCAAGATCATTAGTAAACTTACCCGCGTAGGGACCTGAATCGATGAGATTTAATGGTCTGCATACGGATTAACATAGGACTGTTCCCCTGGGGCGCAGTCCTTTTCATTTTATATGAATGTTACTACACAATAAAAAATGCCCGACTGTAGGCGAATCTACAGCCGGGCATTTTTTATACCCTAGTGATCTTCCCGCTTCTCCCCCGCGATATCCCAACGATGGCGAAATTTCTCCAATCGCGGATGAAGCTGCGGCGGCTCGGACAAGAGGATGAGCCTCAGCTTCACAATCCATTCCTCGAATGAAGAAAAAGATGCAAACACATTGGCCATCTCAGGTGTCAGTATAAGAAAATGGGGACTTCCGAATTTCTCTACCAGATGACGAAGCGCGGTATCGATCGGCGTGTATTTTTTCCGTTTCGACTCGAAGGGTTCAATCACAACCGATGATCCTTCATGCTCCTCTATCCATTCCTGAAGCTGTTTCTCCCGCTTGTAATAAGGGCTAACCGGCTCCTTGAACATCCGCCTGGCCGTCTCTTCATGCAGCGGATACAGCACCAATTTTACAAATGACCGTTCTTCTAAAATGGCAGCAGCCTGCTCCAAATCCTTCTGGATCTGCTCGAAGAGATCGTAGAATATTAAGGTCCCTTTGGTTGTCGGCTTCGGGGGCTCGTAACCGTAAGGAACATACTCCAAATTACGCGGCATGATGGAACTTCACCTCTCTTTTACTCTGATGACTGGGATGAAAGCTTTGGTGGAACCCGATGCTGGGTAGCCTGCTCAAAGCCGTAAGCTAATTGGATCAGTACGGGCTCGCTATATGCCGTCCCGATGAACGTAATGCCCTGTGGTCCCTTCGTAATATAGCCTCCAGGTGCAATGACGCCATTCTCGGCATAACCGCCGGGAACGGTAACCGATGGATACCCTGCCCGGGCAGCCAAATCTGGTCCATATTCATTACCCAGAAACAGCAGGGCGTCCAGCTGATATGTCTGCAGAACATGGTCAATCCCTCTCGTTCCCGCCATTTCTTTATTCTTCTGCTTGCTCTCAAGATACTCTGCTTCGGTTAGCGTACCGCTCGTCTCCTCGGCCCAAATCAATGTCCCCTGTCCATATTTCAAGGCAGCATCGGCGTGTGCCTCATTATAAGCGATAACTTCAGCCAACGAATGAACCGGCAGAGACGCGTCTAGGTTCGCCAAATAATCATTGACATATTTCTTGAACTCATAGCGAAGGACATTGGCATCCCACTTGGTATCCTGGCAAGGCAGCTCCACCGGATCAATAATAGTGGCTCCTTGATCCCGCAGCACTTCAATGGCGGACTCTACAATATTTAGTCTATCCCGATCCAGGTGCTTATAGTAGTATCGGGGAATCCCGATTCGAGCTTTCTTCAAATAACTCGAATCCAGAAACTTCGTGTAGTCCTCCACCCTTTTTTGGGGATCGATCATGGTCACTTCGTCCAAATCATCGGTTCCCGCGATCGCGCTAAGCAGAATTGCGGCATCTTCCACCGTTCTGGTCATCGGACCGGCCGTATCCTGCGTATGGGTGATGGGTATAATACCTGACCGGCTTACCAGTCCGATCGTCGGCTTAATGCCAACCAGACTGTTCTGGCTGGAAGGGCTGATAATCGATCCGGATGTTTCCGTCCCGATGGCCGCTGCAGCCAAATTCGCCGCCACCGCAGCACCGGAGCCTGAGCTTGAACCTCCAATGAACATTTCGCCAGGGCCGTATGGATTTAACGTAAGTCCATGTCTTGATGAGTATCCGGCCCACATCGTCGATGACATGAAATTCGCCCACTCGGTCATATTGCTCTTACCCAAAATAACAGCACCCGCCTTACGCAGCTTAGCTGCAATAAAAGAGTCTTTCGTGGCAAACAAATCCGCAAGGGCGATGGAGCCGGCGCTCGTATGCAGCCGATCCCCGGTATCGATATTGTCTTTGAGCAGGATGGGAATCCCGTGCAGCAATCCTCTTGCTCCCTGGTCTTTGCGCTCCCGATCCAACTCCCCGGCAATTTGCAGCGCTTCAGGGTTCACTTCAAGAACCGAACGGAGAATTCCATCGTATAACCCGATCCGCTCCAGATACAATTGAACCAGCTGTACAGAAGTCATCCAACCCTTTGCCATCGCCTGCTGCATATCCGAAATGCTTGCTTCCACAATCCATGTTTTTTTATCCATGATCATATATAGTCCCCCTGACTTATCTTACTGACCTTACGGTAGGTGATGGGGATTAATGTTTCATATTTTTGCCTCCAGTCGAGTCGGTTATATCCTTATTTAATTCGGAATTCAGGAACAAAATTCCTCTTATTATGCATAATCCAAGCGGTACCTGTATGTTCCGTCTCCCCTGTTCTCTGCTTGTTATCTCTTCATCTCGAACGAAACACAAAACGCGGACCAAGAATAGTTCTTGATCCGCTCCTGTCCCCATTCGAAATCTTCAACTTAAGGTACGATTCTACCGATACCATTGAGCCTGCTTGTTGAACATCTCGGCATAGTGGGCACCCTGCTCAATTAACTCCTCATGTCTTCCCTCTTCGACGATTCTCCCATCCTTGAGAACGAGAATGCGGTCCGCATGTCTGCAGCTCCCCAATCGGTGGGATATGAATATGGCAGTTTTGCCATCGGTCATGGACATCAGATTCTCGAAGATGGCGGATTCCGTCAACGGGTCTACAGCTGCTGTCGGCTCGTCCAGATAAATCACTTCGAAATCCCGATAGAACGCCCGGGCGATCGCTACCTTCTGCCATTGGCCCTGAGACAGTTCACGCCCTCCCGAGAAACGCGTTCCAAGCTGGGTTGTAACACCATCCTGCAGCGAATCCGCAAGTGAGGTCATCGATGCCTTTTCCATGGCATCGTTCAATTGACGATGCGCTTGACGATCATCCGGATCAATCTCCTGCAGCGCTATGTTGGCCTCAAGGGTCAATTCATATCGGTAAAAATCTTGAAAGACCGCCGTTACTCTACTGCGAAAGCTCGCAGGATCATAATCCTGTATCGGGACGCCGTCATAACGCACGACGCCATGCGTCGGTTCATACAGTCCCAGCATAACTTTAACGAGGGTGCTCTTCCCCGCACCGTTCTCGCCGACAATCGCGACCTTCTCTCCGGGCTTGATGCGAATCGTCAAATCCTCAAGAACAGGTTGTTCCTGATTCGGATATCGAAACGTTACGCCTTCCACATCGATTCCTTCCCGTAAAGGCGTGTCCATCGGCAGGGCTTGATCCGTTTGCGGAACCGGCGTATCCAGAAATTCAAACAGTTCGTGGATGAACAAGCCATCATGATAGATTTGCCCGATGTTCTGACTGATGTTTTGTATGGAATAACGTGTGTCCTGTACCGCTTGATAGAGCGCGACATAGCTGCCAATGGTTAGTTTGACGCGGGAACCGATCCATATGAATACAGCTAAAATACTAAAAGAAAAAATCGTGACGGCCGATTCCACGATCAGGCGATTCTTCATATTTTTCCGTTCGACGCCCAGCATTTCATACGTATTCTTGAAATAGATGCCCCGCCATTTGTTCAATAAGTAGTCTTTAGCATGAAACAGCCGGATTTCCTTGGCCGCTTCCTTCGTCTGCAGCAGCTGGTTCATATACGCCGCCATCCTGGATGAAGCGGTCTGCTGATGGATCACCACGAATCGGGAAGTGCCCTCTTTCTTCTGGATGATCAGCAGTGGTATGATCAGAAGCAGCATGACAATAGGCAATATGTAATGAAAGCTAAACAATAGAATGAGCAAACCGACCAGCGTAATGACGCTCTGTGCAATCGAGAACATGTAGAACACCATGTTAATACCGCATATATTCAGATTGCGCAGAGCCCGCTGCAGCTTGTCATAGCTTTCTGGAGATTCAAAGAATACGAACGGAAGCTTGCTTAACTTCTCAGATACCTGAAGGTTAAACCAGAAGGAGACATAAGCATTCATCTTTCGCTCGGTATACTTTTGAAGGGAAGCCAGCACAATGCCAATCAGCATAGCCATCAGTTGAAGAACCAGCCAATATAATGCGTTGATTGGAGCTTCGCCCCGGGTCAGAACGCCGGTAATGGTGTTTATGACTTGAGCTGTAACGTAAATCTGTGCTACAGGTAGAAAAGCTTGGAGTAAATATATCATCGTAGATCTAGTAAACATGCGTGGTGAGACATGGTACACCTGCTTCATAACCTCAAACATCAGGTTTGCATATTTCATGTTGTACAACCTTGAGCCTCCTTCGTCATTAAGCCGATTTGTTAAGGGCTGAAGGTTTTGCCTGCGGCAGCTGCTTGATCATTTGTTCAAAATGATGCAAGTAATTGGTTACGCTTTTGTTGATCACGATCTGCTCCTCAGATAAATAGAACGCCAACGGAAACCGGTTCACCTTAAACGAATCGATCAAAGCCCGATCAGCCCAGACCACCTGCAAATCCGTTAATCCGTTGGCACTGGCCATTTCAGCAGCCTCCTCGGCATCCTGGGCGTACAGAAACAACGTAATCGGAAGTTCCGGATGCGATGTCATGAACGTTTTGATGGCTCCGTATGTTTCCTTGCATGCATTGCAATGATTCATCGTGAACAGGAGGATTTTGGACTTATCGTCATACAGATTAAGGGGGTCCCCGTTCATGCTCACATAGGTTGTTCGGGGAATCTGCATGCCGAGCTCTAGTCCCTCCTTCGGAACGGTCGGTTCCTCATCACCGCTTACGGCTGCCTGCGGCCTCAACTTCAACTCTCGAACATGCCGATGCAGCTTCATGACGAAGAAGGCCAAACTGAATATCAAGCCATATTGAATCACGAGTACAGTTGTAATCAAATCCATAGATTTTATTCTCCCCTCGCCTGTATGGAATCAAGAGTATAAACATTCAATGCGATTAACGAAATAGCGGCAATCCCGACGGAGGACAGCAAGGTGAGAACCGCCTCTTGGACCGGCATACTGAGTGGATTCACGGGTTCTGAAAAAAGCCAAATTAGCGCATTTAATAAACCTAAGCATGCAACTTTAACAACCGTATTCCTGCCGAGGGTCTCATTAGACCATGAGCCGAAGCAACTGCACGTTATCTCCTGTTTCTGCACGACCCTGGCTTGGTAAACAGCGTAGCCGAACCCCGCCAGCAAAATAAAAATCGCGATTTGCGCAAGTATTCTGCTCCAGGAAAACAATAAACCTGCCCCAGCTGCGATCTCAACGGCGCAAATGAGAACAGGTACAATCGGTAAGCGACCTGCAGGCAGCTGCAATCGTTCGATTGTCGTCCTGAAATCCGCTAACGACAACAGTTTCGACACTCCCGAAAACACAAAAATCAAGCTCAGATACAATAGGCACAGCGCACTCATGGACACCGTTCATTCTCCTTCCCGACAACCAGGGAGACCAAGCCCCCATTCGATGACACTGATATCTTGCTAACACTGCTCCTTGCTGTTCTTCTTTGCTGTTCACTGTCTCTCTTTCATATTGCAATTGCAATGGACCCGTCATCATAATTGATACCTCACTCTTCAACGGTGATAAGAAACCAGAGGACCGGCGCGAAATATAAACAGCGGAACAAGGAGTTCCGCTGTTTATGCATGCGCTTTCATAAAAAGTTAGCAGCCGCAAGTATATCTCTCTTCGGAACCATTGCCGCAGTCCCATACCTCAAGACGAACGCCAAATTTATCACGTCCGCATTGCTCCGTTGTGTTACAGGAAGTATGACGAAGAATACACATAAATGTTCACCTCCTTTCAAGTCATGAAATTCATTCATATATATGAAAGGTGTTGCCGTGCTGAAGGATCGAGGTGTATTAAACGCTGGATGTAGGAGCTTTCATGTCATAAGCCGAAAACACTGTAAGCGGGTTCAATTCAGAAGTAGCGTAAGAGGAGCTTGTCCTAACTAACTAGCTTTCAAGATATTACAAATATACTATATTTGTAATTTATTACAAGGATAATATCTTACAGTAAAATAATAGGATATTACCCCTGAATAGAAAAAGGAGTCGACCGTGCAAATCCAGATCCGATCATTCAACCATCATCCCATCTGTATGGTCGGAAACAGAACGGGGAAGGAGTTCAGAGGGATTACCCGGATTGCCTGGATTACCTGGTCAGACAGGTCATCCAGGGCTGCAAGGTGATCCTGGCATTCAAGGACCTCCCGGTGCGCCTGGTCTTCCGGGCTCCACCGGAGCATCTGGCATTCCTGGTCAAATTGGTCCCCAAGGGCTGCCGGGTATTCAAGGCATTCCCGGGGTGCAAGGCATCCCAGGCCCTCCAGGTCCTCCGGGTCTTCATATACCTCACCGTTCAGGTGGTGGCTTAACACACACAAAGACCCCCCACTCCATTTAGGCAGTGAGGGGTCTTTAGCGTAATTAAATGACAACGCCTTTTTTGAGGATCACATTTGCATACAGCGCCTTTTCACCTGTCGACACGATGGCATAAGCATTTTTCGCCCGTTCATAGAACGAGAATCGCTCTACCTCATCAAATTCTATGGGAACGCTGTGAAACTGCTGAACGATCTCACGGTATTCACCCCAGATCGGAGTTTCCACGGTATCCCCAGGCGTCACAGCCATCAGCGCTACCGGGGACTCAACATACGTATCCAGCGGGAATAACGGCAATATCGCGTTTAATAACGCAGGAATCCCGTGTCCGTCTACCCGGACCAACCGCTGGGCATGACTGGCTGCCGGAAAATTGGCATCACCGAGCACAATTTCATCCGCGTGACCCATCTCCATCAGGATCTTCAGCAGCTCAGGCGAGAGCAAATGAGATATGCCTTTTAGCATGGTATGACATCCTTTTTCATCAGATTAAGATGCAAAGATTGAATCTACGCCAGGAACGTCAGTCCCAGGAGTCGATGAACCTCACTGTTGTACCTGCTGCTGTTCGACAATGGTCTTGTAATGTTGGAATGCTGCCTCCCAATCCTCGTTGGACTCAGGCTCGTACCAGGCAAACGGAAAAGACCGCTTGACGAGTTCTACTCCCTCTTCCCGAGTGCGCAATGTACCATTCGCCACAAATTGAACCAGCATATTCCCGATGGCACTTGCTTCAATCGGTCCGGCCCACACCGTACGGCCCATGGCATTGGCCGTATACCGGCATAACAGCTCGTTTTGAATGCCGCCGCCAACCATATGAAGCCCATCGTAATACTGTCCTGTAAGAACCTCCATCCGCTCAAGCACTTCACGGTATCTTAGGGCCAGGCTCTGCAGTATGCACTGGACATACTCTCCGGTGCTATGCGGAATAGGTTGCCCTGTCTCCCGGCAGTAATCCCGAATTTCAGCCGTCATATCCGCCGGATTCATGAAGCGCAGGTCATCCGGGTTTATGAAGCTGCGGAACGATTCCGCAGCCTGCGCGAGTTCAACCAGCTCTGCAAAAGAATACGTTAATCCTTGATTCTCCCATTGCCGCTTGCACTCCTGAAGAATCCAAAGGCCCATGATATTCTTCAGCAATTGAAAGGTTTGATAAGCTCCACCCTCATTGGAGAAGTCTTCTTCCAGCACGTCTGTATGGACAAGCGGCTCCGGAAGCTCGGTTCCAAGAAGCGACCAAGTTCCACATACAAGATAGGCAAAACGGGATGTGTTTGCCGGAACGGCTACCACAGCGGATTCCGTATCATGCGAAGCTACAGCAATCGCTTTAATCGCCGGAACGCCCAGCTCTTGCGCCACGGTATCCTGCAGCCTTCCAATCACGGTTCCCGGCTGCACAGGATCAATGAACAGGGATGCGGGAAGCCCCAGCTCCTCCATTAACGGTTCATTCCACTTGCCTTCAGTAACATGGTATAGCTGAGTAGTGGTTGCCATAGTAAACTCGCACGCCTGGACCCCCGTCAGAAAATAGTTCAGAAGATCCGGAGTGAGCAGAAACTTATCCGCAATTTCCAGCATCGGGGATTTTGACTTCAGCATCGCATTTAACTGGAAGATCGTGTTAAACGGCATGAATTGCAGACCGGTTTCTTGAAACAGACGTTCTCTGCCGACCTGCTCGCAGGTTTCCTCCACCATGCCTTCCGTCCGCAGATCCCGGTAATGATAAGGAACTCCGATGAGCTCTCCATTACGGTCAATCAGTCCATAATCGACGCCCCATGAATCGATGCCATAACTGACCGGTTGATAGCCGGCCTGGAACGCTTTGCGGATGCCATGCTTAACCTCCTGCAGCAGCATCGGGAAATTCCAGTGCAAATGCTTTCCCATCTGGACGGGTATATTGGCAAAGCGGTGAATCTCGGTAATCTTTAGCGTGCCGGGTGATTCATGATCAGAAGAGGTGATCTCGCCCAGCAGCGCCCGGCCGCTGCTGGCCCCCAAGTCAAACGCAAGCACCGCAGATGATTTGCTCATAAGCCGCATCCTTTCTCACCTTTAGTACTATACCGATCCGAGTTTTGAACAACCGGATCTGTTCCACAATCTTTCTATTTCATCTTCTGCAGAAGCTGAATACGATAATCTTCGCTCTCCAGCGCAGCAATATCATCCACTTCCTGGTCTGTCAGCGGCACCGGTGTGCCGGCTGCCTTGGCGCTCAGATAAATTTTGGCGCTCTCTTCAACTACCTGAGTTCGGTAATACGCTTCACGCAGATTCCGGCCAGTTGTGACCAGTCCGTGGTTCCCCAGCAGGATTGAACTGGCTGCAGTTACTTTCTCCGCGACGGCATCTGCCAGCAAATCCGTCGTAGGAATGATGTAAGGGATATAGGCCGTACGTCCAACCAATGCCGCCTGGTCGGGAAACATCACCGGTAGTTCCCTCTCAACCAACGTGAAGGCAATGCAATGGGATGGATGTGTATGTACCATCGCCCCGATATCGGGGTTGCTGCGGTATCCATACAGATGCATCAGAACTTCGGAAGATGGTCGTAGACCTATATCGGTAATATCCCCGGTCGGGATATCCACTTCAATCCATTGCTCCAGTTCAATCTCCTCCAGCGCAAAACCGCTCGGGGACAAATACATTTTGTCCCCGGCTCTGGCGCTGATGTTTCCTCCCGGTCCTACAACGAGTCCGTTGTCAACGATTTTTTTGGCATACTTGCAGAGCTCGTTTCTCGTGTCCATATTCAGCATGATATCCTACTCCTCTCGATTGACCTTATTTATATAGAGGACCGAAGTTCTGACAAGCGCGGAAATCGGCGCTCTCTGGATCGGTCGTTCCGAACATCCCCCATGCTCGTGGGCGGAACACCTCTTCGGCAGGCACATTATGCATGTTGACTGGAATACGCAGAACTGAAGCCAGGGTGATCAGATCCGCTCCGATATGTCCGTAACTGATCACACCATGGTTAGCACCCCACTGATTCATGACCTCATAAACGCTTGAGAACGCACCCTGTCCCGTAAGGTTCGGTACAAACCAGGTCGTTGGCCATGTTGGGTCGGTACGCTTGTCGAGCGTGTCGTGCACCTCCGCCGGCAGGTCCACGGAATAGCCTTCGGCGATTTGCAGGACGGGACCAAGCCCTTTTACCAAGTTTAGACGGAACATCGTCATCGGCATGCCGCCGCGCGTCAAGTAGTCGGTTGAGTAACCGCCGCCTCGGAAATACTCCAGGTTAGCCGGTCTCCATTGCGTGGCCTTCAGCGTGCGATCAACCTCTTCATCCGTGATCTCCCAGAACGGTTTCATAGCCGGTTTGCCGTCAATCTCCTGCTCGCCCGTTCCATCCAGTGCAGCCGAGCCGGAATTGATCAAATGCAGGATGCCGTTCTCCGCTTTGCCTTCAAGCTTATAGCCGGTCACCCGTTCCACCGAAGCCGGACTCCAGTACGTCCGTACATCCGCAAAAATCTGTGCCGTATTGTTTAACAGGTATCCGAACAGCATGCCGACTCCATTGAGGCTGTCATTCTCCGTTGCCACGATATAAGGCGAACGTCTGCCGTTCCAATCGAATGAGGAATTGAGGATGGTCTCCAGGAAGTCACCGTTAGGGGAATGATCCGTCCACTGGCGCTGACCTTGGAATCCGGAAGCGATTGCGCTGTGGCCCTGAGCTTCCTCTTCGAAGCCAAGCTCCTTCAGACGCGGATTGCCGATCATCAAATCACGGGTGATCAGCGTCATTTTAACGACGGTTTCCCACTCCAGATCCTTGCGCTCCCGGCTGTTCTGGAGATGATCCGGATTGTTATCCGGTCCTTCCGCACAGTTCTCCTTCACCCAAGCAAGCGCCTGCTCATACTCTTCAGGATCATAGATGCCTTCTTCCAAACGGCGCGTAAACTCGCTCATGTCGACATATTCATTCCGCATGCCCAGATACTCCTGGAAGAAGCTGTCGTCCACGATCGAGCCGGCAATACCCATCGACACCGAGCCCATGGACAAATACGATTGCCCACGCATATAAGCTGCAGCCAAGCCGCTCCGTGCAAAACGCAGAAGCTTCTCATGAACGTCATCCGGAATACGGGTATCCCCTTCATCCTGAACGTCTTCGCCATAAATGCCGAATGCAGGAAGCCCCTTCTGGGCATGGGCCGACAGTACAGCGGCCAGGTAAACCGCGCCTGGACGTCCTGTTCCGTTAAAGCCCCATACGGCCTTCGGACGCGAAGGATCCGCATCCATCGTTTCGGTGCCGTAACACCAGCACGGCGTAACAGTTATGGTTAGGCCAACCTCGGCATTCTTGAATTTTTTGGCAGCTGCAGTCGCTTCGGCCACTCCGCCAATGCACGTATCCGCAATGACGCATTCAACCGGCTCGCCGTTCGGATATTTGAGCTCCTTCGTCAACATCTCGGCGACAGCCTTAGCCAGATTCATGGTCTGTTCCTCGAGAGATTCCCGTACCCCTCTCCGTCTTCCATCTATCGTAGGGCGAATGCCGATTTTCGGAAATCCGTCCCGCCATCTGTAATCGTTTTCAATTGTCATGTGTGTCACGCCTCCCTATAAGGATTATGACATCATTGTAAGATTATTCGGTGCAAGAGATAACCCACTATTTTGTTATATCGAATCATAATTTCAGCAAGACAGTGAACCATTCCGAATAGCAGATGTAAACGATATCCGCATCGAAGGGCGTTTTGCATTATAATAGGTAGAGGATGTTGCTTTCCAGGAGGGACAAGACCGTGCCAAAGATCGAAATCTCACATAGCAAAAGCGATCACTTCCGCTTCATCAAAAATCCGCAGCTGCTCTTTGCCGGGCAGGTTGTGGACGAGGACTTCTTTTATGGACCGCCGCAAATTCATGATTTCTGCGAGATCATCTATGTTGTAGAAGGACGCGGAGAATTCACTATTGCAGGAAAAATATACGAACTCCACAAAGGCGATGTCGCGATTTATAACCCCGGCATTCCTCACGAGGAGAGATCTATCACGGACGGGCCTTTTAAGGTGATCTACTGCGGCGTGGATTCGCTTCACATTGAAGGGGTTCCCCAGGGGATGCTGCTCCCGGCCTATGTGGAGCCGGTCATATCCTGTGAGAAATACGCCTATAAAGTGGAGAGCTATCTTTCCGAGATCCTCCGTGAATGCGATTCTCAGGTGCTGGGGTATGAAACACTGAGCACCAACCTGCTGATGTCATTGATTACCGTGATCTATCGCATTGTGGACGTGAAGCACCAATTCCAGTCCTTGAAGGGCAAGAACGAAATTGCGCTGAGGACCAAACACTTTATCGACACCAACTATACCCAGAGCATCAGTCTCAAGGACATTGCCGATACAATGTATGTCAGTCAGCATTATTTGTCCCATCTGTTCAAAAAAGAAGTCGGCGATTCCCCCTTCAATTACTTGATATCCCGCCGGATTGAAGAGGCCAAGCGCCTGCTGGCAGATTCCGAAATGCCGATACATGAGGTTGCTTCTCAAGTGGGTTACGGCAACGATAAGTACTTCTCGATGTTATTCAAAAAAATTACCGGCCAAACGCCGAGTTCGTTCCGGGAACAAAGCAAAATGGCCATGGAGTAAAGGGATTCATATGTGTAGACAGTTTAACGTGAATCCACCTTTAAGCAGCCTAGTTCGGTACTCAACCGCACTATGGTTGTTTAATTTTTCATGAAAAATGGTTTTCCCTTGCGACATACTCGCTTTCTACGCTTCAAAAAGGCATGCAAAAAAGGCTCATTTCTCCTTATCCAAGTTGAAATGAGCCTTTGAAAGTTTATCAAGTGTTGGTTACTTAAATGATTATCCAAAACTTTCTCTAGGATTTTTATAACACCAATCTGAGTCAAATGGTAGTGATTTTAATTGTTGCATGTCTTCCCAACTGTAAACCCAATCATAATCTGCTACCCAAAAATAGTCATCAGGATTTATTTTGAGATATTGATATATAAATCGAAATACCAACTCTTCGACGCCAAAAATATCTTCAATTGCTCCTACTTGATATAGTTTATGATTGGAATCCAAACCCACATCCTCATAGTAAAAAAAATCAAGTTGTGGATTATCCAATGCATCTACATAAAGTATAAACGATTCATTATTTTCTTGTACTTTCTTATCATTAATATTCAACGTCGTAGAAAGCAATTGTCCATTGCTGGCATAGTTTTTACTGTTATGAAAGTTCAGCATTACATCCGCATGGAAAGCAGAAATGATGGAATCAGCTAAAAGACGCTCCGGTGTATACTTTTTTTGATTCATTAAGATAAAAGCAGAAGTCCCCATCCTATTATAAAACCCCCTTCAGTTTCTCTAGTGAGTTAACGATCGTAACACCTTTAGATTTTATGGTTTCCAGCATAGCTTGTTGTTCGGGTCTTAAATTACTCAAAGGTTTATCAATATACAAAATAACCTTTTTGTTCTCTGGATTAAAGAATAAATCATGGGTTGGATCCGTAAATTTATTAAATTGATCTACTTTTACTGCTTTAATGGATGCTTTGACTTCAATAATCGCATCTTTTGTTACAACATCTAAATCACCGGCAGCTTGACCATCACTCCTCATCACTTTTTGCGCATACGCTTTTACCTCTGTTTCATTTCTTACAAAGTCCGCAACCTTAGCCTCAGTTGCTTTACCAACGTCTTTACTATTTAAGAATTGGTCAATATCTCGATTAATATTTTTCGGAGATTGATCAACCCAAGTAAGTTCATTTCCAGTTGGATTCGTATATTTCGTTCTATTTCCTTCCTTAACTACGTCTCCAATGGTCTCATCTTGTTCCGTCCCCTCATCGGCTTTATCCTTATTCGGTGGCGAATCGTCATCAGACTCCTTTGGATCATCATCCGACTCCTTGGGATCGTCATCCGACTCCTTGGGATCGTCATCCGGCTTCTTGGGATCGTCATCTGGCTTCTTGGGATCTTCATCTGGCTTCTTGGGACCGTCATCTGGCTTCTTGGGATCGTCCTGATGCTTACCCGGGCCGTCATTCTTCGGAGGTTTCGGTTTAACCGGGACGTCGATATCCGGCTTCCGGGAACCGAGCTTATCCAGAAGCTTGCGCACATAGCGGCGTCCTTTCTTTCCCGCCCAGCTTAGCGCTTTGCCGAATGGAATTCGGTTTAGTACAATGCCTATAGCGACAGAAAGCGCTCTTTCGGGAGTAAACAGCTTCTTCGGATCGCGGATATAACCGGCAATCTCATGACCGCTCCCGGCGATTCCCATCCCCGTCATTGCGATGCCAAAAGCCGGCCAGAATCCGACGAACAGCAGTGACAAGGCAAGGGCTCCTAGCAGGATCACTCCCTGTTCATACCAATCCAGCCGATCCCACCAATCTTGCAGCGAGTCGAACATGCAGGCGAAACAAGCCGGTTCCCCTCCGCCCGTGTGTGCCCCGATGCCTGCGAACAGACCGGCCGCGAGAAGAATTATAGCGAGTCCGGTTAACGCCTGGCAAAGAGCTTTTACCCGAGCATCGATAGACTCCTGTCTGCCGGCCGCTTCGTCATTTCCATAAAGCGTATGAAATCCAAGCTCCCTGCGCTCCCGGTAAAATCCGAGCCAATAGATGAATTTTCCCCGGTCCAGACAAAAAGAGCGGGTCATATTCCACAGCTCGGTAAACGGATTAAGCAGCGGCTCGTTCGGCAGCGACGGCAGACGGTTTCGTATTTTGTTCAGCGACCAGTAGTCGGCAAAAATCGATGCGGCCAGCATCAACAGGAAGGCCGGTTGAGTTTTATAACCGCTGCCGGTCCAATCATGAAACCGGAACACCCAACCCGGCAGCTGGTGCTGACCATTATAAGCCGCGTGATCAAGGATGGCCCACAGCAACATGATTGCCGGGAACAGAAAAACCCATTTCGTCAGTTTTGTCCGCAGCCGATAGGCTATTCCGCACGCAAGCGCGATCATGGCGGTATGCACAGGATGACCGACGGTCATCAGCGTCGGAAACACACTTTCTTCGAAACGCCCAGGAAACAACGAGAACAAATCCCAATGAATCGTTTCGCCGCCCAGCCATGTAAAGCTGTAGCCGAACTTTTCCTCAAGTGGGCCGGAACTTAGCCATCTTCGGGAGAGCTCTTCCATCAGTTGGAAGCCAACGCCAGTCGCCGCGCCGATGAGCGTGTAATCGCTTAAACTCAAAGCGGAAGCTCGACGCGAGAACAACAGAAATATGCCTAGCGGAAGGAGCTTCCACAATTCTTCGAAAATTGGCGTGATCACGGCAATGGACCAGGTGTCAGATGTGCTTCCGCCGAAAAGCACGTGGAGAGCATTGACCGTAAGCGTCGTAAAAGGTACGACAAGAAAAACGCCCGCCAGAACAAACAGCACAATCTGCTTCCACGGAATCGTTTTGCTTCGGCATAGAAACCAAAATTGCAGGAGTACATAAAACGACCATAAATATTGAACCATCATGGTACGCGATTCTTTAACGAAAAACAAGCTTAAAACAAACAGGATTAGCGACAACCAGGAAAATATCGTATACGCCGTTTTAATAAATGGATATTTCTCAATCCAGGACCGGCCAGTTCGATAGATAGACTCCAGGAAATCCCGAATTCCGGTTCGGATGGACCAGATCGAATTCATAACGGTCGCCTCCTTTGAAAGCGGCTTCGTGCGAGCAGGACGTCTCCCTTGATGTCGGTCCGGCCACGAGTAATGATAAGAACTCACAAAACCATGGTCACCGATCGATCGCAGCGGAGGTTTTTTTGAGTTTCTCCGCAAATTATCTATAGTCTGTTTTTTACAAGATATTAGTAGTATAGTCATTCTAGTAAAATGTGGCAAAAGGCGCTGGTCTCATATCTGATGGATATTTTCAACAATATCCCGGGAAACGAAGTTTGATTATCAAGGGTGGCTTACTTCTGTTCCCCATGAAATTCCCCATGAAAAATCCCCTCCAAGTAAACGGATGTGCTCTTTCTACGCACTGTCTACTTGAAGGGGATTATGTCCATTGTACGGCTGCCTGATTTTTTAAATATGGACGGCATCCGTCTTCTATGTCGTCAAAAGTATGGGGAATGCTTGATTTTGATGGGACCGACCGCTTCGATCTTGCTCTGGCATCCCAGACGATATCCTTCTTCGATCTCCTCAGGATCCAGGCGTTGTTCTTCGGCCAGATTGGGCTCGGACAAATACTCGATTCCCTCCGCCACCATGCAGCGGCAGCGCGCACAAGTTCCTCTTT
This sequence comes from Paenibacillus sp. FSL F4-0100, assembly GCF_037993005.1. Lineage (NCBI taxonomy): Bacteria > Bacillati > Bacillota > Bacilli > Caryophanales > Paenibacillaceae > Paenibacillus > Paenibacillus sp. FSL F4-0100. Next base: position 4,871,839 of record NZ_CP150303.1, read on the forward strand.
TGCAAAAAGAGTTCCAGTCCACGTCATTCCGTTCGGCCAGATCAAGCACCGTCATGCCAAGAACAGGCGCCACACTGCGGCGAACCTCGCGACCTGATAGTTCAATGATCCGATCCGGTACGGCTTCGATCATCTCTTCCGGGATGGGCGAGTTGTTGTCTTCGCTATTCCTACCCTTTTTGTTTTTCCAGAATTTAAACACGCGTGTTATCCCCCTATGCATGTAATCATCAGGTTATGTATAAAATCCTTCATTTATTATACCGGAAAGTTTAAAAAATCAACATGCTTACTCTTATCTATTCTATGACATTGACATCATGGAATTGGAACTCTATGAAAATTTTGCTATACTAGCGTTTGCTAGACCCAATTCCATATTCTATGAAATCATTCTATTATTTAATGGATCGGAGGAAATACCAAAGCATGCTGCATAAACAAATAGGAAAAACAGCTGTCGCTGCCGTTCTTGCCTTATCCTTGGTCGGCACCGCACCCCATGTTAGTCAGGTATACGCTGAGCCTGCCATATCGGTAAAGCTGGATGATGTTACGCTAACCTTCGATGCGGCTCCTCGGGTAGACAAAGGGGTCACCTACGTTCCATTCCGGACGGTCGGTGAAGCGCTGGGCATTCAAATCACCTGGAATAGCAAGACGCAAACCGTAAAGGCCATCGGCAGTTTGAAAGGCCGATCGACTGAAGTGTTACTTCAGGTGGGAAGCACGACAGCAACGGTCAATGGAAAACAAGTGAAGCTTGCGGCCCCGCCGGTTCAACGGGAAGGCCGTGTACTGATCCCGCTTAGCTCGTTCAGCAGCCAATTCGGTGTCGATGTGGGCTGGAATCAGGCAACTCGCACGGTCTCCCTTGTATCGCCGCAGCGCGAGATGCATTTGAGAGCCTTCTATGCATTGCAATCTTTCCAAGAACGGGATCTTGTTGCATCTATGAATTCAGTCGCCTTTGGATGGAGCCGCATCGATCGTGAGGGTCAGTTCACGCTTCAAGGCGACGAGTACCGCCTGCCCGCTGCGGCCGGTGACGTTACGCCGCAATCGATGGTAGCAGATGCTGCGGACCAGAAGATTAAACCATACCTCATGGTCTACGCCTTGGATGGAAACGGCGAATTAACCAAAGTACTGAGCGATAGCAGCCTGCGCCAAAAGTCCATTGAAGGCATCACAGCCGCGGTAACGGAGAACGGCTTCGGCGGCGTTGTACTTGATTTTGAAGGGCTCGGTTTTAAACTGGATGTCGTAAACCAGCAGAAGCTGCTCAATGATTATGTCAAGCAATTAAAGGCAGCATTGCCGCATGACATTGCTCTGTCCTTAGCGGTGCCGCCATTGAACAGCGCCTATAAAGGCTATGATTACAAGACGCTTGCTTCCATCGCCGATGATCTCATCGTTATGGCTTATCAGTACAATCCGGTCGGAACCAAATCTCAGGTTCCCGAACCAAACAGTCTGGTGGACCAAGCGATCCAGTTGGCACTCCAAGCAGGTGTCCCGAAGCAGAAGCTTTTGCTCGGCATCAGCTTAAGCAGCGAAACAGCCACTTCCGTGGACGATAAGCTCGGTTTGGCCAAACGCTATGATCTGAAAGGCGCTGCTTTCTGGCGTCTTGGCTTGTTCCGTCTCTATAATAACGGGATGGAAGCAGCTGTGAATGCCTCTGTTGTTAAGGAGTAACCGAACAACCCCTGTGGGATTGACAGACTTATAGTAAGAAAACCTTCTATCGACGTACTTTCACAGATGACAGACCGCAGTTAGTAGAAGTTTTTCTTGCGATATCAGGAAGTCACAAGCTTCGAAGTTTATACTTTCTGATATCTAAAAAAAGAAAGCCTGACAAGGACACCCCTTTGTCAGGCTTTCTGGTTATGTATTGAACCCTAAACTGCAATGTAATCCAATTAGCTTGCGCTTCCTACCAGTCTCGCATAATTTTCTTGACTCAACACACGACGTGCCGTGACATAACGTGGCTCATAATATGAATCGCTAAGCTTGCTGATTCTGACTCCCTTGCTGCTGGAAGCATGCGCAAATTGTCCGTCACCAATGTAAACGCCTGCATGAGAAATTCCGCTGCCGCTTGTATTGAAGAATACCAAATCTCCAACCCGCAGATCTTCGCGATCCACATGTTCACCGGCTTGAGCCTGGCTTTGGGAAGTACGTGGAAGATCCATATCGAAATTTCTAAACATGTACAGAATAAATCCGGAGCAATCAAACCCGCTAGTGGTCGTTCCGCCCCATTTGTATGGAGTTCCTACCAATTGCTTCACTTGATACTGAAAATTCGGTTGTTGATCAGCAAATGCTGATACGGCACCAGAAGAAAAAATAATTGCAGACCCTAGCAAAGTGATGACAAACTTCTTCAAAATATGTTCTCTCCTTCGATGCCTACGGAGTTAGCTAAGGGTTCGGTTGAAGGTTCCCTATACTCTCTATACAAGAGTAATTCACCCAAGACGGTTCCCCCGTTTTCCAAACGAAATTCGGCAAAATTCATTAACGTTTTGTAACCTTCTCTTAATATAGTATACAAGCAAGGATGCTGTCAATCATATCCTAAAAATCTATCGTTTTATGTTTGGAGCTGTCGTAAAGATGGTTAATTTCGGCCGACTATTTTTTAACCATCTCACACAGTCATGACAATTATGTAACTCTGCTTTCCTTCTCGAACTGCTTTTTTTAATAATCTAGCAACTTTTTACAGATCTATGCGTTTACATAATCAGTAATGAAATTAAAGAGGTGATCGATCACTTATGAGTCAAATCACGATGGCTGAAGCTTTGGCAGTCCGGGCAGCAATCAACCGTCTCATGAATCAATTGATGTCGGAACGCTTGAACAACAGCAGCACAATCATTGAAAAAGGGGAAACGGCGGAATATCCTGCACGCAGTGTGGATGCCATTACGGAAGAAATCGAAGCCGCCGCCGCGGATTACAGAAAGCTGGATTTGCTAATGGCAATCTCCAATACAACGCAAACCATTAGCTGGAACGGCTCCGACATGACCATCATGGAAGCGATCGAGCTGGCCAAACAGATACGCAGCGATATCGGACAACTTGCTCATCTCGGCTCCCGCAAGAAGCTGGAGCGGCAGAGCAGCCGTGGCAGCGGAGATGGTGCCGTAACGCTGTTCAACGTCGCTTTATATGATCCGGAAGCTTATCAGGCGCAAGCGCGCAAGAAGGAACGCGAAGTAACCAAGCTCTCTTCACTGATTGAACATGCCAATCATACGTCCATGATTACATTTGACGCATCCAAGTACATGGAATAGCGGCAGCCGCCGGCTCCAAGCCTGCAGGTCATCCCACGTGCGGGTTTGGAGCCGGCGGTTTCCGCCGGCATCGCGGGAAAGTGTGAGCAACCGCTTATTGTTTGTCGGATACAAACAAACCTAACCAGGAAACCAAAAACTCGCCTCCAGTGAAAACGGATGACGGCTTACGGTTCACGCCTATCACTTGTCACATGTTACGGACTTATAACGAAAAAAATGATCGCTCCGTTTCCCGCTCTCTATGAATAATTGGAAAGCCGCCCCCTGAAGGGCGGCTTTTGTCTAATTCGCTTAAGCTCGGTTAACATGAAACTACGTTGCCGATCCGAACGCTTTTTATCTAACCGCTATTACTCCTTTATATCCGTAACGTTCTCTTTACACCTATGCTACTGGAACAAGGCCGCAGCTCCAACCAGACCAACATCGTCCCGAAGTCCTGCAGGAACGATTTCGTACGTGCCTAAATAGGATGGCATGACCAGCTTATCTGTCATTTCCCGCAGCTGCGGAAATAAAAGATCGCCCGCTCTGCTTACTCCCCCTCCAATCACGATGCGATCGGGGTTGAAGCTGTGAATGACGTTAACCAGTCCAAGCGCCATATAATAGATGGCACGATCGATGACCTCTACTGCGACGGGGTCATGAAGTCGTTTTGCCTCAAACACATGCTTGGCGTTCACTCCCGCCTCAGATGCGGCCAGTTCAGAAATTACGCTGGGCTGGGTGAGCATCCGCTGGGATGCTGCCTGGCCGATGGCCGTTCCTGAAGCAAATACCTCCCAGCAGCCGTGGCTGCCGCAATTACACTGCGGACCGCTGGGATCAATGATATGATGCCCAAGCTCCCCTGCAAAAGAACTGCTGCCCAGGAACAGCTTCCCATCCAGCACGATGCCTGAACCGATGCCTGTGCTTAGCGTCACGTATATCATGTTTGTCGACCCTCGGCCCGCTCCTCTTACATATTCTCCCCATGCGGCTGCATTGGCATCATTCAGCACCTGTACTTCCGTATGCAGATCACGTTCCATCCAGGCTTTGAGGGGGACATTCGTCCATTCCGGCAGATTCGTACCATGAATGACAATCCCCTCCCTACTGTTAACTGTTCCGGGTGAAGCCATCCCTACGCCTCGAAGAGGGTGGCCGCCCGACACGCTGCGGATCATGTTCGTAATTCTCGCGACCACTTCTTCAGCCGTACGCGCACCCGCTGTCTCCATTTGCTCCCGGTTCAGCAGCTGTCCTTCGGAATCAAAGAGCGCTGCCGCGATCTTCGTACCCCCAAGGTCAACGCCAACCACAAATTCTTGCTGTTTATTCCATACGGTTTGCAATTTTTGTTCACCTGTTTCCGATAGGTTTGCTACTTCTATTGATGTATGCTCTCAGCCAGCGATCGCAGCTCGACCGGATCGATGGGCTTCAGCCCTGATCGACCGTACCGAACAGCTGAGCCGAAATGGACCTCGCTCACACCGGTCCGGTCGATAAAATCGTGTATGATTTCCCACTTCAGACCATTGCCGGCCAATATTTTAAGTTCACTGCCTGCCGTTTGTTCTACAAGCTCCCGAATTCTCGGGATGGCCTGCGGTGCAGGCTGCGGTCCTCCTGACGTTAGGACACGGGTAACCGACGGGTATTTCTGCAATGTACGCAGTCCTTCGAACTGATCCTCCAGTTCATCAAAAGCCCGGTGGAACGTGACTTGCATATCTCCTGTCCATTCCAGCATTTTGACCAAGGAGTCCTCGTCAATCTTCCCTCCCGGAGTCAGCATGCCAAGCACAACGCCAGCTGCACCTGCCTTGCGGATCGCCTTAACCTCCGCCATCATGGTAGCTATATCATGTTCGTTGTACACAAAGGATCTGCTATGAGGTCTGACCATGACATGTACAGGAATCTGAACGGCTTTCACAACCTCTTCAACAAGCCCGATTCCCGGCGTAAGCCCGCCTTCGGTTATCGCTGTGATCAATTCCAGACGGTCCGCGCCATTCTTCTCTGCTGTGATGGCATCATCCACGCATGTTGCGATTATTTCAAGCAGCATCGTCGTCACTCCTTACTGAAGTTGATTCTTTATGCATGGAGAATCTGCTTCTCCACATAATCGGCGAGCAATCTTGCACCATAGCCGGTAGCCCCCGCTGCGGAGTGGGGGAATTCCCTTTTATACTGGACCGTGCCCGCCATATCGATGTGCACCCATTTTATAGAATCCGCCACAAAATGACGGATAAACAGCGCAGCCGTTATAGCACCTGCCAAAGTTGACGTACCCACATTTTTCAGATCGGCATAATCGCTTCTGAGATCCGATTCGTACTCGTCCATCAGCGGCATAGGCCATAGGCGCTCTCCGTTACGCTCACCGATCTCAACCAAATCGGCCGTAATCTGTTGATCACCCCAGATGCCCGCAATCTCCAAGCCCAGTGCGGCTCCGACATTACCGGTAAGGGTTGCGATATCAATCACCTTATCTGCGCCAAGCTTCGCTGCATGCAGCAGCGCATCCGCAATGATCAATCTCCCCTCCCCATCCGTATTCGCTACCTGAACGCTTAAACCATTCGGATAATGAACAACGGAAGAAGGAAGCATTGCATCCGGTCCCGATAAATTATCCGCAACGGCTATAAGCGCCGTTACGCGTACCGGAGCTTTTTGCGATACCAGAATATCCATGGCACCCACGACGGCTGCAGCGCCTCCCATATCCATACGTGCATCGCTGATGTCTCGGCCGATTTTGACGTTCATCCCGCCCATATCAAAGGTTACGCCTTTGCCGATGAGCACAATATGAGGACTTTCCTTCTCGGAATCCACCCCACTATAGGAAATCTCAATCATGGCAGGCTCGTATTTGCTGCCGGCACCCACAGCGATCAGACCGTTCATCTGCCGATCATGGAGCTCTTGTCCGCGATACACATGAAGCTGAACGGGTGCCTTCTTAAAACGATCCTCGACAACCGCAACAAACGCTTCCGGATTTAGCGTTTCCGGTGATTCATTCACCAGGTCTCGGGTGAGCTGCGTCCCTTCGATTCGGATTTCTGCCGTCCGTATGATAGCTTCCATCTCTTCACAGGAAAGACCTTGCCAATCTTCCTGTCGAAGATTTAGGGACAGAGCCTGCAGATTGGCCGTAACCCCACGATGCTTATTGAATTGATACAATCCATACATCCAGCCTTCAACCCACGCCTGGAGTTCTTCCTCCACCGAAATCCGGGAAGAAGCCCGGTCTTCGCAGATTGAGGTGCGTATCAGTACTGCGCTTGATTTGTATTCCTTGAGCAGTGCTCTCGCAGCTGATGCGCCTGTTCTGCGCACTTGCTCCAACGTCAGGTTCGAGCGCTGCCCCATTCCGACAACGAGATCGTCCGCTTCTTGATCAGAGCGGCCATAGAACCAAGTCAGCTTCATGCTATGCTTTCGAGATTCCGTTAAACGGAAATGAGACTCCTCGCCCTCATAAACCACATAAATCGAAGTATCTGCCAATGAAGCTTCATCTATTGTGATATTCATATCGAGACATTCCCTCCTGTATAAGAGAATCAACGCTGTTAAGCATTTTTCATGATTTCTTCGTCATATAAATGACATGCCACCTGATGGCCCGGCTCCACCTCACGATAAACCGGCGTAATCTGTTTGCACACTTCCATGCAGGATGGACAGCGTGTATGGAAGCGGCAGCCTGTCGGCGGATTCACCGGACTCGGCAGATCTCCCTTCAGAATGATCCGTTCCTTCTTCTGCTTCGGATCCGGAACAGGTACCGAGGACAGAAGGGCTTGAGTATAAGGGTGCAGTGGGCGGTCGTAAAGCGTATCTTTGTCGGCCGTCTCCACGAGCGCGCCCAGATACATGACACCAATCCGATCGCTGATATGCTCAACCACGCTGAGATCATGGGAGATGAACAGATAAGTCAGGCCGTATTCCTCCTGAAGATCCTGCAGCAAGTTCAACACCTGCGATTGGATGGAAACATCCAGTGCAGATACTGGTTCGTCGGCTACGATCAGATTCGGACGCACGGACAGTGCTCTGGCAATGCCGATCCGCTGCCGCTGACCGCCGCTGAACTCATGGGCAAAGCGTTCGGCGTGGAAGCTGTTCAATCCGACCGTTTCCAGCAGCTCGCAAGCCAGTTTGTCCCGCTCTTTGGTGCTCAGCTTGGTATGAATGAGCAAGGGCTCCGCGACCAGTTCTTTGACCTTCATTCTTGGATTTAGGGAAGCGTATGGATCCTGGAAGACCATCTGCATGTCTTTGCGCAGAGGGCGCATCTGATTCTCATTGTATCCGCTAATATCCGTTCCGTTAAACAGGACCTCGCCGCTATTAGGCGCCAACAGACGGGTCACCAAGCGGCCAGTCGTCGATTTGCCGCAGCCGCTTTCGCCAACCAAACTGAAGGTCTCACCCTTATGGATCGCGAAGGAGATTCCATCCACGGCACGAAGCTGCTTGGACGTACCGAAGAATCCTTTTTTCACCGTGAATGATTTCTGCAAATTCTTTACTTCTAATAGAGGTGTTTCTTTCATGCGGTTTCTCCTCCCTTCGAGTGACCTTCCTGTGTCAGCCAGCAGCGGCTCTTGCGATGTTCTTCATGTGCGACAGGGAGAAGCTCCGGCTCCTGGGAGAGGCACTGCTCCATCACGAACGGACACCGCGGGGCAAACTTGCAGCCTTTCGGCATGTTCCGCAGATCCGGCACATTCCCTGGAATGGATTCCAAACGGCGCACCTTTTGTCTAAGCTTGGGCACTGAATGAATGAGTCCTTTGGTGTACGGATGCTGAGGATTCTCGAACAGCTCTTCAACCGTCGCCTCTTCCACGACTCTGCCTGCGTACATGACAACCACCCGGTCGCACATTTCGGCCACGACGCCAAGATCATGGGTAATAAGCAGCATGCCCATTTCCTGCTCGGTCTTCAGTCGATTCATCAGATCCAGGATCTGAGCCTGAATCGTGACGTCAAGGGCGGTGGTCGGCTCGTCGGCAATCAGCAGCTTCGGATTGCAGGACATCGCCATCGCAATCATGACCCGCTGTCGCATGCCGCCGGACAATTGGTGCGGATAGTCATCCACAACTTCATCGGCCCGCGGAATACCCACGAGTTTGAGCGAGTCGATGGCATGCTGCCGCGCTTTCTTGCGGCTATAGCCCAAGTGCAGCATGATGGATTCCTCCAGCTGTTTCCCGATACGAAGGACGGGATTCAGCGATGTCATCGGCTCTTGGAAGATCATGGCCAGCTCATTTCCGCGATAGCGGCGCATTTCTTTTTCCGACATTTGTACGAGATCCTTACCCTCAAAGCTTACCGAGCCCCCGGATATTCTGCCGGGCGTATCTTTAAGGAGCCTCATGATGGACAGGGAGGTCACGCTTTTGCCGCATCCGGATTCACCCACGAGTCCGAGCACTTCGCCTTTATTGATGTGAAAATCGACCCCTGCTACGGCAAGCACCGATGAGCCATCGCGTTTGAACTCGGTTTTGAGGCCTTTTACTTCAAGCAATGTTTGCGTCACGATCTATCCCCCCTATTAGTTTTTCGTTTTCGGATCAAGGGCATCATTCAGTCCGTCACCGATCAGGTTAAATGCAAGCACGGTCAGGAATATGAGAAGTCCCGGGTAATACACGATATGAGGTGCAATACTCAAATAATCGCGCCCCATGCTAAGCATGGCGCCCCAGTCCGGTTCCGTCGGCTTGGCACCGAGTCCGAGGAAGCTTAACGAAGAAGCAGCCAGAATGGCGCCGCCGATTCTCATCGACACGTTGACAATGATGCTGGGAACCGTCTCAGGAAAAATATGCTTCCATATAATCCGGTTATGCTTGGCGCCCATGGATCTTGCCGCCTCTACATATAAAGACTCCTTGGCGGAGAGTGTTACGCTTCGGATGATTCTGGCAAACGACGGCGTCCCGAAGACAGCCACAGCGATCACCACATTCGATAAGCCCGGTCCCAGAATCGCTACGATTCCGATTGCAAGCAGCAGATCTGGGAAGGAGAACATGACGTCACTGCCCCGCATGATAAGACGGTCGATCCAGCCGCCATAGTAGCCGCTGATCAGGCCGAGAATCGTACCGAGAACCGCGGATATAAATACAGCGCTTAAACTGACCGCCATGGTCAACCTTGTTCCGTCAATCAAGCGGCTCAGAATATCACGACCGTACTCATCCGTACCTGCCCAATGGGCAGCCGACGGGCCTTGCATCATCGCATCATAGTTCGGCTCATTCGGAGGATACGGAACGATTTGCGGACCGATCACCGCCAGCACTAGTAGTAACAAGATAAATCCGCTTGATATAACAGCAAGCTTTTGTTTCATGAATTTAGACGTGAACGCTTTAAATTTGCCAGTTGCCTGACTCTTCGCAAGCGTATCCTCCGGTACGGAGGAATTGACCGTCACTGTTGAATTGTCGCTCATGGGTTCCCCCTCCTATTTCGATGCATACCGGATTTTTGGATTCAGTACACCGTACAATAAATCGACAATCAGGTTAATCAGAATAAATTCGGCTGCAAACAGCAGTAATAGCGCTTGAATGACGGTATAATCACGGAACGCGATCGAGTCTACCAAGAGTCGCCCCATGCCGGGAATACTGAATACCGTCTCAACCATAACTGAGCCGCCCAGCAAAAATCCGAACTGCAGTCCCGCTACGGTCACGACCTGAATCAGGGAGTTGCGCAGTGCGTGTCTTCCGACTACAACGAATTCCCGCAGACCCTTCGCGCGTCCCGTCCGGACATAATCCTCACGCATCGTCTCCAGCATCGATGTACGGGAGTACCTTGCCAGCATGGACATAATTCCGGCCCCCAGCGTAAAGGAAGGTAGAATGTAGGACTGCCAGCTGTCGACACCGCCTGTCGGGAACCAGCCCAGCTCGACAGAGAAAATTTGAATAAGTACAAGACCAAGCCAGAAGCCTGGCAGGGAAATACCGGATATCGCCGTCAACATCCCGATATAGTCCGGCCATTTTCCGCGATTAACGGCAGATACGATACCAATGATCAGACCAATGACCAGTGCCCAGCCAAGGCTGGTAAAGGTCAGGACAATCGTCGGAAAAAAGCGACTTTCCAACATGTCCGTCACCGGCAAACCGGAAGTAACGGATACACCCAAGTCACCCTTCAACAGATCACCCATGTAGTTCACATACTGCTGCCATAGCGGCAAGTTTAAGCCTAGCTGCTCTCGAATCCCGTTGATCTCCTCAAGGGTGGCATCCTTACCTGCAACAAGTCGTGCCGGATCTCCAGGAATAAGGTGAATGAACATAAATACAAGAATAGATACAACGAACAACAGCGGGATAACACCCAGCAGCCTCTGAATTGCATATCTTCCCAAAGGATGTGCCTCCTTTCAACATGCCAGCTTTTAAAATACGATGGGCCGCTTCCTTATTGATTCAAGAGGCGGCCCACCACAAGGTATACGTTTAGCAAGCTCTTCGCTGCCTGATTATTTGACTTCTGCGTTGATCACGCTGATCGATCCGTCCGGAAGAGCTTTAACGCCTTCAAGATAAGCTCTCTTGCCGGTGATGACCTGATCGACCCCGAGGAATGCCCAAGGAGCGTCTTCCCAGATTTGTTTTTGGATGTTTGCATAGATTTCTTTTGCATCTTCAGCTTTTACGGAGGCGTTAGCATCCTTGATCCATTGATCTACATTGTCGTTCTTGTAGTATGCTGTATTGGAACCAGCTGGCGGGAAGAATTCACTGCTGAACAGACCCTTTGTTGCACCGTCAGCATCACCTGACGAAGGGGACCAGCTTACATACCACATTTGAATTTTTGCGTTTTCTGGTGTAGCCGAGTTAATCTGATCGGACAGGGTAGCACCCTCCATCGGTTTCGGATCCACTTTGATTCCGACCAGAGCCAGCTGCTGCTGAATGAACTGCATGCCTTTTACCGTTTCGGAATCGTTCTCTCCCCAAATCTCAGCTTCGAATCCGTCCGGATATCCTGCTTCCGCCAAGAGAGCTTTAGCTTTCTCCGGATCATACTCATAACCGGATTGCTCGGAGTAGTGCTGTGTCATAGAGGACATGGAAGAGTTCAGCTTCGAGCCCAGTCCGGATTTAACTACTTTAATGTAAGCATCTTTATCGATAGCATAGTTGATGGCTTGACGAACCTTCAGATCGTCATAAGGTTTCTTCATGGTGTTAAGCGTAATATAACGAACGATGGTGGAATCGGTCTTATCAATGACGATATTGGAATCGCCTTCTACTTCAGAGACTTGCTCGGTAGGCATTGGATAGATGAAATCCGCTTCGCCCGTCTTCAGCATCGCGATCCGGGAACCGTTCTCCGGTACCGGTTTGAACGTAATGCTGTCTACCTTCGGAAGACCTTCTTGCCAGTAATCTTCATTCTTTACAACGACAAGGCGGTCACCTTGAATCCATTCCTTGAACTTGTATGCCGCCGTACCAACAGGATTCTTCGTGATGTCAGCACTTTCCTTGAGCGCTTTCGGGCTGATCATCAGCGCCATCGCGGTTTTGTTCAAGAAAGCGTTGTACGGTTGGCTAAGGGTGATGACAACCGTGTGGTCATCCGGAGTTTGAACATCGGCAACGGTAGAGAAGCTTTTGCGCATTCTAAGGTTGTTCTTTTCATCCATGATGCGATCCAGGTTGACTTTTACAGCCTCTGCGTTGAAATCTGTTCCATCATGGAACTTCACGTTCTGGCGCAGATTGAATGTGTAGGTCAAACCGTCTTCACTGATCTTGTAGTCTTCAGCCAGCACAGGAACAAGTTCCATCTTCTCGTTAAAGCCCATCAAACCTTCGTACATCGTGCGTGCACCGGAAATGGAGTGCGTGTCTCCGGCATTGTGAGGGTCAAGCGTAATGAAGTTGGCGTTAATCGCAATGACAACATCTTTGTTATCTTTTGTCACCGGCTTACTCTCGCCGCCGCCTTCACTTGCCCCTTTGCCGCTTCCGCTGTTTCCGCCGCAGCCTGCCGCAACAATCGTAAATGCGAGCAGCAGCATGAGCAGTGACCATGTTCTACCTTTGAATCTCATTGTTTTACTCCCCCTTTGATGTAGTGAATATCTATAGATTCACTCGCCGCGACTGCATATAACATCCTGCCGATCGCCTTGAGTTCCTCACAGCTTAAACATTCCATTCATACACCGCGCGTCGCTTCCCAACCAGCGTACCGCCATCATTGAAAATCTCATTCGGAACAAGCGCATACAATCTATCGATCGTAGCTTGATCGCTGTAACCGAGGCGCTCCAGAATGGAAGCGATAATGCATGGCCATACTTGCTCGGAGCCATCGGATACTTTAAGCGAGATCGCCAAGCGTTCTTTCCGAAGTCCGATGCCATACACACCCTTGGCACCGCCCTTAGCTGCCAGGTTGTGGTCCCGGAGCAAGGCGGAGCACACAAACTTCGTGTCTGCAATGATATCCGGATACTCATTCATCAGCTTTGCCATTCTGGCAGCTGCATCCGCCGTCTCTGCGTCCTTGATCAAATCCGGGCAGGCCAGCTTAAGGAAAGCGTATCCGATACGGTCCAGCGGAAGCGCGAAAATGGGAAGCCCACAGCCATCAATGCCTTGCGGAATCGAGGAAACCGGAACTTCGGCAAAATAAGCCAGCGTCTCGATGATCTCTTGCTGAACCGGATGCTCCGGCTTGTAATACGTGCTCTCGTCCCAGCCCATATGCTTGCATAGGGCAATCAAGCCGCTGTGCTTACCCGAGCAGTTATGGAAGATCCGCCGCTTGTCCTCATGATCTCGATGGCGCTGCGCCTTGGCATCCTCATTCAATGGATAAGTTGCGCAGCAGTGTAGCGTTTCTTCCTGAATCCCGGTTTTCTTCAAAATAGATTCCAATGCATCAATGTGGAAGCGTTCGCCCCGATGGGAAGCGGCAAACAAGGCCGTTTCTTCCCCCGTAAGTCCGTACACCTCGTCAATCCGGCGTTTCATTACCGGTATTGCTTGGAACGGTTTAGCCGCCGATCTCAGAAAGGTCATATGATGCGGATCACCCGCTGCATAAACCACCTTTCCGTTCTCGTTTACAACGCTGATCGCTCCGTAGTGAATGTTCTCCAGTACGTTTCCGCGATATTCCTCTACCAATGGCACAAATCCCATGATTTTGCTCCCCCGATCTCCAGTTGTATTAATTCAATCGAAAATAACGATCCTGTGCGACAAGTCCCGACCCTATGATGACCCCATGTTCGTGAAGCTCGGAGCGGACAATCGTGAAGGAATCCTGAAGCGGTTCCCAGATATACTGTGAGTAGCACAGGTCGGTGATCTCTTCATATACTTCAGGAAACTTGTCCAGAATCTCACCACTCAATATGACGCTGTCCGGATTGTACATGCTGACGACGTTATTAATCGTAATCGCCATATACGCGAGTGCCCTATCGATTAAATAGGTCGCCCATCGTGTTCCAGCCCGTCTTTCCGCGAACAGTTCCTCAATCGTACGAACAGGCTTAATCTTGCTGGCTTCCGACAACAAGGACGGTATATTGATATAAGTTTGGAGGCAACCGGCTTTTCCGCAGTCACACATCATACCTTCAGGATCAACGGTCGTGTGTCCGATTTCCCCCGCGCTATTGGTCACCCCGCGGTAAATCTCCCCTTCCAGGATCAGCGCTGAGCCTACGCCATTACCGAACCCAAGGAGAACCGTCCGGTTGGAGCCGTATGCCGAGCCTTTAAGCTGCTCTGCCAACGCCTTTACCTTAAGCTCATTGTCTACCACCGCTTGAAGTCCGGTTAATTCCTTGAGCCTCTCGGCAAGCCTCACATTCTTCCAACCAAGCTGTACCGAGAAATTAACCACTCCGGCATCAACATCGATGATGCCCGGCAGTCCCACGCCAATGCCCACCACGCGCCTGCGATCGATATCGCATTCCGCGATGAGTTCCTCAATGGTGTATGCAATTTGGGCCACCGTGGCTTCGGCTGTATCCTCCGATGCTCTCGGAAAACTTCCGCTGCACAATACATTTCCCTGAACATCGATGAAGCCAATATGGGCTTGATGGCGATCGAGCTCAACGCCAATCGAGATGACCGCCGTATCCAGCAGTCTTATTAAGGAAGACTTTCTTCCGCGTCCCGCCGAGGCTTGTTCTTCCGTTTCGTGAACGTACCCTTCTTCCGTCAGCTCCGATACGATCCGGCTGACCGTTGTCGGACTCATTCCCGTCTGTTTGGCAATAGCTGCTCTTGAAATCGGCTGTTCGTTCTTGATGATTTGGAATACTGTGAGTCTGTTCTGCCGCTTCATAAAGTCTTGATCATGCTTTTTCATGAAGACATCCCCTATTTAATTTCACCAGTAGATTAATTAGATCATTTTTCCAAATAAAACGATCCGAAATCATCAAAAAACCGTGATTATTATCAAATTTATTATTTTTATTCTCCAGTGATATTAATAATAAAACGTGTTTTGTAAATGTGTCAATATATATGACACATTTAAATTAATATTTTTTTGCTTCTGGAAATGTAAGTGTTTCAATCTTTTGCGAAAGAAATTCAATCTCGTACATACATACAGATGACCGCGCTTCGCGCACAACATGACATCAACTTAACACGAAGTCTCCTAAAATGTAGATAACAACGTCATTCCACCTCATAAATAAAGCCATCTGAGGAAAGAATGATTGGGGCATTCTTCATCTCGGATGGCTTCAAAAGGAGGAAATCTATGATATTTCCGGTATTGTCCCAGGTCTTTAGTTGCTTCCCTGCATGATCCGCCTAAAACGAATTAAACCACCCAAGAAATAAATTCGAGGTGACCCTCAAATGATCCCGGATGGCTTATGTATATAGAAACTTTATATTCATATTGTTCTGATTCTTGATAGAATGCGCTGAACCTACATGATAGTAAATGTTTGATCCTGAATTTTTGAATGCTCTGGCTTTGACGTTTATTGAATCCCGTTTACTATAGCTGACTCTCTTTTGGATCTCTTAACAAATGGTTATTTCTTTTAATCATTAGTCTTCTATCATTCTTATATCATTACTTAATCTTATAATTGTTACTCTCTTACTCTGTTCTCTTAAACTGTTAATCTTTTATCTTTTGAACTTGGGGGTTTTACCCACCCAGCGAAGGTTTGAGGATAGTCGATCCTTTGGAAGTCCGTTTCTACCTTGCCTATTCCATTCCGGAAACGGACGGACAACAGAGCGGATAGACTCAAACCGGAGCGCTCTGATCCTTTGGGAGTCCGTTTCTACCTTACCATTTCATTCTGGAAACGGACGGACAACAGAGCGGATAGCCTCAAACCGGAGCGAACCAAACCGGAGCGCCCCTACTTGTTTTTGTAATATTCAACCGCTTTATCAAAATAATGCTTCTGGTCTTCCGGCAGATCCTCAAAATAGAAAATGGCCGCAACCGGACAAGCCGCTTCGCAAGCCCCGCAGGAGATACAAATATCGGTATCGATATAGAACTGGTCATCTCCTTCTTCTATGCAATCCACAGGGCAAACGTCAACGCATTCTCCCGCTTTCTCTTCAATACAAGCTGAGCCAATAACGTACATCCGTATTCCACCTTCCCGAGTGTAATAATCTTTCAAACATTCGACTGGCTATCATTGCAAAAAGCTCAAACTTCATCAATTCCTTATTTTTCTATACTTTTTATACTAAAATATATCATAATTATGTGGTTAATCATGCCAATTGTCAATAAACCGCGTGATGATAGCCTCAAGACAGCCATTCCGGTTGACTTATAGAAAGTAAAGACATAAGATGAGACATATTGCTTTTTAACCTTTTTTGTTAAAAAAGAAAGCATTCATCGAGAAACAAGGCGGTGATTATAGTGGATCAAGAAGTCGCATACAGTACTCGCGAGTATATCATGCAAATGTTAAAAATAAATGGTGAACTCAGCACAAAATCCATTACCGAGGCACTGGGCATAACAGGGATGGCCGTTCGGCGCCATCTGGAGAGCTTGAAGAGCGAGGGTTACATCACCTATCGAACCGTGAAACAACCGATGGGAAGACCCGTCTCCTTATATAGTCTTACGGAATCCGCCGAAGATTTTTTCCCTAAGAACTATCATGCGCTTGCACTCGATCTGCTGAACGAGCTGCAGGACGAGGCCGGTGATGAAATGATTTCACGGCTGTTCGACAAGCGTAAGGATACATTGCTGAACAAGTACACGCCTACGGTGAAAGCCGATGCGCTCGAAGATCGGGTTGCAGCCCTGGCCCAGGTTCAGAATGACAACGGATATATGGTGGATTACAAAAAAGTCAACGAAGAAGAATATCTCCTCGAAGAACTGAACTGCCCCATATCCCAAGTAGCCAACCGGTACCAACACGCATGCCGCTGTGAGCTTGACCTGTTTCAATCCTTGCTGGAGGCAGATGTGGAACGTACTGAGTGCCTTGCCAAGGGCGACAAAAAATGCGTCTACCGTATTCGAAAACAAACCGAAGCCAAACAAACATAATATCTGTTATTGCCACTTCAGACTCCTTCCATACAGGAAGGGGCCTTTTTTGTATTGTACTTGTCCTATCTTATTCTCTCAAATTGCAAGACATGTACAATTCTTTGAATTATTTCAGCACCAGCAGTCGATCATCCTGATCGGAGGGCACCCCCCGACCATCGGTATTGTTGGTAATGACATAGGTTTTGCCGTCATGGACTTTGACGTCTCTTAATCGACCCTCACCCTCCAATACCAACTCAAGCAAGGCATTCTCCGGCTGGAATCGGTACAGCTTCTGGCCGCGAAGGGTGGCCACGTACATGTGATCCTCCTCATCAAAAGCGATGCCTGAAGGAGCAATAGCCGTTTCACTGGTGTGGTAGAGCGGGGATTTCATGCCCTCTTGCTGTTCATCCCCGATAATCTCGGGCCAGCCGTAATTGCTGCCAGCCGTGATCTCATTAATCTCATCATGTCCGCCGGGTGTGCCGGACGGTCCATGCTCTGAGCTGTAGAATTCACCTTCGGAATTCCAAGCCAAGCCCTGCGAATTTCGATGCCCTAACGTATATACATAAGAGCCTGCGGTCGGATTATCCGTCGGGACCTTGCCATCCAGCGTCAATCGCAATATTTTGCCTGCAAGGCTCTCCTGGTTTTGCGCAAGCTCTCCTTCACCCGAATCTCCCGTCGTTACGTAGAGCATCCCATCAGGTCCGATCGCAATTCTGCCGCCGTTATGTACGTTGGAGCCGGGAATGCGCTCAAGAAAGACATGCGACTCTGTCCATTGATTCCCCTCCTGCTTTAGAAGGACCAACCGGTTCATGACTTTTCCATCCTGATTATAGGTGTGGTAGGCGAAGGCCTTGCCGGAATTTTGAAAATCAGGAGCTAACGCAAAGCCCAGGAATCCGCCTTCTCCTTGATGGGCGACTGGCTTCTCGGTATGTACCGACTGTCTGGTAAAAGTGCCGTCCTTGATCTGAACGATATTTCCTTCCCGCTCGCTAATATAAATCGTATCGCCGTCAAAATCGATAGACCAAGGTGTCCTCAACTGCTCTGCAAGCACTTGATAAGCGGAATCATTTTTTTCCTCCCGATGATCTTCCTGCCTCCCTTCTTCTTTAGAAGGAGAAGACTGTGTACAGGCAGTAATAAGCAGCAAAGCAGCAATTAATGTTGCCCCAACCACCATTCGTTTCAAAATCCAGCACCTCCCGGGTAATTTTATAGCTCCGGTGTCATCATCTGGATGCCTTGCTCCATGTCCAGCAAGGAACGCAACACAATATCCTCATCGCTAAACGATTCGATCTGGCTGCCTGCTACATAACGGGTCTCATGTCCTCGTCCGGTAATAATGATCCTGTCCTCGTCACCTGCCAATTCCACAGCTCGTTGAATGGCTTCTTTACGATTCAGGATCACCTCCCAATTCCCCGCTTCATGCGAGGTTAAGCCACCCAGCATCTCAGCCATAATCTGCTCCGGATCCTCCGAGAACGAATTGTCTGTCGTGAACAATACATAATCCGAATACGAAGCTGCAATGTCCGCCATGAGCGGACGTTTCAAGCGATCTCTTTCGCCCCGGCAGCCCATCACGCATATCATTTTTCCTGAAGTGATTTCTTTGGCGGATTGCAAAGTTGCCTTAAGTCCACCTGGATTATGCGCATAATCCACAACCACGTGAAATCTTCGTCCTGTTTCTATTTCTTGAAATCGTCCATGAACCCCTGCAAATTGGTGAAGACTTCTACGGATTTCTTCAAGCGTTACCCCTTCCAGCAAACAAGTGGTCATGGCAGCAAGTGCGTTATACACATTGTGAACACCATGCACCTTCAGACTGAAGTCGCCGTGTCCCCATGGCGTTTCTACATGAAATGTGCAACCTTCACGCATGTTTTGAATTTGTGTTGCCCGAACATCAGCCTCGTTACGAATGCCATAAGTTACGATCTGTGCGGATGTACGTTTTGCATAATAGGACGATGCCTCATCATCCGCATTCAGGACTGCCTTCTTCAGCATATCACGGTTACTGTTACCGATCTGGGCGAACAAAAGCTCCTTCGTATTGCGATAGCCCTCCATATTCTGGTGGAAGTCCAGATGATCATGCGTTAAATTCGTAAAGACCACGGTCTGAAAATCGCATCCGCGCACTCTCCCCATATCCAATCCGTGCGAAGACACTTCCAACACGGCATAGGCCCCGCCATGAGTGACCATCGTGTGAAAATAACGCTGCAATTGGATCGTATCCGGCGTGGTATTCAGCGTCTTCTCCATATGATCTCCGATCTTCATGTAAAGTGTGCCAATAATGCCCGTTTTGCGGTGAGCGTCATTAAGTATTTTTTCTACCATATGGGTTGTCGTTGTCTTGCCGTTCGTCCCGGTAATTCCGATCAGTTTCAACCGCTGCGTGGGATCTTCAAAAAAAGTGTTTGCGAGAATCGGCAGAATTCTTCGGGTATCCGGTACCGTTATATGCGTTACGTTTCCTGGAAGCACCGGCAGCTCCCGCTCAGCTACGATGGCAACTGCGCCGTTGCGTATCGCATGCCGGGCATAATCATGGCCGTCCACGTTAAAGCCCGGAACACAGACAAAGAGGCCACCAGGCCGGATCTCTCTTGAATCTGTTTCCAGGTTCGTGATATCCACGGAAGTACTGCCCGTTATGGTCTTAAGTATCAGCTGCTCCGTCAGTGATTTCAGAATCATGTCAGGTTCCTCATCTCGTGATGTAATCAAAATCCCATGGTCAGTGGCAGTGTGATATATAAGATGTAGAATTTACGACGATGTATCGTTTTAACCAGTATTTCTTATTAACCTAACCAAGCAAATGCATTCTGAAACTTAAAAGGGAGGATTCTATTTCCCCCATATACTGGAACCTTCATTTGGCTCCTGCGTATTTAACATCAAGGGGTTGATCGTTTTAATACTCTATGCTCTGATCATAACGGTCAACGTTCTGATCGTTTTGTTCGGCTTGTATGTCTTCAATCATCCAGATAATGATTGGTTACGAATGTTCAATGGAATTCCTGAGGATGTAGAACAAGATGATATTGATTTATTGAAAATTAAATTCAGGGCTGTAATCGCAATAATAGTCGGTCTGATCATGGGTTCGTTTTCGGTATTGCAGGTCATCGTTCCACATATTGGGTAAGGAGGTAAATCATTTGTTTCCAATGCTAGTTGGTGTGATAATGAAATAGACGATCATGACATTTTAAAGGTGCAAGCACTTGGAATTTTAATTCCAACAATTTCATTTGAAATGAGGTAAATATATCATGAGAAAGATTAACTGGCCCGGACGAACCAAGTTAGAAAATTCATCTGATAACGCCTCACTGGTTCTGGATGTTATTCTCTATATCCCTCGTTGGATAATGAGGCTTTTTTAGTGGAGGGTATTCGCTCCATTACCTTGTCCGGTTGCAATCGGGAATCACGTTGCTCCAACCTTCCTAACGAGTTGCTCCCAGCCTCCTATCCGCTCAATCTGCTTTGGGAAACGTTATGAAATTTCGAATAGCTCCGTCTTTTTGCAATTCACACATGGTATACAACCGACTCCCCGCATTCCAAGCTTATACTCCATGTCAACTTAAAGAATGTGATGACTGGAAGCGTTAACCATGTTACGCTGGAAGTAAGCGGTTGCAATACCAATGTTGCCAGATGTTAATGCAGCCTGCCAATAAAGGACACGTACAGAGGATCCGCTACGCTATTCCATATCTGCTTGAAAGGAGAACCATCGATGGGACCGTTCACTGACGATTTGCTTCAAAATAAAGTCGTATTGATCACGGGAGGCGCCACGGGGCTGGGGCGTGCCATGGGGGAGAAATTCGCCCAGCTTGGCGCCAAACTCGCCATCTGCGGACGCCGTGAGGAAGTTCTGCAGCAAACTGCTGAAGAACTAAGACAGCAGGGCTGTGAGGTATGGTACAAGAGCTGCGATGTACGGGACCCTGCACAGATCTCGGCGCTTGTTGAAGCGGCAGAGCAGCATTACGGAGGCATTGATGTGCTTGTCAACAATGCAGCCGGAAATTTTATCAGCCCCACGGAGCGTCTCTCCCCTCGGGCTGTAGATGCCGTGCTGAACATTGTGCTGCACGGCACCTTTTACGCAACCCTTGAAGTCGGCAAACGCTGGATTGAACAGGGCACAAGCGGAACGATGCTCAACATCGTCACAACATATGCCTCGACAGGCTCTGGCTACGTGGTCCCTTCGGCAGCTGCAAAAGCGGGCGTGCTTGCGCTGACACGGTCCCTCGCGGTGGAATGGGCTCCTTACGGCATCCGTCAGGTAGCGATCGCCCCGGGTCCGTTCCCGACCGAAGGCGCCTGGTCAAGATTATCGCCCACGCCGGAACTGGAACAGAAAATGATTGACCGCATTCCTCTTAGGCGCGTTGGCGATGCAGAGGAACTAGCCAATCTCGCCGCGTATCTCATTTCCGATTATGCCGGTTATATTAATGGTGACGTGATCACCATCGATGGCGGCGAATGGCTGAGGGGTGCGGGGCAATTCAACGACTTGGCGGAAGTGACCCATGAGCAATGGGACCGTCTGGCCGAACTGACACGCAAAGGCAAATAACCTCATATGTAAGAAAAACATCTATCGACGTACTTTTACTACAGCAGACAGACTGCCTTTAGAGGTTTATCGAAATTTTCAGCTTCACTGAAAACTTATACATTCCATAATCTTATAATAGCCCCAAGCCGTGAGCATGTCATAACTGCTCCCGCTTGGGGCTATCCGGTATCTTGTGTTTCCTATGTTATTCGTTAACTCTCATAGGTATCGACCAGCAGGGCATACACGATACCTGGCCCGTGAACGCCAATCGTAAGATCATTCTCGATATCGGCGGAACGGCTCGGACCCGAGATGAAGTGGATTCCCGCCGGCAGCTGCTCGCGTCCGGACTGATCGAACTGAACCAGAATCTCGCCTAGTCGGGTAACCATCCGCTCTACGGGGATGATAGCCATCAACACGGTCGGCAGCAGGCTGACGGATCTGCCTTTATGCGGGGCCGATTTCACCGTAATCGAACCGGTATAAGCCGCTGCGTAATCCGCCATGACGACGCCAAAATCGGCTCTGGCCGCTACAGCCCTCCAGTCCGTGTCCGCTGCATCATTCCAGGAGAGAACAAGAGCCTCCGGCAGGCTCTCCTCCAGCCCCAGGCGGTCCAGTGCCTCTTCCTGCTGACGAAGAATCGTAGCCGCACTCATCTCCTTCGCTTTGTCCCTGATAAACCGGCTGACCTCTTCGCGATTGCTCAGCCTTACCACATGGCCCCCGGCCGCTTCAAAGTTGGCGGTAAACTGTGTGATCCTCTCCTCAAGCGGCCATTCAAATTCATTCCAGAAGTCGGGGGCACCGCGGAAAGGGTGCTCCGGGGCGGTGCGAACCCGGTCTCTCCCCAGCTTCGCGGCGATTCCATCCATGAACTGCTCCTGCTTCTTGCGAGACTGTTCTTCAAGTCGGTTCAGCCAGCTGCGATCAGTTTCGTTAGTCATGGGCATTCTCCCCCTTTCCGGACTTCTGCTGCTGAAGCCGCTCCTTCAATCGGTTTGCGATTTCAGGGTCCATCGACCCGGAGGTTCTGCGAATATCCTGCTCCATCTCCGACCATCGGTCACGGAAGGATTCCTTAGGGAGACTCGGCGTTACCCTGTACGAATTCCACCCCTTCAAAGGACCGATCCTCGTTCGGATCTCCCCGCCTCGCACCACCAATTTCTGCCCCCACTTTCCGAGGGATACCACACTACGGTAACGCTTGGCATTCCCCATAATCGCCGAGAAGCCCTTCATTCCCATCGCTTCCAGCTTGTCACCGCGCCCAGCTTCAATCTTCCGGCGGCGCAGGGAAACCAGCATATCATGCAGCGGAATCTTCACGGGGCATGCTTCATAACAGGCCCCGCACAGGCTGGATGCGTTGGCGATATCATCCCATTCCGCGACATTCTTGTTCAAGGCCGGTGTTAATACGGCACCGATGGGGCCGCTATATGTGCCTCCATAGGCGTGCCCGCCAATATGGCGATATACCGGACAAGCATTCAGGCATGCGCCGCAGCGTATGCAGTTGAGCAGCTCCTGAAATTCGGGGTCGCCGAGCTGGAGAGAACGTCCGTTATCGATGATGATAATATGCATTTCGTCCGGTCCATCGGCATCCAATTCTCTCTTCGGACCACTGATTCCAGACATGTAGACTGTCAGCTTCTGACCGGTCGCCGAGCGCGGCAGCAAGGTAGCCATCACTTCGAGATCCGCCCATGACGGGATAATCCGCTCCATACCCATCAGAGTAATCTGTGTCTTGGGCACCGTCGTCACCATGCGGGCATTGCCCTCATTCTCAAACAATACCATCGAGCCTGTCTCGGCGATCGCAAAATTACAACCCGTCATGCCAATGTCCGCTTCTAGGAATTTCTCGCGCAGCTTCATGCGGACAAAACCCGCCATAATCGCCGTATCGGGCGGCAGCGTTTCGCCTGCCTCTGCGGACAACAGCTCCGCGATCTGATAACGGTTCTTATGGATGGCAGGAATGATGATATGAGATGGCGTTTCATCCGCAAGCTGAATAATATACTCACCGAGATCCGTTTCGACGGCTTCCACCCCGATCGAGTCGAGCGCCTTGTTCAGATGCAGTTCCTCGGACACCATCGATTTTGATTTTACGACGGACTTGGCCGCCTTATGCTCCGCAATCTGCAAGGAGATCGTGACCGCTTCTTCCGCCGTCTCCGCAAAATGGACATGGGCTCCGTTCGCCCTGGCCTGTTCAGCAAACTCATTCAAATAGTAATCCAAGTGCGCAATGGTATGGAGCCGAATTTGGCGTCCTCGTTCCCTCCACGCATCCCAGTTGCCATGTTCCTCCGACGCAAGCTTTTTGCCAAGCCGCAACCGCTCTGTCGTAAACTTCACCGCATTGCGCAAAAAATCGTTATTAAGGGCGTAGCCTGCACGCTCCTTAACTGTCTGTGCTTTCGATTCAGCTGTGCTCATGTACACTCACCCCCTCATACAGAAGCTCGGCCAAATGTTTGACCTGAACCTTCTCGCCCCGGTGACGCAGATTGCCGGCAATATTCATGAGGCAGGCCATATCGAGACCGACAAGCACGGACGCCTCGGTCTCCAGCACATGATCGCTTTTCTCTGTCACCATGGCCCCCGAAATGTCCGCCATTTTCACGGCAAACGTTCCACCGAACCCGCAGCAATCCTCGGCAAAAGGCAAGGGAACAAGCTCCAGCCCCTTGACCTGGCTGAGAAGTTTCATCGGCTGCTCCTTAACTCCGAGCAGACGGCTTCCGTGACAGGATGGATGATAGGTTACCTTATGCGGATAAACGGCGCCTACATCGGTCATGCCCAGCAAGTCAACAAGGAATTGCGTAAACTCATAGCATTTGGATTGAAGCGCTTTCGCTTTATCTAGGTATATGGGATCGTCCTTGAACAAATCCGGATAATGATGAATCATATACGTGCAGGAGCCGGAAGGGGACACAACAAAGTCGCTATCGTCAAAAGCGTCCAGAATCGTCTTGGCACTTATGCGAGCATCATCCCAATAACCACTGTTATAGGCCGGTTGGCCGCAGCAAGTCTGGATTTCGGGGAATTCCAGCTGCACGCCGTACCTTGCCAGCAATCTTGCCATCGATTCAGCTACCCGTGGGAACAAGGCGTCGCTGAGACAAGTGACAAACAATGAAATCTTCAACCTCTTCACCCCGCTAATCATCAGGATATGGACCGAAGAATCGGCCTCTAGCAAGAACCCCCCGGACCGGGGGGATTCCATGTGATATGTTATAGCAACTTGCTCTATACAGATTCGATCTTGATGCCCAATGCTCGATAAGGTGCCGCTTCTTCTTCCTTCAAGCTGCGATCGGTAATGATCAGATTGACTTGGGAGAGATCGGCAACCTGCGCAAAAGCCTGCGTGCCGAATTTGCTGGCATCGGCGAGCAGAATGGTCTCATCCGTCATTCCGATCATTTTATGCTTGATTCTCGCTTGAAGCTCATTGGATTCGCTAAGGCCCCGCTCGATGTGCACACCCTTGCATGACAGAAAGGCTTTATCCACGTAGTATGCATCCAGCGAGCGTTCTGCGAGCGGACCGACAAAGGACAGGGAGCGATGAGCCAGAATGCCGCCTGTGGAGATCACCTGAACCCTCTCCTTGGTGCTCAGCTCAGCAGCCACCTTTATCGAATTCGTCAGCACGGTAATCGGAATATCCGGTATGATTTTCGCCATGTACCAAGCCGTAGAGCTTGCATCCAGCAGGATGCGATCATTCGGATGGATTCGCTTGACCGCTTCCTCCGCGATTCGCTGCTTCTCCAGCGCATGCATGATTTCCCGCTCAGCATACGGTATTTCCGGCTGCGACCGCTGAATTTCCGGTTGATCCTTCACGCTAACCGCTCCGCCATGGGAACGGCGCAGGCGCCCTGCCTGCTCCAGCCTGTCAAGATCGCGACGAATCGTTTCTTCCGTTACACCGCAGAGCTGACTCAGCTCGGAGACTCGGATGCTCCCTCTTTCGTTGACCAACTGTACTATTTTCTCATATCGTTCTGCAACCAGCATCATACCGCCCATCCTTACTGTTCATATATTCTATCGCTTCCCGGTCCGCTGACCGAACACTCCGTAAGCTTCCTCCCATAAGGGAGTTTCCTTCGGCTCATAAGTCTTGACCGGGAAGGACTCTCTAATGACTGCGCGTGCTTCCCATATATCGGATAGCTCGCCTTGCGCGATCCATTGCACGGCCATATTGCCGATAGCACTGCCCTCTGCGGGACCTGCCCAAACGGGCTTCCCTATCGCATTCGCAGTCCACTGACATAATGTTTCATTATGAATGCCACCACCTACCATATGCAAGCCCTGAAATTTTTGCCCGGACAATTCCTCAGTCAACTCCAGCACATAACGGTATTGCATAGCCAGACTCTCCATTATGCAGCGCACAAGAGCACTTATCCCCTGCGGAACGCTCTGGTTCGTGCGGGCCGCATATTCCCTTACCCGTCTCGGCATGTCTCCCGCAGGGAGGAACATGGAATCGTCCGGATCGATGAAGCAAGCAAATGCCGGTGCCGCTTCCGCCATATGAACCAATTCGGGATACGAATACGATACACCTTCCCGCCCCCAGGTCCGCTGACATTCCTGCAGGATCCAAAGCCCCATGATGTTCTTGAGCAGCCGGTACGTGCCGTATGCGCCTCCCTCATTCGTGAAGTTCAGCTCACGGGCCCGTTCATGAATGACCGGCTGGTCGACCTCGGTCCCCATCAACGACCAGGTGCCGCAGCTCAAATAGGCGAAGGACCGTTCCAATGCCGGAACCGCGACCACGGCGGAAGCCGTATCATGTTCCGCAACCGCATAAAGCGGGATGGATGGAACCCCCAGTTCCTCGGTTACGGATGGCCTTAACCCCCCTATCAGGGTACCGGGTTGAACCACTGGATGAAATAACTTATGAGGAATATTCAATGATTTCAATAGATGATCATCCCAGCTGGCCGAGTGCGGGTTATACAGCTGCGTTGTGGTCGCATTCGTGAATTCGTTCGCCATCTCGCCCGTCAAGAAGTAGCGCAGCAAATCGGGGATCATTAAGAATCGCTCAGCCTCTTGAAGCAGATAGGGTTTCTTCCGTTGAAGCGAAGCAAGCTGGTACATCGTATTGAACGATAGAAATTGAATTCCGGTCCGATCAAAAATTTCTCCAGGCGGCAGCACTCGGAAGACCTGCTCCATCACGCCATCCGTGTGCGTGTCCCGATAATGATACGGGTTCATCAGCAGCTCCCCGCCACGATCCAGGAGACCGAAGTCCACCGCCCAGGTATCAATGCCGATGCTCGTCGGCAGGCTTTGCTTCCCCTTCAGCTTGAGCAAGCCCTGTTTCATCTCGTGGTAGATCCGTAATATATCCCATTGAAAGCGGTCGCCGATTCGAACGGGATCGTTCGGGAAACGGTGAATTTCCGTCACGCCGATGGTGCGGCTGTTCAGCTGGCCCAGCATCGCCCTGCCGCTGCTTGCTCCCAAATCAAATGCAAGAACGCTCAACGCTCTCCAGCCTCCTTGTCAGATCATAATCAACGGTTCGGGCATGAACCCGATGGCTATTCCGTCTCTTCTCATGCCTGCGAACGCTTCAGTAATACGTCCTGTTCATACTGTTTCACTTCGGACAGCCATTCTTCTCTGACCGGCACTCCCAAACGTTCGCAGTAGTAATCCCACACCGCTCCGAACGGATAGGATTTAAACTCTTCGGTCAACGCCAGGCGGGTCGTGTAATCGCCTTCAAGTTCAGCCTGCTTCAACCGATCGACCGGTTCAAGCTTGGCACGTAGCAGCGCTTTGATCGTATTGCGGGTTCCGATAACCCACGCGGCGATGCGGTTAATGCTGGCATCGAAAAAGTCCAGTCCGATATGGGTAACATCCAGCAGACGATTGCGCACCAGCTCGCGTCCGATCTCGGTCAGCTCATCGTCCATGATGACGACATGGTCGCTGTCCCAGCGCATCGGCCGGCTGACGTGAAGGAGAAGTCCATCGGTGAAAAGAGCGAGCGACGACAGTTTGCCGGCTATGCTCTCGGTTGGGTGGAAGTGGCCCGCATCCAGGCAGATCAGCTTGTTGTTCCGAATGCCATACCCCATGTAGAACTCGTGCGAGCCCACAACGTAGGCTTCGGAGCCGAGCCCGAACAGCTTACTCTCGACGGCATCCAAATTCCATTCCGGATTGATATCCTCGGCAAAAATCTCATCCAGCGAATCCTTCAGCCGCTGTCTCGGTGCCATTCGGTCTACCGGCATATCCTTGTAGCCGTCCGGAACCCAAATATTCGTTACGCAGGTCTGACCCAGCTGTTCTCCGAAATAAGCTCCGATTCTTCGCGAACCCTTGCAATGATCAATCCAAAATTGACGGATCGCCGGGTCGGCATGACTCAGCGTAAATCCATCCTTCGATTTGTCGTGGGAGAAGCAGGTCGGATTAAAATCGAGTCCAATCCCCTGCTCCTTGGCCCAATCCACCCAGGACTGGAAGTGCCTCGGCTCCAGCTGATCCAAATCAACGGACTCGTCGGTATCCGCGTAAATCGCGTGGAGATTCACTTTGTGGGATCCGGGAATGAGCGACAACGCTTTTTCCAGGTCGGCCCTCAGCTGGTCCGGCGTTTCAGCTGCCCCGGGATATTCCCCGGTCACGGAAATGCCGCCGGACAGGTCTTGATCACGGAACAGGAATCCGCGAACATCATCTCCCTGCCAGCAATGGATGGAGATTTTGATGCGTTCAAGTTCCGTCAAGATTTGGTCCACATCGATGCCATGCTCCCCATAGAGCTTTTTAGCTTCCTCAAAGTTCCTTGCAACGTCCTGCCTCATCGCATATCCTCCCATATGAATGAGGACAGCCGGGTTGTATCAACCCAGCGCCCCATCTTAATAAGAAATCTTGATTCCTTGCGTTAGGTCTGTTAGTCATTCATTCGATTATCGAGTAAACGCTGCCGGCACTCCCCCGTCAATCGTCAGCATGCAGCCGGTCGTCTTCGATGATTTGGACGAAGCAAAGTAAGCAATGCCTTCGGCAATGTCCTGCGGATAGATGTTCACGAGCAGTGTCGTGCGTTTCCGATAGTGCTCTTCCAGCTGATCCGGTTCGATCCCGTAGGCTGCAGCCCGCTCGTTTCTCCAGTTCGAATTCCAGATCGCGGAACCTTGCAGAATGGCATCCGGCAGAATGGTGTTGACTCGAATGCCGTATTCTCCGCCTTCAGCAGCAATGCAGCGCGCCAGATGAGCCTCCAGTGCTTTTACAGAGCTGTATGCGGTCACGTTCTTGCCAGCATAGACGGAATTCTTCGATCCGACAAACACCATGCTTCCGCCAACGCCCTGTGTCTTCATCAACGAGAAGGCTTCCCGCGCAACCAGGAAATAACCTGTGCCCAGCACGTTCATGTTCAGGTTCCATTCCTTCAACGATGTCTCGTCAAACGGGCTGGATGTTGCAAGGCCCGCATTGTTGACGATAATATCAACACCGCCATAAGTGATGGAAGTTTCTCGATAGGCGCGCTCCACCGCCTCTTCGTCGGTTACATCCATTTTAACAGCAAATGCCCGATTCTCCCCGTATTTTGAGTTGATCTCCTCGGCAACCTGCTGCGCCCCTTCCAGGTTCAAATCCGCCAAAACGACATGCGCGCCTTCTGCTACTAGCCTGCGGGCTGTGGCACTTCCGATACCGCCTGCTCCCCCGGTAATAAAAGCGATCTGGCGGGAAAACTCCGCCTCAGCCGGTGCAAGACTCAATTTATACAACTCAAGCGGCCAATACTCCACGTTGTAGGATTCATTTTCACTCAGGGATACAAAATTGCCCAGGGCCGTCGCACCGCGCATGACCGCAATCGCCCGATGATACAGGGCGCCGCTGACTTGCGACATCGCCCAGCTCTTGCCCGTGTTGATCATTCCGATGCCGGGAATAAGAATGACGCGCGGAGCCGCCTCGAACATGACGTCCCCTTCATGATGGTTGCGTTCAAAATAAGCTTTATACTGCTCTTTGTAAGCAGCAATCCCATCGATAAGCTTTGCCTTAAGACCTTCCACATCTTCGGCGTCAGGTGTCCAGTCGATGAAGAGAGGAACTACCTTGGTATGAACCAGATGATCGGGGCAAGCTGCGCCTACCTGGGACAGCTTCGGCGAATCGGCACCGCCGACAAAGTCCAATACATCATCTTGATCGTCGAAGGACAGGATCATTTTCTTCACGTCGCTAACGGCGCCGCGAATGGCAGGCATCACTTTGGCAGCGATACTGCGACGCACTTCCGAGGTAAGCGGTGTATGCTTCCGGCCGCCAAACAGCTTGTCGTTATCTACTCGAGCTTCGATGAAGGCTTCCGCTTCACTAATGATACGAATCGTTTGCGCGTAACAGGCTTCCGATGTATCACCCCAAGTGACAAGTCCATGCTTCTCCATCAGTACCAGCTCGGCCTTCGGATTAGCCAACACCCCTTCGGCAATCATCTTCGACAAGGTAAATCCGGGACGAACGTAAGGAACCCACACAAATCGGTCGCCAAAGATCTCCCGTGCTAATTCTTTGCCGTTATGGGCGCAGCATAAGCTGATAATGGCATCCGGGTGGGTATGGTCCACATGCTGAAACGGCAAGAACGCATGCAGCAGCGTTTCAATGGATGCACGCGGGTGCTTCGCATCGACCATGCAATGCCCCAGATAAGCCACCATTTCCTCATCCGACATCGAATCCCTTTCGAATAACGGCCGAATATCCTCCATGCGCAAGCCTGTGAAATTGCCCGATTTCATGGTAGCCAGATCGGAACCGCTGCCTTTCACGTACATAACCTCAATGTCTTTGCCGCGAAAATCCTGAATCGTTGTTTTGCTGGATGTATTGCCGCCGCCCCAGTTGCATACGCGCCGGTCGGAACCGATCAAATTCGAACGGTAGACGAGCTCATCCAATGTATGTTGTGCCTGCTGTGCCTTTGACTGTTCCCATAAGCTTTGAACCATGAAGCTTCCCCTCCGATTGACCCTATGAATTTGCTTTCATTTGTTCCCCATAATATCACGCCCGTTTATCTTTGAATAGTGTATTTTCAAAAATAAACAAAGATTTATTTGTGTTTATTCAGAATTCCATCTTATAAATCTGTTGCAAACAAAAAAACAGCCCTGCCAGAGTTACCTCTAGACAAAAGCTGCTAAATTACAATCTATGATGGGTCTGGGCCTGCGGCTGCCATTTGATCCGCCTTCGCAATTCCTTCCATTAAGGCATCACGAAAGGCGATTTCATCCTCATTGACATAACCCATAAATACAATTTCCGAAATGTCCTTATGGTTGAAAAAGATATTGGAATCTGCGGTAAGATTAACACTTGCTTCATCCCCGGCTTTAGTCCAGCACAGAAATCATTCCGGGGTACAGGGTCCTGTTACATCCCCAGCCCGTTAAAGGCACTCCCATTCTCCTGTAAATTATAAACAATTCATCATTACGGAGAGGGTGTCATTCATATGAATCAACTTGCACGTGAAACGAGGAACTGGGCGTTCAAGCTGTATAAGCAGGAGACTTGGCTTTTGCTGACAGGGCTGCTCGGGTTTTTGTTAGCCGGAATATGCGGGATATGGGTATTGCTGAATGGAGGGTCTGTCTCGCCGGATGGAGATATCTCCAAAGCGTTTTCCTTCAACGCGGCTCTGGGGATCTTCATCGTATCAACCGCAATCATTTTGCCGATTTCCGGTATGATGCCACGAAGCAAATCGTTCTACCGCTGGTGCTATATTCCGCTTGTTCTGTTCTCCTACTTCGCCGAAACCGTTCAAAATTTCCGCGGTGTCGATCCGCGATTCGTTCAGAACGGCTCGACCTTTGATCATGTCATCTCGACTATTTTCCCTGCCGTTGCGATGCTGCTTGTCGTGTTCTACCTGACCCTTGGCGCCCAATACTTCCGCAAGCGTGTAATGGAAGCCCATCCGGAACTCGGACTCGGCATTCGTTATGCCATGATCGCGGTGCTGGTATCTTTTGCTGCCGGCATATGGATTTCCATCAATGCGGGACGTTTTACCGGGATCGGCGGCAATATCATCTGGCTGCACGGACTAGGGTTTCATGCGCTGCAAGCGATCCCTTTTGTGGCGTGGCTGTCCATGAGGAAATCCGTCAATCCTGCAGTTAAACCGATCCTCATCCATATTAGCGGTCTGGCATATTTGCTCGGATTAATCGCCATCGGATGGCAGACGTTTCTTGGATACTCCATCGCTGAATGGTCCTTGCTTCCAATTATGGCGGGCAGCTGTTTTCTCGTCGCATTCACGCCAGTTATATGGCTGCTCAGTCAGTCCAATGCAACAGCTGAACCTGTCCACCATGCCCAATCCACACGTAATGTATAAGACTTGCATAAGAAAAACGGCTATCGACGAACTTTCTCAGAAGACAGACCGCGTTTATAGGATGTTTTTCTTGCGATATCAGGAAGGCCCATGCTTCGAAGTTTATACTTTCTGATATCTAAAGAAAAACGACTATCGACGAACATTCTCAGAAGACACACCGCGTTTATAGGATGTTTTTCTTGCGAGATATCGGGAAGGTCCATGCTTCGAAGTTTATACTTTCTGATATCTAAAAAAAGAGACAGTACTGGGATACCCACCTGTCTCTTCTATAAAAACACTGCGCCCGTGATCTAAATTCCTTGACGTTAGATAAACAAGAACGGAATGAGGAACAACAGCGCTATGGCTTCCCAAGCAAACACATTGCCTCCCCAGCCGTATCCACCGTATGCACCGTATCCACCGCCGTAGCCGTAAGGTCCAAATGCGGACGTTTGCGCACCGCTTTTAGCTGACTTCGAAGACTTTTTGCCCTTTTTACCTTTTGTGGACAATGTATATACGGATGGGTTCGCAAATTCGAGTTCAAGGCCTCGATCATGTACACCGCGAATAGTCCCCACGACTTCTGTTCCATCACGCATGACAGCGCAAACGGTTTTGCCGACGTAACCTCTGCATCCTTCTGCCGAAATTGGTATTGGTCGCACTTATTTTCCCCCTCCCCAGCGTTTGTGTATTATATTCCGCCTGGGGAGAAGACGGCAGAGATAGGTGTCCACATCTCCAAAAATCCGCCATTTAACCTCACTTAATCGCGCTAGCTTTTCGGTAGGCTCTAATCATTAAATCTTCGTCAACCGCGCCTTGAAACCGCTCAGATATCAGACCGTCCGGCGAGATGACGTAGGTGGTCGGATAGGCCACCACCTCGTACCGTCTGGTGCTTGCTCCGTTCTGGTCGGATAGGACAGGAAAGGTTAAACCGTTCTGCTCGACAAAAGACTGTACCTCACTCATGCTATTTTCCAGATGCGTCATATTTACAGCCAGTATAATCACATTCTCATCCTGATGTTTATCGTAAAAATCCTGCATATAAGGCATTTCTACCTTGCAAGGCGGACACCAGGATGCCCAAAAGTTCAGAAGAACCGTTTGCCCACGATAATCGGACAGTTTGATCTCCTGCCCTTCCAGATTCATCAGCGAAACATCCGGTGCGCGAAGACCAGGCTTCAACCCTTCAGCAATGGCTTCGGGATTGTTTTTGTCATTCGGCGATACGAGTGCTTCTCGTTCGCTGACCGAGGTGGAAGCGAAGTCATAGATTGCCCACACGAAAAGAGCCCCGATGATGAGTTGCACCGCTCCATTTCTACCTAATCCCAGGGTAAGAAAGCGGGACAGAGGGGAATGGAATTGAAGCCAGCTAACCGTCAGCAATGCACAGAATAATAAAATAAAGAATAATGAAGAGTTTATACCGGCCCCGTCCGCCCACAACCACTGAAATACATACCCGGCCAATCCGCTCGCGAATGCCGACAACAGAGCGGACTTCAGCAGTAGACCTGAATCTTTTCTATTCTTGTTCCAGCGCAGAGCTATGTAGATCAGGGATAGAACGACCCCAAGCCATATCCCCTTCGTTCCGCCTGTCATGTAAATAAGCGAGGTCGGATGCTGCAAGGTGCGGATCGGATCGAACACCAGCATCCCGAATTTCCATGAAATAAAACCGATGATAAGTACAGATAAATAGGTGTCCAGGATCCATTCCCGCTGCGGCATCTGACGCAAACGAATTCGAAGCGCAGCGAAACCGGCCGCCGCGCAGATCAGAAAAATCACAATGTCGGCCCTAATCATAAAAGGACCTATCGGAATTATACTCAAATGCGAACCTCCTAAGGTCGGCAAAGCAATTGTAAGCATCGCAATTACCCACCGGGGTATATCCCCATCATAGTAGATTCCCTCACCAATGTAAACTTAAGCGGAGCGCTTTTTAGGAGAAGGGCCGAATCCGATCAATGGAACTCCACAGCAAAGCCATTTCAGTATGTGTTTTTCCGCCGATGACAATCTCTTTTCGTTTCAGTTCCTGGCCGCCCATATATTTATAAAAATGCTCAGCCTTATTGCCTTCCAACACCCAGACCAATAATGAACGATATCCTCTAACTTGCAGAAATTCCTTCAGCCTCGCAAACAGCTGCTTCCCCCAGCCCTTCCCCTGAATCTCTTCCAAAAGATAGATCGCGTAAAGTTCTCCTTCATGAGAAATCTTCTGCTCTCGCTCCGTGCCGTAAGACATGAACCCGTATACCTCGCCATCTTCATCTGCAATGACCAGCAGTTGTTCGTCCTCCGGCAAATTGGCAAGCTTCCAGCGCCAGCCTTCTATCCGATCGGCAGTGGACAACTTTCCTAAAAAGCTATCATCTACGATTCCTTTATACGTCGTTTTCCAGCTATTCACGTGGACGTTAGCGATGCCTGCAACATCATGTTCATTTGCGTGTCTAATATGCATAAACTTCCTCTTCCTCCTGCTCATATCTTAATCTCTATGTATTCGCGGACACGATCTGCGATCCTCTTTTTTATGAACGCTTCATCCCTGATGACGCAATGCCCATTCCCGGCATACATATATCGAGATCGGTACTCCGAGCAGCTACCTATGGAAGGAGCGCATCTTGATGAATAAAGCATTGATACGGCTTGAAGATATCGGACCAGGCGGCTGGTATGAGACAGAGGAACAACAGGCGAAGCTGCTGGTCATCGCACAGTTCCTGCATCATCAACAGATCCCCTTTCACCTGGCCGTCATTCCGCGATATGTCGATCCGGTGCACCATGTGGATCGATCGATAGATGATCTGCATGATGAAGTTTCCCTTCGATTTGCAAGGCTGCTACGAAGGATGGTAGCCCTTGGAGCCTCGCTAGGTATTCATGGATATACGCATCAGTACGGGGAATCGGTAAGCGGCGACGGAATCGAATTTGCTTATCCCGAATGCAGCGCCAATTGTCCTCCGGATGATCCGCCCGAGGCGCTCCATTCGCTCTTGCAGCTGCAGCAATCCTATGCTTATCAGCGGGTACAACGGGCTCATAAGATGTTTCAAGCGGCTGGTCTTACAGCGGTCTGGTATGAAACTCCCCACTATACCGCTTCATCTGTCCAGCGTCATATTATTGAGATTTGTAACGGCATCCTCTATGAATCTCCGCCTTCCAGCCCTGATGCAAGGAGAGCCGCACTCCAGCACACCCCGGACGATCCGATGACAAACGGAACGATCTACGTTCCCACTCCGCTTTATTATGTGGCAGGTGACAAGATCGAGGAAGAAGTCACTCGTATGGAACGGACATTACAGGATTTCACAGGCGATCGTGAACTGGCCTCGTTCTTCTACCACCCCTATCTCGAATTCCCCTATATCCGTTTCCTTGCTGACGGCACTGTACATTATGAAGAGCATTCGCCCCTTAGAAGAATCATTCAGTCCTTTAATAGGGAGCGTAAATCGTTTGTGACCATAACCTCAATCTTGCCCTTCATACCGGATTTCAGGGAAACCCGATGGCAGGACAGGTCGACCATGAATCGCCCTAAGTTTCTGCACGCCACGAGAAAAGAGCAGCCGGATCGATGGATCGTCCGGGACGAGGCCAACAACCTATGGTACGCCGCTACTTTTGGGGTCTTGTCCCCCATTAAAATCCATAATGGCATACAGTATATACGCCCGCTGTTGGCAGACTGGCCGCTTTACCCCGGTGGGACTGCGATGGCAGGCGATTATGATGGAGATGGCAGCGTCGATGCGGCTGTATGGCATGCGGAGCTGGGGATTTGTGAGGTTGCCTTGGGTTCAGGGAGCCGTTTAGTACCATCGGGTCATTGGCTCTGTGAATTTGGAGCCGTGGACTGGAAAGCTCTTACGGGGGATTTGGACGGGGACGGCAGACATGATTTATTTCTATGGGACCCTGTCACAGGAAAAGCCGCCATTGCTTATAGCTCCGGGTGTCATTTTTATTCTCCCCTAATTCAGCATAAGGTTTCCGTACAGGGTGAAGGCATGATTCCTTCCATAGGAGATGTGAATGGCGATGGGCTGGATGACCTGGTTGTGTGGAACTCCGACTCGGGCACATGCCAGGTCTGGTTAAGCAGCGGAAAACAGCTCGTGGACGCCGGAAATTGGTATTCTGACAAAGATTCCATCGGTTCGCCCATATCTGTGATGCTAGGTGACGTGGATGGGGATGGGCTGAAAGATTTGATTCTCGTTGAACATACCGCAGGGAACTGGCTCGTTCTCTATAGCTCGGGAACCTCCTTCTGGCGGCAGGAAGAACGGTTTGGGCCTTGGGTTGCCGGTGAATCAATGACACCTCTCATTGGCGATCTAACGGGCAATGGCCGTGTCAGTCTGCTGGCATGGTCTCCGAATCGGCTCGGCGGAACCTTGGACGCCGCCATCAATTCCAGGGACCGGACAATCGGATAAGGACATGATATACTTCTATACAACATAATCAGGTTTATTCAGAACTCGTGTAATATGCGGTCTGTCTTCTGAGAAAGTACGTCGATGGAAATGATTCTTATAAGTTCTCATCTCTATACTTATTTCTATGTTCGGAGGAGAAGTCATGTCATCCAAAAGCGAAAACCATACCAACAGCAATACAGCCAGTCCATCCCCCTCAGTCAAAATTGTGAAACCCAAGCTCCCCAAACAGCTTGAGCCTATGATTCTATCCGATGCCGGCGTTGACGATGAAGCCTCGTTCATTCAATCCACTTGTCAGGACGAGACCCTGTCTTATATTTCAGCCGACAAGGTTCAATTCGATCAAATGATATTCCATAACGTTACGTTCCAACACGTCACGCTCCACCATGCCGAACTAACGGATCTGGTATTTAACCATTGCGACTTGTCCAACGTAGATCTTAGTGAGGCCATTATGTACCGCGTACAATTCAATCATTGCAAAATTCTGGGGCTCGACTTGACGGCAGCTACCATCCGTAACGTCGTATTCGATCATTGTACGGGCGACTACGCTACGTTTCGTTTTGCTAACATGAAGCAGGTGTCCTTCCAATCCACCTCCCTCGTAAAGTCGGATTTTTATCATTCCGAATTAAGCAAGGTGGAATTTGTGGATTGTCAGATCGACCAATCGCAGTTCTCCGGTACGAAACTTGCGGGGATCGACTTAAGCCGAACCGATTTCCATAATATTGGCGTGACCCTGGAGGATCTTCAAGGATGCATCATTTCACCGCATCAAGCTATCCCGTTAACCAAAATTTTCGGTCTTGTCGTCAAAGAATGACCGTAAGTTATACGTGCATCTTCGTTTATATGATGGACGTATCCGTGCGCAGCATAAAGCGGCTTACTCCGAGGTCCCCTTGGACCTTTCGGGTTAAGCCGCTTTTTAGATCATCCTGTTATTGATCAAGAGTATACTTCTGCAAATCCAGCGGCAGCGGTGCCGGGATGTCACAGGTGCTGACCATCTCATAGCGCTTGCCTTCATCGGAAGCATCATGGAACCCCCACATGGCTTCAAGCACATGATAGGCAAGCTCGCCGCTCGCACGATGAGCTCTTCGGCTGCGGATAGCATAGGCCATATCCGCTGGGCCGATCCCTCTTGTATTCTCGTTATACCCCGGAAGCAATGGTTCTTCCGTCCACTCGGTTTCTCCGGTCAACCGATATTGAACCGAGCCGCCAAAACCGTTGGGATCCGGGACGAGCATCGAACCCTTGGTGCCGTAGATTTCAATATTAGGAAGCGTGCTCCCTCCAAATACATCAAAACTCGTAATCAGCGTGCCAATCGCACCGTTATGAAACTCCATAAGTCCAGCCACGTGAGTAGGAATGTCCACCTGAATCTTCTGACCCTGTTTCTTCTCACTGGTAATCGTCCGCTCCGTAAGGGCCGTTCCGGTCATGCCGCTAATACGGCGGATTGGTCCCAGCAGCTGAACCAGCGCTGTCAGGTAGTAAGGCCCCATGTCAAACATCGGACCACCGCCAGCGGCATAATAAAATTCCGGATCAGGATGCCAATGCTCGTGTCCGCGGCTCATCATAAATGCGGTCGCTGCAATCGGCTTGCCGATGCGTCCGTCTTCAATGAGTTTCAGTGCCGTTTGGATACCGGCTCCAAGGAATGTCTCAGGAGCGCATCCGACAAGCAGCCCTTTGGACGCAGCCATATCCAGCACCGCCTTACCCTCTTCTCGGGTCACGCCAAGCGGCTTTTCCACGTACACATGCTTGCCGGCTTGCAGTGCATCCAGCATAATTTGCGCGTGAAGTGCAGGTATCGTCAGATTAATGACCAGCTCAATCTCCGGATCTGCAAGCAGTTCCTCGGTAGTGTATACATTCGGGATATTATACTTGGCAGCCTGTTCCTCGGCACGCGCACGATCGATATCCGCACAAGCCGTCAGCTCCAGGATATCGAACTTATGGCAGTTTTCCATATATATGCCGCTGATTTTTCCGCAGCCGATGATGCCAACCTTTACTTTCTTCATGATCCAAGTCTCCTTCTGCCTTATTGGCTGTCTCCCATACCTGTGTAGCTTTGACCTTCCGTAAACACACTCATGTCCGAACCCGAATACAACGCTTTGCCTTCAGCAGCCCAGAGCAATCCCCTGCGCATCATTTCCTTCACCTGCGGCATATCGACGATATCGGCATGATGGCCGAGGGAATTGTAATAGACCCGTCCATATCCCCAGCGCTTCGTCCACGCCACCGGCATGTCGACCGCTTTGTTAAGCAGGTGCGGTCCGGCCGCAACTGGAAAACGAGTGGTTGCCAGCACTTCAACAGCCGGATCCACATGCAGATAATACTGCTCGGAGGCCACCGTGAAATCCTGCATTCCTGCTACCAGCGGACTGGAGCTCGATTTAATCTCAACCCGGTATTTCACGCCGTCGTTGCCTGGATGCGCAACCCAGTTTCCTCCTGTCATGAACTGCCAATCCACATTGTTGCGGAACGAATCACACATACCGCCGTGGCAGCCCGCCAAACCGGTTCCCTTCTGTACGGCAAGCGATACGTTCTCTACCTGCTCCTTCGATATTTCGCCCATCGTCCATACCGGCACGATCAGATCCAAGGCTTGAAGCTTCTCTGCATCATTAAAAGCATCCAGCGTGCCGGATACTTCTACCTCATATTGCTCATCCCGAAGCAATTCCGCGAAAATGCCGGCAACCTGCTCGGGTTCATGTCCGTCCCAGCCGCCCCATACAATTAAAGCCTTTTTCATGATGATAGCACTCCTTTTTTTATGTGTCTGGCCAAGATTGGCCGAATGACTTGATTACATTTCCGACAGCTGCACCCAGCGGCGCTCTGCAATGGATTTATCCACGGCTTCCAGCACTGCCTGGCATTTCACGCCATCCTCGAAATTGGGCATAGGCTGCCTTCCCTCGGATATAGCGGTCGACAGCTCCAGAATTTCATGCGTAAAGGTGTGCTCGAAACCGATCGTATGTCCCGGAGGCCACCAT
This sequence comes from Paenibacillus sp. FSL F4-0100, assembly GCF_037993005.1. Taxonomy (NCBI): domain Bacteria; kingdom Bacillati; phylum Bacillota; class Bacilli; order Caryophanales; family Paenibacillaceae; genus Paenibacillus; species Paenibacillus sp. FSL F4-0100. Next base: position 4,911,465 of record NZ_CP150303.1, read on the forward strand.
GCTTCCATATAATCGTGAACGGGATCGGTTGCGAGTACGCGGCGGAAGCCCTGAACATCCTCAGCGTCGGATGTAAAGTAAACCTCCAGCTCATTCATCCGTTCAAAATCGAATTTAACACTGCCCAAGCTGCCGTTGATCTCGAAGGAGTTGGTGCTGCGGTGACCCGCAGCAAAGCGGGTCGCCTCAAAACTGCCCAGCGCCCCGTTCTCAAAGCGGGTCATGAACAGCGTAGCGTCATCTACCGTCACTTTCCCCATGGAACCGCCTGTGCTTCCTTTTGCGCTTAACCCGGTCATCTCGCTGGCAATAGGACGCTCCTTGATAAAGGTTTCGCTCATTCCAATCACTTCCTGCATATCGCCGACCAGATAATGGGCGAGATCGATCAGGTGAGCACCAAGATCCCCGTGCGATCCGGATCCGGCCACTTCCTTCTGCAACCTCCATACCAGCGGAAACTGCGGGTCCATGATCCAATCCTGCAAAAACCAGGCGCGAAAATGATAGATCTGACCCAATCTTCCACCTTCAACCAGCTTCTTGGCCAGTCTTACGGCTGGTGAAAATCTATAGTTAAATCCGACCATATGGGTGACTCCCGCTTCTTGCGCTGCCTGCAGCATCTCTCTGGCGTCCGCCAGGGTCAAAGCAAGCGGCTTCTCGCAAAATATATGCTTGCCCGCCTTGGCCGCGGCAATGGCAATCTCCTTATGGGCATCGCTTGGAGCATTGATATCGATCAGATCGATATCTTCCCGATTGACAAGTCCCTTCCAATCGGTAACGCTTTCACTCCAGCCCAACTGAACCGCCGCTGCTTGAACGGCCGACACATTACGGCCGCAGATTGCTACCATTTCTGGCTTCAGCGCCTCCGGAAAAAACATCGGGAGGCTCCGGTACGCATTGCTGTGGGCTTTACCCATAAATTTATAACCAATCATGCCGACACGTAATTGTTTCATCCTTCATTCCTCCTTGAATAAGGGTTCATTGATTTCGATGAAGCGAAGATGCACGGATTACCAGGCGAGTTGGAAGTTGGCGATGGAGAACTGCGTTCGTTAAGTTACCTGCTGGCAAATCGGAGGCTTCCAGCATCCGAAGCACATGCTCCGCTGCAAGGCATCCCAGCTCATAAAACGGAACTCTCACGCTGGTAAGCGGCGGAGTACACAGCTCGGCGGCATCCGAATCGTCATACCCGACAAAGGCAGGCATTCGTTCTTCTGAAATGCCTAATGCCCGCAGTCCCTGCTGAAGTCCAATCGCCATGCGGTCATTGGCGGCAAATACGGCTTCAATCCGGTCCAACTTCCCGGCGATTAACTCGGCTGCGGCATAACCGCTTTTGCGGCTGAAGTTGCCTTCGAACAGCAAGGATTCATCCAGCACGATTCCCGCTTCATTCAGTGCCCGGGCGTACCCCTTCAACCGGTCGCGACTGTTGGAATACTGAGGCGGCCCATTCAGAAAAGCAATCTTCCGGAATCCCTGCTGCGTCAAGTGATGAACCGCTTGATAGCTTCCATCCACATGATCGGCATCCATAACGTGAAACGCCTCACCGTCAAAGTATTGATTAATCAGGCAATAGGGTTGATTCGCTTCACTCAGCTGTTTGATGGCCGCACGTTCGCCTTCCTCATCCCGGGCGCCCAGAATAATGCAGGCATCAACTTTCTGGGTTCGGAACAGGTTCAAGTAGTCCATCGAACCGCCGGGCTCGCGGAACAGCATCAACAAGTCATATTGACTCTCCAACGCCTTACTGCCAATACCGCTCAATATTTCGGAAAAATAGTAAGCGGAGAATATACGAGCCTTCGGCAGATAGGGCATGACGACGCCCAGGTTACCGCTTCTTCGACGGGCAAAACTTCGGGCAAGCGCACTCGGGGTATACCCGAGCTGATCCGCCGCTTCCAGCACCCGCTGCTTGGTCTCCTCCTTGATTGGTCCGACCCCATTCAGTACACGGGATACCGTTGCTTCCGAAACGCCGGCAAGCTGTGCAACTTCTTTACGACTAGCGATATTCATCAAGCCTCCTGCAATTTATGTACGCGCGTACATTTTCTCATGGAGCCTTTCTGTTGTCAACCGCCTTAATCTAATTTCATGTATAATAGGGCGCAAGAAACGCTGCTGCGGTTCTCCATGATCCTGATGCCGATCAATCCTCGGCGGTACCATCATGCTTCTGCGATGTCTCATACTGCTTCTAGTATTAGAGCGTCCGCATCGATTATCCTTTGTTGCGAACGTTCTTTTTCTGTCCTCCAGATATCCTCCGATTTCATGCAGCAAAATTGTTCTTGCACCATCATTTGAGATATGCAATAATCATCTCCAGACACTTATTAAACTCGTTTAAAAAGGTGAGAAAGTGGTGATGACAACGCGCAAAGAAGCTTTACCCACACCGCAATCCATGAAATACGCCGTGCGGCGCGCGCTCCGCTCTTCCCTGCTGGAGCTCGGCAGTGGAACCAAAGCGGAGCTAAGTGATCGGCTCGGCATCAGCTTTCCTACGGTGAGCAAAGTTCTGGAACAGATGGCGCAGGAAGGCGAGGTCACCCTGCTCGGACTGGATGAGTCCCGTGGCGGCAGGCGTGCAAACCGCTACGCTTTTAACCCGGACTATATGCTGGGTCTCGCCGTTTATTATGAGAAGGAGCAGAGCGTATATACCATTTTTAATTGGAACGGCGATCTGATCGAACGGAAAGCTGAAGACGGCATACTCCAGCTTGGACCGGAAGCGCTAGCTTCCCAGCTAGGAAGCTGGATCCATCGTTATCCGAAGATCCGCTCGATTGCGGTCGGCATGCCGGCTGCGGTGCGAGATGGCGTCATTTTTCACGTACCGCTGTACGGGACATTCCAGGATTACGACCTCAAATCTTACCTGGAGAACCTGTTCTCCATTCCTGTCATCGTGGAAAATGACATGAATGCTGCCGTGCTTGGCTATCAGAATCTGAGCCGCTCGGAGGAGGCTTCCCTGGTATACGTGTATCTCGGACATAATGGACCGGGGGCGGGACTGCTGATCAACGGAAACGTCGTTCGGGGAAGGTCGTTCTTCACGGGTGAGATCGGCTATGTACCGATGAGCAAGGACAACAATTTCCATGATGTATTGGACCGTAAAAGTTCCGTCATGAGCAGCCTCATCGAGCCGGATGAGGAGCAAATCGATGCGTTAAGCCGATTAAGCGCCGCCTTCACCGCGATTCTCAATCCCGATGCCATTCTGTGGTGTGAGCATAACCTTCTGCCCTCCACCCTGCTCTCCGTTAAAGACCGGGCTTCCGCCTACGTACCGGAGCGGCATCTGCCCGAAATGCTGCTTCGCGAGTGGGAACATGACTATCTAGCCGGCCTGCAGCGGCTTGCTCTGGGTACGATGATATCCGATACAAGTGCAATGTAAAATTCAACGATGACGATTGGGGAATAACCGTGAATACAGACCTTCAAACGAAAGCAAAACCTAAATTCAGCAAAGACTACACCCTTCATTTGGCAACCATCTTTCTCGGCTTTATCATTTTCGGAATATCGGAAAATATTAAGGGACCCGCCATTCCAAGAATTCAATTCGACTTCAACCTGGATGAAATGCAGATCGGTACCTTGCTATCGCTGAACGCGCTCGGGTACTTGATTGCCTGCTCTTTCACCGCGCTGTTAACCCGGAAGATCGGGATCAAGTGGGTCAGCATGGCTGCCTTCGGTTCGATGGCTCTCTCGGGTGTGTTCATCTTCCTGTCGCACAGCTACCCAATGTTTACCGCGTCCTACTTCTTCATGTACATTGGAAACGGTATGCTGGAGATCGGCCTCGCCATATTGGCGGCCCGGATCTTTGTGCGAAACACAGGTACGATGATGAACCTGTCCCATTTCTTCTACGGAATCAGCTCAACCGTGGCACCAATGATTGCATCCGGCCTCATGACCGTAAGCGTGTTTAATTACACACTGGACTGGCGGGGTATGTATCTGGCCATGCTGATGTTATCCGTACTGCCGATGATCCCGGCACTCATGAGTAAGTTTCCCGGTGACGATCTGTCCGAAACGGAACGAACTCCGCTCAAGTTATTAGTTAAAGATCCTGCGCTGTGGCTGGTCGTCATGATTCTTTCCTTCGGTGTTGTATCGGAGATGGCAGTTGGCGGTTGGCTCGTAAACTTTCTTGAAAAATCGTACAAATGGGAACCTACGGCTGCAGCCGGGATGCTGTCCGCCTTCTTCCTCTGCTTCTCGGCAGCACGCCTGCTGCTTGGCCCGATAACGGATCGGATCGGCTTCACGCTTTCCATAATCATCCTGTCCGCGCTGACCGGAGTATGTACATTTGTCGCAATCTTTGGCGGGGAATCCTATGCCTTCCTGTTCGCGGCTGCCGGCATTGGAATTGCTCCGATTTATCCGACGGTCATGGCTCTAATTGCCAAAAGATATCCGAACGAGAGCGACACCGCGATTACGTTCATCGTCACCATGATGGGAATCGGCAGCGTTATCGGCAATTACGCGATCGGAGCGATCACGAACGGATTCAAGCAAATGTACGGCAGCGGGACAGAGCTCGGATTACTGCGCGGGCTGCAGGCAGGCTATGGCTTTATCGGATTGTGTGCCATCCTATGCTCACTCTTCGGCATCATTCTGTACCGTTATTTAAAAGTTCGTAAGCAATTGGTTTAATCCTATGAACATTAAAGGGAGCCCTCTCATGAGTACAAGAGGGCTCCCTTTTATTCGTTATTATCTGTTTGTCTACCCACACCCTAATTAGCCCAAGTCGGGTTGATCGACAAGCTCGATGCTTGCTGTTTCAGTATGATGCAGCTCAAACACCAAGATTTCATTGCGCCCCTGCTTCAGCAGCGGTCCAGGCAGATAAAGTGCTGCTTGCGGTCCATGTTCCCAGTAACGCCCCAGGTTAAATCCATTAACCCAGACGACCCCTTTTCCCCATCCGTCCAAACGGATAAACGTATCGCCAATGTCATCCACCGAGAATTCACCCCGATAGAAGGTAGGGCGATCCCGCTGTTCAAGCGGACCCGTAAGCGGTTGAAACGGTGCCGCATTCGGATTCTCAAGCGGCAAAGAATAGATGCTCCAGTCATACAGGAACTGGTTGTTCATCCGGACTCCCTCAGTGATCCCTTTATAGTCCTTCAGCTTCGGGCCGTAATTGATACGCCCCATATTCTCGACAACGATCTCAAGCCGAGCCCCGGCTGCCGGAACATCGATCTGCAGGGCTTGGGGATTCCAGCGTTCAACCGTTCCCTGATACTTACCGTCCAGGAATACCTGTGCCCGGTCATGCACCTCTTGCAGATACAGCGATTCTCCTTGACGAGGTCCGGAGATATCCGTTGCGTAAACGATGAAGCCATAACTTTGACCCAGCAGTTCCATCGGAACAGGTGTCGTACATTTCACCGGATCGGATAGAACTGACAGATGCTCCAGCAAGTCGGCATAATGCGTCATGCGAACCGAACCATAGCTATTTTTCTTGACGGACTGAGGCAGGCTTGGGAAATCAGAGAGCTCTTTCCCCTGATGCTTCGCAATCGCGCTGCGAATGGCCTCGTACTTAGCTGTCACATCCCCGCACTCCGAGAGAGGGGCATCATAATCGTAGCTGGTGATCGTGGGCTCATACTTCTCGTGAAAATTCGCCCCGTTATAAAATCCGAAATTCGTCCCGCCATGAAACATGTAGAAGTTCACGGATGCATTCGAATCCAGCATCTCCTTGAACACGGCGGCGGCATCTTCCGCATCCCGGGTATGATGCGGTTTCAGCCAATGATCAAACCATCCATTCCAGTATTCCATGCACATCAGAGGGTCTTCCGCACGATATTCCCGCAGTTTAGCAAAAGCCTCCTCGGTTCTTGAACCGAAATTGACGGTGGCAAGCACGCCCGGAACGGTTCCGCCTTGCAGCATGCCGTCGGTGGGACCATCCGAAGTGAACAGCAATACGTCTACGCCCCGCTTGATCAAGCCATCCTTCAGATACTCCAGATAAGCCGTATCATTTCCGTAGCTCCCGTACTCGTTCTCGATTTGCATGGCAATTACCGGACCTCCATTGGAGGTTAATAACGGAACCAGACGCGGAATCAGTTCATCATAATAACGGTCAACCTTCTCCAGATACACCGGGTCTATGCACCGCAGGTGGATATCCGGATACTGCAGCAGCCAGGACGGAAGCCCGCCAAATTCCCATTCTGCGCATATGTAAGGGCTTGGCCGAAGGATCACATGCAGCCCGAGATCACCGGCAATTTGGACGAATCTCTCCAAGTCGGCGATACCATCAAACGTAAAATGTCCTTCCTTGGGTTCATGCAAATTCCACGGAATATAGCTTTCCACGGTGTTCAATCCACAGCTTTTCAGCTTCATCAGCCTGTCTTCCCAATATTCCGGTACGATCCGAAAATAATGTACGGCACCCGACAGAATCTGGATCGGCTCATCCCCGAGCACGAACTGTTGATTAACCGCTTTCAATTGAGCTTTCATATCCTGTTTCCTCCCTGCTCGTATCATTTCGCTTTCTATTATCATCATCTATCAAAAGCTCGTGCTGCTCAATCTCCAAATGGATCATTCTTTATACCTTTTGTGCCGAATATTCAGAATCGCAAGCTCCTATTATGATAATATATAAGGCATAATCACTGGAATTTTCGATGCCAAAGGAGCCGACCCATATGGATATCGCTTTTCGCTTTCCTAATATGATTCACACCCTTCAAGTAACAGGATGCCTTTTTGATTCCCATCCACCCGGATGGAGTTATCCGAGGCATCATCATCATCTTTTCGAGCTGCTGTACTGTCTGGAAGGCGAGGTCCTGCAGGAAATTCATCGGGAGTCCTTTACGCTGCGGCAAGGGGAATGGCTTCTGATCAAATCCGGAGTGCCCCATCAAACCTCCAATCTGGCGAGCGGGCCGTATGGATACTTCAACGTTCATTTTGATCTCGATGATCAGGAAATTCGGAGTTTATTGTCCGCCGCCCCTTACCGTCACATTCGCCAGCAGGAAAGCGAGCACAGCAATCTGAATGCATACGTTCAAGAGCTGGAGGGAATCGTTCGGCGCAGTCAGCCGGCAGCCCATTCGCTTCACCCGGAGAACCCTAGAGCTGAATACAATCTCACCTTTGAAGACAGGCTGCTGCTCCAGTCCTATACATTGCTCATCATCCACGATGTACTTTCACTTCTGAAGGTGCAGGATGAAGTCAAGCTGCCTTCGTCGACACAGGCTGCAGCAGGCTCGCATAAACCGTCTTCCTTGCATGCTGCCGATGCGGCGCATGCCATTGAAGAGAAATTATCATCAGGACTCACAGAGGAGATCTCTGTCGCAGCGGTCTCCAAAGAGCTTAATTTAAGCCGCAGCCAATGCAGCAAGCTGTTTCGCCAGGTTTACGGAATATCGCCAAGACAATATATCAGCCGTCAAAAGCTCACCCTAGCCAAGGAACTGCTAGTCACGACCCATCTGCCAATGACGGCGATCGCAGACAAACTCGGTTTTCGCTCAGCAAGCCATTTTTCAAGACAATTCCGCCGCTGGACTGGGCAGTCGCCAACCGAATACCGTCCCAGACACTAAATAGTGGAATTTGATTAATTTTAGTAAGTTACTTGACAATTAACAGCATTATTGAGTATGATACAATCTATAGTTTCAGCTATACAAAAGTTAGTTGATAACAATTAAAAACAAAAACAAGGAGCTGTTACCATTCATGCGTAGTTATTCTTCTACGGGTACATTTATTATTCGGGTTATCCTGGGGGTCATCTTTTTGGCTCACGGTTTGGATAAATTCCAGAGCGGCATCGGAAATATCGAGGGCTTTTTCGCAAGTTTGGGTATCCCCGCATTCATGGCGTCCGTTGTGGCCATTATCGAAATTGTGGGCGGTATTGCACTGATTATCGGTTTGGGAACGAGAATTGCCTCCCTTGTTCTTGGCGTCGTGCTTGTCGTTGCTATTTTTCAGGCCAAGCTGGGCATGGGCTTCCTAAATGGCTATGAATTGGATATAGCGCTGCTCGCAATGGCTGTCCACCTTGCCCTTAGCGGCAGCAGCCTGCTGTCAGTTGATTCATTGTTTAGCAAGAAGAACAAAGCCTAAAGTAAACGCAAAGGCTCGCCGTTAATCCGAGGCACGACGACCTCATTTAAGAAAAACGTCTATCGACGTACTCTCAAAGAGGACAGACCGCGTTTAGCGGTAGTTTTTCTTGCGATATCAGGCAGCAGATCCTTCGAAGTTTCTATATCTTAAAAAAAGCCGTACCTGACGATCAGTCTCCCATGATGATCCAGGTACGGCTCTTTTTATAACATGTTATGAAAAGTTGCTGCCGCCCGTTTCTGCCTCTAAAGCCGAATTCCTTTGCAATCTCAGGAGCGTAAACGACAATCCTGCGGATATCGCAATACAGATTGAACCCGCAATGTACACCATGCGAATGCCGAGTGTATCCGCTATTAGACCAATTACGGCAATCGATAAACTCGTTACCGTGGATAGCAAGATATCACGCGAAGCGTAAATTTTCGGCAGCATCTCTTGATTTACACTGGATTGGAGCGCGGTTTGCTGAGCCACATCCCGCAGCTGGTAGGCCGGTCCCATTGCTATACACAGGATCAAAGCCACGATCGGGATACTGTTCAGGCCATACCACAGGGTAAGCAAACTGAACACCGCGGAACCTACGGCCATGCATGGAATCAGATTCTTCTGGATAAAAGAAGACAGCAGCAGCATCAGTAACCCACCCACAATGGCGCCTACATAATAACTGGCGTTAATGAATCCCCACCAAGCTTCGCCTTGATGCAGCACTTCCTTGACATACACCAGCGTGATCGCTCCTACCCAGATGGTTCCGGCAATCCCTTCAATCATATCCATCATCGTGACGATTCTTAATGTAGGATTTCTCCACAGGTAGAACCAGCCTTCACGAATCACTTCCCAGCTTGGTTTCGCTCGTCCAGCTGCAGCCGGTTCCTTTGCCTTCATGGAGCGTGCTGCGATCCAAAGGGAAAAGACGGATACCCAGATGAGTACACAGCTCATGATTAAAGTCGGCATATGTCCAAACCGTACAACTAGAAAGCCCGTAAAGGTATATCCTGCAATCTGCAAGGACTGGCTGGTCACGGATAGTGAGCTGTTGGCCTTAACCAATCGGTCAGGTGCAACTAGTCTCGGAACCATGGACTGGATGAGCGGGTTTCCCCATCCTTCGGTAAAAGCAATGAACAAGATAAACATACATAGTATGGAAACCTGAGATGATATGTATGGAAATGCAATGACCAATGCGGTTAACAACAGAGCTTTCATGACTTGAAGCCTTACCAGAAGCTTGGAGAAGCCGAATTTCTCCATGACAAGCGGAGCCGTAAGACCGGCGACAAACCGTGCGACTGCGTTAAACAGCGGGAACAACGCGGCAATAAAGGCCGATCCGGATTCTTGATACATAAAGGTAGTCAGTACCATAATGTAGACAACGCCTGCCAGCGAAATGCTCGAGTGCGCGGTCCAGTAGTATAAAAAGCCTCCTCTTTTCATGTTCACACCCTATCCTGATGATCTTTTTTCTAATAGTCATAACATAGGTTGAAAGTTTCTGTAAAGATAATGGAAGTTACCCCATACTAAAAAAGCCTGCTCCCACGATCCATCCATGAGAGCAGGCCTGACTATAATTTGCTATGAAGCGCTACTGGCAACGGGCCAACGGTCTTGCCCCGGATAAGGGCATCGCTTGTCTTTCAGCTTTGCAGTGATCTGAACGATGCAGCCGCACAGCGTGCACGTCGTGTCCCCTTGCAGCTTTGGACAAGAGAAGCACGCACGCAGTCGGGCGTCATACTCACTATCCGACACGCACCGGTCAGACGCAAACATGGGAGATGATAGGACGCGTGTAATTTGTTCATCGTTAACCTGGTAATCGTCATGACAACCTTTACACCGATTATCCGCCATCACCTTCGTTTATCCTGCCGTGATCTCGAGAACGGTAACGGACATCGGTGCAAGCTTCGCACGCAGAACGTCGCGTTCCTGTTCAAATCCATGGAATGTTGTTGGCCTCAGGGTCTCCGGCGATTCAAAGGTGTTATGAGCGTCCAGCGAATCGGAGGCAAGCTGCTGGCCTACGATCTTAGACACCGCTCCATTTAATCCCCGAAGCTGAATCGTCACGTCACTTTGCTCCGTGTGGCTCACATTACACAGGCTCACATGGATTTTGCCAGCTTGATCCTTCGAGGCCGTTACGGATACTTGCGGAATCTTCTCGCCGTCCATCTCGTAATCGACGCCGCTGTAATTGGTTGCCAAACGTTCTGCATCCTGATGCACTTTATACATATCAAACACATGATAGGTCGGAGTCAGGATCATCTTCTCGCCTTCGGTCAAAACGACAGACTGAAGGACATTGACAACCTGAGCAATGTTCGCCATGACCACCCGATCATTATGCTCGTGGAAGATATTCAGCGTTAACCCCGCCACCAAGGCATCACGGATCGTATTCTGCTGATACAGGAAGCCCGGGTTGGTGCCAGGCTCTACATCAAACCAGGTCCCCCACTCGTCTACAATGAGGCCGATCCGCTTGTTAGGATCATACTGGTCCATGATCGCCGAGTGTCTGGTAATCAATTCATCCATATGAAGCGCCTTCTTCATCGTGGTGAACCATTCCTGTTCGCTGAAACCGGTAGCAGGTCCTTTACCGGTCCAGAATTCGCCCGGAATCGTGTAATAGTGAAGACTGATGGCATCCATAAACGGATGAGCTTCTCTCATCACGGTTTCCATCCAGCGGTAATCATCGACGTTCGGGCCACAGGCAATCTTGTAGATCTTGTTATCGCCATAGTTGCGAACATAAGTCTGATAGCGTCTGTACAGGTCCGCATAATATTCTGGCCGCATATTGCCTCCGCAGCCCCAGTTCTCATTCCCAACGCCAAAATATTTCACGTTCCAAGGCTTCTCGCGGCCATTCTCCTGACGCCACGCAGCCATCGGCGACACGCCATCGAAGGTCATATATTCAACCCATTCCGACATCTCCTGCACGGTACCGCTGCCGACATTGCCGGATATGTAAGGTTCGCAACCCAAGAGCTCACAAAGACGCAGGAATTCGTGCGTGCCAAAATGGTTGTTCTCTACAACGCCGCCCCAGTGCGTATTGACCATTTGCTTCCGATTCTCGCGCGGACCGACGCCGTCCTTCCAGTGGTACTCGTCAGCAAAACAACCGCCGGGCCAGCGAAGCACCGGTATGTTAAGCTGTTTCAGCGCCTCCAGCACATCATTGCGGATCCCCTCCGTATTCGGAATCGGTGAATCCTCACCCACCCATATGCCCTCATAAATGCAGCGGCCCAGATGCTCGGAGAAATGACCATAAATATTGCGGTTGATTTTACCTTTGGATACATCCGAATGAATGGTAATAACATGACTCATGACTTTTTCCGCTCCTCGCTCTTGTTTTGTAGATGTTTATATGAAATGATTTAACATTCTTTAAAACAATGATATCGGCCAGACTGGATTCCGTCAACCCGTAATTTAAACGCTTTCACAAAATAGCCCTATTTTTCGCCAAAAAAAGACCGGCCCAAATCCGATCTTGCGATCGGGCTCTGAGCCAGTCACTGTTCAACGCGTCGCCCGAATTAAAAATTCCCGGGTCCGCTCTGCCTTCGGTTGGTTAAATATTTGATCCGGCGTGCCGGATTCGACGACCTGTCCGTTATCCATGAAGATAATTCGGTCTGCCACTTCTTTGGCAAAACTCATCTCATGCGTCACGATCACCATCGTCATATGCTCCTCGGCCAGCTGCTTGATGACCGCCAGCACCTCGCCTGTCAGCTCGGGATCCAGCGCCGATGTCGGTTCATCAAACAGCATGATGTCCGGATTCATCATCAGCGCTCTCGCAATGGCCACGCGCTGCTTCTGCCCGCCCGACAAATTTCCAGGATATACATCCGCTTTATCAGATAAACCGACCTTCTGCAGAAGCGCTGCGCTGTTTAACCTAACTTCTTCCTTCGATTGTTTCTTCACATGTTTAGGTGCCAGCCCCAGATTCTCCTGTACCGTGAGATGAGGAAACAGGTTGAAATGCTGGAATACCATACCCATCCGGGCTGTGATCGCTTTGATCTGCGACGGGCTGACATACACGCCATCCTTTACGAGATATTGATCCTGCAGCTTGATCGATCCGCCATTGATCTCCTCCAGATGCACCAGGCTCCGGAGCATGGTGCTTTTACCCGAGCCGGAAGGTCCGATGACGGCAATCACTTCATTCTTCTGTATCTCAAAGCTGACGTCCTTCAGCACGTCCAGCTGGCCGAAGGATTTTTTTACATGGGTTACTTCGATAATTGCCATTACACGACAGTCCTTCTATTCATATTTAAATCGGCGTTCCAGAAACTTAAATAACATGGTTAACACTAGCGTCATCAGTAGATAAATAACACCCGCGATGAAAAACGGCATAATCGTGACATCGCGATTGACCGCCGTATAGGCGAAGTGCAGCAGCTCCGGAACCGCCACGGCATACAGCAGCGCCGTATCTTTCACCAGCGTAATGGATTCGTTGGATACCGCCGGCAGGGCTACGCGAAACATTTGGGGCAGAATCACTTTCGTGGTCGTTTGCCAGCGGTTTAGGCCCAGCACCTTGGACGCTTCATATTGACCCTTATCAATCGCCAAAAGGCCTCCCCGGAAGATTTCCGCAAAATAAGCAGCATAGTTTAGCACAAAAGCCAAGCTTGCGGCTACAAAACGGTCTAAAACGAGATACTCGCCGATCACGGGCAGCACCGGCAGCCCGAAGCAAAAGAACAGCAGCTGCAGCAGCAGCGGCGTACCCCGAAAAACATAAATATAGGCATTGGCCAACCAAGCCAGCGGCTTGATTGCGCTTCGAACCATTAACGTGAACACAAAACCGAGCGGGATGGAGACCAGGATGGCAATTAAAAACAACAGGATCGTTGTCTGTGCGCCCTCCAGCATCGGTTTGCCGATTTGAACGATGTAATCCATACTCATATACTCTTAACTCCTAATGGAAAAACTTCTTGAGATGCTTGAAGTTCTTCAAAGATATCGTAGACCCATAGCAGGGAACACAAAACCGGAGCCTTTGGTCAAAGTCCGGTTTCTTGGAATACCTATGGAAGGATGAATAACCATCCTTTTGGAACATCCTACTTCAACACTTTGTTTTCGCCAAACCATTTCTCGGAAATCTTGGCTGCCGTACCATCGGCATTCATATCGTCCAGTGCTTTTTGCAGACTTTGAAGCAGCTCCTCGTTGCCTTTCTTAACTCCAATGCCGTACTGCTCCGGTGCCAGGGATTCCTCGAGAATCTTGTACGTTCCCTCTTCCTTGGACATGAAGTATTTCATCACGACTTCGTCTATGATCACAGCCTCTACGCGTCCATTCTTCAGATCGCTCAGAGCCAGCATATTGTCAGGAAATTCGTTGATCTTCTTCACCTGCGTGTGAATCTCGTTGGCACTTAACGCATCAGCAGCTGAGGATAGCGACTGCAAACCGACCTGTTTGCCTGCCAAATCGCTGATCGAAGTTATATCCGAATCAGCCAGCACGGCGACGACCTGGCTATTCTCCAGATAAGGCTTAGTGAACAACACCTTCTCCTTGCGCTCATCAGTAATGGTATAGCCGTTCCATATCAAATCAATACGGCCGCTGCTAAGCTCGGACTCCTTCGATTTCCAGTCAATGGGTTGAAACTTGATTTCCTTGCCCATCTTCTCGGCGGCTGCACGAGCATAATCGATATCAAAGCCGACAATTTCATTGCTCTCGTCACGAAAACCCATGGGCGCGAACTTGTCATCAATCCCGACAACCAGCTCATTGCCATCGCTTGCTGAGCTTGAACAGCCGACTACGGTTAATAAAAGCATGAAGCCTGCTAATACGGATGCTATCTTTTTCACCAAAAAATCCCCCTCGTAGACATAAACGCAGCCATATTCAGGATGTATAGGAATCCGTTTCATATGCAAACTGCTTTTTCACTTTAATACGTTATCAAGACTCCATGATACCATATTAGCATAGAAGAGTCGATAGTTTCATAGAATGGCCAATTTTCCATTTGACAAGAAATTTATGTATTTTCATCCTATTTTAAGGTTACTTTAAGGATGATTTCAGTTTAGCGGGAAAGAATGATGGACTGTAAGACCAACATCAAGAAAGGCGGTAAACAACAATGACAACCCACTTGAAGTCAGTGAAGCGGCTGGTGCTTGTCGCCATCGCTGTAGTCATGGGCCTCGCTTATCTTCCCGTCTCGGTCTCAGCGGAACCGATTGGACAGCAAACAGAATCACCGGCTGTTCCTTCGACCAAAGACGAACGCGGGCAACATAAACCCGGTCATATGTTCAAGGCAATCTCCCAATTTCTGAAGCTGGAACCGCAAGTTCTTCAGGATAAACTCAAAACCTCGACACTCGCGGAAATAGCCAAGGAACAAGGTATATCTAGAGATGCCATGAAATCCAAGATCGTTGAGCTGTTGAAGGATAAAATCGCTTCGCATCCGAAGCAGCTGGGTAAATCCATCGATTACTCCGCTGCCGCAGACAAGTTGCTTGACGCCAAAGGCGGATGGCATAAGCAGCGGATGCATCATCGTCATGGCCGATTAATCTCGGATAGCGCCGAGCTGGCCAAGCTTCTGAAGACGACGCCGGAAGCACTCAAGCAGTCGCTCCAATCCGGAAAATCCTTGGCTCAGATCGCGAAGGAGCAAGGCGTGCCCGTCCAGTCCGTCATTGATCAACAAGTCCAAGCACTTACCAAGCGCTTGGATCAGAAGTTGACCGAAGGCAAACTGACGAAGGAAGAATACGAGGAGCGCAAATCCAAAATTGCTCCGTTCGTCAGCGATGTCGTAAATGGTAAACTCAAGCCGATGAAACACAGTCGGTAAAGTGCCCGCTTGCACTTGACCCTGTTGTCATTGGACAGCACAAGAGCCGCTCCAGCGGTTAGGAATAACCAATGGAGCGGCTCTTTATTTTCATCCGTTTATTCTATTTATCATCCATTTAAGGCACGTATTGTTGGATCATCTTCACAACGACGCCATCTTCGACGGTGATATGAAATGGAAACCATTTCATATCTACGATATCATCCTTTTTGTAGATGTCCGTGAATTTGTCCAGACTTACCAACTGGTTCCAGGAAATCTGAGCATCCTCATACCGTCCGGTATGATCGTACAACTGAAGCAGCACTTCTGCATCTTCTGCCACAGGAAGTTCAATCTGTTCTTCCGTATCATTTACGATATAATAGCCGTCCAGAGCTTCCGTCATCTCAGGGTCCTGTTCCCGTTCGCGGAATACCTGATTCGCTTCCTCTCCCTCATACCATTCAATCGGATCTACTTGTAGATAGACCTTGCCGTCTCTAATCTCAAGCCCGTTGATGTAGACAGCTTCCTGATTCGAAGCTTTCGGAACCGGCTCATAATTGTTGCCTGAGGCTACGCCAACGGTTGTCATCATGATCAGTACAAGCAGCATCATTGCTCCCAATTTCCAAGCCGACTTCTTCATCTTCTCATCGCTCCCTCTTCATCCTTCTATTAAATAGATTCAGCTCGTGAACCCGACTTAGCGTACATTAAACATCATTAACCCAATTCCTGGATATTTGAAACGTATATGTATTTTATCATCCATATCTTTATTATACGAACCCATTTGGTAAAATGGATGTCAATTCGATGTAAATTCATTACAATATTTCAATCTTCGTAAGCGCTTAAAGACGGCGATATTGAATTATATTGTAATTATGGATGAATAGGGGGAAATCAACAATAAAAAACAAGCCCTCCCCACTGATTCCTCAGTCGATGGTCAGGCTTGTTGATACTCATCCAGATATTATTGATTGAATGCTTCGGTCAGAACAGGAACGATCTGCGATTTGCGGGAAACCACGCCTTTAAGCAGAGCCTTGTTCTCTGACAGAGACACATTGTATGCCTTCTCAACGGCTTTGGACTCTTTACCGAGTGCAAGAGCGATTGAATCGTTGTTCAGAATATCTGTCACGACGAAGACGAACAGATCAAGGTTTTTGTCAGCGACAATCCCTTGAATCGCATCTTCGAGTTCGGCTTGACGGGACAATACATCATTGGTATCGACCGCGTTAACCTGTGCTATTTCCACTTTGGCTCCGCCCATTTGGAATTCCTTGGCGTCCAGGGAGATCAATTGCGCTATAGTTTTGTCGCTCAGATCGGCGCCTGCCTTGAGCATCTCCAAACCATAGACGTCTGCATCCACGCCAGCGATCTCAGCCAGCTCGCGAGCTGCTGCGATATCTTCGTCCGTGCAGGTTGGGGATTTGAACAACAGGGAGTCCGAGATGATGGCGGACAGCATCAGGCCAGCAATTTCTTTACGAACGGCTACACCTTTTTCCTTGTAAATCTTGTTCAGAATGGTAGCTGTGCAGCCGACAGGCTCAGCACGGTAATATAATGGATGGCTTGTCTCAAAATTCGCGATGCGGTGATGATCGATAACCTCAATTACGCGAACCTGATCAATGTCGCTTACACTTTGCTGACGCTCGTTATGATCCACGAGAATAACGTCTTGGGCTTCATTCGCAACCGTCTCAACGAACCGCGGCGCTTCTACCTTAAAGTAATCGAGCGCATATTGCGTTTCACCGTTAACGTCACCAAGACGTACGGGCTCGGCGGAAAGACCAAGCTGGTTCTTCAAATCAGCATAAGCAATAGCAGAGCAGATCGTGTCCGTATCCGGATTTTTGTGTCCAAAAATTAATGTTTTTGCCATATATAATGCCCCTCTCGCAACATAAATTTCATCGTTTATATCGATAAACAGATGATCACCTATCTGATTATATCGTTAAATTCTACTTATTCCAATTCCTTTACAGAGATTATTTTTAGGTCGTATTTATACCAATACAATTTCCGGTTCCGGAACGAATCCAAAATGGTTGTTAATCGACTCCGAGATCAGATTCATCAAGTACAGAATGTCGGTTGCCTTGGCATGCTTCTGGTTCAGAATCATGTTACCGTGATGCGGAGAAATGATCGCGCCGCCATATTCGGTTCCTTTCATATTCAGCTGATCCACGAGCGAGCCGACGGCTACCCCATAATCATAATTATTTTTGAATACGGAACCGCAGGACGGGTAATCGAAATGGCGTTTACTCGTCCGGTACTTGATGATGTCAAGCATTGACTGCGGCGTCTCGATTCCTCTTCCTGCCAATGCGTGCACCTCGCCCAGGAAGAATGAGAAGAAGGACGGCAAGGATGATGGATGGCTGCCGCGGGTCTTCCATTCTGTAAGCAGTTCGGACGTCATGCTGATCTGCTCCTCCGAGCTGACCGGAATATTGAGATCGGCGCCTACTATGATCCAAGGGTGCTGCTGGAAGATGGATTGCTTGTATGCAAATAAACAGTCCGCCACGGGAATGGACTGTACCTTTAAGCTCGAATCCGTTGTATCGATATAATAAACCGTGTCCAGAATATCGCAGATTTGGCGCGCATTATATTTGGCATTCATATAGATGCCAGCTCCTACGCAGCCTGGCAGCAAAAAAGTAAAGTCGAGCATATCCGTCCCCCCCATTAAACCCATCAAGGACAGTAGCGACATGGGCGCGCCGGATGAAACGTACCATTTATCTCCCGACACCCGAAGATCCACCAGGTTTTTGAGCGATATAAACACCAGATCATGGTTCGGTTCATCCGGGAACAGGATATTGGAGCCCATCCCAAAGATGTACCATGGCATCCCGCGTTTCCTGCAGTCCTGCAGCAGATCCGCCAGGTCATTTGCCGTTTCAGGCATGGCCAGATAATTGGCTGAACCGCCGATCCCGTACGTAGAAAAAGCAGACAGCTCCACATTGCGCTTGCACAATCGGTCGATAGCAGATGTATGTAAAGTCATCGTAGACATGTCACTCCCTATTCTTCACATTAGGCACAACATTCCTTACTAAATGTGGGGATGTTACATCATTATGATCCAACTACTTGGGTGGTGTCAAACTGGAGTGGAATCCTGGCTAAATAGCAAAAAATCCCTGGATTACAGCCATTAGACCGTAACCAAGGGATTCATTCATGATCTCTTTATTCGTGCCCAGGGTTTATTCAAGGAAATCCTTGAGACGTTTGCTGCGGCTCGGATGACGCAATTTACGAAGCGCCTTCGCCTCAATCTGCCTGATGCGTTCACGGGTAACGCCGAACACCTGCCCTACTTCCTCCAGAGTGCGGGTCCGACCATCCTCAAGTCCAAAGCGCAGCCGGAGCACATTCTCTTCACGCTCGGTGAGCGTATCCAGCACTTCCTCCAGCTGTTCCTTCAGCAGCTCAAACGCCGCGGCATCTGCCGGAGCCAATGCGTCCTGATCCTCAATGAAATCACCCAGGTTGGAGTCGCTCTCCTCGCCGACCGGCGTTTCCAGGGACACAGGTTCTTGGGATACCTTCTGGATCTCACGTACTTTTTCCGGCGTGATATCCATCTCTTTACCGATTTCTTCTGGTGTCGGTTCGCGCCCCAGCTCCTGAAGGAGCTGCCTGGAGACACGGACAAGCTTATTAATCGTCTCTACCATATGCACCGGAATCCGGATCGTTCTTGCTTGGTCAGCGATCGAGCGGGTTATCGCCTGGCGTATCCACCAGGTGGCATACGTACTAAACTTAAAGCCCTTGGAGTAATCGAACTTCTCCACCGCTTTGATCAGGCCCATATTGCCTTCTTGTATCAGATCAAGGAACTGCATTCCCCGACCAGCATAGCGTCTTGCTATACTTACAACGAGACGAAGATTCGCTTCGGCCAAACGGCGTTTCGCTTCTTCGTCTCCCTCCTCTATTCGTTTGGACAGTTCCACTTCTTCATCGGCTGTAAGGAGGGGAACCCGACCGATTTCTTTCAGGTACATGCGAACCGGATCGCTAATCTTGATGCCTGGTGGAAGTGAGAGATCGTCATGAACCGAAAAATCCTCTGTCGGAGAATTAGCCGCTTTCTCTGTATCCGTAACCTCTCGTTCCAATGCAAAATCCGCACTTTGACGGTTCTCCATTCTACGCCCCCCTGTTGACAATCCCATATTTTCATGCTAATCTAGCATTAGGTTATTATGACATTAAGCCAATAGTTATTTATCCTTCATTCTAGCATATTTTTTACACTATATCAACTTCTAATATATTCTAGTTCATTTCACCCGATCTCACCCTGAGATCGGGTTTTTTATGCTCCAAATCTGCCTTAAGGAACTAGTCATTGCCTCTTCGAACAAGTACAAGTTCATCGTCTTACACTACATATGCTACGTTTATTTAAGCTGATCTAGTACAGCTTTCGTTTGCTGATTCAACGATTTCACATCGGGAGCCTTCGCGGGCTCATCGCTCAGCTGATATTTGTGCTTTAGTTCAAGCGTTGCCCTCACCCGGTCGTTCAGCATCTCCTCCGGGATTACGCCGCTATCAACAGCCTTGGTCAATGCTTGAATGACCGCTTCTTCTAATGCATATTCATGTCCGATCAGAATCATGTTGCTCCCTGCGACGACGGACTTCACGGAAGCCTCCCCTACGTCCGTGCTGCCGGAAATAGCCCCCATTGTCATATCATCCGTTATAACGACTCCCTTAAACCCCATTTCTTCCCTTAACAAATCGTTAATGACGGGTTTCGAATAGGAAGATGGCGTATCCGGATCAATGCCCTTCATCAGCAGATGCGCAACCATGACCACATCGGCCCCTTCATCAATCGCTTGTTGAAAAGGTACCAGCTCCACTTCATGCAGACGCTTTAGATCATGGTCAACAACAGGCAGACCGAGATGGGAATCGACCGAAGTATCGCCATGCCCAGGAAAATGCTTCACTACAGGAACGACACCATTCTTCTGTATCCCCTTCATGGAGGCGATCCCCTGCGCACTTACGGTTTCTGCTGTGGTGCCAAAGGCTCGATCGCCGATAACCGGATTGTTCGGGTTGCTATGAATATCCAGCACCGGGGCAAAAACCATATTGAGTCCGACTCCCGACACCTTTTGCGCGATAAGACCACCAACACGATTGGTCAGTGCAAGATCCCCGTTGCTTCCGATTTTGCCGCTTGACGGCAGCTTCACATATTCATCGGGAAAACGGGTAACCCGTCCACCCTCCTCATCAATACTCAGCCATAGCGGCACAGGATTCACGGCATTTGCCTTCTTCAGCTCATTCAATAGGTCTACTGACTGCTGTACGCTCTCGATATTATCCTTAAAAAGGATAAATCCGCCTACATGGTAATCCTCCAGCAATCTGCGCGAGGTATCATCCAAGGTAGTCCCTTCAATTCCAACCAGCACCAGCTGGCCGATCTTCTCCTTGACGGTCATGCTATTCAGAAGCTCAGCTACCGCATCTTCAGGCTCGTTCTCAGGCAAATTCCCGTCCTCGCCTTCGTTGTCCGTGCTGCCTGATGAAGGCGGTGTCCCGTCTTCATTATCTGGAGAAGGAGTCTGCGGCTCCTGCACTTGCTCCGAAGGCGAAGCTCCTGGCCCGTTGTCCCCAGGGTTGCTGGGTTCGGCTTCGCCCCGACAACCTGCCACAGCCAATAGCAAGATGACAACCAGCATCGTTAAGCACATCCATTTTGTCCTACGCTTCAACTTGTCACCTTCCTTCAAATTCACACTATTATATTCGTCCTCTGTTCCACAGAGTCCTTCCATCATAACATGATTTCCTTACAGCCCAAACCAAGCCTAAGCTGCCCGCCTAAGAAAGAAGAAAGAGCCGCATCGACAACGGCCCTTTTTCGCCTATTTAAGCAGTCCAAGCTTACGGGCTTGCTCCTCGGTTAATATAAACTGCTCCGTGTCCCATACTTCATCCTCATCCGTTCTTCCGAACATCAGCATGATATCATCCCATATATTCTTTTGCATCGCCTCAGCTTGCGTGATAATCACTTTCATGTGAACGTCATTCCTTTCCTTGGAATCATCTCCTACTACATATACAACCATCACAGGTCGTATAGAATCGAAAAACATGCAAAAGCCTGCAGATAGTATCTGCAGGCAGGATCTGTACTATAACTAGGAATAAGCAGGATGATATTTAATCCACGACATCGCAATGGTGCCCTCGCCGGCATGGATGCCCGCAACGGGAATAAAGGTCATGATTTCGGTTTTCAACGCCGGATGGGCCCCGCTAATTTCCTTCTGGATTTCTTCGGCCTCTTCTACGTTGTTTGCGTGCATGATGCAGACCTTTTTAATTTTCTGTAAATCCAGTTTCATAAGTTCCAGCATTCTCTGCTTGGCCTTCTTGAACGTTCGGATCTTCTCTTCCACAATGACTTTGCCTTCATCAAATCTCAGCAGCAGATGAATGCGGAGCAGATTGCTGAGAAGAAGCTGGGTGCCGGATACCCGACCGCTGCTGTGAAGCCGGTGCAGGCTTGCCGGAATAAGGTAGAACGACATGTTTTGCACCATGGACTGGATTTTATCTTTTATCATCTGCACGGTATCCCCTTGGCTATGCCAGTGAATCCCGGACATGATCATTTCGCGTACCGGAAACGCTCCCGCTTGAGAATCGATGCCAACCACGGGTACCTCGGCAATCTCTGCTGCCTGCATAGATGAATTCAATGTTCCGCTGAGCTCGGATGAACAGTGAATGGCGATAATATCATCATACTTCACTTTCAGGGATTCATATAATTCGATGAATTCACCGATTGGAGGCTGTGAACTGCTGACTTTCGGTTCATCTTTCATTCTTTCATAAAAGGTCTCTGCCGAGATGTCAATTCCTTCCCTGTACGCCTCCTGTCCAAGTATCAACCTCAAAGGTACAATATAAATATGATTTTCCTTGGCGAATTCAGGTTCGATTGTACTCGTGCTGTCGGTTACCCAAGCTATGGATCTCATTATCGTGTTCACGTCTCGCTTTCGTGTAGTAAGAAGTAGGAAAGGAAGCGATTTAAGCCTCTAAATTCATCATATCTTACCCTTACAGCGCATTGCAAACGAAAGGAATGTGATTTCATATCCTACACATAGGTTCGCCACACAAAAGCCTTATTTTCGCTCTGCGTTATACCCCTTTTCTCCAAAAGGTTCCAGCTGTTCAATCCAATATGCCTCTCGTTTGCTGACCGCGTCCTTCAGATCATAGAACGGATCTTGCTTCGGCTCAATCGTCTCCAGAATCTCGAAGACAAAAGCATCCTCACCATACTCATTCCATTCCCGCTGAAGCGTCTTATTGTAGCTCGTTCCCATCTGCAGCTCGAATCGTTTGCCGTTCATGGTCTTCAAGTTATTCGTTCCGGCAACAAATACCTTGCCGTTCTTTGTGTTTCGAATTTGATACACGCCTGCTTCAATCTTGATTTCCTTATACATTTGATTTAGTTCCTGTCTGCGATTCATGGCGTTAAAACCTCCTAATCTTAGCGTTTATGTCGTTAACCAGTACTGGCTTCCATCATCCTTGCGATTCAAAAAACCATATTCGATCAAATATCGGCGAATGGTCGCATAATCGGGATTGTCTCTTCCGATCGTATCGTTGATTTCCTGTTCGGAATACAAGACATCCGGTTTAAAACGGGCTGCGATTTCTCGTAAAACGACGTACTTCTGCTTCTCTTTGAGCTTAAATGTCTTTAGAGGGCCATCGGTCCCTTCGGGAAACACCTTGGCCAGGATCGATTGCCTCTCTTCTTCCGTGACATTGTAGCGCTCATCCACCATTTTGGCCTGCTTGGGAATTTCCACGAATGCCGGTGCATGGTTATCCTTTTCCTTCAGCAGCTCCATTAAAGTTAGCAGCACCTTGGACTGTCTTTCCTTCTCCTTCAAGGCAAAACGGTGATTGCGTATCGTCGATGCACTGCCTATGCCGAGCTCCTGTTGTACCTCTTTATCGTTCTTGCCTTGGTAGAAGAGCTGCAGCAATCGATTCTGATGCTCGGTCAGTCCAGTCAGCTTCTTATCGAGGCCAGACAGATACTGAAACACGGAGCCATGCTCCCGGCGGATATGAACGGTCATGTATCGTTCTGACTCATATAACACATCTTGGTCCGGGTAGATGATCCCTTTCTCAATCGTCTTCCCGCACAGGAGGCATACCCATACGGGCCCTTCGTCAATATAGCCTTGTTTAAGTTCATCTATAGAAGCATTCCAGAAACGCTCGTTCGGATCCAATGTTAACACCACTTTTCAATTAGTTATTTATATAGACATTTTATATTTTTGTCTATAACATGTCAATCGCACTCCACTCACATATAATATTTCTTCCTCCCTTATGTGGAACCTGCTAGAATAGAGGTTGCTGCTGTAAAATTTAGGGGGTATCATCATGGGTTTCATTCAACAGTCGGCAAAAGAAATGCATTCTTGGCCGCGTAACATCAAGCTGTTTTTTCTAGCTAACGTGCTGTATCAGATCGGTACCGGCATGTTTAGCGTGCTCTACAATTTGTACATACAAGGCCTTGGATATAATGACTCCATGAATGGAACAGTGGTCAGTATTCAATCCCTGGCAACGGCACTGATGTTCATTCCGATTGGCCTGATCGGAGACCGTGGCAGCCGCAAACGAATCCTCGTCCTTGGGGCGTTGTTAAGCGGTGCAGGACTGATCGCGCGCTCTTTTCTTGAAAGCGAGTTCAGCTTGCTTGGTCTTGCAATATATACCGGTTTATTCGCATCCTTTTTTCAGGTGCTGGCTATCCCCTTTTTAGCGGAAAACACGGCGAAAGCGGCTCGCATGCGGGTCTTTAGCATCCATGCCTCGCTTGTTCTTGCTTCTCAAGTGCTCGGAAGCATGGGAGGCGGATTCTTGGCGGATGCCCTGCAGGCCGTTGGTATGAACAAGGTCGGCAGCTTGAAAACCGCGCTTTTCATAGGCGGCCTGGCAACCTTTGCGGCGTTTATCCCGCTCTTGTTCACAACCGATCAGAAGGCCGAGGAGATACAGGCACTGGATGCACCGCTTACGGATCATCAACCAGCTCAGGCAGGAGGAGCTGTTAACACCTCCGGTTTGGGGGATTACAAAGTCATCGGTCAGTTCGCGCTTGCCCAATTGTTAATCGGCCTGGGTTCAGGGCTTGTCGTGCCTTATTTGAATTTATATTTTACCAACCGCTTCTCGATATCGTTATCGGCTGTCGGCATTCTGATATCACTCGGACAAGTCATGACTATCGTATCGATGCTGATTGGACCTACACTGGTGAATCGGGTGGGAGCCGTCAGGGCCGTGGTGCTCTTTCAAGTCCTATCCTTGCCCTTCCTGCTGTTAACCGGGTTCACGAACGTACTCCTCATCGCATCGGTCGGCTTCCTGTTCCGCCAAGCCCTGATGAATGCTGCCAATCCGATACAGTCCTCTATTCTGATCGACCGCGTACCGGATCACCGAAGAGGAATCGCCAATTCGGTCACGCAAACAGCCTTCATGCTAGGCTGGGCTACCATGGGACCCGTACAATCTAAACTCGTCACCACTTACGGCAGCTATTGGGGATATGCGATCACATTTTGTATTACCGGAACGCTATATGTTGTATCTTCGTTTCTATACTACCGAATGTTCCGTGAGCGAAAGAGCAGCAGCCTCTCCTCCTCTGATACTACCGCTACTCTCTAACCTCAACCCGCAGAGGTTTCACATGTAGCGGAACAGCTCCATTGGCTACAGCCATGATCCGGGCCTGAAAGCTTCCCTTGTACCGGAAGACAGGCCCCCATATCGGATTGTCCACCTCAACGGAGATCCGGTATTGTTGATTCCCGTCATCATACCACTCGCATACATCGGCTGTTCCGGTGAGCCACCGGGGAACTCGAAACTGCAAAAGCCCCTCATAAAACCTCTGCTCCCCCGATTGAATGCGAATTCCGCCGTTAGCCCCCGCGGCTATCCGGAGATCGACCGCCAGGTGCTGTTTATTCCCTAAATAATCCACGACACGGCTGCGCTGCGCACTATAGATCATCGTGGCATCAAACCGCCTCTGAATGCCCGAAAAATCAAAGCTGCGACACCACGTCACCGTTTCTCTTCCCCATTCATCCCGATAAGCATAGTTCTCAATCCGAAACGGGATCCCTTTCCCTCGATTTGGAAACATAATATGCCGCGTCGTGCCTATATAGAGAGGCAGTGCAGCCCAAGGCGCGTACCAGATCTCTTCCATGATGCCTTCGCCAATCGAAGCGATGTGATCCTTGCTGTCAAACCCGAACCGCTCCTGAATTTTGGGATGGAGCTTTTGAAATTGCGAGTCTAGCGCTTGTTCATAGATCGAGGTCATGATCATTCACTCCTTTGCCGGATGTATGCCCGATAACCGGTCTTCGTCTTCGAGCCGGACGGTAAGCGCTTGGCAAATCCGAAGCGGACAGCGAAGCCATCAAGCAAAACCCCATCATGGATCCGCTAAGCGTTAACGGATTGAATGGGGCCTTCATTAACTCGGGATCCGTTATCCATGCTCCAAGCATCAAGATCGCAAGCAAAATCATCATCAGCCTGTACCACAACCAGTTCTTGTGAAAGAGCAATGTCAATAAACCGACGCCGATCTCGGTTATGCCGAGCAAGATCAGCACCACCCTCTCCTGCCCTCCAGCCAGGCCTGACTGCCTCAATAGATCAAGCTCCCCGGCTTCCGGGAACAACAGCTTCGGTACCAGCCCCTCATAACACCATAGAACGACCAGCATAAACACGCACAAGGCATGGATGAAAGCCTTCCGGATCGTAGCCGAAGGCGGAATATCCTTCTCTGCCCACAAACGCAGCACATCAAAGCTCCATGCCGTCGCCGCGCCGAATAAAGGCCGGAACAGCAAGCGGTCAAACCAGGCGCCCGCCATGCCGAACCGCGTTTTGTAATCGTATTGGGTAGAGAAGCTGATGACCCCGCTCCCCTGGTCCGCATATTTCCAATAGCCGCTTCCCTCCCGAATTAGGGAGCTGCGCTGATCCGAGCCGAATCGCAGCACCGAGATCCGATTTCCCGTCTTCGGGCGGACAGCCGTTTTCGTGGCTCCCGCTCCTGTAACTTCCAGTCCGAACCCAATGCGGGTTTTATATAAAAAACGCTGGATGCCCGAATCAGCCTTCGGTAAATAATGAATCTCGGAAAATCGCAGATCCCACTGTTGATGCAGCTCAGGCTTTTGCGTCAACGTCCACAACTTATCCATCTCCGTCTTGATATCGAGTTCAACATAGATCGGATTTCTCTTCATGCGCTCAGCTCCCCTTGGGATGTCCTTTCGTTACTTAAGCCGGACACCTCTCTATTTACAAGTCATTTTACAGCCGCCGGGGACTCGCCGTCAGACCTCACTTTTGTAGAACATACCAAGAAGAGGTACTACGTTTCGTAGTACCTCTTCCGATCCTTCCATATGATCCAGTCTTAATCTGCACCAGAGCTAGTTGTCGTTCTTTCTCACAATCCCTTTGCGGCGGACCTTCTCCACGGCTTCCCTGCTGCTTCTTACCCCGAGCTTTTTCAAAATTTTATTGATCTGGTTCTTGAGCGTGCTCTCGGTTTTGAACAGCTTCTGCTCCATCTGGGAATGGGTGTACCCTTCATCCAACAGATCAAACACCTCACGCTCCGCAGGCGTTAAGCCGCGTAACTGCTCTTCGCGCTTGAGGCGGGCAAATTCCTTGAGCAGCACCTCCATCGACCCCGGATGAAACACCGCGCTTCGGATCGCTGCCGGAAGCTCCTTAAACCTCGACTTCTCAATATAATTGATGGCTCCAGCCGTAAAGGATTGCATGATCGCCAACTCGTCACCGAGCGAGGTCAGCATGATGGCCTTGGCCTGCGGTTTACGATCAAGAATTTCGGCGGCGGTGTATATCCCGTCATGTCGACCTGCAGTCAGCTGAATATCCATAAGCACGATGTCAAAGGAGAGGATTTGCGCCATCGCAATCGCTTGCTCGGGCGACTCGGCCGTCCCGACAACGATCATATCTTCCTGCGCATTTAGAAAAACGGTCATCGATTTAATCCAATCCGGGTCATCCTCTACCAAGAAGATTTGTATGCGATTCAAGCTTCTTCCCTCCCGGATAAACGAATAATTTTACTACGCGGAATATATAACGTAATCTCCGTACCAACCGCTTCACGGCTCTCCAGACCTACGGAACCTCCGCTTTTCTTCATCACGTTATACACATACGACAAACCAAGCCCGAAGTTATCCTTCTTATGACCCTTGGTGCTGTAAAAAGGTTCAAACACCAGCTCCTGCTGCGCTCTCGGAATGCCAATCCCGTTATCCTTAACGGAAATCGCCGCTCCTTTGCGGTCTGCGATTATCGTTATCGTAATCAGCCCTCCTTCAGGCATCGCCTCCACACTGTTACGAATGAGATTGCTGATCGATTCCTTCAAATGGACGGTATCCGCGAGCAGCCACGGCCGCTGACTACAGATCACCTTCAATTCAACGCCATGCCTGCGCAGCTGATCCTGTTCACGGAGCTGCAGTTCAGCAAGCAGCTGATCCACGCGGACAGGCTGTTCCACCAGCTTGAATGCCTTCATCTGCTGCTGCATGCGCCCCACCATGGCAAGCAGATGTTCCGATGAGTTCGCTATGACTTCAAGCTGTTCGATGGCAACGCCGTTGTCCTGTGGCAGCAGCCGCTTTACGTTTTCCGTGCTCATCGCAATCTTCCCGATCTCGTTCTTAATCGTATGATTCAGCATCGATGTCCCCGAGCTGACGGCTTGCATCGTGCGATCCAGCGGATCGCGCTCGAATTTCAGGCGTACGCCCAGGACGCCGTACACAAAGGTACAGATGACGGCAACGCCCAGTGAATACAAAATGAACAAGGAGACATACCGGAACGAATCATAACCGGGCGAGATCAGGTTTCCCACATTAATCAGCAGCATCACACCGAGTAAGGTAGGTACCATAATCCAGGTGGTGATCCACATGCTTTTGCGTTTTTGCGGATTCATCTCTTGGGACAACGCGTGAATAAGCAAGGCACATGCGGCCACATAATAGGGAACCGTCCACACGAATAACCAGCCATAATGAATTCGGTAACCCTCCGTCAAAAGCACTTGTGCCAGCATCGCGAGCACCGGCAGAAACAAGCCTATTTTGAAATCGCGCATTCTCTTATGATGCTGAGGTCTGCGGGTATACACCATGCAAAATATCAACACGCCGTACGGTGTCAGGGTATGGTTGAGAAATTGTGTCCACGGCTCGTACCGGACCGGAATAAAACCGGAAGGCGCAAGCAAATCCGTCAAGCCGCCGATCCCTGCGCTCCATAGAAAAAAAGCCGCCCAGCGGTTCACCTCGCTCCGAGGCTGATTGAACAGCAGCACAGCCGCCGCGCTCCACAGCGCTACCACATAATATATCATGACGCATCGTCCATTCTCTTCGCGAATATAGTTTCATCCTACCATAATTGTAACAGCAGCGGGACCTCCTTCCTTACCTCCACGAACAAGCACGATCCACCGAATCATGAATTCCGTCTACTTCGAAATCTCGATTTTTACATAGCGAAAACATTCAGTTTACATTCAGCCGCGTTTAAGAAAGATATCAGGAACGATTGATAGGATAGATTTCGTAAGCAAACAAGCAAACGAATGATAGAGAGAAACGAGGTGGAATCATGACGACCCCATTGAAATACCGGAACGAGCTGAAATTTTTTGTGAATATTCACCAGTATCAAATCATCCGTCAACGATTGAGAAATCTGGTGAACTACGATCAGCATGCAGGACCTGGCGGGGAATATCACATTCGAAGTTTGTACTTTGATGATATCAACAACAAAGCGTTATACGAGAAGCTGGCTGGGGTTCGGGACCGGGTGAAATACCGCATCCGCATCTACAACGTAACCGACGACACCATCCATTTTGAGAAAAAAATCAAATTCCGGGATTACATCGCCAAGCTGAAGGAGCCGCTCACAAGGGAGATGGTTGATCAGATCATGGCCGGTCAATACGAATGCCTCTATCAACCAGACAAGCCATTGATGATGGAGCTGTATCACGAGATGAAGCATAAGCTGCTGCGGCCCAAGGTCATTGTCGATTATGTCCGGGAGCCGTATGTCTGTCCTAACGGAAATGTCCGGATTACGTTTGATAAGGAGCTTCGAACCGGCCTGCACTCCACGGATCTGTTCAATCGGAATCTGCTGCCCATCCGGGCGATCGATGAGAATCTGATCATACTGGAAGTCAAATATGACGAGTATATCCCGGATTACATCAAAATCGCGCTGCAGCTGGAAGGACTGGGCCGTCAATCGGCCTCCAAGTACGTGATGTGCCGCAAATTTCTGAAATATAACACATGGGAGGATCAATAATTCATGAACACCACATCTACATCAAGCAGTACAAGCACCACCAATTTTTCGGATATCATCAAAAACTCCGTCATGGAAAACTTCGTATCCGATATCAGCATCGCCAAAATCCTGATTACGCTGTCCGTTGCTTTCGTTATCGGGCTATTTATTTATCTGCTCTATAAAAGAGTCTTCAGCGGCGTGCTGTATTCCAAAAGCTTTAACGTGTCTCTGATCGGGATGACCATGATCACGGCCGTTGTCATCATTGCCATTAACTCAAATCTCGTGCTCTCGCTCGGTATGGTCGGCGCACTCTCCATCGTCCGTTTCCGTACGCCCATCAAGGATCCAACCGATCTGATCTTCCTGTTCTGGGCCGCGGTTGCCGGGATCGTAACCGGAGCCGGGTTCTACACGCTGGCAGTCATCGGCTCCATCGCAGTCGGTCTTATCCTGTTCTTCTTCATTAAAAAAGCAACTGTGGATACGCCTTATCTGCTCGTGATTCATTGCGATAATGAGCAGAGCGAGCAAGCCGTAAAAGAACAAATCGGTCAAGCCGTGAAGCGTTATAATCTGAAGCAAAAAACCGTGACGCCAGGCAGCATTGAACTGACACTGGAAGTAAGGCTGCGTGACGCCGAAGGCCAGTTCGTAAACAAGCTGTCCCAGCTCTCGGGTGTCCATAACGCGGTACTGATCAGTTACAGTGGCGACTATGTATCCTAAGTTAGGCGGTGGTCAGAGATGAAAAAGATAAGAATGACGGTCCTGCTGTCCCTTGTGCTGACCATATTCCTCCTGATCTCAGGCTGCCAATGGACACCCACAGCTGCCGAAACGGTAAGCAGCACGGAGAGTGATGCCCAGCAGGAGCAAATCGATTCAACGGTTTTTCCGAAGGATAAGGTCATAGATGTTAAAATCACGATGGACGAAGCGGATTTTCAGAATATGCTGGACAACGCCAGCGCCGAAGAATATAAAGAAGCATCCGTCAATTACAACGGCATACAATTTGATCATGTCGGCATTCGTACCAAAGGCAATTTAAGCCTGCGCAGCGTGGTCAATTCGGACTCCGACCGCTACAGCTTCAAAATATCCTTTGACGAATACCTCAATCAAACCTTGAATGGAATCAGTAAAATCAATCTGAACAACAACTATAGCGACGCCTCGTATATGCGGGAATTCCTCACCTACGAGCTGGCGGATTCCGTCGGACTGCCGACACCCGGCTTCTCTTACGTCAATGTATACGTTAACGATGAATTATGGGGGTTCTACCTCGCAATTGAACAGATTGGCGACTCCTATCTGGAGCGTCATTTCGATCATTCGTACGGCGCGTTGTACAAGGCCGAAATGAACGGTGCGGGCAGCGATCTGACTTGGCTTGGCAATGACCCCGATTCCTATACCGGACTTGTCATGAAATCCAAATCATCCAACGACGATGTATTGATCGATATGCTGGACGAGCTCAATAACGGCACCGATTATGAGAAGGTTCTGGACGTGGATAATGTACTTAAGTACGTTGCCTTGAATGTCGTTGCTTCCAATATGGACAGTTATCTGGGGATGAACAAACAGAACTACTACCTGTATGAGAACAATGGCATCTTCTCTGTCCTGCCTTGGGATTATAATATGGCATTCGGAGGATTTGGGGGCTCCAGCATCCTCATTGACGAGCCAACCCAGGGAGCCTTGGCGGAACGACCCCTGATTGCCAAACTGCTCGAGGTTGACGAATATAAGGAACGCTATCACGCCATCCTCTCGGAGATGCTGGAAGGCTACATGCAGCAGGAAACATTCAATGAGCGGGTGGCGCAATTACAAGACTTAATTTCCGAACACGTAAAGAAAGACCCAAGACCCTTCTATTCCTATGAGGATTACGAGCAATCCATCCCGACATTGACCTCATTCGTGGAAGAGTCAACGGATAATATCCAGCAGCAGCTGGATGGAACGATCCCTTCCGCAGGCGATGGAAACGGCAGCGGCGGCATGGGCCCTGGGGGTGGTGGTGGCATGCGACCTGGTGGTGGTGGCGGACTGGTACCTGGCGGGAATAACAGTACGCCACAGCCTAATTCGAATGGAGGCACCCAGGGAAACACTACTGATACTGATATTGGCACGAGCACGACACCGGGTGGAGATGGCGGCAGCGGGACGAATGGAAATGGGATGCTTCCCCCTAACGACACCCTGGCCGGAGGCATCTCTGGCGGAAACACGTCCGCCAACAGCAACGGTGCTACGCCTGAACCTTCTGGCGACGCGTCGGGAAGTAGTGCAGACGTTACCTCAGGCAAAGCTGAAGGAGGTCCTGATCCTGACACCGTACCTACAGGGGATGAACCTTCCTTGTCAGTCGGATCGAGCGCAACCCCCCCTTCTACTGGAAATCAATCAACCATGCCTCAGGACCCCGGCCAGAATGGTCAAGGCCAGATGCCGGATTTCCCTCAGGGGCAGATGGGGAACGGATTCGAGTTTGGCGGTCAAATGCAGGGAGGTAGGGGGATGGGCCGGCCGGTCGATTGGTCAAACGGGGCTGCCGAGGAACAAGGCAGTGCCAAGGAGGCCTTGTACGCCGGAGTATCCATCGTGCTGCTTCTTCTCTCTTGTCTCTTGGTAACGCTGTATAAACGTAAAAGACTGTAATCATCAAACAAGGGGCAGTTCCAAAGGTCGATACCTTTGGAACTGCCCCTTTAAATCCCATCGTTCGAGCTTATAACCGATGAATTACACCAATTATACTATGAACCACGTGATCATGATGGGCGCTCCGATAAGGATCATGCCCAGTGCCATGACAATCCTCGTCGTATTTCTAGACAGCTTGTGCTGGGTCGCGGTTGAACGATACCAACCGCTGAACTGCAGGCGATTCCGGTAAAGCACAAGAAACAACAGTACATTCCCCACGAACAGGAACAGGAAATATAGTCCGTTCCAAGGTATCCAGGCCTTCAGTATTTCATGTTCAATGTTGCCCAGAACCGTTACAAAGATCATCATTATGATCATCATACGTATCATTTCGAGAATGGATGAGGCCAATTTTGTCATAACACTTACTCCCTTTTCAATCATGCTGGTTTTGACATTACTATTTTTCCATTATACAGCAAAAGGCGAGATCGAGATATGCCAAAAGACGATATGGTCATGAAGAACCATACCGTCCGTTTTTTTCCTCAGCCATGATGCTATTCAATGGGTCTCGAGCTCTGCTTGTTGATCGTGTACCGATTGTTTTCTTATAAAGTATGAATCCAGCTTCCGACTGACCAACAAGGACAGCACGATAAAGGCAAGGACACCGAACAATTTAAAAGGTTCCGCAATAAAATCGGACAGGTTGGCACCGATGTAAGAGACACAGAATACCATAATGCCCTTGCCCAAGGTTACAGCCATCAGATAGGACATCAGGTTCATTCTAGCTAGCCCGGCGGCTACGTTGACCGCTACAAACGGCCCTACGGGGAGTATGCCAAGCAGGAAAACGTAACTGAAACCGTTGCGCTGAATCCAGCGCATACCACGCTGAACTTTAGGTTTATTCGCCCAGCGTTCGATCAGTGCTGTACCGGATATTTTGCGCACGATGAGAAAGGTCGTTAAGCATCCTGCCACCATGCCGATCCAAGAGTAAAGAAACCCGGCCCACAGCCCATACACCGCCGCATTCACACCTACAATCACGATCGTGGGCATCGGTGGAATGAAGGATTTCAGAAAAGTCAGAAGGATGCCCGGCAGAGGGCCTAATGCTCTAAATTGTTCTAATAACCATTCCAGATTGCTCTCTGTAAAGTAAGACATGATGTCCAAGTAGCCAATCAATGACTTCACCCATTTCTGCTAAGTATTGCCGACTAGCTGACTTGAAGCACCTGATTCAGCTGAGCCAGATGGTGGTTGTCGTGCCAGATGAAATCCCGCATAAATTGCGCTACCTCAAAGGGATGCCCGTCCCCGTCCGTGTACCGCAGCTCATATGACGTTTCAGGCAGGGCTTCGATCGCCCGAATCAGCTTCTCCCTTGCGGTTATCGTCTGATCCACCAGCGCTTCTGTTGATAACGTCTTGGCATATTGCCTCGACTGTTCATTGAAAGTATCATAATCCATATGCCGGACGGTCAATGCATCCCCTGTAGAAATTTTGGCAATGGCTTCATTGTAAAAATACTCATCCCAGCGCATAATATGGCACACCACATCACGTACTGCCCATTTCCCCTCTGCAATCGGGGTGCTCCAGAATCCCTCTTCCTGTTCCGCGAATTCTCTCGCTTTGCCGATCCATGCGGAATACTCATTCAGCAGCTGCTGTTTGTCACTCATACTCATTCTCCTTGTCCATATAAGATTTAATATAGGCGTCCAGTCGATCCTCCGGCCAGTGATACATCTTGAGCAGCTCCTCATAAGGATCGCCAGTAATATGTAACAGCTTCGCAAAGGCAGGCTCCGTCTTGTAACCCGACCTCTTCAGCTCGATAATTCCTTGTCTTGCAGTTTCACCGAGTCGCTTCAAAAGCTTGTATTCCACAATCATATGACGGTAACCATTCTGCTTCGTCGAAGGTATTGGCTGTGCAAAAATCTCGAATTCCCACCCCTTATACTGAAAACGCGCTACCGTTCGATCCACGTTGTTGACCGTACGGGATGAGCATGTGAAATTCGAAACAAGTTGACTATAATGCGTCGTGAGCTCTCGCTCAAAACGGGCAAAATCCGTCACATGGCATATGATATCGAGATCGCTTGAAGCGATGTCAATCCCAATAGGGATTGTACCCACCAATATCGGGTTGCAGGGTTTCAAATGATCCCATAGTCTAAGCTCGTCTATAACCATGGCAGCTTGCTTCTGTTTAGCAGAGCCTAGTTGTAAGTACTCCAAATTAAGAAAATCCATATGTTCTTGCATGTCTGCCACCACCTGCATTACTGCTCTGAACTTTCAGGCTAGCGCTCGGTCCACGTCGTCCGAACATAACCCAGCTTCATGCCAATCGATTCCATATTACGATGGCTCTGCGATAAGAAGGCACATTGGGAGGCAATCAGATCGCATCCTGCAAGCTTCGCCTCCTGTATTCTCCTACGAAGCAGCTCCTGCTGCAAGCCCTGTCTACGATGCTCCGGGAGTGTTGCCGCAAATGTTAGTGACGCTGACGATTGATTTACATACATGACGCCAGCTGCAGCCGGTTCATCTTTGACATAAGCGATATAGAAGCTCCATCCCGGGCGTGAATACAATACACGATTATTCGCGGCTACAGATGGAATTCCTTGATCAGGCAATCCTGTTCCACGACAATGAACTTTAGCATAATCCTCAAATTCATCTTTGTCTATTGTTCTGATCACAATTCCATTACCTTGCATCCCCTTCATCTCTTGCGGGTTCATATACATGGAATTATGAAAAGCAGATTGATAGAATCCGCGATCGACAAGCGCAGTTAGGACTTCCTGATTCACCAGGCCGGGTACGATCTCAAACTGGAATTTGCGGTCCCTCGATCGATAAAAGTCGATGATATCGTCCAAGTTATTCAGATCCTCTGAACGCATTCCTTTCACCGTGTTAAAAGAAAGCCAAGGCATCGTCTTGCTGTACAAGCACAGTACATGGCCGAAGCGCTTCATTTCGACCCCTTCGGGATTTCCGGTCCGACCTTCGATTGCTTTCATTCGATCAAACATATAATCCGTTTCCGAATCCTGAATTCGATGGATAAGTTCCTCAGATGGAAGATGCCGCATATGGCCTCCTATGTATTATGATTAGTAATTGGAAAAATAGAGCCCGAAGATCGTTTACTGATGCTTCGGGCTCTTACTTGCTGTGTATGTTTTATTTCGCGCTGCCCGGCAAATCGCAAGATCCGTCGGCACACATGCCGTCGCTGCTGTCGGAGTCATTCACCATCACTAGCGGATTCGCTTCACGATAAGCCTTATCTAGAGCGTCCGTGAACACTTCCAGCGGCTGCGCACCGGACACGGCGTATTTGCCTCCCAACACGAAGAATGGCACTCCCCGAATTCCTAAATTTGTTGCAGCTGATTCATCTGCCCTTACTTCCGATTCGAAATCGTCACTCTCGAGCGCGGCCACTGCCTGATCCCGCTCCAGGCCGACTTCAGCCGCCAGATCAGCCAATCGATTCTTATCACCAAGATTCTCGCCGTCTGTAAAGTGTGCACGGAACAACCGCTCCGTCATTTCTTTCATTTTACCATGTCCGGATGCAAAATGAACCAGGCGGTGAGCATCAAATGAATTGGCCGGGATGACGCGATCCATATGATAAGTAAGCCCGACGCTTGCCGCTTGCTGGGTCACGTTGCCGTTCGCAGCCTTAGCCTGTTCGATACTCATGCCGTATTTGGATGCCAATATCTCATCCATGGAAACCCCGGTCTTATACGATGCACTGGGATCCAGCTCAAAGCTGCGGTATACCACCTCAACCTGATCTTTATTAGGGAATTGCTCCAAAGCCGATTCGAAACGGCGTTTACCAATATAACAGAACGGACACATAAAATCCGACCATATTTCAACTTTCATTCTTTACGCCTCCTAGCGAGTATGAATACTGACTTACTTATTGTAACCCGCTTTCAGCATGACATCAACACCTCACATGAATACGGAGAGGTCTTACATGGATGTTCCAAGATACCGAGTACAAGCACGCCTGTTATCTAAGCGGGTTCCTGTTCTCCAGTAATCTGGTTAGAATCCAATCACTCACAACCTCAAAGCCTTGTTTTCCCTTCAGGGAACTATTCATTACCAGATCCGCATGCCAGCGGGTAGGCTCAACATATTCATCGTGTCTGTATCTCACAAGCTGTAAATATTCCTGAAGCACACTTTCCTCGTTATGCCCCTTATCGATAAACCAGCGGTTTCTGCGAAGCATTCTTTCTTCTGCAGGGCAATCTACGAACAGTTTCAAATCAAGGGTGTTCCGAAGATATTCGAATTGATACAAGAGAAATCCTTCCATGACGATTATATCGTATTTGCCACGATGGACGGCGTGATCATAATCCTCGGTCAGACGCTCGATATCGACGGCATCCGGATGGTTAAAATCCTCAAAAATTTGATTCGTGAAGGGTGCCTTGGCCAAGGGCCTAACGGACTTATAGAGCTTGTTCAAAAAGCCTACTCTCATTCTAAATAACAGCAGGGTAACTAACCTGTATAGACTTCAATATTGGAAATGAAAGGGCGATATGACGGTCGGGTGTCGTTTGTGCCAACATAGACACCTTGGACAGTACCCAATTTTGGACAGACTTATCCCGTTGGTGATTCATTTCTTTTTTAGGCTCTGTTATCCTTGATTGTTGATTTCTGGCCAAAAGAAAAACCGCCCTATCAATCATACGGCGGTAAATTCTGAACTAACGTTTTCCGTTATCAATGACTCGCGGTACGGTCTTCCCCCAGTCTGTAACGGCAAAGTGCACTTTATCCCTCATACGCTTGCATCAAAGTTTTTATGTCAATTTTACTCTTCGTTTGGAGCAATGCTT
The DNA here is from genome assembly GCF_037993005.1 of Paenibacillus sp. FSL F4-0100. NCBI lineage: Bacteria > Bacillati > Bacillota > Bacilli > Caryophanales > Paenibacillaceae > Paenibacillus > Paenibacillus sp. FSL F4-0100. The sequence continues at coordinate 4,948,770 of NZ_CP150303.1, forward strand.
TCATAACTCTTTCTGATTTTTCTGGATCTGGGTCGCTTACCATCTCGGTTAGAGTGGAAGGAATAATTTGCCACGACACGCCATACTTATCTTTTAGCCAACCGCAGTTTTGAGCCTTTTCATCTCCGCCTTCGGAGAGTTTTTCCCAAAAATAGTCCAATTCATCTTGATCTTCACAGTTCACGATAAATGATATTGCCTCTGTGAATTTGAAATACGGACCGCCATTTAAGGCTACGAATTCTTGCCCGTCCAGTTGAAATTCCACAGTCATTACGGTTCCTTCTGGTATCCCGTGATTATCTTTGCCATGGTGAGTGATTCTTCCTATCTTCGAATTTTTAAAAATAGAAGTGTACAACTCTGCCGCCTGTTCGGCTTGTGTATCAAACCACAAGTTTGGCGTGATTTTTTGGATTTTGTTATTCATAATTTTTACCTCCTTAATATTCAAGAGTTTTAGTAGGTTTATACACAATACAAATTAGCATAAAAAATGAGCCATGATTTCTTTCAAATTGCTATGTTTAAAAAGTTACAGATGTAAAAATTAAGCATATCACAAATAAACTAATCGGCCCGTTAACGGAACGAGGCCACCGATCGTATTCCTGCGGCAGTTGAGAGCTATTTGATGCTAACTCCGCACATTCGCAAAATACACCATGCTCATAGGGATGATCGTCATATTTTTTATGAAAAAAAGGATTGCATTGTAAGCAGATTCATTATCATACGATTCGATACCGAGAAGCGACATGATCCAGGGAACCGTCCCTTGGTTTAAACCAAAATTCCATCCACAAGGGAGTCTTTTTTTGGAAGCCTTCGACTTCGGATATACATCGTTTAGAAAAGACACTCCAGATAGTCGACTTTTAGCCCTTCGATTTTCTTCATCATTTCAATGAGCGGCAACATTACTTTAACGTCCGCGGTGTCGTTAGGCAGAATAATGGAGAACAAGACAATCGGCCCTTTGGGACTTGGACAAACAATGGAATGCTTGCGGTATCCAATGAAAAATTTGTTCTGGTTGGCCTTCGTTCGCTGAACGCCGCAAGTGGCATCCGGGTCGGAATACGTCTTCTCGCATTCACACGTGCTCTGTTAGGTTCCAATATTATACAACCGATCCAAGGAAGTTGAAAGTTCCTGCGTTGCAAGAAACACATCAACCGGCGTACTCTCACACAAGGCAGACCGCGATAACGAAAAAAACAGACAGCAAACCGCCGTCTGTCACTTATATTTTTTCCAATCCATCTCGCTGTGTTCCAGTAAATACTCAAAATCATTATCGCGCCGCTTCTGTTCAGCCTTGCGCACAGCTTCCCGTTCCTGCCTTTCCTGCTCAAGCCGCTCGGCTTCATTTGCTTTCAAGGATTCGGTCGTTGCCTTCAACTTCGCCAGAACTTGAGGGTCCAGCATATCCTTTAACGTTGCGGGTTTATCGGCAGCTTCAGTTCGCGGCAATGGGGATGTTCTTTTCTTTTTTGCCATGATGTTCACCTCGATTTCCACATCATTATATCATCTTATGTACGGTCTGGCATCTATATATGTTGGGAATAACCACGAAAAAAAAGAGAGCCTATCGGCTCTCCTTCCCATTATGCATACTTTACTTTGAGGGCGATCGATGGGACTTGAACCCACGAATGCCGGAGCCACAATCCGGTGCGTTAACCCCTTCGCCACGACCGCCAAGATAATGAGTATTTCATATTCTCGAGAATACATTTTATCAGACATCAATCCATTTAGCAAATTGTAATTTTTTACAGTTTATTCTTGATTTCAACGGAAAGAACGTACTATACTTACTTGAACTCCAACATCTGAGAATAGAGCCCTTTTTCGATACAATATGATTTAAGCATAGGAGGTAGGACATCGATGATCTATCATATTGATTATGTCTCAGAGGGATTACATGTCAAGGGGTATCTGGGTCTGCCGCCGCAATTGCCCCGTTCAAGCACCCATGAGATGTCCGAAGCGGTCGATGCCATACCCGGCGTAACGGTAGTCGGCACGCTTGCATGCTCATTGAATAAGGACACTGTCCCGGAAGGATCCTTCGGGTCAACTGAACCTAAGCTGCCACTGGTCCTGTATTGCCGCGGCGGCATTGGACGGGTTGGGGCGGTAAGGTTAAAATGGGTCGAAGAATTCGCAGCGCAAGGATATGCGGTGTTTGCTCCAGCCTATCGTGGGAATGAAGGCAGCGAGGGCAGGGATGAATTCGGCGGTGCCGATACGATGGACGTGATCTCCGCAATCGAATGGCTATCGTGCATTTCATGGATAGATAACAAACGTATCCATCTGTTAGGCTTTTCCCGCGGGGCGATCAATGCTGCCGTGGCAGCCGCCCTGTCGTCGCATGTATCCAAAATGATTCTCTGGAGCGGCGTCTCCGACCTGGCCCAAACCTACGAGGAACGAATCGATCTGCGCAGAATGATGAAACGCATCATTGGCGGTACGCCAACCAAGTTTCCGGAACGATACCTTCTCCGGTCTCCGATCCATTATGCGGACCGAATCCGATGTCCGGTCCTGATTGTCCATGGGACACGGGACGAGCAGGTCCTGGTGGAACATAGTTACCGGATGCTGGACAAGCTTCAAGAGCAGGGACATCAGCCGGAAGCCCATCTGTACGAAGGTCTTGGGCATCATTTCCCGCCGCCGCAGCATGCAGCGGCGATCAACCGGATGTTCGACTGGTTGAAGAAATAAGTAGAAGTTGAGGAGCGCCCCTCACTTCTACTTATCTCTCTCCAAGCGCGTGTTGATTGGCATTGCTTCCAACTAGTTGTGCCCAGCAGCCGTTTCAATCCAGTATTTACACGTTCCGTTCGTAATGGAACTTAATTCACCGTGATTCCATTCAATGATGCAACGGGAAGCCAGGTTGGATTCATCACAGGTCAGAAGGACCCGGCTTATGTTTTTGTCATAGGCTTTCTTGACCAACTCCGCCAGCAGCCGCTTGCCATATCCTTTTCCACGCTCCGACGGCCTGATGACATACCCGATATGTCCCCCTAGCTCTAGCAGATTCTCATTCAGTCGGTGTCTCAGCTTACCGTATCCTAGAGGCTTGTCGTTATCGTATAACCAATATATCGTCTGAGGAACATACTCATTCGGAAGATCGATGCCTCTCGCCATTTCGTAATTGCGCTGCACCTTAGAGGCGAACTCTTCCATGCCTCCGCTATTTAGACCATTAACGAAGCCATTCCCGCCCTGGCCGATTTCCTGGACCATAAGCAGCAGGCTTTCATCCTCCTTCACCTGCAGCTCCCTTATCACTAATGCCATGCCTATTCCTCCACTTGAAAGATTGAATCTACAATGACAGGCAGCTGATCCCGTAAGGATACGGCTCCGAATACGGATCTGGCGTGAATCCCTTGATCCCCGAATACATCAAGCATCAAGTCCGAGAATCCATTCAATACCTTATGATGCTCCTTATAGTCGGTTGTCGCGTTAACGAAGCCTTGAACCTTGACCACGCGCTTCACTTTATCAAGTGATCCCAGGCCTTCTCTCAATACGGCCAGGACTTCAATTCCGGTCAGGCGAGCATATTCATAGCCCTGTTCTGTTGTGTAATGTTCGCCCAATTTGCCCCTTGGCTGTCCTGAGGGTCCTTTCCCTGAAACATACATCAATCCGTTAACAACGACATAGTTGGCATACTTCGCTGCTGGCGAGCCTGCTTTAGGTAGGCTGATGCCCAGCTCCTTCAGACGTTCCTCCGCACGAACGGTCATATGATCACTCCTACAGGAAAAATATTCAATATAAATTCCAACTATTGTATCACGGAATGACCTTTTTACAAGTAAAAAAAAGACCAACCTCACTTTTGGAGGCTGGTCTTGATATGCGACATATCGGATGTTTAGATCCGGAACGAATAATAAGCATACCGTTCCGCATTATGAATGGCCTGCCATACGTCCGTCGTCTCGGCGCCCGGATACCAGTAGGCATAACCGGCAATCTGATATTTGGCGGCCATAAGATGTTTCATGGATAAAGAACGGGACTCCTCGGTCCATATACGATGCTGAATGCCGCCGCTGCTATAAGCTGCTTCATACTGTGCCACGCTGGCATTCCATGTTAATGAAGCCTTGTTCAGGCGAATGCGATGTCCTTGCTCGGCCAAACTAATGTCCTCCGAGGATACCGACGAAGCGATCCGCCAATCCCTCGTGTACAGCGGATACGCGATGATGCTCTTCTTAGCCGGAACTTGGGTCCGCAGCTTGCTCAGCGCGGATTCACTCCATGGCAGCGATGATACGGAGCCCGCTTTGGGCGAACCGCCCCAGTGCTGGTCATAACTCATGAGTACCATATAGTCCACCTGAGTGCCAAGGGTTGCGTAATCGAATGCAGCCGTCCAATCCGTATTCAGATCAGGTGAAACATCGATGGATAACTTGGCTCCAAGCCGTCTCATCTCTATGGATAATTGCGTGATAAAGGCCGTCAGATTCTGACGATCCTGTGGCATGACGTTCTCAAAATCAATATTGATCCCATCCAATCGATACCGGGAGACATTCGCTGTAATACTGTCAACGACAGACTTCCGGGACTGTGCGCTGCTTAAAACTTGATGAGTTCCTTCCGCATTCCCGCGGTTCCCCACCATTGCCCACACCTGCCGGCTGTTGTTATGAGCCCAATTCAACAGCTCCTTGTCGGTATGGTCCGTCAGCTTGCCGTTAGCTTCCATGTAGTACCAGCGCGGTACCAGAACATTCAATCCGGCCCGTTTGGCATAGGAGATGTATTGATTCGTTGTACCGTTATACAACCAGCCCATATGAATATTTGCAGGCGTCTGGCTATCGATCATGGACTTCACATTTCCCGACTGCAGGACCCGATCCAGCAGCATAGCCGTTTCCTCTCGGGTGATCGCGTCCTGCGGCCTGAACTGTCCCTTACTCCCTTGCAGCCAGCCTGTATCAGTCGCTTTGCCAACGGCATTCCAAGCCCATTCCGCGATGGAAGCAGAATCCGTGTATTGGCCGGCTGTATTTCCGTTCATATATCCATTTTCTTTCATGGCACGAATCACCATCACAGCGGCCTCTTGCCTTGTTATGGAAGCATTGGGGTAGAACCGATAACCGTTCCCCTCAACCATGGACAAATTAAGTCCCGCGTGAACCCAGCCATAATACCATGCTGATTGGGAAACATCCCGAAACGCGGGCAAGTCATTCTGAACGGGCTCCAACTTGAGCATTCTGGCAACCATGGCCATGAATTCGGCCCGGGTCACCGGATTTCGCGGCAAAAAAGCTCCTGTGCCATCCCCGCTTACGATACCTCTCTTGGCCAGACGCTGGATCGCGTCTTTGGCAAAGCTTTCCGAGATATCGTGAAAATCGGTCGGGCTAGGAGCTTGAGCCGCTGATGCCTGAAAAAGGCCAAAGAGCGATGTAAATGACAACAGCAAACAAAGTGACAGGAAATATTTCTTCAAAGGGACGCCTCGATTCTATTCTATCAATCTGATACCATCAGCATATCAGATGATCATAGAATCAGGCATTATTCATTTCTTGGTAATATTCACTGCCGGCATAGATTTAACAGGTTAATACGACAGCACCGATCCCTTCTACGACAAGGGAATCCCGGGTTAGACGCCTAATATGCTCTTCGCCTAGCAGAATCTTCCATTCGCCCAGCTCAGGTAAAGCCAGAGAGGACTCTTTCCGTGCGGCATAATAGAGCACATAGATATGCTTCTGTGGATCGCCGCCCGCATGATCGCGAAGCGAGAAAGCAACGGCATGCCCAGGGCACGGTTCAAACCGAAGATGCTTACGAATCGACGCCGCATCCCTCATTCTGAATGCCGGGTGATTCTTGCGGAGCTGAACGAGCCGTTGAATGTATTTCACTCCATCCTGATGCTCCGATGCCATACCCCAGTCCAGCCGATTCACTTCATCACTAGCATTATAGCTGTTCTCCACTCCGTTCTTGGAGCGATAATACTCTTGACCAGCATGCAGAAAAGGGATGCCTTGACTGGTCAGAATCATCGCCGATGACAGCCGGTGCATATCGCGACGTATGGCATCATTCTCCCCTTCTGTCGACAGCATAATTTTGTCCCATAGGGTATGGTTATCATGACACTCTACGTAATTTACGCACTGATCCGGCTCGGAAGCAAACGCCTTAATATCTTTGGAATACGGAATGCCGCCCACGATGCCTTGCCTCACCTTGTCTTCATATCCATCTCCGCCGCTCACAAAGCCTCTATAATCAAACTGGAAGATGTCTCCTTTGACCGTATCTCGAAAACCGTCGTTAAAATGTGCGATTCGCGGCATCACAGCTGCTTGCTGCTGATTCGCTCGCTTCTTCTCATCCAGCTCGGTATTCATGACCCAACCTTCACCGATCGTGATGATACTCGGATCAATTTCGTCCAGGCGGGCCCGGATTTCATTCATCGTCTCCACATCCATTAAACCCATGAGATCAAAGCGAAAACCGTCGATCCGGTACTCCTTCACCCAATGCAGGACGGATTCCACAATGAATTTCCGCATCATCGGACGCTCGGATGCCGTGTCGTTTCCACACCCGGATCCGTTGGAGAATTTGCCGTCCTTCGTATAACGCAGATAATATCCGGGGACCAGCTTCGTGAAATTGATCAGATACCCGTCATATACATGGTTATACACCACATCCATGATGACCCGAAGGCCATGATCGTGGAATGTCTGAATCAACTGCTTCAATTCACGAATCCGAACCTCAGGCACATACGGATCCGTAGCATACGAGCCTTCGGGAGCATTGTAGTTCTTCGGGTCGTATCCCCAATTGTACTGCGGCTCATGAAGCCTGGTTTCGTCCACGCTTTCCGTTGCAAAATCATAGATCGGGAGCAGCTCCACATGCGTGGCCCCAAGCTCGACAATATGATCAAGCCCTGTGCGAATCCCTCCCGGACCTTGGGTGCCTGTCTCCGCCAGGCCTGCAAACTTGCCTTTATGCTTCACTCCGCTGCCTTGATGAATGGTGTAATCACGAACATGCAGTTCATAGATTACGGCATCCAGAGGACTATGAAATGGCGGTTTGTCTTCTGTCCAGTGCTCTGGATCGGTCGAGGCCATGTCCAAGATGTAAGCACGATCGCCATTTACGCCTACGGCAGCAGCGTAGGGGTCGACAGCTTCGTTCCATTGATCCCCGATAAGGACCTGGTAGGTGTAGAACATCCCTCGAAGATTTTCTCCTACTTTCAGCAGCCAAGTTCCCTTCACATCACGCGTCATCGCGATTCGCCGGGCTTCTACTGCCTGCCAATCCGGATAGAGCAGAACGTAGGCCTCACTAGCAGTCGGTGCCCACAGGCGAAACGCGGACTCTTGCGGTTGGTAGGTTAAACCCAGATCCGTTCCATCGTAATAAAAAAGCTTGTCAAATTCCTTATCAAAGACGGAGACTCCCCCGGTGACCGCGGGATCTCCGTAGTGAATAACAGCATTGCTTTCTTTTTGTACCGACAAGATGTCCACTCCTCATGTATGCTTCCTATTCAATTGCAGCCGTTCAACTTCTTCTTCCGTAATGGTACGTGTACCATATCGGGCTTCCTCGTAAAGCTCGATCAAGGATTGTGGAATACGATCCTTCCTTCCGTCCCATTCCTTAAGATCGCTTTCGGTTTCCCGCGGTGTTAGGGATGCTTTCCAATGATAGCCTTCCCTGATACTTCGGGAAAGTATCATCCGATACATTTGGCGAATTTTCTCATTCAGATGCTCTGATCCTTCTCCTGCTCGAAACTTTCCGCCGATACGCATACCGGACAACAGCCGTTTTAGTCGTTTGGATGCCGGGTCATGTTCAATATTCTCCACTTCATCCTCATAACCTAGTGAGGGCTGAACGTTCTGTCTGTTCATCATCCTGTTCATCCATGCAGAGAATCTTCGGTACAGCTTAGGCAGTACTTTGCCAAACCTGAACAGAACATACAAAATCCCGATCCCGATAGCGGTGAACACGCCATAGATCAGCACTTGCTCCAATACCTTCATCCATGGGCTCGGCGGCTTGGTTTCTTCATCGAGGAATGGCATTTCGGGCGGAGGCTCCGACATCGATGGCGGCTCCGGGGCCTGCTCCGCTCCGGAGCCGAACCATCCGGAGATCCATGCAGCGATCCCCCGCGCCATATCAGAGACCCATTGCTGCAGCTGCGGAAGAAAAGCGACCACCGCAACCAGAAGCAACAATACGATGATAAACCAGCGATTGTAGCGCAGAACTCGCCGTTCCAATATGGGTTGATCATTGCCTGGCAGTGTCTCATCCAACACCAACTGTCGATTGACAATCAACAGGGTCAGTCCTAAAGCCGCTGCCCCCATCCAGGTCAGAGATGATATGCCACCCTGGAATGAATCCATGAAACTTAGCATAAAACTGCTGACCCCGTACAGAATCAAACCTATTAAGAAATAAGTCCCCGGAAACATCAAATTCCAGCTTCCCTGCTCCATTCGGCTTCCGCGATAACTGGCAATAAATATCAGAGGGATGAAATAAACAAGAGTCAAATCAACGCCTATGAAAGCGATGGATACCGTAATGGAAACCAGGCTAGCCCATAAGGTTGCCTTAAACTGACGATCCAGATTGAACCATCGCGCACCTGTATAGCCAAGTAGGTACCCGCCTAATACTAGGACTGGCCATACCCAGCGATACGATTCAGGCAGCAGATAGAATGCCGGAATAAAGAGTGCCGGAAAATAGAGCACACATTCCACGAATCCCTGCAAGAAAGCCTTTATAAACCCAGTGCCTCGAGAGGTCATGCAGACACCTCCTTTGCAGGAGACGGCACATCATCGAGAGGAAATACCTGAATCGTGTGCCCATGGTCCCGAAATCGCTGAAACATCTCTTCCAGCCTGGGGCTGACATAAGTGCTCAGAATGAGGATATCTCTCGCCTCTTCATGCCGGGACAGTTCATGGACCAAATAATCATGAAAAGAAGCCTTTCGCGTCAGCTCCAGTCTCGCCAGCATTTCGAAGATCAACTGCTGCTGCGTCATGCCGCCTGCAACGGGGACGAATGCTTCATCGGTTGAATCCTCGCCAAGCGTTCCGTTCGTCCCCATTCCGATCTCCATTCCCTGTGACAATAGATGAGCTGTAATGCCAGCCGCCAGGCGGATGCCATACTCGATCGGCTCCGGCCGCGTCGCTTTGCTCCACATCTGCTCATGATCCTCTATATTCAGATAAATCAAGAGGCGGCTGTCAGCTGTGGTATCCCGCCTGTGGACCTGTAGGGTGCCCGTCCGAGCGGTCGCTTTCCATTGAATATCCTTCAGCGGATCGCCGTCGCGATATTCGCGCACGCCCGATATCAGGAAAGGATCTTCCAAGATCCATCTTCGGACCAGCATTTCGCCCATCCAAGTCTGGACCGGGAGGGCCATGTCCGACACATCCATCGGCATCGGATACACGATAATGCCACCGGACAACGTCTTACTCTCCACAATCGACTCCATTCCGACCAGATCCCCCGTCGTCATTGATACTGTGCCCAGCTTATACAGGCCTCTGCGCTTAGCGGTAATCCGATGTCTGCGAAGGATCTTGGTCCAAGGCAGAAGACTGAAGAAGCTCTTGTGATTCTGATTGAATTGCCCCTCACTGATATCCAGGTTCAATTGATTATCAAATGCCAGACCCGAGCGGAATTGGGATTCCACCCTTAACCAGGGTACAGGCAACGCTTTGCGGTTCTCAATGATTTCGATCAATTCCACGGAATCTCCCTCATAGCAAGTCGACACCTTGAAGGAGCGGCTGTAGTTCAACCTTTTCAAGGCCATCCGTTTGAAAAGCTTGCCCTGCACGACGACGACCACAGCGGCGATGAACAATATCCAGTAGGCTCCCATAGCTATTCGCCCCCTACGACGATATGCCTTCTTCAGTCGGTACGGAAACCTGCTGCAGCAACCGTTCGATCACTTCTTCCGCTGCTGCAGCACCGCCGCGGCTGTGGAGCGTCCCGCGAAGCTTCAACCGATGCGCCCATGTCGGGACAGCCAAATCCTTCACATCATCAGGGGTAACAAACTCCCTGCCCTTCAGGATTGCTTGTACCTGCACAGCCTTCAATAAGGCTTGGCAGCCCCTTGGGCTTACCCCGGAGGCAACCGCTTCATCCCGTCTCGATTGCTCGGAAAGCGCAACGATATAGGATAACATCTCGTCACTGACATGTACTTTGCTGACGATATGTCTGGCTTGTACGATCCGCTCAGACGTTGCAACTGCCATTAATGACTCCAAGGGTTGATCATCTTTAAATCGCTTCAGAATATTCACGCTTTCCTCCGAAGTAGGGTATCCCATATTCAGTTTGAACAGAAAGCGGTCCAACTGTGCCTCCGGCAGCGGAAATGTTCCTTGCTGTTCCAACGGATTCTGCGTCGCGATGACCAGAAACGGTTCTTCCAACTGATGGGTTACCCCGTCAATGCTGATCTGGCGTTCCTCCATGCACTCCAATAGACTGGACTGCGTACGGGGTGTCGCCCGGTTAATTTCATCGGCTAGAAGGATATTCGTGAACAAAGGACCCGGACGGAATTCAAACGTCGTGGATTGTTGATTATAGAAGTAAATGCCGCTCAGATCCGTCGGCAGCAAATCCGGCGTAAACTGCACCCTCTTAAACGTGCAATCAATCGACTTCGAGATGGATTTGGCCAGCAATGTCTTGCCTGTACCCGGCACGTCCTCCAACAGAACATGACCTGAAGTGACCATGGCAATAAACAGTCTGTCAATCAGTTGCTCTTTACCTACCATAACTTTGGAAACGTTTGCTCGAATGTCATCGGCAAGACGGAGAACGCCATGATAATCTATAGTAATTGTAACCACTCCTTATGTAGTTTAACTTTACAACAATGTTCGTCATGACATCCCATAATTCCTGTTATTCGGGACAAAATAAGACCGATTGCACATATATGGCTTCTCCTTCCGTTACCAGGAGGATATATTATTCTGGTCACCCATGCTTCCGATACGCCAAGAAGCTGTCCAAGGACAGCTTACGAGAATGCACCCTATTGACGTATCACCCGATATTCGAAGATATGATTATTCTTTCGTCCTTTCTTCCTGGGAAGCCGGATCCGTCCTGCTTTCAGGAATCAATAAGTTAGTCAGCTCCGCCTCAGCCTGCTCGCGACTATCGATCCGGATATCGATATAATGCCTAACCTCAGGCGGCTGGGCATAAAACGGCTCCAGAGATGCATTCCATAGCTTATAGTCCGGATGTCCGCGGAAGCCGATCAGGTGATCCTTAATGCCGCTCCAGCGGACGAGGAATATATATTCATCCCGGTTCTCTACACACTTGTTAAGTTCATGGCTTACATATCCCTTTTTCGTTAACAGAACGCCGGAAGCTTCACGAAAAGCACTTTCAAACTCGCTTGCCAGCCCTGGCTTGATATAAAGTATCGCTGATTCCAGTATCATATCGCATCCCCCTCTTCGATATCCTTCCGTTCAACGGTAAACCGTAACGCTTGTATATGGCAGCGTCATACTAGGAAAACAAGTAGGTGCAGTCAAGTATATGCTGATATAATGAGAAGCATGAATATACTTATAAGGATGAGACAAACATGGCATTCGGCATCTCGAGACAGGAACTGCAGCAATGGAAGCAGAAGGTCGCACAAGGAGACATCGCTTTTTTAACCCATTATTGGTACGACAAGCGGTTTCCGGAGTTCCATACCGTAACCAAAGTAGGCTGCTCGAACATCCAGCGCCTTGAGGACTGGTGTGTATCCAACGGACTTAATCCGGAATATATCCATTATCGCCTACCTTACCCGCACTTTGATCTGATCGGTCCCAAGCAAACCGAATTACTGCAAAAGTATAGGCTCGAAGAGCATATCACCCGATTCGGTCTGTAAATGCCTATCGGCGTACTTTTTAGCAAAACCCGCCTTGATCCACGGCCATGCTCGCTACATGCCGTGCCTGATCAGGCGGGTTTTTTAGAATGCTTATCGACTGAATCGTATCGTCGTTTTCTAATGATTCGGGTCTATTTCTATAACATCAAGTAACATCCCCGCTAGTCATCTTCTTTAGTGTCTTGTTGATCCAGATCGCAGCTGTCGCACCCTCACCCATCGCCACGGTGGTTAATTCGGAGTGGACGCCCAGGTCACCAGCGGCCCAGAGCAACTCGACACTCGTCATTTTGGACCTTGGATCGGTCTTGACATGACGATTGTGCTCCAGCTCTGCCCCCAGTTGCTCGGCCAATTCGGAATAGATCATATTCCCGCCAAAAGATATGAACCCCCGCTCTGCGGACACAATGCTCCCATCCTCCAACACGACGGCCGATAGGATGCCGCCCTCCTCACGAATTTCCAACATCTTTTTCTCTATATACGGAATCCCGAGCTCCGCCAATTGGGACATATGCTCGGAAGAAGCTGGCTCCCCCTCATGATTGATGTAGATGATATCCTTGGTCCGCTCCGATAGCAGCACGGCCATACTGGCACCGGGATCCCCCGATCCCATCACGACGGTCTTTCGATCCTGAATTTCATAACCATCGCAATCGGGGCATACAAAAACGGATGTGCCCAGCGTGGGCATCAGGCCTGGCAGCTTGGGAAAGCGGTCCATCACGCCTGTTGCGAGCAGCAAGGTCTTGGCCCTGTACTGAACTCCATCTTTACCGGTTAACACAAAATATTGAGCTTCATCACGCCCCGCCTTCCGGATATCATCGGCAGCAAACTTTACACCGACAGATTCCGCCTGCTGACGTCCGCGCCGCCTGAGCTCTTCACCAGGGACCCCATCCGGCCATCCGAGGATGTTGCGGTAGCTCTTACATATGGTGGACCGCCCCGTTCCCCGGTCGATCACCAGGACATCGTAGGCAGAATACCGCCCCAGCTGTATAGCCGCCTGCAGACCTGCAATTCCGCCGCCGATGATAATGCAATCTTTCACTTGGGTATCCGACATGTAGCTTTATCCACTCATTTCTATATCGAATTAAGAACTGGAACTCCTTGAATCAAAATATCCTTCAAGAAAAGAGGTACACCCTAAATATTTAACCAATCTGCCGTGATTTACTCCTGAAAAGTCAAATAGACCCCGGTACAAAGGCCGAGGTCAAAATCAATGAATCACAGGAGTAGTTGTCCGGCTAATGCACCGGTGATTACAACCAGCCACGGAGGGCTCTTCCAGAACATCAGCATTCCGAACAGACCCGCTCCGATCACAAATTCAAGCGGACTATGAATGGAGGATGTCCATATCGGATGATACAAAGCGGCCAGCAGAATCCCGACCACTGCCGCATTCATGCCTGTCAGCATGCCTTGCAGTTTAGGGTTTCTACGGATGCTGTTCCAGAACGGCATTGCCCCTACGATGAGCAGAAATCCAGGCAAAAAGATAGCGAGTGTAGCAACGACACCTCCAGGAATCCCCTGGATCAAGACCCCGAGGTAAGCGGCAAAAGTAAACAACGGACCGGGTACAGCCTGTGTCGCTCCGTAACCCGTTAGGAAATCCTCTTTAGACATCCATCCGTTCAGCACCGTCTCACTCTCCAGCAGCGGGAGAACGACGTGCCCTCCGCCGAATACAAGCGATCCAGCTCGGTAGAAGCTGTCCACAATGGCTACCCAACCATTATCGGTCAGCCCTTTAAGGATCGGCAGACCCACTAATAATACTACAAACATGCCCAAACAAAAGAGTCCGGCTCTCCGTCCGATCGGCATCTTGATCTCGGATGCAGCCTCCTCGTTTGCTTGACGCTTGAACAACCACAGTCCCGATATGCCGGCCAGCGCGATGACCGTCACTTGAGAAACGGGACTCTGCCACAGCAGAACGACTGCCATGGCTATTAACGCTATGGCCGACCGTACGGGACCCGAGGCCAGCTTTCCTGCCATCCCAAGTACCGCTTGCGCTACGATGGCCACTGCGACAATTTTCAGCCCTTGAATCCAGCCTGCCGAGCCGGGATCGAAAGTTTGCATTAAATAGGCGAAGATCATGAGCATGAGCACGGATGGCAGCGTGAAGCCTAGCCAGGCGACGATACCGCCCCATAATCCCGCTCGCATCATCCCAACACCAATACCTACTTGGCTGCTAGCCGGTCCGGGAAGAAATTGGGCGAGGGCCACCAGATCCGCATAGCTTTTTTCGTCAAGCCATTGTTTGCGCCGCACATAAGTCTGGTGGAAGTATCCAAGATGTGCGATCGGTCCGCCAAATGAAGTGAGTCCCAACTGTAGAGCGGTCCACCAGGTTTCGCCGAGGGCACGCCACCTGCCAGAGGGCTGCCTATTGCCGACTTGAGCTTGTACTTGTTCTTTCTCTGTCTCCGGATTCAAAATCCATCGCTCCCCATATGCTTGATTAATGAAATGAAACGGTTAATTCGTGCATCCCAAGGTATAAAGAACATCATCAAATTTCAGATTATAACAAATACTCATTATCAATCTACCCATTTATGTAAACGCTATGTAAAATCTATATAGGATCTTGAATGCTACGATCTGAAGATCGGCACGTAACCATGTAAAAAGCGCCCCACTTGACCACATTGTCCAAGAATCGCTCTTTTCTATTTACTTATTTCCCTTCTCCCATTCATTATGGATCTATTCCTATCGTAGCTCAAACAGTGATCGTTCGAAATTAACGAATGAGCCAAAGTTCGGTCATCAACCGAGCTTTGGCTCATTTTTGTTCGATGCTTCGTTACAATCCAAAAAAAGCATCCTTTTTGATATTTTGTTTTCTGATTTTTGTTAGTTATTGGAGACTAGTCTATACAGCAGGGATGGTTGATGAATATGCTCTTTATACCTGGGATTCAACAAGAGGGGTGGATTTCAATGACAATTGGAAAAATGAAGGATCAGTGGGGAATGCTACAGAATCATATCTTGCGTCCACATTTGCCTGAAACTCGATGGATGACAGGTTCAAGGATCTTACGGATGCTGAAAACATATTCATCCGTCTTCATAAAACCCAATCTCGGAAGTGGCGGCAACGGAATCATCCGTGTCAATGAATTGAGTAGGGGATATGAAGTTCGCTGCGGCCCAAGTCGGAAGATTGTTGGAGTTCACTCTGTCTTAAAAGCAATTGATTCATATCGGAATTCAAAGCGTCGGTATTTGGTGCAGAAAGGCCTGCGAATGGCGGAGTACCATGGGGAAATCTTTGATATCCGTGTATACCTGCAGAAGCCAGAGGACAAATGGATCATTTCGGGTATGGTCGCCCGTGTAGCTGCACCTCATAAATTTGTGACCAACTATCATCAAGGAGGGCATGCAGAACCATTGCAAGAGGTTCTCTTAAAGCTCTTTCAGAATAACCAAACCAAAGTGGACGCCTGTTCTCGTAAAATAAAACAACTATCCATTACCATTGCCGAGACGGTTAATAAATGGAAATCGACTCGTGAATTTGGGGTTGATCTTGCCATAGACAAGAATGGCTACATTTGGATCCTTGAAGCTAATCCATATCCCGGCCATAGGTTGTTTACTCAACTCTCCGATAACACAATGTACAGAACCATTATAGAAAACAAACGGCGCATGGCAAAAAAAACACCATGATTGCAGAAGCTTTTATTACAGATGGGGAATGTTGGAAGGGAATCCCCAACCTCCCAGGAGTTGAAGAGCTTCCTGAACGACAGCAGTGGTGGATTCCGCGCTTCCGCTTTCAGCAAGCCCTATTTACTCACAGGTATTCATCGTTGTCATGATGACCTCTATCGGTATTAAGCCTCAGGCTTCGCCTCGTTCGGTACGGAGAGATAACCTGGCTTCGCTGCACCAAAGCCGAAGATGAACAACACCACAACAACGGCGGACAGCATCGCCAGGGGCACCTTCCATCCTCCTGTCGCATCATGCAGGAACCCGATCAGCATCGGACCGACGGCAGCTAATAAATAACCCAGTGACTGAGCCATTCCGGATAACGCGGCAGCTTCTTGAGCCGTTTTGGTACGAAGGGTGAAGAACATCAGGGATAAACTGAAATTGGCCCCGCCTGAAATACCTACCAGCATCACCCATAGTAGATTCAATGAAGTCATGCCGGAAAATAAGCCTGCATATCCGGTCAGCATGGACAATGCAGAGATCGTCACCAGCATACGCTGATTGGGATTCCGGCCAGCCAGAACAGGAATAATGAAAGAAAATGGCAAGCTGACAAATTGGAGAATCGAGAGCATCCATCCCGCAGCACTATAATCCATGCCTTGGCTTCTCAGAATCTCGGGCAGCCATGAGACGTTCACGTAGAACGTAAACGATTGAAGTCCCATAAATAAAGTAATGTACCAAGCAAGCGGTGACCTCAGCACACTCTGTTGTTTGGTAGAAGTCGAACTGACCTCAGCTGTTTTTCCGGAACTGCGGCGCTGGATGATCCACACGATCAGAGCTAAGACGGACAATGAACCCCAAATGAGCAGGGACCCTTGCCAACCAAGCCCCGCTTGGGTAGCCAGCGGAATGCTAATCCCGGATGCGATCGCGGCGAGCAGGTTCATCGAGGCAGAGTACGTGCCCGTCATCAATCCGATATGCCGCGGGAAATCCCGCTTGACCAGACTTGGAAGCAGCACGTTCCCTACGGCTATGGCCATTCCAAGAAATGCGGTACCTATTAACAGTGTATACGGTGATGATATCGAGCGTATGCCGATTCCGAATGTCAGCACCACCATACTCAGCAAAAGGGTATTCTCCAGTCCCCATTTTTTGGCCATGGCCGGTGCCATCGGCGATAATAGAGCAAAAGCCAACAGCGGCAGCGTCGTCAGCATGCCCGCCAATGTACTCGAAATTCCTATATCCTCTCGAATGATCCCGATCAGCGGACCTACCGAAGTAATCGCCGCTCTCAAGTTAATAGCAATAAGGATGATGCCTGCAAAAATCATCCATGTGCGCCCTGCGGAATTTGTGTTTTGATCTATTGATGTTCTTGATGTCATGACATGGACTCCTTACTTTCATGCGATATGTAAAAATAAACTTATCCGAGTTTATCACAAACCCGGGCATTAGGCCATAGCCTCGGGAGGCTATCATGGCAGCTTTTAGGGCTATTGTGTCGCCTATTCAGCGTTGTACATTAGCCTGTAGACGCACAGATAGAGCCCTACACAAGCGGGCTCCAAGCATACACGGATAATTTTTGGACATCACGAATGAATTCATTATACCGTTTCTGTATTTCCTCGGATGCGTACTGACGGAACTGCTCGAAGATTCCCATACACCGCAGCATCCCATTATCACTTTTGATTCTGATCGAGTACTCGAGACTATCCAAGATATAGGATAACCCGCGATTATACTGTTTAGCATTCAAATAGTATATCCCTAGTTCGGCAAGGAGGCGAGTGTATCGGTTTAATGTGACCTGATCGCTAACCTTTCCAAGTTGATTTTGCTGCGATCTATAATGCAAATGCTCTTTAAAGCGTTCTAAAATTGCATCAACATGAAGTTGGTAACGATTGGCTGCAACCAGGATATTGCATAGAGCTAGAAATATTTCATCTTTTTTTGATTCAACATAATCTACATACTGATTCAGAGCACCTGGTTGTCCACTCATTAAACCATACATATATCGATTAGCCTCAGCCCATTCGCTGAACTGATCCAAAATCAGAGCTTCCTCTTGACTCGGATTTATTACCCAATCTGGTTTATCATACAATGATACGTAGTGGAAAGCATTATCGTAATCTCCTCGTTCTTGATATAAATATGCCTGAATTAAATAGGAATATAGAATATAAAATATAAGCGGTTTTCTTGGATTTTCACTCCCCTCAAACCAGTTTCTATTTTGCTGATAATGAATTCTGGCTTGATGTTCCATTCTTTTGGCCAGAGCTTCGATTTTGTCCATACGCTGCAAAGATATATTCAGATTAATAAGCTTAACAAACGCATCCAATTGATAGATCTCATCTAACCTATCAATATAAGGCTCAAAGTATACAGCGGCTTGTAAATTTTCTTCTTGATTCTCCCCTAATCTTATTAAAAATAATCGATACTGACAAAGTGCTAACCGTTCGGAATACTGCAATTTTTCACACTCAGCAACACATTCGTATAACAAAGCTGCCGCTTCACGCTTCTCCTTGTTGAATAAGGCCTCTGCCATATCAAAAAGCATCGGTGCGTAGTTAATGTTTTCCATCGTCATTCGTGCAGCTTTATGCAGACAGTCCAATTTATCCAATTCCGCACAACGCCCCAGAAAAGGTCCTAGCCTTCGCCAATCCGGAGTCGTATGAAAAATGCTTTCCGTTATGTAAAGCTCATAGAAATGCCCCTCTTCCAGGCCCATTCCTTCCGTAATCCGGTCTAATTGGTACATGGACATGGGACGATTACCATTCAGAATATTACTAAGTGTCCCACTGTTGATGCCCGATATCCTGGCAAATCGGTTAATCGTCATATGATGAGTCTGCAAATATCCTCCTATTTCTCTGCGAATCGTGGCTGTCGTCTCCAAGTAACAACACCCCCAGATGGAAAACCAAATATTAGTATAGTAAATAATTAATTACATGCTATTATTTTACATTCGTTGAGTCAATAGTGGATAAAAATTCAAGAAATCAAATAATTTATAACAATACGAGAACGCAAAGTAATAAAAAGAAGATAGCCCATTGTTTTCTGGAACCATCTTCTTCATATATATCTTATGATATTGTATGATTGGTACTAACTTCCTATACCATGATCATGAGTAGCTCGATATGTTAAATCATTAAGATCAGCATTATTCGAAATACCTGGTACAAACAGTAACATTACAATACTAAAAGTAGCTAGTAGACAAGCCAATTTTCTTTTCATTTAAATTTTGCACCTCGCTAACTAGAATTTTATATCGTTTCTGAGCTTCAAATGATGAAAAATCGCGAAATTGCTCAAATAATCCCATGCATCTCAGCATACCTCGACTGCTATTAATTATAATAGAATAGTCTAAACTTTCCAATATGAAATGTAATCCGTTGTGGTAATTCCCTGAATTCAAATGATATATTCCCAATTCAGACAAAAGTCGAGCATGCCTTTCTGCATTAATTTGTCGACTTATCGTCCCAATATTACTTGATTGATCCTTATATACTAAATACTTCTCAAAACGTTCCAAAATATGATCTACATTCAATTGATGACGGTTGGCAGCAATCATTATATTACATAGTGCAGGGAAAATTTCATTCTCTCTTGTGGAAATATAGTCAACGTACTCAGGTAGAATCTCAACCTGCCCAGCCATAAGCTGGTATAGATACTTGTTGGCTTTTCCCCATTCTTTGAACTGTTCGATGAATCGAAGTTCATCTTCAGTCGGTTCATTAATCCAATCAGGATTTGTATATAAAGAAACATAGTACAACCCCGTCTCGTAGTTACCTTTTTCACGACAAACGTTTGCTTTTACTAGTTGTCCATAAAGAATATAAAAAATTAACGGTTTTACATCTTGATCTTTTAAATCATATAGCTTCACATCACTCTGATACTGAATCTTTGCTTTACTACCCATTTTTTCAGCTAATTCTTCAACTTTATCCCAGCGATTAAGTGATAAATTTATATTGATCAATTGTCTTAGCGCATCCAACTGGTACATCTCATCCAACCGATCCACGTATGGCTCAAAATAAACGGCTGCCTGCAAATTTGCATCCTGATCATCCGTTAGTTCTAATACAAACAACCGATACTGACACAGGGCCAACCGCTCCGAATGCTGAAATCGTTCACTCTCCGCCACGCTTTTATACAGCAAAACAGCTGCCTCATGTTTTCCCTCTTTGAAAAAAAGCTCTGCCGTTTCAAAGAGTAAGGGTGAATAAGAGATATTATCCATCGTCATCCGGACAGCCTTGTCCAGACAATTCAGCTTCCCCAGTTCCGTGCATCGGTGAAGAAACGGACCTAGCCGACGCCAATCCGGCGTAGCATGAAATATACATTCATCGATATACAGCTCGTAAAAACAACCCTCTTCCAGACCCATACCTAACGTAATCCGGTCCAATTGCTGCATGGAAATCGGGCGGTTGCCATTCAGGATGTTGCTGAGTGTGCCGCTATTGACCCCCGATATCTCAGCAAACCGATTAATCGTCATTTCGTTCTTATGTAGAAACTCTTCCATTTGTTCGCGAATCGTGGCTGTCATTTCCAAGCTAACACCACCCTTTAGGATCAGAACCCAAATATTAGTATATTTCTCTATACAGTAATCATATTGATTAATATTCCAGCGGTCAATACTTATTTACGTCATTTTTTTACAAAAAATAACCAATACAATTTAAAAATGCCAAATTCAACACTTTTCTTTATGATTTATATATCGTCAGTTTGATCACTACGATGAGAAAAAGCGCTCCGAAATTTTCGGAAGCGCTTTGTTGGACAACAATAAGGGCCCTGACTTCAACCAAGTCAGGGCCCTTACTTACTATATCCTCTCCTAGCTCCTTCTTGCCTGAATTAATGTGAACCAATTCGAATCCCCATTAAATACACCGTATACTGTGTATACAGGCTGATAGAAGTTTTTCGTGTCATATATGAACGATAGCTCAATTCCTGTTACATCCAGTTGGTCACCCTTTTTAATAACGAGTTGATCCTGCGTTAATATTGCATTTCTTTTGATTTGTGGAAATTCACCATTTTTGATACGATCATACACCTCTGCAGGAGACAGTATATCCACTTCCTTCATAAATTGATTCTCTTGGAGCCCATTATTTATCGAATAGATACTGCCATCTTGTTTAAGACCGAGTAACAGTTCGCCAGTCCAATAACTCTCGTGTAGACCCGCTTTATCCGGGAGGGACCATTGAAATTCCCCGTCCTCCAATGCTGTAAAATCAGCGTCTTGAGGGAGTAGGCCAAGATCGGCCATTATGGTTTTGGCCTTCTGTGATAGCAGTTCTTGGTCATTGAATGAAGTTCGCTCCGGTGTATCATTGTTCTCGGTTAACGACCAGTTTCCCTCTTCGGATTGATAGAATGTATATGGTGTTCCTGATTTATCTTCCAATAGAACCTCACGATCGCCATCCCAATCCTTAACCTTCAACTCAGATAATCCTAACTTCTGCTGCAGCAGGGCTTCGACTCCATCCGGCTGAGTGATTTTCTTGTAGACGGGGGCGACTGCAGGTGCCGAGCTTAACTGAAGGGATGTTGTTACATGAACACCTTTCATATTCCATTTGGTAAACGAGTTTATGGCCAGGTTTCCGAACTCCTGCTGGATGTAGACGATATTCATGCCGACAAATAACAAACCCATCAATAAAGGGATCGCCAGGTTTCCCAGCAGGCTTTTCATTCTTACTCTTTTGTTATAAACAATGGAAGCAGACAGCCTGTATAACTGGTATCCAAAAATACCACCAAGCGTGTTGTTTATGATATCAGCAAGCTCAAACAGTCCTGCGCCTGAAAGCGTCTGATAGGTTTCAATAAAGAGCGTAGAACTTACAACGACAAGAAGAAGCCACTTGAATGCTTTAAATTTTCGGCTGATGAAAGGCAGCAATATTCCCATCGGGATAAACATGATGATATTAAATATACCGTTCTGAAGATCACGTAAGGAATATTTGTTCCATGCTTCAACATAATCGCTGAATGGATGGAGATTCATCTGCAAGTAATGAGAATTGCCGCGGCCCAACATCGTTAGCTCAAGTACAAATACAACATATCCGATGAACAAGGCGCCAAGAAAAAGCTTGTTCATTTGAATCCGTGGCTTTCCCTCTGATTGTTGTTTTCTATAATAAAGATAATAATATAACATGATTAGAACGAATTCGATCCCGATAGTTACGATGACCGGCAGCATTAAAAAACGTAGATTCGTATAGATTGCATCGATCCCCAAGACGAGGCCCCCCTTATGACTTTATTATAATGATGGTTGACACTGTCTTTCCTTGCAGCTTCAAGTCAGAGCCGGTCACTTTTATATACTCTCCTGCTTTAACGCGTCGATAATGACTTCCTTTTTTACTTTCGCGCTGGAATATAGCATGGCAGAACCGACAATGACAAATACGGCGGCAATGACAGACAGAATACTCATCCAGGGAAGGACGAATCCGTAACTAAATTTGTTCGCAAAGGCCATATAGATCAAATACATCACGACGAAGCTGATAGGAAGTCCGAACAGCAGTGATTTGGCTCCATAAAAAACACTTTCGTAGTTCATCATTTTCGCAAAGCCTTTTGGCGTCATTCCAACGGATTTCAGCATCGCAAATTCCCGCTTTCGAAGAGCGATGCTCGTTGAGATCGTATTAAAAATATTCGCAATCGAAATCACTGAAATTAATACGATAAAGCCATAAGTAAAGACGGACATCAATAGTATCATCTGTTCTTCCTGTTTTCTGGATTGGTACACATTGTACACATACAGATTAGGCTCTTTCATTTCTTCGATTTCCTGCTGCGTTTTCAGCGGGTCCGCACTTTTCAGATAGAGAAAGGTTTGAACGAACTCCCCGCTCTTATCGTCTGCCAGTTGATTTAGGACTCGTTCCGAGACGACGATATTTAACCCGCCTGTTCCGATTGAGTTCATCCCCATCGGAGATCGATCCGTCAACGCCGCAATGTACACTTCACTTACATCCGTCACTTTTTCCGTTTCCTCATCGAACGTAGTCAAATCGAGACTTTGCCCAACATTCGCATGAATAGCCTTCGTTTGGACGTATTTTCCCGTGTCCATATCTTTATAATCGATGGTATCGATCACGATGGCGGAGAGATGTTCCGGATCCGTCAGTAACTCGTAATCTGCGCCGACTGCTTTGGCATAAGCCCGCAGGTTCGAATCGTTTAATGCATTGATTTTAATATCGTAAGGATATTTTCCGTCCTTCAGGATACTCTTATCCTTCTTGACCGCCTCCTGCAATTCATCGGCGATGGACGCTTCCTCGATCCAAGCGTTCCTGTACAACTCATGAATCACGCTGTATTCCGATACATCCGAAAGGGATGCAATGGACTGAACCAACCGATCGTCTATTCTTTTTTCATTGCCGTAAGATAGTTCAATATCATAGTTGACACCTTCCTGCGACATGGCCAAGGATTGTTTCAGATTACCGGTAAAAAATGATACCGTTAGAAACAAAACGATGCTGATCACGAGCGAAAATACGGTGGCATGGTATCTCCGCTTGTTCCTTTTTAAGTTTTTCAATCCGATCTCCGCTTCGATTCCGAAGAGCTTTCGAATCCATTTCGGCGTTTCCACGCTTTTGCCCGAAAGCTTCACATCGGTAGTTTGACGAATCGCATCCATGGCTGAAATCCGGGATGCTTTGACGGCCGGGAGATACGTCGAAATGAAAATCGTCAACATGGAAACAGCGCAGGCAATCAAAAGCGATAACGGCGTGACGATCACCGTTAGCTTTTCAGTAATTCCTAAAGCCCCTTGAATTATAGCGTTAATGAACTGAAAGGTAATACCGATCCCGGCAAGACCGCATAGGATTCCAACCGGAATGCTGATCAAGCCAATAATGATACCCTCAAAAAACACCGAATTTCTCTTCTGCCTTTTCGTAGCCCCCACGCTTGCAAGCATCCCTAAATGGCGGGAACGTTCCGAGACGGAAATCGCAAAAGCATTATAGATCAGCGAAACTGAGCCGATCATAATGACCGCCATCAGGATCACCGATAAGGAGAACATCGTGCTGTACGAGGCTTCGCTTTTGGAAACGCCATAATAATGCAGCAAATCGTGATGATATTGGACCGTTTCGATCTGGTTGTTCTCTGCCAGGTTTTCTGCATGTGCGAACAAGGACTGATTGACTTTTTGCAAGACTACCGCCGCATTGACTCGATCGTTTGCCCCGATGATGTTTTCATCGACATAGCTAATGGTCGTATACCCCGGGGCCCACGCCGGTTCCCATACGGGAGGTTTGATGAAGCCTACGATCGTGTAATCCCTTGTCATCGTATTATGCAGCGTTTCGTTCTTTTTGTTATCTACGATGCGCAGCGATTCGGTTTGGCCCAGCGGTTGATCATTCCCTTCCTCGAATCGTTCGCCGACGCGCAGAGTGAGACGATCCCCGATTTCATATTTCACCTTGGCGTTTGTCGCAGCGGCTTCAGAAATCACAACTTCCTTGTCGGTTTGCGGCAGACGCCCCTTGCTCACTTCAATCGGAAATTGCGCTAAACCTTGTGCATCATAAGCCTTGATGAACCAATATGGCTTATTTGGATTTTGTCCCCCTTCTAATGGGGCATAACCAAGATCGTTTGTGATCGCAAGGGTCTTGGTTGCGTCATCGTTTTTTATCGCTGCAAGCTGTTCCTTGTTTACATCTTGATATAGGACATGCCATTCCCCTTCATCTGCGATGGTTTGCCTTTTCATTAAATCCAAGTAAGAAAAACCAAGCGTTGCAACAGCCGTCACCATGGCAACTGACATGATGACACCTATGATGGTTACAAGCGTTCTTCTCTTGTTTTGCCGCAAATTTCTGACGGTGAGTTTATTGACAATATTCAAGGGCGAATCACCTCGTCTTTGGCAATCCTTCCGTCTTCAATCGAAATGACTCTGTCAGCTTGCAAAGCGATTCGTTCGTCATGCGTGATCACGATCAATGTCTGGTGATAGGTTTTATTCAACATTTGCAATAAGTCGATGATCTCGCTGCTATTCTTGCTGTCCAGATTCCCGGTCGGCTCGTCCGCCAGCATAATGGCAGGATTACTAATGAGCGCTCTGCCGATCGACACCCTTTGCTGCTGTCCGCCTGATAATTGATTAGGCAGATGGTTTAAGCGATGTTGCAGATTCAAAGTCTTCACGAGACCATCCAACTGCTTCTTATCTACCTTTTGGTTATCAAGCAAGAGCGGGAGCGTAATATTCTCTTCCACCGTCAAGACGGGAATCAGATTGAAAAACTGGTAGATCAGGCCGATTTGTCTGCGCCTGAAGATGGCCAGCTGTGTTTCGTCCAAGTTATACATGTCCGTATCCTCTACGAGGACTTTGCCGCTCGTCGGCCGATCCACACCGCCCAGCATATGCAGCAGCGTGGATTTCCCCGATCCTGACGGGCCAATGATGGCAACAAATTCACCTTTTCGGACCGAAAAGGAAACATCGTCAAGCGCCTTTACCGCCGATTCGCCTTTACCGTATATTTTAGACAGATGATCTATCTTTAAAATTTCCATTGTCATATCTCCCTCCCTTCATGCTCAATTCCAGCTATATACCATCTCTTTATATCCAACATCCCACAGGGTTACATTTCCCTCAATGGTTATCGTAAGCTCATTGGCCTGAGGGAGATAAATGGAGCTCATATCCGGCTCATGGCGTCCGGCTTCTACAGATACAGTCAGTAACTCATGTCCATCGGCGGTAACCCTAATGCTGCCTCGGGAATCCTCCTGATCGGGAATTCCATAATTCAAAAAGAGGTACACCTCCTTCTTATTGCCTAACGTGTACCTGTACGTTTCCTTGTTTTTGCCTTCAATGCTGTACATATTATATTGGGGTTCCACGTCTTGACCGCCTATCTTAAGACGGTTCGGTTTCGTTCCCGTTGATGGATTGCCGTTACTGTCCTTCCATTCGTTTATCGCCACAAAGGGGCCCATCTCTTTGGTGAACACTTGATCAACCACCCCGAAGATGCCCCACACCCCGAGCATCAAAACAACGCTGGAAATACCCGCAGCAGCAATATTTCTCCAGATGTTTTTCGCGCGAAAGCCAAGTTTGTACGCCCCGAATCCGATGGCTGCGCCCGTTGAGTTCTGTATGACGTCGTTCATGTCGAAGCTGCCGAGGAAAGTTAGTGCCTGAATCGTCTCCAGCAGAAGGATGGATAGGATGAACAATGTCATGAAGCGAACAAAGCTAGTCCGATATAACAACGGAATCAATATGCCAAAAGGGATAAAGGCTGCGATGTTCCCGAAACCCACAAAATCCATCAATCTAGGATGTAGAAGATCTGATAGACTTGGCACCCTGAAAAAACTGTCAGGTAAAAACATAAAGGTGTACTCGGAGATTTGATCTACCTTACCTACTCTGCCGAAAGCGAAAAACAAAAAATAAAGAATAAACAGGGTGTAGAATATCGTGATAGGAAAAATAATTTTACGTTGTTGTTTCAAATGCATGGTCGTACCTCCATCGTTCATCTGTTGAATATCATTGTATCTGTCTAAAATGACTTTTCAGTGACGATGGAGGTGACAATTCAGTCACTTACGGAGTGCCGCTAAATCACGTGCTTATAAAATTTAATCCGAAACTGCGTACCCTTCTCGCTGTCGCTCGTCACATCGATCATGCCGTTCTGGCTGGCAATGATGCTCTGAGCCATCGCAAGACCAATGCCGATGCTCCCCTCGCTCGCATTTTTCCCTTTATAAAAACGTTTGAAAATATAAGGTAAATCTTCTTTTGGAATTCCTTTTCCGTTATCAGCTATGATAATTTCCGTAAATAGCGCATTTTCGGAAAAAGAAATGGCTATGAGTCCGCCTTCATGCGTGTGCTCAACACCATTTTTCAAAATATTGATAATCGCTTCGGCCGTCCATTTGAAATCACCGACAAAAGAGACGCTGTCATCGCCCTTGATGGAAACCGTTTGGTCCTTGATTTCCATCGGAATCAACACCGGTTCTAATGCCTTTTGTATAAGCTTATGAACGAATACTTGATCTCTTTTGAACTGGATTGTCTTTTCCTCGATTCTCGATAGCTTTAACAAAGAAGAAACAAGCCAATCGATTCGTTCAAGCTGAATACGGATATTGCGGGTGAACTCCGTTCTTTTCGCTGGAGGCAGGTCGGGTTTGCTTAGCAAATCTGCCATCACCGTCATGGAGGTAAGCGGCGTTTTAAGCTGATGCGAGATATCGGAAATGGCATCCGTCAGCCCCGTTTTGTCTCGCTGAAGAAGCGATCGCTGCTCCGATAGCATGAGTGTCACTTTATAAATATCATTTTTTAAAATGCTAAGCTCGCCTTCTTGATTATCACGAGCGTCAAGTGAATAATTGCCTCTGCTTATTTCACGCAAATAGACGGACAGCTGTTCAAGTTCGCGGTATCTCCATTTCGTGAATAACAGACTGCTTCCAATAAGTAATATAGACATGATGAAAACGAGCGCCGCAGCTACAGACGAAATGAAAGCAGCGGCAACGCCCCCCACTAAACTGATGGAACCCATGATCAACAATAATATCTGAATCTCTCGATTTCGCAGCATCTAATCACCGACCTTATATCCTAAACCGCGTACCGTTTTGATCATCGTGGGATGCTGCGGATCATCCTCCAGCTTTTCCCTTAGTCTTTTGATGTATACCGTTAACGTATTGTCGTTCACGAAGTCGCCTGCCACGTCCCAAATCTGCTCCAAAAGCTGATTTCTTGACAGAACTTGTCCAATATGGTTACCAAAAATCAACAATAAGCGATACTCCAGAGCGGTCAATGAAATTTCGGCGCCGTTTTTATACACTTTTCCTTCCAGCGTATTCAAACGAACCTGGTCAATGTTAATGATCCCTTGGGTCTGAGACGACTTATGGTATCTCCGCAAGACGGACTTGATCCGCGAGAGAAGCTCGCGAATACGAAATGGTTTTGTAATATAATCATCCGCTCCCATGTCAAGCCCCATCACGACATTGACCTCATCGTCGATCGCCGTTAAGAAAATGACCGGAATATCTCGTTGCTCTTTCACCATTTTGCATAATTCATAACCGCTTCCATCCGGGAGCGATAAATCAAATAAGCATAAAGCGAATTGATCTATATCTTCAGCGAGCACTTTTTTTGCAGAAACGACATCATAGCAAAGAACGGTAGAAAAGCCATCTTGCTGCAGCGAATATTCCAGCCCGGACGCAATCGTTTTATCATCTTCCACTAACAATATTTTCATTTGCAGATCATCTTTACGAACGACCATGGAAGAATAAGCCTCCTACATTCAAATGTCCGCTAGTTTAAGATTAGCGGTCGTCAGGTATTTTTAAAGCACACTCTTGATCTTTTTCCGGATTAAAGATGTGGCTCACCCAACATTAACACGTTATCAGGAATCCATGCAAAAAGCGATGGAATTGAAAACAGTCCTATCATTAAGCGACCTCAGTAGTTAACTGGCCAGGAAGAAATTAGCGTATAGAAAAACGCTAAGCCTGTCAAGATTGAAGGCTTAGCGTTATATTCATTATCATGTTTCCCGTCTCAACGCAAGATGCTTACCCAAGAACCAAACGATCGTCCGACAACTTATGGCCGCTAATCTGCTCAAATTCCCCGAGCAGCTGCGCCACCGTCAGGGATTTCTTGCGCTCTTGGTCTACATCCAGAATGATGCGTCCCTTATCCATCATAATGAGGCGATTGCCAAGACGGATGGCTTGCTCCATGTTATGCGTGACCATGAGCGTGGTAAGCTTCATGTCGCGCACGATGTCATCGGTTATTCGGGTGATCAGCTCCGCACGCGCCGGATCGAGCGCTGCCGTATGCTCATCCAGCAGCAGGATTTGCGGCTGCGTAAAGGTCGCCATCAGCAAGCTTAGTGCTTGACGCTCCCCTCCCGACAGCATCCCGACTTTGGCTCGGAGCCGATCCTCGAGTCCAATGCCAAGCCGCTCTAAGTGCTTGCGGAAGCCCGCCCGCTTGGAGGCTGTAACGCCTATGCTGAGCCTGCGGGACTGGCCCCTACGATATGCCATCGCGAGATTCTCTTCAATGGTCATATGCGGCGCAGTGCCCGCCATCGGATCCTGGAATACCCGGCCGATCCAGCGACTGCGACGAAATTCCGGCAGATGGCCGATCGAAGTGCCGTCAATGCGCACTTCGCCTGCATCCGGTCTCATTACCCCGGAAATGATATTCATCAGCGTGGATTTGCCTGCACCATTACTTCCGATAACCGTTACGAAATCCCCCGGATTCAAGTGAAGATTGACATCCATCAAGGCAATCTTCTCATCCACCGTTCCCGGATTAAACAGCTTGGACACATGGTTCATTTCCAGCATCAGAGCGCACCTCCTTTGGTCTTCCCTTGCGCAGCTAACAATTCGGTTGAGCGCCTCCGTGCCTGCGAACGCTGCTTCATCGCCCGATTGATGGTAGGAACCACCAGAGCGATAATAACGATGATTGCGGTGATCAATTTTAAATCCGAAGCTTCGAGCCATTCAATCTCATACGCAGCGGCAACAACAATCCGATAGATAATCGAACCGCAGACTACAGCCAGCGTTGTCCTGAATACCGAACCGGTCCCAAGCACGGCTTCGCCAATAATTACGGATGCTAAACCAATAACAATCATCCCGATACCGGAGCTAATGTCGGCAAAACTGGATTGCTGGGCAACAACTGCGCCAGATAAGGCGACTAGACCGTTTGAAATGCTGAGCCCCAGAATGGTTGTGGTGTCCGTATTCGCACCAAAGCTGCGGATCATCCGCTTGTTGTCCCCTGTCGCACGCAGTGCAAGACCAAGATCCGTACGGAAGAATGCATCGAGCAGCAGCTTCCCGATGATCACAATCACTAACATAATATAAATCGGATCGATCGATCCGAAGATATTCGCTTCCTGGCTCAACGAAATATTAGGCTTGCCCATAATCCTCATATTGATCGAATACAGGGCAATCATCATAATAATGCCTGAAAGCAAACCGTTAATCTTGCCCTTGGTATGCAGCAGGCCTGTACAGATACCGGCTATCATGCCTCCGGCAAATGCGGCCAGCGTGGCAAGCCATGGATTCACACCGTTGGTAATCAGAATCGCTGCAATCGCTGCGCCTGTCGTAAAACTTCCATCCACTGTTAAGTCCGGAAAATCCAAAATTCGGAACGTAATATATACGCCGAGTGCCATCAGCGCATACAGCAGCCCCAATTCAATCGGACCATCCAGCCTCATCACGAAATCCAGCATGTCATTGACCTCCTTAAGGATTAAGAAGTAAGGCGCGGGCTGTTATCTCCGCGCCTTACAGTTACTCGATGATGTTGTTGTCCGGGTCTTTGACTTCCTGTTTCATGGCGTCGGTCACTTCAATACCATAGTCAGCCGCAACCTTCGTGTTCAGGATCAGATCCAGCTTATCCGGCTTCGTCACTTCCATGTCCGCCGGATTCTTGCCGTTCTTCAGAATCTCTACAGCCATTTGTCCAACTTGATAGCCGTGGTCGTAGTACTTAAATCCGACGGTTGCAAAAGCCCCCTTCTCCACCGTATCGCGGTCGCTGGAGAAGAACGGAATTTTATTCTTTTGTGCCGTTTGGATGATGGCGTCCACACCGCTGACCACAACATTATCCAATGTAATATAGTATGCATCGACCTTGCCGACTAACGACTCTGCCGCCTGCTTCACTTCAGAAGTGTTTGTGACAGCCGCCTTCACCAGCTCGATGCCATGCTCGGCAAGCGCCTCTTCAGCCGTCTTTGCCATAACCACTGCATTAGCTTCCCCTTCATTAATAACAAGACCGATCTTCTTCACGTCAGGGAAGTTGGTGCTGATGAAATCCATCAGCTGTTTAGCTGCCTCCGGGTTGGTATCCGATGCCCCGGTGACGTTGCCACCCGGCTTCTGCAAGTCGCTCACCAGCTTCGCGTCAACCGGATCCGTCACCGCTGCGAACAGTACCGGCTTTTCCTTCACGTTCTCAGCCACTGCCTGCGCGGACGGGGTTGCGATAGCGACCACCAGATCCGACTTCGTATCCTTCAGCTTCTGGCCGATCGACAGGTTGTTCGCTTGATCGCCTTGCGCATTGTTGTAATCGATTTTAAGCGTGTTGTCTTCCTCGGAAATTCCGGCTTCCTTCAAAGCCGCCAGAATGCCTTCCCGCGTTGCATCCAAGGATGGATGCTCTACGATCTGCGAAATAGCGATGCTATAGGATTTCTTCTCCGCTTCTCCGCCGCTTCCCGTTTGAGTCGTACCGCCGCCTTCCGGCTTGTCCCCGCATCCTACCGCTGTAACCAGCAGTGCGGAGAGTGTAAGTGATAACCACATTTTTCT
The DNA here is from genome assembly GCF_037993005.1 of Paenibacillus sp. FSL F4-0100. Classification (NCBI taxonomy): domain Bacteria; kingdom Bacillati; phylum Bacillota; class Bacilli; order Caryophanales; family Paenibacillaceae; genus Paenibacillus; species Paenibacillus sp. FSL F4-0100. Next base: position 4,980,163 of record NZ_CP150303.1, read on the forward strand.
CTTCATCATGATTCCCCTCTCATTTGTTAACCGCTTCAATAATTTTCTGCATAAAGCGACAACGCTTCCCCGCTTTCATAGACGAAAGCATTAAAGTCAAAAAATAAGTCGTTCCTATTGAACAACGGTCTATTATGAACATTTTATATGTACCCAATTGTTTTCGTCAATCAAGATTTTATAAAGCATGTAATGGTTTACATAAAGAACATCCCCGGACGTTACAAGCTTCCGGGGATGTCAACTAAACGAAATATTATTTATATAGTAGAAAAAATCCGGAGCGTCTACAAAATGGACCGGCCCTGCATCGTCGCTAGCCACGCTTCTGCCATGAGCGCATGACCTGCGGGGGAAGGATGAACACCGTCAGATGCCCAATAACTCATCTCTATCTTGGAGCTCGCTGCAGCAAAAATGCCGTCGAGCGGAACGTACAGCGTCTCAAATTCTCGCGATAATTCGCGAACGGCCTGAATTTTGGGATCCAGATCCTCCCGCCATTCCTTCTTCGCTTCCGTAACAGGCAGCAAGAACGGTTCCATGAGAATAAAATTCGCGCCGGTTAACTCGCGGGTTTGGATAAGCAGCTCACGATACCCTTCATAGTAGGCTTCCACGGACGTTGCTTCCCCGCGGTTATACTTCCTGCCGGTCTCATTAATACCGACCAGAATGGATACCCATGTCGGATCCAGGTCAATGCAATCTTCCTCCCAGCGCCCCCGCAGATCGACGACCCGGTTACCGCTGATTCCGCGGTTTACAAAACGCAGCCTTTTCAAAGGCAGCTCCATACCAAGCCGGGCAGCAGCCATCAGCGCATATCCATGCCCCAAACTGTCCGACTCCTCGTAATTTCGCCCGCAATCGGTAATACTGTCGCCTTGAAACAATACGAGTGCATTTTGCTCGATATGTACCATGCTGTTCAACGCCTCCAATAATTGAAAGTGTTCTCAAGCTCACCCCTTCATCATAACCGCTTTCATGCAATCGTGAAACCCCTTAAATTCACATATCATGGCAAACTTTCTATACATTTAAGTTGACTATGTGGAATGAATTCACTACAATTCTATAGGTACACGTATGGCTGAATATATAAAAGAACAGGTGATTAAATCATGTCAGAGCAACAGAACTATCAGATCCTTCTCTATTATAAATTTGTTCAAATCCCGGACCCTGAAGCGTTTAAAGACGAGCATCTGCAATACTGCAAAGATCTTGGACTCAAAGGACGTATCCTGGTTGCCTCCGAAGGCATCAATGGTACGGTATCCGGTACGATTGAACAGACTGAGCAATATATGCAGGATATGCACGCCAACCCGCTATTTGCGGACATGGTGTTTAAGATTGACCCTTCCGAAGGGCATGCATTCAAGAAGATGTTTGTCCGTCACCGCGAAGAACTCGTTACCTTCCGGGTGGAGGATGAGCTCGACCCTAACGAGATCAGCGGAACCCGATTGTCGCCTCAAGAATTCTATGAATACTTGCAGCGTGATGATGTGATCGTCATCGACGGACGGAATGACTACGAATACGATATTGGCCACTTCCGCAATGCGATACGTCCAGAGGTTCAATCCTTCCGTGAGTTTCCGGATTGGATTCGCGAGAACCTGAGCGAGCACAAGGATAAAACCATCCTGACATACTGCACAGGGGGCATCCGCTGCGAGAAGCTGACCGGCTTCATGCTGAAGGAAGGCTTCAAGGACGTTGCCCAGCTTGAGGGCGGCATTGTCACCTACGGTAAAGACCCTGAAGTACAAGGCCGTCTGTTCGACGGGAAATGTTATGTATTTGATGAGCGTATTGCTGTACCGATCAATCAAACGGACGAAGATATCATCGTTGGTAAATGCCACCATTGCGGAAAGCCGGAAGACCGGTATATCAACTGCGATAATGACGCTTGCCACCTGCAGCATGTATGCTGCGAAGAGTGCGAGGAGCTTCATCATGGCTGCTGCTCTGCAGAGTGTGAAGAGATTGTTGCTGCAAGCCACAATGCTTCCTGAGCGAAACCCAGCCATAAATAGTTATACCAAACGAAAGGGCAAGGTGCGATTCACTCGCACCTTGCCCTTTTACTATACGATCTCGTCTGCATTCAGACGTATTAAATATCATGGAAAACAGCCAATTCAGCTTCGATAGCAGCTTTGATCTTCTCGACGCATTCTTCCGTCGTTGCCGCGAATACACGTTTACCATTCACCAGTGCATATGGCCGCAGCTTGCACAGACCGCAAAGATTCATGCAATCCGCCCGCAGGACAGCGATTTCGGGATACAATTCCTCAAGATGCTCAAGCTCCAAAGCACTCATCAAGTTGCTGTCGCATATTTCCACAACGACAATCCCCATCCCCATCTTCATCACCACTATTCAATTTGACAATACGTTCATTCATTATGAGGAAAATGCCCGGTTTTGTCAAATCGGTCTTTGTGGAAGATCAATGAATGAGGGATTCCGCTCCGTCGATGTAGATTTCCGTACCGGTAATATGGGAAGCGTCATCGGATGCAAGAAATGCTACAAGCTGAGCAACCTGTGCAGGTTGCCCCGGTCCATCCGCCAATGGCTGGTCACCTTCCGGATATTCAATCGGGATCGTCACCTCGTCGAGCTCTGGCTTCGCGATCGTGCTCTCATCGATGTTAGTTGCTATCGCGCCGGGGCAGATGGCGTTCACCCGGATTTTATAACGTGCGAGCTCCAGAGCCGCCATCTTCATGAAAGCAACCTGTCCGGCCTTCGTGGTGCTGTATGCTGAAAACCCAAAACCGGTAAACACCCGGTTACCGTTAATGGAGCTGGTAATGATGATGCTGCCACCATGCTCTTTCAAATAAGGAATCGCGTATTTTACCGTGGCGAACGTTCCTCTTAAATTGGTATTGATCGTAGCATCCCATTCATCAAGCTCCATCATCTCGATTGGAGCCTTGGTCCCATTGATGCCGGCGTTGGCAAACACGATATCCATCTTTCCCCACTTCTCGGCAGCTTGGCTGAAGCAATCCTTTAGCGATTCGGCCTTGGAAATATCACAGTTGCCGGTCAGCGCTTCGCCCCCGCCTAGTTCAATCGTTTGCTTCACCTTCTCTACGCGTTCACGATCAATATCGATCAACAGCAGTTTAGCACCTTGCTCCGCCAAAAGAAGGGCTGCGGCCTGGCCGATTCCGGAACCAGCACCGGTAACGATGGCTACTTTACCATCCAAACGTTGTTTTGTTGACATTGCCACAACCTCCTCGTTTAAGTTTTCCTGATTATAGATAACCCAACGAGTCGGTATCTGAATCTTGGCTGTCTAAAGCTGGAACACCGCCGGTTTTACACATACAGGTTTGGATTGCGAGACCGTATATCCTGTAAAGGCAAGCTTACCGTCTTCCGGATTCACATTAAATAGTACGAGGTTATTCCCGTCTCTATTGGCGACAACCAGGAACTTGCCTCCAGGCATCAGCGTAAAATGACGCGGGTGACCACCTTCTGTCGAAATATATTGAACCGGGCTTAAGCGACCGGTATCTTCATGCACGGAGAATACAACAATGCTGTCATGTCCGCGGTTAGACCCGTATACCGTTTTGCCATCCGCAGACACGGCAATCTCGGCGCAGTAACTCTCCCCGTCAAAATCCGCAGGCAGTGTCGATATCGTTTCCAATATTTCTAAACGCCCCTCGTTCGGGATGTAACGAAGCACCGTGACGCTGGAATTCAACTCGTTGATGACATAAGCGTAAGCACCGCTTGGGTGGAACGCTAAATGACGGGGGCCTACGCCTGCTTCCAGCTGGGTTTCGCCATGAAAGCTCAATTCTTGGGTATTCTCATTTACCGTGTAAGCGAGAATTTTATCCAGTCCCAAGTCCTGTACGAACACGAATCTACCATCTGGACTGTAAAACGCCGAATGCGCTCTGGATTGCTGATCTTCCCGTACAGAAACGAGATCCGCGTGTTTCTTCTCATCCAGAAGTTCACCGGCTTGTCCATCCGTACCGATTGCATGAAGGCCTACCAAACCTCCATGATAACTCGAAACAATCAGATGCTTGCTCGCTTCATCTCGCTGGATATGGCAAGTCGAGCTGCTCACACTGCGAATACGGTTCCGTTCGGTCAGCTTGCCGGCAATAGGGTCAATCTCAAAGCTGATGACCTCGCCAGTCTTTCCGCCTTCCTCTGTAATTTCGCCAATGGCATATAAACGTCTGGCTTCCGGGTCTACGTTCAGAAAGGTCGGATTCTTAATGCCGGATACCTCATCAAGCAGCTCCAGTTCGCCGCTATCCCCGTTAAATTCATATACGCATACTCCGCTTTGATTGTTTTCCGCATACGCACCTGTAAACAGCAGCGTACGTTGTGATGGATTCGCCATAATGCCTCTCTCCTCTCATTTATCTATAATTTTCATGTTTTATGTAATGTACTTTCAGTTACCATGTTAACTTCAACCCCAATGAAAATCAAATGACTTGACGTCTGATGCCTGGGAGAATGACTCTCAGGAACAAAGGGACAAGGTGAAGAAACATCAGGATGTGGAGCCTCAGGCTGAGAATTGGAACCCTCGGGATCTCCCCGATCCAAACGATAACCATAAATCAAAATCATAATCGCTTATATAAGAAGGCCGCATGGCAATGTCCATGCGGCCTTCTTATTATGAATATGTCGCAAAGCTGGGATGACTAACCTTCCAATAGCAGCGACTCTGGATCTTCAAGGAGCTCTTTAACCGTAACCAGGAAGCGAACCGCTTCGGAACCATCAACGATCCGATGATCATAAGACAGTGCGATGTACATCATAGGACGATTCTCCATACGCTCTGCATCAATGGCTACCGGACGAAGCTGGATTTTGTGCATGCCGAGGATACCCACCTGCGGCGTATTCAGGATCGGCGTAGACAACAGCGAGCCGAAGACGCCGCCATTCGTGATCGTAAATGTACCGCCTTGCAGCTCAGACAAGGACAGGGCATTATTACGAGCTTTTGCAGCAAGATTGCCGATTTCCTTCTCAATCTCGGCAAAGCCAAGACGATCAGCATCGCGAACGACCGGAACGACAAGTCCTTCTTTCGCGGATACCGCAATACCGATATCATAGAATTTCTTTACGACGATGTCGTCGCCATCGATCTCGGCATTCAGATGCGGGAATCTCTTCAACGCACCCACAACCGCTTTGGTGAAGAAGGACATGAAGCCGAGGCCTACGTCATGCTTCTCTTGGAAAGCTTGTTTACGACGCTTACGTACATCCAGGATCGCTGTCATATCTACTTCATTGAAGGTAGTCAGCATGGCAGCCGTATGCTGCGCTTCGACCAAACGATTCGCAATCGTTTGACGACGACGAGACATACGAGTGCGTTCTACTGGCTTTCCATACTCAGCAGCCGGAGCCTGTGCTGCCGGAGCAGCTGTGGCAGCAGCAGACTTGCTTGGTGCTGCAGGCTTGGCTTCATTATGATTCTTCACATCATCATGGTAAATCCGACCGATCGGGTCGCGGCCCTGTACCTGGTCCAGATCAATCCCGCGTTCACGAGCCAGTTTGCGTGCGGATGGCGATGCAGTCAGACCCGCTCCTTCCTCGTTCTGAGCCGGTACAGGAGCTTGCGGCTTCGGTGCTTCTGCCGCGGGTGCCGGAGCAGTCTCCGTTTGCGCGGATGCAGGAGCTTCAGCAGCCTTCGGTGCCGGTGCGCTTGCAACGCCTTCCTGTGGAGAAATTTGACCGAGCACTTCACCGATCGTTACATTCTCCCCTTCTTGACGAAGGATTTTTTCCACAACGCCTTCAGACTCTGCGCTAATTTCAAGATTAACCTTATCCGTTTCTAACTCGAGCAGCACATCACCGATGTTAACGCTATCCCCTTCTTTAACATGCCATTTGAATATCGTTCCTTCGGTGATGGATTCGCCCATAGCTGGTACAGTAATTTCGCTCACAGCCGCTACCTCCCCAATGAGATCTGTTGATTTATAGTTTTACGATTAAGGGCAAAAGAAATGATGGTCTGTTGCTCATAAGCATGAACATCCTGATAGCCGCTAGCAGGGCTCGAACGCTCAGGACGCCCGCTGTAACGGACCTCTGTGCCTTTAGGTGCAATTTCACGAATTCTTGGTTCCATGAAGCTCCAGCTGCCCATGTTCTGAGGTTCTTCCTGAACCCACAGAATTTCTTTCAGGTTCGGATACTTCTGCATCACACGGGAAATTTCTTCTTTCGGGAATGGATACAGCTGTTCCACACGAAGAATATGAAGCCAGGACTGATCCTGATCCTTCTGCTTATCTAGTGCGTCCTCCAAATCGATTGCAACTTTCCCCGAGCAAAGAACAAGGCGTTCCACCTTCTTCGGTAATTGGCCAAGACCCGGCTGCTCCATCACTTTCTGGAAACCGCCCTCACTGAACGCATTCACAGGCGATGCCACGCGTGGATTACGAATCAAGCTCTTCGGAGCCATGATCACCAGCGGTCTGGCATCTTCCGTTTCGGTCAAGGAAGCCTGTTTGCGCAGCAGATGGAAATACTGGGCAGCTGAAGTCAGATTCGCAACCGTCCAGTTATCTTCACCACTCAGCTGGAGGAAGCGTTCCAGTCTTGCACTGGAGTGCTCAGGACCATTCCCTTCATACCCGTGAGGTAGCAGCATGACCAAGCTGGACTTCTGTCTCCACTTCGAGCGGCCGGCTGTGATGAACTGGTCAATGATAACCTGGGCACAGTTAACGAAATCGCCATACTGTGCTTCCCAGATAACCAAAGTCTCCGGAGAGTACACATTGTAGCCATATTCAAATCCAACAACGGCTGCTTCAGTCAACGGGCTGTTATGGATCGCGAATGAAGCCTTAGCTTGCGGCAACCGGTGCAGCGGGCAGAAGGTCTCTCCATTAACCGCATCGTGAAGCACGAGGTTACGATGGGCAAATGTTGCACGCTCGGCATCCTGTCCCGTAATCCGGATTGGCTTGCCGTCCGCAAGAATCGTAGCGAAAGCCAGCGTTTCGGCATGGCCCCAGTCCACCTTCTCGCCTTCGTCGAGCGAATTGCTGCGCCGCTCAAGAATACGTTGAAGCTTCGGATATACCGTAAAGCCTTCCGGCCACTGCAGGAGCTCGCGATTAATCCCGCGCAGCACTTGTGCAGATACATTCGTAGCTACTTCCGTCTTGGATTTACCGTCGGTCGCGTTCAGACCAAGCAGGATCTGATCAACAGGATCCTTCGACTTCACGCTCTCGTAAGAATTCTTCAAGACCTCCAGAACGTTATTCTTCAAACCGTCCACTTGTTCTTGGGTCAGAATGTTTCCATCCACCAGTTTCTTCATATAAATCGTGCTGACAGTTGGATGGTTCTTCACCTTCTGATAAATAAGCGGCTGGGTGGTTTCCGGATCATCGGTTTCGTTATGGCCATACTTCCGGTAGCCGACAAGGTCAATCAGAATGCTCTTCTTGAACTTGTTGCGATAATCGCTCGCAAGACGAGCAACCGCGATACACGCCTCCGGATCATCGGCATTCACGTGGATAATCGGAATCTCATATCCTTTCGCCAAATCACTCGCATAATGAGTCGATCTGGAATCCTTGCCTTCTGTCGTAAATCCGATACGGTTGTTCACGATAATGTGAATCGATCCACCCGTACGGAACGCTGGCAGTTTATTAAAGTTCAAGGTTTCCGGCACGATCCCTTCGCCAGGGAACGCGGAATCACCATGAATCTGAATACTCAGCGCTTTGTTTACATCCTGCTTCGGATATCCCGCTTCACTGCGATCCTCCTGAGCAGCACGAGCAAAGCCCTCTACCACCGGATTGACATATTCCAGGTGACTCGGGTTGTTCGCAAGGGTAATCCGAACCTGCCGTGCTTCATCCTTCTTCATATAACGGTCCGCACCCAAATGATACTTCACGTCACCTGTCCAGCCGTAGTTAATGCCCATGGAGCCTTCGGATGGAACGAGATGTTTATTCGGAGAGTGCATGAACTCCGAGAAAATCTTACTGTAATCCTTGCCCAGTACATGAGCCAGTACGTTCAAGCGACCGCGGTGCGCCATCCCTACGAGGATGGAGTTGACATCCACCTCGGCCATTTGGCGAACGATCTCGTCAAGCAGCGGTACGAGTGCTTCGTTGCCCTCAACCGAGAAGCGCTTCGCACCTACGAATGTGCGGTGCAAGAACTCCTCGAATTGCTCGGCCTCAAGCAGCTTCTTCAAAAGCCCCCTGCGCTCTTCTACGCTCATGGCGGACAAATAACGTCCCGCTTCGGCCTGCTCGTTGAGCCATTTGCGTTCTTCTTCATCGTGAACATGGCTAAATTCATAGGCAATGGAGCCTGTATATAATTGTAACAGCCGCTGGATTGCCTCTAAGCCATTCTTGATATCGCTAGGAGCCTCCTCCCAGACGATCTCTGCAGGCAGGGCTGCCAAATCCGCTTGGCTGAGTTGGTAGCTTTCTGGTTGAAGCAGACGTGTGTCAGCTTCGTTTCCAATTCCAATTGGATCAATGTCGGCGGCCAGATGACCATAGGTTCTAATGTTCCATACCAGTTTGCCGGCAGCTACCCCTTTTTTCAGTAATTGCGGGTCATAGCTAACACCTTGTCCCTGCGAATCCGCTTTCTTTTCATTGTTTTCCAAAGATGGAGGCGGTCCCCAGCTGGCGAACAGCTCACGGTATCCTGGCTCCACAGATTGCGGGTCTTGCAAAAACTTCTCATACTGATCTTGAATGTACCCCAAGTTCGGACCATGATATTTCTGCCAAGGTCCCTCTGTCATTCTGTCAAGGGTCTTCATCGCTGACTCCCTCCGTCAGATTATTTTGATTGCTCAAGGACGGAATTTCTAATTTTACATTCTGCATACTACATTTTACATTAAATAAACGTTTTCTTACGATTACATTATAATACACTTGGCCTCAATACCGAAAATACCCTTTATATATAATAATGATCTCAGAAACAGATGAATTTGCGTCAATTTTTTGACGATTTGTCCGTGAAGCCACCAATTCTCTGTATAGGTTTCCAATTAAAGTCATTTATCTGAAAAAACATCCACTTCCAGCCAGTCCATCTGCCGCAGCGGTTCAGGTCCGGTATCCATCCCCAGCAGCTGAAGAAGCTGTTTGGCATTGTCGGAAGCATCTCCTCCCGAATTGTTATTGAATATAATCCAGCATTGCTTCGACTTCTCAAGCAATTGCTCTATCCATACCTTCCACTGCTCCAATTCCTCTAAACTGTAACGGTATAAATACCGCACCTCGCGCCAGTTGGGCTGACCGCTGGAGTGCCACCCTTCGGCGTTACGGCCATGCATCCGGATCATCACAGCCTCTGTACCCGAAGTCTCAAGCACGACCGGGACGGATCCAATGCCCGCTTGCGGCTCGTCGGCGATGCTGTGAATCCAGCCCTCATTTCGCATAAACTCAAGAGTCTTCTCCCGAAACTCTGGCGCATACCAGCTCTGATGCCGAAATTCCAGAGCTACGGGTACATCCTTCATCCACTCCCGCGTACGCTTCAGAATGTCCACATGTTTGCGTTCGCACCCGAACCAGGGCGGGTATTGAAACAGAACGGTCCTTAATTTGTCCGCAGCCCGCAATTCCTCAACGGACGTGAGCAAATGATCAAACATCGCTTTGACGCTTGGGTATCTGTCCTTGCCCTGGCCGCGCGCATGGCCTGTCATGCCTTGATAAGCCTTTACAATAAAACCGAAATGTTCCGGAACAGCAGCTGCCCACTTATTCATTTGTTCCGGTGACGGTATGGCATAGAATGAATTGTCCATCTCCACGATGGGAAAATGTCGGCTGTACATTTCCAGCCTGTCGGCGGCCCTCGCCCCTTCATCATACAACTTGTTATGATCTCCCCATCCGGACAGACCTACCTGAATCACATGCTCATGCTTTTCTTCCGTTAACATAACAATCCTCTCATCCACATGATTTACCATATCGGGGACTTCTATTAATTAACCCCATACGGGAAATTTCAAAAGCAGGCAACCCCTTACTGTTTTTACCAACTGCTATCATCACATTCACTTCTGATCGTAAAAAATATGATGCGCCTCCAGCATTCCGTTCACGATGTGTATCCTTCCATAGGAATACCGGGGCTGCCGTCTTTTGTCCGTGGCGGAACCGGGATTGAACAACAGCACCCCTTGCACATGTTCTTTAAACGGTATATGGGAGTGGCCAAACAAGATGCAATCCACCTCCGTGTCCGCAAAAGCTTTTCTTGCCCGGGAGGGGGTTGTTCCTCCCTGTCCGTGCCCATGCACAATACCGATGCGTTTGCCTTCGATTTCGACCAGCTTCTTGTAGCCTAACCGTTCTATGATCCGCTCGTCTTCAACATTTCCGGCTACTCCTTCCACCGGAGCATATTGACTAAGCTGTTCATAGAGCTCCCAATTAGACCAGTCACCAGCATGAAGAATAAGATCCGAATGCCTCACATCTTCAAGCAGTGCGGCTGGCAGCTCTTTCGCTTTTCTTGGCATATGGGTGTCTGACAATACCGTAATCCGAAATGGAAAACTCATCTTGATCGACCCCTTCTTCGTCATATTAAATGCTGAGATACCTGCTGTCTGACACTAACCTATATCCTACCAAATAAACGAATTCAAATAAAACCACGCAGGTGAGCTGCGCGGTTTGTTGGTCTGTTTCAGACAGAAAAAATTTCCAATCATAAGTTTTAGTTTGTTTGAGTGCTGAATAGAATGTACGAGCATGAAGGTACAAGCTTTCTTATCCATGTTCATGACGAGAGGTGGAAGTCAATGAGTATTTTTATTAGCTACATGATTCTGGGACTTTCTCTATCAGCCCCCGTAGGCCCGGTCAATGCAGCACAGCTCGATAAGGGGATTAAGAAAGGGTTTTGGCATGCATGGTTGTTCGGAATCGGTGCGGTCCTGGCAGATATCCTTTATATGATCCTGGTCTACCTGGGCGTTGTTCACTTACTGAATACGCCGTTCATGCAGACCTTTCTGTGGCTGTTCGGTGCCTTTGTTCTTATCTATTCGGGGCTTGAAAGCATCCTGAATGCCAATAAAGTGACGATCAGTCAAGAAAACAATGAAGATTCGTTATGGAAAAGCATGCTCTCCGGGTTTCTCTTGTCCGTATCCAATCCGATGACAATCCTGTTCTGGCTCGGAATCTACGGCTCTATTCTCGTTAAAACCGCAACGGACGACGGCTCCGCCAATCTGTTTCTCTACAGCGTGGCCGTCATCGCCGGGGTTGTACTATGGGATTTATTCATGGCTGCGCTCGGCAGTGTATTCCGCCGATATTTGAGCAATAGAGCGCTCTCCCTGATCTCCATAATTTCCGGCATCTCGTTAATCGTCTTTGGCGTTTATTTTGGAATTCGGGCTCTTGCGCTGCTATATCCGCTCATATTCTAACGGGCCGGCTTCGGACGAAACTTGGGTTTGTCCGCCTCCCTGGCGTGGCCTTGACCGGATTTCTTCCACACGGAGCGCATGCATAGGACAACCAGACCGATTACCACGATAAACCCAATACTGATCCAGAGCCCCGGGCGGCTCATAGGGTGGAGTGCGGTTCCACTGACGGCAGCCGCAATCAACAGCATCCCGATGTATCTTTTGATCTTGCCCCACACCGTAAGCTCTATGAGTCGGCCTGCCGATATGAGGATGAAGAACCAGTTATACAGCAGCATAAGTCCTGCACCCGTGGTCAAATACTCATAAATCTTGCCTGGCATGAGCAGAGACAACACAATAGATACAATCAATCCGATAGCTGTAAGGGAAAGTGCATATATGGGCGTATCCCGCTTAAACTTTTTCCTAGAAAACAGCTTGGGAGCGTCCTTATCTTCGGATAACGTAACCAGCATCGTGGTCACTGCATACAGCGAGGCAACCATGGTCGAGAAACCGGCTATAATCAATACAGCATTAAATATATGCGGGATAAAAGGAAGGTCGTAGGAGCTTAGTGCCACAACAAAGGGGCTTTTCGTCGTGGAGAATTGATTCCAGGCCACCATGATCACGGCCATGCCAATAGAAAGAACGTATACGATGGATAGCAGCAGAATCATCACTCTACCCGCTTTGGGCGCTTCCTTCGGATTCTTCAAGCGAATCGCCATGACCCCCATGACTTCAATTCCGCCGAAGGCATAGAACGCAAAAATCAGGGACGACCACATGCCCATGCCACCTGCCGGGAAAAATGCGTTTATGCTGCCCGAAACGTGCAACTTCGACCCTCCTTTTAACCACCCCATCAAGGCGGCAGCAGCAATGATGAGAAACATGACAATTGCGGCGACCTTAATGATAGCCAATACATTCTCCAGCCGGTCGAAGCCTTTGTTGCCGATCCAGATGACAAACAGTCCCAATACGGCATAACCTGACGCAAATATCCACATTGGAACGCCAGGGAACCAGAAGCGAGAGAAAATCGCCAGCGCCGTCATCTGGCTCCCCATGATCAACACTTCGGAGCACCAGTACATCCACCCCGTAGAGAAGCCTGCCCATCGGCCATAGGCTTTTTTGGCATAGGTTCGGAACGAGCCCTTCTGCGGGTCCTCGGCCGTCATCCGTGACAGCACATCAAACACAAAGAAGGTGGCTGTCGCCGCCAATATAATAGAAAGAAGAAAAGCCGGTCCTCCAAGCCGAATACCTAAAGCGGATCCGAGAAAATATCCTGTGCCGATCGTTGATGCAACCCCCAGCAGCGATAGCTGCCACCATCTCAAGTTCCCTGACTCCGCCTTCGCCCCTTTGTTCACGGTTCTGTCCTCCAGATTATTGTTATGGGTTCGTTCAAAACTTTCCTTATTATGAAGGGAACCTCCGTGATTTATGTACCGCGTATCTCAACCTAAAAATGCCTTTTGGCAAAAGAGAAGCCATGGAATTATGCCCATGTCCAGTCTATGGCTGGGTTCTCTCGCATATTTTGGGTGTTCCCCGAGAACTCTAAACGGAAGAAAGCTGTATTGGGGGATCACACATGTCAGGAACTCGCGGTATTCCAACGAATCAGGCGTTTATGATTATGATGCTTACGGCCGGCTTGACCAATCATGTCATGATCATACCTGTGCTTCTGGAGAAATCCGGACGGGATGCCTGGATCACCATTATCGTGTCGGCCGTATTATTCCTGCCCTGGGTTCTGCTTATTTACGGGATCATCCAAAAAATCGGCAATCGTTCCATCACGCAGGCACTTGACGAAAGCAGCGGCAAAGGGGCTCGAATATTGGTGATGAGTTTGTCCGCTTTATATTTTTTTACTTTTGCCTTTTATACCTTAAAAGAGGTCATCGATTGGACAAAATCGACCTATATGATCCAAACCCCTATCATTGCCACCGCATTGGTACTCTTAGTGTTATGTCTTGTCAGCGCAAATCACGGCATAAAGACCATTGGCGTTTCTGCCGGAATATTGCTTCCTTTTGTCGTTTTGCTGGGGATATTCGTATCCTTGGCCAATCTGAAAGTAAAGAACTACAATTATTTGCTGCCCGTCCTTGAAGATGGCTTCCAGCCGGTTCTAAGCGGAATCCCCGTCATGTTCGGAGGACTGTCCCAATTTATATTGATTTTATTCTTACGCCCCCACCTTCAGAAAAAGCCCGGTTTTCTTACAATCCTGCTCATCCATCTGGTTCTGATCTTCCTGACGTTCGGACCCACCGTTGGCGGCATTGCCGAATTTGGACCTGAAGAAATGGGTCTTCAGCGATACCCGGCTTATGAACAGTGGCGTCTCGTAAAGCTGGGCAAATTCGTAGAGCATGTCGACTTTTTGTCGATTTTCCAATGGCTCAGCGGAGCTTATATCTCCATATCCATCTCGATTTTTTTGCTCAGTGAAACCCTTCTTCCCAAGTCCAAGCAAAGCGTAGGCATATTAGCCGTGTCAACGCTGCTTATTATTCTGTGCGCTTCACCGATCAGCAATCCCAAAATGTATTATGCAATGGCAGACTATTTTTTGCCCATATCCGCCGTTTATATTACCATCTTAAGCCTCCTGTTGTTCTTCTTGATCCATAAACCATCCCAACAACAGAACTCACAATCGTCGAAAGGAGAATCCCCGCAATGAATATGACGGAACAGCAGCTCCGAGATCGTTATGCCGATTCCGATGACATCTATATTACGTCTTATCCTGGTGCAGAAGGTGATATGCTGCCATGGGCCATTATGGTTTACAACCCGATGATGTGCGATTCTCAATTGATGTCCAAAATCTTTTTGCCTGTTATTAGCAAGGAATGGAATATATCCATTTCTCAGAAGCATCCGTTTGATCCCGACCATCTGGAATATTATCTTACCCTTGACACATCCGAGGCTAATGTGGAATCGGTTGATGATATTGTATATTCAGGTTATGTTGCGTTGTATTTTCCTAAGGACAATAAGCTGTATTCTTATAGCGCATCCAAAAGCATTGGGCGTACCCCGGAGGAAAGTTCCGCAGAGACCTCGATCAAAGGTCCTCGTGACGGGTTCGTCGAGGAATTGGATATCAATGTATCGCTCATTCGCAAACGGCTGAAATCACCCGGACTCGTCTATTCCTCCTTTAAGCTGGGTGACAAGAGCAAAACTACTGTCGGCATCATGTACTTAAAAGACAAGGTGATCCCAGAGACCGTCACTGCCATCGTGGATAAGCTAAATGATTTCTCCGGCGACTCACCCGTAGGCATGGGCGAGCTCGCTGAGCATCTAACGCCGTATCGATTTACGGTGCTTCCCATGTTCGATTATACGGGAAGGACCGATCTTGCTTATGACTCTTTAACTCGCGGTCGATTGGTCATTATTATGCAGGGAAGTCCCGTAGTATTGATTGCACCTGCCAATTTTATGCAGCTCCTGTTTGCCGCAGAGGATCCGCAGATGCCGTTTTATTTCGTTATCCCATGGAGAATTCTCAGACTGGTTGGCTTCCTGATTTCCGTTTTCCTTCCGGGATTTTATATTACCTTGCTGTCCTTTCATCAGGATCAAATCCCTTTCCCGCTGCTGGCCACGGTCGCGAACACGCGGCTTGGGCTTCCTATTCCGACCGGGTTTGAAATGCTGATCATCCTGTTTCTACTTACCCTACTGCGGGAAGCCGGTATGCAGATGCCTTCTCCAATCGCGTCAACCATTACGGTCGTTTCCGGTATCATCATCGGTGACGCCGCGATTCGGGGTGGTTTTTTCTCCCCAACGATGACGGTGATCGGCGCACTGGCTTTTGTTGCGGGGTCAACCCACTCCAATCAGGATTTTGTTGTTACCCAGACGATTTTCCGGTTTTTAGTCCTTGCTCTTTCCTCGGTATTCGGGTTATTCGGTTTTTTCATATCGGTATTCTTGATCGTTCAGTATGCAGCCCATCATAATCCATTTGGACAGCCCTATCTTGCCCCCTTCTCGCCTTTTTCCTTATCCAAAATCACTGGCAATCTCATGCGATTTCCGGGTAAACGAAAAAAGGGTGGAGCCCTATGAAGCGTGTATGGATACTCGCATGTATAGGATCTTTGCTGATCTCAGGCTGCTGGGACAACAAAGAAGTGCAGGATATCAACTACATCACGGCTTTGGGCGTCGATTATAAGAACGACAAGTATATCATCTATGTGCAGATGCTGGACTTCGCAACGATTGCCAAACAAGAAAGCAGCAAGCCAACTGAGAAAGCGCCGATTTGGGTCGGCCGAGGAACCGGCACCACTTTGGCTGAAGCCCTAATCGATTTGTATACATCGAATCAGCAGCGGGTCTCTTGGGGCCATGTCACGGCTTTGGTGCTTACGGAAGCGGTGTTAAAACCTAAGCAGTTGTCCCAAGTGTTCGATCTGACCAACCGTTCGCAGGAAATCCGTTATACGAAATGGATCTATGGCACCAAGGACAATATGGAGGACCTCTTTACGGTATCGCCGTTCTTTCAGCTCTCACCTCTGCACTCGCTGCTTCATGAACCCAGAGAAAGCTATGTCCAATTCTCGTTTATACGTCCGATTCAATTCGTGAACTTTATTCGTCTCTACCGGGAGAAAGCCGCTACCGTCGTATTGCCCTCGCTCCATATTTCAAATCAGAACTGGTCGGAAAATCTGAAGCAGCACCCGATTTTAGAAGTGAACGGCGGTTTTCTGATCAAGAACAAGGAATTGATGGGTTGGCTCAAACGATCCGATCTGTTGGGTACACGCTGGCTAGCTTCGCCTCAAACCCATGCTGCCGTCATTGTTCAGGCGGACGGCGAAGCCGTCGGGAGCATACGGCTGGAGAAGCCCCAATCATCCATTGAAGTCATCCGTAAACCCAAGGATGCGTCATATCGAATCAAGCTTAACGTCATCGGGACGGTGCAGAATATGTATAAGAAGGTGGGAATTAAGGAGATGAAGCGCTTAACGGAAGATACCCTGCGAAAAGAAATGCATAATACCTTCCATAAAGCTGCATTGATCCACGCGGATCCCTACCAGCTATGTCTCCAATTGTACCGAACCGATCCGAAGCTCTGGAAGAAATTAGTGGAACAGAAAAAGGAAATCTACGATGAAACGTCGCTTGAACTTGAGGTTGACGTCAACCTGCGATATTGGGGACAGCGCAGAAGTTTGAACCGATAAACGTGCGTCATAAACAAGCTGTATTTTGCCCGAAATTGTGAAAACAGCAAAAGAAGCAGACCTTTATCGGCCTGCTTCTTTTTGTTGTTCCTTTATTTTTTCATAATGTCCTTGATCTCGTCTTTAATGGATTCCGCCTGCGGTCCGAATACAACCTGAACCGCACCTTGACCCAGACGCATGACACCAGATGCTCCTAACTTTTTGAGCTCTGAATCCTTAACAGCCTTCTCGTCCTTAACAACCAGACGAAGGCGAGTGATACAAGCATCGACGCTGATAATGTTATCTTCTCCGCCGATGTTTGCGAGAACCTTCGCTGCTTTGGACTCATTGGATGCTGCGCTGGATGGGGACGGGGCAGCTGTATCAGCATCTTCAGAAATCGTATCCACGTCGTCATCCTCCTCGCGTCCAGGCGTTTTCAAGTTCAGCTTGACAATGAGGATTCTGAACAGCAGATAGTAAACAACACCGAAAGCCAAGCCTACCGGCAGGAGCAGCCAAGCATTGGTAGACAGCTTCAGATTCACCAGGTAGTCGATCAGGCCTGCCGAGAACGAGAAGCCCAAATGCACATCGAGGAAGTACATGATCAATCCGGAAAGGCCTGTTAAAATCGCATGCACCACATACAATACCGGAGCAATGAACATGAACGCGAATTCAAGCGGTTCCGTGATCCCCGTCAGGAACGATGCCACTGCCGAACCGATAAAGATGGAGCCGACGAGCTTGCGTTTGGACGGCTTGGCGGTATGCATAAAGGCCAGCGCCGCAGCCGGCATCGCAAACATCATGATCGGGAAGAAACCGGACATGAACATACCAGCCGTCGGGTCTCCCGCAAAGAAACGCCACAGGTCGCCGTGAACAACTTCGCCTGCGGTATTGGTGTAATCGCCGATCTGAAACCATGCGATGGAGTTTAATACGTGGTGAAGACCCAGAGGGATCAGCAAGCGGTTGGCCGTACCGAAAATGAACGATCCGATGCCTCCAAGGCCGACAACCCAGTTGCCGAAGACGGAAATGCCATCCTGGATTGGGCTCCAAATCATTCCGATCAGAACCGCAAGCACCATCGTGGAGGCTGCTGTGATAATCGGAACGAAGCGTTTACCCGCAAAGAAGCCCAGCCAATCCGGCATTTTAATCTTGTGGAATTTATTATACAGGTATGCGGACCACATACCGACAAAGAGACCGCCAAGAACTCCCATATTCAGCTTCACGTCATCCGGTATAAACGGCATTTGCAGCGGTACTTGTTCCAGCACTCTTGTAAGCACCATGTACCCAATAAGAGCAGATAGAGCTGCAACGGCGTCTCCGGCGAACCCGATTGCAACGCCGATCGCAAAGATAAACGGCAGATTATCCAGAATCGCAAGGGCACCAGAGGTCATGAACGGAGTTACATATTGATTTAGAAAAGCGCCTAGGGCACCCAAAGGTATATCCTTTTGATAGTCGATCATTCCAAGCCCCTGCAAGATACCTGCCGCAGGCAAGGTGGCCACCGGCAGCATAAGGGACTTGCCCAGCTTTTGCAATTTAGCTAGCATGTCAATCATCCTTTCAACTTCAATAATTTAGCTTCGCAATGAAATCGTTTACATAATGCGTCGAATGAACAACCATTTTTTCCCTTCCATTCGGGAACAAAAAGATCTCAGAAAATCCTCCTCCTTGCGAGTTCTTGTATTCATCATTTTAAGGTGGTATGGATCCGGCTATCATGGGTACCAGGGGGCCATAAGCAAGCCTCTATCTATCAAGGTTCTCAGAGAGCGACCGTGTCTTAGAGGTAAGTTTTCTTGTGATATAGAATTCCGTCAGCCCCGCTGAACCTTGATCCTATACCAACAAAAAAAGCCAAGAAGAACGGTGACTATAAAAAATATAGTCCGTTTCTTCTTGGCTCATGCCCATGTTTATGGTAACACGCCTTAAAACGTATTCATTTATGCTGTTATCTTAATTCACGACTTCCTGTTTTGTCAATAACCAATAATTCAATCAATCGCCTATGGAATTGAATTATTTCAATTCTATGGTCAAGACAGGATCCTGGCCGGACACGACATTACCCGTCTGACCATCAACCTTGGAAGCTACCTCATCGGCATTGGTCACAATAACCGGGGTAATCGTCGGATAACCTGCGGCTTGGATTGCAGCCATGTCGAATTCGATGAGCGTCTGACCCGACTTCACCTGATCACCCGCTTGAACATGGCTTGTGAAACCTTCGCCTTTCAAACCGACTGTATTAATCCCGATGTGGAATAAATATTGCAGACCAGTCGCCGGATCCTCCAGCATCACGGCATGTTTGGACTTGATGACATGCGCAACCGTCCCGTCAAATGGCGCAATTAATTTGCCCTCGGAAGGCTCAATGGCAATGCCTTGGCCCATATGACCAGCAGCAAATGCCTCATCCGGCACTTGCGATAAAGGCACAGCTGTACCTGACAAAGGTGCTGTGAGTTGAATAGCAGTAGCTGTTTTTTTCTTTTTCCAACGATCAAACATGTTAAGATTCCTCCCTGGGTTGATTCTTTTGTTGTAGTCGCCCTGTAAAAAGCCGATATAGATGCATCGCTAGAAAGCAAACCTCCGCTTCAGGTACTTTCTTGCCGAGTTCTTTCTCCATCATGCCTGCAAGGCGCGTAGCCAGACCATATTCATTCGTGAACTTGGAGCGGATCTGGTCCGCAAATGGATTATCCACATGGATTTCTTGATTCAACATACGGTCTACCGAGAACCTCAAATGCATCAGAAGACGGACGTAATCCATGCTTCCCCGGTCAAAAGCGACCTGCCGTTCCTCTTCAATATACCTTACCAGGTTTCCCACCACATTCGATGCCTTGACCAGATGGCCAACGGGCACATGGCTGACGGCCGAATACACATGGTAGGTCAAGAAGCCGATCTCATCCTCCGGAACCTCGATATCGAAGGCCTGGCCGATCAATACCGCTGCCTTGGCTGCGATATCATATTCTTTTGGGAAGCTGATCCGGGTTTCTTCAAGGAAAGGATTAATAATATCCATGCCTTTACGGATTCTGTATATCGTAAACTGGATATGGCTTGGAAGCGCCAGATACACCTTGTCATTTAATGTGCCCGGAAATTCCTGTCCAATGAGATTGAGAATCTGATCTGTAATCTCCATCACCAGTGGATCAAATTCTTCCAGCAGATGGTGAGCTTGACTCCACTGCTCCCGATCCTCCAGCCTGAAGAGTTTCTCAATCCGCTTGTCGGCTGAAGCGATCGTTCCGCCTGCTTTGGCGCCGAAGCCAATCCCTTTACCCAGGATGACGTATTCCGATTCTTTCTTACCACCGGTAACCATCACGACATTGTTACCAATAACACGTACGACTGTAAACAACTCGATCCCGCTCATAAACTTCCCCCTTTCCTTTAAGTTTAATCAGAGAAACGGCGAAGGATTCATATCCGAAGAAATGCTCATATCGATCCCCAAAACATTAAAAAAGCCAAGAAAAGACCCCATGTGAAAGCTGTCTCTTCTTGGCTCATGCCCTCTTAAGGTAACACGCCGTCTTATGTTCCTGCTATGAATCCATCATAAAACAATTGGCTCGCATTCGTCAACATACGACATTATGACAATATTCGAAGCTGCCGCCACAGGTAAATATACGATCGCTTCCCTTAATTCCCAATCCATTTCTGAAGCGTATGGATCACTTCTTGGATATGAATGGGTTTGTGCAGATATCCATTCGCGCCGTCTGCAAGAAACTGATCCGTATCCCTCATTGTGTTGGAGCTCATCACGATAATGGGAAGTTCCGCCCATTCCGGGTTCTCGCGAATCCGCTTCATCGTTTCGACTCCGTCCATTTCCGGCATGACCATATCCAGCAGCACCGCATCGATGGTTTGATGTTTGTATAACATCTCCAAGCATTCGAATCCGTTCTGGGCTGTATGCACGGTCATCTGGAGTTTCTCCAGCACATTGGTCAAACCGTACACATTCCGAATATCATCATCTACAATCAATACGGTTTTGTGCTCCAATCGGCTAGATACTTCCATGTCGAACGCCTCCATTCGGAGATCACTCCAACTGGCGTTGCTCGAAGTAGCAGCCGCTTCAGGCAGCATAAACAGACTTTCGCTGGTGCCATATTCCGTAACAAGCGGTAAATATAAAACAAACGTGCTCCCGATTCCTTCCTCGCTCTCCACGGTAATATACCCACCAAGCAATTTTGCCAAATGCAGCGATATGGATAAGCCGAGACCTGTCCCCCCAAACTTTCTGGCCGTAGCCTCTTCGCCTTGCTGGAACGCTTCGAAGATCGGTTGAAGATGCTCTGCTGCAATCCCGATGCCGGTATCTTCAACGAAAAAAGCAATGACGTCGCCACTGATCACAAAATCCGAGGTCACAATCGAATTCATCTTCTTCACCCGTAGTTTAACACTGCCGCTCTCGGTAAACTTAATTGCGTTCGAGAGCAAATTACGCAAAATTTGATGGAGCCGCATCCCATCGCTGTACATCAGATCAGGCAAGTCGTCGGCCATCTCAATATCAAATTCCAGATTTTTGGATTCTGCGCTTTTGGAGAAATAACCTTCCATCAGTTCTGGCAGCTCCGTCAAATTTACCAAGTCCATTTCGATTTGCATCTTTCCGGCCTCGACCTTGGACAGATCCAGAATATCATTGATTAAATTAAGCAATTCACTGCCTGAATTATGGATGACAGAAGCGTAATGCTGTTCTTCCTCCGTCAGGTTCCCCTGCTTGTTCTCAGCCAAAATCTGGGAAAGAATTAACATGCTGTTCAGTGGTGTCCGCAGCTCATGGGACATATTGGCCAGAAATTGAGACTTGTACTTCGAGCTCTTCTCCAGCTCTTTCGCGTATTTTTCCAATTCGCTGGCTGCGATTAATGCGGCCTCCTTCTGGGCCCCCAATCGCTCGTTCAGCATATGCATTTCCACGGAATGGGTTTGCAGCTCCTCGGTCTGCGCCTGTAGTTCTTCGGTCTGACTCTGAAGCTCCTCATTCAGCGTTTGGGATTCATGATACAATTGCTGGATTTCCATTTTACTCTGGATCGAGTTCAATGTTACCCCAAGCTGAAAATTCAGTTGTTCGATCAGCTGAATTTCCAGGTCATCGAAAGGCTTGAACTTGGCCAATTCAATGACACCAAGAACTTGTCCTTCAAACATAACGGGCGCTAGCAGCAGCGTGGTTGGCTCAGCATCACCCAGCCCCGATTCAATCCGCACATAGTTAGGTGGTATATCGTCCAGAATAATCATTCGCTGCTCCAGCATACATTGTCCCACCAAACCTTCGCCTGGCAGGAAACGATCTCTGACCTTGTTCCAAGGCTCACCATCCGGATCGGCAAAAGCAGCTGCCTTTACCAGTTCCGATCCACCCCGGTTAATAAAGACGGCACCGTACGGCAGTTTCATGATCAAAGCCAGCTTATGAATGAAAAACTGTACGGCCGTTTCCACACGATCTGACGATTGAAGAAGCGTCGACATAACCGAAATGTGATCCTTAGCCCAGTTCTGTCTGCCGACCTGTGCAAGGAGTTCGTTGGTTGTGTCCGCCAACTGGCGGACCTCATCATTGGATCTCACATGAATCCGTTGGGAGAGGTTACCACCTCTGACAATATCGGAGATGATATGAGTTACCTGCGTGATCGGCTTTACAATGCTCTTCGATATCACCCAAGCTCCACATATGGTAATCAGCGCTGCCCCAGCCCAAAGGAGATACATCGTATACAATAAATGGGTGTTGCTTTCTTTCATCTCTTCAATCCTGCTGGTTGTCAGCTCGCGTTCCTTGCTTCTAAACGAGAGGAACAGCTCATGAATGGAGTTCATGGCTTGCTGGCCGGGATCATTAATAAAGAAATGAAGGGCCTCCTCATCCTGCCCTAGCTGCTTCAATTGAACGGCAGGCTGACCGGCGTTGGTAATCCACTCCTTGATATTCTCCTTAATATTCTCCAGATGATTGGCTTGCTCCGAATTATCGCTAACAAGCTTGTACAGCTTGTTATAGTTAATCTGCCAAGACGACAGCGCTTGGTTGAAAGGTTCCAGGTAGGTATCATCCCCCGTTATCACAAAACCCCTCTGACCCGTTTCCATTTCAAGTAAATTCTTCTCGATTTCGTGCGTGAGATTATGTACTTCGATATCATGCTTCTCTATAAAATCCGCCTCTTCCTGCAGAGAAGAGATGCGGTCTGATACAATCCAGAGAAAAGCTCCAAGACATAATAATATCATTAAATATCCAACTACAATCTTGCTGCGGATGTTGAATTTCAGGTTGTTAGACAAATGGCTAACCTCCCTTGTCATCTATCAGTCTAAGTCTGCTCCTATTCTCATAGTAATTGTTATGAAAATGGTTTACAAGCAAAACCAGTTTTGATGACATCAATGATTCTTTAGTCGTAGGCAGTCAGATTTATAAACGTATGAGCATATATTATAGAGAAACACGCTTGTACGACAAAATAGGATCTCAATCTCAAAAAGGAGGAGTAACTCGTATGATAACCTTTAAAGCGCTTGCGGGGATCCTGCATTGACGAGGCATGTTTATCATTCCAGGCAACAGGCTGAGCGTATAACCGGCCTCGGAGTTGCGAATGTGTCGTCACTGGAGCTGCCCCTTCTGCAAGGTATGATGATGTCAGAAATTCACCTTGAACGAGGTAAGGGCCTCTCTCCCCATAGCCACCCGGACACGGACGAATTGTGCTATGTCATTCAGGGAGAAATCAGCTATTCCCTGATTGATCCGGATACTCATCAGAAACTCGTATATCAGATCGTACCCGGTCAGGTGGTACACGCCCCTATTGATTGGTGTCACTGGATAACAGCGCTAACCCCTGGAACGATCTTGCTATTGGTCTATAACACTGAGCGTCCACACCAAATGGACATTGCGCCGGTCTGGGCTTATACGCTCATGGCAGCAGAAGCGTTGCCATGTGATGATACGAACAAGAAACCTCTCTCGGAGGCGCTCATTACACCCGTCCCGCTAAATAAAAAGATGGAGAGTGACGCCTCGGATAAGCCTCTGCCTGCGCCACCCTTACTCATAACCGGGCACCCAAACAACAAAACCACACGCAGCCGGTGATCGGCCAAGTGTGGTTATTGTTATTGGGACGCTTCTTATGTAATGATTTCGCTCGCAACGATATTGCATCAATCAATATAAAATCTTTGTTCAGGGCGAATCTGCTTCTTAAGGGTATGCAAGTCGGCTTCCAGCCTCGCCACCGTCTCTTCAATCTCTTCCGGGTTCAGTGCCGGGCGTTCTGCCTCTGGCTTAACGCCAGCCCTGAGATCGCGGATGGTGATTTGCTGCTCCTGCCATTTATCCATAAGATCGGAGATGGTGGCATAAAACCGCTCATAATCTTGAATCACTTCGTCCAGAAAGGAATCCACTTCCTCCTGATCATAACCCCGTAGTTTATTCGAAAAATTCTTTTCATGGATAGACAAAGCGTCCAGTTGAATGCCTAGTTGCTTAAATAGCTTTTTCTGTTTATCCAATCGGCGTTTCATGTGTTCATCCATAATGATTTACCTCCAAATATTGGCGCAGCCCTACTTTTTTAGCCTTCTCTCTCTATCTTTGTTTATATCACATTAAGCACTGGGATTAAAACACTCCAGGGCTTTTTTGGAGAATGTTCCAAAAACGATGGGCTGCCATTCCCACAATTCATGTGATTGTTACCAATCCATTTCGGGTATTGATTTTACATAAGAAGCTTTATTGTGTACTTAGCGAAAGAGAGGAGCGACTTATCTATGACAACGATGACAAAACAACAATACAGTGAACTTAAACGACGGTTGCTCAGTGATAAAGAACGATTGGAAGAGCAATTGGAGTCCCGCGATGAAACCAATAGGGATCATTCCCTTCGGGACTCTACGGGAGAGCTGAGCTCAGCCGATAATCATCCCGCAGACATAGGGACCGAGGTTTTCGAACGCGGACGGGACCTGGCCATTCAGGAAACGCTCGATCATGAATTGGAGCAGATTATGTCTGCCTTGCAGCGAATGGACCAGGGCGAATACGGGACCTGTGCCGAGTGCGGCCTAGAAATTCCATACGAGCGGCTTGAAGCTTTGCCTTATACGGCCTATTGTCTCGAACATTCGCCGCGGAAAGATATCAACGACAACCGGCCGGTTGAAGAGGATGTCATGACCCCACCCCCTTCCGGAGCTGGCGTCAACCGCCAAGCGGCCGACGGTAAATTTGATGACGCCGGCGCGTGGGACGCCGTGGAAGATTACGGAACGTCCACCTCTCCCGGCATGTCCATTAAACCTGGACAAGACGATTATAAGAAGAAGGTATTAACCGATCCAGTTAAATAGAAGGGAAAGCTGGTACCTGTACGTTAGGTACCAGCTTGTTTTCCGTGATCAAGTTTCTTTATGAGTCCGAACATTCGAAGCAAAAAACTCATATTCGTCGTAACCTTCACCGCGTTTCTTTTTATAGGGGGTCAACATTTTATCCAGTTCAACAAAAAATTCACGCGCTTCTTCCTCGCTCATATACAAGGTTGTATTGGTCAACATAGACGTCGTTTCGCCCTCTTGACTCATATTTTTGAAGAAACGGTCTCTATTCTGGTCAAACAACTCCGATAATAGTTTGTTCGTCTCGGTTCGAATTAATTCCTTGATCACCGGCTCCTCGGAATTTGCTCCGCGTTTGATCTTTACCGTACCGACAAAAGGTTCATAATACTTAGCAATGATGCCGTTGATCTCTTTCGTGGAAACGATCTTGACCATTCCGATTCGCTCCAGCTTCTTCATATGATAATGAACTTTAGCAGGCACATCCCCGATATTGTCCGCGACTTCCTTTACTGTTGCCGGACGGTCCATCTTATTCAATACATTCAAAATCTGGAGCCGATATGGATCTGAATATATTTTGATCTCTTCCAGTGTAGTCAGTTCCTTCGTTTCCACACCGTACACCTCAGCTTCATGTTATTTTTCACTTCTTTTCATTATAGGCCGAGAGTATCGAAATTACAAAATGCGAAGGATTTAAATGGCACGGAAACTCTTCTTCCGAATGAGGAATATGACGGGCAGTATCATGACGATTCCCATGATCGAATACAGAATGGGAGGAGAGTAATGCTCCGCTACAACTCCGGTAATCAAGCTTCCCACAGGAATGGCAGCCGTGCACGCCACCGCCATAAGGGCACCTATTCTGCCGAGCATATGCCGAGGCGTTACTTCCATCAGATACGTCGAGATAGGGGCATTCAGCATGGAGACGGCGAAACCGGCAATGAACATACAGACTGCTGCAGACTCCACGCGCCATGCCGGCAGTTGTCCTGGAATCCCTAACGCAAAATAACCGATTCCGAGCATGATAGACCCTGACATGATCAACGTGCTCTTTTTGAAGCTCTTCCCATAACGTCCAATCCATAGCCCGCTGCAAATCATACCGATCAGGAGGCCCGTTCCTAAAACGCTCAGACCTCCGGGTCCTGCACCCAAGGTCTCTTTGACGTAGACCGGCTGCAGTACGTTCAGGGGGGCCAAACAGAAATTATTGATCATGGCAAGCACGGTTGTTATAAGGAGCAGCGTATGCTGCTTCACAAAAAGAAGAGCCTCTTTAATATCGCCGAACACCGTTTTATTCATCTCTGTCTCTGGCCGTGCGGAGGTTTCCTTGGCTTCAGCCTGTTCGGCTGCCTCCGGATTCGGCATAAAAGCGATAATAGCTGCTGCAATTAGAAACGTTATAGCATCAATCAAGATCGTCCCCGAAATTCCGATCAGAGCAATAAGGGCACCGGCGATGGATAAACCGATTAACTCAGCGCTCCGACTTACGGAAGTTGAGAAAGAATTGCCTGCCAGCAGTTTATCCTTGGGAAGCAGCCGGGGGACGATGGAGGTCTCCGCGGGTCTGGAGAAGCATTCCAGAGTTGAATTTAGAAACGTGAACAGGAACAAATGCCAGACTTCAAGAGAACCTACAGCGTACAGAAAGGCCGTTAGCGAAACCACAATACCGCGACTGAGATAGGTTAGTGCAAGGACGAGTTTCTTCGGCCAGCGATCGACATAGGTGCCGGTAAACAAACTGAAAAGCAACCCGGGCAGAAAATTAAAGGCGAACAATGTACCCATTAATAGTTCGGAACCTGTGAGCATATAGACCATCCAGCTGTAAGCGATGGAATCCAGGGAATCTCCGAATCGGGTAATAGCCTGGGCAGATAAATAAATCAAGTACGGGCGAATTTTCAAGAGCTGACCAAAGCCTTGCTTTTCCAGAACAGCGGCATTTTGCATGGTTTCTTTCTCCTCTTCGTTAAATGGATAATTACATTAAACTTTTTCAGTCCATTAAAATAATATTTACGTTAAAATTATTTTATCGTTAAGTTTATTTTAATGATTTTGAAGAGGAATGCAATAGGTAAAAAAAAATAAATCGCCATCACGGCGATTTATTGAGTCTAACGATTATTTTGACAGTGTTGCTTCTTTATTTAATAACCACTCGCGATGAGGATCTGGCTGCTTGAAGACACGCTTCAATGGCTCTGATATTGCTGATGGCATCTTCCGGACCATAAGGGAGCGGCGTTCCGTCCATCACGGCCGCTGCCATCGCATCCGCTTGCAATGCAAAGTGGTTGTAAATCCCTACCTTCTCCTCACGGGATCCCTTGGCCGTATGAACGCAGATCTGGGCCATGTCCTCCATGCGCTCCCATCCAAAGGCAGAAGGAAGCTCAATCCTGCCCTCCGTTCCTGCGATCTCTAAAGAGCATCTGGAATATGTCCACATCCCACAATCAAATGTAAGTCCCAATCCATCGTCAAATTCCACCATCCCGTGGACCATCATGTCCACACCGTCATGCTCCTCAGAGAAAAAAGCATGGGCCGTTACAGCCTTGGGTTCCTGACCATAAATCATGCGCGCCGCTGAGATGGGATAGCATCCCACGTCATAGATTGAACCTCCGCCCATATCCTTGCTGTAACGAACATTGCTTTTATCCTCCGCATTGTTGAAGGTAAACGATCCGTGAATTCCGCGCAGTTGGCCGATTTCGCCGCTTTCGATGATTTCGCGAACACGTGCGTGTTTCGGATGATATCGGTACATAAAGGCTTCCGCGAACAGCACGTTGTGTGCTTTAGCAGCCTCAGCCATCTCACGGACATCCGCTTCGGTCAGGGCTGCCGGTTTCTCGCATAAGATGTGCTTGCCGGCCTGTGCCGCTTTGATGGTCCAAGGCTTATGAAGGTGATTCGGTAAAGGAATATATACCGCATCAATGTCGGGGTCTTCCAGGAGCTCGTCATAAGATCCGTAGTATTTCCCGATATGATATCGATCCGCGAGCTCACTTGCTTTGTCTGCATTGCGGCTAGCGACCGCCCCGACTTCACAGCGTTCCGATTTCAATATGCCTGGTATCATTGAATTTCTTGCAATCCGAGCAGTGCTCATAATTCCAAAGCGCAATTTCTTGCTCACGAGGTCATTCCTCCTTTGGCTGCATTCCGTTCAGATGTTTTTTTAAAAATTATCGTTGACCGCTTTATGAAGAATCCCCAAACACCGATCCAAATCTGTTTTAACCTGTTTTTTGTAGAGTTTTGCTTTCTCGGCACCGTCATCAGTAAAATGATAAAGAACGATTTCTTGAAAATCGACCCGCGGATCATTCCCTTTCAGCTGCTTGGTACGGTATAATACACCTTCTTGCACCAACTCATGCAGAGCCCGGTAAATTTCGCTTTGCGGCGGTGAATATCCATGGCTCTTGAATTCTTGCCGCAGTTCTTCCAGCATCTGATATCCATATCCGCGCTGCTGCTCCACCATGGTAATGAGATATACTTTGATAAAAGCACGCTGGGCGATCATAAATGCCATCTGGACGCCTCCTCCTTCACGAGCTACTTGTCCCATAATATACCTAATTATAACCCACAGTTTCCCAGTTTGCACAATAGGAAGCACCCCCCTCTTTTTAAACCAAGAAGGCATAGATTGAAACGTGGTTGGGTCTTGGATGAAGAAGAATGATGCAAGAGCGTCAGTGTTTATACTATTCTGAATTTTTCATATAATGAAATTATATAGTATGTGGTTTTTCATCTGCTGTTTTTTGGGTGGTTGGTGGATCGAAGGATTGGTTTCATAAGAAAAACCCACCCTCGGAGGGTGGGTTTAATTCTTCACATCCCGGTGGATGTGCCGGTGTTTGGACGCGATTTGCCGTATGGGCGAACCCCGCGATTTTTTCTTGCTCCGGCGATTCCGACAAGCCACTTCCCGAACGGCAGCTTGGCTAGCAGGCGAGTGGCACCATAAGCCACGCCCACACTGATGATCCATGAAGAGAGTATACGAACCAGAGGGTGCATGCTGATCAGCATAGATTCGTCGACTGCATAGCTCATACGTAGTGTCAATAGATGGATCAGGTAAGCACCATACGAATAGAGCCCAATGGAGGTCAGAAGCGCATTCGCTCCCGCTCCGGCATGACGACATATCCAACCAGCCACATCGTACATGACCAATATAGAGCTAATCAGAAAAAGTGCCATCATCGGGCGAAGCAGCGATAGGGAATAGAATGTAATCGCGCCATTCGCGGCGGAACGGATTTCATTAACGGCCTGGATGAGCATCCATCCGAACAAAAATGCGAAGGCGAGCCATATCGCCGGCCGTGCCTTTTGCAGCCATTTTTTCCAAGCGTCATGGTATAATCCGGCCGCCGCCCCCAGCGCAAAATAGAAGAAATAATAGAGTGCATTTCGATCTGCGTAGGTTGTGAACAGCTCACTCCATACCGGGATATTCAGGCTTCCCATCCATTGGCCAATATCATTGATAATTCCTGTTAAACCCACGTACAATAACCCGGATACAATCAATATCGTAAGCTGCGTCTGCCAGCCCCATCGCTTCTTTATTCCTAATATAGCGGAGCGGAACAGCGGGTACAGCAAATAGAATTGAAACAGCATAATGATGTACCAAAAATGCGAGCTCGATTTCCCGGTTAACCATACTTCCCCAAGATACTTCCAATCCTCAATTACAGTGGGATTAAACTTATGATTGATCAATAAAGTAATCAAGGTCCATACCGCAAACGGAACGTAGATATCACCAAAACGCCTCTTGATGAACTTTCCGTAATACAGTTGACCTTTATCGTTATAAAACAGCACCATGCCAGTAATAAAAATAAAGACGGGCACAGCAAATTTCGTCACCATCAGAAGAACTGCCATCATCAAACCATCGCCTGTCGTCATTCCCGGCGCGACAGAATAGTGCGCGATGGAGTGCTGTAAGACTACAGCCAGGAAAGCAATTCCCCGCAAGCGCTCAATTTCCGGTATTCTTTCTTTGGGCATACTGCTCCCCCTTCGTCTGACTTCGTGTGAACACTCCTCATTGTAAGGGACACTGCCCTGAATCGGGTAATCCAATTATTTACTGATCCTGAGGTTAAGGACCCTCGAAATACGTCTGTCGATGAACCTTCATAGAAGACAGACCGCGATTGATATCAATATAAAACCCGGTTCCAATGAGAACCGGGTTTGTTTCCTTACAGCAGCGTAGTGCCTCGCGGCGGAAGCATATCGTCCCGATCCAGATCAACCGCACCGGCACGACCCTCGTTTCTATAATCATAATCGCGGAATATATCGTAGATGCCTGTATTTTCTTGATCAGCGTCAACCAGTACCAGAATCCGTCCTTGCTCTATATAGGACTCGTACTCTTTCGCCTCATCTTCCGGGATGCCAAGGCCGATAAAACCACCGACCAGCCCCCCGGCTCCCGCACCCACTGCTGCGCCGGCAAGCGTCGCTGCAATAGGTCCTGCGGCAAGAATCGGACCGATGCCGGGAATAGCCAAAGCCCCAAGTCCTGCCAGCAAACCTGCCGTACCCCCAAGTATGCCGCCTGTTGCTGCGCCTGCAGCTACTCCTTCTGGCGCCATCGTTCCCGTCTGTTCAGCAATCATGTCTGCTTCGCGTTTATCCTTCGCTATAATCGAAATGGCATCATTCGGAACCCCATGCTGCTGAAGCTGCTCGATGGCTTGAGCCGCTTCCTGTTCCGAACGGAATACTCCAACAATTTTCTTCTCCATGATAAACCCTCCTCATCGGTGGTCGTTCATATTTAACATTACCCGACGGAAGGTGAAATTAAACGTGGAGCTGCTCTGTTAAGCCTTGGGCCGGATCCGATGGGTTGCAGTCGCCTCCATGGGATCATCAGGCCAATAATGTTTAGGATATCTTCCCTTTAAGTCTTTTTTCACATCGAAATAGCCGCTGCGCCAGAAACTGGATAGATCCGAGGTTACCTGAACGGGCCTTTGTGCAGGTGACAACAAATGCAAGGTCAACGCAACCCGTCCATTGGCAATTCGCGGAGTATCCTGAAGTCCGAATATTTCCTGCAGGCGAACAGCCAGGAACGGTTGTTCAGGGTCACTGTAGTTAATTGGGATCAAGGACCCGCTCGGTACCCTGATATGAGTTGGCGCTTCCTTCTGAAGCTGCTGCTTTTGCTCCCAGCTAAGCATATGCTCCAAGAGCGTTCCCGGAGCAAGACGTCTCATATCATTTCGATTCCGCAGCCCGTCCAAATAAGGGAGCAGCCACTCCTCCGCCTGATTCATCAGGCCTTCGTCCGAAACATCAGGCCAATTCCCCTCGGGATCATGTCGGAACATAAAAGCCAGCCGCTCTCTCAGCTGCAATGCTGACTTGCTCCACTGTAACAATCCAAGGCCCTCTTGCCTGATCCCTTGCAGCAAGGCTAGCGCTATTTCCTCTCCAGTTGGATTCGAATAGGATTGCTCCTTGATCACGATCGCTCCAAGCATCTGCTTTTGTCTCGCCCTGATGCTGCCGGTAGCAGCATCCCATACGACCTCTTTATGCTGTTCCATCTCGCCATGATAATACTTATCGAGCCATAATTCATCCATTTCAGAGGCAAGCTGAATATTCCCGTCCGCGCCTTGATCATCAACTGCAGCGACCACAATATACGGGGCACGGCTCATAGGCTGTACCGACATCAATTTCACACCTCTGCCGCTTCGCATAAGGAACCCGGTTCCTCCCCTGTTCTTTGCGATCCGATCCGGGTAGGCGAATGCCAGCAATAGTCCACAGAGGTTCAGATCCCCGCTTACTGTATATGTGATATTTAGCTGTGTATGCAGTTTCCTAATCTCTTGTTTCATCCGCTGCAGTACGGCTTCATTGGACATATCTTGTTCGGCGAACCGCTGCCCACCTTGTTCATACGCGAGAAGCCGCTCCACGCGCGAACGCATATCCTGATCCCTTAAGGCTTCACCTCTGCTCATGATATCACGCTCCTGAAGCAGTACAGCCATTCGGATGGCCAGCGATGCCTCGCCTAGTTCTTGTGCCTTCAGCAGCATGTGGGCCAGCCTTGGATGAAGCCCGAGAAGCGCCATCTCACGGCCATGCTGTGTAATACTGCCCGAATCATCCAAAGCCGACAGCTGCTTCAATAACGTTTGCCCTTGCGTAAGAGCTGGTCGAGGCGGCACATCAAGCCAGGCAAGCTGCTCCGGGCCACGCGTCCCCCATACTGCCAATTCCAAGGCCAGCGGCGTCAGATCGGATTCACGGATCGCCGGAATGGTGCTTTCCGGCAGATGGCGATGCTCTTCCTCACTCCATAAGCGATAACATACACCAGCAGATACACGTCCAGCCCTTCCCCTCCTCTGATCCGCGGATGCCCGGGATAACCGTCTCGTAATCAATTGCGGCAGTCCCGTTCTCGGCGAGAACACCTCCGTCCGCATATAACCGCTGTCAATAACGGTCATGATCCCCTCAATGGTAATACTGCTCTCGGCAATGCTTGTGGAGAGTACGATTTTACGCCTGCCATTCGAATCGCGTCTAATCGCTTCATCCTGCTTCTCTATGGGAAGCGCGCTGTATAACTCTCGAATGACGACATCTTCCCTTAAACCCATTCTTAATAATTCGTTAGCGGTCCTCCTGATTTCGCGGGCGCCCGGCAAAAATACTAGCATATCGCCTTCCTGTTCGGAGAGTGACCGCATGATGGCACTCGCAGCACCTTTATGTAACTCTTCGAGAGAGAATGAGCGCAAATAGTGAGTAGACACTGGAAAAGCACGCCCTTCACTAACGATGATCGGTGCATCGCCAAGAAGCTTCGCTACTGGTGCGGCCTCAAGGGTAGCAGACATGACGAGCAGCCTTAAGTCTTCCCGCAGCACCGACTGGGATTCCATCGCAAAAGCCAGGCCGGTATCGCCCTGCAAATTTCGTTCATGAAATTCGTCGAATATAATCATACCAATGCCGGTTAATTCCGGATCATCCTGCAGCATGCGCGTCATGATGCCTTCCGTCACAACTTCGATCCGCGTATTCTGCCCGATCTTGCTGTCCATTCGGACGCGATATCCGATCGTCTCACCAACTGCCTCTCCTAAAGAGGATGCCATGTAACTCGCGGCCGAGCGGGCTGCGATCCTTCTGGGCTCCAACATGATGATCCGCTTGTCTTCCAGCCAGGGTTCATTCAGGAATGCTAAGGGCACCTGGGTCGTCTTGCCTGCACCCGGTTCAGCGATCAAAACCGCATGGGTCCCAGTAGATAAAGCCATTTTCAATTGTGGAAGTATTCGGTGAATCGGTAATTCAGTCATGGATACATCTCCGTTATCCTATTAAATATCAATATAATCCCTTAATTATATAAAACACCCGATGTTCGTCAAGGGGAGCTCCTTGTTCGCCACGGCTGGAAAGTATCGATATAATTGCGCTACAATATGAATATCATTCCCAAGTGAACATCAAGATTCATGGAGTCAAGAAGGTGAACTGTATGGAGCAGCATGCCACATTTCGCGGTCGCTTTGCCCCTACGCCATCAGGCAAAATGCACATCGGCAATGCATTGACCGCTTTACTTGGATGGCTGCAAATAAGGAGTATGAACGGCCAATATATACTCCGAATAGAAGATATCGATGTCCAGCGTTCCCGACAGGAGCTTGCCGTCGAGATTATGAGAGATCTGGAATGGCTCGGTTTGGATTGGGATGAAGGTCCTGGTATGGCCGGTGCCTATGGACCTTATCATCAGGCGGCACGCCAAGCGCTGTACGAGCGGGAAATCAGCAAGCTGAAGGAATCGAATAAACTATACCCCTGCTATTGCAGTCGGGCCGATATCACGGCCGCAGCCAGCGCACCGCACGGCATTGCATCGGAAGGCCTCCGCTACCCGGGAACTTGCAGAGATTTAACTCGGGAGGAAGCGGTGCTTAGAGAGCTTCATAAGAAACCTTCGCTGCGGATGAAGGTACCGCAAACGATCGTTTCCTTTGTTGATGGCATCGCCGGAGAGCAGTCCTATCGGCTATCTGATGGAGGAGACTTTGTGGTTCGCAGGGCAGACGATATTATCTCATATCAACTTGCGGTAGTCGTGGATGATGCCTTAATGGGCATAACCCATGTACTCCGAGGAGCCGATCTACTGGACTCCACCCCACGTCAGCTTCTGTTATACCAAGCATTAGGCTACCACCCGCCACGGTTTGCGCACACCCCGCTGATGGTGGATGCGGAAGGCAGAAGGCTCGCTAAGAGAACCCGCGGACTTAGCCTCTCATTTCTTCGCGGCCAGGGCCTGATGCCCGAACGCATCATCGGCTGGCTGGCTTGGACCGCCGGCCTTCTGGATCATTTGGAATCCGTTCGCCCTGCGGATCTAATTCCTGTTTTTGACTTATCGAAAGTATCCTCTGCCCCAATAAAAATGACGGATCATGCTAAAAATCAGCTGTTTGAATCCTAAGTACAGCTCACCGAAATAAGGGATTCATTGAGCATTATTCAAATTACGTTCCTTCACATCCCGACAAACAATCAGCGCCAGCACTATCATTCTCGAAAAGAGAAGAAAGGCTGGCGCTGTTCTGTTATTCCTCATGGGTTAATCGTTCCCTGACCTTGGACTCATACTGTGTAAACGCGCTATTACCGCTAAGGCCCCGCTGTTCCATCAGCAATTGCAGTCTTAGATGCTTTTCATTCAGCTTGCGTTGAAGTTGCTCCTGCTCACCCTCGTTTTGGGCTGCACCGAGTAGGTCATACAGTTGAACGCATTCCTTGCGAAGTGTAACTTCTTCAGGAACATAACCCGCATTTTTCATGATGCGGTAGGACATTCTCAGATCTTCCGGAATGTGCGAAAGATCGTCGATCGGAAGTTTCTTCCCGGCAAAAGGCAAATGATCGAGCTCCCCGTTACGGATCGCTTCTTCAATCTTCTGCTCAGCCAATCTGGAAAAGATGCTCATTATTATCCAGCCTCCTCCTTTTCCCTTCGTCCTCCTCATCATATAGCAGCGCAGTTTATATTCCAAGTTCTAAATGCAGGGAACCTTTGGGGGTTCAACTGATCTCATTTACAACAGCGATTCGGCTCCATCTATGAATATTTGAGCCCCTGTAATATGTCTCGACTGATCGGAAGCGAGAAACGCCACCAAATCCGCGACCTCTTCAGGCGTACCCGGACCGTCAGACAGCGGCTGGCTCCCCTCCGGATATTCCACCGGAATCACGATCTCCTCCAGATCGCCCTGCTTCTTCGTGCTTTGATCAATGTTGGTAGAAATTGCGCCGGGGCAGATTACATTAACCCTGATCTTAAATTTTGCCAGCTCCAGCGCAGCCATCTTCGCAAAAGCCACCTGTCCCGCTTTGGTTGTACTGTAAGCGCTCATCCCAAAGTTGGAGAAGGTTCGGGTGCCATTGACGGAGCTGGTAATGATAATGCTGCCCTGTCCCCGTTTCTTGAGGTGCGGAATCGCATATTTGACCGTCAGAAACGTACCGTTCAAATTCACGTTCAGCGTCTTGGTCCATTCCTCCAGCTTCATTTCATCAATTGGCGTCATCACGCCATTAATCCCTGCATTGGCGAATACGATATCCACACCGCCAAAAATCTCCACTGTTTCGAGGACCGCCTTCTCCACCCGGTCAGGATCTGTGGTATCCACGTCAAAGGCTCTGGCGGAACCCTCCCGAATCGAGTTGATCTCCGATTCCGCTTTATTCGTTCGGTCATCCAAGAGATCAAATAAGGCAACGTTTGCGCCTTCTTTCGCCAGGTGAATGGCCGCTGCTTTTCCGATGCCTGATCCGGCTCCGGTAATGATCGCTGTTCTCCCATGAAAACGTCCGTGTCCTTCATTCATTATCAACACGCTCCTTTTAATCGTCATCCGTTATGCATTCATCTGTCACAAGATTACCCAAAAGGAGTTGTTTTATAATCATGATTACAAAATAACCCCACAAAGTGGAGCCTATGCTACGATGCTTATTCCAAATACTTTGCGGGGACCCCAAAAAACTTATGTGCAAAAAAGCCGGACCTTGGGTCCGACTCAGCGTTTATCATACCATACTTCTTGGGAACCTACCATACAATCTCCAGAAACGAAGCATCATCTTCCAGACCGTCCGTATGGCGAGCATTCATTAATACTTGCACCTGCTCATCGGGAATCGGCTCCTTCATCGGGTCCAGATCGTTGAGCCCATCGCTGTATAGCTGAAGCCGATATTCGGTCTCCGGGTCTAATTTGCACGAGAACACATGAGGACTGCCTCCGATCGGTCCACTTCGGGAAGACCAGCGTTCCGACGTTCGGAAACGATCTCCGAATACCGAGGTGATCTCGTCTTCCTTGCGCCACAAGCGTACCCTGGAATCACCCTGCCATGCGAGCCACAGCCTTCCTTTGCGACGAAAACCCGAAGAGAGCTCTATGCGACCGCAAATATACATGGCTTCGCTTCCCTTGCGCTGCTTCTCTTCCAATACTTCACGAAGCAGCTTTGGCGTTTCGGAACTCAGCGAATGAGTCCGCATTTCCCGATCGGCTTCATGGGTAAGTTCCTTCAGTTTGCGTTCAAGCGATGCGCTCGTGAGTTCCTCCACCGTTTCCAGCCAGTTCATTAATCCCTGACCCAGCAGACGTGAAGCCACATCGCCTCGATAACTCAATCCGACACCATCACACAGTACAAAATGGCACACATCTTCATTCATCTTTAACGCAATGAAATCCTGACCCATCTCGGAGAGCATGACAGATTCTGCCGCTCTGCCATACGCATAACGACATGTGAACAAATCTTTAATCTTCGTAATCGGTTCTTCCACGGTCTGCTTGCTCTCGTAATAAAACGATGCTGCTTGAGCCTTCCGCTTACGAATTCCCAACGATTCCATGCTTCTCGTGTATGATCGCTTCATCTTTGTGACCTCTTACCTTACAGGCGTGGCAGCTGACATCTGAAATCCGATGGACACCAGCTCAGAGCAAGTGCCTGGAAGCATCATCAAGGCTCCCGGGCTCAGTTGATAATCCGCCTCAAGCAGCATTTCTCGATAGCTTTCGGGAAGAACGGAAGACATCATTTTAAGTTTGCGCGCATGTTCATCCTCAAGCGATGTATCAGCCAAAATCCCCTTCCATCGGCGCGGTTCGGATATCGGCTGGCTCATCAGATGATCGGAAATGAAAATATTCTCCACGAGCACGTTGCCGTCCGGAACGCTCATGTTCATGATGCGGCGAGCAATCGGTTCCGGATCCTCTCCCGTGGCTACACCGTCCGTCATATGACACACAAGCGGTGCAGGGCAATCCTGCATATTCGGAATCTCCGATTGCAGAATTTTCTCGGCTTGAAGGAACGCTTTCGCCGAATCGGAGAACCGTTTAGGCGTTAAGTCCGGAAGCGATCCGATCGCCGCAATTTCGTCAATGCCCTTGATCCCGTTTAACAAATCATAGACATCATCGCTGTAAGCAAGAATGGCGATCCGGTACCTCGGCGTCAGCCGATTCCCTTTGGTGGAGCGAAACACCATTTGCCGAATGGCCAAGGACAATGCTTCGTATACGACGTCGATCCGCCTGCGGTCCTCCATCAGCATATTCATAGACGCGCTGATATCAATCAGATATATAATGAGCGCTGGCGTGCGCTGTGATGCTTGAATGGTATAGTTCATCGTGAATTAACATTCACCCCTGCAATTTCGTCATGTTTACTTCTTTATAGTTTTGGTATCCAGTGGCTGTCGTTACTTATGAATTCCTGCAGATTATTAAGGCGGCTTCTCATTTTACCAACCGTCTTATAATAGGCTTTATCGTTGTTATACAGCTCTATGAACTCACGCGCGGCATTCTTGGCGCGGTCTTTGTTGCCGGCTACCTGCGCATTATACGCCTTATTATATAGGGCAACCAGTTCTACTACGTT
Organism: Paenibacillus sp. FSL F4-0100; assembly: GCF_037993005.1. Taxonomy (NCBI): domain Bacteria; kingdom Bacillati; phylum Bacillota; class Bacilli; order Caryophanales; family Paenibacillaceae; genus Paenibacillus; species Paenibacillus sp. FSL F4-0100. The sequence goes on from NZ_CP150303.1 coordinate 5,018,489, forward strand.
TTGTGAACGCTGCTTTTGAAGCATTGCGGCTTGAGCTTCTTGGGCAGCCCTGGCTTTCGCCTGACGCTCTGCCTCCGCCTTGGCAGCGGCTGCTTCCTGGGCCGCCTTTTTCTTCTTCTCTTCCATTTGGGCTAAGTACGCTTCATACTTGACTTGATTATCATATTTCTCTTGCAATACTTGCTTCTTTTTCTTCTCTTCTAGCGATGCCAGGTAAGCTTCATACTTCGCCTGCTTCTCATACTTTGCCTGAAGCTCGGCTTTCTCCTGTTCCTTCAGCGTCTGCTCAGCTTCTTTAGCCTTCTTGGCCTCTTCTGCCTTCAAGCGCTCCTCTTCCGCTTTCTTAGATTCTGCCTCTTTCTGAGCCGCCTCTTCCTGCTGCTTCCGCGTCTCTTCCCCTTGCTTGCGCGCAGCTGCTTCTTTCTCCTGCGCTTGCTGCTCGGCTAATCGCTGGGCATCCAACTGACGGCTCTCTGCCTTCTCCGCCAAAATCTGGTTCACCGTAATCGCAGAACCTGCCAATATGACGATAGCCGCAGCGGCCGAGAGCATGAATTTACGGGATAACAATAGTGCTTTAATGCCTTTGTTGGATGATTCTTCAGCCGGACGAAGCTGCTCCTCGAGCCCCTGTATAGCGGCGGCAAGCTCCACTTCAAGCGGACTGTCCTTCTTTACGAAATGATACGCGGAGCGGAATATTTCCAACGCACCGGAAAGATTGCCCGCATCCTCCAGATCACGCGCCTGATGAAACAAGCGTCCAACCACACTGTCGTTGACCTCTCGGGTGCCTGGCTCAATTCCAAGCGATGCCATAATCTCAGCCGGCACCTCTTGGGAAGTTTCAGAACGGGGTTCATCCGAATGGTCGTCATGGGCAGTTGCAGCGGCTGCAGCGGATGGTACTTCCTCCACCACTTCTTCCTCACTTAATGAGGATAATGCAATCAGCCACTCACCAAAGGTAGGACAGCTGCTCAAATCCTGACTGTCCCAGGTTCTGCCGAACAGATCCGAAATCCGTGTACCCCAACGCTGACCCAGCGACTTTTTCAGTAAAAAATAACGCTCGCACGGAGTCTGCATTTCATGCTGGTCAAAATAACTTTCGCCCCATGCCCGATTAACGATAGCCGGATCGCTCCATCCCAGCATTTCCGCAATGATAACAGCGCCCGCGAAACGGTCGGCATACGCACTCCATAACCCGCTATGTACCGTTCGATGAGCCGCATATCCAGGAGAGCCAGCAAGCAAAACATCAGGTCGATCCATTTTGGGGCTGTACATCTGCTCCACATCGACAAGCTCAACGGCGGCAGCGCCTTCCGGCAGCTTCACTTCCGAAAAAAACGGAAGCATGACATTAGGCGCAGACAGGTCACAGTGTGCTAATCCGCGCTGCTCCATGCTTGAACCGATGGCTGCCAATGCCTTGGCAAGCATCAGACTTTCAGAACGTCCCAGATTACGCTGATCGCTTATTACGTCAAACCAAGTACATCCATGAATCCATGGCATGATGACCGCGTAGAGCAAATCCGGATATTCCGCTATCAAATCTCCGTTTCTTTCGGGAGTGAGCACCTCTCGACTACTTACCTGCAAACCCGGTATCTCGCGATAATTCCCCATATGCTCGGATTGGTACACCATAGCCGGAATTCTGAACTTAGGAAAAAACACCTTTAGTGCTTTGGCTTCATGCAGCTCCCCATCCACAGGAAGCAGCTGATAGACGATTCCCTGCCGCCCAGCTTGGGCGTAGGCTACGCCTGGCGCTGCGGGATGCTGCCCTACTGTATAAGCCGTTCCATTTACAACAATCCCATCGCCCGGGTTTGGCTGAAATGTCATGAACGTCATCCTCTCTTAACTCCGTTACCTAACTATATAACTCTCTACTCTATTAACCAGATTGTTATATTCTAAACATCCAAAATTGCAAGAAAACCGGGTTGTCTTCCACCCGGTTTATTCTGCCTATTAAACTATTATAAAGCAAAAGTCTCCGAATAGGTATTAACGAGATTCGTCAGCCATACGGAATTTCTGAGCGATCGCTTTCAACTCATTGCTGATGCTGTCAAGCGTTTGTACGAAGGAGTTCATCAAGCGGCTTGCTTCCTGGAATTCCTGGAAAAAGCGCTGCTTCGTCATACCGTCCCATTGACCTTCCATACCGTTGATCGATTGAGTCAGGCTGTTAACGATTTGCTGACTTTGATCACCGCTCTGTTTAAATTGGTTCGCTACTTGCTCGACTTGCTCTGGCGTAATTAAAATACGTCCTGCCATTTATGTAACCTCCTAGAAATTCGTTTTCTGGTGACACTTGACATCTTAGCCCAAGAGTCTCAGTTTATCAAAATGTCCTCAGACCTAATTTCCAGTTACCCTATACGTCCCAATTTGAAACATTTACCATCCTGATTATCCCAAAGGGAATAGGAATTTAGTTGGCAATACCAAATGAAGACGGATCGGTAAAGGTCCAGCTTTGCCCGGCTAATGCGGCTTGTTTAGCCGAATCCCCGTTGTCTCCACTGGCCATACCTACGGCAGCGGCTACCGAACTCGGGTTCGATATTACCGTCGATGAATTACCATATTCCGGTAATATGGATGAACGTCCCTCCATGCCGGAAGCCGCAAACAGAGCTGTCGGCGATACTGTACTTATGATTGCATGCTCCAAAATCGTATGGTACTGATGATCCGTTTCTTGAAATTGATCGGCTTTGCTTTGAAGATGCTTGCCCAGCTGAGCTAGAAGAGCTCCCAGATGCTCTCCAAGACTCCGGGCAGACTGCCACTCATCAATAACCGCCGCTTTGAGAGACGTCTCCCAAACGAGTGATTCCATAGCTTGGTTGAGCGTTCTCGTAATCGCTAAATATTCATCGCCACTATGCTGCAGCTGACGGCTTAACGTCCGGAGAGACTCCGGCTCGACAGAAATACGCATTGGTCCTCACCTTTCATACAGGCTCTGTTACTGTTTCAGCCACATGAGTAGCATATGACGAAACTGCTCTTTAGTCGCTGGCGCTGCGGTTAACCAGTCCTGGTCTCCCTCCAGGCTCATACGCAGCAGCCAATTCATGGACTCGTTCACTATAAATGCTGCATTTTGACTTTCCCAGCTGATTCCGTTCCATATCGACAGCTGGAGTTCCCCCGAAGACACCTTGTTTTTCATACATTTCGCTAGAGCGATCGAACCCTCCGCATCATCCGTCAACCTGGCCAAGCGATCGCCGATATCGTCACACTTCTGTTCGGAAACGGAGGTGTAAATATCTCCGAATTCCTTCCGGCTAAGGAGTAGTGCCGGTATATCCCCCCAGTTTTGGTCGCTTAGGGCCAGATCCTGCACCAGTTGATCGCAGGTTTGTTCGATAGTACCAAGTTCGCTAAGCAAGTAACATCGGTTGTCTTCGTTGCTTCTGCATACTTGTATTACCCGTTCGTCCGTAACATGCAGATATCCTTCAAACGCCGAATCCTGATTTTCATATTTCAACCAGCACGCACGTTCCGCAAGTCCGGCAATAGCTACTCTTGAGAAGACTTCGGGTGGAATCGACAATTCCCCGCCTTCCTCTTGAATCAAATATTGCTTGCTTAGGAGCGATTGTTTGGTTTTCTCCCACTCAACCGCGATTTCTTCCGTTAAGTATCCTACAAAAGGATCTTCAACACCAAGTAATCGGTCCGATCCGATAATTCCAGCCAAGAAGAAAAATTCCTTGTCGTTCAGCGTGATCGTTTCTTGTTTGGAAGCATGAATTGTCAACATTATGAGCCACCTCCCCTCAAACTACAACATGCCATCGGTCGCGAATTTCTGTGACCCATCTTTGGGCGTTCCATTCGTCATCAAACGGAACTGCGCCTTTTATTCTGGAAAATTTACGTTTTACATAGTACCCCTGTCCTGGCGGAAGTATTTTTAGTCCTCCAGGACTATTGGTGGATTCGGAAAAAGGAATTCTGAAGAACGATAAATCGTTGGAATCCAATGTTCCGAATAAAAATCCGTTTTGTGCAGCCTTGATATCGGTAAACCAATCGACGCCATACGTCGGGAAATCGGCCGGTACACCGGCAATGACAACATGTACCTTGCGGTCTCTTCCCTGTCTGACGATGGCAGACAGCTGGTCTTTCAAGGTGAAATCGGAAAGCTGCTTGCTGAGCACGTCAGCGTCATCAATCATAAGCAGGATAGTCGGATCTTCACTGTCTTTGGACCGGGTCTGAACCCGTTCATAAAGGCCTGAAATGAGCGGAGCCAAATCTTCCTCATTCTCCGCATGCCCACGGACATGCGGAAGATGGTTCATCCGACTCAGACCACTGCTTCCATAGCGCGTATCTACCGTATATAATTCCAGCTCATCCGGCGATGTATGATATGCAAGTGATAACATCCAGCTAAGGAGGAATGATGTTTTACCACCTTCCATCGGACTCGCCACAATAAAATGTGGTCCATCCTCCAGATTGATAACAAAAGGGGTCAAGTCATCCGTAGCCACCCCGACAGGAACCCGAAACTTCACCATTCCTGCTGATTCATAAGGCTTTTGTACCTTCAGCAGTTGATGGAGCGGAATCTTGTCCGGCAGTGACTCAATCCGTGGTGCTTCTTCCCCGTGCCACGCTGCCCGGTGAGTGCGAATCGTATCGCGGAGCGCTGCGGAACGGTCCCCCTCTTCCTGACCGGAAGCCGGCAAAGCCGTCTGAAATTCAAGCGGCGGCACCTGCCCTTTAACCAATCCTCTTCCTGGAGGAAGCTGGCTGGGAACTCTTGTTGGACGCCCCACTGCATAATAGTAATCAGCAGGATCGGCGAGTTCGTACGATACTGCTTGCGAGATATTGCTTCGGACCTTCTCGAACATATCCGAAATCCGGTTCGCCGTAATGACAAACATAATCCCCAGACTGCCGCCTTCTCGCAGCAAGTATTCAAGCATATCATTCTCATCCGGATAGGAGTTACGAAAATTCAAGTAACCGTCAATAACCACGACCAACTGCGGGACGGGGCCTGTGTTGCCCCGGCGGTAGGACGCAACAGTCTTCACACCTGCTTCAGCAATCATATCTTTGCGAGTCGCCGCCGTTTTCGTCAGAAAACGGAACAGGCGCTTGATACGATCCTCTTCCTCCGCCATCATGACTCCTCCGATATGAGGGAGCCCTGCAAAATCCCGCAGCATCCGGCCCATATCCACGATATACCCATGCCAAAAGTCCGGGGTATACCGATTGGCTAACGACATCAGCATCGTTTGAATAAAGGTGGTCTTTCCAAGTCCGGGCATGCCGTATACGGCCCAGTGGCCTTGCTCAAGATTGAGCATCAGCGGCTTCTGGCACTGGTTTGGCAGATCATCAACCATTCCAACATAGGACACAAGTGCCGAATCACTGAACAGATCTTGCTTCTGCAGTTCGGTCCCAGACGGTATGCTCTCCAGATCCAAACTCTCCGGAAGCGGTGGAAGCCAAGGCCCCTGAAGCCGTTCGATCCCTTGCTCCTTGGCCACGTCAGCTACATGATCGATAAACACCTGGAGCTGTTTTGGCACCTCCAAATGCGCTCCCAGGGAAGGATTAGAAGCAAGCAGAGGCTCCGACTTCCCGTTAATTCGCACCTCGCGAATAACCACTGCACCAGGCGTATCCCTCTCTTCAATGTAAGGAGCGCCGCTCCAGGCAAACTGCATTTCTTCAAACACTTCGTCGCTGCCCACCTGAAAATAGCCTCGTCCGGGCTTGTTAATCCAGGCTGCATTCGGAATCTTCAGCATATCACGGCTGTCGCCCTCGCTTTGTACCCGAAGACAGATCCGAAAGCGCGAGTTACTCCAAATTTTATCGTCCACGACGCCTGCCGGTTTCTGGGTCGCAAGAATCAGATGGACACCAAGTGTTCGTCCAATAGCGGCAATGCTGATCAATTCATCCATGAACTCCGGTTGATCTTTCTTCAGCTGTGCAAATTCATCAATGATGATAACGAGATGCGGGAGCGGCTCGCCATGGCGATTGCGCAGCAGCTTGTAGTACTCGTCGATATGCTGCAGATTTCCCGCATCGTTCAATATTTTCTGGCGGCGGACCAGCTCGGCTTTCAGCGACACCTTCGCACGTTCAATCAGATTGTTATCCAGGTTCGTTATGGTGCCTACTACGTGCGGCAAGTTAACAAACGTGTTGGACATGCCGCCGCCCTTATAATCAATAAGCATAAATGCTAGATCATGCGGGTGAAACTCGGAGGCCAGGGAGGCCACAATAGATTGAATAACCTCACTTTTCCCGGAACCGGTCGTTCCCGCAATCAGACCGTGCGGTCCATGACCTTGACGCTCTATTTTATCATGAAGATTCAAATTAATCTTCTTTCCGCCCGCCCGGACACCCATCGGAACGGGTAATGAATCCGGATATCGGTTCTGCTGCCAGCGTCTGTGCATATCCAAATCGTTGATTTTCTGTATATCCATCATCTCGAAAAGCGCCAAAACGCTAGGGATATCGGACGCAGAAGATCGCTTCAGCCGGATCGGCGCCATGTATCGAGCCAAGGCTTCAATCTGCTCCCTACTAATATGATGGGATTGGAAGGTTTGCTTGGAGACCGTGCCGTCCGCTTTCTTAATCGTGTACGCCGCCTGCTCCCGGTCAACCTCAACAATAAGCTGGCAGTGCATCGGCAAGCTTTCCTTGCGGTCGGACAAGATGATGGTAACCGCATCGGTCGCTTCGGCATCTTCCATCAGCAGAGGCAGCAGCGGTTCTTCCTCGATTAATTGGGTAGCAGATAAGATCACCACGTATGCCGGCGTCTCAATCGATTTCTTCCCATGTTCAGAGCGATTATTTTTACGCCGGTACAAGTGAGTAAATATTTCATCGGCAAGCTGATGGGCATTGCTCCGTCGATCCGCAAGATAGCGGCTGGAACGATCATCATCCCACGTATGAGGGAGCCAGCGCAGCCATTGCCACTCGCTCGCTTCTTTCTCTTCATAGAAAGCGGCGATCTTCACTTCATCGGGTGAGTGCCGCACAGCCGTTTGGGCCATCATCACGCGCAGCATATTTAATACGCGGTCTCTTCCGCCTACGATCCCTATTACCTTGGATTCGAATAACGGCAGCGCAATCGATGCATCGTCGACGGACTGAAATTCGGAAGACAGCAATTCGGCTGCTTCTATCAGAGGGTCCTTGTCATACCCATCCGCACGGGGTGGCTTTACGTTAATGTAGAACGGAACCTCTCCCTTGCCCACGCAAATCTCCAGAAAATCCTTATCTTCCAGGGAACGTTCCCACAAGCTGCTGCTCCGGTTCTTCACAACGTTGTAACACACGTCCGGATCGCCATGGATATCAAACAGAATGTGTACCTGATCCTCCTGCCGCTCCTTAAGCTCTTCCCGGTGCAGGTCAAGCTGTGCACGGTACTTCTGATTTCGTTCGGCCAGCTTCTTCTGATAAGTCTTCTTGTTGCTTAAATACATGAAGAACGGCAGCGTGTAGGAAGTCAGCATCATAAAGATGGTCAGTATCATGTAGTTGCTCCCCATTTTGCCGTTCGCGCTCATATAGAAATAGAAACCAACCATCGCAGCCGTCATAATAATCGGAATAATGATGGCAATCATAGAAAACGACGGTTTGCTTGGCTCGGACGGGGGTCTCAGAATCTCCATGTCTTCATTGGGTAAAGCCGGTCTAATACGCGGCGAACGTTGGTACAACACGTTCATATGTCACTTCCTCCTAATCCAGAGCGTCTGAAATGTACAATTATGTATTTTGCTGTTTCAATTAAAACCAAAGGGTTATTTACCCAATCTCAGCTTTCTTGAAACAACAATCTTCTGCCATAGACAGGAGCTTCCTCGGTGGTTGTTGAGAATGCCCGCTGTAAACGGATATAGGAGCCTTCTCTAAGTCCTGCTTCAACTAGGTTAGAATGGCCCCCTACCGTAAACCACAAGCCTTCCGGGAACTTTGCTTCCAATATATATTGAATCCCTTCACCCGAGGGTTCACGAAAAAGACGTAGCCCCAGCAGCTCATTCAACCGTTCAATGGAGCATTCATCGGGTACGTCGATATCAAACCAATCATCTTCATTTCGCCCGCTGATCACGGTGAGTATCATCTGGTTAACCTGCCTTTCCAAAAATGGTAATCCTTATGTTTATTCCATATGCAAAGTCCAATCACCTATTTCAATAGTTGCAAAAAATAGTTACATTATTGTAATAATATCATCCCAGGGTCAGTTCTGTCAATTTGTGTCATATTTCCTATTTCCTATTTTTCACGCGGCATTGTTAGTCCCGAGGGACTATTTATGTATTGATTATAGGTTAAATCCGGGTTTGTAGTCGGGAAAATATCGTCGTTCACAAAAATGTCACGCTCAGAAAAATGATGCTGATTAATTCTATGAATTTAAGGTTATTTTAAGATTGGCAATTTATAATGCAAATATCATGAAAAATCTTTCGTGAGGTGATTGATATGAAAACACTAATCATGTTCCAAAATAAGCCGGTTCCCGTATACTTTACAACGGATAACAAGCAGCCGGTACAGAAGGTGCTAAAACTGCTAACCAGCGCGCTTGACCATAAAATTCAAACCGGTAAAAACGCGCTGCAAAAATGCCTCAATTCCCTGATCAGCATTGAAATCGAGGGATCCGAGGCAATTCTTCACAGCAAAAGCGAAAACGACTCTCTTGCGCTATCTCTCTTTTAAAGAGGGGTAGCCCTTTTTTTGTTTAACTTCATTATAACCCGTAATGGCGATCCTCGGCTATCTGCGCTCTCTGAATTCGGATTTGAAACAATTTCACGAGATTTCTCCGCGTTGTGATCTCCTGACATCTGTCCAATTTTTTTAATATAAACCGATCGATGGACATACTGTTCATCCCTCCATTCTTCTTTTGGAAAAACGACCCAATGTTCTGATAACTTCTATTAACCGTGCCTTTTCAAGATTAAACGAGACTTTCTTTCGTTTAACAAAGCTTCTTATGATTCGACGATGTTCTGACGACAGCCCATTTTATAATCAGTACCTTGCATTAATCAGTACTAAGTGATATCTTATTCATAGACCACTACTGAATATTAATTACTACCTCATGTATACAGCATGAACATGGACTTATGAAAGGAGGTATCATCTGCCGTATGAATGTCAGTATTCAATTCAAAAAAGGCGTGCTTGAACTCTGCGTGCTTGTGTTAATCCATCGCAAGGACCAGTATGGCTACGAGTTGGCTCAAGCGGTATCGAGGCATATTGAGGTAGCCGAAGGGGCGTTGTACCCTCTCCTTCGCCGACTTGTTAATGAAGGCTATTGTACGACGTACCTCCAGGAATCGACCGAGGGTCCGCCCCGTAAATATTATAAGCTGACGCCTAGCGGAGTGATTTATATGAGAGCCTTGGTAAAGGAATGGCAAGCTTTTGTGGGCAATGTGACCAATCTGATAGAGGAAGGAAATTTGTATGACTAAAAAACAGTTTATTTCAATTTTGGAATCGCGTCTTGCCGCGCTTCCTCCCGACGAACGGCGGGAATTCATTCATGATGTGGCGTCCCATTTTGTCATTGGCATGCAGAATGGACGAACCGAAGAGGAAATCGCCCGTGAATTGGGAGATCCTTTTGAAATGGCCAAGGAAGCGTTAGGCGACCGGTATGTGGATATGGATATGCCTGTTCCGGCAGCGATCCGAAGACCGTCTTCTTTTGGAAAATATGCGTTAGGAGTCGGTTTGTTCTTCTGTGCATTGGTGGCAGTCCCCTTCCTTGCAGCATTATGGTCCGGAGGGGTCGCCATTGCTCTGGGAGCCCTGGCAACCTTGCTGAGCCCAGTGCTCGTTCTGATTGACTATATCGTAAACGGAACGTTTTATCCGGCCAAATTATTCTTATCCATCTCTTTGATCGGAATCGGCATCTTCCTCGGATATGCCACACGCTCAGCCATGGTTGGATTGTTATCGTTAACCTTGAGGTACTCCAGATGGAATACGCGTTTGTTGAAGGGACGTGACGCACAGTGAACAGAAAATGGTTGTTCAGTTTAGCAATCGCACTTATATTGGTAGGAATCATCGGCATGGCCTTGAACAAGTTTAAATTCGGTGAAGAGCTTGTCAGCTATCAGAATCGATGGGATCTGCAGGATGCCGTAAATTTGAAAAAATTAACTATTGCCAGCAATATTAATATCAGCTTCGCGTTTGAGGACAGCGGCGATTCGAACGGATATATCGCGTTTGACGGCAAATTAAAACCGGAGCATGTCGATATTCTTAAAAACTTTAATCCATCAGGCCCTGAGGTGAAATTGGATCTGACTACACCTTCCACTTTCCAGTTGATGAGTGTGGACTTTCGTTCACCGAAAGGAAAACTGTCCATTGTGCTTCCATCAAGCACAAAACTCGACGAACTCGATTTATCGACGCTCTCAGACAATATCCAGGTAAGCGGAGCTTCTTCCAAGATGATTGACATCTCCGTGAAGTCAGGCGACATTAACATGAGCGGAATACAAGCCGAGCAGTTAAGCGTTGAGAACATTTCAGGAAATATTCGCGGTTCTGACATCCGGGCATCCACCCAGATGGTCAATCATTCGGGAAATGTCGTGCTGAAAAATATGGAAGGTCCCGTCGACGTTGAGGTCACTTCCGGTAACGTAAACGTGGGATTGCTTGGCGTTTCATCGGTTAATATCCTGTGCAGATCCGGCAATGTGAAAGTGCAGCCTGACCCGTCCTTCCGGGGATTCTATGACCTTAAGACACTATCGGGAGACGTTTCAGCGCCGGAGTCACTGAAAGAAACAACCGATACCATCCAAGTGGAAACCTACTCCGGAAATATCGATATCGTACATTAAGACGTTGTTGACAAACGATCGAAATGAAATATACTATACTTTATAAAGTAAACTACACAACAAGGAGAGTTTTCATACATGTCTAATGTACTATTCATCAAAGCAAACAACAGAGCCATCGAACAATCGGTAAGCGTAAAAATGTACCATGCGTTTTTGGAATCCTTCAAAGAAAGTCATCCGGAAGACCAAATCACGGAGCTTGACCTTTTTGCAGAGAATCTTCCTTATTATGACGGCACAGCCATTAACGGTATGTTCAAAGCTGCTCAAGGATTGGAATCTACCCCCGAAGAGCAGGCAGCTGCTGCGAATGTAAGCAAATATCTTGACCAGTTTCTTGCTGCTGACAAAATCGTGCTCGCTTTCCCATTGTGGAACATGACCGTACCTGCCGTTCTTCATACCTATATCGACTACCTGAACCAAGCAGGCAAAACGTTCAAATATACGCCGCAAGGCGTTGTAGGTCTGGTGACAGGCAAAAAAGTCGTCATCCTGAATGCTCGTGGAGGTAACTATTCGGAGGGACCTATGGCCGCGGCTGAGATGGCAGTTAACTTCGTAATGGGTAATCTTCGTCAATGGGGCGTGCAAGATATCGAAACCCTCATCATCGAAGGCCACAACCAATTCCCTGACGAAGCGGAAATGATCGTTCAGAACGGTCTCGAGCTCGTTAAAAAGGCTGCTGCCGGTTTCTAATCGAACTTTTACCTATTAATACAACGTTTAGTTAATACAAAAAGCCACCTTCCACTGCTCAGGCAGTAAAAGGTGGCTTTTGTGTAATCCCGTTTAAACCTTTTCCCATTGGGTCCATAACTCGCGCGGGTTACGTGTATAGACTTCATGATCACGGCTCATATATTGATGAATGATAAATTCCCGCCGAATGGTCGCATAATCCGCATGATAACGCTTGATAAACGCATTGATGTCCTTTTCCGGATATTCTTTCCCTGCTTCAAGCTGCTCTACCAGATACTCCAATATGACGAGTTTCTTTTTGTACTGGGCCGGAATGGAACGCAGCGTTCCGTCTTTCGTTATAAAATTCCGGAGAACGGATGCCTTATAGGCCTCACTTGCAATTGGTTCCATCATGGTGTTCTTCCTCCCTTCTAAATAAATTTCACAATCATCTAATTTAATATTCATCTAATTAGATGATAATCAAATTTGAAATGTTTGTCAATCCCGTCAAATCTGGATTTATCCTTTTATTTGCTGTAGGATTATTATGCAGATCGATAGCGTAAGGTTATTACATAAGGAGGTTCACCATGCTCGACGTCTTAATTATCGGCGCAGGCCCATGTGGTCTCTCAGCTGCCATTGAATGCCGCAACCGGGGCCTCAGCTGCGAGATCATTGATAAACACAATGTAGTTCATTCCATTTATCTCTATCCAACGCATATGCAGTTTTTCAGTACGGCTGAAATGCTTGAAATCGGAGAAGTTCCGTTCGCGATATCGAATGATAAACCGTTTCGGCACGAGGCGCTGGCCTATTATCGCAGAGTTGCCAGACACTTTAATCTGAAGATCTCCCCATACGAAGAAGCTCTCACCATAACCAAGCAGCCTGACGGCAGCTTTCAGGTAAAGACCCAGCGCCGCGGCGGTGTAGAGTCCATACGAGAAGCCAAACACGTAGTCATTGCTACGGGTTATTTTGATCATCCGAATTATATTGGCATTCCTGGAGAAGACTTGGAGAAAGTCACCCATTACTTCCGGGAAGCCCATCCCTATGCTGGAATGAAGACCGCGATCATCGGCGGCAGTAATTCGGCTGTGGATGCTGCCATGGAGCTCATCCGTGTGGGAGCCGAGGTCACGATGGTATATCGGGGTGAGGAAGTTTCACAGAACATCAAACCTTGGGTACGTCCTCTGTTCGATAGTATGGTGCAAAAGGGACATATCCAGCTTCACCTGGACTCGCGTGTCGTACAAATCGCAGAGTCTTCCATTACCGTTCTTTCGAATCAAGGCCAGGAAACAATCATTGAAAATGATTTTGTACTGGCATTGACCGGATTCCGTCCTGATCGGAAATTGCTTGCCTCCTCCGGCGTTGAACTGGATGAAGACATGGAGAAGCCGCTCTATAATCCGGATACGATGGAGACCAATGTTTCGGGACTCTATGTCGCTGGTGTCATTGCATCCGGTCGTAATGCCAATGAGGTGTTTATTGAGTCAGGGAGACTACACGGTCGTTTGATTGCCGAGCACTTGGTCTCGAACGCTTAACAAAAAAGGAGCGATCCCCCATGGACGTAACTTCACTCATCCTGCTGGCAATGGCGGGAATTGGCATTATCAGCAGCAATTCGGCCGTGACGATTGCGATGCTGGCATTGCTTCTCATCCGTGTAACCGGCTTTCAGCAAGCATTCCCATGGCTGGAGAAATACGGACTGACGGTCGGCATTATCATTCTCACCATAGGTGTCATGTCACCGCTGGCCAGCGGCAAAATGAGCCTGCAAACGATCGGCGAATCCTTCCTGAACTGGAAATCTCTTTTGGCCATCGCCGTCGGCATGCTTGTCGCTTATCTAGGCGGTCGTGGTGCCACGCTAATGGGAAGCAATCCCACCGTGGTTGCCGGTCTTCTTGTTGGCACGGTACTTGGGGTCGCCCTATTCCGCGGCGTGCCCGTCGGGCCGCTCATCGCCGCCGGTCTGTTGTCCCTGCTCATCGGTAAATCGTGAGGAACAGGAACAGATGCAACCTTTTTTATAAATAACATAAATAGAACAATAACCTCCCTGCCGGTTCGTGAACGCTTGGGGAGGTTTATTTGTTCTATTAACAAGCCTCGTATCGGACGGATCATTACCATATATAGTCTATTTTATGGTATGATAGCTATCGTGTTTTAGCGATTTTTCCGTAATCCCTTATGAAATATGATGTATCAGGAGGTAACACAATTGTCTTCAACGAATACCGAATCGGCGGCTGCTCCGCTTAGGCAGCTTCCCATGCTGCTCTTCAGGCAGCTGAGGCCGAAGCAATGGACCAAAAATCTGCTCATATTTGCAGCCCCCCTCTTCTCGTTTGAAGTGGTAAATCCCGGCGTGCTCTTCGACACCCTGATCGGTTTTTTCCTGTTGTCCTTCGTTTCCGGCTGCGTCTATATTGTGAACGATTATGCCGATCGCGAAGCGGATCGCAACCATCCGGTAAAGAAATACCGTCCCATGGCCTCGGGTGCGCTGCCGCCCAAGCTGGCTATTGCATTCGGCGTGCTGCTGCTAATCGCTTCGCTGGCCGTATCTTATTTCCTAAATCCGCTGTTTACCGTGTTATTGGTGCTCTATTTTGCCATGAACGTAGCCTACTCCTTCCGGCTGAAGCATGTTGTCATCATTGACATCATGATTATCGCGGCCGGGTTCGTGCTGCGAGCCATCGCGGGCGGACTGGTCATCCACGTCCCGTTCACGCCATGGTTCCTTCTCTGTACGATGCTGCTATCGCTCTTCCTGGCGATCGGCAAGAGACGGCATGAGCTCCATCTGCTGCAGCATGACAAAGGCTCTCACCGCAAGGTGCTCGATCAATATTCGTTCGATCTGCTGGACCAGATGAGCAGCATTGTCACCACAGCAACCATCATCAGTTATTCACTGTTTACCTTTACGTCAGGCAGAACCGTTCACCTCATGTGGACCATACCGCTTGTCATATATGGGATGTTCCGCTATCTTTATCTGATTCATATCGAGAAAAAAGGCGGGGCTCCGGACCGGGTGCTCCTAGAGGACACACACATCCTGGTCACCGTGATCCTCTATGTCATCAGCGTTATCGGGATTTTAGTATACTTTGAATAATACAGAATTAGTAATTGAGGGAAATGATATGAAACATAAATTCGCAATCTTTGACATCGACAAAACGGTCATCCATACAGACTCCATGTTTCAGTTTTTAAAATATGGTATTCGAAAAAAACCGTCCACAGCACCCTTCATTCTGAAAGTCGTGCTGCATTCCGTGCTGTACAAGCTCCGTCTTCTGGAGGCTGAGAAGGCAAAGAGCGCTTATTTTCATGCGATGCGCCATATGGATGATGCCGACCTGAAACATTTTTACGAAACAGAATTAAAACCTGCCATCTTTCCGGCTGCGCTGAAGGAAATGCAGCAAAAAAAAAGCGAGGGTTATCATGTGCTGCTTGTAACGGCGTCCCCCGACGCTTACATGAGATACTTTGCAGAGCTTCCTTGCGTCGATACCGTGATCGCTACGAAACTTTCCGTACGGGAAGGACGCTTTACCTCGATGATTGAAGGAAACAATTGTAAGGGGGAGGAAAAAGTGAACCGGATTCAGCAGTACTTGAACGAGCGGCAACTGAGCATTGATTATGCAGCTTCCTGCGCTTACTCCGATTCCTTGTCCGACCTCCCTATGTTCGGGCTCGTCAAATACAAATATTTGATCAATCAGAAATCTGCTCAGGGATGCGAGGGATTAACATGGAACAGATAAAAGCGCAGAGCGCCCCGCGCCACCTGGGCAAGCTGTTCATGGTTCTATCGGCTTTTTTGACGGCTACCGGCCAGCTGTTCTGGAAATGGGGCCACGCCAACTTGATATACATGGGAATCGGTTTTATCTGCTACGGCCTCGGGGCCATTCTCATGATCAAATCGTTTTCATTGGAGAAGCTGTCCGTTGCCTATCCTCTGATGTGTATCAGCTATATTGTGGCTCTGTTTTATGGTGATTTTTTTCTGGATGAACCATTAACCCTGCAAAAACTGGCAGCCGTAGCCCTGCTTGGAATCGGGGTGACATTAACTTCCTATGAAAAATGACGGGTTCCTATACTTGCTTCTGCTCCTGATGACCTTACTCGGCTCACTGGGCAGCGTATTCTTCAAAGGATATACCGCAAACAAACAAATCAAGCTGCTGCTGATCGGTTTTCTTAGTTACGGATTGGGAGCCTTGTTAAACATATACCTTCTAGGAGAGCTTCCTTATACGCTGGTTATGCCGGCGAATGCACTTACGTTCCTGTGGGCGTTACTGTTTGCCAAACTGGTATTCAAGGAAACCATCGGGATCCGAAAAATCGCTGGCGTCGCCTTTATTATTTCCGGATTGCTCCTGCTGATCTGGTAAGCGAATGCCGCTTGGCCTATTTTCAGTACATATAATAGCAAGATGGGGGGAACGAAAAGCATGACTTTTTTCAGTTATTTATTTCGACATAAAAAAGATAATTACACGGCGATCGGCCTAAGCGTCTGTCTGGCCCTATGGTATGTGTTCATGAACCTTCCGTTCGTAGCCTACATCAAGGATCATGCAGCCGAGTTGATGCCTCATAGCCCATTCTATGGTGCGCCCTTTACGCTGAATCTGTTCAACTTCGATCCTTCAATGGAATATGGACCGGAAAATATCTCAATTATCCATCCGTTCATTAATTTCCTGACCAGTCCGTTAACAACGATGATCGGGAGCTCCAACCTCCCTTATCTTCTGATTCAATCGGTCCTGAACGCCTTTAGCGCAGCGCTGGTCTATTACATCGTCCGAAGAAGCGGAGCCAGCTGGTTGTTGTCTCTCGTCACGGCGGCTTTCTTTGGTATCAGCTCTTATTCGCTGTTCACGGCATTCATACCGGATTCCTACGCTTATGCGCAGTTTATGATCATCCTATCAGCCGCTTATTTGCACTATGGACGGCTTACGAATCGATTTGCCGTCATGCCGAATGCCTCCCAGGCCCTGATTAATTTCGGCATCACGTCTACGAATGTAGCTACGTTCGCAGGAGCACTGCTGATCAGCCAGTTCGATAGAAAACAAAAGGACACGTTTAAACGGTTTATCATGACTATGCTGGTTTTCCTGGGGATGGCGGTGATCGTAACTCTGCTTCAACACTTGCTGTTCTCAGGTAAATCGTGGATCGCCAACGTGTTTTCAAGCGTGCAGAACGGTGCGCTCAGCTATGTTTCTCCTTTTTCATTCGAGCACCATTCCCGAGTCTTCTACATGCTATTTGTAAGTCCCATCCTATCGCCTGAGCTTGCCATGATTGATCCGGGGATCGCTGCATTCGTGACGAATTTGGCCAAGCCGTATCCGATTCATGTCCATATCGTCGGTATCGGGATGCTTATCCTTGCGGTTCTATCCTTCATTAAGGGTATCCGCTCCCGCGATACCTGGGCATTTGGCATCTATATTCTGTTCGCGATTCTGCTGCACATCATCGTTGGGTTTGGTTTGGCTACGTATGCTTACGATCTGTACTTGTACGCAGGACATTATCTGTTTGCCCTGTTTGTGCTTGCAGCACTGTTTATTGCCAAAACAAAGAACCTCCGGATTCAACAAGCTCTGACCGGCATCATGGTACTGTTCCTGCTGATCACCTTGGTGAACAATATCGTATTACACAGGCAGACGCTGGACTATATTCAGACGACTTATGACACGGTGTTCAAGAATATCGAGAAATAAGCCTTTAAACACATCAAAAGACCCGTCCCCTGAAGCATGGCCGAACACCATGCCTTAGAAGGACGGGTCTTTCGTTAATCAATGGAATAAGAGAATATCAATTCTCCAAATGCTGCACGTTGTATAGTCTGGCATAACTTCCATCCAGATTCATCAGCTCGCCGTGCGTGCCTTGCTCTGTAATTCTACCATTCTCCAGCACAACGATTTGATCAGCATGCGTAATGGTAGAAAGGCGATGGGCCACGATCAATGTGGTGCGATTGTTGGACAAGGACTGCAGCGCCTGCTGTATCAGATGCTCGGACTCCAGGTCCAGCGCCGAAGTCGCCTCATCCAGCACCAGAATGTCCGGATCCTTGAGGAAGACTCTGGCGATGGCAAGTCTCTGCTTCTGCCCGCCCGAGAGCTTGACGCCCCGTTCCCCCACTTCGGTCTCATAGCCTTGCGGCAACTGGGTGATGAAATCATGCGCATTGGCGGCTTTGGCAGCGGCGACGATTCTCTGCTCATCCGCTTCCGGATTGCCAAACAATATATTTTCACGAACAGATCCGCTAAACAGGAAGTTGTCCTGCAGGACCATCCCCACCGATCCGCGCAGGCTGTCCAGCGTCAAATCCCTGACATCGTGACCGTTAATCTTCACCGCGCCCTGCTGTACATCGTAGAATCTCGGAATCAATCCAATCAGGGATGATTTGCCGCCGCCGCTCATGCCGACGAAGGCAACCGTCTGCCCCTGCTTGATGGTCAGGTTAATATCTTGCAGCACCCAGCCTGCGGCATCATTGTACTTGAAGCTTACGCGGTCAAACTCGATCTGTCCTGCTGTCTTGAGCGTTTTGGCACCCGGACGGTCCACGATGTCATATGGCTCGTCCATGAGCTCCTTGACCCGTTCCAGCGAAGCTGAAGCCTGTGTCAGCACCGTTGACGAGTTGATCAAGCGGCGAAGGGGCGCATACAGCCTGTCAAGATAACCAAAGAAGGCAACAAATGTACCTAATGTCAGATCTCCCTGAATCACCCGATATCCTCCATAACCGATAACCAGAATAGGCGCAATATCGGTGAGTGTGTTGATAATGGAGAAGGTGAGCGCATTCCAGCGGGTCTGCGCCATCGCTTTTTTCAGAAAATTGCCGTTGATGCCTTCGAATTTCTTCTGGTCGTACCGCTCCAGAGTAAAACTTCGGATAACCGAGATCCCTTGAATCCGCTCATGTAGGTACGCTTGGATGCCGGCGAGAGCCTGCGACCGGTCCTTAGTCAAGCGCTTAAGCCGCTTATACAGCAAATTCACCGCTAACCCGTAGAGAGGAAGAATCGAGATGGCAACCAGCGTCAGAACGGGATTCATGAAGAACATGACGATTAATACAAACACCAATGTAAACATATCCAGCCAGATGTTCATCATACCGACTTCTACCAGGTTCTTGGATTGTTCCACATCATTGATAAAGCGCGATATCGCCTCGCCTACCTTGGTATTCTGATAGTAACGAAGGGATAACCGCTGCAGATGGGCATACAGTCGATTACGCATATCGAATAAAATACGACTGGTAATGAACTGGGCAAAATACTGCCGCAAATATTCCACCGGACCACGTACAACGACAAACAGCACCAGGGTCCCGGCGAGAATCCACATCAGATCCTGGATTTTCTGTTCAATGGTCATCTGCTGGTTGATTAGCAGATCATCCACGACATATTTCATGATCATGGGCAGTAACAACGGGATTGCAAATTTGATCATGCCGATAATAAGGGTCAGGATGATCCACTTCATATATGGCTTAACGAACGGATAATAGATTTTCCATGATTTCAAAGGTGATAACAGCCCCTTTCTGAAGTAACATCCACGTGGTTGACAGGCGAAGAGCAGTTGACATTTATGCGCTTCAATGCTTTATTAGTTCTAAACTTATGAATTGTATCATGTCTTGCAGGAGGATTTAGTCATGACCAGAATTTTCGTGACGGAGGCCGTCATGCTGGCCATTTACGGTCAGCTGTTAGTACCACCTAAACCCGTCGAGTACATCATTCCGTACACTACCATTTTGGAATTATATGAGCTTCATACCACCGAGGAACATCTCATGAATAGCAGTGCTGATGACCAGCACGTCAAGATAAAGATTGGCGAATTGATTTCCTATTTTGAAGAACCACTGAACAAAAAGAAAATCGAGCGCGCTCTGCAGGTGCCTTGGTCCAAGAGCCCCACCATTCCCGTTAGTGAAACTACCCGGGTCTCGGTCATGAATACCATGGACACCGCACCCTATGGGGAATCCTTCGATCCTGTGGAAACCGAGCTGCTGCTGGCATCCCAAAGAGCCGCGGCTCCCATACTGACCGATCAATACGAATTGATTCAGCGTATCGTCGAAAGCGCTCTTCCCGTTCAGATCTATGATATCGACGATTTTGATTTTGCATTAGAGGTCCCGCTGTCCGGGCAGCCATAATGATCCTATGTACACACCTTCGCATGGCAAAAGGAGTCCCTCCCCCGGTTTGAATGGGGCAGGGACTCCTCATGTTGACCGAAAAAAATTCCCCGTGCGGGGAATTTAAGGCGTACAAACTGCCACCACTAAACGAGCCTCAGCTGTTCTTTTTTATCTTGTCCAGCAAGCGGACCGTGATCTCATCCATAACGGGCAATGCTTGAAAATCAAAATATTTAAGAGATACTTCCGTATTAGGGGACAAATGAATGGCACTGTGCAGGCCGGTTGCCGCATACACACCTATCACATAATACACTTCATCTCCACCTATTTGCTTCTTCATATACTCCGGACCCGACACAAGGTCCAAGAGTCGCATATCATCCGCTGTCTGGCCGCTCTCCTCCCACAGCTCTCTGGACGCTGTGTCTTCAAGAGCTTCGCCGGGCTTCAGGTTTCCGAGTGGAAGTCCCCACTCGTCCTTGTTCTGCCGCTTCAGGAGCAGAATCTCTCCGTTATCGTTCAGCACAAGCACCGCCGCTTTCACACGGACCACCGAGCGTTTGCCGATGTATTGGCGAATATCGCGGTGATATACGCTCATCTTGGGAACCTCCTTTCCCTAGATGGCGCTGCAGTCTCACATCAGGTTAATTCACTGCGCCCTCTTCTTCATAAATATACGAAATGTCATCCAAGGATTCCTCATACTTCACGCGTAGCGTATATCCCTCCAAATACCACAAATCCTGTTCTTCCATAAAAAATGTTACCTCTTCGGAATGCTCCGTCAGTCCCGCTTCTCTTGGTTCTTCTACCGAAATACCGAGCGAAAATCCGGGATGGAGACCGCCGCCTGAGCTATATCGTGGAAAGAAGCGAACGAACGTGCCTGACTGAAGATCAAGTTCCTTCTTGTACCAACGTGCCGCCTGGTCGCTGACTTGAATTTGCATGTGTCGTACACCCTCCTTAGACGTCATATTATGTTGACCCCTATCTTTTTGCAGACCGGAGATCTTAGGGACGGTATCTTATAAATAGTTGCAATATTATCATAACGCATACGCATGTTAGGATACAAATCATTTTGATAATAAAATAGTGACATAAGGTTCTATCCTACCTTCACTATCGAATATCTTGCTATGATCCTGAAAAATAAGTTTGACACATTCCAGTTCATGGTGATAAAATTCAGTCCATACGAGATCGATTTGAATAAATTGTAAATTACGAAGAAAGGGTGAGTGACATGTTTAAACTGTTTGCGATGGATCAAGATCAAGATCATCTGGATCATCATTTCCTACAATTAAATATGGATCGACTCCCCAATGGTGCTGTCTCATCATCATCAAGCCTCGTTCATTCGTTGCCAGAATGATCAGAACGAAGCAGCTAACCGTTGCGCGGAAGTCATGATCGCCGTGCGAATGATAAGTTCAAAATTAATGAAGCATATCGTCCGTCGTCGGATGATGTGCTTTTTTTGGTTTTTAGGATGATATGATGCCGGAACGACCTACGAAAGGAAGGGATAATGTGTTTGCCGTACTTAAAAATTTAGGCTGGTTTTTCAAGCAAGAGAAAAAGCGTTACTTGATCGGCCTTGCGCTTCTCATCTTTTGCGGACTGGTTGAGCTGCTGCCGCCGCTTCTGCTCGGAAACGCCATTGACGATATCGTCAGCAGTTCCATAACGTGGGCGTCTCTCGTCCAATATCTGCTCATGATTCTCGGCATCGTTGCTGTCGTTTATTGTGCCACTTACATATGGATGCACCGTTTGTTCGGAGGGGCGAACCTCGTGGAACGTTTGCTCCGTACCCGGTACATGAACCATTTGCTGCGGATGCTTCCGCCGTTTTTCGAGCGTAACCGCACAGGAGATCTCATGGCAAAAGCTACGAATGACCTTCGCTCCGTGGCAGCAACTGCTGGCTTCGGGATGCTCGTCATGACCGACTCCACCATATACTTGATTGTCGTTCTGTTCGCCATGGGCTTCATTGTCAGCTGGAAGCTTACATTGGCAGCCATTCTGCCCATGCCGATCATAGCCATTGGTATGGTCATCTACGGAAGAGCCATCCATAAACGCTACACGCTGGCGCAGGATGCCTTCGGTGACATGAACGACCAGGTTCTGGAGTCCGTAGCTGGTGTGCGTGTCGTCCGCGCTTATGTACAGGAACGCGCCGATCAGCAGCGCTTCCAGGACATTACGGATGATGTATATCGTAAAAACCTGGCGGTAGCCAAAGTGGACGCCTTATTCGAACCAACCATCAATTTCTCCATCGGTCTCAGTTACGTCATCGGTTTAGCCTACGGTGTGTACCTGGTGTTCCAGAATCAAATCACGCTCGGAGATCTCGTATCGTTCAACATGTACCTCGGGATGATGATTTGGCCGATGTTTGCCATCGGGGAATTGATCAACATTATGCAGCGCGGAAACGCTTCCCTGGATCGGGTCAACGAAACCTTAAAGACCCCGCCAGATGTTACCGACGCCGCGAACCCTGCAGATGTGGAGGTTCCGGATACGATTCAATTTAAAGATGTCACGTTCCGTTACCCAACCTCTACAATTGATAATTTGAAACATATTAATTTTACGCTGCAAAAAGGCCAGACGCTCGGCGTCGTAGGACGCACGGGCAGCGGCAAATCGACGCTGCTGAAGCAGCTTCTCCATGAGTACCCTACCGGAACCGGCGAAATCCTCATTTCCGATATACCAATGGAGATGCTGGCGACTGACCGGCTCCATGGCTGGATCGGGTATGTGCCGCAGGAGCAGATTTTGTTCTCCAAGACGGTGCGTCAGAACATCCAATTCGGCAAAAAGGATGCCAGCGACGAATTGATCATGGAGGCAATTACGACCGCTGCGTTTGACCGCGATCTGGTCACCCTGTCCGATGGGCTTGATACCCTTGTAGGCGAAAAAGGCGTGGCGTTGTCCGGTGGGCAAAAACAAAGGGTCTCACTGGCCCGAGCTTTTATCGGCGACCCTGAAATCTTAATATTGGACGACTCCTTGTCCGCTGTAGACGCCCGGACGGAAGCCAGAATCATCGATAATATCCGGAGCAAACGCGCCGGCAAGACGACCCTGATCTCCACGCATCGACTCTCAGCCGTTCAGCATGCCGATGTCATCGTGGTGCTGGAGGACGGTCGAATCACGGAGCAAGGAACCCATGATGAACTGCTGGAGCTCGGTGGCTGGTACCGTGAGCAATTCGAACGCCAGCAGGTAGAAAACAATCTGACCTCGGAGGAGGTGTCTTAATTGACTCCAACCGATACGACCATATCGAATGAATCCGGCATTGCCAAACGACTGTTCCGTTATGCCTTAACAGCCAAGGGCACCTTCATCGCCGCCTTGATTCTGCTGGCCATCGGCGTTGCCGCAGAGCTTGCAGGTCCCTTCATCGCAAAAACGATGATTGACGAGCATATCCTGGGCATCGAACGGCCTTATTATGAGACGACGCAGGCTCAAGATGCCGCATCCTATAACGGGACTTATTTTAAACGCGAGGATCGCTTTCTTGAAGGCGAGACGCGAGGACAGGAAGTACGTCTCGTTCAGGCTGGCCGCAGCTTTTACTTCATTAACGAGCCGGTAGCCCGAACCGAAGGAAACCGCTCCTTTCAGGACGGTGTTATGACAATTTCCTACGCCTCGAAGGAGATGCAGTATCCGGCTGTTAAATTGACCAAGGAACAGCTGTTTGAATTTTATAAACCCGAACTTCCCAACATATATAAGCTGGTCGGCCTGTTCCTGATCTGCCTGTTGATCTCCATGATTACGGTATTCGGCAGAACCTACTGGCTCCAATCGGCAGCTAATCGGGTCATTCAGAAGCTGCGCACCGATGTGTACGCCCACATTCAGCGGCTGCCCGTCAACTTCTTTGATGATTTACCGGCGGGCAAAGTCGTTTCCCGGGTAACCAATGATACCGAAGCGGTAAAGGACCTGTTCGTTGCGGTATTATCCAACTTCAGCTCCGGCGCTGTGTATATTACGGGTGTCTACGTCGCTTTGTTCCTTCTGGATGTACGACTGGGCTTGATCAGTTTGTTTGTTATTCCGATGTTGATTGTATGGACCATTTTGTACCGTAAATTTGCAACCAAATACAATACCGTCATCCGCTCCCGTCTGAGCGAGATCAATGCCATCATTAATGAATCCATTCAAGGTATGGCCATCATTCGTGTATTCCGCCGCCAAAAAGCGACCCAGGACGAGTTCGAGGCGCTGAATGCGGACTATATGGCTCATCAGAACAAAATGCTCAATCTGAACTCCTTCACCACGCACAATCTGGTGAATGTTCTGCGTAACGTTTCCTTTGTAGTCGTACTCTGGTATTTCGGTTCTGCTTCATTAAATGGTGCCGGCATCGTCTCGATCGGCGTCCTCTACGCCTTCGTTGATCTGCTTGGCCGCATGTTCCAGCCGATAACGGGCATGGTTAACCAGCTGGCAGCGCTCGATACCTCCATCGTCTCCGCCAAACGGGTGTTTGAGCTGATGGATGAAACAGGCGAGAAAGTAACGGATGGCAGCATGCCGCGGTATTTAGGAAATGTAGAATTTCAGAACGTGTCGTTTGCGTACAAGAAGGACTATGTCCTTAAGAACATTTCTTTTGAAGCGAAGCAAGGCCAAACCGTGGCGCTTGTAGGTCATACCGGCTCCGGCAAAAGCTCCATCATCAATCTGCTGTTCCGCTTCTATGACCCGCAGAAAGGCACGATTACCATTGATGGCCAGCCCGTTACCGATATTCCAAAGCAATGGCTCCGCAAGCATATGGGGATTGTACTGCAAGACCCGTACCTGTTCACAGGCACCATTGCTTCGAATGTCAGCCTGGGTGATCCGAGCATTACACGGGAACAAGTGGAGCAGGCTCTGCGCGACGTAGGGGCTGATCGGCTGCTCGCTCATCTTCCGCAAGGCTTCGATGAGCCAGTACTGGAGAAAGGCAGCACGCTCTCCGCCGGACAACGACAGTTAATCTCTTTTGCCCGGGCTCTTGCGTTCAATCCGGCCATACTGATTCTCGATGAAGCCACCGCTAACATTGATACGGAGACTGAAGCCTTAATCCAGGAAGCCCTGGAGGTACTGAAGCGAGGGCGCACGACCTTTATCATCGCCCACCGCTTATCCACGATCCGCAGCGCCGATCAGATTCTGGTCCTTCACCGCGGCGAAATTGTGGAACAGGGTTCCCATGACGAGCTGATGGCCCTGGGCGGAAGATACTTTAAAATGTATCAACTCCAGCAAGGCAGCACGGCTCCGATTGCAGAGAGTAAGGAGACGGTACTTGCCTCCAACAGTAAAATGGCAGGTGGTCATGTATAAACCAAGTTAGAAGTGTTTTTTCTTGCGAAATCAGGAAGACCCAGGCTTCGAAGTTTATACCTACAGATATCAATAAAAGAAGGCTGTCCCCTGTCGAATGTTACATTCGCTTGGGAACAGCCTTCTTTATTGCATTGTATGCTGGCGGTACATTACAAGAATTACTTTGCCGGATGATCAAGAGTAGCTTCTGCTTTGACCGTGATTTTGGTGTACTTGGAAGGCACGAGCACGTCATCTGAAGATTTGGAGATGACTTGCGGGTACATTTTGTCCGGATCGGGTTGAAGAACTTTGTAGTAGATCACGGCTTCGGTATCGCTAACATAGTCGACCGACGTAATTTTAATGCCATACCCCGGATTCGGTAGGTCTTCCTTGGTTACCGTGACTTTATTCTGCGCATCATCCACCTTAACGACGCTTGTACTTACATCCGGTTCAGATTGTCCCGGTTTCTCGGGTATCATGTTCTTCTGATGCTCCTCAATAAATTGAATGGAATTGTACGCAAGCTCTGCCGCTTCAATACGGGTTAAACTCTTGGCGGGATGGAACTTGGCGTTGGCGTCGAGCTCAGCGATCTTGGTTAACAGCAGGAACTGCACCGCTCCCCGGCTCTCCTCTTTCATCAAATCCTCGTCGGCCACATGCAGATACATCATGACCACGGGATAATTCCCGGTCTTCTGAATCGCTTCCGAGAGCAATGTCGCGAAACCTTCTCGGGTTATCGGTTCATTCCATTTCATGTCTGCGGATACGGACAATCCGTTCTGAGCCGCTATATTCACAGCATCCGCGAACCAGGCATCCTTCGGCACACTGTCAAACGAACGGCCCGTATAGTTCGGTTGTACCTTCAGGTCGGCGACATTCACAATCATCTGCACCGCTTGGGCGGTCGTTATTGTTTTGGCCGGAGCGAATTTATCGGCACTAATCCCTTGGATAATTCCTTTCGCTTGCAGCTCCTTCACCATTTGTAGTGGCTGCTCCTCTTGAATATCGTTGAAAGCAGAGGCGGCGCCGGCACCGAGCAATGACGAAGTGACAAGCATTGCAGTTAACAATTTCGTAGTTTTTTTCATAATTACACCTCCTAATCTATCTGACGCAGAGGTGCTGGAATATGTTTCATCTCAGCCCTAATTTCTTTTATAGAGGTTGTTCAAAAAGTCCGCTTTTGATCACGAAGCGAATCAGGAAGCAGCTCGGCATCGAATCTTGAATTCAGCCGGGCCTTCCGGTGCTCACGTACCCAAAACGTACGCTCCGCTCCTGACGTCCCTAGCTTCATCCAACCTTCTCGGTGCTGAAAATCGACCTTTTTGAACACGCACTTACACGCTTTTTTCGCTGTCCAGGCCAAGCTTCACATACATTTCGCGAGAATAGCCCTGCAGCTTTTGCTCTAACGCTTGAGCCTGGTCCTTAAATGCGGTCAGCTCCCGAATCATTCGGGAACGGCCAGCCGGACTAAACGTCTCATGAATCCGTTCTTTGAAATAATCATGAACGATGTAGTTACGCTGCTTCCAGACTTCTTTTAATTGAAGTGTTTCTTCTTCGGAGAATGGAAAGTAATGCTGGATCTCGTGTACCAGTTGGCCTAGAGAGCTGCTTAATTTCCGATGATATAGTTGGGTGAAATCTTCTTCTGAAGGCACATTCCCTTGGGAAAGCTTGATCAGCATCAACAGATTCGCGAGCTGCTGCTCAAGCGCCTGTGAATAATACACCGCTAATCCGAAATAGGCAAACAGCTCTTTGGAGTGGTCACTATCCATCAGTCGAGATTGTTTCATGGTATCCTCCTCTAGTATTGGCTGTCTTTACCGTTTCTATTTGTGTATATCCCTATGGTAAAGGAAGATTCCTCCTACTTCAACCTACTTTTCGGATTATGGTTGCCGCATCCTTACGACAGGCCGTCCATAGATAAACCGCCAGTAAAATAAAGCTGTATATGAACGTGTACGCAATCGTCATGAATAACACGAACTGGGAACGCTCGTCAGCATGAATGAACATGTCAATCATAACAGAGACAGGTGGCAGAACATAAGGAATCAATCTCAAATCAACAAGATCATCCTGAACGATAGATTGCCCGGCTAAGGAAATAACGATAACGATTAACAGCCATCCTGCCGCTCTTCCCTGATTCTCCATAAAGCCAAACTGAAAAAATACGGACAGAGAAATCCCAAGCAAGGACAATGCCACATGTCCCAGATAACCCAATGCAAACTGGGATAATGTAATCGGCTTATCAAACATTCCAAATACGATTGGATAAAGGACGGCAAATAAACTGAACAGGATAGATAGAAGCGTTACGGTTATATATTGGGCGGCATAATATCGTATGGCCTTCCCGCTGTGAACGATCAGGAGCATCGTTTGACGCCCTTGATCATGATTGAGAAAGTTCAAACCTAGCCAAGCTGAGCCAACAAACAGAAATGCAGCCGTTACGGCATAACTGTCCATGATCGGATTGGGCCGGTAGGAGTATATAAACACCACCGATATCAACATGAAGGCAATCGGAGCGAAATATCGATAGGATCTCGTGTAACTAACAAGCATGTAACGAATCAATGACCCCATTATGCTCCCTCCCCTTCATTTGATTGACCAGAGGTTGGGTACACTTGCTTTGCCATCTCTCCGCTCCAGGGTTCCAGCCGTATCAGCGAACCACCTGACTGTAAAATATCCAGCAGCATATTATCCGCGACTTGCCGCGACACGACCATCGATGCAGGGTTACCTCTCGAAATCCAATAGTGAAACCCTGGACGGCGTTCCAGTTCCAGCATTTTGTCCTGAGAAACACGCGTGAATTCCAGCTTCATCCGTCCCATCTCCGAACCGGCTTCCAGCGTTCCGTCCCGTTCGATCCGCCCCTGGCGGAGCTGCGTTACCCGGTCGGCCAGCGAAGCAATAAGCAGCGGCTCGTGAACGGACATCACAATGGCTGTCCCTTGTCTTTTGATTTCACTTAGAATGCCAATCATCTCCATTTGAGAAGCCTCGTCCAGTCCTGACAGAGGCTCATCCAGAACCAATAGATCGGGCTGACGAAGCAGGGCCTGCATGATGTTGACTTTTTGCAGCATCCCCTTGGAGCATAGGGTCATCTTCATGTCCTGCAGCTGAAACACATTCAGCATCGCACCAATTCGGTTCTCGGCTTCTTGCTTGTTCATACCCTGAATGGCGGCCATATGGCGCAAGTATTCAGAAGGACGAAATCGAAGCGCAGGGAATCGCTCCGGAACATATCCGACGCGAAGGGAGGTTTCATACTCGACCCGGGACCCTCCCGATGGATTAGCAAGTCCGGCTATTACATGTAGTAGGGTGCTCTTTCCAGCGCCGTTGCTTCCTGTAATAGCAACACACTCGGCTCGGGAAATGCACCAGGTAATGTTATGTAAGATTGCAAATTTACCGAAACGCTTGTGTACTCCGTTCAATTCCAGCAGCTCTTGCAAACATTTCAACTCCTGTTCACTTAATCTGGTGTTGTATGTATTGTAGAGCTATTTTACCTGAAAGCACAACACTTCAAGCTCTGTGAACAAAGGTACCGTTATCTCACATGACATGAAAATCCAGCGATTATTCCGGCCACGAGGCCATTATCAAAAAGCATCGTTAGGTCCCGGGCAGGAAGATAAAATAAGCAAAGGCGGCCTAATGGCCGCCTTGTTAATCATTCTTTCTTAACGTTTACCTTGGTCATAACCCTTTTCTGATTAACCCAATCCATTTACGCTGTCATCATCGCGCCCGTTGACCTGCCACTTCAAACGATTCAATCTCTCCTGATCCGGCGCCTGCGTTTAGCGCAGCGCCTATGGCCTCTTCGGCATGACCTTTGGCTCACATGAGTCACATTGCTTTAACCGCTAATTATTTTGCTTATTCTCCAGATCTTCGATATTCTTATCGCCTTCATTCTTGTAATCGTCATAAACCTGGTTTCCATTTTTAGTGACTTCGTCATATAAACGTCTCCCTGTATCACGAGCATAATTCCATGCGAAATTCTTACGATTAGTAACCTGCATCCAGATCTCACCGTGAGGGATATCATTTCCGTATTTAGTTTCTAGAACCCGAAGGGCTGCTAGCAGATTATCATATTCTTTGTTCGCTAGAATTTGCATATCCATTTCTGTAGTATTGATAGCTCCCTGCTTCCGTATGACTTGTGTATTTGCCTCTCCTTCTCCTTTTATTTGCCACGTCTTCCACTCGCCGAGTAATTTGATATACGCTTTATTGAGATAATTTTTTAGTGATTCGTCATTATTTACAGAAGTGAACTCTCCACCTCCAGATGAAGCAACTTGTCGAAGCAATTTCTGTCCTTCGTTATCCACATCAAAGCCAATAATATTTACAACGGTCTTCACTTTGGATTGGTTGAGTTCTTTGGCAATCTGTACTGGATTACCTCCACATGTTTCAATTCCATCACTAACCACATATACGACCGAATCGGTTGTCTCGGGATTAATATCTTGTTTTACAGATTCCAGAGCATTTGCAATGGGTGTCCATCCAGCTGGTTTTACGCCTTGTAGTGCCGTTTTCATTTGATTTGCCTGGTCACCTTGGCCATGAAATATTTCTTCTGTACTGTTACATGATACTTGTTTATCTTTCTGACTTCCTGTTCCTTTATGTCCATATACCCGCAAAGATACTTCTGCATTTTCAGGTAATTTATCTGCGAAGATCTGTATAGCTTCTTTGGCAGAGTCCATTTTTGATTTGCCATTGATCTGCGCTTTCATGCTGCCACTGGCATCAAGTAGGATCGAAATGTGTAATTTCCTACTTGCGGGTAATGTGATGTTTCCATTAGGTCGGTCAATATCCACTTTAACTTCTGTGTCATATTCTTTGAAAGTGGTTATATAAGAGCGATAATCTTCAGCCAATAGAAGGAGAAGTTCTTCAGTATATTGATCAGCAGTCAAGTCATTCGGTAATTGATCCACAGCTTCCTTAACTTTCTGTACATCATAATTGGAACCGGCAAAACGTCCTGGTGGTTTCATTAATGTTTCTTCATCGGTCAAGGAAGTCTGAGGTTCACTTTGATTAGAGTCCGGTGGACTCTGAATTTCTGAGCTGGGTTCATTTTGATCTGAACCTGATGGGGTCTGAATGTTTGAAGGGTTCTTTTCTGGTTCAATACTTTGCGTAGAATCCGATGAGTCAGGAATTTTTAAAGCATTCTTATCTGTTTCATTACTGCAACCTGCAAGGAATAAGATTAACATCATAATAATGAAGATAGATCTTCGAAACATCAACTCACCTCTAATTAATAATCTTCTGATACATGAACAAATACCGCTTACGGTCAGCGGACATGATGAACGTCTCCCCTTTAAGCTCGTGCAGCTGTATTTAAGGGAAATTTGGAACCTGCCCTCTCGTATTCGGACTTCCCTCCTTAATCTAAGTGTTGTTATAAGGACCCGGATCTCCTGTGTCTTTCCAAAATCATACACTACAATCAAGTAATTAACACCTAATAATGGTTAATCAAATAAATATTAGACTTTCTTCCCATAACCATGGGACCATGAAGAGACCCACCAGCACATACCGTGATCCTTCGTAAATAAATGCCGGATAGCCCGGTACAGTCCGCAATGCCTAGACTTGGGTAAGGATGAATATACTTCGGCAGCAAAATTAGATTAAAAAAGCAAAAACAGCCCGTTTATCGTTGGATAAACGGGCTGTTTTTGCTCCCCTGCTAAACTCACGGATTTGCCTTGCCAAAATCAATACTTGAGCATAGCCAAGAACATTCAGGAATTTATTAAACCTTATTTAATATTAATGAAGGTGAAGAAGTCCTTTTCCCTCTAATCGCTCATTTCATTCAGATATTTTTCAAACACAATCGTACCTGCACCAATGATGCCCGCATGTTCTCCAAGCTCTGAGGGCTGCAGCACCATCTGATTATGGAAGCTGGACGAGCTTCTGTTAAAGGATGTTTCATTAACATGATTGTAGAAATCCGGGTAACGATTAGCCAGTACTCCGCCAAGGATGATGGTTTCCGGTGTAAGCAGATTTATCATATTGGCCAGGGATATACCGACATAACATGCCGATTCATGCAGGATATTGGCAGCTAGTGGATCTCCAGCCAGCCCGGCATGGATTACATCGACTACATCCAGATTCTGATTCTCACCATTTAGATAAGAACAAAGAGAACTTTCAGTCCCACGTCCTATCTCCTCACACACTCTACGGACGATGGCAATCCCCGACGCCATTGCTTCAAGGCAGCCGTCATTACCGCAAGTGCAGCGCGGACCGTTGATATCTATCGTACAATGCCCAATCTCACCAGCTCCAAAGGGGAAACCCTGATATATTTTCTGGTTGATGATCAGGCCGCTCCCAATCCCGATATCCGCATCCACGTACACTAGATTGTTGAAATGGCGACCGTTTCCATACCATAGCTCACCGAGTGCCATTACGTTAGCGTCCTTCTCTACATGGGTTGGGAGCTCCGTATTCTCCTCGATTAGTTCCTTTAAACGTACTTGATGCAGACCGGGTAAGTTGGGCGGAGACAGAATTTTACCTTGAAACGGATCAAGCGGTCCGGGAGCCCCTACGCCGATGCCGATAATTTCGGACTCCAAGCCTGACTTGTCCAGTACAGCTTGTATCGTGGATATAATAATATTCACTACACTGCCGCGATTGGCGCTATCTTCAAAGGAGCAATGTTTCGTGAACAACATGTCTCCCTGCAAATTAATGACCGCTGCCCGCACGGAGGCTGCGCTAATATGGACGCCGACCGAATACTTATCGGCGGGATTCAACGAGATGAGCTTGGGCTTCCTGCCACGGCTGGAGTCATCATATAACCCGGCTTCAATGATCAATCGCTCCTTCATCAGCTCTTCCACCAGATTGTTAACCGCCGTAAACGTCAAGTCCATCTTGGCTGCGATTTCCGCTTTCGTTAAACTGCCATAATCGCGAAGCAGCCCGATAATGCCGATACGATTCATATTTCGGACATACCGATTGTTTTTTCCAACTGAATTATTCATGTTACAACCTCATTCTTTACCATTCATTGTACTTACCTTCCTCGCACATCTATCATAGGGGAAAATACGAAGTTAGTAAAATTCCTCCAGTTGATCTCGTGGAGAAAAGTCAGTTCACCGAACCTGAAGATACCCAACTTACAACTAAAAAGCCTAATTTCCCGCTTCGGAAATCAGGCTTTGTTATATCGTACTACGATAGTTAACTTACATGTGCTTTAGCATTTCGCGGCATGCGTCGGCACATTTCCGGCACGCGTCGGCACATTGTTTGCAGTGCTCGTGATCATGCTTCCCGCATTCTTCCGCACAAGCCAGGCATGCCTTGATACATAGTTCGCAAATTTCCTTAACGTAAGGACTTTTCCGTGACATGGCTTGAGCCGCAAACGCGCATATATCGGCACACTCTCTGTCGAGCGTTATACAATCGCGAAGCATGGCCAGTTCGTATTCTTTCAGACAGGATACATAGCATACATTGCAAGCGTTCATACATTGGAGACATGCTTCAATACATTCTTTATATTTGAGTTCATTTAACATTGGGTAGATCCTCCTTGTAGTTATTACGCTATGCCTTTGTATTAAACTTTGAACTGCCCTCTGAATCAAACATGGGCCATAAAGACCCCAGTACAATTGCCCAAAAATGATCAGGCAAGTCTGTGACTTATGCCCGACTTATCTTCCCTTCCAGCATTTCAAGCTGCTCTCGCAGCAGCGACTTCTGGAAATGCTCCCCGATAAATACCACCACATCCGGTACTTGACCCTGGGGCGTAATTTTCATAAAATCGGATTCCCGGAAGGCGTACTGAAATAGAAACCGGCTGTTGGTATCATTGAAGGTGAGGATGCCTTTAGCCCGGTACACATCCCTTGGCAGCCCAGCTATGAATCGCTCGAATTCCACACTGTTTACCGCATGGCTGAAATAGTAGGTGTAGGACATCACATGATCATGAGAATCGTGAGCATGACCATGGTCGTGGTTGTCGGCATGGTCACGATTGTGCGCATGTTCATGGCTGTTAGCGTGCTCTTGCTTGTATGTATGTTCATGGACATCCCTGTCCTCTCGACCATGTACATGCGAATGCTCATTCTGTCCATGTGAACCGCTCTGCAGCAGATCTTCAAGATTCAAGTCGCAGCGTACCGCAGGGATAATCGGAGCATACGGGTTCCAACGTTCAACCAGCTGCTCAATCGTCTCTTTGTCCTGATCGTTCACCAGGTCCATCTTATTGAGGACGAGCGCCGAGGCGGCGCGAATCTGCTCCTGCATCAAACGATAGGTCTTCCCCTTCTGCTCTATATTCAAATGCAGCAGATGCGCGGCATCCACGACAGTGATCAGCTTTTTCACATCGATTCTCATGTATAAAGAAGCTTCTGCCGCTGCGTCCAGGATTTCCATCGGATTGGCGATCCCCGTCGCTTCAATGACGATGACATCCGGCTGTTCCCGCTGGATCAGCATCGCAATTTCAGATGATAAATCGGATCGAATGGTACAACAAATACAGCCACTTAGCATCTCTGCCGTTGGTACCTCTTCACCGGCGACAAGCCCTTCAATGTTGACCTCGCCGATTTCGTTCATGACAATGGCCGGCCGCAAGCCCTGCTGCTTGAAGCAGGTAATGAGACGGCTAAGCAATGTCGTTTTTCCACTGCCAAGAAAACCTGATAAAATATAAATGGGTGTTACATGCTCCACGTTCCATACTCCTTTGCGTGCATCATGATTATGCTAGCGAGTGTACTACATTTCATCCGACTACTGCAAGTTCACCACCATTAACTACTACAGGAGATGTCATTTCTATGAATTCAACGCAAGAGCATAAACAGCAATCCCCCGCTTCCGTGAACTGTAAGGTGATTACGGTCTCGGACACGCGGACCAAGGACACGGACAAGAGCGGTAAACTGATGATCGGCTTGCTTGAAGAAGCCGGGCATGCCGTTGTATCTTACAGCATTGTCCAAGACGACTATGAAATAATCCGTGAAACGATCTATTCCGCGGTCAGCGATTCGGAGATTGATGTCGTCCTATTAACCGGCGGTACAGGCATATCGAGCCGGGATACCACCTATGAAGCCGTATCTTCACTGCTTGATAAGGAACTCCCCGGATTCGGCGAGATCTTCCGCTTCCTAAGCTTTACCGAGGATATTGGGTCTGCGGCCATTTTGAGCCGTGCGATCGGCGGCACGTTAAGCCACACGGCCGTCTTCTCGATGCCAGGTTCGACAGGAGCCGTCAAGCTTGCGATGAACCGGATTCTATTGCCTGAGCTGCGGCACATCAAATATGAGCTGGATAAACACAAATCATAATAACAGCGAATTTAACATGCTAAAGAGGGTGTCCCAAAAGTTCTTAGATCTGGCGGGATGCCCCCTTTTTCTGTTAGGAGACGCTCCGTGTACGAATCGTTCCTCCCATCGCTGTTGCCCCCAAATTTCTTGGAACGACTTCCGTACCATCAATCGTTTTCGTTCCTACGTCAAACTGGAACACTATTATTTGTATTTCTGCTTCGAGGACTGACGAAAGTGAGCCTATGTCGGATGGCTTTCGCTTGCCCATAATCTACTCAAGCAAGCGACAAAGACCGAAAAGCAAGAAATGGCGGTGCAAGGATAACATCCTGAGCACTGCCATTTCTTCATTTGACACATTTTTTATCTAACGAACCGCCCGTCAAGTGAGCAAACCTACTTATGGACAGCTACTTCTCTCCACTCTAACTGCTGGCGCGTCGTTGATGTTTGGCAAGCAGGGAGGGCGCTATTTTTTTGACCTGGTCATAATAGTTATCCGTTTTGTCGCCCGTCGACGTATATACGATGGACGTTTCCTTGTCGCTCATGATCAGGTTATGCCCGCCGGCCGCATTGGCATCCCCTTCTGTAACGCCGTATATCTCCTTGATCCCTTTTTCCCTGGCCGCTTGATCCTGATAGACATACACGGTAATAAACTGGCTTGCATCATAATTGATCCGGTATTGATACGTGATGTTGCCTACGTTGTCCTCCGCATAGGTTTCATTGGTCAGCGGCATGCCCACCTGATTGAATGAGGCCTGGAGATCCTCAAGGAATTTTCCATTCATGCCCCGCCCCGATATTCGGGCCTCCCTGGAACCTTCCTCGTAAGCCCTCATGTTATATAAGCGCGCCTCGTCCCTGGCCACCTGCCTGGAACAACCGACCGATATGGCAAGAATGGAACAAAGCAATAAAGCGGTAACGATTCTTCGGTAATTCATGTTCACTCACCCTTCCTTAGGTGTCAGAGGTTGCCTTCCCTTAGCATGCCTGAGGATGAGGAACATTATGCGTATGAGAAATCGAGGTAATATTATAGAGCGATGACGCTTCTTCCAACCGCCCTGCCCTGCAGAATGGTGTTCAGCACTTCAGGCAGATCGTGTAGACCGTATTCTGTAATTCCTTCTTGAAGAACAGATGCCGGTTTCCATTCATCGGCCAGCTTCGACCATACCGATCGGCGGAAGGCCATAGGACAATACACCGAATCGATTCCGAGAAGATTGATCCCCCTAAGGATAAACGGAAACACCGTCGAATCAAAAGCACCACCGCCCGTCATGCCGGAAACGGCGACGCTCCCGCCGTATTTCACGCCTTTCAGCAGTGAACCCAATTGGTTTCCACCGACCGGATCTACCACCGCTGCCCATTGCTCGGCAGAGATGGCCCCCTTGGAGGATGCCGCAGCCTCTTCCCTGGATATCACTTCATGGGCTCCCAGCTTTAAGAGCCAGTCCCTCTGACTTGATTTGCCTGTGGATGCCGTTACGCTATAGCCTAATTGACTGAGGATGGAGACCGCGAAGCTGCCCACGCCCCCTGTTGCCCCCGTAACTAGAACGGCCCCCTGTTCCTGTCGCAGTCCATTCCGTATCAAGGCCTCTATCGATAATGCAGCCGTAAAACCTGCGGTTCCGATAGCCATCGCATCACGCGGGGACAAACCCTGCGGCAACGGGACGAGCCATTCTCCCTTAACCCGTGCGTACTGGCTGAACCCACCTTCATGAGATACCCCTAATTCATAACCGGTACAGAGAACGCCATCGCCTTCCTTGTAATCAGCATGAGCGGAATGCACAACCGTCCCTGCCAGATCAATACCCGGAATGAACGGGTACCGGCGGACAATTTTCCCCTCCGGTATGCTGGCTAGACCGTCTTTATAGTTGACCCCGCTGTATAATACCCGCACAATAACGTCACCTTCGGGCAGCTGCTTCAAACTCATGTTCTCCACACTGCCGCGAACCCCTTGCTCATCTTGACGCAGCACGTAGGCCTGAAATTCGGTTTCGTTGTCCACACATATCACTCCTTGGGTTAGTTTAGGTGCTGTAAAGCAATTTGGATCTGCACTATGAATATGTCGAAGCTTTATACATGCTCTCGGAATATGGCGACTTATGCGCTTTTCCGAGAAATGATCCTGCACTCGGCTTAATTAGTCAAAATTATGTTATCATGGAATATGTTATCATGGAAAAGGAATACTTTTATACAAAAATCACCAGCAGGAGTTGAAATCTAAGTTATGATGCATTCAGAATATAGATCTGAACGTTCATCCTTCCGCTTCTCGTACTTACTCACTTTGGTCACCTTAGTTCTGTTACCGGTCGTCTATAAACCGATCAGCCAGTTTTTTGAAGCCTTTGGTATTCATACACAATCAGGGGGCATTGCCGGCTCGTTTCTCGTGTTCTTTCTAAGTTTGGGTCTCATTCTTACACTGTATCGGCTAATCTTCAGAGTATTCCCCATCATTACCCGGCCTGGTCTCAAAGTATACGTATTATTCGGTCTACTCTTCCTATTGATTATCGGGACCTACGAATACAGGAGCACATACCGCACGGTTGAAGCGGCCGTGTTCAATGGGAAGCATGCTTTTCTTGAGGCATCTTTCAGGGTTGATCATGCTGAAATCATACAATCAGAATTATCGCCGAACAAGGCATATGCTTTCTTGGATACACCTGGAACGGGATTGCATTTATCAACCTATACCAAGGGATGGTTCGGATGGAACACTTCATTTGCAACAATATTATACCCTCCTGCTGAAGATTCCTCTTCTCACTCCGTATTCTCGGAGACAAGCAAGTATTCATCACTCGTCATTGGCGTATATAGAAGCCAGGAACCCTTTCAGGTCCAAGTAAATGGTCAGCCGGTCCACACCATACCTTATCAGCAACTCAAGCCAGATGTCAGTGAAGATTTGTACATTTGGTACTACGAATGCCAGCCGGGCATGCTCGAGAACATGGATAAGGGTCATATTACCGTGCGTGACGTCAATGGAATTATGATGGATCGACTTGACTTATAGCAGGATACAAAAAAACGCTCCTTCACCTGCCAAGCGGCAAGAAAGAAAAGCGTCTTTTAATTTCTGTATTCTAAAACCTAATCCTCATGCTGTTCCATGAACTCAGCCATCATCCGCTGTTTCACTTCCCAGACCTCTTCACTCAGATTAACGCGGTATATTTCCGGATTCAGCTTCCGCAGATACTCCGGCCAGAACTGATCCAGCTGAGCATCATGATAGCTGCGAATCTCTTCAAGCTTCGGCAGCTCATACACCAGTTCGCCATTCAGGAACACCGGTTCAAGCATGGACACCGCTTCAAAATTCTTTACATTCTTGCGCATGTATGGATGCAGCGGATTAAACAGCTTTAATTTCCCGTTTTCCGGCGGCATCTCTTCTTCCGGGAAGCAGATGTAATCGGCTATCGCTTTGCCACTTCCCTTGGATATGATGCGGTATACTTCTTTTTTGCCTGGTGTGGATACTTTTTCGGGGTTGCCCGAGATTTTGAGAGTCGGCACCATCTTGCCGTCAACTTCCCGCTCCACGAGCTTATAGACGCCTCCAAGCGCAGGCTGGTCGGCTGCCGTGATCAATTGGGTACCAACGCCCCAAGTATCCACTTTAGCCCCCTGTGCCTTGAGATCCAGAATCGTTCCCTCATCCAGATCATTGGATGCCACGATGCCAACATAATGAAGACCAGCCTCATCCAGCATCTTCCGTGCCTGAATCGACAGATAGGCCAAATCCCCGCTGTCCAGACGAATAGCATTCATCCGCTTCCCTTGAGCCTCCAGCTTCTTCGCTGTTACAATGGCATGGGGAATCCCGCTCTTTAACGTATCAAAGGTATCCACCAGCAGCGTCACTTGATCCGGCATCACCTCGGCAAAAATATCAAAGGCCTCCTGCTCACTCCGGAAGGTCTGCACCCAGGAATGCGCATGCGTACCTTTCGTCGGGATTCCGAACTTCTCGCCAGCCAGCATATTCGATGTGGCATGGAAACCGGCCAGATACGCAGCACGCGCGCCCCAAACCGCGGCATCCGCTTCCTGTGCACGTCTTGTGCCAAACTCCAGCAAGGTATCGCCGCTGGCAACCTGACGGATACGGGACGCCTTGGTGGCGATCAAGGTTTGAAAGTTCATGAAGTTCAAGAGTGCCGTTTCAACCAGCTGTGTTTCAAAAATGGTCCCTTCAACTCGAATGAGCGGCTCATTCGGGAATACCAGCGCCCCCTCTTTCATGGAATGAATATTTCCATGAAAACGGAACCGGCGAAGCTCCTCTAGAAATTCAGGTTTATACTTCTCTTCCTGTTTGGCCAAATACGCGATATCATCCTCCGTGAAACGCAAGGATTCAATATAATGTACAATCCGTTCAAGACCGGCAAAAACCGCGTATCCGTTACCGAATGGCAGCTTGCGGAAATACGCCTCAAACACCGCACGCGTACGATGAGAGCCATTTATCCAGTGAGCGTACATCATGTTGATCTGGTATTTGTCCGTATGTAGTGCTAATCCTGCTGTCAGCATCACGATCATCCTCCACTGTTACCCGGTTCATCTAGGCTTCCGGGTGGTTCAAGCTGTCTATTGATTAAGAAGTTCCTTACTTCGCACGACCGATGCCCCGAGACTGCCTTGAAAGTGACTTAAAGCCCACTTGTGTCCCTCCGGATTAAAGCTCGCGACGGCATCTTCATAAATCGTAATCCGGTATCCGTAATTATAAGCATCCACTGCAGTATGCAGAACGCAGATATCGGTGCATACTCCGACGAGATCGACTTCGGTAATCCCGCGTTCCCGCAGCTTCTGGTTCAGATCCGTACCGCAAAATGCGCTGTATCTCGTTTTGTCCATCCAATAAATGGTGTCCTTGCGTTCCTCATATACCTGCTGAAGTTCACCGTACAATTCCCGCCCCCGGGTTCCCCGAATGTTATGCGGAGGAAACAGCTTGGTTTCGGGATGATAAGCATCATTGTGCTCATGCAGGTCCACGGCCATTACAACAAAATCACCACGATCACTGTATGACTTGGTTAGCTCCGCGATTGTGTTCTGAATGTTGATGGCGGGTTCGCCTACAGGCAGATTGCCATCCACGAAATCATTCGTGAAATCTATCACGATCAAGGCTTTCATCTGACACACACTCCTCTTCAACATGATTAATGTGATCGATAAAATAACAGCGGGTGAATCCATTCCATTCCATTCCTACGTATAAATCGATAGCAGTGGTGCATGATCCGTAAAACGATACAATTGGGCCGGCCGTTGGGAATATTGATTGGAATTTAGCGGCTTGCCGTTCTCATCACGGGCTTCTTCCAGTATCCCCTGCCTGCTGCGGGTCGATGTGATTTTGCGGATGAAATTGGGCTCGTTGAACTCGGGCACGACGGTCTGAATGACCTGGTACAACTCACTCAGTGTAAAATGCTCCGGTAAAAACTGCCGTGCAATTGTCGTTTGCAGCATTTGCTGCTGAATCTTGCGGTACGCATCCATAATGATATCCCTGTGGTCAAAAGCAAGCTCCAGCTCCTCCAGAGCTTCCGCTACAGTAAACAGACCCACCTCTTCCGCATCATCGGCAGCCTGGCGGTGCTCCAGCATCCATTCTTCTACCAACGCATAGAATGCATGGCTGATGATCCAGCCCCTTGGATCCCGTCCCGGTGCGCTGTACACGCCCAAGTACTCCAAGTGACCGCCGTCCACCCCGGTCTCTTCTTTCAGTTCCCGTTTGGCGGCATCGTAAATAGACTCACTCTCACGACAAAATCCACCAGGGAGTGCCCACATCCCCGCACATGGCCATGATCTTCGCCTGATCAGCATCACCTTAAGCTCACGTATGGGCAATGTCTTGGTGAAGGTTTTCCGTTCCCGCTTCGTCAAGGTAAACATCACGATATCGGCGGGTACACCATCCGGTGTTCTGTATTTCTTGGCACTGCTCTTTGGCGCCTGTTCGCGATCCGTCATTTCCATCACCATAACTATTATTTTGATAATTTCATTATGACATATTTAAAGATGATGTCAAGGATTTCCTGACCTCATCCTCTTTATAAGTGTACTATGCCCTATTCATTCTCATTCTGTGCATAATGTAGCAAGAATAGAAAAGGTGCGGAACCATCCATTCCGCACCTCGTTTCATCTATCCGCAGCTGCTTGGCGGCGTATCTTTTCCTGTTTCCACATTCACTTTTTCCGAAACGGTATCATGAATCACGGACACGACCAGCTGAAGAAGATAATTAATATCGCTTTGACTTTGCTGGAATTCCATCACGAGCGGAATACCGTCAATTTCCTCTTGCAGTTCCTCGATCTCCCGTTCGATTTTGGCAACCATATCCTTGTTCTGGAACGATTCAAAGGCTACGATTTCTTTTTGCTTTTTCTTAATGGTTTTAATCAGGTTTTGAACCCGTTCGTGGTTCTGGATCTTCTCTTCGGCCTGCTTAAACATCTGAACTTCTTCACTGGTGGATATTAATTCAGCCAGCTCGCCGGCTTTTGCTAAAATATCGTCACGTATAATCAATTCACGAGTGTTGTAAGTTGACATACCGTATGTGTTCGTACGAACATGATCATGTGCCAAGGTTCATCGCTCCAATTCTTCATCATCTATATGGGAATATGCAGCACCAGCCGCATTCTGCTCGCGGCCCAATGCTGCATTGGAATGCTGTGCTTCTCTATTATACCGCATCCGAGGCAGGAATCGTGTTCGGGATCATATCCCCTTTGATATACCAGGTCTTCGTATCCGTAATTCGTACATTCACGAAGCTGCCTATGAGATCCGCTGAGCCTTCGAAATGAACCAGCTTATTCGTGCGTGTGCGTCCCGACAGCATGGAATCATTGTTCTTGCTGACACCTTCTACAAGGACCTCCACCGTAGCGCCAAGCAGCCTATCATTGCTCTGGCGGCTGTACTCACTAATGGCTGCATTCAAACGTTGAAGCCGCTCGCTCTTGACCTCCATCGACACATTATCCTCCATCACTGCAGCCGGTGTTCCTTGGCGAGGAGAATAGATGAACGTATAAGCAGCATCATAACCTACTTCTCGCACAAGAGACAGCGTCTCCTCAAACTGCTCATCGGTCTCACCGGGGAACCCGACAATAATGTCGGTGGTAAACGCTACATTGGGAATTGCCTTCTTAATTTTATGGGCCAGTTCCAAATACGTCTCGCGTGTATATTTGCGGCTCATTTTTTTGAGCACTTCGGAGCTGCCCGACTGTACCGGCAGATGAATATGCTCGACCAGGTTGCCACCCTTCGCCAGCACTTCGATCAGATGATCGTCGAAATCCCTTGGATGGGATGTCGTGAAGCGAATACGTGGGATATCGATCTTGTGAATATCATCCATCAGATCGCCGAAACGGTACTCGATATCTTCAAAATCCTTGCCGTAGGCGTTCACGTTCTGACCGAGCAGCGTAATTTCCTTATACCCTTGCCGGGCCAATTCACGAACCTCAGCAATGACATCCTCCGGACGCCGGCTGCGTTCCTTGCCGCGGGTGTATGGAACGATGCAATATGTACAGAATTTATCACAGCCGTAC
The DNA here is from genome assembly GCF_037993005.1 of Paenibacillus sp. FSL F4-0100. Lineage (NCBI taxonomy): Bacteria > Bacillati > Bacillota > Bacilli > Caryophanales > Paenibacillaceae > Paenibacillus > Paenibacillus sp. FSL F4-0100. The sequence continues at coordinate 5,060,998 of NZ_CP150303.1, forward strand.
ATAATGTTGACCCAGCCGCGGAGACCTTCTCTCTTCTTCGGAAGATTCTCAACAATGTCGCCCTCCTTGGACCACACTTCAACCACCATTTCCTTGCTAAAGAGCGCTTCCTGAATAAGGTGAGGCAGACGATGTACGTTGTGCGTACCAAAGATCAAATCCACGAAGCCATGCTTCTGGAGAATTCGATTAACAACCGATTCTTCCTGCGACATACAGCCGCAAACCCCAAGCAGCATATCCGGCTTTTCGATCTTCAAATGCTTCAGGTGGCCGAGTTCGCCAAACACTTTGTCCTCCGCATTTTCACGAATGGCACATGTATTGAGCAAAATGATGTCCGCCTGCTTCCGATCCTCGGTTGCCTGGTAGCCCATCTGCTCCAACAATCCCTTAATCGTCTCGGAATCATGCTCATTCATCTGACATCCGAACGTATACACAATATAATGCTTGCCAGCTCCGATGCTTCGGAACTCTTCCGGCAGCTCGGTATCATACAATACTTCGACACTCTGCTTGCCGCGCTGTTTTTCCTGTCTATGATTAGGCTCCGAAAGGATGTTGATTTCCCGGCCATTGATGCGAATTCTCTTCCCGTGTTCATCTTCCGAGAGAACTTTGGCTCCTGAAAAATCAAAATACTTGGAGTAGTCCTTACTTTCTTTGGACATGCTTGGTCACTCCTTAGATCCGCAAAATCTTTGGTTTACATGACAAAATATCTTAAATAGGCACTGTTTTAAATTATATCATGATCTTATTGCCTAAGCTACCACCCTGGCGTTATTGAGGCTAAACCTTAACAGATGAACTTTTTCCTTCAAATTGGCTTCGCGAAACATTAAACCCTTGGGAAATTTCAAAAAAGAGCCTGAAATCGAAGTGAATCGACTCAGGCTCTTCCAGCTGTGATCGCTTAACAGCAGCACATGCGTGACACATACAGTATGTTCATAAAGGTTTACTGAAGCTATGGATTAATCAATAATTTCAGCAGTGTCTCCGGTTTTGGCGCCAGCAGCGTTAGCTTCATCGGTATCGATGTGCATGTCGAGCGCAAAATTATCGGATACGCGGGCAATGACATTCTCCAGTACAAGACCGCGTTCGCCGCCTAAGCGTACCTTCAGCAGATCCTTGTCTTTAATCCCCCATTGATCCGCAACGGACGTATGGAAGTGAATGTGACGAGCAGCTACGATAACACCTTCGTCCACCGTTACTTCACCTGCCGGGCCTTTAATCGTGATACCCGGGGTACCGGCGATGTTTCCGGATTCGCGTACGGGTGCTTTTACACCGATGGCGAAGGAATCCGTGCGGGAAATTTCCAACTGGGTTGCAGGACGTGCAGGTCCCAAAATTCTTACTTTATCGAATTGTCCCTTCGTTCCAATGACCGCTACCGTTTCGTTGGCTGCGAATTGTCCTGGTTGGGACAATGGTTTGAACTCTGTAAGCTGATATCCAGGGCCGAACAATGCCTCAATATGCTCTTGGGTTAAATGAATATGGCGGGCGGATACACCCACAGGTACAGTTTTACTCATCTGTCTCACTCCTTGTTTTTCTCTATATGCTGTACATGCCATCACCTATTATACTCTCTATTACCCAAAAATAAAAAGGCAACCCGGGTGATTCAGGCCGCCTTCTTCCGTTTCATGAGCAATCTGCAACAGGATTGTCAAAGTTATCCTCGAATCATGGTCGTTATGCGAAAGGTTACTATGCTTGAGTTGACAATGAAGGTAAATTCTGCTCAAGAAAACGGAGGGCATACTCCGACATCCAGCCCTTGACCATCGATTCAGGATAATGTTTAAGCAGCAGCTCTTGAAAATCCGAATACCGGCCCGGATGCTCAAGTCCGGCTACCCATTGATCAATCCCGTCGAAATCCGAACCAAACATGATGTGCTTCTCTCCGCCCATCTCACAAATTTTCTCGATGTGCGGCAATACGTCCTCCGGCTTGACACGCTCTACACCGCTGCGGATAAACCAGGGCACAAACGCGATTCCGATCATCCCGTTAAGCGCGATTAATGCCCTTATCTGTTCATCATTCAAATTCCGGGGATGCTGGCAGACGGAGTACGCATTGGAATGCGAGGCGATAATGGGCCCTTTGGTCAGCTCCGCGAGCTCCCAGAAGCCAGCTTGGGACAGATGGGACACATCCAGAATAATACCTGTCGAATTGCATAGCTCTACCAGTTGACGCCCCCGTTCTGTGAATCCCCCATTTCGCTGCTCCAATGCTCCATCTGCAGCCCAGTTCGCATAATTCCAGGTAATCCCCATAAAACGAACGCCCATCTCAAACAAGAGCTGGACGTAATACAGATTCCCCTCCAGCCCGTCAACGCCTTCCAGCGACAGAACGCCGTACCGTCCATTCTTCCGTTGTCCGAACTCTTGGACTTGTTCTTGCCAGAGCAGTGGCTTCAGATGACCCGGTTTAACAATGCGGCTGCGATAGGTATCGATTTGTGCCAGCACCCGTTCAAAGGAAGGTCTCCCCCATTTCTCCGATAAAAAAACAGCGAACACCTGAAGGGCCAGATCGCCCTCCTCCATGCGCTGCAGCGTTACATCCAAATGCGGGTCGTCCACAAAGGAGGCTTGGGAATCTTCCCACATTTTGCTCAAAACATCACAGTGAAAATCAACCGTCCGCATCGCGCCATTCATCTCCCTTCTAAACTTATCACAGCAAAAAGCCTGTTTACACCAAGGAGAGTAAACAGGCTAATACCTCAACATTCGAAATTCATCTAGGTTCTACGATCAATTTAATTGCCGTCCGGTCTTCGCCATCAATCACAATATCCGTAAAAGCAGGGATACAAATTAAATCCACCCCGCTCGGTGCTACAAATCCCCGGGCAATCGCTACCGCTTTAATGGCCTGGTTCAGTGCTCCCGCCCCAATCGCTTGCAGTTCCGCCCCGCCTCGCTCCCTCAGAACTCCAGCGAGCGCCCCTGCAACTGAATTAGGATTGGATTTTGCTGAAACTTTTAATACTTCCATGGTAAGTACCTCCCCTGGGAATGTTGAGTGATGGTTTGCTTCCGCTTACTAGATGTTATTCGTGAGAGGGGAAAAAATTCCTGCTTTTTACCATCCGTTCCTAATTTAATTAAACGGATTCCGCCTTTTTTAATCCATCCGCCATTCGTCTTCGTACATGCGGATTTTCTGTATCTTCCGGGCTCTTCCCGTTTCCTCATCCATATCCACGCATACGGCATGGAACTGCCATTTGCCTTCGTCGACCTGGAAACGAGCAGGAAGCTGGGTCTTGAACTTATACATTACCGCATCACGCTGCATGCCGAGGATGCCTTCCTTGGAGCCGACCATGCCGGTATCCGTAATATAAGCTGTTCCTCCAGGCAGTATGGTGTCGTCATTGCTTTGTACGTGGGTGTGCGTTCCAACTACCATCGAGGCGCGGCCTTCCAGATGCCATCCCATGGCAATCTTCTCCGAGGTTGCCTCTGCATGGAAGTCCACCAGAATGCACTTCGTCTTCTGGAGAAGTTCATCCACAATGTCATCGGCTGCACGAAACGGGCAATCGATCGCTGGCAGGAATGTTCGTCCCTGTAAATTCACAATCGCTAGCTGTTTGCCGTTCGCTTTGATGATCGTGTATCCGCGGCCCGGTGTGCCGGGCGGAAAGTTTGCCGGACGAATCATGCGAGGCTCATCATCGATAAACTCAAAAATATCCTTGTTATCCCACGTGTGATTTCCCAAGGTGATGCCATGAATGCCCCAATTAAAAAATTCATTGGCTATAGCCGAGGTAATGCCGCGTCCTGAAGCTGCATTCTCCCCATTGGCAATTATGATGTGCGGATTATATTTGGACTTCAGCTCCGGAAGGGAAGCCTTCAAAGCTTTACGACCTGTACTGCCGACAATGTCTCCGATGAATAATACGTTGATGTCAATCACTCCTTCAGGGATGCTTGTCCTGATTCCCGGCAAGACCGTTCCCGATTCATATATGTCCGAACTGTATTTTCGGAAATTTCAAAGATAAAAAGTGGCCGGATTGCGGCCACTTTTTAAGGTCCAAACTCTATTTTGCGTAATCCACCGCTCGGGTTTCCCGGATAACGGTGACTTTGATATGACCCGGATAATCCAGTTCATTCTCAATCGTTTTGGTAATGTCGCGTGCCAAGCGGAATGCTTCAGCATCGTCGATTTTCTCAGGCTGTACCATGACACGAACTTCACGTCCTGCTTGAATGGCATAGGATTTCTCAACGCCTTCAAAGGATTCGGAAATTTCTTCGAGCTTCTCAAGACGACGGATATACGTCTCAAGCGTCTCTCTGCGTGCTCCCGGTCTGGCAGCAGACAATGCGTCAGCTGCGCCAACCAGCATGGCAATAACCGAAGTTGCTTCACAATCACCGTGATGAGAGGCAATGCTGTTGATAACCACCGGATGTTCCTTATACTTCTTCGCCAGCTCCACGCCGATTTCAACGTGCGATCCTTCCACTTCATGATCCAGCGCTTTACCGATGTCATGCAACAGTCCTGCCCGTTTCGCAAGCACGATGTCTTCGCCCAATTCGCCGGCCATCAGGCCAGTCAAATAGGCCACTTCCATGGAGTGTTTCAACACATTTTGTCCATAGCTTGTACGGAATTTCAGTCGACCCAGAATTTTGATCAAATCTGGATGCAAACCGTGAACGCCAACCTCGAAGGTGGCTTGTTCTCCATACTCGCGAATGCGTTCGTCCACTTCCTTGCGGGATTTCTCCACCATTTCTTCGATACGAGCCGGATGAATCCGTCCGTCTGCCACGAGCTTTTCCAAAGCTGTACGGGCAATTTCACGGCGAATCGGATCAAAACCGGAGAGAATAACAGCTTCCGGAGTATCATCGATAATAAGGTCAATCCCTGTAAGGGTCTCAAGCGCACGAATGTTTCGGCCTTCACGTCCGATAATCCGGCCCTTCATTTCTTCATTCGGCAAGGTGACTACAGATACCGTGGTCTCAGCTACGTGATCAGCCGCACAGCGTTGAATAGCCAGCGTGATGATCTCGCGTGATTTCTTATCTGCCTCTTCCTTCGCCTGCTGCTCGATTTCTTTAATCATCTGAGCGGTTTCATGACGAACTTCCTGCTCAACATTACTGAGAATAATGCTGCGGGCATCCTCCATCGACAGGTTGGAGATGCGCTCCAATTCTGTCGTTTGTTTCTTGTAAATGGCATCGATTTGCTGCTGGGTCTCTTCTATTCGTTTCTCTTTGTTCGCCACTTGTTCTTCTTTACGTTCCAAAGATTCTATTTTTTTATCCAGCGACTCTTCCTTTTGCAACAATCTGCGCTCCTGCCGTTGAATTTCATTCCGGCGCTCACGAGTGTCTTTTTCAGCTTCGGCTCTGATTTTATGAACTTCGTCTTTAGCTTCGAGAACCGTTTCTTTCTTCAATGCTTCTGCTTCCTTCTTCGCACTTTCTACGATCTGCAAAGCGGCATGCTCGGCACTGGAAATTTTAGCTTCTGCAAGGGATTTGCGAATAAAATAACCGAACCCAAAGAATATAGCGGCTACAACGAGAACGATTATGATCCACCAAATTGGATGCATCTGATCACCTCCTCGTTGGTTCCTCCAAGGCATTCCTTGGGAAATGTGCAATTGTCAGGTTACTCATTCATACATAAAATTTTCCGGCAGTGGAAGCTGCCGTCCATACTGCGAACGCCGTATCACGTACGCAAATCCCGCCTTACCCAGCGGAATACATTTCACTATGAATTGGCGATTTAAGAATCTTTCACAAAGTAGTCACTTTTTTGGAAGGAAAAAGGATTCTAATTTATGATAAAAAGATTCATATTTATTTTAGTATTTATAAAAAGATATTGTCAAGGGAAAGCAATGGGTAAACGTCAGTTTCATCCAACGAAACCATTTCTTTCACGAAAAAGTGCCCAATTTGCCCTTTATTCGAAATCTTCCAGTCCATCGTCCCACTCACCCTGTTGCTGATCCTCATCGACCAGACGTTTGAGTACCTGACGCACCTGGTCCCCGCCGAAGCCCCTACGCATTAAATATGCTCCCGTTTTACGTTTGCGATCCAGCATCTCCCCATGGGTTTGCTGCCATTTTTTCCGTCCCACGGCGAGCGCGCTCTCCAATTCGGCATCTGCACTGATCTCGCCCAATGCCTCGGAGATCAGCTCCGTGCCGATTCCCTTCTGTCTCAGTTCCTGCTTGACCCACAGCCGTCCCTTCTTATGGCTGGTCATTCGCTGCTCTGTCCACATCTTGGCGTATAACGCGTCATCAATCAGCTTGTCCTTCTCCAGGCGCTCCAGCGTCGTCTCCACGCTGCTCGGCTCGAAACCTTTTTGCTGCAGTCGCTGGGTGATCTCCTTGGCTGTTCTTGGCTTCCTAGCCAGATGATTCAACGCCTCTACGTAAGCCCGCTGTCGCTCGTCGGCCACGATAATTTCTTCCAACTCTTCCTTACGAAAAACATTTCCCTTGAACATCCTGTATTTCAGCATTACATCTTCATGAACGGTCATGAGGTACGGACCAAACGCGATTCGGTATCGATGTTTGGGCTTTTTCAGCATTTCGACTGAAGTTACAACCAAATCCTCGTGAGCCGGAAAATGCTCAATACCTGATGATTCTGCCTGCTCCGACATTTCTTTATTCTCTTCTTCCATATGTCGCTCCTCTCACTACCGCGCCATCCTGAGTAAAATAACCAAGACTGACTCTCAATTCTGGATAAATGCAAAGAAGACCGTCTGGTGTTACAAACACCGGACAGTCCTCAACACTTAATCGTTAACCAGCAATTTACTATTCTACTTTAAACAACTCTTGCTCTTCTATTTCCTCTTGTTCCTTATCCTTCTCGGAAGGCTCAGGAACAGCCGTAGTCAGATTGCTCGCTTCACGGATTTTGTTCTCGATAACACTAGCAATCTCCGGATTCTCCTTCAAGAATTGCTTCGCATTCTCACGTCCTTGGCCAAGACGGTCACCTGCATAAGAATACCATGCACCACTCTTATCCACGATATCGAGGTCCGTTCCGATATCGATTAGGCTTCCCTCTCTAGAGATGCCTTCACCGTACATAATATCAAGCTCAGCCTGTTTGAAAGGTGGCGCTACCTTGTTCTTAACAACCTTAATCCGTGTGCGGTTACCCACCACATCGTTCCCCATCTTGATGCTCTCAATTCGACGCACATCCAAACGAACCGTCGAGTAGAACTTCAGAGCACGTCCGCCTGGAGTCGTCTCAGGGTTACCAAACATAACACCAACCTTCTCACGAAGCTGGTTGATAAAGATGGCAATCGTTTTCGATTTATTAATAGCACCCGACAATTTACGAAGAGCCTGGGACATCAGACGAGCTTGCAGACCCACGTGGGAGTCCCCCATGTCGCCTTCAATTTCAGCTTTTGGAACAAGCGCAGCAACCGAGTCAATAACGATGACATCCACTGCACCACTGCGTACCAGAGCTTCCGCAATTTCCAACGCCTGCTCACCCGTGTCCGGTTGGGAGAGCAGCAATTCATCAATATTAACGCCCAGTTTGCTTGCATACGATGGATCCAGAGCATGCTCGGCATCGATAAATGCAGCCTGTCCACCAGCCCTCTGAACTTCCGCAATAGCATGGAGGGCTACTGTTGTTTTACCGGAGGATTCCGGTCCATACACTTCAATAATCCGGCCTCTAGGCAAGCCGCCGGTTCCTAAAGCTATATCCAATGCCAACGATCCGCTCGGCACAATCTCAACTTGCATGTGGGTGGATTCACCCAGTTTCATGATGGAACCTTTTCCGAACTGTTTCTCTATCTGACGAAGCGCCATTTCCAGCGCAGCACGACGATCTGACAATTGTTCCACAACCCTTCACTGTTGATAGTCATATCATACCTTGTTTTGACACGTTTGCCAAGCTTTTTTTCGAACATACATTCGTTTTTTTTATTCAACGCCCCTTCCGGTATATGCTCCATCCCCTATGTATAAAGAACAAGAACCGTGGCAACATCATTCGATATGCCACGGTTCTTCCGTATTTCCCATTATACTTGGAACTGTTCGTTAATTCAAGAAGAGGTACCAAGCAAGGTGTAAATTATTTACTTTTTTTGAAAAGCGGATATCTCTATTTTTGCAAAATTAATCTTGTTTGGAGGCAACAAGACGCTGCCAAAGCCGGTAGAGCAGCGCCTTCGTCGCACGGAGCCGGATCGTCTCACGGTTACCCTGGAGGTGCAGCTCATGCACTTCTGTTTCTTTTCCCCGTTGAGACAATCCGATGTAAACAAGACCTATAGGCTTGCGTTCAGCGTACCCTGGACCTGCTACGCCCGTTACCGATAAACCAAAGTCGCTGTCGGTTACCATCCGAACATGATCTGCAAGCGCTTCGGCAACCTCCGCACTGACGGCTCCCGGCGCATCATCCCCCTCGAGCAGCGCATGCGGGATATGCACAAGCTTCTCCTTGATCTGGTTAGTGTAACAGACGATCCCGCCAAGGAACATCGATGCGCTGCCGGGGATGGAGGTCAGCGTCTCCGCTACAAGGCCTCCTGTGCAGCTCTCCGCGGCGCTTAGCGTCCAGCTATGATCCGCCATCATATCTACAATAACCTTCTCAATGGGCACATCCTCGTTAGCATACATAAACTCAGGGCCTCTCTCCTGGATCCGGGCTTCCAGTTCATTCAGCCGGACCATCGCCTCAGCCTCGCTGGAAGCCTTCGTGGAGATTCGGACGGTGACCTCCCCTTCCTTGGCATACAATGCAATCGTCGGATCGGTCTGGGCCGTAATCAGGTCTTCCAGGCGCTTATCAAGCGCGGACTCCCCGATGCCTGCGAATTTGAGCATCTTCGAATAGATGGGAAGCTCTCCCGTAAGCACATGCTGCAGAAGCCAAGGCTTGGCCTCCTGCTCAAACATCGGCATCAGTTCTTTCGGCGGACCCGGCAACACAATATAATGAGTGCCTTCATACGATACCGCGTTCCCGACGGCGAGGCCTGTTTCGTTCGGAAGCGGAGTCCCTCCCTCGATGGCCAGGGCCTGGCGCCGATTGTTCTCGGTCATTACGGATCCCCGTTCTTGGAAGAAACGTTCGATCCGGTCCATAGCCATCCGATCAATATGCAATGAACGATTCAGAAAGGATGCGAGCGCATCCTTCGTCAGGTCATCCTGTGTGGGGCCCAGGCCGCCGGACAGAAGCACGATATCGGCTCTGCTGCTGGACAGCTGCAAGGTCTCCTTGAGCCTCTCCATGTTATCCCCGACAACGGTTTGATAGTACACATCGATTCCCATTGAGGCAAGCTGTCTGGACAAATACTGTGCATTGGTATTCACAATCTGTCCAAGGAGAAGTTCGGTTCCAACTGCAATGATTTCTGCTTTCATGATTCGTCGATCCTCCTGTATCTTCTATCTCTTCACAATACTCGCCACTCGCCGTCACAAATTTATTACCCTGCGGAAGAAAAAAGCAATAGGATAGCTCCTATTGCCGTTATGCCCCGGTACCTTTAAGAAGATGCCTGTTCTGGACAAAATATTCGATTCCCGAATAGATCGTAATTATCGCGGCAGCCCAGATTGCAATGACATCAAACGGAATTCCCAAGAATACAAACGGGAAATTATTGATCAGAAGCGCGACAATTGCCACAATCTGAATCACCGTCTTGATTTTTCCTGATTGACCTGCTGCAACGACGGAACCTTCCAGGAGCGCAATTTGTCTCAAGCCAGTAACCGCGAATTCTCTGCTGATAATGACAACAGCAATCCATGATTCACATTTCCCCATCTCCACAAGCGATATGAGGATAGCTGCCACCAGCAGTTTGTCCGCGAGCGGATCCATAAGTTTACCCAGGTTTGTCACCATATTGTTTTTCCGGGCCAAATACCCGTCAATCCCATCCGTGCTTGCAGCAAGTATGAATATCAAAGCCGCAATCAATTGGTTATAGGGCAGGACAAAATCATTCCATACAATAGGAGCCGGATAAAAATCAAAATCCACCAGCAGAAAAATCATCATGACAGGGATCAAGCAAATGCGGGCCAACGTGATACGATTGGGTAAATTCATGGGGCAACCTCCCTTGCAACGGGTTGTCTTGAAATTTTCGCAGACCCCGCGACTGTTATCCATCTGTACTTCAATAGGGTCGCTCTTCCCAAGAGCCTAAAGGGTTTGAAGCGTGAAGCGCTGTCTGTCATATTCATCCCCCAGTGATCTATGTATACGTTAATCCTTATATATCGTTTTTTAGTATAATATTTCCGCTCACGCCCTGTCAAAAGAAACAACCTGTCCATCCAATCCTACGTGAGCCTGTGACGGCGTTTATTTGAAATTGGTGAACTGCAGGTCCAGAGAAAGATCCGCTTTGCGAAGCAGCTGCATGATCTGTTGAAGATCGTCCTTGTTTTTTCCGGTTACCCGAATTTGGTCACCTTGAATCTGACTCTTGACCTTCAGCTTGGAATCACGGATCAATATATTGATCTTTTTCGAATTTTCCTGATCGATCCCTTGCTTTAAGGTCAAACGCTGGCGAACGGTACCCATGGAAGCCGGCTCGATCTTGCTGTACTCCACATTTTTCAGCGACAAGCCCCGTTTCACCATCTTGGTTTGCAAAATATCAATAACGGCGTTGAGTTTATACTCGTCATCGGATGCAATGACCAGTGCGTCCTTGTCCAGCTTCAAGCTGCTCTTGCTGCCCTTGAAGTCAAAACGGTTCTCAATCTCCCGCTCCGCCTGATTAACCGCATTACTAAGTTCCTGCATATCCATTTTGGATACGATATCAAATGAATTTTCTGAAGCCATGGTGAATCCTTCCTTTCATTAACGATAATGCTTCTATTATAGGTAAAACATAGAGACAAGTCTAATCCCATTAAGGATCAGCGGGTGGATCCGGAACGAAAAAGACTCCGCTTATCGCCAACACCCGGCGAAAACGAAGTCTGCTCCTTCAACTGCTAGCTTTCTCATCCTGCACCGGACGGCGGAACATGCTCAATATACCAAGCAAAATATGTGCCAGTCCAAAGCCTAATATGCCATATCCCCAGTCGCTTGGAATCAAATAATAGCCCAAGAGGCTGACGATGACGCCTAATCCGAATATAATCCAGTTGACCGTCACGAAAGCAACACCTCTTCCATGAAGCGAAATAACAGCATGCAGCTGCATGCTGTTATTTTGGCCTGGAGGTGAGACAATTATTCTACATCCGTAGTGCCTGTAGAGTCAGTAGTACTGGTATCCGTAGTCCCTGTGGAACCATCTGCCGGCTCCAGCAAGATACGCGACGTTGATTTCCCATCTGTTACGGGCTGGCCGCCAACCGTAATGGTGGTTGCAGCGGAATTCCCCGATTTCACGTAGAGTCCCTGGCTATCCAGGTCAAAGCTGAGCGCAGCACCATTCTCAAGCATTTGGAAAGCCAGCTTCTCCCCGGAGGTATTGTAACCACGATACACTTCTACCCAGCTCTTTCCTTCACTTGTTGCCACAATTTCAACCTTCACAGACGAGCCTGATACCTTAAATACGGTGTTCTTGCCTTCCGTCCGGTCCTGCGTCACCGTAGTTGCTCCAGGCGTTGTATTCCCTGGTTCATCGATGTCCGTGCCATCTGTTCCATCCGTTGCGTCTGTTCCTTCACCGTCTGTGCCTTCGTTACCTGTACCGTCCGTGGCGTTATCGCCGCCCTGCGCTCCGTCACCTGGGGTGGCGGGATCCGTATTGCCAGAATCTTCCGGCTTTTGCGCTTGATCCGTCTGCGTCTGGTCATTATTGCTTACCTGAGGTTCATCCTTAGGCTCATTCGAATTGATTGCCACCAAATAAATGACGACAACGATCAGAATCGGGAATGTCCACATCAGCAGAGTAGGCAGCCATTTCATGTTCCGTTCGGCTGAAGGTCTGGTGGCACGCTTTTGAATAACCGGCTCCATGGTCGCTTCCGGTTCGGATTTAGGCACATCCTGTTTATGACCTTCAAGCAGTTCGTCCGGGTCAATCCCCACCGCTTCCGCATAGGTTTTGATGAATGCCCGCACGTAAAAACTGCCGGGAAGTACTTTGTAATCCCCTGCCTCGATGGCTTCCAAGTATCGCTTGCGTATTTTTGTCATTTCCTGCACATCATCAAGGCTCATCCCTTTTTGTAGACGCGCCTCCCTCAATTGCTGTCCCAGTTCGGACATGCCATCACCTCCTACTTTAGAATTTCGTGGTCAAAGTCAAAAAAATATTATAAATCGTCACTATAAGAGCCCGTGAACGTATCATAAACGATTTCCTCTTCCGGATTGTTTCGCAATTCGATTATAATGTCGAAATCATCATAGGAATATTCGGATTCGCGAACAAAAATATCCGGATGCTCGATCACCTTCGTGCTCCCCATCCCCATAATATCCTGCAGGAGCTGATAGTGGCGCTCATTCGATCGGATCGTGCTGACAATCCCGTCAATGATGAAAACGTTGTTCGAGTTCATCTCGTCCTCAGAGAGTTGACTGCGAATGGTTTGGCGGAGCAGCGTAGAGGAGACAAACGTCCAGCGCTTCATCGCGCAGACGCTGCCAGCGATAATGGACTCGGTTTTGCCGACGCGAGGCATTCCGCGAAGACCGATGACCTGATTACCTTCCCTTTTGAACAATTCACCCAAAAAATCAACAAGTAAACCGAGCTCATCACGCGTAAAACGAAACGTTTTACGATCATCCGAGTCCCGGTCAATATATCGTCCATGTCGGACAGCCAAAATATCCACCAGTTTTGGGGGTCTCAAGGCTGTTACCGTAATATTTTTCATTTTGTTTAACATTTTGCCCATCAGGATAATTTTTTCTTCATCATCCGTTTCCAGCAGCATTCCGCGAGTTTGGCCTTCAACGCCGTTAATTGTCAGGATGTTGACTTCGAGCATACCTAACACGGATGCAATGTCACCGAGCAAACCAGGTCGGTTCTTATGTATCTTGTATTCCATGTACCATTGATTCGATTCCACAAAGACACCTCTTTGCACTTCTTTTCCATCAATATTCGACAAATTTCAGCGAAAATCGCACGCAAAAACAGGTCAAATGAAAAATGGGTCACGTTAATGATATATAAAATAAAAATGAAAGGCAAGTATTAACGATGACATGAAAATTACATTCTTTTTTCTTGACAAAAAGCCCCCGTTGGCGGGGGGCTTTTTGCAAGAGGGTTATGCGTTGTTCTTGGCCAGTTTCACCATCAGACGCGCGATAACGTGGCGTTCTTCCTCGTTACCTACATCCCACAATTCTTTCAGTGCCCGGTTAGATGAGTTTTGCGGATCAACCTTCTCATCAAGGAAATCACCAATCTCATAAGCCAGCTGAGAAATGGTGTCTTCACTCATACCCGCTTTCTCGGCTTGAACGACACGATCGCCCAGGAATTTCTTCCAAGAATCAAAGTTTTTGATTACGGATGACATGAGTTAAATCCTCCTTTTGCGTGGTGGCAATTCAGATTTAAAGTAACAATAGTAATATGTCCCCGTAACCAATACCTTATGAGTGGTGAATTGCACCACGAACTTACGATCAGGTCACCCAGCCGCCATTCGGGCTGATCACTTGCCCGGTAATGTATCCCGACTCGGGAAGCGCCAGAAAATACACCAGTGATGAAATCTCATCCGGCTGTGCCAATCTGCCGACCGGAATCTCATCCTCCAGCATGCGGATCTCATCCGATTCCAGATGCCCCAGCATGGACGTATCCACCGCTCCGGGTGCAACGGCGTTCACCGTCACGCCTGATGGGGCAAGCTCCTTCGCAAGGGCCTTCGTAAAGGCGTTAACGCCGCCCTTGCTTGTTGAATACAATACCTCGCAGGAGGCACCCGATAAACCCCAGATTGAGGACACATTGATAATCCTGCCAAACCGCTGGGAGATCATACGCCCCATAAACGCCTGGGAACACAGAAACATCCCTCTCAGGTTAATGGACATCAAAGTGTCCCACTCTTCTTCCGTCACGTCAGACAGAAGCCCATAATGGGATACCCCGGCGTTGTTTACCAGGATATCGGGCTCCATATCATGACTCTGCAGCTTCTCTTTCATGCGCAATATCTGCTCTTTGTCGCGAAGGTCCGCAGATACGGTTAATACCTTAGCTCCATAGCCCATACAGCGACGGGCAACTTCATTGGCCGCTTCATGCGAATTCATGTAGTGAATAACCACATTCATGCGTACCGAGGCAAAGCGCTCGGCAACAGCCGCACCAATGCCTCTGCTCGCACCGGTGATCAGCACCGTCATTTCCCCGATCGGTTTCAGTTCTCTTCCCATGTCTTGCTTCATTACGGACTCACAACGATCGATACGGCCAATTGATCCCAATCGACATGCTCCTGCAGGCGGCGGTTTACATCATCAATGGCAATGGATTCATAAACCGAAAGAACCTTGAAGAAATCCACCCCGCGGAATTGATAGCGAGTGAATTCATGAGCAATGTTTTCCGGGGAATTGAGCATACGCAAGTATCCGCCCATTTTCTTTTTGCGGGCACGTTCAAAGTCGGAGACCTGAAATCCGGTTGCCTTTAGCTTATCCACCTCTGTGCGGATGCGCTCCAGCAGTTGATCCGGATCCTTCGTATCTCCGCCAACAGCAGAGAACGCATACTGGGGTGAACTGTTATACTCATGGCCGAAGCTGTCGGAAATCAAATCTTCGTCATATAGCTGCTGATACAATTCCGTACTGGATCCGAACAGGAGATCCATCATCAGCTTCGTTGTCAAATCGCGTCGCAGCTGCTCCTCGGCCGTTAAACCGATCTGCTTCTCCTTGAAGCCGAACAGGCATTTCGGAAGTGATACAGCCAGGCGGCTCTCTCTCCGCTTCTCTTCAACTCCCTGCGGCTCTTGATCGAATAAACGCTCAATGGAGCCTTGCTTCTCATACGATTTCGCGGCTTGATTCGAACGGATCAGGTTCATCGTTTCTACAGGATCTACGCCACCCACCACGAACAGCAGCATGTTGCTCGGGTGATAAAACGCATTGTAGCACGTATACAGATCTTCCTTCGTAATCGTCCCGATGGATTCAACCGTACCGGCAATATCAATATGCACCGGATGCACCTTATACATCGCTTCGATCAGACCGAAGTATACGCGCCAATCCGGATTGTCCTGGTACATGTTGATTTCCTGGCCGATAATCCCTTTTTCCTTCTCCACGTTCTGATCGGTAAAATAAGGGTTCTGCACGAAATTGATCAGTGTCTCCAAATTTTCATGGATGTTCTCCGTGGCAGAGAAGAGATACACGGTCTGGTCAAAGCTTGTAAATGCATTCGCCGAGGCACCGTTCGAGGCAAACTTGGCAAAAATGTCGCCTTCCGGCTCCTCAAACATTTTGTGCTCGAGAAAATGCGCAATGCCATCAGGTACGCGAGTTTCGGACTCGCCTTCGACCTTGAAATGGTTATCCACCGAACCGTATTTGGTTGCGAAGGTCGCATAAGTTTTCTGGAAGCCGGGTTTAGGCAGCACGTACACGTGCAGCCCGTTATCCATCACTTCGTAGTACAGCGTCTCCTGCAGGTTGTCATAATGAATGCTCTCCACCGGCTATTCCTCCTTTTGACCTTTCAGGAAATAGATCGTATCCAGCGAAAATGCCGCAGCCGCCTGCTTCACATCATCCACTGTAATGCCTTCCACCTGCTGCAGCAGCTCATCCGGCGTACGTTCCCGGCCTGAGAGCGTCCGATTGAAGTCATAGGCAATCATCTCAAAGGCCGAATCCTGCATTTCCTTAATTACGTTGCGAATCATCGCTTTCGTTTGGGTCATTTCGATATCCGTAATGGCACCCTTAGCCATGTCATCAAGCTGCTGGCGAATAATTTGGACGGCCTTCTCGAAATTTTGAACTTCGATGCCGGACTGAATGGTAGCAATCCCTTTATGACCGTCATATCGGGACGACGCGTAATACGCCAGACTTTCCTTCTCCCTCACGTTAACGAATAGCTTTGAATGCGGGTAACTTCCCAAAATCCCGTTATACATGAGCGCAGCGGCATACTCATCATCGCCGTAAGTAATCGTGCTTCTCAGGCCCATGTTGAGCTTGCCTTGATTAATGTCCAGCTTCTCCACAACCGTCTGCGTCTCGCTCGCGACCGTTCGTGTGGTGGAAGGGACATAATCCTTACTTCCGGTTCGGTTCAGTTTAAAATGCTCCTCTACGAGCTTCTTCACCTCATCCAAACTCGTATCGCCAACTACATACAGATCAAGAACAGATTCATTAAGCCAATTCTGATAGGACTCATACAAGCCTTCCGGCGTGATACCGTCAAGATCCTTCCGTTCTCCTAACGGATGCAATCGATACGGTTCGTTCTTGCACATGACCTCAATGCAGCGTTCCGCGGCGTAACGAATCTTATCATTGACGATGGACTCCAGCTTCTTGCGGACCGTGTCACGCTCGGTCTGTACATAAGATTTGCGGAATGTGCCATTCTCTAGCACAGGCTGGGTGAAAGCTTCACCCAAAAAAGCAAATGAAGAGCGCAGCAGGCTCTCCGGACTCTTAACAAAAGAGTCATTGATCGTATCCATGCGAAAGTGCACGATCTGATAATCGCCACGCTTATACACGTCAAATCCAAATCCGGCGCCATATAACTGCTCCAACTGCTCTCGGAATGCTCTTGTTTCCGGGTATGAAACGGTTCCTCTGCGCAGCACAAAAGGTGTAAGCGCGGTCGAGGTCACGGTTTCTTCTGCTAATGGACTTCCGGCGTAAAGCGATATCGCAAATGTCTTGAATCGGTTGGTCGGCAACACGTGAATTCGTATTCCTCCGGCCATACCGTGTTCAAATTCCGTTTTCGTCAAGGTCCATATCCCCTTACATCATGGATTGTCGTTGCCATAATTTACTTCATAGATAACTTTCATTCTAACCCATTGCAAAGTGAAGAAGCAACCGAAGACAGGCCCCGGTTGCTGTTGTTTGCGGCTTACATACAGAAGATATGTTGACCGATGGTTTTGACTTGAGGGCGGGTCCATATCCATGGCGAGGTCGCTGTTTTCGGATTAAAGTAATACAGACAGCCCCCTGTCGGATCCCAGCCATTTAGCGCCTGCTCTACGGCTTTCCGCGCCTGCTCGTTCGGCTCAAGCCATATTTGACCGTCAGCTACAGCGGTAAAGGCTCTCGGCTCAAATATAACCCCATGCGGCGAGTTAGGGAAGCTTGGAGATTTCACTCGATTGAGAATAACCGCCGCTACGGCAACCTGGCCTTCGAACGGTTCTCCGCGCGCTTCGCCATAAACGGCATTCGCCATGATCCTTAAATCGTTGTCTGAAAGTCCCATGGTATTCGAAGAGGCTAAGTTGTTATTGCCGCCTTCCTTGTTGGATGTACCGCCGCCCGCACCGGCCGCTGCTCCGCCCCCACCTTCATGAAGCTTCGGAGCGGTCGGACGGAAATCCTTGGTTGCATTATACAGTTTAAGCTTGACCTTCGGACCTACGATACCGTCAACCTTCATGCCAAACTCCGATTGGAACCATTTAACGGATCCTTGGGTTTTGGAACCGAATACGCTATCGATTTTGCCATGATAAAAGCCCAGGTATTTCAGACGGCCTTGCAGCTCATACACATCTTCGCCGGTAGAACCAAATTTGATGGTCTGCTGGCTAAAGGTTGGCAAAGCTTCCTGAAGATTTGAATGATCTGCTTTAAGGCCTCCCTGAGCTAAGACAACGGCAGATAACAGGATCGCAATGCTGATCAGAATCCAGATTCTTGAGTTTTTCATGCTGCGCTCTACCTTTCTCTTGTGGTTTAACAAGCCTCGCTACCGTTATTATGACAAGCCTGCCAGTTTCCTATGCACCTGTTCGGCGAGAGGAGCGAACGAAGACGGCACATCATTGAAACACAAAGAGAGCTGTTCCTCTAAGGAACAGCTCCTTGTCGTTCGGAGTAGAGTTAACGATCCTGCACCGATTTATTCAGATGTTCTGCCAAGTTCTACACACGCCATGACCAACGCTCCGACCCCATGAAGATCATTCTCGCATTGATGCCTTTCCACATAGTGCTTATAATCGCCGACACCTGTCCCGATGCAGATTTTAGGCATAACCAGATGCCCCTGATCATTCATATATACGGATTGGGCCAGGCCAGTATATCCGTGTCTTGCGTGCGAGATCAGGGAAGAATCCAGGTAACCGAGACGGATTCCTTTGGCTAAGGTATATATGAAGAGACTGGAGCATGAGGTTTCCAGCCAATTGTCCTCCCGGCCCCCCTTATCTATAACCTGATACCACAGCCCGGTCAGCGGATCCTGATAACGCACCAGCGCCTCACTTAATTCGCGGAGCACGACAGCCAGTTCTTCCCTCGCCGGATGATCCTCAGGCAGTAAATCAAGGAATTCCACGATCGACAGCGCATACCAGCCTAACGCGCGTCCCCAAAATTCCGGGGATTGTCCGCTAACCGGATCTGCCCAAGGCATCGTTCTGCTCTCGTCCCAAGCATGATAAAATAACCCGGTTGCCTGATCCTTGGTATGGGAACGCATCAACCTCTCCTGGAACAGCACCTCGTCAAATAAATGCGGCTCGTTATACTGCTGCGCATATTTCATCGTGAACACGCCACCCATATACAAGCCGTCCAGCCACATCTGGTAAGGATAGCGATCCTTATGCCAGTATCCTCCATCCGTGGTCCGATTCAGCGTAGATAACAGACGGAGCAGTTTATCAGCGGCAGCCCTGTACCGATGTTCGGGACATACAGCATCCAGCTCCATCAGGAGTTGGCCCGCTTGAACGGAATCCAGCTCCCCCCGCTCCAGCAGCAGATTCCCGTTGGAGTCCACCAGATGATCGACATAACCCTTTACGTAATCCAGAAACTTTGACTCACCGCTAAATTTCCACAATTGAGACATGCCAACCAGAAATACGCCCTGGTGGTAATGCCACCGCCCTGCAGGCGGCAGCTGCTCCGGCGAATACGTTCCCATGATCGATTGACAAGCCTTGGTGCCAAGTTGTAGGGGTGATAAGGTTAACGGTCCTTGCTGCTGAATAGGATTGGACATATGTGCTCCTCCTCTTTTTTCTAACCATCGTTCCAACAACTCACGCTATAAAATGACGCCATCCTTAAAAATGGATATTTCCCGGAAGCCATTGCGTTCATTTCTCGTCTGTTCAACACCCGAGGCTAATTGGACCATACGATTCATGAGTTCCTCATGGAGATCCTCCATGCTTTTGCCTTCCAGCAAAGCACCTGCATTAAAATCAATCCAATGCTTTTTGCGAGCGGCCAGTTCGGAATTGGTCGCGATTTTGACGGTGGGGACCGGGCCGCCAAACGGCGTCCCCCTACCCGTTGTGAACAGGACGAGATGGGCGCCCGCTGCAGCCAAGGCCGTAACCGATACGAGATCATTGCCTGGCGCTTCGATCAGGTTTAACCCCGGCTTCGTTGATCTCACGCCGTAACGGAGTACATCGGACACCGTGGCATTTCCCCCTTTTTGAGTGCACCCCAGTGATTTCTCCTCCAGGGTTGTGATGCCACCCTCTTTATTCCCTGGAGAAGGATTTTCATAGATTTCCTGTCCGTGCGATACGAAATATTGCTTAAAATTGTTAATCAGCACCGTAATATCCTTAAACACCTGTTCGTCGGCTGCCCGATCCATCAGGATCGTTTCGGCTCCGAACATCTCCGGCACCTCCGTCAGCAGAGCTGTGCCACCGTGAGCGGTGATGGTATCTGCAATGCGGCCCGCCAGCGGATTGGCTGTAATGCCCGACAGACCGTCCGAACCCCCGCATTTCAGTCCGACCTTCAGTTTGGAGAGAGGAACTTCCGTTCGTTTGAAAGTCTCGGCATATTCCACAAGCTCGGATATGAGGGACATGCCCTCCTCCAATTCATCCTCCATATCCTGAGCACGCATATACTTGATCCGTTTCCCGTCCTGCTCGCCAATCATGGCCTGCATTTGATCGATCTGATTATTCTCGCAGCCGAGCCCGATAATAAGCACGCCTGCCGCATTGCCATGCTGGGCCAGGGACGAGAGCAGACGCTGGGTATGGCTTAGATCATCTCCAAGCTGCGAGCAGCCGTAGGGATGCGGGAAGTGATAAACTCCATCAATGCCTCTCCCTTGAAACTGCTGGCCAGCCATACGCGCTAACAGCTCGCAGGTTTTGTTAATGCAGCCGACGGTGTTGATGATCCAAATTTCGTTGCGGATCCCAACCTCACCGCTTGATCTGATATACCCTTGGAACATCGAGGATTCCATAACAGTTGGTGAATCTTGAGGCACTGCTTTTGCACTAGGATTATACTGGTACTCCACTTCACCGGATAGTCCGGTTTTCAAATTGTGAGTATGGATCCATCGTCCCGGCAAAATGACTTCCTTCGCCAGTCCGATCGAATAACCGAATTTTAAAACATGGCTGCCCGGCTCTATCAATCGAAGAGCCACCTTGTGACCTTTGGGCACGTTCTCGGTTACCTCGATCGCATGCTCCTTCCCGTTCAGAAGCCCGATGGCATGTTCTCCTGCTGACAAAGGACGAAGCGCGATGCCTACATCATCCTTGTTGTGAAGTATGACGATGTCGCTCATGTCTCGATCAGCTCCATTTCTTCGATATAGCCGCTTACAACTTCATGAAGATGGGATATCCGGTTCAAATCCTCGCCCCATAAAGCCTGATTGCCAAGAATGGATGCCACAAGCTGACGTATACTCCATTCCCCCTCTTCTACCTTTTGCCACGCTTGATAAAATGTCATCAGGCTGTCCGGATCATCTCTTAACAGCATCTGTTTACCGTCAAGACACGTTCCGTACCACTGCCCCTCGACCGATTTGGCATGATACAGACGGATTAAGGAGGCTAATCCCCGAGTCATGAGGCTTGGGAGCGTGTTGTGCGAACTGACATATTCTTTTAAGCTTGGCAAAAGCCTCACCTTGAACTTGGAGATGCTGTTCATGGCAATATCCTGGAGCTTGTGCCGAAGAAAGGGATTGCGGAATCGCTCCCATACAGATATGGCATATGCCGTAACCTCTTCCAACGGGAGAGGCACCAAGGGGACGATCTCTTGCAGCATTGCGTCGCGAATGTCTTTTCCCCATTCCGTGCTTTCTGCGATCTCTTTCACTTCAGTGAAACCATGAAGCAAACCGATGGAAGCCATCAGCGTATGCGTTCCATTCAATATTCTTACCTTTCTCACTTGATACGGGGTCAGATCGGGTACCCATCTTGCCTGGAGACCCGCTGACTGCAGGGGCAGCCTGGACTCCAATGACGGGTCGCCCTCAATAGCCCAGAAATAATAGGGCTCCGCCGTGTTCAACAATCGGTCTTCATAACCCCATTGGTCAAAATAGCGCTCAGCCTCTTCCGGATAACCGGTTACGATCCGGTCCACAAGTGAGTTCAGAAACAGGTTGCACTCCTCGACCCAGCTCTGAAAAGCCGGCGAAAGGCCCCAATCCTCTGCATGCCGCAGCACAACCGAGCGCAAGATGTCCCCGTTTCGTTCCAGCAGCTCGCATGGGAGGATCAACAGGCCCTTGTCCGGCGAGCCTTCATAACACTCATAACGCCGATATAAAAGCATAGTCAGCTTTGCGGGGAATGACATCGGTGGTTCCGACGGATTCCAGTCACTGAGCTGATAATCGAGACCAGCTTCCGTTGTATTGGAGACTACGATCTCCAGGGAATCCAGCTCGGCGATCCTTAAGAAATTCTCCCATTCCGCATAAGGATCTATGATCTTTGAGAACACCGGGATCCACCGTTCTTCTTCTATCTTCCGTCCATCCTGGATACCTCGGGTCAGCAAACCGTAAATCCCTTCCTGCTCTCGAAGCTGCTCCAGCTTGCGTCGTCCCCCTGGTCTTGGCTGACTGACGGCAACGCTCCCTTGAAATAACCCCTGCCGGTTGCATTCATAGATCATCCAATCGAAGAACCCTCTAAGAAAGTTGCCCTCGCCGATTTGAAGCACCTTAACAGGGTAATTCAACATTTCCAAGTGGTTCTGCTGTTGTAATTGTAAAAAATCCCGTCCTATCAACTTCAGCGCTCGGCCACGGTCTGTCTTTGCATCCATGATCTGATCTATCTCCCTTCCATCCCGCCAAATCGGAAGTAACTCTCTGCGTTGTTGTAACAAATATCCTGTACAATTCCCCCGAGCCATGGAAGATCTTCCGGCGCTTCTCCCCGTGTAACCCAATCTCCGAAGAGATTGCACAGAATCCGCCGGAAATACTCATGACGGGTATAGGATAAGAAACTTCTGGAGTCGGTCAGCATGCCGACAAATCGGCTTAACAGCCCCATATTGCCTAGTTTGCTCATCTGGTCGACCATACCGTCCTTGGTATCGTTGAACCACCACGCGGATCCGAACTGAATTTTACCCGGAATGCCGTCGCCTTGAAAACTGCCGATCAGTGCTGCGAGAATATCGTTATCGCTTGGGTTAAGTGAATAGAGAATCGTTCTCGGAAGTGCCCGCTCTTGATCAAGCCGATCCATCAACTTCACGAGCGGTACCGCGATTGGACTATCGTGAATCGAATCATAACCGGTATCCGGGCCCAATTCTCGGAACATCCGGGTGTTATTGTTGCGCTGGGCATTAATATGAAATTGCATGACCCAGCCGAGTTTTGCGTAGATTTGGCCGAGATAAAGCAGCGTATACGTTTTGAATTGTTCCTCCTCCTGACGGGAAACCCGCTCCCCTTTAAGCGCTTTCAGGAATATGTCAGCCGCTTGCTTCTCCGTAACCTCTTGATAGGGCACATAATCCAGCGCATGATCGGATACCCGGCCGCCAACCGAATGGAAAAACTTAGCCCGCTGCTCAAGTGCCTTCAGAAATACCGAATAATCCGTAATCTCCATCCGGCTTCGGTCCGCCAACAATTTCACCCAGGGCAGGAACGTCTCCCGGTTAATCTCCAGTCCCTTATCCGGACGGAATGAGGGGAGCATCTGAAATCCGGTATCGCCTTCCTCCGCCAACTTGATATGATAATCCAGGTTATCCGTCGGATCATCTGTCGTACAGACGACTTTCACACGGCTTGAAACGATCAATCCCCGGGTTGTCAAATCATGTTCCTGCAGTCGCTTGTTCGCCGCTTCCCATATCTGCGGAGCATTCTGTTCATGAATGATATCCCTAATGCCAAACAGTCTTTGCAGCTCCAGATGAGACCAATGGAATAACGGATTGCCGATCGTCATCGGAACGGTGCGCGTCCAAGCCAAGAAGCGGTCATAATCGCTCACTCCCGGGCCGCCCGCGATGTATGACTCTTCCACTCCAGCGGCTCGCATTGCCCGCCATTTATAGTGATCGCCGTTAATCCACGCTTCGGTCAAGTTCTCAAACCGGTGATTGTCATAGATCATTTTCGGACTCAGATGACAGTGGTAGTCGATGATTGGCATGTCTTTTGCATAATCGTGGTATAAGGTACGCGCAGTCTCGTTGTTGAGCAAAAAATGTTCATCCATAAAAGGTCTCATCATAACACCGCCCATTTCTGTAGATTATCTACTATGTTACGGCATCATCAGTTGGATTTCTTCACGTTTATTGCGAAATTGAAGGATTATTCAACATATCTTGCTTTGTTTTGGTCAATAGAAGTTGCTACAATATAACTGAAGAACTGGAATAGACCTGATCATGAAGGAATTGAAACGAAGCGGGGGCGATTATGATATCCAGCGATACCCATACCGTAACCTACGGAGAAGAAGAAGGGGAATTTTACTACCATCGCATTCATCGCACAAAGCCCTTTGAACGAAATAACCATTATCATGGAACCTATGAAGTCTACTATCTGGTTTCAGGCGAGCGCAATTATTTTATCAAAGAAAAATTGTACACCATTCGGGCGGGAGACCTCATTCTCATCAATAAATTCGACGTTCATAAAACCTCGGGTCAAGGCGATCCGGAGCATGAACGTATCGTCATAAATTTTAGCGATTCTTTTCTGGGGAAAGGCCACCCCTTGCTGGCATCCGGATTGCTGAGCATGTTTAATCAGGATACGCCGCTGCTGCGTTTAACCGTTCCAGAGCAAGCAATCATCATGCAAATTTTGAATAAAATGGCCGATGAGATCAGAGAAGGCTCTGCTTCGTACGAATACATGCTGCAGGTACTGCTTACCGAGTTATTAATTAAAACCTCTCGGTTAACCCATTCCGCCTCGCTGCCTGCTCACATCTCCATGAACCCGCTCCATCAGAAAATCACGGACGTCGTTAAGTTTATTCACGCCCATTACGCAGACAAAATCACGCTGCAGCAATTATCTGAAACCTTCTACATCAGCCCGTTCTACCTGTCCCGGATATTCAAAGAAATTACGGGCTTTACGATCATTAACTATCTGAACCTCACCCGCATTCGCGAGGCACAGCGCCTTCTGACGGATACGGACCTGAAAATCGTGGACATCGCCGAATCGATCGGCTTTGAAAGCCTGACGCATTTTGACCGAACCTTTAAGAAACTTATGAAAATGACGGCAAGCAAATACCGCAAAAGGCACAGCATCCCGTGAACCAACAAAAAAGGAAGCGATCAACCCAAAATTCTGGTTGTTCGCTTCCTTTTTCTGAAGTTAAGGGATTGACTCCCTTAACTGATTCGATTCTGCTGTTGTTGGTATTGCTCCATAGACATCAGCACTTCCCGCGGTTTGCTTCCCTCGTAAGGTCCGATAATCCCGCGTGCCTCCATGGAATCTATAAGACGCGCTGCACGGGTATAGCCTACGCGCATTCTCCGCTGCAGCAGCGATACGGACGCTTGCTTCGCTTCCAATACGATGGTCACCGCCTGCTCATACAGCTCATCCAATTCTTCTTCATCCGAATTCGACGATTCCTCTATCTCAGGCACTAACGACTCATCATATTCCGCCTGCCCTTGATCCCGGACAAAATCCACAATGTTCTCTACCTCATGATCACTCATGAAGGCTCCCTGCACCCGAATCGGCTTGGAGGAGCCCATCGGCATAAACAGCATATCCCCGCGGCCAAGCAGCTTCTCTGCTCCCGCCATATCCAGAATCGTTCGGGAATCGACCTGCGAAGACACGCCAAAGGCAATACGCGACGGAATGTTTGCTTTAATGACCCCCGTAATAACGTCGACCGACGGACGCTGCGTCGCGATGATCAAGTGAATCCCGGCGGCACGGGCCATTTGGGCCAGACGCGTGATCGCGTCTTCCACATCGTTGGCTGCAACCATCATCAAATCGGCCAGCTCGTCCACGATCACGACGATATAAGGCAATACTGCCGGCAGATTATCCTTCATCAGATTGTTGTAACCTTCAATATTTCGCGTCCCGGATTTGGAGAACAGCTCATACCGTTTCTCCATCTCTACTACGATTTTCTTAAGTGCCAAGGATGCCCGCTTCGGATCCGTTACCACCGGTGCCATCAAATGCGGAATTCCGTTGTAGACATTGAGCTCGACCATCTTCGGATCGACCATCAGGAACTTAACCTCATCCGGCTTCGCTTTATACAGAATGCTGGTAATGATGCCGTTGATACATACGGATTTACCCGAACCCGTTGCACCTGCAACAAGGAGATGGGGCATGCGTGCCAAATTACCGACAATCGTCTGACCTGAAATATCACGGCCAAATGCAATTGACAGCTTCGATTCCGCTTCCTGGAACGTCGGCGTCTCCATAACCTCTCTCATCGTAACCAGTGATACTTCGTTGTTCGGCACTTCGATCCCGATGGCTGATTTGCCAGGAATCGGCGCTTCCATCCGAATATCCTTGGCCGCAAGTGCGAGTGCAATATCATCGGTCAGATTGACGATCCGGCTGACCTTAACCCCGATGTCCGGCTGAATTTCATAGCGGGTTACCGACGGCCCCCGGACCACCTCCAGCACCTTGGCCCGAACGCCGAAACTTTCCAGCGTCGCCTCCAGCTTGCGCGCTGTCTGCATATAATCATTCTGGTCTCCACCCTTACCCCCGTTATTCGGTTTGGATAGCAGCCGGAATGGAGGCAGCTTGTACGGCTTGGGCGGCGGAGCCGGAGGTGCTGCCGGTGCCGTTCCCTCCTGCCCCTCATTACCTGCAGTAGCAGCTTCATTCAACTCGCCATTCGACGCTTCAAGGCCACCCATGGGCTCAGGACTTGCTGCCGTGTTCCCCGAAGGGTCCCCTTGTGCCGAAGGTATCACCGCTTCGTGATCGTCGTACTCGTCATCCAGACGTCCTTCTTGTTTCACTTGCTCGAAGAAATCACGAATAATCGGCGAGGAAGGCACGGATTCTGCTGCAGGAGTGATAACATCCGCTCCCTCCTCCGGTTGAACCGGACTGTTGAACAGGACGACCTCCCCTTTCTCCTTAGCACCATGCCCGTTGCCAACGGTAAATACCGGAGCCGCCTCATCCGCAGCATCCCCAGCCTCTTCCACTGCTTCGTTCCGTTTGTTGCCTTTGGAACCGAACAACTGGAAGAATTGCGGCGCTTTGCGGCGCGGCAGTCTCATGCTCTCCATATCATCCAGATCATCATCTTCATCCAGATCTTCCGGCAGCTTGATGCGTTGTTCCTTCGCGCTTGATTTCGCCGCAGCTCTAGATTTGGTCTGCTGGCTGTTCACTTTTTTCTGAATCCGTTCTCCAGCCTTTACAACCCTCACGCGGAACATCCGCATTAAATCCACATAGGACAGATTGGTAATCAGCATGAAGCTGATCACTAGCATGACAATCACAATCAACTTTGCCCCTATGCTGCCAAACAGCATTAACAGAAAGGCAAACTGCAACGCTCCAATGTAACCGCCGCTGATGTCTCTACCCATGACGGGATGATGTCCATCATCTGCCCCGGCATGAAGGAGCTCGCCTTGCAAATCACTATGTATCTGGCTCATCGCATTTGACGCATTCAATTGTCCAATCGGGGCCAGCTTCGACTCCAAACCTGCAATGCTGCTCATTAAAGTGAGCGATAATACCAAGAGAAGGACACCGGTGCGTCTGCTGTTCCACCGTTTGGGCCATTTCCGGTGAATCATCACCATTAACCCGTAATAGATGCCGATTAGGGGGATGATAAAATAATACTTGCCCAGCAGATATCCCGACATCTTGGACAGGGAACGCCCCACCGGTGCTTCTCCGGATAATGCGATGACCGAAAGTGTCATCAATACAATCCCATAAATTTCATACTTCAATACGGCTGCAAAGGCTGCCTTCTTCTTTCTTTTCCGCTTTGCCAAAAGTGTCACCCCCGAATCCATATTATAGCATAATATTCGGTGGCGTACCTATGTTCTGTTTTCAGCCTTTAGCCTCATTTTCAACCGTCGGAATATAGCGAATCATTGCCCCCGGAGCGTAGCGTGGATTCAAATAATCTTGAAGCCCGCAATCGAGTAAACGGACAATTTTCGCCTGATCCTCTGCCATAGGTTCAACTTCCATTAGTATTCCTTCAACCCGAACTTCCCTGGACGTGACGGCTGCCTGTTCCCCTTGCAGCATCCCGATCGGATCCAATGGCATGACGCTATACCATATCATTGCGTAATCCCTCCAGGTATCGTTTTACGTTCTTCAATCATGCTATTCAAACGGCTTAATGCCTGCCCAATGCCCCCCACCTCGTTCATAAGGCCATATTTGACGGCGTCTGTACCTGAAACCGCGGTACCGATATCCCTGTTCAATTCACCGGTTTTGAACATCAGATCCTTAAACAGTTCCTCTGTTATCCTCGAATGACTCGTTACAAAACGTACGACACGTTCCTGCATTTTTTCCATGTATTCAAAGGTTTGCGGCACGCCAATGACTAACCCGCTCATGCGTATCGGGTGAATGGTCATCGTCGCGCTCTCCGCGATGATCGAGTGATCTGCTGCTACAGCGATAGGGACGCCGATACTGTGCCCCCCTCCAATGACTACCGTTACGGTCGGTTTGCTGAGCGATGCAATCATCTCGGCAATGGCAAGTCCGGCTTCAACGTCGCCGCCAACGGTATTGAGTATGATCAAGAGTCCTTCGATCCGCGGATTTTGCTCAGCTGCCACAAGCTGTGGAATCATATGCTCATATTTTGTGGTTTTATTTTGCGGTGGAAGCACGATATGTCCCTCGATTTGTCCAATGATGGTCATGCAAAAAACGTTGGATTCCCCGCCGCTCGGCAGTCCCGTCTGTCCCAGCTGCTGTATCGTTTCCGTTACGGCCGCTTTTTTGCCTTCCTCGGTGGGGACGACCGGAGGCGCTTCCGTCTCGCCAGTCCATCCTGCTCTTCTGTTGCCGGTAGTCCATTGATCTTTCTCCATCGCGCATCCCTGCCTTTATCTTAATGTCTAGCTGCTGCAATCAACACATAGCTAACCCTTAGTATGGCAAATGACGGGATCATTTTATGCTTATATGGGTACATTCAGCTTGGCAGCGGAATAGCAGCAACCAAAAAAACTCCTGCCGAAATCATTCGGGAGAAGTTTAAGGATCAACCTATAAAAAGCCCCTCTTTCGCGGGAACCGTCCAATTATTACCTGCGAAAAAGGGGCGACTGTGTGCCTGATTATTTTATTATCTTGTATCAGACTTCCATAATGATCGGCAAGATCATCGGTCTGCGACGTGTTTGTTCATACAAGAAGCGTCCCAAAGCGTCTTTTACGCTGGTTTTCAGTGACGCCCACTCATTCACGTTTTCACTCATCAGCTTCTGAAGCGTGCTGGAAACGATACGGTTCGCTTCATCCAGAAGCCCTTCGGATTCCCGTACGTATACGAATCCACGCGAAATAATATCAGGACCGGATACGATGGAACCGTTTTGCTTGCTCAAGGTAACGACAACGACCAGAATTCCGTCCTGGGACAGAAGCTTGCGGTCGCGCAATACGATGTTTCCTACGTCACCAACGCCAAGTCCGTCAATCAGAACATTTCCCGCGGTTACTTTGCCGGCTTTGCGGGCCGAGCCACCTTGGATTTCCACAATTTCACCGATATCGGTAATAAAAATGTTGTCCGGATCAACACCAACGGACTCTGCAAGCAGAGCGTGACGGCGCTGCATCCGATATTCTCCATGGACAGGGATGAAAAATTGCGGTTTCATCAGATTCAGCATCAACTTGAGTTCTTCCTGGCTGCCATGACCCGATACGTGGACACCCGAATTGGATCCACTATAAATCACGTCTGCTCCAAGGCGGAACAACTCATCAATCGTACGTCCCACATATTTTTCATTACCTGGAACCGGAGTTGCTGCAATGATAACCGTATCCCCTGGCAGAATGTCCACCTTGCGGTGAGTGGAACGTGCCATGCGTGTGAGCGCTGACATCGGCTCTCCCTGACTGCCTGTACACAATACGACAACCCGGTCAGCTGCCATTTTGTTAACCTCTTCAGGTTCGATCAGCATGCCGTCCGGAATGTGCAAATATCCAAGCTCAGCGGCAATGGACACCACATTGACCATGCTTCTTCCGATAACCGTTATTTTGCGTCCCGTGGATTCGGCTGCATTAACAACCTGCTGAATCCGGTGCACATTCGATGCAAACGTTGCAACAACTACCCGCTGCTCGGCTTTGCGGAAAATATCTTCCAGCACGATGCCCACGTTTTTCTCGGAAGGCGTGAAACCTGGTCTCTCTGCGTTCGTACTATCTGACAGAAGAGCCAATACTCCCTTGCTTCCGATCTCAGCCATACGCTGCAGATCCGCATATTGGTCGTTTACCGGAGTATGGTCGAACTTAAAGTCACCCGTATGCACAACATTGCCTTCCGGTGTTTCGATACAGATCCCTACGGAATCCGGGATACTGTGATTGGTCTTGAAGAAGGTCGCTTTCAGTGTGTTTCCGAGTTGTACTTCCGAATCCGCATGGATCAGAATCCGTTTCGTCTCACCCAGCAAATTCGCTTCTCTGAGCTTGTTTTCCACTAATCCGAGCGTCAATTTCGTTCCGTACACAGGAACATTCAAGTGTTTCAATACGTAAGGGAGGCCGCCGATATGGTCCTCGTGACCGTGAGTCAGCAAAATCGCTCTCACTTTGTCGCGATTCTCCGTTAAATAGCTAATATCAGGAATAACAATATCAATCCCAAGCATATCTTCTTCTGGGAACTTCAATCCCGCATCCACGACAACGATGTCATTGGCATATTGAATGACATACATGTTCTTCCCGATCTCACCGACGCCGCCCAAGGCAAAAATCGATAGTTTATCGTTGCTTATTTTCTTAGACAAATGTATCTAACCCTCCTATAGTTTTGGACGTCGTACCATTGTTATATTAAATTTCAAAAAAATACCGCACCCAGTCACTTGAATTCATTATACATGATGAAAAAGTGAAAACACAAGTCAACCACCTTCGTGAGCCATAGGATACCCAGAAACAGAAGGGTTTAAAACGAAGAAAGCCACTGCCTTCATTGAAGGCAATGGCTTAGGTTTGGTAGGTGCGCAGCTTACAAGGATGACAGCATATTACGGATAAATGCAGCCTCGTTCTCACTTGGAGAAACGAGCGGCAGACGAACGCCGCCGACCTGATAGCCCCGCTCATGCAGAGCGAATTTAACCGCCGCCGGGTTTGGAAGCGGGTCAGGACATTCAAACAGGCCCTTGAACAACGTGAACAAGGATTGATGCAGCTTGGCGGCTTCCTTCACGTTTCCTTCCACATAGGCGTGGATCATATCCTTCATGCGGGCACCAGCGATATGGCTGGCCACGCTTACGATTCCGTAAGCACCTACGGCCAGAGCAGGCAGGGCTGAGGAATCGTCGCCGGAATAAACGATGAAGCCGTCCGGAGCACCTGCCGCAATGGCGGTGACCTGATCAATCGAAGCACATTCCTTCGTCGCAACGATGTTCGGTAATTGAGCCAGACGCAGGGTGGTAGCCGCGCTTAGGCTGATGCCCGTCCGTCCCGGCACATTGTACAGCATGATAGGTAAGGAAGTTGCCTCAGCGATCGCCTTAAAATGCTGGTAGAGCCCTTCCTGGTTCGGCTTATTGTAGTACGGAGCGACAAGCAAAATGCCATCGACGCCGCAGCTTTCCGCTTTTTTCGTCAATTCTGCAGA
Source organism: Paenibacillus sp. FSL F4-0100 (assembly GCF_037993005.1). NCBI lineage: Bacteria > Bacillati > Bacillota > Bacilli > Caryophanales > Paenibacillaceae > Paenibacillus > Paenibacillus sp. FSL F4-0100. The sequence goes on from NZ_CP150303.1 coordinate 5,092,437, forward strand.
ATGTGCCGTATCGTTGCTGCCGGTACCTGCGATAATCTTGCTTCGTCCACCTGCCTGCTTCACTGCGAACTTAAACAATTCAAGCTTCTCGTCTTCGCTAAGCGTTGGGGATTCGCCCGTCGTTCCTGCAATGACCAGAGAGTCCGACTTCTGTTCGACAATCAGGTACTCAATCAATCTCGCAGTCTCGTCCCAATTGATCTCGTTATTCTGATCAAATGGGGTTACCATAGCCGTAATCAATCTTCCGAAATCCACAATGATTCCTCCTTAAAGCTCTCCCGAACAGGCAAGCTTCCTTCGTAAGTAATCTTATATATAGTATTTCCTATCAAACGATTAACGAACAGACTCTAAGGTATTATCGGTGAAGTTCAAATTTGTGATGCAATGCGCGCAGCGCTTGAGCCATGTCTTCCTTCTTCACAAGCACCCAGATCGTAGTGTTCGAATCTGCCGATTGCAGAATCGGAATATCGTGCTCGCTCAAGGATTCTACGATTTTGGCCATGATGCCAGGAACCCCGTTGATGCCGCCGCCAATAACGGATACCTTTGCACAGCCGGACAAGCTTTTTGGTTTCAAATCCAGGCTCTGCAGCACTTCAATCGCCTTCTCCGAGTCGCTGTCAAACACTGTATAAAGGACTCCCGTAGGGGTAACATTAATAAAGTCCACGCTAATGGAATGCTCCGCCATCGATTTGAAAACCTTCAGTTGAAGACCTTCCGTGCGATCGCATTCCACTGAGATTTGCGTAATATTGCTTACATAAGCAACTCCCGTCACAAAGCGGTCCACAATTCCGGATTGTATATCTCTGAAGCCCTCCGGCTGGGTAACCAGTGTTCCCTCATTATCCGAGAAGGTTGACCGCACTCTGACCGGAATTTGGGATTGCATGGCAATCTCAACTGCTCTAGGATGAATGACCTTGGCACCTTGATGAGCCATATTGCAAATCTCTGTATAACTTACATAGCTGAGTGGCTTCGCATCCTCGACGATGCGGGGATCTGCCGTAAGAATGCCGTTGACATCCGTGTAGATATCAACCATTTCGGCGCGAAGCGCGGCTCCAAGCGCGGTGGCCGAGGTATCGCTTCCGCCCCTGCCCAGCGTCGTGAAGTCACCCGAATCGGTCTGCCCCTGGAAACCAGTGACGATAACAACTTGGTGAGACTCCAACTCTTTCAAAACCCGTTCAGGTTTTACGTCCTTAATGCGTGCATTTCCGAAGTGATCGTCTGTAAGAAATCCGGCTTGGGCACCCGTCAGCACCGTCGCGGTTATCCCTTCATGCTGAAGCAGACTGCATAGCGTTGTGGCTGAGATAATCTCACCGCAGCAGAGCAGCATATCCCGCTCTCTGTCTGGAAGCGCGTTTCCGCTCTGACCGATCCAATCCAGAAGAGTATCTGTAGCGTAAGGCTCCCCGCGGCGTCCCATAGCCGATACGACCACGACCAATTGGTAGTGATTAGCCAGTTCGCGCTGGATGTGCCCAATAACATGGGTTCTTGCTTGCGGTGTAGACAACGAGGTTCCGCCGAATTTTTGAACTAAGATGCGCATAAAATATTCCTCCGTTTATATATGCCCAGGAGACGTAAATTTCGGGCCGACCGATTGAAACGGCCGGCTACTAAGCCAGGCCGTTCCGTTTGTTGACGATGATTTCTGCGATTAGCACGGCATTCCACATGCTGCACCCTTCAGAAAATGATCTGAAACGATCCACATGTTAAGTCCGCACTGATGTCCCTCCAACAGCTTGAGGATCTTTTGCCCGACTGCGCCAGTTGCTCCAACAACGGCCACATTATAATAATGCTCGGTCATATGGCTAAATTCCCCTTCATGAATGAAACTGCAGCTGTAACTTTCTATGTTGCCCTTATTGATCAAAAGGCTTTATCGCGGTTAACGCGAATATTCAACGATCATCGGCTGCAGCTGCTTCCCTTCCAGGGCCGCATAACACGCTTCCGGAATCAAATCCATTTTGGCGACAAGCGAGTTAGGCTTCTGCTGCGGATTATCCTGTCCGTAAGGAACAAAATAAATATTTTTCGTTACAAGCAGCTTCGCGATATTCGCCGCATTCAGTCCAAGGCCATCATTCGTTGAAATCGCCAGAACCAGCGGTCTGCAATTTCTCATCTGCGCCTTGGCTGCCATTAACACAGGGCTGTCAGTCATCGCATTGGCCAGCTTGCTGGTCGTGTTTCCCGTACATGGGGCGATAACCAAAACGTCAAGAAGCTTGGATGGGCCTAGCGGTTCCGCCTCCACAATTGTAGAAATAATATCATTCCCGGTTATATCTTTCAACTGTTTCTGCCAATTCTCCGATGTGCCGAATCGGGTATCCGTTGTCATAATAGTGCTGGACACAATCGGCACCACATTCGCTCCACCATCTTTGAACCGCTGGATCTGCGGCATCACTTCTTCAAGCGTGCAGTGCGATCCTGTCAGGGCATAACCCACTGTTATTCCATTCCAATTCATCTACGCATCCCCCCGAATCTTGATTTCTTCAGAAATCAGCTCCACCAGCGTATTGGCCATAATGATGCCGGCTGTTTTAGGAGCCACGATTCCGGGTAGTCCGGGTGCGAGCATGGCTTTGATACCCCGTTTTTCAGCATAGCGAAAATCGCATCCACCGGGTGCGGAGGCAAGGTCGATGATGACAGCCTCCCGAGGCATTTTCGAGATGATTTGTGCTGTGACTATCATAGTTGGAATCGTGTTAAAAAGCAAGTCAATATCCGACACATAAGAACTCAGATCCCTTACCAGGAAGGGCTTCCAGCCCATTTCCTCCGCTCTGGCATAGTGCTCCGATTTACGTACGCCCATCCGAATTTTGGCACCCAGGCCTTGCAGGCTGCGCGCCATGGTGAATCCTGTCCGTCCCATGCCAAGCACCATGCTGGTTGATCCGTGAATCGTAAAATCCGTGTTTTGGATCGCCATCATCAGTGCACCTTCCGCTGTCGGAATGGAATTATAGATGGCTACATCGTCCCTCTCCAAAATCTCTACCAGCTTGATCTTATATTTGTCACATAGCGAGCGCAAATAGGGCTTCGCCATGCCTGTATAGATCACTCCATGTCCAGGCATCGCTGCGATATGCTCCTCCTGCAGTCGCAATGCCCCCTCTGAGAACAGCGCGCTGACACGTCCCTCATCATCACATCCCACGACAGGCAGGATCAGAGCATCAGCATTCGATAACAGCTCTGGCGTGAGCTGCTCGCGAGTCACTCCCTGAAAAGAATCCTGCAGTTTCTCAAACCCGGCGATCATGACGGAGGCATCCATCTCAGCGCATTTTCGTATGACTTCAATTTGCCTTGCGTCTCCACCTACAAAGACGGTCCGGACTCCAGTCAGCATGGAAGGCCTCGCTCCTTTCTTCTAACCAACGTATAAACCATCTTATGCCGTCGCCTATAGGGTGGTGAGCGCATTTCAATTAAACTACCGCCTTAACGCAATAAATAACACTATAGATGGCGAGTCGGATCCGAAGCCATTTTGCATGGACGCTAACGCAAAAAACACCGCCCGGCTAGGCCGGAGCGGTGTGCTTGGTAAAACCATGATGATGATATCCATAAATTATCTATAATATAGATTACTTGCCGGTATGACCGAATCCGCCTGCACCCCGTACGGTATCGGACAACTCGTCAACTTCCATGAATTCTACCGCCGGGACGGTTTTGAACACCATCTGGGCAATGCGTTCATTACGCTCAATTGCAAATGGCTCTTGTCCTAAATTCACCAGCAGCACCTTCACTTCCCCGCGATAATCAGCATCAATCGTGCCTGGAGAATTCAAGCAGGTAATACCATGTTTGTAGGCCAGTCCGCTGCGCGGACGGATTTGAGCTTCAAGTTCGGCCGGCATGGCAATCGCAAAACCGGTCGGGATTAATTTGCGTTCGCCCGGGTTCAATACCACCGGCTCATGAACCGCCGCGTGCAGATCAAAACCTGCGGCTAGTTCGGACATTTTCACGGGAAGTTTCACATCTTCATTACCTGGCAATCTATTGATTTGAACGTAGTGCAACAAATTCATTCCTCCTAAGTACATTCAGTGCTTTATCTGAAGTTCCTACCATCGCTAGTGCATATGGAGTCCCGAACATGCGGTCAAGAACCACGTCGACATCCTTCATGTCCACCTGCTCAATCCGCTTAATAATTTCATCCAGGCTAAAATGGCGACCCAGCATTAATTCGTTCTTACCCAAGCGATTCATGCGGCTGCTCGTGCTCTCCAGACTCAGAATGAGACTGCCCTTCAGTTGTTCCTTCCCTTTGCGCAGCTCTTCCTCTGTCATACCGTTCTGTGCCAGATCCTGCAGCATTTCCGTGGTCAGTTGAAGGACTTCCTTTGTCTGTTTGGGCGCTGTGCCCGCATAAATGGTGAACATTCCGTTATCTGCGTGCGAACTATGATATGAGTATACCGAATAAGCCAGTCCGCGCTTCTCCCGGATTTCCTGAAACAAGCGTGAACTCATGCCGCCGCCAATGGCGTTATTCAAGAGTACCATTGCATACTGAAGCTCGTCTCCGATGGAGCAGCCGGGAAACGACATGCAGATATGATTCTGCTCTGTTTTCTTCTTACGGAACTGAACACCATCCAAAAAGGCAGGCACGGCCAGCAGTTCGGAGCTGCCGTGATTGGCAAAGCCGCCAAAATGACGCTCCAATAACTCAATCGCATCCTCATTAATGTTGCCTGCCAGAGCGATCACTGTATTCTCAATGGTATAGTGTTTGTCCATGTAATTTCTCAGCGCTTGCGAATCCATCGATTCCAGCCGTTCCTTTGTGCCAAGAATCGGATAAGCCAGCGGATGATCGCCGTATGCCGATAACGACATCAGGTCATGCACCAGATCATCCGGTGTATCCTCATACATCGCGATCTCTTCCAGAATGACATTCTTCTCTTTGGCTAACTCGCCCGCATCCAGCTTGGAGTTGAAGAACATGTCGGACAGCACGTCAACCGCAATCGGAAAATGCTCATCCAGCACCTTGGCGTAATAACACGTATATTCCTTGGACGTAAAAGCGTTGACGTTGCCGCCGATAGCATCAAATTCTTCAGCAATGGCACGGGCGTCAAAGCGATCGGTCCCTTTGAACATCATGTGCTCTATAAAATGCGTTATCCCGTTGATGTCCTCCGATTCATTGCGGGATCCGGTCTTCACCCAAATACCGAATGAAACCGAACGACTTGTCGGGATTTGCTCCATAACCACTCTTAGGCCGTTAGACAATTGTATTTTTTTCACGAGGGCCCCCCTAACTGTTCCATCCAGGCTCACTTTGGCTGATTACCAGCCTCATGCCATCCATTCATTCTATCAAACTTTACCATGCCGCTCAACTTCCCTTCGGCATAATTCGCTCAGGAGAAAGCGTCTGGCTCACGGTTCCGATTTCCAGCCCTTTGGCCCGTATTCCGTCAATCATTCCCTTTAACGCCCGGGACGAGGAATCGGTGGGATGCATCAAAATCAGGAAACCCGGCTCCACCTTCGTGGAGATTTTCTGAACGACAGCATCCGGTGCAGGATGCTTCCAATCGACCGTATCGAGCGTCCACAGGACTGTCTTCAATCCCCTTGCCTGGGCTATGGATACGGTCTGCTGATTAAAATCGCCGGAAGGCGGCGCAAACCATTTGTTCTCCACACCGAGGCTTTCTTTGAGCAGATCCTGCGTCTTCGCGATTTCCAGTTCCGCCCGATCTCTGCTGAGACGGCTCATATTCGGATGCGTATAGGCATGATTCTCCACCTCATGACCTCGTTTCAGAATTTCGCCGGCAAGCTCCGGGTTCTTCTTCAACCAGCTCCCATCCAGGAAAAAGGTCGTCTTCACTTTCTCCGCATCCAGCGTGTTCAGCATCGGTACCAGAAATTCATTCCCCCAGGCCACGTTAATCATCAGCGATACCATCGGCTTGTTGGGGTTGCCCCGATAAATCGGTTGCTCTCCAAGATCATTAAGCGTTACTTTGGCCGGAATTTGCCGGTATACGTAAGGAATGGCCTCTCCAGCTTTTCGCTTTTTCGACGATGCTGCTTGGTATGTAGCTTCAATATCGATCTCAAGTCCATTATAACCGGGAATCGCTTTCCAGACGGAGTCCACCCTGGCATCCACCGGCTCAATGCGTGATTTTGCCGCAGCGGCTTCGATTTGACTCAATAAATTCAGATCTACTGCATTCTCTGAACCGCTAACGAGTTGCCCCTCGGGTTTAATCTGCAGTCCCGAAACATATCCCCAGGCCCCGCTGAACACGGCAACAGCCGACACCATTGCGGCACCGGTTAGCAGCACAACCATCTTTTTTCCATTCATGGGCATATCCACCCTCCCCTTGAGAAGCTTTGTCCCATTTTATGTAGGTTCAGGAGGAAATATGTGCCTCAAAGTGGGCCTATGCCGTGAAGCCTATTGTAGATGCTTGTTCAAGACTAGAGGAATCCCATGGGCCGAAAAGATTAAAAAAAGAGCCAGAATGATAGGTTCTGCCTCTTTTCCTTGTATCTATATGCTGTTAAACAAACAAAGCGCGGATTAAGATCCGCTCTTGTTTGTTTCCGCAGTCAAAACCGCTTTGCGAGACAGGTTAATCCGTCCCTGCTGGTCGATTTCGGTAACCTTCACAGTAATGACATCACCGATGGCAACCACGTCCTCTACCTTCGCTACGCGCTCAGTCGAGAGCTGGGAGATATGAACAAGCCCGTCTTTGTTAGGCAGAATTTCAACGAATGCACCGAATTTCTCAATCCGTTTGACAGTACCTGTATAGATTTCGCCAACAGCTACCTCACGGACGATGCCTTCGATAATCGAAAGAGCTTTTTTGTTCATCTCATCGTTGGCAGATGCAATGAACACGCGGCCGTCTTGTTCGATATCGATCTTCACGCCGGTTTCCTCGATGATTTTGTTAATGATCTTGCCGCCGGCACCGATCACATCGCGAATTTTGTCCGGGTTGATCTGCATCGTAATAATCTTAGGCGCATATTGGGACAACGTTTCTCTTGGCTTTTGAATGGCTTCTGCCATTTTTCCAAGGATATGCATGCGTCCTTCTTTTGCTTGCTGCAGTGCTTCCTGCAAAATCGCGCGGTCAATACCGTCAATTTTGATATCCATTTGAATGGCGGTAACCCCGTCAGGTGTCCCTGCCACTTTGAAGTCCATGTCGCCGAGATGATCTTCCATCCCTTGAATATCCGTCAAGATGGAAACATGATCTCCGTCTTTAATCAAGCCCATCGCCACGCCGGCTACAGGTGCTTTGATCGGCACCCCTGCATCCATCATAGCAAGTGTGCTTGCACAAATACTCGCTTGGGAGGTCGAACCATTCGACTCAATTACTTCGGACACGAGGCGAATCGTGTACGGGAATTCCACTTCATTCGGAATAACCTTCGACAATGCACGTTCACCAAGTGCACCATGACCGATTTCACGACGGCCTGGAGCGCGAAGCGGACGAGCTTCCCCTACGCTGAACGGCGGGAAGTTGTAATGGTGCATGAAACGCTTGGTCTCTTCCAGATCGATTCCATCGAGAATCTGTACATCACCTAGAGCACCTAGTGTACATACGCTAAGAGCCTGGGTTTGTCCACGTGTGAACAGACCGGAACCATGCGTTCTAGGCAGCAGACTGGTATCGCAATCGATAGGACGGATCTCAGACAGACCACGACCGTCCGGACGAACTTTGTCATGCGTGATCAAACGTCGAACTTCTTCCTTCACGATATCGTGAAGCACTTCTTTAACATCCTTCAACAACTCAGGTGTCTCGATATACTTCTCTTCAAATACGGTGTATGCTTCATCATTGATAGCGTCAATCGCATCCTGGCGAGCATGTTTCTCCTCAATGCGAACGGCTTCAACAAGACGGGCTTCGGCGAAATCACGCACTTCACGATTCACCGTTTCATTGACCGCATGAAGTTTAACTGCCATTTTCTCTTTACCGCAAGCGGCTACGAGTTCCTCGATCTTAGCTACGATTTTCTTGATTTCCTCATGCCCGAACATAATCGCTTCCAGCATGACTTCCTCAGGAACTTCGTTCGCTTCGGCTTCAACCATCATGATTGCATCTTTGGTACCTGAAACAACAAGATAGATGTCGCTTGCTTCCTGCTGTGCAATATTCGGATTCACCACAAATTCGCCATCAATACGCCCTACGGCTACGCCGCCGATCGGACCGTTAAAAGGCACATCCGAGATGCTCAAGGCAGCGGAAGTACCGATCATGGCCGCGATTTCCGGCTCGCAATCCTGATCTACGCTCATCACGAGATTCAGAACCTGTACATCATTACGGAATCCTTCAGGGAACAACGGACGAATCGGACGGTCTGTCAGACGGCTGGCAAGAATCGCTTTCTCGCTTGGTCTGCCTTCGCGTTTGATGAATCCACCCGGAATTTTACCGACTGCGTACAAACGCTCCTCATAGTTGACCGTCAATGGAAAGAAATCCAAATCCTTCGGTTCACTGGAAGCTGTCACTGTACACAGGACTGCCGTTTCGCCGTAACGAACCATCACAGCCGCATTTGCCTGCTTCGCAAGGCGCCCTGTTTCGAATACGAGGGGTCTTCCGCCAAGCTGCATTTCAACACGTGTTTCCATGTAATCCCTCCTCATGGGGATAAATTTTTTTGAAATCTTCTTCTACCATCAGCATGTCTTTTGCAAAACGCTGTCCACATTTCCTAACCAGAGCCATCCAAACGGTCGAAATCGCAAACCTATGTACAGGAACAACCCGAACCGTATAGAACATTCTCCGTATAGATTGCCCCTGGTTATACCATTAAGCGAAATTTAGCGAACAGACCACGCCTACAATCTATAAGAATCTATATTAAGATAACCCCACAAAGTGGAGTTTAGGCTATGAAGCGTACGCAGTACTTTGTGGGGAAGCTCGAAAACGGTAAATTGTACAATACTTAGAAAAGAGCCCGGCTGTGCCGCTGTCGTTCCAAGAAGGACAGTGGACAACCAGGCTGTTTTCGGCACATCTTATGGATGATTAGCGACGCAATCCAAGCTTCTCGATCAAAGCACTGTAACGTTTAACATCCTTGTTTTTCAAGTATGCAAGCAACTTACGGCGTTGGCCGACCATTTTCAACAATCCACGACGGGAATGATGATCCTTCTTGTGTGTACGCAAGTGGTCAGTCAAGTTCGTAATGTTTTCCGTTAGGATAGCGATTTGCACCTCTGGAGATCCTGTATCGGACTCATGAGTTTTGTGCTCGTCAATCAGTTGTTGTTTACGTTCTTGAGTTAATGCCATCCTGTTCACCTCCCTCATTATAATCGCCGTTGGCCCAGGTACCGACGGTGAGATCGAACATCCAAGCCAAGGTTAAAATCGCCCAATCTTCAGGCGACCTCTAAGAGTATAGCATACTTTACCTGAAAAAGAAAATCCGTTTGCGAACAATTTGTCCCAAAACGTTTATTCACTGATTTCTAATATTTTGCGAGCCTCGACGGCATCTCGCTGAATCCACTCCACAAGTTCCTGAACCGATTCGAATTTATGCTCCTTGCGGATATATTGAACGATATCCACCGTCATGGTCTGATCATACAGATCCCCTTCAAAATCAAACAGATGCACCTCAAAAATAGGCTCTGTGATCCCTTCATGGAACGTTGGCTTCACGCCGATGTTCATCACGCCCGGAATCCAGTCGTGATGCTTATCCGTGCGTGCCCGAACGGCATAGACGCCTAATGCAGGTGCCACGAACGGATCCGTCAATTCCAGGTTAGCGGTAGGAAAACCAATCTTTCTTCCCCGCTTCTCCCCATGAATGACCGTGCCGCGGATATGATAATTCCGTCCGAACCAGCGGTTTGCATCCGACAGCTGCCCCGTTTTCAAGGCAATCCGTATGGATGAACTTCCTACCTTCTCGCCATCAACCAAGAATGGCGGAACCGTAACGACAGACATCCGGTCTTCACCGAGTTCCTGAAGTTTGACTGCGTCACCGGCGCCTTTATGGCCGAAACGGAAATCAAACCCGACCACCGCTGTTTGAAGATTCAAGGGAAACAGCATCTCTTCAACAAATGTTTCCGGACTCACCTGGGAGAATTCCTTATTGAACTCGACAACGTACAAAATATCGATGCCCATCTCCTCAAGCAACTGCTGCTTGTCAGGCTGAGGCGTCAGATATCCCTCATAGCTTCCTTTACCAATCACGTCTTTCGGATGAGGATAAAAGGTAATAACGGCGGCCGGCACTCCATTCTCCCGCGCAATATTGACTGCGGTTGAAAGCACGCTGGCATGTCCCAGGTGAAGACCGTCGAACTGGCCGATTGCAGCTACCTTCGGCTCGGCAGCTTCTCGTACGATATCAGAAGATACAGGATAAGATAAAGAAACAATCCTCATGATTACTCACCTCCACTCACTAAATCCAGTCATGCTTAGGAAAATACTTTCACAGGAACGATAGCCCCTGTCTCCTCTTGCTGCTGATAGATTCCCAGAAAGTTTTCCTTTATATCATACAAGCGAATAGGCTCCGAGCTGTCAACAGGTGGTTCTACCGCTCTCGAGGACAAGCGCTGTCCCTGCAGGGCAGCATCCGTTTTCTCTTCAGAAACCGTATGCTTCGGCAGATAATCAATCGCTTGATCCACGGGAATAAGCCGGGTGTGCAGCGTTTCATCCTTCATGAACTGCTCAATTTGCTCCAGGGTTAAGCACTGCTCCTCCGTGATTCCCGCCGATACTGTGCGTACCAGCTTAACCATGACAGACGGCACGCCGAGTTTCCTCCCGATATCCACGCAAAGCGTGCGGATGTATGTACCTTTGGAGCACAATACTCGAAAAGAAATTTCCGTATACTCCCCTTCAGCATCAAAATCCGTCATTTCGATTTCATGAATCGTTACGGTCCGGCTCTTGCGCTCCACGGTCTTACCTTCTCTGGCAAGCTCGTATAATCGTTTACCATTGATTTTGACAGCGGAAAACATGGGTGGGATCTGAGAAATCTGGCCTGTAAAAGATTGCAGCGCTTCAAGCGCCTCTTCTCTGGTCACATGAACATCATCTACCGTCTCTACTACTTGCCCAGTGATATCCTCGGTATCCGTCGAATATCCAAGACGGAGGACCGCGTGATACTCTTTAGGCAGTTCCTGAAGGTATTCCACTACTCGCGTGGCTCTCCCCAGGCATAACGGAAGCACGCCTGTTACTTCGGGGTCCAGCGTACCCGTATGTCCAATTCGCTTCATGCGAACCATTCCACGAACCTTCGCCACCACATCGTGGGATGTCCAGCCTGCCGGTTTGTGAACGGCCAAGATGCCTTCTAATTGCGTCATAACTTTAATCTCACCTGCTCTACTACTCTAGGGATGATGTCCTGAAGGGAGCCTTCAATGCTGCAACCGGCTGCCCGAACATGGCCGCCTCCTCCAAATAACTGGGCTAATGCCGCAACATCCACTTTTCCGGCTGAACGCAAACTCGCCTTGACCATTCCGGATTTCAGTGACTTGAATAGAATCCCGACTTCAACTCCTTGAATGTTTCGGGGGTAATTCACAATCCCTTCCAGATCCTCGCTAACGGCGCCGCATGATTCCATAAACTCAGGCGTTACGTATACCCAGGCTATTTTACCATCATCCGACACACTTAACGTATTTAATGCCTGAACCAGCACTTTCATCTGTGGAAGCGTCATTTCCTCTAGTAACGTTTCCGCAATTTCAGGTCCGTTCACGCCATAGGACAACAGATCGGAAGCGATGCTCATAACCTTAGGCGATGTATTCGAGTACCGAAAACCGCCGGTATCCGTTAGCAATCCCGTATAAATCGCTGTTGCAATATCGGCATCCCAGTCCACTTCAAACAAATTCAGCAAATCATAAAGGATTTCTGCGGTTGCTGCCGCATCCGGCACGACCAGGTTGACGACTCCATAACGATCATTTGTTGGATGATGGTCAATATTAACGATGCTTGCCTGATCGGCAAATACCTGTTTCGTATAGCCTACTCTAGCAAAATCCGCACAATCCACACAAATGACGTGAGAGAACGTTCTTCCTGGCTGCTCTTCAGACAGATTGAGAATGTCTTCTGCATGCCACAACATTTTCATGCGTTTTGGAATGGGCCCCTCATTAATCATCGTAAATTTCTTGCCCAGACATGAGAGAAGCCAGCCCACCGCAAGGGTGGAACTGACTGCATCTCCATCGGGCTGAACATGCGACACAACCAAATAATCATCGTGCTCCAGCAGGAACGATTTCACCTGCTGCAGCTCTTGTTCATAGGTCTGCATTCGCCCTCTCCTTTATAAAAACGAACTACTCTATTTCTCTTCGCGATCCACGATTTCGGTCAGCAGCTTCTCAATATGGCTGCCATACGCAATGGAATCATCGAATTTGAAGATCAGCTCCGGCACATGCCGAAGTCGGATCCGCTTGCCCAGCTCGGAGCGGAGAAAGCCGCTTGCCTTCTCCAACCCTTTTAAGGAAGCTGCCTTCTGCTCGTCGTCGCCGAGCACGCTCAGGTATACCTTCGCTTGAGACAGGTCATTTGTAACATCAACACCGGTCACAGTAATGAAACCGATTCTTGGGTCTTTCATCTCTGATTGGATCAGTTGGCTGAGCTCTTTTTTAATCTGCTCGCCTACGCGCCCAGTTCTGATTTTTGCCATGGTCTGATCACCTCATTCGTTAGCGCTCTACCGTCTCCATGATGAAGGCTTCGATTACGTCTCCTTCTTTGACGTCGCTATAGCTTACCAAGGTAATACCACACTCATAACCTTGTGCCACTTCTTTAGCGTCATCTTTAAAGCGCTTGAGGGAATCGATCTTGCCTTCATGAACGACAATGCCGTCACGGATCAAGCGAGCTTCTGCGTTACGCGTAATTTTACCGGATGTCACCATACATCCTGCAATCGTACCCACTTTGCTCACTTTAAAGGTGCTACGGACTTCCGCATGACCGATCACGGTTTCTTTGTACTCCGGATCGAGCATCCCCTTCATAGCTTGCTCAATTTCCTCGATTACATTATATATTACACGGTGCAGACGAATATCAACCTTTTCCTGCTCGGCGGTTTGTTTCGCTTGGACGTCCGGACGAACGTTAAAGCCGATAACAATCGCGTTGGAGGCAGCTGCCAAAATAATATCGGACTCCGTGATCGCCCCGGCACCGCTGTGGAGAATTTTGACGCGAACGCCTTCCACTTCGATTTTGTTCAAGGAACCTTTCAGTGCCTCAACAGAACCTTGTACGTCACCTTTGATAATCACGTTAAGATCTTTGATCTCGCCGTCCTTAATGTGTTGGAACAGGTCATCCAGCGTCACGCGAGTATTCGTGTTCAACTCGGATTGACGATGGGTAATCGCACGCTTATCAGCGATATTACGCGCTTTACGCTCATCCTCAAACACCATAAACGGATCGCCGGCACCTGGAACTTCAGTCAAACCGGTAATTTCAACTGGTGTTGAAGGACCCGCTTCTTTTAATCGACGGCCTTTATCGTTCACCATCGCACGAATACGTCCAAAGCAGTTGCCCGCTACGAAGGCGTCGCCCACTTTCAATGTACCATGCTGAACGAGAATGCGTGCTACCGGACCTCTGCCTTTATCCAGCTCAGCCTCAATAACGGTACCGCGTGCGCGTTTGTCAGGATTTGCTTTGTATTCATTCACTTCTGCTACCAGAAGGATCATTTCAAGCAAGTCTTCCAGACCCATCCGCTGTTTCGCCGAAACGTTAACAAAGATGGTATCTCCGCCCCACTCTTCAGGCACTAATTCGTATTCCGTCAATTCTTGTTTAACTTTATCCGGGTTAGCATCCGGTTTATCGATTTTGTTCACGGCAACGATGATCGGCAAACCTGCTGCTTTCGCATGGTTAATCGCTTCGACTGTCTGTGGCATTACGCCGTCGTCAGCCGCAACCACGATGATCGTCATGTCCGTTACTTGTGCACCACGGGCACGCATAGCTGTAAACGCTTCGTGACCCGGTGTATCCAGGAACGTAATCTTCTTGTTATTGATCTCGACTTGGTAAGCACCGATATGCTGCGTAATACCGCCAGCTTCGCCACTTGATACGTTCGCGGAACGGATCGCATCAAGCAGCGTCGTTTTACCGTGGTCGACGTGACCCATAATAGTAACGACTGGTGGACGCTCTTTCAGTTCTTCAGGAGCATCGTTTTCTTCAACGGTCTCAAAACGATCTTCCTCTACCGGAATTTTCACTTCGACTTCTACACCGAATTCACCAGCGAGCAATAGAATCGTATCGATATCCAGCTCCTGGTTGATGGTGGCCATCACGCCGAGGAAAATCAGCTTCTTGATGACTTCGGAAGCGTCCTTATGAAGCAGCTTCGCCGTTTCACCGACGGTCATGTTGCCACGGACGATAATTTTCTTCGGCGTGTTGTCGATTTTCTCGCGAGGCGGCTGCTGATTATATTGATTCCGGCCGCGGTTGTTCTTTCCACCGCGATTGTTGCCACGGAATCCTCCCTGACGGTTGTCATCAAAACGTTTGGAGTCTGAACGATTGTTATTGTTGTTTCTGGAATTGCGGTTCTGGCCATTGCTGTTATTGCTATTGTTATTGTTGGATCCTGAGAAACCGCCTCCGGTTCCACCCGGCTTGCTCTGTGGACGCGCTCCGCCTTGGTTGTTGCTGCCCTGCGGACGCGTTCCACCTTGATTATTGCCTTGCGGACGTGCGCCGCCTTGACCTCCGCCCTGAGGACGTGATCCGGTCTGCGTGCTGCCGCCTGGTCTGGATGATTGGCTACGATTGTTCTGCTGACTTCCTTGTGCGGAGCCAGACTGATTTCTTCTGGTATCCTGCCCTCCTTGGGGACGCTGGGAACCTGAAGTGTTCTGAGTGTTTTGATTCGTTCTACTATTCATACCTACCTGCTTTTCCTGTTGTTTTTTGGGCTGGCTTTGACCTTGTTGTCCTGGTGCTCTCTGTCCTGAATTACGCATACCGTCCTGCCCATTACGGTTGCCTTCGGCACTTACACTAGCGGAAGTGCCTTCTGTTTTTGCATTGGATACAGTCGCAGCCGCATTGGCTCCGGAAACCGCTGGTTTACGGTTCTCGGTTCGGGAAGCGTCACCACTATCCCGCTTGGCTGCTGCATTGGATTTGATATCTTTGAAAAACTGCTCTACCTTGGACACCGTATCGTTCTCCATTACGCTCATATGGTTATTGACCGGAATGTTCAAACGTTTGAGGATCGTGATGATTTCTTTACTGCTCATGTTCAACGATTTAGCATATTCGTATACTCGAAGTTTATTGTCTTTGTTTTCCTGTTTACTCAATATACTCCACCTCCGACATTGTCTCCATTTTCTTGGAGATCATTTCTGCGAATCCTTGATCCGTAACTGCCAGCACAACCCGCTCGGGTTTACCTACACTTGTGCCCAGACTTTCCCGGTCAAATCCGATTACCAGAGGGATATTGTAAGTACCGCATTTATCGCGGAACTTCTTTGTTGTATTAACTGAGGCGTCACCCGCCAGAATAACCAATTTTGCATCAGAAGACCGGATGGCTTTGAGCACGATCTCATCCCCGGTAACCACCTTACCTGCCCTCATGGCCAGGCCGAGCTGAGAAAGCGCCCTATTCATCATCGGCAGCACTCTCTTTTGCAGCCAGGAATTCATCTTCCACCTTGATGAAATCCTGTGCCAACTGTTCATAGATCTCAGGTTTCACATGTTGTTTCAACGCTCGATCCAGTGCTTTATTTTTGTGTGCCAGCTTGAAGCAGGAAACTTTGCCGCATAAATACGCTCCCCGTCCCGATTTTTTGCCGGTGAGATCGATCAGGACAGCATCCTCGGGCGTCCTAACAATCCGGATAAGCTCTTTCTTCGGCATCATTTCCTGACACGCTACACATTTACGCAGCGGTATCTTTCTCTGTTTCAAGACGACAACCCCCTGTCATTTGGAATTAATCGACAGAGACGGAATCCTGGTGCATTTCACCTGATTGGGACTTCGGTCTGCCAAATTCCTGCTCCGCCTGACTTTCGCTCTTAATATCAATCTTCCAGCCTGTCAGCTTCGCCGCGAGACGAGCATTCTGGCCTTTGATCCCAATCGCAAGCGAGAGTTGATAATCCGGAACAATTACACGCGCCATCTTCTCATCTTCAAATACTTGAACTTCAAGTACTTTGGATGGGCTGAGCGCATTGGCCACGTATTCTTCAACCTGATCGGAATAACGCACGATGTCAATTTTTTCGCCGCGAAGCTCATTGACAATCGTCTGTACGCGCATACCCTTAGGTCCTACGCAAGAACCAACCGGATCGACTTCATCGTTGCGGGAAAATACCGCAATTTTGGAGCGAAATCCAGCTTCACGCGCAACCGAGCGAATTTCAACGACGCCATCAAAGATTTCCGGCACTTCAAGCTCGAACAGGCGCTTCAAGAGG
The DNA here is from genome assembly GCF_037993005.1 of Paenibacillus sp. FSL F4-0100. Lineage (NCBI taxonomy): Bacteria > Bacillati > Bacillota > Bacilli > Caryophanales > Paenibacillaceae > Paenibacillus > Paenibacillus sp. FSL F4-0100. The sequence continues at coordinate 5,109,107 of NZ_CP150303.1, forward strand.
CCCGGATGCGTACGGGACAGCATAATCTGCGGCCCCTTGGTTGTGTTCTCAACCTTGGTAATGTAAGCTTTGATCCGGTCGCCATGCTTGAACTTCTCGTTAGGCATAAGCTCGGTAAGCGGCAAGGCCGCCTCGATCTTGCCAAGGTCGATATAGATGTTGCGTAAATCTTGGCGCTGCAGCGTACCCGTTACGATATCATCTTCCTTGTCAATAAAAGCGCTGTAGATCAGGCCTCGTTCGGCTTCTCTAATGCGCTGGGTAACAACTTGCTTTGCCGTTTGAGCTGCGATCCGTCCGAAATCACGTGGCGTAACCTCGATTTCCGCTATATCTTCAATCTGAAAATGCGGATTGATTTCCCGGGCCGCATGCAGCGAAATTTCAGTCCGCGGATCCAGCACCTCGTCCACAATCAGCTTCCGCGCGAACACCTTGATGACACCCGTATTGCGATTCATGTCTACCCGTACATTTTGCGCCGTGTTAAAATTGCGCTTGTAACTCGAGATCAGTGCCGCTTCAATGGCTTCAAACAGCACATCTTTGCTGATGCCCTTTTCTCTTTCCAACTCATTCATCGCTTCAATAAAATCCATACTCATTGAAAATCGGTTCCCCCTTTCAAAACTTCCGTTTAAAAAATGATGGCCAATCTGGCACTGGCTACTTTTGCATATGGAATCACGTGCTGCTTCTTGACGGTTTGAATGACTAGCTCCTCGTTATCGAAGGATTCCAGCTTGCCTTCAAACTCTTTCAACCCGTTAATCGGCTCGTATACCGTAACAAACACGTTCTTGCCGACTGACTTCGCAACATCCTCTTTTTTCTTCAGGGGACGTTCCGCTCCAGGAGAAGAGACTTCAAGAAAATAAGCTGTCGGAATCGGATCGTTCTCGTCCAGCTTCTGGCTCAGGTATTCACTGATTAAACCGCAATCGTCAATGTCAATGCCGCCGTCTTTATCAACAAACACGCGCAAGAACCAGTTGCTTCCTTCCTTAACGTATTCCACATCTACCAGTTCAAAGCCGTGTTCGTCCAAATACGGCTGCACCATTTCTTCCACAGTCGTTTTAATCTTTGATGTGCTCAAAGAACATAACCTCCAAGTTGATTTCCTATATACCAAAGAGTAAAGAGTGGGTTGCCCCACTCTTTACACAACGGTTTTATCTCCATGATTACCAAAAAAATTATAACATAGTCTGGTAATAGTGACAAGTATGACTCCTTGACTGTCAAGGCGTCACGGCCATGAAAGGAAAACAAGAATCAGAACAATGACAACTGATTGCTCTCCGGCAGACCGCGGAAGCATCCCATTTGGGTCAACAGCTCCACGGCGGTTTTGCTTGCCTTCGATTTTTGCTGGAAATCCTCTATGGAGAGGAATTCACCGAATTCACGTGCGGCAGCAATATTGCGGGCGGCATTATCACCGATCCCCTGCAGTGCAGAGAACGGCGGAATGAGCGAATCTCCATCCACCTTAAATCGGAGCGCATCCGATTCATACAGATCGATGTTCTTAAACGAGAAGCCCCTTGCCGTCATCTCCAGCGCCATCTCCAGAATTGGCAGCATCCCTTTTTCCTTCGGGCTTGCTCCGAAGCCCAGCTGCTCAATCTCTTCAATTCGGCGATAAATCGCCTCATAGCCCTGACAGCATAATTCGATATCGAAGTCCTCGGCTCGAACCGAGAAGTACGTTGCATAATATTCTATCGGATAATAAAGCTTGAAGTAAGCCGTCCGCACCGCTGAGATAACATACGCAGCGGCGTGGGCTTTCGGGAACATGTACTGGATTTTGAGACAGGAATCAATGTACCACTGCGGCACTTTGCATTTCTTCATCTCGTCAATCCATTCCTGTGACAACCCCCGGCCTTTACGCACACTTTCTGTTATCTTAAATGCGAGGCTAGCATCCATGCCTGCCTTATAAATCAGGAACAACATGATATCGTCGCGGCAACCAATAACGGTTTTGATGTTGCATGTACCATTCTTGATGAGCTCTTGAGCATTGCCGAGCCAAACGCCGGTTCCATGTGACAGACCTGAGATTTGCAACAAGTCGGCAAAACTCGACGGCTGCGATTCCACCAGCATCTGGCGTACAAATTTGGTTCCCATCTCCGGAACGCCGAAGGTGGCCACCGGTGAGCGTATTTGCTCCGGCTTGACGCCCAGCGCTTCCGTTGAGTTGAACATGCTCATCACTTTCGGATCGTTCATCGGAATGGTCGTTGGATCCACGCCGGTCAAATCCTGAAGCATTCTCATCATGGTTGGATCATCGTGCCCGAGTATATCAAGCTTGAGCAAATTCGCTTCAAAGGCATGATAATCGAAATGCGTCGTTTTCCACTCGGCGTTGACATCGTCCGCAGGGAATTGCACCGGCGTAATCTCTTCCACTTCGATGTAATCCGGCACAACGACAATACCGCCGGGATGTTGGCCCGTGCTTCGCTTGACGCCGGTACAGCCTGACGCAAGCCGGTTCAACTCCGCGCCCCGCCAGCGCTTGTTGTTGTGTTCCTCGTATTTTTTAGCGAAACCAAACGCCGTCTTCTCTGCCACGGTACCGATGGTTCCGGCACGGAATACATTCTCCTCGCCAAACATCTCTTTGGTGAAATTATGGGCATGCGGCTGGTATTCACCGGAGAAGTTCAAGTCAATATCGGGAACCTTATCCCCTTTAAAACCCAGGAAGGTTTCAAAAGGTATATCCTGTCCCTCGCCTTTCATCATGTTTCCGCATTCCGGACAAGCTTTGTCCGGCAAGTCAAATCCACTCGGCACGCTGCCGTCCAGGAACCATTCGCTGTGCTTGCAATCGCTGTTCAAGCAAATGTAATGGGCGGGAAGCGGGTTAACCTCGGATATGCCGAGGAATGTGGCAACGACGGATGAGCCTACGGAACCCCGTGAACCAACCAAATAGCCGTCCCGGTTTGATTTCTTAACCAGTTTCTCGGAAATCAAATAGTTCGCTGAGAAACCGTATTTAATGATCGGCTCAAGCTCTTTCTCCAACCGGGCCACTACGACCTCCGGCAAGTTCTCGCCATAAATGGACTTGGCCGTGTCGTAGCAGGTGTTGCGGATTTCTTCATCCGCGCCATCCAGAATCGGCGTAAACAGCTTATCCGGGAACAATTCCAACTCTTCAAAGCGATCGGCCAGCTCGCTAGTGTTCGTCACAACAACTTCATAACATTTGTTCTGTCCCAAAAACCCGAACTCTTCGAGCATCTCTTCCGTAGTCCGAAAATGCGCGTCAGGCTTGCGCATATCCTTGAGCGGGCTGAAACCGGTAATCCCATGGATGGTAATGTCCCGGAACAGCTTATCCCGCGGTTCAAGATAGTGCACGTTTCCTGTGGCGATGACTGGCTTGTTCAGCTTTTCCCCAATGCGCACGACTTTGGAAATTGCGGTTTTTATCTCTTCGGGACTGCCTACCAAGCCTTTGTCCACCAGATGCATATACATCGTCAACGGCTGAATCTCCAAAACATCGTAGAAGTCCGCAATCTCTTCGGCTTCCTCCTCCGTTTTGTTCAGCACCGTTTCGAAGAACTCCCCTTTTTCGCAGCCGGATAGCACCAGTAACCCATCTCGCATCTCTTGAAGCTTGGATTTAGGAATACACGGCACTCGCTTGAAATATTCGGTATGTGACATGGAGATCAGCTTGTACAAGTTTTTCTTGCCCGTCATATTCAAAGCATAAATACCGCAGTGGAAAGGACGGGTATTGGACAGATCCGTACCGACGTAATCATTGAGGCGGTCCAGCATCTTGACGCCTTTGGTTTTGTCCACATCGCTAAGGAGCCCGTTCAGGATTCCAGCCAGTGCAATCGTATCGTCAATCGCGCGGTGATGGCTTTCGAGCAGTACCTTATACTTATCTGCTAATGTGTTAAGACGATGATTTTTAAGTCCCGGATGCACCAGACGTGCAAGCTCCAGCGTATCCAGGTAGGGATTGTCAAGCGTATCCATCCCGGCATTCTTGAGTGCTGCCTGAATGAACCCCATGTCAAATCGAGCGTTGTGAGCCACAAGTACGGCATCCCCAACGAATTCAACAAACTCTTTCAATACCGGCTCCAATTCAGGAGCATCCTTAACCATATCGTCATTGATATTGGTCAATTGCTGGATATGATATGGAATTCGCTCATGCGGGTTAACGAAGGTTGCGTATCGATCAATCTCCTTGCCATCGTTCATCTTCACGGCAGCAAGCTCGATGATTTTGTTTGCGGTAATGGACAAACCTGTGGTTTCAATATCGAATACCACATAAGTGGCACTGCTGAGTTCAATCGACTGTGCCTGTTCCACGATGTTGACGGCATCATTCACGACATTGGCCTCAACGCCGTACATCATTTTAATCCCATGCTTCTTGGCGTTCTTTGCTGCATCAGGATAACACTGTACACCACCATGATCACTTACGGCGATGGCTTTATGTCCCCAGCTCGCCGCTGTTTTGATATAACGGTCGATCGGCGTGACCGCGTCCATCGTGCTCATGGTCGTATGCAGATGGAATTCCACCCGCTTCTCGGCCGCGTTATCCTTGCGCGAAGGAGGCGACGGTACTTCGTTGAGATCAGACGGGATCATCACCAGCTCAGGCACCTGCATAAACCGGTCGTATTCAATCCGTCCGCGAGCCTTCACCCACTTGCCGTTTTCAAGCAAACTCAATACCTTAAGATCGTCCTTCGTCTTGCCAAACATTTTCATTTGCAAGGAATCGCTGAAATCCGTCAGATAGAATGTGAATAACGTACTGCCGTTACGAAGCTCCTTACGATCCAATCCGAAGATGGTCCCCTGAATCGTAATTTTCTTCTCTTCGTCTTGGATCTCCTGGAGCGGAACCGGCTGATCCTTGATATCATACCCAACCTGCAGCCGAACCGCGCCCTCTTCCTCATCCTCCGCGTCCAGCTCAGCTTCCATGCTGCTCATGATCTGCTCGATCACTTCGCGCTCTTCTTCTCGCTTCCTCTGCTCGAACTCCTCATAAGCTGCCTGACCATTATCACCAACCTGCATCTTCACACGCAGCGTCAGATCAAAATATTGTCCGAAAAAACGGGTAATGGCGGCATCGATCTGTTTCTTTCGGGCAAGCTCAAGCGACATGCCATCCGACATGGAGAGAAGGACTTGCCCATCCTCCACCTCGTATTTGGCCCTTGCCATCCATCCATTAACTGAAGGGATCTCCCGATGTGCCCACTCTAGAAACAAGCCCCAATATTCTTGCACGATATCTGCTTCGGGAACGCCGCTTCCATATCGGAACACAAATTTGATCTTCGCGATATGCCCCATCTTCTCCTGAATTCTTAGACAAAATGTGCGATAGACCTCAGCTGGAACCAAGGTCTCCTTCAGGACGGTTATTCTCCAGTCCTTGCTGGCCCTGCTTGTCTCTACTTGCTCGATCACACCATCCAAAAAATAGGGTTCCACCAGATTGGCCGGAACATCTCCCTGCTTGACCAGCAGTTCAAATCGCTTCCTTTTATCTTCTGTTGTGTCCATGGTTCCCTCCCCCTGCATTGCACAAAGCTATAAGAAAAACTTCTATCGACGTACATCCACAGAAGACAAACTGCGTTTAGTCGATGTAAAAAAATAGAATAAAGCCTCCGCTGGCAGCACCCATTCGTCCTGCCCCAAAAAGAAGAGCGTCCGCCATACTGCCATCCGGAAGCTTACTCCAGATGATGAATCCCGGTTTTGGACGAAGGACTCCTCCCTCACCCAAACTTGCCGGGAACTCATATTATCGATTTACTAGTACGCTCTCGCGAACAGCACCGTATGTTTCGCATCATCACCGCATACGAGACACTTGGTTTTCTTCTCAGACGGTTCAAACGGAATGTTTCTGCTCGTAGCACCGGTTTCTTGCTTGACAGTATCTTCACAAGATTCCGAACCGCACCATCCTGCCAAGGTAAACCCGCGTTTTTCTTCCATGCTTTCCTTCATTTCATCCAGCGTTTCCACGGAATAGAAATGATCCTCACGGAACTGCTTCGCGCGCTCGAACATTTCCTGGTGCACCTGCTCCAGCATATTCTGTACTTCCTGTGTCAGATTAGCCTGTTCTACGATTTTCTTCTCACCTGTTATGCGGGAGACAAGCACGCACACGCCATTCTCCATGTCACGTGGCCCGATCTCCAGACGCACCGGAACTCCGCGCATTTCATACTCATTGAATTTCCAGCCTGGACGCACATCCGGATTATCGTCAACGCGTACGCGGATGCCTGCTGATTTCAGTTCACGGAACAGCTCGTCCGTACGACCCACAACCGCATCTCTCGTCTTCGGTGGACCGATTGGAATCATGATCACTTGCGTTGGCGCGACTTTAGGAGGAAGCACCAATCCGCGATCATCCCCGTGAACCATAATCAAGGAACCAATGAGACGCGTGCTGACGCCCCAGGATGTTGTATGAGCGTATTCCAGCGTATTTTCACGGTTCAAATATTGAATGTCAAAAGCTTGTGAGAAGTTGGTACCCATATAATGCGAAGTACCTGCCTGTACAGCTCGTCCGTCTTTCATCATCGCTTCGATCGAGAATGTATCCACGGCGCCTGCGAATTTCTCCGAAGGTGTCTTCTGTCCTTTGATTACCGGAATCGCGAGATAGTCCTCTACGAATTGCTGATAGATATCCAGCATTTGCATGGTTTCCCCTCTTGCCTCAACTTCCGTTTCATGAGCAGTATGGCCTTCTTGCCATAGAAACTCGCTCGTGCGAAGGAATGGCAGCGTGCGTTTTTCCCAGCGTACCACGTTGGCCCACTGGTTGATCAGCACAGGGAGATCACGATAGGATTGAATCCATTTGGAATACATATGTCCGAACATCGTTTCAGAAGTCGGACGGATTGCCAGACGCTCTTCCAACTTCTCTCCTGCCGCTTCCGTTACCCATGGCAGCTCCGGATTAAATCCTTCGACATGCTCCTTCTCCTTCTGGAAAAAGCTCTCGGGAATGAACAGCGGGAAATACGCATTCCGATGGCCCGTCGCCTTAAAGCGCCGATCCAACTCTTCCTGGATATGCTCCCAAATTTCATAACCGTCCGGTTTGAAGACGATGCAGCCTCTGACTGGAGAATAATCCATCAGGTCCGCTTTTTTGATGACATCGATATACCAGCGCGAGAAATCTTCCGCTTGCGGCGTAATCTCCGTCACGAATTGTTTATCCTTCGATTCCTTAGACATATAAATCGTGTGCCTCCCATTAATAAAACGCATGGTCAAAGCTCCTGATTCAGGCGGCTCGACTGGCGTTATTGGCGATATGTGTGAACGAGCTGCGGCTATAAAGCCAGCCCTTATAGTAACTCCATTTGCTAGATAGTGAAGCGTTATAATCTGCTAACAATAGAAAAGGTACGGCATTCGTTGCGGCTGGCGCACCGAGCCGTACCTTAGGGTTTATCCGTTGATCAAACGTAAAATATCGTTATAGGTTACGGCTATCATTAACAGGAACAGCATTGCAAACCCGATAAAATGAACCATGCCTTCTCGGTTCGGGTCAACTGGCTTGCCCCTTAAAGCTTCGATCCCTAAGAATACGAGCCGGCTTCCATCCAATGCCGGTATCGGCAGCAGATTGAATATGCCCAGATACAAGCTTAGAATGGCTGCCCAATAGGTCAGCTGTGCGATACCCTGTTTGGCGATTTGTCCCGTCACTTCGAACGTCCGTACAGGACCGCCAAGATCATCCATGGAGAACTTCTGAATCAACTGTCTGAAGCCCTGGAAAATAATATTCGTTGTATCTACCATCGCGGTCCCGGAACTGGTAATTGTCTCCCCAATTCCTGCGGATCGGGTAGGAAGCTTGGGAACAATCCCGACCTTGCCGCCTTCCTGACCCTCCATGGTCCGCGGAGTTAAGGTCAGATCAAATGACTCCTCACCCCGGCGTACCGTCCATTCCATCGGCTTGTCCTTGGAAGCCGCAATCAATTCGATCATCTTCTGATAATCGGCACCAATAGCGGTTCCGTTAATGCTCTCAATGATGTCTCCCTCTTTCAGATTGGCTTCATCTGCAGGCATGCCTTTGGTAATCTCACCAATCTGTACATAGGTTGGATTCTCAACCGGTATACCGGCCATTTGGATGTGAAGAGCAAACAGCACGAAGGCCAGAATGAAGTTCATGACAGGACCTGCAAAAATCGCAAGCGCTCTTTGGCCCACGGTTTTGCTGCCGAATTGGCGGTCTCTCGGTGCGATCTGCGTCTCTACACCTTTGGCTACCGTTAAGGCTTGCGGATGGATTTCAAATTGCTGGAATTCACCATCCACATCAAGCCTAACCGACAAACGATCCACCATATCCATAAACTGGACTTCGCCGCGAATAACATTCTTACGGTTGTCGAGTTGATCCAGATAAATCTTTTTCACTTGATTCTCTGCATTCAATCGAACCGCAATCGTCTGACCGGGTTGAATCTCAACAAGTTCCGGATCTTCTCCGGCCATGCGGGCATATCCGCCGAATGGAAGTAGACGAAGTGTAAACTGCGTTTCATTGCGTTTATATGAGAACAGCTTTGGACCAAATCCAATCGCGAACTCGCGTACCAAGATTCCGGCACGCCGGGCAAAATAATAGTGACCCCATTCGTGCACGGTAACGATCACAAAAAACATGAGCACCGTTAAAAAAACGACCCGAACCATTTCCAATTCTTTACATCCCCCTTTTCCTCTGAGAACGCAGTATGTCCCTATAGATTATCATTATTCTCCTGTCGTCCACAAGAGAATCACAAGCTATCCGCTTTTTTTCAAGGGAGATTTCAAAAACACTTCAAATCCTATAGTCGGGAAGCTAATTCACGTGCAATTCGATCATTCTCTTCAATCGTCTCCAGTGCCGGTTCCGGCACAGCATGATGGCTTTGCAGCACTTCCTCAATGATCTCTTCTATCCGCAGAAAAGAGATTTCGCCGCGGAGAAACCGGGCAACCGCAATTTCATTGGCAGCATTGAATACCGTTGGCGCTGTCCCACCCATTTTACCACATTCATAAGCAAGCCTTAAACAAGGAAAACGTTCAAGGTCCATCTCCCGGAAATGCAGCTTGCCCGCTTCTGCCAAAGATAGCCTTGGCGCAGGCGAAGACCAACGCTCCGGATAAGTAAGCGCATATTGAATCGGAACCCGCATATCCGGGTTGCCGAGCTGGGCAATAATACTCGAATCACGGAATTCCACAAAAGAGTGAATGATGCTTTCCGGATGAAGAAGCACGGAAATATTGTCATAAGGAATATCATACAACCAGTGGGCCTCCATCACCTCAAGCCCTTTATTGACCATGGTGGCCGAATCAATCGTGATTTTGGCACCCATGGACCAGTTTGGATGTTTAAGCGCATCCTCCACCGTAACGTTAACCAGTTGTTCACGGGTATAATCCCGGAATGAGCCTCCGGAAGCCGTCAGCGTAATCCGTTCAATATCTTCATGCCGCTCTCCGTTGAGGCATTGGAATATGGCGGAATGCTCACTATCAATCGGCAAGAGTTTTACCCCTTTTGCAGCCGCTCGAGCCGTAACCAGATGACCAGCAGTTACCAATGTTTCCTTATTGGCAAGCCCGATTGTCTTCCCCTCATCGATCGCTGCAAGCGTAGAGGACAGCCCCATGCTTCCAACGACCGCTGTAACCACCATTTCCGCATCCGTCGCTGCCGCAATCTCGATCAAACCTTCATGACCATGGAACACTTCGGTTCCGGCAGGAAGATCATGCCTGATGCTGTCAGCAAGCTCTTTTGTGGCAACGGACACTTTACGCGGAGAAAACTCCTTGACCTGCTGAAGCAGCACTTCCTTATTACTCCCTGCTGCAAGGCCCTCAATCTGAAAATGTTCCCGGTGTTTCCTCACGACATCCAAGGTCTGGGTACCAATGGAGCCAGTGGAGCCGAGTACGCTGATCTTCTTCATGCACATCTTTCCTTTCATCAGTAAGGCAGGAGACTCAATATATGTACAAACGGAAATACGACGATCCAACTGTCACATCGATCCAGTATCCCTCCATGGCCCGGCAGCAGTTTGCCCGAATCCTTGATGTCATACACCCGTTTATAAGCGGATTGCACCAAATCTCCGAGTTGACCGATAACAGCGCAGGAAAGTCCAATCAGAATCGCTTGTCCAGCCGTCAGGAATCCATCTGAGAAGAATGAAAAGAGCAGTGATGTGAACACGGCAATGACCACACCGCCGAGCGCACCCTCAACCGTTTTGTTCGGGCTTATGGAAGGCCATAATTTATGGCGCCCCATGGCGCGTCCGACAAAATACGCTCCCGCATCACTTGCCCAGATCGAGGCCAGAAGCAGAAAAGTCCAGAATACGCCATGGCCGTCAGGAGCATGTCGTGATTCGGCGATAAAGGAAAATCCGATTCCGATATACGCTGATGCCAAAAATAATAATGAAACCCGTTTGATATCAATTACATTCTTCGTCGTTACGGTCGCCAGCAAAAATAAAAGGAGCAGGATCCAAAGTACATGTTCCCACGGGATCTGAATATTCAAATTAAGCGGACCCCATGGAAATACAAGCAGCAGCACCCCCGCGTACCCAATCCATGCCGTTCCCCCGAACGGTGCCGTATTGGTCATGCGCACAAACTCATAATAACCGATTAGCGCCATCGCCAGAATAAGAAGATGGTACCATAGACCGCCTATGAAACATAATCCTAAAAAGACCGCTCCCGCTATAATTCCGGTAATCAATCGCTGTTTCAAAACGTTCCATCCTCCATCGGCTACGAAAGTCCACCGTAGCGCCTTGTTCTTTGTTGATAATCGGCTATGGCCTCCACCAAATGATCTTTGGTAAACTCCGGCCAATAGGCATCCGTAAACCATAGCTCACTATACGCGAGCTGCCACAGCATGAAATTACTCAGCCGCAGCTCGCCGCTTGTGCGGATCAGTAAATCCGGATCCGGCAATTCGCCTGTGAGGAGCCGCTGGCCAATCAGTTCCTCTGTAATATCCTCAGGACGAAGAATTCCGTCTCGCACATCTCGTCCGAGCGCCTTGACACTTTCGGTGATCTCTTTCCGGCTGCCGTAATTGAGCGCAAAGTTAAGCACAAGCCCGTCATTGCCGGCTGTCTTCGCAACTGCTTCTTCCATCGCAGACACGGTATGGGATGGAAGGTCTTCCGGATGCCCCATCATGCGGACCTGGACATTTTTTTCGATCAGCTCCTCCAGCTCAATAGCCAGGAACTCCTGAGGAAGCTTCATCAGAAAATCGACCTCATCCTTCGGACGCGTCCAATTTTCTGTCGAAAAAGCATACATCGTCAATATTTTGATTCCCAAATCATCGGCAGCAATGGCCGCTCTTTTGACAGCCTTCATGCCATTCTGATGGCCAACGATTCGCGGCATACCGCGCCGTTTCGCCCAGCGTCCATTACCATCCATGATGATGGCGACATGATGTGGGATGTTGTCCGGAGAGAGCTGATGCGTCTGCTGACTGTCCTCCTGATTCAACCACGATCGAACCCGTTTGATCATTCCATTTCCTCCAGGCATCTTTCTGCAAAAAAAGAGACAAACCCCACCATTGACAGGAGGGGCCACAAGTCTCTTATACTTCCATAATCTCTTTTTCTTTAGCAACGAGGACTTTGTCGACTTCTGCGATAAATTTATCCGTCGCTTTTTGGATATCTTCCTGATGTCTCCGGGACTCGTCCTCGGAAATATCTGTTTTCTCCAATTTTTTGATGTCGTCGTTGGCATCACGGCGAATGTTGCGGATGGCCACTTTCGCTTCCTCGCCGAATTTCTTCGTCATTTTCACCAGCTCGGTTCTGCGCTCTTCCGTCAGTGCAGGTACGACGAGGCGAATTTGATTACCATCATTCGCCGGCGTCAATCCGACATCCGATTTCATGATCGCTTTCTCGATATCGGCCAAGGACGACTTGTCCCAAGGCTGGATCATGAGCGTTCTGGAGTCCGGCGTGCTGATGTTAGCCAGCTGATTCAGCGGGGTTGGCGCTCCGTAGTATTCCACCGTGATCCGGTCGAGTAGCGCTGGCGCTGCCCGTCCTGCGCGCAGCGTTGCCAGGTCACGCTTCAAAGACAGGATCGCTTTTTCCATGCGTTCTTCTGCATTCTTTTTCACCGATTGCGGCATTAATCTACACTCCCTTTGACGATCGTTCCGATTTTCTCGCCCAGAACGACGCGCTTGATATTACCTTGCTCCGTAATAGCGAAGACGATGAGCGGGATGTTGTTGTCCATACATAACGATGAAGCTGTAGAGTCCATTACCCCAAGGTTTTTGTTCAATACGTCTAGATACGTCAGCTGCTCGTACTTCTCGGCAGTTTCATCCTTAAATGGATCAGCGGAGTACACTCCGTCCACCTTGTTCTTCGCCATGAGAATCACTTCTGCTTCGATTTCCGCTGCGCGAAGCGCTGCAGTCGTATCGGTGGAGAAGTAGGGGTTACCTGTTCCTGCCGCGAAAATAACGACACGACCTTTTTCCAAATGCCGAATGGCTCTACGGCGAATATACGGCTCCGCAATTTGCTGCATGGAGATAGAGGTTTGCACTCGAGTCGGCACGTCGATCTGCTCCAAAGCATCTTGCAATGCCAAAGAGTTCATCACCGTTGCCAACATCCCCATATAATCTGCTGTTGCACGGTCTATTCCGTTCGCGCTGCCAGCAATACCGCGCCAGATGTTCCCGCCGCCGCACACGATCGCGACCTCCACACCAAGCTCGACAACCTCACGAACCTGCTCAGCGATCGATGAGATCGTCTCAGCATCAATACCATATCCATTCTGCCCTGAAAGGGATTCCCCACTGACTTTCAATATCACTCGTTTATATACAGGCTGTTCCAAATGATAACCCTCCACTTTAAGACGGCGCCTAAGTATACGACGCCCGTTTGAAAAACGACAGACAGACACACCGGCACACTGCTTGACGGTTTATAAAAATCGGGTAAACACATCCGTCTCAAGTAGAAACTTCTGGTCGTCTAATCAAGACTTAAATCCATACTTTCTTGTGAGATAAGGGTGCCTTTACTCCGAATTTATAACAATCTTATCTCTCTTATGCCTTTATATCTCTTAAAAAAGAAGGAACACAGGTGTGTTCCACTCTTTTCTATAAGTTATATTAGCCTATTCGGCTTATTTATTCACCTGGGACATAACTTCTTCAACGAAGTTGTCTTGTTTTTTCTCCAAGCCTTCGCCCAATTCAAAACGAGCAAAACGACGGATGGAGATGTTCTCACCGATCGTGCTGATTTTTTCGTTAAGCAGCGTGTTGATCGTTTTGTCAGGATCTTTGATGAAGGATTGCTCAAGCAAGCAATACTCTTCATAGTATTTGTTGATGCGGCCTTCAACCATTTTTTCAACGATTTTTTCAGGCTTGCCTTCGTTCAGGGCTTGGTTTTTCAAAATTTCTTTCTCTTTCTCAAGCTCTTCCGTTGGCACTTCTTCGCGACGAACATATTTAGGGTTTGCAGCGGCAATATGCATCGCGATATCGCGAGCAAACTCTTTGAATTGATCTGTTTTACCTACGAAGTCGGTTTCACAGTTGATTTCAACGAGAACGCCGATTCGTCCGCCGCCGTGAATATAAGACTCGACAACGCCTTCAGTTGCAATACGTCCAGCTTTGTTAGCTGCTGCAGACAAACCTTTTTCGCGAAGTACTGCGACCGCTTTGTCGATATCACCATTTGTTTCATCCAGCGCTTTTTTGCAATCCAGCATGCCCGCGCCTGTTCTTTCGCGAAGTTCTTTTACCGCACTAGCTGTTACTGCCATTAGAATTCCCTCCAAATTGGTATGATGAAGTTTGCGTTTGAACCTCTCGAAAACCGTCATACGATTGTTCTCTCCAAGATTCAGACCGCGTTAAGTAGTTGTTCTTCCCCTGCGATGCCAGGCTCCAGATTCCACGCGTTATTCGCACGTCACCCGTTCTAACATCTTAAAAAAAGGGCAGTGAGAGGTTATACACCTACCAACCACCCTTTTCATTTAATTCATGATTTATACGTTTAATCCTGATTACGCAGTTGTTTCTTCGCCTTGGTGAGCTTCAACAACAGCATCGGCCATTTTACCAGTCAACAATTTAACAGCGCGAATCGCGTCATCGTTACCTGGGATTACATAGTCGATTTCATCCGGATCACAGTTCGTATCAACGATACCAACGATTGGGATACCCAATTTGCGAGCTTCCGCTACGGCGATACGCTCTTTGCGAGGATCGATAACGAACAATGCGCTTGGAAGACCCTTCATGTTCTTGATACCACCCAAGAATTTCTCAAGACGATCTTTCTCTTTGCGGAGAAGGATAACCTCTTTCTTAGGCAATACTTGGAACGTGCCGTCCTCTTCCCAAGCTTCGAGCTGCTTCAAGCGGTTAATACGCTTTTGGATTGTTTCGAAGTTAGTCAAAGTTCCGCCGAGCCAACGTTGGTTGATGTAGTACATACCGCAACGCTCTGCTTCTTCCTTCACGGAATCTTGAGCTTGTTTTTTCGTGCCGACGAACAGGATTGTACCGTTCTCTCCAGCTACGTTTTTCACGAAGTTGAATGCTTCTTCAACTTTCTTGACCGTTTTTTGCAGGTCGATGATGTAGATACCGTTTCTTTCAGTGAAGATAAATTTATCCATTTTCGGGTTCCAGCGACGAGTCTGGTGACCGAAGTGTACGCCAGCTTCCAAAAGCTGTTTCATGGAAATTACTGCCATCTTCACGCACCTCCTAAGTTTGGTTTTTGTGTGTCCCTCCGCCAAGATCATTTTTCATTAAGACTCCCAATCCTGGAAGCACCCTCAACGAAATCACTCTAGCGTGTGTTTTAACACCGTCAATTACTATAACATAACCATGGGCAGGTTGCAATGTCTTTTGTGTACTTGATCAGGTCCATTCCATCAACGGCTGCAACCAGATCCTGTAAAGAAAAAAACCACTCTCAACCGAAGGGCTAGTTGGAGGGTTTTGCTGTGATTTTGGTTATGATCGAATTGTAGCTCTCGCCTGCTGTGAACGAATATGTACCGCTTTGGATCATGGTGTTGATCTTTTTCTCGGTTGCCTTATTAATGAATGCTTGTTTGTTATCAATGACGCCTGCACGCAAAAGACTGTTTGCCACATCACTGAGATTATTTCCAGCTGGAATATTCACTTTGATAGGCGCCTCCGCTTTGGCTGGCGTTTTCGGCTTCGCCGGATCCGTCACTTTGAGAGTAGATTCCTGTTTCTTATCCACGCCCGCTTCAGGCTTCTCCGGCTGCTGCGGTGCTTCCGGCTTGTCCGTTCCCGTCTTCCGTGCAGGATCGGCCCCTTCTTCGGACTCACCAGCGCTCTCACCAAGCCTCTTCTCTTCCCACTGCTCCGCCGTCATCAGCTCGTCCGAACCTTCGACGACTTGCATATCCAAAGCTTCCGCTGCAGCCATCAGCTGCTCCTTCGTTAACTCCTGCGTCTCCGATGCGGCTGTGCCTTGACCGATCCACATCAGCTGAAGCAGCACTGCGCCGATCACGAGACCGCTCCCCAGGCCCATCATAAATGTACGGTTCTTGATCACACGGATTCCTCCTGTTTGGCCAACTGGATAATAAGTTGAACTTCGCCTCGCTGAAGACCCGTGGTCTTGGCAATCATATCGATGGACTTTCCTTGTTCATATAGATCAAACAGCTCCGCGTATCTGGATTTGATGGAATGGACAAGTGGTGCAGGCTCAGCTTCGGAAGCCGCTGCAGCCTCTCCTGCAGACAAAGAAGCGGCCGCAGTCGTTTGCGCCAGCTTCTCTTCCGCTGTTCGAAGACGCGTTTGCGATTCGGTCATTTTCTGCTCCATGGCCAGCATGCGCTCCCGCAAATCACTGATCTGTTCTTGATGTGCTTGCTGCTTGGCATCAAGATCTTTCTTCATCTGACCAACCAGTTCCACCAGCTGTTCGTTCTCGTTCTGGATTTCCGCCATATATCCTTCAAGCGTGTTCTCCACTTCTTTTACAACCCGCTCGCTGGACACGGCCTCTTCACGGCGTTTCGGCAGCATAAAAGCATACAGCACGGCGGCAATGCCAAGCAGCACGATATATATCCATGGTTTCAAATCCATTAACTCCTTTGTGCCTATAAATTATCTAGAGCGAAACATCGAAATTTTTGCCTTTATAGGGATGCTCTGCCGGCTGCTCCAATGTCTCGCCCGTTTCCGCCGTTCCCCGACCTTGTTGCTGCCCAGAGGATTGACGGCTCCCGTCATCGCGCACGGCTGTTTCCGCCGTCTCACTCACTTCAGTACTTCGCTGGGCTTCCGCACGGCTGTTCTTGGATAACTCACCCGCAAGCAGCGTCTGATCATTCATCGGGCGCTGCTGGGATTCATTATGCATCTTGCCCGCTTCATTGGTTCTGGGGACCGCAATTTGCATCTCAACCGATTTCAAACTCAATGGAATCACCTCATGATATAGGATCATGTCCACAAGCATTTAAAACGTCTGTTCTGTCCTACAAGAGCGGTACCATAGTGATATCCCCTTCATGATAGTAAAAAGAAACCCGCTGCGTGGGATCCTTAACAAAGCGGGTATACCGCCCTATGACAATTTTGGCACCGCCGTAGATCGTCTTTACCACATTCACTCTTGCTTTGCCGGTATCCTCAAGCATCTTCTCGATTTCCAGCATTCGGTCCTTAATATCGGATTGTTCTGCCATGTTTGATTTTTTGGTGGCATTCAGTTTGATTCGCAGCGCCAGCTTGTCTGGCGACAATTGACCCGAGGAAGCTAACTGATTCAGAAGATAAAGCGCTTTATCGGTTTTATCCATACTTTCCAATGACTGTTTCAATTGGGCTCTAAGATCCGACAGTTCATTCCGCAGCTCCGGGAGAACACCAACTTCAATTACGGTAGCTGTCGACATGCTGTTTCCGATCGTTCGGGCAACCACTTTTTCACCCGCCTGCAAAATGCCGCCTACCACAAGGCCCTTCATACCGTTGCATTCGATATTCCGGACCGCCCGGATATTGGAGTGCATGATGCTCTGCGAGACAAATACGCTAGCGCCGGCTATGACGTTTCCATCCTGGATGAACGAGCTTTTGACATCCTGACCCGCCTTGACATAACCCTTGTTATAACCGATGATTCCGCCGGATATATCGATCGAGCCTTCAGCCTCCAGCTCGGCTCCTTCCACAAAGCCAGTGACTCGGATGTCCCCTGCTGCCTTGATTCTGAATCCAGTCAGCACATTGCCGCGAATGACCACCGTGCCGACAAAGTCGATATTGCCTATACTGTAATCAACATCTCCGTTAATCTCATATACCGGAAACACATTGATTTTTCCCTTTTCGGTTTTGGTGAGGAGTCCGTCAATTGCAGCGTACATTGCGGTTTTCTCGGCGTTAACAACGACGTTCTTCCCAACCTTGAAATGAGCTTCCTTTCCCGGTTTGCTCGGAATCTCCTCTCCGGTCACCGCCGTTCCAGGGACTCCCTTCGTTGGCGGGATTCGGGTGGCTAGCAGCTGCCCCTTCTTTACATTATTTAAACGAATCACTTCTTTATAATCCACTTTGCCATCTTCGATCTCAAGCGGCTTCAGATTTGTCTCATTCCCAAAATTAACGGTAAATTCGATTCTGCCGTTCTGTCCGTGCATAGGTTCCGTTCCCATTGCAATCGGCGTTCTACTATATTGATATTCCTCCGCATGATCTGCGATTCGCCGCAACGTATCATGTTGAAGTCCATATCGTATCTGGTGACTTCTCAGAAATTGTTCAAGAGCTTCTACAGAACAAGAGAAATCCTTCTCCCATTTGGTGAACTGTATATAGGCGACGACCTTGTCATCCGATAGCGTAACGCTAAAGTACTGATCCAATGCATAATCTACAGACAATCCAGGAACCCCCTTCATATATGGCAAGCGTCAATCGTTTTGCATCAGCAAATCCCGATCTTTATCGAGCGCGCCCCGAAGTCTCAAAATCGCTTTGGAATGAAGCTGAGATATTCGTGAAGGTGATAGCGACATCACTTCAGCAATTTCGCTGAGTGATAAATCCTCATAATATAATAAGGAAACTACGGTCCGCTCTTTCGGGGTTAATTTACCGATACCCTTCATCAGGGCTTCTCGCAGGTAAAATTCATGGACCTTGTGATCCGGATTTTTCGCTTTCTCATCAACCAGGAGCGACATTCGGGTCTCAGACTCCTCCTCGCGGATCGGATCCTCCAGAGATGTCAATGTCATGACTGCTACTTCCTGCAGCATGTGCCGGAATTCCTTCTCGGTCACGTCAAGGTAATCACTCATCTCGGAATCACTGACGCTGCGTAAATACTTCTGTTCCAACTGCTGATATGCAGTTTCAATCTTCTTCGCCTTCTCGCGGACAGAGCGCGGCACCCAGTCCCCCTGGCGCAGCGAGTCCAGAATAGCCCCACGCACACGCCAAGAAGCATAGGTTTCGAATTGCAGGCCTCGTTTGTAATCAAACTTCTCGATGGCGTCAATCAGACCCATTACCCCATTGCTGGCCAAATCTCCCTTAGAAACGTTCTTCGGAAGACCGATGGCCAAACGGCTTGAAACATAGTCAACGATGTGCAAATGATATTCGATTAGTTTCTTCTTCGCTTCATGGTCTCCATCTTCCTTCCATGCGCTCCATAAATCCGCATGGTTTAGCACAGAAGCTTTACGTTCGTCCAATTGCCTTCACCCTCCTTATTTTTCCGTAAGGTGACGAACGGCCTTGGCCAGTTCTTCGGGTTCTTTCGTTGAAACCAGCTTAGGAGGATTTAGCGGTACAAAGTCTCCATTCTCTTTGCTGCTGGATTCGGAATGGATTAAATCCATCAATTCCCGATCCTCATCAGGCGTGGATAAATCAAGAACAGTCCCTCGGTCTTGCTCCCGCTGCGTGTCGGCGTCCCCTTGAACAGTGGCTCGCGGACCCGTAATGGCACCAAACACCCAATTCAACAGGAACGCCAGAAGAAACCAAATCGTACATGCAAGGAGAGCACGATTCATGCTAGTCATCCACAGATTGTTACGTATGGAGAAAATAAATGTGAACACAAATCCGGCAATTCCAGTCATCAGATAAAAACGAAGTTTTCCCATTAGCTACAATTCCTTTATGCCCTTTTGTACGCTTCGTATTGTAAACTTACCCGTTGCACAGTCCAACTCAACGGTTCTTCCGTAATTTCCTCCGGTATCCTCGGCAATTAGCGTTATCCCCATCTGCTCGAGCCCAGCCTTGCAGGACTCCACATTACGAGGACCGATGCGCATGGTGTCACCGGAGCCGGCAAAAGCAAACATTTGAGCTCCACCGGCCATTTTGGCTACCATACGTGCCGGGGAAGCCCCCAAGTTCCTCATCTTGTTCAACAGAATCGGAAGAGCCGTATCGGCGTATTTTGCCAGGTTTAGCTGCCCTTCTCTGGCAATCGCTGAAGATGGAAGCATCACATGCGCCATTCCACCAATCTTCGTCACCGGATCATACAACGTCAGTCCGACGCACGAGCCGAGCCCCGTTGTACGCAAAATACCGTTTGGACCTGCGACGTTCAGATCCGCCATGGCTACTTTCACTATGCTTTGTTCTTCAATCATGCTCTAAAGGCACTCCTAAAGCTTCGAAAATTTGAGCAAATGATTGTGGATCAGGTATGAGGAAGAACTGGCCTTCCACCTCGTTCTGCCCTTCTAGGAACGTCGTGTTGATTAAGAGGGCATCGTCTCCCATTTCTCCGAACTGCAGCAGTCCATAACTTAAGATGGCACCTGCCATATCCATCGCGAGAGCCGGCACCGTAGGTGTCATGGACAGATTGGTCAAATCAGCGAGCGACGATAAGTACGAGCCTGACAATATATTTCCGATCTCGCATAATGCGGACTGCTCCATCTCGGAGAATTGCTCCTCATCCGACACTTCAAAGCCCGCCAGATTCTGCAGCAAATTCTTCCCGGCTTCCGGACTCATAATAAAGAAGAGATTTCCCGGCGCACTGCCTTCTACCCGTAAAAATACGGCAAGAACGAGTTGTTCGCTCCCTCCTACACTTTCGGCAATCTGTTCAAAAGGCAGGAGTTGAACTTTGGGAACAGCCATATCAATCGGTTTGTTAAGCAAGCGGGAGAGGGCGGTTGCCGCATTGCCCGCTCCGATGTTTCCAACTTCCTTCAAAACATCCATTTTGATTTCCTTGCCATGCTTAAACAGCTCCACTGTCTACTCCTCAAGGCCTTCCAGCTGAATAATCTCACTTTTGTTCAGCACTTCGGACAGATTCAGCATGACGAGAAGGCGCTCCTCTCCTACCTTCGCGACACCGCGAAGATATTTCGCTTTAATTCCGCCGACAACCTCAGGTGGATTGTCAATGCTGTCCGTATTCAGATCGATGACATCACTTGCCGAATCCACGATAAAACCTACCTGCATGTCATTGACCGCCACGATGATAACCCGCGTTTGATCGGTTGCTTCAACCTCTTCCAATCCAAAGCGGCCGCGCAGATTGATTACAGGAATGACGACGCCGCGAAGATTAATAACCCCTTTTACGAAAGCATAGGTCTTGGGAACACGCGTAATGGGCATCATTCGCTCAATGGTCTGAACCTTGTCTACCTCGATGCCGTATTCTTCCTCGCCAAGTCTAAAGACAATAACCTTGATTTCTTCTCCCATGAATAAGTCCTCCTTCAAAATGTGTGGCCTGCCGCCTGAGTTATAGCAACCTGTTATTTGATAAATGCATTTGCGTCAATAATGAGAGCGACTTGTCCATCCCCTAGAATGGTTGCTCCGGATACTCCCTGAATGGCAGGCAGATATTTACCCAAATTCTTAATGACGATTTCACTCTGTCCGATAAAATCATCGATGGTAAGTGCCGCCAGACGATCCCCTTTGCGGATTACAACGATCTCTGTTTCTTCTTCCAGCTCCTCATCAAAATTCGGAATTTCAAACAAGCGGCTGAGCGAGATGACCGGAATCAGCGATTCTCGGAACTGGATCATGCGACTGCCGTGAACATGTTTGATTTGGCCACGCTTGATGATGCCCGTTTCAACAATGGAGGAAAGCGGAATCGCATATTTTTCAGATCCCATCCGGATTAACATAGCTGCAATGATAGACAGCGTTAATGGAAGCTGAACGGAAAAGTTCGTGCCTTTCCCCGGTGTCGAGTAGATGGTGACGTTACCGCCCAGGGCAACTATTTTGGATTTAACAACGTCGAGCCCAACACCTCGGCCGGATACATCCGAAATTTTCTCTGCGGTGCTGAATCCCGGTGCGAACAGCAGTTGATTGACCTCGTCATCGGTCATGGTCGCTGCTTCGGCCTCTGTCACAACGCCTTTTGCCAGCGCGTTCTTTAGAATTTTGTCACGGTAAATGCCGCGTCCGTCATCTTCAATCTCAATGAAAACATTGTTGCCGCTATGAAACGCGCGCAGATGCACGGTACCGGTCTCCGGTTTACCAGCAGCGATGCGGTCGGCAACAGGTTCGACACCATGGTCAGCCGAGTTGCGCAGCAAGTGGACCAGCGGGTCACCAATCTCATCAATAACCGTACGATCCAGCTCCGTCTCAGCTCCGGTAATAATCAAATCAATCTTCTTGTCCAGTGTTTTGGCAAGGTCACGCACCATCCTTGGGAAACGATTAAACACCGTATCTACAGGAACCATGCGCAGCTTCAGGACGATATTCTGCAAATCGCTGCTCACGCGGCTCATATGCTCAACGGTGTCCGTCAGCTCCTGATTCTTGGACTCACTGGCCAATTGCTCTAGCCGTACCCGGTCAATCAGCAGCTCACTGAACAGATTCATTAATACATCCAGCCGCTCAATATCAACCCGGATCGTTCTCGAAGGATTACCTCCCCCTGCATTTCGGGCAGGTGCCTTGGACTCTTTGGCAGGCGCTGAAGGACTCTTGGCTTCCGGTGAAGCCACAGCCGCTGGAGCTGCCTCTGAAACTTGCGGTTTGACAGCTTCTGCTGTAGCCGCGCTCTCCTGAACCATTTGCTGCAAAGATTCATGATCGAGCGCCACAACCGTAGTAGTCTCGATCTCCGAAACGCCCAGAATCTGGCTTTCAATGTCTTGCGTTTCTCTTTGCGTTATGTAATACAACGAAAATACGCGATCGAATTCACCTTGTTCAATCTCTTGAACGTCCGGATACGTTTTGACGATTTCCCCGGATCTTTCCAGCGTTTCGAATACCATGTAGGCACGAACCGCCTTGAGTTGGCAATCCTCTCGCAATGTCACTTGTATATATAAAACCTTATGTCCTTCCGAAATCGATTGATCAAGCACGGAAAATTGAAACTCATCCAATTCAATTCCTTGGACGGCCACAGCGGAGTTATCTCCTTCGGCAGCTGCCCCTCCAGGCAAAGCTCCTTCACCACGTACAATCGACTGCAAGGAAGCCACGATCGAGGAAACATCCGCTTTCCCGTCTCCGCCTTCGGTAATATCCTGCACCATCGATTCAAGAGCGTCCAAGCTTTTGAAGAGCGTGTCAAAGATAAAATCCTGCATCTTTAGCTTTTCGTTCCGGACAAGATCCAGCACGTTTTCCATCTGGTGGGTAAGTGAAGCCAGATCTTCGTATCCCATCGTTGCTGCCATACCCTTCAACGTATGAGCCGATCGGAAAATAATCTGTACGATCCCGATATCGTCCGGGTTGCTTTCTAATTGAAGCATGTTTTCATTTAATGATTGCAGATGATCATTTGACTCATCAATAAACATTGTCAAATATTGATTCATGTCCATTGAGAGACACCTCCTCTTCAAGTTCACTTTCCGTTATTTACAGCTTGAACCATTCTAGGTGCAATATCATGAAGCGGCAGAACGTGGCTTACGCAACCGAGCTCAACAGCCGATCTTGGCATCCCGTATACGACGCAGGTTTGCTCGCTCTCCGCATAGGTGGATGTCACTCCTGAATCGTAAAGCTTCTTCATCATTCTCGCTCCATCGCTTCCCATTCCGGTCATCAGCACCGCATGACGTTTGATCATGGTCAACGGCAGTAGGGATTCGAACAGCACATCTACAGACGGACGGTGACCATTGCGAGTCTCATCCTGACTGATCCTGATTTGGTAAGCGCCGCTGTCCGAGCGGTAAACCCTCATATGGCTGCCCCCCGGTGCAATGTAGGCTTTCCCCGTTTCCAATACCATCCCTTGTTCTGCTTCCATGACCTCCAGCTGACTGAATGAATTCAAGCGCTGTGCAAGCGATTTGGTAAAACTCGGCGGCATATGTTGAACGATGACAATCGGGGCACAGAAGTCGCCGGGAATGGGCTCGAGAAAAGCTTTCAATGCTCTTGGCCCGCCTGTGGAGCAGCCCACCGCAACCAAATCCGTCAATTCCGTTGACTGCGGTATCTTGGCTTCACGGAGCTGACGACCCTCGTTCTCTGGAAGCAAGACTGGAGCTAAGTCTGCAACAGGCTTACGATCTGCCCGTTTTCTCTTTGAACCAGAGGGCTCGGCGCCGTCCGTAACAGTAGGCATCTTCTTCTCAACAGTCTGAGATGACGGCAAACGAAGCGAATCCATTCGCTTGCTCCGTTGGTCAGTCTCGCGGACCGTCGTTCGCGTCTCATTCAGCTGCGGCTTCTTGTTCAGCGTTTTGTCAGAAGGCTTTGGCGAAAGAGGAACCGTTATGTCCGCACTCCGTCGTCTCTGCTCTTCTTCTTCCCACAATGCCCTCCGCTGTTTAGCCTGCATCGCCGCATTCAGTTGCTTCATTAGTTCTGAACGCACCTGCTCAATATCAAGCGCATTAGAAATGGAAGGCTTTCGTATAAAATCAAATGCTCCTGCCTCAAGGGCAAGAATGGTCTCTTTCATGCCTTGCTCATTAATGCCGGACAACATAATGACCGGACGGGGGCCCGATTCCATAATGAACTTCAGAGCATCCAGGCCGTTCATTTCCGGCATTTCTACATCCAGTGTAATGACATCCGGATTCAATTCCTTTACTTTCCGAACGGCGTCAAGCCCGTTATCAGCTGTTCCGACAACCTGAAAAGATGGATCACGCTCGATGAAATCGGAAAAGATTTTCCTCATAAATGCGGAATCGTCAACGACAAGCACACGAAAAGGCTTCATAGATGTCCACCTCAGTTTCCATTAATCCAAGCAAAGAATCATTTCGTACGTTTGAGCCACCGATGCATAAATCCTTTGATTCCCTTCGGAGCTTTCGGCTCTGTGGCAGCAGGAACGGTCATGTAGCGAAGCGCGATCCGTCTGATATCACTAGAGGCGTTACATCGTGGATAAGCTGCTGTAAATGGGACCTGCCGCTTAACCGCCTGAACAACATGCGTATCATCTGCAATCGAGCCGAGCAGCTTGATGTCGATATCAAGGAAACGCTGGGCCGTCAAAATAATTTTGTTTGCTGCCTCCCGAGCCTCCTGTTCATCACTCGCACGATTGACAATTAGGCTGAACGGAACCTGGTTTTCCGTGCCGTGCACCACCTTGATTAAGGCATAAGCATCCGTAATGGATGTCGGTTCCGGCGTCGTGACGACAAGGCATTGATCAGCGGACGTAATAAACCTCATATTTTCCTTGGACAAGCCAGCTCCCGTGTCAAAAATGATATAGTCCATTTCCGAGGAAATAATTTCAATCTGTGAAATAAAATAATTCATTTCCTCTTCAGACAGGGACATCATGTCAGCCAAACCGGAACCTCCGGCAATGTAAGGAAGCTTGTCCGGTCCATATTGAATTACTTCTTCAATGCTCTTCTCCCGGCGAATGAGATGATACAAGCTGTACCGAGAGCTCACGCCCATAAGAACGTCAATGTTAGCCATCCCGATATCGGCATCAAACACCAATACCTTTTTGCCCATCGACTGTAAAGTCAGCGCAAAATTCAGTGTGAAATTGGATTTCCCAACCCCGCCTTTACCGCTGCTGACCGTAATAATCTTGGCCGTTCTTGGAGATGCTGCCTTACCGCTGTTCCCTGATTGCTGAGAAAAAACAAGCTGGCGGAGCGATTGAGCTTGATCCGTCATGTACGAATCTCTCCCAGCAGTAGATGGCATAACCGCTCGCTGTCGGCCATCAACAGATCATCCGGCACATTTTGACCATTGGTCATATAGGACAAGCGAAGGTTATGGGCATCTATCAGATTAAACAAGGAGCCGTAACTGCCGGTCTCATCCATCTTCGTGAAGATGACCTTATCGAGTTCGTATTTGCTGAAATGATCCGCGATTTTGATCATATCGCTGCTCTTGGAGGTCAGGCTGAGCACAAGATAGGTTTCGCTTTGATCGGAATGGGAGAACAGGCTTTGAAGCTCGGAAACGAGCAGCTCGTTCCGATAGTTCCGGCCTGCTGTATCCATCAACACCAAATCACAATCCTGCAGCTTCTGAAGGGCTCGCTGCATATCACCAGGCGATTGCACGACTTCCATCGGCACATTGAGAATGGATGCATAAGTACGTAGCTGTTCAACGGCAGATATCCGATACGTATCGGAAGTAATAAAACCTACCTTGCGTTGGTTACGGAACAGCTGCTCTGCAGCGATCTTCGCGATCGTGGTAGTCTTACCGACCCCTGTCGGTCCAGCGATATATACAATCCGCGTCTCGGGTTGAACGCCGCCGCCGATACGCCCCTCAAGGAACGCCTCAGCTTGCTTGTAAATCACGTTCTGCAGCTCGGCCTCACTCATCTTCATATGATTAGCTTTCCAGGCTTCCTCCGCGGCCGTGAGCCACTCTTCCGTCAGTTTGGCCGAAAGATCCTGCTTGAGCAGCTGATCCCGAATGAAATGCAGCGGCTCAGGAAGATGCTGCGCTTCAAGATTTTGCCTGGATAATCGCGCAATCCATTCCTTCATTTCCTTAAGTTCTTCAAGGACTCTTTGTTCGGATTCGCTAATTCCTAGACGGGAACTTAAAGACTCCTCCTGTCCCCCACGGGATGATTGAACCGATTGAACAGATTCAACGGAAGCTGCTGTTTCCGTTTGATCGTTTCGCATCGCTGCTTGTGCAGCTGCTTCAGGCTGTTGCACATGGCCCACTTCGTTCTTTTGCCTGTTAACTTCCTCCTCGGAAGCTGCAACCTGGCTCAGAATCTCGGCAAAACGACTATAGTCATCCTCATGCTGTACGCCGGAAGCTGTATCCGTGTTACTCGCAGAATTCGTGGAGGTCTGTGTACCGGGCTTCGAGATTTCAGCCGTTCGTTGATAAGCCTTGGGTACAGCACCAGAAGGTACAGCAGGCAGAACTTTGGACTTCATCGGAGCAGAACCTTTGGATTTCTCCGCTTGCTCTACTGCCGCGATCACCTCGATCTTCTTACGGGTAAACATCCCCAGGAATCCGCCTACCTTGGTTTCCTTCGTACTCAGTATGACGGCATCCGCACCCAAATCCGTACGAATGTGCTGCATCGCCTCAGGCATCGTGTCGACGATATACCTCTTCACTCTCATAAGTTCACCACTCCGACACTTTGAATTTCGACGTTCGGCTCCAGCTCACTATAGGACAACACCGGAATATCCTGCATGCTTCGTTCAATGACCTGCCTTAAATACATTCTTATGGCCGGTGAGGTAAGCAGAACAGGCTGCTGTCCCATCTGAATGATCCGGTTAACCTGTTCACTGAGCTTCTGAAACACACTCTGTGTCGATGCCGGGTCCATGGCGAGATAGCTTCCTTGGTCACTCTGCTGGACGCTTTCGGCGATCTTCTTCTCCAGCTGCGGTCCAACCGTGATAACCCGCATGGCCTCGCCCTCTTGAGCATATTGCTGTGTAATTTGGCGAGAGAGGGCTTGTCTAACATATTCGGTAAGGACATCGGGATCTTTCGAATAATGTCCGTAATCCGCAAGGGTCTCGAGAATTGTGACCATGTCCCGGATTGAGATTTTTTCGCGGAGCAGCTTAGCCAATACCTTCTGTACTTCTCCAATGGTCAGCACAGAAGGAATAAGCTCGTCCACAAGGACCGGATAGCTTTCTCGAATATTGTCAACCAATGCCTTGGTCTCCTGGCGCCCAATCAGCTCATGGGCATGTCTCTTAATTAACTCAGTCAAATGGGTAGCCACAACAGATGGTGGATCGACAACAGTATAGCCAGCAAGATCCGCTCGCTCTTTCATGGCTTCATCTATCCAAAGAGCAGGAAGCCCGAATGCCGGTTCGGTCGTTTCGATCCCCGTTACGGAATCATCCTCGTACCCAGGGCTCATGGCGAGATAGTGATTTAATAATAATTCACCACCGCCGACAGCATTCCCTTTTATTTTTATGACATATTCATTCGGTTTTAGTTGAATATTGTCGCGAATTCGGATAACCGGTACGACGAGTCCCAGCTCAAGTGCGCATTGTCTCCGAATCATAATGATCCGGTCCAATAAATCTCCACCTTGCTGCGCGTCTGCGAGCGGAATCAACCCATACCCGAATTCGAATTCGATCGGGTCCACCTGAAGCAGGTTGATCACACTTTCCGGACTTCGAACCTCTTCGATTTGCTGTTCCTCCTCCAACTGCTCCACTTCGACCTGCTTGCGATCCAGATTGTTCTGCATCCTCCGTGCCGCAATGAATAAGATGAGAGCAATCGGTGCGGTCGTAATCAGATGAATGGGTGTGAAAATCCCTAGCAACAGAACGGTACCTGAAACAATGTACAATAGATGAGGGTAGGAGAAGAGCTGCCCTGTTAGATCCTCCGCCAGGTTCCCTTCCGAAGAGGCTCTTGTAACAATCAAGCCCGCTGCAGTGGAAATCAGAAGCGCCGGAATCTGACTGACCAATCCGTCCCCGATAGTCAGGATGGAGTAAGTGCTCATCGCGTCTCCGAATGACATTCCATGAATCGAGATCCCGATGATAAACCCGCCGATCAGGTTGATCAGCATGATGACAATCGTGGCGATGGCATCACCCTTAACGAATTTACTTGCACCATCCATAGCCCCGTAAAAATCGGCTTCCCGCTCGATTTTTCTTCTGCGCTCCCTGGCTTGCTGCTCATTGATCAAACCTGCGTTCAAATCCGCATCGATACTCATCTGTTTACCAGGCATCGCATCGAGCGTAAATCTTGCCGCAACCTCGGCTACCCGCTCCGAGCCTTTGGTAATGACGATGAACTGTACGACAACGAGAATCAAAAAGACGATGAAGCCAACCGCAATTTCACCATTCGCTATCCACTTACCAAACGTGGCTACAACCTCACCCGCGCTAGCTTCCGACAGGATCAGCTTCGTTGTCGAAATGTTAAGCGCTACACGAAACAGTGTCGTGATGAGCAATAAGGAAGGGAAAATGGAGAAGTCCAGGGCTTCCTTCGTATTCATGGCCACCAGCAAAATAATAAGCGCCAGCGAGACATTGATAATCAGGAGTACATCGAGCAGCCATACCGGGATCGGAAGAATCATCATGAGTACGATGCCAATGACACCCGCAAGGACAGATAGATCTTTTATTTTCACTGCACTGACGCCTCCGGTCCCTAATTATTTCACTTTACCTTTTAGTTTATATACATAGGCCAGCACTTCCGCTACGGCCTGGAACAGGTCTCCCGGAATCGAATCCCCGATTTCCGACCGTTGGTACAAAGCGCGTGCCAGCGGCTTGTTTTCCATCGTTATAATTCCGTGTTCCTTCGCTATTTCTTTAATCCGCAAGGCCATGAAATCCTGGCCCTTCGCAATGATCTGCGGAGCTTCCATCATGGACCCGTCATATTTGATCGCCACTGCAAAGTGGGTAGGGTTTGTGATGATAACGTCGGCATTCGGGACTTCCTGCATCATCCGCTGAAGTGCCATCCGACGCTGGCGTTCCCTGATCTTTCCCTTAATCAGCGGATCGCCCTCCATCTTCTTGTACTCGTCTTTGATGTCCTGTTTGGACATTCGAATGTTTTTTTCGTAATCATATTTCTGATACATATAATCCAGAATGGCTAGGATAATCAGCCCGATGGCAATCTTGAAACCCAGTGACATGGTGATATCGGCCACGAAATGAAAAATGGTGTCGGGTCCCATCGTTGACAAGGAAGATAGTCCTTCCCTCGCAGCCCACAAGGTGGTGTACACGAGGTAACCGATGATGGTCAATTTAATGACCGATTTCAAAAATTCGACCAAGGAACGCATCGAGAATATGTTCTTGAACCCTTTGATGGGATCGATTTTACTGAACTTCATTTTCAAAGTCTCGCCCGTCAGCATAAACCCGACCTGCAAATAATTAGCCACCAGCGCAATAACGAACACCGAGATAAACAACGGAGCCAGCAGAAGCAAGATTTGGACACCGTACTCCCCAAATAACTGCATCACATTGTCTTTCGTAACGTCCATGGAGAGCCGATTAATATAAATGTCGGTGAATAATCGAACGATGCGGTCTCTCATATACCCGCCGAAAATTAACAAGCAAAAGAATGCGGCCAGCAAAACCGATGCACCCGATACCTCCATACTCTTGGCAACTTGGCCTTTCTTACGCGTATCCTGGCGTTTCTTCGGTGTGGCTTTCTCCGTCTTTTCACCAGCGAAAAGCTGTAAGTTGACCGGATACCGGTATGACATCTGCTTCACCTCCATCCTCCTTAAGTCGGCCCGTCTCCAATAACGCCGAGCAACTGCCGGAGTGCTTCAAACATTTTGGCAAACAGATGATCAAATAGTGACACCAGCATCGGCATGAGCAGCATCAGCAGCACGAGTCCAACGATGATTTTGATGATAATACCTATAACAAATACATTGAACTGCGGTGCCGTCCTT
This sequence comes from Paenibacillus sp. FSL F4-0100, assembly GCF_037993005.1. Taxonomy (NCBI): domain Bacteria; kingdom Bacillati; phylum Bacillota; class Bacilli; order Caryophanales; family Paenibacillaceae; genus Paenibacillus; species Paenibacillus sp. FSL F4-0100. Next base: position 5,139,247 of record NZ_CP150303.1, read on the forward strand.
GCCAGAAAGCCAAGCCCGACATCGGTCAGGAACAGGGCTGCTACCAGCGGAGCGGCCATTTGAAGTGCCAATACAAAAGAGTGCGAGAATGTCCGTACGAGAAAATCCGTTACATTGCCGTCATGGATCTTCCCAAACACATCACCCGTAATCGGAATCCAATCATAGCTGTACATGATCGCATCGAGCAGATAATGGTGACCATTCATGCTCAGGAATACCAGTAGAGCCAGATAATACTTGAAGGTACCGATTAATGGGGTTGAAGTCCCTGTAAATGGATCGATGACATTGGCCATGCTGAACCCGATCTGAATATCAATTAATGCTCCTGCCGTTTGGACGACGGTCATAATAAGATAAGCAGTGAAACCAAGAAGCAGTCCCACCAATACTTCCTGGACAATCAATATGACATAAGACAGATCTTGCGGAACCACTTCTCCGAGCCCGAACGAAAAATATACGATCAGGGCAATGATGGCCGAAAGGCCTATTTTGTAAGAAGCAGGTATACCGCGTGAAGTAAACACTGGCGATATTACAAAAAAAGCTGTTATTCGACAAAAAATAAGCATGAAAACAGGTAAACTTTGCTGTAACCATTCCATGGACACTCAGCCTATCCGATATATTTGTAGAGATTGTCCAAAATCCCGTGGGTAAAATCCACTAACGTCGTTAATATCCAAGGACCAAACAGCAGTAATGCTACAAGAACAATAATAATTTTTGGTACGAAAGCCAGCGTCTGTTCCTGGATTTGTGTTGTCGCTTGAAAAATACTGATGATAAGTCCGACAACCAGTGCGAGAACCAGCATCGGTGCGCTCACCTGGAGCACAATATAGACCGCTTGTCCTGCCAGACCGATAATAAATTCAGCGCTCACGGCGAGTCCCCCTGTATTCGAATTACTTGCCGCTTATTGCTACGTGTTAAAGCTCATCAGCATGGATTTCACGACCAGATACCAGCCGTCTACCAAAACGAAGAGCAAAATCTTGAATGGCAGCGAGATCATGACCGGCGGCAGCATCATCATACCCATCGCCATCAGCACGCTGGCAACCACGATATCGATGACCAGAAACGGAATGAAGATCATAAAGCCCATTTGAAAGCCGGTCTTCAGCTCACTAATGGCAAATGCCGGTACCAAAACCGTTAAGGGAATATCCTCGTAAGATTCGGGTTTCTCTGCGCCTGTGTAATTCATGAACAACAATAGATCCTTTTCCCGTGTGTGTGCGAACATGAACTTCTTCATTGGATCTTGAGCCTTATCCAGCGCTTCCGCTTGGGTAATCTCACCTTTAAGGTAGGGCTGGAGCGCTACATCATTCATCGACGACAACGTTGGAGCCATTACGAATAAGGTAAGAAACAGGGCCAGGCCGATCAACACTTGGTTTGGCGGTGTTTGCTGTGTGCCGAGCGAAGTGCGGACAAAGCCAAGCACGATAACAATCCTTGTAAAACTAGTCATCAGCACCAGTATCGCCGGTGCAATGCTAAGAATGGTGATCAGGAGTATCAAGGACAAGGAGCTTGTCCCCGGTGTGTCTCCCTCATTGCCGATTTGAATATCGATGTTTGGAATCGGATCCGCAAATGCCGTATGGGAAAACAGAAATCCAAACAATATGAAAATCGCGATAGCGTACGAGATCTTTTTATTCATGAATCTTTTTGATCCTCCCGCAGCAATTCTTCGACCTTTTCTTTCCGGTTCGGTACGCTGCGCAGCTTGGATTCGAACACTTCATGGAAAGAAGATGTATCGTCCAATTCCATTTCTTCCGGTGGTTTGCCTTTACGGAGTTTTGCCGCCAATTTCGTTATGAAAGGCGGCAGTGCCCCATTATGTATTCCAGAATCCTGTTCAAATGCAGCTTGGATAAGCGCAACTTCAGCTGGATCAGAAATTTTGTCCACCAACCGGACGTCTTCGCCAACTCCGATCACATAGATGATGCCCCCAATTTCGACGAGCTGAAGGGACTTGTTAGGGCCCATCCCAACCGCACCCAAAGTACGAATGGAGCGGCCCTGCATCCAGCTCTGATTCTTTCTGCTGAGAAAGCGAATCAGGAACACGATCAACGCAACGATGATGGCAAGTACGATAAAGACATAAAATAACTGTAAATAATACCCGGTAGTACTACTTGAGCTTAATCCATCAGAAGCTGCCATCATCATAAGAAGAATCCTTATACGCCAAGCGTCTTATTGATGGCTTCAATGACTCTGTCCGATTGGAACGGTTTAACGATAAAGTCCTTGGCTCCAGCTTGAATCGCATCAATAACCATCGCTTGTTGGCCCATGGCAGAGCACATAATCACTTTTGCGTTCGCATCGACTTTTTTAATCTCTTTCAGCGCTGCGATACCATCCATTTCCGGCATCGTAATATCCATCGTAATCAGATCTGGACGAAGTTCTTTAAATTTCTCGATTGCTTGCGCACCGTCCTGTGCTTCTCCCACAACCTCGAATCCGTTCTTGACCAATATGTCACGGATCATCATTCTCATAAATGCAGCATCGTCCACAATCAGAATTCGGTTAGCCATTGATAAAAATCCTCCCTAAAATGTTTGTGCTATTGTAATTTTTGAATCCGGTCCCATTGGCTTACGATATCCGTCACGCGTACACCAAAGTTCTCATCGATGACAACGACCTCGCCTTTGGCAATCAGTTTATGATTGACAAGGATGTCTACAGGCTCACCGGCAAGCTTGTCCAACTCGATGATCGAACCTTGTGACATTTCCAGGATATCCTTAATTTGCTTTTGAGTCCTCCCTAATTCTACGGTGACTTTAAGGGGAATGTCCATCAGTAAGTTCAGATTGTTTTCATCCACCTGGGTGTATGGCGCAGATTGCAGATTAGCGAACTGTACGGGCTGTACATTCACATTGCGATTTGGCATGCCGCCATACTGTTGCGGCTGCCCTTGGTAAGGCATCTGCGGCTGTCCATATGGCATGGATTGCGGGATCTGTTCTCCCTGTCCTTGCACTGGCTGGCCGTAGCCTTGTCCGTAGTCGAATCCTTGGCCCATGTCATTGCCATTAACAGGGTTAGCCGGTGCTTGAGCCGGTTCCTGTGTACTGACAGGTGCTTCCACCGTCGGCGCGGCTTCCTGCTTCGCAGGCTGCGGCTCTTCCGTCCCGTTGATAAGCATGTGAACCATATCCTTGGAAAAATGAACGGGAAGCAACTGCATAATGGTTGAATCAATAAGGTCACCGATAATTAATCGGAATGAAATCTTAATCAATGTTTCATCCGGCGGAAGGTTGTTAACCCCTTCACCATTGGCCATGTTCAGAATGTCAATGCCTGGCGGCGATATATTGACAAACCGGTTAAAAATCGTTGACATGCTCGTCGCGGAAGAGCCCATCATCTGGTTCATCGCTTCCTGAACGGCACTGATATGAATCTCGTTGAGTTCCTCTTCCACGGGGTTGCCTTCCCCGCCTAACATCAGATCAGCAATGACCTGAGCATCGCGTGTTTTAATGACTAGAGAGTTAATTCCTTCAAATCCATCCACATAAGTAACATGTACCGCTACATGAGGCTTCGGAAATTCTTCCTCAAACTCGCTTCGCTTAATGATCGACACTTTGGGTGTCGTGATATCCACTTTTTTGCCCAGCAAGGTAGACAGAGCGGTTGCAGCACTTCCAAAGGTAATGTTACCAATCTCACCAAGCGCGTCCTGCTCTAGAGGTGTTAATACATCATCGACAGTCGCCGCCGAAGGAATTGATGCTGGTGATGCCATTTCCGACTGTTTTAACAAAGCGTCGATTTCTTCCTGGGATAAATAGTCTTTACTCGTCAAATTCTTCAGCTCCTTCGATGACAATTTCATCGATTTGTACAGCAACCCGGTCTTTTATCGTTCCGGGACTGCCAATAAACTTTAATCTGTCCCCAACCTTTATGGAAAGTCCATCATGCATCGGTTTGTTTAATGAGATGACGTCGCCGACACTCAGTCCTAAAAATTCGGACACCGTAAGCTGTGAAACGCCCAGCTCGGCAACAATCGGAAGCTTGGCTTTACTTACACGCTGCTTAAGAGCATCTACTTCCTCCGGAACACTCGCTTTTTTCTCCGAGATAAACCACTGATGCGCCGATAGCTTGGACATGATCGGTTCCAGCACCACATGCGGGATACACAGATTAATCATCCCCGTGGTATCGCCGATTTTGGTGCTAAGGGAAATTAGCGCAATGGTTTCGTTCGGAGAAACGATCTGCATAAATTGCGGATTCGTTTCCAATGCCTCAAGGCGCGGTGAGATGTCCAGCACCGTTTTCCACGCTTCCTGCAGACTATCGAATGCCCGGCTGAAAATGCGCTCCATGATGATTGTCTCGATTTCGGTCATCGAGCTGACGGAAGAAGGAGCAATACCCGTTCCTCCCAGCAAACGGTCCAGCATCGCGTAAGCAATGTTCGGATGGACCTCAAGCACCATGCGCCCGACAAGCGGTTCCGCCTCGAATATATTAAGAACTGTCATTTTGGGTATGGAGCGAATAAATTCATCATATGGAAGCTGTTCAACCTGCACCACATTGATTTGCACAAAAGTACGTAATTGCGCTGAGAAATAAGTAGTCAGATATCGTGCAAAATTCTCGTGAATGCGGGTCAAGCTCCGAATATGATCCTTGGAAAACCGGAGTGCCCTCTTAAAATCATAAGAACGAATTTTCTTTTGCGTTTCCTCTTTTTTCAGTTCTTCAGCATCCATTTCCCCTGAAGAGAGAGCGGCCAATAAGGCATCGATCTCATTCTGCGATAAAACATCAACCATCTACTCACCCCCTTACAGGTCGTCCGACGAACAGTCTAGATACCTACGATCATTACTTCTGTCATTTCGATTTGAATTAACTGCCCGGACGTTAACGACTTATTGATCAGGTTCTGCAGCTTGCCAATAAACTGTTCGCGCCCTTTGGAGTCATTAAGCAACTCGGGTTTCGTGTCGGCCAACGTTTTGATAATAATCGGTTTGATTTTAATCTCCTTGATTTTATCGAATTCTTCCTTTGCTTTTTTATCATTAAGCTGAAAAGCAAAGGCCATCTGGGCAATATGTTCAGGATCAGCGAGATTCGTCTTGATCCCGGTGATTTCCGAGGTCATCTTGACGATCTCATCGGCTGACAACTTGGATAAAGCCGCTGCATTAGCCGAAGCCTGACTTTTACTGTTATCGAATTTGTCCGACAATAGGAAAATCGCGACAACAATCAACGTAATAGATAACAGGATCGTAATTAACCAGGGGAGCATCTTTTTCATGAAGGTTCCTCCAATTGCTGCACTTTAATGGTAGCTTGATGAATGCCTACCTCGTGATGATAAGCCTTAACGGAAGCGATGATTTCATTTGCACTTTCAAGCACAATCATGCGCTTTCCATTAATCAAAGTAATGTAGGTGTCAGGAGTCTCCTCAACCATTTCTATCAACAGCGCGTTAAGCCACAACTGCGAACCATTTAACCTCGTTACCGATATCATGGACAGCCTCCTTGTTTAATGAGGGAGGGGGCTCCCCCTCCCTCTCCATCCTTATCGTTTCAGATTGACAACTTCTTGAAGCACTTCGTCCGAAGTCGTGATAATCCGGGAGTTGGCTTGGAAGCCGCGCTGTGAGACAATCATTTCCGAAAATTCGCTGGTCAGGTCAACGTTGGACATCTCGAGCTGACCAGCAATAATAGCCCCGGTTCCTTCTTCGGCGTTGTTCGCTTCAAACCTTACGGCATCCAAATCGCCGTCCGGGATTGCATTCAGAGTTACGCGATACAAATTGCCGCCGATTTTCTCCAGGCCTTCCGGATTCGGGATTTTCGCAACGCCGATGATGGCTCCCTCTTCCGTTGTCCCGTCACTCATCTTCTGAATGATGGCGCCATTCTGCGCAATCGTGAATGCCGTTACATCATCGTCCAACTGGATAGGATCACCGTTCGAATCAAGAACGAGCATACCGTCCGAAGTTACCAGGTTACGCGCAACGTCTACATGAAAGTCACCTGCGCGGGTCAAGAAAGCCATATCTTGATCCTCGCTAAGCTTCACCATGAAAAATCCGTCTCCGTCAATTCTCAGGTCCGTCGGATTATTGGTTGTCATTGCGCTACCTGGAGTATGCAATGTATCGATCGAGCCGATCGATACACCAAGACCGACCTGCTTCGCGTTTACACCACCGGTAGGATCGTCGGTTCCCGGTGTAACACCGGACATCGTTTGGCTGAGAATATCTTTAAACATGACACGTCCCGCTTTAAACCCAACTGTGTTTACGTTGGCAATGTTATTACCAATGACATCAAGCTTGGTTTGGAAACCTCTCATTCCGGAAATACCGGAATACATGGATCTTAACATCGATTTTCCTCCTTTTGTTATGGACCGCTTCTGTCGATCAGCGGCCGCCTGGCTTCCTCACGGGCCAGCCAGATTTATGAGATAATAACTGCACTATCAATTTGCGTGAATACGTTGTCCTTCATCGCTTTACCATCCATCGCAGTGACCACGGTCCGATTCGGAATATTTACAATGAGAGCCATATCCTTCATCAGAATGAGTGATTCCTTACTCCCCTTCGCAGCAGCTTTGTCCACCGCGCTCTGGATCTGCGCAAGCTGATCACCCTTTAATTCAATGCCGCGCTGCTGAAGTCTCTTCGCCGCATGATTGCTGATTTTAAGCAGATTCTCATTTAAAAGTTCCTGGAACGTCCCGGCGGGTGGATAAGCCTGAGCTTGTCCTATCTTTCGCTCATTATGAAGAGCCGCGGGATGTATTTTTCCAGGGTATAGATGGCCTATCATCATGCGGTCACTCATGGCGCTGTTCCCCCAGGCTCTTCTCCCCCTTGTCCGGGATCTCCGGCTTCAGGAACTGACGGATCGGGATTGCCTGTTTCGGGTACGGAAGGATCCGGATTGTTTGTTACAGGATCTGTTGGGCCCTGATTACTGGTGTCAGGTACAGAAGGACCCGGATTGTTTATTTCAGGATCTGTCGGACCTGAATTCAATGCATCTGGATCATTCTCGGTTACAGCGTTCTCGATTTTCACAATCTGGTCAAGCGATACTTCACTGTCACCGACTTTGGCATAATGGACGCCTTCACGAACAATGATGGAATCTACGATCCCACTCTTTATGACGGACTCCGTGCCATCTTCCGGCTTGAACATCCAGCTGATCTGTTTACCGATCAAACTTGAAGCAGCGCCCAGAGACTGACTCATCGCCGTTAATTGAGTATTGATATTCATCAGCTGCTCCAGGGAAGTAAACTGGGCCATTTGGGCAATAAACTCCCGGTCCTGCATCGGCTGAAGCGGATCCTGGTGCCTTAATTGCGTAATCAGGATGCTCAAGAACTGATCCTTTCCAAGCTCCTGGCCGTTTCCGTTTTTACTGCTGACATTCCCTTTAGCATAGTTGGGCCACATATTTTTCGTAGATACCGGATTAGTTGCCATCCAAGCTCACCTCCTCACTGTTAGGCTTTCGCGGTAAATGTTCCTGCTTGTACAAGTTCATCGTCGGCTTGATGCTCAGCAATCCAATCGTTCAATTCTTCCGTCAGATTTGCGGCCAGCACGGCATCATCGGAAGGTCTATCCTTCTCCTTTGAGCGGTGCTGCGGCTGCTGCTGGCCTGATCCAGGCTGACGGCCGTCTTGATAAAGATTCGCATTGGAAGGCTGGCTGCTCTGCGTAACTTCAATTTTCTCGATCTGCAGCCCTTGAGCTTGCAATGCGCTTCGAAGCTGTGCCATTTGCTGGTCAATCAGCTCTTTAGCATCCGTCGAACGTGTCATGAACTGGGCGATTAATTGGCCATTCTGCATCGTAAGTTTGATATCTACTTGACCCAGATGTTCCGGATTCAAGGAGATTCTCGCTTCCGTAAAACCGGTTTGTTTCACGATTTCGAGCTTATTAATAATGAAGGAAGTCATTTCGCTTCCAAAGTTCTCAACAGGCACCGGCGGAGCTGCAGGCTTTACTGCAACTTGCGTACCTGAACGCAGGGCTAGCTGACCGGCAGTGACCGTTCCTTGCTCCAACAGCGAATCGCCTTCGTTAATCACGAACTCAGTTGCTGTACCATCAACGTCGGTACTTAACGTCAGCGATGACCACTTGGCATTCGCTTGGCCCGTTGTTTGTGATGAAGCCGACTGTCCTGAAGTATTCGTGGATACGTTAGACTGAACGGCATCCGGTTGCTTTTGGGCCAGAATGTTATCAAAACTGCCGCTTGCCTTACTCTCCCCGGTCCCTGTTCCTTGACCAAGCAGACTATGGAAAGATTGGACAAGCTGTTTTACAGCAGCTTCGGTAGTCAGATCCACCTGACCAGATTTGGACAGCATCGATGCCAGCTGGCTGATCGTATCCTGTACTGCAAATCGAATGGTCTCTGGTCTGGAAGCCAATGGAGATATCTCATTCCCATCCGAATTTTCTTGTGCTTGAGGAGAAGCTCCGCTCAGCATAAGATTCGCTTGCGTTAGCCAGTTCTGCAGCTCTTGCAATAAGGATGGATCCTCCATTAATGCCTGATCCATGGTGTCCAGCTCCTGCAGCAAACCTTGAAGCAATTCCATCAAGCCTTCAAGCGATGCATCGGTTTCCGAAGAATACTGCGCAAGCAAGGATTCCAGCTTGGCAGCGACTTCCGTCGAAGTTGTTGAAGCGCTGTTACCGCTGCTGTTCATCTGGTAAGCCAGTGTCGCATCAAAGGAAACAGCCGCTGTCGTTTGACCCGCCGCGCTTGTCTTTCCGCTTCCCGAGGGACTGCTCACGGATGAAGACATGTTTTGGACCGTTATTGTCATCGTCTTATTTCACCTCCTTTCCTGAGGATGGAGATTCATTTCAGAGCTTATTTAGAGCCCATCAGGCGATTCAATATCTTTGCTGCCAGCTCCGCATCTTTCGAGGACATCGCATTTAAAATCCGTGAACGAGTAGCATCATCCACTGTATTTAGAATGGTCATGGTCTTAGCGGGGCTGATCTTATACGTTTGCATCAGCAGCTCGGCAGCGTTGGCGGGTGTCATTCCGGCAAAGGTCTGATTCAACTGGTTTTTATCCAGATTGTCGGATGACTTCTTCTGCGCTGCCTCCGTTTCGTTCTTCTTGAGCCTGGATTGCAAAGCCGCGATGGCCAGATCTTCAGAAGTCTCAGCATCTTTAAGCATCATGGTTGCATCTGCAGCCGTTTTCGGATCCATTTTCTGCAGAATGGCAACCCGATTGCTGCTCTTCATCTGACTAAGCATAAGCACCATTTCTTCCAGCGTAAGGTTTTGCATAATCGGTGCGGCTTTGCTTGGACTCATGTCGGCGTAGAGCTTGGACAGTTCACGAATCTGCTTGGTATATGCGTCTTCTTCTTCTGTCTCACCGCTTGTCGATGTGCTTTGCATCGAATCAATTTGGGTTTCCAGCTCTTTCACCTTGTTTTCCTGCTTTGCTTTTTGCTCAGTTACTTCATTTAATGTCTCTTCGCGTTCGGCAAGCTGCTTCTTGAGTTCAACAATCGTAGCTTCCGCGCTTTCTTCCTGCTGCTTCGCTTCTTTGAGTTTCTGCTCTTCCGGGGTCAGCACCGGATCCGGGACCCAGTTCTTCACGATCGGAATTTTATTGGCTACATCGATTAGTCCATCCCGCACATCGGCTCTAAAAAATACGGCAAGCGCCCCGAGCAGAACAATCGTGAATATAGCAGGTACCAAAATCAACAGTATCCGTTCAAATCCTCCGCCTGATTCTTCCTTATCAAGCGGCATGTCTTTTCGTGCCACTCTCATTCCTCCTTCGCGGTCATAACCCTTCGGTGTTTGCAAACCTTATCGGGCTTTGATCGCAAAACGTACCGTCGCCATTTCGTCCAGCTCGTTTTGTTCCCGAAGGAGACTTTCATGCCGGAACTTTTCTTGGGATTTGTCTCTTGCCTTTAACCACACTTTTTCGTCAAGCATCTTGTCAGACAATACCTTTTGTTTCTTCGTTACATTGACATGAGCGATCCGTATGTCATCCCGTTTCCGCTCAATGCATTCTTCCAAATACTCTGCATATACCTGAATGTTTCGAATCTCAGCGACCGGCACGCACCGCGATGCCACCTCCTGCTGAGCGCGATACATTTGATCCCGCATCTCATACAGCTCATTCAGATTTTTCTCTTCTGCCTGCAGCTTCCCGATGGCGCTTGACAGCATCCATTCGGCTTGCGTTTTCTCGTTGCTTTTCAGGTCTACGATTTTCTGGAATGCATATTGAAATTTCATTCTTCAAAGTCATCTCCTTGAAAACTCGGAAATCAAACGTTCCTGAACCTCATTCAATGTTGTCTTCTCATTCACTTTTTGCTTCGTGAAATCCCATATTCGCCCGATATATTCAATCGATTCATCGATATCAGCATTCGAGCCCTGTTGATATGCCCCAATATTGATCAAATCCTCCGAGTCCTTGTATATCGCCATCAGTCGCTTTACGTTCTCGGAAGCATCGATTTGTTCCTCCGGAGAAATATCTTTCATTACGCGGCTAATGCTAGCCAGCACATCGATAGCCGGGAAATGCCCTTTGTTCGCTATATTCCGGTTTAGAACGATATGACCATCGAGAATCCCCCTGACCGCATCCGCGATCGGTTCGTTCATATCATCACCGTCTACAAGCACCGTGTAAAAAGCGGTAATCGAGCCCGTTGGCCCTGTGCCTGCGCGTTCCAGAAGCTTCGGCAGACTAGCAAAAACAGACGGAGTATAACCACGCATGGCCGGCGGTTCTCCTACGGCAAGCCCTACTTCACGCTGCGCCATCGCATAGCGGGTAACGGAATCCATCATCAGCATCACATTCAGGCCGCGATCCCGGAAATATTCAGCGATCGTTGTAGCGATCAAGGCTCCCTTAATACGGATGAGTGCCGGTTGATCCGAGGTCGCTACAATCACGACGGACCGCTTTAACCCCTCGGGGCCCAAATCCCGTTCTATGAAATCCAGCACCTCGCGTCCACGTTCTCCGATCAAAGCAATGACATTGACATCGGCAGATGTATTTCGGGCGATCATCCCCATCAAGGTACTCTTCCCGACCCCGGACCCGGCGAATATGCCGACCCGCTGGCCTTTGCCGATAGATAGCAATCCGTCAATCGCGCGGACGCCGATGCTGATCGGTTCCTGAACCCTCGGCCTATTCAGCGGGTTCTGGGGGACATTATGGGTTGAATAATGCGGCATACGCGCTGGAATGATAGATCCGTCCAGCGGTTGTCCCAATCCGTCGAGCACTTTGCCAAGCAACTCCGAACCTACCTGCACGCTCAGCGGTTTGCCGGTACCGACTACATCACAACCGGGACCAATAGAGTGAAGCTCGCCGAGAGGCATCAGCAACACTTTGTTGTCTCTAAAACCCACGACCTCCGCCTTGAGCGGCTTGGATTGCTTCGTGGGATAGATGTAACAAACATCGCCGATGCTTGCATCCGGACCTTCGGACTCCACCATCAGCCCGATAACCTGCGTAACTTTACCGTTGATGCGAACGGGGTCCAGATGTTTCAGATAATCCATATACCGCGCGCTATTCAGCTTCTTCATCTTGATTTCTCCGTTCCTCATCATCAAGAGCGAACCGCACGAGTTCTTTTTTGATCTCGGCTAGCTGTGTATCGATGCGGGCATCCACGCTTCCGAAGGAAGACCTGATCACGCACCCGCGATCTTTAACCGTGGAATCCGGCAAAATTTGAAGTTCTGCCTGAGAATCGATCGATAATCCGAGCTCTTCCCGTGCTGCGTATACAAATTCGAATTGCTCAGGAGCTATGCAGAGAGAGATGACTCCTTTTTCCCGCTTGCGTGCCAGGTTCTTTCGAATCAGCTCCAGCGTGAAATCAGGTTCAATCGCAAGCTGACGATCCAGTACTTTCTCCGCTATGCTGCAGCTGAGCTCCACCAAGAACGGCTCCGCTTCCTGAATTAAATCATCCTTAGCTTGATGGGCGAGCTGAAGCAATTCACTCGCTTGTAAAGTCGCTTGCTCCATCAGTTCCTTCATCTCAAGTTCTGCCTTGGCTGAGCCCTCGGCGTATCCTTGGTTAAATCCTTCCATCTTCAGCGTTTCAGACAAATCCTCGTCCTGAAGCCTTCTTTCGGTCCACCACGCTTCAATCTGCTGCTGCGCTTCACTCAACAGCCGCTCCGCCTCTTCCGAAGCCTCACGGATTTGCCTTTCGGCAAACTCTTGAGCATCCTTCAGCATCTCATGCTTTAAGCGTTCAGCTTCAGCCAGCGTCTGTACAACAGCCGGCTCGGCAGTCGGGGGAGTATATTCCTCGACCGTTTCCTGGGTTGGTGACGCGTAACGACGAGCAAGATCCAACTCTTTCAACACATCCATCGGTTTATAGTGGGACGATTTGATCAAGTTAGACAATGATGTCATCTCCTCCGCCGCGAGCAATAATGACCTCGCCCGCTTCTTCGAGTCTTCGGATCGTGCTTACAATCCGCGTCTGAGCTTCCTCTACATCACGCAGCCGCACCGGCCCCATGTATTCCATTTCTTCGCGGAAGGTTTCGGCCATACGCTTGGACATGTTGCGGAAAATGACATCCCGTACCTCTTCGCTTGCCACTTTGAGTGCAAGCTGTAAATCGGCGTTCTCGACATCGCGGATAATACGCTGTATCGAACGGTTGTCCACGTTGACTATATCTTCGAATACGAACATCCGCTTCTTGATTTCTTCTGCGAGCTCAGGATCCTGGATTTCCAGGGAGTCGAGGATTGTTCGTTCCGTTCCTCGGTCAACGCCGTTCAAAATTTGAACGATGGATTCAATGCCACCCGCACTGGTGTAATCCTGCGTAACCGTCGCCGACAGCTTCTGTTCCAGCACGCGTTCCACCTGGGCGATGACTTCTGGTGAAGTACTGTCCATGACTGCAACCCTACGCGCTACTTCGGCCTGCTTCTCTTGCGGAAGCGAAGATAGGATCGCGGATGCCTGCTCGTATTGAAGATAGGACAAGACGAGTGCAATGGTCTGTGCATTTTCGTTCTGTATAAAGTTCAGGATTTGGCTTGGGTCCGCTTTGCGGGCAAAATCAAACGGTCTTACTTGAAGCGTTGCTGTCAGTCTGTTGATCACTTCCATCGCTTTTTGCTGTCCAAGTGCCTTTTCCAAAATCTCTTTAGCGTAATTAATACCGCCTTGCGAGATGTATTCCTGGGCTAGACAAATTTGATGGAATTCCTGAATAATGCTATCTTTCTCATCACTGTCGACTTTGCGAACATTCGCAATCTCCAGCGTTAATTGTTCAATTTCTTCATCTCGAAGATGCTTAAATATTTGAGCGGACACTTCCGGGCCAAGTGTAATGAGCAGTATAGCCGCTTTTTGACGTCCGCTTAACATTTGGTTATTTCCCTTAGCCAATGCTTCCACCTCTATTCCTCAGCTAGCCATGTGCGAAGTAAATTCACGAATTCATCTGGCTTCTTCTTCGCCAAGGTTTCGAGCTGCTTACGAACCTGGCTTTCATTGGTTATACTTTCGAGATTAATCGATGGGAATTCCGTAACTGGCGGAAGCAGAATGTCATCTTCAAATTCTTCCTGCTGCTGTCTGCGTCTGCGGATGATAAAATAGGCTCCTCCAGCAATTAACGCTAACGCAGCGATGCCAATCCCCCATAATACAGGTTTTGAAAGAACGGTTTTCGGATTTTCATCCGCATTTACATTAAATACCTGTGAAATAACCGAAACTTTTTTGGACAAATCAGCGTCTGTATAAGTAGAGTCTGTATCCGAGAGCGACGCTCGTACAATATTAACCAGAATGTTCTGTATTGCCGTTCTTGTTGCATCATCCAAAGTTTGTTGTCCGGCAGGTGGTTCAACCGAGACATTAATGGTTAAATCTTTAACAGTATATGGACTTGCTATGATATCCTTCGTAATCCGGTTAACTTCATAGTTAACGGTTTTGGAGAGCTCTTCCGAGTTCGTTTCTCCACTTCCAGAATCGCTAGGATATCCCGGAACAGCTTCTTCGCCTACACCGGCCACTCCGCCGGTTGGACTACTGGTTCCCGAATAGTTCTTCTGGATCTCCTGAACACTGAGCTCAATCCCCTTCATTTCTTCTTCATCAACAGGGGTTACGATGTTTTCTTTGCTCTGCACCTGATCAAAGTTCAGCTTCGAGGCAACCAGGACATTAACTTTATTCGATCCCATGTACTGCGAGAGAAACTGCTGAACATTTTGCCTAACATCGCTTTCGAATTTTTTCTGAAGCGCGAAGTTTTCTTCCACCTTGCCCATCAATCCACCTTGACCGCCTTTAGCTGTTGCGAGCAGCTCGACTTCGTCATTGGTGATTGTAATGTTCTCAACCGGCAAGTTTGGAATGGCTGTCTTCACCAGGTTGTAGTACCCGTCAATGACTTCTTGATTAGGACGATAGCCCGGTTTGAATTGCACAACTACGGAAGCACTGGCTTGATCTTCGTTTCCGTTCTTGGCAAATACACTTTCTTTTGGCAGATTTAATAATACCGTTGCATCTTGGACGCCCTGCATTTTCTCAAGCAGTCGTTCTACTTCGCCATTCAGTGCATTTACATATTTCACTTCGAATTCGTTATCTGTCATCCCGATGGCCGATGCGTTCTTCTCGAAGGTTTCGAATCCGATCGTACCATTCTGTACAAGTCCTTGAGACCCTACATCAATCTGGACTTTAGCTGCGCTCGTACTCGGAACCAGGATGCTTCTGCCATCCTCGCTCAGCTTGTAGGAAATCCCTTGAGTCTCCAGGTGGCTGATGATTCCTGCGGCATCGCTGGAATTTAGATCCCGGAATGCTACTTCGTACTTCGTCTTAGAGAACTGCATCGTTAGTACGATTAGAGCAATCAAAACAAATGCTATTGTAGCGATTAACATTATTTTTTGTTTGTTGCTGAATTGGTTCCAATACTGGGTCATTCTCTCCCTATATTGGGTAATTCTCTCGTTCACATTGTCACCCCATCCGAAACTTTGCTAGAAACATTTAGATTTGCGTGCGCATGATCTCTTGATAGGCTTCTACCACTTTGTTTCGGACCTGTGTTGTGAGCTGAATGCTCAACAGAGCCTGTTGGGCGGATATCATCGCCTGATCTACGTTTACTTGTCCAATCATTAATTTATCGCTCATGACATGAGCATTTTGTTCCTGTGCTGCCACAGAGTTCAGTGCTTCATTCAGGTAAGAGCCAAAATCGCGAATCGATTCGGAAGGAGTCGCTCCATTTTTCACTTGCTCCTGCAGTTGAAGCGGCTGTACGCCCTGAACACTGAACATTGCATTTTGAATCATCTCTTTCTCTCCTCCTACAATATGGGCTTATGTATTTTCACTTGTTATCTACCGATCTCCAATGCCTTCATAATCATCGCTTTCGAAGCATTTATCGCAGTAACGTTAGCTTCGTAAGAACGTGTAGCCGCTAGCATATCCACCATTTCCTTCGTAATGTCCACGTTAGGCATAAAGACATAGCCTGCCGCATTCGCATCAGGATGTGTAGGGTTATATACCTGTTTCAGCGGGGTTTGATCTTCCCGTACCTGGGCAACCTTTACCCCTTGTCCCACATTCTGTCCATTCATCTGTGCTCTAAGAAGCCCTTCAAACGATTCCTGCTGCGGCTGTAACACAACTGTTTTTCGGCGATACGGAACGGCTTGGCCATTCTCGATTCGTGCGCGTGTAGTTTCTGCATTGGCTATGTTGGAGGAGATGACATCCATTCGAAGCCGTTGTGCTGTTAGAGCTGATGCATTAATACCGAAACTATTGCTAATATTCATGAACCCTATCTCCCTTCAATAGCTGTACGCATCATTCGAATCTGCTCATTTACAGCTTGTATGTATGAATTATAACGGAGCTGATTCTCTGCAAGCAGCGACATTTCTCTGTCTGCATCGACATTATTCTGGTTGTTATTCATGGAGCTGCTGCCATCCTTCATGACCGAAGCATCAGGAATCCCCCCGGTTGGACCAATGACAAAATGCCTGGGATCTGTTCTTCTGCCCTGAAGTGACAATTGGGCCCCATCCATTTCTTTTTTCAGAAGACTCTCAAAGGATACCTCGGATCTCTTAAAATGAGGAGTATCCACGTTGGCGATGTTGTTTGCAATCACATTGTTTCTGAGATTTGCTGCATCCAAACCGCTTTGAAGCCGTTGAAAAGAACTATTATTCAACAGGTTCACTAGCTCATTCCTCCTGACTGGACTTTGCAGAAAGGTATTCCACTCTTCCTAGCTAAATCCTCTTTTTTCGACAAATCATATAATCCGTATGAACTAACCTAGGTCTTAAGTAGAAAAAGACAACATGATGTCACATAAACTAAGTTTCTTAAAGATTGGGACTTTTTACAATAAGAAAAAAGCCCTATCTTTTACCAAAAAGAAGGGCTTTGTGTTCATTTTTATCCGATTTTTTTCTATATTATTGCAAATCGTACCACTAAATCTGTAAAATTTAAGCGATTTTTCCCGAAGGGTAGGTCCTGCTACGACCCATAAAATTCACAAAAAATTACGAATCCGTCCCGATCCCTTCCAACATGCGAAATCGCTTCGACAACTTGCTAGTAGGGTCATGATGAATATCGACAATTATTTCCTTTCGCATACCCGGAAGATAGACCTATATGCATGCAACTACAGAATATACTGGCTCAGATCCCGGTCCTGGGCGATGCCGGCAAGTTTCTCCCGGACATACTGCGGCGTGATCACCATGCGGTCCAGCGTCAACTCAGGCGCTTCAAATGACAGGTCTTCGAGGAGCTTCTCCAATATCGTATGAAGTCTCCGCGCGCCTATATTCTCCGTGTTCTGGTTAACCGAAGCCGCGATTTGGGCGATCTCCCGTATTGCTTCTGGGGAAAACTCAACCTCAAGATCTTCAGTACGCAGCAGATTGACGTATTGCTTGGTTAGTGCATTTTTCGGTTCGGTCAAAATGGATACAAAATCGTCGAGTGACAAGCTGCTGAGCTCCACCCGAATCGGAAAACGCCCCTGAAGCTCGGGTATCAAATCCGATGGCTTCGCAATATGAAAAGCACCGGCAGCGATAAAGAGGACAAAGTCCGTTTTTACCGGCCCGTATTTCGTCATAATCGTGGAGCCTTCAACGATAGGCAAAATATCGCGCTGCACACCTTCTCTGGACACATCTGGACCTGATTGACGGCCCTGGCTGGCAACCTTGTCGATCTCGTCGATAAAGATAATACCGGATTGCTCTGCCCGACGAATAGACTCCTGAATGACATCATCCATATCGATAAGCTTGCCAGCTTCCTCTTGCGTCAGCACTTTCCTGGCTTCCTTGACGGACAGCTTGCGGCGCTTTGTGCGCTTTGGCATCAGATTACCGAACATTTCCTGCATGTTCATCCCCATCTGATCATTGCCCTGCCCCGCAAACATATCAAACATGTTCGGAGCAGCATCCTCGACATCAATCTCAATCGTTTCATCTTCAAGCTTACCGGACAGCAGGTTAAAACGAACTTGTCTCCGTTTCTCTTTGAGACTAACGTCCTTATCGTCCGCATCCTCATCTTCGGCCTGGGTATCGTTATTGGCACCGCCAAACAGCATCTCAAAGGGATTGCGCTGACTTTTCTGTCCTTTGGTTGAAGGTGCCAACAGCTGAACGATCCGCTCGTTCGCCATTTCCTCGGCTTTGTCCTTTACCTTCTCGGTACGTTCCAGCTTCACCATCCGGATCGCGGTTTCCACAAGATCACGTACCATGGATTCCACATCACGCCCAACATAACCAACCTCGGTAAACTTTGTCGCCTCGACCTTGACGAACGGTGCATGGACCAGCTTGGCAAGCCTTCTTGCAATCTCCGTTTTGCCGACGCCGGTAGGACCGATCATCAGAATGTTCTTCGGTACGATTTCATCCCGCTCGTCATCTGTAAGCAAACTCCGGCGATAGCGGTTCCGAAGGGCTACAGCGACCGATTTTTTAGCGTCCTTCTGCCCTACGATGTATTTATCCAGCTCGGATACAATCTGTCTTGGCGTCATCGATTCTTTACTCATCGCGAATACCTCCACCCCTGATATGGCTATATGTTACTGTATGGCATCCTTACAGCTCTTCGACAATAATATTGCTGTTGGTATAGACACACACCTCAGAAGCGATCTGAAGCGCCTCTCTCGCTATATCCTTTGCTTCCATATGTCCGGCATGTCGCTTAAGCGCCCGACCTGCCGACAAGGCAAAATTGCCGCCTGACCCTATGGCCAGCACATCATCATCGGGCTCGATGATTTCGCCGCCGCCTGAAATCAGGAGCATTCCTGTTTTATCCATAACAATCATCAAAGCCTCAAGTTTGCGAAGCACACGGTCTTGACGCCAGTCCTTCGCGAGCTCAACAGCGGCACGCTGCAGGTTTCCATGGTGCTCTTCCAGCTTGCCTTCGAATTTCTCAAATAACGTAATTGCATCCGCCACAGAACCGGCAAAACCGGCGACAACTTGTCCCCGGTAAAGACGGCGCACTTTCTTGGCGGTCTGCTTCATGACTACACTTTCACCAAATGTAACTTGGCCATCGCCGGCAATAGCTGCTGTGCCATTATGCCGTACTGCGCAAATCGTCGTGGCGTGAAAAGTCATTTCCATGATGGCAAGACCTCCCTAAGAAAATAAGATTAGATTGTATTTAGTTCGTTAGCATTAATAAATATTCGTACTCCGTCAAGAGCTCGGCTCGCAAGCGCTTCATTTTTTTCCTTTTTGTTGCGAATGCGCTTCTCGAGACTCGGAAGAAGACCGAAGTTCGCATTCATCGGCTGGAAGTTATCGGGATCTGCATGGGTGATGTAGTAGGCCATACTTCCGATGGTTGATTCCTGAGGGAATACAATCCCCTCCTGCCCCTGAGCTGCTCTTGCTGCATTGATTCCAGCAATCAATCCGGATGCCGCCGATTCAACATATCCTTCAACACCCGTCATTTGTCCCGCCAGATACAGATTAGGCCGTGTTTTTACCTGATAGGTTTGTTCCAGCAGTCTAGGCGAATTAACAAACGTATTGCGGTGCATGACGCCGTAACGCACAATTTCGGCGTTCTCGAGTCCCGGAATCATGGAAATGATCCGCTTCTGTTCGCCCCACTTCAAATGAGTCTGGAAACCGACAAGGTTGTAGAGAGTACCTGCCGCATTATCCTGACGGAGCTGCACCACAGCGTGTGGCAGCTTGCCTGTATGTGGGTTCACCAATCCAACAGGTTTCATGGGGCCAAACAAGGCGGTTTGTTTACCACGCTTCATCATAATCTCGATCGGCATGCAGCCTTCGAAATAAATCTCCTTCTCAAACTCTTTCAATTGAGCGACTTCGGCATTGATAAGAGCGTCATAGAAAGCGTCAAACTCCTCTTCCGTCATGGGACAATTCAGATATGCCGCTTCGCCTTTATCATAACGGGATGCCAGATAGACCTTGCTCATATCGATGGAATCCTTTTCCACGATCGGAGCAGCCGCATCGTAAAAATAGAAATAGTCCTCACCCATCAGCTCACGAATCTGTGATGACAATGCGGGCGAAGTCAGAGGCCCTGTGGCAATAACAACGATGCCTTCTTCAGGTATATGCTGAATTTCTTCATTTACAACCTCAATTAAAGGATGCTGATGCAGGGTTTCCGTAATTTCTCCCGAAAAACCATCACGATCAACGGCCAATGCGCCGCCAGCCGGGACGGAATTGCGGTCTGCCGAACCGATGACAAGCGAGTTCAGCATCCGCATTTCTTCCTTCAATACCCCGACTGCGTTGGTTAAACCGTTCGCGCGGAGCGAATTACTGCATACAAGCTCAGCGAACTTGTCCGTATGATGAGCCGGTGTCTTAACGACCGGCCGCATCTCATATAATGTAACGGGTACGCCGCGGCTAGCGATCTGCCAAGCAGCTTCACTGCCTGCAAGCCCTGCACCGATAACCGTAACCCTCTGTGAATCTGTCAAAGTCATTACCCCCTGTATGCCTTACAAATCTGCTGCATCGTCCTGTTCCTCGACCATTTCAGAATAATCACAAGAAGTACATTGAAGCTTGATGCCTTGCTTGCTCTTCTTCTCTACCATCAAACTACTGCAATTCGGACATGGCTTCGTTGACGGTTTATCCCATGATACAAAATCACATTCGGGATAACGATCACACCCAAAGAAGACGCGCCCCTTCTTGCTCCGGCGTTCCACGACATGACCTTCCTTGCATTTCGGGCACGCCACGCCGATATCTTTCACGATCGGCTTGGTATTCCGGCAATCCGGGAAGCCTGAGCATGCAAGAAACTTACCAAACCTGCCCAGCTTATACACCAATGGCTTACCGCATTTTTCGCAGATCTCATCGGAAACTTCATCTTCGATTTCGATTTCCTTCATTTCTTCCTCTGCTACTTCAAGGCGCTTTTCAAAGGATTCATAGAACTCTGCCAATACTTTGACCCAATCTTCGGAGCCCTCCTCCACATGGTCGAGGTCCTCTTCCATGTTCGCCGTAAACTCCACATTGAGAATTTCCGGGAAGAACTGCTCCATCTGTTCGATGACAAGTTCACCGAGCTCGGTTGGCATGAATTTTTTCTCTTCGATGGCAACATAGCCTCTCTTCTGGATCGTCTCCAGCGTCGGTGCATACGTACTAGGACGCCCTATACCGAGCTCCTCCAGCGTTCGGACAAGACGTGCTTCCGTATAACGCGGAGGCGGCTGTGTGAAGTGCTGCTTCGGCTCAATATCCTGCTTCTCCAGAATGTCGCCACTATGAAGCTCTGGCAGGTATTTATCTTCCTCAGTCGTCCCGTCGTCGTTGCCTTCAACGTAGACCTTCATAAATCCAGGGAAACGAACCTTCGAACCCGTTGCGCGGAAGACTGTCTTGCCCGCGGTAATGTCCACAGAAAGCGTATCCAGCACAGCAGAAGACATCTGACTCGCCACAAATCGCTCCCAAACCAGTTTATACAGGCGAAGCTGATCACGACTCATGAACGGCTTTACGGATTCAGGATCCCGCAGCACCGATGTAGGTCGAATCGCTTCATGCGCGTCCTGAGCGTTGGCCGCTTTTTTCGAGTATTGTCTCGGGCTCTCCGGAACGAACGGATCACCATACTTCTCGGTGATGTATTCTTTCGCTTCTTCTTGAGCCGTGCCTGAAATGCGCGTGGAATCCGTACGCATATAGGTAATCAAACCGACGGTGCCTTCCTTGCCAAGCTCGACGCCCTCGTACAGCTGCTGGGCAACGGACATGGTCTTGGCAGCCCGGAAACCAAGTTTACGTGCAGCTTCCTGCTGCAAGGAACTCGTCGTAAACGGTGGAGACGGGTGGCGCTGACGTTCGCGTTCTTTTACTTCGCCGACTTGGAAGGAAGCATCCCGAATCGCTTCGAGAATTTCATTGACTTCCTGTTCATTGGTCAGCTCCTTCTTCGCGCCGTTAAGCTGCGTGAATTTGGCTTCGAATGCGGATCCTTTAATGGCCAGCTTAGCTGTAATGGTCCAATATTCTTCCGGAACGAAAGCGCTTATCTCATTCTCACGGTCGAGAATGATTTTGACGGCTACCGATTGAACGCGGCCGGCAGAGAGTCCCTTTTTTACTTTCTTCCATAGAATAGGGCTGATCTTATAACCAACCAAACGGTCGAGGATACGTCTTGCCTGCTGCGCGTTAACCAAATCCATGTTAATTTTGCGCGGCGTCTTGAAGGCGTCCTTCACGGCCGTTTTCGTTATTTCATTAAATACAACCCGCAGGCTTTGAGTATCATCCAGCTCCAATGCATGCGCAAGATGCCATGCAATGGCTTCCCCTTCGCGATCGGGGTCAGCTGCGAGGTACACTTTTTTCACCTTTTTGCTAGCATCCTTAAGTTCCTTTAAGACAGAACCTTTTCCGCGGATCGTAATGTATTTCGGATTGAAGTCGTTTTCCACTTCAACCCCGATCTGGCTCTTCGGCAAATCGCGAACATGACCCATCGAAGCCTTCACGATATACTTGCTGCCGAGATATTTGCCAATCGTTTTCGCCTTAGCAGGCGACTCTACGATGACGAGTGAATCCGCCACAGGTTCATCCTCCTCTCCAACATTCAAACTTTCCCATTAAATGATCTTATATATAGCACCGGGTAATTGGGTAATCTGCTTTTTTATGATTAAAGATAACAGAACTGAATGCAAATGTCCAAAATCCCACCGGGTGCGCTCGATCATCTCATCCAGCGACCCGGGACCCTGTTCGAGCATATGGTATATTTGTCGTTCGTCATTTGTCAACCCGGCTAGTTCATCCGGATGCTCCTGACGAGGGGCCCGCCGCTCCTTATTGTATGTATCCGAAGCCACTTTTGGCAACCAGGAATCATATTCTTCTATTATATCACTAGCTTGCGTGACCATCTTGGCCCCTTGCTTGATCAAATCCAAGGTCCCTCTACTCTTGGGTGAAGTGAGAGGTCCCGGAACGGAGAACACGTCCCTTCCTGCCTCCAGGGCTAAATCCGCCGTAATCAACGATCCGCTGCGGGCATCCGCCTCTACCACCACGGTACCTAGCGTGAGTCCCGCAATAATCCGGTTTCGCTGCGGGAAGAATCCCGGGAGCGCCTTGGTGCCAGGCGGGTATTCGGAAATGATAAGTCCCTTTGCCGCGATTTCTTCATACAGCGATCGGTTCTCCGGTGGATATATCACGTCAATGCCGGCTCCGAGAACCGCTACTGTCGGTCCCCCGCTTCGCAAAGCCGTATCATGGACTACGCTATCAATGCCTCTGGCCATGCCGCTGACAACCATGAACCCTGCCCCTGCCAACTCCTCGGATAGCATCGTTGCAATCTTGCGCCCATATGCAGTAGGCATTCTTGTACCTACCATCGCAATCCCCGGCCTCGACAGCAGATGAGGATCGCCTATGCAATACAGTACCCAGGGTGCCTGTGGTGAAGATTTTAACATGTCCGGGTAGATATCATCGAGGGCTGTTATAATACGTATTTTTGAACGGTTTGTCAAATTCCATACCCCGGCTTCATGTTGTCCAAACCCGACATCATCCGCACTCGAAAGATCAATCTGCTTTCTTTCGACAACGGAAGAAAAATCTTTGGCCAGTTTATTCGCTTTTTCGACAGATAAACCACAGGTTCTCCAATCATTTGCATCATATGACAGCAGCCCCTGATGCAGTTCACCGTTCAATATGATTCGATTAATGGTCTTCCATCCGATACCTTCGCTTTCATGCAATGCGATGAGCAGTAAGCTATCCAGCTTCATAAGCGGGACCTCCTTAAAATATAAAATCAAAAGCAAAAAAGCAACCCTTCATTTCCTATTCAGGAAATAAAAGGTTGCTTACCTTAAATTATAACCATAGGCTTAGCCTAGGATTGCATAAGAATCTAGTTCTAGTGAGTCGTGCAAGACTCCAAAAGACCTTTCTCCTCAAGCACGCTAACCAGGGTTGAGCCCATTTCAGCAGGTGTAGGAGCTACCTTGATACCGCAAGCTTCAAGTACAGAGATTTTCTCCTTGGCTGTTCCTTTGCCGCCAGAAATAATCGCGCCTGCGTGGCCCATACGTTTTCCTGGAGGCGCCGTTGCGCCGCCAATGAAGCCTACCACTGGTTTAGTCATGTTCGCTTTGATCCATTCAGCCGCTTCTTCCTCTGCGGTACCGCCGATCTCACCGATCATAATAACCGCTTTGGTGTTAGGATCTTCATTAAAGAGTCTCAATACATCGATAAACTCCGTCCCTTTAACCGGGTCGCCGCCAATCCCTACGGCAGAGGATTGTCCGATGCCGCGAGCTGTCAGCTGATGAACGGCTTCATATGTCAGGGTACCACTGCGCGATACAACGCCGACGTGTCCTGGCGTATGGATGTAGCCAGGCATGATGCCGATTTTGCATTCACCCGGTGTAATGACACCAGGACAGTTAGGACCGATCAGACGAGTTTTCTTGCCTTCCATATAGCGGGATACTTTTACCATATCCAGCACCGGAATGCCTTCCGTAATACAAATAACCAGATCCATCTCGGCATCAACAGCTTCCAGAATGGAATCGGCTGCAAAAGCCGGAGGTACATAAATTACGCTAGCGGTTGCGCCTGTTTTGGCTTTGGCTTCCTCAATGGTGTTGTAAACCGGCAATTTGACGGTTTCGCCGTTCTCAAGCGTAATTTCAACTTCGGTTCCACCTTTGCCGGGTGAAGTTCCCCCGACCATCTGTGTACCGTAATCCAGGGCGCCTTTTGCATGGAAAAGGGCTGTTTTACCTGTAATCCCTTGCGTGATAACTTTTGTATTTTTATCGATCAAAATACTCACGATTGATTCACATCCCCTATTGTTATTTGAAAATGAAAGCAACCGCACGGCAGGGCTAAGAAGCCCATCGTGCCATGCCCCTTCAGGAATGAAATATTACTGAACGAGGGAGACGATCTTCTGTGCTCCGTCGGCCATGGAATCAGCAGGTACGATATTAAGACCGGACTCAGCCAGAATCTGCTTGCCGAGGTCTACGTTCGTTCCTTCCAAGCGTACAACAAGCGGACGAGTTAAGCCCAGCTGTTTTGCAGCTTCGACAACACCGGTAGCGATAACGTCGCAACGCATAATACCGCCGAAAATGTTGACAAAAATTCCTTTTACTTGAGGATCGGACAAAATAATCTTGAAGGCTTCCGTTACCTTCTCCGTTGTTGCACCGCCCCCAACATCAAGGAAGTTAGCAGGATCGCCGCCATAATACTTGATAATGTCCATTGTAGCCATGGCAAGACCTGCGCCGTTAACCATACAGCCGATGTTGCCATCGAGAGCTATGTAACTCAAATCGTATTTGGATGCTTCGATTTCCTTCTCGTCTTCTTCGTCCAGGTCGCGCAGTTCAAGGATGTCTTTATGACGGAACAACGCGTTGGAATCGAAATTGAGTTTGGCATCGAGAGCCATGACGTTTCCGTCACCGGTTACGACTAGCGGATTGATTTCAGCGATAGAGCAATCCTTCTCTACAAATGCCTTATACAAGGCCAGCATGAACTGAACGGCTTTACCTACCAGTTCATTCGGAATATTAATGGAATACGCTAATTTCCGCGCTTGGAATGTTTGAAGTCCGATCGCTGGATCTACAACCTCTTTAAAAATCTTCTCAGGAGTTGCTGCTGCAACTTCTTCAATCTCGGTACCGCCTTCTTCGGACGCCATCAAAACGACACGACCGGTAGCACGGTCAACGACCACACCGATATAATACTCTTTGCGAATATCGCAGCCCTCTTCAATGAGGAGACGCTTGACTTCCTTGCCTTCCGGACCTGTTTGGTGAGTCACCAACACCTTGCCCAGAATTTCTTCAGCATAAGCACGAACCTCATCCAGGCTCTTCGCCACTTTAACGCCGCCGGCTTTACCCCGACCGCCTGCGTGAATCTGTGCTTTGACAACGGTTACGGGACTACCCAAAGATTGTGCAGCTTCAACTGCTTCTTCTACCGTAAACGCTACCTTGCCGTTCGGAACAGCTACTCCATATTGCTTCAGTACTTGTTTTCCTTGATATTCATGGATATTCATTCTCGAATCCTCCTATCAACATGACTGGAACAAGGCTGGCTAACACGGAACTAATCTATGAAAGATTCCCCTGTCAACCTTTATATATTAAACCCAAGCTATTGTAACATGTTTTTAAAACGCTTACCTTAAAAAGTTCACAGTTTATCCACTCTATTTGGCATGGGTATGATTCCTTCCAGATATAAATTGGAGAAATATGTAAAAATCATTTGTTTTTCCGTGCATAGTGTATCAATCCAATGATCCCCAATGCGACAACGGCAATACCTAACAATCCTGCTAGCATAATCATAATATTTTCCCATAATATGGTCATCCCGCTTCCCTCTCCTATCCGAAATAATTAGTATATCGATTACTATTATACCATTAAATCCCTTTTTATTTAAGTTAAACTGTGACGCAAAATAAAACTCTTTATCCTTTTTCCACTATCCGTTAGAATGATTGAAAGATTAGTGAACGCATTCATAAGGAGATTCAGCATGAGTTGGTTGAAGTCATTTTTTCCACTGCATTCATTATTTGTTAAAATGCTGGTGTATTTTCTCATCGTGATTTTCCTGCTCTCCTCCTACAATTTATGGTCGATGACATTCTACTCCCGTAATGTAAACAATGAAATTGTCAAATATAATCTGACCCTGATTCGAAATACCGTAGATCAATTTGAGAAACAATACTCTACTTGGAAGAATCTCCTCCTCAACCTTCAGCACGATGAATTTGTCGGCAATATCAACAGGCAGGCCGATTCCGGCGGAAAGAAGGGCATCAATTATCTGCAGGTGGATATGGTGATGGATCAGATCCGGACCTTGGTAAGCCAGCCCTACTATCACTTGAACAATGTCATGATTTACTACCAGAATCATTCCTTCCTGCTTGAACGGGATGGCATCGTTGACGATGACCGCATGTTTAAGCATTACTACATAAGCGACTCCTATCCATACGAGTTCTGGAAACAGAGATATCACACAACCGGTTTTCTACATATGCTCCCCAGCAGCATTTTCTCCATCGGGACAGAGAAGAGCGAGTTACAGCTGATGCCTCTAATTACAAACGTACAGAGCAGTCCCTGGAAGATCATAGCTCTCGTAAATATGAAAAGCTGGTATGAATCCTATAAAGGAATGACCGGTTCCCGTTTTCTGCTGATGGACTCGGAGGGAGAAATTCTGTTCGAATCAGCCCCGGATGTGAAAACCCAGCCACTGCCGGAATGGGACGGCCAATCGGAATGGATGATGGAGAAGGGATCTTATTACTTTTACGAAAAGGGCACCCGCTCCGGCCTCACCTACGTCTCCATTATTCCGCATAACGAACTCAACCAAAGCATCAGCCGCATGAACTGGATTGCCGTGCTGTTATTTGCAGCTACCCTGCTCATCGGGATTCTGGCATCTTGGGTATTTTCCCGCAAAATCAATCGGCCGCTCAAGAGAATGGTTACAGGACTGGGCCAGGCGGAGATGGAGTTATATCAAGGGAGCATTGCCGAATTCAGCGCCATTTCCAACCACCTGAAGGGTTTGCAGCATGAACGAAAGAGCATCAAGGAATGGATGGACCATACCAAACCGCTCTTAACCAGCTACCATTATTTGGCCCAGTTCAAAAACTTTGCACTTGATACCGCCGCTGCCAAAGAGCTTTGGGTCGGCGAGGGTGCATTCATGGTTATCGTTTATCAGTTGAGGTACCGGCACGTCCCTTCGCGTCAGCTTGATGCCTTAATGACAAGAGCAACCGGCAAGATCAAAGATATGATCACGCTGCAAATACAAGAATCGTTTCCCCTATCCCACACCCTTCAGATGGAGGGCAAGCAAATCTTGTCCATTGTGTATACTCAAGAAAAATCTGATATGCTGCAGCAGTGTCTGAGTCAGCTCAAACAGATTTTTGATCAAGATCAAAGCACTTATCTCGTGAATATTGCGGTTTCGTCCGTGTTCCAGCAAACCTCTGATTTTGACCGGGCTTATGCAGAAGCCATGTCGCTCCTGCAACAAGCCATGCCGATTGAGGAAACCCAGATCATCTGGGAGAAAGAACGCCGTGAAGATGTAACAGGATTCACTGCCGAGCAAGAGCACGAGTTTTACGTGAATTTACAGGCCGGCAACGAGAGCAGCTGCCAATCGCTCATTGAGCGCGCCCTGGATCGATTGCAGCGGCAAGAGGCCACGGCCGATCAACTAAGCCACTTTGCCAAATCGGTCTCGGTCCGCATGAGAAGGACAGTAGAACTGCTGAAAATCAATATCGACGCACTTCCGGACTACGCAGAAAAGCTTGCATACAGCGTGACCCCTGAGCAATACCGCGACATCCTTCTCGACGAGCTCGCCCATGCAGCCCATGCGATCCGTCTGAAACGAGAGGAACATTACGATATCATTCAATATGTCTTTCATTATCTGGAGTCGCATTACGCTGAAGAAATATCGCTCGAACAGCTTGCTTCTAAACTCAACATGTCGCCTACTTATCTGTCAGGGTATATTAAAGAGAAAACGGGGAGCAACTTCAGCGACCAATTGAATTCGATTCGAATAACAAAAGCGAAAGAACTACTGCAGACAACAAATATGCCGATACAGGAAGTAGGCAACCGGATCGGCTACCGCAATGTCACTTCCTTTATCCGCATGTTCAAAAAAGTAACCGGCCAAACACCAGGTGATTACCGGAAAACCAACTGGATCCGATAACACACAGGTGAGCGGCCGGCCGCTTTAACCTGTAACCTTTAACCTTTAACCTTTAACCGAGCCAATCAAAGCCCCTTTTACAAAATACTTCTGTATAAACGGATAGACAAGCAGGATCGGCAAGGTGGACACCATAATGGTAGCGAATTTCAAGCCATCCTCCACCACCACGATATCGCCTACAACCGGACCATCCGTTCCCGTCAATTGCCCCGACAGCACGATGTTTCTTAAAATCACCTGGAGCGGCTGCATATCGGCATCCCGCAGATACAGCAGCGGCCCCATGAAATTATTCCACATCCCGACGGCATAATACAATCCGATGGTAGCCAGCACCGGCTTGGAGAGCGGGAGCACAATCCGGAAGAAGATTCCGATTTCGGACAACCCGTCTATTTTTCCGGATTCCTCTAGCTCTTGAGGCATACCCATGAAGAAAGTTCGCATGATGAGCAGATTCCAGGTGCCTACCGCTCCGGGCAGCACCATACCCCATATAGTATTGACAAAGCCAAGCTCCTTCACGACCAGAAACGTCGGAATCATCCCACCGTTAAAAAACATCGTAAAGACGATTAGCATCAAGATCGGTTTGCCCATGACCATCTTGGTCTTGGACAGCGCATAAGCCCCAAGTGCCGTTACAATCAAAGAAATGGCAGTTCCTGAAATCACATAAATCAGCGTGTTCTTATATCCTTTCAGCACCCGTCCGTCTTCGAACACATACTGATACATATCCAGGTTGAAGCCCCTCGGCCATAGCCATACTTCCCCGGAGGCGATGGATGCGGAATCACTGAGGGACACGGCCAGCATATAAACAAACGGGTATAGACACGCCATCACAATCCCGGACAAAATCAAGGCATTGAGCGCGTCAAACCAGTTCCATTTCGGTTTCATCACGTTCCTCCTTTACCAGATGCTGCTTCCGCTGACTCGTCGGCTGAACGAATTGGCCGCGATAATGAAGATAAAGCTGATGATGCCGGTAAACAGATCAATTGCCGTGGCATAACTGTAGTTGCCTTGCGTTAATCCGACCCTGTACACATAGGTGGATATAATATCGGCTGTCTCATAAGTGGCCGGAGTCGAGAGCAGGTATACTTTCTCAAAGCCGATCTCCAGTATTTTTCCGATATCAAGTATCAAGATAATCACGATCGCCGGCGCGATGCCGGGAAGTGTGATGTTCAGCGTCTGCTTCCACCGATTAGCCCCATCCATCCGTGCCGCCTCATATAATTGCGGATCGATTGCCGTCAAAGCAGCCAAATAGATGATAGTGCCCCATCCAATATGCTGCCATACGTCAGTCGTTACATAAATCGATCTAAACCAGGAGGCCTCAACCAGAAAGTTGATCCGCTCGACTCCAATTGCGCTGAGCAACTGGTTGACCACTCCACCTGTCGGGGACAGAAACATGACCGCGATTCCTGCTACAATCACGTTGGATATGAAATGCGGAAGATAACTGACCGTCTGGACAAACCGCTTCAAAAAGGATTTGCTCACCTCATTGATGAGTAACGCAAGAATAATAGGAGCCGGAAAACCGAAAATCAGCTTATATAACCCCAATAGAAATGTATTTCTGAGAACAGGCCAGAAGTCAGGCGTATTAAAAAACATGCTGAAATATTTGAACCCCACCCAGTCGCTCTCCGTGATCCCCTTAAATAAGTTGTAGTCCATAAAGGCGATCGAAATGCCGAATATGGGAACATACTTAAAAATGATGTAATACAGAGCACAGGGAAGAAGAAGCAGCAGCAGGTATTTGTCCCGCTTCACTTTCGTCAAGAAACTCGAATTCTGTGCTTGCAAAAACGTACCCTCCTTAGCGAAATCAAAACTGACCTACAGGCCCCTTCCCATAAGGACCGGGACCAGCCTATACTTCCGAAAGCCGGTCCGGGAAAGGAAAGCAGTGCGCTCATCTGGCAACATCCGTGCAGGTATAATTTTTACTTGGCTTCGTTTAGGAACTTTTGCGTCCGCTCATAAGCGCTCCTATGAACATCCAGCACCTGCTGCACGCCAAGCTTGTTCACTTCGTTCACGTAAGCATCCCAATCATCCATCGGTTTCTGTCCTAGAATGAACTTGGCAATCTGCTCCTCATGGAACTTTTTCACGGTTTCGCCGACCATGCTCAGCACTTCATTTTCTTCATTTGTATAGGCGAGCCTTGGCTGCGGCTTCGTTTCATGGTCAGGCGCAATTTTCATCGCTTCCCGCATTTTTGGAGAATACATGGACTCGTAAGCCGTCATATCCAATACCGTATGTGCCCCGATTGTTGCGATGCCCGTCTTGGTTCTCAAGTCGCCGAACTCTTTGTAATCCACGTTGAATTTGCGAGCCCCGTTCTCGGTTGTGAATGTCTCCCCTTCCCTACCCCAAGTTGCCAATTCAATTCCTTCGGGGGAGAACAAGAAATCGAGGTACTGAAGAAGCCGATCCCGCTCCTTGGAATTTGCCGCCACAGCAAAGCCGTCGGACTGCAATCCTGCGAATACATTGTGGGACTTGCCATCCGGAGTTCCAACAGGAGGAACCATATAATCGAGACTGAACTCGGATGCCTTATCCCCAAGCATTAACGGAAGCTCATCCATGATGCCGATATAGTCGCTGGCGATAAACGATTTGTTCTGAAGCAGCAGATCGTTAAATTGCTTGCGTTTATGCGCCATAAAGTCAGGTGCTACCAATCCTTCCGCATAAAACTTATTCATGTACTCAACCATTTTCTTGTAATTGTCCTCTGTCGGGCCGTAGCGCCATTCGTCCTTCTCATCATCGTAATAATAGCTGCTATTGGTGTTAAACGCCGGTGCCATATTAACCAGAGGACTCAAACCGTTAAACACGGCAATCGGAAAGCTCTCCGGATATATTTCCTTCAATCTTTTCGCAACCGTGTACAATTCGTCGTAGGTGGTCGGCGGCGTCAGATTGTGTTTCTCGAATACGTCGTCCCGGTAAAGCCACGACCGCCTGGATTGCTGCTCAAGTCCATACAACGGCATAAAATAGTTCTTCCCCTCGGGAGACAGAATAGCTGCCTTTACTTCCGGATGGTCCTCGAGAAACTTCCTGTAGTTCGGCATCTGATCCAAGTGCTCGAAATAGTCGACAAACGCTCCGCTTGCCCCGTGCGTGTTGGCGGCATTCAGGCTGTTGACCATCATAAGATCCGGTATCTCGCCCGAGGATATCGCCAGGTTCATCGTTGTGGTGTAATCACTCATCACAGGTTGTACCTTGAAGGAGATGCCGGTTTCTTCTTTCAAGTACTTATAAATCGGCCAATTTTCTTTATACGGCCAGTTCGTATGAGAGAAAGTCATCATCTCTAGTGTGACTTCCTTACCTAAGGCGACGTTTTCATGATTCTCCTCCTTTACCGCGTTTTCTTTTGAGCATCCGCTCAATAACGTGCCGGTTATAATGGCAGCTAATGCCAGCAACCCGAGCTTTCGGTTCCAAATTTTCACGCGAGCCCTCTCCCTTATGTATGATGATGTAACGCCAGCCGCTCTTAAGGCAGCATGTCGTTTATGATTTTGATTCTACTTACGAACCGGTGCGTTGACTATTGACATTCCTTCCCGTTATTGCCTGTAGCTACGATTCTGAAAAAGTGGCAACTTTCTGAACTACGGTACATTCACCGCTCAGATCCCGCACCACGGATGGGCCCTTGCCTATTGAATGGAGTTTCTTGCATAGTGCGAATTGACAGTCGGGAAGGAAAATTTTACAATACGGACTAGAGTCACACAGCGAAAATGAGGAAGCACCCTTTTCGAATCTTGGATGTTCTATTACGATTCAATCCACTGATATCAGAAATGAGGTGCTTTCATTTATGTACGGAAAACTTCATAGCGCTTGCTTGCACGGCATTGACGGCGTTGTCATCCAGGTGGAGGTGGACCTGGCGAACGGGCTGCCCCAAACTTCTATCATCGGTCTGCCTGATTCCTCCATTCGCGAATCTATTGAGCGGGTTCGGGCATCGATTAAAAACTGCGGTTTTACCTATCCCTTAAAACGGATAACCGTCAATCTTGCACCGGCAGATCTGCGCAAAGAGGGCTCTTCCTTCGATCTGGCGATCGCCGTCGGCATATTGCTAACAAGCGAGCAATGGACCTTTTCGAATGCCGGGCAAATGTTGATCCTGGGCGAACTTGCACTGGATGGTACACTTAGGCCCATCACAGGGGTATTGCCGATGGTAGAGCAAGCGAAAAAGGAAGGGTATGCCGGGGTTCTTCTTCCGCGCGAAAATGCTCCGGAAGCTGCATTGATCGGGGGGATCGAGGTCTATGGGCTCCAGCATTTAAAGGAGCTTATCCAGGAAGAGCCCGATGAGAACATCCTTGATAGTGAAGCTGGAGGAGCTACAAGCTTTACCGTTTCGCTGTCAAAGCTCAGATATGATCGGTCGACGCATACAAGCAGAACCCATGTGAACGGCCTGCAGGACAAGCAGCTGGAAGACTATAGAGATGTGATCGGTCAGCAGCATATCAAACGTGCCCTGACCATTGCTGCCGCAGGCATGCACAATATTCTGCTCATTGGGCCCCCGGGTACTGGAAAAACGATGCTCATGAAACGCCTCCCCACCATACTGCCGCCGCTGGCGGACCAAGAAGCGTTGACTACAACGAAAATCTTCAGCGCTGCCGGAAAGCTAAAGCCATCCGACGGGTTGATGACAAGACGCCCCTTTCGGTCCCCTCACCATACCATCTCGGCTGGCGGGCTCATCGGAGGCGGCACCATTCCGAAGCCGGGGGAAGTCAGTCTGGCCCATAAAGGCATTCTCTTCCTGGATGAGCTCCCCGAGTTCTCGAGGCATGTTCTGGAGGTGCTGCGACAGCCCCTGGAGGATCGCGAAGTAACCATCAGCCGGGCACGAGCGGTATTTACCTTCCCTGCGCACTTCATGCTCGCTTGTTCGATGAATCCCTGTCCGTGCGGTTATTACGGCAGTGATCACCCCCATCAACGCTGCACGTGCAGCGTTACCCGAATCGCTCAATACCGCGCTAGAATATCGGGGCCCTTGATGGATCGGATCGACCTTCAAGTAGACGTGCCTCGGCCTAAGGAATGGCCGGGAAGCGCAATACCTATATCATCCGAGCAAATGCGGGATCAAGTCTATGCGGCACAAACGATTCAATTGGAACGCTATAAACAGCTCCCGTTCAGCTGGAACAGCGAACTGTTCGGCAGCTTCCTGAGGAAACATGCGGTGCTGGACAAGGACTCGGCAGAGCTCCTGCAAGCGACAATCGATACGCTGGGCCTGAGCATGCGCGCTTATGACCGAATCCTGAAGCTGGCCAGAACCATTGCCGATCTGGAGGCATCCGATGCAATACAAAGCCAACATATCGCTGAAGCGATTCAATACCGTCAGCTGGATCGACAATATATCACTGCCGAAGAAACAACTCGTTGATGAAAGACAATAGCCCATGGTCATCAGGCTGATGACTCATGAAGACTGGAAGTTTGCTCCTATTGCATAAAATAAACCTGTCATACGCAAAGAAGGTGATGGAGCTCAGCTCCTATCACCTTCTTTGTTATGGCTGCTTCGGCTCGTACCCATCAAAATGCATTCTCGATATGATCCATCGAGACAGACGTCAGATCCGCGCGAAGCATAACGGAGATAACATCAAAACGGATTGGCCGGTCATAATAACGCTTATGATGAACGTACTGCTGGGCCGTGTTTCGGACCTGCATCACTTTGCGAGCATTCACGGACTCGGCAGGCGTGCCGAAGCTATTCGTTCCGCTTCGGCTTCTGACCTCAATTACCACAAGGGTCTCCCCTGTTTCAGCAACGATGTCCAGTTCTCCAAAGCGGCAGCGCCAATTGCGGTCCAAAATCCGGTATCCTTTTTCAATCAGGGAAGCGGCCGCCAGCTCTTCGGCAGCGGCTCCTTTTTGCTTGCGGCTGTCCTTTTTACCGGATGGCGAGTTCATTAGGGCATCATCCCTCCATCCTTCGCTTCACGATCCGCACGATAAACATATGTCAACACTTCCGCTACAAGCTGGTATAGCACCTCCGGAATCTGCTGATCCAGATCCAGCTTAGAGAGAATCTCCACCAAAGCTGCATCTTCTTGGACAGGGACGCCATGCTCTTTGGCCTTGTCTAATATAGACTCCGCCAATTTCCCTTGCCCTTTGGCAACCACAATCGGTGCTTCACTCTCGCCAGGCGTATATTTAAGGGCGACCGCCTTTTTCATGGCCGTTATTTGTCCTTGCTCTTTCTCTTCCTTGCTCATATCCGCATATCCACCCCTTTATAGGTTTGCGGGGTGTATTCTGCCGCCGTTCCCTGCACGGACGCGTCTGAAGTAAGCGGTGCAACTAAGGGTAGCGGTTCTGTTTTTACGCTAAGCAATTGATAGCCGATAGACGAAACAGCCTGAGCCAACTCTTGCTTTTTCCCCTCAAACAGCTCCGCGGCGTAACTCTGATCATTCCGAAAGCTGAGGCTGACAATCCGGTCAACGACCTGCACATCGATCAAGGTCGGGCCTAGAAATTTCATGTCCAAGTCGAACAACAGCCTGCAGTTGGTTGCATCCAGCTCGCCTTTTCGGCCTCTGCGGGATTGAATATGTACGGATGCCGTCTGTTCCCCGTCGACCCCATGCAGAGGTATGAACATGGTAACCTGTGCGAAAGGTGCTGTTCGA
Organism: Paenibacillus sp. FSL F4-0100; assembly: GCF_037993005.1. Classification (NCBI taxonomy): domain Bacteria; kingdom Bacillati; phylum Bacillota; class Bacilli; order Caryophanales; family Paenibacillaceae; genus Paenibacillus; species Paenibacillus sp. FSL F4-0100. The sequence goes on from NZ_CP150303.1 coordinate 5,174,613, forward strand.
TCGGTGTTTAGCAAGAGCTGCTGGCCCGTTAAATGCTGAACGACTTGCTGTGCCGCTTCCTTTAGCGCAGGCGGCGCATCCTGGCTGGACAACACCTGAAGCAACACTCCCTTCAGTGTGTCTTGCAGGGCAAGCGCCGATTCACCCGATGGCGTTGAGGCCATAACGGCTTGCTGTACGCCTTGGGCGATATTCTGCTGCCCGGATGGCACAACTGGCTGCGTCAAGCCCTGTTGATTCACAGCACCGGCCTGAGCATTCGCAGCAGCTTGCTGGCTCGCATTCGCCGCATTCCCTGGCGTGCCAAGAGCCCCAGGTGTAATCGCTGCTGCGCCACTGCTGCTAGGGGCAGGTGCTGCTGGCTGGGAAGCTGCTTGTCCGCCTGCTTGGCCTGCCGCGGCAGCGCTTGGCTCAGCTGCGGCGGGCAGCGGTGCAGCAGCACTCGCAGCTGGAGCAGGAGTGTGTGCTGGCACGGCCGCATTCGCTCCTGGAGCCGCGCCCGCGGCCGTGTTGCTGCTGGGCTGCGCGGCTGCCTGCTGCCCGGCAGGTGGTGCGGCGCTACCCGTGCGCGCCGCTTCGCCCGCGGGGCCCGTACCGGCCCCGCGCAGGGCTTGCTGCTCGTGCTCCGCACCGAGCAGCTTCAAGAGCCGCCCCACCCACGGCTCCGCGCTGGGGGTGGGCGGCTTTGGCGAAGGGCCTGCGGCACCTTCGCCTGGAGCTGCCGCCGGGCCCATGGCCACGGCGGCGGGTTGACCGGCGGCAGGCGTTGCCGTGCCGCCGCTGGCCCATGGCTGCGCGAGCTCGCCGCGCAGCTGCTGCAGCAAGCCTTGCAGCTTGGTCAGCAGCGCTTGCTGACCTGAGCCGGCCTGCGTGACACTGCCAGCGGAGGCCTCACCGCCAACCGTGGGAGGTGCTCCGGATGCTGCTTGTTTCCCCGCATCCACCAAACCTCCACTACCTGCGCTTAAAGCAGACGCCAGCTGCTGCTCCAACGACTGCAGTAGTTGATGCAGCTGGGGCCCGAATACCGCTTGATGCAGTCCCTTCACGCTTTCGGGGGTAATCGGCAGTCCGCGGTGAAACGCAATCGCAGCCGACTCCGCCCATTCCGCCGCGGGAATCTGCGGAGGCTTCACGGCCAATGCCTCGCGGAACATGGCGATATTGTCCTTCGTTAGCGGAACTCCCGCGTTCTGCATACCCCGGATCATTTCGCGGTTTTCCTTCGTATCCGGAAGACCGGCAAAATCCAGCACCTCAGCCATGGAAGACGGGGACAGCGGCTGTCCCGGCGTTTGACTAAGCGGCTTGAGAACGGCCGTCCCTCCCTCTCCCGGCGGCTGAACTTGCAGAAGGGCAGTTTCCCCGGCTCGAAGCGGCGTTTCCAGCTTCGCCTTCACTTGAACGCCCTGGATCTGCACCACGGCTTCTTGTCCGTCTTCCGATACGTTCATAACAACACCGCGAACGACCTGACCCGGTTTTAATTCCAACGTCTTGGCGTCTCCCGGCTTTTGCTCTCCCAGGAGGCCGCGAATCAACGATCCGATGTTCACGATAGTTCCTCCCACACCTTCTGTTTACCTTATATATCGGCAGCAGCCCGCCTTTTGACGAGGGCGGGCTGCATCGAAATCTAGAATAAGGACAATTGCTCAATCTCCATATTTTTCAGAAAGCTTCTTCTATGCATAGCGGTAGGTCCGTGCAGCTGCAGCTGTTCACGGTGAAACTTGGTAGCGTAGCCTTTATGTACGGCGATTCCGTATTCCGGATAACGCGTCTCCCATTCCCCTTCGCACAATCTGTCGCGAGTGACCTTGGCAATAATGGAGGCCGCAGCAATGGACTGGCTGTTAGCGTCGCCTTTAATGATGGCACGCTGGGGAATATCGCAATCCACCTTCTCGGCATCAACAAGCAGAAACTGGGGAGTAACAGCCAATTGCTCCATAGCCATCTTCATGGCAAGCCTTGCGGCTTGTTTGATGTTAATTCGGTCAATCGTTTCCGCATCCACCAAACCAACGCCAACCGCCAGCGCCTGTTCCATGATGAGATCATAGAGGGTTTCCCGCTTCTTGGCACTGAGTTTCTTCGAATCATTGATCCCTTCAATCACTAACCCCTCCGGCAAAACAACCGCCGCAGCGACCACGTCGCCGAACAAACAGCCGCGGCCTACTTCGTCAATACCTGCAATATGTATATAACGGCTCCAGTACTCACGCTCGTACATTAATAAATCTGTCATAGGTTTAACCCCTTTGGTTCCGAATTACCGCTTGTTTGATGTCTGTACATACGGTGTATCAAACACGTTCTATCAATCTAGTAACTCTTCTAGATTATCACACTCGCCACAGAGCGTCACCCTTTAACCCCCCTTTCCTGCTGGAGATGATGCGAAAATGCCGGTCCAAACAAGTCACGCACATCAAACGAAGTCGATCTTCAGAGCATCTACCGAGTTAAACTAGATAGAATCAATGCAGTCTAATCTCCTCCTGATCTGATCCATAAAAAATAACCATTCCGCCGTTAACCGGCAGAATGGTTATTTTTTGGTTTAAACTAGTGGAAGATAGCTCTCGTTCACCCTATTGAATCAATAAGGGGATTCCATCGAATAACGCCCAAGCTTGCCTGCGCGTAGTTCACGTAGGAAAATGCTCGAGGCTTTTTCCAGATCGACTCTTCCTCCGCTGACGATGCAGCCTCGTTTTCTTCCGATCGCTTCCATTATCGCCACAATTTCATCCGGGTTATCCAGATCTGTTGGGCGCTCCTTAAGATCAAAACGTTCGCTCATCGATTCCCAATAATAGTTGGAGAAATATTTGATCGCAAAAAAGGCAATATCCTCTACGTTCAATATTTCCTCTTTGATGGCGCCGGTTACCGCAAGACGATACCCTACATTCTGATCCTCGAATTTTGGCCACAGGATGCCGGGTGTATCCAGCAATTCCATCTCACCACCAGCAACCTTAATCCACTGTTGTCCTTTCGTGACACCCGGACGGTCTCCCGTCTCCGCAATGTTACGACCAGCAAGACGGTTAATCAGCGTGGATTTGCCTACATTCGGTATACCTACAATCAACACACGCATAGCTCGCGGGTTCATGCCCTTGGCTATTTGTTTATCGATCTTCTCTTTCAGCAGCAGCTTAATCTGGTTCGGAATATCCTTAACACCTGTCCCTGTGGATGCATCTACAGGAAAGGCGGTTAGGCCATTTTCCTTGAAGTGGGCTTGCCATTGCCTTGTGACCTCAGGATCTGCCAAATCGGCTTTATTCATAATAATGAGCCGCGGCTTGCCCTGCAAAATCTCGTCAATCATCGGATTTCGGCTTGAGAGCGGAAGCCTCGCATCGGTCAGTTCAATTACAGCATCGATCAGCTTCAGCTTCTCCTGAATTTGGCGGCGCGCTTTGGTCATATGTCCGGGAAACCATTGTATTGTCAAACGTCGTCACCTCTACTTTGCACTGCAAACTTTCATCGTTTCTTTAGCGCCTTGGCTAATGGTTGATGAGCCCTATGTCTTTAATCGGCCAGAAGATCAAGTCTGCTCGCCCGATAATATCCCCCAAAGGAACATATCCTATCATACGGCTGTCCGTGCTGTTGGAGCGGTTATCTCCCATCACAAACACATGACCATCTGGCACAACACCATCCTGAACGAACGAGTTCGGGAAATCTGTGTTATTGTATAATCTGTTTTCAGCATGGGCTTGATCAATCGCTTCCTGTATGTAGGTTTCATTCACAGGCTCCCCATTGACAAGCACTTTATCGCCTTCAACTTTAACCGTATCACCAGCAACTGCGATCACGCGTTTAATGAAATCCCTGCCCTCATCAGGAACATGGAATACGATAACTTCTCCACGCTCGGGTTTACGGATATCATATAAAATCTCATTGACGATCAGCTTCTGATTGGATACAAAGTTAGGTTCCATGGATGGACCCTGCACAATAAACGGTTTAAAGAGAAGCCAGCGAATGAGAACGACGAGAACCAGAGCAATGAGAAGAGCCTTCAGCCATTCTACAAGCTCGTTCTTAGCCTTTTTGGCCGGTTTCCCCACGTTGGTTTCAATTGCCTCCTGGTGTTGATCTTTCTCCATAACCCACCGTCCTTCTCTATAGATCGCTTTCGCATTATAGCGATTTTTGGATATACAAAAGGGGCTTGTATATACGCACAAGCCCCTTTTACTGCCTTGTAATTAACGACGAATTTCTTTAATTCTCGCTGCTTTACCGCGCAGTTCACGAAGATAATAAAGCTTCGCACGACGCACTTTACCACGGCGAGCCACTTCGATTTTATCGATTTTAGGCGAGTTGATTGGGAAAGTTCTTTCCACACCAACACCGTAAGAAATTTTACGAACGGTAAAAGTCTCACTGATTCCGCCACCGCGACGTTTAATTACTACACCTTCAAACAACTGGATACGCTCACGAGTTCCCTCGATAACCTTAACGTGTACTTTTAAAGTATCACCAGGACGAAAGCTCGGAATATCTTTACGAAGTTGTTCTTGAGTAATCGCTTGAACGATATTCATCTATGACTCCCTCCTCTCACACAGGTGTTCTTGCATCTTCCGGAAACTCTATGTATTTCCTTCATTATCCGCAGCGGACCACCGTATTCACAACAAAAGAAATGATAACATATTTTGTAGACCGAATCAAGTGTTTTATCTTTACACCCTCATGCATAAACCAGCTTTTTCTCCTAGCTCTGGTCCATAAAAAACCACTTCCAGCATGAAAAATCATGCCGAAAGCGGTTAGCCTCACCTTAATTTACGGTTTCTTTCGAGTCGTGCATGCCCTTATGACGCTTGCCATAGTATTCAAGGATGTCATCTACCGTTTGAAATTGAACTTCTGTATTTGTTGTTTCTTCTATTTTCGCTTCATGTTGTTGTCGATGTTCTGCCATGACAAGATGCCTCCCAGTTCTCAAGTGATTCTCCAGTTACATATTACCCATCAACGCAGGAGTTGTATCAGCAATATTAAAAAATATGACACTGAAGTATACAAATCTGGGCTAAGAGCCAATTCTAAAGATAGAAATCCTTGCGCCAGTTTGAGGAGCATTAATCGCTTTGCTGACTGGCGATAAATTATAGAGCCCTACGGTGTTACCGGCACTTAAATTGATGACCGCAGATCCTGATACCTCGGCAGTGGTTGAATTCGAGTTCATGTTCGCCGTACTGGTTATATTCCCGTTCACGAAGATTCCGAACGTGTTGGGAGCGGTTTGGCCATTTTCGAGCGATATCTGCCAATCTAAATAGTAAAAACCCGCTGTCACAATGGTCAACGTCGTTGTACCATTATATGTTACACCTTGAAGTGTGCTCGTCGAGAATGTTACAGGTGAATTAGTAGCCACATTTTGAGTGACTCCATTACTGGCATACAACACGCTGCCGCCGATAAGCGTATTCGCCTCCGTCGGACCGGTTGGACCTGCTGGACCTGTGGCTCCTGTGACTCCCGTTGGCCCAGTACTGCCAGTTGCTCCGGCAACGCCAGTCGGACCTGTTACTCCCGTCGCTCCTGTTGCTCCCGTTGGCCCTGTAACGCCTGCTGCGCCAGTTGTACCCGTAGCGCCAGTCGGACCTGTCACCCCGGTTACTCCTGTGGCACCTACTTCTCCCGTCGCTCCTGTTGGGCCTGTTACACCGGTTGCTCCTGTGATTCCTGTAACTCCCGTTGGCCCAGTTCCACCAGTTGCTCCGGCAACGCCAGTCGGACCTGTTACTCCCGTCGCTCCTGTTGCTCCTGCTGCTCCCGTGGCGCCCGTTGCGCCTGTGGATCCAGTTACGCCTGTAACTCCCGTTAACCCAGTATCACCAGTTGCGCCGGTTGCCCCAGTTACTCCGGCCGCCCCTGTTGCTCCAGTAGCACCTGTAACCCCTGTTTCACCAATTTCTCCGGTTGCTCCTGTCAGACCTGTCACCCCGGTTACTCCTGTGGCACCTACTTCTCCCGTTGCTCCTGTTGCGCCTGTCAATCCGGTCACTCCTGTGACACCAGTAGCTCCGGTTATGCCTGTTGCTCCTATCGGACCTACTGCTCCTGTTTCTCCCGTAGCTCCTGTTGCGCCTGTGGCTCCGGTAACTCCAATCGAGCCTGTTGGTCCCGTAGCGCCTGTTTCTCCTGTTGCTCCCGTTACTCCTGTGACGCCCGTAATTCCTGTAGCTCCAGTTTCTCCTGCTGATCCTGTAACGCCAGTCGGACCTGTTACTCCCGTCGCTCCTGCTGCTCCCGTGGCGCCCGTTGCGCCTGTGGCTCCAGTTACGCCTGTAACTCCCGTTAACCCAGTACCACCAGTTGCTCCGGTTGCCCCAGTTACACCTGTTATTCCGGTTACTCCTGTAATTCCTGTTGCATCAATTTCTCCGGTTGCTCCTGTCGGACCCGTAACTCCTGTTGGCCCCGTAACGCCGGTTACTCCTGTGGCACCTACTTCTCCCGTCGCTCCTGTCGGACCTGTTACACCGGTTGCTCCTGCAACTCCAGTTGCTCCCGTAGTACCTGTCGGACCTGTTAATCCAGTCACTCCCGTTGTTCCTGTTACTCCTGTAACTCCTGTTGCACCAATTTCTCCCGTCACTCCTGTTGGCCCCGTAACGCCGGTTACTCCTGTGGCACCTACTTCTCCCGTCCCTCCAGTTGGGCCTGTTACACCGGTTGCTCCCGTAGCTCCCGTAGCTCCTGTTGGACCCGTAGCTCCCGTTGGCCCGGTAACGCCTGTTGCTCCTGTAGCCCCTACTTCTCCGGTTGCTCCAGTCGGGCCTGTTACACCGGTTGGTCCTGCAGTTCCCGTTGGCCCTGTAGCGCCAGTTGCACCCGTAGCACCGGTCATGCCTGTTAATCCAGTCACTCCCGTTGCTCCTGTGACTCCTGTTGCACCAATTTCTCCAGTCGCTCCTGTCGGACCCGTTACTCCTGCTGGCCCCGTAACGCCGGTTACTCCTGTAGCACCTACTTCACCCGTCGCTCCAGTTGCGCCTATTATTCCAGTGGCTCCCGTTGCCCCGGTCTCGCCTACTGCTCCAGTCGCACCGGTTTCACCAGTCGGTCCGGTCGCTCCTGTTATCCCGCCAGGTGCCCCTGGCGGTCCTTCCGGACCTGTTGGACCTGTAGCACCCACCGCACCCGTCGGGCCAGTTGCTCCCGGCACGCCGTCCAATCCGGGCCCTCCTGTAGCACCTGCAATGCCTCTCGGGCCAGTCACACCCGTGGCTCCTGTCGCTCCAATCACGCCCGGCTGATCGTTACCTGGCACGTCTTCCAACGTTTCCTGGATCGTGAGACCTTGAACACTTTCAGCGCTCGTCCTTGCTACAGCTGGCAGAGATTGCAGAGCAGCATCTTGGACAGCCACCGGAATGCTTAATGTCGCTATCGTTCCTGAAAGAGCATTCGTATAGTTGATCAACTGTTCATTCAAATGTTCAGGCGACGCCCCATTCCGCAACGATGCATTAATTCCATCCGTTGCTTGTTGCAGCCTGCCCAGCTGTTGTCCGGAACTCCCTAATCTCGCAGCCTGCTGGTTAATTCCCTGAAGTACTTCAGTAAGCTGCTGACGAGACCCGGCCCCTGGATTCGTCGTTGCATTCATAATGTAAAAAGGCAGATTGTTCATTAAATTGATTAGAGGGACAGCATCCGCACTCGGAAACGCATTATCCAGCCTTGATTGAATACCATTTTGCAAAGCAGCGATATCCGGACCGATCTCGCCGCCGACCCCAATTCGTTCTCCATACATTTGAAACAACGTCATGACTTCATTCAATCTTGTTAAAATCCCTTCCAGATTGTCCGAATTGGAAATCCTTGCGATTTGCTGTACAACCTGCCTAAGACCCCGCCGTTCCCGCAGCGAGAACTTCATTTCCGAGACCAGATCGTTAAGGCTCTGCAATTGTATTTTGATAAGTGTGAAATCCTCGTTAACCGGCTGTTCCACAAATGCGTGTAACAGTGATATTAATTGACGGATCAATGTAACGAATGGAGTGGCTTGGTTCCTTCCGACACGGATTCGTCCGGGTGTAAGTCCTTGAATTACAACCTTGCTGTTCCTACGTTTCCTTCTTTCTTGCCTCAATCGATTTCACCCCTTACGATTAATGCATCCGCAAACGCCTATTTATCACACTATTCAATTCATACGAATTTTGTTCTCAGGTGCAAACATGAAACGTGCATATTACTACATACTAGCCACATTCAAGAAATAAAAAAAACGAACAGACCTGTGCTTACAGATCTGTTCGTGAGATTAAACAAAAAAGCTTATGAGGATCCCGCTTCTCGCTGAAGCTTGTTTAAATATGCCCGATCCTGCTTGGACAACTCCAGCTTGTCTAACAACTCAGGGCGACGCTCCCATGTCCGCTTAAGCGCCTGTTCCCGACGCCACACGTCAATATTTGCATGATGACCGCTTAACAAAATATCCGGCACTTTCCAGCCGCGAAACTCAGCCGGACGGGTATAGTGCGGATATTCCAGCAGGCCGGTACTGAATGAATCCGTCACCGCTGACGTTTCATTGCCTAGTACACCCGGCAGCAATCGGACCACTGAATCAATGGCAACCATCGCTGGCAGCTCTCCACCGGTAAGCACGTAATCCCCGATGGATAACTCATCGGTAACAAGAAACTCGCGAATCCGTTCATCATAACCTTCGTAATGACCGCATATAAACACCAGATGGTCTTCCTGAGACAACTCTTCGGCCTTTTTCTGCGTGAAGGTCTCTCCTTGCGGACACATCAGAATGACTCGCGGAGGCTTGGCTGTTCCGGAAATTTCCACTGGAATCTTTCCGGCAGGATTAGCCCCATCCTCATGATTCGAAATTTCATCCGTATCAGAAGCAAGGATATCCTCTACCGCAGCAAAAATCGGGTCCGGCTTTAACACCATCCCCCCACCGCCGCCATATGGAGTATCATCGACCTGACTGTGCTTATTTCCGGCATACTGGCGGAAGTTGATGGCATTCAAGTTCACAATTTGTTTTTCGGCTGCTTTACCCAGAATACTCGAATGAAACACACCATCGAACATCTCGGGGAACAGCGTCAGCACATCGATCCGCATGGACTATAACAACCCTTCCATGAGATGCACCCGAACAAGCTTCGATTCCTTGTCTACATCAAGTACGACATCCGGTATGGCCGGAAGGAGAACTTCTTTTCCCTCAGGTGTCTTGACAACCCACACATCATTCGCGCCTGGGGTCAAAATTTCGGTGATCAAGCCAAGCTCCTCGGCAGGGTCTTCGTCGGTCATCACCTTGCAGCCAATGATCTCATGGAAATAGTACTCGTTCTCCGGAAGCTCTTCCTGGAGATCCGCTGTGATCTTCAGCAGCGAGCCCTTATATTTTTCAGCATCATTGATGCCATGCAGCTCCTTGAATTTAACGATATACATGTTTTTATGAAAACGAGATGTATCCACCGTTACTTCAATCTTGCTCCCCTTGTCCGGGACAATATACAACTGGCTCTTTGGAGCAAATCGCTGGTCAGCAAAATCCGTATGCGGCATGACTTTAACTTCCCCGCGGATGCCGTGCGTATTCACGATTTTCCCTACAGTTAACAACTTTTCAGACATGGTCTTCCTCCTGCATCACTTAATAAACGTTCTAAGCTGGTTTGACCGGCTGATTTCTTCAGCATGTACGAAAAAGGGCTAGGACATGCATCCTAACCCCCTTTCGTATATTTTAAGAAATGATATCAACGGTCACCCGTTTATCCATTTTAACCGCCGCCGATGTTACGACTGTACGCAATGATTTGGCGATACGCCCTTGTTTGCCTATGACCTTCCCGACATCGTCAGGATGCACGTACAGCTCATATACAATCAAGTGCTCCTTCTCAACGGTTTTCACAGTCACATCTTCTGGATGATCCACTAAAGCCTTAGCAATAACGCGAACTAATTCTTCCATAGATAACCCTCGCGATCAGTCTTATTTCTGATGCTTCAGCTCATGAAACTTCTTCATTACGCCCGCTTTGCTAAGCAAGTTGCGAACCGTGTCAGATGCTTGCGCACCATTTTGAAGCCAGTTCAGTGCTTTCTCTTCATCGATTTTAACTTCAGCCGGTTGAGCAACCGGATTGTAATAACCGATTTCCTCGATAAAACGGCCATCACGTGGGGAACGGGAATCAGAAACCACCACGCGGTAGAAAGGAGCCTTGTGAGCACCCATGCGTTTCAGACGAATACGTACTGCCATTTGAAAATTCACCTCCTTCAAAAAATGTCCATTCGATATGACCGAGACTTAACGGAATGGAAACTTCATGCCTTTCCCACCGGTCAAGCCTTTTAGCTGTTTCATCGCTTTGTTCTTGCCGCCTTTAGGACCCATCATATCCGAGAACTGCTTCATCACGCGGCGCATTTCGTCAAACTGCTTGATGAGCCGGTTCACTTCAGCTAGCGAGGTTCCGCTGCCTGCCGCAATCCGTTTACGACGGTTGTGATTGATGATATCAGGCTGCTGCTTCTCCGCCGTTGTCATGGAGTGGACAATTGCCTCGATGCGTCCCATCTGCTTCTCGTCAACCTTGAGATCCTTGGCTTGCTTCATCTTGCCCATACCCGGAATCATATCCATCAGCTGATCCAGAGGACCGAGCTTCTTGACCTGATCCATCTGCTCCAGGAAATCCTCGAACGTAAATTCGGCATTACGCATTTTACGTTCCATTTCCTTGGCCTTGTCTGCATCAATGTTCGATTGTGCTTTCTCGATAAGAGACAGCATATCGCCCATTCCGAGAATCCGCGATGCCATCCGTTCTGGATGGAACGGCTCCAGCGCATCAATCTTCTCGCCAAGCGCCGCGAATTTGATCGGACATCCGGTAACCGCCTTAACCGAGAGGGCGGCACCGCCTCGGGTATCCCCGTCCAGTTTCGTGAGTACGACACCTGTCAGCGTCAATTGCTGGTTGAAGCTTTCCGCGACGTTCACCGCATCCTGACCCGTCATTGCGTCAACGACAAGCAGAACTTCGTCAGGATTTACGACGCTGTGAATCTGCTTCAATTCTTCCATCAGCTCTTCATCGACATGAAGGCGACCGGCAGTATCGATAATGACATAATCGTGACCATTATCTTTGGCATGCTGGAGGCCTTGCTTCGCGATTTCCACTGGGCTTGTCTTATCTCCCAGGGAGAACACCGGCACGTTGATCTGATCACCGAGTACTTCGAGCTGCTTGATCGCAGCAGGACGATAGATATCGCCGGCAACAAGCAGCGGTCGGCTGTTCTGCTTCTGAAGCAGCTTGGCCAGCTTGCCCGAAGTCGTTGTCTTACCGGCACCTTGCAAACCGGCCATCATAATGACCGTTGGCGGCTTATTGCTCTTCGCCAGTTTGGCTTGGCTTCCTCCCATCAACTCCGTCAGCTCTTTATTAACGATGTCAATGATCACCATGCCGGGCGTAAAGCTGTCCATCACTTCCTTGCCGATGGCCTTCTCTTTTACTTTGGATACGAAATCCTTAACCACTTTGAAGTTAACGTCGGCTTCGAGAAGCGCGAGTCGAACTTCACGCATGGCGGCTGTTACATCTTCTTCGGACACCTTGCCTTTACCACGAAGCTTGCTGAACACATTCTGTAGTCTGCTGGTCAATCCTTCAAACGCCATATCCGCCACCTCCGTTCATACTTAATCCCATACCTTTAATCGCTCAACCATATCGGTCATTACATTCTTATCATGTTCACCCAGGTCGCTACTCTCCACCATTTCCCGAAACTTATCCAGCTCCCGGATGCGCGTCTCATGCTTGCTCAGGAGCCCCAACTTCTCTTCATAGGACTCGAGCACCTGCTCTGCACGCTTGATATGTTCATAGACGGCCTGACGACTAATCTCAAATTCACCTGCGATTTCTCCAAGGGAAAAATCATCATGGAAATAATATTTCAAAAAGGTCTGCTGTTTCTCTGTCAGCAGCTGCTCATAGAAATCGAACAGCAAATTGATCCGGTTCGTCTTCTCGAGCCGATTCTCCTGACTCATTTAAGGGCACCCCCCTCGTCAAGGAAAAACACTTTACAGTTCGCTTAACGAACCTTATCATACAAAAAACAAAGGAGGATGTCAAGCCATTTCCCTTGTCATCCTTCTTCATGTTTAGGAAGCCTTCATCCTGCCCGTTCAACCGATAGGAAGAAGGTAGATCAGTATCGCAAAAAAGTGGAGAATCGAACCCGCCAGCACAAACAAATGCCAGATGGCATGATGGTAAGGAAAACCCCGCCATACATAGAATATAGTGCCCAGCGTGTACAGCACGCCCCCAATGGCAAGCAAATTCATACCTTGCGGCGCTACAACCGCCGTTAACGGATTCCAGGCAATGACGATCAACCAGCCCATCGCAATGTAAAATACCGTGGAGAGGAACAGAAACTTCTTGACGAAGAATGCTTTAAATACGACACCAAACAGCGCAACGCCCCATACGATCCCGAAGAGACTCCAGCCCAGCGTTCCCCGGATGGCAACCAGCAGGAAAGGCGTATACGTCCCTGCGATAAACAAGTAAATGGAGGAGTGGTCCATAAACTCAAAGAAATCCTTAGCTTTCCCGTCTCTCAAGCCGTGTACGAGCGTTGAGCTCAAATACAGCAGGAGCATCGTCGATCCGTAGATCGTAAAGCTAACCACATGCCAGGCAGTGCCCTTCAAACTTGAAAAAACAATCAGGAGCACCAGTGCTGCAACGCTTAGTGCCGCTCCTATGCCATGTGTTATTGCATTCGCTATCTCTTCTCTGCGTGGATATGTGTAAGTATTGGCCATAACAGGTATCCTTTCGCTTGAAATCTTATACTTCATTATACGCGCTGCGGGCATGCAAAATCAAAACCGCCCCCTATATCAGCCGCCCTGCGATTGGAAGAATTGCTGGATGGCGCTGACGATTTGGCGGGACGCGGTCCCGTCGCCAAACGGTTTATGGGCTCTTGCCATGCTGTGGTACGCTTCCTTATCCGTCAGCAGCTGCTCTATTCCAGCCTGAACCGCTTCACACTTTGTACCAACACATTTTAGAGTACCGGCAGTGACTCCTTCCGGGCGCTCGGTTTTATCCCTCAGCACCAGAACCGGCTTCCCCAGGGACGGAGCTTCCTCCTGTATACCGCCGGAGTCGGTCAAGACCAGATAGGAACGCTGCATAATATGATGGAGATCAACGACATCGAGCGGTTCGGTCAAGTGGATTCGCTCGTATCCCTCAAGCTCTTGCGCGACCGCCTCCTGCAGCACAGGGTTCGGATGGACCGGATATATCACTTCAATGTCAGGGTGCTTCTGGATCACCCGCTTCACCGCCTCAAACACCCCTTTCATCGGTTCTCCCCAATTCTCCCGCCGATGCATCGTCATCAGTATGAGTCGGCTATCTTTCCGTAACTTGTTCTGTATCGGATGCTCAAAAGGAGCCTGGAGTGTCCACTTCTCGTATCGATTCCCGTGTTTCCCGTTACATACACATGAGCCGAACGATTCTCGGCTTTGAGATTTGCTGCGGACAGTGCCGTCGGGGCAAAGTGCATATCCGCCACTCTGCCGATCCACTCCGGTTCATCTCCTCTGGGAACGGTGCATATTTATCATACGTCCGCAGCCCTGCTTCCACATGTCCCACCGGAACCTTCGCATAATAAGCTGCCAAAGCACCAATAAATGCTGTCGTTGTATCCCCGTGGACCAGCACAAGATCATGTTTTCTCGCTTGGAATACCTTCTCCATCCCTTTTAGCAGGTCAGCGCTCAGACTGTATAAGGATTGCCCTTCCTTCATGACATTCAGATCCGTTTGCGTCTGGATTTCAAAAAAACGAAGCGCCTGATCCAGCATCGCCCGGTGCTGGGCGGTTACGCATACGATTGGAGTTAATCCCGGGGCTGACTCCAATTCCTTGACCAAAGGTGCCCTTTTGATCGCTTCCGGCCCGTTCCGAATATAACAAGAACATTTTTCTGATTCACGAACCTTCACTCCCCCTCGTTTTATATGAAAAGATAGATCTGAAACCTCATATCTTAAGCATTATATGGAAAATTGATAGATTCGTTCCGGTCATGAGTATGCTTGTAGAAATCAACCATTTTTTGGTCATTCGGCTCATCCGTCCAATTCTATGAAGCTAGCAATGCATATATTATCCGAGTACAAAGAAAGGAGGAAACCTCTTGGCTGTTATCATTTATCCGAGAACAATGAACTGGTCGTATATGAAACAGAGACCGCAGCAGCTAATGGCTCAATTGGGCGCGCTTGGTCATCAGGTTTTCTTCGAAAACCTGGCACCGCTGGATAAGGAGTTCAAAGAAATTGAACCAAATGTGTTCCTATTCACAGATACCAAAACATTTCTGCACAAAAAATTGCCTGCCCTTCGCAAAGAACATCCGATTGTCGTCTGGACGACCTGGTCTAAACTCCGTACGCGCATTTCTACACTTTTCAAACCCGACATCACAATTTACGACTGCTGTGATGAATTTCCGCATTGGGCAAAATATGAACCTAAAATGATTGATGAAGCGGACCATGTCGTATGTACCGCAGAGGTGATTCACACCCGGTTGTCCCTGGCATATCCAGATAAACCGCTTACCCTGATCCCGAATGGCGCTGACTCTTCATTTTTTCATATTCCATTCAGTGAAAGGCCCGCCGATCTCCCTCCGGGTCCTGTTGTGGCTTATATCGGCGCCTGGGCGTATTGGGTAGATCATGAGCTGTTTGCTAAAGCGGCCCTTCGTTTCTCGAACGTCCAATTCGTTTCCATTGGAGCTCCTTACGGCAGCTCCGGCGATTATTCGAAGCTTCCCAATGTGCATATACTCGGTGAAAAGCCGCACCAGGAGCTCAAACGTTATCTGACTCATATTGACATTGCTTTGATCCCCTTCCAATACCATCCGATTACGCTGGCAACCAATCCAATCAAGGCGTACGAGTATATGGCATCCGGTGTTCGCGTACTATCAACAGCTCTGCCGGAATGCATTGCCATGGAGCCGCATGTTACCACAGCGACAACCCATGATGATTTCTTGGGCAAGCTGTCCTCCATGCTGCATCACCCGGATACAGCAGAGCATAAGCTGGCACGCATTGCCTACGCCAGAGAGAATCGCTGGGTTGAACGCGGATTGAAAGCCGATCAAGTGATTCGGCAGGCCATCCTGGACAAAGGCATGAGCTCCCATTGAAACCCTATGCCAAACTATGTACGCAGCCATTCGGCTACAGAGCCACCGATACGTTTACCTATCGCGAACAAATTATTCAGGAAATCTCACAAATAGACCGTGAGTGGATTCTATGGGGCGGTAACTTGTCCTTTTCCAATAAGAGCGCACAGACTTCCATTCCGATGCCAACCCCAATTCCAGATCATATTGTCTGTATATGCATGAACGGTGCCCCGCTATATTGGAGAAAATCCTGGCTGCTTGCTGCTCTTACCTACTGGAATAACAGGCTTCCGGCTGCCAAATTTCTGCCTTACGATCTGCTGTCCGAAGACTCAAGCCTTACGATGCATCTGGACCCAACGCAAAATCCCCAGTATCAAAAGGATCTGGAGTATATTCTCCCTATTCTGTCCGCAACAAGGATGCGAGATAACACCACCAGCTCCAAAGGGTCTTTATCCCCTGAAATTCCTCAGCAGCCTGTCGTCTCCATTCTGATGAGCATTCACAATATGAAGAACACTTTAGGCTGGAGCATCCGTTCCGTGTTGGCACAATCAAGCGATAACTGGGAGCTGCTAATAGGTGATGACGGCTCTGAAGACGATAGTCTGGAGGAAGCCTGTGCTTATCTTGACAGCAGAATTCGGGTTCTGTCTCAATCGCGTAACCGCGGAAAGGCGATCATGATGAATCGGCTGCTTTTCGAAGCAAATGGTCAATATATTCTGGAATTGGATGGCGATGACTGGCTGGCTCCCGATGCGGCCGCACTCCTGTCCAAAGCGCTTGACAACAATCCGGACAGCAGGATGGCCACGGGCCGGTATGGATGCTGGGAACGCACCCGGCAGCTCGGTCCTCTATGGAGAAGAAACGTTGATTCGGGCAAGCTTTATTCGGCGTGGTCTTCTTCCTTAAATCGAACGAATCTACACGGCCACCCGCTCATCCCCCGTATGTATCGAAAGTCATCCCTAATCGACATTGGCGGCTGGTGGGATCGGGAGAATCGCTTCGGACGTATCTTCGAAGATATCGATGTCATTACCAGGCTTCTTAAGCACAGCTCACCGATTCAGGTCGATGCCGTATTGTATCATCGCGTCATTTATGGCAGCAGTACCAGCCAACGTAACCGCAGCCTCTTCGAAGCCTGGTGTCAGCAAGCACACAAGAGTTAGACAGCGCTTGAAAAGGAGGTGATACGTACATGCATATTGCCGCTTCCGGGTACTATGGAATGGGAAACTTCGGTGATGATTTATTTCTTCACACCCTTCGCCAAGTATTCCATGATCATCACGTCTATCCCTGGAACTCCCGATTGGATCCCCGTCAGACGGATGCCTTCATCATCGGTGGCGGAGATTTAATTACACCCTACTCGTTCAGTCCCTATTACTTCCCCCCTCAGCTCGTAGGACAGCCCACTTGGGTCTATGGCGTCGGCATTGTGGATGCCTACCCCGAACACACCTGGCCTGAAGAGCAGGTATCCGCCTATCGGGATATCATCTCCAAGGCCAACCGCGCGGTGTTCCGGGATGAACGATCGTCGGCCATCGCCAAGCGGGCAGGCTTCCACCGGAATGTCGAAACAGCCCCTGACATGGTATTCGGCTATCGTCAGCCCGATATCCCGGTGAAACGTTTCTCTAAACGTCCAACGATTGGCGTCGTTGTGTTTTCCTATGAATCATTTCCGATGGACAACATGACCAAACTGCTGGCACATCTTATCGCCAAAGGCTATCATGCCGTCCTTATCCCGGTCATTCATCATCCGGGCAACGCGTACTCCGATTACAACACATGTCTGCAATTGCAGCAAAAGGTAAAGGAGTCCACACCTGGCGCTTCCATTGAGACGCTGCCGTTTCTTATGGACATTGAGCTCACTTACCGTTTCATTCAATCTGTCGACTATTTGATATCTTTCAAGCTTCACCCGTCGCTATCCGCTTTACGTGGCGGCAAGCCTGTACTGGCACTTAGCACCATGAGCAAAGTGCAAAGCCTGCTGAGCTCTTTTCAACTCGGTCAGTACTTTACGGATTATCGTCAACCACTAGATGTTCTGATCGATAAAACCGAAACCTTCCTTAAATACGGCCCTGGTCATGTACAGCAGATTATGCCCATGATCCGCACGGCGGAGGAAGAAAGCACTGCTTCGCTTCTGGATTTAAAGAAGCATATCGAAGAGCACAACCGTTGGTAATACAGAAAGGAGAATGACTATGTGTTGCTTCCTGTTCTGCAGAAGACTTGCAAGGCGAGTCAAGATGTTAACACGGCAGGTCGAACTTCTAAGCCAGGAAACCAGTCAATTAACCGAACGGGTAGAATCATTGGAAAGTCAGGTCCTCACGGGTTTAACGATTAATCCGGAGCTGACTCAATTTTTCGAAGTCCGTACCGGCCAACAAGTCCGGGTCAGCACAACGTTTGTCACGTTGGAAGGGGTCGTTTTGGCTACTGCTGAAGATGGTGTTCAGCTCCGTGAGGCATCTGGTGACCTTGTGCTGATTCCATTCGCCAATATTACTTCCGTTCAGTAATTCCTTCGAATGATGCTGGATCCTCAGCTTCAAACTTTCATTACGGCAAGGAGGTTAACCGATATGCGCTACGTGGATTGGCTGCAGGGATTTATCGGCTCGGAAACCGAAGTAATGGTGCCTGGAGATGTGATCATTGGCACGCTGACCAAAGTGGGCGAAGGAACCATCACCTTAAAAGTACCGCCCATTATCTATGGTCCTCCTACAGATACGGCCATTATCCCGCTTCGTTCAATTGAATTCGTTCGGATCGTCTCTTCATAAGAAGCATGTGCCCGCAGATCGAGCCGAACATGAAGAAGGACCGAAAGTATATCTTTCGGTCCTTCTATATACATATTCGATTAGACCAGTGTCTAGTCTTGTTGTTCTACAGCATTCTCTTCTTCTTTAATCAAACCCGCGAAGAGGGCATGAACGAACTGCTCGGAGTCAAAGGTCTGGAGGTCGCCCATTTTCTCTCCCAAGCCTACCAGCTTCACCGGAATATTCAACTCTTGACGAATCGCGATCACGATGCCGCCCTTAGCCGTGCCATCCAGCTTGGTTAATACGAGGCCGGTCACGCCGCTCTTCTCCCCAAACAGCTTCGCTTGGCTCAGCGCATTCTGTCCTGTCGTCGCATCAAGGACCATCAGTACCTCATGCGGGGCACTCGGAATTTCACGCTGAATGACGCGGAAGATTTTATTCAACTCTTCCATCAGATTCGTTTTGTTCTGAAGGCGTCCCGCCGTATCACAGAGGAGAACATCAGCTTGCCGCTGCTTCGCTGCTTGAACCGCATCAAACATAACAGCTGCCGGGTCTGAGCCGGGCTGCTGTTTAATGACTTCAACGCCAACCCGTTCTCCCCATACTTCCAGCTGTTCAATCGCACCTGCACGGAACGTGTCGCCCGCTGCGAGCAAAACCTTCTTGCCCTCCTGCTTGTAACGATGCGCCAGCTTGCCAATCGTAGTTGTTTTACCGACTCCGTTAACGCCGACAAACAGAATGACCGTAATGCCATCCGGATTCTCCCGCAGCTCATTGCTGCTGTCATCACGAAGGAGTCCCATCAGCTTCTCTGACAATACCGGCTGCAGATCGGCAGCGTCCTCAATCCGCCGTTTCTTCACTTCGGCACGAAGATCGTCCATCAGATCCATCACGGTATTGACGCCGACGTCAGCGCCAATTAGAATTTCTTCCAATTCCTCGTAAAATTCTTCATCGATCTTTTTCCGGCGAATCACCAGGTCCGACACTTTCTCGATAAATCCCTTCCGGGTTTTCTCGAGTCCGTCGCGGAACTGTTTTGTTACGTTTTCCGTTTTGCTGGAAATGCTCTCTTTTAACTTCTTAAAAAAGCTCATACGTACCCTCCATGTCGTTATGTTAAATTAGGCAATCTCCGCTTCCTCATTCTCAAGCTTGACGGACACCAGCTTCGACACGCCGCCTTCTTCCATCGTGACGCCGTACAGCACATCCGCCTCTTCCATCGTTCCTTTGCGGTGGGTGACCACAATAAACTGCGTTTGTTCAGAGAACTCCCGCAAATACTGGGCAAATCGGACCACGTTCGCTTCATCCAGCGCCGCTTCGACCTCATCCAGTACGCAGAACGGAACCGGCTTCACCTGCAAAATGGCAAACAGCAGCGCCATAGCGGTTAATGCACGCTCTCCGCCGGAGAGCAGCTGCAGATTTTGCAGCTTCTTGCCAGGGGGCTGTGCGACGATATCGATCCCGGTCTCAAGCAATCGATCCGGATCGATCAGGACCAGGTCGGCTCGTCCACCTCCGAACAACTTCGTAAATACCGTGCCGAACTCGCGCCGGATCGCATCGAATGTCAGCTTGAAGCGCTTGGACATTTCATCGTCCATTTCCTTAATGACCTGGTACAGCGTTGTCTTCGCTTCAACCAGATCCGCCTTTTGCTCACTCAAGAACAGATATCTCTCATTGACACGCTGATACTCTTCAATGGCCCCAAGATTCACATCTCCGAGGGAAGTTATCGACCTCTTCAAATCACGCACTTCGTTCTGAGCGGCAGTGATGTCTTCCGGAATCGGATACCGCTGCTTGGCAAGCTCATAACTCAGCTCATAGTCCTCGCTTAATTTCTTCAATATATTCTCAAGCTCAACATCGAGCCGGTTTACCCCAATCTCGGTCTGGCGAAGCTGATCATCCACTGACCGCAGCTGCGTGCGCTGTTCCTTGGTTTCGCTCTCTTCCAGCTCCAGCTTCCGGCTTAGCGCGGTGCGTGCAGCCCGTTTGAATTCAAGCTGCTGCGTCGCCTCTTCCTTCTTCAGCTTGTACTGGTTCAGATCCTTGATCTGCTTCACGCTTTCGCTTTCGTTCTGATTCAGGTCGGCTTGAACGGAGGCCAGCATCGTGCGGTTCTGCTTCTGCTCCTTCTCATGGTTGTCGACATCCGACTGAAGGCGCTTGAGCTGTTCCTCCAGCGAGAAGGTTTCCTGATCCAGCTTTCCTTCGCGAACCTTGAGGTTCGTCAGCTGACTCTGAAGCTCTTCCTTCGCCGATTCATTTGCTTTCCGGGCAAACTCTGCAGCTTGGATGGCCAGATGGGTTGATTTCTCTTCTTCCTCCAGCTCGAACAACAGCTTCTGCGCGCGTTCACGGCTTGCCTGAATCTCTTTGGCTTCCTTCTCTTGACTGCTCTTCTCTTCGCCTGCCAGCTCGGCTTGTTCGAGGACGTGGCGCAGCTCATGCTCAAGCTGCTTGCGGTCCCCTGCAGCCTGCTGTTCCTCAATCCGCTTATCGTCTCCAGCTTTACGGAGCTCGTCCAGCTTATCCTGAGATTCAATCATTTGATTCCGGACGCCTTCAATGCCCTGCTGCAGCTTCTCCAGCTGCTTCTCGGTTTCCGAAATTTCCTGATCGAGCTGATCCAATTGACGCTTGCGTCCCAGCAGACTGTTCGTTTTCTTGTGCTGACTACCGCCTGTCATGGATCCGCCTGCATTGACCACGTCTCCCTCGAGCGTGACTACACGGAAGCGATAGGAGAATCTTGCAGCAATCTTGTTCGCTTGCTCCAAGGTCTCGGCGATCACGACATTGCCGAGAAGACTGCCGACGATGTTGCTGTATCTGGAATCATACTTCACCAGCTCGGAGCCAAAGCCTACAAACCCGGCTTCCCCTTCCGCCAAATGCCGGTCGGATGCGGATACGTTCCGCGGACGAATGACGTCCAGAGGCAGAAAGGTCGCCCGACCTAACTGGCGCTGCTTCAGGAAGGCAATCGCCTGCCTGGATACGGATTCGTTCTCCATGACGATATGCTGAACCGATGCGCCAAGGGCGGTCTCCATCGCAAGCTCAAGCTTTTCCGGTACACGAATAAGCTCGGCCACAGCACCATGGACGCCATGGAGCACGGATTTGCGGGATGCCTTCAGCACTTCCTTAACACCTAGCATAAATCCGTCAAAATCGTCCTGAAGCTCTTTCATGGTATCGCGGCGGGAAATTTGTGCTTCTCGCTTCTGCTCCCATTTCCGAAGGGCTCCCTGCGTCTCTTCCTGCAATTTCTGCAGGGATTGATATCGCTCGCTCTCGCTGATATAACCGCTGCGAAGGTCGGCAATCTCTTTACCGAAGCGTTCAATGCTTCGATCGATACTCTCTTTGCGGCGGAGCAAATCCTCTTTCAGGGCTTCCCACTTACCTGACTCTTCTTGTGCTCGATTCATCCGCCGGTCCAGCGCCTCCTGCTGCTGGTCCGCATACCGGATTTCATTCCGCGCTTGAGCCATTTGGTTCATAAGCTCCAGCAAATTCCCCTTCAAGCTCTCTTCCTGCTGCTGACTGATTCCGCCGGTTACGCCCACCAGCTTCGCTTCTTCAGCTGACAGCTGATCCCGCACCTGGGTTAATTCCTGCTGGAGCTCTTGCAGCTTGCTCTTCATGCTCGCAAGCTCGCTTACGCGCTCTCCCAAACGATGATCGCCTGATTGCAAACTTTCTTCCAACTGCTCGCGCGTACGCTCCAGGTTACGGCGGCGCTCCTTAAGCACCTCGCCATAGCCTTCGCTCTTCTCAAACAGCTCGCTGAATTGGAGCAGCTGGCTCTGCAGATCCTCAACTTCCTGCTCCAGTTGGCGCAGTGCCGATCTGTCACTCTCCAGCTTGGCATCATGCGCGGATACAACGGTGGACAGAGCAAGCTGCTCTTCCTTCAGTTGCTCCAGCTTGGCATTGGCCTCGCTCCATGAGGTATGTATCTGTTCGATCTGATACACATACAGAGAGATTTCCTTGTGCTTCAGCTCTTCCCGAAGTTCCTTGTAGCGAATAGCCTTCTCGGACTGCTCTTTCAGCGGTCCGATCTGATCCTCAAGCTCTGTAACCAAGTCGTGGATACGAAGCAGGTTTTGCTCCGTTTCATCCAGCTTGCGCACAGACTCTTTTTTACGAGATTTATATTTAACGATCCCGGATGCTTCCTCAAAAATCCCCCGGCGATCTTCTGAACGTGTACTCAAAATTTCCTCAATGCGACCTTGTCCAATAATGGAATAGGCTTCTTTACCGATTCCGGTGTCCATGAACAGCTCCGTAATATCCTTGAGTCGGCACGATTGCCGATTAATGAAATACTCGCTGTCCCCGCTGCGGTGCACCCGTCTGGTTACGGTTACCTCGTTAAAATCCAGCGGCAGCACATGGTCCTCGTTGTCCAGCGTAAGGGAGACCTCTCCATAATTAACCGCTTTGCGCGCATCACTCCCGGCAAAGATAATATCCTCCATCTTGCCGCCGCGAAGCGATTTGGCGCTTTGCTCGCCGAGCACCCAGCGGATCCCATCGGAAATGTTGCTCTTACCGCTGCCATTCGGACCTACAACGGCTGTAATTCCCCGGACAAATTCCATCTCCGTCTTGTCGGCAAACGATTTAAATCCTGCTAACTCGATCCGTTTCAAAAACATATTCGACCTATCACCTCTCCTGCTATTGTACCACAAGTAGAATCGGCTTCACCGCCGTCTTTGGACGAGGTCCATCAACGTTATAAGCAGCTGTCCCTTATAAAGACAGACAACGAAAAGAGCAAAAAACAGTCATCCTATCCGGGTCCGGTTATCCGCTTGACTGCTCTTTGCTCTTTGTTTGTCATCACATCAGCGAAGCTTTAGGCATCCGCACGTTTCAGCTGCTTTAGGGCTACTGCCGCTGCCTGCTGCTCGGCTTCTTTCTTGGATCTGCCGCTTCCACGTCCAAGACATTCGCTTCCCATGTAAACCTCCGAGACAAACTCCCGCTCATGTGCCGGTCCTCGCTCTTCTACGATACGATATTCCAGTGCGCCCATGCCGTGATGCTGGGTCAGTTCCTGAAGCTCGGTCTTATAATCGCTCATCTGCGGACGACCGTTGACGGTCACCGTGGGAAAGACATGGTCGCTTAAAAACCGGCGAACCGCTTCCAATCCCTGATCCAGATAAAGCGCCCCCACAAATGACTCAAATACGTCTGCCAGAAGAGCCGGGCGGGTTCGACCGCCCGTCATTTCCTCTCCTTTGCCTAGCAGAACGTAACGTCCAAAATCCAGACCTACAGCGAATTGAACCAAGGAAGGCTCGCATACGATAGCGGCCCGCAGCTTGGTTAACTCACCTTCCGGACGGTCCGGAAATAGGTTGTATAAGAATTCGCTCACCGTCAGCTCCAGAACAGCATCCCCGAGAAATTCAAGACGCTCGTTGTCCTGGCTCTGACTGAAGCGATGTTCGTTTACATAAGATGCGTGGGTAAAGGCCTGCTTCAGCAGCATTGCATTGCGAAACTGGATTTGAAGTTTATGCTGTAACTGCTTCAGATCTCCACTCAACACACTGTCCCCTTACTCGGCGTATTTTTTCAGGATAATCGTAGCATTATGCCCGCCAAATCCAAACGAATTGGACATGACGATATCCAAATCGGCTTTACGCGGGTGATTCGGTACATAGTCAAGATCACACTCCGGATCTTGATCCTCCAGGTTAATCGTTGGTGCAATGATTTGGTTCTTCAAGCTCAGTCCGCAGATAACGGCCTCAACGCCGCCAGCAGCCCCAAGCAGGTGACCTGTCATCGACTTGGTCGAGCTAACGGCCACTTTATAGGCATGGTCACCGAGAGCCATCTTAACGGCCTTCGTTTCCGAGCGGTCACCCACCGGCGTTGAAGTCCCGTGAGCATTAATGTAATCCACTTCCTCCGGCGCAATGCCTGCGTCACGGATCGCCATCTTCATGCAGCGGGCTGCTCCATCCGGATCCGGCTCGGTAATATGATGGGCATCGGCACTAAGGCCATAGCCAACCACCTCGGCATAAATGTTGGCACCGCGTTTCAACGCATGCTCCAGGGATTCGATCACAAGTACGCCAGCGCCTTCACCCATTACAAAACCGTCGCGGCCGGTATCGAATGGCCGGCTGGCTTTCTCCGGCTCGTCATTGCGGGTTGACATTGCACGCATAGCGCAGAAACCAGCCATCCCTGTTGGACGAATGGTTGCCTCCGCCCCGCCGCAGATCATGACATCCGCATCACCACGCTGAATCAGACGATATGAATCGCCGATCGAATGTGTTCCGGTAGCACAAGCCGTAACCTGTGTGGTGTTCGGACCTTTGGCTCCCAGATTGATCGACATCTGGCCTGAGGCCATGTTTGCGATCATCATCGGAATAAAGAATGGGCTTACACGTTTCGGGCCCTTCTCGAGCAGGATATTATGCTGATCCTCCCAAGTTCCCAAACCGCCGATACCCGATCCGATCGATACGCCAACACGCTCTGCATCGGCATTCACTCCAATTTCAAGACCACTGTCCTCAAGCGCCTTCGAACCGGCTGCAACCGCAAGCTGTACAAATCGGTCCATCCTGCGGGCTTCTTTGCGATCCATGTAATCCTCCGGATTAAAATCCTTCATGGATGCTGCGATCTGCGTTGTGTAATCACTCACATCAAATGCTTCGATGCGGGATACGCCAGACTTGCCTTCCATCAAACTGTTCCAGAATGTATCCAGGTCTTGACCAATCGAGGTCATGACTCCCATTCCTGTTACAACGACTCTATGTTTCAAACAGACTCACCTCTATGTGGACTGCCCGTCCATCTATGAGGCCGCACACGCAGACTCATGATAACGAAGGCAGTAATAATCTATCACTTGTTCGTGCTAAAGCTTGGATTGAATGTGGAGAAGTCCCGTCTTGCTAAAGAACGGGACTTAACTGTAATGACTTAGGTATGAGATTGTATGTAATTTACAACTTCACCTACGGTCGTAATTTTCTCCGCATCTTCATCAGAGATCTCCATATCAAACTCATCTTCCAACTCCATCACCAATTCAACTACATCGAGAGAATCAGCTCCAAGGTCGTCTTTGAAAGATGCTTCTAATGTTACGTCGGCTTCGTCAACACCCAGGCGGTCGATAACGATGCGTTTCACGCGTTCCAATACATCGGACATCCGGCTCACCTCCTCTTGGTAATTATACGAGATATGACTTCAAATTGCCATAGAAGGCATTTGAAAACGATTTAATGCCCGGCGGCCAGCGCCGGAACAGTAGCGGCGTCTACATATACATGCCGCCATCCACATGCAGCACTTGTCCAGTCATATAGGATGCACTGGAAGATGCTAGAAAAGCAACCACGCCGGCAATCTCCTCCGGCTGACCCAGTCGGGCGAGCGGAATTCCGCCAAGCAGGCCTTCCCGCATATCCTCAGGAAGTTCCCGGGTCATATCGGTATCGATAAAACCAGGAGCCACAGCATTCACCGTAATCCCACGGGAAGCCAATTCCCGCGCGGCTGATTTGGTCAGACCGATGACTCCGGCTTTGGCCGCAACATAGTTGGCTTGCCCCGGGTTACCAAGCGCTCCGACAACGGAGGATATATTGATAATGCGTCCATAACGTTGTTTCATCATGGGACGCGTCACCGCCTTAAGACAATTGAATACCCCTTTAAGATTCGTTTCGATCACCTGATCGAACTCCTCTTCCTTCATCCGCATGATTAGATTATCTCTAGTAATCCCTGCATTATTCACCAGGATATCAATTCGACCAAAAGTCTCCATCACCTGCTTTACCATGGCATCGACTTCTTCAGTCCGTCCAACGTTGGATTTAACCGCGATGGCCGATACGCCCTTTGCGCGAATCGCCTCCACAACCTCGGTTGCGGCCGCTTCGCTGCCTGCATAATTGACAGCAACGTTAGCGCCCAGATCAGCAAGTCCAAGAGCAATGCTCCGGCCAATGCCGCGGGAAGCACCCGTAACAAGCGCAGTCTGTCCTTTTAGAGCTTCACTCATACCTATTCCTCCTTTCCAGAGTGATCTGGTTTTATCCATCGTTATTTATACTACGGTCTCCAAACTGCTGACGCTGTCCAGACTATTTACATTAATGACTTTGACGGATTTGTCAATCTTCTTGATCAAACCGCTGAGTACACTGCCAGGACCAATCTCGACGAAGGTATCCACGCCTTGAGCGATCATCCATTCCACGCTGTCATGCCACAACACGGGGGAGTATACCTGTTCCACCAGCAAACCGCGGATGGCAGCGGCATCTTCCACCGAACGCGCCGTCACATTGGCAACTACCGGCACGGAAGGGGTATTAAACGCAGCCTGCTCCAGTTTACCAGCCAGCCGATCAGCCGCCTCCTTCATCAAGGTCGAATGGAAGGGTCCGCTAACCTCCAGGGGGATAGCCCGCTTGCCGCCAGCTTCCTTCACTCTTTCTGCAGCAGATGCGACGCCTTGAGCTGAACCCGAGATGACGATTTGCCCCGGGCAGTTCATGTTCGCAAGTTCTACAACATGTCCCTCTGCCGTAATGCGCTTGCACAGCTCGGACAAAGCCTCACGATCTGCGCCAAGCACGGCTGCCATTGCGCCTTGACTTCCGGGAACGGCTGCCTCCATGTATTCTCCGCGGGCTCTAACGATCGACACAGCTTCTTCGAACGAAAGCACGCCTGCACATACAAGTGCACTGTATTCGCCGAGGGAATGGCCCGCAACGTAATCCGGTTCGATCCCCTTTCCGCGAATGGCTTCCAGGTAAGCCATGCTGGTTGCGAGTAGAGCTGGCTGAGTGTTTACCGTTTGTTTCAAATCTTCATCAGGACCATTAAAAATAATGGAGCTGAGCGGAAATCCAAGCTGATCATCCGCGGCTAGAAAAAGATCCCTTGCGGCAGGAACCGCATCATAGGCATCCTTACCCATTCCGACGGACTGAGCGCCTTGACCAGGAAATATAAATGCTGTTTTACCCAAAATCGTGTGCCCCCTTCTCTTATTTCACTAGGCCTAAAAGCTGTTATGTTTACCAGATAAGTACGGAGGAACCCCATGTTAATCCGCCACCAAACCCAACCATCAACACCTTGTCTCCTTCTTTCAGGCGGCCGGACTCCTGTGCTTCGACAAGAGCTAGCGGCACGGAAGCGGCTGAGGTATTGGCGTATTTATCAACATTGATCATGACCTTCTCTTCCGGAAGCTCCAATCGCTCCATGGCAGATTTAATAATCCGGATGTTGGCTTGATGAGGAATGAATAAGTCGATATCCTTTTTGTCGATGCCAGCTTTGGATAATACAGCTTCCGTGGCAGAACCCATTACCCGCACCGCAAATTTGAACACTTCGCGGCCGTTCATATAAATAAAGTGTTTATTCGTGTTAATTGTTTCAGCTGAAGCAGGCAATCTCGAACCGCCTGCCTCAATGTACAGATGCGCTCCACCTGCACCTTCCGCACCAAGATCAAAGGCTTGGAACCCGCGGCCTTCCGGCACTTCGCCGACAATCGCCGCTCCGGCACCGTCGCCGAACAGAACGCAGGTATTACGGTCGGTATAGTCCGTAATGCGGGACAAGCAGTCCACCCCGATCACCAAAGCATTGTTGTACATGCCCGTCTTCACGAAATTTGTAGCTGTAGCCAGGCCGTATACAAATCCCGAGCAAGCAGCCGACAGGTCAAATGCCGCCGCCTTTTTGGCTCCAAGCCGATCCTGAAGCAAACATGCGGTCGATGGAAAGAACATATCCGGCGTAATGGTCGCCACAATAATCAAGTCCAGATCCTCGGCGTTCATTCCGGCTGATTTCAACGCGTTCACAGCAGCGTGGTAAGCCAAATCCGACGTCGCTTCATGCGGAGCGGCAATATGCCGTTCCCGGATTCCCGTCATGGAGACAATCCATTCATCGCTTGTATCTACCATTTTCTCTAAATCACGATTTGACAATATTTTTTCAGGTACGTATTTGCCTGTGCCAATAATACCGACTGGACGCAAATTGTTCATTTCCTCACTCACTTCCCGCTGATTTCATTCGAAATACTCTCTACCAATCGGTTCTGCAGCGCCGTCCGCGCTTGGCGAACCCCATTCTTGATGGCGTTCGCATCCGATGAACCATGGCTCTTAACGACCAGACCGCCCAGACCAAGCAGAGGCGCTCCACCATGCTCCTTATAATCAAGCGTCGATTTCAGGCTGCGAAGCTCTGGCATCATCAAGGCGGCAGCCATCTTGGTCTTAAAAGACTTGCTGAACTGCTCCTTCAACAGCGAAAAGAGTGCGTCAGCTGTTCCTTCAATCGATTTCAACAAAATATTGCCCGAGAACCCGTCACATACGAGTACATCACAAACACCGTTCATGACATCGCGGGACTCAACATTGCCAACAAAATGAATGGGCAGCTCCTCCAGCAACGGATAAGCATGCTTCGTCAGTTCATTACCCTTGCCCGGCTCGGTACCGACATTTAACAGCCCGACCCGAGGTTTGGTGATTCCATGCACCTTCTCGCGATACAGGCTGCCCATTAATGCGTACTGCTGCAGATGCTCAGGCTTCGAATCCATATTCGCTCCAAGATCCAAGGCGAGCATCCCCTTGCCATCGAGAGTAGGAATCATTGGCGCAAGCGCAGGCCGCTCAATCCCCTTCATCCTGCCCACGACGAGTAGTCCGGTCGTCATGAGGGCCCCCGTATTGCCTGCCGAGATCATGGCATCGGCTTCACCTTCGCGAATCATGCGCCCAGCCACAACCATTGAAGCATCCTTCTTCCGGCGGACAGCCTTTACCGGCTCATCCTCCGCTTCTATGACTTCACTTGCATGAACCACCTTCAGATTGGACGGTTTGTCCTTCAACAGTGCTCCAATCTGCGCTTCATCCCCTACGAGAATGATCTCAGTATCGCTCCATTCCTGTGCAGCAATGAGCGCGCCTTCGACGTTACTCTGGGGAGCGTTGTCGCCGCCCATCGCATCAATCGCAATTCTCATGCCAAACTTCCTCCTTTACTTATGTCATTCTCCTGCAGATCGGTAGATTACGAAATTCCCCTGAAACACCATTTCATCAGCGACATAAGTAAACACTTCCACCTTGGCCTTTCCCTTCTGGCCAGCAATGGACCTAACGTAGGCTTTGGCAATGCATTTCTCGCCGAGACGCACCTGTCTCAAAAACCGTATATCCGCTGAAGACGTCAACGCGATTTCTTCATTGATTACGGCAATGGCAAGTGAATTGGCTTGAGCGAACACGTAATGACCGCGGGCAATTCGCGTTTTGCTGAATACATGTTCCTCACGGATTTCAAATATCGATATTCCGCTCTTGTCCAACTGCAAGTCAACGACATCCCCGATCACCTCTTCGAGTGACAAGGAACGAACCTGGTCATAAGAATGCTCCGCCATCTGCTTCATTCGCTCACGAAGCTCCGGGATGCCAAGTTCCATACGGTCAAGGCGTATCGTCTGAATGCTCACTTTAAGCTGGCGAGTCAACTCGCGGTCTGTAACAAAGGGATTCTCGTCGATCAGCTGAATCAGCCGCTGGTGACGGTCTTTCTTGGATAAACGATCGATGACGAAACAACTCCTTCTGCCGCTATGAAAGCCGCCATTCTTCAAACATACATATATGTAAATTAGTCGCAAATATTAGAACCTGGTACTAATGTTAAGTATAAATCATGTCACGTTAAAAAGAAAGGGGGACTTCAGACAAAAAAAATAGCACCTCACCAAAGATGAAGTACTACTTATTTAAAAATTATTGTTTGATGATCTCTCTTGCCTTATACGTTCCGCATACTTTACATACGCGATGAGCAAGTTTCAATTCTCCGCATTGCTCGCATTTCACCATGCCTGGCACAGCCAGCTTAAAATGAGTACGACGCTTGTCACGACGTGTTTTGGACGTTCTACGTTGAGGTACTGCCATGTTCCCACCTCCTTATCAATTCAACCCGCTGAACACGGGTGCCAAATCCATCATCATTTAAAGAAGTCCTTCAGTCCGGCTAGCCTAGGATCGATCACTTCCGTATCGCAGTTGCACGTGCTTTCATTCAGGTCCTTGCCGCAATTCGGGCAGAGTCCCTTGCAGTCGGCTTTGCACACCGGAGCTAGCGGCAGGTGGAGCAAAAATGCTTCTTCTACATAGGGAGTGAGATCCACACTCTCACCTTGCACGTATGTAGTGTCATCATTCTCATCCTGAATCGATTCAGGATCTACCACCGGCTGGAATACTTCATGAAAAGGGATGTGCACATGTTCGCTGATCGGCTTCAGACAGCGGGAGCAATTCATCTCCAGCTCGCCTTGCAACCTTCCATGAACATCCACCGTACCCGAAATCGATGAGGCTGCTGTCAAATCCACGTCTAATGGCTGAACAGCAATAATGTCCTTCCGATCCTTAACGGCATTGCTTACATCCACGGTTTGATGGAACTGTAACGGTTGATCGCTGGTTGTCAATTTACGAAATTGAATTAGCATATCCATCACTCCAAACAAACAAAGATTATTATACCGATTCCCAAAGACTTTTGTCAACAGGATAACCCTAAAGAACCATGATTGTTTCCCGATATTTCTCACGCTACAACGAGATTATCACCCATATATGGCGATGAGCTTATTGTTGCAGGAACGTCCTGTAATTATGTTATATTCTTATCAAGGAGTTGAAACTAATGAAGACGGTTGGCATTGTCGTTGAATATAATCCCTTACATAACGGTCATGTTCTGCATTATCGTAAATCCAAAGAAGTAACAGGGGCGGATGCCGTTGTTGCAGTGATGAGCGGTCCTTTTCTCCAACGCGGCGAACCTGCTATTGCAGGCAAACGCGCACGCGCCGAAATGGCCCTTGCCATGGGAGTAGATCTGTGCATCGAGCTGCCGGTAACCTATGCCGTGCAGCCTGCAGAATGGTTTGCATATGGTGCGATAGCTATTCTGGAAGCTACCGGGGTGGTGGACTGTCTTTCCTTCGGATCGGAGAGCGGTACACTGGAGCAGCTTCTACCGCTGTCCCGTTCGCTTGCCAGCGAATCCGGCGAGCTCCAATCCGAAATTGAAAGGCATCTCCGGGAAGGCATGAACTTCCCGTCCGCTTACGGTGCTGCCGCTGCAGCCCTATTCGGCGAGTCCGGACCAGCAATTGCCCATTTGCAAGAGCTGCTCACGCAGCCGAACAATTCCTTGGGCCTGCACTATCTGATTGCCCTCCACCGCCTGGGCAGCCGCATTACACCCTACACCATTCCAAGAGAAAACGCGCACTACCACGATCCCTTGCCGGGAGACTCGTCCATTGCCAGTGCAACCGCCATCCGTAACATCATTCTTTCACAGGGCTTGGAAGCAGCCAGACCCTACATCCCCGAATTCACGCACAACATCATGGAGCGGGAAGTGGAAAGCGGACTAGCTCCCGTCCACTGGGAACAGTTTCGTCAGCCGCTGTTTCAATCCCTACTCACGCATACACCCGCGCAGCTTGAAGGCTTCCTTGAAGTTACCGAAGGCTTGGAATATCGTGTTCAGCGCATGCTTGCGCAGTTGAAGCAGCCTACGGTTGGGTCTCTCCTCGAAGCGTTGAAGACCAAACGCTATACCCGCACCAAACTTCAGCGTATGCTCCTGCACATCATGCTCAATCATGACAAGGCATCCATGAATCGCGAGGAGCTGGCCAAAGGTCCGGGATATATCAGGGTCCTTGGCTTCAGCGACACAGGGCGTTCCTTGCTGAAACGAATGAAGCAAAGCGCCTCGCTACCTGTTATCCAGAAGCCGACAACGCTGGAGCATCCTCAGCTGGAGAGGGACCTGATGGCAGCCGCCGTATACGCCAACGGACACCCTAAGCCGGATATCCGCCATTACTACAGCGATTACCTGCTGCCGCCACTCACCCCTTAGGCGGCAGCTGCTCCAGATAATCTACTGCATCCTGCAGATCGTCAACCGGGACCAACTTCATATCCGTTTTGATTCGGTCCGCCCGCTTCTTGGCTTCATCGTAATTTTTTTGCGGCACAAAAAAGATATCGGCTTCCTTCCGGTCAGCTGCCACGATCTTATGTTTCACGCCGCCAATGGGACCTACGGCGCCTGATTTGTCAATGGTACCCGTTCCCGCTACCCGATAACCTCTGCTTAAATCACCTTCGGTGAGCTGGTTATAAATTTCAAGGGTAAAAATCAGTCCGGCTGAAGGTCCACCGATATTGGTATCCGCAAAATGAATGGTGTGATCGGGATTCGCCGGCTCTACGCTTTGCATCGTTGCAATCATGACGCCAAGACCCGGACGCTCCGCCCCGGTCTTCTCATCCTTAATGCTAACAAGCTGAACCTGTTCTTTAACGGTTTTCCCCTTGCGTTCAAGCTCCACGGACACCACTTCCCCGATCGTTTTCTCGCTTAACAGGCTGGCAATTTTCTCATTATCCTCTGCCGGCTGCCCATCAATCTTGATCAATTTATCGCCAGGCCGGAAATGCTCGGCATTAGCAGATTTTTCGGAGATCGACATCACGAATACATAAGCAGGCTCGATACTGTAGTCAATACCAGCTTCTTGATAAGCGGCTTCCATTGCAGCGGACTGGGAAGAATTCATGTAATACACTTGTGTGGCTGCATACTCGTCCTTACTCTGATCTCCCATTTTCTCGGCCTTTTTCACAACCTCCGAATTGGGATTAAACGCAGACATCATTAACAAAACCATATTGGCATAGCTTGCCGACACGGTTGTCATCATAAATGTGCCCTCTTCCGCCGGATCGCTCTTCTCGACATTGATCATGGGGCGAACCTCCTCGGCGCTCCCCGGCTGGTATACAAGATAAGGGGTCGGCATATAAACGACAACGTACAGCATGACCCCAACCATTAATAAATACAGCGCAATTTTTAAGCCATTCGGTTTTACAGACTTCTTCATGTAGTTTCCTTCCCTCCGCCTTATATATCCAGCCTTCCACCAAGTTTGGTCTGACGGTTGTCTCCTTTGCATAAAGTTGTACTAGCCATGTTTACGCTGAAAGGAGATTCCTTATGAATAAAGACAACGCCGTCAAGTCATCAAACGGGCTGTGGAACACCATCCTGCTGGGTGCTGCCGCTTTCCTGCTTGTACTGGCTGTCGTCAGCGCGCCCGAACCTGCCTTCCAAGCCACCCTGCAAGCACTTAAGCTATGGTGGAATATCGTATTTCCCGCTTTGCTGCCGTTTCTCGTACTGGTGGAAATACTCATCGCCTATGGCTGGGCCCATGGAGTTGGCGTACTGCTGGACCCTTTGATGAAAAAAATATTCAAACTTCCCGGTGCTGGCGGCTGGGTTCTTATAACAGGAATGACAGCCGGGTTCCCGGCAGGAGCGCAGGCCGCCTCCGGAATGTATAGACAAGGCGAGCTTCGTGTCGATGAGGCCGGAAGGCTCGCCGCTTTATCCCACTTCTGCAATCCAATGACCATTCTCGTTGTCATCGGAACTGGTCTGCTTCATCAACCGGAAGCTGGTTATCTGCTGCTGATCGTTCATTGGATTTCCGGACTGCTGGCCGCTTGGATATTCGGCCTTTTCCATAAACCGGCTTCTTCAGAAGGAACACGGCAGTTTACAGCATCGTTAAATAAAGTCCGATCAAGCAAATTTGCCCAACGTCCCCTCTTAAAAAGGGCAGCGACTGAGGCTCTGGAGGCCCATCAGCGGGATGGACGGAGCTTTGGCAAGTTACTGGGCGACTCCGTTACCCGTTCGGTTCAAACCTTAATGATGACAGGCGGCTTTATCTTGTTCTTCGCCGTCCTGACAAGAGTATTGACCGGTCACCTGCTGCCGCAGCTTCCGCCCTATCTTGTATCTGGACTATTGGAGGCCCATCTGGCAGCCCAATCCATCAGCTCATCGGCATTCCAAGCAGGCATATTGCAGCTGGCTGTACTGTCCGCCGCACTGGCATGGAGCGGAATCAGCGCTCAGCTGCAAAGCCTGTCGCTGATGCAGGAGACCGGTCTCTCTTGGCGTTACTTTATGGTGAAGCGAGCCTTGCATTCGGTGCTCGCCTTTGCGATTACACTGGCCTTGTGGAAACCGTTCAGCGCCCTATCAGCAGGCATCGTACCAGCCTTCCGAACGGAACCGCTGGATCACGCCAACGCGGATCAGCACTTCAACTTTTGGAGCGGATTGCCTTCATTCATGCAGGTTCAAGGCGTAATCTGCTTATTATTGATAGCGGCGTTCTGGCTGTGTTCCCGTCTTATTGACCGTTATCGCCGCTAAATTTACGGCGCATCGCGGCATGGACCTCGGGGCTGACCAGATCCGTTGTATCTCCATTAAAATGCGCGATTTCCTTAACAAGACTTGAGCTCAGGAACGAATATTTCGGGTGTGTCATCATAAAGATCGTCTCCGCATCCGGATTCAACTTATGATTGGTGGATGCTAATTGAAGTTCATATTCAAAGTCGGTCACCGTGCGGATCCCCCGTACAATGACCTGGGCATTCTTCTGGCGGATATAATTCGCCAGAAGGTCACGGAAGCTGTCGATTTCCACATTCGGAAGATGTGCTGTTTCCTGTCTCAAGAGGTCCTTGCGCTCTTCAATCGTGAACAGCGGGTTCTTGCTTAGATTATTCAACACGGCCACAATCAGCAGATCAAACTGCTTGGAAGCGCGTGTGATAATATCCATATGTCCCATGGTGACCGGATCAAAACTTCCCGGGTATACGGCAACACGGTATGTACTAGTATTCTCATTTCTCATCCTGTAATTCCTCCTCATCAAGCTCTGACGCTTGATCTTGCGCTGTGTCGTAACGGTATATCGATATGGCGGCTTCTCCGTACTTCGCAGTCCGGAAACAACAAAAGTCACCAAATTTCTCAGGATAATTGTAGCTTGATTCGTATTCCAATACCACCACAGCTGAATCTTGCAGCAAACCTCGCTCTGCCATGTCCAGCATCAGCTCATCACCATTCTTAAACCTGTATGGCGGGTCCAAAAAGACCAGATCGAAGCTGTAGCCGCGCTTTTCTAGCGCTTTAAGCGCTCGTGCCGCATCATTGCGGTACACCTCGGCGCCTTCTTCAAGCCTGGTTGCCTTCAAATTATCCTTGATCGTACTGATGCTCTTCGGCTCCACATCAATAAAAACAGCACGTTCCATCCCCCGGCTTAATGCCTCAATGCCAAGGCCTCCTGTGCCTGCGAACAGGTCAAGCAGGACGCCCCCCTCAAAGTAAGGACCGATCATACTGAATATGGATTCTTTCACTTTATCCGTCGTCGGACGGGTGCTTGTACCAGGCACACTTTTGAGCGGCCGGCCCTTTGCACTTCCGGATACTACTCTCACTGCTTCATTCACCCGTTTCATTATCTATAAATTCATTGCCAAGACAACGCCATTGACAGTAATTATCGTAACACAATCATCCCATATATGAAAAACGAAACATAACGTCTCTCCATTTTTTTTCAAAGTCAGGTATATTTCTACCGCAGCCGGGCATCCTTGAAATATCGACATCAATGAATGTCGTAGACAACCGCGGAGAAGACTTACGTTTCCCCATAAGCTCTTCGTCCGGTTTCTCCTCTCCCATGAGGGAATCTCTTCGGAGGTTCCCGAACTAAATCCCTGTAACGGCAATGTCTATTACAGGGATTTAGTTCTTTTTTTATGTTGAGCCGCTCACCTCGTTGAGCGGCTTTTTTCCATATCAATCCTCACCTTCTAGTCAGACGATTCACCTAACCTTATATGAAAAGCATAACCAATCCCTCTCAGCCAACGTTCTAACGATAAAGGGCATGATGGGAGGAACACGTGATGAACCTGTTTTTATATGCAGGATTGGGTTGCCTGTTGGTTGCAGGGCTTCTATCCGGAGCGTTTACTACGGGATACCAACAAAGAGACAACTTCTATGCTGAATCCAAGGACGACCGCGCATCCAGAGAGAGAGTAACCAACTGGTTCTTATTAGCCGGTTTCGTATTTCTTGCGGTCGCCGGTATTGTGTATTTGTTCCGCTAATTTGGCACTGTGAACATTTGCTCGCTCCCCGCAGCGCAGAATAAAAGCACAGAAGCACCGTTCAGGAAATTCGCCAAAATCGAAACGATGAAGAATGATTTATACGAGGCTTTATTGATATTGAGGGGGAACCGATATTACTTAATCAGGTTTCTGCTAACGATGATCCCCTTGGCAATCCCCTTAACTTAACACCGTTAGGTCGACGCAGTTCATCAAACAATCGCGAGCTTAACCGGCAAGACGCCCCCCGGATATCCGGCGAGCGTTTTTTTTGTTCCCCTCTTTAAGGTCATAACGCCACGCAACCTTTGCAGGAATAACACCGATTTTGTCGAATCAATAAATCTGTTTGAAAAATATTCCTAATGTTACAGTGAAGAGAGGTCATGTAAGTGAGAAGAACGTTGTATGTTCTCGTATTGTTCAGCATGCTGGTGGGACTTGGCTTTGCGGGCACGACGCACGGGATCGCTGCTGCCGAAGAGTCCAGGCTCCAGATCAGCGATATTGCGGGAAGAAACACCTACCTGATGAGCGATGGCTCCATGTGGTCCCTGATTGACGGACGACATGCCATACGGACGCCGGGTAAAGTTGCAGCCATCAGCGGTTATGAATACGAAGGCATTGGTATGACGCAGGATGGGCGATTAGTGGAATGGGATATCGGCAAGGGACCCGAGGTCGTTCCGGGAACAAGCGGCGTGAAGCAGATAGCGGGTTACTACTGGCTGAAGTCAGACGGTACCGTATGGGGCGGCTCGGAAAAAGCAAAAAACCTCAGCGGCATTTTGCTCATCGCCAATGCCGATCAAGAATTCGCCGCCTTGTCCTCCAACGGGGAGCTGTTACTGCAGGATAACTACAAAAAGGGACAATTCAAGAAGCTCGGCATCGTGGAAAACCCTTCAGGGATTAAATCCATGACGGTTCACAGCGGGCGTGTAGCCCTATTGCGTGACAACGGTGACGTGGTTGTATACGAAACGTCCAACTTTGACGATAACGGGCGCATCATACCAGTTACCGTCGCTCAGAATGCAGCTCATATCGTTTATGCTTCCAATGAGCCGACGGATCTTCTGATTGTGACGCTCCAAGACGGAACCGTATGGACAACCGGAGTGTATAAAGACCGCTGGAAGCTCAAGGAGCAGGTCTCCGGACTGAGCGGGATCGTAAAAACCTCCATTTACGGAAATGCAAAGGATCTATCGGAGGGATTCTATGCGCAGCGCTCTGACGGAAGCTGGATCCATCACCAGGATGGACAGAACAAATCGGTTGATGTGCCTGTCGTTAAGGCCGTATCGGTTTCGGTATCCGATGCCAAGCCTTATGTAGGGGATATCCTGGAAGTCAGTATCCAGGAGACTTACACGAACGGGGCCAAGATCAAAGTACCGATTAAAGATGCCCAGATCGATATAGAGAAGCCTTATTTGATGAACATGCAGAAGAATGGAACACTGAAGTCTGCGGGCGTTGGCAAGACACAGATTAGGGTAACCTCGGGTGGTCTGTCCAAATCGATAACGGTATCGTCCAGCCTGCGCAACAATTTGAAATATGCAAAACAGATCAACGGGAATATCATGGTGCCGGCGAAATCCGTCATTCAGGCACTGGGCGGCGCCTACTCGACCAAAAACGGAGCCGTGGAGGCCAAGTTCGGAGAGACCGTGCTCTCGCTTACAGTAGGCAGCAACCAGGCCAAGCTGAATGATAGTCCGCTGCGCCTAAAAGCAGCACCGATCACCGACAAAGGCGAGCTGCTGATTCCGGCCGCCGTGTTATCCGATGTTCTGGGTGCGAAAATCAGCTGGGATACCAAGTGGAAACAAGCGAATATCTCCTTCGGAAGCGATGCAGAGATGACCATTGTCTCTAACGAAACGGCTGGCTTGATCAAAAAAGCCATGCAAGGCAGCTTGGTTAAATTCATCGGCCGAACGTATTGGGTGAATGATTTCGAAGACCTGGAACGCTTCTCGAAATTATCGGTAACCGACATTTTGCCGGACGACAAAGGCGAATTCAACGTGATCTTCAAAACGGCATCAGGAAAAACAGTGAAAAGCTATCCTATGCGCTCTTCGGAAGTGCTGCAGCTGTTTGCAGACCGTTCTTCTTTATTAAATTACGACCCTTATCAAAAATACAAATGGTCCGCATCGGTCTGGAAACAAATTAAAGCAGGCCAGGTTTCCCTCGGCATGACAAAAGAACAGGTGCAGCTTTCATGGGGGAACCCGGCAGCCAAGGACATTACCACTGGCGGCGGTAAAACCATTGAAACCTGGGGGTACTCGAATTTCGATATCGTATCTTTCGTAAACGGTAAAGTTATACTGATTATGATGTAACATGAGTAACAGGCCGGGGCCAGACCTCTGACCGGATAATATTCGTTCTCCCAAGAACAGACCACTCTTCTCGAGCGGTCTGTTTTTATTAGTGATTTTCTGATAGACGGTTAAAACGATGATTCATGACAAGTCATGAAAGCCGATTCTCGCTTCAGAAAAAACAGGACCGCCCTAAGAAGAGGCCATGCCTCTTTTGGACGGTCTGTCGTTGTGACTGCTCATGGTGCTCGGTATCACTTATTGATTCAATTGGTTTGTTCACTCAAAAGATGGATTAGATAAATGCGCGAGTAATGATCACCAACAAGATGAATAATACCAAAATAGCACCTACAGAAGAGCCATATCCATAGCCACCATAACCTTCTCCTACTCCGCTCACATGAATCCCTCCTTTTTTGAACATACCACATGTTATGTTGGTTCCGCTCAAATGAACTGGGCTGCCACCTGTTCGGGTTAAGAATAATGAATCAGCCCATGCCTTGGAATCTGCCGGATTTGGATTGAACATTTCCTTTGATTCCGATATGAAAAAGGCGTGGTTTAACCGTCGTTCCACCACGCCTCATGCGATCACTAATTGTCTATACCTGCGAAAGTTGTTCTTTTTCATCCCGATCGGTCTCAGGATCTGAATATACTATTTTTCTGCGGCGATCGACCAAACCTTCCTCGCCCAACTCACGGTATTTGCGCATCCACACTTTCAGCCGTCCGATATCTGATATTTGTAAGGCGGATGCCACTTCTTTCTTAGTCATACCTTCCAGCCGCATGGCGACTGCCTTTTTCTTCGTTTCGAAACTGTAATGATGGAATGTCTGTCCCTTTTTCGCCATGATTATCACCTCTTTACTACCTTTATCGGCTATCATCGACCTTCTTTCAATACCTAGGGCCTATTCCGACATGCGCATGCCTTCAAGGTCTATAGAACCGATGGTGTTTCCACCTAAATAAATCCATGTTATGGTATAATTTATGTTACAACTTTACATAGAAATTGAGGGATCTCTTTTGTTTAAACTCATCATTTTTGGATTTCTGTTCTACATCTTCGGTAATCCGATTACGGCGATCCTGGTGCTGCTTCTCATCGTGTATGTGCTGGATCGCCGTTTTGTCGGGGTATTTCCCAGTTTGACAAAGCCAATCAAACGTGCACGGAATATTTCCAAGCTGCGCAGACAGATTGCAGTTAGCCCCAGCGACGTTTCATCAAGACACGAGCTTGCCAGATTACTCTTGGAGCGCCGTAAGTATGGGGAAGCCCTGAAGCTGCTGGAATCCATAGCATCCAGTCTAGAGGACTCCGCCGAATTCTGGGACGATATTGGAAATGCACGCCTGCATACCGGCAGCATCACACAAGGGGAAGCGAATATTATGCGGGCCCTGGAGATTAACCCGAGGGTCAAATATGGCCGGCCTTTTCTTCGGCTTGCTGATGCATTTCGGGATTCGGATCGGGAGAAGGCGCTCCATTATTTGGAACAGTTCCATTCCATTCACTCTTCCTCC
This sequence comes from Paenibacillus sp. FSL F4-0100, assembly GCF_037993005.1. Classification (NCBI taxonomy): domain Bacteria; kingdom Bacillati; phylum Bacillota; class Bacilli; order Caryophanales; family Paenibacillaceae; genus Paenibacillus; species Paenibacillus sp. FSL F4-0100. The sequence goes on from NZ_CP150303.1 coordinate 5,214,889, forward strand.
AGCGAAGCCTTTTATTTGCTTGGTTATATGTATCAATCGCTTGGAAGGACTGAGGATGCCAAGAAGTCCTATCAGGAATCGCTGGATGTGTATCGGTCACTGCCGAAATACAAAAAACGGCAAGAACGTAAATGGGCGGTGCGAAGTTTTTTTAGGAAATTATTATAAATCATAAGTGATTATATATAAACCAAAGGGCGTCCACACGGTCAAGAGACCATGGGACACCCTTTTTTTGATCATTCGGTTTTCTATGCAAGTGGCTTGTACCCAAGTCGATTTAATTGTTCCGCGATCACCCGGTACCCTCGGCCATTCGGGTGTAAACCGTCCACCGACATCAGTTCTTTCTCTCGGCCAGAAAATTGTGTGTAAATATCAGCTACGCGAAAATAGCCGTCGCTTAACCCCATCAAATGCCGATTGAACCGAATCACGTATTCCGTCGCCTCCGTCCAGGCCGGATATGGATTATACAGACCGATAGCGCGAATATAATAAGGTTTGCTGACTGGTGACTTTATTTTTCGGATATGTTTGACGATATTAGCCACATGATTCTGACATCGATACAAGGCAGCGTCCAGCACCTCCCGATTCGGTCGACCTCCCGTGGACTTTACCGCACGTATCAAGTCATTGCCTCCGATTGATATCGTGATGATCTGGGCCTGCTGCAGATGATAGCGAAACGTAGGAAGCTGAACTACCCGATCGTATAACTCATCCGAGGTTAATCCGTTGACCCCGAGATTCTCATGGGCCACGAACTGGCGAAGCTTCTCCTCCGCCATCCGACGGTATAACGGAACAAAACCGCTGCCAGGCATCGCCCCAAACCCAAAGGTCAAGGAATCGCCGACAGCGGTATAATGGTACACCAACATGTTCACCCCCTGCCCCGCTCGTTACGACATTATATGAGGGATGCCCCCATTGCGAAACGGGTTTATTGTCTTGAATGGCAATTTTAATTACACTCCAAGACGGCAAACATGCTTTTAATCTGAATAGCTTATTCTTCGGACTCCTCCACCTCGTAGATGCAGCGGAATCTTTCAACGCCCGGATACTTCTCTCCCAAGCTGTATACCTCAAAGCCGATACTGCGATAGAAGTTTACGGCTTCTTCGTCCGTTTCCGCAATCACGCGGGCCGGTTTAGGCTGAACCTCAAGGAGCAGCTCCAAAATCAATCCGCGACCATATCCCTTTCCCCGATTCTCCGGAAGAACGGCAAGATGCCGAATGGTAAGCTCGTCCTGATCGATATCAAAACCGATGACTCCTAAGAGAAGCCCATCCTCTTCATATCCAAACAACCGGCTGCGGCCCGTCTGATAAGAAGCTGCAGCCTGATCCACCGCTTCCTGATCCGGAAATACCGAGTAACTGAGCAGTTCCTTTACTTCGGGTTGTATCGCTTGCACCGTTATATCTTTAAGCATACTTATCTCCAATCTAAAACTTGTATAGGTCTACAACATCTTCTCTGCACTGATTCCCAGCTTGCGCAGCAGCATCGCCGCCTGCGCTCGCTCGTCCTCCGACAAACCGCTAAGCACCTTAACCATCAATTCCTGATGCTGAGGAAAAATGGCTTCGAAGAATTCTTGTCCCTCTGCGGTAAGCTCAGCATAAATAACGCGGCGGTCCTCAGCGGAAGCCCGGCGAACCAGCAGGTTTTTCTTTTGAAGCTTATCCACCACATATGTAATGTTACCGCTGGAGATGAGCACCTTCTCCCCAATTTTCTGCAGCGGCTGCGGTCCTTTGTGATAGAGTACGTCCAATACACCGAATTCGGTGGAGTTCAATCCGTGACTATTGATGCTGCGATTCGAATGTGTCATAACAGCGTTATAAGCTCTGGCAAGGACAACCAGCAAATGTAACGGGGTATCCTCGTGTTCTTGAATATCCGACATATTTCACCCTCCGAGAGATATCATGTTATTAAGGTTAATGAACGCCGGATCAACTGTCAAATGTATTCTTTGCTTCTATGCTCCCGGAATGCAGTATCCGTACCGTTCCATCCTGGCAGCCTATGATCGCTTGGTCGGCCATACCGATAAACAGCCCATGTTCAACCACGCCCGGAATGACGCCTAGCCGGGAGCTCAATTCCTCTGGGTGGGCAATATGCTGAAACCGGCAATCAGCAATATAATTCCCGTTATCCGTAACATAAAACCCTTCATCTTGCTTACGACGGATTTGCACCATACAGCCAAGCTGGGCCAGTGACCGAACTGTCCACTCATAAGCAAAAGGGACAATCTCAACCGGCAGCGGAAAAGCACCGAGTTGAGCTACGGCTTTCGCTTCATCTGCCACAATCACGAGCCGTTCGCTGTGAAAAGCAGTGATCTTCTCACGGAGAAGCGCTCCGCCCCCTCCCTTGATTAACCGCAGCTGGTCGTCCAGCTCATCAGCCCCGTCAATCGTCAGATCCAAGCGATCGATCTGATGTATGGGCGTCAGGGAAATTCCTTGTTCCATAGCCAGCTTCTCCGAAGCTTCAGAGGTAGCCACGGCCTGGATCGAGAGTCCGGATCGGACCATCTCGCCGATTTTGAGAATGGCGTAATAAGCGGTTGAGCCTGTACCCAGCCCAATCTTCATTCCATCCTGCACATACTTGGCGGCATGCTCCGCCGCCATTTTCTTCATATAATATTCACTCGTCATATGAACCCCTCTTTCGTCTTAAGCTGAAGAAAAAGCTGCAAACCCGCTTGGCTGCTCTCGAAGAGAACAGTCCGGAGCGAGCCTCCCTTCTCAATCAGGAAGCCCGCCTCGACGATATGATCACGATGCTGGAATGGGTACTGTTTGAGCCAAGCGGATCCTATCATATGTAAAGCCGACTGACAAACGTCAGGGGCGCTAACTGCGCCCCTGACTTTCATCTACCTTTGAATCGCGGTCGCTCATCCTTCATAAGGCCTCGATAGAGGTTTGTTTTTGGGGGTCCCCGCAAAGTATTTGGAATAAGCATCGAAGCATAGGCTCCACTTTGTGGGGTAATTTTATATTTGCGCCTCCTTCTCCTGTGTGTACTGCTCAAGCCAATGGACATAGAGCTCTTCATTATCAGGAGAAAAACAAACGAAGTCAATCCGATCCAGGCGGTTATCCGGCAAATCTTCCTCAAGCAGCTTCGTAACCGCCTTTAACGCAACATCACATGCCGGAGCCTTAGGATACTCATAGATACCCGTGCTTATATTAGGAAAGGCGATGCTTCTGGCACCCACCTCGATTGCAAGCAAGAGACTGTTGCGGTAGCATTCCGCCAGCGTATGCTCCTCACGCCGTCCACCGCCCTCCCATATCGGGCCGACCGTATGAATGATATGCTGGGCAGGCAGCCGACCTGCACCGGTAATCACGGCATTGCCTGGCGGGCAGCCGCCTTGCTGCTTGCGAATTTCCATGCACTGCTCCATGATCTCCGGGCCGCCGGCGCTGTGAATTGCGCCGTCCACGCCTTTTCCACCCAGCAGTCCCGAATTTGCAGCATTGACGATAATGTCGCCCGTCCATGTCGTAATATCGCCTATAAAGACGGAGACCGATGTCCTTCCGATTATAAATGTTTTCATTTCGGAAAATCTCCTTTCGGTCTTTTATTTCTCTATTACCCCGCAAGTGGGTGGATTGACCCTGTTTGCCTATTCTGTTCTGGGCTTTTTTTTCGCAGCTGCAGACAGTCGATCGGTCAAACTCTTCTCTTCCGCTCCTTGCAGCGCTTCCTCCACCGTACGGTAGAACATCAGCGTGCCGGTATCCCTGGCCTTCGTCAAATGATGAAGAAACACATTGCCGGCTTGCTCCAGCTTCAAATCCTCCGACTCATTCTTGACCCGGCAAAGATATACCTTCATCATGCCTTGTGGATCGCGAAATTCCATGACGCCGATGGGACTCATCGATCTTTTGTCCTCCTCCGTGAACTGAGGCGTCATATAAACGGTATATTCCGAAGCAGGCGGAGGAATGTATGCTTCCCGTTTTTTATCCGCAATTAATTTGGAATTCATGAATGCGATGTAACCCGCCGCCGCGAACAAAAGGATGCAGGCAGCAATTGCGATATTGAACATGTATGTCTCTCCTTGTATATAATCAATCCATCAGGCTTTAACCTAAAGAGTTCCTCTCTATAAAAATACCCGTAATAACGCAATAATCAGTAAGTGCAGAGGATAAAATGAACGCCATACCCAGCGGCTCACCCGGATAGACTCCAGCTTCCTCCATATATGCGGGCCATAGGCTATCGCAGCCGTCGGGATGACACTCCACATCTGCAGCTCCCAGTTATTAAGGAACCAGAATAACAGGTTCAACACCATATGAAGCGGAACAAGCCAGCTGGCCTGGGCATATCGGAAAATCAAGATCAACAGCAGGCCGTAAGCTCCGTAATCAAACGGAAATTCACTCATTAACGCACAGGCGGCAACAACAATCATCCATGATAACAACTTGGAATCCGACCGTTCCAGCACATACAAAACGATGGCTCCAGCTACCAGGGTAATAACCACATTCAACCCTTTAGGATTCAACGCAAGCTGATAGGGAATTTGGGAGATGGCCGCAATGACGGCAAGCCGAATGATATACTTGGGTCTCGAAGAAGTGTAGCGGTGCCCCTGAACGAGAGCATAGACGTAGATTGGGAAAGCAATGCGGCCGATGATTCTCCAAATCTCCTGATGCGGAAAAAACACAAGTCCTACATGATCAATCAGCATCGTCAGCATGGCGATCCACTGCATGATAACCCCCTCCTCGCACTCGAAGATGTTGAATCTATATGTACTTGAAATCGATATATCTATTATGGGTTGCAACACTGGGACTTGCAAGCGAAGAAACATGAAAGAACTGGATATCCGGCATCCATGTCCAATATCCTCTATAATAAGATCAACAGCAACTTGAGAAGGAAAAGCGCTTGTTTGGATCAACATGATACAGATGGAGGTGACGGCCGTATGGAAAAGAAAAAGAACAACATGGCCCTTGGGATAAGCATGGGGATCGGCGTTGGCGTAGCCCTTGGCGTTGCCATGGATAATATCGCTATCGGCATAACGATCGGTGCCGCCATCGGCATTTCGTTTGGCTCAACCATGTCAAGCGATAACAAGAAGCCCCCTAATGAATAAACAGAACTTCAAATAACAGTAAATAGACCACCCGATTCTTGCCGGGTGGCCTGTTTGGCGTTCGTTTCCCTCTATTTCAATACAGCATGAATTTCTCGAATGTTCCCGTTCCGAACTTCATGAGCCAACGCTCCTGTAAGGAGGGGTCCATCCACCTTGATCGAATCCCCTCCCACCGTGATGAGAGTTAATCGCTGAATCGTAACGCCGTCCTGGCCATACGTATTTGCTGCGCGCTCGCTGCGATACGTCACCTTGACGGAACCAAGGAAGGTGAACGACACTTCTTGATTCTCGTCAAACAGCCAAGCCGGAAGCAGTGGGTTCAGATGCAGCTGAAGCTGGCCGCCTTCGTAACGGAATACCTTCTTCCCTGCCATCATCGTAATCCACATGCTTAGGAATTCGGCCGTCGATCCGCTAAGCCTTGCCACAAAACCTCGTCCATGCACGTGAGGATCCGGATTGACGCTACTGGCAATGAACGAGGAATTCTCCAGCGTGCTGCGTCCATAAACCGCCGGGTCCAGAAAAGGGACAAGGGATGTTTTGATTTCCGAGAAAAACTCGTCATACAATCCGACTTTTAATAATGAAAGCAAGTATTTATAGGTCATATGCAAAAATACGGATTCCCGCTCCAGCCACCCGGCTGTAAATGCACGGATGCGTCCGATTTCATCGGTTTCGCCTCCCAGGCTGACGGACGTTTTATACATCCCCAGCGCGGGATCATACAGATGGGAAGCCTTGATCCGATCATACATCGTTCTCGCCTGGCCTTCATCAGCGAGCTTCATTCCGCGGGCCGGTGCCTCCAGGAAATGCGGGAGCGCATATGCCTTGAATTCAAGCACTTTTGCCGCGGGCAAACCATAGCGGGTGATCACTGGGTTCCCCGCTGCATCCCGAACCTCTTCAAAGCGTTCGGCTTCAAAGCGGAAATACGTTGGCACGATTCCGCCTCCCATCTGCTCGGCACGCTGAATCCCTTCTTCGATTTTGTCCAAGAATGCCGCGTACATGACCTTCACGTTTTCCACCGACATCTCAACCTCCAGACCGCTGATCCCGTACCGGACCGATGCACGATAGGATTCACGCTGCCCCGCTACCAAGTCCCAATAACCGAATGAATCCAATGAGCCGGACTGATATTGCTGTACGGCTTCGTATACACTACCTAAGTAAGACGCGATCTCCTCCGGTACCTGAATCACTTGATGGCCACACCGCTCGGCCGCATCCACGATAAATGCGACCAAACGCTTCAATTCCATCGTTTCGCTCATACCCGATCCAAACAGTCCCGGCAAGCCGTTCATTGCGTCATTCCAGCCCGGCTTGTTCGCCTCCATCTCTACCCCCATCCCGTAAGGATCGAGTGTCGCCATTTTATTGAGGGACAATGAGATCATTTTGACAAACAGATTCGTGCGGTACATGCCGCCTAATCCGCCATCTACCCGCAGCCATTCCGCCGCGTTCCGTTTTCTGCCGAGCTTATTCAGCTTCTCCTCGTCCTCCAGCAGAGCACCATATTGCCGAACCTTGCCTCCTCGACTGATCACAACCTTCTCACTCCGCGGAAGGACGTACACCGGGCTGTCAAAGAACGTATACGTATTCTCCTCAAACAATAGTACCTCATAACGGTCGGGATAAATATTCAAGTAGGTATCAACTAAATCCATATTATACGTCCAATGATCCGACCAGAACCCTTCCCCGAACGAAGCTGCAAAATGCTGATCGGATATCGTCAACAGCCCGGATAAGAACTGTTCCTCGCTAATCTCCAACCTGATGGCTTGATCCGAAATCGCGTTGATGATTTTTCCTGGCGTATAGTCCCCGGCGCATGCCTTTGTCAGCTTCTCATAATCTTCCTCAGCCGCGGAAGCGCGCAGCAGCTCCTGCAGCTCCTCCTCCTTCCCTTCACTCACGCGAAATTTCGTCCCTTCTACGCTAAGCGGGTTATAACCGTCGGCTTGAATGAGACTGAAAAACATCCGGATATTGAACGTGCCCACCTTCGGGTTAAAAAACACGTCATTTCGTCGATTCTGATTCATATCCCGGAAATTGCCATTCCCTTGTGAATAGTACTCCGGCGCAAGAGAGAAGAAGTTATAATCCCGCTCCAGATCCCCATGCTTGCGGGAGTATAGATGGACAACGGCCCCTTCCTTCCCGTTATCGAATAGGAATGGATATCCGCCCCGCAGAAAATTGTCCAGATAGGACTGACGGCTATATTCGTCAAATAGGGGTAATCCCGTTTTGGTGGCCACATCCTCGGTTAATTTCCGGGTCAACGCCGAGGCCTCCTCGCGTTTACGGAGGATATAGGCAGGAGAACACAAATCTTTGGAACGTTTATTGATTTTACCGATATCGTTCACATGACCAACCAGTGTATAAACGGTCGCCGTCTCCCCAGGCTTAAGCTGAGTCGATAATCCGCTGAATCCGCATGGTACTTTGTTCACGGCATAAGGCGTGGCGTTCAGCAAAGCTTCCACCGAGTTCACAGCAAATCGATCAGGGTGGATCAAGGAAGTGTTTCCGCCAAAGATCAGCTCAAAGTCTACAAGGGGTTGGAGCAGCTTCCCATGCTGATTAAACGACAGGTAGAAGTGACCGCTCGTAACTTCGCTGACTTCCGCCTCGTCGTGCGTACTGGAGCGAACTTTATAGAACGGGATCCCCTGATCCAAGTTCTCCACCTCCATCCAGCTCCGCAGCAGATTGCCGACCTCCTTGTACCCGCTATTCTCGACACCGTAAGGCAGAATCTCCGGCATGCCGTCCAGCAGTTCAAGCGATACAGTCCCGGCTCCGATATTCGTTACGCTGACCTCGCGAACAAGGGCGGCAAAATCCTCACCAGGCAGCTGAAAATACGACACCGAAGTGCGAAGTCCTTTACCGGCATGCTCCTCCTCAATGACCAGCTCATTCTGACGAATCAGCATCGTTCTCTTCGCTTTGGAATCCGGCTGAAAGGATTGGAACGGCTCATAAACGGGCCCTGTCCCCGCCATCTTGATAAACGTGCGGAAACCGGTAGTCGAGACATTCTTATACGAGATATTCGCCGGGGAAAATTCCATGATTGGCGAGTTCTTATCGCGTATGCCGAAGCTGCATATTCCCTGACCCCGATTCACATAAAAGGTCCACATCGGAATCCCTTTCAAGCCTGCGATACCCGGCAGAAAGCTGGAAAACGGTTTGGCAAGATCATACTGCTCAATAACAAAGGTATCCTTCTCAAAACGATAATTTGACATGTTAGATCCTCCTTTAATGGGTCATAATCGACTCAACTCTAGAGTCCGATTACTTTCGAAACCGGTTTCGAAAAATGGTAAAAATGAGTCCTGCCTTATATTTCACCTAGGTGACCGGGTGGCAGGATTCCCGGATAATCAATTGAACTGGCAGCATAACCGACTTTACTGTTGCGTCTTGCTCTTCGATGGAAGAAAGAAGGAGCTCCGCCGCAACGGTGCCCAGCTGCTCCGTATCCTGGCGTATGGTCGTTAACGCAGGGGTGATGTAACGGGACATTTCAATATCATCAAAACCAATGATGGACACATCTCCCGGTACATGCAGGCCATGTTCCTGAACGGCACGAATCGCTCCAAGTGCGAGTAGATCACCTGCCGCATAAACAGCAGTCGGCCTCTCTCTAAGCCCCAGCAGCTTCTTCATGGCTTCGTATCCGCTCTCGGTGGAGAAAAAATCGCTGCCGGTTATGTACTCTCCCCTTAGATCCAGGTCAAGTTCCCGAAGGGCTTGCTCATAGCCTTGTTGGCGCTGTTCGCCTGCAAACGTATTCAATCCGCCCGATATATGGGCAATTCTGCGATGTCCGAGCGAATGCAAATACCGAAGTGCCTGCATGCTCCCTCCGATATTGTCGGAGTAAACCGAATGCACATGTTCCGGTGACGAATCCAGAATGACGCACGGAATGCCGCTATCCAGCAGTTCCTGGAAATCGGGATCCTCGCTGCTCGACAGAATGACGACCACACCGTCGACGCCTCGGATTTTGCAATGCTCCACATAACTGCTTCTTCGGCCGCCGACATCCTTGGAGATGAACATCAGATCATACCCTTTGGATACGGCAATTTTCTTAAAGCTTTCGATAACAGCTCCAAAATAGGGGTGACGAATCCCTGCTCCAGTGGCTTCTACAAAAAGAATACCAATGGTCCAGGATCGCTTCGTTGTAAGCGATCTGGCGTTTGCGTTTGGAAGATAGCCCATTTCCTTCGCGGTTGCCAGGATCTTGGCTCTCGTCTTCTCCCGGACATCCGGATAGTTGTTGAAGACTTTGGACACCGTCGTAGGCGAATAGCCTGTTTTCTTGGCAATATCATAAATCGTAGTCAACCTTGGAATCAGCTCCTGCACCTTCGCTGGCATATTCTAATTCAAATCTATCTGATATTAGATTCTACCTGTCCTGGCAGGCTCTCGTCAATGTTATTCCGCACGGACGGACTAGCAGGAGCCGAACCTTCGGTTATCAAAAAAACAAGTCTTCTAGGACAAGCTGGCAGATGCGGTCTGCGGCTTTGCAGGACTTGCCGTTTCCTGATGGCGAATCATCAGAACGCAGATCAGCGCGAGCAGCATGCTGCCAGCGGCACAATAAAACAGAATCGAATATCCCATGCCATCAATGAGCTTGCCCAGCAGAGGCGGTGACGAGATCGCCGCCAGCGAGGATACCAAATAGTACATTCCTGTCCGCGTCCCAATGCTGTCCTCCGATCCGGTAGATACGATAAACGGATAGGAGTTAATATTGATGCAAGCCCAGAATAACCCACCAACAGTCAGCAATACACGGAGCAACACCATTGATTCAACCCATGGTACAAGCGCAAAGACAATCAACAGCCCGCTGACGCCGATCAGAATCATCCGTTTCTTGCCGAATTTACCGCCGAGCCATCCGCTTGGAATGGCGAACAGAACAAAGGCGAGTGAAAAAAACGTTAAGGAAAAGGAAGCCTGCGATTCCGTTAGCCCCATCTCGTTCTTCCCGTACAGAGTAAACAGCGTCTCAACTCCCTGATAAGCGACAAACCAGAAAAATATAGCCGCCAAGAGCAGCACCGTCGTCCGATTGAGCTGACTCTTAAAGGAAACTTTAGTTTTGGCTTCCGTCTGAGCCTGATAGCCTGGAGCGTCGCGCTTCTCCTGGATAAATGTTCTCAAAATGAACAACGACACCAGCGTTATGCCGGCCGCTGCAATAAAAGGTAGGGAGCGATGAGCGCTATACAGTACCGAGCCCACGCCAAAAGCCAGTATAGACCCTATGCCGCCCATAAAGTTAATGATGCCGTTGGCCCTCGTGCGTCGTTTCTCCTCCGTAATATCCGGCATTAGTGAAACGGTAGGCGAACGATACAGGCTCATAGCCAGATTCATGAGGACCATGAACAGTATCAATGTTGCCATCCCGGTGTGAAACGGAATGATTGCGGTAAACAGAGCGCCAAGCGGCATTCCGATGAGCAGGTAAGGCATTCTTCTGCCATACCGGGTATGAGTACGGTCGCTTCGACTTCCAATCCATGGCTGCAAGAACAAGGCAAAGTAATTGTCGATCGTCATAAAAAAACCGATCAGTGCGACACTGGATATGTAATCCTCCAGAAAATAGGGCACAAACGCATTGTAGAGCGCCCAGGTAATGCTAATGCTGAAAAAGCCAAAGCCCAGCAGCCATGTTTTTTTCACAAAGTCACGCTCCCTTGGTTTGTAGCAATCCCCCGAGTACATCCGGATAATCCGTAATAATGCCCGCCACGTCTGCATCGATCAAGGCTTTCATCTGTTCCTCGTCATTGACAGTCCACGGGTGATAGACAACACCATGCTGCTTCGCTTCCGCTACCCATTCCGGTAGAACTGCGCGATGGTATGCATGAAGCGCATCCGCTTTAGCCAATTTGGCATACTCCCACGGTTTGTATAACCCTTCTCCATACAGCAGGCCGGTACGGATTTCAGGATCAATATGTTTGCACTCCACCAGGGAATAATGATTGAAACTTGAGATGACGATTTGCTCTGACATTTTGTAGTGTCTTACGGTCTCGATCACGCGCTTTTCCAGCTCAGGATATTGAATCGACCCGTTCTTCAGCTCAATGTTCACGATCGTGCCACGGTTTTTCGTTAATTCCAGCAGTTCTTCCAGCAGCGGAATCCGTTCCCCTTGAAAAGCCGCTCCAAACCATGAGCCTGCGTCCAACTTGGCCAGTTCGTCGTATGTATAATCTTTGACTAGCCCCTCAGCCCCCGTGGTACGGGCAACACTCTCATCATGGATCAGAACCAGCCTTCCATCCTTCGTCATCTGAACATCGGTTTCAATCCCGGTAGCTCCCTGCTCCAAGCCTTTGGCAAAGGCAGCCATCGTATTCTCGGGGCATATAGCCGATGACCCGCGGTGTGCAAAATTAATCAATTGTGACATTTGTACTTCCTCCTGAGTGGTTAGAAATTGGTTTGTACTATAAATATAGCTCGCAATTGTTAGAGCTATGTTATCATTCCATTTTTCATATTCCACATCGTTTTACGAAACCCTGTCATGCAGACAATTAATTTTTTGAATGGTTTGACTGATTTGCATGTCAGGCATATAATTGTTTAGACAACTATTTTTGAAAACTTGAAATGAAAGGTGTGACTTTTTTCTTGAAAGTACCTAAACGCAACCCCTCCATCGGTTTTCATCTGGGTTACACCTATCGCCGCGCATCCCATTTGTTTGCTAACGCCTTGAAGCCCTATGATATCACCCCTGAGCAATGGCTGGTGCTGTACCACATCGGAGAGCACGAAGGGTTAAATCAAAAGGAAGTTGCCGCCAAAGCGGACAAGGACCAACCGACCACTACCCGCATTTTGGATCTGCTCGAGAAAAAAGGATACACCCGCAAATCCGTTTCGGTAAACGACCGAAGAGCTTTCCAGCTCTATTTGACGGATACAGGCAAACAATTGATCGAGAAAACCACAACGATCGAAAGTCAGTGCGGTAGCCAGTTAATCGAAGGCATTGACGATCATCAATTAGAGATGTTCTGGGACACACTCTCACGCATCAATACCAACATACACAACTTAGAGAATAACAGGAGTGATGTTTCACATGAATGAAATAAATTCGAAACAACGATTATGGACCAAAGAATTCATCACCTTGATGGTCAGCAACCTGTTTCTGTTCCTGACCCTGCAGATGATGCTGACCACGCTGCCCGCATACGCCAAAGAGGCGTTTATGGCAAGCCCGCTTCAGGTCAGCCTGATAACCAGCCTGTTCGCCTTCAGTGCGATCGCTTCCCGCTTCGTGTCAAGCAAAGCGCTGGAAAAAGGAAAACTGCGCCTGCTTCTGTACGTCGGGCTGTTGATATCGCTGATAGCCACGCTCGGCTATTACTGGGCATCCGGCATCGCCTTTCTGCTGCTGATGCGCGTTTTGTTTGGCATCGGCTTTGGCATGACAAGCACCTCGTTTCCTACGATGGCTTCAGACGTCATTCCTATCAAACGACTGGGCGAGGGCATGGGGTATTTCGGATTATCCACTACACTCGCCATGTCGATCGGCCCGATGATCGGCTTGACGCTCCTGCAAGACGGGGGTTTCACACCGCTTGTGGTCATCACCGTCATCATCAATGTACTTATCTTCCCACTCGCCTACGTTCTGACGTTAAAATCGGCAAAACGGAATACGGAGCGCCCCGCAGCCGTTCAACCTCAAGTTGAGGAACAACCAAAGGGTTCATTCAATAAGAAGCTGATTCTACCCAGCATCCTTAACTTTTTGATGTCCATTACGTATGGCGGACTGCTGAGCTTCATGGCGTTGTTCGGCACCGAGGCTCACCTCCGGAATCCCCAGTATTTCTTCTTGTTCAATGCCATTGCCATTATACTGGTACGGCCGTTCTCCGGCAGAATCTATGACCGGTATGGGCACAAGGCGCTGGTTATACCTGCTGCTGTTCTGATGGTCACCGGTTTGCTGTTGCTGACCTTCGCCTCATCGACGGGAACTATGCTGTTATCGGCATTATGTTATGGCCTTGGCTTCGGTGCGATGCAGCCGTCCATCCAGACCTGGATGATCCAGGAGGTTCATCCGCTCCAGCGCGGCATGGCCAACGGCATGTTCTTCAACTCCCTGGATTTCGGTGTCGCTATCGGCTCTATCGCGCTCGGCTCCATCGCCAAATCCACTTCGTACATGATCATGTACCGATATTCAGCCATTGCGCTAGTGCTGTTGATCCTGATTTATATCGTCATGCAGGCAACCGGCAAATCGCGCACTAAAGCTACATCAAAGCTTGAGGATACCGAACCCACCGTTGCAGGATAACGGGGGTTCGAAAGCGAATCCAATTTTTTGGCATCTCTTTGATTTCATTCGAACATTTTGCACGCATCAAGCTCTGACCTACCGGATCGGACCCGGATGGATCATGCAGAGCCCGTTTACTCAATTATACGAGCGGACCTTCGTTCCCTATGCTCCCGATCCGTACCCGAAGATGAGAGAAAGGTCTTGTCTATTATTTATGGACAAGACCTTTCTTTTTCAAGCCCTGCGGTTTCTTGAAATCCACTCGGTATGAATTCCCTCCGGTATCGTCTTCCTTCGCCTCCGGCTTCACGGCGAATAATGTAAGCAGGCCACCTACAGCCGCGACGGCTGCCAACGTGCCGAACAGCACCCAATGATTCGCCCCGAGCAGCAGTGAGACAACTGGCGGACCGAGCGACACGCCGATAAAACGCATACTGCTATATAGGGAGGTAATGGTACCGCGCTGCTCCTTCTCAACACCTTCCGTCAGCAGCGTGTCCATGCATGGCAATACCATCCCGATCCCGATGCCACCAAGCGTCATCATGCCGACTACAAAATAGATCTGTGCACTAAATCCGGTTACGATCAAGGAAGCCGTCAAAATGGCCATGCCCGCGAAACCGGTCCACTTCTTAGCCGCTTTATTTTTGCCCGTAAATTTACCGGCTAAATAAGATGAAAGACATAACAAAGCTAGCGGAATCGCAAGCACCAGCCCTTTCACCACACCGTGTAAATGGTAAGTGCTTTCGAGCGTTTCCGACAAATAGAAAAGAACGCCGAACACGCCAAACATCGCGATGCCGCCGATGGCAAATATCGCATACAGCCATCTTCCCTTCTCGTGCAAAACCTGCTTGGTTGTTTTCAAAAACTCACGAATGGATTGTTTATCGTTATGGTTTGACTTTGGCGTCTTCACAAGAAAAATGACAAGCACGAATGAGATCAGGCACAGAACCGGAATAGCTATAAAGGGCAAGAACCAGATAAAACTTCCGAGCAGGGCACCCAGTATTGGACTGACTACCTTGCCAAACGTATTGGAGGTTTCGATAATACCCAAACTCTTACTAACCTCTTCTTCCTCTTTAAACATGTCACCGACAAGCGGAATGACAATGGGGAATGCCCCGGCAGCACCAATTCCCTGCAGAAACCGACCCGCCAAAATAACGAAATATGCCGCTGTCCCACTCAGCATCCAAGCTGCTACAGCCGAGACTGCTCCGCCTAACGCCGCAATAATTAAGCTTGGGATGATGATTTTCTTTCGTCCATAACGATCCGATAAATAACCGGCAATCGGAATCAGCAAGATGGCTACAACAGCATATACCGTTATAAGCATACTGACTTTGAAGGAACTGATCCCCAGAGCTTTTGAAATCTGCGGCAAAATGGGAATCAGCATGGAATTTCCCAACGTCATGATAAGTGGTATGGATGCAAGGGCAACCAGATCCCATTTTTTGTTTTCCATGAGAGAAAGACCACCTTTGCGTTATCTGTCATCCATATTGTAGGTTCTTTTACCCGGAATATGCATGATTGCAAGGTGGCCGTTTTTTCCCATATGCAATTTTTCCTTATTTATACTTTAAAGCCGGACATCAACTGCCGCAGCTTGCTGGACATTACATTCAAATCCTCAACGGAATTTGTAATTTCCTCCATAGAGGCCAGCTGCTCTTCCGTGGCTGCACTGACGCTTTGGGTTCCACCTGCCGTTGTCTCCGTGACCTCCTGAATTCTGCGGATTGCATGAACAAGCTCTCCTGCTCCGGAGTCCATCTGTTTAGTTGCAACAGTGACACTCTGAATTTGTTCGTTCAATTCGCCGACGGATTGCTCAATATCCTTAAAGGCTCTCTCGGCTCCTTGTGCCACGTTCATGCCCTCGGTCACTTCGCGGGTGCCCTGCTCCATGACGCCGGCCAAATCAACAATATCCTGCTGAAGCTCATGGACGAATTGTCTGATTTCGACGGAAGAGTTTGAGGCCTGATCAGCCAATTTTCGGACCTCAGCCGCTACAACCGCAAAACCTCTGCCATGCTCACCTGCCCGAGCGGCCTCAATGGAGGCATTCAAGGCAAGCAGTGATGTCTGCTCTGCAATTTCGATTATGATCTGTCCCATCGCTCCAATGTTGGAGGCCTTTTCGCCGAGCGCCCGCACCGATTGCGCAGATTGATCCACGCTGGTGCGTATGCCTTCCATCTGAGCCAGCGTATGTATAAGTGCCTGTTCCCCTTCAGCCGCAAGTTGGTTCGTCGTTGCTGCCAATCCGGAGACGCCTTGGGCGGCATGCGCGATATGTTTCATGCCTTCCGCCATGTCCGTTACCGTAGCTGTCGTTTCCTCCGTATCCTGAAGCTGGTTTTCTACCCCCGCCGCCAGCTCTTCCATAATCCCAGAGGTTTGCTGAGAAGCTTGACGGATTTCCTCGGTCGTGGAGTGCAGCGTCGAAGCTGCGACACCAACTTTGCCAGCCGTATCCTGCACCTGTACAACAAGCACCCTGAATCCATCAACCAGTTTATTGTAGGCGTCGGCTACCGCCCTGATCTCATCTTTCGTAGTAATCTGTAATCGGGTAACCAGATCACCACCGCCCTCGGCAATCTTTAAAAGTTGTTCGCTCATCTGATTCAAAGGACGAATCGAGCGAATAAGAAGATATCCCTGTATCGCAAAATAAGCGATACCTGCTATACCGATCAACATGATCACCATGTTCTGAAATCTGCTGCTGTCCGCAATCTGGTCAGCCTGCTTAGCCAAGGCTTCATTTTTATGCACCGTAAATTGGGCGATAAGCGTACTGAAGGAATTACGCACTTCCCGCTCCTTGCTAAACGCAGCCTCATATACCCGGAACGGCACAGCCTTGTAAAAACCGGTGTCATACCCTAATTTGTTTAACACCTCAGTCACGGCCTCGGTGTATATGACATACCCTGTTTCGATCTCGTTAAATACCTTTTGGTCTTCCTCAGCCGTCATCAAGCCTTTGGTTTCAGCCATGAGTTTGGCAACGGACTCCTGTTTCGCTTTCAATGAATCTGCAAAGGTCGAATCTCCGGTCAATAGGTAGCCCCGCTCATCATTAGAGACACCAGTCAATAGGGTCTCCAATTGCGTCAGGTTATAAATGACCTTCTGATCCACTTCAATAATTTCGCTGAACCTCTTCTCCGTCATGTTCGAAGTGATGAACGCGATGATTACGATAACCACCGTAACCGTTGCAAGAATCGTAGACGAAAGAATTAATTTTGTTTTTATCTTCATCCGCAAGCACCCGACCTTTGATATAAGTAATATACCCCCAATCCTTTTTTCGTCAAATTTGTGTCCAAAATGAATAGACTCGGCGGTCGAGAAAGCACTTATTCCGAAAATTATTGAAAAAAATTATTAATCACCGGTCAAATCATGATAAATATTGGATAACTCCCTCCTTATGGTATAACGTATATTCCCTAGCTCTCCCTTTATTGATTTCCGTTTTTTTCCTTTGCTCTGAAACATGGTTTGGTTTTCATATATCAATTAAGAAAAAAAGGCCTGCCTGAGTCTTTGCTCAGACAGACCTTTACTCATTTAATCTTGATCCGGTATAAAGTGGCTTTTTTTCCCGATATGATACACATGAAGTTTGTGCATGGCACGCGTACATGCGGTGTAGAACAGCTTGCGGTCGCTTTCGCGATGGTACACATCCTCAGAGCCGTTATAAATGATCACCGCGTCGAATTCCACGCCCTTGGCCAAATAGGCAGGAACGACAAGCGTTCCTTTCTCAAAAGCCGGAGTGGTTTTGGCAATTAATCGTGTTTGTATATCTGCTGACAACTGCTCGTGTACGCGTCTACTCTCCTCTTCTGTCCGGCAGATCACCGCGACGTACTGGAATCCCTGTTCATGAAGTTCACGGATATCAGAGACAATCGCTGCATGCAGGTGTTTTTCATCGTTCACCGCAACCACACGCGGAGCTTCGCCGCTTCGATTAAATGGAACGATCCGCTCCCCGCCCGGTATCATCTGCCGCGTGAAATCAACGATTTCATACGTGGACCGGTAGCTTTGCGTCAGATTGATAACCTCCGTATCCTCCTTGCCGTAAAGACTTACCAGATTTTCGAGATTGCCGAGTGCCTCTCCATGTGCATAAATCGCTTGATTAAGGTCTCCCAGCACCGTCATTTTCGCTCGTGGGAACAATCGCTTCAGGAATTCCAGCTGGAATCCGGAATAGTCCTGTACTTCATCAACAATGACGTGTCGAATCGACGTGTTCGTGCGGAAACCTTGAAGCAGCTCCTTCAGATAGAGGAACGGTGTCGCATCCTCATACAACAGCGATTTGTTGTCCAGTGACGCAACGGTAAGATTGCAGATTTCTTCCCAATAATCCGGGAGCATCTCCAAATTTCCGGCCGCCCGGCGAAATAACGATTCATCCGTATATAGTTTTCGATACATGCCCTTCACATCCACATAACGGAACCGCTTGATCCAGCGTCTGACCGGCTTGAGCCGATTGCTGATGACCATTTTGGCAAGGACGTCCCTTTCCTTATCGAAATCGTCAAACGTGTCTGCCTTCCGGTTTTGCTTACGTCTCATCGTTTGAAAGGCCCGTTGGTAATCCTCCGTATCCAGCAGCTGGATTTGCTCCTCCACCCACGGGGCGTCTTTTTCGCTCTGAGCAAACTCCGACAGGCGTTTCAGCATCCACTCTTTCATGAGGTCGATACGGCCAGCAAGCTTAACCGCCGCATCATAACCATAGAACTGCGCGGACATTTCGTCGGAGCTAACGATAACCTTACCTTGGAATACGACCGGCTTAAAGAGCATCCCGTCCTGTTCCAGCAGCTCCTTGTATCGTCTGATGGTGTCCAGATAAGCACCCGAGGATTTATAGGATATACTCTGAAGCCGTGCCCGGTAACGCGGCGAATCGTCCGCATTCAGCAGGGTTTCCGTCTGCGTGAACACGTCTTCTAGCTCAAACTCTTTGCCGAGCCGATGCTCCAGATAGGACTGAAAGGTCGTCTGCTGCATATTGTCCTCGCCAAGCTCCGGAAGCACCGTGGATACATAACTGTTGAACAGCGGGTTCGGTGAGAACAGAATCATCTGATCGGCCCGAAGCGTCTCCCGGTACTTATACAACAGATAGGCCACTCGCTGCAGTGCCGCTGAGGTTTTGCCGCTGCCAGCAGCCCCCTGAACGATCAGCATGCGGGTTTTGTCGTTTCGGATGACGGCATTCTGTTCCTTTTGAATTGTAGCTACGATGCTCTTCATCCGATCATCCGCGCTATGGCTGAGCACCTGCTGGAGCAGCTCGTCCCCGATCGTTACACCGGTATCAAACAATACCTTGATCTCGCCGTCATGGATGACGAATTGGCGCTTAAGCAGCATTTCGCCTTTGACCGTACCCGAAGGCGTTTCATATTGGGTCGGACCGGGTGCCCCGTCATAATACAAGCTTGATATCGGAGCCCGCCAGTCGTAAACCAGAAACGTCTCCATATGTTCATCCAAAAAAGACCCTGTCCCCAAATAAATGGTTTCCGTCTCCGTGGTTCCATCCTCTTGAAAATCAATGCGTCCAAAGTAAGGGGATTCCACAAGTTTTCTATACTTTTTAAGCAGCTTGCTGGATTGCAGATGAGCATGCTCACGTTCCGCGAGCACCTGCGACTGCTGTCTCAGGTTGGTGGACGTTTCACCCAAATCGTCCGGGTTGCTGAAGTTGACCGTTACTTCGTCCCAAAAGTCTTTCCGCATATCAATAACGACTTCACGGATATCTCCAACGCTCGCTTCCAGCTGAGATATTTTATTACCGATTTTCGTTGTCACTTCCGTTACCCGTGCCTGTTCTTCTTTCCAATCCTGTTCGCTGATAGCCATTTGTTCATCCCCCTAATATACTGGTTGACAGCGCAAGTTGCCTGTGTTATAATACAATTGTGATATTCTAACCACGAATCCTGATTTTAATGACAAATCATTGCTAATTATAACAATGAGCCCCGTATAATTCAACATCGAATTTCAGAACCGACCCACCGGGCGGTTTTTTTTGCGTTTATATACAATACCATTCCCAAAGCTCACTGCCAAGAGAAATCATCATAAATCCTGGTGCATGAAAACAGCCGATCAAATATGGCATCTTGATCGGCACCCTCATGGTGAACGTCACTTATTTACGCAGCCACGAGAACAAGGCTTCATCCTGCTCTTTATCATCCGCAACGCGGCTGATATGATCCGCTACACGGTTCAGCCGGTCAAGCTGATATCCGTAATCATACATGGAGGCAGCCACTACTGACAGCCGAAGCCCCCCGGCATTGGCGCCTGGCCCGCACATCACCTGCTCCATAAACGCTTCATTGTTCTCCGCCATGGTCTCAGCTTCGTCCTCATTCGGTTTCAGTTTATCTTCGAATTTCCACAAGATATGCTCATGGTACTTCATTAACCGCTCTAGATTATGATCAAACTTCTCGTCGATTTCTTCGGATCGTTCCGCCTGAAAATAGTGGTTCTCCACCGCATCCAGCACTTCATACCCCTTACGAAGGGATTGGAGCAATTGCTTATACACCACTAGCTGTCTTGCTTGACTGTACTTGGCCCGCTTTAGCTTCCTCTGCTCTTCCTCAAACAAATTGTATTTGTCGGACAACGATTTGATCGCCGATTCCAGCTCCTTCTTCTCCGCACGATACACCGAATCCTTCATTTCATGAGAGATGGCCGTGCGCAGCAGAAGTGACATTTTGCCAAATACAATATGAATCCGCGTGATGTACTGTTCCTTGGGTTTCGGGGGAAACACAAGAATATTGATAAGAAATGCAGATATGATACCAATAATCGTCAGAATAAAGCGATTGAGTGCAAAATCCCATTGACCTGAAGCTTCCATCACAGATATTACCGTGACGAGCGTAAGTCCGATGGTCTCACCCATATTCAGCTTCATACAAATCATAATCACTAAAACACACACCAAACCGACGGAAATAGGCTGATTCGATAAAAAGTATCCTCCGAGCATCGCCAGAATCGCACCGAGCGTACTGGTCTGCAGCTGGTCCAGGAAATATCTCCACGACCTGTATATGGATGGCTGCATTGCAAAAATCGCGGCTATGGCGGCAACAACAGGGGATTTAAAGTCAAAGAGCATGGCTAAATAAAGAGCCAGCGTCACGGCTAAGCCGGTTTTGAACATTCTTGCTCCAAACGCCACAGACAGCCCTCCTTACCGAACCCAATTTCACATCTATGGATACACACCATGATACATACTCCTCCGTTTGAACCGCTATTACATGAATTACCCTTGCGCTTCCAATGTTATGCAGTTTCTGATCCAATCCTATCTTCCGGGTTGGCCCGCTTCCCCATCCTCTTCTCGTAAGATCGGACCAGAAATCCAAGCCAAGCGCAAGCAGCCAAATATCCGCCAAGAATATCGCTTGGATAATGGACCCCAAGATAGACTCTGCTTAGTCCGATGCCCAGAATCATGACGACGGAGATGGATATTAAAGTCCCTCTCCCCGCCCTGCTGTCGATATGTCTCCACAGCAAGTAAGCCAACACGCTATAGAACGAGAAGGCAGCCATGGAATGTCCGCTGGGATAACTATATCCCGTAATTTCAATTAAGCGGTGGATGTCAGGCCTTGCCCGTTGAAAGACCCATTTTAATAATACATTCAGAATAGATGAACCGAAGACGACCACAATAAGGAGAAGGATCTCCACGCGGTGCCCCAGTACCCAATATAGCACGGCGATTACAATCAGACATAACATAATCACCGGTCCGATAGAACCTATAAACGACAGCCCGATGGCGATATCCGTGATAAGCGGCTGCTCCCAGGCTTGTACCGTTGTTATGATCGCCATGTCAAACGTTTCCAGGCCTTGCCGCTTTACCAAAGCTGCCAGCGTGACAAATCCTATGAGGCTGATCATCGATATGAGAAAAATCCAGCGTTGTCTTCCTGAAGTCGGGTGTAGCTTCTGTCCGCTCAACTCTCTTTTCTCCTTTGCCTTTGTTTCGAACCCGTGTCAATTGGTGAAAACAAGATAATATCATTTTCCCGAGATAAAGGAAAGTACATTTGGGATATACATGAAATATTCCGTAGTCTATGTCAAAATCGCAATGATTACTCTTTCAAGGAAATTTTTACCGTAAAGGAGCATGTCCACATGAAGATTCTCGTTGTCGGTGCCAACGGCCAAATCGGCAAACAGCTTACACATCTGTTGCAAGACCATGAAAGATATACCGTGAGAGCAATGGTACGAAAAGAGGAACAGGCCGCCCCATATCAAGCTGCCGGAATAGAGTGTGTTCTTGCGAACCTGGAAGGATCGGTCGAGGAGCTTGCTGATGCGGCGAAGAATTGCCAGGCGGTGGTATTCGCTGCCGGCTCAGGCGGAGCTACCGGATACGACAAAACCCTGTTAATCGATCTGGACGGAGCCGCAAAAATGATCGAAGCCGCCGAGCAGGCATCTGTTTCGCGTTTTGTAATGGTAAGTGCGATTGGGGCCCATCATCGGGAATTTTGGAATGAGGAGATCAAACCGTATTATGCCGCCAAGCATTACGCGGATCGCATGCTTCGTCAGAGCAGCCTCACGTACACCATCATTCGTCCAGGAGGACTTACAAATAGACCCGGTACCGGTCGTATTACCGCTGCGGAGGATATCCAGGGCGGATCAATTCCGCGCGAGGATGTAGCACGAACGATTCTGTTATCTTTGGATGAAGAAAATACCTTCCGTCGTTCCTTCGATCTGATTTCAGGAGATACTCCTATATCCGAAGCTTTATCCTCCATTTAAAGAGAATGCCTTTGCCAAAAAAATCGCCCCTTAGTATAAGCGGTACGGTTGTATCCGCTCATACTTCAGGGGCGATCTTTCAGTTCTGGTTGAATAATATAACCAGCTCACAATAAAGGCAGTCCATGCCAACGCAGCGCATAGATCGTGAATTGCTTCGTCAAATTAGCTTTTGTTTTGTTATCTTACGCGCCTGTCTTCTGCAGCATTTGATTCCGCAATATATCTTTTACCGCATCCACAGCTTCTTCCACCCGGTCCACCGCGACAACGATAGGCGTGCTTCCCTCATATTGACTGAAAGAGTGATTATACTTGGGATCATAATAATGCTCGAGCAGCAGCTGTATTCCCTGAGCAAATCGACCCTCTTCCAACGACTTGCCGATTTCCGCGGCGATAGGTGTGTGGATCCTGTTTTTGATTAATTGAAAGGCCGCCAAATATTGCTCTTTAAAAGCGGCAGGGTTGTAATCCTCCAGGATCTGGCGAACACGTTCCGCCATCGGCAGTTCCAACACGATGGCTACCCCCGACTCCTTCTTCTTCATCAGGAAATCGGGAACGGCAATTTTGCCGATCCGTTTGCTCTCCGCCTCAAATAACAAATACGGCGCAGATTCCAGTTGCTTCAGCCGCTCAACCAATCCCGAATCAAACGTCTTCTGATTATTCGCCTGGAGACCGATATGTCCAAAGATCGAGCCGCGATGTCCTGCCAGCCCTTCCAGATCCACGACCGGGTAGCCTTCCTGCTGAAGCTGTTTAAGCACTGCGGTCTTGCCTGTGCCTGTCAATCCATGAAGGACAAATGCTTCTGCGTCCAGACTCTTATGCTCCAGCGTATCCAGCACATACTTCCGGTAAGCCTTAATCCCGCCCGTAATTCGGTTGACATGGATATCCATTAAAGAGAGAACGGTTGCGGCGGTCCGACTGCGCATGCCGCCCCGCCAGCAATAGACCGCCTTATCCCCTTCGATCTCCTTGAATTGCTTCACAAAGCTCGGGAGCTTAGCCGACATAATGGCAAGTCCACGCTCTTTAGCCGCATCCACGCTCACCTGTTTATAAATCGTCCCGATCTCCGCCCGTTCTTCATCATTGAAGACCGGAATGTTCAGACTTCCCGGAATGGTGGAATCCCTGTACTCCGAAGGGGAACGGACATCAATCAAAGTAATCTTCTTCTTGCTTTGCAGTTCCATTAATTCTTTTACGGTGATGTCTTGAAACATGTCTGTTCGCTCCTTTATTGATACAAAACCCGATTCCCTTTATAACTCAACGACAATGCGATTCGGATGGTTATCCACGACCTCACCGATTCTTCCTGCTTCCAGACCCGCATGGCGAAGCTCTGACAGAAGCTGATCGGCCTGCGAGCCATCAACCGCAATGAGGAGTCCTCCTGAAGTAACGGCATCGCACAATATCCACTTATCAATCTGGTCCATGCTGTCCGGGAAATCCACGTCGTCCTTCACGTGATCATAGTTGTTTTTTGTACCGCCTGGAATAACACCACCATCGGCCATCTCTCGAACCCGCTCCAGAATGGGAACGGAAGGTTTAGAAATTCGGATCCCCGTGCCGCTTCCTTTCGCCATTTCAAGCGCATGGCCAAGGAGACCGAAACCAGTCACATCCGTGCACGCATGCACCTCATAAGGTTCCATGAGCTCGGCTGCCGTTTTGTTCAATGCCGCCATCACGGCGGTAACTCGGCGAATCTCCTCATCGCTTAACAAATCTTTCTTGATGGAACTCGTCAGGATACCCACGCCGATTGGCTTGGTCAAAATCAATGCATCGCCTGGCTTAGCACCGGCATTGGTCCTTACTCTGTCCGGATGGACAGTACCTGTAACGGCAAGGCCGAATTTTGGTTCTTTATCATCGATGGAGTGCCCGCCAACCAGGGTTACCCCCGCTTCCTTCAATTTATCCCCCGCACCTCTCAAAATATCCGTCAATACCTGCTTGTCCAGCGTTGAGATCGGAAATGCCACGATATTCAAGGCAGTCAACGGCTTGCCTCCCATGGCATAAATATCGCTGATGGCATTCGCTGCAGCCACTTGTCCAAAATCATAGGGATCATCCACAATCGGCGTAAAGAAATCGACGGTCTGAACCATAGCCAACTCATCCGTGAGGCGGTATACGCCAGCATCATCACTTGTATCCAAACCAACCAATAAATTGGGATTCGGCTCGGCTTGCGGGAGCTTGCGAATGACCTGTGCCAGGTCCGCAGGTCCGATCTTGCATCCGCATCCTCCTTTAGAGGAATACGAGGTTAATTTTATTTTCTCCGATTGACTCATAACGGGTCTTCCCTTCGTCTTAAGAGTTAATTTTAACAAAACACATGCAACAACCCCGGCGTGGATGCATAAAAAACGTCTCATCTACCCCGGGGATACTCTGATATTTGTCCGTTTACTAACACTTGTGATCACACACAATATCTATATTATAAGAAATCGGCTGCTCCAAGTCTAATGGTCTTCCTATTTCTTGCAATTACCGGGAATATCTTTCTTCGTTCTGTCCACAATGTGATATACTAATTGATTGGATATGTAAATCATTTCACAACGCATCGGGGGAATATAGATCATGAATCACTCAAGCGACGGCAGAATGGCCTTTGATCATTCGGATCGCAGAAGAACCATCTGGTTCATCACCATCTTCATCATCATTGCAGCAACAGGGCTAACCTACGTAAAATGGTGGCCTTATTACGATAAAGCGCTCAAAGCTATTATGGAGCACAGCATTGGCTCTTCCATATTAGGCCTGGACCCGGGCAATGCCGCGCCTTCTTGGCAAGCAGCCTGGGAATATGCGGTCACGTATTTTAAAGCAGTTTGGAAAGCGGCGGTGCTCGGTATCCTGCTCGGGACCTTGATCCAGTCGCTGCTGCCCTCCCAGTGGCTGCTCCGCGTACTTGGCAAAACCACCTTCGGCAGCACGGCGATTGGAGGAATCGCCTCCATTCCGGGCATGATGTGTTCCTGCTGCGCAGCACCGATCGCGATCGGTCTGCGTAAGAAAAAGGTGTCTGTAGGCTCCGCCCTCGCGTTCTGGATCGGTAACCCGACCATCAATCCGGCGACACTCGTGTTTATGACGTTTGTTTTGTCATGGAAATTCACCGCGCTGCGTTTGATCTTCGGCATCATTCTGACCTTTGGCGTCAGTTATCTGGCTAACCGCTTTGCCAAAGAGGCGAATCCAGTAGAGATTGACGCGCCAGAGAGCACTGAACAACTAGATGAACGTCCGCTGTGGAAACGCTGGTTCGCCAGCATCGGTCATATGATTATTCGGGTGGTACCGGCTTATTTTATCGCTGTGCTTCTCCTTGGCGCCCTGCAAGTGTGGATGTTCCCTCATTTGGGAGCTGCTGCTGGAAACACGCTGCTGGCCGTCATTTTCTTCTCCGTGATGGGAATGCTGTTTGTCATTCCAACCGCAGCGGAAATCCCGATCATTCAGGCCTTTATGGCCGCGGGCCTCGGAGCGGGCCCGGCCGCAGCGCTGCTTCTGACCCTGCCGGCCATCAGTCTTCCATCTCTTCTCATGGTGAGACGCTCATTCCCGAGGAACGTCATGTGGTTTGTTGTTGCTGCCGTGGTCCTGCTTGGAATTATATGCGGTATAGCGGGAATGCTGATCCTGTAGGCCCAGCTCCAACTTTTTCGATTATCTTTTCAATTTTTATTTTTTCTTAAGGTAAACCCTTGGCTTATCTGGTAAAGTGATTAAAGAATGAACCAACTCATTATTACATGCAGTCGAAGGGAGTCAATCATTAAATGAAAGATAACGATTTGCAGCCAAACCATCCGGGGCAACCCGAGGATGAACTAGGACAAGCCCAAGAGAAAGAGAATAACCAACAAGATCCGGGCAGCTTGTCTAATGAAGAAGAAAGAATAGATTCAACCTATCCTGAGTCGATCGAGCTTCACAAGGATGAGAACGAACAGCCTGCACTCATGCATCCAACAGGGGATCAACCGCTTAACGATGAACAGTCCCCTGCAGGTGGCGGCGGCAACGGAAGCAAAGGTTGGATGATCGCTTCGCTGGTATTGGCGGCAGCGTTAATCGTCGTCCTGATTGTCCCTCCGTTTGCCAAGGGATCCGGCAATGAAGCTATAGCTAAAGTCAATGACGTTAACATTACCAAGGATAATCTATACAACGAGCTTGTCAGCGCAGGCGGCAAACAAACACTCAATTCCATGATCACAGAGGAATTGATTCAGCAGGAGTTGAAGAAGAAATCCATTACGGTGACCGATGCTGACGTCAATAAAGAAGTGGATACCTTGAAGGGAAGTTTCCCGTCCGAGGATCAATTCAATAGTGCCCTTCAGCAAAGCGGCATGACGCTCGATGACCTGAAAGAGCAAACCAAAACCCAGGTCGAGCTCAAAAAACTGATGGCCGACAAAATCAAAGTCACCGATGAAGAAATTAAAGAAATTTACGACCAAAACAAAGAAAGCTTCGCTACGCCTGAGCAAGTTCGCGCATCCCACATCCTGGTCGAGACCAAGGAAGAAGCCGAAGCCATCGAGAAGCAGCTGAAGGAAGGCGCCGACTTTGCAGCGATTGCCAAAGAGAAGAACCAAGATGCTACGAAGGAAACCGGCGGCGACCTGGACTTCTTCGGACGCGGCCAGATGGACCCTGCATTTGAAGAAGCAGCGTTCAAATTGAAGAAGGGAGAGATCAGCGAGCCTGTGAAGAGCTCCTTCGGTTACCACATCATCAAGGTTACCGATCGTAAAGCAGCCACGAACCCTACCCTGGAAGATAAGAAGGAAGAAATTCGCAGTCAGCTTGAGAACCAGAAGGTTTATTCCGAATCCACGGCTTATATTCAAGAACTGAAGGATAAAGCAACCATCACCAATACGCTGGAAGAAACTCCGGCTAAAACGCCAGCAGATCCTGCAAAGGAAACACCGGAAGCACCTGCTGCACCATAAATATTAGTCCAAGCCCCTACCCTTGAGGTATGGGCTTTTTTTAATTCGAAATAAAAAGTTCTTTAAACCCCAGGGAAAACATGTTAGAATGTAAGCGTTATCAAATGTTGATCTTGGAAAAGGGGGAAGCAGAATGATGAAGCACGTATCGGAATCCCGCAACATGTATGAGGACTTCGTGGTGGAGACAGACATTCTGTTCTTTAAAACCGGATCGCACGGTTTGGTCAGCTTTCACGGCAGAAACTATAACATTAAAAAGAGAATGACTGCCGAAAAAATCGCATCCCTGCTCTCCGGTAAACAGTTCTATCATGTCGGCGGAAACTGCTACGTTAACGTAGACAAAATCACGACGGTAGAACAAGGCATCGTTTACTTTGGGGAGAAGGCACCTTCTGCCAAACATCTTCGGATTCCGAGATGGAAGCAAGAGTCACTCAAGCGCCTTGTCGCTGAAGTAAAACAGCCTGTTTGAGAGCAGCGCTCTCTTCAGTATCAGGCGTCAAACACAGAAGATCCCGTATCCGTTAACCGGAAGCGGGATCTTTTGGTTTACAGGGTTAAAGCTTCAGTTTTTTAGCATTGACGATGTACAGATGCTTCAGCGGCATTGCACCGTTTCTGTACTTCCGTGCACCGGATTCAAACAGAACGTACAGATCATTACCCCTCATCGCAATATTCTCGGACATCGGAGGCATCGTCAGCGGCGTAGCCGCAGCCTTTCCCTTTGCTCCACGAGTATATATGAGCAATTTGCTTGCATTGTTGCGGCCGCAGGATTGGCTGTACACAACGCGTGATTTCGTCACGACCGCCCCTTGTATACGGTCAGGTGTACTCCATATATAGGTCGCCTTCCGATTCGACGGGAAACCGTCGCTGGAGGTCAATGGATAACCTCGCAGTTTGCCCTTAGGTCCCGGCGCACACTGTTTGCCTCCTTGATCCTCACCATCCATATATTCGCCAATCCATAGAATGCCGTCTGAATACGTGGCATAGGATGCTTTATGGCCGAGCGCATATGGAGTCATGACAATATTGCTGTAATCTTTCTTGCTGCTAATTGTACTCAGCGGAATTTTGTACACATTTTTGCCGGACGCTACCCACAGATGATTTTTGCTAACCGCAAGCCCTCCGACATGCCCGGTATGCTTTTTGCTGCCGCTCTCATACAAATAGAGTGTTTTGATACGTTTGCTGGTTTTGCTGCTTGTAATCGAGATGCTGCTGGCTTGATTGTTGTCCTTATTGCCCCAATAATGCGAGATAATAATCCAGTTCTTGCTCGGAACGAGAGCCAGTCCTTGCGGAATCCACTCCTTGGTCCCGGAGTAACCAGGAATAGGAGCGCCCTTTTTGCTGATATCGAAAAACTTTTTGTACTTCGAGCTGGCTGCTTCGACCTCTCCGGGATGAACAAGCCCGCTTAAGCTGAAGATCAGCACTAAGCTAAGCAGGAGAAATGCATAACGTTTGGTTCCCTGTCGTTTACTCACAATGAATACACCTCTCTTCCATCGTCATAACCTATAACGGTATGATTTTCACCTTGCTTACCTACTTAAATGTATGTATTCTGGTCTGGTTGTACCTGATGATCGATAGGGATGCAATGGTATGATCCTACCCCTAACTTGCCCCATATTATGGTAATATCAAATTAAAGGCTTATGAACATAGAGAGGATGATTGCGCATCAATCCCTATTTTGATCCGAAATATCCGAAAGTTTTTACTGCTTTCTCCATTGAATATTGGATAGCCATTATGGTATTTATCGCCCTTAGCTCGCTGTTGTACCTGTTCAGGACTACAATCGCCTCCAAGCCTTCTTTGCAAAAGACCGTGAGATGGGGGCTGCTTGCTGCACTTTCGTTACCCGAAGCCTCCCTTCATATCTGGTATGCGTCAACGGGAATATGGGACCCTGCCACTTCGCTTCCATTGGAATTGTGCAGCTTGACCCTGTTTCTCTCCATCGCCATCCTGCTTACGGATGAACGCCGTCTATATCCGTTAGTTTACTTTGCCGGAATTGGAGGGGCCTTGCAAGCTATATTAACCCCCAATCTGGGTTACCCTTTTCCCCACTTCCGGTTCTTTCATTTCTTCGTTGTCCATATCGCGATCATATTGACGGCGTTGTACATGACATGGGTTCGAGGATACCGTCCAACCTGGAAATCCATTGCCTGGACGATGGTCTTCCTGAACGTATCCGCAGTCTTTGTTGGTCTGGTCAACCTCGCTGTCGGCTCGAATTATATGTTCCTGATGCACAAGCCGGACACGGCTTCGCTGCTAGACCTGCTGGGACCGCATCCCGTATACATCCTCGTTGAGGAGCTCATCGCACTCGCGCTGTTTATCCTTATGTATGCCGCCTTTTTTGTCATTCCGGATCGCTTGAAACGCAGTCGCCGCCGTAAACAAGAACAAACACCTTTTTCTTCGGCTGGCAGTTGAAGAAGGAGTCCTATAAATATAAAGCGTATGGATTGTAAACGCCCTGTGTATTCGGGTGCGGCAATCCATACGCTTTTTTTCAGGGAAAAGCCTAGACTAATCCTTAATCCTTAAGATACAGCCTGGAGGTTGCTTCCCAAATTTCGCCCGGAGCCAAACCGAACAAGCCGAGATCGTCAGCCGGCAAGTCCACGTTCGGTGCATTCACCAGGTTGATCTGTGGTTCGGGACAGAAGAACTTCCGGGATGCCTTGTTGTTCCATACCATCCACTGCTTATACGAATTGCCGACATCATAAACGAACGTTTTACCAAGCTTGGTATCCGTCAATTCCATGCGGTTTCTGCCATTTTGCGGAACGGCCGTGTAATGGTTGTCCATCGAATCGAAATAAGGATTTACGCCGCTTGTCCGAAGCAGTTCTTCTTCTGGCGTCAGAGTCTGGAACTTGCCAGTCGGCAGCATCCGCTCACTCATTTCCCACCGCTCGCCCATGGTAATTCTCACGACGCAGTCATCAGCCGTGCTCCCGGGTGCAAACGGAGCGTTGATCGCCGTGTGGAAGGCTAGCAGGCACGGCATGCTGCCGGTACCCAGATTACGGATAAACACATGCTGGGCCAATCCATCCTGATTCAGTGTATAGCGAAGCCGGAAGGTGAACTGGTGCGGAAGCATGGCATACACGGGATGATTCTCATCAATGGTGACCGAAACTACCACGTAGCTTTCAGCCTCGCTGCTGCCATACTCCTCCACACTCCAGGGAATCGTATGTAAAAAGCCATGGAGGTGGTTGCCCGTCTCTTCTTCATTGATTGGGAACTGATAGGTTTGTCCATTCCATGGAAACCGGCCGTCCTCATAACGGTTAGGCGGAAAGAGAACAGGAATGCCGTGAACGCCCGGATTGGATTTGAATGCTTCCATCTCGCCTGCTTCCGGTTCGCGGAGGAACCGGTAACCGCTTTCGTTATCCCTAAAAGCGATGAGATTGCCTCCGATTTCGGGCAATATCGCCGCTTCGTAAGGGCCGTGCTGGAGCCAAACCGCGCGCTCTCCGTGATATGATCCTTCATACGCTTGGTGGTTCATCGGGTCATCTCTCCTCTCAAGTGTGAACGTATATAGATTATCATACCAATGCCCTTAACTTCTATATTTGAGGAGGGATAGTCATTAGAGTCATCCGCTCCCCCCTCACCCCGTTTGTTTAAAATTACATACCGGTTAAGACGTAAGTTTCGTTTTAGAAGAGTTTTGCAAAAGTGGAGCCGGGGCCGATTGATCGCTTGCTGCAGGCTGTGTGGCCGAGACCAACTCCTCATCCAGTTCCTTCGTGTATTCGAGTGTCTGCTGCTCGCTCCAACCCAGTACCGTAGCCATATAATCGATCACAGGCAGCTTCCATTTTCTCGTCCAATCGATATGAAATAACAGGGAACCCGTGCGACGGATGAAAAAGTCGGCCGGCTTCGCTGCCATCTCATGCTGAATCGCATACATCAGAGGTACCAGCACCGATACCGGAAGCGCCGCTGCTTCCGCCTGTTCGGAGCCCTCCTTGGCCAAGCGGAACAATTCCGACACGTTGGAGCCGTACGTTCGCGCCCACTGCTCGGCGAGCTTACGGTCGATTCCTTGCGCGGCGCCGATCTCCGCCTGTTTGCGGACAAAATCAGGGAATTGGGCCGAGCCGCCAACCTGACCGCCGGAAATCGGCAGATTCTTCGTTACGCAGGCACCATACGCTTTCCCGCCGCTTTCTTGGATCCGTCTCGCAACCAGGTCGACGACGGTGCCGGCCATTTTGCGATAGCCGGTCAGCTTCCCTCCGGCAATGGTAATCAGGCCGGACGGGGACTCCCAAATTTCATCCTTTCGTGAAATTTCGGACGGGCTTTTGCCTTCCTCCAGAATCAGGGGCCGGACTCCCGCCCATCCCGATTCAACGTCTGCCGGGTTTAGCTTCACGCCAGGGAACATGTAATGAATGGCTTTCAATATATAATCCCGGTCCTCCACCGTGATCAAGGGACGTACGGGATCGGCCTTGTAGACCGTGTCGGTGGTGCCTACGTAGGTCTTCCCGTCGCGGGGAATAGCAAACACCATTCGGCCGTCAGGTGTATCGAAGTACACCGCTTGACGAAGCGGAAACTTGGATTGATCGATGACCAGATGAACCCCTTTGGTCAGCTGAAGCATTTTCCCCTTCTTGGACTTATCCATTTCGCGCACCTGATCCACCCAGGGCCCTGCCGCATTTACGATTTTGGTTCCGGATACAGACTTTTCCTTTCCACCCAGCATATCCCTCACGGTGATACCGGTGATTCGTCCATTTGCATCATAATTCAATGATTCGGCCTTCGCGTAATTGAACAGAACCGCCCCTCTAGCGGCTGCCTCCTTCATGACCTCCAGCGTCAGCCTGGCATCGTCCGTCCGGTATTCCACATAATAACCGCCGCCCTTAAGGCCCTCCTGCTTCAGAAGCGGCTCCCGCTTCAGTGTCTCGGATGCAGACAGCATGGAACGCCGTTCTCCCCGCTTTACGCCGGCCAGGAAATCATACACCATCAGCCCGATAGAGGTGCTGAACCTCCCAAAGGTGCCACCCCGGTGTATCGGCAGGAGCATCCACTCCGGCGTGGTAACATGCGGCCCATTCTCATACACAACAGCCCGTTCTTTGCCAACTTCGGCCACCATGCCAACTTCAAACTGCTTCAAGTACCGCAGTCCCCCATGCACCAGCTTGGTCGAACGGCTGCTCGTTCCTGCGGCAAAATCCTGCATTTCTACCAACAAAACCGACATCCCGCGGGTGACCGCATCCAGCGCAATCCCCGCACCGGTTATGCCTCCGCCGATTACGATCAGATCAAAGGTTGCCTCTGCAATTTCTTGAAATCGATGTCTGCGCTCCAAACTTGAAAACGACTGTACCTGCTTCACAATGAATCCCTCCCAGTATGATTTACCCTGTTTTTATCTATCGTTACCCTTCCAATGAAAAAAGACAGCAAAAAAGAGACCACGAAACGCGCAGTAACAAACCCCATATCATGAGGTATTCCGCGCCTAGTGGTCTCTCCAAGTCTCCAGACATGTATTCACTTAATGATCATTATACCATAGAAAATGCTAATGAAAAGCCATTGCCGCATAAACGGCTTTTTTCCAGCCGCTGTATAATTGCTCCCTTACGTCTTCCTCCATGGTTGGCTTGAAGCTTTGCCCCATGCTCCATTTGCTGCAGATTTCCTCCTGATCCTTCCAGAAGCCGACAGCGAGCCCCGCCAGGTAAGCGGCACCGAGTGCCGTTGTCTCCGTAATGTTCGGCTGTTCCACCGGAACATTCAGGATGTCGCTTTGGAATTCCATGAGAAACGTGTTGGATACAGCCCCTCCATCCACCCGCAGGGATGTGATGCCATAGCCGGAATCTTCTTCCATCACGGATAGGACATCCCGAGTTTGATACGCAAGCGACTCCAGTGTTGCACGGATGAAATGCTCCTTCGACGTGCCTCGCGTCAGGCCGAATACGGCCCCTCGGACATCGCTGTTCCAGTATGGACTGCCGAGTCCGACAAAAGCTGGCACCACGTACACGCCATCTGTTGAGTTGACCCGACGCGCATAGGGCTCACTGTCCTTCGCCTCGCGGAACATCCGAAGACCGTCGCGCAGCCACTGGATCGCCGAGCCGGCCACGAACACACTGCCCTCAAGCGCATACTGTACACCGCCATCCAGTCCCCAGGCGATCGTGGTGATCAGCCCATGCTCGGATTTTACGGGCTGGTCGCCGGTGTTCATCAGCATAAAGCTGCCGGTTCCGTAGGTCGTCTTCACCATGCCTTCCGAGAAGCAGGTCTGCCCAAATAGCGCCGCCTGCTGATCGCCGGCTGCTCCGGCAATTGGAACCTCGCGACCGAAGAAATGATAGGAAACGGTATTGGAATATACCTCGGAAGAAGGCCTGACTTCGGGCAGCATGGCCATGGGGATATCTAGGAGTTGCAGGAGCTCCTCATCCCATTTCAATTCATGAATGTTGTAGAGCATCGTTCGCGATGCGTTGGAATAATCGGTCACGTGCGCCTGGCCTCCGGACAGCTTCCAGATCAGCCAGGTATCGATGGTCCCGAATATAATGTCTCCGCGCTCGGCCCGCTCACGGGCACCGTCTACATGATCGAGGATCCATTTGATCTTCGTTCCCGAGAAATAAGGATCAATCAAAAGTCCGGTCTTCTCCCGAACCATCCCGTCATGTCCGGCGGCAATCAGCTCCTCGCAGATGCCCGCCGTCTGGCGGGATTGCCAGACAATGGCGTGGTATATCGGTTCGCCACTATTCCGATCCCATACCACGGCCGTCTCCCGCTGATTCGTAATTCCGATTCCGGCAATCTGATCCGCCTTCACGCCCGCTTCGGATAAGCATGTCGCAATGACCGCAAGAATGGAGCCCCATATTTCATTGGCATTCTGCTCCACCCAGCCCGGCTTGGGAAAATACTGCGGAAACTCCTTATGAGCCGAGTGTACGATTTCTCCTTCCTTGTTGAACAGGATCGCGCGCGAGCTTGTTGTTCCTTGGTCAAGCGCCAGAATGTACTGCTCCAATCAACTTCTCCCCTTCCGCATATGCATTTAACCAAAGATAACGTGCAGGTGGAAACGTTGTCAAATCCATTATTCCGTAAGCGAGAAACCTAGCAAGTCCTGCAGCAGGACTGAGGCCGCACCCATTAGCTTGTCTTCCTCGCCAAGGGAGGCCAAACCGAATACCATGTCCTCCTTCAGAATCGGCAGCGCATGCCGGTCTATATAGCTGCGCACCATTTCCAGCAAATTCGGATTTCCATGCGCCATATCCCCGCCCAGGATTAGCGCTTCGGGATTAAACATATTGACCAGATTGACGATGGCTGCTCCCAGAAGCTCAGCCACCTCCTCATTCAGATCCTTTGCCAGCTTGTCCCCTCTCCGAAGAGCTTCCTTGAATACGAACGGAACAATTTTACTGTAATCTCCCCCGCTGAGCTCCTGGATTAGCGTCGGTCTCCCCGTTGCGATTGCCGTAATAATTCGCGAATACACGGCCATCCAGCTGATGTAACTGTCGAGGCAGCCTACATTGCCGCATTCGCAGCGGATGCCGCTGCGGTTTACGCTCGTATGCCCGAATTCGCCGGCACCGCCATGCTTGCCCCTTAGGAGATGATCGTTAATTAAAATACCGGAACCAAGCCCGTCGCCAATGGAGATATAAATCAGGTTCGCAAATGCGTAATCGCCAAATCGGCGTTCAGCCAGTACAACGGAATTCATATCGTTCTCCACCCAGGTGCGCAGTCCATAGCGTTCTTCAATAATCCGTTTCAACGGAACATCGGTCATGCGAAGTTTCGTGTTATAGTGCACCAGGCCCTGACTATCACTCACAATACCCGGCACGGTAACGGAAATCCCGACACACCGCTCTAAGTCTTCTTGGCCTGTCATGAAATTGTCCATCAGGCTCAGCAGCCGCTCGATAACGGCTTCTCCTTGGAGCCCGGCTAGAGGATGCGTTTCCTTCTGGAGCACCTTCGCCTCCAGATTCATGCGGGCCAGCATCATAACCGAATTCGTTATCGCTACAGCGAACAAATAATGATTATCCGGATTGAATTTAAGCAGAATGGGTTTTCTCCCTCCGCTGGAGGAGCCCGTTCCAATCTCGGAAACGTAGCCTTCCTTGATGAGTTCCTGTACGGCTGAGGCGACCGTGGAGGGACTCAGCTTGTTTTTTTTGGCCAGATCGATTCTGGATATGGGTCCCTCTGTGCGGATCTTGTTCAGCACCATGGACCGGTTTAATGCCTGAATCAGCTTATGGTCACCTTTTTTCATATTGTTCAAGCAAGCTCAACCTCTCTATCGTTTCTTCGCATAGTGCGACTTTCTGTATCGGAAAAATGAGGATAGAATCACTATAACATGTTCCAGAACTGAATAAAAACTTATTCCATTACTCGAAATAAGATGTAACGTTAGATCTCATGCTGATTCTCTCATATTGTGAAAAAAAGAATTTAAATGGATTTGAAATCGCTATCTTGAAAAATAATCGACGGGATTATATAATCTTTCGCAATAGAAGCTGGTTGTTCTGTCAAGAAAGATAGCATATCGATGTTAACTTTTTTCGACTTATGGAATAACTATTGCTTTTTACATCACTTACATAAAGGGGGCGCATATGGGGTCCGCTTCACTTCGAACAAGCCGTACGACCAACCACGCTTGATCAAAAACCATGTGAATTCAAGGAGGGTTATCTGATGAAAAAAAGAATGTCTGTCCTGATTTCGGTATTATTCGTGTTCACCGCGTTACTCTCTGCTTGCGGAGGCGGCAATGCCTCTGGAGGAGAAAACGGCAAGAAGGTCATCAGCGTCGCTCTATGGGACGAAAATGTGCGGGACACGCTGGACAAGTCCATTAAAATTTTCAATGAGAAGCACCCGAATGTTGAAGTGAAAGTGACTTACACCCCATGGGCCGATTATTGGACCAAGCTGAAAACCAGCCTCGCCGGCAACAGCGGTCCTGACGTCTACTGGATGAACGGTCCTAACTTTCATTCCTATGCCTCCTCCGGTCTGATCAAAGACCTGTCTCCCCTAATTGAGCAAAGCGGTCTGGACACCTCGGTTTATACCGAAGCGCTCGTCGATATGTACACCTATCAGGGTAAACTTCACGGACTCCCTTACTTCCAGGATTCCGTTGGACTTTTTTACAATAAAGAATTGTTTGACCAAGCAGGTCTGCCTTATCCCGACAAGAGCTGGACCTGGCAAACCGTCGAGGAGAACGCAGCCAAGCTGACGGATAAATCGAACGGCATTTATGGCTTCATCGCGCCGATCGACAGCCAGATCGGATACTACAACTTCATTGCTCAAGCGGGCGGATACGTCATCTCGGACGATAAGAAATCATCTGGATTCGATACACCCGAAGCGCTATCGGCCTTCCAGTGGGAACAGAGCTTGATTGAGAAGGGTTATTCCCCAAGCGCCCAGCAGCAGCTTGAAACGAAGTCCCGCCAATTGTTCGGCTCCGGCAAGGCCGCTATGTTCCCGGGGATTTCGGTTAACTCCCCCGAGTTGTACAAGCTTCTCGGCGATAAACTCGGTGTCGCTGAACTTCCTGCCGGCAAGGAAAAGGCATCGATCGTTCATGGACTCAGCTGGGCCATCAACGGCAAGACGAAGGTCGAGCAGGAATCCTGGGAGCTGATTCAGATTCTTTCCGGCAAGGAAGGTCAGGAATTACTCGCCGAATCTGGATTCTCGATGCCTGCATACAAAGGCACGGAGGGCGGCTGGCTGAAGTCCATCCCATCTCTTGATCTACAGGTGTTCGTGGACAGCCTGGAGTTCGCCGTACCTTATCCCGTATCCCAGAAAACGGCAGAGTGGCAAGACGCTGAAGTCAAGGAAATTCAGGCGGCTTTCCTCGGAAAGAAATCGTTTGAAGAAGCACTGAAAAATGCCGGCGAACAGATGAATGCGATCCTTGCGACAGAAACGAAATGACAAGCTGCCACGCCCAATACGGAAATTAAGAAAGGACGGTGCAGCCTGTGAGCTCTCCCATCACCGTGACCACAGAACCTCCTAAAACAACAACCAAGCGAAAAGTTGGGAAACTTGCCGTACACGAAGCTGTCTGGGGGTATATCTTCATTCTTCCTGTTGTGCTGGGCCTCGGTCTGTTCTATATGGCACCTTCCGCAGCATCTCTGTTCCTGTCGTTTACGTCGTGGGATGGATTAACTTCACCTCAATTCATCGGATTCGATAACTTCGCAAATTTGATGAAGGACGACAAATTCACCGGTTCCTTGCTCAACACGATGCTGTATACGGTCGGTACGGTGCCATTATCCGTTGCACTCGCAACGGTGCTGGCCGTGCTCTTGAACCAGAAGATCAAAGGCATGGTCTTCTACCGCACCCTCTATTTCATTCCCGTGATCACCATGCCGATCGCGGTCGGCATGGTATGGAAATGGTTATACAACTCCGAATTCGGATTGATCAACCATGTGCTGGGCGTCATGAACCTGCCGCAGCCCAACTGGCTGTTCGATGAGCGATTCGCCTTGTTCTCCATCGTGCTTGTCAGTGTCTGGAGCAGCATCGGATACAATGCCGTCATTCTGCTGTCCGGTCTGCAGGGCATCTCCGGCAGCTATTATGAAGCGGCTTCGCTTGACGGAGCGGGGACGTTGTATAAGTTTTTCCGAATTACACTTCCTCTGCTCACGCCCAGCTTGTTCTTTGTCTTGGTCATGTCCTTCATCAATTCGTTCCAGGTGTTTGACCTGATCTTCATCATGATGGATCAACAGACCACGATGCTGGAATCCACCCGAACGGTTGTATACAGCATCTGGGAAGATGGCTTCAAATACTTCAACATGGGTTACGCTTCAGCGCAGGCCTTCATTCTGTTTATCGTTATTCTGATCATCACCATGGTCCAGATGTATATTCAGAAACGCTGGGTCCACTACCAATAACAGGAGGTGTGTAGATGTGAATACTTCAACCAATACGGGAAAAGCAAGCCGTCTAGCGGTCCACATCCTGTTAGCTGTCGGGGCGCTGCTCATGATTATGCCGTTTCTGTGGATGATATCCACATCCTTCAAGTCCTTTGCGGACTCCATGTCCGTTCCGCCCAAATGGCTGCCTGTAGAATGGCACCCGGACAACTACCTGCGGGTCATCCAAACCATCGACTTCGGTACCTATTACTTGAACACCATAATCGTGACGGTGGGACGGACGGCTGGCCAACTCATTCTGTGCTCCCTTGCAGCCTATGCATTTGCCAGCTTGAGATTCCCTTTCAAGAACGCCATCTTTCTCGCGCTCCTGGCCGTGTTGATGGTCCCTTCCCAGGTCGTTATGATTCCGAGCTTTGTCATCATGCGCGAGTTCAACTGGCTGGACACATTCTATGTGCTGATCATACCCGGCATATTTAGCGCCTTCGGTACATTCTTACTGAGACAGTTCTTTATGACGCTGCCGAAGGATCTGGAGGAAGCCGCCAAAATTGACGGCTGCAGTTACTTCCGGATTTACTGGAATATTTACTTGCCTTTATCCAAGGCGGCTCTCGTCTCCCTGGCGATCTTCACCATATTAGCCTCATGGAACGATCTTCTGTGGCCGCTCATCATGACAAGCTCTGAGGAGATGCGCGTGCTTTCGATCGGGATTTCCAGCTTCCAGGGACAGCATTCCACCGATTACCCGCTGCTGATGGCAGGCGCCCTAATGGCTACCCTTCCCATCATCATTCTGTTTATCTTCCTTCAGCGTTACTTCATTGAAGGCATTGCTATGAACGGGATTAAGGGATAGAACTCGGAAAGCACGAACCATGCAGAAAAAAGAGTGGACGGAAATGTTACAGGGTTAGTTATTGGAGCAGGCACCATGGGAAGAACCCATGGTGCCGCCTATGCTTCGATCCCGGGCGTTAAGCTTGCCGGCATTGCGGGTATCCGGGTGCAGGAAGCGCAGCAGAGTTAGCGGACAGACATGGCGTACAGGCCTATGCTTCATTCGAAGCAGCGGCACAGAAGGCGTCGTGGTATTTGAGAGGGTCTTCTGTGCTTTTTATCATTGCGCATCCGTCAATCTAGGTTCAAAT
The DNA here is from genome assembly GCF_037993005.1 of Paenibacillus sp. FSL F4-0100. Classification (NCBI taxonomy): domain Bacteria; kingdom Bacillati; phylum Bacillota; class Bacilli; order Caryophanales; family Paenibacillaceae; genus Paenibacillus; species Paenibacillus sp. FSL F4-0100. Next base: position 5,254,653 of record NZ_CP150303.1, read on the forward strand.
GAGTGCTTGAATAATATGGATAGCGGGGCTATAATCACGTGTGAGTAATCGAGTTACCGGAATATGTAACCAACATCTTATACGATCAGGAGTGAGGCAATCTATGATTAAAGCAGGCGTGCTAGGAGCGGGAGGCATGGGCGCCGTCCATATCAAAAACCTTCACGGGAACGAACACGTTCAGCTGGCTGCAATATGCGATACCAATGAAACGTTAGCGCAGCAGCAGGCCGAACTGTACGGCACATCTTACTATACGGACGGCAGCACGATGCTGGAGCAAGAGCATCTGGATGTGCTGTACGTGTGCATTCCACCATTTTGCCATGGGGATATCGAAGAACAGGCAGCCGCGAAGGGCATTCACCTCATGGTCGAAAAGCCGCTGGGACTGGACGCCCAGTCCGTCCGCCACAAAGCCAAGGTCATTGCTGAAAGCGGAATCATTGCAGCTTCCGGCTACTGTCTGCGGTATCTGGACACGGTTGCGATTGCCAAAGACTTTCTCAAGGACAAAAAAATCGGCATGGTTCGCGCCCACTACATTACAACACCTGTACCAACTCCTTGGTGGCGCAAAAAGGCATTATCCGGCGGACAGCTAGTTGAGCAATCCACGCACACCATGGACTTGGTTCGCTACCTGTGCGGCGATATCACCCGCCTGTATGCCGATATGAAGCTGCTGCTGGTAGACGACATCCCGGACCTCGATATTCCGGATGTGGGCGCCATCCAATTCGTGTTGGATTCCGGAGCCGTCGGCCATATGCAAACTGGATTTATCCAGTTCGATCACCGCAGCGGAATCGAGATCATGGGCCGCGACTTCCGCGTCGTTCTGGACGGAACCACGCTCTCCATTGTAGAGAAGGAGAAAGAGATCGTGTATCGGAGCAAAACGGACTTCTACAAAAATCTTACCAACGCCTTGATCGACGCCATTCGTAACAACGACCCAAGCCTTGTGCTGGCATCTTATGAAGACGGCTTCAAGACGCTGGAAGTGACGCTTGCGGCCAATGAATCTGCGGAAACTGGAAAACCCGTTATCCTACAAGCATAATAATATGGGGCATGCTCATGGTCTGAAAACCTTGAGCATGCCCCTTGATTTTGAATTGGCATGGAGTAGCCAGTAACATATATGCTTGTCAATCCACCCGTTTCGCTTTCTTGTGCAAAGATATACTCGCCCCGCTCTTATAAACCAAGCGAAATATACTTCACCTCCAGGAACTCATCCATTCCGTAGTGCCCGCCTTCCCGGCCCAGTCCACTCTCTTTGAATCCACCGAATGGTGCTTGCGCCGTCGAAGGTACGGGATCATTCACGCCCACAATCCCGTAGTCCAGCGATTCCGCAATGTTGACCGCTTCGCCTAGATTCTGCGTGAATACATAGGCGGCTAAGCCATAAGGACTGTTATTGGCACGCTGCACCGCTTCGTCTATCGTCCGGAAAGTGGTAATCGGCGCAAGGGGGCCGAAGGTTTCCTCATTCATACACTCCATGTCATCGGTTGCGTTCATGATGACCGTCGGCTCAACATAATTGCGACCCAGCTCAGATAATGCTTGACCTCCTGCCAGAATGACGCCGCCCTTCTCTTCCGCGTCCTTGATCTGTCTTACGACTTTATCCACAGCGTCCCGGTTAATCAAAGGACCAATATCGACGCCGTTCTCCAGTCCATTTCCTACCTTCAATTGCTTGACAAGCTCAGCAAACTTCGCGGCAAACGCCTGCGCAATGCCTTCCTGAACATATACCCGGTTGGCACACACGCAGGTTTGTCCCCCATTGCGGAATTTAGAGGAGATTAATCCGGCAGCCGCTTGGTTCAGGTCAGCCTGATCCGTCACAATAAACGGCGCATGACCGCCAAGCTCCAGCGATATTTTCTTGACGTTAGCGGCAGCTCCGGCCATGAGCTGTTTCCCGACCTCGGTTGATCCTGTAAAAGACAGCTTTCTTACACGGCTGTCCGCCTGCCACACACCGGAAATGTCGCTTGAAGATCCAGTTACGATGTTAATGACCCCGGCAGGAATACCAGCCTGATCGGCAAGCTCTACCAGCTTGATGGCCGTGAATGGCGTCTCACCGGATGGCTTGATCACCACCGTGCATCCGGCTGCTAGAGCAGGCGCCACCTTACGGGTAATCATGGATGCCGGAAAGTTCCACGGCGTAATCGCTGCTACGACACCAACGGGCTGCTTCGTTACTATGATGCGTTGGCGGCTGGATGATCCGGGTATGGTCTCGCCGTAGATTCGTTTGCCTTCCTCCGCATACCAGGCCACAAAGCTGTTGGCATATTGTATCTCACCTGCTGCTTCCTTCAGCGGTTTCCCCTGCTCTGTGGTCATAATCCGCGCCAATTCATCCGTATGCTCCGCTATGAGCTGATGCCAGCGGCGCAGCAATTCCCCTCGCTCATTCGCCGTCCTGCGGGACCACGCCGGAAAAGCATCGGCTGCCGCATCGACGGCCAAGGCGGCTTCCTTCTTGCCAGCCTTGGACACGGTACCTATCACCTTGCCATCCGCCGGATTATATACATCCATCTGTTCTTCGGTCTGAATCCATTGTCCAGCAATATAGACTTGATTTCGAAACATAGTAAAGACCTCCTCATCGTCTCTTCAGGCTGCAAGTGTCTATTGATCATCATCTTCTAGGTCACGATTCGTCCTTCTTATTATCCGTTACCCACTTACCCTAATGCAAAAAAAATAAAACACCGGAGCTCATGTGAAAGCTCCAGTGTTTTCTATATTCATAACGACTTCACTATCTTATTTAATCGCTGCGTCTACTTCCGTGATCATTTCGGATACGGACGTCAGGCCGCCACCGGAAAGATACCAGAAATCCGGATTCAAGTAAACGATATTACCCTCTTTCGCCGCGTTCGTTGTATTCACAAGCTCGTTCTCAACGACCGCTTTAGCGCCTGAATCCCCTTCGCCTGTGGCAACCGCTGCACCGCGATCGACAACAAAGAGATAATCCGGGTTCATCTCAACGATGTACTCATTCGAAATGTCTTTACCATGTGTGCTGACTTCGATGTTAGGATCTACAGCTCCGAAACCGAACACGTCATGCAGAATGCCGAAGCGGGAACCTGGTCCGTATGCACTGATTTTGCCTTCGTTAGCCAGGATGATCAATGCCTTCTTGCCGGTTGCTGTAGCTTTCTCATTCAAAGCTTTGATGTTCTCGTCAATTGTAGCAAGCTCTTTTTCAACTTCTGCTTCTTTACCAAAGATTTGACCCAGCGTGTTCATGTTTGCTTTAAAGGATTCCATGTATTTGCTTGTATCCACACCCAGGAAGATGGTTGGGGCAATTTTGCTGAGTTCATCATACGCATCTTGCTGTCTGCCGGAAATGATGATCAGATCCGGTTTAATGCTGTTGATTTTCTCAAAGTCAGGTTCTTTCAAGCTGCCCACGTTCTCGTATTTCTTGTCTTCGAATTTAGACAGGTAGGCCGGGACATTCGCTTGTGGAACGCCCAAAACCTCAACACCCAATTTATCGACAGAGTCCAGAATACCAAAATCGAAAACAACGACGCGGGAAGGATTCTTCTTCACTGGTGTTTTGCCCAGTTGATGGGTAATCGTGATTTCATCGGTTGCAGCCGGTGTATCTCCAGCTGCATCTCCGCCGCCTGCGCCGCTTGTTTTATTATCTTGACCACAAGCCGCAAGTACAAGCGTAAACATTGCTACCATAAATAAAGCTAACCATTTTTTCATTGTTTCACACCCCATTTTTATATTTAAAAGCTTTAATAATCCAACATATATTTGAACTTATGGTTGAATATGTAATTTAATATGAACAGACTAAACCATGCCGTCCTGTATCCAAGGCAGCCCTGTCCTTGTCTATGATTAAGGATTCCGTGCTTCTGTTCCCCCAGAATCCTTATCCTCTACTCTCTACTACCATGTTGCTTAGCCGTAGTAGACGCATACCCGATTGTCATTAATCTCTTCGATCTCAATGTCCATGTCATAGATTCCGCGAAGCACATTGCTCTGAATGATGTTCTCGGTCTTCCCTTCGCTTTCAATGGCTCCATCCTTCAATGCCACGATGTAATCCGAATAGAAGGAAGCGAAGTTGATGTCATGAATCACGATTACAATCGTCTTGTTCAGATCAGCGACAAGCTTTCTGAGAATCTTCATAATCTGTACGGAGTGCTTCATGTCCAAATTGTTCAGAGGCTCATCCAGCAGGATATACTCTGTATTCTGGGCGATAACCATCGCAATGTAGGCACGCTGGGTCTGACCGCCGCTGAGCTGATGAAGATATTTATGCTGCATATCCCCAAGCTCCATATAAGAGATCGCCTCATCTACGTATTTCTCGTCTTCTGCGTTCAATCTGCCCTGAGAGTAAGGAAAACGACCGAAGGATACAAGCTCACGCACCGTCAGACGGAGGCTGATATGGTTGGATTGTTTCAGGATGGAAACCTTCTTCGCCAGATCGCCGCTCTTCCATTGGCTGACCTCTTTACCGTCCACCGTAATTTGTCCGCTGTCCTTGCCTGTTAATCTGCTAATCATGGACAGCAAGGTACTCTTGCCGGCACCGTTCGGGCCGATAAAGGAAGTGATTTGACCTTTCGGGATCGTAACCGACACGTTATCAACGACTTTTTTGCCGCCATAGACTTTCGATACGTTCGTAACCTGGATCATGCTTTACTCTCCTTTAGTAGCAGGTATATGAAGTAGACACCGCCGATGAAATTGATGATGACGCTGAGCGTTGTAGAGAACGTAAACACCCGTTCTACAACCAATTGACCGCCGACCAGTGCAATAATGCTAATCAGTACGGATGCTGCAATTAAATACGAATGCCTGTACGTCTTCATAACTTCGTACGCAACATTGACAACCAGGAGCCCGAGGAATGTGATCGGCCCTACCAAAGCGGTAGCCACCGAGATCAGAACGGCAACGACAATCAGAAGCCGCTTCACAACATAATCATAATTCACGCCGAGGTTGATCGCCTGCTCACGGCCAAGCGCCAGCACGTTCAGGTACTTGGCAAATCGGGCAAAGTACAGCAAGGTCAGCACAACGACAATGACCGACAGGACCAGAAGCTCGGTCTTCACATTGTTAAAGCTGGCAAACATTTTGTCGGCCACAAACTGGAACTCGTTCGGGTCAATCAACACTTCCATAAAAGAAGACATGCTCGAGAACAGGGTTCCAAAAATCATGCCGATCAGCAGTAGGAAGTAAATGTTGTTTCCTTCCCTTTTGAACAGAATCTTATATAAGACTCCGGCGAATAGGATCATCCCGCCGACGTTGATCAGAAAGTTAACGTTGCTGCCCAGTTTGTACAGCGTGAAGGATCCGAAGACGAAGATGACGGTGGTCTGGATCAGTACATATAAGGAATCTAATCCCATAACGCTTGGCGTCAGTATCCGGTTATTCGTGACCGTTTGAAACACCGTGGTAGACAGAGCGATCGCTCCGCCGGTCAGAATGATGGCAAGCACCTTCTTGATTCTTCTTGGAAGCGCGTAATCCCAATTGCCGCCAAGATCAATGAACAGAAAGACTGCCACCAGGATGATTGCCGCTGCGGCCAACAGGCCGAGTTTGGCTTTATAAGTCATAAGCCTTTCTCCTCATCAGTAAGAAAATGAATATACCGCTTCCGAGTACGCCCACGGTTAGACTAATCGGAATTTCATAGGGATAAATAATGATCCGGCCCAAGATGTCACAGAACAGTACGAACCCGGCCCCCAGCAGCGCGGTATGCGAAAGGCTTTTTTTCAAGTGGTCTCCTAAGTACAAACTGACAATATTAGGGATGATCAGACCAAGAAACGGAATCACGCCGACCGTCAGCACAACAGATGCCGTAACCAGCGCCACGATGACCAATCCCAGATTCACAACTCTCCGGTAGTGAAGACCCAGGTTGGTTGCAAACTCCTCTCCCATTCCGGCCACCGTAAACTTGTTGGCGAACAGATACGCCAGAATCAAAAGCGGGATACTAATATAGAGCATTTCATACTGGCCCTTCATGATCATGGAAAAATCACCCTGAAGCCATGCGGACATATTCTGAATAAGATCATATTTGTATGCAAAGAAGGTGGCTATCGAACTCACGATATTACCAAACATCAGCCCTACGAGCGGGATGAAGATCGCATCCTTAAACTTAATCCGATCCAGTATCTTCATGAAAATAAAGGTTCCTGCCAGAGCGAATACAAATGCCACGAGCATTTTGATAAGCGGACCGCTTGTCGTGAAGACGAGCATGGCTACCAAAATCCCCAGTCTGGCAGAGTCCATCGTGCCTGCCGTGGTCGGCGATACGAACTTATTGCGGCTGAGCTGCTGCATGATCAATCCGCAGATACTCATGCTGACACCCGCCAATATAAGACTGACAAGCCTAGGAATCCGGCTTACAAGCATAATATGCTGTTGTTGTTCTGTCATCGAGAACAGTTGCAGTGGCGAGATATCTTTAACTCCAATAAATAATGAGATTATCGAGAGTACCACAACGGCTGCAAATAAGTATCTAATCTTCATGGCTCTTCCTTCTATGCGTATGTCTCTAAAATATCCGGGATCTCGCAATTTCCAACGCCATTCTCATTGAGATTGATTATCAATCGCGCTCTGATATGCATTATATCATCCTCATTCTGGCTCGACAAGTGTAATTGAGAATCAAAATCAATTAATTTGTTCATACTTGTATATTTTGTTCATGAATTGTTCATAATATGAAGTTTCGAGAAGACATAGCTAATATCCTCAGGTAGGAAGCACTCCTTTCGTTTAAACCTCCATATAATGAAGCTTCTCAAAAAGCCAAACGGATTCAATTCATGTTTAATAGATAAGGGAAATTATATTTAATCAAAAGTCGTTGACAATTACTCTAAGTTATATTAATATACTAACATAAATATTATTCCTAACTAAACGTAAGTTAATATGGAATGATAATTAAAAATATTGCTAAATAAGCAACATGCATATTTGCTTGAAGTAAGGGACATCTTCTTATCAGGCGTATGCAAATTCGATTACACCAGGAGGTTTTTTTTTCAATGTCTAAAGATTTTTCAACTGCACTCAAAAGTCGCCGTTCTTATTACGGGATTAGCAAAGAATCCGTTATCTCGGACGAGCGTATTCAGGAAATCGTAAACGAAGCGGTTAAGTATACCCCGTCTTCTTTCAACTCCCAAAGTGCACGCGTCGTTGTATTGCTTGGCGAACAGCATGATAAACTGTGGAACATCACGGAAGGCATCCTGAAGGAAGTCGTTGGCGATGAAGAAGCATTCAAATCCACTGCCGAAAAAATGGGCGCATTCCGCGCTGGTTACGGTACGGTATTGTTCTTCGAGGACAACAACGTCATTGCCGGGCTGCAACAGAACTTTGCCGCTTATGCCGACAACTTCCCGATTTGGTCCAACCAATCCAACGGCATGCTGCAATTTGTAGTATGGACATCCCTTGAAGCAGAAGGTCTGGGTGCATCCCTGCAGCACTACAACCCGCTGATCGACGAAAAAGTAAAATCCGAATGGAACATCCCGGAAAGCTGGAAGCTGCTTGCTCAAATGCCTTTCGGTAAGCCGGCTGCTGAACCAGGCGAGAAAGAATTTGCACCGCTTGAAGATCGCGTAAAAGTATACAACTAATTAAATAGATGAAAAAAGGCCGCCTCCCTAAGTTCCCGCAACTTGGATAGGCGGTCCTTTTATAATGGGCAAAGATTGAAAAACCGATCACTAAGCGATACAATTAGTCAAGTAAGAACCCTCGAACTTCTAAGATAACAGAAGCTCCGGGCAAACTTGCGATAACCAACTACATAGGATGTTGGCTGTACTAGGGGTGCCATGTGCTGAGAGACGGCGGTTTGCCGTTAACCCTTAACACCCGATCTAGGTCATACTAGCGTGGGGAAGTGTAGCATTTATGTTTATTTCTTTTCGTAGGCATAACTGCACTTTCTTCACGGGGTGCGGTTTTTTTGCGTGGACTTATATCATGGGGAGGAAATAACAATGAATGAGCTTGTGTGCGGAACCAGTCGGATCGTCGGGTGCCGGTTCTCGGTATTTCCCATGACGGACCGGTTTGTGGAGGTCATCATGGGCGCACTACATTCCGTGGATACGGGGAAGGTATGGATTCAGACAGATGATGTGAGCACCTGTATTCGTGGACGTGCAGAGCATGTCTTTGATGTTACAAGGGCGATATTCGCCTATGCTGCAGCGAGTGGCGTGCACACCGTTTTTAATGGTACTTATTCCATCGGTTGCCCCGGAGATACGGACGCCGATGTATTTATGACTGAGGATTCGACCCTCTTAAACAACGACATCGGGGAACATGCCGATATTGAGACTGCCTGCCAATTCGCTCTTTACCCCATGGGTACCGATAACTACATGGATGTCATCTACGGTGCAGTTAATCGTGCGAAGGCAGCCGGGACATTCGCCGGAAGCGTTCATTACGCCAGCCGATTGGATGGGTCACTGGCCCAGGTGTTTGGATCCCTTGAAGAGGCGTTTTTACATGCGATTCAATCCGACAGCAGCCATTTGGTCATGACTGCGGTTGTGTCCGCACACAGCCCTTCGGTCAAAGCCGCATCGAATTGAGCTTTATTGAAGCAGACAAAAGCCCGGCAAGCGCCGGGCTTCCTGTCACTACTGCCAAGAATCTTGACGGTTTAAACCCAAGCACTCAAGATAATTACGAGCAGGATAAAGAGAACCAAAATAATTCCTACTGAATTGTTCCATCCACCGCCGCCATATACTCCGCTCATGAAGATCCCCTCCTGGATTTAAAGAATGACGTGATGTAATCACACTATTATAGTATTTCCCGTCTCGTGCTAGTGTCACGGCTAATGTACCCCTCTTTTTATATTGGCAAGGAAATTCTATTCCTCATAACCAATGAGAAGCTTGCCTCCGTACGGATGGAGCATTTCCTCGGTGAATGCCATAAGAACTGAAGGATCATCCTGGCGATACATCGCCGTGAGCGCTGTTTCCAATCGTTCTCCCAAGATCGAGTCATAGCGGTTGAACAGACGGAACAGTGTTTTCCCTTCACCCGTCCACTCCCGGTTCACCCTAAGTACAAAATCACAGAGAATCGCCGCTATTTTGTGCACCGTAAACCACTTTTCGGCATCCCTTCGGGGACTCTGCAAATCCAGCAGGTACTCGGTTAGCATATAACGGTATTCGTTAATGTCGGTTAGCGTCAAGGGCATGGGTCCGTAATTCAAGTCGCTTCGGGCTTCCGCCTGCACCTCTTCCCCCTCAGGCAGCGCGTGCAGCACCGTCCCTTCTACGACCATCCGCTGCAATGAAGGATTCGCCGCGATCACTCCCTCATCGAAATATTCGCGATAGGAGGATAAAGACAATATAAATATTTCCGCGATCCACCCATGTGCCTCTATCGTCTTCCTGCTGAAATCATGACCATCCCGTTCAATGACTATGATGTCCAAATCGGATTGTTCATTATATTCACCTCTGCTCGCGCTGCCGCCAAGCACAGCAAGCAAACAGTCGGGATAATCGTATTGTATGATGCGTTCCGCTGCCTCTACCGGTTCCATCCTCATGACGTTTCCTCCAGTATGATTCTGATCCTCCCGAAAAAAGGGCTCAAAATATCTAATTCAGCTAAAACCCTAAACGTACCTGAATCATATGGTAAATAAATAAACGATTACCCTCATGTTGATGACAAGGAAGAAGGGATAGATGAGATGAACTATATTCATATGCTCTCCAAATTAGGTATGGGCAGTGCCCACCCGGGAGGATTCGAGGCAACCCTCCGAATGCTGAAGAATTATCCCATTCAACCGGGCAGCCGCATTTTGGAGGTCGGGTGTGGAACGGGCAGAACCGCATGCCATCTTTCGGAGATGGGGTATCAAGTAACGGCCATTGACCTGAACGAAAATATGATCAAAAAAGCCCGTGCAAGAGCCGAAGCGATGGAAATCGACGTGCAGTTCCAACAAGCGGATGTATGCGCATTGCCTTTCGAGGACAACCAATTCGACCTAATCATGGCCGAATCCGTTACCGTATTTACGGATACTACGAAATCACTGCCCGAATATTACCGCGTTCTGGATCATGGAGGCGTCCTGCAGGACAGAGAATTGCTGCTTGATAAACCCATGCCGGAGGCAAAACTTCAGGAACTGCTCGAATTCTTCGGAATTCCTAATCTCATGATGAGGGAAGAATGGGCGGACTCCCTCTTGGCTTGCGGGTTTAAACAGGAAGAAATTCTGGAGTACAACCACTTCAATGACCAGTTAAAGGAAGAGCAAACACGTCATCTGGATACATTTGAACAGCGCGATAAAGGACTCCTGTTCGATGTGGCGCTCTGGGAAACGTTGTTCAAGCATGACCGCATGATCCTGGATAATACCGATTATCTCGCTTCCGCCTTATTCCGGGCTGTAAAATAAAATCACTTCATATCTGTGCATCAAGTGGGGATTCGCATATTTGCTGCGTATCCCCTCTCCCTCCTCAATTTCAGTCCTTTCGACCTAATCCAACACTTTTTGTCAATTGGTTATATCTAGTTTTGCCTGTCGATGCTATAATCATGGTAAATATATCCTATGTTGTTGAGGAGGACTCATTCTTATGGCATGGTTCAACAGACTCCCTATCTCGCGAAAAATTACCGCAGCCTGTTTTCTCATTGCCGCTTTGTTTGCGGTTCCAATGCTGCTTGCATTTATTCTAATGGGTAAAGCAATCATTGGCGTGGTCATCGTCGTGGCACTAACCGGTTTAACTTTTCCTCTTTCTCGTCTTATTGAGAAAACGCTTACCAATTCCTTTGCGGAGATCTCCAGCGTTTCCGCCAAAATCGCCAAAGGCGACTTCACCTTCCAGGTAGAAGAGGTTGGGGGCATGAACGATCTCAGCCGAACGTTCAACAGCATGGTGGACAAGCTTCGAAAAATATTGCAGGAAACCTCGGATATCACCCGCCAGGTCATGTCGTCAAGCTCCAACATCTCGATTAAAAACCAGGAGCTCATTCAAGTGATGAATCAAGTCTCCTTATCTTCCAATGAGCTGGCTGTCGGCGCGAACGAAATATCGGAAGACGTAGCCGAAATGACGCATTCCATCGGTGAGATCGAAGAGAAGGTCAGCAATTATACGCATTCAACCCAGGAAATGAATACCCGTTCGATCGAAACGCTGGGACTGGTTGAGCAAGGAAGGGACTCCGTTGCCAAGCAGTCTGCAGGGATGCAGCGTAATATTGACGCAACAGCCAAGGTCTCGGAATCCATTGATGCGCTGGCTAAGAGCGCCAGGGGAATTACGCAGATCACGGAGACGATCTCGGAACTTGCCGATCAGACCAACTTGTTATCCTTGAACGCATCCATTGAAGCGGCAAGGGCAGGCGAGCATGGCGCTGGCTTTGCCGTTGTCGCCCAAGAGGTGCGTAAATTGGCTGAGGAATCCACATCATCAACTCGGGAAGTATTCAATCTCGTACGGAGCATCGAATCGGACGTGAAACATGCAACTCAGAACATAAAAATTAATGAAGAGGTCGTCAGGCAGCAAACCGAAATGATCCGTGAAGCTGAGCTGGTGTTCATGGAGATTGTAAACAGTGTGCAGTATATTTCGGAACAGATCTCCGCTTTCTCCAAGGAGAGCGAATCCATGCTGGAAAGTGCGAAGAGCATTTCTTCCGCAATTCAGAATATATCGGCGATTACGCAGCAATCCGCCGCAGGAACGGAGCAGGTGTCGGCATCCATGAATGAGGGCATCTCATCGATCCAGAAGATGGCCGAGGAAGCAGAAGCGATGAATAATGCCGTCTTCCGGCTGCAAAAAACGATCAACATTTTCAAATTTTAAGTAGGGTACAGCCTCCATACATCATGTCTATTACTTTCGAAGCAGCAAACGAACCGAAAATGCGAAAAATGGCTGTGCAAGGATACCATCCTGAGCACAGCCATTTCTCATTGGACACATTTTTTTAATCTGACGAACCATCCGTGTGAGCAGACCCTTCATATGGGACAACTCCCTTTTGTATCATGTCAAGTACACCTGAATTATTGCTCGCTCCATAACCGCGCGATATTCACAAGCCGCCCTTCTTCAAACTCGACTCGATATATATCCGGCAGCGTCATTCCTTGCCAGAAATGATAATCGAATCGTTGATCATAATGCTGCAGCATAAGTGTCATAATGTCGCCGTGCGTGCCAATCACGACACGCTTTCCTAAATGCGTATTCAAGATTCCCTCTAGCACCTGGACTGCTCGGCTTTGTGCGGCTTTGCTGGATTCCCCTCCGGGAAAGGACGTGGTTGGATCCTGAAACAGCATCTTTTTGGCATCGAGGAAGGAATGCCCCTGAAAATCTCCGACTTTCCGTTCCCTTAAGTCCTCCTGCTCCGCAATCGGGAGTCCTAAAGCATCCGCCAATGGTTGGACCGTGACCCTGGCTCGCTGATAAGGGCTTGAAGTAATAGCGTCAATCCCTTCACCCAGGAGCAATTCCTTGACTCGAACCGCAGCGAGGGAGCCCTCCGCGGACAATCCCCGCGACCTTTCCTTCCCATCGATAAAGGGAGATTCCGCATGTCTCACAAAATAGATAGTCGTCATCCTTCGACCTCTGCTTCTTTATGAGACTCACCCTTTAATACGGGCTCCATCATCATCTCTACAAACGGTGTTAACGGTAACAAGCCCAATGACTCCAAGGGAATCCATTTGGCTCCTAATGAGTCTTGGCCGTCACCGTCCGTTTTGATAACAGCTTGAAGATCCAACAGCTCGACATCATACATGATACCGATGTGATGCAGCTCTTCCATCTGTTTCGCTTCATACTGATATACGATCGTGTAAGATACAGCCGTCCGAATGCTCCCCTTAATTGGAGAAAGTCCGGTTTCCTCTGAAAATTCGCGCTGCAGCGTATGCTCCGGCTCTTCTCCGAACTCAATGGAGCCGCCCGGTAAATCCCACTTCCCCTTGTGCGGTCCTCTCGCTTTCTGGATCAACAGGATATGATCATGCTGAATCAGTATTCCATAAACACCGAGATGCGTATGTTTCACCACGGTCAACAACCTCCTTTTCTTGCAGTGAAGGTAATCCATTGACTTCGGAATAGTACGTCTCTCCCATCCTTCACTTCCTGAATATCCTGCTGCACCTGCCGCCTCGTTAAGATCTCCCATTCCGAATACAGCTCATCAAGGATGGAAAAGGCTTTGTCGGCGGATAGATTCAACTCGATTAAGCCTGCCTCCTCTATGCCCGTTTCCTGATCGATTTCCTTTACCTCGGTGCTCATCAATATGCAATGTACGCCCTGCTCCACGGTTCCAGCCTGCATCTGTTTGATCTTGGATACAAAGGCTTCCTCGGAGCTCATATGCTCCAGACATGAGCATGCGATGACGTAATGATAAGTATCCTCGGTAATTTCATAGTGTTCTACGTCTGCCACAAGTGCCTCAAGATTTGAGCTTACGCCATGCAATGCGGCATACTGCAGCAGCTTGTCAACTGCCGATGGCAGCAGATCCACGCAGATGACCTTCCCGTTAACCGCTTGGATCCGCTGCGCAACCGGGATGCTGTTACGCCCGACGCCACAGCCTAGATCCAGTACCCGCATCTCATGAAACGGCAATAATTCCAAATGATCCAGGACCGTCTGAACGGGCTTGGCTAACCAGCTCCCAGGTTGAAACAGTACGGCTTCTTCGTACAATGTCTCGTGATACGATATTTCCTTTTCACGTGCGCGGTTGAATATGTCCATGCTATATCCCCTTGTTCTGGCCGTTATAAGGTCACTCTATAAATTCCATAAGGACAAGCCCATTTCCTTGCTCATTGCAACTCCTGCTAGGATACCTTTTTCTAATCTTCGCTTATCGTTAGCTGCGGCCACTGATCCTGCCATTGCTTCTTTCCTACCCGTTCCAAATAATAGCGTCGCTTATGAAAGTTTGGGCATCTGCGAACACGAAGCGCAAATAAATCCTCCAGTCCGTAAGGACAGCAGAGCTCAAGCTCTCCTTCGGCGTTCAGCCTTGCCCCGACCGCGGTAGCCGTCTCCGTCCAATGAGCTAACGCATCATGGGTCGAGTGATAGGGTTCATCTCCATTCTTCACATGCATTCTGGCCTGATTCTTGACCGACCATTTCGGGTTCCCCGTGGTTGTTCTTAGAAGCTCTTCCAATCGAATATCCCGGGCTTCAGACACATCTTCCGGATCGAAATACACCACATCGATATCCGTATGCCGATCCGTCCCTTCTAACCCATGAAGCAAGTCCCACACATAATTTCGGATGTAGCCTGCAGCAATATAGCATTGCGGCAGCCCTAAGTCACGAACGATGTCCAAATCCGTCATCAATTGCTGATGCTGTCTTATGTACTCCTTTAACCGTTTCTCTAACATACCATCCACCGCCAATGACCTAAATTCTTCTCAGCCCTCTTACCATTCAACTGCCACAAGTTCTTATACTAGTTAGCTGCAACTTGAATAAGAGCGTAACCCTAAAATCCTGTATTCGTGTAAAAAAGCATAGACCGCTTCACGAGAGAAGGAAACGGTCTATGCACACTCATAGATATAACTATTATATTCCAGATAATCCCTGAACGGCAAGAGAAGGCAGGGATTATGGGACGCAGCGGGTGATACCCGAGCTGCATGTTGGACAGGAATCTGAGCATGCATGCGCCATAACAGCTTCAACTTGAGCCAGATTGACTTCGGTATGCTCATGTAAGAGAGCTTATAAGCCGGATTTCGGACAGCCATGCACGAAATAATCCCACTACCGAACAATCAAGTCCAGTGGTGCTAGCTACACAGCCGCGTCCACCCGCTCCTGCGAAGCGCCGTCGCAGCGCTTGCACACTTTCAGGGCAGTCCCGTCCGATTTGGTTCGGGGATACAACAATTTCGTTCGGGTACTTTTGCACACCGGACATGTACCGCGCGCGCGAGTTGGTAGGTTCCACAAGGATTTGCCTCTTTTTTGTTTTGCCATTAGTCAGATACCCCATTTCATAGATTCATTATTATCACTCTTACTTATATGAAAGGGTTCAGCAGAACATGTCGGGCAGCTCCATTTAGATCTCACATACCATCGCTCACAACCATTGCAACCTCATCAGATCCGGAATAGATGGTGGATCGCCCTCATGGTACGCCTCCGTCGCACATTAGAAAAACGAGTGGGTAAGATAACAAAAGCGAGAAGGCAATGAAGACGCCCTCCCGCTTTTGCAACGAATTACTTATTTATAAAAGCCAGAATCTCTTCCTTGGACGGTATGGAGGCTTGCGCGCCTGGCCGGGTCACCGTCAATGCAGCCGCTGCAGTTGCAAACTGAAGGGCTTCTTCCGTTTTCAGCCCCTCCGTGCAAGCTGCCGCATAAGCACCGATGAACGTATCTCCTGCCGCCGTGGTATCCACGGGTCTGACGCGGAAAGCCGGAACGGTGAAACGCTCACCTTGTGCATTCCCATAGAAGCAGCCTTGCTCGCCAAGGGTGATGATCACGTTGGAGGTGCCTCTGCCGATAATCGACGTTGCAGCCGCATCCGCTGAAGCAGTGTCCTCCACCTTCAGGCCGCTTACCACTTCGGCTTCCGTCTCGTTCACAATCAAGGTATCGATCAGCGGCAACACGTCATGAGAGATCTTTCGCGCAGGCGCCGGATTCAACCAGACGCGAACGCCTGCCTTGTTGGCCGATTGGATAACATACTGCGTTGTCTGCCATGGAATTTCATTTTGCAGCAGTACAGCATATACTCCATCCCACTTCACCTCAGTCGCAACATCTTCTTCAGTCAACCGCCCATTGGCTCCTTCCGACAACACGATATAATTCTCGCCCGCCTCGTTAACCGTGATGATCGCCATCCCCGAGGTGCCTGTCTTGGAGAGGACGGATGTAACGCCAACCCCGCGCTCCTCCAAGGAAGCAACCAGGGTATTCCCAAAAGGATCAAGACCGACCGCGCCGACCATGACACAATCCGCACCTGCTGAGGCTGCAGCCACAGCCTGATTCGCTCCTTTACCCCCAGGAAAAAAAGATGTGCCTCTGCTATGAATCGTTTCTCCCGGCCGGGGAAACTGCTCTACATTACTCACAACATCCATATTAATGCTTCCAATGACAACTAGCTTGCGCAAAGATAACCTGCTCCCTTCTCTTAAACCAACTTCGGCTCTGATGTACGGACGTGAACATCCCTGATCTCATTCTCGCCATCCTCCAAGCAGCCAAAGCCGAACATGCCATGACCATAGGCGGTTTCCTTGCATTCTAGCACATGGTCTCCATTAATATACAAGATGAACCGATCCTTCTCGGACACCAGCTTCAGGCGGTATTCTTTCCCCCATTCCCAATCGTATCTTGCCGTAATCAGACGCTTGATCCCGAAGTCCTGTTTGATAAACGATACGGAATTCGGACCGTCGAACCCGGCCAGATAATGCCGCATGACCCCTTGCGCCCTCGTAATCAGACAATGGCTGGTGCCTGATATTGGTCTAATGGTCGCTTCAATCTCCATATCTCCTGCATAGTAATTGCCGGAATAGGACGAGGTATCCCCTTTAGATATACAATGCAATGCCCCGCCACGCAGCTCCCATTTTCCTCGATGATGCGAGAATGGAGTGACAGAAGCGAACTCTTTGGCCTGCTTGGCAAAATCGATCGTATAATCCGCAGCTCCCGTGATGCGGAATTGACCGACGAACAAACTACCGATAGCGCGGTTCAAGAGCGGCGACGGGCTCTCCAAGATCCAGCCGATCTCATCGATCATGGCGCCTTCGGTATCCGGAATGACGAATTCAACCGCGTTCCACTCTCCGCACGCTGGAGTATACGTTGCCAAACGCACTTCCTCCTGCGTATAAGTATTTCGCACATACGGAGTCAAGGTTACTGGTTCGCCTTCCCACTGATCCACATAAATTTGGGCGGATACGGTCTGCCCGCTATAGGCCAGGGGGGCAAAGGTCGGCTTATATTTCTCATCGTTAAACTCCGCCCGGCGATAGAACGGTTTATAGTAGATTTTGCTGCTGTCGCCTTCTACCAGTCGGTCAAAGACCACTTCCAAGGATCCTCTGCTATCATACGTATTCTTGGTTGAATGGCGCAAGACAGGCGTCTTGAACGAATTGCTTGTCCGAAAGCCGTGCGTGGACCCCGGCAGATCGAAATCGAAATACACCTCGCCTTGCTTCACCCGCGACACCAACGCTTCGGGGGCCTTCTCTCCATTGAGGCGATAGCCAAGCAATGCAAGCTCTTTGGCAAATGTCGGGAAATCCACCAGATTCAAATAACCGGATACACTGGAAGCCACGATGAAGTCATTGATCGGCTTGCGATAATGATCCGGAATCCCCGCCAGGCCGCCGTAAACGCCAAGGATCGTGCCCACGTTTCCGGCGTTGCAATCGGTGTCCCAGCCACACATCGATGCGATCTCGACCGTGCGTGCAAAATCCCCCTCACCATACAGAAGGGCAAGCACGCAGATCCCTGCATTCGGGATAATGTGGCAGACACCCGTATATTTATCGTATCCCCAGTGATCCTCCAAGTATTGACGGCAAGCGCGGAAATCGGAAGGTTTCTCCCGGTGGAAGTCCGTGACCGCATGCACCACGCGCGCATAAGTGGAGTCATCCGGAATCATGCGCAGTCCTTCCGCAATAATCTCATCCATGGATGAAGCATCAAAGGCTTTGGCTATGCAAGCAGCCATGAAGCGGGCGCCGTACAGCCCGTTGCCGTCGTGCGAAACACTGGCGGCTTTTTCCGCATAATCCGCCGCTTTCTCCGCCTGACCCGGGAACAGCAGGCCCCAGGAATCGATGAAGATCTGGCCGCCGATCTGCTCCGCCATCTCCGTGCCGTTGACCTCAATCGAACCGGAGCGGGGGGCTGAAATGCCTTTGCGCAGATTAACATAAGCACGGTGCTCCGTACTGATATCCTCGCCGCCCCACCAAAACATGCCGATCCCTTCCCTTGCGTAATTGAGCCATGCTCTACCCACGTCCTCCGGCTCAAGCTCGCGGTCCGTCGCATCGTCATACAGCGCGCGAATAAAGAAAACCGGACCGTTTGCGTCATCGTCCGCGGCAAAGGTTTTGTACGGCTTCACGTAATCCCGGATATCGCCGTATACGTCCCGAATGCGTTCATACGTCCAAGCTACCGGTTCGATGGGAGCACCGAGCCTTATGCCGATGTTCATGCCGATGAATCCCGCATATACCGTCTCTACATAATGTTTAGGTATCATTTGCTCTCCCTCCTGTATCAACCATTCCTCTACATCCGCTAAGCTGCAATTGCTTGTGAAAAACTATGGACTCACAATATTCTTCCGAGATTCATTGATGCGAAGATCCTCCTCAATGATCTGCGCGGCAATGCCGCTGAACCTGTCCGCGATGGCACATAGGTCCAAGCGGTTCACCTTATTCAGCTGCTCGATATCTTCCTTGCGGATGACCTCGCTGCCGTACATGGCACCCAGGATCACCCCGGCCATGACGCCGATCGAGTCCGTGTCGCGCCCGGAATTAACCCCGTCCAGGATCGAACGGTAGTACTCTCCGTCATTGAGCACGATGAACGCCAGTGCCATCGGCAGCTCTTCAATCGACCATAGGCGGCTTGGCGTATAATGGTTGCTCGGGATGCCGACCTTGTCGATATGGCGACTCACGTCATCGCCCATCGGCGAATATTTGAGCATGATCGCTTGCAATACCTCGATCACTTTGTCCATGTCATCCCGCTGATGCCGCAATTCGCGGGCGGCTTGCGTCATTTCCACAATGGCTGCTTTCGTGCCGTCTTTTGCCAGGCTGATCGCGGTGCGGACAATATCGTCCACACTCACCCCCGGCTCAAAGGCCTTCGCCACGCAAGCAGCCAGAACGCCTGCGGCTTCCAGACCGTAGCTGCTCTGATGACCCATCGCAAACAGGATGGCTTCATCATAAGCCGCCTTGGGATTGCCCGCATTGACGATCCCGATCGGGGCGATGTACATCGCCGCCCCGCAATTCACCATATTCCCGATGCCGCCTTCTCTCGGATCGCAATTAGCCAGCACATGACGCATGAAGATGTATTTTTCCGGATAGAACAACCGGTCAATGATCAACGTCTCCTCATTCAGCTCCGGGACAAACGTCTTGCGGAAGGCAATCTCCTTCACGAATTCATTGCCCATATCATAGGCATCCAAATGCCGGCCTTCAGTAAGATAAACATTCATGAGCGCAATGGTCATCAGCGTATCGTCCGTGACAATCCCGTCGCCCCTTACCCGTCCAAGCCGGACGTCGGCAGGCAGATCCATCTTATGCCATCTTGTCATAAGAGATTCCACGCGTCCGTATTTGGACTTGATCTCCTCGTACGTCAATTTCTCGATTGGAGCTCCCATTGCGTCTCCGAGCGCGGTGGATACCACCACGCCCCTCACCCGGTCACGAAACAAAGTCATAGTCATAGGCTCCTTACTTGATGTTTTCGTTGGCATATTTCGTAATTTCTGCACCGCCCGCAGCATTCCAGGCTTCAACGAATTGGTCGAATTGGGACAAGTCCTTCTTGCCCGTAATAAAGTCCGTCGAGTATTCCTTGTACAGGTTGTTCATCGCGTCCCAGTTGGCAATGAACTGCTCGGGAATGATAAAGTTGTTGTCTTCCGTGTAGAATTCGGTAGCCATTTTCAGCGATTCGGTACCCGGCTCACCCAGGAGCGGCGTTTTCAATGGCGTTTCCGATTGGATTTCGGTTGGCTCCCAGAAACGCGCATACCATTCGCTGTAATATTTCTCGTTCAGCTCGATCTCGCCGTCAACCACCTTGTAATGCTCATCTACGAAACCGAGGCGGTCCAGCATTTGGCCCTTCGGACTTGCAAGGTAATCGAACACCTTGAACGCTACGTCTTTATGCGGTGACTGCGAAGAGATCGCAAGCCCTCTGGATTCCTTCGTCACGTCGGTTGCCCCGAAGCCCTGCGCTTCGCCCTTGGCCGGCGGCAGCACGATCAGATTGGCGTCATCTCCGCCCAGTTCCTGCATTCTTCCATCATACAAATCGATGATTTTACCGGCTGTGCCCGTGATAACGGCAGCTTCCCCTTTATAGAAGGCGTCCTCCTTGGTATCCCATTGTTTTGTAATGAATTGCGGGTCCAGCAGCCCTTCCTTGTAGAGCTTATTGTAGAACGTCAGCTTTTCTTTTTCTTTCTGAGAAACCTTGGAATACTCATAAGTTCCGTCTTCCTTCTTGAGCCAAGTCGTATCCAAACCGAAAGCCGTATTGAAAATAAAGTTGATCTCGGCAATATCGCCTGCTGCCGTCAGCGCGTAGCTCGGCTTACCTTCACCCGGCTTCTTCTCCACCAGTTCCTTGAAGAAGGCATAATAATTGTCGACACTCGGGTTCTCCATCAAGGCCTTGGAGCTCTCCATGGCATTAAACCAATCCGCCCGGATGACCGGTGTTTTAGGTGCGAGCGGTTTGATCCACAGCAGATACGGATAACTTGCCATCCGGGTCTTGTTGTGCGGCTCCATGATATTTTTGATGTAAGTTGAATTTTCAATATAAGGTGTCAGATCTTCCAACAGACCTTGATCGGCAATTTGCTGGTCACCGCCCTGGAAATAGATGATATCCGGAATGGTTCCGCCCAGCAGCAGCAGATTCAGGTTCTCGGCATAACTGCCTTGTGCCAGATCCACAAGCTCGAATTTCACGTTCAAGCCTTCGTCTTCAGCCAGGGATTTCTCCAAGGTCTCGAAGAATTTAACCGAAACGGGGTTTGCCGTTCCTTCATCCTTGTACACGATCTTCAGCGTAACCGGATCCCCGGTCCCGTCAGACTGGGCGGTTCCGGGTTCAGTTTGACCTGCTCCCGGCGTGTTTGACTTCGATGTACATGCCGACATGACCATAACCAGCATGGCAACGATGAATAACAGGCTTAATTTTTTCATGTTCATCTTTCTCCCCTTTTTTGAATTTGAACATTCATGCCTTAAAAGTTAGCTGCCTTCGCCTTCCCGCTTAATCCTTCACCCCGCCCTCCAGTTCGCCTTTCGCGTAATATTTAAGAATGAACGGATATAGGAATAACAGCGGTACAATCGCAATCATGATCGTACCTGCCTGCAGGGAAGCAAAATCAAAGTTGATCGAGCTGTCGAACATGTTTTGGTTACCGATCAAGGACGTATTATCCTTGCGGACAACAAATTGTCTGAGTACAACCTGCAGCGGCCATTTGGTTGGATCCGAAATGTAGAGCGTGGCTCTGAAATATTCGTTCCAGTGATATACCCCGTAGAACAAACCCAATGTCGCCAGCCCCGGTTTGGACAGCGGCAGTATGATCTGACTATATAAGCGAAAATGACCTGCGCCGTCGATTCGGGAAGCCTCCAGAATCTCCTCCGGAATGTCCTGAATGAACCGCATAAGAATAAAGAGATAGTACACGTTGACCGCTTTGTACAGTATCAGTGATGTTAACGTATTCATCAGTCCGAGATCCTTTACCAGCAGGTATTCGGGAATCATGCCCGGCTCGAACACCATAATGACGATCAGAAAGAACAACACAACTTTTTTACCGATAAACTCGGTTCTGGCCAGCACGTACGCTGCCATGGAGGTCAGCAGCAGATTCAGGAATGTACCCGCTACGGTAATCCATACCGAATTCAGAATACTGCCCGTAATCAAGGGATTGGACAATAACAGTTGGTAATTGATCGTTGAGAATCCCTTCGGAAAAATGTCCAGTCCGCCCATCAAGTGGGCTTTGCCGGGATCGGTTAAGGATAGCGCCAGCAGATTCAGGAGAGGAACCAATACCATGAGCGTAAACACAAACAACATTAGATAAATAACGATTTTCGAAATCTCCAGCCGTCTCATCGTAATTCCCTCCTTTACCAGACGCCCTTGCCCGAGAAGCGCTTCGAGATGAAATGCGTGCCCAGGATGAGGATGATACCGATAACGCCCTTGAACAGACTTGCTGCGGTTGCATAAGCAAACTGTCCGTTCCCGATACCGATTCGGTACACATACGTGTCCAGAATATCCACCACACTGATGATGGAATCGTTCATAAAGTTAAACACTTGATCGAAACCAGCATTCATGAAGAAGCCCAGATTCAGAATGAAGACGGTTACAACTGTGCTATATAAATGAGGAAGCGTAATGAACCTCATCTGCTGCAGGCGGGTCGCCCCGTCAATCTTGGCTGCTTCATACAATCCTGGGCTGATCTTCATGATGGCTGCCAGATAGATGATGGAGTCCCAGCCGGCGCTTCGCCAGATTTCGGAAAATACAAGCACCCAACGAATATGCTCTTTGCTGGTCATGTAATCAACGGACGGCAGTTGAAAGAAATTCGCAATCAGATTGACTCCGCCTTCGGCAGGATTCAAGAGGCTGATCCAGATCCCGGCAATAACGACCCAGGATAGAAAATGCGGCAAATAAACCACGGATTGTACGTATTTGCGGTATTTCGAGCTTCGAACTTCATTAATAAGCAGTGATAACATGATTGGAATCGGGAATACAAATACGATTTTCATCAAACTGATGATGATGGTATTCTGCAGTACGCTTGTGAAGGCGGGCGAGCTGAATAGCGTCTTAAAGTGCTTCCACCCGACCCATACATGATCCCCCAGAATCCGGTAATCCTGAAAGGCAAGCTTCATGCCGTATAGCGGAATGATGTGAAAGATAAAAAAGTAGAGCAGAGGCAGCGACAGCATCGCGTATAGTACCCAATCCTGCCTTAAGCGTCTCAACACCTTCATGGCTTACCCCTCCTCCAGATGTTCAATGGATAATTTCATGAGGGGAGCATGCTGCTGGGCTCCGTACACGTCTCGGTCGCCGACACTGCCGGACGATATATCCCGCGACATCGTGATTTTGAAACCCAGCGCCTGGTCGAAAAATACCAGGTGATGAATCTGCTCCTCCCGTATCTGATACAGCTCGCATATCGTCCGTTTTGTAATGATGCCGGACTGTTTCACTTTGTCATATTGCTCTTTGGAATCAAACAACACGTCTAAAGTAATTTCGAAGGGGCCTGAGTTTTTGCTTCGCAGCACCTTCGCCAAATCGCCGAGTTGAGTCATGGTTTGATCCTCCTTATCGATGCTCTATCCGAAAAGCATTATTGTTCATTTCCATCAGATGGTAGACGGAGAATTCATAGACAGGACCGAACTCGATATCGCTTGGCGCGAAGGGAAAAGCCAGATTGCCTGCCGTTGATTTACGGCCTTCGTATCCATAATGCAGGAAGGTGGAACGCACCGTGGCGCAGATGCTGTTCGCTAACTCCTGCGTCTTGGCCACCACTTCGAACATAACGCCGACCTCGTGTCCGACGAACGACTCAGGCTCCTTGCTTCCGAGAACACCGTTCTTGCCGTAGTTGTAAAATTGAATCTGATAATCCGATTCCGGAATTTCCCGGTAATATTCCCGTGCCTGATTGCGAACATATTCCTCAACCTCTTCCAGCTTCCCGATCAGGATCGGATCCCGGATCCCCGCCACCACGAAGGTCCGATAAGCGACGCGCCTAGCGCCTTCCAGCTTAATGAAATATTTCTCTGCCGGAAGGAACCGGCTGCCGGTTACGCGAACGATGCCTTTCTCCTCTTCCTCGAAGCGGCAATTCTCCAAATCGAGCGTAAATCCGGGACCATGAAGAATATAAGGGTGTTCCTTCTCATAAAAGGTATGTGCCGCAACGCTGGTTGGGCTGCACGTCCGGTCCGGGTTAAGCGACTGAACGGTAAACGAATCGTCGCTGATCGTGCCAAGAATGCTGTCTTTGGTTGTTCCCGGTTCCGCGCACAATGCGCCGCATTCCAATATTTTGCCCAGATGATAGGATAGCCCCGGGTCCTTGCCGTGGTAGATCCCGATAGCCGCGAAAGGCGAAGGATCATACGCCCTGCCGCAGACGATGATGTCCACGCCCTGTTGAAGCGCTTCCACAATAGGTTCATGTCCCATCTGGGCAACGATGCTGTTGGTGGAGTCAATCAACTCACTGGTGAGTGGCGGAATATTCGGACTTAATGCCTTAATCCGCCCTTCTTCCTTCGCCTGATGGATTTCCTCCCGGGTGAAGTCGGCCCATATGACGGACACCTTGGCCTGAAGTCCCCGCTCATCCAAAATTTCATCAATGATGTCGAGTGTCCATTTCACATGGGTCCGTGCGCCCGAGCCGCCGGCCGAGCCGATGATGATCGGAATTTTTCGTGGCAAACCGTTCGTGAGCATAATATCCAGGTCTTTCTTAACCGCCCGCTTGCTGACGATCGATACGCCGGCACCCAACTTATGCGGTCCCCCATCCGTTGAGCCCGCATCAACAACGATGCCGTGCAGCTCGAACTCCAGTCCGTTCATGAAGGATTGTTCAGGAAATCCATATCCCAGCATGCCGCAGGGGGATAGAATTCGAATGTCTGTATTCATCTGCAGTCCCTCTTTACCAAAATATTCACCCATGACCATTGGATAATTGGATTATCCAATTTGTGCTAAAAGGGGTACGATTCTCCCCTCTTAAACATGAATGTAGTTTTTCTGTATGTTTTCTTTAACCCTGCTGAGATGGTTCAGCAAAGCCAGCTTTGCTTTTACCGGATCGCGTTCCTTAATAGCTTGCAAAATAAGTAAATGTTCTTCGTAGACCTCGCTCTTGCGACCCGGAATCTGGGCTGTTTTGCTCAGCGTCCGCTGAAGCAAATCCATATGCAATTCAATCATATTGACGAGGACCACGTTATGCGTGGCTTTAGCAATTGACAGGTGAAACGCCTGATCCGGCTTCGAGCGATCCTCCGCATTCTGATCAATCTCCCCCCACGTCGCGAAGGCTGCCTCAATCTCGGCGATATCCTCATCGGTTGCCCGCTTGGCCGCTAGCTCCACGATTCCTGTCTCGAACAATTCACGCGCCTCTAACAACTCAATGATAGTCGCACGTTCAATATTGTCCAGGATGCGGCTTCGATCCTCGGCAACATCCAGTGCCTTACTCAGGAAGCGCCCGCCGCCGGGTCTGGCTTCAATCAGTCCTTCGCGCTCCAGAATGCGGAATGCTTCCCGCAATGTCCCGCGGCTAATGCCAAACGATTGGGCCAGCTCCCGTTCAGTCGGAAGAACATCACCCGGAGCCAGATTTCCTTCCAGAATCAGATTCTTGATCTGTTCAATGACATCCTCGTACACCCGATGATATTTAATCTTCTTAATGGTCATATGACTACCCTCTCTATCCCTACTTGCGCAAACGATAATTGGGTGATCCAATTAACCGCATGTTTAGCATAAACGCATCGTAAAAGGCTGTCAAGCACAAAAAATAGCGCTTACATCATCGTTATGGAGATATTTATTGCCTGATTGAAGACATACACCGGGTAATTGGGTGACCCAATCATCTTCAGATTTTTCTTTTTCACATCATCTTATTGATCCACGTTATCCTTGTTATCCGCACCGTTGAGTATGGTTTACTTCAAATATGAGATAAGGTTTTTGATCCAACACCGCCTATAAATTTCAAAACAAATAACCCTGGCTTTGGACGGAAATCCATGACAGGGTTTATGCTCTCTAGAAAATCCAATATTAGGGTTGCGGTCTTCGTTTTGCCAACATCCATCGAACACATCCATATAAGCCGCCCAATACAATAAAGCCTCCAATTGCAGCCACGGTAAGCCATTCGCTATTCCGCTCGATCATTCCAAAAGCTACCTGAGCCTGGAGGGATTCCGCCCGTTCATATTGCCTGGTCAAATCCAGATCCCGCACATGTCTCTGTGTTAGCACCAGGCCTTGCAGGATCATAAATACAAAATAACCTATGTATATCGCTGCAGCAAACAGCACGGATTCCATAACTACACGTTTACGAGTCATTACGATTCTTCCTCTCTCCTTCTGACTTTCTAACCACAACCATAGTCCTTATATCCACTTCACAATCTCACTGATCACATAAGCGGCCGGAATGATCACCAGCTGTGCCAGCATGGTCCCAAAAAACCTTGAAACCATCAGCATCGTATATACTTTGCCAAGCTGGTCCCTCGCTTCCTCGTTCCGAGTCGCCTTGTCGGTAATCAAACCAAGCTGGGGATCGATAAATATCGTTAAAATAATCGTTGCAATTCCGTTGATCAGTCCGGATGCTTGGGATGCCGTGGTGCTGTACTGAGGAACGAGATGTGCTGCGTACAGAGATGACAGGACACCTACTGTGTAAAAAGCGGTGACCACAATATTCAGCATAATAAACCGTTTAGGTATTCCTAAGTAACGAAACTGACTCCATTTCAAATTGGGCTTTCTTATGTAATGCCTTGTGTTCTTGAGCTGTCCAATGGTCACACTGGATACCAGCTTCGGAATCGATCCGGCGACCTCCAGCTTACTGATGACTCTGCTGAACAGATTGACGAAGGTGGGAAACAACGCGATTGCGACAATCGTTCCGATCGAGGCCGCTAACAAAATCGCCCTGAAATAGGAAAGCACGTCAAACGAAGGATCCACCTTCGCATAATCAACAAACTTGGCCGTCAGCGGGGCTTGAACTAAGTTGGATGTTCGGGAAACCAGCACAATGATCCCCGTCAACGATAAGGCAACAGCAATCTTGTTTAGCTTCACCCCGGCATATCTTGCGGAGTATGATAAGGTTTCCGCCGTATGAATAATCATCGTCAGGACAAACACAACGATCAAGCTCTGTATCATAGAGGGCTCCTCCCCACCTGATGTTCAGTTCAAACGCCGTACCCTGTATTGTCGCCAATTGAGTCTGTAAGCTCTAGCCCACTCTTTATATCTATCCGATTTACGATCGAATTAGTACGTGCCCTCCCTGCTCTTCCAGCGTCAACGCCGTCCGACTATATATCTGATGCAGCTGCTGTTGAGTGATGAGACTGGCTTTGTGTTCAAATGTTACATGAAACCGTGAATTGCGTTCTGCAAGATACCGCAAATAGGCGTAGGCATCTCCATAATTCACATCATGATCCTGCTCCGGCAGGACAGGCAGATGATGCGTGAACTTGTCCTCATCATAAAATACGTTACTGTAATGGACCAAATAAACCTGGGATGCCATCCGATCAAGAAAATGATACGGATCAAACCCGTGAAAGGCCCTGCGGGTAATATCAAGCCTGGCCGTGTCCAGCACAAACCCGATTTCAGGATAAGCGTGAAAGCTATCCACAAACACATCCTCGTAATCACCAAAAAAATCATGCTCCAGCACAATACGCTGCCCATATCGGAGCTGCAGTTCACAGAGAAACTCAAATAACCGCTTGGAAATTTCCCGGAATTTTGTTTTGCTCAATTGGTTGTAACTATAACGATGTGCAGGATCGGGAAGTCTCGGATATGGGGTAAAGGGCTCCTGGAAGACCGGATAAAATGGATAATGGAACAGCATATAATCTGCGCCCACACTGGATGCTAACTGAACCTCGGCCGAGATTTGTTCTAGTGCTTCCTGAAAGTCCCCGGACTCGGGAGCATTAACTTGAGGCAATCGAAATCCAGCGTCGCCGAGAATCGGGGCATGCACACCGAAAGCGATCCGCTGGCTGCAGCAATAATCGCTGACCTGCAATAATGCCTCCCGATTCGGAAAGCTGCATATTTCCATCCCGCTGATATGCTGGTCAGCAAGCTCATCCCATCGTTCTTCCGTAAAGTGATCCCACATCCCTACCTGTAAACGCCTCGGAATCATGCCTTTGCCCCTCCTTTGACTTTCCTCTTATCCATGCCGAATCATGGATCCATAATCAACGCTGACCCGGCTGTGCGTCTCGGACGACAGACGAATTGCATCCAGAACAGCTTGTACCCTGTGGCCATCCACGAAATACGGCATGTTCAACGTTGATTGGTTTGCAGTTATACTGTGGTATATCCCATCTATCATCTGATAGAAGCCGTTATAATAGTGCGCCGCTGGTGCCTCCAGATCAGCAGGTGGTTGGAACGTCTCAATATCAATAAATTCAAATGCCCCGCCAAAGCTGCATTCGAGGGTATGGTCATCTCGCATCCTCAGCGTCCCCTTCGTTCCGTAAATCTCTAGCGTCCAACCGACTCCACGAATTCCCGGGAAAAATACATCCGCAAGGACAGAGGTTCCACCCTTAAAACGCCCTGAAAAGGTAAAGGCATCCTCAGCGTCCCTGAACTCAAGCCCTGCATCTCCCCTATAGGCAGGGATCTGGGTTCTCAGGTCGCCGTACACTTCCGTAATCTCTTCGTCCATCCACCATAGGAGTGAATCTATCATATGCGAACCGATCGCAAACAGGAATCCACCGCCATCCTCGCTGCGGGCTTCCCATCCCCGGTAAGAATTAGCCAGTACAGAGTATCCGGAGAAGCTCCCTGTATATTTGATATGCTGAATATCTCCCAGCTCTTTATCTTGCAGCATCTGTTTTATTCGTTGCCGAATCGGCGTCCATCTCCATTGAAAATTAACGAAAGCATGTCGGTCCAGCCGTTCCGACTCTCTCAGCATTTGTAACGTTTGCTCCGTATTCATGCCTAGAGGTTTCTCTGTCAGGACATGGTGGCCGGACTGCAAGGCGAGCATCGTCATTTCATAATGATGGACGGGTGCCGATACGATCGATACCAAATCCAACGGCTCACTCTCCAGCAAGTCACGCCAATTCCTGTAATACGGAATTCCATTCCACAAGCGGTCCTCCGTGCGTTGTCGATGGACACTAGCAATGGATTTCACTTCTATCCCCGGGTGCAGTTGAAGAATGGGAGCATGAACGGTACCGCCAAATCCGGTCCCTATGATTCCTACTGATATTGCCTTCATCTTATGAAACCTCCTAACATCAAGCTACCCGCCTGATGTTATTTTAACATTATTTCCCTCTCCCGTACCCTGTGACTTTGGCCAAGCCTAACTTTTCAATGGTCTAATGTACCCCCGCATCGTCGATGTTTTAAGTTTAAACGGTTGTTGCTTAGATCATAATGGAATTATAGAGGCTTATGTTTAAACGACGCTAACGTTGACTTAGCAGGGGGATCAACATGTGGAAAATGGTGCTTTCCTACCTTCCGGATTGGAAGGTTTTTATGCAGGGTTTCATCGCATTTGTGATTCCGTATATGATCTCTAGGTTTTTTAAATGGATTCATAACTCAAAGGAAGACTGAGGAAATGGCGGGTATCAACAATGAAACAACATGAGAATGAAAAAAGCAAAACATTGAGTTCTGCTCAAGCCTCATTAGAGCATTTTACGGGGAATTTCACCTTGGATTTTGAACTGGTAAGAAAAGAAATCGGCCATAACTCGGATGTGCACTTTAGGGAATTTCATATAGGAGGCACTGGCATTTGTGCGGCCCTCATTTTCTTAGATGGACTGTCGGATAAAGAACTCATCGACAAACACATCATGAAATCTCTTATGGTGAGCTTCTCCGAAAAAAACAATCAGAATCCATCTTTTGTGCAAGGGACCGTTTCTAAAGAGTTTATTAAAAATCAAGTTCTTACCATTAGTGAAGTAACCGAAGCACATCATGTAAAAGATTTAGTGTCCAAGATATTGACAGGTTCGACCGCACTGTTAGTGGATGGCGTGCAGAATGTGCTCATTCTCGGTACAACCAAAGGGAAATCACGCAGTATTGAAGAACCTTCATCGGAACCACTGGTTAGAGGCCCACGTGTAGGCTTCACAGAATCGTTAAGTGATAATACTGCCCTTTTACGACAGCATGGTGACAACTACAACTTGTCCATCATCAAGTTTCAAGTAGGACTACGTTCAAAAAAAGAACTTGTCATCGCCTATATCAAAGATATGGCGGACCCTGCTTTGGTGGAAGAGGTCCAGGAAAGAATCAAAAAAATAAAGATAGATGATGTACCGGAATCAGGATACGTAGAGCAGTTGATCGAGGATAATTACCTCAGTCCTTTTACACAAGTACAGAATACAGAGCGTCCCGACCGTGTTTACAGTGCCTTGATGGAAGGACGAGTTGCGATCTTGTTAGATGGGACGCCTTTCGCATTAATCGTTCCGGTTTCATTTAGTATGATGCTGCACTCACCAGAGGACTATTATGATCGTTGGTTACCGAGTTTTCTCATCCGCTTATTGCGTTATTTCGCGGCCCTTATATCGCTTTTTGGACCCTCCTTGTATATTTCGTTTGTCTCGTTTCACCAGGGAATGATCCCAACCAAACTGGCCTTGTCTATTATGGGCACGAGAGAAGGCGTCCCGTTTCCCGCAATAATTGAAGCACTGATCATGGAAATAGCCATCGAGATTCTGCGGGAGGGCGGACTTCGATTGCCTAAACCCATTGGTCCGGCCATGGGTATCGTCGGCGGATTGGTCATTGGGGAAGCCGCCGTACAAGCGGGGATTGTCAGTCCAATTTTGGTGATCGTGGTGGCGTTAACTGCCATTTCTTCCTTTACCGTCCCTCAATACAGCGCCGGAATTACGTTTCGCATGCTTCGTTTTGTAGCCATGTTTTTCGCTGCTGTGTTTGGATTGTATGGGGTCGTTCTCTTTTTCCTTTTCCTTTGCAGCCATTTAGTGAGGTTGAAGAGTTTTGGTGTTCCCTATATCACTCCGATCGTTCCTTATCGAGCAAGTGATTGGAAAGACTTTATGATTCGTATGCCACTTTTGAAGATGAAACGCCTTCGGAAGGCGATACATAAGAAAGATTCCATCCGCTAATGATAGCTCTCTATGAAAGGAAATACACCAACATGATAGGTAGTTCAAAAGACCAAATTACGACTTCGCAAGCAGTTGTTATCCTCGTCAATTATATTCTTGCAGCCGGGATCCTCACCCTCCCCCGCACATCTGTGGAGAAGGTGAAAACACCCGATGTGTGGATCACCGTTATTTTGGGCGGGATGATCGCAATGATCGTAGGGGTGATCATCGTGAAATTAAACAAGCGATTCCCCGAAAAAACCTTTTATCAATATAACCAAGAAATTGTAGGAAAATGGGTGGGCGGGTTCCTCAGTTTACTTGTGATCGGCTACTTTTTTACAATTTCTGCATATGAAGTCAGAACAATGGCAGAAGTAACCGGCCTTTTTTTGCTGGAAGGTACCCCCACCTGGGCCATCATCCTGCCTTTTATGTGGATAGGTCTCTATCTGATCATAGGCGGAATAAACACGATCGCCCGTTTGTTTGAAATCATATTCCCAATTACGATCGTCATTTTTTTATTGGTTGCCTTTTTGAGCTTAGGCATATTTGAGATTGATAATCTCCGTCCCGTATTAGGATTGGGAATTGCCCCCATGCTAAAAGGAATAAGGACAACGGCTCTTGCATTTTTAGGTTCTGAAATTATGCTGCTCCTTGTAGCCTTTATGAAACAGCCGGACAAAGCCGTAAAAGTTGTTCTAGTTGGAGTATTCATCCCCTTGCTCTTTTACGGCATAACCGTTGTCATGGTCATAGGAGCCCTATCGATCGATGGAGTGGTCACGAGCACATGGCCTACACTTGAGCTTATGCGAAGTTTTGAAATCCCCGGTTTGATCTTTGAACGGTTTGAATCTTTGCTGCTTGTGATATGGATTATGCAAATATTCACTACCTTTACCATTACCTATTATGCGGCTGCTTTAGGGCTGGCTCAGTTGTTCAAAAAGAAGATCCATCCATTTGTATATGGCTTGATTCCGATTATTTACATCATTGCCATGACTCCCAAAAATATTAATGACCTCTTTAAACTTGGGGATACCATCGGTAATGTCGCGTTATTATTATTTGCTGTACTACCATTAATCTTACTTCTAGTATCGAGACTGAGAGGTGGAAAAGCTTGAAGCACATCACGATACGGATCCTCTTGAGTGCGCTGTTGGTTCTTATACTCCTACCTCTTACTGGATGCTGGAGCAATAAAGAAATTGAAGATCTAGGCCTTATTGTAGGCACTTCATTGGATTTGGAAAAACAGGAGGGGGCTCGGGAAGAGTCAGCGGGACAAACAGGCAGGTATCCTAACCGGGATCAAATTACGATAACCAATCAATTTCTGACCGCAGAGACAACAGGTAAAGGAACAAAAACAGGTTCATCAACAAAAAAAGCTTACAACAACGTTTCTGAAACAGGAGATGCTATCCTGCCTACTTTACGCAATATGGTATTAAGAATCGACAAACGTGCCTTTGCCGAACATTCAAAAGTGATTATCATTGGAGAGGATCTTGCGCGTACTTTGGATTTGCAAAAGATGTTGGATTTTTTTATTAGAGAACAAGAGATGAGACCAAGCGGCCTCCTTCTAATTGCTCAAAACCGTGCGAGTAAAACACTAGAATCGAAAAAACCGATGGATATCCCAGCATTCCGGCTCGTTGAAATGACACACGGTCACGGAAGAACCACCAAAATTTTGCCTCCAACTACACTTACCAAAATAGAGGGGAAGCTGCATTCCGGAGCCAGCTTTCTTTTGCAAAATGTCGTCTCGTCGTCGAATGGAGAAATAAAATTTGCAGGAGCTGCCGTCATTGAAGGGAAAACTAAAAAACTGCGTGGTTTTTTGAATGAACAGGAAATAGAGGGCTTAACGTGGATAACCGGAAAGGGGAAAGGCGGTTTAGTTAAAAGCGTTGATAAAAAGACAGGGCAGCCTATTGTATACGAAATGCTGTCTATGAAAAGTAAAATTAAACCTCATGTTGATGGAAACAATATCTCGTTTAATATAGAAGTCGAGTCTGAAGGAAGAATTGCCGAGCATTGGGTGGTTTCGGAGAAACCCATTGAAACTGAATTTTTGAAAAGAGTGGAAAAAGCTATTGAAGAAGAGGTTGAGCGTTTGGTAAAGAATGTACTCGATAAAATTCAACATGAATACAAGACAGACGTTTCCGGTTTCGGAAACAAATTGAGAATTAAGTATCCTCATATATGGAAGACAGCCAAAAAAGATTGGGATCAAACATTTAGTGAGGTTCCGATCCAGTATGAGGTGAAAATAACGATCAAAGATTATGGGACATCCGATGAATGAGTTCGCTGTATATCCTTCTTCATCCCAATGGTGAATCGCTGAAAGCCCAGCTTCTCATAATACGGCTCCAGCTCTTCCTCACACATCAGCTGCGGGAAGACCCCGAACTTCTCGCAATGTTCAACCAATCGATGGAGGATCTCGCGGCCTATCCCTCTGGACTGATAATCCGGATGTACGCCTAATCCGCATATAACGCCGGTAATAACCCCATCGGAAACCAAACGTCCCATGCCTACCAATTTATGCCCTTCATATGCATAGATGGCATACCAGCTCTGCAAGCACATGGTTTTCAATTCGGTAACGGATAGATGAATAGAGTTCCAACCAAGCGAAGCGTACAAAGCTTCCAGTTGACGAAAATCCTCAGGCGCCTCTGAGGTATATATTACGGTCTGTACCATACAATCACCTTCCTTAGGATCTGTTTACCGGATACGCCATAACACTCATCAAGGCATTCTCGGCCTGTGTGGAATCGAGACGGCTGTATTGAACAAATACGGGTGCACTGCTCGTAACTTCCATAGCATAGGGAATACCTGGAGGAATACCGTGCCCGCCGTCCGTTTGAAGCGAGCTGGTTCGTATGTGCTTGGTTCTTCTTGCTGGTACGATGGTTTCCATTCCTAGCAATGGATCACGATCCTCGAAGTAAGCATGAATCGTAACCACAACGTACTGCTCGGTTAAGTTCAACACACAGACGGATTCATGACTGGTTAGTTCTCCGCTGCTTTCAGGAGGGATATACCCGTCGGGAATAATCCATTGTTTTTCGCCTTTTGACATGCGTTTCACTCCTCGCAACTCATGGATTTAGGCTGCATAAATAAAAATACATTCGCTATGGACACCGAAAATTCCTTTAATCCTCGTTGCGACCCATCACGCTAGCGCAAAAACAGAGACAACGGCTGGAGTCCAAGCGCCTTCAAACGGCGAGCCACCATGTCGGCCAACCGGGCCGCACCGCGCTCTTGAAAATGAGTGTCGTCCATGACGCCCTGCGGAAACAGAAGAAACTCCCCTGGCCTCCCCCACATAAACACGGATTTAGTCCCTTCGGGACCCAGCTGGTTAAAATTTCAGCTAACTCCATTATGGATTGGGAGCCTCCGAACATAAATTCAAATAACCGTTCTCCTTGTTCAAATAACCGACTACATAAGCAAAGTCTCTTTAATTATTCCAGGTGCTGGAATAACAGCGCTTGTATTGACAGCGTTTACAACCCGGTACATAATGTGTACACAACATTTTAGGACCAGCGCAAGGAGACGTTGCTGTGCAAAAATGGATAACGATTTATAAAAATATGAAAATCAAAAACAAGCTTTCCCTTCTTATCAGCTTAATCGTTGCAATGGCATTTACCTTCGCTGTCATCGTCCAGCAATATGCCTTCTCCATCTACGACGAGCAGCTGTACCTCAAATCATCCCAGGTCTTACACCTGTCCTCCTCTGCGATTGAGTCAGAGCTCGAGCGGATCGAACAGTTATCCTTCAACATCATTACCGATACCCAGATTCAAAATATGTTACGTTCCATCGCCGGGAGTGACTCCGATTATGATCGCCTCATCCTGCGACAGCATCTGGTGGACCGCCTCCTGAATTATGTAGGCTCCGAGCCGATGCTCTATTCCATCCACCTGATCGATTCCTACGATAAACAGCAGGACGTCGGCAGTGTCGTCCCGATTCATCCCGCCAAAAGGGAGTTTATTCTACAGCTTGCCGGAGAGGCGGATGGAGAAGAACGCTGGGTATACCCGGACGAAATGGATTCGGCTCTTCTACTTTCCCGGGAAATAAGATCCTACTCTGGAACCTTATTCGATCTTAACTACTTGGGAACCATCATTATTCGTATCAATATGGACAAAATCGTCCGGAAATCCACCGGTGGGGAGGGCGACCTAATCGTGACTTCGGGTACGGATGTCATCTACCCCGCAACCCCGCACTTCGATCCGGCTGTCATTCAATCCTCCCTATCATCTGGTAATGGGTACCTTACCCGTGAAATGGATGGTCATACCTACTTCATCGCACATAACCGATCAGGCAATACCGGATGGACGTATATGAATGTCACGCCCTTTAATCAATCCTTTAAGCAAATCATATTCATCAAAGAGCTTGTCATTATCGTGTTTACCGTTATTTTCGCAGTTGCGATCCTGCTCGGCATCCGGTTCAGCCGAGGCCTGACACGTCCCATCGAGAGTCTCATCACCCGGATGAAGCTCGCGGAAAAAGGAAACTTTGCCGAAGCCAACGTGCTGCCTCAGGACGCTGCCCCTGTCGCCATGAACGAGCTGGGACTGCTGCATCGGACATTCCGCCTCATGATCGAGAGAATCAACGCGCTCATTACCGAGAACTATTCGAACCAGCTGTTAATCAAAGAGACCGAGTTCAAAGCGCTGCAAGCCCAAATCAACCCCCACTTTCTGTATAACACGCTGGAATCCGTGAACTGGCTGGCGAAGATGAACAAGCAAACCCAAATCTCCGACATGGTGCAAGCATTAGCCTTCCTTCTTCGGAATTCCGTCAGCTTGAAGGAGCCGATTCTGACACTGGGAGAGGAACTGGAGATTGTTAGGAACTACGTCATTATTCAGAAATTCCGATTTGAAGACCGCCTAGATTTCACGATGGATGTGAAGGAGCAGGATTTGCAGCGCAAAATTCCAAAGCTGTCCCTTCAGCCCCTGCTCGAAAATGCGATTCATTATGCGCTGGAGCCTTCCGTTAACCCTTGCCGAATTACGTTGTCCTGCAAGGAGACCCCTTCCGCGTTCTGCGTCATCGTGGAGGATGACGGACCCGGCATGGCGCCGGATACGTTGACGCGATTACGAAGCGGCGAAATAGCCACCAGCGGTAACGGGATCGGACTGTTAAACATCGATGAACGGATCAAGCTGGCTTTTGGCGAGCACCACGGGTTAACCATCGACAGCGGATCGGGGCTTGGAACCCGGGTGATGCTGTCATTACCCAAATAACGGAGGGATTCGGATGTATAAAGTTCTGCTTGTGGACGATGAACGAATTATTCTAGACGGCATATCACAGATGGTGGATTGGTCGGCATACCGAACCGAGCTGGCCGGTACCGCCCAGAACGGAATTCAGGCATATGAAAAAATCGTCAGGGAGAGCCCGGATATCGTCGTATGCGATATTCGCATGCCCGGACTGGATGGGCTTGAGCTCGTAGCCAAAACCTATGCCTCCCACCCTCACATTAAATTCGTGCTGCTGTCCGGTTTCGGCGAATTTGAGTATGCAAACCGTGCCATGCAGTACGGAGTCAAGCATTACCTGCTCAAGCCGACCGACGAGGTCAAGATCGGAGGAGCGCTGAAAGAGGTCACTGACGAGCTGACCCTGAACCAAAACAAGGAATCATTTATCCAGGAGATGAAAGGCCGTCTTCGCAAGGTGCTTCCTCATGTCAAAGAACAGGTGCTCAAAGAGTTTGTCACCAACAAAACCTACGGACGCCATGACCTGGAGGAATACCGCAGCCTGTTCGAATATAATTTCGATCAGCCCGTCCGTCTGCTGTTGTTCCAACTGGAGGGCATTGTCGAATACGAGCATCAATTCGCCGTGAAGAACATCGCCGAGGATCTGTTGGACACCACGCTGCTGAGTACGACGATCGGGCAGCATGTTCTGGTGCTAATCGAGAACCACCATGATCAGCAGCGGCTCCATCAACAGCTGCAGGATATCCGGTGTACTTTTAAACAGTATTACAAGATGGACGTCACAATCGCGATCAGCGATCCCGGACCTGTAACCCTGGCGCGGAAGCTGTACCGGGATACGCTGCAATGCCTGAACTACCGTTTCTATCTGGATGATAGCGGAATGATCACCACGGAAGATACGCTTCATGCCGGCGGCTTGGAAGGAACGTTTGTCCTCGATGAGGAGCGCCTGTGCATGCCGGTCCGATCCGGCCACCGCAACGAAGCGGAGCTTGCCCTGGCCGAATTCATTCAGGAACTGAAGCGTGCGCAGCTTAGTATCGATATGACCAAATCCTATGTCATTCAGCAGTATGTATCCCTTATCCGTTTAACCGACCCGGATCAGATGCAAGAACGCTATGCACGGATTCCGGAGATCGCCGAGATGAGCACGCTTCAAGCCATTCAAGCCTTTTTGGAAGAATCGGTACGGGAAATCACGATGCGGAACTTCGAGCAGAACAAAGTCAAATATAATGCCATCGTCCGCAAGGTGGTTGAGATTATCGAGGAGCAGCTGGGCAACTCGGAGCTTACGCTCAATCTGGTGGCAAACGATATGCTATATATGAACGCCGACTATCTCGGCAAGCTGTTCAAGAAGGAGACCGGTGAGAAATTCTCCAATTACGTGATGAAACTGCGGATGAAGTGCGCAACTGAAATGATGATAAGCGATCCCGATATCAAGATTTTTGAAATGGCAGAGCTTCTCGGTTTCGGCGATAATCCCCAATATTTCAGCCAGGTGTTCAAAAAACAGATCGGGTGCACCCCCTCCGAATATATGAAAAGGAGTGATTAACTTGTACGTACATCTCTGCTTTTTAAACAAATTGCACGGTTTTTTTCCTTACTCTTTCCCCGCAGAAACAAGATAATTGGGAATGTAAGCACTGACATTTGAAGCGATATGAAGTGGTTTATCAACAAAGGGGAGGAAATGGAATGAAAAAAGTGTTAAACACGGTTCTGATGTTTTCCCTGATCGGAAGCTTGATTGGTTGTTCGGGCGGCGGCGCTGCAGAACCGCCAGCCAGCGGCGGAACCGGAACGGAGACACCGCCACCGGCTGCAAGCGATAGCAAGGATCCGGTCAAACTCCGCATTGCTTGGTGGGGCGGACAGTCCCGGCATGATTATACCTTGAAGGTCATTGAAATGTATGAGTCCCAGAATCCGCATGTCACGATTGAGCCGGAGTATGCTCCATTCGATGACTACTGGAAAAAGCTTGCCCCTCAAGCGGTGGCTGGCGGACTCCCGGACATTATTCAAATGGACATCTCCTATCTGAATCAATATGCTGGCCGGAATCAGCTGGCGGATTTGAAGCCGTTCACCGAAAGCGGCGAGCTGGATGTCGCCGATGTCAGCGAGAATGCGCTGAGCGGCGGTGAGGTCAACGGCAAGCTCGTTGCCATGAACCTCGGCGTGAACGCACTTCAGACCACCTTCGACGTTGAAACGATGAAGAAGAACGGCATCGATATTCCATCCAAAGAATGGACTTGGGACGACATGGACGCAATGGGTGCCCAAGCCAAGGAAAAAGGCCTGCAGATCGGAGGCTTTGCTTACCGGCATGACGTCTTCTTCCCTTACTACCTAAGAACTATCGGCCAGAAAATGTACAGCGCTGACGGTAAAACGATCGGATACAGTGACGACCAGCCCTTTATCGATTATTTCACACGCTATCAGAAATGGTACGACAACGGATATATCCTCTCTCTGGACAAGGAAGCCCAGAAGAAAGGCGTAGCGGAAGAGGATGAAATTGTCCTTGGCAACTCCATATCGGGCACGGGCTGGTCCAACCAGTTCCTTGCAGTGGCCAATCTGGTCACCGATCGTCCATTGGAGCTGAATCCGATGCCAGGGCCTGGAACGAAGGACGGTCTTTTCCTGAAACCTTCGATGTACTTCTCGGTCACCGAAACGTCCAAGCATAAAGAGGAAGCCGCTAAATTCATCAGCTTCTTCATTAACGACATCGAGGCCAACAAGCTGATTAAGGGCGAGCGCGGCGTTCCCGTATCCGCCAAGGTGAAGGAAGAGCTCAAGCCACTACTCTCGGAGAACGAAGCCAAAATTTTCGACTATGTCACTTGGGCTGAGGCCAACAGCACGCCAGGCGATCCTCCAAACCCGATTGGCGCGGTGGAGATCGAGAAGCTGCTGCGAGATCTCAGTGAACGTATTCTGTTCAAGAAAATCTCGATCGAAGATGCCGCGGCTGAATTCCGCAAGGAAGCGAACGCCATCTTGGCCAGATCTCAGCAATAACCAGGATACGGCTAGACAAGGCATCTCCGGCACATCTTTCCTGTGCAAGAGATGCCTTTTTATATCAGTGACCCCTGCACGGGGCGCAACCAAA
This sequence comes from Paenibacillus sp. FSL F4-0100, assembly GCF_037993005.1. Lineage (NCBI taxonomy): Bacteria > Bacillati > Bacillota > Bacilli > Caryophanales > Paenibacillaceae > Paenibacillus > Paenibacillus sp. FSL F4-0100. The sequence continues at coordinate 5,294,234 of NZ_CP150303.1, forward strand.
TCTGAATCGTAGGGGTTGAAATCTATGAAGAGGCTCCGTGAGAGCGAACACATCACCGGTTACGTGTTTTCAGCGCCGTTCGTTCTTGGTTTTCTCATCTTTACCTTATATCCAATCCTCTCGTCCCTGTATTATTCGTTCACCAATTATAATCTGATGGAAGCGCCAAGATGGCTGGGCCTCGGGAATTATGAGCGATTGTTCCTGGAGGACGACAAAATCGGCAAGTCGTTTCAGGTCACGTTCACCTATGTATTTGCCAGCGTCCCCCTCCGCCTCATCTTCGCTCTATTTGTTGCCATGATTCTGAATACCGCGACCAAGGCCGTGGGGCTGTACCGCTCCGCCTTCTACTTGCCTTCTCTCATCGGCGGAAGCGTGGCCGTGGCCATCATGTGGCAGCAGATATTCGGCGACAAGGGACTCGTGAACTCTGCCCTGTCCCTCTTCGGGATCCACTCCACGACCTCTTGGATCGGGAATCCCAGCACGGCGCTTTGGACGCTGATCGCATTGTCCATCTGGCAGTTCGGTTCCTCGATGATCATTTTTCTGGCTGGCTTGAAGAATATCCCAAGGGATTACTACGAAGCTGCCAGCGTGGACGGCGCCAACGCGGTCCATCGCTTTTTCAAAATTACGCTGCCTATGCTCAGTCCGATTATTTTGTTCAATCTGACGCTTCAGACGATTTCTGCGTTCCTGACCTTCACCCCTGCCTACATCATTTCGCGCGGAGAAGGCGGACCACTCGATCAAACGCTGCTCTATTCGCTTTATTTGTACCGCAAGGCGTTCTCGCATTTTGAAATGGGTTACGCGTCAGCGCTTGCCTGGATCATGCTCATTATCGTTGGTGCCCTAACCCTGCTCATCTTCAGATCATCTACCCGCTGGGTTCATTACGAGTCGAAAGGAGATTGACGGTTATGACCAAATCCAGACGTTTCCTCTACCATACCCTGGTCGGATTGTTCGCCCTCGGCATGACCTATCCAATTCTGTGGCTGGTGGCAAGCTCGCTTAAACCTAACCATGAAATATTCACGACGGCTTACAGCCTGATTCCGAGTCGGCTGGAATTCTCAAATTATGCTACAGGCTGGAAGGGTTTTGCCGGAACTACCTTCGGTACCTTCTTTCAAAATTCTTTTATCATTGTCATCATATCCACCATTGGTGCCGTCGCTTCCTCCGCGCTTGTCGCCTTCGGCCTGGCTCGGACCAAATTCTTCGGCCAGCAATTCTGGTTCGCCTGCATGATGATTACAATGATGCTGCCCCATGATGTCGTGATCGTTCCGCAATATGTGATGTTCGCTAAATTCGGCTGGCTGTCTTCCTTTAAGCCGTTAATTGTTCCCCAATTCTTCGGAATTCCGTTCTTTATCTTCCTGATCATGCAGTTCATCCGCACGATTCCGAAGGAGCTGGACGAAGCCGCCAAAATTGACGGATGCAGCAAATACGGGATATTCTTCCGGGTCGTTGTGCCGTTGATCGTGCCCGCTCTGATCACGTGTTCGATTTTCTCCTTCTACTGGAGATGGGATGACTTTATCAATCCGCTTATTTACTTGAACAATCCGGAGAAATACCCGGTATCACTCGCCTTGAAGCTATTCCTTGACGGGGAGTCGCTCAATAACTGGGGCGGCATGTTTGCCATGGCTACCTTATCGCTGCTGCCGGTCGTCATCGTCTTCTTCATCTTCCAGAAATACATCGTGGAAGGGATCAGCACAACGGGATTGAAAGGGTAATTCAATAGAATAAATTCAATGGAATATGAAGGGAGCTCATACGATGCCTGCACTTGTATTTGATGATCAACAGATTGAACATGTCATAGACCGCGTGGTCGACCGGACCTTTCGCATGGATTTCAGCTGGGATTGGCCGGGCGGGGTTGCCTTTTACGGAGTATGCGAAGCCTATAAGGCCACCGGCAAGAAGGAGTATCTGGAACGGCTGAAAGCCTGGGTCGACGAAAACATGGAGGAGGGGTTGCCCAAGCTGTCCGTCAACGGCGTCTCCATCGGCCACTCCTTGTTAACGTTGTACGAGGTTTATGAGGATGAGCGTTATATCGAAACGGCCAAGGAAATGGCCGATTATCTCACGCATGATGCGCTGCGTTTCGGCAACGGCATCTTTCAGCATACAGTGAACTCCGAAACGTATAACTTTCCGGAACAGGCGTGGGTTGATACCATGTTCATGGCAGGCTACTTCCTGCTTCGGATTGGCGTGATGCTGGACCGGGAGGATTATTTCGAGGATGGTCTGAAGCAATATCATGGCCATGAGGATTGCCTGCAGGATCCCGTTACAAATCTGTATTACCACGGCTGGGACAATATCGCCGGCAACCATATGTCAGGCGTCTTCTGGTGCCGGGGCAACGCCTGGGCTGCCCTTACGATGGCCCGTGCCCTGGAGCTCGTCCCGGTTACGCATCCCTCCTTCATGATCATCGAAGGCTCGCTACGCGACCAGCTCAGCGCCCTGGTTCGGCTGCAGCATGAATCCGGCCTGTGGCATACAATCACGACCGATCCGCAGTCTCCGCTGGAAACATCCGGGTCGGCCGGTATCGCTGCTGCCCTGCTGACCAAAGGACGCATCTACAATAAATACACGCAGAAGTCGATCGACGGCATTTTGTCCAAGATCACTGAGGATGGCACCGTTACCGGCGTATCCGCGGGAACGGCCGTCATGAAGGATACTGCAGGATACAGAGGCGTGCCGGATAAGCGGATACAAGGCTGGGGGCAAGGACTGGCCTTAACCTTTCTCGCAGAAGTGCTGAAGATCAGGAGCAATCCTTATTGATTAAATGGGATACCAAAAGGCAGGATTGGAGAGGATCAAGTTCGCCTCTACAGCCTGCCTTTTTGTTATATGCAATTTAACGCGATTCTGCGACTACGGTTCTTATCTATTGTCCTCTGTCTCGTCCTCACCGCTTTCCTTCTTCTGCTCTTCAGTCTTCTTCGGATGCGGCGTTCCGTCAAGTCCGTAGACTTCATCATAAGCGTCGAATATTTTCCTCGCAATCGGCGCAGCGCTTTGCGAACCGAAGCCGCCTTCCGGGACAACGACGGCCACCGCCAGCTTCGGATTATCGCGTGGAGCAAAGGCGATGAAAACGCCGTTATCAAGGTTAACACCTTTATATGATTGCTCGGATGTACCTGTTTTGCGGGCAAAATCATATTTAAAATCTTCGAAACCCGCGATACCTTGTGTGTTCATCCCCTGTTTAATGGTGTGCCAGTATTGCTTGGGAAAATCAACTTCATTAAGGACCTCGCGCCCGAATTCCTTGACCACTTTTCCATTCTGATCCGTTATTTTGCTGACCAGCTGCGGCTTGATTCGCTTGCCTTCATTCGCCAGCATCACCGTGTATTGAGCAAGCTGTAGAGGGGTGTATTTACCCTGCTGACCGAAGGAAGCGTAGGCTAACGCCGCAAGATTACTTCCCGCTGCTTTTGTATCAGTATAATTTTTCAGTCCTTTATGCTCCTTAGGCAAACCACTCCCCGTTACTACTCCAAGACCAAACTGCTCCATATACTCATCCCAGACCGTAACGCCCTTCTCGCCGCCATACTTGCTGACTAACTTTTTACCAACCCAATCGATCATGAAGGCATTCGATGATTGCTGAATCGCTTGCTGAGGTTTAATGGGTCCGATTCTATGGCCGCTGGAGTTCCGAATTTTCGTTTCGCTTCCTTCCCGACCTATCGAAGCGTACCCTTGATCGTTATACGTATCGTTAGGGCCAAACAACCCCTCATTTAGCCCGATCAACACCGTCAGCGGCTTAATAACGGAACCGAGAAAAATCATGGACTCGAACCCGTGTCCCGATCTGCCTGATCCGTATATCGTGATCGTGCCATTACCCGACGAGTCCACGACATCTTGTGTAATTTTGCCTCCGCTTCCCCAAACATTCGGGTCGTAATCCGGCATGCTGGCCATCGCGACCACATGGCCAGTATCAATTTCCATGGCGACGGCGTAGCCGGTGACAGCATCCTTATGAAGCTTACCCGATACCGGATTGGTATGAAGATATTGAAGCCGATCCATAATGGCTTGCTCTGTCGCAAGCTGAATGTCTTTATGGATCGTGGTGTGGATATTGAGGCCTTTTTCAGGAGCAACCATCGTTGGAACGCCATCCACCATATTCTGCGGATTAATCGGAATGCTGAGATACCCGCTCTTGCCGCGCAGTTCTTCCTGATACATCCGTTCCAATCCGTCATACCCCACCGACTCTTCTTCCGTGTAGATCAAGCCGGGATTCTCCTGATCCTTGTTGCTTTGATCGATAACCTCATAATCCTTTACGGATTTGGAGCCTCCGAACTTCCGCAAGTATCCGATCGTCTGAACGGCAACCGTATCCGGATCATAATGCCTTACATTCTCCTCCACAATCTGGACGCCGGGGAACTTGGCGCGGTTCTCCATGAAATAAGCGATCTCTTCCTTCGTCAAATCCGTCTTGATGCGTCTGGGTTCATAACCATGCTGCTTGTTATATTCCAAATCCAGGTCTTCAATCACTTTCTTCACCGTTATCGGTTCCGCCTTGGGGTCTCCATACTTGTTAAACGCCTGGACGATCTGCTTTGCCATCTTCTCGGCTTCCGGCCTGTTCGCTTTTCCCTTGTCCGTCTTCTTGCTGTAATCCTTCATGAGCGTGATATACAAAGAGTTCGAAGCCGTAGAGTAAGCAAGCTTGGTGCCGGACGCATCGATGATGGATCCCCGGATCGGCTGCAGCGGGAAGTGCTTCTGTTCTCCACCGGTTTCCTGACTCGCAAGCTCGGGTCCCTCAACGAACTGCAATATGGCCATGCGAACGATAATGACGCAAAAGATAAGAAATGCACTAAAAAAGAAAATATTAATCCGTCCGTTATATCTGCGTTTCATTTCCGTTTCATCCGGTACGTCCTTATAAATTTTAAAACCCTTCACATTGTCTACGCTCCTTTGTTATATGGTTTAATCCAGCCAAGTTGGCAGATGAGGCTGTTTCTCGAATTCAAAGATTCGCTGCAGCTGTTCCTGGGTATTCCGTTCTTCAGACAGCGGAGGCAGTTCGTCCAGCCGGAAAAAACCGACCGCAGACGTCTCCGTTCCCACGCCTGCAGCTCCGCCTGTAATGTCGCACTGAATGAACATTTTGTACACATGGAAGGCCGAAGGCGGATGGTTATGAAACTTCTTATCCAATACAGCCAGTAATCTCGTTGCGCGTACCTCATAACCCGCTTCTTCCTTCACTTCCTTCACAACAACCTCGGCAGGCGATAGACCGATGTCCGCCCATCCTCCCGGCAATGCCCAAGCCCCGTCGGCCTTTTCCTTCACCAGAAGTAGTTTCCCCTCTTGAAAAATAACGCCACGGACGTCCACCTTCGGCGTTTGGTATCCGGTTTCATTCGCAAAGAGCGTACGGATCTTCTCGTCGCCTGCTTCGGTATACTCCTGCATGATCTTGATGCTGAGCTCCCTTAGCTGCTCAAACCGTTCCTTGTCATAGACATCCCTCGTATATTCCAGTCCGGCCTGGCTGATCGCCTGTATCTCTTTTGCCCAATCCAACCATTTTAGTGTCATAGATTCATCCCTCTTCGATTTCTTCTCATATATATAACGCCTGCTACCCACGATTGGTTTATAATGGAAGTGTTTGATTTCAAAATTATAACATATTTTCCGCCTGATTATGAGACGAGTGATATATTAAGGGGGCTTTATTACATGAAGAAAACCCGATCGGTTCTATATGTAATCCTGCTAATCGTTGTGTTCGGTACGGGCTATTATGTCGGATCGAGGTCAGAGAATTCAAAACCGATCTCAAAGGAAAATGCCCGCAAAGCCATCCAAACCCTGTGGGTAAATTCCGCCGAACCTCCGTTGCCCAAGGTGGTGATCGAGGGTACAGAAATCCCGCTTCGGCGTAGTGGTTACTCCTGGTGCAACAGAAATAACTGCGTGACAACGGATGCGGCTCCGCCCAAGCTCGAGGATATGGCGCCGGTTGCCGTCACAGGCGGTACCGACATTCAGACAACGCCACCGGAAGGAATTCATGGTTTCACCATTCAAAACCTGACGGATCCTGATATCGACGGATATACCGTACCGACAGAACCCGGCTCGTACCTGTACGAAATTCATTGTACATGGCCTCTGGAGCAGGGACGCGCCAGCTTTTATTTTGCGGTAACGGTCCAATAGGGTAAGCAGCTCAACTAAAGCGATATCAGTGTTCATAAAAAAAGATGACCTCGACGAATTCGAGGTCATCTGCTTGCTAGTTAAGTCCAGGACGGTTTTCTCTGAACCTTCCCCAATCGGTTCACAGTTCAAACGCCTGGAATGTTTCCTTTTTCCATTAGGAATTCAGTCTTTCTCATCCCTTTGATTCGTTCGGATTAAGGCATACGCCAATTGTCCAGCCATCCCAAGGAATAAACCCGTACCGACGACAATATACACCATCGTGAATGTTTTACCAAGCGGTGTCTGCGGCACGAATTCCGGATGACCTACTGTACTCAACGTCACTATGCAGAAATACAGGGCATCCAGCACCGATAACCCTTCCTGCCTGGTATAAAACATCGTACCCGATATCAGCATAATGACGATCAATACAAACAGCGCTACAAAATACCGCTGCTTAAACGCTCGAAACAGACCGCTGAAGAGACGTTTTAACGTTAGTAAAAAAGATATCATCCCGAAAACCGTCCTATTCTATGACTGGAGTATACGTTACATAAATCACATACAGCTATTATATCAGCGTTTATCCCCTGGGCCCATCCACACTTAGAGGCTTAACCCTGAAGCGTCAGCAGTTCCCGGATTTCCGCCTCGGTCCAGCTTGGAAGCGACTCTTCTCCCGGTTGAACCAGTTCCTCGATCAGATCCTTCTTCTTCTGCTGCAGGGCGACCATTTTATCCTCGATGGTATCCTGCGCCACCAGCCGTATCACCTGCACAACCTTCTTCTGTCCGATGCGATGTGCCCTGTCCGTCGCCTGCTGCTCTACAGCAGGGTTCCACCACAGATCATACAAGATCACCGTATCGGCCCCGGTCAGGTTTAGCCCCGTTCCGCCTGCCTTCAGTGATATGAGGAACACTTCCCGTTCTCCTTCGTTGAAGCGTTCGCACAGCTTCACTCGCTCCGATGCCGGAGTCTGTCCATCCAAGTAGAAAAACGGGATCCCCCGATATCCGAGCTCCCCGGCAATCAGATTCAGCATCCCCGTAAACTGGGAGAATACCAGCATCCGTCTTCCCGCAAGCCGACATTCCTCAATGGTTTCCAGAAGCTGCTCAAACTTGGCCGAACTACCCTCATAGCCCTCCACGAATAGGGCCGGGTGACAGCAGATCTGGCGCAGACGAGTAATGCCCGCTAAGATGCGAATCCGACTCTTCTGAAAGCCATCCTGCGCCAAATGCTTGAGCGTCTCTTGCCTTAACTTCGCAAGATAGGCGGTATAGAGCTTCTTCTGTTCGACCAGCAGGCCCGATGCCTGAACCATCTCGATCTTCTCCGGCAGCTCCTTGAGCACATCCGATTTCAGCCTGCGAAGCAGGAAGGGACGCACTCGCCTCACCACGGTTTCTTTCGGCAATTCCTGAAACGTTTTTCGATCTCCAAAGAGTGCCGGGAAAACGGCATCATATATGGACCATAGTTCCTCAAGTCGGTTCTCGACCGGGGTACCTGTCAGAGCAAACCGATAACGGGCATGCAGCGTTTTGACTACCTGAGCCGTTTGCGTTGTGTAATTTTTGAAGAATTGGGCTTCATCCAGAATTAACGTTAAGAACGGCAGCTTCGCATAGCGCTCAACGTCCCTGCGGAGCAGCGGGTAAGAAGTAATGATGACATCTGCGTTCCCCGCATTCTGTATGATTTTAGCCCGTTCGGTCTGCGTACCATCGGCAATGACGGCCTTGATCTCGGGCGCAAACTTCTGGAGCTCATTATGCCAGTTATAGAGCAGAGAGGCCGGCGCCACGATCAGCGCAGGTTCGTTACGTTCTCTGATCTCCGGAAGTACTGACAGAATGAATGCAATGCTCTGAATCGTTTTACCAAGGCCCATATCATCGGCCAAGATGCCGCCGAAGCGGTAGTGGGCCATCGTCTTCATCCATTGGAAACCAAACTTCTGATAATCCCGGAGGACCGTTTCAAGGCTCGGCGGCACGGCAAAATCCAAATGATCCGGATTCTTCACATGCTGCAGCATTTGGCGCAAGGATCGGCCAAGCTGGACCGTTGATCCCGAATCTTCCCAATCCAGCAGCTGAAGTCCTTGGACTGCCGGCATTTTGAACTGCGTGCCCTCCCCTTCGTATAACCAAGGCCCTACCCGGTTCATTAAAGCAACCATTGCCTGGAACTCGGCGCTTTCCAGCGGAAGCAGCGCGCCGTTTCGCAACCGGTGATATTTGCGTTTTTCTTCAAGCGATTTGACGATCTCCCGAATTTCGGCTTCCCGAATCCCCTCCATATCAAACTTCAATTCAAGCCAATCCGTCCGTTCGTCGACCTCCACCCGCACCTTGGCGCCCATCGGTTCAGTAAGCACCCGTTCCTTCACGGCCGTCGTTGCATAAACAACCAGCAGCTTCTCCAGCTGCGGGATCGTATGATACAGGAAATCGTATTCGGCATCCTCATCGTTCATGAAGAAACCGCCATCGGTCTTGGCAAAGGAGGCGTTCTCCATGAGCTCAAGAATCCGCTGCTCCTGCTCTCCGTCGCGAACGAGGATCGAGCTGCTGCTGCGTATGGCGCGATGCCCCTCCAACGGATTAATGGTGATTTCTCCATATTGAAATTCGAGTCCGGCCAAAAGCCGGCCACGCACCCGGTCCAGATAGAGCTTCGCTTTTAAAGGCGTTTTGACAATGCGGTCAGATACGGTCTGTGCCACATGGACACTTCCAAGCTTCATCAATCCCGGAACCACCCGCTCCATAATGGACTCCATCATCTCAGGTTGAATCCGGATATGCGGTTTATTCGCATTCTCAAGCAGCTGCTTCATCTCGGAGAGTCTTCTGCAAGCATCCAATTCAAGCTGAATAAGCTTACCGTCCACAATGACGAGTCCGTAACTTTCCAGAACGATCATTCGCTCCAGTCCCTTGATCTTCATCAGGTATTGATCATTCCCGGCTTCATCAAACTCGAATTGAAGGGGGATCGGATCTTGAACGAATTCCAGCTTATCCGTGAGGATCCCGTCTAAAGACAACAGGGAATGGTTCGAATGGGATAATCGTTCCCTTACTTGGGGCCAAAAAGTGGGAGGAATAATCAGCATTCGGTCACCGCTTCCGTGTTTGCCATGCGGAGCATACATGTCCAGTGACTGTTTAAACATGCTTTCATGCTCGTATACACGAATCAGCTCCTGGAGAATATCATCATCCTCCTTTTTAAAACTGTGCAGCTCCGGATCGTATGTGAAATTCTTCGTGAACATGCAGGTTTTGCCGTATTTTACACACGCCAGAAACTCTCGAATCCGCTGCACGATATACAATCGTTTCTTACCTATTCGCAGCTCTACGCCGAACAAGTATTTCCGATTTCCGTAAGGATATAACTTGAAGATGAACTCCATCTCCAGAACTTCTCGGGTGTCAAACCTGGACGCTGCCGTGGCCCTCCGGCCTTCGGAATAAGAGAACAATCCGAGCAGCTGGCTGCTGAGCAGCGCATCCTGTTCCCCTTCATCCGAGCTTCTGTCATGCTCCGGAGAATACCGAGGCGTTAATTGCCCGTCTTCTGTATTTCCGCTACCTGAAGGATGTAATAACGATGGATAAGGGCGTATCGGAGCTTCCACCGTTTGCTCAATATCACGGATGTTCAGGAGCAGCGCCGCAATATGTCTGCACCGCTTCCGGGAGAATCCATAATCGATGCAGCTGCATTCGGTGAATACATCCCCGTTCGAGTCAATCTCGGCATAGGCGATACCCGACTCCTGATCCGTCACTTCTGCCTCGTATTTTCGAGTGTCCGGATCTTGTTTCAGCATCGTTACATGTCCATCTCTATATAAAACCCCGCCACGATCATAGGAGGTCTTTCCGCATAATAGTTTGATCACCCGTTCGGTCAGTTGGTAACCCATAACCACAATCCCTTCTCTATTTACTGCTAAAAAACAGTATACCATTTTGTGCGGAAAGGCTAGTAATGCCGATGGCCGATATTCGAAAACGTCTATCGACGTACATTCTCAGAAAACTGACCGCATTTACTGGGATATTTTTCGTGCCATATCAGGAAGGCCCATACTTTGGAGTTTATCCTTACTGATATCAAAAAAAAGAACTCGCCGCTACGGCAAGTTCTTCTTCCTCTGTTTCTCATAATAACGGGTCAAATTGTCATAGCGGGTGTTTTGGCCTCTCCATGCTCCGCTAGAAATAATGAAACCGACAATCATATAGATAAGAAAATAATAATAATACCGTGTTATAAAAAAATCAGGATCAAACTTGTCCTTGTCAAGAAACCAGGTGGCTGCAGCCCACACAATATATAATAAAAAGCCATGGAAAAGGCCCCGTGAAAGCACAAACCTGCCTTTTCCCTTCGCCCGAATCGCCGTCCATTTGCGATAGAATCGCTCATCTCGATTCATCCACTCCCTCCGCTTCGTGGCTTAGATACGTTTGTAATACAGCACCGTCCCGTCCAGTTGGCCGTTAGAGGATATGGCATAATCGGGTATGACTCCAGCTTGGATATAACCCAGAGACTGATACAGCTTGTTGGAGGGGTCCCCCTCCCGGGTATCTAAGACCAGCAAGGTTCTACCCTCTTGCTTGGCTTTCGGCTCCAGATGCAGCATCAACGCTCTGCCGATGCCGCCGCGACGGGATGCAGGATCCACCATCAGTTTCGCTACCTCGGCCCGGTGTCTACCATTCGCCTTCATGGCGCACTGCAGCTGAACCGTGCCGATCATCTGCCCATCCTGCACGGCAACCCACAGGGTAACCCCTGGGCCAAGTACATCCTCCCAGTAAGCGAAAGCTTCATCGTAAGACAGCGGAGCTAAGAATCCTACCGATGCCCCATTTTCAACTACCCGAATCAATAATTCCGTTAATTGATGATGCATGTCGGTTTCTAATGGATCGACTTCTATTATGGAAAACGCAGGGTTCATTATAGGACACTCCCTCTCTCTCATCTAATAAAATTATTCTATCCGTTCCGTTGGCATATGCAATCATTTTTTACGATGCGAAAACCACGACGCGTGGTCAGAATCCTCTTATCGCTTCAAGATGTCAGCCAGTGCTTTATTCAGCGTATCGTATGTAAAATGAAACCCTGCCTTGCAGAGTCTGTCCGGAATAACCCAGCGGCTCTTCAGCACCAGTTCCGTTTCGGTTTGAATAAGCCGGGCGCCCAGCTCAAGCAGCCATTTAGGTGACGGCAATCCCAATCTGCGATTCAATGAAAGCCGAAGCTGCTCCATCAGTTCCTTATTCGTAACCGGATAGGGAGACGCACAATTGAAAACCCCGCTCAGCTCTGCCCTCTCTTGTAAAAACAGAATCATGCGGTACAGATCCTCCACGTGGATCCAGCTGAACTTTTGCTTGCCCGTACCTTGAACGCCACCAAGTCCGTATTTTACCAGGTTAACATAAGGAGTCATGACGCCGCCGCCCGGTCCCAGTACGATGGCAATACGCAAAGCGATTTGTCTTGTTTGAGGCAGCGAGAATGAGAAGAAAGCGCGCTCCCATTCCTTGGCAACCTCGACGGAGAAGCCCAAGCCGATTTCGCCCTGCTCCTCCGTCATCGGCTTATCTTCCGCATGGCGATAAATCGTAGCCGTACTGGAATTAAACCATGTATGCGGAGGAGTATGGCATGCCTCGATGGCACTGCCGAGTATATTCGTTGTATCTACTCTTGATTTGATTATAAGCTCCTTATTTTTCTCATCGTAACGGCAATTGACCGATTTACCTGCTAAATTAATCAGCATATCCGCCCCCTCCAGGGCAGCAACGATAGCTTCTTGATCGTTCCATGCGATATGACCCTTCCGTCGGGATATCATAAGTACTTGTGTTTGCTGTTCATTCGTGAATTTTTTCGTAAGATAAGTTCCGATAAAGCCAGTTCCACCGGCCAAAACGATCTTTTTCATAGAATAGAATCAGCTCATTTCTCTTTGTTTTATCCACATAATAAACTTCCATGATATCTATTGATTCTTACAATATACCATTTCCTCAATAGAGAACAAAAAAGAAAACACCTTCCTCATAGAAGATGTTCCATTCATATAGAACTCGCGGAATCGTAAGATGATTTCAGAAAAACACCAAACTCTCTCTTCTTCCCGGTTCCTTCGGTATCTGCCAATTTCTCATATCTGTCAAAATGCGTTCCCCTAAGCAAAATCTGTAGGGATCTATTGATTTAATAGAGACATGATTTGGTTTTTCATGAACTGATAACTGTGGGGATCATCCTTCTTTGCATAAAAACGGAGTCCGTCCAGCGCTTTGAACAACTGATGGCCTAACAATCTCTCTTCAAAATAAGGAATACTGACGCCTTGCTGCTCCATCGCTTGCTGCAGCCTTTTCGGAAACTCCAGCATCGGGTACCACATATGAAGAACAGAGACATCCAGCATGAAGTCGCCGAACATGGCCATCTCCCAATCCACGATCCCCGTTACATTCTCGTTCTCTCCCAGCATATTGCCCAAATGGAAATCTCCATGTACAAGATATCGCTCTGGAGGCGAATAGCGAACCAGTTCGATCATGGTTTTGTAGATTTCTTCAAAAAAATCTTTTTCCAAAAAACTGCTCTCATACAGATTCTTCCACCCGTGGTAGAATCCTTCTTGCTCCTCATCGAAAACAGAGGTCATGTAGTCCAGCCATGAATGATGAGCAGCCTTGCCTTCCGGATTAATCCATCCATAGCCTTCATAGGACTCTCCGATATGTATCTGACGGATTCGCATGAATTGATGAACGATGTCGGGGATGAGCCCTCGAATTTGTGGCGGCTCAAGAGCACTTATCGGCGTACCGGATACTTTATCCGAAATGGAGAAGTGAATATTCTCCACTTTCCCTATCTTGTGGATACGGGGAATGGGCAGGAATTGCGTGCCGTACATATCGTAGATTTTAAGCGCTTTATGAAGGCTGTCCCCATTATCCTTAAAATGAATGACATAATCGGCTTCGCCCTTGCGGTAACTGAACACCTTACTCAGTTCCCCCATCTCGATGGGGGTGACATTCATTACCGATTCCCCTTCAATAAACTTCAGATGACTTACCGCCATATCCAACGTCATCTCTGGCTTAAATGTTTTCATAACATGATCTCCTCCTTCATCATCTGATCCGGGTTCGACTTGGACGTATTCCATCTTCGATTTAACCCGTCATGCCTTTATTCATACTCATGAGCTTCCGCCTCCAGGCAGGGTGCCGGGTCCATTGGTAAAACTTTGTGATGGCAAACACCAGTCCGGCACCAAAAACAACGCGCAGATGATTCCGACAATGGAGATAACCACGTTGTCCGATGTAATCCCACCGTATACTAATCCACTACCTAGCAGTACAAACGCCAGAGAGCCTATTAGCATTTTGGTCACTTTGGGATAAATCTTTATTTCTTCTTGTTCCTGCATGAGTCGCACTCCTCGTTTTTATTAACTTATGAAGACGATTCTATCATCCGTTGGTCATCCATCAATAACGAACTTGGAACTCCTTGACGAACACCGCTGTACCGGATATATAGACATCCATGGTCTCTTTCCAGCGATTCACTTGAACATTTACTCTCCCGTCTTTCCCCATTTCCTGGCCTTGTTCAATATTAAATTGAGCGGAGGATACTTCAGGGTTCAGGTAAGTCAAATAATAAGCTCCCATTACCCCCGATGCAGTTCCAGTTACCGGATCCTCCACGGTCCCAGAGTACGGCGATGAGAAATGTCTCGCGTGCATGAACGAAGACGCATCCATCGTTTCCAGGCAAAAAGGATGCAGTGAGGCTTTAGGATTTTCTATTAAAATGTCCGGAAACACTGCATTATCAGGGACCATCCGCTCAAAATGCTCCAACCCTTTAATCGGCACCAACAATGTCCAGATCCCCGTGCTTCCATACACGATGGGCATACTTAAGTCCAAATCGTCACGTTTCAGACCTATGGATGATGCCAAGCGGTCCACATCTCCCTCATAAGATATGAATTGAGGATGATCCTGCTTCATCTTCATGGTTAACTGGCCCTCGGCATTTTGAAACTCTATGGGCAGAATGCCCACTTTGGTCTCAATCCACACGGTTTCTTTTTCCGACAGCAGTCCCTTGGTTTTCAAGGCATACATGGATGCCATAGTGGCATGGCCGCACAGGTTCATTTCATGACCGGGAGTAAAATATCTCAGTCTAATATCTGCTTGATCTGATTTTAAGATAAAGGTGGTTTCATTGAATCCAACGCTGCTGGCGATGGATTGCATCTCTTCCTCCGTCAGTTCATCTGCATTCAAGACCACACCGGCAGGATTTCCCTTGTTAGGCTGCACCGAGAATGCATCATAATGAAGTACGTTAATGAATTTCATGTTCCTCTGATCCTTCTTTCTGCATCGTCTAGGAATTGCGATCGAAATTAGAGAAGATTTTACCATTGGGCATTTGTTAAATCTAGACCAAATTTACAAACGGCTTACTTCATACGATATACTTTATATCATCCGGACACACGTTATCGACTATAAGTTATCAAAAAACCGGCCAAAGATGGCCGGATTTATCATAATGTACATTTCTCTTCGAGTTAGGATAATCTGAATATCGACCAGACAATACCAGATGAAGTTGCTCCTCCAAGGTTTAGCGAAATGGCGAGACCATTGGCATCGTAGAACAAGCCGACCACATCGCCTGCATTCAATTGAACATCGCCAGCCAAGGTCACAGCACCATTTCCCAGAACCGCTCTTAAGGTTAGAACCAAGGCAACGTTAACATTCAACAGTGGAAACAATCCGCTGATTAAATCCGTTACAGTCGGTGAGGTCCTTCGTACAGTAAAGGCCGGATTGATTCCCGCTCCGAGGGATACGGTAACTACTGCTGATGTAGAATAATTTATCGTAGCCTGAACCTTCTCGGCTTCGGCATGAAGCAAATGGGCAATCGCGTTTTCTTCCATCGCAATCGATTTTAACAAACCGATGACTACCTCTTCTTTAGTCGGTCTGAAGGTCTCTTCGGGAATCTGCGGCATGCTCATGCTTAAGCCCCTCCTCGTGGAATGATTACTGTGCATGAAGTGAATGTGATCCCAGAATAATCTATCCCCATTTATTACTTAGAATATTGAGCTTTCAAGGGCGATATGCGTCATTTCTGAATAGAAAGGCTTCGCTTTAAGGATTACCCGGTTCATTTCGTAAGCTGACTTGAATATATATCTGGCATATTCTTATGAATCAAAACCATACATGGGGGTAATTTCATTGAACACAATCAGCCTATGCATGATCGTAAAAAACGAGGAACTCGTCTTAAACCGCTGTTTATCCTGTGTTGCCGACATCGTGGATGAGATCATCATTGTCGATACAGGCTCTACCGATCATACAAAAGAAATCGCTGAGTCCTTTACGGAGTTCATCTATGATTTTGAGTGGATTGACGATTTCTCGGCTGCACGAAATTTTGCTTTTAGTAAGGCTACCCAGGACTATATCCTATGGCTCGATGCTGACGATATACTGCTGGAAGAAGACCAGCTCAAGTTAATAGCGCTAAAAGAAAATCTTACGTCCGACATCGATTCCGTTACTATGCTCTATCATTTAAGTTCAGACGAATTTGGTAATGTCACCTTCAGTCTCCGGCGCAACCGTCTTGTGAAACGAAACCGAGGCTTCCGATGGATCGGACCCGTCCATGAGTATTTAGAGGTCTACGGCAATATTATCAATAGCGGTGTCGCGGTTAACCATCTCAGCTCGAAACATGATCCCGATACTGGCCGAAACCTTAGAATCTACGAGAAGCGTGAGACCGCTGGCGAATCGTTCACACCACGAGATTTATTCTATTATGCGAATGAATTAAAGGATCACGGCCAATTCGAGAAGGCTATTGATTATTACGAACAATTTTTACATACGGAAAAAGGTTGGATTGAGGATATCCTCACCGCCTGCAGCAGGCTATCCGATTGCCATCATGAGCTCGGAAACGGGCAAGCCTCTTTTGAATCCTCTATTAGATCCCTGCATTATGCGCCACCACGGTCAGAATTCTGCTGCCGCATCGGTTACCATTTTTTCGTAAAAAACAACTATGACACAGCCATCTATTGGTATAAACTAGCAACCGAGCTTGAGCTGCCTCCGGGTTACATGGGATTTCATAATCCCTCCTTCTCGACCTGGCTGCCTCATCTGCAATTGGCCGTTAATTATGACCGGATCGGAGCTCATGTACTTGCGAATCAGCATAATGAGAAGGCGCTTGTCTATCGTCCAGGCGATGAGACGATGCTGGCTAACCAAGAATATTTCCGAAACAAGCTGCAGGAGCTCGAAAGTGACCAAGAGAGGCCAAGCTTATGAAAGCAAAGGAACGCACGTGTTCTACTCGGCAGTCCTATACGGCAGAAGAATGAAATCCTGGACCATTTTCTGACTTCATTACTCCGGCTGGAACAGGACCATCTGGATGTATGCTATTTCTTTATTGATGACAACAACGATGAGTTATCCAGCGCACAATTGAGCCGATTTATGAGGGAGACAAACCATGTTGTAATCCATAGCGCTCAAAACGACGATTACGATTATATCCGCAACGAGACAACCCTTAGCAAAAACAACAGCCCGGCAACTAAAAAGCCGGGCTGCTGCTATTCTATTGGATCTATTTGACAGAGACGGTGATGGATACGGTCTTGGAATTGTACTGCCCTTTAATGCGGGCGGTTCCCTTCGCGATCGCTTCAATACGTCCGTTCGTTACTTTGGCAACGCTGGAGTTGCTGGTTGTCCAAACGGCGGTGTCTCCAACATTTGTTTTCGCGCCGGTATCGAATTCAGCAGTAACCGTTACAGTCTTAACGTCTCCGGGCTTCAGATTCAGTTTCTTCTCGCTTACCGTCAATTTCTTCAATTTCGGAACTACGTTTACCTTAACTGTAGCCTCTTTGCCTTGGTAAGAACCCGTAATCGTAGCCGTACCTTCGGCAACCGCTTTAACAGACGTTTTGGATACCGTCACAATCGCGCTGTCCGACGAGCTCCAATTCATCTTGGAGGAGAGAGAAACCGTCTTGCCATTGCTGTAGTAGCCTGTAACTTTAATCGATTTGGATTTCTTGATGTTGAGATCGATTTTCTCGGGCTCTACAACGATTTTTACAACTTCCTGTTCAACCACTACCGGAATCTTGATGTCTTTATTCAAGTAAGTTCCTTTCAGTGTCGTCGAACCTTTGGTTAATCCCTTAAGCGTACCGTCCTTGATGACAGCTGCCGAACCCGTCAGTGACCATTCAACGGAGGAGGTCACATCGCTCTCCTTGCCATCTTCAAATACAGCATTTACTTTCGGCAGCGCAATGCTTCTGCCCATAACCAGCTGATACTCTTCTACATCCGGCAGCAGCACCAGCACTTTTTCATTGACGGTAACCAGCACCGTCGCTACTTGTCTGGATCCAATCTTACCGGTGATTGTTGCTGTACCTGCATCAATGGCTTTGATTTTGCCGTCTTCGGTCGTTACCACTTTCTCATCGCTGGAAGTCCAGATAACCGCACTGCTGAAATCCTCTTTCTCGTCGTCCAGAAGCGTTCCCGTCACTTTAGGGAAAGATTTGGATTCGCCTTTGAGCACTTCCACTTCCGTATCGGCTGCCTCAAACTTGGTCACGGTCGGATAAACCTTTACCGTGAATTCTTTGCTGATTCCCAAGTAACTCACCTTGATGTTGGAGGTTCCCGAAGCTCTAGCTGTAATCACACCTCCATTAACGGATACGGCCAGCGGGTTGGATGAGGTCCATTCCCCGGCCACGTCAATGGATTGCGAAGCCGCGTTGCGAACCTTGGCTTGTACCGTAATCGAATCATTCATAAACAGCACCGGATTCTTGACGAAATCCGGCTGATCCAGAATTAAAGCTTCATATGGATTGCGCACATACACATCCAGTTTGGCCGTTGAACCCAGATAGCTCACGCTGATCGTAGATTTACCCAACGCAACCGGTTTTAGCTTGCCATCCTCTATTGCAGCTACGGAAGAATTGGATGATTTCAGCTCGATCTTATCCGTTACATCCATACCTGCATCGGTCTCCGATTGCTTGGCGAATACTTTCAGCTCAACAGGTGCATCGCCAACTAAGAGCTCCAGATCTTCGCCCGGGACGATCGCAAGCTTTTGGTAAGGTGCCGTGACTTTGACAGTAAAGGAAGCCTTACGTGCTTTGTATTCCGCAGTCACGGTTGCACTTCCCAAACCTACAAGGGTCAGTTCGCCTTTACTTACTTTTACTACGCTGTCATCGGAAGAGGTCCACTTCGCTTCTGTTGTTACGTCATTCGTTCCGTCAGCCAACGCTTTGACGGTTAGACCTTCCGTTCCAAGCTTATGTTCCACTTTATCCGGCTGATCCAGTTTAAACTCGTCAATGGCAAATTTGACATCAACATCAATCGTTTTGATCGCGCCTTTGAATTTTGCCGTAATTCGAGCCGTACCTTTCTCCAGTGGAATAATGAGTCCACCGTCAACCTTAACGATTCTTGTGTTGGACGAACTCCACGTCGATTCATTGGTTACATCCTTCTTCGTAGAAGAGCCTTCAATGTTAGCCAATACTCGAAGTTGTTCCGTTGTTTCATTAACGGTTAAGTAAATTTTGCTCTCGTTCGTATCAAATTCAATCGACGTTACGTCCCCGGAGGCGGCGAATACGCTGGTTGGAAAAACCATCGCCAACATCATCACAACGACAAGAAACATCTTCGTTGTCTTTCTGTTTAAGCTCATTTATTTCTCTCCTTTGTACCTTCTGTCTCTCAGGCTTTTTTTCAGTCTATCTCTATATCGACAGTCCCGGATTAAATCGTTACCTTCTGACGCCAAAATAGGCACAAAGTAGGATAATTTCCCAGCGCCGAATTCGAAAAAAATCCCGACGTGATGAAATGAACAGCTGCCCCAATTAGCTCAAGCCGGAGTGACGGTCATCTTACTCCATCAGTTCAATTTAATGAGTTTATAATTGTTCAACAGATAATGAATGCCCGAGTATATCGTCAAGGCTACTGCGGCTAGCATGAGAAATTCGTCCACTTGAATCATAGTGATGAGCTGAAACGGATAATTGTCCAGCAATACCGCTGCAATGGCTATCACCTGAAGCACCATTTTCAATTTCCCGAGACTGTCAGCGGACAATGCGATTCCCTGCTCGGATGCGACCATCCTAAGCCCTGTGATAACAAATTCCCGCGCAATGATGACAACGGCTATCCATGTCGCAACCATCCCTGATTGAACCATCATGATTAAGGCGACCGAAATGAGCAGTTTATCCGCGAGCGGGTCCAGTAATTTTCCGAGATTCGTAATTTGATTGTATTTCCTCGCGATATAACCGTCCAGCTTGTCCGTAGCCGAAGCAAGAAGGAATATACCCAGCGCGATGTTGGTTCCATAAACATGAATGAATCCGAAAAAGCCGCTTTTCTCGGTCAACCATAATGGGTATTCTGCAAAAAAAAGAATAAATAATGGAATCAACAGCATTCTGGCTATCGTAATACGGTTGGCAAGGTTCATCGGCTCATCTCCTCGATCTGCAATTGGAATCGTTCGTTTCTGCTAACTATTCGGCATCGTAAAAGATCATATGCTCTTTATCCGCGCGGTAATAATCCAGCCTGTCTTCCAAGCTGCCCGTATGAAACTCGAACATATGCCCATCCGGGTCCAGAAAGTAGATCGACTTCTTGTCCTTCACATCCCTTGACCTACCCGGCAGAATCTCCACCTGTAGCGCTTGCAGACGAAGCAGCGTTGTTTCATAATCCTTCTCTTCCAAGGTAAAGGCAATATGCGTATACGTTCTATTCGCGGTGCTTCTATCGACATCTTCTTCATTTAAAGCAATCCACAGTCCATTCAAATCGAAATAAGCCAGCTTTCTCCCCTTGACCAGAAGCTTGGCCTCAAACACGTCCCTGTAAAAAGCGATGGACCGTTCCAATTCCGAAACGGAAAAACAAAGATGGTTAATGGCTTGCAGTTTCATGGCTCCGGCGACTCCATTTCTATCGAAGATTCGATAAGATCCAGAACATGCAGCGGTTGATGGATCTTCTCGTACTCGCTCTCAATAAACGTATTGTACCAGTAGGCATGATACGGCCTTAAACCGGCGCTGCGAGCGCCTCTCAGCTCATCCGATCCGCCATCTCCGATAAAAAGGGAATCCTGCGGTGTTACGGACAAGCGCTCACAAGCTAATCGATAGATTTCTTCATTCGGCTTGGCTATCCCAACCTGATAAGAGAAGATGACGTCATCGAAGTAAGGTGCCAATCCGCTCTGGCCAAAAGAAATCACCTCTTCTTCCGAGCAATTGCTGATCAAGCCCAGCTTCAGACCCCTTTTACGCAGAAGTTCCAGCATTCTGCATATTTCATTCGATATCCTATTGAAAGGGATTTTCTTCTCGCTGACTCTCGACTGATAAAGGAACTCCACGTGTTCCTGAGGATAGGGCAAACTCTGCGAATCCAGAATGTCCTGAATCACCGAGTGATAGTCGGGAAAATGCCCATTCATTCTTCGCTCAAAACGGGTTCTCCACTCCTGTTTAAACTCCGCTTCCGATAAACCGAGTCTATACATATAGTCATAGGATCTCTTGGATAACCGCTTGCCGTTTGCAAACTCCGTGATTAACGTCTCATATAAATCGAAGAACACCGCCCTGACCGCCATACCGCACAGCTCCCTTCGTTATTCAACGATACCTGCTGCCTGAGGTATTTTCGCCGGATACCGCTTGACCGTTTCTTCCAGAACAATCCCTACCTTCTCGTCCCAAATCTCGCTTAATTCAAACGTGCCTTCTTCAAAAAATAACGGAAACCGGCGTTTAAACCAATCCTGCATGGGAAGTTTCAATGCCTCTTCCCTATCCACCCATAACAGCTCCCCCTCAGGTGGATGCTCCAGCAATTCCCCTTCAAAGGAAGTGGCCAAATAATTAAACACCATATACCGCAGCCCTGTATTCGGCTCACACGATTCCTCAAGGCCTTTATAGATGATGTCCTTTACAATCAAGCCGGTTTCTTCCCGCACCTCCCGAATGGCTCCGTTGACAATGCTTTCCGGAAAATCCACTTTGCCACCGGGCGCAATATAACCGGGAAATCCTTTGGCATCCGGTCTATTCATCAGCAGGATTCGGCTTCCGTCTTGGATCATACACATGGTGTACAACTTCACTTCGGTCTGCAACCTAATCCCTCATTCCTAACGATTCTACTTGGTTATAGTATACAACCGGAAGCGGTTCATTGAAATTCTTCATTTATATCTTCCAGAAGGAATCCACACGAAATGGAAATCCAGCACCAAAAAAAACGAGCAGCTTTGCACATCTGCTCGTTCATATGATTTCATGATAGCCTTACCTAATCATTTAACATCTCGCTCTTGTCACACTGGATGTGAATTGTCGTGCAAGCGCAGTTAATTCATCCCAACGCTCATTTTCGATAAGTGCCGGTTTCATCAGTGATCCGCCGATACCGGCTCACCAAGACCGCCATCGCGGTACTTCTGGATGTATCCGCCTACTGTTTTTCGAGTGCGATGAAGAGTTTTCGATATGTGCTCGAGGGTTTGTCCCTCCAAACGTAGGCGAACAGCCAGATAACGCTCATACATCCGTTTATTTGTTGTCTGTTTCATCGCTTGTTCAACGGCTTTGATTTCGCTTGAGTTTCCCATTCCCTTCACGTCCTTTTAAAAAGTCTTACTCCTTATTACCCAATTTTGGACATGGAGGTTAAAATGGGTAGATCTTTAAATCATCTTATATGGTTTAGAAAAAGTGATATTGTTTTCTTGCAGTGCTTCGGAGTCTTTTATTTTCAGGGTAGCGCCAAAAATGTCCGTTAATCTCATACTTGGCGGATGTACACGGGGGCTTAGCGGATGTTTGCGCATGATATTTGACTCACTGGAAAGGAGTAACGTGGAAAGGGCCGCTATGAAAAAAAGAAAAGGGAATGCATAGGGGGGGCAAACCCCATCCCTATGCATTCCCTTCATCGTACTTCTACTCATATGCGCCGATGTTCACAGCGTTCCCTTGCACTCTTGGCTGCCCGTCAATGTCCTGCGTTCCGATGATGGCCGTATCCGTCGATCCGGCATCGATCGCCGGGGACGAAGACTGGAGATGGAAGTCGCCTCCGGCAGCGTTGACAAATTTAGGATCTATAAACAAAGAATGCGCGTCGTTACCGGTTCCCGCTTTATATGCGGAGAAGCCTGTGTAATCTTTATTTTTCCATGTCCAGTATGCGTCAGCACTGCCGCCGGGAGCGAAGTATAGATTATAATCGACGACGTTCCCGGAATTCATGGTGTATTCGTTGTAGATCAGCACGTCCGTAGAGCTGGCCACAAAGATATTGTTCTTGATCACGTTATTTTGCGTATCGTATTGAACATAGAGCTGGCCGCTTCCATCGCCCAAAGTATCGTTTTTGTACACGGTGTTGTTCACCACCTTGCAATTCACCGTTGAGCCGCGCTGTTTATCGTAACCGCCCATGGCGATACCGGTCAGCCGGTTGCTGTACACCAGGTTGCTGCGAACCGTAATATTGCTGGTAGCTTTGCCGGCATGCTCGGAGGCAATTTCAATGCCGATGTCATTATTGTAGCTGTAGTTCTGCTCAATGATGCTGTCTTTGCCGCCATCAACATAAATACCGCCGGCTGAATTACTGTTATTCGGGAGCGTTTTCCCATAAGAAGGATTGGTGTTGGAAGAAATGTTGTATACCCGGTTGCCCTTCACCAAGCCATTACGGGCCTGATCATAAGCTGCATTCGGCGCTTTCCCCTCGAAACCGATAATATCGATCCCGATGTTGTCGTTATCGTGAATGAGATTGTCCGTCACCGCAAAGGTATCCACATTACCGTTCAGTACCAGTGTTTCACTGGAACCCAGGACAAGATTGTACAGCTCATTCCCATGAATCGTAATGTCATGAAGCGACTCCGGAGCTTTTGTGCCGTATACGGCGATACCATGAGCATCTCTGCCAAGCAAATCGCTGCCGGTTGGCGTGGCCGTGCTCTTGATATCATGGATCTTGTTGTTGGTCAGATTAATGAAGCCGCCTGAACCGTGGACATAAATCCCCACAGGCATCACGTTTCTGGAAGTCGTGGTATAGTTGCGAATCTCAAAGCCCTGAATGGTAATGTAATTAACATCGGTTATCTCGATAAGCCCTTCGATCCCATTGACTGAAAGTCCAGTACCATCGATGATTGGTTTCTCCGAACCATAGTTCGAGAAGACAATGGGGCCTTGTGAAGCCGTACCGGAGCGTGTTATCTTCAGCTTTTGATTATATACGCCGTCCCGAACATAGACTGTGCTGCCTGGAACAGCCTCGTCAGCCGCATGCTGCAGCGTTTTCCATGGTGCACTGCTCGTCCCCGGATTGGAGTCGCTGCCGCCCGTCGCCACATAATATTCGGTGCCTGCCGCCGAAACAGCGGGGGGTTGGACATTCCCAACTACTAAACCCAGTACAGCCATGCTTAATCCCATCAGTAAAATTTTTCCGAGTCTCAACACAATCTCTCATCTCCCATTATTAATTTGATTACGTAAGCCAAAAGTTCACTAATCAAGCATGCCCTGCCTGCAGACGGAATACGGTTTCCGTGGTCGGTAGATTCCCGGTGCCGCCGATCCCAAGGGTCGACAGCGCCCCACACGCGTTGGCAAATTGCAGCAGTTCCACACCGCCGAGACCTTGCAAATAACCGTAAATGATCCCCGCGTTGAAGCAGTCGCCCGCCCCTGTCGTATCCACCGGAGTTACCACGTACGGCTCGGCTGATATCGCGCTTCCGTCATGCTGGCGGAGCGACGCCCCTCTGGATCCTTGCTTGACCGCAGCCATTCCCGCCACCGGAGGGAGCATAGTCTCAAGCACACTTGTGACACGGTCCGCCGGGAAAATATGCAGCAGTTCATCCTCGCTCGGAATAAATAAATCCGTTTCAGCGAGCAGCGCGCTGATTCCCTCGCGATCCCACTGATTACCTACATCCCAGCCCGTATCAAATGAAGTGCTGACGCCGTCCGATCGCAGCCGCTTGAATAGCTCCAGCCAATGGGGTCTCATCCCGTCCTGCAAATAATAGGAGCCGAAGTGCAGATGAGTTGCCTTCCTTAGCAACGACTCCGGAATATAGTCCGGCGTCAATAGCGGAATGCTTCCGGCGTAGGTTAACAATCCCCGGTCAGCGGGTGTGGAGAAGGATAGCGTGACGCCTGTCTTGATTCCCGGCAACGCAGCGACATGCTCCGTATTGACACCCATACGCTCCAGTTCGCTTGTACAGAACTTGCCGAAATCATCATCCCCTACCACGCTGACAAACCTTACATCTGCTCCCAGGCTTGCCAAGGCGCAGGCCGTGATCGCCGAAGAGGAGCCGAGTACAACTTCGAAGCCGTCGACCATCTTCTCCCGGTTCCATTCCGGTATGACATCCTCGCTGGAAACAATGATATCCACGTTCAGTTCACCGGCAACGACAACAACAGGTGTTGCGGCCTTGGACTCCATCATTTCAATACCGGAACGATGCCCCGTTCCGCCTCGTACAGCTCTTCGAACATACGGCTGATTTCATCCAGCGAACAGACCGCTGCGGACAGCGGGTCCACCATTAGCGCATGGCGGGCCATTTCATTATCGCCCGTCAGCACAGCTCCCACCGCCAGATCAAAGAATGCCATGTTCGAGCGGCACAATGCGGCAAGATGCTCAGGAAGTCTCCCGAAACGGCAAGGATTGACGCCATTACGATCAACCATGCACGCCACCTCGACTACACCGTCGGACGGTAAATTTTCGATGAGACCCCGGTTAGGAACATTGCCGTAGATCACTTTCGGCTCATTCTTCAATACAGCTTCAATTATGATGGCTGCGTATTCATTGCTGGATTGCAGCTCCAGCGGAACCTTACCCTCCAACTGCTGAACGATCTTCTCATCGTTCTCTTTGCGCCAAATGGGCCAATTGTCGGCATAAAAACCAGTTGCGCCATTATAGCCGGAATTGCAGTGCAGATCAATTAGCGATTGGCGTTTCCGGTAATACGGAATATACTCCGAGAAATGGCCGCTCGATTCCGAGACGAAGGCGCCCAGGTATTTCATCGCGTCAAACCGGACTGGGTCCTGCCGCAGCATCTCCGGATCCTTCATTTTGTCAAGCAGGACAGGATACAGGTCTTTTCCGGCATGCGTCAGTTCCACGAACCAGGACATGTGGTTAATTCCGCCGGCTCTCCAAGCCATTTCTTCATAAGGGATTCCGGCATATTCCGCCAGTTGGCTGGATGTATTCTGAATGGAGTGGCACAGGCCAACCACCGGAATGTCCGTGATCCGGGAGGTCAGGAGCGTAACCGCTGACATAGGATTAGTATAGTTAAGAATCATACTATCCGGACACAGCTCTTCGATATCCCGGACGATCTCCACCCAGCTGGGAAGAGTGCGCAGGGTTTTAAACAGGCCGCCCGGTCCCAACGTATCGCCAATGCACTGATTGACCCCATATTTCAGCGGAATTTCATATTCATAACGGACCGTCTCCAGTCCGCCGACCTCAATCTGGTTGATCACAAACTGGGAACCGCCGATCACTTCCCTGCGGTCCGTGGAGGCAATGACCTCCCACCGTTTTCCCGTCATTTCTATAATTTTAAGCACCAGCTTGCGCGCAATTTCGAGCCGCTTCTCATCGATATCGACCAAAGCGATCGTGCCGCCCTCCAGTCCTTCAATCAAGAGGATATCCATGGTGATTTCCTGAGTAAACGCACTGCCTGCACCGATAATTGAAATTTTAGTCATAGCTCTTCTCCTCGCCCTTTCTCTTTATTTCATGCCTGTCATCGTCAGGCCTTTGATGAATTGCTTCTGGAAGATCAGGAATACAATAATAACCGGTATCGTAATCAAGACAGCCGCAGACATGACGACGTTGTAATTGACCATATGTGTCCCGTTAAAATACACAAGCGCCAGCGGAACGGTCATTTTACTCGTATCATTCAACACGATTAGCGGCCACAGGTAATTGTTCCATGAGTTCATGAACGTGAATATCCCCAGCGCCGACAGCATCGGCAGGATGAGCGGCGTAATAATGCGAAGCATAACCTTGAACTCGCCCGCTCCGTCCATTCTTGCGGCATCCAACAGTTCCTGCGGAATGTCCTCGATGAATTGCTTGGCCAGAAACACACCGTATGAGCTGACCAGATTAGGCAAAACAATCGCCATCAGATTGTTAACCAATCCAAGCTTTGCCGTAATAAGATAGGTCGGAATCATAATGACCTGGAACGGAATCATCATCGTGGCCAGGACCAGAATGAACAGCAGTTTCTTCCCCTTGAATTGATGCTTGGCGAAAATATACCCCGTAAGTGAACTGGTAAATAAAGTGGTGATCGTAATGACCACGGAGGTCACCAAACTGTTGAACAACCACTGTCCAAATGGCGCATCGCGGAAGACCGTCCGATAACCGTCCAGGCTGACCTCCCGGGGGAGAAACCCGCTGTTCGCCGATACGATCTCCATATTGCTTTTCAGTGAGGACAGCACCATCCATGCATAAGGCAGCAGCATAATACAAGCGGCTACCGCCAGCACGGCGATGAGAACCCCGTCCCAAACACTACGTCTGTAAGGCATAGGCTAGATATCCTCCTCTCAATATTCCCACTGGGTACGTCCCCATCTCAGTTGCAGCAAAGTGACCAGTAAAATGATCACCAGGAACACGGTCGCCATAGCCGAGGCGTATCCCATATTCGAGTTGGAGAACGCCTGATCATAAATATGCAGCGCCAGCACCCGCGTCTCATTGAAGGGCTCCCCCTTGGTCATGATCTGGAACTGAGGGAAGGCCTGGAAATAAGAGACGACCGTAGTCACGGAGACGAACAGCATCGTTCTGCGCAGCAGCGGCAGCGTGATCCGGCGGAAAATATGCCAGCGGCTCGCGCCTTCCAGGATCGCCGCTTCGTAGTACATGTCCGGGATGGAATCAAGCCCGGCTATAAAGAGGACGATGTTATAGCCAATATCAGCCCACAGGGTCATCATAATGACGGAATACAGCGCATAGTGCGGATCGCTCAGCCACTCGATCGGGGCGACATTCACCTTGGACAACAGCATATTGAACAGGCCGTTGTTATAATTGAACATGGTGTTCCATACGATGGCCGTCCCTGCAAGCGGCGCAATCGTCGGGAGAAAAAATACGGTTCGGAACAAATTTTTGAGCCAGCGAATTCTGACCCGCTGGATGGCCGAAGCAATCAGCAGCGTGATGATGATATTGACCAGCACGGTAATCGCCACGAATTTGAAGGTAACCCACAGCGACTTCAGAAAGACGGCATCCTCAAACATGCGGATATAATTTTCCGCTCCTACGAACAAAGCATTCGAACTGAGCGGATCATACTTAAACACGGACAATCCCAGGCTCCATGCAATGGGAAGGAAAGCAAACACAGCGAACAGCAGCAAAATCGGTGCCAGCGAAATGACGATAAATTTCCGCTTCCCCCTGGACCCCACCATCTCGCCTGCCGGCCTAACATTTCTGGCCCTGTTGGTGGGTACGCCATTACTCATACCAGAACACCCCTATCACTTATGTTGATCTTGACTATCGTTTATGGCCTTTTCGATGTCCGCTAGTCCGTCCTCCACACTTCGTTGCCCGCTTACCATCATCTGGAAGTTGTCATTCACTTGCTTGAAGAAGTAATCCCGGTCCGCTACAGGACCAATCCATTGGCCTAGCTGCAATATTTCCAACGAAGTTTTCATGAAAGGGTTATTTTTGAAAAATTCAGGGCTTTCTGCTATTTCTTTTTTGGCTGGAACTGTAAAGGTGTCTGTATTCCAAGCAGCAAGGTTGTCATTCTCCGAGACGTACCGGATGAACTCAAGCGCAGCTTCCTGCTGTTTGCTATTCTGTGCCACCGTAAGCCCCCAGCCGGATTCAGCCGCGAAGACAGGCGGGTTGTCCGTAAAGGACGGCACAGGCACATATTCAAAATCGTTTACGTTATAGCTGTTCAGCCCCACGGCGATAGCCCAGGGACCACGGTAAGTCATAGCTGAATTCCCTTGATAGAAATAGTCGGACGTATCCAACTCCCCGCCTAATGCAGTAAAATCCGCCACTTTATCATCGGCAACCAGCGATACTAATGCGGACATTGCCTGCTTCGCTTCCGGAGTACCGAAATTGACATGTCCATCCTCGCCCCAATAGGTTCCGCCCTGTTGCAGAATCAAAGACAGGAAAGTGAAGGTGATATTGTCCCTTGACACGAAGTCAAAGCCTTTAACTTTGATCACGTCGCCTTCCCGGACGGTCAACTCTTTCGCGTAATCCACAAGCTCAGCCCAAGTGGACGGCGGACTCTTGAGGCCTTGTTCCTCCAGCATTTTCGGATGGATAAGCATTCCGCCGTTTTCAATGTTGTATTCAAGCGGCAGCCCATAAAGCTTGTTGTCTCGTAGATACCCGCCGAGCGGGGCGTCATAGTACTCTTTCTTTACATTTTCACTATCGGGGATTTCGACTAGCATATTGTTCTTTGAATATTCAGGAACCCATGTGCCGAACATTTCGGCAATATCGGGCGGATTTTTAGCGGAGAACGAAGCTTTGAGCTTCTGGTTGTATACATCATACGGAAAGGTCTGAATTTCAATCTCCACATCAGGGTGTGCAGTTTTATAGTTTGCGATTAACTTCTTGTAAGCATTGACAATCGAATCTTCCTGATGGCTCCAAAACACCAGCTTCACCTTGCCCTTGTCTTGCGAATCTGCGGGCGTGTTGCTGCCGGGATTGGCCCCGCTTGAACAGCCTGTTGCGGTAAATACAACACAAAACATCGCAATCATCAGCATAAACTTGGAATATCGCATCAATATATCCTCCCATAACCTGTATATTGGCCTGTTCGCGAGGGGGCGGTCATGAGAAGAAAGCGCTATTAAGTAGAAGCAGTATGGTCTATGGTTGTATGTACGGCAATCTGCTGCTCCCTGCACGCTTGCTCAAACCAACCCTCGGGCTGCTTATTCGTAATTACTCCCGTCACCTGTTTCAAGGGAATAATGGTAAACAAGGCGCTTTTCTCCAGCTTGCTTTGGTCGAATACAGCATATACTTCACTGGAACGTTCGATCATTAATTGGGCAATACGGGCTTCAAGCTCGGAATGCATCGTAAATCCGTGATTCAGCGATACTCCGTCTACCCCGAGAAACATCTTCGTAATATTAATTCTGTCGATCACATTCTCCGCAAGCGGACCGCTTAACTCATAGCTCTTGGCACGCATGACGCCGCCAATCACTACCACCTGGATGTCTTCGGAATCGGCCAGCTCAAAAGCAATGTTCACCGCATTTGTGACAATGGTGATATTACGGCGGCTCTTCAGAGCTTTCGCAATAAAGAACGTCGTTGTACCCCCCGTCAGGCAAATGATGTCTCCTTCTTCCACCAAACTCGCTGCGGCTTCGGCAATTCGTTCCTTGTCCTGCCGCTTGAAATCGCGCTTATCCGCAAATGGCAATTCCGCTGCCGACTGCATCAGCAATCCTTCATAAATAGCTCCTCCGGTCGTGCGGATAATCCCTCCTGATTTCTCAAGCATATCCAGATCGCGTCTTGCAGTGGCTTCCGAGCAGCCAACGACCTCGATAATTTCCTGTAACGATATTTTTCCGTGCGATTTTATTAGCTCGAGCGTTTTCGCTCTGCGGAGTTCACCCTTTGAATATTGCATAACTCTCTCCTTTTAAATAACTGGGGCCGTAACCCGTTTTAGCTCTATTTTGGAGGATGAAAGGATAGATTGCAATATATGCCGAAATGAACCGAAATGAACTTGCATCTTGTCAAAAAACCAGTTGTAAACGCATTCACAAAACTTGAACATTGACCTGTCGGGCATATTCACGGAAAAGTGTGTAGTCGATGTCTCCCGCTCGATCGGACATCGCATTCGCCGCAGCCGCAGCGGCGGCCACGCGGAGCCTCTTCACGGCCGAATCGCCGCATTCTTCCGCATACGCCATACCGGCAACGAAGGCGTCGCCGCAGCCCACCGTATTCACGCTCTTGATGACCGGAGGCGTGACCAGATACCCTTCTCCTTCCAGGATCGCGATCGCTCCCCGGCTGCCGAGCGTAACGCACACCTGAACAATTCCCTGATCTGCCAGCATCTGCGCGGCCTGAGTCCATTCACTTGTCCCTCGCGGTTCGCGTCCCAGCCAACCGGCTAATTCCTGCTCGTTCGGCTTCACGAAGTACGGCAGTGCGGGCAGCCCTTCGCTTAAAGCTGCCCCACTGGTGTCTAGGAAGGCTCGCGCGCCTGCGGACCGGATGATACCGACCAGCTCTGCGTACAGACCGTCCGCCGCGCCCGCAGGCAGACTGCCGGACAGTACGACCACGCTGGATTGCAAGGCAAGCCTATGCAGCGTTTCCTTGATCCCGGCAGCTTCGATTTGCGTAATGCTCGGCCCTTGTCCGAGCAGTTCGGTCGAGCTTCCGCTGGATTCATCCAGAATGTTGAGACAGACCCGCGACTCTCCAGCCGCCTGGACAAATGCGGTCTGTATACCTCGTTCTGCGAGGCTGCTCTCAATAAATGTGCCGCTCGCGCCGGCGATGATGCCGGTAGCTGTCACTTGCCCGCCGAGCTGCCGGATCACCTTGGCGACATTGTTGCCTTTGCCCCCCGGCTCGTCGACCTGACGGGCCACCCGATGCACTTCGCCTGCGCGAAATTGGCTGACATAATAAGTTCTGTCAATGGCTGCGTTGAGCGTAACCGTAGTGATCATCTGGCAACGCCGGCTTTGCCGATGCTTCCGCAGAGCTGCATTTTTTCCATAGCCAGTCGTTTGACCGCTTCCTTAGCCGGAACCATGTATTTACGAGGATCATTCTCTTCAGGATGGGCCGAAAATACTCCTTTGATCGCATCAGAGAACGCAATACGCAGCTCGGTTGCAATGTTCACCTTGGACATCCCCAGCGATACCGCCTGATGAATTTGCTCGGCCGGAATGCCTGACCCGCCGTGCAGCACCAATGGAACCTCTACACGATCCGCTATACGCGCAATCCGCTCAAAATCAATATTCGGCTTGCCTTTGTAAATGCCATGGGCCGTTCCGATGGCGGGCGCCAATGTCGTTACACCCGTACGCTCAACGAACAGGCTGCATTCTGTGGGGTCGGCCAATGAAGCGTGCTGCTCATCCACGACGATATCATCCTCAACGCCGCCGACCTTACCGAGCTCCGCCTCCACATTCACGCCGGAAGCCAGGGCTACCTCCATCACTTTGCAGGTCTGTCTAACATTTTCCTCAAAAGAGTGCATAGAGGCATCAATCATGACTGAGGTGTAACCGGCCTGTATACATTGGATAATCGTCGAGAAATCAGTGCAATGATCCAGATGCAGAGCAATCGGAAGATTGGTCCGGTCCGCAGCGATTTTAACCGCATGGGCAATGTAATCCGGACCCAGATGTTTGACTGTCCCGACCGTGGATTGAATAATTAGCGGAGAGTCCGTTTCAACCGCCGCTTCAACCACAGCTTGAAGCATTTCCAGGGTGTGCACATTAAACGCGGCGACGGCGTATTTGTCCCTCCGCGCAATTTGCAGCATTTCAGTAGATGAGATGAGTGGCATGCATATCCCCCTTATTAATTTTTCGCTGCAGCACCGAGCTTGCAAATCATAAGGTCGTATTCTGCAGCTGTCTGAACAGTAACGCCTCCCTTCCACTAGGAAATTGCATCAGCAGAAGCAAGTAATGAATTTGATGTTTGTGATCATAATAATCTTTTATCGTGATTAAATCAATCATTTTATAAAAATTATTGTGTTGTTTTACGATATTTATGTCATTTCGATAACTTTATAGGTCTTTTATATTGCATTTTTGATTGAAATGATTATAAAATTGACTTAAAGCGTCATTATTTTATTTCCAGGAGGTTGCTTTTATGAGTTTGACCTATAATGAAATTAAAGGCCAATACAAGGCCTTGCAGTTGACCTACGATTATATGCTCGCCAAGCGCGATGAGATTACCGCCTTTGTCCAAGCGCAATCGATCACCTCCGTTACCTTTGTCGGCTCCGGCTCAAGCTATTGCTTAAGTGAATCGGCCGCTTTCACCTTCCGTATGCGTGCAGGCTTGCCTGCGATTTCATTGGCCGCCGGCGACCTGATGCTTCACTCATCCCGCTACCGCTCCATGCTGGAAGGCACCTTGTTGATCGCCCCGTCGCGCTCCGGCAGCACAAGCGAAGTGGTCGAAGCGCTGCGCTTGATCCAAGCCGGAGAGAATCCTGTTCCGGTATTGACCATTTCCTGCGTGAAGAGCTCCCCGCTGTCGGCACAGGCCAATTTCTCCCTGGAACTGCCTTGGGCTTTCGATCATAGCGTCTGCCAGACCCGCACCGTAACCAATCTGTATGCAGCCAATCTCCTGATTGGCGCCTTTCTTGGAAACGATGAAGCCCTGATAGCCGATATGCAAAAGGCCATTCATCTAGGCGAAGCTTATATGGCGCGTGTGGAGAACAGCATCCGCCGGACCGCCAACTTCGCCTGGACGAACGCCGTCGTACTCGCGGATGGTGAATTGCAGGGTCTGGCCGCCGAAGGCGCAATCGCCTTGACCGAGATCGCCAAGACACAAGCTCACTCGTACCATCTCCTGGATGTACGCCACGGCCCGATGGTCACGGTTGGGTCGGACACGCTCGTCATCGCGGCCTTGTCTAGCAGCGGAATCGACCATCAGCGCAACCTGATGCGCGATATCAAAGACAGGGGTGCCACCGTTATCGCGTTTGCCGATCATGTGTCCGTGGTGCCGCAAGAGATCGTCGATCTCGCCATCATTACAGACAGTCCGCTTGACGTCGCGGTACAGGGCATTCCGTTCATCTTCATCTCGCAAATCGCCGCTTTGGAAAGCGCCGAACGCCACGGCATTAACCCCGATCAGCCCGACGGGCTAGTCGCCTGGGTGAAGCTGTAAACCGAGTCGCCCCCGCATATAGCGGCAACAAAAATAGCGAATCTCCCATAACCAGGAGACTCGCTATTTTCTGTTTACGGCGCGCGGTTGACGGTAAACTTCGCCTGCGGCGTAACCATGAGCGTGATATAATGATTAAAGTAGAAAAAAGTGAGGTGAAGCTGATGAAATGGGAAGAGATTGCTGAATCGCTTCCAAGCGGTTTGGTTAGGGCACACCACGGATGGTGTATAACTGGATAATTTTCGTTTCTTTCGATAGCCGAAATGCGGATGAGCCAAGTGAGTAGCCATCATGTGTTCTTTGATCTCTTGATCCAGGGCTCCTTTTTGGCTACGGTCCAATCGCGTTGACCGCCACTTGTAGTAACTGGTTCTAGGTACTCCCAATCTTGTAACGCCGTGCAAGTCCCTCAGTTCCTCAATGATTTCGTAGTTTTGCTGTCGACTAAGGCTGTCTCCTTTAACAGATTTGGATACCGCTTTTTTAAATAATCTACCTGCGCTTTTAAATAATCCCGTTCTTCTTCGATACTTGAGAACATCGTGCGAGAGCATCCTCTCATTGGACCACCAGAGCCTTTACGCGTATCGAATGCCTCTCCATCTCGATATTTTCTCACCCACGTTTTAAGTTGTGTACAGCTTCGTATTCCCAACTTTTCTGCTACGGCTTGATAACTCGTTGATCCCTCGAGGTACAATTGAACTGCTCTTAATTTTAACTCCTCCGTATACGATTTAAAACTTATCCCTTTTTAGCCATAAAAATATCCCCTCCAAATTCGCTCGCTTCTCATGAGAACATGAGGCTTTTTTCGAGTGTCTACTTTGAGGGGATAATATCAGCTCTGGCCTTCTCGATAAGTGTATGATCAATCTGCTCGAATCTTCGCTTTACGCGGCCATTCTCATGTCGGACGAATATCCGCCATACATCATATAACTTGCGTTCGGGGTTTGAACCTGCATCGGAACCATGCAACCGATGGCTGATGCTTCACTGCTATTCCATTGAATAAGTCTAACGACCGCTTCAACATCCCCGGATTGGTATGCCTCTGCCAATGCCCGAAGATTCAGGGTCATCTCCTCCTCTTCCGGCATAGCCAATGCAAGTTCCTCTTCCTCTGGATCCAGCGATTGCAGCACTTTGTGGGCACGATGAAGGGCCGCTTTCACCGCGCCCTCCGTTGTTTTCAGTTTCATTGCGGTTTCCGAAACAGAATATTCATACACTTCACGAAGCAGCAGCACTGTTCGCTGCAGGGGCGACAAGTGTTCCAGCAGCCATTGAAAAGCGAACTCGATGTTCAGTTTGCTGTCCTCGTTCGACGTTTCTTCCCTAGGCAAAACTTGTTCCAGCTTCTCATCCAGAATTCGTCTATAAGTCTGATCCCGGCGGACCCGATCAATCCATGTATTCTTGGCAATCCGAAGCAGCAGCGCTTCGGGATTGACATGGCTCCGCTGCTTCATATGCTCCAGTGCCTTAATCCAAGTGTCCTGCACCAGATCATCGGAATCCCATGAGGAGTTTGTAAGGGACAGACAATATCTGTGCAGGGTAGCATTCAATTCCTCCAGACTCAGATCAGCCGAAGGGGAGACGCTCGGTCGATATATCGTCATCGGAAGCCAACTCCTTTCCTAATCTCAGTAAGATATCTTATAGGTAAACGAACGAAGTTATCTTTTCGTTACTTTGATGGTCGAAAATTTTATTTTGTGGTTTCTCCGTATCTTTTGCGGCTGCCTCTTCGTTTACTTGCTGAAACCAGAAAACCTAACGAATATGGAGGATGAAACCATGAATATTGTTCCTTATGTTGTTGAACAAACCAACCGGGGTGAACGATCTTACGATATTTATTCCAGATTGCTGAAGGATCGGATCGTGTTTGTGGGTGCAGCCATCGATGACGCCATCGCTAACAGTATTATTGCACAACTGCTGTTTCTGGCGGCTGAGGATCCTGAGAAGGATATCCACATGTACATTAACAGTCCGGGCGGCTCTGTTTCTGCGGGCTTTGGGATTTACGATACCATGCAAATTATCAAACCTCAAGTTAATACCATCTGCACGGGCTTCGCCGCTTCTTACGGCGCGATCCTGCTGCTGGCGGGGGCTAAAGGCAAACGCCTCGCGCTGCCGAATAGCGAGATCATGATCCATCAGCCGCTGGGTGGTGTACAGGGGCAGGCCACCGATATTGCCATTACAGCTAAACGCATCATAAAAACTCGCGAGAAGCTGGCGCACATTATATCCGAACGTACAGGTCAGTCGGTCGAGCGTGTCGAAAAAGATATGGAGCGGGATTATTTTATGTCAGCAGAAGAAGCGAAGGAATACGGGATCATTGACGATATCGTCACTAAACTGTGACGCTATTCAAAATCATGTCCAACACCGCTAGCCCCGATACTTTATTTTATTCACAAGGAGTGGACTGTATATGCTGAAAAGTTTGCTGAATCAGGAAGTAAGTATTTATTTTACAGATGGAAGTTATGTGCGGAGCGGCACGCTTGAAGAAGTAGGTGAACAATTCATACGGTATAAAGATGAATACGAGATGCTGTATGTACCGTTAACCGCCATTCGTTACGTTTCGGTGAATACCAAGGAACGAGACAAACCGAAGGTCGGATTCACGCCGACTGCCTGATCGGATAAACAAGAACCGCATGGGCTAACTTAGCTCATGCGGTTTTCGTTTGTATCGCTGTTTATTTTGTCTAATATGAATGAGACCATTCGCTGTTTACAGGCATCGTTCTGCTCCCTCTGATGAAAGCCGATAAATTGCAGGGTATGAACAACGGAGTAGAAATCAATCATCGCCCGCTGCTCTTCGTTCGCCCCCCACTGTCTGCATAACGCCTCCACGTAGGCCATTCCCTGATCTCCAATATCGGAGACCACCGCCGTCTGGGTGAGGGCGATCATGTACAGCGGGTCCCCGAAGCAGACCCAATCGAAATCAACGATGCCCTGAAGCTCGCCTTCGGCTACAATTACATTCTTGATTGTAAGATCATCAAGGAAACAGACAGGCTCTACTTGGTTGAAATAAGGCGTGTAACGCTGCTTCATCGTTTGTAATTGGACGATAGTCTCCGGAGTAACATCATCGATAATGTTATCTATGTGATTGCGGATATCACGATCAATGATCTGTGTCCAGGATGAAAAAGGCCCCTGTTCCCCGATCGGAACCCAACCGAATCCGGTGCCCCTGGGAAGCTCTGACACGCTGCGTTGGAATGCAATGATCTGTTCGGCAAGTTTGGCCAATTGTTCATGTGTCATTCCCTCAAGCTCATATCGGAGGTCCCGTCCGGGAAAGTGCTCCAGTATCATATAAGCAAAGGGGACCTGTTCCAAGGATACATCCGTTCGGATCACTCTCGGTACCGGCAAGCCTAATGAAGAGAGAATCGCAATATTGTCCGCTGTATGCTCCAAGACGCCGGGCTTGTAATTGGTTCTGAGAATGATTTGTTCGTCTGATAATGTCACTCTATACACCTGATTGGTATGGCCAAATGACATGGGTTCGATCTTTAGCGGCGGACTACCGTAAATCTCTGTTATAAGATCTTCCAGGCTCATCTCCAACACCTGCCCTTAACGGTTGCTTTTTTTATACATCTTCAAAATGTTCAACGACGGGGAATGGATCGTAAAAGTGGTGCAGCAGGTTTTTCCATTCCTGATATTCGGCGGATCCCCTAAAACCTATCGTGTGATCCTCCAAGGTCTCCCATTTCACCATTAGAACGTACTTGTGTTGATCCTCCAGGCATCGCTTCAACTCATGATGGATATATCCCTCCATCTTGGAGATGATCCCTGAGGCGACTTGGAAATTACGTTCAAAATCTGCCGTTAGTCCTGGTCTCACCTGCAGCATTGCCACTTCAAGTATCATCGTATTTCCTCCTTGGTATCAAGCTAATATTCATATCACTCTATCCTCTATATTCAAGCTCGGTAGAAGCCTGAAACGCAAATCCCCCCTCTTCATCCGGCTCAAGACGATACACCTTCTGGACGGCATTCAGGTTCAGCCCTCCATAAATATGCGGGTACAATTGGTTCATCTCATATAAGTCCTCATATACAATCTCCGCATCCACCTGATCTTCTTGAATACCCAGCACCAATAGATCCGTCCTACCAGTATAGAACATATTGGCTACTCCGCTGACTTGCTCCTC
Source organism: Paenibacillus sp. FSL F4-0100 (assembly GCF_037993005.1). Classification (NCBI taxonomy): domain Bacteria; kingdom Bacillati; phylum Bacillota; class Bacilli; order Caryophanales; family Paenibacillaceae; genus Paenibacillus; species Paenibacillus sp. FSL F4-0100. Next base: position 5,332,090 of record NZ_CP150303.1, read on the forward strand.
TGTGGAGCAGTGGATAAATCGGTCCGTCTGTAAGCTCGGCGGTTCGTACAATCTATTCTCTCGTGCTACCTTCTAGGCTTCCTTAGAAATCATATGATAGATCATGCCCTACGTTCCTCCAGTCGCTGTGCCCCCAAATTTCTTGGAATGGTTTGAAGCAAGGAAGAAATTCGGGGACAAAGCATATGCTTCCGGAGCGAGCTTTCCTGTGGAAAACTTTTAGCCGACCGCTCTCGCTTGTCCGGAATCGTTTCGTCCTCTCCGCTATGTTGTGCGAAAACATACGTTAGACATACGAAAAGAAACCGTTTCTTGATTTCTGATTGAGGACTGACGAAAGTGAGTCTAGAGGTCAGATGGCTTTCGTTTGCCCATAATCTGCGTCAAGCAAGCAGCAACGGACCGAAGAGCAAGAAATAGCGGTGCAAGGATAACATCCTGAGCACCGCCATTTCCTCATTTGACACATTTTTTAATCTGACGAATCGTCAGCCAAGTGAGTAAACCTACTTATGGGACTGCCCCTTTACAATCGTATATTGATCCGGGTCAAAATCCTCGAAGATTACTTCATGGACGGATTCGCCCAAAGCATACGCCAGCTGCCCATTGATAAAAACGGCACATGCCTGCTCATCAATGCCGATCCCACGCTTCACCTTCTTAGTTCTCATCCCCTCCAGCAGATTGGACTGGTCGCTCCACTCCGTATAGTGAACGCTGATCAATACATTCGAAAGTAACCCTACCCCTTGCTTAAACAGCATTACGCTCTGTTCATTATCCAGCGGCGATATGAGGCAGATCTCCGGAAGAATCAAGGCACCTGCCGAATTCCCCGCAATGGGAACACCGTTCTCATAACAGTTGATCAGCAGATCTTTAAAACGACCGGTCGCGTAATAGTGATGGTATTTCTCCGTGTTGCCCCCGCCAATAAATATCCCCGTGGCCTGTGACAACACCTGTTCGGCCTGTTCCATGTCCAGGATCCCATCCTCATCAGGAACGATCACCTGCATATCCCGGGCACCTGATTCTGTCCACATCTGCTGAAACAGGGGAACATACTCCTCCCAGCCCGGTCTGTTCATGATGCATAAAACGATTCTAGCGTTGGAACCGCCCGCTTGCTCTACAAATTGTCTATTGGTCTCTTTTTGAAAGGAATGTCCTCCAAGCAAATATAGATATCGATCCCTCAAGATAACCCCCCCCTTATTTCTTCTTTTTCGGACCTCGTTTGTAAACATAGAACAGCAGCACGGATATAAAGTAAATCGGAAGCAGGATAATGCCAATCACAGCGCTCAACAGGACGATGGAGAGCTGACCCCGGTCTGCCATAACATCGTAATTCACATACCCGTACACAATCCAAACCAGCCATACCAATGTAACGGCATATCCTATTTTATAAGGTAATCTCACAGCATTGTTCACATCCTAGAAGTTGATGACGTTACACATTCATAGACATTTCGAATACAACAATTCAGCAAACTCATGTTGGTTCCGTTCCATCCATTCACTTCTGATCAGAAGTTGCTTCAACATCAGGTGAAAATAGGAGGCGATGTTCCTTCCGGCCAAATGCTGTCCGATATAGATGCTTAATAATGAAACATAATATAACTCCATGATATAGGGAATCCACTGGATCTCTGCTCGGGTTAACCTCATATATTTTCGATATTCATCTAAAAACAACTCGACCTTCGTCAGGGTCTGGTCCTCTTGCTGAAGAAGATGGTTCAGACAGATGGATAGTTCCCATATCCGTAAGTCCATAGCCGCAAAATCAAAATCCAATACACCGCTCATCTCCCTGGACTGGGGATCGATCAAGAGATTAAAAACTAAAATATCATGATGGACCATTTGCTTAGGCAGTACATTCAGTTCAGCTGCATGGTTCAACCCAGATTCATAGTATCCTTGCAAAACAGCTATATGTTCGGCATCAATCTCAAAAGGAGGACATGTCAAAAACTCATAAATGTTCGTCTGATTGGCTAGAGAATGAAGGTTGTAAACTTCATGGAACGCAATCTCAGGACAAACCACATCAACGGAATTCAATTCGAATTGCTGAAGAGCATATGATATTTCCCCAACGGTCCGTCCATAACTAAGCACATCGTACATGCAGGATAGATCAGGGACCACTCCTTCGATAAAGCGTGTCAGGGAGCCCAAGGAACCGTCCGACAGAACCACGTACTTCGCATCATCCTTACAGGAGACGAAACCTGGAACATCAAACGATAAGGAACAACGCTCCAGATAAGCTGTTAATTCAACCTCGAACCGCAATCTCTCTTCATTCTTCGTATGACAATTGTATATTCTTGCAACGTATTTCCCTTGATTCATTACGACAATTCGGGAGTCATTCGTCATGCCGAAAGGCACGGTCTCGATCGAATGCACAGGTCCATGAACATAATGCTGCAAGAGCTCCAGAAATAAGTGTTCCAATGTCTACACCTCATTTTTTTCCAGCGCGTTCCCCTTATGATCAATCTTATAAACCCCATCCTGATTCATGGTCTCACTCAGCAATACCCCCTGATATTCGTGTAACTTGTTCGACACATACTCACGAAGGAATGCTGTCACGTATAGACTAATGGTCCTTTGAACCTGCGATACTTCACCCTCTTTAAACAGTAGGGGAACATCACTGAAGGTCATGTGATTGGCGACCTCTACCTTTAAACAGGACATATACCCAGACAAATAATAATACAACCCTTCATACCCATCGACAAATGGATTCAAGATCGCTTCTGAAAATTGGGGTTGGAGTTCCTTATGGGTACATTTTTCTTGCCGCATCACCAAAAACGGAGTTGCGATATCAGCTCTATCCTGCAGATGGAGAAGATGAAAGCTGGGATCCAGCAAAATCGCTGCCCTGAAATCCGCTTTTCTCTTCACGGCTTCAAATACAGCTGCCCCGCCCAAGGAATGTCCAACCAGACCGATCCGTTCCATGTCCATCAATGGGGATGAAAAACAAGACTCTAGCTCTTGCAAATGAGCGGCCGTATACAAAATATCCTCCACTCTTGCCTGCAACAGCTCGTCCCACAGAACAGTATCAATACTTTCGATGGATGACATCTTTCCCGCTTGTCTGATAAAGCGACCATCAGGATAAATAGAAAACATGGATTCGTCAGTCGCTCCAATCGTTACCACGATAAATCCCTGCTTGACTAAATTTTCGATTTGAAACATGTACATATCTCTTACAATCCCAAAGGCAGGAACATAGAGAATAACCGGGCGTTTCTCAGCTGTATACATGGGCTCGGCTTGATTCACCACCGGAATCCCTATCGATTTAATATGCTCCTCATCCGCACCCATCTCTTTGAGGCTAGCGAGTGCCATTTCAGCACAGGGATCAAACAATCGAGCGTACGATGAGACCGTGGGACTCTCTGCATTAGTCTCTGCCGGATAAAATAGACTGATTATGATACTCCTACCCATATCGCTAGAGTCAAAATCCCCCCTTGAGCGATCGTAAAACACATGTACAAACCTTCCTATGTTCATTCACTTCACTCCAGAATAAGGCAGTTATTAACGTTGCGAATATTATCAAGGCCAGAAGGAACATATGATTCATCTGTGCTACTTACATAAGTGGATCTAAGGCCGACCCGGATTAACCTCCGGCAGCCGGCAATCCGATGAATAAATAGATAAAGAGTCATGACATAGCTCCTTCACCCAATGTCGGCGAGCCAGCGAACGATCCTTACACACCCTGCTCCTCCCTGTAATGACTGACATCCCCATGCAGAATGATGGAAGGCACCTCATCCGTCAGTTCAATCTTGCTCAGGCATGTCGGGTGGATATATGGCAGATCCCACAGCCGGTCCATGCTTCTCCCTTCAAAATAAGCCATTAACAGCTTGACCACCACGGTATGCGTGACCAGCAAAATGCTGGCGCCTGGATTCGATGCGGCAATATCGACAAGCTTGTTCACCGCTCGTTCTCTGACCTCATGAAAAGTCTCGCTGCCCGGGACGCCGAACAGCTCCGGATGATTCCAGAAATGATCCAACTGCTGAGGATATAATTCGCCGATCCGTTCCTGTATCTGTCCTTCCCATACGCCCAAATTAATTTCTTTGAATTCATCGCAAGCCGTAACCGACACATCTCGGTTCCCTCTAATAATCTCGGCTGTATGGAATGCTCTGTTACTGGTACTCGAGTAAATGAGGTCGATAGGGTCATGCTGCAAGGCTTCGCCGAGCCATTCCGCTTGCTGAATGCCTAGCTTCGTCAGCGGCGAATCCAGATGTCCTTGAAATCGGTGTTGCACATTCCACTCGGTCTGTCCGTGTCTTACGAGGTAGATGGTGGTTGTTTCTTTCATCAATCGTTCCCTCCCTAACCTAGTATGCAACTCATCGTTCATCGTTCAGCTAAATCGAACGGTCTGCTTGACGTATGGCATAAGCCAGCTTGTACAGATCAGCAATATCCTGCCTGCCCGTCTCTTCAAATCGCTTAACAGCTTCCTCCAAATCAACCGCCCCTACCGCGATGACCTGCTCGCCATCTTCGGGATTTAGCGGCTCTCCGACGATGCGTACATCTCCGTAACCTACCAATCGGACAAAATGAGGATGGGGAATATGCGGCCGATAGGGAGTCTTGCAGCTGGATTCACAACGAAACTGGCCGAAGATCCGATATGACTCGAGCTCAGCACCCAGCTCCTCTTTAACTTCCCGTCTAAGTCCATCCATATAGGACTCTCCGGGTTCCAGGGTTCCTCCAGGGAGCTCCCAGCTTCCGTCCTCTACCTGAAAAATAATGCAGCGATCCCCGTCAAATGGAAGGATGGTGACATTGCTGACCATCGATTCTTCGAAATCTTCGCCTAGGGCAAACCTGGCTCGCACTACACCCCAATGGATATCATTCGAGAGAGCCGGGAACAGGCTCAAATCCGTGTTTTTTCTCATGAACACAATTCCTTTCGAGCTTTACAAATAATCATTCAACCTATGGAGTGCTGTATTCATGAACCATAAGCACCTGCTCCATCGAGCTCGTAAATCCAAGCCCCTTCAGCACGTTCACCAGTTCCTGATGCGAAGCCCGGATGTTGAATGCGGATCGCTTGCAGGCATAACCGGGCTGCATTATCTCCAGTATCGCCGTCTTCATCACAGCTTCTGCATCGGGGTGTCCTGGAGCGGCCTCACAGCGAAACAGCGTGATTGCTGTCAAACGACCTTTGGCATCGAACACCCGCTTAAACAAACCAAAGCCTACCTGTTCTTCCCCTTCATATACAATAACGCATTCGCCGTCCTTGATACTGGAAGCGTCTGTCTGCCAGACTTCACCGGATCGATAGAAGTCTACGGAGGCAGTCTCCGCGGCTAGGCCTCTGACCAGCGTATACCTTGAAGACGCATCCTGCGTACGCTGCTGCTCCATGGACTGTTCATTCGTCATGATGAGAAGCCGGTCGATGATTTCATATCCAACGCTTTCGTAGAGACGAATCGCTGGCGCATTTGTGCTGATCGCCTCTAAATAGGCACGACGGACGCCTTGTTCTACGTACAGCTCTTCGTTTTTCTCCATCATGTTCTTGCCGATTCCCTTCCCCCGGAAATCGGGGGCTATCGCCGTCCCGCCGTTACGTGCAATCTTAACGCCTTCTTCCTCCCGAAAGCTGTTCATGACGATGCCGGCCGGTACGCCATCCATATAACAAGCGAGTGATCTCTCCATGCACAGACCATCATTTCCGATACGGGCAATGAAACGGTCCAGCGGCATCGAGGCGTTAACCATGTACCCTTCAAATGAGTGATTCCAGAGCTCCGATACTTCCCGAATTGGAAGCGCGCTTAGCGGTTTGTATGTAATCATATTCAAATCCTCCTAATCCATGAGCCACGAGTGAGTAAGGCATATTTAGAGATGCTCTCTATTAAAAACATGCAGGAAAAACACCTGAGTAAAGTACTCATCGTGTTACCCTGCATGTCTTAGCAATGCTTATTTACGATTTAAAGAGCTGCATCGTCTACGCTGTCCAGCCAAGCTTCGATGCTGCCAATGACGGAAGTGACACAGCCATCCTCGAATGGGGAGATCAACCCTGCCACCTTCACCAGTTCAGTGAAGGACTTGCTTCCACCTTGACGGCACAGGTTCAGATAATCTGCCCATGCAGCGGATTGATCCTCATGCATCTTCTTCCAGAACTGGAATGCACAGATTTGAGCCAGCGTATAATCGATATAATAGAACGGCGAATTAAAGATATGACCTTGTTTATGCCAGAAACCGCCTTGCTCCAGATACGCATTATCATCATAGTTCCGGTGCGGCAGATATTTCCGCTCAATCTCGCGCCATGCCTGTTTCCGTTCGGCCGGCGTTGCATCCGGATTTTCATAAACAAAATGCTGGAATTCATCAACCGTAACCCCGTAAGGAATGAAGATAAGTCCGCTTGCGAGATGGTCGAAGCGGTATTTATCCGCCTCATCTTCGAAGAAGCGGTCCATCCACGGCCATGTGAAGAATTCCATGCTCATGGAATGAATTTCACACGCCTCATAGGTTGGGAACCCATACTCCGGCACCTCGAAACCTCTGCTCTCATACACTTGGAACGCATGACCGGCTTCGTGCGTCAGCACATCAATATCGCCGGAAGTCCCGTTAAAATTGGAGAAAATAAACGGTGCGCCGTACTCGCTAATATAGGTACAGTATCCACCGCTCTGCTTGCCTTTTTTGGCAACCAGATCCATGAGGCCGTTCTCCTGCATGAAGGTAAAGAACTCGTGAGTTTCCGGAGACAATTCTTCATACATCTTTGCACCATGGTTGACGATCCAATCCGGGTCACCCTTCGGTGTTGCATTCCCCGATTTGAATGAGAAGTTCTCATCGTAGTACAGCAGTTGGTCCACATCGATTCGTTTCTGCTGACGTTCTTTCAGCTTGGTTGCAACGGGAACGATATGCTCTAGCACCTGGTTGCGGAAATTAGCAACCATCTCCGCGTTATAATCCGTACGGGCCATGCGGGCATAACCAAGCTCTACATAGTTGTTAAAGCCTAGCTTCTTGGCAATCTTGGTTCTCACCTTAACCAGATCATCATAGATACGGTCGAAGTTTGCTTCGTTCTCAGCCATGAAGCCGCTGGACGCCTCCATAGCACGTTTACGCATATTGCGGTCCGTCGATTGCTGGAAAGGAATCAATTGCGACAAGGTACGCTCTTCACCTTCGAACTGAATTTTGGCAGAAGCGATCAGCTTCGAATATTCCGTCGTCAGTTTATTCTCCTGTTGCAAATCCTCAATGATCTCAGGACTGAATGTTTTGAGGGAGAGCTCTGCCAGTTGGAACAGCTGCCGCCCCCATTTGTTCTCAAGCTCGGCTCTGAATTTCGAATCCACGAGGGCCCGATAATAATCCGTTATGTATTCCTGGATGACGGGTCCATTCTCGTCAAAGAAATCCTGCTCTGCCTTATAGAACTCATCGTTCGTATCAATCGAATGCCGGATATACACCAGTTGACTCAGAGTATCCATCTCACTGCGGAGTTTGTTAATTTGGGTCATCGCCTGGTCCTGCTCCTCATACGTACTGGCGGAGGTGAAGGCGTTAAGTTGCTCTTTAAACTTTTGCTCAAAAGCTTTTACGTCGGGGCGTTCATAGCGATATTCGCTGAATTTCATAAGATACACCTGTCCTTTCCCATATAAAAAAATGGATCCTGGCGTCTGATACCAGATTCAAAACACCAAACCTAGTATCTAAATTCTATATGCTAATCACAATATCCTTCACAGGTCTATGAAATTCTACACACCCCTATTCGTTACGTGATGATCTTAAGGCCAATCGCTGAAGCCAGGATTAGAGCAATGAAGAAAACCCGACGCGCTTCCTTCGGTTCTCCGAACGCAAACATTCCCAGCAGCGTGCTGCCGGCCGTCCCGATTCCCGTCCAAATCGCATAAGCGGTTCCCATAGAAATAAAGGCCATCGCGTACGTCAGCAGCAGGAAACTCGAACCAAGCGAACAAGCTAAAAAGATATAGGAGCCCAAGCTGCGCGTCAAGCTCACCCTTCTTAAGGCGATCACACCCAACACTTCACATAACCCTGCGGCGATCAGAGCGAGCCATTCCATTACGCACCACTCTCCTTCGCCTGGTTATCCGTATCCTTCGTGACCAGTTTGAGTCCCAACACACCTGCAGCCAACATGCCAATCAGCAGCAGCTTGATGGGATTCGCCTGCTCGCCAAACACGACGATCTCCACCAGCACCGTACCGGCTGTCCCGAGTCCAGTGAAGATCACATATACCGTACCGATGGGAAGTTTAGCTGCAGAGTCCAGAAAAACTTTAAAGCTGAATATAATCGAAGCGATGGTAATGATCCACTGCCACCAGGTATCGGAATGCTTCAAACCGGATACCCATACAACCTCCAGTGCCCCCGCCAATAATAAGAGCCACCATGCCTTTTTCATCCTCCAACATCCTTCCACTCTATATTTGCATGAAAATATTTATGATGTAGTTGTGATTGTAATCTAAAAATGGCATACCGTATAATGATAAATAATAATGATGTCATCATTTTTAGTGATGCCTGAAGGAGAGAGGAAGGTTTAGATGGAGCTTACCGATCTGAAGGTTTTTCTGAGGATTGCCGATGAAGGGAATATTACCCGCGCTGCGGAGCAACTTGGGTATGTGCAGTCCAATGTTACGGCCCGGGTCAAAAAGCTCGAGAATGAACTGGGGGTTCCCTTATTCAACAGACACTCCAATGGAGTGACTTTGACGGAAAAAGGACGGATGTTCCGGGACTATGCGTGTACCATTCTCAATCTGTCTGAAGAAGCGGTGCGGGCTGTACAGGAAACGCCTTATCCAAGCGGTTCTTTAACCATTGGCGTCGTGGATACGGTGCATTGCGGACATTTCATTAAATCCTTGTCGGACTATCAAACCATGTACCCGGAAGTCACGCTATCGCTCTTGACCGGCAGCTCTTCGGAGCTGATTGCCCAAGTATTAAACTATCAGCTGGACGGTGCATTTGTGACAGGAAACATTCCGCCGAAGCTGGTTGCCGATTATGTAGAAGAGGACGAGGTCAAACTGCTGACCAAATCGAAGGAACAGCCCTTTCCCGACCTGGCGGTCACCAAATGGGCCGTTGCTCCAGCAGGATGCCCATTTCGAAGTATTCTCGAAAGATGGCTGTTAAGCGAAGGAATTCCGCTAACCAATATGATCGAAGTCTCATCGTTAGAGACCCAATTAGGCATCGTACAATCAGGTCTTGCCGCTACGCTGCTCCCCACCTCCGTCTTGAGCGGAGAATTTGCGGATATGGGCAGCTTCTCGATCCCGGAAGCCTTCCGGCATACCTCGACAAGCCTGATCCGGCGCAACGACCGGTTCAGGAACAAGGCATTTTCCGCTTTTGCCGAGCTGGTTAAAGTTAATTTCGATAAGACAGAAGGTTTATGAACTGTGATGTCTCAACATCATAGTTGTCCTCCCAGAGTGGATATAATGGTATTCTCTCCCGACAGTTCCATCTGTTGCTGGATATAATGGGCGACACCATCAAGTTCATTCGAGTCGATAATTTGGTCAGCCAGCTGCCGTATCCTTTCATGCGCGTTTCGCACCGCGATCCGGGTGCCTCCGGCTTCAAACAGCCCCATATCATTGATGTGGTCACCGAAAACCACCGTGCTCTCCAGATCAATACCCATATGGGAGGACCATAATTGCAGTCCGTCTCTTTTGTTTGCTTTAGCATGACTGAATTCCAAGAAAAAGTGGTTATGGATATAGTAATCCGGCATCATATGTGCATGAATCACATCACCGAATAATTCCATGACCTCGCACCGTATCGGCTCCAATTCCTCAAAAAGTCCAATGTATGTAAGAGCTAGCGTCCGGTAATCCGGCGGACAGTTCAGGGTCCTCACTTCCATAAATCGCGGATCATGGGGCCGACTATGATAAAAAGCCTTCTCTCCCTCTCTCCGCAGCGCCTCATGCAAAACACGCTCACGATGATCCACATCCAATGAAAAATAGTAAGGAGTAATACCAAACTTCCTCCCCACGTCGATAATCTCATTCGAGATCTCCCGTTCAAGCCAGGAACCATCGATTACAGTTTGATTCACCCCGTCATATATCAAAGCGCCGTTATATAGAATCAGCGGGTACTTCCAGGAGATTTCCGAGACGACGCTTTGAGCGCTAATATAGCCGCGGGCAGTAGCAAACGTGACGACCACGTCCTGCTCCAGAGCATTCGCGATAACATCCCTAGTATAGGGTGAGAGTGTCTGATCTGATCGTAGAAGCGTTCCATCCAGGTCGGTAATATACGCTCTTTTCTTCATCATGAAGCAATGCCTCCTTCGCCGTCCAGTATGTGACAAAACCCAGTCATAGAGTAGCTCTTCTAAGACTGGGCCTTTATTATGATTCAGACATCTTCCATGATTATACAACTTCTAAGTTGGATAGGGTAAAGGAATTCTATAGAGTCATCAATATGGCATAACTTGTCCCTCGGTGTGAGCACCTTCTCATAACGATCCCATACCATGACAACATCTCCATTATCAAGCACCGGAACACAGTATACACTGCCAATCTGTTTACCCTCTGGAATCTCCGTTATAAAACTCAGCATAGGGGGATGGCACCTCCGAGATTTATTTAGTGATACGCGGCTGAAGATAATCTATAACTTCTTCTATATGCTGAATCTCGGCAAGCGGAAAAACACCCATGCTGTTCATTCTCGCAATGTTCCCGCGATAGGCGATAAATGGAATTCCGGCGCTCTCGGAGGCCGTGCCATCCACCCAGGCATCTCCGACAGACAACCATTCCTTCGGTGATGTATGAGGGAAATGCTTCAATACCTCCAAATAACCATCAGGTGCCGGCTTTAACAAGCCCATGGCTTCTCTTCCAATAATGAGATCAAAATATTGCGCAATCCGATTCTCTTCCAATGCGGCCATCGCTGCTTCAACCGCATTATTCGTCACAATGGCCAGATGCATCTGCCCATGCAAGTGCTGAACAAGCTCGCTTGCGCCCGCTTCTAGTTCTGCACCCATCATCCCTCTCATCTCATGTTCTTTGGCAATATTCCACATCGCCTGACGAAGATCTTCCGACAGCTGCCCTGTATTCATGGCTTCAGCAATAATGGTTGAGGTGGTATGGGTGTCCATAGACAGACCTTGGGGCAAGATTCTGTGATGGCATAGAAAGGCGTAGATGTCCCTCTTCATCGCGCCAAAATCAATGCTGGAATGCAGCAGCGTATTATCCATATCAAAAATAATCCCTTTTATCGTGAACCCGATATCTAATCAACTCCCGTCATGGAAACGCCTTGAATTGCGGCTCCAGCAGGTAAGCCTGATTTGGGTATTCGGATCAATGATGTGACGCTTGCCTGGCCAGGGTAATCCTCCGTCCCATCATCTGCTTGTGAAGCTAAAGTGATATATAGATGATTCTTTGGATCCCCTATCTGTTCGCTGGTCATCTTCATGGATGCGATCCGAAAACCTTTTGCCGACGGAAGCTGTCCTCCGCTAATCAACATATAAATTTCCTGACTCGTTTCCTTAAGCACCCACCCGCCGGGAGCCCTATTTATGCTGTCATCATAAAGCTGTTGAATATCCGGATCAAGATGCGCTACCGAACGGGACTGCCAAGTAAATTCCGAGGCGGTTTTGGTATATAGAAGCTGCTCATACGGAACTTGAATATAGTCTGTCTCGCGGATTTCCCTTTCTTCTTCCGTTACACACTCCGCATCGTAGAAATCGTCTGCTCTCTGCTCATAGCAGCCTGAAATCAATATCATCATAACAATCATGGTGAACGTCAGCCGTCTGTTGATGCGTAGTCGCAAAAAATGCACACACCCCTTCATCTCCTAATCATACACAACTTCCGTACCGGCGATAAAATCGTGAAGGGAACGCTTATCCTCGCGCATCGCAACCATAAAGATACTCACGATGAGACCAATTCCAAACGTTAGCGTATACACAATTCCCGCTACGAGGTTGCGGAGCAGCATCGTTCCTATGCCCGGCGGCTCAAGAAAATCGAATTTGCGTATTCGAATGCCGCATAAACGCTTGCCGATGGTATAACCATTCCAATACACGGGCACCAAAATGGCATACAGACCATAAATCAAATTATTGATCGGCTCATTCTCAAAATTCCCAGTGATCAAACCTGCAATGAACCATAACGGAAGGCTCACGATGATTCCATCCAGAAGATTGGCGCCTAGCCGGATCCAAAAGCCGGCAACTTGGTTTTCGCCCATCAATATACCTCCTTAAAAAATCAAGATAGCATTTAATTATGGACTCCTATCGGCGCTGTCTGTCTGATCAAACTCCTCCCAGTTATGCTTGATCTTGTTCAGGTCATCCTCTAGCCATTTACGAATGATGGGGACGATGAAGCATAAGATACCGAGAATCAAACTAATGATGCTGAATATCCACGGCCCTTTTCCATATTCCGATAACAAATCCTCAAACATCCAGGGATTGTATATCCCCGCAATCGCGGCTGTTAAGTACCGGATACCGTACAAAAAAGCCGAAATAAAGATGAAAATAATGCCCATCGCTTTATTGTTCATAGGGTATCTAGTCCTTCCTATTATCAGTTACTTTATCAACCAAGCAGCGGCAAATGATTATACTCTTTGGCTAATTAGCTCACTTCTGGCTGCGATTAACCACGGATGCACCAATTTCATTTTGTCACGTTGATTCCATACATGGCCCAAATACACAAGCGCCGCTCCGTCTAAATCCAGTTCGTCCAGTTTAGTGCGCATGTCCGCTTGAAAGGTGTGATCGCCTTCAAGTTCCCAAGAGATCTTATCCGCAACGAATAATACCTTATCCAATTGGCTTGCCCCGGCTTTTAACGTTGTATGGCATTCAATAGCGTTCAATATGTCCGGAGAAGTGCAGCCGAAGATACGCTGAGCCATTTCCATGGAAAGCTTCTGATGAATGATCCTGATATATAGGTGTTCCTCTTCATTAATGGGTAAAGACCATTCTTCCGCGGCCTCCTTCATTTCACTTACCGAAATAGCATTGCTGATATCGTGCAGCAGCGCTGCCTGCCGGGCTGCATCTGGGTTTACATCAAATAACGGCGCGATGGCTAACGCCTCTCGAACTACATTCATGATATGCTCGAACGTTTCCTGCTCTCCATGCTTGATGAGAAAAGCTTCTACATCATCCCTTAGGTTATATGTAAACTCTATGCCATGAGTCAACTTACTAAACACGGAATCCCTCATCCTAGACACACACCTTTCCACACAACATTTTCCAATCCCTCATATCATTGTAAGCTTCGGTTCCTGATCGAACAATAGTTTTTCCCACATTTCCCCATATTGGCGTCATCCAGCTCATGTTGAGAATGTAACTTCTACACAACAAAATCAGCCACAAATACAAAAAACAGAATGACTTTCCTACATCGTAGTTAAGCCATTCTGCTGCCTGTTATACACTATTTTATGTATGATCGAAATATGCGGTTACGGTTATCTGCTCCTCGATTTCATAATGACCCCAAGCAAACCATAACCAATCGTAACACCTACCGAGTTCAAAATAAAATCGTCCACATCCAGGCTTCCTCGCCGGGAGATCAGCTGTGCCATTTCGAGCACGAATAACCCGACTAAAAAGAAACCCAACATCTTAATGTATCGAATTCGAAATACAACTGGAATCAACACCCCGAAAGGCACAAACACAGCGATATTCCCAACGATATTGATCAATGAAGCCAAGCTGCGAATGGGGAAATAACTTGCCATCGTCGAAAATGGCACCAGATTATAACTGAATTCCGATTGTGTTGTCCTCCCGAATCCCCAGATCATCCAGTAAGTTAGCAACATGGTGTATCCGATGAGGAGGATCAAGGCGATCATTTTATAATGCGATTTCATTGAGGTCTCCTGTGAAAATGAATTCAAACATATTTATCCAATACGTAGTCTTCGATTATTTCAATATTTCTGCGTTCCTGTGCATACTGTTTAATGTGCTTCTTAATATTCGGATACAAAATAATGTCGTCCAGCTGCTCGAGCGGAATCCATTTCACATCGGTTTGATTCGGATCTGGCGCAGCCGGAAGTTTCGGGGATGATCCTTCATGTGGATAACATTCAAACACGATGTATAGCGTGTGAATGTCCGTTATGTTATTTCCTGGTTGCTTATGAGGAGCATTGTCGTACACAAATGCGACAGGTCCAACCTGTGCTTCCAGCGTGGTTTCCTCGTACAATTCTCTCAAAGCGCCCTCTATAATCGACTCTCCTGGCTCGGCCCCGCCTCCAGGCAAATTGTAATGCATTCCGTTCTCATCTACATACTCGACCAATAACACATGCTCATTTTGAAAAACCAATGCTGTCGGTCTCACCCGAATATGATACGTCATAAAAACCACCTCTCCACACGGCTAATGAATAGCTGCTGAATTTTCTTGATCTGTCTATCATACAATTAACGAAGTCAAAATGGGAATATTATGTATAATTGCAGGTCAAAAAGGCTATCGGGTGATCGCAGCAACCTCCCAGATAACCTCCATCCATTAACACATATTGTTAATTCTTTTAACTTCCTGTTCGATCGTTATCATCCAGTCTCACAGTTTCTCCCGTTTCGCGAGAGACATTTGCAGCCTCCAGAAAACGAATGATCTCCAGCGTCTCAGATAAAGGAACGTCCGAGACACCTGTCGTGAACATCTTCATGATCTGCTCCAGCAGACTCGCATAATAGGGTTTCGGATGCGCCATGATGTCCACAAAGCTGCTAGCCTCTGTTCGATGAATGGTCATCCCAAAGCGTTCGTTACCTGCCCGATTTCCCCGGATCGTCCCGACTCTCCCGTCATTCCAAACCGCTGTTAATACCTCATGCAATTCGGTCGCAGCGACATGCACGCTTACGCATCCGGGTCCGAGAACACGGTAAAGCATCTCCGCCGCATGGATTCCATACCAGAAAAATCCCGGCTGTGTCGGCTGAAGGGGGAGCGGTCCGGCGCAGTCCACGCCAATGATATCATCTACACCGCCGCGAGCCAGTTCATCCTGAAGCCCTTGCGCATATCGAAGAGACGAGCTGCTCATAACGGTAGCCTGAAACTGCTCCGCCAGTTCGGCAATTTCTATTGCGTCCTTACTGCTCACCGCAAACGGCTTATCAATAAATACCATTTGGCAATGAGGAGCAATCGCGCGAAACAAGGACAGATGCGACCTTCCGTCGACCGCTTCGAGCATGACGGCATCGACCTGTTTGGCGACGTCTCCCGGAGAATCCAATATTTCGGCTCCCCACGCAACAAGTTCCTTGGTATACCCGTCCACCCGGCTTATACTAAGCTCGAAGTCCGGGGATCCTCCGGGAAATGCCGCTGTAACCCTTGCGCCTGGAACGTAATAGGGATGTGCCTTGTCATGCAGCATTTTCGAGAAAATGGAGACATGCGATGTATCCAAACCAATCATACCGATTTTCAAAATCATAAGCTCATTCTCCTCTACCTACAGCATTTTAAATGATCACGCTAGCTTTTCGATTCGCTATGTTATTGAGGATATCCAGCAGCCGAACATAGGCTTTTCTTTCAACCATCATATCATCCTGAACCACTAAAGGACGTGACTTTAATTCGTCTTTTAAATTAAACCTGAATCCAATGCAAAAAGACCGCCTCCATCTGATTATCAGACGTAGGCAGCCTTTTTAGAGGATTTATAAATGCTCCGTGCAGTTGAATAAGGGGCAATTCCATTCACCGTTGGACTTGGTTAGAAGAGTTAAGGAGGCATTATCCATATAGGTAGATACAAAACGCTGAGGTAGCAACTTTTGCAGAGATAATCCAATGACGGCGCCATGACTCACAACGAGAACATGCATGTTCTCATATGCTTGCATTACTTCCTCCAAAAACTGAGTTCCTCGCTCGGCGACATCCTCATAACGTTCCATATCTAAGTCCAGTTCCCGCCAGGAGTGCCCCCAAGTCACCAGCCTCTCTTCCTCTGTAGTTCCTTCAATAAGACCGCAATCGATCTCGCAAATTCGTTGATCTTCCATGATATCAAGCACAGAGATCTCTTCAGCAATGATCTGCGCAGTAGCTCTTGCACGGATCAGGGGACTTGAGATGATGATCTCCCAAGGCTCTTTCTTTAAGCGTTCAGCGATTCGTTGAGCCTGTTGCCTCCCCTCCCCATTAAGAGGAATATCGCTCCGTCCCTGAGCCCTATTCTGAACATTCCAATCCGTTATTCCGTGTCTAATAAGACCGATGGTAGCCGTATCATCCACCTCCCACTAGGTACATCTCCATGTAAATCTGCAATATACTCTCTAAGGCTGCATCCTCCATTTTATCACGATGAGGCGGTTCACCAGAGCCACAAATGCAAACACAATGGCAAACGTTATAAAGCCCGAGGATACCTGGCATGCCACCGCGGTTGCAAATATAAGAAATTCGATAAGCAGCACCACGGCATGCGGCAGCTTGATCCTTGCTTTCGGAGAGATGGTCATGCCCCAGATGACGGCTGCAAGCAGTGGAAGCCCAATACCGAGTGCAACCTGTGCCATGAGCCCGGAGCCATAATGGAAGCCCCAGTAACCAATCGAAAATAATAGAATCAATTCCAGAATAAATCGAATCGCAAGATTCAAAACTTTGAACATATTGGAGCACCTTTCGTTTCCTGTTGTATACCAAATGTCAATGCTGTAATCACAGCTCGATTTGCTCCAGGTGATGGATCATATGATCGACATAATCGTTAAATAACCACTCCAGCGTGACCTCCTTTTTATCGGGCAGCACACATTTTTTCTGGAAATCAGACGAATCCGCTTTTTGCATGACACGCAGAATCATCCGGTTCATCTGCTGCCACAGTGACAACACTTCCGATTGATCATATTGATCCTGGTAATTGTTCACCCGAACCCAATCGTTCTGCGCGTACCCCTGAATGGCAATCGGATAATCGGACAGCAAAATTTTTACAAACCGGATATGGTTATTTACCGCTGAATCGCAAAGGTGACCCAGAATCTCCTTCTTGGACCATTTATCGGGCGCAAGCTTCAGATTGAACTCCACCTCATTAGTCGCCGTTACAATCTCTGTCATTTCGGTAATCAATGCTTCCAGCTTCATGATTGACTCCATACGCTATTCCTCCTAAGAGCTCCTCTCAGCCAATAAGCTTAGAGAGCTTGGTTCCATTCTATTCGTGCAATCGGCATTCCCATGAAATCGCTATACTGCTTGGCAGCTTCCATAAACTCCTCTTCTCGATCATTCCTTGGCAAAAACGGACTAAATGCGATTTCGATGCCGCTGCGCTTGATCTCCCGCTTCCAGACACCGACCACTTCCCCGCCTACCACCATCATCGGTTGAAAAACCCCGTTGCGATGGGGAGCGATCTTCGCATCGTGCTCTGTCTCTATGATCGCGCTGCGATCCTTGTAACCCAAGTAATATTCATCAAAACCCGGAAGCAGAACCACCGAATCCGTATCAGTGGACACGGCCGGTGTTGTAACAGAGCTCCAGTATTCCGTGCCGTTGACAAAATCTAAACGAAGGTTTGATTTTACGGCCTCAAAGCCTCGTTTAGCTTCTGTCAGCGTTAATCCGACCCACCACGCAAAATCCTGAATCGTTGCGGGCCCGTGACCTGAAAAATAACGAAGCGCAAGCTCCGCCAGCGATTCTTCAAGCGTTAGCTCTCTCGAATTCGGGACCCATTCATCCAGCAGCACGAAACTCTGCTGTTTACCTTCATGCGGGCCGAAACAGATCATGCCTGTCCGTCCCAAATATCCGAGAATGAAATAACCGCGGCCATTCTTGGTGCTGATCCCCGCTTCCTCCAGCAACTCCATCAGTCTGGGACGGGATACGCGGGTACAGCCACTCAGCGCGTTGCGAATGATCGTGCGGCATCGATGGAGCGTACCTTCGTCAAGCTCAAGTTCGGCCTGCTTCTTCTTATCATGTGTGTGAAAGCGCGATGCCGTCAGCTTCAGCATCCACTTGGCATCCTCCGCAGGCACGAAGAATATCGTCCCTCGCATCGGCCAGGTCAGCACGATCTTGCGATCGATCATGGCCTGCTCCACATCGGACAGCTTGGCAGAATGTGTACGGAGACCGATTCCCCATACCGCTTGATGAAAATCCTGGGACTGCACAGCGCCGAGCCCTCTTACGACTTGCTCTGGACTCTCAGGCTTCATACCTGTTATTCCTTGATTGAACAGCCTTCGATTCGCTATGATTCGACTTGGCACAATGGTCACTCTCCTAAGACATGAATATCTCGCGAGCCTTGAGCCTTCATTTTAAATCCGGAATGGACATCCAGGCGCGATCGTTCTGCCAACTCACCTCAACCGGCGTCTCAAAAAACGAGGTCAAATTCCCGCTTGTCAGCATATCCTTGGAGCTCCCCTGTCCGAATACTGTGCCCCGGCGGATGAGCAACGAGTGCGAGAAGATCGGCAGTATTTCTTCGATATGGTGCGTAACGAATAGCAGGGTCGGCGCATCGGGCTTTGAAGCCAGTGCCGTAATGCTGGACAGCAGCGCTTCCCTCGACAGAAAATCCAGTCCGTTACAGGCCTCATCCAGTATCAACAGCCTTGGAGAAGCCATAAGCGCCCTAGCGATCAGCAGCTTCTGCTTCTCCCCTTGCGAACAGGTTTCATATGTACGACCCAGCAGATGAATGCAATTGAAATCCTTCATAAGCTGCTCAGCCTGTTCCCGATCTGCTTCATCCACCTTCTGATACAAGCCAATCGAGGCGTGTTTGCCGCTGATCACGACATCCAGCGTGGACTCATTCGGACGGATTCTTTCCTGCAACGAGGAGCTGACCCAGCCTATCGATTTACGCAATTCTCTTAAATCCACCCTGCCAAAACGATGCCCGAGCACCGAAACCGTACCGCTGGTCGGCCAGATATAACCGTTAATCATATTCAAAATGGTTGTCTTTCCGGAGCCGTTCAGCCCAAGAACCGCCCAATGCTCTCCTTGCTGTACGGTCCAATCCACGCCTGCAAGAACGGTCTTCTGCTCCCGTTGCCAGGTTACGTTATTCAGTTCAATCGTCGTGTTCATTGCTGATCTCTCTCCTTCTCTACTTCGTCTCTCTTTTCCTCTTTTCAAGGATTATACCAGCAATTACATATTCCTCAATAGCGAGATGAGATCCAGCCTTGTGAGCAGTCTACGTCTTGGAGTCAAGCTATGTATACCGAGCCGGACATTTCATATATTAAAGAAGCTTTGATCAACGATTAAATGTTGACAAATAATTATTTTCGTGTTATGATATAATATTTTTCTATTTACATGAGTTTGCTGATTTGATAATCTACTTCTACTCAAGATAAACACGGGAAGAACCCTTTATACGTGGAGGTATGTAACATGCAAATCGATCAAGGCATTGCCATGCTGGAAATTTCCGCAGCCATGCTGGGACGAATCGAAACGATCCATCCAACATTCATATGGGATCATCAGAACCGGGTGCTTATCGATACCGGCTATCCCGGCCAGTTCCCGATTATTCAGGAGCAGCTATCGGACATCGGGGTTTCCGTCCAGGATGTAAGCAAAATTATTATAACACACCAGGATTTGGATCATATCGGCAGTTTGCCGGCCATGATCCAGCACAGCAACCACGCCCCGGAAGTGTTCGCCAGCGAAATTGAAAAGCCTTATATCGAAGGAGATACAAGGCTTGTCAAATTATCGCCCGAGGCCATTACACAAGCGCTGGCTTCGATGCCGGATCACGTTCCGCCGGAGTGGAGGAATGCGTTTAAGCAAACGCTGGAGAATCCTCCCACAGCCCCAGTGAACAGCATTTTGCGCGACGGCGAGGAACTGCCGTTTGGCGGCGGTATCATCGTGATCCATACGCCGGGCCACACCCCGGGCCATACCAGCTTATATCATATGCCGAGCAAAACCCTGATTGCCGCAGATGCCCTGAACGTTGTAGAGGGACGACTGGTCGGACCAGATCCTGCAAACACTTATGATTTAGCATTAGCCAAGAGTTCCCTGCAAAAGCTCACTCAGTATGACATCCAGAACGTGATCTGTTATCATGGTGGTTTATTTACGGACAATCCCAATCAACACATTTGTGAATTGGCTTACCCTTAAAGCGTTTGTCGGTCCACTTTCGGTCAAGAAGGCTTCCCTTCTTTAAATCCATCGATCCAGCTAATCTCAAGGTACCACATATACGTATCACCGGCCGGCACTTCAGCTGCTGCCTGACGATCCATGGCATACGAGAGATCATCGAGCAGCCCCGTCGCAGGCTCCAGCGCAAGATGGTACTGTCCCTGATAGCCTCCGTAGTTCGCCCAAATCGCTAGATAAGGCACCTGCTCTTTAGGAAACAGCATACAGAGTCCTTCCTCCGCAACCGGATCATAAATGGAAGCTTGCCCATCCGGCAGCTCGCCTGCAAAATAAAACTTCTCCGCCGATGCTTCTAGCCTGCTCTCGGTTCGATTCAAGCGGATATGGGGCTTTTCATCCCATGGCTGCGGCCATTTCCGAATATCGCCGAATTCTCCCAATCGACCGTTCGCCGAGTACGATACGATGATCTCCCTCAGCTCGTGAGGAACGATAATCTCTGCGCCTTCATCGATCTGAAACAACGGATGTGCTGCCCACAGGAAAGAAAATGGGAACGGACTCGAATTATGAACGGCATAATCGATCCGCAGGGTATCTTCACGAGGGAAGGAGTAGGTTTTGCGCAGCTGATAAGGAATTCGAATTCCCTGCACGCTGCAGTGAAGCTGTTTTTCCTCGCTGTGCGCCTTCCATGGAATGGACCATACCTCGCCATGATCGGGAAGCACTGTTCCTTTCCATGGATAAACTGGATACCGGCAAGGATTAATCGTAGGAAACATCTCATCCCAGCCGCTGCCGTCCCGCTTTCCGAAGGAGCTTGCATACCCGTTCGTTTCCAAAGCTCCAGCAGGCTGCACCAGCCATTCCCTGCCAGTCTTTCGATTGCGAAGCGAGATGACCCTGCTTCCGAGTTCAGGCACCAGGACCATCTCCATCACCTCCGTGCACCCTGTCCAAACCTCATATCCATCCAGCATCCCTTTACTCCAGATCATCATCGTCATCTCCTCCGTTGTAGTCAACGCAACACACAGAATGCACAAATGCTCAAGGACCGTTCATAACGGCCCTTGAGAATAAAAAGTCAATCTTTTACATCAACGTCTTGCAAAGCGACAAATGCAACGCAGCTCCTTGATGGTGAGACTCCAGCTGCAGCACCTCGCGGAACAGGTTCTCCGCGGACTGCCGGTCACCGAGTCCAAGATGCCCAAGCCCCATCATGTAGCGGCAATGAATTTCGTTTCTTCGGTCCAGATCTTCATCAAACACCAGGAAGTCCGGCAGCGAGACGGCAAAGTAATCGATGCTCTGAGGCTCGAATATATGCTTCTCCCCGTAATCGATCAGCTTGTTAAACCGGCTGCGGGCTTCATTCTCTCGGCCCAGTCTCCGCAGCGCAGCCCCTTGATAAAAAATCATGTGCGGCGGCTGATCGTTGTAATACATCGCGCTGGTTGGCTCATCCAGCCCTTCCGAAGCTTTCAGGAAGTACGCCTCCGCCTCTTCGGACCGGCCAAGCCCGTCGTATGCGCAGCCCAGGTAATAATCGATGTTATTCTCCTGCGCTCCCGTGAGTTTCCCTTCATTGATGTTGAGCGGGTATTGCTTGGCAGCAAGGAGCTGCTCTACGGCATCCTCGCAGCGATGCTCCTGAAGCAGCTGCTTCGCCAGCTCCACCCGGGCCAATACGTACTGGGCCGGTACCTTACCCTCGCCGCCTTCCCAAGGGTGAAAGTTCCGTTTCAGAATCAAGGCCAATGCCTTCTCATAACGATTCAGCGTATTGTGCAGCGTCATATATTCCAGATATAAATCATCTCGCTGCTCGACCAGCTCCATGTGCTCCTCCATCGCTTTCAAGCGATCGGCCGGAGCATGACCGAGCTTTTTATACAGCTGGTCCAGCTCGTAGAAGACCCTGGCGTCCGCCGGATTCAGCGAGAAGGCTTTTTGCAGGGATACCGATGCTTTGTCGTGGTTCTGCCTCTTGTTATAGAAAGCGAGCGCCAGATTCCGGTGCGGCGTAGCGAAGCTGTCGTCCAGAGCGACCGAAGCTTCCCAGCTGCTTGTGGCTTCATCGTAGCGCTTCTTGTCGTACAGCAGATTCCCCAAGTAGTACAAAGCCTTCGCATCCTGAGGGTGTACGGCGAGCGCCTGCTTCAGCGTCGCGTAATCATGCAGGGAATTCGGGAAACAGTACGACGGATCGGCCGCTGAGGCCAATCGGTAATAAGCAGCTGCCTCTTCCGCTCGGTTCATCTTCATTAAATAACTGCCCTGATAGTAATAAACCATCGGATATACGGCAGGCCCTGTAAGGCGTTCGATGCGCTGCAGCACATCCAAAGCGTCGGCATATTGGCCTGCTTCCGCATAGTCCTGAGCCAAGGCGATATAATTGTGCGGACCATCGCGCAGGAGCTGGGCAAGCGATTCATAAGCCCGCCGGCTTTTAACCTCTTGCTTCTGTTCTTGATATACGGTTACCAGCTCGTTCATCGCGCCCGCATCCATGGGATCCAGCTTGAGCGTTTCCTCAAGCCATGACTCCGCATCCGCCAAGCGTCCCAGCTTTCTTAAGACGAAACTCTTGAGATGCCGCGCCTTATAATTACGGTACTGGGCAGCCAGGGATCGTTCGATCAGCTCGAACGCTTCCTCATATTCCAGCTTCTCGCAGGCAATCTGGGCTAAAGCGAGATAACCGGCCCCTTGCCAAGCCCCCGACCAGACCGACTTGTACAGATAAGCGTACGCTTCATCCAAACGCCCCTGCCATTTCAAAGCTTTGCCCAAATGATAGAACGGTTCGCTGTCATAGGGCCGGGCGTTGTGGCGGGTCAAGGTTACAATGGCTTTTCTAAAATAAACCTCACTCTGCGTAAAGCACCCTCTGCGCAGCAGGAGCAAACCATAGGCATTGTTCAGCCTGACGTCTCCCGCATCGCGCCGAAGACCTTCGATATAATAGGCTTCCGGTTCATAGGTTGCGTGCCTGTACTGTTCCAAATGCTGCCCTGCCAAGAACAGCGCTTCGGTATTCTTCAGGTCCTCCGGCTTGCCAATCGCCGTGGCCGGGTCTGGCGTCCGCTCCAAGGTACGCGGCTTGGGCTGGTAAGCGACCAGCTCTCTGCCGTCCTCAGCGAATACCGCGATTCTCATATCTTCTTCTCTGACACCAGGGTCCAGTTCGATCACGGACTGGAAGGTATCGGCCGGGGACAGCTTGACCTTCCGTTCCAAAAAGGTACGTCCCGCTCCCGTCACCAGGATTCGAGCCCCTTCCCTAACTGAGGTTGCATAGGCATGGACAACGGCCTTATGGTTGTGAACTTCGAGATTTACGGCGGCGTCAATGGACGCGTTCTTCACCAGCCCGATGTCTTTATAGGGCATGAAGTACTGCTTGAAGCTTTTCTCCTCATACGGCGCCAGCCAGGTGAAATCGGGCTGGTTATCGGTATACACGCCGGTCATAAGCTCGATGTACGGGCCGTCTTCGTCGGTCAAGTTGCGATCCCAGGCCTGGCCGAATTCGCCGTGACCCCATGTCCACTGTTTTTTGCCGGGAGATATATGTTTATTGGCCACATGCAGAATCCCCGCTTTCAAGCCATGGTCATAACCACCCACGAAATCGTAATCCGAATGATAGGCCATATAGGATGTCGGAACGGGAATGTTGCGGTACATGGAAATATCGACGCCCGCCGAATAGTCCTGCTTATAATACGTGCCGGTTGCGATCGGAAATTTGGACACGTCCCGTTTCCCATGATCGAACACCGCGTGAACATCCGGCGGAAATACGGACTGGGTATGATCGTTGACCGCTACGGCCGGATTCGCCCACCACAGAAAAGTCTGCGGCTCCGAGGTCCGATTGTACATCTGTGCGTGAATTTCAAGATACGCCTTGCCTGGATACAGCGTGAAGCCGGTAGACACCTTCGTGCCGTACATCCGGTCGATCTCGCCGACCCATACCGTCTTGCTGCCATCCGGGTGATCCGTTAAGCTCCACTCCACCTCGCCAAAGGTGTTCGGCCGGTGATGCTGCGGCCAGTTAAACTCGATTCCCCCGGAGATCCAAGGTCCCGCGAGGCCAACCAAAGCCGGCTTGATCACTTGATTGTGGTATACAAAATCATAGTTGTTGGTTTTATCGATGGCCCGGTAGATGCGGCCGCCAATCTGCGGCATGATCTGAATCTGCACGTAATCATTTTCAAGGAAAATGATCCGGTAGGGTTTTACTACTTTCTCATCATAAATTTTATCGATGACCGGCAGCGGATAGACACGCCCCGAGCTCCCCTGATACACCCGTTTCTCCAAAAACATCGGGTTCAGATCCGGCTTCCCCACTTCATACGTGGGAATCTCCACAGTCTCTTCCCGTACGCTCACATGCAGCTGTTTTGTCATGATTCGTCATCCCTCCATTAATATCAGCGTTGGCTGCTTCATGTCTCTATTTTATAAGCCCGCCTGCACGCAAGCCATTGACGATATCATGTTCATGATGGATTATATTCTGATTATTTCGTTTTCCATCAGGTTGACAAGACTGCCGCCCCGATACATAGTAAAGCTATGGATACCATACGAAAACCAGACGGATTTGCGTCTCAGAAAATCATTGTCCTCCCGGATCATATTATGAAAGAGGCGGCCCGGCATCCGCTTGTGGAACCGCTGCACGTAACCGACATCGGGTACTTTCCGCGTGCGCTTCATCACTACCGGGAACGCCCGGAGGGCAGCGGCGCGTACATCTTAATCTACTGCGTGGAGGGGGAAGGCTGGTACCGATTGAACGGCGGCAAAACCTATTCTCTGCTCAAGGGGCAGGCAGTCGTCATCCCGCCGGATACGCCGCATGAATATGCATCATTGGAGTTTCATCCCTGGAGTATTTACTGGTGGCATATGAAGGGGACGCATGCAGGTTTATTGTTCGATGGCTTTACCGACGCAGCCGAACCCGCCGTCGTTCCGGTCGAACAATCAAGGAGCATCGTGGAGCTGTTTCAGGAAAGTTACGAGCTGCTGCAAAAAGGGTATACGCTGAACCACATTATCCATGTCTCGCAGCTCGCCAGCCACCTGGCGGCCGTGATCCGCCTCGCCCGGCTCCAACCGCAGCGGGGGCTGCATCAGCACAACAAACATGATATGGAGCAGACACTTCTGTTCATGACCGAGCATCTGGAGGGCAATGTGAGCCTGAAGGAGCTGGCGGCCTACGCCAATCTGTCCATTCCGCACTTCACCTTCCGGTTCAAGGAAGCGACGGGCTACTCCCCCATCGATTACTATCTGCGGCTCAAAATCCAGCGAGCCTGCCAGTATCTGGACCTGACCGGCCAGAGCGTCAAGGAGATCAGCCACCGTCTCGGCTTCCAAGATCCCTACTACTTCTCGCGGTTGTTCAAAAAAATCATGGGAAAATCCCCTTCCGAATACCGAGATACCCGGAAGGGGTAGATCCTTCCTCATTGTCTCTAAGCAGCAGTGCGTTTCCGTAACGTCGCTGCTGATTCTTTTTTGGCGTCGTTTCCTCGGAGACCATGGCCCTGCACTTTCTCCTGTACTCGCTCCTTAATCATTCAATAATGAAAGAATTTGTGCATCTGTCGCCTACAGGCCTGATTTTCATCAGGATACAATGGGAGCTATCAATAGGCGAGAGGTGATTAATCATGAATGCACAAACGGCACAGTCGGCGGGCAAGGTCGAACTGGACAAGGACGTGAAAGCGATTGCCAAAACATTCAAAGGCCGCTGGAACGCTCCGTTAGCTGGCTACCTGTTCATTGCTCCCTGGCTGCTGGGTTTTCTCATTTTGCAGCTGTGGCCCATTATCCAGTCCTTCTATCTATCCTTCACCGAGTATTCGCTGCTGGAGCCGGCCCGCTGGATCGGACTCAAGAACTACCAGGATATCGCTCACGACCGGCTCTTCTTCAATTCGCTGAAGGTGACATTTCTGTATGTGATCGCTTCCGTGCCGCTGAAACTGCTGGTCGCACTTGCAATAGCCCTGTTGCTGAACCGGAAGATCCGGGGGATATCCTTCTACCGGACGATCATTTACCTGCCGTCCCTGATCGGCGGAAGCTTGGCGGTGGCCGTGCTATGGCGCAATATTTTTGGCCTGAACGGCTTCATTAATCAACTCGCGATATGGGTCGGTATCGCCCCCAAAAACTGGATCGGCACCCCCTCCACCGCCCTCGGCACCCTGGTGCTGCTGACAGCCTGGCAGTTCGGTTCATCGATGATTATTTTCCTTGCCGGTCTTAAACAAATCCCAAGCGAGTTGTATGAGGCTGCCTCCGTAGACGGGGCCTCTCCGCTCCGCAAGTTCATCCGGATTACCTTGCCCATGTTATCCCCGGTCATCCTGTTTAATCTGATCATGGGCATCATCAACGCATTCCAAATGTTCACTTCGGCTTTTGTTGTCACGAACGGAGGACCTGTTAACTCAACCGAGATGTTTGCTCTGTTCCTGTACAATAAAGCCTTCGGTTCGCTGCAGATGGGTTACGCCTCGGCCTTGGCCTGGATATTGCTCGTGATCATCGGCATCGCCACGGCGCTTAATTTCGTCGCGTCCAAGTACTGGGTCTTCTATGAAACTGAAACGGAGGGTCGCAAATGACAGGTGCTCATAATAAACGAAACTGGCTGGTCCACGTGCTGATGATCGCGTTCTGTTTTGTGATGTTTTATCCCGTGCTTTGGTGGATCGGCGCCTCCTTCAAATCGACGCCGGAAATCAGTCTGCCCACCCTGTTCCCTAAAGTATGGTTGTGGCAAAATTATACGGAAGGCTGGATGGCTCTGCCCAAGTATACATTTACACGCTTCTTTATGAACAGCCTCAAGCTCAACGTGGCGACCACGATCATTCACGTCATTTCAGCCAGCCTGGTAGCTTTCGGCTTCGCTAGACTGTCCTTTCCGCTGAAGGGGTTATGGTTTTCCATCCTATTGATGACCCTGATGCTTCCGGGCCAAGTCACGCTCATCCCGCAGTATACAATGTTCCATTCCTTCGACTGGATCAATACGTATCTGCCGCTGATCGTTCCGTCAGCCATGGGCGGAGCTTTCTTTATTTTCCTGATTGTCCAGTTCATCCGCGGCATTCCGCGAGAGCTCGACGAGTCGGCAAAAATCGACGGCTGCACCTGGTTCGGCATTTATCTGCGCATCATCATGCCGCTGACCCTGCCGGCACTCATCACGGTTACGATTTTCTCGTTTATTTGGGGCTGGGACGAATACTTTGGGCCTCTGATTTATCTGAATACCGTGGACAAGTATACAGTCCCGCTCGCGCTCAGGATGTTCATCGACTCCCAGTCGGCCGTTCCGTGGGGGCAACTGCTTGCCGTATCCCTGCTCTCCGTTCTGCCGCCGGTGGTCATTTTCTTTCTGGCGCAAAAGCATTTCGTGGAAGGGATCGCCACATCCGGGCTGAAAGGTTAAGTTTCAGAGCGGTAAACGGATACTGTGCCGCATTATTTCCAGCTCTTCTTCAGGTAACGGTCAAGCCGGACAATCGCGATCATCCGGCTTCCGCCATCATGGGCATCGAGGCAGCATCGCGAGATGAAGTGTCCTCATGGCTTCCAAAGGAAGGGGAAAACGCATGAATCCGTTTCGCACGTTCCGCATCGATTACGTTTTTTTCTTCAGCTTTGCCGGTTTTATCGCGGTCCTCATCACGATTATGATGATTGTCAGCTATCGGTTTTCGGCTGATGAGCAGGCGGACAGCGCCTCCAAGTACCAGCAGGCGGTGCTGCAGCAGCTCAACAAACAGCTTACAGACCAGATGAGCGCTGTGGAGCAAACCTCGCTAGCCGTGTCCATCAACTCTCCTCTGGTCAACTATGTAACGATGAAAGGAGATTATTATGAACGCAAGACGGCCAGGGACGAGCTGAACCGGGATTATTTGGCGCCGATGCTGAACAGCTCGCGCTCGATGTTTTCCTTTCAGATTTATATGAGTGATCCGCTTCAGGTCGACCCCAACGCCAACATTCAATACCTCCCGCTCGCCTCGGCCAGCCGGGAGAGCTGGTATCCGGCCATCGACAAATCCGATTTTCTCTGGATCGGCCAGCGTGAGGTCGGTTCGCCGCAGGGGAAGCAGCAGGTAATCAGCTTTGTCCGTAAAATCACCACGCTGGACGGCGTGAATCGGGGAATTCTGATCATCAATGTCCGGGTTAAATTTCTGCGGGAAATTCTGACGGAAGACAACTCCTCGGCCAGCCGGCTGCTGCTCGACTCCGGCGGCCGGATGATCATGCACACCCGGATTGCTCCGCCGCCCGGGGAAATCAATGCCATCCTGGAGAGGGTCAGCGGGGATACTGGCCATGCGCATCAGCTGCTGGATGCTGCCGGCTCGCTGCCGGAGAAGAACATGCTTACCGTATGGTCCCGGACGTCCCCGGGCAGCTGGATGCTGGTGGAGCTTACGCCCTGGAAGGAAATCACCAGCGGGAGTGTCCGCCTGGCCTGGACAATGGCCATTGTGGGAGCTGCCACCATTCTGCTGTCCTTGTTCTTCACGTTGTACCTTTCCCGGAATTTCACGCGGCCGATCCGGAAGCTGGTTCAGCTGATGCAGGCGTTCAATCCCGGGAAGCGCGGGCAGCCGCTGCCGACGGCATACCGCAACGAATTCGGCAGCTTGTTCAGCGGCTACCGCAAGCTCACCGAGCGGATCGAAACGCTGTATCAGTCGCTGGAGCAGCAGTATAAAGCGCAGCGCGAAGCGGAGATTAAGGCGCTTCAAGCGATGATTAACCCTCATTTTCTCTACAACACCCTGGATCAGCTGAACTGGATGGCGCTTGAAGCCGGCCAGGAGAAGATCAGCCGCGTGCTCGAGCTGATGGG
The DNA here is from genome assembly GCF_037993005.1 of Paenibacillus sp. FSL F4-0100. Taxonomy (NCBI): domain Bacteria; kingdom Bacillati; phylum Bacillota; class Bacilli; order Caryophanales; family Paenibacillaceae; genus Paenibacillus; species Paenibacillus sp. FSL F4-0100. The sequence goes on from NZ_CP150303.1 coordinate 5,361,447, forward strand.
GCAGATGTTCCGCATCGGGCTGTCGGGCGGCGAATCCATGATATCGATTCAGGAAGAGCTTTTGCACGTTGATTGCTATCTGAAAATCCAACAATTCAAGTGGGGCGAAGGATTGGAATGGCACATCGATTGCCCGAAAGATTTACAGCATCTGATGATTCCGAAGCTGACCCTGCAGCCCTTTGTAGAAAATGCCATTATGCATGGTTTTCATGGCAGACGTCAGGGCCGGATCCATCTGACTTGTGCGGAAGAAAACCGAGGCATCCGGATTTGGATTCGGGACGACGGCATCGGGCTTCGTGAAGACTGGAAAACGCGGAAACGCCATCCGACGGGCGGATACGGCATCCGCAACGTGACGGAGCGCATACAGGTTTATTTCGGCCCGCCCTTTGGCGTTTCGCTTCGCAATCGCACCGATGCGCCAGGCACCGAAGCGGAGATCTATTGGCCCAAGCTGAATCCGCAGCGCAATCACGAAGGGGGAAGAATACATGTGGACCATCGCAATCGTGGATGACGACCGGCAAGTGCTCGGCGGCATGTCCCGGCTGATCCCTTGGGAGCAGCTCGGCGTACGCCCCGTAGGGGAAGCCATGGATGGCGAAGAAGGACTGAGGCTGATTGAAGCAAGCCAGCCCGACATCGTCATCACGGATATTTATATGCCGGTCATGAACGGTCTCGACATGATCGAACAGCTCCGTAAGCAGCAGTACAACGGCAAAATCATCATTTTGAGCGGGTACTCGGATTTTGACTACGCTCGTAAAGCGCTGCGGCTTCAGGTCGACGATTATTTACCCAAGCCAGCCTCACCGACCACGATCCGCGAGGTCTTGCAGCGCGTCACCCGCGAGCTTGCGGAGCACCAGGCGCTCAAAAACAGAGAACGGGAGCTTCAAAACCAACTCATGGAGTATGAGCCGTATCTGGAAAGGGAATGGGTCAAATCCGTCCTCACCGGAGGGACATCCTCCCCGCTGACGGATCACTCCCGCATGCTGGAGCGCCTCGGCTGGAAGAATGCCCAATTCATGATGCTGGCCTTGGAAATCAAGCGGCAGGGACGCATGGAAGGCATCTCCGTCCGGGACTGGCACCTGTTCCGTTTCGCCGTTGGCAACACGGTGGAGGAGCTGGCCGGGCAGGACGGGCTTCGCAGCTATTTCCTGGAGCTGCATAGTCACCACATGGCACTGCTGCTGTATAAACCCCTCTCCTGGCCGACGGAAGCGTTCCGCTCGGAAGTTCTGGCGCTGGCAGGGCGAATCATTTCGTCCGTGCATCGATTCCTCAAGGTCAAGCTTCACATCGGCGCCGGTCTTCGCAAGGACGACTGGCTTGCTATCTCCGACTCCACCGAAGAGGCGTTTCAAGCACTCGCCGAGCGGCGCGAACCGGATGTCGCCCATCCCTGTGTCTACTTATATAACGAAGGCGGCTTCCGGCATTCAGCCCCCCGGAACGTGCGGCCGGTGCGGTTTTTCCAGGAGATGACCGACGCCGTGCGGACCTTCGACGAGCCCAGGGCACTGCTGGCACTGGACGACTTCTTCCGCAAGGACAGCGGGGCGGCTCAGCTCCAGCCCGACGAGCTTACCGCCATCGGAACGCAGTTGTTCGCCATTCTCTCCTATACGTTGTACGAGTCCGGCATCCGGCTCGACGATGAGCTATCTCTTACGGACTTGACCAAAGAACTGGGGCAATTGGAAGATGCACAGCAGTGGAAGGCATGGGTAGCCGAAAAAGTGAACCGAATCTGTTCTCGGTACACGCCGAACGAAAACCTCAAGCATAAAGAAACGGTCGATTATATCATCCAATACATTCATGAGCATTACGCCGAGAACATCCATCTTCAGGATGTGGCCGATCAGGTCTATATCTCCAAAAACTATCTCAGCACCTTATTCCGTCAGTTTACAGGTGAAACCTTTGGCGATTATCTAACCAGGGTGCGAATGGAAAAAGCGAAGAGCATGGTTCTCGAGAAAAAACTGCTGATCGCCGAAATCGCCGAGCGGGTCGGTTATCGGAATGTTCCGTACTTTACCACCCTGTTCAAAAAGCATACCGGGCGCAGCCCCACCGAGTTCCACAAAGCCTAAACGGACGGTTCCGTTTATTCCTGGCGCCTGAGCACCTCCATCTTCATTCGATCATCGTAAAATACTGAAATGATTTGTTGATTTGTCCCCTACAAGAAGGACCCTGGACTTGGTACGGTAAAGGAAGAAGATCAGTTACTTAAGGGAGGTTCATCCTATGAGAAAATCATGGCACCGTCTCGCCGCCGGCGCTGCGGCCGTGTTGTCGCTGTCCCTGGTTCTTTCCGCTTGCAGCGGGATCAAGAAAGAAGAAACCGGATCCGCGGAGTCGGGAGACAGCAAGTCCATCACGCTCCGGATCATGTGGTGGGGTTCTCAGGCCCGGCATGACGCAACTTTGAAAGCGCTTGATTTGTACTCTAAAAACCATCCTGGCATCACATTCGAACCGGAGTATCAGTCGTTCGACGGGTATCAGGACAAGCTGTCGACCCAGTCCGCGGGGAAAAACACGCCGGATATTTTCCAAATGGATGCCGCCTGGTTCAACGATTGGGCGTCCAGCGGACGTCTGGAGGACCTTTCCTCCATTCCGACGGACAATATCGATAAAGCGCTGCTCGAGACAGGCACCTACGAAGACAAACTGTATGCGATGCCGCTCGGCAACAACGCCTGGGGCATGGTGTACAACAAGACGATGATGGACAGCCTCGGCATTCAGCCGCCAAAGACATGGGACGAGTTTTTTGCTATGGCCCGCGACCTCAAGCCGAGGCTGGCCAAGGACCAATACCTCACGCGGGACCTGACCGCGGATGGCGCGTTCTACATGTCGTATCAGCTGGGTATGGGCAAAGGCTTCTCCATGAGCAAGGACGGAAAATTCCATTATGACGAGGCAACCTGGAAGGATTGGATGAACAAATGGGCGGAGCTGCGCAAGGACCAACTCGTGACGCCGCCTGACGTGACCGTATCGGATAAAGGGCAGGACGCGCAAATGGACCTGCTCATCCAGGAAAAAATTCTGCTTCGGGGCGCGCACGCCGCGGAATTCGGCGGAACGGATGCCTTAAAACCCGGCGTGATGGCGTTAACGACCCAGCCGAGGGGGATGCAGGCGAGCGGCTGGCTGAAAGCCTCCATGTACTGGAGCGTCAGCCCCAACAGCAAATATATAGAGGAGTCGAAGAAGTTCATCGACTGGTTCGTCAACAGCGAGGAAGCAGGAGAAATTTTGGGCACATCGCGGGGGATTCCGGTTAACAAAACCATAGCCGATGCGCTCCAACCCAAATTTACGGACGTCGATAAAAGTTCCCTCGGCCTGATCAACGAGGTCTCCAAGGACGGAGCCGCGTTTGACCCCGGCCCAGGGAATAAGGGCGGCTGGGCCAACTTCACGAAGGAATACGACAACATCACGCAGTCGATCATGTTCGGTAAAATCAGCGTCGACGAGGGCTGGGACCAGATTGTCAAATTGAGCAAAAGCCTGGAGTAATCCATGCCGTTAAGCCTGTCTGTTTCTAGGTTTGGTAAAAACCGTCACGCGAAAAGCGATGGCACTTCAAAAGCACCCGAAAATTCTCGGGTGCTTTTACTCGTTTATTTTATAACCCGGCAGAACGCAGAAACCGTCTGCAGTATAACAGGTACGCCATGATTCGAGCTGGTCGGTAGGCTAAACCCAGGACGGTAATCCACATTTCGCCCCTCCTTATGTCCATGATGCATCTAAAATCATTCATAACATGGACGTTAACGTGGAAGTCAACGGCAAAAAAACGCCGCATTGTCTATCAGACAACACGGCGTGCTTCGTTCCAGGTACATATTGATCTATTTTTGGATCTGAATCCGATAAACCAGGCTATCGAAATCCCCGCGCAGCGGCAGCTCGATCCCGATATTCATTAAAGCCCTGCCGCTCCACGTTCCAGCAAGTCCCTCAATGGCATACGACCGGTCGGCTTGCAGTCCGGTCAGCCGCAGTCTCGGCAGCGGTTCGCCCAGCTTCTGGCTGTGCAGGAACGCAAACAGCACGTTGTCGCTGCCGTCTTCGCTGCCGTACTGCACGGCCGTTACACCTTTATGCCGAAGCGTGTCTAGGCGATACTGGCTGCCGAACTGAACCAGATGACGAATGGATTTATACTGCGCGACAAATTCGGCCGATTCCGCTATCAGCTCGTCGCTCCACTCATTCAGGTTGGAGCCGATGCCGAGCGTTCCCATCATGGCGCTGTGGAAACGGTATTTCAGGGATACCTGTCTGCGATTCATCCCTGTCGGCGACTCCGTCACCCAGCAGGTCATCATCCGCGGAGCATACGTGTACGAGAAGCCCTCCTGAATGCTGAGACGGTCAAAGGCATCCGTATTATCGCTCGGCCAGGATTGGTCGGCATACCGGAAGATGCCAAGATCGATGCGCGCTCCGCCGCCGGCGCAGGTTTCAAACGCCACATGTGGGAACTTGCGCCGCAGCTCCGCCCAAATCTCGTACAGGCTCTGAACGTGGCGAATCCAGATCTCCTTCTGGCGGTGAAGCGGATGATCCTTCATGCCGGGTTCGGTTACGGTCCGGTTCATATCCCATTTAATGAACTTGATGTCATGCTGCTCCAGCAGGTCCGTCATAAACTGCAAAATGTACGCCTTAACCTCCGGCTTCGAAATTTTCAGCAGCAGCTGATTGCGAAGCTCCGAGCGCTCCCGCGTCTCGAAATGGTACACCCAATCCGGGTGCTCCCGGTACAGGTCGCTGTCCGGATTGACGGCCTCCGGCTCCACCCAGATGCCAAAATCCATGCCGAGCTCATGCACCTTGTCAATCAGCTCGCCGAGACCGTTCGGGAATTTTTCACGGTTCACGAACCAATCGCCAAGGCCGGCGCGATCATGGTTCCGCCCGCCGAACCATCCGTCGTCCACGACGAACAATTCCACGCCCATGCGCGCGGCTCTTTCGGCCAAAGCCATTTGATCCTTGGCATTGACATCGAAGTACGTCGCTTCCCAGGAGTTATACAGGACCGGTCTCGTCTGGCTGCCAGGCAGAACATCCGAATACTGATAGCGGTGCAGCCGCCGGCTCATCCCGCCAAAGCCTCCGCTGCTGTATCCCCCGACGAAGCCGGGCGTATCGAAGGCTTCTCCCGCTCCCAGCACCCACTCGCTGTCGAAATCGTTGATGCCCCCGGTCACCCGGACATGCTCGAACACCGTACGCTCGGCCGTGATCTTCCAGTTTCCGCTCCAGGCCAGCGCGCCGAACCATACCTGCCCCGCCGACTCCGTGGCATGTCCGTCATCCATTGCAAACCAAGGATTGGTGTGGCTGTCCGTAAAGCCCCTGCGGGATTCCAGCACCTTCTTTCCTTCGGTGAGGAAGGTGCTGCGCAGCTGAAATTCGCCGGACCATTTCCCCGTCACGTGCGTGAGGCGGTAATCCGTCAGATAGGGGATGACCCATGCCGCGGACTGCGCATTTTCCAGCACGATATCCGCCTCGCCGCGGTTTACGATCCGGGCTGAACGTTCAATTAAGTCGCACTCTGGAATCGCCCGATAAGACAGCTCCACTTCGAGCGGATACGCTTCGTCCTTCATGACGATGATCAGCGTCTCCCTGCCTTCCGTCTTGAGCGTGCGGTGCCCGGCATAACGAACTGCCAAGTCACGCACGCCATCCGGCATGCGGACCTTTAGGCTGGGCTCGCTGTATTTGACTCCGCCCCAGAAGCTGTATTCCTCCACCTCCGAATGGACTTCCGCGTCAAACGAGCTGTGCGATCTCGGCCGGAGCAGCGGCGCCGCGTCTTCGATTCCGACCGGCTCCCCCCAGTAGAGATGTTGCAGATTGCCGCTGTCGTTGATGCCGAACAGATAGGAGCTGTTATCGGTTTGTATCGCAAACACGCGAGACTGTTCTTGGTATTGAATGGTCACAGAATATCATCCTTCCGATTCGTGTTGATATGGTTTTTGCCTGAGCAAGAAAAGACGGAGAGCCAAAAGACGAAGCATCTTTTTGACTCTCCCTGGCCAGATTATTTGCCCCACAGCTCTTGACGTTTGTTGAAGTTGTCCGTATAAATCTTTTCCAGCTTGGCCAGGCCAGCCGCCTCGATCTCGGCCATCATCTGGTTATAGGATTCCACCACTTGATCCTCGGACGGCGACAGAGCCATCTTCAGGAAATATTTATTGATGGTGTCGTTCACCTTTGTTTCCATAATGGCTTCCGGCGTCCCGCCAGCCGGGCCCAGGTTGTCATACGGTGCCGTATCAAACGACGTATCGGCCAGGTTCTTGATCGCCAGATCCGTGACCGGATCGGTCTGATAACGGCCCATCAGGTCATACGGGGTTCCGTCCTCGCCCGGACCGTTCTTGATCATCCAGGTCCACTTGCGAATGCCCGTCGTACGGGAGGCTTCGTCCCAATTCTTCTTGAAGTCGTCCAGCACTTCTTGTCTTGGCACATGCTTGCCGTCCTTCATGTCCCAATGTTCGCCCTCAACTCCCCACATCAGCAGATACTGACCTTCCTCGCTGGCCAGGAAATCCAGCAGCTTCATCGTTCGGACCGGATCCTTGTTGGAGCGGCTGATGGCGACGCCGTCCCAGCCCAGGGAGCTCTTCGGTCCATAGGTTGCCTCTTCCGGCTTCACGCCCGGGGCCAGTACTTTATATTGGTAGAATTGACGCTCGTCCTCGGTTGCCTTATCGGCTGCTTCGGTTTTGAGCAGCGCATTCGCATTTCCCACATTCCAAAGCGCTTCCGCCGTGGCAAACACGTTACCGTTGCCCAGCTTCTGCTCGTACTGCTTGGTCTTCATCGTTGCCCATTCCTTGTCCAGCAACCCTTTACGGTACAGGGAATTCAGGAACTTGACCATTTCGAGATACTGCGGATCGCGGACGTCCTTCTTCAGCTCGCCGTTGGTCTCGTAATACGGCATCATGCCGTACATTCCTTTGAGGCTGCCGGTCACGCTGCCGATATTCTCGCCGTTGAGTGTCATCGGAATGCTTTCTTTCCCGTCGATCGTTGGATACTTCTCTTTGAACTTGACGAGCAGCTCCTCGAATTCCTCCGCGGTAAACGGCTCGCCGTTATTCACCTTATCCCCGACGCCCAGCTCCTTCATGATGTCCATGCGCATCATGAATCCGAATACCGGGTACTGCTCCAAGCCGTACCAGTTGGAGAAATAATAATTTTTGCCATCCTCGCTTCGGGTTTTGGTCAACGTGTCGCCGTACATTTTTTTGATATTCGGTCCATGCTCTTCGATCAGGTCATTCAGCGGGACGATCGCGCCGGAGGTAATATACTTGTTCATGATATCGCTTCCACGACTCAATAAAATAACATCGGGAAGATCGCCGCTGGCCAGCATCAGATTCAGCTTCTCGACCGGATTGCCCGTAGGCTGCTGGATCTCGACGGTGACGCCCGTTTTTTCCGTAATCACTTGCGCAACCGGGTTGGTAAAGGCATCCCCCGTGTTTTGGTCAAACCAGGTTAACGTGATCGGCGCGTTGCTGTCCGCATCCGTTCCACTGTCTCCGCCCGATGCCGCCTTCTGGTTGTCGGCGCAAGCCGAAAGCGTTGTCATAACTAGGGCTGCTGCCAGAATCAATTTTAGTTTCTTCATTTGCTGAACCCCTTTCTAAGGTCGTCATATTCAAAAGCTCGAATATATCTATCATTGTAAAAATCAGGAGTTCAATCATCTATAACGCAATCTTACAATTCATGATGCAAAACGTCTTTCATTCAGGGTAGCACCTGCTGCCTGTCCCGTTCGTTTGCTGGATGCCTATCGGAGATTACAGGTATCCGAATGGTCACCGCGGTTCCGATGCCGAGCCTGCTGAAGATGCTGACGCCATATTCCTCCCCGTAGGTCAGCTTGATCCGGTCATCCACATTTTTCACGCCGTATCCAGGCAGATTATCCGATTTGTTCAGCGCATGATCGAGCTGTTCCGGCGTCATCCCGATGCCGTCGTCAATAACCTGGAGCAAGAGGTCGTCCCCCTCCTGCTTTACTTTCACGATGATGTTGATCCCCGATTCGTCCCAGATGGCATGATTGATGCAGTTCTCGATAAAGGGCTGCAGGATCAGCTTGATCGTTGGGGTCCCGAACAGCTGCTCATCCAGGTCGTAATGCATATGGAGCTTGTCCCGGAACCGGATCTTCTGGATCGCGACATAATTCTTCACCAGATTGATTTCCTGCTCCAGCAGAATGATGCGTTTCCCTTTATTCAGCGACACCCGGTAATACTTGGCCAAATAATTGACCATCTGGTACACCTGCATGGCCCCTTCCTTGATCGCCAGGGAAGAGATGGAGGACAAGGTGTTGTACAGGAAATGGGGGTTGATCTGGGCCTGGAGCGTATTCAGTTCCGACTCCTTCCTTGCGATCTCCTTCACGTACACGTCATGGATCAGGGATTGTATGGTCGAAGCCATCTTATTGAACGCAAAGGAAACCTGGCCGATCTCATCATGCCCCATCGGCCTAATCGACAGCCGGAAATCCCCGCGCTCCACCTTCCGGATCTGCTGCAGAAGCACCTCGATGCGCTTGGTCATGACCTTGGTCGTAAAATATAACAGCAGGATGGCTATGCCAATCGCCAGCGCGGAGAACCAGATGACGTTCTTGGTCGCCTGATTCGCATTGGCCAGCAGCTCGTCGTAGGGCACGGTGATGACCGTGGACCAGCCGTTGCTGAGCTTTTTATACGTAAAAAAACGCTCCTGACCGTTAATCTTAATATCGAAAGAACCTGCATCCTGGGTCATTCGCTCCTGAATCGGGAACACGTCAAACAGCTGGTTGGATTGGAGATTCTGATCCCCCGTACTGATCACGCCGCCAAACTCGTCGATAATATAAACGCTTTTGTTGTAATTCTCCATTTTGATCAGGGAGTAGAATTCGTTTGCGTTAATGTCCATGGTCAAAATCCCGTACGGATGCTGCAGGCTGAAATAACTCAAGGAACGGGCAATGGTGATATACGCATCATCGGACTTGAAATCCCCGGAATGGAAGTACACCGTACTGCCGGCGGCATCCAGCACCTGTTCCTCCATCACCGGAGGCATCTCTTCCGTATATTTGACGTATTGGCCGTCGGAATAGAGGGTGTGGTTCCCCGTATATATCGTAATGCCCAGAATGTTGGCATTCAGGGTCATCAGGGACGGCAGCGTCCGGTTGATATATTGGTAGGCATCCAGATAATAGTACGCCTGCTCATAATCGGTAGACAGATAATTGCGGAGCTGCGCATCCATGTAGAGGATGTTCGACAGCTGATTGTAATACTCCAGCCGTTTCTCCACGTTGGTGTTAATCTGTGCCAGCGATCCGCCCAGCGCCGTATAGGTATGCTCCGTAATCGTGCTGCGCGTCGAAGAATACGAATAATAGATCAGCAGCGAGAACGGCAGGATGATCACGATGAGAAAGATGAAAAAGAACTTGTGCCGGAGCCGCCAGTTGGTGTATGCGCGTAAGTGCGCGAACGGGAGAACCCCTGCCAGACGGCTCCACAGGCCGGTCGGTCTAGATGTTTTTGCGGTATTCATTCGGCGTAACTCCTTGGCTTTTTAAGAATAAGGAAATGAAGTAGGATGTGCTCTCATAACCGACCCTTTGGGCGATATCCTGCACTTTGAGCGAATCGTCGGCCAGCAGCTCCTTGGCTTTGTTCAGCCGGATTCTCGTTAGGTAATCATGAATCGTCATCCCGGTTTTCTCCTTAAAGATGGAACGCAGGTAGTTGGGAGACAGATATACCTGATCGGACAAGCTGTTGATCGTGATGGCCTGGTGATAGGTCTGGTCGATCGTCGTGCGCACCTGGTGCACCAGCCTGGCATTTTTGTCCATGAACCGGTGTTCCAGCGTCCGAATCGCATGTCCGGCGAAATCGATGATGATCGCTTCGATTTCAATAATGGTTCGGCACTGATAGATGGAATGGTAAAGCTCCGCCCGCTTGTGGCTCTCCGTGATCGGTTCGTGGATCCCCTCCAGCAGACGCTCCACCAGTCCGATGGCAAAGTCGCACACTTCGGTTTTTCTGATTCGCAGCATGACCAGCCGGTTGAAGTAATCCCGCAGCTTCTGCGCGGCCTGCTCGGACGCCAGCTGATGAATGTCCTCGAAATAGGCCGTTTCTTCGAAAGGAGGAATTTGCCGGCTCTCCAGCTGCCGCAACACGTCCTTGGCATAGATGACTCTCCCGTTCCCGACGTAAAACATCTCCTCCAGCATCATCCGCGTCTCCCGGTATAAATCCTGGATGCGGGACAGCTCTTCCGGCTCCTCGTTCACGGCCGCGGTCATCGTAAAGCCCAGCGTATCCTGCATCTGCTTCAGCAAATCCTCCCACGTAAAGCGGCTCAGATGGCTAGCCGCATCCATGAAGATGCCCAGCTCGCCTTCCCGGCAGATGACCAGATCCGCCTCCAACTTCTTGTCCGCAAGCCACTCCTCCATATACGTCTGCAGACGCGCCATGCCATCCTCGAGGGACAGCCCCGGCTGTGCAGCGTGCGGAGCATCGAGGCCGAGCAGCGTTAGGGTATACGTTCTCGGCTCCGTATGTCGGGACAGCTTATGGTAGCTGGCAGCGAGGTTCCTGAATCGCTCCTTGTTCTGCTCGAACATCATCTCTCGTACAATATTGGATTTGGTCACGCGAATGGAGCGGTTCTTCATCCGCACTTCCTCGCAGCGCCGTTTCACTTTATCGATAACGCTTACAATTTCGCTCAGATCCAGCGGCTTCAATAAATAGCCGACGGCTCCCACGTTTAAGGCTGACTTCACATAATTGAATTCATCGTGTCCGGTCAGGAAGACAAACTGAATCCAGTCGAATAACTCACTCACCCGTTTCGACATATCAAGCCCGTTCATGACGGGCATCTGGACGTCCGTCAGTACGATATCGGGCTGAATCACCTCGATCTTCTCCAGGGCATCCCTGCCGTTCAGGGCTGTTCCGGCTACATATATCCCCATCTCTTCCCAACGAATATAATCTCGGATCATCTCAAGCTCCAGCTCTTCGTCATCTACGAGAAAAATGCTATACATGCTCATACCCCCTGTGTCGGCTTTATCCCTTAATATTATAGCGATTTTGTCTTTTTAACTATGGGAACAAGCAATGTAAGTTATTTTCAAGCATCTTTCGTTACATTGTCATATCGACACTCATTTTTTCCGAGTCTTATAATTTGAGTTAACTTGAGATGCGAGGTGCCCCATATGAAACCTGCTACAACCTTACAGACGCGGAGTGACTTGAACTTAAGTCCTCATCGAAAAAGCCGCTGGGCCATGCTGAAGCAGCAGAAATATCTATTCCTGATGATGCTGCCCGGACTGATCTGGGCCATTGTGTTTGCGTATACGCCCATGGTTGGTCTATACATGTCCTTCGTCAATTACCAGCCGACGCTTGGCGGCTTCTGGTCGACTTTATTCACGAGCGAGTTCGTCGGCTTGGAATGGTTCCGTTACTTCTTCAACAACGGCGACTTCTGGATCGTCATGCGAAATACGCTGGCCTCCACGCTGATCACGCTTCTCTTCTCCTTCCCGATGCCGATCCTGATCGCCATCGCGATTAATGAGATCAAGAATGTGAAGTTCAAAAAGACGGTGCAAACCGCCTCCTATCTTCCCTATTTCATATCCTGGGTTATCGCGGCCAACATCATCGTGACCCTGCTCTCCTCGGACGGCGCGATTAACGGCATATTGAAATTCCTCCACATTACCGATGAAAGCGTTTTATTCCTGCAGAACGGCAAGTACTTCTGGTGGATCGTCGCGCTCGGCAATACGTGGAAGGATATGGGATACAGCTCGATTATGTATTTGGCAGCCATCTCGTCCATCAACCAGGAGCTCTATGAAGCGGCCAAAGTCGACGGCGCCAACCGTTTTAAGCAGATCCGGTACATCACCCTGCCCCACCTGAAACCAACCATTGTCATTCTGCTGATTCTGGCGCTTGGCGGCATTCTGAACGCGGGCTTCGACCAGCACTTCCTGCTCGGCAATGACCTGACGCGGGATTACTCCGACGTCCTGTCCACCTATTCGTTCCGCTACGGCATTCAGAACGGCATGTTCTCCTATGCGGCTGCCGTCGGCATGTTCAGCTCCGTGGTCGCATTCATCATCGTGGTCATCGTCAATTACACGGCGAAGAAGCTGAACGGGCAATCCCTATTCTAAACCATAAGGAGGTACATCCATGTTAAGCAAAAAAACCGTGCCCGAGCGTATCTTCGATGCCTCTTTATACCTGTTCCTGACCGGCATCTTTCTCGTAACCTTCTATCCGTTCTGGAACATCCTGGTCATCTCCTTGAACGATGCGACCGATACGATGCGGGGCAACCTGTACTTCTGGCCTCGCGTGCCAACGATCGAGAGCTACCTGACCATCTTCCGGAACCCGGAAATCTGGAGCGCCATTAAGATTACCGTGCTCCGGACCATCGTTGGGACGGCGGTATCCATCTTCTTCATTACGCTGCTCGCCTATCCGCTCAGCAAGCGCAGCCTGCTCGGATGGAAATACTTCTCCTTCTTCTTTGTGTTCACGATGTATTTCGGCGGCGGGTTGATCCCGACGTATATGATCATCAAATCCCTGGGGCTGATTGACTCCTTCTGGGTCTACATCTTCCCTGGCTTAATCGGCGTCTTCCTGATGATTCTGGTGCGCACCTTCATGGAGCAGATCCCCGGCGAGATCGAGGAATCCTCCAAAATCGACGGCGCGAACGACCTGCAGACGTTCTTCCGCATCATCATGCCGCTGTGCGTGCCGGTGCTTGCCACGATCGGCCTGTTCCTGGCCATCGGCCACTGGAACTCCTGGTATGACTCCTATGTGTATACCTACAAGCCGGAGCTCAAGACGCTGCAGGCGGTTCTGGTCAAAATCCTCAACCAGTTCCAGACCGCCGGCATGATGTCCGATGCCCAGCAGCTGGCGCAGGGCTCCAAGCGGATCCCGGTCTCCAGCGAAAGCATCCGGATGGCGGTGACCATGGTCGCCACGCTGCCGATCATTATGGTGTATCCCTTTGTGCAAAGGTATTTTGTGAAGGGGATTATGATGGGGGCTATAAAGAGTTAGATTGTGGGGAAAAGAGTTAGTGTGTGAAAGGGAAAAAGATCGCTCTTACCCCTTCTGGGTAAGAGCGATCTTTAATTTTTAGAATTGTCGATAACCCTCGAAATAAACGGAGAATAATTTATATACTTCGTACATTCTCATCTCCAAACCAAGATTTTGCCTTCTCAAGCACTTTGTCACTAGGATTATGATAAAAGACAATCAGGTTGTTCTTTGCTCGGGTACAACAAACATAGAACATCTTTTGAGTTCTTATTAATATTGATTCTTTATCCTTTCTCTCACAAAACAAATAATCAAAATTATAGTCATTCCATTTACCATTGTCTAATATAACTAAAACATTATCAAATTCTGCACCTTTAATCTTATGTTGTGTTGAAAAAGGCGTATATCCTTCTAAGTAGGCAAATAAATTTTGAAACTCTTGAAACTCCACCTTTTTTACCCTATTAAAAATATACTCATTTTCAATGATATAATTATTAAAGCTATCATCTTTTTGACAGATCTTTTTCTCATCTGCAAAATCAATTACTTCCCCTATAGAACAATTGGACATCCCTTCGATTCGGTTAATAATATCTTTCACTTCCGTCTTATTCTTTATAGAAGTGATCTGAAATTCTGTTTTCCTGATAAAATCGTTATATGACTTCTCTTTATAAAGTTGTACTATGGTTTGGATCTTAAAAAGATGCTTAATCAAAGGATCCCTTTTCGAACCTACATTAGTTTCATCCTGTTCATTTTGTTTCTTGTCAGCAATAAGAGAATCTTTAGTCATATATAATCCCCGAACTTTTGAAAATGGAAGATCTTTTAATTGGTTATAAAGTGCATTATTTGTTGGATCATCGGTGATAATTTCTTTTCTTAATTTATTCCTATTTTTTAAAGCAATTAAATCTACTACTTGATCAAAGGTATATTGTTCATCAATTTCTATTTTATTTTCCTTAATTTTGGCCTTAATCTTATTTTTCAAATCAATTATCGGGTCCTTATCATATATCTCCATTAAAGTTGAGAATCCAGCTTTCGGAGCTATTAGATTATGTGTAAGGTACAATTCTTTTGTTTGTTTAGAGTCCTCAAAATTCCAATCTCTAAAAAACTCTGAATTCTTAATTTCATTAAGATTATTATTTGATGAGTACAGAAATTTAATATTTCCTTCTTTAATGTTGCCAATAGACATATTTGGAGCTTTATGATCTTGAGAAGGTTCTTGAGTCAATCCGTCAGCCCTTAATTTATTCGCTAACTCAATAACTAATTTTGGATTTCTTCTATTTTGTTTTTTCTTAACTTCTTTGATTTCTTGCGAATCAATATATTCTTTTAAATCGCCAATACTATTATCATAAATCGCTTGCATAGCATCACCGAAGAAACCTATTATATTCTTCTTTTTACTTTGTTTTATATGTTCTAAAAAAATTTCAATAACTAAAGGATCTGTATCTTGATATTCATCAATAAAGATGAATCGATATTTATCCTTCAAAATATCACAAAGGAGTGGGTAGTTTTTATACATTCGGTTTGCTAATTCAAGTAATTCATCATGCGAAATGATACCATCTTTAATACGGGAATACTCTTTGTATTGAATGCCTACAATTGAATCAATGCATTCTCCATCAACATTTGTTTCAGGAATTTTTATTTTTGAATTCTCATCGTTTATAAGAGTTACTAATTCTTTTTTTAAATTTCTTTGAAAGGATTTAATATTACTCCAAAGAAAATCATGTATAGTCGATACATATAAATTACTATGATCTACCCTTTCTTTAATTTCTTTTACAGCAGCATTTGTATATGTAATACACGCAACTTTTGTTGTTGGATTTTCTTCTAGTGCTTTCTTAATTACCTGTACTAGAGAATATGTTTTACCACTACCTGCACCTCCACTTAATAGGAAGTTTTCTCTATTATTGATAAGCTCAAATATCTGTTTGACTTCACTTTCTAGTTGTTCTTCAGCCATATTAACCCTTCCTTTATGTAACCTGGTATTTCCCAATTACAATATTTTTTATTTCCCTCTTCTAAACTATTAAGTAAAATCTCCATAGCAAAGGATGGCTTCTTTGATACACACTCTTCTGCTAAGAAATAGCAATCATTATTGTCATCATCAAAGTAATGGATATTTTTTAGACTTCTGAATTCATCCTTGTTATCTTGGATAAATTGTCTATTCAGATGAAAAAAGGAATCTTCGAAACTTCTAGCATGGTATACCTCAGAATTTTTATTTATTTCTGATGTTTGGTAAATAATTAGCACTTCTCCATTTTTTGATGGTACCCATTGTTTAGTTTCAATATTTTTTGTGACTATCTTATCTTCTAGCGTCAATCTTTTATAAAATTCGATTACTTTTACTTCATTAGTTGACTCTATGGATGATTCACTTATAGCAGTCGCAGCTACTTCTTCTAAATATGATTGAGAATACGCAGAGTAATTAATAAAATACTTCAAGGAAGCATTAGTTATTGTAGATGCTTCAATATCTGACACTCTGCATTTGACATCTGAACTGACTTCTTTACCTTGTTTTTCCTTAATTTCCTTTTTTGCAGAATCTATATCAGTAATAATCAAAGATTTTAAACCAATAAAGGCGATAAATTTTTCGAATATATGAGAATACGCACCAACTTCTACAATAGAAATGTTCTGTGAAAGTAAAGGATTCTCAATGTATTCTTGATCAACTTTTTTCATCATTGCTGGTAACAATATCCTTTCAGTGTCGCCCTCGATAAATATAGCCTTATCTGCAAAGAAAAGCTCTGCTCGATGTAGCGTTAAATATTGTTTCAAGAATTTATAATTATTTAATTCCCCATCTTTCTCATACTCATCTTTTAAATCTTTTAAATTTTTAGTGATCACTTCATTATGGTGAGTTTTATAGAAGTATTTAATATCGTTGAAGTCACTTTCTGAAGTGATATGGCACGAATGAGTCGAAATAATGGTTTGTAAATTAAAAGCTTTGCCATCCTCACCACTGCTAGCGTTCTTTAATATGTCTTTAATATTTTTAATGAATATGTACTGCATTTGTGGATGAGTGTGAGCTTCAGGCTCCTCTATAAAGAGCAAGTTAATATCTGCTGGTTCTTCATTCGGTTTGTTTTCTATTCTAAAATCACTCAAGAGAAGTTCAATTTCAAAAATCATACTAATTAAATTCAGATAACCTAGACCGTTATAATTTTCTGGCAATAAATGTTCTCCGTTATGGTCATACATTACAGTGGTATTATCCTTGAGCAATTCTTTATGTTGTAGTGTAGAGACAATCTTTATAATGGAATCTCCTTTGCTAAGACCACCAAACCGACCTACTTTATCAATTACTTTTTCAAACAAACCACTATATATTTCATTTAAATGTGCATCCGTTTTACTAAGAACATCTTTAAATTCTTGAATTTTATCCGTTTCATTTTCTTTTTCTTCTTTTTTCTTATAATAATTTGAAGATAATATCGAAAGTGTCTTATCAGAGTCTATATTCGATACATTTCTTTTTGCACTAATTATCTTGAAGTTCAAAACTTTATCAATAGAAATTTTCTCTTTAAACAAATCAATGTAATCACTCTCCATCACAGTCGATGTCTTATAATCAAAGCCTATTGATTTTCTGAATAGTTTAAAATACTTTTTATGGTTATTTTTTAGAAAGTCATTAATAGACTCCGTTCTTATCTCGTTTAAATCTACGATTGTATTTTTTTTATATTTAACTTTAAATTGTTCGTAGTCTACTTTCATCTCTCTTAGATCTTCTTCCAATAACTTATATTCGAATTTGATAACAATTGTTTTATTGCGAGGATCTAAATCTAGCATTAACTTACTAATGTTAGCTAAATTATCAGTTTCGTCGTATTCAATAAACACCATTAACGATATCCCCAAAAAAGAGATCTCTTGCTCTCCATCTGATTCATTTCCAATTATATTTTTCAGTTCCTTTTGAAATTCAATATTAAAATCGTCAAAGGTGAATGAATTTATATTCGATTTAGATCCGATAAATTTATCAAGTATTGAAAGTAATGAAGTTTTTCCGCAGTTGTTTTTACCTATTACTAAGGATAATTCTTTTTCGAGATCAAGTTCAAAAGATCTCAATAATCTAAAATTTTTGATCTTTATTTTTGTAATCTTCATTAATTTCGCTCCAGTTATCAAATTTTATAAAAATTCACATACTACTCAGAAATAACATTTAAAACAGAGAGATAGTTATTTAGTTTAATGCATCATTATTCCAACATATTACATTCTATAAAATAAGACTATTTCCTCTACAAATAAATAACAAGTCTAGTTATTATGAACTATCAAAAAAAAGAAGTCCTTGGAGTTAACCCAACAAAGACTTCTTATTTAAACCTAAATAGTATATCTAAGACATCATTTCCTCTCCACCTCACCCCCCTGCCTCAAGACCTACCTCCATCTCCCTCCCCCATAAAACACCCGCACACTCCCGTCCTCATTCCCCTTCACCCTCGCCTCAACCAACTTCCCATTCTCCCAGCTCATGTCCACCTCAATATTCCCTTTCGCCTTCAGCCCTTTCACGCTGCCTGTCGGCCACATGGCCGGCAGTGCAGGCAGGAGATGAATCTCGCCTTCGTGGCTCTGCAGCAGCATTTCCGCAATGGCGGCGGTGCCGCCGAAGTTGCCGTCGATGACAAAGATGTTGGCCTCGGCTCCGGCTACGCCGGGTTTGGAGTAGGTGAGCATGTTGTCGAAGCACAGTTCCCCGATCAGGTGAGCAATATGCTGCACGGCTTGGTCTCCGTCATGCAATCGGGCGTAGAAGAGTCCGAACAGGGCCGCGGTAAATTCGATATCCTCCAGGTCGGCCCGGCTGTTCCGGTTCTCCAATGTCACTCGGGCTGCCGCAGCTAGTTCCGGCGTATGATGCGGGGTGATTTGGCTGCCGGGATACAGGGCAAACAGATGCGACAGATGGCGGTGCTCCGGCTGCGCCTCCTCGTAGTCCTCCAGCCATTCCTGCAGCTGTCCCTTCTTGCCGATCATCAGCGGAGGCAATTGATCCAGCGCTGTCTGCCACTTCTGCTGAAGCTCCTCATCCACGCCCAGCGTCTGTGCTGCCTTCACGCAGAAGGCCAGCAAATCCCGAACCAGGACCTGATCCATGGTCGGGCCCATGGACAGCTGCTGATGCCCATCCTCCGGATTGCCGGTATAAAAGCTGTTCTCCGGCGAATTCGACGGACCTGTCACCAGCCAGCCATACTTCGGATGCACGGTCATGTAATCCATGAAAAAGGCCGCGGCCTCCTTCAGGACGGGATAGGCCAGCTCCTCCAGAAAAGCCTGATCCTGGTTATACGCGTAATGCTCCATCATATGCGTCGCGATCCACAGTCCGCCCGTCACGTTGAGCCCCCAGGAGGTTTCCCACCCCGGTGACGCAAATCCCCAGGCATTGGAGAATACATGGGCCACCCAGCCTTCGGCATCATAATAATGGCGCGCAGCCGAGCGACCGGCCACCGACAGCTGCTGGATGTACCGCATGAGCGGCTCATGGCTCTCGCTCAGGTTCGCGGCCTCCGTCGGAAAATAATTCATCTGGGTGTTCGTATCCAGGTGATAATCGCAGCTCCAGGCCATCTTGTTGGCTTCGCCGTCATTCCATATGCCTTGCAAATGCATGGGCAGGATGGAACCTTGTCGTGATCCACTAATCGTCAAATACCTTCCATATTGATAAAACAACGCAAACAACGCCGGATCATCCCGCTTGCCCTGCTTAAATCTACTGATCCGCTCGTCCGTAGGCAGACTGGCATGCTCGGAGCTTCCCAGATCTAAACTTACACGTTCATATAGCGGCTGATAATCCGCCAGATGCCTGGCTCTCAGCGCGTCATATCCTAGCAGCAGAGCCTGCTCCAGCTGCAACGCGCTTTTCTCTCGCCAGCCCTCACCTTCTTGACGGTAATCCGTATTCACCGCAAAATAAATCGCCGCCTCATCCGCCCCGGATACGTTTATGGTGTCAGCCGTGCAACTTACCTGCCCGCCTTCCGCAGCGACCCGAAGCTGGCCTTGGCAGGACACCCCGCACTCCCCATTGCTATGTATGCCTTCCAGCGCCTGTCCCCGGAATTCGATCGTATCCTTTTCGGTTACGACAGCATGAAAAGGACCATTCTCGCCTCGAATCGAAATGCGGAATGACACGCCTGACGACCCATGGCTGCTGCGAATCCGGGATACGATCACCTGATCGGCATGGGAAGCAAATACTTCTCGCGTCATCCCCGCTTCATCAATCTCGCAAAAAGAACGCACTATCGCCTCTTGCAGATCCAGTTCCCGATGGAACAGCGGCTTAGCTGCTGCCTCTTGTCTCCCGCCTTCGGATGGTTTCACGTTATGGTCAAACTCCAGAACGACTTGGCAAAGTCCCAGATTGGTGCCAAAATTCAATTTTTCCGGCTCCAGGTGCTTCTTGGCCAGTCGATCACCTTCGCGATAATTTCCTTGGAAGAAATACTGCCGCATCCGCTCCAAATCCGCTTTGCTGTTGCTTTGCCCTTGAGCCGGCTCCGGCTGGCCGGACCAATAAGTAGTTTCGGTAATATTCCAGACCTCCCGATGCGGAGCGGATATGACCACATTCCCCATTCGGCCGTTGCCGATCGGCAGCCCTTGCGGCCAGCCCTGAGCTGGTTTTGTATACCACAATTTCATGTCTGTCATTTTGCATTCTCCTCTTCATTTGATTTTCCAGTCTTGAGACAAGCGTTACCCTTACAACAAAGGCAAGAAATCGCGATTCCCGGATGGAGCCGAGAACCGCGATGAACTTGCAGATGTACATGATGAATTGATGACTTCTTCTTATGGATTAGGGACGATTTTATAAAGCTTGGATTCGGCCGCTTTTAGCGTCACATCCAGCGAAGAGCCAGACGCCGTCTGAGATTGACCGCTCCATACATCCGTCACCGTATAGGGCGCTGCCCCTTCCGAAGCGATACCGGCCCGAACGAGATCCACGGTGTGCTGCGCCGCATCTTGCGTATAGTTAAACACGGCTACATAGTGGGTTCCCTGATCGTCCAGCACGAATACGTTTGCTGCCTGCGTGCCCGTGTTGCCTTCTACCGGCCGGAACGCCTTGCCCTTCATCGCAAGCCCGTTTACTTCCGGATTCGTCAGCAGCGTTTCCATGTACTGCCTTGCCGTCGCATCCGTTACGTCATCCGAATTCAGGAAGACCGTGCCGGAGATTGCGGCCGCATTGACGCGCGACTGCGCGCCTTCGATCGATCCGCCTTTGGTTAAGTGCATATAGTCCGGATCGGTATAATGATAGATCGTTCCGTTCTGCCACCAGCCGTACGTGAGATTGTTCAGCTGGTATTCCGTGCTGCCGATACTTCCGTCGATATCGCACGAGATGCGGCGGCTGTGCGCATATTGGCTAGGGAACGGCGGCGCGATGGAAGCGCTGATGAACATGGAGCCGTCCAGCACTTCATTCAGGTAAGCCATCCCTTGATTGTAGGCCTGGACGCCGGTTTGAACGTTGGCGTCATCGTGCTTGCCTTCCATTGCTCCGTGGCTCAGAAAATCGATTTTGATATATTCAAAGCCCTTGCTCTTGAACTTATTCATGTAATAATCGATCCGCTGTTTCACGCCTGGATGTGTCGGATCTACGGCGTAAGCGCCGTCCAGCGTCGGCAGCACGTTTCCGTCCAAATCACGCAGCACGATATCGCCGTATTTATACTTGCCGTTCGTCCCTTCGACTTCCTGCTCCATATTGTTGCCCCAGTACACGAACGGCGAATAATAGATGCCGGCCTTCTGTCCATTGCTATGAATGAGCTGAACCAGATCCGTCAGCTGCTGATCCGTCATGTTATCCCAATAGGAATCGAGATTGATGTAGATATTGCCTTCATTGTTGAAGGAATGGTTCTGAATATGGTCTTTAAAATAATTCGAGACCGAAACTGCCTTGTCAAAGCTTAAATCGCTGGCATAAGCTCCCCAGCTGTTCCAGCCGACCGGAACGCCTTCTGGAATGTCTTCGCCAAAGGCTAACGGAGGCTGGATCGCTGCATTCACCTGGCCAAACTCCTCCAGCCCGGTCCGATAATCCTCGAAAAAGCCGACCATGATTTTCGGCGAAGCAATCTGCTTGCCCGTTACTTTTCCATGCGAGATCGTGTCCCACGTGGAGGTGGATGACGTAAATCCGCCATATACGCGCAGTTTGTTCAATTTGTCATTCGAGCCGCTCCAATAGATGCCGGTTTTCCACGTGTCATGCGTCACCGATCCGATAACGAGGCCGTTCCGGCTCGTATTGTCATAGATGGCCGTAAGTTCCGAGCTGATATACAGACCGTTGTTGAGGCCGGTATTCATCGACTTCGCTTGGTATCTGGACCAAGCATCATTGTCGAAGGGAACGACGAGGACCCGGTTATCGTCATAGCTGCCGATGTCGATGCCGCCTCTCGCTTCCATCGCGATGGGGGCTATGTTCCCCGTAGATATTGCGGAATGATGGGAAGCGACTGTTTCCGTAAGCAAATATGGCCCGTCTTCATAGACGTAATAAATTTGGCTGAGCGATGGCTTTCCCCCATCCTCATTCACAACCGTCACCTTGATGCCCTTGCCGGTTGCATCCTGGAATGGGACCACTTGATTTTTATAGAATTTATGATGTTTATAGTCCTTACTTGCAACCATCCGGTCGAGCTGGATCTCGCTGTATAATCCCTTGGCGACCGCTTTGCCATTCCAATTGTATTGCGACAATCCGGTCGAGGTGTTGTACAGCAGCTCATACGTCGGATTGGATACCTTGAAGCCGTTGGCATACTCGGTTAAGGTGATGGAGCCATAGCTGGTGGCTTTCTCTTGCTTGCCCAAATCGCCAATGCTTCCATCAGGGCCTGATCCGTCATCGCCGGCTGAATCAAAGGTCAGCTCAATCTTGTCAAAATCGGGCGAGTAGCCGCCTGCGTCATCGAACAGAATCGTGTTGCTGCCCTGCTTCAAGTAAATTTGAATCTGGTAGGTGTCGATCGTGTTCCAATCCGCTGTTTTCGGAAAACTGAAATTCTCCTTCTCCGCTCCGTTCACGGAGATCGAAGCCGCGCGGGAATCCCCGGAGATGTAGAACATGTTCATATTGTATATGCCGGCCTTATCGGCTTGAATCCCGTTGAACGTCAGGGTGGAGCCGCCGTACAGATTGCCGGCTTTTTGCCCGCCTGAACAGAAGCCGCAATCGACCGCTCCTGCATGGCCGGTAAACGCGTTCTCAGATGCCTCGGCCTCGTAGGAAAGGATGCCTCCGGCCGTTTGACTCGGCGGCTGCGGTTCTGCCGAAGCCAAGGAGCTGCCTAGCACAGACCCCGCTAACAGAATCGATAAGAATAGCATGAATGGCTTTTGGAAGAATTTGAACGGATGAATACTCACTGAACCTCTCCTCCTTCTATTCATTGATTTCGGCTTAATTTCAGGATTTTCGATTCGGCTGGCGCCAGCTCGACCGTAAGTGTACCCTCCGATTGACCCGCCGTTCCT
This sequence comes from Paenibacillus sp. FSL F4-0100, assembly GCF_037993005.1. Lineage (NCBI taxonomy): Bacteria > Bacillati > Bacillota > Bacilli > Caryophanales > Paenibacillaceae > Paenibacillus > Paenibacillus sp. FSL F4-0100. The sequence goes on from NZ_CP150303.1 coordinate 5,384,363, forward strand.
TCCCACACATCCAGGACCGAGTAGGAAGCGTTCGCCTCGAGGCGGCAGCGTTCCAAGGAAACCGTCTTCTGCACGGACTCGGCCCCGTCAAAGTTAAATACGGCAATATACGTTGTTCCCGGTTCGCTTGGATGTGTCAGTACAAACGTATCCGCAGCCTGTTTCCCGTGATTCCCCTCTACGGGCACAAAGGTTCTACCCAATCGGGCAATCTCAGTGATTGCCTCATTTCCCAGCCAGGTCTTGGCGCGCCATGCCGCTTCCTCATGCCGGAAGTCATCGCCCAGCAGCAGCACCGTTCCCGAGATCACGGACGCGGTCAGACGGCTTCGACCTTCATGGCGGGTCGTCGAATCCTGGTTGAAGCTTTTATAGATCACGGCATGGTCCGGATCGTTAAAACGGTACAGCGTATCGTTCATCCACCACCCGTGCGTCAGCGAGTTCAGCAAATATTCCGTATCCTGGATCGTTCCGAACACATCGCAGGAAATTCTGCGGCTGTGCGCATAGGAATAAGGGAACAGCGGGGCAATCGACAGGTTGATGAAGAACGGTCTGCCGATCCGCTCCGGGGAGAGTTTATCCGTCAGATACGACAGGCCGTAATTGTATGCAGCGATCCCCGTCGTAATATCCGGGTCGTAATGCTTGCCTTCCAAAGCCCCGTGAGCCATGAAGTCCAGCTTGATATACTCAAATCCTTCGGAGATGAATTTATCCATGAACCAATCGATTCGCGCCAGGTTCCCGGGATGCGTAGGATCAATCGCAAGTCCTCCGGCAATATCCGGCAAAATCTCGCCATCCTGGTCGCGAAGCAGGATATCCCCATAGGTATACTTCCCATCGGTGCCCTCCACGGGGCTGCCAAACCCAGCCGGACTTCCCCAGAACGCAAACGGCGTCCAGTATGTACCGGGTTTGTGCCCGTTCTCGCGGACCCTTTTCAAGGCATCCTCCATCTCGGCAGGCGTAAGACGATCCCAGAATGCATCGAAATTAATGTACAGGGTATCCTCGTTATGAAAGCCCTGCGGCTGAACCTCCCGCTTCAGAAAATCGCTCGTCGCCACATAGAGGTCGTAATCCAGCGTGCTCATGGCGGCCGACCAGCTGTTCCAGCCGATCGGGACGCCGCCGTCCCAGCTCAGTGCAGGCGCTATCTTCGTATTCGCTTCCCCATACGCTTCAAGTCCTGTCCGGTAATCGTCGTAATCCCCTACCATAACCAGCGGAGATTCGACGCGTGTTCCACTTACGTAGCCATGCGGCTGGGAATCTCGGGTCATGATGTCGGCCGCGCCAGCGTACAGTTCCAGTTCATCCAGCTTGCCTGCGGTTTCCCCTTTCACGCGAATGCCGGTTTTCCATACGTCATGACTGATCGATCCCAGGATCAATCCATAACGGCTATCCGGCTGGAACAAGGCCGTCACTTCGTAACTTTCCGTCTCCAGCGGGGCCGTCTCCGTCAGATAGCGCACCCATTTGTCATTGTCATAAGGCACGCGGAGCACATGCAGCGCTTCTCCCGGAACCGTCTCGCTCCCACTTGATACTTTATCGGTTTTCACCACCGCGATGCGGTTCACCTTCATTTCCTCTTCGCCGACAATGACGACCCGCGTGATGAAAGATGAAGCTCCTTCATAGACGTAAAAATGCTGTTCCAGTCCTGGGAGCAGATCGGATTCATGCTTAATCACGGCATGGACTCCTGTACCGAACGAATCTTGGATCTTTTCCGGTTGGCCTATCATATAGTGGCGGTCGTAATTTCCCGTATGGTATTCCCGGCCCTGCCAGCGAAAGCCGCTTCGTACTTCTTGCAGAGCGAATCCCTTACTGCCTGCGTAGGCGTAACCGCCTTTTTCCAAATCCACCTCAATGGCCACCAGACCATTCGCCAAGCGAATGTGAGTTTCGGCATTCACCCCCACGTTCACCGCCGTATCGCTGCTTCCTAACATCTGTGGATTGCCTCCTTCTGCGTGCATCTGTGCTGCATTCAGGCCGTTATAGCATCAAGCGCCTTTTACAGCTTGGTACCATTATAGAAGCGCGGGTAAAGCGCTTACTATACAACGATCTTCCGATCCATATCGGGATATAACACATCTGGAGCGACCCATTTGTTAAAATGCAATATGGCCTCATTTCGCTATGAAATCACCTAATTAAAAAGGTTACCCGAGGACAAACGAATCGCCCGGATAACCTCTGTAAATACATAAGCTATATTGAAATAAAGCACCTATTCGCGAGCCGTGATGAAACACTTGATACCATCAGGACCCGTGAAACTGGAAAATCGGCCAATCCCAGGCTTATCCTGAGTCTCAATGATGGAATGCGCACCAAGCCTCCGAGCATTGATTAAACTTCGTTCACAGTCTTGAATGGTGTAATAAACATTCCATTCAGACCAAGCTGCTCCATTATCGGAAACAACCATACTCAGGCCGCATTCATATTGGCTACGATTCTGAAACACAATCGTTGCATCCTCATTTCGATTTTCAAGTTTCCAATCGACAGCTTCGAATAGAATTCTCCCGGTACTACTGCATTAGTTGATGTCAGTACCAGCCAGCACGGCAGCCCTTCTGTTGTCATATCCGATATCTCGTTATGGGCATCCTTAGTGATTGCATAGTGATCACGGCGCCCATTGGATCCTGAATGGTAGATAAACGCAAATTCATGACGTCAAAAGGTTCTCCAATAATTCATCTGATATCAGCCGGTGGCGGGGTCTTAGTCGCTAAAGCCGCCAGTATAGCAAGCATGTCGACTTCTAATTTCCACTGTCGGACCGGCGATTTCGCGATCTGGTCTACCAGATTGCGCACCAGCAACTCATGACTTCATTTTTGCTAAAGCGCAGCACCAAAAGAATCAAACATCTGTTTTATGTCAACTGCAGGATTGGATCTCTAGTTTACCTAGTTACATCAAGGGTTGGTTTAATTGTTTAAATAGCGAAAGTTGAGATGAAGTTAAATCAGGTCTGACCAACTATAGGACTCAATGCACGGATCACTCCAGTACCCCAATAGTTTCCCATTTAAACGAAATTTCTGAACGGATACCTGCTTCATCAGCTAGATCTATCAACGCTTGTTGCAAATCCTCTTTGTTTACGTAAACATAGGGACTTTTCCAACTGGATTCCAACTGCAATGAACGAATCTGATTCGGTTTGATTTTCGGGAAATTATAGACCCATTGTTGAAGATCAGATTCAGGAATATCAGACTTCACATTTTCACCGATAATGTCCAATATGTTTCCCCATTGGGAAATCCCTTGAAAATCCCCCAATTTCTCAATAATCTGCTTGATCACTTGCTGCTGTCGATCGTTACGTGCGAAATCGGAGGACTCTCGAGTCCCTTGATTTGATTTACGATACCTGACATAGTCGAGCACTTGTTGACCATTAAGAGTCTGCAAACCCTTTTTTAAATCGATATGCGTTCCGTCTGCGGAATCGTTATATTTCATATCCATGTCAACATCGATTTGCAGTCCTCCAAGTGCGTCCACGGTCTGCCGTAAGGCATCAAAATTCAACACGACCATATGATCAATCGGAAAACCTAGCAAATCAGAGAAAAAACGTTTTGTATTAGGAATAGCCTCTGACTTATCCTTTATATAGTAATAAGCATAATAATAATTGGATTTATGAGCAGGCAACGATTTAGGTTTTAGCAGCAAATCACGCGGCAGGGACAACAAACTAGCAGATTGGGTTTGTGGGTTGAAACTGACAAGCATAAGAACATCTGTATTCATCACCCCACCACCACCATCCCGACTATCTACACCCGCCAAAAGAAATGTCATAGGTTGAATCGATTCCTTCTTTACATAATCAATCGGATCATCAGCCAGCTTTGGAGCTGCCACACGTTGAATCGCAGCATCCGCCTTATAATATATATACCCCGCATAGATTCCAACTCCAAGTATCAGGACGCTTATAACAAGGTAAATGCTCATCATAACTTTACGAATTGCTTTTCTCTTAGGTTTGATAGACATAATTTCCTCCACTCAATTCTAATAACATTCAATTTTTGAGTTTAGAAGCTTTTTTATAACTTTTCCAAATATTTTTCTCGATTTTTTCATAAAGATTGATGCCAGCGTTCAAACATTTATGAGCTACAGACCATCGATAAACCATTTGATAAACCATAAACGCACTAATTACACCAATAAATGCTCCCGTGATGACATCAGAAGGATAATGAACACCATTCCAAACTCGGGAGAATGAAATTAAACCTGCCAATATAAGCCAAATTACGCCATCTTTCTTACGAAACAACCATATACCTGTTGCGATTACAAAGGCCCCAATCGAATGATTACTTGGAAATGAAGCGTTAGCGGAATGTTCAACTAATTGGTTAACCGTATGATGGACAAAAGGCCTATCCCTATAAAAAAAGTGAGAAAGTATACTACCAACACTAAATCCAACACAAGCTGACAAGAGAGTTGTTATCACCATTTGCCTGTTCTTATGGATGCGAGTAAACCAATAAACAATAATCCCCATGTAAAAGAGGTATTCCGCTTTTTCTGATAAAAAACGCATAAATGGATTTAGTGCAGAGAATGTTACTGCCATTTGATTGATGAATTGAAATACGAGATCATCCGTTTGAGAAATGCCCAATTTCTTAACCTGCTTTCTATTTCTGTAATAATAAGGTTGTCTTCAGTTCATTCTATATAGATATCGTTTTTATGAAATTTGACACTTAACACCAAACCAATTGCAATCATATTACTAAGTAGTGAGCTGCCTCCATAACTTATGAACGGTAAGGAAATACCCGTCAGGGGTACCAAGCCGATATGCATGCCTATATTAACGAAAATTTGAAAGACTAACATTCCTATAAGCCCGGTAACAAGATATGCCCCTGCAAGTTCTCTACTATCTTTGACGATATGAACCATACGATATATGAGAAGGAAATATAACAGTAACAGCACCGCAGAACCCAAAAAACCATATTCCTCGCCTATGACCACATAGATCGAATCGGAATACGCATAAGGAACAAACCCTCTACGTAAAAAAGATACGTCACTTCCAGTCAATCCTCCCAAAGCTATCGCATATTGTGCGTTTTTAACATGCCATGATTTATCGGGATCGCTGGCTGGGTCAAGAAAGGTCTGAATTCTTGACATTTGATGAGGCTCTACAATCTTGGATAACAATTCGAAATTGGCATAGTATAGCCATAATATTATGCCTACCGTAATGATCATAATACTGATGAACAGAATCATATATAATGAACGGATGTTACCCATCCACAGCATACTAAGCAGTGCACCCACAAAAACTAGAGAAGTGCCTAAATCCGGCTGCTGCATGATTAAGATGATAGGAATCATAAAAATGATACAAATCGGTAATATATCTTGAACAATTCGAAGCTGGGCTCCCTCTCGCTTGCCTAATAAATGAGCAATCAGAAGCACTGTAAATAATTTAGCTAATTCAGAAGGTTGAAGCTGAAAACTTCCAATACTTAGCCAACGAACAGCACCGTTAATGTTCTCTCCGGTAAACTTTACAAGAACCAGCATCCCTATGCCAATTACATAGAGAACGTAGGATAGCTTACCAAACAGAACTCTATAATCTAACAATGCGAGAGCCAGCATAGGAATGCAGAATGCACCGAATAGATATAAATAACTAATGTGAAGGCCTTCTAAATTCGTATCCACTGTAGCTCCATAAATAGCAATCGTACCAATGGCAACAAGACACAATATAATGAACAGCATGGTTTTATCCAGTTTTGAAATTATGTGGGTGATAAACATGATGGCTACCTCTATTTTGTTGAATTTCTGTAGGAATCCCCCTAAAAATGAACATCACAAATAATCCGATGAGCGCAAATACGCCTTGTTTCATGACGTAATGCCACGGACTACTGTGTTTTATGATTCAGGTCGGCCCCTTATTTTACCGTTCAAATCATAGGACACCTCCCCCATTTTAACTACAATCCTTGGGAAGGATATTCAAGATCGATCTTACCGTGATACTCCTCCTTGGATAACAGCTTCAATTTATCTTCACTCAAGCCATAAATGTCCAGACCATTTCCTGCAGCCCCTAGCGACCAGCCAAGCACGAGCTCGGATCGACCGTCCTGATCGATATCTGGAAATCCAGCATACTCCAAGCCGTAACCAAAGCCCTTGACTTCCGAGACGATTCGCCACTCCTCATTATCTTGCTTAAATAGCGCCGCTTTCAACATTTTACCTGTCGCTTTATTCTCTTCATATACAACGACGGCTTCATCGATACCGTCCCCGTCCATATCTCCGAACGAGATATCATTACCGTCTTTTCCCTGCGTAGGAACTAACAATTGAACCTCGTCAGGTAGTAATTTGATAAGTTCATGGTTGATTTTATCTCGCTGAATACTTGCTTCTGATAATGGAGGCTTAATCATATCTACTGGTGTTGCGGGAATCCCACATCCTCCGAGCAACAATAACGTAGTTGATATGAAACCTATTCTAATGAGTTTGTTGAGCATTCTGATTACCAGCTCCTCGATTGTCAAGGTTATTGACTATTCTATCTTTGAAAGGGAACGAAGTGGTTATGAAAAAGTTAAATTTTATAATTTTCTTCTATCGGCAAGTAGATCTGGACTTTCGTACCCTTACCTACCTCACTAATTATGCGTAATTCTCCATGATGTAACTTAATGATCTCATTTGATATGGATAGACCCAGACCACTGCCAGGTGCTTGTGGATCTACTTTGTAGAATTTTTGCAGCACATTCTCTAGATTCTCCTCTGCGATTCCTGACCCAGTGTCCTCAACGGTAATAACAACTTGTTCTAGAGCTGTATGAGCGTGTATAAAAATTCGACCATTGGCATCTGTAAATTTGAGTGAATTATCAATTAAATTAATGAGTACTTGCTTCAAACGATTCTCGTCTGCATTAATGTTAGGGAGATTCTCCTCTGCTTGTATTTCGAGTGAGACTCCTTGCCGAGCAGCTCTTGGGGCAAGTTGTCTACCCACATGATGCAATAATTCTGATAGATGAACAGGTGCTGAGTGTAAGACAATTCTTCCATTATCCAGTTTAGAGAAATCTAACAGTTCTTCCACCATACGAGATAACCTGTCGCTTTCTGATTCAATAATAGCAAATCCTTCTTTAAGGATTTGCTCGTTGTGATTCCCATTCGATTTCAGCGTGATGGCCCAGCCTTTAATTGACGTTAATGGCGTTCGCAGTTCATGGGACACGGATGAAATAAAATCATTTTTAAGCTGTTCGCTCTTCAAAATTCTACCTGCCATCATATTTAACGTATCAGCCAAAGAACCCAGCTCATCCTGATAGCGTTTATGTACTCTTATGCTGAAGTCTCCTTCTGTCATCTGATCTGCCGCCTGTTTAAGATCCTTAATTGATCTCGTGATGGTCCGAGACAACAATAGTCCAAGAACGGTAACAATCGCAAGAACAAACAGACCTACACAGATCAGTACGATTGAAATACGATTAACTGTCTGTAGTGTTTCAGTCAAGGAAGTGACAAATCTGACTTCTCCCACGATGATATCATTGGCTCGTAAGGGAAAAGATACCGCTAATATCGCTTCTTGGGTGGAAGGGTCCTTGCCTCTCCATGTGCCGGGTTGTCCTTGGAGTGCAGTTCGTACATCTAAATACGTAGTCATGTCATTGCCGCCTGGAAGTCCGGTAGAGTCCTGCAAAAGTCGGCCTGAGGAATTAATAATCTGTACTTGCGCATCCGAGTTATGTGCAAACCCCTTTAATAATCGATACGATTGTTTCTCCAGATCTTCATCGGCAAAATATTGCTGAAAAAAAGAAGCAGACAGCTCCGCTTGATTCATCAGAATCCGCTCAACATTATGAAGATAATAATATCTCACGTAAACCATGAGAAAAATCTCAAGAATGAGAACAGTGATACAGATGACCACAAAATAACTTCCTACTAATCTTTTCTGAATACCCACTTCTTAACCGTCCTTCCTGAAGCGATATCCTACTCCCCATACCGTTTCAATCCAATGTGGCTTGGAGCCATCATCTTCAATCTTTTCCCGTAACTTTCGCACGTGAACATCTACTGTTTTAGGATCTCCAACATAATCCTCTCCCCATACGAGATTTAATAATTCATTCCGGGATAGTGCTGTATCGGGATGTTCTAGAAAGGTTCTAACTAGTTGAAATTCCTTCGGCGTTAATTCAATAAAGAAGTCATGTTTGAACACTTTATTCGAATTCAGATCCATCCGAATTGGACCGGATTGAATCACGGATCTTTGCGGTTTTAGAGCAGTTTCTGTTCGGCGCAATATCGCATTAATTCGTGCTACAAGCTCTAACGGATTAAACGGTTTGACAATATAATCATCAGCTCCGATTTCTAATCCTTTGATCTTGTCCAGATCTTGTCCGCGGGCAGTTAAAAAGACGATGATGACCGCAGGCTCTATCTCTCTTAACTGTCGGCAGATTTCAAATCCATCAGCATCTGGCAGCATTATGTCCAGAACAACAACACCGGGTCGATTCGTAGTAAAGAGTTGTATCGCTTCTCCTCCAAATGCAGCCTCACTCACCACAAATCCGTTGTTTATTAAATTTATCGATACAAAACGTCTAATATGTGCATCATCTTCAACAATAAGTACTTGATTACGATTAGCGGTATTTATAGCTTCCACCCCCATAACTCGATTCCTAACACGTAAAACGCAAAAAAAGCCCCCCCTGTAAAGAGACAGCCTTGTACTCAGATCCTTATTCTTACCTGTGTAATTATTACATGTGGATATTACTCTAAATTGATTAACTTGTCAAAAGCTTCTACTGACCAAGGAATCCTGTCAACTGGATTATGTGCGTGTTGCAGCAAATACAGTGACCTTTCCTTGGTAAATCAATCAAAAACCGCCCCCGTAAATGCTTGGGGTGGAAATCTGCTCACGAAGCCTTTATGAAGAGTTGTGGTACTTAGCTTGACAATCCGTCGCAGAAAAAAGGACTACCTTCAGATGAAAGTACACACCCTTAGATAACCCTATTGAAAAATCACATCCAAAATCTTGGTCATGATTGCACACTCGATCGCGAATATAAAAAAACAGCTGCCTAAGAAAACAGATAACTTCAACTCACCCCATTGATCCTTCCAGAAGCGTCTTCGAAACAAAGAGATGATATCCGGTGTAAATGCGTATTTCACGGACTGCTTCAGATCGTCCACATTATCAAAAATCCGTCTGAAGATCCACTTGTATAACGGAATGTTAAGGATAAACAAAACAACATAAACCACAAGATAGAGTATACTGCACCACCGCCTTTAACTGTAGTATTTTTCACAAGCTTTATTGTTAATACACTGCTATCTAAAAATGCTTCCACCAGATCCCCGCGCACTCCGGCACCGTGGACCATTGATTCGCTATGATCTTGTCAGTTAACGCTTGACCGAAAAAGAACCCCGTTCTCCGCTGTGCCTCTTCGACCGACTCAAAAACATAATCCGTCCGAATCCACCGATGGCTAAATCCGTACTCCTGCTCTAATCCAGCATAATAATCGGTTAGGAAATGAGGGGGATTCGGCGTCTCCGTTCCGGTTCCCATCGTTTCCAGAATGATCATCGTCCCGCCCGGCCTCAAGACACGCCTCAGCTCCACCATGACAAGCCTCAGATTCTCACGGCCATCCTCTTCGCCTGAATTGGCCAAATAACTAATGCTCCAACCCGATACAATCAGATCAACACTCGAGGAATCAACCGGCAGGCTGCGGTGATCTGCAACGACAGTAGTCCAATTGCGGAAATCATAAGCTTCAGATAATTTCTCGTCCAATATATGTAACATCGGCTCGGATATATCGGTACAGATCAAGGATCTTACGTCTGGAGCAAGCAGCATGGATATCCGCCCTGATCCGGCTCCCAAATCCAGCACATCCAGTCCCTCATAAGGCTTTAATTCACGAATAATCTTGGATAAGTCGGGCTGTTTGCTAACCATGGCCTCATAGGCTTTAGCCTGTTGGCCGTAAATTTCATCAATATACACCACGTATACCCCCTCCTGAATCGGAACGATTAATCTTGCTTTTCCAACTCGCTTATCAGCTTGTCGATCCGATGAAAGTCTTCTTTTGCATCCTTACATATCGCCCTCATCGCTATGCCGGCAACTAGCAGTATGATGGCAATCATCAAAAAAAAACCGTAAGTATGCTGCCTCTTAAGTCATTCGTAAAGTTGTAAGCCAGAATTTCAGAGAATTGGCTGTTAAAGAACGTAATTATGGTCATAATGAAAAAAAGTGCGCTCAAACTCAGGAATACGATGGAGCATTTTCTTGTTCTGTCAAAGTACGGCATGTCATTTCCTCCTATCCAGCCTTCTTGCAGAATTATTTCTTCGCGAGGTTCCTTGTCTTCTGTCCATGAGCCTCTGTATCAGTTTGAACATGAAGCACAGCAGCAGCGAGAAGGCGATCATCATGAAGTACGTATTCCAGTTGAAAAATTGATTGTTCAAATGTATCGAAAGGAGGCCGCCGGTCGTAATGGATTCAATATGTTTCCAGTCCGCTGTCCCCCACCTCAATTCGAACGCCTCGGCTAGGACTACTCTATAGACTTCGAGTCGATGAAGCTGAAATACATAACCCGCTATAATATAGCCAGCCAGGGCTAAGATCAGCATGCTTAACTTGCTGAGGGACATCTTAAGATCCTTGAACATACGAATCCATTGAAGAACAAGCACCAGGAAAAGAATACTCAGAGGGATTAACAGCAGGATGACTGGATTTCCGTTTCCAGAACTAGTGCCAGGCTTCGGGGTCATGGCATTCCCCAGTAGAACCAATATTAGACAGACCAGAGCATTGATGAACAGACCGGTGAGATGTTTAATCTTCATTGTCATTACACTTCCCTCACGCTTCCCTCACGCTTCCCTGCAAAAGCCTATAATCTCTTCATGAACGAGCTCCGGCATCTCATGATTGATCGCATGGCCCGCGCCCGGAACGATGCGGTAACGCATCCCATTTGTCTCCAGTCTGGCAACCGCCTTCGGATAATAACTAAGCAAATCCTGCTCACTGATAACAAACAAGGATTTGCTGCGAACAGCCTGAATGTCGGCAGACGAATGGATCGTAATGGTATGCTTCATCATGGAGCGATTGTTAAAGTACTTCAGCAAGTAGCACCAGTGCTGCATAAGCTCCGGGTTGTTCTCGAATGCATCCGCATGGGTACCGCACAGCTTGCGAAGCAGTGTACGCACACTCCGTTCTGAAGGGAACAGTGCTTCCGGCAGAAAAGCCCTCATCATTTTGCTCATCACTTCAAGCTGACTTCCGGCAATGCCGCCAGCCAAGCATACAATCTTTCTTACTCTATTCGGTCTGACGATGGCGTAATGGTAGGCCAGATAAGCTCCATAGGATACACCGGCGATATAGACAGCATCTACATTCATAGCCTCAAGGATTTCGTCCAACCATTTTGCCTGATTGAAATCATGAGCATACTTGTCGTTTGGCTCGCTCTTCCCCGAACCTCCGATATTATCCACGGCGATGATATAGAAATTGCGGGATAACTCCGCCACGTTATAAATCCACATCATGGCGACGTTGTCGCCCGTTCCATGCAGTAACAGCAGCGGGGGGAGGTCCGATGAACCTGCCGTTATTACGTGAGTTATCCCGTACGAGGTAGATATTTCATGCTGCTCATACGGTACCGTCCATCCCTCCATCAGGCGGTCATAGGATTCATAGACAAGCTTTTGTCCATTAACGCTCTTAAAACGCTTCAATCCCTGCACCTCCAATGACATATCATGAGCTGAGTATCTTCAGCGGAGTCCGGAAAATATCGGGCAATCAATCGCTCGATGAACGAGTTAATCGCTGCCCTTCTGTCCGTTAATGTCTCATCAAGATCGAAGATTATCGCTTTTAACATCATAGGGGACCTGCTTTCTATCAGAAATGAGCCCGCTCTCCATTGGCTTTGGTGAAAATATGCTCCGGATATTTTAATGCCGTCGGGGGCAGCTGATCCTCTGGAAAGAACTTGAGTTCCGCGAACTCGTCATTCTCACGATCCACCTCACCCGAAATGATGCGGCATTCGAACACAATCGTAAGGTACTCCACTTGATGTCCGTTGCTGTACGTATATCGGCGTTCTTTTCCACCATATACCCCAATGATTCGTTCAGGTACGATATCAAGCCCAGTCTCTTCCTTCGCTTCGCGGGTCATCGCCTCTGCTGGGGATTCTCCCAGCTCGATGGCACCGGCCACAAGTCCCCATAAATCTTCATGATGCTTTCTTCCAAATAAAATAAAATCCTGATCATTGCGGATAATGCCGGCGACGGACGGCATAAATATTAACTGGTTTCCGATCTTTTCTCTTAGATCCTTATAGTAATCTGACATTCCCATGATTTGATGGCTCCTTTGGATTCCTAATAAAATGGATAACTAGAATCTGTTCTCTATTATTAATGCCCTCATCGTATGTATCGCACTGATTAATGCATCCTTATCGCGTTGTTTACCTTTTGGGGTTGATGTCATTTCTATCATTTCAAAGGCCTGCTCCACGCTAACCCATTTGATTTCCTGCGTTTCCTCATCATAATGAGCACTCCATCCTTCCGGACTCATCAAAAAATATTTCGTCACGCATGTATCCGATTCATATTCACCCGGAATGGCCGCGATAATGCTGCATTTATAACCTGTCTCCTCTAACACTTCCCGGGTTGCGGTTTCTTCCGGGGAGTTATCGCTTAATTCAGCACCGCCTTTGGCGAAGGTCCAAACATAGCCGCCCCAATGGTCGCTCGGACTTCTCATGAGGACCTCTTGATTCTGATTGAACACGATGCCTCCATAAGCATACTTGGATCTCCAGCTCAATTGGGCTCACTCCTTATGTAACTTCGCGTTTTCACGGTTCAATATGGATGTAATCTGCGCGATATGATGCTGGTTGTGCCACACAAATCGCTGCAGCGCGATATCCAGGGTAATGCTGCCAAGCACTTGAGTTCTCATGGTTCTTTTGAAATCCTCGGGCTGTAAGTCCTTCAGCAGTATAAGAAAACGAAAATGAAGTGTTTCCAAAAGCGTAAGCGAGTTCTCAATGGGAACCTCCGTGTAATCACTCAGTTCAGCCCATAAATCCTCCCGGTATGAGTTTGCCACCGGCTCCTCCTCGGTCAATGCACGTTTAAATCGCAAATATGCGTTCATATCGTTATCAGCCAGATGGTGCACAATTTGCTGAATACTCCACCCCTCTTCACGATAAGGCATATGCAGATGGGAAAGGGGACATTTCATTATGATTTGCCGGAGCGTCGGTACGATTGAAGGTATCTGTTGTATAAACCTCTGTCTCTCCTCCAATGTCGGCTCCACCTTTGGCTCAAAGGAACCCAGGGGAAAACGGATGCTGACCACTTCCTTACCTCCTCGATACATCAATCGTATCCTTCACATACGAAAACATATGAACGGTGTTCCACAGCAGTAAAGAACCATCATGCTTCTCATCCTATTACTAGTCCCCATCTATGGGTTAGACCTATGTTTGTTGTTGCAGATAGATCGTATAAACAATACACCGGAGAACACGGAAAGCAGCATGTGAATTTCCGGTTTCCCGAATATCTCTATAACAAACAGCCTTCCAAGTCCAAACCACTCGAGCCAATAAATACTAGGAATGAAGATGATGACCGTAAGTATAGCAGCTGGTAATAACAGCCAGCTTAATCGAACTTGCCCCTTAATTAAACAACCCAGTGCTCTCCACTCTATTAAAACTCCGAACAGAAATCCGTATAAGCTCATCTTTAATAACGAGAATTGCTGGGGAGATAAATCTTGATACGCTCTTTGAATTTCATCATGAGTTTCTGTCATCAGGTACAGTAATATGAACATACCGATGACAACGAATCCGCCAAAAGCGATTTTTTTAAGTTGGATCATCCCTCTTTCGCTCCTTTATTCAAAAAAATAATACGAAATAATCCGCTAAGAATTATGAATATGCGATGACCCAGAAGTTAGAAGCAAAGACGGATGAAACAATGCAAGCGAGTGCTGCACGCCATTCTTGAGATTCTCAACGATCTGTCTCATGACTTCGACATCCCGGAAATTCATGCTGTCATCTGCCAAGATATCAGGCAGCATAACCCACCGGCTATCCTTAATCTCGCCAGCTCCCAATTGAAGCGAGCCTCCCACCACTTCCCCGGTAAAATGAAACATGATGACATGGTTATTCAAACTGCTGAGGAATTGATAAACCCCTGTAGTGCCTGTCAATTGGACATCATATCCCGTCTCTTCCTTCACTTCTCTTATAGCCGCCTCAAGCACAGCTTCCCCAGGCTCGATGCGCCCGCCAGGGAAGTTCCAGGTATCCCGCACCGAAGGTTTATTTTCCTGGATGATGAGCACTTGATCCCCTTGAACAAGGGTAACGCTGACCACAAGTACAATTCCATTTTCCGTCATATCCTCATTCCTTTGCACACTGATCATAAACAAACAGAACCCACCTTTGGTGTTAACCACGAGGAGGGTTCTTGGATGAAATATTTGCTGATTAACATTATTCTACCGTTAACGCACATTACGCGCAATCCAACCATGTCGTTGAAACTTCAAAACGGATGACTACCCTTCTCGCGCATAATGATCCAGGCTTGTCCAAAAGGATCCGAAAAATCCAGAAACCATGCGAAGCCTTCGTCCCGAATCTGCTCAACTCTCGCGCCAGCCGCAGATAAATAGGAACTCAGTTCTACAATGTCCCGATTGGTTTTGAATATAAACGATGCCTCTTGTCCAGACTTCGGTTCCCCAGCATTCACGCATTCCAATAATAGATTGGGGCTATTGTACAGCGTCAACATATAGAAGCTCTCTTCCTGCATCAATATGTTAAACCCTAAATTTCGGGTGTACCATTCAGCCGCTGCCTCAATTGTATCTTTCGTAAAGATCATCCGGATGTCGTCCAATCCCTCCAGAACCGGAATGGGTTCCTCCACAGATTCCACCTGTGGCATTGGAGCCGGCTTATAACCACCTTCAAGATAGAGAGCTTCAATCTCGCGATTCTCAAGGGCACGATTATAGATCCGCAGATCGTCGATACGTCCCTGGAAAAAGAAGTACGGTTCATCGGTTGATTTTCTGCCTATATACATCCGTTCTTCATTGTGTGGTGTAAAACTGCCTGAACGCTCGGCAACGGGACGACCATTCACGTACATTCGGTAACGGGATTCCTCGTAAGTCATGGTCACATGATACCAGTGTTCCTTCACGATCTTGGCGTTCATCGATAGATCCGGTTCTCTCAGGAAACCATGGAGCGTAATATACTCATCCTTTGTGCTAAGCTGAAACGTCCGGTTCTGGTTGTGGCCATCTTGCGAAACTATTGCGCTATGCCATCCTCGGAGGATCTTGTGCGTATCATAATAACACCATACGGATATTGAAAAGGCATCATTAGAAAGAATAGGCGGTTGGTCGATCCGGACATAATGATTTCTGCCATCCAACGCTAAAGCCCCGCCCTTCCGTCCAAAGCGGTCGATGCCGTATTTTCCGCCTTCAAGCCGTCCATGTCGTCCCTCTCCGCTGCTGTCTCGTACATCACCATCGAACAAATACTCCAGTACGAGGCCTTTCCGTAAATCGATGTTATGGATAGTCCTGCCAAAAATCTCATCAATTGTGACCCCGAATACATCAGCGAGCATCGGAATTAGTAAAATATCCGGGCAGGATTGCCCATTCTCCCATTTACTCACGGCCTGATAGCTGACACCCAATCTGTTAGCCAATTGCTCTTGTGTGATGCCGAGCTGTTTTCGCAGCCTGCCGATATTTCCGTTAATCACGTTATTCGCCTGAATCATAAGTCAAGACCACCACTTTTCCATGAGATACCTCTACTATAAACAACACTGTAACGAAAAAACATAACGCGGATGTAGAGTATCGCTATCCGGAATTCAACCTCTGGTTGAGTTTCTTTTTTTGTCCGGCTATGGGTATATTCCTGATACGCTCATCCATTTCCTCCACGAATATCCATAACGAAAGCAAAAACCTAAAAAATTGTAAATACGCAACCAGCTAAAAATAAGATATGATATGGGCAAATCAGGAAGGGAGGACAGGTTAACAATTAACATCCACTTTAGAAGGAACATCATCTTGCACATGACGAAGGAGGAATTTTAATGAGAATCCCCAAAATCACCAGCCTGTTCATGATGCTTACATTTCTGACGACGGCGCCGTTATCCGCTTCCGGCGAACTGGCAAGCGCGGCTGAAGCATCGTCGGGGCCTTTGCGCGTGATGAGCTTCAACCTGCGTTATGCGGCCAATGACAGTCAACCTTGGGAGAACCGCCGCCCTGTTACGAAGAACCTGATTCTGGAGCATAAACCGGACGTCATCGGGACGCAGGAAGGACTTCATCGGCAAATTGTTGATCTGGAGAACGATCTGCCAGGATATGATCGGATTGGAGTCGGACGTGAAGGCGGGAACTTAGGGGAGTACATGGCGATTTTTTATAATACGGAGCGGCTGAAGCCCTTGGAGCAGTCTCACTTCTGGCTGTCCGATACGCCGCAGACGATCAGCTCCGCCAGCTGGGGGAACCAGATTCCACGCATGGCAACCTGGGTTCGATTTCAGGATCTTCAGAATGGCAAAACCTTTTATATGGTCAACACGCATCTGGATCACCAATCCGAGGTTTCCCGGCAGAAGAGCGCAGCACTCATCGTTGATAAGATGAAGGCCTTTGCCTCGGATATCCCCATAGTTGTGACCGGCGATTTCAATACTGTTCCGGGAAGCGAAACGTATTCGATTTTCACAAGCAACGGGCTGTCGGATGCACATGTCACCGCCAAGAAGCGAACCAACGATGACCTGGGAACCTTCCATAATTACAAGGACCCTACGGGCGGCGGCAGCGGAAACCGGATCGACTGGATTCTGCACGGCCAAGGCTGGAATGTTCTGCACAGCGCGATTATCAATTACCATGAAGACGGCCAATATCCGAGCGATCATTATCCCGTCATGATGGAAGGCACGCTGCAAAAGGCAAACAAAACCACTGAAGAAACCGTGCCCAAGCTGCCCTTGACTACGGCTCTGCGCATCACCGAGGTCGTCGCTAACTCGAACGAGCAAGGGAATTACAATTATGTGGAGATCTACAACCCGAATGACCGGGAGATTGATCTGGAAGGATATCAAATCTACTACTATTACGATCCTGCCCTCCCATTCGACAAATCCAAGTCCAATCGCTGGACCATTACGAAGGATCGCTACAGCACCGATACCATCATCCGCCCGAATGAAACCAAGGTGATCTGGATCAAGAAGCAACCCTGCTGTTATGACCTGAGTATGGAGCAGTTCCTTGCCAACTATAACGTCGCCTCCGGAGATGAGCTCTCTCCTTCTCAACTGCTGGCCGTCTTCACGCCGGGCAACAATCAGGGCCTGAACGGAACCTCCACCAGCGGACGCGCACTGGGTATTTCATCGCCATCCGGCACGCATCTTATAGGTGTCCAGTTCAATAACGGGCAGCTGGATGTCGGAGTCAACGAATCGATCACATATCAGGAGCCCGAGCCGCTGACAAGCATTATGCAGAAAAAAGAAACTCACCAAGTCCCTTCTCCAGGTCAACCGTAATATATAAAGTCCCCCTTGATCGCTGAAAGTGCCATCTAAGGGGGACTTACTTTATTAGATCGATGTGGATTTATATTGAACCGCCAAACACTGCTTCGCGATGTAAAAAATCTGACCCATATGCTCCGAGTAATGCGTGGCGCATTGATGCAGTATGTCGAGGTTGCTGCGGTCTTTACCGCGTACCGATTGAACCTGTTCAAAGTCCTCGCCAGGCATGGATTTAACCGTATCGATCAAGAACTGAAACCGATTCTTCACGATCTGAATCAGATCATCCCGGCTGACAAAAACCTGCGTCAACTCTTCCTCCCGGTTCCGTGTAACATCTTGATGCAGAATCCCCTTCATGACCCGCTCTTGAATGTTGCCTTCGATGTGCCTGATCAACGTCGATATGCTCAGACTGGAATGGTTTGGCCTCCAATTGACTTGCTCATCGTTTAACTGCACCAGCACTTTTAAGGTACGGCTGCGGATGTTTTCAAATTTTTCCTCCAGCCACTTCCGGTTGAACTCATGATCCATATCGCAACACTCCTTTTTGGGTATGATAAACGATTTGATGTCACGCCTTCATCGCTTTCCAGATGTATTTATGTTCACGAACCCCAAGCTGTCCGTCGATCTGATTCTCTCGTATCTTGGCGTCCAGCTCTCCCTTCATCTCCGGCAAGGTGAAATCAGGATTCCCTGGCGTATCCGACAGATTTAATGCAAATTCGTGGGCATTCGGGAAGTAAGTAATCGCTTCATTATACTCCTCAATCTCGACATTCATGTAGCCATTCTCCGACAATCGCCTTCGAACGTCAGTCACATCCGTATGGATCCCGATGATGGTGCCACCTGAAGCTAATATCCTGGGATGTTCCAGGATCGAGGTGGGCCCCCTGCGGTCATAGATGAGGTCAAACTGACCATCTTGAAAGGGCATCTCGGTCTTCGTTGTGGCATACACAAATTCCACATTCCGGGTTCCGCTGCTCTCGAGTAAGGATTGGGAGATTCGGATCATCTCCGCGGAGTTGTCAAATCCAATGATGTTCTCAGCATGCCTGGACATCCGGAGCGTGAACTCGCCATGCCCGCAGCCTGCATCCAGCACCGAATGAAACTGCGGCAGCATCTCCACTAACCGCTCCTCAAACACCTCTTCCGCCGATCTCCCGACTACGGTACACACCGCTCTTCCTTTGTAGCCGCCATTCCTGCGTGCGACCATGTCATACCAAGCGATTCCCATATGTTTCCTCCTCCGTGATAGGCTGCATTGCATTCACCATCCAAGATAGCAGAAACCTGTTGTAATATGATCTGGTACAAGCCGATAGGTACTGAAATCAACCGGTATATCTAATGAATTAAAATATTACCATTTTGTTCCGTAATGTCAACGGTTACATTCAAAAAAATTCCATCAAAATCATACCTTTATCTTTCAAAGTCCCCGATAGCATTCAGAAAAAACAATTGCTTTTGTCATAATTTGTCGTCTACAATGATGGGATATAAATCCAATACATAACTAAATACAGGGGGATTCAAATGTTTCTAAGAAGGTGGAGTCGATTATTATCTTTAACTCTTATTCTATCGTTGTGCATGACAACCATGGCAAGCGCGGCGGAATCCAGTCCATCCAAATATGCCTGGGCCAATGAATCCGTTGATTTCCTGAGATCCCATGGGGTCTTTAAGAACATGGAGAATCGAACAAATACCTTAGGCAAGATGGTGACCAAATCTGATCTTACCCTCATGGTTCATCGGTTGTTTACCGATTTACGGGTCGAAAGCGATAAGAACATCAAAATACCCGGCGTACCTAGTGAGCATTCATCTTACCAGATATTCAAGGATGTTTACGGCAGCATACCGTCGGCGCCGAGCGGATTAATTGCGGCCGCCGACAAAATCAATTATCATGACGAAACCTTCAAGTTTATACCGGAGAAAGTGCTAACACGCTGGGACTTGTTAATTACGCTGAATGCGCTGTTCGATGATATTGGATATTCCCTGGAGTTATCGGACGGTGAGTATATTGCGAGACTGCGGGATATCAAAGATCTTCCCAAAAGGTATTTCAATTCCTACAGCCAATATGAAAAATGGAAGTATGCCTATCAGCCGTTGGCACCCGAAATCGGATTGATGCAAGACAAAAAATGGGGGCCTTCCTTAGCCTCCGATCTGGATTACGTCAAAGCTTATGCACTGCTCGGCTTTGCCGAGGCGGGCATCATGAAACCCGACGCGAAAGGGTATTTTCGCCCGAACCAAAAGGTAACATTAGCCGAAACCGCAGTCGTCCTGCATCGTATTTACGACTATTATGATGGCAACGACTATGTCCAGGAACCATCAGCAGATGATCTCATCCCGAATGGCACAAGAAACTTTATCTATGCGGGTTCCCCATCAGGGCACGGAGAAAGTCCGGTTTCTGACTTTGCTTTGGTGAATCCCGATTCCATACCGGAATTCTATTTGGCCGTGAAGGCTTCAGAGAAAATCGACTTGCAAATCAACGTGAACGGGGAGCCATCCTTTTATACTTACGAACAATTGAGCAACCCTAAGCAGCCTGTTCGAATAGCCATGAATGGCGCATCCTATGCGGAGTTCATTCCCATTATCCGAAGTAAGGGCCAAAAAGCCACCGATGACAATAATAACATTGAAGTTATGTATTATTACGCTGATACATTCCAGGACTTCACCAAATTATTAGGGAATGAAACCAATTTCTAGTTAGACTGACAAAGGGAGTGCACAACTGTTACAAGCAGTAGGCACTCCCTTTTATCGTGGCACAAGACATATCAAGTTCTTAGAGTGCCCTCCAACCCGCTTTGCAGATCCTCAAATACCGGTCTTTGAACGGAGCTAATATCCTCTAATTCAATCTCATGCAATGCCTTGAATTCCAACTGCAACGACTCGTTGTTCACATCGTGATGAATAAGTACCCTGCCTTGTTCCTCTGTCTCCCCTTCCAAATCCACCATGGCGTTAAAAATAAACATCACAAACACGACTTCATTTCCGTCCGGATATCGATACTGCATTCTGGGTCCGCTATAGACCGCATGAAGTTCACTATCGCGGACGACCAGCCCCGTTTCTTCGAGCACTTCCCGTCTCATCGTCTCTTCCACGGATTCGCCGGCCTCCATACCGCCACCGGGAAGCCCCCAGTTGCCATAGTCTGAGCGTCGCTGGAGCAATATTCGCCCTTGATGATCCCGGATGATGGCGCCGCCAGTCACTATGATTTTCATATCAGCATAATCCTCTCCACATACGTATAGGCCAAGGGTTTACAGCATAAGCTTCGCTACCGATTCACCCTCCGACCACGGCATGACGCCGATTTCCTCAAAACCCGCTTTGACGTAAAGCTGCCTGGCCCGTTCGTTCTTCGGATCAAAACTTATCATAAGGACATCCGTCCGGTCAGGTTTGTTACGGATTTCTTCAACTATGTATCGCAAAGCCGCTTTACCGTAACCTTTCCCTTGAAAATTCCCGTCGATCATCAAACGGTAAATCCAGTAGTTCCCGTCATCGGAGTCCAAGCCATACAACGCGAATCCGACCATCGTCTGCTCATCATAAATGGCCATCGCTTCAAAATGTTCAAGAAATTGAAACTGGGCAATCGAATACAGATTGGAGGCAATAAATCCTTCTTGCTCCGGCCTGGCTTTCAGTTTAATGCATTCGGTCCAATTATCCTTATCAACTGGTTGCAGTCTAATCATGTTAAGCTCCTTCGATGGTTGTTGGTTTTATTCGTTGGTATAGATCATGCTCGTCAGTTCATCTCCTGGTAAGAACCCCAGCTTCGTATATAAAAGCTCAGCTCTATTCCCCGTAGTTACAAACAATCGTAGGACGTCATAATAGCGGTCTAATTTGCGTTCGGCTTTTCGTAACATATACTCGGCCAATCCCTTCCCCCTATAGGCATGAGCAACAGCAATTTCATAAATTAACGGTAGGTCCTCCCAAAGGGATACGAAACATACACCCACGATTTCATTGGATTGTTGATCGACTATAGTTGAAGAAGCATCTAATAGAATATCAATTGAATTATTCTCAAAATAATAAAGTATATCCTGGGTAAAAGCCTCACCATCACGGTCATCGATACTATTATGATAGGCATCCATCATCAGTCGGGTTATTTGCACCAATTCACCTGGTTCTGGTTGTTCACACCTAAATTGATCGACAAGGAATGGGCTGTGTGTATCCACTGTGGGTCGAATCATGCATTTTCTTGCTTGCTCGGGTTTAAAGCCTTCTGCCGCGAATGCTGCCATATGTTCAGGTAGAACGTTGTACGCATGTATTCTAGTGATTCCAGTTATATTCTCCAAGATATATTTCTTCAAATAAGCTGCAATCGGTTGCGAAAAACCAAAGGGAGGAATAGCAAACAGGGATCCCAGCGTATTCTCCGATATTGATATTCCTGCTATTCTTATACCGCCAGACATGATCCAGTAGCAGTCGTCCGCATCCGCCATCATCTGCTGCACATGCTTCCAACTCGGTCTGAACCAAACATTCTTCCGATATGTTGCAAAATACCTGGAATATAGGATAGGCTCTGCTTTAACTAATGAATATACCGGATGGATATGCTGCTGCGCCTCTCCCATTATCTATAGCTCCCTTCCTCGACTAAGACTTAACTTTCCATGACCAATCTTTTCAGTAAGTAATAATGCTGATGACCCCTCGGGGCATCGTCGATACGTGCAATCTCTTGAAATCCATGTTTTCGGTAGAATTCCGGCGCTTGAAAGCTGAAGGTATTAAGCTTGATGAAGGTACATTGCTTTTCTTTTGCAATCCTTTCGATCTCCTGTAGTAATCTTGAGCCGTAACCCCGCCCCCGGAATCGGTCATCCACCCACAGAATATCGACCTCAATCCAATTCCAGCAAAACACGCTATTGATCCCGCCTACGATATCACCATTCTCATCTTTTATATGTAAGTTGATCTCCTCATAATTCTGCTGTAAATCTTCTGCGATATGCTGTGCATTAAATTTGATCAGGTTCGTCCGTACCGAATGCGCTTCTTCAGGACTGCTTTGATTGATGTTAATCTGTGACAATTGGTCACTCCCCTTTCTCTTTACTTGTAGGTTTAATTGAACATTCAGCTTCATAACTTCCTCATCGCCAAACCAGATTCCCGTTTCCACAAAACCTAGATTGCTGTACAAAGTTTTCGCTATCTGGTTATCCTTATGTACGGTCAGGCGTATTTCTTTACATTGCGGAAATTGGCCTTGGATCCATGTAATCATCTGGAGTAAAGCTGCTCTGCCATATCCTTTGCCCTGTTCACTTGCATCTATTAAAAAGCCGTTAATCCAATAACCATCGGCTGTATTCACTTCATAAGCATGCATAATAAATCCAACCATTCGGTTCCCGTCATATATCGCAAAGGGAATGTATTCGACTTCATCACCATCCGGTTTGATGTAGATCTTGGCAAGAGATACAGCTACCGCTGGCACAAACCCCTGCTGTTGGTCCAAAACCTGCAATGCCAATGCTTCTTCCCAGTTCTTCCGATTGACCGGCATTAATTCTATGTCCATATCACTGTCCTCCCTAGCGAGCATACACTAAACCAAATAATACCATATGGAGAAACCATATTTCCGGGATTAAATGACTTTAGATAAACTCTTCCAAAATACATCCAGCCTATTCAACTATAATCCTCTATCACTGCTACCTTTTCATCTCTAAACGCAAATACGGATTTTCCCTTCATTTGAATCTATCGCCTGTCTTCATACCGTTGGGCAGATCCTAAGCGAGAATCCCCTCGTAGTCAATCTCAACCTGAGCTTTGTCATCTTCAAACGAATAACCAACGATAGTCTGACAACGATAGGAGAAGCCCTTCATTTTCATAGGATTCACATTACATATCTCCTTTCATCAGTTGGGTAGCAACCATGATTTTGTAAAACTCCGCCTTTTGCTTTGCACACTTCTCATCAGCTTATCATTTAATATACTGACTCTACTATAATAAAAGAGGTGAATCGAATGGGTCGTGTCCGTGCTGTTCCTCAACCAGATTTAGTATTAATCAGCTGGTCAAGAAACCCTCTTGTTACGGGCTCCGCGCGTAGAATCGTTGCTGCCCGTGTCATTGGCGATGCTTCTCCCTGCCGAGCTGATTTGACGCCGAATACACTGTTAAGAACCGCCTTAGCCTGCTTACTGGATCATGATGTAGGTTTCAAAATCGTATTCCGCCAAAGAACATCCAACATTAGCGGATACCTATTATTGCAGCGTAATTAATAGATTTGGGAAGGAGTAGCGATCATGCTGCTTCTTTTTTTAGCTCTTTTCATTAATATTGTTGCAAACAAGAAGCTTGCAAGTAAGCCAATTTCACAACAACAGTAAAGCTGCGGGCATAAGAAAACCAGTTGTTGAGAGCAACTGGTTCAGTAAAGTTCTTAGCTTGGATAGTTGTTTAACCAATTGAATGCTTGTTCATAATTATCAAAAAATTTAACGGATTCTTTTGTGTTGGATTGCTGTAAGTAATTCATGATCTCCCCTTCTTCAAGAAGAAACGCAATTGCCTTGCTGTGATTCAGAATGGTTTCATTGAAGAACTTATCTTTCCATGCTTTTTGAACGGAGAAGTGGTTTGGGGTATATCCTTTTCTATCTACCAATAATTTGTATTTCAGACCCTCACCAATAAACTGCTGACATGACTTTTCAAAACCATTAAACCATTCAATAACGTCATCAGTGTTTATCTTCCCTATCAGACGAGTAACAATTAAATCTCCTGCAACTGTAGTGCTAATATTCTTTTCAATCAAAGTGGAATCATCTCCCTTAGTTTCTATTATGCGTAAACTTGCTATAAAATCAATGTAAACAAAAACTATTCTGCCACTGAAGCAACACTATTCACGAAATGAGTCTATTTTATTTACGAATTTCGATACACATTATCAGCCTCTATACCCATATATTTACAGCTCAGGAACTCTCCATTCATTTCACAAGATCCCATCGATTGCCAGATTAGATTGCCCAGGAAATATCTTTTCTCGAATAGCCTTTTGTAATGAAAAAAGCTTGCAGGTATTCCTTCCCCCTGCAAGCTTCCTCGTAAGAACCTCTATTCACCTTTTTCATATCTAAACCATATCTCTATGATCTTTTGTCTCTATATTTATTTCAAAAGGGCAACACTTACGGCAACCTTCTCCAGCTGTGCTTTGCTTAAGGAATGATCCGGAGAGCTGATCGTCACGAAGCGGTCATTGATCTGAAATCCCAGCATGTCCGTATCATCCGGTGTATACCATTTCGCTTTAACCCCATTGGACAATGTAACCGGTTTGCTGTCATATCCGTGAGCGTAGTCTCTTGGGGAAATGTATACCGTCATATGTTTGAAGACCATGTTGACGCCATCTCCCGAAGCACCCGTCTTTTGATACACATCGCCTTTTACCATCTGACTTGGAGCATACGGTGCTTCGAAACCATCAAATTTAGAGAATGCATTTTTGATTTCTTTTAATTGAGCATCGTTATATTTCACTGTAGTTAACTCGATCGTCTGACCGTTTCCAGGATTACTTCCGATCAGCACCTGATGATTCTTCGCATCGTATTGCACGGGTACATTCAGTACATCAGCAATCGCGCGAACCGGCAAGTACGTTGTGTTTTGATATGTGATCGGTGTCAATTTTTTGCCCGTGTTATATACGGTACCGTCCACTTTGATACCGATGCTGTGATTCAGGTAAGCCGAGATTTTCTCCAGATTTGCTCCCGCATAGACGCCTGCAGCTCCCGTTAACGTCATTCCCAGCACGGCAACCGCCGCGATTGATTTTTTTAACTGTTTCATTTCATCCATTCCTCTCGTTGTCTCACCAACTTTCCAAGTCGATGAGTAATAGTATGAAGCATGATATCTTTATTTAAAATCAATGACATGCGTCGCAATTAAAGCTTCTTTATCATCAATCGTAATTCCCAATCTTTTTCCAGTTGGACTCCAAGTCAGAGGATAGACCGGATGGGCCGCAGGATGCACCGCTGAATAATAGGGCGCCATCCAGCTTACTTTCCCGGAAGCCGTATCAAACACATACACGCCGTTCATCCCGCTTTCATTCTCCGAATACACATCGAAGGCTAATCTGGCAGAATCCGGCGACCAGGACGGGTAAGAAATCAGATTGCCTTTTCCGATAAGTGATCCTTGCAAGCTGCCGGCTGCGTCATAGATCAGTAAATTGCTGCTTGAGTTCCCTTCTGCGTTGGTTGCTGTGGAGACGGCAATGTACTCTCCATCCGGCGAGATGGTAAAGCTCCATACATTTTCAATGAGATGTACCGGCTTCGACTGCCCCGGTTCAACCACCTTAAGCACCTGGTTCACATCGGTATAATAAATCCGGCCTTTACTCGCTCCGAATTGGTTGTAAATTTCAACGTCCTCATCCTCAATGGCGGTGATGGTGTAAGTACCGTTCGTGGAAATGAGACGAATCTCCCCCTTGCCGCTCATGGAGCCTGCCGCAAGAACATAGGTGTCCGCATCGAGCCAACCGCCAATCTCCATGTAGTTGTCACCCTTTACCGGTATGCTCTTGCCGGTACTTAGATCCTTCATAAAATTGTCTGCCGTGTACTTATCCCTCCATTTCTGTATGAAGCTATGTTTACCGTCCGGCGAGACCTCTTCCTTGACTAGATGTTGGCCTGGATGCGCCGCTTCATCATTCGTGAGCTCACGCCGCTCGCCTGTGCTTACGTTCACCTCTTCGGTGGCGTACGCATATTTCGGTTCTTCCGTTGCAGTTGCTTCCTTGACCATTTTGGTGGTAGTGACCCTGACCTCGTTCTCCGATATCCACGTCTCTATGTTGGACGAGGCAATCCGGTGCGTCTGATTCACGATCACTTCCCGACCGGCCTTCCCGCTTGCCCCGTCAACGACCGTGAGCTTTCGCTCTCCCGGTGCTTTACCTCCGGCATTCGATACAGGCGGCTGGCTGGATTGACTGTTCCCCGGTTCCACGATCGTCAACCGATCCTGGGACTGGCAGGCCGCAAGGGCTGCAGCCACAGCAATGACAGACAGCAACTTGACCCCATGCTTCCCAAATCTATGTTTCATAACAGGTTTCCTCCTATGCATATCCCCCAAGGAGCTTCGGCAGCTGCAACTAATGTGTCATAACATGCCGCCTCTTTCCCTGTTGAACTCAGTATAGAATGCGAATATTTCGATACGATATCGAGCTTGTAACGAACTTGTAAACAAAGATATACCCTTTAAAAAAAAGCCCCGACCTATTCAAAGTCTGAACTTTCTTCTGTCGAAATAACCTCTGACGATTGTGGCCGATTCATCGGCAAGACAATCACAAACGTAGAACCACTGGGACCGGATTCCACAAGCTGAACGGACCCATTCTGCTTCTCAGCCAGATTGCGTACCAGGGCTAGCCCCAGCCCTGTCCCTCCGTGAACCCTGGAGCGGTCGCTGCTCACCGTATAAAACGGATCGAAGATCCGTTCCCTTGCATCATCCGGGATTCCGATTCCGGTATCACTTACCTTGATGATCATCCGATCATGGCCATGCTCATCCTGCTTCACTTCGTTCGAGAGCGTGACAGTTCCTCCGGGCCGATTGTATTTAATTCCGTTATCCAACAGATTCAGAACCATGTGCATCAGATTCTCCGGATCGGCCCATACCTTACCATCCGTTAGGGAGGGCTGAATCGCAATGTTAGTTTGCTCTGCCTTAGCTTCCAGTCGGGCTGCCGCCTCTTGCAGAATCGGCAGAAGCTCTACGTGCTCCGCATGGGTTTCGAATTCGTAAATATCCATGGACGATAACTGAAGCGCCTTCTCCACCAATCGATATAGACGCTGTGCTTCCTTGCTGATCTGTCCCCTGGCTTCCTCAAGCAGGGCTGGATCATCGCGATACATTTCAAGCAAATCCGCATAGGCCAGTATGGAAGTCAGCGGCGTTTTCAATTCATGGCTGATATTCCCGATAAACTGCTTCTGCTGCTGTTCCAGCTCCTGCAGCCGTTCGATGGCATCCAGCAGCTTCAGCTTCTCCTCCGTGAGCTGGCTCACCGAGGAGGAAATTCGCCCGCTCATCTCATATATGCCTTGCGCCAGCTCACCGAGCTCATCATTTCGCTTAACCGTCGGCTCGCTAAGATAGACTCCTTCGCCAATCTTCTGCGCAGCCTGGTTCAATCTGCTGATGACATGAACCTGCCGCCAGACGTATAGAAAACCGATTAAGAAGCCCGCGGCCAATACGGCAAGACCCGTCACGATAAACAGGTTCTGGATCCGATCATAGAAAGCATGCTGCTCAGCTAGCGATGCGTGGAATTGAATCGTTCCGATCGGTTTATCCATATTCCGAAGCGGAGCGAGATAAAGCAGCTGGTCCCCCTCGGTAATGTAGGCGGAACGCCCTTGCGCTGTGTGTGCAAGTGCGTCTTGTACATCCATTTTCGGCTGAAACGGAAGGGAAGTCCCTGTGAATGTACCATCCAGCTTATACAGGGTCACCGGCATGCCGCTCTGGGTTCCAAGATCAACCGCTAGCCGTTGACCGACATTTTCCATAAAATCATCCGGCTGGGTTTGAGGATTCGTCAAAAATTCCTGATGAACCCTGAGATTGGCCGCTTCGGCTTCATGGGCGAAGGATTGCTCCAGGCGCACCCGCTGATCCTCCCGTATCCCAGCAAGAACCAATGTGCTAAGAACAACAACAACGGCGATCAACAGCAAGGCGAGAAGAAGTGCGACTTTCCACTTTAAGCCGAAACGGACCTTTCTTTTGCTCATGATGGAATCTCCGTGCTTTTATACCCAATGCCATAAACGGTTTGGATCACTTCGTGCTGGTTTCCCAGCTTCTTGCGCAATCTCTGGACGTGAATATCCACCGTACGCGTGCCGCCGGCAAAATCCATATCCCATACCTGTTCAAGCAAGGCCTCGCGCGAATATACCCGTTCCGGATTCCGAGCCAGGAGAGCCATAAGGTCAAACTCCTTCGGTGTGAGCTCAAGAGGTTTGCCTTCAGCATGAATGGTGCGATTCAACAGGTTAATGGTAAGCCCGGATATTCGGATGACATGCTGTTCCGGGGCTTGCTGCCCAACTGTCTCAGGGGTGCGGCTTCTTCGGGACAATGCCTTTACCCTGGCGATGATCTCCCGCATGTCAAAGGGCTTTGTCATATAATCATCCGCACCAAGCTCCAGCCCGAGCACTTTATCCACAATATCGTCCTTCACCGTCAAGAGCAGAATGGCAGGACGCTGCCGATCCTCGAGCTTGCGACAAACATCGTACCCGCTAAGCTTCGGCATCATAACATCGAGCACCATCACGTCAGGATCAAACGATTCCACACGCTCCAGCGCTTCCTGCCCATCCCCTGCCGTCTCCACCGTATGTCCTTCTCTTCGCAGCGCATAAGCGACTGCGCTTGAGATACTAATCTCATCATCCACTACAAGTACCTTGGTCATTGCAGATACGACTCCTTTACTGGCCGATTACAACATTTACTAGTGCAATGATGGTACCGTATCCGGCATCATAATTCAACCTGGATGGGCTGCAGTACACTTCAACAGAAAAAGAGAACCCAAGGCTCTCTTTGATTTACCCGCTTATTTTTCAAAAATATACATGGCACCATTCCTGGGTTGTACAAATCCCTTTCCTCGGTAACCTCTTTTGGACAATTCCTGAGTCAGCACTTTCATGAATGCACCATGACTAACCACTAATACGTTGCGATTATGGTAACGTTCTTCGATCCAATCGATGATATGCCCAGCTCGCTCCAGTGTCTCGCTTCTCCGCTCCGCTTGTGAGCCGTGAGACAAATACCAAGCCAAACGCCCCATCAGCAACCACATATGGTAATGAAGCTTTAGATTTCCCAAAGGATGAATCGATTGGACCTCAATCTCTCTTAACCGATTCGTTGCGATGATAGGGCCTGTATATATCGTTTCTGCCGTCTGAATGGCTCGGGATAAATCACTGGATATACATACGTTCCACTCCGAAAAACCATAGTCCAGGTCCGATTGTTCAATTTCGGCGTTATTGTAAGCTTCCACCCAAGCATTAAACTGATTGGACGTCATCCATTTTCTATCGAGTTCATGTATAACTTTAAAATGTCTTACCAATCCAATTTTCATAGGGCTCCTTAGGTCGTTTATTCTCGACTAACCGTGCCAAAAGAAATCTTCATATTCGGCGCGTAAGTTAACCACGAATCGCTATCAAACACCTGAAACAGCTTAAGTTCGGCGGCATATTGGGCTTGTGCTTCTTCCACTGATAAACCTCTCTGTACCAACTGCTCCACTACCTTAACCGAATCCTCGAGTTCCTGCCCAATGCCTTCTTCCTTCAAGGACTGAAAAAGCCGATCTTTCTCTGCAGCGTCCATATTCTGGTCCAAAAAATTCACTTTGTCACTGACTCGGCACTCCACATTCCGTAATCCCAGCTGACTTAGGAATATCGGCAGCTTCATGCCGATGTTTCCGTCTTTTCCGCTATCTTTGGCGCTCTCTTCGTACAATTTCTGTAATATGCCTAGAGGGACAACTTCAGAATGCTGGATTTCATCAAATCCATAATTTGCCGTATTAGCAATCCAATGGGGCTCAAAACAAATGACTCGGCCACCGTCCAGTACACTATCGATCATTTTTTGAAGAATCATCCGAGGGTTTGCCATATGTAATAAAAATGCATGGCAGATCGCAACGTCATACTGACGATGCACAAACATGTCCTCAATATCTCCTTGGATGAATTCAGCGGAATAGGGCAGCTTATCAAACACTTCTCTTGCTTCCTTGATCAAATCTTCACCTTTGTCTATACCTGTATAGGTTGACCCTTCGGGTAATAGCGGGAGAAGCTTCACTCCAAGATACCCATAGCCACAACCATAATCCACAATGTTAACGGGGGCATTCAATTTCCAGACGTTCTTCACTAGAAACTCCAGGTAGTCATCGTTGTAATATAACCATCTGGTATTTCTCAAATATTCGATTTTAGAATCCCAGTAATATTCGGACATCATCTTTACTCCTTCCTTCAAGCATCAAGATTCCTAACTAACTCCGTCCGTATCAAGCCTTGCCTTATGGATCACTTCACGAATGAAATCAGCCTTGCCGTTGGTATAGGCCACGCGGTCATGTTTATATTGACTCTCAAGAACTTTTTTTAAGGTATAATACTGATCCCTTGTATCCGGATGGTTCATTAAATACTCCCTGAATAAAATCTGGTCGTTCCACTGTTGGCCTTGATACTTGTAAACATGAAGATGATGGGTCCCCGCCCGCCATTGCCCTCTACGAAAGAAGAGTCGCTCCGGAAACTCCGGTTTAAACACATATTCATACCCGATTCTGGCCAGATTCTCTATATATTGTTCATTTACTAGCGTTAAACTCAAAATACCAGCCATCATATCGATGGTCGGTTTCGATCCTAAACCCATCACCGACGTGCTCCCGATATGTTCGATATGGACATCAAGTCCCTTCAGTGCTGACTCAATTTTAGCTTTTTCCCGTTCGAACTCGTCTTTCCAGTCCGGATTGTATGGTGTTACAATAACTTCTTCCATGCGAATATTCCTTTCGATACATGATAGACCATTACGCAGCCCTTATATATTCCGTCTCAGCTTAATTTCAAACTCCGGCTTCCATCTGCCCACCTGGAAAAACCCACCCGTTACGGTCCTTCACCAACAATATTTCACCGCGTTCATTCTCAACCACGCCGCCTACAGCGACATATGTGTTGGCATCATCATGACAACAGCCCCCGATAGATAAGATATACTTCAATTTTCACAAGACAAGGCCCCTTAGATTTCGTTATAATTCACAATGCTTCCAGGTTCAAAATTCTTCTCAATAATATGTAGCAGATGCGCCCCGATTTCCTCCGTAGATAGCAGCTGTCCAGACTCATGCGCATTGGCGAAGGCTTTGGCCATTTCAAACTCCTGCTCATTTTTCCCTCTGGCCATTCTTTGCATATCCGTGTCCACCATTCCAGGATTGACCGCAATGATCTCCACCGGGTTCTGCCGGTTCCTTTGCTCGGTCCCAACACTCTGTGTAAACATATTGATCCCAGCCTTCGCCGTGCAGTATACGCTCATCGTAGGTGCTGGATATGTTCCGGAGCCAGAAGAGATGTTGATGATTTTCTTTCGAATGGAGAGCCCCTCCGTTTTCTTGATGAAGCAGGAAGTTAAGATCATCGGCGCAATCAGACCGATTTGCACATTCATATGAATATCTATCGCATCGCATAGTTCAATGGCCTTCAGTGGTTCAAGCATGGACGCATTATTGATAAGGCAGATCATATCCGCATGATCGGCATCAATCTCGTCAAACACTCTATCCACAAGCTCCTCCAGACCCAACGTATCGCTCAGATTATATACATGGTGATTGTATTTTAGATAGCTGCTCAATCTCTCGGACGTTCCTCTCGCGACCCCATGCACGACATGGCCCTTCTCTAGAAGCATGTGGGCCAACTGCTCCCCGATTCCTCTCGAGGTTCCCGTAATTATGAAATGGCCTCCACTCAATGTTTTAACCTCCGTTATTCTAAAAAGATAGCTTCATAATATATTCTTCCACTTCTTCACCACGAGCATGGGCATAGCCCTTATCTTCCCCCCAGATGATGAAGCCGTTTTTTCCCAGGATCCGAATCGAGGCGATATGATCTTTAACTGCGCGTGCATACAATGGACGGGTTTTGATATCTCTGATAAATAACGAAAGGGCTCTCGTCGCTATGCCTTTCCCACAATATTCGCGCCCTATCCAGTAGCTGACTTCGGGCTGACCCATATGTTCGAATAATAAAATCTGCCCGGCTACTTGTCCCTCATATAAAACGGTTTTCTTGATGATGGTCTCATCGCCTAAGATTTTGGCCCAATGCGCATCAAAAGCTGCCTTATCCGAAGGATCTTTCACTGTATAAGCCGCCATGTAGTTTGCCTCAGGGTCTTGTTGTTGCTCAAAAAATATGGCAAGATCGTCTTCGAACACATCTCGCAATAGCACCTCAATCATCACTAGTCACCCCAGTCGCCTATTGTTTTCTTCCATCGTCTATACCTAATGGATTTCACATAAGACATCCGTTATCCTGCAACCATCGCACAATTTTCTAACTGCATTGTTATGCGAACCCAAAAGTGGCAGGAATAAATCGCTTGAAATTATGAAGAATAGGGTCCAGAAGATTTCGCCAAACTTGTGGTTTGATCACCAAGTCGAGGAAGCAGCCCAGCATTACATCTCTATTTTTAAAAATTCGCAGATCGAGCGTATCACGCGTTACGGTGCAGAGAAGAATGACAATCATGAGTTTGCCGAAGGTGCGATCATGACTGTGGAATTTCAGCTGGAAGGCCAACATTTTGTCGCCTTAAATGGCGGTCCGCATTTTACCTTCAACGAAGCCATTTCATTTATTGTGCATTGCGAAACTCAAGAAGAATTGAACTATTATTGGGAGAAGCTGTCTGAGGACGGTGACGAGAAAGCCCAAGTATGCGGTTGGCTGAAAGACAAGTTCGGTGTATCGTGGCAGATCGTCCCGGCTAACTTAAGCGAAATGATAACCGACCCCGATCCGGCAAAATCGGAACGAGTCATGAAAGCTTTACTCCAGACGAAATCAAAAATTGACATGCATGTGTTACAGCAAGCCTACGAGGGGTAAGGAAGGCTGCCTTTAGGGTAGCCTTTCTTAACCGTTGAAAGCTCTCTATCAGATCGAGGCGGGACATTAGTGATTACATCATAACTCAAGTTCATGCGTGACTAGTTCATCATCCGCATTTTCCTTAAAACCTAAATTCTTATAAAATTCAGCTGCCTTGGGATTGTCCGTTTTCAAGACGAGTTTAGTATAATGGCTGCTCGCCATATGAATTACCGCATCAACCAACTTTCTCCCGGCTCCATGACGCCGAAATTCCTTTAACACATACAGTCTGCGGATCCTGCCGATGCTTCCGTCAGAATACGGATCACGATTTAACCCGCAAATGCCAATGACTCTATGACCAACTCGACATTCAAACAAGGCTTCATCTTCATGCTGAAACGTATTGATGCCCTCTTTATATTCATTCACTAGCCTATGGATATTCCTAAATCCTTCTTCCTTGCTTTCAGTCAGGAGCTCGGTGATGTCTACTGCACCCAGGTCGGAAACTTCGTGAACGATCATGTTGTTCATGGTATGTCCTTATCCCCTGTTTCCCTGCAATTTTTATTATTTTTGTGGAGTCTAGTATTTAAAAAAAGTATTCAGAATACCAACCGCTCGTAATTGATAATCCTTGTTATCTTCCGTATATATTTGTTCGACTCCCATATAAATAGCAGCATGTTTTATATGCCCTGACTTAAACCGGATTTCCTTCCCGGATTTACTACATTTATTTTCTATCCCTGTGTTTACGCACGTAATTCCATATTCCTTCGACAACCATCTGTTGTAATCGGCCTCATTGGGGCAGGTAACTGCTAAAATGATGAGAACCAGTACCAATATTGCAACCATTCTTCTAATTAATTTTTTCATACCCCTTATCGTTTCTGCCCAATATACAATAAATGAGATGAGACTCCCAGAATGCTTGGGTTCTCCGCTTCCCGGTAGATCAGGTTCATGACTTCTTGGAATTCCTCTTCCCCACGGGACCGCCAATAATCGAACTGCTCTGCCTTGAAGGAGCCTGCTATACTTGACGAACCTATCAATTTGATCGTCTCGAAGCCATGCGATTCCATGAACGGCTTAACGTCCTCCAAGTTATAATAATACGCACCGGTAAATCTTCCTTCATCGTTATGATTGAATATCCCGGTCCTAACAAATTCCTTAATGCTGCTGATATTATCATTCGGTTTCCATTGTTCCGGAAATGATAATGATGTCATCAGATGCCGAATCCGGGTCATGAATGCCACAAAGACGTAGCCTCCCGTTTGAGTAACGCGATACAATTCCTGGACAGCCGTAGACCGATCCTGCTCAGTCTGCAAATGGTATAACGGTCCCATCATAAGTGCACCGTCAAACACCTCATCTTGAAATAGGCTAAGATCGTTGGCATTGGCACGGTGAAACCCCTTGAACTGGCCTGTTAACTTGAATTCTTCGGCTTTAGCAGCCGCAATCTCGACTAATCTTGGCGTAAGGTCTGTTAAGGTCACATCGTAACCGTTCTTCGCTAATTCTATCGAATACTTCCCAGGTCCCGCACCGTTATCCAACACATGACCTTTCTCAGGCAGCATACTCAAGATATGATGCAAATTGACGACAAATTCAATGGGCTCCCTATCCAAGCGCCCCCATTCATCGAAGGCATTATAATAATCTATCACTTTGTTCAACTGATTCACCCCTTCACTTAATCGCCTGCTTGTAGAGCTGAACAACAACCACAATACTCCCTGATTACCCCTTACTCGTCACTTCAATCCATCTAACGATGACTTCTTTTAATTGTTCTTTCTTCTCCTCCAGATCGTTTAAATTATAAATCTTCACGATTGCCCGATCATTAGAGGCCCATTCCAATAGAGTATCCTCAGGCATGGCTCCCTTGATGTCATGAGTTTGAACTTTTGGCCCACAATGAAAAATGATGCGAAAGAAGCCTTTCCCTTGTAAATTCAAAGTGATTCGGTCTTCGCCCTGAACGCAGAAGCTGGGTGCATTCCATTTGATCTGCTCGGTTATCTGATCATCGACGCTTAATATGAAGCTTCTTACTTCCTCAATTTCAGCCTTTAATGGATGCTCAAGATGGTGAAGATACTCCACGACTTGTTCGTGACCTGTTAATTTTGCCATCCATAACTCCTCCTCATATACTAAGGCAATTGAAGGAACTCATTTTACCCAGGTGGAATTCATTCATAATTTCCTTGCTGTCAAGATCGGCTGATAGAAACCCGATTCCGAAGGCATATGCCATCTGATATCGGTGAATCCCGCTTCCTCCAATATTGCACTTAATTCCGTTCTCAATAAAGCTCTATAGGATGTGCTGTTGACTTCAGTCTTCCATGACCCATCAAGCTCTTGCATAATAAATTGGTTGGTTATATAGTGATTTCCAGCTTCAGCCCAATCCCAGACTTGAAAAACGATACGTTTTCCTTCATCCATAACTCGGGGCAACGTGGAGCGCTGTTGATTCTGCAGAATCTCGTCATAGTCCCTCATCGATATAATCAGTAGCCCCTTGTCTCTAAGCTTCTCATAGAAGTTCCGGCAAGCCACGCTTAATTCTTGGTCGTCCAGTAGGTGGGGAACAGCATTGTCAGCAGACAAAACGACATCGAATTGACCAGGAACATCCTTATCCAGCGTCCTGAAATCC
This sequence comes from Paenibacillus sp. FSL F4-0100, assembly GCF_037993005.1. Taxonomy (NCBI): domain Bacteria; kingdom Bacillati; phylum Bacillota; class Bacilli; order Caryophanales; family Paenibacillaceae; genus Paenibacillus; species Paenibacillus sp. FSL F4-0100. The sequence continues at coordinate 5,420,861 of NZ_CP150303.1, forward strand.
GCGACTCCAAAATGAACATGTACCCCAAACTTGTCAGCTTCCCTCTTCGCTCTCTCAACCGAATTGGGGCTAATATCTGTTGCCGTTACAGTAAAATCATGCTGCGCTAATCCCAAAGCCTGTGTTCCTATCCCACATGATGCATCCAGGAGATCGATCGGACCCTCATGGCCCTCTGCGTATAACGAACGAATAAACTTATCGAAGAAAGCCCCCTGCCATTGAACCGTTTCAGGCCAATTCTTAAATATCAGGTGATATGTTTCCGATAGCTCATTGTAAAAATACAAGCTTGTGTCCTTCAACCTTATCCCCTCCTATGAACAAAGCATGTTTTTATGCGAGTATTGTTAATAATGTCGATCCAAATCTTAAACCGTCTCTGGGAGCAAGCAAGAGTCCAAAAAATATGGACTAACGCCTTTTCAATAAATTTGCCCACTATGCTGATAATCTCCTTGGATTTCAGAATCCTTAACCAAGTTTCGTCTGACTTAAGGCCCCTTACAAATATGTTCCACACGGTAGATGAACTCCCCTGCAAGTTCCAATTGTGAACAGGCGAATTCCATATCCCCGTGACCTGCAATGGCGTAATCCACGTTGCCAAGTGTAGACATTAATATGCGGGCGGACAGTGCAAATCCAAAGGCATCCCGGTCTGCCACAATGTCGGGACGGCTTATCATAAACCGGAATGTTGGCTCCTGCTCCCCTTTAAATAAAGCCAGATTTGCCACAAATGAAGCCAGATCCCAGTAACGAGGCATCAAGGATACATCTTCAAAATCCATCCAGAGCCAGCCCCTTGGGCTCGGCATTAAATTGCGGGCATGAGCATCGCCATGGCTGGGAACCAACAGCTGGGATTCTGCGCGCATCTGTTGATCTATTTCATAAAATTTGTGGATTAATCGTTGTATCCGATCATCCGGATGAGCGGATAATCGCGTAACCGATTGATGGATCCTGTCCCACACACCCAGAATAGGGAGTTCTCCGGTATATTGCTCCATGGCAAGGGTTAATGTATTCACTATGTTGACCGCTTCGCTCGGTGAAGGGAATGGGAGTGCTGTTTGAGGAATGTACTCCCAGAACGTCATCCAGTGCCCATCCAGCTCAAGTGGTCCTTCTTGCGAGAAATGCACAGGCAGCAGCACTGGAACTCCCTCCTCGTGAAGATGAGAAGCTACGCGCAGCTCTTGTTCAAGTTTCTTGCCTATTTGGGGATCTTGTTCGGGGGTAAACGCAGCAACCCGGGCAACGATCGGATGAGGGGCCAAGTGAATGATGATATTTCCTCCGCAGCTTAAGATCTTTGGCATAACTTCAGTCAGGCCGAAATTCGCTGCAGCAATTTGCAAGTGGGAACAAAGACTGTCCATGGCTGACAAGGCAGCACCTCCTTTAAACGGTAATAGCATCATCTTAAAGTTCTCATCGTCTACTTCATTCTAATACTTCTACGACAATGATTATTGGGGTAACAACCTTTTTCAATCCGTTCAACACCTTTAGGATTCTATTTCACTCTGCCAGTGAGTTCCAGAGCTCCTCATACTGAAAGCAAAACCCGGCCTAAGATATTTCCTATCTAAGTCGGGTCATGTGGTGTTTGAGTATTTTTTTCTAATGAGATTAAATCGTAACTCCCTCTTCCCGATACGGCTTCAACAACGCCTCTCTCATCGCTTCATCCGTTTCAATCAAGGCACTGATCTGAATCGGGGTTTGTTCGACGAGCTTACCGTCCTTATATGTACAGCGATGATCATAGCAACTGGGATCATGCAAGATAAGTTCGAGCGAACCCGGTATATTGGCTGCAATTCCAACATTCGCATCGTCCGTTATCCATTTAACGGGTTTCCAATCCAATATGCCTTCAGCTGTCGTGATTGGAGTATGGTAGATGTAATCCTCAGGCACCTCTGCTAGATATAAATACATACCACCCGTAATAGAACCGTTGACGGACCAAGTCACTACGCCTTTAAAGGTTAGACTATAGTCTTGTAGATGTGTCTCTTCTTCCAATTCACGTAACATCGAGTCTCGTGGGGTTTCGTTCGCCTCCAGCTTGCCTCCCACGCCATTCCAGCACCCCATCCAGGGCGGGGATTTACGATTCAACAATAAAACCTCATCACCGCGCCGAATAAAACAAATATTGTATTTAATCATTTGAAATGGATCCCCCTTCTGCATCGGTTGCTCTTATGTTAAGCTTCTGGTCTTATCTTCGATTGGCTTCTGTTCATCTTCATGTCAGTTTACTTTGACAAAACTCCATTTACTGTTCGAGTAAGTTAACCAAACCTGGTACTCAGTGATTTCATCTCTAAATTCATATACCTTATCCATATCCAAGTAATGCCCAACGCCAGTAACAGGTACGCTTATACTCGCTTTGCTTTTAACGATTTTCGAGAAATCGATGAATAAGCCTTCCTTAGTCGATTCCAGAAGCATGGCGGCTATGTCATCTGGAAGGTCTTCCATTTTCCGACGTGTTAATCTATGTAATTTGGACACGATGACCCTAGACAACAGAGTCTTATAATCCTCAAGGTCAGATACATACAGCTTATTGAACCATCCATCATCATGCGCGTAGTAAGCAAACCTAGCTTTCGGTATTTCATGTAAGGGCTCGGCAAAATGAGCGAAGGTTAATAATTCCGCAATTTGAAGTTTGGTTAATTTGACCAGATCTTCTTCCCTATCAAAATCAACCCAGCAAAAATCTCCATAATCGTATACGCTATCTTCCACTAATCCATCAAGTTCTTGAGATGTCACATAATCTAATCTGGAATGGATACTCCACTGGGCATCTTCGAACTTGTGTTTAAGGAGAATCAAATTCTCCGGTCGGTTACTTACACATGACATAAATTCATAAAATTCAATGCCGTAGGAATAAAAGTACAGGTTATGTTGTTCCTTCCCATTCACATAGATCAAATCTCTAAGACTTTGTTTAGACATGATGACCTCTCTCTAATGCTATCAATGTATAGTCACTGCAAGCAACTACTCCCTCGAGTACAAGAGCGCACCACCAGACCCCAGAATAACGAAATGTTGACCAGACGGGGAAAAACCGCATTTTATTTTCCCATCCAGCCGGTTCAAATCGATTATCGCGGCATGTTTGAGATATTCATAGTTAGGGACAAACACCCGATCCAAGACTACGGAAGCCCTTGGCCACCAGGGGTAAATGACTTCCAGCATCCAGCCATCGTTCGTGATATGAATCCCGTCTCCAGACTCAAATCCAAAAATAGAAATGTCCTGTCCGTCCTGCGGAATACGAAAACTCAAGTAGTTATCGGTAATATGATCATCCGTTACATTAGGATCCTGGTCTCTGTGCAGTCGGTTCCCGGATCTGGCCTGTGTAATGCTGTAACCGGAGCTGCTGATCAGAACAAGGTTCTCATCGGCATCCCATCCGCACGCAATGCACCCCCCAGCCGGAATAATAACCTCGTGACGCCAAGGATGGGGTGGTTTCGTAGGTTCTTTGGCTTGTGCCTGGTGCAGCAAATCGATCTCAAACTTCGTTCTGATTTCTTTTTTTGAATGTTTAAAAGGGTTCATATCCTACTCCCCCATTGATCTGAATTAAGGCGAATACGCTCATTCCTTCTCTGCTGGTTAGTAAGACTAACCACGCTAATTAAAAACAATATCACGGTTTAGGATGATGATTCAACTCCTGTAGTCTTGTGTTAAGCTCATCCAATGAACGCTGCATGCGTTCCATCCTTCTCAGAGCAGAATATTGATTGCTGATAATCCCGGCCAAGCCGACTATCATAATGATAATAATCAAACCGATCATATGTAGAATGCATCCTTTCCGTTCTTAGATTGATCTCTAATAATATTTGTTATCGGGTAACATCGATGCGTACGTCCCCGGTTTATCAATTAAGGAAAATAAAAAATCATCCCGATCGCATCTTCTTGTTATGCGAAGGCGGATCATCACTACCCAACTCCTTGCGATGAAGAATAGGATTCATATTACTTTGATCGATGTTCAATGTTCCATCAGCTTGTTCTGCCTCATGATTAAATACCAAATACCCTCCAATGATTTCATTGCCTGACTCCAGTATATATCCCACAATCTGATTGTAAGTCATTGTTTTTTCTTGCAGAATATACCCTGTTTCGATAACCTCTTTATCCAAAAATGGTTTCAGGTCCACATGACCCAATTCTTTAATATCTTTCACATGCGACTTAAAGGATTGTAAAGTATGAGCAGCGTATTTTGTTTCGGACGCAAATCTATCAATGCTCCATCCGTAATCCTCCAAGTAATTAATATGCTGTTCTTTATGGATTTCTATGACGACCCCATCATCCTCTTTATTACAACCAACAAGGATAACTAACATTAGAATGAAAAAAAATTTTAATTTCAATTCTCCAGTCCTTTCTTGCATCAGGATTATATATCCGAATGAGAAGCCTTTAATTCCTTCTACACAAAACGGCTACGAGTATCCCATATGTGCGGGTCCAATTTTACCGCTGGCGTAAAAGTTGTCGTCAATGCGTACCGCCCACCGGATTCCGCAGATTGATAGGCACCGAACAGAATCTCGTGCACGTGCAGCTGCTGTTTCGCAGACTGGACGGGCTGTTCACCCGTACGGAGGCAGCGAACAAAATGGGCAATAACACTCTCATCACGTTGTTCCGCAATTTGACGATACGGGAGATAACAGTTCTCATTCCCCCGCCAATTGACTGGCTCCGCATCTGGAACAGCGTCTCCCAACGTGTGAACAACCAAAGGATATCCACCGTCATTCATAGCTATAGTGCCTTTTCGTCCGTAGATCAGCGTATTATTCTGCTTGAAGGACATTCCCCATAACGAGCGAATAACGGCATGCTGCCCACCTCCAAATTGAAGGATGAGGGTGGCATTATCATCCACATCGCTGTTCACCTTCTTACCATCGCCAACGATGCGATTGGGAATTAGCGTGTTGACTTCAGCCATCACACTTGCAGCGGGGCCTAACAAACCGATTACCCTTCTATTTCTCTATAAATACTCAGTGCCTTCTTCATCTTCTCTGTGTACTCCATGGAGTGGCTCGAATTTAATAGCTTAACATCCTGACGCCCGCTGGAGCTGAGCAGCTCCTTGTCACTTAATACCTGAATGAGCCTGTTCACGGTTCCTTTACTGCCATCTATAATGCGAATGTGATCCGGCAGCAGATCCGTTAAGATTCTTTTGTAAAAAGGATAGTGGGTACAGCCCAAGACGATGGTTCCATACTCATTCATATCGAAGGATTCGAATTGCTTGGTAAAGTAAGCATTCATGACCTTTTGATCGAAATTCAAAGCCTCACAGTGCTCTACCAACTCCGGCAGAGGCAGGGAGTCCACGATATGCATGCTATCGACTCGTCGAACCAAATCCCTGTACTTCGATTCCTTTAAGGTCAGCGGCGTAGCAAGCACCAAGATTCGCTTCCCGCTGGAACGATTGATTTCGACGGCCGGCTTTACGGCCGGCTCCATCCCGATGACTGGGATCGGATAAGCCTTCCTTAGATCGGAAATCGCCATACTTGTAGCCGTGTTGCATGCAACGACGATGGCTTTGACTTCTTCCTTCATGATCGTTTCCATCGCATGATGGATGTAAGATTTCACGTCTTCCTTGTCTTTGGTACCATATGGCACATGGAGGGTGTCCGCATAAAACAAAAAGTCTTCATGCGGCAGCTTCTTCATAGCCGCCGATAACACCGTTAAACCGCCTAAACCTGAATCAAAAAAAGCTATTCTCATGTTTTTCACCTATCGTTGTATGTTTTTCTGTCAGCATCCTTACGTAAATATCCTTATACATTATACTCCACTACTACAATCTTCGCAGGGCCATCTGTACGATTGGGATCGTAAGTGGATCAGGTTCAAAATACAGAACGACCCAGCCTTATTGTAATCTCAGAGGCCGGGTCGCGTGCGTCGTTTCTATGCAATTCTGAGAAAAACATGTAACTTCCTTCGCAAACATTAAGAAATGCGTGTTTTACTCAAAACATTTCAACAGTGCCAAGGCCTCTTCATGATCGGGTTCCAGAACAAGCGCCTCACGCGTGTATTCCAAAGCCTCCTCGTCAAGACCAAGCTCATAGCAGCAGATCGCCAAGCAATATAAAACCGTTGGCACCGGCTCGTCTTCATCCGTCTCCACGGATTCCTTCAGGAAGAACCTCGCATCCTCGTACATATCCATCTCGAACAGCACCAGCCCCGCGTCCAATGCCAGATCATAACGCTGCTCCATCACATAGTACGATGACCACATCTTATATATGCCTGTTCGGATATCCAGTATTTCTTCGTCATTGGCATCCGGCAGCAGATTCGAGATGCGTTTCGCGCTCTGAATGAAGAACTCGGCGTCATACCCACCCAAACGCCAAAAAGACAAAATTTGCTGCATGCCCATGCTCTCAATATTCCGGTCGATCCATTCCTTCATGCTGAAAAATTCATCCGGTCCGAAGCGTTCGATAAATTGGCGGTAAGCGATCCGAGTATTGGCATAACTCGTCGGTGCTTCCAGCATGAGGATACAGCCGATGTTAATATTTTTATAATGCTGCGTGGGGAAAATCGCCTCTGCACCCCTTTGCTCAAACACATACTGAAACGCATGATAATTTGCTGTAAGAGAGAAGCTGCCATGGAAAATTAATTGCGGCGGTTCGGCGAACTTCCAATTATCGATATGATGATCTCCTTTATCCGCTGTGAGAAGCATGAAACCCGACGTTGATAACTGATTCAGACGCTCCATGCAGGTCAAACCCACCTCTGGAAACAGGATATGCGAATCCTCCAGCTCTTGCTGGTAGTGGGCAATCACATCGCGGTACCGGTAGGTGTCCTCCTCGTATCTGGGTTCACGGCGATGCTCGTATGCCAGTTTCATTCGTTCCAGCACTTCAGCTGGCTTGAGTTTGTTGTGCTGCTCCGGAAATTCGATGACAACATCACTCTCGTAAATCTTGCCTTCCCCCACATAGATCAGTTCTTGCGGAATGCCGTCAAAAAAATAGTTAGCGACAACCAGCAGCGGCTGCTTCAGATCTCCAGGACGTATCGTTGTCTTCGATACCACCAGGTTCAATTCCGTGTCATGCACGGCATCGAACCTCGCGAAGTCCAGCAGTCCCTGTTCAATATAGGATTGCATGGCAGGATGTTGATTCCATGCTGTAACATTTTTAATCGGCAGATCGGTCATGACATAGCGGAAAGGGGGCAGTGCTATACCCGCAAAATCTCTCAGCTCGCACAGCTTGTGCAGCACATGGTAACCGAGGCGCCCGGCTCCGGCTCCCAATTCCAGAATTGTTACAGTTTCGGTTAGATCACCTTGATCGGCGCGGTCCCGAAGGAATCCGAATATAATTTCGGCGTAAGCTGTAGCAATCATAGGGTTGCTCGTAATATACTGTGGAACCTGATCATTATTCCAGGCTTTCATCCCCAGTTCTTCGTAATAATTCCGCTGTAGTTCCCAAATGGGTGCTTCACTGTAACGGAAGCGTTGTTGAATATTGTCCGTCATTCTATATAACCCTGCTCTCTGTATCATTAAAGTACACTCTGATGATGTGCATGCTCATATGCACCGGTCGACCAAGAACGTCTATTGAATCGTACCATATAACTTGGTTCTACCCAAACCTTCTAATGATAAAATCCTGTGTATAGGCTTGAGCTTGATGGCAAATATGCCATTCTTAGGCGTATAGGCACCTTTCCTTCCACACCCTAATATAGTGTAGGAGAACAGAAGGGCGGGATGTGCATGGGTACGAGCATGGAACGAGAACAATGGGCCATTTTCTTGGCAGCGATCTGCGGACAGACCTATACACAATTCACCAATACGGACGGCTCATTTGTCCTTCCGCTAAATTATTCGCTTTATGACACCATTGAGGCGAACTCCTTAATCAGCGTGTCCGAGCGCTTTGGGTTTATTCTAGAGTCACCGGATGAAATTATTATCGCCTTTCGGGGCACCAGTTCCACGACAAACTGGATCTCAGATGCCATCGCCTCCCAAAAAAACTTCAAATATATTAAGGACTCTTCTCTCACACACCGCGGTTTCACTAACATATACGCCTCTGCTCGCGGCCAGATTATGTCGGCACTTAACCAACTTCCTACCCACAAGACACTGTTCATTACCGGCCACAGCCTTGGAGGAGCGCTCGCAACCTTATGCGCAGTCGATGTGGCCGCCAACACGGACCACCAATCCCCTTATGTATTTACCTATGGGTCCCCTCGTGTGGGAGATCCCGATTTTGCCAAGGTCTTTGCCAAATATGTTCGAAGCAGCTGCCGCATTGCTAACCTGTTTGACGTCGTAACGCACGCCCCGCCTCATATCTACAAGATGCCAAAACGAGAGAAGAAATTCTATTACAGCCATGTGCATACCCAATGGCCCTTGACCTTCCAGAATGGGTCGGTGAGCGGAAACCACGTGATCGGAAGTTATTATACGGAGCTTGCCAAGCTCCAGCCGCAATTTGCCGAACGCTTAAGTTCGATGAATCCCGAGTTCTGTCCGGTTGTAGAATCACCTTTGGAGAAGGTGTAAGCCTATTTTTCGGATCATAAAAGAAAGCGGATTTCCCTGAGAAAGGAATCCGCTCTTTTATTTCTGATCTAACCAAGAATAGATTACACATGAGTACCGGTTAACATCGGGAACAAAACCTTCATTTCAGCTTCATTCGGTCTTCTGCCATAATCCGCAATTTCGAAAGGCTCTGCATATTGTACGCTGGCTGCATGGTCTTGGCCATATTGCTTCGCAAGTGAGGGCAGCATTTCGTTCGAGACGCTCAGGAACCGATCCCAATACTTCAGAATAAAGTCCCGCTTCTCTTCCCAGGTATTCGGTACCGCATCCAAGAAACCGCCCTGCCAAGGTGCAAACTCATAGAATTGGGAAGCGTGGGCATCACAGGCCAGCAATTTCTTCTCGATGACGCTTCCTGCATCGAAGACAATATCCGATTGATACGTCGCCCGTGCTGCATAATCCGGCATCAGCAGAAATATCGGCGATTTCTTCAATGACGGCACTTCAGGGACGGCATTAGGTACGTTCGCAACAAAATCTGCCGCATCCCGCACTACCTTCCCGACATTGCGGTTATCCACATGACCGGGACCGTCCGGATGGAACGTAATGACGATATCAGCCTCCCAGCCACGAATTTGACGGATCACTTCCTTGCGTACTTCGGGCGTTGGCATCAATTCGCCATCGGGAATAGGTAGGACGACGTATTCCAGTACCCCAAGACATTTTGCTGCCTCTTGCGCTTCTTGAATCCGACGTTCGACCAGCTGCTGCCCGCTCATTTCATGATGACCACAGCATCCATCGGTTAACGTTACAAACTTCACCCGATGCCCCATCTCCGCGTAAGCTGCCGAGATCGCGCCAGCATAGATTTCAGGTTCATCCGGATGCGCTGCAATGACAATCACATTGAGAATTTTAGACATCTGCTGCTTCCTCCTTGTAGTTTCTTGAATATACGATCGATATGATACCGATTACTTCGTCCGTTTCATCAATGGATGATCTTCCTTCAACTCCAGCAAATCCCACAGGTTCCCGTATAAATCCTTGAATACCGCCACCATGCCGTAATCCGCTTCTTTGGGCTCTCTTACAAACTCAATTCCCCGCGATACCATTTCACGATAATCTCTCCAGAAATCATCCGTGTATAAGAATAGGAACACCCTGCCGCCCGATTGGTTGCCTATAAATGGCTCTTGCTCCGGCTTGGACGCCTTGGCAAGCAATATTGTCGTGCCAGCCGATCCGGGAGGTGCTACGACCACCCAACGTTTATCTTGTTCAGGCTGGTATGTATCTTCAATCAAGGTGAAATTCAGCTTTTCGGTATAAAATGCGATAGCCTCATCATAGTCCTTCACGACTAAGGCGATATGGACAATGGATTGTATCATGTTCTCTCCCCCTCCGATATGATTGTTCAATTCTTGTACGATCATCATGAAGTTCCCGTCCGGGAGCTCAACTAGTCTTTCCTACAACTGTTTACCTTCAAAGAACTCTTTTTCAAGAATGGAGTAATAGAACTGATCCGTCCACTCTCCCTTCCAAAAAAGCTCTTCTTTAAAAACAGCTTCTTGGGTCATACCGATATGCTCCATAAGAGCTGCAGATCGAGCATTATGCGAATTGCACATACCAACCACTTTATGCGCGTGCAGTTGTTCAAAAGCAAATTTCAAAAGGAGATTAGCAGCCTCACTTCCGTATCCCTGTCCGCCATGTTGAGGAAGGATCGCAAATCCCAATTCCCAACTCTTCCTGTAGTCGATATAACTCCACACTTGAGCAAGTCCGATTGGAGTTCTATTCCGATCATTCACTAAACGAACGATAAAATCATAGCTTGTTGTTCCGCTTCCCTCATTGATTTTCTCCATATAGTTGCTTCGAACAACTTGTTCGTCGGACTGTACTGATTCTTCAAACTGCCATAAATCCCGATCGCATTCAATCCTGCATATAAAATCCAAGTCATCGTTTGTGATTCTAGATAAGATTACGTGTTCTCCATAGATCTCCATAAGGATCCTTTCTTATTACTATCATAGTATGGATTCATACGCACAAATACGATATTTTCTACTCAACCTTCCAAGCATGTGCTAATTTTATGAGTTCTTCTTTCGCTATTATTTCACTATCGCCTATAACTTCTCCTTCAATATAATAAGTTCTTATTAATTCCTCCGACTTTCCTTTAACGGGTTTCTGAATATATATCAAATAAAATACTTTATCCGGAGCTGGATAAGCTGCCGAACCACCATGTAGAAATCTAATTAATGTAGCCTGACCAATTGGCAGGTGTATACTTTCTTTGTTCGTTATTTCCGAATGATTTCGAATGCTCACATGTTCTGTCGGACCATCTTGTTGTCCAACCGTGAGCTTAATAAGATCTTTCCAAATAACTGAGTCTGTATGTTCATCTAATGTCAGGGTAACGGAGTTATTAGGAGTGGTAGCCTCATTCGATTTTGGGAGTAAAATGAATGTCATTAGAATTGAAATAAGTACAATAAGAAGCGATATAAAAACAGTGGATTTTTTGGTCATTTTGTTACCTTTCCTTAACCAGATTCTATATGCTTCGATCAATTTTTATCGACAGCGAAAGAGCGATGTTACAAGATGAGAACTTTCTTGCATACAACTCATCATCTACGTTTCATCAGAATTTTCTAAGCTTTGATACATATTTTATTTTATGGTATTATATATGTAATAAAGACCAAGTGCGGCGAACACTTGGTCAGTACAATTGGCTTGGATGGTTTATTCCCTTCTAAGTCATTCAGGAACGAAAAACCCACCTTCGGCGCTTAACCTTTGGGTGGGTTTTTACTTTTTCTTGTTGTTATTATTAATGTATGTTAAAAGAGCAAGAATGAACGATCCAAACAGAAACATAATCGTTAATGCATCCTTTACCTCCACGGCTTCACCCCCTTTCGAAGGGAAACCATGCCCACCCAAGATTCAATTGTAGTTATATTTTACCATGCTGACTGCCATCCCAAGTTTTGCAGTCCAATATAACGCCATTTGTATTTCCAATATCGAGCGTTGGAGTCAGCTTCACAGCTGCAAAGCCCTCCTCTGTTTCGATCAATTCCCCAACGAAATAGGCATGCCTTTTATATTCGGCCAGAAGTATCTTTTTATCATCACTTAAATTGAATTGAATAAGTGTTCCTGTTATTGTCTCGATTTCGAGATACCTATCTATCGCATCTTGCTCTGTTTTATATTGCTCTACCAACATGCCGACGATGACAAGTATGCGTATGATCATGATAACTTGCCCTTTAATTCTCTCAGTCTTAACAAAATTTGAGCTGCATGCCCTTTCATACATACGCTGATAAATAACCCTTCGTTAAATCGATCCCCGCGAATATAACTGGTCATTAATTTCCTAAGGGTTTCCAGATCGGCGTTCATGATGCTGCTATCCATATTGTTATCTAAGTTCCTATAGATCTCGTTCTCCATTAACCAGTCGCTCCAGTTAAATACCATTAAGAAGCCGACATCATCTAACGCTTTACGAAAACTTCCAATTTTCTCACTTTCGCACATGTATCCATTTACTTCATGATAAAAAACGGACCCAGGATCCTGGAAATATTCGAGGTATTGGAGTAATCGATCCACGTCTGCGGAGGTTAAGTCTGCGTCATACGGCATTCAATCACCTCACTGATTCTAATTAATCCCTGCACAGGGTTCCCACGGCACCTGGGGATTCCCCCTGAGGGCACTAGTTCTACTAGCGCCCTATCGGAGCTTTCCTAGCCTCGAATGTAATCATCTGATCCGCTTTAACGGGTTTATTCAACCATGCATAGTCAGCCGATTTCGTGATCTCTTCATAACCCTGCTTCTCTAGCATGAGTTCAAATTCGTGATATCCATACCAACTTAGAGGAAACCGTTGCAGCTCGGTCTGAATCAGATTCCCTTCCTTCCACTTTTCATATTTCATAATCGACACAGTTTTCTGCTCCAGCAGATTCATTTCCGTGATTCTTTCTTCTAATATGATCACTTCATGATCAGAAGTTTCCCAAGTTCTAGTAGAGGCATGATTCGCTTCGATATCAGTAGGAATAAACAAATCCATAATTAATCTGCCACCAGGTTTCAGATGAGAATAAAAATGATGCAGTGCGGCGACTGCCTGCTCCCGACCCTCCACTAATTGGAAAGATCCGGCGGGAATGATAATGGCTTCATATGAATCCGTCAATGCAAAGTTATGCATTTCGTCTTCATACAGTTTAGTTGCAAGGCCCAATTCCTCGACTCGTCTTCTGCAAGAATCCAGCATGGCTGCTGAGTTATCGACACCTTCCATATCGATCCCCGCTTGAAGCAACGGAATTAACACCCTGCCTGATCCACAGCCGACTTCCAGGACTTTTCCTTTTACCTCCTTCAGACGCTCTAAATAATACTCCACGTCACCAAACGAGAAACCTAATGGTTTACTCAGATCATACACTTCCGTACACAGCTCTCCGTACAAACTATACATAGGATAAAACTCTCCAATCTATATGTATTTTTTTGCTGTTAATGCCCTCTAAATCAGTATCATTACACTTCTCTTTTCTCATCCGGTCGATAGAGGATTCTTTGGTAATCCCAATCTTTAGTATCCATATCGCCTAGATACATTCTCTCATGCTCAGGTACTCGTTCATATTTCTCTCTAAGTTTTTCTCTGTAAAACTCGATGGGATTTTCTAAATATAAATAATAAGCATCCCTGCATTCTTCGAGCGCTGTTTTCTCTCCATTCAGTTTCTTGTGAAGATCCATGAATTCCTTATGTTTCTCCTCGATCTCTGCCGCATACAGCGGTTCAGATAATGTAACCTCTCCAAGTCCGGCCATGCGAATAGGCAATTCCCTATCAAAGGTAGTAAACAAAGTCCCGTCCTGAAACCAAACGTTTGCTTCGTCAAGATGGCACTGGACGTCTTGAGGCAGGTTGTAGATCATGACTTGACCGTCCTGGTAAACATTCAGATGAACTAAATAGTTCGCACCTTCGTTTTTCATAAAAATGTTGAAGCCGTCACCCTCCGCCGTCTGATAGAACAGTTCGCTTTTTACATAAAAATCAGTGGGACGGGGGGAATGGGCCACTCTTCTGGCTTCCCATTGCTTCTGCTCCCGCTCTGAAATTTCATATATATTCACGAATTCCGGATTCAAGAGCCGAATGGTCTGCTCAATGTGCTCATAGTAGCTTTCTTGATTAAATCTCCAGTTCGCTTCCTTCACTTGGAACGCACCCAGGCCATGTATAGACAGATTTTGGCCAACCGGTACGACAGGCGTCAGCCAGTTGGAGTTGATCTTGTTTTTTAAGCCTTTAAGGTCAACAAGCTCCCAGCAATTCGTCATGCCATCATCATAGATATCTACATCAATATAAAAGTACTGCCCTCCGTTGCAAATCACCCCCGGGATGGTTGTACCCTCAACGATTTTGGATCTTCGAATTTTTTTCATAGTATTCACCTTTTCGATTATAGTTAATGATGCTTCCGTCTATTACGAGCCTGGTGGCTAAACAGGATCGTAAAGTTTGAACCTGTAATTCGCATGTTAGGTGAAGCGATTAGAATCTATTTCTTTAGAGGCATTCCTTACATCATATAAGAGAGCCACAGGAAGAACTATACCATTTATATTTATAAACAATCTCTACTTATATCGATTCCCAAGGCACATTCAAGACCCTGGTGTTCTTCTTCGCATCGTAGCGAATGGAGTCAAATTTAACGCTTGGGTTTTTAATCGATAATGATTGATTGATCTATATGCCTAATATGCTAATGACCTTGTGATTCTGCAGTTGAAACGCGATCCAGTCCACGAATTCCTGCATGAGCCGGATTAATTGATCCATATTCTCTTCCAGGGCCTCGATAAAATCCGTTTCAGACGAAGTAAATATGAAGCCAATATGCTCCTTCAACTCCTCCGCTTGGGGACGGCCTTTCAAGAAAATCAGGGTTTCTTCAAGTCTGTTCACGATCCGCCTCCATCTTTCTGCATCCAATTCATTGAATGCATAGTGGTCGTACGGTTCATATTCTTTTTCAACGGCGCTTTCCAGGTAACCGAAAGTCTCTTCATCCATATAGATAGAATCCACGTTCCAGCACCGATTCCGGTAAGGCCCTGGCAATACCTCTATGTAACATGAACCTTCCAGCTCATCCAGCCTGTATATTTTCATAATACCATCCTTCTTGTTCCTAACATTCTCATTCTATATTACATCCTCATTTCCGTTTGGTAAAAATAGCAAAAGGACTCCCCCGGCTCATGAAAATCATGGCAACAGGAAGTCCCCTATGTGTAGTGCGTTTAAGCTACGCTCTTAAAAAGGCAATGTAATCCGTTATGATCCCCTTGTATCCCAAATGCCGGAGCATTGTAGTGATATTGCCTCTATGATATGTTCCATGATTTACGACCTGCTGGAGAATCTCCGAAATCGAATTTTGAAATGCTTCCCCCGCAGTGTTGTGATAAGTCACAACCTTCCCCATATCGTGAGCCGACGTTAAATATTCACGGTGCTCGGTTTGGAGCTGGCTCATGTATTGACGAGCTGCTTCCATATTTGCAAATGGTCTCGCGACAAGCGACGGAGGACTTTCCTCCTTGATTCGGGCAAACCAAACTTCCTCCGCAGCTGCAAGGTGACCGAGGACTTCCGCGATGGAGTTGAAGCCCAGATTCACTTCCTGGAGAAACACGCCTTCCGGCAAGGATTGCAAATGATTCAAAACTCTTTCGTTCGCCCACATGTGATAGTCGTACAATTGAAGATACGGTTTGTTCATTCTGCTCTCTCCTCTCTTGATCGCTTTATCGGTCGATTGGAATGCACGATATCCTAATACAACATCGATCCCGTCGAAAAAGCCCCCGGATTCTACACCCGATATGAGCACAGCAATTGGCTTTATATATGGGTATTCTCCATTGGATTCGGTTATCCTTTTTTCAACGCGTTCAGCACCCCATCCACCTCTCATTCGGCAGGTTGGTGGTGCTGCAGGCTTCCCCTCCGTCGAAGCCGCCAAGAGAGTCTGCGGTCGAGGGGCTGGTTTGGAAGCACGTTGTCCAGCCCCATTGGACCTTGTGATTCTTAGCCTTTCACCTGCAAACTCGCGATCGCTCCTCTTGTCGAGTCGGGGCCGACCTGAATGCGGAACTCGCCGGGCTCCACCACAGGCTTCATGTCAAGGCCGATTAGTTCCAGCTGCTCGCTGCCGATAGTGAACGTCACTTCCTGCGTCTCCCCTGCCTTCAAGAATACTTTTCGGAACCCTTTCAGAGCCTTCTCCGGCCGGGTCACGGAGGCGGACAAATCCGAGACGTACAACTGAACGACTTCCACGCCGTCCCGAGCTCCCGAGTTGGTCACGTCGATCCGGACCGTGGCTTCGCCACCTAATGGGATGAACTCCGGCTCGACCGTCAGGTGGCCGTAACGGAATTCCGTATAACTTAACCCGTAGCCGAACGGATATTTGGGCTCCAAATCCGTCTCCAGGTAACGCTTGCCCCGGGTCCGTCTTGCATTATAAGGAATCGGCAGCTGACCGACCTCCTTCGGAATGGACAGCGGCAGCCGACCGGACGGATTGACGTCGCCGAACAGTACGTCCGCGATCGCGTTGCCTCCCTCCTGGCCGGGATACCAAGCTTCTACGATCGCCGGAATAAACTCGTCGATCCACGGCTCCGTAATCGGCCGTCCGTTAATATAGATAACTACCACCGGCTTGCCAAGCTTATGGATCTCCTTCAGCAGCTCCAACTGCACGCCCATCAGCGTCAGGGTCGAGCGGTCAATCCCTTCCCCGCATTCCATATCGCTCTCGGCATGCCCGGTCACGACCGAGGCGCCGGTTCTCAGATCGATGGTGCCCTCCCCGAAATCCCGTGCGCTGGAGCCGCCAAGCACCATCACGATGACATCGGCTTGCTCGGCGCACGCCAGCGCCCGAGGAAACCCTTCCCTTGAATCGCCTTGAATGCGGCAGCCCGGCGCATACAGAACGCGGCTGTCTCCCAGCCGTCGGCGGATGCCGTCCAGCACCGTCACGATCTGCCCCGGCGGCTGAGGGGAGGTATAATCGCCAAGCTGATTATACGGCGCATGGGCGTTGGGGCCAATGACGGCAATCGTTCCGACACTCGGACCCAGAGGCAGCATGTTCCCCTCGTTCTTCAGGAGCACGATTCCTTCAGCCGCTGCTTGGTAGGCCAGTGCGATATGCTCTTTGCAGCCTATGACCTGCTCTGCCCAGGCTGGATCCATATAAGGCCGATCAAAGAGACCCAGCCGAAACTTCAGTTCCAACACGCGGCCGGCTGCCTTATTCAGATCGTCTTCGGTGATCAGCCCTTGCTCCAGCGCTTGGTGAAGATGTGCCCGGAACATGGTCCCGGACATCTCCATGTCGACACCAGCCTTTAGCGACTGGGCTGCCGCTTCCACGCCATTTCCGGCCGTATTATGACCGCATGCCAACATATGGATAGCGCCGCAATCGGTAATGACGAAGCCGTCGAAGTTCCATGCCTCGCGGAGCACGTCTTGCAGCAGGTACCGGCTGGACGTGCAAGGTACTCCGTCGATTTCGTTGTAGGCCGTCATGACCGACAAGGCTCCCGCTTCAACGGCCTTGCGAAACGGCAGCAGATCGACTTCGTGGAGCTCCCGGAGCCCGATATGCACCGGTGCCCCATTGCGCCCTCCTTCGGAAGCGCCGTAGCCTGCGAAATGCTTCAGCGTAGCCAGCAGGCTGGTATGCGAATCAAGGCGCTCTCCTTGCAGTCCCTGCACGGCGGCAACCGCAAATTCGGCCACCAAATGGGGGTCCTCGCCGAAGGTTTCTTCGGTACGGCCCCAGCGGGGATCCCGTACCACGTCCAGCACCGGCGAATAGGTGGCCGCTCCCCCCTGAGCCCTAGTCTCGGCAGCAACGGCTCGGCACATGCTCCGGAACAGCTCCGTGTTCCAGGTGCTCCCGATCGTGAGTGGTACGGGGAACACCGTCGCCCCGATCGCCATATGTCCGTGGGAGCATTCTTCCCCGAACAGAATCGGAATCCCCAGTCGAGCGTGCTCCATCGCGTAACGCTGAATCGCATTAACTGCTTCCGCCCCTTCCCGCGGGGACAGTCCGTTCGCCAGCGTCACCCCGGTCCAGGGATCGGCCCGCAGCGTACCGTACAAAGAACCGATTCCTCCCTCCGCAAGCTGCGACTTGAACTCCTCGGTAAGCTTGATCGTACCGTCGTCGCTCTTTATGTAAGCTTTCCAGCCGAACGGCTGGATCAGCTGTCCGATTTTCTCCACCGCCGTCATCCGCTCCAGCAAGTCCTCGACCCGCCGCGAAACTGGCCATGCAGCGTCCTTGTAGTCCATGGCGCACACCCTTCCTTTTTCCAGTTAAAATCGTTCAAAATGATTACATGCAATCGTTCGTTGAATGTTCCCCCATCCTATAGGGGTTCGGGTTTAGGCGCTTTCCCATCGGATTCAACGCCACACCGCCCAAGCAGCAGCCCTTCCGACGTTCCCAATTGAAGAAAAAGGCCCTCCGGCACGATCCGCTCGACCGGAGAACCTCCCTCTATGTGTATCGTGCAGAAGGCCGCGCCGTGACTATCCAGGTCAACAGAAAGAACCCTCTTCCAACCGTTTAAGGGGCGAGTACGCCTCAAGAAGGTTGGCTCTGCCGGATCCGTACCTCCTCCGGCCGGTATACGGTCCGCACTTGTCCCCCGGCATCGGTCATGAACATCACGGTCCGCTCCCGTTCCAATTCGAAGGCATAAACCGCTTCGGTTACCGGATCCCTTACCTCAACTTCTGCGCTTGCCCCATCCTCGGAAACGAAGACGTACAAGCTTCCATGCCCGAATGCCAGCTTGCGGCCGTAGATTCCGGGCAGCTCGCCTCCCTTCAGCCATTCCAGCTCAGGCGAAACGGCTGCGGAGCGGATAGCTTCCGCGTACAACGCCTGGATCGGCTCCCAGCGCTCGTTCATCTCGACCGGGAGCGGGCACCAGACGAACCGTCCCGCGCCCAAGATAACCGTGATGGGCTCTAGCGTCCCATCCAACCGGCCCGCCGGGCGATCCACCGCCAGCGCGTTAATCTTCCGTTCGCCGAACGAAACGGCGAAATGCTCTCCCGCCAGCTCCAGCGTTTCTTCCCGAAGAACGTTAGCATGGACGGTTTCGCCGATCTCCTGCTGCAAGCGGTGCGGCGCCGGCCCCCAATACGCATCGTTGCGCAGCGGGCCTGTCCACAGGACCGTGCTCCCTTCCCTTGCCAGGTCGAGGAGCTGATCAAACGCGGCATCGTCGAAATTGTGCGCGCTCGGCACAATAATCAGCTTGGCCGGATAGCGCTTCAGGTCCTCCAACTGGTATTCACCGATGCCCCGCGGATGGACGTTCATGCCGAACGTCAACGCGCGCATAGCCCTCGTCGTTGCTTCGTATGCCAGCTTGCGGCTGGAAAAATCATTCGAATACGGGTAAACGACGGCGATGTCCTCGAGCTGCCGTTCATCGTCGAACAGGCCGGCTGCTTCCTTCATGAAGCGGCCGAAGTCATAGGACACATCCGCTTCGGGCTTCTGCGTTCCGTCCGCCCGAAGCGCCCCGATGTTGGATTCGTTGGCGTTATCCATGAAGTAGTTAATATTCCAAATCCACTGCACGGCCCCCGCGCCTCCTGTCGAAAACGCATAGGCATACTTGCGCTCCAGAATGCTGCGCAACTCTTCCTCCGTCCGTTTGGCGATGCCGTCCGGACGCTGCACGTGCATGATGCCGGTCTCCTGGACCAGATTCGGCTTGTCCGGCGTTTTGGTGAATATGCCGTCCCAAGCCAGGTGATCGTTCTGCCACCAGGAGTGGACCGTCGTATAATCGACTGCGGGGCCGTAGAACGAAGGCGACGGGCGCTGGGAGCAGATGCCCTCATCCTGCCCGACCGTCACCAGTTGGCGGGGATCAGAGCGGCGAATGGTGCCGATGAGCTCGGATGCCCACCGATTGTGCATATCCATAGTGAACAGCGTGAAATCGATCCACGGTCCCCACTTCTTCGGCTGCAGCACGCTGTTGAACAGCTTGTCGTCCGGACTCGGCGCCGGCGCCGAGTCGAAGGACGGAAGCTCGCCAGGCGTCATGTTCCAGCGCTCCTGAAGCAGCGCGAGATCATCCCTGTGGCGCTCCCGGAGCCACTCGGACCAAGCTTGCCGCTCGAACCGGTCCCCTATCGATACCGGCCCCTCGAAGATTCGCTTCGGATCGAACAGCGAAGGCTCATTGATCAGGTCCCAATGCACGTTGGTCGTGCCCCTGTGACGTCCCACGATAGAAGCGACAAAGCGCTTTTGCGCCTCCACCGATCGCGGATCCAGGTACGGGTTCACGCCTTCCCAGGCTTCGGGTGCAAACGAGAAGAACGTAAACGTCACTTCCAGCTCATGCCGCTTGGCCGTCAGGATAAAGGCATCGATCGCCCGCATAACGTCCTCGGCAGCATGACCGTCGGCGTACATGATCATCCGGTATCCTGTCCATATACCCGTCCGAATCAGGTTGATCCCCGCCCGCTTCATCTCCGCCATATCCGCATCCCAACGCTGCACGTTCGGCAGATGGAGGAATTTGCGCGCGACGTCGGAGGTCATGTACGTCATGCCAACGATCGGAACCGTTCGTACGCCGCGGCGGAAGTAATCGCGCCCGCATTCCAGCCGCTCTCCCGCCTGCAGCAGCGGACGATCAACGCCCCATACCGCCTGGGTCAGGGTGCGGCGCTCCCCGGAATCGGACTCGGCTTCGCAAACGATCCGGTACAAGCCCGCTTCCAGCCGTACGGGTACGGACAAGCGAAGCTGCTGCAGATCCCGTTGTTCCATGCCGGCTTCCGACTTCTCGTGTCCGGTCCAGACGGTCTCGCCGTCGTCTTCCTTGATAAGACTCACATCAAAATGCCAGGTCTGCGCCGGGGCGGACGTCCGGGACAGCGCCTGCAGTTGGATCGTCAACCGCATTTGCTCGCCCGGCTCGTAAGAGGCATAGTTCGGCTTCAGCCACAGCTCTGTCACGCCTGTTCCCGCGTATTCGGCCAGATCCTTCAGGATGTCCATCCCTTTCGTATCCCAGAACGATGCCCTCAGCTGCTGGTTGATCAGAATCCAGCGGCCCCCCGCGTAATCGCCCTTATGCTGTTCCAGCATGACGACCGGAGCGGACCGCTCTCGTCGATCACGGTCCATGCCGATCAGCAGCGGCGAGATGACGGCGTCCATCGGACCGCATGCCCCCATCTCGGCCGGGATGTCGCTCGCTTTGGTCGGATGCAGCGTCAAGCCCCAGGTCGGCTCGATGCCGAACAGCTCCTCGCGTCCGTGCAGAATCGGAAATTCGGCAGAAGCCTTCAGCTCCCGGACGCGCGATACGTCAACCGCCAGCGCATCATGGATATCCATTCGCTGATGATAAGCCAACTGCTCGCGTTCGGCATGCCAGCTTCCGTTCAGCTCTCGAATCGGCCTGCGGAAAGGCACGCCACCGGCATGAACCAGACCGCCGCCGGCCTTCAGGTGGGCTTCGATGGCCGCCCAAGCCGCTTTCGGAAAGTACGGCCCGTGCAGATGAACCAGCGCGTCCCAGCCGCCTTCCGTCAGCCGCTCAGCCACGTCCGCGGCACCTGCGACCACCGCCCATTCCCGCAATCGATCCAGTGCCTCTGCAGACGGACGTTCGCCTTCGTAAGGAAAATGCTCGTCGTAAAATACCAGCGTTCTCATCGCTTACTCCTTTCTCGTCCGCGGCTGGCCGTCGACGTATACGGATGTTCCGCGCGTTCGGGCCCAGTCGGCGATCCGGGAAGGGTCGCCGGTCCAGAGGCGGTTTACTCCCCATTGATTCGTCTGCGGCCGCTCCTCGCATTCGATGCGGATGACCGGGAACAGCTCGGTCGGACGTTCCCGCGGCAGCCCTTCGATCCACAGCACGTCGCCCTCCTGTCGGAACGACAGCTCCTGCCCCGTTGTCAGCAGCGTAACCCGTGATACCGGCGTCACCAAGTCCGCCAGCCTCAGCACCGGCCTCCCATCCCAGAAGCGGATGATGAGATACAGCTTGTTGTCTTTCATCGTCTGCCGCCCGTAGGTGATGAACTCCGTGAGGTTCCCGCCGTCGGAGCCGTAGATGGCCTCGCCGTGAACGTCCAGCCACTCCCCGATCTTCAGCGCCCGCTCCACGAAGGCCGGGGGAAGCTGTCCGTCGGGCTGCGGTCCGACGTTAAGCAGAAGATTGCCGCCCACGGTCCCCCCTTTTTCCGCGCACTCGCACAGCATGTCGAGCAGAACGTCGGCCGGACGCCATCGTTCGCCGTTCGTATAGCCCCACAACCGCCACGTTGTTACCTGGCTGGATTCCCACAGCCGCTTCTGATCCGGAACGATGACATGCTCCGGCGAGCCGAAATCGCCCAGCACCTCAGAATCGCCCGAGCCGCCGCCGCCGTCCGCATGCAGCTTCTCCTCCTCGGACAACCCAAGGCGGTTGTTGACCAGGATGTCCGGCTGAATCGACTTCATCCGCTCCACCAGCTTGATGCTGTCCAGGTCCTCCGCGGTTCGCGGCCAGACCCCGTCAAAAAAGAAATGATCGATGCGCCCGTATTTCGTGACCAGCTCTTCCACTTGGGCATGCAAATACTGCTTCATCGTCTCCCAGCCCTCGGGATCCTTCTCCGGTCCGTCGAAGTAAGCCGGGATCCGCCAATCGATCCAGGAATAATATAAGCCGACCCGAAGCCCCTGGGCTCGGAACGCATCGGTAAATTCGCGCACCAGATCCCGGCCGGGCGCCTGCTTCGCGCTGGAATAATCCGTCGTGGCCGTATCCCACAAGCAATATCCGTCATGATGCCGCGTTGTTAAGCAGGCATATCTCATCCCCGCCTTGCGCGCGGTGTACGCCCAAAGCTCGGCGTCAAAGAACTCCGGATTCCACTCGCAGGCCTTCTGCGCGTATTCGGCCTGGTCCAAATGCTCCCGGAACAGAACCTGCTCGCCGCGCCCGTATTGGGCATAAGGCCCGAAATGAATAAACATGCCGTACCGGCTTTCCGTAAACCATTGCCAGCCTTCCCGGATGGCTTGTGTTTGCTTGGTCATGAACTACGTCCTCCTTATTCTGCACGGCTCTTGCCGTGCGGCCAGCCTTAATAAAGACTTTCGCTTCTAACTCTTTGAGCAGTCTCAAGGCTTCTTATGACCTTTACTCTAGCCCGGGAATCCCTGTCTTGAACACTTTACTTTTGAGAGAAAACTTTGATTTTGGCCAATATCGGAGAATTGAAGCCGTAAGGCGGCGCCCATGATCACTCCCGAATCCCCTTAGACTCGACTCGAAATTTCTCACGGCCTGCTTCATGGTTCATGCACGAAAAAAAGCAATTCCTCCCCGGCACTAACCGGGAGGAATTGCCCTGTTTAAAAATCATGTTCATTGCCGCCGATCGCGTCTGCACTTACGACTGACCGGCTCTCCACTCATCGAATTGCCGTTTATATTCCTCCACGACTTCATCGAGACCGGCGGACTTCATCGCGGCCAGCATTTTATCGTAGGCGTCCTCGTATTTAACGACCCCATGCATGACCGGATAGACGCTGGTCTTCAGCTCTGCGATGCAATTCGCGTACTGGGAAGCGACGTTTGCCGGATCGAAGGTGAAGCCGATCGTGATGCTGTTCACGGCATCGTCCGCAACCGTCGTACGGCGCTCCAGCCGCGCAGGATCTGTATTCGTCGGGTAACGGTTCATCTCGACGTGGCCGAGCAGCCAGTACGGAAGCTCATAAGCCGGAGAACCGTTCTCGTTCTTGGCCAGATAATCCTTCGTATTCTTGCCGGTATCCTTCCAATGGACGTCCTTCACGCCACTCTGTACGAGATCCATGTTCTCCTGGCTGCTGTACACCCAATTTAAAAATTGAATGCCGGCCTCCGGATGCGGAGACGTGGCCGAGATCCCGTTGGAATTCCGGATCGCGTAGGATCTAAATTTCGGCTGGTCCGCCAAATAGTAAATATCCAGCTTCGCGTCCGGGAATGTTTGAAGAATGGCGTCGCTCAAACCGACGTCGCCCGGTCGATACAGATAACGCCCGGCCAGCTCCTCCTGATTGATGACCTCCGTCGGTGTCGTAAGCAGATCACTCATGATCAGCCCGCGCTTGTATGCCTCGTTCATGTACAACACGTCTTTTTTGAACTCCTCGGTTTCAAACCAGGACTTCACGTTCCCCTGCTGATCGATATATATCATGTTGTCCGCCACGGTAAACGGATAGGTGTCGTACGTCGTATGCAGGAAGTAGGCAGGCTCCTCCAGCATCTTGATATACACGTTCTTGTTGTCCTGCGGCCAGTTCTTCTGCAGCGTCTCCGCCGCATCCAGCAGCTCCCCCGGCGATGTCGGTGGCTTCAGACCGTTTTTCTCGAGCAGATCGGTGCGGATCGTGAACATGCCATCGTTATAAGCGGTATCCGCCCAGAAATTCGGCACGTACGTGATCTTGCCGTTGATTTTCGACGACTCCCAGATCCAGTCCGGCATGGAAGCTTTCAGCTCGCTGCCATACTGATCCAGCAGATCGTCGATCGGAATGATTCCGCCGCTGCCGGCAAGCACCGTCGGTCCTTTTGTATCGTGCATGATGGCAATCAGCTCAAACTCCTCGCCCGTCGACATCATGAGGTTGGTCTTCTGATCCCATACGTCCCACGCGATGTAAGTCGGTTCATACGTGAGGTTCAGACCGTCGGCCTCCAGCTTCTCGTTGATCGCTTTAACCGCCGTTTCCAAATCCTGCGGCGCGGAGCCCGGAAGCAGATACCGGACCGGCAGCTTGTCCCCTCCGCCGTTCTCGCCGCTCGCCGATCCGTTCTCGCCGCCGGCATCACCCCCGCCGGAGCAGCCTGCGATTACGGATACCATAAATATCGCGGCTAGCCATAGTGCTAGCGCTTTCCTTTTTTTCATGTGTGTCTCCCCCTGTCTTCATTTGGTTTGCTCATGCGGTACGATTCCTATCTTAAGGAGACATTAGGGATGACGTATACTTCAAAATGATGATTTTCGCCATTTTAAAACGCTTGTAAGAGGTTGTTCAGAAAGTCATCTTTTGATCACGAGGCAGGTCAGGAAGCAGTCTAAGGCGTCGAATCTTGAATTCAGCCGGGCCTTCCGTTGCTCACGTAGGTTTGCAAGCTTATGCTTCCGAAGCCGTTTTCTTATGAAAACGTTCAGCTCCGCTACTCAGTCCCTAGCTTCATCCAACCTAAAGCGTTTTGCAAAAACGCACATCGGAAGCAAAGACTTCGGTGCTGAAAAGTCGAATTTCTGAACCCTCACTTTAACCGCCCGTCACTGCGCTTTTTTCGTCTCGATCGCATGCTGGCTTCGGAACTGTGCCGGGGAGATCTGGTAGTGCTTTTTAAACAGCGTATAAAAATAGGTCGTATTCAGAATGCCCACCTGCTCGCTGATCGATTGAACCGACTCCTCGGTGCTTGCGAGGAGCTCTCGGGCCTTTTCCAGTCGAACGGCATTCAGGTAATCGTTGAACGACAGCTCGCAATGCGCCTTGAAGAGCTTGCCGACATAGCTGCGGGACAGCTTCACCTCGCCCGCGACCTGCTCGAGCGACATATCCGGCCTTGCATAATGCTTGCGTACGTACATCTGGATAAAATCAACTACCTCCGCATGCCGAACCGCTCCCGATTCCTCGGACAGGCTGCAGAGCCTAAGGGCAAGATCCTTCAGGGCATCCGCGGTTTCCTGCAGCGTCTGAAAACGGGTAATCCGCCGGGTAAAGTCAAGGAAGAGATCCGCGCTTTCCCGATTTTTCACCGTATGGACATTGAGCTGCTTGTACAGGCCCCCGATGAACTGGTTGATGAAAAACATGACTTCATGGTAGTTGTAATCGCGAATTTCCTTAATCCACTGATCGATTTCCTTCTCTAATTTATCCCGCTGCTGCAGCTTGATGGCCTCGATGATGCGCTTCTCCCGCTTGTCCGGATACTGCGCCTCGGTATGCTCCGACTCCGCGGCGATGACCGGATCGCCATGGAACATCCTGCCCTTGCCTGCGAAGAAGCGCTGCTGGAAGCAGGACTGCGCGCAATCGAACGATTCGCGCAGCTCCTCGTACGTCTGCGCGGCAGTTCCGATGCCGACGGTGACGGACACGCGGAGCGTGCGGAGCATCTCGCCCTGCAGCTCCTCCAGCATGCCCAATACATGGAGCGGAAGCCGGCTCTGCTTCATGGGGAGAATGATCGCAATGGTCCCGTCCCCCACCGTTGCCACGCTCGCTCCCTCCGGTTCCAGCATCTGCTGGGCCGCCTGGGCGACGGCTGCGCAGGTATAGGACTGCAGCTCCTCGTCCTCGCCCCCGGGCGAGCCGTCTAAGCTGTCGAGCAAAAGGACAGCCGCCAAGAAATAGGGCCCCTTGCCTTCCCGGGCCAAACGGCGGAATGCCGTCTCGTCGCCGCCTTTCAGCAGCTGCAGCACGTGCGCCTGCCTGGCGACGGAAGCCTCGGACTCCATCGACTTCATTTTCTCCGTCATTTCGGCATAGGTTGTATCCAATATGGCAAATTCGTTGATTTGCAGCCGGTTTTCCTTCATTTTCGGTATGGCGCTCATTTTCTCCAGCAGGTGGCGGATCGGGTTGTACGCATGATGCGTCAGCCAGATCGACAAGAACATGCTGACGATGAAGCATGCCAAAGCGAGAACCAGCGCCGACGTTCGGAGGGCCTGCATGTTGAACAACAGATTTTGATATTGGCTTACGCTGATAAACGTCCAGTTCATATCCCTGGATTTGACGTAGGTAACGAGGCTTTTGCGGCCGTCGATGGAGCGGGTGAAGTAACCGCTTTCCGCGTCCGTTCCCAGAATGGACTGGACATAGGATTCCTGCGATACATCCTCCATGAACCGGGACCGATCCGAATGGGTGATGATGGTCCCCTTGTCGTCAATGACGTGCAGCGAATCCACCGCTTCGTTGCGGTAGCCTCCGATCAGATCCTGGATGGTGTCGGTGCTCATATTGATCACGATCGCGCCCTTGGAGCTTAACGGCGAATAATAGCTCGGAAGGAGGACGAAAGTAAGGACATCTTCGCTCCGGTTCGCCGAAGTGGCGGAAGAAATCTTGCGCGGAAACAGGTGAAAATAAGATGTATTCTTGCTGTTGATCTCCTCCAGCAGCGCCTTCTCCTGCTCCTTGGTAATCCCCTTCGTATTCAGATACGTGTTATTCGAGCCGTTATAGATCCCGATCGAATGGATGAACGGATAGGTGGACTGAACTCGGTTAAGGGTGCCGAACACTCCATACTGTTTCACCGGATCGGCCTCTTTGTCCAAAAGGGCATTCACGATCTCCTTGTCGCTGAGCAAAAGGTTGCCCACGTTATACACCTGGTCGCGGATGACGCTGGATACGGCGCTGTTCTGCTTCAGCATCGACTCGGATATTTTCCCTACCTCCTTCGCGGTGCTCCAGGAGAACATCATGTACAGGACGACGGTTACGAGGGCAATCATCGCTGCCGTGAGCAAAACAAAGCTGAGAAACATATTTCGATACACTGCATAACGGAATAATCGCTGCCGGATCATATTCTCCCTCCTTATCATTCGGTCTGTATAGTCAACTGAGATCTTATCATTCATGAAAATTACTAACATTATATGTAATATACATGTTAATTTAATAGGGTTGCCTAGCCATCCGATCGCTTGGAACGGATCGATATTTTATTCTCATCTTACATTTGCCGCAGGCATACATCAATATGAAAACGCATTCTTTATTTTCCTCCCCAAACTTCCCTTCATAGACTTCATCGGCTAAACCCCTTATAAAACAAAGCCTTTCCGGTCATTATTCAATCCTGGCGACACTGTGCGAAATACTCAAATTCGAAGTTTTTGCCGTTTTTTAAAACAGGCATTCACCCCTTCAATCCGCTCAAATTCCATTTTCATAGTTTACTGCACGCGGCAACTCTCTTTACACTCAAATCAGAACTGCTACGCTTGCAGCCCCCATCACTTACGAAAGGACGTGCCTACCTATGAAAAAAAGCCGCTCCGGCTTCCTGAGCGAAATCCGCTCGAACGGATCCGCCTACCTGCTCGTCGTACCGGCTGCCATCTATACGCTGGTCTTCGGTTATTTCACGCTTCCGTACATGCTCATTGCGTTTCAGAAATTCAACTTCAAGACAGGACTCTTCAATTCCGCCTGGGTCGGCTTTGACAATTTCAAGTTCTTCTTCTCGTCGCCCCGGGCGTGGGAGGTCACCTTCAACACCTTGAAGCTCAATTTTCTATTCATCATCGTCGGCACGCTCGGAGCCATGGCGCTGGCCATTCTGTTCAATGAACTGCGCAGCCGCTGGTTCTCGAGGGTGACGCAATCCACCATTCTGTTCCCGCATTTCTTGTCCTGGGTCATCGTCAGCTACATCATCTATAGCTTGCTGTCGACCGATTACGGCATCCTGAACCGGATCCTGGCGTTCTTCCATATTGATCCCGTCAACTGGTACGCCTCGCCACAGTACTGGACGTGGATTCTTACGACCGCGGCGGTCTGGAAGGACCTCGGGATGAACCTCGTCATCTACCTGGCTGCCATTACGGGAATCGATGACAGTTATTACGAAGCCGGCCGGATCGACGGCGCTACCCGCTGGCAGCTCATTCGTCACATTACGATTCCACTCATGCTGCCGACCATATCCATCCTGACCCTGCTGGCCTTGGGCAAAATCATGTACGGCAGCTTCGACATGATCTACGCCATCGTGAAAGACAACGGACTGCTGTATCCGACCGTCGACGTTATTGACACGTATGTGTTCCGTTCCCTTCGCACCATCGGGAATCCGGCTCAGGCGATGGCCGTCGGACTGTATCAATCCGTGGTCGGCTTTATTCTCGTATGGGGCAGCAACAAAATCGTGAAAAAGGTGAATCCGGACCATGCATTGTTCTAAAGCGTGCCGGAACCACTCGGAAAGGAGCCTAACTTAGATGACGTCCAGACCCAAATTTTTCGACGCCGTAAACACCGCCCTGATCGGCATCATCTCCATCCTCTGCATCCTGCCCATGCTGCTTGTGCTCATGGTGTCCTTTACCGACGAAGCCAGCATTAAACAATTCGGCTACCAGCTGTTTCCGAGCGATCTGTCGCTTGATGCTTACAAGCTGCTCCTGTTCGGCAGCACGCCGCTGTACCGAAGTTATATGATCTCGATCCTCGTGACGGTGGTCGGCACGATCCTTGCGGTCACCATTACATCCATGGCCGGATATACGCTGGCCGCCAAGCATATCCGTTACCGTAACGGGCTCGGACTGTTCTTTTTCATTACGATGGTATTTAACACGGGCCTGGTTCCCTGGTACCTGATCAACCTCAATCTCGGCATGAACAACACGATCTGGGCCCTGATCATTCCGTCCTTGGTGTTTAACCCGTTCAATCTGTTTCTCGTGCGCAACTACATGTCCCAAATTCCGCCATCCCTAACGGAGGCGGCCAAGATCGACGGCGCGAGCGATTTCTATATCGCGTTCCGGATCTACTTCCCGCTGTGCATGCCCGTCCTTGCAACGATCACGCTGTTCTACGGCATTGCCTACTGGAACAACTGGTTCAACGCCATCATGCTGGTGGACAACGAAAAGCTGTATCCCCTTCAGTATCTGCTGTTTAAGCTGAACTCCGAGATCAGCATGATCCAACAAATGCAGAGCAGCGGAGCCATTCTCGGCACCCAGACGCTTCCTCAGGAATCGGTGAAGATGGCCACCGCCATTCTCACGATCGGCCCGGTGGTGCTGTTCTATCCGTTCCTGCAGCGATATTTTATTAAAGGGCTGTTGATTGGCTCTTTGAAGGAGTAGTGGTTTCATCCACATGCCATGGTCTTTGGAAAAAAACCGTGAATCAGCTTTAACCGAAATCAAAGAGGCTAACCGTGTGAGCGGTTAGCCTCTTTTTTATATGATGGATGTCTTTATGGATACAAAGTCTGCGGCTTCGGATGGAGCATCGTCAACGGGGGTAGTTAGCGTAACCCTGATGTTGTGCATTGAGTCAGTAACGGTAATCCGGTCTTTGAAGAACAGGAAGAATGCTAAAACGCCCGGCTTTTGACTTCCCCTTGATACGCCAATGCATCCATAGCCCTTAACCGCTGAACTTCGCTCAGCTCCGATAACTCGGCCCATTTATATTCAGAATGTTCAGCACTGAGAATAATTTCCCCATGAAGCGGAATCGAACATCGAAATATGCCGACCTGCGCGTTGATATGACTGTGATAATAAAATCCGGTCAAAACCGCATCATGTAGGGTGATGCCCAGTTCTTCGCGGCATTCGCGGAAAATGGCTTCATGGATCGTTTCACCGGGGTCAACCCCGCCTCCGGGCAAACTCCATCCCTTGTTCCCATAAGTCCGTTTTAACAAAAGCAGCTTGCCGTCGGCGTTCGCTATGATGGCATGCACACCAAATCTGTACGTGTCATGAAAGCTCAAATTCCATCCTCCCATCCTGACATTAAAATGTTATATCCGCTAACGCAAACGATCCCTCATTTCCTCCAGCACAATTCCCCACCATGAAGAGGAACGGACGGCTGATTGATCCATATCTTTCAGCTCCCGCTTCATTTGTTCGAAGGCGCTCTTCCACTCGCGCTGAGTCTGCAAGGCGTCCGGACGGGTTCCCGGCTTGATCTCCCCTCTCCTAAACTTCTCAAGTTTCAGGCGAGATTGTTCCGCCGTCATGATCATGGGAGGTGGATCGGGCTGCAAGCGCTCCGACTGCTGTTGGAATAGGAACACCCGGTCCATAAATGCAAGCAGGCTCTCGACGGAGGCGTTCATGTAGGTCGGTTTCTGTGTACCGCCTTCCGTTACTGCCCAAATCTCCCCTGTATCCGTTTTGATCGCGACATGAAGCCCTTCGCTCCAGATCTCCCTTCCGATCGCGATATAGTCGCCATGAACATCCTGTAGCGGTAACGCTTGGTGAAACAGAAGACCCAAAGGAGGCTCTTGTAGCTCAAAGTTCGGCATTCCCCAATGCACGAGCATTTCCGCCGTCTTCTCGGGCATTCCCAGGCGATCCAAGCTTTCCCTCGTATAAGACAGCACTCCGTGATCATACAATGTGTGAAATTGCTGCTCCACTCTATCCCTCCCCTAAAATTCAAAACTGGTACGCAGTCTTAAGCATATGGTGATGAAATGGTCTACAGATATTCGCCGAAATAGAACTGCAGCGCTTCCCGGGAATACCCATCGCTTCCTTGCCACTCCGACATCGAGAAGAAATCGTCGTCTCTCCTTGGGCGCGTGCGAGGCGTGTCCTTCGGAACCAACACGCCAGCATATCCCAGTACTTCCATGAGCACGTCTCGTTCATGCTTGCTTGAAGGCAGAACATCCTTCAAGCGCTTCTCAAGATGACGCGGGCTATCTGTTTCGCCGCATCCGTCGACGGCTGTAATCAGCTTCCTCAGAATGGCGATATCCTCCTCTTTCACCGTCAGGTCCTCCTCATGGCTCAACAGCTCCAGATCGAGCCAGCAGTAGAGCAGCTGATTCAAACGGATGCCTCCCCATTTGACCCGTTCGAAATTCAGCACGTTCAGGTCGGCATTCACGTAATCCCGGTCGGACTGGAGCCCGGCATGGTTACAGTCTCCGCAGCTGCTGTAATTCGGCATGGCCGAGCGTCGTTCTTCGTACTGATGAAGAGGCAGGCGCGATGTAAGCGCCCAACTGGAAAGCGCGCTTCGCAGATGCACTTGTCTCGTGGACAGACTGTGCAGAAATGCGGCAGCAACCCTTTCTTTAGTAACCGTCTTATGTAAGCTATGAAGCCGCTGGATCAGCTCATCATGCCCGATGGTGATGGGATCGAACATCAGCCCCATGCTTTTCGCGTATTCAAAATCCTCCCCAGCAAATGGCATTGGGTTGTTCTTCCAGCCGCTGGATGACCAGAACGTTTGCAATAATATCTTTTTTGCCTTTTTGTCCACAGCTTCTCACTTCCCATTTTTTTCTTGCTCCTATCATATCAAAATAAGCAAAAAATTTATTTGAATCCTTCGATAATTTCATTTATTTGTTTAATATGTCTTTGTTCATGCAAGTACAGTGATTTAACCCATTCAATTAATAACATCTCTTTAAAGACAGGGTGGGTGAATTGTCTTCTGCTTAGCACCGACGGGTCTTCTAATGAATGGAGTAGTTCCGTTAGCTTCTCTCTTGAATGATGCAGTTTCTCGACAATTTCTTGATATTCTATAATTTCATCGGTTGGTTTAGCAATGTCAGGAGCTTCTAACTTTCTACTTCTGTCCAGCAGAAATTCCAAAGGTTTATTCTCAATAATTGAATCTTCCTTGCCCTTCAATCCTCTTTTAATAGCAACCACATACAATTCTTCTGTCTTATATAGGTGTTGACATACCTGGCTGATACTCCAACTGTTTGAGTCATGCCGCCTGTTCAGCTGCTCTCCGCTCAATCCATTGAGGACTGTAAGCAATACCTCCCTTGTTTCCTTTAATTTTTGATTAATTTCTTGAAATTCCAGGGTAACCACTCCTTCATTTCTGAAATCGTAAACAAAAGTGCCCCAGCCTTAGATAGCTGTTATCTTAGGCTTGGGGCATTTCACTGTCTGCTTCTTCCATTATTATACATCTGATAACCGAAGGGTGTAAGCCCCCAAGTGTAAATAGGCTTGCAAAAAAGTGTCTCTTCCGGCTTCACTTTATAGCAGAGTAACCTTCTCTTTTAATTTGAAACCGGCCTGCAAGAGGCCGGTTCGATGCGTTACGGCGTAAGGACGCCGTCGCCGATAATAATTCGCTGGGTTTTGCCATAATCGCCGGGCGTAGGAACGATGATAAACTGCAGCGTGTGGACGCTGCTCACATTCACATCGAGGTCGAGCGCAGCGGGCTTTGCCGAACTGAAAGAAAGCATCTTCAGCACTTTCTCGCCACCCATGACCTTGACCTTACTGCTGCCGTACTCGCTTCCGACGGTCAACTTGTCAACTGCGACTTCCGCAGTCAATCGCTTGTATTGCTGGTTCAGACCGACTGAAACAAATCGCATCCTAAAATGCAGATGATACGAAAAGGAAGATATAACTTATTCCTCAATAATTCGTGTCTTGACAATGGGGAGCATTACAGTTTTTGTCCCCCAAGTACAATTTTGTCTTCATTTGTCTCAACCTTCTGTTCAGATATGTCAGTGTTAATTGACACAAATCTCCCCATACTTACTGATGTCCAGATAATAATATCATTCATTTTGATTAATTCTCCTATAATACAGATTAATATCAATCCTATTATCATTCACTGAGTTAGTTCTGTATCATTTCGCCGATTTATGAGGGGAGATTTGTGTCAATCAATACCTCTCCTATGCAGATATATAAATAGGGTTTGTTCAGAGAATTGAGCCGAAAACTAAGTTTAGGGTTCTTTTACAACCTGGATATTATTAATGAACCCAGCCGTAGGTGTAAATATAGCAGTAAATTTATTACTCTTCACATCATACTCAAATAACCCACGTTCGTTTTTAACGATTGCTATCGTATATATTTTGCTGCCATCTTTAGAGTAATTGGCTTCTCCTCTTTGTAATCTTGTAGTTTCCCACTTACTCACACTAGTGGTTTTTCTAGCAGTATCATAGTCAATAACTATAGAGGGGATTTGCCCCTTGTTATATTCCTTGTCACCAAATGCAATAACATGACCCTCTTTATTCATCAGCATACGAATCCAGTAATTTTTACTAAAGAGCTTTGTTTTCTCTTTCAAATCGTAATCCGTTTCGTATATGGTATACGTTGGCATTTTGAAATTATTCTGTCCCGCAGGTCCATCTTGATGGGTCAGACTATAATTCCGTTCCTTCAACGAATAAGCCGAAGCATAAACTTTTTTGTTACTATGATCTAATGTAATAGCTTCTACGAGCTTGTCATCATCACCCCAGAGTCTCATCTCATTGGAGGTGAGATCAATAGCGCCTAATCGTATGGCTCTCTCTCCTTTTACATTAGCCACAAAAAATAATTGATCCCCTGAGGGAATAATATAGTTGACTGCAAATAAGTTATCGGTAAGTTGAGTGCTTTTTTCACTCGATAAATCTCTGACAAAGATCTGGTCTCCGTAATCTTTGTCTGTCCCTACCCTTTGGGTATAGTACACTACTTGATTAGGCTTATCATAAAAGCCCAACGGATATTGAGCTGTATATTCGAATTGAAAGACCTTTTTCAATTGCTTTGTAGCTGTATCATAGCTTAGTATTTGTGTCATTATGGATCCGTTTTCATCTGTAGTCGCATATTCTGAATAAGTCATCGTAATGTAATCCGTTGCAGGTGCTGGTGGCTTCTCCTCTGAACTAGCTTTAGGAGTAGTATTGGCTGTGCTTGTTGTTTCCGAACTAGCATCTTTAGACGAGCATGAAACCAGTAATATCGCTAACAACAAATACATTAACGTCTTTAATGTTTTTTTCAAATCAATCTCTCCTTAATTTCTGTTTCTATAATCAATTATGCCTATGGCTTAAGCCATAGGCATAATCTCTATAACTTTAAAATTGATAATAGTATCTACCCGGGAAAGATAATGTATCACTGTAAGTATAACCGAATTGTACATTATTCCAGCCCCAGAAATAGTTATCCATTACTGCATCAGGAAGAGAACCAATGTCGTTCTTATATACAGTTTTAACAATATTAGTATCTAACGCTCTAGCAGTGATTGGAGTTCCATGAATTGCATTATCAATTTGTTTTTTTGTTGCGATATCACCTGCTCCTAATGTCTTACCGCTTGATCCTACTGTTCCAGATCCACCAACACCAGCCCTGAAAACAGTAAATCTACCCTCTCCTGTTACAGCACCTGAAGAAATAATTACTTTTTGTCCTGATCCATATGTGTAAGTTCCTGCAGGTAAACGTCCTGGATAAGGGACTGTTGAACTTGGAATATCGGCTGCCACTGCTGCATGTTTCGGAGCAATACTCTCATCTACATAGACATGATTAATGTGTCCATCAGATCCATAGATAACTACAGTACCTGGAGATGGTTCTGGAAGATCAAATCCAAGATCTATCACTGGTAAATCCTTGACAGTATCTGCTACAGCTTTGAAAAAATCATCCTCAGCAGCTCTTCCATAAATATCCGGCACTTCTTCATAAGCTTGTAATGAACGTAATATATCATTTGTATCTCCAGCATGATCTGCTGCACTTGTATCATAGGTTATTATTGGTTTTTTCTCTGCATTATAAGTCAAAATTGCACCTGGAACAAAAGTTGTTGGTATCTGATTTTTCACAGCTTCCAAATCAATCCTTGTTTCGCGTGATTCGTTTGAAGTAATGCTATTTAGTTGAGAATTTTCAACAGCATTTACCATCACACCACCAGACAATAGCAATAAGGCCGTAGACAGGCTTACGGCAATCCATTTCTTGCTTTTCTTAGATTTCATTTTTACAACCTCCTCTAATTTATAAGAAATAGGGTCAATCCCACTTGCTTTCTGGAAAAATTTTCACTTTCTAGCCTTCATCTTTGAAGGTTAGACCGGAGAAATCCGTATACGATGATATTATTTTTATTTTTTTTCGTAATAATATCCTCTTATTATCAACTGTTTTGTATCTTCGGTCACTTCCTCACCAATATCTCCTCTAACAACTTCCTCTCGTGGAAATTGTTTTGGAAAAGGTGCATAATAAAATTCTCCATGTTCAGTTACTACACTTTCCACCGGTTCTGTTCGAGCTTTTCTGTCGTATTCAATTTGCCAATCTGGTAATGCTTTTTTTGGTGGAGTGGTGTCATTAATAGTCGAGTCTATAACTTGCTTATTATCTATAAGTTCTCTGATTATAAAAAAAGCGCTCATTAATACAAAACAACATGATGCAATGATTATAGTTCTTCTTAAAAACTTCTTATTCATGATCACTCACCCCTTCTAAGATGTTATTTGTTGTTGAGGAAATACTTAAAAGATAGCATCAATATATCCATTCCCTGAAATTGAAAAATCGTTCAAATTTGTTACCATTACTTGGTATGTACCAGGAGGTACGTTCCATATCTCTTTTGTTTCGTTCGTATGTGTAAATCTCCCATAGATGAGGGCTGGCGTTCCAAAGTAATCTCTGTTGACGAGTGTATAATTCACAGAGGGGGCTTTGTTACTATTAGTAGCCCACTGAACTACAGTAATCTTGTATTTAGTTGCTGAAGAAGTGAATTCACCTGAGAAGTGGGACACACCGGATGGACCAGCTGGTGCCAAATTATCAAAAGCCCAAGACATATTAGCCATAGGTTTAATATTTCCTTCTGGTTGAGTTTCTGTGGGTTCTACCATCAATGATTCTATAGGAATAGCATTTCTTATTGCCTCGTGATATTCTTCCTCAGTAAGATCACTTAAAATTGAGTCTGAATTCACAATTTCAGAATATGGCGGAAATCCTTTTACCCAATCGTTTTCAGCAGCCTCTGCATTAGAGACACTGCCAGTATGTAAACCTACAGATGTCAATATAACTACTAACATTGTTACAAGCATTTTTTTCATTGAAAAATCCTCCTCAATCGTTAATAAATAACGCATCTATCATGAACTTAGTTATGCTTTTCTAACGTTTCGTTTGTGAACTTCCCAGAAACGCAATAACATAACCACGATTAACACAAAATTTATCGAAAGAGAGATCATTTAAAATGTTGTTAATAGAGGATAGTTAATCCGAATTTAAGGTATGAATAGTATAAAGTATTTTTCTCAAATCTTGCGAAGTAAAATTTGTATTATTCTTACTTGAATGGCGACCTATGGAACATTGCCCTTCATGCTTCAATGCCTTGTCTTTCACTTACAGTTCACCTGTAATTAAAGCCTTCCATTAGGACGGCCAAATAAAGTAAAGGACACACATAAATCACATAAATCATAGATCATCTGTATCCCTTTCAAGAAATTAAAGCCAGTTTATTATTTTTATTGAATTGATATGCCTTCGACTATCATCTTTTTAAAAAGTGAGTCACAATGGTATGGTGATAGTCTTCATTGTTCTTCAGGCCAAACTTAAAAAGCGGGTGCCGATATTTAATCGGTACCCGCTCACTGCATGCTCTCTTCACATCCAATTATTGGTTTGATCACTGCTTTTTTCTCCAGCAAATCCTACAGATTAATTTATTTAAATCCTTCGATAATTTCATTTATTTGTTTAATATGTCTTTGTTCATGCAAGTACAGTGATTTAACCCATTCAATTAATAACATCTCTTTAAAGACAGGGTGGGTGAATTGTCTTCTGCTTAGCACCGACGGGTCTTCTAATGAATGGAGTAGTTCCGTTAGCTTCTCTCTTGAATGATGCAGTTTCTCGACAATTTCTTGATATTCTATAATTTCATCGGTTGGTTTAGCAATGTCAGGAGCTTCTAACTTTCTACTTCTGTCCAGCAGAAATTCCAAAGGTTTATTCTCAATAATTGAATCTTCCTTGCCCTTCAATCCTCTTTTAATAGCAACCACATACAATTCTTCTGTCTTATATAGGTGTTGACATACCTGGCTGATACTCCAACTGTTTGAGTCGTGCCGCCTGTTCAGCTGATCTCCATTCAATCCATTGAGGATTGTAAGCAATACATCCCTTGTTTCTTTTAATCTCTGATTGATTTCTTGAAGTTCCAGGGTAAACACTCCTTTCCATTGGTTTTTTAAGGTGCGATTGCTTTTCCGGATTGTTGACGATCTTCATTTCTAAAATAGTCAATAAAAAATGCCCCAGCCCTAGATAGCTGTTATCTTAGGCTGGGGCATGATCTGTCTGCTACTTCCATGATTATACATCTGATAGCCGAGGCGTGTAAGCCCTGCGTGCAAATATGGTAACAAAAAAATTGTTTCTTCCCGCTGCAAATCCATTATAGGAGGTCTTTCAGTTTTACAAATATAACGGTTGGACGGGCAATTGGGAACAACGAATCAAGCACGGAAAGCCTGCGGCACATTACCTTGCGCTAGGCTGGCTTCCGATTTACGAAGGAACATATTTTATTTTGAACAAAATCGAAGCCAGGGCAAGGATAGCAAACACGATTCCGCTCCAGATTAACTGATGGATACCCGCAACGGCTATCAACCAGCCCCCTACCGTGGTGCCAAGTGTAATGCCCAGGTTGGAAAACGATACAAACAAACTGTTGCCAAACTCCGGTGCATCTTCAGTCACCGTTGTCAGCCATGTTTGGCTGACGATTAATCCTCCGGAATGGACCATCCCCCATAAAACCACAACGATCATGGCCGGAATCCAGTATGGTGCCAGGCTATACAGCAGTACATAAACCGCAATATACAGGATAGGGAACAGCATCACGGTCACCCGTATGTTTTTTTGCAGCATGGCCCCAAAAACGAAATTGCCGAAAATCATGATGATTCCAAAACCCATCAGCATCACACTGATCACCGATCCGTTCATAGGTGTAACCTGGCTGAGGTATTCCGCAAAATAACTGTACACCGAAAACATTGCCGCAAAAATAAAAATGACCGACGTTATATTTAACCACAATGCGGGTTTCCGCAATATCCCCAGCTGTTTGCCGAATGACATTTTGTTCTTAACCGGCATGGACGGGAGCCAGGCCAATATACCAGCAAAGGCAATCGCGCTAACAGCCGCTCCAAACAAAAATGCGGTTTCCAGTGAAACCTTTTCCGCCAGGTAAGAAGTCAAAGGCACACCAAATGCAAATCCGAGCGTAATCCCGGCAAATACCTTCGTGACCGCTTTACTGCTCTTCTCAGGTGGAACCAGCTGGGCCGCAGTGACCAAAGCCACGGAAAAAAAGACCGGATGAAAGCAGGCCGGAATGATCCGGAACGCCAGCATCACTTCGAATTTCGATGTCATGGCGTACACGATATTGGACACCGCAAACATGAATACTGCGATAAGAAGAATCACTTTCCGATTGATACCGGATGCCAATAATGTCAGAAAGGGGCCCGAGATGGCGACCACAATGGCAAACACACTGACTAGCGTACCCGCCTGCGATGCCGTGATATTAAATTTCCGGGCCACTTGG
Organism: Paenibacillus sp. FSL F4-0100; assembly: GCF_037993005.1. Taxonomy (NCBI): domain Bacteria; kingdom Bacillati; phylum Bacillota; class Bacilli; order Caryophanales; family Paenibacillaceae; genus Paenibacillus; species Paenibacillus sp. FSL F4-0100. Next base: position 5,459,972 of record NZ_CP150303.1, read on the forward strand.
GGCAGAACGCCAACGATACCCATTTCCGTCGTAATAATGCCAAAAACACCTAAAGCCAACATGATAATAAGTAAAGGGTTCACTTGTTTCTGTCTCAAAGAAATGATGCTCCTATTCTGTCATTTGTATTTTCATATCTGTATATGTAGATATGTTAGTCCGCAGCTTCACCATCTATATTCAATTATATATCTATATATCTAGATGAATTCGAACAAAAAAACACCTCCTTATAGTTTGTTTTGAATATACTCGGAAAATTCCTTGATGGTCTGTTCATTCCGGCGATAATAGGTCCACTTTCCGATACGCTCGGACTCAAGCAGTCCCGCTCTTTGAAGTGTCAGCAGATAATTGGAAATGACGGATTGCGCCAGCCCGCTCTTCTTTTGAATATCGGCTACACAAATTCCGGTCCGGAAACTGATGCCGTATTCCATATATTTTTTCTCCTCAAAATGATGCTCCGGGTTTTTCAGCCAATCCATGATTTGACAACGGGTCTCATTGGATAACGCTTTGTAAATTAAAATAGGTTCCATACAGATCATTATATCTATTTATATAGATTTGTAAATGTTTTTTTGAATACTGGTCACTGGATTAAATAGATAATCTAGAGTAAAAGACTTTCTAGACAAAGGATTGCCAAGTTCCCAAGAGTGCATCGAGGAAATCTACTGACATTACAAATATGCAGAACAAAAACAGACACGCTGAATAGCGTGTCTGTTTTTTCTTTTTCGGATAAATTCATTTGGAAACGAAGGTTTGATGTTGGTAATAGCTGTGCGACTCAGCTGAAATCAATGATGATTGATTGATCACTGTATAAATGGAATATTTATACATTACCTCATCACTTTAGCAAGCTCCGTGAAAATAACCCCGAGCGCGTGTGCGCCCGCATCCGGGTATCCGATGCTGCGTTCGCCTACCGTGCCCGCTCTACCCATTCGGGCAACGATGTCTGCCGTCTTCTGCGCTCCGAGCACCGCCGCTTCTGCCGCCTTAATCGCTGCTGGCTTCATCTCTTCACCTTGCTCTGCACTCTGCGTCCAGGAATCCGCGAACGGGACGAGTGCGTCGATCAATGTCTTGTCGCCGACGACAGCTCCTCTTCCGAACGATCTTTCGCCCGTATCCTGGATTCCTTTCACAACGGCCTGCATCATATCTGCGACCTCTTGAACGGACAATTCCTGCTTCTGACCGGCAGATTTACTCGCTGCACGGAATGCGGATCCCCAGATCGGTCCGGAAGCCCCGCCGCAATGCTCCATGATGATCAACGAGCAGGCGTCGAGGAAATCGCCGATATCGCTGAGATGGTGGGTCAGAATATCGTCCCACTCCGCCTTGAGCTGCTTGAAACCCTTGGCGACGCTCATGCCGAAATCGCCGTCTCCGGCATGGGCGTCGAGCTCGCAGAACGGCACCTCGTTCTCGATGATGACCTCGCTCATTTGATCGATCAGATATACGATATTTTGCAAGGATAGCCGGTTGTTCTTAATCACCGCAGCGTCAGCATCCGTATTGTTTTTATACGAAACTGCCCTCTCTGACTTCTCTTCTTGAATAACCTCGGTATAGTTCACGGGCTCAAAAGATCCCTTAACCGACAGTGCCGGCGTATCGCATGGCGCAGACAGCCACTTCTTGAGCGTCTCGTCCAGCTTCATGATTGTCACCGATGCACCTGCCATGTCGATGCTGGTCATATAGTTGCCGACGAAGACTTTGAATACCCGCTTGTTCCGGGACGCCAATTCACGCATCACGGAATTGTTCAGCAAGTACAGCTCCTGCAGCGGCGTGCCGCCAAACCCATTGATTAATACGGCAACTTCGTTCTCTGCAGAATCATTCATCTGCAAGTTGTCCAGCAAAGATGTGACCATCCGCTGCGCCAGCTCATCTGCAGGAACAACGTTCTCCCTACGGATTCCCGGTTCGCCGTGAATGCCGACGCCGTATTCCATCTCGTTATCTTCGATATGAAACGTCGGAGTTCCCTTGGCGGGCACGGTGCACGAGGTAAACGCAAAGCCGATGCTGCGAACATGGTTAATCGCATGCTGCGCCGCTTCTTTCACTTCCGGCAGGGACAGTCCCGCTTCTGCGGCTGCTCCGGCTACCTTATGAACGAGCACCGTTCCGGCAACCCCTCTTCTCCCTACCGTATAGAGACTGTCTTCAACGGCGATGTCATCGTCGACCTTCACATAATCCACTTGGATACCGTCCTCGCTCGCAAGGTGGGCCGCATTTTTGAAGTTCATGATGTCGCCGCTGTAATTTTTGATAATAAGCAGCGTTCCCTTATTACTCGCAGAGCTGCGGATCGCTTGATACACCTGGATTTGGGACGGGGAAGCAAACACATCGCCGCACACGGCCGCATCCAGCATGCCACTTCCAACGAATCCGGCATGAGCTGGTTCGTGGCCGCTTCCGCCGCCGCTGATCAGTGTAACTTTATCTTGGTTGATCTCTTTTTTGGAAATCACTTTGAATTTAGGGCTGAACGCTAACTCAGGATGCGCCAGCACAAGCCCATTGCACATTTCCCGAACCAAGGTTTCCGGTTTATTCATGATTTTCTTCATCTTATATCTCCTTACTTAATTTGTATTGACGACCCAACTGGTCAGCGGCCATAATCGCGGATGCTACCGCTTCCTCCGAAATCGGGAATGGCATCGAATGGATGGATTCCTCGGCAATACATGCCTTCTTGGCCACTTCAAGCAGCTCCTCGTAGGTCACACGCTCTACGCCGATATCCTCCAGGCACACAGGAAGACCGATCGACAGGCAGAAGTCCAGCACTTCCTTCATTTCGTCCCGGTCGGCATTCTCAAGCACCAATTGAGCAATCGTACTAAAGGCTACCTTCTCGCCGTGATAATAATGATGCGTTCCTTCAAGAGCCGTCAAGCCATTGTGAATCGCGTGAATCGCTGCCAAACCGCCGCTCTCGAAGCCTAGTCCCGATAACAGAATATTCGTCTCGACGATATTCTCCAAGGCTGGCGTCACAATATTTTGATCACAGGCCAGTTTTGCTCTATACCCGTTCTCAAGCAGTGTTTCATAACATAGCTTGGCAAGTCCCAGCGCTGTAATCGTCCCTTTGGCGTCACCGCATACGCCTTCGCGAACACCGCACGGCAGACCGGCATTGACATTGGAGTAAGATTGAGCCGTCGCTCTTGCTTCGAAATAGGTAGAGAGCGCATCCCCCATACCAGCAACAAGGAATCTAGTCGGCGCTTTGGCAATAACCGTCGTATCAATCATGACGACACTAGGACTTTGTTTAAAATAAGCATAATCATCGAATTCGCCTTCCGGAGTATAGAGTACCGCCGAATGGCTTGTCGGTGCATCGGTTGCCGCAATTGTCGGGACAACAATCAGGGCCTCACCTTCGGCTACGCATTTTGCCGTATCAATCGCTTTGCCTCCGCCGAGGCCAATCGTGCAGGCACATTGATGCTCCTTCGCCAAAGCTTGCAATCTGGCAACCTCCTGCCGGGAGCATTCCCCACGGAAGCCGCTTTCAACTAGCGTTATATTAAATTTCAGTTTCGTTGACTCCAGCTTGTCTTTCACCCGTGCAACATCATCGGGATGGGCAATCAGCAGAGCGGATTCACCGAATGTCTTCACAAAATAACCTAAATTCAACAGTTCGTTCTCACCTTGCACATATTTTGTCGGACTGATAAACGCTCTTCTCATGTTCATTCCTCCTAAGTAAACTATACTTATTATTATAGGTTGTACTTAATCGGGAAGCATGAAACAATGAGATCGGAATAAAGCGTTTTCTTATCGTATTTTTTTGTCATCTCTATGGAAAATTGTATTATCTTGTTCTTCAGTAGAAGCATTCGCTATAATATTCAGTAGAGTTTCTATAACTTTTCATAGGAGAATGTTGTCATGTCCAAATCCCGATATGATTTAGAAGAAATCATTGATTTGGAGAAATGGGAGAAGCTGCAGGATTCCTTATCGCTCGTGACCCAAATGGCGATCCTTACGATCGATTACAAGGGCGTTCCCGTCACCAAGCACAGCTACTGTCAGCCTTTCTGCCAAGGCGTGCGCCAGGATTCCCATCTCTCTCCATATTGTCAAAAATGCGACGCGCGTGCCGGCATTGAAGCGGTTCGCCAAAACAAGCCATACATCTATTTATGCCATTTCAACATTATCGATATCGCCATCCCGATCATTATTGATAACCAATATCTTGGTGCGATCATGGCGGGACAGCTCAAGCTCCGAGAATCTGACGCGCCGATGCTGGAGCAGATCGTATCTCGGCCGCCCAATGTGGAGTCAAACCGAAAGTTTAAGGAACTCGAAGGGGATTACGATGCACTACCCATCTTATCCTATGATGAGGTGACGAAGTGCGTGGATCTGCTGCTGCAATTAAGCACCTATATCGTGGAGGAAGCGATTCAGAAGCATACCACGATCGATTTATACAAAAAAGTGCTCACGTCCAACATGGATGCGCCAGCTTCCATGGAAGGTTATAACGAGTCGGATCGTGCGGTCCGCAGCATCCAATCCATGCAACAGGAGCTCTCAGGAGCACTGATCGATACCAAATTGAAGAATGGCGCTGGGCGGTTCGTCTCATCGAATGCCGTGCTTCAGCCTGCGTTTGACTACATTTTTACGCACAAGCATGAGAATTTCACCCTGAAGGAAATGGCCAAGCTTTGCCATATTAGTCCCAGCTATTTCAGCCGCATATTTACGAAAGAAACGGGAGAGAATTTCTCCGTCTTTATCGCCCGACTCAAGATTGAATGGGCCAAGCAGCTGTTGGAGTCCACCGATTCGCCGATCCATCAAGTGAGTGATGATTTGGGCTTCTGCGATACGGGCTATTTTATCAAAACATTTAAAAAGTTCGAGCACCTCACCCCGGCCGTGTACCGGAACATGTATGCCGGGCTATCGGCTAAGTGATCGGTTTACCAACCGATCATTACAAGTAAACCCCTTCGTTCATGAACGAAAGGGTTTTTGCACATCATCCATAATAATCGAATACAATTTTAAATCTTCATGTGACCCTTTAACCCAAATCGCTTTTCTTAATAAACCTTCATAGGACATGCCGGCCTTTTCCATCACTCTGGCTGACCCTACGTTTAATGGGTGACAACTGGCTTCGATTCTGACTAATCCCATTCTTTCAAATCCAAAAGAGATGATGGTCCTGATCACTTCGGTCATGTAACCACGATTCCAATAATCCTTGGAGAGGGCATAACCCAATTCAGCTTTAGCATGGTGAACATTCCAAGACATAAATCCTGAGGTCCCGATGATCTTTCCGGTTTCTTTGTCCACGATTCCCCAAGGGGCCACTGAATGTTGGCTGTATTTATGCAGGACCCTCGTTAAATAGAGGCGGGTATCTTCCATCGTTCGATGCGTCGGCCAGGCCGTATATCTCGATACGTCATCATCCGAGCCGTAATGAAATATATCCTGTTCGTCTTCGCTCCTCAGTTTTCTTAATATCGTTCTGTTTGTTTCTAACGTGGGGAGATCCGAAAAGACATCTTCGATCCGCATATCATTCACCCTCCAAAGCTATCACGATTGATTTGAAAAGAGACAGATAACATCTGCATAAAACCTTAATTATGTATGATATAGTTCCTTTGCACTTAAGTAAACTTCCGAGAGATAGTTCTTGTTTGGAACGAATCTTCTCATAATGGCTCTCTATCCTTTCAACTATTTATTCTTCTGCTTTGCAACTTGCATACCGCCGATGATAAGCATGAGAATCCCAATTACTGCTAGAATAATCCGAACTAAGAATGGACTCATTGAAAACACAGTTTCACCTTGCCATTGCAATTCGAACAACCTTTCATTCAGCCCCACAATCGCCAATAATGGCTTAAGAAACAAACTCAGCGCTAATAATACTATCCCCCAAATAATATTGCTATTCATTGATTCAAAACCTCTTTTCCAATTAAGATAAATGAAGATTAATTCACAATAAAACGATCTATCATTGCCTTTCTAGAATTTTATTCGTCATCGAAGAAAACAGGATAAAGCAATCAAGCGTCTCTCCTCTCGTCAGAGCGTCCAATACTACCGTACCATTAATCTTTGGTCTTATGACATCACGAAATGTATTTATATTTTTGTTAAACAGAAATCCATTATTAATTTATATTCCGATCTCCTGCATTTTCACCATAACTTTCTTGACCCTGCCATCCATATCCGTTCCCCCAAACTTTGGAAGCTTGAGTTCGCCTACAATCTTCCCATCGCGCATAAACATAATGCGCTCCGTCCGTGCCGCAACTTGTGCATCGTGAGTGACAAGCATGACCGCAGTACCGTCTGCATTGATTTCAGAGAATATGTCCATCGTTTCCTGAGCGGATATGGAGTTGAGTGCGCCCGTAGGCTCGTCGCCGAAAATAATGCTCGGGTTGTTCATCAGCGCCCGGCATATTCCCGCACGCTGAAGCTGACCACCCGAAACCTGGGTGATGCTGCGTTTTTCAAGCTCTGCAATGCCTACCCTTTTCATAAGCTCTCTTGCCTTCACCGAAATGTTCGCGGCGTTTTTTCGGTTATCCCGCATGGATGGAAGAATGATATTGTCGAGGATATTCAAATTTTTCAGCATCGTCGGCTGTTGGAACACAAAACCCATTTTGGTTCTGCGCATATCTGCAAGCTCATTCTCCCCAAGCGTCGATAAATCCTTACCCTCAAAAACGACTTTTCCGCCATTCACGCCATCCGTCCCGCTCAGTGCAAACAATAGCGTTGATTTCCCCGAGCCTGATGGTCCCATAACAGCTACGAACTCGCCCTCGTGAATATAGGCGGACACCCCGTCCAGAACATTGTGCTGTTCGCCGCCTTCACCGAAAGATTTTACGATATCATCACCGATAATCATCTTTTTCATCTGCCTACTCCTTTATATTTTCGGATATTGTTATTTGTCCTGCGCCCGATGTGCCGATCATGGTAGCGATTAGTATCGAGGCTATCATCATAAGCGGGCTATACAGATACGCCGAAAGCGGATTGACCGCAAAATGAAACGCCGACGCTCCAAACGAAGAGATAACCGCACCCGCAAGCATTTCTCCGAGCGTGTTTGCCAGAAGGGTTCCGAGAACCATGCCGACAATCAGAACAAATACAGAACGCGAAGCATATTGCACCTTAATGTCCGTGTTCGTAAATCCGAGAGCTTTCATAACGGCAATGGAATATCGGTCCTTAGCAACAAGCATTTTCATAAACAACAGGGTAATCAGTACCGATATTATCAGCGCAACAGCCATTGCTGCGTGTGAAGCCTTCTTGACGGAATTTATGGTTGAGCCGAATGTCTGTGCAACAAATTCATCAATATCTGAAATCTTGGCAAAATCAAACCTGTCCGCATAGTCCGAAATCCTGGCGTCGACAAGAGATTTATCCGAAAGTTCAGCGAAGATCATGCTCCACATCATATCCGCCGAATTGTCGGTGAATACCGCCTTTGCGGTCTTGCCGCCGTTGGTAATGTCGGAGTATATTCCGCTTACCGTTAGTTCCTTCTCCTGTCCCTCCATCACCAGCGTAATGCCATCACCGGCCTTTTTGCTCAGCTCATCCGCGTTCAAAACCGACAGTGCAATTTCATTCTCTGCGGCGGGTGCTCTGCCTTTGGAATAGGCAATTGGGAATATGGAATGGTCGCCGAGTTCGATTTTTATGTTTTCCTCAGAACCGTCTTCTGTTTTGATGTTAAATGCTTTTGTTGTAAGGACGGCAACCTTGGATATGGCACGGTCGCTGCTCATCGCATTCCGTAGTTCAGCCGTTTTCTCTGAAATGTTATCGGTCTGCTGTATGTCAGCACGTATATCATAGTTTCCGATCCCCATATATTGGATGAAGCTTGTAGAGGAGATGGTGTTGTACAAATTCTGTGGAACAATCATGATAAAGGCTGCAATCACCAACACCGTTAGGCTTGTAGCATAAAGCTTTTTCCTTGCGAGAACATCTTGGATACCGAGGAAAACATTCGTATTCAACACCCTGTTTCCACTTAGATTAAAACCTTTTGCGCCTGTGTTTTTCTCCTGTGAAGTGCCAAAGCGTATGGCTTCTGCGGCGGATATCTTTCGAAAACGTTTCAACACTGTGTTTACATAGGCGATGATGGCAAGGAATACAAGCAGTATGCCGATGATTCCGAACAATAAAGCATAAGCGGAATTTTCGCTTTCCCCCATATACAGCCTTATATTTTCAAGAAGCATGCCTTGGAACATAACCGACAGTGCAAAACCGAGCATACTACCCACCCCGGCAATCGCTGCGTATTTCGCAAGATACATCTTCTTTATGTCGGAAACACGCTGCCCTATTGCCTTCATAACCCCAATCTCGCGATAATCTTCTTCGATTTTCGCCAGGAGCGTAAATCGTATGCACATCAATGCGATGGCCACAACAAGCGCGCTCACAAAAAGTATAACCGCGATCATCAACCCATCGGAAAGTGCGTTCATCATTTTAAAAAGCTTATATGTAACGGTTGGTCCGTTTCCTTCAAGTCCTGCGGAGGCATAAGCCGTTTCAAATGAACCGAGCTCAGATAAATCCTTTAATCTAAACTCAATCAGATACTCCATGCTGCCGAGGCCCTTGATTTCCGCGTAATCATGTTCATGTACAAGAAATCTCTTGGATGAAGAGAGTGTAGAATTCATCTGCGAATCCCGGAGGAATCCCGCAACGATAAACTCCTTCCCACTAATGACCGCCTGATCACCGACCTTGGTGGTGCCATCCTTCATATAGCTTATTGGAACATACAACTCGCCGATGGCGGGTTTAATGATGTTACCGTCGAGATCAAGAAGATAATCGAATTTTTGGCTCTGCATGCTAAATCCGTTATCCTGGACACTATTCGCAAGCGAATGTTCGCCTAATCGTATCCGCGCACCGTCCATATTGAGAAATTCTATCACTTGTACATCATCCACATTGCTATGCTGCTCCGCAAAAGCCGAAAGCCGCGCAGTATCTATTTCACCGGAATGCATCTGCATAAAATGCGGGGTTTTAGCTTGCGTCATCAATGTGTTGAGCGCACCCGAGAGATTGACGACGAGGATCGCCGCGAGCGAAACAAGCATTGCCGCAGCAGCGACAAATACCATAGTTGTTAGCGTAGTGGCTTTGCTTTTTAAAAGATCATTGCGGATTATTCTGGAGTACATAAGACACCTCTGTTTTCAAGCATTTTAACCGACTTTAATTTATACAGAATGACCGAAGTTACGCATAACAGCATCCCGGCGATGATAATGAGAAATCCCATCCCTCTGCCGAGTCCCGTACCGATGATTTTTCCCACACTGTCAGAAAGCACGCCACCTTCAACTAACAAAGGGGTGAACACATAATCCGCCAAAACACCCGAAAGGGCATAAGCCACTACAAATCCAAGCTGGGAAAGGATTCCGATCAGTGCCCAAGCTCTGCCTTGAACGGAATTATCAATGTTGGTACGAACTAGAAAATCCAGGCTTGTGTTGGCAAACGGAAGCATTGCAAAAAACATGAATCCCGAAACACAGATCAAGGCAATATGTTCTCGAAATCCGAACGCCATCATAAACACGCCTACACCAAACAAAGAAATCGAAAGAATGTTCACATAACCCTTTTGAATGGGAAGAAATCCTATAATGACACTGGATACGAGCATTCCCGAAGCGATAATGGTTTCTATCATCCCTACGACGGAGCTGCTTGTAAACGTCAGCAGCATGGGAATGGAGAGTGTTTCAATAACTCCAAGGTAAAATGTCAGCACCGATGTCATAATCACAAGAACAAGCACACCTCTGTTAGTAGAGACAGCGTTCCAACCGGCTTTGATTTCGTGGATGAACGATTGCGTGTGTTCGTATGTCTTGGAGACAAGGCCCCTGCGGACGGCAAGCGTAGTTGCAACGGTGACAAAAAAAGTGCAAATGTCGATGACAAGCAGCAGCTTTATATCCGTAACGGTGAGCAAAAATCCCGCAAGGATCGGCGAAATCAGAAATTTTGCCGATCCTGCCACCTGGACAAAACCGCTTGCCCTCGTATACTGCTCCTCGGTCAGCAAATCCGTAACCGTAGCCTTGTATGCGGGGTCAAGCAGCGATGAAAACACCGAGCTTATGGTAACTCCCACACAAATTTGCCATAGCTGTGCTTCTCCGCGAAGCATGCATATGAGGATGAATACAAGGCCGATCGCAGAAAGACTATCGCCTAGCACCATTAACAGTCTGCGGTCATAGCGGTCCGCAAGCACTCCGGCAAATGCGCTTAAGAGTAACGACGGCATGAACGCAAGCAAGGTTACAAGAGCCATGGCCGAAGCCTTTCCCGTCTGTTGGAAAACATAAATCCCAAGTCCGAACGATGTGAGCCCGTTTCCTATGGTTGAAATAAGCTGTCCCGACCACAGTAAGAGAAATTTCTTGAAAGACTTCTCTGGTTTATTCATGGCTGCTCTCGTCTCCTCCACCAAACATCTGCATGACGTCCATCAGACTTCCGCTTGCTGCACCGAGCAGCCTTTCTACGTTACAAACAAAGGCCAGCATTCGTGAACCGCGCTCCTCATTCGTCAAGGTAATCATATCGTCATCAAAAACGGTATTCGCATAGATCACAACCATTTCCATGCATTCATACGGAAACGGTGTGCTGAACATTCCCTGCTCAATGCCTTCGCGGATGATTGCTGTCAGGATCGGCGGAAGGCCGTTGATGATGACCTTTTGTATTTTTTGATGCATCAGCGCGTTCTGCGGCTTGTGAATATGCTCCATAATTTCCTTGCTGCTTCCGCCGCTTAAGTTCATTGCCATCACAACGCGGATAATGCGTTCGACTACGGGTATCGTCTTGTCGGCGGCAATGACCTGTGCCGCATCCAGAAGACCGTCACTATACCGATCAATCAACGCATCCATAATATCCTCCTTCGACTTGAAGTGATGATACAAGGTTCCCCGCGCAATCCCGACCTTTTCGAGAATATCGTTTGTACTTGTGCCGTCAAAACCCTTCTGACCAAAGAGCTCATCCGCGGCGTCAAGGATTTCGTTCCTGCGTTCTTCCGCTTTTTTTACAACTCTCATTGTTACACCTCCTCTACACCGACCGACTGACTGTCGGTTATAGAATAACAGGTTTCCTGTTATTGTCAATATGTAGTTAGCTGAAAAACAAAAGCAGCCCATCCTCTATTGAGGAATGAGCTACTTTTAGTTGTTCATTAGCTGTTCTCCGAAATATATCCATCCCTTAAAAGGCCATAATACACGAGGTCTTCATATTGGTTCCATTTCCTCACATGCTGTCTTAAACGACCTTCATATTTCATTCCTAACTTTTCCATGACTTTACCCGATGCAGGGTTTTTCCCCAGATAACGGGCAAATATACGGTTCAATTTCATTTCGTCAAACGCATACCGTACGATACCTTTTGCCGCTTCCGTACAATATCCATTGTTCTTATACTGTCTCCCAATCCAATATGCAAGTTCACCATGATCAAAATTCCTATTACATCCAATACAGATAGCGCCTATTACATGCTGTTCTTCTTTATGTACGATAGCTAGTTCCAGTGATCGGTCTTCATTAAAGTTATGAGCATGTGTTTCTATCCATTGTTCTGCCATCCCATCCTCATACGGATGCGGGATATATAATGTTGTTTCCGCAATATATGGATCCCCTGCTAATTGTTGAACGACTTTGGCATCATCTAGACGGAAAGGCCGTAATGTCAATCTTTCCAATTGAATGGTCGGCAGTTTCTTCAAATGGTTCTCCCCCTTAGTTCCATGAATACTCCTCTGTTCCCTGTCAACCAAGAGAAGACAGACCCTTTTTCGGCAATCGAATCGTGAACGAAGTTCCTTGTGAAGGCTCACTTTCTACACTAATTGTGCCGTCATGAACCTGAACCAGCTTGTAGACAATCGCCATTCCGAGTCCCGTGCCCTCAGAGGTAGAATCCGTGGTCGTGCCCCGGTAATATTGCTGGAATAGGTGCTCCACCATATGGGCCGGCATCCCTACGCCATTGTCCTTGATGCGGATTACAGCATGCTCTCCTGTGTCCGCAATCTGTACATATATATTCGTATGTTCAGGATTGTGGAGGATGGAGTTCATCATCATATTTTGCAGGATGCGCTGCATGAATTTCAAATCAAAATCAACATAAATGGCAGGTGGATCCGCTTGAAAATGCAAATGATAGCTGCTCGCTTGCGGACTATTGCTGATATCGGCAACTACCCGTTTTGTAAATTCGACGATATCTTGATTCGTCTTCTGTAATGGCAAAGCGCCGTCAGCGCGATTGAGCTGTGTGACGAGGCTTAAATCTTGAATCAATTCCTCCATATGCTTTCCTTTGTCGTCCATTTCCCGAATGAAAGAGATCGCCTCTTCTTTCGACCACTCGTACTGCTCATTCAATAAAAGCGCTGAGTAGCCTTTGATATAGGTTAACGGTGTTTTCAAATCATGAGAAATCCCCGCAATCCATTCCTGCTTGGCTTCTTCGATTTGGCTCCTCTCGATTTCGTTCGCTTGCAGTTTGACTCTCAAGGATTGAAGATACTCAAGCACCTCCTGATACAGGCGGAACCGCATGCGAAGTTTCCCTTTACGGGTATATATTTGAGGCAAATCGTTAGGTTGCTCATAGTTGTCCTGCGAGAGTCGATGAATCCAGGCCATGATGAATCCGATCGGTCCGCCAAAATACCATCCAAACAAGACGATGCACAGCAGCGTACTCGCACCAAAGATCCATCCGACAAACAGTCCTTCATCATCTAGACTGACATGGATACCGAGCAAGGGAAGAAGGCCTTCAAGGATAATAACAACGAGTACACCCGTGCCAAGCATCCATAGAATAAGTCCTAATGCCAAATGAATCGTAAATCGAGTTTTTATTCGCATGACAGCGCCTCAGTCGGGGGGATGAATTTATAACCGATTCCCCGCAAATTCACGATGATTTTTGGTTTTCGGGTATCATCGCCGAGTTTTTTTCGCAGCTTGGCGATATGGATCGTGACCGTTTTTTCTTCCCCGTACACATCATTTCCCCATACCAATTCGTAAAGCTGAGCCGTCGTGAAGATATGATTCGGATGTTTACAAAAGAAATGCAGCAGCTCCAGCTCCTTCGCCGTGCATTCTACAGGTTGACGCTTCACGGTTAACGTTGCCGATTCCGGATGAAAAGAGAAGTAGCCGTAATCGAACGCCGTGTTTTGTTGATGAGCATTCTCCATAAACCTTTGCCGGCGAAGGATCGCCTTGATTCGGGCAATGACCTCCAGTGGATTAAACGGCTTGGTAATATAATCGTCCCCGCCGATCCCTAGACCCGTTAATTTGTCGAAGTCGGTGGAGCGTGCGCTAATAAAAATAATCGGTGCATTCGTATGTTTCCGAATCTCCGCACATAGTTCAAAACCGCTTAGATCCGGGAGCATAATATCGAGCAAAATCATATCATATGCCTTCTCTTTGATCCGCTGCAGCGCGCCTTTGCCCGATGATGCGGTGTCGATATGCGTAAAATTCTCTTTGCGAAGCGTGATCTCCAATAACTTCAAAATACCGATTTCATCATCGACAGCTAGTATGGATGCAGATTCCATTGCGATTTTCCCCTCACTTCAAGCTTTATCCTGTGTATTCACTTTTCTATCTTACTCTATTTACAAGATCCCGAGTTTACTCTAGTCAAAATGTTACGAGCTTTTTCCATTGTGTTTACTTTATTTTTACTTTCGTTCCCTAAGCTTAGTGTAGCACATCATTAAGGGAGGAAATGACAAGTGAACGCCGCCATTCAAATCAATCAAGTAAGCAAGGCATTCAAGGGCACGGAAACCATTACAAACGTCAATATGAGTATCAGCAGAGGAGAAATTTACGGATTTTTAGGTCCGAATGGAGCCGGTAAAACAACCATTATGAAAATGATCTTAAATCTGGTAAAACCATCTTCCGGTGATATCCAAGTATTCGATCAGTTGGTTCTGCCAACATCGGTTCAATACTTAAAAAGAATCGGCAGCATCATTGAATACCCCGTGTTTTACGACCGGCTGACTGCGGAGGCCAATTTGGAGTTTCATTGTAGATACATGGACTATCGCGATAAGACAGCGCTCAAGGAAGCGCTGGAGATCGTAGGTCTTCAGGGTGTGGGGAAGAAAAAAATCCATGAATTCTCTTTAGGGATGAAGCAGCGATTAGGGATTGCGCGCGCGATTGTTACGAAACCCGATATTCTTATTCTGGATGAACCTATCAATGGGCTTGACCCGATCGGGATTAAGGAAATGCGGGAGCTTTTCTTGCATTTAAAGGAGAGATACGGAACGACCATTTTAATTTCGAGTCATATCGTGTCCGAAATCGAATCGATCGCCGATACGATTGGCATTATTCATCAGGGAAAACTATTAAATGAAGTCAAGATGAATGATATTCGAAGACAACATGCCGGATCATTAGAAGAGTACTTCATCAATCTCATTCATGGAGGCAAACGCTATGCTTAAACTTATACAGCTGGAATGGCAAAAAAGTAACATATCCCGTTATTTTAAAGGATTGGCCGTTTGTATCGTGGCTATTTTCTCCGCCGCTGCATTGATGTCCCAGGGCCCTAGCGGTGATAGTGAACCGCTGTTTCAAAATTATACTGAATTCATTACTTTAACGGATATTTTAATGCGCATCACTTATATCATTTTCGCGAGCGTTATTTTATCACGTTTAGTGATTGAGGAATACAAGAGCAACATGATCCAAGTGTTATTTACCTACCCCTTGCAGCGAAAAAAAATCATTCAAGCCAAGTTGTCGATTGTGTTTGGATTTAGCTTCTTCAGCATCATCGTCTCTACGTTTGTGATCAATTTGTTAGTGTACTTCTTGAATCCGATTATCGGTTTATTCGAAGACCCGGTGCATATTGGTGACATGACGGCTACCCTTTCAGCAACGTTGATCCATGCATTTATGATAGCTGGAATCAGCCTGATTCCTTTATCTTTTGGCATGCGAAAAAAATCGACGTCTTCCACGATTACCTCGGCTGTCGTCATTGGATTCGTGATTAACGCAACGGTGTCTGACGGGGGAAGCTCGACCAGTCTGTTTCATTTCATCGCCATCCCGATTGCTCTCTGTCTGCTTGGCCTTATCCTTGGCTATCTTTCTTTTCATAAAGTAGATCGAACCGATGTAGCTTAAAATTTCACCGTATATGAATGGAGGACTAGAGCATGAGGAAAATCATAACCACTTCGCTTGTTTTGCTTACCGTTGGCGGGTTAGTTATGGGCTGCCAAGGCGTAGGGAAATCAACAAGTTATAACCATGAATCTTCCTACGAAGCTAACCGCATTGAAGAAATTGAAGTCAACAACGAATCTTGGGACATTGAATTCAAGCGTTCCGATTCCCCGAACATCACCATCGCTTGCGAAGGCAAGCGGCAGAACAATAAGAGCGACCCTGTAACGATTAACCATGACGGGAATAAAATTGTCGTTACCCAGGAAGACCAGGGTAGTGCCATGGCAGGGTTCACTTTTAGCAAAAAAGGGACGATTTATATCTCGATTCCCGACCGTGAAGTCGATACGATTACATTGAACAATAATGCAGGTGACATCAAGATGAAGAATGTAGTGGCGCAAAACATTGTCATCGCCAACAATGCGGGGTCTGAGAACATCGAAGGACTTTCAGCAGAAAAGGGTGTGTTTACTTCCAAAGACGGGGATATCAAATTGAAAGACAGCTCGCTAAACGAATTAACGGTAACCACAGGCAGCGGCGCCAGCTATATGACAGACGTGACCAGCCCCGTGATGAACATCACTTCAACCTATGGGGAAGTATCCGTCAAAGAGATCGAAGAGGGAACGTTGCTGCGAGTAGAAACACAATCGGGAGATATCGCCGTATCTTATAAAACACCTCCTGCTTCGTTAAAGCTTACCGCAAGCAGCGACTCATCGGATATAAGCGTTGGTTTAGATGGCTTCAAGGTAAAACAGAGCACGGAAAAATTAATCAAAGGCACGATTGGGGATGCATCCAATTCAATGGAGCTTATCAGCCGTGTCGGAACGATTGCTGTAAAATAGCTGAAGGAATACGGCTAGCAATATCATTTTGTCGTCAACCCTTAATAACGCAGAAATCCCCCACGCTACCTCCGGTTGCAAGGTCAACTGAGTATATCCATAGCTTTATCATATTGTTGTGTCAGAGCCCTCCATGCTACAATATCGTTAAAAAACTGGCTGCGCAAACATTCGGCCTATATTAGAAGAGAATCATGACCAGTATTTCGACTTTTATTTCTATAGCTTCAAGTAAAGGAGAACAATCGGCATGATTACTGTGCAGCTTATTTATTTCGGACTCATGTTTTGGTTCGGCTTATATATAGTTAGCCGAGATGCAAGAAACGTTCGGCTATTGCTGGCCGGTCTTGGCGTAATTGTTTGCTCGTTCGGTGTTGGGGCAGCCGTATTGATGCCTTACAGCCTAGAGCCTCATCGCATCGCACTGCCACTTAGCAAGATACAAGATATCTCCTCCTATCTGCCTTTGGTTTTGTGGCAAGGTGCCGTTCTATCCACTGTCGCGGGAAAAGAAGATAAACGGAACGCATTATGGACGTTATGGAAGTATGGTTTAATAGGGCTGGCGCTGGGCAGCGTGATTTGGCTGGCCTTCGCTGTGAATCCTGACGAATTCGTTGTCTCCTATAAAGCTGCGTTATGTACATTTTTCATCCTGTTTATAGTGCTTTCCCTATGGGGAACATTGTCCGATAAGATAAAGCGGCCCCTTTCCTTCTATGTCTTCAGTTATGTGCCGCTTCTTATATTTGCCTGCATGACGGCTTTGGCCTTCTTTTATCCGAACGACGCATGGAACAAGGGAGTCATAATGGCACAAGGTACGGGAATGCTGGTGTTCAGCGCGTATACGATGATCAAAGAAATCAGGGAGCAAGGGGAATCCTGGCTGCCCGATTTGTTTCGGTCCCTCGATTACTCTGTCTTTTTTACGCTCATTTTTTCCGGTCAGGTTGCGCTTGTTATTTGGCTTGGAACGGGGACGGGTTTCGATTTTATTACACTGTTGTTATTGATGATCAGCATGATGGTTTCCATTGCATTCCAAGTGTTTGTGTATCCAATTCGGGCTTTGCTCGACAACTTCGCTTTAATGATGTTCCCGAAGCTGCGTCTGGAACGCTCCAAACTGCGTTTGGTCGAAAGCGTCCAGGCTCGTATTGATGAGGATGCGAAACCGGAGGAGATGGACGATGAGGAGCTCTACCGTCATATCCGGCGCGCAACTAGCAACTTGGGCAACCTGGAGCGTTTGGCGTCAAGCCCGCTCACGCAGTTGAAGCTGATTGACGAAAGGCTGCGGAAGCGAGGAGCGGTTGATGGTGTAATGGAACGGGCTAACGAGCTTAAATCTCTGCTTATCGAAAATATACTGCAAATAAAGCCGCGCCAGGATGAATCGTTTGGCACGACGGACGAATGGAAGTTTTACAATGCTTTGTACTTCCCTTACGTCGTCGGAATTAAGCCATATAGCGTACGTTATTCGGGTAATCAGCTGGATGCCCCTTCCCAAGATGCTTTGGCGTGGTTCCGTTCCTGCGTGCCCGAGCGCACCTGCTACAATTGGCAGAATGCTGGCGCGCGTCTTATAGCAACAAGTCTAAAGGAGAAAAACGCACTGATCAAGGCGCAATAACGATGACTTAGATGGCGGTTGTTTTCTTGGGTATATCCACCCAAAAAACAACCGCTTTTTATTGCTGACCGAAAAAAAAGCCATATTGGCACCAAATGGCAGTGAAAAGTATGGTTTTGGCAGTAGTTTGTGGGCTAATCTCGGGTTGTTAGAACATAGCCAAACCATTAGGAGGAATGTACAATGTCCCAAGCAAGCATCCAAACCGCAAAAACGGTGCATCAATTGGTGATCGGATCCATTCAAGCGATTCCGGAAGAAATCTACGATATTACTCCGGCAGGATTTAAGAATACCATTCGTTGGAACACCGGTCATATCGTGACTATGCTGAATTGGTTTCTCTCCGCAAGCCCGGCGTTAAATACGAAGCTGCCGGAAAACTATTCCGGCTTATTCATGACCGGAACGAAACCGTCGGACTGGACTGCCACGCCCCCATCGAAGGAGGAACTGATTCAATATTTATCCGTGCAGTACGACGATCTGTCCAAGGTAAACCCCGAGTCGTTGATAATACCTTTGAATCCACCGTTTGAAATGGGGCCGCTAAGGTTCGAAACGGCAGGCGAGCTGTTTAACTTCGCATTCATCCACGAAGCAATGCACTTGGGGATCATTTCTTCGCTTGTGAAAACTGTACAAGCGGACAATGAAGCGTGCTTAAATGAAAGGGGATAAATATGAAACCAAATGAAGCTATAACGCCTACAGGAGAAACTTTCATCCGCAAAGTTCTGGTGATAAATTCCGTTTCGTCCGGAGCATGCGGGTTGCTATTGTTATTATTTCCCGGGTATGTTGCTGAATGGACTGGATTAGACAGTAGAACCGGCTTGGTCTCAACTGGTGTTTTCCTGCTCGTATTCGTCGCATTTCTCGTATGGACCGCATCCAGGAGCATTGTTTCTCCAGGGGCCGTGCTTGTTATTACAGTGCTCGACTTCCTCTGGGTCGTCGGCAGTGCGCTTCTGCTGGCGGATAAAGGAACTACAGTGACGATGACCGTTTTCGGCGTTTGGGCGGTTATTCTGGTCACCGCAGTCGTCGGCGTATTCGGGATTTTCGAGGCAATATATTGCTGGCGCAACCGTGCTTTTGGAAGAGATCAAACGATCCGGTAAATGGCGCGGCCTGTCGGATTTCTTCTTCGACTAGTGCTTTACAGCAAAGAGCCTTTGTCTTGCACGGGCTCTTTGCTCTTGGTAATGAGATTGGCTTATTCAGAGTGCGTAAAGATATTCGCTGTCACCGCTTAGCTACAACAAGTGAATTAACGAGCTTCCGTTCATCATTTGGAAGCTGGGTACATCCGCATTATTCGAAATAAACACTTATTTCGATAGCTTGGCATCTGCAGCATGAATTGTACTCCTAATATTCCCCTCCCATTCAAATATCTTCTTCTGTAAAGCATGAATCTGGTTAGCATCATCAACGATCCGTTTCAATTCTGCAGCAGCCTTCACAGCATCTCCCTCCTTGACAGCTGCTTTATAACGTTTATTCACTTCATTTTTATCTTTATTGAAGTCTGTTATTTTTTTGTTCTCGGCTGTGATTTGTTTCTTTAGCGTTTGCACCGGTAATAAAGCATCTTTGACGATTTTGGCTTTTGCGGCAGCCTGCTTCTTCGCAGCTGTTAGAGCATCCTTTTTCAATTTGATCTCCTGTCGCGCTGCATTAGCAGAAGCCTTTATATGGTTTCGCTTGAGATCATACAGAAGAGCGGACTTTCGATCTTTGCGTTTCCTTGCTTCCGTCGCTTTCTTGCCGAGATCAGTATATTCCGCAAGCATAGGAGCGTATTTTTTCTGAGTCTGGTCTGCTTCTGTCTTTAACTTGTCGAGCTTTACCTTGTCAATGAGCTGTACTTTCGAATTAATTTCTTTAAGTTTGTCATTGTTTTGTTTGCGCAGCACCTGTATTTGCTGCTTATCCTGTTTATTGGCTAACTCCAATGCGGTAAAATTGTCATACAACTGGTCAATGCTTGTTAACGCAGCATCCCACCCAGTATTTGAAGCCTCTGCATAAAGCGGTCTGGCCACAAGCAGGAAAAACATGATTAGAACGACTAGACTGTTTATATAGCGGTTTTTTCTTCTTCGTTGCAACAAAACAATCATCTCCCTTATCCATATCATCCTCAAAGGAAGAGCAAAAAGCACCCCACAAGAAAGGCTTCATGGCCTGTCCTGCGAGGTGCTTCTCCCGCACTTCTTTCGATTTGATAATAGTATATATTTGATCTAATAATATGTCAATCATTTCCTGGAACATTCGTTCCCATTCCAACCTCGAAATCGTTTATTGATTTTTGCATAGATTTCTAATCTCATCAAAGTTCCCAAAACACTCTTATTATTTGTGTTGCCAAAGCCAATTTCTCCTGCTTCAAAGAAACTGGAGTTGATTCACTGGTAATGATTCCTCCATCGATTTGGCTTTCCACTCCGGATATTCCGAGAATACTTCTTCCGGTGCATGCAGGTATTTAATCTTGGGCAGTTGATCATCATTGTATTCCACATGAACATTATGGGCGCCTGCCTTGTAAACATGCAGAGTAATCAACCGGATCAGGTCAGCTGCCGCGATCGGTCCCATCACCACAACCGTCTGGCCGGGCTGTACATTCACACCTACCTTGACGGCGAGCTCCGCATAATTTTCCAATTGCTGCTTCAGTGATGCCACAATGCGGAATGAGAGTCTGATATCATAAAAAACCCACCTTTTTCAAGATGGGCTCAAACGAGAGGATTAGATAGAAACCTGCTTACGTAAAAATAATATTCTGAAAAAAAACGCTATTATGACTCCTGAAGTTCTTCCTTCGGTTCCGGAGCCATCTTCTTAGCCAAAAACAGGGCTACAATAACCGCCGTAATTCCGCCGACAAGCTTCCCGACAATCATTGGGAAAATCATTTCCTTCGCGACCCCGGCTGTAAAACCAAGATGATCGCCGAATACAAATGCGGCCGACACGGCAAATGCGACGTTGATGACCTTGCCCCGCGCATCCATGTCTTTCATCATGCCAAACATGGGTATGACGTTAGCAAGCGTCGCAACCAGCCCGGCTGCCGCAATCTCATTCATGCCGAGCAACTTGCCCAGCTTCATAAGCGGTTTATTAAATACTTTCGTAATTACAAATACCATCGCAAAAGCGCCGGCGAGTACAATAGCAATATCGCCAACGATCTTGATTCCGTCTTCAACCGGAGCAAGCCCCGGAATCAAGGTCATTCCCGTCAACTGCTGCGTGATGCCAGCTGCGAGTCCCAATGTCGCAACGATGACGATGAACTGCCCAAAAACCGTGAACCCTTTGATCATACCCTGCGGAAATTTCCACAATCCCAGCACGATAAGTACAGCAAACAAAATAATTGGAACCAGGTTGGACAAAATCATTGTGATCGAGTAACCGGCAACCAATCCGCCAATCAAGCAACCGAGCGGTATAGTTACGATACCGGCCAGCACGCCGGTAGCCAAAAATTTCTGGTCTTCTTTTTTAATAATGCCAAGTGCAACCGGAATGATGAATACAATCGTAGGGCCAAGCATAGCCCCCAGAATCGTTCCTGCGAATAATCCCGCTTCCGGACTCTGCGCGAGTTCCTGTGCCAGCGAGAAGCCGCCCATGTCGTTCGCCAGCAATGTAGTCGCAAACATGGCGGGGTCTGCTCCCAATGCGCTGTATATCGGAACGACGACCGGACTTAGCACTTTGGCCAGGACCGGAGACAGGCAGATGATCCCCACCATGGCGAGCGTAAGCGAACCCATGGCCATAATCCCTTCATCGAATTGATGTCCCAATCCGAACTTGTACCCAATGCACTTATCGATGGCACCGAGAATCATGAAAATAACCATGCCGTATATGATAATTTCATTAATCTCCACGTACATGCTCCCCCATTCTATCGCTATATGATCCAAAGCAAATGGTTTTCATTGACCATCGTGCCCTGAAAACTCCCTACCGGAAGTGTTGTATGATTTCTTCGGACGGGGAACGAAGCACCGCATGATGAATGATCCGCTTTGGATCCATGGAGGATACAAACACCTTCATCCCCTGCTCCACATCGCTGACACTTCCTGTGAACACGGCGAGAAACTTGCCCCCAATCGCCATGCCAAGATTCATTTTTTTCACATGAATGTCGCATTGCTTCAAAGCTTCATTTAATGCAAAAATGCCGGGAGACACCGTAGCCGTCTCCACAATGCCAAGCGCATTCACAGGCAGGGTGGAAGGACGGCGTTTCAATCCATCGATAATATCGGGATGTACGCCATGCAGTTCAAAGTCGCTGATCCGGAATTCGCCGGCTTCCACCTTGGCTGTCTCCATCGCTGCCTGTACGTCTGCGGTATCCCCGCTCATGACGATCAGAAACTTGCCCGGACAGATCGGCTTCATATGATGCACTTCAACAGGCGAAGTCTTCAGCATTTGGTCCGCTGTTTCGTAACCTTTACTAATGCTGCGCATCTCAACAACGCCTATTGCACTAATCATGTGTCACCTCGATCGAATCGACGATCCCCACGATGACCGCATCAACGGGTACGTCTCCATTGGCAAACGATGTTCGGGCCGCACTTCCGGTCGTTACCAATACCGTATCCCCTATGCCTGCCCCGGCATTATCCGCAGCGACAAAATATTCACGTGTGACGGGTTCTTTGGCATATGATAACGGTTTGACCACGAGGAAGGCCATCCCGTTCAGCTTATTATCCTTGCGGGTAGCCCACAGGCTTCCCATAACTTGTCCCATGATCATAAGTTCACCTCGCCCGTTATCTTCTACGTATCTGCATCTGCTGCATGCGTAAGTAATCCTGAGCAAGCGGCGTAATGATACTGTGCCGGTCTATCACGATCTCTGTCCGGTTCTGCAGACGGTGCTTTTTCACTTCCGCTTCGGTAATGACTTTGCGGCTCAATACTTCCGCATCATGCGGTGCATAAACGGATTCGGTATGAGGCTCAACCTGAGTCATATCCTTAAGCCGCCCTTCCTCCATACAAACCGGAAGCATTTCCGTTTCTTTGACCATCCGGATTCCGTAATCGCTCAGCTTGTCTGTAAATTCATCGTACATTTTGTACAACAAAATGGGGGCCGTTGACTTGTATTTGCGGTATAGCAATCCTTCCTCGAACGCAATCACCTTTCGTCCCTTCAGCAGCATCGTGAGCACGAACCGTTCACGCGGGCCTGCGCTTATGCCGTTCGCAAGGTGGGATAACAGCTGAATACATATTGTAGGAATAATCAGCACATCACAATCTCTGAGCGCCTCATCGTAATAACGCACCTCATAATATGGCTTCAGTTTATTTTCCAGTTCCGGCAACGGTTCCACAGTCAGTAGAACCGCTTGCTTTTTGGATACATCCGGCTTCTCCGTCTGTGCCAGTTCCAGCCGTTTCATCACCTCAGCCGTTACGGTTTCGATAATCGCTGCCCGATCCAGAGCTTCTATGTTCATTTTTTCACGCTCCTAAACCTGGATGCCCTACTTCAAAATTTTCCCCTTCGTACCTTTCGTAAAGCCGCATGCATTTGCTTCGTCGTAGTCAATATGCATGTAGGTCTCAAAGTTCGGGCTCACTCGAACCAGCACATCGTCAAAAATAAGCGGACGTTTGCCATACACTTTTACCTTCACGATTTCGCCGTTTTTTACGTTGTATTTCTCCGCATCCTCCGCTTTCACGTGAATATGGCGTTGTGCTGCGATTAATCCTCGATCGAGCCGAATCATATTGCTGCCCGAAGCGATGACGATTCCCGGGGTTCCTTCCAACTTACCGCTTTCTTTTACCGGAGCGGATATTCCGAGCACAACCGAATCTGTGAGCGATACCTCTACTTGCGATTCTTTGCGTTCCGGACCAAGCACGACGACATTATGCAAAGAGCCCTTGGGCCCGATCAGCGTCACGCGTTCTTTGCAAGCATATTGCCCCGGCTGGGAAAGATCCTTGGCTTTCGTCAGCTGATATCCCTTGCCGAACAAGGCATCGATCGTTTCCCGATTCAAATGCACATGTTTGCCGGATGCTTCGATTTCGAAACAGGTTTCATCCTGCACCCGCTTAACCACTTCATTAATGATGCTCTCTACCAGTTGGTTATCCACCTTAGTCACCTCATCAGTTGTACTCTCCAACACGGATGCGGAACATGATAATCCAGAACAAGGAAGACAGCCTGTTCAGTGATCGAATGATATCTTCACGTTCTACATCTCCGTGTTCCTTCTTGAAGGCTTGATAAGCCAGCAGTTCCGTCTCCCTCGTCAATGTGCGTAACGCATTTATGACAACAACCGCTTCGCCCATATCATAGCTGGGTTGAAAATGTTCCAGTCCAAAGTATTTCTTGGGAAAATGGGATTGCTCCCTGAGTTCCTTGGGGTTCAGCCCAAGCAAATGGAATTCTTCAATGCTTTCGCTAAGCACTTCGCACCGTACGATCCGCCTAACGAATTGCAAAATCTCTTCCAAATCGTTGACCAGCTTGGTCATATTCAGCCTGAAGCAGCTGATTTGCGCTTCCAATATTTTTGTTTCCAATGAGTCCAGCTTGCCGCGGAATAATATCCGTGGATGATCCTTAAAAACGAGCATATTTCCATACAAATGGGTCATATGCTCAGGCTTCGTTTCCAAAAATCCGCCGTACAGCGTCCGAAATCGCTTTTTCCCGCCGGTTGCTGGTTCAACATCCAGGTTGGTCGTCACTTGAAGCTTAACTTCGTTTTGCAGCATCGATTCTTGCGCTGGTGCCGGTACCGGTTCCTTTACCGTATCCTTATCCGTCTCAGAAGCTGTCACATACCGCAGTTCAATCTGATGATCGGTCAAAAAGCTTTTGGCTGATGGCGTCAGTATCGTTCCCGCAGCCGTCTCATAAACGGCAACATCCTTCAAATTCCGATTTCGAAAATACTTGCGCAGCTCGCTTTCCGTAATCACAGCCATGTTTTCACATCCTTCTAAGGCGAATGCGTGTTCATATTTCCTTACGCGATCGTCCGAACTGTTACAAGCCAGGATAAATCGCCATAGTCAGAAGTGGAATGCGGGCGAAGTGCCCGCATTCTGCTGTCTTCCTCGTCCGGCTTGTCAGAGTAGTTTTATTCTGCTTTTGTGGTTTTAGGCAGGATTGCGTCCACTTCAGCATGAGGTCTTGGAATCACGTGTACCGAAAGCAATTCGCCAACACGTTCTGCCGCAGCTGCGCCTGCGTCGGTAGCTGCCTTAACAGCGCCCACATCGCCGCGAACCATAACCGTTACGAGACCTGCACCGATTTGTTCTTTGCCGATCAGCGTAACATTTGCTGCTTTCACCATTGCGTCTGCTGCCTCGATTGCCCCTACCAAACCTTTTGTTTCCACCATTCCCAATGCGTTTGCGTTTGCCATGATAAAATTCCTCCTAATAATTTGTATTTATAATGAATTTTAGGGTTACCTATAATGGGTTGCTCGTCTTGCCGATGAAATCTACGAAAACTTACATTTTTTCAAGAATACGTGCCACAATCATGTCGATAAGTTGTTCTTTGTCTTCCGGAAGGCTGCATGCGGCTTTCGGCTGCGATTCTTCCTTTCGGTCCGCCAAATCTTCCATTTCTATTAGTCCATAGGCGATTCTGCGAATGTTAAGCAGATTAAGCGGACTGATGTTGTCGGATGTGGAGCTTCCGCCAACCGCACCGCAACCAAGCGTAAGCGCTGGTGCAAGTGCTGTCGTTGCGCCGATGCCGCCAAGCGTACCCGGTGTATTGACTAACAAACGGGACACCGGTTTTTTCAAAGCGAACTGGCGTACAATCTCTTCATTTTCGGAGTGAATGCACATCGTATGGCCTGCGCCTTCTCCATTCAGAATTTCGATGCAGCGTTCGCATGCAGCTTCCCAGCTACCCTCTGTGTAGAAAGCCAGAATTGGAGCCAATTTCTCTCGTGAATATGGAACATTGCGTCCCACGCGGGTTTCTTCGGCGATCAGCACGCGAGCTCTAGCAGGAATATTCAGATTCGCCAGTTTTGCGATATGATCTACGCTGCGTCCAACGATTTGCGGGTTCATGGTGCCATTGGCCCGCATAATGAATTTGCCAAGCTGATCGGCTTCCTCTGCGGAAAGGAAATAAGCTCCTTGCTTTTTGAATTCAGCCACAACCGCTTCCTTGCTGCATGCTTCGACGACAACGGATTGCTCCGAAGCGCAAATCGTGCCGTTATCGAAAGTTTTGGAGTCCATGATGCGTTTGACTGCAAGCGGAATATTCGCGCTCTTCTCGATAAAAGCAGGGCCGTTGCCTGGACCAACGCCGATTGCCGGCGTACCGGATGAATAAGCGGCTTTGACCATCGCCGTTCCGCCTGTTGCTAGAATCAAGGCGACATCGTTATGCTTCATCAATTGATCTGTTCCTTGAATTGTCGGAACCGTCATGACGCCAATGGCACCTTCTGGGCATCCTGCTTGCACAGCTGCCTCGTTAATGACCTTCACCGTTTCCAGAATACTCTTAAGCGCATTCGGATGCGGGGAAAACACGATACTGTTTCCTGCTTTAAGCGCAATGAGCGTTTTGTAGATAACCGTCGAAGTCGGGTTGGTGGATGGAATTAGACCGGCAATGACACCGACTGGGACAGCTACCTCCATCAACTTATTCTCTTTGTCATCTTTCAAGATGCCAACGGTGTTCATGTCCTTGATAGACTCGTAGACTTGCTGCGAAGCAAAAGCATTCTTGATGACCTTGTCCTGCCAGCGGCCGAAGCCAGTTTCCTCATTGGCCATCTTCGCCAGCTTCTCGCGATGGTTGTATCCGGCATCGGCAACCGCTTTGACGATCGCGTCGATTTGCTCTTGCGTCATGGCGGCGAGCTTAACTTGCGCTTCCTTGGCTTTGTTGATCAGATCACGGACTTCTTGAATGGATCTCAGGTCTTTATCCAATGTTTCCATCAATATTCCTTCTCTCTACTGCGTTTTTACATCGATAGATGTGTATTTGTTTTCTTTAGTAAAAGCGGTCGGTCTTCTTTGCATTTTCATCGATAGATGTTTCTCCTATGAGCTTGCCCTTTTTGACTTCTTGCCGGACTTGGCTGCCGATTTTTGCTTCGGTTGCTCACGGAGTTTACCGTCATTGTGCTTGCTCTTTGGCGCATCGGCCTGCTTCTTATCCGATGTTGCTGCCGGATCATCGGCATCCTTCTGCTCAGGGACAAGCTTTACTGCGGCTTTTTCATCTTCTGTTTCCCTGACGTCGGGTGTGGATTTCTCCTCCGCTTGAGTTTGGATTTTCTTCATCGGTGAAGGTTTCCGCTCCGGCTGGGGCCCAGCAACATTCGCTTCATTTGTCTTTAGTACCTGCGGCCAAACCGTATCTGCCGCTTTGAGGTCTTCTGAACTTGCCCCTTCTTCCGCCAAATCTTTAGAAGCGGCAGTTTCTGCAGTTTGTTTCTGCTCCTGTTCATCCATGGTTGCGACTGCCTGAAGCGGACTTTCGTCAGTATCATCCTGTTCTTCTATCAAAACTGCCGTTTCTTCATGCATTCTGGCAATCACATGGCGGGTCAGCAGCACATTTAATTGCTTCGCCATCTCCGCTCCTGCGGAAGCAGCAGCCTGCACCGCTCCGACATCTCCATCCAGCTTGACGGTCACCAGTCCACCCCCGATGATCTCCATGCCGATACAGGTAACGCTTGCCGCCTTTAATGCGGCATCCGCTGCGGCGACTGCACCTAGATACCCTCTGACTTCAACTAGCCCTAACGCGCTATATCTCATGGTCCGCTACCTTAATAACTCGTTGGGTTATCCGCAACGAATTGGACAGCGTCCGCGAAAGCGTCGCATGCTGCCTTGCAGGCCGATTGACTGCCTGTCAGCAGTGCGCCGGCGAAGTTGGTCTCGGACGGTGGGCCAAAGAAGGTTGCAATCGTAACATCGGCGGCTTTCAGTGCTGCATCGATCGCATACATCGCTTCCAGCGGCGGAGCGATCAAATAAGCGAGCGCCTCACCTTCTTGGATCCCCGCCGTCTCGGATAAATAGGAGCCTGTTCGGGATACGCAGTGGGCGAAATAGGTGATGCTGTCATCCTCATTGGCGCTAACGAAATGAGCGCCGCTTCCGATGAAATCAACGACAGCGTTCATGCCGCTGCGTACTTCCTCGGGATTTGGCCCAGCCAGAATCCCAATGACTTCACCTGCCAGCTTCGTTGAAGCATTAGCCGATCCGGCATACATGCTTCTTGCATACACAACATCCACAGCGGCTGCTTTCGTTGCTTCATCCAGTGCTGCGTAAGTTACGTCATCAATGTCAGCAGTAATGATACCCAAACTTTTATGGTGCGGCTTCAGCTCCAGCTTGTTTGCCATATCCAGGCTTACGTTGGAAATGAGCTTCATCCCGAGCACTTGTGCATGAATCGGTTCGTTTCTCATACGTGCCTCCAGCCTTTCCTATAGTTTTAAATCAATGCCTGATGCTTTGCGATCAATCATGGTCTTGATCAATTCGGCAATATGCGCCCCTGCTTCTACGGCAGGGGTACCGCCGGAATGAATGTTGGAAATAACGGTACGTCTTGCTTCAGGCATGCCCACCGTTGGTTTATAAGCAATGTAGGCACTCATGGATTCTGCCGTTACAAGCCCCGGGCGTTCGCCGACCAGCAGGCAAACCACATCTGCTTCCGTTACATCGCCAATGACGTCCATGGAAGGAACACGGCAATGCTTGACGAACAGGATATTGCCTGCATCGATGCCATACATCTTAAGACCTTGCGTAATGGATGGAATGATATCCCGCAAATTGGCTTCGATCGCTGCCGAACTTAAGCCGTCTCCAACCATGATTTGCACTTTAGCCTGCTTGGTCGTGTGCTGCTTGATGTACTCGATGGTCTCATCCGAGAATTGACGTCCCAAGTCCGGACGCGTAATATATTCATCCTTGTCCTGACACTTGGTGGTGATAGGCACAAGGTGCATCTCCTTGACGAAATCTTCGGATACATAGGAGAACACGGCGTCTTGAGCAGCGGCATGGTCAGCGCGGAAACGCAGCGATGTAAACGTCTTGTACCGCGGACCTGCGCGCCAAACGCCAAGACGGGCCGGCGTTTTTGCTTTCATTCTCATATATCCTTCGCGATCCGCCGGATCAGGCACGAGCAGCAGCTTGCGAAGGTTAATTTCCGTGATATCATCCAAGCATTCACCGTCGTCCTCTTGTGCTTCCTCAGGTACAGTTTTCTGCACTAGTCCACCTTCGTGCGGCTCCGCGTTATGCGCAATCGGTGCTGCAACTGTCGCCGTTTCAACAGGCTTAGCAACTTCTTGCTCTGCCTTGTTTCCTACCATCTCGTTCAAAATCGATTCAATCATCGATTTCAGATCTTTCTCGTTCATGTGAGCTTCCTCCTTTCCTTACTTGAGAAATACTGACGCATCCCCGGCTTTTTTGGTCAGTTTGCCGTTTTCGATAAAGCCCATTTTCTCCATCCACTGCTCGAATTCCCGAATTGGACGCAAACCGAGCAATTCACGCAGCGTTGCCGTTTCATGATATCCGGTCGTCTGGTAGTTGAGCATGACATCGTCGCCATGCGGGATACCCATGAAGAAGTTGCAGCCTGCTGTAGACAGGAGAACCGCCAGGTTTTCCAAGTCGTTCTGATCCGCCTTCATATGGTTCGTATAGCAAGCGTCGCAGCCCATCGAAATGCCTGTCAGCTTGCCCATGAAGTGATCTTCCAGGCCGGCACGGATAACCTGCTTCGCATCGTACAAATACTCGGGTCCGATGAATCCAACAACAGTATTGACAAGGAACGGGTTATACCGCTTCGCGAAACCGTAACAGCGTGCTTCCATCGTCACCTGGTCGATGCCATGATGAGCTTGGGAAGACAGTTCGGAGCCTTGCCCCGTCTCGAAATACATTACATTTGGCCCAACCACCTGGCCTTGATTCAGCACAAGCTGCTGCGCTTCCTCAATCGTGGCCGCATTGAAGCCAAACGCCTCATTCCCTTTCTGCGAACCTGCGATCGATTGAAAAATAAGTCCTGTGGGCGCGCCGCGCTTAACAGCTTCCATCTGGGTCGTAACGTGAGCGAGCACGCAGGTTTGCGTAGGAATTTCCCACTTCTGCCGAAACTCCTCGAACCGTTTCAGGACACGCGTCACGCTTTCTACGGAGTCGTCGACCGGATTGAGGCCAAGCACCGCATCCCCGATCCCGAAAGTCAGGCCTTCCATTAGGGAAGCCATGATACCGTCGGGATCATCTGTCGGGTGATTCGGCTGCAGCCGTGCCGACAACGTGCCCGGACGCCCGATCGTCGTATTGGCATGCGCCGTAACCCGAATTTTCTTGGCCCCGTAAATCAGGTCAAGGTTCGTCATGATTTTCGCAACCGCAGCGATCATTTCTGCTGTCAGTCCACGGGAGATGCGCTTGATGTCGCCTTCCGTTGTGTTCTCATTCAAAATCCACTCCCGAAGCTCTTCGACGGTCCAGTTTTGAATTTCACTGTAAATGCGCTCATTCACGGCATCCTGAATGATACGTGTTACTTCGTCCTCTTCGTAAGGAACCGCCGGATTATTGCGCAGGTCCGACAATTTGATCTGGGAAAGAACTACCTTGGCGGCTACGCGTTCTTCTGCCGAAGCGGCTCCCAATCCGGCCAGCGTATCCCCCGACTTTTCTTCATTGGCTTTTGCCATGACATCCATGAGCGTCTTGAATTGATAGACTCGCCCAAACAATTTCGTTTTTAAAATCACAAAAGCTCCTCCTTCCACTTGCAGCTCGAATAGATGAAACTCGAATCGTTAATGTGCGACTCTTAGTGAAAAACAAGCGTTTTAATAACGACAGGCAGCACCTTGCCACCCGCAATCGGCTTGCCGATGTCGATATAGTCGCCATTGTCTACCTGTACGCTGTCGATGCAGATGACATCTTTCTTGTAATTCAGCAACGCGTACAATGTTTGCCCCAGCACCTTCGCCAGATCGTGATGAACAATTACGATGAGCGGATACTCCCGCTCCAGCAGTTCAGACATCCCTTTGTACAAACCTTGGGCATATTTCTGAACCTCCTGAAAGCTTGCATTTTTCTTTCCTTCAATCGAAATGGCCACCCGCTGCAAATCATTGTTCAGTTTGAACCAATCCAGCTTATCGGTGATGGCCTTTGCCAACTGCTCACTGCTTCCGGACTCGTCGACCACAGAAAGCTTCAAGATCGGTAAATTCTTGATCGGGAAACTTTCATCCGTATAGGTAATCGTGCTTCCACTGATCTCCGTCGTATGGGATCCTGCTCCGACAACGGTAGCCCGGATGGTCTCGGCTGAACGGGCAACGGTCAGCTGCTGCGTTAGCGGAGAAGAGGCGATTGCTCTTCCAAGCAATATACCGATGTCTCCGAACTCGAATACGTCCCCTGTGGATTCATGATAAATGTAGTCTGCAACCCCTCCTGAGAAGGAAATACACGGAATCGCAAGGTCCAGCTTCAGCCCTTTGTTGGTGACGATGGTGTTATAGAAGTCTCCCGGTGGTCTGAGGCCGACGCTTTCTTCGAGCAGCTTGACCAATTCCCCGATAATCGGCTGAAGATCATCTGGAGTGACCCGCTGGCCTATAGCAAGACGGAATCCCCTTTGCTCGGCAAGCTGCTTGATTTTAGGCGCGATATACGTGATTTCATGCGAACTTTTATCAACCTTGATCAGGCGCCCCCCAATATCGAGGCAGCCCGTATCCAACAGTTCGCCATCGTTGAATAATGCCAAATTGCTTGTACCGCCGCCAATGTCGATGTTGGCGATGCAGGTGGAATGCTCTTTGGAATACGAATGTGCACCCGCGCCTTTGGCGGCAATAATGCTCTCCAGATCCGGCCCTGCGGTTGCGACTACGAAATCACCGGCAAAGCCGCTTAGCGAGAGCACGACTTCATTCGCATTCTCTTTGCGTGCCGTCTCACCCGTGATGATGACCGCTCCTGTCTGGATCTCATCCTTGCGGATGCCTGCCTTCTCGTATTGCTCCTGCACGAACGACTGAATCTTCAACATATCGATCCGGTTATCTTCCAACACGGGTGTAAAACAAATGTCGCTTCGATAGACCACTTCTTTTTCTGTAATAACCAAGCGAGGCACCGAAAACGAAGAAGCCATGTTTTGAATATGGAGCTTAGACAGCACCAGTTGGGTCGTAGAAGTTCCCATATCGATGCCAACGCTGAGCAATTGTTCTTCCACTTTGTTCACCCCCTGGCTTGATTTCAATATCACCCGGACTACAACTTGAAGTGCGAGTTCAAAAAGGTCGGTTTTCAGCACCGAGAAGGTTGAATGAAGATAGGGACTGAGGAGCGGAGCGTACATTGGGGTACGTGAGCACCGGAAGGCCCTTCTGAATTCAAGATTCGATGCCGAGCCCGCTTCCTGATTTACTGCGTGATCAAAAGCGGACTTTTTGAAAAACCTCTTAAAGAATGCAGAAAGGCTTAAAGTGACAACCTTCCGGATATACCGGAAGGTTTACTTTAAGCCTCATTGCTTCGAAGACTACGCCCTTGTAGTCCGATGATATTATTTTTTGAACGTAAAAGTCACTGTTGTGCCCGTATCGCTTGATACGATCGAAAGCTTACCTTTCAGCTTGTCTTTAACATAGCTGTGGACAATCGTCAGCCCCAAGCTTTTATGCGAAGTTTCCCCGACAACGAACCCGGCTCCGTCGTCTGCCACGACGACCGTCACCAGCCCGCCTTCTACTTTTGTCTTGACGGAAATTCTTCCCTCCGAACAATCGCCGAACGCATGTTCATAACTGTTATGTAGCAGTTCGCTTACAATCAGCGCGACAGTTACGGTCCGATCACTGTCCAAGCAAATGTTTTGCTCTGAAGCAATCTCCACCTTGACGGCGCGGCAATCAACAAAACAGCGTTCGATATTGGATGCAATCAATCGTATAACATCCATGAGATCCACTTCGGCTTCGATCTCCGTCGACAGCAATTCATGGGTTGCGGCGATCGCGAGCACGCGACTGACACTGTCATCAAGGCATTTCTTGGCCTCAGGGCTTTTGCACTGCCGCCCCTGAATGCGCAGCAGAGACGCTACCATCTGCAAATTGTTTTTTACCCGGTGATGAATTTCGCGAATGGCAACCGATTTAGAAACGATCTCAGCTTCCTTGTTTCTAATCTCGGTTATATCATGCAGAATAACGCCTACGCATAAATCCTTTTCCTCAATGAACAAGCGTTTCACCTGATAGTAACGTCCGGCGGCTTTCACTTCCACCGTAAGCGGACAACATAGCGAGGATGAATGCTGGCTCATGACCTCGGAGAACATCGTCTGATCAAGCGACAAATTATCATAATGCAATCCTTGGATATCTTCCAAATAACCAAGCTGTCTGTAATATACGTCCGCCTGTTCATTTTTCAGCTTCAAAAACCCATATTTATCGAACACCAGAACGGCGTCTTCCAATTGATTGATAATCGAATCCTTGAACTGCAGCATAGCCCCCAGCATCGAGGACATCTCCCCATCCTCGCATGACGCTCTCTGCCTGTTGAAGTGGGCTTGTATATTGTCGCGGACATCTTTTTCATAGATCAGAACGGCAATGACGCCGCTTTGATTTTTAATAGGATATACCGTTTGCCGAACCAGATGATTCTCCTGCGTCCTGGCGACGAGCCCCTGCGACATAATGCCTGTTTCAAGCGTCCGCAGGACGCCAGGTTCATTCTCGCGCAGCGCCTTCTCCCCCGTAACCGGAAAATAATACACCGATTTGCCTTCACATGGACGACGATGATAGACCACGATGGCTTCGCTTGCCACGCTCGACAATACGTCGATGAACACATCATCCTCTACCTCGGTCATTTGAAATGACTCCGCTATTTCGCAGATCCGGACTATATCCTCTTCCGACAATCCGGTGTGAAGGCTGCAAAGCTGCCTGATCCGTTTTTTGAAATCAATCATAGGAAATGACGATGGTACTAGCAATTTCAATCAGAGGACATCGCCGATCCATGCTGAGTTTTCGCAAAATTTGATAGGCTTCCTCTTCCGTGTAGCCATTTTCTCTCATCAATATGCCTTTCGCTTTCTCGACCGCTTTGCGTTCTTCCATCTTCTGCGTCAGCTTTGAGAGATCTTGTTCCAGCTTTCGGAATTCTTTGCCTCTGGCTATCGTGACTTCCACCATAGGAATGAACGACTTTTCATCAAGCGGCTTTACCAAGTAACCAAGCGCACCGACAGAAGATGCTTTTTCAATCGTCTGTTTGTCGCTGTAGGCGGTCAAAAGGATGATCCCGCCCGCCAGCTGTTCTGAAAGAATTCTTTTACTCGCCTTGAGCCCATCCAAAATGGGCATTTGAACATCCATGATGACGAGGTCAGGCAGATGCTTCTTGCATAATTCGATAGCTTCAAAGCCATCGGAAGCTTCGCCTACTACATTGTAGTTAGCCTCTTCTAGCATCTCACGAATATCCATTCTTGTAATAGGTTCGTCATCGACTATTACAATTTTTCCATTCATGCGTCATGCACCTCATTGTCTGTCGTTATTTGCTTGTCGCTTGTCTATCAATAAGCCCCGCTTGCATTTGAACTAGAATCCAAGTCGTTTACGCCCTCAAATAATCCCGAAGAGCATCCACTCCCACGTTCTCGATCGTCGAGACTTCAAAAATCCGCTCCACGCCGGCCGCCATTAAATGCGCTCTAGCCTGCGCGATTTCTTCTTGCGACTTGGCCAGTTCCACCTTCGTTACCACTCCGATAACCGGCTTGGCGAATACCGTTGCAAAAGCCGGCGGGAAATAGCTGTCTTCTTTCGTGCAATCCTGAACCAGCCCAATGACATCGGCATCTACACTGGATACTAACAGCATTTTGTATAAATACCGGTTCTCGATGCATTCGCCCGGCGTATCGATCGCCTGATCGAAATTTTCGACGGCTTGCGTTTTCTTATAGGCAATCTCCTCACCGTGCAGCCATTGGCACAGCGTGGTTTTGCCTGATCCTGTACTTCCGGCAAAAATAATTTTCTTCATCATAAGCTTCTCCTACGTTCTCGTAATGTTCGTATTTGCCGAGAAGCCCAATATATTCTGCAATCCATGCAGCACTGCGCTGATCGCAGATTCTACTGATGATACATCGCCCGTAATGACGAGTGAACCGCTGAAACGGTCGACAAAGCCGATTTGTACGCCAGCCGCCTTTGTAGCGATATCCGCTGCAATGATGGAGGCTTCGCTTGGCGTGATCGTCATAACGCCGATGGACTGATGCGCTTCGTTTCCGAGTCCCAGCTTCTTGTAAATGTCCGGGTTCGGGTTCGCGATAATGTGAGCGAGCGTGACCTGTTTGCCAGGCACATACTCCTGAATCACACGTTGTTTCTCGGCTCCTTGTTCCATACTCCTCATCTCACTCTCGTATCGAAAACACTAATAGAGGTTGTTCAAAAAGTCCACTTTTGATAAGAAAACCTAATCGATGACACTTCAAGGATGAGCGACCGCGATGCATAGGTAGGTTTTCTTGCGATATAGAATTTCATCAGCCTCCGCTGATAACTAATAAATTCTTTATCTATCACGAAGTGAATCTAGAAGTAAACTCGGCATCGAATCAGCCGGGAAAACCGGCCTTTTTGAACACGCAACTAAAATTCACTGCAAAAAACAATAAAAGCCCCTTAAAAGTCCATGCGGAATTTTTAAGAAGCCACTTTGCTTTGATTTGTATGCAACACGCCATTGTGTTACTTTCACTATATTTGAATATTGCAAGCGATGTCAATACGAAATCCGTCAAATTTCGACTCGATCTTAGAATTGAAACATTTTGTTCAAAATTTGAAGCACGTCCTCTGCCGTAGGAACGCGTGGATTTGTTGCCGTGCATCCGTCTTTCAGCGCGCCTTCGGCGATCGACTCTCTCATCTCTCCAAACAGCGATTGATCCACACCGCATTCGCGCAGCGTTTGCGGCATATTCAATTGCTTCTGCAGCAGTTTGATTGCCTGTACGAGACTACGGACGCCGCTCTTGGCATTTGGTGCGGATAACCCCAAGCTTTTGGAAATTTCGGCATACCGAACCGCCGCTCTATTGCTTTCTTCCTTGCCGTAACCCGGCTTGTAATCGGCATTAAATTCGATGACATGCGGAAGAAGAATCGCATTCATGCGTCCGTGGGCAATTTTGAATTTGGCTCCCGCCACATGCGCGATCCCATGATTCAATCCCAGAGACGCAATATTAAACGCCATCCCCGCGATGCAGGATGCATTATGCATTTTTTCGCGCGCCTCAAGATCATTTCCGTCCTTATAAGCTCGCGGCAAATAAGCAAAGACCAGCTTCATCGCCTTCTCCGCCAGCGCATCGGAGATATCATTGGATTTGGTGGATACATACGCTTCAATGGCATGCGTCAAAACATCCAGTCCGGTATCGGCCGTAATGAAGTCCGGCACGCTTTTGACGAGCTCAGGATCGAGAATCGCTTCTTGCGGCAGCATGTCATCGGATACAAGCGGATATTTGATGTTTTTTTCTTTGTCGCTGATAACGGAGAATGACGTAACTTCAGAACCCGTCCCGCTTGTCGTCGGGATTGCAATGAACGGGATATCTCGCTGGTCAAGCAGCTTTTTCGTAAACAGCTTCATCGCTTTAGCGGCATCAATGGCAGAACCGCCGCCAATGGCAATGATTAGATCGGTGTTGAACGCACAGAGCGCCTCGACACCTTCCGTGACGACTTCAATCGGCGGATCAGGCACGATATTGCTGAAAACATATTGCTCGTTACTGCTGTGCAGGCGATCAAACACCATGTTAATCATGCCCGACTTCACCATAAATGGATCCGTGACAATGAACATACGTTTGTTTTGCCACTCTGTTAGACGATCCATCGCGCCTTGCCCCATATAGAGGTCGGCTTTAATCGAAAGTTTATCCATGTAAAGCACCTCCAAGAAGTAATTGCAACAAAAAAAGAGGCCATTCAAAGGGAAATCCCCTTCAAAAGCCTCTTTGCTTGTTATCATGTATGCACGCCATTGTGCAGCTTCTTATCATTTAGTTTTGCATATATACTGTACACCGTCATTCCAATCTTCGTCAACCGCTTCCGGAACTTGTCCTTAGATCAGACACATTAACGGCACGAATTTATAAGTGCCTGTTCAAAAAGGTCGGTCATCAAAAGCGGACTTTGGGAACAGCCTCTATCAATAAAAAAAAGGGATATGCACCCCATAGTGCACGTGCTTCTTCGTCCTTGAAGAATCTCCCCGTTTGCGAGCTATACCTCATTGTATATATTCGGCGGCGAACACCCGGCTGTGGCCGACAACATCGTCGGCAGCCTCTGCTGCAATTAAAAAAAGCCTAGCGAGGCGGGAAACGTCACTAGACTTGTAAACCAGCCATTTTCGCCTCGAAATGACTGGTCTCTCCAAAGTTATTAGACAAAAGACCTGACTTAAGACCGATCATTCGGTCTATCACAGTGGCGGGACCGTGTTGGATTTGCACCAAACTTCCATTGCCTATAACTTTTTCTATTGTACATGACGCGAATAGTTGCCCATTCGACATCATTATAGCACAATCGACGCGTTTGGCGATATAAACCTAAAAAAAATGATTGACCGAATGAAACTCAAATAAAATAAAATGCCTCGGGCAGACCAAGGGACGAACGCTGCAGCGTAGATACGGTGAATTGTCTCATAAAGACAAACAAGGAAATGGTTTTCCCATTCATTTATTCATGATCCATGTTTCTCTTCTGCTCAGAGTACCACTTTCTAAGCTGATTAATATGGGCTTGATGATAACGGTTATGGTCGGCCATATGCCATAATCCCCACCGGATGGTGGCTTGCTTTTCATTTTCGTGACCAAAGGTGACAATGCTATCCAGATCAGCATCCGTTAATTGCGTGCATGTTTCCTTCAACATATTTAATACAACTTCATATTTAGATATAAGCATGTCCAAAGGCATCCCTTTGACCATTGGCAGCCTGTTATGTTCATCGATCATGGGGCCGTATTCATCTATGAATGACTGGGGAAGCGCCTCCCCTTTAATCCTATAAATCCAGTTCAGGTCGACGTACATGATATGTTTTATTAACTGAGCGGCACTATTGAAATTGTCACAAGGTCCCTTGAAGTCTATTTCCTCTTGGGCCATGCCCTCTGATATGGACTTTAGACGTTGGCTGTTCTCTCTGACAGCGCTATATAACATTCCCACGATCGTTGACATATTCTCTTCGCCTTGCAAATCGTACAACATCCTAGCACAACCTCCCTTGTAAATACAAATAGCATCCCAGCCTCACTATTTGGACTTTTGAATTCTTTGTTTCAGTCGTATCGATTTATTCAAGTGCAGAAAAATATGCCTTGTCGCCGGCATGAGCACTAATCCCGCAATCGTTTTGTTTCCCCAGTATTCAAGCAACCACGATGCTTCTTCCTTAACCGCATGCTGTACTTTAAGTTCATGAATTCTTGCCGCTTCAACTTTTTGCTTAAAGTCGCCTGGAAATAAACGGGATATGACTTCACGAGTGTTTCGCCCAACTTCACTTCGATAAGCTAATAAAGAACCAATATCAAGAGCCGCACTCAAATTAGCGATTTCTGCTTCCGTCATTTCATTTCCAGAATGAACATCATCAATGTGGAGTTTCTTGTTCCATTGACCTGAATGCAATACTTGGACATCGTTATTTACGAGCACGCTCATCGTCATGTCTTCAATACGCGTGATATGCCACATATGCCATATTATTGAGTTTTTTGTATCAGGAGCCGTAACTGGATATTGACGATATGTTTCCTCTTGTAGATCTTTAACTAACTCATCCTCAAGGGTCGCAATGGGTGAATGGCTCATTCTTGATGAATGTAACAAGCGATGCTGCTGCAAGAATAGGTCAACCGCACGCTGATGCTTGGCCGGATCCAGAATCATCTGGGTTAGCTTTTTGTGATTTTCATTCCACTGTTTTCTTTCACTCAAATCCATGGAGAACCCTCCCTTTATAGCCTCTTCCTAATATCCATGTAACGGCTTCATTATAATCTGTCGCGATAAAATCAGGATACGCTTCTTTCCATTTGCCGAAGTACTCGTTGTTATTATATTTTTCCAGTTCCTTGGGGCCAGCTCCCGTCTTCACTAGCACTTTCTTGCAACCGGCTTCTTTGACAGCAACCATATCCGTCCATCTATCCCCTAGGACAAAGCACTCCCCTAAGTCCAGATTATTTTCTTCCGCGGCTCTCATCAGCATCCCTGCGGATGGCTTTCTACACGGACAACCCGCTCCATGCTCATGAGCACAAAGATAGATCTTATCAAAACCAAAGGCTAATAATTCCGATTCGAATTCGTCCTGTGTTACTTCGCCACGAGCAATTCCAGGTTGATTCGTAAATGAACAAACAAGCATGCCTGCGGCTCTGAGTGAACGAATCGAATCCTGTACTTGTGGAAAAAGCTCAAATTCACTGGGCAAAACAACCCGATCGGTTCCTCCAAGTGTTCCGTCCCTGTCAATGAAAACCACTTGTCTTGAGAGCTCTAGCAATTGGTTATGCTCCTTTCCTTATTCATTTTTTGCGTTGGATAGTACAGGATGTCCCGGACGATTTAAACATCACTGATTGCCCGATTCATATCGCTTTCTCACTCAATTTCGTCGGTTTCGCTCCAAATAGCATATGCGCCGTAGCCTAAATACTCGCGCACCTCAAGAACCTTACTGCCCCGTATCAGAATTTCCATACCATTTTCGGAGTCCCACGCTGTACCTCCACCCAAGATTGCTCCGAATGTAT
The DNA here is from genome assembly GCF_037993005.1 of Paenibacillus sp. FSL F4-0100. Taxonomy (NCBI): domain Bacteria; kingdom Bacillati; phylum Bacillota; class Bacilli; order Caryophanales; family Paenibacillaceae; genus Paenibacillus; species Paenibacillus sp. FSL F4-0100. The sequence continues at coordinate 5,499,965 of NZ_CP150303.1, forward strand.
TATCGTTTCGATCATAAGGATTTCGATAAAGGTCAACTTCCCCTACGGACATAAACTTCAAAATATCCTCTCCATGCACTCCATCTAAGCCGGGAGGATAATCAGCCGTATCGCTAGACATTTTGAGATTTTTCCACGCGCATGCTTTCTTGCATATTTCGTTTATGGTTTCATCCGGCAGCTGATTCAACAGATCTTGTATGTAAATTTCCGCTTCTTCCACACTCATGTCTTCCGTGCTAAAACGATATTCAACTTCACATTCGAACAACGCAAGATACCCAAACCCAGACATGCCGGTTTCCTCTGAAGGATCTTCTATTCCTACGTGTTTTAACTCAAATCTTTCGCTCACGCTATCTTCCTCCCGAATAATCCGTTTATTCTTGATTTATAATTCAATGCTATATTCTTCATTCTCGACTGCACGGCAAAAAACCTTTTGCCACTGACGCTTCGCATGTACCGGGACACTCCATGGTCCCCCAGGCTAGGCACTGGCTGAAGGAAGTTGACTTTGATCCACAACCATACTACGATATGTAGTATGAGGTGGAATAGGAATGAAGATTAAAAAAATGAATATCGATGGTGAAGGCCTGAATCGATTTTTTGGACCACTGGAGTCTCGAATTATGGATATTCTCTGGTCTTCGGAAGCGCTTAGTATCAAGGAAGTCCAGTCGATCCTGAATCAGGAGAGTCCGATCTCGATCAATACGGTGATGACGGTCATGAATCGTCTTCTGGATAAAGGCCTGCTGACAAAGACGATGACGGGAACCGGCCGGACACGGGCAGCCAAGTTCAGTCCGCTGCAGTCAAGGGAGCAATTTCTCACCGAACAGACAAAGGAAGTGTCGCAGGGACTCATTCAAGAGTATGGGAGCTTGGTCGTGAACCATATGATCGATGCGCTGGATGATGTCGATCCCGAGGTGATCGCAAAGCTGGAGCGTAAATTAAACGATATCAGACACGGGAAAAAGCAATGAATCCCACCACACGGCTAAGATGTACCTATGCACTGATGATCGTATTCGTTTCTGTTGTCATCGTACATATGGGAATGTTCATTACCTACCAGGTCCGAAGCGGAATATTTCAAGGTCCCGTTCTGAATTACGCCTTAGTCGACATTGTCATTGTATATACAATTGTTCAGCTCATTTGGCGAAGTACCCGGCAATTGGTTTTATCGCATAAATGGTTAAAGCACTTCCGTGCCAACAGGCACGATAAATTAACCAAGCGCCTGAATTACAAGTACCGCGGCTGGGGAACGGAAATCATCGTTGTACAGGACAATGCCTTTGTGGCTCTGACAATTGGTCTTCTGCGACCGAAAATTGTCGTGTCCACTACGGTTTTAGAGATGTTTAATGACAAGGAAGTAAAGGCAATTTTACTGCATGAACGATATCACTGTCGCAATCATGATGGTTTAAAATCGTTCTTTTCGACCCTGCTGGCAGACGCCTTTGGTTATTTACCAATCGTTAAACCAATTCTTCGGTACTATCAGACGTGGCAAGAGCTGTTTGCTGACCGATTCGCCATCCGAAAGATGGGCACGGAGCTGTATTTAGGCAGTGTCTTATTAAAATTAGCCAAACTTGGTAAGCTTCGGCGTTATGAGGCTGCCGTTCATTTTACGGATACGACATTGCAATACCGGGTCATGCAGGTTCTTGAGCCTGACAGAGGGGTGAATGTTCCGCTAGCCCTGCTGAAGCCTTTTCTGAGATCCTGCTCCATTTTGCTACTCTTTATGTTGACCGGGGATTCGTAATCCCTTTTTTTGAACTATTATACTACATCATGTAGTTTGATCACGCCGAGCATAAACAGAATATTTTATCCGGGAATCTATGATGGGGGTATGAACATATGCACAATGAACTCATTCGTATCGGACCTGTGACCATTTATGGATATGGATTGATGATCGCAATCGGAATCCTTATCGCTTACAAGATCGTTGTTAATAGAACCGCATCTAGGCAACTGGAACTTTCTCATGTTTCCTCTCTAACTTTCTGGAGCTTATTAGGCGGATTGATCGGAGCTAAGCTTTTGTTTTGGATAACCCAAATAAATAATATCATCCATGATCCTTCATTGGTTCTGAATTTTTCGGAAGGATTTGTGGTATACGGTGGAATTATCGGGGGGATTGGGGTTGGTTATGTCTATTGTAAGAAGAAAAAGATAAGCTTTCTAAAATACCTTGACCTTTTTGTACCCTCCCTTGCATTAGCGCAAGGCTTTGGAAGAATTGGCTGCCTTCTCGCCGGCTGCTGTTATGGTGAAGAAACGGATCGTTGGTTTGGAATTACGTTTCACGAATCCCAGCTTGCCCCGAATGATGTCAAACTCATTCCTACACAAATATTAGAGAGCTTACTCAGCTTTTCCATTTTTTTCATATTAATCTACATTGCAAGAAGAAAGAGACCTAACGGCCTAATAGCAGGTCTATATCTCATTTTTTATAGTTCAGGGAGATTTATTATCGAATTTTTCAGAGGCGATATCATCCGAGGACAGTTCGGTGCCCTCGCTACTTCGCAGTGGATCGCACTAGCTGTTATTTTGGTCACTTGCATCGTATTCTTGACTAAGGCTCCCAAAAAAGATCACGATATAAGATACGGACAATCTTGAGTCCTTCACTAAATCGTGTTTTCTTCCCTAGATTAAAAGCGTTAGATACATGGTGAGGCTCAGCCTTAAACAAATGAAAAAACTGAGCCCCGATAGTATATCCTGTCTTCTTGTAGAAACTGATCTTGATCGCTACTGTCACGTATTCTTAATCCAATATCTTTTAATTACGTTTCCATCTTCCTCTATGTAATCTGTATCCGGCTTCCCACCGTTCTTGATAATGGTTCTTTCCGATCCCACATTACCGGCATCACAGACAACTAATACATCGTTTATCCCCAGTTTCTTAGCTTCAATCAAGGACAATTCCAATAGTTTAGTCGCATAGCCTTTCAATCTTTCCAACGGGCGGATTCCATAACCAATATGCCCGCCAGCATTATATAAATGTTCGGTTAATTGATGTCTAATATTAGCCGCACCTAATACTCTATGATGATGATCGACCAACCAAAAGGTTGAATCGGAGACCCAGCCTTCCTTTACACCAATCCCCTTCTCTTGATTAGAGAGTTCCTTCAACATTCCCTGAAAATCACTTGGATCCTTGCTTATGACCCAGGGGATCATATTCTCACCGGATTCTTTCCATTCTTGATAAAATGATAAATATTCTTCTTCAATCTCTAGCTGAGGCTTAACTAATCTTACATGGTTCATATGTTGAACGTCCTTTCATGGCTTTTTATGTCCTTCAAACGGGAACATAGTACAAAATAGGCTGCCCCTAAAGGCAGCCTATTTTAGTTACTGTGTTTACTTGCTGGCGGAGAGAAGGAACTTCTCAAGTGCCCCTGTATCGGTAATACTGTGATTACATGCTTGGCTATCCAAACATACGTATTGGCCAATGAAAGAAAGATTATCTGGTGAAGCGACGGCTGGCTTGGTCTTGACCGAGAACAAGGCAAGCTCTTGATGCCGGTTGCAGAACAGACAGTACCCTTTCTTGTTGGTCGGGGTAATTCTTCCCTCGATCCCGATGAATCTTCCTTCGAACGGATATACGATAAATAACTTGTTAGTGGCAATGTCCACCCAGCCTAAATACGTTACATATCGAAAGTCGATCGATTGCAGATCCGGAACTTTCAGTTTCTTATTTTTAGGAAATAGCTTCTGAATCTGTTTCAGCGTAATCGTCGGATAAGGCTCCAGATAGGGTTCTAATGCGTTAAGATATTTCTGGAAATCCTCGGCCCTCTCGATGGTTGATATTTCGTCCAGCATCCGCTTCTGATCCTCTGTCAAAGACGGAAATGCTTCCATAGCGTTCGTTACGGCACGATATCTAACCGTTTCCAAAACCTTTCGATCCGCGACCGTTCGCAATGTTTTCAGAAGGAACTCCGATTGTTTTTTAATCATATTAAACTGGTGGTTTCTAATAAATGGTGTACTCATAGCTTTCAGCCCCTTATTTTTATTAAAAATGAAGGTGCAAAGCCTGTTATTAGAAACGATAAAGTTAAGGTTGGGCGATCGAATTCATCTATCGCACCCCACGCAAAGTATCGCCCCAGATCAGGCTTTGCATGAGGACTTCCTAGCTAATGAGCAATTCGGTATTGCCATCAGTATAACCCCCAATCACATATCATACGCAAAATTATAACAGCAAGTGCCAGATGGCGCAATTTATTCCGTTGGAATGAAACACCGTCTTTCTCAAACTTCAAATCTATTTAATGGTGTCATACAAGTCTGCTTCAATATCATCCACTTTCCCTTGTCCCCATTCATCCGAAATCTCCAGATGCCAGGATCTCAGGAATCGTTCATGGTTATTTTCTCGTATCCAGTGATGGAGCTTTTCATATGTATTTCTAATTTCATGATTAGGCCCCTGATGTCGTTGGACTGCATATTTTTGTTTTGGAATGACTAAAGAAACCATCCCTTCAGGAACTTTTTTGATTTCATTTACCTCAACACATACCCAATAACCATCTTCTTCTTCCGATACTTCCTCAACGAAGAATGCACCGACAAGTCTTGCCGGTGTTACAACGTCATGAATCTCATGCAATCTTTCTTTAAGTTTAACAGAAGCCTTGGGGATCTCATTGACATACTGGTCACCTGAACATACCACTCTTATTCCGACTAATTTCAATTCATGGAGCTCGACTACTTTCATAGGGCTCACTCTCTTTCGTTGAATTGATTACCTTCACGCTTCGTCTTTCTAGGACTCATACCGGCTGTTTTACTCACAAAGCATGTTTTGCATTGGTTCTTTGCAGTGCTGGTATCCATTCTTTTTGTAAAAATTAACCCCTCCATCACTGGGCCATACTATAATAAATTCATATTTGTTCTCTTTTGCCCATTCGTTGATGTTTGATATTAATTTACTTCCTATTCCTTTACCTCGATAATCAGGTTTCGTATATACATTCGTCATATATGCAAATGGATGTGTGATTCTTCCTGGTCTCGGTACCTTGTGAATGAGTTCAATATATATGTTGGACACGACCATGCCGTCTTCTTCAGCAACCCATATTTTCCAAATATCACTTTGAAAAGCACCTAATAAAAATTCATAACACTCCTCGTAAAAGTCGCTATAGGTTTCATTTTGTAATTTTCCATCTAGATCGTCCTCAAGTGTAAAATCCCATCTCATTCGAATGAGTTGATCCATATCTTCCTTAGTCGCAATTCTCATTATCATTGAAACACCCCAGAATTCATTAAAATCACTTCACCTTTCAAATAACTCCACACACTATCTGATGTTAATTCTTTGTACTGAATTCTTGAATGTATTTCTTTGAATCTTCCATGTATCTCTCCGTGTAATTATTCTTGGAAAATTCACTGATTACTTTTCTCCAAAAAGATATGGCAGATATATTACTCTCCATCTGAGCTACTTTCCAATTTGCTTTGAATAACCCAAATGCCTGTTTAGCTGCGGTGCGACCGATCCCGTTTCTTCTATATTTCTTCAAAATCATAAAATCATAAATTACATGCGTTGGGTCTGGATCCGTGTCTAAGTTTTCAAAAAGCACAACCAAGAATCCTACAATTGCTCCTGACGATACTATGAAATACGGGTTCCATCTAGGGTCATCTTCCCAATAGAAATCAATGTTCACCCCGTATGTTCCATCATCATATAAATCCTCATTAGTATATCGACTAAAATCATAATGATAAAATTGATACATGTTTGATAATCTTTCTTTCTCTTGAACTGTAACAGGAATAAGTTCGATTTCCATAACGTCTCCTTTTTTATCATCCTACTATCTCTTGGAAGTTTCATAGATTCGGCCTAAAGATCCGGTTTACCTGGTTTCCAACCTCCTTCCAATCTATGTAACAACATATAATTGGGGTTTGCTTCCCAAGCTTCAAAGGGCACAAAACATGCTGCATTCATCGCATCTAATAATCTAGATCTTTGCTGCGGTCTCGTTATGTATTCCTCGATATTAGATTGATCAATTTTTATGTATCTAGCTTCGAGTATCTCATCTTCTTGTATTTTAATTTCTCCACTTATGTATTGAGCTCTAAAACATATAGACAAAACTTGTTTTGTTGTATTCATATAAACACCGGTTATACCAATTGGCTTAATAACGATGCCCGTCTCCTCAAGAAACTCTCTGCAAATTGCTTTATCAAGGGGTTCCCCTAATTCAACATTGCCACCTGGCATTTCCCATGTATCTGAACGCCAATGTGTTCTAAGCAACAATACCTCACCACGATCATTAGTGACTAGAGCTGAAACCGAAATACATTGTTTAGGTACCTGGTATTCCAAACTACTCACTTCCTCTAATTTAACTTTAGACCCTTTCATCAACTGAGATGTTTCTCTAAAATGCCATTAGGATAAACCATAATAGGATATTTGGTAGTCAAAATCAAGGGACATTCCAACTTTCTCTGCAAGTCGAATAGACCCTGTATTATCCGGAGTACAGTCCCAGTAAGGATGAATTCCTTGTTGTAGGCATTCCTGAACAAATGCTCGAGCTACTGCAGCGCCATAATTTCTTCTTTTATGCTGTTCAAGAGTTTCGATATCAATTGCATGCGTTTTATCCACAACAAATGCTGAAAAACATAAACTCACCACATTGTTATTATCCTCAACAAAGTATCCGAAGCCTTGCTCTAAAAAAGAGTCTGTAGAATCCCAAAACCGTAATATTTTGCTTTCTAAAAACGAATGGTTTTCCAATCGTCTTGACTTCAATAACTCACAACTTATCCGTTGAATATTCACCTCTTGATTTTGAAATTCAATAGATTGAGGATTCCCTCTTAATGTAAACACATGTTGAGTATCGCTCGAAATGTTACGCTGCTGAAAAATGTTTTGTATCGTTTTATCCCAAGGATCAGGATCTAAGCCAATCTCGACCCAATTAATATTTTGCTTCTGTAGTTTGGGTTCTATATGCTTTCTCATGTATTCTTCTAATCCTGTTAAAAAAGATATACTCTGCGGATCTCCAACAATCTGAAAACCTTTTTGTCCTTCAATCCAAATGAATGCTGCTGTGGGTTCTGTTGAATGATCTACATAGACCCCACCCGGGTTATTTCCGCTAACCACAGCCCTAACCTCGATATTCTTACACTTATCCGTAATGTGTCTTATTTTATAAAACTCTGATTTATTCAGTTCTGTTATCATTGTTACATCCCCGATTCTATGATTTATTGATTATACTGAATTAAGGAGCATATAAGTTTCTTGTATTACGAACCGGAGAGGATTTTTGATCCATATCGTCAATTCCGTTTTCTTTTTATTACAAATGCTTTATCTGCCCTTTCAAATCCGATCCTCTCATAAAATCCTGCGGCTTTCGGTGCTGAAGTGAGGACATATTGAATTTCGTCTTCTCCTAATTTGTCCCTCAATACTCTTATTAGTTCTTTGCCAATTCCTAATCCCTGATAGTCCATATCCACTGCAATATCTGAAATATAGCAGCAATATGAATAATCTGTAATTGCCCTTAAAAATCCCACCAGTTTACTTCCTTCTCTTACCGTTATAATCTCATCTGCATTATCTATCATCCTATGAATTCGATCTGAATCGCCTACCGGTCTCCTGATCCCTGATCGAATAAATACTTCTTCAACCTCGCTGACAATACAGTTATCATTGATTTTATATTCCAAATTCACAGTCAAACCCTCGTTTATTTTATTTTTCACTTACTAACCATGTCTTGGCCTCTTCAGGGTCAGAATAATAAGATATTTTAAGGGTAACTCCTGCTTTTTTGATACTTCTTTTTAACCTCCATTCGTTTATTGCAGATAACCCGACAAAGGATAGTCTCTCAATATAGTTATCTAAATTCTTTAGATTATTTATTAATTCTTGAAGAACCGTACTTGTCACCGGTATTGTGTACATATCCACCCATATTTTTAATTTCTTGTTTGTTTTGATTATGAAATCCTCTTCTTGTTTCATCAATTCAAAAAGTGTTTCTTCATCTTTATATTTATTCCCATACTTTAGACTATGAATTTCACCGCCCTTGTAATAATAAGGAAATATCGAACCGCCAGGAGATTTCACTTCATCTCACTTCCTTCTTTCTAATTATGTATTTACAATGATTACTGATAATATTAGGGCATTCATAAGTTTCTCGTGCTGTTTTTCTTGTATTCGCTCCATTTTCCCCCATTAACCGTCGTCATTTCTTTTGACACTTACAACTTGCTCTTTAAATTCTTAACTAAATAAATTAACAGATCATCATCAACTTTAACTGATTCTCCTGGTATTACTTGAACATTTTTATAGGACATCCCCCTACCATCCATCACGTATCCACGAGATGTATACATTCTTTGGGCATTTCCATAATCCCTGTATAATCCTACTCCTAGCCCTATGTATTTAGAGGTCTTTGAGGCAATATGTTCTAATTCATCAAATAATCTATTTGCTATATGCTTTCTTCTATAGTCTGGAAATACGTTCAAATCATTAATCTCAGGAATATTGTTTTCAATAAAATAAGGATACTGTGATTCATAGATTAAATGACAGCATCCTGCCAACGAATCATTGTAATAAGCAATCATGGTTACTCGTTTATTGGTAGTGTTCTCACTCAGGCACTTATGATAATAATCTCCTTGTCGATACCACCCATAACGCTTAGCAAATTCTTGATCCAATAATTCAGCTTCTTCTAATGTAGTTAGTCTCTTTATGTTTATGATGTCCCTCATGTTTTATCCCCTTCTTTGGATCTCATTCACAAAACGCAGAATGAATTTCTTCGAAGACCTATCTGAGATAGCATCTAGTCAAAATCTCTCTTGATTTCTTACAAATCTATATGTGCATGTCATTATCTATAGAGAGATTTATTATTTCAGAATGAAGTTCTCCTTCATTATCATTCCATGTAATCGTTAAAGTAGTACTTTCATAGTTTTGTCTATCCTTCTGTAATTCGTCGTAAGAGTACTCACTTTTTATAGAGCCTGTATCATTAAGATCAGCTAAAATAGATACTGGCCCACCTTTAGAGCTCCCTACATTCGCATACACTGTTTCATATTCTCCATATGGATTAGTTTCTTTGAACTCAAGCTTATAATAGGTGCTATTCTCAATATCTGTCGGATCACCCTTATATGCTAAATTTCCATGTCCTCGTAGAATTTTATTAGGTGAGATGATTATTTTGTAATCCGTAATGTTCCACTTCTCTCCTGTTCCATTAAGTGTGTATACTTGAACCTCAATATTAGACGACTTAACAACACTATTAAAATACATATAACTCCATATACCATTTGAAATAATGATAATACTCAATAATAAAACGATTGTTTTTTTCATACTCCACTCCTTGAACGGGAACTCATGATTGCAAGATTTCACATACCGTTCTATGTACTAATGAAACGCCCCAGCTTAGATAGTACTTATCTTAGGCTGAGGCGTGATGCCGAGCTTATGCGTAGATTTCATATATTCAGGGCTACTTGCCATCGATGTCAACTTTTAACCCCCACACATATACAACTCTTTACTCGATGGCTGAAAAGCACGAACCTTCATGTAACCGCATGCGAGAGTTTCAGTCTTATTCACACTTAGGGACTTACGCCCCTTAGTTATAAAACAAAAAAATCTGCTTAAACCGCTTGGATACTTTCTACTTATAGACCGCTTACTCCTCTTCAGGCTAACTTAAAGACTGTGCCGCAAAATGGAAAAACGCCATGGCATCCTCCCCGGTGGCAAAACCAGCCTGTGCCATCTTGTCGCTGCCCCCGCCTTTACCGCTATAATCAGCCAGATACTGCTTGAAGAACGCACCGCAGGCGAGTCCGCTCTTTCCTCCTTGAGCGAGGACTAGCTTATTGTCCGCGTTGGACACGAAGAGCACGATAAGTTCAGCTTCTTCGGTAAGCTTGGCCGCCAGGTTCTGCATATCCTTCAGCGGCTTGTCCGCAAAAACGTGTTTGATCAGGCTGCCTTGACGGTCTGCCAACAGCTTTCCCGCCAGGTAAGCATCATTCTCAGCCTTCACGGCGTTCAATTCAGCTTGGAGCTGCTTCTGTTCTTGATCCCATTTTGCAATCCGATCTAGAATCTCTTCCTTTCCGGTATTAAACCTAGCCGATAGGCTGCCGAGAATCTCCATTCCGGCATTAAATTCATTCAACGCTCGATATCCGCATTTAAAATAGATGCGCATATGCCCCTTCTGCTTCTCGGCTCTCAGCAGTTTAATCATTCCGATCTCACCCGTTGCGGAGACATGTGTACCTCCACAAGCGTTATATTCGATACCTTCGATTTCAACGATCCGGATATCGCCGGTTACCTTTGGCTGCTTCACAAGAGGCAGGGCAGCAGCCTGCTCCCGGCTCACAAAATAATTCGTTACTTTTCGATTAAGGTAAATCTGATCGTTAATTTCCAATTCCAGCATCATCAGTTCGGCCTGAGACAGGTCAGATCGGGCGATATCAATCGTAGTGTAATCTTGACCCAGGTGAAAACTGAGTGTTTCCGCCTGGCATACTTCCAGACATATGGCAGACAAGAGATGCTGGCCGCTATGATGCTGCATATGGTCGAATCTTCTATTCCAATCCAAACGACAGCTAACCTCTTCCTTCTCAGGCAAACGCTCGACTCTATGCAGAATTTCTCCTTCTTCCTGAACAACATCAAGAACGGGAATCTTATCGATCCACCCTAGGTCACAGGGCTGCCCTCCACCGAGCGGATAAAAAGCCGTTTCCTCCATTACTAGATAGGTCCCGTCCTCCCGCTCCAGCCTGCGTGTGATTCGTGTCTCCCACTCCCGAATATAAGCGGATTCGTAATATAGCTTCTTCGTCATCTTCATGTCCTCGCAGTTCTCAGGTTAATTTATTTCAGGCTCAACTAACTACTTAATAATAAAACAACAAAAAACATATACAAAGATAATTAAGTCTCCAACAGATGGAACTTATTCCGAGAACGTCATATTTACTCCTGATACGGAACTAGAAAGTCTTCTCGAAAATATATAGGTCACCTTCTTCTCTGACTTTGGTGAATCCACACTTTGTATAGAAGTGATGATTCTTGACACTCCACTTAGGAGTATCAAGCCACCATTTTACGCTATCCGGAAAACTTCCTTCAATTTCTTTCATTACTTTTTTACCGATTCCTTGATTCTGATAGTTTGGATCAATAAAAATCCGCCCTAGATTATGTACTTGATTGCTTTCTATAAATATCATAGCGCCCCCAATGATTTCTCCATTATAGAGCACTTTAAAATATTCACCACTATGCATCATCTCTTCTTGCCAACTTACGGAATCGTATCCTAGTGGGCCACAGAGTTCATTATTATTAAAATGTTTCGATTCATCATCAAAGCTGGCCTTTTGTATTTCAGCAAGTTTTGAGGCATCACTTTTTATTGCTCGTTCTAGTATCAGCATGAGATACAACTCCGTTCAATCATCTATTCTCTATAATATGCTTACGTGGGTACTAACGAAACAACCCAACCCTAGACAGTTCTTATTGCCCCTCAAAACCAACCATAGTACGATGACCACCAATCATATTGAATTGATTGATTTCGGTTACTTCATTAAAGAAACCTTTAATCTCGATATGAGGATATTCTAAGTCGATATTATGGTTTCCTTCATACATTTCCTTAGGAGCAGATATGGTGAGCAGTACTTCTTCTCTCTATCCAATTTTCTGAATCCCTCCCAAGTATAGATTCACCCGGTTACTGTCTGTCGAAATTATTTCACTTTGTAAAAATAGGGCCCACACATGTCTTCATGAGTATTTACATACGTCCAAGTAAAGTTTTTATCGAAAATATATATATCTTGTTGAGAATCAAAATCCTCCGCGACTATTGCTTTTGCATTACTGTATAGAAGTACACTGGGAGAGTTCTGGTACATAACATATAATTCATCTTTATTTTCGGTATTAAAAGCATTTCTTGCTTCATGTGCTTTCAAACAATCTTGTACTTCATAACTAAAAATATGCCACCTATATTGATTGTAATAAATGCTTTCTTTTATATCGTCGCTCGAATCTCTTTTCTAATCAAGCGTTCTCCCCCTAAATAAGTCGTTTATGTTCTTAGTTCTTGTATTCACGAACTGCCTATTTTAAAGTTATTCATTTGTCTTATTTAATTCTTGATTTAGCCTATCTATTTTGTCTTCTATTCTTCTTAAGCTTTCTTTTGTATTTTTTGTGTGTAAAATTAATCTATTCACAAATCGAAATAATCCTACAAAGAACAATATAACTAATAAAATAATGAAAATTTGAGATAACGCTGCCATCCAAAATAAATCCAAGATATTAGCCCCCTTATTAAAACTAAAAACTAATTTACGGCCCATTGTCCCTTGAATCATTGTTTAATATTACTATTTTCAGGTGTTTCATCTCATGTTCAGGTAATCCCTTCCATGATTATACATCTGACTAACAAGCGGTGGTAGTCCAATAGTTTGAATACTGTGTTATCTGATTCCATTCCTTCCACTAATCAACTATCGTTTCTCGCTAGTTCAATCATTTAGTAAAACACACTCTAACAACTTCTTTCATCTACAATGTGGAGTTGACAGATGGAGCAGTAAAAAAGCCCTTACTTTTCCGCTTAAATCCGCTTGAAATTCAATAAGAGGTCATAACTTTTTCTCTTAAAATTCTAGCTAATATTCATATGGTTAACAACCGATAATAACCATAAGGAAATATTGACCATTTCGTTATAAGGGACGTGTTTAAATGCCTCAAATTTCAAGCGTATCCAGCAGACCATCGTCTACACCGCCTGTAAAGTCAAGAACAAATATTATGTCTCCCATTGACCGAGAGATTGAGCAGCTAATTAATCAAAAAGGAATTATTAATGAAAAAATCGCGAGTATTAAATCAGACGAAAAGCTGGACTCTAAACAAAAAGATGAAAGAATTAAACTTTTAACCACGGATATGCAATTACTTGAATCTCAAATTATGCAGAAGAGAATGGAGAAGACTGAGGAGAATAAAAATAACAACAGTGCTTCTTCTCAAAAGGAGAATTCGAATAATAAAATCGAAACGGATACAGGTAAGCAAGATGTATCAGGTATATCAATGGAAAAGTTTTTACAAGCTAGTAATCTACATGACCAATTGACCAAAATGGCAAGTGTACGTAGATCACTGAAAGTGGAAACTGACACTCTTAGGCATGAAGTAAGAAAGGGAAGAGCTCTTCTTGGAGGTGAGAATGAACCCGGCGACCCAGGCAAATCGGAAATGAGAAAGAATCTAGAATTGACAGTTAATAAATCGAAAACCGATGAAGCGCTAAACATCGAGAAGAAAATTACTGAATTGGATCGTAAAATGAGTGAAAAGATCGAAGCCACTAAAGAAGAGATTCAAAGCGATAACAAGAAGATCGTCACCAGAGAGGTTGATCATAAGGAAGATGTATCCGTATCTGCTCAAACTGTAAACGCTGCGGATACGCTAAGGCATAATCAGGATGCAGACAAGAATAAGCATAATAACCTTCAAACACAACGGAATATTGGTATTGACATTCGCGTTTAGAAGAGTTCTATGCTTCAAAATATACATATATTTATCATAACGATAGAACCCGTTATCTCAAGGATTGACATGAAAATGAATAGCACCGTGTGAACAGTTATTGACTGTTTGTACGGTGCTATAGTTATATGCTCATGATCCTGTCGGTCCCGTGTTTTTTTTCCAGTGCACGCTCTTTATTCAGATCTATATTGACTTTTATATTCAAAAATCTCATCAACAGCTTGATGATACCCACCTGATCGTCGAAAGGATTCCCTAATATTGGCGGCGGCTTTCTTGAAAGATGAGAGGCTTAACACATGATCTGCAGCTTCACGCAATTGATTTGCAGTCAAGCTTTGCATTTGTAATGTTATGCCTGCTCCGATATTGGCGACTTGCCCCGCTATGATTGGCTGATCCGCGCTTTGTGGAATTACAATGAGCGGAACCCCATAATAAAGACCTTCATGGGCACTATTCATTCCACCATGTGTAATAAATAATTTAGCATGTTGCAGTACATCTGTTTGTGGAACGTAATTCTTTACGATGAAGTTTGTAGTAATTTCACCTAAATCAGAAATTTGGACTTTACTCCCAATCGACATGACGATGGTATGATCCGTGTTCCCAAATGCCTCAATACAAAGCTTATAAAAATCCATTGCATGATTAAACACGGTACCCAGTGATATGTAAATGGGGTTTTTCCCCTGGATTGCAGTAAAGTCGAAGTTTTCTTGGGTTAATCGTGAAGAGATGGATGGACCTACAAATTTATACGATTGGTCGAATGCTTCTTCTTCAGGTTGAAACTCCCTTGTTGTATAAACAATCGTAAGCGGCGCAGGATTGCACAGCACTTCGTAAGACGAATCGATCTCCACATTATATTTTTCCTGCACCATTGCCGTCAGGCTTTGGAATTTATCGTTTATAGGTTTCGCGATGTCTGCAGGGACATTCACAAAAAATGGTTCCAGCATTTTATCGAATGATTCTTTTGTCTGCGCAAAAGTAGTACAAGAGTTGATTGCAGGAAGCTTAAGAATTTGAGCAAGTAAACGACCGCAACCAAACATGGAATCATGAATGATATAATCAAAATGCTCTCCATTGATCTGTTCAAGAACGCTTGGTATGACGATATCTGCCGTAAGTAAAAGACCGTTGGCTCTTTCGAGCAAATAATCTCTCCCACCTGAGATAAAGGCTTTAATAAATTTTTGATCGTCAAATGTTCGAACGGTTGCCCCCGCCTTCTCGATGCGCTCCCGAAAAGCTTCTATACAAAAGTACACGACCTCTTCTCCACGCGAAATAAGCTCTTGCACAACACCAATCGTTGGATTGATATGTCCCTCAGATCCGCCATTAATAAATAACACACGCGCCATATCTACCACTCCTTAAAGGGGACTGTCCCATACCATCGTTCGAATCAATAATGGAATCAAGTTTATCATAGTACAATACTCAAAAATCTCAAAACTTGGATCGCCCATACTTTCCGGTTGAGCAATGTCCTTACAAAGCGGGTCTGCTTCATGGACAGTTCTGGACCAGAAGTACTAAAAATAAAAAATCGTTCTGTATACATGTTTCAAACTAATGCTAACTGGGTAATAGTATTAGACATATTAATGCATTAGGCAGTTATACGGTCCTTCTCGAAAGGGACTCGTTGCCTGCTTACGCATTTTGCATATATCCATTTGGGCCGAGGGAAGCAGTGGCACCATGACATAGCTGCTTGATTCTCGCAGGTATAACAGGGATTCATGTATGAGATCGCATATTTTCCCGAATACGAACAGGGGCATACAGGCTTGGAATACTTCTTCGGATGGATGTAACAAGGGATTGCACAGTTTGGAAAGCTACAATGCATATAAAGGTGGAATTTTGGGTATGTAAGTCAATACCATAACGATGATTTTTAACTTAAATTGTTAGTACCCTCAGGGCTTCCTCTTAGATCTTTCTCCACCCCTTAATCATGCGCTTAATCCTATTCCATTTTGATTTCTTTTAAAGCTAACTTGCTTAGCTTCATTTTCCATTTCTACATAACAAGGCTGAAGCCTTCCCTTATCTCTGGCACCACACTTTTCCTTCAACAATTTTTGGGTCCCGATGGATGATATGCCAAATGCTCCGCATAATATGGATACTGCTTGCAAAGGGGCGATTGAATGATAGTACTGGAGCTTGTGAACAAGGTTTACGATAATGGCTTTCACGCGCTGAAAGATATTAATCTGGAATTCAAAAAAGGGGAAATTACCGTCCTCATCGGACCGAGTGGCTGTGGCAAATCGACTACCATGAAGCTGATCAACGCGCTCAATACGCCGTCATCGGGCAAAGTTCTGATTGACGGGAAGGATATCTCGAGATTGAATCCGGTTGAACTGCGGCGCAATATCGGCTATGTCATTCAAAGCGTTGGTTTATTTCCGCATATGAATATCTCCAAGAACGCGGGCGTGGTTCCACGTCTGATAAAGTGGGATAAAGACAAAACAGATCAAAAAGTAAATGAATTGTTGGACATGGTCGGACTGGACCACACCATTTATGGTACGCGCTATCCATCCGAGCTAAGCGGCGGACAACAGCAGCGCGTAGGCGTAGTGCGGGCGCTTGCCGCTGAACCCGATATCATCCTGATGGACGAGCCGTTCTCCGCACTGGATCCGATCAGCCGTGAGCAGCTTCAGGATGAGCTGATCCGGCTTCAGCAGGAACTCAATAAAACCATTATTTTTGTGACGCATGATATGGATGAAGCTATTAAAATAGCGGATACCATCGTTCTGATGAAAGATGGCGAAGTGGTTCAAACGGGTAGACCGGACAGCATTTTACGGCATCCCGCAAACGATTTTGTACGTGACTTTATCGGTTCCAAACGTCTGCAAAATGAAAATGAAAGCGCCTATGAAATTCCGCTTGTAGATGAAGTGATGATTACGAATCCGGTCACGGCATTCCCGAGCCGGGGATTAGCTGAAGCCATCAAGATGATGGAAATGAAGCGTGTCGATTCTCTGCTGATCGTGGACCGTAACCGTCAGCTACAAGGAGCGGTTTCAATCTACCGGGTTCTCGACCAATACGGCGAGGAAGGCAAAACGGTGGCTGACGTTATGCATCCAGTCCGTTTTTCTGTGGCTTCGGGAAGCACGCTTCCGCAGGCCATCGAGATCATGGACAGCCATCAGCTCAGTAATCTTCCTGTCATAGACAGTAATAACCGGTTCCTCGGATTAATCACAAGAGGCAGTGTGGTTAAACATTTGGCCGAAGTCTATCCAACGATGGTTCCTCCGGTGCTGAACGGAGAGGGTGAGTGATATGAACGCATTCTGGAGTTTTATCACGGAACGTTATCCGGATATTCTAAATGCATTGCAGGAGCATCTGGTCCTCTCATTCTCTGCCGTGCTTTTGGGGACTGTTGTTGCCGTACCGATCGGAATCCTGTTGGTATACAACCGGATAGGCTGGATGAACAGCATCGTATTTTTCATTACGAACCTGTTTCAGACGGTTCCAAGCCTGGCTCTTCTGGCTATTCTGATTCCGCTTCTCGGCATCGGCATGAAGCCGGCCATACTCGCGCTATTTTTGTACTCCCTCATGCCCATCCTGCGGAATACCTATGACGGTTTTCACTCCGTGGATAAAGGGGTGCTCAATTCGGCCAGGGGGATGGGATACAGCACCGCCCAAACGATTTTGAGGATTCAGCTTCCCTTATCGCTTCCTTACATCATGTCCGGTATCCGCATTACGACCGTGTACATCATCAGCTGGGCAACACTGGCTTCCCTGATTGGTGCTGGCGGTTTAGGCCAGCTTATTGTATCTGGACTTGGTGTCAACAAGCCCGAGATGATCTTCATCGGTGGCATTGGTGCCATTCTCTTGGCACTTGTAGCTGACGGTCTGCTTGGGCTGCTTGAGGGCTGGCTAAGCAAACACTACCATCAGACTCAGACCCGGGACGCTGCGATATGAGTCACATCAACCGTAGACAGCGAGGCGGACGGAACAAGGAAGGCGTGATGAAACTGAAAAAGCTTAAATGGGCTCCGATGTTAATCTGCATGATGGCTCTTGCCGCTTTAACCTCCGCATGCGGAATTCAAAGCGAGATTACGATCGGGACTCAAACCTATACCGAAACCAAGATTATGGCTGAAATGTATAAAGCTCTGATTGAAGACCAAACCGATCTGAAGGTGGATATTATCCCGGATCTGGCATCGAGTTCATTGGTCATCAATGCGATGAAAAGAAACGACGTTCAGATGGCAACATTATATACCGGTGAGATTTTCAACAACCATTTCCCGATCAGCGGTACCAAAGACCGCGCCAAAGTCTTGAAGGAAGCTCAAGATGGATTTCAGGAACACTTCGGGTTCACCTGGATGAACCCTCTGGGTTTTGAGAACACCTACGCGTTCACGGTAAGAAAGGATCTGGCCGAAGCCAATGGATATACCAAAATTTCCGATGTCAAAAAAGACATGGACCGTATGAAGCTTGGGGTGGATACGACGTGGCTGGAGAGAAGCACGGATGGATATCCGGCGTTCTCCAAAGCGTATGACATCAAATTCGGTCAGGTGTTCCCCATGGAAATCAGCCTGGTATACAGTGCGGTAGCCAATGAGCAGGTGGATATCGTGTTGGCCTATTCTACGGATTCCCGGCTGAAAGCCTACCAATTGCAGACGCTTCAGGATGACCAGCAATTCTTCCCTCCATATGATGCAAGTCCGGTATTGCGTTCGGACCTTTTAAAGAAGCATCCTGAAATCCAGGATACGATAGCGCCTTTAATCGGTCATTTGGATGCAGATACGATGATATCGCTTAATTATCAGGTGGACATTGAGAAGAAAAGCGAACGAGAGGTCGCGATCGCGTACTTGAAAGAGCAGGGCCTCTTGAAAAGCTAAAGGAGGGTAAGCATGGAAAATGAACATTTAACATTTGCCGACTTTTTGTCGTATATATCACGAAATCAGGGGTTGCTCTGGGAGTATTTCATCCAGCATATTACAATGGTGGTTATCGGTCTGGGACTGGCATTCATCGTCGGAGTACCGCTTGGCATCCTCTGCTCTAAGAGCAAATGGGCTGCCAAGATCATTTTGTTTATCACCAACATCCTTCAGGTGGTACCAAGCTTGGCGATGCTCGTGGTTCTCATGTTATGGATGGGACTCGGAACGACAACGGTCATGGTGGGACTCTTCCTGTATTCACTGAATCCAATTGCACGTAATACGTACGTTGGGTTAAAACAGGTCGACCACAGCTATCTTGAATCCGGAAAAGGAATTGGGATGAGCCCCTTCCAAATGCTCGTGAAAGTGCGTTTTCCGCTTGCGTTGACTTATATCATGTCGGGTCTGCGTATTGCCGCCGTCATCGCCATCGGCGTAGTAACGATTGCTCCCCTCGTCGGTGGAGGCGGGCTGGGACGGGAAATATACGCTGGATTGAACAGCAACAACTCCCTCCGAATCTTTGCAGGTGCCATTCCTGCCGCTGTGCTGGCGATCGTTGCGGATATCGTGCTTGGCATGCTGCAGCGTAAAATGGATCTGGCTAAACGAAAGTCAGCCAGTGCGGCTCCATCGCCTGCGAAAATGCAAAATATCAACTGACGCTTGTAAAGCGTATATTTGACTCAAACGGGGCATCCCAAAAGATCTAAGATCTTGCGGATGCCCCTTTTCTATGAGTTGTTAGCACCAGCGACTTAAGGTGCGTACGCCGAAGTGTGATTAGGCATTAGACGAAGTCACTTTGTTTAACCTACAACCGATTACTTGCTTAGAAATTCCATATATATCCTTACGAGTTTACTTAGAATCTCAATACTGTCCTCAACATTTTCGGTCTCTAAAGAATGATTGGCATTAGGAATTTCAATGACCTCTCTAACTTTGTCTATGTTAATTTGATTTGCAAGTTCATTATTAAACACTTCATCCTTTGTTCCATAAACCACAAGTCCGTTAAACTTGTTGATATAGTGAATTGTATCTTTGATTGGTGTCAAAAATAAGTGTTTGATTGGAATTTCAAGTTTCCCATGAACTTCACCAGCAACTATTGTCCCTATGCTCTTACTAATAAAAACAACTTGCTTGTACTTGCCAATGATTCGTTGAACCGATTCGTGGCTATCTTCTATGACTCTTTGCAGTTCATTAACATCCAAATTCGTTCTCGCAGCTTGATATCCATATTCCAGTACCAATAAATCAAAACCGCTTTGAAGTGCCGAAGACCCAGCAAAATGTAGGCTTGGTTTATCACAAGGATAGTTTTTTCCGGGAAACAGAACAACCAACTTGCTGTTTTCCTCATAAAGTTGAATATATTTTTGTTTCATTTCAGTTTTCCAATACGAGGGAACATTTAAAACCTCTAATTTCATTGTCTCCCATCCTTCCCTGTTTCAAATGATTTCGTCTAACGTTTGGATACTCGCGAACCCGAGAACCTTAAAGTCCAAACAAATAATAATTCCATTATTGTTTAAATGCCCCCATTTCGCTAGTAAATAATTATTTTCTTCGTTGGCCAGCTTTAGCGTCCTTATTTCAAATGATTTGCACCCCGATGCAATAAATGGGTCAGAATTTAATAAACAAATGTCATCTATTTCCCCTCCTCACACATTCTTATCTATCCCCATTCGCTTCCCCACTTCAACAGATTCTCCTCTTCCGTCCAAACATCTAACACGAGATCGCGTGGAGCATCAAACACGGCTGTTCACAATCTAGCGTCCACTCTTTTTGTTTGTTGCAGTTCATGCACGTCTCCGACTTTAACTTGTTGAAACTATGCGAAGATTTTTTCGCAGCTTGCAGCTTGCGGCTTGCGGCTCGCTGCTTAACCCCAATGATTTGCAATCTCTCCCCACTTATAAGGGCCAATCTTTAATATGGTCGATTCAGTTTTATATTCGCCAGTGCTTGATCTTAATAATGGCAACCCTTTCCTGATTTTATATGATTCCGGAAAAAACAACCATCCTTTATGCTGAATATGTCAAAAGCACATCAAATATGGAGGAGGAACTACGGTTTATGCAGATGAGCAGGAACATCATCAAAAAGCTTATACCTGTTATAACATCTCTGGGACTGGTTGCCACAGCGATGGCCGGCTGCAGTAGTGAGAAGATGCCAAAGGGGCGTACGGAATCCACAGAGTCAACCCAACCTTTGAGCAACTTATCGTATTGGAAACAGATGCATCCCGACGCAGCCGCTATTATGAAAAGCTATGGTGAGATTACCGCTATTCAAGAAATCGAAAATAAAACCGGTGTCAAAATCGATTACCAACACCCGGCCCAAGGCCAAGCTGGCGAACAATTCAACTTGATGATGGCCTCGAAATCGCTGCCCGATGTCGTTGAATATTCGTGGAATAATTATCCGGGAGGCGCTCAAAAAGCGATTAAGGATGGAAAGATCATTCCATTAAATGACTATTTGGACCAAGCGCCTAACTTCAAAAAGCTGCTGGACGAAAACCCGGAATGGAGAAGACAGGCGTCAACGGACGATGGCGATCTTATCGGTTTTCCGTTCATCCGCCCCGTGAGAAAACTGCAAACCCACTCCGGCCCGGTTATACGTAAAGATTGGTTGGACAAGTTGGATTTGCCTATTCCCAGAACCATCGACGAATGGTATACCGTTTTGAAAGCGTTTAAGGAACAAGATCCCAACGGCAACGGAAAGGCGGATGAAATTCCGATCATGATGGGAGCAGGCGAACTTGCCTTTACTGGCGCTTTTGGCATCCCGAACGGCTTCTATCACGAAGGAAATACGGTTAAATATGGCCCCGTTCAACCCGAATATAAGCAATACCTTACAACTATGAACCGTTGGTACAATGAAGGCTTGCTGGACAAAGACTTTGCAGCCAATGACAGCAAAATGTACGATGCAAAAATAACCGGCAATCAGGTCGGTGCGGCTGTTATGGCTGTAGGCGGAGGCATGGGCAGGTTTATGGATTTAATGGAGTCCAAGGAACCGCAATTCAAGCTTATTGCCACACCCTATCCGACGTCACAATCTGGCGGTAAACCGATATTCGGTCAAATGGACAATCAGATTGTCGGCATATTCACTGCTATAACTGAAAGCAACAAGCACATCGCTGAAACCGTAAAATTCTTCGATTATTTCTATAGTGAAGAAGGACGAATGATCATGAACTTCGGTAAAGAAGGCACATCCTATACGATGGTTGACGGTTATCCGAAATATATGGATTCCGTCATGAACAATCCGGAAGGATTGCCGCTTGCCCAATCCCTGAAACAGCATGTCTTGTCCGCTGATGCGGGTCCTTTCTTGCAGGATGTACGCTATATGGAGCAATATGCGGCCAGACCGGAGCAGCAAGAGGCTTTGACGGTCTGGGCAGAACCTTCGAATGAAAAAAGAATGCCTCCGATCACCATCGCCCGGGAAAATAATAGCCGATATGCCTCGATCATGAACGATATCGATACGTATAAAAATGAAATGATCGTTAAATTCATTATGGGCGCAGAATCGCTGGATAAGTTCGATGAGTATGTCGCTACCATGAAAAGCATGGGTATCGACGAGGCAATTCAAATGCAGCAATCCGGATTGGAACGCTATAACAACCGATAACATGCCTACTACACTGGAGACGGAAAGCTTGCGGCTTGCCGTTCTCCGGTATTCAAAGAAGGAGTAAACCATGCCTAATGTACAGAGAAACATTGTGAAGACGGCAACGGGGAACCGGGCAGAGAAGAAATGGAGCATGATAAAAAAGGACATAATACGGAACCGCTACATTTATCTTATCCTGCTGCCCGTCGTTGCCTACTACATCGTTTTTCATTACGGACCCATGTATGGTCTGCAAATTGCTTTTAAAGATTACGGACTTGCCGACGGAATTTGGGGAAGTCCATGGATGGGTTTCGATCATTTTGAAAGTTTTTTTGGAAACTACTATTTTTGGAGACTGATTCGGAACACCTTGCTGATCAATATCTATGAATTGCTGTTTGCGTTCCCCGCTTCGATCATACTTGCCTTATTGCTTAATGAGATTCGCAGGAGTTTTTTTAAACGAATCGTCCAGACGATAAGCTATCTCCCGCACTTTATCTCCATCGTCGTTGTGGTCGGGATGATGATCGATTTCTTTGCCCGCGACGGTCTGGTGAATCAACTTCTTGGCATGATCGGACTTGAACCGATTGCCTTCATGCAGGAGCCGGGGTGGTTTCGGTTCATGTACGTCTCTTCCGGCGTCTGGCAGGGAATCGGATGGGGCTCTATTATCTATCTCGCCGCCATAGCCAACATTGATCCGACTCTCTATGATGCGGCCCGGATTGACGGAGCGGGACGATGGAAACAGACCTTGCATATTACCCTGCCCGGGATCATGCCGACCATTGTGATATTGCTCATTCTCAACATGGGATCCATGCTTTCCGTCGGGAGCGAGAAAATTATTTTGATGTACAATCCGATGACCTATGAGACGGCCGATGTCATCTCTACCTATGTATTCAGGAAAGGTATCCTGGGAGCCGATTTCGGTTATACCGCTGCCGTTGGGTTATTCAATTCGGTCATCAGCTTCATTCTGATCGTACTCGCCAATTCCATTAGCAAACGAGTGAGCGAACATAAATTGTGGTAAGGGAGGACCGGTATGTTTCACAAACGCAGCCTGGGTGAATCGATATTTTCCGTCGTCAATACATGTTTCATGCTCCTGCTTTGCTTCGTCACGCTTTATCCGTTCCTATACGTATTATTCGCATCTTTAAGCGATCCTGCAGAAATCGCCCGATTTCGCGGCATGCTGTTTTTCCCGACCGGGTTTAATCTGGATGCGTATAAAGCCGTTATAGATAATCCCATGATTCTGACCGGCTACCGGAACACCCTCTTCTATGTTGCTGGCGGCACAATCATTAACCTATTCATGACAACGCTCGGTGCCTATGCCCTTTCTCGCCGCAACGTCTATTTCAACAATTCCATCATGCTCATCATCGTGATTACGATGGTGTTCAATGGGGGGCTGATTCCAACCTTTCTGCTGGTGAACAGTCTCGGCATGCTGGATACGCCTTGGGCTCTTCTCTTGCCCGGGGCTATCAGTTCATTTAACTTGATCATTATGCGAACCGCCTTTCAAGCGGTACCCGTTAGTTTGGAGGAATCCGCGCGGATCGACGGGGCCAATGATTGGATTATTATGAGCAGAATCATTGTGCCTCTTTCGATGCCCGTTATTGCCGTCATGGTGCTGTGGTATGCAGTGGGACATTGGAATTCATACTTTAGCGCATTGATTTATTTGCGTGATCGGGAGTTATTTCCTCTACAGCTAGTGCTCCGTGAAATTCTGATCTCGAATAGTACGGACAGTATGACGACCGATGCAGCAGCCACAGATCGGTTGGACATCGGGATCACGATCAAATATGCGACGATTATCATATCTACACTTCCAATATTATGCCTGTACCCGTTTCTGCAAAAGTATTTTGTGCACGGTGTCCTGATTGGTGCGTTAAAAGAATGATCATCACACGAATCGGTCATCCAACGAAGGGAGCAAGCTTGCTCTTCCCGAATTATAGGGATGGAGCAAGCTTTTCTATACTAGGAGGATCGCCATGTTTTCAATCATTCGAAGAAAGAATGCCGGAAGCAAAAGAAGGAGCCTATTCATCAGGATGCTCGTATCCAATTGTCTTCTGCTCCTGGTTCCCATCCTGATTTGGTTTGTGTTCTATACCAATATTGAACATATCATGAAATCCAATGCGGAACGGTCCAATCTCGGCATGCTGGAGCAGATGCGTCTCAATATAGACAGCAATTTTAAAGAAATTGAACAATTATCCCATCAAATTATACTCAATCCGAAGCTGCGTTATTTATTGGATACGGAACACAAAGACTTGTCAGAACGGTATCATTTGGTCCAGTTTACAAGAGATTATTTAAACATGCATTCGAGAATTACCAAGGATTTTGTGTACGATTTCTATATTTTTTTGGACCGAAGCGATTCTGTAATCAAACCGAATCTCGTAACCGATTCTCACAACTTTTATGATAAATATTATCGCTTTGAACATCTGACCCATGAAGAATGGCGTAAGCAGATGACTAGCTATCATAGTCAAACATACCTGCCGTCCTCCACCTTACAACGAAACGGCTACCTGAAGGATGACCCCATGCAAGTGATTACCTTTATGCAATCGTTGCCGGTCGAAGACACATCCAATATTAAAGGGAATCTTACGGTTCTGATCGATGAAACCAAGATTCACGAAATGACACGACAAATCGAGTCCGCAAACGGGAGTTCCGTTTATATCGTGAACCAAAATCATGAACTCATCAGTAGTACCCCTGGTGCAAGTCCGTTATCACACTCGATATTGAATGAACTGAAGTCGAACTCCGGTTTACGCAATTACAATCTGAACGGTCAAGATGTAACGGTATCATTCACAACCTCGGGACAAGTCGGATGGTACTATATTGCTGTGATGCCTTTGAATATATATCTACAGAAAGTGAAACAAATGGAGCATCTTGCGCTGTGGCTTCTCTTGCTATGTATCCTTGCGGGGAGTGCAGCTGCATATGGAATCGCGTACAGAAACTATTTTCCAATCAAGAGAATGATAGAGGCGATTCAGGCCGGAAAGTCTCATCCACGTAAACCTGCTGTGAATGAATTTGACTACATCCTGGAAATGATGAAGATTTCCTGGGATGAAGAAAGGCATATTAAAAACAAACTGACTCAACAACTGCCCATTCTTCGTTCTAACTATTTGCATCGTGTGCTTCAAGGCTACTTTGAACCTCCAGAGCAAATGAAACAGTCGCTGGAATTTATGGGCATCCATTTTCCATTTCCTCATTTTGCCGTCATTCTCGTTCAAGTGGACGACATGTCCCGGTTCGCACCGAACCAAAGTGAAAAACAATGGGCATTGGTGCGATTTATCATCTCCAATCTGGCTGAAGATTCAATCTACGAAGGCCATACGATACATACGATCGACTTGGAGAAAGACCGGCTGGCCCTGCTCGTTAATCTAATGCCGGATCAGATGGATCATCCGGCTTGCCGGGTGAAGGACATCGTATCCGAATTGCATCGCATGCTGGAGACTAGGTTCAAGCTGGAGATCAGCATAGCCGTAAGCGGCGTTCATAAGGGCCAGCATCAGATTGGGGAAGCCTATTTGGAAGCGGCTGCCGCCTTAGAGTACAGGATGGTCAATGGGCAGCTGTCGACCTTTTACTATCATGATATTCGCCAGAAAAAGCTGCAATATTATTACCCCGTCGAAACCGAGCTGCAGTTAATTAACTGTATTCGAAGCGGCGATACAGAGCAAGTTATCCAACTGCTCACACAGCTGTTCGATCGAAATTTTCGCGACGAATCCATCACTCCGGAGCTTGGGAGGTGCTTATTATTCAGTCTTGCCGGTACCCTGTTGCGTATCATGGCATCGGATTCGGATACGCTGGCCTACCGGAAGCTTACAGAAGGTGACATCCACCCTGTGCGATTCCTGGTTTCCTGTAAAACAACCGACGAAATGTTTGAAAAAGCGAAGGACCTGTATGTATCGGCCGCCGAATCGTTCAAACTGGAACGAAGCGATCACAATGAACAGCTCCTTCTGCAAATTCAAACCTGCATTCAAGCGAATTACGCCGATCCAAACATGAGCTTGAATTTAGTGTCTGAGCATTTGCAGATCACGCCGCAATATATTTCACAATTTTTTAAAAGAGTGAGTGGACAGAACTTCAACGACTATCTGACTGTCGTACGCATGGATCACGCTAAGAAACTGATGTCGGATCCTGGGCTGACCAACGCACAGATTGCCAAGATGGTCGGTTATACAAGCGATACTGTTTTCATTCGGGTTTTTAAGAAGATCGAAGGCATTACTCCCGGTAAATATAGAGAAAGTATTACGAAATGTGCCGGATTAAATCAATAGGAATATATACCGCATTATTTTATATCGGCAGCACATCTCTCATTAAAAGACAGGATGTGCTGCATGATTACGGTCGCTTTTCTTGACGCGCTATCCGCCATTTTTCAATCCATGGGAGGGTTACTGCCAGGGATAGGCTACTTGATTAGTCCCCTCGCTACAGCCCCCATTGTGTTATGTACGATCCTTTCCGTCGGTTCCGGTCTGACCGCCTATTTGCTCACGATGTTGCTTCTCTTTTTTATCCAACCAAGCGAACTGATCGTTTTTCCTTTCACGACAGGCTTATTGGGGCTTGGGGTTGGCGGTTCGCTGATATATTTGAACATACGTTTGCCGGTCGTGATTACCGGGTCGTTGTCTTTGTGGGCAGGAATCCTTTTGTTGCTATACGTTTTTTGATTTCCTGTTCTGGGCCCGGCAGTTTCATCTACATTTAGCCTGAGTACGATCGCCATCATTTATGTGTTCTCGCTTTTCTACAGCTGGCTTTGGGTAGAAATAAGCAGGTATTACATTAAGAAAATAAGTAAAGGGATTACTTGATTAAGACTAGGCAATCCACGCTATCAGCGCCCACTAACCTCTTTCTTCTACCAGCTGTTAGTATCTTCTTCGAATTCCCCATAACTCCTGCCAAATAATTCTTCTAAAACTCCATTGTCAATTTTTTTGAACCGAGCCTTTTTCAATTAAAAAAATAAAACGGCCATACGATTGAGCTTGGCCGTTTTAATCTCTATGTCTTTTATTAATTGGCTTGATTCAAACTAACAGGTCCTAAACTACCATAAGACCCTTGGAATTGTCCTTTGAGGACATAAGTTCCAGGGCTAAGATAACCTACTGAATACTCGACAGGACTTGAAGAAGTTGGCCCAATATTCACGGTAGTCGTGAAGACTGTACTAAGTTGACCAGATGGTCCTTTCGAATAAAGCGTTAGATCAACGGTTTCATTCGTAGAACTCCATAGGCCAACACTTAATTTATATTGAGCTGGTTGGCTAACTGTCAAATCATGAGATGTTGCAGTATAGGCAGCAAATGCATTAGTAGAGAAAGAGAAGCACGCTAATAATAAGATTAGTACTACTTTTTTCATTTATTCACCTCCTTTCTTTCCTTCTTGATATAGAATGTCAGTAGAGAAAATATATGTAATGGTTAGATCATAAAGTAATATTTTAACTATTATACCAAAATAAATATTATATGCATATATATCGAAATTCTGAACAAAAAACGTTTGGTGTTGGTGGTACGGTTAATATATTGCAAAAAAAAGCACCGATTCCATCTGCAGTGCAGAGGAACTGGTACTTCTAGATTTCAGGTATTCGCTTCCCCCTGCATTACTGTAAATTTCCTGTGTGTGTTTAAGTTTGAAAAGGAACCAAGGTAGCCGTGTTAGCAACTCCAATCATCGTTATGATCAATGTATTCACCATTGCACCGAGCCAAATGTTTCCTGTCAGTTTGTATAGGCTTCGACTAATCATTGCCGCTGCAAATAATAAGAAAATAAAGGGAAGTAAAACCATGGGATAAAGTCTCGTCTCTTGCCAGAATGAGTTGCCCGTCATAAATAAAACAGCATACTGGATTCCATTGATCATCATGATTCCAAGCACATTTCCGAATCCAGCGACAATCATGTTTACTTTTTCAGACTTGATATTGCTGAAACTCAATTTGTTTATAAACAACGAGTTCGTCAGATAAAAAATGAAGAAGAATGGCAGGTAGTTCATCCACACCAAGAACTTATCTGAATGGAATGTAAATACCCCCA
Organism: Paenibacillus sp. FSL F4-0100; assembly: GCF_037993005.1. Lineage (NCBI taxonomy): Bacteria > Bacillati > Bacillota > Bacilli > Caryophanales > Paenibacillaceae > Paenibacillus > Paenibacillus sp. FSL F4-0100. The sequence continues at coordinate 5,528,663 of NZ_CP150303.1, forward strand.
GTATCCATAATTTAAAATCAGCATTTAAGATGTATTCTGCCAAAAATACAACCGTAAAAAAGATTCCAAAGATACATAGAGCAAGAATAAAAGTCTTCATCAAGGGGTTCAGACCGATTTTTAATCCTAGATGTTGAATAGAAAGCTCAGCACTATTTCTTTTCTCCTGTCTATATTTCCAAATAACCAGGGCCAATCCAACAAGGCTATTAAAGATCGCCCATATCATAATATAGTTTGTAATCGGCTGGGGAAACCATTTTACAGACATGAAACTGGACGTGCTCTTAAAAATAAACCGGTCTAGTTTTAAGGCTACAATGACTCCAACTGCAGAAAACAGCCAACTAAGCAGCCAGCTTATCCAAAAAAGTCTGGTTTTCATTGTACTCTTTTCCGTTTGCATCGTACCCGTTAACGAACTTTTTTGTTCTTTTGTTAATTTTAACTGCCGGAAGTACGGAATTTTTAATAAGTAATAGGATGCCGGGTAAATCAATAGAAAGATGCCCAATAATCCGATAAAACTAAAAAGCTCTTTCCAGATCCATAGCTGATCGGTATTTTTTATTTTTGGCGAGAGCCCGAACGAATGGTTGAAAAAATCGACCGTTTCAGCAACTGTTTTTTGGGAAAAATGTGCCCACTCATGCGTTTGCTTAGGATTATGAACGACTCTCAGCGTCTGGCTTTCCGCATCCCCATAATATTGACCTACCTCAAAGCTTGACTGCTGTTCCTCTTTTGGAAAAATCGAGTTAATTGCGACTAAACCTTCAAGAGCATTGTTGGATAGATCACCATTTCCTTGGGACAAATCATAATTCCCCTCATCCAATTGACCATAAATAATTCCTAAGTTAGCGTGAATTTGGCTAAAAGCTTCTTCACTTGATAAACGGATATTTCCTATTGGCAGTCCTGCTGATACTTTATTCAAAGAATTTGCATATTCCAGTTCACGATCCGTAATGTCTTCTCCGCCTTCCGATTCCGGTGTTTTCGCTTTTTCCATTGCAGTATAATACTGTGAACCATAATGCATTAACGTCATCCATGTTGACATCCCCCCCATAGAATGTCCCATAACACCGATCCGATGGTTATCGATGTAATTCAGATTATGGTAGGCAAATTCCACTAGAGGTATCATTCCCTCCCCATTTGCAACAACTGCCTCCATTACCGGTTCACTCGCCGAGCTTGATTTTCCATGATAGTATGCATCGAATGTCATGACAGCAATTCCTCTTCGTGATAATTCAATGGCATTTACATTTTGCATATGTTTATTGTTTAGATAACCATGCTCGGTAATAACCAAAGGAACCTTGTTCTCTGCGCTCGATTGTTTAGGTTTATATATTTGTCCAGACAACCACTGTCCATGTTCAGTTGGAACCTTAAAATTAATAATTTCTGTCTTTCCAAAGGAAGTTTGCAAAAAACCAGATAAACAAACGCTTACAATAATCATAACGACAGACACAACAAATAACCTTCGTGTGCTCTTCTTCTCCATAAAACTCCTCCTCAAAATAAAAACAATATAGTTTCCTAAGTAAACTATATTGTTTTTATACTACACATAATAAGTGAAAGCAATATAGAATATATCCCTTTGTTGAATTTATTTTTTTTGATATAATTTTAAGAGCTAAATGAACAGGAAAAGAGTGATGTCTATGTCACTAGAATGGATGGGGAGAAATAGAATATTTGTCGAGAGGCTTGTAAAATTTGGTAATGCTTATGCGGACTCTTACAAAAAAGAGTATCCGTATAATACTCCTTTTTTATTTTCTGCTGCTCAAATTCAAGTACTAGAATATATATTGGAGAATGAAGATAAAAACCAAAATATGCTTGAAATTTCTAATCGGTTGGGAATATCTAAAAGCGCATTCTCAAAAAATGTTACAAAAATGGTGGAGAAAGGGTTTCTCGAAAAATACCATACCTCTGACAATAAGAAAAACATTATTATAAAGGCTACCCAAACAGGCAAAGAAGTATATGATCAATACGTACAATACGCTTATGAAAAATCCTTCAAGAAAATCTTTTCCCTGCTAGATGAAATCCCGGAGCAGTATATTCAGAAAATGGAAGCTATCTTAGATATCGCAGCTACGGCTACATCAGAAAAAACAAAGCAAAAGAAAGAGGTTAAACTCATTCGAATAGAGTAATAAGCGAAAACTTGGGATACAGCATATTAATTAATAGAAAGACATAAAAGTCAGCCTTTATTGGCTGACTTTTTTAATGAATGATATAGCATTCACTAATTGAGATATCATGTGTTCCAAGTCTAGGCAAATGACCGGTCTGTTCCACCATCATACAGAGCAACATAGGGGAGCTCCAACTGCTCCTCTCCCTTCCTATAACAACCGAGTAGGTAGGGCAGCTCCCCCTTCCACTCACACCACCGTACATGCTGGCCGTACGAAAAAAAGGAGATCCCCGCCTTCGCGGAAATCTCCAATGCCTTTAAAATGATCATTCATTATCTAATGTTTTCTAAACAAAGAGTTCAACTTCCTCACGAACACTTACTATACCCGCAATTCCCGCAAGTCTTGCATCCTTCGATGTTAATCAGAGACGCCCCGCCACAAGATGGGCATAGATCCAGCGACATGGAACTGCCGCCTGCGTGCGAACCATGTCCACCATATCCCGCGGCTATGGTCTCACTCCCGGCATCTGCATCAGCAGGCGCCATCGTGGCTGCGACCGGTGCCGGATCATGGTCATGATCCGCCCCAGCGTTGTTTGCCACGTGCGTTTCGAGCGCCTTCGCCACCGCGTCGGCGATAGATTCTACACGGTTTGCGCCGAAGCCGATCGCGCCGGTGCCGCCGATGCCCTTAAGGTGCTTGATCAACAGCTCCACCTTATTGCCATGGTCCCCGTAACGGAGGAACAAGGAGCAGACGCGGCCCAAGGCTTCCGCCATCGCGAACACATCCGATCCGGCCTTGCCGACGTTCAGGAAGATTTCGCTTGGAATGCCGTCCAGATCGTTGATCGTAATGTACGCCATGCCAAACGGCGTGTTCATTTTATAGGTTGCGCCGCGCAGCACTTGCGGACGCTTCTTGTATTGTTTATCCAGCCCGCTCTTGCTCGGTGAGGCTGTCACTGCCACGCTTGCAGCCGCCGGCTCAACGCTCGCCGCATCCTCTGCGGCTTGGCCTGTCGCGCTTTGCTCCAGCGCCGTGTCCGCAGTAGAAGCTGTTGTCGCTTCGGCGGCCTTATCTTCTTTTTTCTCCGTCTGCAGCACCTGCACGTCACGGCTGCCGTCGCGGTAGATCGTTACACCTTTGCATCCAAGGTCGAATGCCAGCTCATACAAACGCTTTGTATCTTCAACCGTGAAGTCCGACGGGCAGTTTGCCGTCTTCGAGATGGAGCTGTCTACCCAGCGCTGAATCGCCGCCTGCACGCGGATGTGATCCTCGGCAGAGAGGCTCATCGCCGTGACGTAATAATCCGGAAGCTCCTCGCCCGGATGGCTGTCCAGCCAATCCTGGGCAATCGGCACGAACTGCTCGTCGAAGCCGAGTCGGCTTTGACGGAAGTATTTGAAGGCAAAGTACGGCTCGATCCCCGTCGACGTTCCGACCATGGTACCCGTGCTGCCCGTTGGCGCTTGGGTAATGACGGTTACGTTGCGTGCACCTTTTTTGCGTACCGCTTCGGCAACTTCAGGATACACTTCGGTCATATTTTTCATGAAACCGCTTTGCAGGTACAGTTCGGCATCGAATGCTTGGAACGAACCCTTCTCCTCGGCAATATCCGCAGAAGCGAGATATGCTTCGCGCGCGATGAAGCCATACAGCTTATCCAGGAACTCCAGCGATTCCGGACTGCCGTAACGGATGTTCAGCTTGATCATCAGCTCGGCCAGACCCATCGTTCCGAGACCCACGCGGCGCTCTTTTTTCTGGTTCAATTCGTTTTCTTCAAAATGGTACGGCGTCCGGTCAATGACATTATCCAGGAAACGCACAGAGTAACGCGTCGTTGTCGCCAGCTCATCCCAGGCAACGTCATGATTCGCTTCATCATAGAACTTCGACAGGTTCATCGCGGACAGATTACATACGCCCCAGCCCGGAAGTCCCTGCTCACCGCAAGGGTTCGTACAGATAATTGGATTGAAATACCAGCTGTTGGACATCTGGTTATAGTATTCCATGAATACGACACCCGGCTCTGCCGATTTCCATGCGGATTCGATAATGGTATGCCAGACCTCGCGTGCTTTTACGGTTTTATATGGAATGATACGGTGTCCGGCTTTCTTCCATTTATCCAGATCCCCGTCCCACAGCTCATCATAATCAGGATCAGTAGTATCCGGGAACACCAGCTCCCAGTCCAAATCTTCCTTCACAGCCTTCATGAAATCATTGCTGACGCATACCGACAGGTTCGCGTTCGTGACTTGTCCCATCGTCTGCTTCACCGTAATGAAATCCTCCACGTCCGGGTGCCAATCGTTAATCATCAACATAAGCGCGCCCCGGCGGCTTCCGCCCTGCTCGATCAGGCCCGTCGTATAACTGAACAATCCGCCCCACGATACCGCACCGCTGGAGGAACCGTTCACGCCTCTCACGATCGCACGCCGAGGACGCAGGGAAGACAAGTTAATGCCGACACCGCCGCCGCGAGCCATAATCTCGGTCATCTCGCTCAGGGTTTCCATGATGCCGCCCCGGCTGTCCTTCGGCGAAGGAATCACGTAACAGTTGAACAGCGTCAATTCATCGCTCGCACCAGCTCCAGCTGCAATCCGTCCGCCCGGTACCAGCTTCCAATCATCCAGAATCTCGCTGAACTTTCCGCGCCACTCTTCCTGCAGTTCCGGCGTTGCCTCAACCGATGACATGGCAGCCGCGAGTCGATCCCACATTTCTTCCGGCGTTTTCTCGATGGTTAACGTTAGTTTCTCCACATCCGATTCCACAAGCTCGCCCTTCCGTGTCTTCACCGTGACCTTGCGGCCTTCGCGCTTCACGATTTCGCCAACTTCCTTGGTCGGAAATTTAGGATCATCCTTCGTCAAAACGAGCACCACATCGCCTACCTTCGCGTTATTGGTGTCCGCATCCTTCCAGGCATACCGGTCCAAAAAGATCTTCTCGCTTAAACCTTCCAGCCGCTGATTCTGCATCGTACTCAAGAGCAACTACCTCCTATATAAGATATAAAATTTAAAAAGATTCCCAAGTATATGTGCTCACCAACAACATAACCTGTTATGTAGCCGGTCAAACATCCTAAACCACTATATACACCATATATAGTGCTACCAATTCATTATACTACACTATATATAGGTTAACTATGCCGATAATGTGAAAATTAAGCCAACAGTTCCAAGCTCCCGCTCGCAAGCTTCCGCTTTCTTCCTCTCGCTCTCTTTTTCGCCCTTTCCTATGAAAAAAAAGGATGAAAATATCCAATTCCAGCAGCCGTGCGCCCTATAGGGTATTCCGCGCCTCCCGAATTCGTGCAAGGTTATGAAGACTTCTTTTTTCGTCCATACTACATATACACCGCTGGCCCGGAATCTTTCACAACAGGAGGAGATCGACATGAACCAACAGCTATCTGCCGACTCAGGCATGATTATCGACCCGCGCCTTCCCGTTCCTTTGCAGATCGACCGTTCCTGGTTTGACGATCTCGCCGGACGACTGGGCAAAGGCGGCCCTTGGGGGGACTATCGTCTGGCCCAGCTTGCCGTGGAGGGCGAGAAATCCCGCTTGGTTACAAGCTTTGAAGAATTACAATGCCTCAAGCACCTTGGCGGCTTATCCCCGCTCCCCCATCAGACCGATACCGCAAGACGCGTATTGTTCGAGATGTCGGGCAGAGCGATTCTGGCCGATGAGGTGGGACTTGGAAAGACGATTGAAGCCGGCCTTATTTTAAAAGAATACATCGTGCGCGGCTTGGTATCCAAAGTGTTGATTCTAGTTCCGGCTTCCCTTGTGCTGCAATGGGTTCGCGAGCTAAACTCCAAGTTCGGCATTTCTGCGATTGCGCAAAAAAAAGCGTACTCCTGGGGCAATGACATCGTTGTCGCATCCATGGACACGGCCAAACGCGATCCGCATCAGGAGATTCTGCTGAACGAGGAATACGATATGCTCATCATCGATGAGGCGCACAAACTCAAGAACAAGAAAACATCCAATTATCAATTCATTCAAAAGCTGCGCAAAAAATACTGCCTCTTGCTGACGGCCACGCCGGTGCAGAACGATCTCAGCGAGCTCTTCAATCTGATCACTCTGCTGAAGCCGGGCCAGCTCGGAGGCCAAGGGCAGTTTGCCGCTAATTTTGTTGTCGATAAACGAAGACCCAAGAACCAGGATCAGCTCAAGGATGAGCTGTCCAAGGTCATGATCCGTAACCGCCGCGGCGAGGGCGAAGTGAAATTCACCAAGCGATCCGTCCGCAATGTAGGGCTTAGCCTTTCGCCCGAAGAACAGTCATTATACGACGGCGTTACGTCCTTCGTCAAAGATCAGTATCAGGCAGCAGGGGGAAATTTAAGCAGTATGCTGTCACTCGTTACGCTCCAGCGTGAAGTGTGCAGCAGCCGCGATGCCGTCTTCGTGACTCTTGTTAATCTGTCCAAGAAGCTGCCCGAGGACTCTCCGCTGCGCGATAAAATCTGGGAGCTCGTCTATCTCATCAAGGCCATCAAAGCCAACACCAAGGCGGAAAAAACCATCGAGCTCATCCAGCAAATGAACGAGAAGGTCATCGTATTTACGGAGTACCGCGCCACGCAGGAATACTTGCTCAATTATTTTCGCGATCACGGACTGATCTCCGTACCGTACCGAGGCGGAATGAACCGCGGCAAGAAGGACTGGATGATGGATCTCTTCCGTGGCAAGGCGCAGGTCATGATCGCGACGGAAGCTGGCGGCGAAGGCATCAATCTGCAATTCTGCCACCATATGATCAACTTTGATCTGCCCTGGAATCCCATGCGGGTTGAGCAGCGGATTGGACGCGTGCATCGTCTCGGCCAGACCAATGACGTGAAGATCTACAACCTGTCCACGTCGGGAACCATTGAAGAGCACATCCTGAACCTGCTGCACGAGAAGATCAACATGTTCGAGATGGTCATCGGCGGACTGGATGTCATTCTGGAGCGGTTCGAAAAGAAGGAATCCATCGAGAAGAGTCTGTACAAAATCATGCTGGAGTCCGGCAACGACGATGAGCTCCGCCAGCGCATCAGCACATTGGGCGACTCGATTCACCATATTAAACAGGATATCGAGCAGGGAAGCACCGTCGAAGAAAATCTAAGAGAGGAAGAAGCCTAATATGACCATGACGCCGCAGGAGGTGCAGCAGCACTTCATGGCCTATTTGGAAGCCACCGAATGCACCGTCATTGAAAAATCGCCTGAGCATGTCACCGTGAAACTGTCACCGCAAGCCGACAAAATGCTCACCAACCGCCCGTATTACTGGGGCTTCGTGGAACGTACCGGCGCTCCCGCCGAAACGTTGTCCTTCAATTTCGTGTTTGATCCGGAGAAATACGACGAACGGCTTGCAAAGACCCAAGCAGCCGAGGCCAAAGCGCAGCTCGCGGCACCCGCGCAGGATCCCCTCCTGGCCCGCTTTTACGGGAATGCCCCAGTTCTGCCTATCCTCGGTCCCGGCCGCATTCAGCGGGAGAACATTGGCTACGGCAGCAGCCGGCTCGCCCAAATCTGGAATGCTTCCCGGGAGGAAGGCAAATGCGTCTACCTGTTCCAGCAGCGCGATACCGAGCCGCGTCCGAGAGCCCGTTCCACTCCGTATGAGCAGTGGCTGGGCGTCTGCTTCAAGGTGGAGTTCAGCTGTGATCTGAAGCGGGAGGAATTGTTTTTTCTCGGAATCTCATTATCTAGTCGTGCGATTGCCCATGACTTCCCGGCGATCCTGATTGGACGCGAACTGACGCCCCGCTTGCCCGAGAGCGTTCACGTCCGACCCGCGGCTCTTACGCTCGAACAGGCCGTAGATGTGCTGGAGAACCATCTTATCGACAAGATAAGCAAGCTGGACTATGACTGGGCCACCAAAGCAAGAGAACGTCTTGAAGAAGAACTGCTGGTGATCGACAGCTATTACGAGGACCTGCTCAAGGAGCAGGATGAAGAGAAAAAAGCGCTCATTGAGGAGCAATATAAGAACCGTCGGTCGGAAATGCAGTGGCAGTACGAGCCGAAAGTGAGCTTGTCCGTCATAACCTGCGGTCTATTTCATCTGTGTTCGCCTGTGGGTGCGTCATCATGACGCCCCTCTACAAAAGCAGGCAAAAAAAGAACCATTCTCCCTTCTCCTACCGCGACAGCTTGCAACAGCCTTTGCAGAGCTTGTCCGATATGATGATTTCAATACATCCACGGCGCGTAGGGCCAAGGAAAGGCGGTTAATGATTTGAAACAGTGGAACATGAAACTTCATAACCATGATGACAAGGATTGCAAGAATTCCCAGCCAAAATCAACCGATAACAAACAGACCAGCCGATATCGAATGCTGTCTGTCTCTATGATCGTAACAACTATCCTGTGGTTCAGCTCGTTCCAGCCGCAGGCAAGCTTGGCTGCCGCTAGCCAAGCCGACGTTTCCAATTCTGCGAACAGCCCTAGTCTGACCAGCACCAGCACTCAGCTTACAGCGGATCATCATAGATCAGGCGTTTCAGATGTTAATCAGAACAACGCCGTGGCTCAGGTACCCGGGAGTTTGATGGACTTTGCGGAGGAGACTGTCGCTCAATTATCGGCCCATGCGCCATTTACGACCTGGGATGAAGCCAAGCTCGAATTCACCCCGCTTGGTCCGGGTACGCACGGCTGGTTGGTCACGATTTCCGATGAAGGACTGCCGCAAGGATACATGATTATCAGTGCAGAAGAAGACGGTGGATATATCCTGAGTGAATACGGAATCGGCTCGACTCTTCCCTACAGCCAAGCGCCGTTGAAAGAACGGCTCTCTGCGGAAGGACTTGTGAAGGTCGGAGGATCATTGCCTCAAGGAAGCATCGTGCGCAAGCTGTATGACGTGTCCCCCGTCTGGCAGGTCCAGCTGCCCGGCAAGAAGCCGATTTATTTTAATGCACTAAATAGTGAAGCTCTCCCGGATGAGCCCCAGCAGACGCATTCAACGACGAAGCTGGTATCCGTATCTCTGCCTGCAACAGCCAAAGGACTCGTGGCTTCATCCACGTCCAATCATTGGTTTGCCGCCACTCCCTCCATCGCAACCGGCGACTCCATGGATCCTTACGATAATCTGCTGTGGCTGGCCTCAAGCGAACTAACGACCCGAAGCAGCGCCGATCTGCGGAATTTACTACAAGAGCACTCCACCCTGATATTCAAGTCCAAAAAAGGCAATGCCGCTTACGGCGCACCTTTTAACTTAACCGGCTGGCATCGCTGGTCCCCGGCGAATCAGGAAAACCCGGCTGCGCTTTATGTGTCGGTTCCCTTACGGAATACAGACACTCTCCGTTTCTTGCCGGCATCCCGGTTAATCGGACAAGGTCAATTCTATGCTCAGCCGAAATGACACGGGTTAAAGCAAGCAGCCCTCATCCATGCAATATGCCATGACTGACAAAAGGACGCGGCCCTTTAACGGGAAGCGTCCTTTATATTTTTTCAAAACGGTTTATGGTTGTGCACTCAGCACTCACAAGGGTCTACAGCCATTCCAAAGCATGTTTCGAACCTGACATCGTGCGTAACAGGAAGCAATACGCACGATGTACAAAATGCGACTTCATGAAGGAACGTGCAGCAGCTGCTACTTTGCCCTTTTTTTGCGCTTGGTGGTTACATCTTCTTTCCATAGCGACATGGAGAACGGAATCATGCCGAACCACCTTGTGGTCCAGGATTCCTTCACCTTCGCCTTGCGCCGAACGTCCTTGGGCGTATCTATATAATGAACTACGCGCTCGGTAATGTACTTGATTAAATCATCGCCGCTAGCCATATGAATCAACTCCTTATGGTTTATCCACATCCCAATATCAGTTTGCTCCATTTCGATCGATTCTAGACGCACGCATTTGAACGGCATGATTTTTCCGCTAAATGCACATTCTAATAAAGCCGAAATTTTACGTGAAAGAAGGAATCCATCATGGTTAAGGCAGCAGGGGTGTGGATGCTTCTCTTTACGCTGGCATTCCCGGGTTCTGTCACCGAAGCCTGTCCAGTGAAGAAGCATGCCATGACGCATCCCGCAAGAACCGTTCATCAGACATCGATACAGACAGCCCGGCTTACGTCCGAAACGCCGGAATCCACCCACTCATCGGGTCAGGAAATCGACCAGTCCAAGCTCCGGCACCTGCACCCTTTTGCACATGATGTCGTTCTGATCGATGTGGGTCATGGCGGCATTGACGGCGGTACTTCGTATGGGGACATTCTCGAAAAAGATATCAACCTGGCCATTTCACGCAGAGTGTTCATGCTGCTTCGCAAGGAGGGTTATCATGCCGTGCTGAATCGCGATGCCGATTACGCCCTTAGCGACGACAACCGCTGGCATCGAAGCTCCTCCAGACACCGCCGGGATCTGTCGCAGCGTAAACAGCTCAGCAGCGAGATCCCGACCAAGCTTGTAGTCAGCATTCATGTGAATTGGGGAAAGAACTCCTCCAAGCGCGGAGGCATCGTCCTGCATCAATCCGAGGGACGGAGCACCCTACTTGCGGACACCATCCAAGAGCAGTTGAATCTGGTTTACCGCAACAACAATGGCATCATGATAGGCAAGCCGTATTATCTGCTCAATCAAACCCAAGTGCCCGCCGTCATCGTTGAAACGGGTTTCCTCAGCAACATGGAGGACCGGAACTTATTGACCAGCCGCAATGGTCAAATGCAGATTGCCGAGGCCATTGCCGACGGGATTATCGGTTATTTAACGGCCCTGTAGTTTGGGGCTGTTTTTTGTTTTCATCCTACCCGGCTCAGTAGCCAACACGATTCGGAACGGAAATCATCTGTTCGGGACCTTTTCGGGGTATTCCGATTACGCACAGCGCGTCAGCAGCAACATTAGCGAGATCATTCACAGCATGCGTGGCCGCTGCCTCAACATAAGAACAGCCTTCCATACAGGGAACGGAATCACCGGGTCCTTGTCTGGAAGGCTATTTATTTTTTATGTCTATACAAGATATGGGCTGACCTTTGTCGGATAACCTTTTATCGTCCAGTTTCTCACAACATGGCAAAAAATCGCCATCAGTGCTGCTATTGCACTAATACGCAGGCAGCGGATTCGGCCGCCAGCTTGATCGTTCCCTTACCAGATCGCTGATACCTACAAACTCCACCTTCGTCTGCAGTTTAGGAATGCTTCCTTTTAGCGCTTCTGCCGTGCGGATTCCATACACGCCAACGTGGCCTATTGCAATGCAGGAAGTTCTCTCTTCCGCATGCTGTGCTGCGGTCTGCAGCTGCTTGCTCACGTGCTGAACGGTATGAACGTCATCCAGGAAGATATCGTTGGCGATGGATGGCATCCCCTTCTCCGCTGCCAGTTTGCCAACCACACTGTAGTAATTCGTCTTGCTGTCGATAAAAAACAGCCCTCTCTCCCTGCATACGTCGAGTACGATGGACATGACTCGTTCATCCCCGGTAACCTTGGAACCCATATGATTATTAATCCCTACAGCGTAAGGAATTGAATCAATGGCCTCTTCCATGCGTTTACGAATCTCCTCATCGGTAAGCGAGCTTAAGATGGCACCCGGTCCAAGCCAGGAAGCTCGCCCCTGCTTAGGCTCCATGGGCATATGGATAATCACGTCATGGCCTTGCCGATGTGCGGCCTCGGCGTCCTTCACGCTTGTGGGCAAAAAAGGCATCACAGCGACCGTGATTTTGACAGGCAGACTGAGCATTTCCTGAGTCCCTTTCTGATCATTGCCAAAATCATCGATGATAACGGCTAGCTTATTCGTTTTCTTTTCCTGGCCGGGTCTGTTGCGCCCGGATTCTTCGTACACTTGGTTTGGCTCCTGACGTGACAGATCAGTCCAAGCAACCATCCCTGCACCATAACCTATCTGTGGTCCGTTCACGATCCCCCATACCATACACAGCAGGATCACCGAATTTTTATATACCTTCCGCATCTTGACGCCCCTTTCCACTCCTATTCATACATACCTAACCGTATTGTTTGAGTAAAGTTGATCAAATATGTAAGTCAGAAAGTAAATGTTGCCGGTTTGCCGTCCAAGTTTCAACACAAAAAAGCTCGCAAACTGCTAAAAAGCAAGTTTACGAGCTTCTTCATAAGGATGCGGTCGAGAGGACTCGAACCTCCACGGGGGTTAGCCCACACGGACCTGAACCGTGCGCGTCTGCCAATTCCGCCACGACCGCGTATCATACTCATCGCTTATAGGAGACAAGCTCTTATCAGCGGCGACAAGATACATAATATCACGCCAGGTAAATCGAGTCAACACTTTTTTTGAACTTGATTAAAAACCTGTTTTCCGGTTAAAATAAGAACATAAGTTCCTATCCAATAACCACTTTCTATATAAAGGCGGTGATGTTGATGGCCATACCGGCTGTTACGACAGAAGAACGAGCATTGATCAAGAGTTACCTGCTGCTGATGTTCATCCATAAAGTGTTTGAAAGGGATTGCCGAATCATTCAGGAGAGCGGTGTCTTCAAGAGCCCGCAATTGTATGTAGAGGTTGTGGGGAACGGAGCCAAGCGTGCTGCTGTGCTTCTTCGTGAGGTGAAACAGGAATTCACCAAGCGGGCGATCAAGGTGTATGATATTGGGCAAAACCAGGATGGAATCCAGGCGCGATATGCATGCCGGGGTTACATTGGTTCGATGAACATTCTATGGCCATCCTTCCGTGAGGAGATGATGGACCGCATGCGAGCCTATCTTGGGCTGGTCCCGCCCGAGACCGAGTCCTCCGAGCAAGCCCATCCTCCTGCCGCTGTTTCCGCCCGCTAAATCGCCGCCCTTTAAACAGAGAATAACCGTCTCCCCCACTGAACAAGAATGCTCCGGATGAGACGGTTATTGGTAACACGTGAATCAATGAAGATTATGCTGTATGCGGGTCAGTCCCTGCGAGAGAGCATGTCCCGCACTGGCGGCAGACGCCACGGCTACAGCCTCCATTATCTGAGTATCCGAGGCTCCCTTCGCACGGGCTTCCTCCATATGATAGAAGGTGCACAGCTCGTTATTGGCGAACAGTCCGATCCCGAGCGCGATCAGCTGCTTCGTTCGCTCATCCAGCTCGCCATCCTGAAAGCAAACGCCGGTGAACTGATGATACGCCTCTGCCATCTCCGGCATGCTCTGCTTCAAATTCAGAATTTCATTCTTATAAGCCGAGACCTTGTCATTGGACATTTCCATAACCCAAAGCAACTCCTCCACAAAAATTTGATGCGAGGTTAAGTTGTCCGAGAAGTTCGAGATCTATGCCTACTCCTACTCTTCGATCGGGCTTACTCTTGGATCTTTTTTAAGCTGGTAGCTGTAGCGGCGATCCAGTTTAACGACCCGCCGATTTCTACGGCGTATTATGACCTGCTCCGGGTCCCAGGCGACGACAAAGCCTATAATATCATTGGTCTCCAAGCCATCTCGCACAACCCGAACCAATTCGCCGGAGAGCCGCAGCTCATCGAGTCTTTCATCGCTAATCATCACCATACCTCCTCCATAAACGTACTCTGCAAAAAAAGACCTAAATGAGATCATTTAGGTCTTTTGAATGCGTTGCGATATCGATAAACATCCCGACTAAGAGATGTTCTATATACCCATTAACGCTGTGCCGGCTCGATGCTGTCATTCTTCTCGTACCAAAAATCCAGAACGGTTGAAGACATGACACGCTTCTCGATATATTCTACCTGCTGAGGCGTAAACTGTTCCTTCCATTCGAAGGAAACCTCCTTACACAATCCGGCAATCGTCAGCAGTTCTGACCAGGCAACATAGCGTTTGTACCAGAAAAACTGAGGATGTTCAATCATATAGGGATATAGATCATCAAACTCCGTATGTTTACAATCCAAAGCACGTTCAAAATGTACCTTTGCTTCATTCAGCTTCTCGATCAAAAACGGCTCGGTTACAGGTTGTTTCCCCATGGTGCTGCCTCCTCTCTCTTGCCTACCTCTTTATTATAAGCGAAAATCACGGAGGCGAAAAGATTTTGTTGTGATTTTAGGCAGAAATCCGATGAACATTGACTACGAATTTCCATTTTTCCACTTCCCCAAAGCTAGGTGGAATCGTTCATGACTTAAGGCCTAATCCGTCGTTGCTCTATCGCTAACATGCCAAAGAAGATGCTAAGTTTTAGCTGAACGTAATCTTGCCGTCCTCAAGCGACGAGATGGTAACAAGCGATTCCACATGAACATTCTGTTCGCGCAGCGTTCGCGCTCCGGCCTGGAAGCTCTTTTCAATCACAACGCCAAGCCCGATTAATTCCGCCCCTGCTCGTTCAATAATTTTGATCAGGCCTCTTGCAGCGTCCCCGTTCGCGATAATGTCATCAATGAAGAGTAACTTATCCTCTTCACCGATAAACTGGCGCGATACCATAATGTCCGTGACAATGCCCTTGGTAAAAGACGGAACCCGCTCACACAAGGCGTCTGGATCGGCGAGCAGCGTTTTTTTGCGCCGGGCGAATACCATTGGAACTCCCAATTCCAGCGCCGCGGCAAAAGCAACAGAAATGCCGGAGGATTCCAGCGTTACGACCTTGGTCACACCGCTTTCTTTAAATCTCACCGCGAATTCCCGACCCATATCCATAATTAATGCCGGATCTACTTGATGCGTCAGCAAAGCATCCAGCTTCAGCACCTGATCCGACAACACGACACCTTCTTTGATGATCCGCTCCTTCAACCAATCCATCCAAAAGACCTCCCACGATTCCTTTGTCGTAAAAGTACCATATTCCACTCTATACGGCAAGTACAAACGGGGACTCCGTCATTTAACTGTACGATTCTCGTCACAATTCCTGACATGAATCTCCGCTACCTGGCACTAACCCGTGTCACGCCTCCGGCAAAGGACCTGGACAGGTAGGAGTCATGTCCCAGCTGAGCCAAGCATACCTTGTACTATGCAGAACGATTAACTTTCAAGGGGGATGCGGGGCTTGCGTAAATCTATTCGTGTTTTACAGATCGCCTTTACATATATCGGAACCATCGTCGGCGCTGGCTTTGCGACCGGACGGGAAATCCTTCAATTCTTTACCCAATATGGACACTGGGCTACACTGACCATTCTGCTTACGACAGGATTATTTATTTGGCTCGGCACGAAAATCATGACGATATCCAGGCAGATCGGGGCAAAATCCTTTGAGGACTTGAATAAATTTCTGTTTGGAGAGAAAGCCGGCGTCTGGATCAGCCTCTTTATGTTTGTCATTCTGCTCGGGGTGAACAGCATCATGCTTGCCGGCGCTGGCTCTGTTTTTGTGGAGCATCTGAACATGAGCTATCAGACCGGGCTGTTTGTCACGATGATCGGAACCTATTTCATTCTCAGAAAAGGCATCCAGTCTATCATGACGATGAACAGTCTTGTCGTGCCCATGATGCTGACCTTATCGCTTGCAATTATTTCTCAGACGATTCAGACGCCGGGGGCCACCCGTTTCTTAACCTTGACTACGGACCATAGCCTGCCTGCGGTTTGGCTGGCGCCCCTGCTCTACACCGCATTTAACCTGGTTATGGCGATGCCGGTGCTG
Organism: Paenibacillus sp. FSL F4-0100; assembly: GCF_037993005.1. Taxonomy (NCBI): domain Bacteria; kingdom Bacillati; phylum Bacillota; class Bacilli; order Caryophanales; family Paenibacillaceae; genus Paenibacillus; species Paenibacillus sp. FSL F4-0100. The sequence continues at coordinate 5,544,528 of NZ_CP150303.1, forward strand.
GTCCCACTCGGCAGCCAGACCGAAAGTGCGCGCACCGTAACCTGGGGAGGTATCATTGGAGGTACGGGCGTAGGGTTTATGCTGATGGCAGCACATTTTGCGATGTCCGCCCACATGCCCGGCATCGCCCAATTCGAAATCCCGATGGGCAGCATCGCCAACCAGTTGGGCTGGCTCGTGCAGATCATCTATCTCATTCTGATCTTCCTTGAAATTTTCAGCACCTTCGTGGCCAATATCTACGGGATTACCCTGCAGGCTCAGCAGCGAACCTCACTCTCGCCCAGAGTGATTACCCTTGGCATTATGGTGTTCTGTTATTTCTTCAGCCAGTTCGGGTTCAGTTCCTTGCTCTCTCTCCTCTACCCGATGTTTGGGGGAATGTGTCTGCTCTGGGTGCTCCGGCTAACTTTGTTCGGAACCCCCGATATCAGGGGAAAATAAAGGGGCTTTCCCAAAGGTATGATAAACCTGCCCTTGGGAAGCCCCTTCTTATGGCTACATCGTGATAAATTGTGCATTGGGTATGCGTTTCATGGTTTGCTCTGCTACATGTCGATGACACGTCATCATCACGACTTGCCGGTCTTGCGACAATTCCGCGAGAAGCTCGAGCGCATGTCCGAGCCGTTCACCGTCAAAATTAACAAACAGATCATCAAGCAATAGCGGCAATCCCATCGCATGTGGCATCGATTGAATCAGACCGAGCCGCATCGTCAAATATAACTGTTCCGCCGTGCCGCGGCTTAGCCTGCTGCTCTCCACCAATTCACCAATCGGGCGCTCTGCCAGCAGACTCTGATCTCCCATCCGCATGACCATCCGGCTGTACATGCCGCCGGTCAGTATGGAGAAGTAGCGGGAAGCCAACTGCAGCACCTGCGGCTGTTTCTCTTCCTCGTACATGCGGCGTGTACGTTTGATAAATTCGGTGGCCATCGAACGTACCGCATATTGCGAAACTAATTCCCTCAGGGCGGAGCGCTGCTCCTCCAACTGCTGCAGGGCGGAATCCTGGTTCCCCGCGGCTTCCAGTGACTCTCTCTCCTGAAGCAGCCGCCCCCGCCGTTCCTGAAGCTCGTCCCGCAGGTGGAGCACGGCGGATACGGCTTCCTCCTTCTTGAAACATTGAGCTTCAAGTTCCGCAGCATCCGTCAGCTCCAGCAGCTGTTCAAGCTGCCGGCGACCCGCATCATCCCAGCCGCTGAACATGGTAATTTCGTGATGGCGGATCGTGCGTACAAGTTCCTCCCGGCGTTTCGCAGCAGCTCCCATACGAAGAAAGGTTTCTTCGTCTGCCGTTTGAGACGATGCAATCAGAGCCGCTTTACGCAGCTGCAGCGCTTCCCGCTCCTCTTCTATCACAGCCCCCTCTTTGCGAAGCTCTTGAACACGCTCTGCAAGGACCTTCTTCTGTCTCGAATCCTCTTGATAGCTCTTCCATCTGGAATGTACGTTGCCGAGCTCAGCGACGGCTGGGATTCGGCTGCCGTTAGCGTCTCCCTGGGGATCCGCCGCAAAGATCTCATGGCATTGGATGATATAATCCTCCGCCTCTTTTAACAGCACATCCATTTTCAGGCCAAGTGATTTTTGCTGCCGGATCAGCTCCTGCCCCTGCTCAACCTTGACGAATACGTCCAGCATCACGTCAGGCGACAGACTCTGCGGGAGTGATCGGTACATAAGCCACGCCTCCCACTGCCGCTCCAGCTCCAAATATCGCTTCTCTTCCTGATCGATGGCGCCCTGAACCGTTTGTAATTCAACCTGTTGCAGCGCAGCCTTCTCCTCAGCCGCCGCACAATCGGACGTCAGTCGATCGAGCCGCTGCCGCCATGCTTGCCAGCCCTCCATCACGGATCGAAGCTCGCGCATCTGCGCCTCCACCATGAAGGGGTCGCGAGCCAGGACAACGTTTTTGTCCCTTCGACTGCCCGGGATCGTACTCACTGCTGCTGCCGCGTAAGGGGCAGAGACCAGCCTGGAATAGAGATGATCTATATGTTCCGTTCCCTGTCCGTCTAGATTATTGATCTCATTCGAAACCGTACCATGATCTTCCCGGTCACGTAGACCGCTCCAGAATACATAACTCATGCCGAGCAGCATCACGATGCCTGAGACCACGGCAGCTTCCGTGGTTGATGTCCATAGCAATACGGCTACCAACAGGAATGTCATAACAGCCATTCCCGCCAGCAGAGCCGCGTACATCCGAGGCAATCGGCCCCTCCCCGACTGGCGTGTGGAAGCAGGTTCCGGCTGTGTCCGGGTCAATCTCCGTTCGCGCCAACGCTCGATCTCCAGCTGCAGCTGATTCCACAGGGCAGCGGTCTCCTGGGGCGCTGCCGGCTGAATCATGGCAAATGCCTCTTGTCCCCGATCCATTTCCTCGCGCAGCTGCCGCCTGGCTTCCCGCAGAGCCGATTCGGCTGCTGCCGCCGAACGCTGGGCCCCGCGCTGTTCAATGAACAGTGCCTCCATCCGGCGATCATACCCGGCAAAGGCCGCACTGATTCGCCGGACCTCCTCGCGCTCCGAAGCGGATACCGATAGAGTCAGCAGCTCTTGCCGGGTCCATGCCGGATCGATATCTCGGAGCAGCTGTTCCAGCCGGATCTCCTGAGACTTGTATTCGGCCGTAAGCTCGGCAAGCTCCCGGCTTGCGGTTTCATGCAGACTTCGTTTCGCCCATAGCTCCTCAATCCGTTCGCCATACTGTTCCATGAACGCATTAAGGGGGAGGGCTCTCAGCTTATCCTCCACGTCCTCGATCGCCCGCTCGACGCGGATTAACTGGGCGAGGAGAAGACGCTCTTCCTCCTGCATCTTTTCGTATCGGGGGATTCCATCCGGAGGAAAGTTGTCACTGTCCATCAGATCCTTGAGTTCCAACCTGGCCTCACGCCATTCCAGCCAGGCCGGACGAATGTCCTGCGCTTTTCGAAGCAGCGACAAATCCTCGGCGTCCCTGTTGCGATCCTGTTCCAGAAGATTCAACCGTTCCTGTATTTCCAGAATGGATGTAACGGTCTCATTATAGCGGGAAACGTACGTCTTGCTCTCCGAAACCTGGGTTCTTAAATGCTCGATGGATTGCAGCAGCTTGGCGGTATGCTGAACCTTTCCGCGCGGCTTATACAGCTTGTCCATCTCCTGGGACAACTTGCGTTCGGCTTCCAGTATATTAGCCCCGCCGCCGATTCCGGCATGAAACAGGTAACCGCTCATTTCGGTAGATTGCAGGCTGCGGATTTCCTGCAGCTCGCTTAACGAGATGGCAAACAACTGACGAAACATATCCCTGGACACGCCGCCCAAGGCATATTGCTCCAACTCCTGCTGTCCAAGCTCGATCACGATCCCGTTATCCGCTAGTTTATGAATATGTACGCGCTCGCCTCTGCCGGTGGCTGAATGTCCTTCTCTGGAACGGCTGTAGCGCCGGATCACCCAAGGCACACCCTCCTTATCCAGAAAACGCAGCTCGCCGCCGTGTACGCCTTCCCCAGAAGGCTCGCCGCGTTCTGCCGGCGAGCCCTTCCCCGGGAATCCGTACAGCATGGCTCGGATAAAATACAGGACACTGCTCTTTCCCGCTTCATTCGGCCCATACAGCACGGTTACAGGGGCATCGATATCAATGCTCTTGTCCCGAACAGCTCCGAAGCCTTGAATGTTCATCCGCTCTAGTCTCATGTTCCGACACCTTCCTCTTGCGAACGATCGCGCAGCAATAACCCTAAGGTCAGTTCCTCCGCTCTGCGAACCCATTCCAGCAGTTCCTCCGGATTAATCTCGTCCAGCAAGGAGCGGAGCTCCGCATGCTCCAGCAGAGGCTCCAAGCTCTTGGCAACAACCCCATCAGGATCTTGAACCCGTCCCTGCTCGCCTCGAACAAGACGAAGCAAGTCCCCTGCAAAGCTGTCTTCCGCAAGCAGCCTCTCTGTATCGATCGCGTCCCCGGATTGAAGGGAGAAACTCTCGATCCAGACGCATCCCCGATAGCCGCATGTCTGCCCCTTCGCGGCTTCTCTTCTCCGCAGATCGGTCAGCAGCTCATCGAGTACATATCCGCCTTCAAGCTGACGATGAACCGGACCTCGTCCCGTAATCCGAACGCGGATCATGCTAAGCCTATCCGCGTTCTCTCTGGCTATTTCGGTGAGAATGGATTCCAGTGAGCGTCTCCATTCATCGACATCCTGATAAGAATCAAGTGGCGCTTCAACGATGTGCCAGCGCATGGAATCGAGCTCATGGAAGCTCAGCTTCGTGTTGAAGCTCCCATCCACATCAACGATATAACATCCCTTGGGTCCCGTCTCCCGGACATGACGTCCCTGGATATTGCCCGGATACACAATAAAAGGAGATTCCTGCAAAGTTCGACGGGAGTGAATATGCCCGAGCGCCCAGTAATGATATCCGGCCTGGATTAGATCCCTTTTCGTACAGGGTGCATAGGTTTCGTGATGAGGATCCCCATCCACGTTCGCGTGCAGAAGTCCGATATGGTAGAGACCGGATGACGGAGCAGGATAACGTATCGCAATATTATCGGTTACCTTCGAGGTCGGATACGACATCCCGGTAATGACCGCCACTTCTTGATGATCCGAGCGGCGAACGGCTGTTACGCTTGCAGGCTCCGCCCAAAACACATGGACATGGGGAGGCAGCGTCATAGTAAGCTTGGTGCTGTCCAGCGGATCATGATTTCCATGGATCACATATACCGCAATCCCTTCCATTCCCAGACGGTTAAGGGACTCCAGGAAGCGAAGCTGTGCGCGCAGCGAGATGTTGGAGCTATCATATATGTCCCCGCTGATGACGATAAAATCAACATGTTGGTCGATGGCGAGCTGCACGAGCCGCTCCAGCGCACGGAAGGTCGATTCCTGAACGAAAGACCGCAGGTTGTCATCGAGCCCGCTGATCCCGATAAACGGACTGTCCAGATGTAAATCCGCAGCATGCATAAATCGAAAAGAAGCCATAACCGATCCCTAACTCTCTATCTTAGGTTGATATTTCAAATACATTTTTTTCAGTTCATTTACGGATCTGGACAGGGAGTATTGACTCTTCGCCTTATCCGAAGCGGTCCGGGCAAGCTCATAACGGTAGAGTGGATCACTGATGACCTTCTCGAGCGCAACGCTGAGTGCTATCGGATCCTCCGGCGGTACAAGCAAGCCGTTTACCCCATCCTCGATCTGCTCAGCGATGCCGCCGACATCGGTGCCTACCAGCGCAAGGCAACTAAGCGCCGCTTCCGCGAACACCGAGCCGAACGCCTCCGCTCTCGAAGGCAGGACAAAGATATCAAAGAACGGCATAAACTCCTCGGGATGCAGCGTATATCCGTAAAAAATCGTCTCCTGGTAGATGCCGAGTGTTTTGGCCATCTCCTCGAGCTCCTGTCGGGAAGGTCCGTCGCCGATAATATGAAGAACGTAATCATATCCTTTGCGTTTCAGTTCCGCGCAGGCTTGAAGCAGAATGTCCAATCCTTTTGCGGGTACCAGACGGCATACCGTAATCAACTGCGGCACCGCATTTTCATGAGGCACCGGTTTAAATCTTTTATCATCAAATCCGTTATGAATAACCCCGATTGATTCGGGCGTATTCACGTAGGGAGCCATATAATCCTTGAAGGAGTTCGACACCGTCAACAAACGGTCGCTGATGTACTCAAGCTCCTTATATAAAGAGACCAGGAATCTGTGCTCCAGCCCTCCTTCTTTGATTCTTCCGTTCAGGATGAGCTCGCGCTCGTAACTGGAATGCACGGTTTGGATGAGCGGAACCTCAGGGAATACGGCTTTCATCGACATGCCTGCAATCGGATGATGACTATGGATAAGATCATAAGGCTTTTGAAGACGCAGACGTGTCCACCACAGGTAATCCCGGTAGGTTTGAAGGTATTTCGCTACAATCGCACTCCCTTCGAACTCTTTCCAATCAAAGGTATGGAATACCGGATCCTCCTGGCCTTTGTTGCGGATCCGCTTGGGCAGCCAGAACATCTCCATCTCCCAACGAGAGGAATGAAAACGCTCCTGCAAATAAGGAATCATGGACGAGACGCCGCCTGGCTGTTCAGGAGGGAAGAATAATGCTTGAAGAAGTTTCATGGGGATCCCCCTTTCTCTAAATCTCTTTTCAGATTCATTGTTTTTCGATATGATATATTAGAACATATGTTTCATTTAAAGGAAACCTATCCCTACTCAGGAGTGAATCGATTTGTCCTATGAATTGAGTTACTGGTCCACTTCTCCACTACCTACCATATTTGCTGTATGCGGAGCTTATATCGCGCTTATGATGCTGATCATGTGTCTCTTTATGTACAGCAAGCAACGCAAGAATGCTTACATATATATGGCGGCAGCCTTCTTCTTCATTATGACATACGAGGGTCTGAACATCCATTCGGCTTGGAGTGGAAAATCTGTTTTTTCACCGGAATCGGACGTCCTTCGTTTCATTCAGCTTTTTTCGTTTGTCCTGCTGAACGTCTCGATTGTCATGCTGTACCGTAGAGTCAAGACCATGCATTATTGGCTTCCCTTGTTGTCAGCCCTACTTCTTATGCTTCCGCTCATTCTTCCCTCATTTCTTCCTTACACCCTGGACCCGATATGGCAAAGCATATATTTTGATGGTTTTCAGCTCGTTGCGCTCTATCTGGCTTATACCAAAGTCACCCCGCGGATCGGACAACCGATCAAATATGCGATTGGACTTGCCGTCTACGCCATCTCGGCTATCCTGCAATCCATACATACCTATTCTGGCAGTCTGTCTCCTGCGCTTCAGGGACTCGCACTCGCCCTGCCGGTGCTTTTCTATAGCATCGTGTTCTTCATCCTGTTCAGACGCATTGTCGAGCTGATGCAGTCCATCTACCGGTCCGCCATTACGGACGGATTAACAGGACTCTACAACCGCAGGCATTTTATGAAGTATCTGGACCATTACGCGTCTCAGGAATTGAAGATATCCGCTATCTTCTGCGACATCGACAATTTCAAGAAGCTGAATGATACCCAGGGCCATGCCAGAGCCGATGAAGTACTGAAGCAGGTCGCCGCCATTATGGAGGAAGAGCTTGATGGTATCGGGATTACCGGCAGGTATGGCGGCGAGGAATTGGTCGCCCTGGTGGTTGACCGCAAAGTCAAACCCGCGCAGGTCGCCGAGAACATCCGAGCCAGAGTGGCAAGCGAGAGCATCGTCACCATCAGTATCGGCTACAGCGTACTGCGCAAAGGCGTTCGCGGCGATGAACTCATGAAACAAGCCGATAAAGCGATGTATCATTCCAAAACAACCGGCAAAAACAAGGTATCCGATTACCGGTCCTTAAAAACCTCTTCAACCGAATCAACGGTATCCGCCGGATAACACTGGCGCAGGCTGCCCACTATATGAAGTGGGCGGTCTTTTTTTTGCTTGACATTTCTTTACTACGCCCTCGGCAACATGATAAACTAATGACCGATTCCTTAAAGCCAGAGAAGAAATGAACTCTGAACTGGGATTTCTTTTCCATACACTGCAGCATGTACCTTATTCTAAAGAAGGAGCAATATAACGAATGAGAAAGGAACTATTGCCTGTTGGCTTTGTCGCCAGCATGAATGATATTCTTGGGGATGCCTCGTGCGATTTTTGGGACAGCTATGATTTCCCCCGCACCCACGGGCTGCGTCTTAACCGGCTGAAAGCGGTTCATGCCGCAGACAGCGTAAAAAACCTCATCCGGCAATTCGAGCTGACACCCGTCCCCTGGTGTGATACCGGATACTATTATGATGAAAGCCTGCGCCCAGGCAAACACCCCTATCATGCCGCTGGACTATATTATATTCAGGAGCCCTCGGCAATGTCCGCAGTCGAGCTGTTGAATCCTCAGCCCGGAGAGACCATCCTGGATCTTGCGGCAGCTCCCGGCGGCAAGACCAGCCATATTGCCTCCAAGATGATGGGCCAGGGACTGCTTGTCTCCAATGAGATCCACCCCGAGCGGGCGCGGATTCTTGCCGAGAACGTGGAACGTATGGGAATCATGAATACCGTCGTTACGAGTGCGGCACCGGATCAGCTATCCCGCCGTTTCGTTGCCTGCTTTGACCGGATCATGCTCGATGCGCCATGCTCCGGTGAAGGCATGTTTCGAAAGGATGCCACAGCGATTGAGGAATGGTCGCCTGAGCATGTGGATCTGTGCGTCGCCCGGCAGTGGGACATTGTCCAGGAGGCGTACCGGATGCTCAAACCGGGAGGAACTCTGGCTTATTCCACCTGTACATTCAACACGGCCGAGAATGAAGAGATGATTGAGCGCATTCTTTCACAGTATCCCGATATAGAGCTGCATGAAATGAAGCGCTTGTGGCCCCACTTGGAACGGGGGGAGGGGCATTTTGTTGCTATCTTGGTCAAATCGGCGGCTGCCGGAGCTTTACATGAAGACCTCGGTTACTCTGAGGGCAGCAGTAAATCTCCCGCAAAATCAAATCGAGGCAGCAAACAAACGCCTGCGCCTTCCGCTCTGGCTGAATATCAGGCTTGGGCGAAGCAGGACATCCCTGGATTTGAGCTTAACGGCGGTACTCCGATATTGTTCGGTGAGGAGCTGTACTGGCTTCCGGTCAGCGAGAGCTTGGCATGGAATGACAAGCAGCTGAAGGGATTAAAGATGCCGCGCGCAGGTCTGCATCTGGCTCATCTGAAGAAGAATCGTGTCGAACCGGCGCATGCCCTTGCTATGTCCTTGCATCCTGGCCAAGCTGCCCGCAGCTGGGATCTGCCTTCAGATTCTGCCGAGGCAGCTGCTTATTTGCGGGGAGAAGTGATCTCCATTCCTTCCGAATACCGGGGATGGACGTTGGTAACCACGGATGGATTACCTCTGGGTTGGGGCAAAGCCAGCGGCGGACAGCTCAAAAATCACCTGCCCAAAGGCTTGCGCAAGCCCAAGTAACGCCCATTTCTAGAACCCATACAGAACCGTACAGATCGAAACCATCGTTAAAACGGATAAGCTTCCGAATTCAGCAGTCTGATTAAATATGTACAAAGGGGCCATCTCTCTGCAACAACATGCAGGGAGTATAGCCCCTTTATCATTTATAAAACTTTATCTGGCCATCTAATCTAATCAAAAATCATAAGCTGCGTCTTTGGTCTCCTGGATCGCGGACACCACATTCAAATGCATTACCGTGTCTTCGACCAGACGCTCAATGCGAAAGAGAATATCGTCGTTCACGATTTCATTGCGGTGAAAGTCCTTTTCTTCGATGAACACGTACGTTGGAACGATATGTGCCTTCATATAGGACAGAATCGGCTTTAACTGCTGCTCGATCATTAGAAAATGTTTCGCAGACCCTGCCGTTGCCAGCATACTGGCGACCTTGCCCCGAAAAGCGTTCACCGGCAATAAATCGAAAACGTTCTTGAGCGTCGCCGGGATGGAAGCCTGGAAGGTAGGCGTACCGATGATGAGTGCATCTGCCGCCATAATCGTTTCGGCTACATAGCGGGTATCCCCCTCATATTCCCGATAATCCCGGCCATCGCCGAAAACAAGGTTGTATTCAGCTAAATCCAGCAAGATCATCTCGGCATCCGGATACTTATCGCGGGCAGCCTTGAGCGTATAATTCATCGCCGTTTTGGTCTTGGTGCCGACGTTCGAGCCGGCGATTCCTACGACGTTCATCCGATTTCCTCCTTGCTTTTTGCAGTATGTTTTCTGATCTCCGGCGCGATTACCGTAGCGATCAGTTCAATGTTTTTGGCGATTTTGTCAAACGGCAATCCACCAAAGTCGATCTGTGCCAGGAAGCGCTGTTGTCCGTACATCTCATATTGATACAGCATCTTCTCGATAATCTGCTGCGGACTGCCGACCATCAGAGCATCCCGGTGATCCGTCGACTGCGCGAATTGCTGCTTCGGATAACCACTGCCTTTCAATGCCATCATGCCGGAATTGATGTGCGGGTAGTACTCGCGAAGCGCATCCTGCGAGTTCTCCGCCGTATATAACAAACTGGTCGTCGCGATCGGAAACTGAGAAGGATCATAGCCGCTCCGCTGCAACGATTCCCGGTAGGCCTCCACGGCTAGCTTGAAATTAATGGCCGGGCCGCCAAGCGTGGTCAGCATCATCGGAACGCCGGCGTAACCGGCCTTGATTGCACTCGCCGGCGGCCCTCCGACCGCGCGCCAGATCGGCATTTTTCCGGATTGAGGCTGCGGAAGAATGGTCGCATGGTTCAGTGGTGCACGGAACTGTCCCTCCCAGGTTACGGTTTCTTCCGCGTTGATTTTGAGCAGCAGCTCCATCTTTTCTTCGAATAATTCCTCGTAATCGCGCACATCGTAACCAAGCAAGCTGTACGCACCGACGCGAGAGCCGCGTCCGGCTACAATTTCGGCACGCCCCTTCGAAATCAAATCGAGTGTTGCAAAATCCTCATACACCCGCACTGGATCCGACGTGCTTAACACCGTGGCCGAGCTTGCTATTTTTATGTTTCGGGTTGCCTGGGCAATCGCGCCAAGGATGACCGTATGCGCTTGGGTGGTAAAATAAGTCTGGTGGCTCTCCCCTACCGCGATCACATCCAACCCGGCCTCATCCGCCAGCTTGGCTGCCTCAATGAGTTCATGTATGCGTTGTTCCGCGCTTATGCGCTTCCCGGTCATCGGATTGATCATGTGCTCACCGATGGAGTAAATCCCGATCTCCATTCCTTTGTCTGGATGAATTCGATATTCTTTCATGCGTTGATGTCTCCTTTATTCGTCTATTGGTGTCAATCCTGCTTCAATTTCAGCACGCTTGGCCTCCAGGAACGGCGGCAGATCCAACTGCCTGCCCAGCTCTTCCACGGTGGAATCTGCTGTAAAGCCGGGTCCATCCGTCGCCATTTCGAATAAGATGCCGTTCGTTTCACGGAAATACAAACTTTTGAAATAAAATCGGTCAATGATTCCGGTTGATTGAAAGCCATGTTGGGATACCGCCTCGTTCCAATAAGCCAATTCCTCCTCGTCATTGACGCGGATCGCCAGATGGTGCACACTGCCGCGTCCCGGTCTTTCGTTGGGTCCATCCTGCTCTTTTACCACGATTTCGCCGAGTGCTTGCCCTTCGACGGACTGATATATCGCTTCGTGCTCCGAACGGAAAACCTCGACATACCCGAGTACTTTCGTGAGCGTGGCTGCCATTTTATCTAGATGGCGTACGGTAATCTCTACCGTTCCCATCCCCAGGATGCGGTGCGCCTGATCAGCGGGCGACCCCTCCCACGCTGCCCAGTCTGCCGGCACTTCTGCACCGTTATGGTTAATCAGAATGAGGCGCAGCCCTTCCGGATCTTCAAACGGCAATGCCTCTCTGCCTGCATACATGTGATATCACTGTGCGTAACTCTAAGTTGTTCAAAGCGCTTTTTCCAATACTTCAGACTTTCGAATGACGGAACAAGCAGCCCGATTTGTGTAATGGCGTTGGTTCCGCGCACGGTTCTCCCTGTAGCCGGCATTTCGAAAAAGGATAATTCCGTACCGGCGCTTCCCGTTAAATCCCCATAAAACAAATGGTACATGGAAGGATTGTCCTGATTGACCGTCTTCTTCACTCTTCGCAAGCCCAATTTCTTTTGATAAAACTCATGATTTAATGGAGCATTCTTCGTAAGCATGGATATATGATGATGCCCTGGTATATGATGCATAGCATCTCCACCTCTTTCAGTTTACTAATTAAGTGATGATTAAAAAATAAGCCGTTTTATGACATCTGTGCTTGTGATTGATATATAAAGGCTCTTCGCTAGCTTGTTGCAATAATCAATGATTTACGATTACGGCTATGCTATTGTTTGTTTCATCTATCATCTGAGGTTATATTTGAAAGCCTCCTACGTTGGGTAACGGTTACCGCTTCTGTTAGCTACTTCCCGGAGCTGGGGCGGTACAGATACAAACAATCGAATGCGGAACCAAGAAGATACCGTGTTCATCATCATATCGTCCCATCCCTCCTTGAAGTTTATAATGCATTACCTTGATATCAATTTATCAGTTAATTGATTAACTGTCAAGATAGAGACTCTTGATTTAAAGATTTTATATTGCCATTTGATTTCCTCCTTACCCACAGGTAAAAAACCGACAATGGCTGCCTCGCCAAACTTGCCAAGACAGCCCCATCGTATAGAACACTTGCATGATTAAAACCGATCCGGGTTTTCTCCCCAAACTCCTCGTTCTTTTCTTCCTTGCAGCTTGATTTAACTCTCGGCCGGAGCGGCCTGTTCCTTCGCCGGAATCTTGGCGGCAGGTTTGCGAATCGTAGACGCCGCATCGGCGTCCCGAATCCATATCGCCGCTCCTGTACCGATGAGCAGGAAGCCTGCAGTCCCCAGCAATGCCGCGCGGTATGCCAGCAGATTCGGCTCCATCTCCCCTGCCGCGTTCACGGTCCCCGTACCAACGGCAGCCAATATGCCCGATAGAATGGCCAGTCCTATGGCAGGACCAAGCCTGTTCTGCACCGTAAACCAAGTCGAAGCGCGCCCCATTGAAGCAGGCGGGATGGTGGCGAAGGCCGCGATCTGAACGGATCCAACGGTCTGCCCGAGGAAAATGCCCACGCCAAACAGCAGGGACCGTATGAACCAAGGATTGGTACTTGCGTCCACCATGCTGAGCATAATAAAGATCAGCGCGGTTGCCCCAAATCCCATCATGATCACCCGTCTTGGACCGAGCCTTGGATACGTCCAGGGTACGAGCTGCGAGGCAACCATAAGTCCGATGGCTTCGGGAAACGTAGTCAGCCCCGTATCCAGCGCGGAAACATGCAGGGCGTTCTGATACATCAAAGGGAATACGTACAGCATTCCCAGCAACCCCGCAGAAGCACACATCGCGATGAAACCCGTCGTTCGAAACAAGCGATTGCCTAACAGCCGCAGATCCAGCAGCGGTTTCTGTGCGCTCAGCTCTACCTTGACCAGTGCAGCGAGTAGGAGCATGCCTGCCAAACCGGCGCTCCATATCTGCGGGGCGTTCCACCCAAGCAGCGGTCCCTGGCTCAGGGCGTACATCACCAGTGCAAGACCCGGCGCGGACAGAAGCAGACCTGGCACGTCCAGTTTGCCGGCATCCGGCTCACGATGTTCCTTCAGCCAGAACAGACCGAACACTAGCGCAGGAATACCAATCGGCAAACTCACATAGAAGATCCACCGCCATGTCAAATACTCAACCAGCAGACCGCTCACAATCGGACCGACTGCAGGCGCAATCGCAATGGGCAGGATGAGAGCCCGGGAGATTTTCGCGCGCTCCTGCGGCGGGAACATGCGGAACAACATCGCCATGCCGACCGGGGTCAGCAAGCCGCCGCCAATGCCTTGGATCACGCGAAACAGCGTCAGCGCAGCTAAACTGTCGGCAAAGCTGCATAGTGCCGACGCTCCCGTGAAAATGGCCAGTGCCAGCAGACACGTTCGCTTGGTCCCCCATTTGTCGCCTAACCAGCCCGCCATCGGCAGAACGATGGCGAGGCTGACCAGGTAACCGACATTCAGAATACCAGAGGCCGCAGGCGGCACTTCAAGCTCCCGGCTGATCGTCTGAAGTGCCACGTTCAGCACGGTTGCGTCCATGGCAACCACAAACATCGCGGCCACATAGACGATGCATATTACCCTTTTCGGATTCAGCCAATCGCTCATGGCCTGTGTTCCGGTAATGACCCGGCAATGTCATACAAGCTTCGTTGCCGCAGATCAACCCAGTTCTCGTTGATAAAGGCCACGCATTCCTCCCGCGTGCTAAGTCCAAAAGCCGGTGTCCAGCCGTTCGGAACAGCCGCGAAATCCGGCCAGAGCGAATATTGCCCCTCATGGTTCACCAGTACAAGAAACTTGCCGTCGACTTGCTCAAAAGGATTGGTCATGGATGAGTTCCCTCCTCTCCAATGTGGCCTGCCCTCGGGGTACAGCTGCCTCCAGCTTGCTTAGAATACACTTGCCGATATAGTCCAGAGGACCCGGCTGGCATAGATCCTTATGTCGGCATGCGATATCATGCCGTTCAATTCGCCCTCCCACATAAGGGCTCCACATCTCCGGTTCGATGGGCTCGAACCAATCGGGGATGATGGTCGAGTGGAAGAATATTATATCCCCCTCAAACTTCTTCGGAACGAACGCCTTCAACAGCTGAACCGAGTTCTCATAAGTCGCCTTCAGATTCATCATCGTCTCTTCCTCCAAGGACGCCAGCGCACTGCTCTCATTACGCAGCAATTCCAGCGCTGTCGCTATAGTTAGCGGTGTGTCTCCAAGCCCCTCTTCAATGCTCTCCTTGTCAAAGCCGCCAAGCGCCAGCAGCGCGGTCAAAGCCTCGTCTTCGTCGGGGTTTTCCTTGATCGGCAAATAATGACTTGGGTAAGCATCCAGTATGGCTAGCATTTCAATGTCTTCACCCGCCTCCTGCAGCTGTACCGCAATCGACTGAGCGACATTGCCGCCCAGAGACCATCCGAGCAGCCGGTATGGCCCTCTTGGTTGAAGGGAACGTATATGGCCGATATAGTCTGTCGTCATCTCTTCCAGTGATTTCGGCAGCTCCTCTACTTGCGCTATCCCCCTCGCCTGTAAGCCGTAAATCGGATAATCCATGCCGAGATGCTTCATCAAGCCGGCATAGCACCAGCTTAGTCCTCCAGCCGGATGCACGCAGAACAGCGGGATTTGACTTCCATGCGCCCGAAGCGGAAGCACAACCTGCAGCGCACTGGTACCGCCACCCATCTCAAGCTTGTCGACAAGGCCCGCTACCGTAGGGGACTCGAATAAAGCCGCTATGCTTAACTCTTTTCCAAGCGCTTCGCGAACCCGGCTGATAAGCCGGACAGCCAATAACGAATGGCCGCCGAGCTCGAAGAAGCCGTCATCGATACCCACCCGTTTGACTCCCAATATCTCGGCAAACAACTCGCATAACACTTCTTCCTGCGGGGTTCGTGGATGGCGTCCATCTGCATCGAACGGCATATCGGGAGCCGGCAGCGCTTTGCGATCGAGCTTTCCGTTAGGCGTAAGCGGCAGCTTGTCCATAAATACGAACGCCCCGGGAACCATGTAATCAGGAACCATCGAGGCGGCATAACGGCGCAACTCTGCACCTGAAGACAGCTCACAACTGGGCTTGCTCACAACATAAGCCGCAATCCGCCGATCTCCTGGCTGGTCCTCACGCACAATGACAGCCGCCTGCGCGAGTGCCTCATGGCGAATGAGGACCGATTCGATTTCACCAAGCTCGATCCGGAAACCCCGTATTTTCACCTGATGATCGGACCGTCCCAAATAATCCAGCGTACCGTCAGCCTGCCGCTTCGCCAAATCGCCGGTTCGGTACATTCTTGTCCCAGGCGGACCATACGGATCTGCCACAAACCGGTCGGCCGTCAGGTCGGGTCGTCCCCAATACCCCCGCGCAAGTCCTGCGCCGGCGACATACATCTCTCCGGTTACGCCATACGGAACGGGCCGAAGCTTGGCATCCAGGACATATACTCTGAGATCCGGTATGGCTTCTCCGATCATGCTGCCGGCTCCCGGCAGCGCAAGGTTCCGGTTCAATTCCATATAGCTGACATGCACGGTTGTTTCCGTAATGCCGTACATGTTGATCAGGCGCGGGGCATCGTCGGCATGACGCTCATACCAATCCGCAAGCCGTCCGAGCTCCAAGGCTTCACCGCCAAATACAACGTACCTGAGCGACAGTTTCTGCCCCATCTCCGCCTGCTCTCGATCCGCCTGAATCAACGGATAGAACGCCGAAGGCGTCTGATTCAGCACCGTCACACCTTCCCGGACCAACAAGCTCAACATGTCGTCCGGCGATCTGCTGATCGTATGCGGAACAACGACGAGTCGGCCACCGTACAAGAGCGGTCCCCATAATTCCCATACCGAGAAATCAAAGGCATACGAGTGGAATAATGTCCATACATCGGTCTCATCAAAATGAAACCAATTCGCGGTAGAATCAAACAATCGGATGACATTCTGGTGCGGTACAAGCACGCCCTTCGGTTTGCCGGTAGACCCGGAGGTATAAATGATATACGCGGCACTCTGCGGGGTAAGCGGCCTGTGACGCTCATGGTCGCTTGGATTTACTTTAGAATAACGCTGCAACCGTAAAGCTTGCTCGGACTCATCGATCACGATGCATCTGATGTTTGCCGATCCCGGCAGCCGATCCAGCACATGAACACTCGTAATGAGACATACCGGACAAGCGTTCTCCATCATGTAAGCCAGTCGATCCTCCGGGTACTCCGGATCCAGCGGCAGGTAAGCGGCCCCCGCCTTAAGTACAGCCAATATGCCGATAACCATGTCCATCGAACGCGGCAAGGCGAGTGCTACGATCTGATCCGTACCGACGCCTGCTGCAATCAACCAGTGAGCAAGCCGATTAGCACGCTCATTCAGCTCCTCATAACTCAGAGACAATCCATCATGGACAATCGCGACCGATTGAGGCGAGCGGCTGACCTGCTCCTCAAACTGCTGGGGCAAGGTTGCCTGCTTAGTGAAAGGCAGCGGAGCGCTCCACTGTCGACGGATTTCCTCACGCTCATGAACGGTTAATATATCAAGTTGACTGATGGTTTTACTTGGTTCAATGGCAGCACTCTCCAACACGCGCACATATCGCTCCGCCATCGCTTCTGCCGTTCTGCGCTCGAACAAATCTGTACTGAATTCGATTAAACCGTCCACTCCGTCAGGTTCGCCGTTCATATCCCGCCGCTCTGTCAGCTCGAAGGTTAGGTCAAACTTCGCCGTACCTACGCTTTGCAACTGCAGCTTTGAGCTGACTCCCGGCAGCTCAAGCGAAGTTTCCGGCGTATTTTGCAGCACGAGCATCACTTGGAAAAGCGGATGTCTCGCCCGGGAACGCGGCGGGTTCAATGTCTCGACAAGCCGCTCGAACGGCACATCTTGGTGCTCGAAGGCGGCCAGGCTCCTCTCCCGTACCTGTTGCAGCAGCTCGTCGAATGGTGGGTCATCCGACGTGTCTACACGAAACACAAGCGTATTGATGAAGAAACCAATCAATTGATCCAGACTGTCGTCGTTCCGGCCCGAGACCGGACTGCCGATCGGAATGTCCGTACCTGCACCCAGATTCGTAAACAGCGCCGCCATCGCAGACTGAAACACCATAAATAATGTCGCTCGATTGCTCTGCGCGAGCGTATTCAGCTGCTGATGCAGTTCACGCGAAATCGGAAACGACACGCTTCCGCCCTGATAGCTGGCGACAGCTGGCCTCGAATAATCGGTGGGCAGCTCCAATTGCTCCGGTAAATCGCAAAGTGCCTCGGTCCAATAGTCCAGCTGACGGGCGATCAAACTGCTCTTATCGCCCGAGCTGCCAAGAAGCTTCTCCTGCCAAACTGCATAATCTGCATATTGGACCGGTAACGGAGACCATTCCGGCTCACTCCCCAGGCACCGTGCGGTATAGGCATTCGATAGATCTCGTGTCAGGGGAGTAAGCGACCAGCCGTCTCCCGCTATATGATGCAGCAGCAACAGCAGAACAAACTCTTCGTTTTCCAGCTTGAACAACTTTACCCGCAGCGAGGTTTCGGTGGCAAGCTCGAATGGGTGCCTGACGGCTTCGGCCAATCGATCAGGCAGCTCCGACTCGCTGATTTCGGTCACCATCAGTTCCGGTCGTGCCTCCTCGGCGTCCAGGATGTGTTGATAGGAAGTCCCCTCTTGATCCGGGTAAACTGTGCGCAGCGATTCATGACGAGCCGTCACATCCCCCAGCGCCATTCGCAATGCGTCCACATCAAGCTCACCTGACAAGCGAGCCACAAGCGGAATATTATAGGTCGGACTCGGACCCTCCAGACGATATAAAAACCATAACCGCTGCTGGGCAAAAGATAACGGCAGATGCTCGGTCCTCATCACGGGACGCACAGCCTGTCTGGCCGCTTGCGCATAATCAAGCCGCTTAACGAGACTCGCGACCGTCGCTGCTTCAAACAGACTTCCCATGCTAAGCTCCACGCCAAAGGCCTCCCTGACACGTACCATCACCCTGCCGGCAAGCAGGGAATGGCCGCCGAGGGCGAAGAAATCATCATCAATGGTAACCCGCGGTAACCCGAGCACCTCGGCAAAAATCGTGCAGAGCATTTCTTCCTGGGGTGTCCGCGGCATGCGGCCGACTGTCAACGGATGATCCGGCGCAGGCAGCGCCTTGCGATCCACCTTTTTGTTCGGCGTTAACGGCAGCGCGTCGAGTGCCACGATAACAGACGGCACCATGTACTCGGCCAGTTTCTCTGCGGCATAATCCCGTAACTCTGCCATATTGATGAGGCTTGAAGCAGATGGAGACGGTACGATATAAGCAACGAGGCGTCGATCACCGGCCCGATCCTCACGGATGATGACACAGGCCTGCTCCACCTGGTGATAAGCCACAAGCACGGACTCAATCTCTCCCGTCTCGATACGGAAGCCGCGCAGCTTGATCTGATGATCGGCACGCCCCAAATAATCAATCCAACCATTCTCCAGCCAGCGGGCAAGGTCGCCTGTTCGGTACATCCGGGATCCGGACGGACCAAAGGGATCCGCTACAAATCGTTCCGCCGTCAAGTCGGGTCTTCCCAGATACCCCCGGCCAAGCCCCGAACCTGCAATATACAGCTCACCTGTTACGCCTGGCGGAACCGGCGAGAGTGAAGAATCGAGCACATACAGTCTCGTATTCCACACCGGTCCCCCAATGGATGGCTTGTCCCGTTCATGATCGAGCTTCGCCGCCGTCGAATAAATCGTTGTCTCCGTCGGTCCATATTGATTATTCACTTCACAGTTTAGATCTTGCAGCGCAAGCTTAAGACCGACAGGCAGCGCCTCGCCCCCAGTGATGACTTTCAGACGCTCAAACTTTTCTGGACGGCAAGCGACAATGGACTGCCATAACGTCGGGGTCGCCTGCATGACGGTCGTCCCGGTTTCCCGAATTCTGCCTATGAGCGCCGCTGCATCGAGAATGGTATCCCGCATCACGATGTCGAGCGTCGAACCGCAGACCAACGGCAGCAGCACCTCCATGACCGAGATGTCGAATGACATCGTGGTAACCGACAGCCAGCGATCCCGCTCCCCAATCTCCAATCGCTCGCGCATATCCGATAGCAGATTGGCAAGTCCTTCGAACGTGAGCAGGACGCCCTTGGGCCGTCCTGTGGATCCGGACGTATAGATAACATAGGACGGGTGAAGCGGCAGCAGCGGACGTATGCGATCATCATCGACAGGATTATGAAACGCCTGCTGCTCCAATCGCTGGTGGGTAGCCGGAGCATTCAGCACGATCACGTCCTTGTCTTTCATGACAGCTGCGAAATTTCCAGCCAGCTCCTGTGTTGTGATCAAACACGCCGGCTTCGCATCTTCAAGCATATAGGCGATCCGTTCATCCGGATAATCCGGATCTAACGGCAAGTAAGCCGCTCCAGCCTTATGCACGGCCAGGATCGCAACGATCATGTCCGCCGAACGGGGCAGGGAAAGGGCAACGATTCGTTCAGGACCTACTTCACGGGCAATAAGTAAGCGAGCCAGGCGGTTCGCTCGCCTGTTCAGCTCCTCGTAACGAAGGGTTAACCCTTCGCATACCACCGCCTCCGCCTGTGGGGTACGTGTCACCTGCTCCTCGAATAATTCCGGTATGCTTAACTGTGGTAAGGGACGAGCCGTATCATTCCATTGAAAAAGCACCTTGTCGCGTTCTTCCGGCAAGATAAAGGCCACGCTTCCTACAGAATGGGCCGGCTCCGCTTCGGCCAAGTTGTCCAGCAAATACAAATAGCGTTGTAAATGGGACTCTAACTCCTCCAGGTTATAGATCAAGGGATTGGCATCCATATCGACTCTCAGCCCGTTCCCATCCGAACTATCCAAACTTCCATATACGTTCAAGGTCAAGTCATCCACCGGTCCGGAAGCCAGGTTACGGACGCTGCCGCCGAAACCACCAAAGTTCAATTCCGAAGCAAAGGGCATCACAT
Source organism: Paenibacillus sp. FSL F4-0100 (assembly GCF_037993005.1). NCBI lineage: Bacteria > Bacillati > Bacillota > Bacilli > Caryophanales > Paenibacillaceae > Paenibacillus > Paenibacillus sp. FSL F4-0100. Next base: position 5,564,722 of record NZ_CP150303.1, read on the forward strand.
TCACGAGTGGTCCAAATAACCTGCGGTTATCGGCGAGCAGCTTGAGATCGCGCCGGATGTCCTGATGCCTGTAGCGCTGATGCCGCTTGATCTCGCGAACCTCCCGTGCGACCTGCTGCAGCAGGTTGATCAGACTCATATCGGGCCTTATGTGCGCCCGGAGCGGCAGCACATTCATGACCATCCCTGGTATACGGATGGAGGCCGAACCTAGGCGACCCATCACCGGCAATCCAAGCACAACATCCTCAGCGCCTGTTATACGGTGTATATATAAGGCCATTGCAGCCGCAATTACATCCGGCCAGCTTGTCCCTGATGCTTGTGCGACCTCCTGTAAGCGATGGATCGAAGATTCGGGAAGCTGCACCGATCGGCGCAGGAAGCTGCGTGCCGAACGCTGTGCCTGACCGCCTAAGCTGACGACCTCCGGCTCATCGACAAAGCGCCGCAGCCAGAATTCACGATCCGAGTTGAGCTGCTGCGACATGCGGTATGACGTATCTTCTTCCAGGATCGTACGAAACCTGCCGAACGCTCCTATACCGGAAGATACTCCGCCCGCCAATTCCGTGTAGACTTGGGAAACTTTTTGCAGCAGAAGCGATACGCCGAACCCATCGATTACGATATGATGAATGCGTTGGTACCAATAGTAGCGATCGGCAGCGATCTTGAACAGCGCCTCCGTAAACAGCGGCCCTCGGCTCAGATCGACCGCTTGGGCAAGATCATGTTCCATCCAGCTTTGGGCAGCATGATGGGGATCCTTCTCCCCGCTGACATCCAGCACATGGAGGACCCAGTCCGGAGATGGATCGATCGACTGCCAAGGCCCGTCCATATCTTCGCCGAAGCGAACATGCAATGCATCCGCCTCCACGACCACTTGACGTAAGACCCTCTCGAACAGAACCGGGTCTATAGGTCCTCGTATTTCAATGCATTCCGCCGTGTTGAATATTGGATTGACCGGGTCAAGCTGCTGGGCGTACCAAATCCCCAGCTGCGCTCCGGACAGAGACCAGCGCTCCTTCTCCCGCTCAAGCATATCCATCCCTCCTTACACCGTATAGTAATCATAATTAGGCCGCGACAAGCACAGCTTATCCGACAACAATTCCCACCAACCCGCCAGTGTAGGCCGCTCGGCCAATTCCACAAAGCTGATATCGATGCCTCCACGCCGCAAACGCTCGGCCAAACTCATGATTCGAATGGAATCCAGCCCCCAGTACTCAATCAGATGGTCATCTTCGCCAATATTAGACGACTGCTCCTGCAGCAAATCTGCTACGTTCTCTCGCAACGTTTGCAGCGTCAACAGCGGTAGTGCGTCCGCAGAACTCTCCCCCTCTCCGCTTGGAGCTACAGAATGCTCCGAGACCGTATGCTGCCCTTGGGTTAACGAAGCAACCAAACGTTCCGTGGTCAGCGTAACAGCGCAGCGTTCGGCTGCATAAGTCAGTGCCAGACGATGCTTCTCTTCCGAAAAATCGGCAAGGGCATCCGCAATGAAGAATGGCTGTATGTCTTTCATAAAAGCTTCGGTTGCGGTCAGCAAACAACCGATATGGGCGTAAATCCCGCAGATCATCAGCTGGTCGCGGCCTTGCTCGCGCATCATTTCATGCAAATTGGTTTTCTGAAAGGCGCTGTATCTCCATTTGGTTAACAGCAGATCCCGCTCTGTTGGCGCCACCTCATCCACGAATCTCTTCTGGTAAGGACCGTCATTGATGCCGGACCCCCAGAAATCCTGCAGCAGACCACGCTGCTCCGGTGCTTGTCCGCCAGGTTGTGCCGAATAGATCACGGGAATGCCAAGCTCATCACAACAAGAGCGAAGGTTCTGAATATGGGCGATCAGCTCAACGACAGGCGATTGATCCGGAGTGAACGCGTCGATGAAATATTGCTGCATATCGTGGATGAGCAGCACGGCACGGTTGTGATCTGCCGTCCATGCCACCTTATTCTTGGGCAGATCCGCCTCCCCAGGCATGGGATAAGGTAAAATCTTAGGAAGTGCCATCATATCTCCTCATTTCTAAATGAATTGGATATATTCACCCGAGCGTCATGATGTTTGTATCGCTAGTTCGCGCAGACTCTTTTTGCTTACTTTACCGACACCCGTGTGCGGGAAGGAATCCATAAACTCCACCCGATCCGGGATTTTGTATGCAGCGAGCCCCCTATCTCTGAGAAAAGCCTTCAGTTCATTGCCGCTAACCGCAGCATCATGGACGATAACGAATGCACAGGTCCGCTCGCCCAGATACTCGTCCGGCATGGCGACCACGGCTGCATCGTGCACGCTCGGATGGGCAAGCAGATGATTCTCGACCTCCTCGGCCGCGATTTTGTCACCCCCGCGGTTAATCTGATCCTTGGAACGGCCTTCGATCACCAGGTATCCTGAGGGCGTCATGCTCGCCAGATCCCCCGTTCGATAGAAGCCGTCTGTGGTAAAAGCCTTTTCGTTAAACTTGTCCGCTTTATAGTAGCCGCGAATCGTATAGGGTCCCCGTGTCAGCAGTTCCCCCACTTCACCGGGAGCCACCTCCACGTCATCCTCATCGACCAGCCGCACTTCATCATACGGGGACATCGGACGCCCCTGCGTATGCACCGTTATCTCTTCTGGGTCATCCAGCCTGGTATAGTTCACCAAGCCTTCCGCCATCCCGTATACTTGCTGCAGCGTACATCCCAGCACCGTTTTTACCCGCTTGGCTGCCTCTACACTGAACTTGGCCCCGCCCACCTGCAGCACCTGAAGGTGGGATAGATCATCCGAGCGGGATTGTGCGGCCTCAAGCCAGATTAAGGCCAAAGGCGGGACGACCGCCGTTATTGTTACGGCCTCGGAGGCGATCAGCGGAAACGCCACCTCCGGACTCGCGGACCGGGCAAGGACAACTCTCCCTCCCGCATACAGCGTCCCCAGTACGCCCGGCGAGCTAAGCGGAAAGTTATGGGCAGCGGGCAGTACCGCCAAATAAACGCTATCCTTATCCAGCGAGCAGATTTCGGCGCTCATGCGCAAGCTGTAAATATAGTCGTCATGCGTGCGCGGAATGAGCTTCGGCAGTCCGGTCGTCCCGCCGGACAGCTGCAGGAACGCAACATCGCCGGGATCGGGGCCTTCCTCGTCTAATTCGCTTGAAGGACTGCCCGAATCATCGAGATACAGGTCATCCAGGGATAGAAATGAACCCGAGCCCGGGTCGCCTGCAACGATGACATGGCGCAGCGAAGGAACCGATGCTTGAACTTGAGCTGCCAAGTCCCGGTAATCATATCCCGAATCCTGATCCGGTATAATATAAGCGGCAGCTTCGCTGAATCCGCATAGATATACGATTTCGCTCCGGCGGTGGACGGGCAGGGCGAAGACAGGAATTGCCCCGATGCGGAACAGCGCAAATATCGTATCGAAAAATGGCGCGATATTCGGCAGCTGAACGATAACCCGTTCCTGCGCTTTAATCCCGAGCTTAAGAAATCCCGCTGCTAGGCGGTCCACCCGGTTGTCCAGCTCAGCATAACTTGTACGCTGATCGCCACTCACGATCGCAGTCCGCTCCCCATGCGCTGCCGCACGCTTCCGCAGCAGCGCTCCAAACGTTTCGCCCTGCCAGCATCCTTCCTCCCGATAACGGGCTGCAAACTCCTCCGGCCAAGCAGCCTTACAACCTTCCAATTCCAACATCCTCATTCCTCCTCCAAAAGCGTTGTCTGTTGCTCATTCAAGCCCATGGTTGCAAGAATCGTGCGGAATTTGGCTGACGTCTCGGCCAGCTCGGCTTCCGCATTGGAGCCTGATACGATTCCGGCTCCCGCAAACACCCGCAGTAAGGTTCCTTCCGTTTCCGCGCAGCGAATCGTTACGGCCCACTCGCCGTCTCCGTTAGCATCCGACCAACCAACGGCCCCCGAATAGAATCCGCGATCAAACGGTTCGATCGCTCGTATGACATCCCTGGCCGCATCGGTTGGCGTGCCGCAGATCGCCGGTGTCGGGTGCATCGCCAGAGCAAGATCCAACGACGTTACGGAATCATCCTTCAGGACGCCGTTGATTTCGGTAGACAGATGCCACATGGCATTCGTGTGGATGAGGGTAGGTTCGGCGGGAACTTCCAACTTGCTGCAAAAAGGCTGCAAAGCCGACGCCACAGCATCAATTACCAGGGCATGCTCATATCGGTCCTTAGCGGATGACAGCAGGGCTGTCGCCCGCCGCTTATCTTCAACGGGGTCGGTACTCCGCGCGGCGGAACCGGCCAAAGGATTCCCCTTGATTCGAAGCCCCTTCTTCGTTACGAGCAGCTCTGGGCTTGCCCCAAACAGAGTCCTTGTAGATGCAACGGCATCCGGACTGGAAGCGTGGGGTAACTCGGGTGCCAACGGAACGGCAAACGTATAGCCATGGGAGTGATGATAAGCTAAGTGATTCAATATATGAGGAATGGACAATGCATGAGGAAGCGTGATCTCCAGTGTTCGGGATAGCACCGCTTTATGGAGTGTTTCTTGACTAATCAGATCCAGCAACCGGTTCACGCCTTCCTTGAACGCCGCCGGTTCAGGAACGGACAGCACGTTATAACTGGAAATCCGGGGCCTTTCCGGGGCTTGGCCTGTAGAGAATAGAAGGGAATTATACCACTGAGCCGTAAGCGGAATAAACAGGTTCGCCGGCTTCAATATGTCAAAAGGGATGGCGCCTACAACAACGGCATCCGACCGTCCCGCTTGCTTGGCGAGGTCCAGCAGTTCCCAGACGCGTTCCGGCAGTGAACTATGATCGTTCCCTGAGGGAATCAAAAGTCTTGAATACTCTCCATGCGTTAACAACGTCTTGCGCGGGGATGAGAAGAAGAAGGACGAACCGACCCGGTATTGTTCCATAAGTTGCACAGCCTCGGCTGCGGTTGGAGCATCATACTGTAACATTTCAGTCTCCTCTCTGCTTATGAGCCTACCATTTATCGAATTTGCAAAAAGAATAAAACACGAGAATCCTCAGCAGCCCAACGTCGCGCCGCCATCCACGCATACATCCTGCATGGTCATGTGCCGGGCCCGATCGGATACGAGAAAAATGACGGCATCCGCAATATCGGAAGGGAGCGCGATTCGACCAAGCGGTATGCCGACACGGTAAGAGTCCAGCGCCCCCTCGATGATGGGCCCTGCGCCTTGATCATCCTTCCAGAGCAAACGCTGCATCCCGGTATCCGTAGAACCCGGGGAAACCACATTACAGCGGATGTGATGACGGGCATATTCCAGCCCCAAACACTTCGTGAACATCGTGGACGCTGCCTTCGAAGCAGCATAAGCCGACATCTGGGCCCGTGGAACTTTGGATGCATTCGAGCTCACGGTCACGATAGCCCCAGAATTACGGCTCGCCATCCGTCGGATGACCGAGCGTGACGTGTAGAATACGCCGTTGGTGTTGACGTTGAAATGCGCCTGCCAATCCTCGTCGCCAAGCGACTCAACCCCCCCGATTCGCAGCACTCCGGCAACGTTAACGAGAATCTCGATCGGACCGAGTTCCTCCTCAATCCGCTCAATCATCGCTTCAACCTCGGCACTGCAGCTGACATCCGTCTTGTAAGCCGCAGCCCGTACACCTAAGCCGCATAGATCGGTCGTAAGGCTGATCAGCTCGGCCTCCTTCTGATCGCAAGCCGCGACGACAGCTCCTTCCCGGGCGAGGGCTCGTGCCACCGCTTCGCCTATCCCTTGGGCGGCACCGGTCACGAGGGCTACTTTCCCGTTAATACCTGTAATCTCCAAGGCGATCACCTCCTTAGTCGTGAGGATAAAGTGCATGCCGTAATGCTCTGCTGATGAGGACAGGCAGCACGGAAAGATGTCCCTCGTCCTCAAACTCTTTGAATTCGGCTGAGATGCCATACATAGACACAGCAGTCAGACGCTCGGCGAGCTCGGATGCGCTGATGCAATTGCCGGTGACATGGGACCACTCGTGCTCTCCTGCACCAAGCAGCAGCCGAACATGGCAAGGCTCTTCCTTGATGCGTTCGACAAAGTGCTGCTCCAGCTCATGTAAATATTCCTGATTCCAGTGAATAGATGGGCTGCCCGCGATATAACACGAGAATGCCTGCGGTTTGCTGAACATGGCATAGAGCGTGAACAGCCCGCCAAGAGAATGACCGAAGATCGTCTGACGACGGCGGTCGATGTTAAATTCGCTCTCGATCTGCGGTTTCAGTTCCTCCTCGATGAATTGCAGGAACTCAGCCGCTCCTCCCTGTTCCGGTACGGAACCCCCATCCAGCTTGTTTTTGAACTTCATGTTGGGGTAGGGCGTGTAATCATAGAACCGATTCGGGGCATACTGCCCCTCCGTCTCGTAACCGATACCGACTACGACCGCCGGCAATATCCCAGTTTTGTCTGGCCTATGGCACTGTAGGCGCAGTGTTTCGACCATCGTGTGAAACACGCTGTTGCCGTCCAGTAAATAGATGACCGGATATCCAGACGGCGGGGCCGGTCCCATCGGCTGTGCCGCAATGATTCGGTAGCGGCGCTGCCCTACCCTCGAGCGCATCACCCAATGCTCCGCATGGGGCAGCTCCACGCTGCGCCGCATCATATCAACGTAAGGCGTATGATTGCTCATGCAGTGCCTCCCTACTGACCCGTGATGGAGCGAACGACATCATCCACGATTTTCTCGTAGGCAATAAGGCCGCTTCCCAGCCAGTATTCGTTATTCGCTTCATACACCTGCCCGTTCTTGACAGCCGGCATGCCCTTCCAGATCGGGCTTTCCGTGATTTCCTTTAAGCGTTCCGTTCCCTGATCGTAGGCGTTAATGACAAAAATATAATCTGCATCCAGCTGCGGCAGTATCTCCAGCGAGATGTTAGCTGCATTCTCGTTCTCGACCAGCTTGGACTTGCCCAGTCCCAGGTCTTGATGGAGCACAAAGCCGCAGAGATAATTTCCGCCCATCAAACTGACGCCTCTAGGTGCAAAACGAATGATGGCAACGTTCTTGTCCCCCACCACGGAACTCAGCTTAGCCTTCGCTTCGCTTGCTTTTTGCTCGTAATCCTTCAGAGCGGTCTCGGCCTCCGTTGCTTTCCCAAGCAGATCCCCCAAGGTGGTCAGCGATTTCTCAACATTACCGGAAGCATTTTTGAACACGTATGTTGGCGCGATTTTGGCGTATTTTTCATATGTACCGTCTGCGGCATAGGTTTCGGTATGGAGCACGATGAGATCTGGTTCATAGGACATCAGGGCTTCTGGTGAAGGTAAGCCTCCTGAAAAATCAATCAAGGGGACGCCGTCCAGCTCCTGCTGCAAATAGGTGTGTCCCATCTTGCCGTTGGCCCATTGTGCAACAGGCTTCACGCCGAGCTTCAGCAAAGAATCCTCCATGTTCGGTGCAAACACTTTGTTCACCTCAGCCGGAATCTTCACTTCATGCCCGAGTTCATCCGTTACCGTACGCTCCTCCTTGGGTGACGTCTCCTCACTGTTCGTCCCTGTTTCTTCCGTCGACGTTTGGCTGCCCTCTACCTTACTGGACGTCTCAACCGCTGCCTTCTTCGCTGCCTGCTGCTCGCCGCCCGCTGCTTCGGAATCCACCTTGTCCCCACAGCCTGACAACAAGCCTATGACGATAACACAGCACGCCAATGCTGATATTTTGATCCTCCAACTTCTCTTTCCACGGTTAAAACGTTCTGCCACAATATATCTCCTCCTGTGATAATGATTCTCAATTAAGTCGAGTATATATTACGTAACAAACGATTCACCATGGCTTTTATCCAGAACTCCATTTGGACTATCTCCTGTAAACAGCAGCAATGCCTCGTCCAGCATTCTCGTCACGGCAAGAGCGGAATATTCGAACCAGGGATCGGACGAGATCATGTAGACGCTGCTTCGAACGACAGCTCGGAGTGTATGCCATTTCGCAGAATGCAAAAGCGCAAGCCAATAGCGGCGTGATGTGGCTTCAGGGCATACCGCGATCAGGATCCGGTCCGGATTGATCCGTTGCAAATCATCCAGCGTGATCTGTTGATTACGCATGGTATCCAGACCGCAAGCTTCCTTGAGCTGTAAATCCTGGTATAGCACTTCCTTAAGTCCCCGGTTACCGTATGCATAGAGGCTCTGTCCATATATTCGCAGCGCAACGATACTCTCGCTTCCCATTACTTGCCGCATTCGTGAGCGTGCGTACTGCACTCGACGTTCGTACTGTTCTATCCATAATTGTGCCTGCTCTTCTTTATTCAAAAACGTTGCGATACTCTCCAGCTGCTTCCTCCACCCTGCATGGGACGGAACAATCAAGGTAGGGGCAATATGCTCCAGCTTGGTGACTTCCTCTGGACCGAGATGGTCCATGCCGATAATAACGTCAGGTTTTGCGCGGAACAGCTGCTCGATATTCTCCTCGAAACGGCTGTCCGGATAAGGGGACGTCAGCTTTAGGCGCGACTTGATCTCCGAGTGATAGGCATTGTAGTAATACGGGGTCCACTTCGCGTCAAGAGGCGCAGCGGCAGGGACGACATTCAACGCTACCAGCTGCCCGATGATAGAGGAAGAGCAGGCCGCAATAAGCTGCCTTGAATTTCGGGCATATTCGGACGGCGACATGCCCACCTTCTTTTTAAAAATACGGCTGAAATAGAACTCATCCTTGTAACCGACTCGCTGTGCAATGTCTCGAAGCCGATCGTCCGATTCGGCCAAATAACGCTTGGCATGATTCATACGAACGTGGGTTAGGTAGTCGATCGTGGTTTGGCCGAATGTCTTTTTAAATAAATCCACAAAATACTTAGGACAAATATTAGCCATCCTGGCCAATTGGCCAATAGATAACGCCTCTTCATAGTGGCAATCGATAAACTCCTTAATCTCAACCAGACTGGTTCTCCCGCTACGATCCGAATCCGATAGGCTATCTATTTTCAGCTCTTCTTCCGTACGCATGAGTTGCCTCCTTTTTCCGATAAAACGAGATACAGGCTATGCAGGCATGTTTATCAGCCTCAATAATTGATAATGATTATCATTTTCATTGATAAAAATAGCATGCCATTAGCAACGTGTCAATCCAAATTTGGAAGGAAATGCTTGTCCTCATGCTCTGAATGAAACCTGTTAACAGGTTTCAAACTACGCAAAAAACCCGCCATTAGGCACTTTCCCAAGTGTCCTGTGGCGGGTTCTCTTTTATAAAATAGTCGATTTACGACAAACAGTATTTCACCAATGCCTCGTGTACGCCGTCCTCATTATTCGAAGTTGTCACCGCATTGGCTGCAGCCTTGACCTCGACCGGAGAGTTATCCATCGCAATCCCCATCCCTGCATAGGTCAGCATCGTAATATCGTTGAAGTAATTGCCGATGGCCAGCACCTCGTCCGGCTCATAACCTCTTCTTGCTGCCAGCTGCTGAAGCGCGCTTCCCTTGGATGCTTCACTATCCATAAGATCGATGAAGTATTCTCCGCTTCGCAGCATGTTAAAAGGAAGGGTCCACTGGCTCCAATCTGCGTAAACGCGGTCGATATCGGCGGATTCGCCAAAGGTTGTGAATTTGACGACCGGGTCTGACAGCTCCTCCCATGACGGCAAGTTGCTTGGCAGCATTAAATAGTTCTCGTACATCGAACGAACCGGACCGGCAAGCTCCTCCACCTGGTCCACATACATCTCAAAGGCGGTATTCACGTCAAAATGCACCCCGTGCTCACGGCAGTATTTCATGAAAGGCTCAAGCTGAAGCGGGTCCATGCCGAACTGATGCACAATTTTTTGGGTCTCCACTTCTACCGTTGCCGCACCATTATGACTGATGACATAACCGCCAAGACCCATGCTTTTCATAAAAGGAATCGAATTCAGCGGTCCTCTGCCTGTGCACAGTACAATTTCCACCCCTTGTTTTGCGGCTTCCATTACGGTGTTCCTCGTTTTCTCCGTGATTTCATGATCATCATTCAACAGCGTTCCATCAACATCAAGTGCTACCAATTTGTATGCCATTCTCCATCCATCCTTTAGTCTCTATTTCTCTATCGTGATTATGCCCTTCCGATCAAAGACAATTCTTGCTCGGTCAGCTCCCGGTACGCCCCGATCTCGAGCTTTTCATCCAATCGAAGTTCGCCCATGCTGACTCTTTTGAGATAAACGACTTTTTTGCCTACCGCCTCAAACATCCGCTTGACCTGATGAAATTTACCTTCATGGATCGTAAGCGAGATGCGGGACAGCTGGGCCCCGTCGCCTCGTTCCTCATGGGAATGGATTACCAGCTCTCCGGGCAACGTTACGTATCCGTCATCTAAGGTAATTCCCGCAGCAAACAACCGCACATCCTCATCGTCCACCCTGCCCTCTACTATCGCTTCATAGGTTTTCGGGATATGCTTCCGGGGCGACAGCAGCTCATGGGCCAATTTACCGTCATTTGTAAGCAGCAGCAGTCCTTCCGTGTCCTTATCTAATCGGCCCACCGGAAACGGCTCGAAGATCAGGTATTCCTCATCCAGGAGATCCAGCACCGTACGGTCACGAAGATCCTCGGTCGCCGAAATAACGCCCGGAGGTTTGTGCAGCATGAGATACACAAATTTCCGGTATTGAACGGTCTCTCCCTCAAACTCAATGATATCCGTATAAGGATCAACATGTTTGCCAGAGTCCTTCATCACCGTTCCGTTGACCACGATGCTCCCTTGTTTGGCTTTTTTCTTCAATTCGGCCCGCGAGCCGAATCCCAGATTGGATAACACCTTGTCCAATCTTTGCGTTGTTCTGCCTTTAGCACTCATATCGATGTCCACCTCCACCCTGCCGGATACTCATTTTTCAATATTCCTGCCTGCCATTTGCCCCAACCGGCTGAGTATCCGTCTATACACACTAACACATAACCCTTCGCTTCAGCACCCGATCGACAGATCACGCGCTCTTCCGGAATCGATAAGGTTTCCCCTTTCAAATACCGGACCGCTTCCCCGTCCTCGGAGGACAGGCTGACATAGCGAACAGCCTCATCCGCTCGAAGTGCTGTAGCCAAGGGATGTCCAGGTACAAACCGTTCATTCTTCAACTGTCCCATATACCATCCGGGACGAATCACTTTGAGCTGCTTCAGCCGCTCTTCTGGCAGGGGCGATACATACACATGGTTCCCGTAGATTACGGGATATCCCGTCAGCTCCATATCCAGCTGCTCGCGAATAAAGGCTTGTAATAGATGAATCGAACCCGATTGAGAATCCGTAACGCTCCGGCGGGATGCCTGCTGGCGCGTTGCACCTTTACCGTATTTCCCTGGTTTACCTGATCTCTCCTCCCGAAGAACAGTTTTACCTTTACGTTCACGGGATTGCTCTGTCCGGGAGGATATAGCAAGCGACTCGTTGACCAAGCCGCCAGGCTTGAATAATGGAGCTTGTTCCCGTTCAGCCTCACGCATGTCCAGCTCGCCCTCCCGCTGAAGCACGGCCATGAAATGTCCTTCGCCTCTGACCTTATGCGGCCACAGTCTGGCGGTCCCGGAAAGCTGCTTCAGTACATCGTCCTTCACCTTATCCTGTCCCGACATCCAGGCCGTTTCACCCGGAGAATAAAATTCCGAATGATCCACCGGGACCACGCAAAAATCCGGATGCTCATTCAGAAACTCCGCAATCATCCCTTCGTTCTCCTCTGGAGAGAAGGTACAGGTAGAATACACCAGCCGACCTCCCGGACGGAGCATGGCTGCTGCCGATTTCAAAATATCCCGCTGCATCTCCGCAAACTTCAGTGGAGACGACGCTTCCCAGTACTTCAGCATGGATTCGTCTTTGCGGAACATCCCTTCGCCGGAGCAGGGGGCATCGATCAATATTTTGGAGAAAAATCCGGGGAAAGCACCCGCGATCCGCTCCGGATCCTCATTCAGCACCACGGCGTTCCGCACGCCGTACATCTCCAAGTTTTTGGCAAGCGCTTTGGTGCGGTCCGGATGAAGATCATTGCTAACCAACACCCCCTGCCCACTCAGCTTTGCTGCAATCTGCGTAGATTTGCCGCCGGGAGCCGCGCACAGGTCCAGTACCAGATCCCCCGGCGTTACGCCGAGCAGTTCAACCGGAGCCATCGCGCTTGGTTCCTGAATATAATATAACCCCGCATGATAGTAAGGATGCCGTCCGGGACGATCTCCAGCCTGAGTATAATAACCGGTGGAACACCAGGGGATGGGCGCAAGGTCAAAGGGGGACAACTTCATGAATTCCTCTCTGCTGATCTTCAGCGTATTCACCCGAATGCCGGCATTCGGGGCTTGTTCATAAGACTTCATAAAATTGTCATAGTTTTCGCCAAGCAGCGATTTCATCTTCGCCAGAAACGGCGAGGGCAGTTGTAATGCCATACATGGTACCTACCTGTTCTGTATCGTATCGTTTGAAAGTATATTTTCACCGTGCTGAAGCAAACATTCGCATGTTCCGCTCCGACTTTTAATATTGTATAATAAACTACATTAAAAAGGACAAGTCCTTATTTATTATTAATCATTAGGGGGTGGATCCATGAACCGCAAAAAAAAGAATAAATACACCGCATTATACGCCTTCGGCGGAGTCTTCGTCTTATTGATTGCTGCACTCATTTTCTTGAACGGTCAAGGAGAAGCAAGCGAATTGTACGGGGGCAAGAAGGTCTCCAGCCTGAACCCGGCTACGCAAGAACTCCTTAATGATCCGAACTACCAGCAAATCATTTTGCCGGATCAGCTGAAGAGCAAGGTTGACAACAAAGAGAACTTCTTCGTGTACTTCTTTGCATCCGACTGTCCGCACTGCCGTGCGACGACCCCGGAACTGATGCCTTTGGCGGATGATGCTGGAATTACCATGCACCAGTACAACCTTCGCGAGTATCAGGAAGGCTGGAGAGAGTACAACATTGAGTTCACCCCGACGCTGGTCTACTTCGAGAACGGTGTAGAGAAAGAACGCATGGTCGGCGGATTGAAACCGGAAGGTTCCAGTGAAGGCTATTCCATCGATGACTTCAAGCAAATCCTGGATAAATATAAAGGGAGCGTGACGAAATGAACCGCACTCGCGCCATCCTCTTTACCTTTATCATTTCGGGCATGCTGCTGACCGCATGCGGCGGTAAAGAATCCGCTGCCGGGCATCAGCACGGCGCCGATTCTGAACGATATGAGACAACAGCCAGCATGACAGTTATGCCGAAGTTCCTGTCGAGCTATACCGACAATACGCAAGCAACCTATGCTACGGTCGGAGAATTAGAGGACATCATAAAGGAAATCAAATGTTATTGCGGCTGCATGGACGAGGAGAACGGCTATCACGATTCCCTTCATCGCTGCTTCATTGCCGAGAACAAGGACGGCGAAGTCAAATGGACGGACCATGGCGCTCAATGCGGCATCTGCCTGACCGAGCTGCAGGATGCCAAACGGCTTCATGACGAAGGAAAATCCGTCGAGGAAATCAAACAGTTCATCGATGATAAATACAAAGGTACCGAATCTTAATCCTAAATGGTCATATAAAAAAGAGCTGCCCAAAAGTAGATCCCTCTACAGACGGGCAGCTCTTTTTTCACTTGTTCCTAAAGTTACTTGGAATGTGCCCGCTCCGGCTTTCGCCGCTGCGGAATGTTCGGCATGATGCGCTCCGATGCCAACCGAACTGCCTGCTTAAGCTCAGTATCCCCAATTTCGATCGTCAAATCCCTATAGGGAAATGGACGAACGTCATACGACGCCAGCTGCTTGGCATAGTCACGTACTTCGCTTACCAGCTTCCCCATCGAGATCCCCAGTTCATCCCCGGGATAACTCCCGAGTCGGGATACAGCGCTTGTGAACATTTTAAATGCTCCTCTTACGTTGTTGTTCCTGAAATGAAAAAGCCCGACAGCCACTTGCAGAAGTCCCTTATACCTTGGATCACGATCCCGCGCGAGCCACAGTTCCTCTAACACTTCATGACATTCGAAGTAGTCCCGATCACGGTTAAAGTAAACGAGGTAAGCGACATACAGCGGTTCATAGCTCATGCTCGTTTACTTTCTTCTTCGCTTCGGCCAGCAGCTCCTTCACCTCATCCAGAAGCACCTTCATCGCATCCATGTCATGATCCTGAAATATCGCGTTAAACCGGCTCTGAAAAGCAATTGCCTCATTGACCAGATGGAAGAAATACAGCTTGTGAATCGCGTTCAGCACCTGTGTCGTAATATTGGAATCGTCCTCGAACTGCCGCTGCGCCTCCAATATATCCTCCCGGATGCTCGACATTTCCGTATCCAGCGTATTCGCCGCTTCTCCGGCCTTCTTCAGCCGTGCCCGAATGTCATCCGGAAGGCTTTCCCGGTACTTGTAGCTAAGGGAATGCTCAATCGTAGCCCAGAAATTCATAGCCAGCGTGCGGATCTGAATTTCGGCAAGCACCTTCTTTTGCCCCAAAGCCGTTTGCACCGGATATTCGATAATCATATGAAAGCTCCGATAGCCGCTCTCTTTGAAATTGGTAATGTAGTCCTTCTCGTATAATACGGTCAGGTCTTTCCGTGCCCGGATATATTCGGCTACCCGCCGGATATCCTCCACGAACTGACACATAATCCGAATGCCTGCGATATCCTCAATCCCGGTTTCCAACTCGTCCATCGGCACATCGAGGCGTTTCGCCTTGTCCAGTATGCTCGAGATCCGTTTGACCCGACCCGTTACGAATTCGATCGGTGCGTATTCCTCCCGTTTTTTCAGTTCGGAACGCATCGTCTTGAATTTAACCTTCAATTCCTCAACGGTCTGCTCATACGGAAGCAAAAATGTCCCCCAGTCTCTAACGTCCATCGCCTTGCCTCCTGTCTTTACCCTTTACCGATGATTAGCCCCGACGGCTTCGGAAATATGGCTGAAGCCATCCCGTGCAAGCAGCTCCCGGAGACCGGAATGAAGCTTGCGGTTCACCTCAGGCCCTTCATAGATAAGTGCTGTATAAATTTCCACCAGGCTTGCGCCCGCGCGTATTTTGTCATAAGCATCACTTGCCGTAAAAATTCCGCCAGAGCCGATAATCGGAAGCGCACCGCCGGTCTGCTTGTAAATCCGGGATACGATCTCCGTCGATCGGTTACGCAGCGGTTTGCCGCTAAGGCCGCCGGTTTCTTTGGCGTTACTGTGCGTCAGGCCATCCCGGGAAAGCGTCGTGTTCGTGGCGATAATGCCAGAAACGCCGCTTGCACTAATCGTATCCACCATGAATTCCAGTTCCTCATCACTCACATCCGGCGCAATCTTCACCAGGACGGCCTTCTCGCCTCCATGGATCTTGGCTTGGCGGGACATTTCGTTCTTCACGGCTTCCAGCAAGGATGATAATTCACTCCCATGCTGAAGGCTGCGCAAGTCCGGCGTGTTCGGGGAACTGATGTTGACAACAAAAAAGTCGCCATACGGAAATAAAGCTTGAATGCAAGCTTCGTAATCACCGTTGGCTTTCTCGTTCGGAGTCGCCTTGTTCTTTCCGATGTTGACGGCAACCGGAATACGGCGTGCCTTGAGTGCGGACAGCCTTTTTGCCATCGCCTCGGCCCCTTCGTTGTTGAAACCCATCCGGTTGATGAGTGCCTCATCCGGAGGAAGCCGGAACAATCGCGGCTGTTCGTTGCCCGGTTGTCCCTTCGGGGTCACCGTTCCTACTTCCATAAATCCGAAGCCTATGGAAGAGAAACCTTTGACGGCCTGGGCATTTTTATCTAACCCGGCGGCAAGTCCGACCGGTGTCGGGAAATGAAGCCCGAACAGGTCCACCGCCAAATCCGGTGTTTCGCTAACACCGTACATCCCTCGCATGACAGCGTCTGCGCCGACCACGCCGGAGGCACGTCCAAGGCCGCCAACCACAAGGTGGTGAGCTTTCTCGGGATCGAGTTTAAAAAATATAGGTTTGCCTATGTTGCGGTACAGCACATCCACTCTTCCTCTCATCCAGTTATTTCTCTATCCTTCAGTTTATCCGTTTCTGCCTCAAAAAGAAAGTTCTTCAGCATAAACCGGGCGATCGTCCTGACGAGAAAGCGATATGGCAATTTCGGGACAAACCCCTTACAATAAAGGAGGATTGTACAAATCATTTTCATGATCATGAAGAGAAAGAGGGGAAAGACATGTCAGCCAAACGTAAGCCTCCGACCTTGCAGCAGAAAAAAGAAGAGGTTAATAAGAAGGCCATACTATGGATCAGCTCCGGCATCGCTCTTCTTATTATCCTGATTATCGTTCTGATTGTGATCGCCCAGCCTTAATCCAGCCAGTGATACATCTTGTTGGGGTTGGTCTGCCCCTGGGCAAGCTTGAGCTTAAAACGCTCTTTCGGCGTCCACAGGTCCTCGGGCAGAACCCCTTCCCGAATTGTCACGACGGTTCCCATCGGAACCAGATCAAACAGCTCCTCCATATCCTCTTTAAGCATACGGATGCAGCCCTCAGATTCATTCGCTCCGATACTGTCCACATCTAGCGTACCGTGTATCGCGTATTGCGTATCGGACAGCTGCATTCCCCGCGTCCCATAGGGGCCCTTCGTGGTCCCGTTCGGATTAACAACCTTGTCATTAATATGAAAATCACCCAGCGGCGTTTTCGCTCCTCCAAGCCCGACCGCATAATTGCGCAGCATGACGGTGCCGCTGACAACGGCAAGCCGATGATGTTTCCGGTCAATGATGACCTGAAGCGGCTGCTCAAAAAAAGGATCCCCGTTCGGCGAAGTCCCCCAATATCCAATCTCCTCCGGGTCGTTCCCAGGCTGCTGCCCCGGCTGGTCCTTAGGGCCGCCAGTTCCTTGGGACTTATGCTTCATTAATGCTCCGAACATCTCCTCCATTGCTTTCGAACGGCCGGACAGCCAATTATTCGGATACGGCTGCGTCAGTTCGTTCAAGCCTTTAGGCAGGCGTCCATGCCGAGCCTTATACTGGTTGGCCGCTTCCTGCAGCACGGCCGTCTCGACTTGCAGATCCGCCCATTGCCCCGCGCTCCGCTTTAGCTGCGAACTGTCCGCAGGCTTGCAATCACACTCCAATTCAGCTCCTTCATATGGCTGGATCGCAATGGCGCCTTTAGCATCCCGATGCAATCCGTATAAACGTTCCATGTCCTTGCTCCATAACTGCCACTTGCCCGATTGCTTCATCCCCAGCGCAACCGACCAATTCGGCAATGCCTGCGGATGCCGAAGCAATGAGGACAGGGCTCCGGCGGAATCCTTCCCCTGACCGGAAGCAACGGCGGTATACAGCGGTTCTTTACGCGAATCCCGCTTCTCTTTGTTAACGGCCGTGGCGGATACCGGCTCATTCGGCGGAAACACATCTGATGCAAAATCCCCCGGAACGGAGCCCGGTGCCTGGGCTGGAGGAAGGAATACCAGCAGCAATAACACCAGCGCAGCAAGCAAACGCCGGGTTCTTTTTCGCCTGCGGTCCTTGTCCCTCTCCATCTCCAATAAACGCTGTTCGTAATTTTTCCATATATCGGACGGGACCTGACTAAGCTCGAAGGCTTCATAGACCCCTTCTGCCTTGTTGTAGCAGTAATTTGCCTTGCCCTGTTCGCCGGCCTGCTCATATTCCTTCCCCAGCAGGTACCAGGCCATTTTATTATCAGGATGCGTCTCCACATACCTTTTGAGGTACAGCGAATTGTTCATTCGGGAGCCTCCTTTTATGACATTTTTGCCTCTATTATCCTGTATATCGGAATAAACGCTCCAATTATGTATGAATCGTCGGATACGAAAAAACGCCCCCTGCCTTTGTCGGGCAGAGGGCGTCGGTATAAGTTCAAGATGGAATATCAGGGCTTAAAGCGGTATTGGTTATTCTGCGTTAAACGGCTCGTCTGCAATCCGAATTGAATCTGTTGGGCAGCCATCGCAGGCATCCAGCATATCATCATGCATATCTTCCGGAATTTCAGTTACCCCGCGGTTGTTGTCTCCGTCAAAAATAACTTCTGCCAGGCCTTCGTCGTCGTAATCGTAAATATCGGGTGCCGTTGCTCCGCATGCGCCGCAAGCAATGCAGGTATCTTTATCTACCCAAGTAAACTTCGCCATAGTCTCTCTTCCTCCTGTATATCTATAAACATCTCTATAAACATAGTATAAGCTGACGGTCTCCCGCCACCATCTACATATATTAATACAATTTTTTTAGGAATACAAATATATTTCCTAACATTTTCCGACAATAATTTGTTATTTTCAAAGGAAATGAAGGAGCTTCAGCTATCAAAAAAAAGGCTAATCGCGGTCCGGGTCCTTCGCGGGCGGCTGAACGGCATTTTTATTATCGTTCCCCAGATCCCTTACAAAATCCATCTGTAAAGATGTACCTCTCCGCTTATGATTGCGGATTAAGGACGATGGGTCATCTCCCAGCATGCCGGCGGTCAGCACCGCACTCTCGCCGAATTTATTGCGCAGCTCGTCCATGACCCGGGTCAGCGATTCTTTCTTTGGCTGTTTCTCGTAATCGAACAAATCCAGCTGAATGGCGGATTCCTCCTTCGCGATAAGCTGCTGCAGCGTTACGCCAAGCAGACGAAGCGGCTTGTCCTGCTTCCAGTGCCGGTGATACAGCTCGCACGCTTCCCGGTAGATATCCTCGGTATTTTCCGTCGGAATGGCCAGATGCCTCGACCGGGTGATGGTCTTCATATCCGGTGTACGCAGCGTGATCTGTATGCCGCTGGTCATAAGACCCTGCCTGCGGAGCCGGCGCGCTACCTGATCGCTCAGATTCAGCAACACCCTTCGCGCCTCCTCCGCCGAAGTAACATCCTGCGGGAGCGTGGTCGTGTGTCCGATCGATTTGCTCTGTTCCCGCTCCGCAACGACAGGAGCATGGTCGATGCCGCTGGCTGCCCTTTTCATCCATGACCCCATTACGCCAAAAGTCGAGGTCAGCAGGCCTTCATCGGCAGCGGCCAACTGTCCGATCGTCTGAATGTTCAACTTACGCAGCTTGTCGGCTGTTTTACTCCCGATGCCAAACAGCTCTGCGCAGGGTCTGTTCCAGAGTACCTGCGGGACATCCCGTATCCGCAGCACGGATAGCCCGTTGGGCTTTTTCATGTCCGAGGCCATCTTGGCCAGCAATTTATTCGGAGCAATGCCGACGGAGCAAGGCAGCGACAACTCCTCGCGAATGCGCTCCTGGATCTCCCGGGCGATATCCAGGGGGGTTCCGAACTGCTTCGATCCCGTTATATCCAGGTAACATTCGTCAATCGAAGTCGCCTCCAACAGCGGCGTATAGGCATATGCTATATTCATAAATGCATTGGAATACTTGCGGTACAGATGAAAATCCGGCTGGATGATCATCAGGTCAGGGTAGATCCGCAGCGCCTGTCTCACGTTCATTCCTGTGCGGATCCCGAGTGACCGTGCCGCATAGGAGCAGGTGACGATGACGCCTTTTCGCAGCTCGATGCTGCCCGCGACAGCCGTGGGCTTGCCCCGGTAAAGTTCCGGCTCCTCCGCTTCGTGTACAGAACAGTAAAAAGCATTCATATCCACATGAAGTATAACGCGGCCGCTGGCCGGATAATAATTGTCGATATGTCCCACGCAGATTTCCTTCTTTCTTCCTTTCTTCGGAACGGTTCTACTTAAGTCTTGTTGCCGCCCTCATCTTGAAGTTCATTTTGAATGATTCTCACGTTTTCCTTATGGCACTTTCCCGTGAATTCAGAGACAAACCCATGCTCCTGTCGCAGCTGGTCAAGGGCCGTATCATCGCCCTCTATAACAGCCTGACGCAGTCGCTCCAGATAACTCCGGGCTGCCTCCACTCTTCGATTCATCTCGGTTCGGCTTGTCGTATGCCGGCCATGCCCAGGGATAAGCAATGTAACCGGATGCTCCCTAAGAATCCTTGCAGCTTGGCGAATCGTTCCTTCATAGTCCCTCGCACTTTGGAAGATAAATGGGAGCTCAAAATCGGATAAGTAGTCACCGGCTGCAAATACTCCCACAGAATCAATCACGGTAAACAAGCCGTCGGCCGTATGTCCCGGTGCTCTATAGAATGTAAGCGTTGTGGAGCCCATTGCGAGCTGTTGTCCATCTTTCTCGATAACGATATCAAGTACCGGGAATTCTATGGGATAATCGCGAGTAATATAGTGGGAAGCGTCAAAATCACGAATTGATTTCAGTTTATCTTCTTTTTTCGGGTCATCTCTGAGTCCGGCACTCCCAATCGTCTTGGCGTCCGGGAAAGCTTTATATCCGATAATGTGGTCGTAGTCCCCATGCGTGAAGATGAGATAACATTCCCGGTTTCCCCGAACCGCGTTAACATGTTCTCGAATCTCCTCGATTTCGTGCGGCAGCCAGTTCGGATCGATGATTATGATGCTCTCATCCAACTGGATGACCGTTGAAGTGGTCTGAAATAATGCACTTTGGAAAATCGTCACCTGATCATTAGAATATTGAATCATGTCATAAACTCCATTCCATTATATCTTCTTCAGTCAATGAAGTGTCTTCATGTCATTCCATGAAGAATTACGAAGACTGTTCTAACGCCTTCAGCATAACGCTCGCGCCCGACGATGGTCAAGGATGGGCCCCTACCGGAAAAGTTTGTTTTACTCTGTTACTTTCCCGCAAAGAAATGTTATAATACAAAATTATAAACAATGCGGTCCAATCCCGGACACCCAAAGGAGGACATCATGTCTAAGTCCATTTCCATCTTTGATACGACACTTCGCGACGGAACCCAAGGCGAAGGAATCAGCTTGTCGGCGGACGACAAGGTCAAAATCGCCAAGAAACTCGATGCTCTTGGTGTTCATTATATTGAAGGCGGTATCCCGGGAAGCAACAGCAAGGACATCGAATTTTTCAAAAGAGTCCAGGATCTCGGCTTAACCTCAAAAGTAACCGCGTTTGGCAGCACTCGCCGCAAAGGCTCCATCGCCGACCAGGATGCCAATCTGCTTCGGATTTTGGAATCCGGCGTTTCTGCGGCCACTTTGGTCGGGAAGTCATGGGATTTCCACGTCCATACCGCGCTTCAGACGACACTCGAAGAGAATCTGGCGATGATCTATGATTCCATCGCTTTCCTGAAGCAAAAAGGCCTCGAAGTGATTTTTGATGCCGAGCACTTTTTTGACGGCTATAAGAACAATCCCGAATATGCTGTTGCCGTATTGTCCAAAGCACGAGAGGCAGGCGCTGATTGGCTTGTCATGTGCGATACGAACGGCGGCAGTCTCCCGCACGAGATCTCGAACATTGTTACATCTTTAGCGGGTCCATTGCCCGGCGCTCCACTCGGCATTCACACCCACAACGATTGCGAGCTTGCCGTTGCCAACACCCTGAGTGCCGTACAGGCTGGTGTCCAGCATGTGCAGGGAACGATGAACGGTTATGGGGAACGTTGCGGGAATGCCAACCTGTGCTCCATCATCCCGAATCTGCAGTTGAAGCTGGGCTATGAGTGCATCGGAGACGATAACCTACGCACGCTGACAAATACCGCACGGTATATCAGTGAAATCGCCAACGTCAATATGCCGGTTAACCAGCCGTATGTGGGTAACGCTGCCTTTGCCCATAAGGGAGGCATCCATGTTTCGGCGATCCTGCGCGATTCTAGAACGTACGAGCATATCGAACCGGAGAAAGTCGGAAACAAGCAGCGCGTGCTTGTTTCCGAGCTTGCAGGACAGAGCAACATCGTATCGAAGGCGCAAGACATGGGTCTTGACTTTGATCCGGCTAGTGAACAATCCAAGCATATTATCGGAAAAATCAAGGATCTTGAGCATGAAGGATATCAATTCGAAGGCGCGGACGCCTCCCTGGAGCTGCTTCTTCGGGAAGCGAACGGAGAGCTTAAGGAGCTGTTTACCTTCGAATCCTTCAAAATGCTGGTAGAGAAATCAGCCGGGCAACCGGTTGTCTCCGAAGCCTTCGTTAAAGTCAACGTTGCCGGTGAGAGCATCTACACTGCGGCAGAAGGCAACGGTCCGGTCAATGCGCTTGACAACGCGCTGCGTAAAGCGCTGGTCCAATACTTCCCGACACTCAAGCAAATGCATCTCGCTGACTATAAGGTACGGGTGCTCGATGACAAGGATGCGACGGCAGCCAAAGTACGGGTGCTGATCGAGTCCAAGAACTTTGAGAATTCCTGGAACACCGTCGGGGTCTCCAGCAACGTCATTGAGGCGAGCTGGGAAGCGCTGGTGGACAGTATGCGCTATGCGCTGCTCGGCCAAATCTCACCGGAACAGGTGCATGAGTCCGCGACTAGACAAGGGTTGGTTAATCACTAAGGCTGTATCCAAATATAAAAAGCGCGTATCCGCCATGTCATGAACATGGTGGCCGCGCTTTTTTGGTGTTTCCGCCGCCTTTCGCTTCACAACTAATTCAACAGCTTGGTTACCTTCTTGCGAAGATCCTTGGGATCCGGAGCGCCCAGAATGATTTCCTGGATCACGCCGTTTCGATCAATCAGCACATTCGTTGGGAAGACCTGGCCTTTATACAACTCCTCGAACACTTCTCCTTTGGGATCGAGAAGGATCGGATACCGGAGTTCAAAATCCTTAACGAATTGACGGGCTTTCTTCTCATTGTCATACTTGGACACGTTCACGCCGTAGATTTCCAGCTCATCTGCATATTCCGCCGCCAACTTATCGAGCTCCGGGGCTTCTTGCTTGCACGGTTCACACCATGATGCCCAAAAATTGACGACCATTGCTTTATCGCGCGCTCCGCCGCCGGCATAGGTCTTGTCGTCCATCCCCTTCAAGGTGAAGGTGGGGGCAAGCAGTCCAGCCTTGGCGCCTGTCTCCGTCGGGAGCGGCTTCTCCTGCGTGAAGACGGCTTGAATGTTGTCGCCGGCTTGGTTATAGATTACAGCGCCTGCCGCAACAACAAGCAGGACGAGAATGATGATATTTCGTTTCATAGGTATAGGTTCCTTTGCTAAACTTAGTTATAGTCCTTATTGTACCCTGAAACCCTGATCTTTCAAACACGCGATCAATTTCAATTATAGCCCGGGAGGGAAAAAGATGAACCCGTCTGACATGGCCCTGGAGCAGCTTCTGCTGCACGCGGCAGTACAACAGCATCTATCGGACTATACGTATGATTGTCTGCCAGAGGAAGCCTGTGGCGTCCTTATCGGGCACTCTAGTGCAACAAGCCGATCGGTAACTGTTACGCAATTTATCCCCGTAAAAAATACAGCGGAGTTTCCGCTGCATTCTTTTCATCTGGACCCTGTTCAATGGACCCGCTTGGTGTTAACTGAAAAAGGAATCGTCGGTTTGTTTCACAGTCACCCGCACACATCCCCTGAGCCGTCCGGCGAGGATCTGCTGCAGCTTCCATCCTTCGGCGGATTGCTTCAGGTGTATGCCATCGGATCTCCTGCAGCTCCGAACCCTCCCGGCTTGAGACCATTGCAGCTTCATGCCTACAAAATTATTCGGGGAAAAGAACCCACCGAATTAGACAGCGATCTACCGTCAAATTCCTGGGTTCGTCCGGCAGCGGAGTCCTATTCCCTAGCCCCGATTCCTTGCCAGATCAAATAGGGTAATAAGCTATTGCTGCATCCATTATGTTCAAGAGGTTATGCCTCGCTTAGATAGACATACAAATCTCCCAGCGTGGTTGCATGGCCGCGCGCTTGAATTTCTTTCATATAATCCGCCCACAACCGGGCAGTCATGCGCGCGTCGGACAGAGCATGATGCCGGCCCTCCACCGGGATGCCGCTGCTCCGCAGCAGCTCATCCAGACTGTAGTCCTTCTGCTCAGGATATAATCTCTGTGCGAGCATCATCGTATCGAGGAGCCGATGGGTTAATCGGACCTTCGATGTCTTCCACAAGGCTGCGTTCAGGAATCCACGGTCATGCGCAGCGGCATGGGCAACAAGCACCCTGCCTCCTATAAAAGCCATGAAATCATGCAGCCCCTCCATTAAAGGCGGGGCTGCATCAACCATATGCTGCGTAATTCCCGTCAGCTCAGCAATGAATGGAGGAACAGGAGCACCGCTGTTAACGATCATATGAAAGGTTTCGTTCTCGATCACTTGCTCGCCGATGACCTTGATTGCACCGAATGACAAAATTTCATCACCGTGCTGGTGATTGAACCCCGTCGACTCCAGATCAAATACGACAACTTCCAGCTCGTCCAGCGGGGTACCCAGAACCTCCGGCCTCCGGTTATCCTTCATCTGGGATCGGATGAAGGCCAACTGCTGCGCTGTCTGCGCGCCGCGCATGGAGGCGATGGCGGAATTAAAGTCACCCAAGCGGAGTGATCTCCAGAACCCACCGTTCGATTGTCCCGGTTCAGTCATGGGTTCCTCCTCTCCGCAAAACGGTGCTCTCGCTGCAATGACCGGTGTATCCGTCTGACCACACCAAGCGTATCGCGAAGCTCGTACTGCATGGTTTTGTTCTTGAGCTGCTCCTGCGGGATATACCCGCTGCTGATGATCAGCCCGTTCTCCAGCCTATGGGGCGTGTTATTTCTCAGCCGAAGCGCCGTCAAGAAAGCACGCTGCACGCTTTCCAGCAGGAGGTTGCCGCCCTCAAGCAGCATCACCTTCTCCATGCGCTTTTGCGTTGAAGTTTCGATGATGCCTCTTTGCAGCGCCATCGTGCGAATGCTGTTCACAAGCGGAATATAGACGCCATACTTCACGTCAAATTCACCGGCATGCTCACCAAACCGCTCCGTCACTATTCGTCCCATGACATTTAGCGTTGCCTTATGCTTGACCGTGTTTCGCAGCACGGCATTGCCGATGCTCGGGTGCAGCTCGACAGAGCTTCGGAAATGGTCAACCCATTCCTCCGATAGTTTGCCATCTCCTGCTACATGACGGAGATCCGAGGCGATGATGAAATTGCGAATCGGCTCCCACTGCTGGTCTTCACACCACTCGCTAATCTGATTTTTCCAATCGCCAAGCTTTTTGCTCCATAATGGTTCCGAACACATTACCTTTCCCGAACATTTGGGATAGCCTGCATCCTCCAGCAGATTCGCCAGCCGAAGGCCAAATTCCCGAAAAAAAGGGAGCTGATCCTCCTCCAGCTCATCGCCAATGATCAGTCCATTGTCCTGATCACTCCACAACGTAGCTTCCTGCCTTCCGCTGCTGCCAAAAGCAACAAACGCATAACGCGCAGGAGGCCGGCCCAAGCCAGCCTCCCACATGTCCTGCTCACAGATTGCCGCGGCACGCTGTCCAATCAGATCGTGCATCGTATTGACGGATGCGATCCACTCTCTCAGCTCCATGTCATGACGCATCTCGATCAGATGTTTCTGACAAGCGATCCGTTCATCTCGTAATTGCTGGGCTGTTGCTGCTGTCTGAATTTCCGAGAATACCGGAAACAGATTGACGGATTTCAGAGGTTTCATGCCGCGGCCTCCTTATTGCATATTCATTAACCATTTCGAGTTTATTATTTATAATGCGGTGTCGCTTCCAGGTAACGCTTTGCCTCCGGAACGAAACTCAGGGGAGTTCCCTTCCGATTCCACCAGAAGTTTCATTTGCTCCGGATATCCGTAAGTTCCGTGTTCACTGATATCAAGGCCCATCAATTCTTCTTCCTCCGTTACGCGAATACCCATCGTGACTTTCATGATATACAGAATGATGAAAGAGATCACGAGAACGAATGCAAACGTTCCGATCAGACCCAGAAGCTGAACGCCAAGCTGACCGAAGCCCCCGCCGTAGAACAAACCTTCTTTGCCTACGCCTGTAATTTCAACAAGTCTCGGTGCTGCGAACAAACCGGTGGATACGGCACCCCACATACCGGCAATACCATGTACGGAGAATGCATATACAGGATCATCAATGCCTTTGCGGTCAAACCACTGAGCCGTAAAGAAGGTAATCGTACCGGCTACTGCACCGATAACAACAGCCGCCCAAGGTTCCACGAATGCGCAAGCCCCTGTGATGGCAACAAATGCAGCGAGGATACCGTTCAGCATGCTGGGTATATCCGCTTTGCCCAGAACCGCCCAAGAGATCAGCAACGCTGCAAGCGCACCTGCCGCTGCTGCGATATTCGTATTTAAAGCCACGAACCCGAAGAAGCCGTCCGTGAGTGCGGAGATGGTGCTCCCCGGATTAAATCCGAACCAACCAATCCAGATGATGAACACGCCGAGTACCGATAATACCTGGTTGTGACCTGGGATGCTGTTAGGCTTCCCGTCCTTATTATATTTGCCAAGTCGGGGTTTCAGAAGAACGGTAGCCACCAGCGCCGCTGTAGCACCTGTCAAGTGAACGACCGTCGATCCGGCAAAGTCCTGCATACCCAGAGCCCCAAGCCAGCCGCCGCCCCACACCCAGTGAGCAACAATCGGGTAAATCACGATGGTGAACAGCAATCCGAACACGATATAAACGCTAAGCTTCGCACGTTCGGCCATACCGCCGCAAGCGATAGCCAAGGAGACGGCTGCAAAGGATAAATGGAACAGAAACATAATGGTCGTTGGCACATCGTAAGCGGACAAGGAATCAAATGAGCCTGATGCATTGTCACCGCTTAAGAAAAAACCTTCAAATCCGAAAAAGCTGTTCCCGTTACCGAATGCCAGGCCAAATCCTAGCGCCCAGAAGGCCACGATCGAAATGCCGAAGGTCAGGAATGTTTTACCGGCAACGTGGCCTGCATTCTTCATACGAACCGATCCGGCTTCCAGCAGTGCGAACCCTGCTTGCATGAAGAATACGAGCAATGCTGCCAAGAATACGAACACGGAGTTCAAACCAGCCGTTAATTCAACATTTGTGGCTCCTCCATCAGCGGCGAACGCGCTCGCCGGGAATGCAAGCAATGCGATTGCTCCCGCAATTAAACCTAGCCATCTTTTGTTCATGTTTTACACTCCCCTTAATGTCAACTAATATAACATCAACTTGAATTCATATTGTCATTATAGGGGGGTGAATGAATATCTGCAACGATTTTTTTCATGATAAACACCATTTGTGTAATATAATCTAACATTAAGTGCATTCAGTGCAAATCGTCTAACATTATGTAGAGTTAAAAAAGACGACTAAACATCCATGTTTTTTTGTCACAACTATGACGTTTGACTGTATGGTTCATGATCATGTATCATATTTCTATTAAAATGAAAATATAAATGCATTCATTAATGTCCAATTCAATGAAAGCTTGTGAGGTGATGAATGATGGGGATCACGAGAGGAAACCTTTTCCGGATCGGTGAGCTGGCCAAGGTTGCTGGAATCAGCGAAAGAACCATTGACTATTATACGAAGCTGGGTTTAATCTCCCCTGAGAAACGGACGTTAAAAAATTACCGGTTGTACAGTTCTGAAACCTTAAGCACTCTCGAACGTATTAATCAGTTAAAGCAAGAGAAATATACTCTCGATGAGATTAAGGAGAGACTGGATCGCTGGAAGTCGGTACCCGATGATTCCGAAATGACGGAGAAGCTAACCAAGCTCGAAATACAGATGAGACAGCTGGAACGGGATGTGAAGGAACTCAACCCGCTTCTGCGTGAATTAAAACCAAGTCAAGCCCGGGAAGTACTTGCTAACATCCTTCCTAAAGGAGCTGCCTGTATCGAGTCGATTCAAATTTTGTTGAACCAGTTCACTTCGATGTAATGGTGAAGAACCAAACGACAACTTTGTATGGGGGTATGATATATGTATTCTGACTGGATGTTTATTCTCATTATTATCGCTTTTATATTCTCGCTCTGGGCTCAGTTCCGGGTCAAAGGCACATTTAATAAATGGGCCAAGGTTGAGAACAGCACCGGCATGACCGGATACGATGCTGCCCGGCACATGCTGGATGCGAGCGGTCTCCACGATGTTCCGATTGAACCGGTGCCAGGCACACTCTCCGACCACTATGATCCGACTAAGCGCGTTGTGCGTTTGTCCGAGCCCGTTTATTATGAACGTTCCATCTCGGCTGTCTCTGTTGCTTGTCACGAGGTCGGCCATGCGATCCAGCATGCGGAACACTATCCGATGCTTGTCGCCCGGCACAAGATGTTCCCTGTCGTAAATTTCGCATCGGGTATCGCTCCGTTTCTCTTGATTGCGGGATTCTTGTTCCAAGCCATGAATCTGGTCGGTCTCGGCATTCTCTTCTTCTCTTGCGCCGTTGCCTTCCAGCTTGTCACCCTGCCGGTCGAGTTTAACGCAAGTAATCGTGCCCGTCAGCTGATGGTTCAAGAAGGCTATATCGCCAATGACGAAGAGCGCGGAGTCGCTAAAGTATTGAACGCCGCAGCTCTGACCTATGTCGCTGCCGCCTTGATCTCTCTGCTTGAGCTGATCCGTTATATCATGATCTTTACAAGCAACCGGGAATAGTTTAATAAAGCGTAACAACAAAGGGCTTTCCTCTCTACCATGGTTTGGCGGAGAAGGAAAGCCCTCTTTTTGTATTAGGTTATTCTTGATGAATGAAGCCAGGTTAGGGAGTTGTTGTGGAATCCGCTTTCCCTTCCTTTTTCGGTGACGGATCAATACCAAAATATTGAAGCAGAAACGCACGGAAGGCTTGCGCAACCGGTGGCAGCTTCTCGTCCGCGCGGTGAATCAGACCGATGGAACGCGTTACCTTCGGCTCCGAGATCCGGACGCGTGCCGGCTGCAGCGGATTCGTCTGGAATAGCGCCATTTCAGGAAGCAAACTGACCCCCATACCGGCTGCAACCAGCCCGCGGATCGTATCCGTTTCCTCGCCTTCAAAAGCAATTTTCGGCGTGAACCCGGCTTCCAGGCAGGCATGCCACACAATCGGACGCAAGGAGTAGCCTTTGCTGAACAGCACAAAGCGCTCCTCTTTCAACTGCTCCAGCTTGATGGACTGCTCCCCCGCAAGCGGGTGATTCGGCGGCAGGATCGCAAACAACTCCTCTGTCAAGACGATATCTCCATCCACTTGATCATGACGATCCGGAAACGGCGACACAAATGCCAAATCCACTTCAGCCCCAACCACGTCCCGGATCAAAGTCGGGAACATCCCCTGCTTGAACCGGAACTTCACGTTCGGGTATTTCTTCCGGAATTCAGCCACAATGGACGGAATCAAATGGATGCCCAGGCTGTGCGGGAATCCGATGCGGATCTCCCCCTGCTCCGGGTCCAGAAATTCATGTATCTCGACGACCGCACGGTCCAAGTCCTTCATAATGCTCTCCACCCGTTTGCAAAAAAGCTGACCTACCGGGGTTAACTGCAGATTCCGGCCTTTTTGCATGAACAAATTAACACCAAGCTCTTCTTCCAACTGATGTATTTGACGGCTGACGGCTGACTGAGCCACATGAAGTTCTTCTGCCGCTTGGGTAACGTGTTCCTTTTGCGCAACCTTTACAAAGTATTGCAACTGTCGTAATTCCACGCCTTTTATCGCTCCATTCTTATTCCCTAGAAGACTTGAAGACTTTATCAAATCATCCAATTCTATTATAACAGACCCCTCTAAGGTCCGATTATGTTCGACGTTTAAATAATCGAATCATGAGACCGTAGAGGAAAAATCCGCCTACCAATCCGCCGACATGTGCTACAAGGCTGACCCCTGGGGTAAACGAGAACAGAATCCCCAAAATAAGCAGGGTGAACAGCGTCTTGCGGGACGACTCATCAATGACATGTCGCTGGAACAGGGCGATGTACAGATAAGCGCCATAAGCTCCGTAAATGGCTCCTGATGCGCCTACAAGGAAGGTATAACTCTCCATGCGCTCATAATAAGCCAAACCGATTACATTACCGAGAACACCGCTGAGCAGATACAGAATGGCAAACTTCCAGCTCCCCATGATTCTCTCCAGCGGGGGAACAAATACCAGCAGTGCGAAGCTGTTGAATAATAAATGATCAAATCCATTATGCAGGAACATCGCCGTAAAGTATCTCCATGTTTGGTCAACGAATTGCGGCAAATCCGATAAAGCTCCATATTTCAGCAGCGTAACCGGATTTCTGGAACCGCCGTCAAAGGAAGTGATCGCAAACATCACCAGGTTGATCACGAGCAGCAGCGATGTAACGGGATAATAACGCAAATAACTTTTCCAATTTTCATAACGTACGAATATCATAGCATCCTCCTCATCCTAAATCAGGCCAGGGATGCCCCTTAGTGGACATTCCCTTTTTAAAAAGATTATAATGTACCATGAACCTGATCACCAAACTTTGATATCCAAGGAGGAGATTTCTCATGGCTCAAGAACGTTCAGGAGCTGCCACTTTCAAAGGCAATCCTATTACACTCATCGGACCACAGCTCAAGGCTGGTGATGCCGCGCCGGATTTTACAGTGAGCAAAAACCTGCTCGAAGACGCATCTCTTAAGGATTATGCCGGTAAAATCAAGCTAATCAGTGTCGTTCCTTCCCTCGACACCGGGGTATGCGACGCACAGACTCGCCGTTTCAATGAAGAAGCCGCCGGTCTAGGCGATGATGTGGTGATCCTTACGATCAGTGCCGACCTTCCGTTCGCCCAAGCTCGCTGGTGCGGAGCTGCAGGCGTTGACCGGGTCATTACGCTGTCCGACTATAAATCGCGTTCTTTCGGTGAAGCGTATGGCGTGCTCATCAAGGAATTCCAGCTCGACATGCGTTCGATCTTCGTCGTGGATACTAACGATACCATCACCTATGTAGAATACCTTGGTGAGATGACGGAGCACCCGAATTACGAAGCCGCGATCGATGCAGTAAAATCTTTGCGGTAACACGCCAAAGGCTACATACACTGCACACTTTTAAAAAGCGGGAGAGCAGCTCTCCCGCTTTTTCTTATTCTACTAAGCATCCACTTTATACTTGCTCAGTTTCTTATCCAGAACAGCGTACAGGTTCAAGATAACCCGGTAGTTCGCTCCCAGATCCCCTAGAGAACCGCGGGACGCCGAATACATATCAACTGCGCTGCGAACCGGACTGATGCCAAGCACGGATACGGTAATGTCCAGTGTACGTCCAAACGAGGTTCTTTTCTCGAGCGTAATTTCTCCCACGGATTTAACCTCATGCAGAACTTTGTAACCCGGAATTTTTTTTAGTGTCGAGGAAACCTCTTCAAAACACTTTTCTTTTGAAAGATTGTAATAACGCGTCTTCAGCTTGGGATCTTTAGCACGGTCGCTTGTGCCGTCATAGCTGCGCACGATACCAATTAGAACTCGTTTTAATGACAAAGACCGTTCCTCCTTTATAAATGACCGTTCCATCCATACTCTAGTTTAACATTGTTTATGCTTTCAGCAAACCTTTATATATAGCAAAAAGGCACCTCTTTCACTTCAAATTCGAAATGAAAGAGGTGCCCATTCATTGGTTTAACGAAACCCGCCTATGCCGTCCGGTAAACATTGTCTTCGAACCTGCATTAGCAGGTGGGTGACCGCAGAACCGCTTATGAATTCCCCTTGTCATATAGACAGGGCATTTCAGCCACGATTACGTATAGATCTCCCTAGACATCGTCATTGGTTCAAAACAACGGAAAACCGAAACGAACATCGCAGGATGTAGTCTTATTATAGGGGGTTTTGCCGGAAAAGTAAACCTCGCATATTAAGGTTTCGATCCATTATCTCCCTTTTGGGCAGCATCCATGCTTTCCAGAAGAGCTTGTTCGGTTTCAGACTCCTCTTCCTCGGCTTTCTTCATCTTCTCCTGCTGTTCCTGCATTTTGGTAAAGGTAGCATAGAAGTTAAAGAACGCAAACAATGCCATCAGGCAGAACAGGAAGAACACGAACAGCACCGGCATCTGCGTGCCGATATATGCCAAGACAGCGCTTCCGATCAACGTCGAAAATACCCGGAACGGGCGAATCAATGTCAGCAGTACGGCATTTTTCAACAGCTGCATCGTTTTCATCTCATAATGGACAGTCATGGAGAAGAAATTAAACAGGGAAACAAACAGCACGATAAGCAGCACGAGCATCACAATGCCGACAAGCTGGAAACCATCAAGCTGCGTCATATAAACCGTGTAATCCACATACATAATCACGAACAGCAGCGTATAAAAAATGCCGCCGATCATGCTCTGCTTGTAATTTTCCTTATAACCCTTAAAGAACGTTTTGAATACGGACACATCCGGATTGCCCATGACCCACTTACGTACAACGGTAAATAAAGCCGCCGTAGCCGGAAACAGAACAAACGGTGATAATATTCCGAGAACCCAGTTGGACAGCAGCTGCTCATTATGCGCATCCGGTGTCTGAACGGCCATCAGGAATTTAGTTAGAACAATAAACAGGAAAGGCGATGTACAAATAACCCACAAGATGTTCGAAAAAGCAATACGGGTAATCCACTCGGTGAGCTTGTATAAGCCACCCATGGCTCCTTTCATTTCCAAATCCGTTTCCTCCTCACTCAAATCATGCATGTATCTATTAATATACCTTATTTTGTACATGCATTGCCAGAGCCTAATTTATACGCACCTGGGTGAATGTCCAATCCAGCGCCATCGTTTTTCCATACGATATCTCGTAATCCGTTCAACAAGCTTGAATTTCCAAATTAAAAGAGGAGGGATTATGTATGTCTTGTGAAGGTGGCGGCGGGTACGGCTACGGATCAAATGTCGGTATTGTCTTGGTTCTGTTCATTCTCCTTGTAATTATTCTCAGCACATTCTATATCTAATGACTCCCTGAACCATTCAGTGAAACAGATCAGCTGTTATTGATCTAAAACTGCAAGTTTAAAGGGGATGCACCCAGGGTGCATCCCCTTTAAACATAAACAAAAGACGAAGCGGGCTTCACTTAGCGTGGGCAACTGCTTCGTCTTTTGTGCTCGGTTACTTCAGTCAGATAAAGTTAACCGTAAATACTATTCGTCTCCGCTCCGGTTAGGACGACGTTCGCCGCCGCTGTAGGAACGCGGTTTACGGTCACCGCTATTGTTGCGGTCACGGTTGTAGCCACCGCCATCGCGGTTGCCATAACTGCTGCCGCCGCCATCACGATTGTATCCGCCTTTGGAGTAGCCGCCACGGTTACCACCGCTACCGCTGCCGCTTCCGCCATCACGGCGATATCCACCGCCGCTGCTGCGGCCACCATAGCCACCGCTTGGCTTACGGCCATTGCGAATGTCCGGCTTCCGGCGTTTTGCACGGATCGGATCTTCAGGCGTAAGATGAATATCGGATGCTTCCTTCTTGTCGCCTGTCAGGATTTTCATTGCAGCTGCCAGCAACTGTACGGAATCGTACTGCTCCAGCAATTGAATCGCGAGACCTTTGTATTCGGTCAATTCACCTTGGTCAATGATTTCAAGCACACGCTCAGCGATGATACGTTGTTTGCCTTCAATCGCTTCGGCAATCGTTGGCAACGGCTTGCGTGGAATTCGGTGACGAGTCACACGCTCGATGAAATACAGATGATCCATTTCACGCGGCGTCACGAAGGACCAAGCCGTACCTTCCTTACCAGCGCGGCCTGTACGTCCGATACGGTGTACATAACTTTCCGGATCTTGCGGCAAGTCAAAGTTTACAACATGGGTAACGCCCGATACGT
This sequence comes from Paenibacillus sp. FSL F4-0100, assembly GCF_037993005.1. Lineage (NCBI taxonomy): Bacteria > Bacillati > Bacillota > Bacilli > Caryophanales > Paenibacillaceae > Paenibacillus > Paenibacillus sp. FSL F4-0100. Next base: position 5,598,500 of record NZ_CP150303.1, read on the forward strand.
CGAGACCGCGTGCTGCCACATCGGTTGCCACGAGGACATCGATGCTTCCGTCACGGAATTTACGCATAACGGTATCCCGTTGGTGCTGGGACAGGTCACCATGAAGGCCATCTGCCGAGTATCCACGTTTTTGCAATGCTTCTGCCAATTCGTCAACACGGCGCTTGGTACGTCCGAAGACAATCGCAAGCTCAGGTGACTCCATATCCAGAAGGCGGCTCAAGGCTTCGAATTTTTGACGCTCAGGAACTTCGATATATGCTTGATCGATCAGAGGTGCACTAACGTGCTTAGGAATAACGGATACATGCTCAGGTTCTTTAAGGAACTGGGATGCCAGCTTCTGAATGTTAGCCGGCATAGTTGCGGAGAACAGCAAGGTTTGACGCTCTTCAGGAACAAGCTTAAGGATCGACTGGATGTCTTCCATAAAGCCCATGTCCAGCATTTCATCCGCTTCATCCAATACAACGGTTTGGACATCATCAAGTCGGATGGTTTTTCTGTTGATGTGGTCAAGTAGTCGACCTGGTGTGCCGATAATAATTTGAGGCTTCTTTTTCAAAGCGCGAATCTGACGCCCGATATCTTGTCCACCATAAATAGCCAAGGAACGGATTCCTTTAAAACGGGACAGTTTACCGATTTCTTCAGCAACCTGGATGGCAAGTTCACGGGTTGGTGTCATAATGAGAGCGACGATACGCTCCTCTTCCTTGGCGATCTTGTGAATAAGAGGAAGGCCGAATGCTGCTGTCTTACCCGTACCCGTCTGTGCTTGTCCAATCATATCCTTGCCGGTAAGAGCAATCGGAATCGATTGGGATTGGATCGGTGTGGCTTCCTCAAAGCCAAGTTCAGTAATTGCTTGCAGCACGCGCGGCTCCAAGCCAAAATCTGCGAAATTTTTCAATAGGTTCATACTCCTTCTATCTGTGGACTTCCACTTTCTTCTCTGTATTCTTAAGTAGCGGTAACGTTTATAGGCTTTCCCGGCCAGCAGGATTTTCTGCACGAGGTGAACCGGTATATTTCTCTTATCACCAGTATGTTGACTGGATAATGTATAATCATCCTGATAAGCTTGCAAAGTTATCAATGTAACGGACTACTCAAGAATATCCAATACATTATATCACAAAACATTTCTGGAATACCAGCAAGCTTAAAGAAGTCATAATAACCGGGAGGTGATTCCTATGTTGAAGCGTCTATGGACCTATTTCGCGATCGTATTCGGCGGCATCATTATCGCCGGCGGATTTAATTTATTTCTGATTCCCCATCATCTGCTTAGCGGTGGCGTTTCCGGCGTGGCTCTGATTATCGGCTATTTCACGCCGCTAAATATCAGCATCATGTATTTTGTGCTTAATATCCCGATTCTTATAACCGGTTGGTTCAAGCTTGGCAAAAGATTCGTTGGTCTCAGCGTGATCTCGGTTATCGTTACTACCCTGTTCCTTGAGCTCATTCCAGTTACTCCGGTTGCAACCGAGATGCTGCTCTCCTCCGTTTTCGGCGGCGTGCTTGTCGGATTCGGCACCGGCCTCTCCTTTCGGGTTGGCGGTTCTACCGGGGGCTTTGATATCATCGGCTCCCTCGTTACGAAATATCGGGACTTCCCCGTTGGAAGTGTACTCGTGACGCTGAACGCCATCGTCATTATGGCGGTTGCTTATTTGGAAGACGACTGGAATCTGGCCCTCGCCTCGATGGCTTCCATCTATGTTGCCGGAAAAATGGTGGATATGCTCCATGTCAGTCATATCAAGGTTACCGTCTTTATTGTCACGAACCAGACGGAAGCCCTGCTGGAGAAACTGCTCAAGCGCCCCCGCGGCATAACCAAGATCAAAACCGAGGGAGCCTTCAGTCATAAAGAAAAGGATATGCTTATGACCGTCACGACGCGATATGAGCTGGCTGAGCTAAAACAAATTATTACAGAAACAGACCCCCTGGCCTTTGTTAATATCGTGGAAACCACGGCTGTCATGGGTCAATTCCGCAAGAACTAAATATTTACCACCTGTGAGGGGTTGGTAAATATGTGGTATAATATTTGTGCGCGGTTCCTACAATATTCATGAGATCTGTTTCCCGGGCATCGCTTTGGCCCAATTTTAATTGTTTTTCCGTTTTACAAAAGAACGTCCTGCCTAACCAATTTGGAAGGAAAGGGTGATTTTTATGGAAATGGAAACGGTAAAATTGTCACAAATCGTCATGAAGTGGTTCCCGGAAATGATACCGTTCTTTAGACAGAAGGAACTAAATTCCATGATCGTTCTAAGGGACGGGCTGAGTATTCTGGAGCAGGAGGATGCTCTTGAAATCATTCAGTTCAGCATTTGCGAGCATCAGAATCAAACGCCGCTTCATTAATTTTAATGCAACACGTGAATATCGCACGACAAGTGCCGTTATTCACCGGTAAAATTCACCGGTGAATAACGGCATTTTTTTATGGAGAAATGTAAATTCTATAAGCACGTCTTTCCCCACCATGCAGATAAAGCTGTAAGTAAACGCTATCACCTTCTTATGCTCATTATTTCCGATGCTTGTCACTCCCCATGTTCACAAGTTGTTCACGGCCAGCGCCGAGAAATGTCGATATTTAGCGTTTAAAACGCCCTTGACCCGTTTAATGAACTAGGTACGCTCACCCCCGTTTCCAATTTATTGTCGATTGTAACAATCCTGTTCTTTTTGAAGGCATCCGTTCCTTTATAATCATGATGTGAATGTACACAAGGGAGAGAGTAATTATGAATATCATCTTGGCTTTATTCATCTTAGCGTCCGCGGGCTTCGGCGGTTCCAGTCCGCAAGATAACAGCCTTACCGCCAAACTTCAGGCTTCATTAAATACCGCTATGATTCAGGGCATGCACCAAAACAACAACCAAGGTCAGGGCCACAGCGGCATCAAATCAAACACAACAGAGATCGATCCGCAGATTGAAGCGCCTAAAGTCAAGGGCATTTATGTAACGGCTTATAGCGCAGGCGGCTCCAGAATGAATCAACTCGTAGATCTTATGGACAAGACCGATCTCAATGCCATGGTCATTGACATCAAGGACGATGAAGGATACATAACGTACAAAACCGAGAATCCGAAGCTGAAGGAACTCGGTAAATCTCAGCCTTTTATCAAAGACATCAAGCAATTGATGAAGCGGCTGGAGAAACACGATATTTATCCGATCGCCAGAATTGTCGTGTTCAAGGACACGATTCTTGCCAAGAAAAACCCGGAGCTTTCCTTCCGTAAAGGAGACGGCAGCGTCTGGACCAATGGCGGGGGCGACAGCTTCGTGAACCCGTACAGTAAAGAGGTTTGGGATTACAACATCGAAATCGCCAAGGAAGCTGCAAAACTTGGATTCAAGGAAATCCAGTTTGATTATGTCCGTTTTCCGGAGGGCTTCGAGAAACGCGCCGATTCCCTAAAATATACCAAGACGGATCAATCGCGCGTGGACGTGGTATCCGACTTTGTACAATATGCCCGGGAAGAACTAGCACCGCTCGGCATACGCGTATCCGTTGACATCTTCGGGTATGCTGCTTCGGTACCCGCGGCAGAAGGGATCGGCCAAGACTTCGTGAAAATCTCCAAGAACGTCGACATCATCAGTCCGATGGTATACCCTAGCCATTACACGGCAGGCTGGTTCGGCTCTCCTGTACCGGATAAGGCTCCTTACCAGACCATCAAAGGCTCCATGGAAGCTACCCACAAAAAGCTGGATGAGCTGGGGGATCAAAAACCGATCATTCGGCCTTGGATTCAGGACTTTACTGCGAGTTGGCTCGGAAGCGGAAATTATGCCAAGTACGGCAAAAAGGAAATCGAGGAGCAGATTCGCGCCCTCAAAGATACAAACGTCGATGAGTATTTACTCTGGAATGCTTCCAACCGTTATACGGAAGGCGTCACTCATAAATAATTCAATTATCAGTCGCAAAGGGTCGGCCAACAACAGGGCCGGCCCTTTCTGCGTTCAAACCGTTCGGTGAACTCTCTTGACAGCAGATGCTATGATGATGGATAGGGCTGGTTTCACCCCCCAATCTTTGAAATTGACGTACTCCAATTCAAACGCTGGTTGAGTTCTGGCTCGCCGCTCAATAAGCCAGTTATTGTTCCCAGCCATAGCAGGACCCTACAATATGGGGACAGCGTCATAAAAACTACAATAAGAAAGGCACAAACGCACATGCAACCGACCACAACAACACGGGGAAAGCTGAAGCAATTCGCGATTATTCTGATCCCCATTCTGATTACGCAGCTAGCCTTATCGGCCATTACTTTTTTTGACACCAACATGTCCGGAAAATTCAGCTCGGCCGACTTGGCAGGCGTAGCAATCGCTACAAGCATTTGGATCCCGGTCCAAACCGGCCTTAGCGGAATTCTAATGGGGATAACCCCCATCGTTTCGCAGCTCGTTGGCGGGCGACAGGAAAATAAAGTCGCTTACCAAGTGAACCAGGCGCTCTGGCTGTCCATCTTACTCGCCATCGTCGTACTTGCGATCGGGTATGCCGTTGTACCGGGCATTCTCGGAGCCATGAGCCTGGAGCCGGAAGTTCGGCGGATTGCTTCCCAGTTTCTCGCCGCCATATCGATTGGCATCATCCCGCTGTTCGCATATACCGTGCTCCGCAGCTTTATCGATGCCCTTGGGCAAACTAAAATTTCCATGGTGATCACGCTGATTACCCTGCCGGTAAACGTAGGCTTGAACGCTCTCTTCATTTATGGATTCTGGGGCTTTCCAAGAATGGGAGGCGTAGGTGCCGGCATCGCTTCAGCGATTACATACTGGACCGTTCTCATCATCGCGATCGTAATCATCCATAAAAATCAGCCCTTCTCTTCATTCAGCATCTTCAGGCAGCTTCAAGGTGTTTCCTTGAGCGCATGGAAAAGCCTGTTAAACATCGGCGTGCCGATCGGGTTCTCCATCTTCCTCGAGACCGCCGTCTTCGCAGCGGTGACGCTGCTTATGAGCAGCTTTGATACGGCGACCATTGCCGCACACCAAGCGGCCCTGAATTTCGCTACGACACTGTATATGCTTCCATTAAGCATATGCATGAGTCTGACGATCCTGGTTGGCTTCGAGGCCGGCTCTGGACGCATGAAGGATGCCTGGAAGTACGCTAAACTTGGCATTAGCACAGCCGTTATCCTATCGCTGATCACGGCGGTCATCCTATTTATGGCCGGCAGACAGGTCGCCGGATTATATTCTAACGAGCCTGCAGTCGTGGCGCTGATCCAGCAGTTCCTGCTGTTCGCGATTTTCTTCCAGATCTCGGACGCGATCGCCACACCGACTCAAGGGGCGCTGCGAGGCTATAAAGACGTGAATGTCGCTTTCATGCTCGCTTTTCTGTCTTTCTGGGTCATTGGCCTGCCTGTAGGATATGTGCTCGCCAACTACACCGATTGGGAAGCCTTCGGCTACTGGATCGGATTAATCACAGGCCTTGCCGTCGGCGCTGTCCTGATGCTTATGCGTCTGGTCAAAGTTCAACGCAAGTACACACGACAGGTTGATGCTTCATCTCGATCCGTATCCTAAACGTCTATCGACGTACCTTCTTAAAAAAGACCGCCTCCATGCAGAATGCGTTCTGCAATGAGAGACGGTCTTTTTGCTTATCATCAAAAATTAGGCAGCAGCCTAATTTATTGGGACAATCGCAATGCCAAATCGTAAAGCTCACGGTTAAATTCTTTCTTCGTGTTAACGACCTTGTCAATATCCGTGAGGACCAGTTCGCCCTTGATGATGCCGCATCCTTTATCGGATTGGCCGTCAATCAGACTGCGAACCGCAAAATCGCCAAGACGGCTGGCCAGGTTGCGGTCAAACGGAGTCGGAGCTCCACCGCGCTGGATATGTCCAAGCACCGTTACTCGTGCATCGATTGAGGCATGGCACTCTTTAAGATCACATACGATGTCCTCGCCGCGTCCAACACCTTCCGCTACGATGATGATACTGTGACGTTTGCCTTTTGCAAAATTCTCGCGCAAGCGGGTTGCCACTTCATCAAGGTTATACTCTACTTCCGGCACCAGAATGGTCTCTGCGCCTGATGCAAGACCTGCATGGAGCGCAATGTCGCCGCAGTGGCGTCCCATAACCTCTACAACGGACGAGCGAGCATGGGAAGACATTGTGTCGCGCAGTTTATTAACGGCGTCTACAACGACGCTAACGGCTGTATCAAAGCCGATCGTATAATCGGTAAATGAAATATCGTTATCAATCGTTCCTGGAAGGCCCATCGTTTTGATTCCGAGTTTACTGAGCTTGTTCGCCCCATGGTAAGAGCCGTCTCCTCCGATAACGACCAGTCCGTCGATGCCATGCTGATTCAGAATGTCGGCACCCTTCTGCTGCCCTTCCGCCGTCTTGAATTCTTCACAGCGGGCGGAACGAAGGATTGTGCCTCCACGCTGGATGATATCCCCTACGCTGCGAAGATCCATTTTAATAATATCGTTCTCGAGAAGTCCTTGGTAACCGCGCTGAATCCCATATACTTCAAGACCATAATACATACCGCTGCGTACAACGGCGCGAAGCGCTGCGTTCATCCCTTGGGAATCGCCACCACTTGTAAGAACTGCAATTTTTTTAACCTCTGCCATGTTTCGTTTCCTCCTTCAATGTCACTCATGCTTTATGCTTACGAATCCATCGGCTGTTGACGTAGAAAAAGATCCGGGTCATCGGACTCTTCTTCATCAAACGTTTGGATACGGAGCGAACCAGCTGCTGCTCGCTGACTTTTGGATCGGATAAATATAACGCCAGTAACCCCTCAATGATCATACGATGAAAAGGGGTCGAGGGAATTGTTCTGACATCCTTCCGGGCCCACTCAACTATGGAAGCTATACGGTTCAGCATCGTATCGGCATCTTCGTAATAATTACAAAAGTTCAGATCGCCACCCAGCCTGTCTTCGTCTTGATCAATAAGATAATCCAGCATAATGTGGAGACTGCATACATTCGGAAAATAAGACGCATGAATGGACGATGCATCCTCGTCATCCAGAAACGGATCAGTTGCAGCCAAGAATAGCATGAACACACCCAAGGTTGATCCCGTTGCAGCCGCAAACTCGTTCCACCGCAGATGCGGTGTCCGATGAGCATGCTGGGACCACCATTCAAGCAATGCCGCTTCTCTCTTATCCGGATGGATGTGCTTGTGTACCTGCAAATCGGTATACAGCCCAGCCAAATCCCTTATGTAGGGCTTTGCCGCTTCATATCCTGATAATTGACCGATGCAATCCCGGCATTTCTGCACAAGACGGAGAAGGTAACCTCCATCCTCCCTTTCGGTCCGGAGAGCGTAATAATCGGCCGGCTCAGTCTCAGGCGTAACGGCATCCAACATCGACTGATGGAGCTGTCTGAAATCCGCTGGATCCAGCGAAGTACTACGGTCACATAAATTATCGAGATAATCGCTAATTGTCTGGTAAGCTACAATCAATGGAATGAGAATATGCTTCTCCGGCAGATTGGCTGCGGCATACACCGCTCCGCCCTGGCAGTGAAATCTTTTGTTATCTATACTGGCCAGTGCCTGCTTTCGTAGCTCCTCATCCGGAATTTGCTCAGCCTCCCGGCGCCACTTCTCCAATTCGATCCGCACTTCCGGAAGTATGAATTTATACACCCGGCTCATCAGCCCAACCGGACTGCGCGGAACTTTGCGGCTTAGCTCTTGATTATTCAATGAACTCTGCCTCCACATGGTTGTCTTTTTATACCTATCCAAATCAAACCTATTATAATATGATCGTTCATTTTGCACAAATAACACAAATCATTGACGGCGTACGGTAGTTGGACGCGTTCTATAATCCATCTATCTCCATTATGCGATATGTTATATACTAGTCGGAGCTGAATAACAGACCATGAACCTCATAAATAGCGTTATCTATACGGGCTCATGAAAAGAACGGAGATCCCCAGCATGAAACTTCCCGCTACGCCCAGACCGGATCAGAATTGGCTGCGCGCCTTTATGTTTACTATTTTTGGCACGACAGCCCTCGTCATTTCCTATTTCCCGCTATATTTCAAAGAAATCGGCTTCAGCAGCGCGCAGATCGGTTATCTGTATGCCATCGGTCCGCTTATATCCATGTTCTCCAATATGATTTGGAGTTACACCAGCGACAAATACCAGACTATCAAACGTATTATGAACATTCTGATTATCGGACAGCTCGTCACGATGCTTGTGTTGTGGCAGGTTGCAAGCTTCGGCGTTGTATTGTTCACGATCAGTCTGTTTTATTTTTTCTACTATCCGGTCTATCCCCTGGCGGATACGATGGCCATCCAAACGGCACAGAGGTACGGACGCAGCTTTACGGTCATTCGCGTATTCGGCTCACTCGGCTATGCGTTCTTCGCGCTTGCCATTGGATATGCCATCGGTGCTGCAGGCGCATCGGCCACACTGGCGATCGGCATTGGAATCGGCGTGTTCACACTGCTCTGCTCGTTTCTTCTCCGCGACGGAGTTGCTGTCAAGTCAGAGCCTGTTGAGCTGGGAGCCCTCCTCAAAATATTGCGTTCCAAAGAAATATTGTGGTTCTTCGGCTGCACGTTCTGCCTTGCCATCGCCCACCGTATGAATGAAGCCTTTCTTACGCTTACCTTATCCGAGCTCGGTGCGGGCGAAGGACTCATCGGCTGGTCCTTAATGGTCTCGGCTGGCAGCGAGATCCCAATTTTCTTCCTGCTGAGCAAGTATGGCGACAAGATAAAGGAGCTGCCGCTGCTGACCTTTGCAAGCCTAATGTTTGCGCTCCGTTTCCTGCTCATGGCCCTGGCAGCTGATCCGTTGTCCGTGCTCGCGGTTCAGTCGCTTCACAGCATTACTTTCGGCGTGTTCTATGTAACCGCCGTGCGTTATATTACAAGGATCATTCCTTGGCAGTACCGCGCGACCGGCATGGCTCTATTCATTATCTTCTGGTCAAGCGTTTCAGGACTTCTCAGCGGAGCCTTCGGCGGTTTGCTGTTCGAAGCGGCAGGAAGACCGGCCTTCTACCAGCTTGCAGCCCTCCTGGCCTTAATCGCTGGTCTCGGGTTTCTTTACCGGCACCTCTTTGCCAAGCCGGAGGATATGAATGTCGGCGGAATCAGCGCTTAGAGGATCCGCTTGGATATCCCTCGCTTGCTCCAAAACAATAAAGGCAAGTACGGACCAAAAATCATCCGTACTTGCCTTTGCTTTCTAATGACACTGGCTTGACCCATCAGAATACAAAAAAGCACAGTTCTCTAAACCGAGAACTGTGCTTCATGCCTTGGTAATTCTATAAGATCTCCGTATTGGGAGCTAACTTACAGTTTTGTTACGTTGGCTGCTTGAGGACCACGGTTACCTTCAGTGATGTCGAACTCAACCGCTTGACCTTCTTCCAAACTCTTGAAGCCTTCTTCTTGAATTGCGGAGAAGTGTACGAATACATCCTCGCCACCTTCAACGGAAATGAAGCCGTAACCTTTTTCTGCGTTAAACCATTTAACTGTACCTTTCAAATGAACAACCTCCTAAAAATACCGCCATCTATGGCGAATATCCATATTATATCCCATGTTTTCTGACAATGCAATCCGTCAATTCGCCCTAAGGGGCTTTTTTTGAACCACTATTTAACAGAAGATTATTTGCTTTTACGCCCACGAGTGCGTTATCATTTACCCAAAAGCCTAAGTAGCAAACGGAGAATGCATATGATCAAAAAACATGAAATATACAAAAAAGACAAGTGGAACATGATGACGGTTGAAGTTCAGGGCCGGTACATCGTTCTACGCGAAATTTCTGACCAGTGGGGCGAAGAGACCCATACCTTTATGAGTCGGCCAGCCTTGATGCACTGGGCTCAAAACCGTTTCCCCAAAGCAGATTTTGAAGGCCGGGAAGATGAGTGGAGAGAAATGATGGCTGCTTTTAAGCAGGTGTAGAGCATGGATTATACAAATATTGTCATCTTCATTATTCTCGCGTTCAGTCTCGGTGCCGTCATGATCATGTACCGGGATAAGATACCGCCAAGACTGAGGAAGGGGATGGCCCTGATTGCCGTCGCCTTCATCTTGTTTGCCTTTTACCTTATTGTATACAGTTTCTTGAATCCAGGTTCCTCGTAAATTTATAGGATGAAATTGGCGGGTACGCGGCATACTATCGCTCGGATGCTTCAATTCGAGGAGGTATTATGCCATGAGAGGCGCCAAGGTGCTCAGCATGACAATTGCAATCTGCCTGATCGCTCTAACTACCCGCAACGAAGTCTTATCTGAAGGAACCCGGACTCCAACTAATACATATCATTCAAGGAGGATTTCCATGGAACAATTGTTAAAACGCGCTGATGTCCCTAAAGAGCATCAATGGAAGCTTGAAGATTTATTCGCTGACCAGAAGGCATGGGATGCGAGCTTTGCGGAGCTGAAGAATCTTCTGAAACGCACAGCCGATTATCAAGGCAAGTTAACCAACGCGGCTTCCATCAAGGAATGCTTCGAGCTTGAAGACGAAATCTCATATCATGCCGAACGTTTATATGTTTATGCTCATATGCATCATGATGAGGATACAGCAAACCCTACATATCAGGCGCTATCTGCCAAAGCCAAAAAATTGAATGTCGAAGCCGGAGAAGCCCTCTCTTTCATCACGCCGGAAATTCTGTCCTTGTCCGAAGCGGAGCTTGACAAACTCATTGAAGACCCTTCCCTCAAGGAATTCAAATTTACGCTGTCCGAGATGAAACGGGAGAAAGCGCATGTTCTGTCCAAGACCGAAGAAGCGCTGCTGGCTCAGGTCGGCAACCTCTCCTCTGCGCCGCAGACCATTTTCGGCATGCTTAACAATGCGGATATGAAATTCCCGAAAATCAAAAACGAGGACGGCAAGGAAGTCGAGCTCACGCACGGCAACTATATTCAATTCTTGGAGAGCCCGAACCGCGAAGTTCGCGAGCGTGCTTTCAAAGCCGTATACGAAACCTATGGCAAGCAGAAAAACACGATTGCGGCTACGCTGAATGCCAATGTAAACAAAAATATGTTCTATTCCCGCGTACGCAAGTACCCTTCGGTTCTGGAAATGGCGCTCTATGGCGATAACATTCCGAAGGAAGTCTACACCAACCTGATCGACACCATTCACGAGAGCCTGCCGCTCCTCCACCGGTACATGGAGCTCCGCAAGAAGCTGCTGGGCGTGGATGAGCTTCACATGTACGATTTGTTCGCACCGCTCGTAGAAGAGTACAAGTGGGACATCACTTACGAAGAAGCAAAACAAATGACCAAGGAAGGCCTCACGCCGCTTGGTGAAGATTATCTCAGCAGCCTGCAAGCCGGATATGACAACGGCTGGATCGATGTATATGAGAATGAGAACAAACGGACCGGCGCATACAGCTGGGGGGCTTACGGCACCCATCCTTATGTGCTGCTGAATCATAAAGATAACCTGAACAGCATGTTTACCCTTGCTCATGAGATGGGTCATGCGCTTCACTCTTACTATTCCGACAACGCCCTGAAATACCGTGATGCCCAGTACACCATCTTCCTGGCTGAAGTGGCATCCACTACGAACGAAGCGTTGTTGATGGATTACTTGCTGAAAAACGCCAAAGATCCGAAGCAAAAAATGTATCTGCTCACCTACTATGCCGATCAATTCCGGACCACGGTATTCCGTCAAACGATGTTTGCCGAGTTCGAGAAGATTGTGCACGAACGCGCGGAGAGCGGCGAATCCCTGACTCCTCAAGACCTATCCGACATCTACTATGAGCTGAACGTGAAATATCACGGCAAGGGCATGCAGGTGGATAAGGAGATCGGCATGGAATGGGCACGGATTCCTCATTTCTACAACAGCTTCTATGTGTACAAATACGCCACTGGCTTCTCGGCTGCGACCAGCTTCTCCAAGCAAATCCTTGAAGAAGGCCAGCCTGCCGTTGACCGCTACCTCGGCTTCCTGAAGAGCGGCGGCAGCGATTACTCCATTAACATTCTCAAGAAGGCCGGCGTGGATATGTCCTCACCAGAGCCGATTCGTGAGGCGATGAGCGTGTTTGAAGACATCATCAGCCAAATGGAGCAATTGACGAAATAAACAGCCTCTATAGCAGGATGAGCGATTCTTAAATTGACCAGTGGAATAAAATCCCTTGCCCTTTACAGGCAAGGGATTTTATACTGTTTGGAGGAAGGAGGTGTTCCCCATGAAAATTCAATGGTCGCTAATCGCAGCCTTATTGTTTGCCCTGATTACGGCTGTATTCGCCGTCATCAACGTCAATCCGGTCGAAGTGAATCTGTTATTCGGCACAGTCAATGTACCGCTGATTCTGCTGATTATCGGGTGCTCACTGATCGGGGGACTGATTGTCGGCACGTTCGGCATTTACCGTCAATATCAAATGCAGAAGGAAATCCGTTCGTTAGCGGAGCAACTTATACATATCCGTGAAGTAACGGGATACACCCCTGAAGTACAAGCTGCCGAAGAGGAAAGCAAGAAAGAAGAGAAGGACGCCCCCGCTGCTGAATAGGGAGGGCTGTTCGTTTGAAACAAGGAGGCTTAACAATTCGTGTCGATACAACCGAATGAAACTTATGTGCTGGACCTGCTAAAAGAACTGCTCGATACACCGAGCCCTACCGGATATACCCAAGACATTATGAAGCGGATCGAACAGGAAGCCGCTTCGCTGAATGTCTCGCTGGAATGGAATGAAAAAGGCGGTGCCATCCTGTCCGTTCCTGGACAAGACGGCAGCCGTACAGTTGGACTGAGCGCCCATGTGGACACGCTTGGCGCGATGGTTCGTGCCGTGAAATCAGAGGGCACGCTCCGGCTTACCTCCGTTGGCGGATACATGATGAACAGCATTGAGAATGAATACTGTATCATCCACACGCGCAGCGGCAAGAAATATACAGGCACCATCCTGTCCACGCATCCTTCCGTTCACGTGTACAGCGATGCTCGTGATTTCAAGCGCCAGGAAGCCCATATGGAGGTCCGGATCGACGAGTTGGTGGAGTCAGCCGATGATGTGAAGAAACTCGGCATTGGGGTTGGCGATTTTGTTTCCTTTGATGCTCGTCCGGTCATTACACCAAGCGGGTACATCAAATCGCGCCATCTGGATGACAAAGCCAGCGTTGCCGCCCTCTTCGGCTTGCTCGAAAGCATGAAGCGGGATAACTGGAAACCTAAACACAATGTGAAGCTTCTCATCTCGAACTATGAAGAAGTGGGACATGGCGCAGCCTACATTCCTGCCGACATCAATGAAATGATTGCGGTTGATATGGGCTGCATCGGCGATGACCTGAGCTGCAAGGAAACCGATGTATCCATCTGCGCGAAGGATTCATCCGGTCCCTATGACTATGACATGACCAGCCGTTTGATCCAGCTGGCCGAGAGCGAAGGCATTGCTTATGCGGTGGATGTCTACCCTCATTACGGCTCTGACGCCTCTGCGGCGCTTTCCGCAGGCAGCAACATCAAGGCCGCGCTGATCGGTCCCGGCGTTCATGCATCCCATGCCATGGAAAGAACGCATAAACAAGCCGTTCTTAACACCGTTAAGCTGCTGGCAGCCTACGTCAGGTAAATCATTCATAAACAACGTCTATTTACGGACTTTCATAGAGGAGCGTCCACGTTTAGAGAATGTTGTTCTTACGAATCTCACAAGGTTTCCGCTTCGCTGAAACCTTAATCTAACAAAGGGGCGTCCCGCCAAGGCATTATGCCTGGGGACGCCCCTTTGTTATTGATATGGATCGCTTAAAATCATTACGATTTCTTGCTCTGTTCAATCTTCTCCGCGAGCTCGTTCAAATAGGTCCAGCGTTCCATCAGATGCTCCAGCTCACGTTCCGTTTCCTCTTGAGCCTTCATCAGCTCCTGAAGCCTGGCTGCATCGCTGCCGGCGGTCTCCATCTCCGATTGAATGGATGCTAGCTTGCTCTCTGCTGCTTCAATTAGGCCGTCAATCTGCTCATACTCCCGCTGTTCTTTGTAACTGAATTTCAAGCGCTCTCGCGGTGCTTCTTTAGCTGAATCGCTATCCGTGCCATCATTGCTCCCCGAAGCAGACTTGGAACTGGATGCTTCCGTTTTACTCGCGGCAGCTTCACCACCATGGCGCTGCATCCATTCCGCATATTCGCTGTAAGAGCCGACATGGACACGAATCTGACCATCGCCCTCAAACGCCACAATCTTGTCCACCGTTCGATCCAGGAAAAAGCGATCATGGGATACCACGATACAGACGCCCGGGAACTCATCCAAATATTGCTCCAAGACGGACAATGTCTGGATGTCCAAATCATTCGTCGGTTCATCCAGCAGCAGCACATTCGGTGCGCTCATCAGCACCCGAAGCAGATACAACCGTCGCTTCTCGCCTCCGGACAGCTTCGCAATCGGCGTCCACTGCAGCGCGGGCGGGAACAGGAACCGCTCCAGCATCTGGGCCGCGGTAATCGCCGAGCCGTCCGCCGTGCGGATAACCTCTGCTTCATCCTTGATATACTCAATCACGCGCTGACTACCATCCATCTCCTGATGCTCCTGCGTGAAATAACCGAGCTTGACCGTCGGTCCCAGCACGACTTCCCCGCCATCTGGCTGAATCAGCCCGGCAATCAGATTGAGCAGCGTGGATTTGCCGCTGCCGTTGGGGCCTACGATGCCAATTCGATCTTCGGGAACTGCGATGTAGGAAAGGTCCTGAATTAACGTTTTGTCGTCGATCTTCTTCCGGAGACCTTCGATCTCCAGAATTTTGCGTCCCAAGCGGGTGGAAGCGACTGAGACGTCAAGCTCACCAGAGCTGTGCACCATTTCCTGATCCTTGAGTTTCTCAAAGCGCTCAATTCTCGCCTTCTGCTTGGTCGTACGGGCCTTGGCACCTCTGCGAATCCAGGCAAGCTCGCTCCGCAGCAAATTCTGACGCTTTTGCTCGGAAGCAGCCTCGCGCTCCTCGCGTTCTGCCTTCAGCTCCAGAAAACGGCTGTAATTCGCCTCATATCGGAACAACCGTCCATGATCCAGCTCCAGCATGACATTCGCCACCCGGTCCAGAAAATACCGGTCATGCGTAATCATGAGCAGCGCACCGCGGCGCTTCTGCAAATACTGCTCCAGCCAGGCGACGGATTCATTATCAATATGGTTTGTCGGCTCGTCCAAAATGAGCAAATCGGAAGGCTGAATCAAAGCGGCGGCTAATGCCACTCGCTTACGCTGGCCGCCCGACAGCGTACCCATCTTCGCTTCATAATTCCGAATCCCCAGCTTGGACAGGATGGTTTTCGCATCGCTTTCAAGCTGCCACGCCTGCAGTGTATCCAGCGTCTGATTGAGCTTCAGCAGTTTCTGCTGCAGCTCCTCATGACTCGGATGCAGCTCCAGCAGCTCCATCGTTTCGGTGTACTCCCTCACCGCCTTCATCTCCGGAAGATCGCCCTCAAACACCTGCTGGAGGACGGTTTTGTCCGGATCAAACTCCGGGTTCTGTGCCAGGTAACGCACCCGGATGCGATTGCCCATCGATATTTTACCGGAGTCGGGCGGCTCGAGCCCTGCGATGACGCGCATAAACGTGGATTTCCCTGTGCCATTAACGCCGATAATGCCGACTTTATCCTGATCCTCCATTCCGAAGGACGCATCTTGAAACAGAATTTTATCCCCATAGCTTTTTGTTACCTGTTCAACGGTCAAAATATTCATTGTTATGATCCCTACTTACATCTATAGATTTCGTTGAGCGTTGTTTCATCGGTAAGATGGATACATTATAACGCAATCAGCACTGCAATCCCATAAGCTGCCGCGCCGCCGAGAAGTGAACTGACCAGATTAACTGCATCATTGGACATCCAAGCATATCCGCGCATGCGCACCGTATCTTGGCCGCAGTGTTGAGATACTTCCACTGATTTGCCGCACGCACGGCACCGATACATCACCTGTAAAGTCGCTCCGAGGTACGAATCGGCAAAAGCTCCAACCAATCCGCCCGCAAGGGCTGCCAGGACATACGGCCATATCTCTGCATCCATGCCGCTCCATCCAGCAAGTAACCATCCGCCTGCCCCAATCAGTATGCTCCCTACCGCTGCAGCCGTGGAGCCGACCCAGGAGACGCCGCCGGATTCGCCGACGGTCAGTACCTTGCCGTTCAGCACGGAACGCGGAGGCTTCCGGCTAAGGCTGCCTAACTCCGTGGCCCAGGTATCCGCCGTTACGGTAGCCATAACACCTATAAACAGGAATACCCACAGATCGGACGGGAACCATGCGTTTATCAGACACAGCACCATACCGATGCCGCCATTGGCGAATACCTGGCCTGCATCCCGTCGGCCTGTCTTGGCATAGGATTTCTCCAAGTCGGCCTTCCGCTGTTTCCCGTACCGGGAGAGAAGTGTAGACGTTATGAAAAAAAGAAGCAGGGTTCCGAACCAAAACACGTTCCCTGCTCCGTAATATATGGTACCCATCAGAATAGCGGCCGCGGCTCCGGATTCCGATAGCGATCGTTTCCTGTATGCGGCTCCTGCCACGATAAGGGCACCTGCCGCTCCGATCAGCCAATCCATCTGTGACCCCTCCCATGATAAAGCATATCAGATTACCCGATTTCGCAGCGGCCCAGACGGACATCTCCCCAGAACAATTCGAATACGTCACCGGATTCCGTCGGACCTACGCCAGCCGGTGTACCCGTAAAGATTAAATCACCTTGACCAAGGCCATAATGTTCGCCGATGTAATCGATGATGCGCTGAAGGGAGAAGATCATATCCTTCACATTCCCGCGCTGTACCTCTTCGCCGTTCTTCCTTACGATAAAATCAATATCTGCCAGCTTCGCGGTTCCGGGAAACACAATGGATGGAGTAAGCGGTGCAGAAGATTTAAACGCTTTTGCCGCGGTCCAAGGATGTCCCTTCTCCTTAATGACCGACTGTACATCACGCAGCGTGAAGTCGATGCCAAGAGCCATCGTTTTTACAAGCTCGTCAACACTTTTGCCTGGCGCGTAATCCTCTGCGAGCTGTATAACAAACTCACCTTCAAAATGAAGACTGCCGCGGTCCATCGGCAGCTTCAACACGCTGCCATCCAGCGGAACGACGGCATGCGAGGGTTTAAGAAAAATCATCGGCTCATTCGGTACGGCATTGCCGAGCTCCGCCGCATGCAATTGATAATTACGACCTACACAGTAAACGTTATTCACTAAGGCACACATACATTAAAACCTCCATTTTCTTCGCCAGAATGGAACTTTAGGTGCAATTTTATGGATAAAAATCTGCCCCCATGTATCGGGGCGGTTCGTACAGATCATGATGGCAGGATTCATTCTGGCCAGCGATCTCATGCTCTTCGCATCATCCACCGTCCAGGCCATCGGCGTAATGCCATTCTTCACCAAATCCGACGCGAAGGCCGCATCCAGATGGGAGTAGCCGATGGATAAAAAGGAGCATTTCATTTGCTTCAGGCGTGCTACCAAATTGCGAGGATGCGCATCAATAATAAGTCCGGTTCTCACATTAGGTTCCAATTCCTTCGCTTTCATCAAGGCTTTCGGCTCAAAGGAAGTGAGCACCACATCCGGAAGCATCCGGTGGGCATGAATCCGTTCCAGAACGGCCTTCTCAAGGCCGGGATACATATCTCCGCTTGTTTTAAGTTCGATATTAAGTTTCAATCGGCCTTTGACAAGCTGCAGGACTTCATCGAGCGATGGAACCTGCTCTCCCCTGAATTGGCGTCCCTTCCATTCTCCGGCGTCCATCCTCCGGATTTGCTGCCAGGTCAGATCCTTCACCTTGCCCTTCCCGGTCGTCGTACGATCCACGCTGAAGTCATGTATCACTACAGGGACCCCGTCCTGAGTCAATTGCACATCAATTTCCATCCAATGCACGAAGGGCTCATCCATCGCCATCTGAATGGCTGCGCGCGTATTTTCAGGTGCTTTACCGGAAAACCCCCGGTGAGCCACACATAAATTGTTCATGGTGGGACCTCCTTGCTGTAACGTTTAACGAATTATTCCACAGCCTTGCCTGCGATTACTTCACCATCAAGCGCTATTTTGACGCCGCCAACGGATCGCTTCTCCACCTCTTTCAGCAAGGCCTCAGCTTCTTTGCCTTCAAGCGGGATGACCTGTCCGATCTCCGTACGATAAGGCGTCAGCTTCAAGTCACAATCTCCTTGCTTGCTGCATGACGCCTGAAATACGGCTGTTTTCCACGTATCTTCATTCGACGATTTAGTAAATATAAAATTGCCGGTACTATACGCAATCCACTTGCCTTTGTACTGCTCCAATCCCTGCAGCACATGGGAGTGCCCGCCGATAATCAGGTCAGCCCCGCCGTCAATGAACGCGCGTGAGAGATTGATCTGATGGACATTCGGCGTCTTATGAAGCTCCTCGCCCCAATGGGCAATCACGACCACCAGATCGGCCTTGGAACGCGCTGCCTGGATCGCTTCAACCGCCTTGGGCAGCACATGGTCATACGCCCCGGCCACCCCCGGCCTGTTCTCCAGCGCGTACCAGGTCGTTTCCGGGAGCACACGGCTGAATCCAAGCAATGCAACCTTCATGCCCTGAAGCTCGAAATACTGGGCCGCGAAGGCTTCTTCCTCATTCCGTCCCGCTCCCACATAACGGATATCCTGGTCCTTCAAGTGCTTCAAGGTATCCAAAAGTCCTTCTTGGCCTTGATCCAGGATGTGATTGTTAGCCAGATTAACGGCCTCTACTCCGGCATCTCGGAGAGCCGGCAATACGTCCGGTGAGGACTTGAATACGAATTTCTTATTGGCCGCGCCAACGCCTCCGGTCGTAACCGGCGTTTCCAGATTAAGCACGGTTAGATCGTCCTCCAGGAATGCGGTGCCCAGATGCTTGTAGGGATAATCATATCCGTGCTTCTTCAGCTCAGCCTCCACCTTGCCCGAGAACAAGGTATCCCCTGCAAAATGCATAACCACCCGCTTTGCCATCGCGGAATCGGTAGGATCATCTGTTGCGCTGCCTTCTGGCTCGGTCCTATCGGAACCTGGGGGTTCGCCAGTCTCCGTCGTCTTCGGAGGCTTTGAATCCGCCCCCTCCCCGTCAGCTTGTTGTCCGGAGCCGGGGCTATCCGCCTGATCCCCTTCCATGCCAAAGTCCGGCATACCAGGCGGATAAGCCGTTTGCTGAACAGGATCTTCCTTAAATTTAAAATGATAGACAAGCAAAGCAGCGATCATAAAAATCAAACATAAGTTAAGCATGATCCAAACCCGTCCGGTTCGCTGCTTACGGGCCTTCTTCTCGGCCTTGCTTTTCTCTGATCGTGACAGATGCATAGGTCACTCCTTTATTCACTTATGAGCTCGCGTTATAAGTCGCTTCCCCCATTATACCAGCTTCCATATAAAGAATAGAACCCCCCGTCACCGGGGAGTTCCATATCTAAGCTTCTATTCGAATTTCCGGTAATAACGGATTTACAGACCTATCAAGGTGATCACGGAGTCGCTGAGCGCTTCCATGTAAAGCGGGTCACTGTTCAAGGAGTCGATACGCTCAAGCCGCATATCCATTTCCTTGGCAATGCTTTTGGCTTCAATATCCAGATCGTACAGGACCTCAAGATGATCCGAGACGAAACCGACCGGCGCAACCAGCACATCCTCGACCTGCTCTTCTTTATTCAACGTTTGCAGCGTATCCAGAATGTCAGGACCGAGCCAAGGCTCCGCCGTCCGACCAGCACTTTGCCATGTGAACTGCCACTTCTTAACGCCGGCCTGTTCGGCTACGGCTTTGGATGTCTCGAGCAGCTGCTCCTGATAGGGATCTCCGATGGACAAAATGCGTTCCGGGAGGCTGTGAGCACTGAACAGCACTCTCACGCTGTCGCGGTCAGCCCCTGCTTCCTCGAACTGGTTCAGCTTGGCGGACACCCGGTCTGCAAAGGCCTCGATCAGCTTCGGATGCATGTGATAGCTCTCCACAAACGAAATCTCAAGTCCCAACTCATCCGCTTTGGCCTGAGCGCGCTTCACGTAGGATCCGATGCTCATCGTGGAGTAATGAGGAGCCAGCACGATGCCGACAGCTTCCTTAATGCCGTCCCGCACCATTTGCTCAACACCATCTTCAATGTACGGAGCTGCGTGCTTCAGTCCCTGATAGCATACAAACTCAAGATCGATCGCGCGAGGATCCGCATTTAATGTATCCTGCAGCGTGCGTACCTGTCGGTCCGTATTCTCACGGAGTGGAAAGACACCCCCAACAATCGCCTCATAGCGGTCAGTAAGCTCCTTGAGCTGCTCCTCTGACGGCTTATTCCCGCGGCGGATGTGGGTATAATAGCTCTCGATTCCTTCCATGTTCTCCGGAGTACCGTAGGACATAACCAACACGCCAATCTTGTTCTTCATACCATCTCACCTCTGACTAATAAAATATTCAACATTTAAGAGCGTTGTGCACCTGCCTGCAGTGCTAGAGCGGAGTATTCGTGAATATACGATGTCAACTCACGCAGTTTCTCTAGCGAAGCCTCCGGGAATAAACCGTGCCCTAGATTAAACACAAAGCCGGGCTCCTGAATCCCCTGATCGATAATCTCCTTCGCATACTGCTGGATGACCGGCATCGGTCCGGTCAGAACGGTCGGGTCCAGATTGCCCTGAACAGCATACTTATGCTCTAAACGGCGGCGTCCTTCTGCAATGGACACTCGCCAGTCGAGACCGATGACATCCGTGCTGAGATGCGTAAGCGTAGGGAGCAGCTCACCCGAGCTCACGCCTGGAAAATAAATTTTCGGAACACTCAGGTCCTGAAGCTCCGCAAAAATACGCGTAATGGTTGGTAGGACAAACGTTTGGAAATCCTGTGGAGACAATGCCCCCACCCAGCTGTCGAACAATTGAAACGCTTTCCCGCCGTTAGCGACGTGGGCACGCAAATAAGCGATCACCATATCCCCAAGTTTGTCCATCAGCGAGAACCATACCTTCGGCTCACTGTACATGAGCTCTTTCGTGCGAAGATAATTTTTGGATGGTCTGCCTTCAATCAGATAGCTGGCAATCGTGAACGGAGCACCGGCAAACGTGATTAGCGGCACTTCCAGCTCCTTATCCAGGATACGGATCGTCTCCAGGACATGTCCAAGATCCCCCTCGACATCAATCGGGCGTAGTTTCTCTACATCCGCCGCAGATCGGATCGGATTATCAATCACCGGGCCGATATTTTTCACGATATCGAAGTCTACCCCGATTGAGGCAACGGGATTCATAATATCGGAATATAAAATAGCCGCGTCTACACCAAGCTTCCGTACGGGCATCAAGGTTACCTCTGCCGCCAGCTCCGGTTGACTGCATATTTCCAGTAAGGAGTACTTTTCTTTAATCTTTCGATACTCCGGGTCGTAGCGTCCCGCTTGACGCATGTACCACACAGGAACATGATTCACTTCCTGCCTACGGCAAGCGCGAATGAATTGATCGTTATAGGTCATGATTAGGCCCCCATCAATGTGTATAAAGTTTCCTAAATTTCATTATGCCCTTTTTAAAAGTAAGTAACAACCGTCTTACATGGACAACCTATGAAAATCACATGACAATCTTATGACATTGTTAGCTTTTGGCACTTTTTAAATATGTTATACTGAAAGAACGGCATTTTTAGGGTAGTCCCACAATTCGTCCGGTTATTCCGGGCTCGACAGCTTAGAAAGGAAGTGAAGGGCACATTGACCAATTGGAAAATCAATCTCATTGTGCTTTGGTTCGGACAGTTTTTGGTCAACTCCGGGATGACCATGATCACCCCGTTTCTGACATTATATCTGGCGCAAGACCTGAATGTTGTTGGAGACCGGGAAATAGGACTATGGGCAGGATTGATATTCGCCGCCAACTTCCTGACATCATTCATTTTTCAACCGATCTGGGGGAAAGTCGCAGATAAATACGGACGCAAAATCATGCTGCTGCGCTCCGGCTTCGGCATGGCGCTGGTCATTGCCTGCATGGGCTTTGCTACCCATCCATGGCATCTGCTGGTTCTGCGTTTGCTGAACGGTACCATATCGGGATTTAATCCTGCGGCGATATCGCTCGTATCAAGCACGACGCCAAAGAATCGAATGGGATTTGCGATGGGCATCATGCAGTCCGGACAAGTTGCAGGCACCATTCTCGGTCCGTTGATCGGCGGACTCATGGCCAGTTGGGTCGGATTCCGGCCAATCTTCTATATCACCGGCGGACTGATCTTTGCCGCTTCGATGCTTGCCTTGTTCCTGGTTAAAGAAAACTTCAACCGCGAGCAGGCAGCCAAGGCGCCGCAGCCCTCGGTTATTGCCGGGCTTAAAGAGCTGAGCCACATTCCGCAGCTGCCGGCGTTATTCGCCGTCACGTTCCTGCTGCAATTCGCCATGATTAGTCCCATGGCACTGCTCCCGCTGTACGTTCAGAAACTGCATGGAACCGCGGTGGATATTGCGATATGGGCCGGGTTCGTTGTAGCCGTAACGGGGCTGTCAAACATGATCGCCTCCCCGATTCTCGGCAAGCTCAGCGACAAGGTCGGTGCGCACCGCATCTTGACCTACGCCTTGATCGGTACGGGACTTACGCTGATCCCGCAAGCCTTCGTTCAATCGGTGTGGCAGTTGATTATTGTGCGGTTCATGATGGGCGTCTTCATGGGCGGGCTGCTGCCGAGTGTCAACGCGCTGATTCGCTCTTACACGCCGGACGGCATGGAAAGCCGCTCCTTTGGTTTCAATACAAGCTCGCTTGCGCTTGGCAACATGCTGGGCGCGGTGATCGGCGGATTCTTATCCGGTTTCATCGGAATCGAAGGATTGTTTATTACTTCCGGCTGCCTGTTGATCATCAATATGATGTGGGTGAGACGAAAGCTGTTCTCGCAAAAGCCTTCGCCCAAATATCGTTGATCCCCCTGGGTCTGTCATCTAGATGGAGCGAGTCTCCCAAACCAAACAACAAAGGGCTGTCCCGTGGTCTACATCGACCCGTGGACAGCCCTTTGTTATATTCATGTACCCGTCAAATCACCTACATCCATGGGCCATGCGCCGGATTATACCAGGCGGCAAGCTACAAAATGACCCGATGCACTCCTTCCAATGGTTATCTGATCGTCCAGCACATCTCGCTATTGATTGTTTCATCCTTTAACTCGTGCAAGGATCAGCCCGTCATAAGCGGGCAGCAGCGTGCTGATCAGCCTCTTGTCCGTCGCGATGATTTCATTAAACCGGCGTACCGCTTGAACCGAAGGACCGTTCTTCTCCGAGTTCAGCGTTCTGCCGCGCAAAAAGCAGTTATCCCCAGCTATAAGCGCACCCGGATTCGCAAGCTCCAAGGCATAGTCCAAGTACAGAGGATAGTTCTCCTTATCCGCATCAATAAAGAAAAAATCGAATGTCCGTCCGTCCTGCTTCAACGCTGCCAAACTGTCCGCAGCCGGACCGATCCGGTACTCCACCCGATCCTTGAATCCGGCCTTCTCCAGATGCCTGCCTGCAAGTTGCGCATATTCTTCCTTCAGCTCGAGTGAGGTGAGTTTGCCGTCAGCAGGAAGCCCTCGGCACAGACAGATGCCGCTATAACCGCCAAGGGCACCGATTTCGAGAATATTTCTAGCGCCGGCCGTCTGTACCAGCATGGTCAGCAATCGGCCATATGCCGGTGCCACCGAAACCTCCGGCATCCCATGCTCGCGGATGGCCTCTATCACGAACTGAAGCTCTTCATCTTCAGGGTATAATTGGTTAACATAATCATCAGGGGTCGTAAGCAATGAAGCCGCCTCCTTTGTCTTAATAAGATGCGTTGTTTCCCGCTAAACCTAACGAGAACTATCATATGATAATTGTCTTAGTCAATGCAATCGCCTATACTATATAGAATTGAACCGGCGGCGACTATCGCCGTACACATGTTAAATGGAGTTGACATCGTTAATGCCTCGATTACAATTGATCGCGACGGCCCCGATGGGGCTGGAAGCCGTCGTTGCCCGCGAGTTGAAAGAGCTCGGGTATACCGACATGGAAGTAGAGAATGGTAGAGTTACCTTTTCAGGTGACCTGATTGATATTTGCAGATGCAATCTGTGGCTCCGTACATCGGACCGTATTCTCGTCAAGATGGGTGAGTTTAAAGCCTTTACCTTCGACGAACTCTTTGAAGGAACCAAAGCTCTTCCATGGGAAGAGTGGATTCCGGCGGATGGCGAATTTCCTGTGGAAGGACGCTCCCATAAATCGCAGCTTAGCAGCGTTCCTGCCTGTCAGGGCATCGTGAAGAAAGCAATCGTGGAGAAGCTTAAGCTCTCGCACCGTACGGAATGGTTCCCCGAGGATGGCCCACGTTATGTAGTCGAGGTTTCTCTCTTGAAGGATCGAGCCATACTGACCCTTGATACTACAGGGCCAGCCCTTCATAAACGTGGCTACCGCAAGCTGGTTACGGAAGCTCCGCTGAAGGAAACCATGGCTTCCGCCCTGCTGCAATTAAGCCGCTGGGGCCCGCATCGTCCGTTGTATGACCCGTGCTGCGGTTCAGGCACCATTCTGATCGAAGCCGCGATGATGGCCTGGAATATTGCGCCCGGCCTGCGCCGCTCGTTTCCGTCCGAGCATTGGGATATCATCGGAGACAACCTCTGGGAAGATGCACGCGAGGAGGCTTTTGACGCTGTGAAGGACGATATTCTGCTGCATATCGCCGGAAGCGATATCGACCCGAAAGCGATCGAAGTAGCCAAAGCCGCCGCTAAAAGTGCGGGACTTGCCGGCGAAATCGACTTTAGAGTCCTCCCTGCAGCCAAAGCCATACCTGAAGGTGAATATGGTTGTATTATCACTAATCCACCCTATGGCGAGCGGTTAAGCGAGAAAGAGGAGGTTGAACGTCTCATTCGCCAGCTCGGATCCGTAACGCATTCACTCCCGACCTGGTCCTTCTTCGCGCTTAGCCCGACCAAGCAATTTGAGCATTACTTCGGCCGCAAGGCGGACAAGCGCCGCAAGCTGTTCAATGGCCGGATCGAATGCCAGTATTATCAATACCTGGGCCCCTTGCCGCCGCGTAACAAATCGGCAGAATAACGAAATGACGCTTCCTGCAATCGCCGCCCTTGGGCGGCTTTTTTGCTCGGTCATCCAGGCCAAGCTATAATAAAAGGATGTTTTTGAAAAAAGGAGGATACCCACGTGCTCTCATCCCCATCATGGAGCGATATCCGAAGCCGGGTCTCCAAAGGGCTGCATTACCGATACACCGCATATTTATTATTCCTTATCCTCATGATGTACAAGCTGATCATGCTTGATCATCATCTCCATATTACCAACATGAAGCTGGATCAGGCAGACTATGTGATCGCTGTTGGCTCGCTCCTGCTGATCTCCTTCTGGACCTTGTGGCTTCCGGCAAGAGGCCGGCTTGCGGCCTTAACTTTATTAAATCTCTTATGGACGGGGATTCTGTACGCCGATTTGATCTATTATCGCTACTTCGATGATTTCATTACAGTGCCGGTACTTATGCAGGCCGGACAAGTCGGTTCCCTCGGGGATAGCATTCGTTCCCTGATTCATGCGTCCGATCTGTTCTTTTTTATCGATTGGCTTATGATCGTCCCATTTACTGCCGTGATGGTGTTCCGCAAACGGAGATCCACCTTTGGAACCTACGCACTCCCGGGTGAATATCGCCAGCATCGGCGGAACCGGATCATTCGCCGTTTGGTAACAGGCACACTTGTGTTCATCCTCGGCATGGTCATGACTTTCATTCCGATCAAGAAAGCGTCCAATACATGGGCCGTTGGCCTCTTTGAAGGCAATTGGTGGAATATTACGCTGTATAATGTGACGGGACTGATCGGCTTTCACGGTTATGATATCTACCGTTATGGACGAGATCATCTCGTGGGGCAGCCCAAGCTTCCGGAAGAGGAAATCAATCAGATCAAGGCATGGTTTGATGCTAAACGTATGGAGCCGTCCGATACGGACGCCTTGTTCGGCAAGTATAAAGGCAGCAATGTCATCATGATTCAGACGGAGGCCTTCATGAATTTTGTCATCGGCCAGTCGATCGGGGGGCAGGAAATCACCCCTAACTTCAACCGTTTGATGAAGGACAGTATGTATTTCAGCAATTTTTATCATCAAACCGGTCAAGGGCGAACGTCCGACGCGGACTTTGTCACGCACAGCTCCTTGCTTCCGCTGCCTACAGGTTCCGTATTTACGCGATATGCTGATCGCGAGTACGATACCCTTCCGGAGATTCTGAAAGAACAGGGCTATGGCGCAAACGTGTTCCATGCCTATGACAGCAGCTTCTGGAACCGTACCACAATGTACCGAGAAATGAATTACGACCGGTTTTACAGCAAGAAAGATTTTGAAATGAACGATGTGCAGGGATGGTCATTGAGCGACAAAGCGTTCTTCGCGCAATCGCTGGATGCGATGAAAGGCATCAAAGAGCCCTTCTATTCCTTCCTGATTACGTTAACGAGCCATCATCCGTATTATGTCCCCAAGGATGGGGTGAAGCTGGATACAGGGGCTTTTGAAGGCTCAATATTCGGGAACTATTTGCAGTCGATCCACTATGTTGACGAAGCATTCGGCCAGTTTGTCGAGCAGATGAAACAGCAAGGACTGTGGGATAACACCCTATTGATCATCTATGGGGATCACGACAATTCGATCAAAGAAAAAGCGGACTATGAGAAATTCCTGGGACGAGAACTGAATGCACTCGACATGGAGCAAATCATGAATCAGGTTCCCCTGCTCATCCGCCTGCCTGATGGGAAGCAAGCCGGAGTATATCCGGAAGCCGCTGGCATGATGAACGTGACACCAAGTATTCTTCATCTTCTCGGCGTGCCAAAAGAACCGTATTACTGGATCGGAAGCCATCTGTTCGATAACAAGCCGCGTCTAATTCCGCTGCGCAGCGGCGCATTCTCCGATGAGAAAGTGTTCTACCTGCCTACCGAAACGGCCGGACTTGAAGGCGGAACCTGCTACGATCTTGCGACGCGTCAGCCGACGGATATTCAGGCCTGCCGTGAAGGTTATGATAAGACACAGGAGCAGCTGCGTATTTCCGATCAAGTGATCACGTATGACCTGCTGAAGTTATTTAAATCACAGGGCGAAGCGAATGCCCGATAACCGGGCCTAACAAATTCCAAATTTTATTCAGCCTCTGATCGCTGTTGACTGGGGCTGCTTTAAACCAAACCAACCAGGCTGATCATATCCATCAGCCTGGTTGGTTTTTTGAGCTAGGCGTGTCCGAAGAGGCACGCCTAGCTGCATTTATGAAGAATCATCTTTTTACTGGTAACATTTCTTATATCAAGCCCGGCGGGTAACCGACTCAAGATGTTTTCTCCGATTGACAAGCGTTCCGTACATCAGCACAAGCCCCATCCATGCCAGGCTAGCTACAATCCCCAACGTCATATAGGCAATGTCAGGTGCAAAGAGTCGTATGGAATTCCAAGGGGAGCTTGTCAGACGCGTGAAGAGCGGAATGATGCCAGCTGACATCGCAAATAGAACCAAACTCAGCGGAAGCGTGAGATATAACTTCAAGTTGCGTTTCTTCATTCTTAGCAGCAACCATATCAAAATAGCGAGCAGGATGAACAAAGTTCCCGCCAATCCCCAAATCATCGGATGGACTCCAATGGAAGGAGGTTTCGGGTCTTGTCCGTCTAGTATCCCCCTCAAATCCTTGGAGACCTGAGACAATCTGGCTTCCTCCAAAATGTGATTCTTGTTGGTTAAAATAACGGCCCCTACGCCCCGATCACGGATGAAGAAGATTTCCGCCCGTGCCTCCGGCGTTGATCCGGAATGCCATACCAGAGTCTCGCCTTGGTCCGTCTCGCTTATTCTCCAGCCAAAACCATAGGCGCGATCCGGTCGATGCTGAACTAAAGGCGACAGGAGCAGCTCCTTATATTCTCGACGAAGCAACATGTCGTTATCTTGGAGCAAAAATTGGAGATACCGTGCCATATCGTCGATACTCGCCGTGATATAACCATAAGAAGCACCGCTATTGTCATAGGGAACGCTGTTCACTCGCGGATAGCCGAACCAGGATTGATACCCTTGTTCAAATCCGGATTGAACCGCCCGCTCCTCATCGGCTGCAGCCGTACTCATGCCCAGCGGACCAAATACATGCTGTTCCATACAATCGGCATAGGATTGACCCGACACCTCCTCCAGAACTGCACCCAGGATCATATAATTGGCGTTACTGTATTGATGTTGTTCCCCTGGCGCTCTAGTAAGCTTCGCGTGGGAGAGATTACGCACATTCTCTTTCAGGGCAGAAGCATCCTTCGCACCCACATCAGAATACTCCATGCCCGTATATGTACTATATCCGCTCGTCTGAGCGAGCAATTGCCTTATCGTTATTGACGACGCCTCGGAAGACGCTTCGGCCGCAAACCATGGCAGATAGGTCCCAATGGACTCATCCAAGTCGACCCTGCCCGACTCCACAAGCTGAACAATCCCTAACGCCGTCATGGATTTGGAGATGGATCCGAGGAAAAATGGAGTATTAGAGCTGACCGTGCTGCCTTCTGCTGTAACGCCATAACAGTTTGTAAACAGCGTGTCCCCATCCTGTACGATGGCAACGGAAAGGCCCGGAATTTGATATTCCTCCATCATCGCTTTCATGTAGAGGTCAACCTTATCGGTCATGCCTTCATCCGCTTCGACAACGTTCCCCCATGTCGGAAGTAGAAATGCCAGAACGGTTAAAACGACATACGTCCACTTCTTTCTCATAACACGCTTCCTCCTTCTGTAAAACGGAGGGCACGTCTATGTTTTCTTTTACCGAAGACGTAGACCAGAATCGTAACGAGCACCGAAATCGAAAGGCTGGATACAATCAACATCATATTCCACCACATCTGATCGGATATCCGGTACAACAGATTGAAGCCGGTTATCTCAAACCCCTTCACCCATGCCGTCGTTAATGAGAAGGAAAACAACAGCTGACATAGGATATAAACGGCCGCAAAGACCAGTGGATATTTCATAAAGCCCCATACGCTAAGCCGCCCGCTACGCGTTCCCGGTTCTTCAGGAACAGACTCGAGATCCCTGACGTCTTGTACTCTAACCAAACCTTGCACCTCTGCATAATCCCTGACATACATATTGGGAGAGCCCAGATCTTCAAGACCATTCTCCCCGTGCTCCCGGCTTGCCTCCAGATGCTCCTGGATCTGTTCGACAACGGCCTCCACCTGGCTTGACGTCATTTCGTACCGTTTCAACTCGCGGCGAACGGCCGCGATAAATTGTTCTTCTTCATAGGATAATGTCATGGTCTCTGGCTCTCCTGTTCCACGCCATCTTCAAAACGCTGCACATTCGACGAAAGCAATGACCGAATATCCTGCTGCAGCTCCTGCCACTCCTGAATCTTCTTGTCCAGAAACAGATCTCCACTAGGCGTTATTTCATAATACACTCTGGCTTTACCGCTCTCGCTAAGCTCTCTCGTATCCGTCACCCATCCCTGATCTTTCAGCTTGGAAAGGATTGGATATATGCTTCCTACTCCCTTCAATTTCAGTCGGTGTTTCTCCAGCTCCTTCATGATCTCGTAACCATAACTCTTGCCATGACTCAGAATGGCCAATACGCACATTTCCAAATGCCCTTTAATTAAACTTGTTCTATCCATGACAACAATTTAACAAAAATATATATCGGAATCAAGTATATAATTCAAATACGTATATCAATATGTAAAAAAGCCCGTTCATTAGCTCGAAAGCTATTGAACGGACTGCACAGGATCATAAACTACTTTTTAGCTGAACGAAGCTTGGACAGACGTTCCTTCTCATCGCCTAACAACTCTTCCGCCAATTCCACCGCGTTTCGATTTCCCTGCTCAATTACCTGGGAAACCGCTTGCTCCGTATGGGATAACGAATTCTCCGCTTGCTGAATCAGCTGTTCCGTCGGATGGGACATTGCCGAGGATACGGCACGGTGCAGCTTCTCCACGGAATCTAGCGCGCTGTTGCTGGGACTGTTGGAGTGTAAACTGGAATCGTGACTGTTCATGACGGATGCTCCCTTCTAAAGTTGTTGTTCCCGTTGCCCTCTTAGCATGGATGGCTGAGCCAGGAACTATACCCGTAGAATGGGAATTCCACTTTAACTTCAATGCAGGTGTGTTAAACAGTTTGTTTGTTATTTCACAAACGGCAGCGCCTTTGCCAGCACTTCATCCTCTGTAGGCGCGCTGACATAACGGCCATTGATATACATAAATGCTCGTTTGCCGCAAGGACCGCAATAGGATTTACAGCCGATCTTAATGTCGGCATCCGGTACCATTTTCTTAATTTTCGGGATCATTGTCTTCAACTTCGTATGTCTGCACTTCTCGCAGACTCGAATATCATTAGCCATTGTACATTACCTTCTTTATTCTGAAGTAACCTAGTGGTCGCCGTGATTGCCCTGGGACGGATTCGTAATTACAAAGCCTTCCTCAGGAAAATAAAGATAGTCGATTTTGACGCCGTCCAGGAAAGGTTGTCCTGCCTCCAAAATGACGTCGATCTCTTTATCTGTGGATACGATGACATCATTTTCCTTAGGCGTGTCCAGATCCAGGCCGTAGTGGGCATGATCGCCATGCGCATGGGTAACCAGCACGCGGAGTTTCTTATCCTTGTTCTCTTC
This sequence comes from Paenibacillus sp. FSL F4-0100, assembly GCF_037993005.1. NCBI lineage: Bacteria > Bacillati > Bacillota > Bacilli > Caryophanales > Paenibacillaceae > Paenibacillus > Paenibacillus sp. FSL F4-0100. Next base: position 5,629,497 of record NZ_CP150303.1, read on the forward strand.
CTTGTCCAGCTCTCGCTTTAACACCTTGGCGGCATTACGGGTAATTTTACATTTCACGTATATTCATCTCCTCACGGATGTTTCATTCAATATGTTATTGTAGACCCCTGCCAACTTTTTCGCAAGGGTCCGATCCGTATTGTTACCGCCCGAAGCTCATTTACCGTACGCGCTTGGCGGGGCCCTGGTCCTCACTGATCAGACCTGGATATTTCCGTTCAACCCGGGATACGAACCAGTTCATCAGCAGCATCGTGACTCCGATGTCATCGATCGGCAGCAAAGGCATAAAGTCCGGCAGCACCCAGTACAGCACAACGGGGACCAGAAATAACAGCTTGTCCCCGAGTGCAACCCGGGAAGAGGCTAAATACCCAAATATCCGCTGGAATACATGCGACCAGCGCCGAAGCGACCATAATCTTCTCCACTTCATATTGTTCCCTCCATTCCAGGCAGCATGTCTATATCATTACCCAATTAGCAAATCTCTAAGAAATCCCGGAAACACGGTATTCCGGTGGCTGCTTCAATAAAAGCGCGAAAAGAGGCCACTGCCTTGTGATCCATTAAAGCAGCGGCCGTATTCTTCTATATTTTATACGTTGAATAGACCTATTCGTTTCAAACGATCTTATTCCAAAGACATAAACGCAGCTAGAATAGAACCCACCTCGACGCACAGATCCTCGAAATCCTCAAGCGGCAGCGGATTCATCCCATAACCAATCTCCACGGTAAAGCCCGGCCTCCGGTGATGCTGAATGAACCAATCCTTGTATCCTGCATCGCTGCCCTGCAGCTTCACCGGCCTGTAACCGCCGGCCTGACCTAATCTTCGGGCCATGTCCTCACTCTCCGGAGGTTCGTAGTCCCTATAATTCCAATAGATTTCCCTGCCTTGGCTGTGCAGGGAAATGGCCCGTTCCGGAGATATCGATAAAGTATGCTGATAGACGGCCTCGGCTTCTGGCTCACTTAGCGGCTTTGTCCCCGCATAATCCTGCGGCGACGGATGGATCTTGCCCCTCCGCGCGACTTCCTCATTCCAATGCGCAGGGAATTGATCCCCCAAATCCACGCCGTTAATATTAGCCTTCCAGCGGCGAAAGTCCTCGCGCCCGCCATTCCATTCGAGCAGACGCTCATAATATGGATGAGAAGGGGTAACGCCTTCTTGGACAAGCTCTACCCCATCCGGGTTCGCCATCGGCACGATCCATAACGTATAGTTCCGGTACCACGCATTCGGATCCTGAAAATAAACCAGTGACTCTTGCGATAAAGCCTTGCTATATTCCTCCATGAATCGCATCAGACAAGGGGTTGTGATCCATTCATTGGCATGCAGCGCAGCGTTTATATGAAGGTTCTTCGGGCCTTTGCCGATTTTGGCCGCATAAATGGGTTTGCCGAGCACACTACTGCCGATGACACGCCACTCCATAACAGGGTAGCGAAGCTGCATCTCTTGTATATCACGTTCCAGATCCCTCGGTCCGTATTCGCCGGTTAATCGTATCATGCGCCTATGCGTGGTACCCGGCAGAACGATCGTTTTTCCCTGTGGCAAATGATGAGCTGATAATCCGGGATTCAGTTCTTCCAAGGCTTCCTTCCGAAACCGGAACGTACTGGCAATACTATCAAAGGTATCATGTTCCTGAATGACATACCTTCGGCGCAACGATGCAGGAAGATAGAGCATTTGCCCCTGCTGGAGATACGGCTGCTGCGCCGCCCATGGATTCGCCGTAATCAGCTGTTCATACGCCAGACTATATCTGGCAGCCACGCGTCTTAGCGTGTCGCCTTTCTGTACGACATATTGCTGCATAATGGATTCCTTTCCGCGGCAAAGCCGCTTCAATTAGCGTCCATTCCATGTATATGAGCGGCCGGTTGTCCAACATGTATGATGCAAAAGATTGAAAAAGGAGCCGATATCCCCATCCTTTTCGAACCCTGGCACGAGAAATAATAAAGGCAGGCAAGGTGTAATCCCTTGTCCTGCCTGCGCTTGCTTGCTCTTATTCATTCCAGATAAGCTCTAAGGTATGAACGTGAATTATAGCTTCGTAATTTGCCAGACAACAGGTGTCCGCTTGATATGCTCTCCGAGCCATTCGGTCGCAATGCTCTGAAAAATGACCGGATCTCCTGTACAGAAAAATTGATGCACCGGGCTCTCCATGCTGCTCGCGAGCTGGCCTTTATCGTACAGAATCGTGCTGACCTCGCGAGCCGTCTCATCGGCGGAGCTGATCAGTTTCACGGACGGTCCCATAACCGTCTGGATCGTATTCATCAGGAACGGATAGTGAGTACAGCCCAGGATCAGGCAATCAATGGAGGTATCCTTGATGCCTCTCAAGGATTCTTGCACCACCTGCAAAGCATCCTTGGATCGGAACAATCCGTGTTCGACGAGCGGTACCAGTTCGGGACAGGCTTGACTTTGCACCTCGACGTAAGGCGAGAGCTGTTTCAGAGCCGCTGTATATGCTCCGCTGCCAATGGTTCCGACAGTACCGATCACGCCGACATTACCGGTCTTTGTTGCGCTTATGGCGGCACGCGCCCCTGGGTGAATGACACCGATGACCGGTACAGGCACTTTGGACGAAATATAATCAAGCGCCGCCGCCGTAGCCGTATTACAGGCGATCACAATCATTTTAGGATCATACTGAATTAAATAATCTACAATTTGCTCCGTAAATAAACGGACTTCTTCCGGCGTACGGGGTCCGTAGGGTGCGCGGGCTGTATCTCCGAAATAAATAATTTTCTCTCTCGGGAGCTGTCTCATCACTTCTTTAGCGACAGTCAGCCCGCCGACACCCGAGTCTAGTATTGCGATTGCTTGCTGCACGAACCCACCGCTTCCTTCTTGTCAAATTCATGGTTTACAGTGATACCATATGTCATTTCGGATCGAAATGTACCTTAAATCTTACCCCAATTCCCCCCTATCTTCAACAAGGGTGCCGCTCCCAAAAGATCGTTGGTTAATTGTTCAAGTAATTGTAGGACTCTTGCGCCGGTCGCTGACCGTAGGTAGTTTATACTATAATAAGCGCGCGTATAGTAAAGGAGAATTCTACGTGAATGACAACATACATCATACCGACCTTATGGAAGCTGCGAAGCCGTTTATCGAGCTTTGTTATGCTGAATTAAACCGCTCCCCGGAAGAAGTCGAGGACCGGCTCATGAACATCCGCTCACAGATCGAGCTGACAGGTACATATGAGCATACGCTTGAGGAACTGACGCATGGAGCCAAAATGGCTTGGCGAAACAGCAACCGCTGTATCGGCAGACTGTTTTGGGATCGCCTCAAGGTATTCGATGCCAGGCACTTAACGGAAACCTCTGACATTTTCTCAGCACTCCTCCACCATATCGAGAGTGCCACCAATGGCGGAAAAATCATGCCAACAATTACGATTTTCAGGGCTGTACGTCCAGGAGAAGCCCCACTTATTATCAAAAACCACCAGTTGATTCGGTATGCCGGTTACGAAACGGCGGACGGGACGTTTGGCGACCCGGCTTCTCTATCCTTCACGAAGGAATGCATGGAGCTGGGATGGCGGGGAGACTTGACCGACTATGATGTGCTGCCGCTGGTTGTGCAGCAGGGGAATGAGCCGCCTGAGTGGCTTGCGATACCGAAATCCTACGTGCTGGAGGTCCCTTTGGAGCATCCCGAACTTCCTGCTCTTAAAGCGGAAGGTATAAAATGGTACGGGGTGCCTCTCATCTCGGACATGCTGCTTGAAATCGGCGGCATTATGTATACGGCAGCACCGTTCAACGGCTGGTATATGGGAACCGAAATCGGAGCCCGTAACCTTGCAGATGAAGGGCGCTACAACAAGCTTCCGCTTATTGCCAAGCTGATGGGGCAGGATACTTCCAGCGAAACTACCTTATGGAGGGATCGCGCATTGGTTGAACTCAATGCTGCCGTGCTCTATTCCTACAAAAAAGCGGGCGTCAGCATTGTGGACCATCATTCGGCAGCAGCCCAATTCGGTTTGTTTGAACAGCGCGAACAGCAAGCCGGGCGGGAGCTCACAGGGGATTGGAGTTGGTTGATTCCTCCGGTCTCGCCGGCTACAACCCATATTTTCCACACCTCTTATCATAACGACATCCGTTCGCCGAATTTCCATTACAGGATCAAAGGGCAGTAATCGGGGCTTTATTTCAAATCGTTTATACACAACAAAGCCGGGGCTCATTGCCGCCCCGGCCTTCATGTATTTTGATATGATCCTTATCCTCGTAAATGAGTGCTGAAGCGGTCATCTGATCCTGGATTAATCGTTGACCTTCACTTCGGCAGCAGTGGACACATAAGCCTCTTCTTCAAAATCCTCGTCAAACGAGGAGACCTGCGCAATTTCCTCTTCCGCCAGCCAGCTTTCTTGCCGGTTGCGCCAGGACTGAATATCGGAGATCACGTTCTCAGCCCGATCCGTCATGATGCCGATCAGGTTGACGCCCTGCTCTCCTACCTTCTCCGCTGCCTCCTGCACCTTGGTGCCGATGCCGCGGGCGCCGTCGGCAATGTCATTCCGAAGCTCTTTGCCGGATTTTGGAGCCAGAAGAAGTGCGGTAACAGAACCTGCAACACTGCCGATCAATACTCCCCAGAGGAGCCCTTTGCTCTTCTCTTTCATATTCCATCTCTCCTTCTATTTGGCTTGCCCTTCGCCGGACTTGGAGGTGTATTTGTTCCATGAATGCCAAAGCGTCATTCCGGCATCAACCCACCGGAACATCTCCCCAATCTGCCGTTCATTATCGAGGCGAGCACGTTCCAGATGCTCAATGGCAGTTATGGAAGCTTTTTTCCCTACAGCATGAACCGCATCGGCCGTCTTGGCTACCGCTGACGCAGCATCGGACAGGGAAGCGGTAACAGCTTCGCCGGCCGCCAGCTGACGCTGAATCATCTCTAACGAGACGGATGCCTGGTCCAGCACCTGCAAGGCTTCCTGACTCAATCGGGTACTGTCTTCCTCAAGCCGGCCCAGCATGGTCTCGGCCCGCCCGATCAGCTTTTTAACCGACAGCATCATGATCACCGCCGCAACCGCGATCAGAACGATGCCGATAGCAGCGGCCAGCGCACTCCATTCTGTCATCGGGAACTCCTCCTTTCGTCCGACCGGGCGAATGCCTAGTCGCTTGATGCATTATAAGCAGTATGGGCTTGTCTTGACACAACATCGGCGATTTTTTTATTCCAGCAGAGAAAAACCACGAGTATCCCCTACAACTTCGGAACATCCCAGCCGCTTGAGATAAAGACAACAAAAAAAACAGACCGTTCAGGGATTCCCTGAACGGTCTGTTATGGATGAATCGTATGGAAGAGCCCATGGCGTCATGGATATCTCTTTTTTAAAACTATACAAGCCTCAGTACATCTCGTTTTTTAAATACTCACGGACATTTCCCGCAAACTGCTCCAGCACATCAGGCAGAATCGGGGTTAAAGAATGAAGCGTATGCCTGTCCCAATCATAGTAGTCCTGCACGAGCGGTTTACGCAATCGAACCAGCTCCAGCAGCACCTTATGAACCTCTTCAGGGAACACCTTTTCCTCATGATTAATATCCATGATATCTTCATAACTGCTGGCATCCCGCATAATAAATCCGTCAATCAAGTAGCTGCCGACATCCGTTACGACTTCGATCGCCAGATGAAGCGCACGCTCCTGAACCAAGCCCAGCACCAGGCCTCCGTCCCATGATTGTGCCGCAGCACGCAATCCTTCCGCGATTTCGGGAATCGCGCTCAGACGCCGTTCAATTTGTTCTTGATTCACATAATACACCGCAAATCTCCTCCAGCCTGTTGTTGTAAAGTCTATATCATTGCTTACACTTCAAAATCAACGCTAAGCGTATGATCTTTCACCGTATTGATGTATTGGATCACTTCCTGGTGAACAGGATGAACGGCATATGCTTGTAAATCTTCAAGATTGTCCACTTCAACGATCAAAGCCAAATCATAAGAGCGCTCGGAGCGAATAACATCGGCACCCGCCTCAAGGGATCTTAGCATCGGAATCTTGCCATCCATATCACGCAGCACCTGCACCGTCTTCTCAATATTCTCGGCGGATGAATCCTTCAATTTAAAAAAAACAATATGTTTAATCATCGTCCGTTCCTCCATCTCTAGCATTTATGTAAATCTTTCGTATCTATCATACCCCGTTCGTCCGGAAAAAGAAATCGCTACCACCAACATATCGGACATATCAGCTGCGCCAGATCTAGCCAAATAGGAGCACCCTCTGACTTACGCCAGAACGTGCTCCTGAAATCGAATTCTATTTAAGGGAACAACCGCTAAAATCAAGAACTTAATTGGTTCAGCATGTTCTGGGCAATCCAGACGCCGGCGGCTCCTGCCTGAGCAAGCCCCCTGGTAATTCCGGCACCATCCCCGCCACAATAAAGACCCTTGATTTCCGTCTCGAAAGACTCCGACAGCTTCGGTCTTGCGGAGTAGAACTTGGCCTCCACCCCGTAGAACAGCGTGTGCTCTGACGCAATCCCCGGCGTGACTTTATCAAGCGCTTCGACCATCTCGATCAGGCTTTTTCATAGTGAACCTTATTTTCAGGGATATACGAATAAGCATCTTTTTCTTTATCAACCTTAGTTAATATAAAACGAATTGACGAATGGGTCAAGTTAAATCGTATTAATTGTTCGTGTTTAACTCCTTTTATTTTGGTCGTAAACGCCATTCACCCCAGTTTTAAGCACTAAAAGACGAACAATAGATTATACTAATCAAATAAACGAGTAGGTCCATCGGACCATTACATCGGACTTATAAATCATGTAACAACGAAATGGAAACAATTGTTTTATGTTTGGCTATTGAAAAGTGAGTGTCGAATATTGTAGTATTGTGTTAAAAAAATCGGAGGAATTATGCCTACACAACTGCAGCAAGAAAAACACTCCATTGAGGCGTGGTCCCTGATCAATCGTAAATATTTGGGGAAAGGTGTGCGAGTCAAGCGCTTTCGCCGGCCGACCCGCTGCCAAATTCGCAACCGCGTCCTACTAGCCGTACTTATGGCCAACGATATCAAATTGTCGCAATTGGCCGAGGAACTGGGAGTATCCTCCCGTAGTGTCAGCGCCTGGGTATATGAGGGACGCGTTCCCGGAAAAAACAACCTGGAGAAGGCCTGTGACTACTTGGGTTATCCCCGCCACATACTCTTCAGAGAGGAACTGCTGGACAAGTCACCTTTAATCTGTCAGCCGGCACCTTCCCGCTTCATGAAACGCACCCTGACACGCTCACCGGTTAGCAACCGGATTCTGACAGGTCTGTGCATGGTTCATGATTTGTCGGTAAGCGATGTAAGCCGCTGGATCGGCGTGCATCCTGGCACATTCCGCAAATGGCTGCACCAGGGCACCGTACCATCCCCAGCGTTCCAGGAAAAAGCGGAACAGTTCTTCCGTATCCCTAAATCTGTTCTATTCGCAGATTGCGCATTAAAGCAAAATTCCTAATCGAAGTTGCCTTAATGCCATAACCATACTTATATTTCAACCCATGCTCAGCTTATCGGATCGCTCCGGCTAAGCCGGGCTTATTTTCTGTTATGGCATATTTCGAGACGATCAGGGAATACAAGTAACATTCAGATTTGCAACATTCAACTTGAGGTGACAGACATATGACGTTACGTCATAAACAAATTGGCGCTGCACTGGGATTGCTCACCGGAACAACCATGGGAAGCGGCATTGGATTCCTGCTCGGCTGGCACTCCTTTAATCTGATCGTCTTGGTAACCCTCTTCGGCTTATTCGGAGTTGCGGCTGGTCTTTGGCTAGGCTCCCGAATGATATTCAAAGAGCTCCCTTAATGAATGATATGATATTCATCGTTCTGCCTCTTCCTCGCTGAGAATGGAGGCAGAACCACACAAAGAAGACCGGAGGTTTCCGGTCTTCTTTGTTATGAATTAGTTATGGGTCCTTGTATTAACAACATACAATGGTCCAGACACAGCGCCTACGTTCTTGGGAGCTTCAGCAGCTCCATCGGTGATAGCTCCCGTGGCAGGGCTGCCGATGGTCGTATCCGGTATATCCTGGTCGCTCCAGGTTTTACCTCCGTCCTCGGTTTTGGCTTGACCGCTGAATCCCGTTTCAGGCGAGATGAAATGGAGAAATCCGGCATTCGGCGTGCTTCCAATCCAAATCCACGTCTCCCCGCCATCCGTGGTGCGATACAGATCGTTATTCTCCATCACGGTCCAGGCCTGTTTGCCATTCAGCGCAAAGATTTGGCGTACCGTGCCTTTCGGCTGAGCCTGAACCTCCCATTCCGTACCACCGTTATCACTAAAAGCAATCCAGCCTTCCCCGCCAATCCAGCCCGAGCTATGATTAATGAGCCGGACCGCCGTCACTTCCGCTAAATCCACATCGGGTTCAGCGGTCTGATGATCGGGCGATACGTCCGTATCCTCTACTGCAACGACACTGCTTCCCGCGGTGTCATCACCTCCTGAAGCTGACCCGGAAGGGAGCTCTGTCTCCGGGGTATTCTCATTCGAAGAAATCACCGATTGCTCAGGTACCGGATGCTGAGCCACATTCCCCTCATCCGTTGGTTGACATCCAACAGACAAACTCACAACAACGAGCATCGACAACATAAAGCTAAACCCTATTCGAGGTTTTATCACAGGATCACACCCCTTGTATTCAAAATAACTCGCCCGTAACTTCCGCTAACAGGTCTTATATTATAAATCCAACTCCATTGAATTCACCTTAAAGCTGAACGGTTCCTCCTGTTTAGTATAACGCGAGTTCTGCATGAAGAGGAACGAAAAAAAGCTGTTCTCCAAGTTAAATTTCCACTTGAAAAACAGCTTTGCTTCATAGATGCGGTCGAGAGGACTCGAACCTCCACGGGGGTTAGCCTGCTAATCCAAATACTTGATAAGCTTGGACCAAAAGGCCGAATAGTGCTCCCAGTTCATAAACTCCAACGATCCCCAGTGCGGCGAACAATCGCTTGCAAAGGCTGCCGTCTTGCCGGCTCCGTAGGTTCCGACCGTCAGAATGGCATCGCCTTCATGGCTTAGCAATTCCTCTGCCCCCGGCTTGGCTGACAGTTTATTATAACCCAGCAGCCTAGGCCATTCTCCCAAATCATTTACCAGTGGATGCGGCTGCGATACGACAGGCGAGAAGCCGCTTGGCATCTCTACCCGATCATCTTTGTCCATCATGACTACCGGCAGCACATCGGCCAATATCGTATTTCTATAATTAGCTTTCCCTTCGATTCCCATGAAGGTCAGGTAACCGCCAACCATCAGCAGGCCGCCCCCTTCAGCGACATACTGCTTCATTAGCTCAAGGGCGTTCGGAATGATTTGCATTTGATAGAAGGTTGGATTTTGGAGCAGGAATGTGTTGGCCCCTACGTCACTAAGTACAATCGCATCATAGGCTTTTAGCTCTTCCAACGATTGAGGGAAGCGCACCTGTACTTCATGCGCAGGCATATAGGTGACGTCAATTCCCTCCTGACGCAGACAGGACAGCAAATAGGTTGCTCCCTCCTCGTACTTGGTCGAGGTAAAGCTGTCATAACCTTTCGTATGAATCATATGCACAACCCAAGATTCGCCAACAAATAAGATTTTCATCAGTTCAAGCACCTCCGTATTTTATATCACCAGGCCCTATACCTACAGGCCGTCTTGATCCCGTTTTTGCGCTTCCTCGATTTCACACCAGTCCACAATCGTTTTGGCAATCATCTTGACCGCCTGAATCACTTCATCGACAGGTGTAAATTCGTCGCTATGATGGGCAAGGCTGGGGTCGCCTGGTCCAAAGTTAACGGTCGGAATGCCGACGTTCACCGGCCAGCCCATATCGGTATGGAAGCCCAGTCCTTCGATCTTCCCTTCCTCTCCAATAGCCTTCAAGGATTGTACACAAGTCTGAACAAAGGGATGAGACACATCCGTTTCTGCACAATCGGCATCCACCAGCCATTCGATTTCCGGCATATGCTCACGCAGCCAAGGATCTGATTCCGATACCTCGCGCAGAAAGTCCGTCAATTCCTTCTTTACGTTGCCGCCTACAAGCTTCTCGTCACGCTCCGATGGCAAGTATTGCGCGTTAAATACGATTTCCGCCTCATTCGCGAAGGAGGTCGGATATTCCCCAGCGTTTAATTGCGCAACATGCACCTGACAAGGGATCGCCAAGTAGGGATGAGTCTTGCTGACAGCCCATTGCTCATTCAAGCGGTCCAAATGCTCCAGAATATATCTCGCTTTCTTAATCGCATCCACCGCGCCGCCGTCCTGCCAATCCGCTTGCGGCATCTCAATATGGCCGCTGCGGCCTTGGATTTTGATTTTCCCCCACAAAATCCCACGGCACAGCGGGGCGATCGTTAGCGAGGTCGGTTCTGTCAAAATGCATGCATCTGCTCGATAGCCATGGTGGATGAAATCAAGCGCTCCCATGCCTCCCGCTTCCTCATCGACGACCGTGCCGACAACAACCGGCCCTTTAAGCTTAAACCCGCTGCGAAGAATCGCTTCGACGGCCATAATCATGGCTGCGACTCCGCCCTTCATGTCAACGGTGCCGCGACCGTACATCTTCCCGTCAATCACTTTGCCCTCGAACGGATCGACTGTCCATTTGGAGCCTGCCATGACGACGTCAATATGGCCAAATAAGAGCAGGGACTTGCCTTCCGTTCCTTTGCCAAACGTAGCCGCCAGATTGGGTCTGCCCGTAAAATCTCTTCCCGGATAATAGCCCGCCATGCCTTCATATTGCTTCAGTTCATCAGCGACGGGCTCCCAAATCTCGATGTCCGCACCCAGTTTCTCCAGCTTGCCGGCAATAAATTGTTGCAGGTCCTTCTCTTTCGATGGCCCTGGCTCCTCGAAGAACCAGGGGTTCACGCTCGGAATTTGAATAAGCTGCTGTAAAAATTGAATAATTTCATCTTGATGATTCTCGATCCAATCCATCACTCTTTGTTCTTGGTTCATCTCTCTCTCTCCTTTGTGGCAGCACTCTCCTGATACCGCATGAATCCGCAGCTGCCGTAAGCAAGAGTATCAGGAGCCGTGCCTGCTCCCTTATTCGAATCGAACTGTGCTTCCGTTCATAAAATCAACCCACGGATTGATCATCTCATCCCCGAATTTATCCTTTTTCTTCTCGATGCCGAACATATAACGGGCGTCGTCAACAGCCGGGTAGGCCGGGCTATGCCAGACCCCCCGATGGATGACGATAGCTTGTCCGGGCTTGATTCGGAAGCACTTGACGGTGGAAGCATCAGGGCTTTCATCCGGATTGTCAATATCCATGCACAATGCTACAGGCTGCACAATCTCACGATCAAAGGTAAGCAGAAGCTCTTCGCGGCTGACATGCCTCTCCATGGCTGTGACGACAAATTCGCGCCGCTTGGTGTCGACAAGTCCAAATCCGATGGGCTCCCATACGTCCAGCATTTGAACATAGCTCCAGCAATCCCACCCGTCACCGGATTTGGAAGGGTCAATCGCCGGCACATCCACCACTTTGCCATAGGGAGCAAAAGCCTCCTCCGTTAAATCTTCTATCTGCACCTTATACTCCATTAAGGCCGCCTCCTAAGGGTGTTATTAGAAATCAAAGCTGTCCACATTATCGTTCGTGACTTCAAGCGTGCCAATAAAGACGCTTTGTCCGTCTACCTTCACTGTTCCAATCGTCGGAATTTCCATGCCGTCTTTGATTTCCTTGCCTTGAGCCAGTTGATCCATAATATAGACCGTTACGTAAGCCAGCTTGCCCGGATCCCAAATAATATCTGTTTTGATCGTGCCGTTCTTGATGTAATTTTTCACGACGCTCGGCACGGCAATGCCTGTAATGGCCACTTGGTTCTTCTCCAAAGTGCCTGCCTTTACAGCTTGCTCCACGACCTCCGCGGCTGCAGGAGGTTCGCCGCCTGCAAATCCGATTATGCCTTTCAGATCAGGGTAGGTTTGAAGCAGGTTTTGCGCATTGGCATACGCCTTCTGTTGATCGTCGTCGCTCGCGACAGTCGTTACGACCTCAATCTCCGGATAGTTGGCTGCAAAATAAGCTTTAGCCGCATTGGATTTGGCAATCTGGTTTTGCGAGCCCAGACCGGCTACCATGAACGCGACCTGTCCTTTGCCGCCGATTTCCTCTCCGATCGTTTTGGCCAGAAGCTCCCCGATTTCTTGGTCTGTAGCCGGAGCTACATAATATTGGCGGTCTGTGTCCGGCGCGTCACTGTCCCAGGTCACAATATTGACGCCTTGGCCTGCCGCCTTCTTGAACACAGGGCCTACCGCTTTCGCATCATTGGGCGATACGCCGATGCCGCTTACTTTGCGGGTCAGCATATCCTGAATCATATTAATTTGCTTGGAGGAATCCGCCTCTGTCGGCGCATTGAACAGAACCTTTACCTTCAAATCGGCCTCCGCCTTCTTCGCGCCCTTCTCAGCCGCCGCCCAATAAGCAGGGCCGATGGACTTTGGATTCATAAAGTAAGTTCTGGATCCCGAAGCTCCCTGGTTCGTTTTGCCTCCGTTATCCGTTTGATTCCCGCTTGTACTTCCGCATGCTGCCAAATTCAAAGCCAATACGCCCGTCAGTAACGTCAATGCCAGCTTTTTCATAGGTTTCACTCTCCATTGAATTTTTTGTTTCCTACAGCAAGCAGAAGCAATGCCCCTAATATGACTGCCTGGTAAAGCACGGATACACCTAACAGATTCAATCCATTACGCAAAAACACGATGATTAGCAGCCCGACAAATGTGCCTGAAAGACTCCCCCTTCCTCCAAAAATATGTGTGCCCCCTATCAGAGTCGCTGTAATGACATCGAGCTCTATATTGGTACCCGATGTCGCCTCTGCGCTTGCCAGACGCGACACCAGAAATATACCCGCCAAGGCCGAAAACAATCCGCTAAGCATAAAGAGGATAAACCGGATGCGTACGACCGAGATACCTGAGTAGCGGACAACCTCTTCATTGTTGCCAATGCCGTACACATAAGTGCTGAATCTTGTTTTCTTCATGACAAAGCTGGCCAGAAGGAACATCACCACTAGGAAAATCGCATTAACCGGAATGCCGCCGACATACTGCTGGCCCATAAAGTAGAATGCATCCGGAAAGCCGCTAATGGGTCTGCCCTGATTGATTACGTAGACCAGACCCCGCAGCATCACGAGCATGCCAATGGTGACGACGATCGCCTGCATTCGGTGCCTTGCGATCAGATAGCCGTTAACCGCCCCGCACAGCAAGCCAGCCAGCAGCCCAATGATCACGCTGATCCATATATCGAGGCCCCGCTCAAAGGCAACTCCCATACTTACAGCGGAGAAAGCGAGAATTGAGCCTACCGAAAGATCCATGGCACCGGATATGATGATCATGGTCATCGGTATGGCGATCAGCCCTACTTCAACCATCTGGTTCAGCACATTCATAAAGTTAGTGACGGTCAGGAAATAGGGAGACAAGAAGCTGAACAGCACGATAATGACGAGCAGCAGCAGCATTTGAACGATCAGCTTATTTCCCCTAAGCGGGAACCGGCTTGTCCATGTACTCATACCAATTCCCCCTCTTTTCCTTTGTTTTGCCTTATACGCTGCAGCGTATTAATGACAATTGCCAGAATAATCAGAAAACCGGTTGCAGCATCAACCCAGAACGGTGAAACCTTGGATATAATGAGCCCGTTTTTGACAATGCCCATAAAGAGCACACCCAGCATCGTTCCGGCTATGGTGCCGACTCCTCCAAATATACTTCCCCCGCCGATAAGAACGGCTGCCATGACTTCAAACGCTAAACCGCTGCCTGCTGTCGAGGCTTGCACACTGCCTACCTTTGCTGCGAAAATAACCGAGGCGATCCCGACCAGCAAGCCGGTTAATACATAGACCTTAAACTTGGTTCGGGCTACGCTGATTCCCGCCAGCTTGGCTGCTGGTCCATTCCCGCCAATGGAGTAGATTCTTCGGCCCTCACGGGCGAATTTCATTAAATAAATGAAGACCGCGATAAGAATGACGGCTATTAGCAGCGGGAAGGAAATGCCGAGCAAATACCCTTGTCCGAAGAATCGAAATCCTCCCGGAAAGTTCGTCATCCAGGTTCCTCCGCTGATCCCTACCGCAATGCCCCGGAAGATATACATGGTGGCCAAGGTGACGATGATGTCCGGTATTTTCCTAACCGCAATGAAATAACCATTGACCATGCCGCATAGAACCCCGATGCATATCCCCATAGCGGCTGCAATCCATGGATGGATGCCATGGCTGAGAAACAATCCGACAGAAGTCGCTGTCACTGCCAGCACGGAGCCGACGGATAAATCCATGCCCCCCAGCAGAATGACCATCGTCATCCCGATCGCCACGATGAACATGGAGATGTTCTGATCCAGAATCAGCCTTATATTTTCGAATTGCAAGAAGTCAGGAGATATAATGGAAAACAACAGCGTAACGAGAATGGTAAATAAAATAATAGGCGCTTCATGCACATTTAGTAGGCGTTTCATATGCGGCCTCCTTCTGAAAGCGGATGTGAAGCACGCTGCAGCAATTGTTCCTGATCAGCCTCGCCATGCGCAAATTCATGCACGATCGTGCCTTTGTATAGCACCAGGATCCGATCACAGAGTCCAATCACCTCCGGCATTTCGGACGAAATCAGCAGGATGCTCAAGCCTTCCTGGGCCAGTTGATGAATAATATTGTAGATCTCCGCCTTCGCTCCGACGTCAACTCCCCGGGTCGGCTCCTCCAGAATAAGAATATCGGGATTCGCTGCAAGCCATTTGCCAATCACAACCTTTTGCTGGTTGCCGCCACTCAGAAAGTCTACGCTTTGGCCATCGTTGGGCGCTTTTATTCGAAGCTTCTCCATATACTCCTTGCTCATCTCTTTAATCCGCGCCTCGTCCAGCACCGTATACTTTGAAAGCTGCGGCAGCATTGGAATGGACAGATTTTGCCGAATTGACATCGGTTTAATGATGCCTTGACGGTGACGATCCGGCGGAACATAAGCAATCTTCTTTGCTTTGGCCTGGCTCGGATTATTGATTTTCACCGCTGCGCCACGAATAGTGATTTCACCCGTTCCCCGCTTTAGACCGAATAAACGCTCGGCAATCGTGTGCGTGCCCGAACCCGGAACGCCGAATAGCCCTAATATCTCTCCTTTTCGCAGCTCAAAAGATACACAGTGTGCGGAATCGAGCGACAACTGCTCGACCTTCAGCACAACCTCTTGATCGTGCTTCTTCTCCCTTACCGGATATAGCTGGCCAACCTCTTTGCCCACCATCATTTGAATCAAGCTCTGTTCGGTAACCTCTTCGATTCCACGGGTATCAATCTTGGCTCCATCCCGCAGCACCGTTACCTTATCCGCAATTTCAAATATTTCCTTCATGCGGTGAGAGACATACACGATGGCTACGCCCTGCGCCCGGAGCCGGTTGACCACATCAAACATTTTTTTCACTTCGTTTTCCGGAAGCGCCGCTGACGGTTCATCCATAATGAGCACATCCGCCTGAAAAGACAGCGCTTTCGCAATTTCGATTACTTGCTGGCTGTGAACGCCAAGATGCCGGACCTCCTGGCGGACATCAATTTCACCTCCCCCTATGGAATCAACCAAACGCTGCGCCTCGTCATACATTTTGGACCACTGTATCCGGCCGAATTTGCCCACCATTTCCGGACGGTCGATAAATATATTTTCCGCGGCTGTCAAATTAGAAAACAAATTGAATTCCTGATGGATAATGGACACTCCTTGCCGCTGGGCGTCAAGCGGGTTGCCGAATGTCACTTCTTTGCCCTTCAGTCTGATCGTTCCTTGCGTCGGTGAATATACGCCGGACAAAATTTTCATCAGCGTGGATTTCCCTGCTCCGTTCTCCCCCATAAGCGCATGGACTTCGCCCGGATAGAGCTCAAAGCTAACATCGGATAACGCTTTGACCCCTGGGAATTCCTTGCTGATGCCTTCCATTTTCAAAACCGGATGCCTCATCGTTCGACCTCCTATTCACCTTACTGAGCTGCTTTTTGGATAACTTTAACAAGACTAAGCGTTAAATCGCCAAAGTCTGAGAATACAGGTGTCCCTTTCCAGGAAAGAAACCCCGTATATTACCTTTTTTTATAACGGTCTTATTAACCTATTGTTCTACACCGTAAGAAACGATTGTACCTGTTCTTCTGTCGGAATCGAGCTTTGGGCACCTGGTTCAGATACAGCCAGCGCCGATGCCGCTGTCGCGTAGCACAGACAATCGCGCAGCTCCGCTCCCGTTACATATTTGGCTGCGAACGCTCCGATGAAGGTGTCTCCGGCCGCTGTCGTATCCACTACGTCAACCGAAAATGCGGTTAATGTGATTTGCCTTCCGGATTGGTCCATATAGATAGAGCCTTTGCTTCCCAAAGTAATAATGAGATGAGGAATGCCGTCATTAAGCAGTTTCTTTCCGGCCTCCAGAGCCTGGCTGCTTCCTTCAATACGGATGCCGCTCAGCTCCTCCGCCTCGACCTCATTCAGAATGAGGAAAGTGACCTTGCTCAGTTGGCTCTGGTCAAACCCGTCAATTGGAGCTGGATTCATAAATACCGGAATACGTTGCTCTGCCGCTTTATCCAGCACCCTTTGATTGGCTGCCGATGATATTTCATTTTGCAGCAAAATGACGTCGAAACCAGAGAGGTCCAATTTATCTACCTCGTCTGCACCATACCTTCCATTAGCGCCTGAGGATAAAATAATGTTGTTCTCGCCTGCTCCATCGATTGTAATCAAAGCAAGCCCCGTCATACACGGCTTCTCGATAACATGATCAAGATCAATCCTAGCCTCCGCCAATTCCCTGCGTATGTCGATCCCAAAGGAATCCGAGCCCAGTGCACCCGCCATAGCGACCGAAGCTCCGGAGCGAGACGCGGCAACAGCCTGGTTAGCCCCCTTGCCCCCAATAAAGAAACGGGTCTCGTTGCCCTGTATCGTTTCGCCGGGAACCGGGTGACGCTCAACCTGTGTGACAATGTCCATATTCATGCTGCCCACTACCAAGATTTTCGCCATAGCTCTCCCCCCCAGTATTACTCCTTCAGTCTTTTGACTGAGCCGAATTTCTTCAATTCAACATCCAATATCATTTTTTTCAGCTTCGTCCGTTCTTTAGGCTCTCCCTTGATTTTTTGAATGAGCATTTCCGCCGCTTGAATTCCCATCTCTCTTGTCGGTCTGCTGACCACGGTCACTCTTGGCTGCACGAACTGGGCAAGCTCGTTATCATCAAAGCCAATTAATGAAATATCCTCTCCGATTCGGAGATTCAAATCGCGTATCGCTTTAATCGCACCCGTACAGATGACGTTGTTAGCCGCAAATATAGCTGTCGGTGGCTGCTCGGATTGCATAAGCTCCGTCGTAAATCGGTAGCCGTCCTCTTCCAGCCAATTCCCCTGCTTGTGATAGGCAGGATCGGGTGTCAGGCCGCTCTCATGCATAGCTTGACGATATCCCCAATAACGGTCCTTGCCATCGTTAAAATCATGCGCCCCATCTATAATGGCAATGCGTTCATGACCATAGTCCACGAAATGCTTGGTCGCTTCGTACGCGCCGCGGAAGTTGTCGATTAAGACACCATCGTGGCCGCAATCGTTGATATAACGGTCGACAAGGATGGTAGGCTTGCGAATGTTCCGGTAAAACTCTGCATCCTTATGCGTACCGATTAAGATGATTCCATCCACATTTTTCCCTAGGAAGCTTTCAAAAAATTCTTCCTCCTCTGCCTCATCGCTATTCGTGGAGACTACTAGAGTAAAGAAGCCTTCCTTCTTGGCCACCTCTACCATACCGCCAATGACTGCGGTGTAGAAGGGATTCTGAATCTCCGGCACCACGACGGACAGCATGTTGGTTTTTTTATTGACCATCGATGCAGCCATCGTATTCGGAACGAAGTTCATCTCTTCTATTATTTTGAGTATTTTCTTGCGAGTGGCTTCACTTACGCGATCTCGTCCATTCATCACTCGGGATACCGTAGCTACAGATACGCCCGCTTGCTTGGCTACGTCCTTAATTGTAATTTCCTTGTTCGTCTTAGCCACCCCCTTCCAATAATTTATTGTCATAACGTTTTCTCAATATTTCCCTTTGATAATAAACGATATGAGTTCATTTCCCACTCGAAAAATGTAAACGTTTACGCAATTTCTAGTTTTATTTTAGTACATGCCCATTCAGATTACAATATGTTTTTTTATAAAAATCAAAAAATAAAACGTTTACATTTACGATATCTACCCTATTTATGTTAGGTCCTTGTTCGGTATTCAACTAAAATCTTAATATAACCTTGTTTATATGTCATATATTATCACATAAAATCAAGCTCTTCATTGGTACCGAGTAAGCCTCAGGAAAAATCACACGACTTTTATTAGAATCTAACTATCAGCCACTCCTCAAAAAAAACTAGAAACGTTAACCCGTTGTTTCCCTTATTTAAAACCTCCTTTTTTAACCAATTCTTTGTTAAAACGTTTACGCAATTTATTTGGAAATGCGCATTGTTAATGTAAAACAAAAAGCCTGGAGGAATCAGGAATAAAAACCTGAATGCCACCCGGCTTGCTGCCTCTTACTTTAAGGATGCATGATAGTTCTCAGGAGATTGCTGTTCCCAAGAGCCATTGGCTAGATCTATTTTACAAGACCTTAGGACGGAAAGTGTAGGATGTAATTACAGTATCGAACATATTACCTGGTAGCTCACTCAAACGCTAAAAACGCCGAATTAGACACATGATCTATTGATCTAATGAACTACTGATAAATGCATTTGGTGCCGGTGAGAGGACTCGAACCTCCACGGTTTCCCTCACGATTTTGAGTCGCGACTGCTATTGAGAAGATAGCAGAAGTTAAGTCCAAGAAGAGGAATTTAAAAACCGCTAAAAGCCTTGTAGAATCAAGGTTTTCAGCGGTTTTTCTGGTCTTTTCCAAGCCCCGTAAGGGTTCCCGGCATCTGGGCAAAATGAAGCCTTTTGGGGATGTTGGAGAGAACTCGGGAAGAACTCAGAAAGAACAACAACAGAACGGCCCGCTCCCTACCATTGACAAAATAATGAAGCATCTGCTTCAGGGAGGGTAATTGAAATGTCCAAAACGACGGTTATTACCATTGCCAATCAGAAAGGCGGTACAGGCAAAACGACCACTGCATACAATCTTGCTTACGCTTTATCTAGGTCGTGTCTGAAAACTAAAGAATCCTATGGTATGATATGAGAAAAACGAATGGAGAAACAAGCATGATTCCAAGACGGTACGAAATAACCGATGAACAGTGGGAACAAATAAAGGACATGTTCCCGCCCTATCAAACAGGAAGACCGTCGAAATTAAGCAATCGTACGATGTTTAACGCCTTTCTTTGGATTGCCCGAAGTGGTGAGGCATGGCGAGACTTGCCGGAAGAACGTTATGGTTCATGGAAAACGGCCTACAGTCGTTTCTGCAAATGACATCGAACCCGATTTTGAAAACTTGAGCATCGATTCTACATCGGTCAAAGCCCACCAACACAGTGCCGGTGCAAAAAAATCGCAGATGGACACGAAGTAAACCAACACATCGGCGTCAGTCGTGGCGGCAAGACGACCAAACGTCATGCCGTAGTCGATGGATTAGGCAACCCTCTAGCTTTTCTACTGACGGGTGGTCAAGTTTATGATTCTGTTCCAGCGATCGAATTGCTTCAGGAGTTGGATATTACGGGTAGCCACATTCTTGGCGACAAAGCCTATGGCTCAGAAGCGATTCGGAACTGGATTACGACTAAACAGGCCACTTACACCATTCCGCCTAAAACGAATAGTCAACATCCATGGAAGGTCGATTGGTATCGGTACAAAGAACGCCACTTGGTTGAATGCTTTTTCAATAAAATCAAACACTTTCGCCGTGTGGTCACTCGTTACGATAAGTTGGCTAAGTCATTCCTCGCGTTTATATACATAGCTTCCATTTTTAAATTGACTCAATGATAGTTTTCAGACACGCCCTAAATGACAATGTTAAAAAAAGTGGCGTAATGGCCTCCTCCTATGTAGGTGGGCTTAATAGTAGAGCCTTTATTCCGGTCAATGAAGATCACGGCATGATTCAAGCAGTTCAGCGGGGTACCCTTACACTAGAGAAGCTGGAAGCTATGACCTTTGGTCGAATTTGGCGGCCTGCTCGGATATGCACCAGTTATAGCAGTAAACGGCTTCAACTGCGCGAACTTCGTTAATCGTGGCGGACGAATCTCAGCTCCAATTCATAGCTTTAAGAATTAATTGAAACCTCAAACAGCAAGTCCCTATTTCACTTAGGAGACTTGCTGTTTTTTTGTGTTAGTTGGTCAGTCGTAGAAAAAAACTTTAGCTGAATGAAGAGGCATATCATTTGATATACCCCTTTATCCATCTTATTGCAATTAAATCAAACCGTTTCCATTCTATTTGAACTGGAACCAAGTTAAATTTGCAACTGTGGTTGAATCTGACTTAACAAAAGTAACATATACCGTATGGGTTCCTACAGCTGTCCCGGCATTAAGCGGGATATTCTTGACTGACCATGTCTGCCATCCGCCTGTGCTTTCTGCCGTCCAATAACCCAGCATAGTGCCTGTAGGACTGTCCAAGTGGAATTCTATCCTTCCGCCGGAATTAGCGGATGCAACCTTCAAATCAATACTTGTTTTAGCTGTACTACCAAAGTCTACATTTTTAAATGCTATATAGTCGCCATTACTCCCTCCACCAACATCCAGCCCACCATCAGTGCTTGCCTCATAGGATATAACACCTGAACTAAGGTTATAACCTTCCGCTTCAAATTTCAATGTGTTGAATTTGGGAGCTGCAGCATAGCTGTTAGTATCTGTTATTTTCAATTCTGCGAGTGTAGTTGCCGCAACTCCACCGACGCGAACATTGTTTAATGTAACTCCGGAGACAGTAGATGTGTCACTCCAACCCTTCATTATTGAAACTTCACCTAAAGCGCGTAAATTGATATTATTATAGACCACATTTTTTATCGGACCGGTTTTTGCAGAAAGATCAAACCACCTGGAGTGAACACCGGATCTTGGCCAGAAGCCTTCTACATCTATATTGTCAAATATGATGTTTTGTGCTGCTGGAGTCCCATAAAGATGACCTACCGCTAAAGCGCGCCAGCATCTGTATACATAAGAGTTTTTAACAACTATGCCATCCTGAAGCTGTTTCACTCCATCTCCAACCTTGAATGCTCCACATCTGCTCCAAGCCAAAGCATCATCCACAACTACATTTGACTGGTTTTCAGGACTTCCCGGCCAGTTTGCAGCTATATCCGTAGTTGCTACATCCCATGTCTTAAATGAGTATGTGTCATCCTCCGATACTGCTACCGTGTGCTTTATGAGTACATTCTGGCTCTCTTGAATGTCTATTGCATCATTTTCATAATCAAGTTCATTGTTGTTGAAGTGCTTTGTATTCTGGAATGTTACGTTATTAGATCTTGTAACGATTGTAGCCCAGCCACCGCTGTCTCTTATGGTTATGCCGTCAACCGTGAAGTTGCTGCACTGCAAGGGTACAAGAATATTGTTCAAATAATTGTTTGTATTTCTCATATAATGGCCATTGCCGTCAATAGTCCCCCTGCCGTATATCTTAATATTGTTTGCATTTGTTTCGGTATAAATAAACCATGTTCCATCCTTATTCAGAGAATTCTTATGAAAATGAGTAGTGTAATCGCTTGGATTTCCTGAACCCCTTATAACAGAACCACCCTCCAGATAAACCGAAACATTGCTTTTTAGAACAAGGTTTCCGCTCTTGTAAACTCCGGCTGGAACGTATACGATACCGCCACCTGCTGCGTTAGCCGCATTTATGGCGTTTTGTATTGCAGTTGTAGCCATAGCGGCACCGGTACTGTCGGCACCGTATTGAGTTTTAACATTGTATATACCTGTACCGGATGAAGCCGGAACATTGGTTTCAAGAGCATCTGCCGCAATAACCAGATCTTTCAGGTTATTGATTTTAACTATAAGATAGGTTGGTGATGAAAGTGTAAATGTAAGTGTATTTCCGCTCTTTGTTGCAGTGATTCCCAAAGCTTTGGGAGAAATATTATAGGTATTGATTGGCTCGCTTGCTGTTATTGTGATTGTAGTAGTACCTGAAAAAGAGAAATTACAATAATTATAGTTTACAAATACCGCCGAAGTGTCGATTACCGGTATATTTGTAGAGTCTGCTGTTACCGTGTATTGACTGGTCGTGGTATAGATCGGCGGTAATGGATAGCTTACAATTGTAGCCGCCGCACTTGCTGTCAAAGGAACGACAGCTAACAGACTGGCGAGCATACAAACAATTAAACTTAATAATTTTAACTTTTTTAACATAAATAAACACCTCTTTCATATTTTCAGAAAATACTCTGTCATCAGTGAATAATGATTTCACCAGTGATGCTCTATTACTCTTTTCATAAAGTCGACATATTCCTGTTCAGCTTCGGAAGTGGCAGAGTAATACTAACCTTTTCTGCATCAGCAAAGTTTCCTTTTAAAGTACAGCCCCGGTTTTGTTGCATCTTGTGCAGGATTTCTGCGTTGGTCGCTACTACTGAGCTGTATTGTTGCATTTTATGCACAATCTCCCCACGGTCGCTGCTATTGATCTAGCATTGTTGCACTTCATACACAATCTCCGCGCAAGCCGCTCCAATCATGGCACATGGCCCCACTGTTACTCCGCATTTCCGCCCTCAGCCTGCTTCCAATCTTATCTATGCTCCGGCTCCAGACAGAGCCGGAGCAGATCGTCCACATGGGCCGTTGCCAGACATTCCACCGTATCCGCAGAGCCGTAATAGATCTTGACCTCGCCGTCATCCTCCAGAATCATCCCTCCCGGAAAAATCACATGATTGCGGAAGCCCCCGCCAATCTCATAGTCTGTCTCCGGTGCCAGCAGCGGCTGCCTGCTCATGCCGATCACCTTGCGGGGGTCCTCCAGATCCAGCAGCATAATTCCGGCGGTATAGCGCTTCTTCCAGGTGTCCTCCCAACCGTGCTTGCCTCTGGCCGGGTCCACATCCACCGCATGGAAGGTGGTCAGCCAGCCCTTATCCGTCCGGACCGGAGGTGCGGCCGGGCCGACCTTGTCATTGGCAAACGGCACCTGCTCAACGGCGAGCAGTAGGCTGGAGTTGCCCCAATGCTTCAGGTCCGGCGACTCGGAGATCCAGGCATCGAAGCGGTCCCGGCCGCCGCGGCTGTATACCGTGAAGGGACGCTCCAGCCGGACATACTTGCCGCCGATCAACTCGGGAAACAGTACCATATTGCGCAGGTCCGGTGTAGACAGGCTGAGCACCTCGAAGTGTTCCAGATCATCGGTAACGGCAATTCCGCCGCGGATGCCATGGTGCGTATCCACGGCAAAACACATATAACAACGGCCGCCGATCACGGTCAGGCGCGGGTCGTAGGCGCGGATAATTTCCTCGTCATGCATTTTGAACACTGGCTTCGGGCCGGCGGTCCAGCTCAGCCCGTCGTCACTGTAAGCAATGCCGAGATCCGTGGTGTGGTGCGGCTCAAGCGTCTGATCGACCAGTGAGCCGTAATCATTACGGAAGATCATCACATACTTGCCGTTAAATTTCGTTACACCGGCATTGAATACCAGTGCGGTGGGGTAAGGAACCTTCGTTGCATCCAGCACCGGATTGCCCGGATACCGCCGGATGAACGGGGCAGATTGCAGAATTGCCGGAGCGTGTTGAGTCATGGGGTGTACCTCCTTGAATGTTAAATATGGAATATGGGTTGCGCAGGGCCGGACCGCTACCCTTTGAGGGAACCGGCCGTCATCTGCATGAAGGATTTGTTGGCGAACAGATAGGCCACGAGAATCGGCAGAATGGACAAGCAGGCGCCCGCCATCATATAGTGGGTCTGAGAAGCGGCCGAAATCCCGTATTTCAGGTTCGCCAGCCCGACGGTCAGCGTCTGCAGCTCCGGCTTCGTCATCGTGAACACGAGCGGCAGCAGATATTCATTCCACGCGCCGCGGAAGGTGAACAGGGCACCTACGCCAAGTCCGGGTCCGAGCAGCGGCAGAATTATCCGCCAGAAGGTCCGGCCGGGAGAGCTGCCGTCCATCAGCGCCGCCTCGTCCAGCTCGCGGGGAATCCCCTTCATGAAGCTGGAGAGAATGAAGAAGATCGAAGCATGGGCGGAGATCAGAATCAATATAACGCCCCACAGGCTGCTGTGCAGATGAAGCTTAACCATCAGATCGAACTGCGGACGCAGCACGACCGCCCCTACAGCCACGAACATGGTGAAGGATTGCAGTCCGATATACAATTTTTTGCCGGCAAAATCCATCCGGTCCACCACATAAGCCGCCATGGATGATACCAGCAGCGTGCCGACCACCGCCGCCAGGGAGACAATCAGGCTGTTCAGGGTATACCTGGAGAAATTGGCCTGCGCCCAGGCTTCGGCATAGTTCGAGAAGTGCCAGCTCGCCGGCAGGAAGGTCGCTCCCGCAGTAAGCTCAGCATTAGTCTTGAAGGAGCCCAGGATGGTGATAACGACCGGAATCAGCGTAATAAAAGCAACAGCCAGCAAAAAAATCCACAGGATGATATTGCCCAGTATGGTTCTTAGTCTCATAATAGCCTCTCTCCTCAATCGGTCTGATTCATGCGTCTGGATGCGTAGAAATAAATGAGTGATATCATCCCTACAATGACCGCAGACACAAAGGCGACCGCACTGCCGTATCCGAACTCCTGGACCTGAACCGCCGCGCTGCTCCCGCCGACAGGGAAAAATAATTTGTACAAATACAGGAACATGACCTCTGTCTTGCCTACAGGACCTCCTTCAGTCAGAACCATGATGCTCTCGTAACCCTTCAGGGCTGTAATGATCGCCAGCATAATAACCATCTGCATCACAGGTCCGAGCATCGGCAGGGTGACATAGCGGAACTGCTGGATTCTGCCTGCCCCGTCCAGGGAAGACGCCTCATACACATCCTCCGGAATATTCTGCAGACCGGCGAGGAAGAGCAGCATATAATTGCCGACCGCCCCCCAGGCCGCAACCAGAATGACGGTGAGCATGGCATATTTCGGCCCCAGCCAGTCCACACCGGAATCGGAGAGGCCCAGGCGGATCAGAAACTGGTTGAGAATCCCGTTATATGAGTTGAAAATCGTGAAGAAGACTACGGCCATTACAGCGGTACTGATGACGGTCGGCATGAAGAAAATCCCCCGCAGCAGTTGTCTGCCCCGCAGCCCCCGGTTCAATATGACTGCCAGCAGCAGGGCCAGCGGAATGGTGATCAGCAGCTTGCCGCCAGCATAGACAAATGTATTCACCACCGAATCCCAGAACTGGGTGTCCTTCAGAATGCGGCTGAAATTGGCCAGACCGGTAAACCGCGCCGTTCCGAACCCTTTGTAATCATAGAACATATAGCGGAACGCCCAGGCAATCGGGTAAATCCCGAGAACCAACGTGAGCAAGGCACTTGGAAAGATAAAACTGTATGAAAATAAGGCATGTTTCGTTTTGTTCATCTGGTTTCTTCCGGCTCCTTTCCTTTACGACCAGAGCAGAGGGATGAGGGAGTTGCTCCCTCATCCCCCGCTATCCCGGCCTATATCTCTATCCCTAACCTTCTGTCTACTTGGCGAACTTGCCGCCCAGAGCGGCGGGATCAAAGCCGGTATCCGGCTCAGCCTTTATGCCGTCATTCGCAATCACACTGTCCAGTGCAGCGTTATAGCGTTTGTTCAGATCAGCGATAACCGCCTTCAGGTCGCCGCCGTTCAGCATATATTTGAAGAAGGCGTCATCCGATTTCATTCCTTCCGGTGCTACAGACGGATAGACCGGCCACACCCCATCGTGCTTGTTCGGCAGGAAGCCTTCAATGCCGTTCACATCCGGTGTCTTGGCTGCTGCGCTAATGGATGGAACCATGGAGATGCCGAAGCCTTTTTCCTGATAATCCGTCAGCACCTGATCGCCGTACATGAACTCCATGAACTTCCAGGCTGCTTCTTTATGCTCTGATTTCGAGCTCAGCGCCAGCCATTGGCCCCCGAGGAAGCCGGAAGCCCCCTTCACGGTGCCGTCGATGGTAGGAACCGGAGCGGCCGCCCAGTCAATCTTGGCCGGGAACTGATTCTTGTAGACGCCAGGCTCTGAGGAGTAGGACATATACATTCCGATCTTGCCTTCCGCAAACTGCGCCCGCAGCGGATCAATATCCAGCGATTCTACACCCGGCAGCATGCTGCCGTCGTCCCTGATCTGCTTAAAGGCATTGATGATCGGCTCGAAGCCGCTGAAGTCGTAGCGGGCTGTCTTGAAATCATACCCGAAGCCGCCATAGCCGCTCATCTCCGCAACCACCCGTGCCGAACGTGCGAACGCACTGCCGGGGCTCTTGAAGTTAAGGGCGAAGCCGTAAGCGCCGTCCGCTTTGCCGGCTTCTGTCAATTTCTTGGCTGTATCCACCAGCTCCTGCAGGGTAGTCGGCGGATGTTCAATGCCCGCTTTGGCAAACAGATCCTTGTTGTACACCAGACGCATGGTCGTCCCATAGTTCGGCAGACTGTAACGCTTGCCGTCGAATTCATTCAGATCCGGCATGGCCGGGAATTTCGCCTTCAGCTCATCGTTCAGGAACTCGTCAATAGGAGCGAGAAAGCCTTTTTTGTAGAAGGTCTGGATGGTATTCTCCTTCACCCGGATCACATCCGGTGCATCGGAGGTCTGGAAGGACAGATCGAGCGCGGTATCGAAGTCGTCGCCCTTGACGACCAGCTCCACCTCAATCCCGTCAGTATTGGTTGCGTTGAACTCGGCTACCTTCTCCTTCACGAAATCCGCATCGTGGCGGTCGCCTGTCCAGTAGCTGATTTTAGTTTTCCCCCCCGAGCCGGCTGTCGCCCCGTTTCCCGTGCCTTCAGCAGCATTGCCGCCGTTGCTGTTACCGTTGCCGCAGGCTGCCAAGCCAAGTGCCAGGACCAGGCTCAGAGATGTCATTAGCATACGCTTCATCATTGGTAGTGCCCCCTTATATATCCCTGCTGTATTCGCTTACAACCTGATTATAGTTCGATAGGCGCATCCAGATAAGGCGGGTAAGCCCACATTAAGGGCAGATTTCTGCAGGAGTTCTATACAGACAAGGGAGGTAATCTCCGCCCTGCGGAAATCCCTCCCCTGCTGATTCCTATTCTTTTCCAAGATAATACAATTTGAACTCGGACGGGGTCATGCCGGTATATTTCTTGAACACCTCGCTGAAATAGCGCCTGTGCTCATACCCGAGATCCTGGGCGATCTCCTGAACCTGCCGGCCGCTGATCAGCATCGCCTTGGCCTTCTCCATCTTCTCATGCATCACATACTGCTGAAACGAAATTCCCTGCACCTTCTTGAACAGATTGGAGAAATACCCCTGGCTAAGGTTAATCTGCTTCGCCATCTGCTCCAGCGACAGCCCCGTGTCCAGATGACTATGGATATATTCGACGGCCTGACGGATAATCCGCGTGGACTCCAGAGAACGGGCTTGCTCCACCAGCGCACAGGCCTCCCGGCAGAGCCAGGACAGCAGGTCCCGTATATCTTGAAGGGAAGGATGCACCTGGTTCTTCATGGCAGCAATTCTGAGTTCCAGCGGCTCCACCTGCCCATAAGGGAACTGCTCCAGCAGGACCCGGCAGATCCTGGAGCTCAGCTCATAGCCGACACTTTCAACATAACGCGGCTCAGGCAAAAGCCCGCTGTCCAGCAGCTCCGCGAACAGCTGGTCCAGCACCTGCAGGCTTTTGGCGGAATTGCCGGAACGCAGGGCGAACAGCAGCTCCTGCTCGGCGGCGACGGAATAGCTGTGGAGCGAGAGAGGTTTATTCTCGATATTGCTATAATGATATACCCCGTTGCCCCCGGTATAGAAATGATACCCCAGCGCGCTAAGCGCCTGCCTGTACGCCGTGCCCAGCTCCTGAATCGCCGCTGTGCCCAGGCCCACGCCAATAGAAATGGTATGACGCGAGAAGCGGCTTACATTCATGCAGCAGGCCTCCGTAATCAGCGCGGCGGTCTCCGGGTCTGAGCCGTTCATGATACAGACGTACCGGTCTGTCGCCTCCCGGATAATAACGCCGCGGGTCAGGGCGGAAATCGTCTCTTCGAGAATATTGTGCAGGCTGAATCTTAGCAGCTCGACCTCCTGCACAGGCTGGCCGCTCAGCTTCTCCGCGAAATGATCGATCTCGGCGACAAACACGAAGAAATCATACTGGTCCAGCGGGATATCGAGATAGGCCCAGCGGGAACGGGCATCCGCTTCTGTCGTCTGGTGGTGCAGCAGGAAGGTGAGATATTCCTGGCGGAGAATAGGCAGACTTTCCCTGATTCTCGCCTCCATTACAGCAAGTCTGGCGGTCTCCTGACGCTCCTCCCGGCACAGCTCCCTGGCCTTCAGCACTGCATTCACAATCTCCTCCAGGGAAAAGGGCTTCTTCACGAAATCAAGCGCCCCCAGCCGGATGGCTTCCTGGGCATAAGAGAACTCCGAGTAAGCGCTGAGGATAATAATCTTACAGTCCGGCAGCACCTCCAGTATCGCCCGGGTCATCTGCAGGCCATCCATTCTTGGCATTCGGATATCCGTCAGCACAATGTCCGGCCGGGTCTCGCGGATGATCTGCAGGCCCGCTTCGCCGTTAAGCGCCGTACCTGTGACCTCAATACCGTGCTCCTGCCACGGCGGCTTGCGCGAGACCATCTCCACCACACTTTTGATATCGTCGATTACACATAATTTGAACCTTTCCGGCTCCAGCTTTTGGTCCATCCTTCAACTCTCCTCCTCTGCGGGAATCCACAGATCCGTCCGCGATCCCTTACATGGTTCGCCGCCAACGTCCATACGGGCTTCGTCCCCGTAATACAGGGCCAGCCGGTGCCTGATGTTGAACAGGGCATAACCTTTCCTCGACTGCGGAGCCCTGACCATCCCCTGCTTGACCCGTTCAGCATCAAGCCCCCGTCCGTTGTCGGTAATGCAAATATGCAGCAGCCCCTGCTCCCGGCTGACCGTGATGTCTATCCTGCCTCCTATTGTCCGGTCGCTGAATCCATGCTGAATGCTGTTCTCCACCACCGGCTGCAGGATAATCTTCGGCAGCAGGCAGGACAGCAGGGCCTCGTCCTCTACCGTCACCGTGTATTCAAACAGTCCTTCATAGCATTTCTGCTGAATGGCGAAATACTGCCGCATGTGGGACAGCTCATCCGCAAGGGTAATCAGATCCTTGCCGCCGCTGAGCCCGATCTGGAACATCTGCGACAAAGACAGGATCATCTCATTCACATCGTCATTCTCGCCCATTACCGATTTGCAATAAATGGTGTTCAACGTATTGTACAGAAAGTGCGGCTCCATCTGCGCCGTAAGGGCACGGATCTCTGCATGACGCTTGCCCTCCTCCTTGGTCTTCACATCCTCGATCAACATCTTAATCTCCGACATCATCCGGTTGAACTGAAAGCCAACCTGGGCAACCTCGTCCTCATAACGGCTCTCATACACCACACTGAGCTGGTTCTCTTCGACTCTGCGCATCAGCCGCCGCAGCTTGAACAGGGGCTTCAGCAGCACAGATGTCAGCTGATTGGAGATCAGCCAGGTCGCCAGCAGGAAGACAACGATGACATAGAGGGTAATGCGCTGCACCCGCTGCAGCTTACCCAGCAACTGGTCCCGCGACTGCATCCCGGAGATAATCCAGTCGGGTGATGCCGCTGAGCTTGTATAATTTACCAGATACTCCTTGCCGCCATAGCTGTAGTTGTGATCCTGCGGATCGGCTGCTTTTCCGGCTTCAGCAAGCACCGGCTTCCAAGGGAATCTGCCCCGGAACGGCCAGCGGGACTCCACTACCGCCTCTCCTTCCCCGCTCACCAGGTAATAATTCCATCCTGCTTGTTCACCGCCTTTATTCAGCAGCTCATCTATCCGGCTCTCCCTGATATTGACCACAATAAATACATTGCTGATCGGCGTGTAAGGGTATTCATAGATTCCCCGGACTATGAAGGAGACCACCCGCTGGCTGCCCGTGAATAACCGGTCATAATGTCCTTTGGCCCAGTAGCCGCCCGGCTGCTCCTTGCTCAGATCATATAATTCCGAGCCGTAGAACGAGTTGTCCTGCGCCCGGATCTGCGTAGTGGAATAGAAATCGCCAATCGGGGTAACGATCAGCACATTCTCAATGATCGGCTGATTGAACGTTGCCTGCGAGAGTACATATTGCAGATCAGACAGATGTACATAATAATTAGAGACCTCATGGCTCAGCACATCCATCATCATCTTGCGGTACGCATCGCTCAGCATCAGGGACTGCACGGACAGCGCTACATCATTCAGGCGGGAATCCAGGAGCTGTGCCGTCTTGCTTACGGTCTCCCGGCTGCCGGCGTAAACATTATCCTCGATCTCCTGCGCGGCAATCCAATACGAGAAAGTGCCCATTGCACTGATGGACAGCGTAATCAGCACGATGAACGAGAACAGAATCCTCTGTTTGATGGATATCCGGTAATACCTGCCGGCGATCTGCCGCCGGAGCTGCCGGCCATAGGCTGTGAATGTATTCATAGTTCCCCCTTCTTGAGCATGTATCTCCCTACGATTGTCAGTTCTTGTCACTTGTACCATACGGCTGCTCCGGCCCGGCGTCAAGACAGGGCATGATTATTTAGCGGATTCCGTCCCTTATTATCAATAGGCAGGGGGCCCTCCGCATAACATGGTGCGAATTCACTAATCATGGCTCAGGTTGACGGGAAGCTGCGCGATTGAGTAATTATGCTTGTGACGGTCAGTCCATTCCGTTTGATGCCTTTCTGCGGCAAATGTTGAACGATCCAACAGTAGCAGAGCTCACTGATTTTGTTGCCTCATACGTAAAAAATAATACAATTAGCCAAACTGACGGTTTCAAGGGCGATTCTATGAAGCATGAAACAGAGATGGGGGGAACGTTGAGCGAAGTCCTGCCCCAACTGAATACTGGCAGCAACGCAGTGTTCACTTATTATGGCGGCGGGGAATCTGGTCCGCTTCATGTGGTATTCCATGTATAGGTCTGGGAACAATAAACTGCTTCCATTTGCTGCTTCGACACCTGGATGAACAAGGGCTGGGACCAGTTGTTGGCATTACGATTGCGGATGTAGAGCGCTATTGAGACCAGGAGCATTGACGGACTGATCGAACGACTGGCTGACGACTATGCGGCCCGTCTTCTGGATACCGGACATCGTCAATTTCAGCTAATCGGCTACTGTTTGGGAGTGTTACTGCTAATACATAATGACCGGCGGTTGACGGCGTAAGTTGTCCTGCTGGTGACGGCCAAGCTGTCCGGTCTATGGTGTGAAGAAAGGGAGAATCATGACAATTCTCCCTGGATGACGCGTTTGATCATATGATCGTCAATGATGCGATGTTTGTTCTGCGAGCCGTAGATGAGGCTGTGCGTGCAGACCTTGTTGATCAGGCGCGCGGCGCCGCTGGAGAAGCGGAACACATCGTCGATCGCCGCCTCTGTAAACACGTCGTGCTCGGCACCGGCGTAGCTCATGTGCCGGGCGATGTACGCGCCGGTCTGCGCCCGGTCGAAATGAGCCAGCTTGCATTGCAGATCGATTCGCTGGCGAATCGCCGCGTAGGCTTGCAGCCCAAGGCGGTCCCACAGCTCGCTTTGCCCAACCAGGATAAGCGCCATGGGGCTCTGGGCATCCATCTTGAAGTTGAGCAGGAAGCGGACTTCTTCAAGCATCTCGCGATCCAGCAGATGCGCTTCGTCGACGACGACAACGGGCTGCAGCCGGTGAATGCCGCGCATGAGTTCGATCTCCCGATGCAGTTGGCGCTTGGCGTCGCCGCGGCAGAACTTCGATTCGCAGCCCAGTTGTTCGAGCAGACCCTTGTAGAAGTGCCGCGGCGTAAGCTTGGAGTCCGACAGGTACAGCACCTTGTATGTCGCCGGGTCGAGAACCTCGGTAAACCTGCGAATCGTCGTCGTCTTGCCGGTTCCGCAGTCGCCGGTGACGACGGCAAACCACTGCCGCTGGACGGCGTACGAGAGGCGGCCGAGCGTCTCCTCGAGGATGACCGACTCGTAGAGTTCGCCGGTCGGCATGTCCCGGGAGAACGGCGCACGGCTGAGGCCGTAGAACGACTCAAACATGACCGGCCTCCCTGCTCACCTGGCGGTAGGCAACGGCCGGTGCCTGCTGCTCCTTGCGGACAGCGCTCCGGTCTTCCGCTGCGGCAAGCAGCCGGGAAGCTTCTGCCGGCACTTCGCCAAGATGCTCAGGCAGCGGCGGCCGCTTGCCGGCACGCTCGCCGATGACGAGCTCGCGGACGCGCCATGGTGCATGATTCTCGTACTCGATTGTAAGATCCGTGATGTCCGCCGGGTCGAAGATGACGTCAACCGTCTGCCCGATGAACGACAGGCCGACTTCGTACTTGCGATCCTGAAAGCTGATGCAGCCCGACTTGTCCACCTTGCGCGTTTCACCATGCAGAAACGCGGTGGCGAGCTCGTCCGAGTCTACGAACCGAAGCGCCTTCTTGTCGCTGCGGAACGCGGTCTCGGGGCTGCACTTCTCTGGCAGCGCCGAGTGGGACTTGTGCTGGTAGCATTCGGAGAGCCACACTTGAAACAGCTCATTTAATCGCTCCAGCGTTTTCGGCTTCTCGAGTGCCGCCTCGCTCAGGAAGGCGTCGACCACACGATTAAACCGTTCGACCTTGCCCGTCGATTCCGGCGAGTACGGCTTTGCGAACAGAAGCCGGATGCCGAGCTTGGAGCAGGCGCGCGTCATCCATTTGGTGCGGTATTGCTTGCCGTTGTCGAAGTACACCGACTCCGGCACGCCGAACTTCTGGATGGCCTGGCGGAAGCAGTCCTCGACGATGGTCTTGTCCATGACCGGGTAGAACGCGCCGTGCAGCACAAAGCGCGTCGCGTCGTCGATGAACGTGACAAGGAACACCTGCTTCATGGCACCGCCCGGACCGATGGGCAGGTACGGTCCGTATTTGAGGTCCGAATGCCACAACCGGTTGCGGTGGCGCTGCTGGAAGCGCCGGGCGGCAACGCCCGACTCGGCGTACATGCGCATGTGGCGCGTACTGTAGCCCCGGGCGGCGAGCCGCTCTTGCAGCGTGCTGCGCTTCACCGATCCGGGCGCGATGCGGCCTTCCCACTCGAGAATCTGAATGAGCTGTGAGACGCTTCGGCTTGGCACTTCCCGGCGTAGCAGGATGGCCTGCTCCAGCACCTCCGGCGCGATGGTCTCGTCCGATGGCTGACGGCCTTTGCCTTTGGGCTGCAGGCCGCCGAAACCCTCCATCCGGTACGCCGCCAGATACCGCCGAAGCGTCCGCTCGCTGATCCCGATCTCTTCGCAGATCCGCGCTTTGACTTCCCTTGCCTTGGCTGCATCCAAGCCTTCCGCTAATAACGGCGCAAGCAGCTGCACGCGCTCCGAGGCGATGCTTTCGGCCTTCTTTCGATCTTTCATCCGTTTGCTTCCTTCCCCTGGTAGACTTCCAGATGAGTCTACCACAGCGGTTAGCCGGACAAGAAGGCAGAACGGGTATGTATCCACAAATGGCTGTTTGCGACCGGCCGGACAATTCGTCCCAGCCAGCCGGGGGCTTTGCCCACAAGCTGTCCGATTTGATGGTGTGCAGGCTGCGAAGGGACGGACGGCTCTTCTGCAGGGTCTGGATGAAAACGAAGGGCGATGGACCGCAAGGCGCCCAGCAAGTAGCTGCTGTGCTCCCGAAACCAGCTCTGCCACCGCCGAAGCGTCGCGTCGTCCGCGGCAATGGCAGGGAGAGATTCCGGCTCCGCGACGATCTCTTCGATGCATGCCGATTCATACCGTTTGTACGACACGAAGCAATCCGGGAGCTCATGATGGATCTTTCGGCAGCCGCTGCACCGCAGACGACGGATGACGAGGAGGCGGCAATCTCCATCTCCGCCCGCCAGCTTCCGCCGCCGACTGCCAATGACGACGAGCCTTTCGCCGCAGCACGGGCATGGCACCACTTCTGCACACCGAACAAAAAACGCCGGGTATCTTCTCAACCAGCGCGTACTCTGTTACAATGACCATGTTGATTGAGGGGATGCTTCCGGTTCGTTTGTTGGCGCAGACGAACGCACAAGGGAGGCATCCTTTTCCTTTTCTGAGATATGGTCATTATATTCGGCAGCTTCTGGACAGGCAATCCCGCCAGCAAGTGGACGTTATCTCTAAGCAGCAACATGGGAGGACTGATCGCGGTTGAAACAGTTGGTCGTTTGTTGGAGCCAGGGACTGGAGGTTGTAGACTTGGTGCTGGTAGACAGCCATCCTGTTCTTCATTCCATTGAAGATGAATTAGCAATGGAAGCGCTATTAGTACCGAACCTTAATATTTCACTGGAGCAGGCCGGTTTTGTCGGAGCTGCCTCGGGACAACTTATTCGCGGCCTACAGACAGTTTTTCTGTGAAAATAAGGATAACCAGATGAATGGACGAATTTCTGTTTTTGGGCAATACAATGCCCGGGATCTCCATTTCCATGAGTCCATGTTTAGACGATCTATGGGTTGGTAGCACTAATTAACTTGCTCGTTTTTGGGGTCGGCCTTCTAGGTAAGCTTCTTTGTTTTTCAGCATGCTATAGGCTATGACCAGTAGGGTTCGTGCCATAGCAATTGGCGTTAGCATGAAAGAAGTACAAGAATGGCTGGGTCACAGTGTCTATTCCACCACAGCCAACATCTATACTCACTTGGAATTCAGTTCCAAGGTCACTTCCGCAAACCGAATGAATGAAGTAATAAAAAATAAAAACAGTCCACTAGATTTTTAATCTAATGAACTGCTCTTAGTAAAGTAATACCGGCGAGAGGACTCGAACCTCCACGGTTTCCCACTCGATTTTGAGTCGTACATGTTATTGTCCAAGAAGAGGAACATAAAACCCGGAAAAACCTTGTAAAATCAAGGTTTTTCGCGGGTTTTTTCGTTTCTTCCAGGCTACGAGGAGATAAAACATGTCAGAAGCCGGCTCAGAGCCGACTATTATTCCTGACCCTTATACCCTTCTGCTTCTGAATTACCCAGATGTCGTTACGGTGGAGCAAATGTGTGAAATGCTTGGCGGCATCAGCACCAAAAAACAGCTTACAAATTACTGAAAGTAATGAGCACTAGCCTCAATATTTTAAATAAAAAAAGTTCCTGCTCTGCCAAAAAAAGCAGATCAGAAACCTATTATAATTGAAGTGGTGCGGTCGAGAGGACTCGAACCTCCACGGGGGTTAGCCCACACGGACCTGAACCGTGCGCGTCTGCCAATTCCGCCACGACCGCATATTATGTAAAGTCGGTATCGTGTTGATCACCGTAATTAAGAGTATATTACGCCCATAGTTAAAAAGCAAGCATTTTTTTAAAAAAATGGTCGAAACCATATATTCCGCGTGATTTCGACCATTCATGGCAACATCAGATCGTCCACTGATCATGAATAATTCCGGATAAGACCCATGTATTCCCTTCCTGCTGAAACACAAGACGCAGGCTTTCCCAGTCCATGCCAGCATAATCAGGATGAACCCCATCGAAGTAATACTCAACGATGACTGCCCCTTTATACTGGCTGGTCGCATTGTTCAACGTATTTCCTTCGCTTTTGGATTGGTTGTAACCCACCCAAGGCGCAGCGGCAAAATCGCTTGTATAAATAAACGTCTTATAATACTTTTCGAAATTCATGGAAATCGGTTTACCGCTGCCATCAAACTCGCCCCAACGGTATAAGGTATCATCTTTAAACCCATCGCGCAGCTGTTGTTTGCTCAACGTGATATCCTTCTGACGGTCCACATAAGCGTATGGGGAGAAGGTGACTCCTTTTGAATGAGCGAATTCTGCAAGCTTCTCAAAATCTTTGTTTTTCAATAGCGTCATCACTTGATCCGCACTCTTGGACAAGGCAGTTTCAGCCTCTTTAGGTGTGAGCACAGGAAAGATCATGGCTTGTTTTGAAGCGTTATTCCAGGTTACCTTGCCTCCGAGACCTTCAGCCGAGAACCGCAGTGGAATATAGACCCGTCCTTCCTTAAGCTTAGGCGAAGCATCCAGCGTCACCCATTTACCGTCTTGTATCGCATTGGGCTTTCCCACTGTATAACTTGTCGTATGTTTACCGTTGCTCACAACCGCGGTCTGCTTGGCTTGATTCCAGTGAACCTCCGCCCCCATCGCAGTCGAAATATCGCGAAAAGGAACCATGACTAGGCCATGCTGAATAATTGCCGGAGAATCGAGCATCAGCTTCCCTCCATTCACTCTAATCTCAATCTGTTTGTTCGAGGATGCCTCCGCTGCCACTACTCCCCCTCCATACTGTAAGTTTCCGGTTAAGGCTATAACCGCCGCAGTAATCCCTGCCAGCAGCACTCGAACCCCTTTGCGCTTCTTCATCAACAGCTGTCACCCCTTCTTATGTTCTCTGTCCATTTTCGCTGATAAATGGTCTATACCCTTAATTCCAAGCGCGAAACGTTATTTTATCTATTCTTACACTTCCATGACGATGCGATTCCGCTTTAAACCTCGATTCATGCTCACGGGCTCCGAATACTCATCCTCCATGATATGTTCCCCCTTATACTAAGGCAATTAAAATATATAATCGCGGAATATATTTTCCAAGCAATTTCAGCAGATTTAATTTATTTCTAATAATGCTTTACATTCCTATTTCATGCGAAGACAGGAAAGAGGGATAGGGATGCTATAAGAAGAATACTCTTACATTAAGATTACATGCGCATAGGAGGACTGTATTTGAAACGATACATGTTGCCATTGATCATCCTGATCATGAGTCTGCTTTATATGTTCTTCATTCCATCCGAACCCTTGGCTGTCAAGCTGCTGTTCAAGCTCATTCCGATGTGGCTCATCATCCTGTTTGCCTATCGGCAATTCCCGCCCCATAGATCCAGAATTCACTATTTGCTGTTAACAGGACTGTTCTTCTGTATGATCGGTGACGGGACGCTCATCTGGTTTGTTGTCGGTCTTTCTGCCTTTCTGATCGGGCATCTGTTCTACACGTCCGGCTTCTTGGGGCAGTGGCGCTATTCAGCTCCCCGCCTTCTCAGCATCGTTCCGATTGCAGCCTATTCGGTATGGATGGGCATCCAATTGGTGTCTTCTCTCAAGTCGAACGGAGAACAGGCTTTGATTATTCCTGTCATCGCCTATATCGCAGTCATTTCGTTCATGCTCTGGACAGCCATCATGACCGGGAATCGATATGCGATGCTTGGAAGCCTGCTCTTTGTCATCTCTGACTCGATCTTGTCCTGGAACATGTTTGTTGCCGATATCCGCTATTCGGACATATGGATCATGACCACTTATTACGCGGCCCAATTCCTGATAGCCAGAAGTATCTCGGCTTTTGACAGCCCTCGATTGCAGGCCTTAGGAAGCTCGTCCTTGAATACATCTGCCGCCCCATAGAAGACATAAAAAAGCCGAGCCCGGGTCCACCCGGGCTCGGCCCTGTGCATCATATTTAGCCCAATCATAGGATCTGGCCTTATAACCATTCGGGCATCAAGCAAATCCGATAAACGCTTAATCCCGCCAGTTCATGCGAACCTGCTTAATCCCCTCTACCTGCCACAATTGCTCGAACAATCCGTTAATTCCCTTGCTGTTAAAAGAATAGACCCGGAATTCCATCGTCACCTTGGTCGAATCGTCTTCCGTCGTGTCATTATTCACGATCATGCCTTCCACCGTCATATTTGCCTTTTGCAGCAATTCCGTAATGGTACTTACATGAACTGGACGATCTCCAGCCTCAATGATGATCTTCAAACTGCCTGACTTTTTGATAAAGAGAAATTTTGATTCCAATTTATTCAACACCAGCGTGCTGACGAGAACGATCGCCGTCGTTATGATCGCGGGCCAGTAAAATCCGGAACCGACACTTAAACCGATAGCCGCTGCTACCCATAGGGTTGCCGCCGTGGTAAGACCTGAAATGATATGATTGGAACGCCGCAATATTGCCCCGGCACCAAGGAAACCGATACCGCTTACAACTTGTGCCGCCAGCCGGGCAGGATCAACCCTCGCATTAGGATGATTGATCAGTGCAGAATCAAAACCGTAAATGGAAGTCAGCATAATCAGTGTTGATCCGACAGCCACCAAGAGATGGGTTTTTAAACCGGCCTGCTTGTTTCTGCGTTCCCGCTCCCAACCGATTAAACCGCCAAGCAATGCAGCCAATAGCAGCCGCATCAGCATGGTCTCCGGATCCAGTTGAAACACATCCATTCCCTAATCTCCACCCATCTTTGTCATTTACGGAGGCTCTTTCGCTATACCATATGTTCATCCTGCCAGCGCCATAGCTCTTTGCTGGAGGTGGATATGCCAATTACACCGCTCTTCAAAGCTGTATCAAAATCCTCCAGATCGATCATGAGCCCTCCTGCGATGACGGGCACGTCCACCTCTGCACGAATCCGTTCCATAATCCGCTGACACACCATGCCCGGCAGCACTTCAATGGCATCCGGATTGGAGGCCTTAATCATCTTGATCCCGTTGTCCAGGGAAACAGAATCGAATACAAACAGTCGCTGAACCGTTAACAAGCCCAGTTTCTTCGCTTCAACAATCGCGGTGTTTTTTGTCGTAACAATACCATCGATGCCAACCTTTTCTGCTAAATACTTAACCCCCGTCTTGTCTTTGCCGATCCCTTCAATCAGATCAAAATGCACAAACGAGAGCTTGCCCGCCTCCCGAATCTGCTCAACAATCGATTCGATGATAAAAATATCGGTCTTAAGAATAAACACGATATTCGATTCGGTTGCTAGTACATTGGGCAGTTCATCGGCATTCATTAATGAAGTAATAATGGGCTTACGCTTCAAGCAATACGAAATTCGTTGTGCACCTTCAACACTGGTTTTCATGTCTTCACCTCGTTGCCGCAGCAGCATCTCCAATTCTCCCGTTGCCCCGGCTTATTTTTGTAAATACTCATGACTTGGCTTCGTCTGCCTGCTTCACGGCAGTACCGCTGAGATAAATATCGTAGACCGAATTCAGTACATAGGTGGGCTTCACGCTGCTGTTCATCAGATCGTCCCTGGTTGATACGCCTGTCAGCACCATTGCCGTACTCATCCCTGCCTGATTTCCCATCTTGATATCCGTCTCCAGCCGATCCCCTGACATCAGACAATCTTCAGCCTGCACTCCCAAAATATCAAGAGCCGTCAATGCCGTCAAGACGGAGGGTTTGCCCATGACGGTCGTGATTGTTATACCGGCAGTGCCTTCGATGGCACCGATCATACCGCCGCAATCCGGCACATCGCCGCCAGGCATTGGACATGTTCGATCCGGGTGGGTGGCAATCACTTTAGCGCCCCGTTTAATCGCCTGATATGCAAAATCCAGATGACGGTAGTGAAAATCCCGATCCCAAGATACAACCACAACATCGGTTTCCTCCGGCGATGAGGCGAATCGTATTCCATTGTCCAGCAGCTCATTCTTCAATATATCTTCGCCAATGACATACACGTTTGCGCCCGGATGATGTTTTTGAAGATAATGAATCGTAACGAGTGCAGGATTCAATATATTATTCAGTTCAACTTGAATGCCAAGCTTCCTTAATTTCTTCAAATAGTTTTCCCTGGAATCTATCGTTTTGTTGGTCAAAAACAATAGCCTCTTACCTAGTCCCTGCAAATAATGAATGGTCTCCACCGCACCATCAATGGCCTCAGCCCCAAGATAAATCGTGCCGTCCAAATCAAAAATATACCCTGAATAATGATCCATAATTTCGTTCTCCTCTGCATGTTCAATCTGTAATTTCGCCCGTTAACGTAAATTGGACATGTTCTGGCCAGATCAGTTCTGTTATGGACCCACAGTCCCCATCCGTAAAGTATACATATGACAACGTCATGCCCTTTAGTCCTTGGACAAGCGGTTCCACGCGGATACAAAAAAATGAGAAGCACTTTGCATTGAAAAAGCCTTCATTCATGACAAATGAAAGATTCTCGTTATGCAAAGGGCTTCTCATCATCTCTGCCCAGCTCTATAACTTTATATGGTTATACTACATCCACATTTTACATTTGACAAGATGCTCCTGATAAATAAGATTCCTATCGATTCATCGCTGAAACGGCGGAGGAATGCTCGGCTTCCTCGTCGGAGCGCGGTCCTGTGACGTCTTCCCGATCCGGCAGATCCGTAAACCGTTCCATCCTGCTGTCTTCCACCATTCCCCATGCCAATTGCAATTGATCCTGCAGCAGCTCCCATTGCCTGTTGACTTCCACATGATTCCATTCTAAATATTCACGCATTATTCTCATCACGGAAGCAAGGGTTCGCTCGGTTTTTTGCCGGTCGAATAATATCCAGCCTGTTCTTCTTAATAGAAAATCCACTGCGGTCATCGTCATCTCATATTCGATGGAATACTCGATTTCCGCGCGTAACAATCGAAGCTCGACCGTGTCTGCTTCCTGCGAAGAAGCACCGATCCGGTTCATCAGTTCCATCGTATTGGAGCCGTACCTGTTCATGAGGCTCACAATGTCTTCGGGTCTGATGCCGAGGGATTCACCCTGCTTGATTAACTTCTTCTGAACCTCCTCATAGGTGAGGCCATTCAGGTCGCCTCCGCTGATGGGAACACGATCCGTCGTACAAGGAGGATAGATGGTGCCATCGCCGTCTTGAAGCTGTCTGGCTGCAAGATTCACGACCTTTTCAGCCATTTTCCGAAATCCGGTCAGCTTTCCGCCTGCAATGGTGATCAATCCAGAATCGGATATAAACATCTCATCTTTCCTTGATATTTCCGAAGGATCCTTTCCTTCCTCGCGGACGAGTGGCCGTAACCCTGACCATCCGGATTCAATATCGTTCAGCTTCAGCCTTGATTCCGGAAAAGCATGACTCACCGCATCGATAAGATACCGCCGATCCTCCTCGGTAATACCGGGCGTCTCAATCGCACCCTCATAAAGGGTATCGGTCGTTCCGATGTAGGTCTTGCCCTCTCTTGGAATGACAAAAATCATTCTCCCACCCGGCACATCGAAATAAGCAGCCTGGCGTATGGGAAGCTTGGCATGATCCACCACCAGGTGAACGCCTTTCGTTAAGAGCAGCCGCTTTCCCTTGAGCGAATTATCCTTGAGCCTGACCTGATCCACCCATGGCCCGGCCGCATTGATGATTTTTTTGGCGCATATCGTATAGGTCTTACCACTCACTTGGTCTTCTACGTGAACTCCTACTACTTTTCCTCCTCGATACATGAATTCCTGGACTTTGGCATAATTCGCGATGAGAGCTCCCTTGGCCCTTGCAGACTTCATCACTTCAACCGTTAATCGCGCATCATCGGTTCGGTATTCATAATAATAACCGGAACCTTTCAATCCCTCCTTTCGAAAGAGCGGTTCAAGGGTCAGGGTACTCTCGCGCCGGAACATCTTTCGCCGTTCACTTCGTTTGACCCTTGCCAACCAGTCGTACAGATACAACCCGATCGAGCTGGCAAGATAACCATAAGTACCCTTTTTATAAATAGGGAGCAGCATGGGAATGGGCTCCACCAGATGCGGAGCGCTCCGGTGAAGCAGTGCCCGTTCAGAACCTACCTCGCGTACCAAGCCGATCTCTCCTTGCTTCAAATACCGAAGACCGCCATGAATCAGCTTCGTTGATCTGCAACTCGTTCCCGAAGCAAAATCATTCATTTCCACTAATCCGACGCTCATCCCTCTACAGCTGGCGTCCCAAGCAATTCCCGCACCCGTGATACCGCCGCCAATCACCAGCACATCCAGCTTTTTGGCCGACATGTCCTGCAAATATTGGGTCCGCATCTTGGCGGATAAGCTTGTGTACACCTGACATTCTCCTCTCTGAATTTAAAATTCAAAAAAGAACCGCTTCTGCTAAGAATACATACCGAATACAGTACGCATTTAAGCAAAAGGGTTCTCCGTTATCTCCGCCACTTTATGCAATAAATATGATTATTCATTATAGGTTGCTTTTATACTTATGTCTACATGGAGCCCATTCAGAACCGTTAAAGCCGATTCTCACTTTTTTCGTAAAGCCGATGGAGCCATACTTTTATATTTTTTGAAGGTTCGACTGAAATAATAAATATCATTAAATCCGGTTGCAGCCGCGATTTCGGATACCGTAAGCGGACTTTCCCGAAGGAGATAATCCGCCCGGTTGAGCCTCGTCTCATTCACATACTCTGTCACGGTCCGACCGCTGATCTCCTTGAACAAGCGGCTGAAATGAAAACGGCTGAGACCAGCCATGCTTGATAGGAGCTCCACTGACAAATCCTCCCGGTAATGCTCCTCGATATACTTGAATATCGGGGCAAAGCGCTCTACATTCTTCATCCGCTCGACGTATTCATCCAGTGTAAGGACCGTCGCTACATAACCTCGTACAAGCAGCGTAAGCAGCCGATACAGCTCTGATTTGACCGCCAGCTCATAACCGAATTCCCGCTGTTCCAGCTCATGAATGATGGACAACATGGAGGCTAACGCATCATCCCCGCTAATTCGATTCTCGAAGATTAACCGGTTCTGGGTGATGGGTGTGATGAATTTCATCTCGGTTGCATCCAGCGAATGGCTCTGAAGCAGCGAAAAGTCCGCGATTAACGCATAATAAAACAAATGATCCGATAAGCTGAGGCCGTAATGCAGCTCATTCCGGTTAATGACGATCATATCGCCTTCCTTGACCGTGAAGGTGGACGAGCCGCACTCCAGACTCGCTTCCCCAGATATAATATATAGAATTTCAAGATGTTCATGCCAATGATGGTTAAACAAAACCTGTCCC
Organism: Paenibacillus sp. FSL F4-0100; assembly: GCF_037993005.1. Classification (NCBI taxonomy): domain Bacteria; kingdom Bacillati; phylum Bacillota; class Bacilli; order Caryophanales; family Paenibacillaceae; genus Paenibacillus; species Paenibacillus sp. FSL F4-0100. Next base: position 5,672,851 of record NZ_CP150303.1, read on the forward strand.
CGGCCGTCAAACTCGCAACGATGGACCTTAATCGGAAACTGAGGATCCGGCATTGTCATCGGTTCTTGAAGTGTTTTGTCCAATGTTCTGATCTCCTTCCAGTAAGACAGCACAATTGTACAAACAAACAGCACGGTTTATCATGGTGTCTTCCTCTAAAAGCATTATAATACGAAAGTGTAATGCAGTAAATTCAGAGGAGTGAACTCATGAAATCTATTAATATTGGCGTCATTGGCACGGGATCGATCTCTGCTATGCATTTGCAATCTTATCAAAAACATGCGAACGCGAATTTGCTCGCCGTGTGCGATTTAAATGAAGAAAGAGCACAGCGTGCAGCTGAAAAATACGGTGCTACCAAAGTCTACACCGATTATAACGAACTTCTGGCTGATCCGGAAATCGATGCTGTAAGCATCTGTACCTGGAACAATACGCATGCCGAAATCAGTATTGCGGCACTGAATGCGGGCAAACACGTTCTGGTTGAGAAACCTCTCTGCCGTACCGTTGAGGAAGCGCTTCAAGTACAGGAAGCCGTTAAATCTTCCGGCAAGCTGCTTCAGGTCGGCTTCGTAAGACGTTACGATCCTAACGCTCAAATGCTTCGCGAGTTTGCAGACAAGGGTGAATTCGGGGAAATCTATTTCGCGAAGGCTTCCTCCGTTCGCCGTCTAGGCAATCCAGGCGGCTGGTTCTCTGACATTGAGCGTTCCGGCGGCGGACCTCTCATCGATATCGGCGTGCATGTCATTGATCTGTGCTGGTACATGATGGGTCGCCCTAAACCAGTTTCTGTCAGCGCCAATACATACCGGAAGCTGGGCAATCGCTCTAACGTTCGCAACCTCTCCTTCTACAAAGCGGCTGACTATGACGCGGAGAAGAACACGGTTGAGGATATGGCGAATGCGATGATCCGTTTTGAAAACGGCGCCTCTATACTGGTGGACGTCAGCTTCACGCTGCACGCTAAGGAAAATCTGCAATCCGTTAAATTATATGGAGACAAGGGCGGCTTTGAGATTGATCCTGAAGTGGTCATCGTCACGGAGAAACACGATACCATTATCAACATTCAGCCTCAGACAGACAGCACAGGATTCGCTTTCGACGCGGCTTTCCAAAGCGAAGTCGATCATTTCATTTCCAGCATCGAGAACGGCACGTCACCTCTCAGCCCAGTAGAAGACGGCGTTGAGATCATGAAGATTCTGTGCGGGATCTATGAATCCGCCGAAAAAGGGGTTGAAGTTCTACTATGAAACTTGGAATAAGCTCGTACAGCCTGTACCAGGCCATGAACAAAGGCGAAATGACCATTACCGATGTCATCGACTACGTTGCAGAAATCGGTGGAGAGCATATCGAGATCGTTCCGCTCGGCTTTAACCTGAAGGAAACACCGGAGTTGATCGATACAATTAAATCCCATGCCGCTTCCAAAGGGCTTGAAATTTCCAACTATGCCATCGGCGCCAATTTTGCGGAATTGGATGACGCTGCATATGAAGCGGAGATTGAACGAGTTAAAGGTGAAGTGGACATTGCAGCCGCACTTGGCGTTAAGCTGATGCGTCATGACGTAGCGTCTTCCAAAGACTTGTCCATCACGCATTTCCTGGAGGAGCTTCCTCGCCTCGCCAATGCATGCCGGATCATTGCCGATTATGCGGCTGAACGTGGCATTACGACAAGCGTGGAGAACCATGGCTATTTCATTCAACATAGCGACCGTGTAAAAGCGCTGGTTCAGACCGTGAATCACCCTAACTTCAAAACAACCCTGGATATCGGAAACTTCCTCTGTGCAGATGAGGTGTCCACTGTGGCTGTCAAGAATAACATCGGCTTGGCCTCGATGGTTCACTTTAAGGACTTCTATTATCGCCCGGCTCACCGCGCACCTGGATCCGGTTGGTTTAATACCTCCAGCGGCAACTGGCTGCGTGGCGCGATTGTCGGCCAAGGCGATATCGATATGCCCGAAGTCGTTCGCATCGTGAAGGAATCCGGTTATGACGGCTACATCTCGATTGAATTCGAGGGGCTGGAAGATTGCCGCACGGGAGCTAAGTTTGGATTGGAATATGTCCGTAAAGCCTGGAATGAAGTTTAAGTTAGACGGTCGATGGATGAACACAAGGATGATACAAGGGGGATATTAGGATGTCGAAGCCTATCATGCCTAACAAAATTGGCGTTATTGTTGACAGCTTTCGAGTTGGAGTAAGAGACGGCCTTCTTAAAGCCCGGGATGTCGGAGCAGACGGCGTTCAGATCTATGCCGTTCATGGCGAAATGGATCCGGCCAACCTCTCTGCTTCGGCCCGTAAAGAATTGAAGGATTACATCGATTCACTGGGACTTGAAATCTCCGCTCTCGTTGGTGACCTTGGCGGACACGGTTTCCAGGACCCTGCTGAAAATGCGGCTAAAATCGAGAAATCCAAACGAATCATGGAGCTCGGCTTGGAGCTGGGAACCAATATCATCACCACGCATATCGGTATCGTGCCGCAAGATCATAACAGCCGCGTATATGAAACGATGCATAAAGCTTGTCTGGAGCTTAGCACATTCGCGAAGTCGATGGACGCCTTCTTTGCCATCGAGACAGGTCCGGAGCCTTCTGCTCATTTGAAATCATTCCTGGATGGTCTCGGTTCCAACGGTGTGTCCGTTAACTTTGATCCTGCCAATATGGTCATGGTCACTGGAGACGATCCGGTACAGGGTGTGTACAATCTGAAGGATTATATCGTTCATACACACGCGAAGGACGGAATCAAGCTGGCTGACTATATCGATCCTCGCGATGTATACGGTGATTTCGGATACGAAGCACCTGCGCTTGACCATGACAAAATTGCCGATATGGCCGAATCCGGCGAGAAGTTCCGTGAGGTACCTCTTGGAGAAGGTGGCGTTAACTGGAATGCTTACTTGCAAGCTCTCAAGGATATTGGCTATACGGGGTATCTGACAATCGAACGTGAAGTGAAAGCCAATCCGGAAGCGGATATCAAGCTCGCCGTGGACTTCTTGAAAACATTCAGAGCTTAACATCTACACGATTATTTAGTGTTCTTGCTGAGGGATGTCAGGCGCTATTGCTTTGGTCATCTGCAATGAGCTCATTAACCAAATAACTAAACAAGGCCAATCAGGTTATTCCCTGATTGGCCTTGTTTATATTTGTTCTACCCTATAGTAAGTAAAATTAGGATACTACCTGTTTCCCAGATACCGTCTCCAAAGCGCCGTTCGCTCTCGCGGAACGAATCTCGGCTTCAATAATTTCTAGCGATCCGGCAGCGCTTTCTGGTGTACATACCGTTACCGGCTTTCCTTGCGCAACATGCTCAATGAAATACCGGAGTTCACGGTAATAGCCGGAATCCTCGGACAGCTCAGCCGTAAAGCCTGGAGCGTTTTCAGGGTACACCGTCAGTTCATTATTCTCAAACACCAGCGTAGCCTCTTCCAGATTCACCCGATATCCCATATAGAAACCGTGTTCGCCGTGCAATGTCCAATCCGCATGTGCGTTAATCACTTTGCCATCCGGGAAACTGTAGTGGGTGGATACAATATCGTACGAGCTTCCTTTAATAATCGTTTTGGCAAATGTCGATACCCGCTCCGGTTTGCCCATAAGATAGTGGATCATATCCACGTCATGCACATGCATGTCCGTAATGCAGCCACCGCTCTTGTCTCCTTCCAGGAACCAGCCTTTAGGCGGCTCCGATCCCCGGAAGAATTCGCCTGCAACGATGCTTCCATAACGGCCGTCCTCCACACATTCTTTCAAATATTCATAGGCTGGCCAGAAACGCAGGCATTGTCCGATCATGAGCGTTTTTCCTGTGCGTTCCGCTGTTTTCACCATGCGCCAGGCTTCTTCCGAGCTGCCTGCGACAGGTTTCTCGCACATGACGTGAATGCCCTTCTCCAGCAGCATGCAGGACATGTCCGCATGCAAATATGTCGGCAGGCATACATCCACTATATCCAGCTCTTCATTCTCCAGCATTTTGTCCACATGGTCATAAAGATGATAGGGCTCCAGGTCGTATACATCCCGCTCGGTCGCCATATTGCCGTTGGCTTTGCTGTCCTTAAGCTCATCAATACGCAGATCGCAAATCGCCACCAGCTGGATGTCCGCACCCTCTTCGGCTAGTCGAACATAATTGTCGAAATGCATGCGGCCCATGAAACCAAATCCCAATATTCCGATTTTCAGCATTCTCTTTCCCTCCGTATCCCTTATTATGATTGGCCTTGATGCTGGCGTGCATCCGGCTTGCGCAAAGATGGCGTACGTCCAAGAATCGCATCCATTGCATTGGATGTATTAAATATGATCTGCTCCGAATAGTGGGTATACGCCGGGATCATCTCTGCCGTGACATAGTTGTCATAGCCGATCAAGCGCAGCGCTTCAACAACGGCCGGATAATTAACGTCCCCTGCCAACAGGTCAACAAAACCGTGCAATCCGCCTGCCTGTCTGCGGTAATCTTTGAAATGGACTTTTTTGATCCGCTCACCCAAAATCCGAATCCAGTGCTCCGGATAACCGTTATGCACAACATTGCCTACATCGAAATAGGAGCCGACATATTCGGAACCGATCTCGTCGATGAAGTTCCTCAATTCCAGCGGTGACAGCAGGAATTTATTCCATACATTCTCGAGCGCGATGGCAACGCCGGCGCTTTCCGCGTAAGGAACCAGCTTACGAATGGATTCTTGAGCCCGCTCGTAGGCATATTCGTAGTCAATGACTGCTGAACCGGGAACGAAATCGACCCCGACCGCCCCTGGGATCACAAGTATGGCATCCACTCCAAAAGCGGACGCGAGTTCCAGCTGCTTCTTGCAAATATCCATGGCCTTCTCACGGACAGCCGGGTCATCACTTGTCATCGGGTATTCCCAATACAAACCTGTCGCCAAACCCGCGATTTCCAGGTCCGCTTCTTTCAGCTGTGCCGCTATGGCCTGTACTTCCTTGTCGCCAGCCTGAAGTCCGAGCTCCCCTGTTTGGTTTAATGACAATTCGATTCCTTCAAACCCAGCTTCTTTTGCCAATCGGATGCAGTCGGAGATGGAAGCATCTCCCGGGAACGACCAGATATTAATCCCTTTCTTCATCGTGAATCCCTCCTAAAATCAATAGGTTGATGTTGTAACACTCGTTTTCTGAAACACATCATTTGACTTTTTCCGTCAAGTTGTAAATAAACCATTCGGATGTAATAATACTTATATAATAAATAAATATTCCGCTAAATGATTTAGATAGAAAAGTGATTATTTGGACAATTCCGTTCTATTTATCATCTCTTAATAACATTTTGGAGTGAGCATACAATGGCCGATATGGATCTCAATTTTCCGATAAAACGCGAAGCGCCTTTTAGGGAATGGTCACCCTGCATTCACTATGCGCAGTTTCAACGCATGGCGATGGGATCACTCCCGCAGCGCAGGTTATACGATTTTGAACTGCTCTATGTATACCAAGGGGAAGCTGCTACCACGATGTACGGGAACCGCTATCGCATCGAAGCGGGTCAGTTGATCTTCCTGCCGTCCGGTGTTTACCACCAGAATGAGGTAGTTTCCCATCCTGACGCGCGGTTCCTGGGGATCCATTTTGATTTCTTTGATGAGCTGGACATACAGACCGAAGCGGATATGATCGTGAATGAAGCCGTGCTGGATACGGATAAATTCGCCCATGAAGCGGTGTCCTCGGCTTTTCCCCCACTTTCTTCCCGTGTCATCTACACGCCCCCATTGCCTTGCGTTCAGATGATGGAACGAATCGTGGAGGAATTCACCCTGCGTCCAGCCGGCTATGAGCTTGCCTGCAAAGGGCTGATGCTGGATGTGCTCGTTCAATTGCTTCGGACGCATCCTTCCCAGGCCTTGACGGAAACGTCACCGCACGATGCCAAACTGATTGAACTGATGTCTCAAATCGAAAAAACTCCAGCCAAAGACTGGAGCAACAAAGTGATTGCGGAGCATTTGATGTTAAGCCCGGATCATACCGCCAAATTGTTCAAACGCTTTGCGGGGATGCCGCCAAGTGAATTCGTGCAAACCGTTCGTCACCGCGAAGCGCGCCGGCTTCTCCGGGAATCCGACATCTCGATTGAGGCGGTTGGCGAAGGGGTCGGATACCCGGATATTCATTATTTTAGCCGAATCTTCCGCAGACTGGAGGGAATTACCGCTACCGATTACCGTAAACTCTCAAGAATTCTGTAAGGTGGGCAAACCACGGTCAGCACTTGCATGCGTTCGAAGCCAGCGCTCCATTCGGTCGAGTGCTTCGCTCAATTGATCGGACGAAGTTGCATACGAGCAGCGAATAAAGCCTTCGCCCCCGGCGCCAAACACATGACCGGGTACAACGGCGACCTTTGCCTCCCGAAGCAATCGTTCCGCAAACTGCTGCGAGCCCAGGCCGGTGCCGCTTATGCTGGGGAATGCATAGAAAGCACCCTGAGGATCGCGGCAGCTTAGGCCGATATCGGTCAGACCTTGCACAAACATCTTTCTGCGTTCATCATAAGCCCGCTTCATTACGTCCCGATCCCCGAGTCCATTCCTTAAACATTCGAGAGCCGCAATCTGCCCCATGATGGGTGCACAGAGCGCAGTATACTGATGAATCTTGACCATAGCGCTCACCAAGTGGGAATCGCCGCAGAGGTAACCGACCCGCCAGCCCGTCATGGCAAAGGCTTTGGAAAATCCACCGATGACGATGGTGCGCTCCCGCATCCGAGGCAGCGAAGCAATACTGGTATGCGTGCGGCCATAGGTAAGCTCGGCATACATCTCGTCTGAAATCACCACCAAATTGTGCGTAACCGCAAGGTGCGCAATCGGCAGCCAATCCTCATAGGTCATCACGGCGCCTGTCGGATTGCTTGGAAAGTTAACAACGATCGCTTTCGTCCGAGGGGTAATCGCCTTCTGCAGCGCATCCGCAGTCAATTTGAAGTTATGCTCTGCTGAGAGCTCCAGTTCAACGACAGTTCCTCCGTTCAATTGCACAAGAGGAGCATAAGCGACATATCCTGGCACGGGAATAATAATTTCATCTCCCGGCGAAATGAGCGCCCGGAGCGTAAGATCAATCGCTTCGCTGCCGCCAACCGTGACCAGTATCTCTCTCGTCGGTTCGTATTGCAGCTGGAATCCGGTATCCAGATATTCCGCAATCCCTTCCCTTAGCTCCATTAGCCCTTCATTCGGCGTATACATCGTGCGGCCATGCTCCAGAGCTCGTTTGCAGGCCTCAATCGCACACGATGGCGTCACAAAATCCGGTTCCCCCACGCCGAGAGAAATGACATCATCGTCCGCTTCCGCCGCATTAAAAAATTGCCGGATGCCGGAAGGCGGCATGACTTGCACCGTTGACGTTAGAAAGCTGCTCGTTGTATTCATATCCCTCTACTCCTTGCCTTCGCTTTTTCGTTCCGATAATGAAGTTTCAATGATGGCATCCAGAAGTCCGCTGAACGAATAGCCCGCTGCTTCCGCGCTTCTTGGCAGCAAACTGTTCTTCGTTAAACCCGGAAGCGTGTTGACCTCTAAAATATAAGGAGTCTCTTCCTTCAGGATGATATCGATCCGGGCATACACACTGCACTTCAGCGCCTTATAGCATTGAAGCGCAGCTGCGCGCACCCGCTGCTGAAGTTCGGCAGGAAGCTCAATTACTTGCTCATCCGCTTCGCCTTCTTCGTATTTGGATGTATAATCGAAAAACTCGGAGTTCGGCTTGATGGACACAATCGGGAGCATCTCACCGTTCAAAACCGGGCAAGTGATCTCCTCTCCCTTGATCATTTGCTCGATCATCACCGAGCGGTCCCACCGCAATGCCTCTTCGACGGCAGAAGCAAGGGCTGCCGAATCACGCACGATCCGAGTGCCCACGCTGGACCCGCCTGCATTCGGCTTCACCACGACAGGAAATCCGAGTCCCTCCACGTCAGCGGCGGCCAACTCCTCCATACTGCTGACCATGATCCAATCGGCTGTAATCAATCCCTCGTACCGCAGTAGCTTCTTGCTCAGGTCTTTATCCATGCAAACGCTGCTGGAGAGAACGCCGCTGCCTGTATACGGAATGCCCAGGGAGTCGAGTGTGCCTTGCACCGTCCCGTCTTCCCCGTATTGCCCGTGCAGGGCGAGCAAAGCAATATCGATGCCTTTCGTTTTGCTGATCAGCTCGCGTTTATTGTTAATCTCGATCGGATAAACCTCGTAGCGGCTTTTATCCAGATGAGCGATCATCTCTTTGCCAGTCATTAGCGAAACTTCACGCTCGGATGATACGCCTCCCATGATGACGCCAACCTTCATGATGTAGACCTCCTAAAAGTTTTGTGACACCTCTCCGCATGCTCCGCCTTCACCGTTGAAGTCAAAAGTTCTTTTTCTCAGACCAACTTCCTTGCAAGCTGATCATCACTACGCATGCGGATTATTCTTCCGATCTCTGTTGCCCTCAGATTTCCGCTGATTAAATATTCATTTGTTGAAATCCGACGGCAAAGGAGAGCGCTCCGCTTCTACAGAATCATTCCGCCTTCTCCGTTGAAATCAAAAGTTCTTTTTCTCAGACCAACTTCCTTGCAAGCTGATCACCACTCCGCATGCGGATTATTCTTCCGATCTCTGTTGCCCTCAGATTTCCGCTGATTGAATATTCTTTTGTTGAAATCCGACGGCAAAGGAGAACGCTGCGCTTCTACACAATAATTCCGCCTTCTCCGTTGAAGTCAAAAGTTCTTTTTCTCAGACCAACACTTCCTTGCAAGCTGATCATCACTCCGCATGCGGATTATTCTTCCGATCTCTGTTGCCCTCAGATTTCCGCTGATTAAATATTCATTTGTTGAAATCCGACGGCAAAGGAGAGCGCTCCGCTTCTACAGAATCATTCCGCCTTCTCCGTTGAAATCAAAAGTTCTTTTTCTCAGACCAACTTCCTTGCAAGCTGATCATCACTCCGCATGCGGATTATTCTTCCGATCTCTGTTGCCCTCAGATTTCCGCTGATTGAATATTCATTTGTTGAAATCCGACGGCAAAGGAGAGCGCTCCGCTTCTCCAGAATAATTCCGCCTTCTCCGTTGAAGTCAAAAGTTCTTTTTCTCAGACCAACTTCCTTGTAAGCTGATCATCACTCCGCATGCGGATTATTCTTCCGATCTCTGTTGCCCTCAGATTTCTACTGATTTGAATACTCATTGTTGAAATCCGACGGCAAAGGAGAACGCTGCGCTTCTACACAATAATTCCGCCTTCTCCGTTGTAGCTTTATTACACCAGCTTTCTGGCCGCCTCGCCGATGATGCGGATTCCCTTCTCGATGTTCTCGTCGGAGACGCGGGAGAATCCGAGGCGCATGGTGTGATGGCCGCCGCCATCGGTATAGAAAATGTCGCCCGGCGTGAACACCACGCCCTGGGCTGAGCAGGCTTCCAGCAGTTCCCGGGTCCGGAAGTCGGGACCGAATTCAACAAACAGGTGAAGCCCGCCGTCGCCGGACAACCGCTCCATCGGAATCCACTCCTCGCAGCAGCGGATCGCCAGCTCATATTTCCGCTTGTACTCGGCCTTCGCCCTCTTTAAATATTTCTCGAAGTTGCCGTTGTACAGATATTGAAAGAGCAGGGATTGATCCAGGGTCGACGTATGAATGCTGCGGGCGCGTTTCACGCTCTCCAGATAATGAATCAGCGTCTTGTCGGCTAGCACCCATCCGACTCGCAGGCCAGGAAATAGGATTTTGGAGAAGCTGCCCAAATAGATCACGCTGTTGTTCTCGCCGCCTGCACATGCAACGAGAGGCGCGATGTGCGAGCCCGAATAGCGCAGCTCTTCGTTGAAACCGTCTTCGATAACGGGAATTTCGTACTCATTCAGCAGCCGGAGCGCTTCCAGCCTCTTCTGGTGAGACATCACGATTCCTGTAGGATTATGATAGGAAGGCACAAGGTACGCCATGTCGTACGTCCGCTCCGACAGCTCGCGTGCAAGCCCCGTCAGGCTAATGCCGTCTTGCTCCATCTCGACGCCGGTAATGGCGTACCCGTGCATTTTAAAATTTTTAATAGCTGTATGATGGGTAGGATTCTCGCACAGAATGCGGCCATGCCCTTTGTTCAAGGCGGATAGCACCAGACTTAATCCTTCCGTAAAACCGCTGGTGATCAGCATATCCTTACCCTGAATGTTCACGCCCTTGTTCTCCATATAACGGAGGAGGTAATCAATAAGCGGTTTATAGCCCTTGGCGTAACCGTAGTTTAGAAGTACATCACCTTCAAGCGACATCCGGTCCAGGAATGCACGTTTGACATTTTGCAGATCGAACAGCTTCTCATCGGGAGCGATGCTTGTAAAAGATATGGAGCCCTTCTCAGCGCGGATGCCGTGTTTCATCAGATCATTCTCTTCCGCAAGCCTGGCGTATTCGTTCAGACGAGAACCCCAGTCCAGCCGTTTGCCTTCGGGCTGCATGGATGCCCCGCTGATCGAAGGGACAACAAAGTGCCCTTGCCCTTTAACCGCGTAGATATAACCTTCATCCTCCAAATCCGAGTAAGCACTCAGAACCGTATTACGGCCTACCCGAAACAATGCACTTAGCTCGCGCGTGGAGGGGAGCTTCTGATCGGCTTGCAGCGCCCCGGTCGTCATCAAGCGCTTCATGTAATCTTTAACTTGAATGTACGCCGGACGATCATCCGCCAACTTGAAATCCAAATACATCGTTCTTACCCCCTTGCTCTTATGATGGCATAAATTCGGCGGTACCACTAGAACCACAGCAGGCCTCTTTCGCCTCGGGCGTGGTTTGCCGGTGACAGGCCGACTTTTTATATCAAACAACCTTGGCCAATTCTTTGGATTTAACAGGATTTAAGTGTCCATTAACAGAACTATACCATCTTGACACGAATGCAAAGGAGATTATGATGGTGAACCTTCCAAGAATTGTAATCAGCAATCTTAATTCCATGATAAACGAGCCTATTAAGATATCTGCCATGGGTATGCAGCCACGGGAAGCCGTGACGTTCCACCTCATCAAAAAAATAAACGAAGAACGTTATTTAGCTTCATGGGCAAGCTTTAGGGCAGATCAAGACGGCAAGGTTGCTCTGGACGAGCTAGCTCCTGATCACGGCACGTACCGCGGCGTTGACGGTATGGCTCTGTTTTGGTCCATGAAGCCGGTCACCAAAAATGTAATGACGCAATATTTTGACAACACGTCGATTCAGAGCGAGCATCGTGATGAGCTATCTCCGCAAGCTCTACTTGTCCTGCTGGAAATGAACGACAAGGTGGTTGCACATCAAGTGATCACCCGCCATTGGATGAGCGATGACATAAGGAAACTTAACATTCGGGAAGCCGGTTTAACTGGTAGTTTTTTCTATAGCCAAGATATGAACCCCAGACCTGCCATTATGGTTGTTGGTGGATCCGAGGGAGGAATAAATGAGAAAACCGCCGCTCTTTTAGCCTCACACGGATTCACGGTGTTATCCCTGGGCTACTTCGGCTTGGAGAGTCTACCAAAACAACTTAGAGATATTCCGCTTGAAACCATACAGACGGCTTTAACGTGGTTGCACAACAGACCTGAAGTTCAGGCAGGCGGAATCGGCATTCATGGTACCTCCAGAGGCAGTGAATTGGCTTTGTGGTCAGCGACCTTGTTTCCTGACATTCATGCAGCGGTTTCATTAAGCGGATCGGCCGTATCATTCTGTGGCATTGTTCCGTGGACTGATCAGCCGACACTTCCACCTGCATGGACCTACCAAGGACAGCCGCTTCCTTACCTTCAGCCTGATAATCCAATCGAATTAGCGCGTGAATGTAAGGATATGTGGACCAACCGGAATAGAAACCCCTTCAGAACCTGGCATGACGGACTTGCGAAAAACACGGATTTGGTTGAAGCTGCAACCATTCCTCTAGAAAGGATGAACGGCGAGCTCCTCATGATATCGGGATTGGCTGATGAGAGCTGGAATTCCGCTTATCTCTCGGAGCAAGGTTTCAAACGAAAGACAGCTTTCCACAAAGACGCATCCAAACATCTGATCTATGATGGGGCAGGACATTACATTGGTATACCTTATCTGCGAGCGGTGTCCTCCGATCAGGGAAACCAACAGGCTCTTGCACAAGCAAGCGTAGAATCATGGAAAGAAACCATTCGTTTCTTCAAGCGCGTATTATGTAAATAAAATAAAGGTCTCACATTCCTATAACGGGAATGCGAGACCTTCTTATACAGAGTTCAATGCCGCCAAGATTTAGTTTGTACTCACCAGCCGGCTTACTTCACAACCAAACTTTCCTTGATCTTATCGTTGATCCACTGCCGCTTCGACAGCAGCCATTCCTGCTCCCTCGGATACGTCTTAAAGGTGATTGGCTCTTCGAGCCCTTCCTCCAGCGCCTGCAGCACAGCCTCTCTGCCGATCTGCGTCTCCAGCAGCTGAAGCGCTCTCAAATCCTGAAGCGCTTCCTGAAATACCTTCAGCCTAATGGATTCAATCGGTCCTTCTTCACCAGGGTATACCACAAAAGCATCCCCGGAAGGAAAACCGCAATCCGCATCCGTCACCTTGAACGGATCAATGGCGCGTTTCGAGTATTGCGAATTCCAAAAGTTATATCCCCAATGGAGAAATCCCTCGATATTAAACTTATACAGCTGAATCCCGATGATCCGGTTTCTTGCCGAAGGCAAATTGAAGAAACGGTTGGACACTTCCTTGTACTGGGAACAGCAATAATAGGTCCACAGTGGCGTTACCTGTTGATCCAGAAAAGGCTCAATGTGATTGCTGGCCGGAATCGGACGCTTCACCAGCCCCTGCTCATAGAACGAAATATCGGAGAGCGCATCAATGATCGGGTAATCCGGCAGCAGCTCGTTCATCAACCGGCTTGCATGACCGTAGGCCTCCAGATGGGACTCGGATGGCTCATCGGATACATGGAAATAACAGCGCTGCTCAAGTCCCCGGCTTTCAATCCAACCGGTGAGGTCCGGTATGAATTGTCTGATGAAGGCATGATACTCTTCTCCGGTTGCATCCGTCTCCCATCCGAACAGCTTCTCAGGCTTTCCCTTCACGTTAGCCATAATCTTCGGCGCATGCCCGGCTCCCCACTGGGTGAAAAGATGCGAGAATTCCAGATACTGAATCCCATTAGAATCACACAGGTCTGCCCAGCGGTCCAGCTTATCAAACCCAAATGCATATGTTCCATCCTTGTTTACAACAACGTCAACCAGCTGCACCGTTGGCCGTTCTCCGCCCACTTCCGTATCCAGCGGAGGCGTAAACAATGGCGTCAGGATCATATTGATGCCATGCTGAGCGGCGGTCCGCATAAACTGACCGATCAACGTCCAGTGCCGTTCACTAAATATCTCCACCTCGTAGTAGTTCGCCAAGCAATCGGCATGGAACCATTCCGTATGAATCAGCGTCTGGTCCGGCAAGATTGCCGGAATCACTTCGAGCGTGAACACCTCTTCTCCAAGCGACTCCCCTGACTCTTCTTCAAAACAGACCCGGATTTCATATGTACCGCCCTTGATCTCACCCTCAGGCTGTACCGTAATCCATAGACTTCTCCACTGGTTCGGGCATCCGGTTATCACAGGCTCTGATGTCAGAGGCAGCAGCGGGTCCGGATACAGCCCGGGCGCAGCTCTTAAGATAAACTCGTCATGATCATAATATGTAGGCATCTCCGATGGAACCAGGCCTACAGAACGGACGGTAATCCGCTCGCTCAACTCAGATTGCAGATGAACCCGGATGTTTTTCAACAAGCGATTGGAACGGTAAGCAACTTGAAACGAGTACGTCTCATTGCCAAACGACGACCCTCTGTCATACGAGGCTTGGGATAGTTCTTCATCGGCAAATACTTTGGACAAAGAGCTCAACAGCCGGGTCTCAAATGATACGGAATGACTCATGCAGGTTACACCTCTCTACAATGAAATGGGATACTTTCACGTACATCTTACACTAATCTGGATGAAACGGAAGGTGAATTTTGCGTTTTCGAAAAAAAAGGAGCCACCGCTCCTTTGCGGTGGCCGCCTTATTATGGCTCCATACCGGAATTCCGCGAAGATGCTAGAATTCTCCCATCAATCCGAGCTACGGTATACTTCAAAGCCGGACAGACGCGGACACCATCTCGATTCCAAAATGGTAAGCCTGATATATTGAGCCCGTACAGCGGGAAAGCGGCAAATGCGTTTGCGCCCGACATAGAAGAATGAACGGGGATTACCAACACTTTTTTGGAGTACGGAAGAAAAACAAGTCTAAAGCATCACGACTTCCATAGCATTTACACCGCCCTTAAGCTATGGTAATTATCCTTGTCTTAAGCTGCGGCAACAGAGGGAGATCAACCGACTATAGACCGAAACTACGGATTTGGAGGAGTCGGCACTGCTGGTTCTCCCTCGCGGCCAAGCCGCCGGCTTGCCGTTTCCCTGCGTCCCGTCGCGGGGACATGGGCCCCCGCTTTTGCCAAACCGAACCTCGGCATATTGTTGTACAGACATTCATATTGTCCTTCCGGAACCAAATAGGTTTCGTGGAATATCCCTACGTCCCCTCCCGTTCCAATCTTGCGGTTGAAATCCTGCCATGCCTTCAGGTGATTGGCTCCGTGACGGGCATAATGCTCCAGGTGTTCGAAACTCCTCCAATATTGAATAAGAGTAAGCCCCTTGCCGGAAAAATGATAGGTACCGTCCATGAAACCGAGCTCATCCTTGTTCCGGTACAGCTCCTGAAGCATCGGGGACATGGCATTCATGACAGGCAGCCACTTATGGACCGCCCACCACTTGTTAATCCGAAACCCGATCACGAATACAACGAAGGATCCTTCCATGTGTGCGGTATATCGACCTGGAATGACTTTGCTCATACCTGTTCACTCCTCTTCCTTTATTTCTAGCAGACCAAGATGCGTTTCGTAAAAGCGACTGATTTCGGTTGAATTATACAATTGCGCCGTCAGAAACGCGCCATAAAAAATGGTGAAACAAATCTGCACAGCTTGCTCCAAGGTAAAAGCTTTGTTCAGCCTTCCGGCTTGCTCCTCTTCCTTCATGAACTGCTGGAACAAATCGTACATGTTAGGTGACTTGCTTCCCGCTTCCTCGTGTCCGGGAAAGAGCAGCGATACTTCCGCAGAGCTGAGCTCCGGCATGCAGGGCTGCATGTTCTGCTCCGCGAGAAAGGAGATCAGGCTTGGCATCATGCCTGGCCTCACTTGATGCTCATTAGCCACTTGGGACAACAGATGCCGGAAAGCCTGAAATCCCTTTTTCCCTTCCGTATCGATCTCGATAACCCGCTTGGTCAGCCATACCCGCATAAAATAAATCAGCAGATCCTCTTTGCGTTGATAGAACTTAAAAAAAGTGACTTTTGAGATTTCGGCTCGCCTGCAGATGTCCTCCACCATAACCTGGCTGAACATCCGATCGCTCATCAAGGATAATGCCGCTTCATACAGCGCGATTTTGTTCTTGGCTTTTTTTAATTCCCTTAATGGGATATCCGGATCCATTGTGATAGCCCCCTTAAAGTTAACTTATGTAAATAAATTAACACGAGTTAATTTATTTTGTCAACACAACCATATCAAATAGCAGACAGACAAAATACCCCTAACATCAGGCACGCTGATGTTAGGGGTACGGGATACTTTCACTCTGTCTTTTGAATATGGGGTCTCTTCCTTTACCAGTACATATCCCAATCTTTAAAGACCCTCACTAAAGCTTCGAAATAGAAATAGTCACCCCAGATGCAGCATTCGTCGATTCCGTTGCCGAGCGGCTTTCCGTACACCGCATGCTGCAGAATACCATTGGATCCTGGGAGCGATACCGTAGTATATCGATCGCTTAAAGACTCAAGGACACGCAGTGCCGCGTTCTCGTACGTACGACGCTGCGGATACGAGAGCGGCAAATGCTTTGCCAGTTCCAGCATTCCACATACCGAAATGGCTGCGGCCGAGCTGTCCCTCTCTTCCTGCCCTTTGGTGAATATCAAATCCCAATAGCACACATAATCCTCTGGCAGCCGATTCAAAAAGTAATTCGTGACTCGCTCGGCATCATGCAGCAGCGATTCATCCTTCGTATATGCGTAACTGAGCGGCATACCGTAAATGGCCCAGGCCTGACCGCGGGACCAGCATGAATGATCCGCATATCCTTGGGACGTTTGTCCAAACCTTGGTTCTCCGCTCTCGACATCCATATAATACGTGTGATACGTTGAGGAATCCTCTCGGATCAAATAACGGGAGGATTGCTGCGCATGGCTTATGGCGGCGCGCCGATACTCCGGTTTGCGGGTTTCCTCTGTCGCCCAATAGAGCAAAGGCAAATTCATGCAGCAGTCGATGATCATTCGGCCGCGCTGTGAAGGCTGGTCCAGCTTGCCCCAAGCCTGAATGATCCCGGCTTTCTCGAAATACCGCTCCATCAACAGGTCTGCTGCGGCCAAGGCAATCCGTCTTGCTTCCTCATTCCCGGTCAGCTTATAGGCGGCAACGCAGGACAAGGAATACAAAAATCCCAGATCATGCGTCTCCGTGGCGATGCGCTGCTCCACGCGCTCCTTGTAGCTGTGGAGCTGAAGCTCCGCAGTCGACCGGTACTTGGCATCCCCCGTGACCTCATAAGCAAGCCACAGCATCCCGGTCCAGAATGACGAGGTCCATTCCGTATTGCCGATTGGCTCGTAGATATGATTGCGGCTTGCAGGGGATGGAAAACGGCCTGAAAATGTGTCTAAATTCTCATCGATCTTATGCAGCACGAATTCGATGGCGGCTTTGGTCCTTTGCTGCGTCCATGTCGTTATCTCGCCGTATTTTAAAGGTTCCTGGATCGCTTCCATTTCTAATTGGCCACTCCTCTCCGCGTTTAACGTTATTGCCCGCTTGCGCTCACCCGATATTTGCCGGGGGTGACCCCCTCCAATTTCTTGAATGCCCGGATGAACACGACATCATTGGTATATCCGACCAGTTGGGCCAGCTGCGCATTGGTCAGTTCCGATTGCTCCATCAATGTCTTCGCTTTCTCAATTCTCGCTCGGGTAATATAGTCGGTGATATTGCATCGATTCATCTTCTTAAAGAAACTCGAAATATATTGCGGCGTCATGCCGAAATGATCGGCGATCATACCGAGTCCTAAATTATAATCGGTTAAATTCCGGTCAATGAATGCCATCATATCCTGCTGCAGCTGGATGCTGTGATCGCTGTGCTCCGTATGAAAGAGACGGGTCAGCTTTTCATACAACCGCTTGGTCTCAGCCTGCATTTCATCGCTTGTGGCACAACCGAATATGTGTTTTACGGGATCAAAGCTCGGTCCCAGCAGGGTTTCATGATTCGTGTTCGTCAAATTCAATATCTTCAGAAAGGTGCTTATGATATTGAAGAACAGGCATCTGCCCAGTTCAGGGGTCATGCCCGCCGAATTAAAATTCATCGTGTAAATATTGTCCAGCAGCTTGGCAACGTTTTCCGTATCGCCGCTTCTGACATGATTAACAAGCTGCGACTCGAACTCGATCGGATAGTAATAATGATGCTTAATGTCCCGTACATATCCGAAGTGAATGATGGAATTTCTACCGCTGAACATGCGGTAATCCAGGGCGGCCATGGCTTCGAGATAAGCGCTGCCGATGGTTCCGTTTCCTGTGTGTACGCTGCTGACGGCAATCGTCACGGAAATGTGGAAACGGTCCTCCAGTATACGGAGCAATCGCTCTGCAATCTCATGAAGGAAGAGCTCGGCATCCGCCTCCTCAATCGGATGGAAATTGACCAGGAACGCTACCCGGTCGCGTTCCATATCGACGGCGAATCCCTGGTGACCCGAATTCGCAATGTCCGTGCCGATATTGGAGACAATAAAGCGGATTTGCGTCCAATCTTGCTCGGATGGTTCCGGTGACAGTCTTGAAATATCCACAGCTTGAACGATGATTACTGCAAACATATCAGACCCGAAGTGTATGCCCATGGCCACTAATGACGGCCCTCCTTGATCCTCCGCATGATCCGGATCGATGTACCCCCGAATGAGCCTTGACAGAAAATCAGCGCGGATGACGGGCGTTTGCCTGAACAGTCGCTCTCTCAGATGCCGCTGCTCAACGAGCGAGCCTTCGATCGTTTGCAAAATGAAATCATATTCGTTCGCGGCCGGCTTATCCTGAATCGGCTTTCCTTGAAGAATGGCATCAACCACCCGTTTAACGGGACTGTATTGTCGGTATGCAAACCAACAAGCAACGGCTGCTCCTGCGACAAGCGAAACGACAAACACCGTCAGCGCCATTCTCTTCAGTTGTGCTACTCGTTCCATGACACTGTCCATCGGCATGACGGATACATACTGCCAGCCGGCCTCCTTGGATTCCGTAAAAGTGATCATGCTGTCCGTGCCATTTAATGCTGTCTTGAACAATCCCGATGGACCGGCTAGTCTTTCCGTCACCTGCACGGACAGCTCCGAGTCCGAGGAACTTGCGATCACGCCCCGTTCCTTATCGAGGATATAAATCTCGCTGTCGTTGGCGGACTCGATTTGCCGGAACATTTCTTGAAGCTGCTGCCCATCGATCATGATAACCAGCGTTCCTCGGATATTAGACACTTCATGAAGCGGAAGGGATTGCGCATAAGTGATCACATTCGCCGGGTTGCCATTTCCTTGGTTCGGGTCCTGAAGCAGCACATCGGAGGGCAGAAATGCCTTGTTATGATAGCTGCCAAGCAACGTCCGCTTCCATGTATCAAAGTCCATATGCCCAAACCGGTAATACTTGTCGTAAAAGGTTCTTGCATCCGTCCGCAATCCAGGCTTCAAAATGACGTCTCCGGCCTGCAGATGAACATAGTAGTCCTTCACGAATCCGCTTACAAAAGATTGATAACGATTTAAGTAATCGCGGACGAATTCTACCTGGCGGTACGCCCCCCCTTGATCATGCCGATCAAGATTCAGCAAATAAGCCAGTTTGGGGTTAAACATAATTTGCTTGGCCAAAATATCCACTTCTTTAAGCTTGCTGTCCATGGAAAGCCGCAGCTGCTCCAGCATCGCCGAATTTGAACGCTCCGCATTGTTTTCCATCACGTTTTCCACCCGTCCATATAGAAAAAGCCCCACGGTCATAGGCAATAAAAGGATGAGCAAATACGAAACGATCATGGTTTTCAAGACGCGTCCCCGACTGCTCTTTCGCTTGCCGGGAAGAAGGCCGGGTATCGAGATCATGACGCATTCCTCCAAGAAAATGTATGGAAAAACCTATTTCTTGAATCCTTCGCCAAACGGACTAGCAAACCCTTTAATAATTTCGGTCACCCCAAGAGAGACGCCACCCCTCGTTAAAAGGGATGCTTAAATTTTGGGTACATCGGGGTATTAAAACACCTGAACTAATCGTACCGAACGAAGCTTCACGGCAGCCGCCTGCCAAATTTCCGGTCCGAAAGGTTTCGGCTTCGCAAGCTTGGTCGATAAGGTCAATGCATACATACCTGGATTGTCAATGACGATTCGCCCGATCGATGACTGAACCTCGGTATACGGATGCTGGCAGGATATGGAGTCGCTGACGACCTTATCCTCTTGAGGAACACACGCAATCGTCTGCTCTGCTGCCTGTACGGTGACTTCATGATCATATTCCTTTTCCCAAACGGCATCGGATCTTTTAAAGTTGACGAGTTTGACTTCATATATGCCGGACGACGACGCCTTAAAGGTCCACCGGGCCTCGTTCATCCCGTTGCCTGTCGTTATGTCCGACAGTACAAGATCCAAATGAATGGCGCCCTCCGCCTGTTGGATAAAACTCCGATCTACATCGATCCTGCCCTCGACTTCCAATGCAATAACTGATACGTGATCTTCCGGAGGAAGCTCCGGCAATCGGATCCGCATCGCGTGATGGTCCGTTTCCGGCCGATAGCTCTGTTGCACGGGAAGACTGCCTGTACTCGGGTCTGTGAGCAGATAAGCTTTTTTAACCGTATTTCTCACCCCGTTCAATAACAGTTCTTCCGTTGGCCAATGGCGATTGTACACATGGAGGAAGAGCGTATTTCCTTTCACCGTAATCGCCCCCCATTCCAGCTCGTAAGGGAACGGGCTTGCGCTTGTGCCGTAGACCGCCTCTCCATTTCGCGCCAGCCAACCGCCAACTTCCTCCAGGCGTAGAGCGGATTTTTCCGGAATTATTCCTGTTTCCGTAGGGCCGACATTGAGCAGCAGATTTCCTCCCTTGCTTACGATGTGCACCAATTTTCGGACCAAAGCATCCGTCGATTTCCATACTTGATCCTTCGTGCTGTACCCCCACGATTGATTTAGGGTCATCGGCGTCTCCCATTCCCTTGTTTCCTCGCCATGCATCGGGATTTCGTTATCACCCTTGGATTGGTAGTCTCCAAAATCAGGCCAATGGCTTACCCTGCTGTTAATCAGGCATTCGGGCTGAAGCTCGCGGATCATGTTCACCATCGTTTCGCTCTCCTTCTTCGACAATCCGCCGGATGTGTCGAACCAGAGCAGGCCGACCGGACCGTATTCCGTCAGCAGCTCGCGTACTTGTCCCTTCGCTTTATGGTTCCAGTAACTGAAGAACGCCTTCTTCTCCAGCTCGTAGTCCCACAGATTGTTAAACGTATCATGGAGCGCATGCGGATGGTGCCAATCAATGACATGCGAATAGTAAAAGCAGAGGCGGATTCCTTCCTCCCTGCAGGCCTCGGATAATTCCTTCAACGCATCCCGGCCGAATGGAGAAGCATCCACGATATTGAACGGGTCCATCCGTGAATGGTACATTGCGAAGCCATCGTGATGTTTGGCTGTAATGACGATATATTTCATGCCTGCCCTTTTGGCGCAATTCACCCAAGCTTTGGCATCAAACTGTGTCGGATTGAATTCCTCGGCAAGTTTCTCATATTCCTTTACCGGTATTTTGTTGGCATACATGACCCACTCCCCTTTGCCGAGCAGGGAATATACCCCCCAGTGGATGAACATGCCGAATTTGGCATCCTTCCACCACTGCATCCGGTTCTTCCTTTCCGTTACGATCTCTAATGAGTCAGCCATCGTTCTCCTCCTATTCCTTAATGGCGCCGATCAAAACACCTTTGACGAAATATTTTTGCAAAAACGGATACAGAAGCAGGATCGGCAATGTGGATACGATAATCGTTGCATATTTAATGGTGTCCGCGATCGCCATCCGGTCTCCCGAGGCTTCCGTCATCATGCTGTCCGTTGTATTGGTTATGAGAATTTCCCGTAGCACGAGCTGGAGCGGGAATAGCTCCCGGTCCCTTAGATAGATGAGCGCCCCGAAATATGAATTCCAGTGCCCCACGGCATACCATAGGATCATGACGGCGATAACGGGCATGGACAGCGGAATAATGATCCGGAACAGAATGATCAGATCGTTCGCACCGTCGATTTTCGCCGACTCCTCAAGACTAATCGGAACGGACTGAAAGGCGGTCCGCATAATGATCATATTGAACGTGCCAATCATCCCGGGGATCAGCATCGCCCAGATCGTGTTCAGCATCCCCAGGTTATTGATCAGCAGATAAGTCGGAATCAGGCCGCCGCCGAAAAACATGGTGATGACGATCAGCATCATCAAGAGATTTTTGAAGTACAGGTTTCTGCGGGACAGCACGTAAGCACCGATCGCCGTGGCCACCAGATTGATGGCTGTACCCGCCGCGACGTAGATCAGCGTGTTCCGATATCCCGTCGTAATCATCGGATTGTTAAACACCGCCTTATAGGCTTCGAAGTTAATGTCAAGCGGAGCGAACAGCAGCCCCCGGTGTTGGGCCAATGAAGCGGGATCGCTGAACGAAGCGAAGGCAACATACACGAACGGATATAAGGTGACGAAGCAGAGGCCCGTCAGGATCAACGCGTTCAAACAGACGAAGGTTAACTCTCCTGCGGATCGTTTGTTAGCCATGAACGCCCTCCTCTCTACCACAGTTTATGTTCGCTGACCCGCTTGCTGATGGAGTTCGCGAGTACAAGCAGGATGAAGCTGACGACCGAATTAAATAATCCAACGGCGGTCGTGAAACCGTAATCCGTCTCCAGAACCCCTCTACGGTAGACAAAGGTCGAGATCACGTCTGCCGTTTCATAAGTAAGCGGGCTGTACATCAGCAATACTTTTTCGCTGCCAACACTAAGCATGGACCCCATATTGAGAATAAAAATGATGATGATCGTTGGCAGCATGCCCGGCAGCGTGATGTGCAGCATTTGTTTCCACCGGCCAGCCCCGTCCATCTTGGCAGCTTCGTAAAGGGTCGGGTCAATGGTGGCGATGGCGGCAAGATAAATGATCGAACCCCAGCCTACGCCTTGCCAAATGCCGGAGCCGACATATATCGTACGGAACCAGCTGGCCTCGCTCATGAACGGAATCGATTCGATGCCGAAAAAGCCCAGAATCTGATTCACCAAGCCATCTCTTGCAAGAAAATCGAACATGATCCCTGTCACCACGACGATGGATACGAAATGCGGCAAATATGATATCGTCTGAACCGTACGCTTAAAAAGCCGGCTGCGGATTTCGTTCAGCAGCAGGGCAAGAATAATCGGTGCCGGAAACGCGAAGATAAGCTCATAGACATTGATCAGCACCGTATTGCGCAGAAGGCGTTCGAAATAATAGCTGTTAAAGAAATTGCGGAAATGCTCAAATCCGATCCACTCGCTTCCCCAGATGCCATCGGCAATGCTGAAATCTTTGAAAGCCATCAAGAGACCATACATGGGTCCGTAGTGGAAGACGGCATAGTATAGAATAACGGGAAGCGCCAGTATATAAACGAATTTATTCCTTCTCAAATCGTTCGCAATCGTTGTCCATTTCCCTTTGTGCTCGAAGGGATTATCCTGGGTTGCAGACAAACGAATCCCTCCCTCCAAATCAATTTATATTGCAGCGCCAAGAGCGGCGGAGACTGCAGATTTCCGCCGCTTCAGGACGTTTAACCGTTTACCGTTTACCGTAACGCTCCAAGGCTTTTTGCTGTATTTCCAGAGCTTCGGCAAGACCCATGGATTCAATGGTTTTCACATACTTGTCAAACTGATCCAAAGGCTCGGCGCCCATGACGAACTTCAAGTACATCTCGTCCTTGTATGTGTTGATGTCCGTCATGATTGAAGCATAGCGGCTGCTCTCGGATTGGGTCGGCGTTGTGCGCGGCATTTTCTTTTCCATGGTCGGCTCTGCCCAGATGATCTTGGACTCCAGCTGATCCGGCTCAGTCGTGTATTGTTGATCGAATCGTATATCAAGCATGAACGGTCCGCTGAAGGTTGCGCGGTTATGCTTGGACATGGACTGGATCAATGGCAGTCCGGAAGGATCTTTCAATACTTCGGGCTTAAATATCGGCTTGCCGTCCTCCATCGCGTAGCTGACGCCCTCTTTTCCGAAATTAAACAACAGGGCGCCTTCCTCGGAATAGCCGTAATCCAGCCACTTAACCGTTTCAATCGGATTTTTGTTGCTGGTGGTAACGGCTGCCCCGATTCCGTTAAATGCATAGTCCTTATATCCCCAAATCTGCTTATCGCCTTGGTTCATTACAGGATAGGGGGCTGCCACCAATCTGAAGTTCGGATCTTTATCCTTCATCAGCGTTCCATACTTGCCAATCCCGCTGCCGGTGTATAGAATCGCTGATCCGATTTGCCCGCCCGTAATCTTGGCCTCCAGCATTTTCTCATCGGTCGTCGCAAAGTCCTGATCAAGTAAGCCTTCTTTGTACCACTGGTTCATGAGCGTCAGAAATTCCTTGAACCTCGGGTCCGTCGGGCCGTATTTAACCTGTCCTTCCTCTTGGTAAAATCCGGCATTAATTCCCCATGCCCCGAGAAAAGCGGTCGTTGTATCGACATCTCCTTTCGTCAGATACAAGGGAATCTCATCCGCCTTGCCATTGCCATTCGGATCTTGTTCCTTAAAAGCCTTCAACACGTTGTACCATTCATCAATCGTTGTCGGCATCGAAAGCCCCAGCTTATCTAACCAATCCTGCCGGACCGTCGGTCCGAGAAATACCTTAAGCTTGTCGTCGGTGCGCAGGAACGGGAACACATATATGCTGCCGTCATCGGTCGTAATTTCCTTCTTCCACTCCGGATGCTCCTCAAGCACCTTTTTAAAGTTCGGGGCGTATTGGTCGATCAAATCATTGAGTTTGATGATTTTGCCGTCCTTGATCGCCTTCTCCGGTCCCCCCGGGTAACCGGCCCATGAATACTCGATCACGTCCGGGAGCTTATCCGAGGTCATCATGAGGTTGAACTGCTCCGTAGCCTGCTGGCCCTGCGGAGGATGCTGAAAATCCACTTTCACCCCGGTTATCCTCTCCAGTTCCTTATAAGCCTCGATTTCGTTATAACTCTTCATCGTAGCGGACACTTGGCTAACGATTTGCACCCAATACGTCAGTTCCGATAGAACCGGAGGGGATTCCGGGTCCAACGCTGCCTCCGGTTGTTCCTTGGCAGAGCCGCCGCAGCCTGCTGTTATGGCGATGGTGGCGGCAAGCAAAACCATCCAGAATACTTTAAACCTGTTGACCTTCATTATCATTTGCCTCCCTTTTCATTTGCATGTTGTGTGAACTTCTGGTTTGTTAAGCACCACCTTACTGAACATTCTGGCGATTGAACACTGCCGTGTTTTCTAATTGTGCAGTATATTTTTAAGGCAGTACATGGTCTATATTTAATCTTGGACTGATTTATTTAACGATAGATGGTCATTAAAGAGTTCAAGGGCGGCCGAAACGGCCGCCCTTTTCATCAATATAAGCTGCTAGGAAGCCGAGCTGCGGCTTCGGATGTAGTCTATGTCTCCAAGAAGAAGCTCCGCGAAGCCGGAATCGATATGCTTGCCTTGCTGCGCTTTGATGGCGTTCTCCAGTGAAGTCAGCGCATCTTCGATGGCTTCGCTTCGGGCCAGATGCCGCTGGAGATCCGAGATTTTAGCCAATAAACTTTGGGAGATACCACGATTATCGATCCATCCCTTCTCTTCCCCTGCTCTCACGATATCGTCGAGCTGTTCCTGATTCACAACAACTTCGAAAGGATACTCGCGAACCGTGATATTCCCTGCTGCATCTTCTGCCGATATCCGAAGGGTGTGTGGTCCGGCCGTTAGCGTTAACGCTTCTACAACCAGCGTATCAGGAGCTTCCTTACCATCCAGCTCCAAGGCGATATTGGATACACCGCTTAATGTGTCCGAGATTTGAGGCGAAATGGTGATATGCTCGGTTTGGTATACGGACTGGGTCACGTTTGCCATGATTTCCGGCCCGGTCCGGTCGATCTTCACCGTCTTAGAAGCTTCGTCGCTTGTCACGCCCGACATAGCGGCCACTCGGGCATGTATCGTTGTCTGGCCTTCCGCTTCTACAAGTATGGGAGCCGTGTAATCCGTCCATTTGCCTTCGGATCCGATCTTGTACTGGCTTCGCATGCCCGCCGCTTCAGCTTCCGCTGTCATGGCAACGGTGACCTTCACCGATTCACGGTTCCACTCGGTGTCCATGTCGGCCTTAATCTCGGGAGGAGCGTTCAGCGTATGCGTCTCCCGAAGCCGCCACACCTCCTGCGAAGGCATCGGCAGATTCAGGGCGTCAACGCGGGAACGAACCTCATCTTTGGAATACGGCAGGGCCCATTTGTCAAAGAATTCTGTCAGATTCTCGCCTGCGATTGTGGATGCCATGACCACAAACGTATCGATCTCCTCTTGGTTCGTCGCAGGCAGCTGCGACGCCGGCAGCTCCCGGTAGGCCTTGTGAAGCTCGGCGTAAAAATCCCATCCATAAGCCAGGGAAAGCTGGCGGAACATCACGAGATAGCCGAAGAGATCCAGTTGGCCCGAAGCGCCGAACGACCTGCCCGGAAGATCGCTTTCGATATATTCAAACGCTAAGTCATAGGAATCTTTCCCATCGGCATTGCGAATCAATAAGTTGCTGCTGTTGCCGAATTTCTCTTGGACGTATAGGGAGTAAATATTTACCGTGATTTCACCCGTTACGTTCCAGTTCCAGGCTCCTTGCTGATATTCGTGGCCGGTCTCGTGCCAGAAGCCCCATCCTCCCTGAGTAACTCGGGATATGTCCACGGCATGGCCCGCTGAAGGATCAATGTGGAACATGATCGGATAGCCGGCATGCATATAACCCGCACTAATTTGACGATCCGCAACGTAACGGAACGGAAGGTCTATACTCTTATGCGGCAGCGGTTGATTTGGGGAGAGTCCTGCGACTTCCTCTGTGTAGTCCACGATCGCGTCCCACTTCTCCAATAATTGCTGCGGATCTCCAAGCTGCCTGATATACTCGGACGGAAGCGTCAAGATCACTCTGCGTCCTTGAAGTTCTGACCATGGAGAAGGATAATATCGAATCGCATCTTCCCATTCGTCAGAAGAGGTCTCACCAAGGATATAATACGGAGCACGAACTCCCCCGCTGATTTCAATATTCTTCTCAACGCCAGGCTGCAGCTTGGTCGGAATCAGGTAAATCAGACCGCCATAAGGGCTGCGAATCCGATTTTCACCCGGAAGGAGCGGCTTTCGCTGCGTTATGACCGGAGGTCGTTCCCATTCCGTATTACTTGTCAAATTGTCCGTGTGTGCCCCAACCTGCACATCCAAATGCTGCGTGCCTTCAGGGACCTGAACCGTTACCCAATCTCCGGCCGGCGCGTACAGCCCCGTGCTGATCCAATTCTTCGGAACCGTCCCTTGACGTAAATAGTCAAAGGTTGAATAATCAAAATTCACGTGAACGGATTGTCCCGTCACTCGCGGGGCGTCCGCCGGAACAGCTCCAGGAAATTGATCGGCATAAGGGGACTTGGGGGCCGTCAGATCATTGCCGATCCGCCCCAATTGAAATGCTAACAATGCACTGGTATAGGGCGCCTTGGAACGGTCCAGCGGAAACGTAAGCTGGGACTCCAAATCGCTGGCATCCTGCTCGATCACGGCATACAGCGGACTTTGAGGGGTGATGCTGCTGACGGTTCCACCTGTCACCGAAGCGATGACCTGCTGCTTCTTATCCGCGCCGGCGCCAGGCCGCCCGACGTTCACCTGATCCGGTGCCAGCGTTCCTGCCTCAATCGCTTCGGCCTGCTCCAGCAGCTTTAGCGAATGATAATTGGCGGATTGCTCCGTCGTCAGTTTAGGCAGGGTTTCCGTTCGGGTCGATGCCGTATTGTTCATTAAGCCGAGGCCCATCCGGTTCAAAAGACGCTGTACCGGGAAATCCTCACTGAGCCTACCCGACCGGCCTTCATATGCATTCCCGAGAAAGACATGCGGATACTGCTCCATCACCCAGCCCTTTAAGGGAACAACGACATGACCGCCTTGCGCGACGTAGTCCTCGAGGACGTCGACCTCACTATCCTTCAAGGTGCCGTCAACATAAGCTACGGGGTAGCGGGACGGATCCAAGTGCTCAGGCGTGAATTGCTCCAACCGGACCAGATCGATCGGCACGTCGGTTTCGATGGTATAATTTTTCCACGTTGCTGACAACATGGGCAATCGGCCCCTGCCTTCCAATGCCTCCTGATAGGTCAACGTCTCGGAATCCTCGGTCAGCCACAGGAGGATGTTACGGGCCACCGTCTTCCGCTCATCGGTAATATCGGAGGTAAACTTGAAATAGGAATCGTCACCTGCAACAACGACTTTGCCTTTTCCGTAACGGGCAGCCGCGAGAATCGGCGTCGTATCGGGGTTTACCGCCAGGACGAAGGCTTGATCTCCGATGGCAGCTACTCCCCCGTTATACGTGGCCGATACCGTCGGATAACCGGACAAACCCTTGTAAATAACATCAAGATCCTGTTGAGTCGCCATATTCGCGGCGGTGTTCGAGTCTAATAAATGAACTTCAGCCTGCTCTGTCATACCATCGGCCGCCATCAGTGTCTTTCCTGCTGGCGGAACGGCCACAAGCGCGCACGTAACTGCCAATAACAGCTTCAACCACTTTTTGGTGTGGAAACCCATAGTCAACCGTTCAACTCCTTTGTCGATGATTTCGTAATTACCAATGAGAAACGAATAACTTCGATTCCACCTCCCCTGCGATCCCTTTCTCCCCACGTCCTAAATATAAAACGGCCGCCCGGAACACCATACAGTCGATTTTTAAGATCGGACTGTATTTTTTCCGGACGGCTCTGCCTTTTTTTAATATTCGGTTGACGGTAATCAAGCGGTGTGCCTGTTTCTAATAATCAGCCCCTGGCTGCGGCATCCGCATAAAAGATAATCGTGTAAAATTTCGTTGTTTCATTACCAGGATTCACGTACCGATGGGGCCGGTTAGCCGAGAAATGCACGGAGCTTCCGGCAGGCACGGTGTAGCTTTCGTCTTCGCGCCAAAGCTCCAGCTCCCCCTGATGCACAAAAATATACTCCTCCACGCCATCATTATGAGCTTCAGATCCGTGGTCGCAGCCCGGATCCATTATAACCATGTAGGACTCAAATTTGGTGCGCAGGTTGTAGGAGAACAAAGGGTATACCCGGTACGCGCCTTCGGCCTCGTGAAAAGGCTCCACGTCCTCCGGTGATACCACGGTTACTTCGGTTTCCGCCTCTTCGATGAGCGTGGTGAATGAAATACCGAGGCCGCTAACGATGCGCCACAATACAGAGATCGTCGGATTGGAATCCCCCCGCTCGATCTGTCCCAGCATGGCTTTGCTTACACCGGTCAACTCGGCTACGTTATCGAGGCTGAGGCCCCGTGATTTGCGGATGGCTTGCAGATTTCTCCCTACCTTTTTATGAATGGGTTCCAAGTGTAACCATATCCTCCTTCTGAAACTAAGCCGTTAACTGATCTTGCTCTGATCCGCTTGCGGCTTCTCCATAAGCTTTGACACCATATCATCGGTCATATGGTTCAAATCATATTGTACATCAAATCCCCATTCTTCGCGTGCTGCAGTTGCATCGATCGAATCCGGCCATTCGTTCGCAATCGCCTGACGGACAGGATCCACGTCATAGTCGAGGCTGAAATCCGGTATATGCCGGCGGATGCTAGCCGCAATCCCCTCAGGATCGACACTCATCGCCGTGACATTAAAGGCGTTACGGTGCTTCAGCTTGGAAGGATCAGCTTCCATCAATGTCATGATGGCGGAAATCGCATCCGGCATGTACATCATGTCAAGGTAGGTCCCATTATCAATATAGGAAGTGTAGCTTCCATTGCGGATGGCCTCTACATACATCTCAACCGCATAATCCGTCGTTCCCCCGCCCGGAGGCGCGGAGTGGGAGATCAGCCCTGGAAAGCGCAATCCGCGGGTATCCACTCCGAATTTATGGTAATAGTAGTCACACAACAGCTCGCCCGAGACCTTGCTGACTCCATACATCGTTAACGGGCGCTGCACCGTGTCTTGCGGCGTTGCATTTTTCGGGGTATCCGCCCCGAATGCCGCGATGGAGCTCGGCGTAAAGAACTGGCAGGATAATGC
The DNA here is from genome assembly GCF_037993005.1 of Paenibacillus sp. FSL F4-0100. NCBI lineage: Bacteria > Bacillati > Bacillota > Bacilli > Caryophanales > Paenibacillaceae > Paenibacillus > Paenibacillus sp. FSL F4-0100. Next base: position 5,702,648 of record NZ_CP150303.1, read on the forward strand.
CCGTGCCGTCTCGAGGGCACTTAACAAACCGCCCATGTTCAGGTTCCACGCCAGTGCCGGATTGGATTCTGCCTTGGCGGACAACAGGGCTGCAAGGTGGATAATCGCATCCGCCCGGTGTTCTTTAGCCGCTTCGTGGAATGCGTGGTGGTCGGTTACATCCAGTATTCTGAATGGTCCTGATTGGACCGTTTCATGATGGATTTGGCGAATGTCCGTTGCGAGAACAGCTTCTTCACCGTATATTTGCCGCAATTTCGCCACCAGGTCTGAGCCAATCTGACCGAGCGCACCGGTTACCATAATTCGTTTCATCACTTGTGCCCCCTTATTAGATCAGACCCAACTCGCGTCCGATGGTTTCATATGCGGAAAGTGCGCGATCCAGCATCTCCTTCGTATGAATGGCGGTTGGCATATTCCGAACTCTTCCCGTGCCTTTTGGTACCGTCGGGAACACGATCGATTTGACATACACGCCTTCTTCGTACAATCTGGTGCTGAATTTCTGGGTGGTTGTCTCATCTCCAATAATGCACGGCGTAATCGGAGTTTCGGTACGACCGACAGAATAGCCAAGACGCTTAAGTCCTTCCTGCAGATAACGGGTGTTCTCCCACAGCTTCATTTGCAGATCTTTGCTGTTCTGCAGGATATCGATAGCGGTAATACAAGCGGCTACGGTGCCTGGAGGCAGCGCCGTGGAGAACAGGAACGGCCGGCTGCGGACCTTGAGCCAATTCACCAGATCCCGTGATCCAGCAACATACCCGCCGACAACGCCAACCGCCTTGGACAGCGTGCCGATCTGAATATCTACCCGCTCCGACAACCCGAAATGCTTCACCGTACCTGCACCGCCGCCAAGAACGCCAGATCCATGAGCGTCATCCACATAAGTAATCAGATCATAGGTTTCGGCGATCTCCACGATTTCGGGGAGCTTCGCAATATCGCCATCCATCGAGAACACGCCATCGGTAATGACCATAATTTTGTTATATAAACCGGATTCTCTCGCTTCTTGTGCTTTCGAACGCAAATCGTCCATGTCCGAATGGTTAAAACGAATAACCTTCGCCTTGGTCAATCGGCAGCCATCAATAATGGACGCATGGTTGAGCTCATCCGACAAAATCGCATCCCCGGCACCCATCACCGCCGAGATTGCCGCCATATTGCAATTGAAACCGGATTGATACGTCAGCACCGCCTCGGTTCCCTTGAACTGGGCAAGCTTCTCTTCAAGCTCTACATGAAGTGCAAGCGTTCCGTTAATGGAGCGAACTGCCCCGCTTCCAGTCCCGAAATCGGTCGTAGCCCGGATCGCCGCTTCTTTCAATCGCTCATCATTCGCCAGTCCGAGATAGTTGTTGGAAGATAAATTCACGAATTCACGACCCTGAATGGTAATAAGCGGGCCATTCGGACTTTCAAGAGGCTGGATGGTATTATAGAGTCCTTGCTCCTTGAGTTCCGTTAGATTATCCTGTAAGAAAGCGCTTAACGATTGACTGGACATATGAAATTCCTCCCGTGGATCCGAAGTATCTTAACGTACATATCATTTACCATTCCATTGTATGCAAAAAGTCACATGTATGCAATATCCTGTACAAAAATATGTTATATTGCATAAACAAAAAAGCCATGCTTCCTCAATCGAGAAAGCATGGCTTCTTCATGGTTATTCTCTTAACGTCCAAATATCGGTTTGCGGCTTAGGCAAATTCAATGAGGCAATCCTTCCTCTTCCGTCTTCCGTCAGGCCTATTGCCCATTTGTCGAAAAATTCAGTCAGGTCCTCTCCAGCCGTTTGAGAAGCTATGACGGCAAAAGTATCCACCGTACCTTGAATTTCGTCGCGAGATAATTCGCGGAATTTCTCGAATATCCGGGTATAGAATTCCCAGCCGTAAGCAAGCTGAAGCTGCTTGAACATCACCAGTCTTTCATAATTGCCGATTTGGCCGTATTTTTTTGCCGGATCATGGTTTTCTACAAATTCGATTCCCCGGTCATAGTAATTCTTGCCGTCATTCCCGATTTTCAATAGTTCGGAGGCATTCCCATACTTCTCTTGGGTGTACAGTGAGAATAGGTTAACGGTCACTTCCCCTACATCGCTCCAGGTCCATGTCCGCTGCTGGTATTCATGCCCAAGTTCATGCCAGAATCCCCAAGCGCTTGTTTTTATATAATGGACATCCAGTAGGTTGGCCGCATAACTGAACGGCATCATGATCGGATATCCCGCATGCATCGCCCCGGAAGAGATCTGTCCGTCGGCGACGTAACGGCGGTTCAATTGATGGGCGGTATGAGGCATCGCCCTGTCCGGATCAAGGCCTACCAGTTCATCATAACTGTCGTAAATTTCGTCCCAGGTCCGCATCAACTCCTCCGGGTCGGTTACTTGGCGAATCAAATCCGAGGGGACCGTCAGGATCATTCTTTCGCCTTGAAGCTCCGCAAAAGGGACGGCAACCGGCCCCGTGCGAATTCTATCCCATTCCTCAAGCGTAGTCTTGCCGAGCACGTAATGCGGTGCTTCCGCCGCCCCGCTGATCTTGACGGTTGCCCGAAAATCATCCTTCGCCTTTAGGGGAATGAGATATATGAAGCCACCATATGGGCTGTTGACTTGATGGATGCCCGGGGTCAGCTTCTGGTGGTTTACGATAAGCGGAACTCGTCCCCACTTGCCGGATCCTCTCAAATCGTCATCATGCGAACCGATTTGAACCGTTAAATGCTCCACGCCTTCCGGTACTTCAAGCGTAATGACTTTACCGGGGGGTGCATACAATCCGGTACTGATCCAATTTTTCGACGGAAGGGCGTGCGTGTACATCGTATTGGGGAAATCAAAGTCGACCTCGACTTCACGGTCGTTAACGATAGCCGCTTCCTCCGAAACTACTCCCGGAAATGCGTCGGCATACGGAGATTTCTCGTTGGCCTTATCCAAGGTAAAATGACTGAAACGGAAGTTATGCAGCGTATTCGTATAGGGCTGCTGAAATTTTTGGATCGGGAACTCGGCGGGCGGCAGGCTGTCGGCCTCTGTATCTGCCCAAGCGTACAGCGGGGATTCGCTGGATAACGTTTCGAGCGTCTCGTTTAGTATATTGTAGAGCCGCTCCTGTTTTTTGTTCGTGGGTGTGCCCGGCGGACCGATATTGATTTGATCGTAAGTGATCGTTCCCTCTTCCACTTCCTTGCCTTGAGCAAGCCGTGTCTTAATATGATGATCGTTGGCTTGCTCATAGGTCAATGCCGATTCGCCCACATTGGACTCTGAGCCTCTATTCATCAGCGTCAGTCCAGCCCGGTTAAGCAGCTTTTGAATCGCAAAATCACGGCTGAGTCTGGCTCCCCTCAGATTGCCGACCTGAAGCACGATTTCCTCAGGGGTATCACGTGTTATTCCCTCGATGCCGCTCAGGTTATCCGCCACGACGATGCCGCCGCCTAACCGTAGATATTGATCCAGCGCTTCCAGATCCTTATCCTTCATCGTATGGTCTACATAGGCTGCCGCATATTTTTGCGGATTCAGGTTTACGGAAGCCCAACTGTCGATTTTCACCAATTCAATGGGTAAATCCGAATTTACCGTGAGAGCGGCAGAGGTAGTTATTAATCGAATTTTCTTTCCCGGCTTCCTTAATGCATCCTCATAGCGGTTCGTATGATCATTTCCTTGACCTTGATTCGTAGAGGCATCGTCCGTCAGCCACCATAAAATATTCCGGGCAAGCTTACTCGCGGGATCACCCGCCGACCCGGACAGATTGAAATACTCCTTGCTCCCGGCGACAACGATACGCCCTTTGCCGTAACGGGCTGCCGAGATGGCTGGAATATAATAATCGGGCACGTTGATATTGAATGCAGCGTCCCCTACTGCAGCAACACCGCCGCCAGCGAAATATGGAATCGCTTGCAAATCCTTATAAAATATGCTGAAATCGTTCTTAAGTACGTCCAGTGGCGTTCCTGCCAACCAATCGGAATCAGTCGCTCCGGATGATTCAAGTTCGGGCATCCCGGTGGTATTTGCCATAGCAGGATCCGTCACCGTCCGTTTACTGATCTCCGCAGGTTCGGCAGCTGCAATGGATGCGGTCATTAATAATATCGCTGACCCGATTACTGCGAATTTCTTAATCCGTTTCATCATCTTCATTCCTTAACGATTCCTCCTCGATTTCATTTGATATCCTGATGGAATGGCAAATCAGCCCAAAGCTTTGAAGTCATTACCTCCCCTTGATATGTCATTGAATGGGATTCCTCATTTAGCTTAATGAATGCCGCTCGGATTTGTAATGCATAAAAAACACATCAATGTATCCAAAATACACAACCGGTAGGGGGCAGCCAATGGATATTAATCACCTGAAGTTGATTCAGAATTACCTCGCTAACGCGAACCTTCGCTTATCCATTGCCAAGGTTGATAAAGTGTCCCAGAACTGGCGCTTCTTTAATATGAGGCCGTCCTATAACGCCCTTTATTTTATAAGGGAAGGGGAAGGCTGGATTAAGATCGACGAACAAGAATATCATCCCTGCCCCGGACAAATCGTTCTCATGCCAGCCGGATCGCTTCATTCCATCTCTGTCGTTAACGACAACACCTACAGGAAGTTCTGGTGCCATTTTACCGCCAAGGTGGACACGCTGAACTTGTTTCAGCTGATTCATCTTCCCCACGTGCTGGATGTGCCGGACGAGTCATTTATGGAGCAGTTTTTCAAGGAGTTGATCGATGCATATGGGAGCAGCGCTTGGACCGCCCCACTGCAAAGGAACGAAATACTGATGAAGCTTGTCCGACATTATCTTGACATCGTTCCCGATCGCCAAATCTCGCTGTCCATGCTGCCTGATATGCAGAAGCTGAACACGGTATTCCAGTATATCGAGGAGCATATCAGCGATAACGTCAGCGTGGAACAATTGGCGGGACTTATCCATTATAATCCCAACTATTTTATCCGCTTCTTCAAATCCAAAATGAAGATGACACCTGTGCAGTATATTATTAAAGTCAGGATCGAGAAGACAAAAGGTCTATTGATGACCACGGATTTGACGCTGGAGGAAATCGGGAGGAAGGTGGGAATGGAGGTCCATTATTTATGCCGGGTATTCAAGCAGTTCACCAACATGTCGCCGGGGGAATTCCGTAACCAGATCATGTCCAACCGCTAATAAAAATCCCCCTGAGAGGGTTATCGGAATCCTTTTCCGATACCTCCCAAGGGGGATATGATGGGCGACTATTTGGTTACGAATTCCAAATATCGTCCGCAATCTCCTTAATGAATGATAGTTGCTACCCATCAAAATCAGGTGGATATCGCTTCATGCAGCGCCTCGACATAAGCGGCAGCAAGCTTGGACAGAGTCGCATTCTTATGACTGATCCATCCGACGTTGATCGTCTCATCACATGCGAGCGGAACCGGAATAATCTCGTTCCCGTTCAGGTCAGCACTCAGCACTCCGGTCGAAATGGTATAGCCGTTCAGACCAATCAGCAGATTGAATAGGGTCGCGCGGTCATTGACCCGGATGCTCTTTTTATGGGATAACGTGCTGAGAATTTCCTCGGAGAAGTGGAACGAATTGTATTCCCCCTGCTCAAAGGATAAATACGGATAATTCTGAAGCTCGTCAATGGTCACGATGGACTGCTTCGCCAGCGGATTTTTGATGCTGATAAAAATATGCGGCCTCGCCGTAAACAAGCTGGTAAACTGCAGTCCTGCATCCTTCAACAACTTGTTGATCACCTTGGCATTGAATTCATTGAGGTACAGAATGCCGATTTCGCTGCGCAGGGTTTTAACATCCTGAATAATTTCATAAGTCTTCGTCTCCCGCAGGGCCAACTCGTATTCATCCTGTCCATATTCCTGAACCAGATTCACGAAGGCATTGACCGCAAAAGCATAGTGCTGTGTAGATACCGAAAAATGCTGCGGAGAAGGCTTCGCATTCAGATAACGTCCCTCCAGTAGCTCGGCCTGCTCTACCACCTGCCGTGCATAGCCAAGAAACTCCGCGCCCTCTTTGGACAATGATATGCCTTTGTTGGTGCGCTCGAATATCGTAATGCGAAGCTCCTCTTCCAGATCCTTGATTGCATTGGACAGACTGGGTTGGGAAATGAACAAGCGTTTAGCCGCCTCATTCATCGAGCCTCGATTGGCTACCTCAATGGCGTACTTTAATTGTTGTAAGGTCATAGACGAGCCCCCCTTTTATATTTCATGTTCAAAAAACACTCGTGCATCATATCTACTGCTATTCATGCTTCAGAGGCAGAAATACGGAAACACCGACCCTGCCAAGGTTCGCTTTGTACTTGGATGGAGCATCGTGAGCAGATGGAATCCGGCTAGCAATCGAAAGCACCAATCGGTTTGGAGACTACTGTATCAACTTTAGAACCATTATAACCCGTTTCCATCATAAGAAGTGATCTGGTGGAACGTCTATATCAGATCCAAAAAAATGCGGCTGGACTGTCGATGTTTCTCATACATGAGGGGGGGGGTTACACGCATTACGAAATCGGGAGTGCCACCGTCAATAGACACGAATGAAAAAAAACAAGCGCCAATCACCAGGCTTCTTCGAAGTTATTGGTAATTGAGCGCTTGTTAAGACTAACTAAGGCTCTAAATATTCACCTTATAACCCAGAGCCAGTTCATCCCCCGGAAGCCCCCGGATTCCCCAGTTATGCTGCGGTGTCTCAAATATCGTAATCTCCACATCCTGCGGAGCGATTCGCAGCGTATTCTGAATCCGTTCGAATAACAATCGAATCAGATGTTTCTTGGCCTCCACAGTACGACCTTCAAATACGCTGATCTCGATCACGGTGTAGCGATCCGTTCTCCCGTCAGGGAAGTGGAAATCCTCCCTGTTCATGGGAAAAAACCGATGGAATTTCTTATCCACCGGAAGTTCAAACGCTTCGACCACGCATGCGTGTATCACTTCCGATAATTGCTCTTTGACTGGGTTCAATCGATCCCGGACGCCGTAAATTTTGATCTGCGCCATGCTCTGCTCATCTCCTCTATTCTCATCTAAGCTCAGGCTATGTTATCTAATATTTCTATTCGATTCGAGCAGTATAAAAACCTTCTTGTATAGTCCTACTCCCCGGTCTGGAACTGCTTCTTCGCCCACTCCACATAGGATGGATGGTTACGGATCAATTCCTCATGCGTCCCGCTTCCCGTAATTTGTCCTTTTTCAAGCACAATGATCTGGTCCGCCTCGACGACAGTCGATAACCGGTGCGCGATGACCACGGTCGTACGCTCGACCATCAGATTGTTCAGCGCCTTCTGCACTTCATGCTCGGAGTCGCTGTCCAGGCTTGCTGTCGCTTCATCCAGAAGCAGGATGTCCGGCTTCCGAAGCAGCGCCCTTGCAATCGCCACCCGTTGACGCTGACCTCCGGATAACTGGATGCCTCGCTCCCCAACCTCCGTGTCATATCCTCTCGGCAATGCCTCGATAAATCCCTCCGCATAGGCCAATCTCGCCGCTTCAGCAATTTCCTCGTCGGAGACCGGCTCTTCCCGTCCATAGACGATATTGTCCCGAATCGTTCCGGTCATCAGCGGGCTGTCCTGGGACACATACCCGAGCTTTCGCCGCCAGGACTCCAAAGTATAATCACGGATCGCTTCCGAGCCAAAGTAAATCCCCCCGCCGGATGGCGCGTAGAATCGCTCAATCAAGGAGAACACCGTGGTTTTGCCGCTGCCGCTCGGCCCTACCAATGCGGTGACCTTCTTGGCAGGAATCGCAAAGGATACCTCGGACAGAATGGTCTCGCCTTCATGATAAGCAAACGTCACCTCTTTAAATTCAACATCCCGATGCCCTTCCGGTGCCATGCGCACCGCACGATCGTCGCTCTCCGGCTCATATTCGAGGATAAGTCGCAATCTCTCGGTTGCCGCCATCACTTTTTGGAGCTGGGAATAGAAAGTGGCAAACTGGCTGAAAGGAAACATGATCTGGAACAGCAGCAGAATAAACGATACCAGTTCGCCTGCACTGAGTGCCCCTGAAGAGACGCGAACGCCGCCGTATCCGATGATGACCACCAGCAGCACAACCATGACCATCGACATCAACGGAATCAGGACTGAATTGATCTTGGCTTCCTTCATGCCGAATCGGTACAGACTGTCCATATCGTCATACCCGCTTTTCTCCTCCCTCCGCTCTGCATTGGAGGCTTTCACCAGGCGAATCTCGCCGATCACCTGGGTCAGCATGGCGGACAGCTGGGCTAACTGTCCATACATACTGATTGAAATTTTGTACATTTTTCCGCCAATGGGCATTAATATGCCGAACCCTACCGGAACGGCAATCAGGATGATGAGGGTCATCCGCCAATCCAAGTAAAACAAGATTGCAACGGCCCCTAAAACGGTCAGCAGATTCGAGCAAAAAGCAATCAAATGATCCGTGATCAGCGTTTTCACTTCGTTTGTATCGTTGGTCACCCGGCTCATCGTTTCTGCCGAGCGATGCTTGTCAAAGAACGGAACCGGCAAGGCCAGCACCTTGGTCCAGAGCCGTTTCCGAATTTTGTTGACCGTCTGGTTCCCGACATAGGCAAGCATATAATAGGAAAGTCCGCTCGCCACGGCTTCCAGCAGGAACAGAACGGCCAAAAAGCCGACCATGCGAATATTGAACGAATCTGCCGCAAAATTATCGATGAATTGGCCGGTGATGAGCGGGACGACCAGTCCCGTCACCGCACCAACCAAACTGAGCACGATGGCCAGAAAGAGCACCAGCTTCGGGATACCCGAAGAACGCAGAAGCTTCAAAAAATATCGAATCGTGGTTTTTGTAACCTTACCCTTTTCTTCTACGGTTTGCTCCACATGGAATTCCTCCCTTTTCGCATCCATCCGTCACATATAGATTTCTTTGATAAAACGGCCGGTAAACGAGGCTTCCACAGCCGCCACGTCTTCGGGCGTTCCTGTCGCCACCACAGACCCGCCGGCAGCTCCTCCGCCAGGTCCGATATCAATGATCCAATCCGATTTCCAGATCAAGTCCAGATTGTGTTCAACCAAAATCACAGTGTTCCCCGCGTCCACCAAGCGGTTGAGCAGAACGAGCAGCTGCCGGACATCTCCTGGGTGAAGCCCGGTTGAAGGTTCATCCAGCAAATACAGCGTGTGATTTTTAGTTTTTTTGCTCAGTTCCTTGGCCAATTTAATCCGCTGCCCCTCACCGCCGGATAAGGTACTCACCGATTGCCCCCACTTCAAATACCCAAGTCCGACATCGCAGAGCAGTTGGGTCAATTCCATTATTTTCTGTCGATCCTCCAGAATCGACAGACTTTCCTCAATTGTCATATCCAAAATGTCGGAGATGGTATAACCATTATAGGTCACGCGCAGAACCTCTTCCTTAAACCGTTTGCCCTTGCAATCCGAACAACGTACTTCCAGCTCCGGAAGGAAGTGCATATGCACGGACACCACGCCAAGGCCTTGGCATGTCTCGCATCGTCCACCTTGCGTGTTAAAGGAAAAGTGCTTGGCCGTCAATTGACTTTCCTTGGCTTCCGGCAAGCTGGCGTACCAGTTTCTGATATGGGTGTAAACATCGGTATACGTAGCAATGTTGGAGCGCTGCATTCGGGATACCGGCGATTGGTCAACCGTAATCAGTTGCCCTACCGATTCCCAACCCGTGATGGCCTTGCAGCCGATTGGAGTTGATTGATCGCTTCCGGATTCCGCCAGAAGATCAAACAAAAGCGTGGATTTACCGGATCCCGATACACCTGTCACCGATATGAGACAGCCGAGCGGGAAAGAGGTCGTGATATGTTTCAGATTTCTTAAATGTGCATCCTCGATCGTCAGCAGCCTTCCGTTTCCAGCCCTGCGCTGACTCGGTGCCGTGAGCATCGTGTTATCCCGGAAGTAGGATCCGGTCACAGACTTGGGATTTTGGATCAATTCCTCCAGCGTTCCTTGACCGACAACCGTACCGCCCATCGTTCCCGCACCCGGTCCGATATCAATGATATGGTCAGCGGCCCGCATCACTTCTTCGTCATGCTCGATGACGAGGACCGTGTTGCCCAGATCCCTCAGTTGTTTCAGAACCTGGATGAGTCCCCTGGTATCTTTGGGATGCAGTCCCGTTGTCGGTTCGTCCAAAATGTAAAGCACCCCCGTGAGGCCTGATCCCAGAATCGATGCGAGCCGAAGCCTCTGGGCTTCTCCGCCCGACATGGTGACGACCTGCCTCTCCATGGACATGTAACCCAGCCCCACATCCATAATGCGCTTTAGTCTCACGACGGAATCATGAATGAGCGGTTCCACAATCGTTAATTGGTCCTCCGTCAGCTTCTTCAGCAGTGCCTCCATCCAATTCAAGGATTCCCCGATCGACCAGGCGTTGACTTCGTTAATGGAGACTCCTTCTACTCGGACGCGGCGGCTGTTCTCCTTGAGCTTCGTTCCGTGACAATCCGGACAGACATGCTCATGAAACAGGGATGCTTCACCGAACTCGCTCCCCTTCTCCCGGTACCTTCTCCAGATCCCGGTGACTACACCCTCGTACTTGCCTTGTCCTACGGACTTCGGCGGCTTCATCTCAGGAAAATGCCGGCTGAACTGCTCGCTCTCTACGCCGAAATACAGGAGATCACGCTGAACATCGTCATAATCCCGAAGCGGCATGAACTCATCGAATGCGAACCCGTAATACTTGGCTGCCGCTTTCAGAATGCTGGTGTTATAATCGGTAAGAGCGCTGTACCACGTTGCCACCCCGCCGTCTCTTAGGCTTAATTCCGGACGGAACACGGCATCCATGTTCAGACTCACCGTTTGACCGAGTCCGCTGCATGTTTCGCATGCGCCTTCCGGCTTGTTAAAGGAAAAATGCGACATCGTCAATTTTTCGAGACCATGGCCGCATCGCCTACAATGAACCGTCTCGTGAGAATCGCTGATCTCTTCCTCATCCGCTAGCCCGTGATAGACTTCTCCATCCACATGAGGCATCACCGTATCGCCACAGGACGGACAAGTACGTTCACCCAGCTTGGCAAACAGAATTCGAAGCAGCGTGTAGATATCCGTCACCGTTCCGATGGTGGATCTTGGGTTCCGGTTCGTAATGTGCTGTCCCACGCTGATCGACGGGGAAAGTCCTTCAATCGAATCCACCTTCGGCTTGCTGACCGAGTCCGACACCATGCCCATGGATTCCATGTACTGCCGCTGGCACTCCCGCTGCAGTGTATCCATTGCGAGCGTGGACTTCCCGGAGCCGGACGGTCCTGTCATGACAACCAGTTTGTACTTCGGGATTTCAAGCGAAACATTCTTCAGGTTGTTCTCCCGGGCACCGCGAATCTTAATCGTTCCTTCCATTTCCAAACCTCCTAAAGTTTTGTGGAGCTGAGCTTCATTGAGAACCTTCGCCATAAAACTCGCTTCGAATACTCTTTCATTTTGGAACCTTAGCTCCAATACTTCATTTTACAAACCCATCTTACAACATTGATGCAAGTACAAAATTCCAAACAGAAAAAGGTTGATCTATCGCCGTTTTGGAAATCAAAAGCCGTCATGGAGCTTTAAGGTTTATGTATAATGTTTGATGCCGTTTCATTTGTGTAAACACAGCATGGACTATATAATGGGCTACAAATAAGTACTTATCGTATGTTCTGAGGAGAGCGGTACCTATGCCGAAAAAAATCGCATCCGAATTTTATTTTATTGGCAACCATCCCGTACTGGATTTCGTCAATACCAAAATTGCTTTCAACGGTCAGCCGCTGGATTTGCTGCATGACTTCGAGGCTTTACTGGATTGGCAGGTCAAGGCTAACCTGCTGACCGAGGTAGAGCGAAACTTGCGCAAGGCGGTATGGACTGGCTCCGAGGAGGAAGCCGGGATCGTGGAAGCCGCCAGACTGCTCCGCGATCACCTCTTTATTCTGATTCAGCCGGGCAGTGTGAACGAAACCTCAACGGTGGCCAGCCTGCAGTTTGTCAATGGGCTGCTGCAGGAGCAAATCACTCGCACAACGCTTGTGGCAGAAGGCAGCACCTACAGCCGCAAAAGCCGGATGCTTTTTCGCAAGCCGCTGGATCTGTTGACCCCGGTCGCCGCAGCTGCCGTTGATTTTTTAACCACCCATGACCTGAAACTGGTGAAAACATGCGAAAATCCGGCGTGCGTGCTTCGTTTTTACGACAATAGCAAAAACGGCACAAGGCGCTGGTGCAGTCCCAAAACCTGCGGAAACCGCATGAAGGTCGCTGCCTATCTGGAGCGTCAGAAACAGCAGCATACGAAGGAATCTTAGATAAACCATCTAAGATTCCTTTTTTAATACCCAAAACAATACTTTACAAGTTAAAACATTTTTGGAACGGCAATCATCTTGAGATAGATCAAGACGATGAGACCGCTATTTTCCCAGCAGACTTTTCATTGAGCCATGCTTCATGATACAATCCCCCAGAAAAAAGGATTCAGGCAGATCCGCATGAGGCAAGGGGGACCATCATGGGTATCAGACCGATTGATATCGCCAAGAAACTGGGGATTACCACAAGTGCGCTCAAGCACTATGAGCAATGGGGGATTGTTCCTCCCGCGAAGCGTGCTCCGAACGGATACCGGATATATACCGAGGAGCATGCCGCTTACTTTGAGTGCATCCGAGCCATGTTTCCTGGTTTCGGCGTAGACGTTACGAAGCAAGTGATGGTCAAACTGCAGGAGAGCGAGCTGGATGAAGCGCTCTGGATCGTAAATGAGGTCCAAGCCAATCTCCAGCAGGATAAAATCCTCGCGGAGCGGACCATCCGCATTCTGGAAACCGAGCAGCTTGACGTGGTCGATACCCGTGGCCGCAAAAGAGAGCTGACCATCGGGGAGGTTGCGGCCGAGACCGGCGTTCCCACCTCGGCCATCCGCCACTGGGAGAAGGAAGGCGTCCTTAATCTGTCTCGGGATCGGGAAAACGGCTATCGGAAGTTCGATGGCGCCCAGATCCGGCAGATCATGATCATTCAGATTCTCCGCTCAGCGAATTACCCGCTGGAGGTCATCAAGGATGTACTGCAAGAACTCGAGCATCATCAAGTCGATAACGCCAGACGAGTGCTCAAGGACACGCTGGTATACCTCAACTACCGCAACCATAACCAAATACGCGGCGTTCACTATCTATATCAGCTGTGCCAAGTGCTGAAATTAATGTAAGGCCCATTCCCCATTCACACTGTGGTTTAACATACAAAAAAAACAATCACGGATGTAGATCATCCGTGATTGTTTTTTTGATCCTTAATCACCATATATTAGGGAGACTCAAAGAGTTTCACCGATTATCCAAGAGGTTATCTCGTTATGGAAATTGGCATGTGCTCTTAGCTATCATGTGCCGCTTATGGATTAACTTTGATGGAACCAAGGGCAGTCGTCAGGGATATTTTCGCTCCGCCGCCGTTTATGTCACTCTGACCCCGGCTTGCTCCAGTAATCTGTCCAAGCTCGGTTTCGGTATCCAGCGTGTATTTCATGGACGGCGCAAACATGGCCGTGATGCTGCCTGCCGATGTGTTGGCCGTCAGCGTGCTGTCCTTATCGATCTGCTCAAGGTCCAGCTTAACACTGCCCGCTTCGGATACGATCTTGGAATTGCCCGTGATTTCCGTTTTGGCGAGCTGAATTTCCCCGGCTCCCAACTGAAGGTCAAAATCCCCCTTCAATTCGTTCACCCGAATCTTCCCAACATCATTCTTGATGCGGATATGCTGCAGGTCTTCCGGTACTTCGATCACATAATCTATCATGAATCCGGAGTCGCCAAATTGCTTCTGCGACCAATCCCATAAACTCTTGCTGGAGTCCTCCATAGGGTGCGTTCTTAATTCCAGGATGTCGTCCTTGAGCGTAAAGGAAGTAGCGGCCTGCTCCGTAACCTGGGTACGAATGTTGTCATTCTTGAAGAAGCCTTCGTTAAACCACACGGTCGTTTTCACTTTGATCTCATCACCGGGTGCAGCGATGAGCTCCACATTGCCTACGGCATGGTCGATGGCCAGTCCCTCGGCTGTGCCGACTTCCTGAGCCGTCGTCAACTCGAACTCTTTCCCTTCCCGCTTTACATGATCACTGATAGCAAGTGCTGAATCGCCGGCCATATTCCCGACTTGCGCTAATTTATCAAGCTCCCGATTTACCGCTTCATCCGCATTTTGGGCGACGTCGCATCCGACCAGCACGGCAAATATCAACAGCGATGAAATTTTCACTGCCATCATGCTATGTTTTCTCATAAAATCCTCCACGTCCATTCCTATGTATGTATATGTCCATTATATCGTGAAGGAAAAAGTTAACACGCTGCCACGGACCAGTTTCTTCCTGGACCTTAGTCTGGGACGCCCCTCCGTCTTTTGTATGACGCTGCACGTACGAATCATTCCTCCATCGCTATCCGCAGCACGACCTTCCCCCGAACATGCCCGGACTCCACGGCGCGATGCGCTTCCGCCGCTTCGCTCAGCGAAAATGTCCGGGACACATGGATCTTCAATTTCCCTTGTTCATATAATTGAACCAGTTCAGCCAATCGATCCTTAGATCGCTGACTGCGGATCGCGCAAACTCCCAGTTCTTCTACCTGATCAAAGGCTACAATCGTGCCGATGCGGCTCCGGTCTCCGACAAGCTCCACCGAGGCTCGCAGCGCTTCTTCGCCAGCTGCATCAAGCGCAGCACTCACTCCCTCGGGGGCTGCCGCCTTGACCCGGTCTACAAGACCTGGGCCATAAACAACAGGAACAGCGCCCAGTGAACGAAGATAATCATGATTTCGCTCGCTCGCCGTTCCGATGACCCGGGCTCCCCTGGCTCGAGCGATCTGGACGGCAAAAGAACCGACGCCACCTGCTGCCGCATGAATCAAGACCGTATCCCCGTGACCAACCCCTAACGTCCCAAGTGCCGTATGAGCGGTTTGCCCCGATGCGGTCAAGACTCCGGCTTCTTCCCAAGGCATGGAATCCGGTTTGCGTACAACTTGATCTGTGCTGACCACCACATACTCAGCGTAGCAGGCGAGTAAAGACCAGCCAATGACGTCCTCTCCAACCTCAAAGCTGGTGACCCCCTCACCTACCTGATCTATCGTTCCGGCGAACTCGTTACCAAGGATTTGCGGCATCCGCAATGTCACGCCGGGCGGCGCCCAGCCGCTCCCCCTGATCCCGCAGTCGGCCGGTTGCACGCCTGCAGCCTTGACTTTAACCCTTATCTGGCCGTTACCGGCCTGAGGATCTTCAAATTCCAAGACACGCAGGACATCCGGCGGTCCAATCGTACTAAACGCAGCGGCTTTCATATCGATCATCCTTTCATGAATTCCTTGATCTTGTTTCTGAGATCATTCTATAATCATCAATAGATAATAAAAAATACAAAATTGTCTATGTATATATATACTGGAGTATATAAGCAAGGGGGGGGACCGTAATGGAAATGTTACAGCTGAAGTATTTTGTAACCGTAGCAAGACTTGAACATATGACCAAAGCCGCAGAGGAGCTCCATATTGCTCAGCCGGCGCTCAGCAAGACCATTTCCAGACTCGAAGAGAATCTCGGCGCTCCGTTATTTGAACGCCAAGGCCGGCAAATCCGTCTCAATCCGTATGGCAAAGCATTTTTGGCAAAAGCCAAAGCAGCCCTGCAGCTGCTGGAAGAAGGACGGAGGGAAGTCGAGGATCTGGCGGGACTGGAGCATGGGCGCATTCATATGGCCTTATCCAACATGGAGCAACTCAGAGAGCCTTTAAGATTGTTTCTAAGCAAACATCCGAAAGTCAACTTTCATATCATCCAGTCTTCGATGGAGGATATGGTTCAGACCATTGAACATAATGAGGTTGATTTCTTTCTCACTTCCATGCCCATCCGGCACCCGGATATACGCAGCTTGCCTTTGCTCGTCGAAGAGGTGTTCTTGGCCGTTCCCCCCACCCACCGTTTAGCCGAAAAAAATCAAATTCACTTAAGCGAGGCTGCAGGAGAATCATATGTCGGTTATAAAGAAGGCCATCCGTATCAGAAGATGAATAATGAGTTTTGCAAACAAGCCGGTTTTCAGCCGAAGGTCGTCTGCGAGGTGGAAGACCCCGGAACCATAGCCGATCTGGTCCGTTCTGGATTTGGCGTAGCTTTAATCGGTGAATGCAGAAGCGGCGAGGAGTTAAAGCTGACGAAGCTAAGCATTCGAGAGCCTCAGACTCGTCGCATATTCCAAATTGCATGGCTGGAATCCAGGTACTTGTCCAAGGCCGCAATTGCCTTCCGTGATTTCCTCGTGGAATATTACGCGGAATCACGGTAAGCCGACCACAAGGGGCTGTCCCAAAAGATCTTAGATCTTGCGGGAGGCCCCCTTCTTGCTGTTAGAAGAACACTCCCTGTACGAATCGTTCCTACCATCGCTGTTGCCCCCACATTTCTTGGAATGGTTCTGGGTAAAGACGAAATGTGGGGGCAAAGGCGAGCGCTGACGCTTGTCCGGAATCGTTTCGTCCTCTCCGCTACGCCATGCAAATTTCTTACTTTTTTAGACGCAAAGAAACCGTTTTTCGGTAAAATGGAGGTGCTATCCAAACCATTAATGGATTTGGAGGAAGATATCCCTTAGGCACCATCTGGTTTGCATCGTCAATGAAGACATCAACCCGTTTGGACGACCGAATCTTTGCGAGTGCCTATCCCGGCGGCGGTCAATTGATGAAAAAACAGCAAAATAAAGGAATGGCGGTTCCAGGGAGATCAGCCCTGTACCGCCATTTCTCTCTTTGACGTAATTCTAGATCCGTTGTGTGTAAGCGTAGACGATGACTTTGGTGAGCATCTTGGGATGGTAGCTGTCTCGACGCCGTGTGCCAAAGCAACAGGATTGTCAATCAAATCCTATACTCGAATTCCATCATGCCCGCCTCTAATCGTCATCTTATTCAAGCCAACTTGCTACCGCATTTTAACGTCATCGCCATATTGCGCGCTGTACGCTCCATATTGGCGGCGGCTTGTCTTATCGCATCGTCCAGGCTGCATACGCCGGGCACAATCGTGAACACGATATCGATGCCATGCTCAAGCACCGCTTCATGCCCGTCCGCAAGCGAGCCCGCGATGCCGATGACCGGCACTCCGTACCGCTTGGCCGTCTTGGCCACGCCCATCGGCGTTTTGCCGTAAATCGTCTGGCCGTCGATGCGGCCTTCTCCCGTAATGACGAGATCCGCATCCTTCACTTGCGAAGCCAGCCCCGTCGCTTCGATAACGATATCCACGCCCCGCTTCAACTCAGCGGCCAAAAAAGCGAGCATACCGGCGCCAAGCCCTCCGGCTGCGCCAGCGCCGGGAATCTGGGCCACGTCGCGGCCCAAGCATGCCTTAATCATCGCCGCATAATGGTTGAGATTGCCGTCAAGCTGCTGTACCATGGCTGGATCGGCGCCTTTTTGGGGGCCAAATACGGCCGAGGCGCCGCGCTCTCCGGTCAGCGGGTTGTCCACATCGCACGCGGCCACGAAGGCAACCTGCTTCAGCCGCGGATCGGCTCCGCCCGTATCGATGCGGGCAATGCGATGCAACTCTCCACCGCCATAGCCTATTTCCGAGCCATCGGCGTCAAGCAGCCGCACCCCGATCGCCTGCGCCATGCCAGCGCCGCCGTCGTTCGTGGCGCTGCCGCCCAAGCCGAGAATAATCGTGCTGACGCCTTCGTTCAGCGCCGACGTAATAAGCTCCCCGGTGCCGCGCGTCGTCGTCGCGAGCGGATTGCGCTGCTCCGGCGGCACAAGCGCTAGTCCCGAGGCGGCGGCCATTTCGATAATCGCGGTCTTCCCGTCACCAAGTATGCCGTAGAACGCGGTCACGGGGGTGCCAAGCGGTCCCGTCACTTCGCGGTGAACCAATCGTCCACCTGTCGCATCCACCAAAGACTGCACCGTGCCCTCCCCGCCGTCAGCCATCGGCACATTGACGATATCCGCTTCGGGATACACGGCGCGTATTCCCTTCTCTATGGCATGACATGCCTCTAATGCGGATAAACTCTCTTTAAATGAGTCTGGAGCAATTACAACCTTCATTCTCTCCACTCCCTCTCCATCAGTCTTAACCAACTGCCTGAACAATCATTTTGCCGCAGATTACAAGAACCAGCCGAACACGCCGAACACCAACGTCGATACGACGGCCAGGACGAGACCGATTGCGGTCTCATACGGAATAAGGCGCAGCCGCTCCTTCATCGCCATATTGACGCTTCCGCCCGTTGCATGGAAGAAGCTGCCGTGCGGCATATGGTCGAAGACGGTCGCCCCGGCGTGAATCATCGCCGCAGCGCCCAGGGAAGCAACGCCAAGCCCCATAATCGTCGAGCCGAACACCGAGCTGGCGACTGCGGTACCTGCTGTTGTCGAAGCGGTGGCTAAGGACATGAACGCGCCGCTTATCGGCGCAAGCAAGTAAGCCGGCAAGCCGGAGGAGGCCAGACTGTCGATGATGACATCCTTCAATTGCGAATTCGATATAATGCCGGCCAACGTCCCTGTGCCGAGCAGCATGACAGCCACGCCCGACATTTTGCCCAAGCCCGATACCGCAAATTGATTGATCTGCTTGATGCGGCCCATGCACAAGGCGCCAACGAGCCCGCCGACCGGCAGCGCGATAACCGGATCGATGACGATGCCGGCAAGCGGGCGCAGCGCCAACAGCACAATCGCCGTGATCGGAGCCATCATCGCTGCCAGGAAGCTCGGAAGCTGCTGAGAGCTGTCGTCTACGCTTTCCTGGCCCGTGATCTTCGTTCCCTTTTTGGACAGGCGCTTCGCGATCAGATAAGTGGCAAAAAGCCCAAGGACAGCCGGTATGATTCCTGCCATCATCATCGATGTCAATGGAATATTGAATGCCTCTGCCGCCGAGATGGCGTTCGGATTCGGCGACATAATGTTGCCGGCCTTCCCGCCGCCGATCATGGCAAGCAATATCGCCATGCGGGACAAGTCGGCGCGCTGCGCAATCGCGATCGCAATCGGCGCCACCGTAATGACCGCGACGTCGATAAATACGCCGACCGCCGTCAGTACCATCGTCGCGAACGCCAGCGCAAACAGCGCACGCGTCTCGCCGACCTTGCGGATCAACGTTTCGGCAATCGTCTTCGCGCCGCCCGATTCAATCAAGACGCCGGCAAGCACGCCGGCTGCCAGGATGCGCAGCACGGCCGGAATCATGCCCTTCGCGCCATCCATCATCAAATTCACCGAATCAACCAGCCCGATTCCGCCGACGACCCCTCCGGCAAGTGCCCCAATCATCATGCCATAGGCAGGAGGGACTTTACGCAATATAAGCACAATCGCCACAACCAATGCCGTCAAAGCACCAAGTACAGTTACAGATACGTCCATAGTCAAGACCCCCTAATGTGTTGTCTCAATTCGTTATACTATTACTGTACCTGTAATGTGAAAGCGCTTCATCATGCATAAAAATGAAATAAAGCGCTTTATTGAGCGTGTTTTTTGTTCAAATGCACAAATCATGCATGTTCCTTCCAGACGCCGTCACTCTCCGGCTTCCTCTCTTTCAGCGCGCTTAGCCAGCGGGCCGTCATTAGCGTATATAAATCGCGAAAATGCTTCGGGTCTTTGCCGGTCGCCTCATGAATGCGCTGCAGTCGGTAGCGAAGCGTATTCCGGTGAATCGACAGCCGCTCGGCGATGCGCTGCTGCTCGCCGTTCTCATCATAATAGGCCTCCAGCGTCTGCTGAAGTTCCCCGCTCTTATCCTCCTGCGCAAACCGCCGCCATAGCCGCTGCAGCTCTTCCGCCACCCACGAGGGCGTAACGTTCGCTGCCACGGTCTCATTCGGCATATCTTCGCCGTAGTATACCGTCTGCTCCGGGAATATCGCCTGGCCCGCCCGCATCGTATCTTGCGCGGAACGATAAGACGCGATTAAGCCGTCGATGCCGGAATACGCCTTGCCAACCGCAATGCGGAGCGGCGCAATCCGCTTCTCCTCCAGCAGCCTGCGAATGTGACGGATGCCTTCGCATATATCGGCGTTCGGCTCCCGCGGGTGGAGATGGGGCTTATACAACACGATTTGGCGCGTATTGTGAATGGCGATCAGGTCGATGGCGGGCCGACCCTCCAATATTTCAACCACCTGCTTGAGTGTAGACAATGAATTCGCGTCCTGCGCACCGATCAGCTCCATAATGCATGCAACCCGCGCTTTATCCGGATGGAAGCCAATCCGTTCCGCCTGGAGGCGCAGCATGGCGTTATCCTTGCCGTCCGCATGAATGATGGACTGAAGGAAATCCTCCTTCATCCGCTTATCCCATTGGGCTTTTTCCAGCAGATCTGCTTGCTCCAAGTACATTTCCGCCGTCATTTTCACCAGCTCGCCGTACTTGGTCACCTCGTTCGGATCGCCGGTAATACCGATGACCCCAACAACTTCGCCCTGGAAGTGAATGGCCAGATTCGTTCCGGGCAGCACCCCTTGCAGCTTGCGCGCGCTTTCCTCGTCAATCTCGAAGCGACCCTTCCTCTCAATCGCAATGAGCGCCCCTTCATGCTTCTGATATAAGCGCGAGCGGTCGCCAGAACCGATAATCCGCCCCCGTTCATCCATGACGTTCACATTATAATGAATCACTTGCATCGTCCGCGTTACAATTTCTTGCGCCAATTCCTTAGTCAATCTGCTCATCTTGTCTATCCCCTGTCTATGTCCGGCATGATATGAAAAAACGCCCTCCATCCGATAAGCGCGATTAATCGCATTCTTCCGGGATAGGGGCATTCAGCTTCGAATAACGTTATTATACGCCCTAAATGTGAGTGTTAACACGAGGAAGGGAATTTCCTCACGAAGTGGCTGTTATTCGGTGAGTTACTATAATTAACGATTATTTTGTCTGAGTATACGCTTTCGCGTTTCTTTTGTAAACTCAAACACCACCAGTATAGCCTCAAGAGAACGCAGGTACTCATGATTCCGTCGCTTGCGGTTGAGGTGGATTTCTTTCTAAGAATGTATCGCTTAAGCGAAACTTCCCGGTGAATCGTTTATTGGCTGAGCATTCATGCCACGAACCAACAAGCCGATCCTGATGGATCGGCTTGTTACTCCCTGTCTCTCCTGAGTTTGAGGCTCCCCTCTATGCTACTTCACGGTACGGTTATAATCCTGAATCTTGGTCGTAATTTCTTTCGCTGCGTCGTCCAGTGCCTGCTGCGGTGACTTTTTATTGTTCAGCACCTCTTCAATCGCCCCTTCCACAATCTGTCTTGCCTCGGGGAATACGCCCATCACGGCACCCTGGGTCGCTTTAACCAGCTTCGTCTGGTGCAGCTGATCAATGGCTGTCTGGAATTGCGGGAATTTCTTCAGATTCTCCTTCACGCTTTCTTCCTCATACGCCTTCGTGGTAATCGGGAAGTACCCGGTATTGATATGCCAGTATGCCTGCTCCGATGGAGAGGTCAGGAATTTAATGAACTCCCATGCGGCTTTTTGCTCTGCTTCAGGACGACTGTTCATCATCCACAGGCTTGCTCCGCCCACGATAACACCGCCTTCTTCCGCTCCTTCCGGCTTCGGAAGGAAGCCTGTGCCTACTTCAAACTTGCCTTCCGAGCTATCCACAAGTCCCTTCAAAGCTGCGGTTGAGTCCAGAATCATGGCGACCTGACCGGCCGAGAATGCCTTCTTGGAATCATCGGTTTTACGTCCCAGGTTATTGGCTGCCTTGGAATCGATCAGATCCTTCCACCAAGTCAGCACCTTTACGCCAGGCTCGGTATTGACTAGTGACTCGGTCGCCAGATCGTCTCGGCCGTTGCCGTTGTTCACATACTCCGCACCCTGATTGGCAAACAACTGCTCCATAAACCAGCCGTATATAGCAAAATTCGCTCCAACCGCCTTCCCTTTTTTCGATATCGTGTCTGCCGCGATTTTCAGTTCTTCAAACGTCTTGGGCGGACTTTCCGGATCGAGCCCCGCATCCTTGAACAGGTCTTTATTGTAATACAGTATCGGATTAGAGGAGTTGAAAGGCATGGAATACAGCTTATCCTCAAATGTATAATACCCGCTGATGTTAGGCTCTAGCTGCGACACATCCCACTGATCCGCATCAATGAACTCCTGCATGGGTGTAATTAGTTTGGAATCGATCATAAACCGGCTGCCGATCTCGTACATCTGGACCACGGAGGGTCCCTCGTTTGTTCCCATCGACGCCTTCAGTTTACTTAACAGGTCATCATAGGTTCCCTGATACACCGCTTCTACCTGCACCTTGTCCTGTGAAGCGTTAAAGTTGGCGACCAATTGATCAACCACCTTGGTATTAGCTCCTCCCATCGCATGCCAGAACACCACTTTTTGAACACCAACATCGGTCTTTGGTACGGAATCCGTCCCCTTATCAGGCTCCTCACCCATGTTAATGTTACACGCGCTAAGCAGCAGCATGATCGCAGCTAACACGATACTTACCAACCTCGTTCTTTTTTTCATCCGCGATTCCCTCTCCTTTCGTTCGTAAAATGCTTCCTATGATAAACCTGCATATGACAGGCCAACCACCGCACTAACCTTTCAACGCACCAGCGGTAATTCCGCGCACCAATTGTTTGACGCCAAAAGCCAGCAGCACAAAGGAAGGGATCAGCACGATGGTCACGCCGGCCAGAATCAGGTTCCATGACATCACCTCAGCATGCTGCAGCATAGCCACCCCGATCTGTACGGTTCGCATCGAGGCCTGGTTTGTGATCAAAAGCGGCCACAAGAAGTGATTCCAGTGCGTGAGGAAGGTATACACCGCCAAGGTAGCAATGGAAGACCGGGACAACGGCAGCACCATGGACAGAAAACTGCGGATATGACCGCACCCGTCGATTTTGGCCGCATCAAACAGCTCACGCGGGAGCTGCAGAAAAAACTGGCGCAGCAGAAACACGCCAAAGGCCCCTGCCATAAACGGCACGATCAATCCCTGGTAGCTGTCCATCCAGCCCCAATCCTTAATGGTCAGATAATTCGGAATAATCGTGACTTCCCAAGGAATCATCATCGTTGACAAGAAGAGTCCGAACAGCAGTGCCTTACCCTTAAAATTAAGAAATGCAAACGCATATGCGGCCAGACTTGATGTAATGACCTGACTGATCATGATGGCCGACGAGACAATGAAGCTGTTCAGAATAAAGCGAATAATCGGGAAGCCGGAGATGGCCTCCGTAAAATTGCCCAGATAGAAGCTCGACGGGAACAGCGGTGGTGGGAAATTAGCTACCTCCTTCTCGGTCATAAAGGCTGAGAACACCGTAAAGATGAGCGGATATAACACAATCAAAGACAGGAGGATGAGCAGCAGATAGGTAAACAGGGACGTAATTCCGCGCAGGGTCATTGGTAATGCACCTTCTTTTCCAGAACTTTAAACTGCAGCAGCGTAAGGAGCAGAATAATCGCAAACAGGATCAGAGCCTGTGCGCTGCCGATGCCAAACCGGAAATTGACGAAGGCATCCTGATAAATGGAGTAAACCATGACATTGGTGGAGTTGATCGGACCTCCCTTGGTCAGAATGTGAATTTGCCCGAATGCTTGAAATGCACCGATAACCGATACAATCAAAGCAAAGAAAATCGTAGGTGACAGCAGTGGCAGTACGATTTGGATAAAGGTCCGGATCGGCCCGGAGCCGTCCATTTTGGCGCTCTCGTATATCTCCTCCGGAACTCCCTGTAAACCGCTGGACAGCACAATAAACAGAAACCCCATGTTCATCCAGATCGTCATGATCGAGATCGAGATCAGAGCCCAGGAAGGATCGGTTAACCAAGGGATCGGCCCGAGATGAACGAAGCTTAGAAAATAGTTCAGCATGCCCGCCGTAGGATGAAACAACAAAAACCATATAATCGAGCCGGTCCCGACGGAAATGACAATCGGCAATGAGAAAACAAACTGAAACACCTTCATCCCTCGCAGCTTGTTGTGGGTAATGGCGGCAAGAAACAGCGACCATATCAAGGAGGTGGGCACGGTAAACAAAATAAACATCAGCGTTACGCCAAGATTCTTATAGAATGATCCTGATGATAAAAGCCGGATAAAATTCTCCAACCATACAAATTCAACAACCTGACCCCGCGGATCCGTTATCGTCATGCTGAGATAAACCGATTTCAGCATCGGGTAGAACAAAAACATCATAAACAAGATGATGGAGGGTGCCAGAAATCCATAGGCTAAAGCATGCTCACCCCAGAGCCTTTTTCTTATCGCTGCACTTTTAGGTTTCTTGCCGTGTAAAACGCTTTCATTGCTAGACAACCGACATTCCCCTTTCTTCGAAAATTTCTCTCTGCCATTCGAAAAGATGCAAGGATTCGCAAAAAAAGAGAAAAAAAACACATAAACTGCATGCCGAAAAACAGACAAGCAATTCATGTGATTCTCCTCTTCTCCATCACATATGCAGCATGCTCTAAACAATCCTCCCTTCATTATTATCAATAACATTGAAAATTTAGAACATTCCATGCCTTGATATTTCGAGCCTTGACAATAGCTGGAAATGACAATATTCTTGAGTAAACACTCAGTATATGGGATTCGTCATTTAATCAAAAAAGGAAGCCATCTGCCTATGCCCACAACAAACAATCGAAATGCCAAGAAGGAACGGATATTGAACGCCGCTCTGAAGCTGTTCTCGCAGCAGGGATTTCATGCGACGACAACCAAAGAGATTGCCGCCGAAAGCGGCGTTGCCGAAGGGCTGATCTTCTACCACTTCGGAGATAAGCGGAAGCTGCTGCTCTACCTTGTGAACAATTTTTCCTTTGTACCGCAGGTTCAAGAGGATGCCCGGGAACTGGCAAAGCTGCCTACGGAGGAAGCCCTGTTTCAATACGGCTTGACGTACCTCCAGTTTCTCAGGGCTAACATGGACTACGTAATGCTCATTTGGTCACCCGAATTAATACAGGATGCCGAAGTATCGAATGAGGTGTCTCGGCTGATCGGTGGCTTCGGGACAGCAGGCAGCAGCATACTCAAACAGGCGGCGGGATCGAAACATCAACCTGAACATACGATTCAGGTTGCGATGATGATGATAACCTCCTCCATCCTGGTTTACTTTATGCTCCAATCCCGTTTCGGGAAGGAGGCGCTCCCGCTCGGAGACGAATCGTATATTCGTGAGCTTGTCCGGCTGCTGATGCACGGATGGAATGGACAGTCATAATCCGGTTCATCAGACAAGATGTTACACACAGCAATGAAAAAAGCTGATAGCAGTACCGAGATTCATCGCTGCATCAGCTTATTTCATGCTCTCATTTTGAGTGTATACTCAGTTTTCTGTAGATGCCATATATATTAAATACCGAAGGGAGTTATGGAATTGACGTTATCGCTCATTCAACACTGGAATCTGAATATGATACTGTGGCTGCTGCCGGTCGTATTTTTCATTCACGATGGAGAAGAGATTGCCACGATGGAATGGTGGCTCAGGAAGAACAAGAATAACCCCTGGATCTCCAAATTCTCGCCTGTCTCCATTCCATGGGATAAACACATCACCCTGCAATTCACATTTGCCGTACTGCTAATCGGCTTCATTCTCACCAGTGTAACGTTCCTTACGGCTCTTAACGCCGAAATCGGCAGCCCATTCAACGTGCTGTTTGCCGGCTTTGTTGCGGTTTTCCTGCTGGATGGTGTGAAACACGTGGGAGCTTCGATTGCTCTTAAGACATACACCCCGGGTGTCCTTACAGCCGCGTTCCTTGAGATTCCTTATGGGATCTATGCGCTCTATCGCTTTCTGCATGCAGGTATCGTTGATACCGCGGCGCTCATTATTGGAACATTGATCGCCTTGCCCATCGTTCTGTTTCTGGTTTGGTTTGGTCTGACGCTCGGGAAGCAAATGGCGCCAATCCGAAGAAATATGTAACGTTTAATATCTCAACTGGTAGTGTTCCAGCACCACATCCGCCAATCCTGCTTGCTCAAGAAGCGGAACAGGTGCCAGGAAGGTGACGGTGATAACTCCCGGATCCCGGCCGATGTCGATGGAACCAGTAATCGTAGCCCGGTTCATCACTTCCGGCACGGAAATACCCAAAACGATTGCTGCCCGCTGCAGCCCGTTGGCGGTCGCCTCGTTCAGAGTGGCGCCTGTGCCAATGAAGGAGACTGGCGCGGTGTCTTCTATCTGATCCAGCCCCCAGCTTCGGGCCGCCTGCAACGCTTGTGCTTTCTCCTCAGGGGTAAATGGCCGAGCCAAGTACGGAAGATCCTCTTCCACTGGCAGCAGCACAGGTCCGTCTAGCTTCAATCCTTTGATGAGAAATGTCCATATGCCCGTCCGTGCGGTCCTCCAACTGGCTACTCGCTCTGCCGCTTCCTGATGAACAATTGGAAGATTATCATGAATGTGCAAAAAAGATAGATGACGTTGGAACAAAGATAAGATGACGGGGGATACTTATTCAGCCTGGAGATTCACTCTCATTATCTTTTCATATTTCTGCAAATAATCGATGGGTATGGCGAGCCCAACGGTAATCGATTGATCTTCCCGTGTTGTAGTTGTAGTGGCAAACACAACAGCGATAACATTTCCTTCCTTGTTGATTACAGGGCTGCCACTGTTTCCGTTATAGATAGGCGCCTGTATCATGAGCATAGGAAGCTCTCGATTAGCTGTTGGAGTTAATCCTAGCACGATACCTTCAGTGGCGATTCGGTTGAATGATAACGGATTTCCGATGACATTTATAGGTTCGCCCTCTTGATACGGTGTCTCTGTTTCTAGTTGAAGTGTAGGCAGGTCGGTCTCATTGTCTCTAATCTGAAGTATGGCAATATCGAGCTCTATGTCACTGACGATAACATCTGCGAGATATGATTTACCATGAAGAAATTGAACAGTGCCAACTTTGTCATCTTCCGTTACATGTTGATTCGTAATAATGAGGCCGCTTGCGGCTACATTGAAGCCAGTGCCTTTCCGATCGCCGGCATTTATGTTGACAACGGCTTCTTTATAATGCTGGATCTGTTCATTTTGCGATAATTGTGAGTCCTTCTTCAAAAACCGAAGTGACGGAAGATTATAAATTTGCGGAACAAACGCGATCAGATTGCCGAATAGCAGCATGGCCAGCAAAATAATGATTGTTTTTTTGATCCATATTCTTTTGGGGGGAGTATTTAGCTCATCATCTTCATTGTCGTCCTCCGTGTTCCAACCCTCAACTTCATCTTCGGGGGCAGGGCCAACGGTATCATCTAATAGCTCGATAGATGTTTTTGGATCATGTTGCTCATCGTTATGGATGGAAAATACCTCCTTGCTAATGAGAAAATAGAACTTTCACTGATTCAAGATGATTATATCAAACCTTGGCAGACTGTGATCGGGTACGAATTGAAATTTATGCAAGATAAAAAAAACAAGCTGCTTCATGTACCTCACAAAAATCTTCATATAAGCCAAGCGCTGGCTCATAACCATAATAGATAGCAGTTTAAACGGAAACTTTGCGAGAAAAAAACGTATGGAGGGAGATACGCATTCATGGACGATCAGAATCAGAACCAGAACCGAAGAAATCAACACCATGTGCCTCAACCGATACGCCGTGACGGAGCAGGCGGACCGGATTATGGTCCGCGGGATGTAATGAGGGATATGCAGAATCCCGACATGCTTGTGCCTCCGGTCACGGATTCGGGCTTGCTGCCCAATTTGAGGGTGTCGTTCTCCGACACGCATATGCAGCTGAACCATGGCGGCTGGTCGAGGGAAATCACGATACGGGATCTCCCGATTGCCACCACACTGGCCGGTGTGAATATGAGCCTGACGCCCGGCGGCGTTCGGGAACTCCATTGGCATCAGCAAGCGGAGTGGTCCTACATGATCTGGGGCAGCGCCAGAATCACGTCAGTCGATCAAAACGGAAGAAATTTCATTGCGGATGTGGGACAGGGTGATCTGTGGTATTTTCCCGCCGGTCTCCCCCACTCCATCCAGGGACTGGAGGGAGGCTGTGAATTTCTGCTTGTGTTTGACGATGGTCACTTCTCGGATCTGAACACCCTGTCGATTACCGACTGGTTTGCCCACACGCCGAAGGATGTGTTGTCCGCCAACTTTGGCATACCGGAGAGCGCTTTTGACCATATCCCGGACAAACAGGTTTATATTTTTCAGGATCAGGTACCGGGTTCACTCGAAAGTCAGGAGATCCAGTCGCCATATGGTCAGGTGCCACTCAGCTTCAAGCACCGGCTGCTGGCACAGGAGCCTATCGTAACCCCGGGGGGCTCCGTAAGGATTGTCGACTCGAGCAATTTTCCGATCTCCAAAACCGTTGCAGCCGCACTCGTCGAGATTAAACCTGGCTCGATGAGAGAGCTCCATTGGCATCCGAATCAGGATGAATGGCAGTATTACCTTGCAGGACAAGGACGAATGACCGTATTTGCAGGCAATGGGGTGGCTCGGACATTTGATTACAGGGCCGGCGACGTCGGTTATGTGCCCTTTGCCTTTGGCCACTACATACAGAACACGGGCACCGAGTCTTTATGGTTTCTGGAGATGTTCAAAAGCGACCGATTCGAGGATATTTCCTTGAATCAGTGGATGGCTTTGACCCCTCGCGACCTGGTCCAGGATAACCTGAGAATCGGATCCGAAGTCACCGATGCTCTGCGCAAAGAAAAGTGGCCTGTCGTAAAATATCCGGGATATTCGTATTATCCAAGATAATGCCTGTTCTCCCCTGTTTTTTTCGGATATTGCCCCATTCTTACAAAATGCTCAAGCAGACCTGCCGAGGGATTGGCATTCCAAGGCAGGCTGCTGCATGTGCCGTCAAACTGACATTGACTTTTTTTTACTCCTGCCATATAGTTCATTAATGAAACTATATTACACGTGAACTATTCGAGAGGAGAACTATTGTTGAACGACAAGGCAAAGCAATGGATCGACCGATATGTGGATGTCTATCTGCTGGTCACCCGGCGGATCAACGCCCAGATTCGGGAGCATCTTGGTGAGGATCTGACCAATGACCAGTTTCAGGTTGTGCGTTTAATCAACAGCATGGATCACTGTACTTCGTCCCATTTGGCGGAGACACTCGCCGTTGGCAAGAGCTCGATTACCGCCATCGTCAATCGTCTCGTGGATGCAGGCATTATTGACAGAACCCGAGATGAAGCGGACCGAAGGCTGGTATATCTAAATGTAACGGAATACGGAAAATCTATTTTTGAATCCGCCCAGGAGCAGATGCGGGAGATCATCTCCCCCTACTTGCAGCATTTTGAAGAAAAAGATATTGAAATGTTCATCTCGATGTTCGAGAAGCTGGGGCAATTGATGTTTGAATCAGGGGGGAGAAAGAATTGAAAGCCATACTGAAAGCAAGATGGGCCCTTATCGTTCTATGGCTGATTGCGGCAGTCGTGCTGTTTTTGTTCGCACCTTCCATGTCGGACCTGGTCCGGGAGAAGGGGCAGTTATCCGTTCCTGACGGATACACCTCGTCGCGGGCCGCAGAAATTCTCAAGGAAGCTTCCGGCGGCGAAGGCGGGGAGACCTTGCACCAGGTTGCGCTCGTCTTCAATAAACCCGATGGGTTAAGCGAAACGGATAAGGAGAGTATCCGAGAGGGCGTTCAAGCTTTAAACAACAATAAAGAAAGCCTCCATATTGATTCCATCAATGAACCGTTCACGCAAACGGAGCTGGAAGACACGC
Organism: Paenibacillus sp. FSL F4-0100; assembly: GCF_037993005.1. Taxonomy (NCBI): domain Bacteria; kingdom Bacillati; phylum Bacillota; class Bacilli; order Caryophanales; family Paenibacillaceae; genus Paenibacillus; species Paenibacillus sp. FSL F4-0100. Next base: position 5,732,648 of record NZ_CP150303.1, read on the forward strand.
TGATTGCCAAAGACGGCAAGACCATCATGGTCGCGCTTCAGGTCAGCGGCGGCCAGGAAGCCGTGAAAGCTCTGCCCCAGAAGGTTGATCAGGTGCTGGAAGGCGTTCAAGCCGATCATTACCTGACAAGCGAAGGTCTCATCAATGAAGATACCATCGTCAGCTCGGAGGAAGGCCTGAAGAAAACGGAATATATTACGGTTGTCTTTATTCTCCTCATTCTATTCGTTGTATTCCGTTCCTTCGTAGCACCATTCGTACCGCTGTTGACCGTAGGTCTCAGTTATATCGTGTCACAGTCAGTCGTTTCTTTTCTCGTTGACCAATTCAACTTCCCGATATCGTCCTTCACCCAGATCTTTATGGTGGCCGTCATGTTCGGGATCGGAACCGACTACTGCATCCTGCTGATCAGCCGGTTTAAGGAAGAACTCACCACGTCGGAGGATACCAAATCGGCCATCATCGAGACTTACCGAAAAGCCGGCGGCACCGTGCTTTATTCCGGGCTTGCCGTATTTGTAGGTTTTGCAGCGATCGGGTTATCCAAATTCATTCTGTACAAATCCGCAGTTGCGGTTGCAATTGGCATTGCCGTTATGCTTCTAGCATTGGTTACAGTCGTCCCATTCTTCATGGCGGTGCTGGGCAAGAAGCTCTTCTGGCCGTCACGCGGCAAGCTGGAGCATAGCGAGAATAAGCTTTGGGGAGCGGCAGGTTCCTTCTCTCTTAAGCGCCCTTGGGCGGCATTGCTTGTCGTCGCTGTGATCGTGGCCCCTTTCTTGGCTACATACAGCGGCAAACTGTCATTTAACAGCCTGGAGGAAATCGGGCCAAGTTACGCTTCAGTCAAGGGCTTTAACATTATTTCGGATAGCTTCGGTCCCGGACAATCGCTGCCTTCCACCATCGTGATCAAGAACGATGACCGGATGGATACGGCAGAATACATGGGACTCGCGGAAAAAATCAGCCGGGAAGTGGAAAAGGTTGATGGCGTATCCAGCGTACGCGGGCTCTCCCGTCCAACCGGTGAGCAGATCAACGATTTCCTCATTCCAACGCAAGTGAAAACGTTAAATGAAGGATTGGGAGAGTCCAAAGACGGACTGACCCAAATCCAGAATGGACTATCCGAAGCAGGCAAGCAGCTCAGCGAGAATACGCCGAAGCTGAATGAAGCCGCAGCGGGAGCCAAAGAGCTGACCAAGGGAACCGCCGACCTCAAGGACGGCATTACGGAGCTTGGCCAAGGCCTCAGCGCCATTCAAAAAGGAATCCAAAGCGGAAGCGCAGGCGCAGGCGAACTCAAAACCGGGCTTGCCCAAGCTGCGAAAAGCGCGAAAGAGTTAGCTGCAGCCCATGCCCAGCTTCTTCAAGGTTATAAACAGCTTGATACCGGATTAGCAGCTCTTGACGGCGGCGTTGCCGAACTTAAAGAGCAACTGGGCGGCGTGGCGACCGCACTGAGTGGACTTGAAGGCTCCTTCACAGGATTGGAGAGCAATTACCCGGAACTCATTCAAGATACCGACTACCAAACCATTAAGGGTACCGTTACGCAAACAGCTGCAGGCACAGCCGAGCTGGCAGCAGGGTTAGGACAAATCTCCGAGCAGCTTAAAGGTGCGTCTGCCGGCTTATCGGAAGCAAACGCCGGCTACGCTAAGGCAGCCGCCGGGCAAACGGCGCTTGCCGACGGTCTTCAGCAGCTCGTGTCCGGTATCGCCGAGCTGCAATCCGGCCTTTCGCAGGCAGCTAACGGGCAAGGACAGATCGTAAGCCAAATTCCTTCCATTACGGGCGGTCTGGACCAGCTGCAGGGCGGGCAGAAGCAGCTTGCCGACGGCTTTGGTGATCTAACCGGCCAGATCGGAGAGCTGACGGAAGGGCTGAACTCCAGCGCGGACGGATTGAAGCAAATTTCGGACGGACTGCATTCCGCTCAGGATTATCTGCAGCAGATCCAGGACGTTCAGGATGAAGAGCTCAGTGGTTTCTTCATTCCACAGGAAGCCCTGGAGAATAAAGAATTCCAGACGGTATTCGATACCTATCTCAGCAAGGACCGCAAAGTGATGACGCTGGACGTGGTTCTGGCAACCAATCCGTACAGCGAAGAGGCGCTGGGCAGCGTCGAACAGATTCAATCCGCGGTAGATCGCGCAGTAAAAGACACGAAATTGGAGAATGCCGAGGTTGCTATCAGCGGCATTACCAGCACGAATAACGATTTGCAAAACATATCGAATGAAGACTACGCGCGTACCGTGATTCTCATGCTGAGCGGAATCTTCATTATCCTGGTCGTGCTGCTGCGCTCCATCGTGATGCCGATCTATCTGATTGTCTCACTGGTCATCACATACTTTACGGCTGTCGGCGTAACCGAGATGATCTTCGTTCATGGCTTCGGGTATTCTGGCATTACCTGGGCCACGCCGTTCTTCAGCTTTGTCATGCTGATCGCACTTGGGGTGGATTACAGCATTTTCCTCATGGCGCGCTTCAACGAGAACAAGTCCTGGAATGTTCAGGATGCCATCTTACATGCCATGCGCAATATGGGTACTGTGATCCTGTCCGCGGTGGTCATTCTTGGCGGTACCTTTGCGGCGATGTATCCGTCCGGCGTACTGTCCATGATGCAGATCGCAACGGTTGTCCTGGTTGGACTTGTGCTCTACGCACTCCTGTTCCTACCATTCTTCGTGCCGGTAATGGTCCGTATCTTCGGCCGGGCTAACTGGTGGCCGTTCACCCCGAAGGAGCAGGACGCAAAGAGCAGCCCTTCCGGACATGACGTAGGAATGTAACCATTATAAAGATGACCCAAACCTAACAATATTCACAATAACCGCCTTTTTCCTGATTGATGACAGGTAAAAGGGCGGTTTTTTATACGCCATATCATTAAAAATGAACGGAAACCTTGTTCGTACTTGGAACTGCCTCCAAAGAACTGAACAAATGCTTTTTGCAGGGGAATAACTATACGACCGTCACATTTTCTCGTATATTAAGAAGAAGAATCTCGAATTTCACAACAACCCATACAAAACCTAGAAGGAACGTGAACCGTGCCGACGCGATCTGCAAAAAATACATATCACATGGGAAGTAAAAAGATTGTTCAGTATATATTGGCAATTACTGTTTTTCTGTCCTTGCTCCTCAGCATTCGCTGGTATTGGATCGAAGCCTTCGTTCCTCCCCACCACCCGAAAGCCTCCCAAGGGGTGCTCGACTTGCGCAGTTGGGACCTCATTCATTCCAAATCCATAACATTGGACGGGGAATGGGCGTTCTACCCTGACAAACTCGCCACAAAACAGGAGCTGGAGCAAACCCATCCGCAGCATCGCTATGTGCAGGTTCCGGGAAATTGGCAGGGAAGCCAAACGAAGGAATCCGAATCCGCCTATGGTACCGGCACCTATCGGCTTCGTATTCTGATTGATCCAGCCTTAACCGCTCCCCTTTCCTTCTGGATCCAACAAATTCAGGCTTCGGCGAGCGTCGAGATAAACGGGCTTAAGGTAGGGGAGATGGGCAAAACCGGAGAGGACGGAAAAGACACCTATTCACCGGCTCGAAGTCCCTTCGTTGTCGATTACGCTCCCGCTAACCACACGCAAGAAATCGATTTGATTATACGGGTGGCCAATAATGAGCATCCGCTCAAAGGCGGAATCGTAAATTCCATCAAGCTGGGATCCAGCGAAGCCATCCACGATGAACGCGGACTTTCCATCGATCTTCAACTCATTACATTCGTCGTGCTCATCCTTCACGGTCTGTATTCCTGCATCCTGTTTTTATTCAATCCGAAGGAATGGACGCTGCTTGATTTTTTCCTGCTGCTTCTCACCGCATCCGTGACGATTGTAGTGTCAGATGACGATTTACTGCTGAAATGGCTGTCCATCAATTACACTTGGGATCTTAAAATCTCCATTTTGTCTTATTCTTGGCTATCTTTTTTCATATTGAAAATGACCAGAAGTTTCACCATAAAGACTCGCAGCCGATGGTTTATCGGTTATGGCATTTCCCTGCTTCTATATTCCGGATTTATTGCAATCGCACCTGCTTCCCTTGTGTTCTGGACGGTGGAATATAAAGTTTTTAGCATTTATTATATATTGCCGGTTGTCATCTCTATCTATATGTTCGGGAGAATGGTGGCTGCAAGCCGGGATGACGCGATCTTTCTGCTCCTGGCAGCCAGCGGCATTTTCTCCAGCGTGATCTGGGGAGCGCTTAACAAATATCAGGAGCTTCCAACCGTATACTACCCCGTTGATGTCATCTCGGCCATCATCGGTTTCTCGGCCTATTGGTTTAAGCGTTATTTCCGCAATGCCGATAAAATCAGCAAGCTCAACCGCCAATTACAGAAAGCGGACAAAATGAAAGACCGGTTTCTAGCCCAGACGTCACATGAGCTGCGAACGCCGCTGCACGGGATTATGAATATCGCCCAGAGTGTGACGGACAGGGAGCAGCATCATATGGACAGTCGAAGTGCAGAGGATATGAATCTCCTTATTAAGGTTGGACGTCAGATGTCGCATTTGCTGAATGATCTCCTGGACGCAGTAAGGCTGAGGGAAAAGCGAATCATACTGCATGCCGAGCCGCTGTCCCTGCCCTCTGTCGTAAATGGCGTTATCGATATCTTGAAGTATTTGGTCGAAGGAAAAGCCGTAGAGTTGAAAATGAATTTAGACATATCCGAAGCCCTCCCTCTCGTTATGGCCGATGAAAAGAGGCTTGTGCAAATCCTCATGAATGTACTGCATAATGCCATCAAACATACCGAGGAAGGAATCATTGCCGTATCGGCCATCGCCAAGAACGGGCAAATGATCATCGAGGTAACGGACACGGGAACAGGAATGGATCAGGAAACACAGCAGCGTGTATTTCTACCATACGAACAAGGCGATCCCGGATACGGCGACACCAACGGCATCGGTTTGGGCCTTAGCATCAGCAGAGAGCTGGTAGAGCTTCATGGCGGCAGCATGACGGTTCACTCCGAAGTCGGAAAGGGTTCAACGTTTACCTTCACCCTTCCTTTGGCTGATTCGACGGATATTGAGATTTCTCCGAGCATATTGACCGAGCGGCTGGGAGCCTATGAAGAAATGGCAGCAAGCCGGAACAACCTCAACGGCCAGCCGCTCCTAACCGTAGAAGCGCCGTCCATGGAAGAGCAGATGAATATCCTGGCAGTTGACGATAATCTTGTAAATTTAAGAGTGCTTGCCAGCATACTGATGACTGAACCTTACCACCTGCAATTAGCAACTTCGGCCGGAGAAGCGCTGGAATTGCTCGGAACGAAACCATGGGATTTGGTTATCGCAGACGTGATGATGCCGCAGATTTCAGGCTACAAGCTGACACGGATGATAAGAGAGCGTTACTCCTCTTCCGAACTCCCTGTGCTTCTGCTGACGGCGCGCAGCGAGCCCTCCGACATGTATGCGGGATTTCGGGCAGGTGCTAACGATTATGTCACGAAACCGGTGGACCCAATGGAGCTTAAATACCGTATCCAGTCATTAATTACATTAAAGCAGTCCGTAAACGAGCGTCTTCGTATGGAGGCCGCTTATCTGCAAGCGCAAATCCATCCGCATTTTTTGTTTAACACCTTGAATTCCATCCACGCTTTGAGTGAAATTGATGTGGATAGAATGCGAAAACTTAATGAGGCTTTTAGTTCATACCTGCAAATCAGTTTTCAATATCAAAACTCCGGCAAATTTGTCTCACTAACGGAAGAACTCGAACTCGTACGCGCTTACTTGTATGTTGAGAAGGAGCGACATGGTAACCGGCTCCATGTCATATGGAACGTGGATCAGGACGCGAACCTCCTGCTTCCTCCCTTAACGATTCAGCCTCTGGTCGAGAATGCGGTACAGCACGGTATTATCCCAATAGCTAAAGGCGGCACCGTCGAAATCCATATAATCCGTCAGGAGCAGTCCACGCTAATTCAGGTCAAGGATAACGGCATGGGAATGAATAGAGAAAAAGTACAGGAGTTGCTGGATGCTCCGCGCAAGGACAAAAGAGGGATCGGTCTGTATAACACAAATCGCAGGTTGATTCAGACGTATGGGAGCGGTCTTTCCATTCAAAGCGAGGTCCGTGCGGGGACAAGCGTATCTTTTGTCATCCCTGATCCGGAGGAATAGCATCTCTTAACAGAAAAAGGAGGGGGTCCCGTCAGATCTAAGATCGATCTAAAATCTTTGGGACACCCTCCTTTTTTTCAAATATAGACGGATCCGATTGCTTCGGGTTCTTGTTCCTTCTGCCATTAACTTGATCAGGATCGCCGCAAACGAAAAAGATGCTCCAGTCTAGCAGCTCACGATACAACTCCGATATAAAACCCGTCATACCCCTTACTTCCCACCGTTTGAATAGCTGTGCCGGAAATGGCAGAGTGTTCGGACAGCATATCCATGAATTTGCGGATACCGTGCACCCGAGGGTCTGTGCTGTGATGATCGATAACTTCTCCATCCCGGATCACATTATCGCTAATAATGACGGTGCCTGGCCGTGAGAACTGTAACGCCCATTTCAAATAATTCGGATTGTTGGGTTTATCGGCATCGATAAAGATCAGGTCAAACGGCTTCACCTTCTCTTTGGCCAGCTGCTCCAACTGCAGCAGGGCATCGCCTACCCGGATTTCCACTCTATCCTGTAGTCCGGCCAATACCACGTTGGATTTGGCAACCTCGGCATGATGCGGATCGAGCTCAAGTGAAATTAGTTGCCCCTCAGCCCCAATCGCCCTAGCCATCCAGATCGTACTGTAACCTCCCAGCGTACCGATCTCCAAAATTCGTTTCGCGCCTTTGATCTGAACGATGACGTTCAGCAGCTTACCTTGAGCCTTGGATACATCAATTTCCGGCAATCCGGCCTCGCGATTTGCAGCTAACACCTTCTCCAGCACCTCATCATAAGGAATCAAATGTTCTGCGATGTAATCATCCACTTTTCCCCAAGTTGCAGCTGCAGCATCCTTCTTTTTCATGTCCGTTTCCTCCCTTATTCTCCATCTGGATCTTACAAAATCATTGTATGTGATTTATTGTTATAGATATAATATATATTTAAAAGACTTATATAACTTAAATATATGATTGGATAGGAGTGCGGCTCTCATGAATTTACACGCATTACGTCTCTTTTACGTCATCGCCACAACGGGCAGTGTTACCCGTGCTGCTGAATTGTTAAATATAAGCCAACCCGCCATAACAGCCCAGATTAAAAAATTCGAGAAGGAACTGTCCCTTACTCTCTTTAAACCGCAAGGCAGGGGCATCGGATTGACGGAGGCCGGAGCCGAGCTCGTCCCGCTTGCCAAAAGACTCTTCTCTGTCGAACAGCAGATTGAACAATTCTGTCTGGATTACCGCAGCGGTTCGAGGGGACAGATCCGCTTGGCGGCAACCTATCTACCTTCCCATTTTCTCCTGCCGGCATGGCTTGCGAAATACAAGCAGCGGTACGAAGAAGTAGAAATGAGCATAACCACCACGAATTCAAGCGATGCGCTTAAGCAGCTGTTAAATATGGATGTCGAGCTTGCGATATACGGCGGCCTGCCAGAGGAATCTCGGAATACGATACAGACCGAGGAGCTGTTCCGGGATGAGTTATGGTTTGTCGTATCCCCCGATCACCGTTATGCCAATCAGCGTATCACCCTGGAAGAGATGATGAGAGAGCCTTTTGTTATGCGGGAGGAAGGCAGTTCAACGCGGGAACGGTTATTTGCCTTATGCCGTACCCATAGCGCACCTTCCCCGCGGATCACGCTGCAATTCAATGGTCTGCACGAAGCAATCACAGCCGTCATTGCCGGATACGGTGCAAACTTTGTGTCTTCACTCGTCGTGCGGGAGTATGTGGAACGCGGCGAGCTGGGCCGGGTCTATGTTGATGGAATCGAGCTGCAAAATATCATAGCAGTTTGCACCCGCAAGCATGAACCGTTATCCGCTGCCGCCATGAACTTCGTGGATATGATCCGGAATCAGTAAGTTACCGTTACATTTCCCCTATACATATTTCCTGCCGGGCTTCTCGTATTCTGATATGCCGTTGCTGATGCATTGTTATAAGCCCCGATCACATACGCGGAAGGGTCTGTCAGGTAAAGCGTATTGTTGGAGAACCCGTTATCGATTCCCCACCCCGGCACGATCTCGTGGAGCTGAAACGCATCCACAATGGTGCTGTTCCCGTTCTGATAAGCCGTATTATTCCATATGATAGCCCCATTGCCTTTCACATCGATAAAGCTGTCAGCATAATTCGCACCGCTAATTCCCTCACCATAGAAGATGCAGTTCTCAACGAGCGTTCCCATCGACCGTTCCTTGATATCGATGTGCTCTGCCGTTATATTCGGACCAAAAATAACATTACGTATCGTATTGTAGTGGGTATTCTGGTTGTAGCTCGCTCCCTCTGCAGAACCTACATAGACCCCTTCCCCAAAGCCCGCTCCCGTCTTGCCCGTATTATGAATACGGGAGTTCTCAATGGAGCTATAGGAAGTGCCGTCCCGGAAATGCACCGCTTCGTAACCGATATGGTAAACCTCTACATCCGTGATGCGGGTAAAGTTGGAATTGTCCAGGATGATTCCCTTTTGCGCATTGGTAAACTTTAGATTGCGTATGATCCAGTAGTCGCCCCGAACGCGTAAACTGTAACCAGAACCTGCGGAATACCCGGAAATAATGGCTGGTTCAGCCGGGTTCTGACTCTCGATGACGATAGGCTTCAGGGCAGTTCCCTCGACATCCGTGGAGAAACTTCCCGTGTATGTCCCGGGTGCCAGGACAATTCGCTTCCCGGGTACCACATTCTTCAATGCGCTCTGCAAGCATGACGTTGTGGAACAAGCGATAAGATCCGACGGATCAGGGTTCGATACTTCAGCTCCGCTCTTGTAAGCGCTACCAACATTCCAGGGAATAGTCGTGCATTCGGCAAGAGCCGTACCCTTTCTGCTTAATGTATCCTTTCCACCGGATACCACTGACGACTCGGCATTAGCGTAGTCCGATCTAACCCATGTAGACGTCAATAACAGCAGCGTCAAAATGACTAATATCGGTTTGATTAGGCCGCGGTTCGTTCCCGTATTTCTCATCAAACATGCCATCCTCCTTCAAATTGATCATGATATGCATCATTACCATAGTAATGTGAAGGAGAATAAAAACATTCCATTCACGAGGTTAATAATCGAACCGACAAAATAAGCAGAACAGAACATGGGGCGTCCCGCCAGATCCAGGATCTTTTGGGGCACCCCTTTTTTGTCTACTTTTCTTAAGCTTGATTATTAAATTCGCCGAACGCGTTAACCTTTAATGGAGCCAATCATGACGCCTTTCTCAAAATATTTTTGCATAAACGGATAAATGAGTAGAATCGGAAGCGTTGATACGATAATGACCCCGTACTTGATCTGATCGGCATACCGCTGGGCATATCCTCCTGCATCCCCACCTGTTCCGGCACCGCTTGAGAACACCTGGTTCGACAGCAGAATATCCCGCAGAACGATTTGCAGCGGCTGGAGCTTCGTGTCCCGGATATAGATCAGCGCGGTGAAGAAATCATTCCAATGCCCCACCAAATAATAAAGTCCGATGACGGATACCAAGGCTTTGGACAGCGGCAAGGCCACTTTGAAGAAAAAGGTGAAGTGGGAGCAGCCGTCCATGACGGCCGCCTCATGTAGCTCCTGCGGCAGCGAGTTTTCAAAAAACGTCCGCGCAATGATCAAATAGAACACATTCACGGAGAACGGGAGAATGAACACCCAGATGGTGTTGGTCAGTCCAAGCCCCTTCATCAACAAATAGGTGGGAATCAGCCCCCCATTGAAAAACATCGTGATCACGAAAATGAACATGATGATTCGTCTGGCGCGAAATTCCTTTCTGGACAGCACGTAAGCCGCCGGAAGCGTGAACAGCATGTTAACCAAGGTTCCAAACACTGTGTAAAACAGCGTATTTCGGTACCCGGTCCAAATTCGCATATCCTTGAAAATCTCCTGGTAACCGAAAAAGCTGATGTTTTTGGGGATAAACATAACCTTCCCCGTCGATACGAGCGTTGAGTCGCTGAACGAAGCAATGATGATAAAGTACAGCGGATAGGCGATCAGCAGAAAAATCAAACCGCTCAGAAAACCCAATATGATCTTAAACGCTATCTCCTTACCGTTGATGCGCGTTCTACTATGTTCATGTTCCACAACCGTTTCTCCTTCCCCGATCATTAGAATAGGCTCGTTTCCGACATTCTCTTCGATATCGTGTTCATCGCATACAAGAATACGAAATTGATGAGCGTGTTAAACAAACCGATAGCCGAAGCCAAGCTGAATTGATTGGAGATGATCCCGATTTTATAGACGTAGGTGGCAATGACCTCCGAGACGGGAAGGTTCAGCGAATTCTGCATCAAGAATATTTTCTCGAAGCCGGTCCCGAGGATATTCCCCATGCTGAGAATAAACAGGATGATGATGGTCGGGATGAGAGCGGGAATGTCGACATACCGGATCGTCTGCCATCGGCTGGCCCCATCGATTTTGGCAGCATCATACAGCTGGGGATCAACGGTGGACAAGGCTGCAAGATAGATAATGCTGTTCCAGCCGCAATGCTGCCATATGTCGGAAAGCACATACACCGGGATAAATGTCGAGGTGGAGGCTAACAGATTGATATGCCCCAGCCCCACCGCTTTCATAAAGTGACCGACAACTCCGGTTTCGGAGGATAGCAGCACATTCAGCATGCCGACCAGCACGATGATGGATATGAAATGGGGGAGGTATACAGTGGTCTGCATCAGCTGCTTCATTCTTTTTCTGCGGATCTGGTTAAGGATGAGGGCCAATATGATCGGAGCCGGAAAGCCGAGCACGATCGTGGCCAAACTGATCAGAAATGTGTTGCGCATTAAATCCGTGAACAGATAACTGTCGATGAATTGCTGAAAGTAGGCAAGCCCTCGCCACTCACCGCCAGTCAAGCCTTTGCTGAAATCGTAATCCCGAAAAGCAAGCTGGATGCCGTACATCGGGATATAGTTAAACAACAGGATGACGATAATAGCCGGAAAGATCATAATCCACAGCTGATAATCTCGTCTGAAGGTGTTCTGTCTTTTACGGGATTCCATATCCTCCCTCCTAGTTTTGATTCATGTAGTCGTCATAATATTTTTGCATAATTTCCAAGTTCTGCTTCAGGCCTGCTTTCTCGCTTTCCTTGATGTACGTGTCCCATTCGGATTCCACTCCGCCCTTGGTCACCCATTTGGCAAAGCTGGATTCCGCCAGATTCATCACATTGGTGTTGTTCAGGCTCATGGCGTTATTGTCCATGGTGGAATATTTAATAAACATGCCAGGAAACACGTCCTTGTCGGGATCCACTTCTAAAGCAGCCTCCAGAGGCTCCGATTGTCCCAGCACCTCCTGCATATCGGTGCCGAGCGTCAGCTTCAAGGAATCGGGGATATAAAATGCGCCGTTGTCCGCCATCGTTGAGGTCCATTTCCATGTTCCCGGATCCATCTTGGCATCGGAAGGAGGCAGAACGGCATATGTACCGTCACCGTTATCTTTAATATTCGGACCGATGGATCCGAACAGCACTTGCATACCCACCTCGGGCGCATAGAGCTCGTTGATGAATTTCATGGCCGCTTCCTTGTTCTTGGTCTTGGCGGACATGACAATATGGTTGGGTCCATAGTTCAGCGAGTAATGATCATAGCTCCAGGACAGCTTCCCTGCATAATCTGCAGATACTTTCATCGGCGGCATGGAAGCATACTGCGGTGCCAACTGCTCACCGAAACGGTCGGAAGCCACCCATCCCCAGGTGAAGCCGACCTTCGCCGTGTCCCCTTCGCCGCGCGCAATGGATTGATATTTCGTATAATCATGGGTGAACACTTCCGGGTTAATAAGCCCCGCCTTGTACAGCTTGTTCAGGAATATAACCATCGTTTTGTACCGTTCATCCGTCAGGAAGTTCTTCACCTGTCCGTCCTCCACAAAATAGCCCTGCCCGCTGCCATCTGTCAGCGTAATGCCCATGCTGCCCAAGAGTACCGCAGGGTTAAAATATCCGCCGATGCCTCCCGGCCAATCCATCGGAATCTCGTCACGGGGATCGCCGTTGCCGTTGGCATCGTTCTCTTTGAAGGCAACGAGCACTTCATACAGCTCATCCCATGTCGTCGGCATGCTCAGCCCGAGGTGATCCAGCCACTGCTGGTTAATGAATTGCCTGCTGGCGGAAGCCGGCCAGAACCGCTGATATTTCGGAAGACCGTATATTTTGCCGTCCGACTGCGTTGCAATCACTTTCGTATCCGGTTTTTCATTAAACATGTTCTGTACGTTGGGTGCTTGATCAAGCATGCCGGACAGATCCTGGAAGAGCCCCTGGAACTGCGCAAAGTCGGCATCCGTAATCACGTTCGGTCCGATAAACAGATCCGGTATATCCCCGCTGGCTAGCATCGTCCCTTTCTTCTGTCCCCAATCCGCGGTAATCTCCTGCCATTCGATGTCCACGCCCGCCGTTTCCTCAGCCTTTTGCAGCCATTCCATTTCAGCCAGCGGCTTTGTAAGCGGATGCTTGGTAATGATGGCAGTGAGTTTTACATTTTTGCCTGTTTGATCTCCGGGTGTTTCGGCCGATTCGTTAGCGTCACCTCCGCCCCCGCTGCATCCTGCTAATAATAATGCAGAGACGACGATAAGCGAGATGAAAACGTTTACCCTTTTCTTCATTCCATTACCTCCTGATTTGGTTTGTTGGTCTGGTCCATGGGGGAATGCGGCCATGTTTTGGCCTTGCTTTGGGACATATTTCACTCTAAACGGAGGGGAAGAGCCCCGTAAACGAACAGTTTTTTAAGCATCCTCATTTTTTGAAAGCGCTTATAATTAAAGAGGTGAAAGTGCGACCAGTCCGGATCGCTACAGGGAATTCAAATATTGTATATGTTCAAAAATTGAAGCTGCTCCGCTTTAAGAAAGCGCCGGCAAAGAAGCGTATAACGAAAAAAGTTTACAAAAGACCGCTGTGAGCTGCCTTATTCGGCATCAGCGGTCTTCGTTTTATGCTTTATGCGTATTTCGATATTGACCAGGTGTCGTGCCCACCATCTTTTTGAAGGAACGGATAAAACTCGAGGTGTTGGTGTATCCGACCTGTTGGGAAATGGATTCGAGGGTCTCCGCGCTGTCTCGCAGAAGCTGTATGGATTTCTGGATGCGAAGCTGATCGATATACTCTTTGAAATTTTGCCCCATCGTTTTCTTGAAGTGATGGCTGAAGTTGGAGACCGACATTTCAAAATAATCGGCCATCATCTGCAGCGAGCAGTTTGGATCCATTCCTTTCTCCGCAATAAGGGACAGAATTTCTTCCTGCGTTGCCGTACGGGACACGGGGAGCGTTTCGCTGATCATATCGCATAGCTTGCCATAACTCTCCCTGATAATTCCGATCATCTGCTCCAGTGTATAACGGTGGTTAAATGCCGCCTCGGTTAGCCGAAGCAGGCTCTGGTCGTCATGACGGAACCGCTGGAGGCCGTTGAAGATGACGGTAACCGTATTGAGGTACACGCTCCGTATCATATGCGGCGGCAGGCTGTCATTGCTTAAGTAACCGATCATTCGCTCCGCCAAAGAGGACAGCATGGCCGCATCGTTCTTGAGGATCGCAAGCTCGAGGGATTGCAGGATTTCGGCAAAATAGGAGACGGCTCCGGTTTGGGGGACCTCGAGGTTGTCAAAGACCAGCACGGTCCCGGTCTTCCGGATGCGCAGAAACTCCGCTGTGCGGAGCGCTTGCAGGTAGGAGAGATGGAGGTCCACCGGCAATTGGGCAGCGCTAGGCTTGCCGATGCCAATCGCCGTCTGTTGGCCGGTACGCTCCAAGATTTCTTCCTGCAGCCGCTCTAGGCAGGATTTAATAGGGAAATCATCTGTATGGGAGCACGCCAGAATCAATTCCTGCTGATAGATGCTCTTGAAGAAGTAACCCTGGGCATCATCAGGCAGCAGGCCTTCATATTCCCGGCAGCAAGCCAATATCTTGTCCATCCCTGCTCCATCCGCTTCACAGCATAATACGGCAACCGTGAAGTTATCATGACGAAACTGGATGCCGACCATGCAGGCTTCCTGTTCAAAGTTCTCCCAGTCTGGAATATGCCCACTCACCAGCTCAAACAGCAGGTTATCCCGCATAATCGGCAAAGATCCTCTCACATGCTCATCCAGCTTGCTGTTAGCCTGCGAAAGCTCCTCCAACGTATACTTGATCGTATCAATCTCATTCATCGGTTTTCGCTCCTGCGGTTCAAACACATGTACGGCCAGATCAACCAGACGTCGAATTGGCTGGTAGTTCTTCCGGATGGATACATAGATGATGAACACTTCAAGCAGCAGAATCAGCCCGACAAGGATGGCTGTATTCAGCTGAATCGTCCGAATGCCCTGCAGGGACTTAGATACCGGCAGCAAACTCACATATTTCCATCCATTCTTCTCCGAAACCGAGGACGATAACAGATAGTCCGATCCGCTGATTGTATGAATACCCGAAGAGGAAACTGACTCTTCCCCTAAGTCATGCACAAGCTTCTTGAAATCATCGGAGGATTGGTATGACGTGTCATTGGAGGATACCAATCGCCTTCCCTGGCCGTCTAACACAAAAAAATCGCCGCTATAGGTTTCCGAAACGGACTTCATCATCCGGACAATCGTATCCTCCCTGACCATGATCATGACGGCTCCGGGGGAATTCGAGCCCCCTACCGGCAGCGGCTGAACGAAGGTCAGCATTCTGACCCGGTTATTGCCGGGCACAACCACATTCTCCACAGGCCTGACGATAGGAGCATTAAGATCATTCAGGGTCTGGATCATATCATCATGCGCCCAGTTTTCATAATAGTAACCGACACCCGGAATGGAGAGGTCATCCAGACTGTATGCGCTTCCAGTTTTGGAAAACAAATAACCGATGTTCTTCACATACAGCAAGGTGTTGTAAATAAAAGCATCGGTTGCATTGTATTTTTTCATCTCATTGGCAATAAGCACCCGCTGGTAGTCGCTTTCCTCCGCCTTATACATTTTGAATTCCCGGTTCTGCACCAGCTCAAACGGCAGATTGTACACATACCTTGTAAACGTATCCATCGATGTCATAAACTGCTCCGTAATATGCGCATTCCAGTCCATTTCCTTCTCTTTCACCACTTCTGCCGAATAAGGATAGTAATAGCACAAAATGACAATCACGGGAAACATCAGCACAAGCAAATAGGAAATCAATAATTTTGTCAGCAGGTTAATCTTATGGATTCGCAAGCGGCGACCACCTCCCTATCCTTCATTCCCAATCTGAAAATGTTATCTATAAGAATACGTAATTTTCAAAAAAAAGAAAACTCATTTCCTGTTATAACCTTTGGAAATGAGTTTTTTGATATGTGTACTATTTTAGTGGCATGTGGCAGCAGTTAAGAGGATTGTTCCACTCCCCATTTTTCGGCCCACTTCTCCATCTCCTTCAAAGAATCCAGGAAGTCCAGCCCCTTCTCGGTCAATGAATACTCAACGGATATCGGAACGGTAGGGAATACCTCACGTCTTACAATACCGTTTCCTTCCAAATGCCGCAGCACATCCGTTAAGGATTGCGTCTTGATAATAGCTGCATCCCGGTGAAGCTGATTAAAACGTTTCGCTCCTTGAGCTAATTGCGCGATGACAAGAAACGCCCATTTGGCTCCAAGAATTTGCAGCACTGAGCAGATATGATTGAACGCCGGCGTTTCCTGTAAGTCTTCTTTAACCGGTTCCACTGCCTCACCCCATTACTAACTAATCGTAAGTTAGTCAAAATGATTGGATAATATCCAAATACTTTGCCTTCTTACATAATATATGCGTCTTACTTATAATACAAACACAAAGAGATTTCAAGTTAATCCAACTCGCTTGCGGCATGTGCTAGCCATGATCGCAGAGGGTAGTGATCTCCTAACGAAGGGATGAATTAAATATGAATCGATTTACGATATATTTATTGGCGCTTGGGGTTTTTCTTACTGCCACCTCGGAACTGGTCGTCTCCGGTATTCTGTATGCAATCGCAGACGAGCTTCATATTTCCTTGGCCTTTGCCGGCCAGCTGATTACCGCTTATTCGCTTGCTTTTGCAATTGGAACACCGATTCTGGTCTCGCTCACCGCTCGGTTCAACCGTAAAAAAGTGCTGGTCGGCTCTCTTCTGCTGTTTATTGCCGGCAGTCTCGTTTCCTATTTCAGCACTGAAGTCTGGATGCTCATGGGTTCCCGCATCATCCTGGGGGTAAGCTCAGGAGTGTATCTCGTTGCCGCAATGGGGACAGCAGCCAAGCTGGTATCACCGGATACATTAGGCCGTGCCATCGGCACCATCGTGCTAGGTTTCAGCAGCGCCATGGTGCTGGGCGTACCGATCGGAATATGGATCACGAATCTGCTGAACTGGCAATCGATCTTTCTGCTGCTGGCTCTGCTCAGTCTGCTGGTCGCCTTTATCCTGATCAAACTCCTGCCGGATGTTGAAGGGGACGCTCCTGTTCCCTTTCACCAGCAATTCAAAGTGCTGGGGAGTCTCGTCATCGTCAGCGCCCTGCTGCTTACGTTCTTCCGGGAATCCGGCAACTCGGTACTGTTCACGTATGTTACGCCATTTATCCAGGATATCTTCCATATCGCTCCCTCAGGCATCAGTATCATTATGCTCGGCTTTGGACTATTTGGAGCGATCGGCTCCAGACTCGGCGGATATGGGGTCGACCGGTTTGGGCCAGCGAAAGTGATTACCCTCAGCACGCTCATTCATATCGCAATATTCGCGCTTCTTCCACTGCTCGCAGGCCAATCGATTATAGGACTCGGGCTGATGGGAATCATGGTGCTGTCCATGTTTGCGGCGGGTCCGGCCGTTCAGAGTTATTTTATACAGAAGGCACCGGGCTCCTCCAATCTGATTCTCAGCTTAAACACCTCCATTGTGCACCTCGGGTTAGCCGCAGGCGCGGGTTCAGGAGGCTTCATGGTCAATACGATATCCACGCTTCAATATCATCCATGGCTCGGTGGATTCGTGCTCGCACTAGGCCTGGCTGCAGGACTGGTCAGCTTCTCGGCCGGTCGAAAGACATGGGTTCCAAAATCGGCTTGACCTCACCCGCTCCCTCATATGAAATTTTGTCCAAGCCCCCCTGCCAACGGGTGGCTTGCATGCTGCTGGTTCCGAAAATGGGCTCACGCATGATTGCCCATGGGAATAACGTATTTTATGGGTCAACGCCTATTACAATATGAAGGGCAGGAATCACAGTGGCAACCTCTTATATGGATTTCACCTCACCGTCCGTTCGGTATACTTATGATATGAGCAATAATCCGTTTTTCAAAAAAGATAGCCGAAATTATATTAATTCTCTCTCCATAAAAGAATTGAACACGCTCGGCAACGCTTCCCTGCTGGATATATACCTCAGCACCGGAAACGTGATAGAGCCGCATATCCATCAGAATGCATCGGAATTGGTGTATGTCATTTCTGGTACAGTCATCGTCTCTATCGTCAATCCATTTACGAAGGAGCTGCTAAACTTCACGTTAACGCCCGGTCAGGTTGTGCTCGTGCCCCAAGGCTGGTGGCATTATGAAATGGCGACGGTTGACAACACCCACCTGATCGCGATTTTTGACGCACCGGTGCCTGAGTTTATTGGAGGCTCGGATCTTTTGAGATTGACGCCGGCCAGCGTGTTCGCTCACACCTACTGCCTGGATGAAGCCAAAGTCAAGGATACTCTCGCTCCGATTACCGATACGGTTATCATCGGCCCGCCCAACGACTGCTCGCTGCAAGAGCAAGTGCAAGGGCAGATGAAACATCCTCAGTATTTGTCACATCATAATCAGCACTATTATCATCAAGAAACATCTGGTAATCGTCGAGACTATGAGCTTCTTCAGCAGCAGCAACAGCAATACCAACAACAGCAGCTGCAATTTCAGCAGCAGCAACAGCAACCGATGTTCCAGCAGCAATTTCAAGCTCAGGATCAACCGCAGCATGGAGCATATGCTGCTGAACCGCAGCGAATACCGACTCAAGCACAAGAGCAGTTCCGTTCGCAGCAGCAATTAAAAGAACAACAGCGTCAGCAGTTCATTCAACAACAGCAGCAGTTGCCATTCCTGCAGCGCCAGCTGATT
Organism: Paenibacillus sp. FSL F4-0100; assembly: GCF_037993005.1. Classification (NCBI taxonomy): domain Bacteria; kingdom Bacillati; phylum Bacillota; class Bacilli; order Caryophanales; family Paenibacillaceae; genus Paenibacillus; species Paenibacillus sp. FSL F4-0100. The sequence continues at coordinate 5,751,057 of NZ_CP150303.1, forward strand.
GGAAATGGCTGGGATCAATTCTGATCAACCCTCTGGTGATAGAGTTCCTCCATAGAAATACGCAGCATCACGATTCGCCAGCGATGCTGCGTATTTCTTTTTTATATGGAATTATATTATTTAGGAAGACCGGATGCTCCCGTTATTTTCATCTTCCGACACTCAATGTTCTCAGGCCGCGTAACCGAAATGGACCACTGAATGCCCGATGTCAAATTCACCAGGCTTAAATAATATCCATGTCCTGCACCGGTATCGATCCCCAGCTTGCCATCGCCATACCAGAGCTCCTCTGGCGGTACACCTAGACGAAATGTAGACGTATGACCGAATACAATCGTTTTATCCAACCATTGGGGGGACAGAAAAAACGGCTCGCGAATTTCCGTTAATTCTTCCGGGCTCTGAGCATGAAGCGGAATTCCGGGCCGAATGCCTGCATGCACAAACAAGTATTCGTCGTATTCGGTCCATAGCGGCATGGCTGCTATGAATTGTTGATATTGTAACCATTGGGAAGCTGGGAAGCCTGCGTGTGCCGGCACTTGATGCAACCATTTACGTTCGTTGTTTCCCTGAAGCGCAACCGCACCCGAATCACACAGCTCCTTCACATAGTCCAGAGTCCCGCCTGAATCGGGTCCCTTGTTCACATAATCCCCCAGCAAAAATAGGCGGTCCACCTCCGGATCATAATGTACATGCCGCAGGAGAGTTTCAAGCAGATAACCGTAGCCATGAACATCCGAAACTGCGTACACCTGACTCATGGGGCTAACATACTGCTGTCTGCATATATCATGGTTTGATCCGGAGACAGTCGTATCAACAATTCGCTTCCGGCATCCACGCTGCAATCATGGAATAAATGAATAGGCTGCTGATCTGCCGTTTCCACAATGACTCTCCATCTTGTTCCTTCGTACACCGTCTGCACCACCGTCACCTTCAGCAGGCTCCCTTCCTGCGAAGCTTCGCCGCGCCAAATCCGGATGGACTCAGGATGGACCATCATCACGGCCCTGCCGTCTCCCTTATCCACGCCGATGCGGAGTCCGGCTATCGGACTCCCGGCAAGCATGGCTATTGGCTGTCCATCCTGGGTCAGTTTGGCTTCCAACTGATTATGATAGCCCATGAGCTGCGCAACCCAAGGGCTTGCCGGTCTCTCAAACAACGCCCTCGGCTCCCCGAATTGGTCAATTCCTCCATCCCGTAAAATCAGGATTCGATCAGCGACCGTAAATGCCTCCATACGATCATGCGTCACATACAGGGTAGCGATGGATAATTCGCCGAGCAATCTGGCCAATTCACCGCGCATATCTGTTCTAAGTTTGACATCCAGATTAGACAACGGTTCATCCATTAATATCAGCTTTGGCTCTGTTGCCAACGCTCTCGCTATGCCTACTCGCTGCTGCTGACCGCCAGACAGTTGGGCCGGCAGGCGGTCCAATAAGCCTTCCAGCTTCAGAAGCGACTGGAGTCGATCCAATGTATTCGCTCTGTCTTTAGTGTCTAACTTTCGGCGTTTCATCCCATACTCCATATTTTGTTTCACCGTCATATGCGGCCAAAGGGCATAATCTTGAAACACCATATTAATGGGCCGGTTCTCCGGGGGAATATAGTGTCTCCCCCGTTCAACGGTGACCCCCGCCATCTCTACCTCGCCTGAATCTATGCGCTGAAGTCCGGCAACCATCTGCAGCAGCGTGGATTTTCCGCAGCCCGATGGACCGAGAATGCAAATGCGTTCCCCTTCCCTCACTTCAAACGTGATCGGCTTCAAGACTTGCTGCGAGCCGAATGATTTCGATACGCCCTTTACCTTTAGGATCATTCCACTCTCCATCCTTTCTAAGTTGGATCACGCTCTATCGACAGCCATTTCCGTCTACCGCTTTCTATTGCCATCCAGCCATCGAAATACAAGGCGTCCCGCAGCTTGAAGCAGTATGATGATGAGCACCACGGTACCGCAGCTTACAACGGTAGCAGCCGTAGCATAGCCGTAGCGCGAGAATTCAAAAGCTCTGTCGATAACCAGTGGCATCAGTGAATAATTAGCCGGTTTCAGCATCGAGGCCAGGGCCAAATCAAATACGCTGGTTCCAAACGAAGCTAGGATCGCGATAAGCAAAGACTGACGTACCATGGGCAGTACGATATCCCGCATCCGTTCGAATATGCTCGCGCCTTGGATAGCGGCTGCCTTCAGCATCGTGCCGGACAAATTGCCGAACGCTCCAAGCTGGACCCTGACTGCGTAGGGGATGGCACCGGCTATACCCGCAATCACGAGCAGCGAGGGGGTTCCGTATAAATGGAGTCCTATAGGCTCCAGCCATTTCTGATTCCATATGAAAATATAGCCGATCCCGAGCACAACGCCGGGGACCGCTAGGGATATGATGGAGAACAGCTGAAGCATGGGCTTTAGCCTAGACTCCGTGAAGGTCAGCATGTAGGCAACAACAAACCCGATCAGCATGCTAAACAATGCGGCTGCGGCTGCAATTGCGAGTGAATGATACATTCCTTCCAGATAACCGAGCAGCCGGTGATCCCCAGCCTGTCCTGCAAATAATTCACGATAATGCTCCAGCGTAAAATTGCCCGGATTCAGGCCTCCGCCTGCCTGTTTCAGCAGAGATACCGCTGCACTCGTCCCAATCGGAATCCCGAGACTCAGGAAAAGAAAAACCGTAATTGACAGATTGTACATCCAGGCAAACCGCGGCTTAACCTTCTCCATTTTGACTGCTCTCGCATTCAGAAAGTCGAATCTGGATTTACGGAGGGTCACCATCAGCAAGGTCATCGCCAGCACCAGTATCAATACCAAGTAGAATGCCAGCACTCCCGCCATATCAAAACGTACAGGTGACTGGTAAATGGCCGAGTAAATGGAGTAGGTCAGCGTCGGGAATTTATACACAGTTGCCAATGCGGCAGGCAGCCCAAAATCGCCGATCGAATCCATAAAGACCAGTGTCCAGCCCGCAACATAAGAAGGGAGTGCCAGTGGCAATTCGACGGTTCTCCATACGGTGAAAGGCCTCGCGCCGTTCAGCCTGGCTGCATAACCGAACTGCCTTATATTCCACTCCGAAGCTGCCATAATAGCCAAGTAAGCTAACGGGAATTTGCTTAGGGACATGACAAACACAAGTCCGGCAGGTTGAAAAATAAATGAAGTGACCCACGTCAGCCCCAGCCACTGATGAACCAGTCCATCCGCACTGGCAAACAATACCCAGCCCTGTGCAATCATGAACGATGGCGCGATCAGCAGAACCCACGCCGTCATATCCAGCAATCTTGCTGTTGCAAAGTTCCATCTTGCCCGGATGGTTGCAAGTACGCCTCCAATGATCGTACCGAACGTAGCCGTCCCCAGCGCTAATGTGACTGAATTCAGGAGGGATTGTTTCCACAGAGGTCGGTGAAATATGTCTCCGATCAAACCCAAGCTGCTGGACTGGATCTGCCCGAAAAAGAGTCCAGGGAAAATCACGTTGATTAGCACGGCAAGCAGCGGCAGAAAAATAAAAACAAACAGGAGGAGGGTTACCCCGCCTCCATAGCGAGCTTCCGAAGTATTCATGTTATGTGCCTACCTTACGTTTTGATCCGCAAACCAAGTCTTGATCTCAACCTCATGCTCTGAGGCCCACTTCGCAGAAGGCAGCATAAAGGCTCCGTTCGGTTCACGTTCACTTCGCGCTGACACACCTTCAGCGAGCGGCGTAAAGAAACTATCCGTGGAATCCTGACTGGTTAACATCTGCTGTGTCTCGGGTTTTAGCATATATTCCACAAATGCCTTGGCCGCTGCCGGGTTCTTGGTATGTTTGCTGATCGCTACAACACGCAAGCTGCCTGGCGCACCCTCACGCGGCCATATCACCTCAATAGGCTCACCGGCAAGCTTCAGTTCATAAGCATTATGCTCCTGAAGCGCCGCAACCTCGATTTCTCCGCTCAACAGCGCCTTCCCGACAGGACCGTTCTTGGGGTATACATGCAGCCCCTTCTTAAAACGCTGCTCATATTTCTGCTCTGCCGCTTCGACACCCCATTGCTCATAAAAAGCAGATACGAGCGGATAGGCAGGCGCTGCTACGGCCGGATCGGCATGACCCACAGGGCCGTCATAGGCAAAAAATTTCTCCCAGGTCGTCGGTGCCTTCTCCGGCGTTACCAGCGTTGTGTTATAAGCGATGACCCCGGCCGCATGAATGCCTATAGGAAAGTAGGCGAAATCTTCGGGAACATAACTCCGTCCGTTTTCGGACAGATTTCCCAGATTCTCAGGCTCCCAGTCTGTCAGCAGGAAATCGCGATCTACCAAATTGCGCACCGAACCGTGCCCATCCATCATCAGGACGTCCCACTGCGGGTTACCCTGCTCGGCTTCTATTTTGGCCAATGCTTCTCCCCCGCCGTAATGCACGGCTTCTATCTTGAAGCCTGTCTCTTCCATAAACTTCGGAGCAATGAAATCTACAAAATCATTTCCGTATAAGTAGATCGTTTCCCCGGTATCCTCTGCGTCGTCGCTGGTCAAGGATACGTCCGACTGTCCGGCGGTACTTCCGCTTCCGCTGGTAATGGGTCCGGTCGTTTCCTTAGATCGAACCGTTTGCTGTCCATCCAATTGCGCGCAAGCCGACAACAACATCATCAGCGCAGTTAAAGTGATGAATATCCCATGTTTAAAACCTCTTTTTTTGTTCATGTCACCCTCCTGTTTCTGATTTCCTTCTTGGTTCCATTTCAGCATAACGCGCCAAATTCAATTAAAAATTATCGCTGCGTTAACAAAGAGTTAAATAATATCTATCAAATGTTAGATAAGATTAAGATTATCAATGATGAAATGGAAAGAGAGGATAGCAACATGAACTTACAGCAATTAAAAGTATTTGTGCTTACCGTGGAGCTGAGGAAGTTGTACCTTGTGGCTCAGAAGCTGGGCATTACCCAGCCAACCGTCACCTTCCATTTAAATAAGCTGCAGGAAGAGCTTGGCCTTGCCTTGTTTCACACCAAGTCCTACCATGTCATCAAGCTTACGGAAGCCGGTCAAGCCTTTTATCATTACGCATCGCAGATCCATTCCCTGTCTGAGGAAGCTTCATCAACTATGGATGTCTTCCGCGGAACCGCTGCAGGAGTACTCGCCATTGGCAGCACCCATACTCCCGCTACCTACCTGTTACCGCCGTTTCTGCAACAGTTGAAACTCAATTATCCGGGGTTGTCCATACAGTTGGATGTCCGACCGGCAGCCTATATTATCGAGAAAGTCAAAAAATACGAGCTCGATGTAGGCATCATATCGAACACGCAAGTAGATGAGCCTGAATTCATCGTACAGCCGCTGATCCATGATGATCTGGTGCTTATATTCGCCCCGGATCATCCCTTTGCCAGCATAAGAGATTTAATTCCGAGCGATCTGGTCGAACATCCCTTTGTTTCGCATGAACCAGGCTCCATCAGCAGACAGCTTATTGACCGCTGGGCTGACAAACATCATATCCACCTTCAAATATCATTGGAAATCTCGGGAACCGAAGCACTGAAAGCAGCCGTTCGGCACCGTCTGGGGTATGGCATGATCGCAGAAGCTGCCATACAAGAAGAACTGGCAGAGGGGAAACTCCAATCACGACCTATTCCGTCCTGGCTGCCCGAGCGCCGGATTTATGCCGTTCGCCACCGTAATAAGCTGATCAGTCCCGCGCTGCGGATGTTCTGGAGAAACCTTTTGGACAATTTTGCATCACAACAGCCAGAAGAGAGTCATGACACGATTCAAGATTAATCCCGCTATATTTCGTATTCCTCGAAAAACGGTTAGAATAGTAAGGTACGGCATCCATCGAATGCCAATGAGAATTTTGAAGGAGGATCCCTATAACATGAGCGTTGATTATAAAGCGTATTTCGATGAACACCGCGAAATCCATCTGAATGAGTTGAAGGAATGGTTGTCCATTCCGAGCATTTCGGCCCTGTCCGAGCACAAAGGCGATGTGGCAAAGGCTGCCGAGTGGCTCGCAGGCAAGCTGACGGAAGCAGGCCTTGAGCATGTGGAAGTTCATCAAACGGCAGGACATCCTATTATTACGGCAGACTATCTGCATGCCGAAGGCAAACCAACCGTGCTCGTATACGGTCACTATGACGTACAGCCTGTAGACCCGCTTCATCTGTGGGAAACGCCGCCCTTCGAGCCGGCTATCCGTAACGGAAAATTGTATGCACGCGGAGCAACGGACGATAAAGGCCAGCTTTTCCTGCATGTCAAAGCCGTTGAAGCCATTTTGAAGCAAGAGAAAGAGCTTCCGGTCAACATCAAATTCTGCATTGAAGGCGAAGAAGAGGTGTCCAGCCCGAACCTCCCGCTCTATCTTGACAACAACAAGGACAAGCTGGCCGCAGACGCCATCGTGATCTCGGATACATCCCTGCTCGCACCTGGCAAACCGGCCATTTCCACAGGCCTTCGCGGATTGTGCTCCCTAGAATTGTCTCTGGAAACAGCCAATACCGACCTTCATTCCGGTACATATGGCGGCGGCGTACCTAACGCCTTGCATGCCCTCGTCTCCCTGCTCTCTTCGCTTCATGACGAGCAAGGCCGTGTCGCCGTAAAAGGCTTCTATGACGGCGTGCTCGAGCTGTCGCCTGAAATGCGCGAGGAATTTGCCAAGCAGGAATTTGACGAGGATAAGCTGAAGCAGGATGTCGGCCTCGATTCCCTGTACGGTGAGGAAGGATTTTCCTTCGTTGAACGCGTGGGAGCGCGTCCGACCCTTGAGCTGAACGGAGTATACGGCGGATTCCAGGGTGAAGGCAGCAAGACGGTTATTCCGAAGGAAGCCCATGCCAAAATTACGTGCCGCTTGGTGGCGGACCAGGATCCGCAAGCGGTCCTCGACGCGATTGAAGCCCACTTGCATGCCCACACTCCAGTCGGTTCGAAGATTACGTTTAAACCGAAGGAAAAGGCATTCGCCTTCAACATCGATCCGTCCCATCCAATGCTGCAAAAAGCCGCGGACGCCTTCGAACATGTCTACGGCACGCGTGCCCTCTTTACAAAGGATGGCGGATCCATCCCGATCGTCGAGAAGCTGTCCAGCACGCTTGATGCTCCTGCCGTCATGATGGGCTTTGGCTTGCCGGACGAGAATCTGCACGCTCCGAACGAGCATTTGAATTTGGAGAATTTCGATAAAGGTTTGCTGACGATCGTTGAGTATTTGAAGCTCGTGTAAACTTTTGCCGCCAACGGCCAAAGCGTAGACGCCAACATCACCTGGACACCGCGACCTTCACGCGGGAAGGAAAGCCCAAAGAGTAATCGTAAAGATCCTAAAAAAGAACGCGTATGGCGGGATAACCGAATCCCTGCCAATACGCGTTCTTTGTTTTTAAGAAAAGTCCCTTATGCCATCCACATACCGACCATCGGACTGCGGCTTCGGTTTACCGAAGAAAATCGGCCATGGGGTGTGTCCTACTAAAACTTATTACTGGCTGCTATCCCCAAACAGGTAATTTCATCACCAACAAGCCGCTGCTATCACCAACAAGCCACACTATCACAACAAGCCGAACCTAACGGACCACAGATCCGCTATTGGCACGATTCAGGCGATTTTCTTATCCTAACGGACACCAAGTCCGTTATTCATCCCTTTCGCTGCGAAAAAACGGACTTTTTATGCAAATAACGTACCTCATGTCCGCTAGAATCCCAGTTTAGCTCTTATCTGATCAAATAACGGATCCTGTGTCCGTTAAAATCCGAAAGTATCCACTTATGCAATCAGCAGTTATCACCGTCCTATGTCCGGTAAGCCCGAAAGTATACATTTAACACGCTTGCCATCGGGCTCGGTTAACACCGTGACTTTACTCTGTTTAGCATTGACCGTTCTTCAAACAAACTATGTTTTTGCGCGTAGCAGCGCATATGCATAAATAGCGATGGGGATGTTAATAAAAGTGCATATCGGTTATTAAAGAGAGAACATATGTACATCGCATGAGGAGGGGACAAATGAGAGCAGTCACATTTCAAGGCGCAAAAGACATTCAGGTCAAAGACGTGCAGGATCCATCCCTTCAGACACAGGATGATATTATCGTCCGCATCACCTCTACAGCCATTTGCGGTTCCGATCTTCATATATACCTCGGGACTATGCCCACGACTAAAGATTTCGTGATCGGCCATGAGCCCATGGGGATCGTAGAAGAGATCGGTGCTAACGTAACCCGCGTAAAAAAAGGCGACCGCGTCGTTCTTCCCTTCAATGTTTCTTGCGGCCACTGCTACTATTGCAATCATGATATGGAAAGTCAATGCGACAATTCCAATGGCAACCCGGATGTCCATACCGGTGGATACCTGGGTTACACCGAACGCTATGGAAATTATCCTGGAGGGCAGGCTGAATATCTGCGCGTACCGTACGGGAACTTTATGCCGTTTGTCATCCCCGAATCATGCGAACTGGAGGATGAGGCGCTTCTCTTCTTGTCCGATGTTCTGCCTACTGCCTATTGGAGCGTGGAAAATGCCGGCGTTAAGCCAGGTGATACCGTGACGGTGCTCGGCTGTGGACCGGTCGGTCTGATGACCCAAAAATTCGCCTGGATGAAGGGGGCTAAACGGGTAATCGCCGTGGACCGCCTTCCCTACCGGCTGCAAAAAGCAAAGCGGATGAACAATGTTGAGATCTACAATTTTGAAGACTATGATGATATGGGCGCGTACATCCGCGAGATCACTAAGGGCGGCACGGATATTGTGATCGACTGCGTTGGCATGGACGGGAAGAAGTCAACCATGGAAGCCATTGGTCAAAAGCTGAAGCTCCAAGGCGGAACGTTAAGCGCAATGGATATTGCCTTCGATGCCGTTCGCAAATTCGGCACCGTTCAGCTGACCGGCGTGTACGGTTCATTGTACAACATGTTCCCGCTGGGCCATATTTTTGAACGAAACATTACCCTTACCATGGGACAAGCCCCTGTCATCCATTATATGCCGGAGCTGTTCAGGAAGATCACCGCCGGGGAATTCGATCCAACCGAAGTTGTATCCCACCGGCTTCCACTGGAACATGCAAGCGATGCCTATCGGATATTTAGCGATCATGAAGAAGACTGCACCAAAGTGGTTCTGAAGCCGTAGCGTAATTTCGCAGCGAAAAGAATTAACCAAGCATTCCCCTGTCATAATCTAGCTTGGATAGGAAGTGCTTGGTTTTTTATGTCCTGTTTTGATGGAGCTTAGTGCGTGAGCATAAATTTTGCCGGATGAGTGTTGGACGTTTGGGACATGAGCTCACGTCTTAAGGATGCGTGTCGTCGACGGCAAACACATACGCCGAGTCGAACGCCTATTTATTTGCTTTTGTTGCATTCACCCGGATGATCGTTCCGCAGGGATCGGATATCCAGTAGCCTCGCGAGTTCTCGTAAACCTCCACCTCATCCCTGCGATCCACCTGATGCTCTCTCAAATATGAAGCGGCGGTCTCGGGATGATCCGTAGTGACCTCTAACCAGACATCCTGCTGAGCATAGTGAGTCATGCAATCCAGCCATAAATTGTTCGGGCCGTGCTGAAAGAGGTGTGAACCATCCTTGAAGCCTAAATAAGGCAGCCGCAAAACCTCTTTGTAAAAATGCACGGTTTCCTCATACTTGTACTTCGGAATTTTAAGGGCAATATTGTTTCCGCCGACAAACTGAATATCCGCTGATGACATGAGTACAAACCTCCTTTTGGGATTTGATGTCATTGTATCATGCAGCATCACCGAAAAATTCTTCTGGATTGCTATCCTAGCAGCGCTGGTTTAAGACGACCTCGGCATTGGTTTATACCAGTTGGGCATATGCGTCTGGAACCCCTCATACCAGTTCAGCACCTCTTGAGCCTGATTCACCATAACCTCCACTTCCTGCTCTCCGAATGGAATCGCCCAATGAATTGAGGAAATCTGATTGCTCGCGATATAAAGTGCCATTAATCTGAAAAATGAATCCGGTACCTCACATCCTTGAAAATATCCGTGAATACGACCGGAAGCAAACCACGGGCTAATCGCGGCATCCCACGTAATCCGATTAAACTCCTCCCAAGGGTCACCATAATCCGCCCGGTTGAAATCGATGATGCCCAACTCACCTTCAGGAGTAACCACCATATTGCCGACATGATAATCCCCATGCTGAAAAGCACGGGGCCGCTCATCAAGCAAATACCGATGCTCCTCCATAAAACGAATGATGTTCTCAGCACCTGCGAGCTGGATGCCACAGTTCTTATAATTTTTGATGTACCTATCCATTTTGGAATTATAATAATCCACCCATGTGTCAAAGCTGCTTTCAGCCGGAATGCGATGCATTTCGCTTAAATATTGGCCTGCCTGAACGCCAAGCCGGTACTGCTCCTCAGAATCCAGCAATGGAATCGCATCCCTTGCATCTTCTCCCGGAACCCATGTAAACAGGGAAAATACTTGCCTGCCATCATGGCATACGCCAAAATCAATCGGGCGAGACGTACGCATTTCGATAGAATCAAGCTTTTTTACCGCTTCAAACTCCCACCGCTTTCGCTCATATTGAGAGATGTCGGATAATCGGAGAAGCCACTCCTGGCCTTCCGTATCCTGAACATAGTATTTACGATCTGCCGACCAGCCCTTGTCAACGGTTTGAACGGTCATCCATTTATCTGCCCCTGGGATTTCGTGAATCGCTTCCTGCATGCTGTACACCCCCTATATTCGATATCCGGCACGATCTTTAAATCTCATACATTATAAAGGAAGAGGGTTCTATAGACCATGCAGATAATTTCCGGCTAAACACTGAAATAAATAAATTCTTCTTCTCCCATAATCACTGACCGTAATTGTCAGGAATGATGTAATATACTCGACTTACAGCATCCATCCTAATATAAAGCGAGGGTTTACACATGAACATGAGTATAGAGGATTTTACGACAGAATGGTTAAAAGAGGCACGGATTACAGAACAAGTCATGGACGCATTAACCGACGATTCGCTCAAAACGGCCATGACGGATCAGCATCGCACGCTCGGTCAGCTGGCATGGCATTTGGTAATGTCGGTTCAGTATATGACCATGCTCGGTCTACAATTTGAAGGCCCGTCCCGTGAGCAGGAAATCCCCGATTCCGCCGCCGAGATTCAGAGCAGCTACCGCCGGATCCGGCATGCCTTTCTGGATGCCGTGAAATCACAATGGAGCGAGGATGATCTTCGCGCTACCCGTGATTTCGACGGAGAGCCTTGGGCAAATGCGGCATTTCTGCATTTTACCCTGGTTCATCAAGCCCATCACCGCGGACAGATGACGGTGCTGATGAGACAAGCCGGCCTGCGGATTCCCGAGCTCTACGGTCCGACTTACGATTCCTGGATCGACAAGGGAATGGACCCGCTCGTGTAGAAAAGATACAATCTACTTAAAAGCAAACATTCGGGATCATCCCATCTGGAAGGAGCGAATCTAGATGTCCAAAGCGGATAATATGCTGTCGATCCTGTGGATGCTCCGCTCGGGCAAGAAGATGACCGCGCAGCAAATCGCCGATGAACTGGAAATCCATGTTCGAACGGTGTACCGCTGCATCGATTCGTTATGCGCCAGCGGCGCGCCCATCATCGCCGATTCCGGGCCGAACGGCGGTTTTCGGATCCTCGGACAGTTTGCAGAATCCCCGCTGATGTTTGATGCAGAAGAGCAGAAGGCATTGGTGCATGCCTCGATCTTTGCCAAAGAAAGCGGCTATCCGTTTACAGACGCACTGCAGCGGGCGATTGACAAGCTGAAGCTTTATACGAACGAAGAGCAGCTTTCTCAGATCGAACGGCACAGCGGCGGCGTCTCGGTGTTGCAGCCTCCTGTCCATAAGGGGCTGCGGCCGCTGCTTCAGACGCTTGAAAGTGCCGCGGCGCACGGGCAAACCCTGAAAATGACGTATTCGAAGGGCAGGGAAGGCGCCAGCATTACCCGAAACTTTGACCCCTACGGTATCATCCACTGGAAGGGTCAATGGTATGCCGCCGGCTTCTGCCATCTGCGTCAAGAGATTCGCAATTTCCGCGTGGATCGGATCATTGGGCTGGAGCTGACAGAACATGGATTTGAACGGCCCGCTGATTTTTCGGCCAAGGATGTACTGCTTGGCAGTCTGCTGCCCGATCAAGGCAGCCATGAACCGCTGGTCCATGTCGTCATCCAAGGCCACGAGCATGTTCTGAATGAATTAAGTCAGCATTGGTTATTTGGACATACGCTTGTGAAACGCTGTGATGGAGAAGCTCATTTCCGACTGGATACGTCTTCGCTGACGTCCTATGTTCCCTATTTTCTTCTCCCATATGGCAAATCTTTAACCATTCTGGAGCCCGCTTCTCTTGTTCTGAAACTGTCAGAAATCACGACAAGCATGGCGCTCCATTACGAACGCATGTTAAGCGACATGACCAAAAAGGAAGGGTGAACCCGATGGAGAAATTCGCGATGTACGGAAAGCTGATTGCCCATCCCGGCAAACGGGATGAACTTGCAGAGATCCTGCTCGAAGCAGCAGCGATGCTTAGCGATAACAAAGATTGTGAACTCTATATCGTCAACGTTTCGGACAGCGATCCGAATGCCGTCTGGGTCACGGAATTGTGGAGCAGTCAAGACGCGCATGCCGCTTCATTGCAGGGAGCCGATACGTCCGAACTGCTGCAGCGCGGGCGGCCGCTGATTGCCGGTGCGGAGCCGCTCAGGCTTAAACCGCTAGGAGGAAAAGGTTTTTAGGTAACCCAACCCTGATCTGAAGAATAGAGGCTGTCCCCGAATCGAAATTCAGGGACAGCCTCTTTTTTGCTATATATTGTTCCGGTATTCCGAGGGGCTGTAACCAACCTCTTTACGAAACGTTTTCGAGAAATAGTTCGCCGATTCAAAGCCAGTTGCGTCCGCAATTTCTTTGATGCTCAGAGGGGTCGTTCTCAGCATGAGTTTGGCCTGCTCCATTCGTTTAAGGCTTAAATATTTCTGCGGCGTGATCCCGAAATGCCGCTTGAAGTACTTAATAAAATAATTCGGATGCAAATGCAGCGTCCCCGCCATCTGCTCCAGCGTAATCTCCTCATGCAGGTGATTCTTAATGTACTGCTGCACTTTGTGGAGCCTGCCCATATCTTCCATTTTGTCCGTATGAATCTGCGGGTGCTGGTGCTCGAACACTCGGGACAGGATGTCCAGCATCACCGACTTTTCCTTTAACCGCGCGGCGATGGTACCGGTACGATGCGCATCCACCAGCTGCTGGAATAATGACGGAATCTCCGCGTTCTCCGATAAATCATAGCAATAGGGAACGTTCAGCCAGGAAAATACATCGGAATCGCCTACGGTCGCCGAGAAGTGCGACCAATATTTAAGATAGGGGCGGCCGCTGATGACAGAGTAGGATTGCCTGGTCCGTGCCGGCATCAGAACCAATTGACCCGGAACGGGATACAGCTCCTCATCGCCGATTTTCACCCATCCTTCCCCATCCAGGATAAAATAGAGCTTGTTGTAAGACACGGTGTAGTCGAATTCCTTCCACTCCGGCCAGCACTGCGTTCTTTCGGCCTCCCAGATCTGAACCTGCATGTTCAGGAGCATCTGCTGAATGGCTTCATGTTCATTTCGTTCATTCTTCATCTGCGATTATCCTCTAAAGTTATTATAATACCCGTCAGAGTTAAGTAATTATCTATTCATACTAACACATTCTTGTTAAAATCAAACTCGACAATTCCAAGAATCGGAGGTTTGAATCCATGACAACAACTACCACTCCAACCAATCAAGTCATCCAGGAACGAAACCAGCGTGTGCAATGGTTCCAGAACGACCGTTTCGGCATGTTCATCCACTGGGGGCTCTACTCGATCCCAGCCAGAGGCGAATGGCTCCGAAGCTCGGAACAGATGAGCATCGAAGACTATCAGACCTATTTCGATGAATTTGATCCCGTTGACTATAATCCGCGGGAGTGGGCCAAAGCGGCCAAAAAAGCAGGCATGAAATATGCGGTGCTGACGGCCAAGCACCATGACGGATTCTGTTTGTTCGACAGCAAGCTGACGGAATATAAATCAACGAATACCAAAGCCGGCCGGGACCTCGTGCAGGAGTTTCTGGAAGCTTTCCGTGAAGAAGGCCTTAAAGTCGGCCTCTACTTCTCGCTGATCGATTGGTACCATGAGGACTATCCGGCCTATGGGGACCGCATTCACCCGATGCGCGCCAACGAAGCCTTCAAGCGCGATCCCAAAAACTTCGACCGATACCTGGATTACATGCACGGGCAGGTTCGGGAGCTGCTTACAGGCTACGGCAAGCTCGATATTATGTGGTTTGACTTCTCCTATGGTAACATGCGCGGCGAAGTATGGCGCGCCACCGAGCTGATGAAGATGATCCGCGAGTTGCAGCCGCACATTCTGATCGATAACCGGCTTGAAGGCAGCGGCGAGAGCGGAGGCAGCATCTACACTACCGATCCTTCCGTTTACAGCGGAGATTTCGCGTCACCTGAACAGATCATTCCGCCGCACGGCGTCGTGGATCAGATAGGTGCCCCGATCCCATGGGAAGCCTGCATTACACTGAATAACAATTGGGGCTATGCAGCCGCCGACCGCAATTACAAATCGGCAACCACGATCATCCGCAAACTGGTGGAATGCGTTAGCAAGAACGGCAACATGCTGCTGAACGTCGGGCCTGACGCGAGGGGCGTCATCCCTAAGGAGAGCCTTGACGTGTTGGAGGAAATCGGTGACTGGATGAGCAAGAACGGCGACAGTATCTATGGCTGTGCGGCCGCCGATTATCCGAAGCCGGATTGGGGTCGGTACACCCAAAAAGGCAATAAGCTGTACGCCCACGTCTTTGAGGAGTCCATCGGACCGATCAATCTCATCGGCATGGCCGACAAGGTGAAGAAAGCCCGTCTGCTCGCGGACGGATACGAATTGTTCCTCAGCCGCCCATGGAGCGCCGCCGAATTCGTCGAAGACGCATTCGTTAATTTCGCGCGGCCTGAACACTTCACCTATCCGCTCCCCGACAAACGCAATACCGTCATTGAACTGGAGCTTTATGACGAATCGGATCGTTCGTAACGATAAGATCGCATATACTATGAACTAATCCCTATAAGAGCCTGACTTGATGTTTTGTTACATCGCGTCAGGCTCTTTTTTATGCCCCGACACCCTATCCTCCTGTTATCATCATGCAATTCCAAACGCAAAAAAATCGTATTGCACAATAACTGTTTATGCTATATACTAATTATAAATTAAACTGTTTATTATATATACAATTAATTAAGGGAGATGTGCTGACAATGAGTAACTATGCTGTTGAGATTCGGCAACTTCGCAAAAGCTTTGGGCACCAAACCGTGCTGGACGGGATCGACCTGAGCGTGCCGCAAGGAAACGTATTTGCTCTTCTTGGTCCTAATGGAGCCGGCAAAACAACCTTGATCAACATCCTGTCCACATTGGTGAAGCCCGAAGCCGGCAGCGTGAAGATTAACGGATTTGATCTCCGCCATCACAAACAGGATGTGCAGCAGTCCATCAGTCTGACCGGCCAATTCGCTGCCGTTGACGAAGTGCTGACCGCGGAAGAGAACCTGCAGATGATATGCAGGCTGTCCGGTCTATCCGCAGCGGAAGCGCGCCTGCGAACTGCAGAACTGCTCGAACAATTCGATCTCGCAGCTGCTGCCGCCAAGCGCGTGAAGACGTATTCGGGCGGGATGAAGAGAAGACTTGATCTTGCGATCAGCCTTGTTGTGCCGCGGCCCGTGCTGTTCCTGGATGAACCAACCACGGGACTGGATACACGCAGTCGCCGTACCCTGTGGGATATCATTCTGCAGTTGAAGAGCCAAGGTATCACCATACTGCTGACCACGCAGTATTTGGAGGAAGCGGATCAGCTCGCGGACCGGATCGCGGTCCTGGATGGCGGGCGAGTCGTTGCTGAGGGAAGTCCGGCCGAGCTGAAGACCCGTGTCGGAGGAGAAGTTCTGGAGCTCCGCGACGAACACGACGAGGTGATTCACAGGATTCCGACAAGCGGCAGCATCGGGGACGTCGCTCAGACGCTCCATGAGTTCACTCACCTGCTACCGAACGAGACGCGCGTAAGTCTTCACAGGCCAAATATGGATGATGTATTCCTGTCGCTAACCGACAAGAAATTGGAGGAAATCGTATGATGAGAGGAACAGCTTCGAACACAAAAACAACGTCCTTTGCGGTCACCCAGAGCGTTTTTATCGGTCGCAGCTTACGTCACAGCATCCGGAACGCGGAGGCGATGATTACGGCAATGATGCTGCCGATCATGTTGATGCTGCTGTTCACCTATGTATTTGGCGGCGCCATTGATCCCAGCGGACAGTATGTAGACTACGTGGTGCCGGGAATCATTCTGTTATGCGCAGGTTTCGGATCGTCCAGCACGGCCGTCGATGTCTCCCAAGATATGACCAATGGCATCATTGACCGCTTCCGGACCATGCCCATTCAAAGCATGAGTGTCATTACAGGACATGTGGTAGCCAGCCTTGCTCGAAACATGCTGGCGACTGGCGTCGTTATCGCTGTGGCTCTGCTCGTTGGATTCAGGCCTTCAGCCGGACTTCTGGATTGGATTCTCGCCATCGGCTTGATCGCGCTCTTCATCTTTGCCTTCACTTGGCTTTATGCCGCCATCGGCCTCGTTGCAGGCAGTCCGGCAGCGGCCAGCAGCTATGGATTTGCACTGCTCTTCCTCCCCTACCTCTCCAGCGCCTTCGTTCCTACTGAGACGATGCCGACATGGCTGCAAGGGGTCGCAAGCAACCAACCGATCACGCCCGTCATTGAGTCCATTCGCGGGTTGCTGACGGGAGGTTCTATCCAGGATCACATCGGCTGGGCAATTGGATGGTGTCTGTTCATCCTTGTCGGGTCCATGGTATGGAGCATGTGGACGTTTAAGAGAAAAGCCGGTCGACGCTAACTATGCATACGCTTGATAAAACGTCCGCTTTGGGCCAAATCAACCAGCAAAAAACCGATCCTCATGCGAGGATCGGTTTTTTGCTCAGCTACGGCACTCTCTTATCGACCACGGCCTGTAACTTTGACCGATAACATTACTTGTCCGACTGTCCGGACTGTGTCTTTGCCTGGAGATAATGATCAATGCCGTCCAGAATGCGTTCTAACCCGAAATCAATGTCATTGCCAATCGGATTCACTTCCTCGTTGTCTTCCGTATAGACCCCCGACATCACAACCGGATACAGGAACGGAAACCGATCCGGCTTCATAAGCTGTTTCAGCGCTGCCGTATAATCGATTCCACTGAACTGTTCCGGGGTGGAGCCTGCCTGTATGGCGCGGTCCATATCCCGCTGCATCATGCCGCTTGATCTAGCGTAATTGCTTAACAAGAGAATCAAAGACATCCGCTCATAATCATTCAGCGGGAGATCCGTCATGAACCGCAGACCCCAATCGATAAATCGCAGATTGTTCGGCGTAATGGGAATACCCGTAATCGGAATGTCTCCAAACCAGGGGTGATCCCGGAATACCTGCATCGTCGATTTGACGTAGGCCCGCATATTCTCGCGCCAGTCGGCAGAATCTTCCGGAGGAATGGGAATATCGCACGCGGCGTTCTGCATTAGCAGCAAAAGGTCGTCCTTGCTGGAAATGTACCGGTACAGCGACATGGCGGTAAAACCCAAGGAGGACGCGATTCGATTCATGGAGACAGCGGAAAGCCCTTCTTTATCGGCGATATCGATAGCCGTCTCCACAATCTGCGACAGGCTCATCTCCCGTTTCGGTCCCCGCTGCGGCGGCTTTACCAATCCCCAGCTAAGAGCCGCCCCTCTGGGCAGCTTGGATCCAATATCCGAATCCATACTCTGATCGTTTGACATAAACAGTGTATCCTTTCTGCATCCTAGCTTCTGATGTCATCGATAATTGTTTATATTATAAACAGTATATCATATATGCTCATCCTTATGTACTGGGTAGCATATAAGCATCAGTGCGAAGATACCGACTTGACCCACATATACTCAATCATGTGACAGATGCATCAAAATGTTGACCAGCTTCCCGAACGGATCGCGGACAAAAAAGCGTCTTACTCCCCAAGGCTCATCAACCGGTCCATATTCAATGGAAAAGTCTGCCCGCCTCATCGCATCCAGCACAGCCTCTAGCTCATCCACTTCGATCGACAGATCCGGGACGGGCGTGCCGCTGCCTCCCTCGGAAGCAAAGCTGATCTGTATGCTCATCCTCTCCTGCGAGCCATAAGTGGTGAGCCAGCCATGATCCATTAACATATCCAGACCCAGCACATCTTGATAAAACGTCTTGGCTGCGGCGATATCCTTCGTTGCGACATTTGCGACAATGCGTTTAACTCCCAACTTATACTCCTCCATTCATCATGACTAAAAATATCATTACATCTACGTTATACACGCCATCATGTAAAATACATAACTAAAGTGTAACAAATATTCCCAGCTAAAAAAAGCTGTTAAGATTTACTCAACAGCTGATTCGTTAGCTTCCCCTATCCCTTCGTTCCGCCCTGCAGCCCGAAGCCCTTGGACATGAATTGCTGGGAGAGAATGTACATGATGATCGCCGGGATGGCGTACAGCACCGAGAAGGCGGCCAGGCTGCCGTAATCGACCATGCCATACTGCCCGAAGAACTGATAGAGCTTCAGGGAAGCCGGGAATTTCTCAGGCGACTGCAGCAGAATATACGGGACGAAGAAATTGCCCCAACTGCCCGAGAAGGTAAATATCGCCACCGTACAAATACCCGGAACCATCAGCGGTGCCACGACCTTGCGCATTCCCGTAAACACCGAAGCCCCGTCCACCCAGGCGGCTTCCTCCAGATCGCTCGGCACGGAATCCATGAAATTCTTCATCATCCAAATCCCGTACGGCATGGATGACGCTACATAGAACAAGATGACGCCCAAAATATTGTCATACAGCTTCAGCCCCAGGAACAGCTGGTAAACAGGCACCATCACAGCCGTAATCGGGAGCGATGTCATAAACAGAATGGTCAGCATAAAGGGTTTCTTATATTTCATCTGATAACGGGATAGCGGATAAGCTGCAAGCAGCGCCAGAAGAACAACCAATACGGCTTGGCCAAGCGACATCACCAGACCAATCAGGTAAGCGCGCTGGTTCTCGCTGCTGGTAATCACCTCAACATAGTTAGCGCCGGTAACCTTGCTGGGCATCTTCAGCGATTGCATCGCATTCGGATCGACGGAAGCCACGAGAACCCAGAGCAGCGGCAGCACAAAGCAAATGCCGATCCCCGTAAGGATCGCGTACGGCAGAATACGATAGATTAATTTACGTTGTTTGGCATTCATATGATCTCACCTCTGGTTACTCTTTCATCGACCTGATATACAGCAGGCTTAAGACAATCCCGATCAACAGCAGCAGCAGCGAAATGGCGGTTCCATAGCCTAATTGATAGTTCACAAATGCCTGATTGTACATGAAGATCGGCAGGGTCGTCGTAGAATTGCCCGGACCGCCCCCGGTCATCGCATAGATGAGTCCGAACACCCCAAGCGTCTGCAGCGTAACCAGCATCATGTTGGTTGTAATGGTGCTTTTAATGTACGGAATAATGATACGCGTGAAGATTTTCCACTTGGAGGCTCCATCCACCACCGCCGCTTCCTCAATTTCGTTAGGCACATCATCCAGCGCAGCTTGAAATACCAGCATCGAGAAGGCCGTACCGTGCCAAATGTTCGCAAGAATGATCGTCAGCATCGGGACGGTAAACAGCCAGGTCACTTCCGAAAATCCAAAAAAAGTGATAATCGCATTCAGCGTGCCCTCATCCCCGAAGAAGCTGTACAAGCAAAGAGCGCATACAATCTCGGGCGTCACCCAGCCCGCAAGCACAATCGTTCCAATCACTCGCCGAAAAGTCTTGTTCCTCTGCTTCATCAGCAGGGCGATCAGAAATCCCAGCACCTGCTGCCCGATCACCGCCGAGCCGATAAGGAAAACCAGCGTGTTCCATATACTGATTCGAACCGTGGGGTCCTGGAACATCCGGGCATAGTTGTCAAGGCCGATAAACTTAAGCTCCCTCGCCGCTTCGCCGGTTAACGCCAGGTTGGTGAAGGAATAGAAGAATGTTAACAGAATCGGATATATAAAAAACACGAGCATAATCGCGATTGAAGGAAGCAAAAAAAAGAGCCAGGTATACGTTTTTCTTCGTTTCGGGTAAACGTCCACGGACAGACTGCTCATGTGTCTTCTCCTTCCATGCGGATGATCTGAAAAACCGCTTGCCCAAGTCTCCGCGATGAATGGAGTGCTTGAGCAAGCTGGTTTTGCTTATAGCCAATTATTTCTCCACGATATGATCCGCTCCGACAATGCGGGTGACGTCCTGCGCATATTTATTCATGGCATCCGCCGGCGACGTTCCCGTTGCCACGGACTCCACCATCGTCTGGATCTGTGTCGACACTTCCGGATACTTCTCCTGAGCCGGTCTGAACTCTGCATTCTGCAGGTATTCGGTCGCGATTTCGTTAAACGGCATTTTCGTATATTCCGGATCCTTGGCAACATCGGCACGTACCGTGATATTCCCTGAGGCCATGACAAGCTTCTGCGTATTATCCTTGTTTAGCGCATATTTGATAAATTCCCAAGCCTCGTCTTTGTTCTTGGAATTGCTTGGAATCGACAGCGCCCACCCTCCGGCCAGCGTAATGGACCCAGGGTCCTGCCCTTGGCTGGTCGGCATCGGCGCGAAGCCGAGCACATCTTTGTATTCAGGCCATGGCGCCGCGCCTGATTCCATATAGTTGCCCGTAATCCAGGAGCCATCCAGCGAAATCGCCAGCTTGCCTTGCGGCAGGTATTCGCGGGACGCCGTGTTGCCTGCCTGGCCATTCAATACTTTGGAGAGCGGCGGTCCGAGTTTCTCCTTATTAACCGTCTCCACAAAGGTCAGCGCATCGAGAATGCCCTGGCTTTTCGTAATCCATTTGCCGCCGGCATCGTCATACAGTCTTTCGCCTGTTCCGTAGAGCAGCATTTCATAGGTTTGCATGGAGGTTGCTTCGCCTGTAGCCTTGCCCATGTTCATCCAGATCGGCACAACGTCAGGCGCCTTCTCCTTGATCGTTCGCGCAGCGCTTAAGACCTCCTCCCAGTTCTTAGGCTGCCAATCCTCCGGAAGACCTGCTTGTTTGAAAATGTCTTTGTTGTACCAGAGGCCCCTGGAATCCGTATTGTACGGTACGCCGTACACCTTGCCATCGCTAGCGGTAACCCCCTTCTTCATCGCTTCAATGAAGGAACCGTTGCCCCAGTCTTCCCATGCCGCCAATTTATCGTCAAGCGGTTCCAGATAGCCTGCGCTTGCATCAGAGTTCAGGATAAAGGTATCCTCTGTCACAATATCCGGCGCCGTATCTTTGGACTTGAGCGCCAAGGCCACCTTGGCAAAATAATCGCCTTCCGATGCCTGAATCGGTGTCGGCTTAATCTCTACGCTTTTGTCGGGGTAACTTGCCGATAGTTCCTTGAGCCATTTATAGAACGCTCCGTTCTCGCCGATTCCGTCATCCCGAAACGTCACGGTAATGATTTTCTTGGCTGTCTCTCCATCCTTTCCCGGCTCCGGATCGCCGGTATCGGCTGGGGTTCCCTTACCCCCGGTACAACCGAATAACAAAGAAACGCTTAATAAAGCCGTCGTTACTAGCCAAAAACCCCTCTTGCTTGACTTCATACGAATCCCTCCTTTTGGCTGCAGCAATTTGATATATTATCCAAATTTTGTATACGCTTACGAGAGCGTATATATAACTCTATTTTGAAAATAGTGGGGATATTCGGAACTTTTTTTCGTAACAAATAGGCCGCTCAATATGAAAGCGACCTATAGCAGCCATTCTTCTGCATTTTCTCATCATATTCTTTATTTTCATAACAGGATATGAAATCAACTAATTACCAGAAATAGAAAATATTAATATATAAATGTGAGTCTATTGATTGATATTAAGTTCCTTCCTATTTAGGTCTTTACTTTTGCTGGAAATCCAATTATATTTGTATGTACAAACAATTAAATGAACATACTGGACTGGAACCATACCAGTAATAACCTATGCCATTGGAGGTATACCATCCATGAGTGACCGCTTGATTTTTTTGTTGGCTTTATTCTCGGTAACAGGATCGGGACTCATAGCCGGGCTGTTCTTCGCTTTCTCGTCTTTTATAATGACAGCACTGGCCCGGATTCCCAATGAACAGGGGATTCATGCCATGCAGTCCATCAATGCAACCATTCTCAATCCTTTGTTCGGCACATTGTTTACAGGCACTGCATTAACCAGTATCGTGCTTGCGGTCTTATCCATCATGCGCTGGGGGGAACCCGGCTCGTTGTACTTGCTTGCCGCCAGCCTGCTTTATTTAGCGGGATTCATCGTAACGATGGCGTTCAACGTCCCGCTAAACGACGCACTGGCCGCGGTTGACCCAGGTAGCGGTGCCAGAGGCGAGGTATGGATTAACTACCTGAGACGCTGGGTGCCATGGAATCGTGTACGAACCATCACTTCTTTAGGGGCGATGATCCTGTTTGTTTTTGCCTTACGGCATCTCCCTTAAGACGGGATCACGGGAATGGGGCGGCTATAATCCATAATCCTTGAATGCCTCCCCATCGTTCCACATGTTATTAAATGCCGATTCAAAACTTGCGCCTGTCGCTTCATCCTAAATGATCACGGCAATATCATCGTTCTCTTCCACAGCCGATTGGAAGTAATTGAATGAACCCACTTCCACCTTCGTTCCGTCAAGCAAAATTCATGCATCTGTGGTTATAACGCCCACCGCTTGTTTGATAAAATTGTACAATTCTCCGTCCATCCCATAGGATAATGCATCATCCGGATACTCCGCATAGTACTGCTCTGCTGAATGAATAAACTCTTCATTTATATGAACCCATGACGACATCTTTTCACTCCAAATCTTCGCCAATATCCTCACCTCGTCCTCATGTGGTGCCATGCCCTTCTCATATAACCTTCGAAATTCGGAAAGAAGCCGAGCTCCTTCAGCCTGCAATTCCTCCAGTTCGTTTTCTTTCACCAAGCTGAACCATTTCTTCATCTCTTCGGATTGCGGTGCTTTAAAATGCCGACTCTCCGTCATCCTCATCAACAGAATCGCCATCAATAAACGCTCACTAGACACGTGTTCTCCTGATAGGAACAACTTATCGATTCCCTCGATTCGACTACGCAGCTCCGTCAAAAATTCGATTTGATCGTTCAATTGAGCGAGCTGAATATCCATCATATCTCTAAGAGAATGTCCCGATTCATTCATGGTTAATTTGATATCCTCCAATGAGAATCCTAACTGCTTCAAGGTCATGATTTGATGCAGTTTAGCTACGTCGTCTTCGGTATAGAGACGGTGACCCGCTTCCGTATTTTCCGAGGGGGAAAATAGCCCGATTTGATCATAATGGTGCAGCGTTCGAACGGTTATCCCTGTGCGCTTCGCAAGTTCACCGACTTTCCAATTTCGCTTACGGATACGATCCCCTCCCAAGAATAGTTGAACGATTCGACTCAATCATAATGTAAGAAGCTTTGTTCCCTCTTGCACCTGACGCTACGTCAGGAATTATACTGCAAATAATACGATCCAACTAGTTTTCAACAGTAAATACCATCAGAAAGGACTATAGGATACAATGCAGAATGGAAACTTCGTACTACAAACGTTAGCCTACAATCATCAAGTGCGCATTTTGTTTGTAGAGAATACTGAACTTCTTAACGATATGTGCCATCCCCCGTCGATGCACAAACTGCTCAAAACAGCATGGGGACAAACCATAACCTCCGCTTGTCTGATTATAGGAACATTAAAATACAATCAGAGATTAAGCTTAAAAATCAAGTTTAGTAATGCGCGTCATAAAATTTTTGCTGATGTAGACAGCATGGGGAATGTACGGGGATACCTCAGTGATGAACTGGTACACATAACCCCGGATCAGCTGAATCATATACATCTTAAACAAATAGTCGGTGATAAGGGCAGCATTCATATAACGAAGGATTTAGGCATGAACAGCTTGTTCACCGGAATTACGGATATGCCTTATCGTAACATCATAGATGACTTGTCACATTACTATCAACAAAGCGAACAAACATCCACCGATTTCTACAGTTATATCCAATTTAATGAGAACGAAGAAATTGTTTTAAGTAGAGGTATCATGGTTCAACTTCTTCCCGGCTGCCCCCCGCATCGGATTCAGCAGATAAAAAAGGAGCTCAGAACGCATCAGTACATTTTGGCGGATAAATCCAACGGTCTCATGGAGATACCTGGCAAGATTTTCAAAGACATAGAGATTGTCGGGAGCATCCCGATTCAACATTTCTGTGGCTGTTCAAAAGAAGTGTTATACCCCATACTTCATTCACTAGAAAAGAAAGATTTGAAGTACGCTGTTATGAAAGCAGAACCGATTGAACTTGTCTGCCATATTTGCGGCAGCAAATACGATTTCGAGCCCCATGAAATTGCCGGACTCCTCTAGCCCTCTTCATGGGTACACCAAGATCTAAACAAACTTTCTAACAGAAAACCCATACCATCTCTACCGATTCTTCATTAGATATACTATCAATCTAGTAAAGGCGGTGGAGATATGGGGATTCCCATGATAGATAAGTGGAATCACGCATGCCAACTTGACACTTCAGCCAAGCCGCGTCGTAACATCGGATGGATTTCAAGCAATTGGAGCGGATACAGCGTCACAGGAAAAAAAGGGGCCTTCAAACGGATATCCGCCAAATGGAATGTGCCGTTTGTTCGTCCAAGCCGTGCGGCGACTTATTCGTCCGCATGGATCGGAATAGACGGCTTCGGCAACAGCAATCTGATACAGACCGGAACGGGTCATGAATTCATAGACGGTAAGGCTTACTATTATGCATGGTGGGAAATTCTCCCCGCCTCGGTTACGATCATTCCGCTGCCAATTCAGCCGGGGGATCGGATGCATGCCAGCATCAGCAAGCGCAGCGGTTCTAACTGGTTAATCTGCCTTCGAAACGTATCACGAAATTGGATCTTTCGAACGCTACAACGTTACAATGGTCCACAGACCTCGGCGGAATGGATCGTCGAAGCGCCACAGGTCAATGGGGCACTTGCAACAATGGCACGATTATCCCCTGTCGCCTTCTCCTGCTGCCGCGTCAATGGGAAAAGTCCAAAACTCACAGCCGATGACGGAGGCATTATGCTTCAGAATTTAAGCGTTACTTCCATACCTTCCAATCCGAACAGGGCAGGAGAC
Organism: Paenibacillus sp. FSL F4-0100; assembly: GCF_037993005.1. Taxonomy (NCBI): domain Bacteria; kingdom Bacillati; phylum Bacillota; class Bacilli; order Caryophanales; family Paenibacillaceae; genus Paenibacillus; species Paenibacillus sp. FSL F4-0100. The sequence continues at coordinate 5,776,662 of NZ_CP150303.1, forward strand.
CGGTTCGTTGTCAAAAGTGTTCCTCAATAGAGTCTTGACCTTCAGGCAGCGTAAAGGACGATCCTCATGATGATACGGAGCAGCTGTAAACCCGATAACCAACAACAGCCGCTGCACACCGGAAAAGTCCGGCAGGCAGCGGCTGTTTCTTTATCATGATTCGTAAACTGGCTTTCCTTTGAACAGCACAGCCCGGCGGGGTGACCGTCTGGCAACGGCTTCTGCGGAGCAGCTGGCTTCTACAATCACCGCATCCGCTGCATCCCCGACGTTAGGCCAAACATAGCGACCGTCCTGGTCTAACGGCGTCACGCCTCCCGTAATAAACCCGAGAGCCTGTCCGAGGGAACGCTCATCGGACATATGGAAACGTTCGGCCAGCAAGCCCACTTTGTCCAGATTATCCCCTTTGCCGAACGGGGACCAATGGTCCATTATGCTGTCTTGCCCAAGCGAGATGTCTACACCACGGCGGTGCAGCTGCGGAATCGGAATGGTTCGGCCAAGCGGTACGGAAGAGGTGACCGAGATGCCCAAATCCGCCAACCGAATCGCCACCTCATCTACTTCGCTTGGTGAGACATCCGCGAAAGCCAGCGCATGGCTGAGCGTGACTCTCCCATTCCAACCCGCCTCTTCCGTAAGGTCAGCCACGCGCTTAAAGGTATTCAGCCCAACATGTGACGACTCATGCAGGTGCAGGTCAATGCCGGCGTTGGCTTCAACAGCCAGCTCCATCACGGTGTTCAGTGATTTCTCCATGTTCTCATCCACCGTTGTAGGATCCAAGCCCCCAACCAGCGCTGCGCCGTTTCGGAGCGCATCCCTGACCAGGGATACGGACTGGCTGCGAAGCAAGCCGTGCTGAGGAAATGCTACAATCTCAACAAAAGCTTTTTCCCTGTATCCTTCAACCGCCTGCAAGGTGGCCTCTAAATTTCTCAAGCCGACAACAGGATCGACATTGCAATGGGAGCGGATATGCGTAGACCCGTAGCGCAGCAACAGATCAAGCAGTCCCTCCGCTCTTTCCTTCGCGGTAGGAAGAAGCTCTAGAAGCAGCCTCTCTTCCTCCTCGATTCGGCTAAAGATTCCGTGAGTCGGACGGCTCGGTGCCTTCCAAGGGCCTCCATAATAGGTTTTGTCCAGGTGGATATGCATATCCCTAAATGATGGGAGCATCAGATCCCCCTTCATATCCCGAGTCGGCAATAACGTATCAGGCAAAGCATCCGCAGGGCGGATCTCGGAGAAAGCCTCATTCTCTATTTTCATATGAAAAAGTCCCGTTTCGGTTCCGGTCACGACGTCATCCTCGTAGCGGTAACCCGTCTCCAGACGGACATGCAGCAGCCAATATGCATTACTTTGTTCGATCATAGCGTTCATCCCCTTCTCGTTTATACCTGCCTTCTATTTGCCTCGCTCTTCGTTTACAGCGTCCAATAGGATGCGTTCGATTTCTTGGTATCCCCGCTCCCTGGCATGCTGCAGGGGAGTTACGCCATTCCCGTCGGGAAGCCCAGCGTCCGCCCCATGATCCAGCAGCAGCTTCACGATGCGCTGATAATGCTCACTGCCGTCACCAAGAATGACAGCCTCGAGCAGCGCGGTCCAGTTCAAGTTATTAATATGGTTCACATCGATGTCGGTCCGGGTCAACAGCTCTTGAACAATCTCCACATGTCCTCGGTCGGAGGCCGGTATGAGAGCCGTCCCGCCAAAACGGTTGGTCAACGTCACATCCGCATCGGCTTCGATCGCCAATCGCATAATTTCCACCATTCCTTCTGCACCGGCATACAAAAATACATTATTTAGTTGCTTATCTCGAATATTGATATCAGCGCCAGCCTGGATCAAAGCCTCTACCGTTCCGACATGATTGTGGTAGGTTGCAGCCATTACCGCTGTTCTTCCCTGCTCATCCGTCGCATTGATGTTTGCGCCGGATTGAAGAAGCTGGCGTACTTGCTCCGTATTGCCTTGCTCGGCATATTCAATGAGTTCATGATCCATATTCTGCACCTCTTCTTTCTCCAGATTAGGTTGACAGGCCGACAGGAGAAGGATTAATAGAATCGCTGATAAACGCAGCACTCGATGCTCCCTCCTCTTTCTATCGTGTATATTGGTATGCTAACATGAGACAGAACCATATGAAAAATACTTAAAAAATTGAATTCACTAAGGTTTTTCATATACAAGGAGGATTGTTTCAACCTATGGACATCAGACAGCTCCGGTATTTTATTGCCATCGTGGAGGAAGGTACGATCTCGCTTGCCGCCAACCGGCTTCATATTTCCCAGCCGCCTCTCAGTCAGCAGCTGAAAGCGATGGAGGAAGAGCTCGGGTCCGTCTTGGTATATCGTAGAGGCAAGCGGCTCGAAATCACCGAATCAGGTAAAACGCTGTATAAATATGCGCTCCAGATGACCCAGCTCATGGAAGAGGCCAAAGCCGAGGTTAAAGAGGTCGGGAACGGTGATAAGGGAGCACTGAGTCTTGGCATCAATACATTATCTTCGGTAGAACTGCCGTCATGGCTGCAGGAGTTCAAAACAAGATATCCCCAAGTTTCATATAAAATTCAGCAGAACGAGTCGTATCAGCTCTGTGAGCTCGTGAGAAACCGGTCGCTCGAATTAGCGATCGTCCGCCTGCCGCTCGAATTGGATGATTTCTCGATCCTTCATCTGCAGACGGAGCCTTTTTATATGCTCACCTCTGAGCCATCCATCGAACAAGAGATAACCCTCCCTCATATTGCGCAGTATCCGCTCATTCTGCCAAGCACGGAAGGGTTGGGCGTGTATTATACGATCCAGATGGCATTCTCGGAACAGAAACTCCAGCCGAACATCGCAGCCGAATGCTCCGACATTTCGCTGCTGCTGCGTTTGGTCGCTTCGGGTTTTGGCGTGGCGATCGTTCCCGAAACGCTGGTCAAGCAGCACTTGCCTGCTTCTGTTCATGCTTACAAAATCAAGGACACCCCGGCTGCGGCTTCCGCAGCCTTGATCTGGCTGAGAGATCATCACGTCTCCAGAACGGCTCTGAACTTCATTGACTTGTTGACAAGTGCCCTATAACTACTTACTGCTTCCATAATCGGCCCCTCATAAAAAAGAAGACAGAGCTAATGAAAGCTCCGTCCTCTGGGAAGAATTTATAGCTGTTATCTTGTCCGATACAATGAACCGGCAGCCTCCTGCTCCTGCTTCTGTCCTTGGGAGTGAAGATACAGCTCTTCATAATACCCATGGGAGTCCAGCAGTTCCTGATGCGTGCCTTGCTCCACGATCCGCCCTCTGCTCATGACTAAAATCCGGTCTGCCCCCATGATGGTAGATAGGCGATGGGCAATGACAAGGGTCGTTCGCCCTTCGGCCACGAGTTGCAGCGCGTTCTGGATCAGCTGCTCCGTATGCGAATCCAGGTTGGCGGTCGCTTCGTCAAGAATGAGAATCTTGGGCTGGAAGACGATGATCCGGGCGAAGGAGATCAGCTGCCGCTCGCCGGCGGACAAGCCGCTCCCCCGCTCCGACAAACGGGTGTCATAGCCTTCCTTCATCCTCATGATGATCGAATCCGCACCGATAAAGCGGCAAGCCTCGATCACCCGTTCCCTCGAGATGGTCTCATCGAACAACCGTACATTGTCCAGTACCGTGCCGGAGTAGAGATACGGCTCCTGCTGAACAAGGCCTACCATCCGGTGCAGATCGGACTGTGCCAGCTCCCTAATGTCGATTCCATCAATCCGAATGCTTCCTTCGTTCACATCATAGAAACGGCACAGGAGACTGATGAGCGAGCTTTTTCCCGCTCCGGTAGTTCCGACGATCCCGATCATCTCTCCGGGTTTGATATGGAGATCCAGGTCCTGAATGACCGGCGCCCCGCCTTCGTAACCGAACGTGATCCGGTCAAAGTCAACGCGTCCCTCAACTTTTGCTTTCTCAATAGTCACCGGCTTGCGTTGATCGGTGACCTCAGGCTGAATCGCCAGGAGGCCCCATATCCGGTTAATCGCCACCGTTGCCGATTGCAGCGTATTCCACTGCTGGGTGATCGTGTTGATCGGCTGGAAGAATAAACGGATATACGTTATAAAGGCATACAGCACGCCGAACTCCAGCGTCGTCCCCAGGACGGCTTGTCCACCGAGCCACGTCACGAATGCAATCGCCAAGTTGTTCAAAATTTCGTAGGAGCGGTTAAACAGCACGTTCGTCCGGATCTCCCGAATGTTGGCCTTGAAGTAAGAGCCGTTCCGTTCCTCGAACTGCTTCTCCTGCTCCTTCTGCTGATGGAAAACTTGAATCAGATTCATCCCCGAGAGATTCTCCGCCACAAAGGCCACCAGCCGGGATAACCTTGTTCTGGCCATCTGATAGGTGTGGCGCATATAACGCCGAAACGCAATGGCGATCCCCGCAATGATCGGCAGCAGGATCAAGCAGTATAAGGTCAGCTTGACATCCAGCTGGAACATCAAGACCAGAATGAAGATCAAAGTGAATCCGTCGCGGAACAGGCTGAGCAGCACCTGGTTAAAAAACTGATTGATCGCTTCGGTATCACTGGATACATGCGTAATCAAGCTGCCGCTCGGCACTTTATCGAAATAAGACATCGACAGCTTGGATATATGGGCAAACAGCCGTTTGCGAATGCTCGCTACAATGCTCTGCCCCGCCTTTTGCAGCAAATTATTTTGCAAATAGGTGAACACCATACTGAGCAGCGATAGCAAAAAATAGATACCACATATGACCATCAGGCTCCGAAAATCGTTCTTGCCGACCATCAGATTATCATCGATTGCGATTTTCATCAGGTACGGCTGCAGCAGCTCTGCCGATATGGCAATCAAGGTGCAGCCGATAAACCCGGCAAAGATCAGCCGATATTCCTTCATATAACCCGATAAAGCACGAAATGTGGATATATATTTGGGCTTGGACTGAGGGGCATTCAGATCCGCCTTCTGGTCCAGCTGCCAATTGTTAATGGCCTGTGCCATGATGCTTCATCCCCTCTTCCTGAATGTCATGCAGCGTTCGGTACAGTCCGTCCTTCGACAGCAGTTCTTCATGCGTACCCCGCTGAACGATCTCTCCCTGATCCAGGACGATGATCTCATCGGCATGTTTCAATGCACTGATCCGGTGGGCAATAATGATCGTGGTCTTCCCAGCGCGGATATCGCGAATCGTCTCCATAATTTCGGTCTCCGTCACCGCGTCGACGGCGCTTACGCTATCATCCAGAATGAGGATAGGTGCATCCTTAATCATTCCCCGTGCAAGGCTTGTCCGTTGGCGCTGTCCTCCGGAAAGCGTAATGCCTCGCTCCCCTAAGCGGGTTTCGAACTTATCCGGAAACTCCGCGATGTTGTCATATACGCGTGCTTTTCGCGCTGCTTCCTCAACGACAGCCGGCTCCGTGTCCCGTTTATAGAAGGCAATATTCTCGCGGATGGTCGAGCTGAACAGGAAGCCGTCTTGAGGAACATAGGCAATCCCTTCGCGCAGGCTTTTTAATGTAAGCTTCCGAATATCCACGCCCCCGATCAGCACTTTCCCCGGAGACGGATCGTAGGTACGCAGCAGCAGCTTCATCAGCGTAGTCTTGCCGCTTCCCGTTCGGCCAATGATGCCCAGCGTCGATCCTGGCAAAACATCCAATTGAATGCCGCGCAGAACCTGTCTATTCCCCTCCTCTTGACCATTCACATCATCATAGGAGAAGGATAAATCACGCACTTCGATGCCCGGAATCTCCTGATTCAGCTCCTTGGCACCAGGCAGTTCCTTAATGTCGGCCTGCTTGCCAAGCAGGTCGTTCAATCGGTCAAGCGAAGCCCTCGCGCGCTGAACGACATTAATGACATTGCCAATCTGCTGCAGCGGATTCATCAGCATACGGATGTAAAGCGTCAATGCGACAAAGTTTCCGACCGTAATGCGGCCCAGAATCGTCAGGTAACCGCCGAATAAGAGGGCGATAATGAGTGAGGCGGCACCCAGAAACGGAATGATCGATTGAAAGAGCGATGACACGCGAACCAGCCGCAGCTGCTTGTCCCGGATGCGGTCCACCGTCGTCCCAAAGCGCCGTTTCATCGTGTCTTCCACCGCGAACTTCTTGGTGACACGGATCCCGCCAAACTGCTCCTCCGCGGATTCCGTCATCAAACCCAGCGCTTCCTGAACCTGCAGCGATCTTCTCCTGATAATCGGCCCGAGCCAAACGACAATTACCGGAATCAGCAGCAAGGGAGCGATGCTCGCAGCCACCAGATACAGCGGTACGTTCGTTATTAGCAGCATGACGATCGTGGAGACCAGAAGGATGGAGGAGTTTGCCGTCTGATTGATCCCCATCGAGATCGCTTCCCTTACTGTCGTCACGTCATTCATGAAATAACTTAGCAGCTTGCCAACGCCATTCTTGGAATAAAATCGCTCGCTGAGCCCCGTAAAGTGGACAAACAATCGGCGCCGGTTCATAAATTCGAAATACCGTCCCGTGTACATCACCAGAAACTGGCCGATGCCGCCGATGACGGCGAAGCCGACACCGATGCCCAGCAGCGTCCAACTGTAGCGTACGATGCCATCGACAGACAATAAATCATCCTTCAGTTCATCCGTGAAATTGCCCAGCACCCTCGGGAAATTAACGTGAATGATGTTAGCAACCAAATGGCAGCAAACCGACAATACATAAAACGGCCACGTCTTCCTGAAAAAATCTCCGAGTATTCGATGAGAGTCCAATGTCCCATATCACTTCCTGTCCCGTTGTTGGATTGATTAGTCCGTTACGTTTTCCTCCTTCCATACGTTTGCTGTGATACTCCCATATTAATAGGTTCTATAAATAAATCGGTCCTCCTTCCTGAACGGCCATATGATTTATTCAAATTTAGACATACTAGAGTAACAATAATCGATGTAATTTCACTCCAATCATCTAAAGAAAAAAGCCGCAAACATCGGTCGCGACTTTTTCAAAAAGTGTACCTATGGATGACATGGATGACGCTATCCTGATTTTCGGCTCACGCTCACACGGCCAACCAAGGTGCCGGCTCGCCCGAATAGGTCAGCGATAGCCTATGCATGGCCCGGGTACAAGCAATGTAGAGTAAGCTTCGATCCATCTCGGAACGATAGTTTTCGGCGTCCGCAAAAGGAACGATAACTTGATCGAATTCCAGGCCCTTGGCCATATGGGCGAAGGTGATCGTAATCCCATCCTGAAAGCGGTCGCTGCTAAAATCGAGCAGATTTACGCTGCCCTCAAGCTCTCTGATGGACTCATACACCTGCCGGGCCTGTGAAGATGTTTTGCATAGGATCCCCATCGTCTGCATTCCGGAATCTAAAAAGTGACGGCTAAGATCTTGTATGAACTCCAGTTCCTCCCGGGCGTCACGACACCGGATCACCTGCGGTTCTTCTCCATGCCGCTCCACGGGAATCATGGTGCTGCCCGGATGGATCCGCTTCGCAAGCTTCATGATTTCCAGCGTGGAGCGATAGCTTTTTAACAACTCAATCGTATCGGCATGTGGAAACACGCCCTTGATATCATGCAGTGAAGTGGACGTATATACGTTGACCGACTGATTGCTGTCCCCAAGAATCGTTTTTTTGCACGAAAACCATCTGGAGAGCACGGCATATTGAATGGGTGTATAATCCTGCATTTCATCGACCAGCAGATGCTTCACCATATCGTATGACGTGCTTCCCTCCAAATACATTTTGAGATACAGCAGCGGAAAAACGTCTGCATACTCGATCATTTCCCTTCCTTTCATGACGAACATGTCCGGTATGTTCCTATACGAGAAGAATTCCTTGTACATGCTGAGTGCATTTTGAAATTTGAACATTTTCTTGATCGCGGTTTTGACCTTTTTGGCTTCTGCCGCAGTCAGTCTCTCTCCATCCTTTGTACGAACCCGACCTGACAGGATGGAGGCCGTCTTCTCCAAGCGCTGCCTGAGCGGCATGGTCATGATGCTAAGGTAAATGTCCCTGATCTCCGAAGCCAAAATACATACGTCCTTCAACTGAATATCCGCAGGCAGGAAGAACTGCTCATCGGCATATTTCATATAAGCCTCCAGTTCGTGTACGAAATGCATACTGGCCTTATACTGGATCCGTTCAATGACCTGCTCGTCATGGGTGCTCACGATTTCGTTCACCTGTTCGGAGAAGGTCTGAAACTGACATAATCCACCCAGCTCTTTGGCAGCAAGCTCCTCCATCGTAACCTCCATGATTTTCTCTTCGCCAAGCTCTGGCAGAACGTTGGATATATAATCGGAGAACACTTTATGGGGGGATATAATGAGTACGTTGCTGGAAGTCAAGGTCTCCTTATGGCGGTACAATAGAAACGCTACCCTATGCAGAGCCACTGAGGTTTTGCCTGAGCCTGCCGCCCCCTGTATGATCAGCTCATTTGCGGTTTCGTTTCGTATGATGGCATTTTGCTCCTGCTGGATGGTAGCCACAATATTCTTCATCTTCTCGTCCGACGTGCTGCTGAGCTCCTTCTGCAGCACGTCGTCATTGATGTTCATGGAGCTCTCAATCATATATTCCATATGACCGTCTTTGATTTTGTACTGCCTTTTGACGGTAACTTCGCCTTGCATCCTGCCCATGGGCGCTTCATACGACGCAGGACCGACATTGTAATCATAGAACAAGCTTGCTACCGGCGAGCGCCAATCATAGATGAAATGCTCCTGACTCCCTCCGTCCGTGAAAGAATGGATGCCGATATAGTAAACACCTTCTTCAATCGTTTCATTCGTTCGGAAATCCACCCTGCCAAAATACGGCGAGGCAAGTAGTTTGCGAATCTTTTGCAGCCTGGCCACCGTCTTCTCTCCCGTATCAATCGATAAGGAAATATCAACCCGGTTGGCCGCTCGTTCCGCCGCATCCAATTGGGCCATGTTCACCCACAGATATTTCTTCGCTTCAATGATATCTTTGTACGAATCAGACACCTTCCCCTCTAACTCCTCCGATGCTCGATGAAGCTCCTTTAATACAAACTCTAGATACTCCCGCTCTGCGCTTTCGCTTGGATTCAGCATTCGTAAATTCCCCCTCTATGCTAAAGAATAGCTCTAAGTATAGGGGTTTCCCAAAAAAAATATAGACTTATACTTTCCGTTGTAGTATTGTGTATTTATCGTGGGTCCAAAAATACCTATACGATTTACATCAACCATAATGACGATACATAGAGAAAAACCAGGCTGCATGCTGATGCAAACCTGGTTTTTTTGTGTCTCTTACCGCTCGTTTTTTGTCTGATACAGATACAGCGTAAGCGGGGCGAAAATAGCGATAATCAGCACGCTGACTCCAATTCCGGTCATAATCACAGGCATGGTTGCCGTGCCGTTCATCAGTCCCCTGACCGTGGTTGCCGCCATGCTGATCGGATTCAGATCAATGAGAATGCCCGTCCATTTTGGCATCGTCGACGAATCCACCAGAATGTTGCTGGCAAACAGCAGCGGGTATATCGCAATCATGCTGGACCCCGAAACCGTCTCCGGCCGTTTGGCCACGACGCCGATCAGCGCAAATATCCAGCTGACGCTGAATGCAAAAAATAGGATGAAAGCAATGGCGAGTACAATTTGGATGACGCTGCCCTCGGGGCGGAAGCCCAGCGCAAGCCCTGTACCCAGAGCAACGATAACGCCGACCGTATAGCGTAAACCATCCGTCAGGATGGAACCAAGCACGGAAGCGGGCTGCCAAAAGGGCAGCGTTCGAAAACGATTGTATACCCCTTTGGTAATATCTGAGCATATCGTGGTTCCGCTATACACCGTCATGGGAACGACTGTCAGGATCAGAATGCCGGGCAATAGGAATTGAATATAAGCCCCGGTTGTCCCGGCCATGGCGCCGCCGAACAAGTAACTAAATATAAGCAGCAGCAGAACCGGCGACAGAACCGCGTCCATCACCAGACCAAATCCGTTATGCTTGGTATGCTGCCAGGTTCTCCACATAAAAATTCGAATTGCCGTCAGGGTATTGGGAGGATCGGTGTCAGCTTGGCGAACAGGCAGCACGCCGTCCTTATTCGCTGTATGATGGCTTACACTCATCACGTGCCCCCCTTCGACTTCACGTGGGTTAGTGACAGAAAGACCTCGTCCAGACTCGGTTCGCTTAAGGCGAAATATTCAATGGCGAATCCGTTCTTCATCAGCGTACAAATGGCCTGATTCGCAGCACTTGCATCCTTCACCGGAATCTTATGTACCAACGGATGATCGTCCTGCAATACGTTCAGCGCGTGTTCCTCGTTTAACAAAGTACCGAGCTTGTGCTGATCGGTCGGTTCGATGAATTGGATGGTTAACGTTCTGTTGCCAACGGAAGCTTTAAGTTGCCGGGGTGTCCCTTCCGCAATCAAACTCCCTTTATCCATCACGGCAATCCGGTCCGCCAACTGGTCAGCTTCTTCCAGATATTGCGTCGTCAGCAGCACGGTGGTTCCCCGCTTCAAAAGCGACCTTACCACCTCCCACACTTGATTGCGGCTTTGCGGATCGAGGCCTGTTGTCGGCTCATCCAGAAATATAACGTCAGGCTCGGTAACGATGCTGGCGGCAATATCCAGCCGCCTCCGCATCCCGCCAGAATAATGCTGCACCGCGCGGTCCTTCGCTTCGCCGAGTCCAAAGGATTCGATCAGCTCCTCGCTTAAGGATCGAACCGTTTTCGCCGAATAACCGAAGAGCCTGGAAATCAACATTAAATTCTGAAGACCGGAAAGTCCTTCATCCAGTGCTGCAAACTGGCCTGTCAGGCTGATCTTTCTCCGAACGTTCCGGGCATTGCCTACGACGTCAAATCCGGCCACGCTTGCGAACCCCCCATCCGGCTTAACCAGGGTGGATAACATATGGATGGTGGTTGTTTTTCCGGCGCCGTTCGGACCTAACAAGGCAAACAGCTCTCCTTGTTCGACTCGCAGATCGATTCCTCGAACGACCTCCATGCCGTTGTAAGATTTGCGAAGCTCCTTCGTTTCAATGGCGTAAGGCAAGTTTCACAGCTCCTCCTCTTCCTATAAAAATCTGTCCCTAGAATGCCATGCTGGCTTACTCTTAAAAATCGTCCAGATGATCACGGACCCAATCAGCAAGCGTGGCTGCCGGCCGCCCCGTGACTTCCTCCACCGTCGGCAATACCGTATAACCGATCTCGGGCGGATTTTTTCCCATTTGCACAAAAAACTCAATCGATTCCTCGTCATAGCCTTGCTCTCTCCATTTATCCCTCGCCTGTTCCTCGGTCAGTTCGACAAAACGGATTTCCTTGCCTGTTACCTCGCTTATCATCCGAACCGCTTCTGTTCGCGAGAGGGCTTCCGGTCCCGTAAGGAAATATTCTTGTCCATGGTGACCTTCCTCAAGAAGTGCGGCGACGGCAACCCTCGCGATATCGGCTTCATGTATTCTCGCACTCAGCGCATGGCCGAACGGCTCGCGGACAACCCCCTCCGTGCGGATCGACTCCTGCCAATCCACCAGAATATTTGCCATAAATTCGCCTGGCTTCAGCAAGGTCCATTCCATCCTGCTGTCTCGAAGGGCGGCTTCGACAGGACCTTCTTCATAGCCCACCAATACCGTTACCCGCTTTACGCCTGCCTTCTCGGCAAGCTCGATAATCCGGGGATCTGTCTGCAGGGTCCCGTAAGCCTCATCACTGGAGATGATCAAATGCATGGCCGTCACGCCTTGCAGAGCGGGAATCAGGCTATCCGGGTCATTGAGATTCCCGGCAACCATCTTGACGCCCTCCGGTACTTTCGCTTGCTGCGGATTGCGAGAGATCGCTCTTACTTCGTTGCCTTGCAACACAAGCTGCTGCACGATGTGCTTTCCAACGGTACCTGTAGCGCCTGTTACCAAAATTGTCATATGGAACTTCCTCCTTGAGCGTTGATTTAAGATTCATATTGTTGGATTGTTCATCATTCATAACGTTTACGAATTTCCTCCAGCTCCTGCAGCAAATCTTCTTTCAGTTCCGGCGGGGAGAGGATCTCCACCTTGGAACCGTAGCTTAAGATCACCGAGATCGCATAAGCTTTGGTATAAAAAATGGTTTGGACATCGAGAAGTCCCTCGCCAGAGATGAAGGCCTCCGGAAATTGCTCGGTCACCCGCGGTCCCGCGGAAGTATCGAAACGAAGATGAGCCTGTATACCCGGCACCGCCTCCTGATCCTCCCGAACCAGGTTACCTCTTGGGAAGAACGTGTCAGTGGATACTTCAAGACTGGATATGCGCGATACTCTGAAGATTCGTTTTGCCTGCTTTAACAAGCAGTAAGCCTCCAAATACCACACGCCTTGTTCCCAGTACAGCTGGAGCGGCTCCACTTGCCGCTCCGAGCAGCTGCCGGATGTGCTCGTATAATGAAGGGTCATCAGGTTCGAGCGTTCAATGGCATTTAGAATGGGCTGTACCCATGCCCGCTCATGTTCCGACGTGCTCATATCGAATAGGATTTGTTCATGACATCCTCCGTTCAACAGGGCGGGCTGCAAGGTTCCGAGCTTCTTCATGATGGTGGTGTATCTCCCCTTCACAGTCCTTTCGATGCCCTTCAAAAGATTGTAGATCGCCAAAAAGTCATCAACGGAGAAGTGCTGCCTCGTCAGATAGAACCCGCTCATCAATTCAAAGCCGCCATCCGCACCGGGATAGGAAGCAACCGGGATTCCAGCCTGATTAATGAGGTCCACATCGCGGTAGATCGTACGAACCGAGACTTCATACCGGGCGGCAAGCGTTGTGGCCGTCACTCTTTTTTTGGTCAACAATTCCATCGTAATGCCTAGCAGCCTGTCGAGTTTCATCGTTAACACTCCTCGCGTCTCGTACTTTTTGACTTCTGAATCGAATGATAAATCATAAATCCTGACATCTAGTATGTCAGGATTAAATATCGTTCCTGTTGGAATGGGGATTATTTTGGCAAGCGAAAGCCACCCGACCTCCAGGCTCGCCTTATGCAAGCCCCGAAGCAGAATGCGCCGGAATCCCCGGTTATTTTTGATCTGCCCAAACACACTTTCCGGCTCGACCATTCGCCGAACCGACAACGCATGACCCTCCTCGCTTCGAAGATTCTCCCGGCAATCCACATGAACATAACATTCTTGCGAACGGCTTTGGCGATCTGACGAGAAGATCCGTTGTGTGTAAGCGTAGACGAAGACTTTAGTGAGCATCTTGGGATGGTAGCTGTCTCGACCGCCGCCGGGATAGGCACTCACAAAAATTCGGTCGTCCAAACGGTTGATTGGCTTCATTACGACGCGAACTAGATGGTGCCTAAGGAATATCTTCCTACAAATCCATTGGCAGATCGAGTTGGTCCATGGTAATTGAATGTACAAAAGAAACCGTTCCTTTCGTACATGGTTTGGGTAGCACCACCATTTTACCAAAGAACGGTTTCTTTGCGTCTAAAAGTAAGCAATCTGCACGGCGTAGCGGAGAGGACGAATCGGTTTTGGACAAGCGTCAGCGCTCGCCTTTGCCCCCACATTTCGCCCTTGCTCAGAACCATTCCAAGAAATGTGGGGGCAACAGCGATGGGAGAAACGATTCGTACACGGAGCGTCTTCTAACAGCAAGAAGGGGCCCCCGCAAGATCTAAGATCTTTTGGGACAGCCCCCCTGCCATGCCGAGCTGTTGCATATTACGCTTTCCATTCGACCCATTCGCCATCCTGCGGAATTTCCATTTGTGCGCGCAGACCTTCCGCTGCCAGACGGCCAGATAGCCCCTCTCTTGTCACAAGGCAGTGGTTGATGGCTTCCATATGGACCGCAACCGCCTTTGTGTGGGGAGCATAACGCAGCAGTTCAATCACATCGTCCTCATCCATGATGATCGGATCTCCCGTGAGAAACCGGGCACCGCCGGCGTTGACCACCGTCATATCAGGCTTGTGGTCATCCAAAACTTCTTTCACTTCATCACACCAGATGGTATCGCCTGCTATATACAGGGTCGGCTGTCCTTCTGCCTTCAAAATAAAACCGGATACCTGCCCCATCATCTGACCGATCTCACCCGTACCGTGATGACCGCCGGTTCGGATTATCGTAACCCCTTCATATTCCAGGGTTTCCTGGACTGCCGTCACGGACGTAAAACCTTGCGATGCCAAGGTATCCTCGTCCCCCGGTTGACACAGAATCGGCGTCGTCTTTGGCAGTGCATCCATAGCAGCTTGATCCCAGTGATCCAGGTGCAGGTGCGTGACCAGCACCGCGTTCGGACGGAGCTTGTCAGCCATGGAGAACGGCAGCGGCACAAGCGGATTCCGTCTGTCATTCGCAGTGTTGATGACCGGCGGGTTCGCCTTGGCATTGCTAAACATCGGATCGACCAGCAGTTCAAGATGGGCATACTGTATTCTTAACGTAGCATTACGTATAAGCTGAAGTTTCACTTTCATTTCCCCTTTGTTTCATTTAATATGGTTCTGAATCCATTATAGAGAACGCTAATATTCCCGCCTACAGCTTCGTGAAAGGAATTAGGGGAACTCACTTTCATCGTGAAAGGAAATGACCATGCCAAGCGCTCATGAACTCGACAAAGTCGATCTTCGCATATTACATCACCTGCTGGAGGATGCGAGCCTATCTCACAAAGCCATTGGACAGCAGGTACATTTGACAGGGCAAGCCGTCGGGGCCCGTGTTCGGAAGCTGCAGGATCTGGGTGTCATTGAAGGCTTTACGCTGCGCTGGAATCCGGACAAAATCGGTCTGACGGTTCATGCGTTTATTACCATGTTCATGGTGTTAAACACGTTATCCTTTGTTCAGTCACATGACATGGTTGCCGAAACCCATCGCGTCAGTGGTGAAGGGTGTTATTGGTTAAGAGTACGGGCCAGCTCACCCAAGGAATTGAATGATTTTCTGGAAGAGCTTCTGAAGTACGGCAATTATAAAGTCAGCCTGTCCATTGATCAGGTGAAATAAAAAAGAAGAAGCCGCGGATCCACGAGATCGGCGGCTTCTTCTTGGTATCTATTGCGAATTTTTCATATGATGTATTTTTAATATAATTTCATTTATTTCACTGCGTTTCCTTCCGCCATCAATTCCCGCGCATATTCGTTCAAATTGATGGATTGGCCGTGATTCAACCTCGATTTCTCCGCCGCGAACGCAATAAGGTGGCTTCGCACGGAGGCACTAGCTGACGTCAGGCTCTCCTGCCCGTTATAGCTCCGAACCTCCTTCAGGAAGCTCGCCACAATTCCGCTGTCGCCCCCGCCATGTCCGCTGGACTGCGAAGGAATCGTGATCTCCGTTTTCTGTCCGGTCAGGAAATCGTAAACCGTAATCTTGCCTTCCTCTCCCCGAAGCTCGCCGCGGGTGCCCATGATCTGAATTCTGCGCTCCTGTTCATACGTGAATCCGCACATGCTGAACATCGCGGTGGCACCGCCCTCAAACTCCATGTTAACGACCTGATGATCGACCACATTGTTATCGCTCCGATATACGCAGCGGCCATAGTCCGTATCGCGAAGCCCTTGAATGATGTTCGGCTTGGTCAGCTCCTGGGTGAAATGCCCCGCCCATCCCTTGTACTGGTCGCTCAAGTAAAACCGTGGTGCCGAATACGGACAGGTTGGTTCCACCTGGCAATCGAGGCACCGATCGGCCGAACCTTCGGGAGCCTGCTCCTCCCGGAAATGCATCAGGGAGCCAAACGAAGTGACCTGCGTACACGGCCGGTCCATCAGCCACGACAGCACATCCATGTCATGGCAGGATTTAGCCAGTATCATCGGGCTTGCCTTGTCGGAGTTATTCCAATTCCCCCGCACAAAGCTGTGCGCGATATGCCAGTATCCCACATTCTCGTTCAGTTGGATCGAAGCCACCTCACCGATGGTCCCTTCCTGAATCACGCGTTTGATGGTACTCCAAAAAGGGGTATATCTCAGAACATGGCATATGGTCAGCAGCCGGTTGTTACGAATGGCCGCCTGCTCCATCTCAAGACACTCCTTCGGTTCCGGAGACATCGGTTTCTCCAGAAGCACATGATACTGTTTCTCCAGAGCTTGCATGGTTGGGCCATAGTGCATGCGATCCTGTGTACAGATGACGGCGATATCGGCAAGGCAGGGCTCCGCCAGCAGCGGCTCCCAGGATTCATAACACCGTTCCGGCGGAATTCCATGCTTCTCGGCAAAACGGATTCGCCGCGCCGGATCGGCCTCGGCCACGGCCACGAAGGTCAGCTCATGCGGATAATCCAGGGCATAAGGGGCATACCCCCCGGCGCCGCGCGCGCCTGCCCCAATCAATATGGCTTTCAATTGTGTCATATCATGTCGCTCCTTTTAGGTTCTGCTACTCGCTTTTATTTGGTATATCGATCAGCCGCGGACTGGTAAATGGCCAGATAGCGCTCCGACCCCATCTTTTGCAGGTTAGCTACGTATTGATCCCAGTTATCAAAGGACTCGTTGCCAGCTATGAATTTATCCCGCATCTCATCCACGTACGTATTAATGTCGGTCTGGATACCGGTAAGCTCAGACTGCTCATCGGCGGTAAAGTTAAACGGCGGCCAGACCTTGTCTTGAGGTATGACGTACGGCTCGGCTTTTTTTGCATTCTCTACGGACGTCGGCAGGCCTTCTGCTCCCTTGAAATACTTCTGCTTCACGAAGCCCGGATAATATCCGCCAGGCCATATCAGATACTGCCCTACCGCCTGGTCCAGATTGAGACCCTCCGGATTGTTCTTGATCTCGTCCACGTAATCCACATTGCCATCAGCATCTTCCTTATACGTTTCATCTTCCCAGCCCATGAAGAACATGCGGATGCCCTCGTCACTGTAGAAGTAATCCATCCAGCGGATCAGCGCGGCCGGATTCTTCGCTTTATCGGTCAGGACAAACATCCCAATGTTCCCCAGCGGAGAGCCCGTGGCGCTGAACATCTGATCGCCGTGCGGCCCCTTCAATACCGGAAGCCCTACATAACCCTCTTGGTTGTAGATGGCGATCGGGTCCACATTATCAACGACGCCGAGAAGACCTTCCACGCCTTTGGCGTCTACCTCCGTGCTCTTCACGGACATGATATCCTGCTCCAACAGGCCGTCCTTGTACAGCTTGTTCACGAACTGAAGCAGTTCCTTGTATCTTGGGTCCGTCGGAATGAACCGGACCTTTCCGCTCGCCGGATCGGTATCCACGTTAATGTTCGAGGTTCCGTGATAATTGAGGCCGAACGAACCTCGCAAATAGTTAACGATACCGGTAGTTCCCACGCCGCCCCATGCATATTCATCCTTCTGGCCGTTGCCGTTCGGATCCTTCTCCTTAAACGCTTTCAACATATCGTAGAATTCATCCAGCGTCTGCGGCTCTTGAAGGCCAAGCTTTGTCAGCCACTCCGACTTCACCCACGGCGTTCCGTAGAGCACGGACCGGAATTCCGGATCGTACAGCGTCGGAAGCCCGTAAATGTTGCCGTCCGGCATCGTAATCCCCTTCTCGATGACAGGATATTTCTCCATCAATGCCTTGAAATTCGGCGCATATTGATCAATCAGGTCATTCAGCGGGATAAAAGCGCCCTGCTTGCCGTATTTTAGCAGATCTGGCCTCGGGAATGCGGAAGCATAGAACATTTCCGGATAATCGCCGCCGGCGAGCAGCAGATTCCGTTTTTCCGCCAAGTTGTCCTTGTGCACCGTGTCCCACTGTACCTGAATATTGGTCATTTTCTCATATTCCTGCCACAGCTTGATGTTGTTCCAGTCGGCGTTGGCAAAGAACTTTCCGGCAAATCCGGTCACCGTCATCTTGTCACTGACAATCGGAAACCCGGTCTCATTAATCGCTGTTTTCCCTTCACCCGCGGAGTCCGATTCAGCCGTTCCTCCCGAACCTTTCGAACTGCAGCCCACCGTCAACGATACCGACAACATGCAGGTCAACAGAAGACTTCCCCATTGCTTCAGCTTCATCCGTAATCCTCCCCTTTTCATGTTCCATCCATATATCCATGCAAGGAATTATCCTTTGATGGCCCCAATCATCACGCCTTTGACAAAATACCGCTGCAGGAACGGATAGAGCGCCAGTACCGGAAGATTAGCCACGACCAGCACCGCGTACTTAATGCCCTCCACTTCCCTTTGCTGCTTGATCGCCGATTCGGTCGACATTTTGACCATGTCGTTCGTTTGTCCCTGAATCAGAATTTCGCGCAGGATGAGCTGCAGCGGAAATTTATCTTTATCCGATAAATACAGAAGTGCATTGAAGAACGCATTCCAATGACCGACCGCATAGAACAAAATGGTCACCGCGATAATCGGCATGGACAGCGGCAGTATGATCCGGGTCAAGATTTTAATGTTCGAGCAGCCATCGATCGTCGCGGCCTCCTGCAGCTCGCCGGGTATGGACTGCTGAAAGAAGGTGCGCATAATGATGATGTTCCAGATCGATACGGCATTCGGGATAATCATGACCCAGAGCGTATTCAGCATGCCGAGGTTCTTGATCAGCAAGTACGTCGGAATGAGTCCTCCGCTGAAAAACATCGTGAAGACCAGCAGCGCCATGATGGCATTTCGCCCGACAAAATCCTTCCGGGACAGCGGATAAGCCGCAAGGATAGTCATCGTGAGATTAATGAATGTGCCAAGCGACGTATACACCAGCGTATTGGTAAAGCCGCTGATGATATCCTTGTTCTGGAAAATTTTCACATAGGAATTCAGGTTGACTCCCTTGGGCCACAGCAGCATCTCGCCCCTCAGAACCGCCTGCGGGTCGCTAAACGATGCGCTGAGCACAAAGACCAGCGGGTACATAACAATGATGGTGACCAGGATCAGAATCGTATAGTTGATAACATTAAAAATGCGGTCCCCTCTGGTTTCAATTTGCATGGCTCTTTCGCTCCCCTCTTTACCAAAGACTGGTCTCGCTCACGCGCTTCGAAATAAAGTTCACGACAACCAGCAGGACAAAATTGATGACGGAATTAAACAATCCGATGGCTGCGGAGAAACTGTACTCGGCATTCTGAATCCCCATTCGGTAGACATAGGTGGCAATAATGTCGGAGCTCTCCATATTCAGGTTGTTTTGCATCAGGAGCACCTTCTCAAACCCGATCCCCATAATGCTGCCCATGTTCAGGATCAAGAGGATGATGATCGTTGGCATAATGCCTGGGATGTTAATATGCCATATGCGCTGAAGCCTGGTCGCACCATCGACACGCGCAGCTTCGTGCAGTTGGTTGTCTATGCCGGCAAGGGCTGCCAAATAGATAATGGAGCTCCAGCCCATGGTCTGCCATACATCCGACAGAACGTACAGAGATTTGAACCAGGAGGGCTCCGTCATGAAATTGATCGGCTGACCGCCAAACATTTCAATAAAATGATTGATGATGCCGTAGCGGGGCGACAGGAAAATCATCATCATCCCGACAACGACCACGGTAGACAGAAAGTGAGGAGCATACGTGATGGTCTGCACGAATTTCTTGAAACGTTCAGCCCGAACCTCGTTCATGAGCAAAGCCAGAATAATCGGGATCGGAAAACCGACAGCAAGGCTGTATAAACCGATGCCCAGCGTGTTCTTAATCAGGCGCCAGAAATAATAACTGTTGAAAAAGCGATCGAAGTGCTCAAAGCCGACCCACGGACTGCCCCATATCCCTTTCGTTGCTATAAAATCCTTAAAGGCGATCTGGATGCCGTACATCGGAACATACTGGAACAGGATGTAATAGGCGATGACCGGTGAAATCAGGGCATAAAGCTGCCAATTACGTAAAACACGATTCCACAGTAAGCGCTTACGTTTCGTTTCAGGTACCGCGGTTGCTGCGGGCTGCAGGGTCGTATTAGCCAATGAGCATCACCTCGTATGTATGGATTGGGTTAACCTCGTAACACTAGCAAAGCGATCTTCACATGCCATTAAAGCATTGGGATATCCGCTCATTCAGCGGATCAGTTCCAATTCACATGAATGGAGCTTGGAAAGTACTCGTTTATGATTTCCCTCCTTTTCTCTGCAATCCGTCATATGACTAAGCTACCTCCACCTCAAGCTATCCGTTAGCCAATATGGTTTTGGAGCGCACTATATGTTAGATATAGTAACGCAATATTTTTTATAAATAAAACCCGAACAAGTCAGGTGTTATTTCATTTCTTGGATTTGTTTTGGACATTAATTTGGTTAATTCAGGATTTTATTTGGATATGTATTGGTATATGAAAGGCATAACGCTGAGCAAGCGCAGGGCCTAATACATTAATAAGGGGAATTGATTTATTCTTATAATCCATTTATATAAAAGGAATGAAAGCGCAAACAAAAACAAAGTGGAAATGTGCGAAGTGTCGTTTATTCCGAATTCCAAAATCAGAAATTCTATTCCAAACATATCATTGATTTTCACTCATAATAATATAGCAATATGGCATTGTCAAACACTTTTTGGACTTTTTTGGCGCAAAAACTTCAAAATTTAGGTAAAACCTGCAAAAAAACAGCTGTCGGATTTCAAGCCGACAGCTGTTCAATGATCTTTTTTATCTTTTCATGTTATCTAATCATACATATTGAATCAGTTAATTTCACTCTCTTGTGAAACTTGAGGACTCCCGAACAATCAATGAGCATGGCAGTAATATTTTGGTTGCCACCTTGAAATGTCCGTCCAAATAATCCACGATGGATTTGGCAGCCACCCTGCCGATCTCGTATTTGGGCACGGAAACCGAGGTTAACGGAGGCGTTGTATATTGGGCTACATCAATGTTATCCATCCCCACGATTGCGATATCTTCCGGTATGCGACCTTGATTCTCGACAACGGCACGCATGGCTGGAATGGCAAGCATGTCGCTGGCACAAAAAACAGCAGTTGGCCATAACTCTTTGGGAAGCCCTCCCAATAGCTCGGACATCTTGCTGAAGCTCCGATCCACATTCCATCCCGTATTCATCAGCCACTCCTCGCGCACTTCCAGTTTGGCTTCCAGCATAGCGAATTTATATCCGACATACCGTTCTTCGCTCTCCATCTGCTTGGAATACGCAGGCCCCCCGATATAAGCGATTCGCGTGTGCCCCTGGTCAATCAGGTGGCGTACGGCTGCCCTCGCTGATAAAATCCGGTCACAGTCTACAACGGGCACGGTCAGCCGCTCATCATTCAAACTCACACCCATGATGGCAACCCCGGCCTGCTGTATCAGTTCAAACAACTCCTTGTCGTACCAGCTGACGGCTACAATCCCCTGGGCTCCTGTCTCCCTAAGCATAAGGCTTATTTTGTCCGCATCGCCGATTTCCTCGCATGTACGAACGATCGCCGGGGGCTGTCCGAGTTCCTCCATTTTTTTATGGAAACCGGCAAGAACCGTTGAGAAATACGGGTGGTCGTCCATCAGGTTTTGGGGCACGACACAGACAACCCGCTTATCGGCCGTGCCGTTATCATGTACACTTTTGGATGGCTCAGGTAGTTTATATCCAAGATCAAGCGCAGCTTGCCTGATTTTCTGCTTGGTATCCTCGCTGACCGGACGGCTTGCATCATTGCTGATGGCCCGCGAAACCGTAGATATGGATACCCCGACCCGTTCGGCGATATCTTTAAGCTTAGCCAATCGCATCTCCTCCTCCGCAAAATTTGGAACCAAATTTTCCGCCATCCATTGATCATAGCATAAACTTTCTCATTTTGGGGCGTCAAATTGATGTCCGTTTTTTCGCTGGAGAAGGGGGTTATGTCTTACAGATTCTTTCGTTTTCCGACCTTGTTTGAAGATGCTGCATATCAGGCGCCGTTACAGCATAGCTGTCACCAGCGGTTACTCACATTAAGCTCCCAATGGCACGCGCTCGGTGCTCTCCCGCTTTCCTAATCGGAAAAGTACAAACGACACTACCATGGCTATGGCAACGCCCCCGGCACCGATCCAGGTGATGGACGATAAGGACCATTGCTCCACGGCAACCCCTCCGATGCCTGCGCCCGCAGCCATGGCGAGCTGCATCACGGACTGGTTCAGGCCTAGCATAACCCCGGATGAATTCGGCTCCAACTGGACGAGGTTATACTGCTGCGTCGGACCCGAAGACCAGGCGGATAACGACCATATCACAAGAATCGCAAACACGAAGATGACAGATACGGCTGCTTGGGTAAAGGTCAGAACGATTAGCGCGAGAATATGCAGAAGCATGCCACCGGTTAATGTAAGCGGCACTCCCCATCGATCCGTACTGAATCCGCCGAACTTGGAGCCGATAAGGCTGGCAATGCCAAAGGCAAACAGTGCTGCACTAATCAGACCTTCGTTCAGGCCGCTGACTTGAAGAAGGTAAGGAGACAGGTACGTATAGGCAATGGAGTACCCGCCCAGCCAGAAGAACGTGATCGCCAAACCGAGTGCGACTTTAGTCTTTTTGAGCAGCGCAAATTGCTGGAGCAGCGGCACGGGAGCATCTCCTTTTGTTTTTGGAATCGCCTTATGCAGCACGATCATGGAAACAACTCCTAGAATGGCTATGAAACCAAATACGGATTTCCACCCAAAAACAGCAGCTACGACACGACCGAGGGGGACGCCAATGATCAGGGAAGCTGTGAAGCCCATGACAACCGTAGCGATTGAACTCGCCTGTTTACCCGGCGGTGCGATTTTGGCGGCAATCCCGAGCGCCGTTACAACTACCATCCCTGCCCCCATCGCCATAATAACGCGCGCAATCACAAACGGAATATACCCCGGAAGGGCAAATGACAATAGATTCGCGATCACAAAAATACCCAATGAATAAACCAACAGCTTCCGTCTCTCTACTCTAGCGGTCAGCGCCATAAGAATAGGGGTCAAGATCGCATATACCAAAGAGAAAATCGTGATCAGCTGGCCAGCAGCGGTTATCGTAATTCCTAACGAATCCGCAATTTTATCCAAAACTCCCGATATAATATACTCCGATGTTCCCACTAAAAAACTAACGATAGCCAAAAAATAAATCTTCCAAGCACCTGTCATAATTGCAAATTCCACCTTTATCTTAAATTTATATATCGTGAATTGTCGATATGTTAAACCAATAAAAAGACATATCGCAATATATAGATATATAGTACGGAGCAAGACTGAATATTCCTTATTTCTTAAGGAATCATTCAGTACCTGCGTTATATCTCCTGCTTCAAATACTCTCCGATTTCTTGGATAACTTCTTCATCCCGCTTATAATACGTGAATTTTCCAAGCCGCTCCGTCTTGATCAAACCTGCCCGATGCAGAATCGATAAATATTGCGATGCGGTGGACTGCGTCATATTCAGTTTCTCGGTCACCTGGCTTACGCATACCCCGACTTTCCTCATATCAATCCCTTCGTGGGGTGTAAAATGTTGTTCCGGTTCCTTGAGCCACTGCAATATTTCAAGCCGCGATTCATTCGACAACGCTTTAAAAACTTCGATTGGTTTCATACGTATCATTATATCGAGAATTATCGATGTGTCAACCTATTTCCCTCAAATACCTCCCGAACGAATGCCATAGCGTCTCATGGCACTCGCGTAGAACCATCCATTTGCCGTATGCAGCGCCGTCTCCTCGTCGATCCAGCCAGATAGGACCCGCTCCCACAGAAACTCGGCAACCAGCTTCTTCACAAGCAAATTCTTGCCGTAACTCCATTCCATACAGCGGGCATCGGAGACGATAATCGAGCTCTTGCTTGCCGGGAGTGCCTCCAGACGGTACTGCATGCTGTCCCGGTAGGTGCTTGCCCGGAAGTTGAACCACCACATGCCGCCGACATGAACGTTCGGGAAATTCCAGGCTGCCTGCACCGCATCAAGATTGTTGAGCTCCGATGCAAGCACAAGCTCAAATTCACAACGATACGACTCAAACAAAGCAGTCAGCTTGAGAATCCGCTCTGTATCGTTGGCCGGGAACGCCGTACCGCACCACGACCTCTCTACTCCCAGAAACAGCTGTACGAGCAGGCCGTTCCGCTCCGCAGCACCACATATGACATGCAGCAGCTCCATCAGAATGTCGTCACGCCCGCTTGCGGGCCCAATCTCCTTACGGATATGCGAACTCGATTCATACCGCGGCAGCGTTGTCATGATGCCCGGGAGGCCAGCTTCGCGAAATCCGCCGAGCAGCAGGTCAATCTCGCCTCTCACATCCAGAAAAGTCCTGGCCGGATCATTAGAATGCACCATGCGGTCAACCCATGGACCCAGCACCCCGTCAATCCGGGGGATCAATACGGCATCATCCCGCATGCCTTGAAACGTTGCATGTTCGGGATGATTCACGACAAACCGGCGGATGTTCATCCGGTCTGCCGTTTGTTGTGCCCAGCCCTCTTCGGCGGACGCTTGCCGTACGCGAGCCATAGCTTCCCGCACCGAATGTTCATCCTTGATGATGACTCCGTATAATTCACGCATAATGGAGGTGAATACCCAGTTCATCAGCGTGCTTCTCGTTGATTGATAGGCTTTTAGAAAAGCAGCAATTCGCTCCGCCTCCGGCAATTTATCCGCTTCATCCGGGTAGCCACCGGCTTGCAGCTCTCGGTAGAACCAGAAGTAATGGGCGATCTCCCAAAAGTCCCTTGCGCCAAGCCGGTCACCGATAAGATGGGTATGGGTATCGAAGACCGGCAACCCCATGATTTGCTCGAAGAATACAGCTTGTTTGCCGCTCATATCATGCAAGCTCATGTGAACATCTCCTTCTCTTCATGAATCGGTTAGTTATTTCCGGTTTTCCGAGATGACAACGCCCTTCCCCTCGTTGTAGCGGTCTGTGGCTTCCTTAATAATCTCAAGGCCACCCTTCTTCTTATATTCCTCAATCACTTTCGGCCAATCCGAGATCGGCTCTCTGCCATAAATCATCTTGATCATATGATCGAGAACCAGCTTCGGCCCCACGTCATCGCCTTGCGGTGCGGTATCCGGATATTTGGAATACGCGTCCAATGCCGGGGAGAAGCGGATCGACCCCAGCCCTTCCTTGAAGACCACCGTATCCATGAACTTGATCATGTCCTGCCCGTCCTCGGTCAACTCTTCCTTTGCCTTGTTGTACACCATATCGTGGACGAACCAGAACATGCTGCGGAAACCGTCTTCATCCATGGCTTCAGGCGTGGATGGAGGCGTGAACTTGATTGCGCCGTTCTCCCGGGTGTAAGTTTCACCTTCAATCCCGAACGAGAAATATGTCTCCGCCTCCGGCGTCAGCATCCAGTCAAAAAACTTGATAATGCCGATGGCCTTCTCCTCTGAGACCTTGCTATTAATATAGTAAGACGTATTAATGCTTGAATACAGAAGATGGCCTCCGGTGTTCTCCGGACCGCGCGGCGATGCAATGATATCAACCTTGGCGTCTGGTACGGCATTTTTCAGCTTGCCGCGGAAGCCTGCCAAAAGCTGGGCGTTGGCGGACCACATGCCGGATTTACCGCTCTCAATGTTTTTGCCATAGTCACTGGAGGTCAGGGTCGCAAAATCTTTGGGAATCAAACCTTCATCGTACATGGTCTTATAGGTCTCCAGTGCCTTCGTCATATTTTCCACGTCAAAGAACTTGGGAACAACCTCCCCGTTCTGCAGTTCGTACTGGGATGGCAGCACATCGAACGCCCCCAGAATCGTGTCGGCATATTTAAAGTTCTCCCGCATTTGATACGGGAACTCAACGCCTTCCTTCTTCATCTCACGCATTACGTCCAAAAATTCATCCACCGTTTTTGGCGCCGGGAGCCCTGTCTTTTCCAGCAGATCGGTCCGGATATACAGCCCTCTCCGGGACGGGTTGGACAGCCATGCCGGTATTCCATAAATTTTGCCGTCATAGCTTGTCTCCTGCCAGGCTTCCTTCGGCACACTCTTCATCAAATTCGGAGCATGCTCCTTCAGCAAGTCGTCAAGCGGCATAAATACGCCTGCTTCTACGGAACCGGACATCCCCTTGCTTGTAGCCCCTCCCACGTTCTGTACGACATCCGGAATATCATTAGAGGCAAACATTAAAGTCATTTTGCTATCGAAGTCCTTCAGTGGAAGCATGGTCAGCTCAATATCCGTATTGGTCAGCTTCTCAAGCTCCTTCACCCATCTCTCTTCATTTACATCCTTCGAACGCTCGACATGTTTGTTTCCGCTGGTTGCCATGGACATCGTGAAGGACAGCTTGCCGTCAGCGGCAGCGCCCGAAGAACCGGAGGTTCCGCCACCTGCTTCCTTGGCACCATTACAGCCGACCGCCGTTAAGGTGATTAGCGCGCTCATCAAAACCAAACTCCATTTTCTTCTCATTCATATCGCTTCCTTCCATATTTCTTACAATTTTTTTACCTTTGCACTTCTGATAACTACTCGAATTTCGAGCTGCTCATCTCCTTGTGAACCGGATATCCCTTTCCCCCTTGGCGTATCACCTCAAAACATAAAGCGCTTTCATAATAACATCCAACTCCCGAATATTAACATGTACTTTCTTCTGATCGCATGTGTTTTCCTATGCTGGTGGCGTAAGCAGACCGGGATGCCGATAACCGTTTCATGGAAACACCTCGTCAAACGCACAAAAAAACGGCATTTCTGCCGTTTTGATTTGCAAAGCTTATTTTACATGATCATGAATCCAGTTCAGCAGCGGTTCTTCCGCAGGCTGCCAGCCGAGTAAATTCCGGGCGTGAACGGCACGCACGCGGCTGTTCGAGGCAATCGCGAACCTCGCCCAGTCTCCAAGCTCAGCCATCGCATCCTCAGCCGGCCAAGACATCGTTTTTCCGCCGAAACCAAGAGCCTTGCTGACGGATCTTGCGATATCCCCATAGGATTCCTCGCCATTCTCCGCAAAAAAATAGGAAGCGGACGGCGCTTTCGTAAGAGCCAGCAGGTACAGCCGTGCCAAATCCTTGATATGGACGTTGGACCAACGGTTGACCCCTCTGCCCACATGAATGCCGGCTGCCATTTCACGCGACTTCCGAATAATCTGCGGCAATTGATCGCTCTCTGTAGGCAAACCAAGCGCGTCCCCATATATCATGGAAGGCACGATCACGACGCTTCGGACCCCGTCGTCGATTCCGGCTCTACGCACACGGTTATTGATCGCCACGCGTTCTTCCCGGATATCCATCGGCGTGAATGGCGTCTCTTCATCGTAAATCCGTTCAC
This sequence comes from Paenibacillus sp. FSL F4-0100, assembly GCF_037993005.1. NCBI lineage: Bacteria > Bacillati > Bacillota > Bacilli > Caryophanales > Paenibacillaceae > Paenibacillus > Paenibacillus sp. FSL F4-0100. The sequence continues at coordinate 5,804,044 of NZ_CP150303.1, forward strand.
TGACGGAATCTCCCCTGGCGTCATCGCCGACGACACTGGAGCCCGACGTATGCAGGAATGGTTTTCCGCTGCCGCGTAAAGCTTCAATGAATGTTTCCACCGCCAGACGATGATCCGAGTCCGCCGTGTGAATAACCGCATCGCTCATTTGCGCGTATTGGGTTAGCGTCTCCGTATCCTCCAATGTCCCGAGTACGGGCGTTATGCCCAGCCCCTGAAGAGCATCTATTTTATCTCGATTGCGTACCAAGCCGTACACCGTATGACCTGCATCAAGCAGAACTTTCGCAACGGAGCCTCCTATATAACCGGTAGCACCTGTAACAAAGACTTTCATGTTGTGAACTCCTCCTGTTTTCAGACTTTAGGTTGCCCTCTCATTCTAACGGCAGCCCTATCTATAAAACAAATCATGAAATTATCGCGTATTTATAAATATTATTATATATAATCCCGAATTGTGGAGATGACTTCTTGAATTTGAGGCAGATGCTTATGTTTGGCTTGATAAGCAAAAAACAACTCATTGGTCACTTTGCATTCTTCGCATATGACTTTCGATTTACCCTTGTCTGCCGAATCGCCTAACAGATAGGTCGCCACAACGCTTAACCCCATACTTTGCTCAACCGCCCTCAAAATCATATGTAAATTCGGAATGATATGCTTCGGTCTAATTAATGGCCTCTTCTTAAAGTGCTCTCGCCAAATCCTTCGTATGATGGGCAATTCCAAGCCATAGCTGATCCAGCTCTGGGAGGATAGCCACCGCTCCTTCTGCTGAACCCCCGTAAATACAGGTACGTCGTAATCCCCGGGAGCAACGATAACAAATTCTTCTTCCATAAACTTCACATACTCGATTCCCGGTGTTTGATACTTCTTGGACGTAATGACAATATCGAGCTTATCTTCTTTTAATAGCTCCAGCAGCTCATCCGCGGTCCCAAAATGGGAGAGCGTACATGTGCTGAACGTTTCAAGCTGGGGCAGGATTTTCTCACTAAAAAATTCATGCGCCGCTCCGATCTTAATGACCGTAAGCGAGGGAAGCGAAGCCGATTTAAATTGCATCGTCGTTTCTTCAAGTGACTCGATCAGAGGAGCCAATTGCGAGTACAGCTCCTTGCCTCGTTCGGTTGGCACCATTTTTCGGGTCGTGCGAATAAACAGCGCTTCTCCCACCTCGGCTTCCAAGGCAGCGAGATGCTGACTCATCGCCGGCTGGGTCATGATCCGGGTCTTCGCCGCTTCGGAAACGGAATTATGCTTATAAATCGTGCAAAAGCTTCTGTACCACTCAAAATCGACCATCAATGAAGCACCTCCTGTCAAATATCAATCGAAAGGTCCCCTGTTGTTCTTACATTTCAATTTCTTAATACTAACATTCATTCCCTGATGCTGAGATCTTATTTCCTAATGTACTATAAAAGAGATGATGCTTGAATGTTTAGCAAAAAAAGAACCGACTCCTCCAGAATACGAGTCGGTTCTTTCGTTCAGGAAGATTTGGCAATCGCCGTTTTTCTCTCCTTGCCTCTAATGCCAGGCAGCAAGGAAAGCAAGCCCACGACAGCCAAGAGCGCACCAACCCACAGAGGCGATGCCAAGCCAAAACCGGCATCTATGGTCATTCCACCCGTAGAGGAGCCGACAACAACCCCCAAGCTGATAACAGAACCATGAACAGTCGTTACAAGTGACCCCGTATCGGCGACCCTTATCACCCGGGTAGCCATCGCCGGGTTCATTGGCACACCCACCAGACCAACAAGCACAACAGCGATCATGGCAACGACCGGACTGTGAACGAACAGTCCAAATACCATCAAGGCAGCGGCTAAGGTAATCAGCCCTATCGTGAGAATCGGCATCATATAATGATCCGCCAGCCTGCCGGTAACCACATTGCCAAACACCGTGGCCACGCCGTATACGCCCAGCAGGATTGGAACCGACGAAACACTGAATCCAGCAAGCTCGGTTAAGATTGGCGAGAAATAACTGAATGCGGCAAAGGTTGCGCCTATAATCAGCATGCTTGTAGCATAAGCAGCCCACAGCCGGCGATTCTTAAAGGCAGCCAGCTCTTGCCGGATGCCAGCCTTCTCCGGCTTCGGCAGGGATGGAATCGTAAACAGGCCTACCAGTCCTGAAACAAGCAGCAGGACAACCACGGCCCAGAAGCTGGCACGCCAGCCCAGCAGCTGCTCGATCCACATCGCCAGCGGAACTCCGATTGCGGTAGCAACCATCAATCCGCCGATTACGATAGAGCTTGCGCGTCCCCGCGACTCCGGATCAACAAGGCTGAAGGAGATAGCGAGCGATACACCGAACGCGGCAGCGGAGGAAAGCCCTGTAATGATCCGCGCCGCCATCATGACTTCGTAATTCGGGGCTATGGCGCCTAAAGTCTGTCCCATTAGGAAGATAACGGACACGGTCATGAAGGCTTGTTTGGGCCTCACTTTCAACAGCCCTATCGTCAGCAACGGCCCTCCTACGATCATCCCGACTGCATATGCGGTAATGAGATACCCGATGGCGGCAATCGAAACGTTGAATTCCGCTGCAAGCGAAGGCATAATGCCAGCCACCATAAATTCGGAGGTGGTCATTGAGAAGATCATTAGGCCTAATACATAAATGGAAAAAGGCAATGGGAACAGCTCCTATCATAATTATTCAATAGTTTTGTAACTTTCAGTACAAAAATAAGCGCAATAAGTCCAACCACACTTTAAACCGCACTATAGCTGGATTACACTTTCTTCACATAAAATCAACTTCTTTACTATTCAGTACAAAAATATTCAAAAAAACACGCCTCTCTAAATTACTACATTTCGTAACGTACCATTTCGTCGTTGCAACACCATGCCCTCCATACCCTTGCGCATGGTGTTGGCTGCTCCTTTCCTAAGGCTTCCAGCTCATTATATATATTTTGTAACGGTCGGTCAATAAATGTTGTTCATTCCACAGAATTGTCCTTTACGACAGCCAAAATACCCCACTTCTACATGAGAGATAGCGTGGGGTATTTAGCTCCGCAACAGCTTTACGTTGCCTTAATGGCTTGCTCATTAGTGAACGTACCGAGCTTCCTTAGCTCATCAAACCAACCATCAACGATCTCAATGACGGCATTAATTATAATTCTCTCGCCGGCTCTTGCACCTGCGTATCGTGGCTGGTATCAAGCAATACCGCATTAATTCCGTTAAGAAAAGCCAACGCGCTCGCCTTAATAATATCCGTATCCATTGCGCGCCCGGAATAGATTTTGCCCTGATATTCGATTCGAATGTTTACCCGGCCGATGGCTTCTTTTCCTCTGGACAGACTGTTGATTTTGTAATCCTTTAACTGTACGTCCAAACCGACCAAAGCTTTCATGGCGCTGTACAGCGCATCAATCGGGCCATCCCCCACCATGCTGTCCCTGAACGTCTCGCTGCCTTTTCTCAGCTTCACGGTTGCCGTCGGATACAGATCATTGGTCACGACCTGGAACGAATCCAGCTCATACAGATGACTGCTGACTTCTTCATGGGTACGATGCTGGGTCACCAGATAAAAAACGTCATGATCATATACTTCCTTCTTAGCATCGGCAAGCTGCAGGAATTTCTCAAACAGCGCTTCAAAATCTTCGCCTTCGCCTGTCTCGAAACCAAGCTTCTCCACCGCATTCTTGAACGCATGTCTTCCGGACCGCGCTGTCAGGATCAGCTCCATGCTGTCAGCGCCAACTTCCTCCGGCGACATAATTTCGTAAACCTGTTTATCCTTAAGCAATCCATCCTGATGGATGCCGGAAGAGTGCGCGAAGGCATTCTCACCCGTAATCGCCTTATTCACCTGCACATCCAGGCCCGTCAAATGCGTCAGCAGCCTGGAGGTTCTAATCAGCTCCTTGAGCCGGATATTGGTGGAGGCCTTAAAATGATTCTCCCGGACTTTGAGTCCCATGACCACTTCTTCAAGCGACGTATTGCCTGCGCGCTCCCCTAAACCATTGATCGTGCATTCCACTTTCTGCGCACCGTTCCGCACGGCACTGAGCGTATTTGCCGTAGCAAGCCCGAGATCGTTATGGCAGTGAACGCTGAGGATAACCTGATCGTTCAGATTCTTCAGGCGCTCGTTGATTTTGCGGATCAATTCGCCGAATTCGTCCGGAACGGCATAACCGACCGTATCCGGAACGTTAATCATCGTGGCACCGGCCTTTACCACGGCCTCGATCGTTGTCCACAGATATTCGAAGTCGGACCTGGATGCATCCTCGGTCGAATACTGGACATGAGGCAGCAGCGTTTTGGCGTACTTCACCGCATCAACACCCATCTGGAGCACCGCATCCTTGGAGCGGTTGAATTTCTTCTCCACATGAATATTCGAGGTGCCGAGCACGATATGAATCAGCGGATTTTGCGCGAGCTTAATGCTTTCATATACGGCGTCGATATCGCCCTTCACCGCACGTGCAAGTGCGGTAATGGAGACGCTATCGCCTACGGTTCGGGCGATTTCCTGAACCGCTTGGAAATCCCCTGCCGAAGACGCGGGAAAACCCGCCTCGATAATATCGACATTCAGCCGCTTTAGCTGCTGTGCAAACTCGATCTTTTGCTGTACGTTCAGTTTGGCGCCCGGAACCTGCTCTCCGTCGCGCAAGGTTGTGTCCAATACGATAATGTTGCGTTCCATTTGATATTCCTCCTCGATAATCGATCGTTCATTTTCCTTCATTTATATCAAGCGGGGTTGGTTAAACCCGGAATTTAACCAACAAAAAACCCCGCCTCTACGTATAGAGGCGGGGTTGAACCCGCGGTACCACTCTAATTCATTTTTATGCAAAATGATCTTCTTCGATGGCCATCACCATCTATCCCTATAACGGTGGAACTCCGGCTAACCCTACATGATCAGGCAGCTGTTCATAGACGAGTTCAAAGGGAACGACATTACCGTTTCACACCTGCCAACGGCTCTCTGAAAAGTCATTACGCTTTTACTATTTCTAATCAAAACATTTCGATATGAATTTTGATAACTATCTTAAGGAAAGAGAAGCGTTTTGTCAACCCTTTATCTTCCAAAAGCAAAAGAACGCATGGGTTACAGCAATCCGGACTTCTTCACATTCGCCAGGAAATCATGGAATTCCGGAATATTCAGCTGCTGCGCCGCATCGGACAATGCCGTAGCCGGATCGGGATGAACCTCTACCATCACGCCGTCTGCACCTGCAGCAAGAGCCGCTCTGGCACAAGGGGCCAGGATGTCCTTACGGCCTGTGGAATGGGTCACGTCCACCAGTACCGGAAGATGTGTTTCTTGTTTCAGAATCGGCACCGCCGAAATGTCCAAGGTGTTTCTCGTCGCCTTCTCATACGTCCGAATACCGCGTTCAATCAGCATCACCTGCGTATTGCCGCGGGACACGATGTATTCCGCAGCGTGCACGAACTCATCGATCGTAGCTGCAAGACCGCGTTTCAACAGCACCGGAGTCTGAACATCCCCCGCCGCTTTTAACAGCTCAAAATTCTGCATGTTCCGCGCACCGATCTGAATGACGTCAATGTATTCGCACGCAAGCTCGATATGCGCAGGATCCACGATTTCGCTGATCGTCTTCAGGCCGAACTCGGACGCCACTTCCTTCAAAATTTTTAGGCCTTCAATACCCAAGCCCTGAAAATCGTAAGGCGATGTTCTCGGTTTGAACGCGCCGCCACGCATGACGGTCATGCCCGCTTCCTTAAGGGCAGCCGCAACCTGGCGTACTTGCTCATAACTTTCAACGGAGCATGGTCCTGCGATCATTACCGGCGTGCCGCCGCCAATGATGGTGCTGCCCAGCTGAATCAGCGTATCCTCCTGCTTCTTCTTCCGGCTCACCAGCAAATGCTTCTTATGATCGACTTGCTGCAGCTTCAAGGATGCCTGGAAAATTTGTTTAAATAAATGACGCACTGTTTCATTATCGAAAGGACCTTGGTTATGCTCCACCAGAGTGTCCAACATTTTTTTCTCACGTACCGGGTCAAAATCAGGCACTCCCTGCTTTTGCTTCTCCTGACCGATCTCCTGGGCGATTCGTGCTCGCTCCGACAACAGCTCCAGCAGCTGAAGATTAACGGCATCGAGCTCCGATCTTAATTGTTCCAAACGTCCTTGACTCATCTGAAATCTCTCCCTCACCTATTTTTCTAGTTTATAAAAACAAAAAGACCCCCCGCCCGGAAAGGGACGAGGAGTCGTGGTACCACCCTTATTAGACATGCCGATAAAAGCAAACACATCTCACTTGAACCTCTTAACGCAAGGGTTACGGGTAAACCTACCATCCGCACAGAACATGCAGATTATCAGCATACCAGCTCCGGAATGAACTTCAGCGGAGAACCTTCGCCCGGGCGCTCTCAGTCGGTGGCAGCCCTTTCCTGTCAGGAACGTTCTTTCGCTTACTCTTTCCATCATCGCTTGTTATAACATATCGTGTTCGTTAATTAAGAAGCATTGTAATACACCCCGGATTGAAATTGCAAGAGTTTTATTTAAAGCTTGGGTGCTTTGATGCAGTGAAGTTTTATATAAGCGGGCTTCATGTCAGAGACGAACATTCACCTTCTGCCCCTGTTTTACCGGATTTCCCCAATACGTAAACAGGCGCCAGATGTATTCGAATGGTCCTATCGGGAGCCGATTCAACCAGACTCTGCTGAAGATCGCTTGCAGAGCAAAAATGACGACAACCATCACCATCTGCCAGATCGGTTCGATCGTTCCGTACCACCCCAATCCATAGCTGTAAAAGATCAATCCGCACAGGATCGATTGGAGCAAATAGTTGGTGAAGGCCATTTTTCCGGGATAAGAAAATAAATTCAATACCTTCTGCCACGATGTATTCTGGTATAAAAGTGCAAACGCGCCGATATAGCCCAGGGTCAAGAGTGGTGCACCAACGAATAAGGCTACCGCCTCGCCCCAGGATGGAAGTCCATCCGCTAGCGACATCATGAGTTGAAGGACAAGACCCAGGCTCCCGCCAATGACGACCAATCTAATGATCCCCATCCGGTGCCTCTGGACCTCATGCAAAATACGGTGCTTGCAGAAGTAGGCACCCATCAGGAACATCCCTAATACTTGCGGGTAGAAGACCACCATATTCAAGATGGAGCCGATGTAATCATTCAGCCGCTGAGCGATGATCTGAGTCATCGTCCCTTCTCCGTATATGGCTGCATCCCGCTCTTGGAAATAGATCCCCATCTGATGTGCATCCGCCTGGCTCAACGGCTCAAAAACCTGTCCGGCCGAGGAGCTCAGCAGACTTGCTCCCGTCAGGAGGACGGGAACGAGCAGCAGCAGGGACAGTGACCAGATCAGCAGCGTTCTCGGCTTGCAGCGCTGAAACAGCATCAGCAGAAAACCCATGAGTGCATAGTGGGTCAGAATGTCTCCGTACCAAATCAGGATGCCATGGATCAGACCGATCAGAAGTAAAGCCGTCAACCTGCGAGTATAGATGCGGTTAAAGCTTCGGCCTTTGGCCTGACTGCTCTCCTGTAACAACACCATGCCAAAACCAAACAGGAAAGAGAAAATCAAAATAAATTTGCCGTCAATAACAATTCCGCGCAGCAGCATCAGGATCTCATTGTACCAGCCTGACCATAATTCGACCCCGAAGGAAATGGTTTGTAACGATGTTGTAAAAAACGTAATGTTCACTAAAAAGATGCCTAGTAGTGCAAATCCTCTCAAGCTATCGATGAGCTGTATTCTTGGCTGTGGATTCGTTGCCATCATCGTACCTCCTTATCATTGTGCCTTCAGGTTAAGGTACAATCATAAAGAAAGGATAAAGATTTACATATTGAACTAAAAATACAGTAGCTTAAACAACACTACGCATGCGGATCATTCTTCCGATCGCTGTTGCCCCCAGATTTTCTATTTATCCATTAAAGAATGGTTGAAATCCGGGGGCAAAGGCGACCGCTATCGCTTCTCCAGAACGATTCCGCCTGCTCCGTTGAAGTATGAATATTTCATAAGTTTAATAGCGGAACTTTTCTTTATCCTTTCTTTAGAATTCTCAGGTAAACTATCAAGATGAATTTACGACTAGGACTTCTTGGAGGATGTAATAAATATGGCAAACGAAACGATCCTATTGGTGGATGATGAAGAAGAAATCATCTCTTTTATACAAGACGCTCTGGAGATTGAAGGCTATCACGTACTGACTGCCGGAAGTGGACGGGAGGCGCTAATCCAGAGCGAGCAGCAGCCATCCCTGATCATCCTCGATGTGATGATGCCCGAGATGAACGGCATTGAGGTCTGCGAGCAGCTTAGGGAAAGGACGCAGTGTCCCATTGTGTTCTTGAGTGCTTGCCAAAGTGAAATGGACCGGATCCGAGGGCTCGCTGCTGGCGGGGACGATTATCTGCTCAAGCCCTTTAGCCTCGCGGAATTGAAAGCCAGAATCCATGCCCATCTGCGGCGAGAACAGAGAATTCACGCGCAAAAAGAACAAGGCGTCCTGCGATTCCAATCCCTGATGATTGATTGCAAGGGACATGCCGTTACCTGCAGCGGGCACAACATCGCTCTTACGAATAAGGAGTATCAGATCGTAGAACTGCTGGCGATGCATCAGGGGCAGGTCTTTTCCAGAGAACAGATTTACGAGAAGTTATGGGGGTTTGACGCTGAGGGGGACGACGCTACCATTACCGAGCATATCAAGAAAATCCGGGCCAAGCTGGCCGCCCACGCCAAGGACCGCAGCTATATTCAAACCGTATGGGGCATCGGCTACAAGTGGGATCCCAAATGATGAAACAGCGTTCCATCAAAAACACGTTCGCCCGCCATTTCGTCTCCATTCTGGCCTGCAGCTTGCTGGCTACGCTTGTAACCTGGGGACTGCTCGTCATGCTTCTTGGGTACTTGTTCAACCATGACATCGTGCTCCCGGCAAATCATTACGAAGCTCAGATCCCTGTTATTTCGGAGTACGCGGTAGACCGGGGCGATTCTGTCATGAGCACGCAAGGACAAGCCGAACTTGAAAAGGTGATCCCCTCGCAGGGCATGTCCTACCTGGTTGTATCCCTTACCGGCGAACCCTTATATGGTGATCTTGCTCTAAAAGAATCGCTTAGCCGGCAAAAGATACTGGCACGCTTGAACCAGACGCGCAGCAGCATGAATCAAGTCGTTAAATACATTCCGGTTGTCTCCAGTGACGGAGATCTTGCAGGAGCTCTTCTGCTTGGATATAACCTGAAGGTGACGGCAGCCAATCCGGCGCTGAATCCCGTGATAACCTTTGGCTCCCTGGCCTTTATTCTGACGCCTTTTCTGTATATCATCTTGTTCACTCTGATATTCGGAAGACGATTCAGCCGCAAAATCAGCACTCCGCTGCAGCAGCTTCTCCAAGGAGCCGAACAGATTAAGGAGCGAAATTTACACTTTTCCATGACGGGGACATCATCCATAACGGAAGTTAATCAGCTTACGAATGCTTTTGAGGACATGCGTCAGGAGCTGGAGCAATCCATCGAGCGGGAATGGAGATTGGAGCAGGATAGAAGCACCATGTTTGCGGCTCTCGCTCACGACCTTCGGACACCGCTTACGATTATTCAAGGACATGTTGAGGGCTTGGAGCAGATGAATGGGAAGTCTTATGGAGCTAAACAATCGCAATATCTGCAAGTCATCAAACGCAACACCACACGTGCTTCGAAACTCCTTCAGGATATGAACACCATCGCAGAAATTGAAAAGGTATCTTTTCGGCTTCAACCGCTTCCCGTGGATATTGAAGAATTAGCGGATGATAAAACCATGGAATATGCCGCTTTATGCAGCAATAAGAACATAACGTTCCATACGGAGATCAACGATAATCGAATGAACAAGAAGCCCGTCATCCTGGATCCCTATCGCATCATGCAGGTTCTGGATAATCTCGTTTCGAACAGCATTCGATATACCCCAGAAGCCGGACAGATTCTATGGCGGATCGAAATCACCGAGCAGGAGGTGATGATGGCTGTGACGGATAATGGAGCAGGTTTTGGGCAGCAGCAAGATCTGCAGCAGGTATTTAAGCAGTTTTATCAAGGGAATCATCCTTCCTCCAGACAAAAAGGGCATTCCGGTCTGGGGCTGTATATCGCCAAACTTCTCATTCAGCATCATGGAGGGCATATTTCTGCCGAGAACACCCCGCCTCGCGGGGCAACGGTGCGCTTTACCATACCGACCCAAACATCATAACTTCTCCAAGCATCATAAAGAGGCATCCTACACGATCCTATGGATCGGGGATGCCTCAATTGTTATACCTTTAACCGATAAATCGCCTTATTATCGAGTCCGCGAATCATCGGTGTCCACGGCTCCGTTTCAAGCGTCGTATCCAGGGCATCCTCTACCATCTGCAGCTTGGCGTCCAGCAGGTCGATATGGTGCAGCGCAACGGCTTCAGCTGTTTGCGGCTGAACCGGGCTCCCCCACTCTCCCAGGTTATGATGGGACAGTACGAGATGCTGCAATCCCAGTACCACTTCGGATTCTAGCGCGATGTCGTTCTGAATGGCCGCTTCCACGATCCAGTTGGATGCCAGGGCGATATGCCCAATCAGTTTACCCTGGTTGCTGTAGTCCGTAACGATGCCCATCTGGGCGATCATCTCTTCCGGCTTTGCGATATCATGTAGGATAATGCCGGCCTTGATCAAGTCCGGATTCAGAAACGGCCGCTGCTTGCAGATGAAATCACCCATCTCCAGCATGCGGACAATATGATAGGCAAGTCCGGCAAAGTAAGCATGATGATAGGTTTTGGCAGCCGGATAATGCATCAGCTTCTCTTCCACCTTCGACACACAATATTGCACGATGCTTCGTACCTGCGGCTCCGTAATCTCATTCATCGTAAGTTTGATCGTATGTAACAGATCCACGGGACGGATTGGCGCAGCCCTTACAAAATCGGTCAAGGAAACGCCATCCTCATCTGTTGCCTTACGGATTCGGCTAATTTTGACTTGAAGCTGATCCCTGTAGCTCAGCACGGTTCCCTGGATTTTGACTAATTGCATCGGCAGGAATGTTTCTTTATCCTGAATGGTCACATCCCAGTACTTGGCCGAAATCTGGCCGCTCGCATCCGAGAGAATAATGTCAAAATAATCTTTCGGCGGCGTGCCGTTGGTCTGTCTCATATTTAATTCTTTCAGCAAGTAAAATCCAACAAAATCATCTTGAACGCTAAGTTTATTAATCGGTTTCATCTGGTTCCTCCCACGATCTTCATTCCATAAAACTACTCTATCATACTTATAACCTATTACTAAATACGATTCCCAATTCGTTCATAATTCTTGATCTGAAAGATTACAATCTAACGAAAAAAACCACTTAGCAAAGTGGCTTTTTACGATTTTCATATTATTTATGTCTAGATTCAAAGCCGCAGTCATAAGATCAGCTAAAATAATAAATGAAATCCAAGCGTTTTATTCCCTCCACGCACCTGGATGGTCGTCCTGGACCAAATCCAGCTCCACGGCTCTTGCGTTCATCTGCACCTGCTCGACGCTCTTGCAGCCTGGAATAACACAGCTGACAGCAGGATGCTTCAAGCACCAGGCCAACGCCCACTCGGCCATATTCACGCCCTCCGGCACTTCGTTCTGCTTAATCTCTTCCACAAGCTTCAGCTTGGCATTAATCTCGTCCTGGTCACGGTTCTTGCGCACATTATCGCTGAAGACCGTCCCCGGCTTATACTTTCCGCTTAAGTACCCGCTCGCTAGCGGAACTCGCGCCAATACGCCAAGATCCTGCTTCATGCATGAAGGAAGAACCTCTTCCTCCGGAGCTTGGTCCAGACGGTTATACACGACCTGAATGGCTTTGGCATTAACCTCCGCGGCCTTGTCAGTTTGATAGATATTTTTGTTGCTACCAATGGAAATGCCCAGATTACGGATGGTTCCCGCCTGAACCTGCTTGTCCAGCATCGTCCACATATCATCATTGTTGAACACTTCATCCGAGCCGGAATGGAATTGATACAGGTCGATGTAATCGGTACGAAGCGCTTTAAGTGATTCCTCCAGTTGAATTCGGATTTGCTTCGCATCCCAAGCGTGCTCCCATTGCTCATGCCATCGATGACCAAACTTCGAGGCAATGACCCAATCCTCGCGGCGGTCGCGCGACAAGAAATCGCCGATGAAATTCTCGGACATATGATGAGGCCCATAACATTCGGCTGTATCGAGCAGATTAATGCCAAGTTCCTTCGCATGCGTTAAGATGGCATCGACTTCCTTTTGATTGAAATCCTTCCCCCAATCACCGCCAAACTGCCAGGTTCCCACACCGACTACCGATACTTTCAGATCCGTTTTCCCGAGACGTCTGTACTTCATATACTCACCCCTACTCGTAGATTTGTGCGCCTATATCTTATTTGAAATTGCAACCGTTTGCAACTCTTGCTGCAGACTCTTTTTTTCGTCCATAAACCTTATTTTCATTCACTTGCCGCATCCTGACTGTTTAATAACAAGTCGTTATGGTGAACCCTATAATACGTAAACATTTTGCTATAATAGAACGGAATCAGAAAGGAGGATTGCAGGCGTGAATACTCGGACACTGGAGCAATGGATACCGGATATTATCGAGAGTCTAAAAGCAAAAACACCAAATGACTTTCAGCGAATGATCGATGAATTTCTGCCTTATGACCTGGCCAGAATACATAGCCATCTCAGCGATACAGACCAAACCCGCTTTCTGCAATTTCTGAACGAGGAACAGCTGGCCGATATGATTCAGGAAATGGAGCACGACCAGCAAATCGAGGTTTTGGGCAAGCTGGGCAAAGAAAAAACAGCCATCATCCTGGACTTGATGGATAACGACGACCTCGCCATTCTGCTTGACGAGCTGTCACCCGAGCAGAAAGACGAATTCCTCAAGGGAATGCGGGACGAGGAATCCCAATTTGTCCAGAACCTGATGAAATACCCGCCGGAAACTGCGGGCCGAATCATGACGAACCGTTATGTGTGGATTCCCCAGCATTACACCGTATCAGAGGTAGTCCAGAAGCTGAAAACCTACGTCTCCATTTCGGAAACGATCAACTATCTGTACGTCATTGACCAAGACAAAAAGCTGATGGGCGTGGTGTCCTACCGTGGACTCATTTTGGCCGAGCCGGATGAATATATGGTAGATATCATGCACAGCCGGGTTCTGTCCGTACCTGTGGATGCCGATCAGGAGGAAGTCGCCCAGATTATCCAAAAATACGATCTCGTCGCCATCCCCGTCGTTGAACAGGATAACAGGCTTGTAGGCATCATTACGGTTGACGATATTCTCGACGTCGTCATCAAGGAAGCCGACGAGGACATTCGGAAAATGAATGCCACTGGGGGCAAATCCATCGACTTCAACACCAAAGCAACCGTTGCCGCCTTTCGAAGATTGCCATGGCTAATCTTGCTCTTATTCATCGGTCTGATCTCCGGAACGATCATTTCCCGATTTGAAGAGACACTGGCTCAGGTTGTGGCGCTAGCCTTCTTCATGCCCATGATTGCAGGAATGACCGGCAACACTGGCACGCAGTCCCTTGCTGTTATTGTGCGAGGCCTGACCACGAAAGAAATGACGAAATCGCTGGTGTACCGGCTATTAGCGAGAGAGCTGAAGGTCGGATTGATGATTGGGGTCACATGCGGCATTCTGATATCCTTGATCGCATATTTCTGGCAGGGCAATCTCTATCTGGGGTTTGTGGTCGGAAGCTCGTTGATTGCAACACTCATCGTGGGAACCATGGCAGGTACCATCATCCCCCTCATTCTGTTCAAATTCAAGATCGATCCGGCCGTAGCCTCGGGGCCGTTAATTACAACCATTAACGATATCCTATCGCTTGTCATCTACTTTGGTATCGCCACCCTGTTTCTTTCTTACATTTAGCTGGTATTTACGAATAAACAGCATCATTTAGGATAAAAAAGACTTCCGGCTCACGCTCACGAACCGGAAGTCTTTTTTTTTTTGGCTCTGCCAGAGAAAGGTTATACGCAGGCTCAAGCACCGGCTTCGCATAACCGGATGTGGCCGTATGGATCATGGCAATCCTTAGTTCCTCTTCCGAAATATCGAGCCAAGTCGTTTTATAATTAGCCAGTCGTGACATCCTTCTTGTTTTGTCAGGTCACCTCTATAAAAGAGTTTTTAATTTTTTTGAGCGAAAGCGATTTTCAATCCAATAAGTGCAAAAATCGAGCCTTGCAAAATGTTAATCTTTTTGGAGATGGTAGGACTCTTATGCAGGAAATGTCCCAGTTTACCAGCAAATATACTGACAAAAGTGAAAATTATTATCGTTTGCACTAAGAATATCATTCCATATAGAAGCATTTGTAACGATACATTTCCAGCTTGATAATTTACAAATTGCGGGAGGAATGCAAGGAAAAACAGTGATACTTTGGGGTTAAGGATATTCATTATAATCCCTTTTTTATACAAAGACTCATGTTTTGAGGTGTTTAAATTAGTCTGTGCAAAACTCGAATCCTTTTCTCGAAATGCCTTATATGCTAAGTACAACAGATAAGCCGCTCCTGCATATTTGACAATTGCAAAGGCTACTGAAGATTGATAGATAATTGCTGAAATTCCGAAGGTTGCTGCAAGAATATGAACAATTAAGCCTGTACAAAGCCCCGCAGATGCTAAAATACCAGCACGTTTCCCTTTAGAAATACTTTGAGCCAAAACAAACATATTATCTGGCCCAGGTGCCAATGTTAACAAGATTGCAGCACTTAAAAATGATACTAATGTCAGAAAATCCACTATGAATCCTCCTTTTTTTTTATATAATTATAACCCCCTGTTCAAGATCTATCCACCGCCTAAACCAATCCAATTTGAGTTGGTTTACGTATATGAATGCACGACACATAGGAACACACGCCAACGCGTTGCCCCTTCTCTGCTATCTTCTGAACTTGTCACTAAAATGGCAGATCCTGATCAACTGAATCAATTACATGTAGACATTGGACATCAAAAAGCCGCACCTGGAGAGGGAGCGGCTTCGGTTTATGACTGAAAGGAATTCATTGAGTAAAAAAAGTCTACCAAATACCATTACAGTGCGGGCACACTCACCTAACAAGACGAAGATGAAAGTTCCTGACTTCGTTTGATGTTATTTTATCCTTGTTCATTACCAGTGTTTCCACTATATCGATGAGCATGTGGAATCCTGCCATCTACTGTGGTATAGCCTTCAAAATAATGATAATGCCCGCCGCCTGCCAAGGGAATGGCCGGGCCAGTGGTTCCTCTAATCATGTGCTTGTGTTGGTCGTTAAATGATGTTTGGGCATGATAATTATGGACGTGTGGAACGCCACTTGGAGCTGGTTCAGTTACACCCACGTAATGATGGAAATGTCCAACATCAAAGGAGGTATCTCCTTCAAAGGGATGAACATGAACGTTAACGGGTCTTCCATCCCAAGATGTAAGAAACAGTTGATGCGAGTGTTCCGATTCGGAGTCATTGGAATGAACAATAAAACCGGTTATTGGTATTTCCATCAAATACGCCTCCTTTATATTAATGCATGATTTCTTTCTTGTTTACCTTCATGCCAGACAATGACCGATCGAACATGTCAAGGATAAATAAGAATCGTTCAGCCTCACGAAAAACGTGATCTGCTAATAAAGGGTGAATGATACTTTTGATTCGACACTCCTCAATTAAATCGCGCGCGGTCTTCTTAAAATCTCGCAATGATTTGACTGAAACGCGGTTTTCATCAACAAATTGACTTAGTAATGGATGGGTTTGCGATTGTGGACGCATGGAACTTAAGTCAATGGCTTGAAACATCAACGTATCAAAATCTTGGCTAAACTCCCTTGCTTGTTCCACTAATTTTCGCTCGGATGGATCAAGCAGATGACCTATAAATTTTGCATGGTCAGCCATGATTTTTAGGAAAAAGACATTTTCATCGATAATCGCATCAGGTAATGGTTCAAGTCTCCCGCTATTGAGTTCCTCTAACCGATTTCTAAAGTAATTTGCTTCTCGGCTAACATGATCTACAAGCAAAGGGAAGTTTGTACCCCCAGGAAGTTGGCACCTTAGTATGAGCCCAAGTACCTTTCTCTTAAATGCCCAAATGTGAACAGCGGCATTGTGAACTTCTGAATTAAACTGTCGAATTGTTTGGGGATCAGTATCAGCTTGAAAAGAATGTGATCTTCTTTCAATCTCTTCAAAGATTGCATGAAATTGATTAGCCTCATTAATTAACTGCGTATCTTCACATCTAAATCCGAGTCGAAGAAAAAAGGAATGTTCTTTCATAATGCGTGACCAAAAACGTATTTCGTCTAATGATCTGACTACAAAAGGATCCGACAAACCATATCCCACCTTTCGGCACACTTAAAAACAACCATCTAAATTGGCTTGATAGCAGAGTATATGGTGAGGGCATGTTTCAATATGCATCTGAGGTGAGAAAATGAGCAGGCGTAATGAATGAGCCAAAAATTCACTGTATATTCAAACTGCGTGTTTGACGAAAAGATAATACGTTTGTTACAATCTCACCAACAAACAGGAAAAGGATGAGGACGATGGTTCGTCGTTTGAAAAGGTTTAAGAATGTAGCTATTGCACTAAGCTTCTGAGTAAATCATGATTTATTCTACTTAGAAGCGAGGAGAAAAAGAATGAAACAACATTCGTTTGAACACTGGTCCGAAATTAAGTATTTAAAGGATATTGTCACCAACCCCATGATTCAAGTAGGGGAATACTCTTACTATTCTGGTTATTACGATCATCATGATTTTGAAGATGGGTGCGTTAGATACCTATGGGGAGATGAAAAATCCAGAAGGTTGTTTAACCCCATCGAAGACCATGGTTGGCATATAGATAAATTGATTATTGGAAACTACGTATGCATTGCAAGTGGTGTAGTTATTTTAATGGGTGGAAATCACAATCATCATCCTGAATGGATAACCGTATATCCGTTTGTGGAGCAGATTGAAACTTCTTACCTACCAAAAGGCGATACAGTCATCGAAAGTGATGCCTGGATTGGAATGAATGCCATGATTATGCCAGGTGTGACCATAGGCGAAGGCGCCATTGTAGCGGCCGGTTCGGTAGTTGCAAAAGATGTCCCACCATATACTATCGTAGGCGGTAACCCTGCTAAAGAGATAAGGAAACGCTTTGCGGAAGAAGAAATTGAAAAGTTAAAGGAAATGCGATGGTTTGATTGGAAGCGCGAGAAAATTGAACGGGTCAGTCATATCTTGTCCAGTTCTTCCGTTAATCAATTATATGACTTTTATCAAAAAGAAATAAAACCATACGTTTAATTTCAGATCTTCTCATAGAAAAAACTAATAGTTTAAAAAGCAATAGTCCCTTCTTGGAATTCAAGAAGGGACTATTTTTCTGAGCCCGATCCTCAAAGTTTTGTTTATCATTCAAAACTCTTTTGTCATCCTGTTCAAAGAAACCCATTAGCTTCGTATCCCCTTTGATTTATGTGGTTGGCATTGCTTAAACATTACCAAAAAGTAACTAGGTCACTTCAAAGTGCGTACTTCTCAATCCGAACCCTAACGTGCAAAATGACATTAATCAAGAACATGTCGTTAGGAGATGAATTTATGAATACGGATCAACATTCACATTATTCGCAAAAGACGGCTTTGGTTGTAGGAGCCAATGGGGTGATCGGCCGCAACCTCATCGAATACCTTGCGACGCTTCCCGATTGGGATATTATTGGTGTATCGCGCCGAGGCGGGGAATCAACGAAACGTGTTCGTTATATATCGGCCGACCTGCTTGATCGCGAGGATACGATCGCCAAATTAAGTCAATTATCGGAAGTGACGCATATCTTCTATGCTGCCTATCAGGACCGGCCAACGTGGGCCGAGCTCGTTGCACCGAATCTGGCGATGCTCGTCCATGTAGTGGAAGCTATCGAGCCGATTGCTGCCAATTTGCAGCATGTCAGCCTGATGCAGGGCTACAAGGTATACGGCGCGCATCTCGGTCCATTCAAGACGCCAGCACGGGAGTCGGATGCCAGCCATATGCCGCCAGAATTCAATATCGATCAGCAGAACTTCCTCGAGGAACGGCAGCAAGGCAATGCTTGGACCTGGTCAGCCCTGCGTCCATCCGTTGTCAGCGGCTTCGCCCTTGGAAACCCGATGAATCTGGCGATGGTCATTGCCGTCTATGCCTCGATTTCGAAAGAGCTCGGCATCCCGCTGCGTTTTCCAGGTAAGCCCGGGGCCTATCACACTCTGCTGGAGATGACCGATGCCGATCTGCTCGCGAAGGCTACAGTATGGGCAGCAACCGAAGAACGATGCGCCAATCAAGCATTTAATATCACGAACGGGGACCTGTTCCGTTGGAACGAGTTATGGCCGAAGATTGCGAAATACTTTGACATGGAAACCGCGCCACCCCTGCAGATGAACCTGGAAACGGTCATGGCGGATAAAGAGCCGGTTTGGAATCGTACGGTTGAGAAGCACGGACTTGCGGAGCACACGTATCAAGAGGTTTCGTCCTGGAAGTTCGGTGATTTTGTGTTCTCCTGGGATTATGATTTCTTTGCAGACGGTTCGAAGGCCCGCCGCTTCGGATTTCATGAGTATGTCGATACAGAGGCCATGTTCATGAACATCTTTGACGAGCTCCGGCGGTGTAAAATCATTCCATAAGGATAGAAGAGCCGACTTTATGGATTCAAAGTCGGCTCTTTCATTCACTATACCTTTTAATGCGGATCCTCCAATGCCGGCTTCTCCAGCACCATGGCGGATTCGCCATACTTCCGTTCGATATGCGTATCTCCCCATCTGCACATCAGATGAAGAATTTCCTTTAAGCTCCAGCCATACTCGGTCAATTCATACTCCACCTTGGGCGGAACTTGATTATACGTTTTGCGTAATATAACGCCCTCCTCTTCCAGTTCCCGCAGATGCTGTGTCAGCATTTTTTGCGTGATCTTGGGAATCAGGCTTAAAAATTCACTATTGCGTCTTTTACCGAAGGTAAGATGAAAGAGAATGACCGGTTTCCACTTCCCGCCAATGACCTCCAGCGTAGCTTCAACCGCGGTATTGTACACTTTGTCTTTATTCTCCATGTAAGCCTCGCTCCTTCGTTCCACGATATGACATCACCAACTATTTCCAACCTCCCGCTTTACTTCTTCGACTATCGCACGAACCCCTTCCTCGATCTGATCCAACCGTGCTCTGGAAATACTGATACGTATAAACTTCTCGCGTATAAGGTAGTCGGACAGATAAAACAGCTTGCCAGACACCACATGAATGTTCCGTTCTTGCAGCCGCCTGATCAATCGCTCCAGGTTAACGGTCTGCGGCAGCTTAAACAGCTTATATATTCCGCCATCGCCAGGTACGGCTTCAATCAATCCAGTTCCCTCGTATCGCTGCACAGCAGCATTCAGAGATTGCATTCGGACTTCATACTGGCTATAAATCTTCTGTTTGTGCCGCTCGTACATCCCGTTGCTGATATAAATTTCGAGCGCCGCTTGGGACAGCAGCGACGTATCCCCATAACTACTGTGGGCATTAAACGTTTGGAGCAAATGTTCCGGCAGGACGACGGCTCCCAGGCGCAATCCAGGGAAAATAATCTTCGAGAAGCTCTTCAAATACACGACATGCGAAGTTCGGTTGTAGGCATAGATGGGATCGTATCCCCGCTCCTCGCCGAGATCAGCCATATAATCGTCTTCCACAATGTAGACATTATATTTCGCCGCCAGGTTAGCAATGGCCTTCCTCTGCTCTGCACTATAGGAGGTGCCCAGCGGATTATGATATCTTGACATCGTATAGAAAAATTTAATATGTCCGGATCGGAAATGCCCCTCCAGAGCCTGCAGGTCGATCCCCTCTGCCGTGCGGGTTAATCCGATAACGGGTACTCCTTCACTCTCCAACAACTGCAAGTAGTTATTGTAGCTTGGCTGTTCGACCAGAATGGCGGAATGTCCGCCGGGAAACGGCATTTTTGTCAAAATCTCAAGTGCCTGCTGGGCGCCCGCCGTAATCACGATCCTCTCCGCGGCAGTGAACACTTGAGCTCCTGCCAAATGGGAGACCAGGGTATGGCGCAGTTTCTCCATCCCTTGCGGATCGCCATAGGTAAACAGTTCATATTTATAGGTATCAATCGCCTTGTTCAGGCAATGCTGAAAATCCAGATACGGGAATACATTCACATCCGGAGAGGCCGAAGAGAAATCGATCATGGTGCTGACACTCGCGTCTTCTTCCTCTTTCGGACGATCGACCACATAATATCCGCTCTGGGATACGGAATAGATCGCATGTCGTTTCTCAAGCTCGGCGTAGGCTCGCAGCACGGTGCTGACACTGCATCCGTACGTGAGCGCAGCACTCCGTACGGAAGGCAGCTTCTGCCCGGGACGGTATTGTCCTTCCGAGATTTTGGATTCCATATCCGAGAGGATGGACAAGTATTTTCTCATCATGCACCTCCTGTCATTTCTATGCTTGATTATATCCGACCGAGCCTCAATCTAAAAAGATCTAATATTTTTAGGTGAAAAACCTAATTTTATTAGGTTTTTTGGGAGGAAAGCGTCTGATAGAATAAATACAAGCGCTTACAATGCAACGATTCAAGGAGGAAACGTGATGACCAAACCCGTACAGCCTAATGAACCGATCGTAACCCATATCTATACCGCGGACCCTTCCGCCCACGTATTCGAGGGTAAAATTTATATTTATCCATCCCATGATCTGGACCACGAGAATACCTCCAATGATAACGGCGACCAGTATGACATGGAAGATTACCATATTCTATCATTGGATGATGTGAATGCTCCATGCGTAGACCATGGCGAAGCCCTTCATGTAAAAGATGTTCCATGGGCGAAAAAGCAAATGTGGGCACCGGATGCTGCCTTCAAGAACGATACTTACTATTTATACTTCCCTGCCAGGGATCATGACGATATTTTCCGTCTTGGCGTAGCGACAAGCTCGTCCCCTTCCGGCCCCTTTAAGCCGGAGCCTCATTACATCCCGGGCAGTTACAGCATTGACCCTGCCGTATTCGTGGACGACGATAACCGGGCCTATATTTACTTCGGCGGCCTCTGGGGCGGACAACTGGAACAATGGCAGACCGGATCGCATATTTCGGATGCGGAAGGACCTGCCGCAGACGCGCCTGCCATGGGACCGCGGGTCGCAGAGCTGAGCGACGACATGCTTACTTTCAAGGAGACGCCGCGAGAAATATCCATCGTCGATGAGGAGGGCAACCCGATTGTCGCGGGGGATGAAGAGCGAAGATATTTTGAAGGACCTTGGGTCCATAAATACAACGGCACCTACTATCTTTCTTATTCTACCGGCTCAACACACAAAATCGTCTACGGCACGAGTCAAAGTCCAACGGGGCCTTTCGAGTTCAAAGGCACGATTCTAACACCTGTTATCGGCTGGACGACCCATCACTCCATCGTTCAGTTTCAGGATAAATGGTATCTCTTCTACCATGACAGCTCCCTCTCCGGCGGGGCCGACAACAAACGCAGCGTCAAGTTCACCGAGCTGACCTACCATGAGGACGGTACCATTCAGACGATTGATCCGTACGGTAAATAAGGCATACCAAGCTGAATTCCACGATGATGGAGTTCAGCTTTTTTTATTTCATTTTTTATACAGCTGCTTCGCTGTCGTTGTTTAGTGATATAATGAAAGCTGCTATCATTTTTTGATGTTAGTGTCGGCGGATCCATCTATATCATAACGAAGAAGGAATGCAACCATGACAAGGCAGCTTATGAAACGATATATCATCCTCATTGTAGGTCTATTCTTAATGGGACTTGGCACGGCTCTCGTGACCAAAGCCAATATTGGAACCTCCCCTATTGCCAGCGTACCGTATGTGCTGAGTTTAAAATTCCCCCTCTCCATGGGACTGATGACCATCCTGTTATGCCTGCTGTTTGTGGTGATCCAGGTCCTCCTGCTCGGTAAGCAGTTTCCCAAGATGCAATATCTGCAAGTGTTTGTCGGTGTTCTGTTTGGCCTGTTTCTGGATATGGGGGCGTATATCGTAAGTTCGCTCAACTTTACAGTGTATTTCATGAAAATTTTGGCGTTACTGACGGGCTGCATGATTCTGGCGATCGGCATCTATCTTCAAATCATCGCGAATACGATCCTGAACCCGGGTGAAGGCATCGTGAAAGTCATCTCTGAAAAGCTCGGTGCCGAATTCGGGAACATTAAGATCATGTTCGACTGGACCCTGGTATCCATCGGCATCGTCATCTCGCTGTTTGCTTTCGGTTCGATTGAAGACGTACGCGAGGGCACGGTCATTTCGGCTTTTCTGGTCGGTTATTTCATCAAGGCGCTGCGCCGGATCATGTTTCGTTTGCGCAGCAAAAGAGCCCGGGAAGCAGTGCTCGAGCAGAACTCGTAATTTTCATGAGAATCCTGTGGTTAAACGGTCACATTTTGATTATAATAAATGGTAAGAGACGAAGAACGTCCCAGCGCATTCCTTATTTGGAGTGAGGCCGGGGCGTTCTTTTTTTATTTATATGGGGAGGTATACCGTAAGATGGATTTTGAGAAGGCTCATAGGACATTTATGCATTATCATCTAAGGAACAGAACCGGAGAAAGAAGAGGTCGTCTGGAACGAGGGCATGGTGAGGCCGAAACCTTGTTTTGCCAAAATGTCTGGTGGCCGCTGCGTGGTCATTTTCGCGATTTACATCCACAATTCGAGGTGCTGGATTGGCGCGGACGATCCTATTATTGCAGCTTCGCCCTCATCACTCCGCATCTGAGGCTGATCATCGAGGTTAAACCATTTAGCACACATACAACCAAGATGGACCGGCAGAAATATTGCAACGAGCTGAATCGGGAAACTTTTTTATCCGCCATGGGTTATCAGGTGATTTCATTTGCTTGCGATGATGTGGCTCACCGCCCGGAGCTGTGCATGACGCTCCTGCGGATGGTCATAAACCGGTATCTGGCAGAACCGCATTCAACAAGTGTATCCACGGTAACAGAACGCGAAATCATCCGGTTTGCATGCATGCTTGCACGACCCCTCCGCCCGATCGATGTGAAGACACATCTGCGTCTGAATCATCGGACCGCCCTTCGCTTCCTTCATTCTCTTTGCGATAAGGGGCTGCTAATTCCGGTAACCGGGTCCCAGGGCAAACATGTTGTGAAGTATGAGCTCCATCCCTATGCGGCGCAGTGCCTATAGCTGCTAGGGGGAGGTCTCCCGAACGGATAGACTCGCGCTTTGCCGTAAAATAAACAAGCTGACCCATTCGATCCTGGAGTCAGCTTGTTGGCAGTTCGTGTAGTTTATGCGTTGAGAACCCGCCCGTTATTACACACCCTTTTTATACAAAGAGAATGAGTATATCGCTGGAGCCGCTGCAATCAGTATAATGACAGGGACAACTGCGACGGCAAGGTTCACCTTCAGAAACGCCATCAGGATCATGAAAGCTCCGCCTGCCATCCATAGATACCCTGCAAAACGATGCGTTTTATTCCAATTATCCTGGCTGTTCAGCGTCCAAGGCAGCTTGATGCCCACCGTATAATTCTGTTTGCTCTTCGGCAAATAATTGCCAGTGACCACGAGAAGCATGCCCACGAGAGCCGGTGCAATCGTCTGGATCGGCAGCTCGGCCCCCATGGCCTTGAACAGCGTGATCGGCATGAGAATGAGAGACAGCGCGGGGATGAGCCATAGACCCATCGTTCTTAAAACCGGGGCAGCATTCATTTTCTTAGGATCGTTGTTAAGCGCTACATGCATAATGACGTTAATAACTGCCGTAAACAACGGAAGCACAAACGCCGCAATCGCCTTCGACACATAATTATCCGGATTGCCCGCCGCGTCCCAGTGAACAGCCACCTGCTCAGGCAATTGGCTATACAGCGTCATTGATAAAATAATCGGCAACAAACAGATCAGCGTTGTTATAACCAGCATCGAACTATTCTTTTTCCCCATCTTGTTTCCCCCCGTTAAATTGTGAAAACCACAACATAATTTCTTCGAAAACGGACACGTTGATCTCATAGTAAATATAATTTTTATATTTCGTTTCAAATATCAGCCCGGCCTTCTTCAGCTGCGATAGATGATACGAAATAGTTGCCCCGGTCATATCGAAATGCTGGCCGATCTCTCCGGCTGACATTTTACCGCGCTTGAGCATAACGAGGATGTCCCGTCTCACCGGATCAGACAACGCCTTAAATGTTTCCGGAAACCCCAATGTGCATCACCCATATTTCTATTTAGAATTTCATCTAAATACATTATCTCTCATCCCTGCACCGAATTGCAATACCTATTTTGAAAAAAATCTAAATAGAAGATAAAATGGGTATCCCTACAGGCCCTATCACCATAACCAAGAAATCGTTACTTATCTTAAAACAACAAAAGTCCGCTGCGGAACAGCACACGAGCTGATCCTCAGCAGACTTACTTTCAAGGTCTGTTTATCCAAGTACCTTTTCAAATACCGGAAAGCTTGCTGTTCTGCCCGGGAAGTTGACTTCTCCCCGCAGGTCATAACCTAATCCTTGATACAGCTTGAGTGCAGCGGTATTCTTGGCATAGGTATCCAACCGAAGACTCGTGTAACCCTCTCGAGCCGCATATTCTTCGGAGAAGGCTACCAATTTTCGACCCAAAAGGCATCCGCGAATTTTTGGTGGGATAGCGCCTTTAAACGTTCCTGTTAGGATGACCATTTATCTAAGCAATGTAAGAGTCACCTCTATCGTATTATTTACGAATGAGCGCTCCGGACGGGATTTCAACATGACGGTCAGCCCAATTAGCGATACGATGAGCGCTTGTGATAAAGCTTTGGCGTTTGTGTCACTCGCAAGCTCGCCCGATTGTATGCCTCGTTCAACGGTTTCTTGAAATATGACCGCCAGGTACATCTGATGCTCCCTTGTCAGAATTTCAAATTTCTCATCATGAGGCGCAAGCTCGACCATCGTATTGATGCAAAAGCATCCTCGGCTGCGGCTTACGGAATATTCCTCATCAACCACATTCTCAAAAAGAGCTCGAAACGCCTCTCTTACCGTTCGATGGTTTTGCAGCCTGGTTCGCGCCTCGGAAGCATGCGACATCGTGTATTTTCGCAGAGCGGTTTCGAACAGTTCTTTCTTGTCGCCAAAGGCTGAGTATATACTGGGCCGCTGAATACCCATTCTGGAGGTCAAATCGCTTAATGAGGTAGCCTCATATCCCTTCTCCCAAAATAACTGCATCGCGGCATCTAATACTTTCTCTTCATCAAATTCGCGGACTCGTCCCATATTGAAATACCTCTCGTTACATTTGATTTTAAAGAAATTTTATGATCACACTGGAAAGCAAACAGTTTTTCATTACCAATCAGTATAATTGATTTTATGATATATGGCTGCTTTTGTCAAATACCGATTCCCTGTATATTGCAGTGTTATAACTACATTTTCAAATGTTACTCATACGATTGAAATAAATCCGTTGACATAGATTGTTATTATGGGATATATTTATCAGGCGATTTAACATACCGATCGGTACATAAAAAACCTCGATAGGATTGGTGCATAAAATGGAAAAATTGATAGCAAAAAAAGCGGTCCATGACGAAGCAGCGGCGAATGCGTCACAGGGGACGGTGACCACGGCCGAATCCGGGAATCGTATGCCTCTGACTCGTTACGTTACGTTATTGTTTGCGATTGCTTGCGGTATGTCAGTTGCCAATATCTACTTCGCTCAGCCGCTGCTCGATGAGCTGTCGAACGAGTTCAACATGGACTATTCCATCATTGGAATTCTGATTACCGTCACACAGATCTTTTATGCATTGGGACTGCTGCTGCTGGTGCCTCTGGGGGATTTACTGAACCAGCGTCGATTAATTATCGGTCAAATGGCGATCTCCATGGCGGCTCTCGTTATCGTTGGAACTGCTTCGTCCGGCACGATGCTCTTTGCAGGATTGGCTTTGGTCGGATTGCTTGCCGTAGTAACGCAGACTATTGTGGCGTTCGTGGCGACCATAGCTGCTCCTGCTGAACGAGGGCGTGCCGTAGGTGTGGTAACCAGTGGAATTGTGATTGGGATCCTTCTTGCTCGAACCATTTCAGGAGTTTTGAAGGATCTTGCAGGATGGCGTTCGGTTTATTTGGTTTCTGCTGCGTTGATGCTGCTCATGGTTTACGCATTATATAAGGTGCTGCCCAATGTTGAGCGTAAGGTAAAGACTCTTCCCTATTCTCAACTGCTTAAGTCGGTACTGATGTTGTTCCTGCAAGAACGGTTATTACGAATCCGCGCTGTTTTAGCTATGCTGATTTTTACCGCTTTCAGCATTTTGTGGACACCATTGGTGCTGCCTCTTAGCGCGCCGCCACTATCCCTTTCGCACTCTGCCATCGGGGCGTTTGGTCTCGTGGGCGTCGTGGGTGCATTGGCTGCAGCAAAGGCCGGTAAGCTAGCCGATCGAGGTTACGGCCAAAGAACGACGGGAATTGCATTGTCCCTGCTATTGCTGTCATGGCTGCCGATCAGCTACACGGAACAGTCCCTGTTTGCCTTAGTCATTGGTATTATTCTGCTGGACTTGGCGGTACAGGCGGTGCATGTCACGAATCAAAGTATGATATTTGTATTTCGCCCACAAGCGCGCAGTCGCATGGTTGCCGGGTATATGATTTTTTATTCCATCGGAAGTGCCGCCGGTTCCATTGCTTCGACCCATATCTATGCACAGTATGGCTGGCATGGAGTTTGCTTGCTTGGAGCCTCCGTGAGCGCTTTTGCTCTTATATTTTGGGTTATGACCAAAGGCGTTAAGAGCAATAACGGTTACTAAAATCTAAAGGAGAGTATTTCCTAGAGGCTGGCATTACTTCGTTTGTAGAAACTAAGCGGATGTTCACACAGGTGAAGTGAAGAGTCATGTCCCAGCTGTTGCGAAAAGTGTTAGAGGAAATTGTTCTTACTGATAAAGTGGGACCCTTCATGTGTTTGTAGGCGGGCATCATCGGAAGGATTATGCGGCATCTTCGCCGACGGTTGTGATGTCCGCATGCCTTTCCTTACAATAGCAAAAGACACGCCGGTATGGGCGTGCCTTCATTAATCTTTCCTTATGGTGTTTTCCCCAGGATCACTTCGCCTGTCGCTTTATTCCAGAACGACGGAATGCCAAGCTTTGATGTGATCAACTCCAATGGAAACATGCTCGAATCAGCCAGGAATGGAATGCTGGCATTTTCTCGCGTCACCTTCCCGTTCACCAATACAACTGCAGGATCACTGGACTTAATGGATACGGTATTCCCTCCATAAGAGAAAGACCAAACTGGAAATCGATGATTTCCGTGTTTCGGATCCGGATTGGACTGTCCGCGCTTCACTTTGATCCCGAGCGCTTCAAATACGCTATTATACGGTACATACAGCTTGTCTTTCACAATGGCGGATGATCCGTAGAAGCTAACCTTTTGTCCGTTTACCGACCAGGACAGAGGAGTCTGTACGAAGACTGGATTCCCATCGTTCTCGTTAAGAGAGCCGCTGCCCTGATATTTCTCTTCTCCCCAAGCCAGCACCTTACCGTCCTGATTGGTTGCATAACCTGTATATCCCTTGGTGCCCCATAACGCCGTTATACCTGTCAGACCTTTCACTTGAAAGGGCTTTGCCGTCGGGTCGTTGTAATTCCACTGCCAGACCGTGCCGTCGTTTTTAAGCATAAATAAACGGTTGGACCCTGTTCTTATCTCTCGGATTTCTTTAAGGCCCTTTACTGCAATCGGCGCTTGCTGCTTGGTATTCACATTCCACCGCAGCACCGTCCCATTCTCATGCAGCAGGAACACGTCATACCAATCCACTGCGATTCCGGTAATGGAGGAGGTAACCAGCGGTTTAACCTCGCCAAACTCACGTTCCAGGCGGAATCGATCGTAGAAACTGTTATATACCGTTAACATATCGACGCTGCCATCTTTACCGAGAATCAGTGCCTCATGTCCGGCGACCACTATTGTTTTTGCATTCGTGACTCCTTTGATAGGGAAGTACTTGACGGTCATCTTTAAATGATCATTCGGATCATACGTCGGACGCCATATCGTTGCAGTCCCATCCTTATGTAATGCGACAGAACCATGGTTTGAAATGACCAAACTGGCTACACCCTTAAGTCCTTCCAGCTTCATCAACCCTCCCCGTTTTTGGAAAGGATCCCCGTTAATATAAGGCGAGTAATTATCGCCCCAGGCCCACACATCCCCGTTTTTGTCCAAGGCATATGAAGAATTGTCACCTGCCGCCACCTGAACAATATCAGTTAGACCCGCAACTTGCTTTGGCACCAATTGATGAATGCTAGTCCCGTCACCTACTTGACCTGACTTGTTATAACCCCAGGCGGTCACGGAGCCGTCGCTCCATGCCGCTACACCATGCCCGCTGCCGCCAGCCACGCTTACCGGTATGGGGCGGGAATCACCGTTCACGGCCTTCGCAGCTCCCACAATGCCCAGCACCGTCCAATTGGCTGCTAATAGCATCGTCACTAACATATAAGCTACCCTGCGATTCCATTTCTTCACGAATAAGGCCTCCATTCACGATCTATAATGTTATATAATACCATATCTTAAAAGATGATAGGGAAAAATAGTATACCATCTTCCAATATTTGGAATCCGTTATTCAAAAATGGCTGGATTCAGCCTATGTTTGTTGGAATAATGTTGCCGTCACTTTGCAGTCCGCGCACAAGAACATATAATAGATGCCTTCCCCGTACTCCTCGATCTGTTCCCAATCCAGCTGCCCGACGAATGTCATGCTTTTGGAACAGCAGGAGCAGGAGGGATATACGGCATCCTGAATCCAAGCCGGATAGCCGCCGATTTGCGAAACCGCCGGACCAAGCGTCCAATAGGCCGCATAATAGCTGTTGCGAGGATGGTCCGCAAGCCGTAAGGACTGCCCCACCGCCGAATAGCTCCTATCATCCTCCTCGGAATCAGGCTCCGGTACATAACCCTGTCTACTATTGACTTGGCTCCATTCGGATTTCCCATGGAAATCTACGTCCATATAGATCGTATCGTAACAGCTGCAGTTCAGGCAGGTGCTCACTCGCAGCCTCTCTCCGGACAACCCCAAGAATTGAAGCTTCGGATGGCTGATGTCCAGATCCGTCAAGGTGGTTAGACTGCTTCCGCACCATGGACAGAGAGTGGAATGCTCCTTCAAAAATTTTGCGGGTTCCGGTTCTGCTACACATGTGCTTTCTGACAGCTCTATTTTTTCTATGGCATAGCTGTCATGGTAGAATAATAGGCGCTTGCTCCCTTTCTCCGTAAGCTCCCATCCCCCCTCATGCGCATAAGCTTCAGGCGGAACGTATAGTTCCTTTGCCCATGATGGAGGCACAGCCCGCCATTCTTGAAATTGGTGCACAACCTGATCATCCCCAATCCAAGCCAGGGCAAGCAGCAGATGGTTGCGGTTATCCTTGTCCTGTTCTACTTGTTGTAGCAGCTTGTCGCGGCTATGGGCAGATGCATCTTTGAACAAAATGCCGGGGTAATAGATACCGCGCTCCATCAACGTTGGGATACAGGATTCAAGCGACTTGTTCTGATAACAGACCAGGGAAACCACAATTTCCTGGCAGGTGTCCTCATCGCCCGCTTCCAGCAGATCAAGGGCAATAGTCAGCATGCGCTCGGCCTCACTTGGTGATAATGCTGAATATACCTCTTCTCTTTTCAGAGGATAGGGAATATATCGAATCAATGGATCCCGCCTCAGCGGGGCATGCATGATCTTAAGGATCTCTACTGGATCTGTAATCCCTTCATATAAGTCGATGTCTCTCCGATTTTGTTCTATGTAACGCTGCTTTTCCTTGCGCTCCATTTCCTGCTTGCACGGCATGCAATAACCGCCGGTCTTGGCCGCGGTTGCCGGTAATATCGTTGCGGAACAGCCTTCGCTTCGACATGGCAGCCGTTCTGTCATGCTAGCCCCTCCTTGTTCTATGGTTAGTCAACTCGGTTCAGTTGGATTCTGGCTCTTATTCTATGGTAAGTCCACTCAGTTTGATCCTGGCTCCTATTCATCCTCATGGCCATAATCTCCTCTATTAACTATAGCTTTCTTTTCATTCCCATATCAACAGGGGCTAAATGAATCATACCACTGGACCGGCAGGTATTTAGATTTCAGCATATTAGGGAGCATGATGATTGGGAGCCCTATAGCGTCTCCATTGGAGTCGTGCACGCTGCTCCCTGTATGCACGGTGCGTGGTCCGGGACATGCTCTATATGCTAATCCTTCCTTTACGGTGTCCATTGTGAATAGCATACTCCTTGTGTACGTACTCTTAACGGTGGAACCGGTTGGCGCATCGCTAAGCGCTCTCATCTCAGCGATTGCGCGAACCCTGTTCGCCACGTGGGGTGCAGCGGATGCCAACCGTACTCCTGCCGGGCTTTGGCGTTGGAAGCACCCCGTTCGCCGCGCTTGCTCCCCGCTTGATATGCTGGAGCAGGCGCTTGCAGCGCCTCGGCATACACCGGTAGCCACACCGTACCTGTAGCAGGCTCGTCATCTACGATATTGACCGGACCCGCCGGCCAGTTCAATGCCTGCAGAGCGGCATTCGCCGCATCCTCGACATGGAGAAATGACATGATGCCATCCGTTGCTGGAAGAGCTCGAGTTCGTACCTTTTCCGCCATTACCCCGTTGGCGTCGTACCACGTGCCAGGGCCATAAAACATACCATACCTTAAAATGACGTGATTCGGCATTTGTGCAACGGCATGTTCCAGCGAGACGATCCCGTCTATCGTGGACTTGCGCAGCGCAGGCGCCTGGACATCCAAGGGGACGTCTTCGGTGGCAGGATGATCTCCGGGCTCATAAGCCCAGGCAATGCTCTGGGCAATCATTCGTTTAACGCCATGGATCTGCGCGGCTTCTACCAGATGACGGGTACCCTCCATTCGAATCCTCGCATTATCCTCCAGATTCCATTGGCTTAGCGAAGTGAGCTGATGGATAACGACATCCGGCCGTATTTCCCCGATCGCGGCTATCATCCCTTCCCGATCAAAAGCATCTGCTATGATCCCCCTTGCTCCCCATGATTCGATCAACCCTTTTCGCTGAGGATGGTGGGTCATGCCTGTAACCTCATGACCAGCTTGCACCAGCTTGGGAAGCAACCGCTGACCGATAACGCCAGTAGAGCCTGCTACGAATATTTTCATAAATGATAACCTCCAGTCTGCTGCATATGAAGTGGATTGGGTATCTCCCCATCAACAATGGGATATTTTCAGTTTGATCTTAGCATGATGGATAGACAGCTATAAGTACCACTTTTCATCAAGTCAACCATGCCATTTCATTCGATTGATAGATTATGACTGACAGGTGGAAAGAGTACGGGGCACTCGCAGTTTGACAGGCGCGACAGGGTGCACTGTGACAAGCGTGAATAGAGTACTCGCTGTACGTGAACAAAGCATTGTAGTTAGACAAGTGCTTAAAGCACTGTTGTTTGACAAGCACGATAGAGTACACAGCAATCGCATGATTCGTTCAACATAAAAACGCACCACATTAAGTGGTACGTTTTTATGGGAACAACCTTCTCCTATCATTACTCTTCGTCTATTACATCACTTACTGATATATGCATACGGCTGTGCAGCTGCTGGCACTCCGGCTGATCGCACACGCTATAAAAAGTAACAATTCGATTCGTATCCACCGTATCGATTTGAGAGTTGCAATGCCTGCACAAGATGACACCCATATTCACCTTTTTAATGGAATTGTTCACGCTTCACTCATCCTCTCTTGGTATCAGATTTGTGTTCGAACTTCCCAGCCATCGTCTTCCTGATTAATTGCAGGACTGAACCTCCCCTTCTCGCTTCAAACTCGTCTGGTTTCGATCCACCTCCAATAATGCATATTTTATAATCATCTTATGTGATTAATGTACATTATAAATAAATAATACACAATATATATTCATGTATTTGTTTAATCGCATCATATATGACGTCATATTTATTTGAACAACATAAAAAACGCTCCCTGTAGTAACAGAAAGCGGTTCAATGACCTAAATTTGCGAAGATCAGGCTTTCAGATCTTTTTAAATCAATTGGCGAACTATATCGCTGTCAAGCATAATATGAAAGCAATACCTTATTGCTAAACCCGCAAAACACGAGTTATACTAGCCATCATAAGGACGTGAAGAACACGCCGCTTCTATGCAAAGTGCCCC
This sequence comes from Paenibacillus sp. FSL F4-0100, assembly GCF_037993005.1. Taxonomy (NCBI): domain Bacteria; kingdom Bacillati; phylum Bacillota; class Bacilli; order Caryophanales; family Paenibacillaceae; genus Paenibacillus; species Paenibacillus sp. FSL F4-0100. The sequence goes on from NZ_CP150303.1 coordinate 5,836,674, forward strand.
AATGAAAGATTGGGTTGCATTGTATGGGGCGGCTTTTTTATGTTCTAGCGCAATCGCATTCCATCTAATACTAAGGGGGAAAATTGAACATGTCACGGTTTGATCAACAATATGAGCTTTGGATGCACACGAATATCCTGAATGAAAGGAATCCCCGCAGGCTCGAAATCCTTCATAAAGGGTTGGGCCACGGCACCGTCGAGTTTCTGCGCTCGGTATGGTTTCCGGCGATCGGTAATTTCAATGACTTGCATCCGGAATGGGAAGTACGCGATTTCGGCAATGGTTATCGTTACTTGGACCTTGCCTATATGCCCGGTGGTGCGAGAGGAGGGATCGAAATCCAAGGATACGGGCCGCATGCCCGTGATCTGGACGTAAGAAGGTTTAAGGATTTATGCCGCCGTCACTGCTTATTGGCACTGGATGGTTGGACATTCCTTCCCATTGCCTACCCCTCCATCGTCGATGAGCCAAAACAGTGCCAGCAGCTCATCTTATCCTTCGTCGGCAGATTTGTGGCATCAGATGTACCTGCGTCCTTAAGTTGGCTGGAGGCAGAAGCTGTCCGATTTGCGCGGCGATTGCTGCGACCGATAACGCCCTTAGAACTCGCTAATCATCTTAGGGTGAGTGACCGGCATACCCGACGCTTATTGCATAAACTGGTCGAGCTCCAGATTCTGGTCATAGCAAGCGGTCAACAACGAGCCCGAACCTATGAACTCCGCTTGTAATGAACTGCAAACACGTGACTATGAAACTCCACTTGTTACAGCAGGACTTACGGGAGCATCCAGCAGTTCTTGCAGATATTGCAATTCTCGCAGTTATTCAGGTAGCCGAGAGACAACTAAACAAACTAAAGGACACCAGATCCGTTATTTCGGAAAAAACAACCACTTTACCCTTACTTCCGGACTCAGAATCCGCTATTCACTTTAAAAACCACGAATTATCGCACTTCCCTATGTAATAGCGGATCTGGTGTCCTCATATAGCCCAAAACCCACCGATCGAGACGAAATAGCGGAACCTCTGTCCTCATAACGTAGCAATAGTCAAACCCAAGACCGCGCATAATAAACATCAACACTTGCAATAGTCAAACCCAAGACCGCGCATAATAAACATCAACACTTGCAACAGTCAAACACGAGACCGTACCTATAACATCTCTAAAATCCGCATGTAATGGCAGTACCTACGTGAGCATGCATCAGTTCTTGCCAGATATCCACCAGACTCATACTGCGGCCTAGTATTCCTCGGGCAACATACCTACCCCTACGGACCCTCAGATCCATATGACTGAATCTCTTCATTTTGGTGCTATAACCTGGCTTTGTAAGGTAGTCAGCATCTCATCCCAATAACGCCTCATGATCTCTCTCATATAAACATCATCCAGCATCTCCTGGTGAATCGCGATGGTTGTTTTTCCGGTATTCGTGGACAACACATAGATTTGCAGCCGGGACGGGTTGTCCCACTCCTTGCGTTTCCAGGTCAAGCGCAGCTTATGGTAAGGTACGACCACGGTAATTTTGCCGGACACGCCTTCCTTTGACTCATACTCATGCCCGACCTGCAGCTCCAGAGAAGGGACATCTCCGATCCATAACGACAGCCCCTCAGAAGACATGAGGAAATCCCAAACTCTCTCTTTCGTCACGGCCATCGTTTTTCTGACCCCGATCTGCACCCCGGCATCTTTGGATACGCCGACCTGCACCCGCCCCATAATCTGCTCATACATGACGGCGATCCACTCGCCCCATTCCCCGGATACCTGATGCTGCTCAACGATATGGTTTCGGATCTGCTCATGTGACCAGAGCGGGCCCACTTCCTGCCCAAGGGCCACAATCCATTCTTCCCAAGAACGTCCCGTTACCTTCATCACTTCTTGTTTAAAAATAGAGCCTGCCATCAGCGTACACTCTCCTCCCTGACGCTATCTGATGAAGTTCATTATATAATACAAACACTGACAAAGAAGGTCAGTGTTTATCTTCAGGATTGATAATATTTTAATAGGGACTCCGCAATGTCGATCATGCCTGATTTCAGTTCATCGGGCCCCATGATTCGAATTTTTCCGCCAAACGACAAAAGGTAGTAGGCAACTTGCGTGTATAACGTATGCTCATCCAGCATGAACACCGCATGCTCCGCCGTACGATCGACGAGGGCTTGACTGAGCAGCCAATGCGAACATAAATCGTCCAAAGCTTGTGGGATTCCTTGGATATGCACGGAAACCAAATGAGGATTGGATTCGGAACCTTGCCCCGATAGCAAGCTGTCCAATACGTACTCCCGCGGGGAAAACGACGCCGGACGGTCAAACGTGTTGTCGGTATGCCGGATATCGCTCATACGGTCGACACGGAAGCAGCGAATTTCACCGCGCAGATGGCAATATCCCACCGCGTACCATTTACTTTTCCAGTGGACGAGTCCATAAGGATTCAGGATACGTGTATGTTCCATACCGTCGTAGCCTGTGGTGTAATCGATCTCGAGACTGGATTGCCGGTCGATCCCCGCCTCGATCTCATGCAGTATCCTGGTGAGCGAAGAAGCTGTAGGAGGATGGATGGCCTCAATACTGTTTTCGCGGCGTTCCAAACGCTCCAGCTGCTCCGGATTCGTATATCGTTTAATTTTGGAAACAGCTCGATGGAGCGGCTCTTCGGAGGGATAGCCCGCTTCCCGTGCGAATGCGGCTGCATGAAGAAGCGCCTTTTGCTCATCGGCCTCGAAAAACAGCGGCTCCAACTTGATATGCTCCGGGATGGAGTAACCTCCATCGCGCCCAATCTCGGATACGACAGGCACGCCGGAAATACACAGCGCATCAATGCACCGATAAATCGTCCGAATATGTACGCCCAGCTCCTCCGACAGTTGTTTAGCGGTCATTCTTCTTCGCGATTTCAGCAGCCATAGCATCGCCAGCATATTATCGGCTTTAGACATTGTGTGCAGCAGCCCTTCCCTTGGAATTCATTTCATTCTTGTGATCACATTATATATCACTTCCATAGAAGGCTCAGAGATTTCTTCCTGCTATCATCCGGATGTTGATCACCGCTCCCCCTCATTCCGATGAGAAAAGCCGACCCTCTGCAGGATCGGCTGGTAAATGAGTACATCGTGTGGCACTGCTCCCTGTACCCGCACGGTGCGTGATCCGGGGCATACTTGGATGGCTGTCAATATCCTTGAATGATGCCTTGCTTCATCTGCTGTCATAATCATGCCCCGCTGTGAATGATGACTTTTCCTCAATGATCATGGCCCACCGTGATGACAACGCTGCCCCTCTTGCGTCCTTCATCCACGTATCGATGCGCCTCGGCCATTTGCTCTAATACATACCTTCTGTCGATGACCGGCCTGATCTTCCCTTTTCCCAGCAGCTCCACAAGCAATCTCAGATCCTCCATCAGCACCTTGGCCACACCTTGTCCTTCAACGGTTACATAGCTCTCGCCCTGGGTGAGCAAATGCTTGCATCTGGATTTCGGCAGTTTACCGACCGCATCCAGAATGATGTCGTATCGCGCTCCGCTTGTCGTAAAATCCTCTTTTGTATAATCAATGACCCGATCGGCTCCGAGCGACCTCACCAGCCCCACATTCGCGGTACTGCAAACGCCGGTAACCTCTGCTCCATAATGTTGCTTGGCAAGCTGTACAGCTAAAGTCCCCACCGCACCGGACGCTCCATAAATCAGAACCTTGTGCCCTTGCCGGATATTCCCTTTTCTTAGAAAATGCAGGGCCGTCGTTCCTCCGAAAGATACGGCGGCGGCATCGTCATAAGTCACATGATCGGGCTTTAACAGCAATAACGCGTCTTCGCGCATGCAGATATACTGGGCATACGTGCCGAATCGCATTCCCCTGAATGCCAAGACCTGATCGCCTACCTTGAATCGCGTAACATCCTTTCCTATCGCTTCTACTTCCCCTGCCAGCTCCACCCCGAGTATCGGTTGTCTTGGCTTTCTCAGACCCAGCACCAGCCGCATGGGAATCCTGTACAAAAGAGGACTGCGAAATCCCCGTACTCGGCAATCCCCCGAATTAACGGTGGTTGCGTAAATTTTGATCCGAATTTCGCGATCCTTAGGGATCGGCTTCTCTACCTCTTGCAGCTTTAAAACATCCGGCGCTCCATAAGCGGTACATACCATTGCTTTCATGGGTTTCCTCCAAACTCGCATTTGCAATCAGTATATCTGCCGTCAGGTACCGGGCCATAGATACTTAAGTATGGTTTTCTTATGAACAGCAGTATGGTTTTCTCATGAACAGCGATATTTGAAGGGAGATCGCTATGGATGAATAGCGATTCTGTGATCGTCGCCTACAGTAAACCCAGCTCGCGCGCACGCGCTACAGCTTCGGTACGGCGCGTGGCCTGAAGTTTATCGAAAATCATCCGGTTATGCCCTTTCACGGTGCTGAGCGTAACAAAAAGCCTCTCGCTAATCTGACGATTAGATAGCCCCTCGGCAATGAGACGGAGAACCTCCAATTCCCGCCGGCTTAGCGGCTCAATCAGGGACTCCGCAGGCTGAACAAACCCTGGAACGAATACTGATGTAACACCACTTTCGAGTCTTTCAGCATCAAATGCATGCAGCAGCCGCTCCAGATAGTCGTGCATCGGTTTCTTTATAGCTTCTCTTAACAGCTGCTTCTGCTTCGATTTGTCTACGGCTTCCCTAAATAGCTTCTGCATCGGTTTGCTCACAGTTGCTGCGCTTAGTAACTCCTGCATCGGTTGCCCTCCATCGATAAACAACCGGATGAAACCGCCCGGCTCGCTCATCCCCAGCACATCGGCAACAATCTGTGCGGCTTTCAGCTTCTCACCGTGGGCTTGAAGGGCCAAAGCCTGCAGCACCTTCACTTTGAGCTGTTCGTCCACCCATTCCTTAACTTCCATATCCGTCCGCAGTTGTTCGAGCATCACCAGCGCTGCCGCCGTATCCCCCTGTGCGAGCAGCACTCTGGCTAGGCTTAGCTTGAGCTCAAACTTCTGGGCAAGCTGCAACGCTGAACTGGCATTCCCTTGCTGCAGCAGGGCAAGCACCTGTGCCTCGGCAATATGGGGTAGCTGATGCGTGAAATGATGCTGACGGGCGAAGTGATCCGCCTTGTCTAACATGGCAGTCGCTTCGCTCACCGCTCCCCGTGAAAGCTTCAGCCTTGCGAGAAATACCTCGCAAGCCACGCCCCTGTCTATATGCTCGAACTGCCCTGCCAAGTGGAGGGCCTGCTGCCCATGCTGTTCCGCGGCATCCAGATCATTCCACTCACTGCATATTCGGGCTAGGCCCAGATGCGCTTCGCACGCTGCCGGCAGCGGAGGATCACCTGCTAAATCCAGAACGCGCCGATACGTCTCGGCCGCTGCATATAACAGATTCTCCGCCTCCTGAATCATTCCGAGTCCGAGCGTCGCCATCATGTTGATCATGATGTGCCCAATCTTCTGACTGATGGTTACGGCTTCCCGATAAGCCTTGCCAGCCGCGGCCCGCTCCCCCTGCAGCTGGTAGGCGTATCCCAGCGTCCATATCGTCGCTGTGCGCACGGGCAGATTATGCGGACTCAAGAATTCCAAGGCCCGGCGCGATTCCGCCATGATGGTTTCCGGCTGATGTTTGCTGACAGCAAGGGTGGCACGTATAGAGGCGATATGCCCTATAAGATCCCGGGTATAATCGTCCTCCGCAGCTTGCAGATAGATTTCGGCGGCTTGAAGTTTAGGTTCGATACCGGTCATTTGACCGACCATTAACATGGCGGAAGCATGCATGAGCTGCAGCGCGGGCCTTGCATCCATTTCTTCCTTAGGCAAGGAATCCAGCCAATGGAGCACAGGTCCTATTGCTCCACGGAAGATCAAAGGTATCCCCTCCCCTTCAATGAGGCGTGCGGCGCGATCCACATCCTGAGCGGCAATCGCATGTTGAAAAGCTTCCAGCAGAAGAGCTTGACGTTCATGCCATTCGCTGGCACGACGATGCAATTCGGACACGTCCCTCTCTCCGCCAGCCGCAGAAGCACCCGTTCGGGTTAGACGCTGCCGAAGCGCATCCGAGAACAGGTGGTGATATCGGTACCAGCGCCTCTCCTTGTCCAGCGGAACGATGAACAGGTTGACGCGCTCCAGATACTCCAGGGTTTCTTGACCGGAGATGGTGTTCTTCGGAGCATCACGGTCTTCGCTACGAAGAATATATTCACACAATGGACCACACAGCCGGTCAAGAATGGAGGTATTTAGCAAAAAATCCTGAGTACCCTCAGGCTGCTGCTGCAGCACTTCTTCAACCAGATAGTCCAGTACGTCACGGTGCTTGCCGCCGAAGGATCGGATGAAGGTGGCGGCATCTTGCTGGCCCTGCATGGACAGCGCCGCTAATTGCAGGCCGGCAATCCAGCCCTCCGTGCGGGATTCGAGAAGCGCCGCATCCTCTGCTGACAAATCCAGTCCCATGGAGCGGCACAGGAATTCAGAGGTTTCAGCAGATGTGAAGCGCAAGTCTGATGTCCGCACTTCCGTCAACTGGTCCCGGGCACGCAGCCGGGCCAAGGGCAGTTTAGGATCCTGGCGGCTGGCGATAACCACATGCATCTGCGGCGGCATGTGCTCAATGAGAAAGCCAAGAGCGCTGTCTATCGGTTTGGAATCAATTACGTGGTAATCATCAAGAACCAGAATGAAACGGTCCCCCATGGTCGCAATGTGATTAAGGATGGCCGTGACGATGGCTTCGACCGACAGAGGAAGTGGGGATGGAGCTTGGAGTTTGCTTATGATGCCCTCTGCGATATCAACCCCGACGGTTTGCAGGGCAGCCACAAGATAAGCCAGAAATCTTGCTGGCTCACGATCCCCCTCCTCCAAAGACAGCCAGGCGACGGGCAGTCGTGAGTCTTTGATCCATTGGCTGAGCAGCGTAGTTTTACCGCTGCCTGCAGAGGCGGAAATCGTAGTCAGCTTGCGTTGCAATCGCAGCCCCTCGTTCAAACGCTCGATCAAGCGGGGGCGAAGAACAGCCCTCGACCGGGGAGAAGGTATATACAGTTTCGTAGACAAAATAGGCGTGGACATCATAACCCCCGTTATGCCGTCATAGCAGCATTTTTTAACATATATATTATGATAAAGTGTTCGACAGCCTCCCGGTTTTCCCTCTTGTGCGCGATATTCGCTCGCTGCAGTCAAACGCAGAAGCAAGATTTGAAGGGTTAGGCATACGATGTATGCGAAATGCTTGAAGCCCTGTAATTGAACCCATCATCCCCATCATTCATGCATAAGGAGGTTCCAGATGAAAATTCACCATTCGATTCCCTGGCGTGACAATCTGTATCTGTTCAACTATCGAAGCGTACATACAGAGCCGGTGGAATATTTTCATTATCACGAAGGGTTGGAGATCCTGTACATTCATGAAGGCGCCGGAAGATATATCGTCAATAATCAAACGCACTCGCTGAAGCCCGGCACCTTGGTATTGATTAAACCTTTTCAAATTCACCATATTCAAGTCATCGTACCGCCGAATTACATTCGCAGCCTGCTGAAAATCAAAGCCTCTGTCATCGAGCGCTTCCTCACCGCACTCCCGCAGCTGACAACCGCTGTTTCACAATTGCTGGAGCATCCGTGGTCCAATCAGGTGTTTCATCTGTCGTCCAAGGATGCCTTATTTTTGGAAAATCAGTTTTTGCAGTTGCATGAGATGCTGGCCAGCGTTCCGCGAAAGGTCCAGAAGGAAGTTGTCGCCCTGTTTTTATTTCATTTCTTCACCTACTTCAATAGCCATATTTACCCGCCGGATCGCAGCGGGGGCTTCAAGTATCATACTGTGGCTGATTCGATCGAGCCTGTCGGCGCCATGGTAAGGTGGATCGGCAAGCACTATCATCTATCCTTCACGATTAACGAAATAGCTGCGGAACTTCATTTCTCCCCCAGTTATTTGTCCAAGCTGTTCAAAGACCAGATGGGCATGACCATCATCGAATATACGAACAACAAGCGAATGGAGGAAGCCAGAACGCTTCTTGGCTTGCCTTCTCTGACAATCGAAGAGGTCAGTAAACAGACCGGATTCAAATACCCCTCGTATTTTATCGCCATGTTCAAAAAAAAGTACGGCATGACGCCTCTCCAGTATCGAATGCAGACGAAATTATGATATTTTCAAGCAGCAATGTGGTATGGGGATTGGATTATAATTAGAGCGCTAAACAATGAATCTGATCCCCGTTAAGTGAGGTGATGTGTTTCGCACAGAAAGAACATAAGGCAACAAATGCGACTGTACGATGAATAGTGTCCAAAATAGCGAGGAGGTTTCATGATGATCAAGCCATCATTCAAGTTTGGCATGGTATCCTTATTTTGTTTCATGCTTGTATTCGCATTCTACCCTGGTCATATTGTAAAGGCGGCAACCAAAACGGTCCCGGCCGGTGACGTTGCGACGCTGCGGAGCTACTTAGCCAGTGCGAATCCCGGCGACATTATCGAAGTGTCCGGGACCTACTCGGTGTCGGATGGAACCATTGCAACCTCCAGGAGCGGATCGTCAGGCAATTACATCACGATTCGCGGCACGGGCGGCGGGGCTACATTTCATTTCACCGCATCGGCGGGAAATGCCGCATTCCATATCAAAAACAACTATTATAAGTTGGAGAATGTGACGATTAACTCCAATGCCAAATCGAACAAAGGCCTTCTGATCGAAGCCTCACATGGCTACGTTACCAACGTAACGGTCAAAAATACGACCGCAGAAGCGTTCAAGATCCGGAAAAACAGCCAATACTGGCTTGTCTCGAACAGTACCGCACAAAGTGCGGGGCAAGGTGGAAAATTCGGCGAGGGCTTCTATGTGGGGGATGCCGATCAGAACTGGACCACACTGCCGAATCCGGATCGAAGCGGTTATATTACATTCCTGAACTGCAGCGCCATACAAACCAAAAACGACGGCTTTGATTTCAAAGAGGGCACGCATCATATCAAAGTGATCGGCAGCACGGTTGACTTTCAGAATACGGTTCCGGAATCAACCGTGGGCAACAACGGAATATTCATGCGGGCCAATGATGTACAGATTATCAACACCACGGTCAAAAACAATGCAGCCACGGGCCAGGCGTTCAGAACAAGCAAAACCACGGCCTCGGACGGAGTGTCCTACGGAAGCAATTTGGAGCTTAAGAACGTAACCGCATCCAATATGTCGGGAGCGATGATTTACACGAACTATACTTCGAACAAATTATATACCGACTATACAATGACCGGGGTTGCCGGGGGACTCTACGCTTCCGGATCCAAAACAGCGACGTCTTCCAATCCGTCCTCCTTCGTGGAGATGACGTGGAGCGGCGAAGGCGGAGATACTTACGGCGGTTTCTAGCTAAAAGCTTTGCAGGCCACCTCAAGGTTTTTCCTTAGGTGGCCTGCTGCTTCATGTTTTCCTAAACGTATAGCATAATCCGCTCTCATTTTAAATGATCGGATTCACGAAACGGGCAGATCAACAGCGCTTCCCGGATCGTCTCGGCAACAATATCCGCTGCCGTTTGTCCCGAAGTCAGCCCTCTTGTGCCTTGCCCCGCCCACAATGACATATACTCCGGATTATCTTGGCGATTAGCCGCGTTTCGTATGTCACGGGTCACCGTATTCTGCGTAGGAAAGGGCAGCGGCTCTACGCCGCTCTCGTCCCATTGCCTGATGAATGCATTGCGGATGCCCCTTGCAGGCCGGCCCGAGAACGCTTTGGTGATCACCGTGCTCTCTTCCGTACTCCGAAGCAGCGCTTGTTTGTAAACCTCATGCGCACCCGATTCAACCGCGGTCAGGAATCGCGTCCCCATCTGAACGCCTTGGGCTCCAAGAACAAGCGAAGCCGCGAGTCCGCGTCCATCCATCACGCCTCCGGCGGCAATCACGGGAATCTTGACGCGATCCACGATTTGCGGTACCAAGGCAAACGTTCCGATTTGGGCACCCATCGGGTGCTCCGAAATGTCAAACGTTCCACGGTGTCCGCCCGCTTCGCTGCCTTGGGCAACGACGGCATCACACCCTGCCTGCTCAGCCAATATGGCTTCACGAACCGTGGTTGCCATCGCAACAACCAGAAGCTTAGCCGCTTTCGCTTGCTGCATATGAGGCTCATCCAGAATCCCGAATGCCGTACTGATGACGGGCACCTTCTCTTCGATCAGAACCGCGAATTGCTGCTCGAACCAATCCGGGGTTGTTACGTGATCCTTGCCCGCATGAGGAATGCCAAGGTCATCCCGCATCCGGTTTAGCTCCTGTTGAACCTCTCCAATTCGCTCATGGCGATCCGGGGCTCGTGTCGTAAACAGGTTGACGGCAAAAGGCTGATCCGTCCGCTTGCGGATCTCCTGAATGCTGTGACGAATGGCAGCCGGCTCCATATAAGCCGCACCCAGCGTGCCGAGTCCGCCTGCGTTGGATACGGCGGCGACCAGTTCAACTGTCGTCGGTCCCCCGGCCATTCCTGCCAGAAAGAGCGGATAGCGGATTTGGAACCGTTGGCACAGCTCAGTCTGCAGTTGAATGTTCATGATATAATCTACCTCCTTTAACACTACAGATATTATCCTATTATATAGAAGGAAACTTCCAATAAAAGAAAAACGTCGATCGACGTACTTTTCCAGAAGACAGACTGCATATAAGACGTACTCTCTACAGCAGATGTTTTTCTTGCGAGATCAGGAGGGGGGAGCATCGGGAGTTTATACTTTCTTATCTCTAAAAAAAAGCCGCTAAGCACCTTGAAACGTGTTTAGCGGCTTTTTACGGGTTCTTTCGTCCGGGGATACTCTTCCCCCTGATGGTTACACCGTCTTCTAGGACATTTTCACCAAGCTGTAGTTTTTCTTTCCTTTGCGAATGATGATGAACCGGCCGCCGATCGCTTGGTCGGCTGTCACCTCGTGACCGACGTCGCTGATACGCTCGCCGTTCATCGAGATGGCGCCTTTGGTGATATCCTCGCGAGCTTGCCGCTTGGAAGGCTCGATGCCCAGATCCACAAGCCAGTCCACGATATTCTTCGTTTCCGGCGTGGCTTCGAATGTCGGCATCTCCTTGAAGCCCTGCTCGATCTCATCGGCCGTAAGGGATTTAATATCGCCGCTGAACAAAGCTGCCGTAATGCGCTTGGCCTGCTCCAGCATCTCCTCGCCGTGCACGAATCTCGTCATTTCCTCAGCCAGCATTTTTTGTGCTTCGCGTTTATGCGGCTCGCTCTGCACCTTTTCGGCCAGCTCGTCAATTTGCTCTTTGGTCAAGAACGTGAAGTACTTCAGGTATTTCACGACGTCGCGATCGTCGGTGTTCGCCCAGAACTGGTAGAACTCGAATGGCGTTGTTTTGTTCGGGTCGAGCCAGATCGCGCCGCCGGCCGTTTTGCCGAATTTCGTGCCGTCGGCCTTCAGCATGAGCGGAATGGTCAGGCCGAATGCTTTTGCCTCTGGTCCTTCCTTCTTCCGGATCAGGTCGAGGCCGCTTGTAATGTTGCCCCATTGGTCCGATCCCCCAATTTGCAGCTGTACGTCTTCATGCTGGTACAGATGCAAGTAGTCAACCGACTGCAGGATTTGGTAAGAGAATTCCGTGAATGAAATCCCGCTGTCAAGCCGGCTCGCAACCACGTCTTTCGCCAGCATCGAGTTAATGCTGAAGTTTTTCCCGTAATCGCGCAGGAATTCGATAATGTTGATTTTATGCGTCCAGTCGTAGTTGTTAACCATGCGGATCTGATTGTCGCCCTCCGTCACGAAGAGCTTTTTCATTTGTCCGGTCAACGCATCAACGTTAGCCTGAACCTGCTCCAGCGTCTGCAGCGAGCGCTCGGTTTGACGTCCGCTTGGATCGCCGATGGTGCCGGTTGCGCCCCCGATCAGAATGACCGGACGATGGCCCGCAAGCTGGAACCGTTTGAGCATGATGAAGGGAATCAGGTGACCGATATGCATGCTGTCGCCCGTTGGATCTACGCCGCAGTACAGCGAGATTGATTTTTCATTCGTAAGCTTCCGGAGGCCTTCGGCATCCGTCTGTTGGTTGATCGCATCGCGCCATTCTAGTTCGTCGATAATATTCACAGTGTTAACACTCCTTCAATTCATTAATTTCCTTATAACGAAACGTCCAACTCGTTGAAAAACAAAAAATCGTCCCTTGTCTGTTATAGACATAGGGACGATTATTAACCGTGTTACCACCCAGATTGCACAAATGTTCTGCACGCTTGCCGCGCGTCATTCATGCCGCTCATTAGACGAGATATCGTTCGCCGTTTCCGCTCGGCATTACCCGAGATACTCCAGAGTGTAATTCGCTGCCTTGGTGTGTACCGGGTTCCATCATCCCCCGGCTTTCTAGAACAGGGACCAAGCTGCTACTGGGCTCTTTCAACGTATGTTGCTTATAAGATTACAGACAGTATAGTGAATTAATAAATCGATGTCAACCTGCGTTTCGGACGGATGTCCTGCTTTCCCCGGCAGCATGAGTAAACGCCGTGGGATGAGCCCCCTTGGTATCAGGTGCGGCGCATGTACGCACGAACCGTAATGGGAGCAAAGATCGCCACGATGACCACGGCGCCGACCAAGGATATCGTGAGATCCCAGCCCACGGTGCCAGCGTTGGTGAGATCCCGAACGGCTGTCACAAGATGCGAGATCGGATTCATATTGACGAACCACTGCAGCCAGCCCGGCATCGTATCCACCGGCACGAACGCGTTGGAGAGAAACGTGAGCGGAAACAGCACGATCATCGATATTCCCTGTACGCCGGAGGCGGATCTTGCAATCACGCCGCAGAAAGCAAAGATCCAACTGATGGCCCACGAGCACAAAATGACGACCAGCCCGGCAAGAGCAACGTAACCCAAGCCGCCCTCGGGCCGATATCCCATAATATAACCCATCGTAAAGGTAAGCACCGTTGCAATGGTATATCGAATCGTATCTGCCAGCAGGGCACCGGCCAGTGGTGCAATGCGTGCAATCGGCAGCGATTTGAACCGGTCGAATACGCCTTTATCCATATCCTCACGCAGCTGAACACCTGTGACGACGGAGGTCGTAATCACGGTCTGGACGAGGATGCCGGGAATGATAACGGGCAAATAACTCGCCACGTCACCGGAGATGGCGCCCCCAAAAATATAGGTGAACATCAGTGTAAAAATAATGGGCTGGAACGTGACGTCAAACAACTGCTCGGGCGTACGCCGGAGCTTCAGCAGCCCGCGGTAGGCCATTGTCAACGAATTTCGCATCGTCTGACCGAAACTCGTGCGGTTCTTGAGCTGACGTTCCGTCCCTGGCTGAATCATGGTGCTGCTCATACCCTTGCCACCTCTCTATCATTGGATTCATAAGCCCCTTGGCCAGCGTCTTCCTTCACGCCGTGGCCGGTGATCGTTAGGAACACCTCATCCAGGGTCGGCTTCTGCACGCTCATCTCGGACAAGCCGATTCCTGCCGTGCGCAGCTCGATCAACAGGTCTGTAACAAGACCCGCATTAGCCATCGGTGCCGTTATCTTTCCCGCTTCCGGCGATACATTAGCATGAACTTTGAGCACTTGTTCCACGGTATGGCGGGTGCGATCCATGTCCTGTAAATGCTGGACGGTCAAATGCAGCGAGGAAGTGCCTACCGACATCTTCAGTTCATCCGCCGTCCCCTCGGCCACAACCCGGCCGTAATCGATAACGGCGATGCGGTCTGCCAATTGATCCGCCTCCTCGAGATACTGCGTGGTCAGCAATACCGTTGAACCGGTATTCACCAATCGGCGGATCGTATCCCACATCTGGGAACGCGTACGCGGGTCAAGCCCCGTCGTCGGTTCATCCAGGAAGATGAGCGGCGGTTGGGCAATAAGGCTTGCCGCCAGATCCAGTCTTCTCCGCATGCCGCCGGAGAAATTTTTTAGCGGTCGCTTCGCGGCTTCCGACAAACCGAATTCCTCAAGCAGCTCACTCGCTTTGCGCCGCGCCTCCGTACGCCCCAAACCTAGCAAACGGGAGAATATAATCAGATTCTCCGTAGCGCTGAGCGATTCGTCCACCGACGCGTATTGACCGGTTACCCCGATCAACTGACGGACGATCTGCGATTCCACCTGCACGTCGTGTCCAAAGATTCGGGCCGTACCGGCATCCGGCCTTAGCAAGGTCGCCAGCATCCGGATGGTGGTCGTCTTGCCTGCCCCATTCGGACCAAGCACACCGTAGATCGTTCCGGTACGCACGTTCAGATCCACGCCATCCACGGCACGATTATCGCCGAATGTTTTGACTAGTCCATAAGCCTCAACGGCCAAGTCACCAGGGTTAGGCTCTATTTTCTTTCTGTATACATGCTCCATTATGATTTCCTCCTCTTTGCTAATGGATGATGCTTGAATCGTAACACCCCTATTTAAACGGAATGTAAACCGGGAAAAGAATGGGCTCTTCTTATGAAATGATTCTCAATCGATAAGGATTCACGGTTTACTCCGACTACTTCTGAGGGTAAACAAAAAAAGTGACAGCACAGAAATACCTTCTGCACTGCCACTTTTTCCTTTATAAAAACGGGAAACCTCTCCGCCCACATGCTACCGCTGCACTTGCCTTTTCTTCGTCTTCTGTTAAGCCTTCGGCCACTTACAAATAGCATGATTAAAGGTTTTCCCCATCCTGATCCATCGTATATTTTACCTGCATGATAATATTCTGTTCGTGATCCCCAAATTGGCGTCCGAACAGATTCAGCCCCCCTTGATTGACGGCATCGGGCTTGATGCCGATACGCAACCGCAATTTGGGACTCTCGGAAAGATTCAGTTCATCCAATGTAACGCCCGATACTTTCTCCATGTCCAGCGTTGTCTTCTCATGATCAACCCGCCATGTCTTGAGAAACCCGTACTGCGTTGCCCAATCGTACCACCAATTAGGGTTCAGCTTGCCGCGCCGATCCCCGAAATCGCCGGGGCTAGTCCACATGCCGATCTCCACGCCATTGACCCACACCGAAATATTCGAAGGCCAGTTTTGATCATAATTGGGTGCCTCAGAGCACATCTCCATGGATAGTTCAAGCGATTGGATTCGTGCTCCGGCTGGAACATCCATCGGCAGCAAGTATTCCAAATATCCTTTGCGCAGCCAGATGATCTGGGCATTCACATGCTTGGGGTGGTAAAAGCTGGCCGGCTCGTCTTCCTTAATGATGTAACCGTCCGCATTTGCCATTCCGCATGTAGGCGCTACTTCGCAATCGCTGTAATGGCCAATCGGCATATCGACTTCATAAACATGCGTGATTCCTTTAGGTACCGAATTTTTTAAATTTAATGCAAAATGAACATCGTCATAATTACGGCTGCACACCTTCATTGCTCCTCGCGAAGCCGGAAGCAATTCCGTATTAATTAACTCGGCTGCTTCCAACACTTTGATATTGCTCGCAACCGTAGAAACGGGAAGTTTGAGTTTCTCGGCGATTTCAATGACATTCAAGTTCTTGGAGTTCAAGAGCCTCAGAATATCCACCCTAGAGCGCGTTGACAAGGCATGAGCTACCGTGACCAGTCTTTCCGGGTCGTTAAAACCAAGTTCCAGCACAAATCCGCTCTCCTTTAAACATATTCATTACAATAATTTTACTTCTTAATGAAATGAAAAACAATCATACTGGAAAGGCTTACACCGTCCATTTTCCTGCCTCTTGCCATAGGGCATCGTATAGTCGGACGTAGAAAACCATGACTTTCATAGCCAGAAATGGCCTCCGGGGGAGAACCGGAAGCCATCCATGATCAAGCTAACAACACTTTATTTATCGACCCGCTACGCATCCGCTGTATCCTAATTGGGCGGCTTGATGTCGAAAAAGTCGATTTCTCCGTATCCCTCGCCTTTTGAAAAACGTATCGTATTCACGCCAGCCTTCAACTGAACCCGCGCCGTGGACAGCCCCCAGTTCTCCCATCCTTTATTCGTGATGTGGAACTTGCTTGCGGTACCGGCATTTACGCTGAGCATGAGATGGGACCAATCCCCCCCGGCTGTTCCATTCGCCGTTCGGGCGAGCAGAATGTATTCGCCTGCGGACGCGGCATGTACCTTGAATTCCACATAGCTCTCCCGCGTATCGATATGCCCGGCCTTCATGCCTCCCGAGCCGTTAGGGCTCTGAGATGCATAGGCGATACCTCCAAATGTCCCTTCCTCACCTTCGTAACGGATATGTGCTGCTTCGCCGGAAGGCAAGGTTATCGGAGCATTCGGATTCACCGGGACGCCGAGATTGGGCGTGTGGTCGGCATGCCACGTGAATTTCTGCATTCGAACCTCGCGGTTCCACCCGGCATTATTGTATTTGGCGACATGATAGAGCATCCAGTCCTCCGTACCGTCGGGCGACTTGGTGAACGAATGATGACCCGGTCCGTACAGACCGTTACCGGACTTGAATATAGGCTGGCTGCGTTTGCTCCATGATGCCGGATTCAGCAGATCGCTGGTTGTGCTGGCCGTGATGAGGCCCAGGCAATAGTCGTTGGTCCAGCTTCCGCTTGCCGAGTATACCAGATTGATGAGACCGTTTCGCACAATCACCTGAGGCCCTTCGTTTACATGCGGGGAATGGTTCGTTTCCCAGCTGTGGGTAGGCCTTGCGATTTCAACGCGATTCGAATCGATCGTCCAGGGATTGCTCATGCGGGCGATATACAAATTCTGCCGGACGTTGGTGTCGCCTTCCCAGCCGGACCATATAAAATACAGCTGACCGCCTGTTTGCAGCACCGTGCCGTCAATCGCCCATTTATTCGTCGGGTCCGTAATTTGGCCCTTATACTGCCAGGTTCCCTGCATCGGATCCGCCGACGTGTTCTCCATGACATACATGCGGTGATTGACGTTATCCCCGTCATCCTTGGCATAGTAGATGTACCAGGCGCCATTGATGTAATGCAATTCGGGAGCCCAGATGCTGCAGCAGCCCGTTTCGACGACCGTCGTCGGAGCTGCATCGATCGTGGTAAGCTGTGCGGACTTCCATATGGTCACATTTCCGCCGGTCGTTTTCGTGAAGTAATAGAAGCCGTCGGTGTGTTTATATACCCATGGATCCGCCCCCTCCTGCATGACCACGTTGTAGAAGTTATTTTGAAGCGTAGCCGCATGTGTCGCCTGACCCATAGGAAGAATAAGGAATGCGCATATCGTGAGCAATAATTTATTCCGGTAATTCACCTTCATCCTTCGTCACGTTCCTTTCGGATAATATGCAATCATACACCACGCAGAAATGTAACACCGCCTACTTCGATAACGGTCATGATACCGGCTCAATCTTCAATCGCGGCCTTGCGGGAATTGATGCGGCGAATCACTTCGGGATCGAATTTTGGACGTCTGTCATAGGTATACAATCCGTTCACTTCCTGCTCCACGTCGTACAGCTGGGTATAACAAAATCCGAACATTTTCGGATGATCCAGCAGCACATTCGTTAAGCCCGCATAGCGCGTTAGAAACGCTTCTTCGGAGGTCGGCCTGTCGCCGTAACCCCAGGACTTCTCGTCTTTTTGGTCCGGATTCCACCATATGCCGCCATATTCGCTGATGAAATAAGGCTGGCCTTCATACTGCTGCCGATTCGGGAAGCTATTGTACACCTCTCCGCCGTTCTTCATCGGTTCATATCGTTCCTTGAATGTCTCCGGGTTCTGGTCGTAATCATGGATATCGAAAATATCCGTCACGACATGGAAGTTACCGCTCGTATCAATGACGGGACGCGTCGGATCCATCTTTTTCGATACTTCGTACACAATGCGCAGCACTTCGTTATTTTGCTTGGCGCCGTCACGGTCCCATGTCTCGTTAAAAGGACACCAGCCGATGAGAGCAGGATGATTGAAATCGCGTTCCATGCCTTCGAGCCATTCTGGGAGAAAATATGACAGCCCCTCCGTTGTGGTAATGTCCAATCCCCAATTTGCATGTTCTCCCCACACCAGATACCCTAAACGGTCCGCCCAGTATAGAAAACGCGGTTCAAACATCTTCTCGTGAAGCCTTGCGCCGTTAAAGCCGAGTCCCATCGAAATTTCGATGTCTTTGCGGAGATCCTCATCGCTTGGGGCGGTGTAGACCCCATCCGGATAGAAGCCCTGATCCAGCACAAGGCGCTGAAACACGGATTTGCCGTTGATGCGGAAGGCCATGCCGCCCAGCATGACGGTTCTAAGCCCGAAATAGGATTGGACCGTGTCGCTCACCTGATCCCGTCCTTGCAGGGTTAATTCCAGATCGTACAGCCTGGCCTGACCCACCTCCCACAAGTGAACCTCCGCCAATGGAATGGTAAGTTTGACGGACGGCCCGGATACGACCGCACTGGCGTTCCCTACAGGTTTTCCCTCATACAGAGCGGAGGCGCTCAGTTTATGTCCCACAGCATTTCCGCATATCTTTACTTCTAGGTGCGCGCAGGCATTATCGGGATCACCCACTATTTTCATGTCGGACAAATAGGCCTCCGTCACTCGCTCCAACCATACCGTCTGCCAAATCCCCGTCGTACGGGTGTAATCACAGCCATGCGAGTGAAACCGCCCGCTTTGTTTCCCGCGCGGCTGGCGTCCGGAACGGACGTCGTCTTCCGCACAGACGGTAATCACGTTCTTGCCCGGTATCACATGCGACGTAATATCAAAGCTAAAAGGCGTATATCCTCCGCGATGCATTCCTACGGATACACCGTTTACCCATACTTCCGTCTCGTAATCCACAGCTCCGAAGTGAAGCAGGATGCTGCCTTTCCATTCTTCAGGCACGGTAAAATCGCGTTTGTACCATACAGCTGCCATGAAATCCTTATATTCAACGCCGGACAGCTTACTTTCGGGGCAGAAGGGAACGGTGATCGTTCCGGATAGATCATGTCCCGGCTCATGGAATCCGCGCTCCTTCCCGCTTTTCCCATGATCGATTTCGAATTGCCAAGCACCGTTCAGATTAATCCATTCAGGTCTTACCCATTGCGGGCGGGGGTACTCCGGACGCGGCAGTGTTAATTCTGTCATGTTTAACTCCTTCTTTTAGGTTTAATTTGTCGGTATTTATCTGTTACCCGGCTGTCACCTATGGCTTTAGCCTCGGCTTCCCTTCACGTACAGCCTGCTGGTCTCTTCCCAGATTTCATTTGGCTCAAGACTGAAACACCCGATTTCTTCGGCTTCCATGTCCATATTGGGCGCATTGACCAGATTGATCTGCGGCTCAGGACAAAAGAAACCCTCGGTCGCTTCGTTGTTCCAGATCATCCATTGTTTATAGGAGGTGCCTACGTCATAAACCAGCGTCAGTTTCTCCGCCCGATCGGTAAGCTCCATCCGGTTTCTTCCATTTTGAGCTACAGCGGTATAATGATTGTCCATACTTTCGAAGAAGGGGTAAACGCCTGCTCCTTGCATGACCTGCTCGTTAGCGGACAGCTCCTGATAGGATCCGGTGGGCAGCATTCGCCCATCCAGCTCCCACCGCTTCCCGACGGTCAGCTTTAAGCGGTAATCCCGGGCGTCGCCTCCATTGGTAAATGGCGCGTTGATGGACGTATGGAACGCCAGCAAACACGGCATGGCTTCTTGGCCTGTATTGGTAATCGTTACCCGCTGGGATAGCCCCTGCCGGCTTAAGCCATACCGAAGCTGAATATGGAACCGGAACGGGAAGCTTTGGAATACCGGATGCTGTTCATCCACGTGGACAGACACGGTCACATAAGCTTCCTGCCCGGAATGCCCGTATTCATCGACCTCCCATGGAATGTTGTACAGAAATCCATGCAGATGATGACCGGTTGCCTCTTCATTGACCGGCAGCTGATGGACTTTGCCGTTCCACCGGAACTGGCCGTCTTTATAGCGGTTCGGGGGAAACAATACCGGAATGCCATGAATTATCGGCCTTGCTTTGAATCCCGGCATTTCCTCCGACGTCGGCTCATGCAGAAACCGATAGCCCTTATCGAGGTCCCTGAACGATATCAAATTCCCGCCGATATCCGGAAGCATGATGGCCTCATAACCCCCGGCTCTCAAATAAACTGCTCGCTCGTTATGGTATACGCCTTCGTAGGCATTCGTCCCTTCCATTTCTCCTCCTCCTATTTACCCGTCATGATGTTGCGAATGGTTTCAAGCGGCGCCTTCGGCTTACGGTCATACGTCAGCAAACCGTTGATTTCCTGCTCAACATCCGTCAGCTGCGTATAGCAATATCCCTGGATCACCGGGGATGAAAACATCGGATCCACTACGGCCTTGAGCCGGATCAGGAAGTCCTCCTCGTTCTCGGCGCCGGAATACCCCCAGCCCTCCCAATCGCTCTTCTTAAAGGCTATCCCGCCAAACTCCGATACCAGAATGGGTTGGCCTTCGTAAGAAGCACCGCCGACGAATATTCTCCGGTTCGCCGGCATGGCTTCCACCGCGGAAGCGGCTGTTGCATACCGCTCCTCCAGCACTTCCTGGCGGCTCTCGTAGTCATGAATAGTAACCAGGTCGGTGGTCATATGCTCCCACCCGTCGTTGTAAACAACCGGCCTGCTCTCGTCCAATGACTTCGTTAAATGATACATGGCAAGCCCATGCTGCTGCTGACGCTTATCCATCTGAACATTGGGAACGCCCCAGCTCTCATTGAGCGGAACCCAGGTGACGATGCAAGGATGGTTATAGTCCCGCTCGATGATCTCCTGCCATTCCGCCGTGAAGCGGCGAACATATGACTCGGAATATTCATACGCGTTAGCCGCCTCGCTCCATAACAGCAAGCCGAGCTGGTCGCACCAGTACAAGAACCTCGGGTCCTCCGTCTTCTGGTGCTTTCTCACGCCGTTGAATCCCATTTCCTTCGCCAGCTCCACATCGCGCTTCAAAGCCTCGTCTGAAGGAGCCGTCAGAATTCCCTCAGGGAAATACCCCTGATCCAGCACCAGCCTTTGGAAATACGGGCGGTTATTCAGGCACAGCTTGCCGTTCTCGATCGATACCTTCCGCATCCCGAAATAACTGGATACTTGATCGACAACGTTCCCATCTTGAACAAGGCGAAACTCGATGGTATACAAGTTCGGAAACTCGGGGCTCCAGAGGCGTCCCAGGCCATGATCCGTAAAATCGCTCAGTCCTATAGTCCGGAGCTGTTCCGCATTTCGGATCGTATACTGATCCTCGGCAACCAATTCACCCTTATACGATATGGTGATCTGCAGCTTAAGATCCTCTGTAGATTTATAGCCGTCATGGAATGTCCGGATGCGAATTTCGTTCCGGTCAATGTCAGGCGTCATCATCGCTTTGCTCAGATGTACCGAGGATACCGGCTCTATCCACACACTCTGCCAGATGCCGGTCGTACGGGTATAGAAAATGCTTGCCGAATGCTCAAGCCAATATTGTTTGCCCCTCGGCAGAGTGACGTCGCGGCTGAAATCCTCCGCCCGCAGCACGACCGTGTTGCTTCCTTCCGTGAGCGCGGCCGTAATGTCCGCTTGAAACGGCGTATGCCCTCCTTCATGCATGGCCACCAAATGCCCGTTCACCCACACTTTGGCCATATAATCCACGGCCCCGAAATGAAGCACGATCCGTTTCCCGTTCCAGTTCTGCGGGATTTCAAACGTTCTGCGGTACCATACCACATCATGAAAAGAAGGATCTTCAATGCCGCTCAGCCTGCTTTGGAACGTAAAGGGGACGTTGATCTTCCGTGTAAAGGAAGCCATCGCTTCCGCCCGATACCACCCTTCATCCTCGCCGATGGTTTCATCATCAAAACGGAAATTCCATTCGCCATTGAGGGTTAACCACTCTTTGCGCTGAAACTGGGGCCTCGGATATTCGTTGCGAACCGTTTGTGTCTTGCTAACTTCTGTCAACATGATGCAACTCACTCCTAATTATTCAATCTCTCTATCTACTCGTTTGAACGTCTAGCCTTTGATCGAACCCACATAAACGCCTTTCACAAAATACTTTTGCAGGAAAGGATACACCAGCAATATAGGCACGGTCGAAACTACTATTGCGCAATATTTAACCAACTCCCGGAAAGCCGTCGAGCTCTGAGCACTGTTAATGACAACCCCGCCCGCGCTGCCGATCGTGGTGGCCGTCGAATCATTAGCGACCAGGATTTCCTTCATGAGCAGCTGTAACGGGAACAATTCCCTATCCTTCAGCAGGACCATCGCGTTAAACCAGGAGTTCCAATTCCCGACCAGATAATACAGGAAGATAACGGCCAGCGTGGCTTTCGACAGTGGCAGGATGACCGTGATCAGAATATTGGCCTGGCTCGCGCCGTCAATCAATGCCGCTTCTTCCAGCTCTCTCGGAATCGATTGGAATCCGGTTCTTAAAATGATGATGTTCCAAGTGCTTAAAGCGGTCGGCAGAATCATCGCCCACAGATTGTTGTACAAGCCGATGTCCTTCATTAACAGGAACCAGGGAATCAGCCCTCCGCCAAAAAACATGGTGATCGTAATTAAAATCATGATAAAATTTTTGAAATACAAGTCCCGCCTGGAGAGCACGTATGCGCCTAATATCGTCATGACCATATTGACCAAGGTGCCCAGTCCAACATAAATGATCGTATTCATGTACCCCTTCAGCAGGCTGTTGTCTTTAAACACCAGCTTGTAACCGTCGAGCGTGAACCCCAGCGGCTTTAACAATACCCCTTTATGAGCCATCAAGGCGCTGGGATCGCTGACGGAAGCAAAGAAGATATGCAATATGGGATAAAAACAAACCAACGTTAATGCGGTTAACAGCGTATAGTTCGTGAAGTCGAATACGCGGTCCCCTATGCTTTTATGCTTCCTTCTTCGTTTCACTTTGAGTTGCTTGATATCCTCCATAGCCTTCCCTCTCTCTTACCATAAGCTGGATTCAGATCTGCGCTTCACGATGGTATTTGTCATCCATAACAGCCCGAAGTTCACGATGGAGCTTATTAATCCGACGGCTGTGGAATAACTTAGGCTCGCTTCCCTCAAGCCCCTTCGGTAAACATAGGAGGCGATGACATCCGCCGTATCATAGATCAAAGGATTATAGAGCAGGATAATTTTCTCGTAGCCGGAGGCCATCAATCCGCCGATCGCAAAGATAAACAGGATGATGATGACCGGACTGATCTGAGGCAGCGTAATGTACCACATTTTTTTCACCCTGCCGACCCCGTCGATATCGGCCGCTTCATATAATGATGGATCGATGGAGCTCATCGCAGCCAGATAAATGATGCTGTCCCATCCGATGCTCTGCCAGATTCCGGAAAAGGTATAAATCGGCCGGAACAAATTGGAATACCCGAGAAGGGATGAGTAGTCTTTTCCCGTTATGAACGAAAGCAGCTGCGTAACGACACCTTCATTGGCCGTAAAGATGTGAATGATCCCGCACACAACCACCAGTGAAATAAAATGCGGCATATACGTAATGGTTTGAACGGTCCGCTTAAACTTGGAAGAACGAACTTCGTTCAGCAGCAATGCCAAGATGATCGGTGCCGTAAATCCAAACACGATGCCCCACACATTCAGCAGGAGCGTATTCTTGACCACTCTCCAAAAATAGGGTCCGGAGAAAAAATCGATGAAATGCTTGAAACCCACCCAATCGCTATCCGCGAAGCCCAGCAAAGGCTTGAAATCCTTGAATGCGATCATGACGCCCCACATCGGCCCGTAGCAGAAGATAATGAACCACGCCACGACGGGAAGGGCCATCAGATAGACGAACCAATTCTTTTTCAGGTCCTTTTGAATCAACCGCTTGGCATTCTTGGGCTCCGAGGGCGTCCGAACATGGTCTATTTCCCTGTTTTTCCGTAATATCTCCATGAATCAACCACCTGTTCTTATTATGAAAACTATCGTTGGTTATACCGATCCAAGGCTGCTTGATGGAGACTTAAGAATTCGTCCAGCCCCATGCTCTGCGCTTCCTTCAAAAATTTATCGTAAGCATCGACCGGCAATTCGCCCATGATGATCTTCGCAAAGTATTCTCCGCGCAGCGTCGATAACTGGTTTCCAAGCTCGGCTTCGCGCGAGGCTTCGTCTTTCGTAAACGTGATTGGCGGCATCGCCATGCTGGTATCCATGTTTTCCGTCCAATTCTTTCGGATATCTCCGGAATAACTTCCTTTCGCCGAGATCAACGGGTTGGCATGATGCTCGTCGCGGATATTCGGCCAACTGTGCCAGCGGTATTTCCAAAGTGTGACGTCTACCGGCTGACCGTCCGGATCATTGTAGATGTAGCTGTTTTCAGGATAATAAGGCATTCCTTGTTCATCCACCAAATGCACCGTGCCGTACTCGCCAAAGTTAATGAGCTCCCAGCCTTTTTTGCTGAAGTTGAAATCCAGCCATGCCATTGCAGCTTCGACATTTTTGCTCTGGGTGGTGATGGCCGCACTGGTTCCGGTTCTTTTGAAGTTTTTATAGGTGGTCGAGGATTTGTCTCCTTTGTTAAGTACAGGATTCAGCGCCCCCACGAAATCAATATCGTTCTGCACTTTCCAATAGCTCCACATCGTATCCGGTGAGTCCATCATCACGGCCGTATCATCGGATATCGCGCTAGCCATCCGTTGATTGAAATCAGCGGTTGCCCAATCCCGATTCAGCAAACCTTCCTTGTTCCACTGCTGCATGGTCGCGAGATATTCCTTGGCTTTCGGCTGCGCAGGAC
Source organism: Paenibacillus sp. FSL F4-0100 (assembly GCF_037993005.1). NCBI lineage: Bacteria > Bacillati > Bacillota > Bacilli > Caryophanales > Paenibacillaceae > Paenibacillus > Paenibacillus sp. FSL F4-0100. The sequence goes on from NZ_CP150303.1 coordinate 5,861,575, forward strand.
CCCATGCGACCTTGCCGTTCTCATCCAGGAAGGTCCAGTCCCAGACGCCATATGCACCATTAATGATGCCGGTAAAAATTTGACCGTACGTCGATCCGTAATTCAGTGGAGCTTTATATCCGACTTCCTTAGACTTCTTCAGGAACTCATACCATTCGTCTATTGTTGTCGGGACTGGAAGTCCCGTCTTATCCAGCGCTTCCTGCTTGATCAGCGTTCCGAACCAGATCCATTCGGAATACGGGGCGATGCCGTAGAAGCCCAGCAGCCTGCCATCGTCGGTCACGGTCGTTTTTCTTCTCGTTTCGTCCGAATTGCGCCACGCTGTATAGTTGGGAGCATGCTCTTCCATCAGGTCGGTCAGATCGAGGTAAGCGCCGTCATTCACCCCCGCTTCAAAGCCTCCCGGATAACGACCCGGGTCAATGATGATGTCCGGCAGCTCACCGGAGGAGATCATCAAGGTAAAGGCATCGGCTTCCTGCCCGACAGGCGGCGTAATGAAGTTCACCTTAATGCCGGTCAGTTTCTCCACCTGCTTCTGAACCAAGTGATTATTCATATCCGGGATGTTGGAGTTGGCAGGCATCCATACATCAAGCACCACATCGCCTTTGACGGGATAAGCGGAATAATCGCTAGGAATGACTTCTTCGAAAACGTCGCCAAGGTATGTATCATTCAGCGTGCTGTTTACCTCGTCAATTTGTTCCTGCGTTGGTGCTTTGTTGCCGCGTATGTCCCCGCTAATATCTTCAAAGGTCACCTCATTCTTCTCTTTGGAGACGCCCTCCTCCTGGGTTACGGTATTATCGGGCTCATTCTTTGCTTTACCGCTGCAAGCGGTCACCATCGAAATGATCAATATGGATATGAATAACAGAGTGAAAAAACGCTTCATCGTTCTGTTCATGCTTAACCTCCCATGATATGAATAATTGACGAGCACCCCCAGCATTAGCGCCGAGAGGATCTATATTCCGTAGTTTTTAAGGGGCGCCAGTTTAAAGCTTGCTATCTACCATTCTTCAATCGTCGGAGTGTCTAAGCACCCCCGTCTGAAATGCTGCTCTTCCTCATCACCATTCCAATGGATCCCCTTTCACATGTAAGTTGACGGTATTACCAACCTCTACGCGTCCATTTAATACAATTATCCTGTATCTTTAACCGAAGTATAAGCATATATATTTATCTTGTCAACGCTTTCATACATAATTTTTGTAACTAAAGTGAGTCGTTTTTTCAAATACATGCTTTTAATTTAGGATATCGGAAACGATAAATAATCACACATTCCTTTATACAAAGGGATTTTCGTTTGAAAAAACACGACTTTTCGTTATGGATTTGCAATTCCTTCACGTTTCACTCTTATCCGTAATAAACCCCCATTCATTACACAAAATCCGTAATGAATGGGGGTTTATATAAAATCCTATGAATGTTCACTTCATCAGTGCGGCATTTGCCACTCCTTTGCCGTCATCATCATTCTTCTCGGCAGTACCTACTCGTTTATGTTATGAATCCGCATACATGATTCTCCGGACGGTATCGGTATGGCCTCCGAATCACTGGCAGGGACACCGAAGTCCGGGGTTCCATCCGGCTTCCAGTCGAACTTCTGGATGCGGGTCGATCGCAAGGCCGTATCTGCTCCAGGCGCTGGAAGCGCATGGTAGACGATCCAGTCCTCCTTGCCATCCGGTGATTGCGTGAAGCTGTTATGGCCGGTGGCATACACCCCGTTTCCCACGCTTTTGCAAAATACAGGCTCCATGGATTTAGTCCAGGAAAGCGGGTCCATCGGATCTGCGGTTTCATCCATCGTGAGCATTCCCAGCGCATAATCCTCAGACCAGGTGGTGCTGGCCGAGTATACTAGGAAGATGCGGCCGTTTCGCTGAAGGATAACGGGACCTTCGTTAATGGCCATTCCGCCTTGTTTTTCCCAGGATAGAGTCGGGGCCGTGAGCAATACATGGTCCCCCGTCAAGGTCCAAGGGTTCGACATTCTCATGATGTATATGGCGGAACCGTAGTCCGGGAAATGTCCGTACCCGGCATACAGGAAATAAAGCTGATTCCCTAAGGTCATGACTGTACCGTCCAGTCCGGGTACAGGGGTTGGCAGCGCGCCCTTCCACTCCCATTCGCCTTCCATCGGATCAGGCTCCACGTTCTCCAGCACGCATATTTGGCGTGACTCGTCGCCTCCTCCATCATTTGCCGTAAAATAAATGTACCATTTGTTATCCAAATGATGAATTTCCGGCGCCCACAGGTTATAACTATAGCGTCCGCCGGCTTCCGGAGACCAGATCGTTTTCTTCCGGCCCTCCGCAAGGCCTGTCAAGGTCGCGGATTGCGTCAACTCCAGACGATCGCGTCTCGTCGACATAAAATAGTAATGGCCGTCCGTATGCTTCCATACCCAAGGATCGGCTGCTTGCTCCACAATCGGATTATTGAATGTTGGTCCATGTGGCATCTTCTTATCCCCCTCATCCTTCAATTTTCTGTAACCTGAGTAACCACTGCGGCGATACCAATGATGACTCCCACTAGCTCCTCCACACCTCCCGCAAAAAAGTTAAACTCATCTTACTGATGTCTTCCAGCGTTGTCTATAAGCAAAAACAAGAGGTATTTTATGTTATATTATCTAACATATAGGGGGGGGTGGATGTATTGGTTCATGAGGAAGGGAACCCACTCCGTTGGGATCGGTGCCAATCGGGAGTCCGTCCAGAACACTATTGTCGAACGCAAAAAAAGCTAATCCATTAAGGATCAGCTTTACTGTACAATGGATCTTGCCAGACGAAACCCGAGATCCTCAATCCGAAAGGTCGGGTGGCTACGACGGCGGCATGTCGCCCCACAGCCCCTGGCCTCTTCCGCCCAGCTTCCGCCGCGGAATACTCTGTATGAGCCGTATACGTCCGGATCGTATATATCCCAACACCATTCCCACACATTTCCGAGCATATCGTAAAGCCCCCAGGCATTCGGATGCTTTTTGCCTACCACATGCAGGGCACCCCCGGAATTCCCTTCATACCAAGCGATGTCATCAAGCTCTCCGTAACGATAGCCATCACTCCCGGCCCTACACGCATATTGCCATTCCGCTTCCGTCGGTAGGCGGTACCCATCCGTCTCCCAGTTGCACACCACACGCTCACCATCTTCCGTGGCCGAATAACACTCGTCTAGACCTGAGTGCCGAGATAGCATATTACAGAAGTGAATCGCATCATTCCATGATACATCGACGACCGGAGCCTGCATGACATCAGTGAATTCTGCCGACTGCGACATAAGCGAGAAATATAACGCCTTTGTAACAGGAATCGGTGCAAGCTGAAAAGCATTCACTTCAACCGCCCACGAAGATTTGATTCGGTCGTCCCTTAATTGAATTTCGCCTGCTGGAATGTCTACCATCGGATATTCTTTTGGATTAAACCCTGGTACTGACAACCGTCTTCCTCCCGCTTTCGTCTCTTAGTTCAACCTGCTTAACCGTTCAATTCCCTGTTGTTCACTCGGCAAGAAAAAGAAATCGTTTCCCTTATTGCATTCATATATGAAGTCTTGCAAGCTTTGGCTTGGATAAATAGAAAAATTTCCGATAATCGCAACCTTTACATGATAATTGATATACTTCTGAAGGATTTCGCCTGCAAGGCGCGTCTTCAAATCAAAGAAGGCTTCGCTAAATATCGACTGATTCATCACCAAACGATGGCTGCCCGTTTCATATTGCACGGTTGCCATAAGATCCAATGCGGATTGGACATCCTTTATCAATATTTCATTGCTGCTTACGACCGCTATGGTTCCTCTATCTGTTTCAACCTTCTCGATATCCATAGTTCCCTCCTGTTTGGGTAAGTCTTCTTACATAATCCTCACATATGTACCGGTTATCGCCGCCGTTGGCCGGTGGAACGTTCGCTACTCTAAAGAAGCTCAGACCTATAACCATCGCCATCAGCCCATAGGCAGCGCTGTGGGAATCCTCAACGGACATCTGTCCCGTCCGATTACCGTAATCCATTATCTTGGTGATGCCTTGGAGATCAGTCTCGTAACTCTTCGATACAACTTCCTGCAAATTGCGATCCAGCATGGCTTTTGAAAAAAACTGCACAAAGAGTTTGCCTTGATCGGCATGCGGGATATACATCTTCTCGACCCCATCCAGCTGCGACACATTAATCGTTTGATCCTTGTCATCGGTGAGCGGGGGAAGCATAAACTTCAGGGCAAGATCCATCATTTCCCCCGATGTCATGGTATGCTCAATGCCTGATTCGATCTTCAGTCCATAGTACGCCAAGAACGACTTGAAAGCTTCGATCGTCAATTGATCCTTATTCTTAAAATAATAAGTGACAACTCCCTTGGAGCAGTTCGCATGATCGGCAACCTTATCCAGGGTCATGCCGTCAATCCCATACATGCTGATGCAGGTTAACGTGGCATTAATGACGTCTGCCCTGCGTTTTTGTTCCATCCCTAATTTAGGCATGATTTCTTCACCTGTATCTTTTATTTTTATTTATACTGAACAGTCGGAATAAAAAGAGTGTACACAATGATGGCACATATTGTCAATGAGGGTTTATTGAATCGATAGCCAAGCTAAATGGGTAATTCCTACCGTCCATCAGGGTTCCACCATACTGGCCCTACTCACAATTACTATTTCGAGCGATAGAAAACGAATTGATTATAGCAGTAACGGGTATTACAAATCCCGATAAATTCCGGAGGGAATATTTTTGATTAGCCAGATGAATTAATTCAACTGATCTATGGCTTGGATTGCATCCCTGTACACCGTCTATTTGATCGGACAATTCTTGTATGGCAATTCGGAAGTTTTCGCTCGGGGTTACCCAGCATGGTATGCCTGGGGACTCTCCTCTCTCCCCTTACTTTCGCTGGCCGGGGCTGTTATCTTGGGTGTCCGGACATTCTGTTTTCAGAAATCCAATTCCGGGAAACAGCAGTTACGAGCATGCTTCTCTGCGATGACGGTCATTCTATGCCTGTTCTATACAGCATTTTTGTTCTATTGGAACATGCTCTCGTTTCATTACTCATAGAACTGGAAAACATATTTGCACGAACGCCACCATTTTTGTCGTACTAGTTATAACTCCTGCGTCATCGCGGAAACTGAGAAAATCATTTGAAGAAAACAAAAAACATGGAAGAACAATTCCATGTCTTTCAAAAACATTTCCTTCAGGAATGGGGCTGCTATTGCATTAATCATCGATCAGAACATCGTTATAACCAATGACCAACGAGATTTTCTGGTTATCCGCCAGAGATACCCCCTGAGAAATACGGGCCTTTAGCCGGGCATAAAGAATCTTTGGAGTTTCCCATATACATGCGGAAGTTTCATTGCACCTGCCTACCCTACAGCGTAGTCTGCCAAGTTGCTGATGCCGATAAACATATCAACAAACATTTAGTCAGCTATGAATAAATTTCTTGCCTTAAATAAAGGTGAGTTTATTCCACTGCTCCAGTCGCGCCGATCCGAAGGTCGACCTCTACTTGAAAACGAGCTCGGGTCTTCGCCCCAGTTATCCTGAGCCGCCTTGTATAAAGGATAGTGATATGCTCTTGCATACAGACCGAATCCTACTTCTCAATGCTTTTCTTCATTTCCTTGCTTAATTTATAAGCCATTTCTTCGGAATTTTCCAAAAGCTCATATTCAAGAGACTTTTCTGTAATGCTGATAAACGAGTTTATCTTAATGTTGTATTGGAACCTGCCATCTTCATGAGTAGTCTTAATCTTTACAGAAACGTCCGCTATACTAAAACTCACCAAGTCGGTATTAAAAGGTAATTGTTCTTGTATTCGGTATCCGTATTCTTCAAAGTCGAAACAAGGAAATGGAACAAAAGCTCTTAAGTTGCGAACTTTCGCTTCTTGAGAGCTTCTTTTATTCAGCCAGTCTAGACGCCAATGACCGTGGATCAAGCTCACCTGACATAATTAAGGAATAATTAAGGATTGGCTAAAGATAGAATTAAGAATTGTTTTTTAGGATAGAAATGCACCGGATACCTAATTATGCAACTTGTCGACAAGAGAATAATCGTTATTCGTGTTAATACGGCACTGAAAACAGGAAGGAGAACCATATGAATACGAGAATGCGAAACCCTATCTTTGGGTTCCTGATAAGTGTACTGCTCTTAATCGTCTTTTCGGTTCCAACCTATGCGGCGGATACAACTTATGTCGGGGAAACCCCTTCGGGAATTCCTTACGATCGGCTGGAGCAGGAGATCGACAGCTACGTAAACTCCCATATAGGAAAATCGACCCCAGGCGCCGCAATTGTGGTAACCAAGGGTGACAAGGTTATTTTCTCCAAAGGCTATGGTTATGCCAACATCGAGAAAAAAACGGCAGTCGATCCCGCCAATACCGTGTTTGCTTATGGATCTATCAACAAAGCGTTCGTCTGGACGTCCGTGATGCAGCTGGTGGAAGCGGGCAAGATGAAGCTGGATCAAGATATCAGAGCTTATTTTCCCGAAGAGTTCGCGAAGAAGCTGCGTTATGACAAGCCGATTACGATGTTGGACATTATGAGCCATACGGCCGGTTATGAGCAGCATCCGCTCAGTACATTTACTCCGTCGGCGGAGAATCTGACTTCACTTGAAGAGACGCTGTTGTCTTCCCAACCGCAACAAATCTATGAACCCGGCAAAGTGATCGCCTATTCCAACTTTGCCACCGCCTTGGCCGGTCTGGCGGTCGAGAAGGTCAGCGGGGAATCTTTCTCCGACTATGAGATGAACCATATTCTGCGTCCGCTGGGAATGAACCGCAGTTCCGGCCATCCTATGCTGGGTGATCACCCGGATTTGCAGGAAACGGAGGCAATAGGTTACGCAGTGAAGGAAGAGGGTGGTTTTGAAGCGAGAGCACACTTTTATGTTCCGTTATATCCTGCGGGAGCTATGGAAGGAACCGCGGAAGATCTGGCCCGATTCGTGATGGCGCTGAATGTCCCGGACAGTCCGCTGTTCACCCGGCCGGAGACCGTGCAGAGTATGCTTTCCCGGAGCTACACGCCGAACGAGGAGATTCTGTCGAATGCGCACGGATTCTGGGAGTACCGGGCTGAGCCTCATGTCGTTGGACATAGCGGGAATGTGAAGGGATTTTCCGGCAATTTTGCCGTCGTCCCCGATGAACAGCTCGGCATTGTTGTCTTGACGAACACGGAGATCGAGCAGAAACTCACCTCCGGCATCATCAATCTGCTGGTTCAGTACAAGACAAAAGCACCCGAAATTAAGGTCCCGGCGGCCGATTTGTCGCCATCCGGCAAATTAGCCGGCTATTATGTGCAATCGGGAGGTACCTACACCACTTACCACGAGCTCATCAATTATCTGGGTTTAATTAAGGTGAAGGCCAAGGGCGAGCATGATCTTACTCTGAGCGTGATGGGTTTATCAGGAGTTTTAAAGCAAATTAGTCCGAATGTTTATAAATTCGACAAGTCCGATGATCCAAGATTTGAAAGATTGGCGCCGATCCTGTACGCGGAAATTTCGAATGGTCAAGTCGTGCGCTTAAGCAAAGGGATTGCAACGGATATTTTGCCGATCAAGGGAAGTCGCTCGATCCCGGCACTGATATGTTATCTGGTGTTGGCCGCAATCGCTGTTTTGTTTTTTATACTTGCCCCGCTGGTGATGTCGATGCGATGGCTGATACGGAAAAGAAAAGGAAGTCCGTCCGCATCCGCAGCCCATCGTTTGCTGACGGCCGCTATCGTGTGCGGGACGATTCTGACAGTCCACATCCTGTATCTGCTGGCGAATGCCTTGATCAACGAAAACGTGACGGTAGGCCAGATGAACTTTGGTGTCGCCTTGAACTGGGTACTGGCCATCCTCGTCGGTATGCTGATTGCGCTCTCTTTTGTTAAAGGCAAACATCAACCTGAGTCCAAATGGATTAAAAGAGTCCGGATCGGGGTGGGAGTACTGTACTCCGGCTTTGCACTGCTGCTTGCCAATTGGCACTTCTTTCATTTTATCCCATAAACGAAGAGTTGGAAATCTGCTTGTCCTAGTGGAGCCGCCATGTGCACTGAGCATTAGAAAACGGAACAAAAGCTCTTAAGATGCGAACTTTCGCTTCTTAAGAGTTTTTTTATGGAAACAGTCAAGACACTAATGACATGCTCCTCGACTCCGCACACCGCATTGATCGCGGTCTCCATTCCCGAAGGATGGCGTTTTACCGAGATGTACATGGTCATTTTCTACGCGGCCCTGATCGCGATCCCAAAAGAAATAGAGGAAGCCGCAACCATCGACGGCAAGTGAACCCTGTTGCCAAAAGTCTCATCACTGGCAGAATGCATACAATTGGACTCGTTTTATCAGACAGTACGGACGACGGCGATTATTTTGAAGACTTATACTTCCTGCATTTTGCCCAAGTCATCAAACATCAATTAAAAGCGTTGGGATATAAGATTATCTTGCTGGACTTTGAAGAAATCTTCATGAATATCCAAATGGTCGATGGAATCATCGTCAAAGCGACCATGGATACGGTCAGCGCATCGAACCTGTCGAAGAAGTATTTCCGACAGAACTGATGGTTCGGCGAACCAGCTAGGTTGTTTTTTAGGAATGCAATCCGACAATAATTCAAAAAAGTCGAGCAGGGAACGATGAGGTCCCCTGCTCGACTTTTTCTATCTTATCCTCTGGTCTCGATTTTTACATCGCTGAATTGAGCACTGCCCTGACTGACGAACAAACCGAGCTTCCCATGCTGGATATCGTACATTCTGGCACTCATCGCTATGTTCTCATCCACGTAAATTTCGCAAATCGATCCGTCCATAAACACATTGATTTCGTAGGAACGTTCAGGAATAAGCTCAATCGGACGTTCCAGCTCTACCTCATAAGGGAACGTCTTGCCTCCCTCTTCCGACTGCATAATCGCGCCCCGGAAGGTAAGGCGGTTTCGTTGCGGTTCCAGCGTGACATAATAGGCCACATCCAAGGTGTCTTCTGTTCGGAGCAGGAACCCAAGTCCTTGTGTTTGCTCGGAGAATGAAACACTCGCGGATATCTTGCATTGATCCGGCAATTCCTCCCGGGTCGTGCAGCCAGCAAACCCATACGGCGACTGACAGGAGAGCGAGCGATCCGAATCGAGCCACGCTCCCTCAACACGGTTAAAACGCACGAGCATCGGTTCTTTAAATGCAGCATCGACCGTATCTGGCACTTTGACGCCGAGGGTGCCATCCGGACGCTGCACGATTTCATGCACGATCAGGTTACCGCCCCAATCCCAAGTGTCGTAATCCTTGCCAAGGGACTTGGGCGGATTCCAGCCGAATAAATCGTCGTTTTTTGTCGGATTCCAACCGAACAGGTAACGATTCTGTCCGTCAGCCACGGATTTGGCCGCATAGAAGGCCCGCCCGTCAAACGTATCCTCTTTCGGGGTAATCCAAGGGCCATTCAGACTACGGCTCATTCGGTAAAATGTTGCAAATCTTCCCGTATAAGAGGAGTAGATCAAATACCACCAATCCCCGATCCGGAACAAATCGGGGCATTCGTGAGCCCCCACGTGCAGATTCGGCGCGTACAGGGGTTCGCGGTACTCCCAGGCTTTCAGATCCTTGGATGACAGCAGCGCAGTGCACCCTTTCCGATTGGTCGGCCCTTTCGCCATCGCCGAAAGCAGCATCCAATATTGTCCTTCTTCTTCATTCCAGAACACGAAGGGATCGCGCCAATCGGAAAGCTCATAGATGCGGTCGTCAGCTGCAAAGGTATCCTCGGGAATGGGCTCCCAGGTCTTCAAGTCTCTGCTGATCGCATGACATACCAGCTGCTTGCCCGGTGGGAATATGCAATAGAACATATGGTAGATACCGTCCACTTTCAGAATATGACCGGTGCCGCCTTCAATCTTACAGGGTCCTTCTTCCCGATAATTGACGAAGTCCTTCGTTCCAACAAGATACCAGCCGTGATCAAGGCCCTCCCGGTAGTTATCCCGCCAGCCGTGCAGATAGAACAGCTTAAACTCCCCGTCTTCATAATAGGGAATAACGTCCCCTACCCAGGCGTTCTCCGGTCGATAGTAAAATTCCTTCATCTTCATCCCTCCTGATGGTTTAAGTGGCTTAATCGTTCATCCAAGGAAACGGGCATGGTCATGAAGGGAACATTGTCGCAAATATGAAATCGGTTGACTGAGGTATGTCCGTTCGCATCCAGTTCGATGTGCGGCTGGCTGGCGAAGGCACTGTCAAACATCGGGAAAGGCGGCTCGGCCGCCCAGGCATAGCCAATATAATCCTCGCTGCCCGTTCCGAACGTGGATGGAAAGGATTCGCCATCCACGAAAAACTTCTCGTCTCCTTCTCCCCACCACCAGTCAATCGTTTTTCGATCCCAAAGCCCGTACCACCAGGTTTCGGCTTCCTCATCCGGTTTCTCCCAAGTATTGTACACATGCAGATGAACGCCGCAGAACCTTCCCCGGCCTTTCGTCAGCAGCAGAGGCCAATCCGGCCAGCGATCTCCGCCTTCCTTGAAGCGCTCCGCATCCAGATCCAGATAATCATCCCGATGCCATTTGGAATGAAAACGCAGGAGGTTGTCCGCATGAGACTTGGATAGAGGAGTATACAAGATCTCCGCCGAAATCTCGCATGCCTCCGTCCCGTCATTTTCAATTTCAATCCTGGCCCCTTCCGAGAACGGCATGTACCAATAACTGTACATTTCATGTTCATTCATACCGAGAGGCAGAGAGCGGTACGGCTTGATCCCGGGCGCACTGCCAAAAAAATCACCCAACGGAGCCCATACGGAAGGGGTTTCTTCATTGTCCCATTTCATTGAGATGGCCAATTGCCTGGCCATGATCCGCTGCTGTTCCTCGCTTTTTCGTCCAAGGTCTGTCCTCATCCGGATCATGGAAATAGCACCGGCCCCCTGTGTATCAAAAAGTAATGCCTTTCCTCCTGCCGGTACGGATACCGTAACGCTCTCGCCTGCAGATCCTTCCGCTTTCAAGGAAGAATAGGCTCCCCTTTGCTGCAAAATCCGGTCTGCTTCAGCCAGTGCAATCGCCGCTTCCTTGTCGATCCTACCGTTAAAGGACGGCAGTTGGACCCCGGCAGGGAAGGTGGTGTAGGTTATGTGATAATAAGCGCCCCAACCTTTATCCAGCAGCACCTTGCAGTGTTTTTGAAACGGGATGGGGATAAAGCAGTTTCTTCCACGAGACAAAGTAGGCGACAGATTCGGAAAATTGGATGGCGGCCCTTCCTGATTGAATTTTTCAAAATAATCTCGGAAGGGCTGATCGATCACGGGGGTATCGGCATGATCAACATAAATCCGGATATGTCCATCCTCGGGAAGCGCGGACCAGAATCTCCAGATGACGCCGGGACCGTCCAGTTCCATGGCGACGATGCTGTCTCCTTCCTTACGAATGAAGCCTCCTCCGTCATCATTGGCGCCCCAATTCTCGTATAAGCCTGTCTCGGCATTGTAAATGGAGCTCCGGTCAAAGCTTGAGAAACACCCCGATTTCTCACCGGCCTGCGGTGGTACAGCCAGAGCTTCCAGATCATATAATCGCTTCACGAGGTCTTGATACGTATAAACCTGCTCAGTTTGATTCATGTTAGTCTCTCCTTTGTACCTGCACGTTTTCTTGGTTATCTGTCACTTTATCCAAATGGTAAGGAGCGCCTAAGCGCTCACATTACCAAATGACCTGCATATCCCAAATATCCAAGGATTTAACCATTAGATCCCCGTCTCCCCAAATTTCAAGCCCCAAAGCATCCGTACGGCTCGGATACACCCGGGTCGTCAGGCTTTTCAATCCGTTGGCATAGGCTTCAACCATGGAGCGGTCCAAATAAATGTGAAGCTTTAGATTCTCCCCTAAGAGCTCCAGATTGCCGCCCTGAATTCCTCCGCACTTTTCTCCCGGGTGAAGCGTGGTTTTTGTTCGGTCGACAGAGAACATGGATTGGTTCATATCATAAAACAGCAGGGTCTCTTCTTCTCCATCCGGTGTACGCCGGATTTTGATCCCGAATCGTTTGGCGCTGCCCGGGTCGATTTCCAACTGGATCTCAAGCATGTCGCCTTGAACATCCTGAAGCCGTTCATTAGCCTCAGTCAATGATTTGTCCCGGAGCGATAGCCGTTTGGAGCCGCGCAGCGATTGAAGCTCCTGAATCGGCTCAATCCCCAACCGTCCATCCTCCCTCAGATACACGCTGAGCGGCAAACCGGCGTTATGAGCCCAACCCGATTGATATTCAAGTTCGAGCGTCCGGTCGCCTTGGGCTATCGTAAATATGATCTTTCTGCCGGTCTTCGGATCAACCATTCCGCTCGGGCCGGTAAAATGAAAATCACCAACGTCAATCAATTGCGGTTCCTCTTGATCCGGAATAAATGATAGATTTTGCTTGTCAAGCTGCCCGATCCAATAGAATACCTCGACATCCGCTCCCTGTCCCACAGGGCTGACCAGTAAAAGATGCTTGTCCACACCCTGCTTATCGCTGCCAAGGGGGAGAAGCACGGGAAGCTCCCAGATGGGTCCAAGATAAGGAAACTTCTGAATATCCGCTTTAAACAATGCTTCTTTGTAAGTCCAACTCAGCATATCCTGAGATTCAAAAGCCAGCGCTGCTCCACCTTCGCCTTCGATCCCGGACCCGACCAAAGCAAACCACCCGTCATCGTCCTTCCACACGAACGGATCCCGGAAATCCCCGAATGCGCCCATGCCCTTCTTCTGTACAATCAACGGTACCGGATGCTTGACCCAATGAACCAGATCCGGGTCTCCATCCCGGGTATAGGTACTTCGTGCAAGCGCCACGCTCTGATTAGGCGAAGCACCGTCATTGCCCGCTGTAAAGAACAAGACAGGCAGGCCGTCTGCATCGTAGGTCGCGCTTCCCGACCAGATCCCATCCGGTGCGAGCGAATCCTTTTCAGGGGCTAATGCCACTGGAAGATCACGCCAATGCACCAGGTCCTCGCTTACCCAATGTCCCCAATGAATGTGATAAAAAAATGGCCCAAGAGGGTTATGCTGATAGAATAGGTGGTATTGACCATCAAAATAGATCGGAGCGTGGGGCTCGTTCATCCAATGCGCCGGCGGGCTGGCATGATACTGCGGTCTGTGTCGATCCAGAAGCAAAGGTGTCCGATCCAATTTGATCTCATCATACGCTAATTGCGGATGGACTCCTCCGCAGGCATCATTCAACACTTGCCGATAAGATGCGGCAATCTCCTCCGCGCTCAAAGCGCGATTATAAATCTTGAGTTCATCCATGATACCGCTAAACATGTGAAGGCTAAATTCGCCCGCCCATTGGCTGCTGTGATTATTTTTGCCAATGAGTAGTTCCGTGTCTACCGCTTCGGCCAAACGGGAATGACGTGGCAGCTCAGCCGAAGCGATTTCGCTACCGTTTAAGTACAATTTCATTTCCCCTTGATGCCCATCGAACACAGCATTTATATAAGACCAATTGTTTTTTGGCAGTTCAAGACCGTCCGGCGACCAAAGTTCCTTCCAGTCTCCTCCTTCCAGCCCGACTTGGAAGGACCAGGAGCCATGACGAAACATGCCCAGCAGATAACCCTGCTGGCGATCCATGTTGTAGCGGTTCACAATGGCTGACAGCTTATTTTCAAACCCCCATTCATAGGAACGGGGAGCTACCCATAATCCGATACTCAGTGCTGATCGATATTCTGTCTTCCGGTTCGCATCTCCCTCTTTAAACCGATGGGCAATGTAGGTTGAGTAACCATCGAACAGTAACCCGTTTCCCATGACCCCCGGTCTCCACTGCGGATCGCAGGATTCCGTAAACTCGGCTTGATTCAATACGTACTGAATGTCATCCCGCACTTGAGACATATTCTCTACAGCATGGGATCCGGTTCCTTCATCGAAGGGCCAATACATCATCAGCCCCTGATCGTCGGATGTTTGGCTCACGCTTCATCCCTCCCTGATGTCTGTCCTATGTTGTTATTTGAAGTATGAATAGACTGAAGTTCATGGACATGGAGCGAGTTCAGCACAACCTGTCCTGATTCCGTACTTATTGAAAGGTCATTCAGCGGGGCATCCGGAAAAATTTGATCCGTGAGAACCACCAGGCCTTCATTTGCATACACTTCAACCGCATTGCGATCCAACCAGATATGCAACTTGATTTTTCCATTTTCCGGAACCAATCTGGCGCCATGCTTGCACGCAAACGACGGGTGAAAGTCCGTCATGCCTGATTTGGAACGGTCGATGAATATCCATTGGCGAACAGGATCATATCCGATTGAAGTCTCACTCTGCCCGGACGATTGCATTTTGATATAAACCTCGCCCGCGGATTGAATATTGATGTCCGCTTCAATCTCAAGCAAGTCATTCTTCGTCTTCAGCATGTAAGGTGAATCAGGTGCAACCGTAATCATATTCCAGTTCCTCGATTCTTTCCGTAGCTGCTCTATTTCCCGGACAGGCATTTGGGTTAGTACGATGCCCTCATCCCGATTGGTCAATGACAAAACGCGTGGCAGCGTCATTGCGCCTCTCCATGCGCCGGTAGGCGTCTCGTTGGCATATTTCCAGTTGCTCATCCATCCGATGATCACGCGCCGTCCGTCTTGCTCAGGTATATCCGACCAGGTGACACCTGCATAGTTGTCCCGACCATGATCCAGCCACATGATATGATCAGACGAATTGTCGTTGATGAAGGTATTTCCGTCAAACTCTCCGATAAAATATTGCGTGCGTGATCCTTCCGGACAGGAAGGGTTATCCCCAATGCTGATGACAAGCACCCATTTGGAACGCCCGCTGTCATCGATCGGCAATTCAAAGAGATCCGGGCATTCCCAAACACCGTCATGCGAGCCTTCCTCATGGCCGAATTCCCCTGTAAGCGACCAATCACGCAAGTTCTTCGATCCATAAAAGCGAACATGATCTCCCGCAACAATGGTCATAACCCACCGCTCACTTTGTGCATGCCAGAACACTTTCGGGTCCCTGAAGTCTACCAGACCAGGCTCAGCAAGAATCGGATTCCCCTCATATTTGTGCCAGGTTCTGCCTTTATCGCTGCTGTAAGCCAAGCTTTGCCGCTGGCGCGGCTGTCCGGTCTCTGGACATGTGTCCGCATGAGTAAAAATCGCAGTCAATCCGTGAGTGCCCGCGAATAGTCCGCTGCTGTTATTAAAGTCAACTACACAGCAGCCGGAGAATATGGCTCCGTGCTCGTCTGGGAACAGAGCGATAGGCTCATGCTGCCAGTGAATCAGATCATGGCTTATGGCATGACCCCAGTGCATCGGTCCCCATTTATTGCTAAAGGGATGGTGTTGATAAAACAGATGATATTCTCCCTCGTAATAGACTAATCCGTTCGGATCGTTCATCCAATGGGATGGAGGCGAAAAATGAATTCCCGGTCTAAACCTCTCGTCCATCTGTTTATGTGACTCCATGATCTTATTGATTTCATCTATCGTCGGCATTGACTGAAGAGCCCCTTTCCGTGTTGTCACTAATGCACCACCAGCATTGGCAAAAGTCAGCATGCTGATGATTTGCTGTTTGTCTAATTTATTTAAAGAAATGTTGCATTCCAGTATTTTATATAATAAGCAGCCTAGAAAAGCGTCGCCGGCCCCCGTCGTATCGATGGTATTCACTTTGAAACCTGGGACATAACCTTCATGGGCAGCCACCCGGTAATAGCAGCCTTGTTCACCTATCGTAACGACAATAAAGGCGATGCCGAATTGTTGCTGTAACATGAGTGAGCCTTTTTCAACATCGGTTATACCCGTGATAAAGCAAAGCTCTTCTTCTGATATTTTCAAAATATCTGCATGCTTCATGCCCCACAGGATATTTTGCTTCGCTTCCTCCTTGCTCTCCCATAATGAAAATCGGATGTTTGGATCGAATGAAAGCAAAACTCCGGCCTCCTGGGCCTTAACGACTGCCGCTCTTGTTGCTGAACGTGCCGGCTCATGGGTCATCGACAATGAACCAAAGTGAAGCGCCCGGCAGTTCCCAATCCTGTCGAGCGGGACATCCTCAGTGCGTAACAAGGTATCCGCTCCCGGCTGCCGATAGAAGCTGAAAGATCGGTCTCCGCTGTCATCCAAATGGACAAATGCCAGCGTTGTTTTGGCTTCATCCGTAAACGAAAGCGCACTCACGTCGACCCCGCAGCTGAACAACGTGTTGTGCAGCAACGAACCGAAGTGATCCTTACCAACCTTGCTGATTAAAGCAGATTTGGCTCCTAAACGGGCTAGTGCGGCTGCTACGTTAGCCGGAGCCCCTCCGGGATTGCATTCTAACTGCTCGTTGCCCCCGTCTGAACGCCCTTCCGGAGTAAAGTCTATCAACAATTCCCCAATGGCTATTACATCAAGCACAGTTTCTCCCCACCTGTCGTTTGATTATCTATCTATTTTAGATTTGCGTTATAACGATCCAGCCCGTTTTGATAGATCTCCATCAACTCATTCAAGCCCATTTTATCCAACGTCTTCACATAGCTGTCCCACTGTTCATCCACGCCGCCATCAACAATGAATTTTCCTCGCTGGGTATTGACATATTTAATCAATTCGGGCTCAATTCTATTGATTTTGTCCAGTTCCTCCGGCTCAAAGAAGATACTCGGGTAGTTTTCCTTTTCCATATAGGGATCGTAATATTTCTCCAAGTCTTTAACGCGCTGCTGGGCTCTAGGCTCCAAATCAACGACTTTTCCCAAATCTTCGATGGTAATAACGCCTGGTCCTCCAGCGCCTGGAGCGACTTTTTGACGGAATTCGCCTGCAGAAGTCCCTTCGGGAAGCGGCAGGTTTACCAATTTCCCATTCTCGTCCTTCTCGAATACGATATCCAGTGGACCCCAGTGGATTTGAGCAGCCATGTAGGGCTCATACTGCTGATCGATCCAACGCATCGTAATTTCCGGATTCTTGTTCTCTTTTGTAATCACGAAAGCGCCGCGTCCTGGACCGCCACCGTTGCCGCGACCGATCAATTGATCCCCGTTCGGTCCTTTGAGCGGAGACAGCAACGCATAATCCTCGCTTCGCTCCGTTCCAACCACCTCATCGACTTCCCACCAGATGTAGGAACCGAGTGTTTCGGTTGATGTTTTCCCTTTGGCCAGATACTGAGCGGCGTCCTGGGTGAACGATTCAGGATCAATCAAGCCCTGCTTATACCATTTTTCATGGAAATATTTCAATGCTTCCTTATATTCAGGCTGCGTAGCAGTAAAGATCACTTTTCCGTCGCGGACGATCCGATGTTCCATGTTATCCGGAAGTCCGAAAGCTCCGAATATGCCAGCAATATCCATACACCACTGCATGTGCATAAAGCTTAACGGAATTTCGTCAGCCTTGCCGTTGCCGTTTGGATCCTGTGTTTTAAAGGCAACTAATGCTTCTGTATATTCATCCAATGTTTGCGGCATTTTCAGCCCCAGCTTGTCGAGCCAATTTTTATTGATGACGTGAAAGAAGGGGTTTGTTCCAAGATTGTTCTCTTCCCACGAAGGCAGCCCGTATATATGCCCATCCGGTGCCGTGATCGAGGACTTAATGTCAGGCCGGCGATCTAAGAGCGCTTTCAGATTAGGCGCATATTGATCAATTAAATCTTCCAGCGGGAGGATGGTACCATCTTCTCCGTAAGTAACCAGCTCGTAATCGGAGAATCCGGCTCCGTAAAAAGCATCCGGTAAGTTGCCGCTGGCCAGCAGCAAATTTTTCTTCTCTGTAAAGTCGGTGTCCGGAATGTTCTCCCACTCAATCTTAACGTTGGTTTCCGCTTCCAATCGTTTGAAAATTTCCATTTGCGAATACTCTGGCGCCAATGCTGCTTTCGGGGATACCATCTTTAACGATACCGGTTCATTCACAATCGGAAGACCCGTTTTGTTAAAATTCGCAACCTGATCAGGATTATCCGACTGATTCTTGGCGTCTCCTGAACATCCACTCAGCGCAAAAGCTCCGGCCAGTATAAGAATCCCCGCTCTTTTGAATACAGATTTCATCGTACATAACCTCCCTCAAGATCATTCCACAAGTTGGATATCTTTCATCGTCCTACTTACTTCTGTATTTATCTGGATGCAGATGTATCAATGCTGCTGTACATCCCCCCCTTTCCAGACCATGACAACATCATCCCTTGATCGAGCCGATCATTACGC
Organism: Paenibacillus sp. FSL F4-0100; assembly: GCF_037993005.1. Classification (NCBI taxonomy): domain Bacteria; kingdom Bacillati; phylum Bacillota; class Bacilli; order Caryophanales; family Paenibacillaceae; genus Paenibacillus; species Paenibacillus sp. FSL F4-0100. The sequence goes on from NZ_CP150303.1 coordinate 5,879,954, forward strand.
CTTTGACAAAATACTTCTGCAGGAAAGGATACAAAATCAGCAACGGCAGACTGGATACCATGATGACACCGTATTTGATCAGCTCCGTTACGCGCATCTTCGCCGCGTAGGATTCCACGTCCACCATCATGCCGGAGTTTACCTGATTCTGGACGAGAATGTTGCGAAGCACCAGTTGCAGCGGATATTTACTTTCGTCGTTCAAATAGATCAAAGCATCAAAGAAACCATTCCAGAAGCCGACGACATGATACAGCACCATGACGGCTAAAATGGACTTGGATAAAGGCAATACAATGCTCCAAAAAAATCGGGTGTTGGAACAACCGTCAATCGAAGCAGCTTCCCACATTTCATCAGGTATAGAGGACTGGAAAAAAGTCCTTACGATAATGACATTCATGATGCCGCCGGCACCGGGGATCACAAGCGCCCAGATCGTGTTCAGCATGTGAAGATCCTTGATTAACAAATACGTAGGGATCAACCCGCCGCTAAAAAACATGGTGATCAATAAAAACCACATGATAACAGACCTTCCAACCAGATCCTTACGTGCTAACGGATAAGCTGCAAATACGGTAACCGCTACTCCGATCAAGGTTCCCATACCCGCGTATAACAGGGAGTTGGCATACCCGATCCATATAGAGGAGTCATTGAATATTCGTTCATAGCCATCGAGCGTGAAGCCCTTAGGAAATAACCACACTTCCCCCGAATAGATTAGATTGGGATCACTGAATGAAGCAATCAGCACAAAATACAGCGGAAATAATACGATCAGCATAACTACGGTCAAGAAGAAATAGTTAATGGCGTCAAACCATGCGTCTCCTCTGCTTTTTCTCTTCAATAACTGATTCAAAGTGAATCCCCCCTACCAAAGACTGGTTTCCGTTAATTTTTTGGCGATCCGGTTGACGGTGACAATCAGGATGATATTAACGACGGAGTTAAACAGTCCGACTGCCGTTGAAAAACTGTACTGCGCCTTCTGAATCCCCAATTCGTATACATAGGTCGGAATAATATTCGAAGTCGCATAGTTCAGATCGCTTTGCATAAGAAATGCTTTCTCGAAACCGATGCTCATGACGTTCCCGAGTGCGAGAATAAGCAGAATGACGATGGTTGGCAAGATAGACGGAATGTCCACGTACCATACACGCTTCCATTTACTTGCTCCATCCATAATCGCGGCCTCATGCTGTTCGGGATTAACCCCGGCAAGCGCAGCCAGGTAAATAATCGTGGCGAAACCGGTCTCTTGCCATATGCCTGACAAAATGTACAATGGACGGAACCATCCCTCGTCAGCCATGAATAGAATGGGTTCTCCTCCGAACCAGGTAATGATGAGGTTCACGAGTCCGCTGTTTGGCGATAAAAAAACATGGAGCATACCGACGAGCACAACGGTAGAAATAAAGTGCGGTGCATAAATGACGGTCTGGATAAATTTCTTGTATCGCTTGCCCAGCATCTGATTCAGCATGATCGCGATAATAATCGGAGCCGGGAAGCTGAACACAAGCGATAGAAAACTGAGGGTTAGCGTATTTTTCATGATGGTCCAGAAGTTATAAGAATTGAAAAAATCAATAAAATGCTGGAAACCTACCCATTCGCTGCCCCAAATGCCCTGGCTCGGTGAAAAATCCTTAAATGCAATTTGTACTCCATACATCGGATAGTACTTGAACAGGAGGTAAACCAGAATGATCGGCAGCAGGAACAGATACAGCTCATAGTTGCGTTTGACTCGACTCCAAGTTTTATGATTTTCTTTGATCAGGGGTTGTTCTCCCCCGGAATCTCGTGAAATCACCGTCATACTCCCTTTCTTCGTAAAATAATTGCATGTTATTGAAACGTTTCCAATTTAATTGAAACGTTTCCAATTTTCCATGAGAAAAACGTCACCCGGTTAATCCACCGGTGAAACAGCCGTGGCAGTTGATGTTTTTCCAATACTTATTAAAGGGTAAAGCCTTTTTATTCTGAGGAACAATCAAGTCGTTTCACCTTGTCTAAATATGACCGGAAGACGATAAACTTCCCGGTCCAATGTTTCGCCATCGATCTTTTTGTAGAGCAGCCGGATCGTCGTACGTGCCATCTCCTCTACAGGTTGTCTGATCGTTGACAATATCGGATGGAAATAAGGATGATCCTGAATCCCGTCATATCCGATGACCTTTACATCCTCTGGAACGCGAATGCCCAGCCTACCTGCTCTCTCGATATACTTGGCGGCGAACATATCCGTAATGGCAAAAATGCCGTCCACGTCCCGATACTCATTAAGAAACTCGCCATAATAGGCATCGTCGTCCACAACGGGGTCTGTCTTCTCATATACAACATAATCGACTCCCATTGTTCTGGCCTCCTGAATGAAGCCTTCTTTCCGATTCATGGTTTCACTGAAAACGGAAGTGATGCTCCCCAAAAAGGCAGGTTTTCGGGATCCCGCTTTGACAAGTTCTCTTAACGCCAGACGCCCTCCTTCATAATTATCCGAAGTGACGCATGTGATTTTCTTGTTGAAATGCCTGTCGATACTGACAATCGGAATGTCATTGCTAACGTAATTTTCAATATCGTTGTACGTAATGCCGACAATACCTGCCACTTTGTTTTGCTGAAGCATATCAAGATAATACAATTCCTTTTCAGGTTTGCCGCCGCTATTGCATAGCATGAGCTTAAAACCTTCCCGATCCAACTCATCTTCAATATAATAAGCCAGTTCGGAGAAAAAGGGATGCCAGATACTCGGGAGCAGCAAGGCTACCATCTTGGACTTCCGCATTTTAAAATTTCGGGCAATCTCATTAGGAATATAATTCAACTCTTGTATGGCCTGCTCGACTTTTCTGCGCGTTGCGGGTTTAACGGCGCCCGAATTGTTAATGACGCGGGACACAGTTCCCACAGCTACGCCAGCTAAATTGGCAACATCTTTAATACTAGACATCTAACCCCCCACTTATTCTCTCTTTTATGGAAATCATCATAACACCAAATTGGAAACGTTTCAATATCTTTTTTGGAAACGCTGTCGTCATTCTAACAGGGGGAACTTTGGCAACATTCTTAGCATGTTGATTACGTTTTAAAAAACTAGAGCGGCAGGGTCAAATTAGACCCTGCCGCTCTCTTATAGGTTTCGGATAGCCATGTTTCCATAGGCAGATTCGTAGTCTCCTTCGAATCTATGGGTCGACACGGTATACGCTTTTATTTCCCCGCCAAAAACTCATCTAACTGACGTTGTACCTCAGCTACATATTCATCAATGCCTGCCTTCTTTAGCTTCTGAATGGCCTTAGGATACGCTGTTTCAAAGTCCACAAAACCGGAACGTATAGCAGCTAAGTCCTTGCCAACGACTTCTTTCAGAGCTGTTTCGATAGATTTGACTTTCTCATTATTAAATCGGAAGCCCAATGAAGCGGATCGTACAGCCTGGTCATCCCAGCTCTTATACTGATCGATGGACTCTTGTGCCACATCCGGCCCGAACAATTGGTAATTTTGGTTTCTGAACATCCATTCATAGAAGAATTCGCTAGGGGTCAGCTTATTGATTCTTCCATCCACAATCTCGTAATCCTTGCCTTCGACGCCATAGAGGGCAAACTGGTAATTTTCCTGGGATTTATAAATCCAGTTCACAAACTTCATGGCTCCTTCCGGATTAGGAGCATTTACTGGTATGCCAAGAACTTCTCCGCCTGTGGCTGTCACATAGCGCGGTTTATCCTCGGCTAACAGGTAAGTTTTAACTTTGGCATCCGGTGCATTGGCTTTGATTGTATTAATAATTTCCATTTCCTTGCCCACAGATCCTTCAACCCATAAATATAGACCTGTCTGCATGCGAGAGTCTCTCTCATTGTATTTAATGGTCAGATCCTCTGTATATAACCCTGCATCATACATTCCACGGTTAAACTTCGCTACTTGCTGGAAAGCCTCTGTTTCATAATAACTGTATGCTTTTTTACTGTCTTCCCCGAATACGACCAAATCTTCTACGGCGATCCAGTTATATTGTTCATCGGCAAAATATCGGGTTAAAGGTTTAAAGACGACATCGGCAGGTCCTTTCATATCAGGAAACTTGGCTTTCGCCTTTGTTGCGAATTCTTTTAGATCATCGGCAGTCTTCAAGTCGGTCATCCCCACGGCTTCGAGAATATCCTGACGGACGGCAACCAGCTGGTACATGGCCGAGGACGGTGCATATGCCGACGGAATGCCATGAATTTTCCCATCGATCGTTGCGCCTTGAAGCTGTTCCATCGGCAAAACTTTCAACATATCCTGACCATAGTCCTGGATTAAATCATCCAATACCATGGCTTGTTTCTTGTTGACGATCGTCGAAAGGTCCGGGAGTCCATCCCAATATAAATCGATCGGTTCATTTGCGGCCAGCATGATATCTTTTTGTTCCCAATACTGGGCCCACGGCACAAATGTGACTTCGACCTTCAGACCGAGATCGGCTGCCATTTTCTCTGCAAATTCGTTGTTTAGAAATTCGTTCATGCGATCGCTTCGTTCCCCTGGGTACAGAATCGTGACGGTTTCGAGCGCGGCTGCCCCCTCTTTTTTGCCGCTGCATCCTGCCATTACCGAAACGGATGCGATCAATAAAACCAATAAGATCAGCATTTTCCTTGCTTTCATGAAAGACCCTCCCTAATAAAATGGTTAATCTATGTTAAAAGCCTGAATCGGCCAATAACCACGCAGGTGTCTATTCTTTTACCGCTCCGGCCATAATCCCGTGCACGAAGTATTTTTGAATGTAAGGATACAGGAAAATGATCGGACCGATCGTAATGACCGTAATGGCCATCTTCACGGTTTCCGCAGGCAATGTGATGTTGCCTGATGCCCCTGACGGAATCCGTCCGGAGCTTATCGCATTGACGTTCGACAGAATGTTGTAGAGGAAATATTGAAGCGGAAATAAATCGCGTTCGTTAATAAAGATCAGCGCGTGCCACCAATCATTCCAATATTGAAGCGCATACATTAAACCGACCGTCAACAGTGCGGTCTTGCTTAATGGAAGAGCGACTTTTACGTAGATCGTAAAATAATTGGCGCCATCCATCTCGGCCGCTTCATATAAAGACGGAGAGATGCTTGCAAAGTACGTTCGCATCAGAAACATGTTCCATACGCTGAATATGGACGGCAGGATCAAGGCCAGAATGCTGTTCTTCAATCCGTAATAATTGACGCTGACCATGTACCACGGAATCAAACCGGCTGAAAAGATAATCGTAAAGTTGCTAATGAAGGCGAGCACGTTGCGGTATTTTAGCTTTTTTATGGATAGGGAAAATGCAATCATGCTGGTAATCAACAGAGCCCCGAACGTCCCCACAGTGGTTACAAACAGGGTCACGCCATAGGATTTGAGCAATTTCATTCCACTATTAACAAAGATATATTTATAGGTATCCAAGCTGGGGCTCAGTGGGATGATCGAATATCCGTTTCTCGCAACGGCCTGTTCCGAAGAAAAGGACACGCTTAACGTTAATACAAGAGGATACAGACAAACGAGTGCGAATAAGCCAATGAATACATATGCAAAGGCTATCACCAATTTATCACCAAGCAATCTATTCTTTTCCATCATCAAAATAGACCCTCTCCGTCGTTTATTTTCTTAGCGGATTTGTTAGCAGCCGTAATCAGGATCAAGCCCATCAAGGACTGGAATAGCCCGATTGCCGTCGAGTAAGAAAAGCCCAGCGTACGCATCGACTGATAAACGTAGGTATCGATGACCGTGACTTCTTCAGCCAGGACCGGGTTGTTGCCGACAATACCGTAAATCATCCCAAAGTCCCCGTAGAAGATTCGTCCGACGCTCAGCAAGCTCAAAACGATGATCGTCGGCTTCAGCATGGGCACGGTCAAGAAAAGAATCTGCTGCAATTTGTTGGCGCCATCCACCTTGGCCGCTTCGTATAAGCTCCCGTCAAAATTGGACATCGCCGCCATGTAGACAATGGAACTGTAGCCGCTCCATTTCCAGACGCTCGACAGAATGATGATCCACTTCCAATATTTTGGCTCCGAGTACCAGGAGATCGGCTCTGCACCGAAGAACTTCAAAATATGATTCGCTACGCCCACATCCGTGGAGAAAATTCCGTACAGAATCGCCCCGACGACAACCCATGATATGAAATACGGAAAAAACATCATGCTTTGAGCGATCTTTTTGTAGGCTTTATGCCGAATTTCATTGATCAGAATGGCAATGCTGACAGGAATGATAATGCCTAATATGAGACCGAAAAAGTTGATGTACAGCGTATTATAGGTTACCTTCCATCCCATGCTGTTTTCCGAGAAAAAGTATTTGAAGTTGTCCAGACCCACAAATTTGCTGCCGAAGATGCCGTCGACCACATTGAAATCGGTAAACGCCATCCATATCCCGGCAAACGGGATATAGGAGAACATGATCAGCACAATCAGCGCGGGCACGCACATGAGATACAGGATCCTGTGTTTTTTTATTTCATAGAGAAATCCCTTAACAGCCGAACTCATTCCATCACCCCTTTACATGTGATTACACGACTATACTGTAATGCCGTGTTGCAGCTTCATCTTTAGTTCATCCAGATCGATCACGGTACCGGTAATTCTCGCCTCTTCCGCGGCATAGGCCATCATATGGCTTTCAACGGACATGTCGATGGAGGATCTGCTGCTGAAGTCGGCATTCCCCAGATTCTCCAAAAAGTCGTTCATCAGACCAGTATCGCCGCCGTTATGTCCGCCGCTCACCGTTGCCGGCCGAATGACGGTTTGCTGAACAGGTTCTGCCATATTGGAGTTAAAGCGGGTGACTTCAATAACATTCAAACTGTCATCCCCGCGGATCTCCCCATGCTCGCACATGATTTTGAGCGTGCGGTACATTTTATTCGTAAATCCGCTCAAGTTAAACGTTGCCGTAACCCCGTTCTTAAACTCGATAATGGTCACCTGATGATCACACACATCATTGTCCATCCGATAAACGCAGCGTCCGTAAGGACTCGTTGCGAGCGCTTGGAGCAGTCCCTCTTCGCTTTGATCCGCAGAAATGACGGCAGCCGGCCATTGGCCCCTTACAGGCAAATAGGCTTTTCTTGCATCGAATCGGCAGTCCGCAGCTACCTTGCAGTCGAGGCATCGTTCCGCACTGCCTGCCGGTGCATTCTCCTCTTTGAAATACGTAAGGCTTCCGTACGAAGAGATTCGTTTCGCCCCGCTGTCCACAAGCCAGGATAGAATATCCATGTCATGGCAGGACTTCTGCATGATGATCGGACTCGCCAGATCGCTTCTTCTCCAATTGCCTCTTACGAAAGAATGTGCCATATGGAAATTGCCGATGTTCTCGTTGTGCTGTATGGTCACGATCTTGCCGAGCTCATTGCTATCGATGATTTTCTTGATTTCCGCAAAGAAGTTCGTATATCTGAGCACATGGCATACAATCACTTTCCGGCCTGTTTCATTGGCTTTTCGTTGTATTCTCAAGCTTTCTTCAGGACTTGGTGAAATGGGCTTCTCGAGCAAAATATCATAACCAAGATCAAGCGCCTTCATTGTTTGCTCATAATGGTCCTTGTCCATGGAAGAGATGATGACGGCATCGCAAATTTTACCGAGTCGATAAAATTCATCTACGGATGCAAATTGTTTCTCCAGCGGAATCTGAAACTCATCCGCCGCTGCCTTTCTTCTGCCGACATCCGGCTCGATTACCGCCACAATTTCCTCACTTTGGTAAGCATGCCTTGAATAGATCATGCCTCTTTGTCCTGCACCAATTAATGCTAGTTTCAACTCCATAACCTCCAGCGAACTTGTATTTGTCCTAAACAATCTACTCCTGTTCTGGAACCACAGGATCTTCCAAGGGATAATATCCTTCCGGATAATAGGCATCCCAAATATTCATAAGCGGATCCTCATCGGATATTTCGACTTGTATCATGCCTGCCTCATAATACCCATCCTGCTGCGGATTCTGTATATGCAGGGGGATATACGACCGGTCTTCGAAATAGAGTGCTATACTCAGCGTATATTTTCCCGGTAACATATCCATCAAGGGGACCATCTCGTTATGGACAAGGTCTCCGGTTAACCAGGAATGCGTGGCTGCTTGCAGGGGATACTCATAGGAAACCTCCCCCTGCTTTAACTGCACCCATAACTGAAACTCCCGATAAATTCTCGAACTGCCCGCGTTGACGAACCAGAATCGCAGCGGCAAGCTCCCACGGCTATATACCGTTTCCGGATAAGTCAGTCTACGTAAAGTTATATGATATCCAAGCCCTATATTCAGATTGGAGAGACCGGCGTGCCAGCGATACGCCTCGCGTCTTGTATGAGGACCGCAAACGTTATCAGTCACATGAAGGACCACCTGGTAACGCTTCCATACTTTCTGCAGCTTATGTATGGCAAAAGCTTCACAGCATTCGATCCAATTCTCCTCACCGCACTTCACCAGCAGGCCAAATCCGCGACTGCGTTCTCTTAAATGTTGAATCAATCTGTCATTCTGCAGTTCGGCTAGCAGCGTCTGCGTTTCAAACGACTCCACATAAGCGTTCCATTCTTCCTTACTGTCAGCTAAGGTTGATATCAGAACGGCTGTTAAGCGTCTGTCGGAGTCAATATAGCTACCGACTTTTCGGATCAAAGCGGCAAAACAATCAGGTGCGTAATCCTGAACCCAGATTGGCAATTCCGGTACCAGGACTAGAATGGGGTTTTGGGCCGTACGCAGTGCTTCATGGATCGCTTCAAGTCTGTATTCTCCTCGAACCGGCTCAAGCGCTCTCCAGGAAAAGGAGACGTATTCGAATGGTCCCTGTCTTGCATCATGCTCGCTATTCGATAAGGGCTGCGGTCGGATTTTTACGGTTTTATACTTCTCGTAGTTTTCGAGCGAGTATTTCCCCATCCTCTTCTCTCCTTTGCAAATGGCTGTCAACGGTTCTATGGAATTGCTCGATATCTGCATCGGTTATATATGGCCGGCTGCCAATCTTATCGATATCTTCCCGCAATACAATCATGCTTAATGTGTTAAAACGGGCTCCCGTCTCCATATACGCCGCTGCTGCTTTTTGCAGGGAGGTTGTATATTCGCCTGGGTTTCGGACCGGGTCTGCCTTCCTGTCTCCAAAGGCTTCATAACGCAGCATGCCGTCCCCTTCCATGGTCGGATAATTATAGAATTGTCGTTGAACGAGGACGATATTGCTTCTTTGCTGGTCCAGGATAAGCGACAGCCTTGTATCATAAAGCCAGCTTGAGCTCCAGAAACCTTTGATGGATAACTCCGGAAAGTACTGGTCATAGAATGCAGTGGCCATCTTCATGGAGCTCTTCAACCTGTCCGGTGTGTACCCGGGGCCAGATGGAATGTGAAGGGCTAACAGCGTATCCCCTTTTTGAAGTGCCGGCTCCCATTCCTTCTTAAGGATCGGCGTTGTTTCTCTTTCTACGAATCCCATGGGATTTATCCGATTAGCGATGACAAACTCGGCATTCTCGTGCCATTCTGAGGTGAAGTTTCCTTGAAGATCATATACATCATTGATGCCGTTCCGTTGTCCATCACTGCGAAATTCTTCGCCTGCGTGCCGAAGGGCAATAACCTCCTGCGTGTCCACATGACGGAACATGGTGAAAGGATCCTCAAATCGGTAGGGGATAAAATAAAACCGGTCTAACAGAAAGATGGAGCAGGTATAAAAATTCATCACCCATGGAAAATCATGAACCTTGGCATCGCCGTGCTCCACCAATTTTTCCAACTGAAGCTTCAGGGGCTGTTGAGGGATCTGCTCGTAGTAGGCTTTAGGTACGGAACGCGCCTCCAGCATGTTCATGGAAGGAACAACGCAGGCCAGCAGCAAAAGAAAGGAGTATAATTCTCCGTATTGCTCCATGCATCCTGGTGTCATATTCGTATAATGAGTCTCATCACAGCGATTGCGTAAAGTGCACATATCATCTACCAAAAATTGGGTAAAGTGAAATAGTACGGCATCCTTTTCTATCGCCTCAACCCCATGAACGAGCCATTGGCGGGTAGGTTCAGGAATTTGGTACTGCTCAAAGATTCCAGACAAGAACTCCCTCGGAATGAGATGGGGCTTGCTATCCGGTTTATATCGATGATATTTAGCCTCCAACCCTTCAGGCAGGTAATCAAAGTTGCAGATTGCGATACACTCGTTAAACTTCAACAGACTCTCCACTTCCTTTTCTCCCCCGTTCAACTGTTAACTTGCCCACCGGATAATAGCCGTCCTTGTTCCCCTCGATCGCCAGCTGGATATTCCCGATTTCCTTAACCCCGGTTTCGATGCCAATCTCCAAATGATATTCGCCTTCGGACATATTACCGGGTAAACCGAAACATTCTTCCCAAACAATGTCTTCGTCCGGCAGCCACTCCCTAATATCCTCTCTGCTGCGCAGCGTATAGGTTTGGTCATGTCCAGTAAGCCTCACAACCAGCGGATAGGGATTATAAATCGGGGCCACTCCTACATTAGCCCACAACGCACTGATTGTTAGCCGACCACCCGCATTCACCATCGAATCGTACGTGAATTTCCTCAATTCAAAGCGGTATCCCATCTTGTTCAGCCAAGCCTTGACCTTCTCTTTCCACGGTTCAGGAACTACCGTTCCTTTGTTGTTAAAGGAAGAAATGTGCCACTTCAGCGTTTCTTGAATGATATAATCCATATCCCAGCCCTGAAGATACCAATCATTCATGTGCCAGCATGCTTCAAATAGAATCGGAGCCTTCTCCCAGGCATCTCCCATGTTGAAATTCTGAATATTCTGGGGATAGAAATCCGTCATATGAGACCACTGTTTTCCATGAAAGCCGCCCATATCACCCAAGCAATCGACGCGAAAGCCCACTTTGGCTTTGCGCTCCTTCATGATGCTGATCGACAGGGGATCATGCAGCAGAGCTTGGAGAGGGGTTATTTTAAACCCATCCAAGTAAGCATCTGTAATGCGCTTAATGGCCTCCGGCTTTAAAAACTCCGTTCCGCCGCCTTCTCCCCAGGCCCCTACAATCGTCAAATCAATCGAGCTTATGACCGGGTGTCCGTCAAACCGTGCGGCAAACGCCTTGATAAAGTCAGACCAATACAACACATAGGGTGTGGTCTCAGGGTCTACCCTCCAGAACGGAAAGTCGGGCTCCTCCGGATGTTCCGCACGATACCAAGCTGGTATATCATCTTCTTCGCTTAACGCGTATGGGGAACAGCGAACCACGGCCGTACAGCCTAGCGATTTGGCGTAGTCCAGCCTCTCCTCAAGAACTTCCCACCTATACTCCCCTTGACGAACTTCCAAGTCCCGCCAGCGCACGCTGCAGAAATACACTTTACTGTCGGGATGATTGTACGTTCTGCTGTCTTCCGTGAACTTATATTTCTTCTGCTCTTCCCCTCGGTTGTTGCAGATCCGATCCGGGTCCCCCATTAACCCCGGTGCTGCTATAAAACCAATGCCCGGGTTGTTTAGGATGTCTTCTAAAATCTTGGGGTAAACCGTTACAGCTTTGTTCATGTTCTAATCAGCCCCCCGCCGCCTGCTCAAACGGTTATTTTGTTACGTTAATGTTACGTAACAAAACAGTGTAAACGCTCGTGACGTTTCGTGACTTCATGTTACATCATCCATGCATATCCTTGCAATAATAATTTTAAATTTTTAAAAAAATTCTAGTAACATTGCACGAGAGGAACATGTTATGATTGATTTTAATCATGAATGCCTGTAAACTTAGAACGTAACGGAATAACGCAACAAACTAACGCAACAAAACAACCAACAGGTCCATTATTGTTTACCATGTGACATTCCTATAAACTCTAAATGGTGACTATTCGTAACTAAAAAGGAGAATGTGTTTATTTATGAGTACCATTCGGGATGTTGCTAAATTAGCAAATGTATCTACTGCCACCGTATCCAGAGTGTTAAACAATGATACGAAATATAAGATTACGGACGAAACCCGGGAACGAGTTTGGCAGGCGGTTACGCAGCTGAACTATAAAATCACTTCAAGTCCCAAGCGAAAAGTTTCAACCAAGGATCATTCCGAGAGCAAGTCGCATATCAAAATCGGTTGTGTACTAAGCGTAACAAAAGATAAATACAACGATCCTTATTTCATGTCGATCTTATCCGGTGTGGAAGAGCGATTGCTGAGTGCGGGATATAACATTTCCTTTATCCGGACTGGAATCGAGCTGAATGATAGCAAGATCTTATTCAATACATTCAGCGAACCGATTACCGGTCTGATTCTTATGGAATCGTTGAACAGTGAAACCTATGAGTATATACGCAAGCAGGTCCCTTATATCGTGGGGATTGATACCGAGCGCGGGGATATCGATAATGTCGGCTATGATCATTACAATGTTGCTTCGATGGCCGTCAACCACCTCATTGAAAAAGGCCACACCCAGATTGGTTACATCGGGGGAAGCGGATTAACGAATAACCTGAAAGACAGCCGCCGTTACCGAGGCTACTACGCCACCATGCATGCTGCCGGAATGTCTGTGAATCCCGATTGGGTTATTGATTGCATGTGGGATGAAGCGGTCTGCATTGAACAAATAAATCATTTATGTAAGACCAAAAATTGCCCGACCGCCTTCTTTGCAGGCAGCGATCTAATGGCCATGGCTGCCCTCAACGGCTTGTATAACAACGGCATTGCCGTTCCTACTGAAGTGGCTGTCATGGGTCTATCCAATATCGAGGTGTCCAAGTATTCCAATCCGCCTCTATCAACGATCGATGTACCGACAAAAGAAATCGGCATGGTTGCCGTCGACAACCTGATTGACAGAATGAACGGAAATCAACTACTGCCCAAGAAGGTGATTTTGCCTACCCGTTTGGTCGTACGCAGTTCCACTTAAAGGGACTATGAAGTTGAAATGAATATATTCATCAACGCATTACACATGAAGGCACCTGACACGGTGCTCTTTTTTTCATGGTGGATGTTGGAAGTAAGGAAATTACATAGGAAAGGAGGTGAGAGCTTCAGATTCGGTAGAGTGAATCCATTGTTAAAAAGACGTTTGGACTTGCTACTCTATGATACCAATCATTCTGTGAGGAGGTTTTGACATGAAAGCATGGGGTATTAACATGAAAATGACGTTCGCTATTTTTATTATGACGGCTGTTCTCCTTACCTTGCTCCCTTATCCCCTCTTTATTTCGACTGCTGAAGCGGCTTCTATCGTTGTGGATGGTGATCCGAGTGACTGGGAAGGGATTCCGGCGCTTGCCACGAATTCTGGAACCGCTGGTGTCTTAAAGGCTTCCCACGATGACAAGAATCTTTATCTGCTTGTGGAAGGCTCAAGCCTTAGCACTACAATGGGGAGCTTCTGGCTGAATACGGACAAGAATGCTTCGACCGGGTATCAAGCCTTCGGATGGAGGGCGACCGGAATTGAATGGCTCCTCGAAAATCAATCGCTTTACCGCTACGCCGGAAATGGCAGCAGCTGGAATTGGGATTGGTCTTCCTCCCTCCCTTCTTCTCAATACGTGCGTTCCTCATCTGTGATCGAAGCAGCGATCCCTCTCGCTACACTTGGACTAGCTGCAGGCAGCAGCGTGAACATTGGTTATCTGGATAACAATTCGGATATCCATCGCCTGCCAGCGCAGAACCAGCCGCTTCCCATTTATACCTTACAAGCACAAAATCCGGGAGGAAACATGATCGAATTCTACCCAGCCGAGCTGGATGATCCGCTCAATAACCCGTTTAAGGGTTGGGCTCCTTCAGCGAAATCAACCAATTACCCGCAGGACCACCGTCTCGTGTATGCCGGTGTCACCTGGAAGGAGTTAGAGCCAACCAAAGGCAACTATGATTTCAGTGCAATTGAAGCATCCAATCATTTCGACGATTGGCAGAGCCGCGGAGTCAAGGTGGTGCTGCGCTTTATTCTGGACAGTCCTTCCGGCGTGCCTCACCGGGATATTCCCGACTGGCTGTACAACGACATGGCCAGTTTAGGACAATCTCCTGGTAAGGCCTACCAAGATGAAACCGGTGGTATGGGAGCCGGCAACAACACGGGCTTCTCCCCGAATTACAGTTCCGAGTATTTGATCGCCAGACACAAGCTTGCCATTGAGGCGATTGCGGAGCATTACAACACGGCCGATAGCCCGATTGCTTTTCTGCAAATCGGTTCGCTGGGCCATTGGGCGGAATTCCACACCTGGCCTTACATCGGACCGAACGGGGAAAGCAACTATACAGGCGCGTTTCCTCCGAACCCAATATCCAACCAGTACATTCAGCACTATATTGATGCTTTTGCCGATCAGGAGCATCATACGCAGCTATTGATCAGACGGAGCGTGGAATTGGCCAAGAATAATAACAAGGGTCTGATTCTAGGAATGTATAATGACGTGTTCGGAGATCAGCCGAGCTTCGATTCCGAATGGGGATGGTATACTGGCACACAGAACGGTTATTGGGATGATATCGGCCAGCAGCAGCCAAACCATGCCAACTTCTGGGACACTCGCGTCTCTGGCGGCGAATTTTACGGGGGTGCCTATGGTATGAATGCTGCACTCACGACAGGCAGCGGCTTTAATGAGACGCTGCGGCAGACCGAGCTTAGCAAACCGAGCTGGCTTGGACCGAATTCTCCAGCTTCCTTGGCGCTAGGCAATCCGTTGCAAGGCAATATGGATACGCTGAAGAAACGAATGGGCTATCACTTTGTATTGAAGAAAGTTGCATATCCACAAGAAAATAGCGGAAGTGCGTTAAATGTATCCGTCGCTGTGGAAAATAAGGGAGTTCAACACTTCCCGTTCAATTGGCCTGTTGAAGTGCAGCTGCGCAGCGGAGGCCATGTCGTGGCACGTCAATCCACATCGGCGGACTTAAGAACCTGGAGGACTGGTTTGCATACGGCCTCAGGCTCTATCTCCACCAACACGCTGCCAAACGGTACCTATGAGCTGGCCATAGCGATTCTTAATCCGTCCACGAACCAACCCGGGGTTGATTTTGCTAATACGGAGCGCCTTTCGGACGGAGCTTATAAGATCGGCACATGGACAAAATAATGAAAGCCGCGGGCTGATCCGAAACGATGAACAACAGCTATCGGGAATAGCCCGATAGCTGTTGTTCACCTAAGATGCCAATAAAATCATCCCCTGGCTGAGTTCTCGACAGGTCAGGTAACCGCATTTCGATTGTGCGCTTTGTTGTGGAAGAGTCGGCGAGGCAATTTCCGCTAAGCCTCATACTCCAAATCCTCATAATCCCCCTCTTCTTTCAATTCCGTCCGTTTCTCCGCATATTCCGTCACCATTCACCACCCTAACTGGTAATCTTCCCCTTGTTTTCCTCGGCCCATGCTATAATGGACTCACCATTCAAAGCATACGGAACAGGGGCGACTTTTTAATGAATTCTCCTAAAACAGTACTGATCATTGAAGATGAACAGGATATCTCGCGCATTGTGAATGACTATTTGCGTGTTCAGGGATTCAGCGCGTTCATCACGGAAAATGCCGGCGACGGATTGCAGGCGGTCCGCCAACGGCAGCCAGATTTTATCATTCTCGATCTGACGTTGCCTGACGCTGACGGGATTGAAGTGTGCCGCAAGCTCCGTACATTGACGGCTGCGCCCATTCTAATTTTGAGCGCCCGCAGCAGCGACACGGACAAAGTGCTTGCCCTGGGTTTTGGCGCCGATGATTACATGACCAAGCCCTTCTCGCTCAGTGAACTGGTCGCTCGCGTCCAGGCACATTTGCGCAGAATGGCAGATCCGAAACTCCCGGTATCCCCACAGCAGCGCTTGCATTCGGCGCCCTGTCGATTGATAAAAATGCCCGCAAGGTCATGGCCGGACAGCTGGAAATTTCTTTATCCGCCAAAGAATTTGATTTGCTATACTTTTTGGCCTCCAACCCTAATCAAGTGTTTACCAAATCGCAGCTGCTGGATCATGTGTGGGGGTATTCGGCTTATGTCGAGGATAATACGATCACGGTCTACATTCGGCGGCTCCGTGAGAAATTGGAACGAACCGAAATCAAGTCCTCCTATATTAAAACCGTGTGGGGCGTCGGATATAAATTCAACCCCGATGAAACGGAGTAGCCTCTATGGACTGGAAAACTTGGTATGCTAGACGACTCTGGGCAGCTGGTCTATCCATCATTACAGTGATACTATCTGTCGTTTGGCTTACTCTTATTGGACCTTCAAACCAGCTGGCTCCGTCAACTATTGTGAAGCAAATTCGCGTACTGACGAATCCGATCGTCCATACCTTGGAAAATGAGCATGCGGAATTACTGCTCACCGACGCTCCGATCCGGCGGCAATTAACAATCTGGAGTCAGGAGACGCGGGGCGGCCTCAAGGTTGTGCTTCCTGATGGAACGTTGATCTATGATAGCGAAAATTCATCGAAGCGCCCAATCAATCCGCGCTTTGAACTAGACTATACGCTGCGCATTTCTGACAGCGAACCGCCCCACTATCATCTCGCTTTTCCGCTGCGGGATGCGGGCACCAAAGCCTTTGTAGGTTACGCTCAATTTGCGGTCCCGGCATCTGCCTTGGCCGCAGCAATGCCCTCCTCCGACTCCTTTATTTATTTGCCATGGATCATGCTTTCTCTGGCACTTTTGACGCTGCTTTATTTATTCTTCTCCATCGGACGCCGGGTGCAGCATGACCTGGTGCAGCCTGTTGCCGGACTCAAGCCTTATGCGGAAGCTATATTGAGAGGTGACTATGAGCAGCGTGCCGAATGGACAAGCAATAATGAGGTCGGGGAGCTCTATGCCGTATTTGATCTCATGCGTGAAGAGATTCGTAATTTACATATCCAGCAAGCTGCACACAGCCAGTCGCATAAAGAACTCATATCCAATCTGTCTCATGACTTGAAAACTCCGCTGGCGACAATCAAAGCGTATATTGAAGCAATTCGCGAAGGGATTTGCCCTGATCTGCCAAGTGTGATGACTTATCTTGAAGTTGTGCACGCAAATACGAGTAAGATGGCCGTGCTCGTAGACGATTTGCTGCTGCACGCACTGCGTGATCTGGAACAGATTGCCGTACATCCGATTGAGCAGTACAGCGCTCCAACGCTGGAGCCTATCTTCAACGTGATGGGCCATTATATCCGAACAATGGGCGTACGCTGCGAAGAGCCTGCTGTGATTCCTAACGTGCTTGTCCGAATCGATGCTGTACGGATCGAGCAAGTCATTGCCAATCTCGTCACGAACGCACTGAAGCATACCAAAACCGGGGATACAATTCGCCTCGCTGTTGAAGAACACTCGGAAACATCCTGCCTGCAGATCATCGTCTCCGATACAGGCAGCGGGATTTCCCCGCGTGATATGCCTTTTATTTTTGAACGGTACTACCAGGGTAACGTTTTACAACGAACTGCCGGCCAACTGGCCGAGCGCCACGGGGTCGGACTGGGTTTGTCGATTTGCAAATATATTATGGAAGCGCATGACGGTACGATCTCTTTTCACAGTCAACAGCAGCAGGGAACGACCTTCTGCTTAACTCTGCCCCTTTAGCTGACTCCTGTCATACTTTATTTATAATTTGATAACAAATGCGCAAGATTCGTCCTCTATACTTTGATGGCAGTGGGAGATAAAGAGAGGAGATCACAATATGCCTTCAAGCAACACCGTCATGCTGCAAGCTAGTAATTTATGCAAAACATACACCACCGGCAAGGAGCAATACCATGCCATCCGCAATGTCGATCTGTCCATTTATGAAGGAGACTTTACCGTCATCATGGGCGATTCGGGGTCGGGTAAGTCCACCTTGCTGTACTTGCTCAGCGGACTTGATGATGTGACAGCCGGAGAAGTCTGTCTGCAGGGACAGCGCCTTGATCAATTTTCAGCCAAGGAGCTTGCACGCTTTCGGGCGAATCAGATCGGCTTTATCTATCAAAACAGCAACCTTGTACCGGATCTGTCGCTATTCGATAACATTGCCCTCCCTGGATATATCGCTAATCAGGACAAGGAACAAGTACGGCAAAGGACACATGACTTAATGGTCAATCTGTCCCTCGATAAACAGAGCAACCGGCTGCCTTCCCAAGTATCCGGAGGACAGCAGCAGCGGGCGGCAATCGCCAGGGCGCTCATCAATAACCCGGACATCATCTTCGCCGATGAGCCTACCGGCAGCCTGAACTACGAGCAAGGCGTTACGGTGCTTGATATATTGAGCCAGATGCACGCGGAAGGTCAATCGATTGTCATGGTCACCCACGACATGAAGGCAGCCTGCCGCGGCAATCGCCTCATCTATATTCGAGATGGCAAGATCGGGGGCACGCTGGATATGGGACCCTACAGTCCAGAGCAAGCCTCCGAGCGGGAAGCGATGATCTTTGCTTATGTCACCGGGAGGAGGTAGTCTGGGATGCGAGCCATATTAACACTCTGCTGGGGCAACCTGCGCAAAAGAAAAATGCAAAACACGCTGATCGCATTGCTTATTGCCCTATCTGCCCTACTAGTCAGCACCGCATTTACGGTCTTGATGAATACGGAAAATGTATTCAACGATCGCCATACGGCTGCTCAGGGTGCCCATGAAGTCATCAATATGACCCGCGGGTTGCATGACAAACAAATGGTAGCCGATTGGTGGTCAAGCCAAGACGGAGTAACCGCATCCAGCTTAGTCCCTTATAAGCCATGGACGGGACTGGTCTATAACGGAAAAGAATTGCCCAATCTTTATCTGTATATGATCAATACGCCTCCGATGCCGCACGGGGTCAACAATCCTCTTCCCGGTACAGGCCCTGAGCATCTGACCGTTCCGGAAGCCGGCGAGATCTGGATACCCACCTCGCTTGCCTACAAATACAACATGCACATCGGTGATGAATTGACGTTCACCTCAGGGACTGCACCAGTACATTTCACGATTGGCGCCATTGTCATCGACTTATCCCATGGCGGTCCTTTCTCGACCACTGCCCGCATCTGGATGAACGATGCCGACTACCGGTCAACCATGGGTAGCTTGTCCACTCCGGAGCAATACATGTTATCGCTTCGCTATGCGTATCCCGAACAAAGCGGGGAGTACTGGCAGCGCTTTGAGCAGGCGCTCGGATCGCCGTTTTTGGAGGAACGCGTTTCGTTTGCCGAATTGTCGGCCTTTTACTTTATCATGAACAAGGTGATCGGCTTTGTCATGAGTTTCCTCGGGCTGATCATGATCCTCGTCGCTTTGCTTACGATCGGCTTTACGATCACGGACACGATCCTTGCCAATTATCGCACCATCGGCATTCTCAAATCGATCGGCATGACTTCCGAACGCATCATCGGTACCTACTTGCTGCAATACGGTTTAATGGCGATTGTCGCCTTGGTCCCAGCACTGATTGCAAGTCGCCTCCTTTCAGATGTCATCATCCAGAATTCCCTGTCTTTTCTCAAATCCGATACAGCACCTGTTCCCGTACAAGCAGCAGATGTTGCGATCTGGACCGGCTGCGGCCTGCTGCTCATCATCCTTCTATGCGTCCTTGTTTATGCTGCTAAGACACGCCATATTGAGCCCATTCAAGCGATCCGTTACGGCATGTCGGAATCCTCGCATAGTCGTACCCATCTGCATGGTGCCCGCATAAGACTACTGGACCGATGGTCCGTACCCACGGTCATCGGCTGGAAGCATGTGAGCGGCAACAAAAAAAGCGCAGCACTGATCTTTCTGCTAATGAGCATCACGGTGGCTGTGCTCGTCTTTGGCGCCGTGCTAGTAACCAGTGTCTATCGCATTGGTGAAACGTCGGCCCAGTGGGGTTATGACGATGCGGATATCGCCATTATGGTTATCCATGCGGAAGGTATGGATCGGGCAGAAATGCAAGCCTATATCCAAAACGACCCTCGGGTTCTCAGTCTAAACTGGTCTGGGGCCGCCACCGGCGTCATCGCGGATGTCGAAGGGGATAGCGATCATCAACAGACGTTTAGCCTCCCTTTGACGGTCGTGGAAGGCAGCATGGACGAGATGGGATTTGCCTCGCTTGCGGGCCGTAATCCTGCACTGCCTAATGAAGTTTCTATCGGAATCAATATTGCGCGTAAGTTGGACAAAGATATCGGCGACATACTCACGATCTACATTGAAGGAAAACCGCAGCAATTGCTGATCACCGGCACCTTTCAGTCTATTTCCAATTTGTCGAACGTCGCCAGGGTCACCTCGGACCTTGTGGAGCAGTTGCATCCGGACGCCGGGTTTATTCAGCTGAAGAGCAAAACCGATAGCGATGCGCTTGTACAGCAGCTGAACGAGCGTTACGGCCCTTCCATCCAAGCGCTGAAGCAGGAAGTGCTGCTCGATTCCGTATTCAAAGAAGCTGCGGCGGTTTTGCTCATTCCGATGAGTATGCTGGCTCTTCTGTTCATGGCTGTCACTTGTCTTATTGTTTATACGACTTGCCGTCTGCATATTCGTAAGGAAACGAAAACATATGGGATCTATGCCTCGCTCGGCCTGACAGCAACCGATATCCGTCGTGCCTTGACAAGTGGCATTGCCGGACTGGCTGCGCTTGGTGCACTTGTTGGCATCGCTTGCGGTGTCTACGCATTGCCAGCCGTGCTGCGCGGTCTGCTCTCTACCTACGGTATTGTCAAGCTGCCACTCATCATGGAATGGCCGCTGGCCATTGGGCTGGCTCTGATCGCGCTTGCTATTGCCGTCAGCGGCTGCTGGTTGGCTTCACGAATCCTCCGCCGCACCTCCCTTCGGGTGTTGGTAATGGATTCATGAGGACAGTCCACGAGCAAAAAAAAAAGATGACCTCCAAATTTCGGAGGTCATCTTTTTTTTGCTTCTTGCCTTAGTAAATCTTAATCCGTTTGTTTCACCGCCCAAGTAGATATCTTCTTATGAAGAAGATCTACTTTCTTTTGATATATTCTTCTTGGTTTTTTAATTGCATGTAACGAACAATCAGCTTATCCAACGACTGTGAAATGGCGACAACATCTCGATGCACCAATTCGAAACTGCTGGCCACTCGCTCAAGTTCTCTTCGTAGAAGTTCGAGTTTTTTCGCTACTTGTTCGAGCTCGCTCTCGATAGAAATCATCTTGTTCACCCACCCCCGTCGTAACAAGTGATTGATGACCGTTGCCACAGTTCCTGGGACAAACTTTTTCAAACCATAAGAATTGAATCTCTCATCTTATCGATAACGCGAATCAGCTTAAAGCTACAGCTACTTATCATTATAAAATTCGACGTAAACAAAAAAAATACCCAGAATTGGGTAATCTTTGTCTTAAGAATTTTTATGACGGTTATGTAAATTTTTTAAGAAATGCTCCTTTATGGTTGACTCTCGTTTTTGCATATATCTTTTTAATAAAAGTACGAACCGTACTTTGACTAATACCATAAATATCAGCAATTTCAGGTACATTTTTATTCTCCAGCCACCCATATGCTATTTCTTTCTCTCGATTCGTTAATTCATATTGGTGAAAGTGAGAATAGATCAATTCCCTCTGCAGAATGGGATCCTTTTGAGGTAACTTTTCTTCAATATTCTTGGCCAAGTGTTCAATGAGTGGTATGGCAAATGTAACCTCGTGTAAATAATGAAAACTAAGGCCAAGGTAGCCTATGATCACATTTTTTATTCGAATGGGAGTACAAACACACGCCAATTCTGAAAACAAGCGATTACTATGCTCGGCCCCAACTACGACAGAAAGCGTTTGTTGTTCCATGGATAATGAAATGGCATTATTTCCTGCGTCTTCCATTGCCAATGAGGTCCCACTTTTCATATTATTTCTCTCGAGAAAACTTTTTAACGAACCTGTTCCGCAATAATCGATGACGGTTCCATCCATATCTGTTATAACAAATAAATAGGGTATAGACAGCAAATCGTTCATATTCCTTGTTTCCTCTTGGAGCAAATAAAGAATTTCTTTCCGTTCAATCAACCTTTCTTTTATTTCAGTCATACTGAGGATATTAGGAAAATGATTGTTTGCTTCTACCAGTGTTCTTTGACCCATTATTTTCCCTTCTTCCCTTGTAAGAATAAGCGATTAATAATGGAATCGATCTCCTATTCATCGCCGCGGCTGCATTCGGCAGCTCCTAGCGAAAAATAAAAAAACCCCATCCATTATGATAACCACAACAAAACAGACGGAGGCTTCCGTCGTATTCGGCAACTGGCTGGCATCGCGGTCTTAAGTAGCTCCACATTAGCCCCTGTAGCTTTGCGTCGCCACTTTTCAGTGGGTTTGCTATTATCGTACTACGAAGTGTGAATTTGTCGAATATTCAAACATGTTATGACATATTCAAACTATAACTTACATTGTTTTTCATTTAATATAGGCCGCACGACCCAAATTTCCATATTTTTGTTATATTTGTCAATCACTCTTATGTCCGTACACAGAATCACTTTTTGCGCCAAGCGGGTTCATAGATCGACTTAGGAGGAGGAAACTGATGAATCCAGTTAATGATCCGGGTCGATATCCACTGGCATACAACTGCAAGGATAATAATTTTCCAATCGATCACATAGGCAGTGAAGGCGAATATGATTCCATTCATCCAGAACAATGAGGTACCGGGGTTGATTCTTTTATACTTATAAATGGCTAAGGCAACATAACCGATTCCCCCGTTCGATACCCTCTGCTTTATGAGGATGGCGACACCTGTTCCGAGAATAACCGAGCCAAATAGAAGATCGATCCATACGTTGCCAAACGGGGGTTCTAAGAACACCTCGAAGAAATTAACGGAAACGGACGTCACCGTTATAACAAATATGGTCCCGAAGGCACTGACACCGTCAAGATAAGGGACTGTAAAGGCGAGGAAAATAAAATTGGCTAACCACAGTCCGAGACTCATTGGGAGCTCAAACACATGGTTCAGAAGAACCGCGATCCCTGCTCCTCCCCCCGAAGGAATGGCGTGAGGAAACAAGAACATTGCCATGGCAAAACCTTGAATGATGGAGCCGGCGGTAATGAAGAAGAGTTTCTTGGAAATACGACGAAAGAAAAAGGGGCTTTTTCGCCCGGGCATGATCTGTAAATTCACACGGAATCATCCTTCATAGATTAGAGTAACAAGCCAGTCCTGCTTGTTTAGTGTATGCTTGTTCCCTGAAGGGGATTACCGGGATCGGTCTCTTCAACGAAAATATGTATAGGCTGACTCTGGAGATATCCATAGACAGCCCTCTAGAGGTTGTTCAAAAAGTCCGCTTTTGATCACGAAGCGAATCAGGAAGCAATTCGGCATCGAATCTTGAATTCAGCCGGGCCTTCCGGTGCTCACGTACCCAAAACGTACGCTCCGCTCCTGACGTCCCTAGCTTCATCCAACCTTCTCGGTGCTGAAAATCGACCTTTTTGAACACGCACTTCTAGTAATTATCATTCTCTTGTGGTTTGGTCTATGTTTAAATCACGTAACAAAATCCATCCGTATGTTTCTCTCTCACCCCGAGTTCAAACGTATCTTGACGAAGTCCCCGGCGCATCGTTTCAAGGGAAAGCACTTCGGTGGGTTGGATATTCCCCAAATGCACATTA
This sequence comes from Paenibacillus sp. FSL F4-0100, assembly GCF_037993005.1. Classification (NCBI taxonomy): domain Bacteria; kingdom Bacillati; phylum Bacillota; class Bacilli; order Caryophanales; family Paenibacillaceae; genus Paenibacillus; species Paenibacillus sp. FSL F4-0100. Next base: position 5,903,764 of record NZ_CP150303.1, read on the forward strand.
GATCCCAATTTGCGGAGAAGCATCGCTTGCTGCTCCTTAAGAGGTGCCTCCCAAATCAGCTTTCTTGCATCCGACACGTAGTCGATGATAGTATTTATCATTTCTTCCTGGCACTCGCCATGCTTATCGAAAATACCGATACCTAGTCCTGACTCGCGCGCTTCAACGATGATATACTCGGCACCTACGTCTAAATCCGCTTCCATCGTATACGCGAGCATTTCGGCTTCGATGCGGGAACCGGATTGCTTTTTACCATACTCCGTAAAAACCCGAAGTCCGCGTTGTTTACCTTCCCGGATGAGCTCCGTTCGTTTTTTTCGCGACATCTCAATCGTGCCGTCAGATACTTCTATAGCGTTAAATCCAAGACGGCAAACGGTATTAAAAAATGCGGGGACGACATCTTGCTGCACGGCTGTCTCAAGCAAGGTTCCGCCGGGCATGACCGTGATTCCATGTTGTTTGGCTAGATTGATCTTATATAGCAGCATTTCCGTTTTATACAGCGGAGCCGTCCCAAAACCGAATTTGACGCAATCGATGTAATCCGAGGCTGTCTCGATCACATCTGAAAACATGTTTCTACCCAAGCCTTTATCAATAACCATCGTCATCCCGCGTTCCATGACCCCGTAGGTGTCGTGGTCTTTTTTGCCGTGCTCGGGATTTTCGCGCAGCCCGCTCGGATCACATATCTCCATGGGCCAAACTGTTCGCAGGGAACTGTTCATTTTAGGATCTCCTCAATTCTTTTTGATGTAGTCGTTTAATCCAATGACATTGGCATAATATGCTCATGCCCATTGACAGGTGCCCATCTTTTACAATAAGCGATTTGTCTGGTCATCCGATCCGCCGAGGCGGCTTAATCAAAAAGAACACGAATCCTAAAGCAACCAAAGATAGTGAAGACACGGTTATAAAAACGACATGATCCGATTTGTCCATCATCCACCCGAATAAGGGAGGCCCTGCTGCAACCCCCAAAAATCGCAAGCTATTGTAAAGGGACGTAATCATTCCCCGCTCACTTTTCTCAACAGCGCCGGTGATCATTGTATTTAAGCAAGGAAGAAGCATTCCGGTTCCAATGCAGCTGACTGTTAGCAACCCGATAAACACATAAATGTTGTTAAAAAAGAAAAGCGTAGCCGCCAGAGAAAGGGTCATGGCAAGCAGCCCGATATTCATCAGCCAACGGATCAGCAGGCCCTTTTTCTTGATCAAGCTTCCAGTTGTATAGGAGGTGATCACCATCCCGAGTAATGGAATGGCCAATATCAAGCCCTTCTTGACCCCGTCGATGTGGTACGGCTTGTCTTCAAGAATGTTGGATAAATAGAATAGTACGCCAAACAAAATGAACAACCCCAGTGATCCGGCAAAAAAAGCAGTGATGAGCCAGCGGCCTTTTTCTTTGAAGATGCCTTTGATTTTCCCAAGGTATTTCCCTAGTTCTTGCTTTGAAGATTGTTTCGATTCTTTGATCATAAAAATGACGGCCAACAACGATAACGCACAGAACACGGGAAATGCGAAAAAGGAAGCATACCACACGATTAGCATAAGCAGGGAACCGATGATCGGGCTGAGTACCTTCCCTGCGCCATTGGAGGCTTCGATTAAGCCCAGTGCCTTGCTTTCGGTCCCGCCATCGTATAAATCGCCAACGAGCGCCATGGCAATCGGTGCTGTTCCGGCGGCCGCTAGCCCCTGAATCGCCCTCGCAGTGATAATCACCGCAAATGAGTTCCAAATGGCGCCGAATCCTGCCAGAATACCGGCAGCTCCATATATGATCAAGGCGGGTATAATAATAATTTTTCGTCCATATCGATCGGACAAATAACCAATAATCGGAATAAACAAGCCTGCTGCCAAGGAGAAAATTGTGATGATCAAGCTGCTTTGAAATTTACTGATACCAAGCTCCCTTTGCATTTCAGGAAGCCCCGGGACTAGCATGGAATTGCCGAAAACGAGTACGATCGGGATCGTCGCTAGTGCGATAAATTCCCACAATTGACCCTTTGAGCTGTTAGAAGACTTTGATTTTCCGGAAGATTCGCTGTCTTTTGTCTCCGCGGAGTCGGTCTGCAGGTCGATATCGCTATTAAAGCTAATATTCAGTTTTCGCTTTTTGGTCTTTTCCATGGTATCGCTCCTCAGACTTGAAGTTCGTTTATAGTAGGCCATTTATTAGTACATGCTTCCTAATTATCACCACATCCGAATTTAATATTCCTTTATTGCTGCGGAATCCTTGGAGGATTTGAGCACTCCTTGGATTTGGGCAAATATACTGTTACTAAAATAGCCCAAGTATGCCGGGTGAAAGGGGTTTGCTGCATGCCGATACAGATTATCCAAGGACATCATCATACATTGGAAGCATCACACATCAATGTTGTAATTGATGTTATAAGGGCTTTTACCGTAGCGCACTATGCCTTTATCAATGGGGTTCAAGGTATCATTCTGGCAGGAACTCTAGACGACGCCTTGCGTCTAAAAAAAATCGATCCTGACTTTTTATTAGCGGGAGAGATACAGGGGCTGCCGATTCCGGGGTTTGAACTGGACAATTCGCCTGTACGTTTACACAACTTGGATCTTCGGGAGAAATTTCTGATCCAGAAGACAACCAATGGGGTTACAGCAACCCTAAACGCATTGAGTACCGAGCACCTATTCGTTACCGGGTTCACCAATGCAAGAACAACAGCAGAGTTTATAAAGAGAAACTTATTAAAAGAAGACAACATGATGATTAATTTAATTGCTTCGCATCCGTCAGGGGATGATGATCTGGCCTGCGCACAATATATATCGGAGATTCTCCAAGACACTAACCGTATATCTGCCGAGGAAACCATTGAACGGATTCGAAAGTCAGAAGCGGCCGAGAAATTTTACGATAATGAAAAACCGGAATTTTTACAGGAGGATATTTCGTTTTGCATCCAAGAGATCCCTTCCGATTTTGTAATGAAAGTGAATCGGAACAAAAACCATCCGTTGATTGAAAGGTTCCAGGTGGGGGGCTTTAATCACTGATTATGGATTCGTCACCATAAGGGTATAATTTACATTGATAAAAGAACGAATGTTCGCATATAATACAAACAAACGTTCCCGTCAATGAGGTGGTTAATGATGTTGAGTATTGGGTTGAAGCCAGATGAAACCCAACTGGTGAAGGATTATATTTTATTACCCCTTTTACTTGATGTGTTAGAGCATGATCGTTCGATCCTATGCAGAGCAGATTTAAAGACCCCCGAGCTAACGAATGCGATCATCGACCATTTGCAGGCAGCCGCATTATCCGATTTAGCTCAAGCTCGTAAAAAAATGCGTGAATATGCCATTAAGGTTTACGAGGATCGAAAAACAAAGCTGGGCATTGAGGTTGAATTCGTCTGTAGAGGGTATCATCACAAGCTGTCCATACTATGGGGGCTAATTGAGGCGGAGATCGAGCAAAGATCGTACACCTACCTGGGGCTACAAATTGCAGATAAGGGGAGTCTGTTGTGAAATCATCTAACCGAGTCATCATGTTAGGAGATTGCCAGTCCTTTTATGCATCTGTTGAGAAAGCTGACCATCCCGAGTATACAGGCCGCCCTTTGGTAGTTGCAGGGGATCCGGAAAGACGTTCAGGTATCGTGCTGGCTGCTTGTCCGCTTGCTAAAAAAAAAGGAATAACGACGGCAGAGAGATTAGGGGAAGCACTGTCAAAGTGCCCGGATCTTGTCGTCATTAAACCTAGGATGCAGAAGTATATTGACGTTTCGATGCAAATCACGGAGATATACAAGAGTTATACCGATTTGGTTGAGCCTTACAGTATCGATGAGCAATTTTTGGACGTTACCGGTTCGCTGCACCTGTTCGGTACACCCGATGAGTTAGCCACAACCATTCAGCGTCATGTCCTGGATGCTACGGGTGTTAACGCTCGCTTCGGCATCGGTGAAACCAAAATCCTGGCTAAAACAGCCTGTGACAACTATGCCAAGAAAAATCCGTCCGGCATCTACACATTGTCCAAGGACTCGCTTGCGGATACCCTTTGGAAACTGCCCGTTAGCTGTATGTTTATGGCCGGCAGCAAGATGACCCGCCACTTTAACGTCATGGGGCTGCCCACGATCGGCAGCGTGGCTCAGACGCCTCTTGCTAAATTGAAGCAGATGATGCGCCGTAAATTCGGTAAAAATTCCGATATTTCAGCCGAGATGTACTGGCGAATTGCCAACGGAATCGATGATAGCCCGGTAAGGCCAGGCACTCACCAGGTTGACCCTAAATCGGTTGGACACATGATGACCCTCCCTCGGGACTATACCAAGCTGGAAGAAATCAAGGTCGTGCTGCTTGAGCTGACGGAGTTGGTTTGCCAGCGATGCCGCGGTCTTGGTTTTATGGGGCATGTTGTGTCGGTCGGTTGTATGGGTGCAGATTTTGACCGCCCTACGGGATTTAGCCGACAGATGAAGATGGAGGATCCGTCGAATATTACGAATCAGGTTTACCGCTGGGCATGCCGGCTGCTTGAAACGTATTGGGACGGCCTGCCGATTCGGCGGGTCGGTATTAGCTTGTCGCAGTTTTCCCCGGATACGGAATACCAAATGTCATTGTTTGATACAGGACGGGAGCGGTCGATGGCACTTGAACGGGTGACCGATGCCCTAAAAAATAAATACGGGAATTCGATTGTGATTAGAGCCGTATCCAAAACAGACGCAGGCCAAGCGCTGGATCGATCAGCCAAGATAGGAGGACACTATAAATGACAACACGAAAAAAGCTTGAGGGAAACGGGCTGTGGGAATCCAGTCGGATGATGCTGCCGGAACACAAAGAAACCATCATTCGCAGGCAACTGGAAGAAGGCAGAAAAGACCGGCCGACGCTGGATCCCCAAGAAATGGAATTAATCGAGAGCGCGCTCGCCGAGTCATTTCATGAACACCGCATGATTTCCGTAAGGCTGTTCGATGAATACGAGAACACGGAATTGACAGGAATTGTCGTGCTGATCCACACGTTTAGACGGGAGATCAAACTATCCATGGCCGAAGAGGAATCGCGTTGGATTAAAATTGACGAGATCATTTCAGCAGGATCATGATAAAACTAAACCCCCAGTGAGATAACGCATCATAAATACCTCTGATCTCGATCAGAGGTATTTATGCTACTGCACATTATAAATGCATACATCCTGGCGGTTGATCCCCCTCATGGAAAACGGCTCCCCCTGCCCTGGTTACAGGACAAGGAGAGCCGAAATCTGACGAATTATGGTTTCATTTTTATCCGTTTGCGACCTAGCCATACACCGAAAGCGATCAGCCCGAGACCAGCCAAATAGAATGGATAAGGGCTCGCCTCACCGGTTTTGGGAAGCATCGGAACCGTCGTTTGCGGTGTTGAAGTCTTCTCAGATGGAGTTGGTGCTTCCGGCTTTTGAGGCTCAGGATCGACGCCCCCTCGCGGAATATCCTCTTCGTCAATATCGACGGCAGGTGTTTCCGGCTCTGCCGGAGGTGTCTCAGGTGTTTGAGGCGTCTCAGGCGTTGTTGGTTCACCTCTTGGAACATCCTCATCCGGCACCTCTACCTCACCGGTCGGATTACCCGGATTGGTAGGGTTCCCCGGGTTGCCTGGGTCTGTCGGATTGCCGGGATTCGTTGGATTCCCCGGGTTACCTGGGTCTGTCGGATTTCCAGGATCCGTTGGGTTCCCCGGATTCCCCGGGTCCGTCGGATTACCAGGATCCGTTGGGTTTTCAGGATCTGTCGGATCTGTTGGATCTGTTGGATCTGTTGGATCTGTAGGCTCGCCAGGTACTACCGGCTCTTCCTTGCGGTTCGTAACGATCATTTTCTTAACATTATCTTGATTCTTGATGCTGGAATCAATCGTTACGTCCCACTTCGCTTGCTCGATCTTATATCCTTCTGGAGCGGCCAGCTCCTCCAAAACATACTCGTCGTACAGCAGCTTCGTAAACAGGATCTTGCCTTCATCATCCGTGGTTTTTACGATCGGCGTCCGTTTGCCTGCCTTATCATAGAGCGCAAACTTGGCTCCCGCCAGCGGTTTCGTCTGATCGTCCTGATCCACCTTCGTTACTTCCAGGCTGCCCGTTACGCCGCCTCCCGAACCTGAACCCGAGGAAGTACGGACAATAACCTCTTCCGTCGTTTCCCGAGTCTCTGTCTTCAGCTGATCTCCTTCGAGAGCCACCTTATTCTGTACAGCCTCTTTATCTTCAGCAATAATGAACGACTGATATTCCAAAATATAGGCCGTCGAGATGTCACCCGTGAATGTTAACTCGAATGTCTCTTTGTCACCGTCAAGCCTATGGATGGTTAAGGTGTAATCCTTCCCTTTAGTCAGCTCCTGAGCCTTTTCCGCTTTTCCATTTGCATTGATCTTGGTTACGTACAAATGGAAGGAATCCTCGATCAAGATTTGGTTCGCACTTGGATAGTCGATTATCTTGGCGTTGGAAATATGCGACTGACCTTCATTGATTCGAATCACCCAGTCGATTTTGTTTCCGTTTTGGGCGCCGTTTTTCTTCACATATTCGCCGCCGTGCGGAATCGTTACGCTGGCGTTCCATGTCGCTTTTTTAGCGCTGCCATCCAGCAGTTCCGCTGTATTATCGATTTTATTGACAATCAATGTGCCTTCCAGCGATGTTTTGAATTCAATCCAGTATGCCGATGAGATCGGGCTGGTAAACCGAACGGACAGCTGGTTTCCGTTAGCTTCTGATGGTTCCGTCACTACATATTGTTCAGTTGGAACTAGCGAGCCCTTCTGAACACCATTACGTCCCCCGGTCAGCTTCATCTCGTATACCTTGACCGAATTGGGCACAAGCTTCTGCTCGTGCTTCAGAACATCGGTGACGATCGCTTCTTTAAGCAAATCGAGATTATAATTCAGCTTGATGTTCCACGTAATTTCTTTGCTGACAGGATTGTAGCTGCCGTCTTTACCGCCGTTATTTTTCGTATAATCGTCAGCGGAGAAGCTCGCATCCCGCTCAATCGGTCCTTTGGTCTTGCCTTCCTCGATCCATGTCATCGAAGCTCTGTTCAAAAAGTCCCGTTTGCGATCCTTCAGCCAGCTGATGTTAAACTTCGTTTCATATTCAATCGTATAGGTGGTGTCCATCTTAGAGAATTCGATTACAAAGCCTTCGCGTACATTATCGTACTTCACCGCGTACTCGCTCTCTGGAACGACTTTCCCGTCCGCTTTTACGATCACTGAATCCGGAACGAATTCGAGTCCGCCTTGCGGGAACGTATCCGTGATGACTACCTTCTCCATGCTATATTTGGTGCCGTCCGGTTTTTTATCACCGTTGACCGTAATCTTCCACTTTGCCGTTTTATTGGCGAAATCGATGCTCGAGGTTCCCTTCACCAGCGCAGGGCTTCCATAGCCCGGGGCCGTTACTTCCTTGGACGCTTCACCCGATACGACTTTGTTCTTGACACCCTGCCCTTCGGAGCTCAAGCGATCGACCGGCTTCGTCTGGTAAACGATCGTATACGGCGAATCGATATCCTTATTGAATTGAAGCTCGAATCCGTTCTTACCTTTCGCTACAGCGGTGTAATCCTCTTCGGAAGCCAAGTCTTTGGCATTCGTCGAATTTCCGTTATACACCTTCAACGAATCGGCAATCCAGGTGTGGTTCTCACTAAATTCATCCGTAATGATGGCTTGAGCGCTCGGAATCTTTTTCTCGTTGAAATTGTATTTCACCGTCCAAGTGATGATTCCGGTATCCTTATTCTGGCGATACGACTTATCCAGAAATTGGCCGCGATCTACCGTTACGGTAGCCGTCGATTGGGCATTTTCCATCCCTTCGCCCGACAGGACAGCGGTGTTCTCAAACCGGGACTGTTGACCGATAAGCTTCGTCGAGAAGCGAATTTCGTAGGCTTTGCTGATAGTCTCATCCTGGAATGCAAGCTCCAGGTTGCCGCCGCCCGTTTGGAGGGCGTACTTCCCAGCGTCCAGCTTATCACCAAGAACCGCTGAGCCGTCACCGTTAACCTGCAGGTTGTAAACCTCTACGGAATCCGCGATGAGTTCCAAGCCTTCAGGCATTTCATCTATGAGAACCGCGTGCTTGATTTTATCCAATGATTTGTTGATCTGGACCGTCCAATCGATCTGGTCTTTGCCAATCGCTTTCCCTTGCTTCTCGATCAGCTTTCCGCCTTGCGGCTTTAGGTTCACGATGATGGTCTGAACCCCGCCCTTGATCGGAATAGCAATAATGATTTCCGTGCTTCCTTTAAGAACTTCCTTCTTAAACTCGGTACGAATTTCCAGCTTGCCGCTGATGTTGGAATGATTCTCCACGTAATCGTTGAAGGTCATCACAATTTTCCCATTCCGATCAACGGTAAATCGGCCAACTTCGCCTTGACCGGCAAGGAGCGGTGCGTCAATGTCCGTAAAAATCTCAAACTGCGTCGGCAGCTCGAAAGTGAATGTATCCCCATTCTTGTAGCCGTGTCCGTTCGGAAGCTCCCATTCGTAGCTGAGATTAACGGCTGCACCGATGTCCAGGCTGCTGTCCGGATTATACACCGCATCAACCACGGTACCGTTCACATCGGTTAATACGACTTTGGTTAGTATTCCTTCCATGTCGACTGCTGGTGCTGGTGTGTTATATACGTCATCCGTGACTGTCTTTGGCTCCCTAACTTCTAATTCCTGCACGCCAATCTCTGATTCCTGCACAGTAACGGCTGATGGCTGCTCGCTACCAGCAGCATTCGCTGTCCAAGCGAATGTGCCGAGTAGTGTTTGAAACAGAAGCAGCAGCGCCACAACAATTCCACTTACTTTTTTCTTCATAATCTCTCCCTCAATCTTATCATTACCCTCGTAATATTCGGTTCCGATCTAACTTTCCGTGCGTTCATTTCGTCCCATGCTTCTACCAAAATGCATGCCAATAATGGACTTCATGAGCCATCATCTCCAAGACCTGTTATGGGCGCACGATTCATTGGTGTCTGTATTTTCCTTCAGAACCCAGCGGGCTTTCTGCATTATATCGGCCAAAACTCTACAATTTCTATACAACCGAAATAAGCCTTGGACTTATTCGTCCAAAGCTTAGTTTATTACGCATTAATTTAGTAGTATTTGGATGCTGAATAGCTGGAGGCATCTTTAATCATTTTGTATCCGGTCCCTTTGCTTTTCCAGCTTGCATCGACGGTTGTGTCAATGGTTACCCACTGCCCATTCAAATATACTTCATTCCAGGCGTGATACACATCAACGTATTCCGAGGTTCCCATGGCAAGCTTTGCCGGAATATCGAGGCTGCGGAGCATGGAAGCGAATAGGGAGGCGTAATCATAGCACATCCCTTTCTGTCCAGCGATCGTGCGGTTGCTATCGGGAAGGTAATCCGTCAGCTTGCTGGATGCTAGAGCATTGTCGTACCGGACCGTCCCGACGATATATTCGTAGACAGCCTGTACTTTTTCCTCGTCGGAGTGGGCAGAACGGGTTAGCTTTTTCGCAAGCTGAGCAGCCTTGCCCTCTTCGCTCCAATCGATATTTTGTACAGAGTTCAAAAACACTTTGCTACCGTTCGTCAGTTGCAGCTTAACTGCCGCTTCCTGAACGATCTTGTATTTGCTACCGCTGACTTGTTCCAGCACGGAAATCGTGTAATCTCCGTTGCCCATCTGCAGTGGAAAAACTTCCTGCTGCTTGGCCGGCGAAAGCCCATATGTATATTGGTCCTGACCTTTTCCGATCATGAGCTTCGTCTTGGTGCCTGCTTTCACGTCATATTGAATGACGATTGCCCCACGGTCCAGTTCTTCCAAGCCCAGCCAATCTTCAGATGGTGCAGCTTGTACAACCGGAGCCCATATCAGAAACGCAAAAAGTCCAATTATCGCGAACACTGCGTTGCGCATGTGTAACTCCCCTTCGGTGGCCAGGCTGCCATTTGACATTTCGTCAAGAAGGCCCTGTAGCTTTGCGTCCTAGTCTTTCGACAAGTTTGCCATTATCATATTAGAGTTCCACGTTTGTCCAAAAAACAAAAAAAGCGTTTTCATTCGGTAGCTGGCTGTCATTGACGTTTCGTCAAGAAGACCCTGTAGCTTTGCGTCCTTGCCTTTCGACAAGTTTGCCGTTATCGTGAGTAGCTTTTGTGAGTACATCATATCAAATATCTCAATTTCCATCAATAAAAAATTTAAAATTTGGAATATTGTCATAGGTCAAACAGAGCCATCTAATCCCAACACTTGTCTTGTTTATTAGCCGACCAATAGAACAATCAATTCTTTCGAATCTAACGTTTGTTGACTATAGTATCAAGTTTGTTATCTGGAAGCAGCGAATCCTCCTCTTATACAATGAAACTAACAAGTGCACCGACAAGCGAGATTACACCGTAAGGAGTGAGGAAACATGAGCTCGAAAGCCGAATCAAAAGATAAACGAAAGCGCTTACGAATACGCTGGCACAAGCAGGATACAGAACTTACCCTCTTGGCGCTGCCGACCACGATTTGGTACCTCCTGTTTAGTTTCTTACCGATGTTCGGGATCATTATCGCCTTCAAAAATTTCAAGATTAGCGGCGGCTTCTTGAGCAATGTGTTTAACAGTCCATGGGTCGGCCTCAAAAACTTCGAATTTTTATTCAAATCGAATGACGCTTGGATCATTATTCGCAACACCATTGGCTACAACATTGTGTTTATCGTGCTAGGAATCGTTCTGCCCGTTCTATTCGCGATTATGATCGGACTCCTCCACAGCCGCAAAGCGAGCAAGGTCTATCAGACAATGATGTTCCTCCCCTATTTCCTATCCTGGGTAGTCGTATCTGCGGTAGGCTGGGCATTCTTAAGCTTCGATAAAGGGATTGTCAATCAAATGCTCGTCAATATGGGCAGCGATCCGATTAACTGGTATATGGAGCCGAAATATTGGCCATTGTTCTTGATTCTCTTAAATGTCTGGAAGGGCCTGGGCTATGGTATGGTCATTTATCTGGCAACCATCACGAGCATTGACAGCACCTATTATGAAGCAGCTGTTATTGATGGCGCATCGATTTGGCAGCAGACGAGATTTATTACACTGCCCATGCTCAAGCTGGTGATCGTCATGATGTTCATACTGGCCGTCGGGCGGATATTTTACACTGATTTCGGCTTGTTCTATCAGGTCACGCGAGATTCCAATTCGCTGTTCAACGTGGCAACCACCATCGATGTCATGGTGTATAAGCAGCTGAAAACCGCCACCGTAGGGATGGCATCCGCAGCCGCATTCGTACAGTCTGTTCTGGGATGCGCAACGATTCTAATTGCTAACTGGATTGTTCGCAGAATCGATCCGGACAGCGCGATGATGTAAGGAGGCAAGACGATGACACCGAAAACCACTTACGAGACAGGCCTTGAGAAGTTTAACCGCACAAACAAAGCCGTCAATCTGTTCTTCAACTTGATATTTATCATCTTGGCTCTGCTCTGCGTCATACCCGTAGTTGTTGTTCTGTCGATTTCCTTCTCCAGTGAGGAGTCCATCCGTGAGACCGGTTATCACCTGCTCCCGGTCGCTCTGTCGGCTGAGGCATACGTCTATATCGTTAAGCAGGGAACGATGATTCTGCGAGCGCTCGGGGTATCCGCCCTCGTTACCGTGGCCGGTACCGTGCTCGGCGTATTGCTTACCGCCTCCATGGGTTATGTGCTGTCTCGCCCAAACTACAAGCTCAGGGGCTTTCTGACCTGGGTGGTATTCATCCCCATGGTATTCAACGGCGGCTTGGTGTCCAGCTACTTCATTAATACCAATTTATTAGGACTTAAGGATAGCATCTGGGCACTTATTCTACCGCTGGCTGTTTCATCGTTCAACGTGATTATATGTAAAACCTTCTTCAAGAGCACGATTCCCGATGGGCTGATCGAATCTGCTGAAATCGATGGTGCCAGCCAGCTGCGAATCTTCTTCTCTATCATCCTGCCGATCTCGCTGCCGGTCATCGCAACCATCGGACTGTTTCTCTGCTTTGCTTACTGGAATGACTGGTTCCAATCGATGCTGTATATCGACAACCAGAACCTGTATTCCCTGCAAGCACTGCTCAACAGCTTAATGAGTAATGTAGACGCACTCGCGAAAAATGCAGCAAGTATGGGCGTCAGCTACGCCATGCTCGTTGCCACGATGCCGAAGGAATCAGCCCGCATGGCTGTCGCCATTCTCATTGTTCTGCCTGTAGCATTCGCCTACCCTTTCTTCCAGAAGTATTTTATTTCCGGATTGACGGTCGGCGCCGTGAAAGGCTAAAGACGAAATAAGCCAAGAAAAAACCTTGGTTTATGATAGATCACACTGTACAACTCTTAAGCGATTTAACTTCAATGAGGGGGAATTTGGAATGAAGAGAGCTTTTAAGTTCATCTCTACACTGTGCGTACTGGCACTCATATTGACCGTTTTAGCAGCCTGCGGCGGCTCGAAGTCTCCAGCTGCGACGGATGGATCTAAAGCGACAACAGACACACCGAAGGACAACACCGAAACAAGCAAGGATATTCCGACATTGACCTGGTGGACCATCGGGGGCCAAGTGCCGAACAATTTCAGCAAAGCGGTTGATGCCATGAATGCCTATACGGCCGAGAAGATTGGCGTGAAGGTTGACATCAAGGTAGCCAGCTGGGGAGAATGGGATACCAAAATGAACACCATCGTGAATACCGGCGAACCCTTCGACATCATGTTCACGAACAGCGGTAAATACAGCAAGCAAGTAGCTATGGGCGCATTTGCCGATATTACGGATCTGGTTCAGAGCGAAACGCCCGACTTGTACAAACTGATTCCCGAAAAAGTATGGGAAGGCACAAAAATCGGCGGCAAATATTATTCCGTTCCGACGTACAAAGATTCAGCGCTAACGCAGTACTGGGTATTCGATGATAAGTATGTGCAAAAGTACGGCATCGACATGAATAATATCAAAACGCTGCAGGATCTGGATAAACCTCTCCATGACATGAAGGCTGGCGAAGGCAAAAGCTTCTATCCGCTGCCAATGACGCAAGGCGAAGGCTTGAACGGTTTCTTTAACGAATATGACGATTTAACGCTAGGCTTTCCTCCTATCGGCGTGAAAGCGGACGATGCAGCACGCACGGTGGTCTCTGTTCTCGAGCAGCCGGATGTCATGGCTAATCTGAAGCTCCTGCACCAGTGGTATCAGGATGGTATCATCAACCCGGATGCTCCGACGAAAACGGAGAACGACAAAGGCAGACCGTTCTTTGCAGCCCAGGCATTCCCGGGAGCCGAGGTCAGCTGGCAAATCAATGACGCCGTTGAAAAGTATAATATGGTTCAGCATTATGGTCCTATCTATACCACCAGTACAATCCAAGGCTCGCTCAATGCGATTTCGGCAAATTCGAAATATCAGAAGGAAGCTTTGAAATATCTTGAATTAGTGAACACGGATCCCAAACTTCGCAATATGCTGGCATTCGGCGAGATAGGCGTAGACTACAACAATGTCGATGGCGAAAAGGTGATTGAGCGTACATCCGATACTTGGCCGCTGGCTGCCTACACACAAGGCACATTCTTTAATTTGGCGGTGACCAAAGGCGCTCCCGAAGATCAATGGGAACAGGTTAAAAAGCTGAACGATGCAGCGACCTCCTCTACGATCCTAGGCTTTGCGCTGGACATCACCGATCTTCAGACCGAAGTGGCGAATTGCCAAGCGGTATGGGATAAATACAAATATGAGCTGATCACGGGCGCATCCGATCCGGAGAAAATGGTGCCGAAGATTACGGCTGAATTAAAATCAGCCGGCATGGACACGATTATGCAAGCTGCCCAAGAGCAAATCAACAATTACTTCAAGTAAGATTACATTTCAAGCGCATCCCTTAATGAGGCTCTCTTAAGGGGTGCTTTTTCCTTACGATCTATGAAGCTAGGCGTTAATCGTGTTAAATTGAGATATAGCAACTTGTTTCAACGACCTGCTGCAATCGAGGTGTCATATGGGCTCTTTTTTGCAAATCAAAATTTATCGTCACAAGTTTATTGCCTATGTCATCTTCGTCGTCGCCATCGGAATCACGCTTGGTACGCTGACCTGTGCCATGCTGCTGAATCAATGGGTTGGCAACTCCCGGATCGAGGCGGCTAATGCCTTCTCGCGTGTAGAGAATGAGCTGCAATATGATGCTGACCGCATTGAGGCTTACATGCAGCGTATTTACTCCAATACAGGTCTGATGGATGATGCTCGCAGCTTTTTAAGCAGCAGTGCTGAGGGATACTTAACCAGCAGGCTGCAGAACAGCCAATTCTCACAGCCGCTGGTTTCTTTTCCGGAAGATGTTAAGACCTATCTGTACAGCTGGGCGCAAGGTGAAATCACGCAGATAAGCACGCATACCGACAAGTATGGCAATGTCGTCCGTTTTAATGATAACGGAATTGCAAGCTTTATCTTCGGGCTTCCGAATACGGATGAAGCTTTTCGCGACACCCTGATGAAGGGATTCGTATATCGCAAGAAACTGTCGGATCCCACGTCAGGTCCCCAGGAATTCGGTGAGCTGCGCTTCTTGGTCAGCAGTGAGCAAATCTTTAAATCCGTTCAAAGCTTCCGATTGGGTAATGCGGCTGCAGTCAGCCCTTCCGGTGAAATATATCTGATCGGTAGCGGACCGGACCGGGACCTAGAAGAACTATCCCGACTAGCAGCGGCGAATGGACGCAGTCACGGTATTATTTCTAGGGGTGTTTTGAAACATATCTTTTTTGTCTCCTTTCCATCCACCAAGTTTAATTTCAAATTCGTGAGCATCATCGATTTATCCATGCTCATCCGTCAGCATGCCGGGATGCTGATCACCATCTTTCTGATCGTATTGACGGCCATGATTAGTGTGCTTCTACTCATTGCATACAATATGCGGGATGATGCCCTTTTCCTGCGCCGCATCATTCAATCGATTGGACGTGTGAAAATGGCCAATTTCACGCCTAACCGCCCTGCCCGTTACCGTCGGAATGAATACGGCATGATCGCCCGGGAATTGGACGATATGATTCAGCAGCTGGATAAGCATATCCGGAATGAATATCTGTTAAAGATCAAACAGCAGGAAACTGAAATGAAAGCGCTTCAACACCAAATCAACCCTCATTTTTTATACAACACGTTAGAGGTTATCCGCTCCACTGCTCTTGTCAATCAGGACAGGGACACCGCTGACGCCATTGCAACGCTGGGGACGCTCTATCGCGAAATCGTCAAAAAGGAAAATATCATTTCGATTGCAAGCGAGCTGGAATTGCTGCAGAAGTACTTGGAGATTATGGAGTTTAAGTATCCCGAGCGCTTTTATTATCAAGTCAATGTAGAGCCGGCACTGCTCCTCATCCCTACCGTGAAATTCTGGATGCAGCCTTTGGCTGAGAACTTTTTCATCCATGGCTTTAACGCGAATCATGAGTTTAATTTGTATGTCGTTAATGGCTTTGAAGCCGAAGACTGTTATGTACTGGAATTCGTGGACAACGGACGCGGTATTCCTCCGGAGCGTTTACATACCGTTCGAAGCACAATGTCTAATCATGATGAACCATCTTCCAATAGTATCGGGCTGCGCAACGTATATACGCGCCTTCACTTTTTCTACGGGGACGGCTTTTCGATCGAGATTGCGAATAATGAGGAATCTGGAGTCAACATTTCCGTGCGGATTTCAAAAGAGGTGATTGAACATGTACAAACTGATGATTGTGGATGACGAACCTCAGATTTTGGAGGGAATGAAGCGAATCCTGGATTGGAAACAATACGGTTTTGGTCGGATCGAAACCTGCGAATCCACGGAGGAGGCCATGTCCAAAATGGTCGACCTGCTGCCGGATGTCGCCATATTCGATGTTTGCATTGGCAAGGAGCTTGGATATGAAGCGATCCGCAGATTGAACGAATTTCAAATTCCTACGAAATATATCATTATGAGCGGCTATAGTGAATTTACATATGCCCAGGAAGCCATTCGCTGTGGCGTCAAAGACTATCTGCTCAAGCCTATAGAACGCACCAAGCTGCAGCAAGTGATTGAGAAGATCATCGTTGAGGATCTGGGCGGTTCGATAGGTAACAGGAATGGCGAAAGCCTGAACACGGACCCGGTATTAGGTGTAAGCTATGACAGCTTATCCAAGCTGGTCAACCGTATTCTGCTGATGATCAGGACAGAGTATGCTCAGAATATAACCTTGAAGTCCGTAGCGGAGCGTTTTCAGATGAACAGCACCTACCTTGGACAATTATTTCTTAAAGAAACCGCGATGAAGTTTTCCGAATATCTCATGGCTTACCGAATGCTTCTTGCACAAGAACGAATTCAATCGACAGATGAGAAGATTTCCTACATCGCATTTTCCGTCGGCTACAACAATCTCAACTACTTCTATACGCACTTTCACAGCTTTTTCGAAAAATCTCCTTCTGAACTGCGGGGAAAAGGGTAACAACAAACGCGGCGAAAAAGGAGGATACCGATGATGTTTAAGCACCCAAGAAGCCCCAAACGCATCTTCATGATCATCAGTCTCATATTGCTGCTCACATCCTATACAACCGGCTGCTTCCGGCAGCCTGGATACAACAACGAAACATATGATGGGGACACGGTAAACCTGATCTATTATACGATCGGAGAGCCTGACAAGGATCTGCAGCTCGTCAATGATAAAATCAATGAAATCATGGTTCGTAAAATCGGTGTGACGATCACCTATGTCAAGGTAAGCTGGCAGGAGTATGAAGATCGGCTGAACACGCTGATATCCGCCGGAAGTCCATTTGATATTGCTTTTGCACCCGATTATGCAACCACCGCTATGCGCGGCGCCTGGCTGAAGCTGGATGACTATCTTGCCGGCCTTGGCAAGGAAATGTACGATGCCATTGACCCCACCTTTTGGCAAGGGGTACGTATGAACGATGGCAGCATTTACGGTGTGCCGACCAATAAAGAGTTAGCCGTGCTTGATCAGTGGATGTATCCCGCTTCCATCGTGAGTAAATATAATATCGATATTACCAAGTACAATGCGCTGGAATCGCTTGAACCGCTGCTTCGGATGATTCATCGGGAAGAGCCGACATACATCCCCATGGAATTGGATCGGGATTCCCACAATTTCTTCGCTCTCCATGGATACGAATATATTATGAACCATAAATTGCCCTTGATGATCAAATCACTGGACCCGAGCGCTCAGGTGGTGAATATCTTCGAAACCAAGGAAGCGCGGCAGGTGCTGGATACGTTGCGGAGTTATTACAAGGAAGGCTTCATTAATGAGGATGCCGCACTGCGAGAGCCTGGAGGACTTAAACGAGGGGCCAAAGTGTTCTGGAAGTCTTCAGGCGGCGGTCCGCTCTCGGAGACGACTTGGAGTAAGGATCGCGGCTACAAGATTGTAGCGAATCCCGTAACCCCAAGCACCGTCACAACGGAATCCGTCCGGGGCGGCATCATGACCGTGAACGCCAATACGAAGCATCCGGTGGAATGCATTAAATTCCTGAATTTGCTCAATACGGACCCGGAAATACGAAACTTATTTAACTATGGGATTGAAGGCGTGCACTATACACTGGATAAACAAGGGCAAGTCGTTCTAACTACGGACAAGGACAGCGATGGCAACCCGATTCCGGATGCGCCTGCAAGCCGCTATTCAGGAGTACAGTACACGCAGGGGAATTGGTTTATCCTGAAAACCATGGGCGGCGATAACCCGGACCCCCTCGACAAATGGGATCAATTTCGCAAATACAACGCAGGCGTCGTCAAGTCCAACGTGCTCGGCTTTACACCCGATCTATCCCAGCTGACCGCCCAAACCGATAACATCGAGATGGTCTGGCATAAATATTATCCGAGCCTCATGACAGGCTCCGTCGATGTGGATACAATCCTCCCCAAGTTTAATGAGGAGCTGAAGCAAGCCGGCATGGACGACGTACGACATGAAGTGCAGAAGCAGCTGGATGCTTGGCGGGGTGAGATGAAGTGAGTATTGACAGCTTTTGCTTCCCGCGATCGGGTCGACCTTGGCCTCCACATTGAGACATGATCCTATTCAAAAGAGACCCTGAAGCGGATAGCTTCAAGGTCTTTTTCGCTGTTTTTTTCACTTGGTCCCCTATACGGTGACGGGGAAAAAGCACATTTTTGAAGTAAGTAGCTATTCCCATTTATCGTAGGCTGCGTGCAAATTAACTTCGGATAGGAGTCCTTTTTGCAGCTGTGGATTCGGAACCATTCGGTTGTACTTTATAATCTTTTGATTGATGGCCTCGAACGCTGTCTCCGGAATCGCAGTCGACTCCGGGCGGTCCAAGAGCCGCTTGATGTCGGCGGCGATTTCTTTTCTCAGCTCCACCCATGCTGGCTGGTAATTCGCGTTCTTCATGATCCCGGTTAGAACATCCCCGTCTTCGATCTTAATCGGCTTTCCCTTTAACGGTGAATCGTCAAAGCCGCCTTCTCTGGCAAATTTGTCGACGGCCGATTCCAGAAGCCCGCTGCTGGTCGACATGTAGGGTCGTTCCTTTTCTTCACTTTGATCTTCTTCGGGAGCAAGAGCTGATTCTTTTGGGTCATCGTTCAAATCCATTCAGTCACCTCCGTCTTACATATCAGGGAAATAGATTCTGTCCTTCGATGAAATATTAACAAAATATTGAATTACCCAAAATATAACATACTGCGTCTGAAGTTAACAATTCCCTTGAGCGTGTATGATTACATCATTTGGGCTCGCCAGTAACGGCAAAAATCATTATGAATCCGCGGAGATTCTATAAGTCTTTTCTAGTAAAGAGGCTTATCGTTAAGAAATAGGAAGCGATGAATACAACTACGATACCGATTAGGATAAGAAGTAATGTTTGATCATTAATGAGACCTTTCTCACTCACCATATTCATTAGCACCGCTGCAGGTTGTGCCAGGATAATTAGGGAGACCATGAATACTGCATTGATAATTCCGGCCCCTTTTTTACTAAGTGCGTAAAAAAGAGGCATATAGATAGAAATGAGAACAAGCAGCATTCCTACTGAAACCAATATGGGCAATAGCGTATAGTCTGGCTTTTCAAGCTGTGGGAATGAAAGCTTAATGAGTCGGTGAATCCCGTAAGAAGCAATGACTCCAAACAATGTATAGATGATGGCTGTTATGTATTTGGCTTGCACAATATGTTTGCGACTAATCGGCAGCGTGACCAGAAATTTATGATTATGGTTTTTGATATCGATCATCGTAGCTAGAATGATGGAGCCGAAAGCCGTATAGATTCCTACAAAATAAATGGACATTTCACTTTTGGGTATAAAAGCGAAACTGAATACAGCGAGATAAAGAAGAATCGTCCAAAGTGAGCTTTTTAAAGCGATAAAGTCTTTACGAAGCAAATTAAGCATGAACTCGTCCTCCCTTGGCCGTGAAATACATGATGTCTTCTAAGGATGGTTTTTCTAAAATAGCATTATTGCCGAACAGCTTCGCGGCCTTGCGTCTATTATCTACTAAGCCCTCAAAACCAAGCGCCGTCTCACGGATCCCGATAAATTCCTTTCGAATATCCGAATCAATCAGTTGTAAGTCGCCCTTCACGATCGCGTATCTCTCAAGCACATCATCTTTTGCTTCATTGAATACGAGTTTTCCGTCATTGACGAAAGTAATATAGTCAGCAATGCGATCCAAATCCGCTGTAATATGTGTCGAGAAGATAATCGTATTTTTTTCGTCCTGCATCATATCCGCCAGTAGATCGAGCATTTCCCTTCTGAACACAGGATCGAGTCCGGAAGTCGGCTCATCCATAACCAGGAGCTCAGCCTCATGGGATAAGGCAATGGCAAGGGAGAGCTTGATCTTCATTCCCTTAGATAAATCTTCAACCTTCTTCTTAGGAGACAATTCGAATTGTTCGAGGTGGCGGTTAAACTTCTTTTCATTCCAATGGCTGTAAAAAGGTGCGATCATTCTCTTCGTATCACGAATCGTAAGATGCTCATAATAGAAGCAATCATCCGAGACGATGCCGATGCGCTCTTTAATTTCGACTTCATGTTTAGGCATATCAAGGCCGAGTATTTTTACACTGCCGGAATCGGGACGGATCATGCCAAGCATCATCTTGATTAAGGTGCTTTTACCAACACCATTCGGACCAATGAGTCCGGTAATGTAGCCTTGTTTCACATCCAGTGAAACATGATCGACTTTAAAAAGAGGGTATGTTTTTGTTAAATTTCGTAATTCGATTGCATTCATGGCGTTTGTTCCTCCTCGAACAGTAAAGTCAGATGATCGATTACATCTTGTTGGCTCATGTTTAATTCCTTGCTTTCTCGAATGATATTCATCATTTTCTCTTCTAATCGCTTCATGCGCTGCTCCCTGATGAAATCTTTATTCGCCCCTGATACGAAACACCCCTTACCTACGACCGAATCGATTAGTTTTTCGTTCTCCAATTCTTCATAGGCACGCTTAGTCGTAATAACACTAACCTGCAAATCCTTAGCAAGCTGCCTTATAGAAGGGAGACTGTCACCTGCGCTCAATTCTCCGCTCAGAATACTTTGTCTAATCTGGTCCATAATCTGTATGTAAATCGGATCACTCGATGCGTTGGATAATATGATTTTTATGCCGTTCACCTCACTGCTGTTAATTAAGTGTATAGTGTATATATATAATATATACACTATTCTCTCTTGTGTCAATTCATCCATCTGGGCAGTCATTCTTGTCTACTTCGATTAAAAATAAAAAAGCCGCGGGTTACGCGACTTTGTATGGGTGTATGTTCTTGTCTCCGACAGGGCCATCTTATGGCATACTCAACTTCATTTATTGTTACTGGAGTGCCGATGCATCCCGAATCAAATAGGCTGCTGCTTCAGCTGAAATATGCTTACCCGTTTGGGCGCGGACTTGATTTATAAATGCTGTGATATTAAATAAGGATTTCGGCAATATTGGGGCAACGGTTATCGAAGCACATACGTTTTATATTGTCGGGATTAGCCGTACTGACCAGCGTCGTCGGTATCTGTTCATTATTGCACGGCTAGTTTCGCAATATCCATCCCAGCTTTAGCGCAATACTCGGCCGCACGTCTGCAGGCTTCCTTGATTTCCGTTAAAGCCGGATGCCAGGAGGAGCTCCTCTGGGACCGAGAAGACCAACGGATAAGGGAGATGCGTTCATGAGCCTCATCCCCTCTTCGTCAAGCAGCGGCAACAAACCGATAAGCGTCTGATCGTTCAAAGAATAATGGCAGTAAGATATGATGGCGTCTACTTCTAGTTGGGGGAACAGTTTCTCCAACAATTGCAGAGGCAGGCCGCAAATCCCTCCAAAGCGGATTTCCCCTTTTTCTTTTAAGAGCTGGAACGAACGGATTAGGGAAATTCGTCGATTGACAATTGCCCCAGTTAGAATTACATTGAATATAGTTAAGCACTTAACTATATGGAAGGCGTGATCACTTTGAATGACCTGCAACAATACGTGCTGGATTTGCCGCTGCCTACCCTTGCTTTCTTCACACTGGTGGAAACAACGGCAATGCTGGTCGACGTATCCGAAAGCTACTGGAAAGCGCAAGGGCTGAACGGAGCCAGAATACGGATTTTAGTTGAACTTATGAAAGAAGGAGGGACCATGCTTCCCTCCAAGCTGGCACAAAAAATCGGTGTAACCAAACCCAATATCAGTCTGCTGCTTACCCCCTTGGAAAATGAAGGCTTCATTCGTCGGGATAACCATCCCCAGGACGGTCGAAAGTTGGTCATCACCATTACAAGTGAAGGTCAGCGTCTATTGATCCAAAACCTGCCCGCGAACAGGCAGCGGATTTCCGATAAAATGAACGTGCTGAATGATCATGAATTAAAGCAGCTCCTAGACCTTCTCCAAAAATTAAAAGAAGCGTAGCGGTCTTTTACGCCCACTTAGTTAAGCAGTTAACCCAATATGGAAAGGATGACATTCGATGTCTACCGTAATTACAGGAGCCAATGGCCGGCTCGGCCGTTTCATTATCAAAGGGCTTCTTCACCGTGTTCAGCCCGATCAAATCGTTGCTTGCGTTCGCCATATGGAGTCCGGAAAATCATTGGAGGAGCTGGGAATTGCTGTCCGTTTCTGCGATTACGACGAACCTGCCTCCTTGGAGGAGGCATTCGCCGGCGCCTCGCGGCTGTTGTTCATTTCTAGCCCCCATCCCGATGATACCGTTCGTTTGCGGCAGCATGCCCATGTGGTTGAAGCTGCAAAAAAAGCGAACGTTGGCCATTTTTTATACACCGGTTTCGCCTTTCCTGAACATAGCGACATTTCAATGACCCATTTGCATTTGGCTACCGAGCATGCTATTCGAACAACCGGAATTCCTTATACTTTTCTTCGCAGTGGTTTGTACATGGACTTTATTGAAGCGCTGGATTTGAATACAGTCATGTCAACAGGGATTCTTCGCATACCTCCAGGATCGTGGAAATTCAACGCTGTTACGCGCTACGATCTGGCGGCCGCCATAGCGGGGGTAATATCCGGTGAGGACCATTGGAATAAGACTTATGAGCTTGTTGCGCCAGCCGCTTGGAGTTTCAACGATTTGGTCTCCACTCTTTCAGAGCTAACGTGCAAACCGATATCCCTATGTCCCACCTACGAGGTCCAACATTGGATATTTAGCTTTTTAAGAAAAATCGATACGGCTTCAACTTCTGGCGACCTGGAGAATTTATTGGGCCGTCCGGTAACAACGCTGAAAGAAAGCCTCAAATCTTATATCGGGACAGAGGTCAGATCTGACTGATGATAACATCGAGACGAAAGTTGCTGGTAGCATCGCCGACCTACCAGGATTAGCTGAAATACATTAAAACGGCACACCGTTAGCGCCTTAGCTTTAACTCTTTATCCGGGATATAACGACGGATCATGGCAATATTTTGAGAGCCGATTTCAATGAATCCTTGATGTGCACCTTTAAGTGAGGGTTCCTGCTGCGGATCTTCAATCGCACGCTTCGGCAATCCTTTTGTATCCAACACATAAGCGGTACTGCGTCCTTCGATAAACAGCACACTGTTACCGAGCATAATATTCAGCTTGAGCTCATCCCACTTGGATTCTGGTTTTATGTGTTCCTTTTGCTCGTAATTGGCAGATCGCTCCTTCACTATCCTTTGCTCCCTTCATTCCCGCATGTTTTTCCTTATTATGACGATTATGGACGTTGATATGCATATCCTTACAAACTGGGGAACGGATGTGGATGGAATGGTGCCAACGGTGCAACAAGGATTTGGTGGTACTTTTGATCAACTCGCCAAGTACCTTGAAAGCCAGAAATAATTACACTGATAAAAGGACTAACTAAAACAACGGCGATAAGATACAGTATTAGTCACATTTGTCAGAACAAATTAATATTCTGAATTAGTTCATTTCCAGAAGGAGTGCGTTAATGAAGAAAAAATTAACCTATGATTACATTGTGGTAGGCACAGGTCCGGCAGGAGCCGTCATCGCAAAGTCACTCACTGATGACATGCGAACTTCCGTGCTTGTATTAGAATCCGGTGGAAATCATGACAAAGACAAACCAATCAAAGATTCAACCTTTGCACTTGAGCTTGAAGAAAGTTTCTTTCCGAATTACTTCTGGCAGGGAGAAGGCATTCCCCAAGAAGAACTTGACGGACGCGCATTCGAATGGACGACGGGGCGACTCTCGGGTGGCGGTTCTTCAATCAACGGAGAGCAGTATGTACGACCGACAGCTGCCGTGCTCCTAAAGTGGGAACGACTGCTCGGACCTCAATGGTCACCTGAAAAAGCCACGCAACGATTCAAAGCATTGGAGAATTATAACGGTGAAACCACAAATATCAATGCGCATGGGTATCGAGGAAGAATTGACATCAGGCAAGCACCCGAAACTCCGACACCGATGGCTCACAAACTGACAACTGCGATCGAGCGGGCAACAGGTTACCCTATTATTCTTGACTACAATGATCCGGATACTCCCATGGGACCGTTCACCCGTTGGCAATTATACCAACAACCTGATGGTCGTAGGGAAAGCTCATCCACAGCCTTCCTGTCTCCCGATATTATGACGCCAACAGGTCGGGGAGTTCATAACCGAAAATTAACTGTAATGTTTCGGACAACGGCTCTCCGTATTCTCTTCTCCGGTAAACGTGCTGTTGGTGTTGAATATTTGAAGGATGGCAAATGCATCCGTGCGTATTCCCGTAAAAAAGTTATTATATCTGCAGGAATAAATAGCCCTCAGTTGTTAATGTTGTCTGGAATTGGATCCGCTAAAATATTGAAAAAGGCTGGAATCCCTGTCATCTTCGATAACCCAAACGTAGGGCAAAGGTTAAAAAACCATACGCTAAATTCCGCTGTATTTGCTACCAATTCAGAAGATCGTCCCCTCCCTACCCTAGATCCAAATGCACTTTATACGGGAGGAGCTTTCTTGCCAGATCCATCGGGTATCGATCCGGATGAACGGGCGGTGCAACTCATTGGCATCGGATCTGAAGAAGAATTGACAATAGCGATTTTGTACTTGCGGCCAAAGAGCAATGGGACGATTCGCGTACAAAGCAAAGATCCGCTAAATATCGTATTGGCAGACGAAGGATTTCTCTCGAATCCAGACGACATGGAAGCTGTAAAAAGAATTTATCGAACGTATATCAGAGATATTGCCCTAGAGTTGGAAAAGATTGATTCTTCGTATCAGCTCCTATCCCCAACATTCGATGTGATTGATGATGATGACAGGCTTGAAGAATTTATTAAGGAAAATTTTGATCATAATCACCATCAGCAAAGCTTTCTGCGTATGGCTCCTTTATCGAAAGGAGGAGTCGTTGACCGTAGAGGAAATGTGCATGGGGTTCAAGATTTGATCGTTGCAGATGCGTCCATAGTTCCATTTACAGTCGATGGAAACACCTCTTCTGCTGCATATCTTATCGGCTATACCATAGCGAAGCAATTAGGTAAACGCAAAAAAAATCAACGTGGTTATAAGGAAGTGGGGGATGAATAAAAGCAAGCTCTTTCGTAACCAACTTCACCCATGAGTGCCCCTCCTTTTCAACGTTATGATTCAAATTATTCAAAATTTTATAAAGTTGACACGGCGAATTGTTATTTAGACACACCGGAAAACAAAGACCCTCTAGCCGAATATAACGGGGGCTCTATGCAAAGAACCCTGCAGAATAATACTGCAGGGTTTCTTTGCACATATCCAATCAGAACCATGTGAAAGTGAAGAGCCGGACAAACTGGACTATTTCAACTTCGAAATCATGCAAATACCAGTTATGTATCAGACTTAAAACGAATGACAGCATAAATTAGACTGCAGCCGATATAAATGATCATTCCGATAACGATCTGTATTATTTCAGATTCTGAATGATGAGTATAATGATTAACAAGAAACATTATGAATATTAGGACTAGCGCATCTATTATCAATCGACTACATTTTATCCTCTTCATCATAGGGATCATAGCAAGTAAATTACAGCATACTGCAATGAACTCCAAAGTGAGAATACCGACTGTTGCCCCCCTGTAATTTAACCCAGGTTTTGCTACAAGAAAGTAATGAACGATTAATGAAATACTTATTCCACTAATTAGACCAATTAACGGTACTTTTTTATACTCTTGGACCCAAAGTATGCTTGTGCTTACTTCACGTAAACCCACAAGCAATGGAACGATAAATAAAAATTGAATGGGTCTTGCCGCCTCAATTGTGCCAAATAAAATAAGTGAAATTTCCTTATTATAGACATAAAGAAACAGACTCGATATCCAGCCCCATATCCAGGATACCTTCAGTGCTATTCTGGTACGGAGATGAAAACGTTCATAGTTTCTTGCCTGCCAATCTGCTACCATTCTCATTGTTAATGTATGTGAAAGTGCAGCAGTGACCAGGGTGGGCATATAGGCTACAAGTGCAGCCATACCTGTAAGAACTCCAAACATTGCTGTTGCTTCTGCAGATGAATAACCCGCAGTTTGAAGTCTGTTAGGGATTATAATAGCGTCCAAAACATCAGAAAGCGGAATCAGCAATCTGGTAATGGATATAATGAAAGAACTGTGTATAAACCACTTTAATCTCTTTTGGAATTTAATGTCTGAATAACGGATTGGGGCTTGATTACCTTGTCGATTCACATATAGGTAATATGAAATTAATACTAAAAAAGCAGAAATCGCACCAAGCGATGTACTCAACATGCTGTTACCGGTTGCAATTGCAGGACCTTGAGGCAGGAAAAGAAAAACGATAGCTAGCATGAACAACACTCGAACTGCTTGTTCAATAATTTCGGAGACAGCAATTACATTGTATAATTCGATGCCTTGTAAATAACCACGAAGTAGACTTAATAAGGGAACTGTAAAGAAGGCCGGGGCCAGAAAGTGAATGAAATAATAAAGCTGCTCGTTACCAAGCATCCTTGCTACCGTATCTGAATAATAAAAAGTAAGAGTAGTTGCGCATCCCCCTATAATGATTAAATAAATAGAAAAAATCTTGAACCATATCCAGCCTTGTGAGGGATGCTTCGCAGTGTACAAGGCTAATGCAGTTGGTAATCCGCCGGTTAGCAACATTAATCCTAACCCAAAATAGGAGTAAGCAATCTGAAAAAGCCCAATCCCCTCCGCACCAATAAGTCTTGTTAGTGATACTCTGCCGATTAAGCCGATTGCTTTTACCATCAAAATTGCACATATTCGGAATACCGTTTGTTTGATGAAAGAAGAGCTCATCATTTTCCTCCACTGCATAAGACTTGTCCGTATCATCCTATGACCATGGGGAATGCGATATGAATAGTGCAAACTTTTTATCTAGAATGCCAATACATGTACTAGTCGTTGATGTGAATCAAAATATATTTGGTATGTTTATCCCAGCCCAAATCAAAAGGCGCTCGATAACGATCGGCAGTATGCGAATTAACCAGAGGATAACCGTTGGCATCAAATCCGGTTACTACTGAAAAGTGGTCTACGTCATTGTCTACAACATGAGCAATTAAATCACCCGGTAACAGTTTTGCAAAAGCGGTATCCGGATGTTTGCTTGTTGGTTTTATAAGTTCAGAGAAATATCCGGTTGCAATGACTTTTCCATAACCGGAGTGTACAATAAAGTTCTTAAAGGCATCCGTCTGAACCCAAGTTCGGGTCCCGCCCCCAGTATAGCGATAACGCCAAGGTCCCTTCATCTTGAGACCTCCACCCTCCTCCTGATCACCAACCACCTGGGAAGCAAAATTTGTGCAATCTCCACCTTTAACGTTATAATTCAAATATTTTGGATTGTACCGCCCATTATTGCCTGCACCCCAAGCAGTACCTGCATATTTATTAGCATATTCAACGGCTTTCTTTCTTTTGTATTTTTTTCCATCCTTTATATTTTCATTGTGAAGAGGAAAATACACAGTGCCTCCTGACGTCCCTCCAATTAATTCGGGGTTTTCTTCTATAGGATCAAGATACCACTCTTTAAACACAATCCAATTTCCATTCTTTTTTTTCAAAGTAATAGCATGCCAAGTACCAATACCAAAAGATTGGGTAGGCAAGATTTTATCTACATATATGTAGCTTAATTTTTGGGAATGAGCTAACGATACTTTCGCTGTATCCCCTTCCATTTGAATTCGGGTAACACGAATATCACTTTGAGAATCCGTAAAATGAATTCCTCTATAATTTCCCCATGTATTTAGATAGGTCTTTCTTTTTTCCTCTACTCGATATGCATTACGACTTGAATTATAAGCTTGATCGTAGTAACTCGTCATATTCGATGATTTATTCACTAAAAAATTTGAACGAACAGCGAATAACTCGTTTAAATACTTTTTTATCTCATCCTCTGAAGGATTAGTGTTTGTGATGTGTGAACTTCCAAAAAGCAGCACTATTGTTGTGTATATACTGAAATAAACAGTTTTCGTCATTTTTTTCTCCCGTTTTCTCTACGTAGTATTGTTATTTTAACAACCGCGTATAAACGACTAGCCTCTTTTCATGCTCACCCTTTATTCGATCGTACTTTCCTGTACAAGTAATTAAATTTAACTGCTCTATATCGGTATCGCCGAATATTTTTTCGATAGGTGCTTGAGCTGTAGGGTAAGATTCTACGGCCACGACTTTGAAGACGAGATAATTCCCCTCATTGTCTGATAACACTACAGGTTCCCCAGGCTTTATCTTTTTAAGTGGGTAAAAAACAGCGGGGCCTGTATAATTGTCAACATGCCCTGCCAAAATAGCATTTCCCTTTTGTCCAGGCAAAATGCCATCTACAAACACGCCAGCTACCTTGCTTGATACGGGAGCATCCATCTGCCCATTCTCTAACAGTCCTACTGGTTCAACAGGGGCCTTTATACCAACCGATGGAACCCACACTTGGTTTGGTTTTATAAATACAGATTCTTCATCTTCATTTATTATGTTCTCTTCGTCTTGCTGCTTTGAATTTTTTACGGTTACACTTGGTTCTGCTTTCCCCTCGGAAATTTCTTTAGAGTAAGGCGACCCGGTTTGACGCAGGGGGGGAGGCTTTTTTTCAGAAGACTGCGATGCATGATAATGACAACCTGATAATAACAAAACAGGAAGAGTCATAAATACTATGAGTGTTAATTTGCGTTTATCATTCATTAGTATCATCCTTCGTTAAAAGAAAAGAGGAAAACCTAATTTTCCTCTTTTCGATCTTGATTTCTTACTCGCTCACGCCACCATAACCTGTTTTCGGTAGTGCTTTTGGTTTAATGCTCTTGGTGTGCACTTTATGCGCTTTGCTTTTAGCTCGCATTTTGTGCTCTTTTGCTTTGTGTTCTTTCATTTTGTGTTCTTTCGCATGCAGTTTGTGTTCTTTAGCTTCGTGTTCTTTAACATGCATTTTGTGCTGATGACTTTCTACTGGTGCTGCAGATGCAGTGATTGCCGAAGCTGAAAGGAACAAACAAGTTGACAAGGCAAAAATTGCTGCTTTTTTCATGTAAAATACCTCCTTTGTGTTTTCCCCAATTTAGTTATCTACACAGTCGTCTCAAGTTATTGATGGTAATTTTGACCTGTTAAAATTCCCTAATTACGATAACGGTTCTTGCCCCGGGTTTGCCAATTGATATAATTTTATGTACGATAAAAAGCCGCACATTGTGCGACTTCATGAATTGGCTCGAAGATGTTTATAACTGGAAAGCCTCATTCTCTTTTTGAGCTTATCTGCGCGTTCCTACTCTGTTATTGCCTCGTTGAAATATGGATCTGGCGATCTGTCGCATTCGCTCGTCGTGGAGATTGCACAGTGCTTATTGAGCAGTTTGGTTTAGTCCATCGAGCAGATTTTGCTTTAAGGACTCGAGGCAGCTCAGGGGAATGCAACATCCCTTTAACAAATACTGTTCAATACTCCCATACTGTTTCATAATCTCATAATGCGTTCTGGTGGAATTCGGTACAGGCTCATTAATCGAATGAATTTCTCTATTTTTTTCATTTTAGGACCCATTCGTTCGTTGGAATATAAGTAATCCATCATTACGGACTCATAATGTACCCCCAGAAATAATTGAATTATAGCCGTGACAAACCTGTACAGTCCTTTCCTCCAGTACAAGGGATCAAGGCGGGGACATTTCCCGCATCGGACAGCAGGCAAAATATCTCCTTAATTTTATCTTTGCTACTGAAAGCCATATGATGATACATATATTTCATCATTTGTTCAAAGAATAAAAACCCGCCAGTCAACAAGGACAGGCGGGTTTCTAAAGAAATAGCATTCATTTACTTATTAGATAAATAGAGGCCGAGCTCTGATAACAGTGCACTTCCCACGTACGTTCCCGTGAACACGAAAACCGCAACGATTGCGACACGCCACGATGTTTTGCGAAGATCAACCAGCCTGTCGGCAACGGAAATGCCGGCAAACGCCAAAATCGGGGTCGTAATGGACAAGAAGTTGACGTTGGCGATGGCATCCACGAACACATCGGAGATCAGGCAGCAGATAAGCGAAACGATCGATACCCAGCCGAGAACCGGGAAGTCCTGCAAGAATTTCAGCGGAGCTTTTTTCATGAGTGTCGAGATCAGAACGCCGATGAAGGAAAAAAGCCACAGCACGGCCAAACCCGCGATCGTCCCTAACGTAATATGTCCTTCGCCGTTTTTAATGAATTTCATTTGCTCCGTAAATAAAATAAGACCAACGCTAAGCAGCAGGACGAGGGCGTATTTAGCGTATTTATTCAAACCGGTGCTCATTTCTTCTCACCTCTGACCATTAATTTGTACATAAACCGCTGCAGCGGCACCGCGAGAAATACCATCGTATACGTTCCGAGAAAGCTGGTAAGCAGCTGGCTCGCAGCAGCGTATCCGTTAATGGTCTCCGTCATCTCAGGAGAATGCGCGATTAGCGCGGAAGAAGAGCCTGTCATCATACTGGCCGAGCCGACGCCAGAGGACATGGCTAACGCTTCGATCGAGAAGCCGGCAGCAAGCATGACCGGCGCAAGAATGCTGAAGAACAGCGTGCCGAAGAGGGTGCCTATAATATAGAGGGACAGCACCCCACGGCCTTCGTCGGAGTCAAGCGTATATTTCTCGGATATGTAGGCAAGTTCCCCTTCCCTCCCAAGTCCGAGCGTAGCGCCGATGGCTTCCCTTCTCAGACCGAGCAGAATAGCTATTGGAAGTCCGAGCAGAATCGTACCCAAGTTGCCGATTTCCTGAATGATGAACACCCAGCCAACTTTTAAGATTTCTTCTAATCTAGGAGCAACGTCGGCGCCGTATCTCGCCATAAGCGGCAGCATAATAAAGATTAGATACTTGCTGGAGAAGCCGACGTTCTCCTTACTGTAAATTTTCTTCATAAAACCTTTCCGGAAAATCGACAAGCCAAGCAACATCGTGATCAAAATGGCGAATACGAGTGGGAGCAGGCTAATTTTTACGGAGCCAATATGGATCGACTGAATGCCGATAAATTCGGCAACCGCAATTACAATGAGCACGAATGCAAGCAAATATATATACTGTAGTTTTAACTTCATGCCATGTCCTCTTTTCTGTTTCTTAGTTAGAGCCAACAATCGACGCAAGGAGCTGCTCGTATTCAGCGAATGTATGGCGGTACAGCTTCGATCGGTCGATACGTCCACTCATTCGCTCCAGCACCTGGGTTAAGAATCTCGGAAACACTTCGTAAATAAACTCGGGATCGATATCTTTAAAATCGTCGCCGTGAATCGTTCCTGTAAAGCCGCTGTATCCGATTTGAATACAAGGCATCATGAAGGCTAGGTCGCCAATGTCTCCTGCTGCGCTGATGGCGTTGTTGTTCCAAACATTAGCGATCTCCTCGTTATCTTGGAACGCCTCCAAGACGAATTCGGACAAATACCGGTCCTGAACGAACGGCAAATATCCCATCTGCGTCTTAATCTCGACCTCGCCTTGAAGGGCCAGCGCGCTGCCCTTGGCCGCATCATCCATCTTGGAGGCCGCTTCCTTCATGTAGTCGACCGACTGAGTACGCAGATCGCTGCCAACCGTAATCCGATTAGGAATGACGTTTGTCGACATGTCGGACTCCAGAACGATCGGATTCATGCGGACCTTCTCACTGTCCTTCATTTGCTGCCTGCTCAGGCCTAACGCGACATTGAACAGGGTCGACATGCTGTAGGCATTTTTGGCGGAGAAAGGATCGAAACCCGCATGGGTTGCTTTTCCAGTAAACGTATAATGCTTATATAGGAATCCAGCCAGGTCGCAGTTGATTTCTATCGTCCGTTCCGCAAACTCTCCGCCCATGGCGTGTACGCATAGTCCAATGTCAATATCGTCGAACACGCCGAGTTTCATCGCTTCGGGTTTCCCTCCATAATAGGAGATCTTACCGCTGGCGAGCAGTTCGTCCCTAAAAGCGAGATCCAAATACTCCTCAGCGGGAATGAAAATAAACGTTATTCTATAATCCAGAGCTTCGTACGCCTTAGATTCAAAATAATGTTTGTATAAAGCCAGGGCGATCGCCACCTGCGTATAATGACCGCAATTGTGTGCCGCTCCCGTCGCCTTGTCTGATCGCCAATGAGTTGGAGCGTATACGGCGTCCAACTCCGCAATAAAAGCGATGTTCATCGGCTTGCCGCTGCCGAGGGTTGTCCGAAGCCCGGTTGTGCTGAATGATTGCAGCTCGATATCCGGATTAACCTTCTTCAGAAAATCCGACACCGTTTTATTGGTTTTAAATTCCTTGTAGCCAAGCTCAGGGTTATCGAATATGGTTCGTGCTACATCTGCAATTTCTTCGTACTGTTCTTTAAAGTTCATAGCTGCCTCCTTCTTGATGAAAATAATTCTTATGTTATTTTAGTTTCCTTAGTTATGTCAATAAAAATCACTTTATATTATTATCCTATAGAAGTGATCATAATTTGATATAACTCGATCTTCCCGCAGCTATTATTAAGACGGTCTATAGCTTAACGCCTATTTTCTACCATTATAAAAAAATCACACCTTTTTTTCTGTAAAGAGCCAAAAATATCTGGTTTTATCTCCCCTGCTGTATCTCGGAGTAAAAAACATTCACTTAGGGCCGACGCTTCCCGCCTTCCTTTCACCGAACGTGGTCGAAATTCTCGTCGACAAGTTCGGAATCGGCGGCATTACAAATGTGGAAGAGGATATGAAGATGTTCCTGGGGCGTAAAGGGGCGCGTGCAAGAAAGACCTGGCCGGCGGCCAGGTCTTTTGTCTATTGGCTTGTTAGCATCATGAGGCAGGGAGCCTAAGCCAATCCGGGGTTGCCTCCGCTTTCGGGATTATCTATGATTTCCTTCACTTCACTTTCATAAGCGCCACTTGCCTGCTCATCCGGTTCACCCCAGTAGCAAGGAATATTTCAACCTTTAATTCCTGATAACGTTACACCCTTGACGATATACTTTTGGAAAATGATAAAGATGATAATGATCGGGATCGAAGCATACGCATTCACCGTCATTGGCAAGGTTTCGTCCTGGTTATAGGAGCTCATGAAAAACGGGATACCGATGGGAAGCGTAAACAAGTCTTCCGATTGAATCGCCAGAAACGGCCACAAGAAATCGTTCCAGGTGCCTAGGAAAGAAAAGATCATCAAGGTAGACAACACCGGCTTGGATAACGGAATAAAAATATTCCACCACACCCGAAATAAACTGCAACCGTCTATTTTTGCAGCCTCCACCAGCTCATTCGGCATCCCGTCGAAAAATTGCTTCATGATGAGTACACCAAGCGGTCCTGCGAGACCCGGCAAAATGAGAGCTGCATAGGAATCCAGAATCCCCAAGCTGTTAGCTACCATATACAAGGAAACAATCGTCGCTTCGCCGGGAATCATCATCCCGCTGAGAATGAGCCAGAAAGCTAACTTCTTATAACTGAAATCGATCCGCGATAAAGCAAATGCGGCGAGTGAAGCCATGGTCAAGCTGAGTACAGGCACAATAACAGCGATGATTAAGCTGTTCATGGTCCATTTGATCACCGGCGCATTCTCAAAAATATAAGCGTAGTTTTCGAACGAAAACGGCGGCAGGAAACGATCCATCAGATCGCCCATCGCACTACCCTGCGGTTTTAGAGATGTGAATATCATGTAGATCACCGGAACGACAAAGATCGTTGCCAAACCGTAAGCTATGATGTGCAGCAGTATTTTTGGACCCGTCCACCGTTTAGAGCCAGCGAAATCACCCATTTCCTCATCACCTCATTCACTTTTTTTACCGAAAATTTTAAACTGCAAGAATGAAAGTACCGTCAGAAAGACAAAGAAAATAAATGACATCGAGGTTGATAATCCAAGATCGTTGGCGGTAAAGCCGGTTTCATAAATGTATTGAATCATCGTCCGGGTTTCATTCCCTGGCCCGCCGCGGGTAACGAGCCATACCTGGCCGAATACTTTAAAGGACGCTATCACTTGAAGCACAGTAATCAGTACGAGAAGGCCTCGCATCGCAGGCAATGTGATAAATTTGAGTCTTTGCCAAGCATTGGCTCCATCCAGTGTCGCTGCCTCGTAATGTTCAGCAGGAATATCCTGCAGCCCCGCGAGTAGCACGATCATGTTAAAGCCCTGTGTCCACCAAAGCGTAATCATCACGATGGAAATCCAGGCAAGCTGCGGTTCATTCAACCAGAAAATTTCGGATTCCGGACTGAGAATCCCGAGATTATGCAGCACCGTGTTCACTAAGCCTGAGTAAGGCGCAAGAAGAAATATCCAGACAAAGCTAACCACCGCTACGGACAATACATTTGGCATGAAAAACACGGTTCTCAGAAAGGTCTTTCCTTTTACCTTTGAATCAAGAATTAAGGCAAGCAGGAAAGGCGTTACGATCATAAATGGTGTGGAGATTAAGGCGAAGTAGGTCGTATTCCAAAGAGAAGCCCAGAAATCCGAATCTTTCAGTGCATAGAGGTAATTTTGAAGGCCGACAAAGCCTTCTTTGCCAATCAGCGTCCAATCATGAAAGCTGACGAACAGTCCGTAGAAAATCGGCACAATCGAAAAGAGAATAAAGAAAAAGAAATACGGGGCAAGAAAACCGGTTGCCAGCAATTCGTTCTGCAGCTTTCTTTTCCGCTTGCCTATGGACATATCAACCAGACTAGGATCTTTTACCGTTACCGGATTCATGATTCAACCTCCCAAAGTGCATCGGAGTTACATCCTCGGTAACTCCGATGCAAATCCAACAGCCTATCGTTTCAGAAGCTTTTCCATGCTTTGTACCGCTGCGTCCAATCCTTTATCGACAGGTGCTTTACCAGACCAGATCGTATCTAATGCCTGCACAAGCTGGTCTTTTGCCGGCCACATTTTTGGCGATCTTGGCAAATACACACCATCGTTGCCAGCCTGCAAATAGTCCTGGCGATAAGGCATATTTTTGAACGCTTCTGACTCGACAGCCGTTGTGGAAGGTGGAATATGTCCGGCCTTGGACCATTCAGCCGCATTGTCTGTCACCCATTTTGCAAACGTGATCGACGCTTTTACCTTGTTTTCGTCCTGCCCTTTTTTCTGGACCGGCAAAATGAAGTTGTGTGAATCAATCCAGGTTGCAGGCTTATCATAAATTTGCGGGAA
The DNA here is from genome assembly GCF_037993005.1 of Paenibacillus sp. FSL F4-0100. Classification (NCBI taxonomy): domain Bacteria; kingdom Bacillati; phylum Bacillota; class Bacilli; order Caryophanales; family Paenibacillaceae; genus Paenibacillus; species Paenibacillus sp. FSL F4-0100. The sequence continues at coordinate 5,939,245 of NZ_CP150303.1, forward strand.
AGGAATGGCTCCGAATTCCAGTCCTTTTGTTCCTTCCAGTGTGCTCGTAAACCAGACCCCTGTTGGCATCACAGCACCCTTCCCCGCTTGGAATGTCTCGCCGATTTTAGGAAGGTTTCTTGGTATCAAGCCGCTCTCAAACCAGCTGCTAATATATTCTGCAGCCTGTTTGCCCTGCGGATTATTTAACGTCACCTTTTGGCCGGATTCATCAAACAGGCCCTCTCCTCCAAGCTGGTTGTAAAGCGCCCACCAGATCCGGTATGGATCCTCGCCTGTGGAGCCGAGCAGCATATTCACATTACCTTTGGGAACACCGTCTTTGATTTTTTGCAGAAAGCTGTTGAAGCCTTCCGGACCAGGTTCAATGATTGGCTTTTCATTTTCGTCCAGCAAATTCAACTCACGCAATATTTTTTTGTTGTAATACAGGATGAGCGGATGAGCATCCAGCGGCAAGGCATATTGCTGATCGTTAAATAACGTTGCGTTTACCATGTTTTCATTGAATCCGCTTAGATCAATACCCATCGAATCGATATATGAATCCAATGGCTCGATGATTTTCAGTTCTACCAGCTCGCTTAATTTGGACGTGTGGGATACCGCAAGATCAGGCGCATTGCCGCCTGCGACAGCGGTTTGCAGCTTGGTATAAAACTGGCCCCAATCCTGCGTCAATGCCTTCACTTCGATTTTACCTTTATGTTCATCGTTAAATTTTTTCACCAGTTCGTTCATAATGGCGCCGTCACCTCCGCCGAACATGTTCCAGTAGGTGATGGTGACTTTCTCACCGGGAGCGGTTCCCCGCCCTTTTGAAGCGTTTTCATTTCCGTTATCGGTTTTACCTTCATTGCCTAATGAGCATGCACTTAACACGAATGACATAACAAGCAGCATCCCTAATGCGACTTTATAGAGCTTGGAAGTTTTCATAAAAATCCTCCTTATAAAGTGATAAAACTAAACAAAACTCCGCTTAAATTCTTCGTTGGTTAAGTGTTCTCGTTACCGCTCTCCTCTCCCTCTTAATAAATGGATATAGCAAGAACCGGTAAAGATAAACCAAACATTAAACAATCTAAATCCATTCGTCAATACTTTTTTATCGTTTTTTTAATTAAAACAAAATACTTGAAATGAATAAATTTATAACCATCAAACCTAAATCTAATTCATAAAAAAGAGGCTTCCCTGTACAGGAAAAGCCCCTGATCCGACCCGTTTCGACTGTTTTACAAACATCAGCAGCATTTTTCAAATCCGACATTATATCTCGATTCTACAATCCTTGCGATGCTATGATTCAGTAGATGATTCTCATTATGATATCTTGATCATAATCACCAAACTGCTTGCCGAAAATATTGATGCCTCCAATATGCTCTGCATCCGGCTTGATCCCGATTCGTAAACTAATCAACTTATTCTCGAGCAGACGGAGATCATCTAGATTCACCTCAGAAACAGCAACGTCGTCGAGGAAGCTCCCTGAGTTATCAACTTTCCAGGTTTTCAGCAGCCCGTATTGCGTATGACTATCGGGTAGCCACGGCGGGTTCAGCTTTCCCCTGCGGTCCCCAAAGTCACCAGGAGAAGTCCATGTTCCGATTTCTACATCATTGATCCAAATCGTAATATCAGACGGCCAGTTATGATCGTAAAGAAATGCTTCTGAACATAGCTCCATCGAAAACTGAATGGATTTAATGTCTACGTCTCTCTCTGAAAACAGAGGAAATTTATATTCTACATATCCGCGGGAAAACCAGATCAGCTGTGCAGAAATTCGGCTCGGATGAAAAAAGTAGGCCGGCTCGTCCGGCGGTTGAACCATTCCGGATTCAGTGATCAAGCCGCATGTCGGATGGATTTCGCAATCCGTATAACAGCCAACGGGCATCTCAATCTGGTGCAGATTGGTCGGACTGTAGATTCCGTTGGTTAATTTCAAACTCATACGTAAATCATCAAACGTTCGTGTGCAAACCTTCATTGTGCCTCTGGATGCGGGCAGTACCTCCGTCGCGATAATGCCCGCATTTTCCAGCACCCGAACATTGAAGGCGACCGTCGATACAGGCAGATCTAATTTTTCAGCAATATCGACAATATTTTCTCGGCTGTGATTCAAAAGCTTTAAAATGTTTATCCGGACTTCCGAAGCCAATGCATGTGCCACTTTTCTCAGTCGTTCCGATTCATCGATTGACAACTCCAACATTTTGCCCTTTTCCCCCTATTGCGAGTTTTATCTGCATAGCTGGTTATCATTATACGTTACAACAACCATATCTCCGCAACTCCCTAAGAGCACCAGATGTGATAACACATAGGCCCTTAACTGCAGCTGTTATATTGGGCATCGGTGTTGAATTGGCGCTTAAGCCTGTGCTGCCTGCAGAGTTCACGAATCTTCTCTACCATGTGATTTGTATTTGCTCCCGTAGGCGTCTTTCCAGCGATAGTAGGTTGCACGAGGAAGCCCGATCCATGCACTTGCTTGGGTCACACTGACTTCCCCTCGAATGGACTCCATCCACTCCACTACAATCTTTGGAGACACCTCCTTTCCATTTCCTTGTACTTTTTTAGCAGATCTAATTGTTACTTCAAAAACCGATTTTCCGCCTTTAGTTTCTCCAATTCTGATGTGTACTCAGATCCTTTGCCGTAGCTTTATTGTTTACCCACAGGCTGTTTCAATCAATGCAATTCTCCGGCTCGGTGCCATCTCATCCACGTTCTTAACTATTCCAAGCTACTCCATGACTTCGCTCACGGGAATACCCGTTAATCTCATTTCAATGGCTTTTCTCTTCACTTCTACAGGGTAGCTTACTCTTGTTGCCAACGCAAAAACACCTCCAAGTTTGTCTCCATATCTTACGACATGGTTGCATCCTCTTGAAGGTGTTTACATTTGTCTCACGTTATGGGGTCAGTCTCGTCAGTCCCAAGCCCAATAGAACCGACTCTTTGATACAAGTGAACAGACGTGGATGGTTCAGGAAACCGAACGATGGCCCAAGGATGAAATCTCTCTTGCCTTCCTGTACCACTTGAACCAGGTAGTCTACACTGCCTCAAATTTGCCATGTGCTATAAACACTGACTTCATAATAGATCCTTCCTCATCTTCTATTGAGCAGTAGCGAACTTGCGAGTAATGTTCCTATACTTTGTAGGTGAGATGCCTTTTTTAGCCGTAAATTGCTTGATAAAGTAAGTGTCATACTCAAATCCGGTATCACGTGCAATTTCATCAAGCTTCATACCTGTATGGGTTAGAAGTTCGCACGCAACTTTTAAACGATAAGAAAGCAAGTAACCGATAGCTGTATTTCCGCATCTCTCTTGAAACATCTTATTTAGAGTCACACGGTTCAAATGAGCGCAACTCGTCAAATCTTCCAAAGAAATCTTTTTGGGATAGTTAGTGTGTATATATTCCAATACCAAATCAACAGGGGATTGTTCGCTATTTCGATTTAAATCCTCAAGCAAACCTAAAATTTGGATGAGGTATTTTTTTATTCTGCATACCCAGCGTTCATCACTTTGCGCCTGCACTTCCGTACCTAGTATGAAGAACCATTCAAATAAAAGCGGGTATGCTTTCTCCGTTACACGGGGTACACCTGTGTATCGATCATCTCTTTGAAAAAGTGAAAGACCTGTTTGTATTCTCGGAGCCGTCGGAAAGTAGCCCTGCGTTTCGGAAAGAGTTATGGTGTTAAGAAATTCGGGATGAAAACGAAAAGATTGTGCGGCAACGTTTTGTTTCTCCATTACTTTCATGTCATCATCTTCGGTCAAGCAAAGAACACCGGGAGAGGAAATGGATATTGGCCGTTCGTTTAATGTCCCGCTCATACTTCCTGACGTAATGAGAATCAGTGTAAGACGTTCAGGATAAGGAAGCATGTCAAAATCCTCCGCTGCGGCAAATTCAATATTCACGGTTCGGTTTTTGTGTCGATCTATTTGCGGCATAGCAGTCACCTATCAAATGTTATAGTTGGATACTTCATTTATGCCAGTGTACCACACAAGTGTGAGGGATATAATAGCGATGTAACAACAAAAGGAGGGAAACCACGATGGCTATTGAACGTTTTCATATTCATGTCTCCGACGAGATCCTTGACGATCTAAAATACAGACTGCATCACATTCGCTGGCCGGATCAAGTAGAAAACGCGGGATGGGAACGAGGCACAGAAATAAGTTATTTAAAGTCGCTCGTTTCGTATTGGAAGGACCATTATGATTGGCGCGCCCAAGAATCCAAGTTGAACCACTTGTCCCAGTTTTGCTGCAATATCGACGGCATCGACGTGCACTTCGTACATGAGCGTGGTAAAGGACCAAACCCATTGCCCATTATTCTTACCCACGGATGGCCCGATAGTTACCTTCGTTACCAAAATATTATCCCTCTTCTTACGGATCCGGCCAGCTACGGCGGTAACCCTGAGGATTCTTTTGACGTGATTGTCCCTTCATTACCTGGATTTGGATTCTCTAGCCGCCCCAAACATCCTGGCGTCAACAATTTTCGTGTCTCGGAAATGTGGGCTAAGCTAATGACAAAAGAATTAGGCTACAAAAAATTTGCTGCCGCAGGTGGGGATATTGGCTCCGGTGTTACAAGATACCTGGCATCAAACCATCCCGAACTGTTATTCGGAATCCACCTAACCGATGTCGGCATTATAAGAAATCTCATGACTTCTTCTGATCAGGCAAAGCTTTCGGAAGAGGAACTGCGATACAAGAAAAACGCTTCGAAATGGATTGCGCAGGAAGGAGGCTATATGTCCCTTCAATCGACACGACCCCAAAGCCTTGCTTATGGACTTTCCGATTCACCGGCAGGTTTGGCTGGCTGGATCATTGAAAAATACCGTGCATGGAGCGATTGTAATGGCAACCTCCAGCATAGATTCAACGAGGATGAACTAATCACTCATATTATGATTTATTGGGTTACGAACACGATTGGATCGTCAGCACGGATGTATTATGAAAATTCTCATTATTTACCACCATTGGGCTATATAGATGTACCGACAGGCATCGCATTATTCCCTGCAGACATATTGTTGCCGCCCAAAGAATGGGCTATGCGCAACCTAAATGTAACCCGCTGGACTTCGCTGCCCCGCGGCGGACATTTTACCGCTATGGAAGAACCCGAGCTTCTGGCCCAGGACATTCGTGCCTTCTACAAGCCTTTTAGAGTGAAATATAATAATTAATATTCATCAAGATCCAATCAGTGGACTCCCCGCTACTTCAATAAACAACGGCAGCCGATCGTGAGGTCGGCTGCCGCTATGTGATTTTCAACTAGAGGAATACATGAGGATAACAGTGTCTCTAGAAATGTATTTCTCAATGTCGCCTGCGCCGTTCGGCACTCATCCACTCAGGAGTCCAGGTCTGCTCTTTGTCATCGATACGTTTGCCTGGTGGAACAATTGCATCAATAGCATCCAACACATCTGTGCCGAGCCTCAACTCCGCACCGGAAATATAGGCTTTTAATTGCTCTAAAGTGCGTGGTCCCCATAGAGTTGCTGTGACGGATGGATGACTTTGGGTAAAAGCTATTGCCATATCGGCTAGTGAAATCCTCGCTTCATTTGCCAGCTGTTGCAACTTTTCAATGATCATAAACTTATGTTCATTTTCAGCTAGTTCAGGATCTAACGTATCTACATATCCTTTTAATGTGGCAGCGCGTGAATCGCTTTGCGCGGCCTGACCAGCCTTGTATTTTCCAGTTAGTAAGCCACCAGATAGAGACTGGTATACATGCAATTCAACTAAAACACCATCAAAGACCAGTTGTTTGGCAAATAATAAGGCTTCATCTATGAACAAATCAATGCTGCCTATGCTGATATAAGTAGGAGGTAAACCGGCCAGTGATTTAGCACGCGCTGGCACGAAATATTCGCTGGTCCCCTCTTGACCTGGTTCATGCCCTAATACCGATTTCCAGCCGAAATAATTGCTTTTTTTTATCCAAACAAACTCGCCGGCATAGGGAGGATCCCGGGAAATACTCGTACGGTCATCGAGCATTGGGCTGCGCAATCTGAGATCATGGATGTCGAATTCCTTTTGATCTCGAACGTATAGGGCTAGACCTGCGGCTAATCCGCCACCTGCGCTGCTTCCTGCTACAGCGACCTTCTGAGCATCTATCGCCAATTCCTCAGCATGTTCGATGCACCATCTCAGGCCTGAATAACAATCCTGCAATTGACTTGGCTGAATATGTTCCGGTGCTAGTCTGTAGTACACAGATACGCAGCAAAAACCATGTTGCGTTGCAAGCGCTGCATTCCCTTGACGATCAACGACAGTAACTTAGAATCGTTTTCGACATAAAAAACACTTATGAAGAAACTTCATCAGTGCCGTTTGCTACTTATTTGCAATAAACAATATTCTTAATAGTTTCAATGGAGAGAAAATAGTCCTTAGCAAGCTGTTCAATACTGCTATTATTCTTACACACTAACCTCATAATACGAAACTACTTTACTTCATTGCCTCATGAAATTTTTCCTACCAAACTATTTGATCTACACTATACAGGGCTAACCAATCCTGCAGCGGTACATTTCATCTCTATAAAAAAGACGCATCTCTAGGAAAACGGATCTTCAAAGAGTGCGTCTTGCAGCTATTTAACGAAATGTTCGTCTTTTTCCCTGTAATTATCTCAAGCTATAATATCACGTTTCGTACACTTTGCACCCCTTGAAAAAACTGCGGCAGATATTTGCGGTTTCGCTCCAGCATCTCATCCAGCATGGTTTCCGCGACACCGACGGAATCGATGAGCGGATGAGCGCTAAGAGCGAGCAGCGCTTTCTCTCTACTTCCCGTTACTGCCGCTTCGATGGCCAGGCTCTCGTAGGTCTTCACAGCTTGGATCAGGCCAACCGCCGCATCCGGCACTCGCTCGACCGGTACCGGCACCGCGCCGTTCTTCGTCACGACGCAGTTCACTTCGATACTGGCATCCGCCGGCAGGAAATCCAGCGTGTCGCCGTTCATGACATTCAAGGTTTGAATCTCTCCGCTATCCGTATGAATGGCCTTCATCAGATTGACGGCCGCCTCGGAGTAATAAGCACCGCCGCGCTGCTCAAGCTGCTTCGGCTTTTCCGCGAGCTCCGGCCGCTTGTAAATCTCGAACAGCTCATCCTCAAGACGCTGGACCGTCTCGGCTCTTGTCCCGCCTCTGGCCGCGGCAACCTGCTGCTCCTCCAGCATCTCCCGGTGGAGGTAATAATATTTCAAATAATAGGACGGAATCGCGCCCATCACCCGAATCAGCGTATCGTTCCAGGCAAGCTGCGGCACGTTACCTGCCGAGTAGCTCCCTCCCGCAGCCAGCAGCTCCTCCAGTTTCGACTCCCCGTCAACCTCGATCCGGCTGATCCAGTGCAGGTGATTCAATCCGGCGAACTCGCAGTAGATGCGCTCGGCCGGTACCTCGTAAAGCCCGGACAACCACTTGTAAGCGGCGATGGGGGAGTTGCACAAGCCGATGGAACGGATGCCGGAGTGCTTCATGATGGCTTCCGTTACCATCCCGGCGGGATTGGTGAAATTCAGCAGCCAGGCATCCGGACATAATGCCTCCATGTCCTTGCATATATCCAAAAGCACCGGTATCGTACGCAGAGCCTTCATCATGCCGCCGGCTCCGGTCGTCTCCTGCCCGAGCATCCCGTATTTCAGGGGGATCGTTTCGTCCCAGCCTCTGGCCTCCAGCAGCCCGACTCGCATCTGAGTCGATACATAATGGGCACCCTTTAGTCCTTCCTGGCGGTCCAAGGTCAACGTAATGCGGATCGGCAATCCGCTTCGCTCAATCATCCGCTGGGCCAAGCCGCCTACAATTTCGAGCTTACGCCGGCCTTCCGGGATATCCACGAGGACGATGTCCGTCACCGGAAACGACGCATAATGACGGATGAAACCTTCAATCAACTCAGGGGTATACGAGGATCCACCCCCGATAACAGCAACCTTCAATCCAGTGCCCATTCCACATTCCTCTCCTTCACTGCAAGCTCATGCTGCAATTGTTCATACACGGCGGTGCCCGGAACGACGCCGCTCTCATCCATTGCGAGCAGGACGGCACCCGCTGCCGGCTCAAGGGCCAGAATGCGCAGCCGGCTATTCGGGGCTGCCGCAAGAACCTGAGATTCGATATACGGAACGATATATTCCCTTTCTCCCCGGGTCAGGACGCTGCCGGCCAGCACGACGTCGAAGGCGTCATTGCCCATGTTAAGCTTATGAATAACCGCGCTGGCGACCTTCCCCAGCTCCATGCCTTGTCTTTCCAGTATCTTTCTTGCAGCCTCATCCACGGGTGCAGCGTGAAACAGCAGCTTCGCTAATGTATGCGGCGCCCTTCTGCCCTCGTCCAAAAATCGGTGAAACATCTCCTCCACGCTGCCGAACCTAAGCGCATCCAGCGTGAGCGGCGTCAATGAAGTCGGCTTCTCCCGGCCTTCCCAGGAACGAACGACCGTCCGAAACACCTCGACGGCCAGGTCAGCTCCTCCGCCGAAATCGCCGAACGCATAACCGAATCCTCCGATCTGAACCTCCTCGCCTGTCGCGTTGACGCCGTAGCCGTTCGTTCCGCTACCGCATATGAGGACGACGCCGTCCCTCTGTCTTGTGCCGGCTCTCATCGCAATGACGGTATCGCATGCGATATGGTGTTTCTTGAAGCCCATGACGTCGATCATGGGCCGCAAGATGCGGAAATCCGCCTCGCGGTCGGCTCCCGCCAGCCCGAACGACGCGCAGGCGATGTCTTCTCGCCCGAGTCCCGCCTGCCCAATCGCTTCATCCACTGCCTGCCTGATGCTTGCTTCCGCAAGCGCTGCTCCAAGCTGATGGTTGCCGCAGCCGCCCATTCCCTTCCCTGCGATTCGTCCCGTCTCGTCCGCCACGACGGCCAGCGTCTTGCTTCCTCCGCCGTCAACCCCCAAGTAGTAATTCAAGTATGATCTCTCCTATGATGCCCGGCTCATGAAGCCGTGACGTTTATTTCGATGCTTCCAGCTTCTGCTTATTCTCCTGCCATTTCGCCGTTTTGTACTTCAACAGCTTGTCGTAACCCGCTATTTGCGCATCCGCCTCTGCCTTATCCAGAAGCGAGAGCACTTCCTGATCTGAGGAGGCCGAGCTGATCGCCTTGGCTCTGGCCTGCTCATAAATTTCGAACACGCGCTGCGCAATAATGCCTTCCTCCGAATCGCCTGCCGGATCGAGGTTGACGTACTCCGTCGTATTCATCTGCGTCTTCCAGGTAATCTCCGATTGCCAATACGTTTCAAAGTTCCGCTTCTCCGGCGGCAGCGTGGATTCGAATTTCATCTTGGAATTGTCCACATACACCGTGTTGCCGTTCCACTGGAAATTAACCGTGGCGTTCATCAGCTCATCGCGCCCCTTCGCATCGCTGGTGAATTTATCGGTGAACAGCGGCATATCCTCTTCATCCGTTCCATCCCAATACAAGCCTTCCGGTCCCCACATGATCGTCCGCTGTCCTTCGGGACCCGTGAACCAATCCAGGAACGCGAAGATGGCTTCCGGATCTTTGGCCGCTTGCGTAATAACGCTGACATTCCAGCCAAGCTGCTTGTAGTCGCCCGGGAAAATCTTGTCGCGATCCACTCCTTCCTTGTGGACCGGCCATATCATAATGTAACCGGCATCCGGGTCTTGCGCCTTCAGCAGATTGTGGCCCTTAGAACCGAACTCGGTCGGGCTGGATGCCACATAAACCGCCACGTTGCCGTTGAGAATCTTCTGCTCGACTTGCTCCAGCTTCTGCGTGAAGGCATCCTGCGTAACGAGCTTCTCGCGGTACAATCGGCTCATGTATTGAAGCAGCTCGCGATAGAACGGATCCGTGAACAGGGACACAAGTTGATCCCCTTGCGGAACGGCGATCATACTGTTGAACGTATACGGGCGGTTCTCGGCAAAAGCGGACACCATGATGTCCACGCCCGCTGCCGATTGGCCTACCTCCAGCGGGACGACATCCGGATACTTCGCCTTAACTTGCTTCAGATAGGCGTACAGATCATCCGGCGTTTCCAGTTTCGGCGATCCGAGCTCCTCGTAAATCTTTTTATTAACGAGATAGCCCGCATTGCCGTTCGGCTGCGTCGTATACCAGTTCGGGAATTGATACAGCTTGCCGTCCGGCGAGCGAAGCAAGTCGAGCGTGGACTCCCCGGCCCATTTTTTCAGATTCGGGTATTTATCCAGATAATCGTCGAACGGCACCAGCATGCCCTCAGCACGCAGCTTCTCGACCTCCGCACCCGGTTCCATCCATATGACATCCGGCAGTTCACCGGACACGATCATCGTACTGAGCTTGTTCTTAGCTACGCCGCCGGAGCTCACCGGAACCACGTTGACCTTCTTGTTCTCTTGGATCCACTTCGTTGCAAGATCCGCACCCCAATCCGGCATCGTGTACCAGTCATAATGGCCGTAGAAGGAGAATTCCAGCGGCTTCTCTCCCAGCACAAAGGTGTCCTCCGCAGCTGGTTTCTCATTGTTTTGAGAGCTTGGGCTCTCCTTCTCCGGGCTTGCAGAGTTACCTCCTGAGCCCGAACATCCCGTTAAAGCCATAACGATGACAAGTGTGACTGACCATGCAGATAGAAGCCTTTTTCCCCTTTTTTTCATTCCAAGTGCTCCCTTCATGATTCATCTATGGTCAAAGCTGCTGCTTCAAACCCTTGGCAAGGCTGCTGGTAAATTACTCCTTCAAAGAACCGATTAATACGCCCTTCACGAAATACTTCTGAACGAACGGGTATACGCACAGGATCGGGACGGTTGCCACCATCATGGTCGCCATGGACAAGGACTTGGTGGTTACGGCCTTCATTGCGCTCATCCGGCCCTGCGCCGCGGCATCCATGTTCTGCATTTGTTCCATCATGATATTGGCATTGAGGATCTGCTGAAGCTTCGTCTGGATCGGCAGCAGATCCGCGTTGGATATGTAAATGCTTGGCGCAAACCAATCATTCCAATGATACACGGCCGTGAACAACGACAGCGTCGCAATGACCGGTCCCGATAGCGGAAGCACAATCCGGAAGAATACGCCCCAGTTCGAGGAACCGTCGATATGGGCCGACTCCTCAAGCCCGGGCGGGATGCCCTTAAAGAACGTACGGAATATGATCATATTCCACACGCTGATGATGCCCGGTATGACCATGACCCAGAACGAGTTCATCAGGCCCAGCTCCCGAATGAGCAAATAATTGGGAATGAGTCCGCCGCTGAAGTACATCGTCACGATGCAAGTGACCATATAAAAATTGCGTCCCATCAACTCGTGTTTGGATATGCCATAAGCGAATATGGCGGTTGCCACAATGGATAGAAAAGTACCGATGACCGTTCGGAAGACCGAGATGACGAACCCGTCAATGAGGCGCTCGTCCTTGAACACCACGCGATAATTCTCCAGTGTGAATTCGCGCGGCCAGAACGTAATGCCCCCCTGCATCGTGTCGGTCCCCGAGTTAAACGAGATGACGGCAGCGTTCCAGAATGGGTACAGCGCGATAAATGCCAGCAATGCCAAAGAGCCGTAGATGAAGCCAACGAATACCCGATCTCCGTTTGACAGCCTCATATGTATCTCTCCCCTTTCTTCCCTACCATAGGCTGTTCCCCGATCGGCGGGCCCAGTAGTTGGCTCCGGCCAACAACAAGACGCTGATTATCGCCTTGAACAGTCCTGCCGCCGTTGCGTAGGAAAACCGGCTGTTCTGAATGCCAATCCGATAGACGTACGTGTCCAGTACGTCGCTGACATCCCTCAATACCGGATTGCCAGCCAGCAGCAAAATGTCCTCGAAGCCTGCATTCAGGAAGTTGCCGATCGCCAAAATCGAGAACACCACGATGATTGACATGATGGACGGAATGGTGATGGAGATAATCTGCTTCAGACGGCTCGCGCCGTCAATCGAAGCGGCTTCATACAGCTGGGGATTGATGCCCGCGATGGCCGCCAAATACACAATGGAGGAAAAGCCGATCTCCTTCCACACATTCGTAACCGTCAGGATGCTCCAGAAGTACTTCGGTTCCGACAGAAAATTAATCGTTTCATCGATCAGGCTCAGCTTCTGCAGCAGAATGTTCAGACTGCCGTTATCCGTCGATAGAATCGATATCGCAAAACCCGAGACGATGACCCATGACAAAAAATGGGGCAAATAGCTGATGGTCTGGACGATTCGTTTGAAGGAACGCCTCCCTACTTCATTGAGCATCAGCGCAAGCAGAATCGGCGCCGGAAACCCGATGCACAGCTTCAATAAGCTGATGACCAGGGTGTTCCGCATAATGGTCCAGAACTCCGGCGCCCCAAAGAACATCTCAAAATGCTTGAAGCCGACCCACGGGCTGTTCAAAAACCCCTTGAACAGACTGTAGTCCTGGAACGCCATAAGCACTCCGTACATGGGAATGTAGCTGAAGACCAGAATGAACATCATGGCCGGAAGCACCATCAACTGTATATCCCACTGCTTCAAAAAACGGCGCAGGCGGCTTTTCTTCACATGCGGCTCCGCCTTGCTGTCGATCCCGGTTTGCGGCATTGGCATCTCCCCCTTTTAATTTTGTGTTAGATTTATTGACACAACCTTGAGATGCTTGCCACTTTATTGTATCGCCTGACCAGGCTCATTTCTCTGCTAAAACAAGCAAAAACCAGCACTATTTCACTGGTTTTTAGGAATGTTGCTTTTGTGAAGCCTTCGGCGTCATGCCGATGTGCTTTTTGAACAGCCGATTAAAATTGGTCAGCGTGCGGAAGCCGCATTCCAGGGCAACGTCCATCACTTTCATATGGCCTCCTTCCAGCATCGTGACCGCCTGCTCCAGCCGAATGTGGATCAGGTACAGGAGCGGCGGCATGCCGACCGCGCGCTTGAATATCTCGCTGAACCTAGAAGAACTGAGATAGACCAGGGAAGCCAACTCCTCCAGCGTCCAAGGGTGGGCGAAATCTTGCTCCATTACCATGATGACTTGACGCATTTTCTCCAGCTGCCGTTCGCTGATGCTGGGCTCGCTTCCGCCGTCCCCCTCGATCCGGCATTCCCGGTTCACGGTAGCGAGAAACTGCAGCAGAAGCGAGTACACTACCGTAGCGTAAGACCGCCGTTCCCTCTCATGCTCCTCCTTCAGCTCCATCAGAAGCGAACGCAGCTTGTCCATGGCAGGATGATTGCGGTGTATCAGGTTCATGTAGTGCTTTCCCATCTCGCGGAACGGACTGAACAGTTCCGGATCGAACCGGAGGTTATGGATGAACCAGGTCGAATCGAACGTAATGACGGTCATGACAAGATCTTTCGTTTCGTAGGCGCAGTGCAGGTCATTGGAGTTGATGAGCAGCACATCCCCTTGCTGGAATTCGAATTTTTGCCCGTTGATGATGTAGTAACCCGTGCCGGATTTAATGTAATTAATCTCCAGCACGTTGTGCCAATGAAGCTTCTGATAGGGGCTGGTCACACCAATCGTATCGGCGACGAAAACGGGACAATTCTTGGCTAATTTTACTTTTTCCTTCGGAATTGCTTCTTCTCGCATGATCGATGGCATGATAAATCCCTCCACACTCGATTTTTTTGTAAGCGTTGCACACATACATCTCTTGTCATAAACTCTATCATTCATATTCCATTGTTGTAAATAAAAAAGCTATCCCATGTCTGATTGACCTGGGACAGCTTGTTGGTGCGATGATGCTGGAACAATCGAGATGCGGATTAAGTAAACTCCTCGCTGCTCGAAAATCCTGTATTCGCATACAACGAAAAGCTAGTTGGCCGGCGTGAATTTGATCCAGTCATAGTACGCGCGTACCGGCGAACCAGGGTAATTGAATTTCCCGGTCCATATCTCGGCCGGTCCCGATCCCGACCACAGATTGACCATGATATGGCCCGGGCTGGTCGGAAGCGCTCCGCGCGAGCCATTCTCCGTGTGGACCAGATTACCGTCTACATACCACTTAATGGATGATGGTGACCATTCGAACGCATAATTATGAAAATCGATCGAGGCATCGAACCCCAGATCGATGATTGTGCTATGCTGGCCTACTCCATTCGTAAAATAATTGGTTTCCAGCTTTGTGGTGTCTTTGCCCAATATTTCAATGTCGATTTCGTCATTGGATGTACCCGTCGCTTGTCCGGAATACGTAAAGAGGCTTGTGACGAGTCCTGTTCCGTTTGCTGCTTTTATACGTGCTTCAACCCGGCCATAACCATACTTGACATGAGTTGCATATTCAGCTGAAGCATAATTTTTCCCCGAGCAGTTGTCCGGACACCCTGTATTGTCAAGTCGCAGAGCCATAATGCCATTGGAAAATTCCTGATTAGCGGTCTTCCAGCCCACTCCGAAATCCGGACCGTTGGCCCATCCATCCGAGGTATAGAACAGACTAGGATTCGCGCCGTTTAAAGGTTCGTTAAATGCAACGTCTGCCGCCGACGCTTGAATGGGTAACAGCAATCCGCATATCAGGGCACCTACCGTCAGAACAGCCGTCATTTGCTTTCTGAAATCCATTAAATTTTTCATGAATAACACCTCTTTCTTAGAATGTAATAAACAGAAAACGATCTAGCGCTTCTTGGAATCCGAATTGAATGAGCCCCCTTTCTTCACGTTATGGTTTCGAGATAACTTAACTTTGGATCATCTTCATCTTACATGTAAAAATCTAGTCGATCTCAGCCATTTCAATCATAAAACTGCACTATTTAACGGTTATTTGTATCATTCGATGGGGAATAGGCCTGTTTCAGAACTCTTGTTCCTTCCTGACACTTCCTTCTTCAGCCACCTATCTCTAATTTTACAAAGTAGGCACCGGCACATATTGCTGCCGATACGAGGTGGGCGACCGCAGTAATATTTTGCGAATGTCTCGAGAACATGTGATGGTTGTTGAATCCAGCGAAAAAGGCTTACAGTCCTAAACGTTACCGGCGAATTGCCGTTCTGTAAGAAATGGTCCTGTACATCATCCTACAGACTTCTTCGACCTCACTCCGGACCACAAAAAGAAAACTGTTCCTCCTTTACGAAGGATCAGCGCGTTCTTTCTCTGCCAGCATTACAAGGCTGTTTTGGGTGATTTCAACATGGAGAAGGGACACCTGTTCGTTCTTCTCACTTGTATTTTTTCGTCTGAACTAAACTTAACCATAGAAAAACTGCACCTCCAATGTTAGATGGTGTCTAACAAGTGGGGTACAGTTCAAAAGTTGATGGTTTTTTTATATTCTGAATTTAGAAATATAACTGTTCACGTATTGTTGTAGTTTCTTGTTTTCAATATTAGGTTTAGAAGAATATTCTAATCATTCCATAAATACTTTTTTTGGCGAACCTCGTATTCTTCCATTACTGTAAGGGCTGTCACTAAGATTTATAACCTTACGTGACAGCCCTTCTTGTTTACTATGAACAATAATTATTTCTCAATCTTATTGGGCAATCCATAGGCTTTTCGAACAAGTGAGAAATATTCATCAGCCTTAACGATTTGGTATTCTGGGCCAAGAGATTCAGTGATAGCTAGAACATCTGATGGTGTCATACTCCACGCGTTGATTCCAATCGAAATAAACTTTGAAGATTTGCCATCCCAGTCTTTCTTTGCATCAGTCAATACATTTTTCCCGTCCTGAACAGTGGAGATGCCTCGCATCATCGATACCGGCAGGCTTCCATTCATGATTTTAATATCGTCTTTATCTTCCCCTGCCAAGAAAAGACCTGGAAGTTTATAATTTTTCTCATACGCGGCTGCCGTCGACTCGCTGAGCGGAATGTCTTTTCCAAGTTCACGATTCAGCACATATGGGTACGACATGTCGGTTTTCTTAAGATACGAATAGGATTGTTTCAGGTATTCCGTAAATGTCTCCTTCGGCCAGACATGCGGATTGAAGTAGCTCGCTCCAGATGGTCCTGCGATAAGGAGATCATTTTTTGTCGCAGTTGAACGGTAATAATTTAGAATGGCAGGTGCTGCATCATACAGCATCGGACTTGAGGTCCAGTTAATGGGTACTTTGCCCCGAGCGGGATCATTCCATAAGTTACGCATATGGTTCTGGTCGTATTGCAAATTGTCACCTTCGCCAAAAGTATATGTCACGTAAATTTTATTCTCGAGCTTAGGATCAACTCGTTTAGGTGTCGGTTCTTGTTTTACTTTTGTTCCTGAAAATACGGTCATGTTATGAAACCAGTCAGAAGGTAACACATACACACTATGACGAGACGTTAGTTCGAGGCCAGCGACCTCCCCTTCAAAATCATTGTCGAACCATCCCATATAAGGCGTCCCTGGCTTTACATCGGATAGAATCTTCTCGAAAAGCACCTTTTCCTCAGGTACGCTTGTTGACAGCCAGAAGACCATTGCTTTGTTTGCTACGGCATAATCACGCAGAAAACCAAAAGGCTCCTTCTCTTCAGATGAAAGTGGTTTAATATTGCTTGCTGATACTTTGTATTGGTTCCACATTTCAATTGATACTGTTAATTGCTTCGTATTGGCTGAAGGTTTAAATTCGTATACAAAGTAATTGCCGTGATCGACGAAGCGGTGATCGCTACCAGGTAAAAATTTGGAGTTATGTTGGTCATAGAGAAAAGGTTCTTCCTCGGAGGTACCCGTTTTAAAATCTGAGATGACCTGTCCGTCTGCCTTCACAGTCACTTGATGAACGGCTGGCCCCCAGCCATCCTGAGGAAAGGCATCTTGGAAGCGGAGATAGACAGCCTCTTTTCCCAAATAGGAAGATAAATCATATTCAAATGTTTTCCGATTACTTCCATCACGTACTTGTTCCTTCTCGACAGCAATCGTTTGGAACGAATCAAAATTTCCTGGCGGGATCGGGATGGATGTGTCCGGACTCAACCCGACCAGCATTCTTTGAGTCGTTTGGCTCCAGAGATTCTCATATTGCCAATTGTATGCGTCCATACGATTCTTGAATTTGCCTTGTAAGTCTTCAATTACCGCCAGGTTATACGGTGCAACAGTTAATTGTTGTGCAAGTTCAGGACTGGCGACAACAGCATCTTTTAGTCCAGCAAGTGTAGTTGCCACATTAATTGAATCCGGTATATCAGGATCATATACGATTATGCCTTTAATTTCTTTTGCATATTTCTTGAAAACATCCATAGCGTTGTCATGTTGCTTATAAGGAACTTTTAAATCCTTCAGCCAAGGGTCAACTTTATTCTGAAGCACATAAATTCGTGGTTGCTCCCTGTTTATAATCCCTTCAAGAGTTGTCAAAAGCAATTTGATATCCCCGGGTGCCTCATAAACATTAGCAACATCCAAATGTTTAGCTTTACCGAAGTTTGGAAGCGCTTGATTTTTAGGCCATTTCAAAGAATTCAATTGCGTAGAAGCATCAGTAGCAGCAAATGCGCTGACCGATAACACGGTTGTACAGACTAGGGTAATACACAAAACGGCTAACTTACGAATCATAATTTTCATTTCTCCTTTTAGTGTGATGTGATGTACAGAACAAACAGCGTTCTCTTCTTATACACTCCTTCCTCTGCAAATAAGTAATAAATAATTCATTTATATATTAAATATATTTATATATATATTTCAATACTTTCGACAAAGGTTCCTTAAATTCGACATTCAATCACAAATTAAATGACATTTTAAAAGAAAATGATTGTATATTTTGTTGGATTTCAATAAGAAGACGTTTCCTTTTCGATTCCATGACATGAATTCACCTTTTTTTGCATTGGTGATTTCAAAAACTTAAACAATATATTGAATATATACTTTTCTTAGTTGTTTGATTCATTTTTTCACTTTTAGCATCGGTGTCATGTCATAAAACAAATATAGAATGCCTGGATCCTTAAAGGATCCAGGCATTCTATTAATAACAATATATTTCAAAAACAGTCCCTTATAGTAGCGTTCGACGTACCAATCTCATCTGACCATTTATCCCAGAAGGCAGTGCTGACTTTCCATATAAATTCTCTAAGGTGTTTGCTGCATGAATGTTAATTTTATTATTTCCCTCTTGTAAATATGGCGTTATGTCCCATCGGTAAGGCGGCCATAGCCGGATGCCAGCTTCCATATCATTCACATATAAGCATGCCGTCTCCCTTATCTCATCAGCTTCCAGCCATAACTCATCATTTGGGGCTAAGCTAACATGTGTTAAGTCCACATATTGCGAGTACGATCCCGTACCCGAATAATAAGGATAGCCGGCAGTATTCCAAAATCCATCCAAATGTTCCACATCGGCATTTAACGTAGTATGATCTTCAATTGCGAATGGACCAATCAGAAATGCAGGGAATGAAATAGCCGGCATCAGTTCCAGTAAAGAAACCGTCAGAATCTCCAGCTCATTTTCGCCTACCAACAAATGAGGCGTGATATCTACACTGTCGTAATAAGCGTCCTGCCAAGAAGATTGTTTCAATGCTTCCTGGCGTATACCATTGACGAAGATTTCAAGATTCCTTCTACGTGACAGAAAGCCGATATGAGATGGAATCTTCTGCTCCACATCGTCTAGAATCAACTCAATCTTGGCCGATTGTTCTTTTCCTGACGCATCCGAATGACCGGAATCGCTCTGTGATTGAACAATCTCGATCAATTCTTGCGTCATCCTAAACGTAGTTCGATACGTATTCACTTGTCCAGGCATTATGGCGTTCATCTTGGACTGTCGGTCATTCAACGTTACATGCCATTGATCTAGAAGAAGAACATTGGGATCGACAGTCTTAAACTGCCACTTCTCACCAAGAACGACCACATCTGTAGAAGTTCGGTCTCCATTGTTTGTATGTTCTTGCGGAAAGGACGGCTGCTCATGAGGGCTTACCGATAATACTCGCAGCTCTCCCGGCACAAATGTAAGAACAGCTTCACTGTCTAACCGACGCACTCCCCCGTTCTCCAAATCCCATTCTTCCAAGTAATCCTTATTTTCTCTTGGATCGAGCTTAATGGTCACTGACTGCTCCGACCAATTCATAATCCACACATACACAAAATCTCCGATTTTGCGTTCCACTCTAATCAAATCTTCGGACTGTCCTTTTATCAGGTTCCAGAGAATAGCTGGTGGTTCTCTTAACAAATCGCTTAATTGAGCACAAAAGGCTTCCAGTCGATCCCCAGCCTGATCGCCTTCATGTGCAGCGTCGTTCATGGAATAGAACAAGCTGTATCCTTTGCCAACAGCATGTAATTCCCCGTGCTGACGATCGGAACTAAATAGCTCATTTATATACTTCAGTAACTCCGGATCTTTCCGCATAGTCTCGCTATACTGAGGAATCGCCCCTACAGCAATTAGAGTGCCGCCTTGCTTCACAAAGGAAACGAGTTGTTCAGCGATGTCCCTAGACATCACCTCAATCTCTGGCATAATCAAAATCGAATAGACGTTCCCATCTCCGCCAAATCGATACCCTTCTCCATCCACGAGGGTAGCATCGCGAAGCTGACACTCATCTACATAGTCATAGTCGATGGACCCGCGCAGCATGCGATCCGACAGAAGCGAGAACAGGACATCTGAAGAAGGATGCCTATTCGATTCACCGGATGCGAACATATTTTGGTATACCGTATGAATAGGCGATAGCAGCAGTACCTCTGGCGTTCGTTTACCGCTTGCGCCTAGCAGACTCAATCGACCAATATAATCGGCAAAGGCCTTATAATGCGGCCAATGCGGTGCATGTTTGAATTCTGTCGGTGGGAAATCGGTTTTCCTAACCCCTGCAAACGAATAATAGAACGCATGCGGGATAAACAGATTCACACCTAAGAATGCCATGAAATTAGCATCCAGTCGCCTCTGGCGCATGGAATAGCCGTGACCGCTTGCGCCAAAAGATTCACAGATCACTCGTTTCTTCCTATCCAGCTGTGCTACGGAAGCCGCCGTCTTCACGGACACGATCCGATGCGGATTCTCCTTCGTACCGATTCCGGGAGTTAGATAATCCACGCCTGCGTAGTGGAACTGCTGCAATACCCGGGTCTGATTGCCTTGTGACCTAGCCTGTCCCCAAACTGGCTCCTCCAGCGTATGACCAATATACAGCAGTCCGTGCCGCTCACACCATGAACGAATCGCATGATGATAGCCCTCAACATACCAGCGCGTAATCGTATCATAATATTGCTGTTTCGTTGACCTGCTGCCATCTGCCATGTTATATAACAATGCGCCCAAGCGCGGGATTAGATCATATCCATTCTCATGCTGATACCGCTGTGCCATCCCATGTGTCCATGCAAAGACCATGCCCGGCAAGGTAGCGCCCACATCATGAAGAGTCGTCCGGATCGCTTCCACGCCGAAGAAGCCATCATGAATCATGAGTCCAGGCTCGTCGGTAAATACACCTTGAATCGTGGAGCCGAAATATGTCTGCAATGGCAGAAACGGTTCATAAGACATTTGAATGAAGGTCTGAACGGCTTCCGGATTCAATGTATCCAAGTAGTACCCTTGGGCAAACGTGATGCCCTCCGCAATTTCGCAAGACCAGCAGGCCAGTACGATATAAGTATCCTCCGTATCCGGCTTCCAATCCCGCCCCCATAAATGCGTGATATCTTCCGGACTATCATAGAGCAGCCACTCACCATCCTGTTGAACAGCGCGATAAGCCAGAATGGCGATAAGCTCATTGTTATCGTAGGAGGCAAAATCCAGCCGCAATGCTTCTTGCTGTGCGGTACGCGAGTGCCTTTTTTCCTCAACCCTTAAGTAACGCATGCGATATTCCGGATGCTGACGTGTTAGCTTACCGCCCAGCGTTCCGCTCGGCCAATTATCCTCATCGTACAGCCAGACGACCATATTGCGTTTCTTGCACTCTGTTGTGCAAAACTCCAACACTTCTATAAATTCTGGCGACAGGTAAGGGGTTTGCATCCCATGACGCGCATGCAGAACTACACCCCCAACTCCCGCTTCAAACATCGATTGAATCTGGCTCTTGAGTTCCGGCTTCTCAAGTTCATGATTCAGAAACCAGAAAGGCTGCGGACGATATGTTGCATCCGGATTCTCGAATTGCTGCTTCAGCTGTATCAGGTTCAGGTCCTTGCGAATTTCTTCGATAACATTATTCACATTCATCACCTGTCTTCACTCGAATTTGTCTTTAGACTCTTGCATGAGTAATTGAATGAAGAAGCCCCCGACAACAGAACGATTCTGGAAATTCTTCTGCTCTGTGGTGATCGTGTCATACCAATCCGTTACCGGAACACGAGCGAAGGTTTCATTCAAGAAATCCCATAGGGGTGAGATAAATAACTCAAACTGTGCTTGTGTTGAACTCATGGAGGCACACCATACCAACCAATCCGATTTGGTATACGTATCCCGGCTATCCAGTGGGAGGCCATAGCGATTTTGTTTATCCATGTAGTATTGGAGTTCTTTAGCGGCGATTTCTTGTGGGAACAGGTGCAAATCCAGAAGACGATCCCACACCAGATTGTATTTCATGCTCCAAGTATCCGGCCCACTGTCAAAAGTCAGTTTATAGTGATCCCCGGCATCTGCCATGGACACCCACTCATTCGCCATGTTCTGAGCGGCCTCACGATAAGAGTCTCCCTCCTGGAGACCAAGCTTGTTACACATGTATGAATAAGCAGCTATGCCTAAGATAGCCTTAATCGACAGATTTACGTTGTGCGCCAAATGACCGGCGAAGTCATCGGTGCAGAGCTGATTTTCTGGATCGAGTCCATTCTGCAGTAGATACCCCGCCCATTTCGTAAGCGGTTCCCAATGTTCCCGGGCAAAATCCGCATTCCCTTCATACTTGCATACCGCGGCAGCCATCAAGAGCATATTGCCGCATTCCTCAATCGGCATCTGGTCTTCCAGCTTGTTCTCTCCATACACCTGACCATTGGCTTTAGGGTATGTTCCTACGTCGTGGGGCGCAAAATCAAACGTCCAATCACGGCTCATGGCATACTTATAAATTGGACGCATCATACCCTTGATCAGTTCCGGGTTATATCTCAGGAACAATGGAATCGACGGGTAACTGACATCGACCGTAGCGATACATCCATTACTGAAGTTCTCTTTGGAGAAAAATAAAACATCTCCCGCTTCATCGGCAACCAATTTATGCGCGGCAATCGCCTGTCTGTACGTAAGCGCCAGGATATCCCGGTACTTCTCACCGCCTGCGGCTTGGCTCTCTGTTAACAGCTCATGATTAAAGCTCTCGCATCTTTGCAGGATCTCTTCATATTGATCGGCTGCCATTAACAACATTTCATGAAACGTCAATCCGTTTCGTTTCCAATACGCATCCAGCGGTTTATGAAAATATTCGATCGCATGAATGTCCTCATACGCAAGCATCAGGTACTGGGTTACCGGCACTTCCTGGACTATACCCATGTCCATCTCTGCCGCCATGACAGGCATGTTATCGGATACCGCTCTCGGATGGTTCTGATCATCTTCTAACGGTAATTGACCGGTCTCCACATACAACCCGCGGCTTGTTACAGAATGAATCACCGTCTGGATGCTAGATGTCCGGGGAACCGCCAGAACCATATATCCCCAATCGATTCTTGTATCATCTCCAGCTAGTTGTAATATTGGCTGTTCGACCGTACCCATGGACATCGCATTCAGTTGTCCATCAATCACGTGGCGTTCCCATGTCACTTGCTGATCCGGTGTATGTACACACCACTCGCCTGTCACATCGAGGTAAATCTTAACTTGATGTGACTCCCCATCCATAGAACGAACTTGAAAAGTCACGTAGGTTACGGGCCTTGATAACAAATCGAGATCATCCAGCAATAAAGGCGTGGTGAACTGAACCTTAAGTTCAATTCCTTCCCCTTGAAAAGTATATCGGGTGGTTACAGGCTCAACCGTCAGACCGGTTTGAACGAGTGCCTCCGGCTCCGGAAATTCAGATTGATCCTGCAATGAAACTTTCCCCATAAATCGTCTGGGCTTGCCATCAATGATCGCAAGGCCAATCATGCCATGAGTCTTGTTCGTCCAATGCCGGGTGTGATCCTCATACAGATGATCTGCAGCGGACCAAACGCTAAAATAAGGATCTACGGTTACGAGAGGCACAGATGGAGGTCTGAAATTCGTTGTCATTACACTACAACTCCTTAAAGTGATATGTAAATGTCGGTATCAAGAATTACGTTTACCACTAATGTATTCCTCATGAAGATGGGTTGTCCTTGCGCTAAAGCAAAACAACGAAAGGCTTCGCCCCCTTGTTCCCAAGGTGCTGCGAAGCCTTTCTTGTTATCGGGCTCCAATGATTATGAAGTCATCAGTTCGGCATCTGAACGGTAACGACGTCTTTACCTTTCAAATTTTCGTTCGTGAACTGCATCGCTTTCTCATATCCCGTCTTTCGGAGCTGCTCGCGAAGATCGTTTATTATTCCCATCGCAGCTTCATCTGATTTCGCAAAAACAGCTTCCTTCCAGGCATCCCCCATACGATCCATCGAAGGCTTCAGCATTTCCCATTCCGGCGCTTTTGTAATGACATCTCCCGGGTTATAGGCCGTAATCACGTGAATGCCGTTGGGACGGAGGATTTGGCGTGCTTGCTCCATGGAATCGAGCCGTTCCTGTTCGGCCCAGATGTCTCCACCAGCTGCGGAGTTGATGCGATCAAGCCCCGTAATCGATTCCAGGCCGATGCTAATGCCTTCGTTCTTGCGCAGCTTTAAGTTAGTATCCGTGCTGAATTTATCAAACCATTCCTGATTGGCAACAGGCTTACCGTCCTTCATGTCCCAATGGACGCCTTGAACTCCATATCTGGCCAGCATGAAACCTTCATCGGAAGCCATATAATCGAGGAACTTTAGAGCCGCATCTATACATGGGCCCTTGCAGCTTTTGGTAATGGCTGTTACGTTGTTGCCTTGAATGCCTAAATCCACGGGGCGGTTCGGGTCAACATCTGCCCGCTCCAATGGGCCGAGTGGAATGTAATCACTTCCAGGATGTGATGTGACATATTCCTTGGAAGCGTCCAAAATGGCTGGATAATGTGCGGCAAGGATGGCAATTCGACCTTGATTGATCTTTTCCTTAGCAATCGGGTCTGTCTGGGTAAAGGCTTCTGGATCGAGCAACCCTTCTTCAACCAGTTTGCGATAGAACAGCGTGTATTCTTCATAACCCTTTGTGAAGAAGTCTCGCTCAACGGTTCCATCACCTTTGTCTACATAGCTGGCACCCGAATAGAACATGGTGTTGCCAATGCCAATGGCCCAGCCGTTACTGAAGCCCCCCAGAGGAAAGACCGGCTGGCCGTTCTCCTGCAATTTGGCATCCTTAATTTTTTTGAGGAAGTTATAGAAATCCTCCTTCGTTACGACAGACTGAGGGTCCACGCCGACCTTCTCAGCGATGTCTTTTCGAACATAGAAGCCGTAGAGCCAGTCCATGCCGTCATTGTTCGTGGCAGGCTGATTCTGTAGAAGTAAATATTTTTTTCCGTCGTACGCATCAATCGCTTTCTCATATAATGCAGGCGGCACATTTTCTTCCGCAATGGATTTGGCGAGGTTCGGATAATCTTTCAATTTGTCTGATATATCTACCAACTGCCCCTCTTTGGCAGCCTTGATAATGCCGTCCAGTTCGCCTCCCCATGCAGGTCCAGTGTAGATATCCGGCAAATCCTGCGTGGCAAAAATCTGGTTGACCTTCTCGGTCTCACTGCCTTTGGTGTATTCCCACTGGA
Source organism: Paenibacillus sp. FSL F4-0100 (assembly GCF_037993005.1). Taxonomy (NCBI): domain Bacteria; kingdom Bacillati; phylum Bacillota; class Bacilli; order Caryophanales; family Paenibacillaceae; genus Paenibacillus; species Paenibacillus sp. FSL F4-0100. The sequence continues at coordinate 5,964,222 of NZ_CP150303.1, forward strand.
GGGTAACGCCCGTCTTCTCCTTGATGACTTCTTCAACAGGTGTCATTCCATTATCGGATCCGGATGATCCGTTCCAATTGTGTAATATTTTGAGTTTGTATGAATCTCCTTCAGTGCCTTCTCCGTTATCTCCGTTCCCTGATGAATTCGTGCAGCTGATCAACATTCCTCCAACCATGATGGACACGAGCAATATGGATACGCCTTTCGACCAAATCCTGTTCAAACCAATCGCCTCCTGGAATACGAATATTAATGATCTTGGTGAAACTGGGTGAAGCTCATCAAATTCCGGGTCAGGATGACCTAACCTTTAACCGAACCGATCATAACCCCCTTTACGAAATATCGTTGCAAGAACGGATAAATACACAAGATCGGGAAGACCGTGATGACAAGCAAGGCCATACGGAGGGATTCGGGCGTTGCTCCTGCCCCGGCTGCACCGCCAACCGTTTGCCCGCCCTGTTGCGCGGCGCGCTGCATCGAATTGGATAGTGCTTCCGCTTCCGTCAACATTTCTTGCAGCAGGGTCTGCACCGGAATCAAATCTTTGTTGGATACGTAATAAGCACCCGAGAACCAGTCATTCCAATGCGCCACCCCAATAAAGAGCGAGATGGTTGCCAGCACCGGTCCCGAAAGAGGCAAAATGATCCGGACGAAGATTTGAAAATCACCATACCCGTCAATGTATGCTGATTCCTCCAACTCCTCTGGAATGCCTTGTAGAAAGGTCCGGATAATGACAATATGCATGAAATTGAACAGCATCGGCAAAACGTATACCCAGAAGCTGTTGATCAGATGCAATTTCTGGAGCGTAATAAACAACGGAATGAAACCGGCACTGAAAATGGTAGGCAAGAAGATGTAAAAAGTGAAAAACGAGCGGCCGGGTAACGTCTTTTTGGAAAGCGCATAGGCCATGAGCGTACACAGGACCACATGAAGGAACGTTCCCAACACGGTGCGCATGAGTGTAATTTGGTACGCCTTCCAGATACGGGCGTTATCAAATACCTGAGCATAGTTCTCGAGCGTGAATTTTCGAGGAAGAAAATAGATCGCGCCCTGCATAGAATCCTTACCGTCATTCAGTGAATAAGCCAAAATGTAAATAAACGGGTAGATCATAGAGAAGCCAACCAAAGCAAGAAAGGTATAGTTGACCACGGAGAATAAGGACCATTTACGTTTCATAACGTCACCTCCTTAGAACAGGGATACATCACTGACTTTGCGGGCAATCCGATTGACCGTCAGAACCAATATTAGGCCAATAATGCTTTGAAATAATCCAACAGCTGCGGCGTAACTGAGGCGCCCTTCCCGGATACCGGAGTTGATGGCATGCACGTCCAGTACGCTGCCCATGCTGGCGGTCGCCGGTCCGTTCAGGAGAAGCAGCTGTTCATAGCCCGCGCTCATCAAATTACCCACGGCAAGAATAAATAATATAATGGCCACATTACGGATACCTGGAAGTGTTATGTGCCACATCTGCTGAAAACGTCCTGCGCCATCCATCTTAGCAGCTTCATATTGCTGCTGATCGATTCCGGCAATGGCAGCCATAAAGATGATGGAATTCCAACCGATATTCTTCCAGATGTCGGATCCCACAATCATCTGATAGAACCAAGTTGGATTGTTCAGGAACTGGATTGACTCCGCTCCAAATGACCCCAATAAATCATTGACCGGACCGCCGTACGGAGTAAGCAGTCTCTGCATCAGGGTGACCACCACGATCCAAGATACGAAATAAGGTAAATAGGAAAGGGTCTGAACTGTTTTCTTGAACTTCAACTTTCGAACCTCGTTCAAAAGAAGGGCAAGAATGATCGGCATTGGAAAGCCGATAAGTAGTTTCATGAGACTGATGATGACTGTGTTGCGGATGATATCACCGGATTGATAGTAGTTAAAGAATTGTTCAAAGTACTTGAAGCCAGCCCATGGGCTTCCGCTGAAGCCGCCAACGAAGGTGTAATCCCTGAAGGCAACTTGAATTCCATAAAGGGGCACATAGGAGAATAAAAAAAACCAGACGATGCCAGGCAGCATGAACAAGTAGAAGAGCTTATGTTTCCAGATTCGCTTCATTAATCGATTGTTTGGCTTCATCACATTCCCAACTCTCCTTTCTTAAGGGGGGGGCAATAAGCCCCCTTTATACCTGCTATAGTGCTTTTAATCGTAAAGTTATGATTTCGAATGGTGTGAAGGACAGAGCTATTTCCGATTTTTTGTCAATTGGTAGTGGTGAAATGATATTTTCCATCAGATCAGTCGTCCAGGCTTCGGATGCATCTAATCCGATGTGAAGATTTGCCTTGACTTGTGTTCCAGACGTTTCATACAGACGGACGATGATGTCGTTACTGTCCTCGGCTTTTTTGACCGACTCTACCATGATGTGTGGATGGTCCGGCTGCAGGAAAGCTTTCGTATGAGGCAGCTTATCCTCCGGCATATCAGGTAAAGATGACGAGGAAATCATGCGAAGCGGAATATTCAGTTCATTTCCTCTTCGATAGATTTCAGCCTGTACATGATTTCCTTGATGCGGATATAACGAGTAGGTGAACTTATGCTCTGCACGATCCGCCACCGGATCCGGATATGAGCTACTGCGCAGCAAATGAAGGTCAAGCACGTTATTGATGGCTCGATGGCCGTATTTGCAATCATTGAGCAGCGAGACTCCGTAATCCGGCTCCGATAAGTCAATCCATTGGTGAGCGCATATCTCATCTTTCGCAAAGTCCCACATCGTATTGCGGTGGGTCGGTCTGCTCAAGCTGCCGAATTGGATTTCACAGTGAACCTGATCAGTACGGATATGAACAGGGAAAGAAGTACGTAACATTTTACCGTTTTCTCTCCAATCCACAGTGGTCTCGAAATCGATACGTCGACTGCCCTCTGTTAAAACGACCGTCTGGGTTAGTGTGGATTCCCCATAGTTGAAATCGAAGACCAGACCGGTTCTTGGCCCATCCCGAAGTTCCCTGATGTCATTTAGAACTAACGGCATCCCAAGATTCGCTGAATAGTCATGACGGAAATCCCAAGCATCCCCGTCGTCATGATACACACGAAGGTCGTTACCCAGATGTCCTTGCTGGATAACTTCACGAGCTTCTAGCTTATCCAAGATCGAGATTATGGCACCATTCTGGTCAAATCTGACGATAAGTTTGTCGTTCTCAATGCTGCATTCATCAGTTGTAACATGAACACCCGAATCCAGCGTTTCTGTGTCTATTTCAATGCTGGACGCTACTTCATCTTCGACTACATGGTCGGCAGCATCAGATACAACGGTGTATCCCATGGCAGGAACTTGTACTTTACGCCATCGCCCATTGGTATGGAGCCACTCCTGGCGTTCCCAAGGCAGTGAATTGAACACCACGACGCCAGAGGAATCCACCTCACTCGATGAGATATGGTCTGCTAAATAGCGGTAGGTTTCGGTGATCATGGCTTCTGTCTGCTGGAGCAATTCCTCATACCGTATTAACGACTCATCGTACACCCGCTTAATTGAAGAGCCTGGAAGTATGTCGTGGAACTGGTACAGAAGGACTTCCTTCCAGATCGTCTCCAGTTTCTCGGACGGATAAGACTTACCAAACTGGGCAGCAAGCACAGAGGCGAACTCCAGTTCACGCAGCGCTTTCTCCATCTTGCGGTTGTAACGCTTGCTTCGTGCCTGACTGGTCAGGGTTCCTTGATGCTTCTCCAGATAAAGCTCGCCGCGCCAAGTCTGGAATTGATCGCGTTCTTCATTCAGCCGCTCGAAGAATTTCCAGGAAGGCTCCTGTATGACAGGGGACAAGCCAAGCAGGTTCTTCTCACGCGCCAGCCGTTCCAAATGCTCTTCTCCCGGACCACCGCCTCCGTCTCCAATGCCGAAGAGCATCAGTGCGTGGTTGGATACATTTTTATCTAAGTACTCCCGCTCTGCTTTGATAATAGAACGCGGAGCCGCCGGACTGTTGTAAGTATCCTCAGGAGGCATATGCGTTAATACTGAGGAACCATCGATGCCTTCCCACAGAAAGGAATGGTGGGGATGGCGATTGTACTCACTCCAGGAGAGCTTCTGGGTCATCATGTAATCCACACCGGATTTTTTCAATAATTGCGGTAAGCTTGCGGAGTAACCAAATACATCTGGCATCCACAGCGACTTCATCTCCATCCCAAATTCCTGTTGAAAATAACGTTTGCCATACAGAATCTGGCGTACAAGGGATTCACCACCCGGCACATTGGTATCCGATTCCACCCACATGGCCCCTTGCGGTTCCCATCTTCCTTCTCGCACCCGTTCCTTGATCTGGTCATACAGCTTGGGATAGTGCGACTTCATCCAATCATATAACTGGGGTTGACTCGCTCCGAACACATAATCAGGGTACCGTTCCATCATGCGAAGCACAGTCGAGAATGTTCTTGCACCCTTTCGGATCGTTTCACGGATCGGCCATAACCAGGCCAAATCAATATGTGCATGACCAACGGCACTTATGCTCAACACAGGATCTCCACCACGAAGTGATAATTGTTCGTCTAATAATCCCTTAGCGCGATGAATACGGTCTGGTGTGAGTTCCGTCAAGATTAATGAAACATCATATAGAGATTGAAGAATCTTTTCTCTACGCGCTGTGCCGATAGGAAGATGCTCTGCCGTTTCCAGAAGCACCTCTGTGTCGTAATACAGACTTCGGATGCCTTCATGACAGATCGCAATTACCGCTTCTTTTAAAGTACCGCCGCGGTACTTGCCAAATAAGTCATTATTACCAGCATCAGCCCAAAGTTCGAATTCGCCTCCGCTTATCGAAGAATGATCTACTTCAACTACTCTTTTTCCGGGGAGGCCCAGTGTAAAGTCAAATTCCGAATTGATGGTAGTTAAACCTTGCACAGGCGTCCCTTCGTTATCCACTAGACAGAGTTCGCCATTCACGTCCAGCAGAAGAACAACCTTTGCGTCAGGACTAGGTTGTGGAATGTGACCAGTAAAGCAAAACCAGGCACAATCCCATAACTCGCCCCATCGCTCACCATGCGAAAGCGTGATTTTTTTTCCTGACATTCTTTCTTCGAACGAGACGGGCTCCGGTGTAACCCAAGCCGTCACTTTCAACTTGCCAACCGGCTCATAAGTGGCTTCACGGAGTTTGGACAGCATTTGATTCAAATGTTCGGATCTTATTGGTTCGTATGGCATGATTGTTCTTTCTCCTCTCGTTCAAGCATTTAAAGTCTCGCTACCCAGCTTGCTTGAATCTCTATCTTGTTCTCGTTGCCATGTCATATTGCAGCAGTACGGTTTGCGATTTCGGATCCCATTCCCATTCGGCAGGTACTGTCTTGTCTTGGCTTATACAACAGACCGGTACCGGTTCGGTTAGGCAGTATAGTCTGGCTGTTCCCCGTAAGCTTGCTGGACCCTTGGCTATAAATTGAAAACCTGTATTTGTATAGTCAAGTCTTCAATTCTGGAGGAGGCAGAAATTAGGTTAACTTCGCCTTGTTGCGGCCGTCCGGCCGTAACATCGTATAACAGAGCTTGCTCCCCTGGAGCTAAACATACTTCTTGACGAACATGCAGGGCAGGATCGAACAAGTCAACAACTGGACCAGGGATAACCAGTGGTTCTTCCGATATGGACTCTTCTAGAACGAAGTCAATGATATAGGGCCCACGCTTGAATTTGAAATAATGCTTTGATTCCCAACGGAAGTTTGAACCGAGAAGTTTCTCCAACGTTTCTCTAATGGACTGGCGGAGCCTGTCTGCCCCCCGTCTTCGCTAAGGAACATGCAGCCGGATGTACACCGAGCCAATTGACGAGTCCTTTGCCCGAGTAATGAATGCCTTCCTGCTTGGCTTCAAGACCAAGCTGCTCAATAATCGCTCTCAAGGAGAGTGATAAATCTTACTTTGGCCTGTGCATAATGGATATCAGAGCACTCTGGCTTCATAAACTCATAAACTCAAAAGAAGGACACGATATGGAGCCAAGCTTATAATCGGCCCATGTATGATTCGGGTTGTCTTCGATGGGATCATGAAGAAACCACATTCGTCTGTCTGTTCCCCTTACCACCTCTTGCAAAACACCATACTCTAAGTATGCGGTTTCAAAAAGTGCGTTCCTTTCGCCCCCACAAAGTCAGTTGAAGATCATGATCGGGATGATAGGGTGCTGATTCCTGGAATCCAATTCGTTCTTCTTTACGATCTCGAAGCACAGTCTTAACCTCCCTACCCTTGTTTAATCTATTTTTTCGTTGTCTGAGTTTCCGCTACCCATAAAATATAATATACATTAATAATATATTCAATATATTTTTCACAAAAATAAAAAGTCCTTTCCGGATCGTATACGGAAAAGACTTTAATCAAACTCCAAAATTAAGATGAGGGACAGGTTCCCGAGGTTTGTCGAATGACAAGCTCAGGTTGAATTAGAATCTTGTTGAAGCCCGTAACAGCTACGCCTCCACGAATGACTTCGAGAAGCTGGCTGGCCGCCCGAATTCCCATATCCCTCTCAAACTGCTTAACATGCGTGAATATACTGAACTCCTCCACGATAGAAGTTGGATCATCAAAGCTTACGATCGATACGTCTTCGGGAATACGAAGTCCTGCTTGCTTGGCCATTTGGTAGATCTGAACACCCAGCCTGCCATTAAGTGATATATAAGCCGTGACCATTTTGTTACGGATATATCGGTACAACGGATGGGCTTCCGCATCCTTAAGGACAGGCAGTGGCTTGAAATCCGTAATCATATGAGCGGGATTAATAAGTGCCCCTTTATCTTTCAATGCTTCAATATAACCATCAATTCGCTCCTGGACCGTGACAGTTTGCAGCGGTGAATCCGAACAGATGGCTATATCACGGTGTCCTAGCTCCCATAGATGTTCAACAGCCAACTTCGCACCTAGACTTCCATCGGCAGCGATGAAATGGGTCTCGACTCCCGGCAAATATCGGTCAATTAGCAAAAAGGGAAATCCAGATAGCTTCATGCCGAGAATTTCCTCGTTATAATTTCCTTCATCAACAGGAAAGATAAGTAATCCCTCTGCTCCAAGTGCTTTTAGCTCCTTGATCGAGTCCTTTTCTTTCTCGATCTTGCCATCCGTCAACATGATCATGCTGCGGTAACCTTCTTGATTCAGTGTTTGTTCAATACCCTCAATTAGTCGGATAGCAAAGTAGTCATGGATCGTAGGCATGATAACACCGATCATCCCTGTACTAAGTCCCCTTCTCCTTGGTATTGGAGATTCAGAAAATGCTGTGGTAACTGAGTCTGTCTCTTCTGCTACAAAACTACCTTTACCAGGAACACGATCGATCAGCTTCTCGTTAGCTAAGCCTGTTAGGGCATTTACAACCGTAATTTTGCTAACATTAAATTGATCCATTAGCTCCTTCTCTGTCGGTATTCGATCACCCGGCTTCATATTCTCCGAGTTAATTATTTTGCGGATATAGTCTTGGATTTGTTGGTATAACGGTATTCGATCATTAGTGCTCATAATAATCACATCACCAATTCATTCATTATATTTTTATATATATAATATATTTTTACACATACAAGCACAATAAACAACCATAGAGAGGATATTGGGAAACGATATAGTTAGTATCTTTGAATGATTGAGGTATCCGTAAGGCTTAATGAGCACTGTTGATTGAAGCCATTTATAATCAATCAATTCCTTGGAACATGATCACAGAATACTTGTTGCCTCATTTTCCACCGCATAAAATCAGGATAAACATCAGAGGGTTGGTCCAAATCCTGATACAGATTTTCAAGATGTGAACACCGCTGCCACGATGGTAGCTTAATGTTGTTTCTTTATTAGAAACTTTCCAACATTTTTTGAAAATCCCCTATGAATTACCTATGATGAGGCCATGCTGCATGCATTTTTTGAGATTAACTAAATTGTTATTAAGAGGTGTACTTTATGACTGTCATTACAATTTGTGCGATTCTAAAAGCAAAACAAGGACATGAGAATCAGCTACGCGATGAATTACTCAAACTTATTGAACCGTCGCGTGCAGAAAAAGGCTGCATACAATATATGCTGCATAGATCTCTCGAAGAGAAAGGCACATTTGTCTTTTATGAATCTTGGGCTGATGAAAATGCCATAATTACACATGTAAACACAGAGCATTATCAAACATACCGAAAAAATATCGAAACAATAATCGATACTATGGATGTGTATCATTTAGAAAATATGGAATCATAATTGCAAAGCACTTATCTAATTAAGGACATCCGGTTCTTAAGTTGGCATTATGCTCTTAGCTGAGTTTCAAATATAGAAACTTTTTCTCTTTATTTGAACTCATTTAAGTTCTCACTTAATATTAGCCTACATAAAGGAGGTGAAAGTATGAATTCAAAAATCTTCATAGCACTAATGTCACTTGCGCTTAGTGCTTTTGCCATTGGAACGACGGAATTTGTTATTGTCGGGATTCTGCAAGAGGTAGCCTCAGATCTTGGCATAGCAGTAACGCAAGCAGGGACCCTGGTGTCTGGGTATGCAGTAGCCCTTGCGATTGGAACCCCGATCGTCGTCGTTCTAACTGGAAAATTGCCTAAAAAAGGATATCTGGTGTTCCTCATGATCGTGTTCACTGTTGGTAATGCTCTGGCAGCTGTAGCTTCTACCTATTCCATTTTGCTCTTATCTAGGATCATTACAGCTGTTGCTCATGGTGTGTTTTTCGCCGTTGCTGCTACAGTGGCCGCAGATATGGTCCCGGCTAACAAAAAAGGTACCGCCATCTCCATCATGTTCACCGGGTTAACCGTCGCGACCATTCTTGGAGTTCCCCTTGGGACATATATCGGACAGCAATTTGGTTGGCGGATGTCATTTGCCGTAGTCGCCATATTAGGGCTAATAGCTTTGTTGGTCAGTCTTGTAGCCGTCGAAAAAGTCCCGCGTTCGAAGCACTCACCGAGCTTGAGGGATGTTGGAAGTTTGATTGCCAACCCTCGGATCATCACGGCACTGCTAATGACGGTACTGGGTTTCGGTGGAACTTTCGCCTTGTTTACGTATATCTCTCCTATCCTTGAAGAGATTAGCGGGTACTCAGCTTCGTCTATTTCATGGTTGCTGCTGGTTTACGGTGTTGCAGTGGCTATTGGGAATATTATCGGGGGAAAATTAGCAAATGGGCATCCTGTAAAGGCGCTTCGATTCGTATTCCTGTTTCAGGGCATTGCCCTGCTGCTTCAAATATGGCTACTGCCCAACAAGACGCTCACCATTTTGTCCCTCATATTAATGGGTTTCTTCGCTTTTATGATGTCTCCCGGCGTACAGGCTTACATTCTAATGCTTGCAGAAAAGCTGGTACCTTCTGCTAAGGATGTCGCTTCCGCATTAAACATCTCTGCATTTAATATTGGGATAGCTGCTGGTTCAACATTGGGGGGGCTTGCAGTAGACCATTTGCATATGATGGACACGGCTTGGATCGGTGCGATTATGGCGGGATTCGCCTTTTTACTCGCAGCTATAAACTACAGAATGGATAAGAAACAGAAACTTTTTGTTGAGGAGAGAGGATAAATGGATTTGAATGCATTAGACCTTCTGGAGAAAGAATTGGAATTTACAAGTTTTAGCCATCAAGATGGACTTGCCATTGGCAACCGGATTGTGCAGTATGCTCAAGAAAACAATGTAGCGGTCGCCGTGCATATTGAACGTAACCGAGTTCCCGTGTTTACGCATCTAATGGATGGTACTTCGGAAGAAAACTACGTATGGTTGTTTCGCAAAAAACGGATTGTCGATCACTATAACCGCAGTTCTGCCTACATTGAGGAGCGCTTTATCCAAAGCGGTGCTTCTCATGCAGAACACTCTCTGCTTTCTACTGCAGAGTATCAAGCGGTGGGGGGGGCTATTCCCATCCGTGTCAAGGGTGTTGGCGTGGTCGGGTCTGTAACGGTCGGGGGTTTGACCGGCGAGTTGGATCATGCTTATGCAGTTGAGGGCATTCGCCTGTTTCTGAAAGGAGAATAAGGGGTTATGGTCATAACCACTTAAATATACATGAGAGGGTTGGGCGTTAAGCTCTTTCCCTCTCTTTTTCATTCGTAATCAGTTCATCAAGAGCTGTTTTCGATGTAACCTATACACCCCAATCGTGCCTGTGCAAGTATGCGTGCTCATGGATACAGATCTTGGTGTTACCCTAGATCTATCCTTGTACAACAGAATATTCATTGTAATCAGTGGAGATCCTCTGGCGAAGGACCGAAGCTGTACAATTTTATTTCATACAAGTTAAAATGGAATGCAATGGTTTTTATTTATGTGTCAATAATTCAATTAGAATAAAAAATAATTTCCGATTTCAGTAAATCTGAAACTATATGGATAGTCATAATGGCAAAATTAAAAAGATGACTAGAGGTGAATCAATGGATCAATATGAGGTTGCAACCCTAAAAAAAGGATTGCTCATTCTAGACGCGTTGCAACAAGGCGAACCCATGAGACTGACTGAGATCATGCACCGGTTTAACCTTAACAAGTCGACAACTTTTCGTCTGCTATATACGCTGGAAATGACAGGTTTTATTCAAAAAGAAGGCCACACGTACAAAGCTTCTGAATTAAAGGGGCACCATTCATCATCTGCCAACACTCGACTTAATTGGTTAGTTGTTCCATCCCTGCATCAATTAGCGCAGGAACTTGGCGAAACCGCATATATCGGGGTTTTAGATGGAATGAAAGTTATGACAGTACAAGTAGTGGAGGGCAATCATGCCATCCGTAGCCATACACGTGTAGGTGATTCCGCTTATGCCCATCTAAGTGCCTTTGGAAAAGTTATCCTGGCGCACTTGAGTGATGAACAACTAAAAAAAATGCTTACACATCTTACCCAGCACAAAGCAACAAAGCATACCTTTGACGACAACCATTTATTAAAAGAGCATCTAAACGTAATCCGTCAACAAGGATACGCCATTGATGATGAAGAAACAGAAGTGGGTTTACGCTGCGTTGCTGCACCCATATTTTATAATGGTACAGTGATCGCAGCATTGGCTATATCCGGCCCTGCCGCACGATTGAGCCGGAAAAGAGACCGTGTTGTAAGTAAAAAATTGAAGGAATGCAGTGCTCAGATATCTGGTCTACTTTGAGCCACATAATCCTTAACTGCCAGATAGATTCAATTACCATTTTGCATTGCTACCCGCGAGGACTTGCAGTGTTTAACGGAATTATTGGCCGAAGGCACGATTAAAGCAGAGGTTGATTCCATATTCCCGTTAAATCAAGCGGATAAAGCGCTGGAGAAAAGCGAAGCAAGACATGGACGGGGAAGAATTTTGCTGATGAATGCAAACTCCATCTAACAGCGAAACAACACGAGTGCTGGCGCGCTACGTGTTGTTTTCTTGTCTCACTCCCTACTGACCTTGACCGAACTATCCTGCCCGTTAGTTGAACAATAGCAGCCGATCATGTTAACTGCACCTCCATTGTTAGTCGTGTTTAACAAAAGGTTCAGTTCACAAGTTGATCGACTGCTATCTGGGGTTTATTGAGCTATCGTTCCCCGTTAGCTTAATCTAGACAGATGTGGATCTTGTTCATTGTCAAGCCAATCAGGTGTTTTAAACCGAAGATTTTCTTCAGAGCGGCTGATGCTCACGAATATCTCTCACGCCTTCCGAACAGAGGGCGAGTAAAATACGTCACCATGCATATGCTGAATTTTGTCCCAGTTGCCGGGATTGGTCGTGTCTGGAGAGCGGCGTTCCAGAATGGCCTGATATAGGACAGTTTTTTGTTCCAAATGGGCAACGTGCTGTTTGGCTTCTTCGAGCTTAACGAGCGCCGCTTCTTTATGCTCCATTATTAGTGCGCAGCGTTGCGAAATGGTCGAATCCCCTTCGAGACAGAGATCGACGTACATTTTAATGAGTTCAATCGGCATCCCGGATTGCTTGAGGCATTTGACGCCATGCAGCCAGTTGATCGATTCTTCGTCGAACATCCGAATGTTGTTTTGATTTCGCTGTACGCTCGGCACTAGGCCTTTATCCGTGTAAAAGCGCACGGCGTGCTCGGTGAGTCCCGTTATTAAGGCGGCTTCTTTGACCGTATGCATGTGTAATCCTCCTTGGAAAATAAATTATTGAAGACGGCTTGACTTCGTGTAAGGCGAAGGCAATAAGCTTATTGTAATGCAAATCAGCCGTAAGCGGAATCCCCGCTGAGGTGCCCGATTTCCGAGATGCATGAAGTTTGCCGTTTTACAATTGAACAATGGGAGGAATTACAATGCAAACCGTAACATTGAACAACGGAGTGAAAATGCCAATCATTGGCTTCGGTGTCTACCAAGTTCCCGATGCTGAAGAATGCGAGAACGCCGTATATGAAGCGCTGATGGCCGGTTATCGCCTGATCGACACCGCCGCCGGTTATCTGAACGAGGAAGCGGTCGGACGCGCGATTAAGCGCAGCGGCGTACCGCGTGAGGAGCTGTTCATCACGACCAAGCTCTGGGTTCAGGATGCCGGCTACGAGAGTGCCAAGCTGGCGTTTTCCAAATCCTTGAAGAAGCTACAGTTTGACTATCTCGATCTATACCTTATTCACCAGCCGTTCGGCGATTACTACGGCGCTTGGCGTGCGATGGAAGATCTGTACCGCGAAGGCAAGATCAGGGCGATCGGTGTCAGCAACTTCCTGCCCGACCGTCTGATGGACCTTATCGTGCATAACGAAATTTTGCCCGCCGTTAACCAGGTCGAAACGCACCCGTTCTACCAGCAGATCGAGAGCGCTGCTTTTATGAAAGAGCAGGGAGTGCAGCACCAGTCGTGGGGGCCGCTCGCTGAAGGACGCAACAACATGTTTGGCAACGAAGTGCTGACCTCGATCGCGGAAAAATACAACAAGTCCGTCGCTCAGGTCGTGCTGCGCTGGCTTGTTCAACGTGAAGTCGTTGTCATTCCAAAATCGGTGAGAAAAGAGCGGATCGTCGAAAACTTCAACATTTTCGACTTTGCGTTGAGCGCGGACGATGTCGAACAAATTTCCACCCTCGATACGCGGGAAAGTCTTTTCTTATCGTACCGCGATCCGGAAGTCGCCAAGATGATGGGCAACTGGAAAGTCGATCTGTAAACCTTGATCGAACCGTAAACTCATCGCGCGTTTATCCTCATCTATTAAGAAAGGACAGGGCGCCCCTGTCCTTTCTTTACTTGAATAGTAAATTTTAAGAATAGTAAAACTGCTGCTACCGGTGTAACGAAATCTAAACTCCCGCCAATACAGGTAACACACAGGGCCACCGAGACCTCCATAACTATCCTGCCCGTTAATTGAACAAAGGCAGCCGACCTCGTTAACGGCTGCCTCTTGTCTTCTATTGATTAACGTTTCGCGTTAGTTGAAACGGCTACCAATGACTTGGCGTCGCTCCTTTATACTAAACGTTCCCGTGGTTAAGTCTCCATGGGGTAAGAAAGTCCCTCCACTTTCTTATCTAAGCGAAGCAAGTCTCCACGATCTCCGTAAAAACAGATTCTCAAATACTCTCCCAATACTCTCGAACGACCTATTGAACTTTGCATCCAGTTTTCTCTGTTTATCGTTTGACCATTATAGTTGGAATCAAAGCCATATGAAAAACAATTAATTTTTTGAGGTAAATGCTTCGCCAATGTACGATATTGCCTGCCCGCACCATGAGATTTGCATACAATTAAAAGTGACTCGATAGTGTCGAAGTCAAATATTTCTTTAGCAAATAACACATTCTCTAAAGTGTTCCTTGAGCGATCTTCATACACGATTACATTTAAAGGAATACCTGCCTCAGTTAGTTTATTAACAATGACATGCGCTTCGGGTACAGTTTTATCTACCCAATTCTCATGCTTAATTCCTGTAGGGCTGACTCCTCCTGTGACAATAATCATTCTGCCCAAGCCTCTATTATAAGCGTCAATCGCGGCTTCCCAATGCCCCGGATGAGTACCTCCGAAAACAAAAATAGCATCGCAAGGTAATATTTCCTTAGATAAGAAAACGATATCAGTTAATTCGTTTATCTGTACTTCAGTTAATTCAGGAACTACAGGATCTTTAGGAATTTGAGGTTGCATATAACACCCTCCTCAATTCAAATCATTATTCTAATTTATGCGTCGTACCTAATTAAGTACTGACAATTTACATATACCTGCCTTTAAGTTGAGTAATGACGATTTTCAATACAAGCGGTTAATATCTACTTGCGCAATCCTGTCTGTTAGTTTAAATAAAAAGAGCAGCCATTGTTCTGTCGGCTGCTTTCGTGCGTTTATTCATCATTCTCAACAGGCTGTCTTCTAGTCTTTAATGAGCTATCGTCTTCTGGAGAATATCCAAAATCACTTCACTTTGTTTAAAGGAATCTCAGCAATAACCTTGTTTCCCATAAGTACAAGTAATGTAGAATCAAGCGCAGATTTTCGCACTTCATCAATATCCACATCCTTCTTTATCGAATACTCAAGATTAAGTGTAGTCTTTCCTTCTGTGTCAAAATTTCCTGAACTACCGCCACCACGAAGTTGCATTTTTACATACTTTTTATTTGATTCCAATTCCATCAGTGATGCTAAATTATTGTTAGGCCTGACAGCAAAATTCAATCCTTCGTTAAACACATAGCAAGACTAGTAGTATAAGAGTAATATGTCTTTTCTTAAGCATAGGGCACACTCCAATTCTTAGGTTCGTGAATGTAACAATTTTATTTTGGTGTATTATGCCCTGCTTATTATTTTTTATTAAATGGATAAGAGGAAGTGAGTTTTCTATAGCTAAACAGCCGATAACTCTGGCCGGCTGCTTTTTTGTCATTATTGACCTATCGTTCCTCGTTAGCCTAATTAAACGATGTTATGCCAAAAAACGCTATAAAGCACAAATTATGAGGTCAAAGATTAATTGATTGGGAGGGCTTTCCAATATTCCCACGCTTTTAGATAGCTCTCCAAATCATGCGGATGGAATTGAATACAGATACCAATACGGCAATACAGTTGAAAGATAACTTCTTCAATAAGTCTTGATCTCTCCAAAGGTTCATGATTCAGCAAATTGAATGCTGCCAATAAGGTTTCTAGGTTTAAATCTTCTGGAGAGGAACAAAAAGCATACGTAAAATCATATAACAAAGGACCAATCATTGGCGAAGGGTCGATAACACCAACTAATGAGTGTTCATGAAATACAAAATTATGGACACCAGTATCTCCATGGAGCAAAAATCTTGCTTCATTCTCTGCACTTTTGGATATTTTTTCAACAATGGATTCCAATCTATAATAATCCTCAATTGGTAAAAGGCTTCCCCAATTATTTCTCGTATCTTCTAAACTCCGAATGTTCCATTCACGCCAGGATTGAACCGGTGATCCCAGTCTTCCCCACTTGTCTGTATGTGGACGTTTTTCGTAATGATTGAATAGCTCTTTCGCCAAAATTGTCAACCAATTTATTTTTAAACCGCTGTGATTATGAGTTGTACCATTAATGTATGAATACACGATAAACTCTTTTGCAGGATCAGTATAGAGAATTTTAGGCAAGAGATTAATGTGACGATGAGTATTAAGAAATTGTTCCGCCAAGATAATTTGTTGCGAGCGATCTATTTTTAAAACGTATTTCGATTCGCTGTGCTCTGAAAGAATATAAACCCGCCCATCTGTAGAACCAGTCTTATTTTTAGTTGCAATAACAGTGTTATCAATTAAGCCTTTTTCATGAAGATCTTTGAGGATGCTGTTTATATCTAGTTGTTCTAACATTTAATTTCCCCTTAACAATCGATTAGATGAATATGTGACTAAATAGATTTCATCAAAATTCTAAACTCTTGATAAAATTCCTTTTTTATAACTTCATCTATAAAGATCGTATAGTTGACCAGGAGGAAGTTCAAGGTAAAGTTTTGTTTAAATCAACTATCCTGCCCGTTAGTTCAATCAATAACTGGAACAACTATCAACTCATCATTTTTCTTTCTTCCAATATAACGGTTACAACGATTGCAATCTCATAATCGATCACTCAAAACACAGCGCTAATTATCTCAACCATCGGAATCAGACAATTTTCACATCATTATATGCCTTCTACACAACAATTGAAGTTCGGTAAAACCTGTATGTATACACTGTCTCCTGATGAAGATTTCATTATTGATTTGTATCCTACCTATTCAAACGTTGCCATTGCATCAGGCTTCTCCGGCTTGTATATCTGATCCACTCAAATTTAGGGAGCCCCTTAACTTTGATCCAATTGGACAGCATGGATACTCCCCTTCCTAATTAATGAGAGTCCTGACTTATGAATTACCTCTGTTGAGTTTGTTCTTATATTCCATCGGATTAATTCCATGATACTTTTTGAAGATTCTTGAAAAGTGAATACTGTTTTCGTAACCAATCCGATTGGCGATTTCATAAATCCAACAGGCCATAGCTTCACCTCCGAGTGGGTGATCGCCGCATTTGAACTTAGTGACCCTGCGATGACATGAATTAAAGGTATGGCAACAGCTATGCAAAATAATGAAAGCAGGATGAAGTTAGCTGTATCAAAAATAACTTCTCCTGTCGTTCGTCTGATTCTCATGCTCGTTTGACCTCCTAGTAAATTCCTTCGCCGTCCATTTGCTTATACGGTTAGCAACAACAAGTAGAATGAATCCAATGACAGATTTAAACAGTCCGATAGCTGTAGTGATGCTGTATTGGCCCTGGAGAATACCGACACGATACATATAAGTATCGAGTACATCACCGGTCTCAAATGTAGCCGGGTTCAAAAATTGATAGATTTGTTCGAAACCGGAATCAAATATATGTCCGATCTTCAACAGTAGAAGAATCATAATAGCTGGAAGTAGCCCGGGTAAAGAAATATTGAGAAATTGCCTCCAGCGGTTAGCACCATCCATTTTTGCTGCTTCATACAAGGAAGGACTGATACCAGCAAGCGCTGCTATAAAAATAATGGCATTCCAACCCATTTCCTTCCAGATCCCAGAGCTTATGATGATGGTTCGGAAATACTCAGGCTTCTGAAGAAATGAAATGGTCTCTCCCGAGAAAGAATGAAGCAATTGATTGACTAATCCATTGCTTGGAGACAGAAGCATATACGTTAGCCCAAATACGATCGTCCAGGATAAAAAGTGCGGCAGGTAAAGTACCGTCTGGACAATCCGCTTGTATGCCATATGCCGTACTTCGTTAAGCAGACAAGCCAAGAGGATCGGTAATGGAAATGCAAATACGATCTGATATAAACTGATAATCAGCGTATTGCTCATTAAACGCCCAAAATTATTGTAAGCAAACAATTGCTGAAACCATTGAAAGCCCACCCAATCGCTTCCAGCGTAACCTTTAAAGATATTGTAGTCCTGGAAGGCGATGAAACTGCCCATCAACGGTAGATACTTAAATAACAAGAAGTACAGAATGCCTGGAACGAGCATGATGTAAAATGCCCGATAACGGATTAGGTACCTCCAGAACCCTTTTGTTTCAGACATGAATTTTGGAAGTCCCTTGAAGGTTTCCGTTGATGAAGTAGGCGTCATATCTTGTCTCCTTTAATGCCCTTGATTTAGAACCTATCCTCATTATAGAAGCGCCGGATTGGCTCAACAATGTGACCGAAATCTGATTTACTGCAGTAATCGTCCAAAGCAGGTTTATCCGAAGCACAAGAAGGCTGCTGATAACATAAGCAAAGGACACACCTCTAACGAGAATGTGTCCTTTGCTTATTGGTCAACTGCTCATCCATACCTTCACTTCACTGTTCAGGACCATACACCTCAAATTCCCAAATCGAATATCCGTATATCGTAGCCCGAACCGTTCCGTACATCCGAACATACCGTGCTTCTACTGCGTCAAAAGTAATCGTCTCAAGACCACCTTTGCCTGACGTGGTGCTGTATACATCTCTCCAATTTGTCTCATGGCTTGGATCGTCGGCCACCTGTATCCGATAGCTCTTCCCGTAAGAAGCCTCCCAATAGAGCCTAACTTCATCTATCGTTTTGGACTCTCCGAGATCCACGTAGATCCAACCGGGATCCACTCCCCGCTTCGAACCAAAGCGCGTTGTTAACTTCCCGTCGTTCACGTACGGCGCGGTATCCTCCAGTCCGTCGTTGGATGAAGCCACGGCTAGACGGTGCAGCGCCAGATTGGGCGCTGCATGTTCTCATGACCTAATGAATGGCCATGCATGTTTCTCCATATTAATTCCGTCCCCAAATCCATTTAGATAAATTCGTCCTATAAAAGCAAAAAACCCTTGATGATATATCATCAAGGGTTTTCTTATTATGGAGCCTAGGGGGATCGAACCCCTGACCTCATCGCTGCCAGCGATGCGCTCTCCCAGCTGAGCTAAGGCCCCGTAAGCGACTTCTATATCATATAAAAAATCAGCAGGCATGTCAACATGTTTTTCACATTTTTTGATGACGTGCTGTATCCCTTTTACTTCTCTATATAATGTCACTTAGCGATGATGATAATGGGCCCTATGAGAGCACCAGAAGAGCACCTGGATCGTATGGAACCATGGCGCTCTTACAACTCCGAAACGTCCGTACCCTTGGACAGCAGGCTTTTCAGTTCCTTCATAAACATATTGATATCCTTGAATTGGCGATACACGGATGCAAAGCGGACGTAAGCTACCTCATCGACCGGATATAACCGCTCCATCAGAAGCTCCCCGATCTGGCGGCTCTCCACCTCTGCTGCTGCGGTATTGCGCAGTGCCTTCTCTACATCCGATACGATCATATCCAGCTGGTCCACGGATACCGGACGCTTCTCGCATGCCCGGATCAAACCGCGGAGCACCTTCTCCCGGCTGAATTCTTCGCGGCTTCCGTCCTTTTTCACGACGATCAGCGGCGTTTCCTCCACCATCTCAAAGGTTGTGAATCTCTTGCTGCACTGCTCGCATTCCCTGCGGCGGCGGATGGATTTATTCTCGTTGGCCGGCCTGGAATCAAGCACTTTCGTTCCGGCATAACTGCAATATGGACATTTCATAAAGTCATCTTCACTTCCTTCGTTTCAGCGTATTTCGCCTTGAATGGCGCTACAGAAAAATTTACCAGCAAAACTTTGTTTTTTTATGTTATGAAAATGCGAAACCCGAGACATAATACTTTTACCAACCCAAGGAGGTGAACTTAACATGGCACAAAGCAACAACAACTCCAACAACCTGGTTGTTCCTCGCGCAAACGCTGCTCTTGAGCAATTGAAGTACGAGGTAGCTCAAGAACTTGGTATCTCCATTCCACAAGACGGATACCAAGGTAACATGACTTCCTACGAGAACGGTTCGATCGGGGGATACATCACAAAGCGTCTTGTAACCCTGGCCGAGCAACAATTGGCTGGTCAATTCTCCGGTCAATAATCGATTCTTCCTTAAAAAAGGAGTGTTGGACGGCTCGATGTAAGAGCCTGTCCAGCGCTCTTTTTTGTTAAAAGCCGTCCTTATATACATCTGTATACTGATTATAATAATAAATCACGCGCTGTACATAGTGACGGGTTTCCCCGATAGGAATACTCTTCACATTCTCGTAGGTTCCATCCCACATGCCCTTGTTGATCCAATTCTTCACGTTCCCGGGGCCTGCATTGTAAGCGGCGATGGCGGCAATCGGATTGCCGTCCATTTCCTTGTGCAGATTCTGAATATACCAGGTGCCCAACTGGATATTCGCATCCACTTCATTCTTCACGTTCAGCAGGTTCACCGATGGCAGCTTGGCCATTTCCATCGCCCAATTCGCCGTATCCGGCATCAGCTGCATAATGCCCAGCGCACCTTTCTTGGATTCCTTGCCTGGCTTGAAGTTCGTCTCCACTCGAATGATGGAAGCCACCAGGAAGGGATCGACCTCATAGTAAGCGGCATGCTTCCGGATTTCATCCTTATAATGAATCGGATACAGCAAGGTCATCCAGTTCGAGCTCAGAAACAGCAGCGCTACAAAAGAGACAAACAGCAGAAGCAGCACTCTTTTTTTACGGAGCCACCTCATAACCGAACCAGCCTGCCCCACAGGTTGTCCACCTGCTGCTCTGTTTCGGCCAATGTTCCGCTGTTATCAATAAGGATATCCGCGAGACGCTTCTTCTCCTCGATATCCATCTGGCTGTTTAAACGCGCTTCTGCCGCTTCCCTGTTAAGATCATCGCGCACCATCAGACGCCCTAGCTGCAGCTCTCGCGGTACATAAACGACAGCGATCTGGTCAAGATAAGAATAATGCTCCTTAGCCTCAAGCAGAAGCGGTATATCCGCTACCACGAGCCGATCCGGATACTGCCGCTCATACGCTTCCGTCCGTTCCCGGATTTCCTGCCGGATCGCCGGATGCGTGATCTCATTCAACACCGTTCTCTGCTCGGGATGATGGAAGATCATCTCCCCGAGTTTTTTTCGATTCAACGTACCGTCCTCAAACAGGATCGCTTGTCCAAAATGTTCGGTCACTTTACCCAGCACCGGATGACCCGGGAGCATCACTTCCCGGGCGATGAGATCCGCATCGACGAGAAGTGCTCCCTTCATGGTCAACATGGAGGACACGGTGCTCTTGCCTGTTGCAATTCCTCCGGTTAAACCGATATTCATGACTTCACCTCATAACAGCTTCATTATACCCATGACGATTAACAAAAAAGCAGGCAAATAAGAGATAAAACGCATGCCGCCTTTGGACGCAAAACGTAAACCAACCCTCATGCCCAGCACCAGGAATATCCCGCTAAACAAGGAAACAACCGTTGCGGTACCTAGCGGTGAGAAGCCCAGCATGGCTGCGCCAAGCCCTGCCCCGAACGCATCGAGCGATAGCGCGATCCCGAGCCACATCGCCTCCCACGGAGAGATGCTGCCGGAGTCGTCCAGATCCGCCTTCGAGGGACTGCGGAGAATTTGAATGACAACGCCGATCTTCGGAATCTCAAGAGAGAATACTGCCCGCTGAAGATGCTCTTGACCTGCCGTGTTAACCTCACGTCGTAATTTTACTTGATGGTCAGCCCCCTGCGTTTCTATAAGAGACTTTGTAATAACCTCATTAGAAACCGGCTGCACATCAGACTCGTTTTTTCTGCGAACTTGCTGGCATAGAGACCATAAGCCCAGCAGAATCAAAATGGCGGCTCCGATCACGGACGCCACAGATGGGGATAAGAACCGCTGTAACAGCGCGCCTGCCTGCATGGAGGCGCCAAGCACCAAGCCGGAACATAGCGAGATGATCAATACAGACAGCAGCGGTATCCTGGTTTTGCGCAGACCGTATGTAACCCCCGCCCCAAATCCGTCCAGGCTTAATGCCATAGCCAGCAGCACAGACGAGAAAATATGACTGAGCACCCTTTTCCCTCCTCGTAAGCTCCACATCAAGCGGCTCATTCATGAAGAAGAGCAACTCCATGCGCTCCACATATGTTCCACATTATATGTGTGAGGAAAGGAATGGGTGCACGCCTATTGGATTACTTCCTTAACGGCTGACACTTCGGGCAGAAGTGGGTCCCCCGTCCGCCAACCACGATCTTATGAATCGGTCCTCCGCATGTATTACACGGCTCGTCCTTCCGTCCGTAAATCTGATGACTGTGCTGGAACATCCCCATTTCACCCTGTCCATTGACATAGGATTTAATGGAAGAACCACCCGCGTCAACGGCTTCGGACAGTGTATCCACAATCGCATGAAACAATCGCTTGAGCTCGGCATCCTTCAGGCTGTTAGCATTGCGTTCCGGATGAATCCCGGCTCGAAACAATGCCTCATCGACATATATATTGCCGATACCGACCACATATGCCTGATTCAGCAGCACCGCCTTGATCTTCGTTTTCTTGCTGCCGATGACTTCCTTAAAGGTTCCGAACGTAAACGTCTCATCCAGCGGCTCATAACCCAGCTTGGCAAGAGGAGCGTGCTGGAACTCTTCCCCCGTTGCAAAAAGATGCATCGTTCCGAATTGGCGTACGTCCTTATAGCGCAGCTCCGTGCCATCCGAGAAATGAAAGATGACATGGGTATGCTTCTCCACCGGCTCCTCGGCAGGGTACACCCCGTAACGCCCTTCCATCCGAAGATGCGAGACGAGCACTAGCCCATCCAGCAATATCCGTAAAAATTTCCCGCGGCGCTCTACACCTTCCACGGTATGATCCTTCAGCATAAACGCAAATGCCTCAATATCGTCGGGACGCTGAATGATCCGCGGCAGATGTACGGATACGTGATCTATATGCTTACCTTTAATCAATTGGTTCAGTGTTCGTTTCACTGTTTCTACTTCCGGCAATTCCGGCATAATGACTTCACCTCATTTCCCATTATACCGGAAGTTGGGACAGAGCGGGACCATGGTTTTGTGGAAAGGTATGGTGCATATCGCGCCCCTCTTCACGCCATGATCCCTATAAAAGATCTTCTATTGACTGACACAATGTCCAGCTTTACTTCGCTTCGTACCAGTTCTCGCCATAGCTGACTTCCGACTTCAGCGGTACCGACAGCTTTAGTGCCTGGCTCATCACTTCCGGAACCAGTTCCTTCATGATCTCCAGTTCATCCTCCGGCACCTCAAACACCAATTCATCATGCACTTGAAGCAGCATGCGGCTCTTCAACTGACGATCATACAATGCCTTGTCCATATGGACCATGGCCAGCTTGATAATGTCGGCGGCCGTTCCCTGAATCGGCGTATTCATCGCCGTCCGCTCCGCAAAGGACCGCAGATTAAAGTTGCTGGCATTAATCTCCGGCAGATACCGTCTGCGTTCAAGCAACGTTTTCACATAGCCATCTTGCTTCGCCTGCTTGACGATCACGTCCATATAACGCCGCACACCTTGGAACACCTCGAAATACTGGTCAATGAATGCCGCGGCTTCCTTCCGGGTAATGTTCAGGTTCTGGGACAAGCCATAATCGCTGATTCCATACACGATGCCGAAGTTAACCGCCTTGGCGGACCGGCGCATATTGGAGTCCACCTCATCCACGCCGACTCCAAACACATCCATCGCAGTCTTGGTGTGGATGTCCATATCGTGGACAAAAGCTTCCTTCAGCCGTTCATCATCCGAGATATGCGCAAGCACACGCAGCTCGATCTGGGAGTAGTCAGCTGCCAAAATGCTCCAGCCCGGCTCGGACGGAACGAAAACCTTACGCAGCTTGCGACCTTCCTCCAGACGGATCGGAATGTTCTGCAAATTCGGAAATTGGCTGCTCAGACGTCCCGTTGCGGCAATCGTCTGGCGATAATAGGTGTGCACTTTGCCAGTCTGTGACGAAATCTCTTTCAGAAGACCTTCCACATAAGTGGATTGCAGCTTGGCCAAGGTACGATACTTCAGGATCAGGCGAACAATATCATGATAAGGCGCCAGCTTCTCCAGCACCTCGGCATCGGTAGAATAACCGGTTTTGGTCTTCTTGATGACCGGAAGCTCCAGTTTAACAAACAGAATCTCGCCCAGCTGTTTAGGCGAATTGAGATTAAATTCCGTTCCAGCGATCTCATAAATCTCATGAACAAGCTTCGAGATCTGTCCTTCAAACTCGCGACCCAGCTCCTTCAAATCCTCCGCATTCACGGCAATTCCCTGCTTCTCCATATCGGCCAGAATGCGGGATAGCGGCATCTCCAGCTCATGGAACAGCGGCAGCATTTCATTAGCTGCCAGCTCCTTCTCCTGAACGGGAACCAGTTCGGATACAGCCAGGCATTTTCTGGCCATATGCTCGCTGAGCTTCTCCATATCGGGAACCTTGTATTTGGCCCCTTTACCGAACACATCCTCATCGGCTTGAAGATACGCAAGCCCGTATTTAGAGGCCAGTCCGCTAAGGCTTTGATTCGCTTCCGTCGGGTCCAGCAGGTATGCAGCCAGATGAACGTCGAATGCTGCGCCGGCAAAAGCGATCCCCTGCCAGTGGAGAGCCAGATCAATGCGGTGCAGATCATACCCGCGTTTCGGGATTCCACTATCGGCAAGCCAAGCACGGACAGGTTCAGCCACTTCCGACTTCAGAACCTCAAACGGAATGAAGTACTGTCGTTCCTCTGTAGCGAGCGCGAGCCCGATCACCTCGGCATGATGAGGGTTTTCCCCATGCGTCTCAACATGGAGCACGGTCACCTGGGCCAGGTTATCCGCAACCTCCGCAAGTTCCTTCGTGTCCACAAGGGTCACTTCAATCTTCGCTTCGGGCTTCGACTCAGCCGCATCTCCACCCATTCCGCTTATGCTCAGGTTTAACCGTTCAATCAGCGATTTAAACTCCAGCTTCGCCAGTGCAGGTCCTGCCGTCTCTTCATTCAGGCCTGTAAACGCCATGTCATCCAGCGACTGCTCCATCGGTACTTCGCGGAAGATCGTGGCCAGCTTCTTGCTCAGTATGGCGGAATCGGCATGCTCTTCGATCTTCTCTTTCATCTTGCCCTTCAGCTCATCTGTACGTGACACCACGGCCTCAACGGATCCAAATTCATGAAGCAGCTTCAGAGCCGTCTTCTCACCCACTCCTGGAACGCCGGGAATGTTATCGGAAGCATCGCCCATCAGCCCCTTAAGATCGATAATCTGATCAGGCGTCAGGTTATAACGCTCCTTAATCTGTTCCGGTCCGTAATACTCAATATCAGTAACGCCCTTGCGGACCATCGCGATCGTGGTATGTTCCGAAGCCAACTGCAGCATATCCTTATCCCCGGATACGACCATCACCTTGCGGCCAGCTTCGTCAGCTTGACGGGTAATGGTCCCGATAATGTCATCGGCCTCATAACCGCCAATTTCGAACTGGGAGACGCCAAGACCCTTCAGCAGCTCTTTCAGCAGCGGGAATTGTCCGGAGAGCTCAGGAGGAGTCTTTTGACGGCCACCTTTGTAATCCTGAAAATCCGCATGCCGGAACGTTTCCTTGCCGGCATCGAATGCCACCATCATATGGGTCGGTTTATGCTCCTCAATTAAGCGAAGCAGCATGGTCGTAAAACCGTAAACTGCATTCGTCTGCTGTCCACTGGCATTGGTCAACGGCGGCATCGCAAAGAATGCACGGTAAATGATATTATTTCCATCAATCAAAATCAGCTTGTCCATAGAACACCTCGCACCAATATTACTTCCTTTCCACATGATAACATAGGTTACCGCCAATTCCGAACAATCCGTTCGATTAACGATGAATTCTTGATGAAACGCAAAATAACCCCACAAAGTGGAGCCTGTGCTTCGATGCTTATTCCAAATACTTTGCGGGACCCCAAATATATAAATGCGATTAAAGAATTGTTCCGCTTCGCTGGAGTTTTCTAAATTCTCGCAAAAAAACGCCAGCTTTCGCCAGCGTTAGACTGTCATGATGCTATTGATTGAGGTCGGGACGGTGACCTGTTACGAGGTACACGGTGCTCTCGCCAATGTTCGTGGCATGGTCGGCGATCCGTTCAATGTAACGGCCCACCATGATCAGCAGCATCGCTTGATTGGCCGAGTCCGGATCGGAGGTCAGATGCGAATACAGGTCCTGCAGAATGACGCTGTACAAATGATCGACCTGATCGTCATCCTGGGCCATTTTATAAGCCAGATCCGTGTTTTCCATCAGATAGGATTCGATGGATTCCGAGACCATCGCACGCACCAAATCCGACATCCGCGGAAGATCCACTAAGGGCTTGATCAGCTTCTGGCCTTGCAGACGGATCGTGACTTTAGCGACATCACGAGCCAAGTCGCCCATCCGCTCCAAATCGCTGGCAATCCGGAAAGCAACCAATATCCGTCGCAAATCCTTCGCCACAGGCTGCTGGGTTACGATCAAGCGGGAGCCGATCTCCATGATCTGCTCTTCCATTGTGTTTAACTGTACATCGTTCTTGATAACCGCCTGCGCTTTCTCCGCATCCAGGGTCTGGAGAGACTCTACACTGCTCGCCAGTGCCTCCTCCATATGCTTGCCCATATCCTGCAGCAAGGTTTTCAGCTCATTAAGCTGCTGATCAAACTCAATTCTCCGGATCATGTGTGATGTTCCTCCTATCTACTTTTAAGAAAGATCATATGAGTGTGGGTTAACCAAATCGACCCGAGATATAGTCCTCGGTACGTGCATCCGACGGCGTCGAGAACAGCGTATCGGTGCTTGCAGATTCAACCACTTCGCCATTCAGGAAAAATACCGTCTGCCCGGATACGCGGGCGGCCTGATGCATATTGTGCGTTACCATAACGATGGTGTATTTGCTCTTCAGCTCTTGTACCAACTCTTCGATTTTCAGGGTCGAAATCGGGTCCAGCGCGGAAGTAGCTTCGTCCATAAGCAGAATATCCGGCTGTACAGCAAGTGCCCGGGCAATGCACAGACGCTGCTGTTGGCCCCCGGACAAGCTCAGCGCGGACCGCTTGAGATAATCCTTGACTTCATCCCACAGCACGGCCTGCTTCAAACTCTGTTCCACAATTTGGTCAAGCTCCGCTTTACTGCGGATACCGTGGAGTCGCGGACCGTAGGCGATATTATCATAAATCGATTTAGGAAACGGATTCGGCTGCTGGAACACCATCCCTACCTGCTTGCGCAGGGCTTCAACGTGGACTTCCTCGCTGTAGATTTCCGTCCCGCCGATTTGCACGCTGCCTTCAATCCGGGTGGAAGGAATCATGTCATTCATCCGATTCAGCGTACGCAGCAGCGTGGATTTACCGCAGCCCGACGGACCGATGAACGCCGTCACCGTTTTTTCCGGAATGTCCAGATCCACGTTTTTAAGCGCATGATACGTATCATAGTAAAGGTTTAATTTCTTAATCTGTATGATGGATTCCATATCTTATTCATGTCTCCTTTTTCACGATTAGATCTGCTTAAGCGTCTCTTAGATGTTCTTCGAATACTTGTTCCGGATCCACACGGCGATGATGTTCATGATGAACAGCATGATGAGCAACAGAATAATACCCGAAGCCGCCAGCTCGTGGAAAGCCTCACTTGGTCTTGATATCCAGTTAAAGATCTGGATCGGCATGACAGTAAACGAATCGAGCAGATTTTCCGGCAAGAAGGCCACGTACGTTAAGGCACCGATCATGATCAGCGGTGCGGTTTCGCCAATCGCACGAGACAAGGCTAGGATAACCCCGGTCATGATTCCTGGAATCGCTGAAGGGAGCACAGCGCTGGATACCGTTTGCCATTTCGTTGCGCCCAGCGCATAAGAAGCATCGCGCCGGTTCTTAGGCACGGCGCGAAGCGCCTCCTGAGCGGCAACGATAATAATTGGCAGCACCAGCAGCGTCATCGTTAATACCCCGGAGAGCAGACTGCGGCCCAGATTCATCCCACGTACGAAAATAGCGAGCCCCAGGATACCATATATAATAGAAGGAACCCCTGCAAGCGTACTGATATTCAGCTGAATCAGCCGAACCCAGCGGCTGCGGCCCGCATACTCTTCAAGAAAGATCGCTGCGCCAACGCCTAATATGAAGGACAGCGGAGCCATGAGCAGAAGCAAGTAAATCGTGCCGACAATCGGCGATTTCAGTCCTGCTTTATCCGCGATACGTGACGGATAGTTGGTGAACAGATCAGGCGATAGTCTGAAAATACCATCCGTCACAATCGTAACAATCAAAGCCATCAAGGCAAGAATACCGATACTGGTACAAGCCAGGAATATAATGTGCAGCGTCTGGTCACTACGGCGTCTCCGGTTGATTCCTTTGCTATCTCCCAGATTCAATTGTTCCATCTAGTATTCCTCCCTGAAGCGGCGAGCGACCCACTGCGCCAATATATTAAGCAAGAAGGTGATGACAAACAAGGTCAGACCTACCGCAAAAATCGTGCCGTATTCAATCGTTCCGCGCGGAACATCACCCATACTTACCTGAACGATATAAGAAGTCATGGTCTGGATGCTTTCCAGCGGATTCAGCGTCAGCTGCGGCGTAGCACCAGCAGCCACCGTTACGATCATCGTCTCGCCAATCGCACGCGAGAATGCCAATACGAAGGACGACACGACCCCCGACAGAGCGGCAGGCAGCACAATTTTCAGTGCAACCTCAAATCGGGTAGCACCGAGCGCGTAGGCACCGTGACGAAGACTCTTGGGTACCGCACGCATCGCGTCTTCACTTAAAGATGAAATCATCGGCAGGACCATGATCCCTACCACGATACCCGCGCTAAGAGCATTGAATATACCCATGTTGGGAAAAATCTTTTGAAGGAATGGCGTTACCGTTTCAAGCGCAAAATATCCATAAACAATCGTTGGTACACCAGCCAATACTTCAAGCACTGGCTTTACAACCCCCCGAACCCGGGCAGGAGCGTATTCATTGAGATAAATAGCGCATGCCAAGCCGATAGGCACTGCGAATAGAATCGCAATGCCTGTAATCAGCAATGTGCCGCCCAGCAGGGGCAGCACGCCGAATTCTTTTGGAGGGAGAATCGGACTCCATGTCGTTCCAGTCAGAAAGGACCATACCGGTACTTCCTTGAAGAAGATCACGGATTCCTGCAGAAGCGTATATACAATACCGATGGTAGTAAACACCGAAAGCAGGGCACACAAGCCGAGTAAGATTGGAATGATTTTGTCTGAGATGCGTGTTTTGCTTCGACGGAATGTCATGCTTTTTGTGTTTACCGCCACGGGTGAAGTTTTGTTCATTCTCCTCTTCCCTTTCTATGGGTCACCCGGAGGATTCCCTCCGGGCATCTAGTCTTTAATTATTTTGCCAACTTGTCTTTTTCTGCTTTGTACTGTTCATCTTGAAGCGGTACGAATCCGACTTCGCCAGCAAGACTAGCGGCATTCTCAAGGTAGAAGTTCATGAATGCACTCACTTCTGGACGCTCAAGCTCTTTATCGTTAACATAGAGCAGCAGCGGACGGGACAATGGAGCATAGCTGTTATCCTTGATCGTTTCCATGCTTGGAGCTACTGTAGCCGTACCGTTATCAATCGGAACCAGCTTCAACTTGTCTTGGTTCTCTTCATAGAAGGAGAATCCGAAGTATCCGATGGAGTTCTTGTCACCAGCTACCCCTTGTACGACTGCGTTTGTATCAGCACTGAACGTAATTTGGCTATCGTTTCTGCTTGCTTGTGCTTCACCGTTAATTGCTTCTGTGAAGTAATCAAATGTACCGTGGTCAGTACCTGGCGAGTAAATCTTGATTTCCTCTGCCGGCCATCCTTCACGAACGTCAGCCCATGTTTTTACGGTGCTGTTTGGCTCGTAAATTTTCTTGAGCTCATCTACGGTCAATTTATCTACGAATTCATTGCTTGGATTAACAACGACGGACAGTCCGTCATAAGCTACCAGAACCTCATGATAGGTAATGCCATTGGCTTTTGCTTCCTCAGCTTCACTGTCTTTAATTGGACGGGAAGCATTGGATACTGCGATCTCGCTGTTGTTAAAACGTTTGAAGCCAGCGCCTGTTCCGCCTGTTCCGATTGGAATACGGACATCAGGGTTAGCTGCACCAAACTCTTCAGCAACCGCTTCGGTTAATGGATGCAGTGTACTTGAACCATCAATTTCAATTGTTCCTGTCAAAGCTGTTGAGGTATTTTCCTCTGTTTGCTGTGCTGAACCATTCTCTTTATTTTCTCCTGAAGCACCGCCGGAAGTTCCTCCTCCGCATGCTGCCAAAAGTGTGCTCAGCATTAACACCAATACGAGAATACCTGCTGGTTTACGACCCCTTCTTCTAAACAAACGAATCCACTCCTTCAAAATGGTTGTTGTCTCTACTTCCTGCTTACAATATTGATAATAATCCCGGAATGTAATAGCAGTTTCTTAGAAATGTAAACGCAGTGTAAAATATTTTAATAAAGTAGAGTTATACATTCGATCTTTCTTCCTTGATCGAAGATTCGCCGGTGTTCATTCCAGCAAGCTCATCCTTAACCCGCTCCACACGCCTAACGGTTTCCTCGGCCAGTTGATAAACCTGGCTCCCGGATTTCTCGACCTCTTGAACGGCGTTGTCCATTTCATTAAACATCTGGGCACCTTCCGTTACATACCCCTCGCAGGATTGAATTTCCTTCAGCGATGATACGGCCCCCTTGGCTGTATCTGCTGCCAGCCGCTGGATTTGCTCCAGCAGCTGCGATATATCCCCTGAGAGCTTGCGTGTTTGTTTAGCCAGCGATTGTACCTCTGCCGCAACCACTTGAAATCCCCGCCCATGCTCGCCGGCATGTGCGGCTTCAATCGAGGCATTCATTGCCAGCAGACTGCTTTGGTTCGCAAGCTCGGTAATCATGCCGGTTATGGAAAAAATGCGGCTGGCATCCGCCGCGAGCTCGGAGGCCTGGCCTTCACGCTTCGTCATATCCTCCACAAGGCCAAGGTACGAGGTTCGGACAAGATCCAGTTTCTCCTTCCCGGTTTGAGACCACTCCCTCATCCGTATACATTCCGAGTTCGTTCTCGCTGCTGCCGTTCGGACGTCGGTTAATGAGGATTGAATGTTCCGGGTATGCCGGTAGCTTTCCTGCAGGATCAGTTCCCGCTTCTCTTCCGCCTCCGCTTGGAGTCCGCTGGACAGACTCATCAGATCCCGGACGGTAAGCACACCTTGCAGTTGGTTTGAATCCGTGATCAGGACACAATCATAGAATTTTGAATCCGGGCGCTGTAGGGACAATTCCAGCAGCGTTCCGACCTTCTCGGATATATCGACACGCATCGGTTGATGGTCCGCAAACTGGAAGGCGGGCTTGGAATAATACAGGTCAACGGCAAACCTGCCCATCATTCGCTGGTAAAACACATCCCGCATGATCAGTCCTGCTGGTGTGTCTGCCTCATCGCAATAAATAACACACGGAATACGCGGGTCCTTCGCAAAAACATTCAACACATCAAGGCAGGATTCAGTCTTTCCTATAACAGGGACCCTTCTTATGTATTGCCGATATAATGCGCCTGCTTCAGGCTCGTTTGCTACTTGTCCATCAAGTTCCGGCTCTACCTCCATCTTCATTCTCTCTGTCTGATTTGGTTTGGTTTGAAGCAGTGTCATGCGCCTTCACCCCTTCTTCATCTGGTCCTTTAGACGCATCTTACCGAACAAGTATTATGGGAATATACTCGAATGATTAAGGGAACGTAAACTACGGAAGGATAATCGCGGGGATATGAGACATTAGACACGTCAGGATCTGACCAAAGACCCAAAAAAAAGACTCCTCATCATTTCAAACGGAATGATGGGAGCCTTTTTTCGGATTTACTACAAGTTTATAACCAACCCCGCGAATGGAGTCAATGTGTACAGATTCAGGATCAAGCTCAAGCTTCTTGCGCAGGGAACTCACATGAACGTCCACGGTTCGCTGCCCGCCGATATAATCGAAGCCCCAGACCACGTTCATCAGATCATCCCTTGTTAACACAACGCCCGGTTTTTTGGCCAGATAGAGCAGCACTTCAAATTCTTTCGGCCTAAGATTAATGCTCTGACCGCCAAGACGAACCTCGTATTTCTCAGGATAGATTTCCAGTTGTCCAAGTGAGATGACATTTCCTTGATTATCAGTCGTCTTCACTTCATCGGCGTGACCGGAAACCCGGCGCATAACGGCCGATACGCGGGCCAGCAGCTCAGATACGCCAAATGGCTTGGTAATATAGTCATCCGCCCCCATCTTCAAACCTTGAACAACTTCTTCCTCGGCGTTCTTCGCGGTCAGAATGATGATCGGCGTGGTAATTCCGTTACTGCGAAGCTTCTCTAAAATCTGAAAGCCGTTCATGCCAGGCAGCATGACATCCAGCAGGATCAGATCATATTCATGATGCGACGCTTTCTCGTAACCTGCGGTACCGTGTTCCTCTACCTCGACTTGAAAACCTTCCTGCGTCAGATTGTAAGACAACAGCCGCGAAAGTGTCGGCTCATCTTCGATAACCAGCATGCGTTGCGTCAATGTTACCCCCGCCCTTATCTTGATAATTGGACTGCTTATGCAAGTATATCAACAGAATGTTAACGGAGTGTTAACTCCCTGTCTCCTGGGTTTCCTGCAATATCGGAAGCTCAATAATGAAGGAGCTGCCGATTCCGAGCTCGCTCTCCACCTTGATGGTTCCGTGATGAAGATCTACCAGATGCTTCACGATCGATAGTCCAAGCCCCGTTCCGCCTGATCCGCGCGAACGCGCTTTATCCACCCGATAGAATCGTTCAAATATACGGGGAAGATCTTTCTTCGGAATGCCAATCCCGGAATCCTTAACGATGAATTCCACAATATCCTCGGCGTTCCCATGACTATGCTTTTCAAGAGCCGTTAATTTTACTCGTCCGCCTTCTTGCGTGTAACTGATCGCGTTCGAGAGCAGATTCATAAATATCTGGCGGAGCTTGTCCTCGTCTCCCTCCATAAACAGCTCTTCCGGAATGTCGAGCTCCAGGCTGATCCGCTTCTTCTCTGCGACCGTGCGCATCATTTCGGATATCGTATCAAAGAACGCCGACAGATGAATCGGCGAATAATCCATCTGAATCCGCTTGGATTCGATCTTGGACAGCTCTAGAATGTCACCGATCAGCCGGTTCAGCCGCTCGGACTCGTCATAAATAATCTGAAGGAAGGAACGCGATGTCTTCTCATCGGTAACCCCGCCACCAAGCAGCGTTTCGGCAAACCCTTTAACCGCAGCGAGCGGAGTCTTCAGCTCGTGAGACACGTTGGCTACGAATTCGCTCCGCATGCGTTCCAGTCTGCGGATATCACTTACATCCTGCAGGAGGAACAGCATGCCTCTATATGACTCCTGCTCTTCCTCCTGCATCATCGCAACCCCATCCAGGCGGATGATCGATTCCACCGGATAATAAATGTTGCGCTCTTCATGGAAGCCTTCCTTGCTCTCCAAGCCTTGCTCCATCAGTTTGGTCAATTCATAATGCTGCTTGAGCTCACGGTACGATTTGCCTGTTATCACTTCGGCATTAATGCCGAGCATTCGCTCGGCAGCCCGGTTCACAAGAATAATCTGACCTGCTCCGTTCACCATGACGATACCGCCTGTCATATTGTTTAGAACGCTTTGCAGCAAATCCTCATTATCCCGTATCGTCCGCAGTTGGGTCTGCAGGCTGTCGGCCATTCCGTTAATCGCTTGCGCCAATTGACCGATCTCGTCCTTACGGTGAATCTTCACCCTCGCATCATATTCAAGGCTCGATATCCGTCTGGCAACGCGCGTGATTTTCTCTAGCGGTGACGTCAAGCCTTTAGCGACACGATAACTCACTAGGGCAGCAATCAGGAACAGCACCAGCAGGCCAATCCCCATGACGGCCCAGCCTTGCCTGACTCCCTGGTCCACTGCTTTCAGGCTAACCGACAATCTGACGAATCCGTCGAAATTCTCTCCGGCCTTGACCGGAAGAGCAACGTAGAGCATGTCCTGCTCAAGCGTATCGCTCCGGCGAATGGTACTCCCGCGGCCTTCTTTAACCGCCTGAAGCATCTCTTCGCGATAAGCGTGGTTATCCATAGTTAACGGATCACTTTCCGAATCCCCGATGACCTTGCCATCCTTCAATATAAACGTCACTCTCGACTCGGACAGCTCCTCAAGCTGCATGGATCTGTTGGTATAATACGTGATAGCATCCGCGCTGTCCGCATCCGGAAACTCCATCATCGTCTGCAGAAGCCGAATCTCCCGGACCATATTGTCCTCCAGCAGCTGAACATGGGACTGCTTGAATACCGTCACCATAGCCAGTCCTGCCGCGAGCATAGATAACCCAATTAAAGTAAGCATAATCAGAGTCAAACGATTGCGATACTGCCTCATGGTCTCTCCTCTTTCTGCCGCGTGATCATTTTGGATAACTTACTGCTCGTGTGCGTCTTCGGTGGAATAACGCATGAATGATGGTCGCCGCTGGCTGCTGGAACATAATGCCAAGCACCACCGGGATGGAAGCCTGGGGTGAGAAATACGTTGTAGCTAGCACCATCCCGAGTGATATATTACGCATTCCGGACGCATATGTAAATGTAATTTGCATTTCCCGTGTCGGTCCCGGCATCGCATACGAGCCAAAATAACCAAGCAAATAACAGATCACAATCAACGTGAAAACAACCGGGATAACCACCAGCATCTCCTCCTTCATGCCTGCTGCATGGGGAGCGATGGCAGCTGCATTCAGCATAACCACGAGCATAAAAAACACCTTCGAGATCGGCTGGGCAACGGGAGCCGACCAGTCCTTAATCCGTCCTTTGGAGCCTTCATACAGCATCACCCCGATCACAGTGGGCAATACCACCATGGTTAGCAAATCGAGAATCAGCTCAGACGCATTCCAGGTAACCAAAGCATCCCCGATAAACATATCCATCAAGGCCGGTACGACTAGTGGACTGAGTATGGTATCCAGCACGACCACCGCTAAGATGAACGGAACGCTGCCGCCGGAGCTCCCGACCCACATCACCGAGGATATCCCCAGCGGAATGATCGCGAACAGCAGCAAGCCGATCGTATAATCCGAGTGCGCACCAAACACAGCCGAGCCCAGTCCATAAGCAAGCACCGGTGCGGCCGCATGGGCAAGAAACAGCGTCAACATAACGGCAAAGGGGCGTTTTAGAACCCCTTGCAGATGACGGATCCCACAGCCAAGCGCCATAACCAGTGTAATATAACCGAATAGATAAGGAATCCAGTGAACAAAGTCCAGCAAGACATCCGAGAGCAGCCAGCCAAGCACCAGCGAGCCGGGAATCAAGAGAAAGGTGTACTTTTCAAACCAAGATGCAAAGGCTAGTCCAAAACTTCTCACCTGTTTCCTCCCATGTCTGAATTGACGTATTTGACTTTCATCATAAACCGGAGTGTGCGAAAACCGCAACGAAAATTCGAAATAAGGGCCCACCTCCCCTGCTCAACAAAAAAACATCGACCGGCACATAATGGCCAATCGATGCTTCTTCAGATGCTCTGGATTAGGAGTACACCGGCTCTTTAAACATGGCCAGCTTCTCTGCCGAATCCTTGCTCACATCGGCATGCAGGCTATTTCCGTGTGAATCCATCGTGACGATAGCGGCAAAGCCATCAACCTCCAAATGCCACATCGCTTCCGGAATGCCAAACTCCATGAAATCCACGCCGTTTACTTTTTTGATGCATCTTGCGTAATACTGAGCGGCCCCGCCGATTGCATTCAAATACACGCCGCCATGCTCCTGCAGGGCTTGCAGCGTCTTCGAACCCATGCCGCCTTTTCCGATGACCGCGCGAATGCCGAATTTTTTCAAAATATCGCCCTGGTACGGCTCCTCGCGAATGCTGGTTGTCGGGCCTGCCGCCTTGACATGCCATCCCTCTTCATCCTGCATCATAACCGGACCGCAGTGATAAATCACAGATCCGTTCAGATCGATAGGAGCATCGTGATCCATCAGATATTTATGAAGCGCATCCCGTCCGGTATGCATCTCGCCTCGGATAACCACCACGTCCCCAACGCGCAGAGAACGAATTTGCTCCTCGCTGATCGGGGTCTGCAGCACCACTTCGCGGCCCTTGGAATCACTTGGACCGGCGTCTTCTGCTTGGGACACAGCCGTTTCGGAATTTGCGTTCATCTGCACCTCGCTGCCCGCTTCATACAGCCAGTCCGTGATCTCCCCGGTTTCCGGCTCAATCAATACGCCCTGACGGCGGAATGCCCAGCAGTTATAAGCAACCGATACAAAAAAGCTTGCCGGCAAACGGTTCATCGCACCGATCTTGCAGCCGAGCAGCGTGACTTCTCCGCCAAAGCCCATTGTCCCGATCCCCAGCTTATTTGCATTTTCCAATATGTAATCTTCGAGCTTCGCCAAATCTTCATTCGGGTTCACATCTTCCACATGACGGAACAGCTGATGCTTCGCAAGCTCATAACCGGTCGTCCGGTCGCCTCCGATGCCTACGCCGATAAATCCAGCGCTGCAGCCCTGACCTTGAGCTTGATACACGGCATGCATAATGCATTTGCGGATCCCGTCAAGATCGCGGCCTGCTTTCCCCAATCCTTCAAGGTCTGCAGGAAGACTGTACTGGATATTTTTGTTCTCGCAGCCGCCCCCTTTCAGGATGAGACGGACGTCCACCTTATCCTGCTCCCATTGCTCGAAATGGATGACGGGCGTGCCAGGACCGAGATTATCCCCGCTGTTAGCGCCAGTCAACGAATCCACTGAGTTAGGGCGCAGCTTGCCATCCTTCGTGGCGCGAATCACTGCAGAGTAAATCGCCTTTTTCATCTCGATTTGGTTCGCACCCACCGGTGTATGTACGATGAATGTTGGCATGCCGGTATCCTGGCAGATCGGCGATACTTCCTGCTCGGCCATCTCAATATTTTGAGCGATTGTTGCCAGTGCCAGCCCCGCTCGCGTTGCCGCATCCTCAGACGCTCGCCCACGGTTGACTGCTCTTCGCACATCTCCAGGCAAATTCGTGGAGGTTTCTACAATCAGTCGATACATGCTCTCTTCAAATGACTTCATAACGTTAGTAAACTCCTCTCTCTCATAACCCAAACATGATGGTAAAAAAGAATCATTATAAACTGCCAATATTGTTATCATATCATATCATTTCGCACATGAAAGGGTTTACTTCAAAAAATGAAAGAGTAGAGAAAATGTGTTGATTTTCCCCGTCGCATCAACCATACCAATCTATGAATCTCACATATATTGGTTAAGGAAAGGAGGTGATAGTTATGACGAAAGCCTCAATCTCCCAAGTTGTCTTTCCAAGACTTGCCCTGTTTAGAAACGAGTTTTACAGAGGACGCCGATTTGTCGTACGTGGAAATGTAGGTATCCGCAATCTCGAGAGAACTTTCGGTGACATTGAAAGCTTGAGATTCTTCTCCACCAACCCCAATGCAACCCTGGTCCTGTTCTCGGAAACGAATTTCAGGGGCAGATTCAGAGTATTCCGCGGCAACACCAACATCGCCGATCTTGATGATATTATTCGTGGCGAAGAGCCGGAATCCATTATCAGCTCCAACCGTCGTTTGACGCTGGCTCAAATCCGGGCGATCCGCGATACCGGTACACTTCCAAACGGTTTTAGAACCATCTGATTCTCCGTAAGCTCCGTAATCTCTCCAAATTCACCTATGATAAAATAGCGGACATCCGGGCTGGAGCCCCGGATGTCCGCTCTATTTTATTCATTGAGTATGTCTTCACAACATAAGTGAAACAAACACCTTAACCGTTAATCACTTCGCCGCCATTCACGTGAATGACTTGACCGCTCACGTAGGAGGAGTCCGTCGAGGCCAGATATACATAGGCAGGAGCTAGCTCTTCCGGTTGACCTGGACGTTTCATCGGCTGGGTCGCCCCAAACTCGGCTACCTGATCCGGCGGGAACGTCGAAGGAATCAGCGGCGTCCAGATCGGTCCCGGCGCAACGGCGTTCACCCGGATCCCTTGCCCGACTACGTTCATCGATAATGAGCGCGTAAAGGCAACGATGGCCCCCTTGGTTGATGCGTAATCCAGCAGCTGCGGACTTCCCCGGTAAGCCGTGATGGAGGTTGTATTAATAATCGAGCTTCCTTTCGACAGATGCGGCATTGCCGCCTGTGTCAGATAGAACATACCGAAAATATTCGTACGGAACGTCCGCTCCAATTGTTCTTTGGTAATATCCTCAATCTTCTTCTGCGGATGCTGTTCGGCTGCATTGTTAACGAGAATATCGAGCTTTCCGAGCTTCTCCACGGTTTCGGTAACCGCATCGCGGCAAAACGCATCGTCGCCGACGTCACCGGCGATCAGCAAGCATTTACGGCCTTCCTGCTCCACCTGACGCTTGGTCTCTTCCGCATCCTTATGCTCATTCAGGTACACAATAGATACGTCCGCGCCTTCCTTGGCATAGTGGACCGCTACCGCACGGCCAATACCGCTGTCACCTCCGGTAATCAGTGCAACCTTTCCCTTCAACTTACCGGCTGCTTTGTAAGCACTGCTCTCAAACTCCGGCTTCGGACTCATCTCCGATTCCGTTCCGGGTCTGTGATCCTGATGCTGGGGCGGCAAGGTTTGTTTCTGTTGATCTTGTGGCATATGAACATTTCTCCTTTCGGGTCAGTATCTCAAACTACCACTCATAGGATGCGTACGACACGCCTCTTTATACTCATACAAAGCCCTTCGCTATTGTTTTTACCCAGATTGAACGGGATCAAACGTAAGTAAAGCCCTTCTCTCCCAATAAATTCCCCCCACAAAGTGGGGCATTGCTCCGAAGTCCATTCAGATCCTTTGCGGGGGACGCCGGTAATTTATATGAATGCAATAATATCAAAAAAAGCCGCCCGATAAACGGACGGCTTCTCTTTCGTATGTAGCTGTTCTTAGATGATATGGTTGAATACCATGAAGAAGATCATAACCAGGAGCAGCAAGGAGAGGAGTGCGCTAAGCGTACCCAACTTGCTTGTTTCTTCCTTCACTTCACGCTTCTCGCGGATTCCTGCAAGCGCATTCTTCAATGGCTTGCTCATGATGCCTCCAATAGCAAACATCGCCAGCAGCAATACCGTTACAATGATCATCCAAGGAACCGAATACTCGCCTTGGGACATCATGTATCCGCCAGTCAACAACTGAATAACCAAGCCGTACTGAGCAAACCGGTTCGCTACACGAATCGTATTAACGGCTCCTTCTTGTGCGCCGAGGGACAACTTCTGAATACCGCCAACAACAAACGGCAGAATCAAGTAAAATCCTAGCGCCGCCGTACCGACCATATGCAGAAAAAATGTTACGTTCCACATAAACAATTCCTCCAAAGTCGTTAGTGTGATTTTTGTTACATCAAGTTCATCGTCTCTTATTATACTGGAGAGATCCTCCAAAGAAAAGCAATCCCGCCCCGAATCACGGGACGGGATTGCATTATTAGACGATTTTGTGAATCCTGATTCAATTACAGGGTCACGACCGCGGTTACATTACGTACGGATTCCGCAGACTTATCGAGAGCAGCTTTCTCTTCGGCCGTCAGCTCAAGCTCGAAAATTCGCTCGATGCCGTCTCCGCCGAGAATTGCCGGTACGCCCATGAACAGATTGTCATAGCCATACTCGCCCTCCAGCAGAGCAATAATCGGAATGATCCGTTTCTTGTCCTTCAGAATCGCTTCCGTCATTTGTACCAGGGACGCAGCCGGCGCATAGTATGCACTACCGTTACCCAGCAGGTTCACAATTTCGCCGCCGCCAACCCGGGTACGCTGCACAATGGCTTCAATGCGCTCAGCCGGAATCAGCGTGTCGATCGGAATGCCGCCAACACTGGAGTAGCGAACGAGCGGAACCATGTCATCACCATGGCCGCCAAGTACGAATCCGCGGAC
The DNA here is from genome assembly GCF_037993005.1 of Paenibacillus sp. FSL F4-0100. Classification (NCBI taxonomy): domain Bacteria; kingdom Bacillati; phylum Bacillota; class Bacilli; order Caryophanales; family Paenibacillaceae; genus Paenibacillus; species Paenibacillus sp. FSL F4-0100. The sequence goes on from NZ_CP150303.1 coordinate 6,003,923, forward strand.
ATCCTCAACCGATACGTTCAGCTCTTGCGCGATGAAAGTGCAATAGCGAGCCGTATCCAGTACGCCAGATTGGCCGATTACGCGGTTCTTGGGAAATCCGAGCGTGTTATATGCCACGTAAGTCATGGCATCGACCGGGTTGCTCAAGATGATCACCGTGGCGTTCGGTGCGTGACTCTTCACGTTCTCACATACGGATTTCACGATCCCTGCATTGGTATTAACGAGGTCATCGCGGCTCATGCCCGGCTTGCGGGCTACACCTGCTGTAATGATTACGATATCGGAATTAGCTGCATCCTCATAGTTGGATGTACCAACTATGTTGCTGTCAAATCCTTGAACGGGACTTGCTTCGAGCATATCCAGCGCTTTACCTTTCGTTGGGTTCTCGAGCTGCGGGATATCCAGCAGCACCACGTCACCCAATTCTTTTTGAGCAAGCATCAGGGCGGTAGTCGCACCTGTAAAGCCAGCACCTACTACCGTAATCTTTTTACGAGTAATTGCCACGATGAATCTCCTCCTTACAGGTTTTTAATGATTTCGTCTGCGAACTGGGAGCATTTCACTTCGGTAGCGCCTTCCATCAGGCGGGCAAAGTCATACGTCACAGTTTTGTTGTTGATCGATGTTTCCATCCCTTTGTAGATCAGGTCAGCGGCTTCCTGCCATCCGAGGTGCTCAAGCAGCATTACGCCGGAGAGGATAACGGAACCAGGGTTTACTACGTCTTTGTCTGCATATTTCGGAGCTGTACCATGAGTCGCTTCGAAAATCGCATGTCCAGTTACATAGTTGATGTTAGCCCCTGGAGCGATACCGATACCGCCAACTTGTGCAGCCAGCGCGTCAGACAGGTAGTCACCGTTCAGGTTCAATGTCGCAATGACATCGAAGTCGGTTGGACGAGTCAGAACTTGCTGCAGCGCGATGTCAGCAATCGCATCTTTAACGATGATTTTGCCAGCTTCTTCAGCTGCTTTTTGAGCAGCATTAGCTGCATCTACGCCGTCTTTATCCTTGATGATATCGTATTGAGCCCAAGTGAACACTTTATCGCCGAATTCAGCTTCAGCCACTTCGTAACCCCAGTTTTTGAAGGCGCCTTCTGTAAATTTCATGATGTTGCCTTTGTGAACCAATGTCACCGATTTGCGGCCATGCTTGATTGCGTATTCAACCGCTGCACGTACAAGACGCTTGGAACCTTCGGAGGATACAGGCTTGATGCCGATACCGGACGTTTCCGGGAAGCGGATTTTGTTGGCTCCCATCTCGTCTTGAAGGAACTTGATCACTTTCTTCACTTCTTCGGAGCCTTCTTTATACTCAATACCTGCGTAGATGTCTTCCGTGTTCTCACGGAAAATAACCATGTCTACCAGTTCAGGGCGTTTTACCGGAGATGGTACGCCGTCGAAGTAACGAACAGGACGCAGGCAAGTGTACAGGTCCAACTCTTGACGAAGGGCAACGTTCAGGGAACGGATACCGCCGCCGATAGGCGTTGTAAGAGGCCCTTTAATCGCAACGATATACTCGCGAATCGCTTCAAGCGTATCGTTCGGGAGCCATTCACCGTATGTATTGTATGCCTTCTCACCGGCAAATACTTCATACCAGGCAATTTTCTTGGAACCGTTGTATGCTTTTTCTACTGCTGCATCAAGGACGCGTTTGGAAGCTCTCCAAATGTCACGGCCAGTACCATCACCTTCAATAAAAGGAATGACAGGGTTGTTAGGCACCTGCAGAGTTCCGTTATCAATCGTAATTTTCTCGCCTTCAGTTGGTAGTGCGAATTTTTCCAATTTCATGAGTATGAGTTCCTCCTTTGAATATGGTTCTTGTCTCTAACTATTCCAAAAATTCCACCAGAATAGGCACAGAGAAACCCGCCACCCGCGATTCACTCACGTTTGAGCGGTTCTCTAGCCTATTGTACATGATTGCCAGCCACTTAGCGAAGTTCTATCGGCACATATTTTTGGTCGGTCATACCTGTATACTCTGCGCGCGGGCGGATAATACGGTTGCCTTCATACTGCTCAAGGATGTGCGCAGTCCATCCGGATACACGGCTGATGGCAAAAATCGGCGTGAACAATTCCTGCTCGATACCGAGCTGCGTATAGACCGATGCGGAATAGAAATCAACGTTCGGCTTCAGCCCTTTTTGGTTGGTAACCGTTTCGTCGATCAGTACCGACATGTCGTACAGCGTAGTGTCGCCTTTCATTTCACCAAGCTCACGCGACATTTTTTGCAGATGCTTCGCGCGCGGGTCGCCGTTTTTGTAAACGCGGTGTCCAAAGCCCATAATTTTTTCACGGTTGTCCAGCTTCTCCTGAATGTAAGCCTGAGCCCGATCAATCGAACCGACTTCGTTCAGCATCTTCATGACGGCTTCATTCGCACCGCCGTGCAGAGGACCTTTCAGCGCACCAATGGCGGAAGTTACGCCGGAATATATGTCGGACAGCGTGGCTACGGTTACACGGGCAGCAAACGTGGATGCGTTAAGCTCGTGATCCGCATGCAATACCAGTGCCTGGTCCAGAGCTTTGATCGAAGTCTGATCAGGATCTTCGCCTCTGAGCATATACAAGAAATTCTCCGAGATGGAGACGCCGGCTTTCGGAGCGACCGGCTCTTTACCCTGACGAACACGGGCGATGGCAGCGATGATCGTCGGAAGCTGAGCTTGAAGTTTAACCGCTTTCTTTTCGTTCGCTTCACGGCTCATATCGTCGCCTTCGGCGTCATACAGAGCAAGCGCGGATACAGCGGAGCGAAGCGCAGCCATCGTATTGGTATCCTTCGGATACAATTTGATCTGCTGGATAAGCTCATCCGGAATGGCAGCATAGTCGCTCAAATCTTGTTGAAGGGCCTTAAGCTCTTCGGCATTCGGAAGTTTTCCGAACCAGAGCAGATAGGCTACCTCTTCAAAACTTGCATGTTCTGCGAGATCGTCAATATCATATCCACGATAAGTCAGAACGCCATCGACGATCGAACTAATCGCGGAGGTGGTAGCTACAATGCCTTCCAAACCCTTGGTAGCTGTCATGCAACATCTCTCCTTTATGATCGGGATAAACTGAACTATTTTGACATTCATGAAAACATTTTCATGAAGTCGGATAAAAAAGAAAACGCGAAAAAAATTGCTATGGTCCTAGTCATAAACCTTCTCATATCATACTGGATTTTGTCTGATATGTGAACATGAGCAGCGACATTCGCCGCATCAAATTGTTTTATCGACACCATAAACATTTTTTTGAAATCACTTACAATTCCATTATACCTGTGATAATTCTCATTGTCGAATCATGAAGACAAGCGTTTTCCAACTCTTTATCCTTATATTGAAACTCCTTGCATAGGTATAGAGAATGAGCGACTCTGCTCGTCCTTGAAGTGCTGCAAAGGAGTGTGATTGTTTGGAACGATTGATGCTCAAGCGTTTTGGCCGGGGAGTGTGGGTGCTGTCTTCCATCTTCGTGATTGCCTATTTAATATATGTACTGCTGCCGCTGCTTTATCCCTTCCTTCTGGCCTGGATCATCGCCTATGCCATGAATCCTTGCGTCCACCTGCTTCAGCGGAGTTTGAAGCTGCCGCGGTGGCTCGCCGTCACGTTGTCCCTGCTGTTGTATTTCGGAGCGGCTCTACTGATTCTTACTGCGGCTGTTACCAGACTGGTCAAGGAACTGATTATTCTGTCACAGTCCTTCAATCTCCATATTGATACCTGGATGGAATGGCTGACGGCCTGGATGCAGAATGATAGCTTCCAGAATATCATCAATGAGATTAGCCGGTTTTATCAGAACAACCCGAATTATCACGATACCATCAATCAAAATATTACCCGTACGACACAAACGATTGGCACGGCCGTGACCGATTTAGTTACCAGTATTTTTAACGGAATTTTGCAAATTATTTATTACTTGCCGAACTTAGGCACGATTCTGATTGTTGTTTTACTGTCAACATTCTTTCTCAGCAACAGCTGGGAGCGCCATAATCGCGCGCTTATCCGCATCCTACCGGGCGTCATTCGCAAACCCATGATCTATATCTTCTCGGATCTGAAAAAAGCATTGTTCGGATTCGCGAGGGCCCAATTGATCCTCATCTCCATCACGGCCCTTATCGTCATGCTCACGCTTTATGCGCTCGGGGTCGATTCCGCCTTCTCCATCGGACTTCTGATCGGCTTGGTGGATCTTCTCCCATACCTTGGCGTCGGCATCGTCCTGATCCCCTGGTCGCTGTATGCCTTTATGTCGGGCGACCTGACGCTCGGCATCGGACTGACCGTCCTGTACAGCATCATCCTGATCGTCAGGCAGATCATGGAGCCCAAGGTGCTCGCCAGCAGTGTGGGACTGGACCCGCTCGCCGCCCTGCTGGGCATGTTTGTCGGGCTCAAGCTGTTTGGCATTCTGGGATTGATTGTAGGTCCTGTGTCGCTTGTCATCCTGGATGCGTTCCACCGGGCCCATGTATTCAAGGACCTAAGGAATTATATTATCGGAGGCAGGTTCAGATAGCCGTCAGACGAACAGGTTTGACTCATGATAGGGCAATAGTGATCCGATTATCGCAGGACTGATAGAAGTACTTCCGTGGTGCTCCCTGATTCTCTCTCGTACTCCATGCATAGATAGACCGGCCCACGAAGGGGCCGGTCTTATGGGTGATCCTGTTTGTTTTATCTGCGAAAGATCGTAATCTTGCCGTTTTTCATATTTTTCTTCATCCATTTCAACAGCAAAATCCGATACAGCGGGCGGGTCAACGGAAATATCAGCGTAAATCCGATAATGTCAGTTACAAAGCCCGGCAGAATAAGTAGTACTCCACCTGCAAATATACATAGGCCATCAGCCATGGAAGCACCCGGAACCATGCCTGAGTTCATTCTCTGCTTGGCATCTTCCATCGCTTTGCGACCTTCGAACCTCATCATGGCCACGCCAACCGCAGAGGTCAGCAGTGTCAATAACAAGGTATTCATGCCACCCACGCGATCCGCAACAATCTGGAAGCCGAATATTTCAATAGCAGGCACGAAGATAATCGCTGCCAGCAACCATTTGAACATGAAGCTACTCCTTCCTCCCCCAAAGGGTGTCCCTCAATGCATCATACAGCTTTGGGGAGCATTTATCCAGTCGGGCCGGCTTCCACTCTCGATTCAGCCATACATGTCGGGTCGCACCTGCCGTTAACAAGGCACCAGGCAGCCCGGATTCGGGAGACAAATCCATCGTCCCCAAATCTGCCTGCTCCTGTTCGCTCAGCAAACGGACCTCATATTCATAGTGTATTCGAAGCGGGGAGAAATCAGTCATTCTGGTAAATACCGTTACGAGATCATCATACCGCGCAGGCTGGCGGTACTTGATATCAAGTTCAACCACCGGGAGCAGGACGCCTTCTTCTTCCATTCCACGATACGTAAATCCCATTTCACGGATCATTTGGGTGCGCCCGATCTCGAACCAGTTTAAATAGTTAGCATGGTATACGACACCCATTTGATCGCTTTCCTGATAACGCACCCGAAATGACGTCCAGAACCAGCGGCTTAGTGTCGGCACGGATGGCTTAGGCATCAACATCACCCCCTTATCTATGCAAAAAGCAATGGTCGACAGAATCATCGTCCATTGCTCATATGCTGCTATATTCAGAATCCAACGGATTCTTGACTGTTGTATTACTTCTGTTGTGGAATTTGATCCACTTTCAGCAGGTTGGTCGAACCGGAACGGCCCAGCGGCACGCCTGCTGTAATCACAACAAGATCGCCTTCTTTAACGAGTCCGGACTTCACGCCGCCTTGCAGCGCGTAATCAAACATCTCGTCCGTAGAAGAAGCCTGTTCGCCTTTAACCGGCGTTACACCCCAAGTCAGTGCCAAACGTCTCATCGTTCTGTCTTGAGTCGTGACAGCGACGATAGGAGCCTCTGGACGGTATTTGGATACCATGCGAGCCGTTTGACCAGATTCCGTGGACGATATGATTGCTTTGGCATTCAGGTCGAGTGCCGAGATCGCAACGGATTGGCTGATTGCTTCGGTAACGCTGGTATCTTGAGCAATACGCTGTTTCAAGAACATTTCACGATAGTTCAGTGCGGATTCCGCTTTCTCTGCGATACGGGACATGGTCAAAACGGATTCTACAGGATATTTACCTGCAGCCGTTTCGCCGGACAGCATGATGGCATCGGTACCGTCAAAAATCGCATTGGCAACGTCACTTGCTTCCGCACGGGTAGGACGTGGGTTGCGCTGCATGGAATCCAGCATTTGCGTAGCCGTAATGACCGGTTTGCCAGCCAGGTTACATTTTTCGATCATGCGTTTTTGCACCAATGGAACTTCCTCAGCCGGAATCTCAACACCGAGGTCGCCGCGGGCTACCATCAAGCCATCGGATACTTCGAGGATTTCATCCAGGTTGTCAACGCCCTGCTGGTTCTCGATTTTGGAGATGATTTGGATGTGCTCGCCATTATGCTTCTTCAGCAATTCGCGAATTTCAAGCACGTCACTTGCTTTACGAACGAAGGAAGCAGCAACAAAATCGATGCCCTGTTCGATCCCGAAAACGATATCGTTGGCGTCTTTTTCCGTAATCCCTGGGAGCGAAATCGCGACTCCCGGTACGTTTACACCTTTTTTGCTCTTAATGGTTCCGCCATTGACGATGCGGCATCTGATTTCGGAGCCTTGAATCTCCACCACGGTCAGACCGATCAAACCGTCATCGATCAAGATCGTGGATCCGACTTGAACATCTTGCGGCAACTCTTTATAAGTAATGGACAAACGATTCTTATCACCAAGGATTTCCTCGGTAGTAAGGGTGATATATTCATCTTGTACAAGCTCAATCGGTTCCAATTCAAGTTTACCTGTACGGATTTCCGGTCCTTTGGTGTCAAGCAGGATCGCTACCGTTTTGTTCAACTCTTCACAAGCTTGGCGGATGTTCTTGATCCGGTTGCCATGCTCCTCGAAGTCGCCGTGAGAGAAGTTCAGACGAGCCACGTTCATGCCGGCCATAATGAGCTTCTTGGTGTTTTCCAACGATTCACTGGAAGGACCGATGGTACATACAATTTTTGTTTTGCGCATTTGGGTTTCCTCCGTTTATTAAAGGGTTCTCTATATCTCTTTTTCCAACAACTAAATCTACTACAAAAAGTCTAATTTGTATAGGAACTTTGTCATATCGTCACATACTCATCAGATTTTCACAGAATCGTCTTCCTGTTCCGCCTTCGCAAAATCGAATTCGCCAATCTTGCGGAACTTGCGGTACCGGTCTTCCTTCAGCTCGCAGGCATCCATGACGGATAGCTCTTTCAGCTGGCTGATCAGTGCGCTTTGAATGGCGGCGGCCGTCTCTTCATAGTCGCGGTGCGCACCGCCCTTAGGCTCCGGTATAATTTCCTCAATGACTTCCATTTCAAGCAGGTCCTTAGCGGTGATCTTCATGGCTTCCGCAGCCTGGTCCGCTTTGGATGCATCCTTCCACAGAATGGATGCGGCGCCGTTCGGTGAAATGGCGGAATAAATGGCATGCTCAAGCATCAACACACGATTGCCTACAGCCATCGCAAGGGCACCGCCGCTCCCACCTTCGCCGATGACCACAACAACAATAGGCACCCCAAGGGACGACATTTCCCGTAGATTACGGGCAATCGCCTCGGACTGACCTCTTTCTTCTGCTGTATTACCCGGATATGCGCCTTTTGTATCAATAAATGTGATAATGGGACGCTTGAACTTGTTCGCCTGCTGCATAAGTCGCAGAGCTTTACGGAAGCCTTCCGGATGCGGACTTCCGAAGAAACGCGCGATATTATCCTTCGTATCCTTACCGCGCTGCTGACCGACCACCGTGACGGGAACACCGTCCAGTTTGGCCAAGCCGCCGACAATGGCAAGATCGTCCCCGTAGAGACGATCTCCATGCAGCTCAATAAAATCCGTAAAGATCAACTGGATCAAATCAAGCGAAGTCGGTCGCTGCTGATGACGGGCCAGATGCATTTTCTGGGAAGGCGAAATCGAAGAATAAATTTCTTCCTCCAAACGACTATATCGTTCTTCCAGGCGGGCGATTTCATCCGTGAAATCGATCCCTTTTTCCTGTCCGAATTGTTTCAGTTCATCAATCTTCTTGCGCATTTCGGCAAGTGGCATTTCAAAAGGCAATTCGCCTGACATCAGAATCCCCCTTTCACGGTATGCATCTCCAGCAGCTTACCAAGCATGGAGCGCATATCTTTCCGATGAATAACCATGTCAAGCTGACCATGAGCCAAGTTGAACTCCGCTGTCTGGAAGTCATCCGGCAGCTTCTGGCGAATGGTCTGTTCAATAACGATACGGCCCGCAAAACCGAATACGGCTCCCGGCTCGGCAATATTGATATCGCCAAGCGTCGCAAAGCTGGCGGATACACCGCCGGTCGTCGGATCCGTTATCACTGAAATATAAAGCCCGCCGAGTTCGTTAAACCTGGACAGGGCTGCGCTTGTTTTGGCCATCTGCATCAAACTGAGAATACTCTCCTGCATCCGGGCACCGCCGGAAGTGGAGAAAATAATGAGTGGTAAACGCTTGTCCGTCGCAAACTCGATCGCTCGGGTGATTTTTTCCCCGACGACGGAGCCCATGCTTCCCGTGAAGAAATCAAAACTCATCACAGCCACCACAACAGGCTGGCCGAGAATCGAGCCTTGACCGGTAATAACCGCATCATGAAGACCGGATTTCATCTTCTGCTGCTCCAGCTTGGCCGCATATCCCGGAAACTTGAGCGGATCCACCGAGATCATATCTGCGTCAAACTCTTCAAAGCCTGTCTCATCCAGCGTCATAGCAATCCGTTCTACCGCATTCAGGCGCATATGATGTCCGCATTCCTGACACACCTTCAGATTCTTCTCAAGCTCTTTGCTGTATTGAATGGTGCCGCACTTAGCACACTTATTCATCAGACCTTCCGGAATTTCCCGTTTCGGGCGTTCGCCTTCCTGAGGCTGCCCTGCTGTCCCAAGTCGTTCCGATGGGATCGTTGCGTATTTCCTTTTTTTCTGAAATAAGTCTTTAAACACAACTACACCTCTCCAGCCGTAAATTTGAATGGCCGCCGCAATAGCACATCGCCGATCCGTACGCTAAGCTTCGCTATGTAACCCAGATGAAACTAGGGGTGCAATATCGAATTCAACACTTCCTGTACTTCCTCAAGCTCTCCGGAGGGTACCAAAATCTCAAACTGCTGTTTGGAAAGATTCACAGGACGGCTTTGAACCAAAAAACCTTCTTCCGTTAGCCTGGTCTTGATCATTTCCGCCACCTTTGCAGTTGGCGCAATATAGATTACCGTCCACATGCCTTTCAGATCCCCCTAATCTCGTCCCACAGGCATATCCTGAGCCGATATAATGGATAATGATAACATACTTCAGTTTTTACCTCAACAAAGAGAGCAGGGGGCTGAAAGCCAAATCTTACCCTTATGCAGCGATTCGACACCGCTCGCGCAAATCAGTCAGAACCTGCGGTATAATGGGCCGCATCGGGATTGTTATGGGCGATGCGTGAGGAAGCGGCAGCGGCGATGCCTGCAACGAGATCATCCAGAAACACATGTATCCCGTCCGACTTTTCATTTAATATCTCAATCACACCTATTTTTTCTTTGTCCAGGTAACCGAAACTGGTCAGTCCGATCATGCCATATATGCTCGTGACACCAAGCGCCATGGTCTCATCCACTCCGTAGAGCGGTTCGTCTTGCTCCATAATCGATTGCAGCGGCTCCGGCAGCAGTTTCTTCTCCGCCAGCTCATCCAGCGCAATGCCCGTATACAGCGTATACTGAACTTCGCGCTTGCCGAGAACGGCCCGGACGCTTTCTTCACACTGCTCGATGGTTAACTTCGGATGATAACGCTGCTGCAGCTTCAACACAATATCCGCGATGGAGCTTACGCTGACTCCTCTGCGGCTGAGCATGCTTTCTGCCAAGTCCATTGACATCACAAATCCCCCCCGCGTCTTTGGCCGCGCTCTTTCAATCCGGTTCTATCATGAAGAGCCTTCTTCATGCGAATACTCGGCCAACATTACCTGTAGTGTCCTAATTGTATGCGGGAGGGATGGGAAACGTTCTTAAATTTTCATGTCACTTCACTTTAACGGTGTCCTTACCCAGCATGCTCTCCATTTCGGCAAAAAGCTCTGTCGAAGGCTTAATCCGATAGGCATCGCTAAGCGCAAGCACCTTCTGGCTTCGCTCATAAAACAGCACCGTTGGCACATGCCCCGGATGCTGCTGCAGGAGCTCTTTCAGCTTCACCAGCAGCTCCGATTGCTCCGCATCGGCCGTTATTTTCACAAACACGCGCTGCTCAGCCTTATGATTCGATACGCCGGTACGAGATTCCTTCTCGGACGATAAGCTGCTGCCCGATGCTTCATTTCGAATTGAGGTCGAATCATCGCCACTCCGGGCGACAAGCGGCTCCGGAGGCGGGACGGCCGAGGGATTACCGGCCGAAACCGGCGGCATGCCGACTGCGCCCGATTTTACGCCCCGACCGTTATTCTCTCCGCCGGATCTTCCTCTTCCGCCTGCTGTTCCCCGAACCTTGCTCCGGTGAACCAGTTGGCTCAAGGTTTGCGCCTCAAGCGGAGCGATTTCTTCGGCCAGCAGCTTGAAGCCTTCGTCCTGCAGTTGGACCTTTGCCCGGATCGCGAGCAGTGCGCCTTTATCAATCAGATGCGCGCTTCGCTTCCACACTTCGGGAAAGAGAACGACCTCGCAGCGCTCGATTTGGTCCTCGCACTCCATGAAGGCCATCGCCTTCCCCTGTTTCGTCGTAATGGTCTTTAGTGTAACCACCATCCCGGCAACCGTAGCCATCGATTCATCTTCCGCTTCATGCAGATCCATTAACCGATCAGCTCCGGATTCCGTCAGCGTATCTTCGAATCCGTCTAGTGGATGACCGGACAAATACATGCCTAGCAGCTCACGTTCGAATTCGAGCTGCTGACTTGCGGTATACGGCGGGATGTCCGGATATTCAATGTCCCAATTCGTCGTTTCCACGAAGTCGAAGAGCTGAATCTGGAGATCATCCCGCTCCTTTCTCCACTTCACGGCCGCTTCGACCGTTTCGTCCAGCATAGCAACCAGTTGGGAGCGGTGACCCTGCAAGGAATCGAAAGCCCCCGCCTGGATAAGCGACTCGATCACGCGCTTGTTGCATACGCGGAGGTCCACCCGGCGGCAAAAATCAAGCAGGCTTTCAAACGGCTTTTCACGCCTGATCTCGACGATATTCTCCACCGCTTGCGTGCCAACATTCTTAATCGCGGCAAGCCCGAATCGGATTCCGCCTCCGGCAGGACGGCCTTCATCATCGCCGCCCTCGGCAGCAGGACCGCTCATGACCGGCGTGAAATACGTTCCGCTTTCGTTGACATCCGGCGGCATGACCTCGATGTCGAGCCGCCGTGCCTCCAGCACGTATTCGGCTACCTTCCGGTGGCTGCCCATAACCGCAGTCAGCATGGAAGCCATGAACGGAACCGGATAGTGCGCCTTAAGATAAGCCGTCTGGAAGGCCAGCACGCCATAAGCGGCAGCATGCGCACGGGGAAATCCGTAATTCGCGAACCGGACGATCATATCGTACACACGGTTGGCCTCATCCTCGCTATAGCCGAGCTTGAGACTGCCCGACACGAAATGGCTCCGCTCCCGGTCCAGCACTTCGCGCTTCTTCTTCGAAACCGCTCTTCGCAGCAAATCGGCTTCCCCGAGCGAGAAGCCGGCCATCGTCGAAGCGATCTGCATGATCTGCTCCTGATAGACGATAATGCCGTACGTATCGCCTAATATCGGGATCAGGTCCGAATGGGGATACTCCGGCTCAATCCGGCCGTGCTTGGCTTGAATGAACTTCGGAATAAACTCCATGGGACCCGGGCGGTACAAGGCATTGACGGATACGATATCCTCAAATACCGAAGGTTTCAGATCCTTCAGCACCCGCCGAATGCCCGCGGATTCGAGCTGAAATACGCCCGTGGTATCGCCGCGCCCCAGCATCTCATACGTCAGATGATCGTCATCTTGCACTTGTTCGAAATCGAGTGTTCTGCCGGTCAATTCTTGAATCCATCGCAGCGTACGCTCAATGATGGACAACGTCCGCAGACCCAAAAAGTCCATCTTGAGCAGCCCCACGCTCTCCAGATTCTCCATGGAATACTGTGTCAGCGCCGTCTTCTCGCTGCCTTCCTGCAGCGGCACAGCATCCGTCAGCAGATCGCGGGAAATGACAATGCCCGCCGCATGCGTCGAAGCATGACGGGGCATGCCCTCGACCTTCATCGCCATATCGATCAGCTCGCGCACCTTCGGCTTCGTCTCGTACTGCTCCTTCAGCTGTGGGCTTTGCTCCATCGCTCCTGCGATGCTGATGCCCAGGTGGTTAGGGATCAGCTTGGCCGCCTTGTCCACATCCCCGAACGGCACATTCAGCGCACGTCCGACATCACGGACGGCCGCCCTTGCCGCCATCGTACCGAACGTGATGATCTGAGCGACATGTTCTTTCCCGTATTTATCCACCACATAATCAATGACCTCTTCCCGGCGCTCGTCACTGAAGTCGATATCAATATCCGGCATCGTAATCCGTTCCGGGTTCAGGAAGCGTTCAAACAACAATTTATATTTCATCGGATCAACATTTGTAATGTGAAGCGTGTAAGCTACCAAGCTGCCCGCCGATGAACCCCTGCCCGGTCCAACCGCGATGCCTTGCCTGTGGGCATAGGCGATAAAATCCCATACGATCAGGAAATAATCGCTGAAGCCCATGCTCTCAATGACACCGAGCTCATAGTTCAGTCGCTGCTCCAGCTCGCTGCGCAGCGCTTCATCCTGCCACCGCTCCGTATTCTCATAACGTCCTTTCAGCCCGTTCAAGCAGAGATCCCGCAAGTATTCTGCTGCATTTTTCCCTTCAGGAAGAGAGCTGTATTCCGGCAAAATGGACTTGCCGAACTCCAGCTCCAGGTTACATTGGTCCGCAATCTTAGCCGTATTCAATATAGCTTCAGGCACATGGGGGTACAGACGCTCCATTTCGCTGCCGCTCTTCAAATAGAGCTGGTTCGTCTGGATTTGCAGCCTGTCTTCATCTTCCACCGTTTTGCCCGTGCCGATGCAAATTAGGACGTCCTGAACTTCGGCATCGCTCTCAGCCAGATAATGCACATCATTGGTAGCGACCAGCGGAATACCCGTCTCGCGGCTCAGTTGAATCAGCTGGGGATTCACGCGCTTCTGCTCCGGAATTCCGTGATCCTGCAGCTCCAAGTAGTAGTCTTCTCCAAAAATCGCCTGGTAACGAAGCGCAGCGGCTTTCGCTTCCGCCTCACGTCCATGAAGCAGATGCTGGGGAACCTCGCCGCCCAAGCAAGCGCTGAGACATATGATGCCTTCATGATGGGCGGCGAGCGCCTCCATATCGATTCGGGGTCTGTAATGGTACCCCTCCAGATGCCCGATCGAGCACAGCTTCATCAAATTGCGATAGCCGGTCTCATTCTTGGCAAGCAGAATCAAATGATAGATCGGCTGATCCTTGCGGCTTCCCCGCTCCTTGCGGGAGCCTGCCGTGATATAGGCCTCGCAGCCGATAATCGGTTTGATGCCTTGCGCCATGCAAGCTTTATAGAACGGAATGGCACCATACATCACGCCATGATCCGTAAGCGCCAGCGATTTCATTCCAAGCGCCGCCGCTTCCCGCACCAGGTCACCGATACGTGCCGCTCCATCGAGCAAACTGTATTCACTATGCACGTGCAAATGCACGAAAGAGCTCATCGTAACGCCTTCCTTTCGCCGGTACATGTATATTTAAAATCAATCCAAAGATATCTTTAAAAGTCTTTATACCATTTTATCATAATCCCGCTAGGCCCGCCCATAGAATGAAACTAGGGAGTACGTGGACAGGCGGTTGCCTTAACATCCACCAAGAGAAGAGAGGAGACATGAGGGCATGAGCGTTTTTTTATCAAAAGCCATCCTGGACTTTTTTATAGCCTTCGGCATCGTGCTGGGGGGAGCCATGGTGGGAGGTGTGGGCGCCGTGCTGTCCCTGCAGCCCCCCACCCACACCATGATGGAGGTCGCAGACCGAATTAAGATCTGGGCGCTTGCGGCTGCCATCGGAGGCACCATCGATCCGATGAGGGTCATTGAGAGCAATATGCTTGGCGGTAATTTATCACCTGTGATCAAACAAATTCTATATCTCGGCTTTGCATTTCTTGGAGCACATATGGGCAGCGAGCTGGTCAAATGGGTGTGCTCCAGCCGGAGTTAATCGATGCGCGTACCTCCAACCCACCGCTTCCGCCCCTTCTATCAGGTCGCATCCATCTTCGTGCTGGGGATGGTTGTCGGCAGCATCGTCTACAACTCGGTCTATCATGCAGCCTACAATAAACTATGGGAAACGAATCAAGGCCAGCAGATCAAAATTGCACAATATGAAGAAGACATCGAGTCGTTAAAAAAATACAATAAACAATCGACGGTCATCAAAGAAATCAAGATCCGGAGCGAGCAAAACGACAGGGCGCCGCTGGATCCCGTGATCATCAAAGAACTCATCAAGCTTATGGGCGATGATCTGGCAGCCCTTCGGGGCCGTAATGTGTTTGATATCGACGCGGACAGCAAGCTGACGCGCTCACTCCTTAGCGACAAAATATATACGGTTCGCGAAAAGGATTACAAGGTCCAAATCAAGACCATGCTTGTGATGGAAGGTGTACTTCAAATCTGGGTTAGCTTTGATCATGTGGATGCAAAGTCAACGGTATCATGATACAATACCGGTATTGTACATGATCGAATCTACACGCTTCTAGAAGTTGTTCAGTAAGTCAGCCTGACTTATTGAACACGCACTTTTAGCTATATCGTAAGCATGTTACTGAATATAAAGGAGCCTTCCATTCCATGATCACAGTCATCCACTATATCCTATACATTATCCTCGTTCTGTCCGTGATCGCTGCCGCGCTGTACAGCATTCGCGCACGACGAGTAGCGGATCCCGCAGACCGCGGAATCTATATGTCCATGATGAACCTCTATATGGGCATTATGCTGGTTTCCCTTTCGCTAGTCTGCATGTTTCTGTTCAGCGGCTCCACGCCGGCTGTCATTGTAGAAGCCATATTCTTGGTGCTTGGCGCATTTAATATATTTTCCGGCATAAGAAGCCGCACCTATTACAGCAGACTGAAGGATTCGCGGACGGCCAGTTAAATTAAATTAAACGGAACAAGGGCATCCCAGAAGGTCTATTATAAGACCTGCAGGATGCCCCTTTATTTTGTCCGGAATTTACGTCAGCCATGATCGATCGCCTGCATCGTCATGACCGCTTTGGCAATCAGGTTCGTCTGATGCTGAATCTCAATCTCCATCTTGCAGGTACGGCGGCTGATCTCCAGCAGTTTCGGCATAATGACGATCGGGTCCTCGATCTGTACGGGCCGGATGAAATACGTTGACAGATGGTCCAGCACATGATCCCAGCCGCTGATATCCTTGGCCGCTTTAACCGCCGCTTGGCTCATTACGGTCGTAAGCACTCCTTGTGAAATCGTTCCAAGTTCTGAAGCCATTTGGGGCGTGATAAAACCGTGAAAGAACAAACGCCCTTCCTCATCCCGATCCTCTGCAATCCCATTCCAGATCAGCTGATCAAACGTTTCGCCGAGCTGAGGCTGATTTCGCGCATCCCGCAGTGCCCCTAACACTTCTTTACGAGTGACCGTTGCAAGCAGCTTGCGGTTCCGATCCACAATCGGCAGAAAATCGATCCCTTCCCACATCATAATCTGCGCCGCTGATGCAAGCGAAGTTTTCATGCTTGCCGTCACCGGGTTACGGGTCATCGCTTTCTCGATCGGCTGGGTGTCGGCGAGCCCTTCCACATCCCGGACACCAACAATGCCGATGACCCGGTTCCATTCGTCGGTTACCGGATAACGGATTTCCCCGGTCGCTTGTGAAATCCGTTTGAATTCCTCAACGGTGACGGAGTTTTTCAACTGATGATTCTTCGGCTTATCATGAGCGATATCCTCCACCAGCATAATTTTCTTCTTGATTAAACGGTCAAAAATGGCGCGGTTAATCATGGAGGCGACGGTAAACGTGTCATGACGGGACGATATAATGGGCAGATGCAGCTGGTCTGCCAGCTGCTTCACTTCCCGGCTGGTTCCGAAACCGCCCGTAATCAATACGCCCGCTCCCTGCTCAAGTGCCAGGAAATGGGCATCTTCACGGTTACCGACAATCATGAGGCTTCCGGCATCGATATATCGGATCATCGCCTCTACCTTCATAGCGCCAATCACGTATTTATGCAGGCTTTTATTAAGCCCCTCCGCACCGCCAAGCACATGCCCTTCCACTATTTCAACAACATCGGCAAACATAAGCTGCTCGGATATGTTCCGCGGCTTCCGTTCCACACGAACCGTGCCGATCCGCTCCTTCGTGACCACAATGCCCAGGCTTTCCGCTTCCTTCACCGCCCGATAAGCGGTGCCCTCGCTGACGCCCATCTCTTTAGCTAACCGTCGTACCGATATTTTGCTTCCAACCTTCAAACTTTCAATATGCTGAACCAACTGCTCGTGTTTAGTAATCGTATCATCTCGAACGTCCAACTGTTACACCCCCAGAACACTATCTGTACCATACTGTATCTATTATATCACGTCCTATGACACTCCCATACCCGTCAGAAACAAAAAAACCTCCCATAAAGGATAACGGATGGGCGATCCAACCGTATACCTTAAGGGAGGTTTTTGTTCATCACAACGCTCGCTATGATCCAACTCTTAATTAGCTTCCTGGCTCTTCTGTTCCTCAGGCCATTTCAATTCCCATTGACGCAATTTCTCCTTGCGGATCTCATCGAGCGCTTTCTGTTTCGCTTCATCTACACCGATGAGGTAATAGAGATGCGAACCGATCACGAGCAGGGCAAATCCTGCCCAGACTGCACCGAACAGCGAAACCCACGAGAACCCGCCAGAAAAGGAAATGCTGGGAAGGGCGTATATCAACATGCCGAGTGCAACCAATAAATAAGCGGTGTGTTTAAACTTGTTCTTCTTTTTTTTCATTGTAAACGCAGCTCCTCTACTCTCTGAAATCTATATTTCTACTCTATGAGGAGCTTGCGCAATTTATGAGACAAGTTTTTAAAAATTGTTCAAATTCGATCCGAAATTAACGGCCCGCATCATGGTTACAAATAGATTGCTTTATGGTTGAGCTGGTCCGTACAGATGCTGGAGGCTATCCGATATAATCTTGTTCACGTCTTCGATGATGACACTCAAACGCCGCTCCGCGTCAAACAAACGACGAATGTTCAGGTTCAAGCTAAGCACCTCAAACTGCTTCTCCATCTTCTCCATTTCGTCCTGAGCCGGCATATCGCCGGACATCATACGCTGTTGAAGCTCCATCTGGCGCTGACGGAAATCATCCAGCATGCGTCTGCTCTCCGGATCTGCATCCACGAGTTTCATAGCAGAGGTGATCTCCTCTACCTCCTTGCTTTCCCTCATCGCTTTTGCCAAATCATGTGCCTTGTCATAAATGTTCATTTTTAATTCCTCCAATATATTCGGCCAAAATGCCATTTTTTTCAATTCGCCTTTCGCCTTACTCCATCAAACATCTCATCTCCACAGCACAATCAGCATGGATTGGAACAATCCGATCACTCCGCCCAGCAGAACTCCAAGCCAGGTGATAGCCCTGAATTCACGGCCGGATACACTTAGAATGATCTCTTCCAGCCGCTCAATTGGAAACTTCTCCACCTGCTCCTGAACGAGCTGCGGCAAGTTAACAGCCTTCATGGCAGCCGGGATGCTTCGCTCAAGGAAACCCAGTCCCTTATCGAGCAGTCCAGGCAAGGCTGCCCCAATAGCCGGCATTCGCGGTCCGATCACTTCGCTAACACGAAGAAGCTCGATCCGCTCAATCCACTTGGACCAAGGAAGCTTATCATCCAAAGTTCGGGTGATCCAAGCTAAGCCCGGCTCATCCGCGACATGTTCGATGAGATTCCCAAGCGGCATATCACCGTAATACGACAGCTTTCCTGAGATGATATCCGTGATGGTCTTGCGGACTTTCTCTCCCTCCAGCTGCTGAATCAGCATGGGCGTCAGCTTCTGGACCAGCTTATCCTCATCCACAAAGATCGAAGCCATGGTCCCGAGAAATCCGCCTGCCTTATCGATGAGCGATGAAGCCACCTCCGATAGCATAAGCTGTCCCTTGGCGGACAGCAGCGTGTTCTTCAGCTCCTTCAGCACAATATCGGCGGCAGCCCCGCTCCAGCCCTGGATCGTTTCCTCCGACCAGCCGGGAACAAGCTCCTTCAGCGGCTTTGCCTCCAGCCCGTAGCCATGCCATACTGCTGCGGCACCCCGGGCCGTAAGCTGGCGGGCTGATTGTTCAGCACGGACCTTCAATTGCTCCCACTGTTCCGAACTCCATACCTTTAGCGCCAAGTCTCGGAAGCTCAGCTCCGACTGGCTCCATTCCTCCAGCTTCCGATAGAGGCTGTCCTCTATCTTACCCCGAAACACCGGCTTACGAATAAGCTCCTGCAAGCCCTCGCTTGTTACCAGGTAATCCGAGACCACGTGTCCGAGCGACTCGGCTATTTCGTCTTTACGCTTGGGGATGAGCCCTGGTGTAAAGGGTATGCGGCGACCCAGGATGATTTTTTCTTCACGAGGATGAAACAGCATTTTTATCGCAAAATGGTTCGTTATGCCGCCAACAAAAGCAGCAACGCACACGTTCACCAAAATAAACAGCCAGTTCTGCATTTTAAGCACTCCTTTTTCCCGAGCAGTACAATCACCAAGGGATATATGTCCTCATATGATGCATTACATGCAATGATCAGATGAAGTCTTTGTCTGTTCACTTAAGTATCCAGTTGTTGTCGGAAGGAGATCCATCATGCGCAAATCCAAGATTAAATCCAACACCAAATCCAAGATATCGGCTCAATTAATCCGCTCAGCCCAGCTTTCGGATAACGATATCAAGCTTGGTGACCGTCTCATAAGACAGCTCCGTATCCCGACAGATTCAAAGGTACAGCTTGCCTTTGGCTCCTTCAGGCAGGAAGTCAGCGTTACCTCAGGAGGAAAATCGAACTCGCTGGCCCTAAGCCCATCCGTATTCAGCCATTCGGGACTTCTTCCTCGTACCGTCATGAATGTCAAATATTATCCAACGGAAAGAACACTGAAGCTCGGTCCGCTTATCGGGATCATGGTTAGTCGCTATCAACCGGATGAACCTGATAAACCTTTCGGATCGATCTCAGCTTTCTGCTTGGAAATGGTCAACGCAGCCAAGAAACAAGGCGCATATGTATATTTTTTCACACCTGACATGATCGGTTCGAACCCGGCAACACTTGAAGCCATTGCTTATGACGCAGGATGGAAAAAGCTCAGCGTTCCAGCTCCGGACGTCATTAATAACCGGCTGTCTACCCGCAAACTGGAGAATAGTCCTAGCGTACAGCATTTTATGAGAGAAGTAAAATCACAATTCGGCACCCATATCTTTAACGAGAAATTTCTCGATAAATCCGATGTCTTCGAGGCACTCGGACCTGATGCGAAACTGCAGAAATACTTGCCGGAATCCTACTTGCTTAGCGGTTATCCGACGCTCAAAAAAATGTGTGCTACTTATCGGACGGTCTTCCTGAAACCGGTCCGGGGTAGTCTGGGAAAAGGTATCATCCGGATATCCCGCCAAGAGAACGGCCATTATCAAACGATGACCACCTCTCTTGAAGGAAGCAAGAAGAATACCTACTCCTCGCTTCCAAAGCTGTTCAGCAGCTTATCCGGAAAAATAAAAAAAACGCGTTATCAAATTCAGCAAGGATTGGATTTAATCCGCATCAATAGGCGAAACGTTGATTTTCGCGCGCTTGTTCATAAAAACAAAAACGGCAAATGGGCAGTGACCTCGGTCGTGGCCCGCATTGCCGGCGGAAACCACTTTGTTTCCAATCTCGCCAGAGGTGGTACACTGTCTTCCGTCAAGGATGCGCTTGCCATGAGCAGTATCCCGTTAAACTCCAAGCAAACGGCCCCCGCTCGAATGAATCAAGCGGCGCTCGATATTGCTCATGGTCTGGAAGCTGCCATCCCCTATCATTTCGGAGAGTTGGGCATTGACTTGGCAATTGATACGACAGGACGCATTTGGCTCCTGGAGGTCAACTCCAAGCCGTCCAAAGGCGAAAACGCACCGCTGAATGCCGACTCCAAAGTAAGGCCGTCAGCCGTACGACTCGTTCAGTACTGTATATACTTGACGGGTTTCTAAAAAAAGGAGAACCCTATGGCCTCAAACAAGATAGGCACCCTGGGTGTCATGGTATGCCGCAAACCGGGCTTCCCTCCCTTTAATGAGAAGGAATTTCTCCGTGAACTAAGCTCGAAGGCCAAGGAACTCGGCATGCAAGTATTTGTTTTTTGTCCGGATGATGCCTCTCCTGCTTTTGGTGCTGCAAGCACCATAGACAGGATACAAGGATATCAATTCAATCCGGGAGATGGCTGGACCATCGGCACCTTTCCTCCTCCTGACGTCATCTATGACCGATGCCTGCACCGAAACGGTGAGGAAACGGCTGCTGCCGGCCAATGTCTGGACCAACTGCTGCAGCAGGGCGTAAAGCTGTGGTCACGAGGTCTGCCCGGCAAGCAGAAAGTTCATGAAGTATTAAAGCGCTCCTCCGCCTTACGACCTTATCTGCCGGCAACTTTAAACTATACGGGTGCCGAGACACTGAACAGGGCTTTGCTGGCTTTTGGCAGCAGACTTTTCATGAAACCTAGCGGAGGCTCCCAAGGCCGTCATACTTTGTACCTCGCTCTGACAGATCACCAGCGTGTCAGACTGCAAGGAAGGGATCGGAGCAATCGCATGTTCCAGCAGACCATTCCCGCACAAGAGATGAACGAATGGGTGAGGCGTTTTACCGGCCGACGCCGATTTATCATTCAACCCTACCTGGAGCTTTGCAACCGTAACGGAGACCCGTTTGATATTCGGTCATTGGTTCAAAAGAATGACCGCGGCATATGGTCCATCACAGGAATCGCCGCTCGGCAAGGCGTAAGCCAAGGGCTGACCTCGAACCTACACGGGGGAGGTACGGCATTTCCAGCCCTTCCCTATCTAACGACTGATTTCGGAGAAGAACAGGCCATGAAGATCATTCAGAACATCCGGAATCTGTCCGCTCAGCTTCCATCTTCGCTCGAAGAAGGATTCGGCCGACTCGGCGAGCTGGGAATCGATTTTGGCGTGGATACAAAGGGACGGATCTGGATTCTGGAGGTCAACTCCAAACCGGGCCGCCGCGCATTTACACTAACGGGAGATGGTCACGCAGCCCGGCTGTCCGTCGAACATCCGATTCAATACGCCCGTTATTTATTGCTTCGACAACTTAGGAGGGTAAATACATGAGTTTGAATTTCGGAAATATTCATTTCTCGCAGCAGCCCGAAAAAGTCGTCTTTTTATCCGGTTCGCTTCTAAAGAGCCTGGGGCTATCAAGCAGGAAATCGATTAAGCTTCGCATCGGTACCAATACGGTGTCCGCTGCTGTGAAACCGATTGAGCGATCGGGGAAACACATCTATTTAAGCAACGGTGTCCGAAATGGCATCAACGTCCCCAGACAGGGCCCTGTCTATATCCATTCCCCCGGTGAGGGCGAAATCGTGCTGGGGCCTGTGGTTGGGGTTCTGTCCGACGGACCACATAATCCATCCAGCCCTTTTGGAGCCCGAACCTCGTATATTCGGCAGCTTCTTCGTGAGGGCAACAAAAAAATGTTCGTATATGCCTTTGCCCCCCGGGATATCAACTGGCAGCGCGGAACCATTCATGCCTATATGCTCGGTTCCGGCGGCGGTTTTGTCCGCAAAACCGTTCCGCTCCCTGATGTCGTCTATAATCGCCTTCCTAGCCGGAAAACCGACTTCTCCCCTTTTACCAATCAACTGAGAGATCGGTTTCTGAAGCGCAACATCAAATTTTTCAACTGGGCCTTCTTCAATAAATCCGATGTGTACTCCCAACTGGACGGCGATGTGCAGGCAGGCAAATATTTGCCGGAAACGTATAATAATCCTAGTCCCGAGCGGATTAAGGATATGATGGAGCGTCACAACTTTGTGTATTATAAGCCCTCAGCCGGAAGTTTAGGCCTTGGAATTTACCGGTTAACCTATCTTCCCAAAAAAGGATACTTCGCGCGTTATCATGGAAACGGGGGCAACACCCTCCTCAAGTTTCCAAACTTTAATAGTCTGATGCGGATGCTTCAAGCCAAACACGGCTCCAAGCTGCGAAACTATGTTATCCAGCAAGGAATCCGTCTCATTGAAATCGACAGCTGCCCCATCGACTTCAGATTCCACATGCATAAGAACAGCAAAAACCGCTGGTCCGTGGTTGGTATCGGTGCGAAAAAGGCCGGAAGGGGCAGCGTCACGACGCATATCAAGAACGGGGGATCCTTGATGACGCCGGAGCATGCGCTCAGCCGGGCCTTCGGCTCCAAAGCGAAAGATGTGCTGGAGCGTGCCAAGGACGCTGCCATCGAGATGTCGGAAGCCATCGAGAATCATCATCCGCATCTGTTAGGAGAAATCGGGTTCGATATCGGAATAGATGACAACGAGAGAATATGGATGTTTGAAGCGAATTCGAAGCCGGGCCGATCGATATTCAACCACCCTTCCCTTAAAGGGGAAGGAAAAGCATCGGTCGAGCATATTTTTGAACACAGTATGTATCTCAGCGGCTTCCACAGGGGGAATGATTCGTGATCAACCGAGTGGAGAGTGATGGAAGACCGGTTGTAGCCATCCTGACCATGCACGATACGCATACGATGTTCAGGGGCAACCGGCAAAACTTTCAAGAAATCATCAAGACGGGAAAAGATATGGGCTTTATGGTCTACGTAGTGACTGTACGTGATCTGAAGCTTGATACGGGTACTGTCAAGGGCTACATCCTGAACAACGACCATTCCTGGGAGCAGAGGCCATGCCCTCTGCCCCAGGTTATATATAACCGGATCCCCTACCGAGAGGATGAAGCTCTTCCCTGGGTTCGCCGCAAAATCAAGGAATGCCAAGATCATCCCCATATCGATATCTATAATCCACACTTTTTCAATAAATGGCGGCTGTTTGCTTGGCTGAACAAATCCCGGTTAACTAAAAAATGGGCTCCTTTGACAAAGCGTTTGAAAGGTTATCCCACTTTATATGAAATGATGAAGCGGAAGCCTTACCTGTATCTTAAACCCGAGGACGGCAAAGCCGGGCAAGGGATCATGAGGGTACGATATCAGAAAAACAAACCGCTCCCCTACCGCATACAGATACAGAACAACAAAAACAGCACCACATACAAAGCAGCCTCCTTGGAGCGGCTTTGGAACCGGGTTTATCAAGAGACTAAAGGAAGCTCATACCTGATCCAGCAGGGAATCGAGCTGGCCCAGGTCCACGGTCGCGCCTTCGACCTCCGTATACTTGTGCAGAAGAACGAATACGGTTTCTGGGCAGTTACAGGAATTGGAGCTCGAATGGCAGGCGCCAAGAGCATAACCACGCATGTTCCTCGCGGAGGAACGATTGAGGATCCAGAGAAGCTGCTTCCGATTGTATTCGGTCAGGAACGGTCCGACGCCATCCTTAGCGAAGTTAAAAAAGCAGCCGTGCATATGGCACGGCAGATTGAGAAGAGCTCTGGTCAAATCCATGGCGAAATGTCCATGGACCTCGGGATTGATAACGAGGGCGTCCTTTGGTTCTTCGAAGCCAATTCAAGACCCATGAAATTTGACGAACCCGCGATCCGGAAAAAATCACTGGAGCGGATTTTTCAATATTCCGAATACCTGATCAATCAAAGGTAGTCCTTGCATCCTCTAGAGCAACCGTTAAGGAAGATACGAAAGGAGGGGATCATGTGGAAATCTCATGTCTCTCTCTCTCAAGCCCGGAAGAATGGCCGCATGCCAGACAGCAGTGCAGCGATTTCTTCCGACGGTACGGCAACAAACGTCTAACCCGCGAAGGTTACCAGTGTCTGGCCTCGCTATCCTATGAAGGGCTGCTGCAGCCCGGCACCTCAATCATGGCGGCTACGGTTCGAAGCGATATCGGCCGCATACCTGTGGGGATATGCTTTGCGGCGGATTATGGAGAAGGTGCCTGTATGATTGCTGTACACCCTCTATACCGCAACCGGCATATCGGTTCTTCCCTGATCCGCTCACAATTATCCAAATTTGGACGGCTGCGATGCAAAGTGGCCGCCGATCATTCCGCAAGTTTGCAAATGTGCTTTCATGCAGGGCTTAAGGCCATTGCTCTTGAGCAAGGTCCGACGAGCAAACCTACGCTCGTTATGAGCGGAGTCCTGCCCCTGCACCCATTCCAAAGTTGTTCAACATCTAGTGCTGACTCTATTCAAGAAGGTGAACTTCTGTGTCAAAACCCGTCTTAGGTATTATGACGTTATACTTGGATGAACGAAAAACGCTGGAGGAGCGGCATATCTACGAGCATATGATCAGGGAAGGAAAAGCGATGGGGCTCGACGTTTACGTCTTCACTCCTGCCGACGTCAACAGTACCCAAGGCCTGATCAACGCCATGGAATACGATCCAGATCATCAGAAATGGAGCCGGCGATGGCGCTCGTTTCCCAATATGATCTTTGATCGCTGCCGCATTCAAAAGAGCCCCCGCTTTCAACAGCTGCTGCGATTTCGTTCCCACTATCGGCATTTATTGTTTCTGAACAGACCTTTACGCAACAAATGGACGATTCATCAAGTACTGTCCACCAAGAAACGCTTCCGGCCCCATCTGCCGGATACCCGGATCGTAACAAGCACAGGTGACATCCACCGGATGCTTAATGTACATCCTACCGTCTATTTTAAACCGATCAATGGAACGGGCGGACGCGGAATTCTGCGGATTACGAAGGTCCCTGGTGTTGCGGGTACGTATGAAATCCGGGGACGCAATTCCAACCGGAACATCATTCGACCAAAACGAATGCCTTCAGGCCATTTGGCACAATATCTGTCGGGCTGGGGTAATAAAGATCGATATTTGGTTCAAGAGGGGATACAGCTGGAGCTGCCGGATGGAAGAGTGCATGATTACCGGATGCTCGTACAGAAAAACGGATCAGGCGTATGGCAAGTGACCGGTTGTGTGGGACGCGTCGGGGCGCCGAAGAGCGTTACCTCCAACCTGCATGGCGGCGGACGCGCGACCATGATGGAAGAATTATTAAGTAAATGGATCACAGATCCGGTAAAGCGCGCCAGCATCCGCGAGGAAGCCGATTCCCTCGGCGTGGATGTAGCCCAATTTCTCGACGGACAGTATGGAGGTTTGTGCGAGCTTGCCCTGGATCTGGCCGTGGACAAAACCGGAAGAGTTCTTCTCCTCGAGGTGAATCCGAAGCCATCAAGAGAAGTCTTCTCCCAAATCGGCGATACGGCTGCATACCGTGAATCCATGGTGAAGCCTTTAGAATATGCACTGTGGGTCTATAGTCAAAAAAAATCCGCAAAAAATGCTTAAGATAAATCATAAAAAACCGTAATTTAGAATCAGAAATGCACAAAGGCTGTTTCCAAGAGGTTGCTTGATACCCTTGGGAACAGCCTTTATGACTCCTATCGATCTACTCTGCTTGATCATGAAGCTTCAGCAGGTGTGAAAAAGAATGAATAACGACGTCTGATCCCTTCAGCTCCTGCTCCCCGCCAAAGCCTGCATAGTGGCAGCCAATGACGGTTTGTCCGTTCTCTTTGCCTGCCTCCACATCCGATGACCGGTCCCCTACCATCCAGGCGTCCCGGATATCGTGTTCATCCAGCAGCAGTCTTACCAAATCCACCTTGGAAGCCGTTCCATGCTCTCCGGCACTGTAGACGCCTTCAAAGAGCGACATGATCCCTCTCGCTTCGGCTATGCCTTTCACGTAATGCTCCAGGCCGTTGCTAGCAACAAACAATCGGACGCCGCGCCGATGAAGCTCCTCCAGCGTCTCCTTCACTTCTGGATACAATACGGCTGCTTCATTGTTTAAGCCTTCAAGTTCCAGCTGCAGCAGCAGCTCGTCTGCACGGCGATGGGCTGCCGACGTTCCATTCGGCATGACAATTTTCCAAATGTCTTCGAGCAGCATGCCCAGACATCCAAGCATGAGCTCCTCATCCGGCGTTTCTCCTTCATAATGCCCCTCTTCACGTAAAATGTCGAACAATTTGTGATAGGCGGGCAGCAGCAGGGTCTCCGTCTGAAACAGCGTTCCATCCATGTCAAATATCATCGCTTCCGGCTTGATCAACGTTGCAGTATTTTCCAATTCGGTCCTTCCCTTCCCTTCAATCCATATAATCTGATTCTAGTCTAATCTTTCCTCATCATATAGGAACCATATCACATCTGCAAACCCCATCTCCTCATTTACTTTTGATCTTCCGCCTATAAAATATGCGTAACCAGGAGTGCTTTATAGTTGTTATACATATAACACGTACTACGATGAGGGGGATTTACATGCCTGGAATAAAGGAGTCTGATACTACACCGCCAATTGGGCAGTTGGAAGCCGAGCTATTGGCTGAGCTGAGCCGCTATGATCCCCATGAACAAGCTGTCATTCTCAAGCGGATGGTGAGCCGCCTTAAGAAAGAACGGTATGTCCGCAGCCCGATCGTAGTGGTTAAAGAGATGATCCGGACGCCGCTCGTATGGCTCCTGCTGTCCATGGGAATGATGATCCCCATTCTGTTCTATATCCTGTTCGTTTGGGTATCGCTGGCAGTTGAAGGGTAATAGGATAGAGGTAGGTACCAACTGATTGGCGTTTATCGTTTAAAGCACGGACGTGGACGCCAAATCATTAATGTGGCGGCGCATAATGCCGAGGTAACTACCGGCAAATACTTGAGACCCTTCAACCCTTTTTCGTCTCCTCCATATAATACTTGCGACATAACGGCAATCACTTCATTCAGAATGAGCCCACCCGCATAACCTCCGATTAAAGCCATAACCAACACCGCAAGGCCTTTCATATTCAATCTACCCCTCTTTGTCCCTGTCGATAGTACGGCAGAAGGGAGCGCGCCGTGTCCACCGCGAGCCAGAACAATCCGATGGCAATGACCGGATGCCATGCACCCGCACCAGGGAAATTGGCCGTGAAATACTGGCTGAGGACCAATAATAACATGACCAACGAGCTCCATTTATACTTGGTGGGCAGCTTGCCTACAAAACCCAAAAGCAGCATAAGCAGCGGCACAATTTCAAAAAAATGAACAAATAGAGTATGGCTTCTCCACATCGATCCATCGTGAAACAGTGCCATGCCAGCAAATAGCGTCTGAATAGCAATACAAACAACAAAAATCCAGGCCAGCCCTAGTGAAATCCAACCGGCGAGCGGTGTTTTTCTGACAGATGAAGCTTGTTGATTCATCTCGATACCCCTCTCTTGTTTCATGATCGTTACGGATACCATCCTATCACCGGAATGTTGTGATCTTGTGATGATGGCTTGCGGATTCCGTGAAATTTTCCATTCGCGGCTGGAAACCGTATATAATGGGGGGGATTTAAGGTTAAACCTAACGAATCAAAAGAAAGGCAGGATTCAGCATGGCACATACCTTGCTTCTTGTAGACGATGAACGCAAAGTCATTGAATTTATGGAGTCATTCCTCAGGCAAGAAGGATTTCAGATTATTACCGCTGCGACAGGTACGGAGGCTTTGGCCAAAGCGAGGGATTTCAAGCCTTCCCTGGTCATACTCGATTGGATGCTGCCTGAATTAAGCGGCATTGAGGTATGCCGCGAGCTCAGAAAATCAAGCCGTGTCGGCATCATTATGGTTACTGCAAGGATTGAGGAGACAGATAAACTAATCGGGCTTGAGGTAGGGGCGGATGATTATATGACCAAGCCTTTCTCACTCCGCGAGCTGGCTGCCCGGATTCGTTCTGTTCTGCGCAGAATGGAAGGCGGTTCGGTTTCCGAGGATTTGCTTGAGCGCGGCGAATTAACGATCTCGGAAACCCAATGCCGGGTATGGAAACGCGGCCAGGAGATACAGCTGACTCCTACCGAATTCAAGCTCCTTCTTACCCTCGCTTCCAGACCGGGCGTGGTATACAGCCGTCTGCAGCTGCTTCAAGCGGCCATGGAGGACGATATCCACAATGATGAACGGACCGCGGACGCCCATATCAGCCGGATCCGTAAAAAAGTAGAAGATGACCCTGCCGAGCCCATTTTTATAAAAACGGTGTATGGTTTCGGCTACCGGTTTGAACAGCAGCCATGAGTGTTGGACGTAAGATATTCATCGTGTTGTCGTCGTTTATTATCGGATTCAGCACCGTTTTCGTCCTTCTTACTTACATTGTGATCCGCGACTCCATGGATGTCATGCTGCAAACCTCGCGTGAAGAGGAGCTGAATCAGCTTGAGGCCAGGCTGCTCAGCTACTATGTGAAGAATGGGAACACCTTCCGTGCCATTCAGGATCAGGAATGGTTAAGCGAACGTCTACCAGTAGCCGACCACCAGGAAAGTATCCTGCTGGTATCCAGGGAACAAACGGTTCTCTTGCTAAGGGGGACGCGGTGGAAAAACAGATCAAACACTTGGGGGTTAAACGGACGTTATATTTTGAAGGCAAACCGATTGCGGACGTGTATTATTATGATACGGATATAGCAAACCTGTCCAAACTTCGAATTGGCACACCCACATCCATCATCATTCTGTTGGGAGGCGGCACCATCCTCTTCGTCCTGCTCTCCCTCGGAGCCGCCTACTGGATATCGCGGAGGCTTACTGCGCCGCTGCGCAAACTCGTACCGGCCATCGAACGCCTCGGGCAGGGCGAGTACGGTATCCAGGCTCCCGTTACCTCGGAAGATGAATACGGGAAGGTCGCGGTTGCTTTTAACGGAATGTCTTCCAGACTCGAACAGTCCGAGATGGTTCGTCGCAATCTGGTGGCTGATGTCGCACATGAGCTTCGAACACCGCTGACGATCGTCAGAGGCAAGCTGGATCTGCTTCAGCAGAGCGTGCAACCGATCCAGCCGGAACTATTGCTTCCCATCCAGGATGAGTTGATTCGCTTAACCCGTCTTGTAGGAGACCTTCATCAACTATCACTGGCCGAAGCGAAGCAGCTGCCGCTGGTTCGGAAACCTACGGACATGCTGGATCTGCTGGGTCAGATTCAGGAGCGCATAGAGCCAGATGCCGATGCCAAGAATTTGACCCTGCGTTTAACGAGCGCTACGGAACACACTTCCGTTCCTGTGGATCCAAGTCGCATCACACAGGTGTTTCTGAATCTATTCATCAACGCGGTTCGGTATACACCCCAAGACGGGCTTGTCCACATCACGTTACAAGAGGAGCCCGCTTCCGACATGCTACGGATTGATATTCGGGATACAGGCCCAGGCATTGACGCCCAGCATCTTCCCTATCTCTTTGACCGCTTCTACCGCGCGGATGAAGCACGTGCACGGCATCAAGGCGGTATGGGACTCGGTCTGGCGATTGCCAAGGAATTTATCGTATCTCACGGTGGCACGATTCAGGTGGAGAGCCAGCAGGGGCAAGGAACTACATTTACGGTCCGGCTACCCTATCATGACTCGGATCAGCAGTCGCACGGGATATAATAGCCCCATACTCCTATCCAACATAAACAAACAGGCCCGGACAGATATCGACCGGGTCTGTCATTGGTTATACATTTGAATGTCGAAACGATCTCCTCTCCCCTAGAATATTTTTTTCGTTGCCCGATCCTCCTTGATGATCTCTACGGCTTCCCTGAAGCGGATGGAATGGATGATTTCTCGTTCCCGCAAAAACTTGAGACTGTCCTGCAAATCCACATCATCCGTCATGTCGATGAGCCATTGATATGTAGCACGTGCCTTCTCTTCTGCCGCAATGTCCTCATACAAGTCCGCAATCGGATCGCCTTTTGCTTGAATATAGGTTGCCGTAAACGGAACCCCTCCGGCATTCTCATAATACAGCGCATGATCGTGATTGACATAATGCGCGCCCAATCCGGCAGCCTCCATCTCCGAAACCGTGGCATCTTTCGTCAATTTAAACACCATGGTGGCAATCATTTCAAGGTGTGCAAATTCCTCTGTCCCGATATCATTCAACAATCCGATGACCTTGTCAGGAATGGTATACCGCTGATTCAAGTAGCGGAGTGCTGCCGCTAGCTCCCCATCAGCCCCACCGTACTGCTCAATCAAGAACTTCGCCATCCTTGGATCACATTTACTTACGCGTACCGGATACTGAAGCTTTTTTTCATATACCCACATGAGATCTTCCGCCTCCTTGTTCTCGCTTTTCCTCTTCATGAGGGCTGCATGCAGGTGGTGAAGAGGGCAGCAGCCCGCTTGCCAACACCGTCAAACCTGCCAAGGCCAAGGACCTTGGGCCCATTCAAACGGATATCTGGAAAAAGCACGGCCAAAATTTTGCAGCGGCCCATACAGCTCTTGAAATTGCTTCGCAAGCACAGTCCTTTCCTGGGTTAGTTTGTTGAACTGCTCGATGCTCTTCAGGTCATCCGGATGGGTGTCCAAATACAGGTTCAGCTCCACCAGGACAAAATCCAATGCCTGCAGCTGCTCCAGCATTTCGTAATACTTCAGATCTCCAACCTGGGGTCTGGCTTCATTCACCGCCGATCACTCTCCTTTGAATTTTCGCGAAGTATACGGGCTATACAAGGATGGCCATAACGTTCCGTGTCTCAACGCCTCGGCAGGGCTGAACTGCGGCAGTCCGGTCGGCTGAAACACGACATACTGGTTGACAGGCACCACATACGATCTGTAGAGCTTGGGAGGGCAAGGATCGAAT
Source organism: Paenibacillus sp. FSL F4-0100 (assembly GCF_037993005.1). Lineage (NCBI taxonomy): Bacteria > Bacillati > Bacillota > Bacilli > Caryophanales > Paenibacillaceae > Paenibacillus > Paenibacillus sp. FSL F4-0100. The sequence continues at coordinate 6,035,171 of NZ_CP150303.1, forward strand.
GGCGAATGAAATACCGGGTATACGCGCACCTCTGGATTTTCCTTCAAGGGTATTCCTCCTTATGTTTACTTTCCGTTGTTATCAATGGCTCTTCGTATTTAACATATGTCTTCCGCCCAGAAAATGAACTCCAAAATGACAAAAAACCCTCTTCCCTGGAATATTTCCGGGAAAAGGGTTCTCGTTGAGTTGTCCTCAAAATTTAATTTTGATTTGGAACAAGCCGGCTTTACGCATAGCAGAATAGATAATAACGACCAAAGGGCCGATAAAAAATCCGATCACACCCACCAGTTTAAATCCGATATACATGCTGACCAGGGCAGGCAATGCGCCGATTCCGACGGCATCCCCTATGACCTTCGGTTCCAGCACGCGGCGGATTACCGTAATCAGAATGAACATGAAGATCAAGCCAACCCCTGTAAAAATATCGCCTACTGCAAGCAAGTAGATAGACCATGGTATCAATACGGAACCTACACCCAGAATCGGCAGAATGTCGACAATGGTGACAAGCAGAGCGATGGCAAGCGGATAGTTAACGCCTAATACCAGCAAGCCGAGCAGCGTGATCACGTACGTAAACAGGCTGAGAATCAGCTGTGCCCGTAAAAAGCCGAAAATTGATTTTTTCAGGCTGATCAGCACTTCGTTCACCTGCGACTGTGATGTCTCATCGAATAGCGACAACACTTTCTCACGCATCGTATCGAGGCTGAAAGCGAACAGGAACACCGCTACACAGAATACAATGAACGTGACGAACAGGTTCGGCAGCGTTTTGGCAAAGGACAAAAATGTTGATGATACCGAATTGACAAGCGACCGTATATAGGAAGAAATATTCGACATGAATTCGGTAAGACTGTCGGCAAGCCCCGGCGAAATGCCGTTCAGCATGTCTTGCGCTTGAATAATCGTATGCCGAAGGAATTCGTTAGCCCCGTCAAAATATTGCGGAGCCCGGCTCCAATATTCGACGAGCTGGTTAAACACCTGCAGACCGATCAAATAAGCCAACAGCAGCATCAAAAGAAGGAATAGCGTGCTTGTCACCGTTGCGGCCGCGATGCGGTTCAACCGAAGCCTTTTCATTAAGAGCCGATTTAACGGCTCCAATGCAATAGCAATCACGATGGCCAACAAGAACGGAGCTCCAACGGTAAACATTCCGTACAGCAACAGGAGGCCGAGACCGACAAATATGAGCTGCTTAATCGACATAATCCACTTCCTAACAAATAGAGTCTTGCTAGTTCTAGGTGAAGCTGCTCTCGAGCTTCTGATGAATCATGACGCGAGTTACACGCAATCGTGTAGACTCCTCTACCTCAAAGACCACCCCGTCAAAGATGGTTTTCTTCCCAACAGCCGGGTTCCCTTCAAGCTCCTTGAATAACCAACCGCCAATGGAATCCACGTTATGCTCTTCAATCATCAAGCCGGTCAAATCATTCACTTCTTCAATGAGCATCCGCCCATCCACTGAAAAGTACTCATCATACACTTCAATTTCAGGCCGCTCATCTTCAAATTCATCGTACAGGTCCCCAACAATCTCTTCCAGAATCTTCTCAGCTGTCAGGATACCGGCCGTCCCTCCATATTCGTCCACCACGAGCGCAAGCTGCTCATGTCTTGCCTGCATCTTCCGCAGCACCTCGCTGATCTCCGTCGATTCCGATACATCCATAATTGGTCTCATCAAGGAAGCCAGATCACGCTGCTTATCAGGCTCCGCCAGCAAGAGATCGGTAATGTGGACAAACCCGATAATGCGGTCTTTGTTGTCCGTTGCAACCGGGTAACGGGAATGCTTCGTCTCATTGACGATCTGAAGATTCTCTTCCAAGGTATAATTGGTGAAAAGAACGTCCATGTCCGTCCTTGGCAGCATAATTTCTCTGGCTCTCAAGTCAGAAAAATCGAACAGGTTGTCCATTAATTTCATCTCGTTCTCGTCAATGACACCGCTCTTTGCGCTCTCGTTCATCAGAATCCGAATCTCTTCCTCGGAGTGGGCTGCTTCGGCCTCACTTGCCGGCTCGATGCCGACCATCTTCAGAATACGATTAGCGGAAGCATTCAGAACCCAGATCACCGGCAGAAAAATGCGATAAAACCAGAGCAGCGGCGCCGACAGAATCAGAGCCGTCCCCTCCGTCCGCTGAATAGCCAAAGACTTCGGTGCAAGCTCCCCTAACACAATATGCAGGAAAGTGATAATACAGAATCCCACCGCAACCGATATCGTGCTAATCAATCGTTCATCCGTAAAGCCAATGCTATGCATAATGGGAGCCACCAGCAATTCTGAAATGGCAGGCTCCCCAATCCAGCCAAGACCCAGGGAAGTTAAGGTGATCCCAAGCTGAGTTGCGGATAAATACGCATCCAGCTTCTGATTTACTTTCAGGGCAATGCCAGCCAGCCGGTTCCCTTCGCTAACGAGCTGGGTCAACCGGGATTGACGCATTTTCACCAGTGAAAATTCGGCAGCTACAAACACGCCGTTCAACAAAACGAGCAGGAAAACCAAGAGCAAATTCAAAATCAGTTTCCCGACCTCAAATTCCTCCGCCATGATGACACGCCTTCTTTCTAGAGTTCTAGTTTGTCTTTGCTTGCCTTGACTTGAAATCCACACCCTGGTAGTACATGTCCGCCACCAACAGGTTCGGCCCACAGCAGCTCACTGCATCGCAGTGACAGTTAACTGTTTGATTCAACGGGTGTCCCGTTGTCCATTCATTAAAAATATCGTCAAGCTTCTGTTCCTTAATATTACCAAACGCCGGGATATCAGCAAAATCCGTTACATACACATCGCCCGAGAATAAATTCACATTCACCCGATTACGACCATCCGGATCATTCCGGACCGTTACGTTCGGTTCTTGCCGCAGACGGCGAATGATCTCTTGGTCATGATCATCGGAGCTGCAGGCATAGAAGGGCAGCGTTCCGAACAGCATCCACATGTCCCGATCCCGGACATCGAGCAGATGGTGGATGGCAGCTTTCGTGTCATTCAAGGACAATACGGGCAGAGCGGAAGCAAAGTTTGAGGCATACATCGGGTGAACCTCGTGCCGTTTGCAGCCCATATCCTTGATCAGCTTGTGGATGCCGCTGAGTTTCGTATGCGTCCGATAGTTAATCATCGATTCAGCAGATATGTACATACCCGCTGCACTCAGCTTCTCCGAATTGACCAGCATCGTATCGTACATTTTGTATGCCGTCTCCTTGGAGACAGAACGTGCGCTATTTGCAAATCCGACCTCATAGAAGTCATCCCCGTTCAAATAATTGAATGAGATATGCATAACATCCAGATAAGGCAGCATTTTCTCATACCGACTAATATCGAGCGTCAGATTGGAGTTAATCTGGGTCCGGATGCCCCTTTCCTTGGCATACTTGAGCAAGGGAACAATCACGTTGTCCACCGTCTTGCCCAAAAATGCCGGTTCTCCACCCGTCAGACTAATCGTCTGTAGATGCTCTACCTCGTCCAGTCGCTTCAGCATCGTATCGAGAGGCAGCATCGGGGCTTCCTTCATGACAAGCATATCACCAACAGCGCAATGCTCACAGCGCATATTACAAAGATGCGTCACTGTCATTTCCACACTGGTCAGCACATGACGACCATGCTCGCGCAGTGAAGTTATCGGATCCCACGGATCATAACTCGGCGAAATGGGCCTTACGGCTGATGGAAATGGCTGTGCTGTATTACTCATGGTTCTCTCACCTTATTTCTTTGAATTACCGATTCATGCAGTACAACTTACGCTTTATGTACTCTACGGCTTTGATAATGTCCATTATATGATTATAACATACCCAAACAGAAGGCTTCTGCTTGTTTCGTCTGGGAAATCATCCGGTTTCCCTAGGTTTGTCTGAGCGTTCCTTGGAAGTAAGTTTGTGTGCCGGAAACATCCACCTTGGACTCCACCAATTCGCTTTGCCCATCATCTTCATAAACGCAGGCACAAGCAGCACCCGAATTACGGTAGCATCCAGCAGAACGGCTGCTGTTAGGCCTAAACCGATTGCTTTCATCACTTCATTATCCGTAAATACAAACGCACCCACAACGACGGCCAGGATTAAGGCAGCGCTTGTAATCAACCCGCCCGTGCTCTCCAGACCTTCAGCTGTGCTGAATTCGTTGTCCCCCGTCCGTTCATAGTTCTCCATCATACGCGAGAGCATCATGACTTCATAGTCCATCGATATGCCGAACACCACACAGAATATCAGAATCGGCAAAAGCGCAAAGATAGATCCCGTAGAGGAAACACCCAGCCACTGCGCGCCTATCCCCTCTTGAAATACCCACACTACAATACCGAGTCCGGCGCCGAGGCTGAGCATATTCATTATGCTTGCTTTTAAAGGGAGCACGACCGATCGAAACGCCAGGAGGAGAATGACATAGGTAACTACAAATACAAAAACCAGAACATAGGCGATTTTCTGATGGATGGCATCCATGATGTCCAGTTTGTATGCGGGACTTCCAGTGACATAGGTCGTCAGCTCATGAGTATCCATCGTCCTTAACGCTCGGACAAGCTGCATTGTAAGTGCATGGGATTCCCCATATTCTGGGATCACGGCGACGGCTGCTATATTCCCCCTTACAAAACGATGCTGCTCCAGCTGCTGGCGGATATCTTCGCGGGATAAATACTTCGATGCTTCCACTACCGATCCTCTGCCAATGCTCAGATAACTCTCTACCTGCTTCACACCCGGCATCATCCTGATTTCATCCGTATATGCCTTCATTAGCTCGATGCTGCGCGACTCCTCATAAGAGGCCGGAAGCTCCACCGCCACAACGATCGAATTCAATTCACGTTCGTCATAAGCCTGTGTGAGCAGGTCGTGACCATAACGGGATTCATAGGCTGGGGGAAGCACATCGGCTGCGGGGATCGCGATATTCATGTGCCTAACAGGATAAATCGCCAGCAACAGTAAACCGATCGCTGCGATTGAGATGGTTACAGGATGCGCCATGACAAATCTGGAGAGCTTTCTCCACATACCGGAGGTCTGCCGTGCCCGGAGCGTTCGATATGCGGCAGGGAATAGAGGGAGCGTTTCTATACGCGGGCCCAATATTCCCAATAATGCGGGAAGAAGTGTGTTACCGGCCAGCACCGATAACAGCACGACGGTAATGCCGCCTATGCTGAAGGAACGGAAGATCGGCAGGTCTATGAAACTCATCGCCACGAAACCAATCAACACAGCCGCACCGGAGAACATCACCGCTTTGCCGGCGGTTGCGCAAGTGACAGCCAGGGCAGTCCCCACATCTCCGCTCCGTGCCCGCATCTCTTCTTTGAAGCGGCTTACGACCAGCAACGCATAATCGATACCCACGGCCAGCCCCAACATCGTTACAACATTCGGAAGGAAATTGCTGATCGAACCGTCGGCCGAAGCGACGAAATACAGGATTCCCATCGTCACCACCACGCTGGCAACACCGGCTAACAAAGGCAGGATCGCGGCAGTCAATGTTCCGAATACGACCGCCAGAATGAGCAAAGCTGCGGGAATGCCTACCATCTCGGCATGGATGATATCGCTTTTGACGGCTTGGTTCATATCGGCGAAGATGGCGGTATTCCCTGTTATGTAAGTATCCGCTCCCGTGATGCTCGGAACCGAATCTCGAATCTCTTCAAACTGCTTCAAGGCTTCCGTGGAATCCAGATCCAGCAGCACCGTCACGGATACGATATGATCCTGGCCTGCCTTATGAGCTGCCATATTCATATAAATATCCCTGACATAGGGACGGGCTCGCAAAGGCGCAAGCTCCGTCAATATTCGCCTCTGCGCCGTGCCTGCCGTCAGATTCTCATCGTGCTGACTGACTACGACAACATCCAACGAGGCTGCCGACAATCCTAATCCCTCTTCCAGCTTCTCAATCCCGATCTGGGCCGGACTATCCTTCGGCGTAAACCCGTTGTGCTGCAGAATGGACGGCAGCTTAAACGCAAACGGAAGCAGCCCGCAAAACAAAAGAAGCCAGGTCACAACAATGGCTTTACGGTAGCGATATATCTGTCGCCCCCATGTATGCAGCAATGTTGTATGGCTGTTACGTCTCACGAGTCAACCTCCTTAAGTGTAAGTTTGATCTATGGTGCTCGTCCGATACCAGCGATCATAATGGCCAGCGTTTCCGACAAATCCAATTCGTAAGGTGCAGATAGCGGTGTGCCTTCGGCATCCGTTAATACGCGGACAACGGGGCGATGAGGCACATGTGCGTGAATTTTGGATACCACTCCACTCTCACCCGTATGCAATTTCACGGTGATCCCTGGAGGATATATCGCTACCCGATCCCGAAACATGGCCAGGAATGACTGTTCATACAGTGTTCCCGAGCCTGCATACATCACCTCTACCGCTTGATGCGGCAATAAGGCAGGCTTGTACACCCGCTGTGTTGTCATCGCGTCGTAAGAATCCGTAATCGCAATCCATTTGGCGTATTCATGGATCTCAGATCCTTTCAAGGCTCTGGGATAACCGCTGCCATCCAGGCGCTCATGATGTGACAAGGCGCAATGCGCTGATAACAGCGGAATGTTGGGTTCATCTTTCAATATTTTGAACCCGATCTCCGTATGCTTCTGAACCTCGCGAAATTCTTCTTCACTCAAACGTCCTGGATGATTCAGCAGCTCCTGGGATATCCTCGTCTTGCCGATATCGTGAAGCAATGCCCCCAAGCCCAGCACCTTCAGATCCTGCCGATTATACCCGTAAGACACACCAAGAACCGTTGAATACAGACATACGTTAAGAGAATGACGATACAAGTTGTAATCGTTCGTATTCATATCGGTCAGCAGCACCATGCACTCGTCATGATCCGATATTTCATCCATAATAGACTCCATCATTCCAGAGAACGTTTTGCCTAAATGAAGGAAGCTTCCCTTCAGAGCAGCCTGGCTCTCCAGGGTCTTGAAGCTCGTCCGAATTGACTGGATCGCGTGCAGCCGAGTTTCCTCGGTCAACAACTCCGGAACCACGATATCCTCCGTCATCGGTTCCTCGATATAGACATACCCGAGTTCCAACGTGCCCAGACGGCGGATCAGCCCTGTTGTCAGCTCCACGCCTTCGGCAAGCAGAATTAAACCATCGCTATTATATATTCTTTTACCAAGAACCATCCCCGGCCTCAACGCGTTGATAGGTATAAGACGCAAAATCCGTCACTTCCTCTGCTATTCTCAAACTTGTGTGGGATATAGCGTCTAGTCTTCAGTGGATCACGATACGAAGAAGCCGGATCTCCTCCTTGTGTCTTCTCCTGCTTAATGCATGATAAACAGCCAAAAAACGGCAGCGAGAACAAAACGGTAGATCGCAAAATGAGTAAGCCTTATCTTCTGTATGAGCTTCATGAAGGCCAAGACGACAAAATAAGCGACAACAAACGAAACGATAAATCCGGCAAGAAATACACCGATCGTATCTAAAGTAAAATATCGATAAGAATCCAGCAATTCATATCCGGATGCAGCACACATAATGGGAATTGCGATAATAAACGAGAAGTCGGCCGATGCCTTATAGCTCACACCGCTAAGCATCCCCCCGGAGATGGTGGATCCCGAACGGGAAAATCCCGGCCATAATACGGATATGATCTGGTAGACGCCAATCTGAAAGGCCTGTTTATATGTCAAGTCATCCAAATCATGCGATGTCACTTGAACTTTATGTTTATTGTACCATTCTGCAAAAATCATAAAAATACCGCCGGCAACGAGTGCAAACAACACGGTCTGAGCATGGAACAGGCTCTTGATGAAATCCCTCGCAAAGAAAGCAACCAGCAGGGCCGGCGCAATCCCCAAAAAGATATGGATCAAATTCAATCGTCTTCGATGCATCTTCTTGGTCAATGGTTCACTTCGGCTCCAGCCGAGCAGATTCAAAATCCGATTCCAGTAAACAATCGCGATCGCCATAATAGCGCCAAGCTGAATAACAACCTCAAACGTCTTCATGATCGGAGTTTGATCGTCGTAACCGAGCACCTTAGCCGTCAAGATCATATGGCCTGTGGAAGACACCGGAATGAATTCGGTCAGTCCTTCCACAATCCCCAGTATAATGGATGTGATAAAATCCATGATCCTTCCCCTCCTTACCTTTGTCCTCCTCATATGTATGCTCGGCCCAAGGAAGTTAGTCGGGGATTGTCAGGATAACCAGCGTGGAATCATGGACTCTTCAAGCGAACCGGGCCTCGAAAGCTCACTTCGCAGCAAGTCTCTAATAAACTCCGGCAGCATATATACCGTGTCCTTGCCAAGTGACAACGACTCATATCCGATTTTGAAAGTGAACATGTCGAGTGTTCCCACCTTGTATTCTCGCTGCGGCTCTAGCGGTTGTCCCTTCATGGAGATATGCGTGATCTTGCGATAGGGCTCTCCGTTCTTGTCATAGTGAATCTTCAAGCCATCGACAGCCAGGCCGCCTAATATATAACCGCGGAAGCCAAAGCCCAGTATCTTCTTCCCGCTGAACTCCTGGAGCAGGCTTTCCTCAAGTGCTTGATAAATATGTTCTCCGCGCAGCTTCACGACACAGGGATTAATCGGGGACGGACACAGGCCATGGAGCATGCCGGTACTGATCTCGCCCTCCGGCAGCGGTCCTAGCAGCTGCCCCGAGTTCACGATAGAAAAATCAGCATCCGTATGCTGCAGCACTGCCTGAGCCAGCAGGTTCGCAAACGGCGACTCCTCCTCATAGTGAATGGGCAGACTACGGTCAATAACGGCTACGGCCTCCGTTAATTTCTCCCTTGCCAGCTCATGGTGTTTCATGATCGCCTGCTCTACGATGGGTTCCATCAAGTTTTTATCCACGGGCAGCAGACTTCCCTCTATACAGGTAAAGCGATCTTCTGCATGATCGCGCTGCATGACAAGGCGACCTACGAGTTGTCCGAACTTGCCTGCACCGCACACGGCAGTCTTCCCAATCATCAGAGGCTCCTCAAGGATGTGATGGGTATGACCGCCTAGAATAACATCAATCCCCTCAACATTTTCTGCTAATCTTTTATCAATCGTTAGTCCTAAATGGGATAAAACGATCATGATATCACACTGGCCCTGAAGCGCTCGCACTTGCTCAGCAATAGCCTGCACCGGATCTCCGGCTTCCCAGCCTAACAATTGATAAAATCCTGCAAAAGCAGCCGTTGCGCCGGTGAGCCCGATTCGAATGCCTTCTCGTTCCAGGATCACATGCGGCTTCATCCATGAAGGAGGTTTACCGCTCTTTGTCTCGATTATGTTGCAGCACACAACGGGACACTGCAGTCCGGCGTATACACTCTCCAGAACATCATACGAAATGGTGAGCCCTTCGTTATTGCCAATCGTGATGGCGTCGTATCCTGTCAAATTAATGACATCCACATTGGCTTGGCCCATCGTGCCTTCAGTTTCCACCGATGCCCGGTCCATATGATCACCGATATCCAGCACAATTGCCTTATCACCGGCAACCGCCTTTTCCCGGGAAATAAGTGCCGCCACATTACTCATCATTTCAAAATGGCTGTGAATATCGTTGGTATACAATATCGTCAGCTTCTGCTTGTTGCTTCCTAACCCCATCTGGCGGCCCCCTCCCCATGTTCGTTATTCCATAATTTCCGGTCTTACAAGCATAACATTTTAGCGAAGATTATGGTATATTGTAGCCCATAAGAATTACGAGGTGATGAAGAATGTCAACAACCATTTCTATACTATTATTTGCAGGATTAGCTGATCGAATCGGCACAGCTTCACTTACATTTAACGTACCGGGCTTTCCCCTTACAGCCGGGGAATTGAAGCTGCTTCTTAGCGGGGCTTATCCTGATGTCCAATCCCAGATTTCCACGGCTTTCGTCGCGGTCAATCAAGAGTATGCGTTATCGGATCAGCTTATTCAAAGCGGTGACGAGGTAGCTCTGATTCCACCTGTGTCCGGCGGTGACGGAACCGCCCCGCAAGACTCCAGATCCAGGTCCTCGGCAGATGGGAAGTGCTCTATATCCTACGACCAGCTGTCCGTAGAAGCAACCATTGCCAAAGTTCATGATGATAATCATGGAGCAACGCTTTCCTTTGTAGGTACAACGCGAGAGATGACCGGCCAGATGCGAACGGTTACGCTGGAGTATGAAGCATATATCCCGATGGCGCTAAAAGAGATGCAGCAAATATGCGCTGACATTTTTCGACAATGGCCCGGCACGCAATGTGCGATTTCCCACCGTATCGGTACGGTCGGCATTGGAGAAACCAGTGTTGTTATCGCTGTATCCTCCCCGCATCGGAATGCATGTTATGAGGCCAGCCGTTATGCCATCGAACAATTGAAGCGATCCGTCCCAATCTGGAAAAAGGAGATCTGGGACGATGGTTCGGAATGGAAAGGACCGCAGACCGGACCCTGGGACCCAACCGTTAGGCAATAAGTCATGATTACACATTGTAAAACCATAATTTTCTTGCTAAGATAGTTTTGATCTTTTTACTTATATAAGGGCAAGAGGTGCAATGATTTGAGAGTACATGTCACGGACCTGATACCCGGTGATCAAATGCAGGATGATGCTTACAACACAAACGGCGTTCATGTTCTACAAAAAGGAGCAACCCTTCGTTTAGAGGATATATCCAAGCTATTGCAGCACGGTATCGATTACATAGAAATAAACCCACGCAAACTGTCCGTATCCCTCGATTCATCATCTGAAATTTCAGATTCATACAACAAGGTTAAACCCCATTTCAATCTTGCATTTGACGGGTGCTCCACCTTATTTACCGAAGCGTCACAAACCGGTAAATTCAATGAGTCCGTTGTGGATGATGTTTTCAAACCCTTAGTCGGCTCTCTGAATGAGCATACGGATGTGGTCTCCTTGCTTCTGCTTTTTAATGGTAAAGACGATTATACCTACAGGCACTCCATTCAAGTAGGAATGTTATCGTACTATATCGCGGATTGGATGGGTTACTCCGACAAGGAAGCTTATGAAATCGGCAAAGCGGGCTATCTCCATGATATCGGCAAAAGCAAGATTCCAAGGAATATACTGGACAAGCCAGGGAAGCTGACTTCTGAAGAATATGAGAAAGTGAAGCTGCATACCATCTATGGTTACGAGATGATCTCCGAATCCATGGAAGATAAGGTCACCGCTATGGTCGCACTCCAGCACCATGAACGGGATGATGCTTCCGGCTATCCACGAGCGCTCCGTGCAGACCAGATTCATCCATACTCTCATATTTGCGCTGTAGCCGATGTATATAGCGCGATGACAACGAACCGGGTCTATCAATCCAAGCAGCAGCTGTTAACCGTACTTCGGGAGCTGTATCGTCTTAGTTTCGGTAAACTGAACGGCAAGCCGACGCATGCCTTCATCCAGCAGATGCTGCCGAACTTTATCGGTAAAAAGGTTCTGCTGACGACAGGCGAATCCGGCAGTATCGTCATGAACAATCCTTCGGATTACTTCCGTCCGCTTGTGAAGACTGAGGATCGATTCATCGACCTCTCCAAGGAATATAATACCGAGATCCAAGAGATTCTTCTGTAACCGGCCTTTTCGCCTAAGACCCCTTATGAATAGCCCATATAACCGTCAGACTAGTATGCTGGCGGTTTTTTCATGCGCTTTTGTGACATTTCTCACATCCCCTCACTCTTGATTTCTGGCAAAATAAAAGGCGTGTCCTATCGAGACGACTCACGCAACTATAAAAGTCACATTGAATCAACATAATATAAACAATCCCAGCATCCCCAGCATTAAAAAAGGAGCAAATCACTCGTGCCCGAGTGATTTGCCCCCTGTGTATATAAGAACTATTTAGCCGATACTGCCTTCCATCTCAAACTTGATGAGTCGATTCATCTCAACGGCATACTCCATCGGAAGTTCTTTGGTGAATGGCTCGATGAAGCCCATAACGATCATTTGCGTAGCTTCAGACTCGCTAAGGCCACGACTCATGAGGTAGAACAATTGTTCCTCGGACACCTTGGATACGGTCGCTTCATGCTCCAGTGTAATGTTGTCATTCTTGATCTCATTGTAAGGAATCGTATCAGACGTCGATTCATTATCGAGGATGAGTGTATCACACTGGATGTTGGCTTTCGCGCCTTCTGCATTGCGTCCGAAGGAAGCCAGTCCACGGTATGTTACTTTACCGCCATGCTTACTAATGGACTTGGATACGATCGTAGAAGTCGTGTCCGGTGCCAAGTGAATCATTTTGGCTCCTGCATCCTGATGCTGGCCTTTGCCTGCTACAGCGATGGACAATACCATCCCTTTAGCACCGCGACCCTTCAGGATAACAGCAGGATACTTCATTGTCAGCTTGGAACCGATGTTGCCGTCCACCCATTCCATCGTTGCATTCTCTTCAGCAACGGCACGCTTGGTCACGAGGTTGTAGATGTTCGGCGCCCAGTTCTGAATGGTTGTATAACGAACGCGCGCATTCTTTTTACAGATGATCTCGACCACCGCACTGTGAAGCGAGTTCGTGCTGTAGATTGGCGCTGTACATCCTTCTACGTAGTGCACGAAGCTGTCCTCGTCCGCAATGATCAGCGTACGTTCGAATTGGCCCATGTTCTCGGAATTGATTCGGAAATACGCTTGCAGCGGAATTTCACATTTCACGCCTTTTGGAACATAGATGAAGCTTCCGCCAGACCATACGGCACTGTTCAGTGCAGCGAATTTGTTATCCGTTGGAGGCACCACTGTTGCAAAGTATTCTCTCAAGATCTCAGGATGCTCTCTGAGAGCTGTATCGGTATCCATGAAGATAACGCCTTGATCCTCAAGATCCTTTTGCATGTTATGGTAAACAACTTCGGATTCGTACTGTGCGGATACACCCGCAAGGAACTTCTGCTCTGCTTCCGGAATACCCAATTTATCAAAGGTTTCCTTGATCTCAGTAGGAACTTCCTCCCAAGTCTTGCCTTGCTTGTCGGAAGGTCTTACATAGTACTGGATATCGTTGAAATCCAGCTCGTCGAGATCGCCGCCCCAGCGAGGCATTGGCATTTTCTCGAACTGCTCCAGTGATTTCAAACGGAATTCCAGCATCCATTCCGGCTCGTTCTTGATTTTGGAAATTTCCGTTACGACTTCACGCGTCAAACCTTTGCCAGTTTGAAAAATAGCTTTGTGCTCGTCACGGAAACCATATTTATATTCTCCAATTTCTGGTGCTTTTTTAGCCATTTAACTTACCTCCCTATCGATCTATTGATTCACTTACTTCGCGTCTATTCCTTTTCGGAGTGCGTTCCACGCAAGAGTTGCGCATTTAATGCGTGCAGGAAACTTGTTAACACCGGATAGGGCTTCAATATCCTCGTACTCGTCAAAATCTACAGCCTCGCCTTTCATAAGGGAGGAGAACCGATCCGCCAGACTGATCGCTTCATCCAGCGTTCTGCCTTTTACAGCGTCCGTCATCATCGAAGCGGAAGACATGCTGATGGAGCAGCCTTCCCCTGTATATTTGGCATCGGCTACTACGCCGTTCTCTACCTTAAGCTGCAAGGAAATGCGATCTCCGCAAGTCGGATTGTTCAAATCGATGGTTACTACATCGTCTTCAAACTTGCCGCGATTGCGGGGGTTCTTATAATGATCCATGATGACACGTCTGTACAAATCGTCAAGTTGCATCGCCAAAATACTCCTTTGTCTGGATTAAGGCGCTAACTAATCGATCAACGTCCTCTTCTGTATTATACAGATAAAAGCTCGCGCGTGCCGTAGAGGATACTTTTAACCAACGCATAAGCGGTTGACAGCAATGATGTCCTGCACGAATAGCAATCCCCTGTGCATCCAGCACGGTTGCCACGTCATGCGGGTGAACGTCGCCAAGGTTAAATGTAACGAGGCCTACTTTACGCTCACGGGGACCGTAAATGGAAATGCCTTCGATCTCGGAGAGGCGGTTCATGGCGTAAGCCGCAAGCTGCGATTCATGCTGCTCGATGGCATCCATTCCGATTTCCTCCAGGAAATCGATGGCAGCGCCCAAACCGACAGCCCCTGCAATGATAGGCGTCCCTCCCTCAAACTTCCAAGGGAGTTCCTTCCAGTTCGACTCGTACAATCCAACATCATTGATCATTTCTCCGCCGAATTCGATCGGCTCCATTGATTCCAGCAGCGCCTTCTTGCCGTATAATGCGCCGATACCTGTTGGAGCGCACATCTTATGGCCGGACAAAGCGTAGAAATCGCAATCCAGGTCCTGGACGTCCACTTTCATATGCGGTGTGCTCTGCGCACCATCCACCACAATGACGGCACCGTGGCGGTGCGCGATTTCCGCCATTTGTTTCACGGGATGTACAACGCCCATCACGTTGGATACGTAAGCGATGGCTACAACCTTGGTCCGTTCGGTAACGAGTGCCTCTACATCTTCGACACGGATCGTGCCGTCAGGCTGCAGAGGAATATATTTCAGCGTAGCGCCAACGGCGATAGCCGCCTGCTGCCACGGTATGAGATTACTGTGATGCTCCATTTCCGTCAGGACAATTTCATCCCCAGGACCGCACACAGAGCGCGCGTAGGACGAAGCTACCAGATTTAGGGCCGTCGTCGTACCGCGGGTGAAAATAATTTGCTCCGAACTCTCGGCATTAATAAAACGGGCAACCTTCTCCCTGGCTCCTTCATAAGCATCAGTAGCACGGCTGCCGAGTGTATGAACCCCGCGGTGTACATTGGAGTTCTCCCACTCGTAGTACCGCTTGATAGCATCTATGACCACCTGCGGCTTTTGCGATGTCGCGGCATTGTCGAGATATACCAGCGGATGTCCGTTGATCTCCTGATGAAGAATGGGAAATTGCTCACGGACAGAGGCGATCATTGTCCCAGCTTCCTTTCAACGAGCCCCTGCAGTTGGTCGCGAAGTCCCTCAAGCGGAATTTCGCTGACTACCGGAGCCAGGAATCCGTATATAATCAAGGATTCTGCCACGGTACGCGAAATACCACGGGACATCAGGTAGTAAATTTGCTCCTGATTCACTTGTCCTACGGACGCTGCGTGTCCAGCTGTTACATCATCCTCGTCAATCAACAGAATCGGGTTCGCGTCACCGCGAGCTTTCGGGCTGAGCATCAGCACACGCTCGGTCTGTTGTCCGTCCGCCTTCGTTGCACCCTTCTCGATCTTGGTAATTCCGTTGATGATGGCTTGTGCCTCTTCGCGCATAACCGCACGGGTAATCATCTGGGATTCGGAGCTCTTGCCATAATGCTTCGCTCGCGTGGTGTAGTTGAGCTTCTGGGATCCGGAACCTACCGCGATGACTTTTGCATCAGATGTCGAGCCGTTGCCCTTTAGGATACTCATGGTATCGCTAGCTGTATCGCCATTGTTCATTTCACCAACGATCCACTCGATCGAAGCGTCATTGTCCAGCATCGCACGACGGAATGTAACATCGGTTACTTCCCCAGCCAATTGGTGAACGGAAGCATAACGCACCTTTGCGCCATTGTTGGCGAATACTTCCACCGCTCCGTTATGGGTCAACGGTGCTGCCAGAGAATCCGATACGTAGTTGTCTACATAAGTGATCTGACTGTTCGCTTCAGCTACGATCAGCACATGCGGAGCAAATGTTGCTTCGGCATCATCCGTCAGCATCACCGCCTGCAGAGGTACATCGACCTCCACATTCTTAGGAACATAGAGGAACACCCCGCCGTTCCATACGGCAGCATGCAGAGCGGCCATCGAATGCTCGTCATTCTTAAGCGCTTGATGCAGATAAGGTTTAACCAAATCCGCGTGTTCTTTAACCGCTGTTTCCAAATCGGTGAAAATCACGCCTTTGGCGGCAAGTTCCGGAGCCAGACTTACATATACGGTTCCCGAGTTGCGTTGAATAACCAAGCCGCCTTCTCTTGAACCTTCGACAAGTTTGGCTACCTGTTCTGGCAATTCGTCAAGGGAAGCAAGTTTGTTGCTCTCTTTATACTCACCATAGCTTTGGATGTTCCAGCGCTCGATGCGTTGTTTCTCCAGCTTGGGCAGTTCCAACTGGCCAGCCAGTTCCAGGGAAGCCAAACGGCTGTCTGTCAGCCAGGCCGGTTCCTGTTTACTTTCGGACAATGCCTTCAGAGCCTCAGCGTTGACCGGAAGAATGGTTTGTGTAGTCATATCGTTTCCTCCTCCCGTCTATTTACGCGTCTTGACCTACAGTTTCATCAGTAATGCCCAGCTCTTCCTTAATCCAGTCATAACCTTCTGCCTCCAGGCGCTGTGCCAGTTCAGGGCCGCCGGATTTTACGATACGTCCTTGCATCATCACATGAACGTAATCTGGAGTGATATAGTTAAGCAAACGTTGATAGTGGGTAATAATCAAGAAACCGCGTTCCTCGGATTTCATGGCATTGACACCGTTCGCCACAATTCTCAAAGCATCGATATCAAGACCGGAGTCGATTTCGTCAAGCACGACGATTTTCGGATCCAGCATCATCATTTGCAGGATTTCGTTACGTTTCTTCTCACCACCGGAGAAACCTTCGTTCAGGTAACGGTGAGCGAACTCAGGATTCATCTCGAGCTCCTTCATTTTGCCTTCCATTTGACGAATGAACTTGATCAGGGAAATCTCATTGCCTTCACCCCGGCGTGCGTTGATGGAACTGCGCAGGAAATCGGAGTTCGTAACGCCGGCGATTTCGCTTGGATATTGCATGGCCAGGAACAGACCTGCGAGGGCGCGCTCGTCAACTTCCATCTCCAGCACGTCTTCATCGTTAAGGAATACTTTACCTTCTGTAACTTCATATTTAGGATGCCCCATCAACGCGGAAGCCAAAGTACTTTTGCCTGTACCGTTTGGTCCCATGATGGCATGAACTTCTCCGCCCTTCATCTCAAGGTTGATACCTTTAAGGATCTCCTTGCCTTCGATTGTTGCTTTCAATCCTTCAATGACAAACTTGGTTGACATATTAGATTCCCTCCGTTGAATAGGTAGTGTATTGTTGTCCTATATGATAACAGGATTGGACGCCCTGATTTCATAAAACAAAAAATAATTCTTTATTTATAATCATTCTAAACTGATTATCAATGATTCTCAAGCCATTTTATAATAAAATATGACGTATTTCAACCGGACAAGCGTTTTACAGACAACATTCAGACAACCGTAACAATTAAAAAAACAGGCATGACCGATAGACCGGCCAAGCCTGTTTCGTTCGCCCTGTTCCCCTTCCTATCTGCTAATGCTCCTGAGAATCATTACTGCATCCGGCACCGGCGTTTATCGCGCGTTGACAGACGGTGCTCAGGTCAACATCACGAGCTAAGGCACACGGCACGGTAACCGGCAACCTTAGCTCTTGCAAAATTCAAGGAAAGAACAGGCATCACTCTGTTGTATTCACGCTTTATCCAAGGAACGAACGAAGCATCCACATATGCTTCTCAAGATCAGCCTTAAACCCGGTGAACATGTCCGCTGTTGGCGCATCTCCGGCTTCCTCAGCCATTTCAATACCTTCCGCCAGCTCCTCAGATACGGTTGCAAAGTCCTCAATCAAAGCTTGTACCATGCCGCGGGTATCCTCGTTGCCCGAAGCCTCCTGGACTGTCGCAAGTTCCAAATATTCTTTCATCGTTGCAGCAGGTTTGCCTTTAATCGAGAGCAAGCGCTCCGCAACCTCATCCATTTTAAGTGTAACTTCGTCATACAGTTCTTCGAATTTAACATGAAGGGAGTAGAATTGCTCTCCGGTTACATACCAGTGATAATTGTGGAGTTTGACATAGAGCACGTTGAAGTTCGCAACCTGCTGATTCAACAATTGCTCCAGACTTGCGTTCTTCGTTTTTCCTGCAGCTTTGCCAGATGTAGTTTTTGCCATGGTTAATCCCTTCCTTTTCTATATGAAATGCACCCTGTACTGCGTCAAAGGAACATTCGGCAGAGCGGTGTATACCCATTGTAACTGGTACCATCTGCTAATGCCATTCCTTCCTTAATATATGAGTACATCCTGTGCTGGGGCGTCTATTTATAGTTTACCCTTAGGACTACAAGGCGAATCAGTTTAAACAAACCTTTCGTCTTGCCAAAAAATTATACAAAATTCGCGAAAAAACGTTATACTAGGTAATACCAAGCAAAAAAGTTGGCTTTGTTTTCTTCTATTATATTTGGGGGTGACCATCCATGTCTGCATATCATCCGCTGAACGCGGAAGAAGCTATACAATTAGCTAAAAGTATACCCGGCCGGTTCCCGGACCATGCCCAGCTCGAATGCCACGAAATCGGCGACGGCAATCTCAATCTGGTGTTTCATGTCACCGCCAAAAATACAACTGATAGTATCATTATCAAGCAAGCTGTTCCTTATGCAAAAGTTGTAGGCGAATCTTGGCCGCTGTCTCTCGACCGGGCCCGCATCGAACGTCTCGCGCTGGAGACAGAGTACTCCATTTGCCCCGACCTCGTGCCCAAAGTATACGGTTATTCGGATGAGCTCGCCTACACGGTAATGGAAGACCTGAGCGAGTATACCATCATGCGCAAAGGCCTGATCGAAGGCAATGCCTATCCGAAGTTCGCAGAACATATTGGCCGCTTCATGGCCAGAACCCTGTTCTACACGTCGGATCTGGGGATGAACCAACAGAAGAAGAAGGAACTTGCCGGCCGCTTTGTCAATCCGGATTTATGCAAAATCACCGAAGATTTAATCTTCGAAGATCCATACCGCGAATCCACCAATAACAATTATGCGCAGAGCATCGCCGATGAAGCCGAAGCCCTCCGTGCCGACCTGCCGCTTCACTTTGAAGTCGCGCTGCTTCGGGAGAAGTTTCTGACTCACGCACAGGCTCTGCTGCACGGGGATCTGCATACAGGCAGCATCTTCGTCACGCCGGAATCGACCAAGGTCATCGACCCGGAATTCGCTTATTTCGGCCCGATGGGTTTCGATATCGGTGCGGTCATCGGCAATCTGCTGCTCAACTATGCGGCGCAGCCGGGCTGGAGTCAGGACGAGCATACGATGGCGACCCGGGAAGCCAGACTCCTCGAGATGGCAAGCGACGTGTGGACCCACTTCGAGAACAACTTCCGCATGCTGTGGAACGATGATCTCTTGGACGAAATGTCCCGGACACCAGGTTATCAGGACCATTATGTATCACAGATTTTGAAGGACACCGCAGGATTCGCAGGCTGTAAAATGATCCGGCGCATCGTCGGATTGTCCCATGTTGCGGACATTGACACCATAGCCGATGATAAAGCCAGAGAAGCTGCGCAGCGCAAAGCGCTTGCTATCGGCAAAAATCTCGTGCGTCATCATCGCAGCATCAAGTCCTTTGAGGACATTTTAACTTTGATCACACAAGCAACTACAGGAAATGAGGTATCGATATGAGCGGTATGACTACCGGCAATGCCAGCACCTATGAACCGCTAAGCTCGGTTTATTGGGGGGGAGACCATCTGGTCCTACTGGACCAGCGTTTACTCCCGGAAGAGATTGTCTATCTCCAGCTCTTCACACCGGAGGAAGTCTGGGAAGGCATTCACTCCATGAAAGTCCGCGGCGCGCCGGCTATCGGCATCGCGGCAGCATTCGGCGCGGTCCTTGGCGGCATGCAGGTTGAAGCCAGCGATAACGAGGGATGGCTGCAGCAAGTCGTAAAAACTTGCGCTTATCTCGCCACTTCCAGACCGACGGCCGTCAATCTGTTCTGGGCGCTGGACCGTATCAAGCTTGCGGCTGAGAAGCTGGCAGAATCGAAACTGGATACGGCCGGACTGAATGCATCGCTGCTCGCCGAAGCCGAGGCTATTCGGGCCGAGGACGAGGATGTATGCCGCCGCATCGGCGAAAACGCGCTGCCGTTCTTCAAAGAGGGTATGGGTGTGCTTACCCACTGCAACGCGGGCGGATTGGCGACTGCCAAGTACGGGACCGCACTGGCACCGATGTACCTCGCTCATGAGCAAGGGATGAACATCAAGGTGTTCGCCGATGAGACAAGACCTGTCCTGCAAGGCGCGCGTTTAACTGCGTTTGAACTCCAGCAGGCGGGGATCGACGTGACACTGCTGGCGGATAACATGGCCGCCATGGTCATGTCCAAAGGGTGGATACAAGCGGTGATCGTCGGTACGGATCGCGTTGCCGCAAACGGCGATGTCGCCAATAAGATCGGAACGTATGGAGTAGCGGTACTTGCTAAAGCTCACGGCATTCCTTTCTACGTGGCGTGCCCGCTGTCGACGATTGATCTGAATACGAAGACAGGCGCCGATATTCCGATTGAGGAGCGGCCAGCGGAAGAGATCACGGAAGGTTTCGGCAAGCGCACAGCCCCACAAGGCGTAAAAGTGTACAACCCTGCCTTCGACATTACGCCGAATGAGTATGTGACAGCGATCATTACGGAAAAAGGCGTCGTGCAAGCTCCTTATCATGAGAGCTTAAAAAGCTTGTTCGAATAGCCGCCATATCCGAATGTTTTATGGCATCATAAAACGGACAAACGGCCCTCCAGCCGTATTGTCCGTGTTTTTTTGCGGTTTGCATGTTAGTGCATTTAGAGTTGATACTTTCTTATCTCTAAAAAAAGAGCGATCCGCACGGGAATCACTCTTGTAACGTAAGGATACATGACTCATAACATGCGTAGGATCGCATCCTTGCCAGCCAAGCCAGGATGAATGCCCCATTTCTCCGCCTCCAGGGTTACCGATTCCAGCGGCGCCTCCAGCAGCTGCTCCAATGTGCGAACCCCTACGGCTCTTCCTGCGATAATCTTGCGGTCCGCAAGCTTTTCGTTAAGAAGGCCCACATCGAGTGCACCGCACATAATATAGCCGCGGGAAGTGTATACGGCCAGCAGCGTTGTTTTCGGAAGCTGTACCTCGACGCCCATAACAATATGTCCTTCAATATCGATCGGCAGTAAAGTCACCAATATCAACAAACCTCCCCTCGCGTCGGCTTAGAATTATGTTTATTCTTTTGCAACCGACATGGTGCGAATGTCTCTGATATTATGCATTCCAACCTACGTATATGGTGCGAATGACTCGTAAGTCAATAGAATAAAGATGAAATACATATGACATTAGGACTATTATTATTCGAAAATTATGGTATATTTGATTCAGTAGAAAACATGTGAAAGCTGGTGAATGATAAAAGCTATGAACACAATTCCTGTCACCGATGATAACGGCTTTTTATTCAACGTTGATATTCTGGTCAAGAGTTCCTCCAACGCACTGGCTTTGCAATATTTGCTAGAAATGCTGAACGACAAGGCTGAAGTCGTCGATTTCCGGGTTAAGTCCGGAATGGAACTTGGAGAAATTATCAACACCTTGGTTCAAGCCAAGAAAGATTCCGTTATTAGCAAAGCTTCCGGGAAGATGGCTTCTGCCGCTTCTCAGAAAGAGAAACCTGTGCCACCTGCGACATCCTCGCCGGAAAAAAAGATCGCTGCAAGCGTACCCCCTGTCCAAACTCCACTCACCGGAAGTGATCCTTTCGAATGGATTAAAGTATACAGTAAGGACAATCGCCTTGTTCGCCTGACAACCAACCGCCACGGCAAGCAGACAAGTCTGCCCTGCCGGATTCTCAACTATGATGAAAGCAATTTCCTGGTCAACGTTTATCATGTCGATGAGAAACAGGTGTATACCTTCAAGCTCAATGAAATTGACGAGTTCAGCGTCAGCTGAGTCGGTACCACATCAACGGAATCCATTTTAAAAAAAACGGCTTCGCCGCCCCATAAGAAGGGATCGGTGAAGCCGTCTTTTTAACATCAAACATTTTTTCGGGAGAGCGCCGAAGACATCAGCATCAGCCAGCCCACGATAAAGGAGACACCGCCGATCGGCGTGATCGCCCCAAGCCACTTGATGCCGGATATACTTAACACGTAGAGACTTCCGGAAAATATGACGGTTCCCGCGATGAATAAAGTCCCTGCCCAGAACAGCTTCCGGGATTCGCCCAGAACCTTCGCCACAATCCCCGCAATCAGCACCGCAAGTCCGTGAATCATATGATAATGAACTCCGGTCTCATAAATGGCAAGTTCGTCCGGCGTAATCTTATCCTTCAGCATATGGGCACCGAATGCCCCGATAGCGACAGACAATGCCATCAGGATCGAACCCCATACAATGAATCTACGACTCATGCCTTTTCAACCCCTTTTGTCAGTGGACACCCGTGTCCTTATGTAATCAAATTAAGTTTAACGGATTCGAAGAAGCTTTTCCACCGGCATGCAAGCGCTTTGGACTTGATTTCAGGGCCATTTTGTGAAAGATTAATAAGGATGTCTTTTTATTGAAAACCCACATGTACCTATTAGAGAATGAATTCTTAAGTTAGGAGCGATTAAACACATGGATCAACAATCACCTTCCTCCCCATCCGAGGACCAAGGTTCACCCAAACGACCTAAAACCACATTTATTCCACCCGAGGACAGAAAAAACTCTCGCTTCGGCATCGCCTCATTCATACTGTCGATCGTGACGCTGCTCGGGTATATTCTACTCGGCGCACTCGGCACAACGATGATTGAGCCTTACATGACGGAGAATGGACCGATCCTTGAACCGACTCAGGAAACGCTGGAAGCGATGACCACGCTGGCGGCCGTGTTCATCCTCGTCATGGTCATTAATATCGTCGGCTTGGTGCTTGGCATTGTAGGCTGCTTCTCCAAAACGCGCAAGCGTGTCGTTGCCGTCATTGCTACCATTGTGAACGGCGTAGTCATTATCACCATCGGAGCCCTTTTCCTATTCGTATTAAGTGCTTAAGGAGCACCACTTCGAGACACTTGCCTAATTCATCTTTAGGTTAAGTGTCTTTTTCATGACAAACCCGGATTCATTACTCACATATCGCTCTTTCTCCCGAATATAATGAATTACTACAGCCGAAAAGACGGCAACCGAGTCAAGGCTACACTTGGGAGGTGACTGTCCATGCAAAATGAAGACGCTCTGTCGTTTGTCGTATCTCGTGAAGACTGGTCGCTGCACCGCAAAGGCTACCAGGATCAGGTACGTCATCAGCATAAAATCCGTGAAGTCATCAAACGCAACCTGCCCGACCTTATTACCGAGGAAAACATTATTCTGTCCGACGGAAAGCAGATCATTAAAGTTCCGATCCGGAGCCTTGACGAATACCGTTTCATCTATAACTACCAAAAGCAAAAGCATGTCGGTCAGGGCGACGGTGACAGTCAGGTTGGGGACGTCCTGGGACGCGACCCTTCGTCAGCCCAGCCCGGTAAGGGGGAATCGGCCGGCGATCAGGCAGGGCAGGACATCGTGGAAACCGAGGTCAGCCTGGAAGAACTGGAGAATATGCTGTTTGAGGAACTGGAGCTCCCGCTGCTGCAGCCTAAGGATAAAGAGCAGATCGAAACAGAATCCATCGTTTTCAACGACATCCGCAAAAAGGGCATTATGTCCAACATTGACAAGAAGCGCACCATCCTGGAGAATCTGCGCCGCAATGCCAGAGACGGCAAACCCGGCATCCACGGCATCAGTCCGGACGACCTGCGTTACAAGACTTGGGACGATACCGTCATTCCGGAGTCCAATGCGGTTATTATCGCCATGATGGATACGTCCGGGTCCATGGGCTCCTTTGAGAAATACTGCGCGCGCAGCTTTTTCTTCTGGATGACCCGTTTCCTCCGCAAACAGTACGAGAAAGTAGAAATCGTGTTTATCGCCCACCATACCGAAGCAAAAGAAGTGACCGAGGAAGAGTTCTTCACGCGAGGTGAAAGCGGCGGAACCATATGTTCATCCGCTTATCAGAAGGCGCTTGATATTATCCATCACCGTTATCCCCCTTCCCAATACAACATTTATCCCTTCCACTTCTCCGACGGCGATAATCTCACGTCCGATAATGAACGCTGCGTCAAACTCATCGGCGAGCTGCTGAAGGTAAGCAACATGTTCGGTTACGGTGAGGTCAATCAATACAATCGCAGCAGCACACTGATGTCGGCCTATAAGAATATCAAGCTGGACCAATTCATGTACCATGTCATTAAAGACAAAGGGGAAGTCTACGAGGCGCTCAAAACCTTTTTTCGTAAACGGCAAGGAGCCGCCATCTAATCCATATACTATATTGTTAAAAGGAAAATCATGGATATTTAATCATCCGGATATTGGAGGAGGCTGGGACCTCCTCTTTCTTATGGCCTGCGGCGATACAGTTAACAGACCGTTACCGAAGCATGGATATACCAAACATAAAGGCTTGTCATTTCAAATGAAAAATCTGTCTTATTATTGACATCACAATGTAGCCGTAGGTTCATTTTTTTGTCACCTTCTGTTTTTCCAAGGATGGTAGTATTAGCTATGACATCTTGTTGCAGGATATTACAGGATTCGATATGCGTCTCCTTAATTTAAGATATCCTCCTATAAAGGAAAGGGAAGGTTTACCATGTTCCAAATGACACATTCACTATTCAGCACCCAGACGTTTGAGAATATGTCCTACATATTATCGCAGCGGCTGTTACAGGGCGGCATAAGCGCAGATCCTTCGAAAGGAGCGATCTCCCGTGCCAGCATCAGATAAGCCACGTTCACGCTACATGCCCGGTCTCGATGGGCTTAGAGCCCTCGCCTTGATCGGAGTGATGGGATACCACTGGAGTTTTGGTTTTGCAGGCGGTGGTTTTCTCGGAGTAAGTTTATTCTTCGTACTGTCCGGGTATCTCATTACGGATATTCTCGCATCGCAATGGCATCACCAGCGCCGGATCGATCTGAAAGATTTCTGGATACGAAGGTTCCGGCGGCTCCTGCCGGCCATGCTGCTCATGCTGTTCATCCTTGTGGTATGGGTTACGCTGTTTGACCGATCGCGACTGGCTACGCTCCGGAGTGAGGTGCTCGGCGCCGTTACATACATAAGCAACTGGCAGTTTATTTTTCAGCAGCAATCTTATTTCGAATCATTTGGCCCACCTTCTCCACTGGGGCATTTCTGGTCGCTTGCCGTGGAAGAGCAGTTTTACTTACTGTGGCCTTTGATCATGTTAGCGGTTCTCAAGCTATTCCCCCGCAGGGGACAGCTGTTCACTTTCATTGCTGCCGGAGCCGCGATTTCGGCTTTGGCCATGGCGGTGATCTATCAGCCGGGAGATGATCCTAGCCGGGTCTATTATGGAACGGATACCCGAGCGTTTGGTCTGCTCATTGGAGCTGGGCTGGCTGTCGTATGGCCCAGTTGGAAGCTGTCCACCCCTGTTTCAAGGGCTACCCGGCGCAGACTCAATGTGACAGGCGCCGCGGCAATGCTTATCATACTCTCCATGATGTGGCAGGTGGACCGTTACGATTCGTTCCTGTATCAAGGAGGCATGTTTCTCTTCTCTCTTGCCGCCGCCGTCCTCGTTGCGGTGTTGGCGCACCCAGGAGCTTCGATCAGCCGCTTGTTAAGCTGGAAGCCCCTGTTATGGATCGGCGTTCGATCCTATGGGATTTATTTATGGCATTACCCGGTGATGATCCTGACCTCACCTGCATCCGGTGCAGGCGATCTGAGTTTGCCTCAGATTGCACTGCAAATCGCGGCAAGCGTTCTGTTGGCCGCCCTATCCTGGAAGTATGTTGAAGAACCGATACGACATGGCGGACTGAAGAAATTATGGTTTAAGGCCCGATCCATTCGGCGCCGTTCAACTTCGATTTCGTTAAGAGGCTGGGTCGTGTCGATAAGCTCGCTAATTCTAATCGGCGTTTTTTGCTCGGGGATGATGAGCAGTGTATCCTCTGCGAGAACGGTAGGTGATATCGCTGCCATGCTAAACATCGATGATCCTGCCCCGGAAGAACCGGACCAGATGCAAGGTGGAGAGCCCGAAGCGATGGAGCCTCCGCAAACACAAACGCCGCTTCCTTCAGACACGAACGGGAAAGTACCCCCGCCTCCTACCGACGCGAAGCAGCCTGGTGTTGTGAAGAAGCCAAACTCCGATGAAGAAGCGGATCAACCGATTCCGGATGGAGCAACAGGGTCTGGCAATGACGATGCTGGCGGGAACGAAGAGCCAGACCATCCTGTTGGAAATGACGTTGACAACAAAGATGAGCCAACCGACACAGGGAACGGAAGCTCCGATAAGGCTGATTCCGGGAAAACAATCCCGGATCAACCGAATGAAGATAAAGCTGATAAACCTGGTGAGGATAAGGCTGATAAGCCAGTTCAATCCAAGGACTCGGCAGGCAAAACGACAGGCGGAAAGAGCAATCCTACGAAGCCAACGAGTAAGCCTCAAAATCCTCCGGTATCCAAGTCCGCCATCACGGCCATTGGGGATTCGGTCATGCTCGGGGTCTCCCCTTATCTGGAAAAATCGCTGCCTGGCATTCACATCGATGCGGTGATAGGCCGCCAAATGCGTCAGGCCGATGACCTGATTCCCGTTATGAAAGCCCAGAACCGGATAGATGGCGGCATTATCGTCATCGGGCTGGGAACCAACGGCGCTTTCTCGAAAAAGGATCTGGATTCTCTTCTGCGTCCGCTGGATTCAGCTAAGCAAATTCTGCTTATCAACACACGGGTTCCACGTGATTGGGAACAGAACGTAAACGGCATGCTGGCAAAAGCGGCTGCCCAGAACCCGAAGGTTACGTTGGTGGATTGGTATTCAGCCAGTAAGGATCATCCGGAATACTTCCGGTCTGACGGCGTCCATCTGGAGCCGGAAGGTGCCGAGGCCTACACGTCCATGCTGCTTCAAGCTATCAAGAAATAAAGCGTTTATCCTGATTCTTGCCATCATTCATTCTCATATCGTCGACCTGATCTCATCCTTCTATGAGACAGGTCGACTTTTTAGTTATATACGTAATCGGAAGCAGCAATATGATATAATTCGGTTACTTAATCTCATTATTTCTTAATAGAAGGCGGTGTCCTGGTATATGAACAATATCGTGACAATGAAATGGCTGCTGGCCAGACTCTATGAACCGGATCTGGTCATCGTTGACTGCCGTTTTGCCCTCGGCAAGCCGGAAAGCGGCCGAGCCGCTTACGAGGAATCGCATATTCCGCGTGCCGTTTACCTTGACTTGGAGAAGGACCTCTCCTCTCCTATCACCCAACATGGCGGACGCCATCCTCTACCGGACCTGGATCAGCTTGCACAGCGTCTCGGCCAGTCCGGTATTCAGGAGAGCAGCCGCGTCGTCATCTATGACGACCAGGGCGGAGCCATGGCCAGCCGTCTATGGTGGCTGTTGAAATACACCGGGCATGAACAGGCTTATGTGATGGATGAAGGTTTTACAGCTTGGAAGAATGCCTCTTATCCGGTAACGGAGGAACAGCCGATCGTGATTCCGGTACCATATGAAATCAAGCTTAAGCCCGATAAACTGGTCCTCGTAGATGAGGTACGCAAGGCTTCGCAACATGGTAACAAAACGCTCATCGATTCACGCGAACCACGTAGATATGCCGGAGTTGAAGAGCCTTTGGACACCAAGGCCGGACATATTCCGGGGGCGGTGAACTACTTCTGGAAGGGGGTCCTGGACACCTCTGGACATTGGAAGGATGCTGGCGCGCTTCGCGAGCATTTTACCGATGTCCCGCAAGATGCCGAGATTATCGTATACTGCGGCTCCGGCGTCACCGCTTGTCCGAACGTGCTTGCCCTGGAAGAAGCAGGTTACGGCAACGTGAAGCTGTACGCGGGCAGCTGGAGCGACTGGATTTCGTACAGCGACAATCCGGTGGCAATCGGGGAGGAGTAGGAGCTAAGACAGATATGAATGATATTACATCGCCACTAAGGTTGTATGCCTTGGGAAATGTAATAAGGAGAATGTAGATGAAAACATATATTGTATTTGGTGCTAGTAAGGGATTGGGAGATGCATTTGTTAGGGGTGTGGCTCAGCAAGGTGATAAAGTTTGGGTGGTTGCTCGCAGCAGGCCTGAAAGTTTAGATTTAGAGGATGGCATTGAACGGGAATGGATACCAGCGGATTTGTCTGAGCTCCATTCATCGACACTGATTAAGGATAAGCTGCAGAACGAAACATTGGATGTTCTCATATATAATGTAGGAATTTGGGAAAAAGAAGGTTTTGAGGATCATTATACCTTCGATCACGATGAGCCTGCTGACATCATTAATCTTATACAAGTGAATATTACTGCTGCCATTGTATGCATTCAAGCGTTATTGCCTCATCTTCGTAAATCTAATGCAGGAAAAATGATTCTTATTGGTTCGACAGCAGGCCTGAATAATGCAAACAGCAGTCAAGTTTCTTTTGTTGCCTCAAAATTCGCTATTCGAGGAATTACAGAGGCTCTTAGAGAGCACACGAGAGAAGATGGTATTGCTGTGACATGTATTAATCCTGGTGAATTGGCTGCTGAAATTCCGTATGCAGAAGGGGTTGAGCGTGCCCTTTCTGCCTATAATGAGACACGTATTCCGCTCCAAGATATAGTTTCCTTAGTAAAATGTGTGGTCAGCTTATCTAAAGCAGCCTGTGTCAAAGAAATCAATATTCCGGCGCTAATGGATACGAATATCTAACTATACCATATGATAGCTGTACGCCGGCAGCCCGAGCGATTGGATTTGTTATGTGGGGAACCCGGTGGACTGGGACGTGTAAAAAGATTAAAATCGGCAAAAATCCCGCTACCATAGCGGGCTTTTTGCCGATTTTATAGCATCTGCACTCTTACATCAGTCTCCCTGATAGATGCTCAAGAGCCATCGATTGCATCCGCTTCTCCTCGTCGATATTCTCATAGAGAAGATGCTCTTTGCCCGCTTCAACCATTCGCTTGCGCATGGCGGCAATGCGGCCTTTTCCGGTATCGATAAACCGGAAGTCTACCTGCCGCAGGCAATCCATATCCGCCAAGCCGTCCAAGGCTTCCGCCTTGATCCTTGTAGGAATCTCCTTTAACATCAGAACCTCCAACCGGTCCGCGGTCCATAAGTTCCCGATCTCCTGCAAGGATTTCATGTAATCCAGCTCAAGCTGCCGGAGATTTCGCATATGCGAGAAATCGCACAGGCGCTCGACTTTCGGCAGCGACAAGTGAAGGAAAACCAAATGATCCAATACCGCCAGGGCATCGATATTCGTCAGATTTCGGACGGCAGAGAGCCTCAGCATACTTATATTGGAGCTAGCCAGCACTTCCAGCGAACCGTTCAAAGTACAGCTGTCTATGGCCAGATACTTCATCAGCGGCAAATCCACGACAAAATCCAGCTGGTCGATCGGGCAGTTCAGGACCAGCGTATCCAGCCGAATGCAGTCCGCTATCGCCGATAGATCATCAAATTTGCCACTAAGCTCAAGGTATTTTAAAAACTTGTAATTCCGGATAAAGTCGAGATTTTGCGTTTTGGGCGAGCGTATCTTTAGAAATTCCATTCGATCCATTGCAGCCAGCCTATTCAAATCCTGTTGCTGTTTGAGATCCAGGTGCAAAGCAGCAACAAACTTTAATCCTGAAAGTGTCTCCAAAAATTCCTCCGTATAACGACCTTTCGCCTCTGCATGATAGATATGCAATATCAAGTCCGGACGCTTGGAGAACACCTGTTCATCCAGCTTCAGCAGATCTTCTGCTTTGTCTGCCCCAACAACAAAACCAATGGTTGCACGGTGCCTCAGCTGTTTAACGGCACTGTCCATCTTGTCCGTGCTCCAGGGAACCCCGCTCATCGATGCTGTCCACGGTTCGCTCATACCGCTCGCCTCCGTTCTTTGAAAATGATATGGGAATTGTATATGAACAGGTCGATTCTAGTCTCCGGCCATCATGAAGGAACCACAATCTTCTTCAACATGCCCCGCACATGCGTCCAGTCTGCCGGAATCTCTTTATTGATCTGCTCTAATGAGGTTAAAGCGAATTCCTCAAGCCGCGCCTTGATATTGGAGCGGATGTAATCCTTGTTAGTCTTATGCTGGCGCAGCAGCCGTTCATAGATTTCCAGCAATCCGGGATCGGTGACCTCCCTCAGTGCCTGTAGTGCGGTATGCTGCACACGTACTTCTTCGTCCTCCAGGACACGAATAAAATCCGGCAGATAATTCGCCTTATCCGCTGATTTTCCAGCCAGATAAACGCTCTGAATTCGAAGTCTGTCCCGCATCCACGTTCTACCCTTTGATTCGACCCAGATAATAATCAAGATATTTCTTCGGTCTTCCCTGGAAAGCCCTATTCTTCCCGTATTGATAGGCTCGGTCAAAATATTGGAAGGCCTCATCATGCTGCTTCAGTTCCAAACAGACCATGCCGAGATCAATGAGCGGTCCGGTGTCGATACTGGAGCCTCTGGTTTGCAATGAAATTTCGCTCCAGGGTTTGGCTTGCTCGAACTCTCCCCTCGCAAAGTAAACACTGGAACAACAAGATGCGATCCAACTCGCAATCTCCCAGCTTAACTTGGGCTCAGGCAGCATGGACCACGCTTTCTCATAATATGTAAGAGCCTCGTCCAACTTCCACTCCTCTTCAAGCTCATTCCCCGACTCAACGGTCGCTACAATCTCATTTTCCAAGTCCGGGTTGTCGATTCCCAGCTCTTTCATTCGGAACCCCTCCTCGTAAATCTAGTTAAAATGGTACCAAACCATGGATAAATATTCCACTACAGCGGGGAATCTTTTATTGATAGGCGAACCACCGCCGCTCTATTAATCCAGTGGAACAAGAAGAAGCTGCCCCTCCTGCAAGAAAGGGGACAGCTTCTTTTCAATCCTATATGAAACTTAAACAAGATGTCAAACTACCTCCGCGCATATCCAGCAAGCTTCTTGCTCACGCAGACCATGACTACGGCAAGACCAAGAAAATACAAGGGCATCACGATTAACGAGCCATTGTGAAGAAGACTCATGCCGCTCGTAATCAGGCTGACAACAATGTAGTAACCCAATCCGAAGATCGCTCCTGCCGTTCCGAGCACATCTCCATATTGGTTCAGCGCCAGACTAAGGCAATTCGGAATCGCCATTCCGATGCCAAGCAGCAGAATAAAAATACACGCTACCATTAACACCATATCCATTATAGTGGCGTTAATTCCGATAACAGCAAGAACGGTAAGGCAAAGAGCCCCCAGCATCGTAATGATTGTGCCGATCACGATAATGCGCTCAGCCTGAAGCCTGGTCAGCAGTTTCTTCGACAGCATCGCACCTAAGATGGATGACATCGCAACAAAGATACCGAAGAAACCAAAGCCGCCGGGGCTCATCTGAAAAAATTCAATAAAAATAAACGGGGCCTCCGCATAGTAACTGAACAATATGCCGTTGGTGGCTCCAATGAGAAAACCGAATCCCCATATTCTGGGGTCAGAGACCAGGCGCTTGCCCACGGAGAGGGTGTTAATCTTCGAGACAGCCTTTACCCTGGTTTCAGGCAGAGAAGTCCAGGTATACAACAAAATGGCGGCGCTCATCAAAACCAACGTCAAGAACACTGCTCTGAAACCAAGAGATTGATCCACCCATCCGCCAATGAGCGGCCCAATAGCGGGTGTAAACGCAAGCGCTGCCGAAATCTGGGCAAACACCGCATGACGCTTGGCTCCATCGATACTTTCACGCAAAATGGTTTGGGTGACGACCGAGCCGGTGCTGGCACCAAAAGCCTGAATGAATCGGCTCACCAATAACCATTCGGCCGAACCGGATAGATAGCAGCCCAAGCTGCCTAATCCATAAACCAGGATGCCCCAAAGCATAGCAGGACGACGTCCGATGGAATCCGAAAGCCTTCCCCAGCAAAACACTCCGAAGGCAAAGCCTAAGAAGTAAATGCTGAGCGTTAGTTGGATAGCATTGTTGCTTGCTCCCAATTGATGGGCAATGTCCGGTAATGAAGGTGTATATATCGTTTCACTAATTTGTGGGAAACCCACAAGGATAATTAATAACCATATGGATGGATTTGAGATTTTTCTTTGCACAGCTAACATCCCCCTTATCATTTCAAAAAATCTCTAGTTGGCTGGCAAAGAAATTACGGGATCGGGGGTTTGCATTTCGTTAGTCTAGTAAATGAAAGCATGAAAAGTCACCTTTTTTTCTGGATAAGGGGGTTATATCTACCGAGTATTATAGCAGAATCGCAGGCAAAATTCTCTCTTGATTCTCCTCCCACGGGAGGCCTTACACTTTGGGTCAGGGGCAGCAAGAACAGAAAAATGAGAGGAGGTTTTATTTTTTTGAGGATTTGATTACTCGTACTTGCATCACGATCAAAAAAGGGTGCCCTACCATCGCCCTGTATAATGACAAGACTCTGACGAGCACCTTTTATGTATCAATTCTTCTTGGAGAGCCATTCTGCCAATTCTTCCGTCTGGGCAAGAACGGCAAGCGGATCGTAATACCAGGAACGCTCCTCGGGCCATACATACATGTTCCCCTTCTTGACCGCAGGGAGACTGCCCCAAATCGGATCCGCTCGGAAATCTTCGATCGTACGCGTATTAGACGTCATAATAATGTAATCGCCCGCGTATTTTCCTATCATTTCAGCCGTTAACTCAGCCCATTGCTTCTCTAATATTTCCGCAACCACCCCGCTCGGAGGCTTTCTTCCCAATGCCTGATAGACAGGCTGACCGCCACGGCCGAAATTATCACCGTACACCCAGGTTGTCTTCTCGCCGTCTTCCATAATGCTAAAGGTCGCATCCGCCGGAATCGCTGCATCGACTTTAGCTTTGGCTGCCGCAATGCGCCGATCATACTCCTCCAGCCAGGTTTTGGCTTCCTCTTCCTTACCAAATAACTCGCCGAAATAAGTCAACTCTTCATGAGCATTCTTTAAATCTCCATATGGAATGACGATAGTGGGTGCGATTTTGCTTAGCTGCTCATAGGTTGTTTCCCCATTGCCGGTAATGATGAGATCCGGGTTTAAAGCCATGACTTTCTCGACCGACGGTTTTCCGTAATCCCCGATATCCTCGATTCCTTTTAAGGATTCTTTAAAATAATAATTTTGGATGGTAAGCCCCGGCGCTCCAACCGGAATGACATCAAGCGCAATCAGGCTGCCCAAATATTCTTCTGCGACGATGCGCTTCGGACTCACCGGAACTTCGATATCGCCATTGACGGTAGAAACGGTTTTCACTTTGGATTCTTCCGCCGAATTCGTATCCAGCGCTTGCGATGAATCATTAGCTGCGGTCAATACGGTCTCCGTGTTATTTCCCTTACTTGTCTCTCCTGCTCCACAGGCACTGAGCATAAATGCCAGAAAGAGCACTGCGGTAACAAGAGCTACACGCCTTCTGCTTAAACTACGAAAAGAAAACACTTTATATCCCCCTTATATATCGATAACGATAATCATTCTCATATAAAACATTACCTCCTGTCCCCTCCAATGGCTATGCCTTAAAATGATGTCTACTCATGCAAAGTTATGATGTCCTGTCAGCACTTTCATTAATTCGCGCAGCTGTGCTTGTGAGGAGATAGGATCATATCCGAAGAATAATTCCGGTTGATTCAGAACATAGACTCGATTATGCCGTACCGCATCCAAATGCCGCCAATCCGGTGATCTAAACAATGCTTTGACGCGCTCCAGACCGTGAGGATGGTTAGGTAATGACGTTATGAATATATGATCGGCCGCGTAAGAAGCGACCTTGCCGATTGCCGCTTCCACATATCCGCGGCGATGGAGCCCTTCATCCACCAGCCCGGCAGGCGGATGAAATCCAATATCGTCGTATAGAATCTGGCTCCCTCTGCCAAAACTGCCGCTGAAGCAATAGGCTGTATCCGCGCAAAATTCCCAGACGACGGCGCTTCCCCGCTTACCAAGCACTCCATTGAGTACCTCATTCGAGTGATCGACCCGTTCGTTGTAACGCGACAGCCATTCCTCCGCTTCCGCATCTTTATCTATAGCGGAAGCGATGACGCGGAATTGCTCGCGCCAGCTCATCGTCTTGAACGGCAGATCCAGGACAGGCGCCAAAGCGAGCAGCGCCTTGTTCTCAATTGCCGAATCGTAGCTGATAATCAGATCCGGATTGGATGAAGCTATCGTCTCATAATAATGATCGAATGCGAGAGCATACGGGTCGAAACGATGGTCTGCACTCAGATGATTGCTGTATGGAGTCTGCTGAAGCCAAGGGGTATACACCCCCATCTCAGGCGTAACCCCAAGCGCCAACAAGGATGCCGTATGGTTTAGGTTCAATGCGGCGATTCGCTTTGGTTTACATTTATAAGCCGTAGGAGACATGCCTACGGCTTCCTTGAATTTACGGCTGAGGTACAAGCCCTCCTTATACCCTACTTCCTGCGCCAGCGTATTTAAATCTTGCGACCCGGTCAACAGTCGTTCTTGTGTTTTACGTATTCGAAACAGGGTCAAGTATTCATTAAAGGTACGTCCGGTATGCTTGCGAAACTTGCGCGAGAAATGCTCCGGACTAACACCCGCCCTAGCAGCCATCTGCTCTCTTGTCAGATCTTTATAGTAGTTCTCTTCCATATACTGCTGGGCTTGTTCCACCCAAGATCGTTGCTGTGAAGGTGATCTGGATATCGTCTCCGCATGGATCTCTTGCAGCAGTTTAATGAACAGATGCTGCAGTTGAAAAGGCTCCCCGTGATTCGCACCTCCCCAGATGCTCTCAAGTTCTCCGGCCATCCGTAAAATCTCGGACGGAATGTCATGAATCGGAACATTACATTCAAGTCCGTAAGATGCGCTGTCATCTACACATAAGCATCGATATTCCATGTAAAGCCCCCGTAAAGGCGTTAATCTCATGGATTCCAGCTTGAGTTCCGTTAGGCTGCCGGAACCAAATACGCTTCCTCTGAAAACCGGATAGGATCGCTCATCCACATGCAGCAGGCCCTCTCCCTCCTGGATGATCATGATGCAATAGCTCTGCTCTTGATGATTCCCGCTGGCGCTCGGAATCTCTTCATCCAATCCCATTAAACGAATCGGCACGTGAAAAAAATGAGGGGGTAGTTTATTCGTTGAAGGTAGTGACACGGAACGCCCTCCTTGATTATGATAATCATTATCAATTAATGTGATGTTATTATACCAGATGCTTGCTCCATCTGTTACGTTAAATCCATTTCATACGCTCCCTCCTTCCAAGCAATCATGGCGAAGCCCTATCTAAAACATTCGACTTGTGTGACGGGTTTCGCCGACCATGCCTGCCCTAAACCTGCATAAGCTCTCCACTTGCTTAAATGTGCTACGCTTAAATTAAGAATCACTCATTCCACAGAAAGGAAGTGTGCACGATATGATACTGAACCATCTTAATCTCACTGTCACTGATGTAACTGCGGCAAAGGAATTTTTGCAAACCTATTTCGGACTCAAAATCGGAGGAGAGCGCGGCCAATCGTTTGCAGCGCTGTTTGACGATCAAGGGATGGTGCTGACCTTAATGCGGGGGACCGAGGTTAACTACCCCAAGACGTTTCATATTGGCTTTATTCAGGAAAGCGAAGCGAAGGTAAATGAACTCTATCAGCGTCTAAAGGATGATGGGTTCGATGTCGAGCCGCCACAAAGAGCCCACGGATGGACATTTTACATTAAAGCCCCGGGCGGGTTTACTGTCGAAGTTCTGGCCTAATCATCATCGTTACATGGGACAATGCCATTCCTCATCCGCTACACGCAAAAGCCCACGCATCACGCGTGGGCTCTTATGTTATGTCAGGCTTAATAAAGCTCCCATGTCTCCGTGCATAACGCGGGTAAAGAATCCGCAACCCGCTCGCAGTCCTCATAGCCCAAGCTGCCGGAATGCGCAAACAAAATCGGATATTCTCCGTTTACCGGCTCTTCCCTCATATCGAACATATAATGGTTTCCGCTTCCATCCATCGCAAACGACACCGCCTTCGGCATATACTCAGGCAGCTCGTAAGCCAGGTTCATCTCCCTCAGGTCATCCGTGCTAAAGAACTGAAAAAGACGTTCTCCCTGTTGAAATTCCCCGCCGTTGGAATACTTCAATAAGTCCAAATAGCTTGCGGGGAAATTCCTCTGGGGCAGCTTCCAGCCTGCAGGATCGAGCGGCGTATATTGATCGTAAAAGGGAGACGTTTTGTGAAAAGGATTCACTTGTCTTCCCTTGATTTCATCCATTTCTTGCGTAGACAGCTCCGTATTCCACTCCTTAACAAAACGAGCCATTTGTTCACCGGTCGCGCCGGAACGTTTGTCATACGGGTGCTCAAAATTGATATTCCACATCTTGGCCTTCCTCCATCCTGGTACTTCCTGTCTTGGATCTTCTCCAATCATTATAATGGAAATATCCGAAAGAGGGAGCAGTCATTACAGATGGGATCCTCCACTGGCATCGATGCATTGACCGGTGATCCAGCGGCTGTCCGGAGAAGCCAGAAATGCTGCAATATCTGCGATATCCCCAGGCTCACCCCATCTTCCGAAGATCGAATAGCCGGCCCCGAATTGGAACGAGGCCGGGTCCTGAAGCATGGCGGCATTCATGTCAGTAGCAACGAATCCAGGCTGTATCGCATTGATCGTGATTCCGCAGGAACCTAGCTGGCTCGACAGGGAGAGGGTCAGCGAATTGATGGCCCCCTTCGTCATCGTATACGCAGGAATATTGGGCAAGGAGATTCGGGTTACCGCAGAAGATAAATTGATAATGCGGCCATTGTCTCGAAGGCGTGGGAGAGCCTGCTGAATCATGAAGAATGGCGACTTCACGTTCATTCGCATCACTTCATCAAAACTTTCCTCCGTGGTCTCCTCGATGGTTTCCACTAAGCCGATCCCTGCATTGTTGACCAGAATATCGAATTGCGTATTACCGGTTCGTGCTTTTAACGTCTCATCCAGCGACCCGTACAGGGTACTTATTCCATCCATGGAAGTAAGATCCGCCCCTACCAAGAAAGCTTCACCTCCGGCCTGGGTTATCTCGCTCACGACCTCTTCCGCGGCTTCATGGTTCTTGCCATAATGAACGGCTACCAACGCTCCTTCCTTTGCCAATCGTATCGCGATGGCACGTCCAATGCCTCGGCTGGAGCCCGTAACCAAAGCAACTTTTCCCGTCAATGTATTCATGTTCTCATCATCTCCTCTTTTTCTTTCACTTTTAGTTTTATCACAGGCCACATTTCGAAATGTTGCGCTCCTATTCTCGCCTTCCTCTTGATAAACCCCATAAAAGATGCCCCGCCTGCACGGGGGGCTAGAATGTAGGCATTTGCGTCGCCGCCTACGCTCAGTGAATTAAAAATCATTTACATTCCATGTAATGATTATTATAATGAGAATATCAAAAGAGCTGCGCAACCTGTGTTTGCATAAAGCGATTAAAGGATGATTTTTTCCTTTAGTCGCTTTTTTTGTGAGCTTGTTGAAAGTCATGGAGGTATATCGTATGAAAAAAAGAGCGTTTGATATGATCATGCTGCTCATCGGGGCATTTATTTTTGCGCTGGCCGTCAATTTATTCGTCATTCCCAACGATTTTGGCGAAGGCGGAGTTACCGGGATCTCGATCATTCTGTTTTATGTGCTGAAATGGTCCCCGGCGCTGGTCGGCATTGTGATTAACGGGATTTTGCTGATTATCGGCTACAAGCTTCTGGATAAAAAAACGACGGTCTATACCATTATCGTTGTTGCCTTTCACTCTCTGTTCCTTCATTTGACGGAGAACTGGAGCATCGCTTCGGATGAGCCGGTGATCAATGCCATATTTGCCGGACTGTTTGCCGGAGTCGGGATTGGACTCATCGTCCGGGTGGGTGGCACAACGGCGGGTACGGTGATATTGGCCCGCCTGGCTAATAAATATTGGGATTGGAATATCAGTTATGCCCTGCTGTTCTTTGACCTGATCGTGGCCGGACTGTCCGTCTTTGTGATCGGGATCGAGAAGGTGATGTTCACCGTGGTCATCCTCTATATCGGTACTAAGGCGATGGAGTTCATTATTGAAGGCTTGAATCCTAAAAAGGCCGTTACCATCATCTCGACTCATCATGACCGCATCGCGATTCGGGTTACGGAGATTATGGACCGCGGGGTAACCGTGCTCCGGGGTTATGGATATTACACCGGTCAGACCAAAGATGTGCTCTACATCGTCATCAGTAAACAGGAAGTCTCCATGCTCAAAAAAATCGTCCGGGCCGAAGACAAAAACGCTTTTGTCACGATCCATGACGTACGCGACGTGTTTGGCGAAGGATTTATTGATATTTCAAAATAAGAGCGGACTTATCCTTTTATACGAAAAAAGATCGAAACAGCCGTTTGGGCAGGTTTCGATCTTTTTTATCTTTTTTTCATCATACTCAGCTTCATCTTCGGTTTATTAGGGAGACATATATCTTCCATACGCCAGCCCGAGATCTGTAATGGCATCATCCGACACGGATAGAAGCGAAACATTCTCTCCTTCCGAGCCCATCCATTGGACGCCCAACACAAAGCCAAGCTCCGATTTTGCCGCAAAGAGAAATGAGAACATCTCCGGCCGCACCTCGCCTTGATCATCCACTCTCCATGTAGAGCTCAGATCAAACTTCGCCGGATAATCATAATATAACCAGCCGCTCTCACGTTTCAGCGCCAGGCTTGCCAGCATATCATCACCCTGTCTGACGAATTGCACCAGATAGAGGGACTCCCCATCAGGAAGTTGAACAATGGGCCATGCCTTGTCTACTTCTCTCCCCTTGCTGTTCTTGATGTCCTGCAGCTCCTGTTCATTGATCTCCTCCGGATTTGCTGGTTGAATAGTCATTAAGGCATCCGTAGGAAGATGGCGCTTAGGGATGATAAAATAGGTGGCATTCGGTTCTGCGGCCCCTTCGCTCACCTCATACAATTGTCCAGCCTGATGGCTGAAATTCGGTGCGGTTTGCCTGCCGTTATCTTCCTCCGTCGCTGGCTGCGAGCCGGCATATTGAACCGGAAGCACCACGCCTCCCTGTCCCACGGCAATCAGCGAGGCTTGCTCATCCTGAATAGCCGCATCCGGGTCTACCAACAGCCTATGCCCCGTCTCGTCGGCAAAAGAGAAGGTCCCTTCCTGTAAAGCAGCCACATCCTGGACCACCAAAGGCTGCTCATCCTTTATATCAGGCGCCGGCTTCACGTCCGAAACGGGTGGGGCTTCGACCTGCTCCATCTCCGGATCCGCACATGCCGTCAAGGTACTTATTGCCATAATAAACATCGCTGCCGATAACCTTTTCATGCCCTCAGCTCCTGTAATAAGATTCCAAGTCTTCCATAACCTCAGACGCTAAACATACCGAAAAAGTTGAAGCCAAAGTTCCTTTTATTTGTATTTTCCCATGACAAATTCGGATTATTTTTTGCATTTTAGCTACACGAAACACGGAGTTATGGCTTATTAACTTACACCAAATGACAACTTTATAGAAATATTTAATGAGTTCGCAAAAAACATTTTATTGGTAATACGAGGCAAGATTCTATACAATTCTTTTTAACTTAAAAATGCTGAGTGCAAACTTTTAATGTTTTAGTACAAATTGTCCGAGACAGGCTACCTTTCCCGCAAAACAGACGATTTATCACGCAATTCTACTTTAACGATTTGAAGGAGTGCATCGCAAAAGTGACTACGAATATTTCTGTTTCTTCACCCCTTACTGCCGCGAAAGACTATGTGGAATCCATCTATAACCAAGTGGTGGCTCGAGATCCGCATGAGCAAGAGTTTCATCAAGCCGTCCGTGAATTTGTAGATTCCCTCGTCCCTGTTTTAGCCCAGCATCCGAAATATCGGGAATACGGTATTCTGGAACGCCTTGTGGAGCCTGAACGAATGATCACCTTCCGTATTCCATGGGTGGATGATCAAGGCAAAACCCAAGTAAACCGCGGGTTCCGTGTCCAATTTAACAGCGCGCTGGGTCCGTACAAAGGCGGCATCCGGTTCCATCCTTCGGTGTATGCCGGTATCGTCAAATTCCTTGGTTTTGAACAAATCTTCAAAAATGCGCTCACAGGCCAGCCCATCGGCGGCGGCAAGGGCGGTTCGGATTTCGATCCGAAAGGCAAGTCCGATCAGGAAGTCATGCGTTTTACCCAGAGCTTCATGACCGAGCTTTACCGTCATATCGGACCTGATTCCGATGTGCCTGCTGGCGATATCGGTGTCGGCGCTCGCGAGATCGGTTATATGTTCGGCCAATACAAGCGGATCCGCGGCGGACATGAGGCCGGCGTTCTGACAGGCAAAGGCGTCATCTATGGCGGAAGCCTGGCACGTACGGAAGCAACCGGCTACGGCTGCGTCTACTTCGTACAGGAGATGCTGGCTTCGCAAGGCCTTAGCTTCAAAGACAGCCGCGTCGTGGTGTCCGGCTCGGGCAACGTCTCCATCTACGCGATTGAAAAAGCACAGCAGCTCGGTGCACACGTCATCGCCTGCAGTGATTCCAATGGGTACCTGTACGATCCGGACGGAATTAACCTCGAAACCGTGAAGCTGCTGAAGGAACGGGATCGCCTGCGGATCAGCGAATACGTCAAGATTCACCCGCATGCCGAATATACCGAAGGCTGCACGGGCATCTGGACCATTCCATGCGATATCGCACTTCCTTGCGCCACGCAGAATGAGCTGGATGAAGAAGCAGCGAAAACACTCATCATGAATGGTGTAAAAGCTATCGGTGAGGGAGCCAATATGCCTTCCACGCTGGAAGCGATTGAGCAGTTCATCAACAGCGGCGTGCTGTTCGGACCGGCTAAAGCCGCCAATGCAGGCGGGGTTGCCGTATCCGCGCTGGAGATGAGCCAGAACAGCATGAGAATGTCTTGGACCTTTGAAGAAGTGGATGCGAAGCTGCATCAGATCATGAAAAACATCTACAGCAGTGCCGTAGAAGCTGCAGAGGAGTATGGCGTAGCTGGCAATCTTGTGGCTGGTGCCAACATCGCAGGATTTATTAAAGTCGCTGATGCCATGATCGCACAAGGTATCGTATAAATAAGAAACAAAAAGAAGCCCTACCGCATATGCGGTAGGGCTTCTTACAGCTTATAGAAGCTCGCTACGGAGCTCTTCGGCCGATTTTGGAGATAAGTATCCCAGCGGGATATCAAACACCGTCTTAGCGCCTTTCTGTCCCTCTCTGCTCAAACGATGGGCAGCTCTTGCATAAGACACCAGCACACTGGCCGTAAATTCCGGGTTGCTGTCAAGCTTCAGGCCAAATTCAACAATTTGTTTATTTCCGCTTCCGGTTACGCCGCTGCGAATGACAAATCCGCCATGAGGCATGCCTGCATGCTCAGCCTCAAGCTCTTCTTGCGTAATGAAAGTTACGGTTGTATCGTAATCGGCAAAATAGTTAGGCATCGACACAATCGTTTG
The DNA here is from genome assembly GCF_037993005.1 of Paenibacillus sp. FSL F4-0100. Lineage (NCBI taxonomy): Bacteria > Bacillati > Bacillota > Bacilli > Caryophanales > Paenibacillaceae > Paenibacillus > Paenibacillus sp. FSL F4-0100. The sequence goes on from NZ_CP150303.1 coordinate 6,076,850, forward strand.
ACGGATCTGCTCTTGGTCCGCACCTTCTTCCGCTACGATGAAGCAATCTCTCCGGTGCTTCTCGCGCGTGGCGAGCTCCGGTGTTTCACCAGCACGGATTTGGTTGATAACCTCTTCTACTGGAACCGTATATTGAACGCCTGCCTTCACCCCGGGAACACGACGGATGGCATCCGAGTGGCCCTGGCTCACGCCTTTGCCCCAGAAGGTATAATCTTTTCCTTCCGGCAAAATCGCTTCGGCAAGCAGACGATTCATGGAGAACAAGCCCGGATCCCAGCCCGTCGAAATGACACTGACACGGCCTCCGCCCATCGCTGCTTTGTTGACTTCCTCGAAAAACTCAGGGATTTTCGCGTGTGTGTCAAAGCTGTCTACCGTATTGAACATGCTGGCAAGCTGTGGCGTTTGCTCAGGCAAATCCGTAGCCGAACCGCCGCACAGAATCATAACGTCAATCTTGCCGATGTATTGCTCTGCCGCTGATATATGCTCGAAGCGAGCACCGGAATTGGACGGCATTTGCTGCGGGTCTCTGCGCGTGAAGATGGCTACCAGCTCCAGATCCGGATTTTGCCCGATTGCTTTCTGTACGCCTTTGCCCAAGTTTCCATAACCTACGATCCCTACTTTAATAGATGCTTTCAATGTAATCCTCCCTTTGTCAGAACCATTTCCCTGTAGCATGATGTTTATGTACCGCTTTAAAGTATAAGTATATAGACATCACTCAAATTGTAAACTATTTTATATGGACAGGAAATTGTTTCTATCTGTGTTATTCTTATTTTTCACCGTACTATCCGATAACTTGTACAACATTTCCTTCTTGATCCTTGATTTCCGTCTTCAAGACCTCAATCCGGATTCCTTGCAAGCCAGAAAGCTCGAAGGTGCTGACCTGCGGGAGCAATCGGCTTGAGAATTCACCCGCAGTTCGATCGTCCAAAACCAGGGTAACATCTCCGTCCTCCGCAGTCCAGCGGCTCTCTTCTCCCGGCTCAAATACGACCCGAACATCCGAACCTACAAGGCTCAGTTTCTTATCCTTCAGAATTCGGCCCTGCAGCAGCTTCCCGATAATTTCGGCCTGCTTGGCACCTATTTGTAATGTAGCCGGAGTTTTACTTAACCAGCCCTTCTTCCCCGGTTCAAAAGCCAGCTGGCTCACGTAGAGAAATCCGGTGTTGGAGCCCTCTTGTTTTGTCCCTCGGTCAACGGCTTCCAAAATCGAAGGTACATTCAGGAGCGTATCCCGATCCAGATCCGTTATATATTGCGGCATATAATCTGCACAAGCCTGTAATACGCCAAGCGTATTCCATGTCTGCATCGCCTCGAGTTCTTCACGTGTGATGCCAACCATCTGCAGGAATTCTACCCGACCATTCGGCGTATCCATCCCCGGCAGTTCGGGATCCAGGGTGAAGGCGAGTGCTGTCAATTGCGTATCGGCACCCAGACAGATCGGCCCATTGGCATCCAAATAATCTCCCGAGCGAAAAACATTCCCGCTGTTAAACACATATCTCCCCATGTTCTGAAGCAGATTTAGCGCCCACGCCGGTGGCTCTTCCTCTTCCTCCCCCTTAGCCAGCCTGAACGTCAATTCGAATCCGTAACCGCTCTCCTCCAGATTGTCCGATTCCTTGTCATACAGCTCGCTAAAGCCATAAGTAACCATATGCCAATGCGGACTTGGGGCATTTGACGTATAAGCGCTGATTCCATTCAGCGGATCGGGTCCTCCAAGGGCATAGGGAATTAGAGCCCCGTAATGTTTCGGCTCCTGCTCCCCGTACAGTTTCAGCAGCTGCTCATCAATCGCGTCCCAGCCTGCGGCGTTTTCTTCATGTGTCATATCCTGTTCCCCCCGTTATCGTTTACCTCCAAGATTAAACCGTATCCGAATAGGCTCAATCATACTTCCTAATAGTTCCTTCCATTCCACGGACAGCATGTCCCATTGTCGATCATATAAGATAAGGCAGTTTTCAGAATGCGTGTCCCGGCTTGTTCCACTTCCGTCTTCATTATATAGGACGTATAGGGGAATGAAGAAGTTTCCAGAGAAGTGTATAATAGAACCATATCAACGAAGGAGCCTACATGTTCATGAAAAAAATAACGGCATTATCCGTAACCTTAACACTTTCAGCTTCGATTATGGTCTCTTCACTAACTTCGCTGCCGGTTTCCGTCGATGCGGCCTCAGCCAAGGAATGGATGCAAATCTCCGAAAGGACGTCCTATTACGGTGAAGCAGCCAACGGCCAGCCCAATGGACGCGGTACGATCAAATGGGGAAATGGCAAACAATATTCCGGCGAATTCATTAACGGGAAGCGCACCGGAAACGGTAAATACATTAACGAATACCAAGAAGAAGGTGAAACACATAAGGTGGTATACACCGGCCGCTGGAGCAACGACAAAATGGATGGCGAAGGCATCCTGACGCATAAGGTGAAATTGCCTGACGGGTCCGTCCGATGGAATCAGATCCAGAAAGGGACATTCCAGGCAGGCGCCTTCCAAAGCGGATACGATGTCACTCATGCCATCGCGGATCCCGACTACAATTTTATCTACAAGAAAGGCCAGGAATCGCTCGAAATCATGGGCTTCAATCAAAACATGAAGAAAGCCTGGGCCGCCGGAACGATGTTCAGCGTTCATTATAAAAACGGCACCATCAACAAAGAATCTTCGATTTTCCCTGCCAACTCGGCGGCTGAACAGCGTCAAAATGACGCCGCGATCCAATATTTCAAGAGCATTCAAAACAAAGTGGCTCCTCACCTGGAGCAATTTGAATCATTGTCCAAGCAGGTTCCATTAAAATAACCTGACCCAATACAATCGTCAAAGAACCCGGTAACTTGCCTATAGCAAGACCGGGTTCTTCTATTACCGAAGGAGCCTATCCATCACAATATCTCTATGATGCAGGACCCTCGAGTACAAACTGTAACGTATAATGATCCAGCTTCTTCACCTCTACTTGATACCCCAATAAATCTGCCGTTTGCAGGAGGGGCATCATCGTCTTGCCCTCCGAGATATAAGGAGCATGCCGAAGCGTAATTTCGGCTGCGGCCGCTTCTTTCTTGCGATCCTCTTGGCTGCTCCACCCCCAAGCTTTCGTTGAATCTACCGTCAGTTCGGCGACAGAACCTTTACCCGATAAAGTTATTTTTCCTGCGTCATATGCCGCCGATAACCCGAGCGCTTTAACCGCTTCCTTCACGGGTACCATCAATTCCGTCTCATCCGGCATCTTCCGACTTGTAAAATGGACGGGTTCCCCGTTTTCGGTAATCCGTACCTCCACGCTTCGGGCTTCCTTCCCGACTATCAGCACTGTATCAACCTGTTTGGTTAACCGCTCCATGAAGGTCGCAGCATTCTCGGGGGTCATCTTATAGCGGGCATCCTGCTGGCTCACCGCTTGAGTAATCCGGGAGTTTATGTCCTGGGAATGATGAGAAAGATCCTTGAACAGCGAGAAGTCATACGTCCAGTCCACTTCGGCCTGAAAATCATATACTTGCGTGTTGCCGTAACGGTTCAACTGCTGGAACATCCACGTCTTCATCTCCAGTTGATTGCTGTAACGGGCCGGGTTCGTGTCCTGCCACAGCTTCTGCCGCAGGATGCTGTATGGTGGGTAATAGACAATAAATTCAACGTCGGGATATGCCTCTACCAACGACAACACATATGTATTGAAATGATGCTGAACCTGCTCGATCGGCTCTTCATTCACGCTGAAATAGTATTCCGTATTTCGGGCCCGATCATAGGCATTCATCACTTGATCATTTCCGTATGACACCTCGTTGTGCCAGTTGTACAGATATTCGATATTTTGGGGAGTGCCTCCCATGAGTGTTTTGACGATCCCTCTCGCAAAGTTTTCATAGGCTGAATAATTGAACCAGTACTTATAGTCATTCCACCAGATATCGTCATACAGATATTCCGGAAAATAGTCGTCCGCGCCTTCATCCGGATTCTTCAGCGCAAAATAGTCCAGTCCCCACAAAACGGTCTTTACCTTCCCGGTCTGAAGCGCCAGAGACCCAATCTTGTACTGCTCATCGGCTGTCGATCCGCGCATGGATAACTTTAGCGCTTGGCCTCCCATCGCCTTCCCCACTTCGGACGGCAGGAAATTCTCTGTCATGGATGTACCGAGGATGATGGTATCATAGGGGTAATTGCGGGCTAGTCCCGGGTTCTGGTAGCGCTGCTCGCTGGTAAAGATCGGAGCGTACCAGGTCGCTTTGCGGTAGAACTGAAAGGGATCCAATACAAATGTCATGCAGCCGACCAGCAGTGCAACAATGAGGGAAGCGAGTGCAAACTGAATCAGCATCCTTCTCCCTGCCCTCCGATGAATACGAACGGATTGAGGAGCAGCGGCTGCGCTCGACTTGGGAGACGCCGACTTGGTGGCCGTTGATGTCGTTGGCATGTTGAACACCGCCTTTCCTAGAAATTAAAATACAAAAACTCGCTAATGCGGGTGATGTACATCAGAGAGATGACCAACAGAACCGCACATACGACGGCTTGTTTGAAATTCGGACGGAAGGAAACGGACAATTCCGAGGAATTCCGGCAGAGCAGCACAATCGGCGCGATAACAACAATGATGGCTAGCGGCTCTAATATGGCATCGTTCAAATAGAGATGAATGCCTGACAAACCGCTCATTCCCTTCAATAAACGCATAGCCTGTGCCCAGCTTTCCGCACGGAAAAAGACCCAGGTAACCGTAATGAACACAAAGGTGATCGTCCAAGCGAGAAGACGCGGCATCGCAATACCGAGCTTCCCCCAGAATCGGTGAATGACTTGTCCCACACCGTGCAGCAGGCCCCAGAACAGAAAGGTCCAGCCGGCACCGTGCCACAAACCGCCGATCAGGAAGGTCAGCACCAGGTTCCGCAGCATGATCGCTTCACCCCGGCGATTGCCTCCGAGCGGGATATAAATATAGTCCCGCAAAAAACGGCTTAGGGTCATATGCCAGCGCCGCCAGAAATCCTGTATGTTCAGCGCCTTATAAGGTGAATTGAAGTTCTGCGGCAGCCGAATATTGAACAGAAGCGCCGCACCGATGGCCATGTCGGTGTAACCGCTGAAGTCGAAGTAGAGTTGAAATGTGTACGACAAAGCAGCGATCCAAGAGTCAACGAAGCCTGCTGCTGTGTCAAAGCCCGCATTGGCATAGATCGCCAGTGTATCGGCGATGACCACCTTCTTAAACAAGCCGACACAGAATATAAAAACACCGTTAGCGGCGTTTCCCCAATCCCACAGCTTCCCCCGAACCCGATCGAACTGCGGCATCATCTCGCCATGATGCAGGATCGGTCCCGCAATCAAATGAGGATAGAAGGTCACAAACAGCACATAATTGACGATATTGTACTCACTGGCCTTCCCTTTGTAGGCATCTACCAAATATGCGATTTGGGTAAAGGTAAAGAAGCTGATCCCAAGCGGCAACGCCAGATTGAGGAGAGATACTTCCCACCCTGTTGCAGCTCCTATATTAACGAGAAAGAAATCGGCGTATTTATAGTAGATTAACAGCAGCACATTGCCTGCAATGCCACAAATTAATATGCCTCTGGCGCCTCGCCGGGAGAAAGAAGCGTCTTGGGAGTTGGCTTGACGGGCTTGCAGCAACCGTCCGATGAAATAGTTAAAGGCAATCGAACCGAGAAGAAGAGGAAGATAGCTGATATTCCACCAGCTGTAAAAAAATAACGAGGAAAGTGCCAGCCAGCACTTGGCTGCCAAGCTAAATCGAAACCGATTCAACCCAAAATATACGATAACCGTGATCGGCAGGAATATAAAAATAAAAGGATAGGAATTAAACAACATGCCGGGAAAGGCACCTCCGACTTTCTAAATTGACCATTCGTTAACGATGTCGATTCTTGGCGGTAATTTCTAAATAATATCATATATTTTACATTTGAGATATAATTTTCTTGCCCACTAAATGATCCTTTATGTATAAAAGAGGCGCCTTTTAAGCGCCTCCATGTTACTCTACTCTTTTTTCAATTGCCAGGCTATCTCTACTGTGAACGTCCCTCGTTCAGCATCGTGATGGTCTTATCGATTCGCCGCTGACGGGTTTCCATCGCCTTAGCCCCCTCGATCGACAGCACCAAGCGGCGTTTATTACTGTAGGACAAACTATCGAAGTATTGTCGTGCCACCGGGTTCAGATCCAGCGTCGCGGAAAAATCCCCGGGTACCGTGATCTCGCGTGGCTCGGTATCAAGCTCAATCTGAACGGTCACTTCGTCACCCGCTGCAACTCCCGCTGCTTGCCGGTTCTCTGCGCTAAGCGGCAGCATGAATACGCCTCCCATAGGGGCGATAGTACTGCGATAGGTATGCTTGCCGATGGTGACTGTAACTGGGGGTCTTTTGCCCGAACCGAGACCTTCCACAACTTCATCCGGTACCTGAAACCCTGTTGCCGTCTTACCGCCTAACTGTATCGTCGTTCGAAATTCCATTTTTGTATTCCTCCAGTTAAAAATCATGGGCTACCATGAACACAGCCTTATTGTGCCGTCCAGCCGCCATCCACAAGCAGCAAAGTGCCTGTCACAAGATCTGATGCCGGGGAGGCGAGATAAATAACGGCTCCAGCCACATCGCCAATGGTACCGATCCGCCCTGCCGGGATCCGTGCCAGGACGCCGTCGCGGAAATCGGGGGAGTCCAGTCGCTCGGCTGTTCCCGGCGTATGGATGAACGTAGGACCGACGGCATTGATGTTCACGCCACGGCTGGACCACTCCAGCGCCAGCACCTTTGTCAGCTGATTCACGCCGCCTTTGGAGGCGCAATAGGCAGCCCCTTCCGTAATCCCAACGACACTCACCTGGGAGCTGACGTTAATGATTTTTCCGTACCCCTGCTCCAGCATGATGCGGCCAGCAGCCTGACAGCAGAAAAATACACCCTTCAAATTCACGTCCATCATCTCATCCCAATAATCCTCGGTGATATCTTCCGCAAGCCTCCCCTCTCCCAGACCCGCGTTATTGACCACGATATCGAGCCGGCCGAAATCCTTGGCTACCTGGCCAAACACGGTTCGGATCTGCTCCACATTCCGGACGTCCAGCTCATAGGCCTTGGCCTGACCTCCTGCCTGAGAGATTTCCTCGACCAATCGATCCAGCGAGTCTTTGCTTCGTGCCATGACGGCAACCTTGGCTCCTGCTGCTGCCAGCGCTTGGGCTAGTCCATAACCGATACCTTTGCTGGCCCCCGTCACGATTGCGATTTTATCCTGAATGCTGAAATTAGGCTGCATATGTAATACCTCCATCACCTTAGATTCTATGTAGTTTCATTAAAGCATGATGGCTGGTCAGTCGCAATCGTTCCCAGATCCCCCTCCCCAGTAAATCCATCCGATTAAGGCCTAAAGTACGTTAATTTGCAGCAGCAATAGAGGAATCTCTGCCCGTGGGCTAGAAATGATGAGAACTATAGCGATCGTTGTCTAGTATGGAAAGCATGGAGAGAATGGAGGAAATCCAAGTATGAGCGAACGATTATCTGAAGCGCAGCAACAAGCGATTCTTCATGTCGAATCAACAGCGGCGGGCCAACGAAAAGTCGCTTTGGAAATGACGGAACAAATCTTGCGGAAACATGAACAAGACTCCGTAACGATCGGCTCGCTGTTAACCCATATCGGAAAGTCTGCACGTGTTACGTTAAATTTCCATCCGGATCGGATAATGCCCACCGGACACGCTGTCATCGAATCCCTCTTGGCAGAAGGCATATATCATAACCAGTTCATCACGAGCGTGACGAATGGAAGCCGAACCGCCTACCCGGGCGGTGACCGCGACCAATGGGAACGGCTCCTGTTTGGCGGTGCCTACCAGCAGCCTGATGTGCGTAACGACGAGCGGCCGAAATACGGAGCACTCAATCTCATGAATTATGCCGATGGTGCATCTCCCCGCTTCGGTTCCTGTTTTTTGGTGCTATCCCCTAACCTATTGAACCGCTGCACCTTTACATTCGGAGACAGTCATGCAGGTCCTGAATTTGTGGGCACCATTCGTCAATGGGATTCGATTCTCGCTGCACTCTTGCATCAAGTTGAGACCACAGGCTCGGCCCTAGGTTTCCCGAATGTGGACATTCCGTCCATGCTGGAGCGCATTCTTCATCTGCCTTTATCGCATACCGGTTTCTCCGGACCTGTCGGTCGTTCCTTGGATGATTATATTGAAGCGCAGATCCATGGTGTCATCGACTTGTCCAGCGATGTGGAGGCCCTAGTGTCCGATCCATCCTATAAAGACTCCCCGATCGGGCATTTGCTCCATGCATTATGTGAACGGTATGACCTCACCTTGTCCTGGCATCCAGGCTTCTGCCTTGCCGTACAGGATGTTCCGGATGATTTCCGGGGACCCGTCATGCCGCCGCTCGCCAAGCGGATCGATCAACGGTTTGGAGGCTCGCTGGGCATGCTGGATGCAGCCCTTATTGGCAAAGCCGCTGCTCAACTGCACCATGATCCAAGCGAATGGAGCGATTGGGGAACATTGGATGAAACCTTCCAGCATCTCAAACAGCTGTGGCATGTGCTCGTAAAGTATGGACATTCGTATCCGTATACACCAAACCGCTAAGCTGTATTTTTCCCTATGTACGTGCACTGGCATGAGGGTCCGACTAAAGATAACCGGGCTAGCGATATCCGTGCAGCAACGGCTAGGTCTTTTGGGCGTAGCTTCTTATATATTGATCTTAGAAAGGATGATGACCGGATGGATTGGGTCCAGCGGATGAATGAAGCCATAGGCTATATAGAAGGACACATAACCGAGGAGATCGATTACGCTGAAGCTGCTCAGATCGCATGCTGCTCCGTGTACCATTTTCAACGCATGTTTCCGTTCATTACGGATGTTTCGCTGTCCGAATACATACGGAGACGCCGGCTGACACTGGCTGCCTATGAGCTGCAAAACAGCGAAATCAAAGTAATCGACCTTGCCCTTAAATATGGTTATGATTCCCCGGAGGCGTTCGCGCGTGCATTCCAGAACATGCATGGCACAACGCCGACGGCCGCACGCCAGACCGGCACCAAACTGAAGGCCTATCCCCGCATCTCCTTTCAATTCTCAATGCGAGGAGCTGCCGAAATGAATTACAGAATCGAAGAAATGAAGGCTTTTTCCGTTGTCGGTTTCAAGGAGCAAGTAAACACACAACGTGCCTATGAAGACGTTCCCCGCCTCTGGAAGGAAGCCCTGGAGAAGGGCATTTTCGAGAAGCTATGGAACTATCGTGAGCAAGACCATCCGATCCGGGGAATACTGGGTGTTTGTGCAGACGGTGACTACGGGAGGAATGAGCATTTTGACTACATCATGTCCGTCGTATCCAAGGATACGCCTCAAGAACCGATAATACAGCGACATTTCCCTGCCGCCACTTGGGCCGTATTCGAGCTGGAAGGAGATCCGAGCGGCATTGCGGAGATGTGGAAGCGTCTTTATACGGAGTGGATACCATCCCATGCTTATGATCTCGCGCCGCTTCCTGCCATCGAATGCTATCTTCCTCCGGACGAGCATAAGAACGAGTTATGGATTCCTGTAGTTAGAAAGGCATAGCACATTTCCGCTGAAACGATGTATGTTTTGCTCACCGCTACGAAGATCATGAACATAAGCTTCATATCGATACCGTGCGGTGAGCACCAAATGCTCAAATCTGAACGGGAATCATGATGATAAATTCGGGGTCATCCGCATAAGGATCCTGACTCATCGGATATTTTTCGAAATGCGTTAAATGATCCGGGTTATATTCCGAGTAACCTTGTTCTTTGATCCAAGCATAGATATTGTTATAGGACTGATCGATGCTCTGCTCTTTCCGATGAGTACAAGTGGCATAGGTTAAAGCAGGAACGGATATCGTAACCATCCCCTCCGGAACTTCGTCGATCTGTTCCACTTCCACGACCGCGTAATGAATAAATCCCTCACCGCCGGGAACTGCGTGATAAGATAACCCCAACAACGAGTCGGTATGTAAGGCATGGGGGATCTCCTCGAGCCGCTCTTGCAGCGTCCGATGCACCGCACGTATCCCGCCCGCACCCGCTTCGGCAAATGTGCCTTCCCACTTTAATCCTATCGCCTGAAAAGCTTCCTTGCTCGTAACCGCTGCTTCGTTTCGTTGATCGTTAGTCATCCGTAAATGCTCCTTTATCCTATATTTGATTTCATTATATACTTGAACTATGCCAGAAACTGTCACAGTATAAAAAAATCATAGGAGCGAAATCATGCCCAAAACCGAACGGATCCTTAAGGTCATGCAGCGGGTGTATGAACGGCAAAACTTCACCGTCGGCGAGTTAGCCGAAGAATTCTCGGTTTCGTACCGTACGATGCTCCGCTATCTTCACGAGCTGTCTCGTCTAGGTGTTCCTTTATACGCTAATGAGGGGAAAAACGGCGGTTATTCCATGCTGACATCGCGGCAAATGCGAGAACAATCCGCGCAGACGAATGAATCCATTCAACGGATCATCAAACCGCAGACCCTGATCGTCGGCCTGGAGATGAAGCTTCCTTTCACGGCTTATTATATGTCTCAAGCCCTCAAGCCAAAACTCTGGCAGGAACTCCAGGACCGCCTGGGGGAAATTCCATATATCCGCAAGAAAACATCGAGTCCCTTATATATTGCAGCTGTTTTGAACCGGCAGCAGATCTATCATTATGTAGCCGGAGTCGAGGTATCCACGATTCGTGATACGCCAAAGCGGATGGTGAGTTTAACCCTGCCGACACAGGAATATGCCATGTATACCCATGAAGGGCATGCCGACCGGGAGGATACCGACCAATCCTATACCTATGTTATCCAGCAGTTGAAACAACGGAGCCTTACGCCAAACCCGACGCTCTACAGCTTGGAACTGAGAACCTCGATACATGCCTCTAAAGCCCAAATCTATATCCCTTTAATTGAATAAGAGACTTCCCGAATCGTCATCAATCCTTCGGTAAGTCACACCTTACACAGGGGCAAATGTCTTATTCCAGCTAAAAAAAGCGAGCCCCGGACCATGTCCGGAACTCGCTTTTACTTATTAAATGGCTTTCAGATTGTCGACCACTGGATTAACATCTGCATCGTAATCCACGCCGTCGGTTTCAAAGCCGAACAGTTGGAAGAACTCGCGGCGGTAACCGGCAAGGTCCGTCAATTCTTCAATATTTTCGCTCGTAACCTTGCTCCACAACTCGGCCACTTCTGCCTGCACATCCTCACGAAGCTCCCAATCGTCGATGCGGATACGCCCCTTCTCATCGACCGGCGTTTCCTGCCCGTTATAGAGACGATCGGAGAACAGACGATAGATCTGCTCGATGCAGCCCTCGTGCAGCCCTTTCTCCTTCATGACTTTGTACAGCGCCGATACGTACAGCGGAACGACCGGGATCGCCGAGCTGGATTGGGTCACTAATGCTTTGCTAACCGTCACATAAGCGCGTCCGCCTCCAGCAGCGAGCTTCTCGTTCAATTTCAGCGCGGTGGCCTCCAGATGATCCTTGGCTTGTCCAATCGACCCATCACGGTAAATGGCTTTGGTAATCTCGGAGCCGATATAGGAGAACGCAATCGTGGTCACATTAGGAGCCAATACGCCGCCTTCCGCCAGCTCATTCATCCATAATTCCCAATCGTCACCGCCCATCACCTCAATGGTGTTCTTCACTTCCTCTTCCGTGGCCGGCTCAATCGTTACCTCCGTCACTTCACCGGTATGGAAGTTTACCGTCTTGTTGGTATAGGCTGGTCCGATCGGCTTCAATACGGAGTTGACCGTCTCGCCCGTCTCAGGCAGCGTACGGCGCGCCGAGGCAACACTGTACACCACAAGATCAACCTGGCCCAGCTCTTGGCGGATAAGCTCAACCGTCTTGGCTTTGGTCTCTTGCGTGAAAGCATCTCCCGTCACACTGAACGATTTTAAGCCTGCGGCCTCCGCTGCCTTCTCGAAAGCGACCGAATTGTACCAGCCCGCCGAAGCGGTCCGCTTCTCGGTTGCCTGGCTGGGACGGTACACACCCACGGTATTCGCCCGGGAGCCGAATGCGGCAGCAATTCTGGCGGACAAGCCGTAGCCCGTTGAAGCGCCGATGACCAGCACATTGCGCGGCCCCTCGATGCCAGGCTTTTTCAACACATAATCAATCTGCTCCTGCACCTGGGCTTCGCAGCCTACAGGATGGGACGTTGTGCAAATAAATCCGCGTGTTCTAGGTTTAATGATCATATTTATATACCTCTCTTCCAGTACTCGTCGTCTGACACCATATGTATGGTCTTTTAAATTTCCTTTCTATTTTAACTGTTTTTTGCGGAGAGAGGAAATCTTTTGACAGGAAAACCAAGAAAACCTCTCTTCGGAATAACGGAGGCTAAAGCCTGCATTCCTTCCAAAGAGAGGTTCTGTATGTTTAATGCTCTATATACGTTGCCATTAAATACCGAACGAATTATTTGAATGAAGCATAGCCTTGGTCAGCCATGACCACGCTGCCTGTAATCGCAGCAGCTTCATCCAGAGACACGAGATACACGGTATCCGCTACAACTTCAGGCTGTGTTAATTCTCCGCCCATGACTTTGGCTCTCATGGAATCCAGCATTCCTGAATCTTTATAGCCTTGGATAATCGGTGTATCAACTGCTCCAGGAGCAACGGCAACGACACGAATGCCGTATGGTGCCAGTTCAAGCGCAGCGGATTTGCTCATCATGATGACGGCGCCTTTTGTAGCGTGATAAGCAAACGTTCCGGGTGAAGCCAGGAATCCGAATACGGATGCTGTATTAATGATTACGCCTTTAATGCCAAGCTCTTTCATCTTTCGGCCTGCCGCGATAATACCGTAGGCAACCCCGTGCTGATTCACGTTAATGGTGCGATGGTAGAGATCCATATTTTGCTCGAGAACCGGTCCAGCGCCGCCAATCCCCGCATTGTTGTGCATGACATCGATGCGGCCATAAAGCTCAACCGCTTTATCCACAAGCGCCTCGACGCTTTCTTGTTTGGAAACATCGACTTGAACGAAAGTGGCTTCGCCGCCTTCTTTTTTGATCATGTCCACCGTCTCTTGACCGGCAGCCTCATTATAATCGGCTACGACGACGCGATCGCCTTTTCTTGCAAATTTAAGGGAGACCTGACGACCGATTCCGCTCGCTCCACCGGTAATTACCGCTACACGTTGTTCTGACATTATCAATGACCTCCTAGGGCAAAATAGCGTTATTCTTTGAACATTGTGTGTCAATGTCCTTGTGTTCATTGTAACGCTGCGTTATATTTAAGTAAATTTAAACCTAATTAATATTACTTAACTATAGATTAAGGATGAGGTCATATGAATCTTGAACAACTGGAATATATCGTGGAGACGGCCAAGGCAGGATCATTAACCAAAGCAGCCCAGAATTGCAACGTTACCCTTTCCGCCGTCAGCCAAGCGGTGTCCAGCCTGGAAGCCGAGTTCGGTTTCTCCTTGTTTACCCGATCGCGGCTTGGTGCCGTACCCACAGCCGAGGGCCAGCGAATTCTCCAGAAAGCCTATGCCATTTTGGAACAATTTCAGGAGCTGAAATCGGAGGCCGAAGGATATTCCAACCTCCTGAGCGGATCTTTGCGGATTGCTACCGTTCCGGTACCCTTAACGCTGTCCATCGATGCCATTATTCAGTTCAAAAAAGACTTTCCCCAAATCAAACTCGAAATCACGGAAAAAGCGACTCTTGATATTATTGAGGATATCAAACAAAATCATGCGGATATCGGTTTGATTTTTGTCGATGATTCCATCATTCATCAACACCGCGGCCTCCATTTCGGCAAGCTGCTGGAGAGCAAATTCGTGGTCGGAGTCAGCCGTCAATCTCCACTCGCCATGCGGCAATCGATCACGCCGGAAGAACTGCGTAAGTACCCCTTGGTTCTCTACAAGGATGACAGTCTGTTCAAACTGATGGATGTATTCGAGGAGCAGTACGGGGAAATGGATCTGCTCTTCTCAACCAACCAGACGAGGGTCATACAGAAGGTCGTCGAAGAGAATGTAGCGGTCACGGTGGGGGTCGATTTGTCCTTCTCCAGCTTCACTCCCATACCTTCGGGAAACATCGTAACGCTGGAGCTGGAGATGCCCCCGGGCCACGCTGCCTCCTCATTCGGGTGGGTACAGCCCGGAACGCACCATCTGTCGAAGCCGGCGTCGATCTTCCTGGACAAGCTGAAACATCAGATTGGGTAAACGCCACCTTTGCTCCCGAATATAAAAGCCAACCGGCAAATAGGGTCGTGACCGTTATCCAGTCCCCCTGCTCTCCGGTTGGCTTTTTTAGAAAAATCGGTATTAACGTAGTGACTCGCTAAGCGTCAAACTCACCGGGCAATGATCACTGCCCATTACATGGCAGTCAATCTCGGCATCCTTCAACTTCTCGGTTAAACGGGTTGACGTCAGAAAATAATCGATGCGCCAGCCGATATTCCGCTCCCTCACCTTGGCCATATACGACCACCAGCTGTATACATCACTCCGGTCCGGGTAGAAGTAACGGAAGGAATCGATAAAGCCCGCTGCCAGCAGATCGGTCATTTTGCCGCGCTCTTCCAGCGTGAAGCCGGAATTGCCCTGATTGGATTTGGCATTCTTCAGATCAATTTCCTGATGGGCCACATTCAAATCACCGCATACGATCACGGGTTTGCGTTCGTCGAGCTGAAGCAAGTAAGCACGGAACCGTTCCTCCCACTCCAGCCGATAATCCAGCCTGCTCAGGTCACGCTTCGCATTCGGCGTATATACGTTCACCAGATAGAAGTCCTCAAACTCCAGGGTGATCACTCTGCCCTCTGGTTCGCTGTCTTCCTCCAAACCATAGCGTACGGACAGTGGTGCGATTTTCGTAAATATCGCCGTTCCCGAATATCCCTTCTTCTCTGCATAATTCCAATATTGTTGATACTCCGGCCCCAAATCAAGCTCAATTTGCCCGGCTTGCAGCTTCGTCTCCTGCACGCAAAATATATCGGCATCCGCCTGTTGAAAATAATCCATAAAGCCCTTCGTTACACAGGCCCGTAAGCCGTTGACATTCCAAGACACTAACTTCATATAGCAACCTCCATGATATCCATATCGTGCAGTAAGCATCATCTATGAATCTTCTAAATTCTATTATGGTATCATGTCACGACCGGAACGGACAAGGCAACTCCATTCTTTCATCATAATTTCATGAAGCGAAGTTGAGGTTACGTGCATAATCCCATGCAAAATCAGGAACAACATAAGGGTACGCGAAGTGCGGCAGTCCGCACGCCCGCAATCGATGAAGAACCCTATATAAGGAGGTGCACAACATGGCAGGCAGAAACAACAAACCTAAGAACGACGGGCCATCCAGCAGTCCTGAGCGATTGGACCAATACGGAGATAAGCTTGCTTCCGAGAACGAAGAAGAGTTTACTTCGGCCGCCGAGGAGAACTGCCGGGATCAAGAATAACAAAGTTCCCGCAGCAGCAAGACACCATAATTAATTATGCTGGGCACTGGAATTACATAACGTCTTTCCCAGGTCTGATCGCATAAGTTAGCCCTGATTGATGGTGCCGAGGCGTTGCATAAACTACCAAACCAAAATACCCATCCTTGCGAAAGCATTGTGATGGGTGTTTTGCTATTTCGATATCCGATTCTTTAAGGAAAGGCCATATCAGTTATAACACTTCTATTCCCTAGTTCTGTTACTCTGTTACTCCGTACCGGTTACCATCGGGATCCGTCAGCGAGAACCCTTTAAACCCATCAAAATCCTCAATCTCACCCACAACAGCTCCCTTAGCCTTCAATTGCTGATGAATTCCGCTCACATCCGTGGTATGAATATTGAAATATTGTCCTACACCATAATCATTCTTAGGAAAAACCGGCTGCTTCACCTCATAGGACCTTACCAGACAGAAACTCACTTTCTCATCGTTCATTCTCATCACAATAGCGTCGGGTTCATCTTGATGAATCACTTCAAGGCCTAGCATTTCCGTATACCATGCCGTCGAACGCTTCAGATCACTCACCGGCACAAAGATACCCACACCATACAATGGGGGTCTGCTCATCATTCTCCATCCTCCTCTTATATCTGGATTTTTTTAATTCCAACACAATAAAGAAACGATATTTTGAACCGAAACCAAACATAGGTCTAAAAAAAATTTCACTCCGTGATCAGCCACACATTTCCGTCAGGATCTTCCATATAAAAAGCAAGGATTCCACGGACCCAGCTCAATTTGCTGATTCTTATCCGCATCTTCGTCAATTGGAGGTATGAGGCACATATGGCCTTCGGATCCCTTCTACAAAAGGCATCCACTAGTACGTCCAGATCCAGCCCAGCGGCTGTACCAGCATTGATATTCTCCCGCGTCTCAGGTTCAACGCCTGATTGCTGTAAACATGCCAGTTTTTTAAGCCTTGTCCGTGCACGCCCGAGGGACACCTGTACGGCTCCTTCCGTCATAGACAGGAATTCAGCCGTTTCCCTCGCTGTGAAATCAAATACATCCATAAGCAGTAAAATGACCATCGCCCGCGGAGATAAACGGTTCGCCAAGGTCTCTAACAGTTCCCTTGTCGTTAAACCGCCGTCGTCGCCCGGTCTATCCCACAACTCGTCCTCGGCAACACTCATGCGGGTCCTGTCCTTCTTCAATCGATCCTTCCAAGCGTTGCTTGCTATTCGATATAAATAGGCATTGGATAGCTGCCTAGCAGGATGAGTATCCACAGCCCGCATGACCTTCAGGATGACATCTTGCAAAAGATCATCCGCATCCCACGGGTCCCTGGTCACATGTAAGCAATATCTGTGCAGCTTGGCCTGCAGACTTAGTAAATCCAGCGTATATTCTGGCATAAACATTCCCCACCTCGCTAACTAGTTCTGTGAGAGCCCGCGTTTTCCTGCTGAATTTCACATCCAATCCCTGCCCCAGATTCGTATGCATACAAAAAACCGCCTCCCGATAAACACCGGCAAGACGGCTGCATGCATGTTTCAATCTGTTACCGTTTATTTCATCAAACTTTCCAGCACGTTATCAATGATCTGGCTGTTGGCAATCGTGCCGGTATACAACCAGCTTGTATCTTTGCCATATTCGTAGATGTTCCCATTCTTAACCGCCGGAATATTCGCCCAGAGCGGATCTTGGAGCACCTCAGCCCCATCCCCGTCACTGTTAATAAAGAACAAATGATCCGCGTCGAGTTCCGCCAATTTCTCCAGGGAAATGGATGACCAGTTGCCCGTAGCCGATGCCGAGATTTCCTTCACCACATTCGGAACAGTGAGACCCAAGTCACCGTACATGACGGCTCCGCTGGACAACGTCTCGCTAACGACGAACAATTTACCGCCGACAAGCCAAATCGCTGCAGCAGATTCACCGCCGATCGATTGCTGGATTTTCTCCTTGGCATCCTTTGCCTTCTGCTCGTATTTATCGAGAGCCGCTTGCGCTTCCTCCTCCATGCCAAAGATTTCTCCCACTTTCTTCAGCTCTTCGCGCCAATCGTTATTGACCTCATTGCCGATGACGTAGGTTGGAGCAATCTTCTCGTATTGGCTGTACTTGTTGCCTTCTACCATGGATGCCGAGTCCATGATCAATAGATCCGGCTGGAAGCTCGCTACCGCTTCAAAGGGAAGATCATGCTCAATCGTAGGCACATCCTTCAATGAGTCCTGCAGATAATCCTGGACGCTTCCGCCTTTGACCGACCACTGCGCGATCGGAGTAATACCCAATGCCACCAGGTTATCCTCCAAGTAAGAAGCTATCACTCGTTTCGGCTCCGCCGGAATTTTTACCTCATGGCCCATAGCGTCTGTCAATGTGCGTTCTGTCTTGGCTTCTGTGCTTCCTTCGTCCGGCTTGGCTTCGGTGCCGTTGTTCTGGTCACTTGGCGCTTGGGCCTCCGTTGGCTCGTTCCCGGCTGCTTCCTTGCTATTTCCACAAGCTGCAAGCAGCGTGAAAGCTGCCAATAGTCCTGCGATTATCCATATTTTTTTCTTGAACCGATTCATTGTTACAGATCCCCCTTATGTATATTTTTTCTGCCTAGATCACTAGCAATCTTAGGATGAAGTGATATAATAATAACCATGATAATGAAATTCATTCTCAATTACAATACGTTATTTAAAATTTTTTATCAACATGAAGGTTTAGGTGACTATGCAAGCAAATCAGCCCATGAACAAAACAACCGAAAAATCCATCTACCGCCCCAAGACGGCCGCGGCCGTCATTCTGCTGGGGCTTGGTCTGCTGGCTGCCGCGATGGCATCCTCAATTATCTATGGCGCTTCGAATATTAAATTATCCACCATATGGGAGGCGTTTGTTCGATTCGATGCCCATTCCACCTCGCACCAGATTATCCAGAGACTGCGCATGCCGAGGGCCTTGGCAGCTGCGCTGATCGGCGGTTCCTTGGCTGTTTCGGGAGCCATCATGCAGGGGATGACAAGGAACGCGCTCGCTTCCCCTTCCATTATGGGAGTCACCGCAGGTGCCACTTTCATGATGTCGATTGGGTTTGCCTTTATGGAGTCGCCGTCCAACACCGTGCTCATGCTGCTATCTTTTGCCGGTGCGGGCCTTGGGGCCGGACTCGTGCTTCTCATCGGCTCGTTATCCAAACGGGGCCTGACGCCAGTCAAGCTGGCGCTGGCCGGATCTGCCGTAACCGCGCTCCTCAGCTCGATTTCCTCAGCCATTGCCATCCGCTTTAACGTTGCCAAGGATATCAGCTTCTGGTATGCCGGAGGCGTGTCGGGCGTGCAATGGGTAAACGTGCAGCTCCTGATCCCCGTCTCCATCATCGGTTTGCTGATTGCATTGGCACTCAGCAGATCCATTACCGTCATGAGCCTGGGCGAGGAGGTCGCTACCGGGCTTGGCCAAAAAACGGGAACCGTGAAGTTCCTGGGCACGCTTGTTGTGCTGCTCCTCACGGGCGCAGCGGTAGCTGTGGGCGGAACGATCGGATTCGTGGGGCTTGTCATCCCGCATATCGTTCGCTTCATCGTAGGTCCCGACTATCGACTGATCATCCCTTGCTCCGCTGTCATGGGAGCACTTTTGCTGGTGTTTGCCGATGTGGGGGCGCGGATGATCAACCCTCCGTTCGAGACGCCTGTCGGTGCGATTACGGCGATCATCGGCGTTCCCTTCTTCCTCTATCTTGCACGACGCGAAGGGAGGGGACTGTAACGATGAATACAACAAGAAAAGTGATGTCCGTGTCGATGATTCTGCTGCTGGCCATATTAGCCGTGTTTCTGGTCAGCCTGAATATGGGAACGATGAAAATCCCGCTCGCTGAGGTCATTAAAGCGTTCAACGGAACAGGATCTGAGCAGAATTATACCGTTCTAATGCACTTTCGTTTACCCCGCATGGTCATTGCCATTCTGATCGGTGCGGGAATCGCCGTCTCCGGCGCTATTCTACAGAGTGTTTCGCGGAACGCGCTGGCAGACCCGGGCATTCTCGGCATTAATTCCGGAGCAGGACTGGCTGTCGTGCTGTATATCTTTTATTTTCAAGGCAGCTCGTTCAGTTCCGGCATATGGTCCGTCTATATCATGCCTTTTGCCGCGCTATTTGGGGCATTTCTCGCTGCCTTTCTCATATATTCAATAGCCTGGAAGCAAGGCGTGACGCCGATTCGGCTTGTTTTAGTGGGGATTGGCATCAACGCGGCCTTCGGAGCGCTTATTATCGTGTTTCAGCTCATGATGGACCCCAACAATTTCATGCAGGCCACCATCTGGCTGTCCGGAAGCATATGGGGAGCAAGCTGGGAATATGTCGTTGCGATCCTTCCGTGGATTCTTCTGCTGATTCCCTGGGCGGTGTATAAATCGCAACATTTGAATGTGCTCAACCTGGGGGACCACACGGCAGCGGGACTTGGGGTCACGGTAGAACGCGAGCGAAGAACGCTGCTGTTCATCTCCGTTGCCTTGGCTGGCGCCTGCGTGGCCGTAGGCGGCGGCATCGCGTTTCTTGGACTGGTTGCTCCGCATCTGGCGCGTAAGCTGGTGGGTCCCCGTCATCAGGGAATGCTGCCTGTCTCTGCGCTTCTTGGCTCTCTGGTGCTGCTTGTTGCCGATATGATCGGCAAGAACCTGATGGCCCCTTCCGAAATCCCGGTTGGATTGGTCGTTTCCTGCCTTGGAGCGCCCTACTTTATATATTTGCTGATCAAGGATTAAGTTGAACAGTTTTTTTAAAAAAAGACGGCGATCTCCTCCCGGTCCATGCAGGAGGAAATCGCCGTTCTTTTGTGTCATGCGCTAAAAGCTTGATTGGCGCACATGAGCGAGTGCTATGCACTGTTCTGACTCAGCTCGGAGGCAACCTTTTTATTCCGCAAAGCAAAAAGACCGCGTTTCGCGGTCTTTCATAAGTTATGCAACTGCGAAGCGCAGCTGCGATATTAGTGAGCGCTCACCAGGATTTTCACCTGGTTCTTCTCTTTGAGCAAGGCCTCAAAGCCCCGGTCAATAATCTCATCCAGTTTGATCCGCTGAGTTACCAGCTTATCCGCAGGGAAGAATCCTTTTTCCATCAGGCTAATGACAGCCGGGAATACGTCGCGATAACCGATGATTCCGGTAATATTACGCTCCTTCATCACGATGTCATTCGGCACGATCGGAGCGGAGGTTTCGAATATGCTGACAATCATAATCTGTCCGCCGATCTTCGTAGAGTTGATGGCTTGATTCAGTACAGGTGGAACACCCGTTACTTCGAATGCCACATCTACCCCGGTGCCGGTGCGACGATGAAGTTCTTCTACGACATCGTAAGCCTTGGGATCAATGACGATAGCCCCCAATTCTTCGGCTTTCTGTTTACGCTCAGCAGACAGCTCCACGGCATAAATCTCGGATGCCCCTGCTGCCTTCAATGCTTCAATGACGAGCAGACCTATCGGCCCCGCACCGAATACAACTGCCCGATCCCCTGCTTTCAGCTGGCTTTGGCGTACGGCATACAAGGCAACTGCCGAAGGCTCTACCAAAGCCCCTTGTTCATAGGAGACGCTGTCCGGAATTTTATGAACCATATGCTCATCCGCAGCTACATATTCGGAGAATCCGCCGCCACCGCCGGCAAGGCCGAGAAAGCCCATTTTTTCGCACAGATTGTATTTGCCTTGTCTGCAAGCTTCGCATTTTCCACATGCAAATACTGGCTCAACAACCACGCGGTCACCAGCCTTGAATTTCGTGACGCCTTCGCCAACCTCTACCACCTGGCCAGAAAATTCATGGCCCATTACCACCGGAGCCTGTTCTCCGGTAAGGGGATGAGGCGTATTCTCAGGTATAAATATAGGCCCAGCTACGTATTCGTGGAGATCACTACCACAAATCCCGCACCATTCGACCTTGATTTTCACTTTTCCACTCGTTGCTTGCGGCTCTGCAATTGTCTCCAAACGCAGATCCTTTACTCCATGCCAGCGCAATGCTTGCATTGTCTTCATCTCCTTATGGGTTCGAAAAAATAAAAACAAAACAGGAAACGTTTCCGAAATCAAATATGTCACATTTTCGACAATATGTCAAACACTATTGACTAAAATGTATGAAAAATCATGGACAACCCAAGATCTAAGCTCCTCCTCTTTTTCAGTGATTATCAGCAATGTATACAGCACGCTTCCTGCGCCTCTTTTCTTCGTCGAGCTGTTCTATGATTTAAAGGTATTCTTAATGGTATAATATAGATATTGCTCCATTAAGATCTCAAATCAGAACAAGAACAGGAAACGTTTCCGATATAGAGAGGACTTTTGAATATGGTGAATCCCAAAAAAGTGACGATTGAAGATGTCGCCAAACAAGCGGGCGTTGGAATAGCAACCGTGTCCCGAGCCATCAACAACAGCAAGGGAATCAGTCCGAAAACGAAAGCACGGATCTTGCAGGTGATCGAAGAAATCGGATTTAGTCCGGATACATCGGCTCAAAGCCTGAAGGTGCGGCAGACGAATCAAATCGCCTTGGCCGTGCCTGACATTCGAAATGCGATCATCCCAGAAATCGCCTGGTCGGTGGAACAGACCGCCAAGCAGCACGGATATCGGGTCGTTCAGATCAATACAGCCGGGAATGCCCGAAACGAGCTTGAAATCGTGAGAGATATCAAGAAGCTGCACGTAGACGGGTTGATTATCATGCCACTGGCTTATCCGAAAACACTGGGCGACCTGATCAACAAATCAAGCCTCCCCGTCTCGATCATTAATTACGGGAAACAGCTGGGAGATGAGTATAGAGCCGATATCGTAGGCCTCGCACGTCAGGAGGGGAGGCTTGTTATGGAGCATCTGCTGAAAATCGGACGGACCCGAATCGCCTATGCCGGTGCGCCCAAGGATAAAATCGAAGAGCGGTATTGGGCATATGAGCAATCGCTGACGCAAGTCGATCCGTCGCTTGTCTATTTCGGGGAGGATTTCTCGTTTGAAACAGGGGTTCGTGCCGCGGACTATTTCTATGGCCTGAAACATATGCCGGACGCCATCTATGCGGTAAACGATATGGTTGCTATCGGCATCGTCAACCGTTTTAAAGAGCTGAAGATCCGGGTTCCCGATGATGTGGCCGTCGTCGGCATCGATAACAATGTATGGACCACCGTCACGACGCCTCAGATCAGCTCGGTGTCTATCATGGGCGATGAAGTAGCCCGGCTGGCTACGGAATTGCTGCTCAAGCGACTTCGCGAGCAAAAGTCCGGCCAATACGAACGCGTGCAATTCGAACCGAGGCTCATCGTCAGGGAATCCAGCATGTCCTTTATACGAAATGCAACAACCGACTAAAGGTTGTCGATGCCACAGGAACAAGCCTGGAATGTGAAGTTCCTGGCTTGTTCTTGCTGCTCTTAATATGGTGCTCTTTATGTGAGATGGATGTAATACAGGCAGCTCGCTTTAGAGTGGCACCGGCACGTGTTGCTGCCGATACGAGGTAGGCGACGTGCGGTAATATTTAGCGAATGCTCTCGAGAACGTGTGGAGGTTGGAATATCCCAGCGAAAAAGCAGCCTCCGTCACGGACACATCGGTTTCGGTCAGTAGCACCGCTGCCCGCTCCATCCGCAGCTTCATTAAATAATGACTCGGACTGATGCCATACGCCCGGATAAACTCACAATACAGATGCGTCCGGTGTACGCCGGCATACTCGACAACATCCATAACCGTAATCCCCTCCATGTAATGGGAATCCATATAAAACACGCTTTGCTCGAGCCAGTTCGATTTGCTCCCTTTTCTGACCGTGGCGGCAGCCAGCAGCTCAAACAGCTGATATAACCATTTCTGTCGTCCAAATTCGTTACCAACGGTGTCGTCATCCACGCACCCGTATATTTGATTCAGCACCGCCTGCAGCTCCCCCTTCATCCCGGCAAAAATAAAGGGCTTGCGCGGAGATAACCCGATCCGGGTCAACGCATTGTCGGTTAATTCACCATCCAGGACGACCCACTGCGTGCGCAGCGTCGGCTCCGAATGGGGGGGCGGTTCCCAGTAACTGAACCTCGTATGAGGGAACAGGCAAAAGACATCCCCTTCCGACAAGGTGACCTCCTCATCCCCATAAGCCAGTGTGATCTTTCCGTTTAGAACAAAATGCAGCGCATAGTTTTCGGATACTTTGGGGCCCACGTAATAATGGGGCTTCGCCATGCTGCGGCCTGTACGGAGAATCCAAATTCCGCCCTTTCTTTCCATCTCCGAAGGTATGCAGTACTTCATTTCGGCATATTCGAAGGCCATCCCCTTCACATGAAATCCCTCCCTCACAAAATAAGAATGTTTCCTGCTGCCGCAGAATCCTGGTATTGTTGCGCCTGACTTTATCAGATAAAAAACAACAAAAAGACACAGCCCCATAGCTGTGCCTCCAGTGATCTGGTCGACAAACCTTCGTATTTATCTATCCCCTGCTCCCTTATTGTCCCTGCAGCTGATCCAGTTGCTCAAGCTGGCTTGGCTATCCGCCTGTATCAACGGAAGCCCTGTACAGAGACTCACTTGCCATTCGCCGTAACATTCGTTCGCTCCAAAATATCAAATAAGGCCTCGTTGAATTTCCCCTTCCGCTCCAGCATGGGAACATGGCCCGCTTCCGGAATGGAGTAAAACAGCTTGAGCGGGGCTTTGATCGTCGAAAAAAATTCCTGTGCCAGCGGATAGGGGGTTTGCCAGTCCCGCTCTCCATGAATATAAAAGACTGGAATATCAAATGCAGCGCCCATAGACGACAGATCGAACGATTCCCATAAATATTCCCAAATAGGGCGCTGTCCTTCGCCAAATGCTCCGGAGATGAAAAAATATCTCATATCCTTAAGCGTATAAAATGGTGAACCTAACGCATTGAGGATAAGCTCTGTTGTTGGACCAGCCGATAACCTATATTTTCTTTGGAATTTTCGAACCTTCATAAGGTTCCTGATCATGCCGTCATCGAATGCTGGCGGAGGATAAGGCTTCAAACGAAGAAGATCCCGATAATCGTTGTCGTTTCCGGCCATTTTCGCCGCTTCCAGTACTTTTTCATAGCCGACGCGTTCATTGTCCATCATATTCACAACCTGCCCAACGCCGATATAAGCCTGCACAAGCTCCGGATATTGTTTGCTGAACAGGCTGCCTAACACCGAGCCCCAGGAATGCCCCAAAATGATAATCTTCTCTTTGTGATACTTTTCTTTCAAATAGTTCACAATTTCATATGTATCCTGAACGATACGGTCAACCGTAACTGTTGGGGCAACTTGTTTCGGATCATTGTTAAAATAGGTTTTGCCGCTGTTTCTTTGATCCCAATGTACGATCGTAACATGCTTCTCCCACGGGATCTGAAACTCTTGGGCAAACGGCAATATAGGCTCTCCTGGACCGCCGTGCAAAAACAGCATCACTGGATTATCCATGTCCTCGCCCCGATGATGCAAATATTGCGAAATGCCGCCGATGGTTACGAATTCTCTGCAATCAATGCCATTACTCATAGGATTGATCCGAATTTGATGTGCAATCTTTTTTTTCTTGTACTGGGCAAACATAACGAAGCTGACGGTGAATAAGAGCAACCCGGCTAATACGATCCATATAACGCTCATCGTGTCCTCCGGTAAACGTTAGGACCTGGGTTACGCAGAGCAGAGCCATTAGGGGCAATCCCATACAACGGTTTGTATTTCTCCAAGGATTCTCTCATTGCTCGGCTCCTCCCGTCATATAGTCGGCAATGGCATGAACGAGTAAATCCAAGGCCTTCTCTCTTCCCCGCTCACCAAAAGACATATCTGTCGATCCAACAAAATGGAGTGCATTCATTAAATAGGCAAGCACATCCATTTCGCATCTCGATTCGTCAATGCCGCAAAGCGACAGCGTCCTGCTAAAATAGTTGTTTGATTTTGACGCTTCCCGGTCCGCCACCTCAGCTGGGAGCTTACGAAGCAGCAGCTCTATATCCGATGGGGAAACGTAGAGCACGATACTGTCAGCCGCCAGATAAATTTCCTTTAATACTTTTACAAGCCTTTCATTCAAATTTGCGTTTTCAGATAATACGGCCTCCACTCTCTCAAACATTCTGCTCTCGCTCTTTTTGATAATCGAATAGAGAAGTTCTTCTTTGGAATTGTAGTACGAGTAAAAGGAACCTTTGCCGATATGGGTCGCACTGGTGATATCCTCTACTGTAATCCGCTTTACGCCTTTCTTGCGAATCAGTTCAATCCCTTGTGTAAACATCGCTTCTCTCACCATATCTTTTTCATGTTCGGTGACAATTTTAGGCATAATCCCTCTCCTTTTAATGACTATAAATACATTATGCAGTCATTAAAATATAATAATCCTTTTTCCTGTTTCTTACAAGATGTTTTATTTTCGCTGAATAGTGTTTCGCTAGTGGAGAAAAAACAGGAGAATAGATAAGGAGAGTTCAAAGGCATATATGTGCTACACCGCTTTATCACCGGAACCCACATCAGACGCAGGCTCTTCCGCTTTACACGTTCCCAGTGGCTACCGGATTGTCCTTGTAGCTGATCCAGTCGCTCCAGCTGCCTGCGTACAGCTTCACCTTGCGGTATCCGGCTTCCTGCAACGCCAGGACGTTCGGACAAGCCGACAACCCCGAGCCGCAGTACACTATTACTTCATCCTCGGGAGAAATTCCAGCAAAACGTTCCCGCTGCCGCTCTGCTCCCTTCAGTGTCCCGTCTACATTCATCCCGTCCTTCCAAAAAGCATGCGCCGCTCCCGGAATATGTCCGGCCACCGGATCCAGCGGCGCGGTTTCTCCCGTGAACTGCTTCCAGTCCCTTGAATCGAGCAGGGTCACGCCGGCTGCGCCAAGCTTCACCCTCACCTCGTTCACATCAGCCAGCCAGTCCTGTTGGACATTTGTCTGGAAAGAACGAGGCGTCAATTCGCTTTCCTCCGAAGTAAGCGGATATCCGGCTGCTTTCCAGCTTGCGAACCCTCCATCCAATATATATGCCGACCCGTGGCCCAAGTATTTCAAAATCCACCATAACCGCGCTCCTTCCGGGCGGAGGTCACCGTCATAGACAACGACAGGCGTATTTGCATCGATCCCGAGCTTGCCGAGTCGCCGCGCCAGCTCCTCCGGATGCGGGAGCGGACTCCGGCCGCCATGCTCGCTTGGCAGATCCATCAGATGCTTTTTCAAATCAACGAATATCGCACCAGGCACATGCTCACGCTGGTAAGCCTCAAAGCCGTAACCCGCATCACCCGGGCTGAATCGGACATCTGCGATAACCAGCTGACCCGGTTTCGACTCCAGCTGTTCCAGCACCCATTCCTTGCTTACGAGATTTGACAATAACTCCACGTCCCTTCTGTTTTCAAGCGGCTGTTCTTAAATCGTAAATTCCAAATCCTCTTCTGTCTTCACGTCATAAATCGCCGAGTAGATATCGTTCTGAATCTTCAGCAGACTGGCATCCTCCCGCTTGCGCGGACGCTCATAGGGAACGTCGAAAATATGGTGAATACGCCCAGGACGCGGAGATAACAGGACGACTCGGTCTGCGAGAAAGACGGCTTCGGATACATCATGGGTAACAAACACCACCGTTTTCTTCTCCTCCTGCCATATGCGGAGCAGATCCTGCTGAAGCTGGAGCCGGGTAAGATGGTCCACCGCGCCGAAAGGCTCGTCCATCAGGAGGATGTTGGGACTATTCACAAGCGCCCGTGCGATCCCGGCGCGCTGCCGCATGCCTCCCGACAGATGATGGGGATATTTGGAACCGAATCCCTGCAGACCGACCATATTCAAATATTTGTCTACGAGCGCTTGCCGCTCTGCTTTTTTCATGCCGCCGAGCTCCAGCCCAAGGCCGACGTTCTGCGAGATCGTACGCCATGGATACAAGGATGCATCCTGGAACACAACCCCCGAGCTCCGGGTGGGTCCCTTAATCTTCGCGTCATCCAGCCAAATCTCGCCTTCCGTCGGGAGCTGCAACCCCGCCAGCAGTTCGAGCAGCGTGCTTTTCCCGCAGCCGCTCGGCCCAAGGATGCACAGGAATTCGCCATCTCGGACTTGCATGCTTATATCTTGAAGCGTGATCGTAGGAAGATCACCGTCATATACCATCGAGACATTTTTCACCGTAAAGCCAGACATATGAACTCCTCCTGCCACACTTTATTTTTTCGGAATAAACCGTAGGTCCAGAATGTCCTCCACCTTGTAGATCTCATCCTGGAAGCCCAATTCCTTTTGGATCTGCTGGGTGTCATTCAGCGCGTTGATGTCCACATCCGGGTTGTTCTCCCACAGAACTTCTTCGCGCTCCAGCGCCAGATCCAGCACCTCGGGATCGATCTCGATGTTCTTCAGATAGTAAGCCTTATACTCGTCCGGATGGCTCTTCGCATATTCTTGCGATTTAAAATAGGCCCGCAGCAGCTTCTCGACCAATTCCGGCTTCTCGTTCAGAATCCCCTCACGCGCCGCCAGCACCCCGGTGTGGAAGGTCGGTAGGTAATCCCAGCCTGTAGCAATGATATTTCCTTTTCCCTGCTTCTCCGCGAGAGAAGCGAACGGCTCATGGATGATGGTGGCATCAACCTGTCCTGTTTCCAGACTCGCGTATGCCGCCTGATGCGTACTGTTAGCAATGAAGGTCACATCCTCCGGCTTCAATCCATGCTCCTTCAGGATGACCTGTGTATATACCTCCAGCCCGCTGCCAAACACAGCGATGCCTACCTTCTTGCCCTTCAGGTCTTCCACCGTCTTGATCTCCGGCGAGGCAATCAGGTAGAATGGGCCTTTGGACCGGAACATGGAGGAGACAATTTTGACGGGGGCGCCCTTGCCTGCAGCTACAATCGCTGTCGTTGTGGCTACGTCGACCACATCGATGTCTTTGCTAGTCAGGCCAGTAATTGGGTCCTTGGTGGTAATAAACTCGACGTCGAGTCCTTCTTCCTCGAAGAATCCCTTCTCCGCCCCGAAGGACACCGCCAATCCGCTGGCACCGCTAAGCGGTGCGTATCGGATCTTCTCCAGCTGGTTTCCCGCAGCGTTTTCTCCGCCCACTGTGGACGGAGCTGCTCCCTTGCCGCTATCCGTGCCGCTTGCGCAGCCGGCCGTCATGGCGATCAGCCATATCGCTGCAAATGCAATCATGTATGAACGTATTCCTCTTCTGGTCATATGGATCTCTCCCCTATAAGTGATGCTTTTTCCAATGGTCTATGATGATTTCCATTTCAAAAACACATTGCGTTCCAACAAATCGATTAATGAAATAATAAGTACGGATACGACGGTAACCAGCGCTACAATAGCAAAGGCCTGCGCGGTATTATACAGCGATGTTGCCTTCACGAGAATATTTCCAAGACCATCCTTCGACGCCAGCATCTCCCCAAACAGAGCCCCGACCAGTCCGGTTGCAGCCGATAGGCGCAGACCCGCAAAAATGGTCGGCGCAGCCGATGGCAAAATCACCTTCATGATGGTCTGGTACTGCGTGGCCTCGAATACTTGGGCGACCTTCAGATGGTTGTCAGCCGTCTGCTTAATCCCTGTCATCGTATTGACCGTGATCGTAAAGAAACAGAATAGGAACACAATCGATATTTTATGCGTGATCCCGATCCCGAGCCAGAGGGCAAGCAGCGGCACAATCGTCACCTTTGGAATCGCCATCAGCGCCGAAAGATAGGGCCTGAAGAACTGCTCCGCCCAAGGAATCAGCACCAGAGCCATGCCCACGGCCAGGCCTCCAAGTGCCGCAATTCCATAGCCCGCAACGAATTCGGCCAGCGTGACGTACAGATGCTTCCAAATCTCCCCGTCACCGAACAGTTTGAACAGCTCTTGGAATACCTTGGAGGGCGCAGGCAGATACAAGCTGCTGACGGTCTCCGTGCGAACCAGAAGCTCGCAGATGCCCAGTATGATCAGCAGCAAAATCGCCTGCCCCGCCCAGATGCCGCGAAATTTCTTGGCTTTCCTCGTTCCCATCAGGCTCACCCCTTTGCAATCAGATCATAGCGGTTCCCCGGACGGCTTAGTCCCAAGTGCTCCCGGAAGGTGCTGCCTTCATATTCGGTACGAAATAAGCCCCGACGCTGAAGCTCGGGTACAACCAGCTCCAGGAACAGATCCAGTCCACCCGGCATATAAGGCGGGCATACATTGAATCCATCGGCCGCTTCATCCCGGAACCATTCCTCGATGATATCCGCCACTTGCGTCGCGCTGCCGACAACAAGCAGATGCCCGCGGACCGTGACGGTGAAGAAATAGAACAGCTCCCTGATCGTAATATCCTCGCGTCCGTTGGCCTTTCTCGCCAGGTCGGCCCAGTGCAACGCCGTTTCCGAAGCGGATACATCCGGCAGCGGATCCTCCAGGGGATATCCCCTTAGATCAATCCCGATCTTATCCGACAGTGGACCCAGATCGTAATCGGTCACAACCAGTTCATTCAGCTCCGCATATTTGGCACGCGCCTCTTCCTCCGTCCGGCCCACGATCGGAACCAGTCCAGGCAGAACCTTCAAATCCGAAGCTTCCCGTCCATACTCCGGCAGCCGGCCTTTCACTTCCTTAAAGAATTTGACGGCAACTTCCTTCACATTCGTTCCTGTGAAGACCATGTCGGAATATTTAGCCGCCAGCATTTGGCTGCGCAGGGAGGTTCCAGCTGTGATGAGCGGCAGCTGCCCCTGTATCGGGCGCAGAATGTTCAGCGGCCCGGCGACGGAGAAGTGCTCGCCGACATGGTCCAGAGCGTGTACTTTGCTTCCGTCGGCGAACACACCGCTTGCCTTGTCCCGCGGAAGGGAGTCGTCCTCCCAGGTGTCCCACAGCCCGCTGACGATCTCGATAAATTCCTCAGCATAGTCGTACCGCTTTTCGTTATCCCAATGCTTCTCCCGGCTGAAATTCAGCGCGGCCCGCGGATCGGAGCCCGTCACGACATTCCATGAGGCCCGGCCTTGGCTTAGATGATCCAAGGATGCCGTGAAACGTGCGATGTTGTACGGCTCCGCATAGGTGGTGTTCACCGTGCCAATCAAACCGATTTTATCCGTTGCCGCAGCCAGATAGGACAGCATCGTAAACGGCTCCAGCCGCGTCATTTGGGAAGGGAATAAATGCTGCATATCTGCGCTCGTGGCCAATCGGTCCCCCAGAAAGAAGAAATCAAACTTGGCCTTCTCAAGCTCCTGGGCAACCTCCTTCAGAAACTGGGGGTCATAGGCACCGTCCGTTTTGCCTTCGGGCAGCCTCCAGCCCGCGGGATGATAGCCCGTCCCGAATAAAAACAATCCAAGATGCAATTGACGACGTTTTGAACTCATAGTTGGGTCACCTTCCTGATCTGTAATGGTTATGGTTGATAATCATCGTGCCGTATGGTTTCGTTATATATCTGCTTTATCCGCGAATTTCCTCTGATAAGCGGTCGATTTCCTGCAGTTCTTCCTCTGACAGCCGCTCATCCGAATACTTCAATGTATCCGTGATATGCTCGGGCTTCGATGCCCCGATAATGGCTGATGTGATGCCTGGGCGACTGAGCACCCAGTTCAGGGCGAACTGCGGAAGCGTCCATCCCCGATGCTCCGCCAGTGGCCGGATCGCTTCCACAACGGAGAGCGAATGCCGCTGGTTCAGCAGCAATTGCAATCTCTGTTCGCCTGCAGCCAGGCGCGAGTCCGATGGGGGAGCTTCGCCCGCCCGGTACTTCCCGGACAATATGCCCCGTCCGAGCGGGCTGTACACGATAACCCCAACCTGCTCGGACTGGGCAAAGGGAATTAATTCGCGTTCGATATCCCTTGTAATGAGACTGTATTCCGGCTGTACGCTCTCGAACCTGCGCAGACCGTGGAGCGCACTGATGCCATGAGCTTTGGCCAGCTGCCAAGCCGCAAAGTTCGAGCAGCCGATATAGCGGACTTTGCCCTGACGTACAAGATCCGTAAGCGCCTCGAGCGTCTCGTCCAGCGGGGTACACTCATCAAACCGGTGCACTTGATACAGATCGATATAATCCGTTTGGAGCCGGGCAAGGCTATTCTCCAGCGCACGGTAGATATGATAGCGGCTTTGGCCTTGGTCATTAATGCCGGGACCGATCCGGTTATGCAGCTTGGTAGCTAGGAGAATATCTTGTCTTCGCTCCTTCAGCAGCCTGCCTAGAATTTCTTCCGATTCCCCAAGCTGGTTTACGTTCCCGTTATCCATACCGGTACCGTACACGTCAGCCGTATCGATGAGATTGATGCCAGACCCAAGTGCCTGATCCAATACGGCGGCCGAAGCCCTCTCATCAATCCAGCGCCCGAAAGCCATCGTCCCCAGACTCACCTCCGACACTTGAACTCCGGTTCTACCCAGTGCTCTATACTTCATGATTGCTGCCTCCTCGTAAGATTCATACAAAAAAACAGCCGAAGACACACCTCGGATCATAAACTGATCCAAGGATGCATCTCCGGCTGTCCGGTAGAATGTGCATCAATTCTATTATTTCCGATATGTTAAGTAGGATTATAGCATCGTCTAATTTTGCCGTCAATTATTTTTAATGTTGGATTTCCGGCCGGGTGAGACCGAGATGGTCCCGTAACGTTCTGCCTGTATAGTCCTCGCGAAACACGCCGCGCTGCTGAAGCAGCGGCACTACTCGCTCCACAAACTGCTCGAGACCACCCGGAAGCAAAGGGGCCATAATGTTGAATCCGTCGCAAGCCCCGCTTCGAAACCAATCCTCGATCCGATCGGCAATCTGCTGCGGGGTTCCGATCATCGTCATATGACCTCTAGATACCGCGTAATGCCGGCCGAGCTCCAGAATGCTTTTGCCCGATTTTGCAGCCATATCCATAATCATGATCGCTCGGCTGCTGTTCCCTTCCCTCGGAAGATCAGGCAGCGGACCGTCTACCGAATATCCTGTCAAATCAGCATTCAGCAATTGCGATACATATTTCACCCCTGCTTCCGGCAAGATGAGCTCGCTGAACGTCCGATAATACGCCAAAGCTTCGGCTTCGGTCTCTCCAAGGAAGATCAGCAGGCCCGGCAGAACCTTCACCTCTTCCCCTTCCCGTCCATACTCCTTGAGCAACTCCTTAAACTCGCGGTAATACCTTATCGCATCTTCTTTACTCTCGCAGGCCGTAAACACAACATCGGCCGTTTGGGCCGCCAGCCTTCTTCCCGCTTCCGAGGTTCCCGCTTCAATGATAACGGGCCTGCCTTGTGGAGATCTAGGCATGTTCAACGGGCCCTCTACCTTAAAAAACTCTCCTTCATGATGAACCCGATGAATCTGGGTCGTATCCGCAAAGACAGCTCTCTGCCGGTCCAACACAAGGGCATCGTCCTCCCAGCTGTCCCAACATTCCTTCACAACCTGTAGAAACTCCTCCGCCCGTTTATACCGCTTCCCATGCTCCATTAATTCCGCCGAGCCGAAATTGCGTGCCTCCGCATCCTTCGTGGAGGTCACCACATTCCATGCAGCTCTGCCGCCGCTGATATGATCCAGCGTGGACAGGCGCCTTGCCAATGCGTAGGGCGCGTTGAATGTAGTAGATGCCGTGCCAGCTAATCCAACATACTCCGTGACACCGGCCAGACTGCTGAGCATGGTCAACGCTTCAGGTTGAAGAAAGCTGACATTCGTCCGCAAATCCTCAATCAGCGGTATCGAGTTGTTGTCTGCAAGGAACACCATATCGAATTTCCCGCGTTCGGCTGCTTGAGCGCAGCGCTTATAGAAATCGTAATCCACAGCTCCGACCCCCGCCGAACCGGGATGCCGCCAAGCGGCAATATGATGGCCGTAATTCATTAGAAAAGCGCCCAGACTTAATTGGCGTCGCTCCGCACCCATCTCTATACTCCCCTTCCCTTTATCTCTACTGAAGCTGTTTATCTCTACAGAAACTTACGCTCAACCAGTTTCTCTACGTAATCACCGACATACTTCATATCATCAAGACGGGATTGAACCTCCTTCTCCCATGTCCCGGCATCCCGTAATGAAGCAAGAGTAACCTGGTTGCCATACCACGACTGCACCTCGTCCCGTCGTATGGTGAAAGCTTCGTCTTCAAAGGCGAAGATCAGTTTCTCCAAATTATCAATCATGGCAAAATTTGCAGTGGAATTATAAACCAGTAACTGCTTCAGCTTCTCCTCTTGCAGATCGCCGGCCCTGGCCTGGAATCGGAGCTCGGCCGTCAATTCCTCCGGGTAGAGCTGAAATGTGCGTTCGATGTCACGCATGGGAAGCGAAGCATTCAAATTGATCAGGTTCCCGGCATTCCCCATATACGGGCTGGCGAAGCTTAACGAATTTCGGATATCATGCGTCAACGGATCATTCTGCTCCGCTTCATATTGAATGGCCTGTTCATTTGCCCTGGGCTTAATGAATCCCTCCAGTGCAGCCATACCCACTACGCCGATAAGCAGCAGTGCAACAATCAGCCAATTTTTTCTGCTCATGGTTCATTCACCTCAAGTTGAAGAGTTAGTTTACAAGCTTTTTGGATAAGCAGCGGAATTATGACCGACGTCATCGGGATGGCATATCGCATGACGGTTTCGTAGAACGAATAGGGCCCATCGATCCGCAATGCTCGCCCAAACCATAGATCACTGCCGTATTGAACCACGAAGGTGTACATGGATACAACTACGATAAATATCGACCACAGCCACCATGCCCCTTTACTCCATTTGGCCAATTTGCCTGCATTGATAATAGCTGTCTGCTTCTCATACCGTTTCAGATGCCGTGACATGGAAAGATACACCGCTCCGGTGAAGACAACAACGCACAGCAGGAGGGTGTTCACCCCTATACCGCTTGGCAAAAATCGGGCCGGGATGGTGACGATCCAGGCCAGCAAGGAATAAATAAGCGCGCTCTGAACAAGGTCATAACGGAAACGGTAGCTGTAAACTTTTTGATTATCGTCAATGAGGGCCTCGATATCTTCGATGTTATCAATAGCCAGGCTGATGGCCGATTGATATTCCATGCCGTTCTCCATATAATCCGTAACTCGGGCCTCCAAATTGCTGAGAACCTCATTCTTCAGCTCTACCACTTCCTTGGTTTTGCGTTGATTCGCAAATAGACGGTCCACAAAGATCTCTAAGTCATGCCTGTTGGTCACTTCTCTGTCAGCTCCTTTCCGTTCCCGATCAGAACATCGATAATCTCGCGCGCAGCCTTCCATTCCTTCTGATTTTGCAGCAAGCGCCTCTGTCCCTCCTGGCTGAGGTTGTAATATTTGCGCCTTCCGCCCTGGGTTTCTTCTCCCCAATAGGAACGGATTAATCCCTGCTTCTCTAACCTTCTCAGACTGGAATACAATGTAGGCTCCTTCAGCTCAAATCGATTCCCGCTTCGTATCGAAATTTCTTTAATGATCTGATAGCCGTAATTATCTCCGTCCGATAACACGCGCAGAATAAAGGTATCAATATTTCCACGTATCAAATCACTGTTATGTAAGGATTCAATCAAATACCCGGACCTCCTTAACGGAATGGAATGGGTATAATATAACGCATATTACTATGCATGTCAAAGTAATACCTCACACATACATTTCTTTCTTCGTCGATTGACGGTTTACAAGCACTACTATATAATTCTTGAAAGTTCTTCCTATAATAATTAGAATCGCTTCATTATTGTATTTAGTACGTGCAGGAGGAGACGGTTTTGCTTTATAAATACATTCGACGACTGAAATACTATATTATCCGGACTCTCCGCATGCAAAATAGTGATCATCGAATTGCGCTCGGTTTTGCCGTAGGTTTTTTTCCTTGCTGGTATCCAACCTTTGGCATTGATCTGCTGCTGGCTCCGCTGCTCGCTCGCATGGTTCGGGCGAGCGTTCCCTCCGCCTTCCTTGCAGCTTCGGCAGGGACCGTCTTATGGCCGATCCTGTTCTATACAAACTATAGAATCGGGGTGTTTGTGCATCTTTTCACCACATTTCCCAAAACCTTTGAAATCGAAGATGCCCTCTCGGCACCTGTCCCAGAGACGGATTATCGAATTGAGACAAATCATTTTGGCAGATTAGGCGATATGGGCGTCAACTTTTTTGTCGGCGCTCTCATCAACAGCATCCTGTCTACATTGATACTCTATATTTTGCTGCGCATCTTACTCTACGTTTACCGCAGACCTATGCTTCACAAAATCAAAGAATCCATCCGAAGAAGAAAATCGAAGTCTAAATGAAAACTCACATTAAAAAGCGCCTGGAACCCCCTTCCCAGGCGCTTTTTTTATTATTCAGAATCATGTTACATTGTCCCTGCCTTATTTCAACTTCTCTTCAGTCCCTGGCCAGTTTCTCTGGAAAATTCGGTATAAGTTGCTAAAAGTACGGCATTCTAAAGAGGATGAGCCTTTACTACGAACCGGCAAAGGAGGGAAGAACAAAAATGAAATCGAAGGCGCAGCACGTACTGCTTGCCCCTGTTAAAGAACGGCTTGCGAATTGCGAGGATGTCATCTATCAATCCTTACGTATCCATGGATCGACGTGTACCGTTATCTATATTGAATCCATTGTGGATACCAGCACCCTGCACGAGCATATCGTTAAACCGCTGATTAAGGAAGCCGCGTTGATTCAGCATAATTTTAACGACTTCATTGACCGTATGGATCGTGGAGATATCCTATCGGTTCCTTTTCATCGTTCTTCCTCGGCGGAGTATATTGCCAATATGATAGTCGAAGGCACAGCGGTAGTGGTTGTGGAGCAGTTGGCAGAGGCTTATTTATTCGACATCGCCTTGTATCAGAAACGGGCGGTTTCGGAATCTCAGAATGAGCTGGTGGTGAACGGGCCGCAAGAAGCTTTTATCGAAGACATTGGTACGAATTTATCGCTGCTCCGGCACAAAATCAAGCATACGGATCTCAAAACCGTACGTTATCAGATTGGTGACTATTCCAAAACCGCCGTATATATGGTGTATGTCGATGGCTTATGCAAACCCGAAATTGTCGCTCAAGTGGACCGGCAGCTGAATAGCATATCCATTGATGGCACCTTCGGGATCAGCACCTTGTCCGAGCAAATGAAGGAAGGCGTGAAATCCCCGTTTCCGCAGTTTCAATATACCGAGCGACCGGATTCCGTAGCCGCTTCTCTGCTTGAAGGCAGGGTCGGCATCATGCAGGATGGAACGCCGTCAGCTCTTATTGTGCCTGTCACTCTATTTTCCCTGCTGCAGTCGTCCGAGGATTATTATCACAGCTTCTTCTCTTCCAGTTGGATCCGGATTATCCGGTTCATGTTCGCCGTCATTTCATTGCTGATGCCTTCGCTATATGTGGCGATCACCACATTTCAGCCATCCATCATACCCACCGATCTGCTGATCACGATTGCGGCATCACGTGAGAACATCCCATTTACCGCTTTAACCGAAGCGCTGATCATGGAGCTTACCTTCGAAGCCTTGCGGGAAGCCGGAACCCGGATCCCCAAGCCCGTCGGGCAGACCATATCCATCATCGGCGCCATCGTCATTGGGCAGGCAGCAGTAGCAGCCGGTGTTGTATCCAACCCGATGGTCATTGTGGTGTCCATAACCGGAATCGCTTCTTATATCATTCCGCACTTCGAGCTCGGGCTTGCGTTCCGCTTACTGCGCTTCCCCATACTCATTCTGGGAGGGACACTCGGTCTTATCGGCGTATTTGCTGCTGCCTTCCTTGTGTATGGTCACATGGCTTCCCTGAAGTCTTTTAATACACCTTATCTGCAGCCCGTTGCGCCGCTTGTGATATCTGAATGGAAGGATACCTTCCTGAGGGCGCCATCCATGCTGATGAAGAAGCGGCCTAAGACCTATGCGTCATCCAACAATTTAAGGAGAAGAAAGCCATAATGCCTCTACTCAAATTGTTTAACATGTTCAAAATAGTGCTTCCCCTAACGCTGTTGACGGGTTGCGGTTTCACGATGACCAAGGTTGAGATCAATCAGCAAACCTTTGTATTTGCCATGTATGTGAATAAAGGTCAGCAAGACGACACCGTAGAAGTTACGATTAGTGCCCCCCTTCCAAATCGGCTTACATCTGGAAGCCAAGCAGGCAAGCAAGGTGGTGGTGAACCGTATGCCACGGTAACCAAGACCTCCAGCACTGTGCAGGATGCCTTGCACCTGATTCAACGGGATCTTTCCAGGCGTTTGGACTTCAGTCACGCCAAGGTCGTTGTCGTTGGCAAAAGCTACGCGGAGGCGGGATTAGAGGAGCTTACGGACTGGTTACAGCGAGAACCGACAACCATCCTCAGTACTTATTTAATGGTTGCGTCCGGAGATGCGAAAAAAGCCGCGGAGCTGACGCCGGTCTTTGAGCAGATGCCCTCGGAGGTGCTCACCCGTTTTGCGGACCAACACAACATGATCACGACGAACTTAAAGGATTACCTCTATGCCGAATCGGCCAACCAAGGCTATGCCTTGACCTATTTGGCAACAGGCATGAAGCCTATGGTCGCCGATCAGGAGAAACTGAAGCCTTGGACAGGGATTCAAGGCACGGCGCTTTTCCATCATCATAAACTAGTTGCTACACTCCCGATGAAGGAGTCACTTGCTGTCAGTTGGGCAGTAAACGAGGTAAAAGGTCCTATGTATACCGTTTCATGGGATGAAGGTAAGAAGGCAAGCGTGTTTCTCATCACATCAAGCTCTAAGAAGTCTGTTCGCATGGTTTCGGGTCATCCAGTGTTCACGGTAAAGCTAAACGGAACAGGCGATATCGTATACAAACAAAAGCAGAAGCAGCTTGATACCCTTCAGGTGAAAGAGCTCATCGAGCGTGAGCTCAATGAGCAAATCACCGGTCATTTAACAAAGGCTCTTCATACCTCGCAACGAGTAGGAGCAGACATCCTGCAGCTTGGCATGCTGGTGGATTGGAACTATCCGGATCATTGGAAAAGAGTTCATGCCAACTGGCCCGATTATTACAAAAACGAAGTTGAGATCCAAGTTGTTACCGACATCAAGATTCGAAACTTCGGATCCATACTCAAAATGAATCCGAAATAAGGAGGTTTGCCCATGCTCGCTCTTCTGTTCCTCGTGTATTCCTTGGTGGAATGGTATATCGCGAAGAAAAAGGCAAAAGCACCTCGTGAAAAATGGACGGTTCTCCTTCTGATCCTTGCGTTTACCGTCTGGAATTTATTCGCCTTGTTTTATCACGAGTGGCTGACCCCCAACCAACTGATTATGCTGCTGTTCGGTTGGCTTAATAACATAGGGTAATAAAATCTATAACGGAAAGGATGTACGAACCCGACATGCGCAATACTCCCTGGCAGCTGTTCCGTTTCGGATTTGTCTATCTTAACGCCATACCTACTGGATTTCTGATCAGTCCCTTATTGTGGAACTCCGCTTATTTAGGATGGGCCGCGATTCTCGGCGGCTATGCGATGAGTCTAATCTTCCTGTGGTTTACCGTAAAGCTCGCGCTGTGGGACCCTCAGAAACCCTGGATCGATTTCGGCAGTAAACTAGTGAGCAAATGGATTCACGTTCCGATCGTCGCTTTGGTTTTCTTCTGGTCGATCAATTACATAGGGATGGATATCGAAAGCTTCACTTTATTCTTCGACACCAATTACATGCGTGAAACTCCTCAATGGTTCGTGCTCCTGATCGTGGGTTTGGTCGTTATGGTTACCACCAGATGGGGCATGGAGACGATGATTTATATTTCAGACGGGCTTTTTCTCGTCATTGTCATTGCGATCGTGTCCATGAACATGTTTTTCTTCAAGGAAGCCCATTTCGATATGATGATTGCGACGGTCAGGCATCATAATTATGAGTCTGCAGTTAAGGACGCCCTGTTCTGTCTTTCTTTCTTCGCCGAATGGATCATCTTCCTCTTTCTCGCTCCCTATATCCAGTTTAATCGGAAATCGTTTCGAAACCTCGCTGTCGCAGGGATATTGGTGACTATTGGTATATTGCTCCAATGGGCTTCTGCTTTACTGAATTTCGGCCCTTATCTAGGGCGGGAAATGCAATATCCACTTGTTGAATTAATGCGCGCAGCTAGTGGGTTCCTCGCTAATGCCGATCCACTTATCATTGGATTATGGAGCAGTTCGATGTTTTTCCATAGCGCCTTTCTCATCCACGTAAGTGTAAGTTGCCTTGCCAAATTGTTTAACCTGAAGCAAATGGATGGGCCACTAATCGCCATCGTTGGGGGAACCGCTATCGTGATTGCATACCAATATTCGCAAAATCCAATCCGCTTTCTCCAGGACTTCAATTCATTCGAGATGGTGATGTTCTTTATTCTTATAGAGTTAATCCCTGTTTTCTATTGGATTGCCTCCCTGTTCCGCAAACGCAAACACAAACCTAAGGCTAATCATAAACCCGCTTGAAACTTGAAACTGTATCGATATCCTATTGAAAAACAGAAACTGGGAGAGCGGCATTTGCTGCTCTCCCAGTTTTCCGGATTATATGTCACCTTTAGTACCGAGATAAGTATGATAAGCCTCTGGAGTTTATACTTTTTGATCTCGTCAAAAAATCAACATTTTATGTAAGCGCTTCCTACAAAAAGGTTCTTTTATTGTAAGCAATTGGCATATTATATAGTACAGTAGACCAGCTGGCAAGGGTGGCAGCAGGAGGTGATAGGCATGGGCGTGAATGAAGCTTTGGCTTTAATGATATCGTTCGCCACTCTGGTCGTCTCGATCCTTGCCTTCCATAATAAGAAATAGACCCGTCCCTTGTACAGATGAATCTATTTCTTACGTCTGGTTGCAAGCAAATATCCACCTTGCAGGTGATGATCTGCTGTGTGAGGAGTCGGCGGCAACCGGCTCCTTTTAATACACAAAAATATCCTATTCTGATTTTCACGGAATTATGACTCGGCGGCGCCCGAATTAAGTATTTAGGATTGGCTTTACCTCCGCTATAATTTTCTCAATCTGTTTGGAGCATTCTTCATACATTTTCTTGGCCTTCTTACTCTTTGTGCTGAGGCTGAATAACTCCAAGTCCGCCTGACATTTCTTTAAATTCGCATAGAGCAGTTTCCGCTCCTCATTTTTGGGAACCTGAATCTGATCATCATATAAATCGATGGTTAGTTGTCCATAAGCATCTACCTGGGCAAGAAATACGTCCTTGATCTTGGCGCCCTGCTTGTCCAGTTCTTCCACCAGCCATCCCTGATTGAAGCCTGCGACGCGCAGCGGTTCATCCATGACTTTACCATCCATGACCACAACCTGTGCAACTTTTTCCGGCGCTACCTGGATACCAAGATCTTTAGGGGTTAAAGGCAGATTCTCACGTGTCTGCAGAATATTAATCTCCCCGCTTGACTCCATGATGGCAAATTCCACGTCAGCGACCTGAAACACGTCTTTTTTCCGCAACTGCTCCATTAACTCATCGGTAGTCAGTCTTTCTTTCTTTAAATTGCCTTCTAATATCTTCCCATCTTTAATGAGTACGGTCGCCTTAAAATCGATAAAGTCCCTGGCCTTCTTGCTCTTGATTTGGAGGAATTCAATAAGTAATGAACAGCCTACCCATACGCCCAGCCCAATTAATCCCAAATACCAGTTCGCCTCAAGATCCAAGGAGATATAGGCGGCCAAGCTGCCGATCGTAATCCCCGTTAAATATTCAAAAAAAGAAAGCTGCGAAACCTGTCGCTTTCCCAGCACTTTCGTCATCAGAAACAACACAACCACAGCACATAAGGTTCTAAGTACAATTTCCAACCATTGGGCCACAATAAAGCCTCCTCATTTGATGTCTCGACTTAATAATCACTCTATAGATTATTGTCAAATATCCTTCCAGAAATCACACCATTATTTCCCAGGCTATACTTCATGCATGTTCTTCTGCAAAATGCGTACATTATTACGCATGAAAGGAGTGATAAAAACCAATGACCGTAGCATCCGATGTCAAAACATGTCTCTCATCCTTAAAAAGCGCTCAGGCCAGCCTTGAGCAATTTGCACTGTCCACGCAAGATCAAAATGCCAAGGATTTGTTCACAGCTGCAGCATCACAAACACAGCAAGTCGTGGACCAAGTGGCCCAGCGGGTTCAACAGCTTGAACAGGAAGAGCCTCAGTATAAAGGTTTCTAACCATTTTTTTTGTTAGCTCCATCGCGTGTAAGCCCATGCATACCTCCTATCTTCCCCTGATAGGAGGTACTTTATATTGTGTTATTTATTATTGAGTTATCTTCCCCATCAGGGTAAAGTGTTAATAACGGAGACTGAATACAAAGGGGTAGATTCTATGAAGAATGGTACGCGTTCTATCGATGTCATCACGTTCGGTGAATCGATGGGATTATTATATCCGGAAGGCACACGGGGCATAGGTCAAGGAGGAAACATGGCACAATCCTTCGGTGGTGCCGAAAGCAATCTCGCCATCGGATTAGCCAGGCTTGGCTGCAGCAGCGGATGGTTCGGTCAACTTGGCAACGATCCGATCGGAACCGGTATTTTGAAAACGCTTCGAGGCGAAGGTGTCGACATTTCCGCCGCCAGACAAACGGATGCTGCACCGACCGGTCTTATGCTGCGACAGAATGTTCGCGGCCAATCCTCCGTCTATTACTACCGTAAAGGCTCTGCCGCCAGCCAAATGACGCCGGACCATGTAGACTCCGAATACATAGCCAATGCCCGCATCCTTCATTTTACCGGCATCACCGCAGCTTTAAGCAGCAGCTGCCTGGAGACAATACGGCATGTCATTTCCGTATGCAAAGCGCATGGCGTCCTGATCAGCTTTGACCCTAACCTCAGGCTCAAGCTATGGAATATCGAGGAAGCACGTCCTGTACTGCTGGAGCTTGCGGAAGTCTGTGATTATTTTCTTCCGGGCTATGATGAATGCAAGCTGCTGTTCGAAACAGAGGACGAGCAGGTGATCCTGGATCGTCTGCGACAGCTTCCCGCAATGTCAATAATCAAAAGTTTCAATGGGAGCAATGTCATTGTCCACAAGAACCACACCTATTCCCTTCCCTTTGAGCAGGTGGATCAAGTGGTGGATACCGTGGGAGCAGGCGACGGCTTCTGTGCCGGTTTCCTTGCTGGTATTGCCAAAGGCTGGACACCCGAAGAAGCTCTTTCACTGGCCGGTTTAACCGGTTCACTGGTGATCCAAGCGCCCGGTGATTGGGAAGCACTTCCGACATGGGAAGAAGTAGAGCAGCGGCGCGGGAATGCTGCTCATATCGAACGTTAACTCCTGTTCTTTAAACGAGCCATCTTTCTAATCCATTCATAGACGAGAAGGAGTGTGTTTACATGAAAAAACTAAGACTAATCGAACAAATTCATCATGCAGGTGTCGTTGCTGTCCTTCGCGGGGATTCCCCTGAAGAGGTTGTCGAGATTGCCAAACGTGCGATTGAAGGCGGTATCAAGGTAATTGAAGTAACCATGACTGTACCGTTTGCTACCGAAGCCATTACAACGCTGGCCAAAATGTACTCCTCCAAAGATCCGCAAGCGGATAATTATGCCATTATCGGCGCAGGCACGGTTCTGGATGCCGAAACAGCCAGAATCACCATTCTT
This sequence comes from Paenibacillus sp. FSL F4-0100, assembly GCF_037993005.1. Lineage (NCBI taxonomy): Bacteria > Bacillati > Bacillota > Bacilli > Caryophanales > Paenibacillaceae > Paenibacillus > Paenibacillus sp. FSL F4-0100. The sequence continues at coordinate 6,120,315 of NZ_CP150303.1, forward strand.
GCCGGCGCCGAATTTGTGGTCTCGCCCGGCTTCGACCGCGATACCATTCTCCTCAGTAATCGTTACCGCGTCCCGGTGATGCCGGGTGCCGTAACCGTTCATGATATCGTCGCCGCTCTTGAACTTGGCGTCGATGTCGTTAAGCTCTTCCCGGGGAATTTGTACTCCCCATCCGTCATTCCATCCCTGAAGGGTCCTCTCCCGCAAGCCAACATCATGCCAACCGGGGGCGTAAATTTGGACAATCTGCATGAATGGATCAAGGCCGGGGCGTTTGCGGTCGGGATCGGATCGGATCTGACCAAGGACGCGCTAAAGAATGGAGACTTCAGTCTGATTACGGAAAAGGCACGCGCATATATCAACGCGTTTAAAGAAGCTCATGCCCAAAGATAAAAAATGATGTACTGATTTTGTAATACATTTTTTGCTAAATATTGTTATTTTCATAAACAGACAAGCCTATCAAGAGTCGACTTGATAGGCTTGTCTGTTTATTTAATCCGTCTCTTTTTGAACCAACGCTTCTGCGTAAGCATTCCCGTCGTAAACCCGCCTGCTACTATTGTCAAAACGGAATACATGAAGGTGCTTCCCGACAGCAGGATGCCTCCGAAACCGATGATAACGACATCCATCAGCAAAATAATGACGCCTACATTTAACGGCAAATATTTTGCCAGGAAATGCGCCAACAGGTCCGTTCCGCCCGTGCTTGCATTGTTTCTAAGCATAAATCCAAGGCCGGCTCCGATCAAAGCCCCGCCCAGAGGCGCGCTTAGGATGACATTCGGGGCAAAAAATCGCAAAAAACCCGGTTGCAGCGGTGAAAGCAAATCGATGATAAATGAAGATATCAGCATGCCTGACAGACTATTGTAAAAGATTTCGCGATTTAATATCCAGGCTGCGATAAACATGGGAATGCTGCACAAAATGATGACGAATCCAATATGTAGATCAAACACATAGTTAGCAATCAGAGCTATGCCGATAACTCCACCGTCCAAAACTTTATGCGGGACAAGAAAAAAATTGGTCCCCATCGCGATCAGAAAACTGCCGATCACGATAATGACATGTTTTCGAAATGACACCATTTCCCCATCTCCATTTATAAGGGCATGTCTTATTTATATGCTTGTCATTTCGAAAAATTGCGAACTTGCTGTCCCGCATTTGAAAAAAATTCCACCGTGTTCAATTCGGATGCTTTTCGCTTTTAATCTTTTACATAAATTAAACGCTCGGTCCGTGCCATCACCTTGGTCTTCATATATGGATAATTCTCATAACAATAATCCACAAAATACCCTGGCTTCTCTCCATTCCAAGGGAAAATATCGTAGTGCATCGGAATGGTCAGATCGAATCTCGATACTGCGGCAAGCTCTGCGGCCTCCCGGAAGCCCATATTTCCAACGATCCCATCATTCCGGCGGAAGGCATCTCCCCCGTTGATCGGCACCATCCCGATATCAATCGAATGCGCCTGTAATCTTTCAACCAGACCAGGATAAACGACGGTATCTCCTGCATGGTAAATCAACACGCCCTGGATATCCACCAGATATCCGACAAATCGGTGTCCAAACTGTTCATGCTCATCCAAGGTTTCATGGGCAGCCGGAATCGCCATCAGACGGAAGCCCTCAAACTGCTGCCATTGATCGCACACCGCCGCGAACAAGCGCGCCGGTGCGACGCCAGCCTCTCTCATCGCTTCATGACAGCAAGCTGGTGCAACAAAGGCTGTCTCCGGATTCTGTTTGGCTATGACCGCAATCGTTCCCAGATCCATATGATCGTCATGCTCATGGGTGATCAGCACTATGTTCGCATTCGTGATATGCTCCGGCTTCAGCGGTGCAGGAAATGCGCGCTGGAATCCCGCTTTGCGTTCCAGATCATCTGACATATAAGGGTCGATATAGATGACAACCTCTCCGCCTTTAAGGACAACGCTCTCCTGCCCCAGAAACCATACCGCCGCCATCCCTTCGGCTGCGGACGTCCGGTTGATTTCTTCGATAAGCTGCTCAGGACCTCGACCTTTGCTGTTCTGTTCCATCATCTCTATTATCTCTCCTTTCATTTTCTATCACGACTAGATTATAACATGCAGTCATTTGTAGAAATGGCCCAACCCACAAAGAAAAAAACGAGTCCAGAGTAAGCAAAAATGCCCACCCCAAACTCGTTTTGTCTCATCTATATGAATCCTAATTACGTTCAAGCGGCTTCTTCCATAGACCAAGCAGCATGCCTGATATTACCGCGCCAATAAGAACGGCCAGCAAGAACAGAAGCGCATGGTTCGCCAGTGCTGCAACAAAGATCCCCCCATGAGGAGCAGGGACGTTGATCCTCCACAGCTGCGTCAACCCGCCGGCAACTGCCGAGCCGAGGATACAGGATGTCAGCACACGCAGCGGATCGGCTGCGGCAAACGGGATCGCGCCCTCCGTTATGAAGGAAAGGCCCATCACGTAGTTGGTCACGCCGGACTTTCGTTCCTGCTCCGTAAACTTATGCTTGAAAAACGTCGTTGCCAGCGCAATGGCGAGCGGAGGAACCATCCCGCCAGCCATAACTGCAGCCATCATGGCTCCGTTTGTGTTGCCGCTGGATGTAAATACGCCGATCGCAAATGCATAAGCCGCTTTATTAAAGGGACCACCCATATCAATCGACATCATTCCACCCAGAATAAGACCGAGAATCACCGCGTTGCCGGTACCCAGATTGTTCAGAATATCAACCAGACCGAGATTGATCCAGCTGAAGAACGGATCAAACAGGTAGAACATGATTGTTCCGGTGACAAGGAGGCCGACAACCGGGTACAGCAGAATCGGCTTTAAGCCGTCAAGTGCTTTTGGCAGTCCGGCAAATGCTTTGCGCAGCAGGATCACCACATACCCCGCCAAGAAACCTGCCGCAAGTCCGCCTAGGAATCCCGAATTGGAATTGAGGGCCATCAGGCCTCCGACCATGCCGGGCATCAATGCCGGACGATCACCTATACTCAGTGCAATGAATCCCGCCAGAACCGGAATCAGGAAGTGGAAGGCGCCGTCTCCCCCGCCAATCGTCTGCAGCAGCTGAAAGAGGGGATGATGTTCACCTGCAAGCTGCTCGATCAGGAAGGAGACAGCCAGAAGAATGCCGCCTCCCACGACGAATGGCAGCATATGCGAAATACCATTCATCAGGTCCTTATACACTTTAGTGCCAATACTGCCCTTCTCTTTCGTCTGCGACTCACCGCCGCCTTCGCTCCGGTAGATCGGCGCATCGCCGCTCATCGCCTTGCGAATCAGCTCCTCCGATTTGCGGATACCGTCGCTGACAGGTCGCTGGAGCACGGGCTTTCCGTTAAAACGGGCCATTTCCACGTTTTTGTCGGCCGCAATGATGACGCCTGCAGCCCTGCGGATTTCCTCTTCCGTCAACACGTTTTGCGCACCTTCCGAGCCATTGGTCTCCACCCGAATTTCGACGCCCATTTCCTGGGCTTTTTTCTTCAGGGCATCTTCAGCCATAAATGTATGGGCAATACCGGTTGGGCACGCCGTTACGGCAACAACAAAAGCTTCCGAGGTTCCGGCAGGACCCTTCATAGGGTCAGATTGGGAAGTCATATCGGATTCCTGATGCTTCTCCGATTCCTTTTTTGCCGCTTCCCTTCTCTTGGCCGCTTCCTTCTCCGCTTTGGCAGCTTCTTCGATCTCCTGTTTCGAATCGAATAAAGCCGTCACTTCCCCGGGCGTGTTCGTATTCATCAATTGACCGATGAATTCCGCATCGATCAGCAGCCGTGATAGCGCGGCAAGTGTGCGGAGATGGGTATTCCCGGCTCCTTCCGGAGCAGCGATCATAAAAAACACATACGCCGCCTCTCCGTCCAGCGCTTCGAAATCCACGCCCTGTCTGCTCTTGGCAAACACAACGGTTGGTTCATTAACCGCTTTCGTCTTTGCGTGCGGCATCGCGATGCCGCCCCCGATCCCCGTACTGGATTCGGCTTCACGCTTCAGAATCATCTCTTTGAACAAGACCGGATCGTTGATCCGTCCGCTTGCTGCCAGGCTTGCGATCAATTCATCAATGGCTGCCTCCTTCGTGACCGCCTTCAGGTCCATGATCATCGTTTCTTGTACCATTAAATCCGTAATATTCATGCTGGTTCACACTCCCTTGAAATCATCGTGATGACTACCACGCCATAACCGCGTCATAACCGCCGGATTCGTAGTAAAGCAGCTTACCATTCCGTGATCCTAACCTGCGGAAGAAGTCGATCAATCGTTTCCCGCACAGCCAAATCGTCCGAGAACGCCGTCGCGCTTCCCGAGGCGACTCCTGTCCGGAATGCCTCGATCGGATCCTTGCCCATCGCAAGCGTACCGACGAATCCGGCAATCATCGAATCGCCGGCCCCAACAGAATTACGGACTGTACCTGACGGTACGTTGGCATGATATACCCGATCAGTCGTGATAAACAGCGCCCCTTCGCCTGCCATGGAGATAAGGACATGCTGCGCTCCTTCCTCAAGCAGCTTTCGGCCATACTCCACAAGCTTCTCGCTTGAGTCGATAACAACGCCGAATAACTCGGCCAGTTCGTGATGATTCGGCTTCACGAGGAGCGGCTTCCAAGCCAAAGCCTTCATCAGCGCCTCGCCGGTGGTGTCCATCACGAATTCGGAGCCGCTCTTCCGGCACGCTTCGATAAGACGGCCATAGAAGTCAGGACCCAGCGAAGGCGGAACGCTGCCGGACAACACAACGATATCCCCTGCTTGAAGCTGTGACAGCTTATGAAGCAGCTCTTTCGTCTCTTCCTCATGGATGATAGGACCCAGGCCGTTGATCTCGGTCTCGTCGCCATGCTTAAGTTTGACGTTGATGCGAGTATCGTCCGCGATATTTACGAAATCAGTCCGAATTCCTTCCTTGCCCAGCATCTCGTCTATATAACAGCCGGTGAATCCGCCCAGGAAACCGATGGCCGTATTATCAGCTCCAAGCTGGTTCAGCACCCGCGATACATTAATTCCTTTCCCCCCCGGAAACTTCATGTCCCGGCTCATTCTGTTCAATCCGCCAAGCTCGATATGCTCAACTTCCACGATGTAATCAATGGAAGGATTCAGTGTTACCGTATATATCATCATGATCCCTCAATTATTTTGGTTTTCTGTGAAATGGCCTTCTTCCATGATTCCGGCAAGGGCTCTGTAATTAGCGTTGCTTCGTTCAGATCCAGCAATTTAGCGAAGGAAACCTCACCTATTTTGCTGGAATCCGCAAGGACATAACTGGAGGCGGACAGCTGATGGGCTCGCCGCTTAATCAAAGCTTCTTCCGGATCGGGCGTGGTGTAGCCCATCTCTACATCCACACCGTTCGTGCCCAAAAAGCAGCGGTCAAAACGGAAGTTGTCCATATTTTGCAGCGCAATGCTTCCGATGACGGCTTTGGTATGAATTTTCATCATGCCGCCAAGTAGATAGCTTTTGATTCTCTTGCTTACCAGCGCTTCGATGTGGGATAAACCGTTTGTAACAACCGTGACGTCCTTCGCGTCGATGAACGGTATCATCGCCAGCGTGGTCGTTCCCGCATCCAGGTAAATGCTTTCTCCATCCTCTACCTGTGCGGCCGCTAAACGAGCAACGACATTTTTTTGTTGAATGTTTTTGAACGTTTTTTCCTCAATTCCAGGTTCCTGTATCTTAGGGCTCGGCAGAGCCGCTCCGCCATGAATGCGCTTTAATAATTGACGTTCTTCAAGATCGATCAAGTCACGCCTTACTGTTGATTCCGAAGCTTCAAGGAGTTCAACCAATTCCTGCAACTTCACGACGCCGCGTTCTTGCAAGCGCTCTAGAATGATTCGGTATCTTTCTTCCGTCAGCATAATGAATCCCCTCCTCATTGCATATAGTACCATAACTATTCCAAAAAACAATCTAAAACTTTCAAAAACATTCATAATCATTCAGAGAATCCGAGAATCATTTACCATATCGGATCATTTCCATTCGCCATTTTTTGCTTGTTCATGACAGTTTACCCATTATCAAGCCGGCAAGTGTCGAAACATCACATAAACGTTTGTAACCTGCAGCCTCTACACTATATACTGGTAAATAGGAAACTCTCACAGTATAGAAGAGGTGACATGAATGGACCAATTGAAAGAAGCCTATGAGCGAATGGGTCTGCCGGAGGATGCAACCAAAGAACAGCTCGACGACCGGTATACGCTGCTCATGCGCCAAACCCGCTCACATCAAAGGCGGGAGCCGGACCGGGCGGAGGAGTTCGAAGCCGAGTTTGCCGAAATCACCAAAGCCTATAAATTCATCCTTGAAGAAGAGAACCGTAAAGCTTTGGAAGAGATGAATCAGAAACGGTACGGCAAATATAAAAGGTTTGCCGGGACAGCGGAGAAAACCGATCATTTCTTCCGTTATTATAAATTTCATGTGCTCGGCGGTATTGCTCTAGTCGGCGTACTCATTTATATCGTGATCAGCATTTTCAACCATCAGGCCGAGAAAGAACGGTTAGCCAATCTGCCCCCGGTTGATCTGGAAGTCATGTTCCTCGGATCTTATATGAATCAGGATGGAGGACAAGACCTCAAACCGATCGAAGACGCGATTCTGGCGCAATTCCCCGATTGGAAACGCGTAACCGTTAACATTAACTATGTACCGCCTCTGGATTCCAACAATCCGCAGGATGCAGCCATGCTGCAAAAGGCACTGCTTGTACTGTCCACCGAGCGCCCGGACCTGTACATTATGGATCAGACTGCCTTTGATTGGGTGGGCAATCAAGGGATGGTACGTCCGCTCGAAGCAGAGGTTGAAGGTGAGCTGAAGGAGCTGCTCACGCCGGAGATGCTGATAAAGGGGAAAAATGAGGAAGACGGTTCGGAGCATGTGTATGCCGTTGATATTATGGGCAGCCCGCTTGGCGAAGAACTGCCTGTCCTTAAGAAAGAAATGTTTGCAGGCATTCGTGAAGGCACGGAACGTGACGCAAATGCATTGCGCTTCATTAAGCAATATTTGGAGACGTCCAAGCAACAATAGATGCTCCCATCCGATATGAACAACAAAAACAGCCTCGCTGCTTAGCCTTATGGCCAAACAGCCGAGGCTGTTTTTATGCGCATTATTGATTAACGATCGAGCTCAAGGATGTAAAGGCATGCGTGGCAAATCCTTCGGAAGGTTCACGGTGAGGGTTATTGACGCGGAAAATATAACCCTGTCCGTCAATCTCATCCACAATGTACATCTGGGTTAGGCTCTCACCTTCGCCTATCATATACACGGACGCATCCTCCATGCCCTTATGCTTCTCATTGTTGCCAGCCTCACGAACTTTACCTGCATCGGCGAGCTCTTTCTCCGCTTCCCGCTTGAGTTCATCCTCGTTATAATCCGAAGGCAGCTTCGTTATCTCGACATAATAATCTGGATCCACATTCATGGTCAGTTTGTTGGTCTTTGCATCAAAGGAAAAGATATCAAATATATACAGCGCGTAGCCATCACCCTTGGCCAGTTTAGCTGTTTTGGTCTCTTTCATGCCCTCCAGCTCAAGTTCAAAATCCTGGGTTGCTGGCAGCTGCGCGTTCTCTGAACCCGTGCCCCCGCCTCCCTCTACCACCGTCAGCTTGGTGAGGATCAGTTGTTTCAATTCCTCTTCGCCCTCAATGGGCCGCTCCCAATACTCATACGAGACGGACTCATCTCCCTGAAGCTTGGATATCACTTGGTCCATACCAACGCCCAGACGGAACGCGGAAGGGCCATCTGCTGTTTCAATTTCAACGGAATTGTTATCAATTTGACCTACATAGGTACCAGTTCCCTGCTTAATCTCGTACTTCGGCTCTTCGACGGGTTCAACCGGTTCCTTGACATTATCCTCTATTGGATTCGGATTAGCCGACGGCTGAGAAGTTGGGTCTTCACCTCCGCATGCCGTTATCGCCATCAGCAGCATTGCAGCGGTCGTTAATGCGATCATTTTGCTCAAATGCCTTCGCTTAGCCATAAAACCACCTCCATCATGATTAACGGGAAACTTATGGAATATGTTGCACAATCATCGCCTTTTTGGCGTATGCTCACAGTACCCGCCTCAAAACGACAAGAGCATTCCCTTTTCCCATCAAACAAGGTATTCTAGTAATACAAGATTCAATTAGTTGATAAAGGGAGATGTTCATGTCTGGTAAAATTAGAATTTTTGCTGACAGTACTTGCGACTTACCACCTTCATGGATAGAAGAATATAATATCGGCATCGTTCCGCTTTACGTCGTATTCGGAGAACAATCCTTGCGCGACGGAGTCGACATTACGCCGGAACAGCTATACGCCAAAGTCGACCAGATCGGCAGCCTGCCCAAAACAGCGGCACCTTCTCCGTCTGACTTCATTTCGGCCTTCACGCCTTCCATTGAACAAGGCGAGGATATCCTGTTCCTCAGCATTTCTTCAGAGCTTTCTTCCACCTATCAAAATGCGTTGATCGCCGCAGGTGAGCTGCCCGAGGGCCGGGTTGCCGTGTTTGATTCACGCAATCTTTCCTCCGGCATCGGACTGCTTGTCATGAAGGCTGTTCACGCGGCCAATGAAGGTTTATCCATACCGCAAATTGTGGAGCTATTAAGCCGTACGGTAAATGAAGTGGAGTGCGAATTCGTTGTCGATACGCTGGATTACTTGTATAAAGGCGGACGCTGTTCCGGCATGCAAAACATCATCGGCAGCCTGCTGAAAATCCGCCCCGTTATCAAAGTCGTGGACGGCGGCATGATCCCCGCTTACAAGGTACGCGGCAAAAAAGAGAAGGCACTGGAGCAGATGATCCAAAATGCGCTGGCTCAAGTGGACAAAATGGACAATGATCTGATTGTTGTTGTACATACCATGGCCGAAGAGGAAGCCCGCTTCCTGCAGAAGCAGCTGCAGGAGAAAACAGGCGCACGGCAGGTTAGCATTTCTACGGCGGGTTGCGTCATTTGCAGCCACTGCGGTCCTCAAACCGTCGGTCTCATGTATACCAAGAAGCCTTCATAGGATTTATTATCCAAAAAAGACAGTCCTGCTTTATAACGCTCTGCTGCAGGACTGTTTTTTCTGTACTCAGGCCTGCCTATCGGGCACTTAGTGCCTTATTAAACGGGCTGCCTATTGGCTAAACATGCCATCCTAGACTAAAGTCTAGGTGAAACATTCCCCGAAGGACCGAGGACATCCCCATCCATAACATGGTATTCTTGGATTAATCAATCTACAAAAGGAAAGGAACGAAGTTTGTATGACGAAACGTACAATCTTAGCACCGCTGCTCATCCTGCTCGGCGCATACTTGCTCTTAAACCAAGGCGGATCGGTAGGCGCCGGTTCCATCTTCGCCACATTCTGGCCTACCCTGTTCGTGATCCCATTAGGCCTGTTTTTTCACTGGATGTACTTCTCGCTGGTTGGACGACAGGGCATCGGACTGTTGATACCGGGCGGCATTCTGCTCACAGCTGGTATTGTCAGCCAAATCGCCTCCTTGTTCGACTCGTGGGGTTCCATGTGGCCCGGCTTTATCCTGGCCGTTGCGGCAGGGCTGTTCGAGTTCTACTGGTTCGGATCGCGTAACAAGTGGCTGCTCATCCCAATTAACATTCTGACCGTATTGTCGCTGCTGTTCTTCGTGGTATTCTCAATCGGACCTGTGCTGAATTACCTGTCCGTTGTACAGCCTGTCATCGCCGTGCTGCTTGTGCTTGGCGGAGCTTGGCTGATGCTCGGACGGAAGAGACACGGTTAAGCATCCGCTGCGCCAAACCGTTAACAACGCATAAAAGCACTCCGAAGGTTGGCTAACCTTTGGAGTGCCTTTATGTTATTGATGCCCTGCGTATGCATCAAGAAGAGGCAGCGGCAGCTAAGGTTTCACTGCTGTGAAACAGATGATGAACGCTGCGGATGTAACGGACGGTTCTCGTGCCGGAGTACATCATGACGGAATGCGTTTCGGCCCGTTGACCTGGCATATACTTCACGCCGCGCAGGAAATCGCCAGCTGTCACGCCGGTAGCCACGAATAATACGCCTTCGCGCCCTACCATATCCTCCATCGTCAGCAGCTGCTCCGGATGTTTCAGCCCCATGTCCTGGCATCTAATAAAATCCTCCGGTGTCTCCGGTATAAGCCGTCCCTGAATTTCTCCGCCCAGGCATTTCAAAGCGGCGGCAGCGAGAACGCCTTCCGGAGCCCCTCCGGAGCCCACATAGAGATCGACTTCACTGTCGGTGCAGGTCTCGATCGCTCCCATGACATCTCCGTGACTCAACAGTTTAATCCTTACCCCGGACTCTCGCAAACCCTTGATCATCGCGCTGTGTCGCTCACGATCGAGAATGGATACCGTCATCTCCGACAGCGGCTTTGATAAGATCTCCGATGCTTTTCGAAGGGTTACCTCAATCGGATCATTCAAACTCAGCTTGCCCGCAAGTTCGGGTCCAACCGCGAGCTTATGCATGTAAATATCGGGTGCATGCAGAAGGGTTCCGCGGGGAGCTGCCGCAATCACGGACAACGCGTTGTTCAGCCCGCTGGCCACCGTTTCCGTTCCTTCGAGCGGATCCACCGCTACGTCCATCTTCGGACCTTTGCGGTTCCCTACGCGCTCTCCAATATACAGCATGGGAGCTTCATCCATCTCGCCTTCCCCTATGACAACGACCCCATCCATCGCTGCGGAATCAAAATGCTTGCGCATGGCAACCGTCGCGGCTTCATCAGCACTGTTCTTGTCACCTCTTCCTGTCCACCGGGCGGATTGCAGCGCCGCTTCCTCCGTCACTCTTACAAGCTCCAATGCTAATGAACTCTCCATGAATGAATCCCTCCTTTTAGCTTTTTTCATTACCGATGCAGCTTATTTCAAATAATTCGTAATCAGTCCTGCGGTTTCCTCAATCGCCTTGTCAGTAACATCGATGACGGGACATCCGAGCTCCGCATACAGCGACAACGCATAATCCAGTTCTTCTTGTATCCGCTCAAGGGATGCATATTGCACCTGGTGCGGCAATCCCATGACCTTTAAGCGCTCGCTGCGGATTTTAAGCAGATGCTTCGGTTCGATCGTAAGTCCGATAATCGTGCCGTCCGTTACTTCTCTAAGCTGTGAAGGGGGCGACATCTCCGGTACGATCGGGAAATTGACCGTTTTGTAGCCTTTATGAGCGAGAAACATCGATAGCGGCGTCTTGGATATTCGGGATACGCCCAGCAATATGATGTCCGCCTTCAAAATGGCGCTAACGTCCTTGCCATCGTCATATTGGACAGCGAATTCCATCGCGTCGACCCTCCGGAAATAGCTGTCGTCCAAGCGATGCAGCAGCCCTGGCAGCCGTTTGGGATAGTCGTTGAACGTATCGGCAAATGCCTGCATCATCGGCCCCATAATATCCACCGTACGAATGTTTAGTCGCACGGCTTCCTCCCGCATTACCTCGCGAAGCTCCGGCTGCACGAGCGTGTAAGCCACAAAGCCTCCGCGCCGCGCCACCTCCTCCATCAATTCGGTCAATTCATCCTCGTCGCGAACGTTCATATAACGTTTAATCTCTGTATTCGGAAGCTCGAACTGGCGTAACGTAGCTTGCACAACCGCTTCAGCCGTCTCCCCAATGGAGTCCGAACAGATTGCTATGAAATGTGTTAATGCCTGATTCATCCGATTCCTCCCATTATTCCTCGGCTACCATATCGAGCAGCATTTTGATAATATTCGTTTTTGTAATCCGACCCACAACCTTCCAGTGTTCCCCCGGATTCCCCGTGGTGGATGGTACAACAACTGGCAGGCTATCGATTTGATGATTGATGATTTTTCGTGCGGCATCCAGCACCGTATCTTCCGGCTGCACGGTTGTCACGTTAGCCCGGCGGGTCATGATCAGGCTTACCGGCATGGAGGATGCCGTTGGGTTGCCAAGCGTTACCTTAAGCAAATCCTTGCGGGACACAATCCCGGCCAGATGGCCGTCGGCATCGGTAACGATCAGATTCCCCACGTTCTCCAGAAACAAGGATACAACGGCTTCATGAATCGTCGTGGTCTCACGCACAATAACCGGAACACCGTGCAGATCGCCAACCTTCATTTTGAGCAGGCGAAACTTCTCCTCCCGGTCGCGCGTACCCCGCTTTCCCAGGAAGTACCCTACCTTTGGCTTGGCATCAATATAATCCAGAACCACCAGTTTGGATAAATCGGTACGAAGGGTGGCTCGGCTGACATTCAGCATCTCCGCAATCTGATCTCCTGTAATCGGTGCATGTTTTTTTACGATATCGACGATATCCTGCTGCCTTGTCGTCAGTTCGATAGTGATCCCTCCTGCGTGCATTTCCTCTACTTGCCGATATAATACGTCATATATAATATATATGCAACATATTTTCGTCCAAAAATACATAATTAGGTATTAATCATTTTTTTGATGCCCATCAAAATAAGTTATAAATCCACTAAAAAAGCATGCTTCAGGAAAGTTTCCTCCCCCCATAAGCATGCTTTGTGTTTGTATTTACTTTTCATCTAACCATTATCAATTGTTTAATCTTGAGGGTCTGTACCTTTGCATTCTCCTTTACCGCAAAATCCATAAATGATCTTCACTCCGTCGGTTGGAATCGTGTCCACCATTTCATCACATCTGGAGCATATAATCAGGCCCCATTCCTCGTTTGCCTTGCCTTTCGCTGCCTCTGGACTTGTTAACGCTTTCACAACATTTCCTCCTTATGTTTTTTCACTTTGCTGCAAGGCTGTTTACGCTTTGTTATCAAGGGGTAACTCGATTCGCCACATCCTGCTAAAGACCAGACCAACCGTTTCGCTAACATACATCCCTTTATTTTCCACTATATTCTTAATGTATTGGGTAAGAAATGAAGATATGAGTAAATTATGATAATGAAACAAAAAACACGTTAAGTAATATTTATGTCATCATGATTCATGTGTGGGGGATAGGGGATACCCTTAATTTGGCATGATATGATAATATATACTTCAGATTTAATGGAAATTGACATTATAGACGGAGGGTTTTGATTGAAGAACACATGGCAGCTCATTAAGAAAGGAAACACCTCATCCGCGATAGCGGCACTGGGCAACACGGGACTGGCCATAATCAAGGGGATTGCGGCGTCTGTTAGCGGCAGCGGCACGATGTTTGCCTCCGCCATGCATTCCGTGGCCGATGCCGTAAACCAGGGGTTTGTATTCGTAGGCAGCGTGCTCGCCGAGCGGAAGCCGACCAAGAAGTTCCCCACCGGATTCGGCAGGGTCATAAATCTGGTTTGCATGGTCGCGGTGATCGTGGTTACCATCATGGCCTACGAAACGATACTGAAAGGTTTCAAGCTGTTAAACCATCCGGAAGAAGCCTCGAATTTCTGGCTTAATTTTATTGTGCTGGCCATTGCCGTTATCATTGACGGTTCCATACTGGTTAAAGCCATGAAAGAGATTATGAAGGAAACCCGTGTTCAAGCATCCGGCCTTGCCCTGCTGCCCGCCGCTTTCAAAAATGCCGGCCGTGCTGCCCCGCCTACACGGCTTGTGTTCTATGAAGACATCGTGGCTACACTCGGCGCCCTCTTTGCTCTGGTTGCCATTATATTCGCATATTTCTTTAATTTCCTCATCCTGGATGGAATCGCCACAATCCTGATCGGCTGTCTGATGGTAGGCGTTGCCTTTAAGGTCGGATATGACAATATGGTCGGCTTAATCGGAGTCGCCGCTCCGAATGAAGTGGAAGAGAAGATCTCCCAGATCATTCTCGGCGATTCGGATGTCCGCGACATCAATCGTCTTCGCATCCTGCAGGAAGGGCGCAACTATCATGTGGAGGCCTACATTGAACTGAAGAAAGGGATGACCCTGGCCGAAGCAGGCCATTCCAAAATGAGAATCAACGCCCTGCTGACCCAGGATCCGAACATCTCGGATGTGACCTTGGGCATCCTGGAGGACGATGGAATCAAGCTCTGGAATCCGAGCGATCCTATAGATAACTAAAAGAGAAAGAGGCATACCTTAGAGTCCAAATGGACCTTGGGTACGCCTCTTTTTTCATACGACTCTTACTGATTGCGCTTCAGGAATTCGACCATCCGGGCATAAGCGATTTTTTCGTTGGCCTTCTTCGTAATGCCATGCCCCTCGTCTTCGAAAACAAGATATTCCACGTCACGGCCCTTCGCCCTCAAAGCTTCGACAATTTGGTCAGACTCCTCTTTGACGACACGCGGATCGTTAGCCCCTTGGATAATCAGCATCGGGTTCACCATATCATCCAGGTACGTAATCGGCGAATCCTTGATAAATCGTTCTTTATCCCGTTCCGGATCGCCTATCCAGCGCTCCATAATCGGCTTCCAGTGCTCGGGTACCGAATGATAGAAGGTAAACAGGTTGCTGACACCGACAATATCAATCGCCGCTTTGAAATACTCCGGATTACGTCCTGCCAGCAGCAGGGTCATATAACCGCCGTAGCTTCCACCCATCACGAAGAGCTTCTCACGGCTCGATATGCCTTGCTCGAACAGCCAATCCATGCCTGCCAAGCAGTCCTTACGCGGTCCCTCGCCCCAATCCTGCTCCACCAATTTCACGAAAGAGCTGCCGTAACCCGTGCTTCCCCGGAAGTTCGGGCAGAAGATATGATACCCTTTGGCCAGGATATACTGGAACATCGAACGGAACTGCTTGCGTTCCGAGGCTTGCGGGCCGCCATGCGGCCAAAATACCGTATAACCGTTCGCCACGTGGTCTTTGGCACGGAACAGGAGGGCTTCGATCTCCATGCCGTCAAAAGAGGGATACGTTACGACCTCAGGCGTCACCATGTCCTCGTCGGTTAATCCGGTCAGGACATTCTTCGTGATCATGCTCCATGCGCCATTCGCATACCGGTAAATGTTAAGCGGCTTCACGGCTCCGCGGGCCAGCAGGTACAGATTGCCGGATTTCGTCACGTTCAGCTGCTCCACGATGTCCGATGGAAGAGGAATGACGGTTAGCTCACCACTGTCTAGCGAATAGGCATACAGTCGATCCTCCACCCCTTTTTCCGTGACGATGTAAAGCGTCCGTGAATCCTTATGATAGCGCAAGAGCTGGATGCTCTCCCGGTCGATGCGGCACAGGGGTTTAAACTTCTGCTGAGGAATGTCGTAAGTGGCTACATATGAAAATTCCGATTCGTAATCCGTTGCAAAAATGACCTGGTCATTGCTAGCGAACAGCACATCGCCTGAAATATGCACCTGGTCAGGGGAAGGCGTCAAGCACAACGGCTCTTGGCCTACACGCTTCACGTAACTGACATAGTAGGTGTTGGCATACATTTGGGTATACGCGATGGTTTTCTCGTCAGGACTGACAGCACACATTTCGGTTGACGTAACCTGGCCTTCAAGCAGCAGTTGATCCTCTTTGGTATCCAGATGGTATACACGCGAGTTCAGAAAGGATGGATTGTCTTTCGACGTAACGTAATATAAGCGCTTGCCGTCCTCTGACAGATGAACGAAATAATGTTTGTCATCCGCATCAGCCCCTTCGAACAAAGGCATCGGTTCGCCACCATTCCAAGGCAGCGCATGAAACTGATAATTCTCATTCCCGTCACGGTCAAACGCCGTTAAGATATGTCGCCCTTCCGGGTCCAGCTTGATAAAGCTTGCGATCTGATCATTGTATGTAAGCGGATAAGGGTAGGACGTCTCTCCTTCTAACTCCATGGCCCATAAATTAAACTTTCCGTTCAGGCTGCTGCTGAACACGAGCCGTGACTCGTCTGCGCTGATTCCGAAGGTACGAATGCCATACGTTTGAAAAAATTGCTCCACATCGGGTTTAGGAAATTCGATCATTCATTTGCCTCCCTGACCTCATTTTATTATCCATCGGTTAATAAATGGAGAAGTTTGCCAACCACTGGATTAATCCCATTATAACGCAAAGCTTTCTAAGGGGCATCATTACATAGCCTGGCAGATTGCTACGACTGTGGATCGAGATGAGGCACTTTTTGACCTAAGGCTAGCCTGTGCGTTTGCCATCATCCGTTCACGGATTCCCTCTTCAGCCCGCATATCTGCACCAAGATTCCATATAAATGATAAGAACCATGTTTTTAATAACGAAGGGGGGATTCTCGTGCACCAAGACGAGATCGCGGAACTGGAACGTTCCATTGCGGAGATTACCGAGATCGCTACAGGCTTTGGCCTTGATTTTTACCCTATGCGATATGAGATCTGCCCGGCAGACATCATATACACCTTCGGTGCCTACGGCATGCCAACCCGGTTCAGCCACTGGAGCTTCGGAAAAACCTTTAATAAAATGAAGATGCAGTACGACTTCGGCCTTAGCAAAATCTACGAGCTCGTGATCAACTCCAATCCGTGTTATGCGTTTCTCCTGGACGGCAACTCCCTGATTCAGAATAAACTCATAGTCGCCCATGTCCTTGCACACTGCGATTTCTTTAAAAACAACGCCCGCTTCTCCGTCTCCAACCGTAATATGGTCGAGAGCATGTCGGCTACAGCCGAGCGCATCTCCCGTTATGAGATCGAACATGGCACGGAGGCGGTTGAGCAGTTTATTGACGCCGTGCTAGCGATTCAAGAGCATGTGGATCCCCATATCATAAGACCGGATAAACTTGATAAGCAGCGGTACACCGCACGGCGGATGCAGGCGCAGAAGGAGGAAGCCAAGCGGCAGAAGCCTCCCGGCCGGTACGACGATTTATGGGATATGGACGAAGACGGTGAAGATAAAGCCGACAAATTGCCGGCGTCACCCAAACGCTTCCCGCCCGAGCCGGAGAAAGACATCATGTGGTTCATTCAGGAGCACTCCGACATTCTGGAGGATTGGCAGCGAGACATTATGAGCATGCTGCGGGAGGAGATGCTGTACTTCTGGCCGCAGATGGAAACCAAAATCATGAACGAGGGCTGGGCTTCGTACTGGCACCAGCGCATTCTGCGGGAGATGGACCTAACCAGCGAGGAAACGGTGGAATTCGCCAAGCTTAACGCCTCGGTCGTACAGCCGTCGCGCCACAGCCTGAACCCCTACTACCTTGGACTGAAGATCTTCGAGGATATCGAACGCCGCTGGGATCGGGAGAAGATGTTTGATGTCCGCGAATACGACTCCGATATCTCTTTCCTGCGCAATTATTTGACAAAGGAATTGGTGGAGGATCTGGACCTGTATGTCTTTGAGAAAAAAGGTCCAGAGTGGAAAATCACCGACAAGGCGTGGGAACATATCCGCGACCAACTGGTCGTCTCCCGCGTAAACGGCGGCTCCCCGTTTCTCGTGGTGACCGATGGCGATCATCTCCGCTCCGGCGAGCTGATGATCAAGCATCTGTACGAAGGTATTGAGCTTGACCTGAAGTATATGGAACGCACCATTCCCTATGTTTACCGGCTCTGGGGCAAACCCGTGCATCTGCACAGCATGATCGAGGGCAAACCGATCCTGTTCTCCTACGACGGCAAGAAGCTCCATCGGCGATTTATTTAACAACGCAATGCTTGAAGGACAATATGGCGCCATATAACAAACAGCACCCGCACATGAGGGAATTCTCCTCAACGCGGGTGCTGCTGTTGTTTACAGATATCCTTAATCTATTCGCTTCTTAGGTCCCTGTTATACGCTTACCTTCTCGGATACGGTTCCCTCTTGGACATCGTGCTTCTGAACATCATATTCATGTTGAAGCGATTCCAAGTCATCGGCCAGCTTTTCCATCATTTTCACAAAAGCAGCCAATTCCTGCGAGCTTGCCGCCTGATTACGTGCGTTCATGGACGTTTTTTCCGATTCCTGCTCCACAAGACCCAGCTTGCGAATAATGCCGCTAACCTTGTCCTGAATCTCATCCATCGCCTTCTTGGAGTTGGTGGCCAGCTTTCGGACTTCCCCGGCAACCACCTCGAAGCCTCTGCCTAATTCCCCGGCATGAGCAGCCTCAATTGCCGCATTCAGACCGAGCAAGTGGCTCTGATCCGAGATTTCCCTGATCAAGCTGCCCATCTGCTCAATATGCAGAATTTCCTCGCCCAGCTCGGAAGTCAGAGTATGCGCTTTATCCTGTGCCTCTGCTGTTTTGATTGCATTGTCAGCCATTAACGCCGCGCTTTGATCCAGCTCCACGATCATGGCAGTCAATTCTTGAACCGCATTTGTAATCGCTTCCAACATTCTTTGTTGATCCGATACCAAATTGCTGATTTTCTCTTTCTCTTTCATTTCGTAAGCTTCCAGGACGAGCTGGGAGTCTAAATTAAACATCTTGCTCAGCGCATGCACCACTTGGATCCACTGATCCGGTACGATTTGCTTCAGTAAATCGGTGGCGATGTCCAGATAAACCATGTAACTTCCAAGGTAATAGTCTGTTTTCAGGCCGATTCTGGAGTGAACTTGTCCGATCTTAATCCGTTCGGCAATATAAGCATCATCCACTCTCCCTGCCGCAAGTGACATCCAATATACCCGCTGAGTCTCCTTAAGCCGTTCCACGGTCGAGGTACGCTCGATAATCTGCATCAGCTGCGGCTGCGTCCCGATCTGCGCGTAAAACCGGTTAACGACCTCTTCAACCACCTTCGCAAACACATCACGATGTTTAGCCAGCAGTTCCAACCCTTGTTCATCCAATCCGATATACTCCAACTGTTGGCGTCTTTTCGGGGAAACATCAATCATTTCGAAAAATCCACTCCTAAATAACGTGATCCATCTCACAGGTTCAAGTACTTAGGGTCCATTATAGACTATATTTACCACCTAGACATAATGCCAAAGTCCTAATTATGTGTATATTTGCACCTCCTAACCGGGCTATTTCATCCCGAAGCATGAGAAACCACCCTAACTTCTTGGGTGGCTCCTCATAGCATTCCATTATTCTATCCGGTATTACCGATTCAATAGACTGCCCACATAACGCAGGAGCTCGTTCGCACATACCGGGCAATACCCATGCTCCTCGATCAGTCTGGAGCTAACCTCGTTGATCCGTTTCAACTGCACGGCATCCGGCGTTTTGGTCGAGGTTGTAATCTTGACGATATCCTTCAGGTCAGTGAACAGCTTCTTCTCAATCGCCTCGCGCAGGCGCTCATGATTGTGATACTCGAACTTTTTACCCTTCCGGGAATAAGCCGAGATGCGAATCATGATCTCTTCCCGAAAAGCCTTCTTCGCGTTTTCCGAGACGCCGATCTGCTCCTCGATCGAACGCATCAATCTTTCGTCCGGATCCATCTCTTCATCCGTTAACGGATCGCGAATTTTCGTCCAGTTGCAGAATGCTTCGATGTTATCCAAATAATTCTCGAACAGCGTCTTGGCAGACTCCTCGAAGGAATACACAAAGGCCTTCTGGACTTCCTTCTTCGCCAGATCATCATACTCCTTGCGTGCGGCGGCAATAAAATTCAGATAGCGCTCCCGCTCCTCCTTGGCAATCGAAGCATGCTGATCCAGCCCATCCTTGATCGCCCGCAGCATATCCAGCGCGTTAATGCACTGAAGATCCTGCTTAATCAAAGCACTGGATATCCGGTTAATGACATATCGCGGATCAATCCCGGACATGCCTTCTTCCAAATATTCATTCTGCATCTCTTTCAGGTCCGCTTCTTTATACCCTTCGACTTCCACCCCATCGTACATCCGCATCTTCTTGATCAGATCCATCCCTTGCTTCTTCGTTTCCTTCAGACGCGTCAAAACGGAGAATATCGCGGCAGAACGAAGCGCGTGCGGCGCGATGTGAATATGCTTCATATCGCTTTGGCCGATCAGCTTCGAGTAGATCTTCTCCTCGTCGCTAACTCTCAGGTTATACGGAATCGGCATGACAATCATCCGCGATTGCAGCGCCTCATTTTTCTTATTCGCGATAAATGCTTTATACTCGGATTCGTTGGTGTGGGCCACAATCAGCTCATCGGCGCTAATTAGCGCAAACCGGCCCGCTTTAAAGTTCCCTTCCTGGGTCAGGGAGAGCAAATTCCACAGAAATTTCTCGTCGCATTTCAGCATCTCCTGGAATTCCATCAAACCGCGGTTCGCTTTGTTTAACTCGCCGTCAAAGCGATAGGCCCGCGGATCCGATTCCGAGCCGTATTCCGTGATGGTGGAGAAATCGATGCTGCCGGTTAAATCGGCAATATCCTGCGACTTGGGATCGGACGGGCTGAATGTGCCGATGCCGACGCGGTTCTCCTCGGAGATTAACACCCGCTCGACTTCAACCTGTTCGATATCTCCGCCGTATTCGGTCTTGAGGCGAAGTTGGCAGGCCGGGCACAAATTGCCCTCGATCCGGACGCCAAGCTCCTTCTCGATTTCGGGTCTTAGCTCCAGTGGAATCAGATGCAGCGGCTCCTCCTGCATCGGGCAGCCGGATATCGCATATATAGCCCCCCGATCGGTACGGGAATGCTTCTCCAGGCCGCGCTTCAGCAGCGTGACCAGCGTGGATTTCCCGCCGCTGACGGGCCCCATAAGCAGCAGTATGCGTTTGCGTACATCCAGTCTGCGGGCCGCGGAATGGAAGTATTCCTCAACGAGTTTCTCAACAGCTCGGTCGAGACCGAAGATTTCCTGTTCAAAAAACTTATATTTTTTCTGACCCCCGCTCTCTTCGAAACCGTAGGATTCGATCATGTCATATACACGGGCATGTGCCGTCATGGCTGGAGAGGGATCCTTCTTAAGTATTTCAATGTATTCCCTGAATGTGCCGCTCCACGCCAAACGGTCGCCTTCTGCCCGATATGATGCTATGCGTTCGAAAATATCCATTTCGCTACCTCCTATGAGTCTGTTTATGGGGATTGGCTTCCATTCCACAGCGTCATTAGAAAACATTCCATTTTCGAAAAAGTGTATTACATACCTATGCGACTTGCTTGGAATAGTTGACCTTATTTTCGAAGTCATGCGCATGCAATTTATCTAACCACCGGTCCATTCTACACTCGGGTACGCCACGCGAGCCGTCCCCATGCTATACTGAAATTACATTAACTTGACATTAAAGCATCTTTCGAATAAAAGGAGAGTCATCATGGCGATAAAGCATGAAGCCGAGCTGTACGCTCCCCTGAAGGCCTTTTTTGAATTGAACGGATATGAAGTGAAAGGCGAGGTACGCAATTGCGATCTGGTCGGTATGAAAGAGGGCGCCGATGAACCGCTGATCGTGGAGCTGAAAAAAACATTCAATCTGGCCCTTCTGCTCCAAGGCATCGAGCGGTTGAAGCTGACTCCTTACGTTTACCTGGCCGTCGAGAAGAGCCGGGCGAAGAAAGGAGCGGTCAATCAGCGCTGGGCGGATCTGACGGGGCTTTGCGGACGATTGGGATTGGGACTCATTACGGTCACCTTCTACAAAACCAAAGCGCCCTTCGTCGAGGTGCTCTGTGAGCCGGAAATGGCGGTACAGAAGGGAAGGACAGCCATCAGGCGCAAGGAACGCCTGTTGTATGAATTCCGTGAGCGCAGCGGCGATTACAATACAGGTGGGGTAACGAGAGCCAAGCTGGTTACCGCTTATCGCGAGAAGACGCTGCGCGTGGCTGCTGCCATGAATGCGGCGGAAGTGGAGCAGCAGAGCTCGCGTGAATCTCAGGAGTGGCATGAGCTTCAAGAAGGAACTGCCCCTGCGATACTGCCTGGTATTTCTCCCGCAGCTGTGCGGGATCGAAGCGGCGTTGGATCAGCGGCTGACATTCTGCAACGCAATTACTACGGCTGGTTCCGTCGGGTGAGCCGCGGACGCTACGTGCTCACACCAGCAGGCGTACAGGCCTTGGCAGACTATGCTACCGTATTGAAATCATAAATTCTGGATGCAGACCTTATATTCACCCATGAAAAAAAGCTGCTGATTCTCTTCCGAACCTGAAATCAGGCTCCATCAGCAGCTTTGTTATGTTATACACGATTCGTAAAAAGAAACCTTCCATGTCTAATTCCGGGCTGTAAATTCCATTACGGCCTCGCTGATGAGATTCATACCGAGCAGCAGCTCATCCCGCCCCGGATGCGTAAAATTCAGCCGGATACACTCACGGGTATGATCAGCTGCCGAGCACATCGAGCCTGGCAGGAAAGCCGCTCCTTTTAATAGAGTAGCTCTTAGGAGCGCATCCCCATTCAATCCCGGAGGTAGCCGTACCCAGAGAAACATCCCCCCGGGAGGCACTGCATACTTCGAATCCTTCCACGCGCTGCGTTTCAGCAGTTCCACCATCAGCTTGAGCCTCGTTGCGTATTCCCGATTAAGCATGCCGATATGATCTTCCAGCTTAAAATGCTTCGATTCCAGCAGATGGTGCAGCATCCGCTGGTTCAGCATGCTGGATTGCCAGTCGGCCATCTGCTTCACGGCCGTCATCATCTCAATCAAGCGCCGGTTCCCGGCAGCCCATCCCGTACGCAGCGCTGGCGCAACGGTTTTACTGAACGAGCCCACATACAGAACATGTCCTCCCTGCGGCTCCTCAAGTGAGAAGATGGAAGGAATTCGGGGCTTCGGATTCTTGGGATCCGCAAAATAAAGATCACCGTAAGAATCATCCTCCACAATAAGAAGTCCGTGTGAGATACACAGCTCCAGCACCTGCTTACGCCGTTCCAAACTCCACATCACGCCTGTTGGATTGGTAAAATTGGGCGCAGCCATAAGCAGCTTCGGCTTGTGCTGCCGAATCATGGTCTCCAGGTGCTCCGGCAGCATCCCGTCTTGATCTCCCTCCACAGGCACGATGACGGCACCTTGGAGGCGCAGCACCTGAAGCAGTCCTGGTGAGGTTGGATTCTCCACCAGTACCGGGTCGCCCGGGTCCACATACACCCTGACCAGCAAATCGATGGCCTGCTGGGTGCCCGTTGTCAGCAAAATATGCTGAGGCAGGACACTCAGGCCTTTACGGCGGGAAAAGTCCTCGCTCAGCCACTCGCGCAGCGGTCCATACCCTTCTGCCTCACCGTACTGCAAGGCGAGTGGGTCCTCGGAGAGCACAGATGTCGCCGCTTCTGCCAGTGAATGCAAAGGAAACAATTCTTCAGCCGGCAGCTCTTCTGCCAAGGAAATAAAAGAATCCCGCTTCGCAAGTTCCCTGATATCGCGCAGCGGGGATGACAAAAGGGTCTGTGCACGGGAAGCAAAGGAAAACTGCATGGAAGTCCCTCCTCTAACCGTTATCAAAACCTCGGTTTTGTATTCAGGAGCCTCTTTACAACCTCTAAAAGGTATTCCTGATATTTATATATTATAACCTTAATCCTGCATTAGGCATAAATTTGCCGGCCTTGGCGGGTGTAGAGGGCATATTTCTCGATCGCCTGCGCACGAGTGGATACCCCCAGCTTCACATAGATTTTGCGGAGGTAATTGTCAATTGAGCGGCGGCTTACCTGAATTTCCATGGCGATTTTGTCGTATGTAATGCCCTGGACGATCCGTTCCATTATAAAAGCCTCCGTCTCGGAGAGCTGGAGTCCGCCTTCATTCATTGCAGAGGCCGTTAACGGCCAGATGCCTTGCCTTACCCAGTCGAGCGGCAGCGAGGCAACGCCTTCCCGGAGTCCTGTAATCATATGTATGAGCTGAAAGGTGGATGCCTGTTTGGACAATAGGCCGCTTGCACCGCGGCTGATCAAGGATTGCAGCAACGGAAGGCCATCATTGTCGGTCATAATGACGACATGGGTCTTAGGGGACAGCTGTTTCATCTGCTCCAATACGGCTTCCGAGGTATGTTCCGACAAATGATAATCCAATAGTACCAAGTCAGGAAGCAAATCCCCGACCATTCGAAGCCCTTCTGAATCCGAGGATGTCATTCCCTCAACGAGCAGATCCTGCTGCTCTTCCAAAATCAATTTTGTTCCCAGCATGCTTGTAGGTTGACTGCCGACGATAACTACCCGCCAAACCTGATTCATTTTCTAATAGACCTCCTGTATCAGCAAACTTGAATCTCTAGTATCTCTATTAAGTAAGCGCCGTCAATTTCTTACATATCCGGTATTGCGAATCTCCGTTGTTTGCAGATATGGGTAGACGCAATTCGGAGCTGTCATTCGTGTAGAAATAAGGTTAATTAATCCTATAGGCGCAGGGCCTTTGACGGTATGCATGGCGAATGTCTTATATGTATCCTGTTTGATAATCAAATCTATACAGATTGTATCCCACTCTATCTTTCTAGGCAATCTATTTTTCATAAAAACAAGTGCTATTAGTTCGTCTTTGCGAAAGTAATCCTGACATGTTAGAATGAAATTTGGAAAAAATGATAGTTTTTGAGGGGTGATGAAATGCCAATGTTGGAGCAGGAACACAATACCCCCTATAAATCCCGTGAGGAAACGCAGCAAAAGGGGCCATCCACCAAATGGTTCTGGGTATTTTGGATTGTTCTCATCGGGCTGGGTACCACCGCAGCCTACCTATATAGTAATCACTTGAAAGAGCAAGTCGTGGTGCAGCTGCAGCAGGATACGCGCCAGGAGATGGCGGCATTCAAAGCGGAGTACGACCAAAGGTTTAACGAGCTGGTTCAGGAAATGGACGAGATGCAGAGCAAGGTTCAGTCGTTTAATGAGCTGCTGACCTTTACCAAGGATCAGGCTAGCGGCAAAACGGACAACAGCAACAAGCTGTACAGTCAGCTAAGCCAAGTTGAGAAACAGCTGAAAGAGCTGGAACGCAAGATGGAGCTGCTGAAGTGAGAACACTGAAGTATATCCGTCCCAAGCAGTTAAACCGTACATTTATGCTGGCCATTGCACCTTTTATCGGAATGCTGCTATGTATGTGGTTAATTACGGAACCGCCGCGCCTGTCGCACGAAACCGCGGAGTACATACCATCCGGCAGCATATCGGAACAGTCCGCCGTGATCAAACAGGATTTGGATCAAGCCGCTGTCTATGCGGAACAGACGATATCCTCCATTGAAAAAACGGCCAAGCTCTATCGGCAAACGACCGCCACGGTAGGAACCATTCTGCAATCAGCGGAAGCACAAGCTTCACGCCCGGAGCAAATCTATAATCGCCGGATCACAACCAAACTGGGTGTCCCTATTGAAACGGTCAACAGTGACCGGATTCGAATTGAGTTATACAAGATCAACCCGGGTACTTATCACGGATATGCGATGAAGGTCAAATTGAAGGATCCTTCCGCGATGAAGATGTCGCTAGGGAGCGAAAGCGGCAGGCCCGGGTCCGTAGAAACGACCATGCGTGCCGTAAGCCGGCATGGTGCGGTTGCAGGGATTAATGCAGGTGGATACGCTGACGGGAACGGGGGCAGACATCCGCTGAGCACGACCTATTATGATGGCAAATACGTCTCGGGGTTTCAACCGAGCTTTAAGGATCTTGCCTTTGTCGGCATGAGCAAATCCGGCAAGCTGATCGGTGGCAAGTTCTACAGCCAGAGCGAGCTTGACCGGCTCGATCCCATGTTCGGTGCTACCTTTGTACCCGTACTGCTCCAAAACGGCAGTAAAACAACAATTCCCGAGAAATGGAGAACGACCCCCGGCCGGGCACCGCGTACCGTCATCGGCAATTACAAGGACGATCAGCTGCTCATCCTGGTTACCGAAGGATATGACGAGAAGGGCAAATCGGGAGCCACGCTGCAAGAGCTGCAGAACAAGCTTAAAAATTTGGGCGTGATTGACGCTTATAATCTCGATGGCGGCGGGTCCGCATCCCTAATCCTAAACGGCCGGGTCGTGAACAAACCGTCGGACGGAAATCTGCGCCCGGTACCCACGCACTTCTTATTTTTCAAATGATAGAATCGGCACTCATATTGTCGTTTATTTTTTGGCTCAAGGTGGTTATAATAAGGTTAGCTTAGCAGGAGGTGGCAAGAATGTCGTTCTCATTAACATTTTGGATCGTCATGCTCGTATTCGCCCTTTACATGGTTGGCATTTGGACCGCGGCATACAATGATGATAAAACCAAAGGCCTGTAAGGCGTCTCCCTCGTATATCGGGGGAGTTTTATTTTTTTGAGGAACAAAAAAGGCACCGCTCATTAGCGATGCGCAAAAGGTAATTCATTTGAGGTACTAGGCATGTTTCGGAAGCTGCTGCATTTCGGACATGCATTGTGAACAGATATAGCGCTCTTTAAACTCGCTAACTCCGTCCATAGAACCACAGAAGACGCATTTCGGACGATAGCGCTCCAATATAATATGGTCCCCCTGTACAAGAATTTCTACGGGATCCCCCTCGTTCATTTGATATCTCTTGCGTAGAGACTTAGGCAGAACGATTCTTCCCAGCTGATCAACTTTACGAACAACACCAGCAGGTTTCATAACGATTGTACACCTCTTTCATTTTCAACAAGTGATTTCTGACACCACAGTTCAGAACTGATAACAAGGGCCTAGTATAATAGTTCGATAAAAAGTTGTCGAATCCTGCTGGAAATTAAGAATTTCTTAGTTTTTTTCAATATCAACTAGGTATACTGGATGATATTCCCCAAAAAACTCAAAGTTTTGTAAAAACTTATTCCATACCCGGGAAATCCAATTGACGCAGTGCTTCATATACCATAATCGCTGCAGAGTTGGATAAATTCAAAGAACGAACCTTATCGGTCATCGGCATGCGAATACAATGCTCGCTATTCGCGGCTAGCAGCTCCGGCGGCAATCCCTTGGTTTCTTTGCCAAACACCAAAAAATCCCCGTCTTGATATTCAATGTCCATGTAACGCTTGGTAGCCTTCGTCGTGGCGTAGTAATAACGTCCTTCCGGATAGAGCGCCTGCAACTCCTCAAAGGAATCGTGATATTCAATATGTACGGCATACCAGTAATCCAGCCCGGCCCGCTTTAATGTCTTGTCGTCTGTATTAAAACCGAGCGGACGGACCAGGTGCAGATGTGTGCCCGTTGCGGCGCAAGTTCTGGCGATATTGCCCGTATTGGCTGGAATTTCCGGTTCGACTAGTACGATGTGTAATGCCATGTTGATAAGTCCACCTTTTCTTCTGTTTTATTTTTATTATAACCGATTCCTTCCCGATTTCCCGGGATATCCAGAAATAACCTTCCGCTGAACCGGCGGAAGGTTATCATTGTGTAATCTTGTATGATCTTAGCTGTGACTCTTCTTAAACTGCTGCATAAATTCTACCAGCGCCTGAGCGCTCTCATACGGAACGGCGTTATATACCGAAGCCCGCAAACCGCCGACGCTGCGATGACCCTTCAGGCCGACAAAGCCTGCTTGCTCCGAAGCCTTCACGAATTCCTTCTCCAGCTCCTCAGAGGCAAGACGGAACGTAATGTTCATATCGGAACGTACCTCTGCATTCACGCAGCCGCGGTAGAAGCCTTCGCTGTGATCAATGGCATCATAGATGAGTGCGGCTTTCTTGCGGTTCATCTCTTGAACGCCTTGCAGGCCGCCCTTCTCTTCAATCCACTTCAACACTTCGTTGATCATATAGATGCCGAAAGACGGCGGCGTGTTGTACAGCGAGTTATTTTTCAAATACGTATTGTAACGGAGCATAGTCGGCAGATGTTTAGGAGAATCTGTAATCATATCCTCTCTGACGATCACAACCGCAACCCCGGACGGCCCCAAGTTCTTCTGAGCGCCCGCATAAACCATCGCGAATTGGTTCAAATCGAACGGACGGCTGAGGATATCGCTCGACATATCACAGATAAGCGGCACCGAACCGGTATCCGGGAATTCCTTAAACTGTGTGCCTTCAATCGTTTCATTGGAAGTCATATGGAGATAGGCTGCATGATCCGACAGCTTAATGTCCTTAAGGCTAGGCAGAGCCATGTACTTGCTCTCCTCAGAAGAGGCTGCCATATGAGTTTCGCCAATCAGCTTGGCTTCTTTAATCGCCTTGTCAGACCAGCTTCCCGTCATTACATAGTTCGCAACCTGGCCTTGTCCCAAGAAGTTCATCGGAATCATGGCAAATTGCGTGCTTGCACCGCCTTGGATAAACAACACCTTGTAGCCGGATGGATTCCCCAGCAGGGACAGCAAGCGCTCCTGCGCTTCGTTATGAACGGCTTCATATACAGCACCGCGATGAGACATTTCCATAATCGACATGCCGGTATCCCCATAATTGACGAATTCGGCCTGGGCGCGCTCCAACACTTCAAGCGGCAATGCAGCAGGTCCTGCGTTAAAATTGTATGCTCTCTTGCTCAAAAGACTCTCCACCCTTTCTCTACTATGAATGCTAATTAACGCTAATCATAGCAACAATCCCATAGACCTTCAAGTGTAATTATTCACATTGAATTCTCGCTACCAACAGAAGAATTGGTACTTTCTACTCCAGGATCTCTTTTCTCCGGGTGCCAGGCTTAATCGAATAAACACTTCTGGCGATATAACGTGGTCGGTCCCCCACAGCGCCATATGCGCAACCGGAAAATCGCTGATCTCCCTGACTCCCGCCCTGCTGGCGCTGTGCGTTAGCTCCCAGGAATAAGGATAATCGCTGCCGTTAAAGCCTTGCATTCTCCCATAAAAGGGCTTGTCCGGTCTGGCATTCCAGCCCACTTCGTTATCCTGAACAGACAGCAGACCCGAGGTATAATCCGATTCGACCTCCGTAAAGCGGACAGGGACCGGTAACTTCAGTTTATACTCTGGACCTACCAGTTCTCCGTTAATCCCTATGAAATTATGAATGTACTCCTCCGTATCCATCCTTTGGCTCCCTTCATTGAAGAGCTCATAACCTATCGTCAATGTCGTGTCCTGAATCGAGATTTTCTTAACGAGTTTTGCCGCATACCCTTTGACGTTCCTAGGATGCATCGTATATGAAATGCACACGTCATCCGAAGTGATATCCACATTGAAAGGTTCCACCGGATACGTATACTGAAAGTGATACGGGTCCTCGCTGACCCGTTTGAGAAGGCCCACTCCTAATTTGGGAAACCACCCACCTACTTCCGCCTTTGCATAACCCATCCCCTCATGCAGTCCAAACTCGTTGCACAATCCGGACCCGGCCTGAGGGTTAAACCCATCCGCAAACTCATGAACACAGAATGTGTGACCACTTTCGGTCAATTTGACCTGGGTAATGAAACCGGTCCGGTCAAAACGCGTGCCTTGATAACGACCGACTTCCGCTATATCGACTTCCAATTGTCCGTTTGCTAATTGATGTCCCATAACAATCGCTCCATTCATGATGAAGAAACCCCGGCCAACTTGCCTGCCGGGGCTTCTGAAATGTTGTATGCTCGTGTGTCAGGCAAGCTCGACACGAATTAGTTGACACTCATCTTCGGATAACGCGTACAGCAAGCTGCGATCCAATTCGGCAGCCCCCGGTTTCTGACTGCGCAGCTGAATCTTCTCGCCGTTCAGCGTTACCGATTGAATCGTATAACTTCCGTAATCCAATCGCTTCGGATTGCTGTATACAATCTGAAGCGGTTTACCCGCAAACCGCGTATGCACAGCAGCAGTACCGTCGGCTCCAAATTGCGAAGGACTGAGCTTCGGCTCCAAGAGCAGATGTCCCAGATTTCCTTTCACTCCAAAAACCTCGGTCAGCATGGTAAGCAAAAGCCAGCTTGCCGACCCGGTAAGATAGGGATACATCCCTCTTCCCTTCTCGTTGATGTACTCGGGAATACCCGGATACATGCGGCTCCGTTCAAAGTCATTGCTTAAATCGTAAATCGATTGTAATACCTCGTATCCCTCTTGGACAAAACCTCTCTTATAGAGAGCGTTAGCGTACATGACGCTCATATGGCTGAACATGGCTCCATTCTCTTTATGTCCGAACGCGAAACCGAATGCCCGCCCGAGATTTTGTTGAATCTCCCCAAAGTTCGAATTTAGACGATAGCCAATGCTCGAATCTTTTAAATACCGATCAACCGATTTCGTAATTTGTCCTACCTGTTCATCGTCCGCAATTCCGCCCATAACGGCAAAGACTTGACCTGTGAGCGTCATGCGCACGCCAAGAGGATGATCGCCTTCCACGCGCGCTCCGTCATTATTGTAATAACCGTTGAACCACGAGTATCCTTCTTGGCTTGTAATCCATTCTTTGCTGCGCAAATGTCGGATGATCCAGTCCGCTTTCAGTTTCAAATCCTTCACAACTTCCGCAACGCTAAACTTTCGTTTGTTTCCGGTCACGGAGACTTTAACAGCCTCATAATACTGATCAAGCAGCTCCAGCTTCCCCTGCACATCTTCATATGAGACGGGAGCCGTTACCGAATCGAGCAGCACAGCCATTTCCTCCGCGATTTCAAGAAACTCAACGCCTTCTCTGTCCTGCCATGCCAGCAGCAGATCGCCAAGCTGCATCAAATTGCTTGCATAGAACGCAGTAAAGGCCACGCTCTCGCCTCTGTCCGGAGCAAGATCGAGACCATCATTCCAGTCCGCTCCCTCAAGCTTGATGTTATTGTGCTCACCTACATTAAAGAACGGAACCAGATTCTGCAGCAGCATGTGCTCCAGTATCGTACCTTCGTATACCTCACCGTTCACGGTTAAGAGTAGATTCCCATGCTCAGGCAGCCATCCGCTGTCCTTCTCCTTGCACCGACTTACAAATACGTCGCGGAAATAGGTCTGCGGCTGCTTCAGGAAATCCAAATCCCCGCTCTGATCCAAATAAAGCAGCGTCGTCATGAATGGCCATGCACCGTGATCCATCCATACGCGCGGTATGTTGTTCCGGTCAGCGATAAACTCACCGGGCTTCGTTCCAATAATTGTAGCATTGCTTCCATCAATCCGTACACCTGCATAATTATTAAGCAGCAGATACCGGACCTCGGATGGTTCCATGATCATCAATGCCAGACAGTCCTGCCAGAGGTCACGCCATCCACGTCCTCCACGGCCATAGTCATGATAAGGAAGAAATGAGTTGCCATAGAGACGCCTCAATATCGGCTGCAAGGTTACCCATTTCATCCACAAGTCCTGCTGCTGATCGCCGGTATGGAAGGATACGGTACTCAGCTTGTCATTCCAATAGGCTTCATTCTGAGCAAGCAGCTCATCAAAGCGCTTCTCCGATAAATACGTTTCGGCAAGTCTTCCGGTCTCGGCGCGATCTTCCGAAATGACCATCGCCATAACATAAGCCCTGGATTCGCCAGGCTGCAGTTGAACCCCCGCAAACCGTAGACCTCCAATGGCCTCATATCCCTCCAAGGAGTCACCTGCCTGCGCGCCCGCTTGCTTATTGGCAATGATAGCCTCAGGCCAATCGAGCGCGCCGCCTTCCCCAATATACTCTTCAAGCACCGGAAAATAACCGATCGGTTCCGCACCGTCCGCTTCCGCGCCTAGGACGCTGTAGGATACGTGATTAATACGGTGACCCCGCTCGTCAAATGAGAGAGCAGGCTGGACTTCGATTCCTTTGCGATGGACAAAGATCCGGTGAAGCAGGGATGTCACGTGACGGTGGTCCCGCAGGTCGTCTGCCGAACGGCCATACAGCGGGATCGCCGCGGTAGGGGTCAGTTTTAGCGTCTGCTCGCCTACGTTGGTCAGTGTTACTTTCATTAACTCGATTTTGTCATCCGTTACCGGAACGAAGCTGGTTACTTCCGCTTGCAGTCCGGCTTCCCCGTTCATCCGTGTCAGCTTATGCCATAAAAACCCGGCTGCCAATTGGCTTTCTTCTTCCTCGTTCATGAACCGGTTTGCATTCTGCTTGGCTGAATTGCCGGTTACGGACCATGCACCATGCCCGTCAATATGCACCCAAAAGTTACGTGCGGACTTGGAATTATGTAGATCCTCCACCGATACGGGCGACATGAAAAACGTATTATGACTGCTTGTCATTTCACCGTGAAGATTCGGCGTGACGGCCGACATCATGCCGGCCTCATTCACTAAAGGGAAATATAAATAGTTATGATGTTCGGGATTACGCAACGTAAAGACCCCGTGGTTTCCCTCAAACTTCCATCCTGTTGATTTCATATCGCGATCTCTTCCCTTCTATGCCTTAGGATTTGACGGCTCCGGCCAGCGCCCCGTCCACCAGATATTTCTGTATGAACGTGTACAGAATGATCAATGGCGCCGCTACGATCGTAATTCCGCATGCAAGCAGCGGCCAGTTATTCCCGTATTGCCCCCTGAATTCCTTTAGGCCAAACGTAATAGGATAGTTGGACGGACTCGGGAGATACATGATCGGACCAACAAAATCATTCCAGATTCCAATCGCAGTCAGAATGACGCCGGTTGCGATAACCGGCTTCATCAGTGGCAGAATGATCTGGAACAGGTAACGGATATAACCGGAACCATCCATCCCTGCGGCCTCATCCAGATCGCGGCTAATCGACTTGATGTAGCCGACAAACATCATGAACACAACGCCCGTTCCCGTCGTTTTCAGCAAGATATAACCAAGCTTGGTATCATACCCGAAAAACGAAACACTCTCCTTGAAGGACAGCATGAGTTTATACTGGGCAACCATCGGATTCGGAAGAAACTGGGACAACAAAAAGAACATATAAATGAAGCCGCTCCACATCACATATCCGCGCGCGACCGGAAAGGCCGCAAACAACGACACGATGATGGTCAGTACCGTCGCAGATACCGTATAAATTAAGCTGTTCGCGAAATAACCGGCGAAATTGCCCTCAGACCATGCCTGCGTATAATTGCCCCATTCCATGTTCTGGACGATCCCGATCGGATTGAGCAGATACTCATTGAAGGATTTGAGTGATACGTTGAATACGAGCAGAAGCGGAACGACATACAGAATCAGCAGCAAACCGATGACGGCGTAAGAAAGAATTTGCGTGGTTTTGGAATTTCGCATCAATACTCCACCTCTCTCTTACGCGTCTGTCTGACAGCCACCACAACAAAGAGGAGAATAATCAGGAACTGCACGACAGACAGCGCCGAAGGAAGGCCCATTTCCAAACTTCCCCGGAACGTCTCTTTGTACACGTCGTAAGCCATCGTCCTTGTATTGAAGCGACCGTCTGTTGTCGCCAAAATGATATCAAAGGTAGACATTGCGCCAATGATGGATAACAGCATATTCACCGTGAAGGATGGTGCGATCAGGGGGAAGGTAATATGACGGAAAGATTGCCACTTGCTGGTGCCGTCAATATGACCCGCCTCGTATAAATCTTTAGGGACCGATTGGAGTCCAGCCAGAAAGATCAGCATGGAATAGCCCATGTACATCCAAATCTGGACGAAAATAATATAGCCGAACGCGTGAGTGAAACTCCCAAAGAACATGTCCTGATAGCCGAAGAGAGCGTCGTAAAGGCGATTGACAGGTCCGTTTAACGGATCGAACATCATCCCCCAGATCAGAGCAACGACAGCTACGCCCAGTACAACCGGCAAGAAGAATACCGCGCGATAGAAATAATCGCCTTTCAGGCGCTGGTTAATGATGACGGCGATAAACAGAGCGACCCCGTTCTGCACGATCGTAACAACGAACATAAAGATCAGGGTGTTTACGATGGAACGCCACCGCTCCCCTGAGTTCCCCGAGAAGAATAATTCCTTATAATTATCTAGCCCGACAAATTGGTACGTGCTGCCCGGGAGGTTCTTGACATCGGTAAAGGAATAGATGACTGTCAGGATCGATGGTCCAAAATAAAACACGATGTAAAGCGCCATCGGTATCAGCAGCAGCAATAAGGGTATGAATCGGTTAAATCCTTTTCCAAATGGATACATCTCTCTCACCTCGCAAAATCCCATTTCAATAAATGTCGGGGCCTGCTGCACAGACCCCGACTACAGTATGGTTCATTCTATATAGGTCTCTTTATAATAGAAGAATCTTATTTCGGAGCAGCAGCTTCCCATTCTTTTTGTTGAATGTCAGCCAGCTCTTTTGCTGTTTTGTATGGACCGCCCGGTGCCAGGAATTCCGTATGAACGCCTTCTGCAGCCAAATGCTCGCCAATATTTTGACGGTTAATCATCATGATTTCGTACGCCAATTCGAACTCTCCGAGATATGGGGTCAGTTCATTGTCAATAAAGTCGCTTTCCGTCTGAATGTTATCCTGTGTCGGGATGAAACCGGCAGCTTTCACGAATGTCGTGTAATTTTCCGGCTCGGAGAAGAATTCAAGCCATTTTAGGGCTCCTTCTTTATTCGGTCCCTTCTCGGTTGCATACCAGGTCACGTCATACTTGCCGACAAAAGAGGCATTCTTGGCTGCATCCTCCGTAGCCGGAAGCGGGAAGTAACCGAATTTCAGCTCCGGATTTGCTGCTGCGACGGTTGGAGCATCCCAAGAGCCATCAGCCAGCATGGCGGCTTTTCCTGTTGCAAAATAGGAAGGCGCTGTTGCATAATCGATCCCCATGAATCCGTCAATCATGTAATTGTCTTGAAGCGTCTTCATTTTTTCCAATACTTCGACTGCCTCTTCATCGTTATAAGCCGTCTCGCCTTTCCAAACACCCTCAATCCATTTCTGTTGATCTCCGCCGCCCAGAATTTTGGCTTGCAGGGCGAATACAGGGAGTTTCAAAGGCCATACGTCTTTACCTGCAACAACAATCGGGGTAATGCCCTTGGCTTTCAGATCATCATTCAGCTTGATGAACTCCGACCACGTTTTCGGAACACTCAATCCATTCTGTTCAAAGATTTCCTTATTGTAGAACAGACCGGACATCGCAACCTTGCCCGTTGGAATCGCATACACTTTATCGTTATAAGTTCCGGCTTTTTCAATATCGTTAGCATTATAATTCTTAATGAAGGCTTGGTCGGATAAATCCGCGATCAATCCCGTATCAATCCACTGCTGCCAATCTGGTACTTTCGCACCCGGTGTCCATTCCTGCGGGGAAAGTCTCATTCCCGATAAATCAGCCAAAACGTCGACGTCATTAGCGGTGATTCTTGCTCTCTGCGCCTGCTTGTATTCGTCATCCGGACCCGTAGTGGTATACTCTATCGTATACTCAGGATACTTCTCTTCAAATTTCTTGTTGATCTCTTCAACCGCTTTATTGATGTTATCTTGTTTCCAGTGTAAAATTTTGATGACCTTTTTATCACCTTTCGAAGGTGTACCTTTATCGGCTGAATCACTGCTTCCGCAAGCCGCTAGCGAGAAAGTCAGAGCACCCGCCAATAGTATTGCTGATAATTTCTTAATCATTTCCTTACCCCCTGAAATTAAAGTGCAATTCATTATGAAACCGGATTCATCATTCCGCTTTTTCTCGCCCAGTACAATCTTGATGTTACGAAACAATAATTATTAATTTTCGCAATTCAGCGAAATATACCGAAAGCGGTTTCGCAAGGCCTATTATTACTCATAATATTTTGTTTGTCAAAGCTTTTTTTCTCTTTCCCAAAATATTTTGTTATCAAACGCGATACAGCCTTATTCCTTTCTATTACAAGCATCATGACTACTCTCTTCATTGACTTACCTAGTTAAAGCAGATACACTAATTTACGAAACAGTTTCGCTTCTGTACTGAATAACGACAAGTAGCAGTCATACTTAACGAAAACTCGCGAAAATTATGAAATGATAATATAAACAGAATAAGGGGCGTTTCGCATGGCGTTAAACATCAAAACAATCGCTAAAATGGCCGGGGTATCCGTATCCACCGTCTCCAAGATTATCAACAACTACAGTGATGTATCCGAAGAGACCAAAGCACGCGTGTTGGAAATTATGAAAGAGACGGGATACACCCCTTCCAATTCTGCGAAAACATTAGCAACCAAGAAATCGAATTTGATCGGCATCATATTTGCGGGAAAGCTGAATGTCGATTTTACTCATCCTTTTTTTGTTGAAGTTCTCAATTCCTTTAAGAAGCAAATGGGGGTTCTCGGTTACGATCTACTGTTTTTTTCGAATGAGAAATTCCAAGGGGATGACGCCGACTACCTCGGCCGATGTCGTCATTATCAGGTGGATGGATGTGTCATTATATCCGGCGAGGAAATCGAGCCCTCGATTAAAGAGCTGGATGAGAGCGATATTCCGTGTATCGGGGTCGATATTGAACTATTCGGCGAAATGTCGGGGCATATCATGTCCGATAATTATAAAATGTCCTCGAAGGTCGTGGAGCATTTCTATCTTCAAGGTTTCAGAGACTTGGGGTTCATCGGAGGCAGCAAGGAGTCTGAAATCTCCAACAAGCGTGAGGCCGGTTATCGTAACGCCATGGATAGCTTCGGACTTCCGGCCCGGGCGGAATGGTTCCAAAGCGGTGAAGATTTTCATGAGGCAAGCGGATACAAAGCCATGACACGGCTGATCCAAGCTGGTTCCCTTCCTCGCGCGATCTTTGCGGCCTCCGATCAGATTGCGATTGGAGCCATCCAAGCGCTTCAGGAACATAGCCTGAAGGTCCCTGACGATGTATCGATCATCGGTTGTGACGATATTGAGGCGTGCAAATATACAACTCCCAAACTAACGACGATTCGGCAAAATAAAGAGAAAATCGGTCGCCTGGCAGCGCTCATGCTCTATGACCTTATCCATAAACAATCACCCATCAGCTCCTTTGTCGTAGAGCCTGAACTCATCGTTCGGGAATCTTGCGGAAGCAATACGCATCACTACGGATACTTTAAAGAGTAAAGCTGGATAAGGGAGTGAGGGGCTGCTTAAGCCAAGAGCAAGGTTATTCATGCCTGCCTTTGAGAACAGCTCTTATTCTCCTAGGTATGATAATCCTCGTCTAAACCTAGCTAGGCTTTATATGTGTGCAAAAAAAAGCCCAGGGCATGATGCCCTAGGCTTTTTGACGTTATTTATTATAGGTCGTAGTACAGGGAGTACTCGTGCGGATGAACGCGGATGTTAACCGCTTTGGCTTCGGCACGCTTGAACTCGATGAAGTTCTCGAGGAATTCTTGCGTAAATACGCCGCCTTCTGTCAAGAACTCATAGTCTGCTTGAAGTGCATCCAAAGCTTCATCCAGGGAACCCGGTACGCTGCGAATTTCTTTCTTCTCGGCATCAGACAATTCATAGATATTTTTATCGAATGGTCCATAACCGAGTGCGGTAGGATCGATTTTACGCTTGATACCGTCCAAGCCAGCCATCAGCATGGCCGAGAATGCAAGGTAAGGGTTCGCCGTGGAATCCGGTGTACGGAACTCGATGCGGCAGCCCTTCGGCGTTACGGCTGCAACCGGGATCCGCACTGCGGCAGAACGATTGCCCTTGGAGAATACGAGGTTAACCGGTGCTTCATAGCCTGGTACCAGACGTTTGAAGGAGTTGGTGCTTGGATTCGTCAAAGCGATCAATGCAGGCGCATGGTATAGAATACCGCCGATGTAGTGGATCGCTGTTTGGCTCAGGTTAGCATAAGCGCCTTTTTCATAGAACAATGGGGTGTCACCATCGAAAATGGACTGGTGAACGTGCATGCCGCTTCCGTTATCCCCGAACAATGGCTTCGGCATGAACGTAGCCGTTTTGCCATATTGGCGCGCTGTGTTATGCACGATATATTTATAGATCAACAAATTGTCAGCTGTTTTCTTCAATGTATCGAAACGGAAGTTGATTTCCGCTTGGCCTGCAGTTGCTACTTCATGGTGGTGACGCTCAACGCGAAGTCCTGCTTCATCAAGCAATCGGCACATTTCGCTGCGGATATCCTGTTGAGTATCCACAGGTGCTACTGGAACATATCCGCCCTTAACGCCAACTTTGAAACCAAGGTTGCCGCCTTCTTCCTTGCGGTTCGTATTCCAATGCGCTTCCTCGGAGTCTACGAAATAGCTGGAGCTGTTCATGGAGCTTTCATAGCGAACTTCATCAAACAGGAAGAACTCGGATTCCGGTGCAAAGAATGCTGCTGTTCCGATACCGGCCTCTTGAAGGTATTGCTCGGCACGAGCTGCGATACCGCGCGGGTCACGCTCATATGAATCACCTTCCGGTGTATAGATGTTGCTCATAATGTTAAGCGTAGAATGTGCTGTAAACGGATCAATATAGCAAGAATCCGGATCAGGCATCATAACCATATCCGATTCTTCAATGCCACGGAATCCTGGAATAGAAGATCCATCGAACGCTACCCCGTTCACGAATGTTTCTTCATCTACTTCTGAAGCCGGCAAGCTAATATGATGAACCCGTCCCGACAAGTCTACAAAACGAAAATCGACCCACTCAATATTGTTCTCTTTAATGGTTTGCAATACTTTCTCTACCGACATGTCTCTTCCTCCCAATTTCCGAACATTAAGACTTAAACAGCTTAACAATGTTCATAATCTTTCGATTTCTTTTCGTCATTATATGCCGGGAGATAACCTGACGTCAATACCTATGTAAGGTATTTTTGAAAACAATGTTAGGTTATATAACACCAGAAACCAATTAATGTAAAATAAAAAAAGACACCTGCAAGCTTTTTGCAGATGTCTTTTATATTAGATTTAAGGAACTGGCGAACCTTAACTATGTTTTTAACGCTATCCCCGAGTGTACAACGTCGCTTATCAATTACTATACGCGCGCAAATTCAGAAGCAGGTGCTTTGGAAGTCGCAAAGCTTTTGCCTACCAGTGGGGCCAGCTGCTCCAAGTCTTTAAGCAATGCGGCAAATTGATCCGGGAACAGGGATTGAACCCCGTCGCCTGTCATGGAATTATCTGGATCTGTGTGCATCTCAATAATAAGGCCGTCTGCCCCGGCCGCCACAGATGCCTTGGACATCGGTTCGACAAGCTCGCGTCGTCCTGTTCCATGGCTCGGATCAGAAATGACCGGAAGGTGGCTCAACCCTTGTAAAACAGGGATGGCAGATAAATCCAGCGTATTCCGGGTGTACGTTTCGAATGTTCGGATTCCACGTTCACAGAGCATGACATTCGGATTGCCGCCGGCAAGAATGTACTCCGCTGCATTCAGGAATTCATCATAGGTTGAACTGAAACCTCTTTTCAACAAAACCGGCTTACCGCAGGTACCCAGTTTCCGAAGCAAATCGAAATTTTGCATATTACGGGTTCCCACTTGCAGAATATCGGCGTATTCCGCGCAAATATCCACGTATTCGGGCGTCATAACCTCCGTAATCGTCAACAGGCCATGTTTTTGCCCGGCTTCCGCCATCATAATCAAACCTTCAACGCCAACGCCCTGGAAGCTGTATGGGCCCGTACGTGGCTTAAAAGCGCCACCTCTAAGCACCTGTCCGCCTGCTGCCTTAACCAGCTGCGCGATCTCGTCAATCTGCTGTGCGGATTCCACGGCGCATGGACCACCCATGACGACCAGATTGCCGCCGCCAATCTTGGTGCCTTTAATATCAATAACGGTATCATCCGGATGAAAATCACGACTAGCAAGCTTGTAGGACTTGGAGATTTTAACCACATTCTCTACGCCCTTCATTTGGCGAAGGTGCTCCGCAAGCTTCGGGTTCACGCTGCCGATCAGCCCGATTACGGTACGGTCCGCCCCTTTCGATACGTGAGCCTGCAGTCCTTCCTTCTCAATCTCGCTTACGATATGCTGAACTTGTTCCTCTGATATTTGATTGGATGTAATAACGATCATAATAAAACCTTCTTTCTGAATTTATTCCATTTTCAATTTCAATTTCAATTTCAATTTCAATTTCAATTTCAATTTCAATTTCAATTTCAATCGATGGATAATTGCTTTCGCGCTTGTTCGCTTTTAAGCTTTTATGCTTTTATCCGATAAAGTAAATATACAGAAAAAATCTCCCCTCGTCAAGCCCATTCTTCAAGCCTGCACGATCGGGAGATGTCGATTACCTGTTACATCAATGTTTTGCTGCGTCCTTCCGCTACGGTTCGCTTCACGAGTGGTATCGCAATTCTTGCCGTTGTCCCAATTCCGGCTCGGCTGAATAACGTGACCCCATATTCGCTGCCATAGTGAAGTTTGATTCGTTGATCCACATTCCGAATACCGTATCCGGCATTGGTTAGATCCTGTCCGCCTGTATTGTCCAAAACTCTGCCGGGCGGGAACCCGACTCCATTATCGATAATTTTAAATTCCATGACATCTTCCAGCACTCTGGCGGTAATTCGAACATGAATATA
Source organism: Paenibacillus sp. FSL F4-0100 (assembly GCF_037993005.1). Lineage (NCBI taxonomy): Bacteria > Bacillati > Bacillota > Bacilli > Caryophanales > Paenibacillaceae > Paenibacillus > Paenibacillus sp. FSL F4-0100. The sequence goes on from NZ_CP150303.1 coordinate 6,160,656, forward strand.
ATCCCCGGTCCAGGCATGCTCCAGCACATTCTCGATAAACGGCTGCAAAATCAATTTCACGGTTTCATACCGGACCACTTCCGGCTCGAAATCATAAGTAACCTGCATCCGTTCGTCGTATTTAATCTTTTGAATATCTACATACGCCTGAGCCTGTTCCAGTTCATTCTTCACGGAGATGATATTCCGGCCATCGTTAAGCGACAGGCGATAAAACTTCGCTAGGTCCATCACCATACGCTGCAGTTTATCCAGCATCCCAAACCGCGCCAAGCGGCTGATGGAGGATAGGGTATTGTATAGAAAATGCGGATTAATCTGCGCATGCAGCGATTCCAGTTCCGCTTCTTTTTTCTGAAGGTCGGCCAGATACACCTCATTGATCAGCTTGCCGATATTGCTGCCCATATCATTCAGAGCAGAGGAAATATGCGTAAATTCATCATTGCCCTTAAAGGATACCCGCTTGTGGAATTCCCCTTCCTGGAACGAGTCCAGCACCGATACGATTTTGGAAACCCGGCGGCTGAAGTATCTGGATACCAAAATGCTGACCACAAAAAAGATAGCGATACAAATCAGACAGATCAGATAAGTTAAATTACGAATCTTGACCGTATCTTTCTCCACGATTTGCGCAGGGACAACGGCAATCAAATCCCATCCGAGCTGGGGAATGGGCTTCCGAATGAGGAGGTCACCGTTCTTGCGAAGTTCTTTTTCCTTGAAGACGGTTGTCTGTATGCCACCCGATGATAGAACCACCCGCCCTTGGGAATCCGATAAATATAAAGCCGTTCCGTCACCGATCTTGTTGTAATCCATGCTTTCGAACAGGTCGGTCATACTGACGTTGATCCGCATGAATCCGATCTCCTGCGGTTTAATGGTCGAGCTGATATCCACCAACCGCCGCAGCAAGGAAATGCGTCCGTTCCTCACATCGTCTTCAATCTGTTTCCATTGCAAGGTTACGCCATAATTCTCATCCTTGGGATACAGCTTATACCATGATCGGTCCTCTAGTCTGTCATATTGATAAATATCAAACAGACGTTTGTTGGAATCCAGTGGATCTGAATTCGAATAATTGTCATAGATCTCCCTAAGGTCGTCATTACGCAGGTAGATCGATAACCAGATCCTTCGGTTAGCCGTACTCACCGCGGTCTCCAACTTGGGAATCAGCACATTAATCGTTGTGTCGTAGCTAATCCAAGCGCTTTCAGTAAACCGCAGGCGGCTGTTAAAGGTCGTATCAAAATAAAGCATGTCCGAGATCCGAATCATGTCCTCCATCTTATACGATATATTCTCGCTCATCTGATGCAGCGTACCCTGAATATTGTTATACGTCTGCTCGCGAGTGGACTTTACGAAGACCTGATTCGCAATCTGACCGACAAGCAGCACCGGTATAATGATGAACACGCAGTACGAAATCATTAACTTGTACCCGAAAGGTATCTTGACCCGTATTCGTTCGAATTTCCCTGCCATCACCTGTTTGACCCCACATCTAATCTGAATTTTACAAGTTAAGAGTGCTTGCGCCGATATTCCAGAGGCGTCATTCCATACATTTCCTTAAACTGTCTACTGAAATAAGGCAGATACTGATACCCTGTTTGCGATGCAATTTCGTATATTTTGAGCTTGGTCGTCTTGAGCAGATCTCTAGCGCGCTCCATGCGGAGCTTGATTACATAATCGCTGAAGTTATGTCCGGTTTCTTCCTTGAAGAGCACCCCAAGATAATTCGGTGAAAAAGAAAACCGGTTTGCCATATCTCGCAGCGTGATATTCTCATGCATACGCGCTTGGATATTTTCTATGATCTCTTCGACCAGCCTGCCATTCTTTGTTGATTTTCGGTTCTTGAGCATTTCCGAAATTTCCATTGCCTTCATGCGAAGCCATGAGAAGATATCATCCATCGTTTCAAAATGAAGTAGAATATCAAGATTTTTGAGATCCAATCCTGCCATACGGTATAACTCTTCATTAATCGTCTGCAGATGACCTTCGAGCTTCACCATAATATATACGGCTAAATTACGTATGGTGAACTTGGATCTGATATTAGAGGCAAGCAATTGAATCGCTTCCAGTTCATCATAAATACGAACGATATCATACTCTGTCATGGCTGTAAATAAGGCATCCAGACGGATATCGAGACTTTTTACATCCTCACGGTCCTCGGTAGGCACCTCGCTGTACAGAATCCATTTACCTTTGCCCCGGAACATTTTGTAGTCCAGCGCGGCCAATGCCTCCTGATACGACGTGTGAAGCTGCTCCAGTTGGTAGGCAGCTCTTCCTTCTCCTACCGTCATCGTATAGTTATATTCCTGCTTCAATTCCTCAAGCAGGGATTGAATCTCTTCTTTGCCCCTGCCCCCGTTAAGCAATACGGCCGTCCGCTGATCTGTTACCTTGCATATGTATTCGAAGCCGTTCTGTTCGAGCAGTTTATGCAGTCTCGAGAAATACTCCTCTATGACACTAAGCTTTTCCTCGGAATCGAGCAAGCTGCTTCGCCAGGTGCTCACATTATCAAGCTCTAGCAAAATGACACAAACCGGCCAGTGAAGCTCCGTCAATCGGTACTCCCGCTTGATAATATCCAGTATGGCTCCATCGTAGGGCCTATGGAGAATTTGCAGGAGGTACTGATTTTTGAGGATGGGGATCATCTGCTGGTAAGCTTCTTCCGTCTCTTTGCGTTCATGGAGACGATCCAACTCCAGCCTCACCTTCGTTAACGCATCAATCAGTTCTTGGTCCTCCATCGGCTTTAGCACATAACTGCATGCATTCAAGGCAATCGCCTGCTTCACATAACCAAAGTCCTGATAACCGCTTACGAAGATAATCCGGAGTTCCTCCTGCAATTTCAGTGCCCGCTGAGCAAGCTCAAGCCCGGTCATATTCGGCATGCGTACATCGGTAACGAGGATGTCGATCTTCTCCTTTTCGAGAACCTCACAGGCAGCGAAGCCATTATTGACCGAGTCTATCACTTTCATTCCGAGATTTTCCCATGGAATAAAGCTCTTCATGCCCTCTAGATCCAGTATTTCATCGTCTGCCAGCAGCACTTTATACACGGGTATCATCTCCCCCATAAATTCCGATAAGGGTATACTGCATAAGCAGCATACCCTTCTTGGTTTTAAGTAAAGAATATTATTGGCCTTTCATTTTTGCAACGTTTTCTTGCCATTTCGTTGTTTTGAATGCAAGAAGTTTATCATATCCTGCAGATTGCGCATCGGCTTCCGCCTTGTCGAGGATTGCCAATACTTCGGCATCATCCTTCGCATACAGGGCTTTCGCTCTGGATTCTGTAAAGATATCCTCTACACGCTGACGGATAATTCCTTCCTCGCTGTCCGGGGCCGGATCGAGGTTGATGTATTCCGTAGCATTTGCTTGAGTCTTCCAAGTGACTTCATACTGCCAACGAGTGGACCAGTTACGCTGCTCCTCTGGCAATGTGCTTTCATATTTTGCTTTTGCTGTATCAATAAATACCGTGTTACCGTTCCAATGCAAGTTCGTTGTTATCGCTTGCAGCTTGTTAAGACCGGCTGCATCAGATACATACTTCTCAGTAAATTTAGGTGTCACACCGTCGTCTTCAAATCCATCCCAATATCCTCCTGGAGGACCCCACATCAGAACACTTTGTCCTTCAGGACCTGTGTACCAATCCAGGAATGCGAAGATCGCTTCTGGATTTTTAGCAGACTTCGTAATTACACTTACGTTCCAACCCAATTGCGTGTAAGTACCAGGGAAGATTTTGTTCTTGTCCAGGCCTTCTTTATGAATCGGCCAGATCATGAAATATCCTCCGTTTGGATCTTTTGCTGCCAAATCGGCATGTGCGTTCATTGCATTTTCAGTCGGGCTTGAAGCAGCATATACTGCAACTCGTCCCGTGTTCACTTTCTCTTTAACCTGATCTACAGTTTGAGTCATAGCATCCTGAGAAATCAACTTCTCACGGAACAGCTTCGCGGAATACTGCATCGACTCACGGAAGATAGGATCAGTAAAGATGGAAGACAACTTGTCGCCGTTAGGTACGCCGCGGATGCTGATCCAGCGCGTTAGAGCATTTTCAGCAAAAGCGGAATACAGTACTTCAATACCTTGACCTTGAACGTGCGGTTCAAATGGAACAACTTTATCGCCATATTTGGCTTTAACTGCTTTCAGGTATTCGTACAAATCATCTGTTGTTTCCAGTTTAGGTGAACCTAACTCATGGTAGATTTGTTTATTAACAACATACCCTGCGTTACCGTTCGGTTGGTTCGTATACCAGTTCGGGAACTGATACAGTTTACCGTCAGGAGAACGAAGCATGTTCAGGCCTTCCTCACCCATCCATTCCTTCAAGTTAGGGTATTTATCGAGATATTCGTCATAAGGCACAAGCATGTCTGCTTGACGCAATTTCTCTACATCCGGTCCGCGATCCATCCACATAACATCTGGAAGCTCCGTGGAAGCAATCATGGTATTGAATTTTTGTTGTGCGTTACCTTGCGAATGAATGGCATTTACGGTTACTTTCTTATTCTCTTTAATCCATTTCGAGGATTCGTCTTGCCCCCATGGAGGCATGGTGTACTCGTTATAATGACCATAGAAGCTGAACTCAAGCGGAGTTTCGCCAAGCACAAACTTGTCAGATGCCTCCGTTGGAGGCGTGCTAGTTCCGCTTTCGCCTGCTGGCTCAGGGTTAGCAGTCTTGGTTCCACCGCCGCCGCCGCATGCAGAAAGCATTAGCGCTGCCGCAAGCAAAGCCGTCATCGATGTGGTCAGCGATTTCTTTCTCAACCTCATTCTCTAATTTCCCCTTTCGTCTTTACACTTGATATTTATGTCTAAAGCATAATGCTTCAAACAACACATATTGTTGCCCTTACTCTTTCAGGGAGCCTACCAGAACACCTTTAACGAAGTGCTTCTGTACGAATGGATACACCATAATAATCGGAAGTGTTGCCACCATCATGGTTGCCATGGACAACGACTTGGAGGTCACACTCTGCATCCGGGAGAGAACGGCCTGAGAAGCCGAATCTAGATTGCTCATCTGTTCAGACATAATATTAGAGTTCAATATTTGGCGAAGCATGGTCTGAATTGGCAGCAAGTTCTCGTTATTGATGTAGATACTCGGCAAGAACCATTCATTCCAATGCGAAACCGCGGTGAACAATGACAATGTTGCGATTACCGGACCGGACAGTGGGAGAATGATCTTAAAGAAAATACCCCAGTTGCCACAGCCGTCAATTTTGGCGGACTCTTCAAGACCATTCGGGAGGCCGTTAAAGAACGTCCGGAAGATGATCATGTTCCACACACTTACCAAGCCCGGAATAATGAACACCCAGAAAGAATCCATCAGACCCAAACCGCGAACGAGCATAAAGGATGGGATCAAGCCACCGCCAAAATACATCGTAATAATACACATAACCATGTAGTACTTACGGCCGATCAGTTCGCTCTTCGTCATCCCATAAGCGAAGATAGAGGTTACAAGTATGGAGGAGATGGTTCCGATCACGGTACGAAGCACCGAAATCTTGAAACCATTCAGCAGCCTGTTATCCTGAAAGACGATCCCATAATTCTCTAATGTAAAGTCCCGGGGCCAGAAGGTAACGCCCCCCATTGCTGTATCTGAACCTGAGTTAAATGAAATGACAAGTCCGTTCCAAAACGGATAAAAAGTTACAAAGGCCAGTAATGCCAAGAAGATATAAATGATGACCATCATCACTTTGTCACCAAATGCTAGACGTACCACAATTACCCGCTCCCTTCATCATAGTGGTCTTTTACCATAAGCTGTTCCCTGATTTACGTGCAATCAAGTTGGCAATCGTCAGAAGCATGACGCTGATTACCGCTTTAAACAAGCCTACAGCCGTTGCATATGAGAATCGGGAATTTTCAATACCTATTCGATAGACATACGTGTCGATAACGTCGGATACCTCTCGCAATACCGGATTCTTAGCCAAGAGCAAGATGTCTTCGAAGCCCGCAGTTAGCAAGTTACCAATGGCAAGAATCATAAAGATAACAACGACTGGCATAATCGATGGAAGCGTAATCGTAAAGATCTGCCTGAATTTGCTTGCGCCATCCATGTCCGCTGCTTCGTACATGTGCGGGTCAACCCCGGCAACAGCTGCCAAGTAAACAATCGAGGAGAACCCAATCTCTTTCCAAACCCCTGTCGTTACGAGTATCGTCCAGAAATACTCAGGAATGGACAGGAAGTTGAGCGGTTCTTCGATCAAATTCAGCTTCTGCAGCAGAATGTTCACACTGCCGTTATCCGTTGACAAGAGAGAAATCGCAAATCCTGAAACGATAACCCAAGACAGGAAGTGCGGTAGATAACTGACGGTTTGCACCAATCTCTTGAAGAACATATGCCGAACCTCGTTCAGCATCAGCGCCAGCATAATCGGTGCAGGGAAACCAATGATAAATTTAAGTAAACTGATGACGATCGTGTTTCGCATAACCGTCATAAATTCAGGTGATTCAAAAAACATTTCGAAATGCTTGAATCCAGCCCATGGGCTCTCGCCCATCCCTTTGAAAATGTTATAGTCCTGGAAAGCCATTAGAATACCGTACATCGGTATATAGCTAAACACAAAAATGAGTGCGAGTGCAGGAAGCACCATTAACTGAATATCCCATTGTTTAGCAAAGCGAATCAATAAGCTGTCCTTTTTCCGTTTTGGAACAGGTTCCTGTTCTACGGATATTTGCGCCATGTCCAACCCCCCGTGTGTTCTATGCCATGAAGTTTACCTAATGTCTAACATTGTAGAATAAACTATCCAATATAAACATTTGCCTATTCAACGAAAAATGATATTATTCAATCGAAAATTAAAACGCTTACAGATTTGGGATATTTACGGGGTTACTGCTAGTCCAAAAAAATGATCCTGTATCCGGCGAGGTTGTCCAAAATTCATCGTCCGTTCTTAATACGGGACATAGAAAATCCCCTTAGGTCTATAGTGTTCAGTTCATTTTACATGAACTGTTGTTCCACCATTCACCACAAGGGGAGAGTTTATGAATTAGCACAATTTGGCTAAACCATTCATAGTTTTTATAAACTAAGCTAAAATGGATCTCTTGTTATGTTTAGGCAATGATTCATGAACGGATATAATTTCCGATAACACCATCAATGTTTAGCTGAACGCTGTCCTCTGCTGGTATGCTATAAACCATTTTCTGTAATGTCAATGGACTCGAACTCCTAATATATCATAGGTGATCATGAAAATAAACGCTTATCCCCCTGTTCGAGAAAAGGAGCCAAATAGGACGATGACAAGATAATATTAAGGACGTACCAATATCAGCAAAAAAATACAACCGTCACGATAAAATCGCGACGATTGCATTAAGAAAATTAGTATTCCATTCTTATGATTTACTCTTCACCCGAACCGGCGGAAGCAGCTTATTCATATTCACCGTACGTTTGATCTCCCAAGTTTCCGGCTGATCATGTTCATACTGTTCCAAGTAGGCGATGACTTCCTTAGTAATTGGAGTCGGTGTTGATGCCCCTGATGTAACAGCCACTTTGCCTACGCCTTCAAACCATTCGCGTTTAAGCTCCGTCACATCGCCAATGCGGTGAGCCGGAACGCCAGCTATCTCTTCGGATACCTGTGCGAGACGGTTCGAGTTATTACTGCGCGGATCCCCAACCACGATGACCAAATCAGCCTGGCCCGCTTGCTCAGCTACCGCTTCCTGCCGCACTTGCGTTGCAAGGCAAATTTCATTATGAATCTCCGCTCCCGGGAATTTATCGAGCAGGCTCTTCATGATATGCTTGATGTCCCATTGACTCATCGTTGTCTGGTTCGTAATGATGATTCGGGATGAATTTATCTGAAGCTGTTCAATTTCTTCTTCCTTCTCGATCAGATGCACGTGTTCCGGTGCGATCCCAATCGCGCCTTCCGGCTCGGGATGCCCCTTCTTCCCGATATAAATGATTTCATACCCGTCCGCTACCTTTTCCCGGATCAAATCATGGGTTTTCGTCACATCAGGACAAGTGGCGTCGAGCGTGGTTAACCCTTTATCTCTCGCAAGCTTGCGTACTTCGGGAGAGACCCCGTGTGCGGTAAAAATAACGGTGCCGCTCTCCACCTGACTCAGGATTTCCATCCGATTCGGACCGTCCAGCGTAATGATACCTTCATCCTCAAAGGATTGCGTGACATGACTGTTATGCACGATCATGCCCAATATATAAATAGGCCGAGGAAGATCCAGATTCTGGGCCGCCTGACGTGCCAAGACCATAGCGTCAACGACACCGTAACAGTAACCTCTCGGTGATATTTTCAAGACTTCGATGATCCTCACCTGCTTTCCGTTGTAATACGTAAAGTATCTAGTCTATTATAACCTATTCCAGAGGAGGAGCAAAGACGACGGGCAGCCAGACGATAAAGGTGCTGCCTTCCCCTCTTCGGGTAACAACCTCGACAGAGCCCTTGTGCTCATCAATAATCCATTTGGCTATGGATAAGCCAAGGCCGGTCCCGCTCGTCACGCCTCTGGACTGGTCCGCACGGTAGAAACGCTCGAATATAAACGGAACCTCATCCTTATCCATACCGATCCCCGTATCCGAAATTCGCAGACCGACCTGGCCCTTGTACAGGACGACATCCAGGCTAACTTCACCCTCCGGCGTATACTTGAACGCATTCTCGATAAAGATGAACAGCATCTGCTGTAAGTAGTCCTTATTACCTTCTACATAAACACCGTTCAGGACAGACAGCTCTCCGACATGCCACTCAGCGGTTTTCTCCAGGAAATGAGCGCGCCGTGCGACCTCTTCAACCAAAGGCTGCAGAGGGACCGGATCCAGTTCAAAGGTCTGGCCGGTATCGGCCCGTGCCAGAGACAGCATATCGTTCACCAGTCTGCTCATCCGCTTCGCTTCATCAGATATATCTCCCACCGCTTCGACCGAGATTTGCTTAATCGTTTCTTCGTCCATATTCGCTCTCTCGCCAGGGGCTTCCGTCCACATCTTCTGGAGAAGATCCACATTCCCCCGGATGGTGGTCAGCGGCGTTCGGAGTTCATGGGAAGCATCCGATACAAATCGGCGCTGCGCCGCATAAGCATCTTCAAGCTCTTTGTAAAAGCCCTCCGTCCTCTCAAGCATTCCGTTAAACGTGCCGATCAACTGACCAATCTCGTCTTCCGGCCCATCATATTCGATTCGTACGCTGAGGTCGGTCCCCTTCTGGATTTGCTCCGCTGCCTCCGTTACCTTGCCGATTGGTTTCATGGATTTCCGGGCGAGGAACAAGCCTAATGTTGAAGCAATGACAAGTGTTGCTGCGGATCCCATGATGAGGATGGATTGGAGTCGATCCAGGGTTTGCTCGATGGTTCGGGTACTTACTCCGATCTGAAGCCATCCGAATAATTTCCTTGAGTTCGTTTCAACGACCGGGGATTCGTATACAATGAAGGATGCCCCATTAAAAGAAAACCGTTTAAACTCTCCGGGTTTGGTCATACTTAATGCTCTGTCTACAGTCGGATTTTCAAATTGCAAACCACTGAACTCCATATTCCCAGATCTCCAGATGGACCCATTATAGAAAGTATACAGCTGAACGTATAAATCAGCTGCCTCCATATTAAGCGCGGAGGAACGATCCGGTAGAAGTGCAACAGACGAAGATGTGTAACCAATCTTATTTGCTTCCTGTACTAATCGCTGCTTTAACTCCTCATACGTATACAAATGGACAAAGCCATACACCGCCGAGCTAAAAATCAGCAGTGTCACAAACAAAATGCCGGTATACCATGCTGTCAGTCTTAACCGAATGGACATGCTAGTTATCTCCTCTTAAAATATAGCCGGCTCCGCGGATCGTCTGGATCAGCCGTTTACCTCCATGTTCCTCGGTCTTCTGCCGGAGCATGGCGATATAAACCTCCAGCACGTTGGACTCCCCGCTGTAATCATAGCCCCATATTTTATCCATTATTAAATCGCGGGACAGCACCCGCTTCGGATTTTGCATAAACAGGTGCAGGAGCTCAAATTCCTTGGCGGTTAGCTCCAGTCGCTGCCCGCTGCGAATAACTTCCCTTGCATCGGTATCCATCACAAGATCCTCGTAGGTCAGTCGGTGGTTAGAGCTATCGTCCCCGGTTTTACGGCGCAGCAAAGCCCGTACGCGGGCAAGCAGCTCCTCCAGCGCGAAAGGTTTGACCAGATAATCATCTGCTCCGGTATCCAGTCCCTTCACCCGATTCTCCACTTCATCCTTCGCGGTCAGCATCAGCACCGGTGTCGTGCTTCCGCCTTCCCGGAGTCTGCGCAATGCTTCAAATCCATCGACTTGAGGCATCATCACATCCAGAATGACAACGTCCGGGTCCTCACTCAATATCACCTTCAAACCTTCCGCTCCGTTGGATGCGGTTAGGACGTCATAGCCCTCAAACGCAAGTCCCCTGCGCAGCATGGAAATAATCTTCTCATCATCATCTACAATTAATATCCGGGATCGCATAGCGGCATCTCCTCTATCTTCTAGCGTTTAATTTAGTTCGACGTTACAATCCCATTATATCGGTCGCCTCAAGGACAAGACAAGCGGAAGGGAACGGTCCCTTCCGCTTGTTGTCACACCTATCCAGGGTTACGGTTGCTGTTGTTGTTGCTGCTGTTGGGATAGATCAAACTTATTACGGTCCCCAATCGTCAGCGGCAAATCAATGTTCTTACCGTTGCGAACCACATTCAGTGTGATTTTGTCTCCAACCTTCTTCGATTGTATGAACTCAGTCAGATCCTTCGAGGTCGGATATTTTGTTCCGTCCACGCCCACAATGATGTCATATTGACGCAGGTCCGCTTCATAAGCCGGCGAACGGAATACAACGCTGTCAACATAAGAACCTTCCTTCACGTCGGTACCCAAGGACTGGGCAATTTGCGGAGTGACCGTTCCCAGGCTTGCCCCGATAAACGGAACCGGCTCTTTCGGAACTTCCTGATTATTCTTCAGGTATTCCACAACTTCCTTGATCGTACTGGACGGAATTGCAAATCCGATCCCTTGCGCTTCCGCGCTGACGGCTACGTTCATCCCGATAACCTCACCCTTCAGATTGAGAAGCGGTCCCCCGGAGTTACCCGGATTAATCGAGGCATCGGTTTGCAGAAGATGCTCGTAATTACGATCATCCTCACCATTAGTGCCTTGAATATCAATCTCGCGTTCCTTCGAGCTAAGTACGCCTGCGGTTACCGTATGCTCAAAACCATGCGGGTTACCGATGGCAACAAGCCATTCACCGACCTTCAGCGAATTGGAGTCGCCCAACTGCACAGTCGGGAAATCGGCCCCTTCGATTTTTAGCACGGCCAAGTCGAGCTCATAGCTGGAACCGAGCAGCTTCGCTTCATAAGGCTTTTTGGTACCCTGTACCGTTACTTGGATCACATCTGAGCCATGGATCACATGCTCATTCGTCAAAATGTATCCGGACTTCTCAAAGATGAAACCCGAGCCGATGCCGGAAGGCTGAAGCTGGGATTCCTGACCTCCGTTGTTGCTGCTTCCACCGTTTCCACTGTTTCCGCCATTTCCTTCCTGGCTCGATTGGCCGCCGCCGAAGAAGTACCAGAACGGATCATTCATATTCGGATTCGTGCTCTGGCGATTGCTGCTGTTTACAAGCGTCTCGATCAATACAACGGCAGGACTCGCCTGATCTACAACCGCCGATACATCGCCCGGATTCGAAGGAATCATGGCCGATGCTGTAGTAGCTCCGCCGTTATCATCGACTTTGGCTGAAGTTTCTTGAGCTGGCTCTGATGAGTACGCCGCATCAGGTGTAAACAGATTCGTGCGGTCAGCGGCAAACATCAGGCTCGAAATGACAAGGACACCTGCCATGAAGGACAACAGCACCGTCTTCACGGAATTTTTAGGCTTCTGGCTGTAGTTCCATTCTTTATTTCTTTGCATCGAATCCATAGACCCGCCGCCCCCCTGGCTTCCGGAGGAATGTGACTGCGAGAAACCGGAGGATGGAATCGGTTTGACAGGCTGCGGAGCGGTAACTTCTACTTCCTTCGATTCCCGGCTCTGGTATGGCCGCTCTGGCTGCTGATCATCACGTTCGCTGGGTATGGACTGAAACGGTCCGTAAGAATAGTAATAAGACGAATTCTTCGTGGATGCTTCCTCACGTCTCGGTGCTTCATTGTTATTCGACTCGTTGTTCATTCCCTCATCATCCGGATACCCGTAGCGCTTTCTTTGGTCGTCCATAGGTCTACCTCCTATTAAAATCACTTGCTTCCAAGTGGTTTAATTGATTAACTGTTCTTATTGTGTACTATAAACCTTAATAGTACCTTAAAAACAATTAAAAGGCAGATAAAAAGAAATCTAAGGCCGCGTCAAGGGAATCTGATCCGAGTGAAGTCGCTACATTTTGACCCATCCCTTACGGTGGGCATAAATCGCCAATTGCGTGCGGTCTTCCAGCTCACACTTCATCAGCAGATTGCTGACATGGGTTTTGACCGTTTTAATGCTGATATGCAGCTCTTCGCCGATATCTTTGTTGCTCTTGCCTTCGGCAATGAGCAGCAAAACTTCCTTCTCGCGCTCGGTAAGCCCGGAATCATCGCCGTTCACCATATGTCGGCGGATCCCGCGGGTGAGTGCTTCCGACACGTCTTTGGTCATGACCGGCATACCCCTGAAAGCTCCCTGAAGAGCGTAAATGAGCTCGTCGGCCGAAACGGTCTTCAGTACATAACTAACAGCCCCCGCTTCGATGCACTCAACCACAAGCTCGTCTTCGAGAAAGCTGGTCAGAATCACGATCTTCTGGTCCGGGAACTCGGACATGACCGCACGTGTGGTCTCTGCCCCGTTCATCACTGGCATCATCAGATCCATAAGAATGAGATCAGGCCGGTCTGCCTCATCCCCATTTCTTAACATATCAACGACCTCTTGGCCGTTTGCGGCCTCTCCGATCACTTCAAATCCCGGGTCCAGTGACAAATACGTTTTTAATCCCATCCGAACCATATCATGATCATCCGCCAGCAATATTCGAATCGTTCCCATAATGATGTTGTCCCCTCTCTATTCCACTGGCTCAGCCAGTACTTCCTGATCCTTGCTCTCTTCCGCAGTCGGTCCCTGATTACCCTCGGCCTCAAACAGCGGAATATTCACGCGAACTGTTGTCCCTGCACCCTTTTTACTTATAATATCGACCTGCCCACCAAGCTTTTCGGCTCGCTCACGCATCGTGGACAGCCCGTATGAACCCTGCTTGCCTGCCACCTCGTCAAACCCAATCCCATCGTCGCTAATGCTTAAAATAACGCGTTTCTGATCCTCACGAAGCGACATGCTGACAAGGCTTGCACCGGCATGTTTCACAATATTAGCCACTGCTTCCTGTATAATCAGGAACAGCTGATGCTCAATTGCATCCGACACTCCGCCGTAAAGTTCAACATCCTTCATGCCCTTTAGGCCATTTTGGCGACAGTAATCCGGGAACCACCGTTCGAGTGCCTCCTCTAGGGTTCTTCCTTCCAGTTCAACAGGCCGAAGCTGTGCAATTAGCGCACGCATTTGCTTCTGCGCCACGTGAGACATCTCAATCAACTGGCCAAGCACTTTATCGCCCTGCTCCGGGTTTCTCTTCAGAACCGCCGGAAGCGATGAAGCCGACATATGGATCGCGAACAGCTGCTGACTGACCGTATCATGCAGGTCCCGTGCCATCCGGCGTCGTTCCTCAAGCACCGCGGCTTCCGCAGCAATCTCTTTCTCAATGACATCCTGCTCACCCAGGCGCTGCAGCAGCTTCATCTTCTTCTCCAGTGCTTCTGTCATTCCGTTAAACTCATCGTATACTCTGGCAAAGGAGCCGTCTTCCATGGCTGGCAGTCGCACGTTCAGATTTCCTTTGGCAACCTGCAGCATGTTCAGATGAAGCAGGTCCAGCGGTCGCTGGATGCGCTGTCCCGCAATGTATCCCGCAATCCCCGTAAACAGAAGTACACCGACCGTGTAATACACCCACAGCCGGTTATCTTCAATATGTATGTAGCCGGATTGGTTTGCTGTATACAGGAAAACAGCAACCCCGGCTCCAATCAACAGAAAGTAAAACAGTATCACCCATTTGGTATTTTTCAATATTCCCATCATAACGGTTATCCTACCCTATTCACTTTGACATCACCGATAAATACGCTGACGGTGATTCGAATTTTCTTACCTGCTTCCCTATAATGCGGGCTTTCCAGACCGGCATTGCTCATAAAGCCGCTGCGGCTTTCCTCCAGCACCTTCATATCGCCGATGAAGGAGTTGGTCGTGACATGAATGCCGACATCCGAATCATTTGGAACGAATACTTTGACATCCCCGATAAACGCCGAGATGTTGATTTTCGTTTCACCGTAAGGGATTTGGGCTTTAGTCAGATCCAGCACCGTATCACCGATGAACTGCGAGATATTTGTCGGCTTCAGCTGAAAATAATCTTTCCCCATATGCACGTCCCCGATAAAAGAGGACTTGTTCACCGCATCATGGCTGTGCCAAGATTGATGGTGGTGGTGGTGCTGTTCATCCTTATAATCCGATCCGTCGCTGTAGCTTTTGCCGTTATCGTCAAAATCAACATGAACTCTGAACCGGCTGCGATCTTGACGGTCCTGGCGCTGGCGTTCATGATGCTGTCCCTGCCAGCGGTACCCCTTGCCCGGCTCATGAAAATCCGGTGATTCTAGTTCAGGATCGGGCAGGATATTTCCAGTCTTGTCAGCCTTGTCTGGCCTGCCAAATCTCCGTTCGAATTCTTCATCCAGGGAAGAATCAAGCGGACGCGCTTCAGGCGGATCGGGAATGTTGTAATCGTCGCGCCGATGCGAGCTGAAGTCATCCGGACTTGGCGGTGATGGCGGCGGCGTATGAGGTTTCGGTTTAAAAATAACCTGCAATCCAAACCCAATCAGGATAATCGGAATCGCATACTTGATCAGATCGCCGAATGAGAAGTCAATCAAATCCAGGTTTCTTCCAAGAAAGTACGATCCGATTATGATTGGCACAACGGAGCCCCACAGTGCTCCTCCACGTGCATAAATTAAGCTTTGCAGGCCGAACCAGATGATGAATACCGGCCAAAAGGTCGAGAATATATAACCAAGATCCACATGTATCATATCGAGCTGATTTAGAAGAAACACCACACCAATACCGATGAGCAGCAAACCGTTGCTAAGCTGGCTCCATCCTTTTCTACTCATGGTCATCCCCTTGCCTTCCAGTTCTATTTTTTTCTTAACTACAGTGTACAACATATTGCATTGAACAGGTTAGCGGCGGTGGAATGAAGTTGATCTCGGTCTTGAGACTGAGTCCATGGATAAAAATGGGAATTATACCATAATAAAAGACCCCCGCTAAAGCGGAGGTCTTATTTGGCACGAACGGGCGCTGACATCTACACCTTAACGGTTTGCAGAATGGTCCCCTGGTGTGTTCAGTTCGCCAAACTCAGCGTCAAACTTCTCGTTCGGTTTTTTGTAGTTCTCCTGAACCTTGGAATTCCCTTTTGGATTGCTGGCTATGCTGGTATCTTCAGCAAACTCAGCGTTAAACTTTTCATTTGGTGTTTTAAAGTTTTCTTGTACCTTGTTCTTTTTAGCCACAGTATTCACCTCCCTGTTCATATGCAATACCATCATCCTCTTCAGGGGTTTAGCCCCCGAAAAGTAGTATGTGATGAACAGGTTGGCATTATTCTTAAATGTTTACTGCCAATCTACACGCCAAAATCATCCTAAATGGCTTCCTCCAAAACAGATGAAGGCAGGAAACGATAGGTTTCAATCGCGTTATCCAGGGTTCTCAGCATTTCTTCCGTGCATTTGCCGCTTCCGGTTTTAATAACCTGTACCTCGACGTCCTTCTTCCCCCACTCCTTAAACACTTGTTTGGTTGTGGAGAAGTAAAGATCGATTTTTTGCCCTTTGATCGCAGAACCGATATCCGCTACGATTCCATAACCATAGCCCGGTATATAGAGAATACTGCCAAGCGGGAATACATTCGGATCCGCGGCAATCGTAGATACCATATTTCGATCCCGCTTAACCTTCACCCCGGAGTAGGTGATTCCATATTGAGGATGTCCCGGTTTCTTTCCGGTCGATTCATAACCTGCCGTATACCCTGTAGCGGTTACCTTCACCGTATGCAGCACCTGGTCCTCCCTCGGCGCAAGCACAGGCATGGATTCGCGTTTCTTCCCAGTCTTGCTGGCCTTAGGCCCCGTATTCGGAACTTCCAAGTATCTATTCATATCGCTAAAACCTGCTACACGAAGCGCATAGAAGCGAGACATTTCCACGTAATCGGAGCCTTGAATTTCCCCGGCCGGATCATACACATTTCTGAAGTCTGTTGAATCATAGGATTCGCTTAGAATCAGATTGTATGCTTCTACCATTGAAGAACCTTCATTAAACAAGACGGCTGATAAAATAAAACCAGCAAAAAACCTCTGCCACTTTTTCCATTGGATCATGTGAATACCTCCCCCTTACTAGCGAGGGTTCCCACTTCCCGAATAGAATATACGTGATGGCAGAGGTCTGCATGTCCCATCGTTACTTAAGCTTTATAGAGGTTGTTCAAAAAGTCCGCTTTTGATAAGAAAACCTCTATCGAGGCCACTTCAAGGATGAGCGACCGCGATGCATAGGTAGGTTTTCTTGCGATATAGAATTTCATCAGTTCCACTGATAACTCATAAATTCTATATCTAACACGAAGCGAATCAGGAAGCAGTTCGGCATCGAATCTTGAATTCAGCCGGGCCTTCCGGTGCTCACGTACCCAAAACATACGCTCCGCTCCTCACTCCCTAGCTTCATCCAACTGAAGCGTTTTGAAAAAACGCACATCGGAAGCATAAGCTTCGGTGCTGAAAATCGACCTTTTTGAACATGCACTTATAGCTAAACTTAAACGACGTGGGTGTTAATTTCTTCACGAAGCTTGAGGATGATCTCGTCCAGCGGCTGGGCACCGATGTCCCCTTCGCCGCGTTTGCGAACGGAAACCGCACCCGCGTTTTTCTCGTTCTCGCCAACGATGAACATGTAAGGAATCTTCTCGAGCTGGGCTTCCCGAATCTTGTAGCCCATCTTCTCGTTGCGAAGATCCGACTCGACAGAGATACCGGCGAATTGAAGCTTCTCGGCCACTTCCTTGGCATAGTCTTCAAAGGCATTGGAAACCGGAATGACTTTAACCTGTACCGGTGACAGCCACAGCGGCAGCGCACCTGCAAAATTCTCAAGCAAGAAAGCAGTAAAGCGCTCCATCGTACCCAGGATGCCGCGGTGGATAACGACCGGACGATGCTTCTGGCCATCGTCGCCGACGTATTCCAGCTCAAAGCGCTCAGGCAGCAGGAAGTCGAGCTGAACGGTTGACAGCGTCTCTTCCTTGCCTAGAGCCGTACGAATCTGAACGTCGAGCTTCGGACCGTAGAAGGCAGCTTCGCCTTCGGCCTCATAGAACGGCATGTCCAAGCTCTCGACGACTTCGCGCAGCATACGCTGGGACATTTCCCACATTTCATCGTTCTGGAAGTACTTCTCGGTATCCTGCGGATCCCGGTAAGAAAGGCGGAAGCGATAGTCATGGATGCCAAAGTCCTTGTAGACGGTCATGATTAGCTGAATAACTCGTGCAAACTCTTCCTTAATCTGATCCGGACGGCAGAAAATATGCGAGTCGTTCAACGTCATTGCGCGCACGCGATGCAAGCCGGTCAGTGCACCGGACATTTCATAGCGGTGCTGCATGCCAAGCTCAGCAATACGGATCGGCAGATCCCGGTAGCTGTGCATATCGCTCTTATATACCATCATATGGTGAGGACAGTTCATCGGACGAAGGACAAGCTCCTCGTTGTCCATCTCCATTTTCGGAAACATATCTTCCTGATAGTGCTCCCAGTGACCGGACGTTTTGTACAGCTCCACGTTTCCGAGGACAGGCGTGTACACGTGCTGGTAACCAAGGCGCTCCTCCATGTCCACGATATAACGCTCCAGGGTACGGCGCAATTTCGCGCCGTTTGGCAGCCAGATCGGCAGGCCTTGTCCAACGAGCTGCGAGAACGTAAACATTTGCAATTCCTTGCCCAGCTTACGATGATCGCGTTTCTTGGCTTCCTCAAGCAGGTGAAGATGCTCATCGAGCTGCGCTTTTTTCACGAACGCCGTACCGTAAACGCGCTGAAGCATTTTGTTCTTGCTGTCGCCGCGCCAGTATGCGCCTGCCACATTCATGAGCTTGAATACTTTGATCTTGCCGGTAGAAGGGACGTGCGGTCCACGACAGAGATCAAAGAATTCGCCTTGCTCATAGATCGTGATAACGCTATCCTCAGGCAGGGCATTGATTAGTTCCAGCTTGTACGGATCCCCAAGCTCGCCAAAGATGCGCAGCGCTTCCGCACGGCTCACTTCCTTGCGGACAATCGGAAGATTCTCGCCGATAATGCGTTCCATTTCCTTCTCGATCTTCTGCAGGTCCTCCGGATTCAAAGGCTCTTCCAGATCCATATCATAGTAGAAGCCGTCCTCAATGACCGGACCCACGCCCAGCTTTACTTCTTTCGCTCCATACAAACGCTTGGTTGCCTGAGCCAGCAAATGCGCTGTACTGTGGCGCATCACTTCAAGCCCTTCAGGCGTATCCTGGGTTACGATCTCGATCAAAGCTCCGTCCTGAAGCGGTGTCGAGAGATCCACAACGATCCCGTCCATTTTTCCCGCGACCGCATTCTTTCTAAGTCCGCTGCTGATCGACGCAGCCACATCCTCAATACTGCTGCCCGCCTCATACTCCCGTACGGAGCCGTCAGGCAATTTAATGCTAATAGCCACCTTGTATTCCTCCCAAGAAAAAAGAATTTCACGTTTCTTCCATATATGAAGGACGCGTTAGTCTCCCCGCGAACTCCAGGCATGAACCGCTCGGTGCTCGCCTGGACTTCAGCAAAGATACCGGAACATGCAAAAAACACCCGTCCCGCGAAGGGACGAGTGTTATACCCGTGGTTCCACCCTAATTCGATCTCTCCCTCAGCTTATGTACCGGGTACATAATTGATTAAGATCCTTCATCAGCATTGAGTAACGGTCATGAACCGGTGAAGCCTACTCATCCGCATTCATCATGATGTGCGGGTTCGACGACACAGCTACAAAGGGGTAAATCAATGGCGAACCGGAGGAAATTGCAGCCGAGGTTCCTCTCTCTGAGCGGTCAAATCCGGATTGATTCATGTCTTTGTCAGAGCTTTTACGTGAATTTATCAGTAATTATAATCCTCACCGCTTCGGTGCGTCAAGTCATCATTCGTCCGCTTCCGAGAAGCGCGCTGCATTCCGGACAACTGCAGCATACTTCGGCGCGGTTATCAAAGATGTGGGCCAATGTCACAATAACGGGAAGCTCAGGCTGTCTCGTGTGGATAATCATGCGGGCCGGAGATACCGAAATCAGTGTACTGACCACCATATCTTCAATCTCCATATCCTGGTCCAGCCTTTCCATAACGAGTCCTTCATCTCGAGGACGTTCAATCGGGCGAAGATTGCCATCCAGCAGCAGAAAATCTTCCTCCCCCTTATGAATGACGTGTACCAGCGGCATTTTGGGCTCCTGAAAATAAACAAAATATTTCAGCAGGCTGACAAACTCCTCGTACTGCTGATCGAGCATAAATTCATCCACTGCATACTCCGCCATCTCGCGGAGCTCCTGTTCGTAGGACTGAAGCCGGAAGGTCATAAATCCATCCAGGTTAAGCTCAGGTGCCTCGTTCAGGCACTGATATATGCCTTCAGACAGCTTGCGTCTGCGGCTCTGCCAGAAGTCCCCGGACGGGCCTTCCTCTTTTTGCAGGAGCATCAAAAACCACTGCAGAATCCGCCCTGCTTCTTCCTCATCATCAAACTCGAATTCCGAGAACATTAACCGTGCAGCAATCTCCTGCTCCTTTGCTTCCAAAATATAAGCAGTGACTGCTTCGGCAGTGAGCCGGCGCAGCGTGTCGGCCGATGCGGTCCATGAGGACAGCGGAAGCTTGCCGGAGCACGTCCAAATCACGCGGTCATCCGAAGCGCTGAACGTGAATTTCAGCTGCTTGCAGTGTTTATGTAGCTCTTTCTGCTTGTGTGACAATATACGGTGAAACGCCTTTTTCTCGTCTTCCGTCCGTGTACCGACAGAAATGCTGAACAGTTCCATGGAATCACTCCTTTCGAGTTCCCTTTTCAGTATATGGGGACCCGCTCGGGGATATACGGAACTCCTGCTTGGAAAAACAAGCAAGTCCGAAAGAATATTTAATAAATGGCGCGCTCCTCGGAAGGTTATACTTTCAGATAATAAAAAAAGCGGACCGAGTTGCTCGGCCCGCCTTGCGGATCTTCATGAAGTATAGGATTAGTTCTGCATGACGAAGTCGCGCTCAACAGTGCTGTTATCTTCGAACACGCGCAGAATATCATACCGGGTGTTGCGTTGAGCCGGAATGTTGCCGGTCTCACGGATCAATTGAATAATCGATTCAATATTGACCTTATACACGGCTCCTGCGGAAGAAACCACGTTCTCCTCCATCATCGTGCTGCCAAAGTCATTACAGCCATAGCTGAGTGACAGCTTGCCGATCTCAGGTCCCATCGTTACCCAGGACGACTGCAAATTCGGAACGTTATCGATTGCCAAGCGACCGATGGCCACCGTCTTTAAGTACGCCTCCGGCGTTTCACGCTCACGCTTAAGGTTCGTGTTGTCCGGCTGGAACGTAAATGGAATGAAGGCCAGGAAGCCTTTGGAATCATAACCGTTCTGAATGCATTCATCCTGCGCATCACGCACGCGAAGCATATGTAGCGCACGCTCTTCCATCGTTTCGCCTAGGCCGATCACCATAGTAGCCGTCGTGTTCATGCCGACTTTATGGGCCGTTTGCATGACATCCATCCACTGGCGCCATGTGCCTTTCAGACGGCTGACTTTTTTGCGGATACGATCATCCAAAATCTCTGCACCGCCACCAGGCAATGAGTCCAGACCCGCGCTGTGAAGCTCGCGCATCACCTCTTCGAGCGTAAGCCCGGAGATCTCCACCATCTTCATAATTTCCGCCGGGGAGAAGGAATGCATCGTAATGTTAGGAAACCGCTTCTTAATATTGCGAAGCAGATCCGTATAATAATTGAAAGGCAAATCCGGATTGACTCCGCCCTGCATCAGAATTTCAGTACCGTTCACATCCTCGGTTTCCTGAATCTTCTGGAAGATCGTCTCATCGGGCAGAACGTAGCCCTCAGAAGAGCCCGGTCTGCGATAAAAAGCACAGAAACGGCAGAATACATCACATATGTTCGTGTAATTGATATTCCGGCCGATAACAAATGTCGTGATAGGATCCGGATGCAGACGCTTTGTCATCACATCCGCCGCATGACCAATTTTCTCAATCTCATCACTTTCAAAAAGCGTCACGGTATCTTCGAGGTTTAAACGCTCACCGCGTAAAGCTTTATCCAATATACGGTTTACCGCACTCATTCTTGCAGCCTCCCTACTTAGAGCAAAATAACAAACACCAGTAAAACTTTTTCTATCTCATCCTACCACAATCCGGCATTAAAAACGACATCCCGTCCGTGACAGGATGCCGAATTCTATGATTTGGCAAATCTTCAAATGATGTCCCTAACTTCATGCAAATCTTTAGTAACTTGCAGCAAAAGCCCGATCCAGATCAGCAATCAGATCGTCCACATCCTCGAGTCCGACCGAGAAACGGAGCAAACCATCCGTAATTCCGCGTTCATGCCGAACCTCCTCGCCCATAGCTGCATGGGACATCATCGTCGGGTAAGACAAGATGCTCTCCACAGCTCCCAGGCTGACCGCTACCAGCGGCAGCTTCACATGGTTCAGCACCTGCTTGGCACGCTCGCCTGAGCCGACGTCAAAGGAGATGACCGCGCCATAACCGCTTGATTGCTTCTCATGGACCTCACGTCCCGGATGATTCAAGAGACCAGGGTAGTACACTTGCTCAATATCGCTTCTTCCTTGCAGCCAGGCCGCCAGCTTGGCTGCACTTTGCTCGGAGTGGGCCATACGTGTGCTGAGCGTCTTCATGCCGCGCATAAGGAGCCAGGAATCCTGGACCCCAAGCACCGTGCCCAAACCATTTTGCAGCTGTTTCAATTGGTCTCCAAGCTCCTGGGTTCTGGCTACCGCGAGACCTGCCAGCACATCGCTGTGTCCGCCAAGGAATTTGGTCGCGCTGTGAATGACGATATCCACACCGAATTCAATCGGACGCTGGTAAAACGGCGTCATGAACGTATTATCCAGCAGGGTAAGCAGTCCATGCTCCTTCGCCCAATCCGTCACGGCACCAATGTCGGTAATTTTCAGAGTCGGGTTCGAAGGGGTCTCCATATAGACAGCTTTCGTATTCGGTTTGAGGGCAGCCTTCACCTGATCCAGATCGGTCATATCTACGAAGGTGCTCTCGATGCCCATACGACTTAAAATGCTGGTTAGCAGGCGGTAGGTTCCGCCGTACACATCCTCCGTCACGATCATATGATCGCCCGCGGAGAGCAGCATGAACGAGCTGGAGATCGCCGCCATACCGGAAGCATAAGCGAAACCGCGTACGCCTCCCTCCAAGAGGGCGATATATTCTTCCAGCGCCTGCCTCGTCGGATTGCCGGAACGACTGTAATCGTGCAGCGGCGGGTTAAAGATGTCCTCATGATGAAATGTCGAGGCTTGATAGATCGGAACGCTGGAAGCGCCGGTTGCCCGGTCGATTTCCCCGCCGAAATGCAATAGTTTCGTCTCGAAACGGAGTTCATCTTCTTCATGTCCCCGTTTTGCTGATAACTGCTTGGTTTGCGTTTCCAAGCCTGATGGACCTTTATCGCTGCTCATTCTCCCGTGCTCCCTTCCACTTCAGCTATGGCTGCGCTCAGTGCAGCATCCAAATCCGCGATCAGATCATCCGCATGCTCGATGCCGACCGAGAACCGGAGCAAGCGGTCATCCACACCGATCGCTTCCCGAATCTCAAGCGGGATGTCCGCATGGGTCTGGACGGCAGGGTAGGTCATCAGAGATTCGACGCCCCCTAGGCTTTCTGCGAACGCAATCAGTTTAATGTGCCGCAGCACGGGCTCCACATAGCGGGCATCTTTCACCTTGAAGGAGAAGATGCCGGTGTTGCCGCTGGATTGGCGATTCTGGATGTCATGTCCCGGATGATCCGGCAGGGCAGGATAATACACCTCGCCAATCGCTGGGTGAGTTGTCAAAAATGTTGCCACTGCGGTTGCATTCGCTTCGTGCCGATCCATGCGCAGGGCAAGCGTCTTCATTCCTCTCATCAGCTGATAGGAATCGGTCGGGCTTAACACCGCGCCGATGGAATTATGAAGGAAAGCCATCTCTTCCGATAGTTCCTTTCCCTTCGTTACGATGATACCCGCCAGCACATCGTTATGTCCTCCCAAATACTTGGTGGCGCTATGTATGACAATATCCGCCCCAAGCTCGATAGGTCTTTGGAAATATGGTGTCAAAAGCGTATTATCCACGATGCTGATCAGTTGATGGCGCCTTGCCCACGTACAGACGGTTTCGATATCCGTAATCATCATAAGCGGATTGGTCGGCGTTTCGATAAATACAGCCTTCGTGTTGGGCCTTCTTGCCCCTTCCAGCGCATCCAGGTCATTCGTATCCACATACGTAGCCGTTACGCCAAACTTGGACATAATCCGCTCCAGAAGCCTATAGGTCCCTCCATACAAATCCAGCGATACAATCAGATGATCCCCTTGACCGAACAAAGCAAAAATCGTCTGAAGGGCAGCCATGCCCGAGCTGCAGGCAAAGCCGGCATCACCGGATTCCAGCTCGGCGCAGGCGTCCTCCAGTACCGAACGGGTCGGATTTTTCGTACGGGTGTAATCAAACCCTGTGCTCTGGCCTAATTTGGGATGGCGGTATGCCGTAGCGTGATAAATCGGAAAATTCACGGCTCCGGTTACCGGTTCTTGCACCGACCCGATCTGTGCCAGCCGGCTCTCTATATTCAAAGGTTTCTTCTCCATCACAAACTCTCCTCCCGTATACTTCTATATTTGCGGACCAATATCGTATGGCGTTTCCTGATATACATAGTAATTGAGCCAATTAGTAAATAATAAGTTTGCATGCGCTCGCCATATGGACGGAGGCGTCCTTGTTGGATCATCATTCGGGTAATAGTTGCGCGGCAGCGCGATATCCATTCCTTTGGCAGCGTCCCGGTCATACTCCCATTTCAGTGAGTCCGCATCATACTCGGAATGTCCTGTGGCAAATATCTGCTTGCCATCCCGGCTTGAAACTAAATAAATTCCTGCTTCCTCGGACTCGGACAGGATGACCAGATCGTCAATGCCTGTAATGTCTTCGCGCCGAACCTCCGTATGACGGGAGTGCGGAACAAAGAACATTTCGTCAAAGCCGCGGAGCAGCTTGGTACACGCTTCATTGATCGTATGTGGAAATACGCCAAAGCATTTTTCTTCGAGGCTGTATTTCGGCACGCCGTAATGATAATAAAGTCCGGCTTGCGATGCCCAGCAAATATGGAGCGTGGAGGTCACATGCGTCTTGGTCCATTCAAAAATTTCAGTAAGCTCATCCCAGTAATTCACTTCTTCAAACTCCAACTGCTCGACTGGAGCTCCTGTAATGATCATGCCGTCAAAACGACGGTTCTTCACTTCTTCAAAGGTTTTGTAAAATGATTTCAGATGCTCAGCCGACGTATTCTTCGAAACGTGGGAACTCGGATGAAGAAGGACAACATCCACCTGGAGCGGGGAGTTACCGATCAATCGCAATAATTGGGTCTCCGTCGTTTCCTTGGTTGGCATCAAGTTCAGAATAGCTATCCGCAATGGGCGGATATCCTGATGAAATGCATGACTCTCATCCATGACAAAAATGTTTTCTCCAGCCAGAACTTCCTTTGCCGGCAAGGCATCCGGAATTTTAATCGGCATCGTGGCTCACTCCTTCGAAATATGAAATGATACATCCATAAAAAGCTGTGAGAAAGAGCGTTAGACTGTATAAACGCAAGAAAACCTTTCTCAAAGTAGAGAAAGGTCATCATATACGTATCACAATGCGCCTCTCTCATCTGTCAGACTATACAACGACTTCTAAGAAGCGTCGTATCTCCTGCAAGAATTAGCACCGTGCGATGTTGCCGCCGGTTGCCGGGTTTCATAGGGCTAGTCCCTCCACCTGCTCTTGATAAGATTTCGCTTTATTCAGTTGTCTTAAATTGTTCGTAATTGATACTTACTTTAAATCATTCCCAATTTTTCGTCAAGAACCTTTTCATAAAGTTTGTCACACTTCACCGAAGGTTTCCATACCCTGTACCATGGTCCTTGGCTGCGCCGGATTTCAACTTGAAAGGTCCTACACCCGGCGTTATACTAGACAAGTGCTGTTGAAAACCGAGTATGAAAGAGGTGACATGGAAGATGGACGGTGACCCGAGCCAGAAACTAGATCAAGACGCACAACCGCATAGGATTAAGATCAGTCTACCGGCAGAGGACGGCGTTATTTTTCATGCGTTTTTATCGTATTCTAACCTTCCTTGACATGCCCCTACACCGGTGGGCTGATATCCTGTGCCTTTACTGCTTAACCAAGCAGCTTGTATTTGACAAAGGAGTGATATCAGATGAAAATCCGGTTGGTCGATTCGGGCGTATTTACCCCTGTTGATGACATCGAAATGACGCTGACCCCTCCGGCCAGCGGCTTCTACTGGCTGGATGCGGACGAGGATGATTTAGCCGAACTGCAACCTCTCTTCTCCCTGCATGATCTTGCGGTTGAGGATTGCCTCAGCGAAGAAGAGCAGCGTCCAAAAATTGAAATATATGAGAACCACTATTTTATCGTCGTTAACAGCATCCGGTTTGACGACGAAGAAATTTTCCTTCGCGCATTGAACGTTTTCTTGGGCAGGCATTTTATTATTACGATGACCAAGCAAAAAATCCACGAGCTTCGCAGCGTTAAACCGCTTCTCTGGGAGGATGAAGTGAGCACGCCTGACCGCTTCCTCTATCTCTTGATCGACCTTGTCACGGACAACTATTTCTCCGTCGGGGACCGCATCGAGGCGCGGATTGAAAAGCTGGAGGAAGACATCCTCATGCATACCAAAAAATCACACTTAAGCGAGATTATCGGTCTGCGAAGCGAGATTCTTTGGTTGAAAAAGGTACTTGGACCGCAGAAGGAAGTTATCAATACGCTGAACAAAAAAGATCTCCGGCTGATCGATGACCAGTTGCAGAAGTATTTCAGCGATATCTATGAAAATGCCGTGAAAATTTCCGAGACATTCGAGACTTATCGAGATCTCATGGGGAACCTTCGCGAAGCTTACCAATCCAGTATCGCCAATCGGGCCAATGAAATCATGCGTGTGTTTACCGCTATCACAACCATCTTCATTCCACTGACGCTGATTACGGGCATCTACGGCATGAACTTTGACAATATGCCTGAGCTTCACTGGAAATACTCTTATTATGTGGTTCTAGGCATCATGGTTTTTGCCGGAGCTCTCATGTTTTATCTGTTCCGTAAAAAAGACTGGATATGAAATACCACAGAACCACAGACAGAATCAGGACGGATCTCCTTGCCACGAGGAAATCCGTCCTGATTTTCGTTTATGTGGATTAGCTTGCGTTTGCTTTTCCAGACTCTTCCCGCCGGAAGCGAATCCGTATCAGGCGCAGCCGCTCATACAGCTTCTCCATTCCGCCAATGTCTTCTACCTCTCCATTCCGGGCTTGTCCTTCTCCATATACCCGTTGTAATACGGGTTTAAGAAACGTATCGCCCAGCTCTTCAAACGCCTTCCATACCGTTGCCTGCTCTGAAGCCGTCATCGTATTCAATTCAACCCCAAGCAGTTGCTCCGTATCATAACCTTCCTTCTCGAGCCCCTCCAATTCCTCAACCAAATCCCGACGAGATAACGAGGTGCGCTCTTCCAGCTGGGCCAGTGAAGCTCCCTCAGCTATCCCAATCAGCATCGTACGGCGGATTCGGAAGCGGTCGAGCTCTTGCTTGTATCGCTGCTCCTTCTGTTTATACAGCCAGGACAAGAATACCTCTTCCTGCAGCTGCTCGTAAACCCAATCCAGTGGAAAGGTTGTGGTTCGTTCGATTTTCGTCGTGATCTCCAGCCACTCCGCCCCATGCTCCGAAGCCTTGCTGACCCCGATTCCCGGAAGCTGTAGCAGCTCTTCCTCATTCTGGGGGATGAAGGCGCTAATCATACGCAGCACTCGATTGCTGGCAATGAAGTAAGGTGCTTTTCTTCCGGAGGCCGCCTTTCTTCTGCGCCAAGCACACAGCTCCGTGTACAACTCCTCCGAGCCATACAGCTCACTGTAGCACTGCAGCTTCTGAGCGCCGAGATTCTTGCCTCCAGTCTCTCCCGGTTCATGGAATACCCCCTCAACTAGCGGCCGGAAGCCCTCTCCAAGCTTCTTCGCTAATTGATGTCGGTACACGCATAATAACTCATTCCATGAATTTCCCTCATACCACTCATCATCGGATACATCACCGTCCGGTTCCATGTTCCGCCAGCCAAGCCGCCATCCCCCCTCTTCCTCACCGATCCATACTTGAGCAGAACGGATGTGACCTGACTCATCCGCTCCGCTCATCTGATTCATGAACACAATTTGCATCCCTCAAATACCTCCCGCTTACGCATTCAGCACAACGATGGAACAACGCAAAAAAGCACCTCTCCTCCGCCGCAGCGACAAAGAAAGGTGCTTCCCGTTCCATACGTTATACTGTTGACATCATAATACCATAATCTGTAATAAAATCAACCTAATTTTGATTCACTCTATATAAGAAATAGGGTTAAGCTTGAACGCTCTTGGCCTCATCTACTGCCAGCTTGGCCAACGCCAATGCGCCGCAGAGACCCGCATTATCGCCGAGCATCGGCGGAACGATAAATTGATCAATCCCATCATGAAGGCTTGGATGCTGAACATATCCGGCCAGCAGCTCCTGAAGCTTCGTGCGGATCAGCGGGAACAGCTGCTCCTGCTTCATAACGCCTCCACCCATCACGATACGCTGCGGGGACAGAATGAGGACATAATTCATCAGCGCTTGAGCCAGATAATAAGCTTCCATATCCCAAGCCGGATGATCCGGCGTCAATTCCACACCGGGAACTCCCCAACGTTTGCCAAGAGACGGTCCGGCAGCAAGCCCCTCCAGACAGTCTGCATGATAAGGGCATGTCCCTTCATACCGGTCTTCCGGATGGCGGCGCACATAAATATGTCCCATCTCCGGATGAGACAAACCGTGAATCAATTCACCAGCTACCACGGCGCCTGCTCCTACTCCCGTTCCGATGGTGATATACAGACAGCTATCCAGTCCCTGGGCAGCGCCCCATGTATATTCTCCAAGAGCAGCTCCGTTTACATCGGTATCAAATCCAATCGGAACATTAAAACGCTCTTCCAATGCTTTGACAATATTGTAATTGCTCCAATGCGGCTTCGGTGTCGTAGTAATGCAGCCATAAGTCGGGCTGCCCTTCACCGGATCAATCGGTCCGAAAGAACCGACTCCGATCGCCTCTATATCCTTATCAGCAAAAAAGTTAAAGACGTTTGCCATGGTTTCTTCAGGGGTTGTTGTCGGGAAGCTCACTCGCTCCACAACCGTTCCATCCTCCATACCCACGCCGCAAACGAACTTGGTTCCTCCTGCTTCAATTGCTCCAAGTAAACTCATGCTTCTTCCATCCTCTCCACGATGTGCTATGCCTTGTTCTCTATATAGTTGCTAACAAGCTCTATTCGAAGCATATGTAAACATTGTGCTCCCGTCAAGTCCGCCCGCCTCTTTCTCTGCTTCTGCCCGTTCCTGACGCGGCCAGCAACAGCCAAGAGAACAAAATAATGACAGCCGTCCACGCCCACGCTAGCCCGCTCTCGCCATTGCTTACCGCAACGTAAATCGCCGTGGGCAGCGTTTGCGTAACACCCGGTATATTGCCTGCAACCATCCAGGTTGCCCCAAATTCACCTAAACCTCTGGCAAAAGCCAGAATGAACGCCGAAATCCCCGCTCTGCGGACAAGCGGCAGCGTAATCCAGCGAAGCACCTGCCATTCGCCGGCCCCTGCCGATCGCGCCGAATCCTCAAGCTCCGGTTCCACGGACTCAAAGCCCACCCGCATGCTCTGATACACAAGCGGAAACGAGACCACAATAGCCGCTATAACCGCGGCCCCCCAACTGAAAATGATGGGCCTGGCAAACAGCCATTGCGCAGCTGCGCCAATCCAGCTGTTTCTGCCCAGCATGACAAGCAGAAGAAAGCCAACCACCGTAGGTGGAAGCACAAGCGGAAGCATCAGCAGCGTTTCAACCGCCGTCTTCCCGACAAACGAGCGCCTGGACATCCAGCGCGCTGCCGCTAATCCCAGTATAAATGCAATGATGCTGGACAGCAGTGATGTTTTTATCGACAGCCATACCGGCATCCAGAACATTTCGGTCGCAGTCACGGCGACGCCTCCGCTACCTCAAATCCAGCTTCCGTGAAGATATCCCTGATCTCGGGCTTCCGCATAAATTCGAGGAACGCCTCAGCCTCCTGCGGATGCTTGGCATTGCCCGGAACCGCTGCAGGATATTCGATCGGCTGGTGCTTGTCCGGGTCAACCTCAAGCGCAAGTGTTGCCTTGGCGGAACTCTTCAGATCGGTTTTGTACACAAAACCGGCATCCGCATTCCCCGACTCCACATAAGCGAGAACTTGCGTCACGTCCTTGGCATACACCGCCTTGGATTCGACATCTTCCCAAAGGCCTTCATTCTGAAGAGTCTCCTTCGCGTACTCCCCGGCCGGTACAGTATCCGGCTGCCCGATAGCCAGAACTCGTACTTCAGGTTTGAGCAGATCGGATAACTGCTTCACGTTCTGTTTGCCAACAGGCTCAATCAGCACCAACGCATTTCGAAACATGAACTGAACCGCATCGGATTGTACGATCCCCTTCTCGACCAGTCGATCCATCGGCTCCGTTGCCGCGGATACAAACAAATCTACAGGCGCCCCTTGCTCAAGCTGTTGTCCTAGAGAGCCCGAACCGCCAAAATTATAACGCAGCGTAACATTCGGATGCTCTGCTTCAAATCGTCGTCCGGTCTCTTCCAGGCTGGATTTGAGACTTGCTGCTGCCGAAACTATAACTTCAACCTTCTTCTCAGCCCCTGAGGGCGGCTTAGAGGTATCGGTTAAAGGAGTCTGATTGGAGGCACATGCGGATATAAGAAGCAGCATGGCCCCAAGCAGTAATCCGGTCAAGATTGATTTTCTTCCGAAATTAAACTGTCTCCACATAACTAGGAAACCACCGCCACCCCAAAAAGATGGCCCAAGCTCTTCATCTCAAGCTCCTCCAGTTTGGTTAATGCACGTTCGTGATCCACGCTCAAGCGGCATAGTTCCAGTTCGCACTCCATTGGAACCTCGCAATGGATTTCCGCCAAAGCCCGGGACAGATGCAGCATTTCCAGATCTGCCTCGATCTTGGTGCGGACCCCTTTGGTCAGTGACTCAAGATTCGCAAGAATTCCTTCCACGGTTTCATACTCCTGAATCAGCTTGACCGCCGTTTTCTCGCCAATCCCACGTACGCCAGGATAATTATCGCTCGTATCTCCCATCAAGCCTTTCACATCGATAACCTGTCTTGGGGAAAGTCCTTTTTCGGCATACAGCGTTTCCGGGGTATAGTGCATATAATTGCCGTGTCCCTTTTTCATGATAATGACGGAAGTGGAATCGTTCACGAGCTGAAGCAGATCGTGGTCCCCCGACAGGATCATGACATTCATGCTATCTCCGTACCGTCTGGCTAATGTACCGATGCAATCATCAGCCTCATAGCCCACGACGCCCAGGTTCGGAATTCCCAAACATTCCGTCACATCACGAACCAACGAAAACTGCGGAACCAGATCATCCGGCGCTTCCGGACGATTGCCTTTATACGAGGCGAATTGCTCGGTACGAAATGTTTTCGAACCCATATCCCAGCAGCAAGCTACATGGGTAGGCTGAAATTTATCGATAGCATCCCACATATACCGCAGGAAGCCATAAATCGCGTTGGTCGGCACCCCCGCTTTGGTTCGACGGATATAGCCGCTTGACGCGGT
The DNA here is from genome assembly GCF_037993005.1 of Paenibacillus sp. FSL F4-0100. Classification (NCBI taxonomy): domain Bacteria; kingdom Bacillati; phylum Bacillota; class Bacilli; order Caryophanales; family Paenibacillaceae; genus Paenibacillus; species Paenibacillus sp. FSL F4-0100. The sequence continues at coordinate 6,192,226 of NZ_CP150303.1, forward strand.
TGCATAGTAAGCACGAAATAATAAAGCCATCCCGTCTACAAGCATTAAGGATGGTTGTTGATTGGGTATCACAGTCATGATCGCTCCTAACTTTAACTTCTCTGGTATAACCTTAAATATACCTTGTCATTATACCATATCCCTATATAGACTTGGACTTGTCACAAGGTATTTCTTTGAATTTCCTATCATTGCCTGTACATAAGAAAAACGTCTATCTACGTACTTTCTCAGTAGACAGACCGCATATAGAGGAAGTTTTTCTTGCGAGATAAAGATGCTAAGCCTCGGATGTTTATACTTTCTTATCTCTTAAAACGAAAGAGCATCCCGGCGGCCAAAAGACCTTGGGATGCCCTACCTTCATCAGCAGGAAAATGTGTCATTCCGGATCGTTGACCTTCAACAATGGGGCCTCTCAGTTCTTTCAACCGGCCTCAATTGGGCCGTCATTGTCTCCGACCAAAATAGCCATTCTACTTCTGCCATGACTCCTGATATTGTTCTGCTTTGAAGCCGACGGTCACTTTACTTCCGTCCGTCACGATTGGACGCTTGATCAATCTTCCGTTGGACGACAACAGTTCGATTTTCTCCTCATCGGAAAGTCCAGGCAGTTTGTCTTTCAGGTTCATTTCCTTGTAGACCTCGCCACTCGTATTGAAAAATTTCTTAAGCTCCAGGCCGCTCTTATCGATAAGATCGGCTAATTCTTCCTGCTCTGGCGGTTGTTCAAAAATATTTTGAAGTTCCAGCTCATGTCCTTCGTTCTGCAGCCATTTGACCGCGTTACGGCATGTCCCGCATTTCGGATATTGATATACTTTCAGTTTGCTCATTCGATACGTTCTCCTTCTCTTGGTGTTTTGAAAATATTTAAGTCGCCTCTTGCGCAAGCATATTTCTCAGAGAGTTCATATCCTCAGGAAGCGGAGCTGTGAATACCATCGTGTTCCCCTCAATCGGGTGAATCAGTGTCAGGCTTGCTGCATGCAGTGCCTGCCTGCCCATATAACGGTCCACCCTCATGATGGATGAATCGACTTCCGGCTCTGCCGACCCCTCGTTCCCATAGGACGCAGTTTCCGTCCCATCTGATCGTAACTCCCGCTCACTGTATACCGGATGCCTATACATCTGATCTCCAATCAATGGACAACCGATGCTAAGCATATGCACCCGAATTTGATGGGTCCGGCCCGTTTCCAGCTTCAATTCAACCAAGGATGCGGAATGATAGGTTTCGCATACCTGATACCGTGTCAATGAAGGATATCCGTCCGGGGTTACGATGCGGCGGTGGGGCTCTAAAGGATCCCGATCAATCGGACCGTCAATATCGCCTGACGGCAAAGCAGGCTTGCCATGAACAAATGCAACATACCTCTTGTCGACCGTGCCGGCTATCATTTGTTCTGAAACATGCTGGTGGATATACGGATTCTTGGCCACCACCAACACGCCGGAAGTTTCCTGATCCAGCCTGTGAACCGCTCGGAACCGGTAATTCCAGCCCTTCTCCTGCCAGTAGTGGACAACGCCGTTCGCCAGTGTGTCCGTATAATGACCATGCGTCGGATGCACAATGATCCCTGCCGGCTTGTTCAGAACAAGCAGATGCTCATCCTCGTATAGAATATGAAGGTCCATCGGCTGGGGCAGCATATCGTCTGAACGTTCCTGCTCCATCCGAATTTCAACCAGATCTCCCGCATGCACTTTCACGCTAATGTATACACGGGTCCCGTTCAGCATAATGCCCTGCTCGGTCAACTTGAGGCGCGAGAGCAGCTTGCGGGATACCCCCATTCGTTTTTGCAATATAGTCTTAAGCAGCATGCCGTCTTCGTGGGGGGACACGACATAGCTGATTGGCGGATAGTACAAACTCATGAATTACCGAAACACCTTTCCACTTCGCTCATATTCGACATCCGGAATCCCGGCGTGCACATTGGCTGCCCGAGCAGTCACAAAGAAATAGTCGGACAATCGGTTCAAATACCGGCGGACCTCCGGATTGATTTCCGTGGTTCGCTGCAGCGAAACGGTCAACCGCTCAGCGCGGCGGCATACGGTCCGACATACATGAAGCAACGAAGACAACGCGCTTCCGCCTGGCAAGATAAATCGTTCAAGCGGAGGGTTCTTCTCCTCGAATGCATCCAGCCATACCTCCAGATTATCCACTAGCTCGGCGCCTACCTTGAGTTTATCCTCGCGAGGTCTCGCATAGGCTAGATCCGAACCGCAATCGAACAGTTCATGCTGGATTCGAACGAGCTGAAGATGCAGCTCCTCAAAGTCGGCTTCCTTGGCCAAAAATACAGCTTGACCGACAAAGCTGTTCAGTTCATCGATCGTGCCATACGCTTCGATGCGCGGATCATCCTTGGGCACACGACCACCAATAATTGAAGTTTCCCCCGCATCTCCCGTTCTCGTATATACCTTCATCCCATCTTCCTCCATTTCAAAGTGGATCCTTATCGAACGAACACCATATTTCTTATTATGCTCAACTATAGCATAATTTCGGATAACGGTCCCTCTATGGCGGAATAAGCCCCAGGCGGATCATGATTCCGGGGCGAGGTTCTATCATCCCGGGGAAATCATTTAAACGCAAACAAGGCTGATCCTTGAGTCATTGCACTCAGGAGCAGCCTTGTATTATTCAATCAAATCGTATTTTATAGTTTCTTTTTTGGATGAGCCTTCATATATTCGTTAATCTTCAAATCCAGCAAACTGCTGATCTCGATGACAATTTCGGACGTAAAGGACTGCTCTTCCAAAAAAATCTGTTCCATCTTCCGGCGAAGCATGTGAATTTCGTCTTCCAAGGTAATTTCCTGAGGAGTGGATTTGGCTGATTTAATTGACCATTTACCGTGATTATCGCCTTCAGCCGTATAGTCACCACGGTAGTTTGACAATTCATAATCACAAAACACTGGTGATCCCTCCTTGGAAAGTAAAATTCTGCCCCCAAAATAAAATTATAACATATATTTCCCCAATGGAAAGTGAATTTTTTGTTAATTCAAGGAAAAAGTTCAACGAATTCCTTGTCTACTTTATTTTTTCCACAAAATTGCCCATTCTCTCCAAGGCCTCATTCAGCTGGGCAATGGATGTAGCATAAGAGCAGCGGATGAATCCTTCCCCGCCTAGACCGAATGCGGTGCCTGGCACGGCAGCCACCTTGGCCTCAGTCAGCAAGCGCTGGGCAAATTCTTCTGAGCCGAGCCCCGTTCGCTTGATACTTGGAAATGCGTAAAACGCTCCCTGTGGTTCGTGGCAATCCAAACCGATCTCGCGCAGCCCTTGAACCACCAGTCTGCGCCGCTGGTTATAGGATTCAACCATTCGATCCTTCTCCCCCATACCGTTGCGCAATGCTTCGAGCGCGGCGACTTGCCCCATTGCGGGTGCACACATAACCGTATATTGGTGTATTTTCAGCATGGCGCCGATCAGATCGGCATGAGCACACACATACCCCATACGCCAACCGGTCATAGCAAACGCCTTCGAGAAGCCGCTCACCAGTATGGTGCGGTCCATCATGCCTGGCATCGAGGCAAAGCTGACATGTTTGCCTTCATATGTGAGCTCCGCATAGATTTCATCGGAGATCACAATCAAATCGTGTTTTTCCACCACTTCTGCAATGGGCAGCCAATCCTCATAAGTCATGATGGCTCCCGTCGGATTGCTTGGGTAGCACAGGATTAGAATCTTCGATTTGGGCGTGATTTGCGCTTCAAGCGCCTCGGCCGTCAGTTTGAAATGATGCTCTGCCGTCGTTTCAATACCAACGGGTACCCCGCCACCGATTGAAGCAATCGGCGAGTAAGAAATGTAACACGGCTCGGGAATCAGAATTTCATCACCGGGTACAATCAAGGCACGCAGCGCCAGATCAATCGCTTCACTGCCGCCTACGGTTACAATCATTTCATTGGCAGGATTATAGGTCACGTGGAAACTGTCGTTCAAATATTCCGCGATCGCCTCCCGCAGTTCCGGCATACCGGCATTGGACGTATATCCTGTAAACCCGCGCTCCAATGAATACACGCAGGCTTCTCGTACATGCCACGGCGTTACAAAATCAGGCTCACCGACACCAAGTGTGATAATATCCTTATTTCCACTGACGAGATCAAAAAATTTCCGGATTCCGGAGGGTTGAATGTCCCTGACCCTAGGCGCCAAATAGGAGCTCATCGATTTCCTGTTATTTTCTGCAAGCTGCTGTTCGTTCACAATCATAGCACACGCTTCCTTTACGGCGAGATCAGGAGACGATTGTCTTCTTGACGTTCTTCAAAAATAATCCCGTCTTGTTTATATTTTTTTAAAATAAAATTGGTTTTGGTCGATAATACAGAATCGATAGGTGACAGTTTCTCCGAAACAAAGTTGGCCACCTCACGCAAGTTTCTGCCTTCCACTTCAACCAGCAAGTCGTAGGCGCCAGACATAAGATAGACCGACTTCACCTGCGGGAATAAATAAATCCGCTCGGCAATTCCTTCAAAGCCTCTTCCGCGCTCAGGTGTAATTTGAACCTCGATCAGCGCCGTAACCTTCTCGTCTTCCATCTTGCCCCAGTTGACAACGGTCGCATACTTAACAATAACGTGATCTCGTTCAAGCTCCGCAATGGAGGTCTTTATTTCTTCCTCATCTACACCGAGTAGAGTAGAGAGTAGAGCCGGCGATCTTCTCGCGTCTTCTTTCAGCAGGTCAAGCACCTTCAGTTTCAATTCGCTAAGCTCTTCCATATACGTATCCTCCAGCACTTATTCCGAATAACCATTCTTCATGCATGATATTTCGGAACAGAGATTAATACTTATATTACAATAACTTACACGGGATGTGCAAAAAAAAATACCGATGCATCACTGCAGCAACGGGCTGCAGGTGTCATCGGCTTATTGTTTGAGTTAACCATGGGATTATTGGGTTACATTATTAGATGTAGGGGCTACATTAGTGGTATGTGGCGCTACATTCGGATGATGCGCGTACGCGCCCATACCGGAAGTTTTTTGATTAATGGTTTCCCGTGTTTTTTGCTGGGACTGCTGCGCTTGCTTATACTGCTTGTCCACATCGTATTTCAATGCATGCCGAGGCGCGGTATACATGTTCTGCTGCTTCATCATATTAAAAAATTCACCTTGCAGCTTCAGTGTATCCGCAGTCAGATCCGTAAACATTTGACGGACATCAGGACAAGAAGCTTCCGTTGTAGCTGTCGTATACTCTCGCACGACCCGTTTCAGTTCTCCCAGAATAGGGCTAAGCATATCCTCTTCGGGCAGGTATGAAGATCCATTAGGCGTTATCATAAGTCGTTCCTCCTTAACAATTATGCATCCTGGTCTATATCTCCTCTTATTGAGGCTGCGTCGGCGCGATATTGCTGTGAATCTGCAGTGAGTTAACCAATGTATCGAGATGCTGCTCATGGCGACTTACGAATCCCAGCAGCGCCTGCTGGATTGCAGGATTTTGACTGGCTGCGGCTGTCGCGGCACAATGCTTGGCCAGCATGGTCTCGTTGGAAATGCAATCCGCAATATAGTCCAGTTCTTTTGAAGTTAGAGGCTGTAATTGCTGATTAGGTATCATCTTTGTGTTTGTTCCCCTTTCCAATTAGGTTGCACAGGGCTAGTATGCCACCTATATAAAAATCTATGTCGTGAGATGTCATTAAATACGAAAGGAACGTCCAAACTAATAACGATGTGACAATGAGGGGGTGAGGGACCATGTTACTGACCGGCGGAACAACGCCCTGGAAATATTTAAACACCGAACCTGTAAAAAGATACCCTGGTCTATCAGAACAGCTCAGCTGTGATGTGCTAATTGTCGGCGGCGGTATTAGCGGTGCGCTGATGGCCTATGTGCTGACCAAGCAAGGCGTGGGCACCGTCCTGCTGGAGAAAAAACGCGTATGCGAAGGCAGCACATCCGCCAATTCGGGGCTGTTGCAATTCTCCAACGACTGCCCCCTATCTGATCTGATCCAACAATTTAACGAACAACAGGGCTCCTCCTTCTACATGATGTGCAGAAACGCCGTACGTCGGCTCACCGAAATTGCAAATCATCTGTCCAGGGATTCCGGCTTGACCCCGCGAAGCAGCCTCTACTATGCCAGTAACCCCCAAGATGTCGGCATGCTTCGCCATGAGTATGACCTGCTCAAACGAAAGGGCTTCGATGTGGAGTACTGGAGCCGCGAGCATGTGAAGGCTAACTTTCCGTTCTCAAAAGAAGCTGCCATCTATACTCGCGGCGATGCCGAAGTCGATCCCTACCGTTTTGGGCTTAATCTTCTTCAAGATGCCTGGGAGCATGGGCTGCGAATTTACGAAAATAGCGAAGTGAAGGAAACTCGGTATACCGACAGCGATGTCACCGTCTTAACCGATCAAGGAAGCGTCCTCGCCAGGAACGTGATCTGGGCCACCGGGTATAGCACCCAAGAATGGAAGCCTGATTATCAAGCGGAGCTGCTCAACACCTATGCCATCCTGACGGAGCCTGTATCCGATCTGTCTTCATGGTACGAGCGAGCATTCATATGGGAAACAAATCGCCCTTATCTCTATTTCCGGACAACGCCGGATCAGCGAATCATAGCCGGAGGGCTGGATGAACCGCTTCCTCCTTCAGGCAAACCAGAGGAATACGCTGAACCGAGAGGCCGGAGATTGCTAAATGAAATCCAGAAACTGTTCCCCCATATGACGGATTTGAAAATCGCTTGCAGTTGGGCCGGCGTGTTTGCCACAACCCAAGACGGCATCCCGTTGATCGGCAGACACCCGCAGTATCCGCACAGCTACTTTATCGAGGTGTATGGCGGAAACGGGACCGTTTACAGCATGATCGCTGCGGATCTGCTGGCCGAGACGATTGCAGGACGTGAGCCCGAAGAGCTGAAATGGTTCTCCTTGATACGGCCAATCGACCTGAAAATCACATAAAATAATTGAAGGTATCTCCTTATTGGCCATGGGGCCTTGGAGATACCTTCTTCCGTTGTAGGGTTGCGGCGTAACGCTGTCTCTTGTTTATCAACTCACCGTTCGTTAACTGGCACAACGCTTTTGACGCGAGCGGATGCGATTAGGCTTCAGGTGTTCAGGTGACTTGTCCTTTGGAAGGAAACAGCTTTCGTATAAACAGCCACGATCCGATAGGGGAAGCCCCCAGAAACAGCAGCAGCAGGGTTACCGTTAACGTGTCCTGTCTAAATGACAGAACAAGAATAAACACAAGGAGACCCGTAATTCGGCCTATGGTTAGACTGAGTTCCCGCAGCACGACCAGTTCCACCCGCTTCTCCACGTTTTCCTGATTCACTCCCATAAGATCAAAGCTGGCCGATATAGCCGGCATCATGTACAGCGGAATAAACAGCGACGTCCCGATTCCCAGCACCAACAGCGTAGTATAGTTGACAGCAAATAGCAGCGGCATAATTACCAGCAGCATCAATATCGAACCTACCAGCATGCCGGTTTTACGGAATTTGGGCTTGAACCACTTCCCGCAGGCCCAGTAGCTGACCAGCGAAACCGCCGAAGTAATCAATGCGAATTGCCCCAGCTTCGATTCCTGGTCCGTCGCCACAAAAACAAGGAGTGTAATAAGAAAGGAAAACACACCTTCCCTGATTCCCTGAACGGCCAAGCCGAATACCGCGTATTTCCAGACTCCGCCCTCCTTGAGTCGGCTAACCCCCTCCAGCCAATGATAGTCGCTCTGGACCGGTCGTTTTCGCAGAAAAAAGCTGAGCACCACCGTCGCCGCGAAGATGACCATCGATACGGTAAAAATAAACCGGTAGCCCTGATCCCCATGCATCATCGTGATGATCCAACCCGCCATCCACGGACCGATAATCCCCGTTATGGAGCCCAGGAGTCCGATCCAGCCATTAAACCAGTCCCGATTCTCTGCACTTGAAATCTCGAAGTAAACCACATTAAAGGCTAACCAGAATAATCCCAATGAGACGCCGAACAGCAAGCCGAGAGGCCAAATATAATGGACGGCATCCCTCCCTGCCCACAGAACGCATAGATAAAACAGGGCGGACACTGCAATACCCAGGCGAAGCGCATTCATTTTGTTATGCTCCTTCACCCATTTGCCGGCGGCCCAGAACGTCAAACCCAATGCAACCTGCTGAGCAATCGTGAACCAACCGAGCATCGTATAGTCTTGGCGGCTTTTCCATAAGTATACGTTGAGGAATGTACCCGACAATGCACTCGATAGTATAAACAACCCATGAACGGATAACAGAAGCATAGCCTGGGGGTCCTTTGTCAACTTCATATACAGTTCCTCCCTTGCCTTCACACTTGAAGTCCAAGGTATTTTACCCCTCTAATCCCCACTTCATGAACAAAAAAAAGGAAACCGCCGCAAGCAGTTTCCTTAAACTAGCCGTGGATCGGCATACAGCGCCTTTCCGCAAACTCTATTCCTTTTTATGGATAAAGCTTTTGATCATCCGAAGCCGGTCATTCTCTGCCAGATTGTGCTGTACATGGAAGCATCCAGGGCACACATATACATTTAGATCATAAGGCGGCTGAAGGATAGGGCCTTGAATCAGAGCTGCGTTAACCGGCTGGAAGCCTTCCCCACTCACATGCTGCGTTCCGGCATGAAGCATATACTCTCTGCAATGCAAGCACTCGGGAACTTCCTCTTGCTGGTCCAGAATCCCCTCTACCGTCTCCTCAAATGCAAAGAGGTCATGATCCTCCCCATACTTATCCACGGTTCGAAGCGAGGACAGTGTTTCATGGTCGGATCCCCATATACGATGAAGATCACCCGCTTCCTCATCGGAAGCCTCATAAGCCTCTTCATATTCCTCCGGATCGTCCTGTACATCCTCGTCTTCCAATGCGATATTCAATGTACGATAGCCTTTAAGCTCGTTCGCACAGTGAGGACAAGTATCTTCGGGACCTATCTCTTCATCCCATACAATCTCACTTTGGCACCATGGGCAAACCGTCGGTTCCATCGATCATTCATCCCTTTCTTTATTCAAACGGCCATGAATGGCCCTATTAACTTTATTTTTATTGAGACATCAAGTATACAATACCCGCCACAAAAAAAATCAAGGCAGCCGCAAACAATATCCGCGGTAAATATTTCATCGTCCTTTTCCTCCCGAAGCCCTTAAATGATGCTCGCTCCAATAATGTAAGATAAAGATACGGTGATAATTAGTACGATCAAGCCAACTGCGCGGTTATCCTTGCCAATCTCTTCATCGACCGAAAATACGGGAGTCAAGAATTCAAGCAACCAATAAGCCAATAAAAGCAGTATGAACCCGAAGAATGACCATTTAATCATGCCATAAATGGACGTATTGGCTGTTATGCTATACCGCATCACGTTACAGATGCCAAAGACCTTGCCGCCAGTCGCCATAGCTGCGGCAACATTTCCTTTGCGTATTTCATCCCAGCAGTTGTACTTGGTAACCAATTCAAAGCAATACAAGTAAACAATAAGTGCAAGTATCGCAACCGAGAAATAGCCGACGAGCACCCCAAGTGGATGGGTCAGCAAATGATCAATCGCTTCCGTCATTCCCTTTTTTCCTCCCTGATATAAACGGGATGCGGCACCTTTCGCATCCCGTCGTTCTGAACCTTATGATGATATGTTATACGATTGAAGGAGAAAACGGTTCCTGATTTCTTACTTTTCTTATTTCAACTCGGCAATCGTAACGCCATTGCCGCCTTCGCCGTAATTGCCTAAACGATGACTCTTAACATGTTTATGTTTGCGCAAATAATCCTGAATCCCGGTTCGCAGTATTCCGGTTCCCTTACCATGTATGATGTAGATCTGCCCCAGGTTCCCCAGAAAAGCCTCATCAATGAACCGATCCACCTCGATCAGCGCTTCTTCCAGATTCGCTCCTCTTAAATCCAGCTCATTCCGGATGTTGGTATCGCGAGTCCGCTTCAAGACGGTAGCATGCTGTTTCGGCGCTTGTTTGGCGCTTGCTGCCGGATTCGACAAAAGCTCCAAATCATCCAGCGCCACCTTCATCTTCATAATGCCAAGCTGAACAACGGCTTCCTTGGACCCGGCCATTTCTACAACATGCCCTTTCTGATTCAGGCTGGATACCCGAACCTCATCTCCTGGCTCAATGCTGCGCTGCTGCTTCGCTGAACGTTGGCCAGCCGTCTTCTTACCCTGCTGCGGTTCGGCGTCATCCAGACGCTTTCTGGCAGCAATCAGTTTGTGCTCCTTAACGGAAGCCCCTTCCTCTTGGGCAATCTTGCGTAGATCCGCGATGATTTCTTCCGCCTCACTCCGGGCCTTGTCCACGATCTGCCTTGCTTCCGTACGAGCTTTATCAACAAGCTTGTCCTTCTGCTCTTCCAGCTTCTGAAGCTCGTGCTGGTGACGAAGACGCAGCTCCTCCATTTCCTTCCGAACCTGCTCCGCCTTCTCACGCTCTACTTCCGCGGTGTGCCGGTTCTCTTCGAGCGATGCAATCATATGCTCCACTCGTTGATCTTCTTCCTTCACTTCGCCACGGGCAAATTCCAGAATGAATCCCGGCAATCCCAGACGTTCTGCAATGGCAAACGCATTACTGCGCCCAGGCACGCCTACCAACAGGCGATAGGTCGGGCTTAGGGTATTGATATCGAACTCCATGCTGGCGTTGATGACACCTTTGCGTTCGTATGCATAAGCCTTCAATTCAGAATAGTGCGTTGTCGCGATCATGCGGCAGCCCATGCGGTGGATATGCTCCAGGATGGAAATCGCCAGAGCGGAACCCTCCGCAGGGTCCGTCCCTGCTCCCACCTCATCAAGCAGCACTAGGCTCTTCGGCGTCATCTGGCTTAATATGCGGATGATGTTCGTCATATGGCTGGAGAAGGTACTGAGGCTCTGCTCAATGCTTTGCTCATCGCCAATATCCGCGTAGATCGCATCAAACACGCACATCTGGCTGCCTTCTTCGGCAGGAATAAAGAGTCCGGACATCGCCATCAGATTTAATAATCCGATCGTTTTGAGCGTAACCGTCTTACCGCCGGTGTTCGGCCCTGTGACAATGATGGATGTGTAGGAATTGCCTAATTCCACATCAAGCGGCACAACCTGATCCGCCGGAATCAGTGGATGTCGGCCTTTGCGCAGCTTAATATAACCTCTGTCATTCATTCTTGGTAGTGAAGCCTTCATTACATGGGCTAAACGAGCCTTGGCAAAAATAAAGTCGAGCTGGCCGATCAGATCCAAGTCAATGGATAGCAGCTCAGCCTGTTCGCCGACCTGGGCGGTCAGCTTCTGCAGAATCACTTCGATCTCCCGCTCTTCCCGCATTCGCGTCTCGCGCAGCTTGTTGTTCATGGCTACGATGGATTCCGGCTCAATAAACAACGTCGCGCCTGACCCGGACTGATCGTGCACGATACCGCCAAAATGCGAGCGATATTCCGCTTTTACGGGAATGACAAAACGGTCGCCGCGAATCGTAATTAACTGGTCCTGCAGCATCTTCGCCACGGATTGCGATCGAATCATGGACTCCAGTTTCTCGCGAATGCGAACTTCTCCGCCCCGCAATTCCCGCCGGATCTGAGAAAGCTCCGCGCTTGCGGAATCCAGCACCTCAGCAGCATCGTCAATACAGAGCCGAATGGCATCTTCCAGAGGCTTCTGCTCCGAAATAAGATCACTCAAATTATAGAGGATCTCAATCTTCTCGTCCTCGTGGATCGCTGCAATAAACCGCTTGATTCGGCGTGATCCATGAATCGTATTCGACGCAGCCAGCAATTCATGGGGATTAAGCGTCCCCCCAATTCTGGCTCGCTTCAATGCGTCGTTAATATCGGTAATCCCGCGAAAAGACGGATTGCCCTTGAGCCTGTCTACGGTGTAAGCCTGGTCAGTAGCCGCAAGCAAATCCTTTACCGCCTCCAGGTCGGTTTCAGGCATTAACGTTTCAGCTCTCGCACTTCCCATGGAAGTTTGAGTGTATTGTGTTAATGTATTTAAAATTTTTCGGTATTCTAAAGTTTGCAAAATCTTGTCATTCAAGAAGTTCACAACTCCTCTCAATCGATGCATATATTATATCGAAACTAATACGAATTCGCCAAGGAATCCAAAAACCTTCCACACATAACCGACGGCCCTATTGAACAAAATAAATTCTGCGTAACATTCCAGTCTTATTCTAAGGAGGCAGGTACCATGCAATTTCTCGGGCATGTTGTTCGATTTATCGTTGCCGCGCTCGTTCTTATGGTTGTCGGATGGATTGTCCCCCAATTCACCGTCGGCGGATTCGGAAGCGCCCTGTTGCTTGCACTCGTTATCGCCCTGATTGGTTGGGCTATCGAGGGCATCTTCGGCAAAAAAGTCACACCGTTTGGACGTGGCATCGTGGGCTTCCTGGTGAGCGCACTCGTGATTTACCTTGCCCAATTCATCGTTGGAGGCGTTAGCGTCTCCGTACTGGGCGCCTTGCTTGCTGCACTGGTCATCGGGATCATCGATCTGTTCATTCCGGTTTCCACCCCTTTTGAAGCAGGCAAATCCCGCAAAGAATAAGATAGAAGAACGCCCGCTTCTGTTAGAGGATTCCTCTGAAGCCCTCTTTCTGAACGAACCGAACGGCAGCAGTATCCCCACACTAACCCCCTGTTAATCTAAACAGGGGGTTTTCCATCTTCCCCTATATTATAAAGTAAATCTATATCATCGTTTGAAACCGTTCACGTTCACCAATTTTTCATAACACGAATGTGCACCCACTCTTTTTCTGCGCTATCATAAAGATTGGAAATTATATTTCACAATTATTTCATAGTCAGGAGAGATTTCAGTGAAAAAAGGCATTGCTTTACTTGTTTCATGTATGCTCCTATTTGTATTGGCTGCCTGCGGTGGAGACCAGAAAGAGTCCCAGGGAGATTCAGCGATCTCGGATACTGGTGTAGCACCGGAAGCTGAACTCGTGATTAAGGGCACCAATTTCCAATTCGACCAAGAGGAATATCGTCTCAAGAAAGGCGTGCCTGTCAAGATTACTTACGAGAATGAAGACGGCAACCACGGCGTTATGATTCCTGCGCTCGGACTGCAGCTCGACCGTAAAAACAACTCAACTGTCGTTACGCCTGATGAGACGGGAGAATTCGAAGTTTCGTGTTCCATTATGTGCGGAGCGGGTCACAGCAAAATGATGTCCAAACTTATCGTCGAAGAATAGTAGATCTTCCTCACGAAAATAAACCTCCGGATCGCCAGAGTATCCTCTGTCTAATCCGGAGGTTTTTTCAGGTTCACATCTTCGCCATGGCCTAACGCTGATCCTGCTCAATCAACTCGATCCACTCATTATATTCAACTTGGAGCTTCGCATACTCTTCCTTCAACTTACGGTGTTCTTCTTCAAGCTGCGCAGATTGCTCCGCCTTCAATTCCTGCTCTGCCTGAAGCAGACGATATTGGTGCATGACGAGCTCATACTGTTCACCTAAATCGGAATACTGTTGTGCCGCTTCACTCTTCTCGTCTTCCAGACGTTCATAGGCTTGGCGTGCGGATGCAATTTCCTGCTGCCATGACTGGAGCTCTTCTTCGAGAGCAAGCTTGGTTCGTTTCCACTCATCGCGCTCTGCGGCCAGCTTCTCGCTGTCCTCGGCAAGCTGTTCCCGTTCCGCCATCCCTTGCTGGTATTGCTCCTGCCACTGAACGGCGCGTTCCTCTGAATCTCTCAGCTGCTCGGCGAGTTCACGTGCGCGCTCTTCACTGGCAGCCGCCTTCTTGCGAAGCTCATCCAGCTGATTCGACACCGTATCGTATTCTTCCTCCAGCATAGCGTACAGTTTGCTGGTCTCTTCCTCTCGGACTCCCGCTTCCTTCGTGAGCTTCTCCAGCTCTTCATGGCGAAGCTGCAGTTCATTCAATTCCTCTTGGGCACTTCTACGCTCTGACATAGTCCGGTCAGCTTCGTCCTTCATGACCTGGATCTCATCCTGAAGTCCCTTCATTCCTTCTTCCAGGCTCTCGTTCGCTTCCATAAGCTCGACAATTCTCATCTCGAGCTCAGCGGTTTCCTCTTTGCGCTGATCAGCCAGCGTGCGCCAGGATTGAAGCTCGCTGCTTAGACGCTGCAGCTCTTCTTGCTGTTTGCGGGAGGTCTGATTTGCATCCACCACAAGTTTCTGCAGACGACGGCGCTCTTCCTCCGACTTGGCGGATTCCTGCTTCAGGCCCTCGAGCTCCTTCGTCAGCCCTTCGACCTTCGTTCGGAAGGAACGCAATTCCTGCGAAGAGGCCTCGGCTTGCTGTCTGGACGACTGGAGCGCTTCCTTCAGCTTGTCCGATTCTGCTTTTACAGCACCCAGTTCCTTCTCGGCGGACGACAAACGTGATTGGAGCTGCCCGCCCCGCGTTCGCTGCTCGGCAAGCTGCTTCTCCAGCTCTTGGACGGTACTTGTATGCTTTTGCTCCATATCCTGCACCGTCTTCGTATTCTTCTGTTCCAGATCCTGCACCGTCTTCGTATACTTCTGCTCCATATCGTGCACGATCTTCGAGTGCTGCTGCTCCTTCAGGAGCGCCTCTTGTTTATAGGTGCTCTCCTGTTTCTTCAATTGCTCAGCCAGCTTCTCCTCGGCCTGCTTCGCAGAGGTCCGTTGACTCTGTTCCAGCTTCTCGATGGCCTGTTTATGAGTGAGCGTCAACTGCGAAATCTGCCCTTCATAGCGGCGCTTCATATCTTCAATAGACTGCTTATGGCCGCTCTCCAGCTTCTCGCGCTGCTCCTTAAGACGGGCCTCAAGCTGCTGCTTCTCCTTCAGCAGTTCCGCCACGCGGTCCGATTCCTTCTGAAGCAATTCCTTCGTACGCTCTGACTCCGCGGTTAGATTCTCCTTGGACTTCCTGTATTCCTCAGCCAGCGTAGTCTGCTCCGCCAGCTTGTGCTCCAACTGCTCCTGCTGCTGACGATGTCTCTCCTGCTGCTCGATTTGAAGTCCTTGCACCTTGGCAAGCTCCGTACGCAGTTCATTTCGCTCGGCCGTCATCTGCTTGGCCTCATTCTGAAACTCCAGCTTCTGCAAAGCTTCTTCAGCCATATGTACTGCAGCTAGGACGGCAATGCGCGGGGTATCCAATCGAGAGTGCGCCTTGGATATGGTACGCATGCGATCATCTACATAATTCGCTACCTGTCGGGTATAATCACTGCTACTGCCAACGAGTTTATAGGAAGTTCCGTAGATATCTACGGTAACGCTTTTACGGTCCGATGTAGTCAAAATTGTGCCCTCCTTCTATTATGTGTAGATTCTATGATGTCTGAAATGGTCTATTCTCTACATTCATTATATATGAGATAACATCTGTAGACGAACCTCAAGAAAACAGACCGAAGTTTGGTATATGATAACACAGTTTTGTGCTTATAATTATGTACCCTGCGGGCGTCCTGATGCAAATCCCAGTTCAATTTAGAGCAAAAAAGCCCGCATCGAATCCCTGATGTAATGGATTCGATGCGGGCGTTCACAATTCCTGCTATTTTCTTAATTCTGCGCCAAAAGTTTGCTGAAGGGCAGCAACCGCTTTTTCCGTGACGCCGGCAACCTCCTCATCGGTCAGCGTCCGTTCCTGATGACGGTACGTCATAGAGATGGCAACACTCTTCTTACCCTCTCCAAGCTTGCTGCCTGTGAAGACGTCAAATACCTGAATCTGCTGCAGAAGCTCACCTGCATTCTCCTTGATCACTTGAATCAGGGAGCCGGCTTCAACCTCCTCATTCACCACGATGGCAAGATCGCGTTCCATACCCGGGAATCTAGGCAAATCGCGGTAAACGACGCGGGCGTTAGTCAGATCATACAGCGGCTTAAGGAGAATCTCGGCGGCATAGGTATCTTCCAAATCCAGCTCCTGCTGCGTCTTCGGATGAATTTGTCCCAGTACACCTAACAGCCGCTTGTTCTCGCCTTGACCCGCATATACGGAAGCGGAACGTCCCGGGTGGAAGCCCTCCGGACCGTTGGCCTCGTAAGTGATCTCCTCTGAGCCAATTCCAAGGTAGTCGAGCACCGTTTCGAGCGCCCCCTTCAAATCGAAGAAATCGACCTTGGCCGGCTGAACATTCCATTGCTTGCTGCCTTTGCGTCCCGTCAGCAGCAACCCGAGAACCGGGCGCTCCAGCGGCTGCTTCGTCAATGTCTTCTCATGCGTATGAAACAGGTTCCCTATTTCAAACAGGGCCAAGTCCGGCTGCTTGCGGTTATGGTTGTACACCGCGATATCCAGCAGCTGCGGAAGCAGGCTGGTGCGAAGGACGCTGCGGTCCTCGCTCATTGGCATGGCCAGCTTAACCGCCGTGCCATCTGACGAAAGGGAGGTGAACATTTCTGCTTGCTGCGGATGGATGAAGGAATAACCCAGAACCTCCTGGAATCCGCTATGCGTCAGCAAACGGCGAAGCGAGCGGCGGATTGCCTGAGCGATGGTCAATGAACCCGGTGTCGTCGGACCTTCAATCGCCGTTGTCGGGATATTGTCGTATCCATACAGACGGGCCACCTCTTCAATGAGGTCTACGTCAAGCACGATATCGCCGCGTCGGGAAGGCACTTGAACATCCACCATTCCTTGGCCCGAATCTCCGCAAGGGAAATGCAATCGGGCGAAGATCGTTTTCACCTCAAGCAGGGACAGCTCCGTTCCCAGATAACGATTGAGCTTCTCCAGCGACAACGTAATCACGGTAGGCTCGGTGTCCGCACTGCCTGCTTCGACGATTCCCTGATGGACAGCGCCTCCGGCATATTTCGCCATCAATGCCGCTGCACGGTTCAGTGCAGGGATAACTGCGGCAGGATCCACTTCCTTCTCGAAGCGGGAGCTTGCCTCCGAACGCAGTCCGAGCTGACGGGATGTTTTGCGGACGGTACCGCCATCGAACTTAGCCGACTCCAGGAAAATATTGACCGTGCTGTCCGTTACTTCGGAGTCCAGCCCGCCCATAACGCCAGCCAAGGCTACCGGCTTGCCCCCTGCTGTAATCACCAGCATATGCGGCTCCAGGCGACGCTTCGCGCCGTCCAGCGTTACCATCGTTTCTCCAGCTTCAGCCATACGCACATGGACCGCGCCATCCTTCAGCTGATCTGCATCAAAAGCATGCAGCGGCTGGCCATATTCCAGCATCACATAGTTCGTAATATCCACGATATTACTGATCGGGCGCACGCCCGCTGCCATCAACCGGTTCTGCATCCACAGCGGAGAAGGACCGATCTTAACTCCGGTAATATAACGTGCCGCGTAATGGCTGCACTGCTCGTCAGCCCCGATCGTAACCGAGATATGATCGGCTGCTGCATCTTGAACCTCCAGAATTTCCTTCTCCGGGTTCGGAAGACTCAGCTCGCGCCCCAGAATGGCGCTCACTTCGTAAGCTGCTCCCAGCATGCTGAGACAGTCAGAGCGGTTCGGCGTCAGATCCAGCTCCAAAATTTCATCGTTCAGACCCAGCACATCTTCAATTGGTTTGCCGATCTCCGTCTCAGCCGGAAGTACCAGAATCCCTTCCTGCAGCTCTTTAGGCAGCAGTTTGTCATTCATGCCAAGTTCCTTCGCCGAGCAGATCATGCCTTGGGAGAGCACGCCGCGCAGCTTGGCCTTCTTGATATCCATACCGCCAGGCAGCTTCGCGCCAACAAGCGCCACCGGCACCTTCTGGCCAGCATCCACATTTTTGGCTCCGCACACGATCTGGAGATCTTCCTCCTGACCCGCATCCACGATACATACATTCAGCTTGTCTGCGTCAGGATGCTTCTCCTTACTCTTGACGTAGCCTACGACCACTTTGTTAATGCCTTGATTCCGTTTCTCGATCACATCGATTTCAATACCAGCCGAAGTAATACGGCTTGCCAAATCCTCTGAGGTTACGCCTTCGAGCGAAATATAATCGGACAACCAATCGGTTGAAACTCTCATTGTCTATTCACTTCCCTTTATCGTTAAAATTAGATCCGCGTGAATTGATTCAAGAATGCTGTATCGTTGTTGAAGAAGTGACGGATGTCATCCACGCCGTATTTCAGCATCGCAATCCGCTCAACCCCCATACCGAAAGCAAAACCGCTGTACTTCTCAGGGTCATAACCGCCCATTTCAAGCACCTTCGGATGAACCATGCCGCAGCCTAAAATCTCAAGCCAGCCTGTTTGCTTGCATACGCGGCAGCCACTGCCGCCGCATCTTACACAGGATACGTCCACTTCCGCGCTCGGCTCCGTGAACGGGAAGAAGCTTGGACGCAGACGGATCTGCGTGTCATCGCCGAACATCTCCTGCACGAATTGCAGCAGCGTCCCTTTCAGATCACTCATGCGAATGTTCTCGCCGATGACCAAGCCCTCGATTTGATGGAACTGGAACGAATGCGTCGCATCATCGTCGTCCCGGCGGAATACACGGCCCGGGCAGATGATTTTGACAGGTGCTTTCCCATTCATCGACAGCATCGTCCGGGCTTGCACCGGGGATGTCTGAGTACGCATTAGCAGATCTTCCGTCAAATAGAAGGAATCCTGCATGTCGCGTGCCGGGTGATTCTTCGGCAGATTCAGCGCTTCAAAGTTGAAGTAGTCCGTTTCCACCTCAGGGCCTTCCGCTACCTGATAACCCATCCCGATGAAAATATCCTCGATATCCTGGATCACCTTGCTCAAAGGATGGACCGCGCCTTGGCTGAGCTTGCGGCCCGGAAGAGTTACGTCCACCTTCTCTGCACGCAGGCGCTCTTCGGTTTCCTGCTGCAAGAACGCTTCCTGCTTGCCGGAGATGACTTCCTCGATCGCGCCCCGAACGTCATTGGCCACCTGGCCGATAACGGGACGCTCTTCTGCACTCAGCGCTCCCATTCCGCGCAGGATTTCCGTCAAGGCACCTTTTTTGCCAAGGTATTTCACCCGCAAATCATTCAGCTGCTGCGGATCGGTAACATCCTGCAATTGCGCCAATGCTTCCTGCTTTAATGCTTCTAATTTTTCCTTCATAGCTATTCGCACACCCCTTTGTAAACTCCATCATCGTACTGAAAACAAAAAAGGCCTCTCCTCCCGAAAAGGGACGAAGAGACCGTGGTACCACCCTTGTTAACATGCATCATACCCTAACCAAGGCGGTAAAAAACCTTAGGCCCGAGTATGCCTCATCATGCTCACTTGACCGACGTAACGAATCGGACCCGTTATCCCCTACTGACCGGCACCATGCCGTGTTCAAGGAACTGCTCCGGAGCGAACTTCACTAGCCTGTTTCTATAGGGACACTCTCAATCCACGGCATCCCTTCCCTGTAAAGAGGCACTAGCTACTTTTCTCCATCCACGCATTTATTACATATGCAAATATATAGGGTTTATTATATGCAACCTTTCGGGATATGGCAAGTTTCATTTCCCCATTTTAACCCCATCTGACTGATTTTAATCGTGATCCCTGATCTTATTCCGACTGAAGCCTGGTCAGCTCTGCCCGGAGCTCCCTGATCTCGGCAAGCCAGCTCGCCTCGTCCCCGGCTTCAAAATCTTCGGCTGATAAGCCCAGTAATTCCTGAATCCGATATTCAAGCTCCATTCGCCGATTGTCCTTCTCCGTATTCCCCCTGATCACACCGGTCCGCGAGGCCTGTTCCTCCTCCTCATCCACACTTCCCTCAAACCAAACCGGAGCTCCCCCAGGCTTCAGCGTGAGCAGCCGGTTCGCGATTTTGCGCACCAGATACCGGTCATGGGATACGAGCGCAATCGCACCCGGAAAGCTCACAAGCACTTGTTCAATCACCTCGCGGGTATCCACATCCAGGTAATTCGAGGGTTCATCCAACACGAGCAGATGCGCCCCGCTGAAATACAGCTTGAGAAAAGCCGTTCTGCACTTCTCCCCCATGCTCAGCTGCCCCATCTTCTTAAACACATCGTCCCGCCTGAAGAGGAACGAGCCCAGCAAGGTACGCGCACGGCTCTCCGTCATTCCCGGAATGACGAGCAGACTGTCCAGCAGCGTGGTTTCGGGTTCCAGCCCCTCAAGTTCCTGTGAGAAATAGCCGATCTTAACGGAAGGATTTCGGGTAATTCGGCCCTCCTGCGGTTCGATTTCGCCCAGCAGCAGCTTGAGCAGTGTCGTTTTCCCGCTCCCGTTAGGGCCTCTTACGGCCAACCGGTCGCCGCGGTTCAGATAGAAGGTGAGCTTATTAAAAAGCGGTTGATCTTCGTAACCAAAACTGATGTCCTTCACTTGGACAAGGGTACGGCCGCCGAAAGCTTCCCCTTCCAGCTCCATGTTCAGCTTAGGACCGCTTCGCGGTTTATCCACCCGCTCTGCTTCCAGCCGTTCCAGCGCTTTTTCCTTGGCATGATATCTTGAGATGTTCTTCTTGGCCTTGGCCTTGTAAAAGCTGGCGGTGATCTTGACGTCATTTACGTCCCCGGCCGCGTTATGCGCTTTATGGAACCACTCCTCATATCTTCGGATCGATTCCTCCAGCGCTTTGCGAGCCAGCTCTTGCTTCCGGTAAAGCGTCTCCTGCTCGCGCAGCTCCCGTTCCTTTTCGCGGCGGTAATCCGTATATCCTCCCCGGTAACGCCGAAGTTCCTCCGAGGTCAGCTCACATACAGAGGTTGCTACCCGATCGATGAATTCCCTGTCATGGGAAACAAACAACACAGTGCCTTTATAGGACGATACCAGCCACTGCTCCAGCCAGACCAAGCTGTCGCTGTCCAGATGGTTCGTGGGCTCGTCGAGCAGTAAAAATCTCGGTGCCGATACAAGGAGCCCTGACAGCATGACCTTCGTCTTCTGGCCTCCGCTCAGCTCGCGGTAGGATACAGGCCACACCTCTGGCCCGATGCCCAGCATCGTCATCGCTTTCTCCACCTCGGTCTCCCACTGGAAACCGTTCTGGGACTCGTAACGCTCCAGCAGATTGCCATATTGCTCAAGCAATTGTTCCATTTCGACAGGGCTGCCGCCATTCATCTGCTGCTCGACGCCGGCAAGCTGAAGCTTCAGCTGCCATAATGAAGGATGACTGCGGCTGCGCACCGTATCGATGGCACTCCTATCGATTTCGTCCGGCTCATCCTGCTGCCTGAGCCAGCCCCAGCGCTCTCGCGGGAGAATCGTCTCCACAACGCCCGAGGTCGGTTCGAGCTCACCGGCCAGGATCGAGAGAAGCGTGGTTTTGCCGGTACCGTTGCGCCCGTACAGCGCAATCCGTTCTCCTTCCGCCACCTCCAGCTGAATGCCTTCAAACAGCGGCCTTCCTTGGAGCTCCATACTTATATCTTTCGCTTTTAGAATCATAGTCATATCGTCTCATCCTCTCTCTTTGAAAAAACTAAAAAACCGCAAGCGATGGCCTGCGGCGGATGTTATAAAGAGAGATATGGGTCTGGTCTGAATTAACGGGACGAATTTGCACGACCGACACTAACTTCGGCTGTTCATTCCAGTCCAGCCTTGACTGCTATTGAAATGAAGCTCAATAACCTCGCCGTTAGCGGAAGCTGCAAATCCGTTCCATGGATGTGATTGTATTTCATTAGAGTACCATTTCAACATAACAAAAAGAGGCACCCCAGTCACATTGTTCAGACACACCAAATCTCTCCTCTACCGCCGTAGAGAAACGCCTGCAAACCACATGCAGTTGTTTAGAGAAAAGGGTGTCTTACTTCATTGGACTAGGTTACCTCGCATTCTTGGAATGAAATTATGGTCATTATAACAGATATTCTGCGCTTGTAAAAGGGGTAAACTCATCTCGCCCGTGTCGGTCAACACTGCCGTCAACCGTCTGGATGACCAGATCTTTGCGAGGGCTAATGTCGCTCCTATATTTCGTCGTCGACCCATACCGTGTTCGGAGACACGTTATAAGGGCCTAGCTGCTTCGGAGAAAACGAATACGGCGAGTGTTCATCCTTCAGCCACATATTCCCCTTGATGATGAAGATATACGCGGCGATAACAAAATAAACCGAGCCCAAAATCCAATCCCACGCACTTGCCAGATTGTAACTAACGATATGATAGATATACCAGCCGCCGATCGGAAAATGAAACAGCAGACGGCGCCCAAGCCGGGATAGTATATCGTTTTTGCTTTGATGTTGGCAAATATGCCGTGCCAAATAAATTGGAAAAAGCCCATGAATACGGGGGCAAGACCAAGCCAGATGAGATGCGGGACAAACACGGGAAGAAGGTAAAACAGATAAGCGATGCCGAGGTTGATGATCATAGCAGACTGCGTATTCAGCGGATAGCGTTCCGGATGCTCGCTTCGAAAAATGACGCCGTTAAACAGCCCTCCGAAATACCCCGGCCACCGATATTCTTCGAATTGATGCACCAATATCGCCACAAAGCTGAGCCATAAAATGATTTCGATTTCCGGCATGAGACTCCCATTGACCAACAATCCAATGCATACAAAGAAGGCGACAACGATGCCCAGATCCTGCCAATAATCTCTTAGAAATTTCATTTTCCTCGCTCCTTTGCTTCTCCATATTCAGGAAAATAGCGCTCAAACAAAAAATCGATTTGCCGGTCGATGGGAGCAGGCTTGACTCCAGCTCCGGATTCGAGCAGCGGCTTCATTAATGCAGGGAGAAAAATGGCGCCGAAAATTTGCGTAACCATCATCATTAACGAGTCCGGCCGTTCCTCCCCCGTGATCTCTGTAAACACCTTTTGAAGCTTATGAAATCCAGTTGCTTGCAAAAATTCCCCATACTCATGTTGGGACGCGAACATCGCCGAGCCGGCCGCTATCGTGTGCAGCACCAGCTCCGGATATTGCTGAATGACCTGAACGTAACGGGTTAAAAATAATTTCAATCGCTCCTTCGGTGGCACAGACACGTGATCGAGCACATCGAAGGTATCCCGGAAGCCGATCAGCAATCCCTTGATCGCCTCGTTGATCAGCTTGTCTTTCGAGCCAAAATAGTAGTTGACAAGCGCGATGTTGGCGTCGGAACGGGAAGCAATCTTGCGAATCGTAACACTGTCGAATCCTTCCCGCTTGATTACGTCTAGTGTCGTCTGCAAAATCTTCTCTTTGGTGTCATTGCTGTGGTCTGGCGATGCCATCGAACCCCTCCCTATCTATCCTGATGCAAACAATTTATTAAACATCGTTTTAAACACTGTTTAATGAGAGTGTACCACCCTTTTTATGACAAAGCAATCGTTAGAATTCTCCCGAAATTCCCCGCCAACGCGGTAAAAAACTGTACTTTTGCAGCATATTAAGTCGCTAGCCCTTCATGCGGGGGCATTGGCAGCGCTCTACCGGCAGCCCATCAAGCTTCGGTTAGATAAGCGCATCGTTACAGCAAAAAAAGCCCTTGTTCTTTCAAGGACTTTTTTGTATGTATGGTGCTTGTTATAGGAATCGAACGGGAAATCGAAAGTTCGTAAATTCGGATTTCCGCAAACAAAAAACCCTTGTCACCAAGGGTTTTCGTTCTAACTATAAGCGGGTGATGGGAATCGAACCCACGCTACCAGCTTGGAAGGCTGGAGTTCTACCATTGAACTACACCCGCACATATACCTACAAAAGTGACGCTATGCTTCGGAGCATATTTCGATTACTTTTGCGAGGCCCTAATTCATAAGCGAATCGGGACGACACGATTTGAACATGCGACCCCCTGGTCCCAAACCAGGTGCTCTACCAAGCTGAGCTACGTCCCGATAATGAAGATGGCGTCTTTTGAAGACAAAAATAAATATACCATGTCGAACATATAATTTCAACATGTATTTTATGGAAAATGGATCGCCCGTATATTAAAGCAAACAGCATCCTTCCCGGGAGGGAAGGATGCTGCTTTACCTTGACCTGATATGAGGGCTGTGAAAGCACCTTGCCTATTTTTTGTCGAAGGTCACTTCCGGTGTCGTTAATTTATCATAAAAATCCACAATTTTGTCTTTATCCTCCGAAGCACGGAGTGCCATGGCGGAGCGCGGATGTTCGTCCAAGGTGCCTGTAATCATGTAAGGCATAATATAACCCCACTCTTCTTTTTCGCGAAGAGGGATCATGTAGCGCTCGATAATATCCAGTACCGGACGCAGTTCATACTTCGTGCCTTTCAGATGGGTAACCAGAAGCTCGGTCGGGCAGTTGCCGGCCGCACGTCCCATCCCGTACACGGATGCATCCAGAAGCTCAACGCCAAGATCTGCAGCGACCAGCGTGTTGGAGAACGCCATCTGCATGTTGTTATGGGTATGAACGCCCAGACGTTTGTTCGGCAGATGGGTCTTGAACTTATTTACAAGGTATTCCATATCTTTATGATCAAGGCTTCCGTAAGAATCGACGATGTAGACCACATCCACGACGCTCTCCTTGATCAGCTCAAAAGCTTCCAGCAGCTCGTTCTCCATCACGTTGGAGAGAGCCATAATGTTCAGCGTAGTCTCGTAACCACGATCGTGGAAGGTCTGAACCAGCGCAAGCGCCTTATCCACGTCTTTGATGTAACAAGCGACACGGATGAGATCCAACAAGCTTTCCTCGCGTGGCAAAATATCGTCTTCATCCACACGGCCGATATCTACAAGGGCGGACAGTTTGGTCTTGCCTTTATGAGGAATCACTTCTCTGAGGAAGTCATCATCCAGAAAACGCCAAGGGCCCGCCTGATCAGCGCCTTTCAGCAGTTTAGGCGAATTTTTATAACCGATTTCCATATAGTCCACGCCAGCCTCATTCAGGCCCGCATATAAATTTTGTACGAATTCCACACTAAAATCCCAATTATTGACCAGTCCGCCATCGCGAATGGTACAGTCTACAATCTTTGTCTGACTACTCTTAATCATTCTAAGCTAAACTCCTCTCGGCAATTTTTCTCTTCATCATACTTGAATGCCGGTTGAAAAGTAAAGCAAAAACGTCCGAAAGACGGACGTTTTTCTAAGGGATATGGGACTCCCACTGACATCTTCATTTCATAGCAAGCGATTCAATCCATGACGACCTGGACCTGCTTAAGAATCCAGTCGGTGATGGTGCGAACGAGCACACCGGTTGCCCCTTTGGGATCCACGCCCCGCTCCTTGGATAAGTAAGCCGTACCTGCTATGTCAAAATGCACCCAGGGCAGCCCATCAGCAAATGTCCCTACAAAAAGACCACCCGTTATCGTCCCGCCTTCTCGGCCCGTCTGATTGCGTAAATCCGCCACCTCACTCTTCAATTTATCCCAAAACTCCGGATAGGATGGAAGCGGCCATATTTTTTCGCCGGCCCTCCGAGATGAGGTAATAAGCTCTTCCAAAAAGGTCTCATCATTAGTTACGGCCCCAGTGGCTATATCCCCAAGAGCCGAAACGACAGCACCTGTCAATGTGGCCACATCAATCAAACGCGAAGCCCCGAGCTGCTTGGCATAAGTTACTCCGTCCGCAAGCACAATACGTCCCTCAGCATCCGTATTCAATACTTCGATGGTGCGACCGCTCAGCGTCGTGACAATATCGCCGGGTTTAAAGGCACTACCGCTCATTACATTTTCCGCTGACGGAATCACCATCACTACATTTACCCTGGGACGAATCCGTCCGAGCGCTTCCATAACGCCCAGTACGGTAGCCGCCCCGCCCATGTCGCTGATCATATCCTCCATCCCGGATGCCCTCTTCAGCGATACACCACCGGTATCAAACGTAACCCCCTTACCAACAAG
The DNA here is from genome assembly GCF_037993005.1 of Paenibacillus sp. FSL F4-0100. Classification (NCBI taxonomy): domain Bacteria; kingdom Bacillati; phylum Bacillota; class Bacilli; order Caryophanales; family Paenibacillaceae; genus Paenibacillus; species Paenibacillus sp. FSL F4-0100. The sequence continues at coordinate 6,218,111 of NZ_CP150303.1, forward strand.
GCCGATCACATCCTCCCACGTCTCCCGTCCCTGATAACGGAGCGCAATCATGCGCGGTGGATGTATGCTGCCTTTACCTACGGCCAGAAGGCCGCCCATGCCCTTCTCGACAAGTCCTTCCTCGTCCAGTACCTGTGCTTCAAAACCGTTCCGTTTTGCAACCTGAAGTGCCTTCTGGGCCAAGTCTTCCGGCAACAGCATATTGCCGGGCAGGTTCGTTAAATCCCGTGCCAGACAGGTCGCTTCTCCAATCGCTGCGCCTAATGACATCCCCTTCGTCCACCCAGCTTCAAATTCCGCATCCATATCTTCTTCTATATAATAGAGGATTTCTTCTAAATTCGTTTGTTCGGCAGCATCACGCTTATAATGAGGTTTCCGATAGCTTCCGAGGATAAAACCTTCAGTTAAAGCCTGAGCAGCATCTTGGGGAGTCTGTTCGGCAGTGAAGTTGACCATCGTATTCGGAATTTGAATGGCAGCACTGCGTACACCCGATTTCACGGCGGCTTTCCCCGCTTGTGCTGCAAGCAGCCGCAGCTGCTCGGATGTCAAGATTCCTTCGGGGCGGCCCAGCCATATTAACAGGCGTGATTCACCTTCGATGTTCTCCGTCCATACGAATGACCGATTGGGAGTTCCGTCAAATAACCGACTCTCGGCCAACGGTTTGAGCAGTGGATCCCAGGCCTCGGAAACACCGCCTTCCGCCGTTTGTTTTTTCGTTACGGGAATGATGATAGCATCGGTATGCACCTGCCCGGATGATAAGCTGCCTTGTAATGTCCACTTCATGCGATCTTCTCCTCCTAAAAAAGAAAAAGCCATTCCATCGGAACAGCTGCTCTCGTATTTATTTCAGGCATGAATCGTACATTCTTATACTTCCGAAACGTCCAATTTAGGAAATGTAATCACAAACTCCGTCCCGCTACCAACCTGACTATCCACGGCAATCGAGCCACCATGATTTCTAATAATACTGTAACTCACGGATAATCCCAGCCCCGTTCCGCTCTCTTTCGTTGTGAAGAATGGATTGAACAGATGGTTCAATGTATTCTGATCCATGCCGCCACCGTTATCCGAAATGCAGATGTTGATATGTTTCCCCGTATCGCGGGCGGAAATATCAATCACTCCGGTGATATTCTCATCATGATGCTCATTAATCGCATCCAAGGCATTTTTAATAATATTCAGAATCACCTGTTTGATCTGCTTCACATCCACGGAAATAAACGCAGGTGGGGTCTTATCAGTGTGCAGAATAATCTGGCATCCCTTCATTAAGGCTTCACTTTCAGTTAGTAGAACGACTTCCTTCAATAAAGAGGATACGGACACAATCTTGGTTTCTGGAGCAGAGGGTTTGGAGGAATTTAGAAACTCATATATAATATCATTCGCACGATCGATCTCCGTAAGGATAATTCTGGCATATTCGTCCTTACCTAAGCTTACGAGATGTGGACGAAGCAGTTGGATGAAGCCACGGATGGAGGTCAGCGGGTTCCGTATCTCATGGGCAATGGATGCCGAGATCTTTCCCAGCATGGCCAGCTTATCGTTCTGATAAGCGGTTTGCTCAATTCGTTTGAAGTCAGATACATCCTTCACGCTGATCAGAAAATCGCCTTCCATCTGATCGCCATAAGTCATGGTGATCAACCACGATCTGCCATATTCATCAACCAGTTCATGAAATCTCTTGCGATGGAATACCGTTTCCCGGAAAATGCGAAGTATTTTTCTCTTCTTGAATCTGGAGAGCTGGGGATGACGCAATAGTTGGGTCAGCGTACAGCCAGTCAGCGATTTACGGGATACACCTAATAATTTTGCCATCTGTACATTAACAAATGCCAACACACCGTCACTATCAAAGAGGATGATCCCGCTGTCGAGATTCTCCAGTATGTTCTCATACTTGTTCCTAATAAGCTGGCTGGAATGAAAAGAACGAATAGCCTGCAGCTCAGATTCACGGATTTGACTCAACAAGATGGCTCCCCCTTTTCTTGAAAAGTTGAACTCACCAAACCGACAAAAAACCTTGCAATAATCAGCTTGTCCGCCTTTGAATCAGAAGCAGCCCGAATCTGCTTCCTTCCATGATAGTCATCGAGACAAAGAAACGTCAATCAGAAATCCTGTCGAAAAATGGGAAATTGCATAAAAATACCATCCTTAGTTCTTATGTATTTCTGTTTATGTATTGTATCTAACCCCTATTCCCAAACAACTAAAATAAATATTACCCCCTTTGATTCCATTTGAAACATTAAAAAAGCCCCGAATATTCACGAGGCTTTATTAATTCCTGTTAAGGTTGCTTCTGGAGCCGGAGCCTGCGCTGACTCATCACGGCAAGTCGTCTTTTCAGTTCGCCCTGCCACTTCTCATCCTCCATCCATTTGGCAACCACCAGGAGATCTAACGACATATCAATCTGACTCTGAACCACCGTTAGCGGATCCTCCGACTCCCGGTTGACAACATTCTCAAAAATCGCGTCCTCATCTTCCATCACATAATCCTGAAAATCCACCTGGGATGCTCCGTCACCATGGGCATATTCGGCTAATATTTCATACTCATTCTCAACCCGATGGTGTACTTCGACGCGATGGCAGACCGGACAAGACAGCAGGGGAACATTATGTACTTGAGTGCGATAATGCTTCAGTGTACCCTTTGTACCCATCATACTAGCCCCACAGCAAAAACTCATATCGTTCACCCTCCTTTTGTGGATTCTCAACCGTTTCAAAATATTGTATTCGCTTTCACTCCCGCTAATTCCTTCATGAAAAAAACCTCGATTAAAAATTTAGGCACGATTCCCTATGCTTAAGTCTGTAAGCCTATATATTTATTATATATCAACGCAAGAGCGGTTCTCTAAACAAGAGTCTTCCCCGATTTCATCCAATAAAAACAGAGGTGAAAAAACCCCCATTACCTGCACATAATGTCAGATAATGAGGGTTGCCTTAACTTTAACGAAATGGAATTACAGGTTGCTGTCGCCTGGTTTCCAGTTCATCGCGCACAATCCGCCGGATTGAAGTGCTTGGAGAACGCGAAGCGTTTCTTCTACACTGCGGCCTACGTCGTTATGGTTAACAACTTGATATTTCAATTCGCCTTCTGGATCGATGATGTACAAGCCGCGCAGAGCAACGCCTTCTTCTTCGATCAGAACACCATAGTCTCTTGCTACATTTTTGGTGATGTCGGAAGCCAGTGGGAAGTTCAATGCTCCCAGACCATTAGCTTCTTTAGCTGTGTTGATCCAAGCTTTGTGGCTGTGGATAGAGTCAACACTTACACCCAGAATTTCAGTATCCAATGCTTTGAACTGATCGTAAGCATCGCTGAGAGCCGTGATTTCAGTTGGACATACAAAAGTGAAATCAAGCGGATAGAAGAAGAATACGAGCCATTTGCCGCGGTAGTCGGACAGGCTTACTTTACCAAAATCTTTACCGTCTCCTGATACAGTTTCCATTGTAAAATCAGGAGCCGCTTTACCAACCAAACGTTCTGCCATGATTGAATTCCTCCTTAACATATGTAAGAAAATACGAGTATTTTCTACATGCTATGTTCCTATGAACATTTAATAGAAATGTTATCATTGAGGCTAATCAAAGTCAAGATTGTAAAGGTTACTTTATTATAATTATTATAAATAAGGAGTTTCTTTGAACGAATGCTTCTTCTATTAACGGATAGCCGCGGCGATCAAATCGCCCATTTCTGTCGTGCTGAGCGCCTTGCTCTTATCCACGGCAATGTCAGCTGTCCGATGTCCGGCATCAAGCACCTCGGCAACAGCACGTTCAATTGCGTCTGCCGCATCCTCGTAGCCGAACGTGAGGCGGTACATCAGCGCGACGGAAAGAATCGTTGCAATTGGGTTTGCCAAGCCTTGACCGGCAATGTCCGGTGCCGAACCGTGTACCGGCTCGTACAGACCGAAAGCTCCTTCACCCATGGATGCGGATGCCAGCATACCGATGGAACCTGTCAGCATCGCTGCTTCATCGCTTAGAATATCGCCGAACATGTTCTCGGTTACGATCACGTCAAAGCTGGACGGACGACGCAGCAACTGCATCGCGCAATTGTCTACCAGCACATGCTCCAGCTCCACATCCGGATATTCAGGAGCGATGCGGTTTACGGTTTCACGCCACAAGCGGGACGTTTCCAGCACGTTCGCTTTATCAACAGAAGCCAGCTTCTTCCGGCGCTTCTGTGCAATCTCGAAGGCTTGATGAACGATGCGCTCTACCTCCGCCGTGTTGTATACACAGGTATCTACCGCTTCTTCCCCACCAGCACCTTCGCGTCTGAACTTCTCGCCGAAGTATATGCCTCCTGTCAGCTCACGAACGACCATCAAGTCGGTACCTTCGAGAACTTCAGGCTTCAATGTGGACGCATCTTTCAAGCAGTCGAAAATGACAGCCGGACGCAGGTTGGAGAACAAGCCAAGCTCTTTACGGATGCCAAGCAATCCGGTTTCCGGACGAAGCTCCTTCGAATTGTTGTCCCATTTCGGTCCGCCCACCGCACCCAGCAATACAGCATCAGCACTTTTACATACATTCAGCGTTTCTTCTGGCAGCGGCGTCCCTTTCTCATCAATGGCAATACCGCCAAACAGCGCGTGTTCCGTCGTAAATGAATATCCGAACACCTCTTCGGTACGTTTAATGATCTTCTCCGCTTCCGCCACTACTTCAGGGCCGATGCCGTCTCCGGCAATTACCGCGATTTTTTTCGTTTCTGCCATTCTTCGTCACTCCTTATTTATATATACACTGGTCGTATTTAATCATCTAGTTACTGTTGTAACATACTTTCCCCTCGATTGACCAAGATATAGAAACTATGAACTTAATTCGTTTTGCCTATAAGTAGGGGGAATGTGATCAGAGAGATGCGCTTTGGTGGTGGAGCGCTTTTGAGCTGGAGCTGCTTTCGGGGAGTTCCTCGGGGGAAGTCCTGAGAGAAGGCTATGAGAGAAGGTCATGAGCGAAAGTCGTGAGCGAAAGTCATGAGGAGAGGTTTCTGATGGCCGTTGCTTCGTGGTCAGGCCTGGTGTGGGGGCTCCGAGTACGTATCGTTCCTCCAATCGCTGTTGTCGCCGAATTTCTGGATTGTATTTTAGGGGTTGAAATTCGGCTCCAAAGGCGACCGCTTCGCTTTTCCGGAATCGATTCGTCCTCTCCGCTGCTTTGAAGTTAATGGATTGGCGTGCCTCCGGAGAAGAGCACATCTCCCTGACCACAAGGGTGGTGGGAGGTAGAAGAGCCGCCCTATGCATAAAGCATGGGGCGCATCTTGGAGGGACTTGGTTACTCCTAGGCTTTCCTTTTGCTGCGTGTTTCTTGTTCCTACCACTTGCCTTTACTCATGCTTCTTGCTTCTTTAAAATTCACGTTCCCCCACGCCATTAGGTGCTTTATGCGAGAGCGGTTTTTGCAAGACTTAGAAGACTTAATCTGGGAGGCTCCGAGTACGTATCGTTCCTCCAATCGCTGTTGTCGTCGAATTTCTGGATTGTATTTTAGGGGTTGAAATTCGGCTCCAAAGGCGACCGCTTCGCTTTTCCGGAATCGATTCGTCCTCTCCGCTGTTTCGAAGCTAACGGATTAGCAGGCCACTGGAGATGAGCATATCTCCCTGACCACAAGGGTGGTGGGAGGTCGTAAGAGCCGCCCTATGCATAAAGCATGGGGCGGCTCTTGAAATTACCACGTTCTCCTGCTACTACTTTTCATCCTCCACCCATCTCCCGCTTCTGCCTTTGGGCGAACTCCAGGAAGAGAGAAGGAATATTACAAGTCGGCTTGTTGGAACAACTCGTGAAGATCAGGTACCTGAATGGGGTGCTTCTTCTGGTAATCGTTGAACAGTCTTTCCTGAAGCTCGTAATAACTGTCCATGCCCTTCATACTCTCGTCCGACAAGATGCTCTGGATGAATTTGCTGTTGTAGAGCGAGGTTTCATAGGCTTCATATAGCTCATCACTGTTCCAAAAATCTTCTTCCGTTTTACCCGAAATGCGGATACGGTTCTCCATGATATAACGAATCAACTGGTCATGCTCGTTATTCGGGTCAGCTTCATCCAGCGCTGTTTTCTGAAAATCGATGGCTTTTCTGACTTCTTCAGAAGATACGATAACACCCGACTGTTTGGCATAGTTAACCATTAGCTGTGTAGTAACCATATCCTGCAGCAATGCGGCATCGGAGGGCAACTCTTTAGGTTGATTCAGGACATAAATTAATTCTCTATTTTTCTTGGCAAATACATATTCGCCCAGCGATATTTTCACGTCTTCATTCTCTAAAACCCAAGTAGAACCTGAATAATTCTGGAGTTTGTCTTGAAGTTCTTTCACGGAGTCAAAGGTTTCCCGAATGATCTGTTTGTTATTTTCCGATAACGATATGGACTGAAGGTCCGGCGGCTTTGTGATGGGCCCGGCGGAATCAACAAAACTTGTGTTTTGGAGTTGTGCCGGAGTACAAGCGCTAATCAACAGTGTTAAGGTCAATAAAGCATACAATAAAAATTTTCTAAAAAAAATGGTTCGATCCATCTTAGCTCCCCTCTTGAAACAGTCATCATTATAATTAACGTTACCCCACGCCGTTAGTTACATTTTTCTGCCAATACGCTACAATAGGGGTGAATTTGTCTTATACCCTAAACGACCAAGGAGTGATCATTGATTATGCAGTACACTGCTCTAGGTAAATCCGGTATGAAAGTAAGTCGTTTATGTCTGGGGACGATGAATTTCGGTCCTGCCACGGATGAAAAGGAAGCCTTCCGCATCATGGATGCAGCGCTTGACGCCGGCGTCAACTTCTTCGACACGGCCAATGTCTACGGCTGGGGCGAGAACTCCGGGCTGACTGAAACCATTATCGGACGCTGGTTTAATCAAGGCGGGGGCCGCCGCGAGAAAGTCGTTCTGGCTACCAAATTCTACGGCTCCATGAGTGATCCTCTCGATGGCCCCAACAACGAAGCCGGACTATCAAGCTATAAACTGCGCCGTCATCTGGAAGCATCGCTAAAGCGTCTGCAAACAGATCATATCGAGCTGTACCAAATGCATCACGTGGATCCCTCTGTCACATGGGACGAGCTATGGGGAGCTTTTGAGGTTGCGGTTCATCAAGGAAAAATCGGATATGTCGGATCCAGCAACTTTGCGGGCTGGCAGATTGCGGTTGCACAAGCCGCAGCTCAGAGCCGGCACTTCCTTGGCTTGGTTTCCGAGCAGCATAAATACAGTCTAACTTGTCGATTGCCGGAACTCGAAGTGCTTCCCGCTTCACAAAAGCTCGGACTCGGCGTCATTCCATGGAGCCCGCTGGACGGTGGACTGCTGGGACGCAATGCGCTTAAGAAAATAGAAGGCACACGCAGCGGAGGCAATGCGGAACGCGTGGAGAAGCATCGCTCGCAGCTGGAACAGTTCGCGGCACTCTGCCAGGAGCTGGGCGAACCGCAGGACAATGTCGCCCTTGCCTGGGTACTTAAGAACCCGTCGGTTACGGGGCCGATTATCGGACCGCGCACGCTGGAGCAATTCGAAAGCTCCCTGCGCTCGCTTGAGATTGAACTCGATGAAGCCGTGATGAAACGTCTGGATGAAATCTTCCCGGGTCCGGGCGGCGCGGCTCCGCAGGCCTACGCCTGGTAAGATTGGGCTTTTCGCTTCGATGCCCGAAACGCTGTCTTATCTCGTTGATCAGCTGCATCAAGCCGGTATCGGCGCACTGCAATGAGGCGTTAAGAGCTCGGTGCAAGTGTTTTGATACCAGCATTACACGTCTGGCCAACAGTTTAATAAAACAATTAAAAGAGGAGCCGCTTTAACAGCGGCCCCTCTTTTTCATGGTATGCTCCTTCAGCGCTCACACTGCGATCAGAGCTCCCATCACGCCAAGTATGGATTACAGCGTAGCGCGCTCGCGCTGGCTGAACGTTTTGCGTTTCTCGATCAGGACGTTAACCGCATCCACGTAAGCTCGTGCACTCGCCTCCAAAATGTCCGTGCTCAAGCCGCGGCCTTGTGCTGCCACGTCGTTCTGCGACAGCACCACATGCACCTCGCCTTGAGCATCCTTGCCATGCGTAACCGACTTGATGGAATAATCCGCAAGCGTAACCTCTTCTCCGGTCACCTTGTCGATCGCGTTATAGATCGCGTCCACGGAACCGTTGCCTTCGGCCTCTCCCTCAATCGTCTGCTCCGCAGTCGCAATACGAACCCGCGCCGTCGGCGTAGATTCATTGCCGTAAGCAACAAAGATTGTTTCCAGCTTGAACACTTCCGGCGTATCGATCAGTTTCTCTTCCAGCAGAGCCAGCAGATCCTCATCGGATACTTCCTTCTTCTTGTCGGCCAGCACTTTGAATTTGGCGAATGCATCATTCACCTGTTCTTCGCTCAGCTCATAACCCAGATCCAGCAGCTTCTCCCGGAAAGCATGGCGGCCGGAGTGTTTGCCTAACACCAGCTTGCTTTCTTTGAGCCCGATGGACTCCGGCGTCATAATTTCGTAGGTCGTCTTCTCTTTCAGCATGCCGTCCTGATGAATGCCCGATTCATGAGCGAATGCGTTCGCGCCGACAATCGCTTTGTTGCCCGGTACAACCATACCGGTCAGCTTGCTTACAAGGCGGCTCGTGCGGGCGATTTCCGTCAGTACCAGCCCCGTCTTCGCTCCGAAAAACTCGGAACGCGTCTCCAGCGCCATCGCAATTTCCTCAATCGCGGTGTTACCTGCACGTTCACCGATTCCGTTGATCGTTCCTTCGATCTGATCGGCCCCGTTCAGAATGGCGGCAAGGGTGTTCGCCGTCGCCATGCCCAGATCGTTATGGCAATGCGCGCTCAGCTGCACCTTCTCGATGTCCGGAACATTTTCCTTCAAGTATTTGAAGATGGCCCCGTACTCCGAAGGATTCAAATAACCCACGGTATCCGGAATGTTCACGACATTGGCTCCTTCGCGCACAGCCATGCCGACAACCTCGGCCATGAAATCCAGCTCCGTCCGGCCGGCATCCTCCAGGGAAAACTCCACTTTGGAAAAGTATTTCTTTGCATAACGGATCGAGGCCTGCGCCGTTTCCAGCACCTGCTGCTTCTCCATCCGCAGCTTAAACTTGCGGTGAATCGGGGAAGTGGCCAGGAACACATGAATGCAAGGATCCTGTGCTCCCTGAAGCGCTTCGCGAACCGCATCGATGTCACTCTCTCTGGAGCGTGACAATCCAATGACCGTGACGTCCTTAACCGCGCGTGCCACTGCGTTCACAGCAGCAAGGTCACCGGGTGACGCCGCTGGAAACCCTGCTTCCATGCGGTCGATTTTCAACTTTTCAAGTTGAAGGGCAATTTCCACCTTTTCCCGAGTGTTCAAATTCACGCCAGGAGATTGTTCTCCATCTCTCAGCGTTGTATCAAAGACATAAATCTTTCGCATGTCGGCACCTCCTTGAAGTTTATCGCTTGACGTAAACATCCGGCGGCAGGTTGACTTAATCCCCTGCCGCCGGCTGCTTAATCTAACGGGTCCCGTGCAGCAGCATCATCCATCTCATGCTTGACTGCTCTATACCCGGAAGAATTCCTTATGAATTCTATATATTCTTATTTCTTGATCCAATGCATCATTTCACGAAGCTCGGCACCAACCACTTCAATCGGATGCTCGGACTCGTTGCGGCGGGTAGCGGTCAGGAACGCGCGTCCCGATTGGTTCTCAAGAATAAAGTCGCGAGCGAATTTACCTTGTTGAATATCGGAAAGGACTTCTTTCATTGCCTTCTTCGTATCTTCGGTCACCACACGCGGGCCTGTTACATAATCGCCGTACTCCGCCGTGTTACTGATGGAGTCGCGCATGCTTGCAAGACCACCCTCATAGATCATGTCTACGATCAGTTTCAGTTCATGCAGACACTCGAAGTATGCCATTTCCGGAGCGTATCCAGCTTCAGTCAACGTTTCGAAACCGGCTTTAACCAATGCGGATACACCGCCGCACAATACCGCTTGCTCACCAAACAAGTCTGTTTCGGTTTCTTCGCGGAAGGAAGTTTCGATAACGCCTGCACGAGTACAACCAATACCTTTGGCATAAGCAAGACCGATCGCCTTAGCTTGTCCAGTTGCATCTTTCTCGATTGCGATCAATCCAGGTACGCCAAAGCCTTCAACATACGTACGACGAACCATGTGGCCCGGGGATTTAGGTGCAACCAGAAGGACGTCGTTGTCTTTAGGAGCTACGATTTGACCAAAATGAACGTTGAAACCGTGGGAGAACATCAGTGCCGCGCCTTTTTTCAGGTTTGGCTCGATATCGTTCTTGTACACCGCTGCTTGCGTTTCGTCCGGCATCAGGATTTGTACTACATCTGCACGGCTAACGGCTTCGGCTACAGGAAGTACTTCGAAACCATCGTTTTTCGCTTTGTCAAACGACTTACCTTCACGAAGGCCAATGACAACCTGAAGTCCGCTGTCGCGCAGGTTTTGCGCTTGCGCATGACCTTGGCTTCCATAACCGATAACCGCGATCGTTTTGTCTTTCAACACGCTGAGTTCTGCATCTTGTTCATAATAAGTAGTAATTGCCATTTGTATAAGTCCTCCTTTGATTTTAAAGACCCTTCATGATGAGCGGGTATCTCAATAGACCGATCCCTTTTCCGATCTGCTGAGACACCCGCTCATGTCATGCAGGTGTCTAACGCTTATATTGCAATAACTTTGTCATCCGGATAAAAGAAAAACGTAAAATCATTACGCATTACCGCGAATCATCGCGGTAACCCCGGTACGGGAAAGCTCCTGGATGCCATACGGCTTAAGCAGCTCGATCATAGCATCGATTTTGACGGTATCGCCAACCACCTGAACCATCAGGTTTGCTGTCCCGATATCCACGACGGATGCACGGAAAGTCTCGACAACGCCCATAATTTCCGGTCTGGCCGATGGCTCGGCTTTTACTTTAATCAGGGCGAGCTCTCTGGCTACCATCGGTTTCGAGCTCAGGTTGATAACTTTAATGACATCGATCAGCTTGTAAAGCTGCTTCTCCACCTGCTCCAGCGTTGTTTCATCACCGGTGGTTACGATAACCATCCGGGACAAACCGGATTCCTCCGACTGTCCCACGGTAATACTCTCGATGTTAAAGCCCCTGCGTCCGAATAACCCCGATACGCGCTGCAGGACACCCGGCTGGTCGTTCACTAGTACGGCAATGGTATGTTTTGTACTCATCTTACGCATCCCCCATCAGCATTTGATCGATTGTCGACCCTTGCGTCACCATCGGATACACGTTCTCGCCTTTCTCTACAACGAATTCAACGAGGACGGGTCCCGGTGTTTCCATCGCTTCGGCCCAAGCACGCTGTGCTTCTTCTTTCGTAGTGGCACGAAGTCCTTTGACACCGTAGGCTTCAGCCAGCTTGACGAAATCAGGGCTGCCTGCCAGATCGATGTGGCTGTAACGGTTATCGTAAATCAGCTCCTGCCATTGACGAACCATGCCGAGCACCTGGTTGTTGATAACAACGATTTTTACCGGAATGTTGTTGATGGCACAGATGGCAAGTTCTTGCGAACACATCTGCATACCGCCATCCCCGTTGATCGAAATGACCAGGCGATCCGGATGCGCCATCTGGGCACCAATCGCGGACGGGAATCCGAATCCCATCGTTCCGAGACCGCCGGAGGTGATCCAGGAACGCGGCTGGTTGAACTTGTAATACTGAGCGGACCACATTTGGTGCTGACCAACGTCAGTCGTTACAATCGCTTCACCCTTCGTGGTGTCGTTCAGCATTTCGATAACCCATTGCGGCTTCAGCACCGTATCCGAATCGACGTAACGGTATGGGTATTCAGCTTTCCATTTTCTAATCTGATCTCTCCAAGCATCTGCTTTCGCTGCGTATGGAACGAGCGGATTCAGCATCTCAAACACGGTCTTCACGTCTCCGACAATCGGGATATCGGTTGGGACGTTCTTGCCGATCTCAGCCGGATCGATGTCGATATGAACAATCTTCGCATGTGGCGCAAATCCGTTGAGCTTACCTGTAACCCTGTCATCGAATCTTGCCCCGATGTTGATCAGCAGGTCCGACTGCTGAATACCATGGTTCGATGTGTAGGTTCCGTGCATGCCCGGCATTCCTGTCCACAAGTCATGACCGCTCGGGAAAGCACCCAGACCGAGGAGCGTTGTCGTGATCGGAATCCCCGACTTGTTCACGAATTCGTACAGCCCTTCATGAGCTCCGGAGTAAATCACCCCGCCGCCAGCAATAATCATCGGACGCTCAGCTTCCTCAATCGCGCGGGCCAGCTTATCCAACTGAAGTTTGTTTGGTACCGTCCGAGGATTATATCCTCTCAGTTGAATTCGTTCTTCCGGCTGGAACAGCGTCGTTGCCGCGGATACATCCTTCGGAATATCGATCAGCACCGGACCTTTGCGGCCGGTTGAAGCGATATGGAAGGCTTCGTGGATCACCCTTGGCAGATCCTTTACATCTCTTACCAGATAGCTGTGTTTCGTAATCGGCATCGTGATGCCCGTAATGTCCGCTTCCTGGAAAGCGTCCGTACCGATCAGGGTTGTTGCAACGTTACCGGTTATAACAACGAGCGGAACGGAATCCATATAAGCTGTTGCGATACCGGTCACAAGGTTCGTTGCCCCCGGTCCTGAAGTCGCTATGCACACACCGACTTTGCCGCTTGCGCGAGCGTAACCGTCAGCCGCATGAATGGCGCCTTGTTCGTGACGGGTCAAGACGTGATTAAAGTCCTCAAAACCATACATGGCATCGTAGATGTACAGGACCGCTCCGCCCGGATACCCGAAGACGCATTCGACACCTTCGAGCAGAAGACTCCGAAGCAAGATTTCCGATCCGGTAATCACTTCAGGCTTCAACCATTTCTCTCGTAATTGTTCTGTAGACCGCACTTCTGGAGTTTGCGCGCTCATCAGTCATCCTCCTCTCAAATATTGGCACTCTTCATTCAAGCAACAAAAAAACCTTCCGTCGCCACACCCGGAGTATCTCCGTGTGAGGGACGAAAGGTTTAGCTTCCGTGGTACCACCCATGTTTGCCCTACACTTCGCAGTGTAAAGCCTCAGCAGGTATGAAGAACATAATGAACACAGCTCTTCAATATCTGCAGTCCGTAACGTGGACTAAGACGATTCCCCCTAATAAACGCTGTTACGACTTAATGCGATAAAGTCATTGCGTAGCATCTTTCAGGGAAACAGCTCCGAGGTGAGCTCGTATAAAAGGGGTTTTGGTGGTGGTTTCAGCTGATCCATCCACTCTCTGAGCAAAAGAGCCCTTTAAACTTCGTCCTCATCATTGCCGATTGGATATATTCGTTAAAATGTTTAGAAACATTATATGATTCATTCATTCCAGAAGTCAACACATTTATTTTACTTCCGATGAAAGGTTTTCATTCACAACTGGAGCAATCCCTTCGTTTCCTTAATGCAAAACACGCTCTTAAACCCTGCTACATATGATAAATGGAGCTATCCTTAATCGCGGTGAAGGGAGGAAACAACACGATGATCCGCTATCGAAAACCGGAGCAGGATGATCCGATGATTCTACAACTCATTGAGTCCCAACTCGTCCCGCTTTCCCATATGACAAAAAAAGAGCTGGACGTCATCCGTAAGGATATTCCCTCTCGATTACGACGCGGCGTGACCCTTGTTGCTTCGCCTCAGGATAACGATAAAATCATTGCCTTTGTCCACTTTATGATGCACGGCGAACTGCTGTATATCGATATGCTGGCCGTCGCATCCACCGCACAGCGAAAACGGTGGGGTGTCCGATTGATGGAACATGCCGAACGTTTCGCTGTATCCCGCGGATGCAAACGTGCCAAGGTCATGGTGGACATTGGCAACCATACCGGCCTAAACTTTTACCGAAAGCTTGGCTACACGGTAACCAGAATCATCGAACCCAGTCGATGTTTTGAGCTGGAAAAGATTTGGTTCCTCTAATTACCAGAAGAAGCCCGGGCCGAAGCCTGGTCCGAAGCCCGGGCCAAAACCACCAACCCCTGGACCGAAGCCTGGACCAAATCCTGGACCAAAACCACCAAACCCAAATGGAGCTGTACCTATCGCAAGCAGATCAAACAATGCAAGCGGAACAATCGCCTTGATTTTCACCTTTTTACCCTTAGTTGCCTGTTCCACAAAAAGGCGGTTGCCGGATACACGTACCAGCTTGCCTGTCACCATAGTCCCGTCTTTCTTATACGCTACGATCTGTTTGCCCACATATGATTTCACCTTTGCCTTACTGACAGGTTTGTGCATAAGATCCCTCCTCAGGTAATATACAAGTCATTCTATTCCGGAAGGAGTTCCCTTGCTTGTTTCATGGCCCTCACTACGACTAAAGATCGGTGAACCGCTCCACGATGCGGAGCACAGAGCTTACGATTCCTATGTGTGACGGACAGGAGCACAAAATAAAAAAACCGCCGTAATATTACGGTGGTTTCTTCATACACGTATAATTAAGCGTTCACTTTTTCTTTAGCTACAGTAGCCAAAGAATTGAACGCGTTCAGATCATTAACAGCCAAATCAGCCAGCATTTTACGGTTAATGTCCACGCCAGCAAGCTTCAGACCATGCATCAATTTGCTGTAAGACAGACCATTTTGACGAGCAGCCGCGTTGATACGAACGATCCACAATTTACGGAAATTACGTTTCGTATTGCGACGATCCCGGTATGCATAAACGAGGGATTTCATAACCTGCTCGTTAGCTGTTTTAAAAATGCGGTGTTTGGAACCGAAATAACCTTTCGCAAGCTTCAATACTTTTTTATGTCGACGACGAACGACAAATCCGCCTTTAACTCGTGCCATATCAAAAGACCTCCCAATAATTGTTGTTTACTATTTCAAGTTAGCCAGACCTTGCTTCAAACGTTTAACATCTCCAGGCGCCATAACTGGGCTATTGGACAATACGCGCTTCGCACGCTTGGATTTGTGGGAAAGCAAGTGGTTTTTGTAAGCTTTATAACGTTTAACTTTACCAGTACCAGTAATTTTGAAGCGGCCTTTCAGGCTGCTATGTGTTTTCATTTTAGGCATTGTAGTACTTCCTCCTCTAATTTCTCTTAGGCTTTTGGAGCCAAAATCATAATCATGCTGCGGCCTTCCAATTTCGGTTGACGTTCAATGACGCAGAGATCCGCCACTTCCACCTTCACGCGCTCCAAAATCTTCTGACCAATGCTAGCATGGGTGATTTCACGACCACGGAAACGCACAGAGCATTTCACTTTATCGCCGTCTTTCAAAAACTTAACGACATTGCGAAGCTTGGTTTGATAATCATGCTCCTCAATGTTGGCTCGGAACCATACTTCTTTGATATCCACAATTTTCTGGTTCTTACGTGCTTCCTTCTCTTTCTTCTGCTGCTCATAGCGGAATTTACCGTAGTCCATGATGCGGCATACCGGCGGTTTCGCCTGAGGGGCCACGTTCACCAGATCCAGATTGAGATCAATTGCCATTTGCAGTGCTTCACGAATCGGCTTGATCCCGATTTGTTCACCTTCGGCACCAACCAAACGTACTTCCTTGGCCCGAATCTCGTCATTGATCATATGTTCCTTACTGATAGTCCTCCACCTCCAAATTACTTGTTGTTCCTGTTTGCAAAAAAAATAAAGGGATGACGGGTTAATCACCGACATCCCTATTTGATACTCATCTCACAAATGAAGTTGAATCCATTCATTGATTTCGTGATCAAACCAGCCAACACATGTCGGTCAGGTGAGAAGCGGCGCTTCTGCTTGCAATCAGATATTCTGTTTAACAGACTAGGATAGTATAACAGGTCATCCTATCTTCTGTCAACACAGATGGAATAAAAATTGGATTAGCCTTGTTTGCTTTGAACTTCTTCAAGGCGCACAACCCGGGTATGCTCCGTATGGCTCCACTGCTTGTTGTTCTGCGTGAAGAACGCATATACCGTGATAGGATACCACGACAGCAGGTAAATCGGGAACAGCACCAGATACAAGTACACCTTCTTGTACTTCACCTTCTCCAGAATCATCGCTATCATGAACGTGAACACATTCGCCGCGATCGCCGTAAAGCTCAGCCACAGCGGTAAGTAACCGTATAGATTCGCGATATTCGGACCATCGAAGAATGAGGTGTCAACCCAGATGATGGCCGTCAACAAGAAAGTCAACAGCACAATGTAAACGTTGACCCCGTACAATGCCAAGTCCAGCTTCACGAGGCTTCGTTCTTTAATGGCACGCCACAGCAGCGGGAAGAAATAACGGCGGGCAACCGTAAAATGACCCTGCATCCAGCGCAGACGTTGTCTGGCCGAAGCCTTAAACGTAAGCGGCTTTTCGTCAAATACTTTCGCGTCATAGTTGAACTTCGGATACACACCGCGCATAACGCTGCGCATAGTGAACTCCAAATCCTCGACCAGACTGGTTGCGCCCCAGCCGATCTCCTTCAGGAGATTGGTCTCAAAGCACATTCCCGTACCGCCGAGAAAGTTCGCCATGTTCAGATTGCTGCGGGAAAGCTGCCACAAGCGGTTGATATACCAGTAAGACACCCCATAAGAGGCAGTGATCCAGGAATCCTCAGGGTTCTTGGTATCGATATATCCCTGGATAACTCTTGCTCCAGAGCAAAGATCATTATTCATTTCGTTCAGGAAATTCGGATCCGCCAGATTATCCGCGTCAAACATGACGACCGCATCATACTGGCGCGGCATTGCCCAGAGCTCTTTCAGCATCCATTCGATGGCATAACCTTTGCCTCGAAGATTCTGATTCGTACGCACGCATGCGTTCATCCCGTGGGCACGGACGATCTCTGCTGTACGATCTGTACAATTGTCGCAGATAACAAATACGTCGTACAGATGTTTCGGATAATCAAGCTGTTTCAGGTTCTCCATTAATGCACCGACAACCTGCTCTTCGTTGTGCGCAGCAACTAACACTGCAAATGATTTATTGGGTTTGAAATGTTGTTTCTTTTTTCTTTTGACCAGACCAAACAAAGAGAATACGAACTGGTACACACCCACCGCGGCCAAGAATAGTTGGAGCGCGATAAAGATGGCGTCTGTCATGATTCTCCGTTACCCCCTTTTTATAACCCGAGAATGTTTGTTATTTTTTTCTCTCTAAGTTTTTCGCTTTTTTTGTTGTTGCTATGACCCTGTGACTTGTGTCTGTCCTTCTTGTAGCCTCGGTGCCGCGGGGCAACTTCGCACGTCATACACGATTTTCCACACTTTTGAATCTTTTGTCAAAACCGTGGAATGCTCTAATTTACGGAAAAACTTCGTAAAAGAGCTCAGCTTGCAATCCAGTTTGCCAGCAAGCTTCGTTTCAAACGGCTTTAGTTCTTATTTTCATCCGTTTCCTTGCTTTTTATTTCTCTTGGCTGCCCATTTTTTCTTTTTTGACTTGTCCGCCAATAAATAAACGCAACAAACACCCAAAAAGTTTTTGTTTTTTTACATGCTCTTTCTCTAATAAACTTTTTGATGTCCGTTTGAATCATTGTAGCGGCATCTCCTACTCAAGTCAAAAGACCACGGACCCTGATTTTCTACAAAATGCGCGTCGCTGACCAACTCCTTAAGTAGCAAGGCGTCAGCGAGAATCTTGCCGAATAAAGCTTGCGTTTCCAGGACCAAAGTCCCCTAAACGCAAGTGGGGAATGGTTGATTTCTTTTCCCAAAGTCGATATGTTAAAGTTAAAGAATAACGCTGCAGAACGGGTGAAAAGTAGTGGCTAAAAAAAGAGTCTTGCTGTTATCTGAAGGGTTCGGTGCAGGCCATACACAGGCCGCTCATGCACTCTCCAGCAGCCTGCGCCAGTTATCGCCTAGCGTACAGACCAAAGTTCTCGAGCTCGGGAGCTTCTTGAACCCTAAAATCGCTCCACTGATCATTTCGGCCTACAGAAAGACGATCACAACTCGCCCGAGATTAGTCGGGTACATGTATCGCCATCAAAAGTCCTTTAACCGCTTTACGGCTTTAGCACTTCACCGAATGTTCTATACAAGCACCAAAAATGTGGTCAGGCAGCTCAAACCCGACATCATTGTGTGTACCCACTTCATACCAAGTGCGGTTATCTCGCGTTTGAAGCGGCTGGGCATTGATGTGCCTCTGTGTACCGTTATAACCGATTATGATGCTCACGATACATGGATTAGTCCCGAGGTCGACCGATATTTCGTGTCCACGCCGGAAGTGAAGCGAAAGCTGCTCAATCGCGGGGTGTCCCAAGCCAAAATTCAGGTCACCGGCATTCCAATCCATCCCGACTTCTGGACGCATCCGAGCAAGAAGGAAATCAGAGAACGGTTTAATCTGTCCGACATGCCCACTGTGCTTGTGATGGGCGGAGGCTGGGGCATCATGAATGACGAAGTTGTGCATGAATTCCTAACCAGATGGCGCGAAGAAGTCCAGATTATATTTTGCCTCGGCAATAACGACAAGGGACGCGAGGGGCTGGGGAACAACCCTCGGTTCCAGCATCCGAACATCCGGATTTTGGGCTTTACGCGCGAGATCGACAAGCTCATGGAGGTGTCGGATCTGCTCGTTACGAAGCCTGGCGGCATGACATGCACCGAAGGCCTGGCCAAAGGAATCCCGATGCTGTTCCATCAGCCACTTCCGGGGCAGGAAGAAGAGAACTGCCAGTACTTCACGGCGCAGGGATTGGGTGAGCCTATCCACTCGCTGGAGGTTATTGGAAACTGGATGAACAAACTGCTTCATCAATATGACGTAATCCAACAGCAACGGGCGCAAAATTTGCGAGACATCGAACGCTTCCATCCGATGCAAAGCGCACGCAGCATCATCGACATGCTGGAAAACGAAAAGGTGTACTCCTAAAGAGGGAGCACACCTTTTTTTACGCCGTTTTCTGTAAACATGTCATCGCAATTGATAGATTTCCTACTATTATAATAGTTGCAAACGCTATCATAGAAAAGACTCTACGTAAAGGCATTATTTACCGTATTTTTCAAGGCGATTCTTTTGGTAGGAAGCAAGTGCTTCCTCGCCGATAATAGCCTCGCAGCGATGAATCTGCATACCTTGACCGACGAATTTCGTCTCGTATTCTGTCATGACGTGCTCTTCGTTCAGCCCGTCGCGATGCAGATCCAGCGAAATATTCGTCATTTGCAAGCCATAATCGGCAAATGCATTCAGAGAGAACTCAAACAGCGTGACCGAATCGGTCTTGAAATGAATTTCCCCGCGCTCGTTCAGGATTTGGGAATACTTGTCCAGAAAACGAGGATGCGTCAACCGACGGCGGGCATGCTTGGATTTTGGCCACGGATCGCTGAAGTTCAAATATAAACGTTCGATCTCGCCGGGTTCAAAAACCTGCTCGACGTTCTCGATATTAAACAGCGCCAGCTTCAGATTCGGCGGCGTATCGATACCGTCCTGAGCCCAAGCATTGCGCCCCTTCTCGCTAGCGCGGCGAATCAGCTCGTCGTACATGTCCACTCCGATAAAATTCACATTCTGATGCTTGTAACTCATCTGGCTTATGAATTGACCTTTGCCCATGCCGAATTCAACATGGATCGGAAGGTCATTGCCAAATAATGAAGCCCATTTCCCTCTATATTGACCGGGGTCCAAAACGACCAGGTCTTCCTGCTGCTCCAGATTTTCCCGTATACCTTTTCTTCCGCGTAAACGCATGTCATACCTCCGAAAATTTCCAAGTAAATTAGAATGATATCCCCATACTGCATTTATTGTGACGAAGTTAATCCCAAAAGTAAAGAGCCCCATAGAAAAAGGAACCTATGCTTTGCTTAACGCAAAGGCTTTAGGTTCCTCTTTCTTATATTTGGAATTGGGGTTCCGCGATAGTTAAACTGTGAATAGTCTACCTTTCTTCCGATGTAAAATCAAACGTCTTCTCAAAGGCAGCCCGAATCTTGCGACGTGCCGAAGCCTTCACATCCTGGTTGGAGTTAAACTCCACGCCGGTAAGGGCTAAAGCTTCGTTCGGGGTAAGCTCCACAGCGATTTTGTCTTTACTGTCATTCTTTACTGTCGATGAATTCATTCGTAATCACCTCACGGTATTATTGTATCCATGACGTCACACAAATATGAATCCTATCCGATATATACCCATGCCAAAATTGCTTGAATCATATTTTTATTTTTCTACTTTAAATATACCAATTATATGCAATTCATTCAAGTAACAACATCTTAATTAGGCTTGAAGACCTGTATATAACGCAAAGCTTTATTTTTTGTTACAATGGACATATCTGCTTTAGTAAAAGGCAAGTAAAAACATGTATACTTTGAGGCACAGCTATACCTGTCTCTATTCATCATATGCGGCTATAAAAGGAGCACACATGAGTACATCACTTAGACCCGCCCCAACGTTATGGGGCGACAAACGATTTCATACATGGAATTACGAGATGCGCAGCCAGTTCCAGGAAAAAGTATTCAAGGTTATGCTGGATGCGGGCTTTACATGTCCGAACCGCGACGGCACGATTGCCAAGGGCGGGTGCACCTTCTGCAGCGCTCGCGGCTCCGGTGATTTTGCCGGACGACGGCGGGATGATCTTGTTACCCAGTTCAACACCATCCGTGACCGGCAGCACCAGAAATGGCCGAGCGCCAAATACATCGGTTATTTCCAAGCCTATACCAATACGTATGCTCCGGTTGAAGAGCTTCGGGAATACTATGAAGTCATTCTGCAGCAGCCGGGTGTTGTCGGTTTATCGATCGCTACTCGCCCTGATTGCCTTCCTGACGACGTCGTGGAATACTTGGCGGAGCTGAATGAGCGAACCTATCTCTGGGTGGAAATGGGCCTGCAAACGATCCATGATTCCACCTCCGAGCTCATCAACCGGGCCCATGATACCGAATGTTATCTGGAAGCGGTCGAAAAGCTGCGCAAGCATAACATTCGTGTCTGCACACACATCATTTATGGCCTTCCCCAAGAGGACCATGACATGATGCTCGCCACCGGCCGAGCGGTCTCCAAGATGGATGTGCAGGGAATCAAGATCCACCTGCTGCACCTCATGCGCAAGACGCCGATGGTGAAGCAATATGAGGCTGGGCTGCTACGGTTCCTGGAGCAGGACGAATACATCAGCCTTATAGCAGACAGTCTGGAGCTCTTGCCTCCAGAGATGATTGTTCATCGTCTGACCGGAGACGCTCCCCGGGATCTCTTGATCGGGCCGACGTGGAGTCTCAAAAAATGGGAAGTGCTTAACGGCATTGACGCCGAACTCAAGCGCCGGGATACATGGCAGGGTAAGTTGTGGGGGGGATCCTGATGGGCTTCCTCTCGGTTTTGAGTTTTGCCCACAAACTTGTGTCCGAAAGGCTGCGGCCTGTAGACATTGCGCTGGATGCGACGGCCGGAACCGGGGCCGATACGCTGTATCTAGCCAAATGCATAGGATCCAAGGGCAAGGTGTACGCTTTTGATATTCAGGAACAAGCACTACAGCTGACTCGTGATAGGCTGGATAAGGAACCGCCAGGCACCCTTGCAGAGATTGCCCTTCACCACCAGAGCCATGCGCTTATGGGAGAATGCGTACCTGAGCGCGAGCATGGCCGTATAGGTGCGATCATGTTCAATCTAGGCTACCTTCCGGCAGATTCATCAGATAAACGGATCATGACGGAAACCGCCAGCACGCTAACGGCTCTGGAGGCTGCCATCGAGTTGCTTCGCCCCGGCGGCATTATCACCATCGTGCTGTATCCAGGCCACAAGGGCGGCGATGCCGAAGCAGACGCCGTGCAGGCCTGGGCGGCGGAATTACCCCAGCACAAAGTGCAAACGATATTATATCGAGGTCTTCAGCGATCCGAAGCACCATATCTCATTGCACTGGAACGGAAGAAGCCGATATGATATAAGTTCTAGGAGAGGTACCGCACTTACATCCATAGAATATTCCAAACATGATGAAAGGTAGATGATTACAATGACAAAACCATATCCATTGTTGTTCCAACCCGAATTTAAAGAACGTGTGTGGGGTGGCCGTGCCCTGGAGCAATTCGGCTTGGACATTCCGGAAGGACATATCGGAGAAGGCTGGATGATCGCCGACCATCCGAACGGTACAACCAGCATTGTGAACGGTGAACTTGCCGGCCGCGGCCTGGATCAGGTTCGTGAGCAATTTGGACGGGAGTGGTTTGGCAGCAAAGGATTCTCCGAAGTTAACGGACGTTTTCCTCTGCTGATCAAGCTGCTTGACTGTAATGACAACCTCTCGGTCCAGGTCCATCCAACCGATGACTATGAGGGGCTTCCGAAAGGCGAGCTGGGCAAGACTGAAATGTGGTATGTGCTGGATGCGAAGCCGGACGCCAAAATCATATACGGTCTGAAAGAAGGCGTTAGCCGCGAAACTTTGAAAGAAGCTATGGAAAGCGGCAAGGTTATGGACCAGCTGCAAGAAGTGTCCGTAAAAGCCGGAGATACATTCTACATACCTGCCGGTACGGTACATGCGCTGTGTGCGGGCGTTGTAGTAGCGGAAATTCAGCAAAATTCGGATACAACCTACCGGATTTTCGATTATAATCGACCAGGCCTTGACGGTAAGCCGCGTGAGCTTCATATTGAAGACTCCTTGAACGTGACGGCCTATGAAGGATCGGGCGCAACCACCATGAGCACGGAAGGAACCGCGCCTGGAGAATGGCTTGAGCTTGCCAAATCTCCCTATTTTGTAGTCGAAAAAGGCGTTGTTAACGGTACCTGGTCCTTGTCCACTTCCGCGGAAAGCTTCACAATCGTGGTGGTATGCGATGGTCAAGGAACCCTCAGCTGGGATAACGGCTCCATTGATTACACGTCCGGACAATGCTTCCTGCTGCCAGCTAACCTGGGTGCATATACACTGGATGGGCAATCTACGGTTCTTCGTTCATATCTTCCTTAAACAGGGTATAAATAATTGAGATACACCATTCGTTTTTGTGGAGGTGTTAAGCCTGTGATGCAAACCGACACGTTTACGATGCTGAATGCGCAGGGCATGCATGTTTTTGTATATCAATGGTTGCCGGAGCAGAACCATCCCATTCGTGCCATCGTGCAAATTGCGCATGGTATGTGCGAAACCGGCAAGCGGTACGAGGAGCTTGCCGAGTTGCTGACAGGGTACGGCTACGCCGTGTATTGCAACGACCATCGGGGGCATGGACAAACGTCGGGCCTTACGCTTCTCGGCGATCCCGGGGAAAACGGATTCGAAGGGATGATTGAAGACCAGCTACTTCTTGCTTCCGAACTCAAGAAGCGCCATGCCGGTGTTCCGCATTATTTGATGGGACACAGCATGGGCTCCTTTTTGACGCAAAAGATCATGTGTTCGAACGGTGAATTATTCGACGGATTCATACTGTCAGGAACCAATGGTCCACAGGGACTGCTGACATTCGGTATGAGCTTGGCAGCTGCACAAATGCGCTTGCAAGGAGACACGCACCGGAGTCTGATGCTGAACGCCATGGTGTTCGGCCCTTACAGCAAAGGTTTCGGCCCTATTCGCACGCCGTTCGATTGGTTATCCCGGGATGAAGCGGAAGTCGATAAGTATATCAACGACCCCTACTGCGGCAAGGTATGCAGCGCTCGTTTCTTCCGTGATTTCTTTAAGCTGCTGTCCCAGATCCATAAACCGCAATTGATGGAATGCCTTCTAAAGGATAAGCCGGTTTATATTTTCTCGGGCGAGGATGATCCGGTTGGACACCGCGGTAAAGGCGTGCGGCGGTTGATCGAATTATACCGGAAACATGGCATTCAGGATCTTGAATACCGTTTGTATCCCGGCGGCCGCCACGAGATGCTGCATGAAATCAACCGGGATGAAGTAGCGACACATGTTCTCGACTGGCTCGAACGGCATACATCGGGATCGCATGGGTCAGAGACACCGCAAGAGTCGGAACGGGTTATGTAAAAGAATGATGCAGGACGAATTAAAAAGGGGGCGTCTCAAGGTCAACTGACCTGGGACGCCCCCTTTGTCTGTTTTTTTATAACGCTGCGCGTACGAAGCATTCATTCCAATCGCTGGTGCCCCCAATTAATCCGGCCAGCTCCGTCAAGTAAGTTACACTGCTTATGGGACAGGACAGCCCAATCCCTTACTCTTCCTCGTTCGGCGTACGGTCGATGATCAGCTGCGTGACCTCGGTGTACTCGCCATGCGCCACATCATCCTCTGTAGCCTCTTCGCGCAGTTCGTCATTGGTTTCCATACCCGGTGCGACGGTGGGCTCGTCGTGCGTATCGTGTTCTTGCCCCTTCTGTTTCCCGTTCATAAATATCCCCTCCTCATCGGTTGATGCGATTAGAATACCGATACCAAGGGGGTTTTATTCCATGACGCCCAGGATACCGTCCGTTACGATAACGGGCGGCATGATCACAGTCTCATCCTATCAGTCCCTACCAACCCCTAATCCCTAGAAGAAAGGTAATTTGCCAAAACAATGGCCAAGACGCTCGCATCAAGTCCCAGTAAGGGGTTGTCCGTCGCTTCCCTACTATGCCTGCTGCGCTAACTCCACAGGCATCGTGTAGTACTGCGGCTGCCCTGTTTCGTTCTGCTGGTACAATACCAGCAGCATCGTTGCATGGTCCGCGTTATCCGGGAATCCGGTGCCACCCTGGATGGCATCGCTGAGGTTAAATGGCAGCACCTCGATCATCGCATGTTTCTGCAGATCGCGCTCCGTGATCCCCAGATCGGCAAAACCGTCGGATAGGGCCGCAGGTTCCTCAACGATTTTGCGAACATTGGCGGTCCACTGCGCTTTATCCTGAGTATGATCCCACCATATTTTCCGCGGTTTATATTTATGGCCCAGGAAATAATCAAACTTCATGAGACCGGAGACAACGTTCATATGCGGGGTCTTCCGATCTTCAAGGAAAGCCGTTAAACGCGTGAACAGGTCCTCAAGCTGATGGCCGATTTTTTGCCAGCCCTGTCCTTCCCAGTAGTCGCCAAACTCTTGAAAGAAATCAAACGGCGACGTAAATTCATGCTTCATCAAATAATTCAGGGTATGGTCCATCCGGTGCGCATTCCAATACTTCTCCAGCACATCCTCCAGTCTCTTCAATCGAACGATATCCGAGAACGGAAGCACGTCGCTGCCCAGAATCTCATACGGAGCATGATCCATATAGGTGTAGTTGTACTTGTCCGCATCGATCCGCAGCCCGGTTCCCCGCAGCATCTTCAGGAAGCCTAACTGCAGCTCCTCCGGTCCAAGCGCAAATACGTCGTTAAACGTTTTGCGGAACGTATCGTAATCCTCTTCCGGAAGACCTGCGATCAAATCCAAATGCTGGTCGATCTTGCGGCTGTCCTTGATCATTGTCACCGTGCGTGACAGCTTGGTAAAATTCTGGCGACGCTTCACCAGCTCATTTGTCGGATCGTTGGTCGACTGCACTCCAATTTCAAACCGGAAAATGCCGGGAGGCGCATTTTTCGCCAAA
This sequence comes from Paenibacillus sp. FSL F4-0100, assembly GCF_037993005.1. NCBI lineage: Bacteria > Bacillati > Bacillota > Bacilli > Caryophanales > Paenibacillaceae > Paenibacillus > Paenibacillus sp. FSL F4-0100. The sequence goes on from NZ_CP150303.1 coordinate 6,243,872, forward strand.
TAATCCAGCACTTCGGGACGCATGATATCTGCCGTGATCTCAAACTGGAATACGCAGCCGCCATGGTTCTCAATCAGAAACTCGAACATTTCAAGCGCGTAATCCCGCTTAATGTTGAAGGTCCGGTCTACGAACTTGATCAATTTCGCTCCGTTCTCGATCAGGTACAGAATATCCGCCTTGGTCCGTTCAATATCGTAATAGCGAACCCCCACCTCAATGCTCGACAGGCAGAACTGGCAGCTGAAGGGACAGCCCCGGCTGGTCTCAAAATAGACAACCCGCTTCCCGAGATGCGGGATATCCTCCGGAAAACGATGCGGGGAAGGCAGCTCCGCCAGAATGCTCTTCGGTCTTCCAGGATTCACAATGATTTCATCCTGCTTGCGGTAAGCCACGCCATAGACGAAATGATACTTTCGGTCCCCTTCAATCGTTTGCAGCAAATGGTGGAAGGTCTCCTCGCCTTCACCCATGACGATAAAGTCGACATTGTGCAGCCGTTTCATCCAATATTCCGTATCGTAGGATACTTCAGGTCCGCCCAGTATGATCGTGACCTCCGGCATAATCTTCTTTACGATATCGATCACTTTAATCGTTTCTTCGATATTCCATATATAACAGGAGAATCCGATCACATCCGGCTTGCGCTGGAACAGGTCGGAGACGATATTCATCACGGGGTCCTTAATCGTGTACTCCGTCAATTCGATATCGAAATCCTTCTCGCTGTATGCCTTCAGGCAGCGAATGGCCAAGGAGGTATGAATGTACTTGGCATTCAAGGTTGATAGTATGACTTTCATGGTAGGATCCACTTTCCTTCTAAAATAATATAAGTTTTTGTTACTGTTACCGGACGGATTATCTTAAGCAACCAAGCGGCAAAATGGCTTCTGCCTGCTACGCCGGCTTATCATTCATAGTCATACAAGTCGTCGCCGTCACTCGATGTGCCTTGACCATTCAGGAAGAATTCCAGGAACGGACGGCCGTATTTACGGAATTTCACTTCGCCGACCCCTTTGACATTCAGCATCTCATCCTCGCTCTGCGGGCAAACCACACTCATCTCACGCAAAGTTGCGTCATTAAAAATGATGTAGGACGGCACATGCTCTTTGCTTGCCAGCTCACGCCGAATCAAGCGCAGCTGCTCGAACACCGTCTCGTTGACGGCTGACGGCGAATAATCGCGGCGACTGCCGCTGCGCTGGCTGCCTGCGGCTTTGGAAGGGCGCGGAACACGCTGCATGACTTCGCGCTGACCTTTTAACACATCGGCCGCCTCGCTTTGCAGCTTCACGACAGGGTATTGGCCTTCCGTCAACGCCAGGAACCCTTCCGAGATGAGCACATTGATCGTCTCGGATATCTCCTTCTCGGTCCGATTCGCCATCACGCCATAGGTTGGAAGGCGATCAAAACCGTACTCCAGTACTTTTTTGGCCCTTGAGCCCTTCAGCACGGAAGCGACCATGGACACGCCAAAGCGTTCGCGCATCCGGTGGATGCAGGAGAAGATTTTCTGCGCATCTACCGTGATATCGACAAGCTCCCGATCATCCGTGCAGGAGCTGCACGTACCGCAGGACTTATCTTCGTGCTCTTCCCCAAAATAATCCAGCATCGCGCTGCGCAGGCACCTTGTGGTGTAGCAGTAATCAATCATCTGCTGCAGCTTCCGGTAGTCGTTCTGCTTGCGCTCGCCCTCCTGGGGATTCTGTTCGATCAGAAACTTCTGCGTCATAATATCCTGGGCGCTGAACAGCAGTATGCACTGGCTGGGCTCTCCGTCACGCCCGGCACGACCCGCTTCCTGCACGTAAGACTCCATATTTTTTGGCATATTGTAATGGATGACATACCGGACGTTGGATTTATCGATTCCCATGCCAAATGCGTTCGTTGCAACAATAACGCGAATATCGTCATACAGGAAGGCCTCTTGGCTCTCCGCTCGCTCCGCATCACTCATGCCGGCATGGTATCGACCCGCAAGGAGCCCCTTGGCTTGAAGGCGTTGGCATAAATCATCCACCTCTTTACGAGTGGCGGCATAGATGATGCCCGGCTGGTGGGTATGCGAGGCCGCATAGTCCAGCACGAACTCCCGCTTGTTCTCACCGCGAAGCACCGACATCTCCAGATTGTCGCGTCCAAGGCCCGTCACGAACACCTGCGGCTGCTCCAGTCGAAGCAAGCGCTGCATGTCCTCCATAACTTCAGGCGTGGCCGTGGCCGTAAAGGCCGCTACAATCGGACGGTTCGGGAGTCCTTTAACAAAAGGAGCCACCGAGAGATAGCTCGTCCGGAAATCATGCCCCCACTGGGATACGCAGTGAGCTTCATCGACAGCCACAATCGAAATATCGAGACCCGCCATCTCCTCCCGGAACCAATCCAGTTCAAGCCGTTCCGGGGCGACATATAACAGCTTCAGTTCTCCGCGCTTGGCCGCACGTATGCGCTCGTTCACTTCCTTGCCGCTGAGCGTGCTGTTGATATAGGCAGCGGCCACACCCGCTGTCGTAAGTGCATCCACCTGATCCTTCATTAAGGAGATCAAAGGCGATACAACCAACGTCAGACCCGGACATAGGAGGGCCGGGATCTGATAACAGATCGATTTGCCTCCACCCGTCGGCATAATTCCGAGCGTGTCCTGACCTGCTAGAAGACTGGCGACAATTTTTTTCTGACCCTCCCGAAAATCAGGATAGCCGTAATATTTCTGCAGATAATCCCGTGCTGTATCCATATTCATCGATTCTCTATCATTTGTTTCCACATTCATGGATAAAAACTCCTTAATTCACCTTGGTTTTCCATTTCGAAAAGCCCTCATCCTTTAAGTTTAACGGCCTTTCCATGAATGGGCAACCAAATCGGGGAAGGAAATTGCATTGGGCGAGGAGAACTTCATAAATGTGGAAAAAGGGTTGCGATCATGTAGAGCCCAAAAAATGAAGTTGGTGATCCTAATGAATGACGCACATACCGAAGCCGTAAATCAAACTATTCAATATATGAAGAAGCATCTGGACGAGCCTATGACTACCGAGCAGCTCGCTGGTCTAGTGGGATATAGTCCCTTCCATTTCTCCAGAGTATTCAAACGAGTAACCGGCATATCGCTCCGGCAATACCTGTCCGCGCTCCGGGTTGAAGCCGGCAAAATCGAGCTCCTTCAAAGTCCTTCCCTGCTCGTGAAAATCGGAATGAGCATCGGTTTGGCAAGTCCCGGCACCTTCAATACCCGCTTTAAGCAGTTTGTCGGCCTGTCTCCGAAAAAGTTCCGCACCACCACGGAGTCCCTGCATCGTTACGTGAATCAATATGAGCACAAGCCATTAACCTGGACAGAGGAAGAAAGGCATGCTCTGCCCCGGATTCATTGCCGGATCGAAGCTCCCGAGAGGTTTCGCGGCATGATTTACGTCGGTCTGTTCCCAAGACCCGTACCCGATCAGAAGCCCGTAACCGGTACGGCCGTCAACCTCAAGAACCGGACCTGCACGTTAACCGGCATCCCGGCCGGTACGTATTATGTGCTGGCAGCGGGCATCCCCTGGAGCCTCAATCCGCGGGATTATTTTCTGCTGAGCAAATCCTTGCGAGGCAAGATGGAGGATCCTGTCCATATCGACGAAGGAACCGATCTCGCCGTGAAGATTACCTTGCGCGAGCCTCTGCCCTATGACCCGCCGATTGTTGTGAATCTGCCTCTGCTCTTGTTTGAGAAGGATCGGAATAACAGCGCAAGGTAGAAGAATTTTCGAATCGCCTATCCATTTATAATGGAACTGCAAGAAGCGTTATCCCAAAAGCAATGAGCGCTATATGATGGAGGATTAAACATGACCATTATTCAAGAAACCGTGATTCAGGCCGATGTGCAGCTCCTCTGGCGAGCATGGACGGAGTCTGCGAGGATAACCGAGTGGTTTGCGCCGGCTGCGGAAATTGAACCGAAGACGGGCGGAAAGTTTGAGCTTTATTTTAACCCCGCCAATCGTGAATCGATGTGTACCGCAGGCTGTAACATTTTGCAGTATGATGAGCCGCGTACCCTCGTGTTTGAGTGGAAAGGACCTGATCCCTTTGCGGAAACGATGAATCAGGGGGAGTTGACCGTGGTCAAGGTGTCTTTTTGGCCTGAACAGGACGGCTGTACAAGAATCACCTTGGAGCATACGGGCTGGAAGGATACCGAAGCGTCACTGCAAGCCCGGGAATGGCATGTGGATGCATGGAAAGGCATGCTGACCAGCTTAAAATCCAGCATTGAATCCGGTGAAGGCATTCTATGCTGCCAGTAAGACAAGCGATAAACTAGAGGAGAGTATGACCTATGCCAAATCTTTGTGTTTTATCAATCAATGTCAGCGATATGGCTCAAGCCACGCGATTTTATTGTGACATTCTGGGATTTGAAGTTTCCGAGGTTTATGATGATCAGATCATCAGTTTGAAACATGAGGGCATGTCCCTTATTCTGCAAAAATGCGATCGACCTACGAAAACCGATTACCCGCATGAAGCCCAGGTTATTATCGGACTCGAGACGGCTGATGTAAGCGCAGCGATCGCGAACTACAAATCGCAGGACGTGGAGGTCATCTTTGATACCCCGCAGCCGTGCCCTCCCGGTCTATACAGCGCGATCCGGGACCCTTTTGGCAATGTGATCGAACTACTGGAGTTCACAGAGTAATCGTCCGTTTGGAAGAATCATGGTTTATCGGCAATACGAAGTGAAGTCCATTTAAACGCTCGAAGGATACGCTGCATGTAGCAGGTGTCCTTCTCATATGAAGGTCAGCCGGAGAACCTGGTTGGCCTTTTTGGAGTTTTTGAGCTGCCGAAACTTGTCTCTACCATTCCTGAACCGTCTGTTATTATTGAACCCGATGCGGGTAAGAACATATTAATGTTAACGCAGAAGACGACGCGTGGGCAGATTAGGAATCGCCGGTTTCGGAAATAATAGGAACTCGAACTGATATATTAATGACACAAGGGGAAATTCATATGGATATGACACCAGAACAACGCGTTACCCTGCATGGGTTCAACAACCTGACGAAATCGCTCAGCTTTAATATGTACGATGTCTGCTATACGAAGACCCGAGAAGAACGGGAAGCATACTTGGAATATATTGATGAACAATATAACGCAGATCGACTCACGAAAATATTGAGCCATGTGGCCGAAATCATCGGAGCGCATGTCCTGAACATTGCCAAGCAGGATTATATCCCGCAAGGCGCCAGCGTAACAGTGCTTGTATCCGAGGGCCCTGTCGTGGAGGTTCCGGAGGAATCCTATGACGAATCGCCGGGGCCGCTGCCGGATAACGTCATCCTGCAGCTCGACAAGAGCCACATTACCGTTCATACGTATCCGGAATTCCATCCGGATGAGGGAATCAGCACCTTCCGGGCCGATATCGACGTGTCGACCTGCGGGGAGATTTCACCGCTTAAAGCCCTAAATTACCTAATCCACTCTTTTGATACGGATATTATGACAATCGACTATAAAATTCGGGGCTTCACTAGGGACATTCACGGACACAAGCTGTTTATCGACCATGAGATCAGCTCCATTCAGAACTATATTCCGGACGAAGCCAAGGATCTATTCGATATGATTGACGTCAACGTATACAAGGAAAACATTTTCCACACGAAGTGCAAGCTGAAGCAGTTTGACCTGGACAATTATCTGTTCGGTTACACGAAGGATAAGTTGTCCGATGCCGAGCAGCAGGAAATCACCGAGCGCATCAAACTGGAGATGGACGAAATTTATTACGGTAAAAACATGGACCGCAGTTACTGATAATGGGCTCCAGATGTGATGTCACCAACATTTGCCTCTATACAGGAAACACGAATGAATCAAAACCAGGCTGGGCTCATAGGAGCCCGGCCTGGTTTGCAACTTCTATCGCTTCGTCCCGGTTTTGATCTGCGAAAGTTGAATTATTAATTGTTAAAATCTCTATAGTATTCTACGGCTTTAGGTTTTTTCGTTCCAGTTATTGTTTGTGTTGAAACCAAATCATTAACTCTTCCAAGATATGCGCTACCTAAATATTCGTCATAAACATCATAAGTTTTTACAACAGTACTATATTGGTCATAATTAACTGCACCGTAATAATCTCGTGTAGTGTAATTACCTTCTGGGCCAGTATATTCTACGGTTTTTGACCAAGTATTTGAAAATGATCCAGAAGCACCACCTGTTAATTCAATGTTAATTAATGATTTGATTGTTGCTGAAACAGATCCAGAGTATTGAACGCTCGCACTAACAGATTTAGAATCAGATATTGTTTTTTTTACTCCCTTAGGAACACTAATTAAAAATATATCTTTTTCTCTTGGCCCAATATTATACGCTGTGATAGTATTTTTTGCTACTTCAGAGAATGAAGATCTATAGACACGTCTGTCTCCAGCAAAAGGGGTAGTCTGATTAAGTTTAGTCTCATCAATAAATTCAATTCTAGCATGTGGTTGACCTTCAGGTGTAGCAACTACAATTTCCTCTGACCATTGTGGTTCTTGTTCAGTAGATTCTTCTGCCGATACTATTGAAGTAAAAACAGCAAAGATTAATACGCATGATAAAATAGATGATAGTAGACTTTTTTTCTTCATAAAAACTCACATCCTTTATAATTATTTTGGTTCTATTGTATAATATTTCTATAACTAATAAGTTTTCCCTTCTTGTTTTTATGATGATTTATATTAAAATATTATTGGCACAACTCCAAACGTAGTGCTTGAAATGTCATTTAGCTTGTGAATGTGGCCAAAAATATAGAAAAACACCTGTACATTCCGTAAAAAGCCGCCGGCCAGATCCAGATTACTTCTGATCTGCAGGCGGCTTTTTCTTATAACGGTACTATTAAAATTGAACCGAAAATCCGTTGAACCGGTGAATGCCCGTCCCAAATCGGACAAGGTCTTTTTCCCGCAGCTCTTGCACGGCTTCTTTCACCACGGACAGCAATGCCGGATCCAGCCCAAGCGTATTGTGAGAACCGTAGATTCGCTTTACACCATCGATATTCGCGATCCGCTCCAGCGAGTTTACGAGATCCTCCGGACTTGTCGTTGGATAAAAAGCATATACCGGCGTTTCATCATACAACAAATCCCCTGTGAACAAATAACCTCGGTTTATATCAAATACCGCAATATGTCCGGGAGAATGGCCCGGTGTGTGGTAAATGACCAAGCTCCGCCCGCCCAGCTCGATGACGTCTGTATCCCGGAGAATACCGGCCGGCAGGCCCTGATAAGGGGTATAGGTTGCCGGATCGAAGGAAGACGGTACAGGTCTCGTGATATCGCGTGATATGTCCTTGCGGATTTGTTCAATGGAAAGCTTCTTAATCCCGCTAACGAGCCAGTCCTCCTCTGCCTCATGTACATAAATCTCCCCGTACTGCCCATGACTGCCGATATGATCTGCGTGAACATGCGTGGTTAGCACCATAATAGGTAAATCCGTCAGCTGATCCGTCATCCGCCTCATGTTGTCGATGCCAAGTCCCGTATCGATCAATGCAGCTCGCTCGCTTCCTATCAACAGAAACGAATGCACCTTCTCCCAATGTCCGTATTCGCTGATCGCAAATGTGGTCTCATCCAGCTGCGATACGGTAAACCATGCATCATCGATAACGACGTTGTATTGATTATTCTCCATATGTAATTACTCCCCCATCAAGGATTATCGAATGGTGATATCCTCCTGATCATCTTGAAATGCGATCAACGACATATAGTACTTCTTCTCTTCTGTGGACAAAGGCGCACTGCCTGTTTCGGCTATCTCCATCGTGAAGTGTTTATTCATGAGCTGCTTGAACTCGTCCACAAAGGCATGGAAGCTCTCCTTCGTTGCGTGAAAGCGGTAGGTTCCTGCAATGTTTTTTCGATGTTGTTCGCTCGCGCTGTCCAAGGTAAAAGAAGAAGCCGGTGCGCTCTCAATTTTCGTTCGAGTAACATCGAGTGTCTCCATAAATACCTGTCTGGACGTTTCTACCAAATCCAGGCTTGGCAGCAAATGATCTTCCGGTATGAAGCGGCTTGCGACGGCGCGATAGTATTTCTGCACGATACCGTTCTTCTCTTCCTTCCGGACCACATGAATGATGCCGTGCTTCTCCAGCTCTTTCAGATGAAAGTAAATATTGTTCCGCGTAATGTCCAGTATCTCGGCTAGCTGCTGTCCAGTGTAGGCATCCTTCACGAGATTCATCAGTATTTTGGTACGCAGGGGATCGGCAATCGCTTTGAGCTGCTCATGGGTTTTAATTCTATAGACACCTGTCATTTTTATTTTAACACCTCCATATATTTTACCGGTAAAATTATTTTTACTGTTGTGTCAGATTTCATCCTATCATGACTTCTATCCGTGGGTCAATCATGCTGCTCCTACGATTTTACGGTTATACCCAAACCAGAAACCAAGTACGAGTCAACGATGATACGATTAGGCAATACTATTATAGAATGAATGAAATCACCCTGAGAGGTCCCGGCTTATAACACAAACAAGCATGTTCTCCTTAAACAGCTGAATTATGATATATTATCCACAATCGTACTACGACATTATGATGTTCAAAGGATGTGCCTCATGTTTGACCCGACGATATTCGAAAATTTAAAGGTTAGCATCGAGAATGCGGTCTATGACCTCGACAACCTCGATGAAATCATTCGCGTTACCGATCGGAAGGATCTCCTGGATATGGCGACGCTGTCCAGAAGTTTTAGCCTCCGGTTCGAGCTGGCTACGCCATCCACAACTTCGGCCGAAATTTGCCTGGAGACCGGGCTTCGGGATTTGGCGGCCGAGATCTTGGAAATTCCGGAAGGTCAGCCAGCCTGCGAGCTGAAGCTCCGCTTTCATATAAACATCGCTGATGCTTCCATAGCGTGTCCGGCGATCGCCCAGATCATGAAAGAGATATGGAATCCGGAGCTTACGCCGCTGCAAACGATACGGTACACCTACAGCGATGATCCGGTACCGCTTCACAACACGATCGAGCTGCGCTTTCCCCGCAGGATCAACGAAGAACAGATGGGAGATATCCCGAATATCTTGGAGTTCATGCTTCGTACGCTGGGAGAATTAGACCGGTTATAGCCCCCAGATAAAGATTACGGTGATATCTAGTAAAGAAGCCTGCCCGCTATCATAGCGGACAGGCTTCTTCGACTTATATTATTAAGCAACAACCAACCGGATCCAGATGTCCGAAGGATCTTGAACGGCCCAGACGCCATCGCGCTGTTCCAGACGCAGCCCCGCCTCACGGATACGGCCGGTTACCGTCTCAAGCTCCTCTTGGCTCGGAAGCTCAATCGTATAATCTTCCATACCCGCAGCGCTCCGTGGAGTGTTCGGCACACCGAGTCCTGCCCAAACATTGAGCCCGATATGATGATGGTATCCTCCTGCGGATATAAACAACGCAGCCCCGCCATAGTGGGCTGTCAGCTCAAAACCCAGAACATCGCAATAAAATACGCGGGCATCATGCAGATTAGATACGTGGAAATGCACATGCCCGATAACCGTCTCTTCGGGAAGTCCATACCATTCCTTGTCCTCCTTGGAGAGAGCCAGCAGTCCCTCTACATCAACAGGATCTGTGGTCATCACATATTCCCCTTTGGCATCACGCTTCCAGGTATCCCTTGGTCGGTCAGCATAAATCTCGATGCCGTTTCCGTCCGGATCATTAATGTACAATGCTTCGCTGACCAGATGATCTCCTTGGCCGACAGGAATGTTATGCGCGATCAGGTTGGCAAGCGCAAGCCCGAGGGATTCCCGATTTGGAACCAGGATCGCAAAATGGTATAGACCTGCCGTCCGGGTCTGCGGTCTTACCAGATCTTGAATCTCCTCTATAATCAGCAGCGGCTGCTTGCCGTCTGCCGTCAATTCGGCAACGCGGCCATGCTGGCGAAGCATTTTCAAACCAACGACTTCTGTATAAAAGCGTACAGATTGTGCCAGATTACTGATCCGCAGAGAGACCGGCCCGAGCTTTGTGGATGGATGTATAATGGCAGTCATATTCTCACTCCTTAGAATGTTGTTGTTTGTTTTTTTCATAAAATATATTCAGGTCTACGACAGGCTAAACTTGTAATCAAATCAGTTACATCTTACTTGTAATCATTATAGTTACAGGACATCCTTATTGTCAAATCCAGTAATTTACAAATAGATCGAAAAGCCGCCAACGGTTAACCAAAAGAAAACGCCCATCCTGCATAGGATCGGGCGTGTGATTTTCGCTTATTCACTTGATGTTCCATTCGCAGAGGCATAAATTTTCCGGACGATTTCTTCCAGACTCACCTCATGCAGTGTGTTCTCCATGGCCTTCTGGGCGGCTGAAAAAACCGGGATGATCGCCGTTTGAATATGTTTGCCAACAGGACATTTCGCGTCTGAATTCTCATGAATGCCAAACAGGGAATCCTCCTGCACGACATGAACGGCATGATAAATGTCAAGCAGCGTAATCTCGGACGGATGCTTTGCCAGCTTCGCTCCCGCTACGCCAGGCTTAACCTCGACCAGACCCGCTTTGCTCAGCATGCCTACAATACGCCGGATAACCACCGGATTCGTGTTCACACTCTCCGCGATATAATCTGAGGTGCTGACGCCAGCCTTATTCATCTCCAGCACGGAAAGAATATGAATGGCCACTGCAAATCGGCTGCTTATGTTCATGTGACCCCTCCTGACGGACCAAATCTTCAGATGACTAGCATGTAACCATCATAGTTACATTAACCCCTAAAGTCAACGATGAAGCCGCCGTCCCATAAGCCAAAATCAGGTGTTACATATACAAATTTCTAAAGAATTATGGAATTTAATGGAATTTAATGTAATTTTATGTTGATTTTCCTGAGTTTTTCACTATAATTATCACAACATGCATTGGTAAATTCACCCTATTTAAACATATTCCAGCATCCCTACATGATCCCAAAACATTCAAGGAGGAAATCCATGGATCCCAGCCAAAATCGAAACGAAACGTATTCTATTAGGCGTCCTCGAAAACCTAAACGCCGTATCAAGCTCAAAAAATGGATAGGAATATCCTTAACTATACTGATTCTCTTAAGCGGACTAGGCTATATTTTCAGAAAGGAATTGTCCTGGATGGCGTTTCATGTTTTTTTCGCGAAAGATATCAAAGATACACTAGACCGCTCCTACAAACCCGTGGGTCCTGATTCGCCCGACCCTGTTGTGGAGGCGACGAAGCCGTTCTCGGTTTTGCTTCTGGGCGTTGATCAACGCGAGGACGAGCCTGCCCGTTCCGACACAATCATCTACTCTGTCATCCGACCTGACCTTAATAAAATATTGCTCGTCTCCATTCCCAGGGATACATACACCGAAGTCATCGGCAGGGGAGTCACCTCCAGAATCAACTCAGCTTACGCCCACGGCGGCGCGAAAATGGCCATTGATACGGTTGAGCATCTGTTTCAGCACCCTGTCGATTATTATGCAGCCATCAATTTCTACGGATTAACGGATATCGTCAATGCATTGGATGGAATTAAACTCCCCATCGATAAAGTTATCGAGAACAAAAGCGCCAATCATATCAAACTGCGGATCGAGCCAAACAAGCCGATTTACGATGGAACGGAGGCATTAAATTATGTCAGGTACCGGGAAGATTCGGATTTCAACCGCACCATGCGCCAGCGCATATTCCTCAGTGCCTTAATGGATCGGGTATTTGAACTGAAAAATATAACCAAAATCCCGGAGTTGATTCGTATCGGTGGCAGCAATCTTACGATGGACTTAAACTCCGATTTCATTCTCAATCTGGGCGAAAACCTATTTTTTAACGACTCCCCACCTACGTTTGAGAATTACATGCTGAAGGGAAAAGATTTAGTGATCCGCGGCGATTACTTTTATGATCCGGACGATTCGGACATCCGGTATATTCAGGAACTGCTTGCCAACTGGTCTGATGAAGAGACCAAACTAGAGGATTTAATGATCCCAGGTGCGAAGTAAAGCTGATTGCTCGAGGTTAGGTGAATCGCCTGACTAGAAGGTGAAGCTTGATATGAAATAAGCCGATCTATGCTAAAAAACCTCTCTTTCGCGTACCACGAAAGGGAGGCTTTTTAACGAATACCATCTGCTCCTTCTAGAACATCGGAAACACGTATTTGATAAGAAAATACAAAAATCCAAAGAAAATAATCAGATAAGCCACATACTTAATCAACGTAGATGCTACCCTGCTGGAGTCGTTACGCTCCTCGATATTGCGGGTCTCGATCTCCACGTCTCGGTCACGCTGCCTGCTCATGGTCTCCACCTCCATCCGATTCTTTAGTTGCAGATGATGGTATCTCTTGACGCTTACTACTCTTTACACACACGTCTTGAGATTGAACCAATCTTCAGGTCAGAAGATGGCAAGCTTAGAAAAAGCCGATCATGGCAGGCAGAACGATAAAGGAAGCCAGCGTGGTCCACAGAATGCACCTGGATACCAGCTTGGGTGCGGCATCGTATTGTTCAGCAAGGATTACCGCATTCACGGCTGCAGGCATCGCCGACAATATCAGGATAACCGCAAACAATGTTCCCTCAATGGATAAAATCGTGAGCAAGCCCCAAGCCACCAATGAGCCCACCAGCATTCGCATCGCCATGCCCGACCAGAATCCACGCTTTGAGACGGCAGAAGCTCCGCCCTCCCGAACCCCAACCATCTGGGCGCCCAGTATAACCAGAGCCAGAGGCGCATAAGCCGCGGACAGCATGGAGACGCCGGTATTCAACCCGTCTGGAAGCTGAAAGTCCGTCAACCGGAAGAGGACGGCGAGTGCCGCCGCATAGACCGAGGGGAGGGTAAATACCGATTTGATCGCCTTCACAGCCGAAAAATGAGATCTCGCTGCCAGGTACACCCCTAATGTATTCATAATGATAATCTGCACGATGACATATACCGATGCTTTATCCAGCCCTGCTTGCCCGAATGCAAGCAGGACGAGAGGAAGCCCGTAATTCACGCTGTTGGTAAAAATCGTGGTCAAGGCGAGGCCCGATTTCTCTGTCTGGGACAAGCCCAGCATTTTACCGGCAAAGGCACTCAGCGCCCAAAGGGCGATCACATTCAACAGGCAAAACGCAACCGTTACCGTGACCTCATTCGAGGTAATCGATGCCTTCTCCAGCGTCTCGAAGATCAGAGCCGGGCTCAGCACATATAAAGAAAGGGCGGAAAGACCTTTGGTTTCAATGCCCTTGAACCGCTTGAGCAGGGCTCCGCCGATGACGGGCAGCGATATAGGTAGGAAAACGCTATAAATCGTAGCTAAGAAAGAAGAGATCATGAGGTCCACCTTTATGCAAAGTAAAATATCATTATCTCTACATCCTAACCCATACCTCAAGCATTCGTCCAAGATTTAAAGACTATAGATCTAATAGGCACAGGCTTTCATTATGCCATCTTCCTGATGACAAACGACACGGTAGTTCCTCTGCCCCTTGTGCTGTCAATCATGAGCCCTTGCCCATAGACTTGCTTCAAACGCCGATCCGTGTTCATCAGGCCGACTCCCTTGCCGGTACGCTGTCCGCTTCCCAGCATCAAGCGGAGCTTCTCGGGATCCATCCCGGCACCATCATCCGCAATGATGACCTTGGCGGCGGATTCAGCTTCACTTACGATGCGAATCGTTACGGTCCCTCCCTGGGTTCGAGCCAATACTCCGTGAACGACCGCATTCTCCACAATCGTCTGCATGGTCAAAGGGGGAAGCTTCCACTGCTGAACAGCAACTTCCTCGGAAATATGCCAACGGACACGCAGCCGTTCCCCAAACCGCTCCCCTTCGATATACAGGTATGAGCGAACCAAGCCCAGCTCCTGCTCCAGCGGGATAAAACGTTCCAAATTGCTGATATCATAGCTGGCTCTCAGATAGTGGCTGAATTCTCCGATCAGCGCAACCATTCGGGAAGGGTCAATCTCACTAAGTGAAGCGATCGAATTTAAGGTATTGTGCAAAAAATGCGGCTGAATTTGAGCCTGGAGCCAAGCTGCCTCCATATGCAGCCGTTCCTTGATGGAGCGCTTCAGCTCAAGCAGTGCGCGTACCCTTGTTTTTAATTCCAGATGGTCCACCGGTTTTATTAAACAATCGTTAGCTCCGGAAATGAAGCCCATATGAATATCCTCAGGCCGGTTTCTTGCGGTCAGCAGAAGAATCGGAAGCTCCGATATCATATACCTCTGCCGAATCGTCCTGGACAATTCATATCCTGACATCTGGGGCATCATCACATCAGATATGATGAGATCCCATTCTCCCTGCTCCAATAATTGAAGGGCTTCCTCAGCCCGGGTAACAGTCACGATCTGATACCCTTCGTCTTCAAGCAAATGATGGATAACTTTTAGATTAACCGGATCGTCATCTACGATGAGCAGCCTGCCATCGGTTTGACGAGAACGCTTCTTAGTCTCGGATTCGGCCTCATCCTGTTCGTGTTTATCTGACATGTTAGATAGCCTCTCCTTCTCTTTCTCTGAATTTGAAGCCGAGGAGCTGGCCATAAACTCCTGTTTATCCGTATCCTCCTGCCTCTTCATATCATCCACTTTCAGCGTGAACGTAAAGGAACTCCCCTGTCCCGGAGCGGATGACACCGAGAGCTCCCCTCCATGCAGCTCAACCAGCTGCTTGCAGATGCTGAGTCCAAGCCCCAACCCGCCTCCCGCTGTGGCAAAGCTGGAGTCTCCCTGCTCGTAGGGGAGGAATATCCGTCTTAATGTCTCTTCGTCCATGCCTATCCCCGTATCAAGAACGTGAACGCAAGCCCTTCCATCAACAACGTTGGCAGTCACCGCGATTCGGCCTGACTCCGTATATTTGATTGCATTATGAATCAGATTAAATACAATCTGAATCAAACGGCCTTCATCTGCCCATACCTTGGGAAAGTCATCCTCGATCTCGCATACAAGCTCGATTCGCTTGCCCTCCGCCATCGGACGGAGCATATCCAGCACGCCTTGAGCAGTCGAACCGAGATGGACGCTCTGCACATTCAGCCGGATCCGCTTCTCCTTCAATAAGGAAACATCCAGCAAGTCATCCAACAATAGCGACATCCGCCTACCAATGCCGGTAATCAGCTCCAGGTGGCCACGATCCTCTTGTTGAAGCAAACTCCCCTTGCGTTCCAGCAGCGTTTGCGCCATGTTAATCATCCCGTGCAGCGGATTTCGCAGTTCATGGGACGTATTTGCCAGAAATTCATCCTTCATCTTGTCTGCCTGCTTCAGCTGCTCTGCCTGTTCCCTCAGCACGACAGCGTTTCGGGTAAACCGGATAAACCAGAAGGAAGCAAATCCGAGAAACGCAACGATCAGATCAATCGGGTAATACGGCAGTTCCTTAAAATACCGGAACCTTAAAATTCCGCTTACGATAATGTTGCAGGAAACGGCAACCGCCGACAGCAAGATAAATATGGCCGCTTCCGTCCGTTCACTGACCGCCTTCCTGGCAATCGAAGGCAGGAACAGCACGGAACTTATGAATACGAATGATAAATAAGTAGAGAGATGTACCGTCAGATGAAACGGAAGCAGCAAATAGGCGACGGCATACGAAACCACAAGGATCGTATAGGCCCGGTAAAATCCTTCTTTGATTCTCGGCCGGAGCAAATGCTTGGTACACAGAATCAAACATAATGATATCGCCACATAAGCAACAACCTTAATCTTTACTGACCATTCGAAACTAATAGCAGGCTGCCAAACGAGCAGGAGTTTATCGTCGTCAACCAGCGTGGCCAGCAGCGTAAACAGGATAAGAGCCGCAAAATAAAAGAGGCCTTTGCTCCGATAGCCGATTAGATACAAGATTAAGACATACATGACATGAAGAAATAGCACAATGCAGACCAGCAGCTGCATGTTCTCCGAGAACGCTTTCCCCTTCATCACCGCTTCTGCTGTCCCGAATTTGATCGGCAGCTTGATCCCGCCTGAATCAGCATATTGATAATTGCTCACTTCCAGGATGATATTCAGCTCATTCCCGGCAGCCGGAGGGATGAATTCGAAATGGGGTACGTTTCTTGCCACATGGGTCTCCGGCGTATCGGAGGGGTGTCCAGATTCGTACAATAACTCACCATTGACGTACAAACGATAGGCTGTACGAATATCGGTGATCCAGAGGCCGTAAGTTACGTTACGCTCCGGTACGAGCAGCTTGAGACGATAAGTTCCGAAGCCCATTTGGTTCCCGTTCTCGTTTACGCCTTCCCATGGATCGGGAACCTGTATCCAGCGCGGATCGGCGGCAGGCTGCCGCTCCCCTTGAGACACTCTATCCGGGCCTATCCATTGTTTCGGATAAAAGGCCCATTCCCCGTTCAGCGCAACCGTATTGCGGTCATCCGCCTGCCAATCCCGAAGATCCAGCACGCCTTGCTGAAACGGAACTTCCTCAGGGATCATGATGATTTTAAAATACGCCAGCCGCACGGAGAGTAAGATGACAATAAACAGAAAAGTAATCCCCAGCAGTCTTCTGCCGGAGATTGGTTTCGATTTCTCGTTGGAATAAGTCGACAATCATAACAGTCCCTTATAACATATTGTAAAAAATCAACAACACTGCATAACTGTCCATTATTTTACATCGTTACGGAGCCGTTGTCTGTTCCTTTTCCATAAAGCCCAATAAATAAGCAGATCTGGTCAGGCCGCTATACAAACGATAATGTCTTGCCTGGGCGCTGCAGCGGCTGGTCCGGACATAATTCCGTAGCGGATACATACTTCACCGTATAGTAAGAGTAGAATCTTTTTCTCCCGGATGCTTCATAGATCCACGAAAAAAAGTCAAAAATCGAATCATCCACCCATTTTCCGTTGTACTCGATCAACGACCGCAAATAAGGGATTTGGAGTTTCACTCCCCCGTCCCACATAAAAATAAATGTGTTAACCTCGGCATTTTTTTGCAACAAAAAATGAACGGTACGCTCATCCAGCAAGTACTTTTCCTGACCACACAGAAATACCGGACCCTCATCAGTAGCAACGATGCCAATCCGCTTGCCGTTGAAGTGAACATAGAAACCTCTGCAATGCTGGAGGTCCTTCTCCGCATCAAGCTCGATCTCCCGAAACGTTCCAAGCTCCAATCCCATGGCCTTATGCAGCGAAGATTCCTTAAATTTCCGAATGAATTTCATAACCGAATCATGTACCTCCCGATTGTTGTGGTTCACACACAGTATAGGAGGCCGTCCTCTACAATTTCTGAACAACAGCAGGGAACGATAAAATTGGCCAACAAGATACAAAAAATCACCGGTCGAACAACCGGTGATTTCATATCGAATGCGGGTTTGGCTATTTCATCTATTTCATATTGGTGACCTGGATTCCATTGCTCCATTCGTCGTACCATTTCACAATGTAAGGACTTGGCTCCTCGCCCATCTCATCTTCTAACACCTGACACAGAAGACTGAATTGACGGTGCACCTGGGCCGGATTATCCTGCAAAGCATATATTTTCATCAACGAAAAATAAGCCTTTTCCTCCAGGTGATGCTGCCGTTGGATCGAGAAGTAGCATAATATGGCTTCATCGATGCGTTCCTGATCCACATACCAATCCGCCATGGATAAAGAAACGCTAAGCCACAACTCCTTCAGCCTTTGACGCTCTCCTTCTGCCCACCAGTAGTCATATTCCTGCAGGTAGTCCCCCGTATACAACTTCATCATTTCAATATGTCGCTCAATCAATTCAGCCGACACGGAAGGATTTAACTTGAACCAATTTTCCCACTCCTCAATGTCCAGCTCCACGCCTTCCATATTCAGCACGTAGCCTTCTGTCGTGTTGGTGATTTGGAAGCGGGTATCATAAGGCTCCAATGTTTTTCGGATATGATAAATAGCCGTGTACAGCTGGGGATAGGCTTTATCCATGTCAAACTCCGGCCATAACATATCGATCAATGCTGATTTTCGTACAAGCTGTCCTCTATGCTGGAGCAGATAAATGAATATCTCCTGAGCCCGGGTTGTCCGCCAATGAAGCAGCGCGAATTGTCCCTGTTCATTCGGCTGCTCGATCATAACCTGGCGGAACATCGTCATTCGAATGTTTCGATTGGACTCCATGACCTCTTCCGGTCTGGACGCAATGCGGCTTCGCAAACGCTCCATCGTTTTGGCGACTCGATCAAGCTGGACAGGTTTAACAATATAGTCTACGGCATTCAATTCAAAGGCAGTGACTGCATATTCGTGATACCCCGTCACAAATACAATACAGAGATGAGGCTTCTGTTCAAGCAATTGCTCTGCCAGCTCAATGCCGTTCAATTCCGGCAAGCTAATATCCAAAAACACGATGTCAACGTCCCTCGTAAGAATTTCGTCTCGTCCTTCAAAGGGATTCGAATATGTACCTATTACATCTATAGACATGGTATCCAGTTTTAACAGCTGACGTTCTAAATACTTCAAGGCCAACGGTTCGTCATCTACGAGAATTACCTTCATTCATATTACTCCTCGGATTGGAAAAATACGGTCACATTTAACTATATTGATTCCTTCGCATTGTTGCAACAAACTAAAGCATGTTTTAAAAAAATCTCAACTTTCGCAGCTTAACAAGCTTCACCGGCAAACCACAGGCAATATGTACGATACTGATCGTAACTGTACTCTATTTAACGCTTCGCTATGGGTTGACTTATAGGCCTTATTCCTAAGTGATAGTATCCAAACCTAATCAATTTTTTTCCTATTAAATAATTCCCTACTCTTTTCTTTCAGGATGCTCTTTTACGTATTTCTCACTATATAGTACTACATAACTCAAAAACTCATTATAATTATTGTCCCCAATGTAGTATTCTTCCCAAGGTTCATAGTAGGTAGAAAATTGAAGTGCGGGAAAGCAAAGATAACAAAAAACAGATCAATCATGGTGGTATTTGACCATAATCAACCTGTTTGATGTAACGGAATAGTGATATTTAGGTTATAAAATTAAAGCATTTGATGTGCGTACAACAGAAATGGAAAAATCTTTATACGGGTATTACATGGGTTAGATCTGTTATTGGTTGAATGATGGGCTCATTCGGCACTGGAGTAGTCTCACCAATCATTCAAGTAAGTTCTCTTACAAATCTATGGGATTCTTATAGCACCATTCATTATTATAGGGTCTATTTGATATTCTTTCTATATCATCCAAGGTGTAAAACCAATTTCCTTCTATCCATAGTTTGATTTCTGGATATCGCTTTAAAATTTCACAGGATAAAACCAATGTTATTTTTTCATTGTTATATACTTCATCAATAATTGCAATATTAAAAAAGTCAATTTCTTCATCATACCAAGAAAAAGAATGATATTGGTATTTATACGGCTCGTCATATAAATCTACCAAAACATCATTTGTAGGTGCTTCATATATGTCTGTTCGTTTAGCTAAAGCAATTTCTACAGAAACATGTTTTACTATGCTTTCACTTTGAGAATTATTTGAAATAGGACTCATGTAAAAATTATTTTCTATACAAATGTTTTTAACATCTTCAATAAGTTTTGTTAATTCAATTTTGCTATTTGCTAGGACTAAAAAATATGCTGATGTCCCCATTACTTAAGCACACTCCCTAATTCTTCTAATGAATTTACAATAGTTACACCTTGACTCTTAGCAAATTCTATTTTTTCTAAATCAAATTTATTTAGAGTTTTCAATGGTTCATCAATATACAAGATAACCTCTTTAGACTCATAGTTTAAAAAATCTATGTTATTAGGATTTGCTAACTTTTATCCAGAGTTAAGTTTTTCACTTCTACTCCAAACCCGGTAACTTCAGTTTTTTGTTGAACAAATTTCCCTACCTTACCTTCAACAGCTTTTCCTGCATTAGAACTATTTTCAGCACTTTCAATTGCATTTGGTATATTTTTAGGATTCTGTTCAACCCATTTAATAGTATTACTCGATGGATTTGTAAATTCAACTTCTATCCCCTTATTAGTTTTAATTTTTATTGGTTCATTGAATTTAGGAACCTCCGGCCCCTTCCCTATCTTAACACCCATCTTATCAAGCAAGCCAGGCATGTCATCAATCTTATTAATTACCTTGCCGTGCTTGATGATTACCGGATTGCCGGCTGCATCCACGATTCCACCAATTTTATTGATCCCCTTCACCAAATCATCAAAATTACTAGCTTGTTGGGCTAGTTCTAGTACTTCATCGGAATACTTCAGGTTTTTGAGTGCTCCAACAAGAGTAAACAGTGAGACGGAGTTCAGAAGCGTTTCGCCGGTATGCCCCCAGCTCCATTTCCAGTGCGTAAAGTTATGGAACAGGTCGCGCAGATCTCCCGGCAGGTCAAGTCCCGATAATTCTAAAAGCACGTTTGCTCCAATGCCTAGCCCAGTAGCTTCCTCCGCATAGTTCCCTTTAATAACGAAATCTACGCTTTTTTCGTTATATTCCCGGTTCTTCTCCTGCTTGTCCATTCCATAGTTCGCTTGCCGCCATTTCTCATATTGCTTGTTGATTTCTATGGCTTCTTTAGTGGTTAGGCTAACTGGCAAGTCTTGATCCAGCACATACTTCATAAAATAATTCAGCAACAAATCCCTATCATCCGCCGTAATTCGGGTTCATCCGACTTGAACACGGGTTGCGTACGCAGCCGCATTTCCTCGTATTCGGCAAGAAGGGCTGCCACGGCGTCCTGAGACATAACTTGGATATCCTTTGGATTTTCGGGACTTTCCAGCGTGATCTTATCGGACACTATATCAATGCTTTGGTCCGCTTCACTCATCATCAGGGTGCTGCCCTCACACAGGAGCGCCACTGTTTTGCCGGCCGATAGGTGCACATTTACCCCTTCGCTCGCAATCGTCTCCTCTGCCCCGACAAAGTCCAGGTTGATTCGGATGTTCTTGGCCGTCAGATCCAAACTCCCCTTACCTGTGACCAAAATTCCGCTACCCTCAACCAATGTAATTTGCGCTGCGCCGCCGGTCGCATGCAGCTTCACCTGATGATCGCCCATCAATAATGATTTGTTTCCCGGTGAAAACCATTGCTTGCTTCGAGTAATGGTTTCCTCCGTCATCGCCTTTCCGGGATTTCGGGTTTTGGCAGGATCGGAAAGTACCAGTTGATTATAGAATTGACTGTCACTCCATGGTATTCAACAGCGATTTTATCGATGGAAAGTTCTACGTTGTTCATGTCTCCCCCATCCGGCAAAACTTTTGACGGATTTACCGCTTGTATAATAGGAATGAGAGAATCGGTGGCTAGCCTTTCACACATGACCTTCCCATTGTTATTGTTCATTTTCTCCTGACAGTATAAATAGTCGGGCTATACCCCAAATTAGTTGTTACGTTTTCGACAAGATAACAATCGGACTATCTATAAAAAGAGTTGTGATTAATTTAAAAATAGTGTGAGTAAAAGAAGATAACAAAAAACAGATCAATCATGGTGGTATATGACCATAATCAACCTGTTTGATGTAACGGGATGGTGATATTTAGGTTATAAAATTAAAGCATTTGATGTGCGCACAAACAGAAATTGAGAAACCTTTATACGGGTATTACATGGGTTAGATGTGTTATTGGTTGAATGCTGGGTTCATTCAGCACTGGTAGCCAATCCACTTAACCATTTACTTCACATTTTTCTAACATCCATTCCCTTGCTTTTTCTGATTCCAACAATATTGGTTTCTCCGATGTACCAATATTTATACTCTCAATAAAGGCTTCTTCTATACCTTTAATATTTTTTAATGTTACCCCGTTTAACAATGTTTCTTTAAATGTCGATACACTTATATCTACATTTTCTAGTCTTGCCCAACTAAAATCCGTTAAGTAAAACGATACATTAATCAAATTACAATCTACTAAATATGCATCTCTAAATATTGCTTCCCAACAATCACCTTTACTAAATCTACTGTTTTTAATGACGCTATTGGAAAAATTTGTATATCTAAGATCTGATTTATAAAAATCGCATTTATCTAAATATGCATTTTTAAATGTTGACGAGCCTAATAATGATGTGTAAAAATCGATATTTTCCAGTTTGAGATCATCAAAAGTACACTCTATTAAATATGCTTGTTCAAGCAATATATCGGATAAATCAAAACTTCTTAAGTCCACTTCATCTAACTTTAACATTTCACCTTCTTTACCAATTGTCTCAACCCACTTTTTATGCAAATCAAACATACTAAGAATATTTCTTTCTTCCATTTTCTCACTCCTTAAGGGTACCACAATATTCTATCTGCTATTCCTGCTTCATCAATTGCTTCATCAGTTGTTCAATATGCTCAGGCACCATTTTTTTTGTATCAATAATTACGTTATTTCCTTTAGCAAATTCTTCGTGTATCTTTTGCATACCATTTTTAACAGAAAAAGCACCCTTTTTGGGACTTGTTATAGGTACCCGTACCTACCGCTTGGATATGGTCCAAAACTTTTCACGTCCCATTTTAAGCCTGTAGTGGTATCAATAAACTCTGCTCCCTTTTCTGCTTGAGGATCACGTATTATTCTTCCTAAATCACCTCTTGCTTCTAATGCTAATCCAACATCTCTTTCATTTATATTTTTAGGTTCTATTTTCCCACCACTTGAAGGATCTCGGGCTAAATCATCCAATTCTTTTTGATTTCCTCCAGTATAAGTACCTTTATCCGTCCCCTCAAATGGTCCTCGTGAGCTTATTTTCTTTTTCTCTATAGCTTCAAGCAATTCCTTCTCTATCTTCAGATACTCATCAAACTTGGACGATGCTCTTGCAGCCGCACTCGCCTCAACATTAGCTTTAACCCTAGCACGTAATTCAGATTTCCACCTACGCGAGTCTTAGGTGTAGATATCTGGTCAATTCCATTCATATACTTGGTGTTAGCTGCTGTTTCTCTCCCTTTAAGCAACGTTTTACCAAGTATCGCTAGATCCACCGCTCTAGAATTACCCCTGTCACATCCAGAATTCACCAATTAATCCCTGAGAAGCTTGTGTCTGATACTACCCCGTCATATAAATCCCGCAGCTTCATGGTACTTACACCGATCTGTGCGACGCCCCAAGCTCCGATGGCTACGGCTAATAATTACAACGAGCCACATGCAGTGATAGAGGCACCTACCACAGCTACGGCACCAAACATTAATTTGAGTTCCGTCATCAATTTTTGCTGTTTAATTACAAGCTCCTCAAAGGCAAACTATCTCAAAAGATGCTTTGCCTTTTCATCCTCCCTATCAGGGCGGTGCATTCTACAGTTGCGTAGCATTTTCAAAAACCCGTAAGAAAACGAACATAACAAAAACAGATCAATCATGGTGGAATCTGACCATAATCGACCTGTTCAATGCAACGGAATAGCGTTATTTAGGTTACGGAATTAAAGCACCCATGTGCGTACAAACAAAATGGCAACATCTTTATACGGGCATTATATGGGTAAAGACTTCTATTTAATGATTAGTGAGTGAATTCGGCACGGGGTGGGCTTTTTAAACAGCCGCCGCTTGATGTTTGTATTGTTTGGAATTTGACGACGAATAAAAAGATGCCAGAACACGGTGGTTAACTCGCATTATGGCGTTGATGGTGTTCCTGAATGAAGTAGCTTTCAAACTGAACAATAACTAGTAATTCAAAAAAATCATTGAGAAATTGTCTCATTCCAGTCTTTATCGAGTTTATCCAACGTACTATCGCTAATATCTTCAATTTCAACCGTACTCATTTCTGTAGATACAATCCTAGCCCGAGCAGCCCATCCATAAACTAATTCACCATTGTGATATCTAACCCTCCCTCCTCTATTGAAAAATTTTATAAGCGGGTCATATAGATTTTGGAATGTAAGCGCAATTGATTCATTCTCGCCAGATAAATATGCCCATTCTAAGTAACTTTTACAGGCTGATTTGACCAGCGACTCATCTTTAATTTCGTTTAATTCCTCACGGTAATTATAAATATCAATTGGTAACTTTATACCACACATATCTGCAGCACTAAAAATCGCTAATCTCTTCCCAGGTTCTTGATTAATAAAATCATAAAATTGAGAGGCTCTCCTTAGGAACTCATATAGCAATACTCCGTGTGAAGTTCTATTTGGTTCTTCTTTTTCCCAATTAATACTTCTAATTATAGTTCTAGCATCTTCAAATAACTGATTCAATTAGACTTCCTCCTGTAATAAACATAGCATATTATTCTATAATAAAGTCTCGTCAGGTGAAAACTCTGGGAAATCTTTAGGTGGGGGAGGAGCAAGATCATGAGCCCCTTGAATAGGGGGCCTTCCAGTTAACCCTTCTTTTGGATTCCATGATTCAATTTTACGATATGGTATTCCATCTTGCATCAACTTACTTTCCGCTAGTTCATGGTCTGCTAATTGCCTAAACCAAGCTTTCTCATTAGGTGCTAATTCCCCTTTGAGTGCCTTTTCCCATCCATAAGCAATGTGCATATCTGGATGAAAATAACCTGTATAATAATACTTTCCAGAAACAGTATCCGGCATATTAACATGTTCTGTTAAAAAAAGATGCTTCTTTAGTTCAATAGCTTCATCCAAACTAAGACCAGTATTTTTGGAGAAAACTTCAAGTTCATTCATATCCAACCCTGATCCTCTTAACCTATCATATGTCTTCTGAGCTAGTTTTTCCTGTTAAACAATAGGTTCAAATTTTATAGGGTCTCCTCTAGGTTCAATTGGTTTAATATGTGGAACTTCACCTGCCCCCTCAAACGATCCACTTGAGCCTGTTTTCTTTTTCTTTTTCTTTTTCTTTTTCTTTAAAGCTTCATATAATTCCTTCTCTTTCTTGAAGTATAAATCTCTCTTATCTTTAGAAGCTCTTCTAGTAGTCGAGTATTACATGGGTTAAATGTGTTATCGGTTGAATGATGAGTTCATTCGGCACTGGGTGGGGTATTTTGAACAGCCGCCGCTTGTAAGATTGAATCGTTTGGATAATGAAGGCGGATAAAAAAGAAACCACAACACGGCTGCTAGCTCGCATTGTGGCGTTATTGGGTATATGGTTTTATGGCTGACTACATAGAATTATTGACAGTTCAGAATTATCATCCAACTCTTGACAATTCCGATATATTCTCAATAGTTCATAGTATGCCTTTCAAATTATTTGAATTTTTCGTTATTCAAAGACTAAAGGTCTTTAATGTCAATCGGTTCTTTTTCCAAAAACCTAGTATACCATTCATTCAAAGGGAAATGAGCAACATTTGTTATATCTAATGCAAGCGGTTTAATAGAAAATGAGCCACCTCTTTCAAAAACTTTTATTAAGAGTTCATAAATATTTAAGTATTTATGGACAACTGGTGATTTGTCTGCATACTTAGCTAGCTGTAAATAATACTCAAATATTCTTTGTGTATATAAATTTTTATTTAAAAACTCTACTGCTTCTGAACTACAGTACATTGAAATCTCTATTTCATCCTCAACGTCACCAAGCAATTTCGCTATATTTGTAAAAGCTGGTGGTAGGGGTTTTAGCTGTTCCTCTTTAAAAAAAAGAGCTAATCTTCTTAAAAACTCATAACCTAATTTATAATCTTCATCAGTCGAAGTTGTTCCTATATTATCCCAATGTATATTATTTATTTTTAATTTCGCACTCTCAAGATACACTTCGTTCACCTCATTAGTATTCGATATCTTTATCAAAATATTTATTGAAATCCTTAGAAGCATCATAATCAGGAAACGGTGGAGGGTTGGGATCTGTTACATCTGCTTTATCATGTGCATTTTTCTCTGGAACAACATCAAATGTATCTTTTTCTGCATTCCATGTTGAACTATCCCTTAATGGCATACCTCCATCCATATATTCTTTTTCTTTAATCTCATGATTTGCTAGTTTCTTAAACCATTCCTTTTCTGCATCATTAAGTTCTCCCTTTTGTGCCTTTTGCCATGCATGTGCAATATCAGGATCAGCTTGAAAATATAATTCTTCGTAGGGTTTACCACGAACAGATAACTGTTTAGTATCTAAGAATAAGTGCCTTTTCATGACGCATATAAGGGCTTGCTTCTTTGTCTTTCCTTCTGCTAGCTTCCGTTGGTAATACTCGTAGAATACAGGATTACGTTGCTTCTTGTTTTCGCCTTTAGCTACTTGAATTTGTTGAACGGCTAGGTTGTGGAAAATGGTGTTCAGCACACGGTTTCCTTGTCCGCTAGCTTGGTCTTTTCCTATGCCGCCCGAACTAAAACGGATAGGAGCGATTCCTGCAAAACGGGCTAGCTTATCAGCGTTGGAGAAACGGCGGATATCTCCGATTTCGGCAATCAGTTCCGCCGCTGTAACAGTGCTAATTCCGTCCATTGAATCTAGCTTGTAATCTGTCCCAGACAGTACCTGACGTAGCTGTGCTTCCGTCTCTTTAATCAGTTCTCTGCTCCGCTTCATGTCCTGTACCATATTTACAACAAGAAAGTCTCTTGATGCTTGGTAGTTCCGCTTCGTCTCCCCGTCTTTCTTCACCAGTTCCAAGATTTCCTCTGCTTTACGGGTAGAACAGATGTTATGGCTAGCTTTACGGAGATAAACTGCTAGTTCCTCCGCCCCCACCGATTCCAACTGATACGGAGCAGGGTACTTCTCCCAAAAGGCTAGAGCCGCCTTCCCGTCAATGTCGCAGAAAAACTTCTTGTAGGACGGATAATGATAGCTTAACTGTTGATGAAGTTGGTTCTTGAGCGTTGCGGCATGTTTGACGATAGAATTCCTTCTTGCCACCAGTTGCCCGATAGTCCAGTAAATGTCCTGCGGATTCGCATCCGGCAAATCATCAAGCCTAGCAAACAGAACCTTCGCAATGCAAAACGCATCCCAACTGTCGCTCTTTTGGATCGTTGCATTACTCATACGTTCATTGTAGGACAGAGCGGAATTGACTTCCTTGACGATTTGCTTTTTCTCGACAAGGTGAACGGCTAATGCTCTGCCGTTGCCGCCCGTATCCTCTAATCCATAGACAGGGGTCATCCCTTTTGGCGTATGTTTCTTGACGAACTTCATCAAGTCGTCAAATGCCGATGGCTGATTCTCGATTTGAATTTCACCCAGTCGCTCATGCCAACAGTTAATGATAACCGCTGTATGATGGGCTTTATGCAGGTCTAAACCAACGTAGACATGACGCATTTTGTAGTGCATAAAAGAAATCACCCCTGTGTACGGATTGTTAGTTGTCGTGATGGGTAAAGAATGGGGGCAACCTCAGTTCAAACCGTTAACCTTTCGGTTCGCAACGGGACGCAAGGCTCTCCAATCAATACTTGTCCACAGTATGGCTTCATGTAAGCCATCAGCTTCTATATTTCCATAGCGGTATGTTCCACTTGATTTGCACTTTCGTAAACAGTCTTCCTTGCCCAGTTTTAAATCCTTCCTCATTCATAGCTTCGACAATTTGGGTCAATGACCATGCCGGATGTTCTTCCTTTAGCTGAAATACTCTGCGGACGGTTAAGGCTTGTCTTTCATCCACTTGGATGTACTTCTGACCTTTCTTTGCCTTGTAGCCAAAGGCGGCTCTCCCTCCGGCATAGCCGCCCTGCTCTGCCTTCTTATAACGCCCCCTGCCAAGCTTGAGGGCGATTTCGAGCCGTTGATACTGGTCAAGCAGTTCCATCAAGCCGTTAATCAGGAAATCATTCGGGTCTTTCTTGTAGATGCTGTAGGTCGGCTATTCGATGCTCCGAACGTCCACCCCATGCTTCTTGAACATTAAAATGAACTCTATTTCCATCCCCTTACTTGTTACTCCCCTATAAACATTGTTTTTTACAACTTCTTTATTATAGAAAGCTTCATTTACGGCATCTATCACCTGTTGCGGTGTCCATTCCCTTGGAAAAAGTGTAGATTTAGGTTTCTTTGGTACTCCATTAATTTCAATATTGGCTCGATATACACCAAACTCATTAGGTGGATCAATATTACCGACGATTTTACCATTACTATTTGGCATTCCTTCATAATGAAATCCATTGGCCTTTCCATTTTTGAGTACTTCACCATCAAATATATGGTTTAATCCATTTTCTTTTGTCCCCTGTTTGAAATTTTCTGTGTTTTGTAGACTCTCAAGCCACTCCCATCAATCCCTGACTTATCTGTCCTTACATGCCATTCGTTTCATCCTCCTTTTATTTTGGGCACGCAAAAAAGCCCATTCCAACTTATATATTAAGCTGGAAAGAGCTTATAAAAGTTTATCAAGTGTTTGAATTGTTTAGTTTGTTGGTTGGTTGTACGATCTAGTTACTGGGGTTGCAATTGGGCTTACATAAAAATGTTGACAGCCCCTTACTTGATATTAGACTCAAACTCTATAATGATATTTTCCACTTTTTCTAAATGTGAAACTCTGTTGAATAATTCTGTATCATTTATCCCTTCTTCTTTCCAGTAATCCACTAATTTCTTATCGTTTATAATATTAAGTGCCTCTATCTTAATCTCATCTCTCAAACAATCGTGCTTTATACCTATCTCTGCTAGTAATACTGTAAACATCCACCTGACATCCTCATAGTCATCTGTTTGGTTTTCATACTCGTTGATTAACCTTGAAACAGCTTGAATTGAAGATAAACCATCGGATACAAACCTATCAAAATCATTTGGAACATACTCCATTAATTCCTCGTAAGTAATTTTTTCAAACATTCAAGTCACCTTCCATTATCTTTTTAGCTCTTTAACAAAGTACACAAACACCTCAATATTAGGGTATTTCGCTTTAAATTGTTCGATTATCGGACTACAACTCGCACAAGGCTCACGGTCAGTGTATAAGTCAATCCTCCCTTTGCGCTGTTCAGGTTTCAATTTTTTTAGCTCGTTAGTAATATCATCCAGAATCTTAAATTCAGTATCCCATTTCCTTGGGTAAGCTCCTGCTCCATCGACGATGTCTTCAGGGTTTACATCACGTGGAGTATAGTTCCATTCGCTTTCGGGGTTCAATAAAGAATATCCTTTTGCATCCCCCGCATCACCAGCATCGTTAACTCGGCTACTGGATTTGAATTCACTTCTGAGTCCATCGATCTTAACTTCAGCTATACCAAAGTTACCGCTTTTACGAATTTCTTTTGGTAACTCTTTTCTTAATTCTTTACTTCTCCTTGCTAAATCTCCACCTATCCCTTTTGAATTTAAATCTACCTTTTCTAAAGTGTAGCTCCTAGATTTATTATTACCCGTCCCCTCAAATCCACTTGAGCTTGCTTTCTTTTTCTTTAAAGCTTCATATAATTCCTTCTCTTTCTTGAAATATAAATCTCTCTTATCTTTAGAAGCTTTTCTAATAGCTTTACTCTCTTCAACGGCTTGCCGAACTCGCATTGCCATTTCTTTCTGTCTTCTATCTTGCCCACGTTTAAAGCGAGTCTTAGGTTTAGAAACCTGGTCAGTCCCCTTCACATATCTAGCATTATAAGCTCCTTTGGCCCCTTTCAACAAACTTTTCCCAAGTATCGCTAGATCCACCGCTCCTAGCATTAACCCGGTCACATCCAGCATTTCCTGATTAATCCCGAAGAAGCTTGTGTCAGATACTATCCCATCATTTAAATCCTGCAGCTT
The DNA here is from genome assembly GCF_037993005.1 of Paenibacillus sp. FSL F4-0100. Classification (NCBI taxonomy): domain Bacteria; kingdom Bacillati; phylum Bacillota; class Bacilli; order Caryophanales; family Paenibacillaceae; genus Paenibacillus; species Paenibacillus sp. FSL F4-0100. The sequence continues at coordinate 6,273,757 of NZ_CP150303.1, forward strand.
CATGAAACCTACACCCATCTGTGCGACGCCCCAAACTCCGTTGGCTGCAGCTAATAAATATAACGAACCTCCTGCGGTGAAAAAGGCACCTACTACAGCTACCGCTCCAAACATTAAGTTGAATTCTGTCATCAATTTTTGCTGTTTAACCACGAGCTCCTCAAAGGTGAAACGTGAGAAATAGATATCCTCATCCGGGATTTTGCTAAGATAATCCGGTACCTGCGGAATCAACTCGTTTAATTGATGTTCCTCTCTTCGTTCCTCCCAACGATCCCCCCATTTTTCTATCGAGCCAGATAATGCTTTTGATACATTCACAAGCCCCTGTAAAGCCTCATTATGATTAGCCTGTTTCTCTATATGATCCTTCACAGCTTTCCATGGGGAGGTTGACTGTTTAGGCGGCGCCTTCTTGCCACTTCGTATGTCTACATAGTTTTGATAGAACTCCGCATATTCTTGCTGTTCTTGGGCTCTTTCCTTTTCTGACTTTCTCTTTGCCTTAGGTGGGGGTGGAATGAACTTTTCTTTATAGCGCCTCTGTAATTCATCTTCACCTAGGGATTTTAATGATTCTTTAGCGCTCTCTTTCGTTTTCGGATTTTGTACTCGAGCAACGGCATCGTTTGTAATTTTTTGTCGAACTTCTTCCGTCCAATGATAAGCCGGTACAGAAAATCCGCTAATGTATCTTCGATTTTCTTTTCTTTCTTTGTTCGCTACTTCTAATTCATGATCCGCATACAATTTCTCAAGCTCTTCATCCGTGAGCATATCCAGGAAGTCCATCTCGACCTTCTCGAGATTCACCTTCTTGCCTTTAATCCCTACATACTCCGGCCGGATTTCCATATAGTGATCCGTGTTCGTAAAGAAGGTAATCGTCTCGTTAGCTACGAGCTTGATATGCTCCGGCATATTTTGGCCGCCTAGCTCGATTTCATTAGATGCGACTACGAGAATCGATTCCGTAGCGCTTAATGAAATATCGTTCCCATCCAGCGTTAAACTGACGGTATTCTTCTCGAATAATACACCGTCTTCACCAAGTTCCATCTTCGCCGCTCCAGGCATATGGAATACTTTTGTCATCGGCTTCTGGAAGACGGTGCGCGATTTCATCTCTTCGTTTCTGCCCCGCACGGAATTGATCGCAATCGCCTTTTTCTCCGTTCCCTCAGGAAAATAAACTTTGATGCGCGCCCCTTTTTCCGGCATACAGTGAAAGATGTTATTGCCTTCCGGTGAGTACGGAAACCACCAATTCCCTCGTTCGTCATGATCGTGATCCATATCCAAATGCACCTTAACCATATTGTTGCCGCGTTTAATAACGCGTCCTTCCAAGGCAACTCCCTGAAGCGCACGATTCGTTCTTACCTTACGCCGAAGTGCCGCACGCTGCATCAGTACATATTCATAATAGATTAAACCCGACTCATAAGTAATAACGGATTCCGTAACCACCCACATCTGTCCCTTAAAAGAAACGTTGTCCCCCACCTGGCAGTACTGGTTCGTATGTACCCGGTAACTGACGAAGTCAGACTCCCCCAAGTCTGAGCTCGCATCCGAATTCGCTTGTATATCAAGAAAGTTCCCCCGATCTTTAATGATCGAATAATGATGGGATCGGATAACCTTCCCCCAAGAGAAATCAGGTACGCCAAAATAAACCCGGGGCGCATCCATGACGATATCAGGAAGGATGACCGTACCGATCCGCGATGCCAGCCTCTTTAAAAACTGCCAATTCGTCTCTTCATACTGAACAAGGAGCTGACCAATCGTCGCTTCGGGGGGCGTAGCTTCGTTCTGGGCATCCCCTCCGGGATACAGATTGGCAATCTGCCGAATCAAATCGGTATAAGTCAGGGACTTGTTCTGAAAGGAACGACTCTCTAAATGCCGATCCATTTCATAGGTTCGCGACAGGCCTTCTATGGTTACATGGGGAATACCATCTTCCATCTGAATATCGATATTGGAGATTCCACCTGCGAACAGGTACTCATTCCCCTGCCCGGCAGATTTACGAATAAGCAAGCTATCTCGGTATGTACCATTTCTTAAACATATATCGACTTGTTCCTCCGACATGGTCGTTGAAATATAACAACGGGTATGATCATTAAACTTGCGAACAATTCGAAAGCTGCGAACGGCTGAAAGTTCATATGGCAATTCAATTTGAAAACCGTCAATGTCACGCCATCTTTTCATCTTAACTGCCTCCTTCCTTAAGATCATTATCTTTCTAGAAATTCGGGAGGCGTTGGTTCCATTCCGTTAGTTAAGAGCTGAATCTTTCCCCCATACTTGCAAGTTAAGCATGATTTTGTGGTAAGAGCGGGGACTCCATCGATCATGACATTTGAACTTCCGTTATCCCACTCTACTCCATCCGATGGTTTGGCTAAACCCGCCATCATTGCTGCAAAATTAGGAACTCCGCTTATAGAAGTTAAGCTGCTATTATTCATGCCCATGGCATATCCCATTGGCGTTGGCTGTAAGTGAGGCATCAATTTAGGAACACATGGGAAAATTTTATGTTCTTCGCCGTATGGCAGCACTTTGGTATCGGGATCATAATTGTATATATAACTTGGTCCCGAATCTCCTGTCGCCACATGGGCAATTTTCATAGGATTTAGCGCGCTCCGGCAAAAGCCAAAAGAATAAAAGTTTCCATTCATTTCACCCTTAAGTTCCTCAATAGGAAATCCCATAAAGGTTTTTTCTTCCGAACTTGACGGCACACAGTCCTTCACGGTCATCATCTTATTGTCGTTAATATACACGCCATTTGGTTCAAGCTGATTCAATACTTCTTCATGGGTTCCCATCGTACAATACATGTAGGCTCCCCGTGCAACATAGGTTTCCCGCTTGCTTTCCGCCCTCCATGGAGCATTCATTATTTCACTTATGGTGCTTTGTTTTAGAAAGCTCGTATAAAGTTTATCCACTTCTCATTCACCTGCCATTAATAAGAATTCGTCTTACATTTAATCCATACAGGCTAGTCCGCAGCATCCCTTCCGCCACATCAAGTCGCACAACCAAGTAGGATTTGCGGTAAACATTCAGCTTGAACATGCTTAAACCCTCAATAAGCTTTTCATCTACCATAAAAAGATCTAGTTTTTCTATAACCTCAGCGTTCTTCTTGGCGTATTCCTGATCAGTACAAGGTACTTCCGCGAAATTGGGCAGATAATAATGCACCTGGCCATTACGCGCCATATCGATCACGATGACCTTCTTATGAGCTAATCCGTGCCCGTACCGATTGAGAATTTGATACACGTCCTCAGACACAAGTAAAACAGGCTTCTCCAAGATACATCCATATTCCAATGCCTTTGGCGAATCGATATATACAAACTCCTCGTCCTCGGCAAAATCATAGCCCTTCTTCATTTGCTCTGAACAAGTGATCAAACCGTCAAGGCTTCCTAGCCTACGATCCTGCTCCAGGATAAAATATTCCAATCTGCTCACTCCTCTACCCAAACGATAGATTGCCGCTGGCTCTCAGATAATGAGACTAGAGATTGATCACGTCTTAACATCGTGCTTCCCGTTAAATCTGCTCCGGTAAAATCGATCCCTTCCAGCAACGCCCCTCTAAAATCACCGGCTATGGCTGCATGTTGAAAACTCGCTGCTCTCAAATTAGCGCCTAGGAACTGGACACCATGAATGCCAAACATGAGTCCATAGTTTTCGTTCATAACGTCCCGGCCGCCAGTAATTTCGTCAAAACAGGCCCGCTCCAGGTTGCATTCACGGAAGGAAGCATCAAACATAACGCTGCCGTAAAAGTCAACTTCGGAACAATTACAAGCTTCGAATTTGCTGCTTAATAAATAGCTGCCCTGCAGATGACTGCCTGAAAGCTTGACCTTCTCAAGTCTCGTGAAGTTGAGTTGAATCCCCTCATAATTGCCATTAGAAATATCCACATCCGCGATATGCTCATAGACGTATTCATGGTCCAGCTTTTTATCTAACCACTGTTTACAGGCGGTCGATGATTTTTGTCGGCTGTTGCAGCAGTATACAGATTCGCTTATTTCCATATCTCCGTACTCGCCTACGCAAATTTCGAATTGCGTGTCTTTAGCAAGCTCCTGGTAAGAGGGTAGGGTCATTAAGCGATCGACAGCATGCCGGACGGCATGAACCATATACACGTGAAAAGAATCCACTTGTTCCCTTCTCCAGTAGTCCAATGATTGCGGCGGAATAATCCCCATATATTCCTTCCGTTTGTTTTCACAAGCTTGGCTCCAAGCCGTAAAATAATCATGAATCCACTTTGCCTCATATCTATAAGGTGAGATCTTAGTACTACCTAAAGTTTCGTGATCGAAAACTTCCAGCATATACTCCGCATGTCCCTCAAAAAGTCGAGTACGCAGCAAGGATATTTTAATAACGCAGCATTTTTTCATAAGATCGAGGTTTTGCAATTGAATAGCATACTGAAAGAATTCATCCATGACCAGCACGAGGTCCGCGGCAATTCGATCCTTCTCCCGGCCAAAAAAATCATGCAAAGCTCTAATCTGTTCCGTTCTATACTTCAAAGCTTCCTGTGTGAATTGCTCCCATGCTTCAATCCGATTCATTACGACCTCCCGTAATAGAAACTATTCATCCATTAGAATTTCAACGCCTTTTAACTTAACCTGACCTTGGTCAATCGTTATACCAGCCTTGCCTTCCTTCGTAGACATATCGATTTGATTCCCAAGGAGCAGAATCGAATCAGACACCATTTCAATCTGCTTTCCAGTCTGAAGCTTTATCTTACTGTTACTGTTTAAAATAATGGTGCCTTCGTTGGTCAACGTTATCGATGCGCCGTTCTGCGCCCCGACGATCGTAATCTTGTCTTCCTCGAACATGATTTTCTGGCCTGTCTTAGTCAGGAAGAATTTCCTATCCGGGTTACTCATCAAGTCTTCTTTTATATCCGCATCATAGTGAATAACAGGCTGCAGCATTTCCTGCTTGACCACTGTCGTTGTGGTATGGCTGCCGCCACTATTCTGACTTCCGCTCTGCTGCTGTCCGCCTCCTCCTGTTCCGGAATCCTGAGGAAGCTTCTTCCGTACACTGCTGAGCGCGATGCCTTCTGCCTCATTTGCACTTGGAAAATAAATACGCACATCATCGCCCTTCTCCGGCATGACGTACCACCCTGTCTGATCCTCCGAGGCATACATGGTTGAATAAGGGAACAAATATGCAGTTTGCTGGTTCCAATCCTGATCATATTCCAGCTTCACCTTGACCTCATCGCGAACCACGACGGCTACTTTGCCTTGAATCGAGGCACCGATAATTTTGGTATTATTGACTCTTCTTTGATATCCAGCTCTCGGTAAGCAAAGCGTATATGTATGCGTAAGAACTCCACGAGACATTTCAGTGAGTACTTCAAACACGTGGAGTTGCTGATTTTTGAACGTGACTCTGTCTCCCAATTCCAATTCCTGATTCAGTACAATCTCATAGCAGATGAAATCCTGCTCACTGAGGCCGGACTCTTTTGGGTCTCCCGTATTTTTAAAAGCAAGTAAGTCTTTATACACCCGATAATGGGTTGCCTCAATTTGCCCTCGGTCGCTATGGTCGGGGATGCCAAGATAGAAACAAATGCTGTCGCGCGAAGCAATGGGAACAAGAGGAGCATGATACCGAGATGCCAGACGCTTTAGGAACTGCCAGTCTGTCTCCTGATATTGCAATGTGAATCCACTCAGAGTACGCTGTTCGGAAAACGTATTTCCAATATAAGCTCTCGAATAAGGCGCGGCGATATGCTTCATCACTTGTTCAATCTGCTGCGACTTGTCCTGAAAAGCACGGTACTCCAGCTTGATATCCATAGCATATGTGTGAGACGCAGCCTCAGCCTCCAGCCAATAGACTTCCCGATCTACCTTAATGTGCAACTTGAGCAGCATACCGTGAAACAGCGTCTTTTTTGCCCCCTTTTGATCGTAGTAGAGCAGCTCTACGGGGGTGTGCTCATTGGCCATTCTCATATATTGCTCTTCCATCTCTTCAGGAATAATACCGCTGAAGGTTAGTCTCGCATGGTCATTGATCTTCTTCACCAGCTTCACGTCATGCAGCTTCATCTCAAAAGGAGCAACTTTCAAGGTATCATACGCAACGATCAAGCTTGACATATACTTCATCTCCTTTGCTTACTTCTTTTCCTCTATCTGTAGGCCGACCGCACCAAACTTCCCTAATCCACAATCACCCGCTGGCCGCCGCCCGGGATCATGCCCATCTTACCGCCACCACCCCGGACACCGTCCAGGATACGGCTCAGATACTTGTGGATCTCCACGTTGGTGTACTCCCTGCTGCTTATGCCAAGACGGTTCGCCATATAGTGCAAGATGACGTCCCGAGCGAGGGTTCCCTCGTTCATGCACATCATCGTAAACATGAAGTCCTGCGGATCGCCGCTTCCCTTGCGTATCATTTCCTCGGCAAAGCAGCGCAGGATAACCGGGGACAAGGTGCTTTTGCCGTAAGCCGCATAGCGGACATGCAGAACATTCACGGTATTAAATTCAGTCGCCAGGTCCCGGAAGCCCTGGTAGTCCTGCCGCAGCCGGGCGCCTTCCTTCAGCTTGAAGCGGCACAGCTCGAGCTCGGAGGCACCCGTCTCCATCTGTTCGTCGATCACGATCTCACTGCGATACGTCTGCCAGTCGCTGTCTTCTTCGCCTGCATGGAAACGAACCTTCAGCGCGGCCTCCCTCCCTGTAGCGCGGTACTTGGTGCTCACAGCATCTTTCAGCAAATATAAACGCCCTTGGTGCTTGACGATGCCGGGATGAACGGTCAAGGAATCTGCACCTACCTCAACACGGGCACCTGTAATGATGCCGTCCGTATATTCCTGATAGTAGACATCCACATATTCGCGAGGGAAATCCCGCAGATTTTCCAGCATCGCCGTCTTTAGGATCCGGCCCTTCTCGAACTTCGGTGCGATATGGTTAAACATTGCCTTCCCCTCCTTCCGGCTGTAACGTTCATACGACTCTCCCGGTTAAGTTCTGTGTGATCAGATGACGGATCAAGCTTAGTGTCCCTCCATATGAACTCCATGCAGGTGCAGGACAGGATTGGAAGTAAAGATTAGAAGCACACTCCCCTACTTCATCCCGTCAAAAAAGTCCAGCTCCGACCGCTCATTCTCAAACGGGAACAACTCCTTGCGTCCGAGCAGCAGCCCTTCGTCCTGGCGGGCGATCGGCAGCACGTGAAAGCCCCAGTGATTGTCATCCGCAAAGACGAAATACTTCGTCTCTCCGTTCACGATAGAGTCGGTATCGTCCTGCGGAATTTTATCCTGATAGACCGCCTGGATATCCTCATATTTCACGGACTCATAGTCCTTGATCCGGTTATGGTACACATAGCTGTGCCGCAGCACGCCGTCCGATCCCCGCAGGAGGAACTCCACTTCCTGTGTGTGGTAAGGCCGGGAGATGAAGCCCAGCACCCGGTTCGTCCGTTCCAGGCTGGAGATTAGCTCCAGCTCGCGGCGGTCATGGGTGTATGCGCTAACCGAATACGGGATGACAGCGGCATGATTCGTAATGCTCGTCTCGATGACGCCGGCCTTCCGGGCGTTCAGATAGCGGATCGCTCCGCGCAGGCAGGCCAGCTTCAACTCGGGAACACGGCCTTCGACGGGTTTTTGCCGGAATTCGATGCTCCGTCCCGGTACAAACTCCTTCAGCGCCTCGCGAAACACCTCGATCCGGCAGGATTGCCCGGTCAGCTTAATAATCGAATACTCGCCCAGCACGCCGTCCTGGTAGAATCCATCCAGAAATTTGCGCAGGACCTCGTAGATATCCCCTTTGATCAGTTGGGTAATTTCCTTGATATTGAACACCACATTCGGAATTTCATATTCATCCTTCAATTCACCGCCCCGCAGCACCGACAGGAACCATCGCTCCATCGTCGTGATCTGCAGATCGTTATCCCGGCTGTCGTCCTCCTCTGCGTCGAAGCGGTTCCTCAGGATTCCGGTCTTGCGGAAAAACTGTTCCTTCATACCCTCGGCAATCTCCCACAAGAAATAAAAATTGCCGCGAACCCGGTAATACTCGTCCCGCGAACGATTCTCGTACATTGCAAAGGCGGTCGGAATCATCGCCTCCGCCTCACGATAACGCCGCTCCAGTTCGGTATACACTGCGGCTACGCCGTTCTCATCCACTTCGCGGAACAAGTCGTTTGCCGGAATATCAATCAAATCATCGATATCCGTCACTCTGCGCCGCCCGCTTGTGTAATAATCCGCGAATATGATTTTCATAAACTGCATAATGCGATATGTAATGTTGTTGCCGCCAAAATGCGTATCCCCGTTCTCATACGTCGCATCCATTACGATGCGGTAGGACATATGCCCGTCCTCGACGCGGAAGCGGCAGGAAGATAAATCCGTCGTTCCGCCCCCGCAGTCGATCACGAGTGCTTTATACTCCGTCCCCTCCATGAATATATTCCGCTCCAGGCCGTCCGCAATTGTGTTGTACAGTACGGCCATCCCCTCATCCAGCGCCTCCTGCTGCTCAATTCGATAATCCGGCAAAATCTCGGCGAACATTTTAAGGAATGGAGCCTTCATCTTGACGGGACTCGTGAAATGCAGGTTCTTGAACTTGCATTTGAATTGATGTTCCGCCATCTGGATAACGTATTTCAAATACGCCTGGATGATATCCCGCCGCAGTACGGAAGCCGTATTTCCTTCGCTGTCCATAATCTCGACTGGCTGGTTATAGCTGTTCACCCAGCGTTTAAGCCCCTGAAATACCGAGGCCCTGCTGCTGTAGCTGCTGCGGCGGATATTCAACAACGCCTCATGGCCGAACTGGTATTTTACCGCTGCCGGGTCTGAGCAATCGGCTACGCTGACCGCGGTAGGCAGCGCCTCGAGCCATTCCGTTCTTCGGTACGTCGGATCGGGAAACTTCACGAAATTCACTTCATTGGATCGAATATGACCGTTTAACACATCAAGACTGCTCGGAGACTGCGCATACCCGTGGTATAAAAAAGCGCCGGCCGTCGTATTGGAAGTACCGAAATCGATCGCCAGCACGGCATCCGTCTTTTGCAGCTCCCGTATGTCCAGCTCAGCCAGCGGAATTTTATAATATTGGATTTGAACGGGCGGCAGCGCCTGCGCCTGGTAATACGCCTTATACACGTATTCCGAATCACGCTTGCGGAGGAACAACAGGCTGTACTGGCGATTGGACGTGCGCTGCCATTCCATGCTGCTGTCCGCTGCCAAATAAAAGCTGCCCGCCTCGCCCTCCTCTTTGCGCAAATGAAGAATGCCGCAGAGCTCCATCCGGTCGTTGACGAGCAGTACATTGGACTCCGCTAATACCGCAGGGGCCTTCACCTTATAGCCGTCGCTTTTATCGATGGCGATGTTTGGATAAATGACGATGCGGGCCGGAACGCGAATGCCCCCGTCCCCTTGAAGCGAGGCCTGCATGTATTTGCGCATCACCGTCTTTACGCGCTCGAAGCCGCCTTCGCAGAAAGGGCCGATGAACATTTCTTCGTCCGCGCCCAAATACTTCAGGATGACGCGGATCATTTCTTCCCGGTCCAGCCGATGGCTAAGCCCCTCTACGAGCCGTTCCCGGTAGCAAATATTCCGCAGTTGGAAGGTGGTCATCTCCGTAAGCTCATCCTGCGTATATGAAACCTTCCCGCGCACCCGCTGTTGGCTGGTGGAATCCGTGTACAGTTTATAGCCCTTCATGCTTGATCAATTCCTCCTCCAAAATGGTTAGGGGCATCCTTAAAAAACACCTGTTCAAAAAGTCGAATTTTCAGCACCTAGAAGGTTGAGTGAAGTCAGGACTGAGAAACTACCTCTCTCTAATACATGGCGATGCGATCCTGGATCATTGTATCCGCGGCATCGATAATCCCCACATGGCAATCCCAATACACCTCGGTGCGGTAGCGAACCGGGAGGAACAGCTCCATCAGCAGCTCCAGCTTCCGGCCGGCGAGCTCCGTCTTCTTCTGGCCGATGTAGAACAGCATCTCATCCTTCTCCTCGCTGTTGACATAAATCGTCGAGCGACGAAAAATTCGGCTTACCGTGCTTCGAAGCAGGTTCAGCGTCTCTCCCGTGTCATACATGCGGAGGATTGCGCAGGCGATCCACTCCCGTTCATCCCGCTCGAACAGACCGATCCGCTCCTTTACCCGTTCACCGAACGCCCCGGCTTCCAAATCCCGCAGTACGAATCGTATGTGATATTCCCGCTTATTCATGCCCTGCATGAAGTCCAGCTCCGCCAGGAAATGAATCAGAATATCAAACGACGTATGGCGGATCTCCTCATCTTCCGTCAAGTTGATGTTCAGCAAATCGCGGAACACATCGGAGAATCGATAGAACGGGTTGACCTCAACCTCGACCTGCTCGCCCGCAACGGCATTTAAATCCTCTAAGCTAAGCTCCATGTATGGCGAATACACCTTGGCCGGAAGGAAAGTAACATCCCGCTTATGAATTCCGGATTCCTGCGCCTGAACGAGCAAATCCCAAATGTAATTCAAGCCCATTCTCCTTCACAGCGATATTCGGGGAATGACATCTGGACTTGGGACACCAAAAAGCTCATCATATCCTCGGCTAAATAGCCCAACTCCTTGCCGGATTCCCGGTAGATGAATTTCAGGCACATCCGCCATTTTCCGTTATCCACCCGAACCTCATCCGTAATGAACCGGTTCAGCTCATAGGTCAGCGCGTTATTGGCGGAAGGGGGCCGAATCTCCACGTCCACGAGCTCCAGCCATTCCGATACGGCAAAAGAATGGATAATCCGCACGATCTCGCCCTTGGAGCGAACGACCTGTCCTTGACTGCGGCCATAATTGCTGATGAAATCGTCCCGCTGCCGGTTCGACATCAGTGCGTAACTCAGCTTGCCCATGCCTGTACTAACCGGCTCCACCACCATCAATACCTGCCAGGAATCCGATTTATCGCGCGTCGATACAACGGTCAGTTCTTCCGGCGAACGCTTGATGTAACGAATGCTGTCGTCGTTGGTGTCGACCAGATAGCCATGCTGCAGCCCGCTTTTGCGCAGCGGCAGCACATGTTCGAAATTCACGCGATCAGCCGCCGGAACCGGGAATCCTCCCGTTTTCAGTTCCAGGCGCTGAATGTTCCAGAGCGGAACTAGATCCGTTCTTTTATATGCTTCGTATTCCTCCAGATGAACGGTGATCTCTTGAACTTCCTCTTCTACCGCCAGCTGTACGTCTCCCCCGATCAATACGACGTTCACGAATTTGTAAGCGTAAGGATGATTGATCGTTTTCCAAGGCAGGCCATTGCTTAGAAAAACATGATACAGCTTCTCGATTTCTCGAATGTATGCGGTATTTCGCTCCAGCTTGACTTGAATGACATGACGGCCTATATTCGTAACCAGCTCTCCGCGAAATGTCCGGTCACTGTAGAGCAGCTCCTGGATCATTGGATATTTGCATTCCAGAAACAAGGAGAATAACGGCTGCTTCTCTCCTTCGTTTAGACGGGCAACCAAATGATGCAGATCAATCCTGCGCGGCTCCGTATCCTCTGTAATCATCGGGAACAAATACTCGTGCAGGGGGTCCCATTCCTCACGGCGGCACATCCCCACATACACATCGTATTTGCTGTCCTGATTGCCGACCTCCTCGAATACTCGCCGCTCAATCTGGCGGTTCAGCTCCTCCTGGTATTCGACCAGGCCGAGGAACACGCCGCTCATCAGATTGCGAAGCAGCCGGCGCTGCTGCAAATCCTCCATTTTACTAAGCCGATCCATCACGATATCCTTCATGATCCCCCGCCTCCTTCCGGCGTAGCTGACCGATCCTGCCTGTCGCTCGTAGAACTTGCTGGGCTTGCTCCTGCCTCCTCAGAGCCAACGGTTGTACCCTGATTCACCGAACTTGGCCCTGATGAAGTTGATCCATCAGGCGAAGACGTGCCTCCTGAAGCTTGATCCTCGCTTCCTTCATGTCTCGTGGCTCCGTCAATGCTCGATCCTGAAGCACCGCTCCACTCGGAAGCCCCGCCGGATCCATTGCTCCCGTTCGATCCGTTATTTCCACTTGAGCCATTCTGTCCGTTCATTTCATTCCAATCGTTCATCCCGGACATGCCCGAAACGGGCATCCCTCCATCCGGGACAGAAGACGAATCCAATTGCCCCGCCGCAGGCACGATGGGATTGCGCTTCTCATCGGCCTTGGCAATTTTCCGCTCCATCGCCAGCACCCGCTCCAGCTTGTCGATCTCCTGGTAAATTTCCTGGGCCAGCGAATAAGCCTCAATGGCGGCGTTATAATCCAGTGCGGCTAGCGCGCGGTCACCTTTTTTCTCCAAATTGTCGGCCTTAAGCGTTTTGGTCTCCCGATAAATGGTATTGATTTTCCCCTCGGTCTCTTCCATCTTCGTCTCCAACTGCTTCTGACCGCTCGGATAATTCGCTTCAATCGCTGCCCTGTACGCCTTCTTGTATGTCTCTAGCGCGCTGGTGTAATCCTGATTCTGGAAGTGGATATCGCCTTCCTTTATGACTTCCGTCAGCTTGGCGACCGCCTCACTTCGCTCGATTCGCGCCTGAATATCCTCTACCTTGAACGGCTTGTACTTCTCCGCCTCACCCAGCGCTTTCGCATAGCTGTCCAGTGCCATATCAAAGCTGCCGTCCTTCACGTATTCGTCGCCGTCCGTCATGGCTTGGGCCACGCGCTGCTTGTTGCGAAGCAGTTGGAAATGCAGCTTGTCCTTCAGCTTGCTGGCCGCGTTCTTCGCTTCACTGTAAGCCTTAAGCGCCTTCGGGTAATCGCTGGCGGATGCGTATTCGTCACCCTCCTGCTCAAACTCGGTCATCTGCACGACCGTCTCGGCCAATTTAGCCGCCTGTCTAGCCTTCGCATACCAGATGCCTCCCCCGGCGATCACCATGGTGAGCACCAGTATTGCGATGCGTATGATCCATTTCTTCCGGTTTTTGGGCTTCTCGGTAAACGTCTTGTTAGCGTAAACAGCGGCTGCAGTATAATTCTTCACCGTCTGCTGCTGCTTGCTGAGGACAATGTCCTCCAGCGTATCCGTCAAGCTGTCGGGATCACTCGATTCCGCCAGTGCATCGAGCATTTCCGGCAGCTCGACCTCTTCCCAAATTCCCGGTGTGCATAGAAGAAGCACATCTCCATCCGAAAGCGGAGTTTTATTTGAAATATAGGGTTCAAAACGATCTGGCCGCCCCATATAACTCAACAAATTTCCTCGCTCCTCATGGCCGGAAAATCCTTCCTCGGACACCCTTCCGTCCTCCAGAAGCAACTGCGCCAGGCTCTGATCTTTGGAACGCAAATTCAGCCGACCGCCGCGAAAATGGTATAATCGCGCATGGCCACAGGTCGCCCACACCATCCGCGTATAATTCGTCACGACAACGAGCACGCTGGCTTTCAGCCGGACTCTGCGGCTTTCAAACTTCAACCACTCATGAGCTGTCTCCAAATCCTGCCGGATTTTTCTCCGTGACAAGGATGGCTTCTCCATAAAATTCTCCAGGATGACACTGACTGCCATTTTTGCGCTATGTGCCTCTCGATCCGTATCGAGACCATCCGCAATAACGTAGCAAGCCATGTCCTCAAGCTCCACGAAGGCAAAATAATCTTTGTTGTCGATATACGAACCCGCTTCGGAGACAAATGCGGTCTTGAAATCGCTGTTCTCCTTTCTCATGTGTTCCTCCGTTTCCCCCGACCTGCTGCGAGAATAATGATGTGTTAATCCATTTGCAAAATAATGGCCGTTGCATTGTCCTGATGCTTGTAACTCTTGCGCTCAATCAAGCTGATCATCTCTTCCGCGGCATCCTGCGGCGGCAAGCCCCGCATCAATATCTGCTCCATCTCTACCTCGGTCAGCGCATCATAAACCCCGTCACTGCACAGAATGATCGTGTCATTTGCTTGCAAGGATACCGGATCGCCAACCTCCATGCTTTTAAAACCGCCATATCCCAAATAGTTAACCAGCTGGTTCCGATTCGGATTCTCCTTGGCTTCCTCCTTGCTGATTTCACCGGATAGATACTTTTCCTCCAGCACCGTCTCCAAGGTATGCTTGGAATTGATCGGAATAAATTCGCCATCCCTAAACAGAATAATCATGCTGTCTCCAACCGCAGCCCAATGCAGTAATCCTCCGGACACGATGCCCACGACGAGCGTCGTTCCTCCGGTTTCCCCGCCAAGCTGCTCCAGGATTGCCCGGTTGCTGATCAGTGCCGCTTTGTGAAAATACTCGGTAATATCCGCCGGATCGTCCACCTTTAAGTACTCTCTCGAGAACACCGTAACGGCCAGCGTACTAGCCATTCGTCCATGCGACAACCCGCTAATGCCGTCGGCTATCACAGCCATCGTACCGATTTTCGTTGTCGAGCTTGAGAAGTAATCATCCTGCTCTTCCCGCTTGCCGATCGTCTGGGCATTCCCAATTTTGTTCGTTTCAATAATGTCTGGAATATACAGAAGTTCGCTATTCTCCGGCGTAGTTTCTACAGCGGGGCTCGTACGCAGCTTTTGCCGCATAACAAGCAATACGGCGACGGTGATCAGTGCAGCCGCAACGATTCCGTACGATTCGAAAAAACTCAAATCCTCCATCGTTACCATCCGTTCTTAACTGTTATCCCACTCAAAATGTGGTCCGCATAAAGGCACGAATACAAATTTACTGCGCCCGAGCTGGATTAAATCATAGGCGTTAAGCTCAGCCGGCGTGTATACCGCTTCGTTGTTGTGATAAGCAAGCCCTGAGGCATCGCCCGGCAGCAAATAAAAATTTCGCTTCTTCGGATCGTAGACGATCACGGCATGATTGCGTCTGGACACCGCGTTATCCCCGATAAGCCGAATCTGCATTTCCTCCGCGCGGCCGATGAAATTTTTCTCAGCCATAATACGGTAATCCTGTCCCATCTGCGGTCCCTCGACACATACCAACCAGCCGGTTACCGGCTGAATTCCCGTCGTCTCCCCCAGATAAGGCATCGTCTTCTCTTCCATATCCTCCGCGACCTGGGGTCTGCGTGATTCGTTCCGCGAAGGCTGCTCTAGCGTCGTATTGCAATATGGACAAGTGTTGCCATGCTTTCTCGTACTGAACATGTGTCCATTCAGGCATCTCGTCAAGCTCATCTTCGATTCAATCCCCCATTTGTAGGTAAGTGTGTTCTCCGTTATTTCACTAACAATCGCGTATTAGCAATAAAGATCATATCCCCTGTACCAATCTCTACAGGCTCTTCGACAACAAGCCGATTCGCCTCGCTGCGTCCTGCTTTGCGGATGCCTGTCCCGCTGTGGGAATCCGCATCTTCAATGAACCACTGATCGCCAACGCGATTCAGGACAGCATGCTCGGAGCTGACAAGCGACGCATACTCGCAGTCCGACAAATCTATGTCAACCTCGCCGCGCTGCGTGTTTTTTCCGATCAGGACTGAGGTTTCTCCCTTGACGTACCATTCCTTCACGCGCTCTCCGTCATCATCGAGCAGCACGATCTTCGCGACCGCTTCCCTCGCTACCTGTGGCTTATCGTTGGAACGACCACTGGTCCAAATCAACACGCCTGCAATCACGGCCGATGCCGCGACGATGGACATTTGCAATGTATAATGCAAAGGACGGAGCAGGGCATACAGCACCATACCGGCTAATATTCCGTATATCAACAGATCAATAAGTGTAATCCATTTGTGGTTCTCCGGCTTCAAGTCGCTCCCCCCGTCAATGTATGTAGGCAATATCGGTTATTTTTTATAGCCAAAAAATTGATTGAACATCGCTGAAGTATCCAGCGGATTCTTATCGTTTGCTTCCTTATCCTGCGAATCTGACCGCCCCTTGGGCGACGACATTCCAAAAAACTGCTCAAATTGCTTGTGTATCTCAGCCGGATCAAAACCTTCCGACTCCACCTTCGCCGACGATGTGCCAGACGATTTCCGTCCGCCCTGTCCTGACTGCGACCTGCCATTTTGCTGCCCTGAGGATGGATTGGCACTAGTCTGCCTCTCGTCGTAAGCTGCACGAAGCTGCTCATCGCTTAAGGTCTCGTAAGCCTCGACAATCAGCTTGAACTTGGCTTCCGCTTCTGCATTCCCGGGATTGACGTCCGGATGATAACGCTTGGCCAGCCTGCGATAGGCTTGCCGAACCTCGGCTGTCGTGGACTGCCTAGAAACTCCGAGCTCTGTGTAGTAATCGGTACCATTCAACGCGATTTCCCCGCTTTCGCTTATGCCTTTATCGGCCTGATCAAAGAGCACCTGACTTGCTTTCGTGCTTTTTCCCACTGTCGGCAGGTTGTCACTACTGCAGCCTTTCTTATCTCAAGTGGGCGTTCGCACAAGGTATAGTAAATCTCAAGGGGCCTGGCCCCTTGAGATTACTTGCTGCCCTGGTACTATGAGTGCAATGAATTAATTGCTTGCGTCGTAACCGCCGTTAAGCTTAGCCAACTCGGTTTTGTCTTTCTTCTGCTTCACGTACAGCTCGAAAGAACCTACACCTTCGGTGTCGCCGAACGTTTCTTTGTAATCCACCACAAAAGCGTTAGGGAATGTAATTTCCCGAACCACTTGATCCGCTGCGATCACTTCAAGCGTCAGCTTACGGTAGCAATCCGCCTTTTCTGCAGGAACCAAAGACCACAGCGCCAGCTTCAGCGTGTCATCCGCTTTGTCACCGTCCGTGGCAGTGATGATTTTACCGCTGATTTTCAATGTGGAACCAACATCAGTTGATCTAGCATTTGAATCATCCGGTGTATCTGTGTCATAAATCACTTTCTGAATGTTGTCCAATCCGAGCTCGATCGTTTCGGCTCCTTCTACCTTCAATCTGAATCCCATACGTAAATCCTCCTTAGCATAAGTGAAATTATTTGTTCGGGCAGATGTACTTGCCCAAAATTTATGTAACGAGACGAACCGTTGAAGGATCGTCTCCCACATACAGATTAAGTTGATGCTTCAGCACCGGAAGGCCCGGCTGAATTCAAGATTCGATGCCGAGTATTCCCTCAGTTCCCGCTTCGTGATCAAACTCCCCTTTGAATTTCCTCTAGGCAACTTTTCAGCACCGAGAAGATTGGATGAAGACGGAACTGAGGAGCGGAGCGTAGGCAAAACCTACGTGAGCACCGGAAGGCCCGGCTGAATTCAAGATTCGACGCCGAGTATTCCCTCAGTTCCCGCTTCGTGATCAAAAGTTGTTTTTTGAATTTCCCCTCTTAGGCTTTGACTGGACTGGTGCCTTTGGTAATCATGACTTCCAAATTCTTCACATTGCCGTTATAGATCAGATCAATGTGACACAGGTTGTTCTTATCGTCGATCACATAATTCATGTCATCGCCGTCATGAATAATCGAATTTATGAAACCGCGCTTGGCCAGCCACATGCTCTTCTGGCTGCTCGGATTGTTACTGAAAAATTTAATGATGTTCTCATGCTTGAAGTCGGCCGTCTGGAAGCGAAGAATCCGCTCTATGTATGTGCTGACCAGTGTTTTGTAAATGGAGTCGAACCCGTCCTCCGACGCAGCTAGGCTTCTCGCCTTGTACACCGTAATCCGGCGGATATCCTTGCCTTGCAGCTGAGCGTTCTCCGAGGAGAAAATAAAGCCGAAGTTCTTCCGGTTAATCGAATCCTTGATCGTATTCGTAAATCCGGTAATTTCCTTCGCCATCGTCGTGACCGCCCGCAGGCTGTTCTCGCCAGCTTCAATGTCAAAACGAACGCCAGGGAACTCTTTGCTCGTGTTCTTGAAGGATTCCTTCAAGTACTCCGGACATTGATAGGCTGAGACGATACCCGCAGCCACATACGAGGCCCCAACATAAACACCCTCGATCCAGAGCTTGAGAATGTCTTCCTTTTCCTTGGAGAGCTGGGCTCCGTTCTCGGTCTGAACCATGCGGCTATCGATGATTACGCCCGACTTTTCCTTCGGAATGACCGTAAAGTTCGGAATACATGGAATTGCATATTCACTGTACTCTTTACGGAGGAGCGGCGTGCATTTATCGATGTATTTATCGATTCCTGCAGTAGCCATATTGTTGAACGTCGTCTCTTCTCCCGATTCGAAGCTGAAGAAGATTTGCACCTTGAAGTCTTTGACAACCTGCATGAGCATCGACAAGGATTCCATGGTGTTGCCATCCTGCTTGGCAATTTTCTCGTTGCCCTTGAAGCGCTCGCGGGTTACCTTCACCTTGCCGGCACTCTCCAGCTCTACGGAAGGGACGATGCCGAACCAGATCGTATCCGAGAAATCATTCTTGGAGTTGACCGTGTTCAAATAAGTCTCCAAACGAGGGATATTGGCGCTTTTCACGATCATATCCAGCTTCGTATTCGTCACGAGCAGCGAAGGTGCCATCCCTTTGTTCTTGACGGCATATTGATCAAAAAACATTTTGACGCCGAGAATTTTCTCCACCAGCGGCTTCACGGTTTTGACGAAATCATCCTTGGCCGTTTTGTAGAATTCCAAATACGTGTTGTAGTTCTGTACCTCTGTCTCAAGATTCACTTCCGTGCTTACCGCCGGCAGCGGACTAAAGGTTCGTACAACCAAATCCTTAACATAACCGGATGGAGTTTCCGTGATGGAGTTGTAATCGTCTTCGAAGACAACCGCCAAACCATTGGAGCTGTTCTCGTCCAGCAGCACGAGTTCCGTGCTGTCCCCCTTCGGAGCCTCGATGATTTTTAACTCCCCGCTCTCCCCGATCGTCAGCATCCCGATTTGCACCGCTTCGGAATCGCTTTCCTCGTTGGAGCTGCCGAGCAGCAGACGCGTCTTAATATCCTCGATCGCCAGTGGAAGCATAGCCATCACGTTGTTGTAATTGGCACTCGCCTCTTCGAACATCGCGTTCAGTTTGTCGCCCATATCCAGCTTTTTCGGATCCTCGTCATCCAGCTTCTCGTATTGTCCGTACATGTAATGGATTTCCTTACGAACCTGACGAATGTCATCCATGACCTTCTTCGGCGAAATCATGTCGAGCAAATGCTCAAACTTGAAATCGACGTTCGTCATTCCTTGGCTGCGTTTCGTGTCGATCAGTGTGAACAACATTTTCAAGAAATCATTGTGCTGATCAATCCGGATTTCGGAAATCGCCTCCTCGGCGATTCCTTCGGGCTTCTTCAGCATGTAGACGACTTTTTGGTTAGCCGCATTGAAAAATGAGTACACCGTCGGCGAGAACTTGTCCAAAAATTCATCGAAGCTTCGCACTAAAAGCTGGCTATTGATCTCCTTGATTTTGTCGTCGCTCAGACTATCAATGCCTTTAACATCGCCCACAATGGTGATCAGGTCCAGCTTCTCGGGATTGATCTCTTCGAACAGCATCGTTCGATTGGTCTGATTGATAATATCCATTGTCGTTATTCCTCCTCCCGTTTCTAAAAAGCGCAGCCGGCCTGATGAAGACCCCGGATTCTTTCCCATGCCGGACGCTTGCACTACTGATTTTTCTCGACGGTATCCGACTATCGTATGGGATACCTAGGTCGTATGACCGGGACGAGTTTCACTGTACCCGGGTCTCGAGGGTAATATTAAACATCGCTCATATCAATTGTCAATATCTTGAATTGATGATGAATATAGGGACTTAAGAACCTTTCATCCATCATCTTGAGGAAAATATATCCAATCAAAGACCTATTTTTTGGAATAATATACAATAAACAAGGCCCAATTCCGATATAAGTTTGAATATACATATTTGAGCGACTATTTCCGCTCTATTCCAATACTATATAGTACATAAGGCGGGTATCGGTAAATGAAGAAAAAAAGGCAAAAACAGACTCCAGGCACTTTTTTATTCACTAGGACTTTTATCCTGATTTTTCTTTTCATGTTTTTTACGACAAATTTTCACAATTCATTCCCTGTTTCTGCAAATTCCTTACAAAAAAATCACACCGATGCTTTTGATGCGGTCTTTGTTCTGGATACAAGCTATTCTATGAATCATGCTGACCCCAACAAAATGGCGAACGAAGTGATTCATATGTTCATGGACATGAGCGAAGCGAGCCGGACGAGAATCGGCTTTGTAGCCTACAATCATCAAATTGTGGATTCCAAACCGCTGACCTCCATTTCGGTAGCGGCGAACAAGACAGAGCTCAAACAAAAAATAGCCGGACTCCGCAGAAGCGGATATACCGATTTAGGATTAGGGCTAAACACAGGCGGGAACTTGATTTCATCCAAGTCGTCGGAAGGAGAGGGCAGCGGACGTAAGCCGTTCGTCATTCTTCTTTCTGACGGAGAAACAGATTTTGGGCCAGCTTCCCGGTCTCAACGAACTGCTGCCGATTCGGCTAAGGACGTAGACAAAGCTATTTCAAAAGCGCAGAAGGATGGATACCCGATCTACACGATCGGACTGAACCACGACGGCACCGTCAATCCTGAGGAATTGGAGCGCATCGCGAATGAAACTGGCGGCGCCTCTTATATGACCAGCAGTGCTGACGATTTGCCTGAAATTTTCAACCGGATATTCGCGGCTCAAATGAGATCCGTGCTGCTTCCGGTAGCTGGCGTTACGGCGACGGGGCAGCTGCAAGAGGTACAAGTCGACATTCCCAATTCAAGTATGGGTGAAGCCAACATTATTTTGCTTTCCGAGCATCCACTTAAGGAGACGCAGCTTTTCTACAGCTCAGAGAATATACGTATGTTCAAGTCAGGGAGCTACACGCTGATCAAGGTATCTCAGCCCAAGAAAGGCACGGCCAAGCTTAAATTTAGGGGCACATCAGGGGATCTTGTAAAAATAAATTTGCTCGGAAGCTATGAGCTGGAAGCCAAAGCGGCAATCACGAGCAAAGCCGCCATCAAGGGTCAGCCTACGGGTTTCGAGGCTTATTTCATCCATCCGGCTACAAATGAGCAATTAATGGAGCAGGAAGTGTATCAGTCTCTGCAAGGACAGCTTGTCGTGACGAATCTAGAGACGAATAAGGAAGTTGTTGTAGATATGAAGAACGAGGGCACACGCTTTTATGCCGAATACATCTTTTCCACCTCAGGAAAATACAAATGGCAGGTAAAAATGGACGGTCCGAGCTTCTATCGGCACAGTATCGTCCAAGATCAGAATATTGTGAATATAGCGCCCTCCGTCCATGGCAGAGAACAACTAGAGGTCATCAAAGAAGATGGTCAAGTCGTTCTGGACATGAACGATTTATTCCTTGATGAGAACGGGGATGATTTAACTTACACCATGAACAGCGGCCACAAGCCAAATAAAATGCTGACCCCTGAGCTTAAGAACGGGGAACTGCTTTTGTCTCCGCTTCAAACGGGACAGACCCAAATTACGGTAACTGCTGCCGATTCGGAAGGCGGCTCGGCTACGGCGATATTAACCGTTAACGTCAAATCGAAATACACGGTGCTTAAATGGTCTATCGCCGGAGGAATTGTTCTTCTTGCCATTGCCGCCGGTTTATTTATGTGGCTGCGTCCGAAGCCGGGCTTTGCCGGCAAGCTGGAAGGATATTTTCTGGCAACGGCCAGCGGCAGTGAAGTGCCGGTCAAATCATGGCCGCTCACCTCTTTTGGGGGACGTAAGGTAAGTCTGCTGGAGCTGTTCGTAAGCCTTGATGTACATGAGCCGCTTCCGGAAGCGCAACAAATTGTATTCACCCCGGGCAAAGACGGTAAGCTGATCGTAAAGAACACATCACGTTGCTCACTTGTTCGCAACCGTACGCCGCTGCCGATGAATAAAAAAGAAATCCTCGAATATAATGACAAATTGTACATTACATTCGAGGACGGTATAACTGAAATCGAGCTGCGTTACAAGGCCATTAAGCCGGCTACAAATATTTTTATCCGGAACGAATCCACCGGCGAGCAGACGGGCTAGTCACATATTCCATCGTAATCGCAACCTTGAACCATTTAAGAGAAGAACAGCGTTTGTCCGGCTCAACGATCAAGCCGCGTCGGATGGCTCGGGACAGAAACGGCCAACGGCGCTTCAACCCCGTGCCCATCGGCTCCAGCCGATCATCGAACAATCGCTTGCGAACATCTGTGGGCGCCGTGCCGCGGCAGCAATAATACAACAATGCAGCCAAGCTGTATATATCGCTTACCGGCCCTTGACGAGATTGTTCGGAATAAAGCTCGAGTGGCGAATACCCGGCTGTTGTCAGAATCGGGTAGCCGCCGCTGCCGTCAAAACGAATGGCTGAACCGAAATCGAGCAGCTTCGCGCGCCTCTGGTGATCAATGATAATATTGCCCGGCTTTAAGTCACGATGAATGATTCCTTGCTTATGCAGATGTTCCAGCGTCTCAATCAAGGGAAGCATCGTCTTGTACAGAAAGCCGGGCTCAACTCTATCTGGACGTCCCTCAATCATTTCTGCCAATGTAACCCCTTCTATAAACTCCATCACAATATAGACGGTCTCATTTTGTTCAAATTGACCCATAAAGCGGACAATACCGGGATGCTCACAGTCCTTCAAAATCTTTCCTTCATTAATAAATGCATTCCTTAAAGCTTCATACTTATCATCCGGCACTCCCGATAACCGGCGTACAGAGCTGCCATCTTTCCCTCTACGTACTAACGATTTAGGGAAGAACTCCTTGATCACAAACTTCATATCCTTCTCTTCGCATCTGACCGCGTATACGATGGCCAGTTCGCTTGCAGAAATCTTACTGCGAACCCGGTAAGTCAGTGACGATCCTGACTCCCTGCTGTACAATCTATAATTGCGGCGCAGTCCATTCCCCTCGTTTTCCATCATTACTTTACTCACTGTCAACCTCCACGAACGTTTTAAAGAAGAACCTGGTTGTTATGTTTTTTGCGATTAATATCAAACAACCTATATATGTAATATCCTCATCTTACCAATTTCTCAACAAATTGACCATGCATGATCTGATATATGTTCTCTCAAAATATCCCCCTCACCGGCGAGTAAATATATTGAATTCTTCTTGCGCCCTCAAGGGTTTGAGTCAATATTCCGGGTGCGAAAGTTGAATAACAATATACTCGTTATTTTTTCTCTTGAAAAACTCATAATTCCAAGTATAATACTTGGTATAAAGATAATTAGGAGTTTGCTAAGGGGGCTTTCAACTTGGATCCATGCGATAAAGAACCGACATCTCTGACCCTCGATGATTATCTGGATCTTCTCAGTTTGGCTATACGCTTGGAAGATCGGAAGTGGCAAGCGGACATTGTTCGTACACTTCGCCACATGCAGGAACCTCAGGGCGAGAAAAAAGCGAAGTCGGAGGAATGCACGGAACATGAGCTGTGGCAATGCATGAACCAAATCAATGACCGCATGTTTGCCCTTTACAATGAACTGAAAGCAACGGATGATAAAGATAAACAGCGGAAGCTGCTCGACCAGATGTGGGAACTTAAAATTGCCCGGGTTGAGGTTTTCCGCAAAATACGCTCGATATATTAATAACAAACAAAGACGATAGCTCCTTCTGGAGTATCGTCTTTGTTTGTTATTGATGACCTTTCGCTATGATAAATCCAAATAATAATACGCAAATTCTTCATCCTGCACATACCCTGCGGATGCATACAATTGCTGAGCAGTCACGTTATGAAGCTGCGTGGACAGAGTCAGCCCCTTAGCTCCGGTCTGAAGGGCGTGCGCTTGGGCTTGATGGAGCAGTTTCCTTCCGATACCAAGCCCGCGATATTCGGAATCCACGTACAGATCA
Source organism: Paenibacillus sp. FSL F4-0100 (assembly GCF_037993005.1). Classification (NCBI taxonomy): domain Bacteria; kingdom Bacillati; phylum Bacillota; class Bacilli; order Caryophanales; family Paenibacillaceae; genus Paenibacillus; species Paenibacillus sp. FSL F4-0100. Next base: position 6,297,728 of record NZ_CP150303.1, read on the forward strand.
TTCAAGATCCACAACCTGGACATCGATAGCGATGAGAAGGACGGATATAACTGCAGAAAGCCAGCCGTGACCAGGGTTCCCCCACTATTGTAATCCGCTAAATACATAACGGAATCGCCTCGAGTCAGTCTCTCCCTGATATATTCCTCGGCCCCGTTTAAATCATCTTCTCGCTTATAGAATTGACGATACTGATTAAACAGAGCGGCTGCCTTATCCAAATCCTTCAGCTCTGCTTGATATATATGAATCTCTGCTTTCAAATCACGCACATCCTTTACATCCGACGTTATTCCAAGTTTACTGGATGCCGGTCAAGGTTTGGAATGCAGAAAACCACGAATGGTTTGCACGCAACTTCATTCTCAGGCAGCCAGGATGCTATTGCCCTTGGTGATACAGCGCCCTGTATTCCTCCTCCAGCATGCTCATTATTATAGAGTCATGGTAACGATGCTGGTAGTACAATGCGTCTCGCTGAACCCCTTCACGCTTGAAGCCCACTTTCTCATAAGCCTTGATGGCACGCTCGTTATAATCAAACACCTGCAGCTCGATCCGGTGAAGATGAAGGATTCCGAAGGCGTATTCAAGCAAGAGCTTGATGGCTTCCGGTCCGTACCCCTTGCCGAGATGCTCGCCCTTATCAAGGGCGATGCGAATATTCGCATTCCGGTTAACGTAATCAATATCCAGCAGCGCGATATCGCCAATAATCTGATCGCTATCCGATAAAGCGATTAGCAGCAGGATGGTGTCGTGATTACTGGATTTCTCCTCGATATACCGACGTACCTCTTCCAGCGTAAAAGCCCGCTTCGTCCCGGTCAGCCTCCGCATTTCCGGATTAAACAGCATTTGAAAATACTCTGCGGTATCCTCTTCTCCAAAGGGACGCAAGTAGACCCGCTCGCCTTCAAGAAACCGTACCGGCTTCGTATTTGTTATAGATGAGTTCATGTCGATTGTAACCTCCCGTTTCCTCTGGAACTAAAAATCCCTTATACTATATCAAGAAATTGACCATATCCAAATATGCAGATTCGAATATTTATAAAGGACAGATGAGATGAAACAGGTTCCGGTAAATCAAACAGAAATCACATTATTGCTGGATGATTCCAGCGTTCCCCTGTATGTAAAATTGTATCGATATATGAAACAACAGATATCCGCCGGGCATTGGCTTCATGCAAGCCGTCTCCCATCGGTTCGAAGGCTTGCCGAGCTGCTTGGCATTAGCACCACCCCCATTGAAATGGCTTATCAGCAGCTGCTTGCTGAAGGCTTTATTGCGAGCAAGCCACGGAGCGGATATTTTGTGCAATGGCTAGCCGATCTTCCTTTTGCGCTTCCCGTGGAATCGGCTTCTCCCAAGAGACCTATACTGAAACGACACCATTACTTTAAATATGACTTTCATATGTCCAAAAATGAATACGAATACTTCCCGATGACCGAGTGGAGAAAAGCCTATAACCGTTGCTTGCAGGAAAACAGCACGGCCGACATGCTGTTCTATGGGGATCCGCAGGGTGAAGAAGGGCTGCGTTGCCAGATTGCCAACTATGCCAAACATTTTCGCGGGGTAGCCTGTACGCCTGAACAGGTGATTATCGGCTCTGATCCTTTCCCTCTGCTTGATTTGATCAGCAGACTGCTTCTTCCTTACGGAAAGTCCATCGCTGTTGAGAACCCTTGTTATCCACAGCAGCCGGAGGTTTTCCGGCAGAAGGGGTATGATGTCATTCCAATCCCCGTGCTGGAGGATGGGATCAGTCAGCATGAATTGCAGAGCAGCGGGGCAGCATTCGTAACCGTCTCCCCCTCCCACCAGTTCCCCACCGGCGTCATTATGCCCATCTCCCGCAGGTTGGCGCTGCTGCAATGGGCACAAGAAACTGGGGGGTTTATTATTGAAGATGACGCTGACGGTGAGTTTCGATACTATGGAAGACCGATTCCGAGCCTCCAAGGGCTGATGCCCGACAGTCGTGTAATATACCTGGGCGGATTCTCGCAGGTACTGTCCCCTGCGCTTGGAGTCCAATATATGATATTGCCGAAGGTTCTGCTGCCGGATTATCACCGATTAAAGTTCCAGCTCTTTCTCGACTGTACGGCCTCTAAGCTGAATCAGATGACACTAGAGCGCTTTTTGCGGGATGGCTATGTTGAACGACATTTGCGAAAAATGAGGATGATACTCCGTAGGAAGCATGATCGCCTGATCGGTTCTATTCAACGTCACTTTGATGAACATGCTCAAATATCGGGTACAGGCTCCGGGTTTCACCTCATGCTTCATCTCAACCATCCGTTATCCGAAGAGGATCTGCAAACGTTAGCCGAAGCAAGGGGAATCCGCGTAAGCTCCGCTGCCTATACGCGAATGCTTCCTGCCAATGAGCAAAGCGGATCGGATCGTAGATCATTCATTCTTGGCTTCGGCGGATTGAAAGAAGAAGAGATTGAAGCAGGCATAGAGCGGCTTGCTGACTGTTGGCTGGGAGCGGTCTCCCTCTAAATATCATAACAACATGAAAAAAGCTGTCCTCTCATTTACCAAAAGGGACAGCTTTTTGATATGTTAGTCTGTATGCCCTTTAAGGCAAACTATAAATCATCCATTAACGTATCAGCACTTAAACTGCACGACCGACAATGACCAAATCCCGCTTGATGCCGTCAAGCTCCGCAACCCCGGGGAGGAGCCCCCATTGATCAAAGCCAAACTTCTTCAACAGCTTAAGGCTTGGTTCATTATGGCCGAATACAAATCCGACCAGATTACTGACGTGAAGGCGCGGAGACTCCTCGATTGCCTTCTGAATCAATATACTGCCGGCACCAATGCCGCGATATTTCTCGTTTACGTATATGCTGATCTCAGCTGTGCCGTTATAAGCCGGACGACCATAAAAGGATTGAAAGCTCATCCATGCAACCATCCCGTCATCGGACCGCATGACCCACAACGGACGAAAATCGTTGCTGTGCTCTTCAAACCAGCGTATACGGCTCTCCACCGTAACCGGCTCCAGATCGGCGGTTACTTTTCTGCCTGAGATCGTCGAATTGTAAATGTCCACAATAGCCGGCAAATCCTCTTTGACGGCATAATCGATACGGTATTGTTGCGTCACGATGTCCTACCTCCGAATAGATGCGTAATCTTTTTGTACGAGATCTATTGTACAAGAGGCAGCGGAAAAACGCTTCTTTTTTTTCAAGCGGCATTAATTCACGAAAGTGTTGCGCACTCGCTTGGAACGGATAAAATAAGGGATCCAGATACAGGCGTATAAAATGGACCGGGTAACTTCACGCATGAATGTCCCATCATCCCCCTGAGCCAGGATTTCGATTTGGCTGACTGCGACATAGTCCACTATGCTGGTCAGCAGACTAAATAAAATATAACCGATCATCAATTTGGGAAACGCCCTTTTTTTGCGATACAACAAAAATAAAGCAAAGACTAATGCAATAACAAACACCACATTAACCACGGTCTCAAAAAGGATTAGCTGGACAAGCGAACGATTATAAGCAGGTGACCCTTTATCGGTAATCATACTCCATATCTCCGGCTCAAACACCGGGAAAATATGATTAATATATAGGAAGATCAAGCCCATAATAAAGGAAAACTTTACTTACGCGATTGAACGCGATACCCTAACATTAATGGTATGACAACCGTCTTCGGGTGAAGAAAGGAATGAACAGGATGAACGAACGATTGCAAAGTTTGCAACAATCCATGAATACACAAGGCTGGGATCATGTCCTTGTGACAGACCCCAAGCATGTTTACTATTTGACGGGATTTGCGAGTGATCCCCATGAGCGTTTTCTGGGCCTGCTCCTCTCCTCAGTGAATGATCCGGTGCTGATTGTGCCCGCATTGGATGCAGACGCAGCCGCGGCCGCTTCAACGGTTAAGCATATTGTAACGCATCAGGATACCGATAATCCGTATCTCTTGCTGAAGCAGCAGTTTCAAGGCGCAGCCGGTACGCTGGCCGTTGAGAAGGATCAGCTCACCGTATCCCGTTATGAACAGCTGCAGCAACATGTGAACGCGAACCGGATCGAGGATGTTGGAGCTGTACTCCGGGAGCTCCGAATTCGAAAGTCGGCCGATGAAGTGAAGATCATCAAACATGCAGTGAGACTGGTTGAAGATGTGCTGACGCAAGGCCTGGCCCATGTAAAAATCGGCGTCACCGAGATTGAGGTTGTGGCAGAGCTGGAGTACTTAATGAAAAAAATGGGTGCGGATGCTCCGTCCTTCGCCACAATGGTATTATCCGGCCCCAATACCGCCTTGCCTCACGGTGTTCCCGGTACGCGCCGGATTGAAGCAGGAGATCTGCTCATGTTCGATTTGGGAGTGTATGCGGGTGGTTATGCTTCGGATATTACCCGTACCTTTGCCGTAGGCGAGCTGATGCCTGAAGCCGTCAACATCTATGATACGGTTCTTGCAGCGAACCTGGCCGGTATTCAGGCCGTAAAACCCGGCGTAACCTATGGCTCGATTGACCAAGCGGCTCGCAAAGTGATTGATGACGCAGGATACGGACAGGCATTTGTACATCGCTTGGGTCACGGGCTTGGCATGGATGTCCACGAATATCCATCCATCCACGGTTTGAACCAGGATATTTTGCAGCCTGGGGCGGTATTCACGATCGAGCCCGGCATTTATCTGCAAGGAGTAGGCGGCGTAAGAATCGAGGACGATGTGATCGTAACCGAGGATGGCGTCGAGGTGCTCACCTCCTTCCCGAAAGAACTGACCATCATCGGATAAGCAATTTTCAGCATAAGAAAAAAGCCCGGATTACCGCTTCACTTTCGGTATTCGGGCTTTCTCTATGTACCAGAAAAGAGCCATCCTCGGCAGAAACAATGCCTGCGCAAGATGGCTCTCATGGATACGTTCTTATGCCTGAACCATATCCAGTTCAATATTGTCGTCGTTGTACACGTCTTTGTCCACTTCATTCATGACTTTCCCGGTAATCACACCGGCTGTCATGGAGTCATTCACGTTCAGTGCCGTCCGTCCCATATCGATCAGCGGCTCGACGGAAATTAACAGACCCGCCAAGGCAACCGGGAGGTTCATCGTTGAGAGCACGATGAGCGATGCGAAGGTAGCTCCGCCTCCGACACCCGCCACGCCGAAGGAACTGATCATAACGACCACGATCAGGGTAAGGATGAACGACCATGAGGTCGGGTCCACACCGGCTGTCGGCGCAATCATGACGGCCAGCATGGCAGGATAAATGCCCGCGCAGCCGTTCTGCCCAATCGTGGCGCCAAACGATGCCGAGAGGTTCGCGATGCCTTCCGAAACGCCCAGCTTTTTGTTCTGGGTCTGCACGTTAAGCGGGATCGTGGCCGCGCTGGAGCGCGAGGTGAAGGCAAAGGTCAGCGTCGGGAACACCTTCTTCACATATTTGAGCGGGTTAAACCCGAATATCGCCAGCAGCACCAGATGGATAATGAACATGACGATCAAGGCCACGTACGAAGCAAGGACGAAATCGATCAGATTCATGATCACCGCAAGATCGGTCGTGGCGATCGTTTTGGCCATGAGTGCCAGAATCCCATAAGGCGTCAGACGAAGCACCAGCGTCACGATGCGCATAACCACGCCGTAGACCGCAGAGATCATGTTGCGGAACGTTTCCGCCTGCTCTTTGTTTTTTCGGTCCAACCCGAGAACGGCGATCCCGACGAATGCCGAGAAAATGACGACCGCAATCGTCGAAGTTCTTCGTGCTCCCGTCATGTCAGCAAACGGATTGCTCGGAATGAAATCCAGGATCTGCTGCGGCAGCGTACGGCCCTCAACATCCCCGAGCCGTTCTTGCAGCAGTGCACCTTGCTGCTCCTCCGCTGCACCGCCTTGGATATTGACGGCGGACAAATCGAAGGCCAACGCGGTCGTAATTCCGACAGCAGCGGCTACGGCTGTCGTCAGAAGCAGCACCGTAATGATAAGCCCGCTCATTTTGCCCAGATTCTTTCCGCCCTTCAGCTTCATGATGGCCGATATGATCGACACCATGATCAGCGGAATGACCATCATTTGCAGCAGCCTAACGTAACCGTAGCCTATCAGATTAAACCAATCGGTGGATTTCACCACCACATCGGAGGTCGAAGTATAGATGAGCTGCAGTGCCACTCCGAACAACACACCCAGTCCGAGTCCAGCAAACACGCGCTTGGTAAACGAGTAATGCTTTCTTTGCATCCAGTACAAAATACCGACCAGCAGAATCAGAACAAGGACATTGATGATAACCCAAAGCGTTTCCATCCTAATGATTCCTCCCATTCTTTAGATAAGGATATAGGTGCTCCATCCTCATGTCATAAGTGCGCTAGTATGTATTCATATCCATTACAGCCCACTCTAAACATATCATTACCCGATTGAGAAAATTCCTGCCCAAAATCGTTGTGTTCTCATCGATGCGGATTATGTCGACTATGTTGATCGGATTACCACTGATATTGCTCTACTATCATATCATGTAAACTTCAAAAGGAGAACCACAAATATTAACACAACCGTTTCAATCAGTTCATTGAGGGCTCCGTAAGTATCCCCCGTCAGTCCTCCAAGTCTTCGGGTCATCCGTTCTGCCGTTAAACTGCCAGCGGCCCAGGCTATGAATGGTATGACAAGGATTCCTCCGATTCCAATCATCCCAAGATTAGTCTCGCCTGCCGTGATCCATAGCAAACCTACAATAACTAGCGTTAACAGGACAGCCATTACGCCTGCCAGCGATCTCCTGCCGGCGGTCAATCCATGAAATAGAGCGGCAAGCCCCTCACTTCCCCGTGCCATCGGCCAGCGATACATCGCATGGACCATAAACCAGCGGCTCCAAACCGGAGCGAGCACCAGCAGCCATACCTCTTGTTTCCATGCCCCGGCTGACAAATCCCATATAGACATGATCAAGGAAGCTTTCAAAAGGAGCAGCAGCATACACGCCATGACCCCCATTGCACCTACACGGCTATCCTTCATGATTTCCAGCATCTTCTCACGCGACCGATGGCTAAGCAGCGCATCAGCACTATCCATCCAACCATCGAGGTGCAGCCCTCCCGTCAGCGCAACCCATACAACCAGCAGGATGACGGCAGCGGGAAAGGAAGGCAGCACAAAGCTTACGCCCAGTCCCAATCCGGCAACGATCATACCAATAACCGCACCCACCAATGGATAAAAAACGACGCTCCGTTGTTGCACTTCCGGCGTAAAAGGAATTTCCCTCCGCACCGGCAACCTCGATAGAAATTGAAAAGCGGCCGCAGCCGCTTCGATTATCTTGCTCATATGAGATACTCCTTGCTCTTGATTTCCATCGGAATTCCCGCAGTCACCAAAAATACTTCATCACATATCTGAGCCAGTCTCTGATTCATGATCCCTGCCCAGTCGCGATATATTCGGCCTAGCGGATATTCCGGAACAATCCCCGACCCCACTTCATTTGTTACCAGAATGACCGTTCCCGGATAACCCTGTACCGCTCTTGCGAGCCTGCCGATTTGAAGTCCCAGCCGTTCTTCCATTGCAGCACTTCCTTCAGGCTCTGCTTGCAGCAGCACATTCGTAAGCCACAGTGTCAGGCAGTCCACTACCACCGCAGGAGCATTAGGTTGCGATTGGCCCAGCGTATCCAGCAGTTCCGGGAGGGCGACAGGCTCCTCGACCGTCTCCCAACCGTAGGCCGAATCATGCCGACGGTCTTGATGAATTCGGATCCGTTCCCTCATCTCATCATCATAGGCTTGCGCAGTCGCCACATACGTTCCGGACTCCGAGCGCTTCATGCACAACTTCTCCGCGAATGAGCTCTTTCCGCTTCTGGCCCCACCCGTGACCAACACGCTTCCACGATGGTTCATACGGCCCCTCCGCTGATTCCGGCGCTCTCAAACGTCGCCATCTCATGCATGATCCGGCACGCCGCCTCGACCAGATGCAGGCACAGTACTCCGCCTGTACCCTCGCCAAGACGCATGTCCATTTGCAGCATCGGATGCAGCCCCAGCTCTTTCAACAGAAGCACATGCGCCTGTTCATGCGAAACATGAGAGGCAATCATATAGGAGAGGGCGTCCGGGCAGATGCATTTGGCAACCAGCGCCGCCGCACTGGATATGAAGCCGTCAATGATAACGGGACAACCGTGGGCAGCCGCACCCAGGATAAGTCCAGCCAACCCGCCGATCTCATATCCTCCAACTTTGGCGAGCACGTCGATGGGATCATCGGCATGAGGTCTATTAACTTGTATAGCCTGTTCCACAACTCGAATCTTATGTAGCAGCCGTTCATCGGTTACGCCCGTTCCCCTTCCCACGACTTCAGATGGCTGATTGCCGGACAGAACGGAGAAGATCGCTGCACTCGGTGTCGTGTTCCCAATGCCCATCTCCCCGGTCACGAACATTTGCGTTCCTTGCGACACCAACTCGGCGGCTACCTCTGCACCGGTTACAATGGACTGCAGTGCCGCTGCCTTTGTCATCGCGGGCCCTTTGGCCATATTGGCAGTTCCTCTGCCAACGTTCCGCGACTTCAGCTTCTCATCCTTCAGCTCGATCGCGACACCGATGTCCACACAATGCACGTCCGCCCCCGCCTGACGCGCCAGCACATTCACAGCCGCCCCTCCATTCAGGAAGTTCATGACCATCTGGGGCGTTACCTCAGCCGGAAATGCACTGACTCCTTCTTCACAGACTCCATGATCACCAGCCATGACAACGACGGATTTTTTGGTGAACGACGGCTTCACATTCCCTGTAATTCCCGCTAATTGGATCGCTAGCGCCTCCAGCTTACCCAGACTGCCCGGAGGCTTCGTCAGCGTGTCCAAATAAGCGGCTGTTTCGTTCTGAACCTCGACATTCAGCGGTTTAATGTTAGCAATGATGTGATTTAAACGATTAACGATTGTATCCGTCAATGAAACGACCTCCTTGTATCTTGTTCCTAAATCTTACATCCTAAAGCGGAATATGCGACAACATCGGTCAGGACCACGTGCTATTCGCCGTTAACAGCACCTGCGGAGCACCATTCTCGGGATGGGCCACAATCGAGGGCTCCACCCGGAAAATTTGACGTATATACGCCGCTGTCAAAACTTCTTCCGGCTTGCCAACCCCGGCGATCTTTCCCTGATCAAGCACCAGCAGTTTATCGCAAAATTGGGCCGCCAGATTCAAATCGTGCAGTACGCTGATCACCGTAATCCCGGACGAGTTCCGCCACTCCGCCACCATATCCATGAACTGAAGCTGATAGTGGATATCCAGATAGGTCGTCGGTTCATCCAGCATCAGCAGCGAAGGCTCCTGGACCATTACCTTGCCAAGCGCGACACGCTGGCGTTGACCGCCGCTTAACTCGGTAAGCCGCCGTTCTTCCAGACCATTCAGATCCAGCTTTCGGATAATGGCCTCAATGAGCGGGGCTGCATCCTTATCTTCACGGCCAAGCCAGTTCAGGAAGGGGAACCTCCCCATCTCCAACACTTCCCGAACGGTAAAATCGGTAGGATCAAGCCCTTCCTGCTGAAGCACCGCCACGATCCGGGCCAGCGTCTTACGAGTATAGTGTGCAAGCGCCTTGCCCCGAAGCGTCACACTTCCTTGCGTAGGATTCTCCACACCGGATAACAGCTGCATGAGGGTGGATTTACCGCTTCCGTTCGGACCGATGATCCCCCACCATTCCCCTTCGGCAATGTGAAGGTCCACGCCTTCAAGAATCGGCACCTTGCCATATGCTTTGCCAAGTCCTTGAGCTGTAATCATGATAGACCCTCCCTGCGCCGTTTTTTGTTCCGGTATAGCAAATACGCAAAGAATGGAGCGCCTATGAATGCCGTAACCACACCAAGCGGTATTTCCGTTGGTGCCAGCACGGACCGTGCCGCCGTATCGCACCAGACCATGAATATCGCGCCGCCCAGAGCCGACAGTGGAACAATGACGCGGTAATCGGAGCCGGTGATCAGCCGGATCATATGCGGTACCACAAGTCCCACGAATCCAATCACGCCGGATACCGACACGGCTGCGGCGGCGAGCAGGGTAGCAACGATGAGCACGCTGGTCTTCAACCGATCCACATTCAAGCCCATATGGGCGGCCTGCCGTTCCCCCAGCGACAAAATATTAAGCGCTCGCGACCTGCTCCATAAGTAGATAAAACCTGCGATAAAATACGGGAAAAGGATGGCCGTATACGACCATCCACGCATGCTCAGGCTCCCCATCGTCCAGTACAGGATCTGGTTTACCGTATCTTTGGACATGACCGTCAGAAAGGAAACGACGGCGCCCAGAAACGACTGCATCACCACGCCGGACAGAATGAGCCCGTGGATCGGCAGTTTTCCTTGATCCCTCGCCAGTAGCAGGACGGCCCATAAGGTGCCTGCTCCGGTCAGAAACGCTACAAGCGGCAGCGTGTAACCTCCGGCAAAGGAATATTCCATCCCGAAAAAAATCAGGGATGCTGCGCCAAGCGCAGCACCCGAGGATACACCAAGCGTAAACGGATCCGCCAGCGGATTGCGCAATACCCCTTGAAAGGCGGCTCCGGCGACGGCCAGGGAGGCTCCTACGAGCATCCCCAGCAATATGCGCGGCAACCTCACCTTCATTAAGATTTGCTCGGATGAAGCTTCCCAGCCCGGAACGATGGAATCGCCGATTCCCGGCAGCCGGTGCAGCAGCATCGCGCCAATCTCTCTCACAGGCAGGTGCACGGAGCCGATTCCGAGACTGACAACCAAGGTTAACAGTAATAGGATGATGCCGGCCGCACCGAATCCTGCAAGTTTTTTACTCATGGATTCATCAGTTCCGGATAAACGGCTTTCGCCACTTCTACCAACCCTTGCGTCACACGGGGACCAGGACGGCTGAGCAGGTTCGCATCCACGGATATGACCTGATCGTTCTTGATGGCTTCGATCTGATCCCAGCCGCCGCGCTCCTTAATCAGCTGATCCAATGTTTTCTTGGTTGCTTCATCAACCACATCGTCCGTGTACAGAATGACGTCGGGGTTCGCAGCGATAATATTTTCCTCACTGATTTCGAACCAGCCTTCCGCATCGCCGGCTGCGTTGACGCCGCCAGCTAAGGTGATGATCTCATCCATAAATTCGCCCTTGCCGACGGTCCATCCCGGAGAGAATTCCACATACACTTTCTTCTTGTCTTCATCCTTCACGGCTTTCACGGCTTCCGTAACGGTAGCCAATTCCTGCTTCATCTGATCCACGACCGCTTTCGCCTCCGCTTGACGGTCCGTAATTTGTCCGATCAGTTCGATGTTCTCCATCACGGCATCAATGGTTTTCGGATCATTGACGAACAGGGTAACGCCAAGCTCACGCAATTTCTCGGCATTCTGAGCATTCATCGAAGCCGCAAATACCACATCGGCATCGGCTGCAATAATAGCCTCTTCATTCACTTGGAACCCGCCCAATTTAGGCTTGGATTTGGCCGCTTCCGGATAATCGTCATTATCGGACACGCCAACGATTTCCTCATCCAGGCCCAAAGCGAACAGTTTTTCCGTCTCGGACGGTGTCAGGGATGCAATTTTGGCCGGAGCTTTCTCAAACGTCATTTCAACCCCGGTTGAATCCTTAACGGTCAGCGGATACGTCGTTTTAAGCTCTTCGCCGGAATCCGCCGGCGCTTCGTTATTCTGCTCTTCCTGCTGTGCAGGCTGCGTTGTATCCTTCGGCGCCGCTTCTTTGTCTCCACAGCCAATCAAGGCCAGAGCCATCAGTATGGCTACTAGAAGTACGGACCATGTTTTGTTTAATGCTTTCATCTCTTGAAATCCCCCTATGCATAATTGAGAACCTGGCGCTTTCGAGTTTACATTCCTTCGACCGATCCTTACCGGGAGAAAAACATCAATCGTCATACTCCAAAGAAAAGCAAAAATCCCTGACTCCTCGTAAACAAGGACTCAGGGATTACGTTTTAACATAAGGACATCTGGATAACCGTTCACAGATAGCGCCTTAAACTTCCGCCCACACATGCCGCATGGGTCCGGCAAACGTAATCCTCTCCTCGAAGGACCGTCATTCATTCGCCGAGGGCAGGTCTCCTGACTTGCAGGCTGTAACGACTTCTCCGCCTTCCCAAGCGCTATGGCTCAGTGGCATATGAAGAAGTCCCTGCTTCACAGTGGCGGGACCGTGCCGGACTTGCACCGGCTTCCCTATTAACCCGGCAGAAGGCAACAACGCCTTCTATCCGGGACCCTCGCAAATAATATGAATTTATGTATGTTAGGCCAAGCATGGTTTCTCTGCCCAAGATTATAGGCGATAAACCTTCCTCTTACAACCGAAAGATTCGGTCATTTCAAATGCCTTATGATACGGATTTATCCCGTTATCGCCCATTCCGCACCGATATCATACGATTTCATTTATTAGCTTAACCGCACGCCTTGCCAGCGTTCTCCATCCCATGTCAATTGCAGCTTGAGCTCCTCGCCCGGTGACACCTGCGTTTCCCAGAATTCCGTATGCGAAAGGGTAGCTGCCGCGATCTGCCGGATGACGCCCCCATGGGTGACCACAAGCACATCCAACTCTGCCCTCTGTGTCCCACAACCATAACCGGCTGCCTCTGCCTCTGCCTCTGCCTCTGCCTCTGCCTCTGCCTCTGCCTCTGCCTCTGCCTCTGCCTCTGCCTCTGCCTCTGCCTCTGCCTCTGCCTCTGCCTCTGCCTCTGCCTCTGCCTCTGCCTCTGCCTCTGCCTCTGCCTCTGCCTGCACAAGGGTATCCGGATCTTCCTCCACATGCAACAGTTCCTTCAAATCCAAATACAATCCGGTCAAGAATGCCTGAATCCGGGAACAGAACATTTCCCAGCTCTCCCCATTTGGCGGCGCAACTTCTGCGGGGTTATCAATCCATCGCCGATAGGATATATCGGACTTCAAGTCCTCGTAGGTGTTCCCTTCCCAATCCCCGAAATCGAGCTCACGCAGCCGCGGATCATACTCGACACCTCGAATAAACCTGCCTGGATCTTCATCATCAGGAATAGCGGACATTGTTGAGTCCGATAAGATAACATTCAGCGTCTGCCTGCATCGAAGGAGATCACTACAATAGATCCGGACGAACTGCTTGGTACAAAACCTTTCCCGCAGCGGGAGGAGCTGCTGTCTTCCTTCCACCAGAATCCCCTGATCCTCGTGACCGAGATAACGGCGCTCCTCGTTCCACAACGTGCGGCCATGACGGACCAAATGCAGGGTAATCCTCATATCCATAAGCTTCCTCCTGCTGCGGCCACAAGTCCGAGCACCACGGTACCCAGTAACGTAAACAATACCGATACGCCCAGCAGCAGACGATTTGTCACCTGAATATCCTCCGCTTCAAGCGGTCGTTCGGGATCCCCCATGTAAGCCCGGAACGAGATCACGCCTTGATAGGAATTCTCGCCTCCCAGACGAATGCCCAGCGCACCAGCTACGGCCGATTCCGGGAAGCCGCTATTCGGACTGGGGTGCTTTCGCGCATCCCTTCTAACCATCTTGATCGCTTTTTTCCATTGCAGCGAAAACATCGCAGCCACTATGGTCAACAGTCCTGCGGTCAGGCGTGCCGGTATCCAATTGGCGATATCGTCCAGCCTTGCGGATGCCCAGCCGATATGCTGGTATTTGTCGTTTTTATAACCGACCATGGAGTCGAGCGTGTTCACGGCCCGGTAGGCCATCGCCAGCGGCGCTCCCCCGATCAGGGCAAAAAACAGCGGAGCGATGACCGCATCCACGATATTCTCCGCAACCGTCTCCACCGTTCCCCGTACGATCTCCGGCTCATCCAGATGGCCGGTGTCTCGCCCGACAACCATGCTGAGCGCGCGCCTGGCCTCCGTGATATGGTCGGAGCGAAGATGGCCGTAGACCTCCAATCCTGCTTCACGCAGTCCCTTGATGGCAATCGTAGTCGCAATAAGCACGATCTCCACTCCCCAAGCAAGCCAAGGATGAATCGCTGCACACAACAACAGCAGCAGCCACGCCAGCACGAAGGAGCCACCGGCCACGATCACCGGCAGCAGAATGCCCGCCCACTTCAGGCTCTGAGCGGAAGTCGCCCAATGGCGTATCCAGCCTTCAACCCGGCGGATGGCTTTCCCCATGCCAATGACGGGATGGGGGAGCCATCTCGGATCTCCAATCAGCAGGTCCAGTACGACCGCTGCCCAAATGACCCACACGACGGTCATATCCGGTCCTCTCTTTCGGAGACAATGCTTTCCGTAACACTCTCGTAGACAAGGCGGCCGATCATGCCACCCAGATCGGTTGCGGTTCCGGCATAATGGTGGTTCACGCCATACGCTGCATTGCCGCTGACCCCAAGGACCATCGCGTCCGTCGTCGTTCCGGTCGCGACGGCTCCGGTTTCATGATCCTTCACGCCCAGATCATGTAGCGCCGCGGCTTTCGCTTCCGTCGCCGTCAGCATGGCGTTCACCATACAAGCCGGCGTCATCATCCCATCCACCATCAGCATGATATTAATCGTGCCCGGCTGGTAAGCGGCAAAGGTCGTACGGCTCGACCCAGCGCGGGCTGCATTGCCCACGCCGGCGGTGGTGCAGCACAGGATGGAAGCCTGTTCACTCCGCTCTTCCCGGATGGAAGCATATTTCAGTTTTACAGCCGTCATCAATCCAGCTGTAGATTCAGCCGGATAACCGTGAGCAGCTATAAAGTTAGACATATCGTTCACGGGGTCGCTGCAATCATAATGCTTGTCCACATAACGATTCACGATATGATCCAAGCTTACGAATCCGCCGCCGTATATGGCGCTGCTAATGGACACGGCCTGCTCCGGAAGCAATATCCGGATATGAGGCTGTTCCAGCTTCGATTCGAGGGACACCACCGCTCCCGGCCACGCATTCGAACGATATAGGTGATTCTTGCCTTTCAGAAAAGGTACTGCCATGTTTCTCTCTCCCTGCTCTCTATGATCTAAATCTGCTTGATCCCGAGCTTCATTGGTATGTGCCGTTTAATACCCTTAAGTTGCGTCTTCAGAAGAAATGCCAAGAACCTCCGCCATAATGGCAAGCAGCCTGTCGTTATCTGCGGCATGTTTAACGGCTAGCCGGATATGACGCTCACCAAGGCCCGGGTACATGGCGCAGCTGCGGACAAGCACGCCGCGTCTTCCCATCTCCGACTGAAACATCTCGGCACGCCATGGCCGCGGAAGCTCCATGAGTAGAAAATTAGCCTCGCCCGGCGTAACGTCCAGCCCCAATGCTCGTAAACCATGTATGAGCTTCTGACGCTCTGCGAGAATCAATTGCAGCGTATTCTGCTCGTAGTCCCTGCCGCTGCCAAGACAAGCCTCGCCCGCAAGCAGCGCCAGTCCATTGACACTCCACGTCACCTGCTTGCCTGCCATCTTGCGTATCACATCGGGATGCGCGGCCGTATACCCGAGCCGCAGGCCCGGAATCGCATAAAACTTGGTCATCGATCTGACAATCACGGTTCGAGGATAGTCATGAAGCTCTGGCATCAGGGTCTGTCTGTCTCCCAGCGGAATAAAGTCGATAAAGGCTTCATCCAGCACCAGCCAGGTCCCTTCTTGCTCTGCGCATGCCGCTATTTCACGGATATCCTCAAGGCTGTACTGAACCCCATTTGGATTGTTGGGCTGTCCTAAAAACACGAGATCCGTGCAAGCTATCAGTTCCATTACATCCGCCTTGTCTGCTCTCCAGTCCCTCTCCGGATGTCCGCACACGGAGCGGATGTCGGAACCAAATTTTAAAGACAATTCCCGGTATTCGGAAAAACACGGGTCAACCACGCCCACAGTCCCTGGCGATAGCCCCATCAACAACAGCGCCATGCACTCTGCCGCTCCGTTGCCGACAAGGATTCGCCGGGGATCGGTGCCTAGCTCTGCTGCGAGCAGCTCCTTGAACTTGCGGTGTCCCGGATCCGGATAACGAATGACCGCACTCATTCCCTCTTGTAAGGCCGTAATAACTCCTTGCGGCGGTCCAAGCGGATTAATATTGGCGCTGTAATCCAAGAAAGCCGAGGCTTGCCTTCCGAATGCGGCAGCGGCCGTCTCCACGTCCCCTCCATGGCCGTACACCTCGATCAAGGGTTGTTTTTTGTCGTTCATAAGGGCTCCTCCTGTTCCATGCCCTGGACTCTTGCAAGTCCTGCCGTTATGTAATGCCATCATTATGTCGCTACTGTCCCTGACTCGTCAACATGGAATCCTTTGTCTCTGTCTTAAAATTGGTTTACAATAGTCTGGAAGCACCACATTTTGAATTGTGACGACGGAGGATACTATGCTATTTATCGATAATCAGGGGATCCACGATCCATCCATTAATCTAGCAATTGAAGAATATGCCTTGAAGCACTTGTCCATGGACGAGAGCTACCTTCTCTTTTATATCAACAAGCCTTCCATTATTATCGGAAAGCATCAGAATACGATCGAAGAGATCAACCAGGAATACGTTCGTGACAACAACATTCAGGTTGTACGCCGGTTGTCCGGGGGCGGGGCCGTATACCATGATCTCGGCAACCTGAATTTCAGCTTCATTACGAAGGATGACGGCCAGTCCTTCCACAACTTCCTGAAGTTCACGCAGCCGGTCATCGACTTCCTGCAAAAGATGGGTGTACCCGCCGAGCTGAGCGGCCGGAATGACCTGCAGGTCGGCGAGAAGAAAATTTCGGGGAACGCGCAGTTCTCGACGCGGGGACGCATGTTCAGCCACGGCACGCT
Source organism: Paenibacillus sp. FSL F4-0100 (assembly GCF_037993005.1). Lineage (NCBI taxonomy): Bacteria > Bacillati > Bacillota > Bacilli > Caryophanales > Paenibacillaceae > Paenibacillus > Paenibacillus sp. FSL F4-0100. The sequence continues at coordinate 6,314,641 of NZ_CP150303.1, forward strand.
CATGTTCAATCTGAACCTGGATGATGTACAAGCCTCGCTGAATGCCAATCCGGAAAAATTCAAATCCAAGAGCACCAAATCCGTCCGCAGCCGCGTGGCGAATATTAAGGAGCTGCTTGGTACGGATATGACCATTGAACAGTTCCGTGCCGAGCTGCTTCGCTCGATTTTCGGTATGGAGCCGGATCAAGTACCGCAATATGTCCTTCAAGAGAAGGACTGGGAGATCATCAACCAGATTTCAAAGGAACGCTATCAGAATTGGGATTGGAACTATGGACTCTCCCCTGAAAGCAATGTGAAGCATGCCAAGAAGTTCCCGGTGGGCATTATTGATATCCGCATGGACATCCGTGAAGGACATATCGGGGAGATCAAGATTTACGGCGACTTCTTCGGCGTCGGCGATGTCGCTGATATCGAGAACCTGCTTCGCGGCAAACGGTATGAAGAAACTGCTGTGCGCACAGCGCTATCCGGCATCAACGTCAAGCATTACTTCGGCAACCTTGAGCTCGACGATTTGATCGGCTTGATTTTTCTTGAGGAATAGAGCCGGCTCGTATTAAATAAGCCTCCCGCCCGTATGCTGCATGCATAAGGGTGAGAGGCTTTTCATTTCAAACAGGTATACCTCGGATCAAGATGAGGCCATAAACACATACCAAACAAGGACCAGTGTTAACACGATACATACATTCTCTACCGTGCGTCCCCATTTGCTTCCGGTGCTCATGATTTTCAGTTTAATTCTCCATTTGAACGGAGGAAGCGGACGGATTCCGCGATTGGTCAATGCATCTGCAAGCAAATGGATGGAGTAGGATAAACCGCCGGCAAACCATAAGCTTTCCCCGCCGATCTTGCCCTGCGATGCAAAATACAGCAGGCCCGTCCATCCGGCAGCGGCATAGACGGTATGGGTTAACCCCCGGTGGGTCACCAAGGAGCCTGCAATGAGCACGCTGCCTGCGATTGTGTTCCATGGGCTGAAGCCCTGCCCGAAGGAGATCAGTCCGAGACCGATCAGGAACATGACGATATGGCGCAGGGTCCGGCTCGGCAGGTACGAAACAACCCCGATCAGCCCGGCCAGGGCGATGTTCCATGGGGCATACTCCTTGCCGTAGAAGACAACGAAGATGGCTGCGCCAATCATCGCTAGCTGGAGGATTCGCAGCAGCCCGGAAGGAATGGCTTTGCGGACCAGCAGGGAGTTGGGCTCGTCGATGTCGGGAAGCAGTGCGCTAACCAAAGCCACTGCGGCAGCCGGCAACGTGACAGGCACTTCGCTCATGCCCATGACGGATAACGTAACCCCTGTGCTAATAATCAAATGAGCTCTGCCCATCATGATGACAATCTTCCTTTCTAAGCTCAATGCTGACTATGGGATCGATGGAGTTGCCGGTCTTCACGTCCGATAACCCAGGGTCATGAGAATATACGTTCGGTTCATTAGTATAGCAAAATCATCCTCTTTTTGTCTACCCCTTCCACTTTGGTTAGGCTTAAAAATGGTTGTCCGATTCTCTGATATGGGATACAATTTGATCACTTGCCCCAAGGTTACGACCGGGGACGAATGTACGGGAATCTCATCAGGAGTTTCACATCTTCAAGAAAGGATGACTTCCGAGTGAATCGCTCACGAATTGCCGATCTCAGCCTGCTTCTGGTGGCCATGATGTGGGGATCTACGTTCCTCATCGTTCAGCATGCGGTCCGCGTGCTCCCGCCGATGGCCTTCAATTCGGTCCGCTTTTTGGGAGCGGCCCTGCTCCTTGTATTGATCATTACCCTCTTTTACCGGAGCCAGTGGAAGCTAATATCCGGCAAAATGCTGCTGCATGCTTGCCTGCTAGGTCTTTTTTTATTTATAGGGTATGCCTTTCAAACCGCGGGCCTTCTGTACACAACCACGTCCAATACAGGCTTTATTACCGGCTTGTCCGTCGTGCTGGTCCCTTTCATATCCTATGCCCTGTTAAAGCACTCCATCTCCAGATTCACCTGGATCAGTGCCTTGCTTGCGGCAGCGGGTCTGTATCTGCTTACCTTCACCGGTTCCGGCATGAGCTTGAATAAGGGGGATTTGCTCGTATTCGTTTGCGCCATCGGTTTTGCGCTCCATATTGGTTATACGGGCGTTTATGCCGGTCGATACCCTGCTTTGCTGCTGGCGGCGCTCCAGATGGCTGTCGTGGGAGTATTTAGCTTAGCGGCATCTGCACTGACCGAACATGTCGGCAATATGACCGACCTGATGGAGAAGCTGACCCAGCCGAACGTGCTGTGGGCACTGGCTATATCCATCGGACCTACCAGCGCATTCGCCTTCTGGATCCAAACCGTCTGTCAAAAATATACGACGCCATCCAGGGTGGCCATCATCTATGCAACGGAGCCGGTATTCGCCGCGCTGACCGGAATCCTGTTCGCGGGAGAACTGCTTACGCTTATCGGCGGCATCGGTTGTCTGTGCATTTTGGCGGGAATGGTGATTGCGGAATTGAAGTCTGCGCCACAGAAGGTACAATAGAGTTAAAGACAGAGACAGAAACAAAAGGAGAGATACCCATGACAACTTACAAATTGATGGCCATCGACATTGACGACACCTTGATCAATGACGATAAGGAAGTAACCCCCGGCGTCCAGCAGGCGCTTGAGCAAGCCGTAGCCCACGGTGTCGTTGTGACACTGGCAACCGGACGTGCCTATGCGTCTGCTCAAGCAATTGCCCGCCAAACCGGACTTAATGTTCCTATTATCACCTACCAAGGTGCCTTAATTAAAAATCTGCTCGACGAGAAGGTTCTCTACGAACGCTTCGTTCCCGTCGACGCTGCCGTGAAGCTGTATGAATACTGCGTAGAGCATAATCTCCATCTGCAAACCTACATCGATGACAAGCTGTATGCCCGTGAAGAGAATCAGAAGCTGATCGATTACTGCGCCCTGAACCGGACGCCGTATTATATCGAGCCTGATTTTATGAAGATGGTTCAGAAACAGACCCCGAAAATGCTCATCATTGACGATCCCGACTATCTGGATGAACTGATCCCTGTATTCCGTGAGCTGCTGGGCGATGACATGCATATTACCAAATCCAAACCGCATTTTCTGGAGTTCATGCATAAGGAAGGCACTAAGGGACATGCCCTCACCTTCCTTGCGGATCATTTCGGCTGCGATCTCAAGGAAACCATCGCTGTCGGCGACTCCTGGAACGATCACGAGATGCTGGAAGCCGCCGGTCTTGGCGTCGCCATGGGCAATGCGATCGAGCCGCTTAAAGCGATTGCCGATTACGTTACGCTCGGGAATAACGAGGACGGCGTGAAGCATGTCATTGATAAATTCGTGCTCAACCAAGGTTAATATACGGGACAAATAGATCTACACAAACAAGCCTCCATGATATCCATGGGGGCTTGTTTGTGTCCATAAAAAACGCAGCCATTGCGTTCCCTAACCGGTCAACTGGGGTGGCGCAAAGGCCTTACGCCTGTCCGTTATTCCCGGTCCGGGTTAAACGTCAGAATCGGCTTCAGAAGTGCCGTATCGTTGAACTCCAGCAGGCCTACCTCCATGCACAGCTCCATCAATTTATGAATGCCGTTGAATTGCTGCAGATTCCGTTGATGAATGACGGATAACGCTTCGCGAACCATTTTTTGTGCCTGCTCAATGCTCTGATGCTCCACGGCCTGAATAATCTCCTTGATACTCTCCAAGTAATATACAGTCCGCCTGAGCGAGCGAATCAGCAAAATCTGCCTGACTTGCGACGGGGTGTACAGCCGATATCCATTCTCGGGGTTTCGATCCGGGGTGATCAAACCTTCCTTCTCCCAGTGACGGATGGCGGACGACTCCACGTTGGTCAGTTCGGCGACTTCCCCGATCGTCATATGGGCTTTGAGCTTTTTGTCCTTGATGATGTTAAGCTCGGGATTCTCAAGCAACGCAAGCGTTTCATCCGCAATGTTTTTTTCCTGCAACAGTTTAACTTGCTCCCCATTCACGACCCAGAGGGCTTCATCCATCTCCCTCTTCTGAATGTGGCGAATCACATCATAAGTCACCGCGTAACCAAAGCCCGGAAACATGGCGCGCAGACAACGGAAGTAGGCCATATGCATTTGCGTGTATAAACGGTAGCCTTTCTCGTTCCGGGCAGGAGGGGGTACCACTCCCCAAGCTTCATAATGCCTTAAAGCACTCGTGCTGATGTGCAGCTCTTTGGCGATATCTTTCGGCTTGTAGTAATGCATGCCGTTCCCTCCCCAATCACGATTGAGAACCTACTTTACCAGAATCGCAAGCCATTGGCAAACCTTAAATTAAAACATTAAAGTGCTATGAGAAGGCCTGTGGGATAACACCGTTGACTTGGTTAGATTCGCTACAAGACATCTTCTCACTTGCATCAATGTTGTATATTGAGTGGTGTAGAGACGAGTTGAACTTATTCTTAACAGCGGGAGGCTGATTATGATGAACGTGCACATAACCGAGGATGTTCCACAGAATAAAGAATACATGGATCTAAGAGTAGATGCAGGACTGCCTGAGGTTGAGATTGCGGCCATAGAGACAGCGCTAAACCGCAGCGTGCTGTCCCTTCTGGCCAGAGACGGCCATGACCGGCTGATCGGGATGGGAAGGGTCGTAGGTGACGGCACTTTCTATTTTCAACTGGTGGATATTATGGTTGCGGCCTCTCACCTTGATCAGGGGGTTGAAGAGATGATTGTGTCCGAGCTGCTCTCCCGCCTGGAAAAAATAGCGCCAAGCGGAGCCGAGGTCACTGTCATCACGGACGTGCCCGGAATCAAGCTGTACCAACAGGCCGGCTTCAAGCTGCTGTACCCTGATCGATACGGCATGGCCAGGTCTGTGTAAGAGAGCGGCGCCTTCAAACCTGTGTAAGGCATCCCCACTGGGCTGCGTAATCGCTTCCGCTACATTTTCACGCTCCTAGTCACAAGAACTCATAATTTTCTTCACTTGCTCAGCTTTACTGTCATCCCCGCCATCGCCACACGGACTCCCTCTGGAAGAGGCAGCTCATTCCGAACGTCGACGTCGTGCGACATATGGGTATACACCGTTTGGCGAGGCTTCACCTCGGCGAGCAGCTCTGCCGCTTCCTTCATGTCATAAACGGAGCGCGTCTCGAATTTGGCAGTTTCATGAACAAAGCTCGTTCCCAGCACCAGGAGATCCACGTCCTTCAGCGGTTCCTTTTCCGCAGGGCTCAGATTAATCGAGTCTGAATTGTATACCCATGTGTACCCTTCCTTCAGGAACCGGTATGCGTAGGAGTACCCGTTCTGTCCATGGTTTACCTTCCAGCAGGAAATCTCCCAGCCGCCAAGCGTCATCCCATCGTCCACAGCCGTCATCTCCATCTGGCGCGGAAGCCATGGATACTGGCGTACAATCTGCTCCAGCACCTCGGCAGGGGCGTATAACCGACCTTTTTCCCTCTGCCATCTGCAGGCATCACTCCATTCCGGAAGACCGCCGATATGATCAAAATGGGCGTGCGTAATCAGCATATCGCTCATCTTCCGCTTTCCCAGCCCCTCCATCATAAAGCGCCAATCCGGGCCGCAGTCGATCATGAAAGTCGTTTCTTCGCACCCCACCATCACGGCAGAGCGCAAACGCCGATTGATTCCCGTATTCCGAGCTTCCGTGCATACCTCGCAATCGCAATATACCCGCGGAACGCCCATGGCATCTCCCGTTCCCAAAAAAGACAATGTATCCCCGCTCACATGACATCCCCCATTTGTGTTATCGATTCGTTCTTGGTTACGCAAACCTTGTCCTTATATTGTATAAGTCAATGAAGAAAAAACAAAGACCGCCCGGATCATCCCGAACGGTCTTTCGTCATTTCTGTCATACGATCGATATGGCTATGATAGCAATTCATTAAGCAAACGAGGGCTTATTATCGTCAACAGCTCCGCTGATGACCTTGACGTATTTCTTATCTACACCTTCTACGGAAGGACCAACATATACACTGCTCTTGCTTGAGCGTCTGACCGAGCGCTTCCGGGATTTCAGCGTACTCATCATCGGTACGGGTCCCCGAACCACCCAGCTGCTGCTATTGGCGGACCCCTGCGGATGACCTGACGTTCTCTTCTTCTCATTCCTGCTCACGACGAATCCCCTCCAACTAAATGCCTGATGGTACGAAGCAGCTCACGATTCTGCTCTACAACCTCCGCGAGATCTTCATCCGTAAGAATCTCATGTCCCGTAAAATGCACGGACAATACATGATTTACACCTAAAGGATAGCAGAACACATACACCTGCGCAACTTCCTCTTCGTGATAAAATGCCCATTTTCCACTATTATAGACATCTATCACGTAAATCGACTGGTTACTTGGCGAATGTTCCTTATTCCCATCGAACGGGAAATACCGTCCTCTACCTACATTACCCCCAATTTGGGCAATGCCTTCATCTCTTCGGCCCCAGAACGCGGCGCCGGTCACCCTGAAGTCCCCTGCAGCCGGTGGGAGCAAGGAGTTTCGGACAGCTTCACTCAGTGCATGATATTTTTCCGCTTCATCAATCACATGCACATTTCGGTTATATTCCCAGAAAAAATGCAGCACGCTTTGCTTGCGCTTCAGCTCCGCATCCTTCTGCTCAATCACGGTGCTCGGGTTGTTGTAGAACCCTTCGGTTTCGATCGCACTCAGAATATGCCCGCAAGCGACATCGACGGCCGATTTGTAATCGTCATCGCTTCGCAGTTCGTATTCGAGCAGCGTTATGCCCTGCAAGTCGGAGAGTAGATGATATTCCTTAACGATAACATCTTGAACGGAACTGCTGTCTGCCTCCACTTGATCCGGGATGATGCAGTACACCCTTCGTCGCCCGAGCCTTCCCCAATACAGCCCCATTTCGAACAACGTGTTATCGCGGGTAACAAATACATGTTTGCCTCGAATGAGGGCCACATCATCCGGAGAAAAGACGAACACACCAAAATCACTGGACGCAAGCTGCTTCTCCAAAGCTTCCATCGTATACAGGTTAGCCCCGAACGTCCCGCCGTACCAAGGTGTCACTTGAGCGGATCGTTTGATTTGTTCGTGGATCGCCCGTGCATACTTGATGGCCTCTCTGGAAGAACCTATGAATAAATTCGGCTTCGGTATGGTCATAGGCACATCCTATTCTCCCTTTGTTATACATTTTAGTCTTATTCGACCATTATAACAAAGTTGCCTATTTTTGGGTGAAAATTATGGCAGGCGCATGTTGGTATAGTATATGCTAAGGTCTCAAAACAGACCCCATAAATAACCATGTGCCTGTGTCCCGATCTTCAATGGCAAAGAAAAAAGGGCGGTTGATATTCATGACGATCGGCTCGGTAGGCTCAGCAGCGGTTGTCTCGATCCCCACGGCTGTAATCGCTGCGGCCACCGTGCCCTTCTCACTGACATCAACTACGGTTTTATGTCTTATCTTATCAATCCAAAATTTCTCTCCATCGTGTGCCATGGCGCTAAAATCAGCTGCATCCCTGTCGAATGCCTGAATCATCCCCAGACTTTGAAGCGCATCCGGGAGCTCGAAGGTCTGTTCTACCTTAAATTTGGGCAGCCCAAGCTGGATGGTCTCATGCGGGAAATCGCCTTTCCAGACGGACGCATCCTTCCACAGCTGCTGATGCAGCTCACCCATGGATGAGGATTCCTTCGGCAGGATGACCAGCATGTGCATGCGGCCATCTCCATACGGAATGCGAATGGCCTGCCAGGACTCCCCTTCTTTGTAACTATATCGTCCTTCCCGCTTCATCATCGGAATTTTTTGTGTAGTGCCGTCAGAAAGCGTGAATTCTTCATCCACGGTATTTGCCGGATCAAATTCATCCATCCACCCGCCGTTAAAATAAATGGCATTGATCAGAACCGCAACGCCGCCCGGAGGTTTATCATATATCGAAGGGATCATGCCGCTGGTCTTGTCGTTCACCCACTGGTTTATAGCATCCATGGCATCGGCATGCATCAAGTTGGCCTCCTTAACTTCAGCACGATAGCTATCCTTAACGGTCTGCAAATACGGCTTCTTCATCTCAAGTCCTTGCTGGTGCCACACGGAATTGGCCACATTCAGCACGACGCCTCCCCCGTTCTCCAGTAAGGAGCGCAGCTGGCGGTTGCCTTCGTTGATATCGTCCACACTCATGCCCTTCCATCCAAGTACATCGGACATCTCGGCAGCCGTATCGCCGGCTGTCCCGTTATAGGCAAGTGCCAAAGCTTGCGTGATGCTGTATGGAGAAATAATCAGATTACCGCTCTTGTACTCAGAGCTATTCGATAACGCCTGGTGCAAACGCAAACCAAAATCATTCTGCGCTTTCACCATGCCGGTATCTACCTTGCCCAATACCTCTTTGCGTTCCTGAGCCGACAATTCCTTCACTTTGGGCTGCTTATGCACAATTCCTTGCGGTTCCCCTGACTGGATCTCGCTGCCCTGAGCGCAAGCGGTAAGCCCAATAAGCAAGCATAGGCCTGTGAGTACCTTTCTTTTTCGCATAACCTTGTCCCCCTTCAATGTCAGATTCTTTGTCTATCTGCTATTGACGGAATGCCCCCACCTAATGTTTCATATAAAGGATCAATTATCCAAATTAAGTTGGCAATCAACTTCATCACCGTTACAATGTAGAGAACCTGCACCATACTTAAGGCATATACAGAATACAGAGCGAAAGGAATTTCTACATATGCAAAAAATCCTTCTTGAAGGCAGCAAAGTTACGCTAAGATCCAGGAAACCCGAGGATACCCCTGTTTTATATAATTTGATCTATGGCACCGAGAATCCGGAATGGAAAAAATACGACGCTCCTTATTTCCCGCTCAAGCAGATTTCCTATGAAATTTTTGAAACGCAGTGGAACGCCGACTTCGAAACCGATCAATTTCCGAGTGACCTGCTCATCGAAGCCGAGGGAAAGACGATTGGCATCGTCACGTTTTATTGGGAGCATGAAGCCTCACGCTGGCTGGAAGCCGGAATCCTGATTTACGATCCGAGCCATTGGAGCGGTGGCTACGGTACGGAAGCACTGTCGCTCTGGATTGAATGCCTATTCCAAAATCTCACCATTGCCCGTGTCGGCATTACCACCTGGTCCGGCAATCCGAGAATGATGCGCTGCGCGGAGAAGGTTGGCATGCAGCTTGAAGGCCGCATGCGGAAGTGCAGATATTACGCGGGCGTCTACTACGATTCCATTCGCATGGGCATTCTGCGCGAAGAATGGGAAGCGCAGAAAGCGCGCGTGTAGGGCAAGATGTACTGCGCAATTCGTATACGTGGAATATTTGCAGCGCATGAGGCGTTATTCAGACGATTGCTAATGTTCTATAAATACCAAGAAAGCGAGCCGGCCAGGAGATCCTGGACGGCTCGCTTTCTCTCTTTTTGATTGACGGGTCATTACGAAACGCAACCCATACACACTATCCCTCATGAACCCATCCAATCGCTCCATTTGCCATCAAGCATCATAGCCCGGCCAGTACCTGATACCAGACTCCACGCTTGGAATACAGCGTCTCGCGTACCTGATCCCATCCACCCAGATACTCGATATCAAATAGCCCCGGCGGATTGAAAAACCGATCCTTCGTCTGTTCAAACACCGATTCTTCAACCGGACGGAACCCATATTTCACGAAGATGTTCTGCGCCTCCGGTGTGCGCAAGTACTCCACAAAAGCGGCCGATACATCCTGAGTGCCGTGCTTTTCAGCAAAACGTTTGACGACTGCAGCCGGATTCTCGATCAGCATCGTATGCTGCGGCACAACGATATCATACTGGACGCCTTGGGCAATCCGGGCAAGCAGCTCGTTCTCATACGTTACGATCACATCTCCGACCCCGTATTCAAAAGCCGCCATGGAAGCCCGCCCGCTTTTATCGAGCGATTCCACATTGCGGTGAACCGCTTCAAGGAAAGCTTTCGCTTCGGCAGGATCACGCTTTCCGTTCTCTTCGGATTGTTTCAGCCCCGCGCCGTAGATCGCGTTAATGTCCCACTGGGCGCCGCCCGAGGTCTTCGGGTTCGGATACAACACCTTGACGTCCGATCGGGTCAGATCGTCGAAATCCCGTATCCCTTTCGGATTTCCCTCGCGCGTGCCGAGAACGACAATCGAACGTGTCACCATGCCGTTATACGGCTGGGATTTCCATTCCGGGTCCACAAGCCCTTCCCTGACCAGCTTGTCGACATCCCCTTCCATGGCAAGCAGCGTGACGTCGGCCTCAAATCCGCCCGTGATGGCACGAGCTTGTGTTCCGGAAGCCTCGTAGGATTCCTGAAACCGAATCGTTTCTCCCGTCTGTTCCTTCCACTGCGCTTGAAAAGCAGGGATGATCTCGGACAGGGCATCTCTGGCCACGCTATACGCGCCCAGAACGATCGTTCTCTCTCCGGTTGGGGTTATCACTTCTTCGCTATCGGGCGGGCCACTCGTGCATCCTGCCATAACAAAACTGAAGAGAAGGGCCATGCCAACCAGCAGGAATGAGTTACGTTTCATATTCAAGATCCGCATGAATGAATCCACTTCCCTTCGGATATTTAGAATCATCAGATCATAATTGGCATCGGGTCGACCTTCAGTCGATTCTCCTCGATCCAGCTGTGCTCTTCATTAAAGAGATAAGCCCGGTGAACGAGGACGCGGACCTCTTGACCCGGATACAGCGTTTCCTTCTCCAGTGAACGGTAGGTGATCAGCTTATGTCCCTTAACCTCTACCTCCACCAGCCATTCGCTGCCGCGGAAATGCAGATGACGGACGATCCCCGTCTCTGTTGCGGACAGCACGCTGAAATCATGCTTGCTGCCAATCTCGATATATTCCGGACGAATCAGCGCACGCGTCGCATTCTTGTTAGCCGCTGCCTCAAATCCCTTCAGCTCGGCTGCGCTCGAAATCACGGTGGATTCGCCTATGAACGAAGCAACGAACGGCGTCTTCGGCTCCTTGTAAATATCCCAAGGCGTTCCCTTCTGCTCAACACGCCCCTGATTAATAATCATAATTTCGTCCGCGACTTCAATCGCCTCATCCTGGTCATGCGTCACAAAAATCGACGTTATGCCGACCCGCTCGATCAGCTCGCGAAGCCAGGAGCGCAGCTCCTGGCGGATCTTCGCATCGATGGCTGCGAACGGTTCATCCAATAAGAGCAGCTGCGGTTCAGGCGCGAGCGCTCTGGCAAAGGCTACACGCTGACGCTGTCCACCGGATAACTGGTGCGGATAGCGGCTCTCGAAACCTGCTAAACCGGTCAGCTCCACCAATTCCATGACCCGGTCCTTGATTATGGCCTTGGGAGTCTTCTTCACCTTCAAGCCGAAAGCGATGTTATCAAATACGGTCATATGCTTAAACAAGGCATAATTCTGGAACACAAAGCCGATTCCGCGCTCCTGCGGCGGAAGATCATTGACCACTTGACCATGAAAGGAGATTTGCCCGGAGTCCGGATTCTCGAGTCCCGCCAGCATGCGCAGGATGGAGGTTTTACCGCCTCCGCTGGGCCCCAGAAGTCCGATCAGATGTCCCTTCTCAATCTCAAAGCTGACATCTTTGACGGCATGAAACGTACCGAAATGCTTGTTCAGATCGCGAACTTCCACATGCATATCAATGCACATCCTTTCTTTTTTTGGCCCATTCCATCAGCAGCAAAAGTCCTACCGAGAAGGCAGCCAATACCAATGCGACGCCATTCGCCGCAGACACGTTAAAATTCTCCACATCCTGATATACAAGCGTCGTCGCCGTCTGAGTTTTGTTCATGATATTACCGGACACTACCAGCACTGCACCAAACTCGCCCAATGAACGGGCTACCGTGAGCACCAGGCCATATACGACAGCCCATCGGATGGAAGGCCACGTTACTTTCCGGAACGTTGTCCATCCGTAAGCCCCTAGCGTCGCTGCCGCTTGTTCCTGATCATTCCCAATTTCCTGCAGGACAGGCATGACCTCTCGAACCATGAGCGGAAACGTGACGAAGAGTGTCGCGATCACCATGCCCGGGAAAGCATACACCACCTTAAACCCGATCCCTTCAAAAAAACCGCCCATGATGCTGTCAGGTCCGAGCAGCAGTACAATCATCAAACCGCCAATGACCGGCGATACCGCATAAGGCAGATCGACAATGCTGTTCAGAATGCCTTTGATCTTGCGGCTGAGCCAATTCGCCCGTACCAGGTACAACGCCATCATGATGCCAAATAACGTATTAAAGAACGTAACGAATACCACGATAAGACCCGTCATCATCAGGGCATGCAACGCTTCCGGCCTGAACAGACCTTCGGCAAACCCATTCAGACCTTTATCAAACGCACCGATCGCAATTCGAGACAGGGGGATGATTAGCAGAATGATAAATACGGCGTACGTAAGTCCGATCCACAGACGTCTCAAGCTCGTCTCCCCCTCTGCTGTACGGCATTAATCACCCAGAGGATGATGAAAGAGAGGGTAAGGAGCAGAATAGATACGGCAGCTGCTCCTGCAGGATTATCGCTCTCGACCTCACCAAAAATAAAAACCGATGCAATCAGCGTTCTTCCCGGAATGTTGCCGGCCACCAAGACAACGGCCCCGAATTCGGCCAATGCTCTTGAGAATGCCAGCATGCCTCCGCTTATAATCCCTGGGAGCATCGACGGCAGGATGACTTTAAAAAAGGTTCTCGTCCTGGAAGCTCCCATCGTATATGCCGCTTCTTCCTCCAGCGGGTCGAGCTCCTCCAGCAGTGGCTGAACCGCCCGGATGACAAACGGAAACGTGACAAACATCATCGCTATCACAATCGCGGGCTGGTGGAACACAATTTCAAAACCCAATTTCTCTGCTATGCCACCGAGAAAGCTCCCGGGGCCCAGCAGCAGCAATATCATCAGACCGCCTACGGCTGTCGGAAGCGCAAAGGGCAGGTCGACCAGACTGTTCAGCAGCGTCCTTCCCGGAAACTTATAACGTATGAGCACCCATGCAATCATCGTTCCGATAAGCACGTTGATGAAAGTAGAGATGACGCCCAGCTTGATGGTAAGCAGCACAGCCTTCCACGCTATCGGATCCATAACGCTCTCCGTAAAATGACTCCATCCTGCAGAGAATGATTGCACATATACCCCAAAGATCGGCAGTACGATCAAGGCAAGAAAATAAAGCAGCACGGTACTTCGAAAACCCCAAGTCCAACCTTTATGACGAATCCATGTTGTCATATCATATCCCTCCCGCCTCCGGATGGCATCCCGGTCGACACTTTCACAAACCATCTTTATATTTCCTATTTGTATACTTGGTTTTCTTTACACATACTTTACCAAAAGCTGAATCCCATCGTCAATCCATCTTTTGCACTTTATCGGGTAAAATAATAGAAATGGTAAGAAAAACGTCTGTCGACGTACTTTCTCAGTAGACAGACCGCATTTAGCGGAAGTTTTTCTTGCGAGATAAGGATGCTAAGCCTCGGATGTTTATACTTTCTTATCTCTTAAAAAATGAGGAGGTATTCTACATGCTGTATACCGGTGAATTAGATACGCAAGGCCGCAATGAGATGAGGGATATTACAAGGGAGATCCACTCCTACGTGAAACAGAGCGGGGTCCAGCAGGGAACGGTGCTGATCTATTGTCCGCATACGACGGCGGGGATTGCCATCAATGAGAATGCGGATCCTGATGTGAAACGGGACGTCCTGATGTCGCTGGATGAAGTCTATCCATGGAATCATCCCAAGTATCGCCATGCGGAGGGCAACACCGCTTCCCACCTCAAATCGATCACCTGCGGCCCTTCCCAGACCGTGATCATTCAGAACGGACACCTGCTTCTCGGACGTTGGCAGGGCATTTATTTCTGTGAATTTGATGGTCCGAGGCAGCGCCAATATCATGTGAAGATCATGGAAGGATGATCCCTTAAATAAGATTTTATGTTGACGCCAGCACATGTATAACAACACAAAAAGCAGACAGGCACATGCTAGGGGGCGTGGACCTGTCTGTATTTTATTCATTAGGTGATTGACGTTTCAACGCTAGATCGTTGTAACGGATTGAAGTATCAAACTACACGTCTTGGCAACATTTCAAAATCAGACCCTGCTGTATAGACTCCGGCATAACACTTTGATATGGGTAAGAGCGGCTGGTTTAATCTCATCAAAACCAATTCTGTCCTGAATATAATACGATATAAATCCATGCAGCGACAAAAACAAAGTCAGCGGAACGGTTCGCCGTTCTTCCTCACTGTAATTCTCCTCAAGCAAATACTGACGGACCAGCATAGCAAACATTTCAAAACAGCGTCCCTGCTCAGAGCGACAGTAGGACAGCAGTTCTTCGTCCCGAATCATGAACATGATTTCGTATTGGTAAGGATTATCCAGACCGAAACGAACGAATTCCAGCATCAGCTGCTCCAGCTTCGATACCCCATCACAGGGAGGCTTTCCTGAGATTTCCAACAGCAAATCATTTAGATCATTAAAGTCCTTCATGACAATGGCGTAGAAAAGCTCCGCCTTTTCCTTAAAATGATAATACAAGGAGCCATGGCTGTAACCCAGATGCTGCCCGATGCTTCGCATCGATATGGCCCTGTATCCTTTGGTTATGAACAAATGCCTGGCTGCTTCCAGTATCCGCTCTCTCGACAACTCGCGTTCTACTGCTCTTCTTGCCATATTATTTTATTCCCCTTCAATAAAATAAAGCCGCTCTCCCTCTGTGATCAAGGACTGCCCCTGTGTCAAATCCACCATCCAAGTCATAAAGCTCTCCGCATCACCATCGAGCGGCAAGCAGGTCAAGGTCACCGTGTCGGCAAAGTTTGTCTCTCCCATACGAACGCCCCGGTTACGAAGCTCGTTCTCCACCTTACCCAGCCAGGTATAATCCAGCTCCACGAAAATCTCCCGGTGCAGAACCCTTGTAATCGGTTCGCCTGACTCAATCGCAGCCACGGCTCCGTCGGTGTACGCCCGGATCAATCCGCCCGCACCCAGCATAATGCCGCCAAAATAACGCGTGACCACAATGGCTACATTCTTCCGCCCCTGATTGCGGATCACCTCGAGAATCGGCTTACCCGCCGTTCCGCTCGGTTCCCCGTCATCCGATTGCTTCTGAATCTCATCCCGCTCTCCGATCATATAAGCAGAACAATTATGGGTAGCATTCCAATGTTTTTTCTTGATCTCTTCAATAAAAGCGACGGCTTCCTCTTCGGTTTCAACTGGCATTACGTGCCCGATGAAACGCGATTTCTTGATGACAATCTCTTTGGAGCCCGTCTGACGTACCGTTTTGTAACGATCCAGCATGAAACTACAACCACCTCTATATTGCCAAGAAAGCAGTCCACGGCAATGATATGCCAGCGGACTGCTTCCTTCAGCGTCTTACGTCTAATCTAATGAAAGTGTCAGGTTAATCGGAAAGTCTAGCTTCCAATTCGGCCTTCTCTTTCTCATACCCAGGTTTGCCGAGCAATGCGAACATATTTTTCTTGTACGCCTCTACGCCCGGTTGGTCAAACGGGTTGACACCCAACAGATAGCCGCTGATACCGCAGGCCTTTTCGAAAAAGTATACCAGATATCCGAACGAATAGGGAGTGAAATCTGGAATTGTCACAATCAAATTCGGAACTTGTCCGTCTGTATGGGCCAGCATGGTGCCTTGGAAGGCCTTTTTGTTGACAAAATCCAATGTTTTCCCGGTCAGGAAGTTCAATCCGTCCAGATCATCCGGATCCGATTCAATCGTAATATGCTCGGATACGTTCTCAACCTGAATGACCGTCTCGAAGATGTTGCGGCTGCCTTCCTGGATGAATTGACCCATGGAGTGCAGATCGGTAGAGAAATCGACGGATGCCGGGTAGATCCCCTTGTAATCCTTGCCTTCGCTCTCGCCGTAAAGCTGCTTCCACCACTCGGATACAAAATGCAGGGAAGGCTCGTAGTTCACGAGGATCTCGATGCCTTTGCCTTTACGGTAAAGCGCGTTACGAACCGCCGCATATTGGTATGCCTCGTTCTCGGCTACGTTCGGGCTGCTGTATTCCTTGGATGCGTCAGCCGCGCCTTGCATCATTTCTTCAATGTTGATGCCTGCCGTAGCAATCGGAAGCAGACCAACCGCTGTCAGCACGGAATAACGTCCGCCCACATCGTCAGGGATGATAAAGGACTCGTAGCCTTCCTCGGAAGCCAGCTTCTTGAGGGCGCCCTTCGCTTGATCTGTCGTAGCGTAAATACGTTTGCGAGCTTCTTCCTTGCCGTATTTCTTCTCCAGTTCCGCACGGAAAATACGGAATGCGATAGCCGGCTCCGTCGTTGTGCCGGATTTGGAGATGACGTTGACGGAGAAGTCTTTGCCTTCAATCAATTGAAGCAGGTGAGTCACATAAGTGGAGCTGATGTTGTTACCCGCAAAATAGATTTCCGGTGTCTTGCGCTGGTCCTTCGACAGCTCATTATAGAACGAATGCGACAGCATTTCGATGGCCGCGCGTGCCCCGAGGTAGGAGCCACCAATTCCGATAACGATCAGAACGTCCGAATCGCTTTGGATTTTGGCAGCCGCTTTCTGGATGCGCGAGAATTCTTCTTTATCATACTGCGTCGGCAGGTCGATCCAGCCCAGATAATCGGAGCCGGCACCCGTACCGTTATGTAACTGTTCATGAGCTGTGCGGATCGGCTCAGCGAAATAATCAACTTCGTGCTGATTAACAAAAGTCAGTGCTTTACTGTAATCAAACTTGATTTTTTTAGACATGCCTTAAAACCTCCTGTGAATTTAGAAATAGGATACTTTAATTTAATAACGACCGCAAGTTTCACGGGCCAACTGTCATCTATTCTTCATGCGTGGATCTCCTTACCGCTTCCATTCCTCACAAACGCTGGCTTCGTTTCGGGAACCCATGCTAAGATAGAGTGGATCAGGAATCCATAATCGAAGGTGATATAGCTATGAAAAAAATCGGGTTTATCGGACTGGGCACCATGGGCGCTCCCATGGCCTCCAATCTGCTGAAGCAGGATTACGATGTGACCGTGTATAACCGCACCCACGAAAAATGCCGTCCGCTCGCCGAACAGGGAGCCTCCATTGCGGAGACGCCTCGTGAAGCGGCTGAAGGACAAGATCTTGTTATTACCATGGTAAGCAACGACCAATCCATCGGCGATGTATTCTACGGAGAGAACGGTCTGCTTGGCTCCCTGAAGAGCGGGATGACCGTCATTGACTGCAGTACGATCTCCGAGAGCCTTGTCAAGGAAATTGCTTCCGCCGTATCCGGTCTCGGCGCTTCCTTCCTGGATGCCCCGGTAACCGGCAGCAAGCCTGCAGCGATTGATGGAACCTTGGTCTTCATGGTTGGCGGCGATGCCGCGGTCATCGAAGCCCATGCGGACGTATTTGACACCCTAGGCAAAAAAGTCATCCACATGGGGCCTAACGGAAGCGGCGCTGTCGCGAAGCTTGCGCATAATACCATTGTGGGCATTAACAATCTGGCGCTTGCCGAAGGCTTCGCCATCGCCGCGAAGTCAGGCATTCCCGCTGACAACTTCCTGGAGCTCGTGCAGCTGGGATCCGCTGGCAGCAAAGCGGCAGAGCTGAAGGGGCGCAAAATCATCGAGGGCGATTTCAGCAACCAGTTCTCACTTGCGCTCATGCTCAAGGACCTTAAGCTGGCCTCTTCACTCACCGATGGCATCGGAATGCCTTCCCCTATGCTGAATCTGGCAAAGAGCCTGTTTCAAGCCGGTGCCAGCGAAGGCTATGGCGAAGAGGATCTTTCCGCTGTCGTGAAATGCTATGAAGCCTGGATCGGCCAGAAAATCGGCGAACAGCAGCCATAATACCAGCTAAGCCATGCTTTACCTTACACTGGCCTCCTTTATACTGGGCTGGGTTCCGGATCATCCGGACCAGGAGAAGGAGCCAGTTTTTTTGGTCTTTTCATGATTTTTCCTTCCAGAAGAAACTTTTTTCATTTTATTTCGTCTACTATGCGAAGGGAGGAAATACAACATGAAATGGACCAAAGGTTTAAAAGCAGTGACAGCCGCTGCCCTATTAACCACTGTACTATCTTCGGTAACAGCTGTATCACCGGCTTCTGCCGCAGCCAAACCAACCGCTTCGATTAACAATGTGACCGCGAGCGGTGAAGTGCTGATTAAGCAGGGCTCCACCTTTGTTACCCTAACCGATCTCAAGCCTCTGGGTAATTATGTCATGAAGTACGACAACAGCAAGAAACAGGTGACGATTCAGGGTGATCACCGAACGGTGATTCTTACGGCGGGTAGCACCCGAATGGAAGTGAACGGAGTTCAGAAGACGCTGCCTGCAGCCCCGCTGCTCCATAAAGGCAAGACCATGATTCCCCTGAGGGCCGTAGCCCAAGCTTTTGATGCCGACATCGACTGGAATGGTTCTCTAAAGACGGCTTATATCAATAAAGCAGATGCCGTTATGCTTGCTGACTTAAAGAGCTCCGATCTGGCCACCGCCCGGAATGCTGCAGCCAAGCTGCCTTATTCATCCCAACTGCAGAAACCTGAGCTGGAAATGCTCCCTGTGGAAATGCAAGGCGTGAATTATTATTTTCCAAAAGGCAACTCCAATCGCTTCTTCCTGGTCGATAACGACATCGCTGAATATTACGAGATCCAGGGTGGCGTCAAATACTTGAAATGGCAAGGCAAACTGGACTACTCCGCCAAAGCGGCTGCCAATCAGAACCTGTTCTTCCTGCCCCCGATTCAAGCAGAGATCGGTAAGCAGCCGGATGCCAGGAACTGGACTGTAGCCGAATTCGCATTCCGTTATCCTTCCGGCGTCACCAGCTACAAACTGCTCGACCGCGGAAAGGAATGGGGCGAAGGATACGTAGAGCTTGATAACCACTCACCAGGCTACAAAGGCGAGATCGTGCCGATTCCGGAAGAATGAGTCCATTATAACAACCACCGTTAACGGCATGCGTTGATATCCAGCATTGACAATAAGGGTTCAAAGCCAACGGCTTTGAGCCTTTTTGTTGTGCATTTACGGACACGAAATCACATGCAGCATTTAATTTATTACATGGTCGGATAAGAGCAGCAATAATCCGTAACGGTGCGGATTTCCAACTTAAAGCTTGAATTGCCCGGAACGTTAAAGGTCGCGGCCCCTTGAATCTCTAACCACTCCTGCTCACCGGGCAGCAGGACACGCAAATCGCCCGACAAAATTTCCATAATCTCAGGGCCATCCGTGCCGAATTCATAGCTTCCCGGAAGCATGATGCCGAGCGTTACCTTCTCGCCACTGTCCAGCAGCACCGTACGGCTGGTTACCTTCCCCTCATAGTAAACGTTGGCTGCCTTTGTAACGGTAGCATTCTTAAATTGTGACATCGACAAACTCTCCTCCTCCAACATAGTTATGGCTTGATATATGGACGGCACCCGCATGATGCGGGTGCCGGAAAATCAATATGGAGTTAGATCCGTTGGATTACAGCAAGCCTTTTACCCGGCTAACCACATTCTCAACGGTAAATCCGTACTCGGCAATGACACGGTCGCCAGGAGCCGAAGCGCCAAATGTGTTGATGCCCAGGATGTCGCCTTTGTCTCCGACATAACGCTCCCATCCGAACGGATGAGCCATTTCAATAGCCAGACGTGCTTTTACGTCAGGAAGCAGCACGGAATCTTTGTATGCCTGATCCTGGCTGTCGAACAGATCCCAGCTCGGCATGCTGATGACGCGTACATTGATGCCTTCTTCAGCCAATGCTGCTTGCGCTTTAACGGCAAGCTGAACCTCAGAACCCGTTGCAATGATTTGAGCTTGCACGTTGCCATCCTTCGCATCGGCAACAACATAAGCGCCGCGTTTGATGCCTTCACGTGCATGATCCACCGTACCTGGAAGAATCGGCAGATTCTGACGTGTCAACACCAAAGCTACCGGACGGTCGGTGTTCTCAACCGCATAAGCCCATGCCGCGGAAGTTTCGTTGGCATCCGCAGGACGGATCACCGTCAGGCCTGGAATAATACGCAGGGAGGCCAATTGTTCAATCGGTTCATGCGTAGGGCCGTCTTCACCGACAGCGATGCTGTCATGAGTCAGCACATACGTAACTGGCAGCTTCATGATCGCAGCCAAACGTACCGCCGGACGCAGATAATCCGTAAATACGAAGAACGTACCGCCGAAAATCTTCAGTCCGCCATGGAGGGCGATACCGTTCATGGCACCGGCCATTGCGAATTCACGAACACCATAGTACACGTTACGGCCTTCGTAGCTGTTCGCTGTGAAAGAGGCCAGGTCGTTCAAGTGAGTCATCGTGGAGCTTTCCAGGTCAGCCGATCCGCCGAGCAGCTGCGGTACGCCTGCAGTCAACCCGTTCAGCGCTTTACCGGAAGCTACGCGAGTGGAAACCGCTTTGTCATCCGCGCTGTATTTCGGAAGGTCTTTGTCCCATCCTGAAGCCAGTTCACCGGATTCGCCGCGCTCGAATTGCGCTGCCAGTTCCGGGTAAGCCTCTTTGTATTTCGCAAACTGATCAACCCAAGCTTGATAAGCCGCAATACCGCGCTCTTTCACTTTGCCAAAATGCTCGCGCACTTCCTCAGGCACATAGAAGTCCTCTTCATATACCCAATTATAGAAATCCTTGGTCAGCTTCGCTTCATCAGCTCCAAGCGGAGAACCGTGCGTACCGCCATGGCCGCCTTTACCTTGTTTGTTCGGGCTGCCATAACCAATGACGGTCTTCACTTCGATCAGCGTCGGACGGTTCGTATCGGCTTTCGCTTCCTCGATCGCTTTCTCGATCGCAGGCAAATCGTTGCCGTCTTCTACGCGCAGCACTTGCCAGCCATAAGCATCGAAGCGCTTCGCTACGTTCTCGGAGAATGCCAGGTTAAGCTCGCCGTCAAGGGAGATATCGTTGGAATCGTACAACATGATCAATTTGCCAAGCTTCAAATGACCTGCCAGGGAAGCTGCCTCGGAAGCCACGCCCTCCATCATGTCACCGTCGCCGCAAATCGCATACGTATAGTGATCAACCACATTGAAGCTGTCTTTATTGTAAGTCGCGCCCAAATGAGCTTCAGCCATTGCCATACCTACAGCCATAGCCACGCCTTGTCCAAGCGGACCTGTCGTTGCATCAACGCCGGCCGTGTGGCCGAATTCCGGGTGACCCGGGGTTTTGCTTCCCCATTGACGGAACTGCTTCAGATCCTCAATGGACAAGTCATAACCGCTCAGGTGAATCAGACTGTAGAGCAGCATGGAGCCATGTCCTGCAGACAAGACAAAACGGTCGCGGTTAATCCACGCCGGCTGGTCCGGGTTATGGTTCATCGTCTTCGCGAACAGTTGGTAGCCCATAGGTGCAGACCCCATCGGCATGCCCGGATGACCGGAATTGGCTTTTTCGATCGCGTCGATCGCCAATGTCCGGATCGTTGCGATGGACAGATTGTCGATCGTTTGGTTATGTTCAGTTGTCATGATTCGTCCTCCTCAAATCTTTTCCATAGTAAGCTTCGAAAATGAAGGCTTCTTACGTCCCTCCAACCCCAATCCATATGGTATCAGAGCAGTTAGGATTGTTGAGAATATCATTTTGACTCTTATTGTATCACCACACGTCTTTCATTTCCATAACGTAATTGTCAAAGTTGTGTAAAGACCGTCAGGGAGAGCGACATCCCCCTTGCATTATTTCCCTTAATAGTCCGGTTATAACCGGATTCGACATCCGTTAAACGATTTTATGGACTTCGGCGGTATGGAAAAAGTTACTTCACTCGACAAATGAAAAAGCTTCGGCCTAAGCTGTACATTAGACAGCTTAGGCCGAAGCTTGAGGCGGCACATCAGCGCGTGCCGCGTTTTTTGGCTTTGAGGAGGCGATCCATGGAGGAGCCTCCTTCCGGAGCCGGCCCGGTTCCCTCGGGACGGCCTTGGCCGTCCCCCTGCGCCTGCGGCGGCGGGGGAGGCGGCGGGGGCGCGCTTCCCTTGCGCGCGCCCTGGCTTGCGGCCGGCTTCGCCTGAGACGGCCGCTCTTCCCGCAGCGGGGCATCCGCCCGCTGCGAATCGCGCGCCTCCGGCGGGGCCTTGCGGCCCCCAGCCGGAGCTGCGCCGGGTGCCGGGGCGGGGTTCCCGCCCCCGGCACCGTGGCCCGCGGCGCTGCGCTCGCGCGCGGGCGGGGCCTGCGGCGGCGGCTTCGCGGAGCTGCCGCCGTAGAAATCGGCGGCGCGGGCTTTGCGCGCCGCCAGCCGCTCGAGGCCGGCGTCACGCGCGGCCTCGCCGGCAGGTTCCGGCCGCCTGCGGAGCAGGGCGGCCAGCCTTGCGCCGATGGCGCCCCATGGCAGAGCCAGGCGCCGCACGGCGATGTCCGCGACCCACAGCAGCAGGGCCGCCGCCAGCAGCGGATAGCTCCAATCATGGAGATTCATCCGCGAGGTTGCCTGCCGGTCAAACACTTCGGCCGGATTATCCCAGGATAACACGCGGCCTCCGGTCGCCTCGGCCAGCCGCTTCATGGCTTCCTCGCCGCTGCCGGAGGACAACCGGTATTCCGGAGAATACGGAACCACAAAACCGGTGCCTGGCGCCGCCTGCAGCGCTTCTTCCCCGCTGGCATCCTCAAGAGACAGGAGGAATGCCCCGGGCTTCGTGACATTGACGAGCCCGGTATAACGGCCGGGAGCCTCCTGGATAAGCTCCACCGTCTGCTCGCCGGCTTCATCGTCCCCGATCACCGCATTCAGCTTCTCCGGCGGATTCTCGCCCTCAGCCATAACCTGGAGCTTGACTTGGTTGCCGGCCGTTTCGGTAGTCACTTCATAGGGCGACGACGTAAACTGCGGGAACGTCCACTTCACGATTTCGGTCAACGTGTTGGCAAAGCCGGACCACGATACCCATTCCTTGGACCACTTTCCGCTTAAATCGCTCGTCCACGCCACCGTTCGCCCGGATCCGTATTGCCAGCGCGACAGGATCGGGTCCGGCTCCGGACTGGACAGAACCGTCTGGGCGGAAGACTTCGGCGTTGTCGCTACATAACCATATAGCCCCGGTACGCCCTGCTGGAATAGACTCGCCCAATCGCCCGCATTCTGAACGGCCGGGATAAAGGGTTTATCCACGATATAGGATTTGGCCAGCATCACGGCCTCCCGGCTGAATACCGCCGGCAGTGTCGTTTCATCCTCAACGAAGTAATAACGGCCTTTAGCCGCATCCGCCAAGGATTGAAGAAGGTTCGTATCGGCATCCATCCCGACCGCCACCGAAGACATCGTAATTTTGTTCTCCACCATCGTATCGGTCAGATCCTGATAACCGGAATTCATGGCCGATTGTCCGTCGGTCATCAGAATGATATGTCTGCGCTGGGCGTTAATCTTCAGCATTTCTTCAAGTGCGGAGGAAACGGCAGGATAGATGTTGGTTCCTCCGGCGCTCGGAATCGACTGGATGCTGCTGAGTACCTCTTCCTTGTCCCCGAGCTTCTGCGGCGGAACAACCCACCACGGCTGATCGTCAAAGGCGACGACGCCGACCGTATCCTTGGCTCTCAACAATTCCACCGTGCGCATCGCCGATTCTTTGGCCAATTCGATCTTATTGCCATCCATGCTCCCCGAACGGTCAATGACGAGGATGAGACCAAGCGATGGAATCTCCCGTTTGCCTTCCAGCTCCATCGAGACCGGCAGTGCTTTTTCAATTGGGGTTTTAAAATATCCGCCCATCCCAAAGCTGTCCTCGCCGCCCGCCATCATAAACCCGATGCCGAAGCTTCGGACCGCCTGCTCGATCAGCTCCATCTGCTTGCCGCCGACGTCACTGCCCGAGACGTTATTAAAGATGATGCTGTCGTACACGGCATACTTGGCCGCTTCCAGCGGAAGCAGCTCCGGCGGAATCACTTCGGTGCCGATCATTCCGGACTCCAGTGCTGCCGTGATATTACCTGACGTTCCCGGGGTTCCTTCAACGATCAGTACGTTCGGCGGACCTTCCACCCGGGTAAAATCAAACGCTGCATTATTGGCGGATGCCTCATCCCCATCCATGAAGATTTCGGCACGGTAACGGTGAAGTCCCGGGCTCTTAGCCAGGCCTTTTACGGCATACCGGTTCTCGCCCGGGGTTACGTCGACGCGTTCCCGGCCGATCTCACGGTTGTCCTCGTAAATGCGCAATTCACCGGAGGTCTTAAACGTGCTGCGGATCATAACCTCCACATAGAAAGACTCCGCTTGATACAGCTTATCCGGTACCTTTAGTTCCTCCACCGCAACGTCACGGATAGCCTGCTTCGGAGTTGGAAGCACATCAACCGCAATGCCCCGGTCCTTCAGCAGCCTTCCGGCCGCTGCCATGCTGCCCACATTCTCTTCCCCGTCCGAGATCAACACAATTCTGGAATCGCTGTTGCCCTCGAACAGGCTCCCTGCGAGCTGAAGACCGGACTCCAGCCCCGTAAACTGCTGCTCCAGCAGCGCATTTAAAGAGGCTCCTGCATTCTCCGTAGAGGA
This sequence comes from Paenibacillus sp. FSL F4-0100, assembly GCF_037993005.1. Taxonomy (NCBI): domain Bacteria; kingdom Bacillati; phylum Bacillota; class Bacilli; order Caryophanales; family Paenibacillaceae; genus Paenibacillus; species Paenibacillus sp. FSL F4-0100. The sequence continues at coordinate 6,339,382 of NZ_CP150303.1, forward strand.
TAATCGCCGTTCCACAGCGCCCTCAAGACCTGTAGAAACAACAGCGGTGCCATCCTTCTCGCCTTTTGCCCCAAGGGAATCGTTAATCCAATTCGTGATCCGGGCCGAATCCCCCATACTGTCGGAACGGTCCGCCAAGTACACCACCTGTTTATCTCGCAAGACGGTATAACCGTGCAGACCCGAAATCATAAGAATCAATAACAGAATGACGCAGGTTCTAAAGAATAAGGCCAATTTCTTGCGAAAACCGCTGAGCCGAAAATCCGATTTGTATGCGTAATAGAGAAAGACTCCTGCCGGGATCAACAGCAGCAACAACCATGGTTGGCTAAATTGAACGCCCACGCTGGTACACCCCCCATTCCGCTGCGATCACAGCCAGTGCCAAGGCCGCCAGCCATGGCATTAACGAACCGGCATCGCTTGCCGTCTCGCTGTGCCCAGACGTCCCGGCACGTTCACCAGCTGCCGTATCCGAGTTCGGTGACGTTTGACTCACGACCGGGCCCTGATCGTTGCTCCAATCTGCCTCGTACGGGTCTGCCGTTACGGCCAGCCAAAACTTAAGCTTCTCACCCGCTTCATTCTGCTGTTCAAAAGCGTACAGCCCTGGATATTCCGGCACGATCTGTACCAGTGATATCCCTTGCTCATTCCGGAGGGCCTCCGCTGCAGGGATGCCGTCAGCAAGAGCAAGACCGCTCTTAGGTACCCACTTTGCCGCTACCGTATCCGCTGCAATCGGAATATCTGCTTGCGCGCCGGCCATATAGCGGCCAAGGCCGCTTCCCTTGCCCGAGGTCATCCACTCTAGTGCATTGCTGACCATGACCGGGAATTCCGGCGATAACGGAAGATCGCTATCCTGAAGCAGGAAATTAAACGACAATCGCGGTCGCCCGTTTTCGCTTCCCGCATAGACGATGGGTTGATCCCCCAGCTTGACCACAGGTTCGCCCCAAGCAGGGGCCTGATCCACCAGCGTACCGAAATAGACGCCCGATAAGGTTACATAGGCGGTCACCGGATGCTTCGCAAGCACAGCGCGTCCTCCTTGGCTTCCGACTTTGGTGCCTTCTCCGCCGATCGTCCATAGCGGCGTTTTGGCGGCCAGCTCCGCCCACTTCCCTTGCTTGAACCCTTCCGGCATGCTCCCGTCTATGACGAGCAGATCAAATTCGCCATCAGGTAAGGGCGGTACATCCGATGCTGCGCCCTTATCCGTATTTTGATCCGTGCCTGGATCCTCACCCTTCTTGTCTTCGGAGCCATCCCAGGCAACCCGGGTGACTTCGGCTCCGCTTAGCTGCAAGGCCTTCTCCAGGAACAAATTGCCTGAAGTCAGCAGAAGTACGCGCGAGGATCCGTGACCCAAACCGAATGCAAAGGAATAATTGTCTGCCGCATACCCGTCATCCTGGGATAACTCAAGCCGATACACCTCCGCAAACGGGAGATCGACAAAGGATTCGGTTAATCTCTTCCCCGGCTCCAATTCAAGTACCTTGCTGGTCAGCAGTTGTTCATCTCCGTAAAGATTCACTTCGGCCGACATCGATTCCTTGGCATTCGTGCTGAGGACGGCGACCGCCGCATAGGATGAACCTGTTTCACCTTTGAGTGAAATGCCGAATTGGTCGATGGAAACGTTAAGAGGGTGCTCCCCCTGTACCTTTTCTACGGATACTGGAACCTGAAACGATATGGGAGCCGTATCCTGCTTCCAGTAGCTATCTGTAAAAATAACGACTTCTGCATCATGTTCTTCCCGTGTCAGAGCGGAGGCGAGCGATAAGGTTTCCCTGTAGGATGCCTGGCCGTAATAGGGCCGCAACCCATCCACGGCCTTATCGATGGCGGCGCGGTCGCTTTCATGGGAGACCAGCGTCATGGGACTTGCTCCCACGGACAGGAGGGTAATCTCGCTCCGTCTCCCTTGGTCCTTTACGTACTCTTTAATTCGCTCCTGCATCATTTGCAGCCTGGATGCGGCTTCGCCTTCTGCCGAAGGCTGAATCTGCGCGCTCATGCTGCCCGAGGTATCGGCAACGATGACCACATGGGCGCTGCCTCCGCCAGACACCTGCATAAAGGGCTGCATCAGCGCGAAGACCATCAGCGCAGCAGCAAACAGCTGGAGCCACAGCAGAAGCCGGTTCTGCAGCTTCTGCCACGGCCTGTTAGCCTCCAGGTTCCGAAGCACCCGCTCCCACAGCAAGTGGCTGGGAACGGTTGTATCCACATATTTTCGTTTGAACATATACATAAGCACGATAGCCGGCAGCGTTAAACCGAACCATAGGCTCAGCCAAGATTGAATCCCCAACGTGTCCCCTCCTTACTCCCGTGGACCCTTACTAACACGACTTGGATGTTTTCTCAAAGCATCGGATGAAGGCTCGTCCATCTTTTCCTATTTGAATGAGTTCTCTTCTTATTTGTTCTAAAGATCACAGACAGATGCTCGTGAAGCCTTCATTTCATAGCGTGTCTATTTACCGGTGTTACCCTGTCTACAAGCTTCCCAAAGCGTATGAAGTCCGGCAGATGCTTGGAACACTGCGTCCTGTATGAGGCTTGCCTTATCCAGTAACCAGACCTGCTCCTGCCAGTACCCCGAACATCGCGTCCGTAAGCGGCATGTCCGCCGGAATGAGCACGTAAGACATTCCCCGCTCCGCGCACACGCGGGACAGCATCGTCCGATACCGCTCCAGCTCCTCTTTGTAAGCATCGAGTACTTTACCCGTCAACGCCACTTCCTTGCCGCTCATCGTTTCGCTGTCGACCAATCGCAAATCGCCGGTCAATTTAGGCTCTAGTTCTTCCCTCGACAAAACATGCACCAGCACCACTTCCTGCCCGGTGCCGGACAAAAGGGATAGCGCCCTGAACAATTCCTCCTCGCCGCCCGCCAGCCAAAAATCCGAGAACACCCAGGTCATCCCCGGCTGCCGAGGGAGTGCGCCAGGAACCGCAAGCGCGGCGCCCAAACTTCCCTCACCTCCCGTTTCTGCCCCTTGCAGGAACGAAAACAGGCGATGGGCCGAGCCCTTTCCTCTCATGATCGGAAGACGAGCATTAATCGAACGGCTGTAACAGGCGACCTGCAGCCTGTCGTAGGAGGACAATGCCATGTAGCCGATGCTTGCGGCGAGTTGACGTGCGAGCAGCCATTTCGGGCTTCCCTTCGTTCCTGCCGGATCCGCAGCGGATAGTTCGGATGACGATGACATGACAGCCCCCATCGATGCCGAGCAATCCACGAATAGGCTGACCGTCAGCTCCTGCTCGTCCATGAATTGACGCACGAACGCTTTTCCCGTACGAGAATAGACGCCCCAGTCAAACCTGCGGACATCATCCCCGGGCGAATATACTCGGTAATCGGCGAACTCGAGGGATGAACCAAGCCTGCGGGATCGTCTCTTTCCCTGCAGCATTCCGGCAACCCGTCGCTTGGCATCGAGACTCAATCGCTCCAGGCGCGGAAGCCATTCCGGAGGAAGCAGGTGCCCGCCCCCGCTCACGCGGATGCCTCCAGCGCTTGCAGAACCTCCTGAATGACATGGTCTGTCGTAATGCCAAGCGCCTGACCTTCGAAATTCAGGAACAAACGGTGACGCAGCGCAGATAAAGCCACGGCGCGAATATCCCCTGTCGATACATGCATCCGCCCGCTGCACAATGCCCGGACCTTGCTCACTGATATGATGGACTGAATGCCCCGCGGTCCGGAACCGAACTGGACGTATTTTCGTACCGGCTCCGGGGCCGCAGCCTCTTGCGGATGCGTCATCATGAGAAGACGAACCGCATAATCCAAAATCTCCTCGGCAACCAGCACTTCCCGGGCTCCGCGCTGGATTTCCAGCAGCTCGTCTCCGGTCATTTGTCGTTCCACCTGGAATTCGTGGGAGGACGTCGTCCGCTTCACGATTTCCTTCAGTTCATCCGCGCTCGGATACGACACTTCGATCTTCAGCAGAAAGCGGTCAAGCTGCGCCTCCGGCAATGGATACGTTCCCTCGTTTTCCAGCGGGTTTTGCGTCGCGAGAACAAAGAAAGGTTTTGGCAGCTGATGGGTTACCCCACCCACCGTGACGGTCTTTTCCTGCATGGCCTCCAGCAAGGCGCTCTGGGTTTTGGGCGTAGCCCGGTTAATCTCATCAGCAAGCACAATGCTGCTGAACAGCGGACCCTTTTGAAAGGTCATTCCGGTGTCTCCATGCTGCCCGAACGACAAGATGTTGGTGCCCGTTATATCGCTCGGCATCAAATCCGGCGTGAACTGAATACGGGAAAAGGACAATTCCAACGCTTCCGACACCGTGCGAACGAGCATCGTTTTACCGAGACCCGGAATCCCCTCCAGGAGGGCGTGCCCTCCCGCAAAGATACACCAGAGCATCTGCTCCACAACATCCTGCTGCCCGACAATCACCTTGCCGATATGTTCCCGCAGGCCTGATATTTTCTCCATCCATTCCTGTGGTCTCACTGCAATATCCGACATGGACGAAACCTCCATCTTCTTGGTAAAGTTCAAGTTCTCATTCTATATAACGTGAACTAAAGATTCTTAGCCTGAGCATCACTACGAATGCGGATTATTCTTCCGATCGCTGTTGCCCCCAGATTTCTTCTTCTATTCATCCATATCATTGTTGAAATCCGGGGGCAAAGGCGACCTCTTCGTTTCTCCAGAATAATTCCGCCTTCTCCGTTGAAGTTCTTCTTTTTCTTTAGTCCAATCTATATAGCTTCCGTTATTTCTCTTCCATCCCCTACGGATTCGGATTGATCTGTATGAAATATTCCTCAACCAATCCTTGCATTTGGTCCGGCAGTTGATTGCGGTTTAATGATTTGCGCGCTTCGGTCTCATAATCGCGGTACACTTCCTCATAAGGCCTGGACATGCCCGGAACGGTCGGCGAAACGCCGCCCTTCTGAATATCACCGCCACTGCCCTTGATCTCGCCGGAATCGTTCTGCACATTGCCGCTGCCCTTGTAATCCCGAGGGATCGTCACAAGCTCGCGACCGCCAGAGCCAAAGCCGGCTCCGCTGCCGGTCCCGCTTCCCGATCCTCCGCTGCCACCTGAGCCGGAGCCTGCTCCTGATCCGGAGCCGCTCCCCGAACCGGACCCACTGCCGGCGCCTTGACCTTGACCGGCCCCGGAGCCGCCTTCCCCGGAGCTTCCCTCCGAGCCTTCGCCTTCTTCTCCCGAGTCTCCCCCGGATCCCGCCTGCGCCAACGCCTCGGCACTGCCGCCGTTACTCCAGGCATCGGATACCGACATCCCGGCAGCCGTCATCTGATCGGCCAAGCTCAGTCCTTGCGAAGCAAGGGAGGACGCCAGCGAAGCGGCGGATTGCGACTGACTATCCGACGCGGCTTTGGCTTGCGCCGCTTTAGCCAGCTCCTCGGCCAGCTGCTGGAGCGCTTCTTCCAGCTCCTTCGGCAGCTGGCCTTCCTTCAGCAAGTCGGCTGCTTTCTTGAGCTCTTGCTCCAGCTTCCCGTCCTCCAGCTGCTTGGCAGCTTCCTCAGCCAACTTTTTCAAAGCATCGGACAGCTCATTCTTCTCTTCTTGGGACATCTTTTTCACCTGCTCGGTGAGTTTCTTCATTTCCTGCTTGAGCTCATCGGCCATGCCTTCGGCAAGCTTTTTCCCCACCTGGGACAACGCCTTCTGCTGCTGCATTTTTTGGGCAAGCTCAGACAGTGCCTTCGCTTTTTCCTCCTGCTGTTTCGCCATTTTTTCAAGCTCTTTCATCGCTTCTTCCAGCTTCTCCAGCGCTTGCTCGGGATGTTTCTCACGGTCCAGCGCTTTCTTCAGGGCATCCAGCTTCTCCTGCAGCTTCTTCCTGTCGGCAGGATCGATCGTTTTTTTCTGGAGTTCCTCCGCAAGCTTTTCGGTTTTGGCTGCCTGCTCCTTCATCCAGCTCTGCACCTCTTTTGCCGCTTCCACCTTCTTGTCCATCGGGTTCGGAACAAAAACAAGGATGAGCACGGCAGCCAGCGAAGCACCACAGATCAAGAGATGTCTTTTACGACTAGGGTAAGGAAGACGCTCCGGCAATTGCTCCGCAAAACGTGCACCATAGCGTTCCGCCTGCTCACGCTGCCATTTAGCGGCCTGCGATTCCTGTTCTTTGAAGGATAGTGCCGTGACCATCATGTCGCTTCGCTCCGCTCCGTCCGGAACATGATCCATCGCTGAAGCGGCCTCTTCGATCGGAACCCGGTGCAGCCATCCCCATAACAAGCCTACGAAGCCTGCTCCGACAGGAACGGCCACGGATGCGACGGGAAGCCAGGCAATGGGTACGAATCTCCCCAGCACCAGGAGCAGCAGCAGCGCGGCAAACCCTGCCATCAGTCCGTATAAAACATACGTTATGACGCGAAATCGCTGCAGCCGCCGTCTGACAGCTTCGATAAAACGCATGATGTTGTCCATTGCTCTTCCTCCTTACCGTACTCTTATGCTTTAAGGTTACGCTTCATCCCGCGTCATTTCCGGTACTTGCGGGAGCTGTGCCTCGTCCTTATCCTTACGTTTCCGCCTTGCGATAGGACGTATTTTCCGTATGGCAACCCACAGGGCAAGAACAATCACAACCGAATACACGATGAAGAATTCCAGCCACAATTCAATGGGGGCCTTACTGTTCAAACTTCCGCCGTGCAGCAGGAACACTTCCTTGGAGAACGACGGGTTGAACAAACTCATCATCGCTCCGCCGGGATTCAGACCCAGCAAATACCCGACCCATGAATAACTGCCCGGTGTAGGCGTTATCCCGCTTTGATACATATTCCGCTGTTCAATCCCCATGAAGAACAGATACAGCAGGCCTGTGACAAGGAATATAATAAGTCCCGCACCGTAGGCGACAATAATCGCGACGATGGTTCTTTTGAATAAAGTCGAGAACATCACGCCAAGCGAACCGAGCAACAGCATCACGAATAAATAAAAAACAAAAACGGATATGAGCTGTTTCGGCGAAATCCCTCCATACAGGAAAACAATGCTGTATATCGGCAGGGTGGCCAGCACGATCAGTGTCATGAAGCTGAGTGCCGACACCAGCTTGCTCAGCACAATCGTGGCCGAGCTCTGCTGCGTCGTCAGCAGCATGCTCAGCGTTTGCTTCTCCCGCTCGCTGCTGATGACGCCGGCGGTAAGAGCAGGTGCCATGAACGCGATGAGGACAAGCTGAGCAAAACTCAGCACATAGAACATCATTTGGCTCATCTGCGGATCGAATCGCTGAGGTCCCCGCTGTCCCAAATATAAGAAGAGGTAAATGAAGCCCATCGCAACAGCTCCGAGCGCCAACACATAAAATAACACCGACAGCATAGAACGCGTAGAACGCATCCGCAGCCGAAATTCCTTGTCAATGACCGGATTAATTAACTTTCTGCTCCAATTCATTCGCGGGGTCCCCCTTTGGTAATTTCGAGGAATACATCCTCCAGATTGCTCTGTGCTTCCTGAAACGAGACAATCGGAATTTCCCAGGAGACCACCTGCCGCAGCAGAGCGCTTTGCTGCGCATCATCCCCGCCGTAATGAACATGGACACCGGTGTTATCCGTTAATACCGACGAGACAAAGGGTTCGTCCCGCAGCTTCTCGGCCAGTTCCTCTTCACGCTCGAGCGTGCGGATATGGATGACTTTTTTCACGCGGAGACGGCTCTGAATATCAGCCACCTTACCTTGGGCAACCATCTCGCCGTGTTCAATCACGCCGATTTCATCCACCATCTCCGCCAGCTCAGGCAAAATATGCGACGAAATGATGATCGTCTTGCCCATAAGCTTCAATTCCTTCAAGATTTCACGCATCTCGATCCGCGCCCGCGGATCCAGCCCCGAAGCCGGCTCATCCAGAATCAATACATCCGGATCATGCACCAGACACCGGGCAAGGCATAAACGCTGCTTCATGCCGCGCGAGAGACTGTCGACGTACGTATCCGCTTTGTCGCTCAGGTTGACGAGCTCCAGGAGCTGCGGAATGAGCTGCTCCCGCTCGGCGCGCGGAATGCCGTAACTTGCCCCGTAAAAATGCAAATATTCGGTAGATTTCAACTGGTCATACACGCCAAAGAAATCGGGCATGTAGCCGATCCGCTTGCGGACCTCTTTGGGATGCTGGGTCACGTCAAAGCCGCCGACTTTGGCAACGCCCGAGGTTGGCAGCATCAGGGTGGCCAATATGGACATCGTCGTGGATTTGCCTGCTCCGTTCGGGCCGACAAATCCAAATACCGTCCCTTTTTCGATATGAAGACTGATGTCCTTCAACGCATGGAACGTTCCGTATTTTTTACTCAGGTTTCTAATCTCGATCATGGAGTGGCCTCCCCCTTCACAGACAGCTCCGGCATCATAAAGTTGGTCTGATCCTTGGCGGTGATCATGAAACGGATCCGATTTCCCACGATATACTGCTCCGGATTTTTGGTAATGGTATGCACATTGTTCACGTCTGTAACAGGCTCCCATTCGCTCTTCTTCGAGTTCCAGATCTCCATCATAACGTTGTTGTTGAATTTGGTGCCTCTCATGGACAATTCCGAATACTTCACGTTGCCTTCCGATATTAATGGGAATTCGGCGATCAAGCTGCCCTGTCCCATTTCGACCCCATGAGGGTAAACCCCATACATCGGCGCATTCACCTGCGATATCTCGGGAGACAGGAACCCGTAAGGAATGTTGATCTCCCCGTTCAGTCCCCAATCCATCTCCACGGGCTGTATCCAGAAATTGAGCTGATCACTCTCCACCTCAGCGCCTTTCAGCGTATAATTCGTCAAATGATCCTTGCTCCATCCCAAAATGTAAGCATCTCTGTTGACCATTCTGTTGGAATATCCGTATTGGGACAAAATATCGCGCTCACGCTGTTTCGGATCATTCTGCGAATAAGGGTACAGCATCCCGGACAAGTCACCGCCCGTAAACTTGATGATTTGTTTCGGGTCCTGAGGAACGGCAGCCGTCTCTCCCTTCTTGATATCTCCCAGCTTATAAGCTTTGCCTCCAATAACCAGTGCAACCTCGGTCAAATCGTTAATCGTGTCATTGGTGACCTTACCGTTTAATTCTCCTTTGGCATCCAGCTTCAAATCCATGCCGAGGCGCCCCATCTCCTCGGTTCCTTGACGGTCCACCCATACCTTGGCTAATGACCATTGGGACATGTCGCGAAGCTCCAGCGTCGTGGACGCCTGCTCCATTCGGACAAAATTTTTATTCTCGCCCATTCCCCCAAACGTGTTCCGGGACTGCCCCGTTCTCAAATACGTATTCTCCGGAAATTCCAAGGCATAGTTCCCGCTTCGAGGCGTGAAGAATGCGGAAGCCGTCGATTTAACCGCATCCCCCTGACCGTTTAGTTCAATCAAGTTGATGGTGTGTGCGAGTTCCCGCGTCTTGTCCGATGAACCGGCCACGTAAACGGAACCGCTCGCGATGACGGCAATGATCGGGATCAAGAACCAAGCCCATTCCCGTTTGTCCGCCTTTTTCAAGATGTAGTAGAGCAGCGGCGCAACGACGACCGCATAAATAATGAGCATCCACAACAGCAGCGTGAAGGAAGGCATCTTCAGTGATGGAAAATACTCCAGAACGTAATTCAAATTGTCCATAAGCGAATTGTAATACATACCATTCTGCGCACCCATCATGGGAAGGTTATTACGCAGTATCGATGCCCAAGCATCCGGATGGCCTGCCCATGAGCTCACAGGTTCCATAGCCAGATCATAGGCCGCATATTGAACACTTCCTTGGCCATAGGTCTTCGAAGCAAACAAAGGTTGTCCATCCGCTTCAATCCCGATTTGGGCGCCTTCCACCGCTTTCGCTGTAGAAATGGTAAATGCCCCATCCAGTTTCAGCGGTTTCCCGCCAAGCTTCTCCAGCTCCGCCAGCGAGTTAACGGTGGTGGTGCCATTCGCAACAACCGGCGTTATGTCGGCAAACGGTGCCGCTGTTTTGGTATATCCCGCGCCTCCGGCCAGAATCAGGGTGCCGCCGCCATTTACCCAATCCGTAATCGCCTTGCGCTGAGGCTCTGACAGCGTATCAGAAGCAAAATTGTTAATAACGATAACGTCCAGTCCGTTCAGCAGCATTCCATCCGATGGAACGCTGGCGTTCTTAAGCGGGAACACGTTCACGCTGTTGCCTTTGCCGTTAAGGACATTCATGAAATTCATCGTATCCGGATCATCCGATAACACGGCAATAAGTGCGCCTTGATAAGGAGAAGCCTGCACGTAGTTTTTACCTGTGGCAAACGGAATCTGCTTCCCCTTGGTATAAGATCCTTCATAGAAGAGGATCTGGTTATTATCTTTATTCAGCATGGCCCCTGGAATGCCGATCACGACTTCCTTCGGCGTATCCTTCGGCAGGTCCACCTGCTGGACGTAGGAAGTTTGATACCCGAAGCCATTGTAGTTCTGAATCTGCACGACCACGTCACCGGATATATCCCGGTCACTGGTTAAGGTCAGTTTGAGCGGATTCCATTTATCATGTTTAATCTTGCCTTGATAACCCATTTCGGATTGAATGCCAATCTTCGCTCCGTCGGCGTACACGTTTCCGGCCGGAATCGACAAGGATAACGTGGCAACAATCAGCAGCGCCACCATCGGCAGCAACATCCACGTTTTTTTTGTATAAAACGACAACTGATGATTCCCCTCTCCACATATAAATTGCTTTCACATGAAAAATGACACATATGTTCTGAAGACGTATGTAAAGGTTCTCTTCACAAGTTCAACTATATTGACGAGTCGAATTCATGAAAAGTTTGACGTTTCCTTCCATAAAGAGATATATTGGCCTGTATTTTCAGCACCCCAGAGGGTTTTGGTGTTTTTTACCAAGTCGGCTATAAATAAAAATCCCACTCCAATAAGAGGAGCGGGATCAAGGGGTAATCCATTGCAGCGTTAAAGTGTTGGGCTGCTCCATTGTACTATCTATGATGAATCGTCCAAACACAGCCTCATATTCTTACTTGCACTCAGTACACAGACTGTCTTCCTGTCTGATTATACGTACACTTGCACACCGTTAGTTGAATACAACCGTTTTATTGTTATGCACCAGAATCCGATCCTCGACATGCCATTTGACGGCTCTTGCAAGCACCACGCGTTCGATGGTACGGCCAATACGCTTCAACTCGTTGACATCGTCCCGGTGGCTAACGCGCTGCACATCCTGCTCAATAATCGGTCCGCCATCCAGCTCTTCGGTTACATAATGGGCGGTTGCTCCGATAATTTTCACCCCGCGGTTATAAGCTTGCGCATAAGGCTTGCCGCCGACAAAGGCCGGAAGGAAGGAATGGTGAATGTTGATAATCCGGTTCCGGTAATGTTCGATAAAGGTTGGCGAAATAATCTGCATGTAACGCGCAAGGATAATCACGTCGATATCGTCGCCGATCACATCCAGCTGACGTTGCTCCGCTTGAGGCTTCGTATCCGCCGTAACCGGAATGTGGTGATACGGGATACCGAACGATTCTACGTACTCCTTCATATCCAGATGGTTGCTTACCACCAGTGCGATATCCGCATCCAGATCGCCAGCCTGCCATTGCCACAACAGCTCTACAAGACAGTGATCTTCTTTTGAAACAAAAATCGCCAGCCGTTTCTTACGGGCTGCATGGTAGATATTCCATTCCATACGGAATTGATCGGCAACATCCCGGAAGGACTCCTCCAGCTTGGGAAGCTTCGTATTCAAATCCTCCAGATCAAACTCAACCCGCATAAAAAACATGCCGCCGGCCGGATCCATTGTATATTGATCAGACTGGACAATGTTGGCGCCATGCTGGTACAGAAACTGGGAGACCGCCGCCACAATTCCCGGTCCATCCGGACAGGAGATCAGCATGCGGGCACGATTAGGGTACTGACCTGCCGCAGATGGCAGATCCTTCTTGATGTGAATTTCCATGAGACTCGGTGATCCTCCTTATAAATCTGCAATTAACGGCCTCTCAGGAAAACATGCCGCGACATGCGGACGTTATCCTGAGAATGCCATAAAATTCTGAACATAAAGCCATTTAATGAAGCTTATGAAGTCAGGGTAACACCGGACAACCAAGCAATCAGGCGCTGATTGATCTGCTCCTCCGAAAGGTCGGACAGCAGGCCTGCTGCCATGACCATATCATACAGGCGCTCCATCGGTTCGCGAGGATCCGCCTTTTTGGCTTTGGCATCATTCTTCAGAAGCGTCCAGGTATCCAGCACGAACGAACGGGATTCAATGCCTTCCTTCGCAAAGAAAGCACCCAGTTCTTCTACTTGCTGAGCAAAAGTTGGCCCGAAACGGCCTTCCACATCCCCACGCAGAAGCGCAATCTCGATCTCATACATCGGACGCTGCGTCTTCGGATCTTTACCGATCCACGGCGTCTCCAGAATGAACGGTCTGCCCTGGAGCTTCTCATGATGAACCACTCTTTGAATGGCTTCGTAACCGATCCATCCGGTTCCAATCGGCGTATGACGGTCTTTACCCGCTCCACGCGGATTCTTGCTGTCGTTCACGTGCACAACCGTTAACCGGTCGAGTCCGATCAGCTTGTCGAACTGCTCCAGCACGCCGTCCAGATCATTTACGATATCATAACCCGCATCATGAATATGACAGGTGTCGAGGCAGATGGCCAAACGGTCATTGTACTTCACCTTATCAATAATGGAAGCAATTTCTTCAAAACTGCGTCCCATCTCAGTGCCTTTGCCGGCCATCGTCTCCAGCGCAATCTTCACTTCGGTCTCATCCGTACCGCCGAGCACTTCATTGAGGCCTTCGGCAATTCGGTCGATGCCGTATTCCGCGTCCTTATCGGTATATGCACCCGGATGGAGAACGATATTCTTCACGCCGACCGCATGCGTGCGGCGAATCTCCTCTTGCAGAAAGCTCACCGCCAGCTCAAACGTGTTGGGCTTGTACGATCCAAGGTTGATAATGTATGGCGCATGGACCACAATCTCATCAATCCCACTTTCCTGCATAGCGGCTCTGCCTTCTTCGATAAACATGGAATCGATCGGCTTGCGGCGCGTGTTTTGCGGTGCGCCGGTATATATCATGAACGAGCTTGAGCCATATGATGTAGCTTCAGCCGTCGCAGTCAGCAATCCCTTGTCCGAAAACGACACGTGGGAACCAATTTTCAACATGCTGTATCCCCCTTTTTTAACACACAATTACACCTATTTTAGCTTGTATATCGAAATAAATCTAGAAATGCGTTATAATTCTCATGAAAGTGTCATGTGACAATAATCATTGAGGTGATATACAAATGAAGAGCACAGGGGCCGTCATGGGCTATTTGTCGTCCAGTGCGCCGCCGTCATGGTTCATGAACTCCATTGCCTTCTGGGGATGGGTCATGCTTGGGCTGATGGGCATCGGCGGATTTTTCATGTTCCGCAAGTTTCTGAAAGTGCTTCCCAAAGCCGACGGCAAATCGAAGCTCGATTGGCAAAATTACTGGGTAGAGCGAAGCCGCCCGCTGTGGACGGATGAATCCAAAGCATTTCTGGACGAACTGGTGCAGCCTGTTCCCGGACCGTTCCGGGATATCGCCAAACACTCCATTGCAGCCGAAATCGGTAAAATTGCCGTCGAATCCGGCGCAACCGAAGTAACCCGGGATCACTGCATCAAAGGTTACATCGTGGCAACGCCGAAGCGAGATTACAAATTCCTGATGAATTTCCTCCAGAAGAAGGAAATCGACTACAAGCCATATCAGCATTTAATCAATAAGTAATAACACAAACTTAAATGGAACGACGGTACCTGCCCCATTCAAATGCTCGGACAAACCGTTGGGTCCGGAAGATAATTCCCCCTAGTCCTCATACAAAGGATCAGGGGGATTCGTTTTTTAATTTCGTTAAATAGAAGGGATCCGAATGCACTTGGCCTGTTTTTCGCTTCAAGAAAATCATGGAAATAAATCATAGATCACGTATAATAGATTGTTATAAGAAATCTAATCCGATAGTCCTAGGAGGAAAGAATGGCGTGAAGTTGAAATTAGCAATTATTATAGTTTTACTATTTACATGTATCGTACCGACCGCAGGAGCGGCGCCAGCCAATATCGTCAATGTGGATGGCGTTAAAGTAGGGCTGCGACAAGCCCCTATTTTGCGAGACGGGGTGACCCTGGTACAATTCGCTCCGATATTCAAAAGCTTGGGCCTCTCTGTAAAGTGGGATCCCGCTAAACAGCAGATTACAGGGACTAAAAAAGGGATCAACCTTGTGCTGACTGTAGGCAACAAAAACGCCTATGTGAACGGCTCGCGAATGCTGCTCGAATCTCCTCCGGTATCCTTGAACGGAAACATTTTCGTTCCGCTTCGCTTCATCAGCGAGGCCACTGGAGCAACCCTCGCCGTAAATGGAAACACCATCAACATTACCAGTTACAAGGGGACAGAGCCCTTTGTTCCTAAGCCTACACCGATTCCACCGGTAAAAACAAAAGCCGTAAAAATCCAAGAGGAGTTGGAATCCAAATACTCGAATCTCTCTTTCGGAAAATTGCACCTAAATAACTTAACTTATGGCGTAACCGACGATTCGGATACACTTTCCATTGCCGTAGAAATTTCGGATGAACAAACGATGCAGAACATTATCGACACCTTTGACAGCAAACCTTCAACGGGGCATCAGCTGACCAAAAATATTGCCAATCATGTACATAAAAAATATGGCTACAAAAAAGTCAACATATTTATCATTACATTCTTTGCGAGTTCCTCTTATCCAAGCGGATATGATGCCCAATATAATATTTTCGTTCCCGAATACAATGTATATGTTACACGCTGGCCCTTATACGGAGGATCTTATAATTACTCAAAAAAGGTAGCTTACTGGTATTTTGACCCAACCGGCGATACGGAGTACATGATTTATTCAAGCTCGTTATAAAAAATTCGTACTCACACTTCAATAAAAATAAAAAAAGAACCCTGGGTATTATGTTAAGGCAGAACGCTGCCTTTCAAACCCGGGGTTCTTTATGTACTATAAAATATTATCCCTTACGCAAGGTAAACGACCATCCGGCAATAATAAAAACATCCCCCTCCATCAAAGGATGTTCTTTATAAGACACCATGGACTCCCCCTTCAACATCGTACCATTTCTCGAACCTAGACCCTTCAGGACGTAACCTCCGCCTTCACGCGGTAGTTCGACCCTTGAGGTCCCCTCGCCCTGGGATCTTAGCCAGTTAAATTAAATAGATACACCATTATCCCTACAAGCAAAGGTCCTATCACTAAAAACCCGAAAATCAGGGCAATAACTTTTAGAGTTCCTGATATTCCTTTTGACGAGTTCAAGGTGTCTAGTTTATTATTGATTTCTTTTAGCTCTTTCAATATTTCTCTATTTAGATCTTCAGACACATCAAAGTCCTCCTTATACACATGAAATCAAAAAACACAAGATGTTTTTTCAATTAATCGTTAACATATACAAACTTAGTTATATAGTTAATCGGTATATTTTACCATAATCATCATACCAGATGTTTCTATATATCTAGTAAAAATAAAAAAACCAAAAGCCCCTCAAAAAATTAGGGTACACCTTTGGTTTTCTGCAATAATCCGAATTTTCTCTAAGCTTCATAGAATAATAGCTTCGCAAATCCTACTTCTACAATAATTATCCCGTATTAATATAAACCCCTGCGCAAGGTAAACGACCATCCAGCAATAATAAAGACATCCCCTTCCATCAGAGGATATTCTTTATAAGGCACCATGGACTCCCCCTTCAACACCGTGCCATTTCTCGAACCCAGATCCTTCAAGACGTAACCTCCGCCTTCACGCGAAAGTTCGACATGCGCCCTTGAAGTCCCCACTCCCTGTGCAACGAATTGGGCTACGTCAGGGGACCGGCCGATAATGAAATGGGGCTGATGCAGTTCAATCCGCTGGGGGGCGGCTGCATTCGGTTCATTTAGCTCGAGGTAAGCACCTGCTGAATGTTGCACGCCTGGACGGGCTGCGGCATCCGGACTTAGCTGCACGGTAGCCCCCCCGCCTCCAGGGAACGAAAGCACCTCCGTCCGTTGGGACAACTGGGCATAATAATCCCCCTCCTCCCCATATGGATCCGCAGTCGCAGCTGCTGCCTCAGATGAACGCGAATAAGCATGGCCCTGCGGAGACTGTGCAGGATATCCCGCTGAATGGTGATCTCTCTCGGAGTTAACTGGAGATTTAGGGACCCGCCATCTCCAGTTCTCTTTTCCCTCCTCAAGCTCTGCTTCTGCTTTTCCAGCGTCTGTTTCCCGGCTATCCCCAAGAAGACCCGATAAAGGGTCCGCCTGAAAACGTGGGACAGACTTCCACTTGGAGTCCTGCGGACTAAGCTCTGTTGACTCGAACATGGGCAAGGAACCGGACCAATCGCCGGATCTCCCTGAGAGCAGCTTGAGTTTACCTGTCCAGCCAAGCCAGGTTACTGCAGCAAGCAGAATCGTAATCCCTATCGACAACCCCAGCATCAGTGAAGTAGGCTGATTCATGTAAAGTAATCTCCAAGCTCCCGCTGTAGCGAGCAAACATCCTAACAAAATATAGGTGCGAACCGGCGAGGCTTTGCCATTGTCCGAAGCTTCTGAATTTGTATCATCTGTATCAGGGAGCCACGCAGGATTAGAGCTCAAGGGGCTTCGATCCACGTGAGAATTCATTTCCTCGCTCTTGCCCCTCTTCCCAAACATCTCATTCGTACGTTCCGCCAGACCTCGGATTAAACTCTGTTTATCCGTGTGGGTGTCACTCTCCGTCTGCGGCACTGCTGTCCGCCCGCGAGCCGGTTCTGTAAATGCGAATGCAGGCTTGGAGCCCATGTTGCTTGATTGACTACAGGTATAGAGCGATCCTTGATTCAAACCTGAAGACACTGCTGCATTTGCTTGAGTTACAGCACGATGGTCTTCACCCTCTCCTGCTAACAGGTCGACCACAAGCTTCTTAAGTCCCGGCAGATTAAAGCTCTGTTCACTGCAGAACGACATCAGTGCCTGTATCCCTCCCCCTTTTAGCTCCGTCACCGATGCGAGCAACCTTGTCATTAGCTCCTTGAGCATAACCGGAAGACGAGTGCCGCTTGCTTCGGTAACTGCAACGGGAACATACGTTAAATATAAAGTGCCAAGATCCAGGGAACCTTCAATAAACAGATAATCCTCATGAAGTATGTAATTCTCCGGCTGAAGCATATACAGCTTGCTGTCCTCCAGAGCGGTGACGATTTGCAGCAGCAATCCAAAATATTCGGTCAGCGTCATTCGCTCGCTCTTTAACGCTTGAGACAGCATTTTTTTGCCGGTGATATCATACTCCAGCGTTACCTTATAATCGACTTCTTTCATATGCAGCTTCAAGAAATGAGGGATTCTCGAAGAACGGATCATTCCCAGCTGTACATGATTAAGTTCTGATGATTGGATTCCTTCAGCCCGGTCCAGCACCATAATGGTTCCACCATTCTGCATAAAATCCGCCTTTAATCCGAGCATAAGCTCCCCCCTCCTACAAGTGCAGTACCACATACGTGCTGATTACGCCAGGAAGGACAGCAATCATAAAGGGGAATCGCAAGTGTTCCTCCTGGCTATTGCGCCATGGCAACCAGCTCTTCATAACAAAAACGCCGGCGATACTGCCAACGACATTGCGTATTCGCTTCATCATTTCCCGCCGCCAGAGCAGGATGAGCAAACCGATGACACCGGCAAAAATTACAGAATACATGATGCCTTGCAAGGTAAACCATAAGCCGGTCCAGGCACCAATCCCCCCAAACAGCTTAACGTCACCCGCTCCCACAGCCCCTATAAAATACATGATCAACAAGATAAGAAACCCTGCTCCAAGACCCTGCAAAGAAAAGAACAGCCCCTCCCACCCGTCCAGAACGCCGTAATAGACAGGACCGGAGAGCATAGCAGAAACGGTTAAAACATTCGGTATTTTCATGGAACGAAGATCTGTAATGAATGCCGCGATCAGATAAACGGCACAAACACCAAAAGCAACGGCCATACTACATCAAAACTCCCTTGCTTAAACTATTCACTGGAATAGCCTTGATAAGATTTTAACTATGGATGAACAACGAATGCTTCTTTAGAATGACTCTCTTAAAAACTTATTTGAAACACTTCTCTGAAACGCTTCTTAGGGAACACTTCATTTCGGACTCTTGCTATCAAGCCTCAAGAACCTGACCGTGCCACCACCGTAAACGGAACCTCAATTCGCTGTCCGTCTGCTGTCTCAACGACAAACAGCCACGTTCCAGGCGTTGTATTAAAGCCTACGTTCCATTCCCACTCGATATAGCCGTTACCGTCCGCGGTCTCCCAGCCCAAATATTTAGCCGTGCTCTGACCGCTCTTATAATAGACTGACAGTTGGGCACTGCTTCCCGGCTCTACTTTTACTTTTACCTTAGCCTGCTTGCTAGCAACGGCCGGATTCGGCTTCTCCAACAGCTCGATAGCCCCGTTCGTCCCCGATCCATCCCCTGAACCCGTCCCTCCTTCGCCGGTGTCGCCAATCCATAATCTCTCCTGAGCCTTTGCCTGCAGCACGATGCGTTTGTTCAAGAAAGGAACCCGGATCGGAAGCGCGTAATTCACCTCAATGCCGAAATAGGGACTCGCCCCGCTCTTCAAATTCGGAATGTGAACATTGGACACATGGATTCGATCATAGTCCAGAAGATTATCAGGCATAAATGGCTTCAGCATCGGCTTGACCACGGGATCGAGTACGGCTTCCACGGTTTGGTTCTTAAGCTGCTGCAGCGGCTCCTCGCCTGACGCTACAGCTTGCGTTATCCATTCATTAACAGGAGAAGGAAGAGAGTCGCTGTAATTCGAAACCCAATCAGAAAGTGACAATTTGGGAATCTCCCAATGGGATGTGCTTGGTGAGCCTTCTCCTGTTCCACTACCATCGGCATTGGCCTGCACGGCTAGCGAGACGGGATACATATGAGCCGCTACGGTTTTGACCGAATCCGAAACGGTACTCTGGAGTGCTGTCGATATCAACGTCATTTGCACGATATAAATGAGAAAAATGACAAAAAACATAAACATCGGCAGCACAAGTGCAGCTTCCACCACCATGCTTCCTTGTTCCGATGACGCTTTACCTTTATGGAGAGGTTTCTGTATTACCGATAATCGTTTCATTCAAGTACCCCTAATCCTAATAGGAAAAATCCGCCTTGCGCTTTACCATGTAACGACTTCCCTGAACTTCGTCCCCATCGCTTCCAAATACAACGCCGATCGCTTTCGTCACCCCTGGAAGAAACCATAAACGCATGGCCGTCTTGACCTCTCCTGATGCGTAGGTAAATCGCTCCGCAGGATTAGTGCCGGTGTTCAATCGAATCAACGCCAACATGCGCGATAGCTTCTTCTCGTTATTGCTGTGAATAAACAGAAATATTCGCAAATGATCCCTGTAAGTCAGCTCAATGGGGACATACTTGGATAGCTGAACGCTCCCCTTCTGACACAACTGGATCATATCCTCAATGGCCTTCTCAATCCCATACAGAATGGCTGCCGCCAAAATCGCCAACGGATTTCCCAATTTACTATTCACAATAAATCCTTCCATCGTCCGGATCGCGAGTCTGGAACCAAAAATCTCTGCATAGGCCGCTGATATATTCCCGGCGGGGTTATGAAATCCGTATAGAATGTACTCCACTTCCTGGTTCCCAATGGCGAATTCCTGGATGACATCCCCGCCCGTGTTGGAACCATCAACCATTCCGGTTAATTTCCCAATATCAAAATGCTGATAATAATGAACGGCGTACTCATTTTGAAACAGTTCATCCCTGACACCGCCCAGCACGTTCCCCATAAATCCAAACATACCGTCCATATTATCCATTGCTTGTTTACCGGCATCATACGGATCATCGTCCATAGGCTTTCCCTTATTCATGTTGTCCGCTTCGGTATTAAATTGAAGGCTTTCGTCATAGTACTGCTGGAGTTCACGGAACTCATCCATAATAGCCTGATGTTGTCCATTCAACCCGTTAATCGCCTCAATGACCTTGGATGCCTGCTTCAGCTTCTGACTGGCCTGCTTCTCCATCGCCTTCCGTTCCTTATCGGATGTGCGGAACTGTTCCAATGACGCCTGCTGCCGATCTATAATATTCCCACTGCCTGATACTCCATAATTAGACATATAACTTTGTAATGTGCGACTGGCTTCAAGCACCGTCCCCTTCATTCCCTCTCCCCCCAGCGAAGACTGAAGAGTAGTGACCGCTCGTACAACCTGTTGGTATCGACTCTCCTGGCTATCAATCTCTTGCTGGAAGCCGTTCAAGAATTCATCGCTGTGAATTAATTTGTCAGCTTGCTTCCGTATGGATTGAATCATCTCCGCTTCTGCCCCGGATGAATCGTTAGACCCTGGTGTTACATCATTCGTGACCTGATCATATCCCCTATTAGATGAACGGTTCTCGGAATCCTTGATGACCTGCTTCATCTCTTCATTCAGATTCCTTGCTTCCTCCCATAATTGATGCGCATCCGAGAGCAGCTTGTCATTCTCCTTCTGAACTCGGCTGGCCACCCTCGAAATCTGTGAGCCAATGGAAGAAATTCCGCTCCGGTAAGCCATGAGCAGCAGCGTATACTGTTGTTCCTTAGGAGGCCTGTCCGCATCTTCCTGTTGTTTAGCCTTATAATCCTCGTATTGCGATGCCACATCAGCGGCGGTATACATACTGCCCCCCAGCGAAGTGTCGGAGATCGATTGTCCCGGCGGATCCATAACAAGCTTCGAAAGCCGGATTGCATGCTCCCCTGCTTTTCGCTGCTTTGCCAGCATTTCATCCAGCGCCGCTTCCCGCTTGTCATACAATTTGCGAAGCTTCTTAAGGACATCTACCGTATTGGAAGCTTCCTTCATGGACTGCGATA
Organism: Paenibacillus sp. FSL F4-0100; assembly: GCF_037993005.1. NCBI lineage: Bacteria > Bacillati > Bacillota > Bacilli > Caryophanales > Paenibacillaceae > Paenibacillus > Paenibacillus sp. FSL F4-0100. The sequence goes on from NZ_CP150303.1 coordinate 6,360,502, forward strand.
ACGGTTTGAACTTGCCCACTAATTCCAAAGTGAAATCAATCGGCGCTTTATACTTCATATCCTCGATAATCTGCCGGTTGAATATGTCATAAGTCCCCAGCGGACGCTGCAGCTCAAGACCCGAACTATCGAGCTCCATTGCCATTAACCGGAATGCATCGCTACGTTCTCCCGGATTCATGCTGTCATTCAGCACATTGCCCATAATGAGATCGCCGCTGGTGTCTCCAAGGGCATATAATCCATATTCCTTCTGCAGCTGCGGATCATAGGAGGACATCACGGAGCGTACGGCTGCTCTTGTCAGCCTCTCACTTTGCACCTTCATGGCCGCGATACGCGAGAAATCAATGAATATGGCTACGAACATAAATACGGCTGCCAGGGCGATAATCAAAAAAACAGATACAGATCCATCGGACGATCGGCCCACCTCTCTCCTTTTCCGACTAGACCGTGCTTTCCCATGCTTCGTCATGACTATCGCGAACCTCCGAACTTTTGTAGAACTTCTCCTGCGGCAGCCTTATCCGTTCCATTTCTCCCGCCTTGAAACTTCGATCCGTAATATCGCATTAGATCCACCGTGCGAATAAATTCAACAGGATCCACCACTATCGATTGTGCGCTGACCTTGATCTGACCTCCATCGTCCAATATTCGACTCAATGGCGTCAGAGATACCTGCTCATTTAACGAAGTCGTCACCTTTCGAATGAGTAGCTGATTCGAATAACGCATCTCTCCCGCCATGCTAGCGGGCACAGCCGTACCGCCCTTGGACATTTTGAGTTCAGGCAGCTTCCCACTGCCTTCTTCGCCGTGCGGCAATTGTATCGACTTCGTGCCGTCTCCACCGGCCAAACCAAATAGAGTTCCTAGAACATGATCATCCGTTAACCGCCAATATAACGAATCATATTGTCCCTGCTCTACGGATCCCGTAGCTGCGAACTTGTGGCTGTTGTCCCAGCTATACGCGGTCCTTTCGGAAGCCGCGGCCGATGCCTGAACCAGCATCGACTTCTGGTAGATATACAAGCATAGGAACAGAAGCAATACCGTCACCATCAGTACGATGGGAAGAACCAGGGAAGCTTCCACCGTGAAGCTCCCTGTCTCGTCCTTCCATCTTCTCGGCAGCCGTTTATTCAAGGAACTCTTTACTCTTGTTATTCACATTTTTAAACAAGTTGTTCACCAAGGCCGTAATCTGATCTTTAAATATAAGCGCGATAATCAAAATAACGACTAGGATCAGGATCATCTCCAGCGTTCCGATCCCTTTCTCATCCTTCCAAAAAGCTTTCATCCCGTTCTTTGCCATGCTTAACATCATATTTCATACACCGGTCCCTTCTACATGTTCATCATCATAAATGCAGGCGCTCCGAGCAAAACAATCACGATCATGAAAATGACCACCATTGGCAGCACCAGCTTTGAGGAGGCCTGCTCGCCCCTTGTTCTTGCAATGGCCTTTCGCTTCTCCCACAGCACGCGGGACAAATCCCGCAGAGCCAGGACAAAGTCATTCCCGCCACGCCGAAAATTAAGCAGGACGGTTGTTGTAAATATCGATACCTCCTGAACGCCGCACCGTTTATTGAACTGCTCGAAGGCTTGCTGGAACGGATGGCCTCCCTCCCATTCAAGCACCATTCTCTTCAGCTCAGCATACAGGGGATGGTTCGCGTCCTTGTTCCGTTCCACGCAATGAATGATCGCCCGCTGCACCGTCTCGCCGGCGCCAACAAGCAGCACAATCTTGTTCAGAAGCTCCGGCAGCTCCATCACGATATCCTGCTCACGCAGCGTGACCTTTTTATGGAGGTCCTTTACCAAAGCGACGGGCAGCAATGCACCCAATCCCAATCCGGCCAGAAGTCCGATGACATCCCCCAACAGCAATGTCCACAGGCAGCCACCGATCAAAATAAGCCATGTATACGCAAGTGCCTCGGCCATAAACAATAATGTCATTTCTGTGCTGTGCCGCAAGCCATGGATCTTCTGAACGGAGCCCTGCATTCGATAAAATATAATCGGCAGGCGCATCGGAACCTTCCCTCGCTCGAGCAGAAACAACAGAGGCGGTGCTAACCGCTGCAGCCTAAGACCTTCCATTGGCACTTTGCCAAGACGATGGTACCGTTCGCCGCACGTTTGATTCAGCACCACCCAACCACCCACAAGCAGAACCATCAGCGCGCCGGATATCCATGTCAGCATGCCCGCCTCACCTCCTTACACCTTGATATTCATCATTTTGGTGATCCATAAGAAACAGCCTCCTAAAGCCGCCAGTGCAAAAGTAGAGATTATGATCCCCGATCCGCTATACATGGACTCCATATAATCGGGAGATGTCATATTCATGAACAGCAGCAGGAGGAAAGGAGCTGCAAGAAGCGCCTTGGATTCAAACCGCTTCTGGGCGATCATGACGGATATCTCCTGCTGAATATCCAGCTTTTCTCCGATGACAGAAGAGGTTCTGCGCACGACTTCAACCAGATCACCGCCTGTTCGTTTGCAAGTCGAGAAGACATCGGCAAAGTTCGTCAGATCCTCCATCCCCGCCCTACGTGCAAAATCCTGCAAAGCAGTTTCAATAGGCTCGCCGTACTCCAAACGGGACACAATGACTTTGAGTTCGAAGATCAGATCGCTGTTGCCCCCGGGATCCAGCAGCAGCAAGTCCTGAACGGCGTCCCTGAACCCATTCTCTACGGAGCGGCCAGCCGACAGAGATGAGGACAAGGAATACAGAGCTTGCTTGAAGTGAAGATTCAGCGTCTTGCGCCTGATTTCCAACATAAACCGTCGCCAAAATTTAGGGACCGTCAGACCTCCCGTTCCAAGCAGCAGCGACAAAATCAGATTGTGATAAAACAGATAACCGATGAAGAAAAACAAAAGGCCGCCAAGGATGACACATGCTGTTCTCTGTCTCAGCGAGAGATGATAGACGCCGTAATCCGGGAGAGTGTTGGTTCGAGTAGGCGCAGCATGCTCACGCTTTCCAGCCCCCTTACTCCTCTTGATCACCCGCTCACCTTGACCCTCTTCCGGAGTCAAGACCGAACCGCCAGATCGCTTCATGACGTCACCTCCATCATCTTCTGCAGCGGCCAAGCCGTAATCCCGGCCATATGAAGCTTGTCCGCCGATTGAAGCGGGTTACCGCAAGGTTCAAGACACCCAATCACCCGACCGCCTGATTCGCCCGTCTCGCGGAACCGGTACAGCGGATTCAGCAGCACCTCGCCGCCGCTCATTCCGATCACTTCGCTAATCTCCGTTACGCGCCGCGATCGATCTCTAAGCCGGGATAAATGAACGAAAATATCAATCGCCGAGCTAATCTGCTGACGGACTACGCTGATCGGAAGATTCGCGCCGCTCAGCACCATCGTTTCCAAACGGCTGATCATGTCCTGCGTGCTGTTGGCGTGCCCCGTCGACAGACTTCCGTCATGCCCGGTATTCATCGCCTGCAGCATATCCAGCGCCTCGCTTCCCCGTACCTCGCCCACCACGATCCGATTGGGGCGCATCCGCAGCGAGGAACGAATCAGATCGCGTATCGCGATTTCCCCCCGGCCTTCCGTGTTTGCATTCCGGGTCTCCAGCGACACGAGATTCGGAACCGTCACGATCTTCAATTCCGCCGAATCCTCGATCGTGATGACACGCTCATCAGGCGGAATATACTGCGATAATGCATTCAGGAAAGTCGTCTTCCCCGAACCCGTCCCTCCGCCTATAAAAATGTTGTATTTACCCTTGACCAGAATCCGAAGCTGCTCCGCTGCTTCCTCTGTTAGCGCGCCCCTTCCAACCAGGTCATCCATCGTCATCGGCGATTCCGGAAACTTACGGATCGTCATGGTCGGCCCTTTCAGCGCTATTGGAGGCAGTACGATATTTACCCGCGAGCCATCCTTCAATCTGGCGTCAACGATGGGCGTGGATTCATTCACTACCCGGTTTACCGTACCGACAATGCTCTGAATGATATCCTCCAGACGGCTCTGCGATTCGAATTGGAGCGGCAGCTTCTTCACATCGCCATCCTGCTCTATGAATATGTCCTGGTGGCTGTTAATCATAATTTCCGTAATTCGAGGATTATCCACTAATGGTTGAAGCACATCCAACCCGCGAAAAGAATCAAATACCCTGCGCACCAGCCTCCGCTTCTCGGCGGCTGTCAGCTCCATAAGCTCGCGTCTTCTCCATACCAGTTCCTCGATGCGGGCCATCAATTCCGAATTGTTAATGCTCGCACTCATATCAAGCTCGGAACGAACCTGGTCACGAACCGACTTGAACGGATCCTCCATCATCACTGCTCACCACCCGCTTGCACTGGTGTGATACTCGAGCCCTCCAGCAGCTGCTGGCAGAGCTTCAATACCTCTCTCTGATAGATGGGTGAGGACAACAGCAGTTCTTCCCGATGGAGCTGTTTCCATGAAGGAATATAAGGCAGTACGCTGTCTATGCTTATATCCTTGCGGGGGAATCCGTTAACAAGTTGTCCTGTGTATCGATTGACAATGAATCGGCTCCGCTTCTTCAAGTTTCCGAAAAGCGCGGAATCCTTGAGCTCCAATTGATCCATCCATATACCGCTCTTATACATACTCATTAGATCATCCAGTAAAATCCAGAATAGCACTCCGGCCTGTTCAAGAACCGCCTGCATTCGTTCCTCCATGTATCCCTCGGTATCCACGACAATTGCATCATATTGATTACACGATACGAGGGAAGCCAGCAGCAAAGCGGTGTCCTCCATGGTCATCTCCGTGACTTCCTTTACATTGAAGCTGGGCTCAAAGGAATCGCACTTCAGGCCATGATGTCTGATGATATAAGGGGTTATCGACAACTCTGTCCCCGAAGCCGATTCTTGTGAGGCCTTAATGTCATACAACAATCTTGAAAAGCTGCCCTCCATGCCCACCGAACCGGAAGGAAATAATGCACTGCTGTTCACCGTCTCCAAATTAAGATAGAACACCTTCAATCCCAGCACGCCCAGCTGCTTCGCCATGTTCATTGCTATCGTTGACTTCCCGCTCCCGCTCAGGGGAGATACGATGCCAATCACCGAGGTTGTTCCGACATTCAGTTTCTCCAGCGCCCCACCGCTTCGCTTACAGTGGGTGATTATGACTTCCATCAACTGAGGCAGCGGTTGATACTTGAATGTACTGTTGCCCCCCTCTACGAGAGAAGATGATGAATGGCCTTCACTTAGAAGCAGCCAAGGAACCGAAGTCTCCCCCCGGCTGAGCCAACTCTCCAGCATTTCCGTATCCCCCGCGACCAGATTCGGCACTTCCCCCACTTCCATATAATGTAGAAATGAATCGGTGCGGGTAAATGCGGTCACCTGAAGAACCGATCCGTAAGAACTTCCATGCAAATAACTCAGCAGCGGTTCAACATACCGGGAATCCTGCACTGCCAGCACAAGTCGGGCCGGTATCATAAAGCCAATCCCTCTTTTCTGTAACAACGCCAAAAAAGCACCGTCAAAGGCCGCAATATGCGGTCAATGAACGGTGCTTCCGTTGTCTGTTATAATTTGACATTAGAATATCACAGTTGCAGCAGAACGGCAAGATTTTATTTTTGATATACAGATAGCCCTTAATCACTATTGTCAAAACAAGGATAAATGTCCTACTATATAGGCTTAGAACGAGTGTTCTCTATATAGAAACTTCTTATATAGAATTAACATATATAAACTCCTAAACCATCTAAACCAATACTTCCAAGCTTGGAGAGTGACACCTATGAACAAACGTATATTAGCCGCGTTTCTAACCGCCCTGCTGTTATTATCCGGCTGCAGCCAGCCGCTGATGCCCCCTGCGACATCAAACAATGAAACCGCAACAACCGTTAAATCCGAAGCCAAGTCAAACACCAGCACGACGAATTCCAAACAAACGACCTATCCAACCGATGATCTGAATCTTCCACGGGTAGCCGTGGAGCTGGTTAAAGCCGTTGACGGAGACACCATCAGCGTCATGTTCGAAGGTAAAAAGGAGAACGTTCGGATGCTCCTGGTCGACACGCCCGAGACGAGTCATCCGAAGCTGGGCGTACAACCATTCGGGCCCGAGGCCAAGGCTTTTACGAAGGATCTGGTGGAACAAGCCGATCAACTTGAATTGGAATTTGATATCGGTCCGAACCGCGATAAATACTCCAGGCTTCTTGCGTATGTATATGCCGACGGAAAAATGGTCCAGGAATCGCTGCTTGAAGAAGGACTCGCCCGCATGGCCTATATCTACCCGCCCAACACCCGCTATGTAGACAAATTTGATGACTTGCAGCGGATCAGCCGGGACAAGGCGCTTGGCATATGGAGCGTAGAGAACTATGCCCAGGAAGACGGCTTCCATCCGGAGGAGCAGGACGACGCCAATAACAAGAACAACAGCAGCCGCAATGGCACAGCAGCAACCCAAGCCCCTAAAGAGAACAGCCAAAAGTCAAAGCAAGGCTGCGACATCAAAGGCAACATCAACTCGAAGGGTGAAAAAATCTACCACACACCGGAATCTCCATACTATGAGCGCACGAAGCAGGAGCAGTGGTTCTGCAGCGAGGCAGAAGCCGTCCAGGCCGGTTTCCGGGCCCCGAAGTAAACTCATCTGATATATGAAATGAACGCTCATGTTCATCTTATATAAATTTTAGCCGTAAATGAAAAGGAGCCACCAGCCATGGGGAAAAAGAAACCTCCAGCAAGCAAACCAAATGAAAGTCAACCGCCAAATCCAAGCTCTGCCGCATGGTACAAAATCGTATGGAGATGGCACTTCTATGCCGGCATCATCTTCGCTCCCTTTCTGATCATCCTGGCTATCACCGGCTCCGTTTACTTATTTAAGCCTCAGATTGAACAAGCGCTATATCGGGACTACTACACGGTAACCCCTCAGGTTGAACGGGTAACGCCCAGCAAGCTGGTCGGACAAGTTAAAGAGCTCTACCCTGACGCTACGATCACGAAATACCGCCCAGGCGAGTCGGACTCCCGCTCTACAGAGATTAGTTTGACCTCAGGGGGCGAATCCATGACCGTCTTCATGGACCCCTATACGGGAGAAAAGATTGGCGAGCTGAAAGACAAAGACCGCATCATGGACAAAATCGAGGAGTTCCACGGCGAGCTGATGGTCGGGACCGTGGGGGACCGGATCGTGGAGCTTGCCGCCTGCTGGGCGATCGTGCTGATCATGACCGGGGTGTATTTGTGGTTTCCGAAAAATAAAAACAAAAACAAAAGCAAAAAGAAAAGAAGCCTCGCGGGCATCCTGTACCCGCGTCTGGGCAAGGGGAAGCAGATTCTTCGTAGAGACCTGCATGCCGTTCCCGCATTCTGGATTGCCGCAGGCATGTTGTTTCTTATTATGACCGGATTGCCCTGGTCAGGCCTGTGGGGTAGCAATTTTCAAACCGTGGCGACCAATACCGGTGCCGGCTATCCGCCTTCCATCTGGTCGGGCAGTGCGCCATCCTCCCATGTCATGCAGACCAAGGAAGTGGCTGAAGTACCTTGGGCCGCCGAGAATCTAGCGGTTCCCAATTCGACCATCTCCGACTTTACCCCGCTTCCCATCGAAGATGTGATGTATGTGGCCCGAAGTGAGGGGATCCATCCAAGCTACACCATCAGCATCCCGCAGCAAGCGGACGGGGTGTACACATTGTCTGCCTATCCGCCCAAAGCACAAGACGAGGCTACCATGCATATCGACCAGTACAGCGGCGCGGTGTTGGCGGATTATCGCTATGATCATTACGGAATCGTCGGCAAAGCCGTTGCCCTTGGCATTACGCTGCATAAAGGAACGCAGCTGGGCATCGTCAACCAAATCTTCAGTTTGCTTATATGCATAGGAATCATTTTTATTGCGGTAAGCGGTTTGTACTTGTGGTGGAAGCGAAAACCGGAGCATGGACTGGGGGCACCAAAAGCGCCCGAGGTAGATGCCAAAAAAATGAGGCTGTTTCTTCTGCTGCTCATCGCTTTGGGGATCCTATTCCCGCTTGTGGGCTTGTCCCTCATCATCGTGTGGATCATTGATTATGTCATCGTTCGGAGGGTACCGGCGATCAAGACATTTCTGAATGCCTGATTCGGTTATATACTCAAACTACAATAAGGGGTGGCGGTTTCATGATCATGAAAAGCCGTTTTATATTATCCGTTCTGCTATCGGTCCTGCTGCTGAGCGCTTGCTCGGCCAGTCCCGATGCAGCCAACCGGTATGAAAAAGAAATCCCGCTGATCGCCGAGGTGAACATTCCGGATGCATTATCCGTACATCAACCGGAGACCATCGAGATTATCCTTACCCAGGATGGCAAAAGAGTACCCGGTGCGGATTTTGTCCACTATGAGCTGTGGAGCCATGACGGCTCCCTGCGGGATCCCATGACGGATGCGGTAGAGGTCGGTGACGGCATATATACGGTAACCAAAACCTTCGATAAAGAGGGGCTGTATTTCATCAAGCTGCACAGCGGCAACAACGGTTCCATCATCATTCCCCAGAAACCGTTCGCCGTCGGCAAACTGTCCGAGGAAGAGCTTGCCTATCTGCAAGCGGGTACCCCCACATTTCAAGAAGGTACGACAGAACATCATCATTAATACAAGATCGCATTAGGACAAAAACCGGCGCCGAATCTCCGGCGTCGGAACCATGCATTCAGTGGATTGTCCGAACCACCGGTAACGGTTCTTCGCCACCCAGCGGTACACCAGGTTCCGTAAAAAAGGGGGAATCAGAATCAGAATGTACGACAGCATCCAAGGAAAACGAAGACGTCGTGCAATCCGAAGAGCGCCAGTCGACCTTGTGTAATACTTCCCTTGTTCAATCAGAACCATCGTTTCCGTAGTATCTCCACTAAGCCCTCCCTGCCTCAACAGCTCCTGCCCAATCTCGGATTGTAGCGAAGCAAAGCGAAAGGCACCCCCAGGATCTCTCTTGATAATGAACTGCGTCAGACCCTGGCACAAATGGCACACACCATCAATCAGCACAATGGCATATTCCTCATGATTTTCCGTTGCACGATCCTTCATATACTCCTTCGCTCCCTTCCCATACCCATAAACAAGAAAAAACGCAGGAGCCCTCTCCTACGCTTGATCAAGTACGCTTATTGGTTTATTACTCAGCAGCTTTGTTCAGCCACTCGCCGTCTTTCATCTGCTGGTCGAATTCGTTTGAGAATTTCTCCATGCATTTGCATATGAAATCCTTACGACAAACCGGGCAAGGTACTTTCCCAAGTCGGCTAAGTGCAGTCAGTTTCCATTCCGGGAAGCGGTTATAGAATACGCGAATATCCGTTCCGTCAGCCGTGTGGATAATGAATTCGTAAAGCCCTTCTTTTTCATTGCTTCCAGCTGTGGTCACATTTGCAATCTGCGGTCTGTATGGCATGTTCATCACCCGTTTATTTTATTTAAATTCCCTATGACTGGTTTGTACTTTCTGGTACTTAGTCATATTAAAGAATTTTAGGGGTGATGTCAACCGAAGAACACATCCAGGATCGAGCCAAGCTGCCCCCTCTTTTTACCTTCTAATATATCCGGGTTGAACACTTCCACATATCCGCAGTTCGTGCAGGAAACAAATAGGAAATGATTGTGCTGAATATCAAACATCTTACTCAGCCCGGCCCCAGACATCGAGACCTCTTTCGTCTGGCAGTGATTTCCTCCGCATTTGCTGCATACAAACCGTTCCTCTATCATTTGTTCAATACGCATCTTAAGCGCCCCTTTCCATTTCATAGCTTTAACTGAAATACGGCGTATCATGTAAAAAGTTTCATATTCAGCATCATATGTCGACAAAAAAAGATGACCCTCCATTGTCAGAGAGCCACCCGAATTCCTTCCTTTATGGTCAGCTTACGCTTAACTCCACGTCGATGTTGCCCCGGGTTGCTTTGGAATACGGACAAAACGCGTGCGCTTTCTTCGCGAGATCCTCCGCCTGGCTTCGTTCGATACCCGGCATTTCGATCTTTAGCTTCACTGCAAGCTTAAAGCCGTCAGCGCCTTCGTCCTTTCCGATCATAACCTGGGAGTGTATCACAACGTCCTTGAGCTCGACGCCCTCTTTACGGGCGATATTAGCCAGAGCGCTTTCGTAACAGGCGCCATAGCCGGCCGCAAACAGCTGCTCCGGATTGGTTCCGTTACCGCCCGGTCCTCCAAGCTCCTTCGGCATGCTTAATTTGTGATTAAGAACCCCATCCGTAGATTCAACAGAGCCTTCACGCCCTCCAATGACTTTTACATCTGCTGTGTATAATGGTTTCATGCTCGTTCATCTCCTTCATGCCCTATTATGGTCTCTACATGTATTCTTTAAACTTGCAGCACAAATTGAAACGATAAATAGGGCAACTCGCAAAAGAAACAGCATATTCCCAGCTCGCAAAGGCAAACAAAAAAGCTGTTTATCAAAGGAAGAATTCCTCTTGATAAACAGCTTCTTCATAAAGTATGCGGTAGAGAGGACTCGAACCTCCACGGGTATACACCCACTACCCCCTCAAGATAGCGTGTCTGCCATTCCACCACTACCGCATGTTATAAGGGATGTTCTGTAGCGAACATTCCTTATTATACTGTTCCATCATACAAAAGTAAAGAGCCAAATTATGGGTCGTTGGCTTAGGCGCAAGAGCAGCTAGTTCTAGTCGTTTCGCTTTTCCTTCCGGTAGGCTGAAAACTCAATATATTCACGGATAAACTCCTTCTCATTCTCTGCCAATCCGGACATTAAGGGAAGATCGGAAGATTCCGAGTCCACTCCATACTCCCCACGCGCTTCCCTGACTCGGGTAGGGTTGCCCTTGCCAATAATCAACCAATCCAAGCTAACGGAAAAGAATGCTGCTATCTCAATTAATTTATTCGTGCTCGGCGTTGTTTTCCCCCTCTTCCAATCACCAAAATTTCCTGTGCTGATCCCGAGGGTTTCACAAAACGCCTTCTTGGTCATGCCTCGGCTTTCTATGAGATGTTCGATTCGTTGGTAAATAGACTGCATCAAACAACCGCCTTCCTAATTCTCTTTGAAAGAAAATTACTTATGTACGTATTTTTCTCTTGCAAAACCACTTAATTAAGTGTATAATCAACATATATTGCCTAAATTATACCATAGTACTCATGGAACGTTGTATCTTTTAGTCATGAGTCTATTTAGTATGAGGAGCGAGTCATTTGCCCTACGATACCATGATCACATCCTGGAATAATGCGGTTCATTCCTTGAATAAAGGACTGATGATCCTTACCCCGGATGGCATCATAGACAAAATTAACGATCCACTCATTACCATGGCCGAAAGATATGGTGTTTCCGCTGAGTTTGGGTGGGAGGGGGCATCTTTTTTTAATATCGCTTCCCAGCCCTTGAGTTTGGCTTCATTTGATCATTTTTTCCATGAGTTGGATGTGCCCTCCGTAAGAGATGTTATGCTGGGTAAGCTGTCTGATTATTCCTTTGAATATGCGGTGCAATGGAACGGCCAAGAGATTTGGGTTTTATGTGAGGTACTGCCGCTGCTTATCAACAAGAACAGCCGTATTCACGGAGCTATGATATTATTTACGGATATTACGAAGTTCAAACGCAAGGAACTGCTGCTGGAACAAGCGCTGGCTCACAGCTTTCCCCTTCCCGGGCATATTCCGATCTGCGCCGTATGCAAATACGTTCACCACGGGCAAGAGTGGGAACCTGTGGAGAGCTATTTGGAGAGCCGCCTCCCTATTGAATTCACCCACGATATCTGTCCGGGTTGCATTCGCAGATTATACCCGAAGTACTCTTCCATCCTTGACGATCCGGAATTACTGGATTAACTCTCTGCCTACATGCAACAACACTGAATAAGCAGCTTCATTATCCAGCTTTATCACTGGATATGAGGCTGCTTATTTATGCTTAAATCATCATTCTCATATTACGCGTTCACAAAACGAAGCAGAGGGCTTATCAGAGTAGGCAGCACCGAGACGTGCCCTTCTCCCTCAATTTCATGAAACGTAGTCTCCAGCACCTCATTATGCCCTTTGAGGAATGCATAGAGTTCCCTGGCGTCTTGCACCATAGACGGCTTCTCCTCGGCACCAACGTACAGACGCAGCTCTTTGCGCTGTCCACTCTGCTGTAAACGGATTTTTCCCTCTTCCCATCGCTTGTACAACACGTAGTTCTTCCACCACACCGAGGGACAGGCCGCAATATACCGCGAAAAGGCTTCCGGTCTGGTGAATAATGTATACAAGGTGAAAAAACCACCGAGCGAGTGCCCGAACAACGCCTGCTTCGAACGGTTCACCGCGTATTGACGCTCTACGGCCGGCTTCAGCTGAAACTCGATAAACGTAAGGAATGCTTCAACGCCGCCTGTTTTCGGCCAATCCAATCCGTTAGGACGGACCGGCAGTTCATGGTCTTCAGCATATTCAGTAAAGTTATAAAAACGCTCGCTGCTCACAATGGGACTGTCGCTGTCAAAGCCGATCCCGACAATAAGCGCCGAGGGAATGCCACGGGGCGTCCGGGATTGCACTCGGATTGCCTCCGCAAGCGATCCAAAGGTCGCATTGGCATCCAGCGAATATAACACAGGATACCCTCCTTCGGGTGGCGGTCCCATCGGTTCGGCAATATAAATACGGTATTCACGGCCTGTGACGTCGGATTGCATGGACCATGTCACCGTTCCCGGTATGCAAAACAAAGAATCCTTTTCGGGGTTATTGTTATGGTCATCGCGGTTATCGCACTCTTCATCCTTTTCGTGTTTTTCGTGATGATCCTTACCTTCATGCTGAGAACGCGCCATCTCGGATTCTTGGTCATCTTCTTCCTTGACGAACAACCACCGCAGCGCATCCGGAAATCTTCTGGCCATAAAAATGGGATCATGGGTTCCATCAGGATCTACCGCCAGCTGGATCCGCTCGGGGTTCACCCCTTGTTCGATCCAGAACCGATGGGCCTCGACGTTATTCGAAAACATATGTTTCTGCGCATTTTCCTTGTACGCACCTTCCAACTGTCCAACAGACATATACACCCTCAGTCCGGCAGGCAATTCTCCCTGCTGTCCGATGTAATCCATAACCCCCTCATACCATAACGAAGCCGACAGCATCCCGATCCGTCCAAAGGTCTCGGCACGCCAATATCCCGCGAACATCGAGATCAAACCGCCAAAGGAACCGCCAATGATTGCGGTATGCTCGGGTGCTGCGAGCGCACGGTAATGTCTGTCTATGTATGCCTTGATGACATCCGCAACCTCATCGACATAAGCTCTGCCCTCCCCGCCGAAAGGCGGATTGCCCTCCAGCAGCGGCTCAGCCGGCCAAGGCGTATACTCACGATTCCGGTTCGTAGACGATATGCCAACCAGGATGACCTCGACCAGTTGGCCTGCTGCAAACAGATGATGCAGATAGTTGAGGCAGTCCGTAAACATATCTCCTTGATCCTGTACATAGGCAACAGGATAGGAACGGTCCGACTCATGATAAGAAGGAGGTAAATACAGTGTGAGTTCCCTGTCCTCAACAACCAGCTGTTGATAACGATTCATGTGATCCTCCCGAAAGCTACTTTTATTTTCTCATGCGAATTAATAGATAGACAAAATACGGAACCCCGATCACGGACACCACAATGCCTGCAGCCAGCTCGGCCGGAGCGAATATCGTTCTGCCGATGAAATCGCCTATGACCACAATCGCCATACCTGCTATACCGCTGATCGGGATGATATGCCTGTGCCGCAGCCCAACCAGCTGCCTCGCCAGATGCGGAGCGATCAGACCGACAAACCCGATGCTGCCGGATACGGCAACGCTCGCACTGACCAAACCGATGCTGCATAGAAGCAATACCTTTTTCTCACGCTCGACGGATACCCCGACACTCTTCACGCTTTCCTCGCTCAGCTGGAATAAGTCGAGCACTTGAGAGCGGAGCCAAATGATAGGCGGCAGCATAATGAGCCAAGGAAGCATCGTGACCACGAACTTCCAGTTGGCGCTGTGAAGGCTGCCGGCCAGCCAAGCTACGGCCATCTCATAGTCCGATGGATTCATTTTCAGCGAGAGGAACATCGTAATAGCACCGAAGCCCGAGGCAATCGCAATCCCCACAAGAATTAGCCGCTGTGGATCCAGCTTTCCGTTTTCTCTCGCGAACATAAATATGGCCGTAGTCGCCGCCAAGCCGCCAGCGATACCGAACATCGGCATCATCATAACCCCGAGCCAGCCGGTCATCGTGATCTGTCCTTGCAGCAAGAACATAAACAACACAACTGCCATGCCTGCACCTGCATTGATGCCGAGTATGCCCGGATCCGCGAGTCCGTTGCGGGTAACCCCCTGGATAACGGCACCGGCCATACCCAGCGCAAACCCGACGAGAGCGCCAAGCACAATACGCGGTAACCTGAATTCAAACACGACGAGATCAAAATCGGAATTGGGACTCAGCCGCAGCAGTGTCTGAAATACTTCCTTGATGGACATATCAAACGTCCCGTTAGTCAGACTGAAATATACGGCAGTCAATACAACCAGGATTCCTCCAGTAAGAACAATCGGGAATCGATAGTAGGTGTTACGCACGCTGAGCCCCTCCCCTCGTCTTGATCAAATAGAGGAAGAAAGGAACGCCGATCAACGAAGTAATAACACCCACTGGCGTCTCAAACGGATCATTCACAAACCGTGCGAGAATATCGCATAATGCCAGAAACATGCCACCAAGCACGCCCGACACCGGTACGATCCATCGATAATCCGAGCCGGACAGGAAACGGGCAATATGAGGAATAATTAAACCTACAAAAGCAACCTTACCCGCCAGCGCAACAGATACGCCGGTCAGAATAACAACAGCCAGCATCGCAAGGGCTTTGATCAGCCATGTATTCACACCGAGCCCCTTGGCCGTTTCGTCCCCGAGCGACAGCAGCGTGATCGATTTGGACAAAACGACGGCAAGGCATAAACCAACGATAGCAAACGGAATGCTCAGTTTGATCAGTTCCGGGTCCATTGCGTGCAATCGGGCATTGTACCAGAAGCTGATATTTTGCGATATTTGAAAATAGGCCGCCAATGCCTCTGCGGTACCGCTAAGAAACGTCCCGATTACGGTTCCGAGTATAGCCAGTCGAACCGGACTGAGTCCGCCAGGAATAAGCCATGCCAAGCCGAACACGACGGCTGCTCCGATGGCGGAGCCGATCAACGAACTGACAATGTACATATTGGAGCTGGCGTTCGGGATAAATACCATGAACAGTGTCACCGCGAACACCGAACCGTCGGATACCCCCATGATGGATGGGGACGCCAAATAGTTCCTTGTCATTCCTTGCATTAACGCACCTGATACCGCGAGAAAAGCGCCGATGAGCATTGCGCCGACGACTCTCGGCAATCGAGAACTCACAATGATCTGATGATCGATGTTCTCCGAATCAAAAGCAAAGATGGAATCCCAAACGGTATCCATCGTAATATTCTTGGCTCCATACAGGATGGAGGCCGCTATGAGCAATAAACAGACTGCCGGGGCCATCACAAGGATGACAGCCGGCAGTGATTTTTTGAATCCCATGAACAACACGCCTTATAGGTTTATACTGAAATGTTTGATGTTACTTTGTCAGGCTTTCGACCGCAGCTTTCAGAAACTCGATTTTGCTGTACGCAGTTCCGCCTTGAGCGAGTGGATCTACCACGTTGACAAAAGCGGTGCCGTTCTTGAATGCATTCAAGTTCTTCATGATTGGATCATTCTGCAGTTCTTCCAAAGCATTCGGCGTATCTTTATTCTCATCTGGCGAGAATTGGACAAATACGTAATCCGGATTCATCTCTGCAATCTTCTCTTTCGAGATCAGTTCCTGTGCTTTGGCTGCGGCTACTTCAGCCGGTACTTCAATCCCCAAATCCTCATACAGTACCGGGTTAAAGAACACCCCTGCCGGATAGATGTACATCTCACCTGCACGAATCCGAAGCGCCAGAACTTTCTTGTCCTTCAGGCTATCTCCAATCGTCGCTTTGACTTTTTCCAAGTCCTCTTTATATTTCGCGATTTCCTGTTCCGCTTGTTCCTGTTTGCCGCTTAACTCGCCGAGCAATTTCAGGTTGCTCTCCCAGTTGGTCGAGATATGGGAGTACGGAATCGTGGGAGCAATTTTGTTCAACTGTTCAATGACTTCAGGCTTGGCTTTGGACGATGCCAAAATCACATCCGGCTTCAAAGACAGGATCGTTTCGAAATTCGGCTCCATTTTCTCACCAACCGACTGGGCGTCCTTCGTGATCGACTCAAACATCGGCGGGAATTTACCCGAGAAGGTGATCGCTCCAACCGGGTTCACTTCCAACACAATGGCATCCTCCATGGCTTCAACCGCACCCGTGATGACGATGCGCTCGGTTTTCGCCGGAAGCGTATATTCCTGATCGAGGTATTTCACCACTTTAGTATCGGACGATGTGGGGGTCGCTTCTTCCTTTGCAGCGTTATCCTCCCCGGCTGTATTCGTGCTTTCTGCTGCATTATTCGTGCTTGCTCCGTCTGTATCTTTAGCCTCGTTACCTCCACCGCAAGCGGACAGTACCAACGCAAATGCCAGCAATAACCCCAAAACCCATTTCATTCGTTTCATCTCTCTCCTAATACCCCTTCCATGATCTATGATCACTCGAATAATTGATAATGATTATCATTATTGATCATAGTATAGGATTTGCTCTCTTAGTACCATGGACAAATAACCGGATTCCTCATGGACAATTTCCGGAAAACAACCGGAAGGCCTCTTCCGCCATCTGCTCCATCGCAATGGGAGAGTATTCGCGCCAAGGGTAAGAGGATAATGGATGGAACGTTCCCTCTCGCACCGCGGGTATGGTCATCCACTCCGGCGTTGCCTGCAGTTTTCTCCAATTCGCCAACGTTTCGGAATCCTGACGGATCAAGAGCAGAATGTGGTCTGCGCGGCTCTCCTTGATCTGCTTAATCGTTAAACATCCTTCATCCTCCCAATCCATAGGCATCGCCGGCTGAAAATTGAAATAATCAAATAATAGTTCCTTCATGCCCGGATGGCTGTAAGCCATCAGGTCATCCTGATGCAGGCGTGCAGTCAAAAGCGTGCGTGCTTCCATCATTTCAGTGGGGAGCTTCTCACGGTAAGTCGATATTTTATGATGAAACGTTTCAATCCATCGCTCTGCTTCAGGCAGCTTGTTCAGCAATTTAGCGAGACCTAGCAGATTAAACTGCCACCCTTCCTGCTCTGCCGGCATTTCGTAGAGGGGGGCAATCAGCCGAAGCTGTTCCTTCTCCCAATCCTCCACCCCCTGTGCGCAGACGATGAGCTCCGGACGTGCCGAGGCCAGCTTATCCAGATTGGCATATTTGTTATGATTCTGGCGGTATGCATCCAGATGGACCGGGATATCCGGCCCAAGAATGTTATAGTAATGCTGTGACCACTTCGGATGGAGGGGAGCCGCATACGGCGTGAAATCCAGCGGCATGGCGTAACCCAGGAGGGCTGTGGAGCCGTACATCGCCAGTTTATTTTTCCTTGTCTTCATATACACCGAGGGGGAGATCCCGAATGCCTTCTTGAACTTGCGGCTAAAATAAAATTCATCCTTATACCCCACCATATGCGCCACTTCACGCAGCAAAGAATCCGTGCCCAGCATCAGCTGCTTCGCCTTGTTCAAACGGACATGGGCCAAATAATCCATTGCGCTGCACCCATACGTCTTCTTATATACTTCTACAAAATATTTAGGACTTAGCTCGGAGAGGTTCGCCAATTGTTCAATCGTTAAATCTTCATCATAATGTTCCTCGATATACTCCTTCACCCGCTCCAGCGCTTGCCGCTTATCATTCTTGGAGTATGGGCTGCATTCGGCAATCATCGTATATAGCAGCTCTTGAAAATCCAGCTGAACCCTCCACTGTTTCATGGGCTCCTTGCTGTGAAAATCCTTATACATCGACCGACAGACGAGATTCAAGCGGTCCGGAGAGCTAATGACAAAGATGCCATCATAGGGCATGAGAGTGGCGCCGTCCACCTCATGCAATCGACCGCAGCCTGAGACACCTTCCATGAAACTAAAATGAAGTATTGCAACCGAAGCTTGCTCGTGTTCCTCGGAACTCTTGAGATCGGCACTCGTAATTCCGAAAGTAGACCCTGCTGCACAAAAATAAACACATCCCTTATTCATACGGGTGATTTGCTCTGCCTGTTGTAAACAGGTTTCTCCGCTCAGCGGGATGATCAGGGCTGGCTGCACTGCCAACTGCTGCTCCAAGGAGAGCTCATGCCCATGAACAATATCCATATTCCATAAACCGGCCATAAGCCCGCTGTATTCACGTGAATCTTTTTTGCTACTGCTATTCGTCAATAGGTTTACCATATGTACAGACCCCAACCTTAAATGAGAATGGTTATCATTATCATATAATTATCACACACCGTCCCAAAAGTCCAGCACGATCTTCTCTTCTCCACCTTATCGCACGACGATGTAAGGCAAAAAGAAAACAGCCACGCGCTCCCTGTCAGGGAGTCGTAGCTGCTGCTTTTCAAATGGTGTGGATGAGGCGGATCTTTCTCATGTGAGCAATTCAGTCCCCTTCAAGGGAGGGAAACTTTATCTCAAATCCACCGGATTGTCATTAGTTCCCCCGTTGGCGCTGCCTAGCTCTCGCCTCGCCGCCTTTGCGGCCCGCTTCTTCACGGCTCATCTTGCCGTCCCCGTTGCTGTCGCTGCCGCTTCTGGCTTCGCCGCCCTGCTGCCCAATCTCTTGATAGAACTCACGTCCGTGGGAATCCGAGGTAGCCTCGCCGCCTTTGCGTCCGATGTCCTCATAGAATTCTCTGCCATGAGAATCGGAAGTCGCTTCCCCGCCCTTCTGGCCGATTTCCTGATAAAATTCCTTATCATGAGAGTTTGACGTGGATTCTCCGCCTTTTTTACCGATATCCTGATAAAAGTCTTTGTCATGGGAACGGGAAGTTGCTTCGCCGCCCTTCCGTCCGATTTCTTGGTAGAATTCTTTGTCATGTTTGTTCGCAGTTGCTTCTCCACCTAAACGTCCTGCTTCTTCACGGCTCATCTTTCCATTGTTGTTATTAGCCATTCTGAATCACTCCTTATAGGTAATTTGAAGTTGTTGCTCGTCCACGTTATGATATTAAACTTCTGACCAGAGATGAAACACCGGTTTTGCATAAACGCGCACTGAAAATCGATGAAAACCGTGATGAATCTTATGTAAACCTTGATATAAGAAAAACGTCTATCGACATACATTCTAGAGAAGACTGACCGCGTTTAGATGTTGTTTTTCTTGCGATATCAGGTAGGCCATGCTTCGAAGTTTATACTTTCTGATATCTTAAACGCAAAAAAAAGCCCCGCACAAAGTGCGGAGCCTTTTCTTAATGTTCGTATGCGGTAGAGAGGACTCGAACCTCCACGGGTATACACCCACTACCCCCTCAAGATAGCGTGTCTGCCATTCCACCACTACCGCATAATATAAGGGATACATCATTTCGTTACTTCATAAAAATGGTGAGCCATGAAGGGCTCGAACCTTCGACACCCTGATTAAAAGTCAGGTGCTCTACCAACTGAGCTAATGGCTCTCGATGACAATCGTGCGGCTGCCATATAAGAAAGTGGTGACCCGTAGGGGATTCGAACCCCTGTTACCTCCGTGAAAGGGAGGTGTCTTAACCCCTTGACCAACGGGCCACTTTAACCACGTCGCCGTGACGACAAGATTGAGTATAGCATAATTTCAAAAATACTGGCAAGCTTTTTTTTCGTGAATTTTAATATTTATTTTCGGGGCTTTTTCGGCTTATAAATCAGCCTAAAAAATCCGGCGTTAACTTCTCTTCTTGAACGCGATTTCCTTCGAGTCCCATATGGTATGCATGTGCATTTTTCCTTGAGCTTACGATCCTATGCAGCCATCCGTCCATAAAATGCAAAGCAACCCCATCATCAGCAGCATATCCTGCTTGTGCCTCACCTTGAAGCACAAGTTTATGATAGGCAGGTCTTCTTTTGCTCTCACCATCATAATGCGGGCAATGACTGCCTTGTAATATACCCAAACCCTCAAGCTTGTACAAAGGCGCGTTCAATGGGTCCGTCACCCCTTGCTCAAACCAGCAAATGGAACCAGCGCTTAACCCAGTTAAGATGACACCCTGTTCATACGCCTCCTGGAGTATCTGATCCAGGCCCCATTCCTTCCACAAGACCAGCATATTGCGGATATTGCCCCCGCCAACATAGATGATATCCTTCTCGAGTACAAAAGACCGAAGATCGGCAAAGTTCGGCTGGAACAGCGACAGATGAATGGGAGTACACGGCAGTGCCCGGAAAGCATGATAGAAACGTTCAATATAACCATCCGCATCCCCGCTTGCTGTCGGAACAAAACACACCTTAGGCATTTCTTTCGGTACTTGTGATTCTCATCCCTATGCAAAAAAAAGCTCCCGATCACTTGGTGATGGGAGCTTTCTTCGATGTAACGCTCAACGGAGAGAGAGGGATTCGAACCCTCGCACCGCTTACGCAGTCTAACCCCTTAGCAGAGGGTCCCCTTATAGCCACTTGGGTATCTCTCCATATGGCTCCCCGAACAGGACTCGAACCTGTGACAACTCGATTAACAGTCGAGTGCTCTACCAACTGAGCTATCAGGGAACATTAAGTTGGATATTAATAATTTATCATGACTTCATAGGGGAGTCAAGCTTCAGAAGCGTAAGGCGTCCGGCGCACTTTCCGCACCGATAACGAGCCGGATTCATCTTCCGTTTACGGAGGTATTCCGTCCCGCAGGCACTGCAGCGAAGTTTATATCGATAAGGTTCCGGTTGACGACGGCCCGCAGCCTTGCCCTTCGGCAAGGACTTGCAGAAACGGCTCCCTCCAACGGCTTGCAGCAGGTTTTTGAAATCAGCGTCCCGATGCCGATATCCCCTGCCCGCAATATGCAGATGATAATGGCACAGCTCATGCTTGATGATCTTCTCCACCTCTTCCCTGCCGTGCGTAGCCAGCTGATGCGGATTGATCTCGATATGATGGCTTTTCATGAAATAGCGGCCGCCTGTTGAGGACAATCGCCGGTTAAACGTCGCCTTGTGCCTGAACGGAACCCGGAAGCTCTCCAGCGAGACTTTCTCAACCCATGCCTGCAGTTCTTCATTGCTCATCTCGTTCATCGTCACCATGTCTATCCTTCCTTTTGCCTTATAAATGCTACTTGAATTTTAACTTCTCTCTGGGCTACACTGTCAAGTAGAAAGTATGGAGGGAGAACCTGCAATCATGCCGAACATGCGCTACGTTATTTTAAAAGGACAGGACGAGCTGTTATTTGTCGAAATGCCCAGTGACTATGCTTACCAGCTCAGTGCTTTAAATTTACGCCTCAATAAGGAAATCGATAAACTCACAGCCGCAGGCAAACCTCAGCTGCCACTTGCTGTAGCCGAATGCGACAATCTGGATTTGCTGCAGGAATCGCTGAGCATTCAAGGTGGTCTGGAATACATAAATGAGCTTGAGCAAGCCTTTGCTTCCCTTAAGGAAACGGAATATCCACTCATCTCGCTGCTTACCGAAATTCGGGCTCTCCAAGCGCAGCTTGAGCAATGGTACGAGGAAGAAGCGTTATAATCGAGGTAGACCTGCACGCTTTGGGCTTTTTCCCCATATGCTATCCATACAGATGGAATTAGCAAGAGGAGGAGATACCCTTGCCGCAATGGCTCTGCAATCAATTGACACGCGCTTTTCGCAAAAAGGACAGACGTCAGATCAAGCTGCTGAACGAATGCTGGTACTTTTACCGGAATTCCCCGGGCGAAGAAAATTCGAATGCCCGTTAGGGCACTGCAACCGATCCATAGGTATGACAATAAGCCGGACATCCTGTCCGGCTTATTTTTGCATTGTATTATGATGGCTGAATGGTGGGATTTTGCACTTATAGATCGCTGCGTTTAGCTGGCCAGGACCCCTGAAGCTTCCGGAGAAAAACAATTTGCCCCGTATGATATGCATCATGCATGATTAAGCTAAGTATTCGCTGCGGCGATTCGATGACCTCCGCCTCCGGCATCTCCTCAATCTTCTGTCTTAACGCAGCATGAACTTCCTGAAGCTGCTCCCGAGCCGTATTCCATGCGTCCTCACTTGTTTCGTGAATGAGAAACGTCTCGTCGTTACCAATCCCTTCATTATGGAGCGGTGTCCCTTCCAATCTTCCGAGCAGACGCTGTTTGTAATACAGCAAATGCTGCACGTTCTCCCATATGGAATTCGCCGCCTGCCCTTCCGGTTTCCACAAAGCCTGCTCAACCGTAACATCCTTCAAGGCAGGATGAATCGGCGGATACCAATCCTCTTGCCCCATCGCATAATCCCAGTTTTGGAGCAGCAATTCCTTCATGTTCATAACCATCGCCTCCGCCTCATGATTGTAACCATCATAAATAAAATAGAACGTTACATAAAAATTAACACACTTCAGACCCCATTACAAGTAACTAGCAACATGAATATTTACTTGTTACAATAATGAGACGAGAAAGGATGAGCTTCATGTTATGGGATGATTTTATAAACAGCGAATGGCATGATTGGAGAGGCAGCGGCCGATCCGAGGATCGGCTTGCCCGTGAGGATTGGCTCACCGATTTTATAAACGAGTACAATCTCCCAATCTCCGTTCCGCTGACCCCGGATGAACTGGGGCTGCTGAGGCTGCTTCGTTCCTTCCTGTTGGCGTGTGTTCAACACATCATCGCGGGAGAGTCTCCTTCCCCCATGGAGATAGAGGAATTAAACCGCTGGATGGCTGCCGGACCCGTTATTCGCCATCTGGAGATAGATGAGGATCAAAAATTTGTACTGGCCTATATCCTGCAAAAACCTGGCCTGCAAGAAGCGGCTGCCGAGATTGCCGGCTCCTTTGCGCAAGCCATCGAGCAAGGCGAGTTATCCCGGTTTCGCATCTGTACGAATCCCGATTGCCTCTGGGTATATTACGACGACACGCGAAACCGTTCCAAACGATATTGCGATGATAAAATGTGCGGCAATCTGATGAAGGTCAGACGGTTTCGGGCGAAGAAAAAGCAGCAATCTTCGGGCAGCGAGAGTTAAGCCGGGTGTTTATGCTGGGCGCAGTCTAACACAATATACATTTCGAACTAACTGAGGTGAGTAGTCATGAGCATCAGAAGGGTAACTCAAGCAGAATTGCCTTGGGTCAATCAACAATACGAACACATCGGCTTTCAGCCAAGTTCACTGGACAATGAAATTATTTCCATCGTAATGTCGCAATACGACTACGCAGGGATCGGCCGATTGGTTAAACTTAATGACCACGAGGCGGAACTCGGTGGTGTTTATATTCTGGACAAGTTTAGAGGACAGTCCCTGGCACACGAAATCGTCACGTTTCTTGTAGAGGAATCAAAAAGATTGGGCCTAGATACGGTATACTGCATTCCGTTTGAAGAGCTGCAGCATTTCTATAAGAGGTTGTTCAAAAAGTCCGCTTTTGATCACGAAGTAAATCAAGAAGTAACTCGGCATCGAATCTTGAATTCACCCGGGACTTCCGGTGCTCACGTACCTAAAACGTACGCTCCGCTCCTCGGTCCCTAGCTTCATCCAACCTTCTCGGTGCTGAAAACCGACCTTTTTGAACACGCACTATAAGAAGTTTGGTTTTCATGAATTCGATGTATCTGCTCCCACAGTCGAACCCAAAATTCTAACAAAATATCACTGGTGTCTCGAAAGTTACGATAAAAACGTCCTGCTGCTAAAGCTGAACCATCGCTAAACCCATCGCCAGGACATATCGCCATTAGCTATTAGTACAGGGCAGTTATGCAAAAAAGAGCCGTTTCTCCCCAAAGGAGATACGGCTCTTCTATTACGCTGCAGTACCTATCACTGATCTTTCGGCTTGCGCATCGTCAATCCGACGCGGCCTTTTTTCAAATCTACATTCAGCACCCACACGGTAACGTTATCCCCCACAGAGACAACATCCATCGGGTGTTTGACAAATCCATCGCTCAGCTGGGAAATATGCACCAGGCCGTCGCTCTTGATGCCGATATCCACAAAGGCGCCAAAATCGATGACATTGCGTACCGTTCCCTGCAGCTCCATTCCCGGCATAAGATCCTCGATCTTCAGCACGTCCTGGCGGAAAATCGGCAGCGGCAGCTCCTCCCGCGGATCGCGTCCCGGACGCTGCAAGCTGTCCAGAATATCGCGCAGGGTCGGTACACCAACCTCCAGCTTCACGGCAAGGTTCTCCGGCTGCTGGGCATCCAGCAGTTCAGCGAGCTCCTTGCTGCCGAGCTTGTCCAGACTTACCTGAAGCTCCTGGAACAAACGGTCAACCACCGCATAGGATTCCGGGTGAATCGGGGTGCGATCCAGTATGTTCTCGCCTTCCGATATCCGCATAAAGCCCACGCACTGCTCATAGGTCTTGGCACCGAGACGCGGAACCTTCTGCAGCTGCTTCCGGCTGACAAACTTCCCGTTCTCTTCCCGGTATTTCACGATATTTTTGGCAATGGTGGCATTGATGCCAGCCACATAGGAGAGTAGTGACGGCGATGCCGTATTCACATCCACCCCGACATGGTTAACCGCAGACTCTACGACGGCTTTCAGGCTCTCCTCCAGATGCTTCTGGGTGACGTCATGCTGATATTGGCCCACACCGATCGATTTCGGATCGATCTTCACCAGCTCGGCCAGCGGATCCTGCACACGGCGTGCGATCGAGGCCGCGCTGCGCTCGGCAACATCCAGATCAGGAAACTCTTCCTGAGCCAGCTTCGAGGCCGAGTACACGCTTGCTCCCGCTTCATTGACGATGAGGTAAGCCAGCTCAGGGTCAGCAAGTTCCGCAATGACTTCTTCGGCTACGAATTGCTCCGTTTCACGGGATGCCGTACCGTTTCCAATGACAATAAGCTTGATGCCGTATTTTGCAATCAGCTCTTTAATCTTCGCGGCCGCCTCCTGCTTCTTGTTGGCCGGCGGCGTCGGATAGGTTACAGCTACCTCAAGCAGCTTGCCTGTATCATCGACCACCGCAAGCTTACAACCGGTACGGTAAGCCGGGTCAACGCCCAGCACACAGCGACCTTTCACCGGCGGCTGCAGCAGCAGGCTGCGCAGGTTCCCCGCAAAGATGGAGATTGCCTGGTTCTCCCCTTTTTCCGTCAGCTCCCCCCGCACTTCCCGTTCAATTGATGGGGCAATAAGACGCTTGTATGAATCCTCGATCACCGCCGTAAGAAGATCCGAGACGGCAGATGGACCTTTAAGCACCTGCTTGCCGATATACGCGTGAATGGAATCGGAAGGAACATCAAGCCCCACCTTCAGAATATTCTCGCGCTCTCCCCGGTTAATGGCCAAAATCCGGTGCGGCGGCATTTTCTTCGCCAATTCCCGGTAATTGTAATAGTTCTCGTATACGGATTCCACTTCGGTATCCTTCGCCTCTGAGGTCAATATGCCGTGGTCCAGGCTGTATCTGCGTACCCAGGAACGAACGGTTGCGTCATCGGCAATGTTTTCGGCCAATATATCCATCGCGCCTTGCACAGCCTCTTCTGCCGAAGCCACACCCTTCTCCTCATTAACATACTTGGCTGCCTCAACCATCACATCAGCCTGCTTCGGCTGCGACCATATCCACTCCGACAGCGGCTCAAGCCCTTTTTCCTTGGCGACGCTGGCCCGGGTTTTACGTTTCTGCTTATACGGACGGTAGAGATCTTCTACCTCCTGCAGCTTAACGGCGGCCGTAATCGACGCCTTCAGATCTTCTGTTAGCTTGCCTTGCTCCTCTATGATGCGAATGACTTCCCGCTTACGGACCTCCAAATTGCGCAAATAACCTGTCCGCTCTTCAATATCACGTAATTGGTTCTCATCCAGTTCGCCTGTCATTTCCTTACGGTAACGCGCAATAAACGGTATGGTATTGCCCTCATCCAGAAGTTCAACGGTCGTGCGCACCTGTTTTTCGGACAATTGAAGCTCCTTCGCGATCTGCTTCACGATCCGTTTCGATTCTTCCTTGCGAATCTGTTCCTCATTTACTTCCACAACAGCTTCTAATTCAGACAATGATATCCCTCTTTCTTCAATGAAACTATATTTGCTATTATCCCAAACTTAAGCGCTCATTTCCACTACATCGCTCACTTCGTAAGGCTTTAAGCTGCTTTTAATGTCAATTTCATCTAATTTTAAGATTTAATTTATATTCTTATTGTACGAACATGCCGCTGCCGGATATCCACACCTCATTAAAATCAGGGGGGTCACCTTAAATGAATGACAAACATGCGATTGCCTGGTCCGTTGTCTGCCTTTTGTTTATCGCAGCGGCGGTCACTACGGCCTACATCCTCATACCTACAAACATGTAATCCACCAATCTCCAGTCCCATGCAGCAATTGCCGAGCCTTCAAACATACCATCCATATAAAAACCCTCAAGGAATTACTCCTTGAGGGTTTTTAGTCATAACATTCTATGTGGAAAACGTTAGTGCTTGAATGGAATCAAAAATCAATCAAGCCCAGACTTATTTGCAGGGAATCATCCACCTTACTCATCATTTCATCATCAAGATGGGTGATTTTGTCCGTTAGCCGCTGCTTATCAATCGTCCGGATCTGCTCTAGCAAAATGACGGAATCCCGGTCAAATCCATGCGACGCCGCGTCGATTTCGACGTGAGTCGGCAGCTTGGCTTTTTGAATCTGTGCCGTAATGGCTGCAACAATCACAGTCGGACTAAACCGGTTGCCGATATCATTCTGAATGACAAGGACCGGCCTTACGCCGCCCTGCTCAGAACCGACAACAGGTGATAAATCCGCAAAAAATACGTCGCCCCGTTTAACGATCACTGTCTACACCCCGCTTACTAAGCGGTCTAGAGTGTTGTCTGCATCTTCCTCCGCGTGAAACGCCTCAGAAGCCATGGTCAGGTTAATTTTGGCCATTTCCATATAACCCCGCTGCATGGATTCACGAATGTAACGTTTCTTCCGTTCATTCAGGTACAACTTCATGGCTTGCCTAATAAGCTCACTGCGGTTGGAATTTTCCAGCTGAGCGATCCCGTCCACTTCCTGCAAAAGATGATCCGGTAAACTGATCATGATTCGTTTGGTGTTCTGCATATTGGCCACCCTCTATTACACCCCCACAACCTTCTCGCCTGTGCACCAGTATTACATTATTCAAGGAAAATTATACAAAAGAATATATATGCCGAAGGTATATCAAGTATGCTGCATATCATTATAAACTACAATCGACACTTTCGTACAGACTTAAACGACATATTCCTAATTCGGGAAGGTCTGTACTTATTCCTTCTTTCCTGAATAAATTACTTAGGGTGACATGACTTGTTAAAGGTTGCTCCAGAGTGCGTTTACGGTCTTCACGGGTATATCATCACGTATATACTGACGTGGTACCCGGTGGGCAATCATGCAGACGACCTCGTAGTGGATCGTCCCCAGCTTGGACGCCAGCTCATCTGCCGTAATGCATTCGCCAGACTGCTGACCGATGAGTACAACCTCTTCACCAGCTTTAATTTGTTCCGCCTCATCGGCGAAAGGTTTGAGCGATACCATACATTGGTCCATACAGATAGTTCCGACTACAGGGACGCGGCGGCCGCGTATCAGTACTTCCACTTTACCGCTCAGCATACGAGAGAAGCCATCGGCGTAACCGATGGGAAGGGTTCCAATTTGCTCTTCCTCCCCCGTTACATACTTCGTCCCGTAGCTGATACCGGAATGCGGAGGTAAATTTTTGACGTAGACAAGCTTTGTCTTTAACGTCATGACAGGGCGGAGGCTCACTGTCTTTCGATTCACCTCATCCGAAGGATACAGTCCGTACAAGCCGATGCCGACACGAACCATATCATAGGATAATTCAGGTGTATCAATCGCAGCAGCACTGTTGCCCGTATGTATGATGGGGATATGGTAGTCCTTATCCCGAAGAGCGTCCGCTACGCCCTGAAAACGGCGGTACTGTCCCAACGTATAGTCTTTGTTCTCTTCATCCGCTCTTGCAAAATGGGTAAACATTCCTTCGACAACAACCTGCGGCAGCGAAAATACTTCTTCTATAAAAGAAATTGCATCTTCGCCTGGAAGCAGGCCCAAACGACCCATTCCGCTGTCAATCTTGATGTGTACCTTGAGTGGCTTCTCCGGCTGGACCGGCAGTGCCTTTATCGCTTGGAGCACTTCCGCACTGAACAGGGTTATGGTCACATCATGCTCATAAGCGATCTCTACAGCCTCCGGTGGTGTATAACCGAGCACCAGGATTGGGCAAGAGATGCCTCCTTGCCGAAGCTCGAGCGCTTCATCCAGGAAAGCTACGCTTAAGTAAGCCGCCCCCAGTTGCTGAAGTTCGCGAGCCACTTCTACAGCTCCGTGACCATAGGCGTTAGCCTTCACACAAGCAAGCAATTTCATGTGGCTTGGCAGCGCCTCACGAAAAGCGTTATAGTTGGCGCGCAGATGGTCTAGGTTGATCTCCGCCAGGGTAGGTCGATATATCGCTTGCAATTCCAGTCACCTTCTTACCATTTTGAAAAAAGCATTATGCTTTGCAATAGATTAATGGTAATGTTCCGGGGGGCAACTGTCAATTGAGACAAACTGCTTATTTATGAGGCTCGTGGTCCCCCCGGGGTGGCGAAACTTGGTGAAACATCGGAATATCTGCAAGAAATAGCGATAGGTCTACGGACGAAGTTCCGTTATTTGGAAAAGAGGCGAATGGCCCCATTGTCGGAATGTTGCCCTCCTTCAATGCTCGGTATCCGCCTACTTCGTATTATTTACCCGATTCTCCCTGCATGGAAGCAGCGACTTTCTTCATTTCTTCGACAGGCAGATTGGCGCTCGTAATTCGGTATTCCACGCCTTCCGAATTCCAGGTCAGCGTTCTTTGCTGATCGCCGGTGAGCAGACCTACCGTCGTGAAATCGATATACACCGCCTCGCCCGGTACGAGGGAGACCGCACGATCCACCGGTCTGGATTCCATAATCGTATATTGGTACACACCGTCATACTTCAGAATAACCGCATGATCCTTGTTCTCGGGAACTTCCATCGTGTCTTTGTTCGTGACCCCTGCAGGCACATATTCCGGATAGATGATGCCGAAGGATCCCATATCGCGACCGGAAGCCGCTTCTGTCAAACCTTCGGTTCCCTGAGTGCCATTACCTTCTGTACCGGAAGCCACCGGTACCCCGTTCTCGTCCACTTCCGCCATGGTCCCCTTCGCATCGTTCATCGCACTTAGATTCTTGTTCGTATCAAACGAATCCTTTGTCAGGTTCGTATCGAAGGTAAAGGTGTTGAATTTCACCTCAACAACCACTTTCGCTTCGGAGTCTGACACTTGTACCTGTTTCGGTGTGTAGTTGTCCTTGGCGAGCCAAATCTTCTGACGAATCAACGAATGGCTGTGGTAATTGGCAGCCACATCAAACACGTAACTTTCCTTATCCTCAGCAAACTGACGGGTGTTGTCGCTCAAAATGCTGCTAAGCAGCGTTTGGTACAGATATACCTGTCCCTGATTATCCGGCCAGTCGCTCTTGAAGCGGAAGCTCTTGTTCAAGCTAGGCGTCAGAACGAACACGCCATCATCGTTGCGAAGCACGATTTGCGTAATATCCTTTTGCCCATTGGTTAAGCTGATCCGATAGTAAGATGGAGACTGGTACCATACCTCAACCTGATACTCCTGCGGCGCCGAACCGGTATGTATGGTCATAACGCCCGCTCCCTGGTAAGCGCCCTTGGCACTTTCCAGCTTATCAGCCACCTTGCCCAGATCCTTCACAACGCTGTCTGCATTCTTCTTCCCGCATCCCGCCAGTATTGTTGTTAAGCATAATACTACCGCGAGCAGCACCCATGAAATCCGGCGCATGTCATCATCCCCTTCAACACTTGTTTTGACTTGATTGATACATGTCTATGAGGGACTTGGTCACATTATGCAGACTAGCCTGACAAGCACCGCTGCGGTGGGACGCGGCAGGCGTTTACACTTCGTCTAAGTGAAAAAAAGAACCGTGATGAATCCGTCTATCGCTGATTCATCCTCGGCTCGGTTATTTGAGAAATTTCCAGTACGGGCGATCTTCTTCAGCCCTCTGTATAAGCATGGAAGCTAATCGACGTTAGCCATCTCTAAGGGGCTGTATTCATAGAAATGGATTTTTCAGGTGTTGCATTCGTATAAGGCGCAAACCATTTCTCATCCACATTGTCAGGTGATGGAAGACTGCGGGTGGTCGAGTCAAAAATCCAGAAGATCCCTACGCAGAATACGGCGATTCCGCATCCTGCGATAACGGACGAGCTTGCTGCAACAACGCCAAGAGCACCTCCAATTAGGCTGCCAAGCGGCATGGCAATTCCGCTGAGTCCGCTAGCTGCCGCGAACACCGTGCCCAATCTTTTCTCGGGTATCGCTTTCTGAATGACCGAATTGATGATAACGTTCGTAATGCCTCCGGGAAACCATGCCAAGCCGTATACCAGGACGACAAGCCATGTCCATGGGGTAAATACGCTGAGACACCAGGCAGCGCCAGATAAACAAAATGCTCCGGCAAAAAGATATCCAAGCGGCAGGCGCTCCAGCTTCAAATACGGAGCCAGAATCGCGCCCAACAAACTTCCGCAAGCCTGGGCCATGAGCAGAACTCCGTATACACCCGCCCCGCCGAGGCTGTCCGCAAACGCAGGCATAACCGTAAAGGTAGCGCCGCCCGCTGCATTGATGACGATAATCCCCATCTGTACCCGTGCAAGCGGGGTTGCCAGGATGTAGCGAAGCCCCTCTTTCATGTCCGCCCAATAATTTTTAAGGGCATTTCGCATAGATTTTGAATTTGCGGTGTTATTCGTTGATGTTTTACTTACGTTGTTATCAGAAGTTTTGGTAGACTTTTTGATTTTCAGTTGCGAGAATAACAGCGCTCCGATGAAAAATCCGATCGAATTCCATAAGTAAAGGGATACTGCGCCCAGCACAATAATCAATACGCCGGATATTGCGTTGCAAGCGACATCGATGCCTTGATAGGCTAAGGAGAACAGCGAGTTTCCTTGCGTCAGCTGCTTCTTATCGAGAATTTTAGGAAGGGCCGACATTTGGGCCGGATATACCCACATATTCAGCGTGGATAGAACCGGTGTAATCGCCAGCACAACGCCTACTGTCAGAAAGTCGAAATAAAATGCAAGCGGAACGATCAACAGTAGAACCGCCTGAAATAACTGAGTATATACCAGAAGCCCACGTAAAGGAACGCGGTCAATCATCGGACCGGATAACAGTTGAATGATTCGGGGGAGAATCGAGAGGAATCCGGCAAGTCCCGTATACAGCGTCGAGCCTCCCAGATCGTACACCAGCCACATGGCCGCTACCGCGTACAAGCTATCGCCGATATTCGTAAGGATTCGGCCAACGAACAACAGCAGGAAATTGCGATTCTTTAATATTTCCACGAAAGAAACACTCCTTGATTTAAAGTTTAGTAGTTTTGGAGAGAAGGGGCTAAAGAAACCCCTTCCTATTCGGACGTTTCCGTCGAAACCACGTTGATCCCTACCGCATATTCCTTGCTGTCGTCTCCTTTTGTCGCGAGGGTCTTGGTCACCCATTTTTCGAGCAGTTCTCTGAATTCCTTCGTCATTTCTTCGTATTGCTCGGCGTTCAGCTGCATTCTCAGGCTTATCCTTGTACGGCTGGCCGCTGCATAATCTTCGGCAAGAACCGGATCTACCATTTGGGTTCCCTTGGTGTTAAACCACTTCGCTTTGGATTTATAATATTTCTCTACGATGCCGCCGACGGTCCGGGTCTCCACCAAATCTATTAATCCACCATCATATAACTTCTGAATATGATAGTGAATGCTTCCCGGCGAATCTCCCAATTCATCTGCTACTTGTTTGGCAGTTTTGGCCATATCCAGCATGGTTCCGAGAATCTTCACCCGCTGAGCGCTGCCGAGCAGCTTCGCTTGTTCCACCGATATTTCGATACTCTGATTATGATCTTGATCCATGACGCAAACACTCCATTCTAAATTAAAATAGACATTCTAATTGTGTGATTCATACGGTTATTTTCGTTCATTCCAATTTAATTTATCATTCTAATTTTCTAGATCGATATGACACAATAATAAACCACCTATTACCATTTGTAAATAGGCGGCTTATAAATTGTTTATTTTTTTCTAAACCGGTTTGACCATATGATAATAAACATGCCCGTTAATCAAGATGTCCTTATCTGTTTGATAACCTCTTCTTTCGTACAAAGAATGAGCGCGATGATTGTCCGTCACCACGGCAAGAGCAATTTTACGATACATCAGCTCCTTTGCCCGATTCTCCGCGTGATGTATAAGGGCCGAACCAATCCCCTTACCTCCAAACTGCGGAGAAACCGATAACGTATCGATATAGTACTCATCCTCGTCCGCTTCTTTATCCAGCGCTACGGAAGGGTCATTCTTGAGCTTACGCAAACGATCCAGAATCGGACGATCCAATTCGGCCGCTTGATCACCGCCGTAAGCAACGATAATGCCAGCCACCTCGCCGTCGATCTCTTTCACGGCAGCCTGTCGGTAACTGAGCCTGCCCTCGTCCGCCCGGAAATATTGCTCCAGCACTTCAAGCACTTTCTCTTCACTGTCTTCCCCTGTTAATTGATGCGCTACGTCGTGCAGTGCATCGTACAACAGTCTTATCGCTGCAGCTGCATCTTGTGGTTTTGCTGATCTGATGGTCATGCCTATTCATCCTCCATTACAATTCAATGCAATTTAGTAATTCAAGTATCCCAGTCCTCAACCTCATACAATAGCTCCATCTCGGACGATGCTGTAAAAGAACGCCGTTTAACTTCAGGATCCCCGATCTTTTCGTGCAGTCCAAACCCTCTTGATACCTTGAACGTAAAAGACAAACCATGAGGTACCATCGCACTTCCCCTATATAGGCCATCTCCGCAGTATGGAATCTCAAATCCGGCATAGATTGTGGGGGAAACCGGTGTGGAAGGCGGTACCTTCACTTGAATCGCGATTTTCACAAGCTCAGGCAGCTCTTCCACGATCGTAATCTCTTTATCTGCGCTCAAGCCTCCCATTTGCAGCGTAACCCGGGTGCTGCCAGGAATTCTAGGCTTCAGCGTTCCGTTCGGCAGCAGCGTTAGCCATTCCGGCTCCTCAACATGATAAATTCCGTTCATCAACGTTTGTACAAATCCACTGTCGTATGTAATGACCGGATTCAATTGTTTGACGGGCCCTTTCACCCCTACGACTCCATCACCATGCAGCTTAATCGAAGTTGGTTCTCCAATGTCGCCGAAAAAATACAGCAGCGGCGCTTGCGCTCTGCCTGCCCAGTCGCTTTGACTGTGAGCCGCTCCCGGATCAAGAAACAGCATGAGATCTTCTCCCGGCACAAAGCCGTCTTGGATCAAGCGAGCTGCTTCCTCCCGTGCGTATTTTTCCATGAAGACCCCTTCCGCGCCGCCCATATCAAGCCATACCTTAAGATTCGGATGCGTACCGTATCTTTCATAAAAAGGATATTCCTTTAGCTCTCCTTGAGCATCAAAATAGGCTTTGACGAAATAAGGCGACATGACCGCTATGCTTCCGAACACATCCGGCCTTCTAAAGCCGATATTGTAGGTGACAATCCCGCCCGCAGACGAACCCATCATGGCCGTGTGCTCCGGACCCTTCAACGTGCGAAAGTTCTCATTGATATATGGTAAAACCTCTTCGATAATAAATAACTCATACCGTTCGCCGGCAAACGGGGGATCGAACACCTGATGCATCCTTGGATTGTCATGGAAATATTCATTCAGTCTTTGATGAGGAACCGTTGCGATGCCAACGATGATAATCTCCTGCATCCGTCCTTCGGACACCAGCCGATCTGTGGTGACATGCATATCCCACGAGCCGCCTCGCTCATCTGCTGAAAATACATGCTGCCCGTCATGCATATAGAGTACGGCATAATGCTTCTCCGTATTCTCATGATAACTGGGTGGAAGGTATACATACAAACTTCGGGTATTGCTTAAGTTAACCGATGGAAAATCTGCAATTTCTACCATTCTTGAGGACATATTGACCATTCTAACCCCTCCTGACTATTTTTGCACCCTATGCACTTGCATTCGATGATTCACCCTTAGGCGATGCCAGATAACAAAAAAAGGCACAACCCGATAAAATCAGGTTGTACCTCTTAGGTAAGCATTGCCTTACTCCACATTATACTGGGGAAATTCCCCATTTTCAATATCAGGATTTGTCCACTGGCGGCTCTTTTGGCACATAATTAAAGATATCGCCATCCACAAAAGTATCAATCAAGCGTTCCAGCCATTTATAATAAGCAACGGCCTCACGCATCTTTGCCTGATCCTCTTGCAGCACCGCTGTCAGTTCTTCGTCATCTTCATGTGCTTTACGGAGCTTCTCCGTTTCGTCCAGCGCTTTGCGCAGGACCAGTATGTTGCTCTCCACCGATTTTCTCCATTTAATATCAAAGAAATCCACGAAGCTCTGGTACCAGTCATACTCCACTTCATACAAATCCTTGCGGGAACCCTTCTCCCACACCTTGTTTACCATTTTATAATCGAGCAGCGTCCGCACGCCTGTACTCATGCTGGTCTTGCTCATCTTCATTTCCTGTCCCATTTCATCGAGGTTCATCGGTTTATCCGCAAAATAAAGCAATCCGTATAAATGTCCCGTTGAGAGTGGAATGCCGTACAAATCCATATTCCGTCCAATATTTTCAATGACACGCTTACGAATCTTATGCACGGCTGCCTGCCGTTCATCATCTAAATGGTACAAGCCCATGCTTGCAGCCTCCTCTATCTGTAACCATCCAAGAAGTCATGTCAATATAACAAAACTAGGTGGACTCGAAGTGTAGTGTGAACGATCTCCATGAAATTTAAACAAGCTCTGATCCACACACATTCTCTGATCTATTGTAGGGAAAGCTATTTTAAAAGTAAAGAAGATCGCTCTAGAGGATATCGGAGCATATGGGAGCATTTCAAAGGATAACTTTGTACAGTTTTTACTGTACGTACTTTACGTACGGATATAACGTTTGATACTTTACGTATCGGTTGTTACAATGGGTGACATGGGTTTACGAGACGACAGGAATAAGAAGACTCGGTCAAATGGACGCGTCTCTATACAATAAAAAGGAGGAGTACTTTTGGCTATTCTGCAAGTTAACAAAGTCAGCAAATTGTTCGGCGCGAATCCGGAACAAGGGATTCAATTGCTTGAGCAAGGCTGGAGTAAAGCGCGAATTGCGAAAGAAAAAAATATAACGGTTGGCGTTAACCGTGTCAGCTTCGATATCCACGAGGGCGAGATTTTTGTCATCATGGGGTTGTCAGGCAGCGGTAAATCTACATTGGTCCGTTTGCTAAATCGGTTGATTGAACCAACATCGGGCGAAATATTGATTCACGGTAAGGATCTCCGAAAAATGAACAAGGAACAGCTGCGTGATGTACGTCGCAAAAAAATCAGCATGGTGTTCCAGAAATTCGCCTTGTTCCCTCATCGCTCGGTTGTAGAGAATGTGGAATACGGATTGGAAATTCAAAAGATAGACAAAAGCAAGCGGCACGAAGCGGCCATGAAGTCGCTCGAGCTTGTAGGTTTGAAAGGCTGGGAGGAAAAAATGCCCGATCAGCTTAGCGGCGGCATGCAGCAGCGTGTCGGGCTTGCCCGTGCACTCGCCAATGATCCGGAGATTCTGTTGATGGATGAGGCTTTCAGCGCACTGGATCCGCTCATCCGCCGAGACATGCAGGACGAATTGATCGAACTTCAGGACAAAATGAAAAAAACCATCGTGTTCATTACTCATGACCTGGACGAAGCTCTTCGGATCGGCGACCGCATTGCCTTGATGAAGGACGGTTCGATTGTACAGATCGGAACGCCGGAAGAAATCTTGACCCAGCCTGCCAACGATTATGTTGAGCGGTTCGTGGAAGATGTGGATCTGTCCAAGGTGCTTACCGCATCACGGGTTATGCGCCGTCCGGAGACCATTACGATGGATCGTGGACCTCGCGTGGCGCTTGAGCTGATGCGTGAACGGGGGATTTCGAATCTGTTCGTCATTGACCGTTCCAAGAAGCTGCTTGGCGTCATTACGGCCGAAGATGCATCCGATGCCATGAAGAATAACCGCAAGCTTGAGGATATTCTCATCACAGACGGTCCGAGTGTTGGACCCGATACATTGCTGAATGAATTGTTTGAAATTACGAGTATGGCTAAAGTGCCATTGGCCGTTGTGGATGAGACCGGCAGGTTGATGGGCGTTATCGTCCGCGGTGCTGTTCTTGGTGCCCTGGCCGGAGAAAGCAAGAGCGAGGAGGTGACGCAAGATGCCTAAGATCCCTCTCGCAAGCTGGGTTGATTCCTTGGTCGAATGGATGGGAGACGTCTTCTCCGGTTTCTTTGACGCCATCTCCTTCATTATCAAAAACGTTGTGCAGCTGTTTACGGATTTGTTCATGCTTCCTCATCCGTACCTGTTCATTGTCATCCTGGCTGTCATTGCCTACCTATTAGGCCGTCTGCCGTTGACTTTGTTTACAGCCATCGGTTTTCTGCTCATCGATAACTTGGGCTATTGGTCACAGACCATGAGCACGCTCAGTCTGGTTATCACGGCAGCCTTGATCTCCGTTATACTGGGTGTTCCTCTGGGTATATGGGCGGCCTACAGCAAGTCGGCATCCCGCGTGATCATACCGGTTCTCGACTTTATGCAAACCATGCCGGCGTTTGTATACTTGCTCCCTGCCGTCACATTCTTCAGCTTGGGCGTAGTTCCAGGGGTTATCGCTTCGGTTATCTTCGCCATTCCGCCAACGATTCGCCTGACCCGCCTTGGCATTATGCAAGTATCAGGTGAACTGACGGAGGCTGCAGATGCATTCGGTTCGACTTCCGGGCAGAAATTGTTCAAGGTTCAGCTTCCGCTGGCCATGCCGACCTTGATGGCCGGCATTAACCAGACCATCATGCTGTCCTTGTCAATGGTCGTTATTGCTTCGATGATCGGTGCCCAAGGTATCGGTGCCGAGGTCTACCGGGCCGTAACTCAGCTGCAAATTGGTAAAGGGTTTGAAGCTGGCTTGGCTGTCGTCATTTTGGCGATTGTCCTCGACCGCTTTACACAAAATATATTTAAAACGAAAAAAAGGGGTGCTTAATTTTGAAGAAACAAAAGTTTTGGTTGCTGCTAAGCTTGGCTGCTATTCTGGTTCTGTCTGCTTGCGGACAGGGCGGAAACGGCGGCACGGATGGAACAACGGACAAAGGGACTGACGGCGGTGCTACTGCTTCCCTCGGCGACCAAGTGAAACATGAAATCATCGGTATTGATCCAGGTGCAGGTATTATGAAAGCTGCGGCTGCAGCGATTGATGAATATGGATTGACCGACTGGAAACTGATCGAAGGCTCCGGTGCTGCCATGACCGCAACCCTTAACAAAGCCATCAAGAACGAAGATCCCATCATTATTACCGGTTGGACACCGCACTGGATGTTTGCCAAATATGACCTGAAGTATCTGGAAGATCCGAAGAAAGTATTCGGTGAAGCGGAAGAGATCCACACCGTTGTCCGTCTTGGACTGAAAGAAGATCATCCGGAAGCTTACAAGTTCCTGAGCAATTTCAAGTGGACATCCGACGATATGGGTCAGATTATGACGGCAATCCAAGAAGGCCAAGACCCTGAGGCTGCCGCTAAAGAATGGGCAGACAGCAACGCAGAGAAAGTGGATGCCTGGCTTGAAGGCGTTCAGCCGGTTGACGGTAAAAGCTTCAAGTTCAGTTATGTAGCCTGGGATTCGGAGATTGCCAGCACCAACCTGCTGAAAGTGATCATGGAAGAGAAGCTCGGATACAAAGTTGACGCGCTTCAAGTAGAAGCAGGCCCAATGTGGACCGGCGTTGCCAATGGCGACGTGGATGCAACCGTAGCAGCATGGCTTCCATTGACGCATGCCGACTATTGGGATAAGTTCAAGGACCAAGTCGAAGACCTTGGCGCTAACATGGAAGGCGTAAAAACCGGCCTGGTGGTTCCATCTTACGTGGAGGCAAATTCGATCGAAGATTTGAAATAAAATGGTTAAAGCCATCCTATGGTATATGGGGTGGCTTTTCTTTTTTGGTGATCAAGATTGTCGGCCTCTGTTCTGAGGAGGATGTATCCGCTCCGGTCGCTGTTGAAACCAGGAAAACAGGATGATATTCTTGCGGTATTTTCCCGGTTTCAAAGGCGAACGCCAGGTCTCCTCCACCGATACATCCTCTATTCTGTGCTGGCCTCCAATCTTTCCACCCACCAAAAGATAGCCATCCCTTTCATCAGGGATGGCCTTTTGGGGGCTGGGCGGGGGAGGGGCTAAGCTGACCCGTTCAACACGGTCAGCTAGCTTATAACACCACACCCGGATTGCCGGTCCTGCTGTGAATCCCCTTGGGGACTCACAGGCTTGCCGGCGCAGCTTGTAGGGGTTGCTGGTGCCCAGTGCAATCCCTCTTAATCAAGCAAGCCTGTCGGCTTGCTTTCCTCACCGATACATCCTCTACTCTTGGCTGGCTCCAATCTTTCCACACCCGGATTGCCGGACATGCTGTGACTCCCCTTGGGACTCACAGGCTTGCCGGCGCAGCTTGTAGGGGCTACTGGTGCCCGGTGCAGTCCCTCTTAATCAAGCAAGCCTGTCGGCTTGCTTTCCTCACTGATACATCCTCTACTCTTGGCTGGCTCCGATCTTTCCACACCCGGATTGCCGGGCATGCTGTGAATTCTTGGAACTCACAGGCTTGTCGGCCTAGCTTCCTTGGCCTTTCGGGGGCTTGCAGCCTTCCCTGATACGGCCTCGTAACATTGCACGAGCACTACTGCAGCTCGTCCTTCTCTCACAAAAAAAAGATCATGCCCACATCAATGAGCATGACCGTCTTAATTCTACTATATAAGTGCTACTCTTTTATCGTAACCGTTACGGGAGAGTATTCGGCAATGACGGTTTGTCCATGCACGGATACGCTGCCCTGCGGCGTAAGGTCTTTTTCGGTCATGATGCCAAGCGCGATAGTGAATTTGTTGAACTTGATCGGGATGTTCTTCTCCCGGCGGATCTCTTCACCGTTCACATAGAAGATCGCTTCGTCCTCGGCACGGTTATACGTGATTTTATATGTGTTGAATTCCCGCGGCGTGAAGTGTGTATCTTCCTCTTTAAAAATGCAGAAGTAACGGGTCTTGTCCGATTCCGGCACCTGCACACCCGGGAACGGCAGAACGGCATACACGCTGGCATACTTGTCATTCGAAGCAAAAAAGTCCAGTGCTGCGCCCGTGCTGAAATCAAGCAGATTCAAAGATACGTAGCCGTCATACAAGTCGCCGGGAACCGTACCTTGGGTGCGCGCCCGAATTTGCAGCTCGAACGTGACCTCGCCGGATTCCGGCACTTCCACCTCTTCGTTGGAATAATACATATGCTTGGCATTATCGAGAATTTGGATCTGATCATTCTGGCGGCTCAGCGGCGCGCGCACGTACAGGATGCCGTTGCGGACGATCACGACCGCATTCGGCTCGCGATATTCCCAGAATGAACCGTCCGGCAGCGGGAAACCGCCGATCTTCCAAGTCCCGGTCTCGGACAGGATAGATTGAAAATCACCAAAAACGCGTTGTTGTTCCATCTAATTCCCCTTCTTCCTTACAAAGTCTGAATGATTCCCTGGATGAGCAATGACAGGATCAGCACGCCGCCGCAGCGCATGGTCGTCATCGTTGAGGCGCCCATCAGCGGTAAATACGCTTCGGAACGGTTGCTGTCCTTCAGTCTTCCATAGACAAGATACAACGGAATCATCGTAAGCAGTGCAATTAATGCGTAAGGCGGAAGCCCCCCGGCCAATACGCAGGCGATCAAAGACAAGCAGGCCAGCAGCAGCAGAACTCTCGAGAAGCTCAGCGCTCTTTTTTCACCCCATACCACAACCAGGCTCTTCTTTCCGGCCTGACGGTCCGCCTGCCAATGCAAAAAGTGATGATTAAACAAAATCAGCGTTGTCAGCAGCCCGATGGGCAGTGACAGCAGCAGCGCCCGGACATCCATATGTGAGGTTTGAACGTAGTATGCGCCCATCACCGGCAAAATACCAAAGGATAGCAGAATCGCAATCTCGCTGAAACCCTTGCCGCGATATCCGAATTGAATTGGCGGTGCGACATAGAAATAAGCGATCAGCCCGCCAAGTCCGCCGAAGATGAAGGCCCACCAGCCGCTGATCAAACTGAGGATAATGCCGCTCAGCGCCGCAATCCCGAATAACGTCCAGGTAACGATTTCGAATTTACGGAGCGACCAGACGCCCTTCGTAAGAAATCCGGAGTTCGTGGAGATCGCATCCACATGCTCCTGCGCTTCCGTATCCGTTCCGTTCTTATAGTCCCACAAATCGTTCACCATATTGGAGAACAGATGGGCAGCGCCGCTCCCGATCAAGGTCAATAAAAAGAGGCCTAAATGAACTTCACCTGTCCATACATAAGCCCCGAGTGCTCCCAAAGCAACCGGAATCAGCATAACAGGAATTACTTTGATTCGGGAAGCTTTTTTAAACTGTTCAAGGGCATCCACTTGGTTATGCTCCTTTCCTTCTATAATACAGAATAGAACGCCTGCAGACAGCTGCAGACGTTAACGTTGTGAAACATGGAACTTGCATAAATAAGAATATCATAATTGTCGAACTTTGTAATCCGTTTGTTAGAACTTGGCTATGCAGCCATTATACCGATGAACGTTCGATCAGCTCGAAGGCAAGCTCCTTGCGAATCGGCTCTTCCTGCTCCCCTTGAATATGCGCATACAGCATCTTGAAGGCCTCGGAGCCCATATCAAACAGTCGGTTATCAATCGTGGTGAGACCCAGCATTTTACCGATCGGCTGGTTGTCGAATCCGATGACAGCGAGCTCTTGCGGAATGGACAGTCCTCTCTTCTCGGCTTCATAGATCAATCCGGCGGCCACATGGTCACCCGTTACCAGCAAACTACTTGGACGTTCCTCCATAGCGGACAGCCGATCCATGATCGCCGCACCGTCTTCCAGATCGATACAGCCATCCAATATCCATTCCTGTCGGTAAGGCTCTCCGATCTCCTTAAGCACTTCTTCATACGCCACTTGGCGCGCTCTCGTGCTCGGACTGTCCAGTCTTCCCACCGTGAAGCCGATGCGTCGATGTCCCCGCTTTATCAAATATTGCATGGCACTGCGAAATGCCTCCGCATGGTTTATATATATAGAAGAAAATAATCGTTCGCCCGCATCCTGACAGCATACGATCGGTCCGTAAGCGCAGTAGGCTTCGATCTGTTTTGGAGTCACG
Source organism: Paenibacillus sp. FSL F4-0100 (assembly GCF_037993005.1). Taxonomy (NCBI): domain Bacteria; kingdom Bacillati; phylum Bacillota; class Bacilli; order Caryophanales; family Paenibacillaceae; genus Paenibacillus; species Paenibacillus sp. FSL F4-0100. The sequence goes on from NZ_CP150303.1 coordinate 6,402,385, forward strand.
GCCGACGATAAAATAATGATGCCGTCAATCTCGCGGTTACGCAGCATCTCCAGCACTTCCACTTCCTTATCCGGCGCATACCCGGTTTGGCACAGGATCAGGCGATAGCTAGCGGCAAGCGCTTCTTGTCCAGCTCCCTCCATCAGCAAGGAGAAGTAGGCATGATTAATAAACGGCAGCATGATAGCAATATTCATCGTTTTCCCTGTAATCAGATGGACCGCATTCATATTCCGGGCGTATTTCAGCTGTTTCATGGTCTCCAACACGCGTGTCCGCTTATCTTCTCTGACATAGGGATGATTGTTCAGCACCCGGGATACCGTTGACACCGAAACGCCTGCCAGCTTGGCAATCTCTTTAATATTAGCCACTCTTCAAGCCCCCTTCATCCACTGGTTCCTTCCTGATACTATCATGATTGCTTTCCCTATTCAAAGGGAGGCAACCCGGTAGCAAAAGGCAGTTGTATTAACAATCAGAAACCGTCCCTTGGAAATTCCAGAGCTAATCTCAGCGCGCTGAAGGATTACAAGATGAATAAAAGATGAACAACGATAAAAAGAAGACTTGATCTGGTATGCTTTTCATACTTTACACTGAGGTTGGGTGGAAACCTTCATTCATTGTCAGCGTGACCGCAAGGGCGTGATGGCAAGGGCAAGGCTTCTGCCTTTTTATCATGATTCGTGAAACTTAGACCTTGTCCATAACGTCATCCTTGTCAAAAGGAGCTGATGGATGATGGAGACGTTCGGCAGAGGCTGCCTGTACTTGATCATTGGCATGGTGGTATTATTGCTGCTTGCCCTGTTATTGGGGACGACAATTACGATCCCTTGGTTTATCTTCATTCCAATAATTATTATTGCCTTTGCTATAGCTGCATCCAAGAGCAAGCACAAGGATGATGATTAAGCGAAACCGCAGGTCACGTCGCCGGATGCTAAATGGGTTGTTTACGCCTCGTTTTCGGAACCACATGCAAGTTTAGCCCGATCAGTCCAATTACCTTCCCACCGTACACCAAAAAAGACTCCCTTCCCGGGAGTCCTTTTCATTCCATATGATTCCGATCATTCTGTATCAGGCTACCTATTTATTTCGAGATATTCTTGAATGCCTCTGTCTGCTGCTTAATGCCGACCTCGGTGGCAAAACGCTCGATGCTGGAAGCTCCGAAGAATCCCTCGACTCCCTTGGTTCTGGACAATACATACGCCGCATCCTCAGGTTCTGCAATCGGACCACCATGGCACAGAATCATAATGTCCGGGTTAATGGCTTTACCGGCATCACAGATCGCTTGAATCTTTTCAACGCAATCGTCGAGTGTCAATGCTGTTTTCGCACCTATGGTTCCTTTGGTGGTAAGGCCCATATGGGCAACCAGGACATCAGCTCCGGCTTCAGCCATCTTCTTCGCTTGATCGACATCAAACACATACGGAGTAGTCAGCATATCCAGCTCATGCGCCTTCCGGATCATCTCAACCTCCAGATCATATCCCATACCCGTCTCTTCCAGATTCGCCCGGAATACGCCGTCAATCAAGCCAACCGTGGGAAAGTTCTGCACACCGGCAAATCCTTGCTCCTTAAGCTGCTTGAGGAAAATATCCATGATCCGGAACGGATCCGTGCCACAAACACCCGCCAATACTGGCGTATGCTTCACGACCGGCAGCACCTCGTTTCCCATGTCCACCACAATCTGGTTCGCATCTCCGTAAGCCATCAGTCCGGCGAGCGAGCCGCGCCCAGCCATCCGGTAACGCCCCGAATTGTATATAATAATCAAGTCCACACCACCGGCTTCGGCACTCTTGGCCGAGATGCCTGTCCCTGCTCCCGCTCCCAATAATACTTTACCCGCTGCTACTTCCGCTTTTAATTTTGCTAACACTTCTGCTCTTGCTGTCATTGCCATGATCATGTCCTCCTTCAGTGTGAATAGTGTGGGTGTGTAACCTGCGCCAAACTTATTGCCGTTTCATCAATTCCATCAGCTTATCGGCCGCAGCCACCGCAAAAGCTTGATCATTGATGTCGGTATTCATCTCGATCAATTCAACGGTTTTACGGTCTATGCGTTGTCTTAACGTGTCAAACAGCATCTTATCCTCTTCCGGTCCATGGAATGATTCGCCTTCCACGTCGAGCATCGATACGCCCTGCAAAGGAAGCATCAGTACGGTAGGTCCTTGCGACATATTCAATTTGTCTGCAATCAACTCCCCAAGCTGCCGGTTCTCCTCAACCGTGGTCCGCATCAGCGTAACCGAGGGGTTATGCTTGTACAGATTCCGTTCCCGGAATGCCTCCGGCACGGTATCATGTGGACCGAAATTGACCATATCCAGCGCTCCGGTTGATACGACCTGCGGTACTTTGCAGCGACCGGCGGCTTCCAGGCGATGCGGACCAGCCGCCAAAACGCCTCCCACCAGCTCATCGCACCATTCCGTTGTCGTCAAATCCAGCACACCGTCTATATATCCGGCCTCAATTAGGCTTTCCATCGTTTGTCCGCCCGTACCTGTTGCGTGAAATACTAGCACTTCATAACCATGCAACTCCAGATGCGCCCTGGCATAATCGATGCACGGGGTCGTAACCCCAAACATCGTCGCTGCAATCAGCGGCTTTTTATCCATCGGGGGCGCCGATTCGAACTGAACCATACCGGCAATCGCATGTGCCGCGTTCGTGAATATTTTGGTGGAAAACGAATTCAGTCCGGATACATCCACGATGGACGGGAACATGATAATGTCACTTGTCCCCACATAAGGTGCCGTATTGCCGGATGCGACCGTGGACACCATCAGTTTCGGAACGCCGATCGGCAATGCCCTCATGCCCGCCGTGACGATCGAAGTACCTCCAGTGCCGCCAAATGACAGCATGGCGTCAAATTTGCCCTCTGCATACAGCTTCGGTACGATTTTTTCCATTCCTTGAGCCAATGCTTCAGTCCCTGCGGAACGGTCCTTTCGAGCCGCAATCTCACGTATATCCACACCAGCTGCCGCTGCAACTTCGATGTTGGATACTTCCGGCGTGAACATCGGCTCGAACACACCGCTGTGGATCATAAACGTCTTTAGCCCCAAGCTCTCGATAACGGATTTAACGTATGAAAACTCGGCACCCTTCGAATCGAATGTCCCCGCAATAGCTACCGTCTTCACCGTGCAGACCTCCTCCATATCTCATCTCAGGATCGCTTGCACCCGTCCTGACAGGTCCGGTATAGGATCCCTACAAGACCATAATACAGCGCTTTCAAATAAAAAGGATCGTATCGATGTACGATCTTTATGTATATTTGTCTTTCAGATGCTGACGGTAGGATTGGGGAGAAGTTCCCGCGTATTTTTTGAAGGTTTTGCTGAAATGAACATAGTCAGGGTAGCCCACGAGCTCGGCTATTCTGCCCAGGGACAGTTTGCTGTGCTTCATGATCTCCTGTGATTTGTGAATCCTGTATTTAGCTATATATTCCGGAAAGCTGCATCCCACTTCCCTGTTAAAAAGCGCGCTCAGATGCGTTCGAGAAACATGAATACGCTCTGCCAGCTCGTTCATTGAAATGGGGTCCGCGTAATTCTCGGCAACATATTCCTTCACATAGGAAACATAATCCATCGGCTCTTCGAGCCCCGAGAGCTTCTCCATCAGCTGCCGATCCTGCTTCAGATGGCCCGTGGCCTTAAAACGATGCGTGGCATCCACGATGGCCTCTTCCGTCGGTGTTCGTTCAAAGCTCGAACCGCCCACGTAACCCATGGCTGACGTATTGTCATACATATACTGAACATCGATCGGCGTATGGACGGGGCCGCCATATACCAGCTTGATCGGCCGCCTGCCCGAAGCGTCACTTACTTCAAATATGTTTCTGGCGATTTCCGCCCCCTTCTCCAGCGACCATGCTTTCGTGGTGCCCATCAACCCGCCTGCCGTGACGCCTAAATGGGCGCAGATAATATCGGCCCCAGCCTCCAGCATCCACTTCGTCTGCTCCGGAGTAAAAACAAAGGCCATCGTAAACATATCCTGCTCATGGGCAGCCCGAATGGCCTCCACCTCTTGCAAATAGGTGATGCCTTCTTCCTCCAGGGCTTCACCGAACTGTCCATCAATCATTCCCACAGTCGGATAGTTGATTATGCCGGCAAAACCGCTGCCGCGGATGGATGCCAAGTAATCGGGAAGCTGAATGGTTGGATCTGTCCCGCATAGACCGAAGATCACCGGTATGTCACCGACCACCGAAAGAATCTCCCGCGAACCGAATTCCATCACCATTTCATTGCCGTTCGCGTAGGGCATGAAACCCGCCAGGGAGCCAAGCCCCATCTGCCGAAAACGGCCCGAATTCAGGGCCAGTATCAAATCTGCCCCGCCCTTAACCGCATATTTTGCTGAGATCCCTGCCCCTGCCGCAACGCCAATCAGTCGCTCCTGCGTCTGTATTCCTTTATGTAATCGGTCTACAATTTGTTCTCTGGTCGTTATCAAAGCTATTGGTCCCCTTATCTTCAATCTGACCGTCATTTATATCGTTTCCCTATGTCGCTACACCTATTATAAATGAATATCAATAGAGACGCTTGTCGTAGCTGTCCCGTAATCCTTGAGTAACTGATTCCTCCGTCACACGATCTTGATTCACATGATCCGCAATGATCCGGGACGGATTCGGCAGCTGCTCGCCTGATATCCAGGAATCAGGATTCCATGTTTGGGACCGTATGAAGGCTTTTGCGCAGTGCATATAACATTCCTCAACCCGTACTCCGATGCCAAGCCATGGCCGTTTGCCTTGTACGCTGAGCTGCTCCAAAATGTTTTCGTCCCTGATCAGAACGGCACTGCCGTTGACACGTAGGGTCTCCTTCAATCCCGGTATGACAAACACGATGCCGACCCTAGGGTTGGACAAAATATTTCGCAGTGAATCAAAGCGGCGATTGCCCGGCCGTTCCGGAATAACCAACCAGGATTCATCCATCACATGCACAAACCCCGGCGCATCTCCCCTCGGCGAAGCATCGCAGTAACCGGATGCGTCCGAAGTAGACATAAATAGCAATGGACTCTTGGCAATAAAATCTTTACAGTGATGATCCAATCGATCAATCACTTTATGTTTGACCACATGATTGGACTCGCCGAACAGGTCCCGAAGCTCCTCCTCCGATGTAATGATGGACCGAAAAGGACATTTTGTCATCATAATCACTCTCCTACGTATGTAAAGAAGCCCCCAAAGTTCAAAGAACTTATGGGAGCCCTTCTCCATTCTTATAAGAAGACAAGCAGCAAAATACCGACAACAAAGCAATAATAAGCGAAATATTTCAGATTCCCGCGCGCCATGATATTCATGAACCATTTCATCGCAAAATAGGTACAGATCAATGTAGCAATGAACGCAATCAGATAAGGGATTAGCAACGAAGAAAAGTTGGGATCCGATGTGATATCCGACACGCCCAGCACCATGCCGCCGAGACTTATCGGGATATACAGCATAAAGGAAAACCGAAGCGCTGTCTCCTGCTTCATCCCCACAGCGATCGACGTAATGACGGTCGAACCGGATCGGCTAATACCCGGGATCAGCGCAACCGCCTGGGCCAAACCTACGATAAGCGCATCCTTGAATGACAGGTCATTGTCCAGCTTGCGGCCACGAAGATTCCGAATCAGCCAAAGAGCGACCCCCGTGAACAGCAGCGCAACGCCTACCGTACGTACAGAGGCAAATATTTCTTCAATCTGATCCTTGAACAACAGACCGATAATGACGGCCGGAATCGTACCTACAATAATATACAGAATAAACATGAAATCGGATTTATACTCCGGTTTTCGTGTGCGCAAATAACTCAGGCCATTCACGATCAATCTCTGCAAATCTTTGCGAAAGATAAATACAATCGCAATTAATGATGCCGTATTGGTCAGAATTTCAAACGACAGCCCGTTCTGCTCCATGCCCATGAGTCTCTGGGCGACAATCAAATGACCGCTGGAGGATACCGGAATCGGCTCCGTAACCCCCTGCACAATACCCAACAGCAAGTACTTCAACCACAAGATGAAATCTTCCATAACTCTCCTACTCTCTTTACAACATTTGTATGGCTATAAAAAATACTAGTCTATCATAGCCCAAAAAAATAGCAATAATCAAACCACGAATGGGCAAAAAAGGTATGTAAACAAGAGAAGCCCCTCTAACCACGGAATTAGAGGGGCTCCTAATCTATTGTTAAGAGGTGATTCCATCATAAGATATGCAGCTTAATGAAACCTTAAAGCTTCATTAGGAGGACATAAAAAGTTGTGAGTACCCCATCGATCACTATGGTGAGACATGGGAAAGGCTATTCTGCATAAGAAATAGTTCATATTCCCCACTAATCTCTATCATTCTACAAAATCCGTACACTTTTTCATTAAATATAGAAAAATATACCTAGTTCTGATAGACTATTCTATAATATTCCTGTTTTAACAGGTTCACAACAAGCGGCGGAAAATTTCCGTGCAAGCAAATCCCCTAGCCGATAGGGACTCAAGAAAAGAGAAAAAGAAATGAAACGCTTGGCAAAATCAGCTCTGTTCATCCTGTTGTTATTGGTCATGTTGACTGCATGCAGTTCAGGGAAAGACGCAGCCGAAACTTCGTCCCCCCCTTCAACCCCGGAAAATGAAGCGGCAAAAAACACCGCCTCAGACAATAAGGAAAAGAATGAAGAACCTAACAAGACTCAATCATTTAAAGGGGAGAATTTTTCCTTTTCCTACCCTTCGACTTGGAAGGATGCAGAGCTTAACATCCCTCAAGTCATTGCGGCATTCGTAAATCCTAACCCGCAAGGAGCTTTTGTTGATAATTTAAATGTCGTTATCGAGGAATCGTCAGCTACTCCAGAGGAAGCAGCTAACGCTGCCGTTCAAGGTTTAACCAATGGAGATGGGGGACCATTAATCCAAGATTTCAAAAAACTGAACTACATCGACGTTCCCAAGAAGGCAGCGGGGATTCTGGAATCTGAATACACTCATGGAGAGACCAACGCCCAGGTCATTTTGACTCAATATTTTGCCTCAAACGGCAATGAGCTTTACACGCTCTCCATTTCCTATTCCAAGACAGCCTACGATAATGGAGGAAAAGCGAGTGTCCAAAACATAATGGACTCGTTCGAAATCGTTAAAGTTAGTAATCAGGTGGAAGATGCGAATGCTAACGCTGGCAGTAATGTCGAAGGATTAACGGAAAAAAACCTTTTCGCTGAAATCATGGCTTATGTTATCCCAATTGAAATTGAAGACGGAGCTCTAGACGAGGTCACCTATAACTATTTTGTTCAGCATTATGAGTTGTTTCCAGCGCTTACACCTAAAGCTCAAAAGAAAGCGAAGGCAGAAGTCGATCCAAATATTACGTCCCGCCACCTCAACAAAAATCTGAGTCCCTATTTGGATCAGATGATCGAGGTAAGTGGATACGTTGTTGATATCATTGAAGATGAAGTCGAAGAGGGTATTACCCTTGCCGAAATACACATCATAGATGATAACGATAACTCCATTATCGGTTTTTATGCCCACTCTACCGGTGATATTCTGCAAGACGATTATGTCACGATGCGAGGAGTGCCGGCAACATTTTATTCATTTGAGAATGTAAGTGGCGGAACCACGAATTCTGTTCTTATCGGTGTGTCCACGCTTGAGAAGACGGAATAGTTTGTTTCTAATAGATGCTCTATTATCTTATCCTAAGCCCATTTTTGGGCTTTTCTTTTTGCATGAGGCCCCTCGAAGACATAGTTCTTATCAATCTTTGCCATGCATTCGGGTTGGTTACTTTTTTCTAACCTATTTGAACGAGTTGCATAAAGCTCTCTACTGCAAATATTGAGATGTTTTCAATTCCGAAAAAATATTTTGTTTGTTTTCGCTTTCATCATACACATCATCTGGATCAGTCCCATCCAAATTGAATTTACCAGCTTGCAAATTAATTACGCTATATTGTCCATAAGTATTTTTTTTCATAAATATTATATAACTGCTGCCGCTCTTCATTTCAGTATAATCCCAATTGCTAATTTTTCTTTACCTGATAGCGTTTGCTTCAGAGCAATGGGTTCTATTACTTTCAGGTTACTCGCGTCTTCCTCAGAGCCTTTCAAAACCTTTTCAACCTCAATCTCGGTTAACGTATAAAAATCCACAGGTATATCATTCTCAAGTGTTCTAATCGTCATTTCACGATCTTCAAAGTCCTTAATGGGCCTTCCGATAACAATCAACTGGGCATCAGAAAATAGTGCTTCTCCCGTTTGAGTACCCCTTATAATCTGGGTGAGTTCTTACATCGCGAACAGAATTATAAATGGCAAAATAATAATAACAAGCTGCTGCAAGGATAATAACCAAAGCCAGTGAAAGAATTATGCTTTTCTTTTTTAGCAACATCTTCATTTCATAATCCTCCTATTTTTTAATTTCCACATTTGTACTTTAATTCACCTTTATCATAGGTTGAAGGAGAAGTAATATTACGATTTTTAAATGTGTCGGTTCCTGCAGTCATGACTGAGGAAGCTCTTTCAGTTGAGTTAGAGATATTGGTATGAGCCAAAGCAAGTGAATGCCCTACTTCGTGTAAGGCACTATTCTTTATATTGGTGTCATTTTTCAAGCCATCTGAAGCCAGATTATTGTCGTATAATATGACAACAGAATAATCCCAATTACCTACATTGGGGTCAACAGTATTGGAGCCGCCGTTCTTATAGTTAATTACTTGACCATATACTCCACTTGTTGCAATGTTATCAACAAAATACATATCTGTGGTTTTATCTTGTTTACTGGACTTTCCAATCGATTCTTTTGAAGAGATTCCAGACCATTGTGAGCGTGCCCAATCGAACTGCGAAGTATAACCATATTGAGCAACAGAATAGTCATAATAGGCATTAAAAATACCAGTTGTTCTCTTGTAACTAAACACAGTTGCATTAGCATTAGGCCCTAATAAGGTAACTGTTTCATTCTTTTGATTCAAAATGTAAAAAAGTGCGCCGATTGAGTATCGGCACACGCTCTCTCGTAAGAAAATTCTTACGGTAATGTATGTAACTGAGTTATAAGTAAAAAATTCCTGTTTACTTTTTTACTGTTTTTTTGCTTGTTACATATCCTATAAAAGAACCAGTCAAACTGACAGCATACATTACACAAATGTATCCAAATGCTTCGTATGAAACCGAGGGTAAGAAGTATCTTAGCAAGCAGGTCCTAAGATGATTATTCCTACCGGTATTGAAAGAAGTATGGAATCAGTGAGATACATTACAAAAACACTGCAAAATCGTCAAGCGGAATTCACTTTAAGGTGTCTGACTGCACACTCTCATTCGGAACGGATGAACGGACCACCAGCACGTTGGCCGAAGTGATGCTTCCCTTATACTGGGCATAGATCTGGGTTTTTCCCGGCTTATGTCCGATCAGGTTTCCTTCCTTATCCACCTCGGCTATATCCGGATGATCACTGATGAATGTTGTTTGCCTTGTGATGTCGATTTCGTTTTGGTTAATATAGTTACGCAATATGACCTTCAAGTCGAGCATCGTGCCTTCCGCAAGCGAATACTCGTCAGAATCCAGCTTGATATAGCCAGAGACAGGTTCGAATTCATCCGAGTCTTCCGGGAACACGGTAATGCTCAATCTGGCTGTGAAACCTTCGTAAGCTGCTTCGACATAGCTGTTCCCCGGCTCGTGCCCTGTAATCCGGCCCAATGCGTCGATTTCCACGATGGCGCTGTCCGCCGATACATAATCCGCCGCGCTGGACAAATCGCTCTTTGTGCCGTCGGAATAAACCGCTTGAAGCACGGTAAAGACGCTTGTACCTGCTTTCAATTTCTTTTCCTTTTCCGTAAACGAGATACCCGTCAGCGTACGTTCGACTGGCCTGTCCGCTGAAGGCGACAGCTTCATAAGCTGGAACTTCTTCACGTCCCCCCGAACAACGGTTCCCGGAAAAATAAATCCGCCGTCAGGTGTTACCGCTGCACTTCCACCGAGGTAGATGGGAGGGCCCTTAAACAATTCCCTGCTAATAAACTGGCCGTTCCCATCGACGCTCAGCACATCGTATTGCCTTTTGTAATCCAGACTGTTGTGAGAAATATGTTCTCCCAGCATGGCGTAGCCGTCTTTTGTGTGGACAAGACGTTTAAAAAATTCGGAATTCATCCCGTCGCGATACGTTTTTTCCCATTGTACCTGTCCGTTCAGGTCCAACTTGGTAAGTGCATTCACACGATTGCGGTCGATACGTTTTTCACTGCCAATGACATAACCCCCATCTTCCGAAGCAGTGATGGAAAATGCAGTCCAGCGGCTATCCGGGTCCTTGAATTGTTTCGACCAGACTTCTTTGCCTTGATCATCAATTTTGACCATCAGCATCGCATCCAGGTCTCCCGTTTCATATTCCGCCCGGCCTACGCCGCCAACGGCAATGTACCCTCCATCATTTGCCGGAATAAGGTCGTTAAACTCTACGCTGTCTGTATAATTGTATTTGTTATACCACAACGTCTCACCGTTTATATCGATCTTTAAAATATAGGCTTTTTCATAGGCAACCCAGCCTACGGACCCACTCCCGGCTATAAAAAAATCGCCGTCCTCCGTTTCGACAATTGCAGTCGGGGTACTATGAATTGTATCATTCTGTACCTTCTCCCATAATACATTGCCCGATGAATCCAGTCTGATTATATACAGCTGACCAACAATCGGTACGTCTTCTGAATTCGTGTTACCGGCTACGAGATATCCGCCGTCCTTCGTCTCAATGACCCGGTATGCCATACTATTCGTAGTAGGATACATAGGCTTCTGTTCCCATTCAACCTGGCCCTCTGCATCAAGCTTTAAAATGTAAGCCTTTTGATACTTTCCAGCCTCGAAGATACCTCCAACGGCTATATAGCCGCCATCAGAAGTCGGGATCACATCATTCCCTGCGGAGTTACTCCCGTAATCCCTGGACCATTCGACAGTTGACTGCGCCGTATCGGTAGCCGCGTGGCTTAATCCGGGCATTAATCCGAACATCAGCAGCAATCCGGCAAAACACGCCATCAATAATCGTGAATATTTTCTAAACACAATCCTACCTCCATTAGCAAATGATATTTGTGAGATTGTCAATTTCTTCAATTCCTTTTCATTATTCATTGGATTCCCTGGAATTGATATCCAACAAATCTCATAATTTTCTGATGCAATGGAACTGGTTTCCAATTTGCTTTGACATTTAAGCCAAGTCGATATGAGCAATGCGCACCTTGACGATCACCATACTAAAAGAACCCCGTTAGCCTTAGCCAACAGAGTTATTTGCCGATGCGATCATATTACTTATATTGCGATAACTTGATCACAATCGTGGGCAAATTGTTAGTTTAACTGCTATAAATTTTCACCCAGATTTTGCCGTAATAAGTGTTATACTTGACAAAAAAAGGAGTTGTATCACTTGAAGAAATCGTTTGTTAAAACTATGACCACTCTAGCACTTGGCATGATGATTGGATCGGCAACAATTGCAGCTGCAGCACCCGGTACAATTCAAGCTGTTTTATCAAAATTCACGATTATCGTAGATGGGCAAAAGCAAAATCTCAAATCTGATCCAATTATATACAAAGGTACAACCTACCTTCCGGTTCGTGAGGTTGCTGAAATGTTAAACGCTGAGTTATCTTCTTTCGATAACAAGGCTAAGAGAATAGAATTGAAGACTGGATCACAAACACCAGCAAATCCCCAAGTAAATTCCAATCAAACCAATGCACCACAGACACCACTAACACTCAAACTTAATGAAACCGCTACTCGAGGTGATATGACACTAAAAGTTAACAGTGTAAGCTATACAAACTTCATCCCATCTGGACCTGGATCGACATCTGGTATGATTGCTGATAAAGGAAACAAGTTCGCTGTTATTGAATTTGAAGCAACGCTAAACGAAGAGCCGACAAACCAATTTGCATGGAGTGCATTAGATTTTTTTGATAGCGCTACTATTGGTGGCAAGAAGATCAGTTCAGCTACTTCTTATGACCATACCAATCTACTAAAAGGTGAGACAAAAACTATTCAAGTTACGCTCAACCTTCCAGAAAATATGGATATTAGTTCTATCACCTTTAGAGATCCAAGTAAAAATTTGATTTTCGGAACGATCAATCTTAAATAAACGATGCCAACGGCGGCTCCCCGGATACCGATATTCGGGCCGCCCATGCCAGAAACGCGACCTTCTGTGCTTCTATATATAGAAAAGAGACCCCTCAGGGTCTCTTTTTCATTTTTTAAACTTGCGAATAAACTGAACCGCCTTGGAAATATCATGTTCCGGATTTGATAACCGGTACTTTCAGGACAGTTTACTTGTAAAGTCAATGGTCAAGTTAACGAAATCTTACCTTTGAACAGCTGATGCAAAACCATCGTGGTTACGCCGATTACATAATTTCTTTTGCCTAAACTCGCCGGGGTAACCCAATTCGAGTCATATAAACCATCCACCGCAAATTTAGCTAGATGATCGTGAATCTTCTGAATGCATTTCGGTGATGTCATGAACCACCCATCCAAAATGGTCTTTTGTGGGCCAAACAGATTCATCATGACCGCAACCGCCCTGCTCAAAAACAGCAGGCTTCGATTCATCATCGTCTCGATCCAAATTTCCCCGCGTTCATACGCTTGTACAACTTCTTCAATGGTTTGAGGTACAGGGCAGCCATGCTTGGCTGCCCTTTTCCGCGCCTGCTCCAGCACATAGGTACTGTTAAACCAATTATCATGCAGCAGGGCGACCTCGCCTGCTCTTCCTTTGTACCCAGAATAGACCTGGCCATTCACGATAAACCGGGCTCCGACACCTTCATATATCCATACATATAACACGTTCTTAACGCTAGGACTCGTCTCCAGATAATATTCCGCAAATGCAGCGGCATTGGTGTCGTTCATGACGTAAATAGGCAGATTATAATAACGGGTCTGAAGCAGCCTGATGATCTCAAAATCCTTCAGGTTCAGATAACGTGCGTACGATATTGTCCCGCTACCCTCATCAACAATACCCGGAGAAGCAATGCCGATTCCTTTGATTTGGGAGAAGTCACTGATTCCCGCAATTCGGACAATCTCGCTGATACAGTGAAATATCGCCTGCAGAACCTGGTCATTTCCTTTTACGGCCGGAACTGTAAGTTCAGCGACGATTTCACTGTGGAAATTGGATAGCGTGCAGTAAAAGGTGTTGTTTCCCAAACCGACCGAAATGACAAACCCTTTATCTTTGCTAATCTCCAGCGATATGGCCTTGCGCCCCGCACCAACCGATGACTTTTCGCCTGATTCGACAATGAATCCTTCGGCAATCAGCTCATCCACCAGAGAGGACACGGTCGTAGCGCTCAGTTGCGTAACCTTTGCCATATCCGCACGCGACATCGCTTTTTCCCTATGAAGCAAGCTTAAGATGGTCGCTCGGTTGATTTCTTTCATTAGATATACGTTACCTCTAATATGTTTCATGTATGTACCTTTCTCCAGGGTAATGTGTTCTCTAGAAAAAGAAACCCCCTAGTTTCCATTGTTCTTATCCATTACTTCATTAATTCTTTATTCGCCTCATACGCTTTGTTCTGGATCGCTTCCAATTCATCAAAACGCATGGATCTCACTTTCTCAACGAATGCATCAAATTGGGATAACGGCTCCTGCCCGATAATAAACTTGCTGATCATCTCATTCACATAGGTATCGATCTGCGTTTTGATCTCCGTGCTCGTCTCAAAATCATCTTCAGTATACTTCAAGGCAGGCACCGGATCCCGGAAATAGTTTTGTTCGACGTAATAGAACAGTTGCTTGGCCGCATCCTCGCTCACCGCAGCCGCTTTCTCATAACGTGCATCTTGACGGAAACCGATCCATGGCTGCGCTCCGATTCTACTTAATGCCTTCGCGGCCCCGTCCGGATTTTTCATAATCTTGTCGGTATATTTGAGCGTTCCATCGGCTTCCTTCGTATATGTGTCGCCCTCAACCCCGAAGTTGAATAGCAGTTGACCTTCGTCACTGTAAGCATACTCGAAAATTTCCATCGTTTTATCGACGTGCTCGTTCTGGCCGCTGATGGCCCAAGCAACAGGCACCACGATTTGCTGCTGCCTGCTCGTAAGCGGTTTGTCGCCTTTGTTCATGACTGGAGGTGGCGTAACCTGAAAATTAAATCCTTTAATATTCTCAACCTCAGGTCTTGCATTGAAACTTGCCACATATCCAACCCAATGATTGGTTGCACCGACTTTATCATTGAAAACCATCGAAGTATAGTCTTTATCTTGTCTGGACAGTATCTCTTGATCAAACAATCCTTCACTGTACCATTGGTTCATCGTAGTTAGAAATTCCTTGGCACGCGGATCAATTGGCGTATAGATCATCTTGCCGTTTTCCTCCATCCAGCGGCCATCCTCGTTCAGGTCAATGCCCCAAGCATCGGCAAAGTTCAAATAAAAAGTGCCGGCAGTAGAAAACGGTACTTCATCCTTCGGATCACCGTTTCCGTTGGCATCCTTCTCTTTGAACGCTTTCAAAGTATTATACCAATCATCCATCGTTTCCGGTACTGGCAGGTTCAAGCGATCCAACCAGTCTTGACGAATCAAGGGGCCTTCGGATGTACGAACCGCAGACAACATCGGAACTCCGTAAATATTGCCGTCTGCATTAACAATCTGGGATTTGGCAATTTTGTCGTCTACTAAATATTTTTGCAGATTGGGCTTATCTTTAATCAGATCGTTCAGCGGGATGAACACGCCCTGCGGACCGTACTTGTTAAAGTTGCTAGGTGCATCCGCGACGATATCCGGATACTCATTGGAAGAAATCATAAGCGGAAATTTGTCACGCATCGTTTTGGCATCACCTGTAATAAAGTCAAATTCCACGTTAAATTTTTTGCCGATTTCCTTCCATACCAATGTTTCGTTGGTGTACATTTCATCCGTTGCCCGGCTCGCAATAAAGATCGATAATTTCACCGGTTCATCACCGCTCGTATTATCTGACGGCGACGATTCTCCCTTTGACGCTCCGCCTCCGCATGCCGATGTCAGAAGAGCCATAATGATTACAATGACCAATAAGGATATCCCATTCTTTCTCCATTGTCTGTTCATTCTTACGACCTCCACTTTGGATTATTGATTTTAACCACATCTCTATTTCAAATTTACTAACTCTTAACGGCGCCGATCATCACCCCTTTCACGAAATACTTTTGCAGAAACGGATAGGCCATAATAATCGGCAGAGCCGTAATCACGATAGCCGCATATTGAATGGTGATCGGCAGAACTCCGGAACTTTGCACTAGCGCCTTCTCCATTTCCTTATCGAATGAGCTGTCGCGGATTATTCGGACCAATAACACCTGAACCGGCATAAATTGCTCCTTGCTGAGTAATATCAATTCCCAGAAAAAGGAGTTCCATTTGCCGACCGCATAATACAAGCCGATGGCTGCAAGAACCGGTTTGGACAGAGGTAGCGCCATTTGTAGGAATATTCTGATATCGCTGGCACCGTCGATTTTGGCCGATTCCTCGATCTCTTTGGGAAGACTCTCAAAATAGGTGCGTACAATGATGATATAGAACGTAGAAATAGCTGCGTAAAGCAAGATACCCATTCGGGAATTAAGCAAATGAAGATCTCTCATGACCATATAAAATGGAATCATTCCGCCACCGAACCATAATGGAATCGCCAAAAAGATGGCGGCAAAATTGCGCAGCTTCCAATTTTTCCGTGACAGTGGATAGGCCGCCAGCGTCGTAAGCAGTAAGCTAAGAAATGTTCCCACCACCGTGTAGTAAATCGTATTTCCATAGGCGACGATCATTCCCTTGTAATTCAAAACTGTCTCATAAGCCGACAAATTGATTCCTTTTGGCCAGAGAAGCACTTCATTTCGCATCACACTGTCCGTATCGCTGATAGAAACGGATAAAATATAAATGAATGGGTAGAGCATCACGATACAAGTGACGATAATAAACAGATAGATGAATACAAAATAAATGGCGTCACTGGCGTCCACTCTTTTTTTGGTCTTAAGCATGTTCTCTCCCCCTTTTACCAAAGCGAAGTCTGGTTTGCCTTTTTGCTCAAGTAATTGGCCCCGTATACCAGAATGAAACCAATTACAGCCTGGAATAGGCCAACCGCTGTGGCATAGCTGTAGTTATTGTCGATGAGTCCTTTTCTGTACACGTAAGTATTCAGGACATCCGCGGTGTCATAAATCGTTGGATTGTACAACAGCAGGATTTTGCCGAAATCCGCCGTTAAAATCGTGCCCAGGTTTAACAGCAGCATAATAATAATGGTCGGGACCAGACTTGGGAATGTAATGTAACGGAGCTGGCTCCACCGGCCCGCCCCATCGATCTTGGCTGCTTCGTACAGATCTGGACTAATGCCCGAAAGAGCGGCGATATAAATAATGGCGGAAAACCCAGCTCCCTGCCAAATTCCCAGCAGCACATAAATCGTTCTGAAGTAATCCGGATCTTGAAAGAAGAAAATACTCTCAATCCCAAATTTATTTAAAAGGATATTGACGATACCCGTACTCGGCGAAAGGAAGGTAAGAGCCATCCCGCATACAACAACCGTAGAAATAAAATACGGTAAATAGCTAATCGTCTGTGCAATTTTTTTGAACAGGAGATTCCGTATTTCATTGAAGCAAAGAGCTAAAACAATCGGCACAGGGAATCCGAAAATCAAGCTGTAAATATTAAGGAGCAGCGTGTTTTTGATCAGTCTAAAAAAATGGGGGTCATCCAAAAATTGTTGGAAATATTTGAACCCGACCCAGCTGCTTCCGGATATCCCTTTGACCACGTTGTACTTCTGAAATGCCATTAACAAGCCATGCATCGGCCAATAGGCAAATATGAAATACCATATAAAAACAGGTAGAAACATAATGTAAAGCCATTTGTTGTATACAAGCTCCTTAGCCATTAACTGAAGTTTGGAGCCCTTCTTCTTTTTCATATCGATCTGAATTATCGGTTCTAAACCAGCCATGTTTAAACTCCTTTCAACGCACTCATTCTTTGCTGCCAAACGCCCCTTTGTTGGATCCATCCATGTACTCCAAAGTCCATGAATCGCCTATTAAACAACCCCTTCCACGAGTTTTATATCACTTCCTGATTTGAAACCGCATTCATTAAGCGCTTTCAAATCCATCGATAAAATGATATTTCAACCCCATTTATCAGCCATTTTTTATCAAGCTTTTATCACATTATAACTGATTCAATTAATTTGTACAGTGTCTTTATTAATTATTCATTAAAAACAATTCGACTAAAAGCTACTCCTTTAATGCTATCGTCTGCTCCGCTACCTTTCTATGAACAGGAAACTTTTGCGGAAAATGTGACTGTAATATAAAAAAGCTCCCTCTCGGGAGCCTTTTCATAGTCGCAATGACATGTTATTTTTCATTAATTCAGAAACCATGTGTTGTTCCTATGCAACTTTTACTAATTTAAATATCATGGTCGCTCACTACTCCAGACTCCTTACGGTTAGCCAAACTGCCTTCGGAAGGTAAAGTAAGCGTAAATTTAAATATGTTATTTATATGATTGAGAGTTAAGGTTCCTCCGTGCAATTCAATAATGTTTCTTGCAATAGAAAGACCAAGACCGGCTCCTGTTTGAATGCCTTCGCTACTTCGTGAATGATCGACTTTATAAAAACGTTCGAAGAGTTTATTCTCTTGTTCTTGTGTAAGGGGGTTCCCTTTATTTTCAACCTCAATTTTAATTTGCTGATGATCCGATCTCATTAAAACACGGACGGTTCCTGGCTTTACAGAGTACTTAAGAGCGTTCATCAATAGATTGTCCATCGCTCTGGCAATTTTCTCACTGTCAATGAGGGTTACAATCGGAGCGTTCCCTATCTCTTTTACGAAAGTGATCCCCTTCTCTTGGGCAATCGGTTCAAATTCAAATAGCAATTGATCCAAAAGTTGAAATAAATCAATTCTCTTTATATCCAAGTGGATGTCGAACGAGGTGAGTCTGGTATATTCAAACAAATCATCAAGCAACTTCTTCAAGTGAATCGCTTTGTTATAGGTGTTTTGAACAAATCGTGTATATTCTTCTTTATCTTGAAATGAGTCTGTTCTTAAAAGCTCAATATAGCCGATAATACTTGTAAGCGGTGTGCGCAAGTCATGTGAAATGCCTGTGATCATATCCATCTTGGATTTCTCCGTTTCACGCTCCTTAACAATCTGCCGTTGCAACCGTTCAGTCATTCGATTAATGTTAAATGCGACCCGCCCGAGTTCATCTTGTCGATCAACAGATACCCGATAATTTAAATCACCCTCAGAAATAATTTGAAGTCCACGTTCCAAATGAATAAGATCTTTAACAATTCTTCGTGTTAAAACTAAAAAAGTAATAATAAAGATAGCCATATACATAGGTGTAACAAGATAGGGAAGGAAATTGAGAAGCCACTTCCATTCCATTTCATTTCCGACCTTTGAGAAAAATAAAATGAGCAAATCATTTATAGCAATTGCGATTATTAAACTTAGCACCATTCTGATTAAGATGTTGACCTGGATTTTTTTTCTTTTTGGCTTTTGTCCATGTTCAGTCAATTTTATAGCCCACTCCCCAAACCGTTTTAATATATTGGGGCTCTCTTGGAGATGCTTCTATTTTTTCTCGTAAATTCCGAATATGAACCATTACCGTATTATCTGAATTTCCGTACGGCTCTCTCCATACGCTTTCATAAATCTTGTTAGAGCTAAATACTTGCCCTGGGCGGCTTGCAAGCAATTCTAAAATTGAAAACTCCAGCGGGGTTAGCGAAATGTTATTTCCTTTCAATGTAACGGTATGTTTAGCCTTATCAATAACAAGATCTTTGATGAGGATTAGTGAATTAAGCTCTTCTTTTCCTATTAATGATTGTCGCCGCAATTGAGCTTTTACTCGGGCGACCAATTCCAAGGGATTAAAGGGCTTTGTCATATAATCGTCCGCTCCGGTAGTGAGACCTGTAATTTTATCAATATCTTCTTCTTTAGCTGATAACATGATAATAGGAGCGTCCGATATTCCCCTAATTTTAATGCAGGCACTAATACCATCCATTCGAGGCATCATAACATCCAGGATGACCAACTGGACCGAGGTTGTTTTTATTATATCCAGCGCTTCCAGACCATCTGCAGCTTCAATTACACGGTATCCTTCATTTCGCAAATATACGTGAATGACATCTCTAATTTCGGAATCGTCATCTACGACAAGTACTGTATTCATTAAATGTTCCTCCTTTTTCAGAGATTTGAAGCTACTATGATCGCTAAATAAATGCAGCCCGGATGTAGATTCAGTAAACATATCAAGTGAATTGTAGTTTCATGTTCAAAGCGTCTCCCTTTTACGACAGGTATATACGAAGGCTGGAGGGAAATTGAATGGCACGAACTCGATCTTTTCAATTATCAATTCTTCAGCAAATTTTTTTTTCATTTGAAGGGAGTATTGAAAAGCGACAAACCTCCCTCCTGGTTTTAGTGCCTCAATAATCTGATTTAATAAAGTTTCCCGCATTTCACTCGTGAAATTAAAAAATGGTAGTCCGCTTATAATACAGTCAAGCTGACCTATCCCATCTTGATTCATTTTTTTAACTAATTGGCATGCATTGGAATGACAGACGAAATCCGGGTATTCTGTTTTTAAATTATTTCTCATTTTCTTATCCCTTTCAAATAATAGCACTTTTGTTGATTCGTTTAACTGCGCCTTCATCAAACGTGTGATAGCACCTGTACCTGACCCGAGCTCCGCGACTGCCTTTACCTCATTCCATGGTACAGACTGAATCATTTTAGCTGCTAAAAATCGAGAACTAGGTATTATGCTTCCTACTCGTTGTGGATTTTTGAAAAATCCTTGCAAAAAAAGTAATGATTCATTGATATTCATCTGTTCTCCCCCATTATATAATTCCCCGAGTCAGCTTAGTGAATCTAAAATACAATCCCGCCCAAATATCTCCCAGCAGTAAAAAACGTCACCGTCCAAAACAAAACACTAAAATATGATATCAGGGCAAATTTTTTGAATGTAACCCCGCTTAATCCAACAATGAAAGGTAGAATATACCGAATTAGAGGAATGAATACTCCAAAACACATTGCCAGATCTCCTCGTTGCTTAAAAAGCTTATCTGCATTCTGAAAGTAGCGATTATTTTGAAGTCTTATGCTTATATTTCCGCCTAAAATTCTGCCTGCAAAATAAGCTATTGTGTATGCTGTTAACAGGCCAACGGAGATGTAGAAATATGTTATCCAGGGATCTAACACACCCGTGTTGCTTAGTATCCCGCCAGTTAATATAGTTACTTCATTTGGAACTGGAATTCCAAATGGACCTAGGGAGAAGGCTAAGAAAAACGCCAGATAGCCGTATTGCTCAACTAGTTGTATGATGATATTACTAAACATGAATTAGCTCCTCATTTTGTTTTCGACATGAAAATAATAACGAAAAAATCTAAGGATTTTACGAGGAAATATCTAAAGAAAATCTGAAGATTTCGTTGAATGTAAATTTGCTTCGACTTTTCCATCTCACGAGCAGAATTTCGTTGCCACCCTACTCCCCTCCGGTTATTCGAATTCAATACAAAAAGCACCCTAACCGGTGCTTTTCGATATGACATAATATTTTCTTTATGTAAAGATTGGCTAGGATTTCGCTCGCATTATTTACCTTCAGAATACGAATATAAATCACATAATGAGAATTATTGGTCTTCCTGTAAAATAACGATCTTAATGTATTCTAAAATTAGTAAGAAATAGACCCTGCCAGCATTAGCCAGTAGGGTCTTTGTCATGCAGGGAATATTATACAAAGGCACTAGTAATGATTACCAACAATATAAAGAGAACAAGAATCGCCGCGACTGAGTTTTTACCGCCGTATCCTCCAACACTTTCGTAACCAACTTCACCCATGAGGTCTCCTCCTTTTCTACGATCTCAATACAAAGTATTCAAAATCTCATACAATGCCAGGGCCAATATGCTTTAACAAAAAAGAACCTCACCAGCCTAAGCCAGTGAGGTCTCTTACCGATGATATCGGAGCATTACCTATAATGCGAAGTATTTTTACAGTTAACCTCTACTTGTTTTCAAATGAATTGTAGTAAATTTTACCCACCTTTGATATACTGACATTATTACTTTAGTCATGGGTGCGTGATCAATCAAATGTGGGATAAAGAACTGAAAATAGCCATACAGAAGAAGCAAAACGTAACGATATGCCTTATTGATGGCGCAGTATTACAAGGTATACCTGATGCTTGTACAGATCGCTTAGAGATGCGGAGTGTTTATGGGCCAGTCTGGGTACCATTAGAGGAAATAAAGCATGTGAGTCGATTGATACGACTAGACGCAAAAAAGAACCTACTGGCATATAGCTAGTAGGTTCTTTTTGCTATCTAAAAATGAAATGTACTTGGGTACCGTCCGGGTATCCCTCCAAATAGTTACCTACCCAGCTTCCCGCTCCTCGATTGTCAGATGGATCTATGTATTCGACACTTGCACCGTCCCCGCCTTCGGCACACATGGCCATCGGCCACTCATCCCGATCATATCCTTTTTTTGTAGGGATTCCTTTTAGCGAAGAACTCCGGTTATCATCTGCACCAGTTCGATCAATGGTACAAACTTCGGAATGGCCGGATTCAATGGCCTTTTGTATGTGATCCGCTGTCTCAGGATATCTATCCGCTGGAAACTCCAATTCGACAACGGTACCCGGTATTGGTTGGTTTACATCAATGTCATCTAACTCCGGAAAATAATTAAGGACCAACCAAACCAATAACAAGGATAAGACCGCTGTTCCAAATTTCAAGAATAACTTTTTCATACCAATTGCTCCCCCCCTTTCAAACAAAAAAATCCCTGCCAGCATAGGCCAGCAGGGATTTTCTTACCGATGCCTTCAGTTTACTTTTTTAAGTATAATCAAGTTGGCATATATTTGTAAATCACTTCTCTGTAATTGTCGCTGTCATACATTTGTGACCTTATACAAGAAAAGAGACCCCTAGAGGTCTCTTTTTCATTGATATGACAGGCTTTAAGGGCCTTTTGTTACATCATGCCACCCATTCCACCCATGCCGCCCATGTCAGGCATAGCTGGTTTTTCTGGTTCTGGCTTATCAGCGATAACCGCTTCAGTTGTCAGGAACATAGCCGCAACGGAAGCTGCGTTTTGAAGAGCGGAACGCGTTACTTTCGCAGGGTCAACGATACCTGCTTCGAACATGTTCACCCAAGTATCTGTAGCGGCGTTGTAGCCGATACCGATCTCTTCTTTTTTCAGACGCTCAACGATAACGGAACCTTCTTTGCCAGCGTTTGCTGCAATCGTGCGGATTGGCTCTTCCAGAGCGCGCAGAACGATGTTCACGCCTGTTTTCTCGTCGCCTTCTACTTGAACAGCAGCAACAGCGTTGTATACGTTAACGAGCGCTGTACCACCACCGGATACCATACCTTCTTCAACCGCAGCGCGGGTTGCGTTGAGGGCATCTTCGATGCGCAGTTTGCGTTCTTTCAGTTCTGTTTCAGTAGCCGCACCGACTTTGACCACAGCTACGCCACCAGCCAATTTAGCCAGACGCTCTTGCAATTTTTCTTTGTCGAAATCGGAAGTGGTTTCTTCCAATTGGTTGCGGATTTGCTTCACGCGAGCATCGATGTCTTCTTTGTTGCCGGCGCCATCCACGATGATGGTGTTCTCTTTGGTTACGCGCACTTGACGAGCGGTACCCAATTGATCGATGGAAGCTGTTTTCAGGTCGAGACCGAGCTCTTCCGTAATCACTTGGCCGCCAGTCAATGCAGCGATGTCTTGCAGCATGGCTTTACGACGGTCACCGAAGCCAGGAGCTTTAACAGCAACAGCGTTAAACGTACCGCGCAGTTTGTTCACGATCAGCATCGCTTGCGCTTCGCCTTCGATGTCTTCCGCGATCAGAACGAGCGGTTTGCCTTGCTGCACGATTTTTTCAAGGATCGGCAGGATCTCTTGCGTGTTGGTTACTTTTTTATCGGTGATCAGGATGTATGGATTCTCAAGAACAGCTTCCATTTTATCCGTATCAGTAATCATGTATGGAGAGATGTAGCCGCGGTCGAATTGCATACCTTCTACAACTTCCAGCTCCGTCAAGAAGCCGCGGGATTCTTCAACGGTGATGACGCCGTCTTTGCCCACTTTATCCATAGCTTCTGCAATTAGTTGACCTACTTCTTCGTCAGCTGCAGATACGGAAGCGACTTGAGCGATTTCCTGGTGGTTTTTAACTTCTTTCGCGATGTTTTGAAGTTCAGCCACAGCTGCTCTAACCGCTTTGTCGATACCCTTACGGATGATCATTGGGTTTGCGCCAGCTGTTACGTTCTTCAGACCTTCACGGATCATAGCTTGAGCCAGAACCGTTGCCGTTGTTGTACCGTCACCGGCAACATCGTTGGTTTTGGTAGCTACTTCTTTAACAAGCTGAGCACCCATGTTCTCGAATGCATCTTCCAGCTCGATTTCTTTAGCGATGGTTACACCGTCATTCGTGATGAGCGGACTTCCGAATTTCTTCTCAAGAACCACGTTACGGCCTTTCGGTCCGAGTGTTACTTTAACTGCATTTGCCAAAGCGTCTACACCGCGAAGCATTGCGCGACGGGCGTCTTCACTGAACTTAATGTCTTTTGCCATGGTATTACATACCTCCCTAGTGGATTATGAAATCGTGAAACAAAGATATATTCAGGCGTTCATTAGCCTAAGATCGCGTGGATGTCGCTTTCTTTCATAATCAAATATTCTTTACCTTCGTATTTGATTTCTGTTCCAGCGTATTTGGAGAAAATGACGCGGTCGCCTTCTTTAACTTCCAAAGGTACACGTGCGCCGTCTTTCAGGGAGCCACTGCCTACAGCAATAACTTTACCTTCTTGCGGCTTTTCTTTAGCAGAGTCAGGAAGTACAATCCCGAATGCCGTAGTTTCTTCTTGTTCGATCGGTTCTACCAATACGCGTTCACCTAAAGGTCTGATCATGAAAAAATAGCCTCCTTTAAATATGTTGTGATGCTTTTTTCAAAGCTTTATGTATTAGCACTCGACAACCCTCAGTGCTAACAACCAATTTTATGATACTCAAGTTGTCTTAAAATTTCAAGTCCTTTGCATGATTTTTTGATCATTTTTTTTGCAAATCGGACTCTGCTCAGGGTTGTCCCTAAACCCCCTACTCCATTGTATCCATGACCAGCCAAAATATGCCTGAGTCTTAAGGAACACTGTACGGCTGAATACCAAATGACGCTCCCCTTTCGTCAAACTGTGAATGACCGCGGTCCGCCGGTTCCCCATCCTTCAACCAGCGCGTTCCGAAACAAAGCATCCAGCCTTTGATCCAGATTCGTGTCTTGGTGCTTCTTATCCTTGACTAGCTGATCATATTCGTTCAATTTCTCTTCGATGAATGCGTTAATGATGGGAAGTTTCGGTTTATCATCCATCTCTTCGCCCGAACGTTTGCGAAGAAGCAACTGATTGATCTCCTGTTTCAGTGCACTTCCCTGATCTAATAGGCGATCCGTAAGCAGCTCGAATTCCATGGGAGGCATCTCGTTGTAGGTCTGAATCCAGTCGCATGCCAGGATCGGACGCAGTACATAGAAATACTTTTTGATCTTTACGTCTCCCCCTTGCAAATACATCCGGTAATTGCCTTTGGCCATGTTCAGGTAGTGGTGCATGCAAGATTTAGTTGAGAAGGCAAGCGGAGATATGCTGCGGATTTGCTGGGCGATGCCAAGCGTCTCCTTATACTTGATGGGGGACTCCAACCACTCGAGCAGGGGTGGATTCGACTTGCGAAAAAGCCCCAGTGCTTTTTTCAAATCCCAACCGCTCATATCCAGCCTGTCGCTGATCGGCCGCTCAATCACATCTCGCTTGTCGAAGATGGACAAATACCACTCCACGGGTCTGATATAGATAAACCTTACGTCATAATCGCTGTCTGTCGACGGGAAGCCCCAGGCCCTGCTGCCTGATTCGCATGCATACAGGATAAGAATCCCTTCCTCCCGCTCAATCCGCTCAAGTTCTTGCTGTATCATCAATTTCATTTCTTCCGTTATATTCATATCCGGAATCTCTCCTTCTGTATTGGCCGTGTGATGTCCAATATCCTTATTGTCTTCCAAGCGTTCATATTTCAACAGGGCGAAAGTAAGGCGCTGGCGAGATATGCTCAAGATGAAAGTTAGGACGTTATGAAATGATTCCCATGCGACCGGGAGCTAATGCACTTATGAAATTGATTTTTAACCATTCGATTCTTGAACAAAAAAACAACCCGCAAACCATGCTCCCGTGGAGTGAGGTTATGCGGGTTGTTCTTTTTCTCATGCGCTCGTATGTTGCAAAACAATTGTCATCACTATCAATCCTCTTCATCTACCTGTAAGTACCGCTTGTCCTGTTCCATGTCCGCCTCTAATTGCTTGCGGTAGACTACGGAAGACAGAAATAAGCTGAATTCGTACAGCAGCAGCAGCGGAATCGTAACCAGGATATCCGATATGAAGTCGGGCGGCGTAATGAAAGCCGCAATGAACGCAAGCGCGAAATAAGACACTTTGCGCATTTTCTTAAGCCGCAGCGGATTCAGAATGCGAATTCTCGTTAAGAACATCACCACAAGCGGCAGCTCAAACAGCAAGGCCAGCGGCAATACAAGATTAAACATGAAATTTAAGTAATTGGTAATTCCGTAGGTTTCCTCGAGCCCCATGCTCTGGGTAATCGTTGTAGTAAACGACAACGTCATCGGAAACACGACGTAATATCCGAACGTTATCCCCACGATGAACAGAAGAAACGCATACGGTACGTAACGAATGGCCGCTTTCTGCTCTTCTTTGCGAAGTCCCGGCTTGACAAACGCCCACAGCTGATAGAAGATCAGCGGAACGGAAATGACAAGCGAGAAAATGGCAGCGATTTTCATGTAAATCCCGATACCATCCCAGAAGGAGAACGCATGCAGTTCAAAGTTCTTGGCTTCTTCCGCTGCCGTCAAATAATGATAGATCGGCTCCGCAACAAAAAGCCCCCCGATCAGCCCCGCTACGAATACCACGAGCACGACTATAATTCGTTTGCGAAGCTCGCCCAAATGCTCTACAAGCGCCATATCTTTCACTTGCTCCGACATGTTAACCACCACCCTATATGTGACCCTGACAAAACAAAATCCCTCCCGAAGGAAGGGACTTCAAACCTTGCATTATTCCGGAAGACGCTTATCCTCAACCTTGGTTGGCTCAGCGGCAACGGCTTGCTGGGGAGCCTCTTCTTTCTTCTTCGCCGGTGCATCGTCAGCAATAATCTCGCGCGCACCATCCTTAAACTCACGGAATGTTCTTCCGACCGCACGTCCCAGTTCAGGAAGCTTGTTCGGTCCGAACAAGAGTAGCGCCAAAATGACGAGCAAAATAATACCCGGCACTCCAATTGTACTCATATCTATTCTCCTCCTTGTCCTGCTTAATGCCTTTAAAGGACCTCAGGATGATCTAAATCCGTCACGCCTTGCACTACAACAGGTGTTAACTAAAGACCATAATCCGACTACAGCAGTTGAAACAAGCTCATATACCGTCATCATACCATAATGTAAATCACATATACAGTCTAGAATCGTGACAGATTATTTACATAATTATCTAATAGGGTGGCCTTTAGAGCTGCTCCCGATACTGGCCCGTTACCATTAGCAGTGCCTCCGGAAGCTGATCCATGACCGCCGCCAGATTCTCGTGCACGCCTTTGGGCGAGCCCGGAAGATTGACAATCAAGGTACGGCCGCGGACGCCGCATACGCCCCGGAACAGCATCGCGCTCCGATTCTTCTGCATGACGGTAGCACGCATCGCTTCTACGATGCCGGGCACTTCCCGTTCGATGACCCGCTTGGTTGCCTCCGGGGTAACATCGCGGACCGCCAGCTCCGTTCCGCCTGTCGTGAGCACGAGATCCACTTGATAATAATCCGTCAGTTCGATCAATGCCGCGATAATTTCATCCGGCTCGTCCGGTACGATCCGGTATTCAATAATTTCTCCGCTCAGCTCTTCCTCCACCAATTCCCGGATCACTTGAGCGCTCGTATCCTCGCGTTCCCCCCGCGAACCTTTATCGCTCGCCGTTAGGATCGCCGTTTTCCACACCATCTGCCCTCTCTCCCTTCCACTCGTTCGAATCTCCTGTCTCTATGCAATGCTATGTTGTTTCTTGTATGTAATCCCCGCTCTTCCCACCGGTTTTGCTTACCAGGTAGGTCGGGCCGATGACCATGTCTTTTTGCAAGGCTTTGCACATGTCATAGACCGTCAGCGCAGCCGCTGAAGCTGCTGTCAAAGCTTCCATTTCAACGCCGGTTTTGCCTGTGGTCTTCACGGTCGTTTCTATATATAACTCATCTCTAGCATTATCGCTGAACTCCACATTCACGCCGGTCAACGGCAGCGGATGACACATCGGAATCCAGTTTGACGTGTTCTTGGCCGCCATAATAGCCGCAACCTGTGCTACAGCAAGCACATCTCCCTTGCCGATCTTCCCCTCATGGATGCGAATCAGCGTATCTGGGTGCATACGAACCGTAGTCTTTGCTACCGCTGTCCGGGCCGTTACATCCTTATCGCTGACATCCACCATTCGTGCTCTGCCTTGGCCATTAAAATGACTCAATTCCATCTCTTATCCCTCCGCTGCAGGTCTGGCCTTCACAGTATGTCCCCGTTCCGTAACCAAACCGTCCAATACCTTATCATGCTCTTCCATGGGAACATGCTCCAAGACCTGAACCTCGTAGCCGATTCCCACCCACAAAGGCTCACCGATCTGACGAGAGGTGTCTTGTGCTCCTTGACTAAGCCTGTCCGACAGCCGGTCATAATAACCGCCTCCGTATCCAAGTCTTCCGCCCTTCCTGTCAAACGCAAGCCCAGGCACCCAGATGATATCAGGCCTATGATCCATCCATTTCTGTGATCGCTGCGGATCAGGCTCCAGAATACCATAAGCTCCGGGAATCAGCTCATTCCATCCCTGAAGCTTATACAATTCCAGCGAACGGTCTTGGGGCAAACTCCGGGGAACGATAACCTGAATCCCCTGCTTCCATGCCCATTCAACCAGCGGCCGGGAATCCAGTTCGGAGCGAAAGGGGACATAAATCATCATGCTCTGAAGTCGGAGCCGCTTCATGACCTCCGAAGCAAACTCGCAGGCTTGCTGTGATCGCTTCGCCCGCTCCTCCTCAGATAATTCATCCCTGCGTGATAGCATCAATTTGCGCAGGGCATCTTTTGCGGATACCCGCTTCAATTCTTCCTCAGGGTTCAACACGTGATCTTTCCTCTCACGCTTATAATTAAGTTTAGTTTACCACTGTTCCTTCCTTTAGCCAAGAATGCAGGAAGTCGCCAATCATGGTCGATTGTTCGGTCATTTTCATGTACACTTACTTTAAGATATCAAATCGTATAGACTTCAAAGCATGACCATCCTGATATCGCAAGAAAAATAGCTTCTAAAAACGGTCTGTCTTCTGTGAGTGTACGTCGGTAGACGTTTTTCTTATAATGAAGAATTAATCGAACAAACATATAGAATGATGGAGGTTTCACATAACATGCTGCTGCAAGCCAATGGCATTACGAAATTATACGGAGTTACGCCCGTGCTGGACGGGATCAGTCTACAGGTGCTTGAACGCGAAAGAATCGGCCTTGTCGGAGTCAATGGAGCCGGGAAATCGACCCTGCTCAAAATTTTGGCAGGCGAGATGTCTTATGATGGGGGGCAAATCTTCAAGGCTAAGGAAACCACCGTCGGTTATCTTGCCCAGAACAGCGGGCTTCAGTCGGATTCGTCGATATGGAACGAAATGCTGGATGTCTTCACTCCCCTTCTGGAGATGGAGCGCGAGCTGCGTCAGATGGAGGAACAAATTGCCGACCCGAAGTCAAGCGAGGATCCGAAGAAATACCAGGAGCTTCTGGATCGTTATGCGATCCGTTCGGACTGGTTCAAGGATCAGGGCGGTTATGAGATCGAAACACGTATCCGCAGCGTCCTTCACGGCATGGGATTTGGCAGCTTTTCGCCGGACACCTCCATTGCCACATTAAGCGGCGGGCAGAAGACAAGGCTGGCCCTTGCAAAAATATTGCTGCAGGCACCCGACCTGCTCATGCTGGATGAACCGACGAACCATCTGGATATCGCAACGCTCACCTGGCTGGAGGATTATCTACGAGGCTATTCCGGTTCATTGCTTGTCGTTTCCCACGACCGCTATTTCCTGGATCGTCTCGTGACGACCATCGTTGAAATCGAACGCCGTCACTCCAAAAAATATACGGGCAACTACAGCCGGTATATTGAGCTGAAGGCAGCGGAATACGAATCCCAGCTGAAGCAATACGAGAAGCAGCAGGATGAGATCTCTCGCATGGAGACCTTCATTCAGCGAAATCTGGTCCGGGCCTCTACGACCAAGCGGGCGCAGAGCCGTCGCAAAGCGCTGGATAAAATGGAACGGATGGACAAACCGCTGGGGGATATGAAGAAAGCACATTTTTGTTTTGAAGCCGAGTATATGTCAGGCAAGGATGTGCTTCATGTGCGGGATCTGGCGCTTGCGTTCGAGCAGGACAAACCATTGTTTAGGCAGGTTTCCTTTGATCTCAGCCGCGGAGAAACCGTAGCTTTGATCGGTCCCAACGGGGTTGGCAAATCGACGCTCCTTAAATGCCTGATCGGTACATTGAAGCCAACGGCGGGATCGCTGCAATGGGGAACAAAAGTGAAAATCGGCTACTACGATCAAGAGCAATCCGAGCTGAATCCGAGCAATACCGTTCTGGAAGAGCTATGGGGCACCTATCCGCATATGGAGGAAGCCCGCATCCGCACCGTTCTGGGCAACTTCCTCTTCAGCGGCGAAGATGTGCTCAAGAAGATCAGTTCCTTAAGCGGTGGGGAAAAAGCACGCGTCTCGCTTGCCAAGCTGATGCTCCTGGAAGCCAACATGCTCATCTTGGACGAGCCGACGAACCATCTCGACTTATTTGCAAAAGAGGTTCTGGAATCCGCACTAATGGATTACGAAGGCACTTTATTGTTCATATCCCATGACCGTTACTTCCTCAACAAAATGGCCGAACGCATCATCGAGCTTCATCCGGACGGCATTCAACATTTCCTGGGTAATTATGACGACTATACGGAGAAAAAGCAGGAAATTCTCGATATGAATGACGAACCTTCCGAGCCGTTTGCTCGTCACACGCTGAAGGTGGAAGGGAAAGCCGAAGCTACCGTCGAGAAACAGGGAGCCGTTTCCTTTGAAGCCGAGAAGCAAGCAAAGCGGGAGGAACGAAACCGTCAGCGCAAGCTCATAAGTCTGGAAGAGCAAATTCACGCTTTGGAATCGGACATCTCCCAGCTAGAGACCGAGATGACGCTGCCGGAGATCTATCAGGATTATATGGCACTCCAAGAACGCCAGCAGTCGTTAGAGGAGAAAAAGAGTCAGCTTGAGCATATTTTTGCCGAATGGGAGTCATTGCTGGAAACTTAAAAAAAATTCACAAAAGTGTTTCAAATGGAGTTTTGCATTTATACACAAACTTATCCCCAATAATGGTGCATAAGTTTACCATGGAAATGGCCGAAATGGCCATTTTTTTGTTGTTATTCGCGCATCTTCGGTCCTATATCCAACTTTATCCACTAAGTTATTCACATTATCCACAGTTTCCACCGAAGAAATTGAAAATCCTGTCCCCTCTTTTCAGCGTCTTGCAAAAGACCGATTTATCGACATTTTTCTCGCTTATGCACATTTTTCGGCGAATATGTGGATAACGTTGTTCACAACTTGACAGAATTACATGTCTTATATAATAGCCTTCTATATAGACTTACCACTTGTTATTAGCCAGTTATATTAAGCTAGATTTTGAAAAAAGCGACCTTCCTCAGTGCAGTTCGGAAGGTCGCTTGTGCCAACAATTATCGAAGTGGAGACGCTAAGGTTCCCTGTTCAGCTTCCTCGCCTCTAGACCGACATCAACGCCGAGTTGCATGCAGCAACGTATGCCAGGCCTGCGGACATAACGATATCCTGATGCACGGCCGTGCCGCGGAAGATCTTGCCGGCCTTCTCAACCGTTACCGCCGCTTCGGCATGCGCATCTTCGCCGCTGCTTAAGGAATGAAGTTCCAGATCGCCAAAGCGGATGTCGCTGCTAATTCCTTGGCTGATTGCCGAAATAACGGCTTGCACCGGACCGTCTGCAACGCTAGAGTAGGTGGCTTCCATTTGCTCGCTCAGATGTCGCAGCGTGACAGCCGCAACCCGGCTGCTGCCCGTTCCCGAAATGACCTGCGCCTCGGTAAGCTCATATACTTGGGCCGGTTTTCCCAAAGTGCTGCTCACCATCTGCAGCAGCTGATCATCGCTGACCACCTTCTGGCGGTCAGCCGTCTCCTTGAAGGTATCGTACAAGGACTCCATCTCGGCTCCATCGAGCTGGACACCGTATCGGGCAAGACGATCTTTCAGCGCATGACGACCGGAATGCTTGCCCAGCACGATCATGCTCCGCGGGATGCCCAGCTTTTCCGGGTCCATAATCTCGTAGGTGCTTCGATCCTTCAGCAGACCGTCCTGGTGGATGCCGGACTCATGCTGGAAGGCGTTCCGGCCGACCACAGGCTTATTGAAGGCAATCGGAAAATGCATCGCGCCGCTAACGAGACGAGATACTTCATACAGCTTCTCGGCCGTAATGCCCGTCTCTGCCCGCAGCATGTCACCCCGAGTAGATAGAGCCATGACCAGCTCCTCCAGTGCGCAATTGCCTGTACGCTCGCCCACCCCATTCACGGTAACCTCGATTTGGCTTGCGCCATTCTCAATCGCGGCCAGGCTGTTGGCCACAGCCAAGCCGAGATCATTGTGGCAGTGGGCGCTATAAGCGACCGTCTTTCCGCCACGGGCGCCTTCCCGCACACGTCGAAACATCTCGCCGTATTCATTCGGAAGCGCATATCCAACCGTATCGGGCAGATTGATCATCGTTGCACCCTCTTCAATGACAGCCTCCACCATCTCAATCAAGTCGTCAATACCGGTACGCGAGGCATCCATCGCCGTAAATTCCACCACGTCGCTGAACTGCTTCGCATATGCTGTCATCTCACGTGCCCTAGCCACCACATCCTGACGGCTCATGCGCAGCTGGTGGCGAAGATGGATGTCGGAAGACGAAATAAACAGATGAATCCGCCTTCTGGCCGCGTCTTGGGTGGCCTTGACGGCAGCATCAATATCCCCTCTCACAGCACGCGCGAATCCGCATATCTCCACCTGTTGCAGCTGTCTCGAGATGGCCTGCACAGCTGCAAACTCCCCGGGGCTGGACACCGGGAACCCAGGCTCCATCACATCAACGCCCAGCTCCGCCAGCTTTCCGGCCAGCACAATTTTCTGCTCAGGCTGCAGGCTTGCCCCCGGTGCCTGTTCCCCGTCCCGCAATGTGGTATCGAATATTTGGATGGTTCTCATGGATTCACTCATTTTTGTATACTCCTCCTTGGTTATGGTATGACCCGATTTCCTACGGGCTTGTTGTCCCATCTGCTCGATATGTTCGCTTTACGTCCGCACGTCGACTTGCGTCCGCATCCCACCCTGCTGCTGCCGGCAGCAAAAAAGCCCGCCATCTCTTCATATAAGAGACGACGGGCTAACACCCTCCGTGGTACCACTCTAATTGACGCGCCTCGTTCGCAGCTGTCTGCCGCGACATGTACACGCCCACTCACTGTCCATAAACTCCTCATACCGGCCGGACATGAAGAGAATGGACATCCTGATGACGGAGGAAACTCCGTAAGAGAGTACGGCCGCATTCATCGTCATTGGTCTGTCTTGCTCCATCAGCCGATGTGTGCTGTTCCCCTCTTCCGCTCCCGGGCGAGATTCAAAGCTTGCTGCCGCTGCGTTACACCAAAACCGCAGCTCTCTGTAGACAGCCCTCTTTTACTGCTCCCGTTCATCGCGTTTATACGATATGCTGTTATGCAGAATCTCATGATATCCGGCACTTCACCGAGTATCTTGCCTCTTTGTACTGTTTCGTTGTCATATGCCTACTTCTGCTTGATCAAAGCATTAGCTGCCTAATAAGTATGCAAAAAAGCCTGCCATCTCTTATTCAAGAGACGACAGGCTATCCTATCGCGGTACCACTCTTGTTGACTCTAAGCTCCCGGGTTCATACTGCTGTCTCCCGGACCTTAAAGCCCCCTCCATCGCCAAATCACAAATGATTTGTGCGCAGCCGTTCTCACGGAGGCCATCCCGTAGCAAGGTCAAACTCCGCAATCCAATCCATGCCTGTTCGGCATTTCATTGCGCAAGGTTCCCCCGCTCCGCTCCCAGGTGAGTTCAGGTTCCTCTCGTCTGCGTTGCACCGTCCCGCAGCTCTCTTCATCCAAGGTTCACCTTACTGGTCCTGTTCTTCGCGTTTCAACATTCTGAAATTTGATCAAGATTATACATCCTATATAGAGGCGTGTCAAGACGCTTTAGCTTAGTGACTGCGCCCAAAGTTCCAGCGACATTTGGGGGTCGGCCTTCATATCGAGCGGTGTAAAGTTCCCCTGCTTCCATTTCAGATGCGCCGCGGCGGCAATCATCGCTCCGTTATCGGTACAATACTGGAATGGCGGGATCGTAAGCATAATCCCTTCCTGCTCGCAACGTTCAGCCAATGTTTTACGGAGCCCGCGATTAGCGGCAACACCACCGCACAACAGCAACTGCTTGGCATCATATGCTCTGACCGCGCGAACCGCCTTTTCCACGAGCACTTCAACCACCGATTCCTGGAAACCCCGGGCTATCGCTTCCGTCCGGACTTCTTCTCCACGCATTTTGCTCTGATTGACGACATTTAATACAGCCGATTTCAGACCGCTGAAGCTGAAGTCGTAGGAATCCGGCTCCAGCCATACACGGGGAAGCTCCACAACCTCTTCGGCCTCCAATGCCATACGGTCGACATGCGGGCCCCCGGGATACGGGAAGCCAAGCGCTCTGGCCACTTTGTCGTACGCTTCGCCAACTGCATCATCGCGCGTCCTGCCGATCAACTCAAAGCTGCCTTCGTCTTTCATGTAAACCAGCTCGGTGTGACCGCCGGAAACAACCAGTGCCATACAAGGGTAAGCGATATCGCCCACAAAGCGGTTGGCATAAATATGACCCGCAATATGATGCGTACCGATTAGCGGCTTGTCAAGCGCAAACGCCAGGCTTTTAGCAGCCATAACGCCAACGAGTAGCGCTCCGACCAGACCAGGCCCCTGCGTTACGGCGATCGCCGACAAATCCTTCATTTCAATGCCGGCCTCAGCTACGGCTTGTTCAATAATTAGCGTGATGCTCTCCACATGCTTGCGGGAAGCCACCTCGGGGACCACCCCGCCAAAAGCTTTATGCGTTTCAATCTGGCTGGCAATGACGCTGGACAAAACCTCGTAGCCATCCTTTACTACGGCAACCGAGGTTTCATCGCAGCTCGTTTCTATCGCCAATATGCAGCTGTGCTGCCGGTCCACTCTTTCTTCATTCATGATAGCCTTTGACTTCCTTCCTCGCCATCGTCCTCCAGATAAGGGGGCAGATCTGCCCACATGATGAGTGCGTCTTCCTGGTTATCGGAATAATACCCCTTCCGGACACCGGCTGGTTTAAACCCTTTTTTGGTATATAAGTGCTGGGCAACGTGATTGGATACCCGAACTTCCAGCGTCATTTTCTCCATTCCCATATAGGCAGCGGTCTTCATCAGTTCCGTAAGCAGTCGATCGCCCCACTTGCGTCCGCGGTACTGCTCCAGCAGCGCAATATTCGTAACGTGTGCTTCGTCAACGATCGTCCACATGCCCGCATATCCAACCGTCTTGCCTTCGTACTCCATAATCATATAACGTGCAAAATGATTCAGTTTCAGCTCATTGTGAAAAGCTTCCTCGGTCCAAGGCACGGTGAACGCTTCACGCTCCACCACGAGGACCTCCGGAATATCCTCCAGGGTCATCAACCGAAAGGACAAACCGTCTTCACCATTTACCGGCTTCTTCTGCTGATCCATGACGAATCCTACGCTCCCTTCACCGCTTACGCAGCAGGTTCGCTTCCGCTTCGGAAAGCTGTGTATAATTGGGCACCAGTGTATGCACATCATCCGCTTCCCCAGCGAGCAACCTCGCTGCTCCCAAGTACCCCATCCAGCGGCCTTCAAGCGAATACGGATGAATATGCAGCCCGTCTCCAAACCCAGGCTCAAGCCCGCGAGCGGTTTCGGCATGAAGCTCCACTTCCCCAGTAAACCAAAGGCAAACCGGGCGCTCCTCTTCAGGCAGCTTGCTGATCCGTTCCTGTATGGCCTCCACCCAGGATTGCATCAGGCGAATACCGTCTGCCTCCATACGTATCGGCGCATCCTCTTGGCTCTCTGAATCGACAGCGAATAATGCCGTGTACACTTGTCCCCGTCTTGCATCCAGCAGCGGAATGACCCAGTGGACTCCCTTCTTCGGCTCGGCTTGATGCCATCCGGAGTTCAAGCCCCCCCATGCCAAGGCATGCAGGCTGGATACCCCGACAACCGGGATGTGATTAGCCCATGCCAATGTTTTGGCAGCCGTTACCGCAATCCGGATCCCCGTATAAGAACCCGGACCTACTCCTACGGCAATGCCGTCCATCTGGTCCATGCCGAGGCCTGCTTCCGCAAGCGTCTGTGCCATCACCGGGTGTAGATGCACCGAGTGGTTACGGTCCGCATTCGTGTTCACTTCCGACAGCAGCTTGTCCTGCTCCATCACGGATACCGTCAGCGATGCCGTAGACGTATCCAGCGCCAAAAACCGCTGCTGCGGCTTCGTGTCATTGTTGTTCATTCCAGCTACCCCATTTTTCATTCAAATCCCGGCACCACTCGCCATAGGGCTCGCCCTGGCTTGAAAGTGTGATGATCCGGTTAGTTTCGCCTGTCGTTTCAAGCTGGATATGCAGATAACGCTCCGGCAAAAGTTCGGTGATCAGGCTGCTCCACTCCACGAGACAAACCCCTTCTCCAAAAAAGTACTCATCCAGCCCGAGCTCATCCGCTTCATCGATCGACAAACGGTACACATCCATATGGTAGAGCGGCAGACGCCCCTCATATTCTTTAATAATCGTAAATGTCGGGCTATTCACAACCCCGTTCACACCAAGGTGCCGTGCAAATTGTTTGGAGAATGCCGTTTTTCCTGCTCCAAGATCTCCGTCCAGGCCGATGACAGTCCCTGGCTCCGCCCTCGCGGCCAGCCAGGCAGCAAGCTGCTCCGTCTCCTCCAGACTGCTTGAAATCATTCGAAACTGGCCCTCCGTACGGCCATTGTTCACTGATAACCCACCCTTTGCTTAGTTTGCCCATATCTTAAAATACTTGATCTTCATTATATCGGTCCTCCCAAGCCGCTGCAAGAACATGGGTTTTGCTTTTAAGTTTGGGATGAGAAAAGAAACGTCAACCCAGGTATCAAACACTGACACGATGTAGTCAAAGATCAAGCCTTATAGTTAAACCAGAACAAAGATAAACCATGATAAAAACCTTGAGGAGGATGACAATGAATATAACAAACATACCGAACACAGCCCCTTTTTCCGAAACAACTATAACTCCCTTTCACATTGAAATTCCGGATTCGGACCTGATTGATCTTAAGGAACGTTTGGCCCGTACTCGCTGGCCTGATGATCTGGAGGATAACCACTGGGATTATGGCACGCCGCTGTCTTACCTAAAGAAGCTATCAACTTATTGGAAGAATTCATATGACTGGCGTAAATATGAAGCCATGCTGAATGAATTCCCTCAATTCACGACCACCATCGATGGCCAAAATATCCACTTCCTGCATGTTCGCTCCCCTGAGCCTGATGCACTGCCTCTAATCGTTACCCATGGCTGGCCAGGATCGATTGTAGAGTTTAAACATATGATTGAACCGCTCACCAACCCAGGCAAGTACGGTGGAAATCCGTCCGATGCATTTCATCTCGTGATCCCCTCCCTTCCAGGTTTCGG
This sequence comes from Paenibacillus sp. FSL F4-0100, assembly GCF_037993005.1. NCBI lineage: Bacteria > Bacillati > Bacillota > Bacilli > Caryophanales > Paenibacillaceae > Paenibacillus > Paenibacillus sp. FSL F4-0100. The sequence goes on from NZ_CP150303.1 coordinate 6,439,941, forward strand.
CTTCTCCGGGCATACAACGGAACGGGGATGGAACATCGAGCGTGTAGCTAGAGCGTGGGATGAATTAATGCGTCGCTTGGGCTATGAACGCTATGGAGCTCAAGGTGGAGATACCGGGTGTTTGGTTTCGGCTGAACTTGGCCGGATCGCTGCAGAGCGTATCATTGGCGTTCACTGTAATGGTTTGTCGGTGTTCCCAACCGGAGATCCTGCTGAAACCGAGAACCTTACGGCTGCAGAGCAGCTGCGCTATGGTGAATTAGCCGGTGGCGGATTTGACGGGTCCGGATATGCCGTCCTTCAAGCAACCAGACCGCAGACACTATCCTATGGCTTAACAGATTCCCCGGTTGGTCAGCTTGCATGGATTGTGGAGAAGTTTAAGGCATGGACAGATCCAACGGCAGATCTCCCTGAGGATGCGGTTGATCTCGATCTGCTTCTTACAAATGTCTCAATCTATTGGCTCACAGCTACAGCAGGCTCATCTGCAAGAATCTATAAAGAAAGCTCCAGTAATTGGGGAGCGCCAGCACCCTATTCCTCGGTGCCCATGGGCGTGGCGGTCTTCCCCAAGGACCTTTCCATTCGGAGCATGGCTCAGCGCCAGTACAACATACTGCATTGGTCAGAATTCGACCGAGGCGGCCATTTCGCCGCATTGGAAGCTCCTGATTTGTTGGCTGATGATATCCGATTATTTTTCAGAGGGATTCGTTAACGACGTAGTCAACACAAACACACCTTATCCGGTTTCCAACGATATGGGACCCGTACAAGGTGTGTTTTTCGTGTTTATTAACCGATTAGACGGAGCTAAAGAGCCCCTACAATAAGCTATTCGCCTTCTTTCAGCCGGTCTACGTTCACAGTCAGTGTATTGGTCGGACGGGAACCAACCTGAACGGTGGCCATCCCGTTCTGCTGATCCACATGCTCGATCCACACGGACTCCCCTCCCAGGTTGACCTTGTAAGTATCCTTGGAGTTGAAAATCTCCACGGCTCTCTGTATCTCCATACGTTTAGTCCTCCTTCTCCATATTTCTTGGCGATTCGTCCACGACGTCCATCGTATCGGTTGTGGAAGGGCCGATCAGCCCGTTATCCAGGGTGACATTGCCTCCGCCAAGGCCTTCGTTGATCATCCGGTCAATATCGAACATTGTAGATTCCCGAGAGATCTCGCTCTCCTCCGAGGTCAGGCTGTTCCAATCCACCGTTTCATCGTTCACCGGTTCTGCAGCGGAATGATCCGAGGCTCTGTCCTTCTGTATCTCTTCCGACGTTTCGGTTTCTCTAGGCTCCATCATGATGAAAATTACCTCCTTATACAGGCAGAGTTCATCGTCAATATGCCACAAACGGGTTCTAATTATGCAATCCTGAGCTATAACTCATACTAGAGTCTTTTTTTGGGCACACTAATAGAGGTAGTACAAAAAGTCCGCTTTTGATCACGAAGCAAATCAGGAAGCAGCTCGGCATCGAATCTTGAATTCAGCCGGGCCTTCCGGTGCTCACGTACCCAAAACGTACGCTCCGCTCCTCAGTCCCTAGCTTCATCCAACCTTCTTGGTGCTGAAAACCGACCTTTTTGAACACGCACTGATAGAGGTAGTACAAAAATTTATAGCAGTCGTTTATTGCGTTTACTACACGGTCATACCCAAACATATTAAAATTTGATAGGAGGTTTCATAGAATGCATACGGTATGGAAGGGCGCGATCAGCTTTGGTCTGGTGCACGTGCCCGTCAAGATGTTCTCGGCTACGGAAGATAAGGATATTTCGATGCGCTACATTCACAAAGAGTGCGGCAGCCCGCTCTCTTACATCCGCAAATGTCCGGTATGTGAAGAGGAAGTGGCCTGGGAGGAAATTACGAAGGGGTACGAATATGAGAAGGGGAAATTCGTGCTGTTCGAAAAAGAGGAGCTGGAGCAGCTCGTGGAACAGAACAGCAAAAACATTACCATTCTGGACTTTGTGGATCTGACCGAAATTGACCCGATTTATTTTCAAAAGACGTACTATCTCTCGCCGGATCAAGCAGGTGCAAACGCATACCGGCTCCTGCTGGAAGCGATGAAGCAGTCAGGCAAAATCGGCATCGCCAAAATCGCTATTCGCTCGAAGAGCAGTCTGGCCGCAATCCGGGTGCTCGATGAATGCTTGTCGATCGAGACGATTTTCTACCCGGATGAGATCCGGCCGATCTCCCAGGTCCCGAATTTGCCTGAAAGAACCGAGGTCAACTCCAAGGAACTTGATATGGCCAAACTGCTGATTGACCAGCTGTCAACTCCCTTTGACCCTGAGAAATATACGGATGATTATCGCGAACGTCTGCTGGATCTGATCAACAGCAAAGTGTCCGGTGAAGAGATCAAGATTGCCCCTGCTCGTCAGGAGACCAACGTTGTCGATCTGATGGCTGCCCTCCAGGCAAGCATCGAAGCCGTAAAGCCAATCGGAACGGATCCAGGCACCAAACCGAAGCCGCGTAAACCAACCCGGAAGACAGCTGCCAAAGAACCGGCTGCCAAGGTCAGCGGCGGGGAAGGCGAGCTTGACGCACCGAAGCCGAAGCGCCGAACAACCAAATCCAAGAAATCCGACTCCACATCCTGATCCGTATGGGACAAATGCAGAATCTGCTGCCCAAAGAGCCGATGGCACCGATCTCGACGGATCAAATCACGACAGGCGAGGATTGGGGTTATCAGCTGAAATGGGACGGCGTGCGCATTCTGGCCGGACTTGACCAGAACCGCGTATCGTTATATTCCCGCAAGCTGCTCGATAAAACGTCTCTGTATCCCGAAGTCGTTCAGGCATTATCCGGCCTGCAGGATCGGCGTCTTCTTTTGGATGGCGAGGTTGTCTATTTTCATCCGGAGCTGGGTCGTCCCGTGTTTCAGAAGGTTCTTCAGCGGGAGCGTTCGCGTGCGATCAGCACGAACGCTCCTCTGTTTACTTATGTTCTCTTCGACATTCTGGTGGACGGCGACCAAGACTTGCGTAAGCTGCCCTATCTTGAACGTCACCACCGCCTGAAGGAGATCGTTTCCGACACACCGGGCCTGCTGACCGCGGATCTGTTTCTTGAAGGCGAGCATTTATGGAGTTGGGCCGAAGAACGGGGATGGGAGGGCATTGTGATGAAGCGCCTCTCCTCTCCTTATCGTGAAGGCAAGAAACATCGGGATTGGTACAAGAAAAAGATCGCCGTGAACATGACAGCCTCCGCCGTCGCCATGATTATCAGGGAAGGCCGTGTCGCCAGCCTCGTCATTGCCGATGACGACGGTAACTACATTGGCCGGGCTTCCCTGGGGCTTAATGAGCAGACGAAGAAGCGGCTGCTGCAATATGCCGAAAGCCATCGTGCTGATGCGATATGGAGTACGCTCCATACCGACCTGAAGAAAGAACAGCTGGCCTGGCTTAGCCAGCCGCTTTCCGTTCAGGTCACATTTCTTGAATGGAGTCAGGATGGCATGATGCGCCATCCCAAACTCGTATCGATTGAGGGGGTGTAAACCATATGGCTCGTACCGTCAAAGGGACCCTAATGATCGAGGGACAGGAGATTCAAATTACGAATCCCGACAAACCACTATGGCCGGAAGTCGGCATTACTAAAGCGATGTATCTGCAAAAGCTTGCAGCCATCTCCCCGTTCCTGCTCCGGTACTGCCGGGGCAGACTGCTCACGACCATCCGGTATCCGCACGGGGCCGAGGGCGAATCCTTCTATCAGAAAAATGCGCCGGAGCCGCTGCCGCCTTTTGTGCAGACCTATGTGCACGAAAATATTAACTACGTGCTGCTCAACGGACTGCCGGAGCTGCTCTGGCTGGGGAACCTGGCAGCGCTTGAGTTTCACCCTTCACTACACCTTGCAGGCAGCAATCTGCCCTGCGAATGGATGATTGATCTGGATCCAACGCTGCCGGAGGAGCCGCGGATCATGGAGGCGACTGCGATTGTAGGGGACGTCCTGAGCTCCTTGGGCCTGTCCTCCGTCCCGAAAACCTCAGGAGCAACCGGGGTGCAGATCATCGTGCCGATTCCGGAAGGCATTACGTTCGATGAACTTCGCACTGTCGGCCAATTCGTGGGGCAGTATGTAACCGAGAAGTTCCCCAAGCTGTTCACCATCGAACGACTTAAGAAGAATCGCGGCGATAAAATCTATTTCGATTATCTTCAACACTACAGCGGAAGGACGCTCGCCGCTCCGTATACCCCACGGGCCCGACGGCTGGGGACCGTCTCCACGCCGCTCACTTGGGATGAGGTCCGTCAGGATGTTTCTCCCACGGATTTTCATCTGCTGAACATTGAAGAACGGCTAAGAGAGAAGGGCGACCTGCTTCAGACCTTGCCTCCGCAACCGATCGAGAACGTCATCCGACATCTGAAGCCCCAAGGTAAGGGAGCCTCAAAAAGGAAAGGATAGCTGTTCAATATCCGGCATTAGCTCCTCCCCGGAGACCGGCGCTGCCGGTTGTGGCAGCTTCCTTGGCTGTGCAGGAGCAACCAAGTCCCCCACTGAAAGAAGGTGATCGCGAGCGCCTTCCACCTGCGTCCCGTTCTGTTGAGAAGTCACGCTTTCGATCACCCCAGCCTTGCTCACGGCAGCAGCCGATGCCTCCGAGGTCAGTCCATTCAGCTCATATTCATTCAGCAGCCTGGCTGCCATCGATTTGAAGGAATGTACGTAATGCTCTTCGGCATATGCGCCCTGTCCATATAACTCGCGGTAAGGCTGAACCACTTTGGGAAACTGGTGTTTAAGTGTTTCGATATACCATTTCTTCACGTCGCGCGAGAGTCTCAGTAACGAGATCATGGCAAAGGAAACGCCCCTTACCTTCGCCTGCGACAGGAGATCCTTCAGTTCCGACTCATTATCCGTCAAAAAGGGCAGCACAGGCGCCACAAACAAGCCCGTTCTTATGCCTGCGGCCGATAATCGGTGAATCGTATCGAGCCTGCCCTCCGGATGAGGCGATGCCGGCTCCAGCTTCCGGATGATGTCCCCATTCAGCGTGTTGAGACTTATGTTAACGGACACATTCTCCATTCGGGTCAATATGTCCATATCTCTGAGCACGAGCGGAGAGCGCGTTGTAATGCTTGTGGAGATGCGGTATTTAGCAAGCAGCTTCAAACACTCCCGCGTAATGCCCTCCTTGCTCTCGATTGGCTGGTACGGATCGGTTGCCGTACCGATCGTAACCTGTCCAATAAATCTGCGCATCGCTTCAATATCATGATCAAACTTCCTCGCTGCACTCGATAACTGCTTCTCCAGCGCTTCGGCTGCATTCGACTTCATAAAGATATGATGCTGAAACTCATCCTCCGCCCCCATGCCGATAAAGGATTGGAACGCACGGGCATAACAAAAGCTGCAGCCATGCCCGCATCCGCGGTACGGATTGATGGACCAATCGAAGGGCATCCTCTCTTCCTTCACTCTGTTTAAAGTCTGTTTGGTAGTTATCCGTTCATATAACGTACGAGCCACTCCGCTTCCTCCCCTCTGATCCTTTACTGCTGTATGTTGAACTATTTCATATCTTAACAAACATATGTTCTTATTATAAGTGGATTTTACTGGATTTACAAATAAACCTCCAGCAACCCCTTATACGAAAAGGTTGAACCCGGTCCAATTGCTATTTATAATTAATATATATCATGTGATATGTATCGACTGTTTCACATATAAATAATCTAAGGAGTGGCAGACAGCAATGGCACCAAAAACGAAGTTCACCAAACAAGATATCGTGCTAGCCGCATTTGACATTGCTCAGACGGATGGAATCGAGTCCATTACGATTCGAAAAGTAGCCGAACGACTGGGCAGCTCCATCGCGCCAATCTATGTCAATTTCAACGATGCTGAAGAATTGGTTCAACAGGTCGTCGAAAAGGCCTTTCAGGTGGCCAGAGGATTGATTGCAAAGCAGCAATCCGGTCAGCCGTTCCGGGATATCGGCATGGCAAGTCTGCGATTCGCGAAGGAATACCCTGTACTCTACCGGGATTTGATCATGAAGAACAATCCCCATATGAAGAATACCCCGGAACAAATTCGTGAGGTTATCGGGTTAATGAAGTTGGACCCGGAGCTTGCGGGATTTTCTGATCAGGAGCTGCAATCGATTTTATTGAAAATGCAAACCTTTCAGACAGGTCTCTGTGTCATGCTAGCCAATGATTTGTTCACCGAGAGCGTGGATGACGACAGGATGATCCATATGATGGACGAAGCCGCTGAGGATTTCATTCGTGCCGCTCGTTTGCGGAAACAGCAAGAGACATGAATCTGCATAAGGTATCGATAAATTAGGATCCATGGGAGGTATATGGAGAATGGGAAGAGCCCTGGAGCAGTCGCTTCTGGATAAATGGTTGGCTCAGATCGCCAATAAAAGAAATGTGTTTAGCACGGTTTTGTGCGTCGAGGACCAGAAGCAATCACTCTCCCTTGTCAGCAGCGGCGGGGAGATGCAGACTGAGGACCGCTATTTCATTGCCAGCGTGACTAAATTGTATGTGACAGCCGTAATCTTGCAGTTACGAGCAGAGCAGCGGCTTCAACTCGATGATCCCATCAGCGAGTACCTTTCAAAAGAGATCATCGCGGGACTCCATATGATGGAGAACAGGGATTACACCGAAGAAATCACCGTCAAACAGTTAATGTCCAATACGTCAGGCATCCCGGACTATTTTTCCGGAGACGTCTTCTCGGAGCTCATCGCCGGGCATGATCAGGCTTGGAGTCTGGACAAAACATTGAGTGCAGCGAGACGGCGAAAGCCTAAATTCATACCGGGACAGCAGAAAAAAGCCCAATATTCCGACACCAACTATCGGCTGCTTGGGCTGATCATCGAGAATATCAAGGGTGACTCCATTCAGAGCGTATTCAAGGAATACATCTTCGACAAGTTGAATCTGACACAGACGTATTTCTATCATAACCCGGAGGATACGACTCCCGTTCCATTCTATTATAAGAAGAAGCGTTTGGACCTTCCGCAGTACATGGCGTCAATCGGAGCGGAAGGCGGCATCGTCTCAACGGCAAGGGAAACGATGATTTTCCTGCGGGCCTTTTTTAATGGGGAGTTGTTTCCGATAGGTGATTTGGAGGAACTCCAAAGGGAATGGAATTTTCTCTGGGCACCTGGTCCCTTCTTCTATGGCACCGGCATTTCAAGACAGCCGCTTTCTCCATTTGGCTTGAGACGAGGACTCATCGGTCACTGGGGTCAATCCGGCGCCTTTGCCTTCCATCACCCTGAATCAGGACTTTATTTCACCGGAACCGTTAACCAGGCTGTCGGTCAATCTGCGGCTGTGCAGGCGATGGCAAGAATCATTCGTCAATATGGACGGGAAAAAAAGGCACTTCGCTTACACGCAGATGTCCCTTAAACAAAAAAATGTTCCACCCGTGTTAACTCTCAACATGGGTGGAACATCGGAATATTGGTGCATTAATGAATGGCCTTCTTCTTAAAGCGGCCGCCCTTCACATCATGGATATTCCCGATGGCAACAAAAGCCTGGGAATCCCAATCTTCTACGATGGATTTGAGCTTCGCTTCTTCCAGACGAGTAATGACAACAAAGATAACTTTCTTGCTGTCGCCGGAATAAGCGCCCTCTCCCTCCAGATAGGTTACACCGCGCCCAAGACGTTGGGTCAGCGCATCACCGATCTCCTTATGCTTATCACTGATAATCCAAACCGATTTGGATTGATCAATGCCTTCAATTGTAATATCAATCAGTTTAAACGCCAGGTAATAAGCAATCAGCGAGTACATGGCATGATCCCAACCGAAAATAAATCCTGCGCTGCCAAGAATAAATACGTTAATGAACATCACGATTTCACCGACAGAAAACGGCGTCTTTTTGTTGATCAGAATAGCCACGATTTCCGTTCCGTCCAAGGAGCCGCCGGACCGGATAACAAGACCAACCCCGATTCCGAGTAGAACGCCGCCGAACACGGCCGCAAGCAGCGGATCAATGGTGATCGGATCCACGGGATGTAGAAAATAAGTTCCAATGGACATGATCACGACGGCGAACAGCGTGGATAATGCAAAGGTTTTCCCGATTTGTTTATATCCCATAAATAAAAATGGAAGGTTGAACAAGGTCAGGAATACACCTAGTGGAACATTGGTGATATGGGAAACCATAATGGATACACCGGTAATGCCTCCGTCAATAATTCTGTTGGGTACCAGAAAGATCTCCAGCCCTACTGCCATCAATACCGCACCGAAAGTTAAGAACACCAGACGACGGAGAAGCTTCAAGGTGGTTGAGCCTGCCTTGGGATTCTCCGGCTTCTGCTGCTCCGCTTTCACTTGCGCAAGAATCTTCACATCACTTGACATAAATCTCCCCCGTTCAACTTATGAAAAATAAGCTAATTTATATTTATAAGTGAAACCCTTATAAATATTCTATCATATAATAAATGCTGGACATAGAACTTTCAGGTTTCTTCCTGAATTTCACTTGCCCTTTCAACACTCTTACATCTGATGTAAGATGTTACACTTATAGTAAGGGTGACAGCATCCTGCATAAAATTTCGGCTGATTTCTGCCATCTTCCGCGCTGACGAAACCTCTCCGCATCAATCTGCCTGCTCTGTTTGAGATCCTCCTTAAAATCCGCAACCAACTGCTCTATCGGCAGTTGATCAAACAGTACGGCTGTCAGCTCAAAATTACAGAAGAAACTCCGCATATCCATATTCGCCGTACCGACCGAACCGAGAAGTTCGTCCACAATGAGCACCTTGGCATGGATGAATCCTTTTTCATACTCGTAGAAGGTAACTCCAGCTGCCAGTAACTCTTCTACGTAGGACAAGCTTGCCATCTTCACAAAACGGGAATCGGCACGATCCGGAATAATGATCCGTACATCCACACCGCTCACCGCTGCCGTCTTCAGCGCCTCATATATCCCTTCATCGGGAATGAAATACGGCGTTGTGATCCATATCCGTTCCTTGGCTACGGAAATCGCCCCGAAGCACATCTCCTGAATGGCATTCCAGCTCAGATCCGGTCCGCTGCTCAAAATTTGTATTTGCTCATCCCCGGTGCATTGATGCTCCGGGAACAGCCCGAAATCCGCAATACGCTCCCCGGAAGCAAGCTTCCAGTCGTGCAGAAACACATTTTGCAGGAAATAGACTGCATCCCCCTTTACTTCCAGATGCGTATCGCGCCAGTAGCCCATTTTCGGATATTCGCCCAGATAGTCGTCCCCGACGTTAATCCCGCCAAGAAAACCGATCGTGCCATCCACTACAACGATTTTACGGTGATTCCGGTAATTGATTCTGCGGCTGAACATCGAAACCATGGCGGGCAGGAAGAAATAGAACTCCACTCCCGATTCCTTAAACCGCTGAATGAACGTTTTCTTGAGTTTGTAACTGCCAAGCCCGTCACAAACCAGACGTACCTTGACGCCTTCCTGGGCCTTTCGAATCATGACATCCTGAAACTTCGTGCCGATCCGGTCATGACGAAAGATATAGAACTCCACATGAATATGATCTTTGGCCTGCTCCATCGCGCTCAGCATGGCAGCGTAAGTCTCTTTCCCATCCGTCAACACTCGGCTCTGATTACACCCTGTAATCGGACTCTCCGACAAGTGATTAAGCAGATTGAATAAACGATCATTGTGATGAAATCCGGCATTGTTCATATCTTCCTTGTGCCGAACAACGGCGGCCCGATCCCACAGATGCCCCCTGAGTTCCTGAAACAGTCTGGAGCCCCGCTTGCGAATCTTCAACCGCTTCTGATAGTCCCTCGCCACAAAGAAATAGAGTACAAACCCGATCAATGGGAGGCAAAATAAAATAAACAGCCAGGCCACGGCCTTGGACGGATTCCGAAACTCCAGCAACAGCACTGCAACCATCTGCAAAATAAAAGTAATAAGTGCAACCAGAAGCCATACCATATCGACAGCCTCCTCAGCATGAATAATAGTCGTATTTAGAACCGAATAACTACACTACATCATTGACCAATTCCATATGTATTTATTCAATTACCCAATGACGCACCATACTGAATAAGTTCTCTTATCTAATAATTTTTGACATGTTCTTCGAGAGAATAGAATACATACTAGATAAGGAGCTGGCCGAGTCTAGCGGGTACCATGATTCATAAATGATGTATGGAAGGGAGATGCCATGAAAACCACACACCGTAAACAACGCTTAACCCTGCTGGTGCTTCGGGATGCCCAGCATTCAGTCAAACAGATCCATCTGTCCAAGCCTCTAATGATAGCGGTGCCCGCGGCCGCTATTTTGTCCATCGCCGGACTGATCGTTTCCCTGCAGATCCAGTCGGCCCAAACGATCTCAGGGCTGGAACAGCAACTGATGCTCAGAAGCCTTGAGGCCTTAAAGATGGAAGTGACGGTCACCGACAAGGAGGAAGCCATAGAACGCTTAAACAAAGCCATCATTCAGCTGTCGGGTGAAGCAGAGCAAACGAAGGTCCAGATGGAGCGCGTTCAGCAGCTGGAGCAGGAGCTTCAGCAGTTTATTCAGAAGCACGGCAGCTTGTCAGGACAGACCTCCTCCATCACAGCTGAGGATAAGCAGCATGTCGGAGGGGAATTCATTGCCGTTCATGAGAATGAAATGTTAAGTCTCGCAAGGGAGACCCATGATGATTTTGAGGAGATTCAGCAGTTGATTTCTAGCATGGAGCAACATATTCCGCGTACGCTGGATCAAGCCCAGGAAACCCAAGAGAAACGTGAAGGCACACCCTCTCTATGGCCGACCACATCTAAACGGCTGACATCGAATTTCGGTTATCGGGGCGACCCTTTTACCGGGCGTTCGGCCTATCATGCCGGCATCGATATTGCCGGTAAAACCGGTGATCCGATCTATGCCGCCGGTGCCGGTGAGGTAACGGCAGCGGAACGCAGCGGAGCCCGGGGGCTTTATATCGTGGTCAAACATCCGAATGGTCTGGAGACCTGGTACATGCATCTGGACAGTCTTGCCGTATCGGTAGGCGATCACGTCGATCAAGGTGAAACCATTGGCAAGCTGGGATCCTCCGGGCGAAGCACAGGCCCCCATCTTCATTTTCAGGTCGTCAAAAACAACCAGACGATTGACCCAATGCCTTATCTGCAGTAACATCATCCATTCATGATGAGGAGGAATGTAATATGAAAAAGAAAAACAAGAACAAGCGGGCTGCCCAGCGAACAGATACGCTGATTGGACCAGGTAGTGAAGTTGAGGGCGTGCTGCAATGCGAGGATAATCTGCGGATTGACGGGCGCTTTAACGGCTCCATCGAAAGCCAAGGCTGTGTAACTATCGGCGAAGAAGCGATTGCCCGCTCCAATATCTCCGCTCGGGAAGTTATCGTGGCCGGCAAGGTGTATGGCGATGTGACGGCGGAAAACAAACTGACCATCACACCTACGGGACAGATGTACGGGGATGTTCATGCCGCTTCCCTGATCGTTATGGAAGGCGGACTCCTCAATGGAGCAAGCCGAATGGAGCATCAAACCTCGACTCAAGAAGCTGCGGAGTCAACGGACACCACACTGCCACTTCAGCGCTCGGAAGCAGGTTAACCTGGCGTATGGACGACCACCCGAACCCGGCAGTTTTATATCGATCGGCCCGGTCTTTCAGCCGACATAATCAAAGAGCCCCTTCCCATCCATGTGATTCACAGGGGTAGAAGGAGCTCTTTTCTTAACCATAAATTAAGCTGCAACGTCTCTCTTCGTAAAGGCCAACCAAGAGATAAGCATGAACAACAAGCAATAAACAACCAGAATCGTGATGGAGAAACCCATCCCCACTCCTCCCGGTCCGACAGGCGATTGGATATAGCCGCTTAGGTCGATGTGGAGAAAGAGTAAATACTTCGCCCATTCAAACCGCTCCGGATTAAAGATAAAACCGAAAATATCCTTGGTGAACAAGAGCATCAGCGATAATCCAATCGCCAGACCGCCAGAACGAAACACCGTAGAGAGCATAAACGCAATTAACGAGATGACCAGCGCCTGGATCGTATCGGTCAACAGGAGAAGCAGCGAGTTGTTCATCGATGATCCCGCGAATCCGTCCGATAATCCGGTGTTGCCGGAAAACAACAGCAGCGACATAGCGATCCCTGCCACGGCCGTAATTCCCGTACAGAGCAGACCGAATAGAATCAGGGATGTGAATTTGGACAACAGAATCTTCCCTCGGCTCCACGGCCGGATCAGCAGCAATTTGATGGTGCCTCCGGCAAACTCCCCGGCCACGATATCCGCAGCGATAATTACCGTAAATATCGTACTTAGGTAGATGGTGAAACTCTCCGTCCATGTAAATACGGTCCAGACATCCATCGGGGCATTCGTATAGTACAGCATGATAGGCATGGCCGCATTAAACAAGAGGAGAATCGCCAGCATGACCCATGTCCTTACGCGATAGTAAATTTTCATATTCTCATTGGCAACAAGACGGGTAAAGTTATTCAACAACGGATCCCCCTCCCGTCATTTCCAAAAATTGATCCTCTAGCGAACGGGTCACCGGCTGAATGGCATATACGCGTATGCCTGCCCCAACCAATGCCGCGTTGATATCCGCAATCATATTCTCGTCGCCGCGAACAATGATTCGGTGATCGCGGGCTGACGCTTGATATTCCTGGAGCAGCGCTGCCGCTGCATCCGCATCATTGACGGTAAATGCGGTCTCTTCAAACACCCGCTCTCCCTCAGCCGTCCGCAGCTGACGGATATCAATCAGCTTACCGTGACGTATAATGCCAACGGTATCACACATCAGTTCCATTTCAGACAACAAATGACTGGAGACGAATACGGTCGTCCCTTCCTCCTGCGTCAATCTGCGCAAATAATCACGCAGCTCCCGAATGCCCTGCGGGTCCAAGCCATTCGTAGGCTCGTCCAGGATCAGAAGCTTCGGCCGGTGCAGCAGTGCCTGTGCCACGCCAAGCCGTTGGCGCATCCCCAGCGAATAGGTCTGCACTTTCTCATGAATCCGATTCCCGAGACCGACAAGTTCCACGACCTCATCGATACGTTCTTTGGTAATGCCCTGCATCATACGCGCAAAATGCTTCAGATTGTTATAACCAGACAAAAATTTATACATCTCAGGGTTCTCGACAATCGCCCCAATCTGAGCGGCTGCCTGTTCATAATTCTTCCGTATGCTGTAACCCCCGATGGTAATATCCCCTTGGGTAATGGACATCAGCCCGACCATCATGCGAATGGTCGTTGTCTTGCCTGCTCCGTTCGGCCCAAGAAATCCGAAAATTTGTCCAGGGGGGATATCTAAAGTCACATGATCTACCAAAACCTTGGACGAGATTTTCTTCGTAACCCCGAGTAGTCTTACCAGCGGTTCCTGCTTCATGTAATCTATTCTCCTTTGCCCTTGTATCATGTCAATCTCCACAATTATACAATACTAGGGCAAAGGACAAAATTGTTGAAATGCATGACCCCTACACTGCATAGGAATGGAGCCGTCTACTTGTAATGCACCAACAAAGCCGATTGACACTCCTTGCAGACTCCCGCCGGAACATTATGCTTATAGAAGCCGGTTTTATACAAGTTGTGGCATTGGGTGATGGGAAGCATCCGACAGCAACTGACGCAATACATCATCACTTCTTTCATCCCGTCATCTCCTCTTTCGGGATTGATGCATCTATTCTATGCACAGAATGATACATAATGTATCCACAATAAAAATTCTATATAAATTGTTACTCTTTGTCAAACGTAAATAAATCAAATCATGTTAAGACTATAGGACCTGAAATGTCCATTATATTAGAAGGTTAAAGATACATTTTTTTCTAAATTTTAAATAATTGCTACAATATGTATTGACGATAGACCGAAATTAAGATACATTTTGTATCATATTAGATGTTTTTATATGAATGTATGTTTGCTCTAAATTAATGGAACTTGTAGAGAGGTGAGTATGAATGTCATATGGATCTCGCATTGCAAAATTGCGGGAGCAAAAAGGTTGGACCCAAGAAGAGCTATCCGAGCGCATTGGAATCAGTCGGGCTTCTTTATCACATTATGAAAAGGATCGCCGAGAACCAAATCTGGAAACGCTAACAAGATTAGCGGACGTATTTCAAACCACGATTGACCAAATCATTGGAAGATAGTCTGTTCAATCCCCCTACTCAAAAAACAATCAAAATAACCTAAAACTTCGTTATTCTCCTTCACACACAAAACCCCCTCTACTCAAAAAGGGGGTTTTGTGTTACGAGTCATTCCATATACGCTCTTAAAGTAGACGTTATCTTGTCTCTTTCTTGATCACCGACGATATAATACCAAATTCCATTCATTTTTTGACCGTGGCCAGCAATTTCAACCTGCTCAACCTTTTTCAGTTTTTGACGGTACTCTGTTACAAACATCTTCATCTCTTCAAACGAAATATCCGTTTTGACACTGCTCCCAATGTTATCCAGAAGTGATTCCAGTTTAAAGACAGTCGAAATCCTTATTAACTTATTTAAGATCCCTTTCAGAACTTCCCGTTGTCTTGTATTTCTACCTAAGTCTCCCTTAGGATCTTCAAAGCGCATACGCGAGAATGCCAGTGCTTCATCACCGTTTAAGCTCAACTTCCCCTCATCAAAGTCATAGCCAGCATATGCGAACCCCATATTGTTATTTACGGTGACTCCACCCAATGAATCTACAATGCTGGAGAAGCCCTCCATGTCTACTTTAATGTAGTAATCGATAGGGTATTGCAAAAAATTCTCGACGCTGCTGACCGACATCTCAACGCCTCCAAAGGCATAGGCATGATTGATTTTATCCACCGTTCCATGTCCTACAATATCAGTCCTCGTATCACGTGGGATATTAAAAATCAGTACTGACCCCTTTGCAGGGTTTACTGCCATTAATATCATGACGTCGGATCGCCCACGATCGTAGGGCCTTTGGTCTACGCCCAAAACCAGAACAGTAAATGGATCAGCGTCCCTCATATTTTTATCGCCGACCTGAATTGTCGTCCGATCCTGTACGAAGGTTGGGACTACAGGCGAAGGCTCCCGTTCTTCGTAAATCCGATTAGCTGTCGATTTAATGGATTGATACGTATACAGAAGATACGCAGAAGGCAGCAGTATAAGAATAGCTAGAAGCCACAGGACCCATTTCCTTCTCATTTTCATCCAGTGATGCCCTCCATTGCATTGACCTTATCCTGTTCCGTTAAAGGTCAATGTTGAATCATTAAATACGTTGAATTCATAGTGAACAAGGGTCAGGGGATAAAGAACTCGCAGAAATATGTATCGAGGAGGTTTCATGATTACAATGAACTAGATATACAACTCCAATTCAAGATTGAATATAAATCTACATATGAAATCATATAAACATGTTCATTTATAGTAGGAGAAAAACAACGATATTCTAAACCCATCCCACATCATGCACAAGGATTTAAGGTAAAAGAACTAATGACCAAGCAACATAAATATAGTAGAATATCAATAAACCATGATAATGATTCATCGTGAATACCTGTTCGCTGCAGGCTAT
Source organism: Paenibacillus sp. FSL F4-0100 (assembly GCF_037993005.1). Classification (NCBI taxonomy): domain Bacteria; kingdom Bacillati; phylum Bacillota; class Bacilli; order Caryophanales; family Paenibacillaceae; genus Paenibacillus; species Paenibacillus sp. FSL F4-0100. The sequence continues at coordinate 6,455,655 of NZ_CP150303.1, forward strand.
CCATGAATTACGTTTCAGTTATAGAGACTCATTTTATTCGACTCGCTGTGACCGAACATCATTCGGTTCAACATACCCACGATACGGGTCTTTTTATCGCCATCTGTATAGAATTCCGTATGATACAATTGGCGTCCATAAAAGAGTCCCCTTGATTCAATGTGGCCTGAAAGCAGAATATGATCCACATTATCATCAATTTCGTAACCCAATATAACATTAGAATGAATCGGTATTTCCCAAGGACATAGGAATACAAGACCACTTGGCAGCAACTCAAGCGGTGTAACGGAATGACTTTTCCCATGAATGGTTAATTCCCCGATCTGCATGACTCTAATCCTTACTGTAATTTGGTGTTGCCGTTCTCGTAACATTGGAGGTAACTCATCCGCTCCTTATTATAATTTTTTGGTATGGGACATTTCTGCACTGGATAAAATGATACTAACTGTACCCAAACCTTTACATTGCAGATACAATATGTATCTTATTAATGTTTATAATACGATACATATTGTATCTAGTCAATAAAAAGTAGTCTTTTTATGTATATAATAAACCGGCAATTTCAACTTATAGATCTATTCAATTAACTTCTATAGATACAAGCCATTCGAAAGGGGGATCAATGCGTGAACTACGGAGAACGAATATCTGAATTACGTGAACAGCATGGGTGGACTCAGGAAGAGCTCGCTACCTCTGTCGGTATTACACGTGCTGCACTATCCCATTATGAAAAAAATCGGCGCAAGCCCGATTTCGAAACATTGACCCGCCTGGCAGATCTGTTTGACGTATCCATAGATTATCTGATCGGGAGAACGACACAGGAAAAGACGGTGCTTGATGCGGAGGTTCGATCGTTTGTGGACGGACTTGAACTATCCGATGAGGATTTATTGGAACGCTTTAACCTTACAGTGGACGGCCGCAAGCTCACTGAAGATGAAGCCAAGCGATTTATTGCATTTGTTCGCATGGAACGGGCCATGAAATAACGGCTTTACGCCCAAGAACTACAAATCCCCGACGTGTAGGATACTACTATCACAACATGTCGGGGATTTTCTCGTCACCATGAGACCCTATCTAATCTTTTCGTAATTCCTCCATTTGCAGCCATTTATCAGGATGGATTCCCAATTGAGTCATGAGCTTATTGATGTCGATGTTCGTTTTCTGTTGGTCAAGCCGCTGCTCGGTGCTTCCGGAGCCTCTCTCCTTGTCCACACTCATTTCCACAACTACCTCGCTTATCTATAATTTCCTCTCCATCCCAGCTGCTCATACTTGTTGAAATTACATGTATACAGCAACAACCTATTAAACAACTTACTTACCAATATTATAACCAACGAATCCACATGATGCTGTCGTCTTATGGAGCCTTTGTCCTATGCTTCCGGTTCTAATTTTGTCGAATTTTCTTTTGAAATATTTTGTTGAAAATACAAATTTCTTAATAAGACTCATCGTAACTTATTTATATATGAAAAAAAACCACATTGCATTCATTAAAGAACACAATATGGTTTCTAATATCATAACATCAGATGTTAGTTCCCTGTACGAGCCAATTCTTTCATATTCGCCTCAAAAGCGGCGAGGAGTGCAGCTTCACCCGCCAGGCCTTGGTCTTGAGCCTTCTCGATATGCAGCAGCATGCGCTTGTAATCTTTCGGAATAATACGGACAAAGCGGCTGAGCGCCTGATCCCAATCTCCTAGAATTTGCTGTGCCGGCACACTGCCGGTGTACTGCTCATGCTGCTGGATAAGATGATGGAGTGCTTCCGCTTCTACTGTTTCCTCCACACGCTCAAGGAGTACCATCTCCAGATTGCAGCGATCCACAAAAGTTCCTTCAGGATCATAGACGTAGGCTACACCGCCAGACATCCCGGCCGCGAAGTTGCGTCCGGTTTCGCCGAGCACGACTACCCGGCCGCCGGTCATGTATTCACAGCCATGATCGCCAACGCCTTCAACCACAATGTTCGCACCCGAGTTGCGAACGGCAAAGCGCTCACCGGCAATGCCTCTTACGTAGGCTTCACCGCCTGTAGCACCATAGAACGCGGTATTACCGGCAATAATGTTCTCCTCGGCTTTGAAGGTTGCTTTTGGCGAAGGCTTCACGATCAGCTTGCCGCCGGAAAGGCCTTTACCGATATAGTCATTCGCATCCCCTTCCACCGTCAGCGTCATCCCTTTCGGCACAAAGGCACCAAAGCTCTGGCCTGCGGAACCCACGAAGTTAAATTGAATCGTGTCTTCAGGCAGTCCGGCAGCGCCGTATTTGCGCGTGACTTCACTGCCCAGTATGGTACCCACTGCACGATCCACGTTTGTGATTGGGAACGTTCCTTCCACCGCTGCACCCGATTCCAATGCAGGCGCAGCGCTGCTGAGCAGTGAACGCATATCCAGCGTTTCTTCCAGGCCATGATTCTGTCTTTGACTGCGATAGCGAGTGCTGCCTGCCGGAAGCTCCGGCGTATACAGCAATGCGGAGATATCCACGCCCTTCTTCTTCCAGTGATGATCCGCTTTGACGGCATCCAGGCAATCGGTACGTCCAATCATCTCATTAATGGTGCGGAAACCAAGCTCTGCCATCAACTCGCGCATGTCTTGAGCGACAAAGCGCATGAAGTTGGCAACATGCTCCGGATCTCCTGTAAAGTTCTTACGCAGCTCTGGATTCTGCGTGGCTACGCCAACCGGACAGGTATCCATTTGGCAGACACGCATCATGATACATCCGACGGCAACCAATGGTGCCGTAGAGAAGCCATACTCTTCGGCACCAAGCAGAGCCGCTACCACCAAGTCGCGTCCGTTCAGCATTTTGCCATCCGTCTCAAGCACAACGCGGTCACGCAGATTGTTCATGATGAGTGTCTGATGGGTCTCGGCAAGGCCAAGCTCCCAAGGCATACCAGCATGTCGGATCGAGCCTTGCGGCGAAGCCCCCGTTCCACCATCGTAACCACTGACCAGAATGATGTCCGCGCGGCCCTTCGCAACACCTGCAGCGATCGTCCCCACACCCACCTCGGATACAAGCTTCACGTTGATATCCGCACGCGGGTTGGAGTTCTTCAGGTCGTAAATAAGCTCCGCCAAATCTTCAATGGAGTAGATATCATGATGCGGCGGCGGCGAAATCAGGCCAACACCTGGCGTCGAACCACGAACCTCGGCTACCCAAGGATATACTTTACGGCCCGGCAACTGTCCACCTTCACCCGGCTTCGCGCCCTGCGCCATCTTAATCTGGATTTCGTCCGCATTCACCAGGTAGTTGGAGGTTACGCCGAAACGTCCCGAGGCCACCTGCTTGATGGCGCTGCGGCGGGAGTCGCCATTGGCCTCCGGGATGAAACGCGCCGGATCCTCTCCGCCTTCACCCGTGTTGCTCTTGCCTCCGATGCGGTTCATCCCGATCGCAATACTCTCATGCGCTTCCTTGCTGATCGAGCCGAATGACATCGCGCCCGTTTTGAATCGGCGCATAATGGATTCTACGGATTCAACCTCATCCAGTGGTACCGGTTCGCCGGCTGGCTTGATTTCGAGCAGTGAGCGCAGCGTAAGATGCTGCTCGTTCTCCCCTTTCACAAGCTCTGCATATTTTTTATAAGTTGCATAGTCATTGGTTCGGACAGCCTGCTGCAGCAAATGGATGGTTCTCGGGTTGAACAAATGCTCTTCCCCGTCAGCTCTCCATTGATATTCGCCAGCTGAATCCAGCGCTTTATCGTTCCCATCCTTATCGGTAAAGGCACGCTCGTGATGGGCCAGAGTTTCCTTGGCCACTTCTTCCAGCCCGATGCCCCCGATACGGGATGGCGTCCGCGTGAAATAGCTTTCTACGAAATCTTCTTTGAGGCCGACAGCCTCAAAGATTTGGGCCCCGCGATAAGATTGGATCGTGGAGATCCCCATTTTCGACAACACTTTGACAACGCTCTTGTTTGCCGCTTTAATGTAATTCTTCACGGCTTTCTCATGCGAGATCCCGCGAAGCATGCCTTCCGCAATCATGTCATCCAGTGTTTCGAACGCCAGATACGGATTGACCGCACTCACGCCGTAACCCAGCAGCAGGGCATAATGATGCACTTCGCGAGGCTCACCGGATTCAAGCAGGATCGCCACCTTGGTCCGGGTTCCCTGACGGATCAGGTGATGATGGAGAGATGAAACGGCAAGCAGCGATGGAATTGCAGCATTGTCTTTATCCACGCCGCGGTCCGACAAGATCAAGATGTTGTGGCCCTTGGCAATGACCCGGTCCGCTGCCTCGCAAAGGGTTTCGATTGCTTGGCGAAGCCCTTCTGCACCTTCCGCTGCCGGGAAGAAAATCGGAATGGTCATGGATTTGAAGCCGGGACGACGAATGTGGCGCAGCTTGGCAAAATCTTCGTTCGAAAGCACCGGCGAATCCAGACGGATGTGACGGCAGCTTTCGGGCTCAGGCTTCAGCAGGTTACGCTCCGGACCGATCGTTGTTGCGGTTGAAGTGACCAGTTCTTCACGAATCGCATCAATCGGCGGGTTCGTCACCTGGGCGAACATCTGCTTGAAGTAGTTGAACAGCCGTTGCGGACGATCGGACAACACCGCGAGCGGTGCATCATATCCCATGGATGCAACAGCTTCCGCACCCGTGATCGCCATCGGCTCGATTACTTTGCGCAGCTCCTCATACGTATAACCGAAGGCTTGTTGCAGCTGACGTACATTTTCATGCTTTGGATCCGGCAGTTCCGGTGGTTCAGGAAGATCATGAAGCTCTACCAGATGCTCATCCAGCCATTCAGAGTACGGAAGTTCAGCGGCGATACTTGCTTTGACTTCTTCATCGGAGATGATCCGGCCTTCCTGCGTGTCAACGAGCAGCATCCGGCCAGGACGCAAGCGGTCCTTATACAGCACATTTTCCGGCGGAATATCCAGTACGCCCGCTTCGGAGGACAGAATGATCAGATCATCCTTCGTTACATAATAACGGGATGGACGCAGTCCGTTCCGGTCCAGGGTAGCCCCGATCTGAACACCGTCCGTGAACGCCATTGCGGCCGGGCCGTCCCATGGCTCCATCAGGGTGCTGTGGTATTCGTAGAATGCTTTTTTGGTCTTATCCATACTCTCATGGTTGCTCCACGGCTCAGGGACCATCATCATGGCCACATGCGGCAGGGAACGACCGCTGAGATACAGGAATTCAAATGTATTATCGAACATACCAGTGTCGGATCCGTCCGGATTGATGACAGGTTTAACCTTCTCCAGATCGCTTCCGAACAGTTCATGCTCAAACAGTGATTGACGGGCGTGCATCCAGTTGACATTCCCGCGCAGCGTGTTGATCTCGCCGTTGTGAATCATGAAGCGGTACGGATGCGCACGTTCCCAGCTTGGGAAAGTGTTCGTACTGAAGCGGGAGTGAATCAGCGCGATAGCGGATTCCAAGCCTTCTTCCTGCAGGTCCAAGTAAAATTCCCCCACCTGCTCCGTCGTTAACATGCCTTTGTATACGATTTTCCGACAGGAAAGGCTGGACACATAGAAGCTATCGCCTTCGGGCTTGCCGCTGTAACGGATAGCCAGCTCGGCCCGACGGCGGATGACATACAGCTTGCGCTCGAACGAGAGATCATCCTGAATGTCGGCGCTTCGTCCTATGAACACTTGGCGAACATACGGCTTTGCCGCTTTTGCTGATTTACCCAGCATTTCATCATGGGTTGGGACATCACGGAATCCAAGCAGGGTCTGACCTTCTTCAGCAATAATCGAAGCCAACTGGTCTTCATGGGCCAAACGGACAGCAGGATCATGGGATAGGAACAGCATGCCGGCACCATAATGCCCGGCTTCCGGAAGCTCAAAGCCCAGTTTCGCTGCTTCGGAGGAGAAGAAAGAGTGAGGAATTTGCAGCATAATCCCAGCACCGTCACCGGAGTTCGGCTCGCTGCCCTGACCGCCGCGATGCTCCATATTAGCAAGCATGGTAAGCGCGCTGCTAACGATTTCATGGGATGGCTTACCCTTGATATGGGCAACAAAACCCATACCGCAAGCATCTTTTTCAAACTGCGGATCATAGAGGCCCTGTTTCTGGGGAAAATCAGTATGTTTCATAAGATGCAACCTTTCTTTGTATAGAATAAAATGCTGCTGATCAATAACAGAAAACATAAAGTGCGTGTTCAAAAAGGTCGGTTTTCAGCACCGAGAAGATTGGATGAAGCTAGGGACTGAGGAGTGGAGCGTACGTTTTTGGTACGTGAGCACCGGAAGGCCCGGCTGAATTCAAGATTCGATGCCGAGTGGCTTCCTGATTCACTTCGTGATCAAAAGCGGACTTTTTGAACAACCTCTTAAAGGTTGGACATCAATCCTCTCCTGCAGTGAACACACTGTCACGAGGCGATGCAGTATTGTGCAAAAGCGGCAAGGGGTAACATTTACCTAACACGTAAGATTTATTAGTTCTATATATTTTAGCACCGTCATACAGTGCAGGCAATTCAAAGTTTTTATGAATTTGATAAGAATTGTTTTTATGAGAGTTATCACAATACACTGTTAAAACTTATGTATAATAGTGCAAAAAAACATGCAAATAAAACATTCCGAACAGGCGGTTTTGTTCACCTTCTCTCATTTCCACACAACCATCCGCTCAGATTTACACTTCACCTTCATATTCGAAAGAGGCCTTTTCTTCTTTTAAAACACCCTCCCGCTCCCAACATCTCTTCAAAAAAAAAGACTTCCCCGAGATCTGATCGATCTTCGGGGAAGTCCTCTTCCTTCATATAATAGCTATCTTACTTATGCAGTCAACGCTGTATCGGTGTCTGCTGCTTTCTTGCTGTTTCGAGTAGCCAGGAAGTACACAGCGGTCAGTGCCAGGAATACGAGACCGAATCCGGCCAGTACACCAACATTGGCCCACATGCCGTCGAAGCTTCCTGTGGAAATGACGTCCTTGTATCCTTTTACGCTGTAAGTCATCGGCAGAAGCGGATTCAATGCTTTCATCCAGTTCGGAATCAGCTCTACCGGGAACGTGCCTGCGCTTGTTGTCAATTGGAGGATCAGGATAACGATGACGACGAAGCGTCCAGGCTGATCCAGCCATGTTACGAACATTTGCACCAGGAACATGAACGATAAGCTTGTAATGATGGAGAAGAGATAGAAGAGCGGAACGCTCTGTACCTCAAGCTTCAATCCGTACAGCATGACGACCGCTGCCAGCAGCGCTTGAATCAATCCCATACCGGCAAAGGAGAGCGTACGGCTGACAAACCGGTTCCAGCCCGATGCATTCGGTACCGATGCACTGCGGATTGGCATAATAATTGTACAGAGCAGGGCTCCGACAAACAAACCGAGCGACAGGAAGTATGGTGCGAATCCCGTACCGTAGTTCGGCACTTCGTTCACTTTGTGCTCTTCAACCTGTACCGGACCGGCAAACATGGTGACCGTTTCATCGGTTGTTTTGATATCGCCTGTCTTGTCGGCAGCCTCGTTCAGCTTGCCTGCAAGCTCTCCGCTGCCTTCCTTCAATTCATTCATTCCGTTTACCAGCTCACCAGCTCCGGAATCCAGCTTCTTCGAGCCGTCGGCAAGCGTTGTAACACCACTTCCGAGCTTGCCTGCTCCTCCAGCTAGCTGCTGCGTCCCTTGCGAAAGGGTCGCTGCGCCGCTTGCGAGCTGTTTACCGCCAGCTGCCGCTTCGCTCAGCTTCATGCCGAACAGCTTCATGCCGTCAGCCAATTGCTTTTGGCCAGCGTTCAGCTGTTTGGCACCAGCCAGCAGCTCTTGACCGCCAGCTGCGAGCTGTTTGCCGCCTTCAGCCAGCTGGTTCGCTCCTGCGCTCAGCTTGCCAGCGCCTTCCTGCAGTTGCAGCGTGCCTTGATTCAACTCGGCTGCGCCTTGTGCCAACTGTTTCTGGCCGGCATTCAACCCGCTTGTGCCAGTGGCAACGGATTGGCTCACAGCCAGCAGCTGCTGAACCTCCGGACTTTGCGCCAGCTCCGGATTGCTCTCAGCCAGCTTCTTCAATCCGTCTGCAACGGCTTTGGCACCTTGCTCCAAGGAAGCCGTAGCCTCCAGCGATTGATTCAGTCCGGCTTTCAGACTGCTGCTGCCATCATGAGCGCTTTTCGCGCCTGCTGCAAGCTGGGAAGCCCCTGCCTGGTTGGCTTGCAAGCCGTTATTCAGAGTGGTACTGCCCGCTGCGGCAGATTCAATTCCCGCTTGAAGCTTCGCACCACCCTTGCTCGCTTCCTCAGCTCCCGCTTGCAGCTTGTTGTGACCCGCTTTGAGCTGATCTAAGCCGGAAGCGAGGGTGCCCGCTCCTGTATTCAACTTGCCTGCACCGTTATTCAGTTCCTGCACGCCTTTGGTCAAAGGTGCGATTCCATCCTGAAGCTCCTGTGTGCCACTGACAAGTTTAGCCAGGTTTTCCTTCAGCTTCACGGCGCCATCATCGAGTTTCACGGCACCTTCGGATATCTTGTTCGCGCCGTCTCCCGCTTCGCTCAAGCCATCGGATACTTTGGCTACTTGATCGAACAGGGTTTCCGTATAGGCTTCCGTCACTTTCGCGGACACCTTGGCCTGAATCTGCTTCACCGCAGATCCACCGATCTGAGCTGCCAGGAAGTTGTACCCTTCATTCGGCTCAAACACGATTTGCGCAGGCTGCGGATGTTCATCCATTAAAGTTGTCGCCTGCTGTGAGAAATTCTCGGGAATGCTGATGGTCATGTAGTATTTGTTATCCTTCATGCCCTGCTCAGCTTCTTGCCGATCAACGAATTGCCAATTAAAATCTTTTCCCTTCTTCAGCTCGGCAACCAAATCCTCGCCAGCGTGAAGCGTCTTTTCTTCAAAAACAGCGCCCTGGTCATTATTGACGACCGCAACGGGCAAATCCTCCATCTTTCCGTACGGGTCCCAAAAGGCCCCGAGAAACATACCGCTATACATGACCGGTATGAACAGCACCGCGATGATCGGAATCAGTATTTTTTTATTCCGAACGGCAGCGCCAAGATCTTTTCCAAATACAGATAATGACTTCATCCAGTCTCTCTCCTTTTTTTCTCTAGATAACCAGCCGACATGAATCTGCATTCTCGCAGATCACATTCCAGTACATAATGACCAATATCCTCATCCAGTCAATTCGGGCCAAAAAAAACGATCCCTGGCAAGGAAGACGATCCCTCAAGCCTAGAGAGTCCGCCTTCCTCATCACGAAGGAGGTTCTTGCATCCTTCTTATGAAGTGGCCTTCAACCCGTTAGCCAGGAACACCATCATATATTCCTTGATCTGTTCCTTGCTCAGCGGCTTGTGAAGCTGATTAAAGTCCGTCGTGAGCGCAACATACAGCTTCAGCATCACGAAGGATACCACTTGAGCATCCAGGGGCTTGAGCTCACCGATTGAGATGGCCTGCTCCACAATCCCCTCGAGATACCCGACGATTCCGTTCTCCACCTTCGTCAACCCTTCATGTGCCTTCGGCGTGCCGATATCCCGGACTTCTTGCGATAGCTTAATGAACAGCTCATGCTCGCTTCGGAATTCAAGCAGCGCATCCAGCACCCGATACAGATTGTCGAAGAAATCTCTGTCCTTCTGGATCTCGCGCTCGGCAATACGTTTCATCTCCATAATGGCCGACAGCAAAATCTCGTCAAACAGTTCATCCTTATTCGTGAAAAACGTGTAAATCGTACCTTTCCCTACATTCGCAATCTTCGCCACCTGTTCCATCGTCGTCGCTTTATATCCGAACAAAGCAAACGACTTGGAGGCAGCATCTAGCACCTGCTTCCGACGGTCCACAGCTGACATGCTTACCCCTCCTTCTTGATCTTTTAAATTTGGCCTTCATTCCAAAACTGACCAAAATACTTTTTCGGTCATTCGGTCAAAAATCACTTTACCAGATAATCGGATTCATTGCAATATCTTTTCGTTAAATTTTTTAATATTTTATATGCAGGGTTCAAATCTGATCATGACGTCTAAGGTAAGGGTACTCTCTGACTCCTAGCCGTAAAATAATTGAAATGCTTTTCCCTTTCGCGCGTATACTTATGATGCATACTCTTTTTTTTCGCGCCGCTCTTCAAAAAATGATTCCTGTTTTGTAAGATAGAGGGAGAAAGAAGTAGGTGAAACCATGCGATATACAAGAGTGCTCCTCTTTTCCGAGGGTTTCGGCACAGGACATACGCAAGCAGCGTATGCGCTGGCTGAAGGTATACAACGGATGAACCCCGGCATCCACTGCCGTGTCATTGAGCTCGGCAATTTTTTAAATCCAACCGTGGGGCCGTTAATTTTATCCGCTTATCGAAAAACCGTCAGCACCCGCCCGCGCCTTGTCGGCATGCTGTACCGTTCGCAATATAAGAAATCGTTAAACCGATTGACGCGGCTCGCGCTGCACCGTATATTCTATGCGCAGGCCCAGCAGGTGATCGAGCAGCTGAAACCGGATCTCATCATATGTACCCACCCCTTTCCTAACGCTGTGGTCTCCCGCCTGAAGCGTCAGGGGCTTGAGGTTCCGCTCTATACGCTGATTACCGACTATGATGCCCATGGCACCTGGGTCAATCCGGAAGTGGATGAATATCTCGTATCAACACCTCATGTGAAACAGCTGCTGCTGCTGCGGGACATTCAGCCCGAATACATTCATGTGACCGGTATTCCGGTGCATCCCAAGTTCTGGGAAAGGGGTAATCGAGAAGAGCTTCAAGGCGAGCTTCAACTGAAGAACATGCCAACCGTGCTGATTATGGGGGGCGGTTGGGGTCTCGTATTCAACAAGGAGCTGCTCAGCAAACTAGCCAGCAGGGCCGACGATATCCAGCTGGTCTTCTGTATGGGACAGAACGAGAAGCTGGTTGCCAGCATGCGCGAAGACCCGATCTTTCAGCATCCCAACATTCATGTTCTCGGTTATCGTGACGATATACATAAACTTATGGAAGTATCCGATTTGCTCATTACGAAGCCAGGCGGGATGACGTGTACAGAGGGAGCTGCCAAGGGAATTCCTATGCTGTTCTATGAGCCTATTCCGGGACAGGAAGAAGTGAATTCCCATTTCTTTGTCAGCGAAGGCTATGCGGAAATTCTGGACTCTCCTGCCGTGATCGACAAATGGCTGAACCTGCTGTCCGATCATTATGATCAGATAAGTAAGAAACGTAACGGAGCAGGCCGGCGTCGCATACCGCATCTGGAGCCCGACCACTGTGCCAGCCAGGTGATGGGATTGCTGACCGAAGGACATATGCCCGGTAATCGTGAAGATCCCGTCAAACTGTTTGCGGACCAGCCCTAATATCTATAGCATGATTCTATGATTCCCGCTTTTGAACTTTCACCCCAAAAAAAGCTTCCCTGTCTTCGCGACAGGGAAGCTTTTTCCATGAACAATCCATCTATATTTCCAACGTTTCTCCAGCCTTCAATGGATGACCCTGAATGCCTGTTTTGGCTAGTTCGCCGCAAAAGGCCCCAGCGTCCTGTTTAATGCCCGGGAACGTGTCATAATGGACTGGGATGACATGCTTCGCACGAATCCACTGTGCGGCCAACAGGGCGTCCTGTGGCCCCATCGTCAATAAATCCCCAATCGGCAGCGCAGCTGCATCAATTTGGTTCATCTCTCCGATTAAGCGCATATCGCCAAACAAACTCGTATCGCCTGCATGATAGAATGTTTTGCCGCCCATCGTCAGAATGACGCCACCAGGCTGCCCTGCATAGATCCAGGTGTCCCCTACCGAAATGGATGAAGAATGAAAGGCTGGGGTAAACTTCACCTTAAAGCCATCGAATTGCGCGCTTCCGCCGATGTTCATCCCATGGGATTTGGCACCCAGGCTGCCGCAATACACGGCGAGTTCATAGACTGCGATAATCGGGCAATCATTCTGCTTCGCAATCTCGATGCAATCGCCAAAATGATCGGAGTGCCCATGCGTCAACACAACCGCATCCACCTTTACGTCTTTGGGCTCGATCCCGGAGCCTGGATTCCCTGATAGCAGCGGGTCGATGATCACACGAACTCCGCCTTCTTCCACCAAAATGCTAGAATGGCCGTAATACGTAATATTCATGCTTAAACACACCTCCTACATACTAGTTTACCCATACGGGCACTACTTGTAAAAAGAGTGATTCCCTATTTTTTTAACGAACGTTCTTGAATGGTGTACCGTCAGATCCTGAGCCAGCTTCAAAGAGAGGAAAAAGTACGTATCGTCCTTTACCTCTTTTTGGCCATGAAGTGCCGCATTCACGGATTTAATCGTCTCTTTGTTCGGCTTGACACGTTTAAGACGCCCGTTCGCTACAGGACTAAATTGGTGTTTTTGATAGATGACATCGGTAATGGTATCGGGAAAATTAGCTGACCGCAGCCGGTTTAAGACAACGTTAGCAACTGCTACTTTGCCTTCGTACGGTTCGCCTTCCGCCTCTGCCATGACAATCTTCTGGAGCAGAAGCAGTTCTTCAGCTGACAAATCATAGGTCCAGGTCGCTTTGGCTTTCTGATCCTGGGTTAACGTATTTGTTCTTGTGAAGAATAAAGTTGTGGGGGGTGATAAGCTTTCAGTCTGAGATTTGACGACATGCGTCCCCTTTTGTTTTGCCGGTTTCCCGTCCGCAGTCTGAGATTTCGATGGTTTCTTTTTCTCATCTGCAGTCTTCAATACTTGTTGCGAGTTCCAATATCCGTTTTCAGCCAAAACTATGCCTTTTGCGCTTGAAAAAGCATGACTCTTGCTCCCCGGCTTATTCCACTCTTGGAAAACAATTGAAGACAAAATATTGACAGGTTCCCTATCCTGCTTGGTACTCGCGTCTTTTACGAATAGATCAGGGTCATTTACAGGAGCCGGTGCAGCCGTCACAAACTTTGGCATATCCTGCTGCTGTTCTTCCCCTTTCGTTGTCTTTGTCTGCATTCCAAGTAAACTTATAAGAGACAAACTCACAAAGAGCGCTCCGATGAGCAGCGCAACCCAGCGATTTTGCCGTAGCACTTTCATAACCATATTTTTCCTCCTATGATGTCGGCACATTCCTACACTATGTAACCACATTTTTAGGCGTTGAAAACATGGTAATTTTATGAACATTCTATTTTCAATTTCAGAAAAATGTCGAAAGCCGCGCCACACCTACTGTTTCGTACATCGGACTTGCATGCAAATTTGTTCGAAAAAGAACGAGTTGCTGCACTTCCCACTGGATGGGTTTGGGTCCTGTTCCGATAACATCCAATGAAAATTTTTGATTCCCTTGAAATTTCCGGCCAATCGTAATATGCGGACGAAACGGTCGCTCCTCCGGCACAAATCCGAAAGCCTCCATCCTCGATACCACCGATTGCTGAAGCTGAGACAGAGCATTCAAATCCCCGCCGACTCCCGCCCATAAAATTCTTGGCGAGGCGCTTGCCCCAAACACGCCGGCATCATAAAGACCAAGCCTGAAGGGCTTATGCTCCTTGGCGACTTCCTGCAGCGCCGCTGTAAGCTCCGCTGTGCGATTTGACGGCGTATCGCCTAGAAACTGTAAGGTAATGTGGTAATCCTGCGGATGAACCCATTTTTTGAAATTCACTTGCTCCCTCAATGTTTCCGTCCAATCCTGAATCCGGGAAGACACCTCGGAAGGCAGATGTACGGCAACAAATAAACGATCCATAGCTCCCTCAGCCGAATGGCTCAACTAAGACACTTCCTTCCAATCCTCTTTTATCCTAAGCAGCCAACGGCTGCTATAAGCACCATGTTTTCACGGTTCGTTTATAGTTTGAGCAATATTACCTGAAAATAGTATGAGGGTACATCAAATTCGCCTAAAAATATGATGAAGCTTCAATTTACCACAAAACGGACAATAATTCATGTACAAATTTACCAATCTCGATAGTTCGTCCATGCGCAAAGTTATGATTTCTGATAATATGTTCCCAAAGAGCGTTACGCTTTTATTCTGGTTTATATCACATTCCTTAGGAGGTAGCACCATGCCGAAAATCGTTGCCATACACGACTTAACCACCGAACAACAGCAAAAAATCAAGGATATCGCCCCTGACTACGAGCTGCTGGTCACAAAAGCGAAAGAGCTTACGCCAAGCATCGTTCAGGATACCGAAATCATGATCGGCTGGTCACGCTCCATACAGGAGGATATATTGTCTGCCGACAGCAAACTGAAATGGATTCAAGCATGGTCAGCCGGTGTGGATAAAATGCCGCTCAAAGAGCTCGAAGAAAAGGGCATTCAGCTTACCAATGCCAGCGGCGTACATAGCGTTCCAATCACGGAGCATGTTTTTGCGATGATGCTGGCCTTCACGCGCAACCTTCATCTCGCCATTCGACAGCAATCGAACAACAAATGGGATACGTCCGGCACGTTCACGGAATTGGCAGGCAAAACCATCGTCATCGTCGGCGTCGGCCAGATCGGCAGTCATACGGCGCGCGTGGCCCAAGCGTTCGGTATGCGGACCGTCGGGGTCCGTCATTCCGGCAAGTCCGATCCTTATGTGGAAGCGATGTATAAGGTCGATCAACTTGATGAAGCGCTGGCGGAAGGCGATTATATCGTGAACATCCTTCCCCTCACAGATGATACCCGTGGACTGTTCAATGAGGCAAGATTCTCGGCGATGAAGGACTCCGCCTTTTTCGTTAACGTAGGCCGGGGTCAAACCGTGGTAACCGAAGACATGCTTCAGGCACTTCAATCCGGAGCCTTGGCAGGTGCGGGACTGGATGTCTTCGAGGAAGAGCCGCTTCCGTCAGACCATCCACTGTGGAACTTGGACAACGTCATCATGACTCCTCATATGGCTGGCGATACGGATCGCTATGGCGAGCGTGCCGTGGATATTTTCCTTGAGAATTTACAGAGCTATGTAAGCGGTAAGCCGCTGTCCCGAAATGTAATCGACTATAGCAAGTCGTACTAGGACCTGGTAACAAGTTCTTAAGTACAGCTTTTATCCCGCTCTCAAAGGAGCTAGGATCTTGCAACAAAGACCACAAGATCTATACTACAAAAGGAACGTCCCGAGGTTTTCATTTTCACACCTTCCGGGACGCCCCTTTTTATTTTTTACTACTTTTATACGCAATGGGAGAGAGAATCGATGCAACCGTATACGGAACGTGTAATTGAAGTGATCCGAAGCATTCCGGAAGGATATGTCATGACGTATGGACAAGTGGCCAGACTGGCTGGCAGCCCAAGGGGCGCCCGTCAGGTCGTCAGAATACTTCACACCCTCAGTCACATTCACAAGCTGCCTTGGCACCGCGTCGTCAACGCTAAAGGAGAAATCGCCATCAAGGACGATGAATCCAGGCTCATGCAGGAGTTGTATCTCCAGGACGAAGGCGTTGTCGTCAATCCCAAAGGTATCATTGATTTGGAAAAGTATCGATTTGATCCTGCCGAATAAATCGGGTAGCCGTTTATTCGCACAACCAAATATCTCTTACAAAACTCCCCTTGCGGGTCGTGCAATGACGCAGGATCTTCCAGCCCGTATTCATCAGTTGCTCGCGTAATGGCTCTGTGCTGACGATGACAGCTCGATCTGACAACCGACGTAAGCTATGCAGCATCTGCAATTTCTCTTCCTCCGGAAAAACGGAACACAGATTATACGGCAGGTCCAGGATCGCGGCATCATAATGACCTTGCAATGTATTCATATCCTGAATGGCAACTTTGTTATCATCATAACCGTAGTGACTCAGATTCACCCTCGCTCCCCGAATGGCAAGCGGATTGATGTCACGACCCTCGGCCGCGAGTCCCATCGACAACGCCTCGATCAATACATTCCCCATACCGCAGCAGGGATCCAGGAGCGTGACTCCGCCTAATCGAGGAACTGCCAGGTTGACCAGTGCCCTCGCGATCCGTGAGCTGAGGCCTGTAGAGTAATTTTGAGGCTTCTGTTTATGATTCAGCCATGCGCGTTCAGGTTCATGAAGGATTCCCAATCTCCAGATGCCGCCTGTGGACACCATACCAAGCGTGACATCCGGAGCTTTCATCTGTGCGGTTCCTGTTATTTGGCGGCCTACCATCCGTTCATACCCGCGGGATTGTTCATAACTGAATCGATCCCCCGCCTTGAGACAGACAACTTTGAAGGTTGCATTATTAAGGTGAATGCTGCCTGCTTGCTCGGCGATTCGTTCGATGGATTCTCCAGTTATCTTGACATCGATGCAGGCCGATAAGAACGGGCTCCGATCCGGATCAACCCATAACTCGCTTTCCAGCCACTCCTCACCGTCAGGCTCATGACCGAATAGCTCCGTCAGCTCCATCAAGCACAGCTCCCGCTCCGTTTCATGACAAGCATAAGTGTAAAAAAACGATGGCTCACCGCTTGTGGAAGACGGAGTAAAGGTAATGTCATACTCGTTCGTATTTATCATGTAATTCGTCTCTCTTCTATTATATATGTGCAGCAGTTGACTACTGCTCCATTAACAGCCGATAGGATTCCAGCCGTGCATTGTAATCACTTACCGGCGTGACGATCAGGAATTCGTCACACCCGTACTGCTCTGCCATATGCTGCAGTCTGTTTCGCACACTTGCAGGCGTACCGATGATAAGCCGCTGGGATGGGCCTGACGAATCGGAACCTGACGGTTCCGTGGGCATGGTGCGCTGCCCTGGTCGGGGAATTTGCGTTGCAAGCTTCTTTGCCTGTTCCTCCGTTTCCGCGCAAACCACACTTACCGCCACCATCGTGCACGGTTCTTGCAGATGACCGCTTGGCTCAAAAGCTTCCCTGTAAGAATGGAGAACTTCCGCCCCGTCCGTATCGCTCATAAACTGTCCGAATACATAACCCGTCCCGAATTCGGCCGCATACCCCGCACTCTTCGTGTTCGTGCCGAGCATCCACATCACGGGCGGAGTTGCGGGCACCGGTTTCGCTGCTACCGGCACGTCTTCATAGCGGTACCGATCCTCCAGCAGTTCGGTCAAAGCCCGAATCCGCTGCGGCAAATCCGCCACATGACCCAGGAAATTTCCGCTAAGCGCCAAACTCGTATGCGCTGAACCTCCCGGCGCCCGCCCGATCCCGAGATCGATGCGTCCGGGATACAGCGCTGCCAGCATGCGGAAATTCTCCGCCACCTTTAGCGGGCTGTAGTGGGGCAGCAGCACGGCCCCGGAGCCGAGCCGGATGCGCGTTGTCCTGGCACCGATATGGGACAGCAAAATCTCAGGCGATGCACAGGACAGATGCTCCAGATCATGGTGCTCTGCCGCCCAGTAGCGCCCGTAGTCCCATGCTTCCACTTTTTGTGCCAGTATCACCGCTTGCTGCAACGCTTCTTCGAACGAGCTCTCTCCCAAACGCGGAACCAGGTCAAGCACGCTCAGTTTCAATTGGCTATTCATGCCATCCCCCTTTTTCCGCCGATCCTAATCCAAATCATAGATCGAACCTACCTTGAGTCCATATAACTCGTTATAGATTTTCTCGGCAAAAGCGTCCGTCATCCCTGCGATATAATCAATCACCATATGCTCCCACGTCCAGATCGGCTGGGTCCGCTTCTGATCCGCCTCATAACGCTGAAGCCAGTCGGACGGAATAATCGCCGTTGACGCAACAGGATCCAGAAAAGCATCCCACAAGCGCTTGATGATCCATTCGCTGCGCTTCTGCAGGCGCTGAACCCGCAGGTCGCGAATCATAGTCACCCAAGCGAAACTCTTCAGGACGCTGACCGTACGCAGCATATCCTCATCTTCCACACCGTCTTTGACAAACGTCACCTTTTTCCAATCCCCGTTCGTAATTACGCCCAAGCTGCCTACAAACAGGCTGACCCAGTAGGCCTTGACCTCCCGCCGGGTACGGGAATAGTCATTCTCGCAGGTCGGCATTTTCTCGTTCCAGATTTTCAGAAACTCGTCCAGCACCGTATCCACCTTCGGATGAATCTGCTCCTTGGTCCATCCCTTCCATACCTCGTCTTCCAGCGTCATGATCTTCTCCACGATCAGTTTGTTCAGGTGACTGTCCCGCAAAAAGTGTTCGTGCACCTCGATCTTCCCGGCTTTGATGCCATCCTCCAGATCATGCGCGGAATAGGCGATGTCATCGCAAAGATCCATCAGCTGCGCTTCGAGCGTTCGATGCGTGCCGGGAATTTGCCACTCCTTCCGAATCTGGGAGATGTAATCCCATTCATGCCGGTACATCCCTTTATGATTATCCAACCCGGAGAACGGATATTTATTGATGCCAAGCAGCACCGCATCGGACAGATTGAGTCCGTTGACATTCTCTCTTTTCTCCAAAAACATGATCAGCCGAAAATTGTGCGCATTCCCTTCAAAATGCTCATATTTACGTCGCATCGCCTGCTGTACCTCGGCAGCCCGCTCCGGCGTCGGCGTACCCGGCTGACGCGTCAGCTCCTTCTCGGTTCTGCGGTCAATTAGCTTATCCAGAATGCCCTGCAGCACCTCTTCGCCCTTATGGCCGAATGGAGGATGCCCAAAATCATGGGCGATCGCCGCGCATTCCACCACCTCGGGATCAATCATCAGCCCAGCGTTCTCCGCCTGATCCGGCATCACTTCGGGATAATGGCGGCTCAAACTCCGTGCCGCTTCGCGCGCAATCTGCGCCACCTCGAGCGAATGCGTTAAGCGCGTCCGGTAGTAATCGCCGGTGCCAGCACCGAATACCTGTGATTTTCCTTGCAGCCTGCGGAACGTCGGCGAATGGATCAGGCGCGAATAATCCCGCTCGTATACCGCGCGTGAAGCATCCGACTTCGTTTGCTCCGGGTATTGGCGATGCTCTCTAAGCTCATTCAGTGTCATTTATCCCACTCCTGTTTTATCTGTATAGGGTCGATTCGGAATCGTTCGTTCTTTAGATTATATGCCATCCGGCAGCTGAAGAAAAATATGATTCCCCAGTAAACCCGTTCCTCCTTGTATACCCGAATTGTGTCAGACACTATCTGCTAAGCATGATAATTCCCGTCAAGGCGATGGGTGGTGCAAATCATGCAAAGATGGACTCCAGTCTCCACGGCCCTATTTTTACACCCTCGGGAGGGTATAAACGTCAATGAATCTTCCATTATGCAAAAACGCCAAGCGCTTATAGGATTAACACAAGACCTGTGCGCACATTCTTGCTACGTTGTTAGGTAAGCGCTGTCATTCACTTCTTGAAGCGCGTCACGGAAAGGAGGGAAATGATATTCCATAAGAGTCATAAAGCAAATCCGATACCACCCCGAATCAGTCCAACCATGTTAAAGCCACCTTCTTCTCCTATACCCACATGCACCTCTAACATTCATTGGGCTTCTTATGCCCGGGGGGCAGTCAAGCGCCTACTCCTCGGGTTTTCTTAAACACGCTTCAATCACAAATTGAAAAGCGAGGGATGGAACGTTGAAGAAGACACTTAACCGAATCTCATGCCTAATCCTCTGCCTGCTGATCACCATAAGCATCATGGCATCCCCAGGGCAGCTTCCTGTTGTATCTGCACAATCGGTTTCAGAATTCGATCTTACAGATGAATCTGTTGCCTCGGATTCCGATCCCCTGCCGGAACCAGAAGGGCCGGATATTCGCTTCTTCTCCGATAACTTTGATTCGGACCGCTACGGAACCACGGGCGGCGTCGTCATCCCGCTGCCTTGGGTTCAGACCGGGGATGGCGGGAGTAAAGCCAAAACCTCCGTATCCGGCAGCGCGCCGTCCACGCCGAACCTCATGAAAATCGACGTGACCGATTCCGTCTATCTGCCCGTCAATACGACGGGTTATGGCAACATTAAGCTGAGTTATTATACGAGAGCCTCATCCTATGTCAGCGGAAGCATTGTTGCCGAGTGGTCGGGCGACGACGGAGCGACCTGGAGCATACTGGAGGATTTCAAGCTGGCCCCGGGAACGCCCGAAGCGCCTCGCAGCGAATCCAACACGATGAAAACCTGGACGCTGCCGCCGGAAGCCAGCAGCGATCCGAACGTGCGAATCCAGTTCCGGGTAGGTGATCCGATGAACGCCAATATGTATATCGACAGCGTCTCGCTGTCCGGTCAGGCCATACCGGGCATTCCGCCTGCGGTCGATCCTGTGCCAGAACCCCCGCCGACCGAAACGGGCCCATACCCTGCGCCGGAAGGCGTAACCCTCTATGAGGACGTTTTGATCGGCAAAGCCGGCGACCGGGATCTCTTCACGTCCATCGCCGTTCCGAGCACTCCGCCAGCCGAGCCTATGCCGGTCATGATCTACATTCACGGCGGAGGCTGGAATAAAGGCGACCGCAAAAACGCTCTCGGCAGCATCTGCAACTATGCCCTTAAACGCGGGTACATCGGCGTTTCCTTAAGCTACCGGCTAACCCCCGAAGCGCCTTACCCGGCCCAGATTCAAGACGTGAAGCTGGCCATCCGTTATTTGCGAGCACATGCCGAGCAATACCACATTGATCCGAGCCGGATCGGCGTCTGGGGAACTTCGGCAGGCGGGCATCTCGCATCCCTGCTCGGAACGACCGGAGACCTGACGATCGAGGATACGGTCACGCTGGATACTGGGGATACCGTTCATCTTCCCGATATCGAAGGCGCAGGAGGCTGGCCGGAATACTCCACCAAGGTTCAGGCGGTGGTGGACTGGTACGGACCGGCAGACTTCACGACCGATTTTGCCGACCGCTACAGCTCGGTCACAAAGCTGCTCGGTGGGCATAACGCCCTGTCCGTCCCGATTGAGGCTCGGCTTGTCATGCCAGGGACGTATGCCACTCCCGATGATCCGCCGTTCTGGATCCGGCACGGTGACGCGGACGCCACCATCCCTTACACCGACAGCGTGACATTCGCGGATCAATTGACAAGCGCCGGTGTTCCGGTCGTGGATTTTGAGATCGTGCCCGGCCAGGGTCATGGTTTTACCGGAGAAGCCAAGTCAACCGCAGATGCGGAAGCTTGGGCTTTCATGGATCAGCACGTGAAGAACCTGGAAGTAACAACGCCGATCCTCTACAAAGACGGCTACACGCCCCCTGATCCGACGGACCCCACCGACCCAACCGATCCCTCTACGGGCATCCCCGTTGAGGTTGGCCGTTTGGTGCCCTCGGACGATGCCCTGATCGACAGTTCCAAACCCGACACCAATATCAATTCCGCTACAAGCACAAGCCTTGGCCTTTTTAGCGTATCGTCCGGTACAACCAACAAAAAGGTTGTCTATTTCAAATTCGATGCTTCCACCCTGAGCGATCCGGACTACCGCTACGAATTCCAGGTCGCCGCGAAAAAAGGCACCAGCAACACGGACCTGGAGCTCTCCCTCTACGGGATCGAGAATATAGCCTGGAACGAAAGCGAGCTGACCTGGAATAATGCACCCACGAATACCCTCGATCCGGCCGCTTATGTGGGATCGTTTACGGTAAAGGCCGAGAATGGTGGCCGGCCTGAGGTGTACAGCGTCGATGTGACGGACTATGTCCGCAGCCGTCTTGCGAATGGCAGCGTATCGTTTCTCCTTGCAGATGCGAACCAAACCGGTGTCAGCGTCAATATCTATACCAAGGAAGCCAACGGCTCCAGCAATCCAAGACCTGCGCTGGTCGTAAGCGAGTTGGTGGATTCCAGTCAGGATAATACGCCACCGTCCTGGCCGGACGGAAGCCGTCTGTCCATTAGCAGCATTGGCGAAGATTATGTGCATTTGGAATGGCCGAGGGCGGAAGACAACAAGTTAGTCGCAAAGTATAACATTTATCAAAACGACGTCAAAGTAACGGAGCTGAGTTCCGACATCACCCGCTATGAAATGGAAGGGCTGTCTCCGCACACGGAGTACA
The DNA here is from genome assembly GCF_037993005.1 of Paenibacillus sp. FSL F4-0100. Taxonomy (NCBI): domain Bacteria; kingdom Bacillati; phylum Bacillota; class Bacilli; order Caryophanales; family Paenibacillaceae; genus Paenibacillus; species Paenibacillus sp. FSL F4-0100. Next base: position 6,477,656 of record NZ_CP150303.1, read on the forward strand.
GCTATAAGGTCGAAGCCGTCGATGCCGCTGGAAACGTCAGTCGGGTTCCGCTGACGTTATCAGTTACGACGCTTAGTGCTCCCTTAGCGCCTTGGCCTGTGGCCTCAGTCACGGCAAGCGGCAGCGACGGCAACATCGAGGATAATACCTTGGACCAAAATCTGTACACCCGCTGGTCAGCGGCCGGCGACGGTCCGTGGATCATGTTTGATCTGGGCGAGGCCCGGGACATCGGTTATCTGGGCATCGCCTTCTATAAAGGGGACGCTCGGGCGACGGAGATCGATATCGAAACCTCCGATGACGGAGTAACCTGGTCTCCCCTCTTCAACGGTTCGAGCAGCGGTACCACCACCGCGATGCAGCCTTTTGACGTTCCGGATACGAGCGCGCGTTACGTGAAGTTGATCGGGCGCGGAAATTCGGACGGCAGTGTCTACACGAGTCTGACGGAAGTCCATATCTATCCGCCTTTTGCTAACGGGGATACGCCTGTGGCGATAATACCGGATTTTGTACCGCAGCCGCCGGAGGGTACGGTTCCTTTTACCGCTCCCGGCATGAAAAATGCGGACGGCAGCGACCATCCGGTACATCAGGCTTTTGCTGCAACCGGAAGGACACTGAACGTGGTCGATTACGGGGCTGATCCTGCAGACAATGCTGCGGACGATCGACCGGCGATTCAACGAGCGATGGATGAAGCGCTCCCGGGAGACGAGGTATTTTTCCCGAATGGCGTGTACAACTTAAAAAGTGCACCCGATGGACTGACCAATCTGATGCTGAAATCCGAGGTCAATTTACGCGGGGAAAGCCAGAACGGTGCGATTCTGAAAACCTCGCTGAACAAGGTCCGGAACAGTACGATGCTGAGATCCGCCAAGCAGCATGATCTAACCATCTACAACCTGACGCTGACATCTGTTTGGGAGGGTCAATATACGACGGATCACAGAATCAACAATCCGGATGCCGGCGGTCCTGACATGATGATCATTGCCGCCAATTATGGCGAGTCGCCTTCGTACAACATCACGATCGACAGCGTGACGATCGAGAAATTCAGCCGCATGGGCGTCCGCATCGAGAACAGCCATGATATCGTCGTCCGCAACACCACGTTCCGAAATGCCACGGATCTTGGACCTGGCGGTGCCGGATACGGCGTATCCATTCAAGGCGTACCGAAGGTCGACCGCAACGGTTTTGCCAATGATACCAGGTGGAATCTGGTCGAGGACTCTTCCTTCGAGGGGCCTTATCTTCGTCACGGGGCACTTATTCAATATGTAGCCCATAACAATGTGGTCCGGCACAATGAATTCCACCAGGTCCGGCTGGATGCGATTGATCTGCATGGGGAGCTGGAGTATTTTAACGAGATCCACGATAACCTGATCACCGACATGCCGTATGGCGGCGGCATCGGCATCGGGAATACCGGGGGGACCGCACCGACCAATCACAGCAAATCCGGCCCGCAAAACTATATCCACGACAACACGATCCGCAACGCGCGGCAAGGCATCGTTGTATCCATGGGCTCACCGGATACCATCATTGAGAACAACCGAATCGAAAATACCGTCGACATTCCGGATGCTGCCGGCATCCATATTTTGAACGGACCGGGCACGATCATCAAGGGCAACACGATCCGTCAGAACACGGCCGAGCATTATTGGGGCATCCTGCTCGAACACGACAACGGGGACACCAACGCGGGCGGCATTGGATCCGGAGACCCGGAGAACGTGCAAATTCTGAACAATACCATTACCGGGAACAGCAACGGGATTCAGCTCAAGGCGGGCCAGAATATCAAGCTAAGCAGCAATACGCTGGACAACATCGGCGAGAACTTTACGGTAGCCCCTGGCGTCACGTATACCGATCTCACCGCGGGCCTGGAGTACAGCACGACGGCCCCGACGAATCGAGACGTTGTTGCAGTCTTGGTGTCGAATCGTCCGTTTACCGTTACCAATAACAGCGGATCTCCAACATACAAATTTACCGAGAACGGTTCATTTACATTTGAATATGCAGATGAGAACGGTAACGAAGGTACGATGACGGCCACCGTATCGAACATCGATAAAATCGCCCCGGTGCTGAAGGTTACACTCTCGCCTTCCGTATTGAAGGCGCCAAACCGCAAAATGGTCGATATTTACGCTGACCTCGAATCTAGCGATGAAGGCTCTGGCGTTGCATCAATCACTCTAACCTCCATTACCGTGGAGAGTGCGGGCGGCAAGGGGCATGGCGGAGATACATCGGAGATTGTGAACGGTAAAGATAAGGACACGGGTAACAACAACAGTAAAGGCAAGGATAAGGAAGGCGACCGGGGACCGAATATTCAAGATGCCGAGTTCGGTACCTATGATACCCATTTCCGGCTGCGAGCTGAGAAATCGGAGCGCGGACGGAGCCGAATCTACACGGTGACTTATACCGTTACGGACCATGCGGGGAACCAATCGCAGGCGGTGGGGACGGTGAGGGTGAAGTGAGTTGAGTTTACTTATGTAGTGAATTTTTGGTATGAATATGTATGCACGGACACAGGGTTCATGGAATAAGCGAACGTGAATTGCGCCGAGAAAGTAAAGACGGCTCGAACACACTATAAAAGCACATTCCGGAAATGAATAACCGAGCATGAAGATGCTAGCAAAACACTAACTGATATAAACAACAAAAGCTGCCCATACCGTCCTAAACGGTTGGGCAGCTTTATTGTTCAACACAGCTCAAAAAACGCTTCATTATATAGATGGAACTTGCGAGAGCAGCTGCCATGTTAATTTTTGTATCACTTGCTCGGACTATCGAAGATCCCCAAACGATGCAGCACGGTCATGATTCGGTAAAAATCGTAGCTACCCTTAGGATCATGCAATACTTCTGCTTGCTGTGCAGCTTGTAATGCCGGTTCTGCCCAAGATGGAACTTTCGCCGGTTTCTCTGTCTCAACTGCCTTGAGCCTTACGTTCATCTGCTGAATGGTATTGCTTTGCTCCGTTAGCAGTTTCATCGCAGAAGCATATTGCTTGCTAAGCTGCTGAATCTGCTCTTCTGTTTTTTGCAGCTCGGCCGTTAATTGTTCGATTTTCATACGTTCCTCCTCCTCTGGACTAGGCACATCATATTGATAGAGCGAGTTCTGCTCCATAATGGAAATAAGCTTTTTCGGATAATTGGGGTCTGTGGCATAGCCCCCTCTCCAAATCTCGGTCGCAGCCGTTTTATAATCCGCCCACAATACGCCATGGTAGCGCTGCGGCTTGTCACGTGTGCCGTTCAAGATCAGCCGGGTATGATCGGCAACCGATTCATTCCAGCTGTTGTACTTACGAAACTGAGCTTGGGTCGTGTAGGGCGTCTGCCCCCGGTATTCGGTTGTCTGCATGGTGACACTTCCCGCGGGACCCGTTCCTTTGATCCCAAACAGATTGTTCGCTTTTTGCGTTAGACCGCTCAATCCCCAATTGGATTCCAGGATTGCCTGAGCAAGCGTAAGCGAAGCAGGCACCCCGTACTGACGCATGTCCTGATTGGCTATAGGTGCCAGCTTGGCTATAAATTCAGAGGGTTTCATCCTTTTTCTCCTCCTTTCGTACGGTTTGCTTGTCCCCTTCTTCGGATTTGATCTGGAATACCTGTACCACATTACGCAGGGACTGGGGGATCGGTACCCCCATTCTCCCAACGTTCTCAATAATAGACAGCAGCTCATTCGCGAGATAGAAGAAGATCACGGTATTCTGAAAATAATTCATCTCCCCCAGCACCCGGTCCACCAGATGCATCAGGGCGATGATGAGAAAAATGGTCATTTTGCGTGCAATCCCAGTATAACCAATACGGCTGCGCAGCTCGCCGTTCATCCAGGCCGCGCCCCATCCGGTCAACCAATCGATCACCACGAACCACAACAACAGATGCAGCGGCAGCGACCATCCGCCCCAGACGTAACCTGTCACGGCCCCCGTCCCCGCCACCAGCATCTTAAACAGCTGACCGATGTGCTCATACATAATTGTTCCTCCTTTATATGGTTTTGAAGTTGTGAAAAAGCCCTCGGAGGAGCCGAGGGCTTGCGTTACTGCTATTCACAGTTGCTCTAAGAGAGAGAGAATCCTTGTTAGCATGCACGTCACTTCGCCTGCGGATCATGCTTCCGATCGCTGTTGCCCACGGATTTCCTGAAATCTTATGGATAAGGTTAAAATCCGGGGACAAAGGCGACCGCTCCGCTTCTACAGCATGATTCCGCCTTCTTCGTTGAAGTTTCTTTTTAATCTAAGGTCATTCAAAGCAGCGTTTAGTAGGCCTCGCCAGTGATGACTTCATATTCTTCCGAAGTGATCACGCCAAACGCAACATATTGTCTCAGTTGGGGCTTCTGTGCCCACTTCTTTTCGTAGTAGTACTTCAATCGCTCAAAATCGTTCTCGAACATCGTCTTCCGCTCCTTTCGATCAGCTATTTTCAAGTGATAACAACCGTAACTCAAGCCCCACAATTTGAGCGCCCTGCGCCTCATTTTGCTGGCGCAACTCCATGGCCTCAAGCTCCCGTGCAACCATCTCAGAACCTAAGCGATCCACTTCATTAGGTTCCTGTGGTTGAGGTCTAGTTAGCTCCTCGATTTCTTCCGGGGTTAAACCTTCGATCCATAACGTCGGTTGCATCGGTGCTTGATAGATTGGCGGCTCCCCTCGTTCTTCCTCGGGTAATGCTGACCACTGATCATATTCTGACTGAAACGCGTCTTTAGCGGAGCTTTCCGCATCCTGGTACGCCTCCCACGCCGCCAAGTCGAAGCGCGGACGGTACAAGCCAGGAATAACCGGGATACCTACGATAAATCCGGCGATTTCCAGTTCCGGCGTATCCTCCGGCTGCTCGTCTTCTGGTGCTGTCTCTAGTTCAACTTCGCCCGGATCAGTGGGCAGCGTCGGAATAACCGGCGCATAAAAAGGGACGGCACCGGAAAAGGCATCGTCCACTAGCGTATCCTCTATATAGAGGCCGTTAATATTTACTTTAGGTGCGGCTTTCATATGATCCTCCTTTATTGCTCCGCTAAATAGGGAGTAATGTCCATAGAGACAGCGCCAGAATGCCCCACCGTACAAACTACAAGGCCGTCTGGTCGGACATAAATTACGCACGGGTTAAGGCCGTTACTATTACCATAAACATACGTTCTAACGATTTGTTTTGGCCTATAACCCTCCGGAAGTATGAAAATAGGGACATTATAGCCCGTTGTCCCGCCTTTTACCATTCCTCTTATATAGACACTGCCAGCGCTATCTTTTGTATACATGGGTATGTCGGGAAAACTATCCCATTGAGCAGTAACCCACCCATTCAGCAGCGTCGGCGTAATCCATCCACTTGACAGCTCCTTCTCCGCTTTCTTATTCCTCAGCACGGACACGGCGGTCGCATTTTGTTGCACGGCGTCGGTCAGCTCTTGGAACATAGCCTTTTCGTTAGCTGCGTACGAGCCGGTGAATGGAACAACAGGAGATTTGTCCCACATCAGATAGGTTGCAGAATAGGAGTATCTCTCATCCTCTTGCTGAACATTCAGAAGCTGGGCCATTGCTCCTAATGCTGTAGTTGAGTATGGGTACATTATCCATTGGGGATCATATTTTCCCTCTCGATATACTGCCAGCACGCTGTGGGCCTTATTTATAAAATGACTCGCTGGTACAGGCCACGCACCGTTATTTATGTTATACTTTCTATTCCCTGTATCTCTAACCTCATTATAAGGATTCACACTCTCCCGTAACACAATCCCCGTCCCAACCTCGATCTGATTATCGCCCTCATGAAATGTCAGCATCCCCTCGGATACGATAGGCTCGACGGTCGGCGTTGCGAGTTGGTATACGAGCTGGTAGGGTGGGTAAGATAATCCCTTACTGTCTGCACCAGCATTTTCCGTAGGCACAGCGCCCACATAGTCCCCTACTACCATTGGCGTGTTTGGATTATTCACCATAGTTGTTTTAATCCATACTTTTGATCCTGTCCCATTATACGGTACTGTTCTCGGTTGCCCTGACACACTCATAGTCCATCCCATAAAATACGCCTTAATCTCGTCGGCTGTCGGCGTGTAGTTGTCGCCCCATCCGCTGTCAGTAGATGAAATAACAAAAGTCAAAGATACACCATTAGAATTGAGATAAACTGAGTCTGCGACAGTCCCATTAGCATCAACAGGCATTATTTTGCCGTCATACTTTGTACCGTATTGAGGACCGGATGCTCCGCCTATTCCAGCTGAGGGTAATGTCATCTGTACGCGTTGTAAACCTGCTGCCTGTTTAGAACCTGCGTTGAAGGTGATTTTATCGTCAAACACAATACGATTAAATTTTTTGAGCTTGAAATACTGCCCGTCCTTCTCGAAAACTTCGTCAGCATTCGCACCTGTCAGCGGATGGGCGTATAAGTCCGTTTGCAACGCGAGCATGGAGTCTTCGCGTGGTTTGAATGGTTTGGGAGTGGAGCCGATGGTGAGCATAGGGTTTTTGAAGGTGTAGATTCCCGCCCCCTTTGTGCCAACACCAAGTATGATGCTTAGAAAAGCCGCGTTGCTTGACGTTCTTATACTCAGGCTTGTGACGTCCTGATAACCGCCGTTATTGTTGATAAGCGTCCTGGAACTGTCCAAGTCTTGTAAAGCCACCATCCCGTCTCCGCTGCTGTTCAGAACATAGTCGGTTTTTGGGGCGCAGGGTATTACGACTTTTAACCCTGCCGTATTAGCTGATGCAGTTACGGTATACTCGTATGGGTTGATGATTACCGGTCTACCTGCCAGTGGAGCCGTACTTTCCCACTCATAAAACGGCGGCAGCAAATTCTCCCCGTACCGGATCGCATACGGATTACGGACAGGCTGAACGCTATCGACGTATGGATATTTGGAGGCAATTAGTTCAGGCGTCATGCTCCCGAGTGCGGCGTATTGTGCTTGCGTAATTTCATATATTCGGATACCGTCATAGTATGCATACTCATTAGCTACGTTTGAACCTGTGTCAAATTTCAACCTGGCTGCCGTCGCCCCTGTTCCTATGTCGCTAGGGGAAAGACGTATATATGACAATTCAAAACTACTCGTATTTGATATTTTATTACCGAATACATTTGCACCGTTTTTATTAAGGAACGTTAGCCCTGCGCCTGAACCTACTCCCAATTTAACGAATCCGGCGATTAAGTAATACTTATCATTCGAGATTTCCGGAGTCATTCTATAAGCGCTTCCGTAAGTTCCGGCTGTCGAATTAGTAACTTTAATAGATGAACTTCCAAACATTTTATTAGCAGTATCCAAGACAACCGTTGCGGCGCTTGCGGGCCACTTACTTACGTCCTCACAATTCCCATCCCGCCCCAACAAATTCACCAACGTCCGCCCCTTAATTCCACTCAACTTAAAGGGCGCGCTTCGCTCCGCGTTCACGATCTGAAGCCCCGGCTGTAGTACGACTTCCCTGCGCTCTTCCGTGTCCAGGCGCTTTTCCAGAGCGTCGATGGACTCGCTGCTTTCACCCGCAAACCGATCTACGGCATCCGCATTCTGATCAATATACTTCTCCAGATCGAAATACGTCGTGGACGGCGAGGTTCGATCAATTTTGTTCAACCCGATATTTGGCGTAACCGGATTCGTCATTTAGGCTCCTCCTCCCAACAATCTGTCTTGTGTCGTTGCTGATATTTCCTCAAAGGTCATGCCCTCCACTTCAGCTATGGTGAGATAACGCAGTGCGTAATCGACCGCAATATGCGCTGGTTTGATCTCCTCGATGGCCGATTTCAAATCACTTAAATTCGGCGGGATGCCCAGTGTATCTCGAAAATGAATCGTCACTTTATACTCCGCTGGCTGGACGGATACCTCGATGCTGCCCCGCTCATAGGCTTGCGCCACATTTTTGAGCATGCTGGCAGACACCTTGCCGCTCCCCCGCATCTTCGAAATGATGACCGAACGACGTTGCTCGATCGGCTTGGCGAGGTTCACCGGAATGTTCAAGTCCTGCTCGAACCGGGATAGCGCCCACGTAGCGGTTTCGGGATAATACTGGTCCAACTGATCCTCCAGTTCCTGCGCCAGCTTGTCCAACTCAGCCCCTTCGGCTCCGGCAATGGCTTTCATTTCTCGAACATCGTGATAAAAGGACTGCAGGTAACCCAGCCAGGCTTCAGCTTTACTCATCTACTGTCACCGTCCCCAAGACAGCTACCGCTTCCGGCTCGATCAGAAGGCTGTCCGTTCTTCCGTTCACGGTCAATACCTCGTAATCGATGACTGCCGGAATATCCAAGATCACGTTGGCAATCCGGTTATACCGGACTAACGGATCGGACATTGCCAGGTCTTTGAGATACTGGCGGACCCCCTGTTCAATGGCTTCTTGCACGCCATCCATGCCGGCTCCATCCAGCAGCGTAACCTGTACTTCAATATGGACAGGCACTTCAACCGCCCCAACAACGGTGACAACCGAGCCGACGGGAGCTGCGCCTTCCCCCATGCCATCCATGGTCGGATCGATATGCTGCTGCACCGATTCCACTACGGAAGGCGTAGGCGATCGCATCTCGTTATCCAGCAGCACCACCTTGACGGTGCCCGGACCATCCCATAACGGAAAAGCTTTGGCCTTGCCAACCCCGGCTTTCTCCCTCGCCCACAGTTCATACTGATTCCGGTTTGCACTGGTCACGGGACGGGAGATTTTTTCGCGGTATCGGTCATACAACGCTTCATCCGATTCGGTATCTTCGCCAGGTACCCAGAGCTCCATCAGCTCCGCCTTCACCAAGCCTTCGACGTATTCCAGCGGAAGCAGCGAGCCGAATCGGCGGTTGCCTTCCTTCCCGCTTGTCTCGCATTCCAGCACATATTGCCCTGCATCCAGACGGGTGATGACTTTGTAATTCAGCGGATCCAATGAAAAACGACTCCCTAGAGGCACATCTACCGCGGTACCGTTATTGCCTGAGAAGTGTCCCAGCAGCTGTGCTTTTGTAGCCTGCTTCCGGGTCAGTCCCGACCAGGCAATACTCCGATCCAAAAATTCGCCCGATGCCGTAGCGGCAAATTTCAGATTCATGGAGTACCCCAATTCCACGTACATCTGGGCAAGCTCAGCAGCAGAAGGTGCCAACGCATCGTAAATGATGCTGCCTTCCCTTTTATCAATCCCATCCGGAATACGGTCTATCATCCGCTCCAGAATTGCTTCGTACGTCTGTTCCTCAACCATCCTCTCTCACCTCCTTGGTCATATTGAAAGCCCCATACACGCTTCGGACAGTAAATTCCGCAACGGCCTGATCGCCCACAAAGGTAATATTCATATCATCTACCGACAAAATGCGGTCATCCTGCAGCAGCGCTTCCTTGATGTGCCGTTCGATTTCAGCATAGGCCCACAGCGGGTCGCGGCCAATGACGGAGTCCAGCTCCTGCCCATAGTTACTGCTGTAGATCAGATGTTCAAAACGGCGTGTCTGAAGGATTTTTACGACAGCCTGTTTAACGGCCTCAAGACCGTCAATGTGACCGGATATCGTTCCTTCCTCCAGATTCAAGTCATATGTCAAGCTAGGCTGTGCCATTGTTTCCACGATCTCGCTACCCGGTTGCAGCGTTCCACCCTGCGGGATCATCACGGCTTCACCAACCGATCCAGCACGAGATACGTTTGTCCGCCCTGGTAACGAATGAGCAGCACCGTATCACCGATCTCCAGCCCTTTTCGAATTACATACTCCACGCCGCCAATGTTCAGCTTGTACTCGGTCATTGATTCTCCGATAACTAAAAAATCCTCCGTCAGGCTGAAACGCTGGTCCACGTTCACCTCGAGAGGATGTGTTGATGTGACTGTGCCATACAGCACCGCCATCGGGTTTGTGCTTCCCACGGCGCTGAGACTGGCTTTTTTGATAATATCCAGCATCACTACTTACACCACCTTCATATTCAGCGACATCGTGTGCTTACCATCCGAGAATTTATGCGTACACTCATCGATGAGATACGGCTTCAAGCCTTCTTCTGGAAGATTCACATAGATCGTGTTTCCGGCACGAACCCGCAAATCTCCAATAGCCTCGATCGACAACGTCTGCTGCTCCCTGTTCTTCAGCTCCAGCAAATTCTGTGCCAGTTGCTTCAATTGAGCAGGGTTCATGTTCTCGTCAGCAACCTCATACAGTTGGAGCAGTCCCCACTGGGCGATGTTCTGCCCATGCTGGTAAAGGTAAACGTCCCGCTTCCCCGTCTGCTTGTTGTCCCGCACGACTTTGACGCGGTTGTACGTCTCGTTGTCGATGCTTTTTTTATATGAAAAATCCGTCATGAGGCTGTCTTCTCCCACCGCGAGTTTAAGCAGCATGTCGTTAATGTTGGTCAACGTCAGTTCACCGTACTGATCGTAAAACATATAGTACTGCTTGGTCGCGATCAACGTGGCCTCCAGAGCCTTGCAGATCATATCGATCAGTTTTTTGTCCGCTTCCAGCATCGCAGGGATCGTATGGCCGGTATCGGCAAGCGTGCCTGTCTTCAGATTGAAATCCTTGGCAATCTTCCGGATGATATCCTCCACCTTGGCATTCGTGAACCGGTAGGTGTCGTTGCTGGACAGGTAACGCAGCTGGTCATACGCCATCACCTTGACCTCAGCATCCATACCCCACTCCTTGGAAAAAACATAGCCATAAAACAGATCCTTATTATCCTTGCGAAAGCGCACAATGTCGCCGTTATCCACTTCGAATTCCTTGCTCTGCGCAAGACCATCGTTCACATAGTTGATATCCAGACTCGCCGGCTTCGCCTGACGGCTTGTTTTCCACGTGATGTCGGTTACGATCTGCCCCAGATCCCACACGCTTCCGTTCTTACGGTCAATCATCAGTTCAATCATGGCGCCACCTCTTTAGGGAATCTTGAGAACCCGGCCGATAGCCAGCTTCCGGACCTCATGGTCCTTAATTCCGTTCAGTTTTTGGATGTCCGCATGACGGGAACCGCTGCCGAGCAGCTTTTGAGCAATGCTCCACAGGGTGTCGCCTTTGGCGACCGTGTAGGAGGTTGGTTTTTTGCGGTCATCCGGCCGGTCTTTCTTTTTCACGGCTGCCGCTTTTTTGTCTTTTACCGGTACCACCTTCCGAGCCCCATAAAACACATATCGTTTGAGCGAAATCGAGAACTCGATATCTTCCGGCGATCCGGACATCGTATTCCAGTTGAAACTTTCGATGGAGGCCGCCATGTTGATGCCAAAAGACTTCATGGCCCGCACCACATTCTTACCGTCCGTACCGCTCAGCGGATCGGGAACGAGCCCCGTCATGACAAAACGCACAGGTCTCCGGCTCTCCATCCAGCCCTTAATGGTATTTACGTAATCGATCGGAAGCTTCAGCTCCTGGTCAGATCCTAGATGGACAAAAGGATACACCCTCCCCGGAAAAAAGCTTTCAAACGAGATTTCCGTCAGCTTCGGATGCAGAATCGCATTCACTTCGCCAAGCCCCGCTACCGTATAGGATTTGCCTTCGCCGCTATCCTTCACGTCAATCCGCTCGGGGTTCACAGGAAATCGAAAAACCTCCTCCTGGTTATTGAAGCTCAGAAAAAATCCATAATCGCTCATGCTACAGATACACCCCCTCGGCACTGGACACAAACTGCTCTTCCAGCGTCCGGTTAATTCTCGACATGATGGTATCCAGATCGGCCCCGGAGTTAATATCTCCTGTTGTCATCTGCACGGTAGGCGTCAGGGTAATCATATTGCTGATCGCATTCACTTCTGCCAGATCACGCATGATTTTCAGATCCTCGCTCGCCACGTCCACCGAGTTATCCACTTTACCAATGGAATCAATGCTTCCACCCGCAGGGGCTACCGGGATTGGGGCCGTTGCCATGGCGGGCATGGACGGAGTTGGGGCTGTTTTTGGAACGGGAACATCGTATCCGGTTTTCCCCATATTGTACTGTTCCAATAATTCCTCGTTGCTCTTGCCCGTGTCCTTAGCTGGCATGAATTGATTTTTGAACTTATCTATGGAGAAATCTTCAATATAGTCTTGCCCTTTATCCTTGAATTTCGTAAAATCTGCCTTATATTCAATCTCCGCAATTTGCTTGGTATCAACGCCAAGAACCTTGCCAAAAAAGCCCGCTACCGCGTTAACACCTTTAATGATCCCGTTAATAACTGAAATGACCGTGTTAACCGTGTTTTGCGCCAGATCGACAATGAAACCAAATACGTTGCTAAATATCTGCTTAAGGCCCATAGTCACCACTTGCCAAGCCCCGAATGCGGCCATCGCAGCGATAACTAATGAAATTAATAGCATAAGAGGATTAGCCTTAACCACCATATTAAATAATCTCATTGCACCTGCCGCTATATTCGTAACCGTAGCCATCACAGTTTGCGCCGCAGTAAACGCGTAAGCTGATATTCTTCCCATGATCATCCCTGCATTTAACATTGCAAAAAAAACACCCACTAAAGCGATAACAGGAAGCAACCCCATAAATATAGTAACCAGATTCCATATAGTGTTACCGACACCAGCAATCGTAGCTTTAATGAATTCCCAGGCTGGAGGGATCATTTGCGCTACCCACAAAAACCCCTCAGCAATTACGGTTAATCCTATGGATATAGCATCAATAAAAGGCTGGAAAGTCCCGTTTTCAAAAGCTGCATTCAACATATCCAGAATTGGCATGATTGCAGCTAATGCGCCACCCCCCATCTGAACAAAAGAATTGTTGACGGATCCCATTAGTTGCTGCCACTTATTAACAGGCGAATCCAGCATGGTTTCCATAGCTTCCTGTGTCATACCTGATTTTTGCAGCAGTTTGTCCATGGATGAAAGAAATGCAGTAAAATTGCCTTTAGATGATATGATTTCTGCATTAAAGCTTTTAATCTGGGAATCAGGAATATTAAAATCTTTAGCTAGAGAGCTGGTATCGCCACGCATCGCACTCATAATCGCCCCTGTTGCATCTTTTGAACTCTTGCCGTCTGTTGATAGTGTGCTCATTCGATCAGCGAAGCCATTTAATTGCGCAATTTGATCTGAGTTTTTAGTCATTGACATGAATGTTAAAGCATTATTTAACGAATCATTAACATCTAACCCGGTTTTCAATGCATTCTGTTTGACGTTCTCGAATATAGCTGAACCTACCTCGGCATCACCAGTCTTAACTTTAAAGAAGTCTTCCGTTACTTGTTCTTTTGCTACTGGAATAATCGTCATTTTCGCAACAAAATCGGCTGCTTTATATGCGGATTTTAACAATTTAAAAGCATTCCCAAGCTTACTGGCTTTCTTTTCCCCTTGCTCAATCCGTTCATTAAGCTGCTCTTGTTCTGCTGCTGCCTCAGCAATTTGATCAACAGTTTGTTGAAAGCTGTTTTCAAGCTGTAACAGCTGATTCACGATCATTTCATTAGCCAAATTATTTAAGCGCATGAGTGCATCCTTTACACTCGCCATTCCTTCACCCCCTTTTCTACAACCTATCTCCGCTTCCGGACTCGCTCACGCTTCTCCTTCTCCACCCGCATCGAGATCATGGCATAGATGGCGGCCCGTTCCCGGACCGTCATCGCCATGAGCTGGTGAGGAAGGATGTGCAGTTCATGGAGGGCGTAGTACGCATAGTTCGCATCACCGTCGCCCTCTTTAATTAGTTTTTTACGTCATCCACCAGTTCGTTCATATCCCGGTCAAAACCGTTTAGGGCTTGTACCCGCTCGCCAAGCGCGGCAAATTCGCCGGGCAGCAGCATTTTGCGGAGCAGGGACTCTGCACCGAGCACGCCGTAGGATTTTTGCAGCTCGCTGTTTTTTAAATCCGGGAAGATGACACTTGATACCATCAGCTTCGCCATATAGTCATTCGGGTCGATTTCCGGGGTGAATACGCCGTTCTTGCCTTTGACCTTACGGGTAGCGGCTTTGCGGCACTCCTGGTTCTCTTCCTCCGTGATGCTGCGCAGCTTCCAAGGCACAGGGCTCCCTTCAGCATTCTTAAAACGAACAGAGACCACGAATTCCTCCGTGATCTCCGCAGACGACTGCCCAGCAAAAAACATACTAAAATCACTCATATTCCTTCCTCCTCATTCAATGTTAAGTATTAGGCCAATGGATTAAACGGCGTCTCAATCCGCACATTCTCAAACGTGAAAGCCACTTCTTCCTCCAACGCCTCCGCTTCGGTGTCGAGAGATGCCATAATCACGCTGTCGAGATTGACCCCTTCTAAAATCACCGTCTGACGCCCCGTCGACGAACCTGGATCCTCATTGCGCACTTCAATCATGAAGTAGGAGTCTTTCCCTGTCTGGATGTATTCCATCATCAGCTCGCGGAACAGTGAGGTCACATAATAAATGGTCATCGTGCCGCTGCCCTTCCAGCCAATGGCTTTATGCTGTACGGCGCGCTGGCCCATCGTTTTCAGCTCGGCTTTTTCCTTCTCCACCGTAGCTTCCAGTGTTTTGATATAGAACATTTCCTCCATACGGTCGCCAATTTTGACGAATGCCTTGCCCTCTTGCCCGGAAATCGTGTCGTTTGCCCGCAAAAATGCCATCTTAGACCACCTTCACTTTCATGTATACTTTTTCAATTGCATCCACCGGCTGTACCTTAATGTCCACAAACAGCACATCGCCTTCTGTCCCCGGCGTCACCACAATATCCTCGTTCGCATCGAAATTCTGAATAGCACCGATATTCTGCAAAGATGCAAAATACGCCGCACATTCCGCCCAGAACAAGGTCCGGCCATCCACGTTGTTGTCTACCTTCCCGATATAAGACTTCTCAAAAATGAGCTTTAAATCATTCGCAATGCCATCCAGAACGCGGACCACCCGATTTTTAGAAAAATGCCGCGCTTTGGCTGGCTCAATTGAGGTAAAGCTATTAATATCCTGCTCCACCACGGCCTTGCCGCCGCTGTAGTTGAACAGAAACTCGCCCTTCGTGAGTGCCGCTTCAATCTCCGTATGGCTCAAGCGAACATCGGTATCCACCGCTTCATCGTAAGCCGCGTACGTCAAAGATTCATTGACTGCTGCCGCTGCCGTGGCGCCAGTGACCCAGGCAACTGCCTTCACCTTGTCCACGACAGTGCCGTCGGTGAGAATAACGCCATTTTTCACGCTGATAATACCTTCATAATCCGCAGCCGAATAATCGGACAGTACAGCTTGGACCTTCTTGCCTTCCTGCTCACGAAGACGCTTGACGAATGCGGTATAGAGGGACTTGAGCGTTGGGTCAGACGACAACAGACCTACAGTCTGGAAGTCTTGGACCTCAAGCGCCGCAAGGAAATCTACATGCTCTTGGTTCGTTACGGTGCCGTTCGCGCCGCCTGTGAGAGCAAACCCAGCCGTTGCAGTTAGATCACCGGTATCCGGAGCAAAGGCCACGTACAAGTTAGGTTCTAGCTCGGCCGCACTGGCTACAAGCTGTTTGTCTACGACTTTGCCGGTCAACAGCGTGCTGACTACAAACTTGCCGGGATCATCCACGGCGTTCTCAACGACGATCTGGATGTCATTCCCACGTTCGCCGCCGTAAAGAGCAGTTGCTTTCAGTCCGGCAACCGAACCGGCCGCCTGCACGCCGCTGTTCAAGCGGTACAACAGAAGCGTGCCAGCACGCTTAAGTACTTCTTTTACCGAGAGCAACTGTGGTGATGTGATATCATAACCTAGCACCTCCACCAGATTGGTGCCTGGTCGGATCGTCAGGATTTTATGAGGCTCTCCCCATGGAAGGGACAAGCCCAACGCCGCAATCCCCCTTTCACCTACGCGCCCAATCGGCTGCTCCTGCGATGAGATTTGGGTGTAGACGCCTGGTCTTACTTTGTTTGGTGTTGTCCATGTTCCTCCGGCCATTTAGATGACCTCCTTTTTCAAAAATGTGGTTAATTGGTCTTTCGCTTGTTGAATGGTGTACGTCTTGCCCTCTTCGAGAATCGCGCTCAGCACATCCTTCTCGCGATTACTGAATTGATTGGATTGTGCCAACTGTTGCTTGTTGAACGTTGGTGCTGTTTCTTTTTTACTCATTTCAATCCGCCTCCCTGTTTCAATGTTTGCATCTTCATGTCCGTCTCTTCCTGATCCGTTGTCATCTGAATGACATACTCTGCGCGAAAATATCCTTCTCCCGTTGCCCCATCCTTCCCAGTTGGCCGCTCCCACGCCACTGAGGAAGCACGACATGGTCGACCGCCAACATCTAGTGAAGTCAACGCTTCTAGCATTTCGTCCATGATCGTTGCCACTGGCTTCCCTTCCATTGGCACGTAAGAGATGTGGAAACGAAAACGAGCCGCATATCGACTTGTCGATATCGGCTCGAACTCGGCTAGGGTTAGTTCAGTTAGGAAGTATGGGGCTGGTGGTAATGGTGCGGCATCCTCTTTGGAGATGGAGGGGATGTTGGGGAAGGAGCTTGTAAGTTTGGCTGTTAGAGCATCGTTTATGTGTGGGATTATCATGAGCGCTCCTTTCTTTTATGGTATTCATCTTCGCTAGTTCACAGGGTGATTATCGTGAGAATGGGAAGCCTCGATATATCCTTCAGCTTTGTACCTCAATAGACTCTTTAATGACACTATTAGCATCAAGTGCAACCAAAACTTTATATTGCACCTCCTAATATTCATAAGCGATTACGTGATAGGTACCACCGGCTGAATTAAGATACATAGTTAATCCTGTGAAAGTAAGGGTTGATATGTCAGGTGGATATTGGCCACCAGTAAGTTTGTATGTTCCCAAGGTACGGCTTAGCAGGCAAGTAGCATGCCCATTCGTATCTGATATAACTAATAACAGGTGCCAATTAAAACCAAATTCAACATTGAATTGGGTTGTTCCACTACTCGACTTATAAGTACGGTTAAAATACTTTTTCCCAAAATCCGTTGTCCCTACCAGTCCCGCAACATTAACCCCGAGCTTTAAGTTCTCTGGAGTTAGCCCAGGTACAGGAGTGGTCACCCATGTAGCTCCGTTATAGTATCCAGCAGGTGGCCGTATAAAAAAACGGTCCCCAGCCCAAACGGTTGATTCAAGACCAGGCATGTGGTGGTTCTCGGTACTTCGGTTCGGCATCTGTCCGTTTTTTTTAACCCCGTCATCATACCCTGATTGTCCAACAAGCAAATACTGAGGGTCTAACACCGCATCCGCTGTATCTACGACCGTTGATTTGCCTGGCACCCCAAAGATTGCAGTCCCGGCCTTGATGTTATCAGATTTAAGCGCACCTTCAGCTGACTGTAACTGAGCAGGAGTCACCTTGATTTCACCGTCACCTGGACCACCTTTTTGGTAACCCTTTTCTGGATATACTGCTAATGCTCCATCACCCCATTTTGCAATTCCAGTAGCATTTCTAATGCCTGTGAGATGCGGCATAATGCCATTTATCAATCCGTCCTCACCTGGAAATGTTTTGCCCTGGAGTACGTCTGAAGCGGTCGCCGTTCCTACCTCACCCCCTTCACCCTGTAAAATAAAAGCCTGACCATCATATACCAATGTGTAGACGCCATCCTGCTTAAAACTGGCAGAACTTCCGCTTGTTTTAAGCACTGGCTTGGCTCCCAATCCATTAACGTTGAGCATTGGGGCTCCGGTGCTTGCAACGTTAATTTTTATGGTAACTCGAATCCCAGCTGTAAGGCTCGCTGGGGCAGGCTTGAGATTAACCTCATATTCATTCGCTTTTGGCTGAGTCGTTACTCCGTATCCTCCTGTTCTCCCCACAGCCTCATCAACCTTATCCCAGTTCTCATTCAGCATTGTCTCGATGTTAAAGGTCTCATTGCCATCCACCATCGGGTCTTTCTTCAATAGTCCTAAATTCGGTGTGTTACTGGCCAACTCAAACACCTCCTGCAAATTTGTTTAATGGCGTTTGGCCCATGTCAAACAGGGTCATCACGTCATGAATATCGCGTATGAGCAAGTAGTTGAACGCATACGCCACCGCCAGATGCGCCGGCTTGATCTCCTCGATCGCAGACTTCAAATCCTCCAGATTCGGCGGGATGCCGAGCGTATCCACGAATTTAACCGTGAAGCCCCATTCCTCGGGCTGAAAAGATACCTCGACCTTCCCGCCATCGTAAGCCTCCGCCACATTTTTCACAAGGGCTCCCGAGAAGGTACCCGCTCCGCGCAACTTGGACTCCAGCACCGCCCGCCGCTGCTCGATCGGCTTGTTTCGATCGGTGGGAATGCCAAGCTCCATCTCCCAGCGCTCCAGGCCCCAAGTGGCAGTACGGACGAAGAACTGGTCTGCGGCAGAATTCAGCGCTTGGTAGAGCGCGTCCAACTCGCTTCCCTTAGCATCCATGTCGGATTGCATAACGCGGGAGGTCTCGTAATAGGCCGGAAGATAAGAAAACAGCTCACGCCCCCGCAAGCTGTTCATTCGGACATTATTCACTTACGCTCACCGTCCCCAGCACCGCTACCTGACCGGAGCCAATTTCGATATTTTGCTGCTCGGTGTGGCCGTTAATCGTCAAATCCGAGTAGTCGACGATAATCGGAATGTCCAACAGTACGGCGGCAATACGAGTGTATCTTACCAACGGATCTTTCCTATTAAAAGCAATCTGCTGTAAATACGTGCGAACGCCGTCCTCGATCAGCTTCCGGATTTCTTCCATCGTCGAAGGCTGCTCCTGCGTACGCTGCACTTTGACGGAGATATCAATCGCCACTTCCGCCGCAGGCATCACGGTGATAACCGGACCGGCCGGGGCAACGCCTTCGCCCTGTCCATCCTGGGACGGGTCAATATACTGCTGAACGGCATCCACGATATCCTGGCTTGCCGCACGCTTGTCCGTATCTATGAGATACAGCCCGACGGTACCGGGTCCTTTCCACAATGGCGCCACTTCGACGCCGCCAACACCGGCAATCTCATTGGCCCACTGCATGTACTGCGCTTTGTTGCCGCTTGTTCCCTGACTTCGGACTTTGGCGTAAAAGCGCTCCAGGAGCGACTGATCGCTTTCGGTATCCGTCCCGCTCCGCGTGGGCTCCGGGTTCGTAACCGATGTTACACCGCTGACCGACGTCATCATGAGCTGAATGACGCCTGCGGGAACATTGCCTATGCTGCCCGGCGTGACAGCTCGGATCGGCGCCGTCCCTGTACCCAAGTCACTCAGCGTAACGCCTGATGTGGTCACATACTCCACCGAGGATTCCCCGGAGCCCTCATCGGCTGGCGTAGCGACATAGGTTCCGGCAGGCACGGTTGTCCCCGGCTTCCCCGTAAACAGAACGCTGCCGGACGAAGCGACCGCTTCCCGCCTAGTAATCCCATGCTCTGCCGTCCTCAGATCGAGTTCAGCGGACCGAATATCTGGACGATCGCTTGCCACGGTGCTCGCAAAGCCTCGACGCAGCAGCTCCTGTGCCCACAAGGCTGCTTCAGACAGCATAAAAGCGACCGGCGCCTGCGCATCCCAAATAAAAGAGCCCTCCGACTTGTCGATGTCCGAAGGCACTTTGTTCAACATGCGGTTCATAATGTTCTCTTCCGTCTGATCCAACAAATACAACGGCAAATCTGCCATCAGATCACCACGCTTTCTATAATTTCCGTCTCATCCCGAACGCTCGTAATGCGGCAGCTGAAACGGCAAGCTTCTCCTTTCCATTCAAAAAGGAACTGATCCACACTCTCCGTCCGCGCATCCGCCAGCAACGTCTCGGTCACCATGCGCTGAATTTCGCTCTCTTGCAGAGATCGGTCATAGCCTTTGCCGACTAGTTCCTCCAGCTCGCTGCCATAATCGCGCGTATAGATCAAATGGCGGTAGCGCGGCGTGCGAATCGCTTTTTCGCACCAGATGACCCAGGCTTCCTTCTCGTCCGCAACCGGAATCTTCCGGGTCGGGGACATCACGAACTCGCCGGCTTCAAAATCATACCGCCAGCTCCGTCCAAAAACAGCCCCGTCTCCTTCCAGTACCTCCGGATCGGTCGCATCCGTCCAGATCATGTCATCGCCTTCCGGGAATAAATTAGCCACCACTGCTCACCACCTTGCACACGACCACCACGTCGTTACCGCTGTTGACCCTAACGGCGAGCACGCGGTCTCCCGGTTTCAGGCCTTTTCCCAATTCAAAAAGGGTATCTTCAACTTCGTTCTCTTCAGCATCAAACGTCATATCCTGCTGCTGGCCCCCCAAAGTCACGATGCCCTTTGCAGTATAACGAGGCAAGGACAGCATTCCTGGCAGTTCCGCCACCATATAGTCCTGCAGCTCATGCTTGAAATCATCCAGCTTGAGTCCCGTCGAGGTAATCGTGCCGAGCACGGCCCCTACGCCGCCCATGGCTTGACGGGTTTGCTTATTCATTGAGGCATATAAGGAGGACGCCAATTGTCCATAGGGGTCTTTATTCAAGGTAAAACCTCCTTTTTACATCATCATAACTCCCCAGCTCAAGCATCATGCTTCCGGGACTGCCCAGCTCCCGGCTGACGGAAATTACGAGCAGTTTCATCGAGCCCAGCATGACCGCATCTCCGGCGCGGATCGTATTGACATCAGGTGCATTCAGGGAGATCGTCTCCCGGATCCCTCTCAGTTTGCTTCGGGCCAGCTGGCGGGCAGCCGCAGGCGATTTCACTTCATCATCCTGGATAATAGCCTGGAGTTGGCCATATTTTGCGATATCCTTCTCCTCAATGGCCATCACCTTGGAAGGAACCTCTTTCCCGGTCTCGCTTGCGGCTGTCGCCAACACTTTGACCTTGGTCGCAGCGCCCTCCAACGTCCGCGATTGCGTAGTATCCGTGATGGCCTCCAGGATGTAGACTTCTTTGTTCGTTCCCAACTCGTACAGCTCAAGCCCTGAGGAGATCATCCGTGGATGATACAGCTTGCCGCCGGCTTTAGCCGTCTCTCGCAGATCAGCGAACATGCTGGCATAAATCGACTGCGTCCGGTAAACGGAACGCCCCAGTTGCTTCTCGGTATCCGGCAAAACCGCAATTTTCAGGTTCCAGTCCGCCGCGTACTTTTTGAAACGCTGGGTAGCGGTCTGCTTCGCCGGGAACAGATATTCATCCTCCGATTTGTCTAGATATACCGTCCGATCGTATAGCGTGAGGGTCATCCGCTTCACCCCGTTATTGGAGGTTTCCACCTCCCACACGACAGCCGGGTGCAGCAGGGGGACATAGTCCTTCTTACCGTAAGGAATTCCACTGATCCGGATCGCCATCCCCGGCGAGATCGGTGGCATATCCGGCGTTACGACCAGATTGACGGTTCCCTGGTAAGCGACTTGTTCAAGCGAATCTCGTAAATTGATAGCTTCCACCAAGGGAGACAGATCGTATTGATCCTGCAAAATCACCTTATAACTCATGACAGCACCAGCTTCTGGCCAGGCTTGATGGCGTTCGGATCTTTACCGATCATCTTCTGATTCAGCTTGTAGATCTGGTTCCATTTCGAGCTGTCCCCGAGCTCCAGCTTGGCGATTTTGGAAAGCGAATCCCCTGCCTTCACGGTGTACGTCTTGTTCTGTTCCTTCATGTCCGCCCGGGGCTTTTTATTCGTTCCAGATGCCCCGCTGCCGCCAGCCGTTTTGGCCACCTTCATTTCGCTCCATGTCCGGAGCGTGATGTCAAAATACACATCCCCGACCTCCCCGCCACGGAACGTGGACTGATGGGAGGCGATGTACACCGGCACATTCACCGCCGTCTTGGTAATGACGAATTGCAACGGCGTTTTATATGCCAGAAACTCGTTAAGTTTATTCATCGCGGTTTGCGGTTTAATATGATCCTTCTTCTGTCCTTTGCAATAAGCTGCATCATACTCTTGTGGGAAAAATGAAGAGAACGATATCTCTTTAATCCGATTGCCTTGAGGAAAATCAAACTCCCCGTAGTTGAGAATCGTAGCCGTTTCCAGGCCTTTTTGGCGTGAAATGCTCACCTCTTCGGGATTAACCGGGAATAGGAACGTCATGCCTTTTCCATTCTTCAACATAAACTCCACCTTGGCCCCCTCCTTTCTGTATGGATGCCTTCGGACCGACTCCATGTCTGCTGTTAACCATCATCTTCAATAGGCCATTGGAGTCGGCTTCCGGTTCTGCGCCGCTTTGCTGAATTCGGCTCTCAGCCGTTGTCCGATCTGAAGGATCAATCCTTCCACATCGATCGGGTGTTCCTCATGCACCGTAACCTGCACCGCGCCTGGAGGTAGATTGTAGTTCACGGATGTCTCCGTTTTGAAGTCCGTCAGCAGACCGGATATCGAACTCATCTGCTCCGGACTGATCTGAACGAGCTGAGGCGACATCGTCTTCCCGGAAACCGCTTGATTTTGAGCTGCGCTCGCAGGTGGACCAAATGTACTCATGCTTGTATAGCTAGGTGGCACATATGAACCATACATAGATGGATTCGGCAGCAGCGGCTTGCTGAAATCAGCCGGCGCTGGTTTCGGAATGATGGGGGCCGGAAGGGCAGCCGCACTGGAAGTTGGTGCCGTTGGAACATCCTTCGGTTGAGCAGCTTCCTTGTCTTTTTTCCCGAAGGAAAAAGCCTTGGAAAACCACTTGGATACCGTCTCCTTACCTTCTTTGAACTTCTCACCAATACCGGTAAAGGCGCCGCCCACTTTCTCACCAATATAGCTTCCTACGGTGCCGCCGAGCGTTGAGCCGATCATCGTACCTGCAACCGGGATCACGGACCCGATGATCCCTCCTATCGTGCTTCCTATACCTCCACCAACGGCAGAACCTATGGCTTGATTACGTTCTTTTCCGGGTTCGGCAGAGGCGATTGCGGTCGCATCGGCTATAAAACTCAATGGACCGAGGGCACGTTTACCAAGGCCCTTCATCAAGCCGGAGCCTAGACCCTTTTTGCCTGCATTTTTTACTGCACTTGCTCCAGGGCTACCGTCAGCTGCCTGTTTTATTGCATCTGACCCTGCAGCGGTCTTGGCAGCGCTTGCCGCACCTCCGGAAACGATGCCGCTAGAAGCTCCCCCGCCAAATATACCCTTGGTAATATCCATAACACCCTTGATTGATTTCATTGCACTAGTTCCCATATTGCCCGAGGTTTCGATAACGTCTCCCAATGTTTCTGCCTTCTTAAAACGCTTACCCCATTTGGTTAGTGGCTTTTCTCCTTGGCTATTCGGGGTCGTGGCAGCCTGGTTTTGACTGGAATTGGATCCACGGCCGCCCCCCCTTCTGACCCCATTGGGCCTAGGTGCCGTCCTAGGGGCTGGTGTAGGAGCTGGTTTATTTTTACTCCATGCTTCGCGCATCTTGCTTCCTTTACCATATAGTTGGCCCCCATTTTTCATAGTGGAACCAATCGCGGTTACAGTCCCAATAATATTTAGAGCAGTATCCCATCCAGATTTTTCTCCACCACCGCCACCTCCAAATTCAAGCGATCCAATCGTACTCGTAAGCTGATTCAACGCTCCGGTATTCGTCTCCAGCGCCTGTATCAACGGAGAAAAATCAAGACCTGCCGCCCGCAAATCCACCTGAACACTCGCCTCGATCTGCTTCTGCACGCTTACATTCAGATTCGTATCAACCTGCTTCTGCACATTCAGCTTCACATTTGCCGAGGCCTGGATCACTTGCGATTTCACCCGCTGCATTTTGGCGAGCAGGTTGTCCAGCCCCTTCGAGGCGCTGTCCTTCAGCACGATTTCAGGCGCCATGCGGGTACGCCCGATTCGCATGACGCGTCCCTGGATCCGCTCAAAATAACGCTCCATCGCCCGCAGCTCACGGTTGGCCTTGATCACGTTTTTCGGATCGATGACCAGATTCATGCGGTAGTTCATGGCTTCAGCCATTTCATTTCACCTCCTGTTCACTTCAAACTCTGACCAGCCATGCCCTCGATCTCCTCCTGGGAGAAAGCGAGCAGCAGCAGGCGCTCGCCTCGCGGGAGCCGCCAAAAATCTCCGGGACGAAGGTGATGCCGGACCCACAGATGATACAGCATCGTCGTCATTCCCCCGGAGCCAATCAGTTTTTTAGGTCAGCAATCTCGACTCCGAAGCCGGACAGCTCCAGCACTTTATCGCCTACGGCATCCAGCTCTCCGGCCAGCAGCATGCGGCGAACCGCCTGCTCTCCGCCCGACAGCTTCAAGCGGCTTGTAATCCGCGGATCGCCCCAGCCGCTAAGCGTCAAACCCTTCACCGACAGACTGCTCGTGGCCTCGGAAATCAGCAATGCATTAAACGTCTCCGTATCCACCTTCTCATCCACCGCACCCTTTACCGTACGGCGAACGGTGCAGCGCTCGCGGATGCTGTCCACCTTGCTCGAAGTCAAACCCTGCAGCACCATCTTCATATCCAAGCGCTTAATGCGAACCGTTTCCTCCGGCAGCTTCTCGGCTGCCTCAAACAGACTGTCCAAAATTTGCTCTTCGCTCATGTTCTCATGCAAGCTCATGCGTATATCTCCTTTGCTCATTAAATAATAGATTCCATTTCCTATTGCAGCGGGCGATGCTCGCCCGTATGAGGTACACCATCCCGGGCGAACCCCCGCTTTTTGACGTACTCAAGCACCGCTTAAGCAGAAACCTCTAAACCTCTTAATCCCCCCGAATCGGATCCAACAGCTCGTACCCCTCGAAGGTAAATGAGGTTTCTTCCTGCACTTCTTCACCGGCTGTCCAGTTAGCCAGCTGGATTTTGTCCGGCATGCAGCGGATCAGGCGAACACGCTCATGACCGTAGGACTCGGGATCATCCAGCTTGGAGATGATATCGAATTTGGTGAATCCGCGGGATATCATATCGGAAGTGACCTTGTAACCGCTCATCGTGCCGGTTCCTTTTTTGCTGCCGTTTTTGTGCACCGTCCAGTCGTTGCCGACCAGCTTCAGCTCGCGCTTCTCCAATTCCACGCTGGCTTCCAGCTTGTTGATGTGCGTCTGCCATACCCCGTCAATATACGCCTGGCCGTATGTCCCCATAATGACTCTTGAAGCATCCAACATGTTAAGTTCCTCCTCGATTTCTTTAAGTTTATTCTTAAAAAAGCCCTCTCCGGGCAGTCCGTCTCATCTTAAATACGCTGATCGACGTACTCGTTATTGCACGTAAAAAGTACCGAACAATTGCTCCATTACATCGGTCAGCTTCACGTTCCACTGCAGGAAGACCTGATCCGGCTCCGGCGTGTTCACAGCAGAATCGCCATAGTACGCCGGATCGAGAATGACGTCGTAGCCGTCTGGCTCGATGACATTGCTCAGCGACAACGAAGCGAGGTATTCCTTCACGGCGCCGATCAGCGCCAGACGGCCTTCCTCCGTGTTGTTCACCTTGCCGATGTAGGTCTGTTCCGCGGCCAGCTGCAAATCCGCATGAATCGCATCCATCACGCGGATGGAACGGATTTTTTTCCAGGCATTGTTTTGGCCTTCCGCCGGATTCACCAACGTGTTGATACCGCGCAGCACCTTCACCTGACGTCCGTCGTAGAATAGGACGAACACGCCATTGCGTACAGCCTGCTCCTGCTCGGAGCGCGTCCAGCGGCGGGTCACATCTTCGAATGGCGTTACCGCGTATGTAGCGGATTGGTTCAAGCGTTGACCGGCAATAAGCCCAGCTACATAAGCAGCCGTCTGGGCAGAACTATAGTTCACGCCGGACAGACGCACGCCCGTACCTACATTGATAATCCCTTCATGGTTCAATGCAAGCGAGCGGGCTGCCGCCAGTTTGGCTGCATCCTTGGAGGTATCGTCCGCAGCGCTGCCGCCGAATACGGCCATCACGCCGCGTCCTTCTTGACGAAGACGCTTCACCCAGGCCGCAAAGCTCTGCAGCAGAGCCATATCCGCAGCATAATCCAGCGCAAATACGTTGAATTCCTGGCCTTCGACCGCATCCTGCATCTCGATATAATCTGCATTCGTCAGGCCGCCGTTGCCGCTTTTGCCTCCGGACAGCACAGCTCCGTTCACATCAGCAGGAACGCCGGCCGCCTCCAGTGCGGTAGCGGTTACCCAGAGGTTCTCATCGTCTTCATTGATCTGCGCCGCAATCGACGCTGCTGTCCCGTCCAAGCTTGTATAAGTGCCAAGCAGCTTGGCATCTTCATAGAGGCGAAGCTCCCGTGCTGCCGGGTCGATCAGCGACGGCTGCACGGTTACGGAGAAGCCGTTGCCTCGACTGCCCGGATATTTCGCCTGCAGCTTCAGCACGTCGGAAGGCGTGGCTTCCGCATTTTGCAGCGTTACGCTAGCCGCTGCCGCCGTGCTATCTGCCAGGCGATAAGCCAGCAGCTTCTTCGGACCGCCAAGCAAGGCCAGATAGAGCGTTTCATAAGCCGTAGCCCCATCCTGGCTGTCCGCAGAATACATTTCGGAAATCGCCAACTCGCTGCCGATCTCTACGAACTCGCGCACCGGGCCCCAATTGGCTTTAACGGGCACGACGACCGTGCCGCGGGATCCGCCCTGAATAGCCGACGCGGCCGCCGCCTTGAAATTCATATACAAACCCGGAAGTACCGGTTTATTTGTGCTTTCCCATGTTCCACCTGCCATGATTAGACCACCTTCGCTTTCATAAATTGTTGGATTCTTTCTTTGACTTCGGTTACCGTGAACAGCTCTCCGTCTGTCCCATACATTGCACCTGCCAGTACTTCTGCCCGAACCTCGAACAGTTCCTTGGCGTGTGTTTCGAGTTCATCTAGCGCATATCGCGGAGCGTTGATACTGCGAGCTTCAGTCTTGATTGTTTTTTTCACAGCCATTGTGACCACCTCACTTTAAAATTGGATGAACGTTAATGCGCCTGATCAAGGCGGCTTCCTCCGGTGGACGCATCTTCCGCTGCGCTAAGGTTAGCTTCAGCTGCCCGTCCAGAATGGGATCGGCCTGCATATCGGAGGAAATCTCCGCAACGGATAAATAGCGGCGATTCTGCGAATCCAGCATCAGTTGGACCTGGGTGCCAAGCTCCTCCACCAGCCTTGCAGCCGTGAGCTGCTCGTCCGCGGAATCAAGAGCGGCAATATGCCCGGTAAAGGTTTTGCGAACCTCGAACATCGAAGCGCCCGCCATCTTGGTCTCGCAGCCCGTCATCCGCCATAGTACGGCGTGATCTTCCCGTCCCGCCGGCCATGCCGTATGATAGATGCGCCAAGGATCACCCAGCACATCTTCTGTCCAGGCTGTCAGCGTATGCAGCCATTCGTCGGGTTGTCCGGTGGAACCGGCCCCGGATGCCTGCGGCATATAGACGCCGAATCGCATGATCCGGATCATTTTGCCTGAAACAGAATCGAACTTGTCGGCTTCCGGCACACCCAAATAATGCAGCTTGAATGCTTTCCCATCAGCTCCGATAACCCGCCTGCGATGAAGTCCCGGGATTAGAAGTTCCACCAAGCGATCCAACTGAAGCAATTCGGAACGATCCGCATACAGCTTCAACCGCACCACCTGCCGGTACCCTGCCCATGAAGATTTCCAGACGTCCTCGCCGAGCGTGATCACAGCATAAAAAGGCTCGCTTACCCCATCCGGCGGATGTACGTCATATATTTGGTCTTTAAGCTCCGGAACGATATCTAGAGCGGCCTGCTTAATCGCCCCTCTCATTCCGCAGATAGCCGAGTGGCTTCCGGTCGGTTATGGGTTAGCCAGCTTCTTACGACGGTCATATGCTTGCGCAACACGGCCCCCTCCTTTCTAATTCATATAGTGAATCGAAAATGAAGCAATCGAAGCCTCGACCGCAGCAAAAAACCGGTCCTTCTCAAGGCCGGCTCACATATACACTGTGTGTGTTCGGTATGCTCTGTTTAACTTCATTTCCGATAATACAATCTTACACCCCTAAATCGGATGCGCTGACGTCTTATGGGACGGATAATGCGGAACTTTAAGTGGAATGTCGGCGGAAAATAGCACGAACTTATGTTCGTATTTTATAAATCCTCTTGGTCTCTATCTCAGGCAACGTCGCCCTCGACTTGAAACAGAAAAAAACCGGAGGGCCTCCATTCTGAGGTCCTCCGGTTTTGGCTCGTTTTGATTATTCACGCTCGGCGCTTATCAGCTCATTTTGCTCTTTGCAACTTTCTCCAATTCCTGCAGCTTCAGCAGCCCCCTGTCAGCTAAAGCCAGTGCCAGTTTATAGAAGGCTCGGGTGCGGATCTTGGTATACGTATCCTTGCTGACCGGCGGTTCGAGGATATGGTTGTACACCTTGTAATCAAATACGTCGTCTTGTTTCATATACCGTTCCCGAATGAGGGTTTGTTCCCGGTCGCCAAGCCGTTCCACGATCGACTCGATGATCTCGCAATACTGCTTCCTGGCCGCAGGCATATCTACATTATATATGGCAACCGCTGCCGTTTGATCCGAGGTGATGTTGGTCGGTCCGTGAAATCGTTCCGTGTAGGATGCGGTCACGCTCGTCTCCCTGACTTCAAATGTAATGGTTTTATAGATACGATATTTCTCGAATATCGCTTCAACAGCATTTTGGGTCTTTCTGCGATCCAATTCCGGTAAAAATGGATTCATTAGGAAACACTCCCCTTTTGATTGTCGTTGTCGAGGTTTGCTTTGCCATTTGGCAGAAGTTTATCTCATCTCAAGTGTTCGTATTTTGTTCGTATTTTTCATTAATATACCACTATTTGGAGACCGGCGTAAACCTTCAAATGGGCGAACTATTCAGGAGAATATGGATCATACCTTTCATATCCTTGCCTTTTGGCAATAATTCTCTCTTTTATTTTACCTGTTGGCAAAGGACAGGGATGTGTTTATACTATATGTAGATGTTTTAGATGGACTATGGTGAGGAGTGGCCGGAACGTGGATCACATATTTGGATCATACTTGAAAGAGATGAGGGAGAATAAAGGCTGGAGCATCAATCAGCTTGCCCAGGCCGCTGACATCAGTGGATCGCAAATCTCCCGGATCGAGAATGGGCTGCGGGGCATCCCCAAGCCGCAAACGCTTCGCAAAATGGCAGACGCACTCGAAGTTCCCTATGAAGAGCTGATGAATAAGGCAGGTTATCTGCAGCAGGATGCTGCCAAGCATGAAGACATCTCGGCTCCCGCTTGGGCAACCTCCAGGGATAAACGGGATTTCAAGAAAATGCTTGAGGATGACGGTGAGCTCATGTTTGACGGCGTCCCTCTAAACGAGGAGGACAAGCAGCGCATCAAGGATGTCTTGACCGGACTGTTCTGGGAAGCCAAGCAGATGAACAAACGCAAGAAATAATTCTATATGATAAGGAGCTACATACCGATTACAACGATTCAACCAAAACCAATATTGCAGGTGAACCGGCATGGATGATCATTTACAACCCTTAATCCGCCAGCTGATCAAAAAACATCATACCAACTGCCCTTTTGAAATTGCGACTTCCTTGGGCATACATATTCGATTTGCCGATTTAGGCCAAACGACCAAAGGGCTGTATTTCCGTAAGCTAAGGCGGAGATTCATCGTCATCCACAATCAGCTGCCACCGCCATGGCAGCGCTTCGTATGTGCGCATGAGCTCGGGCATGACCGTCTCCATAAGGGAATCAGCCGCTTTTTTCTGGAGGAGCATTCCTATTTCAGTCCCGGCAAACTGGAGCGGCAAGCGAACCGCTTTGCCATTGCCCTATTGACGGCGGGTCTGGCTCCCGGACCGGGTGAGTCCTTACACGAGTTCTATCTACGAGCTGGCATTCCACAAGAAATGCTATATTTTTTTAGATTTTAAACGAACATACGTTCCTGATTTGT
Source organism: Paenibacillus sp. FSL F4-0100 (assembly GCF_037993005.1). Lineage (NCBI taxonomy): Bacteria > Bacillati > Bacillota > Bacilli > Caryophanales > Paenibacillaceae > Paenibacillus > Paenibacillus sp. FSL F4-0100. Next base: position 6,507,649 of record NZ_CP150303.1, read on the forward strand.
AGTAAAGGATTCCAGATGGCTAGCTCCCTCCTACGAGCAAAAAAACAACCCGCTCTTGACATGACGTCAAAAGCGGGTTTCTATGCAATCCTCTTTTAGAGAAGAGTTCATCCAAGAGGTTAGCAGCAGGGGCAGACGGCTGTTCTATTGTTCGGTCCCCTATCCTCCGTTCAAAGCGGTTCAAAGATGGCTATCTGTCGTTTGCCCACCTTCACATGCTGAATCCGTTGAAACCGGTCATGCTTTAATTTTTGCCCTTTATCGGATATGACCGCAACCACGGAACGAGCAGGATCCAGGATGGAATGAATGCCGTTAAAGAAATCCTCCACCGGCACCTCGCTTCCGCCACCCCAGCTAACCAGGTCACCATAAGGGAGATCGGTCATGACGATATGGATTCCCTCGCAGGATGCCAGACTCTCCTCCGATTGAGTTATATCAGCTTGAAAACAAACCGTCTCTTCCACACAGGACGACCTAAGCAGCTCCTTCAATCGGCCAGCGCTTTGCAGCGCATCCTGGTGGGACGGCTTATGATACAACGCTAACAATTCTTTCAATTGTTCCGTGCGTTGTTCCAGCCCCTCTTCACGGAGCAGCGACAGGTTCTTCCCGGCTATTCCAAGCACCTCCGCGTTAATGTCAGAGCCGATGACGCGCTGAATGCGCTGCCCGTGCAGCAGCCCAACCACCGTTAACAGATACGCCCCGCCGCAGCAGGGATCGAACAAGGTATACGGCCCTTGTACCCCTTTTTTCTCCAATAGATGAAAGCACCGCTGGGCAATCTCGCTGGCTAGTCTGACAGGAAACGAAGTTGTTCCCTGCGCATTATACAGAACCCGGCCGCTGGCAAAATCCTCGTAGCTGCGCTGGGCTGATTCATAGATATATTCCATTCGAACGATTCCTTCCATCCGGCTAACGCCTGAGTAATATCAAATAATCCAAATACAGATTAACATCCCTAGGCCATATATCAAAATCCGCATGGTATATCTGCCCTGCAGCCCGCTTTTACTTATCCAGATGGGACATATAATCAAACGCCGTCGTGCCGTACACATTCTTGAAATGTCGATTCAAATGGGCAAGATCCGTGAAGCCGCACTGGGTAACGGCCTGATATACATCCCGGCTGTCCTCGATCAACTGCTTGGCGTGCTCCACTTTGCAATTCAGATAATACTGATACGGAGACAGACCCGTATTCGCTTTAAAGGTACGGATGAACTGATATTTCGACATCCCGAACTCCCCGCTTAATTCGTCCAAACGGAGAACATGCTCCAGATGATCCTGCATCATATTTTTCGCCCTCCGCGTAAACATACTGTCCTTCCGGCTATCAGGATTCAGAATATCCTCATTAAAATGCCCCGCCAAACCCAGAAGCAGCTCGCTGCTTCTAGCCTCCGGCTCACCGGTGAAGATGGACCTCGTCACATCCAGAATGCTCTTCCGCAGCCCGGCATGATAGACAATCGGGGATTGGAACCGGACGATATCCTTTTTCTGAATCAATTCCAGGAATAGCTCTGGATGAATGTATATCATCACATAATCGATGCCCGTTCGTTCCTGGGACCAGCCATCATGTTTCTGCTCCGGATGGAACAGCATAACCCCGCTTTGGTAAGAAGCCTGCTGACTGCCGTCCAGCGAGTACTTCTGAATGCCGCGCAGCGTGACGCCGAGGGCATACTCCTCGTGATAATGCTTTTTATATTTAAAATCCGTCAGGCTCGCGGACAGCGCCGTAATGCCCACCGCTTTTTTATAAATAAACTGCTCCATCTTCCATCACCCCTTTATGAGCTCCGGTATGCCGGATACGACGATTGCCGAGTACAGCAGAAACAAAGCCAGGATTGTGTTGGTCGTTCTCCGATATTTTTGCATAATTCCTTGAAAAAGGCTACCGCACACGGCCCAGGTCATATACGCGGATAGCCCGATTAACGATACCGCGACAACAAACACCGAGATGACAGGGCCTGCCGTATAATACGGCATGACGTAGCTGGGAATGACCGTCAGCGTGAACAATACCACCTTCGGATTGAGAAACTGCATCAGAAAGCCGGACGTGAAAGACGCCGTTTGATTAGTGCCGGACCGGGATACGTCCATGGTATATACTTGATACGTGAGATACAGCATGAACAGACAGCCGACGATCCGCAGGATCGGCAGAATGATCGGCATGCCGGTAGACAGCAGCTGGCCTAATACCACAGAAGCGGCGATTAATAAGAAAAAAGCGATGGAGGCTCCGGCAATGTAGCGCAAGGTCTTCTTCATGCCGGAGTTCTGGACCGAGGATAGAATAACGATATTGGACGGTCCCGGCGAGAAAGCCACGATAAAACAGTAAATAAAAAACGAAGATAGGTTCATGATGATAGCTCCTAACAAAGGAATTTCCTTTGCCATTATAGAGCCGGAAGCGAAGCAGGGCATAGTACATTATTGCAGCAGAAAAGAGCCGCACGAGTACGGCTCTTCCGCAGATTCCGGTTCATTCTATCGCCCTTAGTGACCGGACTGGTGCGTCTTTGGTTGTTCCTGCGCATGTGCGCTGCCGGATAGATTCAGCAGAACGACCCCGCGATGATTAGCAGGATCGAGAATACTGTCTTTCTTTCATATCCGATATATCAAATGATCCCGGCGTGTTTTCGATCGATTCGTCTCGTCATCCAATATTGAAATAACGTTGTTATAAGAATTACTGATTGGTATTTTGATTCTCGGTTGGGTAAACAAAAGAGCTCCGATCCAGTGCTCCAATAATTTTAATTCTCTGGGCGCTGCCCAGTAGTTTGGCCTGCTCCACGGAAATCTCGACGGATTGTGATTGTTGTTCGTTTTTCATTCATATATCTCCCCGATCTAATTTATAGTTCATTCTATATAATTTATTTATTCTAATTTTATAGATCGATTTAAAACCATAATAATCCACATTTTTCCATTTGTAAACAGGCAAAATAAAAAAGCACAACCTCAAAATCCATAAGGCTGTACCTTTATGTTCGAACACGACTTTATTAAAAGTATCTGGGTCCTTGATCATTCTTTGTTAATATTACATGCATCATCCAACCCGGAAGCCTTTTGAAAGTTCGCTGCGCGAATCATGCGGCTTATGCAGCAGTTCATCGGCGCGCACGCATTCATACCCCTTAATATGGACCGTGTCAATCACTTCCTCAAGGCTTGCGATCATTCGGCTCGGCGCATCAGGCTCCGCTCCCCAAGTATCTCCGCTGTCATGCAGCAGAATAATCGAGCCTGGCTCAAGCTGATCCAAGATCCGTTCTTTGAGCGGTTTGTTCTTGCTCCCCTTGCCCCAATCCCATCCCATGATCGACCACAGCACGATCCGGTATTTTCGCAAAGCAAATAAATCGCCTAAATTCAAAATTCCCCATGGAGGACGGTAAAATGCCGGGCGCTCGCCCGTGATTCGTTCGATGATATCGGCAGACTTGTGTACATGCTTGTTCCGTATATGGCGCGGACTCATTAGCCAATTGGGAAGATGGGAATAGTTGTGAATCCCGATTTGATGCCCTTCCATGTGGATGCGTTTCATAAGCTCCGGGTATCGCTCCGCTTTGCTGCCCAGTACAAAAAAGGTCGCCTTGATCCTTTTTTTCTTGAGAAGATCCAGCAGTTTAGGGGTATGCAGCGGGTCTGGGCCATCATCAAAGGTAAAAGCGATCTGCCGTCCACGCCGGCCGCGCAGGGTTACCCCAAATCCCCAGATCCGTGTGATCACATATGGAATGATCATATAGATAAAGACAAACATCAGCAGCAGATTCAGCATCACCATACTCATGCCGTTTCCTTAGAATAACGCAAAAGCAATGATTTTCTGGTCAGTATCAGCATTTTGGGCACAAGCTTGGGAGCATTTTTCTTCATGCGTTCCCGGCCCACCGGATGCAGCACCTTGAGTAAAAGCCGCAAATAATAAGTAGAGAACACGCGAAACCCCTTGGATTCCAGCGGATGCAGCTCAAAACCGAGCCCGTGAATAATACCGCGGTGCAGCAGCGTTATTCCAGTCAAAGCTTTGACCTGCGCAAGCTCCGGTTCCGTCTCCATCGCCTCGCTAATTTGCTTGATCGATCTCCGCAGCATTCTTGCGGTCAAAAGCGCGGCCCGGTCAGCCCCCAGCTCTCTGGAAAGCTCCAATACCTGCCGGTTGTCCAAATGGAGTTCACCGACCCAATCCCCCGAATAAATCCACTCTCCGTCCTGGCACTTCAGGTTTTTTCCATGATGCCGGCGGATGACCAGCTTGCAAATCCCGTATCTTTTTATTCCGGCGCTGCGCAGTTTCGTGATTTGATCAAAAACCGCTTCCCAAGCCATCCATACCGACTGAGCGCTTGCCTTCGTAATGGTAGCTAACATGTTCATTATTGGTCACATCTTTCTTTTCCATTTTTGAATCGGTCTTCTGCAGTTAGACCTCGCCTTTATTCCTGCAGGAAAGGCATTTGTTTAGTTAGACGGCGGATAACCGGAAACCCATGCCATTATTTTAAAAAATGATTCTATCTTTTCCCTTTCTTGTTTCTTAATGTTTTCTTAAGTCTTAATACTGGGGATATGCGCACTTTGTACGGCGGAATAGATGGTACCGATAATCCGGGCTGGAATTACCATTAACAAGAGACATCGAGTGATCGAAAAGAGTAATGTTACGCCTATCAGCGCGTGTTTGATCTTTACCTAATGATAGTCCAGCGGTCCGTTTTACGCGGTGGCAGTACCAGCGGGCTTTGCGTGGTGGCGCTTTTGCCGTGGTAGCAGTACCAGTGCTCCGATTTAGTGATTGCCCCTCCTACCTCTCTACAAAAAAAGAGGTTATTGGAATATTGATACAAAAGTGCACTTTTCCCCGGACTAAATCGCGCTCTTTTAGGAAAAACCTGCGAAAGTGCAAGCTTTTTCGACCCTATGAGCTCCAAACAAATTGATGATTTCGTCACGATCGAGCTCGTTGACAAAATAAATCAACTCGAATTAATTTATTAACATAAGTTAACGAATAGAGCATATCTTTTATGAACATCCGCGATATCCCCTTGGGGGAATTAAAAAAAGCCAAAACCAAAATCGCCCTCTATGAAGCCGGTATTTCATTCACTCATGACCGCATGTTTAAAGATGTGCTACTCGATGACATTATCGCTTTTTTATCCGAGATGGATATGCACTGCAAAATTGCCGGAGCTAAGCCGGGCCGAATTCCCCGGAGATGAACACCAAATTCATGTAGGTATCTCCGTAAAAAAGCACCCTTCTTTCAGGCGAAGCTGCCGTTAAGAAGAGTGCTTTTTTAGTTAAGCTACGTCCGTCTTATCTACGTTACGGAACGAGAGATAAGCAATCAGGAGACCGATAACTCCCAAGATCAACGGTATCGTTATATTTGTGCTAAGCGAAAAGCCCTGGCTGTTGTTGCTGACTAAGACCACGATAATGATCGAGGACACGATCGTTGTCGGTACGGATTTTTTTCGCATCCCGAAGAATAAAGGAATGAGGCTGAGGCACGCTGCTGACAGTGTTTGGATCAACAATTGGATCCCCGTATGCAGTAGTACGCCGGCCTCCAATTTTCCCGGAATATACTGAAAATGGCTGTTCAGAGCCAGAATGGATATACAGGTGATCAAAGTCGAGATGAGCATCGATCCAAACGTAAGAGCCAGAGCCAGCAGCATTTTCGCAATGATCAGTTTTTTACGCTCGACCGGGTACGTAAACAATAAGCTGATCGTTTTATTTTTGTATTCCTCAATAATAAATCTGCTTAGCAAGACTGAAGCAAACACGATAAATACCGCACGGCAAAGTAGCCCCGCTATCGATAACGCATCGGCGAAACTCCCGAATGCAGGATCTCTGCTCCCCTCCGTGTAGGCTATAAGAAACATGAAACCGGCGCATAGGATCGTTGCAATAACCGCCCCTCTAAAAAACCAGGCTAACTTCTGCTTTTTCATCTCCATCCGGATCAGCTTAAGCATACTGCTCACCTCCGCTAATCTGATGCATAAAATACTCCTCGAGCGAAGTATGCTTATGGTTTATCGATTCAATCGCCACATCATTCAGTACCAGCGCCTTGGTCAATTCCTGCTGCGTAAATTTGGACTCGTAAATGCGTATGACTGAATCACCGACGATTTTGAAATTGCTGACTTTCAGCTGATTTTCCAGTACAAATACAGCTTGTTTGCATTGTGGGGTCACAATTTCGATATAATCTGTGTTTTCGCTGCGCATCTCATCCATAGACACTTCGCGGATAAATTTGCCGCCCTGAAGAATGCCGATCGTATCTGCAACCTGTTCGATCTCGCTCAGCAAATGGCTGGAAACCAGCAGCGTCATCCGGTATTCCTTGCTCAGCATACGAAGCAGATCACGGAACTCCCTGATTCCGACCGGATCGAGTCCGTTGATCGGTTCATCCAGAATGAGCAGCTCCGGTTTGGTTATAATCGCGCGGGCCATGCCCAGACGCTGCTTCATGCCAAGCGAAAATTCGGATACCGATTTGCCTTGGATCGAAGTCAGATTGACCATCTCAAGCGCTTCGTTAATTGCATATTTGTTATAATAACCCATATATTCCGCATGCATCTCCAGATTTTCAATCGCCGTCATTTTATCGTAAAAAATCGGATACTCGATAATGCTGCCTATGCGTTTAAACATTTCAACCGATGAAGGCGTAAGCTTCTCTCCAAATATTTCAATTTCGCCGCTGGTTGGTTTGACCAGATTCAGCATCATTTTCATTAGCGTTGTTTTACCGGCTCCGTTTGGACCGAGCAGTCCGTAAATCTGCCCCTGCTTGATATTCATACTGACGTCAGAGACAACATCTTTGCCTTTATAGGTTTTGCTGACATGGCGGGTACTGATGACATAACTCATTTATATTTGCCCCTCTCACTTATCTCTTGATCATAGTATAACCGCCAACATTTTCATATTTCTTGCGCAATTCTTACGAATCTCTTAAGTGTGCGAGGTGGCCGCTCCGGTTTTTGTCTAGCACTAATATGCTGTTGAGCCCGCTACGACAGCTTCTTTAACGAGATCGTGAAAACGGTCCGTTCATACGGCTTGCTTTCGACGCGAATTTCCCCGCCCATCAGCTCGATCAGTCTTTTCGTAATCGTCAGACCCAAACCGCTGCCCTGGAATCTTTTATTCCTTGAATCCTCCAGCGTATACATCCGCTCGAAAATAAGCTCCTGATCCCGTTCATGAATACCTTTGCCTTTATCCCAAATGTCAATAAGCACCCGGCCCTGCTCATCCCGCAGCTTCATGCCGATCACCTTGCCCTGTGAACCATAACGGATCGCATTGCTCAGCACATTGTTTAATGCGCGGTTTAGTCCTTCTTCATTGCCCCATGCATAAAGCGGCGTTTCCGGAATATCGATGTCAGCCTGCAACCCTTCGGATTCGATCAGATCATAAAACATCAGCATGCTGTTTCTGGAAATTTCATTGATATGTATGCGGGTCAGGGGCATCTCCTTATCCCCCGATTCCAGCTTGGCCAGGTCAAAAAAACGGTTGATCAACTCTACGATCTCTACAGTCTTCGTATGCACCTTATCCAGTAGCCGCTCCCTTTCCTCCATTGGCAAGTCGGCCTTCTGGTTCAACGTTTCGATATAACCGAGCACCACGGTAAGCGGCGTCTTCAAATCATGCGATATGTTTGCCAACATCCGGCGCATCGCGATTTCTGTACGCATAAATCCTGTCTCGGACTGCCTGGTTTGCAAAAGCAAGTGATTGATAGCAATCAACAGTCTACGATATCCTGGATCCTCCGTAAAAAGCAGCAGTTGCTCCTGCGAGGACGAATCCTCAATCGTATTCAGTTTATCGATGATGTAGCCGAGCTGCTTAGCTCTTTTTTTCCGACCCATCCACTGCATCACATTCAGCAACGCCAACATGATCACAACAATCAGCAGAACGGCAACCACTAAAATTCCCCCAAACGGTAGCCGATGCCCCACAGCGTTTTGATGTACTGCGGATCGGAGGGCTGATCTTCAATTTTGTCGCGCAAACGGCTCATATGCACATTAATGACATTTTCATCGCCGAAATAGTCGTCATTCCAGACGGATGTGAAAATGTGCTGCTTGGTGAATACCTTTTTCGGATTCGTCATAAACAGCTTTAAGATTTGCAGTTCTTTGGCCGTCAGCTTGATCTCCTGGCCGTTTTTGGTCACGGTCAAATGATCCAGATCCATCTCTAGTTCATGGACCCGGATGATTTTATTTTGCTCAGTTGGGGGTGCTATTGCATAAGCCGTCACGCGGCGGATAGCGGCCTTCACTCTAGCCGTCAGCTCAATCATCGAAAAAGGTTTCGTAATATAGTCATCCGCGCCAAAACCAAGGCCGAGCGCCTTGTCCACTTCCCCATCCTTTGCGGATACGATCAGTACCGGCACATGGCTTTTCTCCCTGACTTTTTTAAGAAAATCCATACCGCTGATCTTGGGCAGCATCATATCCAGCAGTACGAGGTCATAATCTCGTTCGGCAAACCGCTCGAGCGCCTCCTCTCCGTCTTTGGCAAGCACCACCTGAAAACCTTCCATCGTCAAATAGCTCTCTACCATTTCGCCAATCGAGCTGTCATCCTCTACAAGAAGTATGTTCGAAGCCACGTCATTCACGCCTTTCTTTTTACGTCCATAACTCTAATATACTGGAAACAACGGCTCCGAGGTATATTCAGATTCATCTTCAAATAACCGCTCAAACTAAAATAACCCCACAAACCGATCTGTTGCAGCCTTGCGTACCGCCGAGTGTCGCATGAAGCACGTGTACAAAAATACAAATCGAAGGCTGCATGACCCGCATCTTTTAAATGTGAGGGATGCACAATGGACGCTATTTTAGAACGTTGTTGCGGTCTGGACGTTCATCAACTCCTGCCAGCTCTTGGGCGGGGGGATGTCCAGGCAACCATGAGAGTGCTGCAAAAAGAAAAGTTCTCGCATTCCTAAGGGCAAACGTATGGATCGTCAAACGATAAGGGAAGACGGATTGTAATATGAAGTGCGACACCTAAAACAAAATGGCCCATGCTGGTTTCGTGTAACATATTCCATTCGACTGATTCCTTCCATCCGGCTAAAGCCTAATTAGTTTCTAATGACTCCAAATACAGATTAACATCCCCGTGCCTTGTATCAAAAACCGCATGCTGAATACGGCGAGTACCGAAAATGTACCAAACATTGACGCTAATTTCATTCGCGACGCTGGTTGTGTTAATACTTTCGTTCCATAAAAAGAAATAGACCGCCCTTGGTCAGGATCACGGTCTATTTCTGATCGAATTCCTATAGTAAGGCCGCTCTTATGGCGGTACGTTGTACTCGGGGATCGTGTTCGCGCACGGTCCCTCTTCCATTCTACGCATGAGTACGGCTCTTCCGCAGATTCCGGTTCATTCTATCGCCCTTAGTGACCGGACTGGTGCGTCTTTGGTTGTTCCTGCGCATGTGCGCTGCCGGATAGATTCAGCAGAACGACCCCCGCGATGATTAGCAGGATCGAGAATATTTTCAGACCATTAATCTGCTCCGCAAAGAACATATAACCGATGACGGTAATGATCATGATGCCAAGTCCCGACCAGATCGCGTAAGCTACGGATATTTCAATCTGCTTCAAGCTCAGCGTCAAGAAGCTCAAGCTGCAAATATAGAACACCACCAGCAGAACGCTGGGCAGCGGTTTGCTGAACCCCTCCGACAGCTTCATGTTCAGTGTCCCAGCCACTTCAAATAGAATAGCCAAACTTAAATACAACCAATGCATAATCTCAAGACTCCTCCCGTTTCTCTGCGGCAATGCCGAACAATAAGATGTCCATGACGGACTGCAGCAGCTCCCCTAGCGGCAATTGATGCTTCACCGTTGCCCTCGAATCATAAATCTGATGGAGCGAGCCGAGATACAGATCAATGAATAGCGGCATATGAATTCGTTTGATACTTCCCTCGGCCATCCCCTGCTCCATCAGCTCAGTAACAATGCCCCATTCCTCTCTGAAAAAGGTGTCCAGCTTCTCCCATTGCGCATAATGCGAGCGCTTCAGATCCGGCAACATTCCCAAATCCATCTTCTCCATCTCCTGCGGCAGACAGATTAGAATCTGATGAATCTTCTCCAGAACGGTAAGCTCCTCATCCCCCGCAATTTCATGTTCGCGCTGCTGAATATGCCGGATCATTCCGTCGATGATATGTTCGACAATCTCTTCCTTGGATGAAAAGTGCTCATAGATCGTCCGTTTACTAATTGCAAGGCCGCGGGCCAGATCACTAACCGTAAAAGTAAACCCCTGCCGCTGAATTAAGCGGATCGTTTCATTCAATATTCGCTCGCGCAAGTGAACAAACTCCCCTTCTGGTACTGTAAATACTTTGTCGGTACCGTTAGTATTATAACGCCTCCATCGGCATAAAATCCAGACATGATTTCTATAAAATATACGTGTGAAGAAAAATGCGATCCGTGCACTTTCTCAAGAGCCAGACCGCCGCTTATAATAGAAAGTTTTTCTTGCGAGATAAACAGGCTAGACCCTCTGGAGTTAATCTGATCTCATAAAAAAAGAACCCGCTTATATACCTTAAGCAGGCTCTCATTGAGAAAACAACCCATTAATCAAACCGCACGTCGCCAATGCCGAACCAAGGAAAATTTCCGGCTGCAGCATAGGCGCAGAACGCGGCAGCTGTCAGTAATCCGACGACCAGAAGATCGTAGCGGGAATAACGAGACGGGTAATAATACGTTCGGGCCTTCGCCCGGTCTCCGTCAAATTGCTTGGCCTCCATCGCAGCGGCTACCCGATGGGCCCGGCGGATGCTCTGCGCCAGCAGCGGCACCACATACAGTCCTGCGCGATTCACCATGCCGCGAATCCCGCGAATCGGGCGAACTCCTCGCACTTTCAAGGCTTGGCGGCGAATTACATATTCCTCCCACACCATGGGCAGCAGCCGGATCGAAGCCATGAAGCTGTAGGCATATTTGGGCGCCAGCCTCAGCTTCTGCATCAGGCTGTAGAATAAATCCACCGAGGACGTTGTCGTAACGAGCAGCAGTCCCTCCGAAGCAAAGGCAATTCCTTTAAAGCCCAAATGCAGCCCCCGGTAGAAGCTTTCTTCCGATACCCGGAACAATCCCCACTCCCACCAGATCGTCTCCCCCTTACCGAACAGCATCATGGAAGAGGCGGACGATATGAAGGCAAGCAGAAACGGAATAAAGAACAACAGCATTTTCCACGGCTTCACCCCGCTGAGCACCACCAGACAGACCATAAAGATAAGCGCCTGATACATGACAAAATCAAGATCATGGGTCAGCACCGTCATGAAAAACAGCGCACAGATCAGTCCCAGCTTCACCACCGGATTCGCCCGGTGCAGCCAAGTGATCCGCACGGGGTTCCATATATTCATGCGTTCACCCCCGTGAGGCGATGATCGGCCGCGGCTAAGGTGCCCCGAGGATCGGCAGCGCCGTTTACTCTCTTAGCCGTCTGCTCGGATGCAATCCTGCCAGACCAGCGCGGGGAAGGCATGCTCGAAGTCAGCTGTCCCTCCCGGATTTCCCATATATGCGTGGCAACCCGCTGCGCGATCTCCATTTCATGCGTCACCATGAGAATGGCGGTTCCCGCGCGGCGCAGCTGCTCGCACATCTCCAGAATCGCGAACGTATTCCGCGCATCCTGTCCGAAGGTTGGCTCATCCAGGAGAAGGACGGACGGCTGTCTTGCCATGGCCGTAGCCACGCTCAAGCGGCGCTTTTGGCCTGTCGACAGCTGGTACGGATGCCTAGCCTCCATGCCCTCCAGTCCAAAGCGTTCAAGACAGCGGTCGGCCTGCGCCTTCGCTTCCTCCGGCGGCACATGATCCACCAGCAGCGAGTAAACCACCTCATCACCGATGCGCTCCGTCAGGAATTGAAGCTCCGGATTCTGAAACACGAATCCGATTTGGCGCAGCTGCTGCTCTCTCTTCTTCCGCACCTTTCGGCGCTTGCCCTGAATGACCTCTTCCCCACAAAGCACATAGGTCCCTTCGGAGCGCAGCAGCCCCATCAAACTTAACAGCAGCGAGCTTTTGCCTGCTCCGTTGGGTCCTACCACCGCAATGAATTGTCCCGGAACCACCTCCGCAGAAGGGAGAGCGATAACGGGTTTATCCCATCTCATTCCCCTAAAATCCGCCAGTTGAATGACAGGTTCCCCATGTTGAGCGTACGGCGGAGCAGCCTCATGTACAAGATTACCTGACTCATCGCCAAACACGTCTACCGGAGCAAACAGCTCCCGTCCTACCCGAGACTCCGCGTAATCTTCCCATACGCCGGGATACCAGATTCCATAGGCTTGGAGTTCCCGCTCATATTCAGCGAATATCGCTGCTGGGGGACCTTCGCCCAGAATCACCCCATCCGGGCTGAACAGCACGACACGATCCACATATTGGGCCATTTCTTCAATCCGGTGCTCCACGATGATCAGCGTACGCCCTTCCGATACGGCCTTCACCGCGGACCAGATTTGCTCCCTGCCTTCCGGGTCGAGCAGCGCAGACGGCTCGTCAAGGAACAGCACTTCCGGCTCCAGCAGCAGAGCCGATGCCAGCGCAAGTCGCTGCTTCATGCCTTGGGACAAATGCCCGATCGGCATATGGAGCTCCTCAAGATCAAGCCCCACCTCGCGCAGGGCCGCTTGCATCCGATCCTTCATCTCGTCACGAGGGACACTTAGATTTTCCAGTACGAAAGCCAGCTCTTCATCCACGTACGGCATACAGAACTGGGTATCCGGATCTTGAAATACATAACCCCAAGAGCGTGGAATCAGCTGGGCCTCGCATTTCATCGGCACCTCCGTCGCGTGGGGAATCATCCCGCTAAGCACCTGCAGCAGCGTAGATTTGCCACAGCCGCTCGGACCGAGCAGCAGCACCTTCTCCCCGCGGACAGCCGAGAAGGAGAGGTCTTTGAACATCAATTGCTCCTCGCCCGGATACTTCAGGCGCAATCCCTCCACATACACGGCCGGTTCCGGAAGCATCTCAACAGACTGAGCCGGAACCGGGCTAACCGTGGCATTAGACATGGCGCGGATCATCCAGTGCTTCGTAATCCTTCTTCGACGCTGGACGGAGCAGGGATGTCACGCCCGTACGGTCAAGCGCTTTAGCCAGCAGGAGCATAAGAAGGCCTGCAATGACGGCGCCGCTAAGTACCCGCATACCGTATTTAGCGAGGAACATCCACGTCTGCAGGTCATCCGTATAGCTGTAATAGAAGTCCATGATCATCGAGCCGATGGCTGCTCCGGCACCGGCAATCGCCAGCGTCCACGCCGAGGTGCTCCGATAACGGAACGCCGCGAATACCAATTCAGCCCCCAGTCCTTGAATGACGCCATACAGCAGTAGGGTCAATCCCCAGCCGCTGCCAAACAGCACTTCTACGTGGGCCGCCGCCACTTCCGCGATAATGGCCACTCCCGGCTTCCGGATCAACAAGTAAGCAAGCGTGGCTGCAGCGAACCACATGCCGTATAACAACTCATCCGCTTCAAAGAACAGCGGTTTTAACAGATTGTAAACCGAACCCCAGAAGTGATAAATGACGCCAAGCACCAGTGATACCAGTACCGTAACCAAAATATCGCTTAACCGCAGTCCTTTTCGGGGCTGAACCCCCAACTTCTCTTGCACAGACGTTCCCATAACAACACATTCCCCTCTCCACCTCTATTTTTGTGTAAACACAACAAAAAACCGTCTGGAAAAACGCGCAGACGGAAAAATAGGCCCTATGTAGGCAGGGTCGGATATTCTCTACGCTGGCATTACCCAGTTCAGATTAACGGTCAACAGCGGATAGCAGCTGCAATCTCAGCCTGATTCACTCAAGCCCCCGTATTCCTATTCGGTTTTATGTTAACTTTAAAATACACATTCACTCCGGAATAAGCAAGAACCTTTTTTCAAAAATGGCTATTTATTGATTTCCATCTCATTCTATGTCAATATCAGAGTGATTGGCTTTTCCACCAACGTTTATTGCTGACACCTATGCACAAAGGAGAATGACATGGCTAAACAATTGCTGCGTCTGATGACTGAGCTGTCTTCCCGCAAGTGGCTGTCCCGAATCATGGGGCATTGTTCCCACAGCCGGCTGAGCCGTCATCTAATACCTGCATTCATACGAATTTATCAAATTCCGGCGCACGAAGCGGAGAAAGAAATCAACGAATACCGCTCACTGAACGAGTTCTTTTCCCGCCGGTTAAAAATAGGCCTCCGCGCCATAGATGACACCGCCGACGCCATGGTAAGCCCAGTCGATGCCACAATTTCGGCAATGGGCGTCGTCAACGCCGGTACCATTCTGAGCGTTAAGGGACAGGATTATACCTTGAGCGAGCTGCTCGCGAAATCACCGAGAATGGAAAACTACATCCACGGTTATGCATTTGTATTGTATTTAAGCCCGACCGACTATCATCGCATTCATTCCCCGGTAACCGGTGTTCAGGCGGAAAGCGAGCATTTGAAGGGACGCGTTTACCCCGTGAACGATTTTGCGATGACCCATATCCGGAATGTGCTCAGCCGCAATGAGCGCCTCATTACCTATATTGCGCATGAGTTCGGCGAAGTTGCCGTCGTGAAGGTCGGAGCCATGAACGTAAGCAGCATCCGTTATGCTGACGAGAACGTGAAGAAATACGAAATCGGCGATGAACTCGCGTACTTTGAATTCGGCTCTACAGTTGTACTTTTGACGGAGAACGGCACGTTTACCCCTCGAGGTGACCTGGAACCCGGCTCCAAGGTGAAGATGGGAGAACTGCTCGGTTTGCTTCACCCGTCCCCAGCCAGAAAAGGGTGATTCCATCTACCTTACCAAACATCGCATGACAAGTTAAGGCCATAAATCATTGGCTGCATGAATGATTAACGCCGACCCAGCATCCGATAAATGATCCGCTGAAACAGCCGATCCGGCAGTACGCCCTTGATCCATGCGGTCGCCCGCGTGCCTCGGGGCAGCATATAGCGGAACCTGGGCTTAGCCATGGACGCAATTTTTGCCACAAGCCTGGCTACCTCCTGCGGATCCCCGCTTCCCCTGGCTGTCCGCTCGGAATAGTCCAGCACGCCCTTCAGCAGACCGCTGTAGGGTGATCCTTCCTTCACCGTAAGCTCCCCAAAGCTTTTGTTCCAGATCGGCGTACCATAGGCACCAGGCTGGATCAGCACGACATCAATGCCAAAGGGCATCACTTCCATGGACAGGCTTTCGCCAAACCCTTCCAGCGCAAATTTGGAGGACGCATAGGGTCCATAACCCGGAAATCCGACCACGCCGCTAATGCTGCTCATGAGAATGATTTTGGATTTTCCGGTTCGCCGGAGCAGCGGCAGCATATGCTGTGTCACCGATACGGTCCCGAAAAAATTCGTCTCCATCTGCTTTCGCCAGCCGCTGAGCGGCACTTCCTCCACCATGCCGCCTACCGCTTCCCCGGCATTGTTAACCAGCACGTCCAACCGGCCATACCTCTGCTCCAACTCCAAGGCAGCGGCCTTGACTTGTTCCTCGATGCAGATATCCAGCTGGAATACGTGAATACGCTTGGCAACATCGGCTTGTTCGGCTCGGGCCAACAGTTCTGCAGCCGTCTCCGGCCTGCGCAGACCCGCTGCCACGTCATAACCTGCTTTTGCCAGCTCCAAGCTGATGTGCAGTCCGAACCCGCTCGACGCGCCCGTGATCAGCGCAACCTTTCCTGCTCCCGCCGTTACCACCGGATCACCGCTTGCTCGGCCAATGCCACTCTCTCCATCACACCCATCACCCTTCCGTTATTCGAAATGCCTGCCCGGGCCATTTTTCTAACCCTGCGTTTAGCGCTTTATGCTTACTCCTAATATAACAAAATTTCGCAACGTAATCAGAGCCCCTATCCATATGTGCATCCTTTTACAACGTAATCAGAAAGAGTCCCTATCCACATATGTATCCACTAAATAGCCCCACAAAGTGGAGCCTATGCTTCGATGCTTATTCCAAATACTTTGCGGGGACCCCAAAACATATCGAAAAAAGGGAGCCATTTAGCTCCCTTTTGCGTTCATCCAGAGAAAAGCGTATATGATAACGGGATTCAACGTCACCCGTATGTAGGCCAGGTCTCATTTAAAACCATACATCCTGATGATCTTGAGTCGTTGTCTTCATACGGCGCAAGCGATTTCTGAAAATAGCGCAGCCACCACGACTGAAGAAACGTCCACGCACCCGTCTTCTTGGGCTCATTCCTCTCTCCCCCCTTCATAAAATAAAACTGTATCTCGTTTTTTACCCTAAATCGCTTGCTATGAAACCATTAACCCCTCCTACCAATCAGGTAAGTTATGGAAGGGCGAGGGAATCACCGAATCTCGGATGGGCTCTTGCCCGTATACTGCTTAAATTGCCGGCTAAAAAAGAAAATATCCCGGTAACCCAGCGCGTCAGCTACCTCCGTTACGTTCATGCCTTGGTGCAGCAGCAGATGCTGCGCTCGCTCGATCCGCATCTGAATGATGTATGATTGCACCGGCGTGCCGATCAGTTCCTTGAACTTGATCGAGAAGTAACGGGGGGACAACCCCGCTCTAGCGGCCAAATCCTCTACCCGATGGGGAACCCCCGGGTGCTGACGGACATAATTCGCGATTTCATGGATAGCCTCTGACAGCTGATTGCTTGCTTTTTTGACCACCGGCTCAGCAAGATCTGAACGCAGCAGATGAATCATCAGCTGTTTCAGAATAAGCTGCCCCTCCTCCAATGATCCATAGGGCTTGTCCAGATACAAACGCACGTAGCGCGCGAGCAAATATTCAAAATCCATCGTTTCCGTCAGCTTGCGATAGGATGCAGGGATATGCTGCACCGGGTCGGCCACATCAAAATGGATATATGTCAATACGAGCGGTTTCTGCGGATTGTGCGTCGCACTCGTATGATCTCCTGGTCGGAACAGGAAGCAGCTTCCTTTTCCCACAGCAAAGGGCTCGTCATTGAGCTCGACCGTGCCTTCACCGCTCCATACATAGAACAAATCATAATTCTGCATGGGTCTTTCGCGTTTTTGCCATTTCCAGCCTGGCTCACATACGATTTTGGCAAGCGCAGACATGATTATAAAAGAAGACGGCGATGCATTTAGCATCACGTCATAACCCCCTCATCTCATTCAAAAATTGACCTCTTTTCCATCATACCCGTTTTTTATGTTTTTTGCATGTCCAGCCATGCCTGCGCAATCCGGGTAACCCCTTCTTCAATGCTGGCTATGTCCAGATGCGAGAAGCCAAAGCATGCGGCAGGCAATCCGGGTATACGATGATATACCGATGCATCCCGAAACATGACACCGCGTTTGCGGGCAGCTTCTTGGAACTGGGCATACTCTTCCTCGGAGCGCAGCCAGTTCGCATAAACATGCAGGCCGGCATCGCCGGGATGAAGACGAAACAGTTCGGAGGCATGCGTATCCATCGCCTGGCGAAGCGCCTCATACCGTGTACCATACAGCCGAGTCATTCTTCTAAGATGCCGACCGTAACCCCCTCGCACAATAAAGCGCGCCAGCGCGCGCTGCTCCAATACGGCTGGTGAGATCGGCTCGTACAGAGCCTTAGCCTGCACAACCGCCTCAACCAGGCTTGGGGGCAGCACAGCATACCCGATGCGGAGCCCGGTGAACATCGTTTTGGAGAACGAACCGACGAAGATGACACGTCCCTCGCTATCCAGCATCCGCAAGGGCTCAATTGGCTTGCCGCCCCAGCGGAACTCACTGTCATAATCATCCTCGATAATAAAGGCCTGACGGCTTCGCGCCCAATTCAGCAGCGCCCGTCTTCGCTCCAGCGGCAGCACCGCTCCCGTCGGGTATTGACGGCTGGGGCTTACGACAAGCAGACTTGCGTCCCAGTCACGTGGTATCAATCCGGTATCGTCTACCGGGGATGGCAGCGGAATCCCGCCACTCAGGCTGATGCCCCGATAGATTCCTTGATAGCCGGGATCCTCCATGACCACCTGATCGCCAGGATCAACCAGCAGTTGAAACATGAGGACTAGCCCCTGCATGGATCCGCTGAAGATCACGATCTGCTCGGGGGCGGCCTGGATTCCCCGCGTAAAACGCAAGTGTCCGGCTATCGCCTGGCGCAGTTCGAGGTCTCCCTCCGGCGGCGCTCCGTTCTGCAGCTCGACTCCCCCGCTTCCACCTGCATAGGATAACGCGCTCCGCCACTCCGAATACGGAAAATCCTCCATGGGCATCCGTGCATTCGCGAATGAGATTGTACCTGGGGGAGGTTCTCTCAGCAGCATCTGTGCCGAGGTATAATCCCCGCTTTGGCTCATCAGTCGTTGCCCCCAAGTAGAGAGCACCGGTGCTCCCTCGGCCAGCGGCGGCTGGTCTACCATGGCAATCCCTTCCGCCACGTAAGTTCCGCTGCCCTGCCTGGACACAACATAACCTTCGGCCATCAGCATGTCATAGCTCTGCGCGGCCGATCCTCTGGACACACCATACAGCTTTGCCAGCTCGCGTGTAGCGGGAAGGCGGGTTCCTTCCGGCAGCTTGCCGCTATGAATGGCAGCGCGAATCGCGTGGTATAGAGCCAAATATTTATATCGATATTGTTCCACATACGTCTCGAACGGCAATCCCAGCTCCATCATGACGACTCCTATCATTCTTGATATAAAATTGGACTATATAAATTACTCTAAATTGGTGCTTTTTCCTTGTCAATATTCATCGTAAACTGTTATTCAAAATGATAGGGGGAGCGTTTAACCATGAGAAGAGACGAGTTTGCGATGGAGGATCAACAAGAGATCGAGGATTTCCTCAGCGGCATGAGCTTTGGTTTCCTTGGAACAGCCGATGAAGAGGGGATTCCACGTGTAACGCCATTGAACTTTGCTTATGTGAACGGAGCGTTCTATTTTCACGGCAGCCGGATGGGTGAAAAAATGGATCATCTGCGCCGGACGCCCGCCGTGTGCTTTACCATAGCTGATGAGTATGCACTGATCCCTTCCTATTTCTCCGATCCGGAGATGGCCTGCCCGGCTACGGCCTACTTCAAAAGCGTAACGGCGATCGGCGAGGTGGTGATCGTGGATGATCTGGAGGAAAAGGCTCTTGCGATGGAGGCACTGATGACAAAACTGCAGCCTGAAGGCGGATACCGCGCCATTGACGCGAATGACCGGGCTTATATCCCCAGACTGAAAGGGGTAGCGGTCATCAAACTCGCTCCGCAGCGAATGAGCGCCAAGTTCAAGTTCGGCCAGAACCTGAAGCCGGATTCGCTTCAGACCGTAGTCGAAGGGCTTGAATGCCGGGGCAAAGAGCGGGATAAAGAAACCGCCGGACTGATATGCAAGTACCATCCTGGACCGCGTTAAAGCATTACAATTATCCGTGACGGTTACTGGGCTAAGTGGTATAATGTTAGGCAATGAAAACGTAAAGGCAACTTGTCACCTACACTTACCTTAACCAAAAGTATTCGGAAGGAAGGAATCAGTTCATGAACCCATTGGTTGGTCAATTGAATGGAAAAATGCAAGCCGGCAATCCGCATGTGTACGACATGCTCTCCACACTCGGCAAAGAAATCTACTTCCCGAAAGAAGGCATCCTGAGCCAATCTGCGGAAGCGACGAGCCATGCGAAAAAATATAACGCTACGATCGGTATTGCAACCGAAGGCGGAGTCCCGATGCATCTGGGCGTCATCCAGGACAAACTTTCGGCTTACCAGCCGAAGGATCTGTACCCGTATGCCCCTCCAGCAGGCAAACCGGAGCTGCGCTCCGTTTGGCGAAACAAGATGCTTCAAGAGAACCCTTCGCTTGAAGGCAAGAGCTTCAGCAATCCCATCGTCACGAATGCGCTGACGCATGGTCTTAGCATCGTAGCCGATTTGTTCGTGGATGAAGGGGACGCCGTGATTTATCCCGATAAGAACTGGGAGAATTACGAGCTGACATTCGGCATTCGCCGCCATGGCATTCATGTAACCTATCCTCTCTTTACGGACGATATGAAATTTAACGCCGAAGGACTTCGTCAAGCTCTGCTCAGCCAGAAGGATAAAGGCAAAGCGGTTGTTCTGCTGAACTTCCCGAACAACCCGACGGGCTATACGCCTGGTGCTCAGGAAGGAGCTGCCATCGTGTCCGCGATCCAGGAAGCCGCCGAAGCCGGCATGAATATTGTCGTCGTTACGGATGATGCGTATTTTGGATTGTTCTTTGAAGATTCACTGAAGGAATCGCTCTTCGGACGTCTGGCAGGCCTTCACCCTCGCGTGCTTCCTGTGAAGGTCGACGGTGCGACCAAGGAAGAATTCGTATGGGGATTCCGTGTCGGCTTTATCACGTATGCGGCAGAAGATAAAGACGTGCTGGACGCACTGGAGCAGAAAACGCTCGGCATTATCCGGGCAACGATATCCAGCGCCTCCCACCCTTCGCAAACCTTTGTTCTGGAGGCGCTGAAGACGCCGGAATTCCACGAACAGAAGGAAGAGAAATTCGTCATCATGAAAGGCCGCGCGAACAAAGTGAAATCCATTCTCGACAGCGGCAAATACGGCGATGCATGGGAATATTATCCGTTTAACTCCGGCTACTTCATGTGCCTGAAGCTGAACACGGTAAACGCCGAAGAGCTCCGTTCCCATCTCATCCATGAGTATGGCGTAGGAACCATCGCCCTTGGCGAGCATGATCTCCGGATCGCCTTCTCTTGTATTGACGAGGAGTATTTGGAGGATCTGTTCGACCTGGTCTACAAAGGAATTCAGGACCTGCAGAAGGCTTAATGATCGGCTGTATATGAAGAAGATATAAGCTCCAAATAACGAGAACATTAAACTCTTCAGCCCTCTCACTTCCCTACAGGAAGTCGGGAGGGCATTATTTATGTTCTGCGACATTCCTAAAATACACCGTTCATGCCGCCAAATATCCGACCTAAAACATTAAAATAGATCATGATAAAAGACAATATAAGGGCTATAGGTAAAACGACTACAAATTGCATTTTATTTTTAGGAATGATAAGTAATAAAACTAAGATCATCATTAGATATACTCCCATAAGCCATGGGATTAAATAGTAATGAGTGTGAATGGGTAAGTAAGCATGACGTAATTCAAACCCTTCTGACAGCAAAGCTGTGATGGGAAGCGCCGAAACCATATGAGAAAACAATCCATTTCCACGCGCATACCACATAATATAAGCGCAAACAGGAGATATCACCGCGCATATACCCCAAAAGACAATGGCTCTCTCTGGGAAAAAGTGTAGAAAAAGCACGGTGTAAGCATAATAAACGGTAAGCATGGATCCAAAGAAGACGAATACTTTTACAGCTGCTATTTTGGGCGAATAGCTGAACACCGATAAAAGCGCGGCAACAAATACCCATATGCCAAGACGTCCACCGATATTGTCAAATATGGGGTTAATACCCGGAGCATCCACAAGTTTTGCTGCTAAACCCAAAATAGCTCCGATTATCATTGCACTTACTATTGAAAAGACTTTTTGTTTTGTAGTTGATTTGTTCTGTACTCTAATCTGATTCAACCTGTGATGTATATCCATTTCCCCCTCCAATTTTTCATGATTATTTTACATCCTAACATAAATGAAGGCCCCCTTCTTGCTGTTAGAAGACGCTCCATGTACGAATCGTTCCTCCCATCGCTGTTGCCCCCACAAACGGATCTACTCTTCTCGTCAGATCGCCAAAGCCGTTCGCGAGAATGTCATGTTCATGTGGATTGCCAGAAACAGCGTCCGGATTTCCGAACCATCAATCGCTTTCGTCCCGAGCGTATGAAAGACGTACTGGAGAAGATCTTCACGAGCGTGCTTCTGTTTCTTGCCCAGGAGAATTACGTCAAATTGGAACATTACTTTGTGGACAGCACCTTCATTTTTTCTTCTGCCCTATATAAACGCTCGCCCATACACATAGACGATTAGCCACATACAATACCGTGTACTACAAATCAACGAACTGAAAGGGGAATGAACATGGGTGCAGTTGAAGAAGTAAGACACGGTGGATACGGCGGATACGGCGGATACGGCGGTGGATACGGAGTTGGAGCAATCCTGGTTCTCTTTATCCTGCTCGTTATCATCACTCGTTCTTTCTGGGTGTAATGACAACGAGATAACAGCCGAACAGAAATCGCAGCTCGCCACACCACGCACTGCGATTTCTGCAAACGGAATAACCCATACTATAAATGACAATAGAAGGCCGGGACGCTAACGTCCCGGCCTCTTCCCATTTATTCGTCGTCATCGTCTTCACGCCGGCTCTTCCGAGCAGCAGCGCTTCGGAACAGAAATACAAGCACGATACCTGCAACCAGCGTACCCAATATACGCCCGGGGGCACTAAGAATGCCCGGAATGAGCGGGAGCCACAGCAGGACAGCCCAGAACAGCTGCACCTGGAAGATGAGCTTCCCTTCATTGTCGCGGCGCGTTCCTTCCGGAAGCGGGTAGACATGCAGCCAGAACGATTCCGGATGAAGCTTTCGCAGTGCAGACAGCTGGAGTCCGATGATCATCAGGCTGATCAAATACACAATCGCCGATACCAGACTCTCCCGGGTCGCCCACACAAGAAAGGCACCCAGCAGTCCGACCCGAATCAGTATACCCAGAATATCACTGCGCGTCAGGCTCTTAATAAGAAGAAATCGATAGGCGCTTTCCTTCTTCCACGCCAATCCCTTGCCCCATCCGGACAGCCATTTCCGCGCATGGATACGCTGCCCGCGCTGAGGCACATTCACGAACCAGCTCAGCACCATCATCACCCGGCTCGCCTGTCTCTCATCGACGGCGATTAATCGCTCCCAAGCGACCAAATGCTTGACGGGGACTGACAAGGCGGCTACATACGTGAGGCCGAGCAGAGCCATAAATAGGAGGGCGCGGCCCGATGGATGCCATAACCAGGCGGCTAAGCTCAGCGCTGGAACGATCCAGCGGAGTGCCCGGTAGGCTGCTGCCGCGTTCCTTGACACCATAAGCTGCTCCTTCCAGCTCCCATAGCTGGACAGCAATTTAAACAGCGTTAGAACAACAAACGTAGCGAGCAGCGGTTTTGGCGAAACATCGCTGCGTATGTATAGAGGCCATAGAATTAACATCACCAGTCCTAAACCGATGATTTTATAAATGACGCCGCTGAACCACGCTTTACGGAAGTATTCCTTCATCCGGGATTCCTGCGGAATGAGGAACACCGTATCCGCCGAACGCAGATACGTGCGGATACTGCTGTTGATCATGAGAGGCACAAGGAAAATCATCATGATCCAGCGAATCGGCAGATCTGGTGGAATATTCTGCAGTAGTGCGGTGTACCAGGCAGCGAATGCAATCAGAACGAACAGAAATACGACGGCTACCCCGCTCTGTATGACATAGCCCAGATAGGGGAAAATTTCACCCCAGAACTGTCCGCGTCGTTTGACATACAGTTCACGCAGATTCATTCGCCGTTACCGTCCTGAATCAGCACATTAAACAGCTCCTCCAGCGACATGCCGGGTCTTCCGGCTTGATCCTGAATTTCCTTCAGCGTCCCCTGAGCAATGATGCTGCCGCGGTGCAGCACGATGAACCGGTCGCAATAATTCTCAATCGTGGAGAGAATATGAGAGCTCAGTAAGACCGAAGCGCCGGACGCCTTCAGCTCCAGCATGAAGTCAAGCAGCGAACGTATCCCGAGCGGATCAAGCCCAAGGAAGGGCTCATCAATAATGTACAGCGACGGTCTGGCTACGAAAGCGCACATGATCATCACTTTTTGGCGCATACCCTTGGATAAATGCGTGGACAGGCTGTCCATCTTCTCTTCCATACGGAACATCTTCGCCAGCTGCTCCGAACGCGCCTCATAATCTTCATGGGATACGCCATAGGAACGTGCCGTAAATTCCAGATGCTCGCGTACCGTCATCTCCTCATACAGCAGCGGGGATTCAGGAACAAACGCCAGGGCGCCGTGATAAGCTTCCGAATGCTCTGTGCGGCTCTTCCCTTGAACCTGAATACTCCCTTTTTGCGGATTCATCAGCCCGAGAATATGCTTCATCGTGGTACTCTTGCCCGCGCCGTTCAGGCCGATCAAACCTACCATCTCACCCGGTTTAACCTGAAAGGTTACGTCATGCAGAACCGGTCGGTTCATGCTATACCCGCCGCTTAATCCTTGAACAGACAATACCGGCTGTTCACTCATTATTGATCACCTCTTATTCTGAAAAGTCCGGTCCTTATGGATTTCGACCACATCCGCTGAATCGGACCCGAAAACAACATACCGGTTACAAGCTTCGCGTTTATGGAGTATTAGCTCCGTGGAGGCTTGTTCTTCAACCATTTCGGAGCGCCCTTGTTCTTGCGGTCCCGCTCCCTTTCACTCTGACGCTGACCCGATGCCTTTCCGCTTCCCGCCTTTCCATGGGCGCTGGTGGAAGCAGGCTTTCGGGCTGGTTTCTCTTTACGGGCAGTATCCCCGGCTGACCCACGTGGACCATGTCCTCGATCGGTTGGTGTTGAACGCGGGGCTCTTACCTTGCCGCCATAAAGGGCGCGTTCTTCGATCGATATGCCCAGCTCGCGATTGAACTTGCGCATGATAAACGTCTGACGGTCCGTTACGAGCGTTATCGCCATGCCGCTCCGCCCCATGCGTCCAGTGCGTCCTGCGCGGTGTGTGTAATGCTCGGCATCAATTGGAGGATCGTAATTGATCACCATGCCGAGTCCTTCGATGTCAAGTCCGCGGGCAGCGACATCGCTAGCGACCAAGAGCTTGGTACGCCCTTCTCTAAACGAATTCAGAACCCGGCTTCTAGTCATCTTGTCGGCATCACCATAGATGGCAGCCGCATTTAAGCCGAGGTAGTTCAACTTCGCTTCAACCTCTGCCAAATTCTCGGTGGCATTGACGAAGACAATCGCACGGTCTGGATTGTAATGCCGGACCACGCGGCGCAGCATGTCCAACTTGTCACGCTCTTCCGTCACAAAATAATAATGCTCCAGCGCGGACGGCGTCCGCTGCTCCGGATCAATCCCGATTTCGACCGGCTGATCCATCTCCTTCTTAACGAGCTCTGCCGTTTCCGGACTTACCGTGGCGGATAAGAACACCAATTGACGGTCACGTAATGCACTGCGCAGAATGCGATCCACATCGCCGGCGCCGCCCAGATTAAACACCTGATCCACCTCGTCCACTACGATCGTAGTCACTTGGTGCATTTTCAGTTTCCGGATTTCGATCAGTTCACGCACACGTCCCGGTGTCCCTACGATCAGCTGCGGATGCAGCTTAAGCTTCTCAATCTGACGCTTGGCTGCGGCACCGCCGATAAGACCAAGCACACCGATTCCGCGGGCTTCCCCGTAACGCTCGCTCTCTCTCACAATCTGAACAGCAAGCTCTTGGGTCGGAGCAAGAATCAATTTCTGGGCTCCCTTGATTTCCGGATCGATCCCCTGAAGCACAGGCAGCAAATAAGCAAGCGTCTTTCCTGTGCCTGTCTGTGAAGTCGCGAGCACATCCTTGCCTTCGAGTATGCGCGGTATAGCCTCAGCCTGAACGGGAGAAGGCGTGACAATGCCAAACTCCGTTAATCTGGAGGACAAATCCTCGGCTATTCCTAATGTATGAAATGTAGTTGCAGTCATATGTTAGTCCATCCTTTTTTTAGATATCAGAAGTCTATCATTCCAAGGCGCGTCTGCCTGATATCGCTAGAAAAACCTTCCGATACATGTGGTTTGTTTACTTTAATAGGGGTGGTAGCAGGCGTGTTTCCTAATAAGTGTTATTCGCTCTTTTTCATTATATGCCAAAACAGGAGTCCTCACCAAATCAAACATCCTAAACGGCGTGAACAGCACATCATACATGGTCATACGAATAGGCTTGATCACCCATCTGTTTAAGGCAAAAGAGAAAGAAACGACTTCGCGGCAGCAGATAGCGGAACACCTCGAAGCGTTGCAATTCCTATGCTGCGCTCGGGAATTGGCGGATGGATCGGCACCTCGATCAGCTGACCTGCTTGCAATTCCTCGTTAGCATAGTCTCGAATGACAAAAGCCAAGCCAAAGCCGCTCCGGGCAAACTGTACCAGCAGCTCAATGCTGCCAAGCTCAAACTCGGGTTTTAGCGTGACACCCTGCAGCTCAGCATACTGATCGACATACATTCTTGTGCTCCCGCCCCTCTCCAGCATAAGCAGCGGGTAGCTCCCGATATCGCGAAGGGACAACGGGTGTTGTAATTTGGCCCGCTCCGCAAATGATTTACCGGCAACTAAACAATCATGGATCGGGGAACTCGCGCGAAAATCGATTTGTTTATCGGAGGCCGGTAAATGAACGATGCCAAAATCAATCTTCCCTTCCTTGAGTAGGGACAACGTTTCCGGGGTTGTGCGGTTAGTAATGCGGATGCGAATATCCGGATAGGCGGCGTGGAAATACTCCAAATGCGGCAGCAGGTAATACTTGCACAGCGTATCGCTTGCTCCGATATTGATTTCGCCGCTATGCAAATTATGCATGTCCGCAATCGCCTTCTCGCCGATCTCGATAAAGCTGAAGGCCTGCTCGATATAGCGAAACAGCACATCACCCTCCGACGTGAGTTTAACCCCCCTGGTTGTCCGGAAGAACAGCGGCCCTCCGATCGTTCCCTCCAAATGCTTAATGGTATGGCTGACGGCCGGCTGGGTGATATGCAGATGCTCCGCTGCCTTCGATAAACTGCCGAGCCGGGCAGTCCAATAAAAGACACGATACCACTCCATATTGATTTCCATCATGATAACCTCGATTTTATCAAATGGTAACGGGAACCTGTATTGAAAGATATAGCTAAAAAATTCATCCGTTACCCGTATTCTTCTCTACAGAATCGTATAACATAAATTAATCTAATGTCTACTATTACTAATATCAATTTTATTTATAATGCTACAACTCATATAATGAGCGCTGTAAAAGAAAAAGACCGTAGGAGGCGAACACGTTTTGACAGTCACAGCCATTGTAGGAGCCAATTGGGGAGATGAAGGCAAAGGAAAAATGACGGATGTTCTTGCGGCGCAATCGTCGTATGTCGTTCGATTTCAGGGAGGGAGCAATGCAGGGCACACCATTATTAACGATTATGGGAAGTTTTCACTGCATATGCTGCCGTCGGGTGTATTCTATCCCAACGTAACGAATATCATCGGTCCGGGAACGGCTTTGGATATGGAGGTATTGATCAAAGAGCTGCAGGAGCTGGAAGCAAGGAACGTTCCCGCCCCCAAGCTGTTTATATCGGAGCGCGCCCAAGTCGTGCTTCCTATTCATCGGCTGCTGGATGAACTGGAAGAAGAGCGGCTAGGTGCCCGGGGATTCGGTTCTACGAAACGCGGGATCGCGCCATTCTATGCGGATAAATATGCCAAGCTGGGCATCCAGGCCGCTGATCTGTTCCACCCCGAGCGACTTCGTGAGCGGCTCGAGCAAATGCTCGCCATCAAGAACGTGCAGCTGCAGCATCTGTACGGGAGAGACCCGCTAAGCGTTGATGAGATGGTCACGCAACTGCTGGAGTCCTTTCAGTTCCTGTCTTCGTATATCGAGGACACGACCACGCTGCTGCAGCAGGCCTATATAAAAGGCGATCCCATCTTGGTTGAGGGCCAATTAGGAGCACTGCGCGACCCGGATCACGGGATCTACCCGTTCTCGACCTCCTCCTCCACGCTGGCAGGCTATGCACCGGTCGGGGCAGGACTGCCGCCGTACGCCATCAGCCAAGTCATTGCTGTTGTTAAGGCTTATTCAAGCTGTGTCGGCGCTGGCCCCTTCGTGACCGAACTGCATGGGGATGAAGCGGATGAGCTCCGCCGCCGCGGCGGGGACGCAGGAGAATACGGTGCAACGACCGGCCGGCCAAGACGAATGGGATGGTTTGATACGGTAGCCACTCGATACGGCTGTATGGTGCAGGGAGCTACCGAAGCCGTTCTCACCAACCTTGATGTCCTGGGGTATCTGGATGACATCCCCGTATGCGTTGGTTACGAGTTAGAGGATGGAAGCATCATTGACCATTTTCCGGTTACGGCCGATTTGCAGTCTGCGAAGCCTGTTCTGAGAACGCTGAAGGGCTGGAAATGCGACCTGTCGCATATCCGATCCTATGACGAGCTCCCGGAAGCCGCGCAGCAATATGTTCAGTTCATTGAATCATCCATTGGCGTTCCCATCAAGACGATTTCCGTCGGCCCGAGACGGGATCAGATTATGATGAGATAACCGGGTGACGGCTTGCTTTCACTTGATTTACGAAGCCTTCCAGAATCCGCCGGACTCCACGGGAATCGCTCAGCATTGGCAAATGGCCGGTGCTGAGGCTTTCCACCCCATCCGCAGACAGATTGGCTATCATGCTTTCCTGCATGGATAATCCGAACTCTTTGTCTTGGGTGAGTTTCACATAAAGCTTTGGCACATCGGGGATAGACGCTTGAACGCGATCCGTATAGACTCTGCGAGCTTCCGGAACAAACTCCGCTACGATTCGGGAGGCCACTTCCTCCGGCAGATCACTGCACAGCCCAGTACGGATTGCAGATTCGGGCGGCTTCGTGCCAGCCGTTTTTAAGATGATCGGCATGATGACCCTCTGGGGAAACGGAAGCGCCGAAACAAACGAACCGCCGCGCTTAGGAATGACCGCACCGATGGCAACAAACCCGGCAACACGGCCTGTGAACCGGGATGCCAGTTCGATAGCCAAAACCCCTCCCAAGGAATGCGCAACAATGACAAACTTGTTCGTCCCCCACGTTCTCACCTGCTCCGCCAAATGGTTTACGTAATCCTCCAGCGCCAAATGATGTCCGGATATCTCTGCCCCATCCCGCAATGGATAATTCACTTTCAAACACGGATGACCCAGCCCTTCCACAACGAAATCCCATACTCCTCCGTTCAATCCTGCTCCATGAATAAAAACAAATCCCAGCTCTTCTTTAAACTTGTCTTGTTTCATCCTATATTCTCCTCCCATGATGGACCCTGTCCCAAGGATTCATCGTGAACCCTTGCTGCTTGAGAACATCATATCCCTTAAATAAGACAAATATTGTCTTATTTAGAGAATAAGATAAAATGAATGATATGAGACGGAGGTAGTTCTATGCAGAAATCCCAGCGCCTGATTCAATTAATGATGATGATCAATGCAAAAAAATCGTTTACCGTAAAAGAACTGGCCGATGAATTCGGTCTCTCCGTCAGGACCCTTTCAAGAGATTTGGATGAGCTGAGCGGGCTCGGCGTTCCCATCTACTCTGTGCAAGGTCGAGGCGGCGGCTACAGACTGCTGCAGGAGCGGATGCTGCCGCCGATCAGTTTCACGGAAAGCGAAGCGATCGCCATCTTTTTTGCCTGCCAATCCTTAAGCTATTTCAGCACCCTGCCATTCGGTGACGGAGCCGCCACGGCACTCCACAAGTTCTATCATTATTTGCCGGCAGATATCAAAGAGCAGATCGACCGTCTTAAGGATCGCGTTATGATTCACAGTCCATTCCGTGCGATGTCCACCGAGATTTTACAAACGCTAATGGAAGCCGTCATGGTTCGGCAAGCGGTCACCATCTCCTATCGTTCATCCGCCGGAAGCAGCCAGCGGCATATTCAGCCTATCGGTTTGTATGCAAGCTCGGGCTACTGGTATTGTCCGGCCTACTGTTTCACTCAAGAGGATACCAGACAGTTCAGAGTCGACCGGATCATTGCGGCCAGTCCCAATGCGTCCATCGCGATCCGTGAAGATATCGCTAACCAAACGCTGCGTGACATACCGGAAACCGGGAATGGGGAAATGAAGCCGTTTGAGGTACAATTAACTTCTAAAGGGGTTTGGCTGCTTGAAACGGATACTCGCCTCGGTCCCCACATCGATAAGAACAAAGATGGCAGCGGAGTCGCTCAGCTTGAAATACCAGCGACCGACGTCATCTTCTATTCGGACTATGTGTGGCGTCTCGGAGAGGAAGCAACCATCATCTCGCCTGCTGAAGCGGTTCAATGGACCCGGGAGAAAATTGAAGCCATGAGGCTAAGGTATACATAAGGGTAAAATCGATTCCGTATAAAACATATAAAGGAGGAGAAGATACATGACTTCACAAGTTGATCATTTAATCCAGCGGATAACAGAAGAACTTCGGGAGGTGCCCGGCGTGATAGGGGTCGTACTCGGGGGATCCAGAGCCAAAGGAACCGCCAAACCGGATTCCGATATCGATATCGGCATTTATTACGATGAATCACAAGGATTTAAGGTGGAGAACATCGCTAGGGTGGCGCAGAAATTAGATGACGAGCATCGGGATGGGATTATCACTTCATTAGGCGAATGGGGTGCCTGGGTTAACGGGGGCGGATGGTTAGTGATCGAGGGTTATCATGTGGATTTCTTATTCCGTGATGTACACCGCGTGTCCGGCATCATCGACGACTGTTCCGCAGGCTTGGTGTCAGCCCATTACCAAACCGGACATCCGCATGCCTATCTGAATGTGATGTATATGGGGGAACTTGCGATTTGTCGTATACTCTCAGATTCGGATAACCGAATACAGACCTTGAAAGCCAAAACGGTTCCTTATCCAAAAACATTAAAGGATGCGATGGTCGGCTTCTTTACCTTCGAAGCATCCTTCTCCTTGATGTTTGCGGATAAAACAGCTGCCAGCGATGATATCACTTATGTTACCGGTCACTGCTTCCGCTGCATTTCGTGCTTGAATCAAGTGCTGTTTGCCAAAAATGAGTTGTACTGCATCAATGAGAAGCGTGCGGTAGCCATGATCGAAACCTTTCCCATCAAGCCGGCCAATTACAAGCAACGCTTGGATCAGGTAATCACACTGCTCTCCTCAGATACAGAAAAAACAAAACAAGCCACTGCGCTGCTTCAGGAGCTTGTTGCCGAAACCGAAGCGTTGTAGCGCCGCAGCCGTTATTTCTTATTCATCCATTTGTAAGACACGCGGTCTGCAAACCTTGGAAACAGCTGGTACAGCCTTATGCCCAGTGAGGCCAGCCTCGGAAGATTGAGTTCTTCCTTGCGCTTTTTCACCAGCTTCACGACCTGTTCCGCAACATACTCGGCCTTCATCATGAACCAGCTCACATTATTGACATAACCGCCTGTCGGATCTGCCAAGGAAAAGAACGGGGTATCAATGGGGCCAGGGTTTACAGTAGATACGGTTATGCCCGTGTTCCGCAGCTCCTGCCGGAGTGAATTGCTAAACCCAAGCACGGCATGCTTGGTGGCCGAATAGGCGGTGGATTTGGCCGTTCCGATTTTTCCGGCCATGGACGCAATGTTGACGATTTGGCCGTCAGCCCGCTTCAGCATCCCTGGCAGCACAGCTTGCGTACAGCGCACGATGCCCATATAATTGACGTCCATCATGTCCTGAAACTCTTCTTGACGCATGTCCATAACAGCTTCGAACTTGCCGTAGCCGGCATTGTTAATCAGCACGTCGATTCTGCCATGGCGGCTAAGAAGGCCTTCCATGACAGACTGCACCTGCTCGGGGCTCTGAACATCCATGGTTGCAAGCTCATGGGGGCCTAGTATTCGCGCACCCACCTCCTGCAGACGTTCTGCCGAACGGGCGCACAGAACCACGTATGCTCCTTCCGCAGAAAGCTTCTCCGCGATCAAGGCGCCGATTCCGCTGGATGCTCCCGTAACGACGATAACTTTATTTTTCAGCATGATTTCATATCCCTTTCTTCGCCGGCACAGCTCTTGATTCCTTATCATTAAAGAGCCTTACATACTCGGCCATTGGGTTCGTTACTCCTATTTTATGAAATCATGACTTGAATATCCAGCTCTCCGATTCCTTCCATTCTCAGCGGAATACAAAGCGCCTTCTTCTGAATAAGAGTGGATGTGCTATCCGACCTCATTACTTTGGGAGGCGTAATATCCACGCTGACGCCCTGGTTCGATAAAATGGTGCTGGCATTGCCGCTGATCATGTTGCCGAGCTCCGAAATCGCGCTTTGTCCCATCTCATCCATCTCGGTAATGACATAGCCGCCCATCATCACCGATACCATCTGCAGGGCTACCTGCTCCTGAATTCCAAATACAATGTCACCGTTCATTTGGCCTGTCATGCCGATTTGGATCCAGATATGATTCTCCAAATATCCGATCTCTTTGACCCCAAGATTCCCCGTGGAAGGTGAAACCTGTATGACTTGTTCGATCACGTGTCGTGCGGACTCTAAAAAAGGATTGATGACTTCCGCTTTCATTCCTCATTACGCCCCTTTCACTAGGTTGTTGGTCAGGGTCCCAAAGTCCCACCTATATATTTAAACATTATAATGGATACCTTGTAATAAATCATCACAAAATAGCGACAGTCCTCATTCCAACAACTGTCTTGCCATGTCAGCTATCGCTTGAAACGCTTTAGTACGAAGATATTCCTTTCGCTTAAACGGGCCTTTGGTCTCACCTTTGTTCTATGTCTACTTTACTATTATCGGAAGGTTTCCCCATCTTTTAATAATAATTAAATGGAAATTAAAATGTTTTTCATTTTTTCGGCCGAAAACCACCAGGTTTGCTCCCTTCATTGCTCCACCGGGAAGAATAACCTATAATTTAAATAATACAGATTGCACGCGATAGATGAGCGGAAGAATATATCAAGTAAGGAGGAAGGCTATGAACATCAGCCAATTGGAAACGCTTATTACCATCTCCAAAACGATGAGCTTTCGCAAAGCGGGAGAGCTTCTTAATCTGACACAACCGGCGGTATCCGCCCAGATCAAGAGCCTGGAAGAAGAATTTAAAACGGTGCTGGTGGACCGGAGTCAGCCCGTGACGTTAACCGACCGGGGGCAGGTCTTCGTGGACCATGCCGAACAGATCCTCGGGATCGTGGATGAGCTGAAGCAGCGGCTATCCGACCTTGATCAAACTCCCCAGGGTCATATTCAGCTGGGTACAACCACTTCCATAGCGATTCAGATCCTGCCACGGGTACTTTCCTACTTTCAGGATCAATTCCCTCATATTAAAACAACCATTCAATCCATGGCCTCATCACAAATCTATCACAGCGTAGAGAACGGGCTCATCGACATCGGGATCGGTTATCTGATCGAGCGCAATCCCAACTTGAGCACATCCATTCTGTACTACGATACCTTTGAGCTTGTCGTATCCCCTCAGCATCCGCTAGCCAAACTCTCCACGGCAAGCATGGATGTGCTGGGTGGAACCCCCCTTATTCTGCTAACACGTGACACCGTCGGCCGCCGCTTCGCAGATGACGTAATGAAGAAGCACGGCATTGAGCCGCAGGTTGTCATGGAACTGTCAAGCAGTGAAGAAATTAAACGGATGGTCGAGATCAATTTGGGCGCAGCCATTATATCGAAGCAGTCCGTCGCGACGGAGCTGCGCAACGGCACCCTGCAGATTGTTCCCCTGAGCGAGCTTGAAGTTAGCCACCCTGTCGGCGTAATCTATAAGAGCGGACGATACGTCAGCTCCGCTATGCGTCAATTCCTCAGTGATCTGAAGGGCATGCCCGAGACACAGTTCATCAGCAGCGAATAACGCCACATCAAACCTAGAATAATAACCAATCAAGCGATATGAAGGAGGTCAACATGAAATTTGATCTGCACACCCATCATTTCCGCTGCGGCCACGCAGACGGCAACATTCGAGATTATATCGAGGCTGCGATTGCGGCAGATTTACAGGTGATTGGAATCTCGGACCACACTCCATACTTCGGGAGCCCGGAAGAGCAGCCCTTTCCAGC
Source organism: Paenibacillus sp. FSL F4-0100 (assembly GCF_037993005.1). NCBI lineage: Bacteria > Bacillati > Bacillota > Bacilli > Caryophanales > Paenibacillaceae > Paenibacillus > Paenibacillus sp. FSL F4-0100. Next base: position 6,541,827 of record NZ_CP150303.1, read on the forward strand.
CATCTCCATGGCAAAAAGGGACTTTGCGGAGTACGTACAAGAAGTTCTGGACTTAAAGCGGGAATATGAAGGTAAAATCAAAGTCCTGCTGGGCATTGAATCCGATTATTTTCCGAATCATGCTAAGGTTTATCAGCAGGCATTAAATGCCTACCCTTTTGACTACATCATCGGCTCCATCCATCACGTTAGGGATGTCAGCATCTTCAATAAAAACCGCTGGAAGAACCTGACGCAGCAGCAGCAGGTTGCCGATAAAGAGGAATACTTCAATCTGATCCGCCAATCCGCGCGAAGCGGAATGTTCCAGATCATCGCCCATATGGATGCCATGAAGGGCAATTATCCGCTGTTCTCCGAAATCAAGGCCGACGAAGCGATCGAGGAAACGTTGAAAGTCATCGCGGAATCAGGCCTGGCGATCGAGATCAACACTTCCGGCAAAACCAAGCTGTGCGGCGGCTGGTATCCATCGGGCGCCATCTTGGAGGTCGCGCACCATCACGGCGTTGACGTCACCTTCGGCTCCGACGCCCATAAACCGTCACGGGTCGGAGATGAATTTGACGAAGTGGCCAAAGTGCTCAAAGAAATCGGATACACGGAATGGGTATATTTCGAACAAAAACAGAAGGTGACCGTACCTCTTTAAAGGGGGTACACCCTCCTTCTGTTTTTTTGCATTTACATAGGAAGCACAGCAAAATAGGCAAAAAAAAGTGGACCCGTTACCGGGTCCAAAACATAATATATATTCTCAAAAGGGGGTCATGTGATAAGTTTAACCCGCGGCTGTTAGAGTTTGATAACAGGTATATTTCATTTGTGTAACAAATTCCAAGTGAGCCTTTCATCTTGACATGTTCAGATCACAGATTTCATTCCCTTCATGCCATTGAGCGCAAGGTGAGCACGGTAAGCTCCGGTTTGCATAAGAAACGAAAAGGCAGCTGCGTCGTGCCGATTCCCCTATTTACATAGAGCAGCATTCCACGTGAACCGAGGGTATATAGGCCTTGCACATAACGCTTTGCCCCGGGCGGCGTGATCACCTCTCCCATCCAGGGCAAGCGGATCTGGCCCCCATGGCTGTGTCCCGACAGCTGGAGATGGAATGAATGGGCTGCAGTTGTGTCAGCATAATCCGGCTCGTGCATCAGCAGCAGCTTGAACATTCCGTCTGGTAAATCTTGAATGACTGCTGCCGGATCCGGCTGGCCCCAGAATGCATCGTCCAAACCTGCCACTGCAATGACAGCACCATCCCGCCTTAGCTTCACGGCGGTGTTCCGCAGCACCTGAAATCCGGCCTCTTCCTCCATAGAAATCAGTGTCTCCACATCTTTGTAATCATGGTTACCCAATATAGAAAATAAGCCGAGAGGGGCCTTCAGCTCGGTGAACGGTTGAATGGCGGCCCTCATATCCTCTGTGTTACCGTCCACCATATCCCCTGTGAAACAGATCATGTCCGGTTTCTCATTTTGAATCGCTTGTACCACACGGGCCACGTCTTTTGCCCCGGTGTGAAAGCCCAGATGCAAATCGCTAAACTGAACGACCTTCATCCCATCAAAAGCCTTAGGCAGTGAAGGAAGCGCCAATGTCCGTCTCGTAATGTCCAATTGATGAGGCTCCCATAAAGACGCGTAAGCCCCGCCTGCAGCGCCAACACCAACCACGGCGGAAACACCGATCTTCAGAAATTGGCGGCGCGTCATCTTCGTCTGCATGACGTCTCGCTTTGCCCCGTCCTGGACTGTGCCATGGGGAGTAGACGAGGATGGATTTCTCATAGGTGGACTTCCTCCTATATAATAATAAAAGAGTACAAGTTTTAACGGTCTTACGGTTATTCATATATATGGAATAGCAAGAGAAAGGGGTTTACGTATGACTGATAACGATTCAATCACAGCATTAGTTTCAGATCAGCGGCGTTTTTTTCATAAAGACATCACCAAGGAAGTGGATTTCCGACTGCAGCAGCTGACCAAGCTCCGCCAAGTACTGATTGCCAGGGAAAACGATATCATGGAGGCCCTTCGTAAAGACTTGAACAAAAGCGAGCAGGAGGCCTTCACGACTGAGATCGGGATTGTCTATAAGGAGCTTTCCTTTGTCATAAAGAATCTGAAGCGCTGGGCCAAGCCGCAGCGTGTCAAAACCGCACTGACGCATGTAGGCAGCAAGGGAATGGTCTACGCTGAGCCCTACGGGACGGCACTGATTATTGCTCCCTGGAATTATCCTTGGCAATTGGCCATCTCTCCACTGATCGGAGCTTTGGCCGCCGGAAACACCGCAATTGTAAAGCCCTCCGAGCTGACACCTAACGTATCCGGACTCATTACGTCCATCATCACGGAGACGTTTGAGCCGCAATATGTGGCTTCGGTGGAGGGAGGACCCGAGGTAAGCACGAGCCTGCTGGAGCAGCCGATGGATTATATCTTCTTTACCGGCAGTACCCATGTCGGCAAAATTGTCATGGAGGCCGCCGCCAAGCAGTTGATCCCGGTAACGCTGGAGCTTGGAGGCAAAAGCCCCTGTATCGTCCACGAGGATGCCCCCCTGGCCCTGGCGGCTTCACGTATCGCATTCGGCAAATATACAAATGCCGGCCAAACCTGCGTCGCGCCGGATTATGTTCTCGTACACAGCAAGGTGAAGGAGAAGTTCATCGCGCACCTGAAAGACGCCATCACTTCGTTCTACGGCGAGAACCCGCTAACCAATCCCGACTATGGGCGCATTGTTTCGGAGAAGCATTTTGACCGGCTGTCCGGCTTTCTGGACAACGGAACCCTGCGCCATGGCGGGAACAGTTCAAAGGAAAAATTGCTCATCGAGCCCACCGTGCTGGACGATATCACTTGGGATATGCCAGTCATGGAAGAAGAGATTTTTGGCCCCCTGTGCCCAATCCTGACTTACGAGAATGTACACGAAGCTGTCCAGGCGATTAATCACCGCCCCAAACCGCTCGCCCTTTACTTGTTCACGGAGAATGAAGACGTTCAGGATTACGTACTCTCCTCGGTTTCTTTTGGCGGGGGATGTGTTAACGATACGCTGATGCATCTGGCCACTCCCTTCCTTCCATTCGGAGGTGTCGGTGAGAGCGGAATGGGCGCCTACCACGGGGAATACAGCTTCCATACCTTCTCCCATAAGAAGAGCGTGCTCAAGCAAACCAACCGGTTCGATTTTAAATTCCGCTACCCTTCCAAGAACGGGCTCGGCATTCTGAAAAAGCTGATGAAACCTTAGTCTTAACTAAGACTTCGCTCACTTTCCATTTGCTAACATAAAGTAGGGGAGCCACTATCATGGCTCCCCCTTATCGAACCGCACGCTCCCTATTTCTTTGGGCTTGTGTCGTTTTCTGCTTGTTAAAATTCCCGATTTTGCAGCTCCCGCTTTGCTGTTTCCTGGGAAAACACGCCTTCTGAGGTGATGATCTTCATCGGCAGTTCCTTGCCCTCCATTAAATCCCGCACCGCTTTCATGAGCTGGGGTCCGAGCAGCGGGTTGCATTCGACGGCCATATTCAATTTCCCCGTAACCATCGCTTGGAACGCCGGGCGCGTCGCATCGATTGAAATGATGACCATATCCTTCCCCGGATGAAGTCCGTATTCTTCTATTGCTTGAATGGCACCAAGCGCCATGTCGTCATTGTGCGAGTATACGACATCAAAAAGACTTCCATGCTTCTGCAGTGCGCTCTTCATCATCTCCTTGCCGTCCTCGAAGGTGTAATCTCCACTATACGATTCCAGTATTTCGAAATTGCCGTGCTGACGGATCACTTCCTCGAAGCCTTTCTTACGGCCTACCGCGGGTGCAGATTTCTCTGTGCCTTGTAGTTCAACGATGTGATAACGTTTCTGCCCAGTCAGTTCGCCGGCGAGCCAGCGTGCCGCTCTTCGTCCCTCATCGATCATGTCCGAGCCGATATAAGCCGTCCAGAGCGTATCGTCGCTTACATTCACTTCCCTGTCGGACAGTATGACCGGAATACCGGCCTCCTTCGCTTCCTGCAGCACGTCCTCCCAGCCGGTCTCGGTCTTCGGCGAGAAGGCGATGACATCTACTTTTTGTTTAATGAACCGGCGGATAATATCGATCTGCTTTTCTTGCGATTGCTCCGCATTATCGTAAAGAAGTTCGATACCCGCCTCCTTGGCGGCGGCGATAACCGATTTCGTATTCGCCAGCCTCCAGCTGCTTTCGGTACCGACCTGGGCAAAGCCAAGCACAATAGACTTCCCCTCATCCTGTTTCTTCGTTTCACGCTTCTCCAGATCGCTTCGATCTTTAGCCGGATTTGAATTTTTTACCGAAAGTTCCCTCTGGGCAGTAATTTTTTGACTCCGCAAAATCACTTTCTTCGGAATGCCTTTCTCTTTGTTCAAAATGTCAATGGCATAATTGACTGCTTCTTTGCCGCCGGTAGGGCTTGTGAATGTGCCCGTCAACCGGTTTTCCGAGATTAACTTGAAGCTGCCGTTTTCCGAATTAACCCCGTCAATACCTATGATATCGATATTTTCCAGGCCTGCATGATGTGCGGCGCGATAAGCGCCGAGCGCCATCGCTTCATTATGCGCGAACACCAAATCGACCCGGCGATTTGCAGCGAACCACTCTGACAGCAGATCCTCGGCTTTGTCGCGTTGCCAATCCGCATTGAACGTTGCAGTGATTTCGATGTTCGAGCTTTCCGCCAACGCTTCGCGAAACCCTTTGCTGCGCTCTTCAACGCTGGGCGATCCTTTTAGCCCCTGCACCTCGATCATGCTCCCGCCGGCCGGACCCAATGTTTCAAGGGCAAATTCGCCCGCTTTCTTGCCGATCATCTCGTTATCTGTTCCGATATAAAGCGTATAATCGTAACCGGTTACGCCCCGACCCATGACAATGACGGGAATTTTGCGGTAAGCCTCACTAATCGTCGGCGTTAATGCCACCGGATCGTCAAGCGAAACGATGAGCAGATCGATACCGTACTCAAGCAGATTCTTCACATCATCCGCCTGCTGACTGCTGCTCTGGGCGGCATCTGTAAAGATCACGCGCACATCCCCTCGGCGCTCCACCTCCTTGCGGATTTCATCATTCATAACCACTCGCCAGGGCTCCGACAGATTCGGTTGGGAAACGCCGATCAAGTATCGAACGTCGTTACCGGCTTCCCTGCCGCTACCCTGTATGTAGTGCCAAATTAAAATACACAACAGAGCGATCACAAACAATTTGCCCCAGCTCCACAATGAACGTCTCATCATCGTTGACCTTTCCGGTATATCAACGGGGCGGTGCCGGTAATTCTTTTAAAGGTGTTGCTGAAATAATGCTGACTGCTATAACCGACCATTTCGGCGATCTCGTATACTTTTGCTGCAGGATCGTTCATCAACTGAATGGCCTTTTCAATCCGGACTTTGGTCAAATAATCGATAAAGGACAATCCCAATTCCCGCTTCAATTGTTTGCTTAAATACGCAGGACTCACCTGCACCCCGTTCGCCACTTCGCTTAAGGACAGCTCCGGCTGGTGATAATTGCGGTCGATGAACCTTTTGGCCAGCACAACGACCGGGGATAAACTTCCTTTCGTTGTCAGCTCATCTCCCAATCTCCGGTATGCCGCCGGAACTCCGGCAATTCCATCGTCTACTGCACTTTGATCAAGCAAAACCACCTTTTCGAGAATCGTTTCGAGCCTTTGTTGAATTTTATCGCCCAGCGCCAGCCAATCCATTGCTTCAGTTATCGTAACGAGTACGATGATTTGACCTTTCGCATCGTTCAAGACAACTGCGGATTCAGATCGGACAACGTCCTCGGTCACGTTTCTTGCGGCGAATTCCAGCAGTTCCCGGTCCCAAGCGCGGTGTGTGCCGCCAGTATCCAGATGGCTCATCACCTTCAGCAGCACGATGCCGAGCGTTGGCCCGAGCTGCAGCCCAAAAAAATCAAGATTCTTCCGCACCTCATCCTCACCCATCAAATGATCGATCCATTTCACCAGAAACTTATCGCGAATAAGGATTGAATTGGATTTTAGCTGGTAATCCACCCATTTGTGATGCTCCTCATATTGCCTGGTATTCTCTAATGTTTCAATGGCCCTGGCCACTACCGATTCGAGCTTGTTCCTTACCACCGGCTTCAAAATATAATCGAAAACTTTCAACTTTAAAGCCTGCTGGGCATAGGCAAACTCGTCATGGCCGGTAATCACGATCACTACGCAGCGCTCCAGCGCTTGCTTCATTTTCTCTAACAAATCGAGTCCGTTAAAAAAGGGCATATTGATATCGACAAACAAAATATCCGGTTTCAAATGATTGATCAAATCAAGTGCTTGCCGGCCGTCCTCGGCTTCCCCAACTACCTGGATGTTCAGTTCCTCCCAGGGCAGAACTTTCTTTAACCCTCTGCGAATTTTCGGTTCATCATCGGCGATTAACAGCTTCCACACGACCATATCCCCCATTTAAGTATTCACTAATGGTAGCCTTACTTCAACGACAGTTCCTTGTCCCGGAACGCTGTTTATGGATATTCCGTACTCGGGACCATGGGACAATTTGATTCTTTCGTTCACATTAAATAGCCCATAGCCCCGTTCCCTGCCAGTTTGCCGCGTAAATCGCATATCTTCCCTCAACTGGATCAGCTTATCTTCCGGCAAGCCTACCCCGTCATCCTCAACAATCAATCGCAAGCCATTGTCATCCTTAAAGCCGCGGATCACGATTTTCCCCCTGCCTGATTTGGTCTTGATCCCGTGGTATATCGCATTTTCCACGAGCGGCTGCAAAATAATTTTCAAAACACGGTATCGCTTGATTTCATCGGAAATCAGGATCTCATAATCCAGTTTATCTTCATATCTCGCCATCTGGATCACCAAATAGCTTTCGACATGCTGCAGCTCATCCGTTAGCGGAATAATCTCATTTCCTTTGCTAAGACCGATCCGAAAAAGATTCGTCAACGCAACGATCAATTCGACGATATCCTGGGCATCTCGATCCTGCGCCATCCATTGAATGGTGTCCAGTGTATTGTAGAGAAAGTGTGGTTTGATTTGAGCTTGAAGCGCTTTCAATTCTGCTTCACGTTTTTCTTTCTGTTCCATATAAACCATGTTGATCAAATTTTCGATTTCTTCTACCATTTTATTGAAACTGTTGCCGAGCTGTCCGATTTCATCATTCGTCCTGCCGGGAAACCTTAAATTTAATTCCCCTTCTTCAACTTTTCGCATCAAGCTGCGCAGCTTACCGACAGGTCGTACAATCGAATTGGTAAAAAACCATGAAGCGATAAAAGCAAAAAACAAGGTCACCATCGCAATGATAACGGTAACGGTTTGTAAATCAGATACGACCTTAAGTGATTCGCTGAGTGGAATGACCCCGACGATTCTCCAGCCGATATCCGGGAACGTGTTATAGATCATTTGGTAATTACGGCCAAAGATCGGCTTAACCAGACTGCCTGTCGTACCATCCAGCCACTCGCCTGAAATTCGATAGACGATTCGATTTACCGGCGAATATACGACCCCGTTCTTTTCATCCATAATAAAAATAAATCCGCTCTTGCCAAGAGACACCGATTCGACGATACTCCGGATGAAATCAAGCTTCATATCGATCATCACGACTCCGATGATTTCGTCCGTTACCGGGTCTTTAACCGCCTTCACAGCGGTCAGTACCTGATCGGCGCTTATGTTTTGCTTGACTCTAATATTCCGTCCGATCGGATGGCTGAATAAGTGAAGGGTATCCAGATTGCTAACCGCGGCCTGATACCAATTCTCTTCCGTCAGCGGGTCCCGCTGAATTCGCTCCATCGTGTTGCTGGCTGAGGCATTATTTCGATTGACGATCAGGATGCCCGCAATCTCGGGACGCTGTCTTTCGAAGACCGCTTCCCTCCGCTGCACCTCGGCACCCGTTTCAGCCAATGTTGCCCGATCTTGTTCGCCTGCCCGCATAAATTCAATAACTGCTTCTTCACCTGCCAAATAATCGACGATGTTATCCATCTCTTTCAAATAGACCTCGATGTGATTTTTGACTTGATTCATCATCTGGATCGTATGGGAATTCATCTCTTCTTCAATCGATTTCTTATAGAGATAACTGCCCAAAAAACCTAAGGTTAAGATAGACAGCGAAACAATAGTGATGAAATATAGGAGTAGTTTGAATCGTATGCTTCGATTGGCAATGAAACCAATACGCAAAAGCATCAGCCCATTCTATCAAAATATGTCAAAAGGTTTGATCCTTATCATAAAACAAAATGTGAAAATGCAAAAGAGTCAATCACTCTTTCGCAGCTTCACATAGATATTATTCATACACAGCAATGAAAAGAACGCTAGTATTTACGGTTTGGCAGTGCATCGATCGCTTTTTGTCCGAAATAAACGTCTTCTTCAGACTTAATCCATCTCGGAAGTTCTTTGCCTTCTTTATAATCCAGTATCGCTTGCTTCAATTGCGGTCCAAGCAGCGGATTGCACTCGATCGTAACGTTCATTTTTCCCTGGGCAATCGCTTCAAAGGCTCCTTTAATGCCATCGACGCCGATGATTTTGATGTCGGTACCCGGCTTCAGGCCTGCTTCTTCGATGGCTTGAACTGCGCCAAGCGCCATGTCGTCGTTGTGAGCATATACGACTTGAATGTTCTTATCTTTTTTCAGATAAGCTTCCATAACTTCCTTGCCTTTGGCCCTAGTAAAATCGCCGGTTTGAGAGTAAACGATTCTGTACCCCGCATGGCCTGCAATCGCCTCTTCAAAGCCTTTCTTACGATCATTCGCCGCACTCGCGCCGACGGTGCCTTCAAGCTGTACGATATTTACTTGCGCGTCTGCGCCTAACTCGTCAAGCATCCATTTGGCCGCGTTTTGGCCTTCAAGTACAAAGTCGGAGCCTATAAAGGAGGTGTACAGATCTTCATTGCCTGCCGTGATGCTGCGGTCAAGCAGGAATACCGGAATGCCGGCGTCTTTAGCTTCCTTTAACACCGTTTCCCAGCCGGACTCAACAACCGGAGCGAGTCCGATGGCATCTACTTTTTGAGCGATGAAAGAGCGGATCGCCTTGATTTGATTCTCTTGTTTTTGCTGCGCATCGGAGAATTTCAATTCAAAGTTCGAGTCATTTTCAAACGTTTCCTTAATAGATGCAGTCTCGGCATCACGCCAGCCGCTCTCCGCGCCGATTTGCGCGAAGCCCAGGACGATTTTCTTTGCCGCAGGTTTATCCGTCGGCGCTGCATTCGCAGGCTCGTTCGCAGGAGTGCTGTTTCCCCCATTTGCGTCTTTCCCCGGATTGTTATTGCTGCAGCCCGCAAAGATGGAAACAACCATCACCATCATAAGCAAGGTGAGCAGTAGACTTCTTCTGTTTGTTCTCATGTTCCTAGTTCCTCCCCTATAAGATTAAGTTCTGATGCAACTTCACTATAACGATTTGAATTTTGGATGTATTTACATTTTTACGTCATTCCTTGCTATTTTCCGAACTATCTTGATCTTGCCTCCGGCCGCCTTTTCCTTCTTCATCACAATCAGTCTTTGCAAGGCCATGAAGAGAAACAAGAGGAATCCGACGGCAATTTTCGTCCACCACGAGCTGAGCGTTCCCTGAAAGATAATCATCGTCTGAATCATTCCAGTACAGAGCACGCCCAGCATCGGACCGACCAAATAACCGAACCCGCCGGTCAGCAATATCCCACCGATGACGCAGGCTGCTATGGCATCCATCTCCATCCCCATCAAATGCAGGGAGTTGCCTGACAGCATATAAAAAGTAAATACGATGCCTCCAAGCGCGGAGCAAAAACCGCTTAACGTGTAGACAGCAATCGTGGTACCGGCTACCGGAAGGCCCATCAGTACAGCCGAGCGTTCACTGCCGCCGAGTGCGTAAACGGCCCGGCCAAAACCGCTGTAACGGCCGACGAATATCGCTGTGAGAACGAATAACAGGGCGATCACGACACTGATCGAAATAAAACTGTCCCCGGACAAGCGAATTTTATAACTGGAAATTTGCGTATAGATTGCGTCGGAAATGACGATGCTCTCCGTTCCGATCAAATAAGCGATCCCCCGGCCCAGAAACATCCCGGCGAGCGTAACGATCCACGGATGGAGCCCGAATTTGTTGATGAGATACCCCTGGCCGGCGCCGAACGTTATCCCGATCAACAGCGAAATGGCCATGACCAGATATGCGTTCATGCCTTGATTAAGCAGCGTAGCGGACATCATGCTGACCAGCGCGACTACGGAGGCTACCGATAAATCGATGCCGCCGGTAATAATGACGAAAGCCATGCCTGTTGCTACGATGATTAAGTACGCATTATCAATAAACAAGTTTAGAAATACTTGCAAGGAGAAGAACCCATTGTACATCGCCGATCCTGTTCCATAAAGCATGACTAGAAGGAGCAGCGTCGCCAATATAATGATATTGTTGCTGCTAATTCGAAACCGGAGCGATTTCACGACGCAGTCACCTTCCTTTTGATCGAAATTAGCTTTTGTCTGAACACATCAGATTGGATCAAGCATACAAGAATGACGACGATTGCCTTGACAAGCAGGATCGATTCCGGTGGAACGCCAAGGGAATAGATCGTCGTAGTCAGGCTTTGGATGAAAATCGCGCCGACTACGGTGCCGCCGAGGAAGAACCGCCCGCCGCGCATGGAAGTGCCGCCGATTACAACCGCCAGGATTGCGTCAAGCTCGTACCATAAGCCAGCGTTATTCGCATCTGCACTGCTCAGGTTGGAGCTGTAGATGATACCGGCCACTGCCGCCAGCAATCCGCAAATCGCGTAAGCCGTCATAAAGATCACCCGCGGCTTGATACCGGCGAACTCGCTGGATCTTCGGTTGGCCCCGGTGGATTCCAGAAATAATCCGAACGCTGTTTTTGTCTTCAGCAGATACACCAGAATGAATACGGCGGCAACGATGTAAACCGCAAAGGGAATCCCAAGCAGATACCCTTTGCCGATATATTCATAACGATCATTCGTCGTCGTTAGAATTTGTCCATTGGTAATCAGTTGCGCGATCCCCCGGCCGACTGTAAGCAGAATGAGGGTTGCCACCATCGGCTGGATACCCAGAATCGATACCAGCATCCCGTTCCATAAACCGCAGAGCAATCCAATCCCCAGCGCAGTCAGTATTGCCACCCATAGAGGACTGCCTTCCAATATGAAGATGGCCATTGAGCCGGCGATGGCCATCACGGAACCGACGGAGATATCGATCCCCTCTGTTGCAATCACGAGCGTCATTCCGATAGCCATAATAATGAGCGGCGTACCGCGGTTAAGTACATCCACGAGATTGCCATACAGGTGGCCGTCGATGATCTCGACTTTGAAAAAGCCTGGCACAACGATCAAATTGATCAAGTACAAAATAACAAGAGCTAGAAGCGGCCACACTATTTTGTGACGGGCCGCCTTACGAACCGACGCTGCCAGATTTCGCAAACACTTCAGCTCCTTCCGCGATCATCTGCATAATCCGGTTCTCCTTCATCTCTGCACCGGTCACTTCGCCGATTTGAATGCGGTCGCGCAGGACAATAACCCTGTTGCAGCAATTGACCAATTCCTCCAGTTCAGCGGAAATAATCAAGATAGAAATGCCGGAAACGGCCAGCCGTAAGATCAGTTTGCGAATTTCCGTTTTCGTACCCACATCGATGCCCCGGGTTGGCTCATCGAGAATAAGCAGCTTGGGCTCAGTCGCCAGCCATCTTGCCAGAACCACCTTTTGCTGATTGCCGCCGCTCAAGTTATCGATCCTTTGCTCCGTGCCAGGCGTTTTGATGTTGAGCATATCAATGTACTCCTGAGCCACATCTCTTTGCTTTTTGACCGGAATGAAAGGGAACCATCCTTTTTTCGCTTGCATGGCCAAGGCGATATTCTCACGAATGGTGAGTTCGCCGACGATCCCTTCTACCTTGCGGTCCTCCGGACAGAATCCGAGTCCGCGCTTAATCGCTTTCTGTGGATACATCGCGGTGATCTTCTCTCCTTCGAGCTCCAGCACCCCGGTATCGCTCTTGTCGATCCCGAATATCAAACGCGCTACCTCCGTCCGGCCTGATCCAAGCAGTCCGGCGAGACCAAGTACCTCTCCTTTATGAATAGTCAGGTCAAACGGCTGGATAGAGCCTTTTTTGCTAAGTCCCTCCGCCTGAAGGAATACCTTGGTCTGATTTGGTGTATCGGCTTTTTCTTCTGACTGCTCATCGGGATCCCATACCCGGCCGATCATATGGGAAACGAGCTCTGTTCTTGGCAACGCCTCCGTCTTAAATTCACCGACCAGCGTTCCGTTTCTGAGTACCGTGATGCGATCCGTTACTTCGTACACCTGGTCAAGGAAGTGGGTGACGAACAGGATACCCATACCTTCCTCTTTCAACCTGCGCATAGCGGAGAACAATTGCTTGACTTCGTTCGCATCCAAGCTTGAGGTCGGTTCGTCTAAAATCAAAATGCCGCTGGAAATATCCACTGCGCGGGCAATGGCCACCATCTGCTGAACGGCAACCGAATACATGGACAATTGCTGTCTTACATCAATATGCAAATCAAGCCTTGCGAGCAGTTCTTCGCTAAGACGGTGCATCGTATTCCAGTCAATCATGCCCCATTTGCGGGGCTGCCTTCCGACAAAGATATTTTCCGCAACGGACAAGTTCGGGCAAAGATTAACCTCTTGATAAACCGTACTGATTCCGAGTTGTTGAGCTTCCTGTGGAGATTTGGGATGAATCTCCCGTTCCCGAAGTTTGATCGTCCCGGCGTCCCTTTTATAAACCCCGGTCAGCACTTTGATTAAGGTGGATTTACCCGCTCCGTTCTCTCCCATCAGCGCGTGAATCTCCCCTTTCCGCAAGCAAAAGTCTACTTCCGATAAAGCCGCCACCCCGGGAAATTCCTTCTTGATTCCTTCCATTCCTAAAAGAATATCAGAACCCATATGCTCACCCTCTTTCTTTCCTTCACTACCTAATTTTAGAAAGTCAAAGGTCGGATTGTATTTAGAATAATGAGTCTTTTTTTAAGCATTTCGGTCTTTCGTATTCTTTCATTGCATGCAAAATACCCCCACAAAGTGGAGCCTACGCTTCGATGCTTATTCTAAATACTTTGCGGCGACCCTAAAACAGCGTACGGGGATTCTTTCCAGTGGCTGACATGAGATCCCTTATTTCTGCAATCAGCCCCAAATTGACCAAAAAGATGGAATCATGCATAAATAGCCATGATTCCATCGCACAGCATTATGGATTTTGTATCTTCGGGGTACCGATTAATTTTTTATGAGATTGCGCAAGACGTTTGAAATCCGCTTTCTCCACCTTACGGTCATAAGAGAGCAAGCCGTTGATCTCCATTTCAACGTCGGTGATTTGGGTATACACCGCAGCGCTAAGACCCGATCGCTTCAGTTCTTCCAGCTGCTTAATGAAGCTGATATAGCGATTGGTCAGTTTTGCTACACTCTCTTGCTCCTCATAATTGAATACATTGGAATTCCATTCATGTCCAGGCACTTTCAGACCCAGTCCCCCATATTCGCCAAGCACGGCTGCCCGTGCATCTGTTGGCTGCGGCATCGTCGGTGCCGGATAATTATGCGCATCGATGAAATGGCCCACGTTCTTATCCGTCCAACCGCTCGCATTATTAATGAGACGTGTCGGATCGTAATTCATCGCCCAATTGGTTAATCGCTCCGTATCATACTGCCCCCAACCCTCATTGAACACCGTCCAGACGACGATCGAAGGATGATTTCGGAACTGGTCAATCATTTCTTTGAATTCCTTCTCTAAGTGGGCGCGGTTGTCCTCCGAATCGCCAAATTTGCTCACCTGGTCCTGCCATACGACAACACCCAGCTTATCGGCCCAATAATACCAGCGATCCGACTCCACCTTCATATGCTTCCGGATCATATTCATGCCCAGCCGTTTCACGGCTTCAATATCGAACTTCATGGCCTCATCGGTTGGCGCTGTGTATAACCCATCTGGCCAATAGCCTTGATCCAGCGGCCCTATTTGGAAAATAAACTTGCCATTAATCAGCGGACGCGTGATGCCGTCAACTTTGCCCAGCTTCACTTCCCGCATACCGAAATAGCTGGATACTTCGTCAACTTTCGCAGTCCCTTTCACCAAGTTCACCTTCAGATCATACAAGAACGGATCATCCGGCCACCACAGTTTCGGATTCGGGATCGGAATGGAAAATTCCTCACCGACAGCTCCGGTCGCACGGGCTACTTCCTTCCCGTCCTCCAAAACAATAGCTTCAACCGCTTCATCTGTAACCCCTTCACTTCCGGTTACCTTCAATTTCAGGGAATTGCTCACAAGATCTGGCGTCATATCCAATTTATCAACGGATGCAGGAGCCACGGGTTCCAACCATACCGTTTGCCAAATTCCGGACACTGAGGTGTACCAGATGCCGCTTGGATTGTTTCGTTGTTTGCCAATCGTGTATCCGCCTTCATCCGTCGGATCACTGACATATACGATTAATTCATTCTCGCCGGCCACGAGTTGCTCCGTAATATCGAAGCTAAACCCTGTGTATCCACCGCGGTGTTTTCCAACTTCGTGTCCATTAACATATACAGTTGCTTCAAAATCAACCGCACCGAAGTGAAGCTGGACCTGCTTGCCATCCCAATCTGATGGCAGCGTAAATTGACGTTTGTACCACATCTTGTCTTCCTGTCGCTCAAGTCCCGAGAGTTGAGACTCGACGGCGAATGGCACAAGGATTTTTTCGCTTAACGTCTTACCCGTTGGAAGCGCCGTTTGCTTGCTGCCGCTCTCAAACTCCCATTCACCGTTCAGATTAAGCCATTGGTCACGAACCAACTGCGGACGCGGATATTCAGGCAATACATTGTTTTTGTCCACTTCATCTGCCCAAGGGGATTTAATTAAAAATTCAGAGTGATTCGTCACCTTCGTCCCGACGAACGCGGATAAAGGCTGACCGTCCGCTTTCTTAATTTTGCCTTGCCCGTCATAAGTCACGATGATGGATTTATCCGGCTTATAAATGGGAACATCCCACTTCAATTGAAGAACAGACGGGTCATCTGACTTCAAGGTGGCACTCGTCGGAATATGACTGCGACGACCTGCGATTATCGTGAAGTGCTTCGCTGCCGCCTTAGGAACCGCCTGCAACTTACTGTTGAACTGCAGCTCAGCTTGCAGGCCGTCTTGCAGAATTATACTTTGTTTCGGACTGTGGTTCACATACCCCGCTGGCAATGCAAATACCTCTTCAGGTACCGCTTGCTTCTGTAATGTGGAGTTGGACCATTTCAATTGAATGTATGCCCCGCCATAGTCCTGAAAATACTCTAATTTAAAGCTAACCTTCTTGCCGGCTTCCAAATGAATGGAGGCACTCGTCTGCTCGTTGTCCCAATCATTCACCCAATGGTCGATGGCCAGCTTATCATCCACCCATAAGCGGAATCCGTTGTCTCCCTTAATATAGAACTTGTAATCATCCGTCATCGGTGCCGCCAGTTGCCCTGTCCAACGGACCGTATTATATTCATCCTGTCCTGTAAGCGCTTTTAAGACCGGTGTGATATCATCAAAATCAATATTGGCATCGACCGTTGTCATCTTCAGCTCTTTGAAATCAAATTGTCCTCTTCCTGAGCTAGTGTAATACTCCGCTTTTAAACCTTGACTTTCCGAACTATCGCTTGGTTGACCTTCCCCTGCAAAAACCGTGGACACGCCGAAAACCTGCAAGATCATGATCAAGGTCATCATAAGTGAAACAGTACGTCTTCTCATATGTTTCAGCTTCTTTTCCTGATTCTTGATTTGACGTGCAATGGCAGTAACATGACGCTCATCCTTTGGCTACATCCATTCCCCCCTTCCTGTAAAGAGTATTTTACAAGGAAACGACTGGAATGTATTTGTAAATTTAGGTTCATAGTTGCAATTTTCCGCAGTGTTTTTTAATCGCCTTCAAAAGTTTATGTAATGCTCCTATCGATCCCGTTCCGATGGAACATATTTTAACAGATTATTTGTAGCGATTAACTCGCTAAAGTTATGACTGCCCGTCGCACATAAAAAGACGCATCGGCAAAGATGCGCCTTTATTACATGGATGAATGTTTTCTTCGATGCGGTTTATTGGCCTTCGACTTCTCTTCACTGTCATCCATCTCCAAGCCGTCATCGCCGGGCTTAAAGATCCGGCGCAGCGTCCCCAGCATGGACAGCGCATACGCAACGGTAATGAAACTGAAGGCAATCTCCATCACCACGACAAGCCGGGACGTATTATCGACTGGGGCTATATCGCCATATCCGACAGTGACAAACGTCGCCATACTGAAATACAGGAAGCTAATGAACTGGCTTAGCAAATCCTGGCCGATATTCTCGCCTTCGAAGGAAATGCCTCCGAACAGCTTATAGATCGACATATACACCATCGTGAAAAACAAAATGCACATCCCCGCCGCCATGCTAATCCGAACCAAGGTTGTTTTCATATCAACATGCTGATTGACGGAGTCTGCAATTCTATCGAATATATACAGCACATAAAAAATAACGGAGCATAATGCAAACAGCAGGATCAGAGCGCGCATGCCGCCTTCACCGGGCACCACGTTCATCAGATCGATCCACCCCAGCAAATCTTCAACCGATACCAGGACATAAATGAGCAGTGGAGCAAGCAGCAAAGGCCTGCTGGACCACTTCTTGTCCATACTGTAGAACAAATAAATCAACAGCAGGAAGCCCGTCAAATTGAGCAGCCACATCCACCATGACATCTTCAAGTCCCTCCTTTGGCTTGTGGCCCTCAAACGGCAGCCCGTACCATTACGTCTTTATTACCCTCGTAACGGTATTTATGCACCTGAAGGTCGCTGGTAGTCGGCCCCTGCTCGCTTTAAACTACATTCATCTCCACCTGATCTTTTGTTAAAAATAGCGACAAAACACGTACAGCGAGTCGAACGAAAGCCGTCCAACTGCTTTAGATCTAACGGTTCTTCTCCAACCACTGCGCAGCATGATCCACCATCGCCCGCTGTTCTGCCAACACACAGTCTGCCTTTCCTACACGGCCATGCTTATATGCATCGGGACATTGCGCTTCAAACGAGGCTCCAATCGCTTCAAAATCGTCGGAATGATAGTTGATATCCTGGAATGCCTCCCACTTTGTTATTCCCTGCATCCTGCGTACTGGCGCGTGGGCAGTTACCACCTTCTTGCCTGCCCAATCCGTGCGGTATTCGCTAAGGTGGAAGGAAGTATTATTGCCATAGCCACTACCCAGCATAAGCACGTAAGCACCCGCTTCATATAAGCGTGCCAGCGGCGAGGCTTCGCCCAAGCTATGATCGAGCGGATGGGATTGCATAAGTGCCTTTGCATCCCTGCCGCGTGCTGCAAACGAAACATGCGGATGACGGCTTCGGATGACCCCTTCTTGTTTACGGAACACTTCCGGAATGATCCCCATCCCTGATGTAACGGTCAGATCTGGGTCATAGGGAGGCATACTCTCGCGGATCAAATCCCACCATTTTGGGTCGGCCGGAGGGTTTCCCCATGTCTTCGGATCGGTTAAGTTCGCAGACTGCGTTGGCATCACCAGTGTCCCTTCATCGCCCAGTACGTCTTCCAGGGCCAGTATAACCGCCTCCGGACCACCGACAATCCATCCGCCCACGCTTTTGAGCGAGGAATGGACGAGCAGGGTCATTCCCTTCCGTACGCCAAGAGCGAGCAGGTCATCGCTTATATCCTTTATCGTAATCGGTTTTTCGATGATCAAGTGACTCATCTCCATTTCAATATCCTAATAAACACATGTTTTATATCATACAACAAAAAAAGCGCCTGCCCGAAGCCATGCCCCGGTCAGACGCCTTGGTGTTGAAGCTAAACCGATTAAACGCCAAGCCAGCGCTTAAACAGATGTTTGGTTGTGTCCTTGTTCATTTCCGCAATCGACGTAGTCAGCGGAATGCCCTTCGGACAAGAACGCACGCAGTTCTGCGAGTTGCCGCAGCCCTCGATGCCTCCGTCCTGCATCAGCGCTTCCAGACGCTCTTCCTTGTTCATCTCACCTGTCGGGTGAGCATTGAACAAGCGAACTTGGGAAATGGCAGCTGGTCCGATAAAGTCTGTTTTTTCGTTGACGTTCGGGCAAGCCTCAAGACATACACCGCATGTCATACATTTGGACAGCTCGTAAGCCCACTGACGCTTCTTCTCCGCCATTTTAGGTCCGGGGCCAAGGTCGTAGGTACCATCGATCGGAATCCACGCCTTCACGCGCTTCAGGGCCGTGAACATACGACTGCGGTCGATAACCAAGTCTCTTACAACCGGGAACGTCTTCATCGGCTGAATCCGGATCGGCTGTTCCAGCTTATCGATCAATGCCGCACACGCTTGGCGCGGCTTGCCGTTAATGACCATGGAGCAAGCTCCGCACACTTCTTCAAGGCAGTTGGAGTCCCAGCATACTGGTGCGGTGGTTTGGCCCTGTGCATTTTTGGGATTGCGCTGAATTTCCATCAGCGCACTAATGACGTTCATGCCGGGACGGTACGGAATTTCGAATTCCTCAGTATAGGATTTCGTCTCCGGATTGTCCTGACGTGTAATGATAAACTTAACGCTCTTTGAGGCGGCTGCCGTTTGAGACATCGTAAATCCCCCTTCCTTCTTACTTGTCTTTCGAATAGTCGCGAATACGCGGTGGGATTAAGGAAACATCCACTTCTTCGTATGAAATCTGTGGTCCATCAGGCGTCCAGGTTGCTTTGGTTGTCTTGAGGAACTCTTCATCGTTACGATCAGGGAAATCCGGCTTGTAGTGAGCGCCCCGGCTTTCGTTACGGAGAAGCGCACCCAGCGTCATGGCCTCGGACAACTCCAGCATGTTCCACAGCTGGCGTGTGAACGCCACGCCCTGGTTGTTCCAGCGGGAGGTATCCGTCATATTGATATTGCGGTAACGCTGCTTCAATTCCTTGATTTTGCCGATGGTAGCTTCAAGCTTGTCGTTGTAGCGAACAACCGTCATGTTGTTGGTCATCCATTCGCCGAGCTCTTTATGGATCACATAAGCATTCTCGGTTCCTTCCATCTTGAGCAGGCCTTCATACTTGGTCGTTTGCTCTTTCGCTACGCGGTCAAATACGGTGGAGGAAACATCCTCAGCGGACTTCTTCAAGCCTTTGACATATTCAATCGCTTTCGGTCCGGCCACCATACCGCCGTAAATGGCGGAGACCAGGGAGTTCGCTCCCAAACGGTTCGCACCGTGATATTGATACTCGCATTCTCCGGCTGCAAACAGCCCGGGAATGTTCGTCATTTGGTTGTAATCGACCCACATGCCGCCCATGGAATAATGGACTGCCGGGAAGATCTTCATCGGGATTTTACGCGGATCGTCGCCCATGAATTTCTCATAGATCTCGATGATACCGCCAAGCTTTACGTCCAGCTCTTTCGGATCTTTATGGGAGAGGTCCAGGTAGACCATGTTCTCGCCATTGATCCCAAGTCCCATATCGACGCAGACGGAGAAGATTTCACGCGTAGCAATGTCACGCGGCACCAGGTTTCCGTAAGCAGGGTATTTCTCTTCGAGGAAATACCACGGCTTGCCGTCTTTATAGGTCCAGATCCGTCCGCCTTCACCACGTGCCGATTCCGACATCAAGCGGAGCTTGTCATCGCCTGGAATGGCTGTCGGGTGAATCTGGATAAACTCGCCGTTCGCATAATGCACGCCTTGCTGATAAACGGCACTGGCCGCTGTTCCCGTGTTGATCACCGAGTTGGTCGTTTTTCCGAAAATAATACCAGGACCACCGCTTGCGAGTATAACGGCTTCAGCTTTGAACGCCTTAATCTCCATCGAGCGCAGATCCTGGGCAGCGATACCGCGGCATACGCCTTCGTCGTCGATGATCGCATTCAGGAACTCCCAGTTCTCGTACTTGGTCACAAGACCCGCAGTTTCCCAGCGGCGAACCTGCTCGTCAAGCGCATAGAGCAGTTGCTGTCCGGTCGTTGCGCCGGCGAATGCCGTCCGGTGACGCTTCGTTCCGCCGAAACGGCGGAAATCGAGCAGACCTTCCGGCGTACGGTTAAACATAACGCCCATGCGGTCCATCAAGTGGATAATGCCCGGAGCCGCTTCACACATCGCTTTGACCGGAGGCTGATTCGCAAGGAAGTCGCCGCCGTATACCGTATCGTCAAAGTGCTCCCAAGGAGAGTCACCCTCACCTTTCGTATTCACGGCTCCATTGATGCCGCCTTGCGCGCACACGGAGTGAGAGCGTTTAACAGGTACAAGTGAGAATAGATGAACGTGAGCTCCTGCTTCTGCCGCTTTGATGGTTGCCATCAGCCCGGCGAGGCCGCCACCCACTACAATAATATTAGATGCCATTTTTCGTTCACTCCCCTTAACTTAAGACTGTCTTAACTACATCGATCATTGCTGTCGCCGCCTCGAATTCGGAACTGCGGAATGCTGTCATAGCCAGAACAAACAGCACGCTCATCAATACGAACAAGCCCATGCAGATGTAAGTGGATACCTTCTGCGCGCGCGGACCGACGGTGATGCCCCAGCTAACGAGGAACGCCCACAGGCCGTTTGTGAAGTGGAAGGCTGCCGACACAACGCCGATGACGTACAGAGTAAACAGAATCGGATTGTTCATGATGCCGTGCATGGTCGCGCCCAAATCGTCATGCGTGATTTTGCCGATCATGATTTGGAAACGCGTATCGTACATATGCCAGATAACAAAAACGAACGTAATAACGCCGGTGATCCGTTGGACGGTGAAGCGGATGTTCCGTTCATAGTTGAAATTGCCCACGTTGTTATTTGCCTGGTAAGCAATGTATAACCCGTAGACACCGTGATATAGCAGTGGCAGCCAGATCAGGAACAGCTCGAGGAAAAATATCAGCGGCATGCTGTTCAAAAAATGGACCGCGCTTGCAAAGCCTTCCTTTCCACCCTCGAAAGCCTTAAAGTTGGAAATCATATGGCTGAGCAAAAATGCTCCAAGCGGTATGACACCGAGCAAAGAATGCAGCTTTCTGGAATAATACCCTTTCATCAGTCGACGTTCCCCTTTCCAATGTGCAGCGTTTTCATTTTCAATCTTTCCTATTTCCAGAACAATTACACTTACCCTGTCCTAAAACCGTTGCAACGACAAAAAGCTGCCTATTTCGGCAATCGTGTGAACAACTTGTGTCATGTTTCATGTTACTCCTTTTTTTCTTATAATGGAATTGCAATATAATTATTAATCGTTATAATCTATACGCATAAGCAATGTTTTGCACATATGTCTATTTTATATAGGAGGAATTCCATGTTTGAAGAACTGGACATGTTCGCCGTCGTTGTAGAGCAATCCAGCATAAACCAAGCCTCCAAGCTGCTTAACTTGTCACAGCCAGCCCTGTCCAGGAAAATAGCCAAGCTGGAGGACCAGCTCGGGCTGCAGCTGTTCAACCGCCGCGGCAAACGGCTGGAGCTTACCTCCATCGGACAGATTGTGTACACCTTTGCCCTGGAGCAGCGCCAGCAGCAGATCAAATTCATGCAGACGTTGGCCCATTACCGGGAGGGGGATCAGATCTCGATCAACCTGGGGGCCAGCCTAACCACACTGCAGACCACCTTGCCCCCGCTCGTTAACGCATTCATGGAGCGTCATCCCGCGGCCGAAATCAAGCTGATCACCGGCAAGACCCATGAGATCGTTTCTTATGTAAGAGATAAACGGGTCGATGTCGGCATTGTCGCCTCCTCCATCAACCAGCCCGGCTTAAACTGTATTCCGCTGTTTGATGACCATCTGGAGCTTGTCATCCCGTCTTCACACCCGCTGGCGGAGATCGAGGATGTCGGCATCGAGCAGCTTCAAGGCTTGCCGATGATCATTTTCTCAACCGGCACCTGGTACCGCAAGTTGACGGATGACCTGTTCCACCGCTGGGGCATTATGCCGGATATTCGGATGGAGATCGATTCCTTCGAAGCGATCGTCAGGCTCATCCCGACCTGCAAGGCAGCCGCGCTTCTGCCCAAATCCTATCTGAGACCGCAGCTGTTGTCCGATAACGGGCTTGTCGACATTCATATTCCGGCACTCATTGAAACCCGGCGAACAACTTCGCTGATCTACGGCCAAGCCTCGGAGCTGAGCAAGGCAGCCAGCCGCTGGATTGACGAAACGGAAATCCTGTTCCGTAAGCTGGAGGAGGATAAAACGAAGAAAACCTGACGGTATATAGGGTCGTCAGGTTTTTTTCTTCTTTATTTATTTTTCGAGCATATTCACGACCTCAGACTCAAAGAGATCCACATTATCATTGGAGCCGATAACGACCATAATGTCGCCGGAGTTCACCACATCCATGGCTGTTGGCGCTACGATGATGCCGGATTGTTTATTCAGGGCCACCACGCTGACACCGTAGCGAACCCTCGTATTGAGCTCGCTAAGCGTTTTTCCGTCCATGCAGTCCGTGACCGTCATCTCCACAATCAGATAGTCCTTGGATAATTCGATATAGTCGAGCAGGTTGGGCGTGACAAGCTGGTGAGCTACCCGGATCCCCATATCCCTTTCCGGAAAGATCACCCGGTCCACGCCCAGCTTCTCCAGCGCCCGGCCGTGCAGCACCGAAATCGCCTTAGCAACGACCATGGCGACACCAAGCTCTTTTAACAAGATGGCGGATAAGATGCTCATCTGAATATCGTTCCCGATCGCCACAATCCCGCAGTCGAAGTTACGGATACCGAGCGATTTAAGCACCTCTTCGTCCGTAGCATCCGCCACCACCGTGTGCGTCAGCAGCTCGCTCATATCCTCGACAACCTCTTCACTGCGGTCGATGCCGAGCACCTCATATCCCTGTTCCATCAGTTCAAGCGCCAGGCTGGCGCCAAATCGTCCCAAACCGATGATTGCAAATTGCTTTGGTTTCATGTCTCTCCTGTACTCCTTATCCAATAATCATTTTGCCTTCCGGATGACGATATAATTCTTTACCCTTTTTTGGCCCCAGTGCATAAGCAAGCGTCAAAGGCCCCAATCGCCCTGCAAACATCGTAATACTGATCAAAATCTTCCCGAATCCCGTCAGTTCAGGCGTTAAACCCATGGAGAGACCCACCGTACCGAAGGCGGATGTCGTTTCGAATAGGATCTCCAGGAAGCTCCCTTCCTCTGTCGTTGACAGAATCATCGATACGATTAGAACGAGCAGCAGTGCCAGTAATGCAATGGTCAGTGCCTTCAGCACCCGCTCCTGGGCCAGGCGATAACGGAACATGACGATGTCTTCACGCCCGCGCATCATGGCGATAACCGCCCCCACCATAATGGTGAAGGTTGTTGTTTTGATACCGCCACCGGTTGACCCCGGGGATGCTCCGATAAACATCAGAATCACGATAAAAAATTGCGTGGCCTGTCGAAGCCCCGTAATATCTATAGTATTCGCGCCAGCTGTACGCGGCGTTACGGACTGGAATAACGCACCGAAGAATTTTCCGCCCCAATTCAGAGAGCCGAGCGTCCTCGGATTGGTGAATTCAAATATAAGAATGACGATAAATCCAACCAGCAGCAAGGTAGCCGTCATGGTGAGCACCACTTTGGAATGCAAGGAAAGTCTCCGCTGTTTTCGGAAATCAATCAGATCGGATAATACGATAAAACCAATGCCACCTGAGACAATCAAAAACATCACGACTATGTTGACTACAGGATCGTAAACATACCCGGTCAAACTCCGAAAATCACCAAACAAATCAAAACCGGCGTTGTTAAACATCGTGACTGCATGAAAAACGCCATAATAAATCGCCTGGCCGATCGGCATATCAAACGCCCAGCGGATCGATAGAATGATGGCACCACAGGCCTCGATGATGAGGGAGTACAACAACACTCTGCGAATCAGCCTTACGATTCCTTCCATCGAGGACTGATTCATCGCTTCTTGCAGAATGAGACGATCCTTGAGCGATATGCGTCTTTTCAGAGCCAAGGCAAATAAAGTAGCCATCGTCATGAATCCGAGCCCGCCGATCTGAATCAGCAGCATAATCACGACTTCTCCGAAGGAACTGAATGTCGTTCCTGTATCCACCACAACCAGACCCGTTACACATGTTGCCGATGTCGAAGTGAACAAAGCATCGATAAATTCAAGCGGTTCACCTGTACTTGTGGAAATCGGCAGCATTAACAGCGCCGTCCCGATGAAGATAATAGCCGCAAAACCAAGCACGAGAATCTGCGGCGGAGACAACCTGAGCCAGTTAAATTTAGAGTTCAATCGGTCACCTTCTTAAAAAAAATCAAGAAAAAAGACACTGGAAAACGCAGTGCCCTTTACGGTCTGGTTCCTGTGCTGCAGCCTACGAGGTTAGCTGACGGATTCGGGCATTTCCACAGGTCGCCCTATTCATTATTCTAGGAATAATGAAATTCACCCCAATTACATGGTTCCCCCATTTTCAGTACGAAATTCGGCTGGAATATTCGGTTCCTTGAAGCATGATGTGATTATAACGCAATCTGGTACGTAACCCAATGCCGTTTTTCACCCAAAAAATCTTTAAAAGAGCGCGAATTGGGCATATTCAAGAATACAAGCATGGGGTTCTCTAACGTTTTCGAAACCTTTCATTCATTTTCATCGATTTGTTTCATTATTCCGGATATTGGGATAAGCTGCTTATGACTTTCATAACTATGTTATATTGACTCTATGCGTACTTAATCAGGCATATCGAATACCAGTGGGAGTATCAACTTTCCTAGAGGAGGAATTTCATGAATCGTGCAAGAGAGCCCTTGAAGCTGAAGCCCAATTTAAAACAGCTCATCGTGCCTGCCGCAGTCGGCCTGATTCTGTTCCTATTATTTCAGGTGTTTCCGTCGACGAATCCGGATTCTACCGAGATGGCATCTCCGAATATCATATCCAAGGAGCAGGCTCGGCAAGCGGCTTCAAGCTTTGCTCAGGAGCATTTGCAGTTTACGGCTGCAAAAACGGATGACACATTGGTTACATATCAATCCAAATCGGAACTTTACGGATATCTGGCGAAGGAAAAGAAACTTTCGGAATACAACAAAACCTATGAAGCCAAATATCCCTATGACGTATACCGCGTTCGCTTCAGCGAGCCGGGAGGCGATGCCCTCAATGTGGACGTGCACATGCAAAATTCTGGCATCGTCGGATTCTCGTACGATTACGCCCGCTCCAGCTATGACCGGATTGAGCTGAACAAGGGCGATGTACAAAGGCAGATGCTGCTTGTCGTCGAGGACGGCATGTCATTAGCCGAGAAGCAAGCGCTCGCGGAGCCTTGGCTCCAGCGAGCGGGCTATGACCTGTCGCGCCTTGAGCTGGTTACACGGGAAGGGGAACCCCGGCTCCGATATGTGGACCCGGAATCCAAAATTGGCGATTCCCGATTGGAGCACCGTTTCACCTTCGAACATGGGAAATTACGCTCCTATGAGCCATCCTTCTCAGTCCCGTCCGCCCATTCCGCCTATGTCAACAAGCAGACTCAGGATGCAACGCTGCTGACACTCGCAGGGTATGGCCTGTTCACCCTCATCCTTGGCATTCTTGCCATTGTGTACAGCGTAAAGACCAGAGCCTATACGTCGTTTAAGCGCGGCCTGTTCCTAGCGGTGCTGCTGTTTATCATTCAGATGCTAAATACGTATAATCTGATTCCCGTTTTCAAATCCGAGGGGATGTCGCAAACCGGTATATTCGGGATGATGATTTTCTATGCGGTCTATTCGCTCATATTCTCCGCCCTGCTCTATTTCTCCCTTGTCGGGGGCAACGGACTATGGCAAAAAGAAGACGGGCTCAATCCATGGCCGCGCGCCAAAGAACCCGGATACGGTCATTATGTACTGGACAGCATGAAGCTGGGATATATGTGGGCTTTCATCCTGCTTGGGGTCCAATCCATTATCTTTATCGTTCTGGGCCTAACCTTAAATACATGGTCCACCACGGATGCCACACAGTCGCCTTACAACATGCTCTATCCTTGGCTGTTTCCGCTGATGGCCTGGCTGGCCGGCATATCCGAAGAGGCCGTCTATCGACTGTTCGGTATCAAAATGGTGAAAAAGATCGTCCGCAATACGTTCGTTGCCAGTTTGATTACCTCGCTCATCTGGGCGCTCGGGCATACGCTTTATCCGATATACCCTGTAATTTCCCGGCCCATTGAACTGGTTATCATCGGCTTGCTGTTTAGCTACATCTTTTTGAAATATGGGTATTTGGCGGCCATGTTCTCCCATGTCATCTTTAATAGCATCTTGATGGGTATTAGCCTGATCTTGCTCAAGGACACCACCAACTTGCTGATTGGTGCTTTCTACATGGTGCTTCCTGCGCTTGTTGCGTATGCGATTTACCGTTTCAATCCAACAAAAAAAGAGAAGCCGTATGTCACGACTCCTCCTCACGAAGTGCCTTAAGAATTTCCGTTGCTAATTTCTCACCGATTGAAAGGGGCTTGAAGTCTTCGACTGAAGCCTCTTTTATTTTTTTGACCGAGCCAAAATGCTTCAACAGCAGCTTCCGGCGCTTCTCTCCAATGCCCGGGATGGAATCCAGCTTGGAGGATACCATCGATTTGCCGCGCTGTTCGCGGTGGAAGGAAATCGCAAACCGGTGAACCTCATCTTGAATACGCTGCAGCAAATAGAACTCCTGGCTGTCCCGGGGCAGCGTAACCGGCTCCGGCGGGTCTCCGACCATGAGCTGCGCTGTTTTATGCTTGGCATCCTTCACAAGCCCGCAGACCGGGATATACAACCCCAACTCATTCTCCAACACATCGCTGGCGGCGGAAATCTGTCCCTTCCCTCCATCGACCACAATCAGATCGGGAAGCGGCAAATTCTCCTTCAAGACGCGCTCGTACCGCCGCCGGATCACTTCACGCATCGTATCATAATCGTCCGGTCCCAGCACGGTACGGATCTTGTATTTCCGATATTCCTTCTTGTCTGGTTTCCCATTGGTGAATACAACCATGGCCGATACAGGGTTGGTCCCCTGGATGTTCGAGTTATCAAATGCTTCGATCCGGTTCAGCGACTGGAGGCCGATCACTTCGCCCAGATTCGCTGCTGCGACCGAGGTGCGTTCTTCATCGCGCTCAATCAAGCGGAATTTCTCGTCTAAGGACACCTTTGCATTATCCGACGCCATGCCCACCATCTGTTTCTTCAAACCACGCTGCGGCACATGCACCTTCACGCCGAGCCATTCCTGCAGGGCGGCAGCCCCTCCGGCTGCATCCACGATGCCAGCGGCTTCGGCCTGCTTCTCCTGTGCCTGGGCAAGGGCTGCCTGCTGCTCATCAGATGTTCCTGCGGAAAGCGTACTCGTCGAATCCACGCCTTCCTCTGGGTCTAACACACCTTCATCCACAGCCGTTCCAGCAACCGACTCTGGATCAGCCTCGCCTCCTATTAACAGAGGCTCAGGTAGCAGAATTTCTTGCGGCAATGCAGGATTATCACTGTAATACTGGGCAATAAAAGACATAAAGTCACTGTGCGCATCGCCGTAGAACGGAAAAACGGACTTGTTGCGCTGTACCATTTTCCCTTGGCGCATGTACAGAATCTGTACGCACATCCAGCCTTTATCCACAGCATAACCGAATACGTCGCGGTCCCGCGTATCCGTCGTCGTAATCTTCTGCTTCTCCATTAGCGTATCGATATGGATGATCTGATCCCGCAGTTCTTTGGCACGCTCGAAATACAAATCCTCCGCAGCCTCCTGCATCTTGCGCTGCAGTTCCTTCTTGATCTCTTCATGCCCACCGCTCAGGAATGACGTAATCTCCCCGGTAATCTGTTCATACGCAGAATTTGGAATTTCCTTTACACATGGAGCCAAGCATTGTCCCATATGATAATACAAGCACACTTCTTTCGGCATGACGCCGCATTTGCGCAAAGGATACATCCGGTCCAGCAGCTTTTTGGTCTGCTGTGCCGCATACGCATTCGGGTAGGGGCCAAAGTATTTGGCTTTATCTTTAAGCACTCTTCTGGTCACTTCCAGACGGGGATGCTCTTCATTCGTTATTTTAAGATATGGATAGGTTTTATCATCCTTCAGCAGCACATTGAATCTCGGCTGATGGGTTTTGATCAGGTTACACTCCAGAATCAAGGCTTCCATGTTGCTGCCGGTCACAATATATTCGAAATCGCGGATTTCCGAAACAAGCATCTGGGTCTTCCCGTTATGGCTTCCGGTAAAATAAGAGCGTACCCGATTCTTCAGCACTTTCGCCTTGCCCACATAAATAATCGTGCCTTCATGATTCTTCATCAGGTAACAGCCGGGCTGGTCCGGCAGCAATGCCAGCTTGTGGCGGATATTCTCCAGCGCCCTCTCCTGCTCCTGAAGCTGTTTGGCAAAATCGTCCATGCTATCCCTCCTCTCCAAGGAGATTATATAGTATTAACCATAAATATAAAACACTATGAATAACCACACAAAGCGCCTCCGGGTTTCACCGAAGGCGCTTTATGAAAGCAGATTGCAGTCTATGACCAATCCTGCTTATTGATGTTTTGCAATGATGCCCTTCAAGGCTTCTTTGGAGTTCAGACCTACCACTTTATCGACAGGCTGGCCGTCTTTAAAGAAAATCATAGTCGGAATGCTCATCACGCCGAAACGTGCTGCGGATTCCGGATTCTCATCCACGTTCACCTTAGCAATTTTCACAGCATCACCAAGATCTGTGGAGAGCTCTTCCAAAATCGGGGCAAGCATTTTACAAGGACCGCACCATGGCGCCCAGAAATCAACTACAACCGTTCCTTGACCTTCCACTTCACTTACGAAGGATTGATCGGTAACGTTTACGATAGCCATTATATTCTCCTCCTCACGGATAATTTACATATAGTACGAACATAATTGTCGAATGGGTCGACGAATTTAGTATACCACAATCAGTCAGAAAAAGTGAAATATACTCACCTAAAGAAAGAGGATTTTACGGGTTTTTTATGCAATCTTTACAAATGATTTGCGCATTGGGTATACTACTAGTAACAAGTCGGGTGACTGTCAAGTTTTTCGTGTTGGCACGGCATGTTCACCTTTTGAGGAGGCAAGCACCATGGATGTAAACGTACGCGTTAACGATCCACGGGAGCACATCAATGAAGAACCACGCAATGACTTTGGCGATTTGATGATGGGCTTCGTGGGAATGTTTGGTTTCATGACCATCATCTTTTTCGGATTCGTCATTATCAAGTTCTTGGTTGGCTAATTAGATGACTCCTTGTGCACAATAAAAAGTCTGATCCTGCCGCGTTCCACACGCTAACGGGATCAGACTTTTTACAATTAAGGGAAAAGCTTATCCATAGGAAGTCTGCTTGTAATACTAGAATTTCCCTCTCTGATTCTCACCAAATAAATGAACGACATCGACAAAAGGCGCAATTCGGTTCATCAACCGCTGTCCTTTGTGTGCCTCCTCCCCATCCTTGCTCGTGAAGCTCAGATGCTGTTCAAGCCCGTCGAGCGGATAGTTCGACGTATAGAAGGTCGGCAGCCGGTTCATCCGGAAATTCAGAATGGAACCGAGGACATGATCCCGAACCCACGGATTCAAATTCTCCGCTCCGATATCGTCAAAGATCAGCAGATCGCAATGCTTCATCGTCTCCACCATGTCCTTCAGCTTCTGTCCGTCCTGCATCATGGTCTTCAGATCTTCCACGAAATCAGGCATATACACGATAACGCCCGAATGGCCCGCTTTCGCGAGCTCATGCATCAGGTAGCCCATCAGGTAGGTCTTACCCGTACCAAACGAACCGGTGAGATACAGGCCCCGCGGGGACAAGCCATTCTCCTTCGTATCCCGGATGTATTTAAAGACCTGGTGCACCGCCGGTGCCCGCAAGCGGTCCTTCGCCATAATCTCCATGTTGTCATAACCTTCGTTCAAGGCATGCTCATCGACATAAAAGCTGCGAATCCGTTTTTTGATCTGATCCTCATTAGTTTTCGCAATCTGCAGGGAACACGGCGACTTACGCTCATAGATCTCCACGGTTCCGTTCATCCGCTGGATATCCAGCTTGCTGAAATGTCCCTGGAAATCATTCGGACACCGGTTCAGGCCGGGACACTCCTTGCAGTGGGCCTGATCTCCCGCATATTGATACAGTTTACTTAAATTCAATCGTATGACCCGATCATCGATCTCCGGGTATTCGCTCCGCAGAGCTTGAATCAGAGGATTCCTAAGCAAATCCTCCGTAATCTGCTCCGTTCTGCGCCGGAGCGCAGGACTTTTCATGCTTTCCAGCAGTTCACCAAGGGACTCCATCTCTTGTTCCCTCCTCTCTTCAGCAGGATTTCTTTATCCGCCCTTCTTGTTGCCAGCCTGCATTTCTGCCGCAAATCGCATCATTTCTTCGAATTCCTCATCCGATACGGCCTCCGCCTGATCGGACTCCAGAGCCACTGGAATTTCCGGCTTCACCTTTCCACCTTTAGCGTATGTACGCGTACGTTGTGTGGTTGCCTTCTGCTTGCCTTTCATCTTGGCTTGATCACGTATATACTGAACAGCTTTCTCATAGCTGTTAATCTGCTTCAGCAGCATATTGGAAGCAATGGCCTCCACGAAATTACGGTTGATTCGCTGCTCGCCGCCTGCGGCCATGAGTGACATTAAATAATGAATGAGCACGTTGATGACTTCACCCGGCAGCTTATAGCTCAGGTCGATCTTTTCGAAGATGTCCAGGAACTGCGCTGGGACCGAGCCGGGAAAGAAAGTCTGCAGCAGCCGGGTATAAGGCTCGTTCCGGAGCATCATATTATATTGGTGAATATCGCATTTCGATTGGAACTGGGCAGGAACTTCTACATAGTATTCCATCTCTACGGCATGCTCCTGTGCAGGCTCTTCCGGATCGGCCGTCATCTCCTGATGCAAAGCAACGACCTTGCCCGCGGTAATCTGCCGCTTCTCCTGCATCTTCATTCCCTGCCTAAAGTGAAGACTGGCCTTGTGCTGCAGATCATCCAGCACGACCTCACCATGCTCGGTAAATATGCCGTCCTCATCCAGCAGGCGACACAAATCCTGCGTGCTGAGATCATATTTGCGCACCACGTAATTCACAATGCCCATCTGTTCATGGTCGTAGCGAAGACGCTCCACAAAGACCCGATTGCGGGATTCACGCGGGAAACGGAGAATAATGTCCGCATAGTTCAGACCCTCTCCTTGCGGATTTGGCGGCACCACTGACTTCCGTGACACCGCGACCTCTTCCAGCGCTTGCTCCAGTTCATAATCAATGACATGCGTGTTCAGCTCAAAAATATCATAAAAGGGAACCGAAATGTTCTCCTTGTTGAAGGAAATACCAGACCATTCAAGGGGTTCCTTGCTCCAGAGCTCTTCTCTTAACGACAGAACGGCGAATTTCCCCACCTTGTCGCGAAGCAGCAGCGTCAGATGCTGAGTGTTGAAGAACTCTGCTGGACTGAGCGGTGCTTGCAGCTCATATTCATAGATATGGTCGTCCGTTTCCGGGACAAACATCCGGCTTGTCTGCAGTAAACCTACCGCTTCCAGCTTGGAGGTTTGCTCAATGAGAAAGCGGCGTCCTTTTTCACTAGGCTCAAGCCCTAATGTCAGAAATAATCTTCGCTGCTGTTCAATAGCCGAGTAACCCACCTTCTCCACCGGCACATGCGATACGAGAAGACGGTACAGACTGATCGCAAACGCGCCAACCATCGGTTGATATATCGAACCAAGCATTTTGTCATCCAGGCCACTTAAGCAGAAGTCACGGTATACGCAGTAACGGTGGTTCTCTGTAAAATGTAAAAAATTAGTCATGCGCATCGTTTATGCTCCCCCTGTCGCCCAAAAATAGACTTCCTCTATTCTATCATAAATCCGTCGTTTCGAAGTCGGTTCTTTCGCATCAAAAATTCTGGAATTCGTGCGCCCGCCATTTGCATGCTTCCACAAATAATAAATGACGGCCCCCGGGTATTGCAGAGCCGCCATCAACACTACATTCAATTTGCGCCACGCGCCTTAAAACATTCTAAAGCCTTTAATACGCAATGTCTTAATGGTCCATCCGCTCATGTAGGCACCAATCAGACCTGCAACTCCCGTTAAGTAATCCACCAATTGGAATGATCCGACGTGAGTCCAAAACGACATTTGGCCCCGATCCCACAAGCTGTATACAACGACCGGCAAAATGACAATCACGAACAGAAAGCAAGGAAACCAGGTCGTCTTCATCAACATATTTAGGATAAAACCGATACCGAACATCATGACAAAAAACAAAATCATCAGCACGAGCACAGGAATAAATTGAAGCATGATCGCTGTTTTCACCTCTTCTTTATCACCTACGCGTAGCAGCTATTCTACTTTATTGCAGCAAGAAACAGCACACCAAGCTTTAGCTAATAGCTAGTTTACTAAAAATAATGTCACAGATCAACGAACAATCGTGAAATCATTGTGTCGGCGTTTGCCCTTCCGACTGCGCTTACAGTACAATATAGGAAGTTAATGCAAGCGGCCATCCGCTTCTATAATAACGAACATAACGTTTAGGAGTGATCACATGAACGAAGCTGCAATGACGCTTGAGGGCTGGTATGCGCTGCATGATTTCCGCACCATCAATTGGCCGGCCTGGAAAGCTGCAGATGAAGAAGTACGTGCTTTTGCGCTGGACGAGCTGAATGCGTTCCTCGAGGAATGGGATGCCGTCGAAGCTGCCCAGAAAGGCAGTACCGCTGTATATACCATCGTCGGTCAGAAAGCCGATTTCGTATTCATGCTTTTGCGCGAGACGCTCGAAGAGCTGAACGCGATCGAGAACGCCTTTAACAAAACAACGTTCGCCCAGTTCACCATCAAGTCATATTCGTATGTAAGCATTGTCGAGCTGAGCAACTACCTGGCTGGCTCCTCCGATGAGGATCCGATGCAGAATCCGCATGTCATTGCCCGTCTGAAGCCGGCTCTGCCTAAATCGAAGCATATTTGCTTCTATCCAATGAACAAAAAGCGGGATTTGTCGGACAACTGGTATATGCTGAGCATGGATGAACGCAAATCGATGATGAAGAGCCATGGGATGATTGGCCGCGGATATGCCGGCAAGGTCAAACAGATCATCACCGGTTCCGTTGGATTCGACGATTGGGAATGGGGCGTAACCCTGTTCAGTGACGATGCGCTTCAGTTCAAGAAGCTCGTGTACGAAATGAGATTTGATGAGGTAAGTGCGCGTTTCGGCGAGTTTGGTCCGTTCTATGTCGGCAACCTGCTCGATCAGGCTTCGTTTACAGATTTAATGAAGGTATAATTCCTTCTGCACATAAAAAGGATGTACAAAACCCCACAAAGTGGAGCCTATGCTACGATGTTTATTCCAAATACTTTGCGGGGACCCCAAAAAACTTATAAATTCTAATATGTCAAAAAAGGGATGCTCTCTTCCATGAGAGCATCCCTTCTTCTATTACTCACTGTCGTCCTCATCTTGCTCTTGCTTGCGCAAGGTTTCAAGATATTCTGCCGTCGCCCGGTCCCGGGCACGTCCCTTATCCTTGAGCCGCTCAATTGCTGGAAGTATGAGAATGTCGACCTCCTGCTGAATGGTGTAAGCCAGATCGTAACGCTCTTGCGACTCCAAATAGGAGCCGACCTCCATCAGCGCGTTATAACGATCCAGCTCATCTCTTGTGAGCAGCCCCCGTACTTGAACGCTGCAGTGTCTCATTTATAGAAACCTACCTTTTTTCAGGACGAGCGGAATCCCTCCAATAATGAAGAGGTAGCGCAGATCAACCAATTTTTTCAGTTGAGCCGCTTTCCATCCCTGATATTTCTTATCGCCGACAACCGCAATGCCTTCGCCCCGGCCGAGGGAAGCAACCGTGCCTTTATTATGGAACTCGAATTTGCGCATGGACTTGTCCCGAATCGCCGCAACGATATTTTGGGCACAACACACGCCCTGCTGCATCGCCATTTGAGCGGTCGGCGGATAAGGTCTGCCTTCCTCATTAAAAATCAGGGAGTTATCGCCGATAATATAAATGTTCTCATATCCGGGAGCGCGCAAGTATTCATCCACCTTGACGCGGCCTCTCATCGTTTCGAAACCAGCTGCTTCCACCAGACGGTTCCCACGGATGCCGCCGGTCCATACCACCGTTGCCGCCCGGATCTCTTCACCATTGTTCAGAACGACTCCGCCTGGGAGGCATTCCTTGATCGCAATGCCCATTTTGAAGGTAACGCCTTTCTTCTCAAGAACGTTCATGGCGTACTCCACCAGCTCCGGTGCAAACCCAGGTAACGCGGCAGGCGCGGCTTCAACATTATAGATATTCACCAGCGTCGGATCCACGTCATATTCCTTGCACAGTCTCGGAATGCGGTCCGCCAGCTCGGCTACAAACTCGATGCCGCTGAATCCGGCCCCGCCAACCACAAAGTTAATGCGCTCTTGCGGTCTGCGCTCATTTTTATATAAAGCAAATTGATACTCAATATGCTCACGAATCAATCGTACCGAGTTGATGCTTCGGATCGTCATCGCATGCTCAGCGAGTCCTGGAATGCCAAAGGTTTCCGGCTCTCCGCCGAGTCCAATGACAAGATAGTCATAGGATAACGTTCCATCTTCAAGAATAACCTTCTTATCGTGGAGGCGGATTTCCTGAACCGAGGATTTGACCAGGTCGATTTTGAATTCGTCTATCAACTTGGAAATGGATACCCGGGTGTTCTCAATGCTGTCTGTTCCTGCTGCCGGCATATGCAAATGCGTTGTAATATAATGATAATCATGGCGATTCACCAATGTAACATCGGCCTCATTATAATTCAGCTCTTTTTGCAGCCGCTGCGCTGTCAATATGCCCCCGTAACCCGCGCCAAGGATTACGATCTTCGGTATGCTGCTCATTCTATTGCTCCTTCCAGCTTACTCTTTATATATACAGTATGGTACACATGTTAACATTCTGTGAAAATGCATCCAAAAAAAGAGAAGAGCCCTTATCAGAGCCCGTTTCATCATTTGACCTGAAGGTTCATTAAGGTTCAAAAACAGCTGAAACACTAAGTTTCCTTAATGCTGCTGCAGTTGATAATATATGGGACTACCCTGTAATGAACGCAAGTTATCACGTTAATCATATGCATAAACCATGCAAATATCAAGAAATTTTTTGCCATATAATGTGCAAATAATTCCGCCATTCATCCCCTTACTTACTAAGTAAGCGCATCCATTCCAATGTTAGGTATTTTAACTCAATTCTCGTCTTTTCATGCCGGTTCGGGACGATTATAATAGGTAAGGAATTCATGAATCAGCTTTATCCGGACAAGAACGTCTGTCTGATTCGAATATAAACTCATTTTATGGAGGTGCTTACCGCATGACAACGATGCCACAAGACAGCAATATGACGGATCTTTTGATTATCGGTGGCGGACCTGCAGGTATGTTTGCTGCTTTTTACGGCGGAATGCGCCAAGCTTCGGTAAAACTTATCGAGAGCATGCCTCAGCTTGGAGGCCAATTGGCTGCGCTGTATCCTGAGAAATATATTTATGACGTAGCAGGCTTTCCAAAAGTAACCGCTCAAGAGCTTGTGAACAATCTGTCTGCCCAAATGGAGCTCTTTAAAACGGACATTCGTCTTGAAGAGAAGGTACAGGCTGTGGAAAAACTCGAAGAACGTCATTTTGTCGTAAAAACGAATCTGGGTGAACACCACGCCAAAGCTGTCATCATTACAGCCGGTGTAGGAGCGTTCCAACCCCGTCGACTGGAGATTGAAGGAGCAGAAGCATACGAAAAGTCCAACCTTCATTATTTCGTCAACGATCTCAGCCGCTTTAAAGGTAAGAAGGTTCTCATTAGCGGCGGCGGCGACTCTGCGGTAGACTGGGCGCTCATGATCGAGCCGATCGCCGAGCAAGTTACACTGGTTCATCGCCGTGATAAATTCCGTGCCCATGAGCATAGTGTTGAACAGCTGATGGCATCGAAGGTGAACATCATTACGCCAACCGAGATCACCGAATTGCATGGTGAAGATACCATTACGAAGGTTACGCTTTCGCATATTAAGACCAAAGAGACGCAAGAGATTGAAGTGGACGATGTCATTGTCAATTTCGGGTTTGTGTCCTCCCTCGGTCCGATCTCCGAATGGGGCATCGCCATCGAAAGCAACTCCATTGTGGTGGATTCCCGTATGGAAACAAGTATCCCCGGTATTTTTGCAGCCGGCGACATCACCACCTATCCGGGCAAGGTCAAACTGATCGCTGTTGGATTTGGCGAAGCACCTACCGCCGTAAACAATGCCAAGGTTTACTTCGATCCTGAGGCCAGATTGGCTCCGGGCCACAGCAGTAACATGAAATTGTAAGGACAGCTCGGATTTTAACTTCATATACATCTATATTCATAGAAAAAAAGGTATCTTCATTCCGAGGGGGTATGCATCGCCCCGGAATCGAAGATACCTTTTCTATTCTTCAAACCATATGTAGAACTTGGTTGAAAGCTCCCACATTATATACGTATCATGTCGTAAGTTATCTATTCTATATACGAAAAATCTGATTAATGCAGGATGCTGCCGGAATCGGTGTCCAAGTTCCGTTTATGAATCTCGGCTAGCAGTAGAGTGATGAACTCTCGCTCCAACTTCAACTCAATAGCCATATGATAGGAATCGAGAAGCATCTCATCCGTCAACATAGCCATCCCTCTCACACCCCTTCCTCAAATTTCCTGAATCTATCATATCAGACATACCAAAACGGAACAACTGTTCGCTTATCCACAACCTCTTGTGGAAATCCTGTGTATAATTTGTTGGTAAGTGTAAAAAACAGGGTCATATCAAAGTGGATTATGGGGATAAATGTTATACACAGGATATTGGGGAAATCTACTATAAAAAAAATTGATCAATTATAATATCGGTAGATTATCGTTATTTTTTTATTACCCTATTAAAAAATCATTAAACGGCTTCATTTGGGAATATTAAACAAAAATTCAGCTTGGTCTTGTATTAACCTCCAAAATCCAAATCTTGCCCTCATTGTCTAATCCATAATCAAATCCCAGTTCGCCGATCCCTGGAAAACGGGATTCCAGTATTCCTATGCACTGTCTGGTTACTTGGCGCATTTCATTGCGCTTTTCCCTCGCATTAATATGGGGCAGTGACAGCCGGAGTGCATGACCACAACGAAGCAGCGTCCCCCCTTTACAAATATTCGTCACAAAAAGCCCTGGGTTCGCGAGTCGCCCCAGCATGGCCCGGAATTTCCATCTTCCTCGATCCTTGACTACCTTTACACGGTAATCCAGCGGACGTCCCTGAATATTAGCCAAATGAATACCCTGCTGTATCAAGTAGCGCCGTCTCAGTCTTATTCTGTTCAGTACGTATAACAGGGAATTCAATGTATCTACATGAACAGTACGCCTCTTATGGGTTACCAAGTATCCCGTTCCGTCTTTCTGTATTCGGATGACTCCGTTACCACCGGTTCCTACAATCGGCTTGATCACGACCATTTCGTGTTCGGCCAGCATTGAGACCAGGGTATCCCCTCCATACGACTGGGTAGCCGGAATGTAGGGAGCAACCTGCGGATCGGTCAGCAGCGCTTCTGTTTTCAACCACTTGCTGGCCAGTTGTCTTCCCGCCATGCTGCTTTCGCCTCCTTTTATTCATGACATACGTTATCCTATTCCCCAATCCGCTCTTTGTCTTGGATGATTGTCCGTGATGGTATGCCTAATAATTGAGGTTCTTGCTGCCTCAAGACAGCCTCCCTTTGCAAATGATGTGATCTGTCGTATAGTAAGAACAGAGCTTTGTCCGTAATAAATCCATCACCTTGGGTAACGATAAAGGAGGCTTTGTCACCTTGGCAGCATTGTTTGAAGTTTTATACTGGATCGCCATTGTCGGCATGTCGATTGCACTTGCAGCCGTAACCGTTCTTATCTTTGCCATGGGCTTCAAGTTCATCAAGGATAAGCGCAGAGGACTCGGAGCGGGCTGCATCATATTTTCGCTTGTGGCCGCCGGCATGATCGTGCTGATGCTGAACGATACCTTCTTCTTCCCGGTCTGAACTATGAAGAACCCGAAAAAGCAGCCTCTTCTTATCGCGGAGTTGGCTGCTTTTTCGGGTTCTTATGTCTATAGCGGATGTTCCCGATAACGCAAAAAAGACCTCCCCGACAAGATTGTCTGGAGAGGTCTTTCACTGTTGGACTCAGGCTTTAACCCTCTAGAGAGTCCTTATTAGCAAGGCTCTTCGTTCGGTTTGCCAGCATCCGTTGCCGTACGGAATGACGAACCGCAGCCGCACGTTACGGTCGCGTTCGGATTGTGGATGGTGAAGCCCCCGGTCATGCCGGATTCCTCAAAATCGATTTCCAGACCATTCAGGTATTTCAGATCGTCCTTCTCGACAACGACCTTCATATCCTGCAGATCCATATATACGTCAGCTTCCGTTTCATTATCGTCAAAGCCCATTGCATATGAAAAACCACTGCAACCGCCGGCAGTGACACCCAGTCGAAGGAACATATTGGGCGTTTCCTGTTCAGCAAGCATTTCTTTTAAACGTTCTGCAGCTGAGTCGCTGATTGTAATCATAGGTCACCCTCCTTTTCGTTCACTCCTTAAGTATACTCCTCTTCGCGAATTCGCTCAAGGTTGTTATGATGGCTTTTGATATGTAATGACAAACCTATTTTCAATTCCTCTATTTGTGTTGCTACCCCGAGGGGTCAGGTTTATAATAGGGAAGGAACATGGGCGGCAACTGTTGGATAATTGTCACATACCCCGGTTAAAAAGCGGCAAAGGTTATGGCTGGTCCACAGTTGTATATTTTTTCACAAACTCATTTATTTATTCAGCCCATTATTGATGTTGTTGTTATACCACTATAAACGGACCGTTCCCTTAGGGGAGTGATTCACTTTATGATCGCTTTTCTGCAGAATCTTCTAAGCAGATCAAGTGTGAACAGGAGGATTGAACATGTCCACAATTGTGACACCATTTACCGATCAGAGAATGGCCGAGATCGTTGCGAAAGTCCAACGCGGCGAACGCCTGAATCTTGAAGACGGTGTGTATTTGTACCAAACTGATGACCTGCTGACCCTCGGGCAGCTGGCTAATGAAGCAAATTTGCGCAAGAACGGGAAGAAAGTTTACTTCATAGAGAACATGAGTCTCTATTTCACGAATGTATGCGAATCCTACTGCGCTTTTTGTAATTTCCGGAAAGATCAAGGCGAGGAAGGCTCCTATACCCTCTCCGGCGCTGAGATGATTGAATATGTCGAGCAGCATATTCATCCCGGCATTCGTGAATTTCACATCGTTGGCGGACATAATAACCATGTGCCGTTCCAGTACTATGTAGATTCCCTGAAGGCATTGAACGAGCGTTTCCCGGAAGTAACGCTAAAAGCCTATACGGCGGCGGAGATTGAATTCTTCACTCGCATTAGCGGACTTAGCACAAAGGAAGTACTCCAGGAACTGCAGAAAGCAGGCCTTCAATCCTTAACAGGCGGCGGCGCCGAGATTCTGTCCGACCAATATCGTCAGAAGATGAAAGTGGACAAAGCCAACGTGGATCAATACCTCGACGTTCACCGTACCGCGCATAAACTTGGCATGAAGACACACACCACCATGCTGTATGGATCGATCGAGAGCCACGAGGACCGGATCCGCCATATGCTGCAAATTCGGGATCTTCAAGATGAAACGAACGGATTCATGGTATTCATTCCCCTATCCATGCAGCCGAAGAATAAGAATGCAGGCATCATGCGCCGCAATTCAGCCTACGAAGATTTGAAAACCATTGCCATCAGCCGTTTGATGCTCGATAATATCGATCACATCAAAGCGTACTTCATTAATATCGGGGCGCAATTAACTCAAGTTGCTCTCAGCTTCGGCGCTTCCGACGTCCATGGTACGATCCTCAAGGAACGTATTAGCCATGCTGCAGGAGCCTTAACACCGGAAGGGCTGACACGCAAAGAGCTGGTCTGGCTCATCCAAGGCGCAGGCCGGATTCCGGTTGAACGCGATACCTTCTACAACGAGATCAAGGTTTACGAATAAATCTTACCAGCAGGGATTTAAGCAAACGAGAGACGTTCCAAAAAACGGAAAACAGGTTAAAGAGATAATATAGCGTGGGTAACCTAAGCCGCTTCCAGCGGCGTTTTTCTTGCGAATCGGCGCTCACCTTCTTATCTCTTGAGAAAGGAAGAAATTTATGAAAAAGCTCGTCATTCTCGGCGGAGGCTATGGTGGTCTTGCCCTAATTCAAGAATTATTCAGCGGCTATCTTCCTCCGGACGTGGAGGTCGTGCTCATCGACCGCATGCCATACCAAGGACTCAAAACCGAATATTACGCGCTGGCAGCAGGCACCGTGGCCGATACCGCCGTTCGTGTTAAATTCCCGGTGTATGACCGCCTCCAAATTGTATATGGTGAAGTCACATCCATTGATCTAGAGAAGAGGCTTGTTAACCTGACGAACAACGATCCCGTGGAATACGATCAACTCGCCATTGCTCTGGGATGTACGGACCGTTATCATGGAGTACCGGGTGCTGAAGAATTCACGTTCAGCCTGCAATCTTTCTCTGCATCCCGGGAAACCTATCTGCACCTGAACAACCTCAGACCTTATGGTCATGTTCATATCATTGGCGGAGGCTTAAGCGGCATCGAGCTCGCTGCCGATCTTCGTGAAAGCCGGCCTGACCTTAATATCGCCATCTTGGACCGAGGACAACGGGTACTTTCTTCTTTTCCTAACCGTTTGTCTGCTTATATTCATCGCTGGTTTGAGGAACACCATGTGGACATCCACAGCGGCGTTTCCGTATCCCGAGTTGAGAAGGACGCCGTGTACAATCTGGATGTGCCAATCGCAACCGACCTGGCTGTATGGACGGCGGGTATTCAGCCCGTAAAGGTCGTACAGGATCTGGATCTGCCAAAAGACCGCAGCGGACGCATTATGCTGAACGAGTGGTATCAGGTTCCTTCCCATCCGGAAGTGTACGTGATCGGCGACTGCGCCAGCCTCCCGTTCGTCCCAAGCGCCCAAGCCGCTGGGGCTCAAGCCGAGCAAGTGGGACATGTCATGAAAGCTTTATGGCGGGATGATACGCCAAAGGTATCTCCGCTGAAGCTCAAGGGAACCCTCGGTTCCCTCGGCAAACATGCAGGCTTTGGACTCATGGGCAGCACCTCGGTTCTGGGCCGGGTACCAAGGATACTGAAGAGCGGCGTTCTCTGGAAATCCAAGCGTCACTACTAGCACTGAGCAGGCTGCAGGCGCTTTGTAGATCCTTACGGAAGGAATATGCCAGGAATCAGGGTCAGCTTTCCTCTTCGCTGTCCTGAAAGCTTTCCAGTTTGGCTATGACAACGTCAAGCAGTTCTTCAGCCGTGGGAGCCTCGACCCATTCGCCATCCACATAAGCGAAGGGCATCAGATAGCACTGGCCGCAGCTGGTCAGGCAGCCGTATTCGATGACTTGACAATCATACTTGGCTTCAAGCGTCTGTAGAACTTTATCCGTGCCAAAATAGGAATTGCTTGTGCAAAACTCAATGATTATGGACATTGTGATTAGACCTGCCTTAAGATTGGCATTTTATTTTGCCGGTTTATGTACTATAATATAGGGAGGAAAGGAGTTGAACAAGATGAGTGAAAACACGCAAACCACTGTATATGATGAAGTGGCTGAAGTGCTTGATAAACTTCGTCCGTTCCTGCAGCGCGACGGCGGTGACGTGGAACTGGTTGACGTTGAAGACGGCATCGTTAAGCTGAAATTGATGGGTGCATGCGGTAGCTGCCCTAGCTCCACCATTACTCTGAAGGCAGGGATTGAACGCGCCCTGGTTGAAGAAGTAGAAGGCATTCAAGAAGTAGTTCAAGTATTCTAAATCTTCTTTAACTATAAAGAGTCTTGGTTTCCCTCGTGGAACCAAGACTCTTTTTTTGAGATAAAAGAATGAATAAGTTTTCAGCGAAGCGTAAGCCATTCTTTAATCGCATTTATATGTTTTGGGGTCAGCAAGTATTGGGAATAAGCATCGAAGCATAGACTCCACTTTGTTGTGGGGTTGTATGTTATTCCGGCTTAATCAACGGGCGGATCGGGTCCAGCCCACCGGATATATCCATGATATTGCCAGTAATGAAATCCGAATTATCCAGGCATAAATATTCGATCACCCTGGCGATGTCCTCCCCGCTTCCCGATCGTCCGCGCGGGGTCAGCCCATCTTGAATGCCCGAAACTTCATCGATGGTCTTCTCTTTATTGGCTCCGCGGATGTCCCCAGGACAGATCATATTCACGGTGATTCCATACGGTGCTTCTTCCACCGCAAGCGTCTTCGTAAAGGAGACCAGGCCCACTTTAGCAGCCGCGTAGGCTGAACGCTGAGGCCACGCGCGGGCTTCTCCCGCATGTCCGAATCCAAAGTGGATGATGCGTCCCCACTTCTTCTCCCGCATGGCAGGCAGAACGCGGTGGTCCAGCAGCATGACGCCGGTTAAATTGCCATTCACCATATGGACGATTTCGTCCCGGCTGTACTCTGAGAACAGACGACGCTCCCGAATGAAAGGGCCTGCGTTGTTCACCAGGATATCGACGCTTCCCAGCTGCTCCTCCGTCTGATCC
The DNA here is from genome assembly GCF_037993005.1 of Paenibacillus sp. FSL F4-0100. Classification (NCBI taxonomy): domain Bacteria; kingdom Bacillati; phylum Bacillota; class Bacilli; order Caryophanales; family Paenibacillaceae; genus Paenibacillus; species Paenibacillus sp. FSL F4-0100. The sequence continues at coordinate 6,584,946 of NZ_CP150303.1, forward strand.
ACCAATGAATACAGCTCACGCTCGCTGGCGATATCGGCTTTAATCGCAATAGACTTCACGCCAAACCCCTCGATTTCACGGGAGAGCGCCTCCGCTTCATCCTTGCTGTTTACATAATTTATAGCCAAATGACATCCCTGCCGAGCTAACGACAGCGCCGTCATTTTCCCCAAACCTGTCGCACTGCCTGTAATCAGCGCCACTTTTCCCTTCAAGGCTTTCCCTCCTCAGATGGATATCCTTCCTTCAGTATAAAAGATTTGATAAAGCCTAACAACTTGCAACCCGGCATAGATGGCCGCCACACAAAAAAAAGAAAGGACTTATCCATAAAGACCCACGGTCTTTTGGATAATGCCCTCTCTTCACGGATACGATGAACTAATCTACAGCATCATCGAGCCTTTGGCTCGAATTAGAATGCCGGAATGACAGCACCTTTGTACTCTTCTTCGATAAAGGTCTTCACGTCCTCGGAAGTCAGCGCTTTGGCCAATTTTTGAATGGCGTCGGAGTCCTTGTTATCCGGGCGAGCTACCAGCAGGTTGGCATAAGGGTTCTCTTTGTCTTCGATAAAGAGTGCATCCTTTGTTGGGTCCAGTCCCGCTTCAAGCGCGTAGTTCGTGTTAATGACAGCCAGATCCAGCTCATCCAGCATACGCGGCAGCATGGCGGCTTCAACTTCCTTGAACTCCAGGTTCTTCGGATTTTCCACGATATCCTTAGCGGTAGCTTCAAGCTTGGTTTCATCTTGCAGCTTAATTACGCCATTCTTGGACAGCAGAGTCAACGCACGGCCTGCATTCGAAGGATCATTCGGGATCGCCACAACCGCTCCATCCTTCAGCTCATCCGCAGATTTAATGGTTTTGGAGTAAGCACCCAGCGGCTCCACATGCACCGCGATCACGGATTCAAGATTCAATTTACGCTCTTTGATTTCGTTATCCAGGTAAGGCTTGTGCTGGAAGAAATTCGCGTCGATTTCTTTGGAGTCCACTTGCGTATTTGGCAAAACATAATCCGTGAATTCCACGATTTCCAGGTTCACGCCCTCTTTTTCAAGCGCTGGTTTAACATGCTCCAAAATTTTGGCGTGAGGTGAAGGCGAAGCGCCTACTTTCAAGGTTACGGTCTCTTGAGTGCCGCCTCCTGTTGTTCCCCCTGGCTCAGCTGCTTTATCCGCAGGCTTGCTGCCGCACGCAGCCAGCACCGTAACCAATGTCAAACTGATCAATGCCAATGTCCATTTTTTCATTCTAAAAACGCTCCCTCCGAAAATATATTATTTTTTATATTGTCTTCCTTGATGCCTCATCCATCCCGTTATTTTCTTGTAAAATGTCGGACCAGACGATCTCCTGCCATTTGCAGCAGCTGTACCAGCACAATCATTAATACGACGGCCAGAATCATGATCTCGGTCTCATAACGGTAATACCCATACTTGATGGCCAAATCTCCTAAACCGCCTCCGCCGACTTGACCGGACATCGCGGTATACGATACCAGGGTTACAATCGTGATGGTCATCCCAGCCAGCAAGCCCGGACGAGCCTCCGGGAGGAGAACCCTCCATACGATTTGGCTTGTCGAGGAGCCCATGGCATGAGCCGCTTCAATCACGCCTTTATCCACTTCATTCAAAGCCGTTTCTACGAGCCTAGCGAAGAATGGCGCAGCGCCGATCACGAGCGGCGGAATGGTTCCCAGCACGCCGTACGAAACACCTACGAGCGACTTCGTAATCGGGATCATCGCAACGATCAGAATAATGAACGGAACCGAACGCAGGATGTTCACAATGAACGACAGGATCGTGTAACCGAAGCGCACCAAACCGGATGTAGATCTTGCAGCCATGTAGAGCAGCACGCCAACCGGCAGTCCGATGATGAAACTGAACAATGCCGAAGCCCCCAGCATCCGAAGGGTATCCAATGTTGCCGTCCATATCTCTTTCCAGTCGATCTGGGTAAAATCAAGCCCGAACATTAATGAATCACCTCCACGTCTAATCCTTGTTCCAGCAGCTTCCGGATCGTGTCTTCTATGGCACGCTCTTCCCCTTCGAAACGGACGATGAGCTGGCCATACGGCGTTTCTTTGATCGTGGAGATCGTGCCCTGCAGAATTGCAAAATTCACGCCCGTCTCATGAACGGTATGGGACAGAATCGATTCGTACGTTTTCGATCCAAGGAACGTAATCTGCACCGCCCTCGAAGGTCCGTTCGCCTGGCCCTGAATGGCCAGCCGCAGCGCTTCGCCGCTGTCCATCTCCTGGCGGATAAATTCCTGGGTTACTTCATGTTTCGGCTTCAGGAACACTTCCGTTACCGGCCCTTGCTCCACAATGCCGCCCTGATGAATGACGGCGACCCGGTCGCATATGCTCTGAATCACATGCATCTCATGGGTAATCAGCACGATCGTCAGATGAAACTTTTTATTAATGTCCAGCAGCAGGCGCAGGATCGAATCGGTCGTCTGCGGGTCAAGCGCCGAAGTGGCCTCGTCGCACAGCAGCACTTCGGGATCGCTTGCGAGCGCTCTGGCTATGCCGACCCGCTGCTTCTGCCCGCCTGATAGCTGGGACGGGTATTTGTCCCGATGCGCCTCCAAGCCGACCAAAGCCAACAGTTCGGATACCTTGCGTTCCATTTCAGCCTTTGGTGTCTTGATCAGACGCAGCGGAAACGCAATGTTATCGTACACCGTCGCGGAAGATAACAAGTTAAAGTGCTGAAAAATCATGCCGATTTTGCGGCGTTCCGTCTGAAGCTGCTTCTTGCCAAGCGACGTTAAGTTCTTCCCGTTCACCCACACCTCGCCCGAGGTGGGACGCTCCAACAAATTGATACAGCGGATCAATGTACTTTTACCTGCACCGGAGTGTCCGATGACTCCGAAGATTTCTCCTTTTTCAATCGACAAATCCAATTCGGACAACGCAGTGGTTAAGGTTCCCGCTTTTCCGTACTGCTTCGTCAATTGCTTGAGCTCAATCAATCCGATAATCCTCCTTTTTCCGTAGCTTCATATCTATTTACCCAAAAGAAAAGAGCCTCTTTTTGTAGAATCAAAAAGGGCCCTCTTTACGTAAAAGTCAACGCCTTTTCTCATCTGTCAAAGCCAAGGGATATCCTGTAGCTTTGAAGGAATTAGCACCATGTCACTCCAAGCGTCACTGCGTTAAGCAATTACACGCTGGAGTCGGTTGCCGGGCTTCATCGGGCCTGTCCCTCCGCCTCTCTCGATAAGAAAACATCGATATGAAATTTTTCCGATTAATTTGATCTGATTTAATAACATTTAATGAATGCAATAGTTAGTATAGATTCTTTTCAGGTTTTTGTCAAAAGGAATTTCATGGCGATTTTGTGCCTAAGCCCTGACTCCATTTTTCCCCCAAAGCTCGTTCGTATATTTATAAGAGGCCGCCAGACTCCGGCATACCATATCGACACCTTGTTTGAGATCGTCCAGGTGCTGATCGATATCCTCCAGCTCGATCTTGTCCGACAGCCCTTGATGACGCTGCCATAAATCATCCTGCATCTCGGAATTCATGTAATGGATTTCGGCGTTGCGCCGTTTCCGGAGCGAGTTCAGCGGCGTTTTGTAACGCTCCTTGATCGCTTCCAGCTCTTTGGCCAGCTCTCCGTGGGCTTTCAGGAATTTAAACTGCCGCAGGACCGTAAAATAAGAGAAATGCGCCTTCACCTTGGAGGTATGAAGATCGTACAAATCGTTCAACACCGTCCCCAGCTTGTCAAGGATCGAGAATACCCGTATGAAGCCGTTTTTGTAAAAATACACATATCGTTGATATTCCCCTTGCTCCTGAATCGACATGTCATCGATGTAACCCGATTTGACCGATTGACTGAAATGCCTTGCCGCATTCCAGCTCTGTTCCAGCTCATCCAGGGAAACGATCAACCCCCGGGTCCAAATCTCAAGCTTGCGAAAGTCATGCGTCGGATCCTGATTTTCCTCCATTTCCTTCTGCAGCAGCCGGGTTGTCTTGACCATCGATTCGATGGCTTCCTCAAGCAGTCCGTTATTGTGCCGGGGCTGTTCCCCAAGTAACATACGAAGCATGGCGTTACCCCCTCGAGTCATCAAATTAATCTTCATTCTTGGACCGCTATTTATCGAAATAGTGATTCCACCGCGTTTAACCGTCTTCACGATATCCTCACGCGGGAACAACTCATCCCGGGTATCCCGATTTCATTCGTGTTTCAATGACCAGAGGATTGTTCTTATAGGATGTCCCCGAAACGACCAGACAACCCCCACAGAATGGAGCGACTTGAGATATCCCCGGGATATCGCCTTCGTCAATCTTAATAAATATAAACTAATCCGTTGCGGGATCAAACCTTTTCAATACTGCTTCCAGCGTCTCCTTGATATCGGACAGGTCGAGCGGAAGGTTTGGCTATCATCCACTTCCCTCCTCACTATACAACAAAGCCCTCGAACGCTGGTTCGGGGACTTTGCATAAACGACGTTGCCTTAAATTCGATCTTTTCGTTTAATGATTTTCGCTTCTTTTTTATACAATTTTTTCACGAGACATGCTATGATCCGGCCGCATTTCGGCTTTAACCGGCTTGCTGAGCTGCCATACCCTGACACTTAAATAACAGAGTACGCCGAATAAGGCCGCGATCAGCAGTGTATGTCCCAGCGCGGAGAATACGTAAACTTCCTCGTTATGCATCGTTGCCATAATGAGGGCACCGCTAAACACTTGCAGCAAGCAGAGCACGGTTGCCGAAATGCCCAGCATCTGTATCTCCCGGTTGTCGCGGTTCCGCCAATATGCAAAATGCCCCATTACCGCAACCACGATCAGCAGCAGAAGCGCTGCCACCCGGTGCATAAAGGCAATGCCGACTCCACCGCCGAGCTCCGGGATCACTTCCCCGTTACACAGCGGCCAGCCCGAGCAACCTTCTCTAGAATCGGTGTGGCTGACGAATGCACCAATATAAACGACGATATAGCTATACAGGGTTGTGCCCCAGACTAAATTACGGAAACCCTTGCTTACCCGAGGTAGACGTTCCAAGTCTACGGGCCCCTTCGCCTGTTCTACCCGCCGCATACCCAGAGCCAGCATGACGGAGCTAGCAAACGCAATCAGCGAGAAGCCAAAATGCAGCGCCATAATCGCAGCCGATTGAGGTTTAACCACCGCAAGCGCACCCATGATCGCCTGCACTACAACGAATACCGAGGTCCCGATAACATAAGCCATCAAATCCCGGCGATCCCGCTTGTACTTCCAGAACGCAATCAGCGAAGCCAGCGCGGCCAACCCCGCCATTCCGCTGACAGCCCGGTGGGAATACTCAATCATGGAGGATACCGTGTAAGCGGGAACAAATTTACCGTTGCACAGCGGCCACTCCTGGCCGCAACCGAGTCCCGAGCCCGTCTTTGTCACAACCATGCCTCCGAACGTCGCGAAGAACATAATTAAGCATGTTATGTAACTCAGCCATTTTAATTGTTTATCATTCACTTATCTCACCTGCTGCTCATAATCATTCACTATTTAAACCTTTACGGGATCGCATCGTACACAGTCCACATTTCATTATACCTGATTCTGCCGCTACGGTCACTTGAGCGATTGTGACAAAATGTTCAAAAATGAGAAAAACCTTCATGATACAGGTACTTGACTTCTTCACCCTACCTCTAACTGATATGTAAAACAACACCGCCGCCAGTTATAGATCAAGGCGGCGGTGCTATAGTCACTCTTACTTATGAATCGTACTGTATACGTCCACGGCACGCTGCAGGAAATCTTCAATCTCCTGGCGCGATTTGCGGAGTTTGTTAACGTAGCGAACCAACTCGCGTCCATCGGAGTATGCAACAAAGCTAGGGATACCCATAATATTTTGCTGCTGACTCACGTCACCGACAGCATCGACGTCAACCTCAACCAGAGTCAATTGGTTTGAGAACTTTGTCTCAACCTCCGGCATGAATGGATCGATAAACTTGCAATCGCCGCACCAGTCTGCTTTAAATACGGCAACAGTCAGTCGCGGAGACTGGATTGCAACCTGAAATTCTGCTTCTGAAGTGATTTTTTCCATTGATTATCTCCCCTTTACGTCGAGTTCCTTCACCCTTAGTGAATCAAAATGTTGAGTGGAAGTCAAATTTTAGAGCATACTGACATTATGATGCTCACAGGCTGGGATTAACCATCAGAAAGTGCAGGTGACCCCCGAATGCACTCGAATGGAGTCAATGATAATAAAAACCGGGGCAAGGATGTATGGTCATGGACGGCAGCTATTCCGCAAGCCCTGAGCGAATCATGGTCGGGGATGATCGCATCGTGGCGATTCTCCTTAAAGCTCCGGACAAGCAGAAACGAATTGCGTTGGGACTACACAGCCGTTAGAACGATTCGCAGGCAGCTCAAGGATATCCTCTCCTCCCATCCCTATCTGCAGCAGAGCGTTTCCCCGTTTCCGCTCCCTTCCATGCAAGGGTATAGCGATATTCGGATTCATGAGACCGGTCCAGAGGTTCAGCTATCTCCAGAAGAGCAGGAGTTGAGTCATCATATTCAAGAGGCCACAGCTGCAGCCAACCGAAGTAACGTGACCCGTACGCAAGCCTATTGGGACTGCTATGTATCACAACCTGAGCTGCATTGGGCCTTTCTGGCCCACATGGTATCGCGTAATGCCGGGTGGAATATGAGTGATCTGAAGGGTGGATTGATGTCGGATCTTATGAATCCGACATTTAAGAACAACCTGTATCGCTTCCTGGAGCGCTGCAATGCACTGATCTTCCAGGACGCCTATCCCCAGCTGCTGCTCTATATACACAGTCGAAAAAAAGGTAAGCCCCTATTTCATTTGCTCCCCCACTTTCATGTTTCAGCGTTCATGACACCGTTCTGGGAGCAGTTCTGGCATGATCAGAGCAGTTCGCTGCTTACGGTAGCCCTGATCATTAATGAGCAGAACTATATTGAGGGGCGTGTGGCGAGACACCCTTTTTACCTACAGCATATTCTACAGGATCCCTTCTTTCGGATGCATGAGCTGACCCGGTTGAATCAAATCGTGTTTCCGCTGGGTCAAGTCCATCGAACAGAGTCGGGCGAAAGCCCTGCCCAGAAGCCCTTATCCCCAGCCAGGCCGCTGGCTGGACTTACCTTACCCAAGTTTGACGACCTGTCCATTCGGATCAAGGCAGGCCGTTCGCTGTATGCTTTATTGTTTGGGTATGAGGAGATATACCGCGAGGTGCTGGCATTCGCACGATCCACCAAGCATCAGGGATCGCGCGCCGAATATTGGCCGGCCTTATTTACGCCGACGCTTGAGCAAGCCATGAATCATGGCCACGCGGGATCTGACCTCATCACATCAGAATGGCTGCCCGATGGCCAGCGTCTGTACAGCCCTTATCTTGAAGAGATCTGGGAGGATGAGACCCCCGAGCCGATTCCCCGGTACGACTGGTATCAGGGCCGGGCGATGTTTAGGCATATTCGTAAACCGTTACGGCCGCTGCTGCCGGATATCACCCATGCCCATCGGGCCGCTCTGGAGAAAACCTCCATCGTGCATGATGTGTCTGATCAGTTCCATCGGCATTAAAATAAAGAGACCGTCCCGATACTACAAGGATGGTCTCCATTCGGTTCTATTCACACGATAAGTGAAACTAAGTATATGTTTTTATCCCCGCTTCCGCATACGTGCAGGCTGCAGTCTCATAAGCGGACGGAACACTTTCTGCAAAATGCGCGGGTAACTGCTCAGCTCCGATTGCCGCAATACGCCAAACACCACCAGCAGGACAAGATATATAATGACCACGGCCACGCCTACAACCAGGCAAGTCAGCAGGAAGGCCAACCGTGCCGGCATGATATCAACCATTTGAATACCGGCCAGATTGAGGCCATATCCAATTCCCCCGGCGGCAATCACCGTCAACAAGAAGCCCGTCCAGCGTTTGCCCAGGATGGAGAAGGATACAATCGCTTTAATCGATCTTATATTCAGTATCGTAATAACAAGGAAACAGAGCGCCGTGCTCCCTATGATCCCGTAGATCCCAAAGAACGGAGCAAGCAGGAAGCTGGCTGCAAGCTTAATTGCAACCCCGATCATCACGTGAATCATCGAGAGTTTGGCCTTGCCGATTCCAAGAAGAATGGAATTTGTAGTCATCATCGTGATCTGGAAAATCGTACCGAACGTCAGAAATCCAATAATCCCGCTGCCGCCCAAGGAACTAAACAGCAATCCATTAATGGAATAGGATGCCACGCATAGCGCAATCACCATCGGCATCCCCGTCAATATGGCTATACGCATAGCCAGCGATACTTGCTGTTCCAAATGCTCCTGGTCCTTCTTCGCAAAAGCCGCAGAGATGATCGGAATAAGCGAGGTGCTGAGGGCAATGGCTAGAATCGGCGGAATCCCCGCCACGCTTTGAGCCCGGTTTCCCAACACCGCGAGGGCTGCTGTCGCCTGATCCAAACCAATCTGCCCGATCAACAGCGGCTTCACTATAGAACTGTCAATGAAGTTAACAGCCGGAACTGCCAGGGAAGACAGCACAATCGGTATGGACAGCGTGAATATATCCCGGTATATCCCGCCAAGCGGAATGGAACGGTCCGCCGCCGGCATCTTGAGCTCACGATCGCTTCGGCGAAGTTTAACCGTGAAGTACAGCATGACTGCAAACGCGCCGATACTGCCGAGTACGCCACCGAAGGAAGCTCCGGCCGCAATCCAGGTATCGTCGTATCCCATCCGCAGCAGCACATAGGCCAAGCCGATGGCTGTCAGAACCCGTGCAATCTGCTCGATGATCTGAGATATGCCGCCAGCTGTCATGTTATTACGTCCCTGGAAGTATCCTCGCATCATCGCAATGGCCGGAAACAGCAGAAGCGCTGGGGCGAGTGCCTGAATGGCCGCGGCTGCCTCCGGCTGCTTAGAAATATGGGTAGCATAATAAGGAGCTCCAAAATATAGCAGCAGCGTCATGACAATACCCGCTACCCCGGCAAAAATAAGTGCAGCATGATAGACACGCCGAGCCTCCGCAGGCTTATTCAAAGCATGACGCTCGGATACCATTTTGCTGAGCGTGCTGGGAATGCCTGCCGTTGCTACCGTTAACAGCATTAAATATACGTTATTGGCGATCGTAAATGAAGCGTCCCCTATATCGTTCAGCATATGCTCCAGCGGCACCCGCTGGACAAGACCCAGCACGCGGGCTACCAGCGCTGCAGCGGCCAAGATGATCGTGCCTTTAATAAATGACTCTTTCTTTGACAAAACCGTACCCTTCTTTCTCCTCCAAAGCGCCTCTTACAGCGATTCCTAAGCGTCTATTAGAAAACCCAAATGAAGAAAATAATAATCATCGCGAGCTGTAAAATAATCTTCACCACAATGCTGCTGAACAAGCCAATGACCGATCCGAAACCAACCTTCATGGATTTGCTTGGTCCCGAGCCTGCCAGCATTTCACCCAGAAATGCCCCGAGGAATGGTCCAATTATCAATCCAAAAGCGGGAATAACGAACGGTCCGATAATCAGTCCGATGGTGCTGCCCCATATCGAGGCTTTGGAACCGCCGAGCTTCTTAACACCCCAGGCGTTAACCGCATAATCGGCAATGAAGAGCACTACTAGAATGATCGTCTGAATAATCCAGAACCATGCATTGTAATGCTCAAATGTAAAGAACCAGCCGTAAACAAACAGCGCCAGGTAAATGGCGATAACCCCCGGCAGAATAGGGTAAATCGCCCCGGCCATCCCAATGATAAACAGAGCGATGACAATAATCCAGCCCAATATGTCCATCAACATCTCACCCTTCGATCAAAATATGATCCCTGATGACCTCAACGATGCCGTCCTCATTATTGCTGGAAACCACAAGGTCAGCTTCATCCTTAACCGTCTGCTGGGCATTGCCCATAGCCACGCCGAGTCCGGCCTGCTGAATCACAGCCAGGTCGTTCAGGCTGTCACCTACGGCTACGACTTCGGACATGCTAATTCCGAGCAGCTCGCACACCTGTCCGATTCCGGTCGCTTTGTTAACGCCCTGCGGATTGATTTCCAGGTTATCCGGCGAGGAGTTCGTGATCTCCAGTCCTCCCATATCCTGCAGGCGCATCAGAATGTTGTGGCGTACCTCATGATCATTCGTGTTGTAACCAAACTTCAGCCACTCCTGATTCGCGACATCGCCGATCCAATTCTCAGAGTTATATAATCTTTCTACTGAATACGCCCAGAACCATGACCCGGTTTCAATTGCTAGTGCGTGCATTTCCTCCACGAGCTTGCTGTCGAGCAGCGCTCGGCGGTGCAATTCATATGGCGCACGCCATACCTCGCCGCCGTTCACCGTTACCATCGGTGTCGTCAGTTCAAGCTGTTTGGCATACGGATAGGCATCCTGAAACGGACGACCTGTCGAGAGGCAGACGTGAATGCCGTGCCGTACCGCTTCCTTGATCCACTTCACCGTTTCCTCCGACACCTCATGATCGTCCCGCAGCAGCGTACCGTCCATATCCAGTGCCAACAACCGATATTTATATTTCATGGTATTAACCCCCTTACGAATCATCAGCAAACATAACGACATTTTACCACAAAAGGCAGGGTGTCAAAACATCCCCCCATGAATAGCAGCCACCTAACAGGCCAAAACTGAGATAAAGCCTAGCCACAATGAGGATTTCCCCACGCGCTCGAACCAATCACACGACCCTTGAAATAAATAAGCAATGTGAAAGAAAGAATATGACTTCCTTTGTGCTACGATATTTACTGAAAACAACCCTGAAAGGAGTCATAAAATCATATGACCAAACCTAATGAGAACCCCGTCGTGACGGCAGAGATGCTCATTCGAAGACCGGTAGCCCAGGTATTCGAGGCTTTCATCGACCCTGAGATTACAACCAAGTTCTGGTTTACCAAAAGCAGCGGCAAGCTTGAGGAAGGCCGTCATATCCGCTGGGATTGGGAGATGTATGGGGTACATGATGACGTGTACGTTCAACATATTGAAGTGAATCGCCGCATCACGATCGAGTCTTCAGACCGGACCCAAACCGAATGGACATTCACGCCACGGGGCGATCATGAGACCTTCGTTGCCATTACCCATTCCGGATTTACAGGCAGTGCGGATGAAATGGTGCAGGGAGCTATTGATTCCATGGGAGGATACACCATGGTGCTCTGCGGCCTCAAAGCGCTGCTGGAGTTTAACATCGTCCTGAATCTGGTAGCGGACAAAGCCCCCTGACGCCCATGTGTAACGGATAAAAAACGGCAGCCAACCCATTGAGGGCTCTTGGCTGCCGTTTTGCTGCTTATTATTATTGATTTGAATTTCCATCCTCATTCTCGCCCTCAGTATTTTTAGGGTGAGGCGTACCGTCGAGTCCGTAAATTTCGTCATAAGCATCGAAAATTTTGCGGGCAACCGGCGCGGCACTCTGGGAACCAAAGCCTGCTTCCGGTATGACGACGGCGACGGCCAGCTTCGGATTTTGCCGTGGTGCAAAAGCGATGAACACCCCGTTTTCCACCCTGATCCGAGAACCGTTTTTATAAATATCTTGCTCGGATGTTCCTGTTTTCCGTGCAAAATCATATTTAAAATCTTCAAAAGCTCGGAGCCCCTGCGTATTCATCCCTGCAATGACTTCATTCCAGTACTGCTGCGGGAATTCCGCTTTATTCAATACCTCGCGTTTGAATTCCTTAATCACATTGCCGTCCTGATCTACAATCTTGCTCGCAAGCTGCGGCCGAATGCGTTCTCCCCGATTGGCAAGCGTGCTGGCATACTGCGCCAATTGGAGCGTCGTATATTTACCGGACTGTCCGAATGAAGCGTATGCCATGGCAGCCAGATAACTTCCCGCCTGCTCGATATTGGTATACTCGATGATTCCTTTATGCTCCTTCGGCAGACCGGATTCGGTAGATACCCCAAGCCCGAATTCCTTCATGTATTCATCCCATTTTTCAACGGATTCGGAGCCGTATTTGTTATACAGTCGTTCTCCGATCCAGTCAACCATAAAGGCGTTGGAGGAATGCTCAATCGCTTGTCTCGCATTCAGAGATCCGTAGGCTCTACCGCCCGAGTTCCGGACTCTCGTATTATCCTTACCGAAGAATGCTGCACCGCCATCATAATAATAATCGTTCGGCCCGAACAATTTTTCATTAAGTCCAATCAATACTGTCAAAGGCTTCATGGTGGAACCGAGCAGCACGACCGATTCCAGATTGTTGCCGGATCGACCGGAACTATATGGAGAAATCGTTCCGTTGCCATAATACTTCATGACCGATTCCCAATCATCGGTCCCATTCTCCCATACATTCGGATCATAATCCGGCATGCTGGCCATGGCGACAATATTCCCGGTATCCACCTCCATCGCTACGGCATAACCCGTTTGCGCATTCGGATGCGTTTTACCGGAAACCGTATTGGCGTGAAGCCATTTCAGCTGATCAATGATCGCCTGCTGCGTAACCTTCTGAATATCCTTATGAATCGTCGTATGAATATTGTAGCCCTTCTCCGGGGCAATCATGGTCGGCACCCCGTCCGCCATGTTCTGCGGATTAATCGGAATCCCGATATATCCGTTCTTGCCGCGCAGCTCATCCTGGAACATCATTTCGAGTCCGTCTACACCGACCTTCTCCTGCTCCGTGTAGATAAGTCCCGGATCTTTTTGCTTCTTGTTCTGCTCATCAATCTCTTTATATTTTTCCAGTGTCTTAATTCCGCGGAACTCTTTCAAATAACCAATCGTTTGAACGGCAATTTTATCCTGGTTATATTGACGCTGGCTTTCTTCAACAACCTCTATTCCAGGATACTCGTTCTTATGCTCCATGAAGTAAGCCACTTCTTTAGTCGAAAGATCTGCCTTAATGCGTCTCGGCTCATAACCCGGCTGCTTGTTGAATTCCAGGTCCATCGCTTTGATCACATCATCCACTGTCAACTTTTCGGCTTTTGGATCACCATATTGTTCGAAGACCTTGACCATTTCCTCGGCCAGCTTTTCGATCTCCGGACGGTTCTTCTTCCCTCGTTCGGATGAACTGTAATCCTTTAACAGCGTTAAATACAGTGCTTGGGAGGGTGTTGAGTATGCAAGCGGCGTACCGGAAGCATCGATGATGCTGCCCCGGATCGGCTGAAGCGGGAAATTTTTAACCTGCCCACCGGTTTCGAGCTCTTTTAGCTCAGGCCCTTCAACGAACTGCAGTATAGCAAGACGTATAATAACGACACAGAATATGATAAAAGTGCTGAAAAAAAATAGATTAACCCGCAAGTTAAACTGACTGCCGGCATCTCGTTCTTCTTGTTTGCGCTTATCCGGCCTAAACCCTTTCACGTATGCTTCTCCCCTTTATCCACAATCACATAAACCCATATTAACATAAACGCCCCCCCACTTCATCTGGAAGGCTCCTCCTACGGGCAAGGGCGAACTTCCCTTGCTCAAAGTCCGCCCTTCTCCTCCGTATCCCAACACATCTATCAAAACACTTGTTCTTTTATATGTGTCTCATTGAAGCGCGGCGGATTAAACCAGTTGCCGCTCTGTGCCCAGGTCGGGTCCAGCGGTATCCATCGCTTCTCTTCGCTCAAGTAGACCTCATTCCAGGCGTGGGGACCATAACCGCCTTGACCATTATATCCCCTGCCAGTTACGACCCGAACTTTCAGATCCTGAGACCGGGCCATCATGGCATACAGCCGAGCATAATCAATGCACACGCCTAACCTTGTTTCGTACGTATCCTGCGGTGTCTGCTCTTTCCATATCCGCTGCTCTTCATACAATGTCACTTTGTCGTGATCATACGCTATTCTGCTGCCAACCCAATCATAGAGCTTTCGGGCTTTCTCTTCATCGGTTGACGCACCTTTCACGATATGGGCTGCCGTCTGCTCAATGCCCTCGGGAATCTTGTGGTCGATGACCTCATACTTCCGCTGAATGATCCCATTCAATTCTTCTTGAACCGATTGGGTAAAGACCGGCAGCTTCTCGCGGACGAGAGAACCCGACAAAGGTTCTATCACAGCCCTCGCTCCCTGCTGATAAACCGGTGAAGCCTCAACGTACCGGCTGAAGCCGTGGTCGGGATTTAGACTGACGTAGATGAATAAGATCGCAATAACAATAATGCTCCGGGCAGCACCCATGATGACGCCAATTCCCGCGCCTGTTAGCCGGCTCAGCAGCGATGCCGACGTATCTTTTCTCGTTCCGAAGAGTCCCAGCCTGCCTCCCATGATCAGGGAAACGAGCAGACGCAGCATAAATACGATAAGGGCGTAGCTTAACATAAACAGCACCGCAAACCGGAGCAGCGGGAAATCCGCCAGCGATTTTACGGCTGTATAATAAATCTGTTCCCAGAAGCGCAGCTCCCGATTCGGTAAACTGGAGGCCGTCCCTAGCCAATCGCCTGCCTTGGGTGATAACCATAATGTAAAAGGAACGGAGATCGCAAGCCCGACCAAGCGCAGCACCGCATCCCCCAGAAAAAAAACAAGCTTCCCGGCTGACCGGGAGGCTCCGCGACTCCATCCCTGCAATAGTGAAAAAACCACAATCAGCAGCAGCAAGATGGTGATTCCGTTCCCACTCAGCACACTATCCTTCCATGCCGACATCAACGGTATCCCCTCCTCTCCCCATGATGTCTTGTCAACCGATGTAAGCGAGCTGCAGCACTAAAAACGCTGCCGCCCTCGTACATTCGCTTCCGATTGCGTTTCATTTTTTTTATTTAGAGGCCGTATTGCTCTTGGCATCATCGATAAAGCTCTGAATCGTATCGTTGATATCCCACTTTCCTACCGAAACACCGCGGAAAGTGACTTCAACCTCTTCGGAACCGTCACTTCCTTTCAGCTCCAGATTAGGAGCTTTAATGGAGTAGGTACCGTCCCCATTCGAAGTATATTTTGCTTCCTTCGCTTCTTTCATCATCATGTTCAGCGCTTCTTTTTTTATCGTGTCCACCGTTTCTTCCTTCACCGTAGTTACAACCTCGCCGATTTTATCCAGGGAAATTCCGCTATACACCAACAATCCCACGATGATGAGTACGGCTAGCGCCCACTTAATGACGGTTCTCACCACATTCAGCACAATAAACAAGATAATTAAGGCGATGGCAATGACCAGCCAGTTTTGTTTAAGAAATTCAATCCAGACCTGAGTATCCAATTCAATTCACTCCCGTTCATCGTTTCAAAAGCGGCGGTTCATGCCGTCTTATTAATTATACATGATACCCCGCAAAGCTGTCAGCCAACCGGGTCTTTTCACAAAAAGGTATAAGCTTGCCCTTTCGAACGTACAAGTAGTAGTACCATATCAACTTTTGCCGGATAGGAGGGTGCCATATTGAAAACCGCATTATGGCTCTATATGTTTTTGTTTCTGGCGTTTTTTGATTTGCATGCTCAGTATCCAGTACTGACGCCCTTTGCCATCTCCCTTGGCGCAGCCCCTACGTTTATCGGCTGGATGATGGGCATTTATGCTTTAACTCATCTGCCTGGCAATCTGCTTGCAGGCAATCTGATCGATCGGCACGGCAGCAGACGCTACATTATTTTCAGCTTAACCGCTGCTGGTGTTATCCTGCTGCTCCAGGCTCATGTCCAACTGCCCTGGCAGCTGCTGGTGCTCCGCTCGATCAGCGGCTTCGTCTTGGCCTTTTTGTCACCGGCCTGTTTGGCGCTGCTTGCGTCTCTCTCCCGGGATCCTGTTACGCAAGGCAAATATATGTCCGGTCATGGCGTGATCCACACTCTTGCCTCTGTCTTGTCACCGGCCGCCGGCGCTTTCATTGTAGCCAAAGCAGGATTTTCCAGTACATTCCAGAGTCTGGGCTGGCTTTTGATTTTCACCGGCTTGATGGCGTTTCTCAGTCTCCCGAAGCCTCTGTCAGCCGCTGATAGAGATAAAGGGCAGGCTGTTCCGATCAACAGCGGGACACCGGCGCGGCTTCCTTTTAGCTTGCGCTTATATCTGATTCCATTTGCTATCGCATGCTCTCAAGGAATCCTGTTCTTTGAAATACCGCTGCGGGAAAGCGGGCTGGCAAGCATTATGTCCACCGGGCTTCTATTCTCCGTCATTAGCCTTGGAGCTCTGGTCACATTAAGCATGCTGTTTCTCAATCGTTATGCGCCCTATATCAGGGTGACCATCGGCGTATTGGGGCTCGCTATTTGCTTCTACGCCCTGGCTGCAGCAGACCATGTACCGATCACGGTCATCCTGTTTGCGCTCGGACTTGCTAAAGGATTGCTGTTTCCGGCATTATCCTCACTGTTCATAGAGCTAAGCGGCGGAGGCAGACTCGGGAAAGTCTTCTCATTGCAATCCATCGCCATGTCGCTGGGTTCCTTTGTAGGTCCTATTGCGGCAGGACAGCTCCGAACGGTGGTGTCCCCTTATTTTATCGCGTTTCTGATGCTGATGACCGTGCTGCTGCTGCTCCCCAAACGCAATCGTGAAGCACCTTTAACAGCTGTCTCACCAGAAACCCCAATCTCAACCGTCTAAGGAAGCTGTACCAGTCTTAAGCCAGCGCCCAAAAAGATAAGGATGGGCCAATACACAATCCATATGGGTAAAACCACATAAGATACAGTGTGGCAAATGACCACGTACATCTAACCAAGGGGTGAAGTAATCATGAGTCATGTTCATCATCATAAACATTGTCATACAGGAGGCCATGGAAATTCTGTAGGGATGGTTCTTGTATTGTATATTCTGCTCGTCATCATCTTGAGCTGTTTCTACTAGAATACATGGATTAACCTTGTTACGGCCATCCAGCGGATGGCCGTTTATTTTGCCCGCTTTGCATGATCGATAAAAAACAAGTTAAACTATACATACACCATTCGACACAACCATCATTCGACGGCGGATCATCATTTCCCGGGGAATGCTGCCAAGGATCTCCGTATCATGACAGAGGTGAAAAAAGATGCCGATATTCCTCATTGTAGAGGGCAAGAACGACCGGAGCCGACTACGCCGATTGCTGACATCGGATATAACCATCCTGTGCACATTTGGAACGCTAAACACCGCCAAGCTGGAAAGCCTTCATAAACAGGTGAAGGATCAAGAGGTGTATCTTTTTATGGATAACGACAGCTCCGGCAAGAAAATTCGCGGTGCCCTGCGCGACATCTTCCCTGATGCCGAACATATCTATACGCGCCGGGGATACGCAGGAGTTGAAGGAACGCCTGACGAATACCTGATTGCCCAGTTAGAGAAGGCCGGACTGGAAGAGTTCATCATTTACCCGCCTCCTGCTATTAACAACGCAGATCAGAAATCACTATTTTAAATAAAAAAGGCGTCCTCCATCTTTAACGATAGAGCGCGCCTTTTGGTTTTACCTATAGGTTATTCCTTAATTAAGGTCTTAATGTCCTTCACAATATCCTCGGTCTTCACTTGGGCCGGATCCGCTGCATTATAGGTCTTCCGAATATTGTTATTCCGGTCAACCAATGCAATGGAATTGCCATGCGTGAAATTCGTCGAGTTATTGCCGAGCAGCGGGATTTTGAAAGAGTCCTGCATCAGCTTCCGTGTTTCTTCCTGATCTCCACGAAGGAAGTACCAGCCGTTATAATCCGCATAGAAACGGTCCCCGAACTCCTTGATTTTCTCTTTTGTATCGGTTTCCGGGTCAAAGGAGATGGACACGAAGTTAACTTCTTTACCGAAGATGCCCTCTTTCTTCAAGTCTTCCTGTATTTGCGAAAGAACCAGTGTTGTAATCGGGCATACATCCGGGCAGCTGGTGAAATAGAAGTACATGAGCTTAACTTTGCCCTTGGTATCGTCCGATGTGATCGTCTTTCCATCCACATTCTCCATGGAGTAAGCGGCTACCTCACGAACGATTGGAAACTTTTCTTTTCCGAATCCTAACGAGTTGTATACCAGGTAAATAGCTGCTATTACGCAGACAGCGAGTAGTACCCAAGTCCATTTGTAACGTTTGAATGCATTCATGACCTTCCCCGTTCTCCCTTCGTCTCAGGCAATCCCTGTTCTTGCCAGGTTTAGTTCAGCGTTAAAGCCCTTCCACCTATTAAAAAGTGGTATTGAGTATGAGAACGATCAGGCTCAAGGTCAAGTAGTTGATGGAGATAATAAATACTTTTTTGGACCAAGCTTCATCGTCCTTAGCACGGAAACCTTGGAGCGCGGCGTAAAGCCACCAAATAGCCAGAAGGAGTCCGATAACCAGAAAGAATATACCGGCGTATCCATACGTGTACATCAGGATGGGGATCGGTATAAGCAGTACCAGGTAAGGGATCATCTGATACTTCGTGCGTTTAATTCCTTTAACTACCGGCAATAACGGAAAGCCCGCTGCACGATATTCTTCAACCCGGCGAATGCCCAGTGCCCAGAAATGAGGCGGCTGCCAGAGAAACAGAAGAGCGAACAGCAAAACCGCAGCCATATCTACGGTTCCTGTCACGGCCACATAGCCGATCACCGGAGGCATCGCTCCGGAAATAGCGCCTACCGATGTGCTCCATGTTGATGAACGCTTTAACCATAATGTGTATACCACAACGTATACGAACATTCCGATTGCTCCGAATATACCTGCCAATACCCCTGAGAACAGGAATAACATGGCTAGTCCAACGACCCCAAGAATGATGGCATACCAAAGAACAACCTTTGGTGTCAGCCGTCCGGTTGGAAGTGAGCGATTCCGTGTACGCTCCATCTTCATGTCAAGCTCTCTGTCGAAATAGTTATTGAAAACACAGGACGAAGCCATAACAAGCACGGTTCCGAGAAGTGTCATAATCATCAATCCAAATTGGATATCCCAACGCGATGCTAGCCAAAATCCGGCAAAAGCCGCTATCAAATTTGACCGGATGATTCCGGGCTTCGTTACCGTGATAAAATCTTTCCAAGTCCCCGCCTTATCGGGAGGTGCAGGCGCTGCCGAGGCAAGTGCTGCGGATTCTGAAGGAGCTTGGTATCTCAAGTGATTATCCACGTGTAAACGTTCCTCCTTGTATCTGTCGTTATGGAGGAAGTACTGCCTCCGCTATAAAGTTTATCATATCATTAGTAAAAAGTGTTTAGCAATCCTTCGGAATTCGTTCCATCTATATGACAATTCAGTGACATTTGGAAGCGATATATTCTTGACGTTATGCCGTTGTTTAAGGCACAATTTGTCTATGTAGCAAAGATGGGTGTCGATCCCTTAATATGAATACAAAGCCCGGAGCGCAATTGATAGCGCTCCGGGCTTCCATACTCACGTTATGAGAAAGAGATTACAGCGTGCGGCCAGACCCCGAAAGAGCCTGTTCTGCTTGCTGTACCAAACGTTTTGTAATGTATCCACCCAGGGATCCTGTTTCACGGGAAGTATAGTTACCATAGTAACCGTCCTGAGGAATCGTTACGCCTAGTTCTTGAGCAGCCTCGAGTTTCAAACGTTGTAATGCTGCAGTTGCTTGAGGTACAACCAAATTGTTGCTGCGGCGTGCCATATTAAATATCTCCCTTCACTGAATGTCTGTTATTCCAGTGCAAGCTTGCAAACTTATTATGGCTCCTTCTTGCAACGTTATACGTATTTTTTTAATTTTTATCTTTGGAGGTTTTTTTCATATGAGTAAAGGCTTATCCCTATGGTTTGCGGTCTCTTCGATCATCCTGCTGACCGCCTCGG
This sequence comes from Paenibacillus sp. FSL F4-0100, assembly GCF_037993005.1. NCBI lineage: Bacteria > Bacillati > Bacillota > Bacilli > Caryophanales > Paenibacillaceae > Paenibacillus > Paenibacillus sp. FSL F4-0100. The sequence goes on from NZ_CP150303.1 coordinate 6,604,831, forward strand.
CCATATCCATCAGCTACAACGGATTTCTGGCCGTCGGTCTGGCTCTGCTCTCCATTCTCAACATAGGCTGGGGATTCATTATCAAATCCAAACGCAAGCCTTCGTAAGAAGAACCCTGCTTATTTACGAGCCAGAAAGCCCATCTTGTCTTTGACGCCATCCAGTATTTGAGCTGCAGTCTTCTGTGCCTGCTCTGCTCCCTTGGCCAGAATGTCATGGATTTCACCGGTTTGGCGAATTTCGTAGTATCTGTTTTGGAGTGGCTCCAGAGCGGCTACTACAACTTCGCCAAGCTCCTTCTTGAATGCCCCGTACATCTTCCCTTCAAAACGCGCCTGTACTTCCTGCAAGGACACCCCAGCACATTCCGAATAGATACTCATCAGATTGCTAACCTCTGGTTTAGCGGATGGGTCATAGACCACTTCGGCCCCGGAATCGGTTGTAGCTCTACTGATTTTCTTGCGGATTTGGTCCGGCTTATCCAGCATCGCAATATAACTGCCCTCAACCGGATTACTTTTGCTCATCTTTTTAGAAGCATCATCCAGCGACATAATTCGTGCGCCTACTTCCGGAATGAACGGTTCCGGCATATTGAAATAGGAACCGAACCGATGATTGAACCTTGAAGCTAAATCGCGCGTGATTTCCAAATGCTGCTTTTGGTCATCTCCGACCGGTACCAGATTGGCATTATACAGCAATATATCTGCAGCCATAAGCGCTGGATAGACAAACAAACCGGCTCCTACGGAATCTTTACCTTCCGATTTGTCCTTAAATTGTGTCATCCGTTCCAATTCGCCCATATTCACCATCGTTGTCATGATCCATCCCAGTTCGGCATGCTGAGGAACATGGGATTGTAGGAAAATATTGGCGCGACTTGGGTCGATCCCGGCTGCAACGTACAGTGCCGCAACCGACTCTGAGCGATCTCGGAGCGAGCTTGGCTCCTGCGGTACCGTAATGGCGTGCAGATCGACGACCATAAAGTAACAATCATGCTCGTCTTGAAGCTTAACAAAATTTTTAATGGCTCCAATGTAGTTGCCCAGTGTCAAATTGCCACTTGGCTGAATTCCCGATAATACTGTTTTCATGACTAGCCCTCCATTTATTTAAACTTTCTTAATCCAAAGTCTGCCCCGCTCGAGGGAACATATATGAACGCAAAAAGGCCTCACATCCGCAAGGGACGTGAGACCGTGGTGCCACCCTTATTCGCTGCACAAACTCTAATACTTAAGCTGCAGCCTTCTATTCTTGTAACGGAGAACACCCGGCCGGCATATTAAGGAATAACAGTATAATCCCTGTTCAGCCTGGCACTCAAAGGTCCATTCAGCAAAGCGGATCCACCGGTTCACATCAACCACCGGCTTTCTGAAGGATGGGCCGCACCTGCTTACTTGTCCTTGTCATCGTGTTTCAATCATTTTGGATCACTATTACATGCAATGATAAAACTCTTGCTCTGCCTTGTCAATTCTATTTTGGAATCAAGTCGTGCGATGTTTTGAAGCATTTCTTTTACCCTTTCCGCAAAAATCTGTTATGATGTGGTTAATCGTCAAGACCATGATTTCTGTTAGTAAAGGAGCATCGATATGAATCAAGTGACCAAAGGCCAGTGGAATGGTTACGACACCTATATTTTAAACAGCGGCCGTCTTGAAGTGACTCTCCTTCCTCGTCTAGGTAACAATGTCATTGGAATCAAAGACCTTGAAAACTCACGCGAAATCCTTCGAAAGCCAGATGAAAGTGAGCTTGCATTCTATCTTCAGAAGCCCTACCACTTCGGCATCCCGATGCTCATTCCGCCAGGCCGGATTTCCAAAGGCCAGTTTGAGTATGGCGGAACAACGTATCAATTTGATCAAAATACCGCGAACAACAATCATATCCACGGTCTCCACCGATCACAGGCTTGGTGTGTCAGCGACATAGAGGAAGAGGATGATGGGTGCGCCGTTTCGACAGAGTTCATATCATCGGATGATCCGAAATGGATCGCCCAATTCCCAGTACCGCTGAAGCTGGAAATGACCTTTCGTCTTCAGGGTGCCCGCTTATCACAGAGTCTTCGTGCAACGAATCTGGGTTCTAGCCCTGTGCCGTTCGGTATGGGTTACCATACGTGGTTCCTGCTCGATGGTGAGCCCCATCGCTGGACGCTGGATCTGCCTGTAGAGGGCATTTATACCTTGAATAATGAACTGATTCCAAACGGCGATCTTTCACCGCTTGGCCATCTGGAACAACTGAATTCCGGACTCAACCTGAAGGAAGCCGACCTTGATACGATATTGAAAATCCCGGAAGGCAAACCAGCCGAAGCCATGCTTCAACGGGATGATGGTTACCAAATTCATTATTCGGCAGACCGCGCCTTTTTCAAGCACTGGGTGCTCTATACGAAAGGCGTCGCAGAGGAATTCCTCTGCATCGAGCCGTATACCTGGCTTCCGAACGCGCCCAATTTGAATCTGCCAAACGAAGAAACCGGCCTGATTCATCTGGAACCGGGACAGACCGTGAACCTGAATACCCAGATCAGCATCCAAAAAACGTCGCCGGAGGCAGAGCAGGGTAGTTAAGCCATTTCATGTGAGCCATAAGATCTTCATATACTTAATGTTTCAACAAGAGCAGTCCTTTGAAATCAAAGGGCTGCTCTTGTTTGTCTAAGATAACGACCATTCCAGCGATTAGGATAATTTTACCACCAAATGATCTGCCTCAAGCACGAATGAGATTCCTAGGATTCAGTCATAATATCCATATACAACATCAAAGGAGGTGACATGACATGGCTCAAGGTCGTTCTTCTAACAATCTTGTCGTACCTCAAGCAACTGCAGCTCTTCAACAATTGAAAGTAGAAGCAGCTCAAGAACTGGGTGTAACGCTTCCTCAAGACGGTTACATGGGTAACTATACTTCCCGTGAAACAGGTTCATTGGGAGGTTACATCACCAAACGTCTGGTACAATTGGCTGAGCAGCAATTATCGGGTCGTTCGAACCAGTAATTCGCATCTCTTCCCTCCAGCCGTAATTAGAAAGAGGCGATCTTCTCCCCAAAGATCGCCTCTTTCGTTATATATTCTATATGATAAATGATTTCAGGATTCCGAAGCAGCTTCGGCATATGTATTACGAGGGTACCGAATCATCAAGTTGGCCATGTTATAGTTGGATTCAAGTATAGCATCTACAACGACAATGCCTTGTCGTACCATAAATTCATAACTGATTTCGCCGTGTGTCCAGTGGCGTTTATGTTTCAGACTTTCAAGCGCCATCGTACGAAAAGAGAGTTGTTGAGCTTCACTTAGCCCCTCCTCAAGTGGAGCTATGACCCCGTTACGCCCAGCCAATGGATTATGCCGTATGCCAAATTTACCAATTACATTGTTTCGTATTTGTACAAATACTGTCCCTGAACTTAGACCTCCCAACTCTTCTTCCAGCTCTTTAAAAACGATGTCCAATTGTCTAGCCAGTGATAATTGATCTAGTTTTACCATCTCTTCTCCCCTCCTTTATTAGTAAATTCTCCCTATTACTAGGGCTTATGACTCATTATAGGGTAAAGGAATCAATGTATCAACAATATTCAACACATTTGGGTATTTATTACTAAAATTGCACAAATAATTTAGTTTTCAGCTCCTTTATTGCGTCAACTTTCATTCTTTTACGACAAAAAAAGAAGCCCAAACGGGCTTCTTCATAGGTTGGAATTTGCATGTACTTGGGAGGCAAAATCCTCTAGCAAATTCTTTTATCTGTTATTCCGATGAAAATCAACAAATCACGCCATATGTTCCGTCATTTGCAAGAATTGTCTAATATCGGATACGCAAGAGTCGGCTGCACTTTGCCAGAATTCGCGCTGGGTCAGATCCACATTCAGATGTTTCCTTGCCAGATTCTCCACGGACATCACGCCGGTGTCACGAAGTAGGGCATCATATTTATCTGCAAAGGTCGGACCTTCTTCCAATGCCCGAACATAAAGGCCGGTACTGAACATATAACCGAAGGTATATGGGAAATTGTAGAACGGCGTCCCTGTGATATAGAAATGAAGCTTGGATGCCCAGAAATGCGGATGGTATGATGTCAGAGCATCACAGTAGGCTTCCTTCTGCGCCTCAACCATCAATTCCGAAATTTCCTCGCTGCTGAGCAGACCGCTCTTCCGTTTGTCATAGAAGCGGGTTTCGAACAAGAAACGGGCATGAATATTCATAAAGAAAGCTACGCTGTTCTGAATTTTCTCTTCCAGCAGTGCCAGCTTTTCTTCTTCGCTGCCGGCACCCTTCACCATGGCATCAAAAACAATCATTTCAGCAAAAGTAGATGCCGTCTCGGCAACATTCATCGCATACTTTTGGTTAAGCACCGGAATTCCGCCCATCAGATGCTGATGGTAGGCATGGCCCAGTTCATGCGCCAGGGTCGAAACGTTCGAGGCTGTTCCGCCAAACGTCATGAAGATTCGGGTCTGGCCGCTAGCCGGGAAGGAAGTGCAGAAACCACCCGGTCGCTTGCCGGCGCGATCTTCGACCTCAATCCAGCTCTTATCAAACGCCATTTGCGAGAAATCCGCCAATCTCGGGCTAAACTTACGGAACTGCTCCACAATGTTAACAGCGGCATCGTCATATGAGATTTTGGTTGCGGAAGTACGCAGCGGGGCATCTACATCAGTCCAAGACAAGCCTTCCAGACCAAGCAGCTTCGCTTTACGGTTTAGGTACTCCACAAGCACCGACTTGGTGTCCTGGATAACAGCCCACATGGTATCAAGCGTCTCACGGCTCATACGGCCAATCGCTAGCGGCTCCTTCAAGATATCATCCCAGCCGCGATTCTCGTACAGCTTCAGGCGGTAGCCGGATAAATGGTTAAGGGTATCCGCACAGTAATCAGCGGAGTCTCCCCATGCCTGCTCCCACTTTTCGAACATGGATTGGCGTACTTCCCGGCGAGGATCATGCATTTTATTGAATGCCTGTCCTGCGGACAACATGACCGTCTTACCGTCTTCCTCATACGGAATCTGGATTTTCTTAACGATGGTATCGTAGAACTCTCCCCATCCATGATAACCGTCTACGCCAAGCGATAGAGCTAAGCTCTCTAACTCAGGGCTCATCTTATCCTTTGCGAGATTACGGCTTTCGTTCAATACGAAATCAAGCTCGGACACCTTATCTGTACCGGTCCAAGCGGTCCAGAGTTCGTCATCCATTCCACGAAGAATGTTATCGAATTGGTTCTTAACCGATTGCAGGGTCGCGGACAACGACGTTACCCGTCCGGATAATTGAACGGCCTTCTTGTCATTCACATTTTGCGCGGTCAGGCAACCCACGAATGCAGAGACTTCACGGATACGGGCATAGGCGCTCTGGAACTGCTCAAGGAAGCGTTCAAGGCTGGAGGCGCCCTCCATGGTTTCCGGAACGGTCAATGCTTTAACGGCTTGCTGAAGATTATGTACATCCTGCTCAAGAGACTCAAGAAAGCTGACGAGCTGCGTTGAGGAAGAACCTCCGGGAAATATCGATTCCAAATCCCAAGTTTGTTGAAGTGCCATCGAACATTCATCACCTTTCAAAATAAAATATGAATTCAAGCGGAATACCATTTGTGTGGACTTAGGGAAAAGTGTATAACTATATATAACTCAATTTATGTTATCCCTGCTACAACCAATTTACTGCTGAAGGAGCCAAAAGCCATGAGACCTTTGCAAATATCACCGGAGACGGCCGTTACACTATCCAAGCAGCTGGGCGTTCCGCTGGAACAGCTGATGCATATGCCTCAGCATATATTAATGCAGAAAATTGCCGAGCTTGCCAAGAATGAGGAAGCGAAAGCAGCGAAACAAGATGATGAGTCCCCATCATCGGAGAACTCATGATTCCTTTTTCCAATACTTGGCCTTATGATGTCGTTGGAAACGACGTGTATGTACACAGCTGCCCATTCTGCGGAACCGACAATGTATTGCTGCCGATGAAACCCAAGGAACTGATAAGCGTAAGGGAAGGGAAAAAGAAGCTGCTGATCTTCCCCTGCTGCCACAACAAAGTAACCGTGCTGGACAGCGACATCGACTACTTGCTCACGGATCAGCGATTACGCTGACTTCACCGTAGAGCATGAGTTCAGCCTATTCGTGTTTATCCAAATAGCCTGCTGACCCACCCTTCAGCGGGCTATTTGCATTAGGACTCTGCCTGAAGTGCCGTGTTCTTCTGCTCCCGAATCTGCTCGGATATCAGCTTCCACTGCTCTCTGGATGCGCGTATCATCGCGGCATCCATAATCTTGTCATCCTGGACCACTCTGGAGAACCATTGAACCGCCTCCTGAAACTGTCCCAGCCTTCTGTGGATCTCCCCGATCAGATACAGCAGCCTAGCATCATTCGCCCCTACCCCTTCCAGCTCAAACACTCGGACATAGGATTCCAGGCTATAACTCAAGAACCGCTTCTCTTGATCCTCGTTGCCCTGATAACGGTACAGCCAAGCGATATGATGCAGCAGGCTGGCCACAATACGATCCCGCTCCCCGATCACTTGCGCACAGAGGAGAGCCAGCTTGTACGACTCCAGAGCATCCTCCAGATTGCGCGAGCCGCTCATATCCCTCTTCTCCCAGCGGCGTCCGACTTGCTCATAAAAGAGCGCCTTCTGCCGTTCGTTCAATTTCAGGGTCGAGTTTTCCGTGGAGGCAAAACCGCATTCAGGACAGATCCGCACCACGTAAAAATCGGGATTCTCCGATTTATAGTAAGCGCAAAAATCCGTATCTGTACGGTATGCCTTTTTAAAGCTGGGTCTCACCCTGGACGTTACATATTCATGCTCACAGTGCGCACAAATCACCTTGATGGAATACAAGGGTTCCAATTTCACGCCATTCGCCATCCCTTCATTCGTGTCTAATTCCTGTTTAGATGTAGGTATATGGCACTAAGGAGTATTCACGAAATGGTGGGCGGGACCGGACAGACGCTGCAGCACAAAATCACGTAATTCATCCTCCACGCCAATTTCGATTAGGGCTCCTGCCATGCAGCCAAGCCATTCTTCGGCATGGCGATCCGTAATCGGGAATTTCATGTGCCTGGCCCGCATCATCGGATGTCCGAATGCTTCCGAGAACAAGGCTGGCCCTCCAAAAAACTGGCTCAAGAACATATATTGTTTCTCCATCACCGGCATAATGTCTTCCGGAAACAATGGCGAAAGCAGCTCATTTTGCTGCACTCTCGGATAAAAAGCTTCGACGAGCGAACGTACACCCTCGGCACCCCCGAGGTTATCATAGATGCTTAAGTTCGGATCCATATCCGCTAATTCTCCCATCTGTTATATGATTCGCTTTCGATTGGATGTACCTATCCATTATACCAAAAAACAACAAAAAAAGGCGCTAAGCCATGGTTAGCACCTTTTAGAACTTATTAATAACTGCGCCAGTCCTCTTCACTCTGGACGAGAGAAGCACGTATAACATAAACGAAGGCGCATACTAGGATACCTGCGACTATGCTCATGATCATCACTCCATCCAAACATAATACGAAAGATGTGCTTTGATGTTTTTTATTATAGCACAATATCCCCGAAAATAAAGCATAAATGTAACCGCTTTCTCATGTTTTTTTATACTGTTTGTCCTATATCCTGCATAGATTTTTAATAACGGACCTATATTTCTATCATTCACATCGATGCCAGGGGGCGTATTCCTTATTATGACCATGAAAAAAATGGGCTGGCTCTTGCTTGTGACGGCACTGCTCAGCGTAATTGTCCTAATGGCTTTATTTCCCGAAGCTGCGCTTCAATCCGCACTCCGCGGCCTGTCGATATGGTGGGACGTGCTATTCCCTTCCCTATTCCCGTTCTTTGTTATTTCAGAGGTGCTGCTGGGGTTTGGCGTAGTGCACCTGATTGGCACGCTCCTGGACCCTATGATGAGGCCGTTGTTTCGTATTCCGGGCGCAGGAGGATTCGTGGCAGCGATGGGATATGTTTCAGGATACCCGGTCGGTGCCAAATTAACCGCCAAGCTATGGGAACAAAAAATGGTAAACCGGGAGGAAGGTGAGCGGCTTGTTGCTTTCACTACCTCTTCTGACCCTATATTTCTAATTGGAGCGGTCTCTATCGGGTTCTTTCACGACCCCAAGATTGGTTTGATCCTTGCCTTGTCCCATTATGGTGGAGGTTTCCTCGTGGGCTTGATTATGAGATTTCATGGCAGGCATGAATCCAATAGAGCAACCGATTCACTCCACCTGTCCCAGGCTAAGACAAGCAGACTAAAGGCCGCCCTGCATGCCATGCACGCGGCACGTGAGCAGGATGGCCGAGACCTCGGCACCTTGTTAAGACAAGCGATACATTCATCGCTTCAGCTCATTATCGTTGTCGGCGGGCTCGTCGTTTTCTTCTCCGTATTTCTTGAGCTCTGGACCCAGGCCGGCGCCATGCCAGCGCTAACTGAAGTCATCAGTTTGCTGTTATCTCTAGTTGGGATGCCTGAATCCTTATCCACAGCCATCGTAGGAGGATTGTTTGAGGTCACACTCGGTGCTCGATATGCCGGCGAAGCGGGGGCGGCAATTCCATTGCCATACAAAGTGGCCGCGGCTGCCTTTATATTGTCATGGGGCGGCTTGTCCGTTCATGCCCAGATCATCAGCATCCTGAACTCTACCAACCTTAGATACTTCCCTTTTGTCATTGCCAGATTGATACATGGTGTGATTGCCGCGACCGCTGTATTACTGCTGTGGAGAAGTGTCATGGGATCTTCGATACCGACCATGGCGCTGCCGGCTGTTTCGGATTCCGCCCTAAACGGGTATACCCATATTATGGCGGCTTTCTGCATCCTGCTCGGTTTCCTGATTGCGGTTGCGTTGTTTATTCAGATCATTCGAGGACTGCAGCAGAAAATCCGCAAATTCCCAAGGTGAACATTGTGTTCTTCTCCAAGATTGATTATCATCTTTATATAACCTTACAAAGGAGCTTATCAACTTGAGATATTATGTTCTGGACCGCGGTGACCCATTGTCTGTCGAGCTGACCCAGCAATTTCACAAGCTGGCGGAACAGCGGGGGTTTGTGCTGGATGCAGAATCTCCGGAAATTGTGGTCTCAATCGGCGGAGATGGTACAATGCTGCATGCTTTCCATACTTTTATTGACCGTATTCCTGACCTCGCTTTTGTCGGTGTCCACACGGGCCACTTGGGATTCTATGCTGATTGGAAGGCCGATGAACTGACAGAGCTGATTGATCATATGAGCGGAGAAGGCGAACACGGCAACGTGAAGCCGCGCCTCGTCAAGTACCCCCTGGTTCAACTGGAAATTCATAAAAAATCAGGAACGTCCTCTTACATTGCCTTAAACGAATTTACGCTTAAAGGCGTTGACGGTACCGTTGTCGCGCAGATTGACATTAACGATGTAACCTTTGAGATGTTCCGAGGAGACGGGATCTGCGTGTCCACGCCGTCCGGAAGCACGGCCTATAACAAAAGTGTCGGCGGAGCGATGGTTCATCCTTCCATCGATGCTCTGCAGATCGCGGAAATCGCCTCGATTAACAATCGGATTTTCCGTACGCTGGGCTCACCGCTGCTTCTGCCTAAGCATCATCATTGTGATATATTCTCGCGTAAAGAACAGCGTTTGCTGCTTACTATCGATCATGTGAATATCTCGATTGACGACCTCGTATCCGTACGCTGTCAAGTGGCGGAACAGCAGGTCAGTTTTGCACGCTATCGGCCGTTCCCGTTCTGGAATCGTGTCCGTGATGCATTTCTTGGCTAAAAAAGAAGAACGGCCACCTGACTTACTGGTGACCGTTCTTTTTTATTGTGGCTGTTCAGCTGGAGGATTAGGCTCCTTGGAAGGCTTTGCTTCCTTCTCTTTGGACTCCTTAGCATCCTTAAGATCACGTGGCTCGCGTCCGGATTCCTTTGCTTCGCGCCGCTCGCGTTGGTCCTTGTGCTCTTTGTCTGGTTTAGGATCCTCCTGCAGGGTTTCCTTACTTCCCTTCGCTTCCCCCTCACCCTTGGTTTCCTTGGGGGGGAATTCACGAATCTCCACAGGCTCTTTGGAATTGGATTGCTCTTTGCCATCCTTCTGCTCCTTGGTTTTCTGAAGCACGAAGTGAGCACAGCCAAAATTGCAGTATTCGTTAATGTAATCAGACATGCTGGAGAAGGTAGAATCCTTGGCAGCCTTAGGATGATTATCCCGATAGAAACCTTTAAGCCGAAGCTGATTGTAACCCCAATCTCCCACGATGTAGTCATAACGGTCCAGCACCTCGCTGTACCGCTCCCGGAAAGCTTCCAGATTCCAGCCGTTTCGATGGTCCTTTAACACTTCATAACTCTTGTTTCCGATAACGATCATTGAAAGCTTCCCCTGCCTTTCCAAAGGTTAAGACTGCACGGTCTCTTCCTTGTTGCGTTCTGCAGATTTCACTTGCTCGTGTGCATGATAGGAGCTGCGCACCAGAGGGCCGGACTCCACGTGGCTGAATCCGCGCTTCATTCCCTCTTCCTTCAAGATCGCAAACTCTTCCGGCGTATAGTATTTTTCCACATTCAGATGCTTCGGCGAAGGCTGCAAATATTGGCCGATTGTCATGATATCGCAACCCACCGAACGCAGGTCATCCATCGCTTCCAGAATTTCATGCCATTGTTCGCCGACACCCAGCATAATGCTGGACTTGGTCGGAATATCAGGCTGCATGGCCTTGGCATTCTGCAGCAATTGCAATGAACGGGTGTACTTGGCTTTGGCGCGAACCCGATCGGACATTCGCTCCACCGTCTCAATGTTATGGTTCAGGATGTCCGGTTTCACATCCATCACGATCTTAAGTGCTTCTTCGCTTCCCATAAAATCTGGAATCAGCACTTCCACCGAGCATAGCGGCAGACGTCTGCGAATGGCTTTAACCGTTTCAGCGAATATGTAGGCTCCGCCATCTTTCAGATCATCCCGTGCCACACTTGTTACTACGCAGTGACGCAGGTTCATCTGTTCCGCCGCTTCCGCTACGCGTTCCGGCTCCTGAAGATCCAGTTCCGTTGGAAGTCCCGTATTGACAGCGCAGAATCGGCAGGCGCGAGTACAAATATCACCCAGAATCATAAAGGTTGCCGTACGATTAGCCCAACATTCATAAATATTCGGACAGCGAGCCTCTTCACACACCGTGTGCAGTGTCTTGGATCGCATCATGCTTTTGATTTCTTTATAATTATCGCCAGTAGTCAGCTTGATTCGAATCCAGTCAGGTTTTGGCTGTTTGGTTTTAGACAAAGAAAAAACCTTCTTTCGAATTTATTGATGTAACTCAAGACATACCCCATCGTTTGCTGTCCCATATTATATCATGAAAACCATCACATTACTTGTTTCGCATCGATATGAGATTAATCTAGTTGCGGCATGGATAAAAATCCTTGTTTCGTTTCACCCTACAGTATAGGCATGACTGTCCGTCCTTAATTATGACAATCCAAAAGGAGGAGAAGGACACATTGAGGATTTTTAAACCATTGAGCGCAAGCGGCATCATGATTCGCTGCACTGCTGCAGCTGTGGCTGCCTTGACAGCTGCCTGCTGCATGTGCGGGCCTGTGTCCGCATCCACCTCTATTGCGGTCAGCATAACTGACGATACGGTAAAAACAACGAATGCTAGCGCCATTTTCGCAGACCGGAAGTCGTTATACGATGAGATTTCCACCGTTACCCAAATTCCTTGGTATCGCCTGGCTGCCATTGACCAGTATGAGCGGACACTAACTAGAGTCCACCCCAAGGATCGCAAGCATTCGGACCGGACGCTCGCCATCTTCATCCCCTCCACAAGATGGGCCGGGGCGTTAAATCCCAATCAGGAAGATGTAAATCCGACGTCGATCAGCGTATTTTCCGGCATCGGGCTGGATGGAGATGGGGATGGCAAGGCAGACCGGAATAATGATATCGACCTGCTATATACCGTTGCGGCAAGACTCTCACCCTACGGGCATGCTGCTGATGATTTCAGCATCGGGCTCTGGTCATACTACCAGAACACGCGGGCCGTACAGCGCGTCATGCAATACGCCAAATTGTATGAAACCTTTGGAAAGCTGGACTTGTTTGACCATGCATTTCCTCTCCCGGTCAAAAGCAACTACTCATACCGAAGCACATTTGGAATGGGCCGCAACTGGGGAGGAAGAAGAGTTCATGAAGGCACGGACTTGTTTGCCAATTATGGAGTCCCTGTCCGGAGTACGTGTTACGGCGTTGTCGAAATTAAAGGCTGGAATAAATATGGCGGGTGGCGCATCGGCATCCGTGATTTGAACAATCATTATCACTATTACGCCCATCTGCAAGGCTTTGACAAAGGGATCTCGCTCGGGGATGTCGTTACGCCGGGTCAAACCCTCGGCTGGGTTGGCAGCTCCGGCTATGGCAAGCCGGGAACCCAGGGCAAATTCCCTCCACACCTCCATTACGGCATCTACCGGGATACCGGATTGACCGAATGGGCATTCGATCCTTACCCGCTGCTGAAACACTGGGAAATGGAAGAAAAACGCTCGAAAAAAACGCGCTCCTGAGTTCAACCCAGGGGCGCGTTTTCTCCGTAAGGACATACATAACTGGCCAACTGAATCATGGTGCAGGCTTCCATACGCTGGCGCCAAAATGGAATTAGACAGCGCTCTTAGCCTCCGGTGTTGTTTCCCCCCGTTTGTCCGGATAAATCCGCTGCGCCAGGTGAAGGTTCCAGAGGCGGCGTTGTTCCATCTGGAGGATGATCCGGCGTTGTTGCAGGCGGGATTTCCTGCTCCGTATTATGGCTGTTCTCATTCGTAACGGGCGGCGGTATCGCTATGCTCGGCGCACTTGCCTTGTTCTCACCGACGGCCTTTCCTTGCCCGTCATAATAATACATCGGCACATCGCCGACCACGAGCAGATAAGAGATGGGAATATCGGTTTCCACAATCTGCGGCTCCATGTCAAAAGGAACAACAACCGCTACTTCCGTTACAATGTGGACGAATACCTCCACCAGAATCATGTTGATGCCTGCACCCTGCTGCCTGGTGTCCAGTTGAACCTTCACCGCTCCCTGCGGCTCGATCTTTAATGGAATTTGCGGACCGAATGACGCGATGATCGGGCTTTTTAACACCTGACCAAGCGGAATATGCTCCTTGCGCTTATGGATATCGTCCAATGTGCTCTGAACAACCTCCGTTGTATGGGACGTGATTTTTAAATGCTCGGCATAATTCAGCATGAATCCCGTCACTTTGCCGGAGCTATCCGTTTTCCAATTGACCAGATTATCAAAATCCTTGCCCTGCGTCACCTGAGAGGTGATCGCTTTATTAATCGCTTCAGTGGCAATCTGTTTGACCCTTATTTGGGCTAAATGCATGATCGGCGGCCGCAGATTCTGTTCAATATACATAAAAAACTCAACGATCCCAAACACAAGGAGCAGAGCACCGATCAGCCACCATTTTTTCACGCTGCGTCGTTTGGCAACCTGAGGACGCCCTCGGCTCTGCGGTACGGTCCGGAAACCTCTGCGCGGTGGTTTATAAGCTCTCCTTGGTTTGGGCCATGATAGGGACGGAAAAGATAAACGTCTGCTTCCCCATCTCTTTCGTCTCATGCTTGGTCCCCCCTATTTACTCCCAGAGGAGCATCTTTACCATGGCAAGCTATCCTGTATAGAGGGTATGCGGACAAACGGCAAAAAAGAAGAGCAAGGTTGGCTTATCCTCACTCTTCTTCCTTATAGATACTCATTTTCAAGAAAGACTGAATCAAGAATCTACTGGTCGTTCTTTGGATGGTCTTCTTGATCTTCCACATAATATTTCAGCATCGACAGTTTATTCTCCCAGAAGCGGTCGAAATAAGCCAGCCAATCTTTTAATTCCTGAAGCGGTTCAACATCCAGCCGATAGCGGGTTTCGCGTCCAACCTTGCGGTCCTGCACAAGTCCCGCTTCCTCCAGAATTCGGAGATGCTTGGAGACAGCGGTCCGCGTCATGGAGAAGTGCCCTGTAATTTCTTTAACCGGCATTTCCTTATCACTTAACAAGCCAAGCAGCTTACGGCGTGTCGGATCTGCGATCGCTTGATAAACATCATGCTTCGGAGCAGCTTGCGACATAGATTAGGCCTCGACGTATCCCGCAAGCTTCTGAACAATGCCTGCCCAGCCTTTGTCCATACGGCCCCGTACGATATCGTGAGCTTCCTCGAACTCGGTCACTTGATCCGCTGTCCAACCGCCGTGTATGAGCGTGAATTCCGTATGATCTCCCTGCTGTACCAGTTCGAACGTAACGCTCCAATCCTTGCCCCAGTTAAAAGACAAACGGTTAGGCTTGTCAATAAGCGTGACCTTGCAAGGAGAATTTCCCCATGGGCCTGCATTCAATTGAAACTCAAATCCTTCCACTGGTTCAAAATTGTTGGGCATGAACCAAGCCGAAATTCCTTCAGCCGTTGCCACGGCTTTCCACACCTTCTCGATGGGTGCTTTCAGCACAAGCGTATGACGAATATCCAGCAGCTTGCCGTTTGATGTGTTATCCATATCACATTAACCTCGCTTATGTTTAAAATTATGAAACCATTTGGTTTCCCTTATTGCATTATAGGACACCAAATGGTTTTACGTCAAATACCAATATTCACCTTATACCCATTCAGCACACCTAGGTCCAGCTCCCCTTGAAGCCAGGCAAACCAGGCATCTTGCCAACATCTCATGACTTTGAACTCGCTAGGTCTGAGCCGGGTAGGTCTTGTTCAAGAAGGCGATCGATTCCCGAATCAACTGCTTTAGGACCTCCATATCAATGTCCGCCACTTTATTAATATACACGCAGCCTTTTCCCGCCGTATGTTTACCGAAACTCGTCAACAGCTCCCCCCGCCGCTCATCGCCCGGCGCAAAATACAGGCTGATTTTTGCTTTGCGCGGCGAAAAACCTACAAACGGCGCATCTCCTTCATGCCCGGTAGCGTAGCGGTAATGGTAGGAGCCAAAGCCGATGATGCTGGGTCCCCACATCTTAGCCGGAAAACCGCTCGTCTCCTCAAAGACCTCCAGCAAACGATAAGCATCCTCCCGTTTTTTTGGCGAATCCACTTGCTCTATAAACTCCACCACGCTGTGATCCGTTTCTTTTGTTTTTTGCTCGTACATGGGTTTACTCCTTTCGAACACTCTGTTATTATTACCATCCTTATCAAAAATAAGAAAAACGTCATCGACGTACTTGCATAGAAGACAGACCGCATTTGTTTTTCTTGCGAGATAAGAAGGGTAAGCCTCTGAAGCTTACGCTTTCTTATCTCTTAAATAAAAAAAGCCGGATATGATTAGCAATTGCTTTCTAATCACTTCCAGCCTTGTCGAACCGCTCCGGTCATTATTGACCGGCGTACTCTCTTTGCCGTAAAGCCTCATACATCAATACCGAAGCAGCCATAGCCGCATTCAACGATTCGGCTTTCCCCGGCATGGGAATCCGGATCGCATCGTCCACAAGTTCCGCAACCTCAGGTGAGACACCGCGCCCTTCGCTTCCGATCACGATCCAGCTTGTCCCTTGGAAATCATACTCGAAGCAGGAGCGATTCCCTTCCAGCATGGTTGTGACCAATCGAGCTCCCCGTTCCCTGGCTTCCGGCAAAATGCTCAGCAGATCACCCTCCAGCACAGGTAGATGAAACAGGGATCCCATGGTAGAGCGCAGGGTCTTGGGGTTATACAAATCCGCACAGCCGCGTCCCAGAACCACGCCTGCAGCCCCTACGGCATCTGCGCTTCGTATGATGGTTCCCACGTTCCCCGGGTCCTGAAGACCGTCCAGAACGACAACCAAACCGTTCTCGCGCAGGATCAGATCCTGCCATTGACGTGCTTCTTTGCGAACCACGGCAAACACCTGCTGCGGTGACGGCGTATCACTGACCTTCGAGATGACGGCATGGGATACGCCAATCCATTCGGCGCCTTGTCCTGTATCCGATATATGACGGAGTTCTTGGGGAATCCCCTTCTCCACATCATAAGCAACGCACTCGATGTCCGCTCCGGATGACAGTGCTTCCTGTACGAGATGAATGCCTTCCACCACATACTTGTTCTGCTTGTCTCGATGTTTTTTCTCCTGCAGCTGTGCCCAGCCCTTCACTCTGGCATTCTGCGGCGATAGTATCTCCATGTAATCCATCCGTTCTTTACTTATATACAAAACCGAGTCCAGCTCAACCCAGCATACCGCAAATGGACAGTATTACTTCGGATAAGCAAGCTCCAGCTTCGTTAAGTCATTCTTATGCCCCACAATAACGAGAATATCGCCTTCCTCAATCCGGTCATCCGGACTTGGCGAAATGTTCATGTCCGCATCACTTCGAATCGCCATGACATTGCAGCCGAACCGTGCCCGAATATCCAGCTCTATCAGATTGTGACCGACCAGATCTCCTGTAGCAAGCATCTCCATAATGCTGTAGTCGTCTGACAAATCGATGTAATCCAAAATATTCGGTGACACCAGATGATGGGCAACCCGAAGCCCCATATCCCGCTCAGGGAAAATCACCTTATCTGCACCGATTTTGTTCAGCACTTTTCCGTGCAGTTCATTCTTCGCTTTCACGATAATGGCCGGAACGCCAAGATCCTTCAAGATCAGCGTAGTCAAAATGCTGGATTGAATATCCTCCCCGATCGCCACGACAACCACATCAAAATTCCGTATGCCCAGCGCCCGAAGCGCTTCTTCATCGGTCGAATCCGCCGATACGGCATGCGTGACCATACTCGCGATTTCCTGAATGCGCTGTTCGCTCGCGTCTACGGCTAATACATCAAATCCCATGCTGCTCAATTCCTTGGCAACACTCGTGCCAAAACGCCCCATACCGATTACTGCGTACTGCTTCTTAGCCATTTATATATCCCCCCACGAGCCTAGGTCATCCATAATCATAATGATAATAGTATATCATACTGTCCCGAATACTTGAATGTAACTGCCCTGGAACGGGTACATTACACAATGACCCTTTCATAACAAGGAGGAACATATCCATGTCCATATTGTTAGATCTAAGGCAGGCTGTCATTCATAAAGTCCACAATCAGGACGAAGAAGAGCTGCGCTCCATGATCGAGGGTTCCGTTGACGGGCCTGAAGCTGCCCTGCCGGGACTCGGTGTAATGTTTGAAATGATGTGGAAAGACATGAATGCTTCCCAGCAGAACAGCCTTGTCTCTTCCCTGCATGATCATTTGAAAACCGTTACGCCTGGCAAACTTCAAGGATAATCCCATAGTCAACAAAAAGAACAATCCCCTAAGCTGTGAAAGCTGGGGGATTGTTCTTTACATTGTATATTTATAACATCACTTACGGAGCAGTCTCAAGAA
This sequence comes from Paenibacillus sp. FSL F4-0100, assembly GCF_037993005.1. Taxonomy (NCBI): domain Bacteria; kingdom Bacillati; phylum Bacillota; class Bacilli; order Caryophanales; family Paenibacillaceae; genus Paenibacillus; species Paenibacillus sp. FSL F4-0100. The sequence continues at coordinate 6,622,398 of NZ_CP150303.1, forward strand.
ACTGAGCGGTTGGATTCTTGTCGATGGCCGTTCTCATCGCATACTCATTTTCGAACAAGACAACATAGTTATCCTTCTTGTCCTTGACCAGTGTTGAGTTAATCCGGAACTTGGACGGATCAAGATTGTCATCCACGATCCAGCGAGCGAACTGATACGGCATCCGTTGAAGCATGACATCGACGCCGTATTCTCCCTTCATCCGGTACTCGAAGACTTCGAACTGGAGCTGTCCGACAACCCCGAGAATGGTCTCATCGAAACTCACGGTACGGAATACCTGAATGGTACCCTCTTCCGTCAGCTGATCAATCCCCTTCTGATACTGCTTATGCTTCAGCGCATTCTTCACCGTTACTTTGGCAAAGATTTCTGGTGAGAACGTTGGAAGCTCATCGAATACAACTTCACGTCCTTGACTGAGCGAGTCCCCAATCCGGAAAATGCCCGGGTCAAACAGACCGATAATATCGCCAGGGTATGCCTCCTGCACAATATCTCGATCCTGGGCCAAAAACTGCTGCGGCTGCGCCAGCTTGATTTCCTTGCCTACCCGAACATGCTTCACGCTCATACCGCGTTCGAACTTGCCCGATACGATTCGCAGGAAAGCGATACGATCCCGGTGAGCCGGATTCATATTGGCTTGAATCTTAAATACGTATCCGGAGAACTTCTCTTCAGTGGGTTCCACCAAACCGTCCTTACTATGGCGCGGCTCCGGTTTCGGTGCAAGCTGAAGAAAGTTCTCCAGGAAGGTCTGGACGCCGAAATTATTGATCGCACTTCCGAAGAATACAGGTGTTAACTGACCCTGCATAACTTTCTCCAGATCAAATTGGTCTCCGGCAACATCCAGCAGCTCGAGGTCTTGACATAACTGATCATGCAGGTAATCGCCTGCCATCTCGCGAATGATCGGATCCTCATAGCCCTCGACCTTCTGTACTTTAATCGTGGAATGGTCGTCGCCCTGGAACAATTCAACTTGATTCTTAACCCGGTCGTACACGCCGCACAGGTCACGCCCGGAGCCGATCGGCCAATTCATCGGTACGGAGCGGATGCCGAGAACCTGTTCAAGCTCCTCCATCAGATCAAACGGGCTGCGCCCTTCGCGGTCGAGTTTGTTGATAAAGGTAAAGATTGGAATGCCCCGCTTCGCACACACCTGGAATAATTTAATCGTTTGAGCCTCGACCCCTTTGGCTACGTCAATTAACATGACGGCGCTATCAGCAGCTGTCAGCGTACGATAGGTATCCTCACTGAAGTCTTGGTGACCCGGCGTATCCAATATATTAATTCGATGCCCTAAATAATCAAATTGCATAACAGACGAGGTAACCGAGATTCCCCGCTGCTTCTCGATCTCCATCCAGTCACTCGTTGCATGCTTGCTCGCTTTACGAGCTTTAACCGATCCAGCCAGACGAATGGCGCCCCCGAACAAGAGCAGCTTCTCGGTCAGTGTTGTTTTACCGGCGTCAGGGTGGGAAATAATCGCGAACGTACGGCGCTTATCCACTTCCTGCTGCAGTTCATCTATTAGCTTTGCCATTTCACTTATCCCTTCGTAACTAAAGTCATGTATATCATTGTACCACAATTCATACGCAAATCATCCCCATGCGCCGTGCGCATGAGGATGATTTTTAATACGTAAATTTTAGAAAATGATCTTAGTTTTTCAACCACACCACATTATCCTCGAGCTGACCGTTAACCGGCCACCAGTGGAATCCGTCTTCCTTCAACAGCTCATCTGCCTTGTCAGGTCCCCACGAGCCCGCAGGATACGATTCCAGCTCGCCCTGGTTCTCTCTCCATGCGCTGGCGATACGATCCACGAAGGACCATGCGGAGGCCACTTCGTCCCAGCGTGTAAAGTATGTGGAATCTCCACGAGCAGCGTCATGCAGTAGACGCTCATACGCTTCAGGAGAGTTAATGCCCACGATGCAGCTTTGGCAGAAGTCCATCGCTACAGGAGCGATCTCGGATTCTGATCCTGGCTTTTTCGCATTTATCTTCACGTAAATGCCTTCCATCGGATTCACGCGGATGACAAGCAGGTTAGGCTCCAGGGAATGCTTTTGGCCCAAATATACGTTCGTTGGCATCCGTTTGAACTCAACAACCACCTCGGTTGTCTTAACCGGCAGACGTTTGCCCGTGCGGATATAGAACGGTACACCCGCCCAGCGGAAGTTGTCCACGAATACTCTGGCCGCAAAATAGGTTTCCGTATTGGATTCCGGATTAACCTTGTCCTCTTCACGGTAAGCCGGCAGATCTTTACCGCCCGCTGAACCGCTTGTATACTGACCACGAACTACGTTGTTCTTCACTTCTTCATGTGTGGCATACGGACGCAAGGAACGAAGCACTTTTACCTTCTCGTCGCGGATATCCTCTGCGAGCAGACGGCTAGGCGGTTCCATCGCAATCATGGTTAGCAGCTGCAGCATATGGTTTTGGCCCATGTCCCTTAGTGCACCGGCATGATCATAGTATCCGCCGCGCTCCTCGACACCAACCGTCTCGCCAAGCGTGATTTGGATGTTGGCGATATGCTTGTTGTTCCACAGCGGCTCAAAGAAAGCATTCGCAAAACGCATAACTTCGATGTTCTGTACCATTTCTTTACCAAGATAATGGTCAATCCGGTAGACCTCTTCTTCCTTGAATACTTTACGGATTTCTTCGTTCAGCTTGGCAGCCGATTCCAGATCGTAGCCGAATGGCTTCTCGATCACAAGACGGTTCCAGCCTTCTCCGTCGAGCATACCGCCCTTCATCAGGTTAAACGATACGCTGCCGAACAACTCCGGTGCAAGCGCCAGATAAAACAAGCGATTACCCGGTATATTAAATTTCGTTTCCAATTGCTCCGTTTGTTCACGAAGCTCACGGAAACCGTCAATATTGTTAATATCTAAAGATTTATATTCAAAATGCTGTGCAAATGCATTCCATTCACTATCCTGTTCCGAACTGTATCGGCAGAATTCCTGAATCGAACGATACACGTCCTCACGAAACTCTTCCTGTGTGCGCGGACGCCGCGCCACGCCGATTACCGCAAAATCCTCATCCAGTTTTCCTTCACGATAAAGACTGTAGATCGCCGGAAACAACTTACGTCTTGCCAAATCACCAGTCGCTCCAAAGATGAAAAATACAGCTCCCGGTGTCTTCATTGTATCTAGATTTTGATTTTCAGCCATGGCTCCTCATTCTTTCTATGAATTATAGTGTATTTTTATGCATCGGCACATAACTCGATGTGATGACATTTTAGCATATTCATTTCAAGTATGCTATCTCATTCCGTATTTTTTCATCGGAGTTTCAGAAATCATTTTCAATATTCTATTGTAATGACGGGAAATCCGATCGTTATTCTACTACTTTTCTTCATCGAATCTTCATGCACTGCGATCTGCATATGAATCGGCGTGTCGCCACTCATCACAAAAGCACCAAGTGAAGGAACCTCATAAGAACGGCTTTGTGTTTTGTCATCTGCATAATCTTCAACGGAGCGAAGTAAGATTTTTTGGGCTATGGCCTCTTCTACTTGAGCCATTGTCCTATCAACGCTTGCGGTCTCCGTTGCATACCCTTGAATGGACGCATTCCATGTGTTCGGTATGCCGGCTTGCTTCATCATTTCTTGAATCTGCTGCTGTAGGGCCATCATTTCCCGTGTCTGCCCAGCCGCTTCTCCAACAAGCATGGCTCTGATATAACTATGGCCCTCCTTTGTGAGGGCCCAATCCAGATGCACGGATACACCTGAGAGCAAGCCTTCTGCTTGAAACACTTCATTTCCTTGAAGCTGGGACGTCGTAATTCCGGAGAGCCCCATTGTACGAGCCAGGTGCTCAGCTGCTGTCTTAGCTTGATCCTTAGGAACAGAATTTATCATTTCTCCTTGAATTTTTACCGTGAGCATTGCCGAAGGCTCCATATGTTCTTGCCCGAGCGCTGTCAGAAGCGTTAGATCGCTTTCTGCAGCTACCCCGGCTCCAGTTGTTCCATCGATATCTTTTTCTCCCGTTCCACCTGAAGCTGAAGTTGACGCTTCTCTCGTATGCGGAGCTGATTCATTTCGATTGCTTTCCGTTGTTCCTGCAAAACCCGCCATCATACCTGCTGCCCCGCACAGCAACAACATCATCACAATGATCTGTAAACGCATTTTCCGCATGGTCAGTCACGCCTCCCCGTTCGAATCTATCAATCTAGTAAAAAGGATGGCCTCATCTCCGCGGATTTATACCTCGCTTTTTTTAAAACATTCTTCTTCCGGCTTCCCTGTTCATAAATAAAAGACTCCCGATCCGGGAGTCTTTAAGCCTGATCTCTCAGTGTTTACATGGATATGTCATACCACAAGCAGCATCATGGACTGTTTTGTACCACGCCTAGCATGTTGGATCTGATTATGTCACGCTCGTCGCATAAAAAAAGAGCTGGCCTTCCTTACTCAGCCAGCCCATTTTTATAAGCGTAGATGGCAGCTTGGGTCCGATCCTCTACCCCCAGCTTGCCTAAAATATTCGTTACATGAAATTTCACGGTTTTGATGCCTATAATCAAATCATCAGCAATATCCTGATTCGACTTGCCCTGCGCCACCAGTCGCAGCACTTCCATTTCCCGGTCCGTAAGGTCGTTATGCGCCGGAGCTTCATTTTGCGGATGCCGGAATCGATTCATCATCTTGGAGGCAACCTGCGACTCCAGCACCGACTGCCCGCGTGCGGCTGCACGTATAGCATCAGCTACTTCAGAAGCACGGGATGTCTTCAATAAATAACTGAACGCACCTGCTTCAATAACCGGATACATCTTCTCATCGTCCAGATAGCTGGTCAGTACAATGACCTTAAGATTCGGAAACTGATTCATCAATTGGCGCGTCGTCTCGATTCCATCCATTCCGTCCATCACCAAGTCCATCAGCACCACATCAGGATGATATTCCTGCGCTAAGCGTATCCCTTCCTCGCCGCTGCCCGCTTCACCAACCACCTCGATGCCGTCCTCTGTACCAAGCACAGCCGCTAAACCGATCCGGACCATCTCATGATCATCCACCAGCAGCACCTTAATCGGCGTTTCCATCTACATCCCCCCGTTTACGTTCATCATTTATAAGTGGCACAACGATCTCAATTCGAGTCCCTTTACCCGGTGCTGTTATGAATTGTACCGAGCCCCCGATCTCCGTCACCCGTTCCTGCATCGTCGATAGACCATAGGAAGTCTGTTTCTTGTCATCCAATTCAAATCCGATCCCATCGTCCCGCAGCATTACTCGAACAGTATTCTGCCTGCGGTGAATCCGGATGTCCATTTTCTCCGCTTTCGAGTGTCTGAGGGTGTTCGACATGGCCTCCTGGATAATACGGAACAGATGATTTTCGATCCCTTTAAGCAAATGTATGTCATCGTCCATCTCAAACGTAATTTCCATAGGTACTTTAATCCGCAATTCCTTGATCAGATCCTTCAGCCCTTGCTCCAGTGCTTTCCCTTCGAGATAAACAGGCCGCAGATGAAGAAGAAGCGCTCTCATCTCGGACTGGGCCACAGCCGACATTTCCTCAATCAGAGCCACCTGGCGCTGCGCTTTGTCAAAATCCTTATCCAATGTCCTACCCACAGCGGTTGCCGTCATCGAGATGGCAAACAGCTGCTGAGAAACCGCATCATGAAGCTCGCGCGCCAGACGCTGCCTCTCTTCCACAATTGCTGTTACCCTGGCCTGCTCGGCAAGCTGGGCGTTATTCGTAGATAACCGCTGCAAAGATGAAACCTGATCCTCCCAGCGTTTGCTGATCTTCACCAGCTGTTCTCCAAGCCGTCCCACTTCGTCTTCGCCGATGTCCGGCATCACGTCCGTAAGGCTGCCTTTTTCCCAGTTCACCAGTGTTTCCCTTACAAGATCAACTCGTCGTTTTACCCGGTATCCCTGGAAGAAGCCATAGATCGCACCCAGCCCGATCGGCAGCAATACCAGAGTGATGCCGGCTTCGATCCGGTTCTTCCACGTCTCGAATGGTTGAAGATAACCATATGTATATAATAAATATAGGACAACGAGCATGACAACCAATCCCAGAAGGGTCCCCTCACGCATACTTCGGGTAATCATATTTGCTTTCTTTTCCGTTTCCACGGGGCAACCCTCCTGAATGGTTTACACAAGACATACGTTTATTATGTCATTTTTATATTCAAATCTCCGCCTAAATAGGAAACAATAAATTTCACTTTATATTCACTGGCCTCGTAATTGGGTGATATATACCGCACGCGGTTTAATATGCCGGTTTCCTTCCGGTCGTCCATATGAATCGAGCCAAACAGGATCGAGGCTTCGATCTCCACCCCATAATAGTCCGGGATCATCAGATCAATATCCCCCAGCATTCCATGGAACATAAGGACCGTTTGGCGTTCCTCCGGAAGCGCCAGGGACAGATCCACATCCGCTTCTCCAAGTACATGCCACACACTCAGACTGCGCATCACCCATGGAGTCCGGTCCCAATCAAAGTTAGACATAAAGTTCTGCTTCTGAACGTACTTTGTCGTGGTATGGGCTCGCTTGGACTTGCCATAAAAAATACCTAGTGATATCAAGCTGATGCCGATAATCAACATGAGATGCTCCAGCAGCAGCAGTACGGCACCTACTCCGAGCAGAATGTATCCCTTCTTCAAATGGCCTTGTCTGATCTGAAGGACACCTGCGAACATGAGTAACAGGGCGACAATGGTGAAGAAACCAAACCATCGGCCGAAAAGCATAATAAAACCCAAGCTGATTAAACCAACTGCTATCCAGCGGTTTCTGTCCATGTCGCACCTCCTTGATGACCAAGATATAAGCTCGGAAAAGCCATAGCAGTGAGACGTTCTCCACTGTATGGCTTTGCCTGTACTATACGACAATCTCATTCGTATAGCATATCATATGAACATGGTGTTCGAATACGGTTTAATCTTATTTTGCTGACTTGTTAAGGAATTACTCGGACTTCGAAGAATTCCCCATTTTGTTTTTCAAAGCTTGCAGCTGCTCATCAACTTTCAATTGCTTCTCAGCATCCACTGGGCTTGTGTATACTGCATTGTTAGGACGGTATGGGGCGCGAAGCACATCAGCTTCTGCTTCCAGTTGCATGATTTTTTCCTCCATGCGGTGGAAGCCCATCGAAGCACTACCGCTTTCGATCGTATGCAGGCTGCTCACTTGAGACATTTGCTTCTTCGCTTTAGCCATTTGAGCGCGAGCTACAAGCTCATTGCGCTTGTTGCGCATTTTGTAGAACTCGTCTTTCATTTCATGCAGCTGAGCTACAAGTTCTTTCGCTTGAGCCTCGGATTGCAGGTGCAATTCCACGTACTCGGTTTCTTTTTGATCGAAATAGATTTTTTCTTCAAGCAGCTTGCGAGCCACTTCTTCTTGACCATTTTTAAGAGCCAATTCAGCTTGAGCTTCACGTTGTGCCGCCATCTTCACAGCCTCATCGACGCGCTGCTTCATACGACGCTCGTTAGCCATTTGCTTCGCTACTGTTACCTCTGCTTCATGAATTTCTGCCTCCATGTCGCGCAGGTACTGGTTCAACATTACGATTGGATCCTCTACTTTATCCAGCAGTTCATTCACCGATGCTTTCGTCATATCCTTAATTCTTTTAAATACTCCCATGTTATTTATCTCCCTTCTCATAGTTCGAAAGTTTTTTCTTCAATTCTTCGATTTCTTTTTGCATTGCTTTTCTCTCAATATCCTTCATCATCGCATCCAGATCGGAATCCGCAGACGCGTTGTTTCTTGTGCCATTGGGACGGTCATATTTGGGGCCAAAACTTCCATGCTCATTAGGATAGCCTTGACGTCCATAAGCATCGTTATAGCTGTTGTAGCCTGGTCCCGGGCCCGGATGATCGTTGTAACGGTATCCGCCACCATGTCTTCCCTGTGGACCATACGGATCGTGATAGTACGGCTCCTTAGGTACTACAAGGGATGCAATCAGATAGATCAACAGCGTTGTACCGCCTGTGAAAAAGATACTGACTACAAATATGATTCTAAGTAGGGTAGATTCGACTCCGAAATGATCGGATATACCGCCGATCAACCCTGTGAACATCTTGTCTCGGGTGGAACGGTACAATCTAGTCATGGTTACTCCTTTCCGCTGTTATTCAGCTTTTGCTTCAGGCGGGCAAGTTCTTTTTCCAATACAGTGGAGACTGTTTCACCAGCCTGATCCATGTATTCCTGCCCCATGCGGCGTAAATCGCGAAGACTTCTGGCTTCCAGTTCCCAGTCGCTGATACGGTCTTCGAGACGATTGAACATCTTCGGTACATCAGGACCGCCGCCATAGGAGCCTGTACGTTCATTCATTTTTTGCTGAAGACGAAGGGTTTCCACTCGGGCAACATAATACTGACGTTTGCTGTATACCGTCTGATATTCCATCCGCAGCTCGCCGAGCTGCTCCTCGATTTCTTTTAACGATTCCAGGCTTGAGGACAACAGGCCTTGATACTGTTCAATCTTTTCCTCATAGATCAGCTTCTCCTGCAATGCCAGCTTGGCAAGATGTTCTTCACCGGCCTTCAGTGCAAGCAGTGCCTGCTCTTCGCGTTTATATCGCATGGTTTCTGCTTGATCCACCTGCTGCTTCAGCTGTCTGGAATGTACTTGACATTGCTGCTGCAGCTTCTCAGCCTCAGCAATGTCCTGTCTGGTTGAATGTAGGAACTGGTCGATCAATCGAACCGGATCCTGGCTCTGCTCGAGCTTTTCATTCAATGTTGCTACGGTTATGTCTCTTATCCGCCGGAAAACACTCATATTCGCTTAGCCCTCCTCATCTATCATGATCTGTTGTTTTTGCATGTTATTTAATGTAGTGGTTTTTATCAATAACGGGGTCTACCATTCTTCAATCGGGACACCCCGTAGATGATCAAGATGATTCCAAGGATCGGACCGATCAGCCAAGACAGTTTACCCATCAACCAGATCACACCGATACCGAGAATAACCCATCCCATCAAGGTGTTACCTCTCCGGATCCCGTAGTATCCCAAAGCGACCATCAGGATTGGAATTACAAGACTGAACAACCATCCAAGCAGAGGACCGAATACTCCCAGGAGAACCAAGATCCCTACACCAATCAACAGGATACTCATTCCATTTCCTTTTGAATTTCTCATTTATACACCGCCTTTCTGTTGTTTGATCGTTGTTTCATTTGTTCAACCTTATGACTCTATTCTAGGTAATTTCGAGTTTAACTAAAACGGCCTGGGGACGGTTTTTGCACCTAGACCTAAGGCGGGGCCTCCTATAGACCTGCGTCCAACCCTGCACTGGATCAATGATTCGATAAGCTGACCTGTGTGGATGAATCCTCCGGTATCCTTGCTTTTGTTTTACCTAATAAAGAGACGTGGTTTCTAATGTTAGTTTAGTTTGATGAGTATAGCTTCAGCTCTAAGGTGATAGTAGTAAAGCCCGTGGAACGGTAGGTTAAGGTAGCGGTAGGATGAAGCATGGGGCCGAATATGAAAATCATGAAGAAGGATAGCATAGTAAAGGAAATGAGATTGATCTAAGGAGGTTGCATCTCAGAAGTTTGCATAGGATTAAGGTGTATTGCTTGCGAGTAATAAAATGAAGTGACATAACACTTAAGCTCATCAAGATTAGCCTTTTATCATGAAGAGTAACGGATCTTCAGCTTAGCTGCTACCGAGCAACGAAGCTATCGATGTAGATGCAACGAAAAAAGGAATGCAGACGTTTATAGTCTACATTCCTTTTGGATGATGCCGGTGAAGGGACTCGAACCCCCACGGTTTCCCTCACGATTTTGAGTCGCGCGCGTCTGCCAATTCCGCCACACCGGCTTACTTTATGGCGTGCCCTAAGAGATTCGAACTCCTGACCTTTTGATTCGTAGTCAAACGCTCTATCCAGCTGAGCTAAGGGCACATAGTTTTGTTATGGAGGCGCCACCCAGATTCGAACTGGGGATAAAGCTTTTGCAGAGCTGTGCCTTACCACTTGGCTATGGCGCCAGAAATAAAAATGGAGCGGACGACGGGAATCGAACCCGCGACCCTCGCCTTGGCAAGGCGATGCTCTACCGCTGAGCCACGTCCGCAAACATAAAAATCAATGGCTGGGGATATAGGATTCGAACCTATGCATGACGGAGTCAAAGTCCGTTGCCTTACCGCTTGGCTAATCCCCAACATTTTTTAAAAAAACTATGGGGCGACCGATGGGTCTCGAACCCACGAATGCCGGAACCACAATCCGGTGCGTTAACCCCTTCGCCACGATCGCCATAATGTAATAGTTTTTTTAGAGAATAATCATAATGAAATAATGGGCGACCGATGGGTCTCGAACCCACGAATGCCGGAACCACAATCCGGTGCGTTAACCCCTTCGCCACGATCGCCAAGTTCATTATAAATATTCAATGGCAGGGGCAGCAGGAATTGAACCCACACCAACGGTTTTGGAGACCGTTGTTCTACCTTTAAACTATGCCCCTAAAAACTGGTGGAGGATGATGGATTCGAACCACCGAACTCGAAGAGAGCAGATTTACAGTCTGCCGTGTTTAGCCACTTCACTAATCCTCCAGAATGGTGCCGGCGAGAGGACTTGAACCCCCAACCTACTGATTACAAGTCAGTTGCTCTACCAATTGAGCTACACCGGCATATAAAGTTATAAAACGTACATGGTGGCTCGGGACGGAATCGAACCGCCGACACGAGGATTTTCAGTCCTCTGCTCTACCGACTGAGCTACCGAGCCTTAAAGCTCTTCGCGAACTTTGACGGAACCCAATATCGGATACTCATCTCATCCCAAAGTTATAAATAATGGCGGAACTGACGGGATTCGAACCCGCGATCTCCTGCGTGACAGGCAGGCATGTTAGGCCTCTACACCACAGTTCCATGAGGCATTATCGCTATCGCGATATAAATTGGTTGCGGGGGCAGGATTTGAACCTACGACCTTCGGGTTATGAGCCCGACGAGCTACCGAACTGCTCCACCCCGCGTCATTAAAAGGGTTGCTTGTATGGGTTCCCCGAAAAGTAATCGGAATTACTTGCGAAGCATGAGCTTCACTTTTTGGGGATAAATCATGGTGGAGGCTGAGGGGATCGAACCCCCGACCCTCTGCTTGTAAGGCAGATGCTCTCCCAGCTGAGCTAAGCCTCCATAACAAAGCGACTTTAATCATACCAAAATCTGATATAAGAAGCAAGTGTTTTTCAAAAGAAATTGGTGACCCGTAGGGGATACTCTCACTTCGTTCGAGACTGCGAAGCCTATACTTACGAAGTTATCCTCCGACGAACCGACGGGATTCTCATCCCCTGATGCAATAAAGAAAGTGGTGACCCGTAGGGGATTCGAACCCCTGTTACCTCCGTGAAAGGGAGGTGTCTTAACCCCTTGACCAACGGGCCTTGCTTGAAATAATAGTGGCGGAGAGAGAGGGATTCGAACCCTCGAGACGCTTTTGGCGCCTACACGATTTCCAATCGTGCTCCTTCGGCCAACTCGGACACCTCTCCATAAGTGGCTCCCCGAACAGGACTCGAACCTGTGACAACTCGATTAACAGTCGAGTGCTCTACCAACTGAGCTATCAGGGAACAATATTTAATTCAAGTGATTGATCACCTGAAAACTAGATACGAAACGAATTTGCGTGTTTTAGAATCCGTAGCATTTCCCCCATGCAATATCGGGGTCCCCGGAAAGTATTCGGCGTTGCTTCAAAGCTTCGCTTCACTTTTTGGGGTGTTTTTTGGATAAGCCCTCGACCGATTAGTATTGGTCAGCTCCATGCATTGCTGCACTTCCACCTCCAACCTATCTACCTCGTGGTCTTCAAGGGGTCTTACGAATTGGGAAATCTCATCTTGAGGGGGGCTTCACGCTTAGATGCTTTCAGCGCTTATCCCTTCCGTACGTAGCTACCCAGCCATGCTCCTGGCGGAACAACTGGTGCACCAGCGGTACGTCCATCCCGGTCCTCTCGTACTAAGGACAGCTCCTCTCAAATTTCCTACGCCCACGACAGATAGGGACCGAACTGTCTCACGACGTTCTGAACCCAGCTCGCGTACCGCTTTAATGGGCGAACAGCCCAACCCTTGGGACCTACTTCAGCCCCAGGATGCGATGAGCCGACATCGAGGTGCCAAACCTCCCCGTCGATGTGGACTCTTGGGGGAGATAAGCCTGTTATCCCCAGGGTAGCTTTTATCCGTTGAGCGATGGCCCTTCCATGCGGTACCACCGGATCACTAAGCCCGACTTTCGTCCCTGCTCGACTTGTAGGTCTCGCAGTCAAGCTCCCTTATGCCTTTGCACTCTTCGAATGATTTCCAACCATTCTGAGGGAACCTTGGGGCGCCTCCGTTACTCTTTAGGAGGCGACCGCCCCAGTCAAACTGCCCGCCTGACACTGTCCCCGTACCGGATTACGGTACCAGGTTAGAACCTAGATACGATCAGGGTGGTATCCCAACGTCGCCTCCACACAAGCTGGCGCTCATGCTTCAAAGGCTCCCACCTATCCTGTACAGATCGTACCCAAATCCAATATCAAGCTGCAGTAAAGCTCCATGGGGTCTTTCCGTCTTGTCGCGGGTAACCTGCATCTTCACAGGTATTAAAATTTCACCGGATCTCTCGTTGAGACAGCGCCCAAGTCGTTACGCCATTCGTGCGGGTCAGAATTTACCTGACAAGGAATTTCGCTACCTTAGGACCGTTATAGTTACGGCCGCCGTTTACTGGGGCTTCGGTTCACAGCTTCGGGATTACTCCCTAACCGCTCCCCTTAACCTTCCAGCACCGGGCAGGCGTCAGCCCGTATACTTCGCCTTACGGCTTCGCACAGACCTGTGTTTTTGCTAAACAGTCGCTTGGGCCTTTTCACTGCGGCCCCCTCGGGCTATTCACCCTACCGAGGCACCCCTTCTCCCGAAGTTACGGGGTCATTTTGCCGAGTTCCTTAACGAGAGTTCTTCCGCGCGCCTTAGAATTCTCTTCTCGCCTACCTGTGTCGGTTTGCGGTACGGGCACCTTCACCTGACTAGAGGCTTTTCTTGGCAGTGTGAGATCATGACCTTCGCTACTATAATTTTCACTCCCCATCACAGCCCAGCCTTATCGATGTGCGGATTTGCCTACACATCAGCCTCACTGCTTGGACGGACATCCATCAGTCCGCGTCACTACCCTCCTGCGTCACCCCATCGTTCATAACGGTTTACGGTGGTACAGGAATTTCAACCTGTTGTCCTTCGATTACGCCTTTCGGCCTCACCTTAGGTCCCGACTTACCCTGAGCGGACGAGCCTTCCTCAGGAAACCTTGGGCTTTCGGCGGATCAGATTCTCACTGATCTTTTCGTTACTCATACCGGCATTCTCACTTGTGTACTCTCCAGCGCTCCTTACGGTACACCTTCAACGCATACACAACGCTCCCCTACCCCTGAATCGACTTCACTCCGCCTTCGAAGTGTGTTTATCCCCTGAGAGCATTTGGTCATCCTTGATTTCATCTCAAGTCTGACAAAAATGTTCATCTCAGTCTCACTACCTCAAAGAAGCAGTGAAGTCGATTCAAGCCATAGCTTCGGTGGTGTGTTTAGCCCCGTTACATTTTCGGCGCAGAGTCACTCGACCAGTGAGCTATTACGCACTCTTTAAATGGTGGCTGCTTCTAAGCCAACATCCTGGTTGTCTGTGCAACTCCACATCCTTTCCCACTTAACACACACTTGGGGACCTTAGCTGATGGTCTGGGCTGTTTCCCTTTTGACAATGGATCTTAGCACTCACTGTCTGACTCCCGGATATAAGTCTATGGCATTCGGAGTTTGACTGAGCTTGGTAACCCTTGCGGGCCCCGCACCCAATCAGTGCTCTACCTCCACGACTCTCAATTCCGAGGCTAGCCCTAAAGCTATTTCGGGGAGAACCAGCTATCTCCGAGTTCGATTGGAATTTCTCCGCTACCCCCACCTCATCCCCGCATTTTTCAACATACGTGGGTTCGGGCCTCCAGTGCGTGTTACCGCACCTTCACCCTGGACAGGGGTAGATCACACGGTTTCGGGTCTACGTCCACATACTAAGTCGCCCTATTCAGACTCGCTTTCGCTGCGGCTACGGCTTCTCGCCTTAACCTTGCATGGGAACGTAACTCGCCGGTTCATTCTACAAAAGGCACGCCATCACCCTTAAGAATCGGGCTCTGACTTCTTGTAAGCACACGGTTTCAGGATCTATTTCACTCCCCTTCCGGGGTGCTTTTCACCTTTCCCTCACGGTACTGTTTCACTATCGGTCGCTAGGGAGTATTTAGCCTTAGCAGATGGTCCTGCTGGATTCATACGGGGTTTCACGTGCCCCGCACTACTCGGGATCCGTCTCGGAGGGAATATACTTTCGGCTACAGGGCTTTTACCTCTTATAGCGGGCCTTTCCAGACCTCTTCGCCTAATAAATTCCTTTGTAACTCCATGTGAGACGTCCCACAACCCCAGAGAGCAAGCTCTCTGGTTTAGGCTGTTCCGCGTTCGCTCGCCGCTACTGACGGAATCACTCTTGTTTTCTCTTCCTCCAGGTACTTAGATGTTTCAGTTCCCTGGGTATGCCTCCTCGTATCCTATGTATTCAGATACGGGTAACTGACTATTACATCAGCTGGGTTTCCCCATTCGGACATCCCCGGATCGAAGCTTGCTTACAGCTCCCCGAGGCAGTATCGTTGTTCGCCACGTCCTTCTTCGGCTCCTAGCGCCTAGGCATCCTCCGTGTGCTCTTAGTAGCTTAACCAATTGCTCCGGTTATATGGATCGATGATCCCAAAACCTTCGCTGCTACTTTTATAAAAACTTGATCAATTACTTGACACAAGTTCAGCTAAAAGAATATTTCTAATTGCGCAAATTCGTTTCGTTATCTAGTTTTCAAGGATCAAATGAGAGTTGAAC
>NZ_CP150303.1:6640000-6910000 GCF_037993005.1 Paenibacillus sp. FSL F4-0100
TCCCCCGCTCGATCAGCTCCAGTTGCCCCCAATGATGTAGACCTTCTAATAGAGTATGGTAAGCATCCAGAACCCGCTCTTCCTTCAAGTGCATCTTGGCATCCATATACTTTTGTAGAAAGTGGGCAAAACCAATAAACAATTTTTGCTCCCGGAACGGTTCAGCAAACCTAAGGAAATCACGGCGCAGATTGGACAGGCGATCTTGATCGTCTTTTATGATATCTCCTTCTAGGAAGCATTTGATCAATACTTTGTGCGTGCCGCTCAGGAGTTCCCGATGCAATCCGTCCAATCCGATACTTATAACCTGGCAGCGTTCCCCGCCTACAATAGAATGCTGGATGGGAGGCTCATCAGGTGTTCCGTCATACACGACAACAATATTAACCTCAAAATCATAAACAAGTAATCCTTGCTGCCTTTTGTCCGAATTACGGTATGCTATCGCCCCTACAGCTTCCTCATCAACCGTATTTCCATAATAAAAAGAAAAGTTGGTTAATTCCACGTTTCCCTCCATACATTCCTTGGCGAATTTCAGCCATTTCAGTTATAATGTAATTCTACATGTCCATGTAAGTTCCTTCTTTTAGGAGATAAGATCTTATGAAGACGACAAACGAAAGTACAAGATTTCATTTCTCGGTTCACGTTATTTCATAAACAACTATTTGAATGACAGGAGTTTTCGAGCCATGATCTTTAAGAACGCAAAAATCAACGCCTTCCGCACTTGGGGATTGCTGCTGACGATGCTGGGTATGGGCCTTATGGTGCTGGGTACAGCCGGAATCGTATTCTTCGGCCAAGCAGGCAAAATATTTGCCGGAATCGGATTGGTGTTTGGCCTGATTATGATGCTGGGGAGTCTCGGCATTTACTTCTGGGCAGGTATGTTATCCACGAGTGCCGTCCAAATTCAGTGCCCGGAATGCAATAAATTGACCAAGATGTTAGGAAAAACCGACCGCTGCATGTTCTGCCATACGATTTTGACACTGGATCCAGGTCAGGCCAACATCACAGCAGAAGAGCTTGAAGCCCAGCAGACCAAATCCTAAAGGGATTTGCAGAGCCTGCATATTCAATAGGATTCGCAACTCGTAAGACGATTAAACACAAAGAACCCGGTTATCCTCGCGATAACCGGGTTCTTTATTATGATATGAAGATAAGTTCTGTTCATCCTTAATCATGTATCGTCTTCAGAACATGCCAGGTTTCCGGAATGGCAAAGCTTCGATTCCATGAAGCAACGCCGCCGAGCTTCAGCTTTTTGGCCATATTCACTCGGGACTGCAGAGAAGTGCCGTCCTCCATCCATATTTTCTTGATGGATTCTCCCTCTGTGAATTGAACATAGTTCTGCCCTGTACTGGCATCAAGTGTACCTTTCACTTTTTGTTCCTTAAGCAGGGTCTGCAGCTTCTCCATTCCAATCGCTTTCGAGGATACCTTCGTCTCTCCCGCTTCGCTTGTTTCCGTCCACACCCGTGTATATAACGGTATGCCCAACACCAGCTTGGACGACGGTACCGCGTCCTCCTCCATGATTCGCCTTACCGACTGCTCGGCCCATGGCAGCGAAGATACGGATCCCGCTTTCGGACTCGCGGCCCAGTGCTCGTCATAAGCCATCACCATCATGTAATCAACCGTCTCTCCGAGTCGCTTCCGATCGAGAAAGAGCGACCACATCTCGCTGTTCGATTTTGGCGTAACATCAATAGAAACGATCAGCCCTCTGGCTTTGGCCAGCGGCTTCATTTCCCTCACGAACTGAACGACATGATCTTTATCCTTGGTGTGGACATTTTCAAAGTCGATATTGATTCCGTCGAGTTTATATTGCTTGGCATAAGTCAGCATCTGCTTGATAATATGTGATCTTCTATCAAAAGTAGACAGCGCCTCGGTTGTCATATCAGGATCGAAGCTGTTGTCCATCAGACCCCATACCTCCATGTTCCTGTTATGGGCCCAGCTTACATACTGCTTATCAGCTTTGGATTTGACCGTGCCCTCACTATCCACAATGTTGAACCAGGTCGGACTGACCACGTTGACACCGGGCAGTTCGCCAATGCGATCCGTGCTGGGATTTTTGGTATAAACAGCTTCCCATGCCAGATTGACTGACTTATCCTTCCATTCCAGCTCTGCCCGCGAAGGAGCCTGCGCAAGCAGCGGAAGTTCCTTCACGTCCCCAAGTTTAATCTGCTCTTTAAGAGCATATCCCGTATACCCGTTATCTGCCTGGACGAATAACCATCCCTCTTCTTCACGCCATACGCGAAGCCGCTCACCGGCTGGCATGTCCAGTACTATCGGAGATCTTTTCTCCCCACTCTCGCGCAGAGCCACGGTGTCCTCAGGGTTACCGGGTGCTGCCTCGGCAAGCTGAATCGAATCCCCCGCACGCATCAGAATGATGGCGCCTGTCGCCTTGTCCTCGTGAATGGCCACACCATAATACTGTTTGAGCGGCTTAATCGGAACATAGGCAATGCCGTCAATCAGCTTAGGTGCGTAGGGAATAGTGACCGCCTTGCCGTTCAGCTCGCCCTTCGTGCTGTCCATCTTCATGCGGAATACCGATTCCGAAGTCGTTACAATGACGGATTCCGTTTTCTGCTCATAACGGATGTTGGCATCCACGCTCTCCTGAATCACCGTTATCGGCAGCAGCAGCTCTTCCCCGGAGCCCCGTGCAGGCTGTTCCTTCAGTTCCCCCTGAACAAAAATCGGCTTGTCCATTCCACGCCAGTCCGGCACGGTATAGGTCTGGTTCGGAAATAATGTAGTAACAACCCACCAGACCCCCGCCGCAATCAACAACAACCCCAGAAAGAAAGAGCCTCCTCTCGTACGCCTCTTCTTCCCCCGATATCTTCTTCTTGCCAACCTACTCCCCCATTTCACTCTTGCTCATGACTAATCCCTTGATACAGAATAACGCCCTTAAAAATAAAAACGTGTGGAATGGTTCATTCCGCACGTTCATTTATAATAACCGGCGTCTATTGGCAGGACTTGCAGAGCCCATACAGCTCCATTCGTAGTCCCTTTACTTCAAACCCGGTGCTTTTCTCAGCTTGTATTCCAACATCTTCAAGGGACGGATAGCTGAAATCTTCGATTTTACCGCAACTCTGACATATAACATGATGATGATCCGATACGTTGGCGTCAAAACGACTCGAGTTATCCCCGTACGTCAGCTCACGCACCATGCCGGCTTCAATAAACATTTTTAAATTGTTGTATACTGTGGCTACGCTCATACTAGGAAAATTAGGCTCCAGAGCCCGATAAATATCATCCGCTGTCGGATGGCCCATAGATTCTACCAGATACGTTAAAATCGCATGACGTTGCGGCGTGATACGGACACCGGTCGTTTTCAGTTGTTCCAGCGCATGCTGTACGGACGTTCCCATGGTTGCCCACCGCCTTCAAGTTTAACTGGTTTTTACAAAACCTATACCGTTCTTAGACTTCATTGTACGGCGTTTCTTGGATTGTTGTCAATCCGGCAGAGGCGTCCAGCCCCCGCTGTTCCGGCCTTCCTCCTGCTCCGGATAGCTTCGGTAGATGTTCAGATTACTGTTTCCCTCAATACGAATGGAATGTTCGCCTGTACCGGATCCACCGGAGATGGTTTTCTGTTCGATCAGGAGATTGGGCAGCGTCGTCAGAATTCTGCCGTAACTAATCGTCCCTTCTAGCTTGTAATCGCCCTCGAGCGGAATGTGAAGATTCATCTCTCCAACGGCACTGTATATATTCCAATCGCCACCAATGCGGGATGAACGTATAGCCACTCCACCATTGAGAGATTCAGCGTTTAATTGCGACTCTGCCCCGCTGATCAGAATATTGCCGTTCCTCGTCTGAGCCCGAATAAGATCGGTCGTTCGCTTTACCGTCATATTTCCCACTTGCGTGGTTAAATCCGTTTCGCCCGTAACGTCGACGGCCAGCATATTCCCGCGATTAGTGGACATTTTAATATTACCGGTAACGCCGCGCGCCGTAATTTCGCCATTTAAGGTCTTGCCCGTAACATTTCCGTATATCCGATCCATCGTAATAGGCCCATTACCGCTCTCCAGCAAAATATTCTCAATCGCTTCCACGCGGTTTAACGTAATGGCTCCGTTCATCGTTCGTATCTCAAAATTGAATCGTCGATCATCCGGAACCGCGATGTTCAAGTTCATACGGGGCTGCCGCTTACCCGATTCTCCATAGGCCTTCCCCTTGGAACGAATCGTGATCGTCTTGCCTTCCCCCACTTCGATCGTCGACTGCTCGGCGATCGCTTCAGCTAAACCGGGCTGCTCATGATCGACCCATACTTCCGTCTCCACCTTGATATCGTCGACATCCTGCCGTGTGATGGAGATATCCCCGTTTAAGTGATCAACGATGACTTTCTCGGTTTCAAGCTCCACTGGAATCTCCAATGTCGGCTTCTGGAACCGGTTATCTTCAGCTTCGCTGTAATCCACTCCCGCTGCCGTCAAGTTCAGGCTCACCCGGTTCCAGAGATGGAGAAAATGCTCCTGCTGGGAAATGACGAATACGGAGGCCGTAACAGCCACTGCCAGCAAAATCCCTCTCATGTCCGGCCGAAACCGAAATTCTTTGCTTTTGCCTAAGAGACGCGATAGCGTGTACCTGACTAAATATTCAACGCCGAGCAGGATAAATAACAGCGGCCACCAACGCTGGAGCGTAAATATATAATCCGTGCCTCTCCACTCGTCCAGCAGCAATAAAAAGCCTGTACATACAAGCAGCAAAGCGGCTGTATATCGTCCCACTCTAATTTTATGTTTCATCCGTCTCCTCCCTCATCTGTTGGGCAGCTATCACCGTACACTGTGTGCGTTATAGGAACTTGCCATTGTCTCTTCGGTGCCGGAGAGCTTCCCGGATGCCTGCCCATATCCCGATAACGATCAGCATGATGGCAGAGGCTTCCGCACCATAGTCGCGTATTCCTGTCTGCAGCCAAGGCGGCTTCTGATGAAACAAAATAAGCAGGGTCCCGGTAACAACCAACATGATGCCAAAAGCGATTCCCCGTTCACCCCGGAACGGATGGTTCCGTCCTCTTCCGTCCTCGGAAGCAGCGGCTACCTCACCACGTTTTTTCCGGGAAATAATATATTCTGCTGCCTGCAGCACGTCATACACGTTATAGAAATACCCTACCGGAATCAGAAGACCCAGGACGACAAGCAGCGGTACATTGATCTGCATACCGATGGAAGAGAAATATAAAAGCGCCGATATATCCAGCAGCAGCAACATAATAAATGTGATCCCCTTGCGGTACATACCGAGGTATAAATGACCCAGGCCCGGAATGAGAGCGGCTAATAGAAGTGCATATAACTTCCGCTTTTTTCGCTGCAGCCCCGGGTGACGCTTAACCTGGACCTGATGCCGTTTCTTCTTGCTGACTTCGGTTTGTGGTTCGGGTGTTGGATTCATAAACTTCTCGCCTCCTTCCAAACATCCTGGGACAGGCGTTGTTTTACGATGTTTTTCTTTGATAGTACCCCAACGAGGGGCCGAAGTAACTGGCAAAAAACTGGATAGACCGTCCACAGAAGGCCTGCAAGCCCGCAAAAAAACGGCACCGCCGATGGTTCAGCAGTTGCCGTTTGTTATGGTTCATTCCATATCCTATTCAGCCGTTACCATCGTTACATGACCGACTCCCCGCAACTGCCGGGTAATCTCCATCGGTTCGAATTTGCGATCGGTCAAGACGTGCAGCGAAATTTCGAGCCCTAATACCGCAGGCTGCAGCTCCCCGTATGCCACACTGCTTCGTTCGTTAACGATAAGCTTCTTAATCACGAATTCCTGTTCCTCCAGAACAGCGGATATGTCCTCCAAAATATTCGGCGTATTCGCTGCATGGACAGTGATGAGATGGAGTTTGCTGCCGCGGATGTAACGCTGCTCCAGCTTATTGAAGACAACCAGATTAAGAAGAATTAGTACGGTCGATACAATCGAGGCAAAGTAAAAGCCAGCCCCGACCGCTAACCCCACGGCTCCCACAACCCAGATGGACGCAGCAGTGGTTAATCCGGTAATGGATTTACCCGTAAACAGAATGGTACCGGCACCCAAGAAGCCAATCCCTGTAATGACGGCCGTTGCCAAGCGCGCAGGGTCAATCCGAACGTTAATCTCGTCTACAAAATCGGAAAAACCGTAAATGGATAACAGCATAATAAGAGTAGAACCCAAGCATACCAATATATGCGTGCGCAATCCTGCAGCATGGTTGGAACGTTCCCGTTCAAAACCGATCAAGCCGCCAAGCAGCATAGCCAGCAGCAATCTTAATAAAATGGATACATTATCTATCACCCAAGGATTATTCAAAAGAACGATACTCCCCTCACGTCGCCTTCAATCGCTTATGCTATATCATTCATTGTATATGAAGATGGAACTCGGTCAATTCCACGCCCGGAGCAACCTCAAAAGCGTGATTCTTTACAAACCCGAATTTCTCATACAACGTTACCGCAGGCGTATTGCGTGTCCCTGTTGAGACCACGAACATTGGTGCCTCCTTGTAGGATTCCAACACATGTCGAATTAAAGTCCCCGCGATCCCTTTGCGAAAATGACCGGGATGGACCATCATCCGTGATATGGTGACCTGCTCCTGTTCCGGCTCTACCGCAATAGCTCCAATAAGGTCGCCTTCTTCATTTATATAACCAAAAAAAGTTTCCCCGCTCGTACGGATCGTATCGAAAGTATCCTGCAGTGGGGGGATTTCGGAAAATCCGATTAATTCAGCTTCCAAAGGGTACGCCATGTGCTGCAGACTCCATATCTGCTGGACGGTATCCCTATCCTCCAAAGACAATGCTTTTATCATATATTCATCCCCTAACCAAGTTATTGTTTCTGATATCTTAAAAAGGAACTTGCCCCTAAATACGGGACAAGCTCCCATTATCTAAATACATTTCGGGGACATGACGGATGAACGTTGATTATCCGTTCAGCACCTCAACCAGTAGTTTGTTGGCCAGCGCAGGATTGGCTTTTCCCTTGCTCTCTTTCATCACTTGACCAACCAGGAAGCCGATTGCTTTCTGTTTACCTGCCTTGTAGTCCTCTACGGATTGCGGATTGTTTGCAACCACCTGCTCGACAATACGCTTGATCGCACCTTCATCGCTGATTTGGACGAGGCCCTTCTCCTCAACGATTTGTGCAGGTAGCTTGCCGCTCTCCAGCATCTCTTTGAAGACGGTTTTGGCGATTTTGCTGCTGATGGTTCCCTTCTCGATCAATCCGATCATCTCGCCCAGGCCTTGGCCCGTAATCTTCACTTCAGACAGCTCCAGATTGTTCGAGTTCAAATAACCCAGCAAATCTCCCATGATCCAGTTCGATACGGATTTGGCATCCTTCGTATAGTTCAAGCTGTCCTCGAAGAAGTCGGCGAGCAGCTTGGACGACGTGATGACCGCAGCATCATAATCCGGCAATCCATACTCCGAAGCATAACGTGTCTTACGGGCATCCGGAAGCTCCGGAATCGTCGCACGAATCGCTTCTTTCCATTCCTCGCTAATATGCACCGATACCAGATCCGGGTCCGGGAAATAACGGTAGTCGTGCGCCTGCTCCTTCCCGCGCATGGAGAAGGTTTTCGCCTGTGCTTCGTCCCAGCGGCGGGTTTCCTGTACGATCACGCCGCCCTCATCAAGAATTTCCGTTTGCCGGTACTGCTCATATTCCAAACCGCGCTGTACACCGCGGAAGGAGTTCATATTCTTCAGCTCGGCCTTGGTGCCGAATTCTTCCTGTCCCCATGGACGAAGGCTGATGTTGGCGTCGCAGCGAAGCGAACCCTCCTCCATCTTCACGTCGGAGACGTCGCAGTATTGCATAATCGCACGTATTTTCTCCAGATAAGCCTTAGCTTCCTCCGGCGTTGAGATCTCAGGTTCGGACACGATCTCAACAAGAGGCGTGCCTACGCGGTTAAAGTCAACCAGCGATGCATATCCGCCATCCACGTGCGTGAGTTTACCGGCATCCTCCTCCAGATGAAGCCGGGTAATCCCGATTCGCTTCGTCTTTCCGTCCACCTCAATATCGATCCAGCCGTTTTCACCGATCGGCTGATCGTACTGGGAAATCTGGTATGCTTTCGGAGAATCCGGGTAGAAATAGTTCTTGCGGTCAAATTTGCTGATATCGCCGATGGTGCAATTCAGCGCCATCGCAGCCTTGATAGCATATTCCACAGCCTGGCGATTTAATACGGGCAGGACGCCGGGATGGCCAAGACAGATGGGACATGTATGTGTGTTCGGCGGGGCTCCAAACGCAGTGGAGCAGCCGCAAAATATTTTGGAATTCGTATGCAGCTCTACGTGCACTTCCAATCCGATAACCGTTTCATATTTTGATGTAGACATCGATTGTTTCCCTCCTTCTCTGCCGCCGGTTTACAGTTCAGGGCGCCGTTTATGGTGTTCAGTATTTTGCTCGTAGGCATGCGCGACGCGCAACACGGTCGACTCATCAAAGGCTTTGCCGATAATTTGCATGCCAACGGGTAGTCCGTCCGCAAATCCGCAAGGAACACTCACTGCCGGCACACCTGCCAAGCTGACAGGAATCGTCAGGATATCATTCAAATACATCGTCAGCGGATCGTCCACCTGAGCTCCCAGCTTAAAAGCCGTAGTCGGAGCTGTCGGTCCGATGATGACATCATATTGCTCGAATACTTTATCGAAGTCCTGCTTGATGAGCGTACGGGCTTTTTGTGCCTTCAAATAATAGGCATCGTAATAGCCCGAGCTAAGCGCATAGGTACCCAGCATGATGCGGCGTTTCACCTCATCGCCGAAGCCTTGGCTGCGGGACTCATGATACAGGTCGATCAGGCTGCCTGCATTGTCGGAACGAACGCCATAGCGTACGCCGTCAAAGCGGGCCAGGTTCGAAGAAGCCTCCGAAGAAGCGAGCAAATAATACGTTGCTACCGCATAGTCGGTATGTGGCAGGGAAACTTCGTCCCAGGTAGCGCCCATTGCTTCGAGCACCTTCAGTGCGTTCAGGACGGTTTCCTTCACTTCAGCGTCAACACCCTCGCCCAGGTATTCCTTAGGCACGGCAATGCGAAGACCCGTAACGTCTCCGGATAACGCGCTCAGATAGTCGGGCACGTCCACTTTGGCGGATGTCGAATCCATTGGGTCATAACCGGCAATGGCTTGCAGGACATACGCGGAATCTTCCACATTTTTCGTCAAAGGTCCGATCTGATCCAGCGATGATGCAAAGGCAACAAGGCCGAACCGGGATACGAGGCCATAGGTTGGTTTCAGTCCCACGACACCGCAATAAGAGGCAGGCTGCCTGATGGAACCGCCTGTATCCGACCCCAGCGCAAAGTATGCTTCACCTGCAGCAACAGCCGCAGCCGAGCCGCCGCTGGATCCACCGGGCACCCGATCTAAATCCCATGGGTTACGCACCGGGTAGAAGCTGGAGTTCTCATTGGAGCCTCCCATTGCAAATTCATCCATGTTCAGCTTACCGATTGTCACCGTATCCGCTGCGCGCAATTTACCGACAACCGTCGCATCATAAACCGGTGTGAAATTGGACAAAAACTGACTTGCGCATGTGGTGCGAAGTCCTTCTGTCACGATATTATCCTTGATTCCGACAGGAAGCCCGAACAACAGCCCGCGCGTCCCCTCTGAAGCCAGCTTCTCATCCAAAGCCTTGGCGGATGAACGAGCACCTTCTTCGTCCAAAGTAATAAATGCCTTCACCCGATCCTCACGTTCGGAAATACGAGTAAAAGCTTGGTCAACCAGATCGGTTACGGAAAGCTCCTTATTCTGCAGCTTATTATGTATCTCCGTTAACTTATAATCAAACAGACTCAAGTGTGTATCCTCCCTTCAAGCTATTCCAAAACAGCAGGTACTTTAATTTGATCGTCTTCTTCATCCGGTGCGTTAAGCAGCACTTTCTCGATGGGCAAGCTCTCGCGTACTTCGTCTTCTCTCATGACATTGCTGAGATGAAGCACGTGTGTAGTCGGCTCAACACCTTCTGTATCCAACTCATTTAACTTCTCGGCATATTGTAAAATCGCATTCAGTTGGCCGGTAAACATCTGCTCTTCTTCAGGCGTCAAATTCAAACGGGCCAGCTTCGCTACATGCTGAACGTCCTTATCGGTAATGCTCATGGCTTTACATCCTCCTTCATGCCCCTATCCAGTTAAAGGGGTAAAGTCTGTCACGACAACTTTTCTCATTATATTGTAGAAGCATGCAAGATTCAATCCAAACAGCTTGAAGCTTGCCGCTTCGAAGTCACTTTTCCATTCCATCAAAAAAGAGTCGGCCTCAGCCGACTCTTCTAAATCCAAGCACGAAGATTCACTTGTTTGATGAAATCCGCCTGGGATATTGCTTCCTTGGTCTCTTCTTCCTCTTCAACACTTTCCAACTCGCCGTTCATCACTTGATGAAACAGCTTCTCATTATATGTCGACAGGGCGAAATCGATGAGCGCTTCCCGCTCGACCCGCTCGGCTTCCTGCTTCAACACGATTGATTCCAGCTCTACATCATCTGCCGGAACAAAAAAATTACGGTTGAGGCTCGGAATCCGAATGACGTAATCGAACGCATTGTCCGGATTTCGGTCATAAGCGATGATATAACCGTATTGACCGATTGGAAGATTCTGCTCAAAGGCGTCCGCAACGATTGTAATCTTTTCCCCTAAACGCAGCATCGTCTACCTCCTGAGTTGTCTATCCTTTTTTAAGAGATAAGAAAATATAAACTTCAGAGGCTTATCATCCTTATCTCGCAAGAAAAACTTCCGCTAAATACGGTCTCTCTTCTGATAACGTACGTCGATGACGTTTTTCTTGTCTTCATAGTCTACTAAAAAAAGATAGAGATGTCCATGTGATTCAGATAAAACCTGAATCTCCCATGGAAACTAGGATTGCGGGGACAGCGGACTCCTTCTAAGCAGCCTCGCGGCAACGATAATCGACACCGCCATAATCAGCATGGCAACGAGTATCGGTGACCACGCGCTGCTCCCTGCGCCAAGGATTCGCTCCGCGGCCATGCTGCTTAACCGGCCCGGGCTCCATTGAATGCGGGAGGGCAGCAGCCCGGATAAGAGCGAAAGTACGCCGGCAACGGCCAAGCTGATGAAGGCCGCAGCTGGCCCGCGAAGGAAGGCGCCGAGCGGCAGTACAAGCGTTACGATCCAGGCCAGCCATACCGCATATAAACCTCCGCCGCTGGTAACCGCTCCCCATTCCAAAGGACCGATGAGCTGATACGTGTAATAAGCAGCACCGCCAAGCCCAAGCGCAAAAGAAACGACCAGCAACGTCATCAAGGCGGCCCATTTGGCAGCCATCATGGGAATCGTGGATACCGAGCGGGCGAGAACAAGCTCAGCCGTGCCGGTGGCCCGCTCCCCTGCTACCGTGTTCATTCCGGCCAGCACAAGCACCAGCAGGCCGATGGTGCTGAATTGGCTCAAGGTTGATGCCATCACGCTCTCAGCGGACGGGACAGTAAATAATGCCGCTGCCTCCGGGGGCAACTCCCCGGCCATGGTAAGAATCTCCGGCAAATAATAAGTGGATACCGGCTGCATAATGCCAAGAAGCAGAAAGACCGCGGGGACCCAAATCCATTTATAGGTCCGACCTGCCTCGAGCATTTCTTTTTGATAATAAATCCAGAACGGCTTCATGAGCCCACCACCTTCATAAACATATCCTCGAGCGAAGACGTGCCCGCTTCAAAACGAAGCAGCTCGATTCCGTCATCGGCAAGCTCCTTGATTAACGCAGCACGCGCAACATCCATATCCGTCACCATCAGCTTGGCGCCTCGTTTGCCGAGCTCGATCTCATGCACATAAGGACGGCTCGCAAGACTGTCGAGCCAAGCAACCTCCCGCTCCCCCGGTTCAACCTCAATCGATAGGACCGGCTGGCGGTATTTCGTGCGAAGTTCACTAAGGGCACCTTTCTCCGCAATTTCCCCGTCTACCATCAGTACCATGTCATCGCAAATTTCCTCCGCATCGTGAAGCACATGGGTAGAGAACAGAACGGTGACTTCCCCGCGCAAGCGATCCAAAAGGTCCATCACCTCACGGCGTCCGATCGGATCAAGCGCCGATACCGGCTCGTCCAGCATAATCAGCTCGGGCTCATGCACAAGTGCCTGAGCAATGCCAAGCCGCTGCTTCATTCCGCCGGAGTAACCGGATATTCGGCGTTTAGCCGCCTGCTGCAGGCCTACCATTTCGATGACTTCCCGACTTCGCTTACTAGCCTCTCGTCCGGATAATCCCGACAGCTTGGCGCTGAAAGACAAGTATTCGATGCCCGACATCCAGCTATAAAACTTCGGGTACTGAGGCAAGTAGCCAATACGGTTACGCCAACCGCTCGTTTGCGTATTGGCTGATCCGTATCGGATCTCCCCCCGGGTTGGAGGTATTAATCCAGCCAACATCCGCAGTGTGGTTGTTTTGCCGGCACCATTAGGACCAAGCAGGGCGGTGCAGCTTCCACGCTGCAATTCAAATGAGATGCCCTTGACCGGTGTGATGCTTCCTATGCTTTTGGTCAATTCATGAATGCTTAAAAGCTTCTCTATCAAACTTCTCGCCTCCCCGCAACGAAATAAGCAACGCTGCCAATCAGGTTGCCCAGCAGTATAATGAGCACCCACATCCATCTCGGCCCACGTATGCTTGCTGGCTCTGCACGAAACAAAGATATCAGCCCCGTTACCGCGAGAATGGCTTGCAGTGCAAGAATCGGCCAGATCAATCCCCAAATCATATCCATTCTTAATCCCCCCTAATTTTCCATATATAATGTAAGAACTTAAGACTAGTGGTCGTCTTCGTCTTTACGAATGACAAAAATCCAGTAAAAAAGCAGCGGCAGCGGCATTGTCGTAGACCCCCATATCCCCCAGAACCAGGCCATCTTGCCAAGCCCCCGTTTCCTGGCATCCAGGAAAAGCCATGTCCCTTGGATCAGCACAAGCACAACGGCAAGGATGATCACTCCCAGCGGGCTCTCGTTAACTTCATTCATCAGATTCCCTTCTTTCCGGCAGATCTCAGACTCTTGGAAAATACAAGAACGGAAATCCCGGCAACCATGCCGAACCCGTGAATAAACAGTAGGATCATCGGCGCCGCCAAGGCAGCCATCAATCCGCCACCAACGATAAAGAGTGCAATCAGAAGAAAGAGTATCAACTCGTATTTCATCCGGCGCCGGCGCCGCTCCAAGGTATGAACGGCCAACTTGTGCATTCCTTCCAGAGAGGGCGACGGCACGTCCTCAAACAATTCATCTACTCTTTTCAACTCTTGAGTCAATCCTTCAATCCAAGCATCATCCTCATGCTCAGGCCCTTTGACCATCATCACCCATCTCCTTTCGCAGCTGCTTGATACCGTAGGCTGTTCGTGATTTTACCGTTCCCTCGGGAATGCCAAGCATGGTTCCGATTTCATCATAGCTGTAACCGTAATAATGCTTCAGCAGTATGGCAATCCGGTGATCTTCGGATAAGCGCGATAATCCATCCAGCATGTCTGTCCAATCTTCTCCCCGCCGCTCCATCTGCCAGCGCATCCGCCTTGCCGACTGAAGCGCCTCCTGCTCCAGCCATTTCTTCTCCCGCTTCCTTCGCCGGGTACTATCGATGAACAATCGAGTAGCAATGGTTATCATCCATGAGGAAAAAGATGACGTTCCGTTGTAACGGTTCATATTCTCCATGCATCGAACAATGGTATCCTGTGCAGTATCTTCTGCAACCATCGGGTCCATCGTCACCTTAAGCAAATATTTATAAAGAAAGGAATAATGCTGCTTGAATAATAGCGCCATAGCCGCTGCATCTCCTAATTGCGCTTGTCGTATCAAACCCTCTTCATCAGGGATCATGATGAAATCATCACCTTCTTTCGCATTCCACCGTAATACGATTACCGACAGCTAATCGTTCAAATGGATATTTATATTTATCGTATACCGAATGATATCATTTATTTAAATTCAATCATGTCGGCAAGAAATTCATCGATATCTGTAAAAAAACTCAAAAAAAAAAGCAGCCGGTAAATAACCGGCCGCCCTCCCCAACAGAAAGAACACATTCACTTCATGATGAGGGTGTCATGTTCGTATGTCGATCTATTGATTAAATCTTATAACCTGCAGCCGATGATGCCATGGCTGCTGCGCTATCCCTTCATCCTTCACCAGCCTGTCCCAGACAACCGAGGATATTTCCGTCTGGGTCTGCCGGCGGGACTCCGATTGTCGATCAATCGCTTCGCCTCTTGTAGCCCTTCCGTTCAACAGCGATAGATGATCTTTCCTCACTGGCGCTTCCCCCTAATCACGTCCATGCCAAAAAACTCCCCATAAAATAAAAGAACGCAAACCGGGATAAATTCCACAGTCTGCGTGCTTCGCAAGGGTAACATTTAATTAACCGTATTGTATCAATGTTGTCTATGTTTGTCCAGACAAAAATTCCCGATTTATGTCGGAAGCTATCTTATCGGCTGGCAGGGACGTAAGGATTCCGCTGTTTTTCATAGCCAATGGTTGTCCGGGGACCATGGCCGGAGTACACAACGACTTCATCCGGGAAGCTATACAGCGTATTTTGAATGGAATCAATCAAATCACGTTCACGACCTCCAGGAAGGTCCGTTCGCCCAACGCCTAGACGGAACAGCACATCGCCGGAAAACAGATCATTTCCACATTTGAAGCTCACACTTCCCGGTGAATGGCCCGGTGTATGAAAGACGCTGAAGGTATGTCCGATCAGTTGCAGCTCAAGTCCGTCCGCCAAATCGTACTCAGCCGGCTCGGTGGACAGCGGTTCCGTTACCTGTGGCCACATCATCGAGCCGTTAAGCTTCGGGTTGGACAGCCATTCACTCTCCAGGGTGTGCAGGTAAACAGGACAACCCTTTAGCTTACGGATTTCCTCGACACCGGCCATATGATCAAAATGCGCATGGGTCAGCAGGATCGCTTCAATTTCCAAATCGGCTATTCGCTTCAGCAGCGGCCCCGGGTTCATGCCAGGGTCGATGATGACTGCTTTGCCTTCTACTGGCCCTGTCAGTAAATACGCATTCGTCTGAAGCGGTCCTAAATTAAAAGTCTCAATATGAAGTCTCATGATTAGAACCCTGACATAAGTTCACGCAATTCCTTAATGATTGCAGCGTGAAACTCATACCCTTCCCCGTAGGCTTGAATAATGCTTTGTCGTGTGACCGCAAGGTTGTCCTGATAGTCCGGTGCTTCACGATCCGGATTGTTCTGCTTAAACTCAATCATAAACTTCTGCACATGCGCCGGGCGCGGTCCCCATGTACCGAGAACATGCCCTCCGGTATCTGAAATGATAACAACCGGAATGGAACGACCGCCCATGGTCAAGAACTGATCCATGACATCCAGATTCTCTTCCATAATCAGCACTTCGGTCTCAATCCCGGCAGTCTCCATCGCCCGGAATACGACAGGCATATTGCGTGCAACATCACCGCACCAGTCCGCTGCCAGAATGAGGACCCGCAGGTCATCCCGGAAATTCAGACTTTCGAAGAACTCTTTATCCTCTTCATTCTCCCAGACAAACTGTTCATATCCTGCCTTGAACGTCTCCTGGTTCTTCTGCATGCCGTCCATAAATTGCTGTGGAGATATGCCTGTCCCCAAATGATTCGCCATATTCATGCTCATTCGTTATTTCGACCTCGCCTTCGATGATTTTATCCATTTTATCAAAAAATAAAGAATCATGACGGCCAATGCCCCCAGCAGAATTTCCTGCACGTATGGCCCTGCTTTCTCGTCAATATGCTCCCATTGATCACCCAGAAGCAATCCGAGGTATAAGAATAATGCCGTCCATGGAATAACAGCTAGTGTGGTCAGCAGCGTAAACCTTCCCACATGCATCTTGGATATGCCTGCCGGTATGGAAATCGCATGCCGTACCACCGGTACAAACCGTGCCGTAAATATAACGCCAGTGCCGTACTTGCTAAACCACTCCTCGGCGTAATCGATATGCTTCTTCTTAATCAATATGTACTTCCCGTACTTCTCTAAGAAGGGCCTGCCTCCATAACGGCCGATCCAATAAATAAACAACTGTGCGAGCACGCCGCCAGCGGTACCGAAGAGCATGGCTCCGAGAAAATGAACCTCACCCAAAGACACCAGATAACCGCCATAGGCGAGTACGATCTCACTTGGGATGACCTCCACCATTAATCCGAGCATGATTCCGAAATAACCCAGCTGCTGGATCCATTCAAACAACCGAGCTACAACCTCGTAAAAGAATTCCACGCTTGTCCCCCGCTTTCCTCCTGCGTTGATTTCTAGTACTAGCCTATTCTAACACAGCCCGGGACATGCCTTCTACTGCGCCCAATTATAGACGGCACAGTGACTTTCGCCCGTTTCGGGACATATGGTGAAGCAAAGGAGTGAGTCACGCATGCATTCTCCCCATGCCAAACAACCGGGCAGCAAGCCCCCCTCCCCACGCGGGATACGGCGGGCCTGCAGCAAAGAATTATACCGCACGACCAAACGTCTCAAGCTGTACCTTCCTCCGGAAGCCTTGAAGCAAGGTGAAGAATTGTATTACCGGAAGGTTATCGGTAATTTGATCTGGATCCACGAAAACCACAGCAACAAGAAACTTTTGTGCGACTGGTGGGAAAAGGAAGTCTGCGGCGAACTGGCCGGGCTGTGGGAGGTTCCTGAACGTCAGTTGGCCTCGGCCTTCCGGGATGCCTTCGGCGGATAACGCTGCTCTTCCTTGTTTCGTTACCTGCTGTGAAATGGACAGTACGGCATGATTCGCGCTAGCGTCGGGCCGAGATATCTGCTTTCATGGGCTGCTTTGCCGCATGCTTTTCGTGTTCCCCATTCAGCATTTTTTCCAAACGGTTGGCCTGCCGTACCGCAAGCATAGACAGATCGAATTCCCGGTCATTTCGATGATCATCCATCTCACGAAGATCGGCCGCAAGGGCACGATAGCGCTTCAAGATTTCCAAACCGGCCCGAGCCGCTTCAACCGATCTGGTGGAATCTCCTGCCGTCCGGTGCCAATCTGCGAGGGCAGCCAGCTTCAGCACGGCTCGGGTTTGTTTGACATCATTGAACCGATCCCGATCGATCGCCGCTATATACCAGGCTGTCGCTTCTTCCGATTCACCTCTGAGCGAGTAAGCCTCTGCCAGCTTCCAGCTCAGCCCCGGGTGATTCGGTGCATACACCAAACTTTCCATCAGTAGCGGAATTCGCTGGCTTGGGGGAAGCCAATCCGCCAGGCTCAGTGCCGCCTCCGTGTTGGCAAGGTTCCACCTTAACGAGGATTGGAGGAGCGCGATCTGCCGTCCGGGCGGTTCCGATGCGGCCCATCGCTCTTTGACCTCGCTGATACCCAGCGCGGCAGCGAGAAGAACCCAGCATACGAGCAGAACGATCGCCGTAACCCTGAGCAATGGCAGCAACGGCCGATTTCCCCGGTTCCCTTCATAAACGGCTAGCAGCTTCTTCCCTATTTTGAAGGGTTTGCGTCTTTGAGCTGCGATAGGTCCATTCTGCACTTCCCGACCAGAAGAGGCCGCAGCGAAGCCCATTACTGTAAGCCAAAACAGCAGCAGCCATACCAGCCCAAAGCTCAAGTCAAAGTCCACCGCCGCGTGTCCGATCAGCACGAAAGCAGCGGGCATGAGTCGGGAGTTCACAGCAATGAGCCCCGCAACGATAAAGCTAACCAGAACAAGGACAAGCAGCAACCCGATCAGGCCCGCATTCAGCAGGATATCCATATATCCGCTGTGCACCTCGGCACCCACGTAGGGCTGGGACTGAATGGCAAGGTACGATTGCCGCCACGTCTCCCCTCCCCGTCCCAGCCACAGCGACGACCGGGCCAGCTGCCATGCGTCGCTGTACATAAGGCGGCGCGCGCTCAGCGTTGCCGCGCCGCCCAGAGTCCGATCCTGCACCTGATGCAGGATCACCGCTCCGGCTGCGGCAGCCAGCAGCGCCGCAGCCCCCAGGGCCCCTGGCGCGGCATACCGCCGCCACGGGCCCCTGCTGTGCCGCCAGCGG
Source organism: Paenibacillus sp. FSL F4-0100 (assembly GCF_037993005.1). NCBI lineage: Bacteria > Bacillati > Bacillota > Bacilli > Caryophanales > Paenibacillaceae > Paenibacillus > Paenibacillus sp. FSL F4-0100. The sequence continues at coordinate 6,658,281 of NZ_CP150303.1, forward strand.
CACAGCAGCAGGCCGGCGAGGACGCCGCCGGCCCAAAGCCCGGCCAGCCATAGCAGGCCGGGCAGCACGGCTGGCGCCAGCTTGGCCTCAGCCAGCTGGCGGTACAGCAGCGCCGCGCTCGCCAGAGGCGCGGCGGCAGCCACCAGGAGCGGCGCGAAGGCACGCCGCTCCTGGGCGAATCCGGCCGCGCACGCGAGTGCGGCCGCGAGCCAGGCGCCGCGCGACTCTGTCAGGAGCAGCGCGGCGGTGTAGGGCAGCAGCGGCAGCAGGGCAGCCGCTGCGCGGAGCGTGCCCGTCCGTGTCCGCAGGACGGACGGCAGCGCGAACAGCCGCTCCAGCAGGAAGGCGGCCATCACGGCCCCGAACGTGTTCGGGTACTGAAGCAGGCCACCAAGCCTCGCGCCCGTCGCGCTGATGTCCGCATCCGCCGTATGATAGATCCCATACGGCAGCTCCAAAAGCCCATATACGGCAAGCAAAGCACTGCCGCACAGCACAGCACCCATCAGATGCCAACCCGCCTGCATCATACGTAAGCCATCACCTGCACGGCATATACGCCAGGCGACAGCTGCAAAGGAGCCGTAGCTTCCCCACAGGATGATCTCTTTCATCGTGCCTTCCAGAGAGAGTGGTCGCCCGATTGCATGAAGCACATACATGAGAATCATTCCGCAGATGCACCCATGCACCACTCGCAAACCTTTATCCAAATTAACCAATCCAGGCATCATGCCAATGCCATGAATCTCCTGACCTTGGATTCCACCATGCCGTTTAGTTCCCATCATAAGCAGCAGAAGCACTCCAAAACCGGCTCCGACCCCATAGATATCTCCATCAAAAAACATTCCGCTCCGGATACCTGCCACCAAGACAAGTGCAATCAGCATCATCCCGCAATTACGATGTAGGGTCTTCCTTGCCATGAACCAACGCCCCCGTTCCCATGCATAACCATTCAACCTCGGCTGCTCCTTACACGGCATCCGTCCTTCTGGCCAAACGAGCTATTAGCCATTGTGGACAAGGACTTACGACGTTATTCTTTGAAGCAGCGTCTGTGATCTCATCGGGCTATAAGGCCGCTTGATCCCCTGGATTAAGGCTTCGAATGCCATCATAAGAAAAAGCGTCTATTTTTGACGTACATTCTCAGAAGAAAAGACCACGCTTAGATGTTCCCCCGCAGAATCGGAATCACCGGCAATCGGGGTAAAGATATCTGCTCGATGCCAAGCTTTCTTGCGATATCTGAAAGTCCAAGCTTCGAAGTTTATACGTTCTGATCTCTAAAAAAAGCGATGAAAGTGCAGTTGCACTTTCATCGCTTTTCCGGGATCAACATGATGTGATTTTACGTATCCGGCAGCAAGTCCTTGCACGCCCGCTCAAGATATGGCGAGGCGCTTAAAAAATCGCGGAACGCGGTATATTCCTGCCACAGCTTATCCCGATCTCCGGCAGAACCGCTAACCGCACGGATCAATATGTTTTTCGGAGTATGTTCCATATCAATAAACTCCAGCAGCTGCGTCTTGTAGCCCATCAGATCGAGGAGCTTGGCTCGAATGGCGTCCGTGGCAAGCGCTGAGAATCGTTCCTTCAGAATACCGTGGGACAGCAGCGGCTCCATAACAGGGCTTTGGACTTGAGAGAACAGCTCATGCTGGCAGCAAGGCACCGACAGAATAACCGAAGCACCCCAACGGACCGCTTTTTCCAGCGCAGCGTCTGTTGCCGTATCACATGCATGCAGCGTGACCACCATATCCACCTGCTCCAGCTCGTCATATTCCGCAATGTCACCGACAAGAAACTGCAATTGGGTGTAGTTCAGTTTTTTCGCCAGCATACTGCAGTGTTCGATGACATCCGCCTTGAGATCCAATCCGACAATATTCAGCTTTCTGTGCGCGGTTACCGCCAAATAGTGATATAAAGCGAAGGTCAGATAGGATTTGCCGCAGCCAAAATCAACGATCGTCAGTGGACGGTCCTCCGGCAGGTGGGGAAGCACATCCTCAACCATCTCCAAAAACCGGTTGATCTGTTTGAACTTATCGTACCGACGAGCAAATACTTTGCCGTCCTCACTCATGATGCCGAGCTCCACCAGAAACGGAACGGGCTCTCCCTCTTCAAGGATGTACGTCTTTTTCCGGTTATGAGACAAATCCGTCTTGGTCTTGGAGGCGGATTTGGTCAGAATCGAAACCTTGTATTTCTTCGAGATCAGTACCTGATAATCCGCTTCCGGCGTATACATCATCGCTTGCCGGAATATATTCTCGAACATGTCAACCAGCACCGCCTCCGCCTCATCCGCTGGCACGTTCTGATGGGTGACTTTGGTTCCGGAATAATAGGCGAACTGGTAGTGCAGCTTATTCTTGAGCTCTACAGGCTTAACTGTTACTTTGCTGTAAGTCATGCCTTCCCGCTTGCGAAGCTGGCTTAGCGTAGCCGTGATCAACGAGCCTTCTTCCATGATGTTATGAATCAATTTTCTTAATGCATCCAAAAGGCACATCTCGCTTTCTTTATGTGATAGACAGGTTAATCCCGCTTAGGTAAACGACTTGTCACCGTTTACCGCTGTATGTGGAAAACGACGGTTAAGCTCATCCATTCCTTCGTGGACTTCCTCCAGCGGAAGCCCGCCCTTCGCCAAATCCTCGGGCAGCTTCAGCTGCAATCTTTGATAGAACTGTACGGCTTCACTATATTCCATCTTGCCGTTATCCAGCAGTTGGTAAAGGGTGTTCTCCGCTTCCGCGTACATCCCCTGCTGCTCCGTATATGCATAGTAATCCCGCATCGCCGTCTCAGGTAATGCGTATGACCTTAAACGTTCTCTCACCATACCGATCCGTTCCGTCAACCCGATCAGTTTGAGATCCGCTCCTTGCAGGGCTGACTTCAAATATAGCTGAAAAACCTTGGTATAGAGCATAACAGCCTCTTCTTCACGCTCCAGGTCAAGCAGCAGGGATGCTTCCTCTTCCATAAGCCTAACGGCGCTTTGCAGCTTGTCCGCTTCCAAATAACCATGACTCCGAAATAACTGTTCAATATCGGCAGCGGACAATGAGCGAAGCAGATCCGAATTCAACCGGAACTGCCGTTTGAAGAGCTCATCCAGCTCCCATAGGGCTTCTGTGTGCTTGCGCTCCTGCTTCAGCGAAAACACCTTGGCAATCATCTGTGTCATATCCTCAATTAGCCGCACGAGATAATCCCTGCGAAACATTCGCCCACCCCTCACCTGCATCCATGACAAATGCAGCGTATTCTGATCTTGCCGGGTCCAGATCCCAACCGGATCACGATTAAATTGTAGGCTATCCGGGGCCAGAATTCCAGTAGCCGGCCCTCCCCCCATTCTCGGCTCTATTTCAACGGCCGGACAAGCAAACGACGGAGAGTACGCTGGGCACAAAAATAAAACGGATATCCCGCAAGGGGGTATCCGTTCATTATAAACTATCGAAAGACTCTCATGCGTTTATTCATGCTCAAGCCGTCCCATGAAAGAAGTGATGACTTCGCCGAGCTTCTCCGGCGTCTCCATCATACTCATATGTCCTGCGCCCTCGATTATGATTGGGGTCACGTTGTCATGGTCTGTCGTAAAGGTACGCTCTGCCGGAATCAATCCGTCTTTCTCCCCGGCTACCAGCAGAATAGGCAGAATGGACGGCGAGAGCACATCGCGTCGGTCCGGACGCTCACGCATCGCCAGCGCCGCTCCGATCGCTCCCTGAGGTGGCGTTAGATAACCTATCTCCTTCGCCCGCTGAATACATTCCGGCTTGGTATCCTTCGTATCCGGAGCGAATAAGCCGGGCACCAATCCGTCAACAAAAGCCGTAATGCCCTCCCCTTGGATGGTGCTGACCGCCTTCACCCGCTTCTCCTTCGCTTCGTCCGAATCCGGGTAGCCTGTGGAATGAATCAGGCCGAAGGCGTTCAAACGAGAAGCGTAACGCTGGGCGAAGGAGAGCGTGATGTATCCTCCGAGGGAATGACCGAGTAATGCTGCCTTCGGGATGTCGAGCTCATCCATCAATAGCAGCACATCGTCTGCCATCTGTTCAATGGTATACGATCCCATCGGTGCATCAGACCGCCCGTGACCACGGAGATCCGGTACAATGACTCTGAAGCCTTGAAGAAATGGCAGGACCTGTTCCCAGTAGGCGGAGCTTCCGCAGAAACCGTGAAGCAGAATGACTGGCTCACCTTGTCCCTGATCAACATAACAAATCGTGCTGCCGTTGCATTGTACTTTTTCCATAGCGATACCCTTCTTTCTATTCAGCGGATGCCATGTGATAGACACCCATTATTTTATAAAGAATGATCTATTATTAAACAAAAACACCCCCGGCTGAAACGCCGTGTCTTACGGCCTAAGGCCAAAGGCTATAGCGGCTTGCTTCGCTATCTGCTCCGCCATCCCCATGACTTGGTATAGGGACGTCACTTGAAGAGTCCAATACGGTTTCGGTCCATGGACATTCACAACCGCTGCCACGCTGTAATCTCCCACTGCCGGAAGCCTCCCACCGACGGACTGGGCAGGCATCAGTGGACCCTCGCATGTAAAGAAATATCCGACTGACGAGGCTTGTCCCAGGCATGCATCAATGGCAATAATCGCCTTATCCTCAGGCAAACCTTGAAGCCTTAACTCAAGATTAAAAGCGTCGCACGGATCAAGCAGCGTCCCGATCACATGCGGAAAACCGTATTCCATGAGCCGGCTTCCTGTGAGCGGTCCGAGTGCATCTCCTGTGGAACGGTCGGTGCCTATACATAAAAATACAATGCTGTCCAGCGAATGCCGCTGCGAAATCGACCGAAAAAAATCCGTCAGTTCATGCCCCGACATTTTAGCTTTTACAGCCTGTACGCCTGGCGTCTTGCCGGCTTGTTCGCTCATGACGGACCTCCTCCTTGATTACATCGCTTGAAACCTTGTCCCGCAGCCTGAAAAACCTTTTTTTCCTGATTTTAACCTATCTCTGTCTCCGATGGCAAAAACATTGGTCGAGCCGCACGGTAACATGGTACAATACAGGGACGAAAATCGTAAATCCGCCTATGAGAGGATGGTGTTAATCCATGGATTTGAGTGAAAAATCCCAAGCCAATGTCGAGTATATGATTGAACAGATTAAAACCAAGCTTCGGATGGCTACAGGAGCTGCTATGCAAGCCTCCGCCTTCTCGGTTAACCAATATGATGATATTTATGATTTATACGACATGGTCATGAATAAGCAAAACCTTAGTATATCGGAAGTGGAAGCTGTTGTATCGGAGCTCGGGCAGTTGCGCGGGAACCAGTAGGTCATCATTGCCCGAAAACCTTGAAAAGTTCAAAAAGAAGAGCCCTTGTATAGCTAAAGCCCCCGGAACTTCGCTAATTTAAGCAAAGTTCCGAGGGCTTTCTGTCCTTCTCTACGGCATATCAATCATCACCACTTCTGAGTTCCCCTCACTTGAGTTCCCTCGGAATGTCAGCTCATGACGGCGCTGTATCCTGGCCGCGTCACCCGCTGTAATATCAAACATGCCGTCTTCAGATGATATTTCGACTTGACCGCTAATCACGTACAAGTGCATTCTCCGACCTTCGGCCAGGCTGTACGTCAGTTCTTGTCCTGTCTCCAGTATGGTACTGTACATTACAACATCCAGCGACTCGGGCAAGCTGCGCTCCCCGTGGCCCGGCCCCATAATCGGAAGCACCCGGTTCAATTGCTGTTCTTTTGTAAAATCGCCTTGATGATGACTGGTCTCAAGGTTCGGCTCCGCAGGTAGAAACCACATTTCCAGATAGCGTACGTCCTCGGAAGATGAGGCATTCTTCTCTGCATGGTACACGCCGGAGCCTGTATTCACGACATGAATCGAACCGGGCGTCAGCTCCATTTCTTTCCCTGTATCATCTTCATACGTTAACGTGCCTTCCAGCACCAAATGGACAATGACCAAGTCATGATGAAACCTTCGATCAAAACCTTCCATCGGTTTAAGCACATATTCATTATGTGCCAGCAAGCTTCCAAAATGCTCGTTATGTGGATCTGTATAATCACCAAAGGAAAAGCTGAATTCACTATGAATCCCGTTTTTATGGGTCGTATGTCGTTCCGCTGCCGTCATGATTTTAATCATGGCCGGTCACCTCCGCCGTTTTTACTAATCAATACCCCGGCGGTTTCCGGTCTAATCAGTCATGCTTACGTATGAGTCAGCCTAAATGCGGTTTCCACCCTGCCTACTTTAAGGCCTTCATCGTTGTATAAGTCCTTGGGATACGCGGCTTTCAGGCGATCGATGGTTGTTTTGTTGTTATACCCGATTTGCTCCAATATGGACTCCGCTACCCAGCCCCATTCTTCTTCAGAGCCATCTGCAATCTTGAACGAAATGCCTAGGTGCTCCTTCTTCAGACCCAAGCAGTACACACCTTTAAAGCCTCCCTTGGCCACAATATTATCATCTTTCAAAAGAAGGGTGTCCACCTTGTGATTTCCCGCCACCATATAGGGAGATGCATGCATGGCCTCCGTAATTCGGATGACCGCCCTTTGTGTTGGCTCATCCTCAATAAGTTCCGGGGATGCGAGCTTCATATAGGCTGTAGCCAGAGCACGAAGCGGCATGGCAAATACCGGCAGGCCGCAACCATCGGTTCCCAACCGGATATCAGAGGGAGCCAGTCCGGCCAAATCGGAAACCGTCTGAAGGATCTCCTGCTGCAGCGGATGTTCCCGCTGATCGTATCCCGTCAGCGGATATCCTGCCATCTGGCAATAGGCCAGCATGCCATAATGCTTGCCGGAGCAATTATGGTACCATTTACGCTTGTCTCTCCGCTCTCGCAGAAGAGCTTCTTTATTTTCCTCATCCAGCGGCCAGCTGGACGCGCAAACCATGTGAGCTTCGCTAATATTCACCTTGCGGGCAAAGCCTTCCAATACTTCTATGTGAGCCGGCTCCGCCCGATGCGAGGCCGTCATGATCGCGATTTCCTTATCCGTCAGTCCATAATGGTCAGCAAGCCCGCCGCGGATAGAGGGGATCGCCTGCATCGGCTTGGCCGAAGAGCGCGTAAATGCGACATATTCCGGATCTCCCGCGTAAGCCTGAACGCTTCCTTGTTCATTAACAATACATATATGTCCATTGTGGACGCACTCTAATATGTCCGCCCGATATTCATTCACTAATACAGTGTCCATGTTGAATAACTCCTTCTATAACCGTCTGTGACCGTATTCCCGCCTTAGAAACCTCTTCATGTGTGGTACCTATATTCCTCGCTTATTCGAGGATTATTGCAAATCTGTATTCAGTATAGTACAAAAATCTGCAAATAACAGCAGGCTAAATTCCGTAGGGGACGGACACTCCATTTTATCTCCCGTTTCACGCTGTCCTGTTTCACGATGTGCCCTTAGGTTTAATTACGAGATAAGCAAGCCCACTCGAAAAACATTGCTCTTTAAAAAGGAGGCGATCGTATGTGGGGAATCATCATCAGCATCGTAATGGCAATCATCATCGGGATTATCGGGGATGCACTGGTTGGTCATGAAATGCCGGGCGGAATTATCGGATCCATGATCGCTGGTTTCGTGGGCGCATGGCTTGGACCATGGCTCTTCGGAGCATGGGGACCTGTCATTGGCGGATTTGCCATTGTGCCCGCTATCATCGGTACAGCTATCTTCGTATTCTTGCTCGGTCTTGTTGCCAAGCTATTTAGACGTACAGCCTGATTCTCGTGTCTATATTCTTTTTATATTAACTAAAAGGAGTGAAAGTTATGAATCACACAGAACAAGAACATCCAGTACAAAGCGGTTCCACATTCTTCAAAGGTGCTTTCATCGGTGCCTTGGTCGGAGCGGCAGCAGCTCTGTTGTTCGCTCCAAAGCCAGGCCGCGAACTGCGCGGGGATTTGTCCGAGAAACTGAGCATGGTAACGGATAAAACCAAGGAAGTTGCTTATACCGTAGGCGATAAAGCTTCTGAACTGGCCAAAACCGTGGGCACCAAAGCCTCCGATGTGATGGCCACCGTGAATGAAGGCCGCCAAAGCATTATGTCCAGCGTCAAGGAAGCATCGGCGGACGTGTCCAGCGAGGTTTCTAATGCTTCCAAAGACGTAAAGGATCAAGCGATGGACACTTCTTCGGATGTCAGCCGTGAAATAAAATCGACAACGAATGTTTAATTCGTGAGGTCACGAATAGCCAGCTGACACAGCTGGCTATTTTTGTGCCAGATCGTGACAGTCAGCTTATAAGCATCATATGGATTGATAATTTGAAACGGCGCATTTGCCTAGAAAGCGGGGATAACTCATGAGTAAAGCGAACCCATATCATAGCGGCTCCAGCTTCTCGACCCGGAGCGGCAATCGTTCGACACGACGCGAGGAGCCACGAATGGAATCCGAAACAAGTAAAGAAAGGCGCTCCCGGGAGACGGATGATGTCCAGGAGCATCCCTTCGAACTGCGGCACGAGGTAAAGAAACTGAACACGCGTCTGGACAAAATTGCCACCACGCTGGAAAAATCCGAAATGAGGGACATGATCGATCATTACATGAATCCCAAGAAACGCATCATCGCCAACCTCACAGCCGGACTATCCCGGGGGCTAGGCTTAACGCTTGGCACGGCACTCGTGCTGGGTCTTCTGGGTTACATTCTCAGCTTCTTTGTCAACGTACCGATGATCGGGGATTTCATCTCGGATTTGCAAGGATATATTGATCAATCCAGATCCTAGTGTTAACGCATGAACACGCCCGGTGCCTTTAGGTGTCACCGGGCGTTGTGATCATTCTTGCTGCCATTCATGCATATCCTTCGTGTCTTAAAGGTTTTTATTGATGGACTTCACTTGAAGCAGGTCGCCCGTCCATCCCTTCGCACGCATCCAAAGATACATCCCCCCGGTCCACAGCAGGGTGAAGCCGCTGATTGCCGTAAATCCCCAGAACGTCTTAATGGCGGGCAAATTCTCAAAGTTCATACCCCATATGGCTCCGACCACGGTTGCCGGTGTGAGCACGACCGTAAAAATCGTCAGGGTCTTCATGATTTCATTCCCACGGAACGCAGAGATTGCATCGTCTATCGATACCAGCGTATCGATTTCGCGCTCATAATGATGAATCAGCTTTTCCATTCGTTCCACTCGATGAAGGAGCTGTTGAAACGAGCGGCTGCTATCCAGCTCGCCATGATACCCTTCCTTTGCTGCGGCGATCAGCTCCTGAAAAGGAATAAACAGATTACTCCACTCCAACAGCTCAAACCGGGACGACAGAATACTGTCCATTAAGGACCTTCGGTTGCGCGTACGCATATCGCTTTCAACAAGACGCAGGTTATGCTCGAATTGGTCCATTCCCGCATGGTAATAATGCAGAATGGCCCGAGCCAGCACAAACATGCCGTCGACAGGCTTTTGGCATTGATGAAGCATGGAAGCTCTATCGGACTTAGCCATCACGCTTCGGGTATGCTCATCCAAATTGATGGTGATCAGCACTTGGTGGTCTGTATAAAAATAGAACTGTTCCGACTTGTAATGATCGGCATCATCCGTAACCTTGTAAAGCATGGTTCCCATAATGACCGGCTCCACCCCATCCTTGAATCGGACGGATAAGTAGTTTCGTTCCTTTAACGTCGATGCCAGATCAAACCATTCGGCTGTATAAGGATAGCGCGTCCGAAGTTCACCGATCCAGGAGGATTGCCAGTCATCCGTTCGAACATCGTACCACTTCCATCCCCCTGCAATAGTATAAATATCCTGACCTTCCATCCTATCCGGCCCCAGCATGTTTCCCTGTCACTCCCTTCTATAAATACGAATCGTAGGTTCCAAAAAGGCACGCTTTCCTGTAATGGAGGAAGCGTGCCTTATGTTGCTATACGTCTGTTTCTACGAGGCTTGTCCATATCAGTAAGAAGAATTGGACATGATCTGCTTCAGTTTTTCCGTTGCCCGCTTCTGGATACGCGAGACACTCATTTGCGACACGCCTAACCTCTGAGCGATCGCTCTCTGGGACTGTCCCTCCTGAAATGCCAGCAATAGCACCTTCTGCTCTTGCTCCTTCAACTGGCTCATCGCCTGCTGAAGATCCATGCGCTTCTCAACGGAATCAAAATCATTTACATCCGAACTGATTAGCTCTCCAAGCGTCGCTCCGGTTTCTTCCTGAGATAAAGGGGAATCCAATGATACATAATGATAGCATTCACGTCCGGCTAGCACTTCAACCGTTTCCTCAACGGAAAGATCCAGGTAGGATGCGATCTCATTTACATCGGGAGATCTCTCCAGCTTCACCATCAATTCATCAATCGCTTGCTGAACCAAGGCACCCTTCTCCTTGATTCGTCTTGGTACTTGAATGTACCATGATTTATCGCGGAGGAAGTTTTTCATATGCCCGATCATGCTCTTCATGGCATAGGGCTCAAACGGAATCCCCAGGCTGATGTCATATTGCTGCAGAAGGCGAATTAATGCCATTTGGCCAACCTGATACAAATCCTCATACAGGTCGGGCCGATTTCGGGCAATCTTGCCTGCCGCCATTTTAACCATCGGCTCATATTTCTTAATCAGCACCGTCGCGATATCGTTATCCTTCGTTTGCTGATACTGTTCAATTAAATGAACGGCTTCATCTCTGGACTCTTGGGGAGTCGCCTTATCACTCATACCGGCTCCTCGCTTCTTGCGAGCCGCTTTGTCAGCGTAACCTCGGTTCCCTTTCCAGCCTGGTTTGTCACGCTTACCTCATCCATAAGCGCCTCCATCAGGTAGAAGCCTAGTCCTCCGATTTGGACCTCGCTGAGATCTTTATCATGAAGTGTACGGTTGCCAACCGCTCCCACACTGTCGAAACTCTCCCCTTCGTCTCTGACCGTAATGGATAGCGAATCGCTGGTCACTTGAAATAAAACCTCTACCATTCCGCCTTCCTGACTATAAGCATACAAGACCGAGTTATTACAGGCCTCGGACACCGCGACCTTCATATCTTCGATCTCTTCATAGGAAAAGCCCATCTTGGAAGCTATCCCGTACAGATTCAGTCTTACAATATCCACATATTCAGCACTGGCAGGCAAATTAAGCGTTACTCTTTGTACATCTGAATTCATTCTTTTCGATCCTTTCCTATTGGGAATTCTTCTTACGACTGAAAGAACTTCGCAATACCCGTCATATCGAACAGCTTTTGAATTTGTGGCGGAACTTCCTCGACTGCAAAGCGTGCTTCCATGCCATGTCTTGCTTTCAGTATCGACAGAAGAATACCAATACCCGTGCTATCAATATATGTCATGTCCTTCATGTTGACGATCAAGTCTACTTCGGAATTGCCGACAAGAGGCTCCATGACTAACCGAAAATCCGGAGCGACGGACAGATCAAGTTCACCGCTCAAAAATACCGTGCATACGCCCTCGTTCATTTGGGTCTTAGCATTGAACTTATCATTCGTTTTTGTATTCATAGACACTCTCTCCCAATCATTTGTTTTCCCTTTACATAACCCGTTATCTCGCTTGTTGAAACAGGTTAAGAGGGTTGTAGACACGCTAATATATGGAAACCGATTGCTGCGCTAACCGTTGATGATGCGAACAGGGCTTGGGCTGATATCCCATCCTTCCGGTTCTACCGGTACATACCGGGATATCAGATGCTTCACACAGCTGATTTTGACCGGCTTGCTGATATATTCATTCATGCCCGCGTCAAAGCAGCGCTTCTGAATCCCGTCCATCACATTAGCCGTCATCGCAACCAGAACGGGAGCCTCAGCCTCCGGTTTCATCTGGCGGATCAGACACGCTGCTTCCAGACCATCCATTACCGGCATCTGCAAATCCATGAAGATCATGTCGTAGACTTTAGGACCGGCAACCATATCAACCGCCTGCCTGCCGTCCTCCGCCATATCCGCTTTCATCCCCATCTTTCCCAGCATGCTTTCCATCAGTTTTCGATTAATTGGATGATCGTCCACAATCAGGATGTTTGGTTGCCTCTCCCCATGCACACGATATCTTGCCGAACGCTCCTCTTCCCGGAGTCGATGATACTCTTCCTCATGCGTATGAACGCAGATCGTAAATACGAAGGTGGCTCCCTTGCCTTCTATGGACTCAACCGCGATCTCTCCGCCCATCATCTGTACGAGCGATTTACAGATCGCAAGCCCAAGTCCTGTTCCACCATAGCGCCTTGTCATCGAGGAATCCAATTGAGAGAACGGCTTGAATAACCGATCAAGTTTCTTGGATGAGATTCCGATCCCCGTATCCTTCACTGTGAATTCAAGGGTTAACCGGTTCTCTTCAGCTTGGGCAAGCGAAACAACCAAATACACGCCGCCCTCATTCGTAAACTTCACGGCATTGGATACCAGATTCACCAACACTTGACGAAGGCGTCCCATATCCCCGAATATGATCGCAGGAATTTGATCCTCGATGTAATACGTAAGCTCCAGATTCTTCTTGGAGGCTTCTCCAGAGAACAAACCAAACACTTCCTGAACGCAGGACTTGAGATCGAACGGATATTCCTCGAGTTCCATTTTGCCTGATTCCATCTTGGAAAAATCCAGAATGTCATTAATGATGTTAACCAAGGCATCCGCGCTGTTGCGGATAATCGTTGCGTATTCCCGCTGTTCATCCTGGAGGTCGCTGTCCATCAGCAAATCAATCATCCCGATGACGCCATTCATCGGCGTGCGGATCTCGTGACTCATCATCGCCAGAAATTCCGTTTTTGCTTTGGCGGCAATCTCCGCTTCTTCCTTGGCCAGCACAAGTTCCTGATTAATCTTTTCAAGCTCCTGGGTCTTCTGGTGCAACTGCATGGACTGAATTTTCAGCCTGTTATTGGTCCGGTACATATCGACAAAACCCTCGATCTTGGACTTTAAGATTTGAGGGATAAAGGGTTTAACCATATAGTCGATCGCCCCAGCGGAGTATCCTGCAAAAAGATGCTCCGCATCCTTGCTGTTCGCGGAAATGAATATAATCGGAATATCTTTTGTCTTGTCTCTCGCCTTGATCAGCCTTGCTGTTTCGATACCGTCCATGCCGGGCATTTGTACATCAAGAACAATCACGGCAAAATCATACTTCAAGAGATATCGCAAAGCCTCTTCCCCTGAAGTAGCTTTGATGAGCGTGTATTGTTCGCTGTCCAGAACAGCTTCGAGTGCAAGTAAGTTTTCAGGGCGGTCATCTACCAACAGAATATGAATCGGTTCGTGAAACCCCATGAGATCCTCCTACAAAACTTCTATTTAATCTTCCGGTATATTTTCTCCACCCGGTCCAGCGTCTCATAAGCTTCACTATAATTCGTAAAGTGAATGGACTCTTTAGAACCCAGTACGAGAATACCAAAATGGCTTAGACTCTCGTGAAATAATCCATGTACGTGATCCCGCAGCTGATCATTAAAATAAATCATGACATTCCGGCAAAAGATCACATTAAACTCGTTAAAGGAACGGTCTGTTGCCAGATTATGCTCGGCAAATATCATGTTTTTCTTCAAAAACGGTTGGAAAATAACCGAATTGTACTTCGCTGTATAGTATTCGGAGAACGAGCGGGTACCGCCCGCCTCCATATAATTCTTGGTGTATTGCTTCATGCGTTTGATGTCGAATACGCCTTCCTTGGCCTGCTGGAGAGAACGTGAATTCATGTCTGTCGCATAAATCCGGGATTTCTCATACAGTCCCTCTTCATGAAGCAAAATAGCCATGGAATACACTTCTTCTCCAGTCGAACAGCCGGCATGCCAAATCCGTATATAAGGATACGTACGAAGCAATGGAACTACCGACTGCCTGAATGTCAGGAATAGTTTCGGATCCCTGAACATTTCCGTAACCGGAATTGATAGATTATATATGAGCCGTTCAAAACAAGAACGGTCGTGAAGTACTTTATCCTGAAGGGCTGAGATTGTGGATACGCCCTCGGCATGAACATGATGCCAGATTCTCCGCCTCAATGAGGGAATAGCGTAATTGCGAAAGTCGTAACCATAGAATCGATGAATTCCTTCCAAAAGAAGCTCAATCTCGATCTGTTCCAGCTCACGTTCGCTTTCCTCTGTTAACAACAGTTGTTCTGATTCCATATGGTCACTAGATGACATTACGCTTGCACCGCTTTCCCCGTGTTTATTTGCTACTTGTACATTACCCACAAAAGCAGCTTACGAATACAACCAAACCCTCATAAGCGAAAGAAGTTGCTCCGTTTGTATCGGCTTCTTCATATAATCGGAAGCTCCCGCTTCAATACATTTCGCGCGATCCTCTTTCATGGCTTTGGCTGTCAGGGCAATAATCGGCAGTTTCTCGAATTCCGGCATTTCGCGTAAACGTCGCATCGCTTCGTAACCGTCCATCTCCGGCATCATCATATCCATTAACACCAGATCAAAATCCGGATGTTCCTGAAGCAGCTCGATTGCTTCCCGACCGTTCTCAGCGAAGGTAACTTCCATATGGTATCCCTCCAGCACGCTGGAGAGAGCAAACACGTTGCGGATATCATCGTCCACCAGCAGAATCTTCTTACCTTCAAACAGCTCTTCCTTGTTGTGCAGCTTCTGCAGGATTTTACGCTTATCTTCCGGCAAATCAGCCTCGACCCGATGGAGGAACAGTGTTGTTTCATCCAAAAGCCGCTCTGGCGATTTTACGTCTTTAATGATGATCGACTCCGCATATTTGCGTAGCTGCATCTCTTCCTTCGAATCAAGGTCCTTGCCTGTATAAATAATAATCGGCAGATCCACCAGGTTCTCATCGTCGCGGATCTGATCTAGCAGCTCAAAACCTGTCATGTCCGTCAGCATCAGATCAAGCACCATACAATCATAGTGCTGTTTGTGCAGCTCAGTGAGCGCTTCGGCGCCTGTGGATGCCGCCGTAATCGATACATCGTCATGACCAATCAATTCAATAATGGAATTCCGCTGAATGTCATCATCCTCGACAATCAGCAGATGCTTCATCGATTTTTCCGTATAGGATTCGATATGCGTAAACGCGCCCTCCAGCGCTTCTCTGGATGACGGCTTCTTCAAGTAAGCGATCGCTCCCATCATTAATCCTTGCTTCACTTCATCCACGACCGAAATGACATGCACTGGAATGTGGCGCGTAACCGCAGAGCTCTTCAGCTCGCCCATGACAGACCAGCCATCAATAACCGGAAGCTGGATATCCAGGATGATGGCATCCGGTTTGTACGACTTGGCCATCTCCAGACCGATATCCCCCTGCAATGCAACCAACGCCTTAAAGCCGCGTCCTCTGGCCATATCCATAAGAATTCTGGCAAACTTCACGTCATCCTCAATGATAAGCAGCACTTTATCTGTCGGTCCGAGCTGGTTGCGATCGTCATCCACCTGTACGGATGGCTGAGCCTCTTTCGTAATCATCTTTGCCTTCGGCACGATCAGATTACGCTCCGGTGGTGCCTCAATTGCTGCGGCTGCTTGCTGTGTACCTTCTACCAAATCCGGAGGACTAGCTGGCAGGAAGAGTGTGAAGCAGCTTCCCTTGCCTTCTTCCGATTCAACCAGAATGCCTCCGCCCAGCAGACGGGAAAGCTCGCGGCTGATGGATAAACCAAGCCCGGTTCCCCCGTATTTACGGCTGGTTGTGCCGTCTACCTGCTGGAAGGCTTCAAAGATTAGATCCGTTTTATCAGCCGGGATACCGATACCGGTATCTCTGACAGCAAAGGCCACATAATCCGCTTCGGCATTCAAGTAAAGCGGAAGTTTCTCCTTGTCGGCCTTCTCCACATGCAGCTCAACAGAGCCGCTATTGGTAAATTTGAAGGCGTTCGACAACAGATTACGAAGAATTTGCTTCACACGATGACTGTCCGTGACAATGCTCTGCGGAATATCTGCACCAATGTGCACACCCAAGTCAATATGCTTGCGGGATGCAACGGCGGCAAAATTCTGCTCCACGAAGACTTCAATATCCGGAAGCTGAACATCCTCATAATTGATCTCCATTTTCCCTGCATCCACTTTGGACAAATCGAGAATCTCATCAATCATTTTCAGCAGATCGGAGCCCGACATATAAATAGTCTGTGCATATTCAATCTGCTTATTGCTCAGATTTCCATCCTTATTCTCCGACAACAGCTGTGATAATATCAGCAGGCTGTTAAGCGGGGTCCGTAGTTCGTGGGACATATTGGCCATGAACTCCGACTTATATTTGGTTGTAATCGAAAGCTGCTTCGCTTGCTGCTCAAGCTGCATTCTCGCCTTCTCGATTTCATCGTTCTTCTCTTCCACTTCCTGCACCTGTTCCTCAAGCGCACGCGTCTTGGCAACAAGCTCGGTATTGTAATGCTCCAACTCTTCCTGCTGGCGCTGCAGCAAGTCCTCGGAACGCTTGAGGGCATTGGTTTGCTCCTCCAGATTTTCGTTCGTACGGCGAAGCTCTTCTTGCTGGGTCTGCAGCTCTTCCGATTGAACCTGAAGTTCCTCGGTCATGGCTTGCGATTCGCGCAGCAGCTGCTCCACCCGCAGACGGCCTGTAATATTGTTCAGAATAATGCCAAGAGATTGACTCAGCTGAGATATTAGCTGCTGCTGTAATGAGGTTGTTTCCTCAAAGGCTGCCAACTCCATAACACCCATCACTTCATTTTCAAACAGAATCGGATAGATCATGACGGATACCGGCTTCGATGATCCCCATGCGGATTCCACCTTCATGTAATCTTCCGGTGCGCTTTTCAGTACGATCGGTTTCTTGTCGAATGCAACTTGACCAACAAGCCCTTCCCCGATCATGAAAGAAATCTTCGGTTCTTCGCCGCCTTCATGGGCGTAAGAGCCCTTCATCTCCAACTTATTCGGATGTTTGTCTTCTTGACGGATATAGATAGCTCCATAATGCGCACCCAAAATTGGCGTGAACTCGCTGATGAACCGCTGACCGACTTCCTCTAGGGAATTGATCCCCTCCAGCAGCTCCGTGACTCTGGCCATATTCGAGTTCAGCCAAGACTGATCACGCTGCGCCTGGAGATAGGTTTCCTCGATACGCTGCTTCTCAATAATGTCTTCCGACAGGTCTTTAAATACCCGAGCCACATCGCCAAACTCATCCTTGGACGTAACTTTAATACGACGGATCGCCTTCAATCTGCCTTCGCCAAAGCTCTTCAGCATCATGGAGACCACGTTGATGCCCCGGGTAATACTTGGGAGAATCCATAGAATGACCAGCATTCCGATTAACAATCCGCCAGCCATGATATAGATGAACATTTGGACAGAGCGGTCATATGCCGCTTTTGCTGCTGTTATTTCATCATTGATCTTCTGGTTCTCATAACTGCTAAGCTCGTTCAAACTCGTCAGCATCTCTTCCTGGGCAGCTTGTCCAGTCGAGCTGCGTAGCAGATTGGCCTCTGTTGCATTGCTCTTTGCCAATAGTTCCAATGTCTTGTTTTGATAAACGATATATTGATTCACCGCACGATCAATCCGGACTAACAATTGCTGCTCTTCGGCGGTATTTGCGCTTTCCTTGATCGCTTTAAAATACGCCTGAGTTTGTGTTGTCATCGTTTCCAGTTCCTGTTCGGACACAGCGTACGTGGACTGGTCATTACTCAGTATCATATTCGTAAGCTCACGCGCCATATCGTTGACCTCTCCACGCATTGCGCTGGAGTTTCGTACCTTTTGATAGCGCTCCTGATAGACCTGATCCATCTGGTCTTTCATATAAGTGATTCGGTCATAACCAATCAAGGTCAGAACCAGCATGAGCGCCAGCAAAGTCGTAAAACCAATGACTAACTTGCTCCTAAGCTTCATTGATTGGTTTCCTCTCCTTTTTTAAGAGATATCCAAACCAGGCATTTATCGTCCTCTCGCTCCTGCGATGGATCATCCACAAAATATTGCTCCTTCATTTCATCTTCTCGCCAATGATGAGGGCCGCCCAAATGTTCCTTCAAATAATCCAGCTTCTCGTCATGACCACCCTCTACCAGCTCAAGCAGGCCATCCGTATACATAACCAAGTGTCCTTCGCCTTCATACTGAAAGCTTCTAGGCTCCATGTCTTCGATCCGGTCGAATAACCCCACTGGGCAGCAGCCTTGATCCAAAGTCATCACATCCCCGCTTTCCTGAAAGAAAAGAGCCGGAGGATGGCCTGCGTTGACATAGTCCACCCGCTTCAAACGGGTGTCTACAACAAGATAGATCGCTGTAAAATAGTACTGTATCAGCTGTTCGCCGAGGTTTAACTGATTGAACCTACGGTTCAATTCCTGAACCACCTTCTCCGGTTCGACATAAGTTGTCACCGTGTCCTTCAAAACCGAAGCGATGAACATGCAAAATAGGGACGAAGTAATCCCGTGTCCCATCATATCCAGCAGAATCACGCCATAACGGCCTTCGCCAAGCGGGTACCATGCATACAAATCCCCCGCCAGCTCCGCTGAGGGCTGGTATAACGCATGAATCTCAAGCTGATCATCTTCAATTGGTGAGCTCAAAACGGCATTCTGAACCATGGCCGCAAGCTTCAATTCAGCTTGGACCCGCTGTTCCCTCTCAATATGCCAGTCTTTCTCATGCTTCAACCGGAGCGCCAGACGAATCCGTGCCATAAGCTCCACCTTGTTGATCGGCTTCGTCACATAATCGACGGCTCCGGCATCCAGCGCTTCCGCCAGCTTCTTGGAATCCCCGACGGCAGTGACCATAATGATCGGTATATCTTTCAAATGCTCATATTGCTGTACAATACGGCAAGCTTCAATTCCATCCATCTCGGGCATCATCATATCGAGCAGAATCAAATCGATATCCGCTCTCCGGGGATGCAGCTCACGGCTGCGATCGCCAATCCCCAGATGTTCCAGCATTTCCAGGGCTGAAGATGCAGATAAAGTATTCTGATAGTTTTCCTTTTTTAAGATTTCTCGAATAATAATGACGTTAGTCGGATTGTCATCTACGATTAATATTCTCATTGCCCTCTCCCTTAACGTTACGGATTATACGATAGAAATCCTTTTCCTACTATTATACTATAATAACCTTCTGATCAATTGCCATAGAAAAAGGCTCTGTATCTTGAATCTTCCACCTTTATAAGGTTTATGGAACATTCTTTTAAAACATAGATAAGGAATGAGACGTCCAAGGTCTCATTCCTTATCTATGTTTTAAGTCCTATAACGCATACCGTCGATGTTATGTCATTAATCTTTTTTAGCGATGACGAGTACTTTGCCTAGATCCAGCTGTTTCTCATAGAATCCAGCCTCGGCCTCCGTGAAGCCAAGCGATACGATTTTGGCGCGGAGTTCATCGCCGCGGGATCGGAATAAATTCGCAAAGGCATCAAAAATGCCTTCTTCCTTGATGCCTACGTTGTTGGCATCGGATGCATCCACGATCCGGCTTGTCTTGTCCGAATCATGAGCCAATACATAAATCCGATCCTGATCGTAACCGGACTGGCGCAGGTTCTGAACCTCCTGAACCGCTTGCGTACCATTCTCAACGACTTTGGCATATGACTTCGTATTGGTAAATTCCATTGTGAAAACCTCCCCTAATAGTGTAAAACCTCAGTAGGTTGTAGTCCATTTGTTATTAACCTGATTTCTTAAGGTTGAAACAAATTTACTGGCTATAATCGAAAAACAAATCAATTCCTGTAATTTCACCGGAGTTCCGGTCAATAAACACCTTAAGCGCATGATGGTCCTCAAGGTACACATCCCCGTCCTCCGCTTTAAAATACGGTTTCCCCAGAGATGCCCGAATTTGATTGGTAGTCATACCTATACGCTGGTCTTCAACCTGAAAGGATGCGGCAGAGGGCTTCACATGAACATATTCCGTGTAGCCGTTACGGACCCCAACCTCCAAATCTTTGTAATCCAGCTTGGTCATTCCGGTCAGCTCCTCATGCTCAATTCGAGCTGGCGCTCCCAGCTTGCGAATGACATCGCGCTTGTTATCCGTTAACGAAATCCCGTTTAAAGTTCGATAGCTCTCCGTAGAGTTGTCGCTGGTCTGTGCTTGTCCAACATCCGATGCGGCATGAATAATAGGCGGTGGCGACATCCCGGCAGAAGGCTGCGGCTCTGCCACAGCACCTCCACTTCCGGAGTAAATCAAGAGCCCTACCATCAACAGTGCGACATTCCACATGCGACCTCCTCCTTTCTTCAGCTTGCAGAGCTATACCCGGGCTTGGCTTTTTTACATTTATCTGGCTTTTTGACGACGAAAGCTGTTCCACAGACCAACCGCTGTATCCACGTAGGCTAACCAATTCCGGCCGCGTGACTTTTCTTCTTCTTCCGTATGCTGGTATACCGCATCATAGGACTGGAATGTACGATCCTGAGCCGTCAAAGGCACTTCCGTACGGGCAGGCTGCTCTTTCTTCTGTTCCATCCGGGATTGCTTAAAGCGGCTAACCATGCCGGAGGATACCTGCTTCACCGCATAGGTGACTTCGCTTAAAGCTTCTCCCAGATTCTTGACGGTATCCAGTACCGGATCGATCTGTCTCATCTTATGCTGAACATCCACCGTAATATCGTTCGTATTTCGAATGGTCTGCTTCACTTCATAAGTCAATTCGTCCACCGTCTTTTGGACATCCTGGAGTGTTTCTGTTACCTTTTCGAGCGATTGTATCGCAGCCTTTAATGTCTTGATTAAAAAGAAAACCAGAACCGCAAATGCCACGGCAATAATGGCAACACTGATTTGGGTTAGCATACGTTGTCCCTCACTTTCAAGTATGTTGGTTTCGGATACGCAATAGTTACCCTATCCCCCAACTCACGAAACAAAGGGACGATTGCCATTCCTGCCATTGTTCTGCAGCTTGTTTCATCCTCTGCCGCCCCGGTTAAAGAACACTACGAAGGGCGCTGTGGCAACAGCCGATAGCTCCCTACCGAGCTTCAAATTGGGTATATGCCGCTTCTTGAAGCCTCATGAGACTGCTTGCTATATCCAATAAAATCGATAAAGAAAGCAGGGTGAATAGGATGTTAAAATGGTCCGTAATTTTTCTAGTTGTTGCACTGATTGCAGGGATCTTTGGCTTCTTCGGCATCGTTGAGGCTGCAGCCAGTATCGCGAAGGTGCTGTTCTTCATCTTCGTTGTCCTGTTTGTGATCTCTCTCTTCACCGGACGCAGACGAAGTATGTGACGCTGTCGCATACTAAAGCCCATGCATTGAATATACACATTTGGAAATGAAAAAAAGGGTGTCCTCCGTTTGATAAACGGATTGGACACCCTTTTTATGCGTTATGCGCTGAGCAAAATCGGATCGGGTTACACGTTCGTTCCTGCAACCTCCTGATTTCCTGAAGTCTTCGGCTCTTCCGCCGGTCTCGTCTTCTTAATAAAGAAAGCCAAGATCAAGGAAGCGACGCTGATCCATGTGGCAATAACAAAGGCATAATTAATGCCGTAAATGGTTGCTTCGTTACCCAGCTTGAGCAGGTCGGCCTGATTCTTCGGATCAAATAGTCCCGACTGCATCAGGGCTTCCCCTTTGCTCTCGGCCTGGGTGGACATTACGGTAACAAGAATCGCCGTTCCGATCGAGCCGGAAACCATGCGGAGTGTATTCGACATGGCCGTACCGTGGGCGTTCAAGCTCCGCGGCAGTTGATTTAGTCCGGCCGTCTGGATCGGCATCATAAGCATCGACATCCCGAACATGCGGGCCGTATAGATGATCATGATGTGGTTGTAAGACATTGTTTCGGTCAAATTACTAAACTCCCACGTCGTAATGACCGTAATCGCCAGACCGATAACAGCCAGCCATCTTGCGCCAACCTTATCGAAGATCGCGCCCGTAATCGGTGACATGATCCCCATCAGAATAGCGCCGGGAAGCATAAGAAGTCCTGATTCCACCGGCGTGAATCCACGGATCTGCTGCAGATAAATGGGCAGCAGGATCATGCCGGCATACATTGCCATCGTGACAATGACATTGATTAGGGTCGTCAACGTAAACATGTTGTATTTGAATATCCGGAATTCCAGCATCGGATTGTCGGTCTTCATCTCCCGCCATACAAACAGGATGAGGGCGATCGCCCCGACCGCTAGGGTCGTAACAACCGGCGTGCTGGACCAACCGTCATTCCCGGCATCACTGAAGCCGTACAGCAAACCGCCAAAGCCCAAGGTGGACAAAATGATCGCGATCATATCCAGCTTCGGCCGGCTGACCTCGGTAACGTTTTTCAGGAAGAAAACTCCGATTAATGTAGCAATGATCGAGAAAGGCAGAATCATGTAGAACAGCACACGCCAATCATAGTGCTCCACAATATATCCGGAAAGCGTAGGTCCGATAGCAGGAGCAAATATCATGGCGATCCCCATCATCCCCATCGCCTTGCCGCGATTCTCAACAGGGAAAATATTCAGAAATACAACGGTCATAAGCGGCATCAAAATACCTGCACCCGCAGCCTGAACGAGGCGTCCGGTAAGCAGGAACGCAAAATTGGGGCTGGTGGCACACAGCAAGGTGCCAATCGTAAACAGCGTCATCGCACTGATGAACAGCTGCCTTGTCGAGAAACGCGCGATCAGATAAGCGGTAACGGGGATCAAGACCCCGTTCACCAGCATAAAGCCTGTGGTCAGCCACTGGGCTACTGTCGGTTTGATGCTCAAATTTTCCATGATGCTCGGCAGAGCAACATTCATCAATGTCTGGTTAAGAATGGCGACGAAAGCGCCAATCATAAGTGCAGCAATGATAGGGCCTTTCTTAACAGGCTCGCCGGGGCGAACAACGGTATGGGTACTCATGTGCAGCCTTCACTCTCTTTCTAAGTAAAATCATACATATAGCTTGTTTGTTCTATGTGGACATCTGACCTTGGATGTGCTCAACATTCGTCAAAATTTTGCGATATAGGACACTCAACTGCTTAACCTCTTCGTCCGTTAGAAAACCGTATAACAAATCGCTCAACTCGGCACGTTTATTGGCCAGCTGTTCGATCAGTTCCCGCCCAAGCGGCGTGATCTCCAGATGGATAACTCTTCGGTCGGCTGTATCCCTTATTCGGCGCGCGAACCCACCTTCGATTAATTTATCGGATATGCCTGTAACCGCTCCGCATGTCACATGAATGGAATCGGCCAAATCCGACAATCTCAAAGCTCCCTGTTCATGAAGCATCTCCAAAGCGGTATACTGGGTTCTGCCTAGTTTAGGAAATCCCTCCTTCTGCCATTCATGATGCACAGTCCGAACCATCTTCTTAAATAGCATCTCCAACTCCAGAATTTCATTCCGCATGGACATGTATTTTTACACTCCCTTAAAAGGTCCAGCACTCCTTCAACAGAGACAGCCATCTTCGCCTCTATATACTTTAGTACTAAAACATTTATTTCTAAACATTTATTGATTATAGTGGCGGATGATTATAGTGTCAATGTTTACATATGTATTTTCTTCATAGTTTTTTTCTGAAAATAATGACATCTCTTGAAAACATAAAAAAAAGACCCAGACATTCTTCCCTTGTCTGAGTCTTTAGCCGATTCCCTTGCTTTACTTAAATAGCGACGGAATGGACATCCAATCCATGGTGAAGTTCAATTCCAAGCCATCAGACAGAAACTTCACATTTTTCACAGTTACCAGATCCGGTAAATAGTCCTTGAGCGAAATTTGAATCGGATCCAGGCGGAACATATTCAAAGGGATCTCAACTCCCCGAATCGTCGTCGATTCATGTATCAGGTGAAGATGGCTTCCCTCAGCCGACATTTGAAAGCGCAGCACAGCGCCAAAGGGAAGGATCCCCCATTGCCCGTTCATACGGGCTGTCATTGTGGTGCCATTCATCATGAAATCGGCGCCTGTAATATCTACGCCCAGGTCATGGGTGCTCATATATTTGACCATGTTCTTCTTGCTGAGTTCCCCGACTTCTTCTGTGCTCAGCAGCATGCGGGTATCCCGATTTGATACCATAGTCATCAACTTGTCCTTAAAATCAACGGAACGATATCGCATATCAAGAGATTGCGTAGGATAAACAAACCAGACCAACGCACCGATAATCACAAGCAGAAGGACAAATATACCCAGCAGGAAACGTCCGGCTCTTTTTTTTCGACGTACCATTCAAAGTCCCTCCTCCCATAGGATATTCCTGCAGTAACAAGGCTTTTCCCATCTCCAAAGTATATAGGAATCCATGAAACTTGTCACGATTTGAGAAATGTACCCAACTTTCTTGGTTCAAAACATCCAAATCGTGGTTATTACGATAGTGTCAAATTAGACTTCGGTCCCAAGGAGGAATTATTCCATGAAAAAAACACTAAGCATTACTGCAGCCCTAGCACTCACCCTGTCCCTGACCGCCGTAGCAAGCGCAGACCCGATTAACGGGACGGTATCCGAAACTTCGGGGACGGTAACTGAAACTTCAGGTCCGGCTCCCATCTCGACGACAGAGCCTATTATAAAACCGGAAGAAGTCGTGTTGGTGCCTACACCTATGATCGAGATTGCGGAAAGAACCTACTTCTATAACGCTCCAAACGGCGAAAAGCTTGGTGCCTTGGCTTCGCAAAAAATCGACACAACCGGTAATCGAACGGGTGTCGTGCTTGGCGGGGAATGGGTTGAAGTTTATACATGGCTCGGTAAAGCTTGGATTTATGTAGCGTAATCGTGTATGACTGCCGGACTTCATGATCCTTCATGTATCCTAGCAGGTTAAATGGCAGGTCAAGACAATCTTGGCCTGCCATTTGTATACGTACCTCTTCGGTGCCCCTAGGACGATCCCTTAGGCTCCACATGAATGTGGACACTCATAATATTGTGAATCTTCTCCATCTGTTCTTCGATCCGGTCACTGATCTGATGACCCTCCAGAACACTGATATCCGGGTCGACCTCGATGACAACATCCACCAGCACATGATTGCCGTGAATTCGGGCCTTCATGTCCTTAATCCCCTCGACACCGGGCGTACGGGCAATCGTACTGCGCAAGTCCGACAAACGGTTTTCATCAAAACCGTCCGTTAGACTATAGGTGCAATCTCTGAATATTTCCCAAGCCGTTTTGCAAATAATGACACCAACCGCTACCGCAGCTAGGGTATCCAGCCAGGGCAGGCCGAATTGAGCGCCGATAATACCAACAGCTGCCCCCACACTGACAAGTGCATCCGATAAATTATCCTTGGCCGCTGCCATGAGTGCCTGGTTATCGATGCGCCGTGCGAGGTTCCGATTGTACCGGTATACGCCAAGCATGGCAACGGCACAGATGCCGGCCACGCCGGCAGACCATAAATTTGGTATTTCCTTAGAGCCTTCAAAAAATGAACGAACGGCTTCAACCAGCACTTGGATACCCACGACCGCCATGATAAATGAAGCAACCAGAGCCGCAATCGTCTCCGCCCTTAAATGCCCATACGCATGATCGGAATCCGGCGGTTTCTGGGAAATTCGCAGTCCGATCAATACGGCGAGTGATGCCACAATATCCGTCAGGTTGTTGAAACCGTCAGCAAGCAAAGCACTGGATGCAAATAAGTATCCACAGAATATTTTAAATGATGACAACACGAGGTAGGCGGCAATACTGATCCAAGCCCCGCGTTCCCCTTGTTTGATGTTATCATAGGCGTTATTCACTTTATACGTCTCTCCTTTGCTTGCCCTTTTGCAGGCCTCAAGCGATATCCATCATTATCCATATTTAATCCTAGCAAAGGTCATTCGTGTGGGTCTAGAGAAACATAATTGCTTTCGGTCAAAGAACCATGGGCGTAGAAAATGGTATTAATCATTGTTACCCTTGCCGGGCGATTTAAAAACGAATAAAATGAGGACAGGCGAACACAAAGAGGAGGGTGATACTATGCCCGAGAATAATAATGAGTCACGTAAAGTGAATTTGGCTGATGCAATCCGGCAAAAGCTGGAACAAAAGAAACAGCAAAACTCATCCGCGAACAAGCCCGGACAATTCCAGGCCGGTTCAGCGCAAAAAATGAAAAGCCAAAACAATAAAAAACCAAACAACCAGCGTCGTCGTACCGGCGGTTCGTAGAAGAGCCCGTCCGTGCATAACGCAAAAAATGCTGCACCTCCCATACTTGGAAGGTGCAGCATTTTTTAATGGATCGTGCGAGATGAAAGCTCGCGCCATCATCTTCGCCGTCGTATCTTATTTCTTAAACTTCAACCGGGTACATGCTTTCGCGAAGTCCCTTAATCTCTTCACTCTCAAGATACTCATCATAACTCATGCTGCGGTCGATAATGCCATTTGGCGTAATCTCGATAATTCGGTTGGCAATCGTCTGAATGAACTGATGGTCATGCGAGGTGAACAGAATCGTTCCGTCGAAATCGATCAGACCATTGTTGAGTGCCGTGATGGATTCAAGATCCAAGTGGTTCGTCGGCTCATCGAAGATGAGCACATTCGCGCCGTTCAGCATCATTTTGGCCAGCATACAGCGAACCTTCTCGCCCCCGGACAATACGCTTGCTTTCTTCAACGCTTCCTCACCCGAGAACAGCATGCGGCCAAGGAATCCGCGCAAGAATGTCTCATCTTGATCCTTGGAATATTGGCGCAGCCATTCCACAAGGTTGATATCAACACCGTCAAAATAAGCAGAGTTGTCTTTCGGGAAATACGCCTGGGTGGTTGTTACACCCCAGCTGTATTCACCGGCATCCGCTTCGGTTTCTCCTGTAATGACCTGGAACAGCGTCGTTTTCGGCATACCGTTCGGTCCAACAAATGCGATTTTGTCGCCTTTGTTTACAACAAAGCTGACATTATCCAGAACCTTTTCCCCATCCATCGATTTGGTGATGCCATCAACCGTAAGCAACTGCTTGCCCGCCTCGCGTTCAGGCTTGAAATGAAGAAACGGATATTTACGGTTCGAAGGACGAAGATCCTCCAGCGTAATTTTATCGAGCTGTTTCTTACGGGAAGTCGCCTGCTTCGATTTGGAAGCATTCGCCGAGAAGCGTTGAATAAATGCCTGCAATTCCTTGATCTTCTCTTCCTTCTTCTTGTTGGCATCCCGTTGAAGTTCAAGCGCCAGCTTACTGGATTCATACCAGAAATCATAGTTGCCGACATACAGCTGGATTTTACCGAAGTCGATATCCGCAATATGCGTACACACCTTGTTCAGGAAGTGACGGTCATGGGATACCACGATAACGGTACCTTCATAATCCATAAGGAAGTTCTCGAGCCACTGAATCGATTCCAGGTCCAAGTGGTTGGTAGGCTCATCCAGCAGCAGGTTATGCGGACGGCCAAACAATGCTTGCGCCAAGAGAACGCGTACCTTCTCATTACCGCTCAGCTCCGACATTTTCTTATCGTGCAGCTCACGTGGAATGCCGAGACCGATCAGGAGCGCTGCCGCATCCGGCTCTGCATCCCATCCGTTCAGCTCTGCGAATTCGCCTTCCAGCTCACCCGCACGCATGCCGTCTGCTTCAGAGAAATCGGCTTTCGCATACAGCGCATCTTTCTCTTTCATGATGTTATACAGCCGGGCATGACCCATAATAACCGTCTCCAGGACTGGATACTGGTCGTATTCATAGTGGTTCTGCTTCAGAACCGCCATCCGTTCATTCGGTGTCATATGAACCTCGCCTTGGTTCGGTTCAATCTCACCGGAGAGGATTTTCAGAAATGTAGACTTACCCGCCCCGTTGGCGCCGATGAGGCCGTAGCAGTTGCCCGGGGTGAATTTTATATTGACATCTTCAAATAGTGCTCGTTTGCCATAGCGGAGCGTTACGCCGCTTGTACTGATCATTAAGCATTACCATCCTTTATCACTATTGGTTTCAGCACATTATAGCATAAGTACGACGGTTATCGAAGCTTCTGGACGATATAAAACGGTTTTAAACAAATATAACCTCCTGCTTGCACCCTTTCCTCGAGCGCACAGGACAGGACGCCGTCGATCAAAAACTACTTTTTCTAGTTTAATAGAAAAAGTCCAACTGAAAATGGGCCCGAGAGGTTATAAAAAACCTTCCGGGCCTTCTTTTGCTAGTCTATGGTGTATGAATCTTTCCGTATTATGCATTTGCTTGATCAGAATCGTTTGTACGTTTCAGTTACGATGTCACGCTTCTCCGCTCAGGCTGAACCTTGAAGGTTTCTCCGTACTTTAATACGCAAATACGCTCCTTGGCGATCCCCAGCCGCTCGCGTTCCGCTTCCATCCTATCCAGCGCTTCTCTGGCCGTATCGTCTGCCAGCTTGAAAGTGCCATAATGCATCGGAATCATCGTCTCGGCCTTCACGTCCTGGAACGCCTGCAGCGCCTCTTCCGGATTAACGTGCTGTGACGTCATGAACCATTCCGGCTCATATGCCCCGATCGGCATCAGAGCAAGGTGAATGTTAAAGCGTTCTCCGATCAGCTTAAAGCCCTCGAAATAACCGCTGTCTCCGGCAAAATACAAATTCGGCGGAAGCAGGCGGGTGCCATCCTCCGCGACAGGTTCGTTATAGCATAGCGATTCATCGGAAGAACCCGAATCCCTCTTCGCATCCTGCAGCACGGGCTCCATCACGAATCCTCCCCAATGGGATGTATTCGTATCAAACGGCGTACGCCGAGTCCAATGCTGTGTCGGCACGAAGGAGAATTTAACGCCCTTCATGGTTGCAGATTCCCACCACTGCAGTTCGATCACGCGGCGAAAGCCTTTGTTGATCATTTTGCGACGCAGACCAACGGGTACGATGATCGTGGTGTCCGCACGATACAGCTTGCGGATCGAGGCAACATGCATATGGTCATAATGGGAATGCGAGATCAAAATGACATCAATCGGGGGGATCTCATGAATTGGAAGTCCAGGTTCTCCAAGGCGCTTATTAAACCCCATTCTCCGCGCCCATACGGGATCAGTCACGATATTCAAGCCTTCATATTGGATGAAGAACGTAGCGTGCCCGATCCAGGTAACGGAGGTTTCGTGCCGGTTGCTATGCAAATACTGAAGATCCGGCGTCAGGTTCGGAATACAGTAGGAATAATCCTTCTTCTTCTGACGACGTTCGTCGCGCCACTGCTTGAATTGTTTAAGTGTTTTATCCGTGCTGACGTTATCGATATTGTTATAGCGAATTTTTGGCATGCAGCCTCCTCCTTCCATTACCCTGTATTTTACCCCGTATTGACCTCTCCGCTCAACTTTGCGTATGTTGTTCTTTTTACACCGAATGATTCGTGGCGAAACAACCCGTATTTGCCTTTGTCAGAATCAATCCGATGGATCTTTATACTTGACGACGTAGATCGCCATAAAGGCTACAGCAGCCAGTACGGTGAGCAGCGGTGCTATGAAAATGCCGAAGTCCTCCACTTGCCTCACCCCTTCTTCGCGGATTTTCCACGAATGTAGTTCGCATCGAACAGAAACAATCGCATCAGCAGGATCAGGGAAGGAACCAATACGCAGAAACCCAGGATAAATGCGGTAATCAAAGCGATCGCCATCGTATCGTTGGTAATACTCTCATGAATATGGATGTAATCATAGAGAACATACGGCAGATGCGAGCGTCCATACCCATACCAGGCAAAGGCAAATTGGAGCATAACCATGATAAAAGCGATGCCGAGCCGGATTCGCTTCCATACAAGATACACCGCAATGACAAAGCAGATGAACGAGGCGATAAACATC
Source organism: Paenibacillus sp. FSL F4-0100 (assembly GCF_037993005.1). Taxonomy (NCBI): domain Bacteria; kingdom Bacillati; phylum Bacillota; class Bacilli; order Caryophanales; family Paenibacillaceae; genus Paenibacillus; species Paenibacillus sp. FSL F4-0100. The sequence goes on from NZ_CP150303.1 coordinate 6,688,210, forward strand.
CATGCGATATCCAGCATCTGCCCAAAATGCACCGGATTCTGATGGTTGATCTGGAAAAACGCGAAAACCGAAGCCAGGATCGTCGGTCCGCTCCACCCCAGTGCATAGCCCCGGACCACGCCGAACGCTACCTCATCCCCCGCACGCTGCGCGTAATAAGACAGGAACATCGCCGAGATGTACAGAACGCTCACAAGTGCAAGCAGGATGACCGACCACGTGTACGGGTTCGTAAAAAACGTATACCAATGAAGCTCCACCTTCCCGTTGTCCATATAGATAATGCCACCTTCCGAGATGGCCAATATCGTTGACAATGCGGCCGGGATGAGAAGCCCCGTTGCCCCGTAGAGCCCCATATACACGATATTGTTCCCAGTCTGGCTGCCATACGTGTGATAGGCGTAGTAAGCGCCGCGGATCGCCAGCAGCACAAGGGCCAAGCTGCCCGGCACAAGCAGAGCGGTGCCATAATAATACGCAGCATCCGGAAAGAATCCGACAAGCCCGACCACAAAAAAGATCAGGAATACGTTGGTCACTTCCCAGACGGGAGATAAATACCGCTGGATGATGTTATGAATCTTGTTCTCGTGTCCAGTGAGCACGCTGTAATAGCTGAAAAATCCGGCACCGAAATCAATCGAGGCCACCAGCAAATAGCCAAACAGAAATGTCCACAGCACGGTTATTGCTACCATTGCATAGCTCATTTGCGGTCTCCCCCTTCGATTTCGAGTCCCAGCAGCCGGATTTCCTCTTCGGCGCTTTTATTCCGGAACAATTGGCTCAGCACGCGGATCGCGGATACGGATAGCACCAGATACAGGATAATAAACAGCAACAGCATCCAGCCGACGCTTGATGAAGTGGTTGCCGCATCCGATACCTTCATGTATCCCCGCACAATCCACGGCTGCCTTCCGATCTCGGCAAGGAACCAGCCCAGCCATATGGCTGACATCGAAAGAGGCCCCAAAGCCAATATACTGAGCAGCAGCCATTTTGGATAAGGCCTTTTGCCAGGAAGTTTCTTGCGGAACATATACAGGAGCGGAATCAGAACGATCACGGCGCCGCTGGTCACCTTCAAATCGAAAAAATAATGCACTGACATCGGCGGTCTCTCATTCTCCGGAAATTCATTCAGGCCAACGACTTCCGTGCTGGGGCTGTTTCCCGCTAATATGCTTAACGCATAGGGAATCTTCAATGCATACTTAATCTCGTTATTCTGATCCAGAAAGCCGCCGTAAATGAGCGGGGCTTGTGTCATCGTCTCAAAATGCCACTCGGCCGCCGCCAGCTTCTCGGGCTGGTATTTAGCCAGAAATTTGCCAGAGAAATCTCCGATCATCACGGTAGCCACTGCAAAAACAAAGGTGGACACGACAGTAAGCTTCAGCGCTTTCTTAAAGTAGATGTGCCTGCTTCCCCGCAATAAACTGAAAGCGGCTATGCTGGCCAGCGCAGCCGCACTGGTCGTATACGCTGACGCCAGCACATGGCTCACCTTAGTCGGCGTTGCCGGATTGAACATAGCCACAAACGGATTCACATTCGTAAATACCCCATCTACCAGCTCGAAGCCCTGGGGCTGATTCATAAAAGCATTCATGCTCGTGATAAAGAATGCTGACGCGGAGGAGCCGATCGCCACGGGAATAAGCAGCAGCAAATGGGTCCATTTATTTTTGAATCGATCCCATGTATAGAGATAAATGCCAAGAAAAATCGCCTCCACAAAAAAAGCAAAGGTTTCCATAAACAGCGGCAGCGCAATGGCTTTACCGGCTACACGCATAAAGGTGGGCCATAACAAGCTAAGCTGCAAGCCGATGGCAGTACCTGTCACAACGCCGACGGCCACCGTAATCACGAATCCCCGCGCCCAGCGCCTGGCGAGCAACGTATAATGGTTGTCCCCTGTCCGAATCCCCCTCCATTCCGCCAGGGCCAGCATAATCGGAATCCCAACGCCGATGGTTGCCAGAACAATATGTACAAACAGGGTCAAACCGGTCAGGATCCGGCTCATCAGTACGGGGTCCAGTGAAGACATCAGGTTCACTCCTCGGTTTCTTTATCCAAAATATTTCATATAGCGCAGATACCCTTTCACGGCGCCGTATAGCATTATGGCCGCAACAATAAAGCATAGAATCGCAAGCTTTCGCTCCTGCTTCCTGTGCATCCGTCAGCCTAGCCTCCTTTAGAGGTTGTTCAAAAAGTCCGCTTTTGATCACGAAGCGAATCAGGAAGCAGCTCGGCATCGAATCTTGAATTCAGCCGGGCCTTCCGGTGCTCACGTACCCAAAACGTACGCTCCGCTCCTGACGTCCCTAGCTTCATCCAACCTTCTCGGTGCTGAAAATCGACCTTTTTGAACACGCACTTTAAGTATTCCAGCCCTTCTGCAAGGGCGCGGCCCTTCCACGCGTCATTCTCTTGAAACACACAAATGGCATATATCCAATCATTATCAGTTTTACAAACCTTCCCTCTTTTTATCCAAACTCTGCTTATTTTGTTTGAATCCTTGCCATGATGTTTTTTCCTGCATGGAAAAGAGGTACAATAAGAGGATAAGGAGGCGAGATCATACCATGAAAATTACATTTATTGAACCAACCCCGAGCCCGAACTCCATGATGCTTCACCTTGACGAAACACTGGAGTCCGGGATTCGCAGAACATATACACTGGACAACGAACGGTCGGCTCCCCCCTGGATTAGGCAGTTGCTCCACATCCCAGGCGTAAAGAGCGTCTTTCATACCCTTGATTTCATCGCGCTCGACCGTAAAGGTAATGCCGATTGGCCTTCCATTCTGGGCGCCGTTCAGGAAATATTCGGTCAGGAGGGCCTTGCGGCCGGACTCCAAGAAGGTGCGGATGATATCGCTTTTGGAGAGGCTCAAGTATTCGTGCAGTACTTCCGGAATATTCCGATGCAAATTCGTGTCAAAAGCGGGAATCAGGAAGAACGCATCGGTCTGTCGGAGCGCTTCGCCAAAGCGGTAGCCGCGGTGGGAACCACGACGCTCATCAAAGAACGCAAGCTCAAGGAGTACGGCGTTCGCTACGGCCAGCTGGAAGGCATCGCACGTGACGTAGAGCAGGAGCTTGAAGCTGCCTTCCCGCAGGAGCGCCTCGATAAGGTCGTTGCCCAGGCGATTGCCCACGGTGCCAGCGACGAGGATTTCGTCGAGCAGCGCCGGAAGCTGACTGACGAGGAAACCGAAGCCGCGCTGCAGAATGAGGACTGGCGCGTCCGTTATGCCGCGCTGGATGCACTGGAGCCATCCGAGAAGCATATTCCGCTTCTCCGCAAAGCGCTTCGGGATCCAAAGATGCAGATCCGCCGGCTGGTCGTCGTCTACTTGGGCGATCTTCGCACCCCTGAAGCGATGGAGCTCCTATATGAAGCCATGCGCGACGAAACACCGGCTGTTCGCCGTACCGCAGGCGATACGCTGTCCGATATCGGCGATGCTGCCGCTACCCCGGTCATGATCGAATCGCTCAAAGACAGCAGCAAAATCGTACGCTGGCGTGCGGCCCGTTTCCTGTATGAAGTGGGTACCGAGGAAGCCCGCTCCGCCCTGGAGGAAGCCGCCAACGATCCGGAATTCGAGGTTAGTCTGCAGGCACGAATGGCACTGGAACGCATCGAATCCGGCGAAGAAGCTGCCGGAACCGTCTGGCAGCAAATGGCCAAACGGAATCAATCGTAATCGTATCAACAGGACCACCTTCATACCGTAAAATTTAACCATTGCCTCTAACATGGAATGTGATTTATACTAGGACTCTCTTGTTAGAATTGAATATATAGATAGCCTCATCATTCCAAGATGAGGTAGAGGTTGCAGACATGATCAGTAGTTGTGCCGAGGCGAAGAGAAGCCGGTGAAGCATAGTGAAAGGCATGAATGCCGAAGTGCAGGGTATACTCTTGTATTCTGTGCTGGGGCCGTTGTCGAAAGAGACGGAACTGTCACGGGGATTTCCCCGTGTTGAGCTATCTTCATGGAGGGTATGATGCGGATACGATAAAGACCGCAGGTATAATACCTGCGGTCTTTTTGTTTCAACAGGGTATATTTTTAATATCATTTCCTAATGTATAGAAGGAGTGTTCGATCTTGAATCGCAAAAAAGCACCAGTTGCTTCGCTGAAGCAGAGCTTTAAAGCCCGTCATATGACAATGATCGCCCTTGGCGGATCGATCGGTACCGGCCTGTTTCTAGCGAGCGGAACGGCCATCGCCTCTGCCGGCCCAGGCGGAGCGCTTATCGCCTACGCCGCGGTTGGCCTCATGGTTTACTTTCTGATGACCAGCCTGGGCGAGCTCGCTACGTATCTTCCGGATTCCGGCTCGTTCAGCACCTACGCCTCCCGGTTTGTCAGCCCTGCCTTCGGATTTGCAGTCGGCTGGAACTTCTGGTACAACTGGGCTGTTACCATCGCGGCCGAGCTCGCGGCGGCCACGGTTATTATTAAATTTTGGTTCCCGGACAGCCCGTCATTTCTGTGGAGTCTTCTATTCCTGGCGATTATGTTCGGCTTAAACGTTCTATCCGCCAAAGGATACGGCGAATCGGAATATTGGTTTGCTATCATTAAGGTGGCAACCGTCATTATCTTCCTCATCATCGGTGTCATGATGATATTCGGTATTCTTGGCGGTGAAGCCGTTGGATTCAGCACCTTTAACCTAGGCGATGGGCCGGTACACGGCGGGTTCTTCGCGCTGGTCGGCGTGTTCATGGCTGCCGGCTTCTCCTTCCAGGGAACCGAGCTGATCGGGGTCGCAGCCGGCGAGAGCGAAAATCCGAGAAAACATGTCCCTAAAGCCATCCGTCAGGTGTTCTGGCGCATCCTGATTTTCTATATTTTCGCTATTTTTGTCATCGGCATGCTGATCCCTTACACCCACCCGAGCTTGCTTCAATCCGGGGTCGATAATATCGGAGTCAGCCCTTTCACGCTGGTGTTTGAGAAGGCCGGGCTTGCCTTTGCCGCATCCGTCATGAATGCCGTTATTCTAAGTTCCGTGCTGTCGGCAGGCAACTCGGGAATGTATGCTTCAACCCGTGTCCTGTATGCCATGGCGAAACAAGGAATGGCTCCAAGATGGCTGAGCCGCCTGAACAGCCGCGGCGTACCGGTTGCGGCTCTAATCGTAACCTCTGCCGTAGGTATGCTGGCCTTCCTGGCCTCCTTCTTCGGCGATGGTGTGGTATACGTGTGGCTCCTGAATGCCTCCGGGATGTGCGGATTCATTAACTGGCTGGCCATCGCCGTGAGTCATTACCGCTTCCGCAAAGCCTATGTCGCCCAAGGTAAAGACCTGAAGGAGCTGCCGTTCCGTGCACGCTGGTTCCCCTTCGGTCCCATCTTCGCCTTCCTGCTCTGTCTTGTAGCCATTATCGGTCAAGGCAATTTCAGCGGGGAGATCGATTGGTTAACGATCATTGCCACTTATGTCAGCATTCCGTTGTTCCTCTCCATCTGGTTCGGCTACCGCTTGATTAAGAAGAGCCGCGTCGTGCCATTGGACGAGTGCGATTTAAGCACGAACGTCAAATAATATAGACCAGACATACCAAAGCAGCTTCCCTCCCATACTTGGGAACGGAAGCTGCTTTTTTTGATGCGGACATATTACCAAATAATCTGCACTCTCAGATCATCGGTGTTCTCAAACGCATGGTGATAGTATTTGATGGAGCCGAGATTGCTCTTCATCTGCACTTGCTGGAGCACATTCACAAGCTCTCGCTCGCTGCCGTCAAACCGGAACACCAGCTTCTGGCTGCCTTCAGCCTTTGCAGCTTTAACCAATGGTTGGAGCTGTGTATAGGAGCTGACGATGGAACGGGCATCATAGAGCTGATATTCCAGATCCCGTTTCAATTGTTCGTATACTCCGGCTCTCGAACGATCCTTTACGGCAAGCCCTGACAGCGTGTTGCGGTAAAGGGTGCTCGCCTTCGGATAGGATTTGACCCAGGTATGGTCACGGCCCATCTGTTCATCCGTCCGGAGGTAGTACGTATAGGATACCTCGTTGTCGCGATCCGGCACGGGATCGTTCCACGTCGTGTCCAGATGGTACCATTTGCCGTCCAGAAGGACCAGATTCCAGGCATGGAGCTGGCCCTTCGGATTATCGGAGGCATAAGCCGTGCCCTCCACAATTTTGTTCTGGATTCCGGCTTCCTTGAGCAGTTTATGCGTTAACAGGGAATAGCCCTGGCATACTGTGCTTCCGGTGTAGAGCCCGTCATAGGCCGTATATTTCGTAAGCGTGGTATCGTATTTCAAGTTCCGGACAACCCAATCGTGGATGGCTTTCACCTTCTCATGATCATTCATGCCCGGCTTGATGATCTGCTTCAAAATGCTGTCGGCATTCTGGTCCACATAGTTCGTCTGCTCCGCAGTCTCGCGATAACTCAACCGAACCGTGACATTGGCGGAACTGGATGTCCCACGATAGTCGTAGCTATAACTAGCAATAGTGTAATGAATATAGGGATCACTGGCCATTGCCTGATCAAGTGCATCTTTAAGCTGCGATTTCAGCGATTGGGTCTCCCCCTGGTAAACAAATCGCACCGTCGATTGCCTGTCGCTCATCGCTGTCAGCAGTTTCTGCTGAATCCCATTGACCGACTTCACGACCGCTTTGTTGGAGGTGGCATAGACATCACTGAGATTAGCTGGTTCAGGTACTGCTGCAACGGTTACCGCCAAAGACCCTATGAACAGTAATTTAACGATTGTTCCTCGGCTTCGTTTCATCGGTACACCCGCCCTTCATCTTCCTCGTCCGTATGCACCATTATTGTAACACATAACATCAGGGCTTAAGGGTTCTAGTTTTGTCGACCGGGCACGAATATCAAATACTACCAATAAAATGAGGACAGGAAGGAATCGCTACGTCCCGCGAGCTTCGACATGCGAACCAGAACCTCTGCAGCCTCTGCACGCGTCACCTCACGCTCCGGCAAGAACTTGCCATCAACTGCAGGCAGAAGACCCAGCTTGAGAGCAATCAGGGCTGCTCCTTTGTTAGTGATGGCGTCGGCATCCGATATCCCTTGGACGTCAGTTGGAAGGATAAAGGCTTTGGACAGCTTCTCATAATTCAGGATGCGGGTCAGCGAGCTTGCCAGTTCATCCCTTGTCAGCTTGTGGTCCAGCTGCAGCGGGCTGTCCGGATCATAAGGGATCCAGTTCTGCCCGATTAGCACCTGAATGGCCTGGTAATACGGATGGTCCGGCTGTAAGCCTGCGTATGGATCCATTGTAGGTCTTCCATACAGCTGCTCATAGGACGGGCTTACCGAAGCCGCCACCAGCTGATACCATTCGCCAAGGGAAATCTGGCGATCCGGATATACCTTTCCGTCCTTGTCCGGAACCAGCACCCGATATTTCACCAGCTCCTTAAGAGCCGCTTCCGCATAATGCCCCGCCGTATCGGTAACCGCCGGAATATCCTTGCGGCTCATTTCGGGCATGATATCGCGCCATTCCCCGCTCTTGGCATCAAGCGGCACCGTTATGCCGCCGAAGGCCGCATTTTTGTGTGTCGGATAATAAATCAGCTTGATGAAAGGCTTCATAACCTCATTACCGGCCATTGAGTAGCCACCATAGTAACCGTATTTCAACTTCAGATCAATTTCTTCCAGATATTTAGCTCTTGCCTGCTCCGCACTGATGGCCGGTTTTGCATCCGTTGGCAGTTTGGACAGAACGGCGTCCGAATTCACGCTAAAGCCCTGGATCTGCCCGTTGGCCTCCATCGTGAGGCTCAGGGAATCGCCCATGACGCGAATGTCACCGACATAGCGTTGGAATGAAAATTGGTAGCTGAGGGTTTTAGTGTCTTTGCCCATTTTTTCAACCGATGTCAGCTTCCATTCCTCTGCGGCATGCGGCACCAGCTTGCTTACCGTCTCGAATGCGAGATCCTGCGCAGCCTGCTGCGAAATCGGGTTCTTCACTTCCGCAGCCTCGGCCCGGTCAAAACGATATCGATTGTACGAGTAAATCTGCCCGGTCCTGGCGTCCACCTCTGCGGATACCGTCTCCCCTCCGCCCATGGCGGAAAGCTTGTTTTCGCCCCAACTTATGTTCCACGTCTTAACCTCGCTGTTGTTCCATCTTGTACCCAGTCTCTTGGATTCGGTCTTTAAACCAGACGGGAGCTTGATCTGCGATTCCACCCATATGGCTGCTGCCTCTCCGCCAGCGAATGGAGCGGTGATTGGCTTAAAGGTTTCTTTGGATGCCGGAATCGCGCCATTCTCAACCGAGGTAAACCCGCTCTCTTCCCCTGAGAAACTAATGAACTTGCCTGTATTGGCATCCAGTGAATTGCCTGATTGATCATTAGGTATGTAACCTAAGAAATAATTGCCTTTGGCGTTGTTATATAAATTATCAGGTACATAGGCCAAGGATACCTGGAACTGATCTTCAAACACTTTACGGATGGAGGCCTCATTCCATTTCGGTGTGGATGAAGGAAACTCCTCATTGATTTGATTGCGGGAATAGTTAATGGTATCGCCCTGTCCGTCAAGCGTGATCGAGATGCTGTTCACATCCGATTCAATTCCGTTCACCGAGGTCTGGAAATAAAACTCAAACCGCGGCGGGCTGAACAATGCCGTCTGCATCCCGAGATAAGCCTCATTCTCCTTAAGCTCACTCGTCTTCACATCCGATACATGGCTGCCGATCCATTTCAGCGCCTTCTCCTTGGCTGCATCCCGGGTTAATACCGGTTTGTCGCTACCAGGGTTCATCAAAGAATGAGGGATATAAATGTTAAGAAGTTCCCCTGTGACCGCATTGACCTGGGCATTGAAGCCGGAGCTTGAGTTCCCTTTGGTCAGTACCATTTGCAGATCCCAAGCAAGCGCGCTCGATCTCATGCCATCATTCTCCAGGAACTGCACGTTCGACACTTTCACGTTCTTGAGCTCCGGGAAAGCCTTCTTAATGATGTCTTCCGCCTGCTTGGATGAAATTTTTGCGCCCTTCGGTATTTCGTTATCCGTTACGCTTTCCAAACCGGTGTTGTCGCTGCTAGTCACGGTAGTTACCGTATCGGATACAATGATTCCGCTGCCCGGAACGGAATTGTCTCCCCATACCGGCTGCGCCAAACATAGCATGGCTGTAGCCGTAACCGCGCACACGGTCTTTTTTACCCTTACCTTCTTCTTACCCGATGGATTCACTTGATTCGCTCCCTTCCATTACTTGAACCTAACCATGCCTTACTTACACATGATGATATCCTTAACAAGTGCCTGTACACGGCAGCAATGACATAACCAAGCTACCTAAATAATACCATAACTTGTCTATATATTCCTTATGTAGTAAGCTTCCGAAACATAACCTGCATCGTTAAGGATGAACAAAGTGTAACTATTTCGATCCCGCTTCTTGCGAATGGGGAATTCCCTTTCGAACACATCTTAACCAAGCCGCGCCGCTTCAACAAAAGCCGCAGTGCGACGCTTGATCTCCTCCATATTGCCGGACACGAGGGCATCCTGCGGAAGCAGCGCGCTGCCTAAACCAACCGCTGCCGCGCCTGCATGAAAATAATCCGTAAGATTATCCAACGTAACTCCACCCGTTGCAAGCAGCGGAATGTGATTCAGCGGACCCTGAAGCTCCCGGATAAATGACAAGCCCAGACTGGCCATAGGAAACAACTTCACGATCTCGGCCCCGGCTGCGTACGCCGCGACGATCTCCGTTGGCGTCATTGCCCCTGGCCATACATCAATTCCCTGCTCCAAAGCAAATTCGATGACGGAAAGATCCGTGTTCGGGGAAATCAGAAATTGAGCTCCGGCTGAGACCGCTTCCTTCGCCATCTCCACATCAAGCACGGTTCCCGCACCTATATATACAGCGCCATCATAGCGAGTACGCCAATCCTGGATCATATGTAAAGCACCTTCCGTATTCATGGTCACTTCCATGAACCGGATTCCGCCTTGGGTCAATCCTTCTCCTACGAAGTTCGCCTGTTCTCTCGTAATGCCCCGCACGATGGCAACGATTTTCTCGCGTTTGAGTTCAGCTGTCAGTTTCAATGTGTTCCCCCATTTCTATTTACACTTCCGGCACGTTCCTAAATCGCAAGGGCCGTAACTTCAGCCTGCTTCAAGTATATGCGGTTCGAAGCGTTCACGCAAAAAGAGCAGGCCCGGAAAACTGTCTTCCCGACCTGCTCTTTAACATCTATAAGGTTATCCACGGAATTCAGACAGCTCTGCGCCGAGTTCACGCGTTGCTCCGTATACGCTTTGATAGAGTCCAAACAATTTATCATAGGCCTGAACCGCCTGCGGATTCGGAGAATACGAGCGTGCCGGCCGCAAAAACGCCTTTGCGCAGTCCTGAAGGTTCGGGAACCAGCGGCAACCGTAAGCTGCCAGCATCGCCGCACCCATAGCCGGGCCCTGTTCGCTTTCCAGCTTCACGATTTCAGCATTAAACACGTCCGCCTGCATTTGCAGCCAAGTTTCGTTCTTGGCGCCGCCCCCGATGGAAATAACGCGGTCGATCCGCTTGCCGGATGCGCGGAGGATATCGATGGATTCGCGGAGAGAGAACGTAATCCCCTCGAGTACCGAACGTGCAAAGTGAGGCAGCTTATGTCCGGCGTCCATGCCAATGAAGCTGCCGCGGATGGTGGCATCCGGATGCGGCGTGCGTTCACCGACGATATACGGCGTAAACAGCAGCCCTCCGCTGCCAGTCGGGATGCTTCCGATATCGCTCAACAGCGCGTCAAAGGAGATATCCGGCGCAAAGGTATCCTTGAACCAGGTCAGGCTGTATCCCGCTGCCAGAGTCACGCCCATGATATAGTAAGCGTCTTTCTCGCTATGATTAAAGAAATGTACCTTCCCTGCAAAATCCACCTCGCGACGCTCCTCATAGGACAAGACCACGCCTGATGTACCAATACTGCACATCGTCTGCCCTTCTTCGAGAATGCCGGCGCCGATGGCGCCGCAGGCATTGTCCGCCCCGCCGGCAAATACCTTCGTCTCTGGCAATAGAGCCGATTGCTTAGCGATCTCAGGAAGCAGAGTGCCGCACTCGTCGAAGGATTCGACCAGCGGCGGGCATAAGGTGTGCGGCAGCTGGAAGGCATCCAGAATATCGCTGCTCCAAGACTTGCCCGCCACATCCAGCAGCAGCGTTCCGGCTGCATCGGAATAGTCCATCGCGTATTGCCCAGTCAGGCGGAAACGCACATAATCTTTAGGCAGCAGGAACAGGGCAGCCTGTTCGAGCAGCTCCGGTTCAAACTCCTGCACCCATAGAATCTTGGGCAGGGTGAAACCTTCCAGCGCGCGATTGCGTGCAATCCCGAGTAGCTTCTCCTGCAGGGTCTCCTCGATGCGACGGCATTGCGCCGTTGTGCGCGTGTCATTCCACAGAATGGCCGGTCGCAGCACTGCACCCTCACCGTCTACCAAGACCAGACCGTGCATCTGGCCGGAAAAGCTTAACCCCTCAACCTCGGATGGGTCAATGTTGTTTCCGTTCATTAATTGCCGTAACGACAATACCGTTTTGTCCACCCAATCCTCCGGTCGCTGCTCGCTGTATCCCGGCTTCGGCTGGCTCAGCGGATACGACTCTGAATGCTCGGCGACAACCTTGCCGCTGCGATCCACCAGCACGGTCTTCACAGCACTGGTCCCCAAATCAACTCCGATAACGTAACTCATCTAAATCCTCCTTCGTCTCCTCATGAACCGAACATGAAAACATCGTTGGCATTTCCCCCCCGGGCTCACGATGGGTGATCCGGAGCATGCTTGGATGGCTGTCGACCCTAGCTCGCTATAGTTTGCTGTTTGAAATAAGTACACCGGCTTCCCTGAAGGGAGCCGGTGAAGGTTTGGATTTCATGATACAAGCACTAAAACGTGTATCGATTAATTGGCAAGAATGTACTGGTTCAGAATCGCTTTCAGCATTTCTTGACGTCCGGATTCGTTCTTGCGCGGAGACTCGTTGTTCAGCGCGTATTCTGCAAGAGAAGCCAGTGTAGCCTTGCCGGATACGACGTCTGCGCCGATGCCTTCACTAAAGCTGCTGTAGCGCTTCGCAATGAAGTCCTCGAATACGCGGTCTTCGATCAGCTTCGCTGCCACCTTCAAGCCTTTTGCGTAAGTATCCATACCGGCGATGTGCGCATGGAACAAATCTTCCGGCTCGAAGGACGGACGGCGAACCTTCGCATCGAAGTTGACGCCGCCGCGGCCGAGACCGCCGTTCATCAGCACTTCGTACAGCGTCAATGTCGCGTCGTAGATGTTAACCGGGAATTCGTCCGTATCCCATCCGATCAGCATATCGCCTTGGTTCGCATCGAGGGAACCGAGCATGCCGTTGATGCGTGCTACGCGAAGCTCATGTTCGAAGGTATGACCAGCGAGCGTGGCGTGGTTGGCTTCGAGATTTAGTTTAAAGTGCTTGTCGAGACCGTATTTTTGCAGGAATGCAATCGTTGTGGCCGCATCAAAGTCATATTGGTGCTTCGTTGGCTCCTTCGGTTTAGGCTCGATCAGGAATTGGGCGTCAAAGCCGATTTCCTTCGCATAATCAACCGCCATATGGAACAGGCGCGCCAGATTATCCAGTTCAAGGCCCATATCTGTGTTGAGCAGGGTCTCATAACCTTCGCGGCCTCCCCAGAACACATAGTTCTCGGCGCCGAGGCGTTTGCCGACTTCAAGGCCCTTCTTCACTTGCGCAGCCGCATGAGCGTATACATCCGCATTGCACGTAGTGCCCGCACCATGCATGAAACGAGGATTCGTGAACATGTTCGCCGTGTTCCAGAGCAATTTTTTGCCGGTGGACTTCATGTGGTCTTCAATCGAATCCACGATTGTATCAATATTGCTGTAGAACTCACGCAGGCTGCTGCCTTCCGGTGCAATGTCCACATCGTGGAAGCAAAAATACGGAAGGTTCATTTTCTCCATGAACTCGAAACCTGCCTCAACACGTGCTTTGGCGAGGTCCATGCCGGAGTAATTGCCCCAAGGGCGAACCGCAGTGTCGGCGCCGAACGGATCCGAACCCCCTGCAGTCAATGTATGCCAGTAAGCCATGGCGAAACGGAGATGCTCTTCCATCGTTTTGCCGGCTACAACTTCTGTTGGATTATAAAATTTAAAAGCATAAGGGTTGGTTGATTGGCTGCCTTCGTACTCGACTTTGCTAATGTTGTTAAAATAGGCCATGAATAAATCCTCCTATACCTTGTTAAGGTGTGGTTAACGCTTACAAGGTTATCCTATCACAGGATTTCCACTTTGTCTATTGGTTAAACAAAGTTATTGCTTTACAACTTTTTCAAAACCGATGCCCCCTCCTATTAGGATTATTTTCTACTAAAGTTCAACATATCTCCGTTTGGCTTACTGATGATTCTTCTAAATCCATATTCAAATGTTACGACGATGGAAACCACCGGACTAAGGATTGTGAGTGCCCGGGCAGCGTTACGGGCTGTTGCAATTTCGGGGCTTAGCCCCTAGACTATGAGCATATCAAGTCTCCAAAACTTATAATGATTAGAAAGCAAGACTAAAAGGATGAATACACATGGCGAATATTACTGGTGACCAGGCTCTGGTCAAAAAAATAAATACCTCAATTATTCTCGATACGATACGGCAGCACGCCCCTGTTTCCCGAGCAAAAGTATCCACGCTGACCGGACTGAACAAGGCTACCGTCTCCAATCTCGTACAGGAGCTGTGCAGCAACCACCTGGTCCAGGAGATCGGACCCGGCGAATCCAGCGGCGGCAGGAAGCCGCAGCTGCTGCTGTTTAACGGACAAGCTGGTTATGCCGTCGGCGTCGAGCTGCGCGTCAAGCAAATGACCGCCGTGCTTACAGATCTGGAAGGCCGGATTCTTTCCGAAGAGGATACCGCCCTTGAAGGACATGACGTGGAATCGGTGACGCGGCTGATGGTTAGCCTGATTCATGGCCTGATGCGGCAGGCTCCTCCCTCCCCATACGGCATCATCGGGATCGGCGTAGGCGTCCCTGGGATGGTTGACGGTGACGGCACCGTCCTCTTCGCTCCCAACTTGGGATGGGACATGGTGCCGCTGCAGAAGCAGCTCGAGCAGGAGCTGGGACTTCCCGTTACCATCGACAATGAAGCGAACGCGGGCGCCCAAGGCGAGCTGCGCTTCGGAGCTGGCCGGGACGCTCGCCATCTCCTCTATATCAGTGCTGGCAGCGGTATCGGCTCTGGCATTATCATCAATGGCGAGCTTTATAAGGGCGCCCGCGGATATGCCGGCGAAAGCGGCCATATGTCCATCGAAGCCGATGGACTGGAATGCACCTGCGGCAACCGCGGCTGCTGGGAGCTGTATGCCTCGGAGAAATCCTACGACAGCCAAGGCGCCGCTCTCCCGTCCAGGCGGACATCCGAGCTGATTCACCATGCAGAGCAAGGCCATGAGGAGACCATCCGGCATTTTGAAGAGCTCGGACGTTATCTCGGCGTTGGCATTACCAATCTTGTCAACGGATTCAATCCGCAATCGGTCATTATTGGCGGTCCGCTGTCCGACGCGCGGGCTTGGATTGAGGATACGCTGCGACAGGTCGTTGCCCAGCGTACGCTTCCCTACCACCGTGAGCTAATGGAGATCCGGTTCGCCGAGCTGGGCAGCCGCTCGACCATGATCGGTGCGGCTTACTCCGCCATCTCGCAATTTCTGGGGCCGATACGGGTCTCCATGCCGATTCATTAAAATTGACGATATTTTGTCGTAATTAACACCCTGCATATTAAGGAAATTCCCGCGATTTTCCGCTATAATTAATCTCGTCCTGTAATTTAAATCACGATTCTCCTCGTGGAGAATCGTGTGATCGTTATACAAAAGGGAGAGGAAACGCTCAAATGACCTATGTAAGCACTGCGGAAATATCGGCACAAATGTTTGTGACCATATTGCTGTTTCTCCTAGTTATCGCACCTTTGTTCAGTCTCGCCATCATGCGTTTTTTTCAAGGCAAGAAAAAAGTCGGTTTCATTCTCCTCGGCTCCGGCGTGGCTGCATACGTCGTATTCCAGATCATCATGAGTCTGTTTTTTAGCAAGTGAACATGATCTGAGCGAACGTTGGCAGTATAGGCTCGGAAGCTAAAAAAGCTCCTTCCCTGATTCAGGGAAGGAGCTTTTTATTCATATCATGAAGCAAGCGATCGGCTTGCCATGACGCCTGCTTAGATTAACCCTCCGGGTTCAACGCTTTGTTGAACTGGAGCTTGTTCATGCCAAGTATGCGGTGCTCGCCGATGATCGTGAGCGGTACTGCGCGAACGCCCATATCCCATACTTGCTGCGCGAATTCGTCGTTTTGCTCGATGTTGCGCTCTTCAAATTCGATGCCTTGATCGGACAAGAAGCCTTTTACTTGTTTGCAGTGCGGGCAGTTGTTCGAAGTGTATACAATCACATTTTCCATGGTTGGTCAGTCTCCTCTACTTATGATTTGGCTCTGCTAAAAGCCCGTTCGATCTCTATCTATCAGTTTACAACACGACAGCGTTGTGTTCCAAACTCTCGATATATTTCTCCGCATCCATAGCTGCCATACAGCCGCTTCCCGCCGCAGTGATCGCTTGTCTGTAACGAGTATCCTGCACGTCGCCGCAAGCAAATACGCCTTGGATATTCGTCGCCGATGTTCCCGGGGTCGTTACGATATAACCGTTCGGATCCGTCGTAATGTTTGCGCCGAGGAAACCGGTGTTCGGATGATGACCGATCGCCACGAATACGCCGCTGACCGTGATCGTCTCTTCTTCCCCAGTCTCATTGTTAAGCACTTTGATACCTTTGACGCCTGTCTCGTCCGCAATGACTTCCTGCGGTGTGCGGTTCAATGCCCATTCGATTTTTTCGTTAGCGCGGGCGCGATCCTGCATAATTTTCGAGGCACGAAGCTCCTCCCGACGGTGAACCAGCGTTACTTTGGATGCAAAGCGGGTCAGGAAGTTCGCTTCCTCCAGCGCGGAATCGCCGCCGCCGACAACAACGATCTCTTTGCCGCGGAAGAAGAATCCGTCACATGTTGCGCAGGTACTTACACCGCGTCCTACATTATCCTGTTCTCCCGGAATGCCAAGGTATTTGGCCGTTGCGCCTGTAGAGATGATCAACGTTTCAGCAACTACCTCGCCGATACCGTCTACGTCCAGCTTAAACGGACGCTCTCCGAATTCCACGCTGTTCACCCAGCCTGTACGAAATTCCGCGCCAAAACGTTCAGCCTGCTGACGCATATTGTCCATCAGTTCAGGACCCATGATACCTTCGGGAAAACCCGGGAAATTCTCAACTTCGGTTGTGGTTGTCAGCTGCCCGCCAGGTTGCGGACCTTCAATGACGAGTGGGCTCAGGTTCGCACGAGCCAGGTAGATTGCAGCCGTAAGGCCGGCAGGGCCTGTGCCTATAATAACGGATTTGTACATATCGTTTCCCTCCTATATATGGAACGCTTAATTATAATCATTATAAATTAATATTAATTATGGTTATATCAGAGCCGTCTGTCAATATGTCACATCACACCCCATCTGAAAATATTGTTAATCCATTCTTCATAAATCGCACTGAAATCCAATATTTTTGGGAATTGGACCCCTTTCTGCAATGAAGAAGACGGTCTTGATGTTCTGGAAACGTTTACTTCGAAAATAATCGTACGCATTGAGGGAGTTAGATGAATATAAGGCTACCAAGTGCCTCCCCCACTCTTTCAACGAAAGGAAGATGAATGTTTGATGAAAAAAGGACAACGTAGGCACGAGCCCTAATGCCGAACCTAGCAGCGTAGAAGCTTGGGAGAAATCGAGATCGTCCACGGCCATTGAGAGCCAACCAAAAAGTCCCCTTCTTCCCGAAGAGGAAAAGAAGGGGACTTTATCATTAACACAAGCACAGATTAGCGATGACCGATCGATTAATGGTTGGAACGCAGCAGACGAAGCCCGTTCAGTATAACCAGAATGGTGCTCCCCTCGTGACCGATGACGCCCAGTGGCAGCGCAACGCCTTGAATGAAATTGGCTGCAATCAGCGTCAAAATCACGGTGATGGCAAATATCATATTTTGCTTCACGATGCGCTGAACCCGGCGTGCCACCTTGACGGTGCCGGCAATTTCATCGATGTTATCATTCATAAGCACCGCATCCGCTACCTCCAGCGCCGTTCCGCTTCCCGAAACGCCCATGCCGATACCGACGGTCGCGGTAGCCAGTGCCGGCGCATCGTTCACACCATCTCCAACCATAACCACATGGCCGTAACGGGACCGAAGCTCCTTAATATGTGTAACTTTATCTTCCGGCAGCAAATCGGAGAACACCATGTCTACGCCGCTTTGCTTCGCAATCACGTCCGCCGTCGCCTTGCGGTCCCCCGTCAGCATCGCTACCTTGATGCCCAGCTGCTGAAGCCGCTTAACAGCCATCGCCGCTTGAGGCCGGACTGCATCCTGCAAAGCGATCATACCCGCGATACGGTCTCCCTTCAGAATAACGGATACCGTCTTGCCTTCGGATTCCAGCGTGTTCCGGAGGGACAGCCAGTGCTGGCGATTCTCTTCAAGCGCGCTCATTTCCTTTTGCGCGGAAGCTTCACCCGAATACTGATCTACAGTCGGTTGATCCAAAATATCACTTTTTCCTATTTTCCAGGTAATGCCTTCTACATCCGCCTGCATACCCCAGCCTGTTATGGACTGGCCGTTCTCCACCTGCTGCAGCTCGGCCCCCTCTTTCTGAGCCGATTGGACAATCGCCAAGGCCAGAGGATGCTTCGACATTCTTTCGATAGAAGCACTGATACCAAGCAATTCATGCCGATCCCAGCCCTCGCCTGCGATAAAATCCGTAACCACTGGCGTACCAAGCGTCAAGGTACCGGTCTTATCAAAAGCAACAACCGCCGTACGTGCCATATTCTCGATATGGGCGCCGCCTTTGAACAGTACGCCTTTTCTGGCGCGATTGGAAATCGCCGACAGCATCGCGGGCATGATCGAAGATACCAGCGCGCAAGGGGATGCTACGACGAGAAACACCATCGCTTTATAGAAAGTGGTATCCCAATCCCATCCCAGGACAGGAGTAGCCAGAACAATCAGGGCCACGGTCGCAATGACAACGACACGGGCATAAATCGATTCGAACCGCTTGATGAACCGCTGCGATTCCGGTACTTCGTTCTCCGCTTCTTCCACCAATTTGATAATCTTGGCGAACAACGTGGATTCCGCCGACTGGGTAACCTCAATGTACAATACGCCTTCCCCGTTCAAGGTTCCGGTAAATACTTCATCGCCTACGGACTTGTCGACCGGTACGGATTCGCCGGTAATCGAAGCCTGGTTGACCGAGGAGCTGCCGCGATAAATTTTGCCGTCTGCAGGAATAAGCTCGCCCGGCTTTACCAGAATCAGGTCACCTATCTCCAGCTTGCTGATGGATATTGATACCATCTCCCCCTTCTCGATGCGCAGAGCCGTCTCCGGCTGCAGCTCCATCAAGGACGAGATATCCTTGCGGCTTCTTTCCATGGTATAACTCTCAAGCGCCCCGCTGAGGGCAAAGATGAAGATCAGCATTGCGCCTTCATTCCAGTACCCGATCGCTGCAGCTCCCATAGCAGCAGCAATCATTAGCAGATTCACATCCAGATCGCGCTCCTTCAGAAGGGTCTCCACACCTTCTTTGGCTTTTACCCATCCGCCGACGGCGTAGGATATCACATACAACACAACAGAGAGCGGCTCAGACCATTGGCTGGTCAGCCAAGCCACCAGCATCAGCAGGCCGCTGCCCAGTGCAGCCACGACCTCCGCGTTGCTCAGCAGGCTGCGTATATCCCACTTCCCAGGCTGCCGCGGCTCACGTGGATCCGCTCCATTTTCTCTTGTCGATATGCGTCCAGTCGTCGTTTGACTTTGTATCCATTGCATAACCAATCACCTTCCTAGTTGAGAATGAGATCCATTATTACTACCCTTAAAATGACACATGCTGCCCCGGCTTGGCCGGAGCAGCATGCTAAATGAGAATGAGAATCATTTTTGAACTTATACAATTTATTTTCCTTCGTACAACTTTATATGTATCATACTCACTTCATCCTCATTTGTAAACCATATTTTTCACATTTTTTAAATGCTGAAGAGTGCCTATTGGTGTTCCCTGATGATGAAGATGAACCTTCAACACGTAAAAAAGCCCTTGCGATCTCTCGCAAGGACTTCTCTCTATACAATCACTTATTTCGTAAAGCGCTCACATTCCATCAATCGACAATCGTCGAACATCTGCGGCGCATCTCCAGCCTCGCGCCGGTTATTCGAATGGCTGCAATCTCTGAGGGCTGACAGCACACTTCGTGTATACCCTGCCGGTAAACCATCCGTAAATCCGTGGCAGCCACCCCATTGATCCGGAGCCTTAATTGCGGCTTCGTTCGCCTAATTCGATGGATCATCTCTGAGAAAGCCGCAACCCTGTGTCCTGCCTCATCCGGGGATTCGGAATTCTCCGTACCCTCCGAATCGAATACAATCACATCGGCCAAACGGGCAATCTCCGCTGCCGCTGCTGGTTTCATCCCTTCTCCGAACAGCGCCCCATAGCGAATACGCACAAAACGCCTTTGATCCATAAGGGTCTGCTCTGCCACTTCTTCGATAAAATTATGAATCGATATAAAGTCATCCGCGTGCGCCGGACGTACAGCCAGGAGCTCTAATTGGCAGTCTACGCCTTCCTCGCTGCACTGCTCGACAGCTCGGAACAGGGACTCCAGCTGAGCATCCTGCGCTTCACGTAACTCCATCGTGTTGGAAAGCCGGGCATCATGCAGCAAGCTGACCGCACATCGGGCTCCACCCGCCGCCTGAAACACCGACACCCAATAGGTCTTCCATAGCATAATGAGTCTCCGCCTTAACAGGGCGCTCTTCTCTGCGCTCCGCGAATTCAACCACGCCGTGTAGACTTCCTGCAGCAGGCCATGCTGCAGAGCATCCTCCCCACGTATCAGCCCAATTCCCTGAGCACCTTGCCTGATATCTCGTGCAATGGATTCAGGGTCTGCGGATCGGCTCATGACTTTCAGTCTTCGGTTCTTGTCACTCCACCCCAGCAGTCGGGTCAAGGAAGGTCTGTCCGTGCCGTTATGCCGGATCCCGGAAACCCTGAGGGCTTCTTCAATATCGTCAGGCGATGCCAGTAACAGCAATACCTCCTCATGGGTGACTCCTCCTGCCATTGCAAAATGCTTCAGCAGATCCGTCTCGGGAGAAATCTCGTTTGCCATAATCTCCTCTGTTCTGATGAACTCTTCATCTTCAAATCGACGCTCTCCCAATTCACTGCCAGCTCCCCATTGCCTTTCCGTCATGGTTATCCTTCTACTCCCTTTCACCTTGAATTGGATAAACGCCTCCTTACAGATTATTATGAAACAATTGGAAATATACAGCGCATGGGATAAACACCGGCTGAAAAATATCGGGAGGGAACGAGCCATGCCCCTACTCTCTTTATGCAGGATGCCTGCGCAAAGGCGGGAAAGCTTGACCCTATCTATTTATCCTTCATTTCACGGACAGGATAAAACCTATACAATGGAGGAATGAATCGAAGACGCAAGAAAACGTAAGGGAGAGTCGAACATGAGAACTGATTATGATCATTGGGAACCGATCAGCGTATCGGATACCGTCAGAATTTTTGCTGATATCCCTGCTCGTTGGTATATCGCCGGAGGCTGGGCTTTGGATTTATATTTGGGAGAGCAGACCCGGGAACACGGCGATATCGATATCCTGATCCTTCGCGAAGAGCAGGCCGCCATTTACGCTGCATTAGCCAAAGAATGGACGCTGTACAAAGCGGATCAAGGAACCTTATCAATCTGGGAGGAAGGCGAATATTTGCATTCGGTTGGCGATGTATGAGTAAGCCGAAATGATGAAACCCCATTTTCATTCCAGATCATGTTGGTAGAAACCGAACAGGACCGCTGGGTTTATCGAAGAGAACCGTCGATCCGAAGACCTCTCCAAGATATATCCTTAAAAACAGACCAAGGAATTCCCTATCTGAAACCGGAGATACAGCTTCTATATAAGGGTGGCAGTAAGAACATTCGGGAAAAAGACGAGCAGGATTTAATCAAGGTGCTCCCCTTCCTTCACCCGCAAGCTAAAACATGGCTTACCCATGCGCTCCGTACGCAGTTTCCATCGGGTCACCCCTGGATCGATTACATCGCATCCTCGTTATAGCCGCCGAGCGGACACACATCTCCATAAAAAAGACTGCTCCATGGTTTAGCCAAAATAACCGGAGAGCAGCCGCTGTCATATCATTACCTTATCAGAATATGGAATTCCCATTCAGCTCGTTTCACTTTTTATACTTGTCCTCACCGAAATCGATGTTCATTATCCGAGCGACCAAATGCGGTAAGTCCGTATTATTGTGTAGTCCGCGAAATAACTCAGATCCCGGTCCAAAAGCATACAGCGGAACATCCACACCCGTATGCAGATAGGTATTCCATCCCACGATGGAACGTTTGCTGATGACATGATTTATAGCTTGCATAGCGTCAGCAGCATTGATAATTGCGATTTCTTCCTCAGGCGTCACATCAATGCCGGCATAAGCTTTGAGCACCTCTTTGACATTGCTTCTATCCGTCTTCAGCTCTTTAGTCATATAGAGTCCGGATGCTTGTACCTGCCGCAGCACCTCCAGTTTGGCGTCCGTTTGATCATATCCTCCGACCGCCATTCCTCCGGTGTCGTGATCACCGGCTATAACGACTAGCGTGTTCCCGTCCTCTTCTGCAAACTTTCTTGCCAGCTCCACTGCTTCTTCGAACGATTCCGTGTCTTTCATGGCCCATGCGGCATCATTGTAGTGACCGGCCGAATCAATCTGGCTTCCTTCCACCAGCAGGAAAAAACCGTCCTTGTCTCTACGGAGAATATCGATCGCTTTTCCCGTCATTTCTTTCAGGCTTGGTTCGTTCGTATGCTCCCGGTCCAGCTCAGGCGCCATATCTCCGTCCGCGAACAAACCGAGAATTCGGTTTCCACTTGCTAATTCCAGTTGAGTCCGGTTCTCAACTACACGATAACCTCTCTGTTTCGCTTCTTCCAACAGATTGCGGCTGCTTTGCTTCCCTCCCATAGTCTCAGGAAGAAAGAAGGCCTTACCTCCCCCTAGCAAAACATCCGCAATTTGCAGTTGCTGCTGCGCAATAAGGCTTTCATCTTTCCTTGAGAAAACATGCGATGAGAACGCAGCTGGGGTCGCATCGGTAATGCTCGAAGTAGCTACGAGACCGGTTGCCTTACCCTGTTCGCGGGCCGCCTCAAGAATCGTCTTGCGCTCAATCCCATCGGGAGTTCTCCCGATCATTCCGTTATTCGTCTTGTATCCCGTGGCCATTGCAGTCGCCGCTGCGGCTGAATCGGTGAGCGCGGAATCAGCCGAATATGTCCTTACCATGCCTACAATCATGGAATCCATCACAGAGGGCTCACCCTTGTACAAACGGTAGTTGGCTGCATAGGCAGGTGAAAATCCATCCGGAATCATAAAGATTACGTTTTTGGCCTTCGTACGAGAATTGGAGGCGGCTGCCTCCGCCGATTGGTCAGCCTGCAAACCCAACATGCAGCATACCAGCATAAGAGTCAATATGGCAGCAGCTGAAAACTTAATTTTCACAGTTCCTCACCTTCCTTAATGGGTATTCTGAAGCTGGAACCAAATATGAACGGGGCACATGCGTGCCCCGATTCGCCCACTGTTGTCTCAGATGAATTGATGCATGTCCTGTTTGCTACAGCAGCAGCTTGCTCAGCACGTTGTCGCTGATACGGACTACATTGTTGTTATAATCGTTCCAACCTAGGCTGCCGGCCCAGTTAACCGAACCGACAGAGAACACAGCGCCGCCGCCATGAATATCAAAATAAGTCATGTCCGCCCGCACGAGCGGATTTTCGGTGCCCCCCTGACCTGGTGCAGTATGAAGTTGATCTTCATGCACGAATTGGTAGTTATCGTCATGACCGGTCGACGTCGCCAGACGCAGCGTGTGCGGAGGTGTTCCGAAACTCAGATCGTAACGGTCGATCTCATCGCCAGCGGCTCCTCCGGCAGCATGTCCGAAATCACCAATGATCTCGTTCTCGTCGATACCCTCAAAAATAAACCCGGCTTCCGGTTTGAAGCTGTCGTCTAACCGCCGGTAGCCGGTAGCAGACCCGCCACCCAAAGCGCAAGTTCCTACACCGACTAGACGCTGGGGCATATAACCATGGTGACGCCATAGACCGCCGGACTCCCCCGTCGTGCTGTGGAACAGTTCACCAGGAGGAGAATCCGAAGCACGTGAACCGGCGTTACCGCGCCTTACTTCCAATAGTGACGGCCGGTCCGGATCAAGACTCGTTACCCAATAAAACCCGTTCCCGCCTAAATACATGACCCGCCCGCCATTCGCTAAATATTGCTCCAGCGCCTTCATCATCGGTCTCGTCCAGTATTCGGGATGGCTCCCGGTGATCAGCACCTTGTAAGGGCTCAATAGATGAACTCCCTCATGATGCAAATCCTCGTCCGTAGCAACGTCATAGCTCTGACCCCGTTTTTCCAGCCACCCTGTAATGTACAGATCGGCGGAAAAGTGGCGCACAGCCCGCCAGTTACGGTAGTGAGGCCGGATATTCAGAAGCGGTCGCAGACGGGATGAGAATTGCACGCCGCTGCCATCGTTATGCAGGTCGTAGATGGAGCTGCCCACCTCGGGATGTTCATCCAAATAAACGTCCTGGGAAGGAAGAACGTAGTCCTCACCCAGATAGTCTTTGGCAAATTTAAACAGCCGTTCGTTCCCGTAAGCCAAATAAGTATTAGTCGGCGCAAGAAACAGAACGGGTGCGCTTGCGGTTCCTTGAAGAGGGCGAACAAAGAAAGGAATAAAGTCTACGCTGCCTTCAGCTTCAAGTTTGAGCGCATATATTCCGCTCGGCAGATCACCCGGGATCTTCCAGGAAATATCAATCTCCCACTCGGCATCGACAAGATCATTATCATGAAAGTGAACAGCCGCATATTGTTTAGGTGCGTGCCGGTAGTCCAGGTGTTCCCCAGTCCAGTTGTGACTGGTTACCGCTCTTGTGCCCCCCTGATGCAGGGTGCCGTGATAGCCGCCTGCCGACAGGTCCTCAAGGCGTGTTGAAGCAATATCGACGCTGAAATCGTAATCCGCAAGGGGAACAACGCCAATTCCGTCTGTGCCTAGCAGTACGTCCGGTAACAACTCCTCGGGTAGAAGCTCTCCCCAGAACCGGGGATTGCCGATTTTACCATTGTAATGATGAATGGTGCGTCCCGGAGCGGCAGGGTCGGAATCCGCAGCGATCAGGACGCGCGCTAAGGCGACATTGCTGTAATCCAGATTTGCAGCAGCGGTATGAACTTGTAGGCCGTCATCCGCCTTCCACCCGTCCCGGCTGTTGACAAAAAGCTTGACTGCCTGTGTGCTTGCCGCATACTGAAGGACTACGGAATACCATATATTCTCCTTAAGCGGGATATCGGTGCGGACTGTAACGGATTGCCCGCAGCCCCCGGTTAGGGATAACGCCAGACGTCCGTCAGTTTCCAATGCCAGGGCAGCGCCGGATGTGCCATCTGCAGAGCGTGCGGACCAGACGGTCTGAATATAGTCATATACGGGAACCGTCGGGAAAATCCACAGCTGTGCCGAGAATTCGCCGCTCTGCATCCAATTTCCCGGCAGGGGCAGCTCGGCATAGGAACCTGGAGCCGTTATCTGCCGCCGCCCAGGATATTCACCTGCACAATCTGCCGACACCGGTTCTGTCGGAAAAAAAGTCGAGTTGTCCGGATCAGGCATTCCTCCGATTAAACGCACAATATCAGCCGTATATACCGAGCTTCCGGTATCAATCATAAAGTGCAGATCTTGACCGGGTTGGACGCTGAATTCATTCGTATACCCGATAATAGTTACAGGATTTGGCGCCTGCGGATCGGTCACATTCGCCTTCACATCTTCTTTGGACATTCTTACATTCCTCCCGTAGTTCAAAGTTTTTCTTTGTACAACGTGAATCGGTTCTGTTATGCCTGCCATGAATAAGATGAGAACAAACACCTGGGTTCCTTCCTCTTATACCACATACAAGTTTTCGAAATTCTTCCATAAGTTGTATGAGATATAATAGAATTATAGCATGTAAATATTATGGTAAGAAGGCAAAACTTGTTATAATAAATAAAATCTACTGAATATTGGAAGTGATATCAATTGATCCTTGCATGATTATCCACCTGTTTATTCAATAAAATGAAAAACACCATGACGAAGCAGGAATAATTCCCGCTTCGTCATGGTATTGTGAGGATCCTATCTTCTGATGCCTGCTGTAATTCAGGAGTTCTCCCGTTTGCTTTTAATCACCCATTCCGTCAGGTTCTTAACACTGCTGATGGAATCCAGAGTCAAATCATCCTCGTCCACCGTAAAGTCAAACCGCTTCTCTAACTCCGCAAGCAGTCTAATAAATGTCATAGAATCCAATACTCCGGCCGTGCCGATTAAGACGGTATCATTATCAACAAATGACAACTGAAGCATTTTCTTAATTATGTCCGTAATCTCTTGTTCGATCGCATCGCGGTTCATCGTTCATTCTCCAATCTCGAGCCAATTAAATACTTTGTGCGGAAGCGGCAGTTGCAGTATGTAAGTGGATGCCAAGTCATCCGCAGCGGATTTCTTGAAGCCCAGCATTTCCAATAACAGTCTGGCCGGTAAATTTCGTTGTTTGCGCACCAATCGGCACCGTACAGCTTTCGCCATCGGCACCTGTTGTCCCAGCCGTTCAAGAACCGTATACAAAAATGCCGAAGCGATGCCACGGCCTTCGATCCGACAGGAGATGCAAAAGAGATCCAGATTGATTTCTGCGTCGACTATATTCACAAAACAGGTCCCGATAAGCCCGTGCGCGCCGAACCGATCCTCAAGCTTGGCCACATACAAATAGCGGCCGTCCTGCTTGCAATAGGAATCGACGAACGTCATGTCAATTCTCTCCAGCAAATTGTTCATCTGATTCGTACGATGGGACAATTCAACAACCCGGGGGTAATCCCTCTCCTGCGCTAATCGGATCTGCAGCTTCATACCGCATTCCTTTAAAAATTGCTCACGGCTTCCCTTGTGCTCTTTTTGGGCTTCTTCTCTCCTAGATCGCGCCTGCATATATTGACGCCGGTTCTCCGATTCCTCGGTCGCATGACCGATCTGAAATTCGGGGTACTCAGGCAAATCCCGATATTGACGGGCGTCATATGTACGTATCTGAGGAGCATAATAGTTTATTTCAAAGCGTTCGAACGGATCATTATCGATCAAAGCCAGCGTATCCAACCCGATGTTCAGTTCCTTCGCTATCCGTTCCATACTGAGCGCTTTTGAGTCAAAATGACACTGTGGATACAGAAAATATTGACCGACGTCCAGCTCCTCCAGCTTGCTTTTCACCTGGTCCCAGTTGTTGCGGCTGGCTATGCTCTGAACAATTCCGCGTCGGTCCAACGTATCGAGGATGTTTATTATCCCCGGCAGCAGTTTAATGCCTGCTTTGTCTTCTTTAAGCGTTCCCTGCCACAACGTATCGTCTAAGTCCCATACTAGACATTTAATCTTGGGGTCCATTAGGAAATAGCTCCATCGTCAAATGTGTCGGCTTGAAGCCGTATTTCTTATAGAGAAGCCGCATCGGCAAGTTGCTCACATGCACCTTACCTACGATCTGCGTAACTTCCTCGCTTCTGCAGTAGTTCATTCCCGCCTCGAAGAGCTCATCGACATAGGCGGTTCCCCGGCAGGATTCAGCAATATAGAAACTTTTGAAATTCGCATACATCTCTTTGGTAACCGAGTTTTTACGCGGGGTTATCCACATCCAGCCTGAGATTTCCCCATCTACATCGAGAACAAGCATTCCTTCCCTTTCATATCGAAGAGCCTTTTCTAGCTTTTTCGTATGAAATAGAGGATCGGTAATCGCATCTTCTCCGAATGAAATCATGGAGATTTCTGTCTCGAATATTGTAATAACAGGGATATCCTGGGGCTCGATTTCTCTAATCGGCATCGTGCTGTAACTCCAATCTGTATTCTTATGCGTTCTTTTTTTGAATGAGCTCGAAAGTCTCATAGCGGCATCCCGGGCAGCCCTCTTTCTTCAGGTGCTCAATCGTTTGCCACTCCATTTGGAAACCTACTTCGGTCACGCGATTACAGCGTTTGCACTCGTATAAGCGAACCGTACGTTTGACTTCCCCGGTATACAGCGCTTGCCTGTATTCACGTTCGATACTTTCGTGGGTCTCTTCAGTAGATTGTAACACAATCATCTGGCTTGTGTTACCAATAATTTCCGCACCGATATATTCATTGAAGCGAGGCAAGACACTTGTCACTAACAAGCCCATATTGGCAAATTCGCGCTGCATCGCCAAGGTGAAGTCAGGCGATTTGTGGGCGAACGACAGGAAGATAGGCAGTCCTACATCCCGCTTCAGCAATTGAATTCCGCGGGAGACGAATAACGACATCCCCTGCTGTGTATAAGGCGGATCGGTGAATACGCAATCAAAGCGGTTCAGAAATTCAGACGGAAGCTGTTCGCGAAAATCCATTTCGTAGCAGACGATCGGCAAATCTTCGGTTTCCGCCAGATAGTTCACATAGCTGGTAATACGTTTGTCAATTTCGAATACGTAAATACGGGTGTTCGACTTGGAGGCATCGTTACGATAAAGCTGCTTCAGCAGAAACGCCAGCGACACACTGACGAGATCATCGTCCCCCAGACAAACGATATCCCTGCCGATTAGAGCCTCGTGACGAAGCGCCAGAACAGCCCGGTTCATGCTCGTAGCCAGAGTGCAGCTTGACTGATCAATCGTAACATCGACCTGAGGCCGTCCCTCAAAGACGCTCTCCAGCTTGGTCATCATGTCCTTCAGTTCGTCAGGCTGCCACTGCTCGTACTTCAAACGCTGATACAGGTCATGATCCAAATCGCCGAACCCCATCACTTGCTCGGCAAAACGGCTTCCTCTTGCCGTGCAGTTCACCCCCCGCTTTTGTTCAATGAGGCCAACCTTGATTAGCTCTTTCTTAATTGCGGACACCAGCGGCAGGGGCAGCAGCGTTTTTCTGGCAATCTCTTTGGTGGAAATGCCCGGTTTGAAGTAAATATCCAGAAGAATATTCTCAATTACTTTTTTTCCTTCTTTCATTGACACTTGAGAATAAACGTAATCTATCAGTTCCTCGTTCATATATTTACCACCAGCCCCTTTAATAAATATATTATCCAACACAATGCACAATTGTATATTATTGTATTCCCATGAAGTTCAATCATTATCCTATATTTACCATAAAAAAGCAAGGCATCCGTTGACAGGCGATAGCCTTGTCTCATGATGCCTTGCTGGTAAAGTTGCCTCGTATTATTCCATGACAGAGATTCGAATGAACGGACTTAATTGATGAATCGTGCGATATTTGAATAATTGCTGTCCTTCTGCCGATAAACCTTGTTTCTCCATTTCGATCTCAACCCGAACAGCATGAAGGGACGTTCCGCCAAGCCGGAAAAAATCGTCATCAATTCCGATGCCGCCGATCCCGAGCACCCTTTCCCAAATTTGTACCAAGGCTTCCTCTGTCTGATTGGACGGAGCCCGGTACGGAGCTCTCAGAGCTGCGCTCTCTTCTACTTCCTTTACCGGAATCTGGAGTATCCTTGAAGCGTCAGAATACTGCAGCGGAAGCAAATGACGGCGATGCTGCTGATTTTCACGGCCGCTGAGAACTTCTTCCCAGCCCGTTCTCTCTAAACTTTGCGCCGGCCCTGTGGCGGTACCCGCTTCTCCTTGATATTCGCTGCCGGTGAGCTGAGGCTGGGTCAGTCCTACGCCGGGCAGTGGCTCGTTAAGGACTTCAATATGCTTGATGGAATCAGGGATATCCTTTACTGCAATCCGGAAACGCACCTTGTGGCCGGACTCCTCCGTGATGCTCCACGGTCCCGATCTCAAAAATGCGAGCAACGGCTCATTTTTCCCGGTAATTGTGCACACAGCCTCCATATATTCGGCCTTACGTTCATGGCAATAAGCCTTTAAAGAACTGATTACGGCCGACTCGATCCCTCTCCCAAGAATGCGGCAGCTGAGTAGGAATACATCCAGATGAACAATATCGTTTTCGAAGCGCGTTATGACCGCCCCTGTCAGTCCGTAATGCCCGAACCGGTCTGAGGCTTCAATCGCCCAGCATTTCGTATCCGGTTCAGCCCGCGTAGCTTCCAGTTCACTCTCTGACATTATATCTGCGTTTAGCGTGAATTGATTGGTGCGCTGTGTCAGCTGGGCTATGCGGGGCAGTTGTTCAGCAGTTGCTTCGTAAATACCCAGTCTAAGCTCCAATTCGTCGAGAAAAGTCTGCAGAGAGGGAGCCGAAGAACGAATTTCTCTGCGCTTGCGCTCTGAGACATACATTTCGGTTCTCCGTTTATCCTCTTCTGTCACGCGCAGGCGATCTGTTGCCCAGATATGCTCCAGGAATGCCGGGATTAGCCGCTCTTCAGGAAGCTGAAGCGTAAGGACTTCCGGACACTGTGACTGTACCTCGGAACATTCCAGCGAACTGTCATCGATGAAGATAAAACTGTCCAGTCCTAATCCGAGTTCTTCCGCCAATGAAAGCAAGTTTTCGGATTTTAAGTTCCAATTGATCCTCGTTCCCGCAAAATGCTCTTTTTTAAGCAGCATGTCTGGGTTATTGTCCAGTACATTCCATACATCTGCTTCATTATTCTTGCTGACCAGCACCAGCAGCATGCCCTCTTGCTGCTTGCTCAGCAGATACCGCTGGAACTCGCGGTAGGGACCGGAGGCTGTTACCCCTGCCGCTCCATCCTCCCCGCATACCCCATGCCAGAGCGTGTTATCGCAATCCACCGCAATAACTTTGAAGGGATGTCCTTGCCAAGCGAGCAGCCGACGTGCAATAAGAGTACCCATTGCCGCATAAGATTCCGGTGTGAACGGCATGTGTGCAGCTTCATCGGCAGTGGAATCGTGTATGTGATCAATACCGAACATGGAACTAAGCTCTCTGAAATCGATAACCTGAACATAATCCAGCCTTTCCAATTCGCGCTTCCAACGATTCCCGAGCTCTTCCAGGTAGCTTTCCATGACCGGAGAAGCCCCTAATGTAGCGGATACGGGAAACACTCCGGCGAATATCGGGCCCGTTCTCCGGCCAGCAGATAATGTCTGCAGCATATCGGCCAGTGCTCGTTCTAGCTTTTTAATCTGCTGGGCCTCCGGAGAGCGGTCATCCCGCAACCAATCTTCAAAGCGGACGAGCAGCAGTCCCGCAGCCTCTTCGGACGAGAAGGAGCTGTCAGGGTTCAATAGCTCCTGAAACACTTGTTGATATGGTGCAAAACGGATATCGACACGTGTTCCGAACTGCTCTCCCCACCAGCTGACATAAGAACGGATCGGGTCCGCAGTAAAGGTAGAGACGGCCGTTACGGTAAAGACACGCTCCGGCAGCGAACTGCTTCTTTTTGCCGCCGCTTCAGCCTCCTGCTCTTCGGTGAACAGCCGGATTTCGCTCAATTCAATAGCCGGGTTGGCCAGAGCCAGTTCAATCAGATCCGTAAAATGCCCCATGAGTCCCGCCATGGTTGCTTCCGCGAACAAAGCGGTATTGTACTGCATGACACAGAGCAAGCCGCCATGATCGGCATAGCCGATATCGAGTTTGAAATCGAGCTTGGAAATCCCCTTCGTAATTTCAAAATTCTCGAAAGTGAGTCCTTCGGCGGTAAGCACGGTGTCACCATCAAATTCATTGTGAAAAATCATCATCGTATCAAACAGAGGATTACGTCCGCGCGGTAGTTTCGCCGAGAGCTTCTCGACCATCCGGTCGAACGGGAAGTCTTGATTCTCATAGGCGTTCATCATCGTGTCATTCAGAATAAGCAGTTGATCGAGAAGACTCAGCCGGTCTTGGAAGCGGACCCGGATCGGCAGGAAGTTCGTGAACATGCCTATTAAAGGCTCCACATCGGCATGCCGCCTGCCTGCCACCAACGAGCCGACCGTAATGTCGTCCTGACCGGTATATTCATGCAGCACAATCGTGTATAGATGAAACAAGAGCACATTAATCGTAACATTCTGGGATTTTGCCAAAGCATTCAGCCGGTCTACGGTTTCCTTGGACAGGCTGATCTTGTGCGCTCTGCCGACAAACGATTGAAATTCAGGTCTCTCGAAGTCATACGGCATGTTCAGCACAGGGATTGTCTGCCGGAACTGGTTCATCCAATAATCCTCTTGCTTCCGAATAACATCCCCGCTCAACAGGCGATGCTGCCATTCCGCGAAATCCTTATATTGAATGCGCAGAGGCGGGAGATCTTTTCCGGCATACAGATCGCTGAATTCCTTAATAAACACATTCATTGAAGCACCGTCCGAAACAATATTGTGCATATCCATAAACAGCACATGTTTCTCCGGCTCTATTCGAACGAAAGCGGCGCGAATAAGAGGGGCTTTGCCCAGATCAAAAGGCCTGATAAACTTCCGCATGATTTTCTTTAAATCTTCCTCGTCCGCTTCCATGCGTTCCACGGTAAACGTGAAACTCTCATGAATTTGCTGAACCGGTTCTCCGTCTACCATATGAAACGAGGTGCGCATGTTCTCATGACGGTGAATCAATTGAATGAAAGCCTGCTCAAAACGATCCGCTTCCGCTTTTCCGTGCACCCACAAAGCCATCGGCATGTTGTAAGTCGTTACCGAACCGATTTGCTGATGAATGAGGAACGTGCGTTTCTGTGCAGAGGACAAGCGGTAGTAAGGTTTGCTCTCTGCCAGTTCGATTGCAAAATATTTATTTTTAGCTTTCTGTCCGATATAACGGGCAAGCGCACTTATCGTCGGCATGTTGAATATATCCGACAAAGCCAGCTCTACATCAAGTTCCTTGTGAATCTTCGTGATCAGACTGGTCGCTTTCAAAGAATGCCCGCCTATTTCGAAGAAATCCTCATGAATTCCGATGTGCTCTAAGCCGAACAGATTGCGCCATATGCCGGCCAGCGTCTCTTCCAGCGGGTTGATTGGTTCGGATAACCCTTTCTCTTTCTGGGTCTCTATCCGGTCATCCCGCTCCGTATTAGCTTGTTGTCCTGCCCTCTTCGCTGGCAAATCGGAGTGGACGATCTGGATTCCTTCCTCATCAAGCCAGAAACGGCGACGGTCAAACGGATAAGTTGGCAAAGGAATACGATTTCTTTTCCCTTCCCCGTAGAAACGGGTCCAATTTATTTTTATCCCCGCATTCCATAGACGGCCCACTTGAAGGAGCAGGTAAGCGACATCAGAGGTATTCTGCTTCGGATGACGCAGGAGATTCACCATAACACGCTCTTTAGGAGCCCCGGCTGAGTTTTTGGAGAATTCATGATGACTCTTCGCAAATACGGTCAGGGCATTGCCTCCGCCAACCTCTACAAACGCAGCGTCCATTTCGTTCATCAGGGTACTGAGCCCGTCTGAGAACCTTACCGTGCCGCGCAGGTGCTGTGCCCAGTAAGCGGGACTGATTGCCTGCTCATCCTGAATCCAGGTTCCGGTGACATTGGAAATAAAGGGCAACTGCGGTGCTTTCAGCACAAGCTTGCCTACCTCGCGCTCATAGGCTTCCAGAATGGGTTCCATCATGGCGGAATGGAAGGCGTGTGACGTGTGAAGACGACGGCATTCGACTCCTTTCTCTTCCAAGGAACCAGCCAATGACTCGACCGCTTCCGAAGTGCCGGAAACAACGCACATGGAAGGAGCATTCACCGCAGCCAGCGATACGCCGCCGGACAACAATGGAAGTATCTCCTGCTCGGTCAGCGGAACGCTCAGCATGACACCGCTTGGCAGACTCTGCATCAATTGACCGCGAAGGGTAACGAGCCGCACGGCATCCTCCAACGAGAAGATGCCTGACAGACATGCAGCGACGTATTCACCGATGCTGTGCCCGATCATGGCTTGCGGCTGTACTCCCCATTTCATCAGCAGTCTGGCAAGCGCATATTCGACTGTAAACAGAACCGGCTGGGCAATGTCAGTCCGGTTAATAAGTGACGTATCCGGCTCATCGGCGGAGGGATATAGTACCCGCTTCGCCTCATGGCGGATCTCATCTTGCATCAGCTCGAAGCAGCGGTCCGCCTCCTCGCGGAACACCGGCTCCTGTTCATACAACTCCCTGCCCATTCCGGTGTACTGCGAGCCTTGGCCGGAAAACATGAATACGACCGGCGGCTCATCGACAGAGGCAAATCCGTTCTGAACTTCGGGCGAACCTGGTTGAGCCAGCAGCATGACCGCTTCATCCGCGCTTCCGCAGACCAGTGTCCTGCGGTACGAGAAAGCAGCCCTTCCCTCATGGAGCGTATAGGCCATATCTGCGAGGCTCACGTCAGGATGCTCCTGCAAATGCAGCGCTATCCGCTCCGTCAGTCTGTCGAGCGATGCTTCCGTCTTGGCCGACAGAGAGATAAGCTGCGCCGACCTGCCCCGTGAGGTAGCGGAAGCAGGCGGCGCTTCCTCCAGGACAACATGCGCATTCGTGCCGCCGATGCCAAAAGAGCTTACGCCTGCCCGGACAGGGAAGGCATCGTTGGTCCAGTCTTTTAACCGGTCGTTAACAAAGAACGGACTGTTCTCAAAATCGATTTTGGGATTCGGACGTTCATAGTGAAGGGTAGGCGGCAGTTGTTTATGGGCCAGGGCGAGCACGGTCTTAATGAATCCGGCTACCCCTGCGGCGTTGTTCAGATGCCCGATGTTGGATTTAACCGAGCCGATGCCGCAGTATCTCTTCTTGTCCGTTTGAAAAGCGGTCTTCAATGCTTCGATTTCGATTGGATCGCCAAGTGTCGTACCTGTACCGTGCGCTTCAATATAGCTGATGCTTTCCGGCTCCACTTCAGCTACATGATGAGCGGCACGGATTACGGACGCCTGACCTGATGTACTAGGAGCGGTATAGCCTACTTTTCGGCTGCCGTCGTTATTGATCGCCGAGCCTTTAATTACAGCGTATATATGGTCGCCGTCTGCAAGTGCATCCTCCAGCGGTTTCAAGGCGACAATCCCGGCGCCTTCACCAAAGACGGTACCCGCCCCTTTCTCGTCGAAGGCCCGGCAGTGGCCGTCAGGGGAATTAATCATCCCTTCCTGATAGAAATAACCGGCTCTCTTGGGCAGTTGTATCGATACACCGCCGGCCAGCGCCATGCTGCATTCCCCGCTGAGCAGACTTTGACAAGCAAGATGAATGGCAACAAGCGATGTCGAACAAGCTGTCTGCACCGTAAAGCTTGGTCCCTTCATATTGAGTTTATAAGAAACAAGTGTGGCCATATAATCGCGTAAATTCAGCATAGCCGTCTCCAGGGTGGCGGATTCTTCCGCTGTTCCCAGCCCCTTGAACGCGCGCATGAACCAGTTGGAATTAAAAGCCGCGCCTACATATAACCCGATCGAGCCTCTATATGTCTTAGGATCATATCCCGCTTGTTCGAGCGCTTCCCAGGAACATTCGTGCATAAGACGGAACTGCGGATCCATAAGCTCGGCCTCGCGAGGCGTATAATCGAAGAATTCGGGATCGAAGTACTCGAGATCATCGAGTACTCCCTTGGCCTTCACATAATTAGGGTGAGTCACCGTCTTCACATCGATGCCTTCTTCCAACAGCTCTTCATCACTGAAAAAAGAGATGCTCTCCTTGCCGCTGCAGAGGTTATCCCAATATTCCCGCAAGTTTTTGGCTCCCGGAAACCTGCCGGACATGCCGATTACGGCAATTTCCGAACCGTTATACTCCCTACCGTTCGATATGCTCATAGCAAGACCTCTCCTTTGCGTCTTTTTTCTTTTTGCTGCTGCTGCCGCTTTCTTCCCTTCGCGGCGGAGTCGATCATTTGATGTTCCATCTCCGCCTCTTCCGCCTCGTTTTCTTCGCTGTGGGTAAGGCGCTGAGCTAGGGCATGAATGCTGGGATAGGTGAACATATCAACAACGGCGATACTCTCGTCTAACGCTTCATTCAATTTGGCGGTCACCTGGATCATATCCAGCGAGCTGGCTCCCAGATCGAAGAAATTATCGTGGATACCTACCTCGTCAATACGGAAAAATTGTTTCCACACCTCGGCTATCGTCTTCTCAACCCGATTGCGGGGCGCCGCATAAGGTGTGGTTAGATCCGGCCTGCTGAATGAGGCGCCGCCTGCCGCGTGACTGTCTTCTTTCTTGCCTGCGCGCCGAATCCATTGATCGATCCGCGTCTGAAGATCACCGGTCGATACAATAATTTGGTTGCTGCCGCACGGACTGTAGACGTACCGGAACAGATCAGGCGCTTCGGCTGGCGTTATCGCCAGTTCGACAAGCGACTCTCCGATCGTCGAGCGGTGTTCTTCCCAGAATTCCCACGCATCCCAATTGACGCACAGCCACTTCGTCCCGCCAGCTCGGTTCTGTTTGCGGGCAAAAGCATCCATGTACAAATTCGCGGCCGAATAAGCGCTGAAGCCGAGTCCCCCGAGAATGCTGGCGATGGAGGAGAACAGGATGCATATCTCGGCCTCCCTGTCGGCAATTAGCCTGCCCAGCGTCTGCAAACCCTGGACTTTGGCCCGGAACTGCTCGTCGGACTGGTCTCCGCTAATATTCTCGATCGCGCGGAAAGATTCGCCGCCAGGAAGTCCCGCCGCCTGCACGACGCCATGAAGGCGGCCGTACTCACGATCAATAAACTTGAAGACATGGCGCATCTGTTCTTCATTAGACAAGTCGGCCTGCATATAGGTAACCTCAGCGCCGAGTTCTTCCAATTGCAACACACGTCTGATTTTTCGAGAAAGCGGATGCTCCTCTCCATGTTCAGCCAGACAACGCGTATATTCCTTCTTGTCGGGAAAGCTTGAACGTCCGGTAAGAATGAGCCGTGCACCATAATTGCGCGCCAGGAACTCTGCCGTCAGCATCCCGATTCCTCCTAGCCCTCCCGTAATGAGATATACACCCTGCTGCCGAAATGGAGCTGCCGATTTCTCCGCCTGGCGCAGTCCTACCGACTTGAAATTCTGAACCCATCGGTAATTCCCCCGATAAGCGATAAGCCGGTCCGAGGGCGGAGACGATAATTCCCCGATAAGATTATCAGCGATTCGCCGCTTTTGCTTGGTCTCTTCCTGTACATCAATATCAATGCTCACACATGTAATTCCGCTGTATTCCTGCTGAATGACCATACAGGGTCCGAGCAGCGTCATTTTACCCGGAGACAGCGGCTCCATCCCCGTTACCTCCTGCATTCCTGAGGACACGACTGCTATACGGATATCCTCTACCTTATGCTTGCGCAGCGCCTGAGCCAAATAGATCAAGCTGTAGTAACCTTCTTGTTGCTGGCGGCGTTCAACCGCTTCCGCATCGGAAGGTTCCATTTCCTCTTCTTCCTTCCCGGAGGAGGAAACATTCCACAGATGAGCGACTTTGTCGGGAACGAAATCCCGCTTTTGCAGTTCCTCCAGCAGCCGGACGTAATGCTCTGCAGAGCCCGGGACAAGCGTGAACGTTCCGTTCTCATGCGCGATGAAGGCGCTGCCCGCCTTAACCATTACAGTCCGCTCACCCATATTTTGAACACTTGCGGCAAGTTCGTCCGCGATCCCGCAATCATCCTTGAATACAAGCCAGTTATGACCGTTCTGACGGCTTTCTTCCGGATGCTCCTCCAGCAGGGCGCGTTCCCAGGAAGGATAATAGAACCAGTCCGCCATGTCAGCGTTTTTACCGCCTCTTGGGGGTGAGGATGGCCGCGCTCCCGGTAATGGCTGCTGCTCATCATCGAGCCAAAAGCGCTGACGCTCCATCGGATAGGTTGGCAGCTCGATGCGTCTGCGCCGCTCATGGACGTAATAGCCCGTCCAATCGATGTCGATACCCGCCAGCCAGAGGCGTCCGATTTTGTTCAACAAGTGCGCGGTATCAGAAACCGCTTCCTGGGGATGTCTCAGCATATTGACAACGATCCGGTCACGCGAACCAGCTTCATGCTTGCGCACGAATGTGCTGAGCGAATTGCCCGGTCCGGCTTCTATGAATACAGAGCGCGGATTATTCAACAGTTCGTAAAGCCCGTCCGCAAACCGCACGGTTGATCGCAAATGCCTAACCCAGTACTCCGCATCCGTAGCCTCTTCAGGTGTGATCCAAGTGCCGGACACGTTGGAAATAAAGGGCAGCTCAGGCTCATGCAGCTGGATCAAGCGTACTTTATCCGCGAACTCCGCAAGTATCGGATCCATCATATGAGAATGGAAGGCATGTATTGTGTGGAGAAGACGGCAGGCACAGCCTTTGTCTTCCAGCAGCCGTGAGAATGCATCAATCTCAGCCGATGTGCCGGATACGACGCACAAGGAGGAGCTGTTGACTGCCGCCAGCGCAATATGATCAGGCAGCAATGGGCGCAGTTCCGCTACTGACATCGCCACGCTGAGCATAGATCCCGCCGTCACCCCCTGCATGAGCCGGCCGCGAAGCGCTACGAGCTGCAGCGCATCTTCCAGCGTGAATACACCAGCCAGGCATGCTGCCACATATTCACCGATACTGTGACCCAGCATCGCTTCGGGCCGGATGCCCCAGCGTATCAGCAGTCTGGCAAACGCATATTCGATCATAAAAAGCACGGGCTGGGCGATATCCGTCCGCATCAAGATTTCCTCTCGATGATCTTGGTCCGATTCGCCAGCGGCATAAAGGACAGCCTTTAAGTCAAGCTCTACATACGGTTGAACGAGCTCGAAGCAGCGATCAAGTTCTTCCTTGAATTCAGGTTCGTTGAGATAGAGCTCCCGTCCCATGCCGACATATTGTGACCCCTGGCCCGGAAACATGAATACTACAGAGCGTGTTTGCGTCCCCGTTTGGCTTTCGGCAATTTTATCGGACCCTATCGATGTCAAGATGGCGGTCGCTTCTTCCGCATCCTTGCACACAAATGCGGCTCTCCACTCAAAAGCCTTCCTGCCTGCTTGCAGCGTATACGCCGTATCTGCCAGATTCACTTGCGGATGCTCTGTCAAAAATGCGGCCAGACGTGCTTTCGCCTCCGTCAATGCTGTTGGCGTTCTTGCTGACAAGATCAGCAGCTTCTCTGCACGACCTTCGTCGGATGGTTCCCTAGGGGGAGCTTCTTCCAGAATGACGTGCGCATTCGTGCCACCGATGCCAAATGAGCTGACTCCGGAGCGCAGGGGATGCTGGCTGCCTTCCCAAGGCACCAGTTCCGTATTGACGACAAAGGGACTGTTAGCGAAGTCAATGTTGGGGTTGCCCCGTTCATAATGCAGGCTCGGCGGAATTTGCTTCGCTTTGAGTGCCAGTACCGTTTTAATGAACCCGGCCGCTCCGGCTGCGCTGTTGAGATGGCCGACGTTCGTCTTGACGGATCCGATACGGCAAAATCCCTTTTTATCGGTGCCGAAGGCTTCCTTCAAAGCTTCAATCTCAATCGGATCCCCCATGCTTGTGCCCGTCCCGTGCGCCTCTACATAAGTGATGCTTTCCGGGTCCACACCCGACATCCGATGAGCAGCACGAATGACTTCGGCCTGCCCCTTTGTGCTCGGAGCGGTAAAGCCTACCTTGCGGGTGCCGTCATTGTTCAAGCCAAAACCTTTGATAACGGCGTGGATAATATCTCCGTCCGCAATGGCATCACTCAGACGTTTCAGGACAACGACACCGACCCCGTCTCCGAAAACAGTTCCTGCCGCCTGCTCGTCGAAGGCTCGGCAATGCCCGTCCGGTGACTGAATCATACCGTCTTCGTACAAATAACCGGATTTGTCGGGCACGCTGACAGTGGAGCCGCCGGCCAGTGCGATGTCGCACGCCCCCGCCAATAATCCTTGCGAGGCCAGAACAATATTAACCAGGGATGTGGAGCAAGCGGTCTGCATCGAGATGCTGGGGCCCCGGAGATTGAGTTTATACGACAGCTGGGTGCTGAAAAACTCCCTGTCGTTAAGAAGCATGGCGCTGAATCGTTCCGTTCCGCCCAAAGCAGGCGCAAAGCGGGAAACCCACTCCAGATTCGGGGTCGCGCCAGCATAGACGCCGATAAGTCCCGGATAAGTGTCGGGATTGTAGGCGGCGGATTCGATCGCTTCCCAAGCGCATTCGTGAAACAGCCGTAACTGCGGGTCCATTAGCTGTGCTTCCCGAGGTGAATAGCCGAAGAACGCGGCATCAAACTGATCAATCCCGTTCAATGCCCCTTTGGCTTTTACATAGGAAGGATGGGATACAAGCTGCGGGTCAACGCCTGCCTGTACCAGCTCTTCGTCCGTGAAGAACGTTATCGACTCGACGCCGTCGCGCAAATTGTTCCAGAACTGGTCGATGCTGTCCGCACCCGGGAATCTGGCTGCCATACCTATGACCGCTATCTCAAGCCCGTTCTCCCCCACGGCTTCACGTTCCGTTTGTTCCTGCCTTCCCGTCAGATCTCTATCTTGGACCGATATGGTCCTCATCCGCTCGGAACGCGCCATTCCCTTGTTAATGGCATTCTGGCGCTCTGCTTCTTCTTCAACCGCTGCCTCATCGGACGCTGAGCTTCCCTGTCCGTTTCCACGTAAGAATGCCGCTAAGGTACAAACGGAGGGATAAGAATACAAGGTAACCACGGGCACTTCCATCCCCAGCACTTCCGCAAGCTTATCAGCCAGCTGGGAAATATCGAGCGAGCTTGCTCCGATTTCAAAAAAGTTGTCATTGATCCCAAGATGCGCGAATCCGAAGTGATTCTGGACAAGTTCTGCAACCGTCTGTTCTATAGAGGATGCAGACCGCATACGCGCGGCTACTTGGGATTGTTTAACAGCTTCGTTCCCGGTCTCCGTTTCCGTAGCTCCCATTCTCCGGTGAGCTGTTTTCTCCTGCATGTTTCGCAATGACCATTGTGCGCCCTCTACGGAGTACCACTGGCGTTCGAACGGATAAGTCGGCAGCGTAACCCGCCGTCGGCGTTCCGAGTTGTAGTACCCCTTCCAATCGATCTGCGTGCCTGCAATCCACAGTTTGCCGATCTTCTCTAGTAAGAAAGCATCATCTGCGGCCTGCTCGTGCGGATGACGGACGAGATGGAACACTTCATGCTTACGCTCTGTTTCCTTCCCCTGTTGTTTACGGATGAAGCTGCTGAGAACATTGCCAGGTCCGATTTCTATAAATACGGCCTGCTTCTCCTTAAGCAGCTCGGCCGCCCCGCTTGCGAACCGCACCGTTTCCCGCAAATGCCTAGTCCAATATTCGGGATCGGCGACATCTTCCGGCGTTATCCATGTTCCCGTTACATTGGACACATACGGAATTGACGGGGCGGATAGGACCACCTGCTTGACTTTTGCCTCATATTTCTCCAATATCGGCTCCATCATGGCCGAATGAAACGCATGTGACGTATGAAGCTTTCGATGCACCACCTGCAGCCCGGTAAGTTTGGTTTCAAAGGAAGCGATGTCCGCATGCGGGCCGGAAACAACACAGAGCTCCGGTCCATTAACGGCTGCAAGCGCCAGTCCTTCCGGAAGAAGCTCTAATAAACTTGCCTCGTCAAGGGAGACGCTCAGCATCTCTCCGGCAGGCAGGCTCTGCATAAGCTTGCCGCGCAGTGTGACGAGCTTCAGCGCGTCCCGAAGTGATAGAACACCCGACAGGCACGCAGCCGTGTACTCTCCGATACTGTGCCCGATCATGGCATTCGGCTTAACGCCCCATGACATCAGGAGCTGCGCGAGCGAATATTCAAACGCGAACAAAGCCGGCTGCGCCGCTTCCGTCTGGTTAATCCTATCAGCAGCTGCCGCACTGTCCGAAGCCCCGTACAGCACATGCCTTGGATCGGTGCCACCCTCTGCTGTAATGATCTCGCAGCAGCGGTCCATTTCCGCCCGGAACAAAGGCTCCTTGCGGTATAAATCAGCTCCCATGTTCACATACTGCGAGCCCTGCCCCGGGAAGAGGAAAACAACCCGGGTCTGATCCCTCTCCGACTCGCCCGTTTGCAATTTGCCTTCATCGATAGCATCCAGACGCTCCAAAGCTTCACGGACATCAGCGCAGACCAGTGTTCGGCGGTAACGGAACCGTTTGCGGCCTGTCTGCAGCGTATAAGCCGCATCAGCCAAGTCGGCTTCGGGACAAGTCCGCAGAAACTCGCCGAGATTGCGAGTCGCCCGTTCTAACCCTTCCTCCGTCCGGGCAGAGAGTACGAGCAGTTTCAGATCGCGTCCCGCCGAACTTGCCGCGCCAATCGGGGCCTCCTCCAGAATGACGTGGGCATTCGTCCCCCCGATACCGAAGGAGCTGACTCCTGCTCTCCGAGGTCCTTCTGTTTTTCTCCAATCGCTAAGCTCCGAATTGACTTTGAAAGGAGAGTTTTCAAAATCGATTTTGGGATTCGGTTGATGAAAATGAAGGCTTGGCGGGATTTGCTGATGCTTAAGCGCCAATACGGCCTTGATGAAACCCGCGACTCCTGCCGCGGCGTCCAGATGACCGATATTGGATTTGAGCGAACCGATTTTGCAAAAGCCCCTTTTATCCGTGGCGAAAGCAGCTTGCAGCGCCTCCACTTCGATCGGGTCCCCCAGTGTAGTCCCTGTTCCGTGGGCCTCGATGTACCCGATACTTTCCGGATCAACTTCTGCCATTTGGTGGGCTGCGCGAATAACTTCCACCTGGCCGTTCGTGCTTGGCGCCGTGTACCCTACTTTCCGGCTGCCGTCATTGTTAACCGCCGAGCCTTTGATAACCGCATGAATAACGTCTCCATCCCTAGCGGCGTCTGCGAGCCGCTTGAGCACGACGATTCCGATTCCGTCGCCGAACAAAGTGCCGCTTGCGCCTTCGTCAAAAGGCCGGCAGTGTCCGTCGGGAGATTGGATCATTCCTTCCTGGTAGAGATAGCCGGTTGTGCGCGGCAAATTGACCGAAACCCCTCCTGCTAAGGCAAGATCGCATTCGCCGGCCAGCAATCCCTGGCAAGCCAGATGAATGGATACAAGAGAGGTGGAGCAAGCCGTTTGCACGCTTACGCTTGGGCCTTTCAGATTCAGTTTGTATGAAATTCGCGTCGTAAACGAAGGATTATTTAATTGCAAAATTTGAAATTGATCACTGGCATGTGCAGCATTCATGACTTGGCTTGCGACCCAATAGGTGTTAGGAGAAGCCCCTGCATACACCCCGACGAGTTGATCCTCGGTTTCGGGAAGGTGTCCCGCATGCTCAAGCGCTTCCCATGCACATTCGTGGAACAGACGGAACTGTGGATCGATTAGCTCGGCTTCTCGCGGCGTGTATTCAAAAAACGGCGCATCAAACGACTCCACGTCCTCTAGCTGAGACTTTGCTTTGACATACTGGGGATGCCTGAGCATTTC
Organism: Paenibacillus sp. FSL F4-0100; assembly: GCF_037993005.1. NCBI lineage: Bacteria > Bacillati > Bacillota > Bacilli > Caryophanales > Paenibacillaceae > Paenibacillus > Paenibacillus sp. FSL F4-0100. Next base: position 6,731,066 of record NZ_CP150303.1, read on the forward strand.
CGGGGCAATCCCTGCTTTCTCCAGCTCTTCATCCGTAAAAAAAGTGACCGACTCCTTGCCGGCACGCAAGTTTTCCCAAAACTCCGTTAGGTTCTTCGCACCCGGAAATCTTCCTGCCATTCCAATAACGGCAATTTCCAAACCGGTTTCTCCGTACTTCTCGTTCTCGGCACTCATCTTGCCACCTCCTTCACGTTCTATTCCTTTTTTGCAGCCGCTTCTGCAGCCTGTGCTTTCCGTCCTGTATCAGTTCTGTGCGGTCCGCTGTCTCTTCCTGCTTACCGGTTCCCGCTTGTAATCTTCTCAGCAACCCAGCGAGTGCATAAATGGTCGGATGGCTGAACATGTCAACCACGGACACTTCCTGCTGAAGTGAACGTTGGAGCTTGGAGTTCATTTGAATAATATCGAGCGAACTAGCCCCCAGCTCGAAGAAGTTATCATGCAGGCCGACTTGATCAATACCCAGATAGTCCTGCCAAAGCTGGGCTAAAGTCTGCTCCAGTTCGTCCTCCGGAGGCGCAAACGACGTGCTGACCTCGGAACGTGCCGTTGTGCGGGATATGCCGCTCATCTCCCCGTCCACTAGGGATTGCAGGGATGAAGTGCGGGCGGCATGCAGCCGCAAGCTCAAATCCGTCGTCGATACCGTTACCTGAGGCAGACCGCAAGCCAGTGCATACCGGAAAACAGCGATTCCTTCCTCAGGGAACAAACGGGTCTGCTTGTCCGGGCCTTGTGTGGACACTCCCGCTTGCGCTGCAGCAATGGCGACTTCTTGCTCAGCCGCAGCGGCCATTCCGACAGTCTGCCACCCGTCCCAATCAATCGCGACGACATGCGTATTGTCCAGCGAGCGTTTACGGTAGGCGTAAGCATCGAGAAACGCATTGGCTGCGCAGTACCCCGCTTGGCCCAAGGCGCCCAGCACACTGGTCAGAGAAGAACACAATACGAGGAAGTCCAGCTTCCTTCCCGCCAGCACTCGCTCGAGGACACGCGTACCGTTCACCTTGGCCGTCAATGCACGTTCTTCAATCTCCCAAGTCCGCCGCTGGATGAGCGCACCATCGGCCGTGCCGGCCGCGTGGATAACGCCATGAATCGTTCCGAAGCGGTCGACCGCCCGGGCTACGGCCTGCTCCATTTGCTGCTCATTGCTTACATCCGCTTTGCAGACCAGTACCTCGGCCCCGTACAGCTCCAGCTCCTCGAGCTTTTTCAGCTGAATCGCCTGAGTTTCGTCTGCCGTATGTTCGACGCATTGACGCCAGTCCGCTTCTTCCCCTATTCCCGATCGGCTGACAAGTATGAGCTTAGCCCTCACACTCTTCGCCAGATGCTCCGCCAAGGTCATTCCTATACCGCCCAAGCCTCCGGTAATTAGGTATACCCCCTCTTCTCTGAGGCCGAAATTCTCTTCGACAGCGGCAGGAACCGGAATTGGAATGTATGTCTGCACCCAGCGGTTCCAACCGCGATACGCGACGAAAATATCCGCTGGAAAAGCGGTTAATTCGGCTTGTAATCGGCCCAATAGCGCTTGCTGCCGATGTTCAGAAACCTCCTGCCCGAGCGAATCCGCAATATCGATGCTGCGACAGCGCACATTGCCGTATTCCTGCGGAATAACCAGACATGCCCCAAGCACCGCCGCTTGTTCCGGCAGCAACCGCTCATCTCCTGTCACCTCTTGCATACCGGACGTTATGACCGTAAGCTGCAGCTCTTCCTGCAGTCCGCAAGTCCCAATCGCCTGAGCCAGTGCAATAAGGCTGAAATAACCATTAGCCAGTACCCTTGCGCTGCGGGAAGCGGTCCACCCTTCGGTATGTACGCTCTCCTCCGTCAGCCAGGCATGAACAATGCGCTCCGGCATGGTGCCGGCTTCCTTCAAATTCTGCAGCAGCCGGGTATAATGCTCTTGCTGCCCCGGATCGATCCCGTACGCTTGATCATCCAGCTTAGCAAACGAATCGGATGGATAAACCGAAACGATGCCATGACCGGCTTGCTGTAACCCCGCTGCCAGCCGGGAACAAATGCCATGCTCTGGCGCAAAAAATAGCCAAGTGGTCTTGGGTTTCATGCCCGCAGCCGCAACTGCCTCTTCGTTCAACAGGGAACGTTCCCAGATTGGCGTGTACAGCCACTCCCGTACAGCATTCTTTTTAATTCCGGCAACGCTTTGGGGTCTTGATTCCTTCGCTTCCTTGCGGACAAGACCTTGCTTTAGAACATCCGTATCAAACGGCGGATCAACCCAATAACGCTTGCGCTCAAACGGATACGTCGGCAGAGCTATCCGCCGGCGCTGTTCATGCGCATGGAATGCCTTCCAATCAGGCCGAGCTCCTTCCAGCCACATGCGTCCCACCTGCTGCTGCAAATAATAGTCGTCACGCACCTGCTCCTTCACATGCCGAACAAGATTAATGACGGCGTGCCGCTCCTTCTTGTCGGGATGCCGGCGCACGAACGCGCTTAATGTGTTGCCGGGACCGACTTCCACAAATACGGCCTTATCGTCATGCAGCAGCTCGCGAAGACCGTCGGCAAAGCGTACGGTCCCGCGCAAATGCCGGACCCAGTAATCGGGATCGACTGTTTCTTCCTTCGTAATCCAGCCTCCGCTTACATTTGAAATATACGGTATGCCCGGGGCCTGCAGCTCCATCCCTCTTAACTTCTGGCGAAACGGCTCCATTGCCGGTTCCATCATGGCGGAGTGAAAGGCATGTGACGTATGCAGTCTTGTGCAGGCCTGCCCTTTCCGGGTCAGCTTTTCTTCCAAAAGCTCTATCGCCTCATGAGATCCCGATACGACGCACATCGCCGGACCGTTAACTGCCGCAATCGATAAGCCTTCGTTCATGAACGGTATGAGTTCCTGCTCAGGTAAGGGTACGCTTAACATCGCTCCCCCCGGCAGACTGTGCATAAGTTTACCCCGCAGCACGACCAGCTCCAGCGCATCTTCTACCGTCAATACTCCTGCCAGACAAGCGGCCACATATTCTCCGACGCTGTGTCCGATCATGGAGGCAGGCTTCAGCCCCCATCCGATCAGCAGATTTGCCAACGCATAGGAGAATATAAACATGACCGGCTGTGTCACGTCCGTCTGCTTCAAGCGATCACTGTGATCACCGGCCGCTTCGCTACCGGCGGGATACATCAAATCTTTTAAATCAACGTCCATCAACGGACGGATAATGGCAAAGCACCGGTCGGCTGCTTCGCGGAATTCCGGCTCATGGTTGTACAGATCCAGTCCCATGTTGACATACTGCGCGCCTTGTCCAGGGAACATAAATACGAGCCTGGGCCGTTCATTATCGCCAACACGGCTGTAAACCCGTTCCGGAGGCAGGCTGCCCAACAGCTCCAGCGCTTCCTCCGCAGAAGAACTTACGAGCATGCGCCTATGCTTATATGCCCTGCGGCCGATCTGCAGTGTATAGGCCGCATCGGGTAGAGAAAGGCCTGGATTAGCCCCTAAATACTCGCGTAAGCGGGCTGTAGCTTGTTCAAGTCCTGATTCCGTTTTTGCGGACAATAGGAGCAGCTGTGAATCTCTCCCTTTCGTTTCTTCCGCCCGGGGAGGTGCTTCTTCGAGCACCACATGCACATTGGTTCCACCGATACCGAACGAGCTCACGCCGGCTCTCAGCGGGTGCTGCTCGCTCGTCCAGCTCGTGAGCTCTGTATTGACGATAAACGGACTGCTGGCAAAATCGATTTTGGGATTAGGCTTATCGAAATGTAAGCTCGGCGGAAGCTGCTTGTGCATAATCGCCAGCACCGTTTTGATGAACGCCGCAACCCCGGCGGCACTATTTAAGTGTCCGATGTTCGTCTTGACTGAGCCGATCCGGCAGAACCCTGTTTTGTCCGTCTGGAAAGCCAGCTTAAGCGCTTCGATCTCGACCGGATCGCCCAGCGCTGTACCGGTACCGTGCGCTTCGATATAGCTGATACTCTCCGGAGTGACCCGACTCATCCGCTGCGCCGCGCGGATTACTTCAGCCTGTCCCTCTACACTGGGAGCGGAGTAACCCATTTTACGCGTACCGTCATTGTTCGCCGCCGAGCCCTTAATAACCGCATAAATAGCGTCTCCGTCGGCTAATGCCTGCTTAAGCGGCTTCAGCACAACGACACCCGCCCCTTCGCCGCCGACGGTTCCCTTGGCAGTTGAAGCGAAAGCACGGCAATGGCCATCCGGCGAGCTGACCATACCTTCCTCGTATAAATAACCTTCCGTCCGGGGTACCGTTACGGTAACTCCGCCGGCTAACGCTATCCTGCATTCGCCCGTAAGCAGTGCTCGGCAGGCCAGGTGAATGGCCAGCAGGGAGGTGGAGCAAGCAGAATCGACGTTCACACTCGTGCCTTTTAAATTCAGCTTGTGGGCAATACGCGTGCTCAAGAAATCTTTGTCCGACAAAGCCAGTGCGGCGAACTGCTCGGCTGTGCCCTCGCTGCGCGAAATCATGGCCACTAGTTGCCAGTAAATACTCGATGATGCCCCTGCGTACAGACCGATAGCGCCGTTTGTCTGCTCCGTGTCGTAGCCCGCATGCTCCAACGCTTCATAGGCGCACTCATGGAAGATCCGCAGCTGCGGATCAATGACTTCAGCCTCGCGCGGCGAATAATCAAAAAAATCAGAATCAAACCATTCCGCATCCGGTACGAGCCCTTTCGCTCTTACATATCTGGGATTTCGAATCAGTTCAGGATCGACGCCTGCCGCCTCAAGTTCGCTATCGGAGAAGAAATGGATCGATTCCTTGCCGTTTCTCAGATTATCCCAGTACTCCTCGATATTTCGCGCTTCGGGAAACCGGCCCGCCATGCCAATCACAGCGATTTCCAGCCCGGTAGCCGTTTGTGAATGTCTGCTTTTAGTCATCATGCGCTCCCTCCAGAATCAGCATCGTCTGTTCCATGGTTTCGAATCCCGCATCCATCTCTTCGTTGTCGGCCATATCTTGGGGCATTGGAGCCTCCCCATTGTCCATCCTCTGTAAATAGCCGCCGAGCGCCGAAACCGTAGTGTACTGGAACATAACGGGTACTGGAATGTCATGCCCGAAGGTTTCCTTCAGCATATTGACTACCTGGACCAGCTGAAATGAGTTGCCTCCCAGGTCGAAAAACGTATCCTGTACCCCGACTTTGTCTTCGCTAACCGCCAAAACCTCGGCCCAGATCCGGACCAGTGTGTTCTCTGTTTCACCTTGTGGTGCCACGTATTTCTTGCCAGTATGAACATGAGCTTTCGGATCGGGCAAAGCTTTCATATCGAGTTTGCCGTTTGCCGTTACAGGAAGCTCATTCAGGTAGACAAAATAGGCCGGAATCATATAAGCGGGCAGCTGCCCGGAGAGATGCTCCCGAAGTTTAGCAGCGGAGAGATCATCCGGCCCGGTATAGTACGCGCATAAGAAGTTCTGCCCGCTCTCATCTTCCATGATGCGGATTACAGCTTCGCGAACTTCCTCGTGACGCCGCAGCAGAGCTTCGATCTCACCGGGCTCTATGCGATATCCCCGTACCTTGACCTGGTCGTCCTGTCGGCCCAAGTACTCCAGCGTTCCGTCTTGAAGCCAGCGTCCCAGATCACCCGTCAAATACAGGCGCTCTCCGGGAGCGAACGGGTGAGGGACGAATTTCTCTGCTGTCAGCTCCGGTCGACCGAGATAACCGCGAGCCAGACCCGCACCCGAAACGCAGATTTGGCCAGGCAATCCTGGTGGAAGCAGCTGAAAATTAGCGTCTAATATATAAACCTTGGCATTATCGACCGGCCGCCCGATCGGAAGGCCTCCGTTGTCCGGCTTAATTTCGGTGAACGTAGTCACGACCGCATTCTCAGTAGGACCGTAATTGTTGAACAGCCTGTAGTTGCCCGGCTTATACCGCTTCAAGCGATCGCCGCCTGTTAACAAGATCCGCAGTGGGGTCTGTTCCCGGTCCGGCAAATCCATGAACTGCTCGCACATCAGAGTCGGCAGGAAGGCGATGGTAATGCCGTTCTCTGTGAAAAAATCATCCAGTTTGTTTGCATCCAGTCTGATCTCGGATGGCACGATGTGAATGCATGCCCCTGCAAGCAGATAGGGAAACACTTCCCACACCGAAGCGTCAAATCCGAAACCGGCATACTTAATGCTGCGATCCACCGTAGTTACACCAAAAGTGCGATTGTGCCAGAAGGCCAGATTGACAAGCGAACGGTGCTCAATCATGACACCTTTCGGCTGTCCTGTTGACCCGGATGTATAGATAACATAGGCCAGATCATCCGCTGTGCTCTCTAATGCCAAATTACCTGCTTCGTCGGCAAACAACTCTTCATCATCCAGACACAGCGTCTTGCGGCCTCTCATTCTGCCGATAAAAGCCTGTTGTGTCAGCACCACTTGTGCGCGGCTGTCTTCCAGCATGTACGTTATGCGCTCGTCGGGATAATCCGGGTCTATCGGCAGGAAAGCACCGCCGGCTTTAAGGACGGCCATCATACCAAGCATCATGTCAGCGGAAGGCGCAAACAGCATGCCTACGATGTCACCCGCCCCGATTCCTTCAGTCCTCAGTACCCGGGCGAGCTGGTTGGCCTTCTCATTCAGCTCACCATACGTCATGTACTGCCCCTGGTTAACGATGGCAGGCGCATGCGGGGTCCGTGCAGCCTGCTCTTCAAACCATTGCTGAACGGTCTTATGTTCAAGAAACTCGGCTGGACTGCCGGCCAGAGGGCCGAGAAGATCCTCTCTCTCCCCCGGCAGCAGTATGTCGATGCTGTTCAGCGGAAGATCCGGATTCGCCAGCGTCTCCCGCAGCAGAAGTGTGTAACGCGAGACAAGTTTATCTATCGTGTCGCTGCGGTAGAGCTGTGCGTTATATTGAACCGTACCGCCGATGCGGTCTTGCTTCCTGCAAAAAGAAAACAACGTAGTCCATTTCACATTCCGGAAATAACGCTCTTCATGAATGTTGTCGAGCAGCAATGCCGCCTCGAATAACGGATGTGCGATGGGATCATCCGTTTGAAGCGCCAACTGTTCCGCCACCATCTCCATCGGATAGCTCTGATGATCCACTGCTGCCACAACCGTATCTTGCGTGTGAAGAAGACATTGTCTGAACGAGAGTGAGTGATCGATCTTAATCCGCAAAGGCAGTACGAAATTGATAAATTCGGCCTCTTCCTTCTGCTTATAGATCGGAGTCCCTAGCGTAACGACACTGCGATTGGACATTTTGGCCAGCAAAACGGCGAGTGCAGCAGATAGTACGACATGAAGCTTTGAATCCGATCCGTTGCTGACTTGCAGCAGGCGGTCCGCCAGCTCCTGCGGGAAGGAAAACGAAGCATATTCAACCGTCACCCCTGTTCCGCGCGTATAATCGCCAGGAAATCCGCTCTTGTCATATTCTCCGGACAATGCGGACAGCCAGTATTCCCGTTCCTTGCTCTTTTGAGAAGCTGCCACTGCCAGACGGTCCAAACGATTTTCAAGCCCCATCCCTATTCCTCCCTTTCTTCCTCCTCATAGTCCGAATTCCCCCCGGGCTCCGGCAAGATAGACAGGTTCAGGCTCAGCTAAATGATGAGCAATCGTGATGTCCTTCAGCTTCTTGTCCGGATTTGCCAGAACACCGGATATAATATCCTGCATATAACCTGCAAAACGCACAATCGTGTCCCTCAGGAATAAGCGGGTGCTGTATTCAAACTTGAAGGACAGTCTTTCTCCGTCCTCCTCCGCGATCAGAGACAAATCAAAATGAGAGGCGTCGTGAACGAACGGGAAAGGTTCCATCTTCAGGCCGGGAATGCTCATCTCAGGGTTCTGCATATTCTGGAGCGCGAATACAACATCAAATACCGGATTACGGGCCAAATCACGATCCTGACCCAACTGCTGAACCATTTCCTCAAACTGGTAGTCCTGATTGGCAAATGCATCCAGAGTTGTGGCTCGTACTGTCTGTAGAAGGGCGCTGAAGCTCATTTCTTCATCCAATTGATTACGCAGCGGAAGCATGTTGACGAATTTGCCGATAATAAGCTGCAAAGACTGCTGTTTGCGGCCAATAATCGGAGTCCCTACAACGATGTCTTGCTGAGCACAAACTTTGGATAGAAGCAGATTGAAAACGGCGAGCAACGCCATGAACAACGTCACATCTTCCTTCAGGCAGAGCGACTTCAGCGCTTGTGTCTGCTCCATACTCAGATCAAAGGGAACTCGGCTGCCGGAGAAATTTCTTGTCTCCGGGCGCGGATAATCCGTGCGCAGGGCTAACCGGGGAACTTCCTGCAACTGATTTAACCAGAATTCTCCCTGCCGTTGCTGCTCCTCCGTTTCCTTCATCCGGTTCTGCCAATCTGAAAAATCCTTATATTGCAGCTCAAGCTCGGGCAATTCACGACCGGCATACAGAGCCATAAAATCGTTAACGAATATGTCCTGTGATAAACCGTCCGACACGATATGATGAAGATCCACCATCAACACATGCCGCTCATCCTCAAGCTTGATGAGTCCGGCGCGCATCAAAGGCGCCCGGGTCAAGTCAAAGGGCCGCACGAACTTCGCCACTGCTTCGCGGATTTTCACAGCCGTTTCCCCTTCCTCATCAAGGAGTCCAGCGTCCGAAGCCCCCAGCTCAATTTCGCCGCTGAAGTCCGCATATTCAACCTCGAACTCGACGGTTTCGTTGATTTTCTGCATGGGCAAGCCGTTAACCAATTCAAATGAAGTACGCAAGCTTTCATGACGCTTTATCAGCTGCCGGAGTACCGCTTCCATTTGGGCCCTGTCCAGTTTGCCTATCAGAATGCCTGCCACAATTTCGTTATATCCCGTATGTCCCTTCTCCATCTGCTGAATCAAATACAGACGCTTCTGCGCGGAGGACAGCTCGTAATATTCGCGTGGCGGAGCCTTTTCAATATCTTGGTAGGCACTCTGTTCCGCCTCATCGATATAGGCGGCCAACTGCTGGATCGTCGGCATATTGAAAAAGACAGGCAAGCTGATTTCCACCTTCATTTCCTTATGAATCCCGGTAACAACCGTAATTGCTTTGAGTGAATCTCCACCCAGTTCGAAGAAATCATCCTGCACCCCGATCCGGTCTATCCGGAAAAACTGCTCCCACATCCCGCAGAGCCTGCGTTCGGACTCTGTTACGGGAGCGATATATTCACCGGACAGCGCGGGACGGGTGTAGAAGCCGCCGTCTCCCTTCGGGAGAGGTGCCTCTTCCTGAGCCGTCCGTTTCACCCACTTGTCGATCCGATCCTGCAAGCTGCCGGTCGACAGGACGATCTGGCCTGCTTCCCGGACCGACAACACGCGCCTCAGCAGCTCGATCCCCTCTTCTGGCGCAATGAGCAGCTCGGATATCGAAGCGCCCGCCTGCCCATGAATCGTCTGCTCTTTCTCCAGCTGCCAACCGTCCCAGTTGACACTGGTCCAAGCCGTGCTCAGACGACGGTTGCGATCGTGTACATAGGCATCCATAAAATGGTTCGCTGCTGAATAGGCGGTAAAGCCTAATCCGCCCAGCATCGGAGACAGCGACGAGGCCAGCAGGCAGAAATCAAGCTCCTTATCAGCCAACACTCGATCCAGAACATAGAGTCCATACAGCTTTGCTTGGAAATGCTGTTCGCTTAATTCCTCGTCTGTCTCCTCCAGCATCCTAAATGCCGCTTCCCCAGTCATACCCGCTGTATGGATAACTCCGTTTAAGGAACCGAACACTGACTCGATTTGCCGGACAGCCTCCTTCATTTGCTCTAAGTCCGACGAGTTCGCCGTTAACACAAGTACCTCGGCTCCCTGGGATTCGAGCTCCTTCAGCTTGCCAATCTGGACACTGACGGTATTCTCAGGGCCGTGTTCGGCAAGCCACTGTTCCCATTTGTCATTGGTTGGGAATGATGAGCGGGTGGTGAAGACAAGCTTCGCCTGTACGCTTCGGGCCAAATGACCTGCGAGAACCTGGCCGATATATCCTAATCCGCCAGTGATCAAATAAACGCCGCCTTGACGGAGTCTCGATGCTTCCGCTTCAGGTTCCGCTATTTTAACGGGCTCATAACCGAGAACCCAGCGTTCGTTATCGCGATAAGCAGCCGCCAATTCAAACCGGGCAGCGCCGAACTCGTCCAGCAGGCGGCGGATCAGCCTGTCTCTCTGCCAGCTTCCCGCTTCCGGCAGGTTAATATCGATACTGTGACAATGAATGTTAGGTAATTCTTGCGGAATAACCCGGCATGGTCCAAGTACCGTCGCTTTCTCAGGATACAGGACAGATTCGCCGGCAATAGCGTGCATATGATCCGTCAGCACCCACATGTGTATTTCATGACCTGAAGCTTGTTTTTTCAGTGCCTTGCCCGTGTATAACAAGCTGTAGTATCCACGTTCCTGTGTGGCAGTCAGCCAAGATGCACCGCTGTCACAAGAGGATGGAGCGGAAATTCCCCAAGCGTGAAGCAGCAGGTCAGGCGAGGTTCCCCCGGCTTCCAGATCCGCAAAAAGTTTCATATAATGATGTTCATTTTGCGGATTCACGATATATTGATGAGCTGTGACCCGCTCGTAGTGCTCGCCCGCACGAACTACAATGATTTGCCCTCCACACTCGGCAAGGGATTTGATAATATCGGCAGCCAAGCCGTTTTCATCGGCGAATACAAGCCAATTTCCGGCAATGTTTGCGTTCATGCTGGCGGAGCCAGGAAGCAGCTGCTCTTTTTTCCATGTCGGTACATAGAACCAGTCGGACATATCCGGCAGCTTGGCCACCTTGCCGCCCGCGCCCTGAATCTTGTTCTTAGCGCTGCCCACCGGTAGTGAAGTACCGGCAGCAGACTCGATCCAATAGCGCTGCCCGGCAAACGGATAAAGAGGTAGAGAGATACGCCGTCGCGGTTCTTCTCCATGAAATGCCCTCCAATCGATGGACTGGCCGTAGAGCCACAATCTCCCGATCCGGTTAACGAGCAGGGAGGTGTCCGGTATACTGCTATGCTCAGGCGGCATAAGGTTTAGTGCCTGCTGTCCGCGCTCTGTATCGATGTAGCGACGTGCCAAGAGTGTCAAATCCTGTCCCGGACCGATTTCCACGAACAGCCTGCCCTGCTGCTCTGCAAGCCTCACAATCCCATCAGCAAAACGAACGGTATCCGTCATGTGCCGAGTCCAATAACCCGGGTCTGTCGCTTCTTCATCCGTTATCCAATTGCCCGTCGTTGTAGAGACATACGGTATTTGGGGCGGATTCAAACGGACCTGTCGGACGGCTTCGGCGAACGGCTCCGCCACTTCGTGAAGAAGCGAAGAATGAGCAGCCGTTGACACCGGCAATCTCATACAAACGAATTTGCCCGCCTTCATCTGCTGTTCGAATGCGGCGATTTCTTCTTCTGGGCCGGATACAATGCAGGAAGGCCCGTTGACGACCGCCAGTGATATGGAGCCGCTAAGAAGGGGTTTGATATCTTGCTCAGGAAGAGGCACGCTGAGCATCCCGCCTGGCGGCACCTGATGCATAAGCTCTCCGCGCAGTATGATGAGACGCATCGCCTCTTCCAGTGACATGACGCCGGCGAGGCAAGCGGCAGCATACTCGCCGAAGCTGTAACCTATCATCGCATCCGGCTTCACTCCCCATGACAGGAGAAGACGCGCGAGCGCAAATTCGAGCATAAGCATGGCAGGCTGGATATGTTTAGTCTGATTTAATTGAAGGGACGCTTCCGCAGTCTCTGCGTCTGCATCCGGGTACAGCATTACCTTCATATCAGAGCCGGTAATGTCGAGATACAGACGGAAGCAGTGGTTCATCTCTTCTCGGAACACGGGCTCGGTCTCATACAAGCCTTTCCCCATGTTGATATATTGCGATCCTTGCCCGGAGAACATGAACACGATTGAACCGCGCTCCTCCCCGGTCGTGCCGGAGATTACTTTCCGTGCATCGAAGCTTGCCCTGTCAGCAGCAGGCGTCAGTGCTGCTATCGCTTCCTCAACCGTGCTGCAGGAGAGCAGGCGCCGGTATCTGAAGGGACGCCGGCCGGTCTGCAAGGTATACGCAATATCGGCCAGATTCTCTGAAGGATGCTCCTTGAGATAGACGCCTAGATTGTCTGTCATCGAATCGAGTGCATCCGGTGTCTGTGCGGACAATACCAGCACCTGATGGGTCCGGCCCTTCCCGGTGGCTTCCTGTATAGGCGCCTCTTCCATGACGACGTGGGCATTCGTTCCACCTATTCCGAAGGAACTGACTCCCGCGCGCAGCGGATAATCATCGTTGCGCCAATCGGCCAGGCCGGTATTGACTACGAAAGGACTGTTCGCGAAATCAATATTCGGATTCGGGGTCTCATAATGCAGGCTGGGCGGAAGCTGTTTATGATGAAGCGCCAGCGCCGTCTTGATCAAACCCGCCACCCCTGCTGCGGCATCCAGATGTCCTATGTTCGTTTTTACGGAGCCTATGCGGCAGAAGCCGGTCTTGTCCGTCCGGAATGCCTTCGTCAACGCCTCGATCTCGATCGGATCGCCAAGCGTAGTTCCCGATCCGTGCGCCTCAACGTAAGTGATACTTTCGGCTGGAACTCCTGCGGCTTCTTGAGCTCTGGCGATAACATCAGCTTGGCCCTGTACGCTTGGCGCCGTATAACCGACCTTGCGACTGCCATCATTGTTGATAGCCGAGCCTTTGATTACCGCATAAATCCGGTCACCATCTGTGATAGCTGCCTCGAGCGATTTGAGCGCCACGAATCCGACACCATCTCCGCCTATCGTCCCCTTGGCTTTGGCATCGAAGGTGCGGCAATGACCGTCTGGCGACTTTACCATTCCTTCCTGATACAGATAACCCGATTTATGAGGGAGCACGATCGACGCGCCTCCGGCCAGAGCCAGATCGCAGTCCCCGTTAAGAATAGACTGGCAAGCCAAATGTACAGCTACCAGTGAGGTAGAACAGGCCGTTTGCAAACTAATCGCAGGACCTTTTAAATTTAGCTTGTGAGATATGCGGGTGCTGACTGTGTATGAGTCGTTTAGCGAATCAACCTCAAACATATCCGATAAACTCCCGTGCAGGCGGTCAGACAGCTGCGACAGCCAGTGGAAATTGTTCGTAACCCCGGCAAACAGCCCGATAGACCCAACATGTCGCTGCGGGTCGCAGCCGGCATCTTCCAGCGTATGCCATGCGCATTCATGCAGCAGTCGAACTTGAGGATCCATCAACGCCGCCTGATCGGGTGTATATCCGAAGAAGGCCGGATCGAAGTGGTCCATCTCATCCAGCACGCCCTTTGCTTTGACAAACTCCGGCCGTTTCAAAAGCTGACGGTCAAAGCCATACTCAGCCAGTTCGTCATCTGAAAAAAAGGAGATCGACTCTCTGCCCTGCTGCAAATTGCTCCAAAACTCACTGATATTTCGTGCGCCAGGGAATCTGCCGGCCAAGCCGATAACTGCAATGTCCCGGCTGCCTTGATTCCCGTGCTCTGCACGGTCCGATTGCGCCAGAGAAGGCTGCTCGTTCTTCCTGCTGGCTGCTGCACTCTCGCTCTTCCGATCTGCCGATCGTTCAGTTTCGCCTGCCAAATGCGCAGCCAGATCATGCACGGTGGGGTATTGAAATAGCGTGACGATTGGAATCTCACGCTTAAGCTGTCTTTGCAGCTTGCTCTGCAGTTGGATTAGATTAATCGAATTGCCGCCTACTTCAAAATACTTATCGTGGATACCGATGCGCTCCAGCTCTAGCACGGCTTTCCAGGCATCTGCGATCAGATTCTCCAGCTCTGTCCTCGGCATCGCTGCTTCCTGGATCTCACGGGGAGCCTCCACAAACGCAGGCAGTGCCTTGCGGTCCAGCTTTCCGTTAGGTGTCAGTGGTATCTGGTCCAGCTGGACAATGTGAGAAGGTATCATGTAATCGGGCAATTTTGCGGCAAGATATACCCGCAGGTCAGATGCGGACACCTTCTCGGAAGCAGCCACATAGGCGCATAACTCAGTCTGAGCGCCCCGTTGTTGCACCGTTACCGCTGCTTCTTGAACTGATTTGTGCTGCAGGAGCATCGTCTCGATTTCACCGATTTCGATGCGGTGGCCGCGGATTTTCACTTGCTGGTCCATTCGTCCCATATATTCAATGGTTCCGTCTTCCAGCCAGCGCGCCATATCGCCTGTCTTGTAGATATTCCCGCTTAAGCGGAAGGGATCCGATACAAATTTCTCTGCCGTCAGATCCGGCCGATTCAAGTAACCGAGCGCAACACCGTCACCTCCGACGATCAGCTCGCCGGGAATGCCGATCGGCAGCAGGTTATCATAGCGGTCGACGATATAAGCCGTAGAATTGCTGATAGGCGGCCCGATCGGAATATGCTCGTTAAATTCACTGTCGATACGGAAGCAGGTGGAAATAACCGTGTTTTCGGTAGGACCGTAGGCGTTCCAAATCGTCAGTCCAGGACATGCTTGCCGAACAGCCTCAATGTGCTTCGGAGAGAGTACATCGCCGCCTACGACCAGGTTCCGCATCCCGGCGAACATGTCTGGACGCTGCTGGGCCAGCTGATTGAATAATGCCGGAGTCAGCAGTCCGCCCGATATTGCGCGCGTACGCAAAAAGGCATCCAGTTTGGCATTGTCAAGCAGCGTATGCTTGTCCGCAATATGCAGGCTAGCCCCGTTCAAGAGCGCCCCGAACACCTCGAATGTTAGAGCATCAAAGCCGATTGCTCCTGCCTGAAGGACGCAGTCATGCGCTTCGAACTGGACGTGGTTCGTGTTCCGAACCAGCCTCACAATTCCTCGGTGCCCGACAATGACACCTTTGGGCTTACCGGTCGAACCGGATGTATACATGACGTAAGCCGGATGTTCCGAACTGCCTGCCTGAGGCAACTCGGACGCTTCGCCGAGATGAAGCAGCGCTTCGTCCAGCTTCAGCACCTGGGCATGTTCCGGTATCAGATCCTCAAGGCCCGGTGAAGCCAGCACTGTGCGCACATTGCCATCAGACAGCATATAGGCGATCCTTTCGGCAGGATGCGCGGAATCAATCGGCAGATAGACCCCTCCCGCTTTCAGAATGCCGAAGATTCCGGCAACCAATTCTGTGGATCTGTTCGCCATCAAGCCCACAATCTGGCCGCTTTCCATGCCTTTCGCCTGCAGCGAACGAGCAATCCGGTTAGCCTGCTCATTCAGCTCGCGATAGGTATAGGATATATGCTCATCTGTTACAGCCGTACTCTCAGGGGACAACAGCACCTGTTCCTCGAACAGCTCATGAACCATTTTCTCACTGGGATAATTTGAAGTTGTCAGGTTGAATAACAGAATTTGCTCCCGCTCTTCATGGGTAAGAATCCCGATATCCTTAAGCCTGGTCTCCCGGTATGTAGTAACCTGGGCTTGGGCTTGTGTGATTTGTTCAAGAATATAGAGATAATGATGAGCAAGCTTCTTGACCATATCCTCGTGATACGCCTGTTTATTATATGAGAAGGTTAGTTCCAGCTCTTCGGCCACGGTAATGCGGAGTGTCAAATCGAACTCGGTCTCTTCCTCAATGTGATGGGGTTCAATAATAAGCGGTCCGTCGGTGCTTGTAACCACTTCATCCAGCGGATAATTCTCCACTACGACTAGGGTATCGAACGGACTACCTTCAGCTCGGAGCCCTCCGTATGTTTTAATATCCGTCAAGGAAGTGTTCGCATGCTCTTCGCTTGCTTGAATCGATGCATTCACCTCGGCCAGGAGCTCGGGGATCATTTTATCCGGACCCGCCGTCATGCGAAACGGCAGCGTGTTAATGAATAAGCCGACCATGTGCTCCATTCCGGGAATAATCGTATTGCGTCCTGACACCGTAGTACCGAACAATACGTCGTCACTATTAGTATAGTGCTGAAGCAGAATGCCCCACGCCGTATAGAACAGAGCGGCCTGCGTCACTTCCTCGGAACGGACCCACTGATGCAGTCCGGCAGTGAAGGTGCTGCTCCGTTTTTCCGTGTACACAGCCATGTCCGGCATCCCCGAAACTTTTGTGCTCCTTGTAACGATGGGCCGGTTCTGCATGTCATGCAAGTACTGGCTCCAGTAGTTCTCTTGTGTTTGCTTGTCCTGCTGCTGCAGCAAAGAGATAAACTGCTTGAGGTGCGGCTTGTATTGCCGCTCCGGCTCTTGCCCCTGTGCCAGCATCAGGTAGGCGCTCCGCCATTCCTTCAACAGAATACCGGTGCTCCAGCCATCGAACAAGATATGGTGAAAGCTCATCAGCATGGTGTGTTTACGCTCGGTCTGCTTGCACAGCGTCAAGCGGAAGGGCACTTGATCCAGCTGGAATTTTTCCTTTTTATCGGCGGCAATCCGGTCTGCAATCAGCCCAGCCTGCGCATTCTCGTCATAATCGGAATAGTCCTCATAACGAATAATGGGACGGTGCTCCCGCAGCATGATTTGAACAGGCTGGTTCACCTCTTCCCAGCGGAACAAAGACCGCAGCGCCTCGTTGCTCCGCACAACGTAGGCCCACGCCTGTTCAAACAACGAGGGCTTCAGCTCCCCGCTGACGGCAAGTGCAATCAACTCTACATACTGCGTAGTTTCGGGATCTCTCAAGTATTGAAGCAGCATCCCGGACTGCATAGGAGACAATGCCAAAATATCTTCAACATTGCTTTTGTCCAGCTTCTGAGGTTTCTTCACACTCTCACCCATCCTTTTCTATTCGAACTTCTCCTGCTTCTTTACCGCATATTTGCGAAGTCCGTATTGAGAAATGACCTGCTGCTGAATTTGGCTGGTGCCTTCAATGATTTCCAGCACCTTGGCTTCCCGAAATAACCGCTCGGCAGGGTAGCCGCTGCGGCAGCCGTTGCCGCCGTGAACTTGCACCGTATCGTTCGTGACCTCAACAGCAACTTTCGATGTAAAATATTTGGCGATCGCTGTCTCGTCAACCGCTTTCGCCGCCCCACCTTTTCGCATTTCACCTGCGGCTATACAAAGCGTACGCGCGGCATGAACCTTGGTGACCGCGTCCCCAATCATTCCTTTGACCAACTGGAACTGGTGCAGCTTGTCTCCGAATTGGGACCGCGACATCGAGTAGGCTACCATCGCTTCCAGCGCCTCGCCTGCAATTGCCGCTCCTGCCCAAGCAATGCTGTATCTGCCATGATCAAGCGCGGTGGATACGATATAAGTAAAGCCTCCGCCTACGATGCCGAGCACGTTCTCCGCCGGAATTCTCACTTCATTGAGCTGAATCTCGGCAATGTGAGCCCCCCGGTTGCCGAGCATGCCTTGCATAGGGATTGTATGCACTCCTTCACGTTCGCGCTCTACGATGAATGAGGTGATTTGCCCGCCCGAATCAGCTGCGATCACAACGAAAAAATCAGCGATTGCGGCGAATGAAATCCACTTTTTGCTGCCATTCAGAATATAATGGCTTCCTTCTTTACGGTAGGTGGTCTGTACGCTTTTAGCATCCGAGCCCACATTTGGTTCTGATAAGGCGAACGCGCCCAGCTTCTCCGCCCGCGCCATCTGTGGCAGCCAGTATTTTTTCTGTTCCTCTGTGCCGAATCGCAGCATGGTCTCTCCGAGCAGTGAGGTTTGAACGGTTATCAGAGCCCTCGTGTTGCAGCAAGCTTTGCCGATTTGCTCTGTAAACAGTCCGTATGCCACAGGATCCAGCCCCAGACCGCCATATTCCTCCGGCCAGCTGGCCGCCAGATATCCCAATTGCCCCATTTTGTTAATCAAGGTGCGGGGCAGCTCGCCTTTGACATCGATTTCTCCTGCGAGCTGCCGGATTTCCCGATCGGCAAAAATTTTAGCCTCCTCTACGACTTGGGCAGCAGACGCGCATGTCTGTCCAATCATCGCTTAGGCCTCCTGCTTATGCTTTTCGATTAGCTTTACGATATTGTTAAGCGTGCTGAAATTAGCGATATCCAAATCCTCATTGCTGACCGTGAATCCGAATTCTTGTTCGATGTAGCTGAGGAGTTTCATCGCGAACAACGAATTGACGAAGCCCTTTTGAAAAATATGATCATCGTCAGTGAACACGGCCTCGTCTTCAAATACAACCAGATTGCTTTCAATAAAACTGCGGATTTTTTGTTTGATTTCCATCTAGTTACCCCTCTTCCCAGCAACCGTTACCAACACATCAATGTAAGGCGGAAACGGTTGAATATGATTTAAATCGTTCTCGAACAGAATGTTTCCTTCTCCGTCATTGGAGATTTCCGTGAAACTAGCGAAACGGTACGTGACGTACATCATCTTGTTGCGGTCCGTCTGTTTAAAGTCGGCCCTAAGTACTTTCCCTTCATTCTTCGCCTGCTGCATGATATACGTGAGCATGACGGTACCGACTCCGCGAGACATCACTCTGCAGGACATGAGCAGCATTTTCAGATGCCAGCAGCTTTCCTTCAATTCGATCAGAGCGAGCCCGATCTTGCCGTAAGAGCCGTATTTATCCGTCAATTCGCACACGAGCAGGATATGATTATCCGACCGTCTGATCTTGTCCAATTCCTCATAACTGTACGTATAACCCGTCGCATTCAGCTGATTCGTGCGAATGGTCAGTTCCTCCGCCCGTTTCAAGTCCTCCTCTCTAGCCTCGCTAATGACAAAGCGCATGCCGAGCGAGCTGAGAAACGCCTCTTGGGGGCCCTCAAACGATTCTTCCTCGTTTTTGCGCAGTATGTCTTCCAGATACATGACCCGCCTACGTCTTGAATCTTCCGTAATGAACCGGGGATTGAGACGCGGGTGACCGAGCAATGTCTCGTATGGCGTCACATCCAAACACTCTACCTCTGGATGGACGCTTAGGACCTCATCCCGTTCGAAGGGCTGATCGTCGATGAATAGGATCGTGTCCATCCCGATGTTCAAGTTCAAGCGTATTTTATCGATCGACGTTGATTTGGCATTCCAGTTGATTTCGGGGTACAGGAAATAGGTATCGATGCCGAACTCCTTCAGCTTGTCCAGCGCATGCTCCGTATCATTGCGGCTTGCGATGGATTGCAGAATGCCGCGAGAATCCAGTTCCGCGAGAAGCTCGCGCATGCGCGGCTTTAGCTTAACCTCATCGGACTCCAGCAAAATACCGTCCCACATCGTATTGTCCAGATCCCAGATCACGCATTTGACTTCCTTTAGCTTGTCCGTTGCTTTGTTCATCGTTATCCCTCCCTACTTGCTGTAATCGAAAAATCCTTTTCCTGATTTTTTGCCCAGGTAACCGGCATCCACCATCTTGACGAGCAGCGGGCAGGGCCGAAACTTCGGATCCTTGTAGCTGTCCTGCAGAACTAGCAGCGAATTAAGAATGGTGTCCAGACCGATCAGATCACATGTAGCAAGCGGCCCCATTTTGTGGCCGAAGCCCAGGCGGAAAATCTTATCAACATCCTTCGGCTCTGCGACTCCATCCTGCACGGTCCAAACGCATTCGTTAATCGTCAGCATGAGGACTCGATTCGTTACGAAACCGGGAAAATCATTAACCACTACCGGGACTTTATCGAACGATTTTAAAAACTCCTCCCCGCAGGCAACGGTCTCGTCCGATGTATGCTCGCCCCGGATGACTTCGACCAGTTCCTTCATCGGGACGGGGTTCATGAAATGCATGCCGATGACATTCTCCGGTCTTGGCATTAACGAGCCAATCTTCGTAATGGAAATGCAGCTTGTGTTAACGGCATAAGTGGTTTGTAAGGCGCACACCTCGGACAGTTCCGTAAACACCGCCTTTTTCAGTTCCCATTCTTCTGTCACGTTCTCAATAACAAACTGGACGCGTGCGAAGTCATCATAAGCCGTGGTAAAGGTAATCCGGGACAGAAGGTCCTCCACGGTAAGCTGTTTCGCCTGAGGCTTGACCAGCTTTAATAGCCGGAAATCTGTCTTAATTTTCTCCTTAGCTTGATGCAAGACATCTTCGTTAATATCTTTGAGCACCACTTCGTATCCATAGCAAGCCAGATCCAAAGCAACGTCACTGCCCATTACACCCGCACCGACTACTCCGACGGTTCGTATCATGAATTCACGACTCCTTTTTGGTGGACATTAGCTCAACAGAGCTGCTTAGCACATCGTTGATGAGCGACACTACTTGCTCGGTATGTTCGTTTATGAAGAAGTGACCTCCTTCGAATTCATAAAGTTGACAGTCTCGGCTGCCATATGCGGACCACTCCATCAGATTGATGCCTTCTGTCGCTTTATCCTCTTTTCCGTTAAGCACGGATATATCACAGGGAATAAGCTCCTCTCTGCTCTTAAAGCAATGCGTTTCCACCAGTTCCAGATCTCTCCGCAGACCTGGCAAAAACAGTCTCAGCAGCTCCTCACGTTCAAACACTTCATCCTCGGTTCCGCCAAGCAGCTTAATTTCTTGCTGCAGCCTTGCATCAGATAGCAGATGCAGTGTAAGATTCCGGCGGGCGTGAGGGGGATAGGTCCCCGAGACGAATAAATGGATGGGTTCGCGCCCCTTCTTCTTCCTTACGGCGTGCGCCAGTTCGTAAGCGACGAGGGCTCCCATGCTATGGCCGAAGAAAGCAAAATCAGCTTCGTCCAGTTGCGGTTCCAAATATCCGTATAAATCCTCAATCATTTCGTCCATGCTGCCGTAATGAGGTTCGAGTAATCTTCTTCCCCTGCCAGCCAGTTCAACGGGATGCAGTTCAATATGGCCGTGCAAATGGCGTTTCCATCTCATATAGTTGGTAGCGGAACCTCCGGCGTAGGGCAGGCAGAACAGCTTGCATTTCATTTAGATCACCTCCTCTGCAGGAGCTGGAAGAATCAGCCCGGAACGTCGTTTCACGGATGGAAACAACCAGACTGCAAGAAAGAACAGGAACGCGATTCCGACGAATAGATAGAGTGCATAGACGAGCCAGATGATCGTGGAAGGCGACCATACTGCGACTACAGCAAGCGGAAGACCTGCAAATGCAGCCTCGAGCAGCAGACCGATCCCCCACAAGCAGACTCCGGTCAGCACAAGCGCAGCTCCAAGGCCGATGAGCCTTCTTCCTTGGGGCGGAACGAAAATGCGCCGCTGACGACGTAATTGTCCGGGAATACCGATGGCCTTACCTGCCAGTACAATCATGAAAATGCTGATGAGACTAAGCGAGATCATCGCAATCCGATCAAGCTGCGGATAGAAATCCGCTTCAGGGGGTGGAAGCTCTTGCTCCCGCAGCAGGCTCATCAGACCTTGGCCGATATGAAACGTATAGGCTGAGTTGATGTTGGCGAGTACTCCTACGCCGAGCTGCTCTTGCGGACGAATGATGAAATAGGACGAGAAATTGGGATTAGAGCCTTGGTGCGAGAGTTCTTTGCCGTCCGGCGTTACAAACCACCCCGAGGCATAGTAGGTTCCGTTGGCGTCCGGCCCTACGCTCGTATCGGGTATATGGGAACGTTCGATGATGATCCGGTCCGGCTCGGAGATACTCTTCGTCCCGAGCTGGAGCAGCAGCCACTGTCCAATATCGTCAGCACTGGAGATTAAGTAACCGGCGGGCGTGTTTCCCCTGTAATCGGGCGCTTCATATAGACGAGGCGAACCGAATCCAATCTTATATCCCCTGGCGAGCCGCTGTGGGTCCTTCAGCTGGGCCGCAGGCACCGTGTTATTCATACCAAGCCGCTGCAGCAACCCCGACATGTAATCCTCATACGACATACCGGATACTTCCTGGATGACCAGCCCCAGAACATCATAATTAATGGTGGCATATTGATACTTATCTCCGGGAGGGGCGTCCAGCGCCGTACCCGATAATGCCCGTACAGTCAGTTCCAATGCCTGCTCTTCGGAACTGATCGGGATGGAAGCTAGCGAAGCGAAAGGCACGCCACTCGTATGGTGCAGCAGTTGGGCCAGCGTCACCTTGGCCGGCTGCCCTTGATAGATAAGCGAGAGCCACGGAATATAGTGGGTGACCGGATCGTCAAGGCTAAGCGCATCTTCACGCTCCAGTTCTAACAAGGCCAGGCCTGTGAATGCTTTGGAAGTCGATCCCAATTCAAATAATGTAGTGTTTGTTGCCGGAATCCCCAATGCACTATCGGCTAGCCCGAATCCCTTCGTATAAACCACCTGATCCCCGCTTACAACTACAACTGCGGCTCCCGGGCTTTGCGCCTTCACCAGTTGTGCCTGCACGAATTGGTCGATGGCAATCTCATCTATATTCGGCTGTTTTTGCGTAGAAGGGGCTCCGCCTTCGGCGGCTGCAGCTGGTGGACTGACTAGCAGCAGTATCATCAGTACGTAGAAAACAAGTTTCTTTACCACGATTGTCCGCCCCTTTATGAATTGAAGAGTACGTCAAGTTCTTCTTGTGCGAGCTTGACAGTCTCAAAATCAGAGGGCGTAAAATCAGTCTGTCCCCTGTCTGAGCCTAACTGAATAACTTCAGCCAGCCGCTGCATAAAAACTTGGATAAACGCGTCCATTGTATCCCGGCTGAACATAGCCTTACTGTATGTCATGCGGACCTGGAGCCTCCTATCTGTAATCATAGCTACCACATCGACCAGACAGGACAACCTGTTGCTCGGGCATGTATCTCTTCCGGTATCGTCCCCGGCAATGGCGAGCACAGGGCTGTGTAAATGATTATCGATTTCGCCCATATAATTGAAACGGAGCAGGTTGCATCCCGTCTTCGGAATGCTGCCGGAACCGTATGCCAAGATACCATAGTCGACTCCTTTGTTTGGAATGGAGCGAAGCTGGCCCTTTATGCTCTTGATGATTTCCGCTGTTCTGGTTTCAGTCATCTGGAGATTAACGGGATACAGCGAAGTGAACCACCCGATGGTTCTGGATACATCCATGTTCTCGAACAGCTCTTCGCGTCCATGTCCCTCTAATTCGATCGTGATTTTCTTCTTGCCGGTAATTTCGCTCACGGCCATGGCCAGCGAGGCGATCAGCAAATCGCTCGTTTGA
The DNA here is from genome assembly GCF_037993005.1 of Paenibacillus sp. FSL F4-0100. NCBI lineage: Bacteria > Bacillati > Bacillota > Bacilli > Caryophanales > Paenibacillaceae > Paenibacillus > Paenibacillus sp. FSL F4-0100. The sequence continues at coordinate 6,754,169 of NZ_CP150303.1, forward strand.
GTTCGGAAAGCGGTATTCGCCTCCCCCAGCAGCCTGCTCGTCTCCTGCTCTGAGAGCTCCCGGACCAGCGTGCCGCATACGGCAATCCGGTCGTCATTCGAAGGGTAATCAGCATCCAGGCTGTCTTCTACGTTCTCTAAGACCGAATACCAGTAGTCAAGGTGTTCCAGCGCCTTCTCGGAGCCGTAAGCATCAATAGCATCTGACCAAGTTTGAATGGAGTGCGTCTTATTCGGCAGGGTCCAAACCGAGCCGGTCAAAACCGCTTGCAGCAGCCGATCCAAGTCTTCCAGCATAATTCGCCAGGAGACTCCATCTACAATCAAATGATGTGCTGTCAGCAAGAGACGCTGTCCCTGATCTCCTTCATCAAATGTAAGAGCTTTGAATAGAAGGCCCTGTCCGAGCCGTACACTTGCTTTGAAAGATTCGGCTTGTTTCTTCAGAGCCGCAGCCCGCTCTTCCTCCGGAAAGCTGGTCAGATCGAAGCGGGCAAGCTCTACGTCCCCGCGTCCGACCGTCCGGTACACCATGCGCCCTTGAGTTTCAACAGCCTGCAGTCTCAAGGCGTCATGGTGGCCGATTAATGCAAATAACGCATCGTGAAGCTGATCTGTTGTTATTGCCGGAGTTAGGCGAAGCAATACAGACTGCGCGTAGTAATGAGGATTGTTCCATTGTTGTGAAAAAAACCATGATGTAATCGGCAGTGGCTTAACTTCCCCGTAACTCGGCCCCTGCTCGATCGGAGCAGCCGTGTTTAGCTCAATAAACGCAGCCAGTTCTCGGATAACGGGATAACTCATAATTTGCTGCACCTTTAGCTGATAACCGGCCGCCTTGATTTTAGATACAATTTGTATTGCCTTGATAGAGTCACCGCCGAGCCGGTAAAAATTATCCTGAACCGTTATTTCATCCCTGCGGAGTACATCCTTGAATATATTCATTAACAGCGCTTCAACTTGACTGGTCCTTCCGGTCTCACTTGTTTCGAGGTACTGTTCCGGAGCCGGCAGAAGGCGCCGGTCCACTTTACCGTTCGGAGTAAGCGGCAATTGATCAAGACGGACAAAGTAAGCCGGTATCATATACGACGGCAGTATCTCTGCTAGCTTCATCCTCAGCTCCAGAGCCGTAAGATGTCCCGTTGCGACGTAATAAGCAGCAAGCTGCTGCTGTCCGTCTTCTCCGATGCGGTCAATGACGACGGCTTCTTCAATGCCGTTCATTTCAAGCAGCTGATGCTCGATTTCTCCCATTTCAATGCGGTACCCTTTAATTTTGACCTGATGATCGATCCGGCCTAAATATACGATGCTGCCACTATCGTGGCGTACGGCCAAGTCGCCCGTCCGATACATCCTATTGCCCGTAAGGAATGGGTTGGGCAGAAACCGGTCTTGAGTCAGCTCCTCCCTGTGCAAGTAACCCCGGGCCACTCCGGCCCCGGATATATATATTTCGCCGATCGATCCGTCTGGGACCGGCTCCAGCTGCCGATCCAGCAAATAAATCTGCACATTGTCAATGGGCTGTCCGATCGGAACGGATACCCCTTCGTCGCTCGCCGGATCATACCGGTAAATCATGCAGCCGACTACGGTCTCGGTCGGTCCGTACTCATTGAGGATTTCAATCCCGCCCCGACTGTGTTCATGGATGTCACGAGCCAGCGAGCATTTCAAATCTTCACCGCCCACAATGAATGTCCGAACCGTATATTGGCTGAAATCCATGTCTCTGATGAGTGCCAGATGAGCCGGCGTCAGCTTGATAACTGTGGCCTTGTTGTCTTCCACAATACGTTTAACTATAAAGTCGCTCCCGTCATCTTCGTAGATTTCGATACGGCTGCCGCTAATTAACGGCGTAAAGATAGAGGTCACGGTCAGATCGAAAGCAATGGAAGAGTACAGCGCAAATACATCATTTTGCGAGCGGATATACGTCTTGCCGGCCCACCAGATGTAGTTCACCAGTCCCCTGTGTTCGATCATCGCACCTTTGGGATTGCCTGTTGATCCTGAGGTATAGATGATATAGACCAAATCATCTGGCGTAATCATAGCAGGCAAATTATGCCCGTCCTTGTTGTACAGACGTTCATCATCGAGTGCAAGAACCTCACCGTTGTAAGAAAGCTGCTCCCATTCCTTGCCATGAGTCAGCAGCAGGGAAGCTCCGCTATCCCTCAGAATATACTCGATCCGTTCTTTGGGATATTCGGGATCAATCGGCAGATATGCCATTCCAGCCTTGATTACCGCCCAGATCCCGACAACGATGGACAGAGAGTGGCGGCCCATGATAGCTGCCGGGGTGTGAGGGCTTATCCCTCTCTCCAGCAGTGTTCGTGCGAGCCGATTGGCGCGTTCATTCAGTTCGCCGTAAGTAAGCGATTGTCCCATGCATGAAACAGCAATGCGTTCAGAATTCCGCTCGACTTGTTCTTCGAACAGCTGCAAGATCGTTTGATGCGAGGGATATTCGCAATCTGTTGTGTTGTACGTATATAGAAGCTTCGTACGCTCTTCCGGCAGAAGCAGCTGCAAATCATGAAGTGCGGCATCGGGACGGCTCAGGACTTGATCGGTTAAATATAGAAGACGACTATGTAGTTCATCGATTTGCTTCTCCGTGTAGTCGCCTTCTTTATAATCGAAGTACAGCTCCAGTTCTTCATTCGATGACCATTCGGTTACGATGAGCTGCAAGGAATACAGCTGGTTGCCGTTATTCACTTCAATTTGCTGCATTTTCCAACCAGGACCGAAGTTCCGGTCGAATGCCGTATTATAATAGTTCACGCACACTTGAAATAATTGGTCCAATCCCCGCTGCTGAAGCTGAAGATCCTGTACGAGCAAGTTGTAAGGATATTTCTGATGGAAATAGCATTGAATGAGTTCTTGGTTGACGTTATGTATGAACGATGAGAAGGACATCTCATGCTTGATGTCAATGAGAAAGGGCATCGTGCTGGTAAACATACCAAATGTATTTTTTTCTTTGGCCCCCGTACGATTCAATACAGGAGTGCCTATCAGGAGACGGTTTTGTTGATTCGCTTTGTGGAGATAAAGGAGCATCGTTGCTACAAAAAAGGTATTCAACGAAATACGATGGGTTTGTGCAAAGTCGCGGATGGCATCGGAAGCAGACTGGCTTACTAAGAACTTTTTGCGGTTGCCTGCGATGCCGATTGATGTAGTATGCAAATCAATGTCATGGATGTGATCAAATTTCTGATTCCAATAGCTTTGATTTTTCATAAAACGAGGGGATGATAAATACTTTTGCTCTTGTTCAATGTAATCCAGGTAGGTAGGTCGGGGTTCCTGAGGAACTTCCTCCCCCTGCATCAATTGCGTATAAATCTGATTGATGTGCGTTGTCATCAATTGAAAAGACCAGCCGTCCGAAATAATATGGTGGAATTTCGTAAGATACGCGCTTTCTGTGTCGCTGATTCTAACAAGTACAAAATCATACAATTGTTCTCCATCCAGTGGGAGCGGTTTGGAAAACTCGGCACTCACCCAGGCATCCACACCCGACTCTTGGGCCATAAAATCGATAAACGGGAACGTTTTCCTGCGGTATTCCATCACCGTCTGCTGCACCGAACCGTCCTGTTCGACTAACCGCATACGGACGGCATCATTGAGCCGAATGAAATGATTAATGGCTTCCTCCAGCAAGGAAAAATCGACGGGGCCGTAAATTTTGATGAGTCCTCCGATGTTATGTATGCTCGTACCCGAGTATATATTTTCTACATACCAAATTCGTTTTTGCGGATGTGTCAGTGGATAGAGTTGGCATGCCTCCATAGAAATAACCTCCAATCGGAATAAGTTACGGATACTAGGAAACCACCCGAGGGTCCAGTGCATTCAAAACGGTTCCCAGTATTCGTTTTTCACTTTCCATGATGTGAGTCATCTCGCTCAATCCTTGCTTCAACATGCATTCGTCTCCGGTTAAGGCGTATTTCATCAACAAATGACGCAAAGCATATGCCTGCTCTTCTATTGGCCGGAAGCATTCTGTAAAATCCGGTGAAAGAAGTCCCTGATTACATAAATACTGGATCCGCAGCCCCATCATTTTCTTGTGTTCCCACAGAATGTGGATGGGCCGGATATCACGTTTACGAACAAGTACGGGCATATTGCGAATTAGTGCAGCATAAACATCGACACCGAATGCCGCCTCCAGTGGATTCGCCGTTCCCCGGTTGCGCAAGGAAATATTGCTGCCCGCCAAATATTGTTCCAGGGATTCTTTGATAAACGCTGCATCTAGCCAGTAGCTTCCCGATTTATTGAACTTGTAAAGGTAGATTTGTTCTTCATAGTTGTCCGTCCATTCGAGGTTTTGGAACCCTTGCTCCATTTCATGGTACGGCACCACGGTCTTCTGAAACTGCATTTCTTCATCGTAGCCGAGAACAAGAAACGTCCTTCTCGCATCATCGTAACCGTAAACCAGAATATCGTGAGCATAATGAGTATGTTGATAAACTCGTCTACGAGGGATATAGAACTCATCCACATGAAGAGAGATCGTATAGTTTGAACGGATACTGTTTATCAGAAATTCGATGATTCCAGGCGGTGAATCGAGCACGTAATCGCGCTCCAGCTTTTGCGTGATCAGCCATGGACAGCGGATAAAATCTTCACCGTAAAAGGTCATAGGCACTGAGCGTGAAGCGGTCTCTCCGTCAAAATCCTGATGACAATAGAGGTGAATGAAATTGCTGTAAAACCAAGGCAGCGCTTCATTTCGTGTAAGTACCGTACATAAGGGATATGCCAGATACTGATATCCGACAATAGGCGGGATACTCAATTCCAGTTCCTTGCTACCCAAATCAATACTCACTTCTTTCTTTTTTGTTAATTTTTTGTAAAATGATGAAGCATTATATTAGTTTGCCTTAAAATAATAAAATGACTAATATATGTAATTCATACTCCCATAGATGTATTTTATTGTCAATATCTATTAAGATTTTTCATTTATACTTTTTTGTCGCCAAGTTATTCAACTCGAAAACAGCCGATCAGCTACAGGATCCGACAGGATCCGACCTGTTTCTGAACTATGAAAATAGTCCTACTTAATGAAGATATTCGGAAAACGTCCATCCAACCTTCTTCCCACGTACCCTAACAAATAGAGTAGAAACAGGAGCCTTGCTTCTAGGCTGAAACAGATTATTACAAGCTGTAAGGAGAGATTAACCCCATCTGGCAAGTCGCTCAGAGTAAAACAACAAAAGGCACCTTCCTCCAAAAAGGAAAGTGCCCTATATCTAAGTCATTAAAACTATATATAACAGCTTTACTTCTGACTTGCCGCAATAGCTTGTTCCAGATCGTATAGGATATCATCGATAGACTCGGTCCCGATCGACAGACGCAGCAATTCCGGATTTACGCCCGCCGTAAGCTGCTCGTCTTCCGTCATCTGCTGATGCGTCGTGCTGGCCGGATGAATGATAAGCGACTTGGAATCCCCAACGTTAGCCAAGTGGGAGAACAGCTTCACATTCTCGATCACCTTCTGACCTGCCGCTGCCCCGCCTTTGATGCCGAAGGTCAGGATAGCGCCTTGGCCCTTCGGCAGGTACTTCTTCGCCAGCTCATGCGAAGGGTGACTCGGCAGCCCTGCATAGCTCACCCATTCCACAGCCTCGTGACTCTCCAAATACTTGGCAACCTTCAGCGCATTCTCGCTATGGCGCTCAACGCGAAGATGCAGCGTTTCCAGCCCTTGCAGCAGCAGCCAGGAATTAAACGGAGACAGCGATGCGCCAATATCCCGCAGCAGCTGTACGCGCGCTTTGATAATATAAGCAATCGGGCCTACTGCCTCCGTATACACAACGCCATGATAGCTTGGATCCGGCTCCGTCAATCCAGGGAACTTATTGTTTGCCGTCCAATCGAATTTACCGCTATCAACAATAACCCCGCCGATGGAGGTCCCGTGACCGCCGATGAATTTGGTCGCAGAATGAACGACGATATCTGCTCCATATTCTATCGGTCGCAGCAAATACGGGCTTGGAAAGGTGTTGTCTACGATAAGCGGAATGCCGTTCTCATGCGCGATGGCCGCAACAGCTTCCACATCCAGCACATTGCCCTGCGGATTGCCGATCGTTTCGGCAAACACGGCCTTTGTCTTGTCATTGATCGCTTTTCGGAAATTTTCCGGGTCCGTGGAATCCACGAAATGCACCTTGATGCCCAGCTTCGCAAGCGTATTGGAAAATAAATTATAAGTACCGCCATACAAGCTCGAGGAAGAAACAATTTCATCACCTGCGCCCGCAATGTTGAGAATGGAGAAGGTGATGGCTGCCTGCCCGGAAGATGTCGCCAGTGCACCGGCACCGCCTTCAAGCGCTGCAATCCGCTTCTCAAACACATCCGTGGTTGGGTTCATGATACGCGTGTAAATGTTGCCGAATTCTTTAAGCGCAAACAGATTCGCTGCGTGCTCACTGTCTTTAAACCCGTAGGAAGTCGTCTGATATAGAGGGACTGCGCGGGATAATGTGGTCGGATCAAGCTCCTGACCGGCGTGAACCGCTAAGGTTTCAATGGAAAATTGGCGTTCTTCTGACATGGGTGTTTCCTCCCTTTTCTTCATATGGAAAGTATTATGGCTTCATAATTTCTCCCATTCTCTCATACTTTCCCGCATTTGAAAAGAGTTATAACCAACTAATTTCATCGGAATATTATAAATTATTCTGCATGCAGCTGGAAACCATCTTATTCCTCATCCGCTACATACACCCTGCCCCATCCATATCCGGCTTCCGGGGACGTATCCTCCGGCATGCCCGGCAAGATTAAACCGCCGTCTATACGGAGATTGATCCCGGTAATGTAGGATGCCGCATCTGAGCAGAGCCAAGCAATCGCTTCCCCGATGTCCGACGGCGTGCCCAACCTTCCCAGCGGGATTTTTCTGCCGAGCGGTTCGTCCTCTGCCGATTGGTCCGGCTTGTGAACAGTCGCTCCCGGTGCCACGCAGTTTACGCGGATGCCATGCGGAGCCCACTCGAGCGCTAGCGATTGTGCAGCACGTATAAGCGCTGCCTTCATGCCGCCGTAAATGCTATCCTTGGGATAGGCTCTCTCTCCCCGGGAGGACGTGATGAAGATGATATTTCCCGGAATTCCCTGGGCGATCATCTCCCGGACAGCATATTTGCTAAGCAGCATTGGTGCTCGAAAATCGAGATGAACCGTCATGTCCAGCGCGTCCTCTTCAAGCTCCGTGAGCTCGTCATATAGGCCGATCCCCGCATTGTTCACCAACAGATCGATCCGGCCAAATTCCTCTATCGTCTTTCGTATCGTATTCTCCGCTTCACTGCGAACGGTCAAATCGCTTTGAATAATAAGAGGCGTCTTGCCATAGATATGACGAATATCCTCTGCTATGTCCACTATTCCATCTTTACTCGAATGGTAGGTCATCGCCAGCCGATATCCTTTTTCAGCCAAAACCTTGGCAATCCCCCGTCCAATTCCAGCTCCAGCGCCTGTCACCAACGCTACTTTCTCTATCCCTTGAATCCCTATGCTCCCCATTCCTCTCGCTCCCTTCGAAATCCTGCATGCAGGCCACGATTACGCCGCTGTTCAACCTATACGCATACCGTGCCTACCCTTCCTTACCCTGTTCCGAAAGGGATGATTGGCTTTCGATAAATAAAGTGAGCATCGTTAATATAAAAAGTTGAATCCTTACCGAGGTTAAATACGTATTAAATATTAATATGATTTTCCATAAACGATAATCTTTAGGAGGGTGTACTTATGAATTCTGAGTGGTGGATTGTTGGAAGTGTTCTAGTCGCCGGATTCCTGTTTATGATTCCCGTGCAGTACCGCTATATTGCAGCGTTAAAGAATGATCCCCGGAAGCGAGGGGTCGATCAGGAAACGTATTACAACAAGATGTCGTTTCAAGAAGAACAGCTACACTACAACACGCAAATTATGTTTTTGCCTTCCACCATGGTTGCCTCGTGGATCTATAATTGGAGGCATAGGAAAGGAAACACGACCAAGTAGGCGCTTTCTTTCCAACGGACGAAACGCAAAAATCATCGCCCATAATAAGGGCGATGATTTCCCAAGATCCAAACTATTTTCAGCCGCGTCTAGCTAAAGCGTTCATATGTAGGAAAAAGGTATCCTCCAGCGTAGGCGCCTTCTCCACAAATTCGGGACCCGGCTGCTTTTTCCCCATCAGCCTTACTCTCATATGATGTTCCGTCATTTGAAAATGAATCAGCAGCTCCTGCGGTATCCGCTCGAAGGCTTCCAGATCGATTTCGCCTTCCCAGACGCTGGAGCTGGAGGCCACATTCAGTTTCCACTGGGTCGGTGAACCGATATACCGGATGCGACCGCGGTGTATCCATATCACGGTATCTACCGCCTCTTCCCACTCGTTCAGCTCATGGGCGGCCACGATCACCATTCGGCCTCTGGCGTATTTAGTCAAATACGTGATAAGGAATTTGCGTTCCTCAGCGTCCATGCCGTTTAAAGGCTCATCGAGGAATAGAAAAGAAGGTGAAGCCAGCAGCGCCTGCACGACGGCAATGCGCCGCTGCACCCCTTGTGACAAATTCTTGACCTTGCTCTTGCGGAAGGGCTCCAATCGAAAGTCCGTCATCAGCCTGTCAATGGCCTCAGGGTTATAGATGCCCTTTAATTCTGCCATATAGGTCAGCAGCTTGCCGACCTTCATATCCCCATACAGCTCGATATCCGCCGGAACATATCCGATTTGACTGCGGATCAACGGCAAATGATCTCCTGCCCTGCGCCCGCTGTACAGAATTTCGCCTGCATCGGGTGCCTGGAGCGTGGTCAACAGCTCAATCAGGGTGGTTTTCCCAGCCCCGTTCGCCCCGACGATAAGGTTCAGGCCGGAGTGAATCTCCGCTTTGTCGATTTCAAGCCGGTACGTACCCGCTTGGCGTTCCAGTCCTTCAAGCCTAATCATTCGCCATTCTCCAAGCTCCGTTCAGCTTCAAGCTGCGTCCGTAGGAAGAGACGAGCAGAATCACTCCGATAACAAGCAAGGCCACGTCCGTCATCATTTTACCGCTCATCGAAACGCCGTGATCCACGATTTGTCCCTGAATTACGATCCACATTCCGTAGACCAGGACGGCCGAGATCAGTGAGACAACCATGCCTTTGCGAAACAGCATATACATCGCAGCCCCTCCCGTCACCAGCAGAATTCCCATCCACTCCAGAATAAAGGGTCCGAATAAAAAGCGAGAGCTTTCCGCCTGGATGGATCGCAGCCCGAGCGCGAGGGTACTCAGCAAGGCCATTCCGATGACGATGCCAGTCACAAGCAGCAGACGGGTATACAACACAAGCGCCGGTGGATATGGAGTTAGGGTCTCCACAGCCCGCATTCCTTTATCCCAGGTTCGGCTGCTGAACAGCATCGATACAATCAGCAGCAAAGGGGTGATCAACGGGAAAATGCCGCCGGGCAATCCGGCAAACTGATCCAGTGGATACTCCGGATCGATCAGTAGAACCAACATGCAGAATACCGCGCCTGCTGTGAGCAGAATGGATCTTTGGTTCAATCGGATCTGACTCCGAAGAATCTGTTTTAATGAGGGCGGGTCGACCTGCGGATTAAAATCCAGCTTGGGGGACTCGGGCTCAATCCTGAGCTGATTGAACTCTCCCTGAAGAGACGCAATGAGCTGCGCCGTCTCATCCGGTGACGGCGATGGAAGAGCAGCGCGTCTGAGCGGGCCACGAAGCTCGTCTTCAAGTCTTCTCAATTCATTATCGAATGGATGATCCATGGAGGTACACCTCACTTTCTTTTACTTTGCTCTGCGAATCCGATTCTTCCGACTTGGAGCGGTTCCGAACCTGTTCCTGAGGGCTTTTCTCCCGTGTCCTTCGGGACGAACGGACGGGAACCAAATCGGAATGCTCCATCGATAATGTTTTCTTCAGCTTTCTCAAGCCGTTATATAAATGCGTTTTCACCGTACTTAGGGGGAGGTCGACCAGGTCGGCGATTTCCTGCAGCTTCAGATCATGAAAGAATCGAAGAGATATGACTTCCTGTTGTATATCGGGCAGGCTCTCCAGAGATGCTGCAATCTCCAGTGAGGTTTCCTGTCTTTCCACAAGTTCCTCCGCGCCGGGTGCAGGGTCGTATGCATCCGGCATCTCCTCACCCGCAAGACCTTCAGACCTATAAGATGCGCTTTTCCAATAATCCTTGCACATATTCAGAGCCACGCGGTAAAGCCAGGAGCGAACATGTTCCAGCGTGCCGTGCTGCTTCAGATGCCGAATGAGCCGGATAAACGTTTCCTGAACGATATCCTGGGCTTTTTGCCTATCGGCCAGCCTCTGGGTCGTATAACTGAGCAGCGGACCATGGTACCTCGTCACCAACATTTCAAACGCTTCCTGGTCGCCGGCAGCCATGCGTTCGGACAGCTGCTGATCGGAAATCATGCCTTCCCCCCCTTTCTATGTGCATTCTAATCTTCCCACTATATCTATTTCTCAATTATAACCGACCGTGTGCAGGTGCATAGTCGTCATTATTTGACATTCATCATGGCATCCCATTTTTGCTGCCACTCTTTATACGTAATCGGGCTCTCCGGGCTTAAGTACGAATTTCGTTCGGTATCGGGAAGCATCAGCCCTTGTTGGTAAAAATGAACCAGCAGCTCTTTGACCTGATTCCCTCTGCCTTCTTCCAACGCCCTTCTGACTTGCTTAGCCATACCCATGCCTAATTTATTTTGAGGATCATCCCCGTCCCCATTCTTGAACAACAGTTGCTGTACCGACCGAAGGTTTCCGTATGCGGATCTCAGTTGTTTATCACTAAGCCCTTTCTCCTCCACGTAATACACATACCAGAAAAGACTGCTGATCTTGCCGCGCACATCCTGCTCTGGATGCTCAAAATAATAATTGAACCCCTCCTGGTTGCCGAACAGAACGGAGTTCATCCATTCGCCAGGCAGATTCATGAAGTTATATGTGTACTGGTTCGAGGACAGAATCAGACGATGGTGCACCCGGGGATTATTAAAACCGTGACCCAAATATAAAATCTTGTCGACGTTGCTTTTGAACTCGGGTACCCACTTGGAAAAATAGTCATACTTCTTTTTCATATCCTGCAGCATCGATACGGATGTTTTCTCCAGATATGGCGTTGTCACGATTGTGATCGGGAGATCAACCTGGTGGATTTCCTTCCAAAACTGACCTCCGTACAGGGAGATATTCTGCTCGATCTCCCTACCCTCGAACCGCTGGTAGCCGGGCCTTCGTTCCAGCTCCTGCATCCCCGTATACAAGGGTCCCGGATAACCTTCGACCTCCAGCTTCATCTCGCCGAAAGAATAACGCATCCGGCCAAATTCCCAGCCTAAATAAACGTATTCCGGAGGACCGTCTCCGTTATCACTCTTTAAATATACATGCTGATGACCGGGAAGCGGATACCAAGCGATATATCCATCCAGCTTAACTTCGGGCCCCACACTGTAAACCGAAAATTCCTCACGGGAGTACCCAGCCATAAAGTCCATGACCTTGCCTCTATATTCCAGCTCGGCTTGAATGTCCCTTCCCTTGGCATCGCCAACCATCCTTACCGATATCCGCTCTCCCTGTCTGCGATAGGGAGCGTCAATGCCCTGGAGTTGGACACGCTCAAGCTCGAACATCCGGTTCAGGGTTAAGGGAAGCTGCCTCATGCCTGATAATTCGGAGGCGGGTATCGTTAGCTTCGCCGTCACGCGAAGCTCATCGTTTGACAGTCGTTTCAGCTTGATATCATAAGAAGAAACATGAAAGAAGGATATATTGTCAGGGTCATCGACATAAGAAACCGTGGGGTCTCCCAGCTTCGCATCAAATTGGGCATATCGATCCGCCCATAGTGTGCCGTAGGGTACGGCTGCGGCTACCGTCAATACGGCAGCCCCCAGCACGGCGAGCCATCCCGCTTTCCGCAGCATCGTAGGCCGCTTACGGTTTAACAAGAACAAACACACCGTTAGCAGCAGGAAAGTAAAGGCAAGCACGAACCACCGGGAACTCATTAAATCTTCCCTAAACAGACCGTACCCCCAATTCTCATATTCAAAGCGATTGGATTGAAGGAAGAATTGGTTGAGGTGAAACACTTGAGCCGGCATCCATCTTAATTCGGTGATGATATAAATTTCCATGAAAAATGTTCCAAACATCCATGCACAGAAACCGATCAAATAAACAATCCGGTTCGGAATGCTTGCCCCAAGGAGCATGGCGAGCGCGAGTGTCACCATATAGGAAACCTCGTACTGCACCGCAAATTGCATGGTATGCATCATCGCAATATCACCGGCTATCCCCTGGCTAACCGACAGGATATAGAATATAACCGACGTCGACAACGTGAACAGGGAAAAGTACAACAAACTGACCACATATTTCGACGACAACAAGGTAAAGAAAGACACAGGCAAGCTGTGATTCCATTCAAAGGACCTACGGCGAACATCCCGTCGAATAGACAAGATGCCAATTAGCATAGCCGGACCCAGGGTCATCGTATGACCCAGCATGTGGAATGAATAGGCCGCCGTGTACAGATTATGGTTCGGTCCATTGCCGCTTGCCGCCTGCAGCATCATAATGATGAATAGAATCGCATAGATGATCGGAAGGGAGGCAAACAAGGGATTACCGAACAAAAGCCTAAGCTCAAGGAGACTATGCCTCCACCATTTATGCATGACGATCCCTCCGCAGCAGGCTCAGATATCCATCCTCCAGCGTCGGATCCGCGGGAAACGCCCCTGCAACCGGGGCCGTTTGGCCGATAAACCGGCACAGGACGCCTTCCGGAACGGTTCGGGTAGACACGACGGACATGGGATCAATCAAGGCAAATTCATCCGGACTCATCACCGCTTCCCACACTTGTCCCTTCCCGCATGCCTGCAGTTCAGCCAGACTGCCGTTCATGGACAGTCTCCCCTTGTTCATGACTGCGATACGACGGCAGTTGCTCTCAATATCGGCGACAATATGGGTGGATAGCAGGACCGTCCGGTCGATGCTAAAGCGGGTTAACACATTGCGGAACCGGACACGCTCCTGAGGATCCAGCCCGGATGTCGGTTCGTCAACGATCAAGATATCTGGTGTTCCCAATAACGCTTGGGCAATACCCAGCCGCTGCTTCATTCCCCCGGAGTAAGTACGTACTTTTTTATCAGCCTTCCCCTGGAGATTAACCATCTCGAGCAGCCTGGAGATTTCCTTCTGTCTGGCACTCCGTTCCTTGATCCCTTTCATGGCCGCCACATAATCCAGATAATCTCGTCCGGTAAGCTGCGGGTAAATGTGAAAATGCTGCGGCAAATACCCGATCATCTGCCGAATCTCCTCCGGCCGTCCAATCGATATCCCGTTCACTCTCACCTGGCCGGAGGTCGGCGACAATAATGTCGCCAGAATGCGCATCAGCGTTGTTTTGCCGGCGCCATTGGGGCCCAGCAGACCGGTCATGCCTGTATCCAATTGTAGAGAAACATCCAAGAGCGCCCATGCACCCTTGCGATAGGTTTTTGATAAATGCTCAATGGTAATCATTCTAGAATCCTTTCACCATTAACGATTATGGCATAAGCCGCGCGGTTTACGTTACTTGGAACGAACCATCGTCTTAAAAAGTTTGGCATTTCCAACGTTTTGACATCAATTCATTTTATAAGGTACAAAAAAGCCCGTGATCCTTTAAGCGGATTGCGGGCATGATCTATATTCACCTGATGTCAGGCTCTTATTCAGTTATTATAACATGCGAAGATGCGGTTCATCCGTAAACCTTCAGGACATAAATATTTCATGCCGCAAAAGATTAACGGGATGGATCATTCACGTGCTTATCGCATCGATCCTTACCGATGAGCCTCATATTGGTTGGCGCGACTGATCGCCTGGATCGATTGGATGTCCTGCGGCGATAACTCTTCCTTATTTCCCGCCGCCAAGTTATGCAGCAGCTGTTCAAGCGAGCTAGCTCCAGGGAAGGTGCAGGCAACAGCGGCATGGGCCACAGCATATCGAATAGCCAAATGGGACAGATCCTTGCCAGGGCCAACCTCTTCAAGCCTCTTGAGTATATCAAGCAGCTCATTTTTGTTGTAATCCAGATAGCCCTTCTCGGCTTTGGCTTGTCCGCGGTCCGACAATATGCCGCGGGCAACGGGTCCCCGTGCAATGGCGGATATTCCGTTCTCAGCAAGGAGATCGAGCACCTCTTCCTCCGGTCTCCGGTCCAAGATGCTGTACTGACTCATGACGCTGACGATATTGGATTTTGCGACATACTCGCGGATGACGTTCGGCCGGATGGACGAGATGCCGTAGTATCGAATCCACCCTTCCCGCTTCAGCTCTTCAAAAGCTTCAATCGTCTCGTCAATCGGATCATCAAGCGTCCCCCCATGAAGCTGATACAGATCGATATAATCCGTGCCGAGTCTGCGAAGACTATCCTTGACAGCGGATTTGATGTAGTCCTTGGAAGGATCCCATACCAAGCCATCCTTACCCGGTACACGACGGTTGCCGACTTTGGTGGCGATGATCACATCCTCGCGCCGACCTTGAACCGCTATGCCTACCAGTTCCTCGTTACGGCCTTTGTCGTACAGGTCCGCCGTATCCAGAAAATTCACGCCCCGGTCCAGCGCTTCGTGGATAAGCTTTACGGCTTGTCCCTCATCTGTACCCAGTGACATACAGCCCAGCCCGATTTCGCTTACATACAATTCCGAAGATCCTAGCTGATTGATTCTCATGCTTGATCTCCTCCTCTTCCCTATGATGAATAAGGTTCTACTTCTTTACTTACCCTAAAATATCGATCCAGATCTTCACGGCCGTAACTGCAATGAGAATCGCCAAGGCATACCTCAGCAGTCGGACGTTCATCTTGCGACTGATGATGGCGCCGATGGGAGCACCCATCAAGCTTCCGGCAACCGCGAACAGGGACGGCCAGATCGGAATGTCGCCCGAGGCGATTTTGCCAATGACACCCCCGACCGCAGACAGAAAAACGATCGCGAGCGAGGATGCGATGGTTATCCGTGTCGGTATCTTAAGAATCGTCAGCATGATGGGTATCAGGATAAAGGCACCTCCAGCGCCGACAATCCCCGCAATGCCGCCGACGATAAAGGCGGCTCCCATCGCAATCCCTGAATGATAGGTCACCTCGTTAACCGACCTATTTTCCATGGTTGCCCGGGTCGGCACAATCATCAATAACACCGCGATAACCGCCAGAAAACCGTAGATCACGTTAATCATACCACTTGTCATCAGCATCGAGGACAGACTCCCGATCAGACTGCCAACCAGGGTGCTTACCCCCATCTGAATGACCAATGGCTTGTGAAAATACGACTCACCGCCTCGCGAACTCATCCGGTTGGTGATCATGCCTGACAATGAGGCGAAAAATACCTGCAGCATGCTGATGGACGCCACCTCCTTGGAGGTAAAGGCCTCCAGTCCAAACCAGGAAGGAACATAGAGCAGCAAAGGAAAGTTAATAATCGCCCCGCCAATTCCCAGCAATCCTGAGAAAAAAGAACCGATGATACCTATAAAGATCATAACTACAAGTTGCACTATCAAGGTGATCGATCTCCGTTCAATTTAATATCGTGACCGCGCACATTGCTATTGAATGTACCCCATTGTTGATTTATAATAAAACCAAGTATTTATATCGGAAATTAAGGAGGTATGTGGTGATCATGTTGAATAAGCTGAAATTCCTCTTCCAGGACCGTTGCCCTGACTGCGAGCAGAAGCTGATCTCCAGACAGGAAGACATGGCTACGATCAAGCATTGTCCGGATCACCACTACACCGAAGAAACATATAACCAGCTGGGAGTTACGATTGTTTATCATCCCAGCAAAGATAACAGTTAAACTTTGTTTAAACTCCGTTAGCTATTTCGGACTGAGATCTTTGGATTTATTCTGTTCCCTCTGCCCATTCCCGTCCGGCAAGCCTGACCAGAAGCATAACCGCGATCTCGGCAACCATCACTACGAGCGAGCACATAAAAATCACAGGGATCATATCGCCCGAATCCAGATTTAAAATGAACGGGTAGGCGATAAGCCATAGCAGCTGCGCGGCCATAAACAAGTGCCCCCGAAAGCGAGCCTTATGATCCAGTCCGGATTCGGCACCTGCGGAATTGGCTTGAATGCCTCTACAGATTCCGAAAATCAATACCATATGCAAGCAGATGGCAGGCAGTTGAATCAGCAGCTCCTCTACCGATTGCATAGGCACGCCGCCTGTCTTCACCTCAGGAAACCAGAATAATGAAAGAACCGACCAGATCAGCAGCAGCCAAGCGGATAGATGCCCTGCCTTAAAATATCCGTTCAACGCCTGAAGCCTCCATAATCCCGAAGCAATCAACAGGTATCCCAGCATATCCGGCAACATATCCACCGTTTCCAGCTTAAAGTCGACAAGTACAAGCAGCAGCCCCCACACGATGCGATAACAAGCGCTTCTCATGGTTTCCTCCTGCTTTCCCGAACAAATTCCGTCATTTCTCGATCCGTCGGACTTGGATGATAAGGAATCATCGTATCTCCATACCAAAAGCGACGGCCGTCCTCCAAAAAGGTGGTTCTTAATATCAACTGATATACCTGCATGCTCTTCTCAAGCGACATATCAAATTGGTGGCTGATTCTAATGGAATCTCCTTTATTAATCTGGAATGGAAGCTGAATCTCATTGATAGGTTCACCTCTTAACTCGATGTGCGCTTCCGAAGGTTGAGACCGGTAACTAGTACCCGGTATTTGTCTGGAAATGTCGACAAAGATTCGGAGATCTCCATCCTCTGCGATATCGAGCAATTTGGAGGAGAACGCCGTTAACTGAAGCGGCCGACTCACGACGGCAGATTCGTAGCCCGAGTTATCGGAAGAGGATCCGCCGGACGTCCCTGATATCGGATCTTGATCTTCCTGATCATATACGCCAGGCCATACGTAAATCTCTCCGATATCCACTTGTTCCGAGGTTCCATCAGAGTAAAGGGCGGTAATCTCTCGAACGAGAACCGGCTCCTTCCTCTGCTCTCCTGCCCCTTCTTTCCCCGGGGCGGGTTTATTTAAATTCACCATCATTTTTCCCAGGCACTGTCTCTGATACTCAGCATATTGAGGGTATGGCGTTACGATCTGTTCGGGATAACCTTCGATCCGGATGGAGCTTAGCGTCTTGTCTGCTCTTTTGTCCTCTACATAATACAAGTCAAATACACTGCCTCCCCCTTCCCTTGTTTCCACATGATGCTCAAGGAATACGGTTCTTCCCAGTTGGTTGGCTTCATAATACCAGACATTCCCGACCCAGCTGCAGGCTACGAACAGGATGGCGAGAACATAATACCATTTCTTGCTCATAGCGCCTCCTTATGTATCATGCGATTGTTCCATATTATTAAACTATCTTAACACGTAAATAGATGAAGAGGGTTTGATCAGCGTTAATTTTTCATATGATTCTGACGAAGGAACTCCATGAATTTGAAATAAGGTTATGGCTTCATGGACAGACTATTTGAAGCCACCCTAAAATCAAGGAAGGTGTTCATGATGAATCCATCGATCGAAGAGGTCACCCATTGGCTTCAATCCAAAAGCAATCACACCCTGCACATATCCAAGCAAGAAGAGAAGGATCAGGACCAGATTGAAATACAGCTGGAACGATTTGAACACCAGCTGCATCAAGAGCAGTCCATCGACGGTTATGGAGACCGCCATGCGCTCCTGCTCCACGGCCCCGGCGTGGTCATCACCGCCGGCCATGAAGCCCCGCTGCCAAGCAATTCCTTTGTCATCGGACTGGACGGGTTAACGGCTGCGGACATCCAAGACCGTCAAGTGGTGCTCACAACGGACCGGGGCACTTATTCGATCACGGCAACCTGAGGGCAGCCGGCATGAAACAGCAAGAACCGCCAGAGTTGTTGCATATCTGGCGGTTCTTTTGGTTTTATTCAGCTCACACTCGTTTGAACCTCCAGATAAAGCTCTGGAAATCCCCATGCATCGCGGGAATAGCCAATCCGGCATTCATCAGTCGGTCCCCACCGTAGATGTTTCCATCCTCCACGCACTGATAATCCCCTTCCGGATCCAGCCCCGCCGTACGCAGCCACACAATCGGCTCATTCGCCTCGCTTAAGATGCGGAAGTAATAAAGCACCGCTTCCGAGCGGTCCTCGGAGACGATGGTCCAGGCAGCTTCGTTCCCTTCGAACGGATTCCGAAGGCGGTAGAAATCCCCGAACTGTACCAGATGCCGAATCTCTTTATACAGCTTCACCTGCTCGCGGACCTCTTCCTTCTCCTGCTCACTGAAGGCTGTCAGGTCCAGCTCATATCCGAAATTGCCCGACATCGCCGCATGACCTCTCGTACGCAGCAAAGTATGCCGGTGCACCTGATGATTCGGAACGGCGGACACATGGGCTCCCATGGAGCTAAGCGGATACGCAAGGCTCGTTCCGTATTGAATCTTCAATCGACTGACGGCATCGGAGTTATCGCTTGTCCACGTCTGGGGCATGTAATACAGCATCCCCGGATCATAGCGTCCGCCACCGCCGGAGCAGCTCTCAAACAAAATATGCGGGAACTCCGTCGTCAGCTGCTCCATCACCCGATACAATCCCAGCATATAACGGTGGGCCGTTTCCCGCTGGCGCTCAGGCGGCAGCGCAGCCGACCCGATCTCCGTCATATTCCGGTTCATGTCCCATTTCACATAGGTGATCGGCGCACTTTGCAGAATGCTCCGAACCATATCGGCCACCGCATCGCCTACTTCCTCACGGGAGAAGTCCAGGATCAGCTGCTGTCTGCCTTCCGTTCGCCGGCGTCCTTCCACATGCAGGCACCAGTCCGGATGCTGACGGTACAGATCGCTATCCGGCGAAATCATCTCCGGCTCAAACCACAAACCGAACTGCATATCCAGATCGCGAACCCGCTTCACGAGATCCTCAAGGCCTTCCGGCAGCTTGTTCTTGTCAACGACCCAATCTCCGAGGGAAGTCGTATCGTCATTTCGCTTGCCGAACCATCCGTCATCCAGCACAAACAACTCGATGCCGAGATCCCGTCCGACGCTGGCGATTTGTTCGATTTTATCCGCATTAAAGTTAAAGTAGGTCGCTTCCCAGTTGTTAACCAACACTGGGCGCGTAGCATCCCGGAATTGCCCCCGGCTCAGCCTTGAACGGTACATCTTATGATAGCGTCTGGACATGCCGCCCAAGCCTTCCGCCGAAAAAACCATCACTGCTTCCGGCGTCTGGAACGATTGTCCCGGCTCCAGCAGCCAGGAAAAATCAAACGGATTCAATCCCATCGTAACCCGGGCGGTTTCGTAATGATCCACCTCAACCTGTGCTGAGAAGCTGCCGCTGTATACAAGGCTGAAGCCATACACCTCACCGTGCTCTTCGCCGGCGCCTTCGGACAGCAGCGCAAGAAACGGATTGTGGTTGTGGCTGCTTGAACCCCTCCGGCTCTCAATCCCCTGCATGCCGGGGGATAATCTTCTGCGCTGCACATGGCGCTCTCTCGCCCATGCTCCATGGAGATGCAGAAGGTCATAACGGCTATGATTCATATCCACGCTGGCGCTCATAGCCCGCAGCAGGGTGATGTTCTCCTTGCTGTTATTACGGAAGGACACGGAACGCGTAATGGCATCGAACGCATTCATGACCGTATAAGACAAATAAATCGTCAATCCGCTTACCCGATCCAGCAGTTCCAGCTCCAGCGTATCCGCCTCAGCATCCTGTTCCGCGTATACGGCAGGCAAGCCTTCCAGCTTCGGTTTGCCGCTGTAGATCCGGTGACGGACATATTCCGCTTCGGTGACCGTGGTCCCGTTAGCCAGCTGTACCTGGTACGCAGGCTGCCGGAAATCGCCGCTGCCGTAGCCCGGGTATTCCTGTGGCAAACTGTCCAGAGAAAAGGATGCATCCTCGCGAAACGGCGACGGTGAAAAGGATGCTCTTCCCCTCCGTTCCAGCAATCCGCCGATGCGGTGATCGCGAATCCGCCGCCCCCAATAGGCATGCGCTGGATAGACGCCCCGCACAAGCTCAATCACATAACTTGACCGCTCGCTCTGGAGATGGAATATCCCCAGATCTTCATGAAAATGTATACTCACTGCTTTTTGCCCCCTAACCCAAGGTCCGAGTTAAATCTCCATGGTCCGTTTTAAGACCCTACGGCGGTCGTCCGTTCCAGAATCATGACGTCCCTTCCCGGAATCGTGACATGGCCTGAAATCTGCCGGCTGCCCAGAAGATCGAATTGATTGGCAGAACCTGCATCAAACGTCATCTCTTCGGCATTGTGGTTCATGATGAACAAGTAGGAGTTCCCATCCTTCACCCGTTCCACCACCTCTACCCCGGCAGGTGTATTCAGCAGCGGCTTCACACCCTGTTCTTCGCACAGATTAGCAAGAAATGCCTGCAGGAACTGCGAATCCGGACTGCTCGCTACATAATAGGCCTGCCCTTCGCCAAACGCATTCTTCGTTAGAACAGGAGTGCCTTTATAGAAGTCGGATCCGTACTCAGCCAGAATCTCTGCCGTCTCCACATGGATGACGTCGCACAAAATTCCACATGGATAACTTCCACGCAGTGATCCCCAATCCTGCTTCATATGGATCTGATTTTGCTGCCCGGGAAGCAGGGCATCGATCTCCTCGGCCCAGATGCCAGTCACCTTGCGCAGTTCGCCGGGATGACCTCCCAGGGTCACCAGATCATGCTCATTGACGATGCCGCTGAAGAAGGTCGTCACAAAGGTTCCGCCCCGGGATACAAACTGCTCCACGCGCTGGGCAACGCCCGGCTTCACCATATACATCACGGGGGCAATCACCACATCGTACTTGCTCAGGTCCTCCTCGAAGCTGATGATATCGGTCTGGATATTCAGCTGATACAGCGCATCATAATACTTATGAACCTCATCCACGTAGTTCAGGGCTTTGGAAGGTCCGCTTGACAGCTCCAGCGCCCAACGATTTTCCCAATCATACATAATCGCTACTTTGGCGTCCGATCGGGAGTCTAGCAGCTTATCTCCGAGCTGCTGCAGCTCGTGCCCCAGCTCCGCGCATTCCCGGAAGACCCGGGTATGCTCATGTCCCACATGCTCAATCAATGCGCCGTGGAACTTCTCGCATGCCCCCACGGAACGGCGGAGCTGGAAGAACATGATTGTATCTGCCCCATGGGCTATGGCCTGATAACTCCACAATCTCATCACGCCGGGCCGTTTGGCGGAATTGTATGGCGACCAGTTTTGAACGCTCGGCGTCTGCTCCATCAGCATGAACGACTGTCCACTTTTCAGTCCGCGCATCAGATTATGCGCCATCGCCGTAAAGCTTACCGGCGTATCAATCGCAGGATAGTTGTCCCAGGATACCACATCCATGTGCTTCGCCCACTCGAAGTAATCCAGCTCCGGATAAAATCCCATCAGATTGGTGGTGACCGGAATATGCGGCGTAACCTTCTTCAGTTCTTCCTTCTCCAACCGATAACATGCCAGCAGGCTGTCAGATTGGAAACGTCGATAGTCCAGTGATATCCCTTGGAAGAAGGTCCGGTTTCCGCCGAATTCTTCACTGAGCGCGTTCGGTACCACAATCTCGTCCCACTCGTAAAAGGTATGACCCCAGAAGCCGGTATTCCATGCGGCATTCAACTTATCGAGCGTCCCGTAACGCTCTTTCAGCCAGACGCGGAACTGCTGCTCGCAGTTGTCGCAATAACAATACCCGCCGTACTCATTCGAGACGTGCCAGATGACCAGTGCTGGATGATCCTTGTAACGCTCAGCCAGCTTACGCGCCATCAGCACCGAATATTTGCGATACGTCGGACTGTTCGGACATGAATTATGACGACCGCCGAATTTGCGTTTGCGTCCATCGTAGTCAACACGCAGGATGTCCGGGTATTTCTTGGCCATCCAAGCCGGATGCGCCCCCGTGCTGGTTGCCAAGCAGACATGAACCTGCTCCTCAGCCAGCCGATCCATCATTTCATCAAGCCACGTGAAATCATAGCTGTTCTCATCACGCTGCGTTCTGGCCCAGGAGAATACATTGAGGGTAGCCACATCAACACCGGCCAATTCAAACATCCGCAGGTCCTCTTCCATCGTTGCCTTATCCCATTGCTCGGGATTATAGTCCCCGCCATACCATATCTTAGGGAAATGTTGATTAATCATCGAATTGCCTCCTTCATCGTTCTTTAGCTAAGAAAATCGTATCTATCGACGTACTTTGAATCTTAAAGAAAAGAGGCACCATCCCATGTCATGCCGGACAGGGATCATACCTCTTATGAACGATTAGCTAACTTGGATTAGAGCGTTGCTCCTTACTTTTTCAGACTATCCCAGGATGTCTGCATATCCTCAAGCATCTTGTTCGCATCGGATTTGCCTGCGAAGAAGGCCTGCATCGCGCCGGAGAATTCCTGGGCTACACCGTCAGGGAACTTTGCGGATTGTCTTGGCAGTACTTTGCCAGCTTGTACGTACTCCCACACGGCTGAACCCAGATCGCCCATATCCTCAGGTGTTGCTTCGATTGTCTTCAAGGCCGGGATGAATTTGAATTTTTTGACGATGTACTCTTTACCGATATCGGATGTGACAAACCAGTTAAGGAAGATCTTCGCTTCTTCCTTCGATGCGGAATCCTTGTTGATGACCAGGTTCGCAGGTACCCCTACGTTCAGCTTGTCATTTAGCTCCGCATTGTCGCCAAGCGGCATCGGCAGGTAGCCAAGATTCAGGTCCGGATTGATGGCATCAATCTCGGTTTGGGCCCAGTTGCCGTTCTGCATCATGGCTGTTTTGCCCGTAGCCAGCAGGGAAATGGCCGTATTGTAATCGGTGGTCAGCGGATTTTTGTTCCCGTGATCCAATGTCAGCTGCATCAGCTTGGCCCACTCTTCGAACTTCGCATTGCCCGCAAATTTTTGCGTGCCGTCGTTCAAGCCCTGGATAAAAGCATTTGGGTCATCCTGCTGGGCAAACGCCGGGTTAATGCCTTGGTTACCGATCAACCACCATTCCTGGTAAGCGTTCGCAAAAGGAGTTATGCCTGCCGCTTCCAGCTTCTTCGCAGCATCTTCCAGTTGGGCATAGGTTTTAGGAAGCTCGGTAATGCCTGCTTGCTCAAACAAATCTTTATTGTAGATGTAACCCCAGCCTTCAAGGTTCATCGGCATACCGTATACTTTACCGTCTTTGGTCATCGGCTCTTTTGCCATGTCCACCAGATCGTTCACCCAAGGCTGATCGGACAGATCCTCCAGGCGGTCGATCCACATCTCCATCTCGGCGTCGCCGCCATTGGAGAAAATATCAGGCGCATCGTTGGATGCGAATTTCGTTTTCAGTGCTGCACCGTAGTCAGCGCCGCCGCCTACTGTTTGAATATCAAGCTTGATGTTCGGATATTCCTTCTCGAATTCAACCTTGAGTTCATTCAGGCCGTCCACGATCTCGGTTTTGAATTGGAAAATCTTAACCGTCTTAACTTCGCCGGAAGCTCCATCCGAGCTTCCGCCCTGACCTTCCTCCGACTTGCCGCCGCAAGCCGCAAGCAGCAGCGAAAAAGCCAGCAGCATCACGAGAGATAATTTCATTTTGTTCATCTTTACTACCCCCTAGTATTGTTTATATATAAAGATGGGAAAACCGATTTGGGAGAAGCCAGGCTGCCATTACCCCTTAACGGAGCCGGCAGCGACGCCTTCAACAATGTACTTCTGTAATGACAGGAAGAAGATGATAATCGGCGTGATGCCCAGCACGAGCGCTGGCAGCGCCATATCCCACTGCTTCGAATACTGCCCGAAGAAGGCAAAGGTCGCAAGCGGAATGGTCCGCAGTTCCGGACTTTGCAGGATCAAGGATGGCAGCAGGTAGTCGTTCCAGACCCACAGACAGTTCAGGATAATGACCGTCACCATCATAGGTTTCAGCATAGGCAAAACGATACGGCCAAATACTCTGAACGGAGAAGCTCCGTCGACCGTGGCGGCCTCCTCGATTTCAAGCGGAATACCTTTCACGAAACCGTGGAATAGGAAGACCGACAACGGGATGCCGAGTCCCAG
Organism: Paenibacillus sp. FSL F4-0100; assembly: GCF_037993005.1. NCBI lineage: Bacteria > Bacillati > Bacillota > Bacilli > Caryophanales > Paenibacillaceae > Paenibacillus > Paenibacillus sp. FSL F4-0100. Next base: position 6,778,541 of record NZ_CP150303.1, read on the forward strand.
ATAACTGAGAATCAAACCCACGATACTGTTGTTAACACCCAGGAAGTTAATGACCTGCAGCAAGGGAATCATTATGGATTGGAACGGAATGACCATGGCCGATACGAACAGCATGAACACGATTTGATTGAATCTCGTATTGGACCGAACCATTCGGTAAGCCGCCATCGCACTCAACAGGGCGATGATCAGGTTGCTGATGACCGTAATGATGACGGAATTCACGAACGCTTCCGGGAAGCGGGTCATTTCCCAAGCCTTGCTGTAGTTGTCAAAGTGAAAGGCGGTTGGCCAGTTGGCCGCGTCGACCATAATATCGCCCAGCGATTTGACCGAGTTCACCAGCAGGAAGTAAAAGGGCGCCAGGAAAATCAGCGCAATAATGACCATCACAATCTGAAGTACAATCGTGGAAGCCGACATAGGAGGTTTCTTCGATCTCATTTAAGCTTCAACCTCCTTCTGCTTCGTTAATCGAACTTGAATGAGCGTGATGACGGCAACAACCAGAAAGAAGATCAGGGACTTGGCTGTTCCGAGTCCATACCGGTTGTTCAGGAATGCCTCATTGTACACGTTCATAGCCAGCGACTCCGTGGAGCGGTATGGTCCGCCCTTCGTGAGCGACAGGTTCAGGTCGAACATTTTGAAGGACCAGGATATCGCCAAGAATAAACATACGGTGACCGCCGGCATGATGAGCGGAACGATGATGCTCTTGAGCACTTGAAACCGGTTCGCTCCATCAATCTCGGCAGCTTCCATGACTTCCTTGGACACATTCGTAATGGACGCGATGTAGATGACCATCAGATAGCCTGACGATTGCCATACAAAGACCATGACGATGCCCCAGAAGCCAGTTACTTCGTCTCCCAGCCATGGAAGATTAAAGAACGGAATCCCCGTTGCCTCGCCAACGGTGGCAAAGCCCTTTATGAAGATAAACTGCCAGATGAAGCCGAGCAGCAATCCGCCGATCACGTTCGGCATGAAGAAGATCGTCCGCAGCCAGTTGCGCGCCCTAATATTTTTCGTTAAGAAGTAGGCCAGGAAAAAACCGACCAGGTTCGTTAGAACCACGCCAACGATCGTAAACTTGGTGGTAAACCAGAAGGACTGTGCGAATGCGCTGTCATTTGTGAAAATCTGTTTGAAATTGTCCAGCCCGACCCATTCGACATTCCCCGATACACCATTCCAGTTGGTAAACGAGTAATACATCCCCATTACAAATGGGATAATGATCGTCATACCGAAAAACAGCAGCGCGGGTCCGATATAAACCAACTGCTGCGTCAAGGCAGCCGTTCTCTTGCTGTTCATGTAAATCCCCCTCCGCTTGTCCTCTCGTTTCTCTATCCATTTCTCTATGATTTAATTATGCTAAGATGAAGACCTTGGGACTACCACAGGATGTGAACTAAATGGTATAGAAAATTGATCGGCGGTGAATTTATGAACTGGAATTGGAACAGCATTCGCACGAAATTGATTACCTTTATGATCATGGCTACCATCATTCCAACCACCATCTCCATGATCATCAGCTATGTCATGACGACCAACTCGCTCAAGGAACGGGCCGTTGTTGAGAATATGAACCTTCTCTATCAGGGACGGTTGAATTTGGAGAGCTATTTGGAAGACATGAACCGGAATTCCCTTACGGTTTATTCGGATCCGGATTTTTTCCGCAGCCTTTATTATAGTCATGAGAACATCAATGCCAGCGGTAGGCAGTCCGCCACGCTGCAGTCCATTCATAAAGCCATCGGCGGCGCAAGACAGGTCTATCTCTATGTCGACGGCAAAAGAGAGGCCACGTTGTTCGCCCAGGATATCGCCAGAAAAACGAGTGATGTCAATCTCTATTCCGAAATTCCCAATCTCGGTAACGATACGGTGGTTTTACAGCCGCCCCATCCCCTTCACACGTATGGCTTTCAGTTAGCTTATCCCTATGAAGCCAATAAACAAGTATTCACGATGTACCGGGTCATTGAACGCGTCCCATCTACCGAGCGATTAGGCATTCTCGCCATCGATATGGATATGAATTTCCTGAGCCGGATCAGCGATCAGCTGTTCCAGCCCGAACATGAGCAGCTATATATTACGAATGAAGCCGGGTATATCATGTATGCCGGCCATGGCGAGATGCTGGGACAGCAAATTCAAACGGAATGGTACGACAGCATCAAGCAATCCGGCAAGAAGGAAGGCCATTTCGAATATAACAACAAAATCTATTTATATAACAATATCAAGACGTCGGTCAGCGACTGGACAATGATCAAGGAGATTCCTTCCTCCTATATTCTAAGCAGCGCCGACAAAGCAGCCTTCGTCAATATTTTGCTGATCGGCGTGTCCCTGATTCTCATCATCGCCGCCACGATCTGGATTTCGGTCTACATCACGGCGCCGATCCGGGAATTGGTAGGCCTCATGAGCCAGGTCAAAAGCGGACGAATGACCGTGGATATCTCCTCCAGCCGCAAAGACGAAATCGGAACTCTCCACCGCAGGTTCGGGAGCATGATGGATACGATCAACAATCTCATCTTGCAGGAATACAAGCTGAAGCTGGCGAACCGGACCAACCAGCTCCGCGCGCTGCAAGCGCAGGTAAACCCGCATTTTATGAACAATGCGCTGCAAACCATCGGCACCCTTGCGCTTGAGCATGGCATGAAGAGGATCTACTCCCTGATCTCCGCTCTTGCCCGGATGATGAGATACAGCATGTACAATACGGACAAGCCGGTCACGCTAGCCACAGAGCTCGATCATATCAAGGATTACGTGGAGCTGCAGAAAGAACGATTTGAGAATCAGTTCGACTTCCGTTACGATGTGGATGAGTCGACTTTGCAGGTGTTGATCCCGAAAATGCTGGTTCAGCCGCTGATCGAGAACTTTTTCAAGCATGGCATGAACCCCTTGGCGGAAAACAATTACATCGCGCTGAAAAGTAAGCGCCTGTCGGCCTCCATTGTGCAGATCACGGTCGAGGATAACGGAAACGGAATGCAGGATGAGCCGTTTCAAACCCTTCAGAAGCACTTGCTTCGGATGGAAGAGTTGGATCTGGAACAGCTTCAGGTGCTGTCCGAAATGGAAACGGAAGACAGCAGCGGGATCGGACTCATCAACATCATGACAAGGCTGAGACTGTATTATCGCGGAAAATCCAAGTTCAGCATCGAAAACAACCAGCCGCATGGCTTTCGTGTTGTACTGACTATAAATGTGGAAGGTGAAACGGATGAAGGCATTGATCGTGGATGACGAGTCTCGCGTGCGTAAAGCCATCCGACTGCTCGTCCAGTGGGAGACGCACGAGATTACCGATATTGAGGAAGCCGCCAATGGTCTTGAGGCGATGAAGTTGATTCCGGAATTCCGGCCCAACCTCGTGCTGATGGACATGCTGATGCCGCTCAAAAACGGCGTAGATCTCATGGAATGGATTCACAAAAATTACCCGGATATCAAATTCATTGTCATTAGCGGGCATGACGACTTCGAATTCGTACGCAACACCATCTGGTACAGCGGCACGGATTATATCCTCAAGCCCATCGAGGAAGCCGTCATCAACCAAGCGGTCGCCAAGGCGACTGCCGCCTGGAAAGCCGAGGAACGGGAACGCCTTGCGGCGCGGCAGCAGCATGTTCAGGTGAACGAATACCGGCCGGTTTATTCCGAGAAGCTGTTATCTAGCCTGATTGATGACAAAAGCGCCCATTCCCAGGTGGTCAATCGCCTCAAGGATGAAGGCATCGTACCGGAGCAAACGCAGACGATACGCCTGGCCGTCATGCAGATGGACAAGTCAGATCATGCGCTTTATAGCCGCTTTGGCCATCATCAGGATTTGCTCATGTTTGCCCTGCTGAATATTTGCAATGAATTTCTGCAAAAGGACCGGATCGGGATCGCCTTCCGTCACTTCGGTTCACCTCACCAACTGGTTATTTTGTTGTGGGATCAGCTTGCCACGCTGCCCACACTGCTTCAAGAGATCAATAACGGGATGCACCGCACCTTGTCGCGCCACATGCACTTTGGCGTTAGTCCTGACGGTCAATACCCGGCAGACATTCCGGAATTGTATGCCCGAAGCTCGTCCACCCTGCATCAGAGGGATTTAACGGTCCTAAATCACTTTATCCATCATACAGAGGAGCAGCCCCGATCAGGCGTTGACCATCATAAAGGCGCGCAGTTCAGCGGGTTTGAGGATACCTGGAAGCTCGCCATACTTAGCGGCCAACCTGCTCCCATAACCGAAGCTGTAGAGTCATTCATCGCGGCTATTCGAAAAAGCAGCGTTCTTACACCGGAGCTTCTGGAGCGTTGGGACCGCGATATCGAGAGATTTGCCAATCACGTGATTCATGAAACCGCTAACCCGTCGTCTGAAGCTTTGTTGAAATTGTACAAAGAGGAAAGCGCCACCATCGAGCGGCCAAGCCCGGACAAGTATGTGTGCTCCCTGGCAGAGTGGCAGCAGTATTGGATTGAATTAATGAGCCTGCTGGCCTCGGCCGTGCAGTCCCAGAAGCAAACGGGACAGGACCTGATCCATGATATTACGACGTTTATCGAGCAAAATTATCAGAACGACGTGTCGCTGTATGATATTGCAAACCGATTTCATGTAAGTCGTGAGTACATTTCCCGCAAATTTAAGCAAAAGCATGGCATTAACATTCCGGAACATCTGAACCGCATCCGCATCTCCAAGGCCAAGGTTCTGCTGCAAAATCGAGGCCTAAAAATGGCGGCGATTTCCGAGATGGTCGGCTTCAAGAACGAGAAATATTTCAGTCTTGTTTTTAAAAAGCAAGAGGGCATCTCGCCGAAGGAATTCCGCAAGCTGCATGAGCAGGAAGCGTAGGCTGGACAGCGGTTTACCGCCGAAGGACTGAGAGCCTAGGCTGTTTAAGCATATGCCGATCGACGCATTTTCTCAGAAGCTAGACCGCATGCAGCCTAAGTTTTTCTTGCGGGATATCAGGAGGGTAACCTCAGGCGTATATTAAAAAATATAGCAGAGAAGGCTGGGGATTCCCCGCCTTCTCTGCTTTTTTTGAGAGCGCTCCAAGCTATTTATTTTTCGTGTAAGCCCTCACGCTATCTCTACCCCAGCCGTTTCTCTAATATCATCACTCCGCGTGCCGGCACCTCACAGGAATCTCGATGTTCCTCTCCTGTCAGCAGGTCAACATAGGTATCCCCTTCCAATGGCACGGGTTTGCTCTCCGGCATGTGATTAAGTACAAAGGTGAACTCCACGTCCTCCTTCACACGCTTTGTCACCTCAACGCCTTCCGGGGCTTTCAAGATGGGCTCAATACCATGGTCGTTGCATATGGTTTGCATCAGGTCCTTCAGAAATTTAGGCTCTGGACTCGTGGCCACATACCATGCCTTCCCTTGCCCGAAGGAATTCACGGTTAACGATGGCGTCCCCTGATAGTAATCGGAGCCATATTCGGCAACGACTTCCGCTCCTTCAGCATGGATCACGTCACACAGAATTCCGCAGTCGTAGGTGCCCTTCAGTTGTCCCTTCGGCCCTCGCATCACCATCTGATTCTGCTGGCCCGGAAGCAGCGCATCAATCTCCTCGGCCCATATTCCCATTACCTTGCGCAGCTCGCCCGGATAACCGCCAAGCGTCACCAGATCATGCTCATTGACGATGCCGCTGAAGAAGGTCGTCACAAAGGTTCCGCCTTGCGATACAAAGGCCTCCACGCGCTCTGCAAATCCCTGCTTTGCCATATACATCACCGGTGCGATGACAACGTCATATTTCCGGAAGTCCTCTTCCACGCTGATCATGTCAGTCTGGATATGCAGCTGATGCAGGGCATCGTAATATTTATGGACCTCATTCACGTAATTGAGGGCAACAGTCGGGCCGCTCGACAGATCGATGCCCCACCGGTTCTCCCAGTCGTAGATGATCGCGACTTTGGCGTCGGAACGGGCATCCAGAATACGGTCCCCAAGCTGCTGCAGTTCCTTGCCCAGCTCCGCGCACTCGCGGAATACGCGGGTAAACTCATGCCCTACATGTTCAATGACCGCGCCGTGATATTTCTCGCAGGCTCCGATCGAACGACGCAGCTGGAAGAACATCACCGTATCCGCGCCATGGGCGACCGCTTGGTAGCTCCACAACCGCATCACACCCGGACGTTTGGCCGAGTTATACGGCTGCCAGTTCTGGACGCTCGGCGTCTGCTCCATGAGCATAAAGGGCTGTCCTCCCTTAAGTCCCCGCATCAGAGCATGCGCCATGGCCGTATAGCTGTACGGTGTATCCAGGGACGGATAGTTGTCCCAGGATACAACATCCATCTCTTTGGCCCATTTGAAGTAATCCAGCTCCGGATAGAAGCCCATGAGATTCGTGGTCACCGGAATATCCGGCGTGATCCGCTTCAATTCATCCCGCTCCAGCTTATAGCAGTCCAGCAGGCTGTCCGATTGGAAACGGCGGTAATCCAGAGATATGCCTTGAAAATTGGTCCGGTTGCCGGACCACTCCTCGCTTAAAGCGTTAGGTACAACAATGTCCTCCCAGTCATAGAAGGTATGGCCCCAGAAGCGGGTATTCCATGCCTTGTTCACGGCATCCAGCGTGCCATAGCGCTGCTCAAGCCAAGCCCGGAATGCCGAGGCACAATTGTCGCAGTAACAGTACCCTCCATATTCGTTCGATACGTGCCAGATCAGGACAGCCGGATGATCCTTATAGCGTTCCGCCAGCTTGCCGGCCATGATTTTGGCGTATTTACGGTAAGTGGGGCTGTTCGGGCAGGAATTATGGCGGCCGCCGAATTTGCGTTTACGGCCCTCGTAGTCGACGCGCAGCACATCCGGGTATTTACGCGCCATCCACGCCGGATGGGCCCCTGTGCTGGTTGCTAGACAGATATATACCCCGTTCCGGTACAACCGATCGATCGTCTCATCCAGCCAGGCAAAATTGTACGTGCCCTCATCCGGCTGGCTCAAAGCCCAAGAGAATACATTAATGGTGGCTACATCGATACCCGCCAGCTTAAACATGCGGTCATCTTCCTTCCACGCTTCCGCATCCCATTGCTCGGGATTATAATCGCCGCCATACCACATTTTGGGCAATTTTTCGTTAATCATCTAGGGTTCAGCTCCTTTAGCTCCTTAAATTCCGTATCCAGTTCCCTATTCAAAAAGGCCTTGTTCGATCAATCCATGTTCACGCTGCCTTCGTCGGTGGCTGGCGTGATCCGGTAAGTCGCTCCGCTCACCGTTTCAAACGAGCCTTGCTCATCCGTCGTCACCACACTTCCGTCTTCCCTTCTAACAGCAAGCGGCACGGAACAGCTAATTCTACAGACTCGGCCATGTGTAGAGGTTACGCTCGCAGACGTAAGGATGCCTTCGCTCCATTCCATGTCCACAATAAACCCGCCACGAGCCTTTAACCCTCTTACGGAGCCTTCTGCCCAAGACTTCGGCAGCGCCGGCAGAAGCTGAATGGCGTCCAAATGACTCTGGAGCAGCATTTCTACAACTCCGGCGGTGCCTCCAAAATTCGCATCGATCTGGAACGGAGGATGGTCTCCGAGCAGATTAGGATGCATGGAACGGGAAATCAGCGTCCGGACATAATCATACGCCTTGTCCGGTTGCTGTAATCGGGCAAACAGGTTGATCAGCCATACGCAGCTCCACCCCGTGTGCCCTCCTCCATGGTCGATGCGCGACATCAGCGTACGATAAGCGGCTTCCGCAAGTTGCGGCGTATCCTGAATGGTTATGTCAGAGCCGGGGTACAGCCCATACAGATGGGATACGTGCCGATGTCCGGGCTCCGCTTCCGGATAAGGCTCGCTCCATTCCATGAGTTTACCCTCGGCATCGATGGCGTAAGGCAGCAGGCGTGCAACCGCTGCCTTCCATTCCTCCCACAGCTCATCATCCTGCTCCAGCAGCTGTGATGCCTCAATACAGTTATGAAATATATCCCGAATGATGGCCATATCCATGGTGGAGCCTGCCGACACGCTGCAAGGCTGGCCGTCCGCAGTAAGAAACTGATTCTCCGGCGATGTCGACGGGCTGGTCACCAGATGCCCTTTCCCGTCTTCAGTAAGCCAATCCAGGCAAAACAATGCCGCATTCCTCATCAGCGGATAAGCCGTTTCCCGCAAATATTGGAGGTCCGGGTGAAATTGGTAACGCTCCCAAAGATGCCGGCACAGCCATGCACCGCCCATTGGCCAGAAAGCCCACATGGCTCTGCCATCGCTCGGGCTGGACATTCGCCATAGATCCACGTTATGATGGGCGACCCATCCGCGAGCGCCGTAATGAATCTTCGCCGTCCGGGCACCGCTTACGCTAAGCTCCCGGATCATCTGGATCAGAGGCTCATGGCACTCGCTCAGATGGGTCGTTTCTGCAGGCCAGTAGTTCATCTCGGTATTGATATTCGTTGTATAATCACTATTCCATGGTGGCTGTACATGCGGATTCCATATGCCCTGCAGATGGGCGGGCTGTGTACCTGACCGAGAGCTGGCGATGAGCAAATATCTTCCGAATTGAAACATCAGCGCCTCGAGTGCAGCATCCTCTCGTCCCTCCCGGTACGCTTTCATCCGCTCGTCGGTGCCTAAAGCTTGTGCGGAACGCACAAGCTCTGGACGGCCAAGCTGAAGCTCCACGCGTCTGAACAAGGCTTGATGGTCCTCGATATGCCGTGAGCGCAATTCTGTAAATCCATGCCGCATCGCGTCCTGAAGTCTCCCCCTGCATATACTGGACGGATCGGTTCCTTCAGAACCCGGAGATCGATCGGAGCCTTCAAAATTCGTGGCAGCCGCAATCAGCAGCGTGACCGAGCCTGCGCCGTTAATACGTATGCCGCTGTTATCCACCGTAACCTGCCCGGTGTCCGTCAAGGCCAGCAGCCTCATTTCATACCGTATGCCAAGCCCGTCTTCATAGAGCACCGACCCGGGGTGATCACCTCTGTAATTCTCAGCAATATGGGTGGGGGCTTGTCCATACAACACCAAAGCTCCGTCTTCTGCACTGCGGGTACCATGCTGCAGCGGTGAACGAAGCCCGATCTCTAATTGGATGGTTCCGCCGTTCGTGCTTGTATAACGGATAACCGCGACCTGATCAGGCGCACTGATGAACATTTCCCTGCTGAAGCGAACATCGGGACCGCCGGTTCGAAAGTGAGTGGATGCAATCCCTGTATCCAGATCCAGTGCTCGCCTGTAGTCCGTCCAGTGATCCCCTATTCCCGACTGTCGGATGACCAGGTCTCCTAAGGGCAAGAAGGACTCCGTGCTTCTGCCAACCATCTTGCCCTCAATCAACTGCTCGGCTTCGGCAAACTTCCCGGACGCAATCAGCTCTTTTGCCGCTGCCAAATGCCGGAGAGCCTCGTAATTATTCGTGTCCCGGGGAAATCCGGACCAAAGTGTATCTTCATTCCATTGAATGCGTTCTTCCTGAACGCCTCCGAATACCATAGCCCCAAGTCGGCCGTTTCCGAGCGGAAGCGCTTCTTCCCACCTGTCCGCAGGCTTCCGATACCACAAGGTTGTGTTCTTATTCTCAGCTGAATTCAGTGTAATCCCCCCTTATTCCAATTGATAAAGGTCTTCTCGATGAACCTCTCATATCCTTCATCCGCTGCTGTATTTCTTCTGTTGAATAACGGCACAATCGCTATAACAGTGACCCTTTCATGTAGCGGCAAAAGGGGCCGCATATTGCCGGCCCCTTCTATTCACCTATACCTTAATCATTCCAGAGTTCGACGCGGTCGCGTACCAATTGGGTGTATTCCTGCTCCATCTTCTCGGCGCCGGCATCATTCAGTTCTCTGATGAACTGTTCATACAGCGCATCAAATTTCGCCGGATCGGCAAGAATGATTTCCGGAATCCGTTTACGGGTAATCTCTTCCACCTTTTTGTACGTGATATTGATATTAGAGTCGCTCGGTACTGGAATGTTGTAAGCAACGCCCCATGGCTTCACTCCAAATTCCTCTTGTTTCGGCCACAGATCTTTCCACATTTCCGCGCCGTATGCTTTCAGTGTTTCCTTCGCGGATGGCGTATAGTTCTCTATGATCGTCTCTGGGAAATTCGTCGTATAGTAGTTGTCCGTCGAATCCTTCACGCCGTCTCCGTAACGCGGGAACATGGCGTTGTACAAGCCGATTCCTGTTTCCTTAGTGAAGTTGGCGTTGTCATAGGTTTTGCGCTCTTGGACATCTTCCGGAATGACGCGCTTGCCGTCCACAACGTTGTAATGCTCGCCCTCTATTCCCCAATTCATCAAAACTTGCCCTTCTTCGGAAGCCAGATAATCCAGGAACTTGATGATTCGAACTGGATCCTTCGCGGACGTCGTAATGCCCACACCCCATCCGGCGACGTAACCCGCGTCTTGGAACGTTGCATCCTTAGTCGACTCATCCAGCTGGATCGGGAATCTCGCATAGGTGCGGTTTTCCTTGCCGGAAGATCTCAGTGCGTTTGTTGCATTGCCGAAGCCCCATTCCTGATCGATGACGCCAAGAACACGGCCAGAGGAGATTTTAGCTTCGTATTGGTCCGTTTTCTGTACGAACGTTTCCTTATCCAGAAGACCCGCATCGTTCATATGGTTCAACCAGCGGAAATATTCTTTCTCTTCCGGGCGCTTGTAGTGCAGCTTAGCCTCGACCGTCCCCTGGTCGATATAATACTCGCCGTCATCCGATGCGCCTGTCGCGATAAACGCCGGGTTCGTTACCGAGATCATGATTCTCCATCCGTCCGCATTCAGCGTCAGCGGAATCGTCGGCTGGCCGTCAATGGTCGGGTGTTTCTCGGCATAGTCTTTCAGCGCTTTCTCGTAATCCCTCACCGTCTTCAGTTCAGGGTATCCGAGTTCTTTCAGCACTTCATGCTGGATCTGAAACGTGCCGCCGGCATCGAGCGCCTGATGGTCCACCGCTGCAAGCGTCGGGAGGACATAGATGGCCTCATCATCGTTGCTCCATTTCAGACGGCTCATGTATTCTCCATACACCTTCTTGATGTTCGGTGCATGCTCTTCGATCAGATCCGTCAGATCAATAAACGCTCCGGAATCCACAAACAGATTGGCGTCACCCTTCGCAAATACCAAATCCGGATATTCCCCGCTCGCTACCATCAGCGGGAGCTTCTGATTGGAGCCGTCTACCGCGTATTCGGCCTGGATTGTAATGCCGGTTTTCTCGGTCAGCTTCTTGCCGACCGCATCCTGCATGTTGGCCCAGTTCGCATTGGAATCCGCGCTGTAATACGTCATGGTCATCGGCCCCAGCTTCTCTTCCTGCTGTGTATCGTTGCCGCCATTGCCCTCTTCGCCGCCGTTTGCGCTATTGTTACTGTCGCCGGTGCCGCACGCTGCAAGAACGAATGTGGCCATCATCATGATCGCGAGCAGCAGCGGCAATCTCTTCTTATGATTCATTGCTATACCCCCTAAATCGATTTTTAATCATCTATCGTATAACAGGTCATAATGCCTGCTGATACCGTACATGCGCTTAGCTTTTTACTGCTCCAAGCGTCATCCCCTTCACAAAATACCGCTGCAGGAACGGATAGACGAGCAATATGGGAACCGTAACCACAATCGTAATCGCCATTTTGATCGATTCCGGCGACACCTGCTTCACGATTTCGGCCATATTCTGCCCGGACATCATGCCGCTGGTTTGTCCCTGTGTGCTCTGCAGCACCTTCATCAGCTCGAATTGGAGCGTCGTGAGATGGGGTGCATTGCCGTTATAGAGATACGTATCGAACCATGAGTTCCACTGACCGACTGCCAGGAACAAGGCGATGGTAGCCAGTACGGGCTTACAGAGCGGGAGAATGATTTTGTAATAGATCGTGAAATCATTAGCTCCGTCAAGCTTGGCTGATTCCTGAAGCGAATATGGCAAGCTGTCGATGAAAGACCGGATAACGAATACGTTAAATGCGCTCACCATCCCCGGAATGATGTAAACAAGAAACGAATTCATCATGTTCAAGTCGCGGATCAGAATGAAGACCGGAATCATCCCGCCGGAGAAGTACATGGTCATGGCGAGGAATACAGACATGAACTTTCTTCCCTGAAAATCTACCCTGCTGAGGACATAACCCAGCATCGTTCCGCTGACCAAGCCCAGGAATGTTCCTGCCAGCGTACGGAGAATCGTAATTTTGGCGCCGGTGATCAAACCGTCGTATTTAAAGATCTGAACGTAATTCTCCAGCGTAAACTCGCGCGGCCAGAGATAGATCCCCCCGCGTACCGTATCCACGGAATCGTTCAGCGATATCGCAAGAACATTCAGGAACGGATACAGAGTGACAATCATGACCAGTGCCATAAATATAAAGTTACCCATATCAAACACGCGGTCGGAGAGCGTGGGCTTGAATGCTGTTTTGGTTCGTGCCATGCTGCTTCCCTCCCCTACATAATGGATTGCTTCGTGAATTTTTTGAATACGCCGTTAGCGAGCAGCAATAAGAGGATACTTACAATGGAGTTGAACATCCCAATTGCCGTACCGAAGGAGAAACGTCCCATGCCAAGGCCATAATTCAGCGCATACAGATCCAGCACTTCGGAATAATCCACCACCAGCGGGTTACCCAGCAAGAACTGCTTCTCGAAGCCGATGCTGATCAGATGTCCGATGGACATGATCATCAGAATTGCAATCGTAGGGGCGATGCTTGGCAGCGTAATATGCCATATTTGGCGAAGACGGCTTGCGCCGTCAACCTTGGCTGCTTCGAATTGCTCCTGATCAATTCCTGAAATCGCTGCCAAATAAATGATCGCGCTCCAGCCCATTTCCTTCCATATATCAGAGCCTGTTACGATATACCAAAACAGGTTCCCCTGAGCCATAAACTGTATCGGTTCATCAATGAACCCCAGCCACATCAGCAGCTGATTGACAGCGCCTCCATCTGTGGACAGCATTTTGGTCACGATACCTGCTACCACGACCCAGGACACAAAATGCGGCAGATAAGATATCGTCTGTACGGTCCTCTTGAATACGCTTCCACGAAGCTCATTCAACAAGACTGCGAATAGGATCGGAATCGTAAATCCAACGATCAATCCCATAAAACTCATGGCGAGTGTATTTCGCAACACCAGATAAAACTTATCATCCGAGAAGAGTGTCACGAAATGGTCCAGGCCCACCCATTTTTGCTCGAAGATCCCTTTGCCCGGCTTGTAATTCTGGAATGCCATCAACCAGCCCCAGACCGGCATGTAGCTGAAGATGAACACAATGACGATAAATGGAAGCGACATTCCATACAGTACTTTCTGCTCTTTGAAAGTGGCCCAAAAGCCTTTCTTTTTCTTTGCGGTAGGTTGGATGCTACCTTCTGTCTTTGTTACCGCTTTCAAACCAACCCCTCCTCTCTTGTATATCCTGATGATAAACCAAGCTGCGGCGGGGAAGTACCCGAAGGATTGGTTTAAAAATCATATAAAAATTAGACATTAACTGAGGAGAAAATGCAGAAGAGCTTTATGCCGCTCCGTGTCCGGATCGTATCTCCGATACGATTCCGGCCCCTCCGCTCTATGCTTCGCAGCATTTTGGCTCCCCCAGTCATGTCTTGGGGAGGTAGGAGGAAATAAAAAAGACGCGTACCTTAGTCGCGTCTTAAAGGGCAGCGATATGAAAGTACTTATGTTTAGTCTGGTTGTAGGGTAAGTGAACGCTATCCGATATTTGGCTTACCTATGTTCGATCTCCCGTCAACCCCATGCTCAGCAGCTTGATGTCAGCACGCTACACTGCGCTTCCGCATCGCCTTCCCGTTTGGCAGTTGGTTCCATGGCGAAGAGTGCAGACGATGAGGAACTTGGCCCTGTTTACAGGTCCAGTTCCTTGCGGAAATTAGACGGAGAGGTACCGACGTATTTTTTAAACTTGCTATGAAAATAATCTACGTTCGTATACCCGACCTTCTCCGCAACCTGATATACCTTCATACCCTGTTTCAGATAATCCTTGGCCTTGTTGATCCGGACCTTATCGAGGTACGTATTGAAGTATTCTCCAGTTGTATTCTTGAACATCTTCCCCAGGTAGGCGCTGTTGTAATTAAATACGGAGGCCAGTGTTTCCAGTTTAAGATTCTCATTGTAATTGCGCTGAATCAGGTCCATGATCCGCTTCATCTCCTGATCTCGTCCGCCACCCCCCGCCTGCCAGATCAGCTCCTCCAGGAATTGGGACGAATGGCGGCACAAATCATAGGCCGTGCGCTGGCGAAATATCGCGGCAATCCGATCCGAATATTCCTTCGTGCGGGACTGCAGCTCTGGCTGATGCTGCATCAGCTTATTGTGCACGCCGGTGAGGAGCTCCACGAACGCCCCCTTCATCCTTTCCTCCGTATACTCCTCATTGACCATGGCATATGCAGCAGCATGCAGCAGCTTCCGCTGCACCTCGACATTGCCTACATCTACAGCGTAATAGAGCTGCTCCATCAGCTGCTCCGGATCATAAGGTTGCCGCTCTTCATCCGTAATGTCGCCAGCAAACCGCTTGGATTCAGGGAATAACAACTCGCCGGAAGGATAGAAGAAGCGTTCGCGAATCCGTTCCTTTGCACAGCGGTACGACTCCGCTACATCCTCCAGACGATGAACCTGGCGCCCCAATGAAGCCGTAATTGACCTACCTGCCAGTGCGGCAGCATCCTCCAACGTTTGAAGCAATTCCTTCCGCCCTCCTGCGGTCAATACTGGCGTGGGCATTAGAACGCCAAGTTGTCCATGCATGGAAAAGACCGTGCCGCGGCCGTTCTCTTCAAAAGCTTCAAGCAGCTGGTTTTTCAACCGGTCGTTGGCTCCCTCACCAGATTCATCGTAGCCATTATGATGAATAATCAGCACTTGGTAATGGTTCCATAACAGTCCTGACCGCTCGGCGATATGCCGTAAAGCCGCATGATCGGGCTTACTCTCCGGATTGAACCATGTCTGAATGAACTGCTCGCGGCTCATATCGGAGGCTGCCCTATTCAGTGCCTTCCTCTCCTGTTCCTGCTCGATGGCTTCTTTAATCTGAAGCAAATACTTGCTCAGCTCGTCCTCATCCACCGGTTTCAATAGGTATCCGTCCACGCGATGGGAAATCGCCCGTTTGGCATAATCAAAATCAGCATATCCGCTTAGGATGAGCAGGTGAATCTCGGAATCCAGGGTTCGGATGGCTTCGATCAGCTGCAATCCGTCCATTCCCGGCATTCGGATATCAATCAGCATCAAGTCCGGGTCAAACATCCCGTGCTTCTCCAGCGCTTCGCTCCCGTTCGCTGCGGTACCAACAACCTGATACCCATGCTCGTTCCATGGCACAATGCTCTTCAGTCCTTCGCGCAGCTTGGGTTCGTCATCCACGATTAACACTTTCATCATCGCTCTCTCCTCCTGTCGGAATACTGAATTTAATGCGCGTTCCAATCCCCGGTTCGCTATAAATGATCAGACCCGCTTCAGGGCCGTAGGTAAGCTGCAGACGGACATGAACATTCCGGAGCCCGATCCGTCCTCCGTCCTTCTCATCGGTATCGTTCAAATAACCATAGATCATCTGCAATCGCTCCAAGGTTATGCCCGCTCCATTATCCTCGGTCATGACATGCAGTTTCCCTTCGCTGGCCGTGACCCTCACCCTGATGAAAGTTCCTTCTTCCTTGTGATCCATCCCATGTATGACCGCATTCTCCACAAGCGGTTGTATGATCAGCGGCGGGATTCTAACCCGACTGGCTTCGGGATCTACCAGAAGTTCATATTTCAGACGATCCTCATAGCGGAATTTTTGAATATCCAGATAACACTGCACCATCTCGATCTCGTCTTTTATCGTTGTTTTTCCGCTGCCTATCTCGAGATTGCTTCGCATCATTTTACCGAGCAGACGCACAATCCGGGCGATTTCGTCCTCACCCTTGAGATGGGCCTCCATGCGAATAGACTCTAAGGCATTAAACAAAAAGTGCGGATTAATCTGACTGGCCATCATTTTGAATTTAATTTCGTTCTGCTTCTGTTCCATTAACCGTTTCTGTTCATTGGACTCCTGCACTTCGTTCATCAGGTCGTTAATGTTACCGACCATGGAGTTGAATTGGCGGGATAACTGGCCGATCTCATCCTTGCCGTCAATTTCCATCGCCACGCCGAGGTTGCCGGTACCTACCTTCGTAATATGCTTGCTGAGTCGCAGCAGCCGATTAGAGATCAGTGAGGAGAAACTGTAGATCAAAAGAACAGCCAGCAGTAGACTAATGATGATGACCGTCATCGCCAGCTTGCTAATCCGGTTGGCGTCCGCCACGATGCTATCAATCGAAAATATGGAAATAATGCGCAGGCCATTAACCCCGGATTCCGTATTCAACGGTTCAATCAACACCTTGGAGGCTTCATCATGGATGACCGATTCATAGCTTCCGCTCGCATGGTATACAACCCCGCTGGTATCTTGAATCTCGGCTAGCGTCTTCCTGTACAGCTCCGGGCGGTTAGCGGCGACAATATTGTTATTGCTGTCCACAATAATGGTGTCAAACGTTTCTTGGCTGAGGATCGTGTTCAGCATACCCGTATTAACATTGATAACCAGTACACCACGATTGTCCTTGCTTCCAAGATCAACCCCCTTGATTAAGCTGAGGTAAACCTTCTGATCTCGTTCATCCGTAATATAGTCCCAGTAGATGACTCCAATATCATCCTCGGCTCGCTGATACCATTCCGTTCTCTTGATTTCATCCTCGGGATAAAGGAACTCCCAATTGTTCAGCATGGTGGGGTTCTCACTGTAGAAACGGATATTCGATATTTCCTTGTACATCCGAATTGCCTGCTGTAAATCGGGATACTCCCTGTAAGCCACAAATACGTCGTATACGCTTTCATATTGCTGGCTAGCAAGATTTCTCAGACGCTCGTCGTAGGATAGCCGATAGGATAAATCGTCTGCCACGTTGATGACTTCGGTGGACCGTTTCTTAACCCGGTCCACGTTCTGGTAAGCTTGCTCCAACGCATTGTTGAAAGCAAACTTGCGGAGCTCGCCCGTAAGGAATATCCCCACGATGGCAACCGGCACAAAGACCACGACAACAAAAGACAATATCAATTTGTTGCGGATTTTCATGTCATTCACAAGTTGAATGAAATAAGATAACATCGGACCGTCTTCGCTCCTGTCCTTTAATCTTCGGCAAGCCTCTAAAAGAAAACGGTTACAATTATTCGTGAATAAACCTGCCGCAGGCCTATTATATCAGCATTGCCGTTTGTTCAAGTCCATCTAAAATATGGAAGAAGCCCGACTCCAGCATAAGGCTGGTCCGGGCTCATCTTCGCTATGCTTTTTTCCCTTTTATCAAACAGGCGTTCATCGAGCTTACCCTTCCAGAGCTGCCGTGAAGGTCAGCGCATGTTGTCCGGCTTCCACTTGAATGCTGTCTTCTTGCAGGCTCACTCCCGAGCCCTCCACAGATGAAACGGCTCCCATGTCATGCAGCTTCACGGAGAATGGCTTGCCGCTGCCTTCCACCGTAAAATCAATCCGGCTGCCTGCACGTACCGCCCGCACAACAAGTTCGGTCTCCCCATTCATGTTGCGAACGATAACAGAAGCCTCGCTGCCGTCTTCCAATGCATACAAGCCAAGTTCAACTCTGTCTGCATAGTCATATTCCGGACGGTTGTCGGTTGCTCCCAAGGCGAGGAACGAGTTGCTGCGTACAAACAACGGCAGCTCGAGGAAACCGTACGTTTCCTTGCGCCAAGCTCCGCCATCCACCGTTTCTCCGGTTAACAGATGCGTCCAGCGGCCCTTTGGCAGATAGTACTTCACATCGCCGTTCTCGCTGAATACCGGTGCCACAAGCAGGGAATCTCCCAGCATATATTGACGATCCAGCATTTCAACGGCCGGGTCTTCCGGGAATTCCAGGAACATGGCGCGCATGCTTGGCACCCCTTGCTCCGATGCCTGTACGGCAGTATGGAACAGATAAGGCATCAGACGGCTCTTCAGCTTCGTGAAGAAGCGCGTAACATCCACTGCCTCCTCGTCATAAGACCACGGCACCCGGTAAGAGCTGCTGCCGTGCAGACGGCTGTGACTGGACAGCAAGCCAAATGCCAGCCAGCGTTTGAATACATGCGCCGGAGCCGTATTTTCGAAGCCGCCGATGTCATGGCTCCAGAAGCCGAAACCTCCGAGACCGAGGGACAAGCCGCCGCGCAGGCTCTCCGCCATCGATTCATAATCGGCATAGCAATCGCCGCCCCAGTGAACAGGGAACTGCTGCCCGCCTACGGTTGCAGAGCGTGCAAATACTGCCGCCTGATTCTTGCCGAATTTCTCCACCAGCACATCAAAGACCACTTTGTTATAGAGTTGGGTGTAGTAGTTGTGCATTTTATGCGGATCGGAGCCGTCAAAATAAACAACATCCGTCGGAATGCGTTCGCCGAAATCCGTCTTGAAGCTGTCGACGCCCATATCTGCCAGCTCGCGCAGGTACCCTGCATACCATTCGCACGCGTCCGGATTCGTGAAGTCCACCAGCGCCATACCCGGCTGCCACAGATTCCACTGCCACACATCGCCATTCTCTTTCTTCACGAGATAGCCCTTCTCACGGCCTTCCTCAAAGAGACGCGAGCGCTGAGCGATATACGGATTGATCCACACGCAGATTTTCAAGCCTTTTTCTTTCAAACGCTTCAGCATGCCTTCAGGATCCGGGAAAACCTCTTCATCCCATTGAAAGTCCGTCCAGTTGAGCCCCTTCATCCAGAAGCAGTCAAAATGGAACACTTCCAGCGGGATATCGCGCTCCAGCATACCGTCAACAAAGGAATTTACGGTTGCTTCGTCATATTGGGTTGTAAAAGAGGTCGAAAGCCACAATCCGAAGGTCCAAGCCGGCGGCAGTGCCGGTTTGCCTGTCAGGTTCGTGTATTTGTCCAGCACGCCTTTCGGATCCGGTCCATCAATAACAAAGTACTCCAGTGACTCGCCTGGCACGCTGAACTGCACCTTCTTCACTTTCTCCGATGCCACTTCAAAGGACACGAGGTCCGGTTGGTTGACAAACACGCCATAGCCCTTATTCGTCAGATAGAACGGAATATTTTTATAGGCCTGCTCGGAGCTTGTACCGCCATCCTGGTTCCAAACATCCACGACCTGGCCATTCTTCACAAACGAAGTGAATCGCTCGCCAAGGCCGTAAACCCACTCGCCTACGCCAAGATCCAGCTCTTCGCGCATGTAGGTCTGTCCGCCATCTTCCACGATATGTGCCATCGATTTGGCTCTGCTGCCGGTAATGCGTTCTTCTCCTCTATAGAAGTGAACCGACCATTCCGGGCCTTTCTTGATCACAACGCTCAAATTGCCGCTGCGAAGAACCGCTTCCTGATCATTCTCTTCAATGACCGTATGGTCACCTTCCTCTTTGTACAATTCGAATGCAGGTCCGCGATCTCTTACGCCTGCATAGTGAACCAGCTTTACACCAATGACGCCGGGCGCCGGAGATTGAAATTGCACGGTGATCAGCTGCGCATTAATGGTTGCTCCTCTACCCGGAATCGGGGCCGTGGAGGCATAGGCTGTCATCGAGTCTCCTTTTACTGCAAAATCATAAGCCTGAACCGCTCCCGAAACGGAATATCCTTCTCGGATAAGCCAATTGCCGTCTGTAAATTTCATTTTTTAATCCGCCTTTCTATATGATGAAAATTGAACTTTAAGATGTAAGCGTTATAATATCATTATACTGATCTATTTCAGGCCATTCTAACAGTATTACGTTATTTTATAGCACAATCTTGATATAAGATGACATCAATCAAGCGGCTATTCATTCAAAGGAGGAATATGATGGATCAATCCTTTCGCCAATCGTTAAAAGAAAGCACCGTCCACGGAAATGAACGCTTCCCGTTTGGTGCCTACTGGCATCAATTTGCCCCCGGTAACCATGTAGTAGACTCCCATTGGCATAAGGAAGCGGAAATTTTCTACGTGATCGAAGGCGAAGTTCTGTTTCAGATCGACTCGGAATATATCCCTGTCCGGGCGGGTGAAGCGATATTTATCGATGGAGGAGACCTTCACACCGGTCATGCCCGGGGCGATCAAGGGTGCAGTTTCTGTGCGATGGTGTTCGATTTCGGCATGCTTGCAAGCAGCAGCTACGATCTTGTACAGGAAGGAATGATTGTTCCCTTTCAGGAGCGAAGAGCCACCTTTCCAAGATGGATGACATCCGAGACCGATGAGCAGCTGCTTCAGCATATAAAGGAAATGACGCTGCTGTCGAAGCACAAACCTGCTGGTTATGAGGTCGCTATTAAGGGACATCTGTTTCTCATGTTATTTCAGGCCGCATCCTCTGGCCGACTGGTCAACCGGAGCCGGAGCGAAACAGCGGATATGGTGAGAACGGAACGCTTGAAGAAAGTCATTCTCTACATCCAGAATCATTATAACCGTCCCATCCGGCTGAGTGAGCTGGCTGATCTGATCCCGATGAGCGAAGGCCAGTTCTGCCGCTTCTTCAAATCCATGACCGGGCAAACGCCCGTGGATTATATGAATTCCTATCGCGTTCGCCAGGCAGCGGAACTCCTTCGTCAGCCGGACAATAAAATATCCGACATCGCACTCGATGTCGGATTTGGGCACATCAGTTATTTTGTTCGGGTCTTCCGTAAGATTATGGACTGCACGCCTTCGGAGTATCGGAAAAAACTATAATTTCGGCAGGCTCGGTATGGTCTGATTGCAATCCCCCGGAAGCGGCAGATTTCGGCATACGTACTGGCCCGCGCTGTTCTCATTTGCAGCACCTGACGGCGCTGGCTGATGAACCCGCTGTTTCCAGAGCTGCCACAGCATGAATCCATCATTTGCTCTTCCCTTATTCTTAATATAATTCACCATCGTTTCTACATTATAATAGGGCGTTGCAATATTATTCTGACCGTTCATCATGTCGGCATCGTATACCGTGCCCGGTGCGGCATTCAGTTGCAGGACGGCCCCGCCGGATCCCTCCGGTGCAATCTGCATGCCCATATTGATAGGTCCGTTGTATATCGCCTTGTACGATTCATATCCTTCACGCGGATCGTAATAAATACCGCCATCGTAGGACATCAAATTGATGAAGTTGATCTTACTGCCATGATCCTTGACTACGCGGTACATGGTACCGCCAAAAGGAGATCCCCATTGGACCTTGCCTTCTTCAAACGGCGTTCCTTTCACGTAATAAGCGCCCGTGGACCAACCGGCGATGGAAATCTGCAGATTCGCATTTCTTGCATGATTTCATTATAGAGACTCGTAATAATGCCCGCGATTTCTCCATCCTTAGTGCAGCTGAACTGAGTGGCTGTTCCTTTGTTGCAGCTGCTGCCGCTGGATTCCCAGTCAATGTCGACGCCGGCAGCGCCAAGATCGAGAGCCAAATCCACTATGTTCTTGGCATTGAATCCGGACCACTGTGAACCTTGGCTGTATGACCAGCCTCCTACCGATAAGAATGCTTTTGTTCCGCGGGCTCTAAGAGATGCGATATTGTTACGCAGATCCTGGGACTGCTGGGCTGTAAATTTACGTTGGCCGTTCGGGGTGGTCGCCCCTTCCACAAATTCCAATCCCGCAACGGCTTGATCAAACGCGTAGGACCCTTGGGTATACGTGGTATCCGGCCTTACGAATGCAAGATTGAGATGGGTAATGTAATTGGGAATGTTGGCAGTCGTCAGATCGTAAATACTGGTGTTCCAAGAGCTCGCGTAAGCGACATACATACGGTCACCAGGCAGCGGAGGGTCTACTGGAGGATCTACTGGAGGATCCACCGGAGGATCGACGGGCGGTGTCCCGGGAGTGCAATCTCCAAGGTCCTCCCATACCCCCCATTGTCCTGTCGTTCCAGGTACCTCGCCCTGTGTCCACCATTTCGCTTTCCAGGCATGACCGTTGTAGGATACGATATTACCCCCGCCATATACGGCAGAACTGCTCCAAGCAGGCTCCGTACAAACCTCAGCGGCTTGAACCTTGTATACAGGGAACAAACTAAGTACCAGCACGGCGATGAATCCGAGAATCCATCCTCTCATCGTTCTGGACAACCTTGTCATTCATCAAACAACTCCTTCGCCAATTGATTTTGTTTATTAAAGCGGTTTCAAAGCTGGTGAAAGCTTCGTACCATACACACCTCCTAACGCATACAGATAAAATGATATGACGCACTTCAAGTGTAACTTGGTCATTTTTTGTACAACAAGGATAAGATTTACTTATTCAGGGACAAAATCCTATACCCTGGCCTATCAGCTCTTCTACGCAAAAAAGGCTGTCACACTGCGGATTACCGCGAATGAGGCAGCTCTTCAATAGAAAGCATGGTTAACCCTGACTCGGATTTAGGGTATGATGATAGCAACGTGTTATTTCTTATTGTTGACTGATCTCTTTGTGCCTCCTTGCAAACGGACATTTCGATAGTGACTCCGTGTTATCCCGCAAAAAATATTGCTTCCATTCATAGTTATCCTCCGCCCCGTAGAACTTCAAGTCAGGGTGCGGTGGTACGGGATCATATTTGGCTAACCGCTGACGAATCAATCCCTTGGTGTGTTCTGCTTGCCTTGTTCGGGCATTGAACTGCTTCAGAACCCAACGAGGCGTAAAAGCAAGCATCATGTAGGGAAAGTATCTGCTCTGGCGAAGCTCATGTGCCGGTGTGCCGCAATAAACAAAATAAGGTTCGCCTGCAAAACAAAACTCCCACAGATGATCCGTAGGATCCTCCGGCAGATCCGCCGGCCAAGGCTCCGTATCGTATTCGGTTGTCTGGCTTAACAGCTGCCAGAACAAGCGCTCATAATATTGGGCGCCTTCCAGGCTATCGCGCCCATGCTCCGTACAGATCATGACGACAAGTGAAGTATATGGCCCGAAGTCCTTGGAGCCGAGCCCGTACTCGCGCAGCAGAGCAGCAAGTTGTTCCGCCGCGGCCTGTGATTCATCTTGATGAATAAAGCCATATCTAAAATGATTCAGTGCATGTCCTTGCACTGCGGGAATACAAGGGAATTTGGCGTAACGATCCTCCATTTTCTCGGTCAGCTTGGTTATCGCTTTCCGCTGCCATTCCTCCTGTAATCCATGGACAGCATCCATATCGTCCAACCTCAATAAACCGCTCATCACGAGCCCCCCTCTTCTACAGCATATAAGAGTGGGTAAAAATAGGTGACTGTCTCGTGCGAAATGCACATGAATTTTGAAAAGCGTTTCCCAAAAGCTTGAACTTTCTGATATCTTTAGTAGAGAAGAAATTAAAATGACCAGGCTTATGCCTTAATTACCATAGAGAGGATTCTTTCACATTATGTCTAAACCCCTGTTAACAGATCAGATTCAAACTGCCAAACCCGCCAAAAAACCGAGGCCTTCCGCCCCACCTGTGCGCATCTTTGCGCTGGGAGGGCTTGGCGAAATCGGCAAGAACATGTACGGTGTGGAATTCAAAAATGAGATTATTATCATCGATGCCGGGCTGAAATTCCCGGATGCCGAAATGAGTGGCGTCGATTATATTATTCCGGACATTCGTTATTTACTGGATAACAAACATAAAGTAAAGGGTATGTTCCTGACCCATGGACATGAAGATCATATTGGGGCTATTCCCTATGTGCTTCGTCAAATCCAAATGCCGATCTATGGCGGGGCACTGACCATCGGCCTGGTTCGTGCGAAGCTGGAGGAGCATCGGCTGCTGGATCAGAGTGATCTGCGCATATTCCATGAAGACGAAACGATTTCATTCCGTCATCTTTCCGTTCATTTCTTTAGAACCACCCACAGCATTCCGGATGCCTTCGGGATCGTTGTGGAAACCCCGTACGGGCCGATCGTACATACCGGAGACTTTAAATTTGACTTTACGCCGGAGGACAAGCCTGCCAATCTGCATAAAATTCTGCATATCGGCGCGCGTGGCGTCCTGGCCCTGATGGCTGACAGTACCAATAGCGAGCGGGACGGGTTTACCCCTTCTGAACGCACCGTCGGCGATTCCATTCTGCGTCTGTTCCGGGAATGTCCCGGACGGATCCTGTTTGCCACCTTTGCTTCGAACGTTCATCGTCTGCAACAGGTTGTTGAAGCTGCCATCCGAACAGGCCGCAAAATCGCCATCGTCGGCCGCAGCATGGAGAAGGTATTTGTGATTGGTCAGGAGCTTGGATATATTCGGGTGCCGGACGGCATGATGATTGATGTGAAAGCCGTTAATCGTTATCGCGATGACCAGGTGCTGATTATTTGTACAGGCAGTCAGGGCGAGCCAAACGCGGCACTGACACGCATCGCTTCAGGTGCCCATCGTTCGATCCAGATTCATCCGGAGGATACTGTTATTTTCTCGTCTTCGCCGATTCCTGGGAATACCCAGAACGTCAATCGCAGCATCGATCTCTTGATGCGGGCAGGAGCAGAAGTTAAATACGGCTCCATTCTCGATATCCACACTTCGGGTCACGGCTGCCGCGAGGATTTGAAGCTTATGATCAGCAGCTTGCGTCCCAAGTATTTTGTGCCGATCCACGGGGAATACCGGATGATGCTCAATCATCGTCACCTCGCCGTGCAGGTTGGGGTTGCCGACAGCAATGTTTATTTGATGAACATTGGGAATACGCTGTCCCTATTCCGCAACTATGCGCGTAAAGGCCGGAACATCCCCTCCGGAGACGTCTACATCAACAATGGAGAGCTGCGTACCCATGAGAAGGAATTGCTTGAGGAACGAGTACAGCTCGCTCACGATGGCGTTGTCATCGTCGCCATCACCATCAATCGCGAGACGCGCAAGCTGCTCTCCGGGCCGGAGCTGATTACCCGTGGGTTTGTATATATGCAGGACTCCAAGCCTCTTCTACGCAGAGCTGAAGCGATGCTGCGCAAGCAGCTGAACAAAGCCGGTGAACAGCGCGAATACAACCGGGCTGCCTGGGAACAGATGACAAACAACACACTCAACCGCTATTTTAAAAGGGAACTGGGCCGCAGCCCGTACATTATGCCTTCCATTATGGAAATATAAGGCTCTGGTCACTCTGAGCCTTAACCGTATCTCAACATAAAAAGGGTGGATCCAAGGTCATTTGAACCTTCGGATCCACCCTTTCTTCTGACATCAGAAAGTATACACTTCTAAGCATGTGCTTCCTGATATCGCAAGAATAAAATCATCTAAACGCGGTCTTCAGCCTTAGTCCGCAAGCTCCAGCCCTTTCGTTTCCTTGCCAAGTACGAGTACGCCGAGCGCACCGATCAGGATGGTCACGAAAAACATCACGAAAATGAATTCGATCCGGGTGCCATTTTGCTTCAACACCCCGACGAGCAGCGGTGCAATAACGCCGCCGATCCGTCCAAACGACGTTGCTAGCCCAACCCCCGTTGAACGAACCTTCGTCGGATAGAGTTCCGGACTGTAGGCATATAAACCTCCCCATGCTCCCAGATTGAAGAATGACAAGGAAATGCCTGCTGCCAGCAGCGAACCTTCCGTGTTGGCATAACCAAACCAGATGGCGCTAAAGGCCGTAAGCACCAAATAGGTAACGAGAACGAATTTCCGCCCGAACTTTTCTATAAAGTACGCGGCAGTAAAATAACCCGGCAGCTGGGCAAGCGTCATGATCAACACATACTGAAAGCTTCGGACCAGACTGAACCCTTTATCGACCATGACGGTCGGAAGCCACAGGAACATGCCGTAATACGAGAATACGACCGTAAACCACAGTACCCACAGCATAATGCTCGTACGCCGATGTTCAACCGACCAGACCGAAGCCACTCGCTGCCCAAAGGTCAGCTTAGGGGCAGCCTTAGCTTTCTGCTCAAGATATCTTGGCGAATCTTCGATGGCACGCCGCAAATAAAGCGCATAAAAAGCAGGCAGAGCTCCAATAACAAAAGCAGCCCGCCATCCGTAATCCGGGATGACAAAGTAAGCGATGAGTGCGGATAGTATCCAGCCTGCCGCCCAAAAGCTTTCCAACAGCACAACCGCTCTTCCCCGTTCATGAACCGGCATGCTTTCCGATACCAGCGTGGATGCAACGGGAAGCTCTCCGCCTAGTCCGAAGCCGGCAATAAAGCGCATCAAACACAGCATGATAAAGCCGGTAGCCAGTGCGGAAAGACCGCTCGCGATCGAGAATATGAGCAGCGTCCATAGCAGAATATTTTTCCGTCCATATTTATCAGCCAAGAATCCAGCCATGGCCGCGCCGAATACCATTCCGATCGATGTGGTACTTGTCAGAATCCCTACCTGCTGCGAGCTCAGCGACCATTCAGCTGCCAATGCCGCGACAACAAACGAAATCATTCCAACATCCATCGCATCAAACATCCAGCTGGCACCCGCACTCATCAGCAGCTTGCGCCGCTTCGGCTCTTTTAACAATTGCATATTGCCCATGTTGGCCGCCCCCTCTCCTATATCTTTCTATAATGTAGAGCGAACCATACGCCTGGTCAAGCTAGATTATGCTGAGCGGCAGAATTACCTTGATGGTCGTTCCCTCCTGAAGCTTGCTGGACACGTGAACCTTCCCCTTGTGGTCCTCGATCATTTTTTTGCTGATCATGAACCCCAGGCCGTTCCCTTTCTCCTTCGTGGTGAAGAACGGTTCCCCGAGACGAGAGAGGATCGCTTCCGGAATCCCGCAGCCATTATCCGTGAAATAGATAGCCACGGTGTGGTCATCTCCTCTCTCCAGCCGAATGATCAACTCCCCGCCACCCGGCATGGATTCCACGGCATTTTTAATAAAGTTGATGAACACCTGTTTCAGATGATTCACATCACCCTCCACATTGGCTTCTCGCGCTCCGAAATCCGTTATAATCTCAACGTTATGTATGATGGCCTGCGTATTTAATAGAGTAATCACTTGGTCCAGGAGTTGCCGGATATCGGCACGCTCGAATTTCACGCTTTGCGGCTTCGCCAAATACAGAAGCTCACTGACGATCAGCTCGATCCTTTCGATCTCCGAGGAGATAATATCGAAATATTCATCCTTCCGGCCAGCGCCGGAGCGAATGAGCTGCACGAACCCTTTGATGGAAGTCATAGGGTTACGGATTTCATGGGCAATTCCTGCCGCAAGTTGACCGGCCATGGACAGCTTGTCGGACTGAATCAGTCGCTCCTCCTCCTGATGGGCCGCCTTTTTCATATCGGTAATATCCGTAAAATGCGCCACATACCCCAGTGTTGTTCCTTCCCTGTTGCGAGCTGTGCTTAGCATACAAGATACCCATCTGATATCACCTTGTTTATGTATCAGTCTCTTCTCCAATTGCAAAGAAGCGGTCTTCCCCGACTTTAACTTCTCCATTCTATCTTTGTCCTTATTCACATCCTCCGGATAAATCCAATTGTAGTAGGGATGATGCAGGCACTCTTCCGCCTCATACCCCAGCATGACGCAAGCAGCGGGATTAATTTTGATAATGCTCCCCTCTGAATCGATGAATACCGTTCCAATCGGCGCTACTTCAATCGCTTGGACCATAAAATCATAGCTGAGACTTTCACTATTCATCATCGTTTGGAGATCCTCCTGTCTTTCATTGTTCAATCGTTTTACATATTTCGAGATATCGGATTGCTTCTCCTTTCCTCTCGCCTGTTGAAAATATAAATAAAGCAAACCAAAGGATAATCTGGACATGGGGCGAATATATTGTAATGAGGTTTCTAATTTTTGGTGACAATCCCAGCTCTATTCTAGTGAAACTGAGAGAAAATGGTTTTTTTTGACTTGAACGCTATGGCTTTTTCGTTTATTGTGAAAGAAAGCAAGTCATTTACAAATGCTAGTCGTTAGGATCGTTAACAAAGGAGTTTGCGAGTATGTACACGGAACAAGATATTTGGATTGTGCTTACAGGCACGGGCACCTGGTTCAGCAGAATGATCCAATATTTCACGAAGGCCCCACTCAACCATGCATCCATCGCGTTTGATTCCGAATTACGCGAAGTGTACAGCTTTGGGCGAAAGAAGGCGAACAATCCGTTTGACGGCGGTTTAGTTCGCGAGAATCTGCGCGACCCCTTCTTCTACACTTCGGAATGCGCGGTTTATCACTTCCGCGTTAGTAAGGAAGACTATCAACGCATGCACAACCTTGTCAAAGAGATGATGCGTGATCAGGACCGCTACAAATATAATCTGCTAGGGCTGCTAGGTATATTGTTTCGGATTCATATTGATCGTGACGATGCTTTCTTCTGCTCCCACTTTGTTGCTACAGTGCTGGAGCAAGCAGGCCTGCGGCCTGTGAACAAGCCTTGTCATCTCGTAACGCCGGAGGATTTCTCCCATTCAGCACAGTTGAATGAAGTCTACCGTGGACCTCTCCACGGGTATCTTGCTCAAGACATGACATCCCCGCTATCCCCATCACCGACGTTTACTCCTGTGACAACGAAAGGCCGAGGCAAGTTCTTCAGATTCGGAAAAACGGGTTAATACTGAAATATGTAGCTATCATATAAATATGTTTCTCTGATACCTTGAAAAAAAGCAGCCGGGCTCTCACCCGGCTGCTTTTTTGTATGTTCCTCGCGGGGGTAACCCCCCGCGTCATGTTTAGCATTAAGCGGATGGAGTCTGGTCCGACGTCTGCTCCAGCACCGTCTTTTCGACCACAGCGGGGCTAGATTCGATAGTAGATTCAGCCAGCTTTTCCTGCTCCATTTTCTTACGCTTGCGTTTGCGGTTAAAGTACACACCTATCAACAGAAGCGGAACGGCAATAAGCGCAATATATAACGATACATCCTTAACCATACCTTCTGCCGCGTTACCGTACAGGTAAAACAAGGTACCTACCACATAAAACTTGGTAGCTCTGCCTATAGCGGCATAAGCAAGAAGTCTCCATAACGGGAAGTTCAAGCACCCCGATAGAATCGTGAACACCTTAAAGGGTACCGGCGTGAAGGAACCAATCAATATGGCGGCCTCGCCGTTTTTCTGAAACATGTTCGTAGCAGAGTCAATCCACTCTTTTTTCAAAATCTTGTATAGTACCGACTTCCCAAGCAGCTTTCCGATTAAATAACCCAGCGGCGTCCCCAGCAAGCACCCGATAAAGCCATACGTTGCAAGCCACAGCGCATTCTGCGGATGCATGATGCTTAGCGAAACCTGCAGAAAAAAGGCGGGAACCGGAAAAATTACAGCATCAGCAAACGAATGAATAAACAATCCCCATGGACCAAACTTGATCAAAAAATCCAAAATGTCCTGAAACATGTCTCAACCCCTAAACATTTTCTTCCTGTTTCTATCAGACCCTGTATAAAGTATAGCACATAATTATACTGGAAAGGACCTAAGCCGCCCTATCCCTCCCGAAAAAACGCGTAAAACGAAGCATGCCTTTGCTCCTATACACTATATGCAGCGAGTTCAACTAACAACAAAAAAACCTTTCTTCTTGGAAGAAAGGTTTGGCGTCACTCTCTGCAAGCCGAATTTCATGCATGAATAAGCTTGCAAAAAAATGTATTTTGTTTAATTTGCAGATAAACTGCGATGCGCGGAATGTCTTGTCGGACCTACGAATTCATTCAGCGGGAAGCCATTGGAGATGGCTTGGGTAATGAATGCCTTCGCTTGCTGTACCGACTCGCGAACGGTCAAGCCTTTGGCAAGATTAGCTGTAATGGAAGCGGATGACGTGCAGCCTGCGCCATGGGTGTACTTCGTTACGATGGTATCAGCCTCGAACCATTCAAAGCTGTTTCCGTCATAGAGCAGGTCCATCGCTTTGCCTTCGCGGATCTTGCCTCTATCTTTAATCAGCACATTCTTCGCGCCGCGCTCATGAATAATGGCCGCAGCCTCCTGCATTTGATCCAGTGTTGTAATCGGGCCGGACTTAGCCAGTTGGGACGCCTCGAACAGATTTGGCGTTACCAGATCGGCGCGCGGGAGAAGGAACTCCAGCATCGCTTCCGTATTTTCCGGCTGCAGCACTTCATCCGTGCCTTTGCAGACCATCACCGGATCGATGACAATTCGTTCCAGATTATAGCGGTCGATATACTGGGACACAAGCTCGATGATCTCTACGGATCCGAGCATGCCGGTCTTCATGGCGTCGATGCCAATGCCCTCGAGGACGGTTTTCAGCTGCGTTTCTACAATATCTAGCGCCACCGGGAAAACCTGATGGTCCCATGTCTTTGGTTCCATGCAGACAATCGTGGTCAGTGCGGTCATACCGTATACGTCAAATTCCTGAAACGTCTTCAGGTCAGCCTGGATGCCAGCGCCGCCACTCGTATCGGAGCCCGCTACTGTTAGTGCTTTTCGTATCGTCATGTTCCATGTTCCCTTCGCTTGTAAAATGATTACTCTATTATAAGAAAAACTGGGATTGGCGTCTATTCATTGATCGCGTATTCGCAGATGTCGAATCGTAGTCTATTCAAAGACGAATTCTGAGAGCTGATGCAACACTCCGCATGCGGATTGTCCTTCCGGTCGCTGTTGCCCCCAGATTCCTTTGAATCACGATTTATATCGTTGAAATCCGGGGGCAAAGGCGAACGCTGCACTTCTACAGAACAATTCCGCCTGCTCCGTTGGAGCATTTCTTTTAAGCCATGAATAGAGCTTTATAGCTTATACCGTCCGACGGCTCCATAGGGAGCGTTAGCCCCTACGGAGTCGCATCTTATTGTTCCGTCAGAATCACTGGGCCATCCTTTGTGATGGCGAGCGTATGCTCATACTGCGCGGACCATTTGCCATCTACCGTTCTCGCGGTCCATCCGTCTGAATCGATCTTGCATTGATATGTGCCAAGATTCAGCATCGGTTCAATGGTGATGACCATGCCCTCTTTAAGCCGTGTCCCGCGATTAGGCGGGCCGTAATGGGGTACTTGCGGCTCCTCATGCATATTTTCGCCGATGGCATGCCCCACGAAGTGGCGGACGACCGATAAATTTTGGGATTCCGCATAGGTTTGAATCGCATGGGAGATGTCTCCGATTCGATTGCCGATCACCGCTTGCTCAATGCCGAGATACAGGGATTTCTTCGTTACATCCAGCAGATGCTGCGCTTCCTCGGACACGTTTCCGACCGGATAGGACCAAGCAGAATCGGCGAGCCAGCCATCATACTTCACCACCATATCAATAGTAACGATATCCCCGTCCTTCAATGGCTCATGGCTCGGAAAACCATGGCAAATTACGTCATTAACCGATGCGCAGGTGGCAAAGGGATATCCGTGATACCCCTTCTGCTCCGGTGTCGCGCCGCGCTCTGCCAGAAACCGCTCGACAAATTGATCAATCTCCAGTGTTGTCACGCCCGGTTTGATCATCTTGGCAATCTGCCGGTGGCATTCGGCGAGAATGTCCCCCGCTTTATTCATCTTGGCGATTTGTTCTTGTGTTTTGAGGATTATCAATCCTGCTCACTCCTTCTCATATGGCTGTTATCTCCTATTCAAATCAAAAAGCCTTAGCTGACCGAAGTTCTTGAAGACAGGCACCTGCCTCTCCTCACTCCCCGGCCAATAAGGCTGATTCACAATCACAAGGTGTATCTGCTTTTTCTTCTTGTCTTGTATCCAAAAAAAGAAAAGCGAAAAGCGCCTTACCTCATCTTATTCTACTCCTAAGCCAAGGGAACCTCAATCATTTCCGTTAGGAATGTCTTCCTTCTGTTTATACGCGGGCGGGCACGGGAACGGTAGCGTATGCTTGCTGTATCCTCGGAGGCAGCTTCAGCTCGGCTGTAACCCAGAAAGTCATATGACTCTCCATAACCATAAACAGAATCAGGGCAGGCAGCATTTTATCTAACTTCGAACTTCATTTATTCAATGACAATCGTTTCTCCTCGTATCATAAATTATTATGTAAGGTTGCGCAGAAACGATAATTTTACACGCGAGATCACAATTCCTCTCTTTTTTCCTATGTTCATTATTCGCCGTCCATGCCCCCGATATTCGTGAGGCCGGGTTCCGGCAGCGTCAGAGCAAGGGCAACGGCAGCCAAAATCACCTCAACCGCAACCGCAATATCGCAAGCTCTACCATACATACGTATCAAAAGACCAAAGGAAACAAAAAAACTTTACCCCGACAATCGGCGATAAAGTTTCAACTCGGAAATAGGTTACAGGAGTATACATTTTACATTCCCTTTATATTTCTCTTTTCTTCCTCCAAAAATAAAGCCATACCCCCGCTGCCAGCAGCGCTACTGCAACTCCCCCCAAGACGGGCTTCAGTAAGAATGGAGATTGCCCTGAATTCTGACCTTCACCTGAAGGCACGCCCTCGGCAAACGTATCGGGCGCTGATCCCCGAGCAGATGCATCTTCCGGAGGGTATCCATCTCCAAGCTCGGTTAACTCTTTGCCTGCGGTGGAGAGGAGCTTCGTACCATCACACATCCCTGTTCTCAGCTGACCCGATTCTACAGATGCGAACACCAGGAATTCGCTCCCTACGGCAAATTGATCATAACCGCAGCTGGCTGATGACATAGCTGTTGTAAGCTCCGTCATTCCGGCCAATTCGCCCTTCCATACTTCCGTTACCTCTAACATAACATGAACCGGATCTGCGGATGACATCACCAGCTTGGGCTTCGGGCCAACCAGCTTGGTCACTTTACCTGCAAATATCGCTGCACTCCGTTCCAAGCTCTCCTCAACCGTAGGCGGTCCTGCACAAGAACAGGCAAATACGTTGGCTGGTTTGACCGTGTACAGACTCACGAGCAGCAGCAAGCAGCTAAGCAGGATCATAACCATGGATTTTCTCATCAATGAATCACCTCAAACCTTAGACGGCCCCCTCCCCCAAAATGTTCCAGATGTATCAATAAATGCACCGATCTGAGATCCGACCTCCACAAATGGTGGTGAGGCAGCGTTAGACGGCGGTCGATTTAAAGGGAGGGTTCATCCAGCAAGAGACTTCATCGACATTCGCTATTTACTGGCGATGATCAGATAATGACGCTCTGTAGGATACTCGATGCCTTCCACATACAGCCCAGCTTGCTCCAACAAAACCTTCATCACATGCGGATCAACCCGGTTCGGACGGGGAACCCGCTTCTCGGCTGGGTCCTCCTGCCACTCCAGACACAAGCATCGTCCTCCTGGTCGCAGCACTCTTGCCATCTGGCGGATGGACTCCTCCAGTTGATCGGTGATATGAAGGATCAGGGAAGCGATGACTCGATCCACAGCTCCATCCTGGAGGGGAAGCTGTTCCAACATGCCTTCCATCACTTTAATATTCGTGAGTCCCTGTTCCTGTGCACGCCCCCGCATCATGTCCAGCATGGCCGGCTCGGTATCCAGCGCGTAAACCGTGCCTGTCGTTAACTCGGCTGCCGGTATGGAAAAATAGCCGGTACCTGCCCCGATGTCAAGGACATCCACTTCGCCGCTCACTTGGAGCTTCTCTAGCAGCGAAGATGCCGGTAACTCCTTCTTCCTTTCGGGACTTTCCAATCGGTCTATGAGTGACGGATCAAAGCTCTCTTTCATGGTATCGCTCTCCTCCTCGCATGATTGCATTTTTGCTTATACGTACTAATGTGAACCCAGTGAGGGAGAACTCCCCTCATCGGTCTACCATACCTTTGATAGGAAACGATGTAAACCGTTTCGTTGCCTTATATCACTATATCGATCCTTATATCATAGTACTGATAAGATTAATGCAGGTTCGGAACCATTATATATAATAAATGGCCGCAACAGACACCCTGAATTATGATAATCAGGCTAAAAAGGGCATCCCCACGATCATAATGACCATGAAGTTGCCCCAATTTGTACAATTAGTCACGCTTATCCTCAATCAGCACCTGCTCAGCCAGAAAATCCACAAGATGAACGGCCTCTACGCCATTTTGTTTACCGGCACGCTCGATCCCCCACTTCATCTGCAGCAGGCATCCCGGGTTCGAAGTCACGATGACCTTGGCTCCGGTAGCCTCCACATGTTCCATCTTGTGATCCAGAAGCGTGGTCGACATTTCCGTCTGGGTCAAATTGTAAATGCCGGCGGAACCGCAGCATACCTCGGCCCCCTGAAGCTCGCACATCTGTACAGCCGGAAGCAGCTCCATCAGCTGGCGCGGCTCGCCTTGTACTCTCATCACATTGCGCAAGTGGCAAGAGTCCTGATAGGTGACGGTTATGGCCCCGTTCTGCGGGTTTTCCGCCTGAATCGGCGTAAGCGGCCGACCGAGGCTGTGCAGCAGCTCGGAGATGTCCTTCACCTGATCTGCAAAACGAATCGCCGCTTGCTGAAGCCGCTCATCCGGTTCTGCATGCATCAGATGATCGTATTCCTTCAGTAGTGCGCCACAGCCTCCTGCATTGCTTGCAATGTAATCCACGTCCGCTTCCCCGAAAGCCCATATGTTCTGACCGGCCAACTGCTTGGCATCGCCCATCTCACCAGCATGCGCATGCAGCGCTCCGCAGCATACCTGCTCCTCCGGAATGACAATCTCGAACCCGGCCTGCCGAAGCAGCCGTACGGTGTTCATGTTCGTGGATGCAAACATGACATCCATAATGCAGCCACGGAACATCCCGACCCGGCCAACCTTAGCCCCAGCCGCAGGGATAACCATTAACCTTGAACCGCTGTCTGTCGTCTCGCGGCGGTAGGGCAAGCCAGCCTTGCTCCACAGCTCTTCCAGGCCGTCGCCCGTTACGGGAGGCAGCGCCTTCTCCAGCTGTTGGAGATGGTCGGGAAACAGCTTCATGGCTCCGGAACTGCGCGCAAACTTTTGAAGGCCGGATTTCTGGTAGAACGAAAGCGTCTTGCCGATCAGCTTCAGTCTTCCGCGATGAGGGAATATCCCTTGCAGGAACGTCTTACGGACGACTCGTACCGGCAGCGAATAAGGCTTCTCGGCCGCAATCGCCGCCCGGGTCTGCTCGATCAGCTGGCCATATTTCACATCGGAAGGACAAGCAGGCTCACAGGCTCTGCAGCCCAGACATAGATCCATCTGGCTCCGAAAGCTCTCATCCGGCTCCATCAAACCATCCACAACCGCTTTCATAAGCGCAATCCGCCCGCGGGGGGAGGCAGCTTCGAGCCCTGTCTCGAGGAAGGTCGGACAGGCGGTCTGGCAAAACCCGCAGCGCATACAATTCGTCAATTGATCCTCATCCAGCGTCAGCTTTAGCGATTGTGCAAGCTTCTCATGGGTTGAACTCATGCGCGTTCGCCTCCTCTCACGATGTTTCGATCTTCTGATCCTGATCCGAAGCTGAGTCCCGCTCTGCCTGCTCTGTCCGCTCCTGGAAGACAATTCGCTTCCGGGTTTCCGCAAACAACTTGCCGGGATTCATGATCTGGTGCGGATCAATCGCATCCTTAATGGATTTCATCATCTTGATGCCGGCTTCGCCCACCTTCCATTCCAGGTAAGGAGCCTTCACGATACCGACGCCATGCTCACCGGTGATGGTGCCCCCCATGGCAATCGCCACCTCAAAGATTTCGGCGAATGCCTGCTCCACGCGGTGAATCTCTTCCGGGTCACGGGCATCCGTCATCGCGGTCGGATGCAGATTGCCATCCCCGGCATGGCCGAATGTGCAAATCTGCACGTCGTATTTCTGGGCGATACGCTGAACTTCAAGCACCATGTCCGCAATTTTCGAACGCGGAACCGTCGCGTCCTCCAAGATCGTGGTCGGCCGCAATCGGGATAGCGCGGCAAGCGCGCTCCGTCTCGCCTCCATTACCTTCGCACCTTCCTCTGGTGTCTTGGCGGTGTTGAGCTGAACCGCGCCAGAAGCAAGACATATCTCCTCCAGCTTCTTTAGATCCCGCTCCACATCATCGACATTGCCGTCCTGCTCGATCGCCAGCATCGCTTTGGCGTGAACCGGCAGTCCGATTTTGGCAAATTCCTCAACCACCTGGAGGGTCGGCTGATCCATGAATTCCAAGGTACACGGGAAAATATGATTCGCTATTATATTCGAAACCGTTCGGGCCGCCGCGTTAAGATCGTCGTAGACGGCAACCATCGCCTTCCTGTATGAAGGCTTAGGAATCAACTTAACCGTGGCCTCGGTCAGAATGGCTAGCGTACCGCCTGATCCTACCAACAGTCGGGTCAAATCATACCCTGCCGCGTCCTTCACCAGCTTGCCGCCCGTGCGCAGGATGCTGCCATCCGGCAATACGGCTTCCAGGCCAAGGACATAATCCTTGGTCGTTCCATACTTCAAGCCGCGCAGCCCGCCAGCTCCCAGAGCGATATTACCGCCCATCGTGCAGATGATCATGCTGCTTGGATCCGGAGGATAGAACAGCCCTGTCTGTTCAACCGCCAGATGAAACTGCTTTGTATTCAAACCGGTCTGGAAGGTCGCGGTCAGGTTATCGGCATCGATCTCCAGCAGCTTATTCATTCGGGTCATGACCACAATCAGACCGCCCTGAAGCGGAATGGTCCCTCCGCACAGATTGCTGCCAGCCCCCCGCGTAATAACGGGTATGCGGTGTTTTGAGCAAATTTTAACGATGTCGGATACTTCCTGCGTGCTTCCAGGAAAGATAACCCCGTCCGGCATCGCTTGATATAGCGGCGTAGCATCATAACTGTAAGAGACGAGACTTTCCGGATCGTCCTTGAACCACTTCCCGCCAACCACGGCGGCCAGCTGCTCGCGAATAACAGATTCCAGCACGTTGTTTCCCCCTCCCCTATACGGGTTTGACTACAACAAAAAATAATCACTTTACTTATCTAATCGCTGTTTAACATTATCTATCCACCATCGCTTGGCATTACCGTCCCGCGGTCTTTAATGAACGGTTATGCTCGGGTTTATGTTCGGACTAAGCACAGGTTTATGAACGGTTTATGCTTCCTCCGCTATGGCAGGGCCAGCTTCCCCATAACGGTTGGGCGATCGGCTCCCGTCGCCGCAGGCAAATTGTTAGGAACACCGAGCATGAAGTCATTGCCTAAGAGTGCAAAAATGACGGCTTCTTTGGCATCGTCATCAAAGCCCAGCGCCTTGGAGGTCATGACTTTCTGTTCCGGCAGCAGCTCGCTTAACATGGAGAGCAGCGTCTTGTTGTGGGCTCCTCCGCCGGTCACGATCACTTCATCGATCTTGTAACGAGGAAACACGTATCTCACATAGCTGTCCGCAATAGTATGGGCGGTAAACGCCGTAGCCGTTGCCATCACGTCCTCATCCGAAAGCTTCCTGAGCCTGGCTTGTTCCAGAAATGAAACCGCATAATTATGACCAAACCATTCTCTTCCCGTTGATTTGGGCGGCTCGGCGTGAAAATAAGGATGCTCCATCATCTCGCTTAACAAGGCCTGATCCGGGTTGCCTCGGGCAGCCCATGTTCCGCTGTCGTCATACGAAAGCTGCCCTCCGGACAGCATATGGACTACAGCATCCATGATCATATTGCCGGGCCCGGTATCAAAGGCCAGCACATCCGCAGGATCCGCCCCTGCGGGCAGCGCCGAGCAATTGCCGATCCCGCCGATGTTCTGCAGCAGCCTTCCCCGCTGCGGGTGCCGAAACAGGATCAAATCTCCGTAAGGAGCAAACGGAGCCCCTTGCCCCCCAACCGCCATATCTGCGGGACGGAAGTCTCCTACCGTAAGTTTGCCGGTGTGCTTGGCGATAACGGATATATCACCGATCTGTAGAGTCGAAGCGACAGCATAGGGATCACCTTGTTCAGGTACAGGCTGATGCCAGATCGTCTGTCCATGTGAGCTTACCAAATCCACCTCATCGATTCGCATGCCGGCATCGGCAACCGCTTCCAGGACAGCCATCCCGAACTGATACCCCAGGTATGCATTCATACTGCATACAGCAGCGCTATTGGAATTCTCTTCACTGCACAAATTGCGCAGCCGCTGACGGAGCTCCGGTTCGTATGGCTTGCTATAGTAATGCAGCAGTTCAACCGATGCCTCGAGGCCGCTTCCGTGTATGCGGACGATGGCCGCATCGATGCCGTCAAGCGAAGTGCCCGACATCAGGCCGACCACAACGGTCGGCCCTCCATCCTTCCATGGTGAGAACATCATACTTTACGCCTCCCCATACAGCAGGTAAGGAGCCCGCATCATTCTCCACCGCTCCGCATCCTTGCCCCATTCGGCAACAATGCGCTGGAGTCCGGCTTCTTCGTGGATATGCCGTCGGACATCCCCGCTGCCCGTCAGTAAATCAATAAAATACCGATTGCGTCCCTCCGGTGGGGTAAGCCACTGGAACTGATCCGGGTACATTCGGCTAACCAGGTTCAGCAGCACAAGCCCTGTACGCACAGCTTCCACTTCTCCCGGATTCGTTACAAATAACATCACCCCGCCGCAGCCTTCGCCCTGATGCTTCGAGAAGGTGGGCGTCATGTACATGGAATGGGCAAACACACCTGGCAGTCCGTACGAGTTGAATGCCTTCGCCAACTCTTCTCCATTGACCCATGGAGCACCGATCCATTCAAATGGCCGGGTCGTCCCCCTGCCTTCCGAAAGATTGGTCCCTTCGAAGAAGCAGGTCCCGCTGTACAGCCGCACCGTATCCATCGTAGGAATGTTCGGGGAAGGCGGTACCCACGGAAGACCCGTGTCGGTATAAACCATGTCGCGCGTCCATCCTTCGAGCTGAATCACATCCAGATCACATCCGGTCCCCCGCAAGTCATTGGCCATGCGCGCAAATTCGCCAATGGTCATTCCGGTGCTAATCGGAATCTGCCATCCTCCCACCATGGATTCATATCCCGGCTGCAGCAAGCCGCCTTCACAGCGCTCACCGCCAAGCGGATTCGGCCGGTCCAGGACAAGCAAGCTCTTGCCTTGCTCAGCGCATGCCTCCATGACATAGAGCAGCGTGGTCAAATACGTGTAGAAACGGACACCGAGGTCTTGAATATCGAAGATGACCGTGTCCACGTTCTTCAGCATGTCGGCATCCGGTTTACGCCGCGAACCATACAGGCTGTACACCGGCACGCCGAATACCGGGTCCACTTCATCATCGACGTGCTTGCCTGCCTGCAGCTGACCGCGCAGCCCATGCTCGCAAGCAAACAAAGCCGTCAATTCGGACTCGGGTAAGCCTGCAATCACCTCGATAGATGAACGAAAATCCGACGTAAGCCCCGTCGGATTCGTGATGACGCCAAGGCGACGATCCGTGATTTTCTCATGTTTGATGTTCGGCAGCATATCAATTCCGCTCCGCACGTTGCTTCTCATCATATGCTTACACCTCTCGCTTCCGAGGCTACCACACCGTCTTCCACCGGTTTGGCCTCTTCCGGATTCAGTACATTATACGTAACCTTGTGCTGGTATATAGCCCACATACCGTTAAACAAAAATCCAAAGCCAACGACCGTAACCATCAGCGGAATCGCAACGCAGAAGGCTTGAAAGCATGCGCCCAGTGTATAGGCCGGAAACTTCAGGAACAGCTTGACACTGTGGGCCATGGCCTTGAAGATGCCCATCCCTTCCTGAATGACAAGCTGAAAGGTGTAGAATTGGGAGATGAGCGCCATGACAACAAAATAAGTTTGGAACACGCCAATCGCAAGATAGCCGATCCCCTCTTTGCCTCCGTAATACCACCAGGTGGACCATAAAATCAATGTCATCACCACGAAGAAGAAGCCCATGACGACGGCGGGTCCAAGCCCTTTAAGCGCACCTTGAAACACGTCTTTCAGCCTGGACTTGCCCCGCTCCATTTTGCGGTGATAGGCATAACAAACACCATAGAACAGCGGCATATACAGAACCGGCAGCAGCATCAGGGCTACCCACAGCGGCACAAACATAACCACCGTTACGAGCACCAGCGAGGTAATCATGCTGTATAAGGCCACCGCCGTAATCTCACGGTAAATCTCAACCCCGGTCTTCTTCAACACATCATTCAGCTTGCGCATAGCTTTCCTCTCCTCTTCGTCGTTGTTTACCAATCGATACGCTGTTCCGTCTCAGGATCGAAGAAATGCACCTTATCGAAATTGAAAATGAAGGTTTTGTCCATGCCCGGATAACCCGTCGTTTCCGGGTGAACCTTAGCGGTAACGGTCCGGTTTCCTATGCGGAAGTACACCAGGTTCTCAGAACCGAGATGTTCAACGACCTGAACCTTGGTGGAATATTTGTAATCCAGATTGGTTGTGCCTGGCATATCCTCGCCGGTAATATGCTCGGGGCGAACCCCCAGAATAAGATGCTCATTGTCGTATTTACTCAGCGCACCCGCCATCGCGTCCGGAATGGTGAATACCCCGCCTTCCATCCGGAGGACATTTCCTTCCTTCTGCACATCGATAAAGTTCATCGGCGGGGAGCCGATAAAGCCGGCTACGAACATGTTCTGCGGTTTCGCATACAGCTCAGTTGGTGATGCGATCTGCTGGATAATGCCGTTGTTCATCACGACGATCCGCTCACCGAGCGTCATCGCTTCAACCTGATCATGCGTTACATATACAATGGTGGCTTCCAGTCGCTTGTGCAGCTCGGACAGCTCTACCCGCATCTGCACGCGAAGCTTCGCATCCAGGTTCGACAGCGGCTCGTCAAAGAGGAACACCTGCGGGTCGCGCACGATGGCCCGCCCAACCGCCACACGTTGACGCTGTCCACCGGACAGCTCGCGCGGCTTCCTGTCAATCATCGACTCCAGGCCGAGAATGGATGCTGCCTGCGCTACCTTTTGCTCAATATAAGCCTTGGGCTTCTTCAAGTTCTTCAAGCCGAAGGAAAGATTCTCGCGAATCGTCATATGCGGATACAGCGCATAATCCTGAAACACCATGGCGATATCCCGGTCTTTCGGATGAAGATTGTTCACCACCCGGTCGCCGATGACGATATCGCCGGACGTCTGACGCTCAAGGCCTGCAATCATGCGCAGCGAGGTGGTTTTGCCGCAGCCGGAAGGACCGACAAATACCACGAACTCTTTATCATTGATCACAAAGTCCGACCCCGCTACAGCGGTAAAGGTCCCTTTGTTGTCGTCTACAAATTCTTTTCGTATATTACGGAATTCTACGCGTGCCATAACTTTGCCTCCTTCTAGCCTTTAACGGCTCCAATGGTGATGCCTTGCAGGAAATAGCGCTGAAGCGAGAAGAACAGGATCATCATCGGCAGTGCCGCGACGGTTGCTCCAGCCATAAGTGCGCCGAAATCGGTCGTGTCCGCATAAACGAAGGAAGCCAGACCGACTTGAATGGTCCTCATTTCCGTCGAATTTGTCACGAGGAAGGGCCAGAAGAAATCGTTCCAGGATGCAACGAACGTGAAAATCGCCAGCACGGCAAGACCCGGTTTAGCCATCGGAAGAATGACTTTCCAGAAGATGCCGAATTCCCCGCAAGCGTCGATACGCGCTGCATGAATCAGAGAGGTAGGCAGCGATGACATGTACTGCTTCATCAAGAAAATATTGCCCACGCTTACAATGCCGGGAAGAAGTATAGCTGTGTATGTATTCCCGAGATCAAATACGTCAATCATCAAAATATAGAGCGGAATCAGCGTCACTTGCGCCGGGATCATCATCGTGCTGAGCAAAACCCAAAATACCGCTTTGTTCCCTGGGAACTTCAGCTTCGCAAAGGCATACCCTGCGAGTGAGGCCAGGAATACGTTGGTCACCGTCAGGATGGACGAGATCAATAAGGAGTTAAAGAGCCATCTCATGACGTTGGTTTTGCCAAAAAAACGCTCGTACGGGGCCACGGAAAATACGTCCGGAATCATTTTCGGGATAAACGAAGCCGCTGATTTGGTGTCCTGCACAGAGCCAATCAACATCCAGTACATCGGAATGATCGTCAGAACGCTCCATACCACCAAGATGACCGAAGCCACAATCAGCATGATCAATTTTGATCTTGATTTCATAGGTGCACCCCCTTTTAGCTTCAGAAATATGCATTAATACTCCACGTCGGACGAGAAGTATTTGAACTGAATGATGGAAATGACAATAATCAATGCGGCTAATACAAAAGATTGCGCTGCTGCGAGTCCAAATTCATAGAAGTTGAAGGCGGTGCTGTAAATCAGGTAGGCGATGGTTGTCGTCGCGAAGTTCGGACCGCCCTGCGTCATCAGATACACCGAGATAAATACCTGGAAGGACGTAATGACACCCGTCACCAGCAGATACAACGTGGTTGGTTTCATCAGCGGCCACGTAATGCGCCAGAATTTGGACCAACCGCTGGCATGGTCAATATCCGCAGCTTCATAGAGCGATTTGGGAATTCCGCCCATGGCAGCCAAATACAGAATAATGCCCGCACCATGAGAACCGAGCCAGTTCATCAAGATGAGCGAAAAGAGTGCGGTGTTCGATTTGCCGAGCCATATGACCGGGTCTAATCCGAACAATCCAATGAAGCGATTCAACAGCCCCGCATGGGTCGGATCGTAAATCGCGAGCCATACGACCGAGATGGTGACGCCGGAAGCAACGGCCGGCAAATACATCGTA
Source organism: Paenibacillus sp. FSL F4-0100 (assembly GCF_037993005.1). Classification (NCBI taxonomy): domain Bacteria; kingdom Bacillati; phylum Bacillota; class Bacilli; order Caryophanales; family Paenibacillaceae; genus Paenibacillus; species Paenibacillus sp. FSL F4-0100. The sequence goes on from NZ_CP150303.1 coordinate 6,821,371, forward strand.
GCCTTGAAGAACGTCTGCCATTTATTCTTCATCTGAAAAATAAAAAAGGATAACGCATACGTGATGACAATGTTAACCGGAACGGTACCGATCGTGAATAAAACCGTATTCCTCATGGATTTCCAGAACACTTCATCCTGTACCATCCGTGTGTAATTGTCCGTTCCAATCCATTCGGAGCCCATCACGCTATATTCCTGAAAGCTCATCAGAAAGGCGGAGGCGACCGGGTAAAGCGTAAATATCAAGAACAACAGTACGGGAGCCAGAATGAATAAATACGCCCATCCATATTCGCGTAGATAACCCTTCATTGGGGGACGCGAGGGCCGGGTTTGCGCCGGGGCAGTCTGCATTTGATTTCCTCCTTTGCGCACAGGTGAAGTATTTTCATGAAGCCTTTTGAAGCCTGGAGTGGTTGGTTTAAAAAGGGAGTGACCCGTTTTGTTCCTGCTAAGGACAACGGGACACCCCCTTATAACTTCAATTACTGTCCTAAAATTTGTTTGCCTTTATCCTTGAAGTCCTGCGCGATCTGCTCCGGTGTCTTCTCTCCCGAGAACAGCGCCTGAATGTTCGGCTTCACCACTTGCTCCTTGAACTTCTTCTGGTTGCCTGAGGCATCTGCATCGAGGTTCAGGGTCACCGGAATTTCTTTGAAGTTTGCGAAAATTTCCGCTGCTTTAATTGTGGATTCCGTACCGAGTCCTTTGCCTTCATAAAACTCCGCTTGGGATTTACGAACGAAAGGCAACACCAGTTCATTCGCGGAATTACCGGCTTTCGCACCGCTCAGTCCTTCCATAATCAGGAACGTGTTCTTCGCATGCTCTTCGCCTTTATCCTTCTTCTGTTTGAAAGCGACATAGCCTTCACCAAACATGGATGTCTTGCGCTCCGCCCCGTCATTATGCGGAACCGGCAGCAGGACGAACTCGATTTTCGCGCCTTGGACCGTACCGCTGTCAATATCCTTCGCGCGGTTCTGAAGCATCACATCGTAGTAAGGAATCGCTTTGGACACAACCGCGGCTTCCTCTGCATAGAACAGATCCATCCGTTTCGCCGGCGTAATCGCGGCAGTCTCGGCAGGCAAATGTCCGGCTTTCATCAGATCGGACACGAATGTCATCGTGTCCAGAATCCGCTCGTCGTTCCATTGGAACTCGCCTTTATCGTTCAGAACGTCCGGCATGCCGTTGCTGCGTGTCAGCATTTCCATGAAGTCCAGGGAAGTACCGTCCGTCACCAGCGCATACTGCGTATTTCCGTTCGGGAGCTTCTTGGTCAGCTTCTCGGCAGCTGCCTTAAATTCGGTCCAAGTCCAGCCGTTCTCTTGAATAGCCTTCCAGTCGATGCCTGCTTCTTCAAGAATCTTCTTGTTGCCGCCCCAAGCCCAGAGGGATTGGTACAGCGGAAGTCCATATTGTTTGCCCTGGATTTGGCCCAGCTCAAGCGTTCCCGGCAGGTAGTCGTTTTTGATCTCGTCTGTAATATAAGGGGAAAGCTCCAGTGCAAGGCCCGTATCCACATAAGCTCCATCCACTGCGTGGAAATAGAGGTCAGGCGGGTTACCCGCATTCAAGGCCACGTCGAACTTCTTCGGACCTTCAGCCCAGGAGAGCACTTCGGTTTGGACCGTAATGTGCGGATATTTTTCTTTCAGATCCGCCACATGCTCTTTCAACTCATCTTCGTATTTACCATGAACCGGATAAGTCCAGACGACAACCGTATCCTGCTTCGGTGCGGCCTCACCGTTTCCTTCCGATGTGGTCCCGGATCCGCCTTCCGGAGTCTTTGCCCCACCGGATCCGCCGCAAGCTGCGGTAAACACGAGCATCAAAGAAGCCAACAATGTAAGCCAACCTTTTTTCTTCATGTACTACTCCCCTTATCATTTATATATTTGTGGTTTTCGCTATCAACTACAACCGCTTGATCGCTTGCCGACTCTCATCCAGGTATTTCACTGAATTCTCGTAATTCCGGCTGGCGACGCCAAGATATAAAATATCGATAAGATTAAGCTGCGTAATACGAGAGGACATCGCGCCACTGCGAATCTCGTTCTCCGTGGAAGAGGTGTACAAGGGAATGTCTACCGATCGGCTCAAGGTAGAATCACCGTATTTGGTAATGCCAATCGTCTTGCACCCCTTCTCCCTCGCAATGGCTGCTGCGCGGATCACTTCATCCGTTTCACCGGAGTAGGAAATGCATACGGCCGTATCATCTGGCGTCAGCAGTACCGCCGAGGTGAGCTGAACATGTGGATCCGGAAAAGATATGCATACCTTATTAATCCGCAAAAATTTCTGTTGAGCATCCATCCCGATCAGATTGGAAGCCCCTACCCCGAACATGAAAATGCGCTTCGATTGATCGAGGGCCAGAACGGCCTCTTCTACCTTCCCTTCCTCCATAATCTTCATCGTATCCCGAATCGACTGAATGTTGTTGTTCGAGACGTTCTGTATAATTGCAGAAATGCTGTCATTGGGCCGGATATCCTGATACCCGGTGGCTAATGGCTCCTGCAAGTCTCCAGCTACCTTCAGCTTCAGATCCTGATAGCCTTTGAAACCCATCGTTTTGCACAGGCGTACTATGGCAGCCTGACTGGAACCGCTTCGGACTGCAAGATCCGCGACCGACATCTGTATCATCTCTGCCGGTTCCTGCAAAATGAAGGCTGCAACTTTGCGCTCGGACGGATTTAATGAATCATACACCTCACGCAATCGAACCAATCCGCCGTTCATTTCTTGCCCCCCTTTACAAATAATCCTCTGATGATCACCCATATGTAATATTACTTTACACAACTTGAACGAAAGCATGACTGGTATCGCTTTCAATATCAGTGGATTGAGTTTATTATAAATTGTATGAAATTATATTTCAATACATAATTCATGATTTAAAATTTTATTTTACAACACTTCTGTTTTCTCCTATACTGGTTATAGAAAGCGAAGTGGTTCAATATGGAAATTTTTATCGGTGTGGATGGTGGCGGTACCAAGACCGAAGCAACCGCTATCAACAGCGCTGGAGAAGTGTTGTCCCGGTTTACCGGAGGTTCCACCAATCCCTACATTGTAACCTTTGATAAAGCGATGGAGGAACTCCGAACGGTGTTGGATGGGCTTCTGGCACCTCTTTTTAATAAGTCATTAATATTTACATCAATATGTCTTGGAATGTCAGGCATAAGCTCTGCAGAAGAACGACGTCGTGTTCAGTCCTTCCTTCATTCCTATTTCCAGCAGCGGCAGCTCTCGATGCGTATTTACATGCGCTCGGAAGCCGAAATTTCATTAATGGCCGTACTGGAACGTCAGTATGGAATACTTGCGATCTCGGGAACCGGATCCAATACCTATGCTATAACCAAATCGGGAGACATCCACCGCGTCGGTGGCTGGGGACATCTTCTCGGAGACGAAGGCAGCGGCTATCAGATCGGACTTCAGGCTCTAAAATCTGTCATTAAGAGCCACGAGGGCATTTTGCCACCCACCATCATGAGCAGCCTGATTGTTGCAGCCTATCCTCTCCAGCATATTACCGATCTCAAATCTTACATTTACCAGCCCGCTATAACGAAACAGGATATCGCTTCCTTCGCCCGCTGCTGCATAGAAGCAGCCGAAGCCGGTGATGAAGCGGCAAACCGTATCATCCGGCAGCAGGCAGAAGAACTGGCCGATACAACAAGCGCTCTCATCAGGCGGCAAGCTGAATTCGCAGAGAGTGAACTCGTGCGGATCGGCTCGATCTTCAAACATTCGCAATCGTTTCGGGAAACGTACACCAGCATTCTGCTAACGCGTTATCCCCGCCTCCGGTTCCCCGAAGGAAATCGTGAACGTACACCCGCCCATGGCGCGGCCCTGTTAGCCTGCAAGCTATTTACAGACGGCGTCTCTGACTTGCTGTAGCTTTACATCAGTGCCCGTCCATATTCCAAGGCAAAAAAGGAGACCTGTCTCATGACGAATATTCTAAGTCAATTGACAACCGAACAGCCTCATGAAAATACGCAGAACATTGATCAGTTGAGCTCAGAACAAATTATGATCCTCATCAATAGCGAGGATAGCCTGATCACCGATGCGATCCGCGAGCTTATTCCTCTTATAGCCAGAGCGGCAGATCTCGTAGTAGAAGCTTTCCAGAAGGGCGGCAGATTGTTCTATATAGGTGCCGGAACCAGCGGTCGAATCGGGATTCTGGATGCATCCGAGTGTCCGCCTACCTACGGGACAGACCCTTCTATGGTGCAGGGATTGATCGCCGGTGGTTTCAGAGCCGTTAAGGAAGCTATCGAAGGTGCCGAGGATAGCGAGGAGTTAGGTGAACAGGATATCCATGAAAACGGGATCAACGAGAAGGATGTTGTCATCGGCATCGCTGCAAGCGGCCGCACGCCCTATGTTCTTGGTGCAATGAGACGCGCCAAGGAGTGTGGAGCCGTTGTCATCGGACTCTGTAATAACTACGAATCGCCGATGCATCAGTACGCGGATTTTGTGATCGAAGCTGTTGTCGGACCGGAAGTGATCATGGGCTCCACGCGGATGAAGGCCGGTACTTCGCAAAAGCTGATTCTGAACATGCTGACAACGACCGCCATGATTCGAATCGGCAAAGTGTACAAAAACCTAATGGTCGACCTCAACCCGTCCAATAACAAGCTTGTGCATCGCGCCAAACGCATCATCACCCTGGCAACGGGAGCATCTGAGGATGCTGTTGAGAAGGCATACCATGAATCCGGCGCCCATGTCAAAACCGCCATCGTGATGCTTCTGGCTAATGTCAATGCCGCAGAAGCGTCCAAACTCCTTGACGGTACCAGCGGATTTGTTCGCAGCGCGATCGATATGAAAACAACGAAGTAGCATATTTCGTGCTTCTATGGCCTATCATGAACATCGATCGTAAAATGAAACGGGATATCCCAAGATCATGTTGATCTGGAGATATCCCGTTTAGTTGTTCGCCAGCATGGACCTTCATTTACTGTTAGTCGTCACCATACTAATGGGCCGATTGGTCTCGTCGTTCCTTGTAGTCCGATCATGCCCTTATCGGATCAATCAGATTTAGCCTCACTCATAGAACCGAGCCTTCTTGAAATGTATAAGTTCATCGACCCTTGCCCGACTTCCAACCTACCTGTTGTTCACTCCATGCCCACAGGCGAGCGGCAAGTTTCGGATCCCTTGCCTTCTCGGTGGTCTTGGCTGGTTTGCATTTAACGTAATATTCCCCTGTCACATGCTCTACTTCAGGGCTTGAAGCCAAGTAAATCGCTGTCCGCGCACCTTCCTGCGCGGTTAGAAAGAACGGACCAAGCAGCTTATGGACCGCTTTGCCAAAGCCTGTATCCCGGTTCACGCCAATGCTGGTACTCACTGCACCGGGATGGAGCGCATTGACCGTTACCTTTGTCGGCTGCAGCCGACGAGCCAGCTCTTTCGTAAATAAAATATTCGCCAATTTGGACTGCGCATAACCTTTGACCACATTGAATCCTTTACCGAGATTAGGGTCATCCAAGTGGATGCTGCCCACTTTGTGTGCGCCAGAGGATACGTTCACAACCCTCCCCTGGCGGGCACGCTGAAGAGGCTCCAGGAGCTCGTTCGTCAGTAAAAAATGCCCCAGATGATTGACCCCCATCATGGCTTCATATCCGTCCTGCGTCAATTCCCGCTTGAGGGTGACCACACCCGCGTTGTTTACCAATACATCGAGCCTGTCGTATTTGGCCATAAAGTCGGAAGCAAAAACTCTGATGCTATCAAAAGAGCCCAAATCCAATGTCATCAGCTCAATTTTCGAGCTGCCGCTCTCTTGTAACGCTTGCCGAAGAGCCGCTTCTCCTCTGGCTTTGCTCCGACAAGCCATGACGACGTGCCCTCCCCCTTTGGCCAGCTCCACGGTTGTCGCCAGGCCCATTCCGGAGTTCGCTCCTGTCACGATGATGATTTTCCCTGTCATGTCATTCATCCACAGACCTCCTGCTTCGTATACCTTCTACCATTGTAATAAAAAAAACGTCTATCGACGTACTTTCTCAGAAGACAGACCGCATTTAGCGGAAGTTTTTCTTGCGAGATAAGGATGGTAAGCCTCTGAAGTTTATACTTTCTTATCTCTAAAAAAAAGTCCCGCCACCAACATCCATTTGGAGACGAGACTTTAATAACGTACTGGATAAAGCTTATGGCAGGCTTAAACGCCTCAAGCACCGCCATTCATCGCAAGTATGATGGCAGCCAGACCGAAACAGAGATTCAGCAAGCACAGAAATACTAGTGTCTGCTTCTGATTGAGTCCCGTTGCCAGTAAACGATAATGCGCCTGGGATGCATCGGCCTGATAGATCGGCTTCGACTGAAGCATTCTGCGGATGACTACGATGATATTATCGAAGATCGGCACGCCCAGTGCGAAGATTGGAACGAATAAGGACGCCAGGGTTGCCCCTTTAAACGCACCATCCAGAGCAATAATCCCTAGTATGAACCCAAGGAAAGTGGCTCCGGCATCCCCCATAAACACTCTGGCCGGCGGCTTGTTGTACTTTAGATATCCTAGCGCGGCACCTACAAGAATGACAGCGAGGAGCGCGGACTCGCCTCTGCCCAGTGTAATCGCCACAACAAACAGCGTACCTCCGGATATGGCGGAGAGTCCTCCGGCAAGACCGTCGATGCCATCCGAGAAATTAATGACTGTCGTTACACCGAAAATCCACAGAATCGTTAAGATGAGCTGCAGCCATTCCGGCAGGTTAATATACTGACCCGTAAACGGATTGTTGAATCCTTCAAACGCGATGCCATAGCTGTATACAACGACGGCTGCGCTGACCTGTACAATGAGCTTCGGCAGCGATGCCAGCTCCTTGCCCTGGGACTTATACCAATCGTCCACGAGGCCAATCCCGAGAATCAAGGCGCTACCGATAAAGATACCTACCGCTTCCCTTGAAATGACGCCGGTAAGTGCAAAATAAGTGATGAAAAATCCGATAAATATGGCGATTCCCGCCGTCAGCGGTATCGGCTCGCGGTGTATTTTCCGCTCGCTGTCCGGCCTTGGCTTGTCCACAAAATCAAGCTTGATCGCAAGCTTGCGAAATGGCGGAATCAGGACCAATACCAGCACCATAGATATGACAAACGCTGCAAAATATAGCATAGTTTCCTCCCAATAAATGATGAATAATGGAGAACATTGCAATCTAAGTATATGACTTATATCGAACTCTATCAACCTATTAGAAAGAAAAAGACTGCTGCATCAGTAGAATTTCTACTTAGCAGCAGCCCTCCCGGACTTTACAGGTTAAGACTCCTTCTTCACCGCAAGTCCGATGATCATAACGATAAGTGCCAGCAAAGCAATCAACTGATCGATGGTCATGGCCAAAAGCCTCCTTCAAGCAGGATGACTCTTGCCCGGGCTACACATCTCCCTCTCCCGTTAAATGCCTTACGTTTTCCCCACTACCATCTTATGAGGGCTTCCACCCGTTTTATGACGGGGCCCGCCAAAAAAACCTGCCCCCGTTTATAAAAAACGGGAGGCAGGTTTCCAGCTTAGCTTTGAAAATGAGGCACTGATATAGGGATGAGCGATTCGCACGAGCAGTGGGTGCTCACCCTGTTGTCCTCAGTGTTCCGTTTATGACATCGCTTCGGATTAAGGCTTCACCTTACTCCGTCACAATGTCATAAATCAATACTGGCGCATCCGCATGATCTGCAATCCGAATGCTCTCATACAGCTTCTGCTTCACGTCATCTACGTTCTCGCGGTTAGCATGAATGGTTACAAGGGAATCGCCCTTCTTCACGGCATCGCCGACCTTCTTGTTCAGCATCAGGCCTACAGCCAAGTCAATCTCGGATTCCTTCGTTGCACGACCGGCTCCAAGCAGCATCGCTGCGGTACCGATCTCATCCGCTACTAGCTCCGCGACAACACCATCCTGCTGTGCAGGAAGCTCAATCAGATACTGCGCCTTCGGCAGTCGGTCGGGGTGATCCACCACGGACGGATCTCCGCCCTGGTTCTGGATGAATTCCTTGAATTTCTCCAATGCCTTGCCGTTGCGGATAACCTCTCTTAACATCTCTTCGGCATCTTCAAGCGAATCTGCCTTTTGAGCAAGGAAAACCATCTGCCGGCCTAGAGCCAGGCACAGCTCCTCCAGATCCTTCGGACCCTCGCCGCGAAGCGCATCGATTGCTTCCTGTACTTCCAGCGAATTGCCGATCGCAACCCCAAGCGGCTGACTCATATCGGAAATGACGGCCATCGTTTTGCGGCCGACATTGTTGCCAATGCTAACCATGGCGTGTGCCAATTCCCTGGCATCCTCCACGGTTTTCATGAACGCGCCTGCTCCGGTTTTAACATCCAGTACAATCGCATCCGAGCCTGCAGCAATCTTCTTGCTCATAATGGAGCTAGCAATCAGCGGAATGGAATTAACGGTAGCCGTCACATCCCGAAGCGCATACAGTTTTTTGTCCGCCGGGGTGAGGTTCCCGGTTTGGCCGATGACGGCGATTTTATGTTGATTCACAAGGTTCACAAATTCATCTTTGCTGATCTCCACATGAAATCCTTCAATAGACTCCAGCTTGTCAATCGTTCCTCCGGTATGGCCGAGGCCGCGTCCGGACATCTTCGCTACGGGAATATCCAGTGCCGCTACAAGCGGAGCCAGAACGAGTGTCGTGGTGTCGCCTACGCCCCCGGTGGAGTGTTTATCAACCTTGATTCCCTCAATTGCGGACAGATCAATCGTTTCTCCGGAGTTTACCATTGCCATCGTCAGGTCCGCCCGCTCCCGATCGGTCATGTCCTGGAAATAAATCGCCATGTTCATGGCGCTCACCTGATAGTCAGGAATATCTCCCTTGGTATATCCGTCGATGAAGAAATTGATCTCTTCTGTTGTCAGTTCCTTGCCGTCTCGTTTCTTCGCAATTAAATCAACCATTCTCATCGTACATTCTCCTCACTGTTTGCGATGATTGTGTTCCTTCCACGGGCATCACTACAAATGCGGATTGTTCTTCCAATCGCTGTTGCCCCGCTTCACTTCTCCAAAACAATTCCGCCTGCTTCGTTGGGACAGTTTCCTTACAACGAAATCGCCGTATCCAACGCGACTTCCATCATCTCGTTAAACGTCGTTTGGCGCTCCTCGGACGAAGTCTCTTCCCCTGTCAGCAAGTGGTCACTTACAGTCAGGATCGTCAGAGCATTTACGCCGAAGCGTGCGGCAATCGTGTAGAGGGCCGTTGTTTCCATCTCTACGCCCAGCACGCCGTGCTGCATCAGCTTCTCAACCACTGATTTGTCCTCACGGTAGAACACATCGGACGTGAACACATTACCGACATGCATCTTAAGGCCTTTCTCCTTGCCGCGCTCATACGCGCCGAGCAACAGCGGGAAGCTGGCGATCGGGGAGAAATCATAACCGTTAAAGTGGTGACGGTTCATGCCGGAATCCGAGCAAGCCGCCTGGGCCAGGATAACGTCGCGCACACGAACGTGCTCTTGCATCGCACCGCATGTTCCGACACGGAACAAATTTTTGACGCCATAATCCCGGATGAGTTCATTGACATAAATCCCGATGGAAGGCACGCCCATGCCCGAACCTTGAACGGAGATGCGTTTTCCTTTGTAGGTTCCCGTAAATCCGAGCATGCCCCGCACTTCGTTGTAGCAGGTCACATCCTCCAGATACGTCTCGGCAATAAATTTAGCTCGCAACGGGTCGCCTGGCAGCAGAATCGACTCCGCAATATCTCCTGGTTTCGCTCCAATATGTGTACTCATGTCCCATTCCTCCACATTTTCGATTATTTCAAATCATTCAAAAAGCTTGTTCCTTGCTCTGGCAGCTTCACGCCAAAGTTGTCGGCAACCGTGGCGCCAAGGTCAGCAAAGGTCTTGCGAAGCGGAAGTTCCTTACCCTCCGCAAAACGTGGAGAATAAACAAGCAGCGGTACGTATTCACGCGTATGGTCCGTTCCTTTGTAAGTCGGATCATTCCCGTGGTCGGCCGTGATGATCAGTAGATCCTTTTCCGTCATTTTCTCAAATACCTCGGGCAGGCGCTGATCGTAATCCTCCAACGCTTGGCCATATCCTTTTGGATCGCGTCGGTGTCCGTATACCGCATCGAAATCCACGAGGTTCAGGAAGCTCAGTCCCTTGAAGGATTCACCCAGGGTTTGCACCATTTTGTCCATGCCGTCCATATTCGATACGGTTCTGACTGCCTTCGTAATGCCTTCGCCATCAAAAATATCGGAGATTTTACCAAGAGCAATGACTTCTAGACCAGCATCTTTCATTTCGTTCATCGTGGTACGTCCGAAAGGCTTCAAGGCATAGTCATGCCGATTCGCCGTACGCTTGAAGCTCCCCACCTCGCCAATGAACGGACGCGCGATGATCCGGCCGAGCATATAAGGATCTTCCAGCGTGATTTCGCGGCAGAATTCGCAGATTTCGTACAGCTCTTTCAGTGGAACGATATCCTCATGCGCAGCGATTTGAAGCACGGAGTCCGCCGAGGTATAGATGATCAAAGCCCCCGTTTTTACGTGCTCTTCGCCAAGCTCTTCGATAATCTCCGTTCCGCTGGCCGGCTTGTTGCCGATGACCTTGCGTCCGGTCTTCTCTTCAATGCGCTGGATCAGCTCATCCGGGAATCCGTCCGGGAACACGCGGAATGGCGTATCGATATACAAGCCCATGATCTCCCAGTGACCCGTCATGGTATCTTTGCCATTCGAAGCTTCCTGCATCTTCGTATAGTAAGCCCGAGGTTTGTCCGCGACAGGGACTCCCTCGATCTCCCGAATGTTGGACAGCCCGAGCGCTGCCATATTCGGCATGTTGAGCCCGCCGCATTCGCGGGCGATATGACCCAGCGTGTCGGATCCGACATCGTCAAAATCAGCCGCATCCGGTGCTTCACCGATACCTACAGAGTCCAATACGATCAAGTGAATTCGGTCAAAACGTTCCATATCCATTGCTCCCCCTCATATATGAGTTTTTAATCAAACTATCCATAAGGCTCGCTTGTAGTAGTCCTTCAAACCTGGCTTACAGGAACAGTCCGGTAATCGTGGCCGACAGCACGCTCACCAGCGTTGCGCCGTACAACAGCTTGAGACCAAAACGCGCAACCACGTTCCCCTGCTTCTCGTTCAGGCCTTTGACCGCGCCGGCAATGATGCCGATCGAGGAGAAGTTCGCAAAGGACACCAGGAATACCGATACGATACCCACGGTGCGTTCGGACATATTCGTGAAGTTGGCCAGATCGAGCATCGCAACGAACTCATTCGATACCAGCTTCGTAGCCATGATGCTGCCTGCATCCACTGCTTCTTTCCAAGGCACGCCCATAACAAAAGCAAATGGAGCAAAAATATATCCTAACAGCTCCTGGAAGGTGATTCCGAATATAATATCAAAAATGCCGTTGATCATCGCGATTAAAGCAACGAAACCAAGGAGCATCGCTGCAACGGTAATCGCTACCTTGAAACCGTCCATGATGTACTCGCCCAGCATCTCGAAGAAGGATTGCTTCTCCTCTTCTTGCACCTCCAGGATATCCTCTTCCTTATCCACCTTGTAAGGATTGACGATGGAAGCAATGATAAATCCGCCAAACAGGTTCAGTACAAGCGCGGTCACCACGTACCGTGGCTCGATCATGCTCATGTAAGCACCGACGATCGACATCGATACCGTGGACATCGCGGAAGCACAGAGCGTATACATACGGTGCTTCGGAATTAAGGCGATCTGTTTTTTTACCGAAATAAAAACTTCGGATTGCCCCAGAATCGCTGAAGCTACCGCGTTGTAAGACTCCAGCTTACCCATGCCGTTGACTTTACTCAAGACGAGACCGATATATCTTACGATAAACGGCAGCACCTTAATATATTGAAGTATACCAATCAACGCGGAAATAAACACGATTGGCAGCAGGACATTCAAGAAGAACGGACCATTACCTTCAATGGCAAAGCCGCCAAATACAAACCCGATTCCGGCTCCGGCGTAGTCAAGCAGCGCTTTAAACGTATTCGCTATCCCTTTAACAAGATACTCGCCGACATTGGTGTTCAGCAGTATAAATCCAAGGATCAGTTGCAGCCCAATCATGACAGCCAGCGGACGGTAACGGATGTGGCGCTTATCATTGCTGACAAGGAACGCAAGACCGAATACGACCAGCAAACCTAGTATGGCGATTAAATATTTCATCGTCGTTGTTCCCCCAAAGGTGAATTTTTTGATATTACTCGGCTACCGAATCATCGACAATCGAAAATGGCCAAGACATTAGTAGGATGAGCTGGATTGGCCGCCCTCCATGATTTTCACGCCGCAGCTCGCACCGATACGCGTTGCACCCGCTTCGATCATGCGGTCCATGTCTTCCTTGCTGCGTACGCCGCCGGAAGCCTTCACACCGGTGTTCTCGCCAACGGTCTTGCGCATCAGGGCAACGTCTTCCGGCGTCGCTCCGCCCGTGGAGAACCCTGTTGACGTCTTCACGAAATCGGCTCCCGCTTGCACAGACAGCTTGCTTGCACGCACCTTTTCTTCCTCCGTCAGAAGGCTTGTCTCAATGATGACTTTAACCAGAGCTTTGCCTTTCGCCGCGTCCACTACAGCCTGAATATCGTTCAGTACAAACTCATCGTTACGATCTTTAAGCGCTCCAATGTTGATTACCATATCAACCTCTTTGGCCCCGTTAGCGATAGCGTCCTTCGCTTCAAAAGCTTTTACCGCGGATGTCGCAGCTCCCAGTGGGAAACCGATGACCGTGCATACTTTGACGTTGGTGTCCGCTAGCTGCTCAGCACAGTAGGATACCCAAGTCGGGTTCACACAAACCGAAGCAAATCCGTACTTTTTGGCCTCATCCGTAATTTTCGTAATCTCGGCTTGGGTTGCATCCGCCTTCAAGAGCGTGTGGTCGATCATTCCTGCTATATTCATCTGGTTAAAACACTCCTTAATCTGTTTTTTTTTTGCAATCTTGTAAAAGCGCTATCATAACGCTTAATCCTTTAGACGGGACCATCATATCACAGACCTGAACATATGTAAAATACATATTGAAAATATGTTCATTCCCATTTATTTCAATGATATATATCATTGTTCGCTGATCGACAATTCATCATTCAGGAACAATCTAACAATTCATTCCTTTTACTATGCTCTATACCCGATCAAGGTAAACATAAACAGAAAAGAAGCCCCTCTTCCTGTATAGAGAGCTAATTTCAACGCATTAAAAAACACCTCATCCAGGCGAGCGCGAAGCTGTACCGGCTTCAAATCTCCCTAAAACGAGGTGTCTATTTCATTATCCACATCAATTTGAGCATTTCATGATAACAAGGCTTGCGCCGTGAACTGGTCCGTCACCAGGATGTTTGCATATTTACCGACCAGCGCCGCTCGAATGGCATCTACCTTTCGCTGCCCGCCTGCGACGAGAATGGATTTTTCCTTGTGCCGAAGATCATCCAAATCGATGCCCACCGTACGATTGTTAATATTCTCGCTGCACACCCTGCCCTCCGCATCAAAAAACCGAGAGCAAATATCGCCCGCACCGATCTTCTGCAGCAGCTTCTGTTCTTCCTTGCTAAGATAGCCGAGCCTAAACAGAAGTGCGTCCTCATGAACAGTACCGACCGTGAACATGGCGATGTTGGCTTGTTTGCCTAATTGGATAATCCGCTGGATATGCCGGTCTCGCTCCACCATTTCTTTCAGCTCAGTGGTATCAAAGATGACGGGCAGCGGCAAATATCTCGCCATCGTGTGGTACGCCTCAGCAAACAGATTGACAATCTCGGCGGCGTACGTGTTCACATGCGAGTGGCTGACACCGCCCTTCAACTGCACGACCTCTACGCCCCGAACGGGCTTCTGCTGCAGCTGAAGTGCCACGGCATGCATGGTCGTTCCCCAGGTCACGCCGATAATATCAGCATCCTGAACCGTTTCATGAAGGTAATCGGCTGCCCTTTTGCTGATATGCTTCTGAATTTCGCGGTATTCATTGATGGGGGAATAACTCACCAGCACCTGTTCCAGTTCGTACTTCTTCTTCACTCCTTCGCCCAAAGCGTCCAGGTCCTCGAGAGGGTCCACAATGCTGATCTGCACATAGCCCTGCTCCTTGGCGTGCTGAAGCAGCCTGGAGACCGTAGGACGTGAAACGCCGAGTCTTGTCGCGATATCCTGCTGGCTGTAATCCGACATATAGTACAATCTTGCCGCCTCAATGCTAAGGCGCTGTTTATCCTGATCCATGATCCAACCCACTTTTATTTATGTCGTAACCGAATTGGGTACATTATAACGTGATCTGACACAAAATTCGATAGCGAGTTGGAGCTGGCATATATCTTGAACTAAGGTTACCCCAGTCTGATCAAAACCGCAGATTTATCGTCAGACAATTTAAATCGTGGATAGGTAATACATTCCGGATCGCTATGTTCCAACGCCACCAGCCAATCGGCATACTCTTTCAGTCCCCGCGACTTAATATTGCGGAACAAAATTTCCTCTGAGGTCCGTCTGCCCCCATTCACCAATTTTTCAGGATAATAGAGTCCGTCGGTATGCAGCAGCAGCTCCTCAAGCTGAATCCGGTTAATCTTGCCGTACTCAATAAAATCCTCCGCGTCCAAGCGTCCATTCAGAACGGAGTAGCCTCTGGCCGTATTCATTTTTTCTTTATTCTTGAGAATGCGGGGCTTCACCAACTCCCATAACTGATCCTTCGACTGGACTCCGGCCAGGACGGCCTGTTCCCAGATTAGCTTGGATTCATAATCAATATGCGCCACATGGTCCCGTGTCACCATGCGCACAGACCCGTCAGCATAGGCACCCATAATCATGCAGTCGCCTGATTGAGCATATTCGATATAATGGTCAGTAATCCGGATCACTGCAATTCCCGCCGTCCATAACTGATCCTTGGAATCGGTCGGTATGTCGTGCGCCTGCATTTCCACTCCCAATATGCGATTGGCCTCACGGGTCAACTGCTCCAGATTACGCTTTTCTTCCGGTGAAATCTGCTCAAAGTATCGCTTTAACAACTGCGAGGCAATCCGTCCGCCAGTCTCCCCCTCTGAGCCTCGAAACGGCACCAACGAAGTGGCACCGTCTATAACGCCGTATATCTGCAGCTGATCGTTGATAATAAGCGCATCCTCGTTCCAGATACCGCTCCCCTGTATCGACAAATTTTGCACTTTCATCATGTTTTCATATCCCTCCCACGGAGCTCCCCCGCATATGATCTCGTTCTCCAATCTCTGTATGACAGATCAAGGAAGAAGGGGCAGCAGATCGGCCGCCTTCTGCTCCAGATCCGGTCTACGCTCTATCTCCAAGGCTTTCAGTGTTTCATCGATTCGGTTCCAACGTCTGTAATCGTCAGACATTGGTGCAATCCCGTCATCATTCCCGACCAGCCGTAACAACATGTTATAACGGGTCCCCTCCGCTGTTTGCCGCGCCAGCGAGTCCAGGCTGTCTTGACGGACCGGCATATAGCCTGTCGCATCCAGCAAAGTGTCCTGTATATACGGGGAAGTGATGTGGTTAACAAGCTCCTGCGCCAGTTCTCTGTTGCCTCCCCCGGCAAGCACGGCGAAAGCGCTAAAGCCCGGCGAGACCCCTTGGTCCACTGCTCCCGGCAGAGGAACTACGCCATAATTGAACTTGCCTGCAATATACTTATCCATCCACTGCATATGTTGCGAGCTTGATACCAGAAGCAGAATCTGTCCGTCCATGAATTCACTCAGAGCCAGTCGGTGCTCCAGAGGAAACATCACACCGGAATCAAACACCAGCCTGTTCCATGCCCCGAGAAGTTCAAGCAGCCGCTCTCCCCTCTCCTCTTCTGCCGGATGGCCCCACATATTCAAAAAAACAAAGGCCAAATTCTCATCCACCGCCATTACCTGCTTCCACTTGATGGACGCATTGCGATGGTTCAGACCTCTCACCCAGCCTGAAATCTCTTCATTTAATTGCTCAAGATCCGCAAATTCCAGTTCTCTCTGAAAACTTGCGTTCCGAAGCTTGTCTTGATTATAGTAAAGTACCGGAATCGATGCACCGGCAGGCATCGCCCACAGCTTACCTTGAAACGTGAACGCATTGCGGGCTGAAGCCGTTAGGTCCGTTGTCTCACCTGGCAGTTTGATGGGCTCCAACGCCCCGTCTTCTGCCCATTCCGCCAGACCGTAGGCATTGTTCAATTCCGCAATTTGCGGAGCACGTCCTGCAGAGATGGCAGCTGACAATTCCGAATGCAGCGCCTCATACGATTGGAAGGTGCGCACATTCATCTCCACTTCATGATAACGAGCCTGCAAGGACTTAAGTATCGGTTCCCATTCACTGCTGTAAATCCAGCATTCCATTCGCTCGATTTCCTTGATTCTCTGCTCCGGCGGATGCCCGAGCCGCCGGAAATAAGTCGAGTAAACGACCAGACTTCCGGCAATAATCAGTACAAAGACAATCCAGATCAGCCCATTCTTGCTCCAAATCCGATTTTTCCGCTCCAGCATGCACCCCTCCTTTTTTTACATTATAAAAGGAAGCAATATTGAAGGAGAACTACCAAATCGAGCATCGCAAGCATAAGTTACAAGGACAACCCCTTGCTGCCCGACAACTTGTTCGCAATCAGCAGCGATATAAGCGTAGTCACCGTAAGAATAGAGGCAAGTGCGGCGCCGGTGCCGTAATTGGAGGTAAAAACCTCACTGTAGATCGTGACGGATATGGTCGCCGTTGCTCCATAATACAGAACAAGCGTGGAGCTTAATTCATTAATCGTTGTAATCCAGCTGAGGATGGCTCCGGATATAACGCCTGGCGCCATCAGCCGGCCCGTCGTTTTGAAGAAAGTTTTCATCGGCGGCACGCCAAGGCTGATCGAAGCCTCTTCCACGCTTCGGTCCAGCTGGTGAAGAACCGCCGTACTCGACCTGATCGTGTACGGGATTTTTCGTATCACGTAGGCAATGACAAGGATAATCCATGTTCCGGTCAGCACTATCGGCGGCTTGTTAAAGGCAATGATCAGACTTATACCAAGCACGGTGCCCGGCATGATATAGGGAATCATAATGATGCCGTCGATAAAAGCCGTGAATTTGGACCTTCGCCGCACGAGAATATAAGCGATGAGCATGCCCGCAATAACCATGACGATGATGGACAACACAGAGTAAGAGTACGTATTCATGATCGCTTTGGGCACTCGGAAGAACACTTCTTTATAGCTGTCTAGACTGAATCCGCTATGGAACACCGGTCCCTTTTTCGCAAGGAAGGAGGTCACAAGCACGGTCAGCTGGGGCATAATGGATATACAGGCTGGAATAAATGCCAGCACGGTCAACAGAACCTTCGGCATCCGCTTCAGCTTCTTCACCGTCGGCGTTCGCATGCCGGTCATGGAATAATTTTTGCGGGATACAAAATACCGCTGACCAAACAAAACGGCCGTTGAGAAAAAGATCATGACCACACTCAGCGTGCTGGCCATTGCGGGATTGCCGCCCATCTCACTGATAAATTGCTCGTAGGCCAGAATCGGCAGCACTTTATAGCCCTGCCCAAGCAGCATTGGCGTGCCGAAATCGGCAAATGAAGCCATAAATACCATCAGTGCCCCTGCCGACAGCGTAGGAAATATGAGCGGCAGCGTCACGGTTCGCAAACGATTCCATGCTGTCATTCCCAGACTCTCGGATGCTTCTTCCAACGAAGTATCGATCGTCTTGAGTGCACCGGATACATACAGGAAAATATGAGGGTAGAATTGCAGGGCAAATACGATGACAATCCCGTGCCAGCCGTAGATGGAAGAAATATCAATCCCCAACTCCCGGATGAACCTCGTAACAAAGCCGTTATTGCCCATCAATAAAATCCATGAATACGCTCCGATAAATGGCGGAGATAGCAGAGACATAATAACCATCATCTGCATCAAGCCTTTGCATTTGATGTCGTATCTTGTTGCGATGTAGGCTAGCGGGGTGCCGATCAGAATCGCCAGCACGGTTGCCAACGCGGATACAAGAAAGCTGTTCAGCAGAGCCTGATGGTAATACTTGAGCTGAAAGAAATCCAGGTAGTTCTGCAGGGTTATGCTCCCGTCCTTGCCGATAAAGCTGTTTAACAGCAGGGACACCAGCGGGTAAATAATGAACACCAGCATGAAGATATACACACATACGGTTACAAACGTCCAGAAATCCCATCTTCTGAGCAGCAGACGCTGGCCAACGGTCGGAGACCCGACGGGCTTAAGCTTCGCCTGCACGATAGATCACCTCCAGGCCAACGCTGTCATACATAACGGACCGTTGAAGCTGAAAATCCAGAAACAACCGTTGCTTCTCCTGAAACAGAATTAGGGTTTTGCCCGGATAATCATGTACATCGATAAAGGTCCCGTCCTCAAGCTTCATTAAGTAACTCACCTTATCGCCCAAGAAGCTGACAGCTTGAACGATTCCTTCAAAGGCAAAAGTGGGACTTGGTTCCGCGCTGATCTGCACCCGCTCGGGACGAATTGAAAAAATCACTTTGCCTGAATAAGATTGTTTGATTGGCAGCTGCGTCTCTTTGCCGAGCAATCGTATTGTTCCGATCCCGTCGTCACCGCCCGATTCAGACGTGCAGGTTCCTTCCAGAAAGTTGGAAGTACCGATAAAATTGGCCACGAACTGATTCCGGGGGTATTGATAGATGTCCCTCGGGGAAGCGATCTGCTGGATGACTCCCTCGCTCAGTACTGCGATCCGGTCCGAAACGGCGAGCGCCTCTTCCTGGTCATGCGTCACATAAATAGTGGTGATATTAAGCTCCTTTTGCAATTGACGGATATCGGTCCGCATTTTCACCCGGAGCTTGGCATCCAAATTGGACAGCGGCTCGTCCATTAGCAGCAGTGCGGGACGGATGACAATTGCTCTTGCCAGAGCAATCCGCTGCTGCTGTCCCCCGCTCATGTTACCGGGTATCCTGTCTCGGAGATCGGCCAGCTCCACCATCTCCAGCGCTTCCATCACCCGGCTCTCGATGTCCCGTTTCGAAATTTTCCGGGCGCGAAGCCCGTAGGCCACATTATCAAACACACTCAAATGGGGGAAGATCGCGTAATTCTGAAACACCATCCCGATATTGCGCTCATGGGTAGGCACGTCATTAATGACTCGGCTGCCAAAGTAGATATCCCCTTCCTCTTGTTTATAGAAGCCGGCAATCGTTCGGAGAAGAGTGGTTTTCCCACAGCCGCTCGGTCCCAGCAGGGTAAAAAACTCCCCTTCGTTTATTGAAAAATGCGCATCATTAACCGCCTTGTTCTCTCCAAAGTATTTTGTAACATGATCGAATACCACTTGACTCATGAATGCCTCCATATCCGAGAGGACGACTGCCCACGGATCAGCCAGCCATCCCCCCACCTTTGTGCTCTATTCTTTGCCCATCATAATATCGTTGAATCTACTGATAACGGCTTCTTTGTTATCTGAAGCCCAGCTAAAGTCGTAATCAACCAGTTCGATGTCCGCAGTCTGAGGCAAGCCTTCCACCGGTTCTACATCATCTCGAACCGAGCGGCGCTTAAATTCCTTTTGCACCAGTTCCTGCACATCCTTGCTGACAATAAAATCAATAAACTGCTTCGCTTCATCTGGATTTTTGGTTCCTTTGATGATTGCAGCCCCATCAGGTACAGCCGAAGTGCCTTCGCTCGGATAAATAATGCCGATCTGCGAGCCGCCTTCCATGTACCGCAGCGCAGCATCTTCCAGTGTGATGCCGAGAGCAAACTCACCGTCAGGTACGGCGCGTTGGACCAGACTGGAACCCGACAAAATTTTGCCGTCCATATTGGCCACAAGTTTCTTGACATACTCCCACCCCTGCTCGTCGTCCTTACCAAAAGCCGTCAGCATGGTCACCAATTGCGTATAGGAGGAGCCCGACTTGCCTGGATCGGCAAATGCAATCTGCCCCTTCCACTTGGGATCCAGCAGATCCTCCCAAGATGCAGGCAGCTCATCCTCGGATACCAGCTCTTTGTTGTAAGTGATTACCATCGGGAGAGCGTTAAACGGTGTCCAATAGTTGGACGGATCCAGATAGCCCGGGAAAATATCCCCCTTCTCGTTTGTTTGATACGGCTCGAAATATTCGCTAAATGATGCCAAGGAATCGGCTCCTCCTGCCCAAAAAATATCCCCGAGCGGATTGCTTGCCTCAGCCTGCACACGCTTCAGCAATTCCCCTGTACCGCCGGAGATCAGATCGACGGATATACCTGTCCGATCCTGAAACTCTTTGATAATCGGGTTGTTGATTTCGGCTGCATTCGGCGAATAAATGGTCAGCTTTCCCGTACCCGCGCTGGAATTCGAATTGGAATTCGAGGAATCGGACTCCCCCTTGCCTTCGGTCGCAGGAGCACCACAAGCTGTAATAACACCTAACAAAATGATCACACTAGCGATTGCGGTAAGCCATCTTTTCACCATTTTTTTGTATCCCCCTTATTTTTGTGTTATTTTCCCTTCCACGAATTTACTATACCTGTCAGGCTTCCACCTCTCAACGAGACAAAATTGCATAAATGTTTAATTTTTTGCTTAATTGCGTGAATGTAAGCGTTTAAAAAAGAAGGCCTTTAGCTTTCAAAGGCCTTCTTCATCCAATTTTCTTACACAAATATTACATTCCATGTGATTCCAGCATTCTTTTACGATATTCCGTCGGCGTTTCTCCAGTATATTTACGAAAAATTTGACTGAAATAACGGGAATCCTGATACCCCACGGCAAGCGAAACCTCATAAATCCTCACATTCTCGTCCCCCAGCAATCTCTTTGCCTGCTCCATTCTTAACCGGGTTAAATATTCTATAAAGCTTACACCAAGCCGTTTGCGGAACAGACGGCTGAAATGCGCCTCGCTCAAGTGAAACCGGGCAGCCAGCTGTTGCAGGCTGATATCTTCGTTAAAATTATGCTGGACATACGCCTCTACTTGCCGGAACCCTTCGGCAAAATGCACGGCAGCATTATCCAGATGTTCGATGTCACCGTATACGGACACCCCGCTCTGTTTACTTGCTGCTCTATGCCTGACAACCTCTAACGCTTCCTGATATGCTCGGTCCAGCTGCTCAAGCCCCCCATATGAGAGACTTACCCCGACATAGACCAGCGCTTTGCCAAATCCGGTGACGGTTTCCTTCAACATGCCCACTGCCCCTTCTTCATCGGGAATAATGCACGCTCTATGCAGTTCATCTATCATAATCAAGGGACCGTAAATGCGGGCATACAACCGTTCCTTTATATGCAGCCACCGCTCATGCCGCCGCTCCTCGCCTTCTTCCTCCATCTGTACCACGGCAACCCGTATCTTCTGTAAGCAGGCAGTCTCCTCCAGCCATTCCTTCAGCATCTCCAAGGAGGCCGTATCCGTGATTCCGAGCATGCTGTCATGAATCAGCTTCTGAACAACGAGTGATTCCCTGTCCCTTTTCCAACTCTGCAGCTGCTCCATCACGCTGGCATGCTGCCTCGTCCGGACAAGCTCCTTACATACCTTGTCAATTGCCTTTACCAACGTATCGGGATCTGTCGGCTTTAACACAAAATCGGAGGCTTTGAGTTTGATCGCCTGCTGGGCATAAACAAAGTCATCAAATCCGGTAAGAAAAATCACCTTCAGCTCTGGACAGAACTCCTGGGCGGACCATGCCAACTCAAGACCGTCCATGCCGGGCATTCGAATGTCAGAGATGAGAATATCCGGTTGAAACGCCTGAATTTGCTGCACAGCCTGTTCTCCGTCCGCCGCTTCACCGACCAGAACACAATTCAGTGCCTCCCAATTGATCGTCTGCTTCAATCCTTCGCGGATCATCCATTCATCATCGGCAATCAGAATTTTAAACATCGCTTACCGCCTCCCGTATAATCGGTATACTTAGACTGACCTTCGTCCCTTGACCCGGCAAGCTATCAATATGCAGAACGTAGGCATGTCCAAAATGCAGTTCCAGCCTCCGCAAGAGATTATGAAGTCCGATTCCGGTCGTGCTGGTCTCCTCACCGGAAACGTACTCTCCCCGCAGGATGCGCTGCAGTTTATCCGGAGCTATCCCGAGTCCGTTATCCTCCACCACGAACTGCACCCGCTCTCCCGCCAATCGGCCGGAGATAAGCAGACTACCCTGACCGGCTTTCATCTCGAGTCCATGGTTGATCGCATTCTCCACCAGCGGCTGAATTAGCAATTTGGGGATGCATAAATCCAGAATGCCTTCATCGATCTCCACCGAAATCGTAATTTTATCCCGATAACGAATTTCTTGGATTGTCAGATAATTGCGAATTTGCTGCATATCCTCACGAATGGGGATAACGGTATTTCCTCGCCGGATGCTGAAGCGCAGCAGGCTGCCCAGCGAAACCGCGATGCTGCTGATCACCTCGATCCTGTGAATCCGCGCCATCCAATTAATGGAATCCAGCGCATTGTACAAAAAATGGGGGGTGAACTGGGCATGAATCGCTTTGATCTCCGCCTCCTGCACCTTTAGCTGCTTCTCGTACACCTGGTTAATCAATTCCTTGATCCTCTGAAGCATCCGGTTAAAGCTTCCGCCCAGATGACCAACCTCATCCCGGTACTTCGAATCGAAGGTGACCTCAAGGTCTCCCTTCTCAACCTGCCTCATTAGTCGACGCAGCTTGTGGAGCGGTCGGGTAATGTAATCGGACAGCAAGAAGGCCGTGCAGTAAGAGATCAACACTCCGAATATGACAATGAATATCGTGAAATTGCGAATGCTGGCGCTCTCACCGGTTAAAGCGCTTACAGGAACCACATTGATCAATTTAAAACCATGGGTATCGGATGTATCATAAATGACCATATGTTCAATATCCTGTTCCATTATTCGGAAGAATCCCTTTCTTTCTTGCAGAATGGTAGAAAGGTAAGGTTTCTCGAGGCGCGTGCCGACCTCCAGTTTGGAGAGATGGCTGGAAATGATATATCCTTTGTCATCCAAAAGATACACTTCTCCCCCGTCATACCGGTAAGCCCTTTCATATTTATCCGCGAGGGCAGGCTCCATAATGTCCACGATGAAATACCCCAGCGGTTTGCCGGTATCAATCTGCTTAAGCAATCGGCCAGAGCTGAGGACCGTCCCGTAATCCTCGAATTTTTTCAAGGAATAATGGCTATCCCAGACCACATCGCCACCTGCCAGCCTTGCTTTACGAAAAAGCCCCCAATCCGCGTTATAACGTAGATAGGAGCTTGGTATAAATTTTCCCGTAAAGTAACGGTCTCCGTTCTCTCCGAGCACATACAGCTGGATATCCCATGATTTAAAACCGAGGAAGCTGTTCAAAATGGCAGCGACCGTCTGCTGGTCGCGGTCTTTCTCTTCCACGCTTCGAGCAGCCGGCTTGGACAGAATCTCCTGAATGTCTTTGTTGCTGTACAGATACATGGACAGCTGTTCAATATCTTCGACGAAGTAATTAAGGCTGTAGTTGATTTGAGATAGGTTTTCCAGAATGATTTCATTGGCTTTGGTCTGGATTTCACTAGAGGCTTTACGAATGGAGAAAATACCTAACACTGCGAGAGGGATGACCGCAATCAGAAGAAACAGCAGCATCAGCTTAGTCTTTAGTTCCATGGCATGCAAACGATCCATCCAATAGTTCATGACTGGCTCACCCATTTTCACTCGAATTTCAGATTAATATAGCATAAAATGTCGGATGCACCAATCCTCTGGCACCTATATACTGATTTCTCTCAGAGATGATCCCTGATTCTGCAGCTTTACCGTTTACGAATGACATGCCCGTTAAATCGGATAAGCTCTATGCCTTCAGCCAATAAAAATACACCCCTAAGAATTTCATCGGTTAAACCCAAGGTTTAATCCAATCTCCATTCCAAGGGGTGTACTTCAACCCTCATACGGATGTCGTCTAGCGAGGCAAAACTTTAGATCAATGCTTTGTACTCCAGCGGAGATACCCGGCCATAAGAAGCTTTTGCCCCTTGGATCGGTGCCGCCCAGGCAACGGCATTGGTAATTACCTGCTGAATTTCAGGTTGGTGGTAGGTCGGGAATGCTTCATGACCCGGTCTAAAATAGAACAGCTTGCCGCGTCCGCGCTTGTAACAGCAGCCACTGCGGAATACCTCGCCACCTTCGAACCAAGAGACAAACACCAGGTCATCCGGTGCCGGAATCTCAAAGCGCTCACCGTACATTTCTTCCTGCGGAACCTCGATATATTCTCCAAGTCCGCTAACGATCGGATGGCTGGGATCGATGACCCATAACCGCTCCTTCTCACCGTCATCGCGCCATTTCAGTGCGCCTGTATTCGTGCCGAGAAGGCGCTGGAAGATCTTCGAACCGTGACCGGAATGCAGCACGATGATCCCCATGCCGTCCAGTACGCGCTGGCGCACTTTTTCCACGATATCATCCCGCACTTCGCCGTGAGCCACATGCCCCCACCAGATCAGAACATCCGTTGAAGCGAGCACCTCATCCGTCAAGCCGTGTTCCGGATCATCCAGTACGGCGGTGCGTACAACGAACTGTGCATCCTTTCCCAGAAAATCAGCAATCGTACGGTGGATGCCTTCAGGGTAAATCTTAGCGATCTGTTCATTATGTCTCTCGTGCCGGTATTCATTCCATACCGTTACATTGATATTAGCCAAGGGTAGTGGCCTCCTTTAATATTGAAATAAAGCGACCTCTTATACATTCATCCCAAGTATAGGCTGTGTTACAATGAACGGGAATGTGTGAAAGTTACTCTTTTTGTACAAAAACGACTTCGCGTTTTTTTGGGAGAGAGGGTGGAATTCGTGCTATCGATGAACGCTGACTATGTGCCAAGGATCAAACTGATGGGGTTTGTCTCCTACAAGAACCCCTGGATTCATTTCAAGCGGAACACACACGAGTATATTCTGTATTTCGTGAAGAGCGGCGAGCTTCATATGCGGGAGAACGGCGTTTCGCATGTGCTCAAGAAAGGCGACTTGCTGGTCCTTGAACCGCATCTGGACCACGAGGGAACACAGAAATATCCCTGTGACTACTACTATATTCATTTTGAACACCCCGATATTCATCAAGCCCCCGAGCGGCCCTTGTCCTTGCTAGCCAAGCAATGGATCATGGGGGAGGACCAAACGGCAGGCAAAGATGACAGCAGGCAGCTATATTTCCCCAAGACCTGCACGCTAACCCAGAAAAAAAGCCTTCATCACATGTACCATGCCCTCGGCGAAATGCTGCAGCTGTACAGACGGAAGCACTTTAACCGCAGTTTGACCGCGCTCAAATTCATGGAAATGCTGATCGAGCTGTCCCGTGAGAGCCTGTTCGATGAGCTGGAGAAGAACAGCCCGCACACCAAGTCCTATATGAAGGTGCATGCGCTGCTCGACTACATCCATGAACATTACGCTGAGAAAATCATTAGCTCGGAGATCGAGCAGCGATTCGAATGCAACTATGATTACATCAATCGAGTGTTCGTCAAGCTTACCGGCCATACGATCATGCGCTATGTGAATCAGGTTCGAATCAATCATGCCAAGGAGTTAATCGAGGCCACCCACCTCAGCTTTGGGGAGATTGGTTATCTGACCGGCCTGGAGGATCCGTTCTATTTCAGCAAGGTGTTCAAAAAATATGTCGGTATGTCCCCCAATCAATACTATAAGCAGGTCCGCGAGAAGGAATAAGGTGAAGTGTACTCGCGGCTAAGCTCACGGTATAATAAAAGTCGCCCTATTGTGGATAGATCCACTGCAAGCGTAACGGCTACCCTCCGGTTTTGGGGATAACCGGTCTCTTCCCACCAGTTAATGGGGAGTTATGCTTGCACTTCTCCACATTTGTTCACAAACGCTGGATAACTACCATGAAATATATGATCGAAATTCGATTTGTGCAGAACGAACGGGGATAATGTTTATAACTCTGTGTATAACGAAGCCATTCATAATGTTATACACAGTCCTTCCGGTGTGAAGTAAGCGTCCTTAGTTTGAATTATCCACATGCGTTGATTTGGATTTTTTTGCACTTGAATCCTAGGGTCAATGGCATATCAAAAAAGCGAAGACAAGGAAGCCTCCTCCCTGTCTTCGCTTATTGTAAGGTGCCGCCCAGACGCGATAAATACGCTGCTATAAAACTACGGCTTTATATAAAACTTCGGACGTTTCCCTTCTGTAATCCCTCTTTATTTGCGCCCGTAATCGGCCTTAATCTCTCCCCAGCTCTTCGTTTGCCATTTCAGCACCTTGTTCTCATATGTATTGGTTCGAAGCCAGTGCTCGGCCCGGTCCACCAGATCCCAGATCTCTTGGGTTGACGCGTCGCGCGGAAGCGTGGTGGCCACCTTCTTCTGCTTCAGCCATTTGAGTGCATTCATGGAATCACTGTACACCGTTTTGGTGCTGCCCATTTTCTTCAGGTAAGCCAGCGCGTGGACGATGGCCAGAAACTCGCCGAGATTGTTCGTTCCCTTCGAAATCGGTCCGCACGAGAACAGAATATCTCCCGTCTGCGTATCCACGCCTTTATACTCGACAGGTCCAGGGTTTCCTCGCGTCCCCACATCTACGGAGATGCTGTCATAATCGATCTCGCCCGGTTCTTCAGCGGCTGATGCGCTGCTGCGCTTGTAGCTCTTGGAGCCTGAGCTGCCGGGCTTGCTTCCGGACTGCTGCCCCCAGTAATTTTTATAACCTGCCGCATAAGCCTGTTCCGCTTCGCTTCGGGATTCGAACGCCTTGAACTTCGCACCTGTAAACTGATTGACCTGCTGTTGGCATTCGCCCCAGCTTGTATAAATTCCGGGCACTTTACCTACCCAGACTACATAATATTTTTGCTTCGCCATCATAAACCTCCATTCCGAACTAACCTCTCTAGCGTACTATATCACATCCTCCGAAACCAACAAAAAAAGCGCCATCGTCTCCGATCCGCTTTCTGTGCTTAATCTTATTCAATTGTTCCTGTTTCGTCGGCTTCACTCTCACATGCTGTGACAGCGAACTGTAATCTTCGTTGGTCTTTCTCATCGAGACGGCTGACCATGTTCCGGCACGTTCCGCTTTGCGGAGCGATTTTTGCGTTTTGGTACGGGCCATGAGGCTCACACTCCTTGTATTATGGGATTTCCTATATTGTACGGCAAAATGAGTGGGAATGGAACAACAGCCGGTCAGGTTCCGGCCAATCCGCATGAACGAACTATCGCCTGCAGTATATTCATAAAACCTATGATATAATACGGAATCATTGGAGAATAGATCCCAAACAGACAGGAGGAGTTGAACCGATATGAAACTCGAGCGGCTCATATCCATGATTTATATGCTGCTGAACAACGAGATCCTGTCCGCGTCTGCCCTGGCAGAGAAATATAACGTGTCCCAAAGAACCATATACCGCGACATCGATGCGATCTGCGCAGCCGGCATTCCGGTTGTATCGTATCAAGGGGTGAACGGCGGGTATGGCATTATGGAGCAATACAAGATGGACAAAAGCTTGCTCGGCTCCTACGATGTCAGCGCCCTGATCACCATCCTGCACAGCATGTCAACGGTGTTTGAGGATGAACGGGCCATGGATACCATTCAGCGTCTGCAGACCATAGACCGTTCCGGCAACTCCGCATCGCAGGGATTGTCCATGGATATCGGGAGCTGGCGCTCTTACAACGAAAGCCTCCGTCTCCTTCGCCGCGCCATTACCGACAAGCATGTGATCTCATTTCAATATATAAGCGCCAAGAATGAACGCATTCGCCGTAAAGTCGAACCTCTGCGACTCATGTATAAATTCGGATCCTGGTATTTGTACGGCTTCTGCAGAACCAGAGCCGATTACCGCGAATTCCGGATTTCGAGAATGTCGGAGCTGTCCCCATCCGCCGAGCCCTTTCAACACCAGCATTCAGAGGAGCACACGCACGGGCCCCATCTTCAAGAGCAGAATCCGTTCCACCGAGGGGAGCAGCACAGCTGGGAACCTTCATCCGATGCGATAGAAGTTATCCTTCACGTATCCCCCCGGGCCTTGGCCAAAGCAATGGATCAATTCTATGATGTGCAGCGGGAATTTCATGATGACGGCTCGCTCCGTCTCACGTTCAAGGTCGAACATCCGGATTCCTGGTGGTTCTGGTCTACCCTGCTGAGCTTTGGCGAGGATATCGAGATCATTGAGCCCGCTGACTTAAGGACGCGCATGCAATCCAAATTAGAAAAAATGCTGAAGGTTTACGCATAAGTATGACAGTCCGCTGTCATACTTTTTTATTTACAATGTTCCCAAGAAAGCAAAAACGAAGAAGCCAAAGGGGACGATCACGATGAACTATCCTGTCAAAATGTATGAGTACCATGTATGGGCCAACCAAGCGATATTCAACCGCCTGCTGGAGCTGCCGGGCGAATTGTACAATCGGAAAATAACGAGCATTTTCCCAACCGTATCCGAAGCGTTGATTCACATCTACACGGCGGATCTCGGATGGATGAACATTTTATCCGGAATGGACATGAACCATGCTTTAACGGAGGCCTTCCAGCTCCGAGACGAGCTTGAGTCCATTTCACTGGAGGACCTAAACCTCCGGTTTATCGAGCTGTCAGAGCGATTCACGGCTTTTCTCAGCCAAAACCCTGACCTGGAACGGATCATCCGATTGGATAATCCTTATGCCGGGATCCGGGATACCCGCCTGTCCGAGATTATGCTTCATGTCGTGAACCACGGCACGTACCATCGTGGAAATATTGCCGCCATGATGCGCCAGCTCGGAAGCTCCTCCGCGATGACCGACTACGCTTTTTTTTGGTACCAGAATGAGCAGGAGTTGGTTCTTACCTGAATGACTCGAAGCATAGCGGCAATCGCGCCTTGCCCCTGATCCGGAAATCCCATATCGGGTATCATGCCGGCAAATACCGCACCCCAAAAAGCCTGCTCCAGAACCGGGTTCCAAAGCAGGCCTTCCTATTACATGTGTTCTACAATTTCAATTTGCGTCCTTCCGTCAATCGTACCCAGAAGCCACCTTTGAAACTTTTCGGTTCATGGGAGATAATGAACGCCTGCGGCGACATTTTGGATAGTGACTCCATCAACCGCCGCTCGTTCTTCCGTTTCACGAGCACTTGAAGCACGAGCCGTTTGCCATCCTTGCCGTCCGCTTCCCAGGCGGTCACGCCATATCCCTTCTCCCGCAGGTTCATCGCCAGATTCGTCTCAACGGAATTAACGATAACCTGTACCACGATGTATCCGAGTGCCAAATATTCCTCGATCCGACTGCCGGCATATACGCCAAGGCCGAAGCCCAGGCAATAGGCCGCCATATTAAAAGGATTGTCCAGATTTTGCAGGACGAGATTGAGGCCGAGCAGGTAGACGAATACCTCCAGCATGGCCAGAAGGGAGGCGATCCCCCTTCTGCCTTTGATCATCAGAATCAGCCGCAGCGAAAAGATCGAGACATAGACTACGTTGATGCCGATGATGGAACCGATAAGTGTCAGCGAGATCATTGAGAATCACGAGTGGCGATATACTCCGGTCTTGGCTTCTGGCCCGAATACGGCTGCTTGACCTTGTTCTCCACGCTGTTATAAACCATGAAAATATTGCTGCGCGGCATCGGCGTAATGTTACTGTTCGAACCGTGCATAATGTTGCAGTCAAAAATCACGATTGAGCCCGCTTTGCCAACCGGCGTGTCGATACCGCCTTTCTTCACCATGCGTGTCAGGCTGTCATGATCCGGAACACCGTACTCCTGCTTGCGCAGGGAATCCTTGAAGTGATCCTCCGGCGTTTGGCCGATGCAGGCCACGAATTCCTTATGCGACCCCGGCACAACCATAAGCGGTCCGTTATAAGGGTAGTTATCCTCCAGGGCAATGGAGCAGCTCAACGCTCTCATGCGTGGCATGCCATCCTCGACATGCCACGTTTCGAAATCGGAGTGCCAATAGAACTCCTTCCCCGTAAAGCCCGGCTTGTAATTAATTCGGGATTGATGGATATACGTCTCGCCTCCCAAGAGGTATTCCATAATCGCCAGGAGTCTCGGATGCTGGGATAGTTTCTTGAACACTTCATGGCTCTCATGCACCGCGAATACCGACCGCACTTCGTTCCCCCCCGGCTCCCGGATCACTTCATCCTTGTCCGCTTCACTTGCCGTTACCTGCAAACTCCGGGCTTCCGCCTGATATTTCGACAGCTCCTCTCGACCAAAGAAATCTTCCAGGAATAAATATCCGTTGCGCTCATAGAAGTCGGATTGCTCCTGCGTTAACGCTGCATCCGGACTCCATTCGGAATGAACGACAGGATCCTGTCTCTTTAGGATTCGGGGCTCCGCATGCACTCTTGAAGGATAAACGTCCAGTTCTTTTTCCTGAAGGGCCGACACATGATTATTACTCATCGCATATCATCTCCTTAGTCTGAAATTGGGGCGAGCAGCGGGTAGGTTCCTTCCTCATCGTGAACTTCAGCACCAGTAAGCGGCGGATTGAATACGCAGACCATCCGCATCTGCGAACGGGCTCTCAAATAATGCTTCTCATGACCGTCCAGCGCGTACATCATCCCAGGAGATATCGGGTAGGTTTCACCCCCGATAACCTCGATTTCTCCCTCCCCTTCGATGCAGTACACGGCTTCGACGTGGTTTTTGTACCAGATCAGCGTCTCCGTTCCGGCCTTGATGAGGGTATCATTGAGAGAGAAACCCATGCCGTCCTTGGTGAGCAGCAGCCTTCTCGAATTCCATGTCTTGGTATCGATATCGTCCTTGGTATCCACGATCTCTTCCAAATGTTTAACAATCATGACAACCTCTCCTCTGCAGCTAATTGTTTCATACTGTTCTCAAATATCCCCAATCCCTGTGCCAATGTGTTCATTTCAATCGTCAGCGGCGGCATCAGCTTTGCCACTTCGCTGTGCGGACCCGACGTTTCCATAATCAATCCTTGCTCGAAAGCGATCTCGGACAGTCTGCCTGCGAGCTCCGGCTTAGCAAAAGCAACCCCCTGAATCATGCCTCTGCCGCGAATTTCGCCGACGAACTGGGGGTGATCCTTCACAACGCCTTCCAATGATTGGCGAATCCGATTCTCCCTAATGCCGATATCGAGCTGAAAATCTTTCGTTTTCCAATAATTCAGCGCTTCGGCCGCGGCCACGAATCCGAGATTATTGCCCCGGAAGGTACCGTTGTGCTCCCCCGGCTCCCATATATCGATCTCCGGCTTGATCAGCGTAATTGCCATCGGCAAGCCAAAGCCGCCAATCGATTTCGAGAGACATACGATATCCGGCTCAATGTCGGCATCATCAAAACTAAAGAACGGCCCGGTTCTGCCGCAGCCCATCTGGATATCATCCAAAATAAGCAGCATCCCCTTATCCTTGCAGATGCGCGTAAGCTTCTGCAGCCATTCCCGGCTGGCGGCGTTTAATCCGCCTTCCCCCTGCACCGCCTCGACGATCACCGCAGCCGGAAGCGGAATGCCGCTTCCCGGATCATCCAGAAGCTTCTCCATATATGCCATCGTATCCACGTCATCGCCAAAGTAACCGTCATACGGCATAAATACCGAATGGCTCAGATCCACGCCGGCGCCTTGGCGCTTGAAGGAATTACCGGTAACCGCCAGCGATCCCAGCGACATGCCATGAAAGGCATTCGTGAAGCATAGAACGGTGCTGCGCCCCGTCACTTTGCGGGCGATTTTGAGCGCTGCCTCTACGGCATTCGTTCCGGTCGGACCGGGAAACATCACTTTGTGATCCCACCCGCGCGGCTTCAGGATGACTTCTTGAAATCGGGTCAGAAACGTTTCCTTTGCATCTGTAGCCATATCCAGACTATGCGTGACGCCGTCCCTCAGCATGTAGTCGACCAGTTTCTCGCGAATCTTCTCATTGTTATGTCCGTAATTTAAAGCACCTGCTCCCGCAAAAAAATCAATGTATTCATTGCCCTGCGTATCCCACAGCTTTGCATTCCGTGCCTTGTCGAAAACGGTCTGAAAGCTCCGGCAATAACTTCTTACTTCCGATTCCAGCTTGTTAAACACAGTAAGCTTCGGTTTCTCCATGACTTGGTTGTCCATAGTTCCCTCCATTTGTTTAAATGTCATTGAAAAAGGGGCCAATCACGAATAACGGCTCATCTTCATGAGATGTCCCATCGGGGAACATCTCTGCTCCATAACCTACGGTTACGGTGCTGGGAATGGATTTCTCCTCGGCATAACCGAGAAACAAACGACGGGACGCCATATTGCTCGGCGATACCGTAGCTTCAATATAACGGACGCCATGGCATGCCTTCTGATTCATGAGACCTGTCAGCATCGCTTTGGCAATGCCTTGCCTCCGATGCGAATTAGCAACGGCCACTTGCCATACGAACAGCGTCTCCGGATTACGAGGAGAACGGAAGGCGGAAATAAAACCGATGATATCTCCTTCATGCTCAGCGATCATGCAGGTATCATGGAAGTAATCTCCAAGCAGCATGTAACAATAAGGGGAGTTCAGATCAAGCGATCCGGTGTCGCGTATGAGCTCCCACACCCGGCTGCCATCCCGTGCTTCCGGTCTTCGGTAAACAATTTCGGTTTCGGTATCCACAGCCATTCTATACAATCACCTCTTTCCAGAACTAATTTCCGTTGGAACGGAATCGCTGCAGGAAGCTCTGCAGCCGCTCGCTCTGGGGATTATCGAATATCTCCTCCGGCGTGCCCTGCTCAACGATTCTTCCATCGGCTCCGAATATGACCCGATCCGCGATTTCCTTCGCAAAATCCATCTCATGCGTAATCAGCATCATAGCCATTTCGCCTTCATCCGCGATTTCCCGAATGACCTCCAGCACCTCGCCGACCAGCTCCGGATCAAGAGCCGAGGTGACCTCATCAAACACCATTACCTTCGGCCGCATGACCAGCGCTCTGGCGATGGCAACCCGCTGCTTCTGCCCCCCGGACAGATTGGACGGATACATCTTCAGCTTGTCGGCCAAACCGACCTTGCTTAGCATGGAGACGGCCCGCTCCTCCGCCTCCTCCTTGGATAAACCCAGCACCTTACGCGGGGCCTCCGTCACATTACGAAGCACATTCATGTGCGGAAACAGATTAAAATGCTGGAAGACCATACCAACGTTGCAGCGCATACGGTGCAAATGCTTTTCGCTGGCCCGAACCAGCCTCCCTTTCTCTTCCATATGCCAGAGCAGCTCGCCATCAACCTCGATGGTTCCTTCGGTGGGTTCTTCCAGCGTCATCAGCATCCGGCCCATCGTCGTTTTGCCCGATCCGCTTGGACCGATCACAGCCACCTTTTCTCCCGGCTGCATCTCCAGATTGATACCCTTAAGCACC
Organism: Paenibacillus sp. FSL F4-0100; assembly: GCF_037993005.1. Taxonomy (NCBI): domain Bacteria; kingdom Bacillati; phylum Bacillota; class Bacilli; order Caryophanales; family Paenibacillaceae; genus Paenibacillus; species Paenibacillus sp. FSL F4-0100. Next base: position 6,855,076 of record NZ_CP150303.1, read on the forward strand.
TGGAGATCACCAAACGACTTGGTCACGCCCGTATATTTCACAATCGGCTTGGTACCCGCAGCGGTAGCGGGATTGTTCTCCTGCTGCGGCACCTTCGACGCTTCCGCTTGCTCATCGATCACAACGGCATTCAATAGACTCCCTCCTTTATTTTCCACGCTGCAGATTCATGCGTTTTTCCAGCCTTTGCACAAGCAAAGATGCGATATAACTGATGATCAGGAACAGAATCCCGACCAGCGTATACGGCTCAAATGCACGGAACGACTGCGACACGATATTTTTGGCCGTCAGCATCATCTCCACCAGCGTGATGGCGCATAGAATCGGCGTTTCTTTAAACATGACAATTAAATAATTGCCCAGTACCGGAATGATTGGCGGCACCGCTTGCGGCAGTATAATACTTCGCCAGGTTTGGGCTTTCGTGTAATTCAGTGCTGTGGCAGCCTCCCATTGCCCCTTCGGCACTCCCTCGATTCCGGAACGGTACACCTCGGACAGATAGGTGCTGTAATGCAGCCCGAGACCGATGACCCCGGCATAGAAGGCCGGAATGGAAATTCCCGTTAGGAGCGGCAGACTGTAATACAGGAAGAAGACCTGAACCAGCAGCGGTGTATTGCGAATAAATTCAATGATTCCTTTGGTTATAAGCGACAACAGCTTAAATCGGCTCCGCGTCGCAAAGGCAAGCAGCAATCCGATGATTAATGCCACCACGAAAGCGCAGATCGTCACCCATACCGTCATCTTTAACGCACTCAAGAGCTGCGGCAGGATATCCCACACATAGTTCCAGTCCCACATGACTATAACCTCCCCGCTGTCCATTTACGCTCCAGCAGTCGAACTGCCAGCGATACGAGCGTAGCAATGACAAAATACATGAGGAGCAGCAGTACCAGAATCTCGGTCGTCCAGGAGATGTAATTGTTGCGAAGCACCATCGCCTGATACGTCAAATCCGCCATGGTGATGAAATAAACCAATGAGGTGGATTTGATGAGTTCCACAAGCTGATTCCCGAAAGGGGGAAGCATTCGCAAGGAAGCTTGAGGCAATATCACATTCCACAGCCTTTGCCAAGGCTTCAGATTAAGCGCTAAAGCGGCTTCCCACTGTCCTTTCGGAACGGCCAGCACAGCGCTTCGGACGATCTCCGAGCCGTATGCGCCGAAGTTTAGCCCGATCGCGAGGATGGCCGCCAACATTTTTGGAAGCTCGATGCCGATGAACGGAAGAGCGAAATACAACCAAAACAGCTGCACCAGCAAGGAGGTTCCCCGAAAGACTTCCACGTACACGGCTGTCAATGTGCGAATGATCCACAGCTTCGACAGTCGGCATAACCCGGCTGCAAAGGACATCACGACCGCAAGGATGGCTGAAAAGAAAGCTACCACAATCGTGATCTCCGCCCCTTTTAGCAGCGTAGGGAGAAAATCAATCCACGAATTCGGCATGCTATTCCCCGCAAAGCGCAGCAGCCGTCATTTCACCCGGAAGCTCTTCTTCCGTGAATCCGAACTTCTGCAGAATGTCCAGCAGCTCGCCTGATTCCTTCATTTTTTGCAGCTCTGCATTATAAGCCTCCTGGAACTCGGTATCCGCTTGGCGGAACGCCGTAGCTCCATAACCCCGAACGCTTTCTCCATCGATGACCGGCTGCTCGAAATCAGTTACACGTTCGATGTTGTCATCACTAGCCGAATCCAGCATCGCCTGCAGAGAGGGTCCCGTCATGGTAATCGCCTGTACCCGGTCTGCCTGAAGGGCGCTAATAGCCGAGGCCTGGTCGGGGACCTGTATGATCCGGTCTGAAGGAATACCGGACTTCTCCATATAGCCGATTTCAACCGCGCCTGTCATGACGGCGACCTTAGCCTGGTCATGATTAGCAATATCCTCATAACTTCCGAGTTCCATCGGGTTCCCTTGCTTCACCGCAATGGCTTCCCCGATGCTGTACTCCGGATTGGCAAACAATACGGCGGAGCAGCGGTCCGGATTAATGAACATGCCTGCGGTGATTAGATCGAACCGCTCGGCCTGCAGTCCGGCAACCAGTGAACCGAATTCCGTCAGCTCTCCCCTCATTTCCTTGATGCCAAGCCGCTCCAGAATAACCCGAGCAATCTCAACGGCTTCTCCCGTCAGCTCCCCGTTGGCCTCTTTATAGGCATAAGGCTTCTCATTCGCAAAACCTACGGTGATATACCCTTGCTCAATGGCGCGATCCAGTGTACTCCCTTTGTCACCGCAAGCCGCAAGCAATACCACCATAGTCACTGACAACATCAGCACAAGCACTCTCTTCAAAACCTTCCACAACCTTTCGTTATGACTTTGCAATCCTTACAAAATGGCACGTTGAAATTACCCTTGTTAACACATATGTTAACTTGGATATAAGGACATTCAGACACCTTGCACGGGTCGGGGCTTCAGGGAAGATGATTCATCCATCTCCTTGCACGCTTAAACCCAATGCCATCCGACTGATTCAATTGGTTAAACATTTGCAGGCCTTGCCCCTCCTCTTTAGCAGAATACAAAAAGACCACCAAACAGGGGATTTAGACATAGCTCCGCCAGCAGGGGGTCAAAAAATAGAGAAAAGGCCCCTAAGAGAATCAAGGGCCTTTGTTATGAACATCCATTATGTATGCAAGACCCATCCACTGCTGACGAGGTTAGCTGACGGACTCGGGTAAGATGGTACCCTACACTCATGATTCTAAGTGACTCGCCCCTGGTGAAACTGGTTCCCCCGCTTTCCGGAAAATGTATGCCGGAAACTAAGCGTGTGTCCATGATAAAGGGAAGTTTAGGAAAAGTCAAACCCCTTTAACCGCTTTTTCTGGAAATTCAGACGCAGAAATGCCATTCTTCCGGGGTGTATGACAAGCTAGAAAAATGCCTCATTCAAGCCTGTCCACCTACAACATAGGGATTTTATCCCATACCTATTTTTCGCTATATAGCAGGCGTTTGCCATGCCTCCCTTACTCGTTCATGTGATGGATAGTTTATGCCATGAATTAGACCAAAACAGTGGAAAGCTTCTACACTCCATCTGAACCAAAAAAAATTTTTGATTATCCATTAAAAACCCATTATGACTCATTTACTTCTAGTTACGGGAGCGCTGGTGCCAGCATCATATATTAACCGCTTTATGAAGCAATGAATGCACACCAAAAACCCCGATAAGTGTCGGGATTTTTGGTCCATGGATTATACGGCTGTATATCCGCCATCCACCAGTAAGCTTGTGCCTGTAATGAAGGATGCATCTTCACTGGCAAGGAACAACACGGCTTTGGCTACTTCTTCCGGCTGTCCCAAGCGGCCCATCGGATGAAGGCCGACCAGGTGCTCGGTGATCGCTTCCGTTCTTCCCTTAATAAGCGGAGTATCGATGTATCCCGGGCATACGGCATTGACCCGGATCCCTTTTGGAGCATAATCCGCGCCCATGGACTGGGTTAACAGCTTAACGCCTCCCTTAGCGGAAGCATAAGCGGTAACACCCGCTTTTCCGACATGGCTATGGATCGAGCCGCAGTTTACGATCGCCCCTCCGGTTCCTTGGGATAACATCTGTTGGATTACATATTTATCACACAGGAACACCCCTGTAAGATTAATATCAATCGTCTTTTGCCAGTTGTCCATCGACAACTGATCAGCAGGGGCATCATGAGCAATGCCTGCATTGGCGAACAATACATCGACACGGCCAAAATGCTCAACCGTCTGCTTCACCATATTTGCAACTTCCTGTTCTTGGGTCACATCCGTCTTAACGAACAGCGTTTCAAAGCCTGCGCCTCTTAATTCATCCGAAACAGCCTGTCCCCGGTCCGAATAATCTGCAATAACAACCTTGGCTCCCTCTTCTACAAAAAGCCTTACTGCTGCTTCGCCGATCCCGCTGGCGCCTCCCGTCACAATGACAACCTTGGATTCAAATTTCATTTGTCGACCACTCCTATATTGTGAATTCATCATATCGGTTCCATATTCATGTAGAGTTAACATATTCCAGGCATGATATTCCACAAGCCCCCGTTTCTTTCATGAACAACATCCTATCGAATAACGGCATATGGACGCTCACAACTTAATATTCGCCTCATCCTAACCTTATCCAGCCTGTCCATTGTTATACAGGCCGCTCGATTGTAAACATCTCTCCCAGTGAAGCATAGATATTACCAGCCATACGGCTCACAGGCTTCAACTTGGCAGCGTCAATCCGGCCTTGCTCGTAAAGTTCCTCCGCAACATGGAAGCGAACTACGCGGGCAATCAGCAGATCGGCACCAGGCAGCTGATCCGCTCCATTCAAAGTGACGACCTGCTCCAGCACGCATTCCATGCGAATCTTGCTCTCCAGAACGCCGGGAACTTTAACGACCTCGCTAACGACCGGGGTTAAATGCGCTCGGTCAAGTTCACTCTCATGCGGGGGCAGGTTCGCCGCCGTTTCGTTCACGGCTTCAACGTTGTCTTCGTCCACGATGTGGATGACAAGCTCGCCGCTTTGCATGGCATTTCTCGCTGTATCCTTAGCCGTACCGTTCTTCCGCTGAACGGAAACGGACAGCAGGGGCGGATTGCTGGACAGAATGGAGAAATAACTGAATGGTGCCGCATTCAGCACACCGTCCTCCGATAATGTCGTAACAAAAGCGATCGGTCGCGGAACAACGCTCCCGATGAGCAGCTTGTAGGTGTCCCGTTCGCTTTGGGTATTCGGGTCAATGGATATCACTTCAGTTACCCCTCTCTTGTATTTTGACTTGAATAGGCTCCAGACCTTCCTCAATACGGGCTCGCTCCGGTTCAAACCAGGCAGGAAGCTTCAATTGTTCCCCCAGTGAGTCCAGATCTTCATCCACCGTAAATCCGGGCGGATCGGTTGCGATCTCAAACAAGATCCCCCCTCGTTCCCTGAAATATAACGATTTGAAATAGTTGCGGTTCTTAATATCCGTTGGCAAAAAGCCATGCTGTTTCACCCACTCTTGCCATGTAACATGCTCAACTTCATCTTGAGCCCGCCATGCGATATGATGGGTCGTTCCGGCACCTCCGGCGCCCCACGGGATATCCCGCATCGGTAAATCAATCACGTTGCCGAAGGGCCCTAATGATTGAAACCGCGCATAGTTAACGTCCTCTCCCATGAAGGTCAGTCCCATTACCTGCTCCAGCGCTATCTTCGTTTCCTTCCACTTGCTGCTGAACAGGACCGCACCGCCAAACCCCTTAATCGCTGTGTCCGGCGTCACATCGTCTACAGACCAACTGCTCTTCGGTCCGTCTTCCCGCTCGACCAGCTCCAGAGAAAGTCCATCGCGATCGGAGAATTGAAGATAATGTTCGTTAAAACGGAATGCTTTCATGACAGGGACGCCGAAGCTCCGTAAACGCTGTTCCCAATAAGGCAGGGCACCCGCAGGGACAACAAAGGTTGTATACCCAACCTGCCCTCCTCCACGTCTCCCTCTTCGCGAAGCAGGAGACGGAAAGAAGGTAATAATAGTCCCCGGGTGCCCCTCCTCACCCCCGAAATACAAATGGTACACCTCAGGCGCATCGAAATTCACCGTCTTCTTCACCAATCTGAGTCCAAGCACGCCCGTATAAAAATCAACATTCTTCTGCGGGTCCTGTGCATAAGCGGTAATATGATGAATGCCTGCCGTTTGTAATGCCATATTCATCGCCTCCTCATTGTTTCGTGTCGAAACCTTGTTCCGTTTCATGGTCCTGTATTGCATGATTTATGAGTCGGTAAACAATCTTTAATGTTAATATCTTTAATTTAAGATTATATATTTTTCCTCTCATTGTCAAGCGCGCCTTCAAACCTCGGGCATACAAAAAGCCGCCAAGAACGCTTCCACGCTCTTAGGCGGCTTCAGTATGCAGCTGCGACCGCATGCCTATCACCCGTCTATGCTTTTTGCCATTTTTCCTTAAAGAATAGCTGATAAACTCTCGTTACGATAATCTTAATGATCATGTAAATCGGTACCACCAGCAGAACCCCTATAATTCCGCCGAGATCCTGTCCCACCAAAACCAGGATAATGATCGTAATCGGATGGATAGCCAGCTGTTTGCCAAAGATATATGGTCCAATCAGGTTATCCTGAATCTGCTGAGCTGCCAGAATGACAACAAGCGACCAGATCGCCGTTCCAGGGGATTGAATGAAGCCGATGATCACGATCGGGATCGAGGATAGAATAGCTCCGATAAATGGTATGAAATTCGCGATAACCGCCACGGTCGTCAGCAGTAATGCATAAGGAAGACCAATAATCAGGAAGCCGATGTACATCAAGACACCCAGCGCCAGATTGACGAGCACTCGTCCAACGATGAACCCTTTGAGGGCATTGTTGATTTCATCCAGTACCGAAGCTCCCACTTCCTTGAAGCGGTTAGGCAAAAAGCTGACAATCATCTCTCCGAACTTCCCGCCTTCCTTCAGCATGTAATACAGCAGGATCGGGAACGTAAATAAAACGATAGCAAAGTTCGACACGAACGAGAAGAGGTTCATAATATAATTCGTCAGGAACGTGAAGCCTTGATTCAAATAATCGGTTAATTGGGTAAGTGGATTAGAATCCTCCGGAAATATCTCCTTAAAGAGCCCGTTATTTTCCCACTCCTGCAACTGTTCACCTAAGGCAGCAAATAATGCGGGCGCATTCTCCACAAGAGCAATGATCTGATCCCGCAGGGATGGCCATACCCCAATAATAAAACCTGTAAGTATGCCTGCAAACACGACATATAGGAGCAGGATGGCCAGCGAGCGATTTAGCTTGCGCTTTTCGAGAAGATCAACCAGCGGCCTGAGCAGGTAATAGAAGAATCCTGACAGCATCAGCGGCACGAGGATGATCGAGAAGAACGAAAGTACCGGTCTGAATATAAAATCCACCAGCGATCCCAAATAAATAATAATGAGGACCAGAATCACGGCGAGACATAATTTGAAAAACTTGTTCATTTTCAGCAAAAAGCATGCCCCTTCTCCTATTTTTTCACCATCGTATCATGACAATGTGTGCATATACAAATCGCTTGCGTCTGCACTGGTATAGGATGTCGGATTGTAGCGCCATCGCTTATATAACCATTCAGTTCACTTCATCCTGCCGATATATACTTCTCCTAACGCCTCACGTATAATATGAAGGATTGCAAGGGCAAGGATATAGTTTAGGAGGATATTATGAACATGCATGTTACATCCATCACTCTTGGTCTGATCATCGTACTGAATATCGTGTTCTCCATGTTCGTGGTTTTTAGGGAACGGCGGGATGCCGGCTCCACCTGGGCATGGCTGCTGGTGCTGTCTTTTATCCCGATTTTGGGCTTTGCGCTCTACCTGTTGTTCGCCCAAAATTTAAGAAGAATCCGTCTCTTTCATTGGGATGATCTGCAGAAAACAGGCATCGAGAAGGTATTGCTGTCTCAAATGGAAGGGATGACTAACGGGGAATACCCGTTCAGCAATCAAGCCGCGGCGGATAGCAGCGATTTAATCCATATGCATATCAATGAGAATCAGGCGATCCTTACGGACGACAACAACGTTGAAATTTTCACGGATGGACGCAAGAAATTTGAACGGTTGTTTCAGGATATTGAGGAAGCCAAAGTCTATATACATATTCAATACTACATCATCCGTCGGGACGAGCTGGGCAAGAAGCTGATGTCCCTGTTGACCAAAAAAGCAAAAGAAGGCGTGAAAGTCCGGGTTCTGTACGACGAGCTGGGCTCGCGTCAATTAACCAAGGGCTTCTTCAAAGCATTTCGCGAAGCCGGCGGAGAAGCCGAGGCCTTCTTCCCGTCCAAGCTGCGCTTCATTAATCTGCGCTTGAATTACCGGAATCACCGAAAGCTCGCTATCATTGATGGCGACATCGGGTATGTAGGCGGTTTTAACGTTGGGGATGAGTACCTGGGTCTCAACTCCAGGTTCGGATATTGGCGGGACACCCATCTGCGCATTCAAGGTGAAGCTGTTTATGCGATGCAGGTTCGCTTTATTCTCGACTGGAATCAGGCTTCGCACCATCACGATATTTCTTATGAATCGAATCTGTTTCCCAAGATCGATTCGCCTGGCAATGTCGGGATTCAGATTGTGACCAGCGGTCCGGATTCCAGATATGAACACATCAAGAACGGTTATATCAAAATGATTTCGTCCGCCAAGAAATCGATTCATATTCAGACGCCGTATTTTATCCCCGATGCCAGCCTCCTGGATGCGCTCCGCATTGCGGCGCTGTCCGGCGTTGAGGTTAACCTGATGATTCCCGATAAACCGGACCATCCCTTTGTCTATTGGGCGACCTTATCCTATATCGGGGAAATGCTGAGAACCGGGGCTAACGTGTATCTCTACAATAATGGCTTCATTCATGCCAAGACCATCATCATTGACGAGAAGATTTCTTCCGTCGGCACGGCGAATATCGATGTTCGAAGCTTCAAGCTGAATTTTGAAGTGAACGCGTTCCTGTACGATGAGGATTTATCAAAACAATTGACTCACATCTTTCATCAGGATCTGCAGGTATCCAGCCAGCTTACGATGAAGCAGTATCTGGAGCGATCAAGGTGGATCAAGTTTAAGGAATCCATCTCACGCTTGCTGTCGCCTATTCTGTAAAACAAGCCTTTAGCGCTGCCGCAACATTTAGCAATCCAGAAGAAATGCGGGAGACTCAGACCGTTTATACTAAAGCCAAGGAAAACGAATCCATCATTTTAAAACCTAGGAAGGATGTTGTACGTGGCTAAACTGACACCGTATATTTTCTCTGAGGATGCAAAAGCGCAGGCTGAGTTTTATACCCAAGCATTAGGCGGGGAGATCTTGTCCGTGCAAACCCATGGCGAGATTCCTGGAACCAAGGAAGAGCTTAAAGACAAGGTCATGCATCTTAGTCTGGTAGCAGGAGGAATTCCAATCTTTATGTCGGACTCCATATTCCAAACCCTGGAGCGAGGGAACGGAATTCATCTGAGCCTGTCGTTTGAAAGCGATGCTGAAGCACATGAAGCTTTTGACCGCTTGGCAGAAGGCGGTAAGGTGCTTGATCCGCTGAAGACTCAATTCTGGGGAGCGCTGTTCGGGTTGCTGGAAGACAAGTTCGGCGTATTGTGGCAGGTAACGACCGAAGTCCAAGTCAATTAATAGTAGAAGGCCCTTCAAGTTTCACTTGGAGGGCTTTTTTTTGCGTGATTTATTTGGAGCTCCAACGTTCCACGACTTCCACTGCGGCCAATCGGCTTGTGTCCAAAAAGACCTCAGTCCTTATTCTCCAATTGATCACTCACCTCGTATAGATGCAGCGATAATTCATCACCTTCGGCATTACCTAAAATAGCGCCGTAACGACTGCGCAAATTCATCCAGCACTCGTGAATCACTTTCTCCAAAGCCTTCCCTTTATCGGTTGTATAGATCAATGACATCCTTCCTTCCACCCGATTATAAACCAGCCCTTTAACGGCCAGCTTCTCAACCAGTCGGGTTACGGTAGAAGGCTGAAGATGAAGAATTTCGCCTAATTCCTTCTGCGAGATCCCTTCCTTCTCATATACAGCCATAAGCAAATAAGCATAGGTGGGCGACAATCCGCTTGCGGCAAACTCATCTTCGGCCATCTTGGTGATAACCCGGCTAAGACGATTGGTAGTGAAGTAAAGACATTCCTTGATATACGTATTTAACATAACGGCTACCTCTTTCGCTGAGTTCATCCTGTTGAATCACCATTCATTGTTTGCACATACAAATATAATGGATTTCCAAATAAAAGTAAAGCGGCAGATTCCCCCCATAACCCTGGGAGACCTCTGCCGTCATTTTATTAGGTGTTTGCTTCTTCATGTTGTGATCCGGCAACTGCTTGCTTCAATGCTTCTATTCGACCTGGCTCTGATCCATGTACATGACTTCCCACAGGTGGCCATCCGGATCCTGGAAGCTCCAACCGTACATAAAGCCATGATCCACCGGATCATTGGAAGGCGACCCTCCTGCAGAAAGCGCGGCATTAACGATTTCGTCCACCTGCTCCCGGCTCTCGGCGGATAGTGCCAAAATCACTTCCGTAGTTTTGGCAGCATTCGATAGATCTTTCTTAGTGAACGTCTTGAAATAATCCTCGGTGAGCAGCATGGCAAAGATGTTATCGCCGATGACCAGGCAAGCCGCGTTTTTGTCCGTAAATTCTGCGTTAAATTCAAAACCGATTTTTGAGAAAAAGTCCTTCGTTTTCTCCAAGTTCTTAACAGGTAGGTTCACAAAAATATTGTCGCTTTTCAAAGCCATTCCGAATCACCTCTTCGATTTGATAGATTCATCTTAGCATGAGCTGCAGCACGACATTTCTCTTCATTTGCTATGTTCAATCCAAGCTACGGGAATCCAGCTGGCGAAGCATATTCAGAATCCTCTCGATCCTGTCTTTTTGGGATCCAAATGCTAAACAAAACGCAGCTGCGATTCAGTCGGCTGTAGCTTATAACTCTTACCCGAAAAAAGGATGCCTCCAGGCCGTGTTAAAACTCGCCTGAGAGACATCCCACTTTATTACGAATCCATGTTAGTTAGATAAACCCACTGCCCGCAGCAATCTCATGACGGTTACAACCGTCTGAGCTTTAGTTACATGAGATTGTGGATCCAGCTTGGAGGCGGATACGCCTTGCATAATCTTCTGCTCCACCACGAAAGCGACAGACGACTTCGCATAAGATGAAACCTTGGAGTGGTCTTTAAATTTGTTTAACAATCCTTGGTTGGCTTCATTCTTCTTGCCGGCATAATTCAGCACATTACTCAGCATGACGGCCAATTCCTCACGCGTAATCAAGCTGTTTGGATCAAAGATATCGCCTGAGCGTCCCTTCACTAACCCTGCCGCTTTCGCAGCTGCAATCTCTCTGGCATACCGGGATTTCGGATCTACATCCTTGAAGTTGGCAAAACTGTCGTCAGGCAGAATACCCAGCGCCTTCACCACAATGGATATAATCTCGGCACGGGTAATCTGTTTATTACCGCCGAAAGATCCGTTACTTTCACCAGATACGATCAGCTTGGCAGCAGCCTGCGCCACGTCTTCTCGTGCCCAAGAAGGGATCGCGTCACTAAACCGGATATCTTGCTGAACCAGAGCATAAATACCGCTGCCAGTTTTCTTGATTTCAACAGTTACCGTGCCATCCGCGTTAACTTTAAACAAGGTTGGAACGGATCGAAGCTCCTGGGTACCTGGTGTATAAACCACTCCGGTAGCACGTTTTACATTTATCTTTTTCGCATCGACGGTCATAAATTCGCTGACATGGGTTTTGCCGAAATGCTTCAGTTCGGTCGTTGTCTTATCCTCGTTTATTTGCTCAAGCTTGAACGATAGCGGATTGGCTAGTACCTCTCTTCCCTTAAGCAGTGTCTCCATGCTTGCTGCATCGGCAGCCCCCGGAGAAACAATCGAGACTTTTACAGGACCGGAAACCGTAATCAGCGAAGCCGGAATCCGGTATTCTGTCCCGTTCACGATAATGGAAAGACTTGCCTTGGCTCCTTTTTTCGCAACGGCTGCGATGATTTCTTGCGGAATCTCAACCTCAGCCTGCTTCGCACCTGCACCCGCATGGATCTGGAAGTTGGAGGAATCCGAAAGGTTAATGCTGTTAACAGCTGCAGCCGTAGGTATGGTCACCACAGCTTTATCCCCATGAAGCGTGACGTTTGCCTCTAGCTGATCTTTGGCTTTAGGCGGTTGTGGCGTCGAAGGCGTTGGTGAACCAGAGCCTCCCGATCCTCCTGATCCGCCGGAACCGTCAGATCCACCGGAACCGCTGCTTGAAGTTGTTACGCTAAGCAGATTCGAAGCGCTGGAGACGCGGTTAATCTCATCTCCCGTTCGATCTACCGCAAGCACATGAATCTTGTAGTTCGTCAGAGAGCTAAGGCCATTCACGGTATAACTATTATCTGTAACCGAGCCTGACAAAGCATTATTTACATATACTTCATATCCCGTTGCGCCTGCCACAGCATCCCATTTCACTTGAATGGAGCCTGCGCTGGCACTTACCCTTGAGAGATTCGCCGGAGCTTGGAGTGCTGAAGCATTGACTTTGCCGTCGATCGGCAAGTCGTGAATGAGTTGAGTCGTCAGCGTTTTGTTGCGGTCGCCGCTGATATCCCAGCTCATGACGCCTGCAATATCCAGCGATTTCACGATAGAAGCGGTGTACTTCATGGTGTTCTTATCGTTGTAGGTGATGAACGCTTTATTTTGATCGTTGTACAGGTAAGGCACCTTGGCGGATTCGTTCCAATATCTCTTATAGCCGTTTTTGTTGATGTAGTTATTCTCGAGATCGCTAAAATCGAAAATGGCAGGCTCCCATGTTCCAAAACTAGATCCATCCTTATTGCATGCCTGATATTGACCAAGTGAACCACAACCATCCCAGCCCTTGCCGTAGTAAGGAACGCCCACGATCAACTTATGTGTCGGCACTCCGCCATTCAAATGGCCTAACAAACCGCCAAGCACATGATTTCTTGGAGCGGATGAAGTTGGAAGAGCTTTATCATAAAATAATGGTGCATTATGATGACCAAATGAATCAGATTTACCGCTGTAATCATAGGTCATAATATTGACAAAATCGAGATACTGCACAGAGTTAGTAAAGTCTGCGTTTACGGTAAAATTGTCTCCCTGCCCTGAAGCAATCGTCAGCAAATAATATTTCCCGTCCTCTGAACCGGCTGCATCCAACGCCTCGCGAACGGTTTTCATTAACAATGTGAAGTTTTCTTTATCCTCCGGTGCTCTGGAATTCGACTCTTCCCCGTCTTCGACCGGGTACTCCCAATCGATATCCAAACCATCAAACTTGTAGTCTCGGAGGAATTTTACAGCAGAGTTAGCAAAAGTACGGCGTGTTTCTTCCGTCATGGCTACATTAGAAAAATTATCAGACCAGGACCAGCCGCCTACTGAAACCATAAGCTTCAATTGAGGGTTCGATGCCTTGACGGATTCGAAAGCTGCGAAATTCTGAAAATCAAATGTCGGATCTCCAATCACAATTTCTCCGTCATGGACGTATCGATCCTGTGCAGGAATATTAGGATCTTCGCAGGCTCTCGGCCCGCTCCCGTATTTTTTCCAACATATATCGGCGAAGGCATAGTTAATGTGAGTGATCTGTGATACATCCAAGTCACCAGGATGAAAATTACGTCCTTCGGTACTAGCTGACCAAGATGTGTAGTACGTAATATTGTTATAATTGCTGCCAGCCACTACCGACACTGCTTCGCTTTCAGGCGAAGTCCATAGGCCGTTATGGCCCACTACCTTATACGAATAGGTCTTTCCTTCTTCCAGTCCAGCAGCTACATACCGACTCCCGCTACTCGAACCAACCTTTACTCCATCCTGATAAATATCATAGCTTGTGGCCCCAGGCACCGGTGCCCAGCCCAGTGAAACCGTAGATCGTGTAGCCGTCACTACCTGTAACCCTTGAGGTTGAGCCAGTTTCCCCCACTTAAGGGTAACGGCATTACTATTGGCGGATGCTTCCAAAGCTCCATTTACGCTTCTCTGCGCGCCTACTTTAAAAGTATAAGTCTCTCCTGCTTCCAAAGGTCCATAAGTAGCCGTGGTAACGGAGTTTTCCCAAGTGCCGCCTTTCCATGCTCCATTAATATAAATGTCATAAGCTTCGGCTCCAGGACTCGAACCCCAACTCAGCGTAACCGTATCTTCCGTTACATCGTCAATTTTAAGATGGCTTGGAGGAGTCAACGGTGCATCTTTATATTCAGCTTCGTCTTTGGTTGTGGTGAATTCCAATACATTGCTTTTGTGTTCTTTTTTCACGTCGCCGTCCCACGTAATATAGATTCTGTAGGTTGTTTCAGGTGTCAATCCGGTCACGGCACGCGTCCAATAATTGCCCCATGCCAGCCACTTGCCTGAATCCGCGTCCCACACCTGTATATTGTTTTCACCTTCGACGGGTTTGAAATCCCATTGAAATATCGCCATATTATGAGAGACACTTTCAATACGAAGATTCTGCGGTGCCAGCGGATCCTGGGCTTCATTGGTCTGGGCTTTATACGTTGAGTTCGTTACTGTCGCGGGCTCTAGGACGGAGTTAACTGTGGAAATGTCAGTAGAAATGTCTGTAGGAGGAGCACTTTCTGCTGCATAGGATGCAGGCGCATTAAAGAGTGGCGTAAAAATAAGAATAAGGGCCAAAAAGCATATCACCCGTTTCGGGTGCTTTTTCGTTATAAATGATGTCACCGTTTTCACCTCTGTTGATTAAATTTCGATTGCAAATGATACAGCATTTCAATGAATGTCTGTCCCTCGGTGTCATCGAGTGTTTCTTTGATGACTTGCCTATTTTCGCATATCGCTCAAATCCAACTTGTATTGAAAGCGGTTACTAATTTTCCCAGCTCAATTATGTAGAGTTCAGTCCCCCCCTCTCTCTACTCATGATTGAATCACTGTCCGTACACTCTACTACAGCCTCCTTTCTTGAATTCAAAGGTGTTCAATAAATATTCATATATTTGTATCATGGAACCTACACCATCGATTGAGAAGGGATACATTTCCATAAACATGGGGTAAATTCTTGTAATTTTATTTTCTGTTAATAAATTCAACATGGATCGAATCTACCGGTGAAAGCAACACGCATAATGCCTTCAAATAAATATCTCTATTACGTTGGAATTAATAAATTCTGATATACTATTGTTAATTGAGGTACTGTGTTGTACGATGTATATGCGGAAGGCAGGTGTGAAAGACGGAACAAATATGACGTATATATGGAAAACAACCAGTTAACAAGGGTATTTCGAGAAAAACAATTCATTTAGGGGGTTAACATACATGTGAAAAAAGAGGAATTTACTGCTTGTTAGGACAGAATCGCGTTGGTAAACCATACAATATTAATAGAGAAGAGGAATGCCTTATGAAAATACTTAATCAAATTACATCTGCAAGTCTGGCCCTTTTAATAACTGGAAGTGCCCTGCTATACACATCGCCAACCTCAATTGTAAAAGCAAAGCCCACTCAAAATGTATCTAGTTCGTTACAAACAAGCACTCAACGAGATCATAATTCCGTCAAGCAAGCCATGCGGGATACATTGCAACTTGGATTCCCGGGGATACTTGCTAAAACTTTTGAGGGTGGAAAAACGTGGGGTTATGCGGCTGGGGTAGCGAATCTGAGCACCAAGAAACCAATGGACACAGATTTTCGCTTTCGCATTGGCAGCGTGACGAAGACGTTCACTGCAACGGTTGTACTTCAATTAGCTGGAGAGAACCGCTTGAATTTAGACGACTCCATTGAAAAATGGCTGCCTGGTGTCATTCAAGGAAACGGATATAATGGTAAACAGATTACCATCCGGCAGATATTGAACCATACAAGTGGTATCGCTGAATACTCAAGGTCAAAAGACGTTGATTTTATGGATACAAAAAAATCGTATTCGGCTGAAGAAATAGTGAAGATGGGGATTTCTTTGCCCCCAGACTTTGCCCCAGGAAAGGGCTGGTCTTATTCAAACACAGGATACGTATTACTAGGTATTCTTATTGAAAAAGTAACCGGAAACAGCTACGCGGAAGAGATTGAAAATCGGATTATTGAACCGCTTGAATTGTCGGATACATTCCTACCTGGCAATTCAAGCGTTATTCCAGGCACCAAGCATGCTCGGGGATATTCCCAACCAGACGAAACAAGTGAGATAAAAGACGTTACTTACTATAACCCAAGTGCAGGAAGCTCGGCTGGAGATATGATTTCTACTGCTGATGACTTAAATAAATTCTTCTCTTCCTTGCTCGGCGGCAAATTACTGAAGGAACAGCAACTAAAACAAATGCTTACTACAGTTCCTACAGGAAGAGCAGGAATCGATGGATATGGTCTTGGAATCTTTGAAACTAAGCTGCCAAACGGTGTCTCGATATGGGGACACACCGGTGGCATTCTAGGGTTTTCCACTATTGCTGGAGGTACACTTGGAGGCAAGCATACGTTGGTCGTCAGTTTGAACAGCTTGGGTAGAGATAACAGTCCTAATCCTTTTAAAAATATTTTACTTGCTGAATTTAGCAAGTAGGCAAAAAGGAAAAACGTAGCAAGCGATTCCCTCTATTACGTTGAATAAAAAAATCCTGAAGTACTATTGATATTTGATGTACTGTGTTGTACGATGTATCCGCAGGAGGTACAATATCATGAATGTGGAAGATTGGAAATCACAAATCAAGAGAGGAACACTCGAATTTTGTATTCTATTGCTAATAAAGCAGCGACCCTATTATGGGTATGAAATCATAAGTAAGTTAGAACAGCATCCTATTGTTGCTGCAAAAGAAAATACAATTTATCCTCTGCTTAGAAGATTATTGAAAGAAGAATATGTATCTTCATCTTGGCAAGAAAGTACAGAGGGTTTGCCACCGAGAAAATATTATTCCATTACAGAAAAAGGAAACGAGTACTTAAACGCTATGTCCTTAGAATGGGATAATTTATTAATTGCTATAGCAGAAATTAAAGGAGTGTGAAATTTTGGATAAAATTACGAATGACTATCTTGAAAAGATTGAAAAGTATTTGAAATCCATGTCCGATTCCGAGCGTATGGACATTGTCAAAGAAATCAAAAGTGTAATGCTTGAATTGCAAAATAATGGTCTATCTTCTGAACAAATCATCGAGCGGCTAGGAAACCCAAAAGAATTAGCGAAAGCATACTTAGGTGAAGCCATTTCAAAGAACAGTAAATTTAGTTGGCGTAAATTCGGTGCTATATTTGCATTTTGTAGCAGCTTTGCAGGCATCAGCGGTATGTTTCTTCTGCCTCTTCTCAGTACTCTTTCCATTGCTTTAATGATTAGTGGAGTTATTACACCAATAGGCGGAATTATTAAATTTGTTGGGCATCTTATGGGATATGATATTGCCGGAATAACAATCGAAATGGGAGCATATACACCAAGCCCAATGCTGTTCTTACCCATTTCTATTGTGATTGGTGTGTTGATGTTTTGGCTCGGGAAAGTATTATGGAAACTTACAATTAAATACATACAGGCCATTAGTCAGAAAAAGAAAACATTGTATTAATAAAAAAGAACGGGACCCGGCGGTCATTCATAGACCAACCGCACCCCGTTTTTACTATGATGGAAAAAGAGCCCTTCAAGAGCTCTTTTTCTTTTATTTATGCAATGATATCAAACCGATTCATCGAATCGAACTTAAATGCTCATGCTTTAATTTCCATAAGCCATCGGCATCGCGAACGAACACATTCGTTGCTCTCCCGCTTCCGGCCGTATATGTCCCCTGATGATAACCCTCAAAGTGATAGGTATAAATACATACCGCCGAATGAGCATCACTCGCTATCCACTCTATATCCTCCGCCCGGTATACCTCATCCCGAATAACATTCCAGGCATGTTCGAAATATGCCCGGATCTCATCCAACGTATGACAGCTCCGATCCGAAAACCAATAGACCGCTTCTCCGTCGAGCAACCGGGCTACATTGTCAAAATTATGCGTATTCGTAGCCGCTATGTATGCCTCAAGTGCCTTATGATATGACATCGTTCCACACCTCCCATCCCTCAAATAGGCATATAAGTTAATAAACAAAGTATAGTACAATTTTGTTCAATGACGGATCTTTCCTGGTTAACTTTCATATATCTGTGTTTATGTTAATGTCCTTAACATTTTGTTTGAAAATTTGCCTTTCCTTCCAAGACTGCATTCAAGAATTTCTTTGACTTTTTCAATCGCTTCTGGATCTCTTCAATTTCTTTGATTTTTTGTTCAACCATTTTTGTCTTTGCCTCGTATGATAAATTAAGTTGTTGATTTACTAGCAAACTTAATTCTTCTATAGAAAAGTCTACGGATAAAAGTGCCTTCACATCATCTAGAAAATCAACAACCTCTTCAGAATAAACACGATAATTATTAACATCTCTTTTAACATAACTGTCTGGAATTAGGTTTTTACGTTCATAGAATCTTAATGTTGATATGGGCAGACCCGTTAATTTTGAAACATCGTTTATTTTCATAATAGGACCTCTTAATTTCTTGCTATAAACCTAGGTTCATAGTTCATAATACGAAATATGATAACGAACGACATACACAATGTCAAAAAAATCTAATGTTATCAAGAGGAGAGGTTCTATGTTTAACCATATTCAAAACAATGATTTCGCCAATATCGTTATGGGCCGACGTTCTGTCCGTAATTATGATGAGAATTTTAAAATATCGAAGGAAGAGATAAGCGAAATGATTTCGGAAGCCAGTCTGGCTCCATCCTCTGCAAATATGCAGCCTTGGCGTGTAATTGTGGTCGATACTCCAGAAGGAAAAGAAAAGCTAAGACCTCTTGTGCGTTTCAATACATTACAAAATGATACTTCATCAGCCATGTTATTAATTTTTGGTGACACCCAAAGCTATTTATATGCTGAAGAAATTTACAATACAGCCGTGGAACAAGGAAAAATGCCAGCTGAAGTACGAGATCGTCAACTCGAAACCATTCTATCCATGTTTCCGACCCTATCAAGAGAAATGAAAGTTGAAATCGCAAAAGTCGATAGCAGCCTCTTTGCAATGCAGTTCATGTTAGTAGCTCGTGCACATGGGTACGATACGAATCCAATGGCAGGCTTTGAAGTTGATCAGTTAGCAAAAGCATTTGATTTAGATGAAGAACGCTATGCTCCAGTCATGATGATTTCAATAGGAAAAGCCAAAGAGGATGGGCATGAGTCTGTTCGATTAGGTTCTGACAAGATTACATTTTGGAGGTAACCATTATCCGTAATCGATTCACCATTCTTTCTTCAAAATTACAAACTCAAACTGCAAGTTTATATAGAAGCTTACTGTTAAAGGATCAATAATCGAAAACTCTAAAGCTTGTTAAGCTAACGAAAAACTCAATCAAAAAGAAAAAGGGAGCCGGTCATTGTGATCGGCTCCCTTGGTTTCACATAAACTAATATTTCATTCCATGAATTATATTTTGTTTTTATAAATGATTTTGTCCACATCATGTCTAACGGTTTTATGACCTTGTTGTATTCCTTTCCCAATGGCTATCAGCATCACATCTTCATACCTATCAGAAATCTGTAAGGCCGACTTTAACTGGTCGGAATCATACCCGGACATGGTAATCGTATGAAGACCTGCCTCGTTCGCCAGTAAAACTAACGACATAGACGCCAGGCTTGCGTCTCTTACTAATTCGAGTTTTAAATCTTCTTTGGATTTATTTAGATAATACTGGATTGCCGCGTTGGCTAAATAGTCTCTTAATGATGCGTCAAAATACCCCTTTTGGAATCCATCTTCATGAATATTGATAATATTTTCTTTTTCAAATGCTTGATAATCGCCTAGTACAACGATTAGTACGGATGCTTCTATTACCTGTTGCTGGTGAAAGGCAATGGGGAGTAACATGTTCTTTAAATCCGGTTCGTCGATAACCAGGTACCGTGTTGCTTGAATATTGTTTCCGTTGGGCGATTTACTGGCTCCTTCAATCAAAGCCGCCAACGTTTCCGATTCCACTTTATAATGGGGATCATAATGCCTGACAGAACGTCTTTGTTCTAATATCTCTCTCACACTCATTGTGCTCACTCCAAATGTTTTATTTACTCCATATTCCAATTATAATGGACCGTAAAGTGGCAGAAAATAACGCACAATAAAGTGGGTTAGCCACCTTTATGTGCCTATTCAGGAGGAATACATAATGAACAGTCTCAATACGGGAATCAATATTTTTATGAATACGGTAGGAGGAAAGTGGAAATGTTTAATCCTCTTTTTCCTGAGTCAAAAACCAAGGAGAACAAAGGAGTTCTATCAGCTCATGCCGACCATAACGCAGAAAGTCTTAACCGATCAATTAAAGCAGCTGGAAAAAGATGAGCTTGTCCGAAGAGAAGTATTTAAAGAAGTACCGCCTAAGGTAGAATACAGTTTAACTGAGCTGGGCCAATCCTTCGTCCCTGTATTAAATACAATGTGTGAATGGGGCAACACCTATGCAATCGCACAAAACCTCGAAAGAGAAGAACAAATCTGTAGCCAGCATAAATAGGTGGTGCATAAGAGGCGCGAAAAAAAACGAGCAGACGAATGATCGTCTGCTCGTTATCTATTTGTTAAACTCCTTCATCCGTCTCACTCTCCGGAGCCTGCTCTTGCTCTTCCGAAAGCGCGCTTTCGTCGGACAGCTCATAGGAGACGCCATCCACTACGACCTTCTCGACTAGGGACACGTCAAGCGGTTGATCCAGCTTCAGGGTGACCTGACTCGCGTAAGTCTGGTTTTCCTGAGTGTCACCAGCACCTTCAGTAGACGGAACGTCTTCGTCCTTGACTGTATTAGACGAACCTTCCCCTTCTGTTGTCCCGGTATTCGGCCCCACTTGATTCCCGCTTGAGTCAGGCTCTGTCCCTGATGGGTCGGTATCCGCTTCGCCCGTTGTGTCATCGGCGCAAACCCGCGATAATTCAGGGCTAGCGGCCTCAAACAGCGTGCTTGCGTCTTTGCCTACAACCTGTAGCTTATCCACACTGAACTCCCGGCAAGCCGCCAGCTGTTTAAAATGGAAAGTCAGTTCGGTCTTGCCCTCCTGCTCGCCTTCTTCCACCACCATCGCCGTCAATAACGGCTTTTCAGGGACGATATCGGAAGAAGCCGGAGGTGCGGTAACCGGGGGCGTGATGACCGGATTCGGATCAGCATTTCCGTCCGCAGGTCCTTTGCCATTTTGGATCATCATGAAGGCAGCACCAGCAATAACGATCACCACAAGCAAGGAAGAAGTGATTTTTACGAACCGCGAATGCTGGCGAAACCATCGCACCAACGGTGAAGCCAATTCGGCCCTGACCTTCGTATACACCGGTTTGAGGATGGGCGCAGGCGAATTGAAATACGTTTTCGCATAATCCTTATTCTTGAAGGCTTCACGGTCATAGGTTTTGAAATAATGAACGATAGCGGCGGCATAAGCCGGAACTAGTCCCCGCGGTCTTACAAATACCGGCTGCTCGGCAGACCACTTAATATACTGGTATACCACTTCTGGACTCTGACCGTATCTGTGCAAATATTCAAGCAAGCCCCGGTAGTCTACGGCACTGGAACGAATCTCCGTGCAGAAGGCCAAGGTAATGCTATCAAATCTGGATGGCACCACATGGTTCTGCAGCCACTTACGCATGATTTGTTGGGTTCGTTCCCGCTCCTCGGCTGACAGATCTGCCAGCACCTCCGCTTGAACCTCTTCATGGCTGGACCACTGGTAAAGGGCGAGCATGACTTCCGCCTTGGACCGAATCCGGGAGTCAAAACGCTCTACCCAACCCTTGAACTCCTTCGGCATTTGCAGAAACCCGATATCCAGCAGCTGTTTCTGGCTTAATTGCTCGGGCTCCAACTCACGCAAAAGAAAGAGATTTGCCGCATAAATCAAACGGTCTGCAAATGCAGTTCCGCCTTGGTAACGACCCATTCCCTTCTGAGGATGGTGCTCCAGCGAATCCAATTGATCCAGCACGGCGTTGACCGCTCTCACCGGGTCCGGATCTTGCTTAAGCTTATCGACAAGCTGGGCTTCCGCTAACCTGATATAATTCTCCTGCTCCAGCAGGAGAGGGTGATTCCGAACCCACAAGCCGATCAGATCTACCAAATCCGTAGGCGACGCTGCTTGCTGCATGCGCGTTTTCATATATGGATCGAACATCAACGCCGGCAGCCCCGGACTGGTCAACACCCTGGCATAGAAGGCTCGGCTTAAGGCCGGGCTGCCCTCCAGCAAGTCGTAAATCGCCTCGGTCACATCCTGGCGTTGCTTCGATAAGGCATTATTTAATGAGCGGATAAAATATTCCACAATCAGATCCTGATGCTGCCGGGGATTGATGCCGTGATAATCCTTAACGAATCCGGCAATCGCTGCATCCGGAACCTGTCCGCCTTTGATAAGCTCGAATTCCTGGGCAAACAGGGCGTGGAACAGCTGATCCAACCGTCCCTTAGAATCCAGGGCGCCTGTCGGCTTCAAATAAAGCAGCAAAGCACGCAGCACAGTATGTTTATGCTCATGGTACAAGCCCTCTTGGCCTTCTTCAATCTGGAACAGCACACATAAATCGTCGTAGCTATCCAGCAAGATCCCAAGACCCGGCTCCATATCCGCAAGCATCTGCTCGGCGAAGGCAAAAAAGCGCCCTAAGCGATCGGGGTCCAATAGCGTCTCCCATGCAAAATCAAGATAAGGCTGCTCGGACCATTTCAGATCGACATTAATGACCCTGCCGGCAGCGAGCTCAAACAAATAGTCCTTCTCAATGCTCCGGTCGCCTAGGCGCAGGCTGCCCTTCTCTACGAACATGAGGTGAAGTCCCTTCTTGCTCTGCGGCTCTTTGGCATAGGTTACGAACCCAAGCACCCGGCGCAGCGCATAGGGCAATCGGCCAAACAACACAAAGAGCAGCTGCTCCGCCTTCGCGGACAACTGTTCCACCGGGACATCCAGAACGATATATACCTTTTTCTTCCCTGCAGCCGCGGATATGCATGCATAGAGCAGCTGCTTGAATATCTTCTCGTCGATCCCAAGCTCCTGCAATAAGGCTGGCGTCTCCTTGGATGAGATGGCGGCTTGAGAGTCCGCCTGAACCGGAATGGCAGGAAGCTGCGGAAGATCTACGCCTTCTTCGATATCGTAATGATCGGCAAAGGAGGCCTGGAGCCAAGTTTGATAAGCGGAATGCTCATCTTCAAGAAAACCGTCGGGAATGACATAATGATGCGTAAAAAAGGCACTGCGAAGCCCCGTAAAGTCCGCAGGCTGAAACACGCTTCGCCCTAGCACCGTGTCCCCTGTTTCCGTATGGAACAGATGAAGGGCAGCCGGATAAGCCGCCGCTTCCCTCTCGCTGCGTGCTGTCAGCTCGGCAGGAGCTTCGTATTGGCAAAAGGGATGCAGTACCTTTTTGATAAAGGAAGCCTCCAATCCGGACGAACGAGCCACCGTATCAAAGCCTTCGGCTGAACGGAATATGCCCCGGCGCTCCCGCGTGTACATTTGCTGCTGTATGGTTCGGGATGGGAAATCCGGCACTAGTCTTCCCTCCCCTGAATATACTTCAGCTTGTACAGAAGCCAGATGAACGGCTCATCGACCCGAATCGGGCTGACAACGCTTTGCAGCTTCTGATCGACAGGGTTGCTGCCTAGAGCCGACACGGCAAAATACGCTGTATTGGAAAAGTATACATCCATCGTTCCCTTGAACGGACGGTCGACCTTCTCGATAAAACGGCGGATCTCGCCGTCAATATTTTCAAATTCGGTCAAATTCATAAACTTGCGGTGCACCACATTGTTAAAGATGTTGCTGTTCAGCTTCACGTATTCGCCATCCTCATCCTTAAGCGCATGAAGCATGTCGCTCTTGGTTAAGACGACGGCTGTCGGAATATCCGTCTTGCCCTTGTCCTCATAAGCGATGAAATCGCCGAACATCGTCAGCACGACATCCCGCGGCTCATCATACTGGGACACCCATTCACCGGGCTGGTCACCGAATTTCAGACGAATTTTCTCCCGAATGGAGCGGATTTGGAGCGGATCCACCATAAACAGAATACCCGCGGAATTCTTGATATGCTGTCCGTGAAGTCCCAAGTAATCCTCGTCCACCATGCCCTCACCCGCTACGTCAAAAAATACGAGGGTTAACGGCGGCTTGGACTCATCCTTGAACACGAATTGGAAAATGAAAGGCTCCTGCATCTTCTCCTTCTGCGTGGACGCCAGCAAATCTCCGCGCTCAAATAACGGCTCCTCATAGCCCGTACGGAACTTACGGCTGATCTCGGCATTCAGCGGCATGCAAGCTGCATCGAAATGATCCGCCGTCGTATGCTGCAGCGTATGAATGAGCGAAGTCATATAGACCGACTTGCCCACTTGCGAAGCACCGATAATCGAGATAATGTTGCTCGGCACCTTTCCTGCGGTCACCGGAAGCTCATTATGGCATTTCGGGCATAACCGTCTGCGCGTAACGACACCGTAACGGTCATTCAATCCAACCAGCACGTGATCGGAATAAATGTGATGCTCCTCCGGTATGTCGCTCGGCCGGATAATCGCTTCAATATCATAAACGGAATCCAGCCCAAAGCGTTCCCGGTACCGATTCAGCTCATCATCTTCCCCAAGCGCATAGTCCTCGTCATCCTCTCGATCGTGGGCAGCCCGGAAGACAACCTCCTTCGGAGCAAACTTACTGAAACAGTAAGGGCACACAATATCATAGAACAGCGGCTTTGGCTCCGGCTCCGGTTTTTTCTTGAATATATCAAAAATGCCCATCCTTTGTACCTCCCTCTGAACCCTATGAATTACACACTGATGCGTTCATCGTGGTTACAGTGTGTTCACTCTCTATCTATAAACGAGCTCATACCGTTGTCCATACTTCTTACCATCCGTAAAAAACAGGCGAATATAATCGTTCTTGCCCACCTCAATCGCAGGCAATTCGTTGCGTCCCGCCGCAAAATCCGTAACGAAAGGGTACAAGATGCCGTCTTCCTTGTTTACCGGATAAGCCCCCTGCTTCTTTACGTAGCATAAAACGTCCTTGGGTACCGGCACTTCCGCCGTCACCTGAATTTCAATCGTCTTATAAGGCTGCAACCAGCGGCTCTTTTCACGAATGGAATATACCAGCATAGCTTTGCCGGTGCTGAACTGAATGCTGTTCGCTTCATCCGGCTGCCTGATTAAGGCCATCTCTCCATCTTCGGAAGACATGGCGTATACCGTATACGTGATCTGGCCAATTCCGTCCACCCGGTCCCGATACCCATTGTTCGCCTTGTACTCGTCTCGGGTATACAGGCGCAGGCTGCCAGGCTCTATAGTTCCAGCAGGCAGACCAAATCCATCATCCATCGCGCGGTGAATATATACCGCCTGAAGACCTGGCGGCCAGCTCCATCGGAGCGTACAGTAGCCCTCGTCTAATTGATAGCTTAATCCCTGAATGACCCATTCTCCGGGCTCCGCATTTTTAAAACGCATATCGAACGCCCCCTGCTTTAAAATCCTCGGCTTGTTGAATCATTCGGCCGTTGCCCTCGTCCCGTTCGGCCTGGCCGCTGCTCGTTACGAATGATCTTGCTGTTCTCCTTAACCGGAATCACCAACGTGAACAAGGCGATGATTCCTGAGAGGATGAAGCAGGCCAGCAGACGAACGAAGGCATCCCTGACTTCTCCCCCGGATAGGCCATATTCCAGAACAACTCCTGCGAGCACGCCGGATACCGCGCCGCCGATGCTGAAGCTAAGCGCAAGATGACGGTTATCAAACATAATGCCGAGGGCCAGGCCCGTGGCAGCGCCAATGAGCAGCATCGCAACGACTCTTACAATCTGATAATAAACGCTATCTTCCATCGCGCCTGTACGTTTCGTCAACAGGGAACGATCCCCGACGTCGTCATAGATTTTCTGGAAGATAAAAGACAAATCTGCCGCATTCTGCACGTCGTAATATTGCCCGCCCGTTTCGGCCGCTATCGTCTGAAGCAGCTGGGCGCCATCCTTGTAGACAAGGCTGAGGCCAATCGTATTCACCGCGATTTGCTGCTGTTTGTAGTCGGCAAGCACACGCGCATGATCGGTTTCGCTAAAGCCGTCCGACAGCATAATGACCATGGCGCTTCGGCGGGCATCATGGCTCTCTTGGATATGCGTCATGGTATCCTCCAGCGCGAGACTAATGTCCGTGCCGCCATCATTCGTTTCCAAACTGTCAATCTCAGCGATGATCTCATCCTTGGCTTCCTGGTTCTTCACACGCGTAAAAGGCTGCAGCAACGTTGTCGCATGATCAAACAGCATCACCGATACACGGTTATCCTCGTCCATGCGGTTAATCAGATTTTTGGCCGCCGTATATCGGTCCTGATTCGGGTCCGTGTCTTTCATGCTGCCCGAATTGTCAATGACCAGCACGATATCCTTCACCGGCTTGGCGCTGCCCGGGTTCAACTGGTACACCCACTCAAACAGCATGCCAAGCAAGAACAGTGCCACCAACGTGGATGGAATCAGCAGCTTCCATGATGTGCCTGTGTATCGCTGTCTCCATGAGCTCCCGTTCAAACGAGGGGAGATCAGTTCTGCGATTAAGCAGGCCAATCCGATGCACAAGGCCAAAATTCCGAAATAGATCCCTGTAACTACGATGACGGGAAGCCCTGTCCCCCATTGGCGGAGCAAAAATTCCCCAATGGTAAATCCGATTCCCCCACCGACTAGACTAAACAGCAGCAGGAGAGGGTTTATTTTTCGTTGCACAATACACGCCTACTCTCTGTATCAGAATTTAAGAACGCTAGCGCAGCTCAGGAAGTTGCGCCGGTTCCATTCCATGAAATTCATAACCGTTTGCCGTATAGGTCTCGTAGTAGGTTCTGCCATTCCGGTAGTACATCAGATCCTCCAAATGGAAACCTCCCATCAGGTTCAGCTTCTCGACTCCGCTGGAGCGCTTCTCGTGCACGATGCCAAGCTTGTACACCCGTAAAGCTTCATCGGCATGGATCGCATAGCGGACAAATTCGCTGTCGGCATCGCCGAAGAAATATTTCTCCTCGTATCGATGCTCCTGCGTATAGTCAAGCAGTCTGACCAACGTAACGGAGTTCTCCTCCAGCATCCGGTAAAGCACCTTAAACAGATCTTCCTTGGCAAGCACCTGCTTGTTATTGTAGTCGATGGTTACGTTCGCCCTCCGCAGCAGTTCTTCCTCGAAGGTCTGCACGAACGGCTCTGCCGTCAATAAATCTCTAAGACAGACCCGGATCATGCTCGACAGAATCGGTTCGATCCCTTCATGCGTAACGATGGAGAGATTGCCGACATACCGTTCTTCAAAGAATACTCCCTGGCCGCGCTTACTCTCCAATTCCAGCATCAGTTCTTCCGTTACAAGGCCATAATACTCCATCAGGTTCTGGCCGATATAATCGTCTGCGGTACGGATGCTCAACTGGGCTGCTTCCAACAATTCCGTTTCAAGTTGGTCCAGCATGTTCGCCTGCTGCTTGTAATGACGGTGAATCCGTTCGAGCTCCACCTCATAGAGCCTGTACAGCGCAAGCTCCGTTTCCAGTAATAAAAGCTCATACTTGCGTCGATAGAGCTCGCCAACGAAATAACGAATGAAATGGCGCACATTCTGTTTATCCCTAAAAGGAAGCTTCTTGAACGGCTGACTTTCCACGCTTTCCTCATAATAGCGGTTCAGTCCGTCCTGCTCGGTCTTCAGGAGGCTGCCGAGATCCCGGATTCGAGAGCGGACCGCTTCAAGCAGTATCCCCTCTCCCGCCTTGTCACTCGTCCACTCCACGATTTGATAACAACCGATTTGCGGATGATCCGCCAAAGTGCGACGAAGCGCACTATGAAGCTCTTCAGCGGTGCTCATATCGCTAAGTCTCTTTTGGACCTCCAGCTCGTAATTGCTATGAAAAAATTGCCTGCAGCCATCCCCGAACAATGCCTCTTCAGCTTCACGAATATTCATCCGCTTCAGCCCGGCATAACTGACGGGGTGTGACATCATCCCCTTTAGCCCATCCAGATGCTCTGCGTCCGGCAGCATCCGGTCCGCTCTTGCCGCTACGGCCTCCGCATCGAGACCAAAGTAGGTCAGGCATTCATGAGCCTCCGGTTCCGTCCCACTCTTCATGCGAAGCAGCAGTCCGCGGCACAGATGATAGAGGACCGTTAGCGCAATCGGCTCATTGGGCCTCTTCACCCGGGCAAAGCCAGCGGAGACAAAGCCTTGGCGGCCGGATTCCGTCATAATATTGCTTTTGAAAGACGTATTGTTGTAAATGCCCCGGATTCCGTCATAGGTTGCATCCTTCTGCTTCCGGTTCTTAAGCAAACCCAGATGGCAGATGATATCATAGATATCCTGCATCCCGGCGTAACCTGATATGCCGCGTTCATTCTTATCAGACAGCACATAGACGAGATCAAACAACGGCGAGGCCGGGTGAACGACCGGAATCGTCAGCCCATCCTCCGTGACCTGCAGCGGTGCGGAGAAGCTGTATTCCCGGCTCTGCATCAGGTCCAACTCCCGCAAGAAGGCAACACCCACGGAGCTCGCATAGCCATAAGATTCAATCTGCTCCCTTTCATTAATGAGCGCATACAAATCCATTTGCACCGACTTGAATGACTGCTGGAAAATCGATTCGGCCAGTAATGAAATTTCCGGTATAAACACATTAAACGGGTCGTCGACCCGTGTAATGACAGACAGATGAATCCGGTCAAAGGATGAATAGCTGCGTCCATAGTCTGCGATGTGGTGGCTCAGCTTCCGAATCGCTTTATTCAACCCGGCCAGGTGATGCGGGTCCCGATAGAAGCCCTGGTATAGTTCCTTGCGTACGGACTTGGATGCGCCGTCTGACTCCGGTAAATGAAGATGATACCGGTGAAGGCGACCGGAGGATTCGGAGCCTTTCGGCTCCCCCCCTCCATCCTGGTCCGTTCCCACATGCAAATAGATGACACTTGCGCTGTTGTCCCATTTGCGGTCATGTATCTCCATAATCGGTTCGATTGCGGACGCCGTCTTATCACCGATGAACAAGTATACCTCCGGGTAGTGGATGCTGCTCTGATCATCCTCCATCAAGGTAAGCTGCTCTTCCGATTTGGCATAGCCGGCAGCATACTGGCGAAGAATTTCCCTCATCGTCTATTTCAACCTTCTTCGGATGTCATTTAATTTCGAAGAAACCTGTCTGTAGAACTGATAACGCTCTTCGCCGTCCGCAAGCTCCACCTTCTCGTATTCAAGCCGGTCGCGCGTTTCCAGGAACCGCTCAGCCAATTCTTCCAGCTTGGTAAGCAGCGGCGTAATGTCCTCGGAAGCGGTCAGCTCCTGATCGCGGCGGGAGGATTTGCGCAGCAGCGTGCTCCGGCTTTTCTCGTCCAGCTGACGGAAGTGCTTGTAGACTTCATACTCCACGTCATTCACGCTTTTCAGCAGATTGGCAAACGGCTCCCAAGAGTCCTCTTCCGGATCGCGATCATAAACGAAGAGCGCACCCTTCTTCGTGATGGTTCCGGTATACAACGCCTCAATAAATTGATCGAGCCATTTCTCCTCATTCTGATTATCGCTGATCAGGAGCTCGAACTCCGTGACTTTGGCCGCGATGGCGGCATATTTCTTCAGCTCTTCCCTCACGCTGCGGATCATTTCCGGCGAGCGTATCAGATTTTCCTTGGCCATCTCCTCGTTGATGCTGTTGAAAATATCCTTGGAGCCCGCCGGCTCCAGCCCCTCGTTCAGTAGACGCTTCAGCTCGGTCCATGCCCGCTTGACTTCGCCAAGGTTAGGCTTGGGACTATCCAGTTGCAAGTCATAAGCACGAAGCAGCTCGTTCAGATCAAATGGCTTCGTGAACACGACCGCATAGCGGCTGCTCGTGTTCTGGTCAACATCCTTCTGGATGACGATCTTAAACTCAAGCGCCTGGTTAAATTCAGCACGTACCCGGGCGTTATAATCCTGAACCCGCGGATTGACGTAGGTATCCCCCCAGGATTTCTCGGGAATCGGCGATGGCAGGTACGTCCAATTGTTACGATCCGTCTGCACTAAGTGACGTCCAACGCCTTCCTTGTCCATGATCGTGCGTTCGTAACTCTCCTCATAAACCTTAAGCGGCGTATAAACGAACAACGGCACGCCGTTCTTTGTATTCAGCCAGAAGATCCGGTTCTTCACTTCGCTCTCCTTCACGGTGAAGTGAGACTTCCCGACCGAATTATTCTGATAATTGCGAATCCCTTTCAGAATGCTTGGTGCCTGTACAGGCACGGACACAAAGCCCCACGAAGGGAAGTACAAATTGCCTGCGCTGTTGCTCAGATGGAAGACCGGCACGGCTTCATCGTCCAGCTTGCTGGCGATGTTGCGCTCGACAAATTTTTCGATGGAATCCTCCTGCCCGAATTTCATGACGAGGAAATCTTCCATCGAGCGGGTAATCAAATCGCCGAATTTATCGGTAAGAAACTCCGAAATGGATCGGACGATATCGATCTCCTGCTCACGCGTCCAACGATTGGCATGGCTCAGCAGTTCCTGCGCGAAATCGCGGATGAGATCGTCCACATCCTTCTGATCCATGATTTTGTTGATGACGTCGGAAATATCGGGCACGCTGACCAGGTTCCAGTAATACGTCTTATTCCCTTTATGATCCTGCTGTTCTTCCCCGTTCACGAGAATGTCGCCGTTCTTGGCGAAGATCGAATTCAGGGCATTCAGAATTTCCGTATATACGCTATAAATCCGGTTGTTCTCCTGGTTCAGCAGATCATATAAATCCTCATAGAACTCAATCATCTGCTCGGTGCGTTCCACATCCGCTTCCAGCCAATATTCGTTGATTTTGGCTTCGATATAGATGTTCTTCTTCTTGTCCTTCGAGACAAAAGCGCTCTTCGCATCACCCAGACGATCGATCGCCTGTTCTCTGGCCGACTCGATGTCACGAGGAATGCGGGTCAGATTCTCGCGCAGCGCTTCGATGTAGGACAGAAGCATTTTCAGCAGGCTGAAGCCCTTCTCCGTATAGATCAACCGGGACACATAAAACGGTCCTTGCTGTGGATGCAGGAACATGCGGCGGATTTGATCGCTGAACTGAGCCACGATCTCGCCCGGCAGCTGCTTCTTCGCTTTGATATACTCCTCGCGGGCTCTCGCCAGGAAATTCTGCTCCAGCTCCGTGTCCATATTGATAACCTGGTTCTTCACGACGTTCGCATAGCTGAGCCGTTCGCTATTCTGGTATCCGGGTAGCGGCTCCGGTACGCGAGACTCGAAGTTCTTCGTCATCGAGTCCAGGTCGATGCCGAGCTTGCTTGCGAATTTCTCGACGTCCTCCTGGCTTGGCGCCTTCTCAAACATGGTTTGCATTTTGCCGAAAACGCGGTACGCCAGATATGTGGTCATCTCTTCAATGGGTAGAACAGCTGAAGATGCGCCGATGATGTTGTAGTCGTAATTGGCAGGATACGCCTTGTTCATCTGCGCGATATTGGTACGGATGTTGCTGATATAGTCATGGATCGCAAACTCTTCGCCGGACTGTTTTTCCTCGCTGGCCATGAAGTTCGTGATATTCTCAGCGGTGACGTTCATGCAGTAATCATAGGCATTCTCCAGCAGTTTGCCTTCCGTATTCGTAGCGGAAATCAGATGACACAGATTAAACGGAGGCAGCGGAGAGTTCACGGTCAGAATGTTGCCGTACTGCTGCTTGAACCGCTCGCCTCTGGCATCCACGTTCATCCAGTAGTCGAGCTCTTTGAGCGCGGCGTAACCGTTCTTCTTGATGTATTCGCGCGTATGTTCGCTCAAGCTTTTGTTCGCCAGATTGATATCCGGCGTAAACAGATAGCCAAGCGTGTTCACGCGGTCGATCCCGGCAGAGCCGTGGTCGCGTTCAATAATGCCGCGAACGATATAGGCAATGTCCAAGAAGCAGCCGCTGCCTGTACCGCCCGACAGCCCCGTCAGCAGGAAGACCATCAGCTTTTTGTTCGTGCCGACCGACAGCGTTTTGATCTTCTTGTCGATCGCCTGCACCACTTGCGTAATTTTCGTAAACAATAGCAGGCGGCCCGCTTGGCGCACACCCGCTGCTCCGTTCATGCCATCGGTAATACTCAGCTCGGGCGACAGCCAATCTGTAATGTACGGCTCCAAGATGCTGCGGTTCTGGAGAAGCCCTCCGATCTCGGCATTGGAGAGAAGCACGAATTCATTGATCGGATCAAGCCCGATGCCTTTATAACGTTTATTCTTATCCTGCTCGTTGGTCTCAAAAGCCAGAAACTCCACATTATCCGGCTTGTCCATTCTCTTCTTGGACAACGGATCCTCTGGCAGCTTGAAACGGCGGTTAATCTGATATTTCAAGCGCAGCAGCGCATCGATCCCCGTCCCTCCAAGTCCAATGATAAGGATCGGATTGTCGATGGTATCCACCCGTATTTTCTCGCTGACAATCCCGCCTCCGAGTGAAACGTCAAGCTGTTGTATATGTTCTCTAACTACCGGTTTCATAACTTCCCCTCCTGATAGGTCATGGCTTTAAGAGGTTGTTCAAAAAGTCCGCTTTTGATAAGAAAACCAATCGAGGTCAATTCAGGGACGAGCGACCGCGATTTAAAGGTAGGTTTTCTTGCGATACAGAATTTCATCAGCGTAGCAAGATAACTTATAAATTCTATATCTAACACGAAGTGAATCAGGAAGCAGCCCTTTTTGAACTCGCACTTTAAGCCAAATATTCAAATAATATCGTTTTGTCCGCCTGCTGCAGGGAAACTCTCAGCCGGTCTCCGTTCTTCAGCTCGGTCCCATTCGTTGCATCCAGAGCGCGTCCGGACTTCTCGATTACGGCTGAAGAATTGTTCTTTAGTATGATGCGGTCGTTCTTGCCTGGCATGAACAGGATTTTCTCGGTCTCCTTCAGCTCCGGAGCAAGCTGCAGAAGCTGATGCAGATTGAACTTCCCTTTGAACGAAACCAGCTTCTTGTATTGCGGAAAGGTCTTCTCGCCGGTGTTCTCATCCCTGATCTCGATCACGATCTGACCGACAAACCCTTTATTCGCTTTCTTAAACGCGCCGAGTATGAAATATGCAGCCGCTCCAACAATGAGCAGCGCCGCGATGCCAATGATTACGGGCCATAATGGAAAAGGTTTCGTTTCCTCGCCCGCGGTCATCTCCTTCCCACCGCTTCCGGAGCCGGAGGCTGCCGCCTTCGCACTAATCTTCACAGGCGCGCTTTCGCGGTAGAAGCTCTGCTCCTCCGCCCGTACCCTCAGCTCGTAGTCGTGCTTCTGCGGAATCTTGTAACTCCCTTCAAAGCTGCCGCCTTTGTTCTCGAGCTTGACCTCCGACTCGTCCCCGGTGTCCAGATCCTTAACCAACAGCTTGGCCGTCATATTGCCGTACTGTTCCTGGTCCTGCAGCTTTTGCCCATTGCTGACAAGGTACGCGTTAATGTCAATCGTATCCCCCGCCTTTACCTTAGAAGATGGGGGAGGATCCATGGTCAGCTCCAGATCGTAGTTGAATACGAGGTTAATGTCGATTTTGTCTTTAGATACGCCTTTTACGTGCAGCTTCCAATCGCCTTGCTGCGGCTTCAGCAGCTTGAGCAGCGAATAGGAATTGGAAGTGGAGCGCAGTACATTGGCCGAAGGAATCGTTTGCTCAGCTCCGGAGGGATCGACAAGCTTCACGTCGACGGGGCTGGAGGACATAATGGAAATATTCGCCTCCAGCACGTTCGCATTCGGCACATGAACCGTAACCTCCTGATAGCTTCCGTTGCCGGTAATCGATTGTACCGGAACGATCTTAAGCTGCTGGTGGCTGGCAAAAATCTCGCTTAATATTTGCGGAAGGTCATCCGCCGAACTGGTGGTAAAGGATTTACCCCCCGTTTGGTTTGCCAATTCAGCTAACGTTTCTTTATTCAGCTTCCCGTCGGCATTCAGTCCAATCGTATAAATCGGGATGCCGCTTCCCTTGGCCTCCTTGACCGCTTGGGCTAAATCGTCTGAAGCTTCCTGGCTCGTCTTGCCCGTGTTCGGATCCAGGTCATTGTTACCGTCGGCCAGAACAACGATCATCGGCGCATGCGCCGGGTCCATTCCCTGCTTCAGCACTTTTACGGCTTCATCGAGACCTACGGACATATCCGTGTACGGACCGCGATCCAGCTGATCAATAAACTGCTTCAGCGCGGTCTTGTCTGCCTCCGACTGAATTTCAAGCAGGGCTTTCTCCCGCTGAATCCGGTCGGTATAGGAAACGACGCCGACCTTGTCGCCGGTGGTGGCCAGCATGTCGATAAACATCTTCATCGCTTCGCTGCTGATCCTCTCCGGATCACTGTTTTTCATCGAGTTGCTGGCATCCATCACCAGGACGGCATCAATCTTGGAGCCTTGCGTGGCAGCCACTGCCTGAGGCATGGTTCCTCCGCTCCAGGTCAGAATCAGCAGCACCGCTGCCATCAAAGATAGCAGCCATTTATTTTTACGTAACATTGAATTACTCCTTCATCCATTTAGTCTAGCATCAGGTGGATGCCTCGGTTCATTGGTCAGACCATTAGTCTAACTGTAGGCAATAAGTCTTAAAATTACATGAAAGAAAGCTTAAAAACACGAACAGGAACAGGAACATCCAATTCTCTAGTGTATTTATATAGAAAATACCATGCTTATCACTAAAATATACCAGCACTATGTCCATATGATATAATTATACCTGCCAAAGTTCAACATCATCAGTCGTATCACCCGGACTTAGGACACAAGGCTCACCCGCCATTTTCGAACAAATACGATGCCGAGAGGAATAGATATATGATTACATACGGATGTCTCGGGATTTTGTTTCTTTTTGTCATCATTAAGATCACGGCCTACTTCAAGCGTAAGAAGAACGCCCCGACACCGGAGCAGCTGCATCAGACTCTGCTTGAAGTTGCCAACTCAGAGAGGGAACAGCATGGATAAGAAAAAGCCCGTACAACTTCGTCCCTATAATAAAACGAGATATGTCTACCAAAAGTTAAGGGTTTGCAAACATTGCCACAATTTCACGATTCTTTGGGAAGACAGCTGCGCTTACTGTAAACGGAACGCCCTTGTCCCTGTGATGGAACTTGCAGAGAAAATGGCCAAGCGTTCCATGCAGAGTGACCGACTTCTCTTCTACATTATAGGGCTCTCTGCCGTACTTCTTAGTCAGACCTTCTTGCAGATCGTGATCTCCTTTGCTTGTATGGTGGTCCTGCTCGCATGGTTATGGCTGATCCAGCGGCGAGTGCTGCATTCCGAGACCCTGTACGCTCTGAACAAGCTTATAAGATCTCATCAAAAACAGATTCATGAGGGCCTGGATCTGAACAAAGCAACGGCTTCTGCCGCCATCAAGGAAGATGCCCAACTAGGGTATGAAATCGTCAGGGAAATTGCCTCCTTGGTCCGGAATGACCGCATCCGTCTGCAGCAGATCGTTCTCTTGCAAAGCTTCAGCTTGCGCAAGGATATGGAGCTTGAACTCGAACCGCTATTACTGGATGAGTTTGATCCGGACCTGGCTGCCTATATCGGTGAAATCGCCAAGATTAAACGCGAGTTAATTAGCAGCAAAGCGATCCAATACCTGCTCGAACATGAATCCAGCATTTTACGGATGGAGCAAGGCAGGCAGATTATGATCGACGCCGCCGGGGCAGCGGTACGGAAGAAAAAATATATCGATACGTTCCCTGATTTTATTAGCCGCTATGCGGATGGATTGCCGAGATATCGCTTCCTCCGCTTGTATCAGATCGTACGCCGCAATCCCGGCTTGTCATGGAACGGACTACGGGACCGGGTATCGGCCATTTATAATGAACACTACCGCTCGGACCCTGATTTTCAAAAATGGGATTAGAGGGGCTATACCGTTATGACGATGAGAAACACGCTAACCCTGCGTAATTTGTATCTTTTTTTATGTATAGTCCTTCTGCTGCTGATCGGGTATAAGGGAATTCATATCTATCAGAAAATCGAATCGATGGCACAAGCAGAATTATTGTATGCTCAGAAGAAGCTTGTTCAGGCAGAAGAATGGTATCAGAAGGCGCGAAATAACCGTTCCCTTCTATATAAAGAAGAGCTGCTTGCCTCAAGACTGCAAGAGCTTGAACCGATCACTTCCATGAAGCAGAGCCTTTCCTCACTTGATCATCGATTGAGCCGTGTCGGGGAAGCAGGCGATTTCTCCGGCTTCATGAACGTATATGCTGAATTGCTTGATACAGAACAGAAACTGGCGGGTCAACAAGGAGTTTATGCTTCCTACTACGATGAAATTGCTGCGTTCTACGGAATCCCCGACGATGTGAACCGGATATTCCTGCAGTTCATTGGTTTGTTTAACCGCCGGGCCGATGAGCTGCTTGAAGAGTTGCAGTATGACGACAACAGCTTCAAATGGAATTTGCTCCGCATTCCGGATACATTCTATGGCGGGGAGAAACAGAAGAATGACAAGCTGCTCCGTCTGTTCCAGCGTTATGACGAAATGGTCCTGACTCGTCTGGCAGGAGCCGGACAGTATACGGATCTGCTGAATTGGTCACATGCCATGAGTTCCGAGTATGCCAGCCGATCGCTGCCGGCTGCCTGGTTGAATGGCAAGACCGATGAACTTGTGTATACCATGCTGCAAAAGGATGTCCAGCGAGAACGGCCCTCCGATTTTGTTTCGCACGCCATGGGGTATAGAGACTATCTGGACCGAAGCGGTCTGAAGAACGCTACAATCATGGAATATATTCAGAACCAGATAAAGCGGTGGATCGCGACAGCTGATGGAATGGTACAGAGCCAGAACTACGAGGAAGCGGTAGCACTCTATGGAGCGCTGTCGGAGTACCAGGATATGAACGGTAAACTGCAAGCTGCCAAACTGGCCTGGACGATCCACGATCCGATTCGTTTGTTCCAAACGGCTGGTCTGAAAGGCAGCTTCAGCTATGTAAGCGGAGGCGGGAATCGTTTCGGAGGGTTGGCCTATGCCATTGGAGTTGATAGAAATATCATCTATTTAGCGGTCTTAAAGAATGATGAAACGGTGCAATTATTCCAAAACCGTGATTACCCGTCCGATATCGCCATCCAACAGGTTTCAGTCGAGGAATCGCTTAGCACCGCGATGAATCCGGTTATCCTAGTGGAGGGCGACGCGGGGACCGGTCTGATATTGTATTCAGGCTATGAAGCCAGAGATGCCAACCTGACGCCGCTGTTCCAATTCACCGCCAAAGACTATCAGGTGCAGCCGGATAAGTCTATACTGGTCACCAATCTGGAAGGAGTAAGCCCGGACGAGATCGCCATCTTCGAGCGTCAGGGAGACCAATATGGATTCACAGGGTATCAGGTTCAGTATACCGACATCGATATTGCTAATATCGAGAGATATCCGAATGAGAAGGTACGCTTCTCAGTCCATATCCCGGAAGGTGGCTATGGTGAGGTCTTAGCTGAACGCAATGGATACCATGTCATCTTAAAAGGAGACCTGGATCTCCCTGCTGGAAGCGCGACCCTAATCGGAACATTCAGCGGCGAGTATCAGCAGCTGGAGATACCGGGAAGCAGCCAGCCTCCTGCGGCTCCAGACCCTGCTGAACCGGAGAACGGACAAGTTGATGGAGATATCATGGATGAGACAGACACCCCAAGCGTACCCGTGACTGGCGAGGAGCTCCATCCTGAGGATGCCCAACAAGACCATAGCGAGAAAAGCGACAGTAGCGGATCCAGTCAGCTCACGCAGGTGCCAGTTGTTCAGGTGGAATCGATCGAGTAAGTATAACGAAAGGCTACGCCCCTTATTACCAGGGGCGTAGCCTTTCTATTTTTCCGAAATCGTGAAATCTGAATCTATTTCGCTGATAGACTGGTTCATTAACACCGAGATCGGAATGGCTTTTGGGACAGCCCCTCTAATCCTTTAACTGATAGAAAACCTGTTCAATTTTGCCTCAGTACCAAGCATAACAGTGGTAAGCTCATTCCCTCGGCTATCTTGTCCCCTTCTGAAATAGAGACTGCGTAAGAAATTCTTGCTGTTCACACGAGCAATCACCTGACTGCGACTTCTCGGCAAATTGCAGCATTGCGCTAAGCCGCTAATCCAATCACCGATTTCTTGATGTGGAAGTAACTCTTTGTCAATCATCATATCCACGATGTTGACCAACCGCTCATCATCCTCATCGCTAAAAATGTGTCTACCATTATGAAGCATGCCAGAAATAGCGATAAGAACCTCACGCAGCCGTGCGACGCTGCTCTCCTCGCACTGCACCAGCTCGACAAAAACATCCGCACCGTGAGACGCGCCATGAGCCCAGCCTCCTACTGAAAGGTAACCTCGCAGATCCTTCTCCTCTTTATAATAACGGAGCATGGCATGCATTAATTGCTCAATTTCCGCTTGATTGAAAAATGGATTCTGTCTGTGGC
This sequence comes from Paenibacillus sp. FSL F4-0100, assembly GCF_037993005.1. NCBI lineage: Bacteria > Bacillati > Bacillota > Bacilli > Caryophanales > Paenibacillaceae > Paenibacillus > Paenibacillus sp. FSL F4-0100. The sequence continues at coordinate 6,893,492 of NZ_CP150303.1, forward strand.
GTTGCACAATCAAAGCGATAGGCAAAGCAGAGAACGTCCTTGTAAAAACGGACTGATCATCCTCGCTGCCAATATTATAGAACAAATGGTTCTCATCAGTCAGAACAGTTAAGAGGCTACGCAACTCCTCTCCACTGAACCTATTCTCCTCCTTAATCCACATATAAAACATCGGATAGATCAGGTTATCCCGTAATTCTGGCTGAGGATCGCCAATATATTGAAGTAACAAAGGTAAGAAATCTTGATGCTGCTCACCTTCGCGTAACTGATACTCATCCTTCTCAATTCTTTGCAAATCCAGCATCAATTTGGCCCTTGTATCGCTCATTTCCCCATCCCTCTCATCATTCGTTCTATTCGGTCGATTGTTTTTTCAAATACTCCTAAAACTATTATATTTATAAAGTTTTTGCAATCTTATTTCTACTCCTGTTTCATGAGCTGTAATTAACCTTCGATTCTACTTTAAGTCATCAATAAGAATTATTTCCGATAATATCCAAAGTGAAATCATTTTATCTCTTTTCACTTCACGCCTTACTGCAATACCGGTCCCTCGACCTTGTTTATTCCACTGTTCAATCTCGGATGTTCTTTTTCATTTCGACATAAAAAAACCCCTTTAGATAATCACATCTAAAGGGGTAAAACGGTGCAACTTTATCTCAAATCTACATTAAGCTTATTTCCCCGCTCCCTACCTTACTCCACCGTCACGCTCTTCGCCAGGTTACGCGGCTTATCCACGTCGTTGCCACGGGCAAGCGACGCGTAGTAGGCGAGCAGCTGCAGCGGTACGACAGACAAGGCTGCCGTCAAGATCGGCAAGGTCTTCGGAATGGCGAAGGCTTGATCTACGGACTTCAGCAAGCCGGCCACATGCTCTTCGTGCGTAATCGCCATCACTTCGGCGCCGCGGGCCTTCACTTCCTTGATATTGCTCACCGTTTTCTCAAGCACAGATTCTTGGGTTGCCAAGGCAATGACCGGGATTCCCTCTTCAATCAGGGCAAGCGTACCGTGCTTCAGTTCGCCGGCAGCGTAGGCCTCGGAATGAATGTAAGAGATCTCCTTCAGCTTAAGAGAGCCTTCCTGGGCTACAGCGTAGTCTTGACCACGGCCGATAAAGAACAGGTTCTCATGCTCCGCGATTTGCTCGGCATATCCCTTGATCGATTCCGCATTGGTCAGCATGGACTCTACTTGCTCAGGCAGTGCTTCCATCGCAGCAATCACTTCAGCAACAGCTTCTTCTGTCATCGTACCTCGTACTTGAGCCAGGTACAGACCAAACAGATAGAATGCAATCAACTGCGAGGTGTAAGCCTTCGTGGAAGCTACGGCAATTTCCGGACCAGCCAGAGTGCCGAGCACATCGTTGGCTTCGCGGGCAATAGAACTGCCTACTACGTTCGTGATGGCCAGGACATGAGCGCCATGGCTCTGTGCTTCACGAAGCGCAGCCAGGGTATCTGCTGTCTCACCGGACTGGCTTACAACGATGACAAGAGTCTCGGGTGTAACGATCGGCGAACGGTAACGATACTCGGACGCTACGTCATTTTCAACCGGTATGCGTACCATCTCTTCGATCACGCTGCGTCCCACAAGTCCGGCATGGTAAGCCGTACCGCAGGCCACAATCTGCACATTGCGAATGTTCTTAATCTGTTCATGTGTCAGTTTCAGCTCAGGCAGAACGACTTTGCGTCCGCTCTCATCCACACGGCCCAGCATCGTATCGCGGTATGCTTTAGGCTGCTCGTGGATCTCCTTCAGCATGAAATGATCGAATCCGCCTTTTTCCGCTGTAACGGCATCCCAATCGACACGAATCATTTCCCGAGAAATAAAGTTCCCCTCAATGGTCATTAATTCGACAGCATCTGCTGTCAGCAGCGCCATCTCTCCATCGTTGAGAATATAAACGTTACGCGTATATTTCAAAATAGCCGGAATATCAGAACCGATGAAGTTCTCTCCTTCGCCAAGACCGATAATAAGCGGGCTTGCTTGACGCACAGCCACCAATCGATCCGGCTCATACTCAGTCAAGACGCCAAGGGCGAATGCGCCTCTCATGTAAGAGATCGCCTTCTGCACAGCCTTAACGATATCTCCGTCATATTCGCGGGCAATGAGATGGGAAATAACTTCCGTATCGGTCTCCGAAGCAAATTGGTGTCCTTGGCTGATCAGCTCTTCCTTCAGCTCTAGATAGTTCTCAACGATCCCGTTGTGAACAACAGAGAACTTCTGGCTTTCGTCCGTATGCGGATGCGAATTCACGTCCGACGGCCGGCCATGCGTAGCCCAGCGGGTATGACCGATGCCTGCAGTTCCCACAAGTGGGGCAGACTCCAGTCTCTCCTCCAGATTGGCAAGACGCCCTTGCGCCTTGGCCACACGCAGACCTTCATTCGTAAAGACGGCAATCCCCGCTGAATCGTATCCGCGATACTCCAGCTTTCTCAATCCCTCGATCAACACCGCTTGCGTTTTCTGATTTCCAATATATCCGACAATACCACACATAGTATGATTCCTCCGTTCGATTTCCCTATAATAGTAGGCGGAAATAGAACACGGCAGCATCTGTGCGGTATCAGGAAAGAAGAATGATCTATTCAATTATCAACGTTCAAAAAATCCAGCATGATATAGGCTGCTCAGTTGAACAGACATGAATGCACTCTTCTTCCACCGCGCTGTCGCATTCTAAATCGCACATTCATGTTTTGTATATTAGTGTGTTAAAAGCACCTGCGGATACGTTGTAAGAACGGTCGCCCATTCCTTTTCCGTGATTCGCTTACGGTTGGTGCATAACCGAGAGGTCCCCGCCGAATAATCCGAACACCTCTACCTCGTCAACTTGCGTTCTGCCGTTTGGCTATCCCTATCGTAGCAATAACCAATCCCCGCGCAGGTACAAGCTCTGGCGCTTATGAAGCTTGAAGTAACCTCACAATCCTCGCTTTCTATTCTTGAATGACATCCTTTATTATATTCATGCCTTATCACTTTGGCAACTCGGCTGCTTCTTAGGAGATCCAAGCCCGGCGTATAATTAACCCCATGAATGACATCGAATGACCTATCTTCTCAAGCGATGCCGTAAACCACCCTCTTTGCTGGCAGGACAAGGGGTATTGCGCTTTCATTCGGCTGGCTTCATGAAAAGCAGCAGGCCAGTGAACCGCATCCGCATAGTTCACTGGCCCTGACAAAAATTAGTCTGCTTTCCTTGAAAAACACACCCTTAGTCTTACGCCAATTCCCGTTTCACCACGTCTGCAATCTGCGTTACATAACGGTCGAGCTCTTCTTTGTCCGGGCCTTCCGCCATGACGCGAATGAGGGATTCCGTTCCCGATGGGCGAACCAGGACACGTCCGTTATCGCCCAAAATGCCTTCAACTTCAGCAATCGCAGACTCAATAACGGTATTGCCTTGGTATTTGCTCTTATCGCCAACACGAACATTAACCAGCACTTGCGGATACTTACGCATGCTGCTCTTCAGCTCATGCAGTGCCTTGCCGGAAGCTACCAACGTATCCACCAATTGAATCCCTGTGAGAATTCCATCCCCAGTGGTGTTGTGATCCAGGAAAATCACGTGTCCCGATTGCTCTCCACCCAGGTTATATCCGCCACGGCGCATTTCTTCCATGACATAGCGGTCGCCGACTGCGGTTTTGGCCGTTTTCAGCTTCAAGCTGTCACACGCTTTATAGAAACCGATGTTACTCATAACCGTCGAAACGATCGTACCTGCCTTCAGCTTGCCGGCACGGTTCATGGCATCACCGCAAATGCACAGAATGAAATCGCCGTCCACTTCCTCGCCTTTTGCGTCAATCGCAATCAGGCGATCCGCATCTCCGTCAAAAGCCAGACCGAGGTCAGCGCCATGCTGGAGTACAGCCTCAACGAGTTTCTCCGGATGAGTCGATCCGCAGTGATCATTGATATTCAGGCCATTCGGCTCAGCGCCGATGGTGATCACATCCGCACCCAATTCACGGAAAAGCTTCGGAGCCAGCTCATAAGCTGCGCCATTTGCGCAATCCAGTACGATTTTCAGACCGTCAAACCGGTTATCAACCGTCGTTTTCAAATATTCCAGGTATTTATATTTAGATTCGTTATCAATCAACAATTCACCTAAATCAGCCCCGATTGGTCGCGGCAGATTATCTGTTTCCGCATCCATCAGCTCTTCAATCTTGAGCTCTGTCTCATCCGACAGCTTGAAGCCGTCTCCACCGAAGAACTTGATACCGTTATCTTGTACCGGGTTATGTGAAGCCGAGATCATAACACCCGCATCAGCCTTCAATAGTCTTGTGATGTACGCCACCGCTGGTGTACTTACGACACCCAGACGAATGACGTGTGCACCGATGGACAGTAGGCCTGCAACCAAAGCCGACTCCAGCATAGCCCCCGATACGCGGGTATCCATACCGATAATGACGGTTGGCTTCTCTTTATCGCCAGTGAGCACATAGCCGCCGCAGCGGCCGATGCTATAAGCCATTTCCGCTGTCAGTTCTTGATTCGCAACTCCTCTTACTCCATCTGTACCAAAATATTTCCCCATGTTTTATATACTCCTTTATCTACTCTTCGTTATTATCCATCATTGGACGTTTCTGATCCTGTTGCTCCATCATTCGATCCGTCTCCCGGCGGATGTGATGGGTTTTCTCCTGATCCGGTGTTATCCGTTTCCTCATGAGTAGGAGGCGTTTCCGGAGTCTCCCCCTGATCAGTGCCTGTTCCTGTTCCGGATCCCGTTCCTGGTGAAACAGGCTTGTCTGTGTCCGTTCCCTCATTCTTTGAGCTGTCCGGCTCCGTTGTCACGGGCTTGGAGTTATCCTTGAGCTCTACCTTAATAACGGGACGTTCCTGATCCGTACGGCTAATAAAATTAGGTAGTGTGATCTGCAGCGGAATTTCGTGAACGCCAGCTTTCATACTAGTTGCATTCGCTTCTGCTCCGATATCTGTAGGTTCCAGACTATTAAGCAAGTCAGGCGCTCCGGTGAGCGTTAAAGATATTGTCTGCATCTTTGGATCCGTAATAACAGCATCCAGGCCGGAGGCAACCCCTTTTAACGTTATCGGAATACCTGTAATCAACCGTTCACCATGCGATACAGCCGTAACATCCACCGTTACAGAGCTCGGCTCGATTTTCTCAAAACCTTCAGGCGGCGTCAAGTCGGCCGTAAGCACTGTTGTTCCCGAATTTCTAACTTCTCCCAGATTGATCGTAGCTTCGATATAGGTCTCAGCTCCTGCCAGCGCCTCTTTACTGCCAAACAGCTTCACTTCTTTTACCTTCTGCTCCACCTTGGATAGGACAAACCCTTCTGGCAGCCGTCCCGTGTATTGAAGCTCCAGCGGTAGGGTGACAAATGCAGGCTCAATCGGCACTTCAGCTGCTACTGTAGCAGGCTCAATGACAGCGTCTTCCATGGCGTTGCCTTCTTTATCATATGCTGTAAGTTTGACTCGTTTCTCCGTAATCTTCTCTTTGGCACCATCAAGCTCCACATTACCTTTGACCTGCCCCAGATTCGCCATTGACGATTCAGGCAGGGTAACCGTGACTTGCCTTGGGTCAATCAGCACGGGTGTTCCGGCACGGTAATCTTTAGCAGGCTCGCCTTTGGTTCCAATACTTACCGTCACGGATTTCGACACTCTCGGTTCAACCGTCACCGTAACCGCAGATGGCTCCATCGATACCATCTCCACGCCACTCGGGATGGAGTAGGTTAGCGGAAGTGTGTGTGTACCCGGTTCTCTGACGTTGCTCAAATCAAGCTTCACCTTATAGTCGTCGGTCAAAAGCGAGATATTGGATTTCTTTCCCCGAACTTCGAGATTTACGCGGTCCTTATCAATACCCGTTAACGCATATTCGCTGTCATCAAATCCATAAGTCTGAATCTTAACGCCTGCAATGACTTTGGTATCATAAAAAGTGGTTGGCGGGGCAGGCGCTCCGCTGTCCATATGAACCATCGCCCACAATAAAATACTGACAGCTAGTGCAATGAGCTTGCTTGCCGTGTTGTTCTTGATCCATTTATCCATTGCTGCCGTCCCCCTTCCGTTTCCAGAAGAACGTGCGTTTCTCCTTGATGGACGCGGCAGGCCTGAGCTCCTCATACAATTTGGAGATGAGAGACTCTTCCTTAATATCTCGAACCACTTGTCCATTCAGGGCCAGCGATACTTGCCCAGTCTCCTCGGATACGACAACTGAAATCGCATCCCCCACCTCACTGATTCCGATAGCGGCACGGTGTCTTGTTCCCAGTTCCTTACTGATAAAAGGGTTCTCTGATAGCGGCAAATAACAGCCGGCAGCTGCAATTTGAGCGTTCTGAATAATGACAGCTCCGTCATGGAGCGGTGTGTTCGGTATAAAAATATTAATAAACAATTCCGAGCTGATCACTGATCTCATCGGAATTCCTGATTCTACATACTCATTCAGTCCCGTCGTCCGCTCAAAGACAATCAGAGCCCCTATTTTGCGCCGCGATAAATAATTAACCGCCTTAATGGTTTCGCTGATTAACTTATTGGTCTCCTCGTCAATATCCGATGTCCGCCCAAACAGCTTACCTCGTCCGAGCTGCTCCAGACCACGTCTGAGCTCCGGCTGGAAGATGATAAAGACCGCCAACACCCCGAATGTAAAAATCTGATTCATCAGCCACTTTAGCGTGTACAGATCAAACCAGGTGCTAAGCGCCCAGATGACCACCAGCACCAAAATCCCTTTGAGGAGCTGGACCGCCCGCGTACCGCGGACGAGCAGTATCATCTGGTATATTATATAAGTAACGATAAGGATATCGATGATATCTTTAATGGTTTCACCCCAGGTCATATCTGTGAAATACTCCATACAGCAACCCCCGTCATTTCCTTTAAGTGCGGGCCCAAAAAATCCGGTTCCTCGAAAATGAACGCTTAACGATTCGACTACCGAACCAGCTCTTCATTTTCCTTCTGATCACACGGGAACTTTTTGAACTTCCTTTTTAATAACGCATGCGACTCATATATGTAGTATGTGCTCTACACTCTCTAGGTTATAACGTTAATCTTTCCGATGCAAGCGGACGCTCTCTGCTTTCCATGAAAAAGATCATAAATCAACAAAAGAAGCGCCATCTTTTCACTGAAAAGAGGCGCTTTTATCAGTAGGCTTCAGGTTTCACCTAGCGGTAAGCGGCATCTGTAAACAGAGTGGAGATCTTGTACCATATCCAATCCATCGCCCGATCTATGTCCTTCACTTGACCTGCTATATGTGAGGTGGAAGCCTGAAATAATTCTCCGTCAATGACGGTCACATTGCCATTCACTTGACCGTAGACCTTAGTCTTTCCATTCTCGACTGTAATATCTCCCGTGATGATTTGATCCGGAGGAATAATGACGGTATCTCCTTCAATCACCAGCTTTTCGAATTCATCACTCTTTACAACCAGCTGAGTATCCTGACTCCAGAAACTGATTGTGCTAAAGAGCATGACAACCAAAAACAAAGCTGCAGCCGTGAGCGCAGGATGATTCCTAACCCATTTGACCCAAGCCTTTTGTCTCTTGGGCTGCGGCAGCATACCCATTATACGTTCCGTTAAATCATCGGATGGCTTGGTCGCATGATGAGTTAAGGAATAAAGAAGCATATCGGTATGCTCCAGCTTCTCGAAGTAATTCCGACAGTCAGCACAATCCAGCAAATGCTTCTGCAATTCCAGCTGTTGTGGGTCGGACAAGTCATTATCCAGATAATCATGCATCAAAGAGACGGCTAATTTGCAATCCATTTGTGAGCCAATCCTTTCATTCAATCTCTTTGCTGGGTCTATTCCCACGTAGGGGCATAAGACTTGCTTATTGTTCATACGTGCCGGAATCGGGGATGTTTCAACTTTTTTTAAAGAAAATCAGAAAAAAACTGCGGATACTGACTTTTTGGCATCGCAAGAAAAAAGCGCCCTTAAACGCGGTCTCTCTTCCTCAAAGAACGGCGATAGGCGTTTTTTCCTCACAATTTGTACTCTAATTTTTTACGCAAAAATTCGCGTCCACGATGTACTCGCGTTTTGATCGTTGTTACAGGCAAGTCCAAAATCTCGCTGATCTCCTGCAGGGATAAATCCTGGATGTACCTTAGAATCATGATTGTCTTATACTTGGCAGGAAGTCCGTCAATCGCCGTATGAATGATGCGCTGTGTCTCGGATAGCAGCATTTCACTCTCAGGTGTACGGTTATCGCTCGGGATCAGGGAGTAGCCGTCCATGCCTTCGCTTTCATTCAGGTCGGCGTCCAGCGAGAAAGACGGCTTGCGTTTGCGCAGCCGATCAATGCTAAGATTTGTACCAATTCGGTATATCCAAGTGGAGAACTTCTGATTCTCGTCGTATCGATCAAGGTTTTTATATACACGCAAAAAAGTCTCTTGTACGACATCCTCCGCCTCATGACGGTTACTCAGCATCCGGTAAGCCAAATGAAAAATCTTATCTTTATAAAGTTCTACGATTTCAGCAAAAGCTCTTTGGTCCCCTTTTCGGGCCAACTTCGCCAGTCTTACATCCAAATTGTCCACCATAATTCCCCCAGAATGGTCTGATGGGTAACGTCTAAAAAAGCATCATTCAAATCGTAATTCAACTGTTTCTAAAAATCAACAATAATTCAAAAAGAATCCCTTTTCCCTATCAAAGACCATCACGTTGCAGCCGATACTCTAATCATCAGAGGTTATGCTGCTCATAGATGAAAAAAACGAGGCTCCTTTAGGGAACCTCGCCTTATACTATCCCTTTCAAACAGCTTTGTTATCCTGCAAGGATCAACCTGTATTACGAAGCCCTGCTGCAATACCGTTGATGGTCAGCAGCACTTCCCGAAGCAGATCCGGATCGTCCTGCTCCTGCTCCCTCAGCTCGCGCAGCTCGTTAAGCAGTTGGACTTGCAAATAACTGAGCGGATCCACGTAAGGGTTACGGAGTCGAATCGATTCCTGTAGGACTGGCTGGTTATCCAGAATATCCTGCTGTCCCGTAATCTTAAGAACAAGCTCTTTCGTCAGGTTGAATTCTTCCTGAATCAGACCGAAGATACGTTCGCGGGCTTGATCATCCTTCGTCATCAAAGAATACTCTTTGGCGATGATCAGATCAGCCTTGGCAAGAGCCATCTGAAGGGTATCGATCAGCGACGTAAAGAACGGATAGCTCGTGTACATCTTCTGAAGCACCTTCATATTCTCTTCCTTGCCCTGGTAGAAGCTCTGTAAGCCCGTACCAGCCGCGTACCATGCAGGAAGCAGGTAACGGCTCTGAGTCCACGCAAACACCCAAGGGATGGCTCTGAGGTCCTCAAAACGGTCACTGTTCTTACGTTTGGATGGTCGGGAGCCAATATTCAGCTCTCCCACCTCAGGAAGCGGCGTGGATTCCTTGAAGAAGCTCAGGAAATCCGGATCACGGAAGATCAGATCCTGATATTTTTTCTGTGAAGCGGCCGAGATCCTCGAGGAAATCTCTTCCCACTCTTTTTCAGTCGATTCTTTTTCAGGGTAACGGGCATTAAGAGAAGCCGTTATAAGTGCTGAAGTCGCCTGGTCCAAACTGCGGTAGGCGATTCCCTTCAAGGAGTAACGGGAAGAAATAACTTCGCCTTGCTCCGTGATTTTGATGCCACCCGCAATGGTTGATGCCGGTTGAGCCAAAATGCTGCGGTTCAGAGGCATACCACCGCGCCCAAGCGATCCGCCGCGTCCATGGAAGTATTTCACCTTGATGCCATACTCATTGGCTGCAGCCGTAATATCTTTGAGTGCTACCTGGAGCTCCCAGTTCGCTGTAATGGCTCCGCCGTCCTTATTGCTGTCAGAGTAACCCAGCATAATTTCCTGAAGCTCATTCATGGCGCTAACCGCTTCTCGGTAGATCGGCAGGCTGAAGAGCTTACGCATAATATCAGGTGCGGCATGCAGGTCCTCGATCGTCTCAAACAATGGCGCAGCCTGCAAAGTAGCTATTACAGAACCGTCATTGTCCTTGCGGAAAAGTCCGACTTCTTTGGCAAATACCATCACTTCCAGAATGTCGCTTGCGCCCTCGGACATACTGATCAAATAACTTGAAATACATTTCACGCCGAACTCCTGCTGCGCACGGAAGACGGTACGGTATACTTCAAGGCATTCTTCGGTGCTGTCGCTGTACTCTTGATAAGGCGTAGTCAACGGACGAGGATCGTTAAGCAAGTTATTAAGCAGCTCGATCTTCTCATCTTCACTTAATTGGGCATAATCCTGAGTCACGTTCATTTTACGAAGAATTTCGGCCATAGCATTTTCATGCTCTTGGCTATGCTGTCTGATATCCAGCGTTGCTGTATGGAAACCAAACAACTCCGCCTGACGAATCAGTTTTTGAATATACGTGTCTGCAACATAGTCAGCAAAATGGAAACGCAAGCTTCGATCAATGATATTCAAGTCTTCGATAAATTCCTCAGGGGACTGATAACGCTCGCCACCAGTCATGTTCTCATCAAGAATATGACTCATTTTAGCCAACATATATACCAGTTTTACACGATAAGGCTCTTTCTCATTGTGCCAAATTTCCATCTTCTTCAGTGTTACATGCTCGCGGTCTTTTTCAATGGATTGAAGCAATTCATCCGAAACGCTCACGATGGATGAGCTGAAGCTGAGGTATTTCATGAATTCACGCAAAATCCGCTGGTATTCACGAATCGCTAGCTTCCGCTGCATTTCAAGCGTTCTCCATGTTACGTCCGCCGTCACTGAAGGATTTCCGTCCCGATCGCCACCGATCCACGAACCGAAACGCAAATAGGTTGGAACGTGCCAATGGTGACCCGGATAATATTTACTTAGGCAGCGCTCCAGTTCTTGATAAACCTCTGGCAGAATGTGAAACAGGGTCTCGTGAAAATAATACATACCGTTTCTAACCTCATCAAGAACCGTCGGCTTACGGTCACGAAGCTCGTCGGTTTGCCACAGCGTAATCACTTCATTCAGTAGTTTCTCCCGAAGCTGCTCTCGTTCGCGGAATGTCAGTGTCGGGTTGTCCAATTGCATCACATCGTCCGCTATCCGTTTATGAATATCCAGAATAGCCCGACGCATCGCTTCTGTTGGATGAGCTGTCATTACCAGCTCAAGGGATAGACTTTCGAGAATTTCTTGAACTTCTTCAAACGTAATATTGCGCTCTTTCAAATCCTGGACCGCACTTTCAATGGAACCTGGTTGAACACTCTCCCCGGCGGAACGCTCGTAATCGCGTTTGCGACGAATGCGATGATTCTGTTCCGCGATATTAACCAATTGAAAATAAATGGCAAACGCGCGAATCACCTGATGGCGAATGTCGGGCTCCAATGTGCTGATGATCCTTTTGAAATCTGCAAACAATTCTGGCAGGAATACGGATCGCAACGATTTACTCGTTTCACGAATTTTCTCAACTATATCTAAAAGCTCATTGCCACCTTGGTGGACCAGAACTTCTCCAAGAATATTGCCAAGGAACCGTACATCCCGCCGCAGCAGATTGTTGGAATTGCTCTTTGCGGTTACTGTAAGTTCAGTCATGCTACTCCTCCCATCTCAACCCGTTTCAGCAGTTTGTCTATAGGACGTAACGCCTTCCTAACATCATACAATAAAAGCGCATGAAAATCTGCATTTTCCAGGCGAAAAAATTAGCCAAATCGACAAAACTAATGATATTGATATACCCATATACCATGGACATTAGTCCTATAAACCTTGACCCAACTATGTTCTTTAGTACATTAACACTTCGCAGGAGAGTCGTGTGAATATGTAAAAAAACATCACACACGGTGATGTCCTGCTTATGTATGGAGCGGGTGATGGGAATCGAACCCACGCTACCAGCTTGGAAGGCTGGAGTTCTACCATTGAACTACACCCGCATATGAACCCACAAAAGTGACGCTATGCTTTGGAGCATATTCCGATTACTTTTGTGGGGCTCTACTCTTAAACAAATCGGGATGACACGATTTGAACATGCGACCCCCTGGTCCCAAACCAGGTGCTCTACCAAGCTGAGCTACATCCCGATATTAATCTTTTGTTTGAAAAATGGCACGCCCTGAGAGATTCGAACTCCCGACCTTTTGATTCGTAGTCAAACGCTCTATCCAGCTGAGCTAAGGGCGCAAATGGAGCGGACGACGGGAATCGAACCCGCGACCCTCGCCTTGGCAAGGCGATGCTCTACCGCTGAGCCACGTCCGCAAATAATGGTGCGCGTGGAGGGACTTGAACCCCCACGTCAAAGACGCTAGATCCTAAGTCTAGTGCGTCTGCCAATTCCGCCACACGCGCACAAGATGAAACAATGGTGAGCCATGAAGGACTCGAACCTTCGACACCCTGATTAAAAGTCAGGTGCTCTACCAACTGAGCTAATGGCTCGCATTTCAGGCCTCCGAAAAGTATTCGGAATCACCTTCAAAGCTTAACTTCACTTTTAGGATGAAGTGGCTGGGGATATAGGATTCGAACCTATGCATGACGGAGTCAAAGTCCGTTGCCTTACCGCTTGGCTAATCCCCAAAATCGATGAGTACTTTTATCTTGCCGATTCTCGTTAGAATCATGCATTAAATGGTGGAGGCTGAGGGGATCGAACCCCCGACCCTCTGCTTGTAAGGCAGATGCTCTCCCAGCTGAGCTAAGCCTCCGTATAAACTCACGGGATTCTCATCCCCTGATGCTTTAAAGATAGTGGTGACCCGTAGGGGATTCGAACCCCTGTTACCTCCGTGAAAGGGAGGTGTCTTAACCCCTTGACCAACGGGCCACAATTTCATGATACATGTCCAATTCAAAAGCGAATCTGGAGCTTCCAACCGGGATCGAACCGGTGACCTCATCCTTACCATGGATGCACTCTACCTACTGAGCTATGGAAGCAAGTGGCTCCCCGAACAGGACTCGAACCTGTGACAACTCGATTAACAGTCGAGTGCTCTACCAACTGAGCTATCAGGGAATATGTACCGCTTGGCGACGTCCTACTCTCCCGGGACCCTTCGGTCCAAGTACCATCGGCGCTGGAAGGCTTAACGGTCGTGTTCGGTATGGGAACGCGTGGAACCCTTCCGCCATCGCCACCAAACGGCTCAGATGCTTGATCACCTGAAAACTAGATACGAAACGAATTTGCAGCACATTGAAATATGTTTTGGATAAGCCCTCGACCGATTAGTATTGGTCAGCTCCATGCATTGCTGCACTTCCACCTCCAACCTATCTACCTCGTGGTCTTCAAGGGGTCTTACGAATTGGGAAATCTCATCTTGAGGGGGGCTTCACGCTTAGATGCTTTCAGCGCTTATCCCTTCCGTACGTAGCTACCCAGCCATGCTCCTGGCGGAACAACTGGTGCACCAGCGGTACGTCCATCCCGGTCCTCTCGTACTAAGGACAGCTCCTCTCAAATTTCCTACGCCCACGACAGATAGGGACCGAACTGTCTCACGACGTTCTGAACCCAGCTCGCGTACCGCTTTAATGGGCGAACAGCCCAACCCTTGGGACCTACTTCAGCCCCAGGATGCGATGAGCCGACATCGAGGTGCCAAACCTCCCCGTCGATGTGGACTCTTGGGGGAGATAAGCCTGTTATCCCCAGGGTAGCTTTTATCCGTTGAGCGATGGCCCTTCCATGCGGTACCACCGGATCACTAAGCCCGACTTTCGTCCCTGCTCGACTTGTAGGTCTCGCAGTCAAGCTCCCTTATGCCTTTGCACTCTTCGAATGATTTCCAACCATTCTGAGGGAACCTTGGGGCGCCTCCGTTACTCTTTAGGAGGCGACCGCCCCAGTCAAACTGCCCGCCTGACACTGTCCCCGTACCGGATTACGGTACCAGGTTAGAACCTAGATACGATCAGGGTGGTATCCCAACGTCGCCTCCACACAAGCTGGCGCTCATGCTTCAAAGGCTCCCACCTATCCTGTACAGATCGTACCCAAATCCAATATCAAGCTGCAGTAAAGCTCCATGGGGTCTTTCCGTCTTGTCGCGGGTAACCTGCATCTTCACAGGTATTAAAATTTCACCGGATCTCTCGTTGAGACAGCGCCCAAGTCGTTACGCCATTCGTGCGGGTCAGAATTTACCTGACAAGGAATTTCGCTACCTTAGGACCGTTATAGTTACGGCCGCCGTTTACTGGGGCTTCGGTTCACAGCTTCGGGATTACTCCCTAACCGCTCCCCTTAACCTTCCAGCACCGGGCAGGCGTCAGCCCGTATACTTCGCCTTACGGCTTCGCACAGACCTGTGTTTTTGCTAAACAGTCGCTTGGGCCTTTTCACTGCGGCCCCCTCGGGCTATTCACCCTACCGAGGCACCCCTTCTCCCGAAGTTACGGGGTCATTTTGCCGAGTTCCTTAACGAGAGTTCTTCCGCGCGCCTTAGAATTCTCTTCTCGCCTACCTGTGTCGGTTTGCGGTACGGGCACCTTCACCTGACTAGAGGCTTTTCTTGGCAGTGTGAGATCATGACCTTCGCTACTATAATTTTCACTCCCCATCACAGCCCAGCCTTATCGATGTGCGGATTTGCCTACACATCAGCCTCACTGCTTGGACGGACATCCATCAGTCCGCGTCACTACCCTCCTGCGTCACCCCATCGTTCATAACGGTTTACGGTGGTACAGGAATTTCAACCTGTTGTCCTTCGATTACGCCTTTCGGCCTCACCTTAGGTCCCGACTTACCCTGAGCGGACGAGCCTTCCTCAGGAAACCTTGGGCTTTCGGCGGATCAGATTCTCACTGATCTTTTCGTTACTCATACCGGCATTCTCACTTGTATGCTGTCCAGCGCTCCTTACGGTACACCTTCAACCTACATACAACGCTCCCCTACCCCTGATGCAAAGCATCAAGCCATAGCTTCGGTGGTGTGTTTAGCCCCGTTACATTTTCGGCGCAGAGTCACTCGACCAGTGAGCTATTACGCACTCTTTAAATGGTGGCTGCTTCTAAGCCAACATCCTGGTTGTCTGTGCAACTCCACATCCTTTCCCACTTAACACACACTTGGGGACCTTAGCTGATGGTCTGGGCTGTTTCCCTTTTGACAATGGATCTTAGCACTCACTGTCTGACTCCCGGATATAAGTCTATGGCATTCGGAGTTTGACTGAGCTTGGTAACCCTTGCGGGCCCCGCACCCAATCAGTGCTCTACCTCCACGACTCTCAATTCCGAGGCTAGCCCTAAAGCTATTTCGGGGAGAACCAGCTATCTCCGAGTTCGATTGGAATTTCTCCGCTACCCCCACCTCATCCCCGCATTTTTCAACATACGTGGGTTCGGGCCTCCAGTGCGTGTTACCGCACCTTCACCCTGGACAGGGGTAGATCACACGGTTTCGGGTCTACGTCCACATACTAATTCGCCCTATTCAGACTCGCTTTCGCTGCGGCTACGGCTTCTCGCCTTAACCTTGCATGGGAACGTAACTCGCCGGTTCATTCTACAAAAGGCACGCCATCACCCATAGATAGGGCTCTGACTTCTTGTAAGCACACGGTTTCAGGATCTATTTCACTCCCCTTCCGGGGTGCTTTTCACCTTTCCCTCACGGTACTGTTTCACTATCGGTCGCTAGGGAGTATTTAGCCTTAGCAGATGGTCCTGCTGGATTCATACGGGGTTTCACGTGCCCCGCACTACTCGGGATCCGTCTCGGAGGGAATATACTTTCGGCTACAGGGCTTTTACCTCTTATAGCGGGCCTTTCCAGACCTCTTCGCCTAATAAATTCCTTTGTAACTCCATGTGAGACGTCCCACAACCCCAGAGAGCAAGCTCTCTGGTTTAGGCTGTTCCGCGTTCGCTCGCCGCTACTGACGGAATCACTCTTGTTTTCTCTTCCTCCAGGTACTTAGATGTTTCAGTTCCCTGGGTATGCCTCCTCGTATCCTATGTATTCAGATACGGGTAACTGACTATTACATCAGCTGGGTTTCCCCATTCGGACATCCCCGGATCGAAGCTTGCTTACAGCTCCCCGAGGCAGTATCGTTGTTCGCCACGTCCTTCTTCGGCTCCTAGCGCCTAGGCATCCTCCGTGTGCTCTTAGTAGCTTAACCAATTGCTCCGGTTATTGTGCTCATCGCTCTGTTGTCCGTTTGTTTCCTGATCTACTAAACGAGTTAATAGGTGGAAACAAACTTCCAAAGGATCGATGATCCCAAAACCTTCGCGCTACTTTTCATTAAACTTGTTGACACAAGTTCAGCTAAAAGGATATTTCTAATTGCGCAAATTCGTTTCGTTATCTAGTTTTCAAGGATCAACCCCAGTCTTTCGACCGGAAGATTATCATACCATGTTATAATCTGCAGTTCAAC
>NZ_CP150303.1:6912500-6990000 GCF_037993005.1 Paenibacillus sp. FSL F4-0100
ACCGTTTTATATCGGTTAGCTATAGCCTGCCTGATGTTTTGGTCCAATCGTTGGTCGCTCAAATCCAGCAGCATCTCATCCAGTTCTTTTCGCAGTACATAATCAAGCTCTTTGCACTCTTTTTCATTGAATAGCATTCCCAGCATGATAGGACCTCCTTATATAGTTAAGCGAACATGTAACGTCACTTCAATCGGATTAAAGCTGCTCTTGCCTATGTAAAGGTGATTAACCGTATTGGCGGGATCTCTAAACCGAATGTATGCTGTCTGCAAATTATGATGAACGCCCTGTCCACGCAGCTCTCTCTTTACTCTGCTAAGCTGCTTTATTAGGTATGCACATTTTCAGGGAAAATTATGACATCAGCCACAACGTAATTGTACTTTCGATCATTGCGGCGACGAGCAGCAGCACGACAACCCATACGGAAGCAGTACCCAGCTTGCGCCAAAAGCCGCGCCACTCCGCGCCTATCCCGCTTCTGCTCTCGCCCCTCGCCGTGACACTTCTCAATACCAGCCCGCCAAAAGCAAGACCATATCCGCAAGCAATCACTATGACCGGGATCTCGATGATCCCGTGAGGCAGCAGCCCTTTCACAATCAGATCAAACAGACTCTCTCCGCTCTCCCCCACGACTTTCACCAAGAAACCAATCACCATACCATTGATGATCAAGAAAAAGAACGGTATCACACCAAGCAGCAAACCTGAGAACATGACCAACACACTCTTAATGCTGTTGTTAAGAAAGATAAAGACAAAGAAGCTCCATTCCGGATGATCAGAGGAACCGAGCTGCTGGCTAATCTCCCCTAATCCTTGAAGCTGACCTAGAAGGAATTGCTCGAACCCCTCTGAGCTTGCTCCCGCCACAATTCCGGCTATAAATAAGACCGTTGCCAAGAGCAATGCCTTCCGGATGGATCTTAAATCTCTGAGAAAAATGCTAAAACGTAACATTCGAGAACCTCCTAAATTGGTATAACTCGCAAGTACGAGCATATGTTGAAAGTAAACAAGCTATTGCACACTGAAGGGAGAGGGGCGCACGTATTATGAATTCTTTTTATGTATTCAACGGCAGAAAGATTAAGCGGTTTTTCTTTGTCCTTGCCGCGGCGATCTTTGCAATCGGCGTTATTTATGTGGAGAGTGACAACATCTCGGTCTTCTCCGAGAACAACCCGTCAGCGATTTACAGCGTGTCTACGGACAAGAAACAAATCGCGCTAACGTTTGACATCAGCTGGGGCGAAAAACGCGCAGAGCCTATTTTACAGGCTTTAAAAGACAATGGAGTTCAAAAAGCAACCTTCTTCCTGTCTGCCCCATGGAGCAAAACGCATCCCGATATTGTGAATGCCATTAAAGAAAACGGGTATGAAATCGGGAGCCATGGCTTCAAGCACGACAATTACAGCACACTCACCGATGAGGAAATACGCAAGCAGATTTCTTCGGCACATACTATTTTAACCGCAATGACCGGACAAGAACCCAAATTAATACGGATGCCTAACGGGGATTTTGACAAAAGAGTGCTCGGTATAGCCCAAAGCCTTAACTACACGGTGATCCAGTGGGATACCGACTCCAGGGATTGGAAGAATATCGGCGTCGACAAAATTGTGGACCGCGTCGTCTCCAAAGCGCATCCGGGAGACATCGTGCTAATGCACGCCAGTGACTCTGTGAAACAAACCCATGAAGCACTCCCTCTCATCATCAAGGAACTTCGTAATAAAGGGTATGAGTTCGTTACGGTAACCGATCTGCTTCAACAGGGTAGCACCCAAGGCACTGAGGTTCGTGATCACGCATCATTGCAAAAGAGCATCGAGGATGCCGGCGGACTATAGAGCCCTGTAATTGAATAATGCTTAACAAAAAAAGAGCTAAGGTGTTAGCTCTTTTTTTCGTCTTGTGTAACTTTATGAAGCGTCAGAATTTGGTATGCATTACAGATCAGCAATGGTACCACCATAAAGATTGTGGCATTGCTGACTCCAATTTGCAGTACACCGATAATCTCCACAATGGAAATCGCCATCATAAAGAAGAGGGTCGGAATCCATGCATTAGCATTTGTACTCTTCACTTTGAGATAAGCAACAACAACGGCAATCACCAAAATGGAAATACCCAAAATCAAATCTTGCTGCAAGCTAGTGGATCCGCCAACAAAGGTACGGAAGAACATCAGCTCCAGCAAGGCAAGAACAGCCAACACAATCTGAATGTATTGCCAAGTCTTCCTGCGGAATATGCCTATCCCCATATAATTCAAAGTCAGGTATGCAAAAAAGCCCATCTGGGAATATACGCTCACCAATGCCCCAGAGCCCAACAAAATCAGCGGGTATATTAATAAATCGGCCATTCCCGTGAATTCGATCGCGCCATTAAACAACTGCAGGATCAGACCTACGATTAATGCCGCCACTGCCCCAACGAGCAGCGTTTTCAAAAACAATTTAGACCACTTTCGTAAGCTCAACTAACTTCCACCCCCACAGATCATTATTTTACCAACGTTCACAATAAAAAACCATTCTGAATCCGACATATTTCTGCAAATCCATCACATACTATGCGAAGAACCGTAAGAAAAACAACTATGGCGTACTTTCACAGAAGATAAACCCGCATGCAGAGGATGTTTTTCTTACGATTATCGAATTTGTTCGGCTTCGCTGAAAACTTATAAATTCAATGATTTTGAAAAAAGGAGGACAACGGTAATGAAATGGCCGTTATTTCGTTTATGTATTATCGTCTTCGTTGCTGCCGTGATGCTTACCGCTTGTGGTACAGAACAAAGTTCGTCCCCGCAGCTCGGATATAAAGAAATCAAATCCATGGTGGTCGACATTCTGAAAACCGACGAAGGTAAAAAAGCGGTAGAGGAAGCGATTAGCAGCGGATCCGGTTCCTCCGGCGGTGGCGGCTCGATGGGGATGCGGATGATGTCCGCCCAATCAGGGGATCAAATTCGGGTGGCTGTTAAGGATACACTGGTGTCGGAGGAATATAAAAAAGAAATTGAGAAGATTATGACCGATCCGAAATTTGCCGGTGATTTTGCCAAAGCCATCAATTCTGAGAGCAAGCAGCTGCATATGCAGCTCATCAAGGACCCGACATATCAAAAATCGATTCAGGATATGTTAAAGTCTCCCGATGTAATGAAATCGTTTCTTGAATTGACCAATACCCCGGACTATCGCAAACAGTCCATGACCGTGATGCAGGAAGCTATGCAGAACCCGCTGTTCCGCATGGAGGTAATGGAACTGCTCAAAACGGTTGTGAAAGACGAACTTCAGCCTAAAGTGGAGAAGAAAAAACAAGGCAAGGGACAAGGGCAAGAAGAGCAAGGCGGTAGCGGTGGCGGTGACGGTGACGGTGGCGGCGGTGGCGACGGCGGTGGCGGTAGTGAAGAAGGCAGTGGCAGTTAGGCCATTTTTCATAAACAAAACAAGCTCCCTACACAGGGAGCTTGTTTCATAATATGGATATAAGGACCTCGTCTAAACGGATTTCCCAAGCTTGGCTGCAATTCTAGCAGCTATCTCATCGTAGATCCCTGCGCTCTCGGTACCTGCCTTATACACAGATGGGGAGAAATCCGGCTCTGAAGGGTGGTTATCCGGCGCTCCTAATGGAAGCTGCGCGAGGAGCTCGGTATGAAGCGTCTCGGCGAGCTTCCCTCCGCCTCCACGACCAAATACATAATCCTTCTCCCCGCCATGGGAGCAGACATAATAGGACATATTCTCCACGACGCCCAAGATTTCATGATCGGTCTGCAAGGCCATCGCACCCGCTCTGGCAGCAACAAAAGCCGCCGTAGCATGCGGGGTGGTTACAATGATCTCTTTACTCTGGGGAATCATCTGATGCACGTCAAGAGCTACATCCCCTGTTCCTGGCGGGAGGTCAAGCAGCATGTAGTCCAGATCCCCCCAAGCGACATCCGCGAAGAATTGACGCAGCATTTTGCCAAGCATCGGCCCGCGCCAAATCACCGGACTATTCTCGCGGATGAAGAAGCCCATGGACATTACCTTGACACCAAAACGCTCAACCGGATGGATGACGCCCTCTTCGGTTACGGATGGCCCCTCTTCAATGCCCATCATGTCCGGTACGCTGAAGCCGTAAATATCCGCGTCAATCAAACCGACCTTCTTGCCTTGGCGTGCCAAAGCTGCAGCTAGATTCACTGTAACAGTGGATTTACCGACGCCGCCTTTGCCGCTTGCAATCGCAATGAAATGAACGCCGGACTGCTCGCTAAGAAGCGTATTCTGCTCCATGCCGGCAGCATGCCCTTTTGTCAGCTTCTCGCGATCGTTAGCTTCCTCCTGGGCTGCTCCGCTAACGGCATTGTCTAGAGGGCGCATGCGGATATGAATATCCTCCGCCCCCATAGCTTCAAGAATTTCTCTGATCTGCGCTTCCAGGGAAGCGCGTACATCTTCACTACTGTACGTCACGGATAATCGGACCGTGCGTTCCTTTACAACAATATCTCGAATACGCTGGAGCTCCATCAGGCTCTTCCCGGTTTCGGGATCGCGTAAAGGCTGGAGTATCTCCTGTACCGTTTCTCTAGTCAGCATATAAGCACCTCTGCTCTATGTAATGGAATAGACACTGTTTCGATATTTCCTGTCCATTATACCATTACTCTGCAGCTTGTGACGACTCGCTGGCGGACTCTCCGGAGGTATACCGCAAAATGCCATTATATACGGAAGCTGCGACCTTTCTTTGATACTTCTCATCACGCAGCAATTCGGATTCCTCGGGATGGGACAAGAAACCGACCTCTACCAGTGCAGATGGCATGCGTAGGGCTTGAAGCAAAAATATTTTGTCATCCGTTTTGGCCAGACGCTGCGTATTCTCCAGGTTATGTCTGATTTCAGCCTGAATCAATTCGGCGAGTTTTTTACTCTCTCCGTTATTCGGAGGAAAAAAGGTCTGCGCCCCTCTCCATCGATTAGATGGAATACTGTTCAGATGCATGCTGATAAACAGATCCGCTTTACTATCCTCGATCATCCGCACACGTTGTTTGAGGTCTTCCGTTTTCCGCTTGGAATACCCCTTTGTGCTTTCTGCAGCCAGGTCGTAGTCTCCTTCTCTTGTCATAATGACGAGCGCACCTGCCTGCTGCAAATAATCACGCAAATACAAGGTGATGGCCAGGTTTACATCCTTCTCTATAACACCTTGTCGGCTTACCGCCCCGCCATCTGGCCCGCCATGTCCTGCATCAAGGGCAATGACTTTACCGGCAAGCGGTAAACTCCAGGTATTCGACGTTTTGGCAGAGGGGATTTCGTATGTCACAACGATAATGAGCAGTGCCAGAAGCACAGCTCCAATCAGGGTCTGCTTAATTCTCTTCAACGATATCCACAACGTAACCTTATCCGTTCTCCGCCTGGACATAACAAAACCACCTCGTCCCATGAGTTGTTCTACTCCATCATATGGGACAAGGTGGCTAATTATGCCTTGGTTATACCGTAATCTGCTCTTTCATCCCTTCGATCAGTACTTGCGCGACTTCCGGGCGCGTAAATTCCGGCGGCGGACACTGCCCTTCGCGAAGCAAGCCACGGACCTTCGTACCGGATAAAGTCAAATGATCTTCCTTAGGATGCGGGCATGTTTTGCTTGAGGCCATGTTTCCACAAGTGGTGCAGAAGAAGCTGTGCTCGAAGAACAGCGGGGTAATACCCAACTCTTCTGCAGTGAAATTTTTAAAAATTTCCTGTGCCTCATAGGTGCCGTAGTAGTCACCGACTCCTGCGTGATCCCGGCCCACGATAAAATGGGTGCATCCATAGTTTTTACGAACCATGGCATGGAATATGGCTTCCCTAGGACCCGCGTAACGCATGGCAGCCGGAAATACGCCCAGGAAGGTGCGATCGGCGGGATAGTAGTTCTCCAACAAGGTCAGATAGCTCTTCATTCGCACATTGGCAGGAACGTCATCCGCTTTGGTCTCTCCTACAAGCGGATTGAGGAACAGTGCATCTACGATTTCCATTGCACTCTTCTGAATATATTCATGTGCACGGTGAACCGGATTACGTGTCTGAAAGCCTACAACCGTATTCCAGCCCTTGGCTTTGAACTGTTCGCGAGTCTCTGCCGGATCAAAATAAAACTCGCCAAACCGTTCCGGCTGTGGACGACTAAGTACTTGGATCGGTCCGCCTACATAGGTCGAAGGACGTTCAAAAAGCTTCTTCACGCCTGGATGCTCCGGATCATCCGTCTTAAATACTTGAACAGCCTCGACTTGCTGATCCACCTGGTAGACGCTCTCTACATCGATAACGCCATAGACGACACCATCTTCTTCGCCTACAAGTGCCGCCTTCTCGCCGACGACAAGTTTAGCCGCTGTAAACTCATCAACAGCCAGTGTAACCGGTATGCTCCAGACCGTACCGTCCGATAAACGCATAGAGGAAACCACAGACTTGTAATCCTGCTCGTTCAAAAATCCTTGCAAAGGCGAAAATGCCCCGACCCCAATCAAATCCAGGTCCGAGATGCTCCAAGCGTTTACAGGGATCTTATGAAGAGTGTCGACCTGTTTCAATAAATCTTCACGCTCTGCTCCTTGGGCTACCCGCTGTACCAGCGTGCCGCCATGAGGGAGTATGGCTGTCATGAATAATTCCTCCTTCTTATGCTGTAACTGTACAATCCTAAGTCAATCATGATTGGTTTATTTATGAAGTCCGCATTCCGTCTTCTCATGGCCTGACCAGCGTCCAGCACGTGGATCTTCTCCTGGCATCACCTGTCGTGTGCAATATTCGCAGCCAATACTCGGATAATTCTGATCATGCAGCGGGTTGTAGATGATATCGTTAGCTCGGATGTAGTTCCACACATCCTCGCTAGTCCAGCCTGCGATCGGATTGAACTTCACCAACCCGAACTTGGTATCGTACTCAATCTTCTTCGAGTTAGCTCGGGTAGGCGCTTGATCTCTTCGTATCCCTGTAATCCAAGCCTCATATTGAGACAGAATCCGAGTCAATGGTTCTACCTTTCGGATGTTGCAGCACTCAGTCGGGTTGACGCTCCATAATGCTTCACCATGCTGAGCCGCTTGCTCTTCCGGCGTAATGAGCGGAGAGACCCGCACGAATTCCAGGCCGTAACGTTCGGCCATACGATCCCGCGTTTCGTATGTTTCTGTGAAATGAAAATCGGTATCCAGATAAAAAATATCCGTCGACGGGCTAATCTTTTGAATCATATCCACCAATACCACATCTTCTGCTCCAAAGCTGCAAGCAAACGTTATATTGGGAAATGTCTTGATCGCAAATGCGATGACTTCCTCAGCTGATGCATGCTCAAGCTCTTCTGCTTGCACTCGGATCAAATCCTCTTTCTCCAGCAAATTCATGATTGATGCCTCCCCCGATATTAATCCCGATAATCCTACTGAAATAATATGAATTAAATACAGTATAAAACATTCCTAATAAATGTCAACCATCAAATCGATACCATGAAAAACGAAAAAACCCTTCCTGCATAAGCAGAAAGGGTCTTCTGTCTCTTCGATTTCCAAACATTTTGACAAATACCAATCTTAGTCTGTTGTTGCCACCGATACCTCTTTAACTTTAGTAGCAGCTCCGGCACTTTTCCCTTCCGAATCCTCGGGTTTGGGAGCAGGTGTCTGATTCGACGTCCGCAGCGGAATCTCCTTCAAGAAGAATACGAGTAGCAATGCAACGACGAGCACTAACGTGCCTGTGAGAAACACCATCGATAATGTATTTCCAAGTGCATCGCGGATACTGTCGATCATTTGCACGAATAAAGGTTGTACATCAGCAGGAAGACTTGCCTGCGTCTGCTCGATCAGCGGTTTATTCATCAGTGTCTGTGGATTAGCGAAGGAGAGCATCTTCTGGGCTAGCTGCGGATCCACAGCGCTAAAATCCGGTGCATTAGCCGACTGAAGAGATTCCTTCAGGTTCTTCGTCAGGTTATTCGACATAACCGTACCCATAACCGCGATCCCGATTGTACCGCCAAGATTACGGAACAATTGAGATGATGCCGTTGCTACACCAAGCTCTTTGTGGGGTACCGCATTCTGCGTAGCCAGTGAGAATACCGGCATACCCAAACCAAGACCGATACCGAAAATAATGGTACTAACTACAGTGAGCCAGATGTTGTCCATGAACACCATAATTCCCATGCCGACCATCATAATTGGAACTCCAAGAAGTGCGTAACGTTTATACTTACCACTCTTAGCAATAAGCTGACCTGCTACGGCACTCGTACCCATCATGAAAATCGACATAGGTATAGTTACATATCCCGCATAGGTTGGTGAAATACCAAGTACGCCTTGAACGTAGAAGGAAATATAAATCATGGCACCCATCAGACCGAAGTTCATAAAAAATCCAATCAGATTGGAAACCGTAACGACACTATTTTTGAACAAACTAAGCGGCAGTACCGGTTCCTTCGCTTTCATCTCAACAAGGATAAAGATGAGGGCTGATACGACCGAAGCCGCTATGAGACCGATAATTTGCGGTGATCCCCAAGGATATTCCGTACCTGCCCAAGAGAAGGCAAGCAGTAAAGGAACGATAGACGTTGTAAGGAACAGGGAACCCAGATAGTCAATAGACTGACCATGTTTGCGCTCGACCTTGGGAAATAACGTCCAGATCATGATAAAGGCTACTACACCCAGCGGCAGGAAGATCCAGAATAACCAACGCCATTCGATGTTATCAACCAAGTATCCGCCTAGCGTAGGACCAAGGACACTGGAGAAACCGAATACCGCTGTCATCAGCCCCATCCACTTGCCACGTTCCCGCGGTGGGAATAAGTCACCGACCGACATAAATGCGGTTGACTGAATAATACCGGCACCAATACCTTGAATACCACGATAAATAATGAATTGGTACACGTCTGTTGATGTACCCGTTAGGAAAGCCCCTAACATGAAAAATAATATACCTATCAAAATAAACGGCTTACGTCCGAACATGTCGGACAGCTTACCTACCAGTATGGTTGCGATCGTTGATGTTAACAAATAAATATTGATGGTCCATGTGTAATAATCCATGCCATCCAGAATGGCGATAATCCGCGGCATTGCGGTGCTCGTTATCGTCTGGTTAATGGCTGCGAAGAACATCGCAGCCATGATTGCTATCATAATTGAAACTTTACGTTTAAGCGTTAAATGCTCCATGCTATATGCTCCACCTCTACCCTTTGTTGTGATTGTCTTTATCTAGGTTTGACAGCATCAAGGAGAAGATTCTTCTCAAATGCCGAATGTCTTCCTCAGCGAGGATATTAAAAAAACCCTGAATCATTTCCTTCTGATCCTTCTTCACTTTCCTAATTACATCCAGACCCGGTTCCAAGAGTGTAATGTTGACAACTCTCCGGTCATCCTCAGCACGCTCTTTCTGTAAGTATCCTTCCGCAACCAATTTGTCTGTTAGACCAGTTATAGCCGGCGGTGTCAAAGACAAAGCTTCGGCAAGCTCCGATACCTTCAGAGGCCCCCTCAGCTTTAATACATACAGCACCTGAAATTGAGGAAAGCTTAAATTGTATTTCCCGGCACTCGACTTGTTCCACTCTTGAGAAATGTTCTTCAGCAGTGCCCGGAACATCGACGACACCTTGAAAATCTCTTCATTGCGATCCAACCATATCCCCCCTTCTCTTCTTCTGTGCTCCGAAAATTACTTATTTAATTAATGTTTAAATATTAATTATTTAAGTTGTTAATTAATTCGCAATTAATAATATATCTCTATTTACATATGAAGTCAAGTGGTTAACGATGTAAGTTCATCCATATGTTCATCCTTCTATCCGCAGGTTGTGCACATGGTGTGCACAACCTGTTCAATTGTGGCGACCGAATTCCACATGTGTTGTCAATGATGTGCATATCTTTGTGGACAAACTACGTTCAGATAGCATAAAAAAGCCCTTGACCGTAATGGCCAAGGGCTTGGTAAATCGTAAATATTAACGTTTGGAGAACTGAGGAGCGCGACGAGCCGCTTTAAGACCGTATTTTTTACGTTCTTTCATACGTGGGTCACGAGTCAGGAATCCAGCTCTTTTCAGAGAAGGACGGAATTCTGGATCTGCTTTCAGAAGAGCACGGGAGATACCGTGACGGATTGCTCCAGCTTGACCGGAGATACCGCCACCGTGAGCGATGACAAGCACGTCATATTTGCCCAATGTTTCTGTCAGATTCAAAGGTTGTTTAACGATCAGTTTGAGTGTTTCCAAACCGAAATATTCATTAATATCACGTTTATTGATGACAATGCGTCCTTCACCCGGTACGAGGCGTACACGTGCTACCGAGTGTTTACGACGACCTGTCCCATAGTATTGTACTTGTGCCATGAAACTGTCCTCCTTTTTAATTAACCGCGAAGTTCGTAAACTTCTGGTTTTTGTGCTTCATGTGGATGTGCTGTGCCTGCATATGCTTTCAGTCTCAGCTTCATTTTCTCGCCCATGCGAGTTTTAGGAAGCATGCCGTGAACCGCGCTTTCGATTACACGCTCTGGGAATTTCGCAATCAGGTCTTGAGCTGTAGTTACTTTCAATCCACCTGGATGCATGGAGTGACGATAGTATTTTTTGTTCTCCATCTTTTTGCCAGTGAGGTGGATTTTCTCGGAGTTGATAACAACCACGAAATCCCCTGTGTCAACATGTGGAGTGAATTGAGGCTTATGTTTGCCGCGGATCAGAGCCGCAACTTCACTTGCCAAACGGCCAAGCGTCTTGCCTTCGGCATCAACGATGTACCATTTGCGCTCAACTTCATTTGGCTTCGCCATATAGGTGGTACGCATGTATAGTTCCTCCTTGTATTCGTCCGAAAATCATCATTAATTTTCATTATTTATCTTCGTTCATGTTTAAAGCATTGTTATGTTATTGCAGTCTTGCATTCGGCATTTTCTTAACCGGGGCTGTGGGAGAGCCGTTAAGAAAACACAACTTATATAATACAGGATTACGCCCACATCCGCAAGTGTTTTTTGGTTTTCCACCTTACACCATGCGTGTTATTCAAACAAGCCGCCTATCACAGCCATAAGGAATTTCTTCTTTTTGTTGTGATAGCCCTTTCCGTGGTCTGATATCAACGGTCATTGAGATTAATCGTTTCCGGTGATATCATACTCCACTCCCCATAACATCAGGCCCTTGCCCATGGCTGTTGGACCGGCTGCTGCCCGGTTTTTGGCTTCCAGTATGACCAACATGTCATCCGGATGGCGCTTGCCTTCCCCTACCTCAATCAACGTCCCCATAATGATCCGAACCATATGCTGCAGAAACCCGTTCCCGGATACGTACGTATGAATGACTCCTTGATCTCTCGTACCCGGACGGCACATGGACGTGTCCTTCTCGATCCAAGCATCAAAAATAGTACGAACGTGGGACGGCTTCGTCGACTTCCGTGACGCAAACGTTGTATAGTCATGCGTTCCGATCAGATGAGAAAGTCCCTGCTCCATCGCTGCGATATCAAGTTTCCCATGATGGTGGATCTGGTACCGCCGGTTGAATAGATCCGGATATTGGTTTGCATTGATGGTAAAACGATAGGTTTTGCGTTTCGCTGCGTGGCGGGAATGGAATTCCATGGGTACCTCCATCGCATCCGAAACCACGATATCTTCCGGCAGCCAGGTGTTTAATGCCATACACCAACGCTCTACGGGAATTGGAGAAGCAGTGTAGAAATTGAATACTTGGGCACGAGCATGCACCCCAGCATCTGTCCGGCCAGAAGCCGTAATCTTGAGCTGTTCACCAGACAAACGGCGGATCGCTTCCTCCAAATAATCCTGAATCGTGTGGCCACCGGGCTGGGTCTGAAAGCCGTTATAATCGGTACCGTCGTAACTGACCTTCATCAGAAGATTACGCATTGCTGACCTCCTGAGTGCTTTCATCGAAAAACACTGCGCCAACGAAAGCCTGTACACATTATAAGAAAAACTTCTATCGACGTACTTTCACAGATGAGAGACCGCATTTAGCGGAAGTTTTTCTTGCGATATCAGGAAGTCACAAGCTTCGAAGTTTATACTTTCTGATATCTTAAGAAAACCTCTATCGGGGATTTTACTGATAACTTATAATTCTATATCCATCAAAAAAGAGCCCCATAGGAGCTCCTTTTCATCATGTTAAGCCGAACCCTTCGAGTCAGCCACATGACTAGAAGGCCCCGTTATTATTGCCCATGGAGTAGTCGAGACGAGTCGAACCAGATGATCGACTATATCTCGCACCACTTCCCGTTCATGGCTCCAAGAATAAACATCTACAGAGCCGGGCATACATAACTACAGTCACTTCAATGGAACAAAGCTAATTTACGCGCGATCTACCAGTTCCAAGTAAACCATTGGAGCTGCGTCACCACGACGAGGACCCAGTTTCAGGATACGAGTGTATCCGCCTGGACGCTCGGAGTAACGAGGAGCGATTTCGGAGAACAATTTTTGGATTGCATCTTGTTCACCGTCTACTGTTTCACGACGCACGAATGCAGCTACTTGACGACGAGCGTGAAGATCACCTTTTTTTGCTTTTGTGATCAACTTCTCAGCGATCGAACGAACTTCTTTCGCCTTGGCTTCAGTCGTTTGAATGCGCTCATATAAGAAAAGGTCGGTTACCAGGTCACGGAACAACGCTTTACGCGCACTGGAATCGCGGCCCAACTTTTGGTATGCCATGTGTTTTTCCCTCCTTTGCTAAGCTAAGCCGAATCTATGCTATTCTTCCGTACGAAGTCCCAGGCCCAACTCTTCAAGCTTCTCTTGAACTTCCTCCAAGGATTTGCGTCCGAGGTTCCGAACTTTCATCATATCCTCTTCGGTTTTCGTGGTCAGCTCCTGTACCGTATTAATGCCGGCACGTTTCAAGCAGTTGTAGGAACGAACGGAAAGATCCAGCTCTTCGATCGTCATTTCAAGTACTTTTTCTTTCTTGTCTTCTTCTTTCTCAACCATGATCTCTGCATCCTTCGCTTCGTCGGTCAGACCTACGAAGAGGAACAGATGCTCAGTCAAGATTTTCGCGCCGAGACTAACAGCTTCTTCCGGGCGGATGCTGCCATCCGTCCAAATTTCAAGCGTCAGTTTATCGTAGTTGGTTACTTGACCAACACGCGTATTTTCCACGCCGTAGTTAACACGGCTAATCGGAGTATAGATCGAATCGACGGGAATGACGCCGATAGGCTGGTCATCGCGTTTGTTCCGATCCGCCTGGACATAGCCACGACCGCGACTGGCAAAAATACGCATATGAAGTCTTGCACCAGGGCCGAGCGTTGCAATATGAAGATCTGGATTCAGAATCTCCACATCACTATCCGCACGGATGTCACCAGCAGTAACAACCCCTTCACCCTCCGCATCAATCTCGAACACTTTCTCTTCATCGGAATGAATTTTCAGAGACAAAGCTTTCAGGTTCAGGATGACCTCGGTCACGTCTTCCATGACACCCGGAATCGTGGAAAATTCATGCAGTACGCCATCGATTTGAATCGATGTGACTGCTGCGCCCGGTAGTGAGGATAACAAGATGCGGCGAAGCGAGTTCCCCAGCGTCGTGCCATACCCTCTCTCCAGAGGCTCAACTACGAATTTCCCATAGGTTCCATCTTCATTGACATCAACGGTCTCAATTTTCGGCTTTTCGATTTCAATCACGCAAGTACCCCTCCTTCAAACGTCGCTCCTATATGAAACTGTCATCTTATCCAGTAATCCATGTAGTAGTATGCCTAAACAACCATTATTAGCAGATTGCAACGGATTTATACCACATTAACAGGATGACTTCATTATACGCGACGACGTTTTGGTGGGCGGCATCCGTTATGTGGAATTGGTGTAACGTCTTTGATCAGGTTTACTTCGAGACCTGCTGCTTGCAGAGAACGAATTGCTGCTTCACGACCAGCACCAGGACCTTTAACCATTACTTCCACCGCTTTCATACCGTGTTCCATAGCCGCTTTGGCAGCTGATTCAGCAGCCATTTGCGCAGCGAACGGGGTCGACTTACGGGAACCTTTAAATCCAAGGCCGCCGGAGCTTGCCCAAGAAATCGCGTTTCCGTGAGGATCCGTAATCGTTACGATTGTATTGTTGAATGTGGAGCGGATATGAGCCACGCCACTTTCAATATTTTTGCGGTCACGACGTTTAGTACGTACGACTTTTTTTGGTTTAGCCATTGTCTATTATCCCCCTTTCTTATTTCTTCTTGTTCGCTACGGTACGACGAGGACCTTTACGTGTACGAGCATTCGTTTTAGTACGTTGACCACGAACAGGCAATCCACGACGGTGACGAATACCGCGGTAGCAGCCGATCTCCGTGAGACGTTTAATATTTAAGGAAATTTCACGACGCAGGTCACCTTCTACCTTAACCATACCGTCGATCGTTTCGCGCAATTTGCTGACTTCATCTTCTGTCAAATCACGGACACGAGTGTCTGCATTGATTCCAGTTTCTTTCAATACTTTCTGGGAAGTCGTTTTACCGATTCCGAAAATGTAAGTCAAGGCGATCTCAACGCGTTTGTCACGTGGTAAATCCACACCAGCTATACGAGCCATTTTACGCTACACCCCCTTCTTTAACCTTGTTTTTGTTTGTGTTTCGGATTTTCACAGATAACCATTACGTTCCCTTTGCGGCGAATGACTTTGCATTTTTCGCAAATAGGCTTTACAGAAGGTCTTACCTTCATGCTAATTACCTCCTCCAAGTTTTACGTTGTAAAACCAGCTTCGAAACTAAAGTAGTTTGTTACCGCTGCTGAGTTTTACGTCAGTAAAACCGCTTCGCAGCTTTCCTTGATTCCCCAGGGGAACCTTAAATCTATTTACGGTACGTGATACGACCTTTGGTCAAATCATACGGCGAGAGTTGTACAACCACTTTGTCTCCTGTAAGGATACGGATAAAGTGCATCCGCAACTTTCCGGAAACATGAGCGAGAATCTGATGACCATTCTCCAGCTCGACTTTAAAGGTAGCATTCGGCAACGGCTCAATGACCGTTCCTTCGACTTCAATGACATCTTCTTTAGCCACAGTTAGTCTCCTTTCTGATCTGCCTTGGATTTATCGGATACAAACCGGTCCAGTGCGAAACGCAGTTTACCGTTTGTAACCCGACCGCTTTCTTGCAAACTGTTTACCACTTCACTGCTAATGTAGGATTGAGGTTCAAGATGAAGAACGTTCTTCTTCTTGGCCCCGTCAAACTTGCGTTTGTCCCCATCCGCGATCCACACGAACCTGCTGTCCTCAATCGAAACGATAACGGCATACTGTCCGGCATCTCTGCCTTTCAGTATCTTAACAATCTGACCGGGTTGAAGCGTGAATTCATTATTCAATTTCATCACCCTATTCCGGCAGCTTCGTCAAAATTTCCATGCCATCCGGCGTGACTGCTACCGTATGCTCGAAGTGAGCACATAGTGAGCCGTCTACCGTTACAACCGTCCAGTTGTCTTCCAGCGTCTTGACATTCCGCTTCCCCGCGTTGACCATCGGCTCGATCGCGAGCACCATGCCCGGTTTGAGTCTTGGTCCACGGTCAGGGATGCCATAGTTCGGAATTTGCGGATCCTCATGCAGTTCGGTACCCACACCATGACCAACGTACTCCCGGACGACAGAGAAACCTGCATCCTCGATATGACGCTGTATGGCATGAGAGATTGTAAACAAGCGGACATCGGGTTTGATTAGCGCAAGTCCAGCATAGAGCGATCCTTCCGTTACGTCCAGCAGACGCTGGGCCTCTTCGGAAATCTCTCCTACCGCGTAGGTCCATGCCGAGTCACCATGGTAACCCTGGTACTGTGCACCGATATCAAACGTAACGATATCACCCTCGATTAATTTGCGTTTGCCTGGAAATCCATGCACCAATTCTTCGTTGACTGATGCGCAAATGCTGGAAGGAAATCCGTTGTAGCCTTTAAAAGATGGCACAGCGCCTTGGCTTCGAATGAACTTGTCGGCCATAAGGTCAAGTTCCCCGGTCGTAATGCCCGGTTCTACATGAGCGGCAAGGAGTTTGTGGCATTCTGCCACGATCCTTCCTGCTTCTCTCATCAAGCTCAGTTCCGTTTCGGATTTACAAATGATCATTATACTTAACCTCTCAGTATAGACGCAATTTGTGATGAAACCGCGTCGATTTCCTGATCACCATCGATTTGACGCAAAAGACCTTTGTTCTCATAAAACGTGAGGAGTGGTGCTGTTTTGTTGATATATTCGTCTAAACGAATGCCGACGCTCTCTTCGTTATCATCGGAGCGCTGGTACAATTCGCCGCCGCATTTATCACAAATGCCTTCCTGTTTAGGAGGATTAAAGATCACATGATAAGTCGAACCACAGTTTTTGCAAATCCGGCGGCCAGTAAGGCGAGCCAGAAGCTTTTCCCGATCAACTTTCAGGTTGATGACGTGATCGAGACCAGTATTCAAGCGGGCGAGAATGTCATCCAGCGCTTCCGCTTGCGAAAGGGTTCTTGGAAAACCGTCCAATAAAAAACCTTTTTCGCAATCGGACTGCTGCAGACGCTCTTCCACAATACCAATCGTTACGTCATCCGGTACCAGCAGACCTTGATCCATGAATTCCTTCGCTTTAATCCCGATGGGAGTTCCTTGTTTGATCGCGAGACGAAATGCATCGCCCGTTGAAATATGAGGAATACCGAATTCATTCACGATGTTTTCTGCTTGCGTCCCTTTTCCTGCCCCAGGAGGACCCATGAATAAGATGTTCACCTTACGTCACTCCCTCCCCTTGATTGACTAGCAAGAACAACACAATAGGCGCCGGGAAGCGATACAGACCACTCGCCGGAACCTATCGCCTATTTATTGATAAAACCTTTGTAGTGACGTTTGATCAGTTGGCTTTCGATCTGCTTCATCGTATCCAGTGCAACACCGACGACGATCAAGAGTGAAGTACCACCGATCTGAACCGTACGAGGAAGACCTGCAAGTGATCCAAAGAACACCGGAAGCACAGAGATCACGGCCAAGAACAACGCTCCTGTCATGGTCAGACGGGTCATAACCCGAGTCAGATACTTCTCGGTAGCTTTACCAGGACGAATGCCCGGAACATAGCCGCCGTTCTTCTTCATATTATCAGCCATTTGGTTCGGATTCATCTGCACGAAGGTGTAGAAGAACGTGAAACCAATGATCATGAGTACATACAGTACCATTCCAAGCGGGCTGTCATAAGCCAGGTTCGCCGTAATCCACTTCGCCCAATTCATGTGTGCCCAGAAGCTGGCTAGGATAACCGGGAATTGCAGCAATGACATCGCAAAGATTACCGGGATAACGCCTGCACCGTTAATCTTGAGTGGAATGTGTGTGTTCTGTCCGCCGTACATTTTGTTTCCTACAACACGCTTCGCGTATTGAACCGGAATTTTACGGATACCTTGCTGAATGAATACAACACCGGTAATGATCAAAATCAAAATCAGAAGGATGATAACACCCTTCAGAATGTTCATAAACACTTGACCATCCTGAATGAAATTCGATTCGATCGTTGTCCGAATGTGCATTGGAATACCAGCAGCGATACCACCAAAGATAATGATCGAAATACCGTTACCGATTCCGCGTTCCGTAATCTGTTCGCCGAGCCACATCAAGAATGATGTACCTGCGGTAAGCACAATTGCGATCACGACAAAGTCGATAGTGGTTGCTCCAGGCACCATATCCATGCCATACAGGCGGTTAAACCCGACAGACATACCGAACGCCTGAATCAATCCCAATATTACCGTACCATAACGAGTAATTTGAGCCAACTGCTTCTTCCCGTGTTCCCCTTGTTTGTTCCATTCCGCAAACTTTGGAATGACGTCCATCGACAACAACTGCACGATAATGGACGAAGTAATATATGGAAATATCGAAAGGGCGAAGATCGAAAACTGCGATAGTGCGCCCCCCGAGAACGTGTTAAGAAGACCGAACAACTCATTGCCTGCCTGATTCGTCTGGGTAAAAACATCTTTGTTAACGCCGGGAACTGGAACAAATGATCCAATACGGAAGATGATCAGAACGAATAAGGTGAACAAAATACGCTTGCGAAGGTCATCCACACGCCATATATTTTTCAGGGTCTTAAACATTAGATCACCTCGGTTTTACCGCCGGCAGCCTCGATCTTCTCTACCGCAGATTGAGAAAACTTATTAGCTTTTACAGTCAAAGAAACGGTAACTTCACCGTTGCCAAGAATTTTGATTCCGCTCTTTGTATTGTTAACAATACCGCTCTCAACCAAAACTTCTGGAGTCACTTCAGTACCTGCTGCAAAGCTGTTAAGTTCTTCGATGTTCACAATCGCGTACTCTTTCCGAGTTGGGTTTACGAAACCGCGCTTCGGAAGACGACGGTACAATGGGTTCTGTCCACCTTCGAAGCCTGGACGTACACCACCGCCGGAACGAGAGTTTTGTCCTTTGTGACCGCGACCCGATGTTTTACCCGTACCACTACTAGTACCGCGTCCAACGCGCTTGCGCTCTTTGCGGGATCCAGGTGCTGGGCTCAGCTCATGTAACTTCATCGTTCGTTGCACCTCCTTAATATGTCCGGGAATACGTTGCCCGGGATTAACCTTCGATTTCTTTAACAGAAACCAGGTGATTTACTTTCTTGATCATTCCGCGAATTGCAGCATTGTCGCTTTGAACCACGGAATGGTTGAGTTTACGAAGTCCGAGTGTTTTCACGGTTGCACGCTGATCCTCTGGACGACCAATCACGCTGCGTACGAGGGTGATTTCAAGTTTAGCCATGAGATTCCCTCCTTAACCCAACAGCTCTTCGACGGATTTGCCGCGAAGCTTGGCAACATCTTCAACACGCTTCAGGCGGGACAATCCCTCCAAAGTCGCATTGACCATGTTCATGGAGTTCGAAGAACCTAGAGATTTTGTCAAAATGTCGCCTACGCCAGCCAGTTCAAGTACTGCACGAACCGGTCCGCCAGCGATAACTCCAGTACCTTCAGATGCCGGCTTCAACAATACTCGGCCTGCTCCGAAGTGACCTGTTACGAGGTGAGGAATAGTTGTTCCAACAAGTGGAATGTGAATCAGGTTTTTCTTAGCATCTTCAATACCTTTGCGGATTGCATCCGGTACTTCGCCTGCTTTACCGATACCTGCTCCTACCCAACCTTTGCCATCACCGACAACTACCAGTGCGCTAAAGCTAAAGCGACGTCCGCCTTTTACAACTTTAGCAACGCGGTTAATGTTTACTACTCTTTCAGTCAGTTCTAAAGTGTTAGGATCTACACGCAAGTCGTTTACCTCCTTTTGAAAATATCTTAGAATTCAAGGCCTGCCTCGCGAGCTGCCTCTGCAAGTGCTTGAATACGTCCATGATACAAGTATCCACCGCGATCGAATACGATCACTTTGTAACCTTTGTCTGCAGCACGTTTTGCAACGAGTTCGCCGACTTTACGAGCGGATTCAACGCTTCCGCCGTTCTTGATATCAGTAGCCAATTCTTTATCCAACGTAGAAGCTGATGCCAAAGTCACGCCAGCCACATCGTCGATCAATTGAGCATAGATGTGTTTCGAAGAACGGAACACGTTCAGACGTGGACGTTCTGCTGTGCCTTGGATTTTCTTACGGACACGCAGGTGTCTTTTCAGACGAGCTTTGTTCTTGTCTTGTTTCGTGATCATGTTTCCATTTCCTCCCTTCAGTTTTGCCTTAAGAGCTTCGCTTTTAGACGCATCGGGTAAGTATGGGAGAAGAAGTAAGTTATCCACCAGGTGAGACCCCGGTTAGCTAACTTATTTCTTCTTACCAGCTTTACCTTCCTTACGGATAATGCGTTCACCTTCGTATTTAATACCTTTACCTTTGTATGGCTCAGGCTCACGTACGGAACGGATCTTAGCTGCGTATGCACCTACGCGCTCTTTATCGATACCGCGAACGGTGATTTTTGTGTTTGTTGGTACTTCGAATTCGATACCAGCTTCCGGTGTAATTTCAACTGGGTGGGAGTAACCCACGTTCAGAACGATTTTATCTCCGGTTTTGCTTGCACGGTACCCGACACCTACCAACTCAAGGTTTTTCGAGAATCCTTCAGTTACACCGTTGACCATATTTGAGACAACGCTGCGGGTCGTGCCGTGAAGAGAGCGATGTGTTTTGTTGTCGGAAGGACGAACAACATTGATCTCGTTGTTTTCTACTGTAATTTGCATGTCTTTATGCAGTTCACGAGTCAAGGTACCTTTAGGTCCTTTTACAGTGATTACAGTGTTATCCAGTGTGACTTCCACACCGTTAGGAATAGCAATTGGTTTACGACCAATACGGGACATTCATTACACCTCCTATCTTGTGACGTTGATTACCATACGTAGCAGAGAACTTCTCCGCCAGCTTTGGATTGACGAGCTTCTTTGTCGGTCATAACTCCCTTAGACGTGGAGATGATCGCAATACCCAAACCACCAAGTACGCGAGGTACTTCGTTGCTCTTCGTGTAAACGCGAAGACCTGGTTTGCTGATTCTTTTCAGACCTGTGATTACACGTTCGTTGTTGGAACCATATTTCAGGAATACACGAATGATCCCTTGTTTATTGTCTTCCACAAACTCTGCATCACGGATGAAGCCTTCACGCTTCAAAATGTCAGCGATTTGTTTTTTAATCGTCGAAGCAGGCATTTCTACTGTTTCGTGGCGAACCGTGTTCGCGTTACGAATACGAGTTAGCATATCTGCAATTGGATCGGACATAGTCATGTAGGATAAACCTCCTTCCCGTTTATAAACTTCTTACCAGCTTGCTTTTTTCACGCCAGGAATCTGGCCTTTATAAGCTAATTCACGGAAACAAATTCTGCAAATTTTAAACTTCTGCAGTACCGAATGTGGGCGACCACAACGTTCACAACGGGTATATGCCCGTACTTTATATTTCGGTGTACGTTGTTGTTTAACTTTCATCGAAGTTTTTGCCACTTAGCCTGACACCTCCTAAATAGTTTCGGAGAAAAGGACAACCGTCTTATTTCGCGAAAGGCATGCCCAGTTGAGCAAGCAGTTCACGGGATTCTTCGTCGGTTTTAGCTGTCGTTACGATAACGATGTCCATACCGCGAACTTTATCCACTTTGTCATACTCAATTTCAGGGAAAATGAGTTGCTCTTTCAGACCGAGCGTATAGTTACCGCGTCCGTCAAATGCTTTCGTGGACACGCCTTGAAAGTCACGTACACGTGGAAGTGTAACGTTGAACAGCTTGTCGAGGAAGTAGTACATACGCTCACCGCGCAGTGTTACCTTCACACCGATAGGCATGTTCTCACGCAGTTTGAATCCCGCGATGGATTTCTTCGCACGGGTGATAACCGGTTTTTGACCAGCAATCAGCTGCATGTCGTTCACAGCGGAATCAAGCACCTTCGAGTTAGCTACAGCGTCACCTACACCCATGTTGACGACAACCTTCTCGATTTTTGGTACTTGCATTACTGTCTTATAGCTAAACTTCTGCATCAGAGCAGGAGTTACTTCGTTCAAAAAACGTTCTTTCATTCTTGCTGCCATGATTCAAGGACCTCCTTTCTAAACCGTCTTATTTATCGATAACTTCTCCGGATCTTTTTGCTACGCGAACTTTTTTACCGTTGTCCAGTACTTTGTAACCGATACGGGTTACTTTTCCGCTCTTCGGATCAACGTGCATAACGTTCGATACATGGATCGGAGCTTCCTTCTCGATGATACCGCCTTGTGGGTTCATTTGGTTTGGCTTCTGGTGCTTCTTGATCATGTTCACACCTTCAACCAAAACACGATTTTCACGAGGGTACGCTGCGATGACACGGCCTTTTTTGCCTTTGTCTTTACCGCTGATGACGATAACAGTATCATCCTTTTTCACGTGCAGTTTGTTGCTATGGGATTCCAGATCTTTTTTCACTTTAGGCATTCGTTACACCTCCTATGACTAGCCAGTTCAACTATTTATCGGGTTCCCGAAAAGTTACGTCACTTTTTGGGGTGTTATTTAGATTACTTCCGGAGCCAAGGAAACGATTTTCATGTAGTCTCTTTCGCGAAGTTCGCGAGCAACTGGTCCGAAAATACGAGTTCCGCGTGGGCTTCTGTCGTCTTTAACAACAACAGCTGCATTCTCGTCAAATGAGATGTAGGATCCGTCTTTACGACGTACAGAACGCTTCGTACGAACGACTACCGCTCTTACTACATCACCCTTTTTGACAACGCCGCCTGGTGTTGCTTGTTTGACGGAACATACGATCAAATCACCGATTTGAGCTGTACGACGACCAGTACCACCCAATACGCGGATACACATCAGTTCCTTCGCACCGGAGTTGTCAGCAACAGCTAAACGTGTAAATGGTTGAATCATTTAAATTTCCTCCTTCCATCAAAAACTGATCATATCTTAGATGATAACCGCTTTTTCAACCACTTCTACCAATCTCCAGCGCTTGTCTTTGGAGAGAGGGCGAGTTTCCATGATTTTAACGGTATCTCCGATTTGAGCTTGATTGTTCTCATCATGCGCTTTAAATTTTTTCGTGTATTTAATGCGTTTGTGATACAAGTCATGCTTCTTATAAGTTTCAACAGCTACAACAATGGTTTTATCCATTTTATCGCTGACAACTTTACCAATTTGCACTTTACGAGCATTGCGTTCTTCGCTCATTTGTTAGCCTCCTTCCTGAATTCAGAACAGTGAGTTCCGTTTCATTAACTAATCCCAAGTTCTCTTTCACGGATAACGGTTTTAGCACGAGCTATTTCTTTGCGAACGTCACGGATCCGAGTCGGGTTGTCAAGCTGGCCTGTGGCCAATTGAAAACGGAGGTTAAAGAGTTCCTCTTTAAATCCGGCGATTTTTTGCTCGATTTCTGCAGTGGTTAAGTTGCGCAGTTCATTAGCTTTCATTTGCTTCACCACCCACTTCTTCTCGTTTCACAAACTTCGTTTTAACAGGCAGCTTGTGAGCGGCGAGACGCATCGCTTCGCGGGCGATTTCCTCGGACACGCCTCCAAGTTCAAACATGATCTTGCCTGGTTTTACAACGGCAACCCATTTCTCTACGTTACCTTTACCGCTACCCATCCGCACTTCAAGAGGCTTTTGAGTAATCGGCTTATCTGGGAAAATCTTGATCCATACTTTACCGCCACGACGAATGTAACGAGTCATCGCGATACGAGCAGCTTCGATCTGACGGTTCGTGATCCAGCCTGGTTCTGTAGCTTGCAGACCGAATTCGCCGAAGTTCAGTTCAGTACCGCCTTTAGCTTGACCTCTCATATGGCCGCGCTGTTGTTTGCGGTGTTTTACACGTTTTGGTACCAACATGATTAGTTGCCTCCTTCCTGAGCAGCTTGTTTCTTAGCCGTAGGAAGAACCTCTCCACGATAGATCCATACTTTCACGCCGATACGGCCGTAAGTCGTATGCGCTTCTGCTGTACCATAGTCGATGTCTGCACGAAGCGT
Organism: Paenibacillus sp. FSL F4-0100; assembly: GCF_037993005.1. Taxonomy (NCBI): domain Bacteria; kingdom Bacillati; phylum Bacillota; class Bacilli; order Caryophanales; family Paenibacillaceae; genus Paenibacillus; species Paenibacillus sp. FSL F4-0100. Next base: position 6,936,255 of record NZ_CP150303.1, read on the forward strand.
ATGAAGTGGAACAGTTCCTTCACTGTAGCCTTCCGTACGAGCAATCTCGGCTCCGCCAAGACGTCCGCTGACCGATGTTTTAATCCCTTTAGCTCCAGAGCGCATAGTTCTTTGAATCGCTTGTTTCAGTGCACGACGGAAAGACACACGACGTTCCAACTGTTGTGCAATGCTTTCAGCAACAAGAATAGCGTCCAGTTCAGGGTTTTTAATTTCAGAAATGTTGATGTGAACTTTTTTACCGCCGGCAATTTTAGTCACTTGTCCGCGCAGTACTTCTACTTCGGAACCACCTTTACCGATAACCATACCAGGCTTCGCAGTGTGGATCGTCACGTTCACACGATTAGCCGCTCTCTCGATTTCGATACGAGATACAGCGGAGTCTTTCAATTTATTTTTCAGGTATTCACGGATTTTCACGTCTTCCAGCAAAAGATCACCGAAGTCTTTGCCTGCATACCATTTGGATTCCCAATCACGGATAATACCGATACGGAGTCCTACTGGATTTACCTTTTGGCCCACACGTTTTCCCTCCTTATTTTTCAGCTACCACCAAAGTAATGTGGCTGGTGCGTTTATTGATCCGGCTTGCACGTCCCATCGCACGCGGGCGGAAACGTTTCATAGTCGGTCCCTGGTTGACATAAGCTTGCGTCACAACCAATTTAGTTACATCCAAAGAGTAGTTATGCTCAGCGTTTGCGATAGCCGAGTTCAAAAGCTTCTCAACAACCGGAGATGCAGCTTTCGGAGTGTGACGAAGAATTGCGATCGCTTCGCCCACTTGCTTACCGCGGATCAAGTCAACAACGAGTTGAGCTTTACGAGGAGCAATACGAATCGATCTAGCATGTGCTTTTGCTTCCATATGTTTAACCTCCTCTCAAACAAAGAGCTTCATTAATTATCTTCTTGTTTTCTTATCATCTTCATGACCTTTGTAAGTACGAGTTGGAGCGAACTCACCCAACTTGTGTCCTACCATGTCCTCTGTTACATATACAGGTACATGTTTACGGCCATCGTATACTCCGAACGTGTGACCGATAAATTGCGGGAAAATAGTGGAGCGGCGGGACCAGGTTTTGATCACAGCCTTTTTGCTTGCGCTGTTCATGTCCTCCACTTTTTTGAGCAGATATCCGTCAATAAAAGGTCCTTTTTTCAAACTACGGCTCATATTGAAATCCTCCCTTCACCAAATTGTCTCGTTACCTTCGAGCCTGTCACGAAGTTATGCACAATCGCGCATTACTTCGTGCGGCGGCGAACGATATATTTGTCAGAAGCTTTACCTTTTTTACGTGTTTTGTAACCAAGGGTTGGTTTACCCCATGGAGACATAGGCGATTTACGTCCGATTGGAGCGCGGCCTTCACCACCACCGTGAGGGTGATCGTTAGGGTTCATTACCACACCACGTACTTCAGGACGTTGTCCAAGCCAGCGGCTACGACCAGCTTTACCGATTTTGATCAACTCATGGTCTTGGTTACCCACAGAACCGATGGTTGCACGGCAAACTTTCAGGATGCGGCGAACTTCACCGGAAGAAAGACGAACAGTTACGTACTTATCTTCTTTACCGAGAAGTTGAGCTTCTGTACCAGCAGCACGAACCAATTGTCCGCCTTTACCTGGTTTCAATTCGATGTTGTGGATAACGGTACCTACCGGAATGTTTTCCAGTGGAAGTGAGTTACCAATCTTGATGTCAGCACCTACTCCAGATACTACTTGGTCTCCAACTTTCAGACCTTTAGGAGCGATGATATAACGCTTTTCACCATCTACATAGTGAATCAGAGCGATGTTGGAAGTACGGTTCGGGTCGTATTCGATTGTAGCAACGCGACCTGGAATGCCGTCTTTATTCCGTTTGAAGTCGATGATACGGTATTTACGCTTGTGTCCGCCGCCATGGTGACGAACTGTAATTTTACCTTGGTTGTTACGGCCAGCTGTTTTGCTCAGCGGAGCCAGCAACGATTTCTCCGGCTGATTCGTGGTGATTTCTTCGAAAGTCGACACGGACATGTTGCGTCGAGCCGGGGATGTCGGTTTATACTTTTTAATAGGCACTGAATTTTCCCTCCTTACTTAAGAAATTCTTATTCAACCGATTCAAAGAACTCGAGCGGTTTGCTGTCTGGAGCCAAAGTCACGATCGCCTTTTTCCATTCGGTTGTGTAACCGGAATAACGGCCATAACGCTTTGGTTTAGCAGGGACACGCATCGTATTCACGTTCGATACTTTAACTTTAAAAATAGATTCGACAGCTTGCTTGATCTCGGTCTTGTTAGCGCGGATATCCACTTCAAAAGCATATTTCAGCTCTGCCATGTAGTCAGCCGTACGTTCCGTGATCACCGGGCGCTTGATTATATCGCGTGGGTCTTTCATTACGCGAGCACCTCCTCTACCTTCTGAACTGCTTCCTTCGTAATGATCAGTTGATCGTACGACATTACGTCAAGAACATTAATGCCGTCAGCCGCTACGAATTTCACACCAGGAATATTACGTGCGGAAAGGGCTACATTATCATCATAGCTTGGAGCAACGATCAGAGCTTTACGGCCTATTTTCAGGTTGCTAAGGATGTTAGCAAACTCTTTCGTTTTCGGCGTATTCAGCGTCAATTGATCCAATACGATAATTGCGTTGTCAATCACTTTGGAAGACAATGCGGATTTGATAGCCAAACGACGAACTTTCTTAGGAAGTTTAAACGTGTAGCTGCGCGGAGTTGGTCCAAATACCACACCGCCGCCTTTCCATTGTGGAGAACGGATCGAACCTTGACGAGCACGGCCAGTACCTTTTTGTTTCCAAGGCTTACGTCCGCCGCCGCGTACTTCAGAACGTCCTTTTACTTTGTGGGTACCACGACGAAGGGAAGCGCGCTGCAACAATACTGCACTGTGCAGTACGTGTACGTTCGGCTCGATGCCGAACACAGCTTCATTCAATTCTACTTCGCCAACTTGGCTACCGCTGACATTATAAAGTGCTACTTTAGGCATTCTTTGTTCCTCCTTTCTTCAGGCGATTATTTCTTCACCGTTTCTTTGATTTGAACGAAACCTTTTTTAGGTCCAGGTATGGAGCCTTTAACAAGGATTACGTTACGCTCTGTGTCGACTTTGACAACCTCGAGCTTTTGAATCGTAACTGTCTCATTGCCCATGTGACCTGGCAGGCGTTTTCCTTTAGGAACACGGTTTGCCTGGATCGAACCCATGGAACCTGGTCTACGGTGATAACGGGAACCGTGAGACATTGGTCCGCGGCTTTGGCCCCAACGTTTGATTACACCTTGGAAACCTTTACCTTTGGAAATACCCGTTACGTCAACAAATTCGCCTTCTGCGAAGACATCAGCCTTCAGCTCTTGTCCAACCTCGACACTCGCGAGGTCAACACCGCGAATTTCGCGAACGTAGCGCTTAGGCGCAGTGTTTGCTTTTTTCGCATGGCCTGCTTCTGGTTTGTTAGATCTGTTCTCTTTCTTATCAGAGAAACCGACTTGAATCGCTTCGTATCCGTCGTTTTCCAGATCTTTCTTTTGAAGAACAACACAAGGACCTGCTTCGATAACCGTTACAGGAATTACAACACCCTCAGGGGTAAACACTTGAGTCATTCCGAGCTTTCTACCTAAGATACCTTTCATGTTGACACCTCTTTTCTCTTCTCTAATTCATTATGCAATGCTTACAGTTTGATTTCGATATCTACACCGGACGGCAGGTCCAAGCGCATCAAGGCATCCACAGTTTGTGGAGTCGGGTTCACGATGTCGATCAAGCGTTTATGTGTACGCATTTCGAACTGTTCCCGAGAATCCTTATACTTGTGCACCGCACGGAGAATGGTAATTATTTGTTTCTCAGTTGGAAGCGGGATCGGACCGGATACACCAGCACCCGAACGTTTTGCTGTCTCAACAATTTTCTCAGCGGATTGATCAAGAACTCTGTGGTCGTATGCTTTCAAGCGAATACGAATTTTTTGCTTTGCCATTTTATTCCCTCCTTCTATCGCCCAATTTGGTATCGGACATACTCCGCGAAAATTTTCCAACCACCCACCTCATGGCAAAGGGGCCGGGTGTGTCGGTAACCTCTCACATCATCGCAACGTCGCAGAACAACATTCACTATTATATATAAAAGATAGGCGTATTGCAAGCACTAATTCATAATTTTATGTATTTACATCTTTAACCGAAGGTTGCAGAACTTGGCTAATAGATTTCATCGCTTTTCGCATATCATATTGTAACGCACTCTCTATTCTATATAATAGAAAGTTTCGAATTAAATAACTGATATCCATCAGAGAATGTAATCAGATTATTGGGGCTGATCCCTAAAGAAAAGAGCCTGATCCAAAGGATCAGACTCTTTTATCAGGACATCACATTGTTGCTCGTTACAATACACTGTTGCTATATTCAAGGCTATTCGTAAGCCTTAATTATTTAATGATGGAAGCAACGGAACCAGCACCTACGGTACGGCCGCCTTCACGAATGGAGAACTTAGTTCCTTCTTCAATCGCGATTGGGTTGATCAGGTTAACCGTTACAGTGATGTTATCACCAGGCATAACCATTTCAGAACCCTCTGGCAAGTTGATCACACCAGTTACGTCCGTAGTACGGAAGTAGAACTGTGGACGGTAGCCAGTGAAGAAAGGCTTATGACGTCCGCCTTCTTCTTTGCTCAGTACATATACTTGAGCTGTGAATTCTGTGTGTGGTTTAACGGAAGCAGGCTTAGCAAGTACTTGACCGCGCTCGATTTGAGTACGCTCAACACCACGAAGCAATGCACCGATGTTGTCTCCAGCTTGTGCGGAATCCAGCAATTTACGGAACATCTCAACGCCCGTAACAACGGATTTCTTAGTTTCTTCAGCGATACCAACGATTTCGATCTCGTCACCAACTTTGATCGTACCACGCTCTACACGACCTGTAGCAACGGTACCACGACCAGTGATGGAGAATACGTCCTCGACAGGCATCAAGAAAGGCTTGTCAGTGTCGCGCTCAGGCAATGGGATGTACTCGTCGATTGTTTTGAACATTTCAACGATTTTTTGTGCCCATTCGCCATCTGGGTTTTGCAGAGCTTCACGAGCGGAACCACGAGTGATCGGAGTGTCGTCGCCTGGGAAGTCATACTCGTTCAGCAGGTCGCGAACTTCCATCTCAACCAATTCCAAGAGCTCTTCGTCTTCAACCATGTCGCATTTGTTCAAGAATACAACGATGTAAGGAACGCCTACTTGGCGGGACAACAGGATGTGCTCACGAGTTTGCGGCATTGGGCCGTCAGCTGCGGATACAACCAGGATTGCTCCGTCCATTTGAGCTGCACCAGTGATCATGTTTTTAACATAGTCAGCGTGACCTGGGCAGTCAACGTGCGCATAGTGACGAGCGTCAGTTTCATACTCTACGTGGGAAGTAGAGATTGTGATACCGCGTTCGCGCTCTTCTGGAGCTTTGTCAATTTGATCGAAAGACATTGCAGCACCACCGTAAGTTTTGGACAATACAGATGTGATTGCAGCTGTCAAAGTTGTTTTACCATGGTCAACGTGACCGATAGTACCGATGTTAACATGGGGTTTCGTACGTTCGTATTTAGCCTTTGCCATTTGAACAATTCCTCCTTAAGGGGATATATATGTTGGGCCGGAAGCGGAGTTAACGGGATGTTGGTCCCGCCTCCTATCCAGCAGGTAAAACGTTATTACTCTCCGCCTTTGATCTTGGACACAATTTCATCGGAGATATTCTTAGGAACTTCTTCGTAGTGGGAGAGTTCCATGGAGAACACACCGCGTCCTTGTGTACCGGAGCGAAGGGTAGTGGAGTAACCGAACATTTCGGAAAGAGGTACTTTCGCACGGATAATTTGAGTACCACCACGGGAGTCCATACCTTCGATACGTCCACGGCGGGAGTTCAGCATACCCATTACGTCGCCCATGTATTCCTCAGGCACGGTAACTTCAACTTTCATAATAGGCTCGAGCAGGACAGGCTTACACTTGTCTTTAGCTGCTTTCAAAGCCATGGAACCGGCGATTTTAAACGCCATTTCATTGGAGTCAACATCATGGTATGAACCGTCGACGATGGTTGCTTTAACGTCAACAAGCGGGAAGCCGGCGAGTACACCGTTCTTCATTTGCTCTTCAATACCTTGTTGAGCTGGACCAATGTATTCTCTTGGTACAGAACCACCGACAACCTTGCTCTCGAATTGGTTACCGCTACCTGCTTCCAGAGGTTCGAACTCAACCCATACGTGACCGTATTGTCCACGACCACCGGACTGACGAACGAATTTACCTTCAACGCGAGCTGGTGCACGGAATGTTTCGCGGTAAGCTACCTGTGGTTTACCCACGTTAGTTTCTACCTTGAACTCGCGACGCATACGGTCGATGATGATGTCCAAGTGAAGCTCACCCATACCTGCCAGGATCGTTTGGCCTGTTTCTTCATCAGTATGTGCACGAAGAGTTGGATCCTCTTCAGTCAACTTACCGAGAGCCACACCCAATTTATCTTGGTCAGCTTTTGTTTTAGGCTCAACTGCGATTTCGATAACCGGATCAGGGAAGTTCATGGACTCCAAGATAACCGGGTCCTTCTCATCACATAGTGTATCACCTGTACCCGTATCTTTCAAACCTACGGCAGCTGCGATATCTCCGGCGAATACTTCGGAAATTTCTTGACGGCTGTTCGCATGCATTTGAAGGATACGACCAATGCGCTCACGCTTACCTTTAGTTGCATTCAGTACGTAAGAGCCGGATTGCAGTACACCGGAATATACGCGGAAGAATGTCAGCTTACCAACATAAGGGTCCGTAGCGATTTTGAATGCCAAAGCCGAGAACGGCTCTTCATCGGAAGAATGCCGGATAGCTTCAGTTCCATCTTCATGGGTACCCTTGATGTCTGGAACATCAGTTGGAGCCGGCAAATAATCGATTACGGCATCAAGCATCAACTGAACGCCTTTGTTACGGTAAGAAGATCCACAGATAACTGGGAAGATCTTAACTTCGACAACACCTTTACGCAGAGCAGCTTTCAACTCAGCTATGGTGATTTCTTCACCTTCAAGATATTTCATTGTCAAGTCTTCGTCAAGTTCTGCTACCTTCTCAACAAGCTCGTTGCGAAGCTCTTCCACTTGATCCTTGAATTCTGCTGGAATTTCGGTTTCTTCGATGTTTTGACCAAGGTCATCCTTATACATAAAGGCTTTTTCCTCGATAACATCGATGATGCCAATGAAATCATTCTCTGCACCGATCGGAAGCTGAATCGCTACCGCGTTCGCTTGCAGACGCTCTCTCATATCTTTAACTACGTTCAAGTAGTCGGCACCGATAATATCCATTTTGTTTACGTATGCGATCCGCGGTACACCGTAACGGTCTGCTTGTCTCCAAACCGTCTCCGACTGAGGTTCTACGCCCTCTTTCGCACTGAATACACCTACTGCCCCATCCAATACACGAAGGGAACGTTCAACTTCTACTGTGAAGTCAACGTGCCCCGGGGTGTCGATAATATTAACGCGGTGACCCTTCCAAGAAGCGGTAGTCGCGGCGGAAGTAATGGTAATTCCGCGCTCCTGCTCTTGCTCCATCCAGTCCATAGTAGCGGAACCCTCATGGGTTTCACCGATTTTATGAGTACGGCCTGTGTAGAACAAAATCCGCTCTGTTGTGGTCGTTTTACCAGCATCAATATGCGCCATGATCCCGATATTACGTGTATTTTTCAAGGAGAACTCTCTTGTCGCCATGCGAATAGTCTCCCTTCAAAATTAAAGTGTAAAATTAGTTGCTGAATCCTACCAACGGTAGTGAGCAAACGCTTTGTTCGCTTCAGCCATTTTGTGTGTATCTTCGCGTTTCTTAACGGAAGCGCCTGTGTTGTTGGAAGCATCGATGATCTCAGCCGCCAAACGCTCTTCCATGGTTTTCTCGCCGCGGTTGCGGGAGTAGTTTACGAGCCAACGTAATCCAAGGGATGTACGTCTCTCTGGTTTAACTTCGATTGGAACCTGGTAGTTAGCACCACCGACACGACGAGCTTTAACTTCCAATACTGGCATGATGTTCTTGATAGCTGCTTCAAACACTTCCATCGGATCATTACCAGTACGTTCCTTGATGATGTTGAACGAATTGTAAAGGATGCTTTGAGCAACACCTCTTTTACCATCCAACATGATGCGGTTGATCAGACGAGTTACCAGCTTGCTGTTATACACTGGATCTGGCAGCACGTCTCTTTTAGTTACTGGACCTTTGCGTGGCATGGATATCCCCCTTTCTTCAGTCATGAGTCATGTTACGAAAACATGAGCATCAATTAGCTTTTTGCTTTAGGACGCTTCGTGCCGTATTTGGAACGAGCTTGCATCCGGTTGTTTACACCAGCGGTATCAAGTGCGCCGCGAACGATATGGTAACGTACACCCGGAAGGTCTTTTACCCGTCCACCGCGAACCAATACAACACTGTGCTCTTGCAAGTTATGTCCGATACCCGGAATGTAAGCCGTCACCTCAATGCGGTTCGTCAAGCGAACACGAGCATATTTACGAAGTGCGGAGTTCGGTTTTTTCGGCGTCATTGTGCCTACACGAGTGCATACACCGCGTTTTTGCGGAGCGCTCAAGTCGGTCTCCTCACGTTTCAAAGCGTTAAAACCTTTTTGAAGAGCTGGAGATTTCGATTTGTAAACTTTAGCTTGACGGCCCTTGCGAACCAGTTGGTTAATTGTTGGCATGCTAGCCACCCCCTTCCCGTATTTATCATCCTAATTACAACCCCGTTTAAGTCCACAGACCCAGGCGGTTCATAAAAGGACAAATGAAAAGTTTTTGCCGAGAGAAGTAACGCCTTCTCCAACAAAAACGATTTCTCAAATCATGATTTCAAGACAGCTACCATAGCTGCACCAACTTCAATACCGCATGCTTCTCCAAGCTCTATCATCGTGGGTACATAGTTGATATGCACACCATTCTTATCACACTCGGATACGACTTTTGAAATCAAACGTTGGTCGCAATCTTCAGCCACATAAACCTCTGCAGCCAAACCGGATTCAACGGCCTTCATCGTTTGTTTGGTGCCAATCTTGATGTGTGCATCCTGTAATCCTTTATCATTAGACACAAGTCATTCCTCCAAAAGAACAGGGAACAAAGAAACTATTCACGCACCTTTGCTATATTAGCATCTGCCCTAAGCGATGTCAAGCTATTAAATCAGGAAAAAGAAACATTGGGACGGAGAAATTCAGCATCTTACGACGCGAAAATCTCCCCGTCACCTGACTGTCTCTTAATCTATAGAAGCTGTTTCGAGTTCCTGACTTTCGTCATTCACATCGTTTTGTCCCGCGAACTTCACGCTGCGATATCGGTTCATACCCGTTCCCGCAGGGATCAGCTTACCAATGATAACATTCTCTTTCAGACCAAGCAGTTGATCGACTTTACCTTTGATTGCAGCGTCAGTCAACACGCGAGTTGTCTCCTGGAAGGAGGCCGCTGACAAGAACGAATCGGTTTCGAGAGATGCTTTTGTAATTCCGAGGAGAACCGGTTTGGCAACCGCTGGTTCTTTTCCGGAGAGAATAGCGTCTTTATTGGCTGTCTCATATTCATGCATATCCACGAAGGAGCCTGGCAACAGGTTCGTATCTCCCGCATCAACGATACGGAATTTACGCAGCATCTGTCTGATCATAACTTCAACGTGCTTATCGTTAATTTCTACGCCTTGGTTACGGTATACGCGTTGTACTTCCTGAAGGATGTAGTTCTGCACACCACGGATACCTTTGATGCGAAGCATTTCCTTCGGATCAATGGAACCATCGGTGAGTTCATCCCCGGCTTCAATGTGCTTGCCTTCGCTTACGCGCAGACGGGAACCGTAGGTAACTGCGTAAACCTTAGTTTCAGCTTCACCTTGAATTTCGATTTCACGACGGTCCTTCGTTTCGCGGATTTCTTTAACCACACCATCAATCTCACTAATGGTCGCTTGACCTTTAGGATTACGGGCTTCAAAGAGCTCCTGGATACGCGGAAGACCTTGTGTAATATCATCACCGGCAACGCCGCCTGTGTGGAACGTACGCATCGTGAGCTGTGTTCCCGGTTCGCCGATGGATTGAGCTGCGATAATGCCAACCGCTTCACCAATCTCAACATGCTTACCAGTAGCCAGGTTACGACCATAACATTTTTTGCAGACGCCATAACGTGCACGGCAGCTCAAGATGGAACGAATTTGCAGCTTCTCAACACCAGCTGCTACGATTTCCTCAGCTTTGTCGGAGTCAATCAATTCGTTGCGATTCACGATGATCTCTTTCGTTTCCGGATGACGAACGGTTTCAAAGGCATAACGTCCCTCGATACGGTCATAGAGATCCTCGATAACCTCTTTACCGTCCTGAATACGGCTAACAGTAAAGCCTTTATCCGTGCTGCACTCATCTTCGCGAACGATAACATCCTGGGCCACGTCAACAAGTCGACGAGTCAAGTAACCGGAGTCAGCGGTACGAAGCGCTGTATCGGCAAGACCTTTACGCGCACCGTGCGTGGACAGGAAGTACTCGAGTACCGTCAGTCCTTCACGGAAGTTCGATTTGATTGGGAGTTCGATGATACGACCCGACGGGTTCGCCATCAGACCCCGCATACCACCGAGCTGAGTGATCTGCGATTTGTTACCCCGTGCTTTGGAATCCACCATGAGCATGATGGAGTTAAAGCGGTCCATCGATTTCATGAGTACATCCGTAATATCGTCTTTGGTCTTGGACCAGATATCGATAACACGGTCATAACGTTCTTCATTCGTAATCAAGCCGCGGCGATATTGGTTCGTTACCACTTTAACCTTCTCGTCGGACTCTTTCAGAATTTCATTCTTCTCGTCAGGTACGATAACGTCGGATACCGCAACGGTTACGCCAGCACGAGTAGAGTATGTGAAACCGATCTGCTTGATTTTATCCAAAATCACAGAGGTTTCGGTTGTATGGTACGTTTCAAAGCAGCGTGCAATGATGGAACCCAGATATTCCTTACCAACAGCACCGCTGATTGGCAGTTCTTGGATCACTTTTTGAATATCTGCACCCTTCTCATATACGAAATACTTCTCAGGCGTACCTTGCAGCAGGTTCGTACGAGTCGCTTCATTGATATAAGGGAAGCTGGCAGGGAAAATCTCGTTAAAGATAATCCGGCCGATCGTCGTAACCAACATCGCATTCTGCTGTTTTTCCGTAAAGCATGTTTTGCCCAGGGCTTTAACCGGAATCGCTACGCGTGCATGCAGACCAGCTGCTTCACGCTGATAAGCGGAAACTGCTTCGTTCACGCTGCCCAGAATCATGCCGGTACCTTTCTCTTCCTTGTTATCCATCGTGAGATAGAAGGAACCCAGTACCATATCCTGAGAAGGCGTAACAACTGGCTTACCGTCTTTCGGGTTCAGAATGTTACCCGATGCCAGCATCAAAAGACGCGCTTCAGCTTGAGCTTCGGCAGACAAAGGAACGTGAACCGCCATTTGGTCACCGTCAAAGTCAGCGTTATATGCTGTACATACGAGCGGATGAAGACGGATCGCATGGCCCTCAACCAGAATCGGTTCAAATGCTTGGATACCGAGTCTGTGAAGCGTCGGTGCACGGTTCAGAAGAACCGGATGCTCTTTAATAACCTCTTCGAGCACATCCCATACTTCTGGACTTACACGTTCTACTTTGCGCTTCGCACTCTTGATATTATGTGCAAGGCCTTTGTTGACCAATTCTTTCATAACGAACGGCTTGAAGAGCTCAAGCGCCATTTTCTTAGGCAGACCGCATTGGTACATTTTCAGGTAAGGACCTACAACGATAACGGAACGACCAGAATAGTCAACCCGTTTACCGAGCAAGTTCTGACGGAAACGTCCTTGTTTACCTTTCAGCATGTGGCTGAGGGATTTAAGCGGACGGTTACCAGGACCTGTGACCGGACGACCGCGACGGCCGTTATCGATCAGTGCATCGACAGCTTCCTGCAGCATGCGCTTCTCGTTCTGTACGATAATATCCGGCGCACCGAGATCCAGCAATCTTTTCAGACGGTTGTTCCGGTTAATAACGCGACGGTACAGATCGTTCAAGTCGGAGGTCGCAAAGCGTCCACCATCAAGTTGAACCATCGGACGAAGCTCCGGTGGAATGACTGGCAGCACATCCATGATCATCCACTCCGGATTGTTGCCGGAGTTACGGAACGCCTCAATCACTTCCAGGCGTTTGATGGCCCGGTTGCGGCGTTGACCCTGTGCAGTGCGCAGTTCTTCTTTAAGGAACTCAAGCTCTTTGTCAACATCGATGTCTTGAAGAAGCTTCTTAACCGCTTCAGCACCCATGCCTGCTTGGAATCCGTAGCCGTACTTTTCACGGTAGCTGCGGTATTCCTTCTCGGACAACAGCTGCTTCTTCTCCAGCGGTGTATCTCCTGGATCGGTTACAACATAAGATGCGAAGTAAATGATCTCCTCAAGAGATCTTGGGGACATATCCAGAGCCAGACCCATACGGCTTGGAATCCCTTTGAAATACCAAATATGCGATACAGGAGCCGCAAGCTCGATATGGCCCATCCGTTCACGACGGACTTTAGCGCGTGTTACTTCAACGCCACAGCGATCGCAGACTACTCCCTTATAACGGACACGCTTATACTTACCGCAATGACATTCCCAGTCCTTCTGCGGACCGAAAATCCGCTCACAGAACAGGCCTTCTTTCTCCGGCTTCAATGTACGGTAGTTAATCGTTTCCGGCTTCTTCACCTCTCCGCGAGACCAAGAGCGAATTTTTTCCGGTGAAGCAAGACCGATTTTCATGTACTCAAAATTGTTAACGTCCAACAAGGAGCAACCCTCCTCAACCTAGTCCTATTTATGTGCTATACGACCATAACACCACCGCCGACCTATAAGCCGACGGGGGTGAATGATTGACCGTTATTCCACTCCGACTTCAGTGCCTTCCAAGTTAAGGCTCAGTTTATCACCTTGAGCATCGTCTTCGTCGTCGAGTTCTTTCATCTCGATTTCCTCTTCATTCTCGCTCAGGATTTTGACATCCATACCGAGAGACTGAAGCTCTTTAATCAATACCTTGAACGATTCAGGAACACCCGGTTCCGGAACGTTCTCGCCCTTGACGATGGATTCGTAGGTTTTCACCCGGCCGACCACGTCATCCGACTTGACGGTAAGAATTTCTTGCAGCGTATAGGCAGCACCGTAAGCTTCAAGTGCCCATACTTCCATCTCACCGAAGCGCTGTCCACCGAACTGAGCTTTACCACCCAGCGGCTGCTGCGTAACGAGTGAGTATGGTCCCGTAGAACGGGCGTGAATTTTATCATCAACCATGTGCGCGAGTTTGATCATATGCATGACGCCGACGGTAACTTCACGTTCAAAACGTTCACCCGTCCGTCCGTCGTACAACACGGTCTTACCATTGCGCTGCATGCCTGCTTCTTCCATCGTATCAAACACGTCATACTCGCTTGCGCCGTCAAATACCGGTGAAGCCACGTGAATGCCGAGCTGGAGCGCGGCCATACCCAAGTGAACCTCGAGCACCTGACCGATGTTCATCCGTGATGGAACCCCTAGAGGGTTCAATACAACTTGAACCGGTGTGCCATCTGGCAGGAACGGCATATCTTCTTCAGGCAAAATACGGGCAACGACACCTTTGTTACCGTGACGTCCGGCCATTTTGTCACCTTCGGAAATTTTACGTTTCTGTGCGATGTAAACGCGAACCAGTTGGTTAACGCCCGGCGGCAATTCGTCACCGTTCTCACGTGTAAACACCTTCACATCCACAATGATCCCGTCACTACCGTGAGGAACGCGCAGCGAGGTATCGCGCACTTCGCGAGCCTTCTCACCAAAGATCGCATGCAGGAGACGCTCTTCTGCCGTCAGTTCGGTTACACCCTTAGGCGTTACCTTACCCACGAGGATGTCTCCGGCGCTGATTTCGGCACCGATGCGGATAATTCCGCGCTCGTCAAGGTTCTTCAGTGCTTCTTCCCCTACGTTAGGAATATCACGCGTAATTTCTTCTGGTCCGAGCTTCGTGTCACGAGCTTCGGATTCGTACTCCTCGATATGAATCGAAGTGTACACATCCTCTTTGACCAGTTTCTCGGAGAGAAGAATCGCATCCTCGTAGTTGTAACCTTCCCAAGTCATGAACGCCACAACGACGTTGCGGCCCAGTGCCAATTCGCCCATCTCCGTGGATGGACCGTCTGCGAGAATATCACCTTTTTTGATGACATCGCCGCGTTTAACGATTGGACGCTGATTGATGCATGTTCCTTGGTTCGAACGCATAAATTTGTGTAATTTATGTTTAATAAGATCGCCTTTGACTTCTTGTCCGTCGACATTTTCCACACGGCGGACCCAGATTTCATTAGCGGATGAACGTTCAATAATCCCGTCATGTTTGGACACAATACATACACCGGAGTCTTTTGCAGACTTGTGTTCCATTCCAGTTCCGACCAGCGGAGCTTTAGGAATAAGAAGTGGAACAGCCTGCCGCTGCATGTTGGATCCCATCAGCGCGCGGTTGGAGTCATCGTTCTCAAGGAACGGAATGAGCGCCGTCGCTACCGACACTACCTGCTTCGGCGAAACGTCCATGTAGTCTACACGGTCGCTCGGCATAGGAAGGATGTTATCGGATTGCTTGTTATAACGGACGATAACCATTTCGTCAGTGAAGGTACCATCTTCGTTAAGCTCGGCGTTCGCCTGGGCAACGATATAGTTATCCTCTTCGTCTGCAGTCAGGTAATCGATTTGGTCCGTTACTTTACCGGTCTTCGGATCCACCCAACGATACGGAGCTTCAATGAAGCCATATTCGTTGATGCGCGCAAACGTCGACAAGGAGTTGATCAGACCGATGTTCGGTCCCTCCGGCGTCTCGATCGGACACATACGGCCATAGTGACTGTGGTGAACGTCCCGCACTTCAAAGCCCGCACGCTCACGCGTCAAACCGCCGGGTCCGAGAGCAGACAGACGACGTTTATGCGTCAGTTCCGCAAGCGGGTTGGTCTGATCCATGAACTGGGATAGCTGGGAGCTGCCGAAGAACTCTTTAATCGATGCGATAACCGGACGTATGTTGATGAGCGCCTGCGGCGTAATCACATTAGCATCCTGAATCGACATTCTTTCACGAACGACACGTTCCATCCGGGACAAACCGATACGGAACTGATTTTGAAGCAATTCGCCTACAGAACGCAGACGACGGTTACCCAGGTGATCGATATCATCCGTATTGCCGATTCCATGCAGCAAGTTGATGAAGTAGCTGATAGAAGAAATGATATCCGCCTGCGTAATGTGCTTCACGGATTTATCAATGTTTGCGTTCGCGATGACCTTCACGACTTTTGCATCCTCGATTGGAGAGAATACATCGATCGTTTGCAGCGGGATATCCTCGCTGTCCATCACACCGCCGGTAACATGATAATTCTTAAAGCCTACGCTCTTCTCAAGATAAGGCATGATCTCGTCCAAAAGACGACGGTCAACGGTTTGACCAGCTTCTGCAATGATCTCACCCGTATCGATGTCTATCAAACTCTCTGCCAAACGTTGATTAAAGAGACGGTTCTTAATATGAAGCTTCTTGTTGATCTTGTAACGACCAACGTTAGCCAAATCATAACGCTTCGGATCGAAGAAACGGGCAACAAGAAGGCTCTTCGCATTCTCTAGTGTTGGCGGCTCACCCGGACGAAGACGTTCATAGATTTCGATGAGCGCTTTTTCCGTGGAGTCGGTGTTGTCTTTATCCAGCGTATTTTGAATATATTCATCATTGCCCAGAAGATCCAAAATCTCGGCATCTGTACCAAAACCAAGTGCACGTAAAAGTACCGTTACAGGGATTTTACGGGTACGGTCGATCCGGACATAGATAATGTCCTTCGCGTCCATCTCCAGTTCAAGCCAAGCGCCGCGGTTAGGGATAACTGTTGCAGTGTACGTCGTCTTACCGTTTTTATCCACTTTTGTGCTGAAATAGACGCTGGGAGAGCGAACCAACTGGCTGACAATAACCCGTTCGGCACCATTGATAATGAATGTTCCGGTTTCCGTCATTAACGGGAAGTCTCCCATGAACACTTCCTGCTCCTTGACCTCTCCGGTCTCCTTGTTAATGAGCCGGACTTTCACGCGGAGCGGCGCCGCATAAGTAACGTCGCGTTCTTTCGCGTCATCGACGGTGTATTTCGGTTCTCCAAGGCTGTAGTCAATGAACTCTAGTACCAAATTACCTGTGAAATCCTGAATCGGCGAGATGTCCTGGAACATTTCGCGGAGTCCTTCCTCCAAAAACCATTCATAAGATTTTTGTTGGATTTCAATCAGGTTCGGAACTTCGAGTACCTCGTTAATACGAGCATAACTTCGCCGAGTGCGTCGACCATATTGAACAAGATGTCCTGCCAACTTAAACTCACCCCTCATGTCTACTCACTTTAAAAATTTCATTGCGAACCTCTGTTTGTAACACTATAATGGAACATACAGAGGACACTCCCATAAATAGAGAAAAGCCCTTATCGAATACCTTTTCGAAAAAAGAGCAGCTTATCCATGGTTATGATAATCATCTCATATCCTGTAGATTTGCCCAAAATGTACATATTATACGTCAATATGATCGACTTTATGCATCTTTCCACACATTAAGTCTTGACATTTCAGCCAACTAAAGACAAAGAGACCATCCTAATACTGACATTTTATAATAATACCATACCAGCATACCCAAGTCAACAGCCTAGTCGAACTATTTTAAGAAGATTTAGTCGCTCTGAATATCCGGTATCCTTTATCCTTCGTTACTTCTTCAACCTGATGAAATAAACTCTCCAGTTTCGCTTTCGCTGAAGGTGCGCCTTGCTTCTTCTGAATCACAACCCACAGTTGCCCATTCTCACGCAAATGCTTCCACGATTCTTCGAATATAGCATGTACCGTCTCTTTCCCGGCACGGATCGGCGGATTGGTTAGAACCACGTCAAATTGCTGATCCTGAACCGCGGCAAACAAATCGCTCTCCAAGATGGTCACATTGGATATACTATTACGTTTCGCATTCTCCTTGGCTAATTCGACAGCGCGGCTATTGATGTCGATCATCGTCACATGTCCTTGCGCAGCCATTCTTGCCGCCGACAGACCGATCGGACCATATCCACAGCCTACATCCAACACTTGGGCATGCTGGTTAAAATCCATAGCCTCTATTAATACCTTGCTGCCATAATCCACGCCACTCTTAGAGAATACGCCCGCGTCACTGATAAAGTTGAAAGTCTGCCCCCGAAGCTCCGTCTTTAACTCCTTACGGTCATGAGCAATTTCCGGCTGATTCGAGTAATAATGTTGATTCGGCATCATTTCCTCCGTCTTGAATCAAAGTCTACCCGCCTAAGATATTTCACTCTTAAGCGCTCTAATTTCAGTATAACCTTAGTTGCGGAGAATCAGTACCTTGTGGTCTCCCCGCCACAATAACAAACCCCTTGAACAAATATTCAAGGGGTTTGATTCTTGCTGACGTGAATCTCAAGAAGCTAATTACTTAACTTCTACGGATGCGCCTGCTTCTTCCAATTTAGCTTTAACAGCTTCTGCTTCTTCTTTAGCTACTTTTTCTTTCAATGGTTTTGGAGCGTTGTCAACCAGTTCTTTTGCTTCTTTCAAGCCAAGACCTGTGATTTCGCGAACCACTTTGATTACGTTGATTTTGGACGCGCCTGCGCTAGTCAGGATTACGTCAAATTCGGATTGCTCAGCAGCTTCAGCTGCACCAGCGCCACCTACAACAGCTACTGGAGCTGCAGCAGTTACACCAAATTCTTCTTCGATTGCTTTTACAAGATCGTTCAGTTCCAGAACAGACATACCTTTAATTGCTTCCAAGATTTGCTCTTTGCTCATTTAAGTTGAACCTCCATTTATTATTAAGATTTTATAGTTGTTGTTACACAGCTTCAGCAAGACAAAGCTTATGCGCCTTGTTCTTCCTTCTCAGCAACAGCTTTAACTGCAAGCGCGAAGTTGCGCACTGGAGCTTGAAGCACGCTGAGGAGCATGGAGAGGAGACCTTCGCGGGACGGAAGTTCTGCCAGAGCTTTGATTTCGCTCTCTCCGATTACACGGCCTTCTACTACGCCGCCTTTCAATTTCAACGCGTCGTTTTTCTTAGCAAAATCGTTAAGGATTTTTGCTGGAGCGACAGCGTCATTGGTACCAAATGCAACAGCTGTTGGACCAGTCAGGACTTCGTCCAGATCAGACAGCTCTGCTGCCGCAGTTGCACGGCGAAGCAGTGTGTTTTTCAGTACTTGGAACTCGACGCCAGCTTCACGAAGCTGTTTACGAAGTTCAGTTACTTGCGCAACGTTCAGTCCGCGATAGTCAGCAACTACTGTCGATACGCTTTCGCGCAGTTTAGCAGCAACGACATCAACCGCTTCTTGTTTCGCTTGGATCACTTTTGCGTTTGCCAATGATTACACCTCCTGGTTGTATTAGTAGCGTAAGAGCACCAAGCTCTCCGCTCTTCCTACGGGCACTAAAAAAGCCTCCGTAGAATCACGAAGGCCTGATGAATCATCATTTGGCCGGTGTAACCGGACAAATTGTTGACGTTCTATCATAACACCTCGGTAGGAAATTAAGCCTGCTTAGGGCACCTACTGTCTACGGTAAGCATATTCAACTTTAAGGGTCAGTCTCGAAGACTCACAACTGTTACATAATATCAAACTTCATTGACCAAAGTCAATGGTAATATTATCTGTAAACGGTTGTGTTCACGCGAGCGCTTGGTCCCATAGTCGAGGAAACAGCGATACCTTTCAGGTAAACACCTTTAGCAGCAGCTGGTTTCGCACGATTCAATGCATCGATGAGAGCTTTAAGGTTCTCATTCAATTGAGCTGCATCGAAAGACACTTTACCGATTGGCGCGTGAATTTGACCTGCTTTGTCCAGACGGTACTCGATTTTACCGGCTTTGATTTCTTGAACAGCCTTAGCAACATCGAATGTAACCGTACCAGCTTTAGGGTTAGGCATCAGGCCTTTACCACCGAGCAGACGGCCAAGTTTACCGACTTCACTCATCATATCAGGTGTAGCTACGCAGACATCAAACTCGAACCAGCCTTGTTGAATTTTGTTGATCATGTCTTGATCGCCAACAAAATCAGCGCCAGCTGCTTCTGCCTCTTTCGCTTTTTCACCTTTTGCAAATACCAGAACGCGTTGTGTTTTACCTGTGCCGTGAGGCAAGACAACAACACCACGAACAGCCTGGTCTTGTTTACGTGGGTCTACACCCAAACGTACAGCCGCTTCAACAGTTTCGTCGAATTTGGCAGTTGCAGCCTTCTTCACAAGCTCTACAGCTTCCAAAGGCTCATAAGTTGCTTCGCTGTCAATCAGCTTCGCAGCTTCAACGTATTTCTTACCGTGTTTAGCCATGTTTGTTTTCCTCCTTTGTGGTGTTAGCGGAAATTCCTCCCACATAATCCGAACCTCGTTCGGTTTCAATCGAGAGACAATTAGTCTTCGATTGTGATACCCATACTACGGGCAGTACCTTCTACCATCTTCATTGCAGCTTCAACAGATGCAGCGTTCAGGTCAGGCATTTTTGTTTCAGCGATTTGACGAACAGCGTCACGCTTAACAGTAGCCACTTTCTTCTTGTTAGGCTCGCCGGATCCTTTTTCGATCTTAGCAGCCACGCGAAGCAGAACAGCAGCCGGTGGAGTTTTAGTGATGAATGTAAAGGAACGATCTTCAAACACCGAAATTTCAACCGGAATGATCAGACCAGCTTGATCAGCAGTACGTGCGTTGAATTCTTTACAGAATGCCATGATGTTGACACCCGCTTGACCCAATGCAGGACCTACTGGAGGAGCCGGATTCGCTTTACCTGCAGGAATCTGCAGTTTCACAATCTTGATAACTTTCTTAGCCATGGTTGACACCTCCTTGCATCAATAGTGGTAGCGGACGCTTTGACACGCCCTCCCACAAGAAACCTGAAGAATTAAATCTTCTCCACTTGAGTATAATCCAACTCCAGCGGGGTTTCCCGTCCAAACATGTTGACGTGAACTTTCAACTTGCTCTTTTCAGCCAAAATCTCTTCCACGGAGCCCACAAAATTCGCAAAAGGACCAACCTTGATACGAACGGATTCCTTGATGTCGAATTCGATCTTCGGTTTCGGCTCTTCCATGCCCATATGCTTCAGAATCTGTTCTACTTCTTCTGGAAGCAAAGGCGTCGGTTTAGAACCGGACCCTGTCGAACCAACAAAACCGGTCACTCCTGGTGTATTGCGGACAACATACCAAGAATCATCGGTCTGAATCATTTCGACCAAGACATATCCCGGGTAAACTTTACGCATGACGGTTTTTTTCTTGCCGTCTTTGTTTACGATTTCTTCTTCCATCGGAACAAGAACGCGGAATATTTTGTCCTCCATGCCCATGGACTCGACACGTTTTTCCAAATTGGCTTTGACTTTATTCTCATACCCAGAGTAGGTATGAACTACGTACCATCTTTTTTCCATATCAAGCCACCTGGGACCCTTCTAAATTATCGCTTCGATCACAGCGGAAATACCGATGTCTACAACCCAAAAATAAATCGTGACAAACACTATGGTGCCGAGAACAATTAAAGTATAGTTCGTCAGTTCTTTACGATTGGGCCAGCGAACTTTTTTAAGTTCCGCCCAGCTTTCAGAGAAAAAGGAAAACAGAGACTTGAAACCACGTTTCACGCCGACTACACCTCCAAAAGAAAACTATCTGGTTTCGCGATGAGGAGTTTGCTCGTTACAGAACTTGCAAAATTTCTTCATCTCCATGCGGTCGGGGTGATTTCGCTTGTTTTTGGTGGTTGTGTAGTTTCTTTGTTTGCAGCTTGTACAAGCCAAAGTGATAATTACCCGCATGATGTGCACCTCCCGAAGACGTCCTTCTTTGTCAGAAGAATCGATATTGATCCTAGTAGAAACAACCTTGTTCTCATCGAAACTCGGTTATTTCTGCGAGATGAATAAAACCGTTGTTCCAAAAACTGTAACAACGATCCATTCATAAAACACGCGAATTTAGGCCTACCTAAAACACTTTATCACAAGGGTAGCGCCATTTCAAGCCTTTTTCTCTCTGATTGTGGGCTGCAATAAATGCCATTGCCAGCTAGACCAGGGAATTCGTCCCCGGAATATTGTAAACACCTCGCTGTAAAAAACTGTGGCGTTTCACAGTCTTTGTCCATCCTGCATAGCATTTAGTCTATATCCAGTATGTTCAATCTTTCAACAGATGAAACACCAAATATTACACATTTTGCTTTTGCGAAAATGGACATCCTTGATTATCGTCCTATCCTGTCTGCCAACTAAAAATAATGGCGACAAAGTATACGGAGATCCTTCGCCGGCCATCCTGATTTAAAAAGCAATCAGGCAATTAAAAAAAGGCTCTGATTGAGCCTTCTGCTTCTTATCCGACACTTGCTATTAATTATCCCTGACTTCCAGATAACGTTCAAGCTTGCGCTTTACCCGCTGGAGTGCATTGTCAATCGATTTTACATGACGCCTTAAATCTACCGCAATCTCTTGATAGGATCGACCGTCCAAATAGAGCATCAGGACTTTCCGTTCCAGATCGCTTAAGATTTCTGACATCTTGTCTTCCAGGCCGACAAATTCCTCTTGATTAATAATCAGTTCCTCCGGATCGCTTACCGCAGTGCCACAAATGACATCCAACAGTGTACGGTCCGAATCCTCATCATAAATCGGCTTGTCCAATGAGACATACGAATTGAGCGGAATATGCTTCTGTCTCGTAGCGGTCTTAATTGCCGTAATGATCTGTCTAGTAATGCAGAGCTCGGCAAAGGCCTTGAACGAAGACAGCTTATCCCCTTTAAAATCACGAATTGCCTTGTACAGCCCGATCATGCCTTCCTGGACAATATCTTCCCGGTCAGCACCAATCAGAAAATAGGAGCGGGCTTTAGCACGTACAAAATTCCGGTATTTATTGATCAAATACTCCAGCGCCCCGCTATCACCCTCGCGGACCGCCTCGACAATGTCTTCATCGCTTATCACATCATACCCTGACAACATGACTTCCTTGAGGTCCACACTCAATAGAATCCCTCCGGCCCGGAACGCACGGTAGCCCGTCACTCGCTTGAAATATATGACAAGTATATATGATGTCTACTAGACCGTCAACCACGTTCTACCTAAAATAGACCGATAATAACATTTAATGTAAACTTTTTCGTAGATTCATATACCGTTTTCATTCTCCAAATGAGCCGACCTTTCGTCCCTATTGTGTAAAACAGTTCTATTCCCTTCGCCAGCGCTCGAACATCTGTCTCACATCCGGCGGCAACTTCCCGTCAAGTGTATTCCGGCTCTTGGTCTGCTCTTTCGTTATTTTCTGCTTCACTTCGCGCTCGCTCTGTTCCACTTCGTTTAGCAATTCCCGGGCGGACAACCTGAGTGCTCCCCGAGCAAAAATCACATGCTGCTCAATTAAATCGCTGGTCGCCACATAAATTTTTCGCCGGCGGTGGCTGAACTCTCCGACTAGTCGTTCAATGCACTCATCTGCGGTTTCTTTTTCCTTAGTAAAAAACACCTGAACCTTGCCTTGCGTGTAGGATTTCCCCAGCCCAGGGACCCGGTATGCGTCAAAAATCACCACGACTCTGAGGCCGGAATACGCCTGGTAATCCGCTAATTTCTCCAGCAGCAGGTCTCGCGCATCATGCATGCTGCTATTGGCGAGCTTCGCAAGATATGGCCAGCCGCCGATCATATTATAACCGTCGACCAGCAGCACATCCCGCCAATCGGCCATCATTGCTAACCTTGAAGGCGGCGACGGCGAAGCACTTCGTACATAACGACACCTGCGGCAACCGAGGCGTTAAGCGAGTTGATTTTTCCGGCCATCGGCAGTTTCACAAGCACATCGCATTTTTCACGGATCAGACGCCCCATTCCTTTACTTTCATTACCGATAACGATAGCAACCGGCCCGTCAAAAACCTCAGTGTCATACAATTCCTGAACAGCATCAACGACCGTCCCGACAACCCACACGCCCATTTCCTTCAGCTGATCGATGGTTTGGCCCAGATTGGTCACTCTGGCTACGGGTACATACTCTACTGCGCCAGCAGATGTTTTGGATACCGTCGCCGTTACTTGTGCGGATCTGCGCTTAGGCAGTATGACGCCATGAGCACCCGTGCAGTCTGCCGTACGGAGAATCGAGCCCAGATTGTGCGGATCCTCGATCTCGTCAAGCAGCAGCAAGAAAGGCGGTTCGCCCTTTTCCTCCGCAACCTTCAGCAAATCTTCCACTTCCACATAGGCATACGGTGCCGCTTGGGCAACCACGCCTTGATGCTGTACCCCTGGAACCATCTGATCCAGCTTGCGTTTGTCCACATGCTGAATGACAATGCCCAGTTTCTTCGCTTCCGCGATGATCGGCAGGGTCAGATGTTTTTGCGCATTTTCGGCAATCCATATTTTATTGATCGTACGTCCTGATTTGAGCGCTTCCGTTACGGAGTGCTTACCAGCTACTACTTCCTCTTCTTGCAACATGTAGGTCTCCTCCTGCATATCAGCCGGCGTCCCCCTTGAGAAACACCGGCTGTATCGTTTCAATGTTGATGCTCTATTGCCTGACGGTCTATTTAACAGACCCCTCAATAAACTCGATGCTCTTCCCAATGAGCTCGCGGAGACGATCCTGCTCCCCCGTATAATATAAATACCCAACGAGCGTCTCAAATGCCGTTGCATGCCGATATTCGAGCACGTCGGCATTTTTGGGGATGCTGCCTGATTTGGCATTGCGTCCTTGACGCACAACATCGCGTTCTTCTTCCGTCAGCTCCGGATCCAGATAAGCCAATATTCGGCTCTGTGCCTTCGCCGACACAAATCCTGTTGCTGTCCGGTGCAAGTGATGGGGGCGGAGATTCGCTCTTGATATCAAAAACTGCCGCACCGCCACCTCATAAATGGCATCTCCGATATAGGCAAGCACGATGGGCGGGATTAACCGGGCCGGCTTCGACGGCGGAAAACCGAACCAGCCTACTGCGGGATCATGATGCTCAGGCCCGCTCATTTACGCCGCCAGCGCATACCTTGCGCCGTATCCTCAAGCACGATGCCTTCGTCCGCCAGCTTGTCGCGGATTTCATCCGCTCGCGCCCAGTTTTTATTCTTCCGGGCTTCGATACGTTCGGCAATCAGAGCTTCAATCTCCTCATCCAGCAATTCATCCGTGCCTGTATTTACGATGCGCAGCACGCCGTTCATTTCGTTGAAAGCACGCAGCACTTCATGCAGGTCAGCCGCAGGAATCGAAGCTTCCTTCAGCAGCTGATTCGCCTCGCTGGCCCATTGGAACATGGCGGTGATGGCATCCGGCGTGTTGAAATCATCCTGCATTTTCTGGTGGAATTCGACAAGGACGGCCGATATTTTATCCGCAACTTCCTGGCTTACGTTACCGTCCTTCGAACCGATCGCGGTACTCAATCGATGCTCGACATTAGCCGCCGCATTCGCCAGACGTTCCACGCTGTTCTGTGCCTGCTCCATCACCTCATCGCTATAATTCAGCGGGTTGCGGTAGTGGGTGGACAACATGAAATAGCGGACAGCTTCTTTTGTATATTGTTCACGAAGTTCCTTAACCAATACACCATTACCTAGCGATTTCGACATTTTCTCGTTATTGATGCGGATATAACCATTGTGCATCCAATAGTTCGCCAGCGGTTTGCCTGTCAGCGCCTCGGACTGCGCCACTTCGCATTCATGGTGCGGAAACTGCAGGTCTTGACCGCCGCCATGGATATCCAGCGTATCCCCGAGATAACGACGGGCCATGGCGGAGCACTCAATATGCCAGCCCGGGCGGCCGTCGCCCCAAGGGCTGCTCCAGTAGATCTCTCCGGGCTTCGCAGCTTTCCATAGCACGAAGTCCTCCGGGTTTTCTTTCCGCTTATCCACTTCAATCCGGATACCGAATTGCAGCTCATCGAGATTTTGCTGGGACAGCTTGCCGTAATCGTCAAATTTGCGAGTCCGGTAGAAGACATCTCCCCCGTTCTCATAAGCAAAGTCGCGGTCAATGAGTTCCTGGATGAATTCGATAATGCTCTCCATATTGTCCGTTACCCGCGGATTTAATGTCGCTCTTGGTATGCCAAGACCGTCCAGATCCTCGTAATAGGCGTGTATAAACTTATCCGCAACCTCCGGAACGGTAGTCCCGGTTTGCTCCGCTTTCCGGATCATTTTGTCATCCACATCCGTAAAGTTCACCACGTAATTCACATCATTACCCTGATTCTCAAAATAAGCTCGAACCACGTCGAAAAAGATCATCGGACGGGCATTCCCGATATGGATATAATCGTACACGGTAGGACCGCACACGTAGATCTTTACCTTTCCAGGTTCCTGAGCAACAAACGTTTCTTTCATACGGGTTAACGTGTTATAGATTTGAAGTGCCATAGGGTATCATCTCAATCCTTTCATTCCATCGCTTATTGTTCCTTCACGGCTTACGGGTTTACTCTTCTTTGGCCGAAGACACAACGACCTCGGATACCATGCCTTTAGGCTGGTTTCGTTTGCTCTCATGAAGCTCCGCCCGGAGCTGATCGATCTCCTTCTGCATTGAACGCAGCATATCCACAATCGGATCGGGCAGATTCGTGTGATCCAGCCGGTCGCGCACCCGCTCCCCGTTCTGTTTCACGATTTTTCCCGGATTGCCGACAACGGTGCTGTTTTGGGGGACTGGTCTTAGTACGACTGCATTGGAACCAATGTTACAGTTATCCCCAATCGTAAAGGAACCTAGCACTTTCGCCCCCGATCCGATGACCACGTTGTTGCCGATGGTCGGGTGCCGCTTGCCTTTCTCCTTACCGGTTCCACCAAGCGTAACCCCTTGGTAGATCACCACGTCATCCCCAATCTCACAGGTCTCTCCAATGACAACCCCCATCCCATGGTCTATGAACAGCCGATGCCCGATACGGGCTCCCGGATGAATCTCAATCCCTGTCATAAACCGGCTGAACTGGGAGATCAACCGGGCCAGCGTATACCATCGCCGCTTAAATAATGCATGAGCTACCCGGTGCGCCCACAGTGCGTGAAGCCCCGAGTAGGTGAATACCACTTCAAAAAGTCCCCGGGCAGCCGGGTCATTCTCGAACACTGTCCGAATATCCGATTTCATCTGTTTAAACATGAACGCTCCCTCTTTCCCCTCTTCCAATCGCGCATGCAACTTGCCATCCATCGTTATTCCTGTAAATAAAAAACGCCCCTGCAGCTTATCGCTGCAGAGGCGCTAGACCGCGGTTCCACTCTGCTTAGAACCGGCACAAGCCTCCTCCCTTCGACAGGGACGGATTCTACCGATTCTCTTCATGTCATTAACGGCAGACGACCGGCATGATCTAACGATTGTGTTCGCTTCAACCATGCAGCTCACAGGTGCATTTCCGCTGCAGGCGACGGGACAACTCTCAGCCGGCAAATTCAAGTGGTCCTTGTCTTCTGCCGATTGTCCTCTCTGGAACGTGCCTGTTTTACGCGTACTTCTCCTGATCGTAGCTTTTGTACGTTTATATTTGTTGATCTAGGTGAGGGAAACAACGCTCTATAGAACGCTGCGCTGACGGATTGTGCTTCCGATCGCTGTTGCCTTCCGATTTCTTTAACGATATCACATAGGTGGAAATCGGAAGACAAAGGCGAACGCTTCGCTTCTACAGCACAATTCCGTCCTCTCCGCTGCTTCTCCGTATGAGTTGTTGCTACCTAACCTAGATCAAAGAATATTTCACTTATAGTTTGGTGTAATTATAACTGATGATATACGGGCTGACAAGGAACGTTTATCGAGGAAGCGCCCGAATTATGCGCCCTTGATCTGAGAACGCAAACGGTCAAGCACGCGATCCCTGCCAAGCAGCCAAATCGTCTGGTTCAGGTCCCGGCCATGGGTTTGTCCCGTCAAGGCTACGCGGATCGGCATAAAGAGCTGTTTGCCCTTAAATCCGGTCTCCTTCTGGACTTCCTTGATCAGTGCCGCAATCTTCGGAGCGTTAAACTCATCCGACTGCTCGATCTTCGCAAGGAATGCCGACAATACGGCGGGCACCTGCTCGCCGCCCATCACTTCAATCCCTTCGGCATCCAGCTCCAGATGTGTGCGGAAGAACACTTCCGACAGATCCACGATATCCGAAGCAGCAGTCAACTGCTCCTGATAGAGCGCCACGAGCGCGCGTGCCCATTCCTCTTGCTCGGCCGTAAGCTCGGACGGCAAGCGGCTGGCTTTCTGCAAATGCGGAATGGCTAGATCGGCAATCCGTTCCGGATCCGCATTCTTGATATACGTGTTGTTCAGATGAGCCAGCTTGTTCGTATCGAATACCGCAGGGCTCTTGGATAATCGATGCTCATCAAAGATCGAGATCAACTGCTCTTGGGAGAACACTTCCTCTTCCCCTTCCGGAGACCAGCCAAGCAGCGAGATGAAGTTGAACAGCGCTTCAGGCAAATAGCCAAGCTGGTCATACTGCTCAATGAACTGAATAATCGATTCATTACGCTTGCTCAGCTTCTTATGATCCTCGCCCACGATCAGGGTCATATGTCCGAACTGAGGCGGCTCCCAGCCAAAGGCTTCATAGATCATCAGCTGACGCGGCGTATTGGAGATATGATCCTCCCCGCGGAGCACATGGCTGATCTTCATCAGATGATCGTCCAAAGCTACAGCGAAATTGTAGGTAGGAATGCCGTCTTTTTTAACGATGACGAAGTCGCCCGTCTCTTTGCTGTTAAACGAAATCGTGCCCTTCACCATGTCATCGAACGTGTAGATACGATCTTCCGGAACGCGGAAGCGGATGCTGGCCACACGGCCTTCGGCCTCAAGTGCCTGACGCTGCTCTTCCGTCAAATCCCGATGCTTCCCGGAATAGCGCGGTGTTTCGCCGCGAGCCATCTGCTCTTCCCGCTCCTGCTCCAGCTCTTCCTCCGTGCAATAACAGCGGTAAGCAAGCCCGCGATCCAGAAGGTCCTGCCAATATTCTTTATAAATATCAAGACGCTCGGTCTGGCGATAAGGTCCGTACTCGCCTCCGACATCCACGCTCTCATCCCAGTCCATGCCCAGCCACTTCAAGTATTTCAGCTGGCTTTGCTCTCCGCCTTCTACGTTGCGTTTCACATCCGTATCCTCGATGCGGATAATGAATTTCCCGTTGTTCTTGCGAGCAAATAAATAATTGAATAATGCCGTTCTGGCATTGCCGATATGTAAATGTCCCGTTGGACTCGGTGCATAGCGCACGCGGACTTCTCCGGTCATTGTAACCCCTCCGCTTCCCTATTCTTTCAAGATTCCTCGCTCAAAAAACTCCCTTATTGAACACATACTTCAAGATGATAGCATACCTTTTACGAGGCAGACAACCGATTGCGCGGCGATACCTTCGCCCCTGCCAGCAAACCCGAGCTGCTCGGTGGTGGTCGCTTTCACGTTAACCTGATCCACCTCGGCATCCAGCGCTTTGGCGATCACTTCCGCCATCTGCGGAATATAAGGCGCCATCTTCGGCTTCTGCGCAATAATTGTAGAATCGATATTACCAAGTCTATACCCGCGTTCCTTCGCCATGACCCATACCTGCTCCAAAAGCTTCAGGCTATCGGCGTCTTTAAAGGCAGGATCGTTATCAGGAAAATGACGACCAATGTCGCCAAGCCCAAGCGCTCCCAAAATCGCGTCCGTTACGGCGTGCAGCAGCACGTCGGCATCGGAGTGCCCGAGAAGCCCCTTGTCATAAGGAATCGTGACACCTCCGATGATGCACGGCCTTCCTTCTACGAGCTGATGTACGTCAAACCCCTGTCCTACTCGAATCATCCCATGTCCTCTCCCTTACGGTTCTCTAAAAAAGCTGCATATTCCAGATCCTCCGGTGTGGTGATCTTAATATTGCTGTATTTCCCCTCCACCACGGTTACCGGATGTCCTGCTCGCTCCATCAGCATGGCATCGTCAGTGCCTGTAAACCCATCCTTCGCAGCAGCCTCATGTGCAGACAGCAGGTCGGAAAGACGAAAAGCCTGTGGGGTCTGGACGGCCCACAGACTTTGACGGTTCGGGGTGCCTGTAATCAGCCCCTTACCGTTCACCTGTTTAATCGTATCCTTCACGGGGACCCCAAGTACCGAGGCGCCCTCACGGATTGCCGCATCGCGGCAGGCTTCAATTTCCTCTTGCGTTACAAACGGCCTTACGCCGTCATGTATCATTACCCACTCTGAAGAAATTTGCTTGATGCCCTGGTATACGGACTGCTGCCTCTCGCTTCCCCCGGGGATTACAGCGGACACCTTGTTCAAACTGTATTCCTGAATCCAGGATTCGCAGCGAGGGACATCCTCCATCCCCGTCACAAGCACAATTTCCTGCAGCCATGGTATCCTGCTGAATGCTTCAAGCGTATGAACGATAATGGGCTTTCCGTTCAGAGCCAAGTACTGCTTGCTCTCCCGGGTGCCCATCCTCGTTCCTTTTCCCGCCGCTACAATAACAGCGCCGAAGTTACTCATCAAGCACCAAACTCCTGTCTCACCCAACACGTCCCAAACGGACGAATAGCGGATATGTATATCCCCATCATACCCCTTTACTGGGCTTTTTCCAACAGTTTTGGTTTCGCGAAGATCATCCGGCCCGCTGAGGTTTGCAGTACGCTGGTAACGAGCACCTCCATCATCGTGCCGATGTACTCGCGACCGCCTTCCACGACGATCATCGTACCGTCATCCAAATAAGCGACGCCTTGACCATGCTCCTTGCCGTCCTTGATAATCTGTACCAGAATTTCCTCCCCTGGCAGAACCACCGGCTTCACCGCGTTGGCGAGATCATTAATGTTCAGTACCGACACACCCTGCAGCTCACATACCTTATTCAAGTTGAAATCATTCGTGACCACTTTGCCTTGCAGCACTTTGGCCAGCTTCACCAGCTTGCTGTCGACTTCGGATATTTCCTCAAAGTCCCCTTCATAAATGAGCACCTTGACGTCCAGCTCTTTCTGGATTTTGTTCAAAATATCAAGACCCCGCCGGCCGCGATTTCGCTTAAGAAGGTCTGAGGAATCCGCAATATGCTGAAGCTCCTCCAGAACAAACTCAGGAATGACAATCGTTCCTTCGATAAATCCGGTCTTGCAAATATCCGCAATTCTCCCGTCAATGATAACACTCGTATCCAAAATTTTATGTTCCTCTATGCGCCGGCCCTCAGGCTCAGCAGCTTGACTCCACTTGCCCGACATCCATAGAGAAGCCAGTTCATCCTTCTTTTCCAGTCCAATGCGAAACCCGATGTAACCACCGAGCAGCGTAATGCCAACCTGCAGCAGCTGCCCTGCTTGTCCGAGCAAGGACAACCCTGGTGACAGCAATACAGACAGCAGCAGGCCGCTCAACAGTCCGGCAGTACCCGCAGCCAGCTCATTCATCGGAATCCGGGAGAACGAAGAGATCAGGCTGTGCAGCCATCTCGTTACCCGATCCGCTGACAGCACGCCGATCATGCCAAACAATAATCCTCCAAGCACCGCGAAGGCTCCGCTTCCCGCTGCAAATAAACCTTGTCCAAAAATAGGCGAGAGCCCTGAGAAAGACCGTTCCATTGTATGATATAACGTATACCCGCCCCATGCTCCGCATAATACTGTAAATGCTAAAATAGCTTTTTTTACCATGAGCTTCCGCACACCTCCTTTTTATACATAAATATCTTTGCTTCTATTTTCCAGTATGGTCCAATTTATAAAGTCGTAATCGTGCCGACCCATCTTTTTTAAGATAAAAGTTTTCAGTGAAACCAAATGAATTGGATAATCGCAAGAAAAACATCCTCAAATATGCAGTCTATCTTCTGTAAAAGTGCGCCTATTGACGCTTTTTTATCCTATTTCCATATCCCCATATCCTACCGGTTTTGCCTACCCCCATCAGGCTTTGACGTGTACTTACATCAACCTCACAAATGGAATTGACCGCCTTCGGACACCTGAAATTGGTTGAAATCGCCTGAAGTAGTGGAATATAATGAACTCAATTCATAATATCGAGGTGGATGTATAAATGAGCGCTCCTAGTTTACAGGCTTTTCAGGACCAAGTTTCCGAATTGTTGCTCCGTCACCGCAGTCTCTTGGATGTTCTGTCTAAAAATGGTCAAAGCAATGCTTCAGTCAACCGGGCCGTAACCAAGGCCATCACAGAATGCGGATGCATCGAGCTCCACGCCACGAAGCAATCCTTCGATATGGGCGCTGATCTCGAATCAGCCCGCGAATTAGCTGGCACGCACGTCGAAGGCCATCTGTGCGAGAATTGCCGTGAAGCGGTAAGCACCGAGCTTGGCCGCAACCTATTTTATATGTCTGCTCTTGCGAATCTTCTGGACATTCAACTGGATGAGGTTGTTGACAAGGAGTCGCAGAAATGCTCCACATTGGGTATTTTCAACCTGTCGTAAAGCCGCTAACATGAAAACGGTTCGTAACGGCAAGGTACTCCATGCATACAAAAAAAAGCATTTATCTCGCTGCGCTAGCAGGGAAATAAATGCTTTTTATTTGGATTATGTCACAAATCTGTCCTATCGGTCAGAGGATTGAAAGGCCTCATCTGATTTGGGATCATCCTTTTTACGACGTTTTTTGCGGTTCAGCCTGCGGAAATTCTGTTGCAAGCCATAACCTGCGTACAGGACCAATGGCAAGAATATCAGCTTGGAAGTCTGCTCTGGTAAGAACACGGCAACCATGACTGCGCCAATGATGACGAGCGGTGTAAATTTAATCGCTGTTTTCGGAATGCCAATCTTCTTGAAGTTCGGATACTTGACTGCGCTAACCATGAGGTAAGAAAGTAGTAATATGGCAATAATCATATAAGTTGCTGTAATCTCTTCATGGAATAACGCCAAGGTTGCCAGCACGCCTCCCGCAGCGGGGATCGGCAGGCCGATAAAATATCCCGGTATGCCCGGACGAACATTAAATCTTGCAAGACGCAGTGCGCCGCACATCGGAAATATGGCGGTCACTGTCCAAGCCAGTGCTGTATTAATATCCGTAAACGCTACGGTATACATAATGAGTGCCGGTGCTACGCCAAATGATATTACATCGGATAATGAGTCAAGTTCCTTGCCGAGCTCGCTTTGGGCATTCAATGCCCGAGCTACCCGACCGTCCAGTCCATCAAGGAGCATGGCAATGATAATCATTATGGCGGCCATACTCGTTCGACCTTCCGTCGCCAAGATGATACCAATCATTCCGAGAAACAGATTACCTAAAGTAAACATATTCGGAATTGATTTCGTCATTTTTTTTATTCACCTCATTAATGTTACGTACGAACATCGATTGTAGGTCTTTTAGATTTGTCTGTCAATGAATACTTGTTCTTGCAATCGTTTCAGGCCTTCTTTAATGGTCCGTGCGCGAACTTCGCCAATCCCGTCCACTTCATCAAGTTCATGGATGGAAGCGATCATAATGCTGGATAAATCATGGAACTGGTCGACCAGATTACGTACGATCACATTCGGAAGGCGCGGGATTTTGTTCAAAATCCGGTAACCACGCGGCAGTATTTCTTCCTCCGAAGCAGCGGCGGAAGCCGGATAGCCAAGAAGCCTTACAATATGGTGAATGTCCAGCAGTTCCTCATCCGTTGAACGCTTCAACGCAAGAATGATCTCGCGGATCTTCTCCTCGCTGTACTCCCGGGCATAGTCCGCATACAGCAGCCAAGCCTCTTCCTCTATGTTGCTTACAAGCTCATCCATCTGCATGCTGATCAAACGACCTTCGTTGCCGAGCTCGTTGATATAGCGCTTGATCTCCTTCTTGATGCGGAGCACCATCTCGACGCGCTGAATCACATTCACGACTTCCGGAATGGTGACCAATTCTTCAAATTCAGATGCCGAGAGGTTGGTAAGCGATTGATTAAGCACCACTCGGTATCGCTCCAAGGTCTGTATAGCCTGATTCGCCTTGGTTAAGATTACGCCGATTTCCTTCAATGCATACCGCAGCGATCCTTGATACAGCGTAATAATGTTTCGGCGCTGCGAGATGGACACAACCAGCTTGCCTGTCTGTTTCGCTACCCGCTCCGCTGTTCTGTGCCGTATCCCCGTCTCGATGGAAGAGATCGAAGAATCCGGAATCAACTGGGTATTCGCATATAAGATACGTTTCAAGTCTTCACTCAGGATGATGGCGCCGTCCATCTTGGCCAGCTCGTATAAATAGTTTGGCGAAAAATCGCAGTTAATGGAGAAGCCGCCGTCAACAACTTCCATTACCTCCGGGCTGTAGCCCACAACGATCAGGGCGCCCGTCTTTGCCCGCAGCACGTTCTCCAGTCCGTCGCGAAACGGCGTTCCCGGTGCTACCAGCTTTAGCAAATCATTCATTTTGTCCAGTTGGCTCGTTTCTTTCACCTTCGTATGCCCCCTAATCTAACGCAACCGCTAATGCATCTGCAACGGTGTTTACTCCTATAATTTGTATTCCTTTAGGATGCTTCCATCCCTTTAAACTCTTCTCCGGCATGAGTACGCGCTTAAAGCCCAGCTTCTCGGCTTCCCTTACCCTTTGTTCCGCTCTGGAAACGGCACGTACCTCGCCGGTCAGGCCAACCTCGCCAAAGATGACATCATACGGCTTGGTCGGAATGTCGCGGAAGCTGGATGCAATGCTAACCGCTATGGCCAAATCCACCGCTGGCTCATCGAGCTTCACGCCGCCGGCAACATTCAGATAGGCGTCTTGCGTTTGCAGGTACATGCCCATCCTTTTCTCCAGCACGGCAATGATCAAATTCATGCGGTGGTGGTCCACCCCTGTGCCCATCCGGCGCGGGGACGGGAAGTGGGTTGTGGAGATGAGCGCCTGCAGCTCGACCAGAACCGGACGAGTTCCCTCCATGCTTGCAACAACGGTCGAACCCGCTACCCCTAAGGGCCGTTCAGATAAAAACAGTTCCGATGGATTCCCGACTTCCCGAAGTCCGTCCTCACCCATCTCAAAAATGCCAATCTCATTCGTCGAACCGAAACGGTTCTTTACCGCACGAAGCAAACGGTAAGTATGGTGACGCTCTCCTTCAAAATAAAGCACACAGTCCACCATGTGCTCCAGCATCCTTGGGCCTGCAATAGCGCCTTCCTTGGTCACATGACCGACCAGGACGGTCGCTATGCCCTTTACCTTCGCCAATCGCATGAAGCGTGCCGTACACTCCCGCACCTGGGAAACGCTGCCCGGCGCACTGGTTACCTCCGGCAAATACACCGTCTGAATGGAGTCAATGACAACAAAGCCAGGTTGCACGTTCTCAATGGCTTCCTCAATCGATTCCAGATTGGTTTCACACAGGACAAACAGCTCCGGAGACAGCGCCCCGAGCCGATCTGCACGCAGTTTGGTCTGGCGTACGGATTCCTCACCGGAAATGTACAGAACGCGAATACCGTTCTGGGCCAATCGATTGGAGGCTTGCAGCAGCAGCGTGGATTTGCCGATGCCGGGGTCACCGCCGACTAACACCAGCGAGCCCGGAACAAGCCCGCCGCCGAGCACGCGGTTCAATTCCGCAATGCCCGTCTGGATTCTGGGTTCTTTACCGCTTTCTATATTTATGATCGAAAGGGGTTTTTCTTTACTATGAAAAAGAGGGGAATTCATCCCCTGCGTCTTGATTACCGTCTCGGTCTCTTCTACCATGGAGTTCCATGATTGGCAGCCCGGACATTTTCCGAACCATTTAGGCGCTTCATAGCCGCACTCGGTACAGAAAAATTTCGTTTTAGTTTTTGCCATGTAAGTCTCCTTTATGTCGCACATCATTTGTCGGATTTCGTAAAACCCTGCAAAATCAGGCATTACTCAAAGTTTACCATTTCTTATAATTCAACGTAAAGGTTAATTGGAAACTTTACGCGAGATGTTTCGAATTTGAAGGGTCGTTAAACCATACATGTCCGCTTCGCTGCCGGATCGTTCTTACGATCGCTGTTAAAACCAGGAGACTGGAATTGATATTATGGTAGTTTCCCGGTTTTAAAGGCGAACGCTGTCGCTTCTTCAGAACGATTCCGTCCTCTCCGCTGGGTTGATACATGAGGGTCTGTTTTCTTAATTCGCTATTCATCCATATGCCTAATTATTTTATCGATAAAACAGCCTCGGTCATTGCATTCAATGACTTCTGAGCATCCAAGTCTCTGCCCCATACAAAACCTTCATCTTCCATTAACAATAAAATCAAAAACCCCCGCTGGTTTTAATCCAACGGGGGTTGAAGTTACACTTATTCCGTTTCGGCTGATGCGGCAGTGACGCTCTCGTTCTTGTGTACAACCAGCTCGCCATTTGCCTCATCAATGGTGAGCGAGTCACCCTTGGCCACAGTACCTTTCAGCAGCTCCTCGGAGAGGCGATCCTCGATGTGCTTCTGGATAGCCCGGCGCAGTGGGCGTGCACCGAAGGCCGGATCGTATCCTTCCTTCGCAATGAAAGCCTTCGCTTTGTCTGTGAGCTCGAAATGCACCTCGAATTCCTTCAGACGTTTACGCAGCTCATCGGACATCAATGTCACGATTTGGGCAATGTGTTTCTCTTCCAGAGAGTGGAACACGATGATCTCGTCAATCCGGTTCAAGAACTCCGGACGGAAGCTCTTCTTGAGCTCATCCATCACTTTGCCTTTCATGTTGTTATAATCGCGACCTGCATCCGTCACTGCAGTAAAGCCAAGCGTAGAGTTCTTCTTGATGGCTTCCGCTCCCACGTTGGAGGTCAGGATGATCAGGGTGTTGCGGAAGTCCACCACGCGGCCCTTGGAGTCGGTCAAGCGTCCGTCTTCCAGCACCTGAAGCAAGATGTTGAATACCTCAGGGTGTGCCTTCTCGATTTCATCGAGCAGCACAACGGAATATGGTTTGCGGCGGACCTTCTCGGTCAGCTGACCGCCTTCTTCATAGCCGACATATCCCGGAGGCGCTCCGACGAGACGTGATGTGGAATGCTTCTCCATGTACTCGGACATATCGATCCGCACAACCGCATTCTCATCTCCGAACATCGCTTCCGCAAGGGCGCGTGCCAGCTCGGTTTTACCTACCCCGGTAGGACCCAGGAAGATGAAGGAGCCCATTGGCCGCTTCGGATCTTTCAGTCCTGCACGTGCCCGGCGAACCGCACGGCTGACCGCTTTGACCGCTTCCTCTTGACCGATCACCCGGCTGTGCAGAATTTCTTCCAGATTCAGAAGACGCTCGGTCTCTTCTTCTTTCAGTTTATTTACAGGAATACCAGTCCAGTTGGCTACAACGTCGGCGATATCCTCCGGAGTTACCTCGGAATCGGTACGTCCTTGTTTTTCTTTCCATTGATTCTTCGTAATTTCAAGCTCTTCACGCAGCTTCTGCTCCGTATCGCGCAGCGCTGCAGCTTTCTCGAATTCCTGGCTTTGGACAGCTGCGTCCTTCTCTTTGCGGATGTCCTCCAGATGCGCTTCTTGATCTTTCAGATTTGGCGGTATGGTATACGTATGAAGGCGAACTTTCGAACCGGCCTCGTCAATCAGGTCAATCGCTTTATCCGGCAGGAAGCGGTCCGTAATGTAGCGGTCGGACAATTTCACAGCCTGCTCGATCGCTTCATCCGTAATTTTCACGCGGTGATGCGCTTCGTAACGGTCACGCAGTCCATACAGAATCTGAATGGCTTCCTCCGGCGACGGTTGGTCCACCGTAATCGGTTGGAAACGACGCTCGAGAGCAGCGTCTTTTTCAATATATTTACGGTATTCATCCAGGGTGGTTGCCCCGATGCACTGAAGCTCTCCGCGTGCCAATGATGGCTTAAGAATATTGGAAGCGTCAATCGCACCTTCTGCACCGCCTGCACCGATCAAGGTATGAAGCTCATCGATGAACAGAACAATGTTACCCGCTTGACGAATCTCATCCATAATTTTTTTCAAGCGATCCTCAAACTCGCCGCGGTATTTGGTTCCGGCAACAACCGAGCCCATATCCAGCGTCATGACGCGTTTGTCACGCAGTGTCTCTGGAATTTCGTTGTTAATGATGCGTTGTGCCAGGCCTTCGGCAATCGCCGTTTTACCTACCCCTGGTTCACCAATCAACACCGGGTTGTTCTTCGTACGGCGGCTCAGCACCTGAATCACGCGCTCGATTTCTTTGCTGCGTCCGATGACCGGATCCAGATTGCCTTCTTTGGCAATGGCGGTCAGATCGCGAGCGAGACTGTCGAGTGTAGGCGTGCTTACGTTTTGCGGCGTGCCATGATGGCTCGATACCGCTTCGCTGCTGCCAAGCAGCTGCAGTACTTGCTGGCGAGCCTTATTCAAGCTAATGCCCAGGTTGTTTAGTACACGAGCTGCAACCCCTTCGCCCTCGCGAATCAGCCCCAGCAGAATATGCTCAGTACCTACGTAGGTATGACCAAGCTTACGAGCTTCGTCCATGGAGAGCTCAATTACCTTTTTCGCTCTAGGCGTATAAGCAATGTTGGTAGGCTGCTCCTGTCCGCGTCCGATTAATGTTTCGACTTCATCCTGAATTTTCTCAAGACCAAGTCCAAGTCCGATCAGCGCTTTGGCTGCAATGCCGTCTCCTTCACGAATAAGTCCTAGCAGGATATGTTCTGTGCCGATATTGTTGTGCCCCAGACGTACCGCTTCTTCCTGAGCCAATGCAAGCACCTTTTGTGCACGTTCCGTAAATCTGCCAAACATCATAGTATTGCACCTCCACGTTTCAATTAATATATTGAACCTCGCGGATTTCGGTGTATCGTCATCTATAGGACGCTTACACCGTCATCCAACTGTAAAACGAGTATAGATCCTTAATGGGTACCCAGTGTTTCTCTGATGAGCTTAGCCCTGTACATGTCGCGTTCGGAAGGAGTCATTCCTTCTCCATAGGTCTTCTGCAGAAAGCCCGGCTGTGTCTTCACATTCAGTTCATTCATGACCGGGATTTCCGGGCCTTCCAAGAGGCCGAGATCCACACCAAGCCGAACATCGGATAAACGCTGGGCTGCTTCCTTGGAATCCATCACCGCCGCATAGGACAGTATGCCATAGGAGCGCATGACCCGATCCGTAATCCGAAGCTTGGATTCACCCAAGAGCCGGGCTCTGGCATTCTTCTCATGCTCGATGATTTGCAGGGCGACGCTGTGAAGATTCTCAATGATCTCCGACTCGGTTTGACCGAGCGTAATCTGATTCGAGATTTGAAACAGGTTGCCTAACGCTTCGCTGCCTTCACCGTAAATCCCTCTTACCGTCAAGCCTACCTGCGATACAGCCGAGAGAATCCGGTTAATCTGCTGTGTCATAACAAGAGCGGGCAGATGCATCATGACGGATGCGCGAAGACCGGTGCCGACATTCGTCGGACAGCTTGTAAGATAACCTCGCTTGTCATCAAACGCATAATCGATCTCGGATTCAAAAACATCATCCAGCGCCGTCGCACGTGCCCATGCCTCACGAACCTGAAATCCTGGATATAAACACTGGATGCGCAGGTGATCCTCTTCATTGATCATAATGCTGACGGATTCATCTTCAGTAAGGATGACTGCACCGTTTCGGGATTCATTCGCCAGATTGGGACTGATTAGATGCTTCTCAACAAGAACCTTCTTATCCAGCTCATCAATCTCACTTAATTTAATTACATGCAAATCCCCGAAATCCTGCAAATCGTCCTTATTCTTCAATACATCCGTCAGGCGCTCTAGCACTTCTCCTGACTGCTGATCCGTTGCCAGCAGCGGGAAAGGAAGATGCTGCAGATTGCGCGCCACCCTGACACGGGTGCTGATGACAATGTCGGAATCCTGACCGTTCCCGCGCATCCACTCGCTCAGCGCCGAATCGGTAAACCGGAGATTAGACATCACGCATTCCTCCTACTAAAGTGCAAAATCTTACAATCTTATCCCTGAGCCATATTTCGCTCCAGCTCACGGATTTGGTCCCGTATCTCGGCAGCCGTTTCAAACTCCTCCTGCACGATCCGAATTTGAAGCTCCTTCTTAAGATCATCGATTTGGCGTTTGATCTGAATCCGGCCACCCGTACGTTTCGGCACTTTGCCGACATGGGAAGTCCCCCCATGGACTCGCTTAAACAATGGATCCAATCGATCCGAGAAATATTTATAACACGAGCTGCAGCCGAACCGGCCAAGCTTGCTGAACTGGGAATACGTCATACCGCATTCTTCACATTGCAGCGTCTGAGCCATTTTTGCACCGGGGCTCTGGCCCTTGCCTGAAGGATCCAGATCCAGAAGACCTGACAGCAAACTGTGTATAGAAAAACCATTCGACGTGCCGGGGATCAATTCCCCTTTTTCACGGGCACAGGTTTCACAAAAATGAAACTCCGTTTTCTCCCCGTTCACAATTTTGGTGAAATGAAGTGTCGCCGGCCGTTTACCGCATTCTTGGCATAACATAATCCGATGCCTCCTTACACAGACTCACTTACCTAATAAAGAAATAAGCATCGCCTTCATAATCCTTGCACGCAGCTCATCCCGATAAGGAAGCTTCACATTCAGGCACTCCCTCGAAATGGCGGCCCGCATCAGGCTGGCCTCCCGCCTCGTTAAAAACCGGGATTCCTCCAGCTGGTAAATCAATCCTTCAGCCACCGTCTGATCAATCATGCTGCCAATGGTATGGTGAAGATGCTGCTGGAGTGCAGTATGCTGGGGAAGCTCGATACGCTGGATGCGTATGTACCCGCCCCCGCCGCGCTTGCTCTCGACAAGAAAGCCCTTCTCCAGCGTGAACCGTGTACTGATCACGTAGTTGATCTGGGAAGGAACGCAAGAAAATTGCTCCGCCAGATCGTTGCGTTGAATTTCAACGGTACCCTCCGGACTTTCCTGCAGTATGCTCTTCAGGTATTGTTCGATAATATCAGAGATATTACGCATTGGTCTGTTCATCCTCCACTGTTTGAAACGTTAAGACGGATAGTGATCTTACACGTCCGCACAGAGCCTTGCTTATACGTTAATTTTAACCATAATCAAAATCAGCGAACCCTCTCGTTGACTTTGACTTTCTTTGACTTTGATCTCATTATAGCACATTTTTTCATTTTGCCAAGAGGGTTCTTCTCAATTTATCGCGTTAGCAGTTATTCTTATTGTACCCAGTTCTTTGACCGCTTATAGCCTCTTTCCCAAGAACAATTCATTTCAAGGGCAACAAAAAAGAAGCAGCCTTCATGCCGGGTGAAAACCGGTCTCAAGGCCACTTCTCCATATCGTGCTCCTGTATCGTCTACATCTTCAAGCGTCATAACTGATCAAGTAGTGCTGTAATTCCGTATTGTAATAACCGATGCTGTATTCAATGATACTGCCTGTCCCGTCATATGAGGATCTGAGCCGCTTCAGTAACGGCGCGCCTATACTTACTTCAAGCAAGGAGGCAATCTCCTCATTTGCCACGGTCGCCAGAAAACGGTCGCGGAAATTCTCCAGCGTAATTTGACTCTCCTCGATGCGGTCATACAGAGACGGCAGTTCGGTGGAACCGAACTCTTCACCCATATCCACTTGGGATGACACATAGTGGGTGTAGTAAATGAAAGGGCTCCCGTCCAGTAAATACAAACGTTCAATAAGCAGGCACCGCTCCCCGAATTTTAAGAACAATTCGCTATCCGGCTCATTGAGCACCCATTCCGTCTTCAGGTGGCGTTTCCGAATCTGGTGTCCTTCTTCGACCAGAATCTCGGTGAATAGCTTGCCTTTGGAAAGCTTGGAGAAGGAAGTGTTCCGGGTCACAATCGTTCCTACCCCGCTCCGCTTCTCTACATACCCTTCCTGATACAACTCCTGGATTGCATTGCGGACCGTCATTTTGCTAACGTTAAATTCCTGTTCCAGCTGCGGCTCGGAAGGAATATGGGAGCCAAGTGGATACTCCCCATGCAGAATCCGATCTTTTATGATCTTCTTGATTTGCAAGTATAACGGACCGTTCTTCCGCGTGATCGACATGCTTCCTCCTACCTTTCCACGTCAGACATATGATGACTCATTGCCTGAAGCACTTCGCGTTCGCTCGCCGTCGGCGTATCCCCTGTTACGGTATGGGCAAGCATCGCCGCAGCTGCGGCAAAATCAACCGTCCGATTCGGTTCATATCCCTCCGAGATCCCGTGAATCACCCCACTGGCGTAGGCATCACCTGCGCCGATACGGTCATGGACGGAAAACGTCAAGGTTTTGGAAAAGTGAAACGCTCCATCCGTGTAGAGATAGCCTTGCAGGGAATGAGTGTTATCCCCGTTGATCTTGCGGTGGGTACCCGACGCAACCGTAATATTATACTTCGCTGCCACCTTCGGGATCAACTCCTGCAGCTGTTCGCTCTGATCCTCCCGGGTCGTCTCCATGCCAAGGATATAGATGGCATCTTTCTCATTCATAAAAACGATATCCGCTAAAAACAGCATTTCCTCATAGTGCGGCTTGGCAAACTCGTAGCGGTCCGCCCCCCATAAAGTGGGACGATAATTGCAATCGAACACAACGGTTCCGCCGTTTTTTTTAACTTCACGAGCCAGTGTCTTCATTTGGCCCCGTACCGTATCGTTCATGGAAAGGGTAATCCCGCAAAAATGGACCATGTCTATCTTTTCGGCAATCGCACCGAAATCGTACATGGCATCCTCCGCCGTATTAAAGCTGCTGCCCAGTCGATCCGTATAAGTCACACGTCCGGGTCTTACACCAAAGCCATTCTCCAAAAAGTACATGCCGACATATTTGCCTCCGCGGCTAATGAGCGCAGTGTCGATGCCAAGCTTGCGCAGGTAGGAAATCGCCGCTTCGCCAAGCGGGTTATCCGGCAGCGTGCTGACCAGATATCCGTTATGACCGAACCTTGCCACAGCCGAGGCGATGTTTACACCCGTGCCGGAAAAGGAGTAATTCAGATGGCTCTCTTGAGCCAAGGAAGCATATCCCGGTACTTGAAGACGCATCATCACTTCGCCATATGCGGCAATCGTCTTAGGCATATTGATCAACCAGCGCTTTTAGCTTGAGATGCAGCTCTTGAACATCGCTAATGATCGTATCTCCACTGGCCGAGTCGATAATCGAAGAGTACACGTGCGGGATGACCTGCTGCACTCCCGCTTCGAATGCGATGCGCACGATGGCTTCAAAATTCTCTTTATCAATCCCGCCTGTTGGTTCAAGCGCGAATCCTTCCTCCGCACATGCCTTCGCTACCGCGCGGTACTCATCCTCCAGCTCCAAGCCCTGCATCGGGAAGTACTTCAGTGCGTTACCGCCCATGTCGCGCACAAGCGCGATGGCCGCTTTTACAGGTACGATGGCTTTGTCTGATCCGGCAGCGCTCACCGGTCCAGTTGAGATATTCACGTAGCCCACTTGACCTGAAGGAGACACAAGGCTGTTAATCCAGCTTTCTTTGCCATCCAGATTGGCACGTGTAGCACCAACTGCTGGGAACACCTGATTGATATGCGTGCCTGGGTAGCTCTTCACAATCTCGGCTACCACCCCAGCTTGACGGTTATCGCCGGCACCCAATCCGATCGATACCGCATCTTCGATAACGGCGCCGTACTCCTTCATCGCAATAACGGCCTCTTGCGCGTTCGGATAATTTTTGGATAATACGCCGACCACCACATGCCCTTCCGCAGCTTCGAAAATTTCCTTCGCATTCTGAATGCTGCCTGCAAGTACGTTCAGTGCCGCACGATTTCTATAAAGACGTTTCTCCATATTTGCCATTTTAGTTTCCCCCTGCAATCTGTTGTATTCTCGTTATAATGACTTGCAAATCATCCCCGGAAAGCGAGCGAGGATCGATATCAAAATACCCCTGGCGAACGCCGTAATCCCTGGTGTATACGGCAATATCGCCTTCGCGAAGCTGATCGTTCATGGACTTCGCACTAACCCCGGCCGCATGTTCATCGACTTTCACGCGCCCCCGGAAGATCGCCCTTCCCGCTTCGTCCTGCACAATGGTGACCTCAATGCCCGGCAATTTCGATAAGGACTTCATTTCCTCCAGCGCCGCTTTCTCCTGCTCACTCTTATCTTCCTTCACCATATACTCGTCCAGCGCCTGAAGCAATCCAAACGTTGTTTCCTTGCCGACCTTCATACTGCGCCCAATACCATGCAGCTGCGCTTTCACCCACTCCACATATTGGCGTTTGCCGCCGACAATGCCGGAGGTCGGGCCTTCAATTGCCTTGGATCCGCTGTATATGGCCAGGTCCCCGTATTTCACATATTTCTGGATATCCTCTTCAGCAGCAGCATCAATGATTAACGGAAGTCCATGCGCCTGAGCCACTTCTGCCGCTTCTTCCACCGAGATCATATTTTTCTGCACGCAGTGATGAGATTTCAC
The DNA here is from genome assembly GCF_037993005.1 of Paenibacillus sp. FSL F4-0100. Lineage (NCBI taxonomy): Bacteria > Bacillati > Bacillota > Bacilli > Caryophanales > Paenibacillaceae > Paenibacillus > Paenibacillus sp. FSL F4-0100. The sequence goes on from NZ_CP150303.1 coordinate 6,980,203, forward strand.
GTACAAAATGGCTGCAGTACGCTCATTTATCGCTTCCGCGATATGCTCCTTGCGCCCTTCGTTGGCATACCCGACTTCAACGACCTTGCCACCTCCGAGATAAACCATCGTTTCAACAGGTGCCCCATATTGCACGTTATGTCCCTTAAACATGATAATCTCGTTCTTCGCGATTGGCTCCTGGTGTAATCGGTCACTGCGCCTGCGATTGCCTTCGGTGACGATTCCAGCCACGGAAAGAGCGATTCCGCTGGAAGCGGAATTGACAACAACCGCTGCCTCGGAACCGAGAATTCGCGCCATGTAATCGCCTGCTTTATCAACCAGATCCGCGATTTCCACGTAACTCTGCCCACCGATCCGCATCGCTTCCATGACGGTATCCGTCGGTGCCGATACGCCAAGAATACTCATGCGCCCGCTGGCATTAACTACGCGCTTCAACCCATATTTAGCATGTAATGAATGATCCATTGACTACCACTCCTCTGGCTTCGATATATCGATCAGCGATCCGGGTCTCCCCTTCGGAATCCATTAAACTCATAGCCTCCTGCTGCATCGCAAACAGTGTCAGGTGAGCGGCATCGCCGACTTGGATTCGGCCAAGCTCCGGACGGCGCAGCCATCCTGCTGCATGGTCCGTTACCGCTGAGATCACCTCCTGCAAGCTGTATCCCAAATAAAGGAACTTCGTCAGGACATTAGCCAGGCTGTACACCGGGCCATTGATGCGATTCCCGCGATAGATATCAGTGCTGATCGTGTCAGGTTTAATCCCTTGGGTCTTGGCATACTCTGCCACCAAGAACGAGAAGCTTGCCGTTCCATGGCCCACATCCAGATGAACGCCACGAGCTATCGCCTCCACCAGGGCAGGAATCGGCTTTCCGTCGGAATCAAATAAATTGTTGGCCTTCCCATTTAAATAATGAGTGATAATGTCATCCTTCTGAAGCAATTCCAATACTTCCTCAATCGGCGGTGGCCCGGACCCGATATGTACCATTAGCGGCAACGACGTTTTTCCTGATATTTTTCTTGCAAGACGAAGCGGCTCTACCCCATTCTCCTTGACTACGCTTTTGCTGATTCTGGCCTTGAGTCCAATGATCAGATCTGGATAGGTGCATACCGCCTTTGTTGCCTTCTCAGCATCGATCCATTCCAAACTGGACAACTCGTCGACCCGCTGCAGACCGATATGGGAAATATTCAAAAAAGCAAACACATTCGTCTTGGACCTTGCAACCTCGGCTGCCAGTTCTCCAATTGTATCCGCGCCACAGCTCCCTGCGTCGATAATGGTGGCAACCCCTTGCTTTACGCCTATCTCGTCGATGGCATCTCCGTAAGGCTCCAGCTTAGCGACCGCATGGACGTGCATATCGATCCAGCCGCTGGACACATATAGTCCCGTACCATCAAAACTGTTAGCACCGAGTGCCATGTTCGCATCCGTTATTTCGGTTATGAACCCGTTCTCCATGACAATGTCAAAAGGTTTATCCTCATGCACCGTCTTTACATTGCGTATAATAAAACGCTGTTCCAATATCTTCATAACTTCACTCCTTCAGCCTTGCCGGACCAGCCTTAGATCCTCTATCCCGTCGGTCTACATTGTATAAGTTGAGTGTCGTGATTATAGCATAGCACAGAACGTGCGTTACGTGAATATAACGTTATAATGTTTGAGTCCTATTTCTATATTTATTAGAATGATGCAATGAAGGGTTGCGCTCTTGCTCAGTACGGGTATGGGTATGGTTCTAGTTCTAGTTCTGTTTTCCCCGTGTTATCTCCTTCCATATGCAAAAAAACTGCCTTCGATAGGCAGTCTCTTTGTTCGTTCTATAGTCTAGACCTTCTTCATTCATCTTCCGGATTTCCAAGTACTCTTTTTTGTTAAACCTCAACCTTCCGGTCGATGAGGTAAACTGTTGCATACAAGATCAAGGCGGCCATGATCACTTCAAAAGCAAGTCCCCCCCATGCTAATGTATATTGCATTGTCGACACCGTAATGTCTGCTTCTTTCTCGAAAAATGAAATGTTAGCCATAGGGCCGACCCACGCTGCCTCATCTCCGAAGAGTACTTGGCTAAGCCAGCCAAGAACATATTGCAATACGAAGAACACCAGAATGCCGATCCATGTACTGCCCTTCTTCGTGATGCTCCTGGACACGGTAATTGCAAAAAATATCGCAATCATCAAATAGATGAATTTCCATACCATCAGCAGGGCAAACCCGACATAATACGAAACGGGAACATCAGCGAAATTGATATTTTCCCAAATGCCGGCTGAGCTCCAGTAATACCATAAATGCAGAGCCATCAATATGCCAAGTGCCAGCAAGCTTACACATGCAAGTAAAAGTGATGAAACCACATTCCACACGGAACGTACGGGGAGTAAACGCCGGTGATATGCCTTTATGTTATAGCCGAAGTTCTTTCCAGTGACTACAAGAAGCAGAACACTCACAGAGCCATAAGCCAGCATACTTAAAGCCAACTTTACTCCAAGCTCCCAATCTTTTATAGAGCCCGTTACGGTGATCGCTATCTGAACGATGAGAAGGATCGCGAATGCGCCGAGCAGCGTGGTCGAGTTTCTCTTCCAGTCGTATTTGAACAGTTTCATCATTCAGCATACACCTCTTTAAACATCTCATCCACGCTTTTTCCGTGTTTTAGGCGGATGTTCTCAACTTCGTCATGCATCACTACTTCGCCGCCCTGAATAAAGATCACTTCATCAAATATCCGCTCAATATCCCGAACCAAATGGGTTGAAATGATAATGCTGCTATCCTCATTGTAGAATTCAACTATCGCATCCAAAATTTTGCCCCGGGCTACCGGATCCACTCCGCCAATCGGCTCATCCAGCATATACAGCTGGGCTTCACGGGACAAAGCCAGTGTTAACTGCAGGCGCTCATTCATTCCTTTGGACAAGGAACTGATGCGGTCTTGGGTCTTTAAATTCATGAATTCCAACATGTTGCGGGCCTTCTCCACATTAAAGTCCTCATAAAAATCTTTAAAATATGCCACCGCATCCGATACCTTCATCCATGATTCCGTCACGGGCCGGTCCGGCATAAAGGAAACGATGGCTTTGGTTTCCAAGCCGACCGGTTTGCCATTCACGTAAGCGCCGCCCTTTGTCGGCTGCATCAACCCAGCCGCAATCTTCATGAGCGTACTCTTTCCGCTGCCATTGGTGCCCAGCAAACCAATGATTTTTCCACCGCTGATATCCAGATTGACATCCTGTAACGCTCTGCGACCACCGGCATATGTTTTGGTCACGTTCCTTACCTGTAACAGATTCTCCACCGTGATTTCACCTCCACTATGGATCATGGCTGCTTCACAGCATCTTCCACGATCGATATGATGTCCTGATCTTTAAAGCCAAGCTCCTGCATACCGCGAATAAAGCGTTCCAGCAGATCGCCGGCCATTTCTTTTTTGATTTCCATAATTTTGGACTCCTCGCTTGTCACGTATCGGCCCAATCCTCTCCGTGTCTCCACAATACCCTCACGCTCCAATTCCTGAAAAGTTCGCTGCACCGTGTTTGGATTTATTTGAAGCTCACTCGCTAATTCTCGAACCGATGGGATTTTATCACCAGGCTGCAGTTTACCGATGATGATTTCTTTCTTTAGATACGTCATGATCTGTAAATAGATCGGCAGATTATTGTCGAATTCTATACTCACTGTCGGGTTGCTCCTTTCCGCCGCTCTACCTCGAACTCAGGTCCCTTATGCGACATCCCGTTTTTTAAACGTAACAAAGCCTATCGCAAGAAACAAGAGGAGATATACAGCGAGCATCATCATTGAGAATGTTAAACTCATGCCTGGAATCGGGGAGCCTGCCCCTCCGCTGTACATGGAGAGATCCACGTTCAGAAACAGCAGGTATTTAGACCAGGAGTAACGCGCAAGCAGCTGTACCACCATACTTTCCATAATGACCATGAACATGCCGATGCCGATTGCAGGACCGGTAGATCTCGTTAGAATGCCTACCATAAAGGTTAGCGTTACATAAACGATCGTATACACCAGGTTGTTCACTGCTCCAATGAGCACATCTCCAAGCGTAACGGAGCCGACATCCATACCGAACGTAATTTGACCAGTCAGCACGGCTACAGCAAACATGAAGGCCACCAGTGTTAAGATGTAAATCAATACGGCAACATATTTCGATGCCAAAATCTTGGTGCGGCTCTGTGCACGTATAAGCAGCAATTTGATCGTTCCCATGCTGTGCTCCTTCGCTACGGCTCCGGCCGTCACGACAATGGCAAGCAAAGTCAGTACTTGCCCCATTCCCTTGGTTGTTACTGCTATCTCGGCAAATTCATAACCGGTACTGCCCCCACCGGAAAACTTATAGAGCAAGAACGCCATGAAGATCACCATTCCGGCTAAAAGCGCATATGGCAGAAAGAAGCTGCGTTTCTTAAACATTTTGAGCCATTCATTCCAGACGAGATTTCCAAAGCTACGCAATGCGGTTGCCTCCTGTCCATTTTAAGAATTCTTCTTCAAGTGACGATTTGATCTCTTCTACCCGGTAAATCCGTACCCGTGCATCACACAGTGACTGGATCAACCCAGGAATACCTTCTTCATGAAGTTGAAGGGTAATGGTTCCTTCTTCCATTTGGGTGTTGAGCAATGTGATGTTTTGTAAGTGTCTAATCGTTTGTTCAGCCATGGCCACGTCATTCACGCGGAAGCTTACCGTGGTAAATTCTTCATTAACGACTGTCCCCCCGATAGATCGCTCCGTTACAAATTTACCTTCCTGGATAACGACCACGCGGCTGCACATCAGTTCCATCTCCGACAGCAGGTGACTAGATACGAGAATGGCAATCCCCTCATCTTTGGCGATTTGCTTCAAGTAATCCCGCATCTCGCGGATACCGGCTGGATCCAGGCCGTTCGTCGGCTCGTCAAGAATGAGGATGGATGGATTATGCAGCAAGGCCTGCGCTATTCCAAGCCGTTGGCGCATTCCCAGGGAATAAGCACGCACCTTCTTGTGGATGGCATCCTGGAGCCCAACAAGCTTAACAACCTCCATGATTCTCGTGATGGTCACACCCTCGGACATCCGCTGGTACTGTCTCAGGTTGTCATAACCGCTCATGTACGGGTAGAATTCCGGATTCTCGATGATGCCCCCGATATGACGAACGGCTTGAACGAAGTCCTTCTTGATACTATGTCCTTTCACCTGTACATCGCCATGGGTCATCTCAATCAACCCTACAATCATTCGAATGGTTGTTGTTTTGCCCGCGCCGTTCGGTCCAAGCAAACCAACGATTTCACCGCGATGAATGTCAAAGGAGAGTCCATCGACAATGTTCTTCTTTCCAATCGTTTTGGTGACTTGTTCAACGGTCAGAACGACGGGTCCTTGCTTGGTATTCTTCCTTTCCGTGGAGGCTGAATCGTGTACTCCGTTCTTTAAATCCGTTGCGGCATTCTCTATATTGGTTGTTGCCTCATTTGATGCGTTCCTATTCATGGTTCTTCATTCACTCCTTCATGTATCGGTGTCATAGTTAAATAGTACACTAGTGTCTTGGTTCTGTAAAGCCCAATTTTTTGTTTAATATTTCGTATTGACATCCAACCGTTGGATAATTATGATTAATTCATTCATATAACCAAAAGGTTATATTTAAAAGAGATGGGAGGACTCCAACTCTTGAGTGATATGTACCGCGCCGTTTCAGATCCCATCCGAAGGAAAATCCTAAATATGGTAGCTCATCGAGAACTTCCTCAGTTGGAAATCGTGAAGTCATTCCATATCTCACAGCCGGCTGTAAAAAAGCATCTTGCTATCTTGCTGGAAGAGGAGCTGTTACTAGAGCGAAGAGAAGGCAAGTATTGCTACTACCGATTGAATACCCCGACTTTTCAGCGAGGGTATGCGGAACTTCAACAAGAGCTTGGCTCTATTCTGGAGAATAAGTTAAGCAGACTTAAACAATATCTTGAGGAGGAATCATAGGTATGGACTCTATTTTTAACCATGTTCAGCGGGAGATTGTCATCCATACAACACCCGATCGTGTATGGAAAGCATTGACCGATCCGCAAGAACGCAATCAATGGGAGACTCGCCATTGTGAGATCGATCTGAAGGTAGGCGGTCAAGTCGCTCTTGATTACGGCTGGGGCGTATCCTATGTTGGTACGATTGAGGAACTTATCCCTTACAGAAAACTCACGCTCAAGGGAGAGGACCAGGAACTTACTATTTGGACCATTGAACCACATACCGAGGGAACCTTGGTCCACATCGAGTACACGGGATCATGGTCCAATGAGCGAGAGTATATGATGATGGATAACATGGCCTTTGGTACATACCGATTCATGCGGAATATGAAGAGCGTGCTGGAGACGGACCAAGATATTCGGTCCACCTTCTGGTCCAGCTGGATCGGCATGAACCATTATACATACCGCCGTGAGGGTATAGAGGGCGTCAAAGTCATTGAGGTGTTTCCCCATACACCAGCAGACGGTGTCATTGAGGAAGGCGATATCATTTCAAGAGCGGCTGGCCAGGTCATTCGGAGTTATGATGAGCTCGAGGATAAGGTCACATCGATGCAGCCTGGCCAGCAGATTGTCATCGAATTCGTCCGACATGGCGAACCCAGCAGCGCTATCCTTACGGTGCTGCCTTATGGACAGCGGAACGTGGTTGAAGCATAAGTCATGAAGTGCAGTAAGTAATGAAGTAGTTCAAATTATCTGCATATAGGAAAAGACCGTTATCGAGTAATCGATAACGGTCTTTATGGTTGTTCGCTTGGCGACGTCCTACTCTCCCGGGACCCTTCGGTCCAAGTACCATCGGCGCTGGAAGGCTTAACGGTCGTGTTCGGTATGGGAACGCGTGGAACCCTTCCGCCATCGCCACCAAACGGTTCAGATGCTTGATCACCTGAAAACTAGATACGAAACGAATTTGCAGCACATTGAAATATGTTTTGGATAAGCCCTCGACCGATTAGTATTGGTCAGCTCCATGCATTGCTGCACTTCCACCTCCAACCTATCTACCTCGTGGTCTTCAAGGGGTCTTACGAATTGGGAAATCTCATCTTGAGGGGGGCTTCACGCTTAGATGCTTTCAGCGCTTATCCCTTCCGTACGTAGCTACCCAGCCATGCTCCTGGCGGAACAACTGGTGCACCAGCGGTACGTCCATCCCGGTCCTCTCGTACTAAGGACAGCTCCTCTCAAATTTCCTACGCCCACGACAGATAGGGACCGAACTGTCTCACGACGTTCTGAACCCAGCTCGCGTACCGCTTTAATGGGCGAACAGCCCAACCCTTGGGACCTACTTCAGCCCCAGGATGCGATGAGCCGACATCGAGGTGCCAAACCTCCCCGTCGATGTGGACTCTTGGGGGAGATAAGCCTGTTATCCCCAGGGTAGCTTTTATCCGTTGAGCGATGGCCCTTCCATGCGGTACCACCGGATCACTAAGCCCGACTTTCGTCCCTGCTCGACTTGTAGGTCTCGCAGTCAAGCTCCCTTATGCCTTTGCACTCTTCGAATGATTTCCAACCATTCTGAGGGAACCTTGGGGCGCCTCCGTTACTCTTTAGGAGGCGACCGCCCCAGTCAAACTGCCCGCCTGACACTGTCCCCGTACCGGATTACGGTACCAGGTTAGAACCTAGATACGATCAGGGTGGTATCCCAACGTCGCCTCCACACAAGCTGGCGCTCATGCTTCAAAGGCTCCCACCTATCCTGTACAGATCGTACCCAAATCCAATATCAAGCTGCAGTAAAGCTCCATGGGGTCTTTCCGTCTTGTCGCGGGTAACCTGCATCTTCACAGGTATTAAAATTTCACCGGATCTCTCGTTGAGACAGCGCCCAAGTCGTTACGCCATTCGTGCGGGTCAGAATTTACCTGACAAGGAATTTCGCTACCTTAGGACCGTTATAGTTACGGCCGCCGTTTACTGGGGCTTCGGTTCACAGCTTCGGGATTACTCCCTAACCGCTCCCCTTAACCTTCCAGCACCGGGCAGGCGTCAGCCCGTATACTTCGCCTTACGGCTTCGCACAGACCTGTGTTTTTGCTAAACAGTCGCTTGGGCCTTTTCACTGCGGCCCCCTCGGGCTATTCACCCTACCGAGGCACCCCTTCTCCCGAAGTTACGGGGTCATTTTGCCGAGTTCCTTAACGAGAGTTCTTCCGCGCGCCTTAGAATTCTCTTCTCGCCTACCTGTGTCGGTTTGCGGTACGGGCACCTTCACCTGACTAGAGGCTTTTCTTGGCAGTGTGAGATCATGACCTTCGCTACTATAATTTTCACTCCCCATCACAGCCCAGCCTTATCGATGTGCGGATTTGCCTACACATCAGCCTCACTGCTTGGACGGACATCCATCAGTCCGCGTCACTACCCTCCTGCGTCACCCCATCGTTCATAACGGTTTACGGTGGTACAGGAATTTCAACCTGTTGTCCTTCGATTACGCCTTTCGGCCTCACCTTAGGTCCCGACTTACCCTGAGCGGACGAGCCTTCCTCAGGAAACCTTGGGCTTTCGGCGGATCAGATTCTCACTGATCTTTTCGTTACTCATACCGGCATTCTCACTTGTATGCTGTCCAGCGCTCCTTACGGTACACCTTCAACCTACATACAACGCTCCCCTACCCCTGATGCAAAGCATCAAGCCATAGCTTCGGTGGTGTGTTTAGCCCCGTTACATTTTCGGCGCAGAGTCACTCGACCAGTGAGCTATTACGCACTCTTTAAATGGTGGCTGCTTCTAAGCCAACATCCTGGTTGTCTGTGCAACTCCACATCCTTTCCCACTTAACACACACTTGGGGACCTTAGCTGATGGTCTGGGCTGTTTCCCTTTTGACAATGGATCTTAGCACTCACTGTCTGACTCCCGGATATAAGTCTATGGCATTCGGAGTTTGACTGAGCTTGGTAACCCTTGCGGGCCCCGCACCCAATCAGTGCTCTACCTCCACGACTCTCAATTCCGAGGCTAGCCCTAAAGCTATTTCGGGGAGAACCAGCTATCTCCGAGTTCGATTGGAATTTCTCCGCTACCCCCACCTCATCCCCGCATTTTTCAACATACGTGGGTTCGGGCCTCCAGTGCGTGTTACCGCACCTTCACCCTGGACAGGGGTAGATCACACGGTTTCGGGTCTACGTCCACATACTAAGTCGCCCTATTCAGACTCGCTTTCGCTGCGGCTACGGCTTCTCGCCTTAACCTTGCATGGGAACGTAACTCGCCGGTTCATTCTACAAAAGGCACGCCATCACCCTTAAGAATCGGGCTCTGACTTCTTGTAAGCACACGGTTTCAGGATCTATTTCACTCCCCTTCCGGGGTGCTTTTCACCTTTCCCTCACGGTACTGTTTCACTATCGGTCGCTAGGGAGTATTTAGCCTTAGCAGATGGTCCTGCTGGATTCATACGGGGTTTCACGTGCCCCGCACTACTCGGGATCCGTCTCGGAGGGAATATACTTTCGGCTACAGGGCTTTTACCTCTTATAGCGGGCCTTTCCAGACCTCTTCGCCTAATAAATTCCTTTGTAACTCCATGTGAGACGTCCCACAACCCCAGAGAGCAAGCTCTCTGGTTTAGGCTGTTCCGCGTTCGCTCGCCGCTACTGACGGAATCACTCTTGTTTTCTCTTCCTCCAGGTACTTAGATGTTTCAGTTC
>NZ_CP150303.1:6992500-7699912 GCF_037993005.1 Paenibacillus sp. FSL F4-0100
TAGAGATCGATATGTAACCCAATCTGTCAGCTGCCTCGCTATAGATGTGCTCCAAATATAGACCTCAAATTCATGAAGTATCATCTCGAAATGTAATTGATTTCCCATAAAAAAGGTTTTAAGGTTAGTTCATCGCTTTTCTAAAGCCCGACTACATCTAATAAGAAAGGAGTTCGCCGAATGGCAGACAAAAGCATCGCTCTCCAAAAGCCCAAAGATACTCCAAGTCCTGCGCATGGAGAAGCACATCAAGCCACCGTATATAAAATTCTGATCGCCATCAGTTTCGTGCATTTGTTTAATGATTCGATTCAGTCCGTGATCCCTGCTATCTTTCCTATATTAAAGGATAATCTGCTGCTTACCTTTACTCAGATCGGTTGGATCTCCTTTGCTATCAACTTCACATCATCTATCATTCAGCCGGTTATCGGGTATGCCGCGGATCGAAGGCCGACACCGATTTTGCTTCCGATCGGTATGTGTTTCACGTTTGCAGGCGTTTTTATTCTTGCATATGCACATACATATCTTTTGGTTCTATTCGCGGTCGTTCTGATCGGATTAGGCTCGGCGACCTTCCACCCTGAGGGAATGCGGGTCGCTCATATGGCTGCAGGTATGCGAAAAGGGTTATCCCAATCGATCTTTCAAGTAGGGGGCAATGCCGGACAGTCACTTGCTCCGCTCCTGACAAGATACATTTTCGTACCGTTCGGACAGTTTGGCGCGATCGGTTTCACCTTCGTTGCTGCGGCTGGTATCATCGTGCAATCCTATGTTGCGCATTGGTATCACGGCATGCTGAAGGCTGGTTACACATTTAAAAAGAAAGCTGCCGGGCGCATGCTCGATCCCGCCCGCCGCAAGAGCGTACGCAATGCAACGCTGGTGCTCGTCATTCTCGTGTTTATCCGCTCCTGGTATGGCGCAGCCATTAGCAGCTATTATGCCTTCTACCTCATGGATGCATACAAGATCACGATTGATAATGCTCAGATCTATATTTTTCTGTTTCTCGCTTCCGGAGCTGTAGGCACCTTCTTCGGCGGTCCACTGGCCGACCGCTTTGGCCGCCGCAATATGATCATGCTCTCCATGATCGGTACGGCACCCATTGCGTTGATTCTGCCGTTCGCCTCGCCATTCTGGGCGGCTGTATTGCTGCTCATCGGCGGATTTGTCCTATTATCCAGTTTCTCAGTTACCGTTGTATATGCCCAATTGCTGCATCCTGGCAATATCGGTACGGTATCCGGACTGATTACGGGATTTGCTTTTGGCATGGGCGGGATCGGTTCGCTTGTGCTCGGTAATCTCGGGGATGCTTGGGGAATCGGCAATGTCATGATCGCCATCGGCTTCCTGCCGCTGCTTGGTCTGCTTGCCCTGCTTCTTCCCGGTGATGACAAACTGGACCAGTGGGCGAGGGATTAATCGACATATAAAAAAGACACTCATCGGCCGCACTTTGCGTGCATCTGGTGAGTGTTTTTTATTTTATTTTTCTAACGAGTTTGATAAACCAGTATAGGAATATCCATGGAAGCACGTACTTCGTCAGCCACTCGATCGTTAAGCAGAGACCTTCCGTTCCCCCGTTGGACTGAATCAAGCCTTTTAATACCAAAATGATAAGAAACAACGGTAAGATCAATACGGGGATATAACCTAACCATTTTTTATTCTTCATAACTACCAACTCTCTGCCAAAAATATAGTACATCCGGTAAATTAAAAATCAAAATATTTATCTCATCAATAAAAAGGGAGCTATCCTGGTTTAAGAAAAACCATAGGACAACTCCCCATTGCTTTAAACCCTTCTTATAAGTGAAATTCGACCCTGTCGAATTTAGATCTTGTTCAGATACTCGAGCAAACGGTACACAATCACAGAGACCTGAGCCCGAGTGGAAGTCTCACCCGGTGCGAAGCGGTTGCCGTTTACTCCCTTCACCAGACCTTCGTTCACAGCAAAAGCTACGGCCGCACGTGCATCCTCCGAAATCAGATTCGTATCGTTAAATGACAATGAGCCTGCTTCGGAATCAATCTTCAGCGCATCCGCAATCATGACTACCATGTCTTCACGGGTCAGAGGATTTTTCGCTCCCGCTTCTTTGCTGCGTGTTTCCCAATCGATGCCTGTCTCGAAAATACGATCAAGCAATGTAGCAAATTCGGCACGGGTCACCGCATTGTTTGGAGAGAAGCGACCTGCACCTGTACCGTTCGTGATATGCTGCGAGGCAGCAACCTCGATCTCATCCTTAGCCCAGTGGCTGGCGATGTCGTTAAAGGTCACGTTATTCTCGGCAGCCACATAAGATCCTGGACCGTTAACACGGAACGTGATCGATCCGCGCGCAGCCGATTGCAGCAATCCTGCGGATTGCAGGTTTCCTTGTTCCGACTGCAGGTAGGCACCTACTTTACGCGAATCCTTCACTTTTGTTGGGTCATAGTTCAATGTCAGCAAAAGCGGATGTTTAAACTTGTCCCCATGTTTGACCGAAACGATCGGGGATAAAGCGTTCAAGGCTTTTCCGGATTCTGCTTTGCTTGCAGCTACAGAAACCGTTAGGCTAAATCCGCTGCTCGTTGTGAAATCATCCAAGGCATCAGCAGGCACAGTCAGGGAAAAGCCGTTACCTGTAATAACAAGCGGTTTGCCGGATGCTTTCAGTTTATCCACAGCGGCCTTAACGAGGGTAAGGGCCACATCGCTGTATTTGCTGAAATCCAGCTTCGATACATCCAGCTTCACTTCTTTGCCGTCTCCGGTAATTCCTGCTGCAACAGCAGCTTCAGACAGAGCAGCCGTTGCGGACTCGGTACCATCCGCATTTTTCTTCGTGGTTACTTTGGCATCACCTGATACTTCAGGTGCCGGAGTGGACGGAGTTCCTGTGGAACCGCCACCGGATGACGAGCCTCCTCCACCTCCGCCGCCGGATCCGCCGCCTGGGTTACCTGGATCCGGGTTGCCTGGTCCAGGCGCTCCCGTCAGCTGCAAAGATACGGAGGCTTTTCCTTGAAGTCCTTGATGGTCTTTGACGGAAAGCTCGACAGTGTAATTGCCAGAAGACAATCCATCTAATGCAATGTTAAAGGAACCATCCTGCTCGACATCAAAGCTGCCTTCCTTCGCTACCGTTTTATTAGCTCTTTTAATAACATAAGTGGCATCCATCCATTCACTGACGTCAAAATCAATCATCCATTCATCCCACATTGCTGGGGCAGCCGTTACATAGAGGTCATCGACCTTGCCGGTTAATGCGGGATTGTTCTTACCGGAGATTTTGACAACAAGCTCGGTTTTGATCTCTGGTGCCGTTCTCTTCACGAAGAATGGAATTGTGGCGTAATCAGAATAAATATTCCCATTAGTGCCGAGAGAGAGAAGCTCAACCGAGTACAAGCCGTCTTTAACCTCTTCGATTTCCTCGGATGAATAGTTGTGGTACTCCCCATCCCAGTCGAGTGTATATTCCGTATTAGCATTAAAGAGATACTCATCCGTACCAAAAATTTGCCCAATCACTCCATCTTGATCTGGTCCTGATTCTGGGTGAAGGCTATCATACAAATCTACGATGACGATTCCCATAGGATTATAGAATTCAAAACCTACACTCAGTTCACCTAGTTCTCCTTGTTCGTTCAGAGGGAAGTGCGCCAGATAGTTCTCGGTCTCACTGTAAACCTTGGTATATTTGACACCGGTCATTTCCAGATTAAAGTAAGCTACATAGGGTACAGAGTAAGTACGAGTATCATTTTTGAAAATAATGTAGCCCTGCTGCTCTGAAACCCCGGATACACCTGCCGGAACTTGAAGCGTTACAACCAGTTCTTTCTCGCCACTTAAATCAAAAGAAGGTTGATCCACCGTAACAGCTACTCCAGGGGTAGATTGAGTTGTACTAACCTCAACCTCAAACTGACCACCAATGTCACCAATCTGCTCAACTTTTATTTTCTTCTGAACAGTTTGTGCGGTTGCTCCTGTAAAATTACCGAAGTTAATGCTTCCCGTAATATTATCCTGCTCTTTACTTGTTCCGTTCTCCTGATACGAAGTTTTGTCCAGAACCTTCACCAGAGCCTCTGCCTGGATCGTATTGAGTGCTTGTACGCGCCCGGCCCCTTGATCCGTTACGTCGTAAGACTCGGTATTCAGTACTTTGGCGTTGTTCATCAGTGCGACTTTGACATCGAATGGAGTCCAATCGTTGTGTTTCTCCAAAATGAGAGCTGCAAGCCCTGCCACATGCGGGGATGCCATACTAGTACCTGTTAAACGATCATAGGATTGACTGTAATCTGCTTCTGGAATGTCCCTTCCGTATGCCGGAACGGATGACAAAATGCTTGTTCCCGGTGCTACCACGTCAGGCTTGATGTCAAGCGTCTTTTTAGCCGGGCCTCTGGAGCTGGAATCATTAATCTCATCGCCTGCGGTTCGGTTTTTAATAAAATCCGAAAACTTCACTTTCAGATCCGGGTTGGCATCGAGCAGCGATTTGATATAATCGCCGTCTTCTTTACTCATACTAAAGGTTGGAATGAAGGAGAAGCTGTCCCCAAGCAAGACGCCGATTGGGCCAGGGTTCTGGTTGAATACGATGACACCCGTCGCGCCTGCTGCTTTCGCATTGGCAATCTTATCGACAAAGGCGAGTTCGCCGCGTTTAATCAAAGCGATTTTACCTGCTACGTCTTTATCTGCGAAGTCCTCTGGCTTACCCAGATCCGCATAAAAAAGTCCAAAATCTCCATCAAGGACGACTTCTGGGTCCTCAGCCAGGTTCCAAGCCATTAATTCAAGCTTATACGTAGCATCTACCACAGTAATCGGAGTGACATCATCTGCCGGAGGCACTTCTACATCCTTGACAGATTCAACAGGCACTTCATCTGTGACAGACTCCTCTTCTGCACCATCTCCCGTTTGAACTGGATTGGAATCCTGCTCCGTATCGACGGAAGTTGCAGTCTCATCGATTGGTGATGCAACTTCCGTCGATGTTGGCCCAGCCGCTTCGTCTGCCTGTGCTCCTAAATCCTTCTTCACTTCAGGCGTCACGGGTTGTGTTGGCTCCGCTCCAGGTTCCAACGTGCCCTCATTGGTTTTAGTTGGGCCTTCTGGCATTTCCCCATCCGTGAAAAAGTGCGATGTTGCCGCAATTTCGTCACTTGGACCTGTAGAGTTTCCTACCGTTATCGGAAAAGCCGCCGCCCCCGGTGATCCAACCGTCCAGCGGTTTGGCCCTGTATTTCCGCTTGCAACGACTGGCGTGACACCAGCCAGCGCAGCATTGTTGAGTGCTACGGATGTTACATAATCCGGGTCATTGCGGGAATTACCAAGCGAGAGGTTGATTACATCCATCCCATCCTGCACGGAGCGGTCAATACCTCCAAGCACCCAGCTGGAATAGCCGCTTCCGTAGGGCCCAAGAACGCGGTAAGCATAGATATCCGCGCCCGGCGCAATGCCTACGACTCCATATTCGCCGACATCGCGGGCTCCGATGGTACCCGCTACGTGCGTTCCATGATCCGTCCAATACGTACTTCCCCTGTCATCGACCTCTGGAGGATTAGAAGGGTCATTTTCCCAGTCGACTGGAGTAGTCTCATATGGATCATTATCATTGTCAACGAAGTCATATCCGCCCTTATAAGCATCTTTCAGGACAGGGTGAACATAATCAATACCTGTATCAATAACGCCGACTTTAATGCCTTTACCTGTATATCCGAGATCCCATACTTCCGGAGCACCGATGAATGGCCCCGTATCTTTCATATATGGATTCACTTCGCCCTTCGGTCCAACCGTTACCTCCAGATCGGGATAAACGCCTAAAACGCCTGGAATATCAAGCAGCGCTTCAACCTTGCTGCCATCGATCTCCATGGACACCCCATTGAATGCGTAACTGTATTGGTTCGAAATTTCGTGTGATATATTCTTCGTGTCCAGACTGCGAATAAAAGTCTGCTGCTCCAATTGTACCTGGGCTTCGACCTTCGCCTCTGCCGAAGAGCTAAAAGATTGGCCCTGAATGGAGGATAGGCCTTTTGCCAAAGCCACTGGCTCAGTAGATAACTCTACGATGACTCTTGCTGGACCCCCAGCAGACTTCTGTAGACTTTGATCAAGCTTGGGAAACTCCGCTAGCTTTGCTCTCTGTTTTAGAATATCCTTTAACTGCCTTGCTTCATCGGCACTGAGCTGATTGCCCAGTTCGATCTGCCGTTCTGCCGGAGCGGCCCCAGCCGCTGGTGCAATCAATGATAGCATCAATATAAAACTTAGTAGTGCGGACCATAACTTTTTACTCAAGGCTTTGCCCCTCCCAAAAAATTAGATTTCTCAATCAATTCAGGGTCTGGGATGTCATCAGCATAACTGTGCTGCCTATCGATGGTATCCACTCCTTTCCGCATAAGACTGACCCGTGGTAAATTATTCGAGAATCTGAAATTAGATTCCTTCATCCTTTTCTGTATGTTTTTGTTAAATCCAGTCGATTGTATAGGAGGTTTTGACGAATGCCAGGAAACATCATAAATTCAAGGGAATTAAGGCTTACATAGGAGGTAAGGGGGGAGAAATGAAATCGAGGAAAAAGAAAAACCGAGACTATGAAATAGCCTCGGTTTCTAAGCGGTGCAACTGATTCTGCAAGATATATCCAGTCAATTCGATGATTCGTTCAGCAACCGCACAAACTCTTCTTCATCCTCCAGGATGTCGATGCCGAGCTGCTGGGCTTTGGTCAGCTTGCTGCCGGCTTTTTCGCCTGCAATGAGGAGGTCGGTTTTCTTGGACACGCTGCCGGTGACTTTGGCACCGAGCGCTTCCAAGCGTTCCGTTGCCTCTTCACGGGTCAGCAGATGGAGGGTCCCTGTCAGCACGACCGTCTTGCCGCTGAAATAGGAATCGGTGCTAACTGGCTTCGGTGCTTCCGGCGCTTTCGCCTGGACACCCAGCGAAAGCATCTTCTGAATGCTCGCTTGCGCAAACGGATCCGCGAAGTATCCAGCGATACTTTCGGCCACGATGCCGCCTACGTCCGGCAGCTCGACCAATTCTTCTGCGGTTGCCGCCATCACGCGGTCCAAACCACGGTAATGATCGGCCAGCATTTTGGTTGTAGATTTGCCGGTATTCGGAATACCCAGTGCAAAGAGGAAGGATGCAAGATCCCGCTCCTTGCTTTTCTCGATGGCATCCAGCAGATTCTGGGCTTTTTTCTCACCGAAGCGCTCGAGCTTCAGCAAACTATCAAAAGATAACGTATAAAGATCTGCCGGTTCTCTCACACCCAGTTCGTCGTATAACTGGATCGCAGTCTTGTCGCTAAACGTTTCAATGTCCATGGCATCCCTGGAAGCAAAATGCGTGATGCGGGCCACGATTTGCGGCTTGCACCCGGTCTTGTTGTTGCAGAAGAGATGAGCGCCGCGCTGCTCCAACGGGAAACCGCAGGATGGGCATTGATCCGGGAACAATATCTCTTCCCCATCCTGCTCCTCCGTTACTTTGCCGAGGATCTCGGGAATGACGTCATTCGAACGGCGAATAAAGACTCGAGAGCCCAGCGCGAACTTAAGGTTCTTGCGCTCAATATCCCCGATATTGTTCAGCGTACAATTTTGTACGGTAACTCCGGCAAGCTCAACAGGCTCCACACGCGCTAATGGCGTGATTTTTCCGGTCCGTCCCACATTCCAGGTTACCGACTGCAGCACGGTCGTGGTTTCTTCCGCTTCGAATTTGTAAGCGACTGCCCAGCGCGGGAACTTGTCGGTATAACCAAGAGCTTCGCGAATACGGAAGTCGGTCACCTTCACAACCGCCCCATCAATGAGATAATCGAGCTCGGAACGACGCTTCTCGATATCGGCCAATTGCTCCATCACGTCATCAAACTGCTCAAAATAGAAAATGTACGGATTGACCTTGAGTCGGTTCTCGCGCAGGAAATCCATCATTTCCTTGTGATCGGCAAAGGTGATTCCATCCGAATAACCTACATTATAGAAGTAGGCGTTCAGCTTACGCTCGGCCGTCACCCTCGGATTAAGATTGCGGAGCGCCCCTGCGGCGGCATTACGCGCGTTCTTGAGCGGCTCGGCCGCGGTTTGATTGTATTTTTCCAACACGGACAGGTTCATGATGCCTTCGCCCTGCACTTCAATCGTACCTTCCGCGTACGGGATCGTCATCGGCACCGATTTGATGGTTTTCACCTGAGCCAAAATGCCCTCGCCAACCGCACCGTTGCCCCGTGTCGACGCTTGAACCAGCTTACCGTTCTGATAAGTCAGATTCAGCGTCAACCCGTCAAACTTCAGCTCCAGTGCATAACAAGGCGCCTTGAGAGGATTGCCGGGATTCTTCGTATTGTAGTCATTGACCAGCCTGACGACGCGATCGTGCCAGGTACGGAGCTGCTCGATGTTCTGAGCCTTATCAAGGCTCCATAACGGAGCCAAATGGCGGTGCGGGGCAAAACCTTTCAGAATCTCCCCGCCCACCCGCTGGGTCGGAGAATCCGGAAGCGTCACGCCGGTCTCCGCCTCCAACGCTACCAGCTGGTCGTACAGGGCGTCATACTCCTTGTCGCTTACAAGCGGTTGATCCAGCGTGTAGTAATGGTAATTGTAATTGTTCAACTCCGCAATGAGCTTCTCCATCTTTTCCTTGAAATCCATGCAGGGGCAATCCTCCTTCAATAATATAAGTTGTAACCCTTATTCCACCTTCGTAATCGGCGCGAAGCCGGCAAGCAGACGTTTCACACCCACAGGCGCCGGGAATGCAATCTGCAATTCCATGTCATTGCCACTGCCTTTGACCGCTACAATCGTACCGGTTCCCCATTTGCCATGGGCTACTTTGTCACCAGCTTTAAAACCACCGCTGTCCGAAGAAGCTGCCGAACGGGATGGCGCACCGGTTGTCATGGTCACCCGGCTCTTCGGTGCGGCTTGGGCGGAAGCGGTCGATCCGCTAAGGGAGAGGTCCACGTTGCGTCCACCGCCGAAGTTGCTGCCTCCACCGCCGCCGAAGCCGCGCCCAGCGTAAGATCCGCCCACATTGCTACCGCCGCCGCGGCGGTATCGGTCATTCGCCATCTGGGTGTCTTCCTTCAGCTCTTCCGGAATTTCCTCCAGGAATCGTGAAGGCGGGTTCGCCGTCGTACGGCCAAATAGCGTACGCATGCGCGCACACGACAGGAACAGCTGCTTCTCCGCACGTGTGATACCGACATAGGCAAGTCGGCGCTCCTCTTCCAGCTCTTCATTATCCATAAAGGCACGGCTGTGCGGGAATACCCCTTCCTCCATGCCGATGATGAACACGACTGGGAACTCCAAGCCTTTGGCACTGTGCATGGTCATGAGCACGACAGCATCATCGCGATCTTCTTCGTCATCGTTCATCGAGTCGATGTCCGCAATCAAAGCAAGATCTGTGAGGAAGGAGATGAGCGACTTATCCTCGTTGTTCTTCTCGAACTCTTGCGTCACCGACAGGAACTCGTCGATGTTCTCAAGGCGGGATCTGGATTCGATCGTATTCTCGTTTTGCAGCTCGAGGCGGTATTCGGACATTTCCAATATTTTTTCAGTAAGCTCGGTGACCGACAGAAACTCAACCATTCGGCTGAGCGCAGCAATCATGTCGTAGAAGCCCACTAGCGCATTGCGCGTCCGTCCGGCAAAGCCGAGATCGTCAACGATTTCCAGCACGCGGAAGATCGAGATGCCCCGCTCTGCGGCTGCAGCAGCCAGCTTCCCGACGGTTGTGTCGCCGATGCTTCTTTTTGGCACATTAATGATCCGCGTTAAACTAATATCGTCGTCCGGGTTGGAAATCAGGCGAAGGTAAGCAAGCATGTCCTTAATCTCTTTGCGATCGTAGAACTTGATGCCCCCAACGATCTGGTACGGAATATCCGACTTGATCAGAATTTCCTCGATAACCCGGGACTGCGCATTGGTCCGATACAAAATCGCGTGGTCCTGATAACTCTTGCCGGCGTTAATGCTCTTGCTAATTTCCGAGGTAACAAAATACCCCTCATCATGCTCCGTATCCCCGCGGAACACCTTGATCTTCGGTCCTTCACCTTGCTCGGTCCACAGATTCTTTGGCTTGCGGCCAGTGTTCAGGCCAATGACATTGTTGGCAGCGTTCAAAATGTTCGCTGTAGAACGGTAATTCTGCTCGAGCAGAATCGTCCGCGCCTCAGGGTAATCCTGCTCAAAATTCAGGATGTTCGTAATATCCGCACCACGCCAGCGGTAGATCGATTGATCGCTGTCCCCGACAACGCAGATGCGGTGATGGCTATCCGCCAGCATCCGGCAGAGCATGTACTGCGCCCGGTTGGTATCCTGATATTCATCCACGTGAATGTACTGGAATTTGCGCTGGTAGAAATCGAGAACCTCCGGCACTTCCTTAAACAGCTGAATCGTGGTCATGATCAGATCGTCAAAATCAAGCGAATTGTTGCTCTTCAAGCGTTTCTGGTATTCGGTATATACCTTGGCTACAAGGGATTCAAAATAGTCTCCGGCTTTCTGTTCATACTGCTGCGGGGATATCAGCTCATTCTTAGCGGCGCTCATGGCCCCTTGAATCGCCTTCGGCTCAAATTTCTTCGTATCGATATTGTGATGCTTCATTACGTTCCGAATAACCGACAGCTGATCCGTCGAGTCCAAAATACTGAAATTCGAGGTGAAACCAATCCGTTCAATGTCTCTACGCAAAATTCGCACGCACATCGAGTGGAACGTCGATACCCAGATATCCTGGCCTTCGCGGCCAACCAGCTTGGATACCCGCTCCTGCATTTCGCGTGCCGCCTTATTCGTAAATGTAATCGCAAGGATGCTCCATGGTGCGGCTTTACGAGTGGCGATCAAGTAACCGATCCGGTGCGTCAGCACCCGCGTCTTGCCGGAGCCGGCACCCGCCATAATGAGCAGCGGTCCGTCGGTTGCTTCAACGGCTTGACGCTGCTGTGGATTCAGACGGCTGACGGCGTCGTGTATATCAATGGAATGCATAGTGTTGCCTCCTAATAGGTGTAGATTTGATAAGGGAGAAACTTGTGTAAAGATGATAATCGAAAAAATGGGATAGGGTCTGGCAGATAGATAAAATTTAAAGAGAATGAATATGAATATAGATTACCGACGTATCTGTATCTAATACACTGTGAGTTCTGCGTTGCTTGAATTGATGAATTACAATATTTTTTAGCGGATCATATAACCGAGACCAGTCAGTCCTTCACGGCCTTGACCGTCTCGAGCGCCTGCTCCAGATGATCATACACAACGTTGCCAACAACGATCGTATCCGAGATAGCTGCTGCCTCCGACGCCTGCTGGGCGTTCGTTATTCCGCCACCGTAGAACAAACGGGCGTTATCCAGCGATCTGTGCACTGTCCGGACAGTTTCCATATCCCCAAAGGCGCCGCTGTATTCCAAATACACAATCGGAAGATTCATCAGCTTGTCCGCAATCTGCGCATAAGCAGCGGCTCCGATCGCATCAATCGAAGTCTCTGCTCCGGTCAGCTTCGCCACCGCGGCGTTCTCGTTCAACACGATATACCCTTCGGTTACAACCAGATCCCACGGTATCATATACCCGTAGCGTTCGATTCCTTCGCGATGCCGGCCCATGATCCAGGTTGGATCCTGCGTATTCATGACCATCGGAACCATATATAGATCAAATCCGGGTACAACGGCTTCCAAATCGGATAATTCCTGCACGCACGGCAGCTCGTAACGTCGAACTCGGGACAGCAGATCCACGGTATTTTCATAAGTGACTCCGGTTGAGCCTCCGACCATAATAGCATCGGTTCCTGACAAACACACCACATCAAGGGTCTCGTCATCGATCTCCTTGTCGGGGTCCAGCTTAAACACATGCCTCCAGGATTGTATCATCTCTTTCAAGCGTCATTCCTCCACGTTCACGGGTTACTATTATACTAAAATAAGTCTATGCTAGCACGGTAAGCAAGTCAATTTATGTTCGCATAAAATACGAACATTTTTTTGGTAATTGTCGTTTATCAGTTTATCCGATATCCGAACCGCGCCGCTGAAAAGGGATTAGGGCTGATACTCCGCTAAGAAAAGCGTCTACCGACGTACAATCACAGACCGCATGACGTACAATCCCAAACCGCACGACGTACAATCCCAGACCACATTTAGATGGTGGTTTCCATGTAATATCAAGGTAGGCCATGTTTCGAAGTTTGTACTTTCTCATATTATGAAAAAGCCCGCGTCTTCTTTTGGAGACAACGGACTTCGATGTTCAGCATCTCTTTATATGAAGAATAGCCTATTTCATAGACAGGCCATGCAACATGAATTAATGCCATGCCCTCTCTATGCCAATCACTTTTTAATGGTATATCTCAAACTGTTCTGCTCCAACTCCGGCTCTGTGAGCAGGTCTGAATAAACGCCGTACACGCCCCATTTTTCATAATTGTTCACGGTCGTGGTGTCATTAATGGTGTGGACATAAGTCACGGCACCCGCTTGCCTCAGCTTGGCTACGAAATTCGGGCTGACCTTGTACTCCGGCATGGTAACGGCGTCAATGTTGTTCTCCTGCACGAAAGCCGTGATCTCGGCAGGTGAATCCTGCGTGGCATACAGCGTATAGATAATTGACTCAAACGGATAGATGTCCAGAACCATATCGAGCATGGGCTCATTATAAATTTGGATGACCACCCGATCCAGAAGTTCCGGGTCCCGCTCATTAGCAGCGTTTACAATCTCCGTGAACAGGTATTGAATATCCTGATCCTCCTGCTCCTTCGTGTCTGTCACGATGTAGATATCGGGATGACGCTCCATCATATCCATTATCCCCTCAATATCCATCGGTTGGTATTGCTCCAAAATCGGTGTATTAATGAATTCCTCATGGCTCAGACGGGCTGCCTGCTTATCGTCCGGGAGTTTTTCCTTCTGGCCTAGCTGCTGTGTCATGCTCTCCGTCCACTCATGCCTGGCCACGACTTTACGGTCCTCTGTCAGCATCAAATCAATCTCAAATACGCGGGTGCCTTTCTCGTAGTTAACGACCATGGCTTCATAAGCGTTCGTATAGGGCTGTTCACCGATACTTCCCATAGCGTGCGCAATCAGGCGATAGGCCGCGAATCCTTGCGGTTCTTCCTCATCCATCTCAAGATGAGTCTGAAGCAGTATCATAATGGCGGAAAATAATAGAAGGACAGCTGCGATCCGTTTCATGGTATCCCCACCCTTTGCATCGTTCATCGCTGTTGCTAGGTAAATACCCGGTTGAAGGGTAGGCCAAACAAAAAACCGCCACTCGGCTGCTGCCAAATGACGGAATGATTTTATGGATACTGCTGATCACTAGCTTTTTGCCTTCAAAAGATGAATATACCATTTCAATCCCGCGTTGTGGTTAAACACGCTGACTTTATCCACGATATCAAATAATCCGCAGCTTTCAATCTCGCCAATCTTATGCTCTACCATGAGATAATCAGGATCTTTGGTATTCTTGTGAGAATAAAGGGAAGAGATGATGACTCCATCTGGGGTCAGGTAACGCGCATATTCTAGCAGTTTGTTCGGGGTGTTTGGCACGTACTGCAATGACTCATTAAACACAATGACGTTGTAACGCTTATGAGGAACATAATGATTAATGTCCGCGCGATGGAATAGGTTCCTTGATGTTTTGCTAGATGCGATTCTGATCGCTTCTTCGGACAGGTCGACACCCGTGTAATTCAACTGTTCAACATCAAGGAGCATGTCATACAATATCCCGGCCCCGCATCCCATATCCAAAATGCCCTCGTCCCCAATAAACTTTCTTATGTAACCGTACACTACCGAGTATCTGGCATATTCCGTGATGTCCGATAAATAATCCCACATGTTGGATCTATACTCTTCGTCCCATTGCTGTTGATTGCTTTCAATGAAATCCTGAACCTTCGCGTGTTCCATTTCGATTCCTCCCCATATTGAATGTTAACTCCCATCTGGCAAATGAAGCGACAACATGAAAACAAGGTCATTTGAAAAACATTAACTTAGAGCTCACAAAGAAAATCAAGAATTGGATCATCCTTGCGTACTAACGATCCTACATATGGACCACTGAAGACATTGACGAGTCTCTTATTTCATTATAATAGTATTATAGTTATATATTGTAAATGTATCCGATTGACTATTGTACGATGTGGTGCACATGAATGTCTCTGGCTTGATGAATGGATCAAATGTCCGATGTTTATTCTCAGAGGCGCCACAGCCTTACATGAAGCGACAGCATTCGATATCTTTCTGCGTGAGTCGGGACCTGGGAAGCATATACGCGTCTGGGACAGGTACGCAACAAAAAAACGCCATCTGGCTCATGCCAAATGACGTTAACATCGATTATGATCAGTATGCGTTCTTGAATCCGTTGCGGATCGTGCGCAGAATGATTTTGATATCAAACAGAATGGACCAATTCTCGATGTAGAAAATATCGTGCTTGATCCGTTCCTCAATCGAAGTATCCCCACGCAGGCCGTTACTCTGCGCCCATCCCGTGATGCCCGGGCGTACGTGGTGTTTCACCATGTACTTTGGAATTTCCTCTTTGAACTGTTCAACATAATAAGGTCGCTCCGGCCTAGGGCCTACCACGCTCATATGACCGAACAGGACATTGAAGAACTGAGGCAGCTCATCCAGACTGGTCTTCCGAAGAAAAGAGCCAAACTTGGTGCGGCGCGGATCATTTTCCACGGTCCAGCCCGTATCCGATGCCCCCTCTGGCAGTGGCTTCATAGAGCGGAATTTATACATATAAAAGTTTCTGCGGTTCAGCCCAACCCGCTCCTGCTTGAAAATGACGGGGCCCCGGGAAGTCAAACGAATACCCAGGTAAATCCCGATCATCACCGGCAGGGTCAGAATAATCGCCACTAAGGCGAATACAATATCAAACGCTCGCTTGAACAGCCGGTTTGCCGCAAGATCCAACGGGATATCGCGCACGTTGATCATTGGCATTCCCGCAAAGTTATCAAACACCGGCCGTGCGGGGAGGTAATCGAAAAAGTCCGGGATAATCAGCGTTCGAACACCGGCTTTCTCACAAGCGGCAATGATCTCCGGGTATTTGTGGTGGGCATTTAGCGGAAGTGCTAGTACGACCTCATCCACGAGTTTTTCGTTTAGCACCTTATGCAGATCGCTGACCGAGCCGAGAATGGGTTTAAGCCGTCTGGCTTCGATCTCGTCCCACTGCTGGTAATCATCCAGGAAACCAATGACTTCATAACCTAGCTCCGGGTATTGCTTCAGATTTTTGAAGAAGCGCTTCCCGAGCGTACCTGCACCCACAATGAGCACGAATTGGCGATTATATCCTTTTTCCCGAAAATGCTTTAGGGATTTCTTAAGGAAATAACGGTACAGGATAATGAAGGCTACGTTAAGAATCATGTAGATGGCAAGATAACCACGGGAAATATTCATTTCTTTTACAAAGAACAATAAGCTGAGCAGAACAAATAATCCGAGCGCGTGAATTTGGAAAATCTTCATAAACTCATCGGCAAAGCGCTTTTTGCGCTTCGGGGAGTACAGGCTGATCATGATCCCAACTGCAACAGCGACTGCTCCATAAATGATACTCCAAAGGGCATAGATCTCCATCGGAAGAGGTCTATAGAAATGAATCCAGCCGCTTTCAAACTTAAGCCACCACGCCAGTAGAAAGGATAACTGGATAAAACCGAAATCCGTTATCATATATAATCTTGTTAGATGCGCCTGATTCTTGCGGATCATGATTTCACCTCCACTCCACCTGAAGATTGCGTTATGGTTGCTGGACGAATAGGCTTAAGCCGGTTCATAAGCAAGGATAGGAGCAATTTCAGACCAACGCCTGCATAGACGGCTCCATTAACGAATATGTTGTATTTCTGCCGGTAATGCTTCCGATGAAAAAGAATCATCGCCCGATGGAACTCATAAATGATCTTGAACGGCCTGCGCCGGGCGCTGCCGCCTTTATAATGGATAATCGTGGTCCGAGGATAATAGTGAATTCCCCATCCCGCCTGCTTGATGCGATAACACCAGTCGATGTCTTCTCCATACATAAAAAACGTCTCATCTAGCCCGCCTACCTGCTCGATCGTCTCGCGGCGAACCAGCATGAACGCACCGACCAAACAATCCACCGGGTACTCTACATCTGGATTCAAATACCCCAACTGATATTGGTTAAACTCCGGTTTGTTTGGGAACAGCTTGCTGAGCCCAAATGCATAGTAAAAAGAAGCTGAAGGCGTTGGAAATCCTCTTTTGCAGGCCTTATCCAGTGAGCCGTCCGGGAGGACGATTTTGCAGCCGGAAGCGCCTATGATCGGGTTGTAGTCCATAAAAGCGACCATCGTCTGGATCGTATCCTGCTGGATAATCGTGTCGGAATTTAGCAGCAGCATATAGCGACCTTCCGCCACTTCCATCCCCTGATTGTTAGCTTTGGCAAAGCCGGTATTCTCCGTGTTCTCGATCAGCTTGACCTGCGGGAATAACTCCCGGATGGTCTGAACCGACTCGTCCTTCGAGTTGTTATCAATCAGAATCAATTCATATGTATATTCCGTCTCCGATGCAAACACGGATCGCAAACAATCCACCGTCAGCTGACAGGTATTGTAGTTCACGATTAAAATGCTTAAATCCATTGCATAACGTCTCCTGACAAATATAGTAATCTATCGACATTATAGCATAGTTCATTGGGGAAGAAGGAATATCAAGGAATAAGTTTGCTCTGCCTATTTCATTCAGCCTCATATAAACCCGATCAAAATAAAAAACTTAAACAACAAACTCTCTCCCTTGGATTGTCTGTACAATTTGCTCTTGCGTGCATAATGTAACCTGTCTATGAATCTTGTGCGAGATGCAAGAAATAAATCCAACTGCTCTTTCTGTACGCCAGTCAACCGTGATCCATAGATTCGATCAAACTCACTCGCTTGTTTATATAGCAAGTCTCTGCCTGTATGTCTCCTAAAACTGGCCCATTTGCTCTTCAACTTGCCGAAGATGGAGTTGCTTCCTCCTACCACATTGTTACGGTGCTGACGATACAGCATGGATGGCGTGTTATCATAGATTACGGTTCCAAATGCGGATACGAGCAAGTAAAACCACCAATCGTGCATAAGAACCTTTTCACTGTTCATGGATTTACTATACATAAAAAGCTTTCGTGCTGATTGGTTCATCGTGATCGTCGCACCAATAGCGATATTCTCATATAACGCATTGAAAAAGGATGGTTTCTGAGCAGGGGGCTTAGGCCAAATCCCTTTAGGGTTCAACTCGTCATCGGTAAGATAGGTTGGGGTAAATACCATCGCCGGTACTTCGGTATGTACGGAGGAATTTAATCTCGTTATAGCATTCTCCACCTTATGATCAAGCCACACATCATCCTGGTCGCAAAAACAGTAGTAATCAGCCTCAGCGTCTGCAGCACGCAGAAGTTCAAAGAAACTAGACACAACACCAACGTTCGACCCTTTTATTAGCTTTATCTTATGGGGGTGTAATTTCATCAGTTCTTCCAGAAGTTCAACGGTTCGATCCTTGGAACCATCGTCTCTTATCAGAACGGTAATGTCTGGATACCTCTGACTCAGAATGCTCTGGATTTGTTCGGATATATATGGTTCGCCGTTATAGGTGGATAGTAATACTTGTACTTTATTCATATTCATTGAAAGGAACCTCCGAAAAAAACACATTATGCATAGTTAAAAAACTTGAGCTATATATTACTTTATTTCGCTAGAAATTAGGTTAAGAAAAAAGACCTAATCATACAGATCAGGTCTTAAATCGCTGTATTCACTTTAAGTATAGTTCAGGGTACTGCTTCATATCCAGCATAAACTGCTTTAGCCCTTCACGCCAATGCGGTAAATCCTTCAATTGGTTTAGCCGGATGGCTAAATGATCCATCGTTGAATTAGCCGGACGCGGAGCGGGTCGGGGAAACTCTGCCGTCGTGCAAGGTTGCAACTGAGCTGTTATCTCTAATCCTAAATGGTCACGGGCTGCTTCAAAAATGGCCTCGGTAAATTCATACCATGTACAAGAGCCACAGTTGGAAGCATGATATACCCCGTATTTCTCTGTAGAAATCAGATTTAACAAGAACTGTGCAAGATCTACCGTGTAGGTGGGAGAGCCCTTCTGGTCGAAGACCACCTTTAACAGCGGTTTTTCCTGACCAAGGCGGATCATTGTTTTCACAAAGTTATTCCCATGTAGGCCGAACATCCAGGATGTTCTTACGATAAACCACTTGGAACAAAAATCCCGAATCATCTGCTCTCCCGCAAGCTTGCTTCTGCCGTAAACCGTTTGCGGATCGGTTTCGTCATACTCAACATAAGCTGCCTCACTAGCACCATTAAATACATAATCCGTACTAATATAAACTACCGCAGCACCCACCTTCTCAGCTGATATCGCAATATTTCGTGTACCAATGGCATTCACCAGATAAGCACCATCCGTATCGCTTTCGGCTGCATCCACTGCGGTATAAGCAGCACAATGGATGACAAAATCCGGATCATGAGCTGAAATAACCTGACCACATTGCTCTAAATTCGTGATATCCAGTTCCTCTCTACCACAACCTACAACATCATGCCTGGCTGCAGCAATTAACCGTGTTACATCCTGCCCCAACTGACCGTTCGCCCCAGTTACGAATATCTTCATTCAGCCTCACCTAAGCGCTTACCGTACTGCTGAGTCATATACTCCCGGTAAGCACCGGATTGGATGCGAGTCCACCAATCCATATGATTTAAATACCATTCAATCGTTTCCTTAATGCCGGTCTCGAAGTTATGCTTCGGCTTCCAGCCCAGCTCATTTGTGATTTTTGCAGGATCAATGCCGTATCGGCGATCATGACCCGGACGATCCGCTACGTAAGTAATTAAGGATTCAGGCTTCCCGAGCTCTTTCAGGATCGTCGTTACGATGTGCAGATTCGTCCGTTCGTTATTGCCCCCAATGTTGTAGACCTCACCAAGCTTCCCCTGATGGATAACGAGATCAATCGCACTGCAATGATCCTCGACATACAACCAGTCCCGGATATTCAAACCATCCCCATAGATCGGCAGGGATTCGTCGTTTAGCGCCCGAGAGATCATAAGCGGGATTAGCTTCTCAGGGAATTGGTATGGACCATAGTTATTCGAACAGCGGGTGATGTTAACGGGAAGACCAAAGGTCTCATGATAAGCTCTAACGAGCAAATCGCCGCCTGCTTTACTGGCAGAATAAGGGCTGTTCGGTGCCAAAGGCGTCGTTTCGTTAAACAAGCCGGTTTCCCCGAGCGTTCCGTATACTTCATCCGTAGAAACTTGAACAAACTTAGTTACACCATAGTTCTTGGATGCATCCAACAGAACCTGCGTCCCAAGGACATTGGTATTAACGAAAATCTCAGGTTCCAGAATACTGCGATCCACGTGGGACTCTGCCGCAAAGTTAACAACTACATCAATCTGATGTTGAAAAATCGCATCGACCGCCTGTTTATCTGCAATGTCTGCTTGCACGAATGTGTAATTCGGATGATCCTTGACCGATTTCAAGTTTTCCAGGTTACCTGCATAGGTAAGAACGTCCATATTCACGATCTGATAATTTGGATGCTGCTGCATCATATATAGAATAAAGTTACTGCCTATAAAACCGGCACCGCCAGTAACAAGAAGTTTCATTTTTATTGCCCCCTAGTCAAAATTCATCTCTGCGTCTTTTAGCAATGGGTGTGTCCGATCTTTATCCGATAGAATCGGATTCGACGTCGGCCAATCAATTCCCAAAGCCGGATCATTCCATACTATGCCGCGGTCGTTTTCAGGGGAATAATATTCGTCTACTTTATAAAGAACCTGGGTATTGGGTACGAGCGTGCAAAAACCGTGAGCAAAACCCTTGGGGACAAGAAGCTGGCGATGGTTGTGTTCACTTAGAATGACGCCGATCCATTGACCGAAGGTTGGTGAGTTTTTACGAATATCCACAATAACATCGTAAATTGCTCCTGTAAGGACGCGTATGAGTTTAGTTTGTGCTTTAGGATTAAGCTGATAATGAAGCCCTCGCAGAACACCAGCTTCAGCAGATAACGATTGGTTATCTTGAATGAAGTCGTAGTTAATGCCATGCTGCTGAAATATCGAGTCGTTGTAACTCTCCATAAAAAAACCCCGGTGATCGCCGTGGACCACCGGTTCAAGTACAAAAGCATCTGCTAATTTTAAAGGAGTTACAATCATTATTTTATTCCTCCCTAACTACAGTTTGAGTTTTCCAAAATCATCACCGAATCGAAGATCTCTAGCCAATTCATTGGCCCGAGCAAGCGATGCAAGCGTCCCCGCATCTGTCCACCATCCTTCTAACACATCGAATGTAAGCTCTCCCCGTTCAATATATGCATTGTTGACGTCTGTGATTTCCAGTTCTCCACGAGCTGACGGTTTTAATGTCTTGATAATATCAAAAACCGAATGATCATACATATATATTCCCGTGACAGCATAATTGGACTTAGGCTGCTCAGGTTTTTCTTCTATGGAAATGATTTGGCTGCCTTGAATTTCTGGAACACCAAAACGGTTAGGATCAGAAACTTCCTTAATTAGGATCTTGGCACCGGATCTTTGACTTTGGAAGTTGACCACATAGGTGGAAATGTCATCCTCAAACACGTTATCGCCGAGGATAACTGCTACTGATTCGCCACTTGCAAATTGCTCAGCAAGGTTCAACGCTTGGGCAATGCCTCCTGCTTCATCCTGCACTTTATATGTAAAGGAGACCCCCATTTCGCTACCGCTGCCCAATAGGTTTACGACATCCCCCATGTGATCTTTCCCCGTCACAATAAGGATATCCGTCAGGCCAGCCTGACGGAGTTTATATACGGGGTGAAAGATCATGGGGTATGCTCCTACTGGCAAAAGGTGTTTATTGGTGACTTTAGTTAAGGGATAGAGGCGTGAGCCTGTTCCGCCGGCTAGGATTATGGCTTTCATGAACTTTTCCCTTCTACTAAAGAATACTCTACTGCTATTTCTCTCTTTAAATGACTGACAAACTCATAATAGCTTGAATGATCAAATTCTATAGCATCCGGTTTTTGCTGTGTTGCCTGTTCTATCAGCGCTATGCCCTTCTTCTCCTGATTTTGATATCTCGGTATTAAATGGATATGAAGATGCCGTACTGCCTCACTAATTGTCACAGTATAGAGTCTTTCTAACTTCGAAATCTTCCTTAGTACTTTCTCTAGCATTGGAAGAATTATGGTCATTTCTTCAAGTTCCTCAGCACTAAAACTTTGCCATTCTTCTACATGTCTTATAGGCTCTAAATAGATATAGCCCAAAACCTGTGAATCAAATGGTCCCGCATATAGAAACCAATAGTTGCTTTTATACAAAAATGCGTCGTGATTGACTAGACGATGTTTCTCACAAATTAAACATTTCTCAACTTGCTCCATTATTCTACACCCGAGCTTTTATCTAAATAATCTTCTACTCGTTTCAAATCTTCAGGCGTATCCACACTAATCAGAATATGATCCGTCTCTACAACTTTTATTGAAATTCCATTTTCCAACGCTCTCAATTGTTCTAGAGATTCAGATAGTTCTAATGAGGACTGCTGCAATTTAACAAAATCACTTAAGAATGACTTTTTATAAGCATAAACACCAATATGTTTATAATAAGCAACATCGTCACGCATATCTCTGTTATATGGGATTGGTGATCTTGAGAAATAGATAGCTTTTCCGTCACTATTAGTAATTACCTTTACTACATTGGGATCATCAACGTCTCGTGAATCTATAATTTTTGATTTAAAAGTAGCCATTTGAAGATCTGGAGTGTCTTTAAAAGACTGTATCAATTCATCTAACATCTTTCCATCAATAAGAGGCTCATCCCCTTGGACATTGATGATAATATCAGCATTAATTGCGCTTAAACACTCTGCTATCCGATCAGTACCTGTCTGGTGGTTCCCTCTTGTAAGAATACACTTACCTCCAAACGCCTCTACTTTATCAATAATTCGCTGGTCGTCTGTTGCAATCCAAACCTCACTGATAGACTCAGCCTTTTGAACATTTAAGTATACGTGCTCAATCATGGCCTTTCCTTTAATGTTGGCTAGTGGCTTCCCTGGAAAACGTGTAGATCCATACCTTGCTGGAATAACTGCAACAGCCTTCATGTTTATTGACCTCCATAAATTATTTGATTCATATCATGCCATATTTTTTTAAGAGTATTGTTTGTAACATCTATAGAATAAGAATATTCCTTATAATTATGAATAAATTGTTCTATTTTAATAAAATCAATAAACGTATGTCCCTCTAGTAACATACGAATTACCCGCTCTAGATGCTCCCAATCTCTTACCTTTTTAGCTAACCCGTCTCCTGTATAAAGACTCTCACCCAGGACAAACACATTCTTCCTCATCTTCAACGCCTGATATCCGACACTTGAATTAATAGTAATCACTGCCATAGCTTGTTCTAGTAAAGCAGAGGTATCTCCAGAATTAACGAATAGTATATACGGAGAACTATACTCCTCCCTTAAACATTTAAGATATCCGTTTATCTCTTGTCTTGGATGTTCCTTAATAATTAAATAAATGGGTTTATTTCGTCCCTCATTTACTAATTGAATAATCTCCAGACACTTAGCAATAACCGACTCTTGCTCCTTATTGAAATTATCAATTAACTGTGAATCTGTTATAACTTGTAATGGAAAGAAAAAAAACTCTTGAGGGAGCTCAGGTTGCTTATAAAAGAGAGCTTCGCAAATTTTTTCAATTTTTCTTATAATTGGTTGTGAATGCTCATATCTCAATATATATTTGTATCTACTACTAGATCGTTTTAGTGCATAACGAACCCTTGTATTAATATATGCTGTAAGCTTGGTTACTGCTGGGGTGACGCCCTCTTTTTCATGGACTTCGCTATATTCAAGAGAATTTCTTCTACTAGTTTTTTTACTATTTTCAAAACTGCTCTTAGCATTTACTCCCTTACTATCCATTACAAAAGAACTAGGCTCATAACTATTTTCAAAATACAGCACTTTGGTGTTTCTTTTTATTTCTTCGAATTGAAGCAGCGCCCTCTGAGGTAAAATGTACCCGTTCCAAATCATAAGAATGTCAATACGATATGTAGTAAGGAACTTTTCCCATACATGTTTATATACTCTTGACTCAAAAAGTAACTGATTTGGTTGAACAAACTGCTTACGACTCCACTTGCCCAAGATCTCGTTTTTTTTCATCTCAAAATGCACGACATTCATTTCGGTATTAGTGTCCCTACGCATATCATTGTTCATTGAGTTTTCAACAAAAAGATCTGGTAAGAATACTGTCGTAATTATTCCTTTTTTTTTGAGATAATCATAACTACTAATAGAAGGACAAATAAAAATGGCTTTCTTAATATAACCTGTGCTTAACCATGCTTCTGCCATAGAATAGAAGAGCTTAGCTTGATACCGAACAATAGGAAAAAAACACACCGTATCGACATTCATTTGTTATCACGCCTTAACATTTCATTGACTTGCAGCACGCATCTTCGTATCCATCTACGTTTATT
This sequence comes from Paenibacillus sp. FSL F4-0100, assembly GCF_037993005.1. NCBI lineage: Bacteria > Bacillati > Bacillota > Bacilli > Caryophanales > Paenibacillaceae > Paenibacillus > Paenibacillus sp. FSL F4-0100. The sequence goes on from NZ_CP150303.1 coordinate 7,016,357, forward strand.
CGTATCAAAGAATGTTTTTGTATATGGAAGGTTGCGTTTCTGGGCAGCTAATTTTCTTAATACTGATCTACAGTCAGTTAAATGTTTTAAGTCACGATTATAATATTTTGCATAATAAATCAAACTACCTGCTATGAGCTCTTCTAATGATAACACCCGATTGCGTCGATGAAATGTTTGAGCGTCGTTAGTTAACCCCCAACCAGCGTAGAAAGGTCCACCGTATGTGAAAACTTTCTTTCCTTGCAGTAAACTATCAAATCCAGCTTGTGATGTAAGGGTATGCACCTCGTCAGCAACCTGAATACATTGTAAAACACTTGCCCTAGTCTCAACATGATCACAAAATTTAGTGTGTTCTATTCCTTTTCGATTCTTCATATAAACGTCGGGATGCGGTTTATATAGAATGAAATCATCTGGATTTTTAGTTCTAAGATACTCTAGTAATTGCTCAATTGTCCTAATATCGCCATTGCACCCATATCTTATCGAAGCATCATCTTCAACTTGACCGGGAACAAAAATAACTTTTTTGCGATCATTATTCTCTAACTTAAAACTCGAATTATAATCAACGTTATATTTTGTCAAAGAATGATCTATTATGAATTGATGTATCAGCTTAGCTTCCTTAATATCATACTCATCAAATTCTTTGTTATTTAATATATTTTCTAGCTTGCTAGGCTGCTGCGAGTTAAAATACATTCCTATTTCATCAACAACAAGTGACCAAGGCTGGTGAAAATTTGATCCCAAACCTACTGATCGATAAAACCCATCCTCTATACGTATAAGAGAATCTTTAGGGACTTTATAGGATTTTTCATCCCCATAACTCCACACTGCATAATTATGATGACTACTTGTATGATCATCATCTGGTAATGAAACGCTCTTAGAAAGGAAACATGCATCAATAGTGCTTTCCGGAAAAAATGGTCTTAAGAAGTTTCTCTTCCATTTTGGAATTTCAAGAAAATAATATTTAGTTTTTGCTTGTACTTGATTCTTTTCTTTGTTTATATACGTAAGAACATCCATCAAACTTCCTGGTATCCCCGTTTGTGGTCGAATATAACTAGGGTATAACAGGTAAGAGGCTGCAAAAAGTTCCTCTAAAGTCCTTTTCTGAACTCTGCGCTCAGACCTTATACTGTCTGTTGTTAGTCCCCATGAAGCGTAAAAGGGCAATCCAAAACATGATACATTTTTATTCAACATTAACGCTTCAAAACCGAGCTGAGAAGTTACTACCATGACCCGGTCCATCTGTTCTATCAATTCGATCGGGTTAGTATCTACATTTATAATCGTTACTCTATCATTCACAATAGATAATTCACTAAGGTAGCCTTTCTTTTTACCTGCGATAACATCCGGATGATATTTTATATAAATGTTCGCATCAGGATACGTCTCTAATGCATAACGAAACATCTCCTGAAAAGTAGATTCATTAGCTAAACCTAAAGACACAGACATATCATGCAAGGTTTGATCCACTAGTAGTATATTTTCTTTACTATTTCTTTTAACTTTAAAACTATCCAATGTATGATTATACTTACTAATCTTATTATGTTGAATGTATTCTAAGCATTCTCTAGCTTCACTTATAACACTTCCAGTAAAATTCCCTTGATTTAACAAATCCTCTAACTGCGAAGGGGTCGTCGCATCATAATATATACCTATCGGATCAGCTATTAGAGATAATGTTTGGCGATTTTTTACACCTAATTGTATCGAACGAATAAAACCATCTTCAAGAGAGAGATAGGGCACATCATATTTTTGAGCCTTTTTAATCGCCCGCATTGCGCTTGGCTTTTTACCCCAACCGGCTATTTTGGTTATGTTTTCCATATTAGTCGGATTGAGTATAACCTCGTCTTGTAGGAATGATTCCAAAAAGGGAATCGATGCGATTCCTTTTGAATATATGCCAATCAAAGCTCTACTCCCCTTTGTTCCCGTTAAGAATACGATCAACCAATCGTTTAACTGAATCCTGATCTGGGTTTAAATAATAAATCTCAGAAAAATAATTAAAGCGAATGTAATATAAAAATCGTTGTACTAGATCCTTCTCAAAAGTTGAATTTAAAACAGTATTCAAATCTTTCACTAAGTCTTTCATATTATTGACATGATGGGCGATCCCCTCAATATTGTAAAAAGCATTTCCAAGTGTTATAACTTTTTTATTCGCAGATAAAGCCTCAATTCCAACAGTTGAATTAATAGTTATCACACATTCACTTTTGGCAATCAGTTCATTTGTAGCAATTGATGACGTAATTGCTAGATTGTTATTCTGGCTACAGACTCTTAAAATACTAAACAAATCTAAATTTGGTTCCTTGAGCTTATACATAGGATGCGTTTTAAAGATAATCTTAAGGTTATCTTTATACTCAGTATTATAACTATTTAGTGATTCGGACAGCACCCTAACAAGGTCCAGCATAGTTTTTATGTTTGGTGAAAACAACATCGTCTGGGTATCTGTTTCTAATTGAAAGGGTACAAATATGAAACGTTCCCCTGACTCTATCATTTTTTTTGTTATATCATTGTAGTAATCCATTTTTCTTTGAGCTCTAAGTTTCCTTACATGTGCTTTAAATATAATAGCACGCTTCATTAATGCTTGCTTCACGCTCTTATGTTTAACCATATGTTTAATTCGATTAATGATTCTTTTTTTATTAGTCTTTTCTTCTTTTTGAGCCGTTGCATCACAAATAAGTCTAAATTCCTTTGTAATCTCTTCATCTTTCCATGCAAGTTCCGGTGACTCAATAAATTCATTAAATCTATGTTGATCAAAGTCGATATTCTTATAGAATTGTCGTGTTCTTGGTAGTGAATTTTCATAATTGATCCCTTTAGAATCGACAGTCAGAGTAAAGGGCCTAAAATAGCCATGTTCAAATATAAAAATCGGAATATCATGCTTCCTAGCATAGCGGTATATGGTTCTTTCCCTAATTCTGATCCCCCAAACAATAAACATATCTATCCCATACTCAGCATCGGCTCTATTAATTCGCTCAAGATATTCTTTGGCTTGGTTTAGAGATATTTCTTTATTAGCTGAAGAACCAACGTTTGACTTTATCATATCTTCAAGTTCACTGCTGGAATAATTAAGGTATTCACTAAACTCGATAAAATCGTTACTAATAATATTAACTCTCTCCGCATTTATGTTTAATGCACGATATAATTCTTCATCCCCATCTATACCTTTTCCATTCGGAATAGAAAAATAAAAGCACCGACATTGGCGATGATTCAACTCCTCTGTCAAGCGCTTTAATAGAACAGGGATACCAAATTCTATATTTCCCATACTTGAGATAAAGACATTAATGTTTACCATCCCCTAAGAACCAGCTCAGTCATCGATTAGAATATGCTATATAATCTTTCAATATCTCCTTCGTTGCTCCCTGTGCAATAAGCTTACCTTTATCTAGCCAGATAACCTCGTCACACATTTCCTTAATTAGATCATCACTGTGGGACACCATGACAACAGTCCTATCCGATTTAATTAAGTCTTTAATTTTCGCACTACTTTTCTTACGAAACCTTGCATCGCCGACGCTAAATACTTCGTCTATAAAGAGCAGTTCGGGATCAATATGACAGGCAATAGAGAAGGCAAGTTTAGATTTCATGCCTGACGAATACGTCCTGACTGGATTAGACAGAAAATCACCTAGTTCAGAAAAGGCTATGATCTCATTCATTTTCTCATCAAGCTCTTTCTTAGTTAATCCTAGTAACAGGCCATTAATATAAATGTTTTCGTAACCTGATAAATCAGATTTGAATCCGGTAGCCAGTGTAAGAAGTGAGGAAGAATCTGTATGGATTTTTACATTACCAGAATCAGGAGCATAAACGTTTGCCAATACTTTTAACAATGTTGATTTGCCCGCTCCATTCTCACCTATAATCCCTACCGTCTTTCCCTTTTCAATCTTGAAAGTTATATCATGCAGAGCCTCAAATAACTTCATTTTGGAATCTTGTTTCGAAGCTTTGAAAGTATATGTAACCCATTCTTTGAAGCTCAGGCTTTTGATGAAGCGATACTGCAATGATAAGTTCTCAACTTCGATAATTTGATTCATTTTTCAGAATCTCCCATTTCAAACAATTTTCGAATAACTTCGATCAAACGCATATAGCTTGCGTAACCCATAAAATATCAGTAAACAACTAATAGAAGTCCAGATAAATAGTGCTAAATAATGTGGAGATTGACCGTACATAATCACATTACGGTAGCTCTCAAAAAAAGCAGTGTTAGGATTTAACCAAAACAGCCATGAATACTGCTCGGGAACAATTTCTAAGCTGTACATTCCCGGAGATAAATACCACCATATTCTATTAACATGCGATAGAAAATTACGCATATCGCTAATAAACACACCAAAGTGAGTCATGACCAGTGACACCGCAAAAATAAAGAGAAAATTAGATGCAATAATTATGATAATTTCAAAGAAGTGAAGTGTAGGAACAATTTTGAAGAAAACTAGCATGGCTAACAGTATTATAAATCCAAACAGAAATTTAATTAAATTAACAACCGTTTCCTGCAACGGTAAAAGAAATTTAGGAACGTACACCTGATTTAACACACCACTATTGGCTTTGATGCAATTAGCACTGTACATCACAGTAGAACTGAACCATTTCCAGCTTAACAAAGCACAGAATACAAAGACTGGAAAGTTAGCCTCACCTTTATCAAAAATAAAAGCCACAATAATGGTATACACCAACATCTGAAGTAATGGATCAAGCAACCACCAAAAATAACCTAGTAAGGTGTTCGAAACCTTCAACCTAAGATTCACACGAATATTATAAGATAAATAATCTCTATACTTTGAAATATCGTTAAATGTTCTGGCTAACATTTAATCTTGAATCCCCTATCTTAATTGAGTCATATAAATTCATATTCTACCTAATCATTACTCCATAAAGAGACTGGGAAAATATACAAACTCAGTTTGAAGCATAATCCCCAATGTTAGATTAGCTTTTTCTTCCTAACCCACCCCCGAAAGTCTTTTATGAACTTTCTTGGATTTACAAATAATTTTATCAATTGCCTTAAAAACCATATCGCTGTCGATGATGATTCATTGGTTATTTTCTTCTTTTTTTTATGATTCTGTAAATAGGCTCGATATCTAGCATATGCCGGTGCACTAGTATCTATGAGATGTCTGGTTCTAATTGTTAGTCTTCTCTCCGGACTTCCAGGCACTCTTATTTTATAAAACTGAATTTTCCTTGTAATATTAAAATGACTTCCGTCATCTTTTTCTACTATCTCATTTTCAAAAATACCAAAGGAATAAAACTTATTTATTAAATAATTCACAAATCTTCTTGTTTTATCAGAATTAACGACAAATAAATTATCCAGTATAGCTAATGCTTCCTTTGGTGTACTAACTTTTCGATTTATTTCTGGATGAGCATAGAATACATCCCCAACGTAAAGTACAGGCTTTTCAAATATCATTGATAATACACCGACACCAGAATTAATCAATAAAACTGCATCAGCTAACTCTAATAAATCCTTTATATGTGTAGAATCTTCTACAAAAACAATCCGATTTGAATCTGGTTTTTCCTTTTCCAATGGATGCTTTTTAGCAAGTACAACCCAATCATCAGATAAATTGAGGGACAAATCTTCCACAAAATCAATAAATCCTCTCATGTCAGAAACTGAGCCTGAGAAATATTTAATTACAGTATCGCTGGGCCTTTGAAAAGGAATAAATAACACCTTCTTGTAAGGTGAAATTGATAGTTTCTCTGCTAAGTAGTCAGCACCAACTCGATTACCCTGCTCTTCCAAAGTTATACTACTTGTTCTCTCTGATTGAATGTAATTATTAACAGATTCCTCTTCCTCAGGAGCAAGATCGAAGTCCCATTTATCAGAATCATATGAACTACTGTCAGCATTAAAGCCATTACTATCAAAAAATACAGATTCGGGAAGAGCCCCTCTATCCATTACCACATACTCAATACCAGCTTTCTTGAGACCTTGATACATTTCTAATCTCTTAGGATTCCCATAAGGATTGGGCATAAGAACACGGTTGTAATTATATTTTTTTATAAATGTTACAATTTCTTCTGCGTCATTAAACTTATCTTCTGATACATACTCAACTACACCAAACTGAGGTAATACTTGCCATATCGATTTATAAAAAGCATTATTTTCTTTCCCTAGGGCAAGTGTTTTCCCCCTATTTATATCCGGTAATGGTTGTGGATTTATACCGTTCTTATCGAAATCCTTCATGGATTCAGTTAGTAATTCTGCATTTTTCTTACTAGCAGAACGATAGCTTAACTCTAGTGTTTTTGTGGGATGCCATATATGACAAGTAAATATTCCCTTTGACATTAAAAGATCCCCATATAATCTGAACATACTCCTAAAGCCTTCATAATCAGGATGGTCCCAATCCTTCTTATCAGTATAATAATTTCGAGGTCTTTTATATTTGTTAGAGTAAGTTGAAGCTCGGTGAAGCAATTCAAAATCCTCAAATCCATGCCCTCGGAAGATCTTATTATGCCCCCCGATTGACAAATAATGCAATCTATGTACTACTATTGAAGATGCACTTAATGCGAAAGACTTTATAAGTTCACTATTGCCATAAAAATAGTTTCTGTAAAATAGCTCTCTCCTGTTATCAACAGGAGTATTAAGATATAACTCACTTCCTTTTTCAGTTAAAAAGAGGCATGGTATTACAAAAAAATCATTTTGGTTTGTATTCAATTCTTCATTTACAATCTCATTCAATAAATCATTATAAAAGTTACCATACGGCAAACAATCAATATCCTGAAAAGTTATAAAATCAGTATTAGAATATATAGCTCCTATGTCACGCGCTTTTCCAGCTGAAAACATCTCATTACGTGTGTCAATATAAATATACTCAACGTTATTAGCAACGCAAAGTTCCCTAACCTTCTTTGCCTCCTCCTCAGGACTCCCGGAATCTACTAAGTACAATCTCACTTCAATTGGTCTAGGATTTTTGAAGATATTAGAGATTCTATTTAAAGCGTCCGGCCTTGAAGTAGTGAACCTGAATGGAATAATTACACCTAAAATTGCCTTCTCCTTTTTTGGATGATTATTCGTAATCCTTATGTTTTTAAGCATCATTTTGCTATCACCTTTCAATACAAGCAGTAACAAGCTGAATTATTATAAGTCAATATAACTTAAAATTAAGATTAAATAATATCTTATGCGTTCAACCCTTTTAAAACATCATGTACCCTCAATATCCCTAGATACTTACTTCCTTCCATAATAGGAACAACCGAAATCGAACGTTCACCTTGTTCCATCATCTTAATGGCATCAACAACTTTAGTACCTTTTTGAATTATTATTGGATACGGCACTTTAATCTCGCCAGCTAGCAAATTAAAGCATTTCTCTTGATATTTATCTAGAAGTCGTTTCAAATCACCATCAGTGATGATCCCTTCAACTGAATTATCGTTCATGACCACTGTAGCACCTATTCTCTTCGTAGTAAGTTCAATTAGAACTTGCTTGAATGAATCCATTTCATTTACTGCGGAATAACTTTTCTCAGACAAAAGGTCTTCTACATTCAAAGTTAAAATAGATCCTAATGATCCTCCTGGATGATAAACAGCAAACTGTTCTTCACTAAATCCCTTCATTTCTGCAACAATCGTTGCTAACGCATCCCCTAATGCCAGACTAGCAATAACACTGGAAGTCGGAGCTAAATTTAAATGTCCCGCCTCTTTCTTTATTCCAATTCTAAGAACAACATCAGAATACTGAGCCATTTTGGAATACGGATTAGCAGTTATTGTGATTATGCTGGCTTTCAAGTTTTTAATAGCAGGATAGATTGCAATCAATTCTTTAGATTCACCGCTCTTGCTGATTCCGATCACAATATCATTTTCCTGAACAATACCTAAATCGCCGTGAACGGCTTCAGCCGGATTGAGATATACAGCCGTAATTCCTAGACTCACCATGGTAGCGGCCATTTTTCGTGCGGCATGTCCAGATTTACCAATACCCGTAACAATCAATTTGCCCGTGCATTCATTCATCAATGAAATTGCTCTGATAAAATTCTCGTCAAGCAGTTCTTTGGTTTGATGAATAGCTTCAATCTCTTCTTCTAAAAGGTCCTGCGCCTTCTTAAATATCATATCTGTTCCTTCTATAGAACTAGTATTCATATACAACAGTCCCATCTTTTAATCATTTAATATCACTTCGTCAATGAATTCGCGGATTGCTCCTTTACCGCCACCAGAGTTCAAAATGATATCTGCTGCTTGCTTAGCTTTCGAATGTGCATCACCGACTACTACGAATAAACCAACTTCATCTCGTACCACTACATCGTTTACATCATCACCAATATAAGCAATCTCTTCTTTAGCTAATTGATGTTGTCTTTTCAATGTCCGGATAACGTCATCCTTATTACCGCATTTTTGATACACAGATGTAATCCCCAGTTCTTTTGCACGCTCTAATACAATATCGGATTCACGGCCCGTGATAATAGCAAATTGGACACCTGCCTGCATCGCAAGTTGAATGCCCATACCATCTTTAACATTAAATCCTTTGAATATTTCTCCATCGGTTCCAATGTAAATTGAACCATCTGTCATAGTCCCATCAACATCTAAACAGATTAATTTTATTGAAGACGACATATTAAAACGATCCTTTCGTTACCTTGTCATACTGTTGAAGGCGCTCAAGTAAGTTTTTCAACTCATGAAGTGGCACCATGTTTGGCCCATCACTAAGAGCATTATCAGGATCATGGTGGATCTCCATAAACAGAGCTGCAACACCAACACTTATGGCAGCTTTTGATAATGTAGGTACATACTCACGTTGTCCTCCCGATGATGTTCCATTCCCACCTGGGATCTGAACACTGTGTGTAGCATCAAAGATAACGGGATAATCTATACCTTTCATGATTTCCAATCCACGATAATCTACCACTAGGTTGTTATATCCAAAACTGGTACCGCGCTCAGTTAAACAAATATTATAATTATCAGCTTCCTCTACCTTCTTTACGATATTTGTCATGTCCCAGGGAGCTAAAAACTGTCCTTTTTTCACGTTAATCGTTCTACCCGTTTTTGCAGCAGCAACTAATAAATCTGTTTGACGGCACAAATAAGCAGGAATCTGTAGTACATCAGCAACTTCTGCCACAGGTTCCGCTTGATACGACTCATGAATATCTGTAACAATCGGAAGTTCAAAAGTTTCCTTTACTTTACGAAGGATCTTTAGACCTTCTACCATACTTTGTCCACGGAAAGAACTTCCAGAGGAGCGATTAGCTTTGTCGAATGACGCTTTAAAAACATAGGGTATCTGTAATTCTGTTGTAATATCTTTAATTTTTTCAGCTAAGTGCATTACGACATATTCTGATTCAATTACACAAGGACCGCCAAATAAAGCAAAGCTATTATTGTTTGAAAGTGACACCGTTTGGGATACGTTTACAGTTCTCATTTTCTACATCATCCTTCTTATAATGATATAACCTTCTTTATTTCTACAATTACTTTAATTAATTCTACTTCAATCGATTCATATTGTCTTGCTAATTTCGGTGAATTCATTAATGTAACTGGTCTACCATAAGTGCCTATGCTAAAATATTGTCGTATCTACACGAAAAGGAGCTAATTATGTTGTCGAAACCAGTATATGGGAAAAAGACCGCCGAGTCGAGGAAGAGAGAGACTAGATCGGCTTTATTTTGGGTGTTAGTAGTAGGGATCATCCTTTTTTTAGCTTGGACGCCATTTCAGACGGCATTATTTAACGGACAAATGCTAGAATTTGAGAAACCTATTTTTTGGGCTGCTATATTAGCGTGTCTATTGTTATTTCTCTGGATTGCACAATATTATAAAAGTATTCAGCTCAAAGATCAGAGAGACTGGCTTGCGGTCGGCGTTCTTTTATTACCTCTAACATACATACTTTCACTCATTAGCGCAGCGTCTCATTATCTGGCTATGAACATGGTCATCATTAATTGTATCTATGCCATTATGTTTATCATTGGATTGTATGTGCTTCGTGACAAACTGGGAAACCGAATCATACAGACCACCATCATGACCGTTGCCTACCTGATCGTCGGGTTCGGCTTATTGAACTGGTTCGGTCAAGGTAAAGCGGCCGGTGCCATCGCGAAGTTGTTCTCCAATACAGTCTCCAACGGCATTTATAGACATGCGGTTATGACAGACTCCAACGGTCTGCGTCTGACTTCGGTGTTCCAATATGCGAATACATATGCCGCCTTTTTAATGGCATTCTTGTTTGCGGCAATCTTTTTTATTACGACATCACGTAAATGGTATGCTCAGGTGTTCCACAGTTTCATGCTGGTACCTATCATTGTATCTTTACTCTTAACATTGTCCCGTGGCGGGCTTGTCATGCTGCCGGTTGTGTTCATTCTACTACTATTATTTCTGAAGCCTGCAAAGCAATTGTTGTGGATTCTTTATTGTGCAATTGCAGGTGTTGCTTCCTTACTCATATCTAAATCGGTTACAGAGCTTGGATTACAGTTGAATCAAGATTTTAGCGGTAGCGAAGCTCTTAAAGGCTGGGGGATTTTGCTCGGTGTTTCCGTAGTCGTAGGAATACTCGGTTGGTTAATCCAACGTTTCATTGCTCCGAAACTGGAATTAGCACTAGAAAATTGGTCCGCAAAAAAAGGCTCAGCCCTGTGGATTCCGCTCGGTTCCTTAATGGTTGGGGGGCTGCTGATCTTTCTGTTCATCGGAACCGGCCTGAAAAATATACTCCCGCAGAACATCAGCGTCCGGCTTGAGAATATTAACTTCAATCAGCATAGTGTTCTGGAACGGTTTACATTCTATAGAGATGCTGTAAAACTACTTGCAGACTATCCTATCATCGGCGCAGGCGGGGGAGCATGGTCTGCATTGTATGAACAATATCAAAATAATCCGTATACGAGCCGCCAGGCCCATAACTTCTTTCTGCAATATTTGGTCGAGGTTGGTATTGTCGGATTCCTTATTTTCATGTCGTTCATTTTGTTCATTTTTTATAAGTATATTCTTCGTTATATCAAAGACAATGAAGAAAACCGTAATTCGCACTTCTTATATCTCATTATTGTCTTGTCAATCTTTATGCACAGTATTCTGGACTTTAACATGAGTTACGTCTTTTTAGGGATACTCGTATTCCTTGGACTGGGCGGGATGGCTGCTGCAATGGACAGTAAACCGGTTAAACGATGGAACCTGAAAAATTCAACTGCTAGCGGTGTGTACACTGCCTTTGTCAGCCTCTGCGCGATTATCGTACTGATTACCTCCATTCGTTATGTTCAAGCTGCTGAAGCAGCCATGGATGCAAGAATAACCGCTCAGGTCAGTTCATCGTATGAAGAGATCAAGGCTCCGCTCGACAAGGACTTAAGCATCCGGCCAAGTCACCCGGATTCCGTTCTGCTCATGAGTTCACTGTATCACAACGTCTACATGCAGAATCAAGATGAAGCCTTCTATCAATTATCTTTACAGTTGCTAAACAAGGCATTAAAGTACGAACCCAATAATAAGTCCATCCTGAAACGGTTGATTGCCGGATATGAGTTGAAGCAACAACCAGAGGAGGCCTACGAGGTACTCATTAACAACGCTCATAAATACAAATGGGATATTGAGTGGTATGAACAACTTATCAATAAAGGCTACGACCTCGGTATGAATGCTCTGGGAACTGGCGATACCGCTGCAAAAAACAAGTACTTCAAACAAGCAACGACAGCGTTCACTGAGGTACAATCAGGCATTCAGTATCTTACTACATTGCCGGACGGGCAATTACAAGGACGTGCATTTAAAAACACACCGGACATGATCTTAAAGGCTGGCAAGATGTTTTTCTTTACAAATCAACCCAAACAAGCGTCCGATGCTCTAAGAATCGGCATACAGGAAGATCTGTCGCAAGCAACACATCAGGATATCGCCATATGGTATCTTGCATCATTACAGCAGCAGGGATTAAATGACGACACGCTTATGGATAAATTAATTAAAGTTTATCCTAATGCCAAGCAAGAAGTTCAACAACTTGCTGAACTGCTCTTCTAACTATAAATCGGGGCGGTTCGTGGTAGATTTACCATGAACCGCCCCGATTCTTTTATATACATCTACATAATTAAGTGACCTTCGTCAGGATGCTGTTCATATAAGCAATCAATTCATCCCTCAAGTCATCACGCTGAAGTGCATAATGAATGCTTGTCTGAATAAAACCCATCTTCTCCCCAACATCATGACGAATCCCCTCAAAGTTATAGGCTATTATAGGACTCCGACGAGCTAAGCTAGAGAGAGCGTCTGTCAGTTGAATCTCAGCATTCTTACCAACTTCCTGATTCTCTAATATATCAAAAATAATAGAAGGCAAAATATAACGCCCCATAATGGCTAGATTGGAAGGAGCCTCATCACGTGAAGGCTTTTCTACTAGTCTATTGGTCTCGTAAATTCTGTCTGATTTTCGGTTGCCGTCCACGATTCCATAGCGACCAACCTCTTCCCAAGGTACCTCCTGAACGCCAACAATGGCGGATTGATATGTATTATATACCTTCATCATTTGCTTCAGACATGGAGTCTCCGACTCTACAATATCATCTCCCAAAAGCACAGCAAACGGTTCATCCCCTATGAACTTCCGAGCACACCAAATAGCATGGCCGAGACCTTTTGGTTCTTTCTGTCGAATGTAGTGGATATCGGCCATTTCAGAAGGTCTTCTCACTTCTTCAAGAAGGCCCCACTTTCCTTTTCCCGCCAAGTTATTTTCCAGCTCAAATGAAGAATCAAAATGATCCTCGATTGCCCGTTTACCTTTACCTGTTACGATAATAATATCCTCTATACCCGAGGCCACAGCCTCTTCAATGATATATTGGATGGTAGGTTTATCGACAATAGGAAGCATCTCTTTGGGCATTGCTTTCGTTGCAGGAAGAAAACGTGTCCCCAGTCCTGCTGCAGGGATAATCGCTTTGCATATTTGCATAAAAAGCTATCTCCTTTTCGATATAAAGCACTATGTATCTGAACGCATTAGTGCTATTATATCGAAACTTGTGGTTTTTTGTTATTACTCTCATAAATAAAATTAATTTAAAAGCAAAAACAACAAAACTACCCCATCGCATTTAACACCACCGCAATCGTGTTAAATAACCCATGCCAACTCTTGTCCGCAGCCAGCGGTATGTAATCCGCGATAGAAAATCTCTTTATACATCGGCGACACCACGCCAGCGGATACGACTGCGATCAGTATGGTGAACCACGTGATCTATTGCTGTAGACTTTTCCGTATTACTGTTATCTACGGTATTTCCGAGATAGCTTGTGAGAATCATGACCGCGATGCATCCCCAGGCTCTTGCTGGGAATCTTTGAAGACCTACGCGTATAGCGCATCTCGTTCAAACTGCGCAAACCCTCGAAAAAATGAGTCGATTATTTCAAAGAAGAGAGACGTACTTTTTCTGCAATAGACCCTTTCGAATCTCAGCCATAGTGACTAGACAATACAACAGTATGTGTCGTTGCTGCGAAGAATCGAATGGTGTATCCAGCATTCCATCCTTCTCATTTCCGAAGAGGCTTTAATATCGCCAGTGAGCTCATCTAGCTGTCTAGTAAGACCCCTGCATACCCTAAACTAGAAACAACAAAGAACATGCCTGTCCTTCAGGGGTGGCATGTTCTTTGTATTTCAACACGTAATATGAAAATCCATTTTCACTTCACCAACTGCCCCCGCGTGACGCCAAGCTGATTGGTGGCCTTCAGCTTCTTCCACACCTGGGTGCCGCTGATCTCGCCGCGCAAGGCGCGGTTGTAGAGATCGATGACTTCGTAGACTTGTTCCGGCGTTTCTTCCAGGAACTCAACGCGGTAGCTGGATACGCCCAGCTCCATGAAGTTGGCCAGGTACTCGGCGCCGGATTGCTCGATGGCGTTGTACACGGTGTTACGGCAACCTTCGTCTACCCGTACCGGGTGGGACATGCCGATCCGGTCCTGCAGAGACACGCGGCCCTCTTCGCACGGACGACCGCAGTTTGTGAAGTCCGTTCCTTCGCTAAGGAACGTACAGTACACGCAGTGCTCCGTATGGAACATCGGCAGATGCTGATGGATAACGATCTCCATCTTGGACGTGTCTGCCTTGCCGAGAAGATCCACCATCTGCTGGATGTTCAAGTCATAAGAAGGCGTGACGGCGTCACATCCGGCTTCGACGAACAGGTCAACCGCCTTGTGGTTGGCAATGTTCAGGGAGAAGTCGCCGATCAGCCGGGGATGCTTCGCCCCCGGGTTCTCCATCCGGTGGCGCAGGTAGAAATACAGCGCACCGGTGTTGCGCACCAGCACGGCGTCCGGCTGGAGGCGCAGGATGTTGTTGTGGTAGCCGTTCTCGCCCGGCATGTGAATGCGCGGCGTTGCCAGCGCAATCTGTTTGCCGGCTGCACGCACGGCTTCCACCGCTGCCGGGAATTGCTTGATGAACTCGAAGTCGGCGTAGATCATCTCGACGCCGGCCGCAAGCGCAGCCTCAACCTGCGGGAGGCTGCGGCACAGCGCGGTGAGCTTCGCCTCACCGCGAGCCACGGGCGCTGCGGGCACAGCCGCATCGCCATACACCGACACCGCCCGTTTCACGTACACAGGCGGCTTCGGCCGCTCGCCGGCGAGCAGCTCCACCGCACGGCGGCGGATGCTGTTGAGCTCGCGGATCGGCACGATGACGTCGCCGTACAGGTCGACGTCAAGCGCCTCGAGCTGGAACACCGTTCCGCCCAGGCGGCCAAGCTGCTCCTCCAGGATCTCCTGGCTGAGCGGCCGCTTCTGGGCAATCTCCAGTTCCAGCTCCGAATCCACCTGGACCGTCGTGCCCTTCTGCACATCGGTCCACCAGGTCGTCAGCGACTGTCCGGGACGGCCGCTGACACGTACATGTACCGGGAATACCCGGTACGGCTTCTCCGTCTCGAACGTCTGACGGAGGCGCTTATCCAGCGCCGGATCGTTGGTCTTCCAGATCCGGTCGCCAACGTGCAGCTTGCGCAGGTCCACGTCGCTTCGGCCGGGAACGATATCGACGATCCAGCCTTCCTGCGCTTCACCCTCCAGCTTGACGCCTTTGCGGCGGACGTCGTAGACGCGACCGCCTTCTTCTTTTTTCGTTGGGTCGCCTGCATCGAACACGATACCATCCCCGCGCTTCAGCGGTGCATCCAGCTTACAGACGACGCCGTCACGCAGAATCTGCTCTACCCGGCCGAGATACACGCCGCGGCTTTTCGGAAACGTACCCTCGACCAGCTTTTTATTGTTCGTTCCATCCAGGAAGCCATGGGTGAAGCCGCGGGAGAAGCTCTGCTGCAGCTCACGAACCTCTTCCTTGCTCGGTCTCGCATCTTCGCCGTCAAAATACCGGTCGATCGCCTTCCGGTACTTACTCACAACGTTAGCCACGTATTCCGGACTCTTCAACCGGCCCTCAATCTTGAACGAGGTCACGCCCGCTTCAATCAGCTCCGGCATCAGATCAATCGCCGCCAGATCCTTCGGAGATAGCAGGTAGGCAACGTCGCCCATCGGCTTCTGCTCGCCATCCACGATTAGATCGTACGGCAGACGGCAGGCCTGCGCGCACTCTCCGCGGTTGGCGGAGCGGCCGCCCCACATTTCGGAAGTCAGGCATTGGCCCGAGTAGGATACGCACAATGCACCATGCACGAATACTTCCATTGGAAGCTTCGCCTGCTCCCCGATCTTCTGGATTTGCTTCAGATTGTTCTCGCGTCCCAGTACGACTCGTTCCATATTAAACGGCTTCGTGAATTCAACGGCCTCCGGCGACGTAATCGTCATCTGCGTAGAGCCGTGGATCGGGAAATCCGGGGAAATCTCGCGAATCATTTTCACCAGACCCAAATCCTGCACGATCACCGCATCCACGCCGGCATCCACGCATGCATCGATCAGCTCCTTGGCATCCTCCAGCTCGTTCTCGAACATCAGAATATTGAAGGTCAGGAATCCCTTAACCCCATAACTGTGCAAGAAGGCCATAATTTCCGACAGCTCATCCATCCGGAAATTGTTCGCCCGTGCGCGCGCATTAAATTTTTCGACCCCAAAAAAGATCGCGTCTGCCCCGTTAGCCACCGCGGCCCGCATGCAATCCCAATCCCCTGCCGGTGCCAGCAACTCCACGTCTTCTCTTCGTAGTGCTTTCGTGTCCATCTATATCCTCCCAGACCGGTTCAAGCCGGCGTACTGTGTACTACTATTCTTTCATTGAAACCTGCAAGACATACTCTATTTTCATAGAACTGGCGTCCGACATCTATATCAATTGATTTGTAAACACTTGAAAGCTTTTCAACTTATCTAGTTTACCAAAAGTCCGGCTTCTCTTCTACCTGCTAACTTGATTTCCACACTTTTGATAGTGTTGCCATAATCCGCATAGCACCCTGTTTCGTAGAAACAAAAACAAGCCCTCCCAATCGGAAGGCTTGCCTCACATCATCCGCAGCGGATACTACCGGTGGATGATCATCCATACGCGGCTAGTGTGCTTATCTCTTTCTTAGTATAAGAGATTACCTTCCCTTTCCTTTACCAGGGATTTGCATTTCGATCTCCGAATCCTGTAGTCAGAGCCTCCTTAACATCTCAGCAGATGACAGCCATCCAAGCAGGCCCCGGACCACGCACCGTGCGCATTGGGAGCAGTGCGCACGATGTACAATCCTTGGGAACGGAATCGCCCCAATCCGTCAACTGATTCCATGATTCCTTCATCACAGGTTTGCCCGTGAACGACCTGCCCCAAGGTTTGCCAGTACATCGTCCTGCACCACGCGCCCTACTCCTATTCCGCACCCTCCAGCACAAAATCCATGCTCGCTAAACGCTTGCCATTCACGACAATGTGAAGACGATGATCGCCGGAGTAGAAACGGCGGGTGGAGATTGGTTTAAACGACTGCTTCTTTTCGACCTTCCAGCTTCCAGGCGCATAGATCTTGTCCGAGCATTTATAACGTTTCGGCGCAAGCTTGCCGTTTGCCTTCATATAATCGATCTCGTAATCGATGCGGAGCGTCATCGGATTGCCGGTTTCGTTAACCACTTGAAAGGCAAACTCCAGATCGTCCCCCATCGCAATCACGGAACGTTTAATGCGCAGCTCGCGCACCTCAAGTCCTTCCAGCTCTTCAAGCTCCTCATACCCGAAAATGGCAAGTGCCCGAATATCTCCCTTCCGCAGCAGCGAACGCAGCGCATGCCGTACGATCCAATCCGTTAACGGATGTTTGCCATACCATTTGGCGGCAATCTCAAGCACAAGGTCCGGGTGATCCTTAGAGATATCATTCAGGTGATTGGCAACGCTTTTTCTAACGTATAAGGAAGGATCCTCTTTCAGCTGCTCCAGGATCGGCAGAGCCGGACGCGGATCCTTAATCAGGGCCGGCAGCTGCGGCGCCCATGGCAAGCGTGGTCTGCAGCCTTCACTTGCCAATCTGCGCAGATGCTCGTCATCGGACTGTGCCCATGTCATCATCTGTGCCAGCATCTGTCCCTGATCCTGGATGATAAACGGCCGAACGGCAAACTCCGCCGTAGAAGAATGCGTGAATACTGCTAAAGCCTCCATCGATGTCTCCAGATCCTCCATCCCATTAACCTCTACGTAATCCGGAAAGAACACATATTCCACGCCTCTAAAGTGCGGGGCTACCTGCTTCAGGATCCCAATGGCTTCCGGGTAAGAAGCAGGCAGCGTATCCGTTAAGGCTAGCGTAATATGCCGAATGCGCTGCTTGAACTCCTCCTGTGCCCAGCCTTCATTATGAATCAGCTCCATGAACCGGTTCGCATCGAATGCCGGATAAGTCTCCTTCAACCGGTCGGTCACTTGCTGGAACAACGTATTTGAATATAGATCCTTCAGCGTCTCTCTCATAACAGATCTCCCCAAAAAAATAATTTTTACGATATTTTATCCTTGTATAATGGAATCCTGAAAGCCCTTTATTCATGCGATAACCCAGCGGTTCCAACCCATCTCCAAAAGAGCCGCCGACCGCTATAACCCCGCTTTCCGCCTCTTCCCAATCCAAAACATGTGGTGTAGGATGAAGTTGCACGCCTTTCGCTTTAGTGCGGTAGTCTGGTTGATTCCAGTTTGCCAAATTGGGGGGGCGTTTTGCTTTATCCGAATCTGGCCTCCCCTGTGGGGGTGCCATACGATACATAGATGGATTAGTTCATTAACAACTCTCTTATCTCGAAAGAAAAACCTCTATCTACATACTTTCACAGATGACAGACCGCATTTAGAGGTAGTTTTTCTTGCAAGATAAGCGCAGTAAGCCTCGAAGTTTATCCATTTGTTATTTCTTGAAAAATGTAATACATACATCATTACCCCATTTAAAAGACAGGAGGCGAAGCTCGAAGGATTACAACAAATCGCACATCAGGAGATGAAGAAGACATGGAAAGTTGGAAAAAGAATTTATGGATACTATGGTTCGGCTCATTTATCGTTTCATCAAGCTTCTCGATGGTCATACCATTTCTCCCGCTTTTTCTGATTGAGCTCGGCGTTACCAAGCATACGGAAATGTGGTCGGGACTGCTGTTTAGTTCCGCTTTTTTTGCGGGCGCCTTGTCCTCTCCCTTCTGGGGAGCCGTCGGCGATAAGTATGGACGCAAACCGATGATTATCCGCGCGGGGCTGGTGCTCTTTGTCATCTATATTCTGATGGCATTCGTCACGAATGAGTATCAGGTGTTGGTTCTCCGCCTGCTGCAAGGCCTTCTCTCCGGCTTTATTCCGGGTGCAATCGCGATTGTAGGCACCAACACCCCTGAGAAAAAAGTCGGCTACGCACTCTCCATGATGTCCACGGCAACCGCAACCGGCGGCATCATGGGCCCGATGATCGGAGGCACCCTGGCCTCCCTGTTCAGCAACCGAATGGCATTCGGATTGGCAGGGATGCTGTGCTTTGCAGCCACGCTGCTCGTCATATTCTGGGTCAAAGAGGAAAAATTCGTACCCAGCAAAGAGCGCGTCTCCGTCATGAACACGTTTAAGGTCGCCGGACATAACAAAGCGCTGATGACCGTGCTTATGCTTACGGTGCTGACACAGTTCTCCGTCATGACAATTGAGCCCGTACTGCCGCTGTATATCGCTCAAATCGGCGGTTCTTCCTCGCATACCTCGATGATTGCCGGGTTTGTGTTCTCCATCGTTGGGATCGCCAGCATCCTGTTTGCGGCCCGCTGGGGACGCCTGGCTGATAAAATCGGGTTTCAAAAGGTGCTGCTGATCGGTCTGCTCGCCGGCGGAATCGGATCGCTCGCCCAGATCCTGTTCAGCAACATTTGGGCATTCTCGGCCATCCGCTTTGCTTACGGCGCGTTCTTCTGTGCCGTATTCCCGGCTCTCAACGGCCTTGTTGTCAAACATACGCCAAGCGAATTCCGCGGACGTGCGTTTAGCCTTAACCAGACAGCCAATCAAATCGGCGGGATGGCCGGGCCGCTCGCGGGCGGCATGATCAGCGGCATCTTTAACATCCATTCGGTATTCTTAATGACTGGTGTGTTAATGCTCATTACCACCGCCATCACCTATTGGACAATGCGGCCATCACGCCTGCAGCCTATAGAAAAGGGATCCCTCTCGTCATAATGGCTTTAAGCTGTGCGCACGCGTGATGATTTCATAACGCGCGTGCGTAACTCATTACGGATATAAACTGGATCATCGGGGGGCTTGTTTAGTTCAACATCGTTAACTCATATTCGCTCAATTACCTACATACTTCATTACATAATTAATGTCATTGATATTTAATCCTGCTGATAACCACTTCGTTACGCATGATTGGCTTCACAGCATACTGCCTCGCTACACATCATTCAATTCATTGCTGCACCATTCACTTGTCAACGATGTTAAATCCAACGAATACCTCACGACCACGAAACATCTTGCCTAACCACCTATCGCTTCCGCAACATCAAGCATTAGACATGCATCTGACGGTCCGCTTCATCCCATGGCACCGCATAACCGCTTCCCTTCGCACAGAATATCGAAGAGGAGCTGTATTCCGGGTCCGCATTTTTATCGTATCCTTTACGTTCAATGACCTCAGCCTCGTTATGACACCGGCCATATCCCCCGTAAACCAGGGATATCGTACCTCTTCCCTTGGTGTAGGCGGCTAATTCCATGCTGTAATTCATCATGGTCGATACGGGAGCCGATCCCGTGACCGTCACCTTGTTTCCCGCTGTTTCCGGCGGTTCGAAGCTTGCCTTCGCCTGGGTCAGATCCGACATTAACCGTCCGATATACTCGGCATCCACCTTGACCTTGAAATGATAGTAAGGCTCCAGGAGCATATTGGCTGTCTTCTCCAGCCCTTGGCGTAATGCACGGTAGGTGGCTTCCCTAAAATCCCCGCCATGCGTATGCTTGTTGTGCGCCCGTCCTTTTAGCAGGGTAATCTTGATGTCCGTGATGGGAGAGCCAGTAAGCAGCCCGTGATGATCCCTCTCCCCAACATGCTGGGCGACCAGATGCTGATAATTGACCGGAAGCACATCAGGATGGCAAGCATTGGCGAATATGATGCCGCTGTTGCGCTCTCCAGGCTCCAGCCGGAGGTGCACCTCCGCGTAATGCTTCAACGGTTCGAAATGACCACAGCCCACAACGTCTTCCGTTATGGTCTCTTTATATAAAATCTCCGGTTCACCGAAGGTGATCCGGTAACCGAACCGCTCAAACACGATTCGTTCTAGCACTTCAAGCTGAATGATACCCATCACATGGATATGGATCGCCTGAGCGAACTCATCCCACTGCACAGACAGAGAAGGATCCTCCGCATCCAGCAGACGGAATTCGCGCAGCATATCCTTGGGATGAATCGAGGATTCGAATTGCACCTTCGACTTCAGAGTCGGTACAAGCTCATATACCGTCCGGCCACTCAGAGTCCCAAGTCCGTCGCCCGCCGCAGCTGAAGAAATACCCGTAACGACAAACAGATCACCCGCATGCACCTGATCGACATTCGTCACGCGTCCCCCATTGATCAAACGGATATGCGTCACCTTCTCCGTGATCGTCTCCGTTCCAGCAAAATAAGTCATCTCATCGCGCACCCGCAGCGTTCCACCCATGGCTTTGATATACGTCAGCCTGGCTCCCTGTTCATCATGACGAATCTTATATACCCTTCCGGCAAAATCAGCCCCGGCATCATAGTCCGTAATTGTCAGCAGATCCAGCTGATGCAAGAAATGGGACACGCCCACGTATTGCAGAGCTGATCCGCTGAAGCAGGGGAATAGCTGCCCTTTCCTTATCATCGCGGTCATCGTATCCAGCCACCGTGAAACCTCATATCCCTGTTCCATATAGAGCTCCAGCAGCTTCTCGTCCCGCTCTGCGATAGCCTCGATGAGCGAGGTCTGCATCACGCCTTCGTGCAGCACATCCTCCTCCGTGATCATGCAGACCTCTTCAGTAAGCTCACTCCGAATCTCTGCAAACACACGCGTCACATCCGCGCCTTCCCGGTCGATTTTATTAATAAACAAGAACGTAGGGACGCCATGCTTACGCAATAACTGCCATACCGTCTCTGTATGCCCTTCGACACCTTCCACGGCACTTATGACGACGACGGCGGCATCCATGACCTGAATGGCCCGCTCCATCTCCGGCGAGAAATCGACGTGACCCGGCGTATCGATTAAATAATAAGTGGAACCGTTAAAATGCATGGTGGCCTGATCGGCAAATACGGTGATACCCCGTTCTTTTTCAATGTCATGTCGATCAAGAAAAGCACTCTGATGATCTACGCGACCGCGTTCCTGAATCGTATCGGTCATATATAACAACTGCTCCGCCAACGTGGTTTTGCCTGCATCCACATGGGCGAACATGCCTATCGTTTTTTTCATCCGCTTATTTCCTCTTCTGCAAGCCAGTTTAATTACATATCCATTGCTCTCATGATTTAATTTTACCATATCAGGTCGCATGAACGGCACATATGTTCTGTAATTTCGGGGGAGAATCGATCCTTTTCACTATAAGTGCGTGTTCAAAAAGGTCGATTTTCAGCACCGAAGCTTATGCTTCCGATGTGCGTTTTTTCAAAACGCTTCAGTTGGATGAAGCTAGGGACGTCAGGAGCGGAGCGTACGTTTTGGGTACGTGAGCACCTGAAATGTTTCCGCAGGAAACATGCTTCGGAAGCTTCTACTTAGGCCCGGCTGAATTCAAGATTCGATGCCGAGCTACTTCCTGATTCGCTTCGTGATCAAAAGCGGACTTTTTGAACAACCTCTATAAACCAAAATAGCTGCCCGCCCGCACCCCTATGGATGCAGCAGGACAGCTATCAGCGTTATCAAAAATATGATTGCCCACTAAAGTGTGATATGCGTCTATAATTCCATCCTTCGGATTACTTCACCAGCTCAAACGAGGACAGCGCACGCCTAAGTGCGGCTTGCTGCATCTCCGTTGCATTGGCATCATTCAACGTCGTCGTAATCGTGTACACGATATCTCTGTTCTCAAAGACAATCTCCTGCGTCGTAAAGCCAACGCCGTTCTTCACCTGATGCACCTTGAACGACACGGCAGGCACACCGGCAAACGTAATGTTATCCACGCCAAGCAATTTCAACGTCGTCCCTGAGGCCGTGCTGGCTTCATTATAATAACGTTTCAGGTTGCTGACGATGAATTCTGCGGAGGTATCCTTCTGAGCATTAATTTCAAACCCGCCCCCGGCAAATCCATATTCCACCGTTCCCTGCTCGAATTGATCATTCAGCGGTTCCCAGTACTTTGGAATATCGATATGGTAGCGGTACGTTTCGGAGTTCTTGCTTCTCATCTTGGTTTTATCGGTAAGATAGCCTTCATCGCCAATGCGGCCGAAGTTCTCCGGTACCACATCATAATCAATCTCGATCGATTCCAGCACCTTCTTCCAGTTGGAAGCCGTCCGTTCCTGGCCATCCGGTACCGCATACTCCAGATAATAGCGGTAGCCGTTCTTCTGGATCATCACTTCATATTCCGTCACCCATTTATCTCCGAAGTTGTACCGAACCTCTTGAATCTGCCCTTTGACGCCGGATATCTCCACAGGCGTAAGTCCGACGTATTCGTATGAATCTTGCACGAAGGATTCCGACAGCCAGTCTTTAAGCCGCTGCCCCCAAGCTGTGAGCGTGCCATCAACCCCTGAGGGAGCGGATGTCACCGAGACGGACAGATAACCTTGCCCTTCGCTGCCGTATAACATATCCTTGTTGTTGATTTCCCAACCTGCAGGAATGCCAAACCATATGCCGTATTCTTCATTTCCTGCTTCGCGGAGCCCACCTACGATGGAAGAGACGTCTTTTAATGTTTTGTCTCCCGCCTGATAGGTCGTTCTAAATGAACCCAGCAAGCTCGCGTGCTTGTCCATATCCTTATAGTGAACCGCTTCTGCATCGGCAAAATACAGCTCATAGACGCGATCATTGGCATAATACTGCCGACCTTCCCACAAGACGCCGTCGATATCGCGGGAAATTACTCTAGCATACGGCAGAACTTCGCTTGCAACCGTCTCTTGGTGAAGCACAACATCTCCAGAATCGCTCAGTTCTTTCAGGAGCCGTTCTAACAAATCGTCAGGACTCAGCTTTACTTTCTGGGAGGAGGCATGAACCTCAAGATAGTAGCGGCCCGTAGCATCGTTAAAAGCAGCACCGCTCTCGTCGTCCGTTCCTCTCCCAACGATCATCCAAGAAGGATAATTCATACTCCATTCATAATAACTATTTCCGATTCGGGTCTTCCCGGTCGTGTTGTTGATCTCGCCCTCGTCATGCTTCTCTTCCTTATCCGTAACCATGAGGCTGATGGATAGCTTGCCTTGGGAGGAGCTTACCTTGGCGCCAATCCCCGCGGCAACCGGACGCAGCGGTACCATCAGCGTTCCGGACACCATCGCCGGTTCTACCGGCAGCTGTACCTTTTTTCCGTCAATCCATGCGGTCTTGTTGCCGATAACGAGCACGATCGTATGCGGTCCTTGCAGCAGTCGAACCCGGTTCTCGCCCTCCAGCTTGATCTCGCTGCCAAATGCTTTTTTAAACACGCCCAGCGGCACCATCAATACGCCCTGCTTCTGCTGTGGCTTGGCAATCGTATAAGAAGTGCCATTAACCGAAGCTGTGCTGCTTCCGCTTTGCACGGTCAGTATACGTTTCTCCGGCACAACGTCATCACCCCATACGGGAAGTGACAACGACGTGAATAGCATCAAAGCCGATAAGGTTCCGGCTGTCATCTGCCGTAAACGTCGGCTTGACTCCGTTCTTTCTCTCTTCACCATGACTCAGCCTCCTCAACGCTTGACGAAGCAGCTCGATTACCATCCTGGCTGAGCGTCAGTTTTACATTTACAATATCTCCATCCCGCTGCATCAATAGCTGAATCTGCTGGCCTGGGATGAAGGGCTTTAACCGTTCGTTGATATCAACGACGGAATAGATGCGCTTTCCGTTAATGGCGTATAACACATCATCCTCTTGGATTCCAGCTTTCCGGGCTTGCTCGGACAGCACCTTCGTAACGGTCAATGGGTCGTCTGAAGGCAGACCCACGATGGCTGACCAGCTTTCTTCCAGTTCCAACCCGAGACCTGCTCTTCGAACCTCACCGTATTCCAACAAATGATCCACAATATAATGGACCGTTTCCGCAGGAATGGAAAAGCCCATATTTTCAATGCCAACGGCGGCAAACTTCTTGCTGTTGATGCCAATGACCTCGCCTTTCAGATTGACGAGCGGCCCTCCGCTGTTGCCCGGGTTAATGGCAGTATCGGTTTGAATCAGGCGATAAGAGCCGTCTACGCTCCGGTTTAAGCCGCTTACCACACCCACGGATGCCGAGTTTCGTAACGAGAAGGAGATTGGCGTACCTATGGCAACCACCGTTTCTCCAACCAGCGCATTTTGCGCGGATGCGGCAAATTTGGCCGGCTTCAGAGACTTGGCGTTAATTTTGACCAACGCAATATCACTCATAGGATCGCTGTATACACCCTTGGCTTTATAGGATTTGCCGTCTGACGTCACGACTGTGATTCCGGTTAGCCCGTCCACCACATGAGCGTTAGTAACGATCCACCCGTCTGCCTTCCAGATCACTCCCGTACCGTGCGCCAGGTTGTATCTGTCATCCACTTCGCTGGTTCCTTGTGGTGCCTTTCCGATAATGCCGACAACCGATGGCGACATCCGGCTGATAACCTGAGGCACCGCACTTTGTTCATATGTATTCTTGGACTTAGCGCTTGCTGCAGCCGCTATGTCTGTATGCATAATCGCATCGCTGCTTCCTGCCAGCATGATGGCCCCTAACAGTGCAACCGCCGACCGTTTTTGCCATTGTAAATTCTTCAATTCGTTTGTTCCTCCCCCGGTTCCATCCTCTACCCAACCTGTACTCCTCAATTTATCATGTTTTTCCATTTGCAGCCATTGCTTCTAGACCTATTTCTTTTACGTTTTTCCTGCGGACCTTGTAACTTTTTCCCGAAGAAACAAAAAGACGCCTTCACACTGCGAACAGCAGACGGGCGTCTTGTTTGTATGTATTTCATTACATTCGTCAAATGAAGCCGCTTTAAAATAAGGTGCCTAGGCCAACCTAATTGTTAAACCATCCTGTAATCATGGCATAGTCAGAGTACAAGAACACAAATAAGCTGACGAGACCGAAAGCGATTGCGAATTTATTTTTTTGGCGGGCCATCAACAAGCGAACCACACCAACAAAGATCAGAATCGTAAACAGGATCATGAAAATATCAAATGTCTTAAATGTCGCGCTCGCATCCGATGCTGCTGCAAGGATCATGAAACGTACCTCCTCGTGGGTTTCTTCTCGGGCAAATTTACATATCTTCTTCTATGTTATCCATGTGCCCGTCCAGATGCAAGCCCTCCGCCCCTAAAAATGAAAAAAAGTCATAAAAATTTCTCATTTTTAACCAAATTTTCAGATATTAGCATGACTTTCATCATGGCAGAAGCTAGATCAAGTTGCGTTATGGAGTCAGGCATAGGCTGCTTCGTATATTCAAGACTCCGAACAGGATTCGAGAAACGTTCACTCCTGTTCCTCATACTCCTCAGGAATCGGTTTTCTGCTCTTTTGCCGGTTCCTCATCTAAGTCTTCACTTGGCAATGCCACAGAGGGATCTGTGATCGTAATCCGATCCTCAGGGTCCTTCTTGACATCCAGCGCAACCTCACTGGACGGTTCACTGCTTACATTCAATTTGTTCACAGCAACCACATGGATCGTATACCGGCCGGACGGACCTGCCAACATATTGCGGTTCGGAATAAGATAGGAACGGCTCACTACAGGTTCATCATTCAAACGATACAGTACTCCGTCAGGTCCTATGTAATATACATGATAATTTATGCCTTCCTGCGTATCCGTCCAGGTTAAGCCAATGGATTCATCTTCCTCATTTAGGATGGCCTGAAGGCCGGATATTTTATTCGGGCGGCTCGAAACTTCGTTAGAATAGCTACTCTTGCCGAAGCTGTTCACAGCCTCGACCACATAGTAGACGGTCTCCCGAAAACGCACATCTGATGTTACGTAGGCGCCTGACTTCACATTCGCTCCGTCAGCAAATAAGGTATAACTCGTTCCGGACTTCTCGCTGTAATAGATATTGTAGTTTTCACCTGGCTGCTTCGTCCAGGTTAATTGAACCTGACCCTTCACATATTGGAACTTCAGATCCATCGGAGCAGTTGGTATCGTTGTCGGCGAACCCGACTGAGATGCTAGGGACTCTGTCCCCCCATGGGGCTGTACTGATCCGTTAACGGCAGGAGTTGTGGATGATGGTCCCGATGATGAGGTCACGACACCATGGATTATCGGGTGCGGACTTTCTGGTGGTGTTTCTACCTCACCCTCGGTTGTATCCAAGTTGATTTGCTCCACGGCTTTCAACCACTTCGCTGTAACTGAAGCCGCTTCTTCCTGAGTAACGATACCCTTGGGATTCAAAGCATCGGCTGTGGATTCCTGAAAGAGACCTAACTCCATGGCCAGTACGATAGCCTCCTTAGCATAATGGCTGAAGGTGCCTTCATGTAACTCCAGCTGCGTGGATTGCCCGTCCGTGGTTTCCTTGTCGGTGACCCCTTGCAGAGCTCTTTGATACAGCACGGCCATATCCTGACGTGTCAGCGGTTGTCCAACTCCAAATCTTCCGTTTCCTACCCCCTTCACTAGTCCTGCATGAACCGCAGCTTCGATTGCGGAGAAAGCATAGTGATCGTTAGGTACATCCTTGAAGGTAGCCCCTCCTGGAAGTTCACCTGTGCCAAGATTTAAAGCATTGACGATTAATATGACAAAATCCTGCCTGTTGATGGCCGCTTTCGGCTGGATATCCCTACCACCGTCACCGGGATGGAGTCCTCCTTCGGTTAACCGGAGGATGGCTACCTGCGCATCGAAGCCCACCATATCTGAAACGGGTACACCAGCACTTGCTTGTACGTTATCGGATGAGTTTATGTATAAAGCACTTGCTGCCAGAGCTATTAGAACGGAACAGGCGATTCTCTTCATACAATCCCTCCATTTTGTCGCAATTATCAAAATCATACCATATCCTGGAATGCGAAGATATTGGAGGATGATATGAAAATAAAAAAAAGAGCCCCTATTCATACACGGGGACTCCATTATGACGCTAACCTGTTCAATCTGCTGAAATATGAAATGCAATAAGCTGTGGGCTGCACAGCTCCCTTCCAGCATGGAACAGATTCGAAGCTATTAACGTGCCGCTTCCACCTTGTTCAATTCCTTGGTTCGCTTCGTATCACGTTCCAGGATGGGTTTTAGGTACTTCCCTGTATAAGACTCGGACACCTTGACTAAATCCTCAGGCGTTCCGGTAGCGATGATGGTACCACCGCCGCTGCCGCCTTCCGGACCCAGGTCGATCAGATAGTCCGCTGTCTTAATGACATCGAGATTGTGCTCGATGACAAGGACGGACTCCCCGGAATCCACCAGGCGGTGAAGCACAACGAGCAGACGGTCGATATCGTCCACATGCAGGCCGGTAGTCGGTTCATCCAGAATATACATCGTTTTGCCTGTGCTGCGGCGATACAGCTCGGAAGCCAGCTTCACGCGCTGGGCTTCACCACCGGACAACGTTGTGGCAGGCTGGCCCAAAGTAATATAACCCAGACCGACATCCATCAGCGTCTGCATCTTCCGGTGAATCTTCGGAATGTTCTGGAAGAAATCCGTCGCATTCTCAACGGTCATCTCCAGTACTTCAGCGATGTTCTTGCCTTTATATTTGACTTCGAGCGTTTCGCGGTTGTAGCGTTTGCCCTTACACACTTCGCAAGGCACGTAGATATCCGGCAGGAAGTGCATCTCAATCTTGATAATACCGTCCCCGCGGCAAGCCTCGCAGCGGCCACCCTTCACGTTGAAGCTGAAGCGGCCCTTCTTGTAACCGCGAATCTTCGCTTCATTCGTCTGGGAATAGATATCCCGGATATCGTCGAAGACGCCTGTGTAGGTCGCCGGGTTGGAGCGAGGCGTACGGCCAATCGGAGACTGGTCGATGTCAATGACCTTCTCGATATGCTCCAAACCTTTCATCTCGCGGTATTGCCCCGGACGTACCTTGGCTCTGTTCAAGTCACGAGCAAGTGTCTTGTAGAGGATTTCGTTGACCAGTGTCGACTTGCCTGACCCGGACACACCGGTTACCGCTGTAAAGACGCCAATCGGAATTTTCACGTTAATATTCTTCAGATTGTTCTCTTTCGCGCCTTTAATCTCAAGCCAGCGTCCATCGGTCTTGCGCCGCTTGCTGTTGACCGGAATGAACTTTCGGCCGCTCAGGTACTGGCCCGTCAGAGAGTTAGGGTCGTTCATAATCTCCTTCGGGGTTCCCTCCGCGATGACTTGGCCGCCATGAATACCAGCGCCAGGACCAATATCGATGATATAGTCCGCAGCCATCATGGTGTCCTCGTCATGCTCGACCACAATCAGCGTATTGCCCAGATCCCGCATATGCTCCAGCGTCGAGATCAGGCGGTCATTATCCCGTTGATGCAGCCCGATGCTGGGCTCGTCCAGAATGTACAGCACGCCCATCAGGCTTGATCCGATCTGCGTGGCTAACCGGATCCGCTGCGCTTCCCCACCGGACAGGGTTCCCGCCGAACGACTGAGATTCAGGTAATCCAGACCCACATTGACAAGGAAGCCCAAACGACTGTGAATCTCCTTCAGAATGAGATTTGCGATCTGTTGTTCTTTCTCGCTAAGCTCCAGATGATCGAAGAATTTCAGGGACTCTCCGATCGACAGGCTAGTGACATAGGCCATGTTGCGGTCGTTGACCGTAACGGCCAGGCTTTCCTTCCGGAGACGATGACCTTTACACACATCGCATGGCTTGCTGCTCATATAACCTTCGATGTATTCGCGAATACCCTCGGAATTGGTATCGCGGTAGCGACGTTCCAGGTTCGGAATGATGCCCTCGAAGGTTACATACGCTTCCTTGCGCTGACCGAAGTCATTCTCATAACGGAAGTGAACCTTCTCATTGCCCGTACCGTACAACAGTTTATTCATCTGTTCTTGGCTAAAAGTACTGACCGGCTTGTCCAGCGGAATGCCGAAATGCGCGCAGACCGATTTCAGAAACTGCGGATAATAAGTGGATGTGCCCCCGCTCCATGCGGCAAAGGCACCTTCCTCCACGCTTTTGCTCGTATCCGGTATAAGCAGCTCCGGATCCACAATCATCTCGACGCCCAAGCCGTCACAATCGGGACAAGCACCGAAAGGGGTATTGAAGGAGAACATTCTCGGTGTCAGCTCTTCCATACTGAAACCGCAGATCGGGCAAGCAAAGTTGGAGCTGAACCGCAGCTCCTCCTGACCCATGATATCGACCAGGAGCTGACCGCCTGATAGGTTCAATGCCGTCTCGATCGAATCGGCCAGACGTGCCTCTATATCTTCCTTAACTACGATCCGGTCCACAACCACCTCGATCGTATGCTTTTTGTTCTTCTCGAGCTCGATGCTTTCCGACAGATCGCGCAGCTCTCCATCGACGCGCACCCGAACGAAGCCCTGCTTCGCTATATCGGCGAACAGGCTCTTATGCTCGCCCTTGCGTCCGGAAATGACCGGCGCGAGGATTTGCAGTCTCGTCTTCTCGGGATACTGCATGATGCGGTCTACCATTTGCTCGACCGTCTGGGAGGTAATCTCCACGCCATGCTCCGGACAGTGTGGGTGTCCGATCCGGGCGAACAAGAGACGCAAATAATCATAGATTTCCGTGACGGTACCTACCGTAGAGCGCGGGTTGCGACTCGTGGTTTTCTGGTCAATCGATATCGCCGGCGAGAGGCCTTCAATGGAATCGACATCCGGTTTCTCCATCTGTCCGAGGAACTGGCGTGCATAAGCGGACAAGGATTCCACGTAACGGCGCTGACCCTCGGCATAAATCGTATCGAATGCGAGAGAGGATTTGCCAGAGCCGCTAAGCCCCGTAAGAACGACGAACTTGTCACGCGGTATCGTGACGTCGATATTTTTCAGATTGTGTGCACGAGCGCCTTTGATCACAAGATTTTCAATGGCCAAACGATATCATCTCCTACTCCATATGGCATGCATGTGGTGCTTATACTTTCACAAAGAGAACGACCGCGTAGGCCGTCCCCCCTGTCATTCGTTTCTCCAACATTTATTCGGCTTGCAGCTCCAGCAGCGCATCACGAAGCTCTGCAGCACGCTCGAATTGCAAATTCTTTGCCGCTTCCTTCATCTCGGACTCCAGACGCTGGATCAGATTCTGACGCTCTTTCTTCGACATCTTCTGTCCCTCGCCAACCAGGTAGTCTGCCTTGCCCTCGGCAACCTTTGTTGCTTCGATGACATCGCGGATCTTCTTACGGATCGTTTGCGGTGTAATACCGTGCTTCTCATTATATGCAATCTGGATGCTGCGGCGGCGCTCGGTTTCCTTAATGGCCCGATCCATAGAGTCTGTGATCTTATCACCATACATGATCACTTTACCTTCCGAGTTCCGGGCAGCCCGGCCAATCGTCTGGATAAGGGCGCGGTCAGAACGGAGGAAACCTTCCTTGTCCGCATCCAGAATCGCAACCAAGGAAACCTCCGGCAGGTCAAGCCCTTCCCGTAGAAGGTTAATACCCACTAGCACGTGGAATGTACCAAGCCGCAGATCCCGTAGAATCTGCATCCGTTCCAGCGTCTTGATATCGGAGTGCATGTAACGAACCTTGATGCCGATTTCCTTCAGATAATCGGTCAGATCCTCTGACATTTTCTTCGTCAGGGTCGTCACGAGCACACGCTCGTCACGTTCCACCCGGTCATGGATCTCGCTAATCAGGTCATCGATCTGCCCTTCTGTCGGGCGCACATCAATGATCGGATCTAATAGACCCGTCGGCCGAATAATCTGCTCGACCATCGTATCACAGTGCTCCATCTCATACGGACCCGGTGTGGCCGATACGTAGATGATCTGGTTGACTTTCTCCTCGAATTCCTCGAACTTCAGCGGCCGGTTATCCAGCGCGGACGGCAGGCGGAAGCCGTGATCAACCAGCACCGTTTTCCGTGCCCGGTCACCGTTGTACATCGCCCGGATTTGCGGGAGCGTAACATGCGATTCATCAATGACAAACAGCATATCGTCCGGGAAATAGTCAAGGAGCGTATATGGCGTAGCACCAGGCTCCCTGAAGGTCAGGGGGCCGGAGTAGTTCTCGATGCCGGAGCAGAATCCGACTTCCTTCATCATCTCGATGTCGTAACGGGTACGCTGCTCCAGGCGCTGCGCTTCCAGCAGTTTGCCTTCCGAGCGCAGCAGTTCAAGGCGTTCCTCCAATTCGCGTTCGATGTTCACGATTGCTACCCGCATCGTCTCTTCACGGGTAACGAAGTGAGACGCCGGGAAGATGGCGATATGCTCGCGTTCCCCAACCAGTTCGCCCGTTAAGACGTCGATCTCCGTGATCCGCTCGATCTCGTCGCCGAACAGCTCGACGCGAACGGCATGCTCCCCCTTCGAGGCAGGGAATATCTCGATCACATCCCCACGGACGCGGAATGTACCGCGAACGAAGTTGATATCGTTCCGCTGGTACTGGATATCAACCAGCCGCGACAAAATCTCATTGCGCGGCTTCTCCATGCCCACCCTGAGCGAAAGCAGCAATTCTCCGTACTCATGCGGCGAACCCAAGCCATATATGCAAGATACGCTCGCCACAATGATGACATCGCGCCGTTCGAACAGCGAACTCGTTGCAGAATGGCGGAGCTTATCAATCTCTTCATTAATGCTGGAATCCTTCTCGATATACGTATCGGAGGAAGGGATATAAGCTTCCGGCTGATAGTAATCGTAATAACTCACGAAATAATCCACCGAGTTATTCGGAAAGAATTCCTTAAACTCGCTGGCCAGCTGTGCAGCCAGCGTCTTGTTATGCGCAATGACGAGTGTGGGACGGTTTACCTTGGCGATTGTCTGCGCGATCGTAAACGTCTTACCCGTTCCTGTTGCACCTAGCAGCGTCTGATGTTTTTTCCCTTGGCGGAGTCCTTCGACCAACGCATCAATAGCCGTGGGCTGATCGCCCTGCGGCTGGAATTCAGACTGGATCTCAAAGGATTTGGTACTGACAACTAAATCGCTCATTGCCCTTCATCACCCTCATACTCTAAAATGAAATTCATGCTAAAAGATATGTCGAAACTTCCCGATGATATACTATGGGAAATTAGTGGTGTCTACGTAAAGAATAAGAATATTTGTTCCCGTCTCATTATACCCTTTACGTTTTTTTGATGCAAATAGTTTAATGAAAATTTCAATAAGTTCCAGCGCGAATGTTCCGTGCTTCAACTTGTATGACCCCACAGCCTTCATATTCCATGTCGGACTAGCTTCAAGCGAACCCATGGTCTTCAATTAACTTCCTTAAGGAGATGATACAGCGTTATGGATATTACAATTATTTTTGGCATTCTCGCCGGTCTGGCCGCGTTGATCGGAGGGTTTTTATGGGAAGGCGGGCATCTGAGCGGCCTGCTGCAAGGAGCGGCTGCGCTTATCGTATTCGGCGGCACCATCGCCGCCGTCATCGTCAGCTTCCCGGCCACCCGGCTCCGCACCATCCCGGCTGCGCTCAAGCTGGCCTTCGGCCGCAGCAACCGTTCAACGGACGAACTGATTGACGCCATTGTTGATATGTCGGTTACGGCCAGAAGAGACGGGGTGCTGGCGCTCGAGCGTATCTCCGCCGATCACGAGGATCCGTTCTTGCGGGAAGGCATGCAGATGGTCGTCGACGGCAACGATCCGGAGATGGTGCGCCAAATCCTGGAGCTCGATATCAATGCCGCCGAGCAGAAGCACGAAGGATATGCCAAGATTTTCGAGTCCGCCGGGGGATATGCTCCTACCATGGGGATCATCGGTACCGTCATGGGATTGATCCACGTGCTGGGCAGTCTGCAAGACCCAACCGATCTCGGACCTTCGATCGCGGTCGCGTTCACCGCCACTTTATACGGCGTCGCAAGTGCCAATATTATCTTTTTGCCCATTGCGTCCAAGATTAAAGCACGTTCCGAAGAAGAAATTGCAAATATGGAGCTGCTGCTCGAAGGAATTATGGCTGTTCAGAACGGAGAGCACCCGCTGTTAGTTCGTAAAAAGCTAGCCTCCTTCGCTTCCGCTAGCACCACGGACATTCCGTCCTCAAGGGGGATTGTGCATGAGACAGCCGAATAGACGGCGCCGTCATCGCAAGCAGGCCGAAGGCGAACAGCGCGACCGCTGGATGATCACCTATGCCGACCTGATTACGCTGCTCCTGATCTTTTTTGTTGTAATGTATGCCATGAGCCGGCTCGATACGGAAAAATACAAACTTGTCACCCAATCCCTGCAAGCCACCTTCCAGAGCGGAGACAGCATCCTGGAGATGGGTTCGGGCATTACCGGCACAGCCGATACGGAGAACCATAAGAATCCCCCACCGCAGCCTGCCGCCAATGAGGAAGAAGAGGATAAAGATGCAGGTTCAGAACCGCTAACTGAACGGGAGCTGGCTTTCCGTGCCCAGGAGGAAGAGTTGGCGAACTTTATGGGGCTTATTCAGCAATACGTGAAAGACAACCAGCTCGAAGAGGATATCTTTATCGCGGACGAGCCGCAAGGGATTGCCATTACGTTAAGCGACCGCTTTCTGTTCGATGTCGGCAAGGCCGAGCTTAAACCCGGGGCCGCTCCCGTTCTGGGCAAATTGGCAAGCCTGTTCGGTGATTTAAACACCACCGTGAGCATCGAGGGGCATACGGACAATGTGCCAATCGGACGCTATTCCAGCTACAAGGACAACTGGGAGCTTTCCGGTGCCCGGGCGATGTCGGTACTGCGGTTCTTCCTTGAGAACGGCAAGCTGGATCCGGAAGGCTTCCAGTATGCAGGTTATGCCGATACGAGGCCAGCCGCGGATAATGCGACTGCTGAAGGCAAGCAGAAGAACCGGCGGGTCGAAATTACGGTGTTACGACAGCTTAAGGAGTAGGAAGATAGCCTCCACGCGGCTCAACCCACTCCACGCCTTGACTTAGAAGAAAATGCCACTCCATCGTCACCAATATGAAATAAGCGCCCGGTAGACTGAATCCATGCATTCAGATCTGACCGGGCGCTTTCGTTTAAAAAAAATGATTCGATTACTAACAACGTTCCTGAGAGATATTAGGTTTCCAACATACTTGTTAAGCTAAGCGCCTTGCCCTGCCCCGCGCTCGCTTGGCCGCAGGACAGCGGAACCGACGGCCAGCAGAATGACCGCCATCAGACTGAGGATGGCTAGCGGCAGTGCGATATCGGATAACGTGCCGCCTGTAGCCGCGATCTCCACCGCCTCAATGGCCCATTTTTGCGGTATGAAGTTGGCGATCTTCTGCATGAATTCCGGCATGATAGCGAGCGGCCAGAAACACCCGCCCAGCATGCAGGTCGGCGTGACGATCATGGAATTAATCATAGCCGCATTTTGCCCGTTCCGGATCAACCCAGCAACCGTACTTGCCAGTCCTAACGATACCATCATAAAGGCCATCAGAATAAGGAAATGCAGCAGTAACGGAATTCCGTAATCGTAACGGAGCACATACCGGCTGAGCGCGAGCACGATGATCACCTGCAACGAGCCGACCACCAAGCTGCCCAGAAAATTACCTAAAGCGATCTGATAGGCACGCACCGGTGCAGTGTACATGCGAGACAGCGTTCGCTGTCTGCGGTCATCGATCATCATCGACACAACGCTGGAGATGAGGGTCATCATGAACATCAGGGTAAAGCCTGTTACGTTCGAGAGTCCCGGCTTGGCGTACAGATTCAAATCCGTGACCTCAGTATTCACCCGATTCAGCGCGGATTGCTTGAGCACTTCTTGCAGCATCAACATGCGGTCAACAGCCGGCTCCGAGGTTTCCCGAATCAAAGCAGCCGTGCCGCTCAGACGCGTAACCGCAGAGTCCGCCGTCATTCGTATCATCACCGAAGCTTCCGAAGTTGAAGCCTCATATACCTGAATCGTCGGCCACTGTCCTTCAATCAATCCGTCGCTGAAGCCCTCCGGTATATAAACGCCTACCATGCTTTTATTCTCCACCAGGTCTTCTCTCAACATGTTCTCGGATTCGAACTCCTTGAGCACGTATTGGCCGCTGCGCTCCAGCTCAGTCATCAGATACTGGCCTGCCGGGCCCTCATCCTCATTCACATAAGAGACCAGAATGCTCGCAGCCGAGGTTTGCCCCAAGAAAAACACCGTCAAGGTAACAACCACGCAAGGAACCAGCAGGAAGACGATCCAGCCTCTTTTGCGCCCCAGTGTGCGTCTTACCATATGCCAGGCTATGGTTAAGCTATGCATGGTATCCCACCTTTCTGTACGTAATCATGGCTGCAGCCGACAGGGCCGCGGTAATAGCCGCTAGCATACCCAGACAAGTGAGAATCAATTGCACGTCGCTGTTCAGCATCATCCGCAGCATGCTCTGCATAGCCCAATGATTGACGGTGAAGGAAGCGATCTTTTGGAAAAATTCCACGGGAAGCGGCATGAATCCCCCGCTGACAAATGTCATGGCGATAATGATCGCCTGCATCAGTCCCCTGGCTCCTGCCGCCGTTGAGGAGACTAGGGTTATAAACGTGGCAATGGTCATGGACGATAGCGTGATTAAAACGCAGACCATGATGAGCAGCAAAGGGTGAGGCCCCCATTTCACGCCATACAGCCACATGGAACCCAGCACAATGGCTGCTGCCTGTACAAGCGTAATCAGACTGCAGCCGATAATCTTACCGGCAAATACAGTTCCGGGTGTGACCGGTGCGCTTTGCAGGCGATACAGGGTCCGGCTTTCCCGCTCTCCCAGCAGACTGCTGCTTGCCATCTGACCGGAATACAAAAGAAACATGATCAGCATGGAGGCTGCGTAATATTGGGCTGCTGAATACGAGGCTCCTTTCTCGCTTAGTTTCCCGATCGTTACGTTCGGTCCGGACGAGGTTTCAACAGGTGCTGCCGTTTGAGCGGCAAGAACTTTATCTCCGCCCATAACGATAACCTCCGCCTGTTTGTGATTGACATCCGCGATAAAGGTCTTGAAGATGGTGTCTGCTACCAGGTTGAGATTACGGTCTCTTCCGGGCAACAATTCAAGCTTCACGTCCGCTCCCTGGCCCATTCGTTCATCAAAGGAAGCGGGAATTATGACCGCATAATCCACCTCGCCCCTGCGCAGCTTTCCTTCAACCTCTTCACGGCTGGCTGCCATCTCTTGAACCAGAATGTCCTGTATCTCCGGTGAGCCGGTTAGAGCCTGAACACTCCCCTGCAGCTGGCCTCCGTCCGCAGCATTCACAACAAATCCCACTCTGACCGATGGCTGTTTAAACTCCTGATCGTTGCCAAACCAGCCCGAGAGTGCATTTCCCAATATAAAAATAAGGAGGAGCGGCAGCAAAAACTGGTTAATCAGCACCGATCGGCTGGTAGCCATCCGCTTTAGCTCAAACCAGGCAATAATCATCGTATTCATCTTCGGGTATTCCTCCTTCATGAATTCCTCTGCATATGTCCCTTATGATCAATCACGCAGCGTCCGCCCGGTCAGACTGAGAAACAGCGTTTCAAGCCCCGGTTCCTCGCACTCCAGGGAGCGAAGCGTCGTATGCTGTTTACTGCAGATGAACAGAATATCCTGCAGCTCCTCCTGAGCCGACGGTACATAGACCTCAATCTGTTTATCATTCTGCGTGACGCGTCGAACGCGCGGGTGAATGGTCAACTCCTCCACCAATTCCGGTGTGATCCCATCAGCCGTAAGTATGATTTTTTCCTCATGCGCCACGCGTGCCCGAAGCTCCTGCTGTGTCCCGCAGGCGATAACATGACCTTGATCCATAATCGCCACCCGATCACTGATCGCAGCAACTTCCTCCATATAATGACTCGTATAAATTATGGTAGATCCCATGCGGTTCAGCGTCTTCACGGATTCCAGGATATGATTTCGGGACTGCGGATCAATCCCTACCGTAGGCTCATCCATAATGATCAGCTTCGGACGGTGTGTGATCGAGCATGCAATATTCAGCCTGCGTTTCATCCCTCCGGAGAAGGTGGACGGCTTTTCCTTCGCCCGATCCTGCAAGCCGACAAACTCCAGCGCCTCTTGCACCCGTTCCTTCAACTGGTGGCCTCGCAGCCCGTACAATTTTGCAAAAAAAACGACATTATCCCAAGCCGACATCTCTTCGTACAGAGCCAGATCCTGCGGCACCAACCCGATTCTCCGCTTTACTTCCAGCGGCTGCTCATCAATCGAGATACCGTCCACCTTAATGCTGCCCTGATCCTTGGGAAGAAGGCCACAGATCATACTGATGGACGTGCTTTTGCCGGCCCCGTTCGGTCCTAGAAGTCCAAAGATTTCCCCTTCGTTCACTTCCAGGTTCATATGATCCACCGACAGCTTGTTTCCATATCTTTTCACGACACCCTTCATCTGCAGAAAGACCGCCATTTTCACCATCTCCATTTCTCATATCTCTCGTAACCATTTGTTGATTTCATTCTACCTGGAATATCCGAATTATTAAGGTAGAAGAAGTCACCTTATAGGGTGACGAAAGTCATCTCCTTACCAAAAACATCCTTGTGATATAATGAAGCCAATCGTTTGAACGTTTTGATTTCACTATGGAAAAGGGTCTGATCGCACGTGACATCCCCACTCACCTATCTAAGGTATGGATTAATTCTTCTTCCGGCCGCCGCAGACATCTTTTTGCAGCAGCTCGATAATTACGGGGAATATATGGTGTACATATTGCTGTTTCTGGCGATTACGGTGCTAAGCCGCTTTTTGCCATCGCCTGCTTATCTGAAGGCAGCCGCTCTGCTGGAAATTCCACTATCTCTGTGGCTATGCCATCAATACGGCTTCATGATGGTGTTCCTGTCCATCTCCACCCTATGCGTCTATTTGCCCTTATTGCAGCAGCCAGGTAGGCTATGTCTGGCGCTCGGTCACCTTCTGTTGCTCAACATGGCCATAACCGATTACGATGCCCTGCTGCTGACGACAGCCAATCTTCTGTTTCTGTTCGTGGCAGTAACGTTCAACCACATCCATGAAATGCATCAGAAGCAAGTGGATCATATTCAGTTATACGACGAGCTGAAAAGGCTGCATTTCCAGCAGGATGAAGCAGGCAGACAATTGCTGCAATTTGCCCATCAGGTAGAGAGCGCAGCGCAGGCCGAGGAGCGTAACCGCATCTCCCGCCAGCTGCATGACGATATCGGCCACCGCCTGATTCGCATAAAAATGATGATGGAAGCAGCTCTCCATATCGTGCCTCAAGATTCCGGCCGCGGCATGGATATGCTCCATCAAATCCGTGACCAGCTGGGAGAGAGCATGGAGCAGATGCGATCGGCCGTAAAACAAATGAACCCGGTCCGGCGGATTACGGACGACTATTCCCTGGATCGGCTCCTGGAAGAGACCGGCCGGGAGACCGGGATCGAGACCGACCTTATATTGCAGGGCATCCCCTATCCGCTCTATCCCAGTCAACAGGTGGTGCTGTACAAAAATGCCCGTGAAGCTATCACGAACGCCATCCGCCATGGCGAGGCTAAACGAATCCAAATCATCCTGCATTACGGAGATCAGGACGTCCGGATGGAGGTTTCCAACGATGGCACCGTCCAGGAGCCGGCTGGCCACGAAGCTGCACCAGACCATCAAGGTATCGGAATGAGCAGCATGCTCGAACGAACCCAAGTAGTGGGTGGGACGCTGGAGGTACGGAGAACCGTACCTTTTACTGTCATCACCCGGCTGCCTGTCTACCAGAAGCGTGAGATTATGTAATTTAACAAGACAAGACGCAGTATCTTATTTTATAGAAAAGGTCGTGGCCATCCATGATATCCGTTTTAATTGTAGATGATGACCCGTTCATTCGGGAAAGCTTGAAATTACTGGTGGGAATGGACCCGGATATCGAAGTATCGGCTGTCGCGGAGCACGGCGAGGAAGCGCTGGCTTTGTTGGAGGAGGGACTTCCTGTCGATGTTGTGCTCATGGACATTCGGATGCCTGTATGTGACGGCGTGGAAGGAACGCAGCGGATTCGTGAACGACATTCAGATGTGCGAGTGCTTATGCTGACTACCTTCGATGATGATGATTATATCGTGGAGGCTCTGCGGAACGGGGCTAGCGGTTATCTGCTGAAGAACATTCCGCCGGACCGCATCATCCAGGGAATCAAAACGGTGCATGACGGTAACATGCTGATTCATCCCGATATCGCCCGCAAGCTGACTGGCATGCTTCGTCCAACGTCGCAGCCCGTCCCTAAAGCTGCTGAGCTGGAACAATTCGGGCTGACCCCGGCCGAGAAGAAAGTCGTCGTCCTTATTGCGGACGGCTTGTCCAATAAGGAAATTGCCGGACAGCTTTTCTTAAGCGAAGGCACCGTCAAAAACTATGTCACCGAAATCCTGGGAAAGCTGAATCTTCGGGACCGGACGCAAATCGCCATTTTTTATCTTAAAAAGATGCAGGGTTAACTCCATTCAAAAAATTTCATAGCTTATACAAAAAAAAGCGGGCCCTTGTCCATATAGGACAAAGGCCCGCTTTCAGTATCATGATGAATGGAATCCGGCTTCTTCGGAGCCGCCGGTCGTCTT
This sequence comes from Paenibacillus sp. FSL F4-0100, assembly GCF_037993005.1. Classification (NCBI taxonomy): domain Bacteria; kingdom Bacillati; phylum Bacillota; class Bacilli; order Caryophanales; family Paenibacillaceae; genus Paenibacillus; species Paenibacillus sp. FSL F4-0100. Next base: position 7,057,123 of record NZ_CP150303.1, read on the forward strand.
ACTACCGGAAGAACCCCGCTTGCTGCGAATATGAAGTTTATTCGCCAGCAGGGTGATCAAGCTTACCGGCTTCAACCCGACCGCTATGCCATCCCTAGGGTCGGGGGCAACGATAGCTCCCAATTGATGATGATCCCCCGCGTAGATTGCACGCTGCAGGAATTTACTCTCCCCTTGATGGTTCTGAACCTCCAGCTTACAGAAGGCCGAATTCTGACGAAGCGCGCTATGCAGCTGTTCCTTACTGTGAATCAGTTTACCGTTCACCTTAAGGATCGTCTCTCCTGCCAGAATGCCAAGTTCGCTTGCCGGACTATTCGGAAGCACCGCTAGGACGCGTAGTCCACGAATCGGATGCACAAAGATCGGACTGCGCTGCTGTTCTTCATAACGGCTGTACCACACCAAGCCCTCATGCAGCAGTAATGCCGCTAATGCTGCCACGATCGTGAGCGGTGTCCACCACTCGGCCAACAGGCTCAATGCCAGCACAATGGCTCCGTAAAATATGAGCCGCTTCGATGTGATGCTTGCCTTCTCCTGCGGGAGCATGCTCTGCGTCATTTCCCCGAAGCCAATCACGACCGGGAGTGCCATCATCGTAAAACCTGTACTCCAGGCATCACCACCAAAGAATGGCGTCCATGGCAGCACGCTGCCTCCGCTTACCGCCGGAACAAGCAAGAACAAGGGCAAGGGCCAGAAGCTCTGCATGTGATAACCGCCAACGAGCTTGCCACGCTTACCCTCAAGAAACAGCGGTGTAGCAAAACCCGAACCCTGTATCCTGACAAGCAAGGCTTCTGCAAAATGCAGAACGGCGGATAAAGCCAGCAGCGCAGGAATGTCCAATCCATGAATCGTTGTCGTTATGTGACTGACCCAGCCATCCGGCTGCCAATTCGGAAACCAGCCTAATCCAAACTGAATGATCCCGAGAAGACCGATGGAATAGGCAAAGCATAAGTACCGGATATGAAACAGCATCAGGATCAGGGAAGTCACCCATATGCATATGATGGCTTCCAGGCTTAAGGATATTCCCAGGAAGGCTACTACGATGGACACGCCGATTCCTGCCAGCAGCCCGCCCAGAAACGTTCGCCAAGTCTGCAATCCCCAGGAATGCAGCTTCACATGGAACAACTTACGCTCCACCAACACCTGCCTTCGGTAGAACAGCATGACAAACAAAATCGAAATATAATAAAAGGGCTGCGTCAGCAGTTGTATGCCTGCATCTATCCCATACATCAGCAGTTGTTTCAATGTCTCCAACAGCTTGCCACGCTCCTTTCAGCTTCAAGATGCTTCGAAATTTATACTTTCAGATATCTTAAAAGAAAAAAAGAAGGCTAACGTTCAGCCTTCTTACTTGTTCGACGCCTTGGCGGCGATTTCCTTCCGGACCTCAGCAATTCCGCGATTCATTTGATTATCCTCTTTCGGATCCTGAATCTTCTCAATCAATGCGGCTTCCAATGCTTCGGCTGTAGCGCCGTTAAGGATACCGTCCGCTTTCAGCTTGTGCTTGCTCTGGAAACTCTTAACGGCCTTCTCTGTATTCCGGTCGAAATAGCCATCCGTACGCCCGATCTTATAACCAACCGCTTCAAGCATGATCTGTGCATTCTTCACATCCGTGCTATTCGTGTCGAACGTATAAGTTTTCTTCTTATCGATCGGTGCAACGGTAAAGTATTCTGGCTGTGACACCTGAATATCCGGCTCAATTCCCTTCTCATGGATCCAGGTACCGTTTGGCGTCAACCACTTGGCAATCGTTACTTTCAGCAGGCTTCCATCGCCAAACTGCTTATCAAAGCTCGTTTGCACGGTACCTTTTCCGAAGGAATGCTCTCCCATCAAGGTAGCTCCTGCCGATTGCTGCAGTGCGCCTGCCAAAATTTCGGAAGCGCTGGCGCTGCCCTTGTTCATCAGCACCGTTATCGGATAGGATTTCGCCTCACCGCCCGAAGGATGCTTCTCCCGCTTCTTATTCTTATCCTCTACCTGAACGATCAACTCGCCTTTAGGTACGAACTGCTCTGCAATGTCGATGACAACGGACAGCACGCCGCCTGGATTGTTCCGGACGTCGATCAGCAGTCCCTTCATGCCTTGGCTTTCCAGTTTCTTGAGTTCTTCCTTAAAGCGTTCGCCTGTATTCAGCGAGAATTGGGAAATCTCAATAACGCCGATTCCGCCCTTCTCCATCCGTGCCGACACGGTTTCCAGATCGACGTCATCACGAACGATAACATACTCGACAGGCTGCTCAGAGCCTGCACGCTTAATCTGAAGGACGGCCTTGGAGCCTTTCGGACCGCGAATCTTGTTAACTGCCGCGTTCAACTCCAGACCCTGTAAGGATTCCCCATTGACTGAGAGGATGGTGTCCTTTGCCCGAATCCCAGCTTTATCCGCAGGAGATCCCTTGATCGGGGATACAACGACGACACTGCCATCTACAGAGGATACCTCCGCACCAATCCCTGAGAAGGAGCCCTCAATGCTCTCTTCAAACTGGGCTGCTGTTTCTTTTCTCATATAGTTGGAATATGGATCTTCCAGCGCTTCCATCATCCCGTTGATGGCGCCGTCGATCAGTTTCGACCGATCGATATCCTTGTAATAATTGCTTTCGATGAGGTCAATCGCTGTCCCCAGTTTTTTCGCTTCAGACTGCTCCAGTCCATTCCTGTTTGCTATACTGGCCAGCAGCCCCTCACCGTCTCCGGTCTGGCTAGGAGCGGGCAGCTGGGTCAAAGCCATCGTTAACAGCACGCCGCACAGCATGGCAGCTATGACCAGAAAGACAGCCGTTCGTTTTTTCAGCAAGTACTTCACCGCCTTTGTACGTTTCAACTGCTACACATGGGGAATCCCGTCCACCTAGTATATGATTGGCTTGCCGGGAATATTTATACAGCGGTCTGAAGGTTATATGGTATAAGTCCTAAAAGTTTGTTACAGATAAGGCGAAGGATTGACCGGCGATCCATTGATCCGAACCTCAAAATGAAGATGCGGTCCTGTGCTCTGACCTGTGGAACCCACTTCGGCAATCTTCTGCCCTCTGGACACCTTGTCGCCTTCGCTGACTTTAATGCCGCCATTGCGGATATGTCCATACAAGGTCCATACGCCGCCCCCATGATCAACAATAACACAGTTTCCGTAACCGCTCCACCACTCGGCCAATATGACCGTGCCGCTCTCAGCTGCCCGGATCTCAGTCCCCTGTGGTACCGCGAAATCCTGGCCTGTATGCATCTTGCCAGCCTGGCCCGTTACCGGATGAACTCGAGGCCCATAACCCGATGAAAGTCTGGCACCGGAAACTGGGATCGCGAATGGTCCGCCGTTACCTGTGTATCCGCCGCCACCTTTACTTCCACCGAGGGTGGTCGCCTTGGCTCTTTTCGCCGCAGCCGCTTTGGCAGCCGCTGCTTTACGGGCAGCTTCCTCAGCCGCAAGCTTATTCTTTTCCTTCTGCAGATCCGAACGTTTGCTTGCCAGGGCAACCAACATTTTATCCTGCTCTTCGGTCAAGATTTCCGCATCCTCGATATCCTGATCATACTGGGCCAGTAGTACGCGCTTCTCCTGTTCCTTCTCGTTCAGGATACTCTTGCGGTCCTCCATTTGGCCATACAGCTCCTTGGCGGTTGCATACTGTCCTTCAAGCTCCTTCTTCTTGTCGATGACCAGCAGCTTGTCCTGCTTATGCTCCACCAGCAAATCCTGGTCCTGGTTAACGATCGTCTTCAAAGAATCCGCACGCTCAATAAAATCGCTGAAGCTGGTCGAGGAGAGCAGCACATCCAGATAAGATACTTGCCCATCCATATAGATGAGGCGAATCCGGGATTCCAACAGCTTCTCACGGGAGGCGATACGCTCCTCCGCCGCTTCAAGTTCTTTGGTCGTTTTTCTCAGCAGATCCTCTGTCTCCTCGATCTTCATGGAGATTTTGGTCAATTCATTGCTGACGATGCTGATCTGCTCCATCACATATTTCAAATTCTTCGTTGTTTTTTTCTTGTAATGCTGAGCTTCTTGTTTATTTTCCGCTGCTTTGTTCTTCTGTGCCCGTGCTTTCTTGACCTGCTCCTGAAGCACGCTCAGCTCTCGATCTACATCGGCTGAAGTCTTCTTCTCGGCTTGTCCGACGGTCGGTTGGATCATAACAGTGGCCAGTAATAAGGCTGCTACTCCTGCGGCGATTTTCTTCAAGTTTCGCTCCCCATCCTTTACCTTGTTTTATACTTTCAAAAATTTACGTATCGACATGGTGCTGCCCCAGATGCCAATGACCATGCCCAGCCCAACGATAATGATGCCGAGCTGCAGCCACAAATCTCCCAGCGGGATTAAGCTCTTTGCCAGCGTCAGATCGGTTTGCGACGCAGCGTACAGACGATTGTAGCCTACAAACAACAGCGTGACCGTCACAATGGAGCCCATCAGGCCGATCATGGCACCTTCCACGAAAAACGGCCAGCGAATGAAGTTGTTGGTCGCGCCGACAAGCTTCATAATGCCGATCTCGCGGCGACGGGCCAAAATAGTAACCCGAATGGTGTTCGAGATCAGGAACATAGACATCAAACCGAGTCCCGCTACGAAAATAAAGCCGATATTCCGCACCGTCTTCGTAATCTTGAACAGAGTTTCGACCGTGCCTTCCCCATACTTGACTCGCAGGATCGGCTCCTCCGTATACTTCTGGTTCAGAGCGGTAATCTTGTCGGCAACAAAACCGACCGTGGTCGGTTCAATAACGGAAACCTCGAATGCATCAGGAAGCGGATTCTGGTCCGCCTCGCTGAAGCCTTCCACCCATTCGGAGCCCAGGCTTTCCTCAAGCTCCTTCATGCCCTCTTCCTTGGACACGAACTTGATGCCGCCGACCTCCGGCATTGCCTCGATTTCACTCTTGATGGTTTCGCGCAGCTTCTTATCCACATTGAGATTTAAGTACGTATTGATTTGCACATTGCTATCTGCTTTATCGGCTAAAGCGTTAACATTCATGACTAATAGCATGAAAACGCCCAGTATAAACAAAGACACTACGATGGAAGTAACCGATGCGACCGACATCCATCCATTCCGGAAAACGCTCTTCGCCCCTTCCCGCAAGTGCCGCAAGAAGGTTCTAAAATTCATACCCGTAATCTCCTCTCTGCTGGTCACGGACGATCTGTCCATGCTCAATCGCAAGAACGCGTTTACGCATGGTGTTCACGATATCCCTGTTGTGGGTAGCCATTACGATGGTGGTTCCCCTGAAATTGATTTCATCCAGCAGCTGCATGATGCCCCACGAGGTTTCCGGATCCAGGTTACCTGTAGGCTCGTCCGCAATAATGACGGAGGGGTTATTCACAATCGCTCTGGCGATTGCGATCCGCTGCTGCTCACCCCCGGAGAGTTGGGAAGGTTCGCGGTTCGCCTTGGCTCTCAGGCCCACAAGCTCCAGCACCTCCATGACCCGTCTCTTGATGAGACGCTGCGGCGCTTCAATAACCTCCATGGCAAAAGCTACATTTTCGTAAGCAGTCAGCTTGGGCAGCAGACGATAGTCCTGAAAAATAACCCCGATATTTCGGCGAACATAGGGAATTTTGCGCTGCTTCAGCTTCCCGATATTAAATCCATTAACAGAAATTTGCCCCTTCGTAGGCACTTCTTCTCTATAGATAAGTTTCATAAACGTCGATTTGCCAGCACCTGACGGTCCGACAACATAGACAAATTCATTTCGATTGATTTTGACGGAAACTCCTTGAAGCGCATGAGCGCCGTTCGGATAAGTCTTCCATACGTCCTGCATTTCGATCACTTCATCACTTCCCAATCCTTAATTAGCCATTATACTTTTCGACAGTTTCCATCGAATTCCTTTAAAATCCATGAAAAATCCTCACGACATCGTCTATTGTAACAAAATTGTTACCTTTTGAGTACCCGAAAGTTTAAGCCCACCGTGACATATACATGAAAAAGTGCATGAACTGCAGCCAATACGAAGTTAAGAAGGTGGTTCGAATGAAAAAAATTCATCTTGGTCTCATCATTGTCATCAGTTTCGGTCTTCTCCTCTCCGTCGGCTTCGGTCTATTGACGATGTACGTGAACCAGAAGGAACTCCCGAAGGGGGTCGTTCTCTCCGGTTGGCAGGTAGGCGGTACACCCGCAGACGAGGTGCTGTCAGAGCTGGATCAACGACTGCAGGCGATGACAGCATTGAAGGTGGAGCTGCAATCGGACACTCTGAAAGGGCACACGGAAAGCTTCACTCTCCGGGAAGCCGGAGTTCAATTCAGCGCTGCCGATTTTCGGGAAGCTATCGCCAGGTTGTCCGAAGGATCATTATGGGATCAGGTTTTTTACCGGCGTAACTTTCAGCTGGAGTGGCATATATCCACGGACTGGGATCGCAATGTGTTAAAAGAGCGGTTGAGCGAAGACTGGCAAAAGGAACGCTTTGGCGAACCCGTCAATGCGGTACGGAGCATATCCGAAGATGACGTTGTCCGGTACACCCCGGAGAAAACGGCATACCGCATCGATTGGCCGGCATTCTATGAAGGGTTCGTCGCTGCGCTTCCGAATGAGTCTCACTTCACCGAGCCGAAATTGAATGAGATCATTACGGTCCAACTGCCTGTCATCCGTCAAAAGCCCCCCGTTACCGTAAAATCGCTGCAGGATGAGGGGATTGAGCGCAAAATCGTCGAATTCTCTACCAGTCTCGGATCCAGCGGGCCTGGACGCGTTCATAACGTGACTGCCGCTGCCAAAGCCGTAGACGGCATGATTCTGAAGCCCGGCGATGAATTCAATTATGCTCATATTATTGATGCCGCGAAGAAGGAGTACGGCTTTGAAGAAGCCCCCGTTATCGTGAACGGCAAGCTGGTTCCCGGGATCGGCGGCGGGATCTGCCAGGTATCCAGCACAGTCTATCATGCCGCTTTGCTCGTCGGGCTGGAAATCACCGAACGGCGCAATCATTCCCTTCCGGTCAGCTACCTGCCCAAGGGGCAGGATGCCACCTTTGCTGAAGGAGTGATCAATTTTCGCTTTCGGAACAATACAGGCAAGCATCTGCTTATTTTATCGGAGGTATCGCACGATAATTTAACACTAAAGATGTTCGGCACCTTCCCGGAAAATACGGAATATGAGCTTGTGTCCACCACCGTTGAAACCTTGCCGTCACCAGAGAAAATCATTCACAATAACTCGCTTCCTCCAGGACTCAAGCAGGTGGTTCAGAACGGGAAGCCAGGCTATGTGGTTGAAACCTACCGAGCCAAGAAAGTAAACGGCAAAGTTGTGGAGAACGTCAAAATATCCAAGGATACCTACCGCCCCCAGAACAGCATCGTTGCCATTAATCCGACGAACGATGTCCAACTGCCTGAAGCGAATGATACCCCGAAAGAGGAAGTGGTTGAGGACGGTATCAGTGCCCCGTAAACCTGAAGACAACATGGAACAGCCCGGATTCGCGATAGAACCGCGAATCCGGGCTGTTTGCCTTGCCGTTATTTCAATGTAATGTATCGACTTTATAGCAGCTCTCGTATTCACCAGACGGATATCCTCGCCTTCAATCAGCTCGGCATTCAGATGTCCCATCCGGAAGGGCATCGTTGTTACCCTTAAAACCGCCGAGATGCTCTGACCTCGGTTTCCGGATGCTGTGACAGTTCATCTCTGTACTCCACTTGTCGAATCTCGCACCCTTTGCCTAAGATCACCCGGTTACCGCGGACGATATCGGCTTCAACATACTCGAGATCAAGGACATCGCCTTCAATAATACGAGCCTCCAGCCGTGTTCCCCGTAAGGGCAAGGACAGCATTTCCCAGAGCCGCTTCCCTTTTTTGCGGACCGTTATCCGGTCTCCAACGATTTCCTGTGCAAGGCAGCGGCCCAATACTCGGATATCCGCTGTTCCAACATGCAGGCGGCCATCGATCTTAAATCCCCCTTGCAACGTGGCGGATTCACTCCGCACGTCACCACGGCTTCTCAGGTTTCCGGTGACCTCAAGCTTTTTCGATTCGGAATCTCCGTGAATGCTGCAATGCCCCCCGATAAAGATGGAGCGGCTGCGCAATCCATCCTTCAAACTCAGGCTGCCGGCTACATGCAGCTCCTCAGACTCCACAGCCCCCTTAATGGTTCCCGAACCGTTCACGCGAATCGTACGGGCAGCGACGGCGCCACTAACACTCATCGTTCCATTGCCTATTAATTCTCGGCAATCCAGATCTCCATTCACCTGCCCGGCACCGTCAATGCGCACCTTATCGTATTGGCCGCCGCTTGAACTTCCGGTTCCCGTAATCTTCAGATCGGACAGCTTGTCGTCATGTGGTATCATGAGTATCCTCCTCCAGATTTACAAAGTAATCACTATCTATATCTTAACTTCTTCATCACAACAGTTATTTCTACAATAAATGTCCGTCCTCCACCAGGTGGAGTCATAATCTCCCTCTAAGATACCACAACCCCGCTATTCATAGAACAGCCCGATGGCTGAACTTCACCTCGGTCCCAAGACCGAGGCGTTCTCAGGCACTTTATCTCGTCTTTTCCTGCAAATGATGGTTCGGATTTGCTTGGAGCAAGGGAGATTGATTGTGATATGATTCAAATAGGCTCGTTCATTGATCTCTCATTTATTAAAGTGAAAGGGGATACATCATCATGGCTCTTATGCAATGTCGCTTTTACTCGGAGGTACTGGGTCTCAGTACGTCCATGACCGTCATTCTCCCTCAGCAAACCTCTTCGCAGATCGGTATGACCAATCATGCCAAAAGCGGTCTGCATCCGACGCTCTTCCTGCTGCACGGCCTGTCCGACGACGATTCCATCTGGCTGCGCAGAACCTCCATTGAACGCTATGTGGCCGAGATGGGCATTGCCGTCGTGATGCCGCAAGTTCACCGCAGCTTCTATACCGACATGGAATACGGAGGCAGATACTGGACCTTCATCAGTCAGGAGCTGCCGGCCATTGCCCGTTCCTTCTTCCCGTTATCACACGCGAGGGAAGATAACTTCGTCGCCGGCTTGTCCATGGGCGGATACGGGGCATTCAAGCTGGCCCTTCGTTGCCCCGAAGCCTTTGCCGCGGCTGCCAGTTTGTCGGGCGCGCTCGATATGGCGGGTCATATTCGGAGGAATGAGGCCTTGTTTGAACATCAATTAGTCTACGGAGATCAAGATATTACCGGTACCGACAATGACTTGCTGTGGCTGCTTCAGGAAGTCGAACGATCCGAAGGGCCTAAGCCGCTGCTGTATCAATGCTGCGGAACCGAAGACTTCCTCTATGAAGACAATCAAGCGTTCCGCAAAACCTGCGAAGAAACCTCCCTCGAACTCACCTATCAGGAAGGTCCAGGCGATCATGATTGGGGATATTGGGATACCCACATTCAGGATGTGCTGAAGTGGCTCCCGTTGAAGGCCTGATGAACCTATAGACACATCTGGACGGGCCGGCGGTTCGTTCAACGGTATCTTCTGATATCTTAAAAAAGGTGGATCGGCAAATGTCATGTTTGCCGATCCACCTCTATTTTTTTCACGCCAAGTATTCTATGCCGTTACTCTACATTCCCTTGACGGAGACCCAGCCATTCCTCCGTGACCTGAAGGGTCTGCACGCTGCGATCAATGGCCGCCTTCACTTGCTCGGTTGCCGTGCCGCCGTATACGTTACGCGCATTGACCACCGTCTCCGGTTGAAGGACGCCATAAATGGAGTCGTCGAACAGCTCCGAGAACTGCTTGAATTCGTCCAGCGTCAGGTCCAGCAAATACTTGTTGTTCTGGATACAGTACAATACAGTCTTGCCGATCACTTCGTGCGCCTGACGGAAAGGAAGTCCTTTGCCCACCAGGAAGTCCGCGATGTCGGTTGCGTTCGAGAAGTCGGTATTCACCGCTTCGCGCATGCGGCCTTTGTTGACCTTCATCGTGGCGATCATCGGCGCGAACAGCTGCAATGCGCCTTCCAGCGTAGCCACCGTATCGAACATGCCCTCTTTATCTTCCTGCATATCCTTGTTATAAGCAAGCGGCAGGGACTTCAGCACGGTGAGAAGACCGATTAGATTGCCGTATACCCGTCCGGTTTTGCCGCGAACAAGCTCAGGCACATCCGGATTCTTCTTCTGCGGCATAATGCTGCTGCCCGTGCAGAACGCATCATCCAGCTCGATGAAGTTGAACTCCGTGCTGCTCCAAAGCACCAGCTCCTCGCTTAAGCGGGACAAGTGCATCATGATGATGGAAGCATCCGAGAGGAATTCCAGGATGAAGTCGCGGTCGCTGACCGCATCCAGACTGTTCTCGTAAACACCATCAAACCCAAGCTGCTCTGCCACGAAATGGCGGTCGATCGGGAACGTTGTACCCGCAAGCGCGCCTGCCCCGAGCGGCAACACGTTAATACGCTTATAGCTGTCGATCAGACGGTCGATATCCCGCTGAAACATGGACACGTAAGCCATCAGATGATGTGCGAACAGAATCGGCTGTGCACGCTGCAGATGCGTATACCCTGGAATAATCGTATCCAGGTTATCCTTGGCTTGTCCGATCAATGCGGTTTGCAGCTCATGCAGCATGCCAGTCAGCGCCACCACGCGGTTACGTAAATACAGATGCATGTCCGTAGCCACTTGATCGTTACGGCTGCGGCCTGTGTGGAGCTTGCCGCCGACAGGTCCGATTTCCTCAATCAGATTCTTCTCGATGTTCATATGAATATCCTCATCCGATACGGAGAACTCGATGCTGCCCTCACGGATGCGCTCCAGCACCTTGTTCAAGCCAGCCTTGATCGTCTCCACGTCTTCGGCCGGCACGATGCCGCATTTGCCCAGCATAGACACATGCGCAAGGCTTCCCTGGATATCCTCTTCGGCCAGCTGCTTGTCAAAACCGATGGATGCCGTATATTCCTCTACCAATGCGTTGGTCTGCTTCGTAAAGCGTCCGCCCCATAACTTGCTCACAACACTTGCCCCTCTCTGTTTAAGGCAGAGGGCCGCTTCCCGCTTAAGAAGTCCCATTCATCCCGGTTGCGCGAGAATCAGCGGAGCTCCCTAGCATGAAACGGCCTTCAGCCTGTTCATTATTGTAAACTTATTGATTCTGGTTCACGCCGGTTGCCACTTTCAAACGCAGTGCATTCAAGCGGATAAAACCGGTCGCATCGCCCTGATCATAAGCTTGCGTCGGATCGGCTTCCATCGTTGCGATATCCGGGTTGTACAGACTGACCGGACTCTTCACACCTGCGCCGATAATGTTGCCTTTGTACAGCTTCACGCGCACCGTACCGGATACGTTCTTCTGGCTCTCCGTTACCAGCGCTTGCAGTGCCAGACGCTCCGGCGCAAACCAGAAACCGTTATAAACCAAGGTACTATAGCGGGTAATCAGGCTGTCGCGCAGATTCATCACTTCACGGTCCATCGTGATGGATTCCATTTTGCGATGAGCGGTGAACAGGATGGTTCCGCCTGGTGTCTCGTAGACACCGCGGCTCTTCATGCCAACGAAGCGGTTCTCTACCATATCCACGCGACCGATGCCGTGTTTGCCACCCAGCTCGTTGAGCTTCTCCATTACTTGCAGCGGACTCATCGATTCGCCGTTCAGCGCAACGACATTCCCTTGTTCAAACGTAAGCTCGAGGTATTCCGCCTCGTCTGGTGCATCCTCAGGCGATACGCTGAGCAGGTACATATCCTTGCTATCCTCCGCGCTTGCATCGAACCAAGGATCTTCCAGCACACCGCTCTCATAACTGATATGGAGCAGGTTGCGGTCCATGGAGTAGGATTTGGCTGCCGATGCCGTTACCGGAATGCCGTGCGCTTCCGCGTATGCGATCATCTCCGCACGTCCCGGGAAGGAGTTACGGAACTCCTCGATGCGCCAAGGAGCGATTACTTCAATGTCCGGTGCCAAGCCGGCAACGCCCAGCTCAAAGCGAACCTGATCGTTCCCTTTACCCGTAGCGCCGTGCGCAATCGCCGTCGCGCCTTCCGCACGTGCGATATCCACCATGCGTTTAGCAATCAATGGACGCGCGATGCTGGTCCCGAGCAGGTACTGCCCTTCGTACATGGCACCCGCCTGGAACATCGGATAGATGAAATCTGTTGCAAATTCGTCGCGCAGATCGTCGATGTATACTTTGGAGGCGCCTGTCGCCAGCGCTTTTTCCTCAAGTCCGTCCAGCTCTTCCTTCTGACCGATATCGGCCGTGAAAGCAATGATCTCCGCATCGTAGGTTTCTTTCAGCCACTTCAGAATAACGGACGTATCCAGGCCACCGGAATACGCCAGTACGATTTTTTGTTTTGCCATGGTTAAACTCCCTCTCTTTGTTACTAACAACCCTGTCGTTCATTATACTAAAGATAACGTCCATTGACGCATTTCATAGAGAATATCGCTCTGTATTAAAGGCTTTATGCCATCAAAGCAACCATCAAAGCCTTCTGGGCATGGAGACGGTTCTCAGCCTGATCAAAAATGACGGAGTTGGTACCGTCGATCACGCCTTCGCTAACCTCTTCGCCACGGTGGGCAGGAAGACAATGCAGGAACAAGTAATCCGGCTTCGCTGCCTTCACCAGCTCCTCATTCACCTGGTAGTCTGCAAACGCGGCTTCCCGCTGTGCCTGCTCCTCTTCAAAGCCCATGCTTGCCCATACATCCGTATAGATCACGTCCGCATCCTTCGCGGCTTCGATCGGGTCTTGGGTGATCGTGATTTTGCCGCCCGTTTGCGCTGCGATCTCCTCGCTCAGCTTCACGATGCTGGCATCCGCCTCGTAGCCCTTCGGACTGGCCACAGCCACATGCATGCCCATCTTTGCTCCGCCAATCAGGAGTGAATGCGCCATGTTGTTGCCATCGCCGATAAAGGCCATTTTGAGGCCTTTCAGCTTGCCTTTGTGCTCCAGCACGGTCTGCAAATCAGCCAGTACCTGACATGGATGCGCCATGTCGCTCAGGCCGTTGATAACCGGAATGGAGGCATATTTCGCCAGGTTGACCACGTTGTCGTGCCCGAAAGTACGGATCATCAAGCCGTCCAGATAACGGGACATCACCTGCGCCGTATCGCTGATCGGCTCGCCGCGTCCGAGCTGAATATCATTTTTGCTTAAAAAGAGTGCATGTCCGCCCAGCTGGAACATGCCAGCCTCGAACGACACCCGCGTCCGCGTGGACGACTTCTCAAAAATCAAACCAATCGTCTTGCCCTTCAGCGGCTGATAGACTTCGCCGTTCTTCTGCTTGCGCTTGATCTCAATTGCCGAATCGAGCAAGAACTGAATCTCTTCCGTCGAGTATTCGTCCAGCTCGATCATATCCCGCCCTTTCAGGCTCAATTCCTTCACTTGTCCGCTTGCGGCCATATCCTTCAGTCCTCCTTAACCATGCTGTTATTGTCCAAAATGCTGCTGCACGATTCTTCTATGCTTGGCTAACCGCCGTATGCTCATGTATAAGTTCCGTAACAATCGATACCGCCTGGTCAATCTCTTGTTTGGTGACGTACAGATTCGGAAGCAGCCGGATCACATTCGGTCCTGCCGTTACGAACAGCAGCCCGCGGCTCTGTCCTTTTAGTACCAGCTCGCCAACCGGTTCAGCGCATTCGATGCCGATCAGCAAGCCTTTACCCCGGACCGCCTTCACAAAAGGATGACTGCCCAGGCTCTCATTCAGCTTGGTCATCAAATATTCTCCAGCTTCGGCCGCGCGCTGCGGCACGTTGTCCTCGAGCATTGTCTCGATGGTGGCCTGGATGACGGCGCTGGCAATCGGCGTGCCGCCAAACGTCGTCGCATGGCTTCCTGCCGTGAAAGCTTCACGCAAGTAAGCTTTGCCCAGCATCGCACCAACCGGGAACCCGGAACCGAGCCCTTTGGCTACGGTAAAAATATCCGGCTCAATGCCGTAATGCTCGTGCGCAAACAGCTTGCCGGTCCGGCCCATGCCCGTCTGCACCTCATCGACGATCAGCAGCAGTCCGTGCTTCTTGCACAGCCCGGTGACGGCTTGAAGAAATTCCGGATCCACCGGATGCACGCCGCCCTCCGCCTGCACCATTTCGATCATGATGGCGGCGGTGTTGTCGTTAATGGCCGCTTCCAGTGCCGGAAGGTCATGCAGCGGAACGCTTTTGAAGCCTGTCGGAAGCGGAAGGAAGCCTTCCTTTACCTTATCCTGGCCGGTGGCCGTCAGCGTAGCCAACGTCCGTCCATGGAAGGACTGGGTAAACGTAATGACCTCGTAACGCCCCGTTCCCTTCACCTTCTGATGGTAGCGGCGCGCCAGTTTAATGGCCGCTTCGTTCGCTTCCGCCCCGCTGTTGCAGAAGAAAACCGCATCCGCGCAGGTGTTGGCTGTCAGCAGTTCAGCTGCTTTTTCCTGACCGGGAATGTGGAACAGGTTCGAGACATGCCACAATTCATCCAGTTGGGCCTTCAGCTTCTCTTTTACTTTCACCGGAGCATGGCCAAGATTCGTTACCGCCAAACCCGCCATAAAATCAAGATATTTGTTGCCTTGATCGTCCCATAACCAGCTGCCTTCCCCTTTGACCAAGGCGATTGGATATCTGGCATACGTTTGGAACAATGAGCTTTCATTAGCTGCTTTAACACCGCCTGCTGCTGATTCTTTTCCCATGACCTTTACACACTCCTTTGCATATGGCATTGCTTCATGTTTCAGGTTTGAAACGTCTGCGATAAGAGACATCTACTATGCTTACCCAGCACTGCGAATTCGGATCATTCCTCCGATCCCTGTTGCCCACAGAATTTTATTGAATGATATAAGTTAGGATAAATTCCGTGGACAAAGGGGCCCGCTTCGCTTCTACGGAATGATTCCGCCTTCTCCGTTGAAGTTTTTCGGTTTGAATATCAAGCCGTAACCTGTTCATTCCTTATTACATCCGCACGATGCGCGTTCCCAGCACTTCTCCACCCAACACTCGGCTCAGTACATTCGGCTCGCTTCCGTCCACGATGACGACTTCGCTCACTTTGCCGTGAATGCAGCTGATGGCCGCTCTGACCTTCGGTATCATGCCGCCGTAGATTTCGCCTGTCCCGATCATGTCCTCAATCTCCTGCACCGTCAGGGTCGGAAGCACCCGCTTCTCGCCGCCTGCTCCCTTCATGATCCCGGGTACGTCGGTGACAACGATCATCCGGCGCACCCCCAGATGGGAGGCAACGGCACCAGCCGCTGTATCGGCATTAATGTTGTAGCGCTGACCGGATGGATCCACCCCGATCGGTGCAACCACAGGCATATAGCCCATTTCCAGCACGCCGCTCAGAATCGACGACTTCACAAATGTCACATCGCCGACCCAGCCAACCTCCGAATGGTTCATTACCGGTTTGGCCTGGATCAGCCCGCCGTCCGAGCCGGATAAGCCGATGGCAGAGCCGCCCACGCTTTGAATCCGCCTTACGATCTGTTTATTGATGGTGCCCGCAAGGACCATCTCCACGACGTCCAGCACATCCTCCGTCGTCTTGCGCAGCCCATTCACAAACTCGGTCTCAATGCCGAGTTTCTCCAGATTGCCGGAGATCGCGGGTCCGCCGCCATGAACGATAACGGGGTTGACTCCCTTTTGCTGCAGATCCTTCAAATCCTCGAAGAAGCTGTCAGGAAGCGCAGCGAGCGTGCTGCCGCCGCATTTCATGACAAACGTATCTGCACCTGCTGTTTGGACCGGCGACGTATCCTTTTGATCGATCGTGCTCTTCATATCCGTCTCCTCCGTCCTACTGATTATTTATCTACGTACGATAAGCCGCATTAATGCGGACATAGTCATAAGTTAAATCACAGCCCCAGGCCGTAGCCGAGCCATTTCCGATATGCAGCTTCACGTCAATATCCACGGTATCACCCTGGAGGTAAACCAGAGCCGCATCCTCGTCAAAAGCAACGGGCCTTGACTGCTCCAGCACCGAAATTGGACCGATGGCAATATCCACCGTCTCCGGATTGACCGGACGGCCCGCACGGCCGACAGCCGCAATAATGCGTCCCCAGTTAGCATCTGCGCCGAACACCGCAGATTTGACCAGGCTGGAACCAATGATCGTCTTGGCGATGGCTTGCGCGTCATCGTCGCTTTCGGCGCCGTTCACGCGAACTTCGATCAGGCGGGAAGCTCCCTCTCCGTCACGTGCAATCGCCTTCGCCAGCTGCTGGCACACATAATGGAATCCGGCTGCAAATGCATCCCAATCCGGATGCTCCGGCGATAGCACGTCATGTCCTGCCAGGCCGCTGGCCATCGCAACCAGCATATCGTTGGTGCTTGTATCTCCATCCACCGTAATCATATTAAAGGTCAGGTTAGTCGTTTGGCGCAGCAGCAGCTGCAGCGCTTCCTGACCAATGACCGCATCTGTCGTCATGAATCCGAGCATGGTCGCCATGTTCGGATGAATCATCCCCGACCCCTTCGCCGTTCCGGCGATAGTCACCTTCGTACCGTTAACTTGTACGGTGACGCAGGCTTCCTTTTTCACGAGATCGGTTGTCAAAATCGCCTGGCTGAAGCTTTCAGCCCCCTCGCTTCCGCCGCTGAGTCGTGCAGGCAGGCCGGTGATACCCGAGGAAACGCGGTCCATCTTCAGCAGTTCCCCGATGACTCCCGTTGAGGCGACAGCCACATCGTTCTCTTCCAGACCGAATTGTGCAGCCGTGCTAGCTCGCATCGTATAAGCATCCTCTTCACCCTGCTTACCTGTACAGGCATTGGCATTCCCGCTATTGACGACGATCGCGCGAAGCTTGCCGTCCTGCAGGCTTTCACGTGTCACCTTCAGTGGTGCCGCTTGAATGAGGTTTGTCGTATATACAGCAGCCGCCACAGCAGGCACGTCACATACGATGACGCCCAGATCATTACGATCGGTCTTCTTAAGTCCACAGTGGAGTCCAGCAGCTTTAAAGCCTTGCGGCGTTATGATGCTGCCCCCATCAATAATCGCAAACATATTCTCTCCCATGTCTGTATCCCCAGCCGCTTACGGATAAATTGGCGTAAACGTAAGTCCGAGGCTCTCCTCCCATCCCATCATCAAATTCAGGTTTTGGATCGCCTGCCCGGCCGCACCCTTCACCACGTTGTCAATGACCGATATAATGGTCACTCTGTTCGTACGCGCATCCACCGCAAATCCGATATCGCAGAAGTTCGACCCGGTGACTTCTTTTGTCGCAGGCCATACGCCCAAGTCACGGATTCTCACAAACCGGCGGTCCTTGAAATACTGGCGATACAGCTCAATAAAATCCTCTTCCGTATAAGGGCCATTCAGCGTGGCATACATGGTGGTCATGATTCCCCGCGTCATCGGGACCAGATGGGTTGTAAAAGTAACCGTAATCGGTTCGCCAGCTACCTGGGTCAATATCTGCTCAACCTCGGGAATATGCTGGTGCTTATTTACCTTATAGGCTTTAAAATTCTCGTTAATTTCGGCATAATGCGTCATCAAACTCGTTCCCCGGCCTGCACCGGACACGCCGGATTTAGCATCGATAATAAGAGAAGAGGCATCAATCCACCCCGCAGTAATTGCCGGAATCAGCCCGAGCAGCGTTGCTGTCGGATAACAGCCCGGATTGGAGATGAAATCCACATCGCGGACCTCCTCGCCAAACACTTCGCATAGGCCATATACAGCCTTCTCCAAAAGTTCCGCACTCGGAGCCGTGTGCTTATACCACTGTTCATAAACTGCTCCGTCCTTCAAACGAAAATCTCCCGAGAGATCAATGACCTTCAGGCCCGCATCTAGCAGCTCTGGTACCAGCTTGGTACTGACGCCCGAAGGTGTGGCCGCGAACACCAAGTCCGCCACCTCTGCGATTTCCGCTGGATTAACACCATCCAGGTTCCGGGTCATGATATTCGTCAAATGTGGAAAACCATCCGATATCGGTACGCCTGCAGTCGATGAAGAGATTACCGATGTAATCTCAACGCGCGGGTGTGCTTGCAGCAACCGGATCAGTTCCACGCCACCGTAACCGGTAGATCCAACAATAGCAACTTTTACTGTGTTTGTGTCCGTCATTTATCCTCATCCCTCTCCCCAAGGAACAGCCAAAGGACCTTATGCAAGGTCCCATTCATCCATTCCCTTCATCTCTACGTCATGCCCATCCGTTTCCATCCTCCGATCGATTCACATTGCCCCCTGAGCTCTGCCCTTGACGTGGTAAGCCATAGAAATCAAGTGACTGCTGATGCTCTTGATATGGTTTTCCATCGTGAAGCAGTCAGGCTAGTGATGATCTTGTTCGGAAGTATTCTGTCTCCTGCATTAAAACGACGCTTTCGTCATAGGTATTCATTGACTTTATCCGTCTCATAAATATGTATTATTATACGACTGTATTCATATAAATACAATGGATTATTCAAATTTGGTCCCCATTTGCAAATGAATACTAATCGCCTTCAATGTCTAAAGAGTCGATTCATATTCCTCTTTTAGAATGGAATATAATTTGAGGTCCCAATGCTGACCCTTGATCTTGATCCCCTTCCTCAACGTCCCCTCATAGGACATGCCGATCTTCTCCATGACACGCTGAGAGCCGATGTTCCCTTCTATGCAACGAGCTTGGATGCGTACAAGATCCATTTCGCCAAATCCGAGTTTCAGTAACGCGGAGGCTGCTTCCGTCATAAGGCCTTGTCCCCAACAATCCCGCGCGAGTACGTAACCGATCTCCGCACTCTGCTGTTCAGGCTTCCACCACACAAAATCCACCGTCCCCACCAGACGCCCGCTCTCCTTCAGCTCGATCCCCCAAGGGGCAATATCATGCTTGGCATACTGGACTAGTATAAACTGGATGAATTTCTTACTGTCATCGATCGAGCGATGGGTTTCCCATGTTACGTACTTGGCAACCTCATCATCAGAGGCATAGGCATACATCTGATCCGCATCCTGCATCGCTATTCTGCGAAGCCGCAGGCGCTCGGTTTCCAGCACCGGCAAATTAGCAAAGATCTGTTCGATTTCCACAATCCTCCACCCCCTGAACAATATTAGATACCATTATATGCTCTTTACTAGTACAAGGGGCTTAATTGTCCATTCTCTTCAAAATTCTTTTTATATGTGTTAATCATAATCTCAGAAATAATTTATTAAAGTCATTATCATCAAACGCGGTCTAAAACTACGAGTCTTACCCGAAGAAGTAAAAGTGGATAGGACAACGTTCAATCCACAGTTAACTGGACCTGAAGGTTGGGCTTGATGAGAATATAACTGCTTAATTACCCATCGAAACAGAGCATCTTTAATTTGTTCAGGCGTAGATGCAGGAATATCAGAAAAATTAACTTCTTTTGCAGGAAGTAAGTGAATATATACCCCTCTCCGATTTCAGGAATCTCGATTTCATACGAGCGCTCAAAGAGGGCGTATACCCAAACCAAATTCATAATCCCGAACGTTACAAGCAAAGCTAAACGGCCTCATCCGATGGAATTCAGGACCAAGGCCGCTTAATTGATTTTTATTTTTTATACTATCTACTTGACGGAATGCAGTTCAAATTCAAGGCACCCTTTTTCAATGTGTTAGTTATACGTATATCCTCCTATAAGCTGGGCACTTTTCCCATCAGGGTTGATAATAGTTATGTCGACCATACCTGAACTAATACCGGCTGGTACTTTTACTCTTAGTTGATTACTACTGACAAAGGTTGTTGCAGCAACTTGTACATTGCCAAATTGGGCATTTACACCGTTCAAAAAGTTTGCACCATTAATAACTACAACGTTCCCTCCCGTAAGTACTCCACTATTGGGACTGATGCTCGTTATGACTGGAGCGGGGGCTGGGGCAGGTAGCGTATAAGTATAACCATCTAACAGTACTGCAACTTGACCATCTGGATTAGTAACTTTTATGTCCACTGATCCTGCTGAGGATGCTGCTGGTACTTTTACTCTTAATAGTGTCGATCTCACAAATGTAGCTGGAACCTCAGTGGTACCAAATTGGGCTGTAGCCCCACTTACAAAATTACTGCCATTAATGTCAATTAAATTGTTACCCGTCACTAAACCAGAACTTGGGCTCAGGCTTGAAATGGTTGGAGCTGGAAACACTTGTTCAACATATTTATATCCATTTGACAGTACTGCAACTTGACCATCTGGATTAGTAACTTTTATGTCCACTGATCCTGCTGAGGATGCTGCTGGTACCTTTGCTCTTAATAGTGTCGATCTCACAAATGTAGCTGGAACTTCAGTGGTACCAAATTGGGCTGTAGCCCCACTTACAAAATTACTGCCATTAATTTCAATTACATTGTTACCCGTCACTAAACCAGAACTTGGGCTCATGCCTGAAATGGTTGGAGCCGGAAACACTTGTTCAACATATTTATATCCATTTGACAGTACTGCGACTTGACCATCTGGATTAGTAACTTTAATGTCTACTGATCGTGCTGAGGACGCTGCTGGTACCTTTGCTCTTAATAGTGTCGAACTCACGAATGTAGCTGGAACTTCAGTGGTACCAAATTGGGCTGTAGCCCCACTTACAAAATTACTGCCATTAATTTCAATTACATTGTTACCCGTCACTAAACCAGAACTTGGGCTCATGCCTGAAATGGTTGGAGCCGGAAACACTTGTTCAACATATTTATATCCATTTGACAGTACTGCGACTTGACCATCTGGATTAGTAACTTTAATGTCTACTGATCGTGCTGAGGACGCTGCTGGTACCTTTGCTCTTAATAGTGTCGAACTCACGAATGTAGCTGGAACTTCAGTGGTACCAAATTGGGCTTTAGCCCCATTCACAAAATTACTACCATTAATTTCAATTACATTGTTACCTGCCACCAAACCATAATTCGGACTCAGACCTGAGATGGTAGGAGCAGGCCCCGCTCCTTGTTGCGTATACGTATATCCATTTGACAGTACTGCAACTTGACCATCTGGATTAGTGATTTTTACGTTTACTGATCCTTCAGAGGATGCCGCTGGTACCCATACTCTTAATTTTGTCGAACTCACGAATGTAGTCGCAACTTCGGTGGTACCAAATTGAGCTTTAGCCCCACTTACAAAATTACTGCCATTAATGTCAATTAAATTGTTACCTGCCACTAAACCATAATTCGGACTCAGACCAGAAATGAAGGGCGTCAAAATCTTCACAGGAGGTGACCAGAGACTTTCATTGTTAGATGATAAAGCTCTAACTGCAAAAGTGTACTCCTTGTTAGATTCAATGCCGGCGGGCACAAATTCAGTTACATTACCAACCTGTACTATTAAGCCATTAAAATCGACTTCATAACTTTCAGCTCCTTCTACGGGTAACCAATTTAATTGGAGCGTTGAAGATGTTGTAGAATAAGTTACTTCAGGAGTCTGTAGTTTGGTTCTGAAAATCAAATACTGACTCCATGGTCCTGAACCCAAGTCATTCTTCGCTCTAATTCTTGCTTGATACTCCGTGTTGGGAGGCATATTTTTCAACTCAATAGAATTAGAATTAGAAAAGATCGTATCACTATTGAATTCAACTTCATACTCTAATCCATAAGGAACACTGTTCCAACTGATTTTTGCTTTATTATCTTGAATTTCTGACAACCGTAATTGAGGTTGAACGGAAGGGATTTCTAAACTATTGCTACCTTCTGTTGCATTAATAATTTCAAACTTTTCAGCCTTACCATAATAATAAGGGTTTAGATTAGATACAAAGTCAACAACTTTACCCGTATCCGCGTTAATAATGAGATATGAATCTCCATCTGACGGGAAAGTGGTACTTCCGTCATAATCAGTATATCTAGGAGTGTAATTACCGAAAACATCTTTAAAGCTGATATTCCATTCACCAGCCGAAAACTGTGCTTCTCTACAAGACATCAGGATATGCCCTACTTTTAGAACAAAGGCATGCGGGACATCTTGAGCATAGTTTGATTTAAAACTAGCAAATTGTACTGATTTAATTTCACTGATCCCGTCTATAAATTGTACGTTCTGCTCTCTAGTAAACGAACCTCCAACCCATGTATTCTCCAACAATCGATTCCAAGTTATTTGTTTATTGTTTGAAATCTTTATACCATTTACAAAATATTCTCCAACAGAGTCTCTCATTAAAATTTGGTCTCCGTTAGTCGAACTATATATCACCTGTTCCCCAGCTGCATTTACTTGGGATTGTCCTAAAAATAAAAAAACAGTAACAAAAAAAAATAAAAACACACTAATTTTTTTTCCAAACAAAATTAATCATCCTCTCTTTTTTAAAATTTCTAAATAAATAGACAGAAACTTTCTTTTTCTTAATAGTAATATCGGTTCCATGAAAAATTAATTAACAGGACGAAATAAATTCCAGAGTCTTCTAAGGTGAGATGGACAAAGGGTTGGGGTTAGAGAAGTTACACAACGATCATGCTAATTCTAAGTATTTTCGACTCTGTAGTAGGCCAAACGGAGTAACTCATTTGACCATTCGAAAAAACAGAAGAGTGAACACCAGCTGTTCGAGATTATCTATTAGAAAAACAAAGGAGAATTGAAGGTCATAGGTCACGCCCCTACCGAAAAGCCGATCCAATAAAAAAACGTTTATCGACGTGCTTCACAGATACCAGACCGCGTTTAGAGGAAGTTTTTTTGCATTTGTCGAATGGTTCAGCTTCGCTGTATACATTCTATAACCCCAAAAAAGAGACGGTGATATCACCGTCTCTCATACCGCCGAGAATGTCCTGGCAGCTGTATTTTATCTTATTGTGTTACGCCTTAATATTGCGGAAGCCTTCACCCAATACCTCATGGGCATTACTAATGATGACAAACGCATTCGGGTCCACCGATTGCACCACCGTTTTCAGACGGGGAATTTCACTTTGTCCGACTACGACCATCAGAACTGTCCGGTGTTCACCCGTATAGCCTCCCTCTGCGGTCAGCTTGGTTAGTCCACGGTCAAGATCCTCGAGAATGGCCTTCGTTATCGGCTCCGTATGATCGGATATAATGTAAGCCACCTTGGTGAAGCTAAAGCCCAGCTCAATGGCATCAATCACTTTGCCTGTCACGTACAGTCCAATGAGAGCATACAACGCCTGCTCCAGTGACAGCACGAGGGCTGCCGAGGAGATCACAATCGCATCCAAGAGCACGACGCAGACAGAAAAGCTGAGGCCGCTGTATTTTTGCAAAAGCTGAGCCACGATGGTCAATCCACCAGTTGAACCCCTGCCGCGATAGACCAGCCCCATGCCGATACCGACGCCGATCCCACCATAGATGGAAGCCAAGAGCGGATTGGAGGTTGGAATCGGCCAGTCCTTGGTCAAAAAGACGAACAACGGCAAAATCACGCTTCCCAGCAGGGAACGGATGCCGTAATCGCGCCCAAGGAGCCAGAAGCCAAGCACAAACAAGGGGATATTCAGCGCCCACTGCGTAAATGCCGGTTCAATGCCGAGCCATGCTTGCGCAAGAACGGACAATCCGGACACACCGCCAGAGGCGATGTGGTTGGGCAGGAAAAACAGGTTAAATGACAGCGCCATAATAAAGGAGCCGATGATGATAAAAACGGTGTCCACCGTCTGTCGAAGGGGACCGTTGATCGGAATCAGGGGTTCTCTTTTTCTTTTGTTAATCGATGGATTACCAGCGGATTGCGCCATAGCTCTTCAAATCTCTCCTCAACGTCCTACTCGACTTCCAGCTTGATCTGACTGCGCAAATATCCATCGATAAAAGCATCCAGATCCCCGTCCATGACGGCTCCTATATTACCGGTCTCCACCTGTGTACGATGGTCTTTCACCATGCTGTACGGATGGAATACATACGAACGGATCTGGCTGCCCCATGCGATGTCGGACTGCTCGCCGCGAATTTCCGCCAATTCCCTCTGCTGCTCTTCGATCTTGCGCTCATAGAGCTTGGAACGAAGCATGGTCATCGCACGCTCACGGTTCTTGATCTGGGACCGTTCATTCTGACAGGTTACGACCACTCCTGTTGGCAAGTGAGTGATCCGTACGGCCGAGTCCGTCGTATTGATATGCTGACCACCGGCACCGCTCGCACGGTAAGTATCAATCTTCAGGTCCTCCGTCCGGATGTCCAGTTCAATCTCATCGTTAATCTCAGGAACGACGTCACAGGACACAAATGAGGTATGGCGACGGCCGGAAGAATCGAACGGGGAGATCCGAACCAGGCGATGCACCCCTTTTTCGGCCTTCAAATACCCATAAGCATTGTAGCCCTTAATGAGTAGCGTCACGCTCTTAATTCCCGCTTCATCCCCGGGCAGGTAATCCAGCGTCTCCACCTTGAAGCCGCGTTTCTCCGCCCAACGCGTATACATGCGATGCAGCATTTGGCCCCAGTCCTGAGACTCGGTTCCCCCCGCGCCCGGATGCAGCTCAAGGATGGCATTCATTTTATCGTAAGGCTGGTTCAACAGCAGTTGGAGTTCAAACTCTTCTACACGCCCAACCAGGTCCTTGATCGTTTCTCCGATTTCTCCTGCAAGGGAGTCATCGCCTTCTTCATCCGCCAGCTCGATCATCACGACGGCATCATCGTAATCCACCTGCAGCTTCTGATAGTGATCCACCGATGACTTCACGGCATTCATCTCGGTAATAAGCGCCTGAGCCTTCTCATTGTCATCCCAGAAATCCGGGGCTGCCATCTTCTCCTCAAAGTTCTCAATCATCTCCTGCTTTAAACTTAAGTCAAAGAGACCCCCTAAGATTGGTTAGTTTCTTGCTAATTTCACGCAGGTCCTGCTTCACACTTGGATCGATCATGAGTCCTCGTCCTTTCTTATCTACATGTAATAATTTCAGTATACCCTCTCCTGCATGGAAAACGTTCCATTTAAGAGAAAATCCACGTCACATCGCTTCACAAAATATTTCGCTGTTTATTCAGATAAACTCCCTTAAACGCAGCAGTGATTTCGGATCACGGTGGAATAGACCACAGTCACCCGGTTCATCTGCCGCTCTTAAGGGAGTTGAAAAGTTCGCGCCCATAACCTGGACGGGCTATATAAGGATGATCGAAGTTTACAGTAATGCTGATCAATTTCAATCATCGCAAGAAAAATATCCTCTAAACGCGGTCTTGCTTCTGTGAAAGCACATCGATGGACATTTTTCTTATATTCATCACCACTTGGCTAGATTGATTAAGCGTTCTGTCCATGGCAGTGCTTATACTTCTTGCCGCTGCCGCAAGGGCATGCATCATTCCGGCCGATCTGTTCAGCCACCTGGACTGGTCGCTTCTCGGCAGGTTCGCTGCTGCTGTTCGTGGAGACTTTATTCTCGTCCACAACTGCTTGACGCTCCTGGTTTGTCGCGATTTGGGCCTTCATGATGTACGTCGCCACTTCTTCTTGGATTGTCGCAATCATGGCATTAAACATCTCGAAGCCTTCGAATTGGTATTCGCGAAGCGGATCGGTACCGCCGTATGCACGGAGGTGGATACCTTGACGCAACTGGTCCATCGCATCGATATGATCCATCCACTTGCTATCCACCGAACGCAGCACGATAACTTTTTCGAACTCGCGTACCATTTCTTCGCCGATGGCTTGCTCACGCTCTTCGTACTTCTTCATCACGCGCTCGAAGATATACTCGGTAATCTCTTCGGCTTCTTTGCCCCACAGATCTTCGCGAGTGACGGAACCTTCGTCCAGCAGCTTGCTGTTGACGTAGTCTGCCACTTCTTGCAGTTCCCAGTTCTCCGGAATATCATCGCTGCAGTGAGCCTGCACAACACGATCAATGACCGGCTTAATCATCTCTACAACGATTTGCTTAATGTCTTGGGACTCCAAGATCTCGCGGCGCTGTTTGTAGATGATCTCACGCTGTTGGTTCATGACGTCATCATATTGGAGAACAACTTTACGCATATCGAAGTTGTTGCCTTCTACCCGCTTCTGCGCGGATTCAACCGCACGGGTAATCATTTTGCTCTCTATCGGCTGATCTTCTTCAAAACCAAGACGATCCATCATATTCAGCACGTTGTCTGTACCAAAACGTTTCATCAGCTCATCGCCGAGGGACAGGTAGAACTGAGTTGACCCCGGGTCACCCTGACGACCGGCACGACCACGCAACTGGTTATCGATCCGGCGCGATTCGTGACGTTCTGTACCGATAATGTGAAGTCCGCCAATATCTTGTACGCCTTCACCAAGCAAAATATCCGTACCGCGTCCCGCCATATTTGTCGCGATCGTTACCGATCCCGGCTGACCGGCGCGTGAGATGATTTCCGCTTCCTCCGCATGGTACTTCGCATTCAGAACTTTATGCTGGACGCCTTTGCGCTTCAGCAGCTCCGATAAACGCTCGGAGTTCTCAATGGAAACTGTACCTACCAGAATTGGTTGGTTCTTTTTGTGACGTTCTACGATCTCAGCTACAACCGCCTTAAACTTGCCCTCTTCGCTCTTGTAAACCACATCCGGCATGTCGACACGCTGATTCGGTTTGTTCGTAGGAATTTGCAGCACTTCAAGACCATAAATCTTCTTGAATTCTTCTTCCTCGGTTTTCGCCGTACCAGTCATACCTGCCAGCTTGCGATACATCCGGAAGTAGTTCTGGAAGGTGATCGTTGCAAGGGTCATACTCTCGTTCTGAACCTCGATGCCTTCCTTTGCTTCAATCGCCTGGTGGAGACCGTCGCTATAACGGCGTCCAGCCATCAGACGTCCCGTGAATTCGTCAACGATAACCACTTCGTCGTCGGTAACAACGTAATCCACATCGCGGCGCATGATCACGTTCGCTTTCAGCGCTTGTACAATGTGGTGGTTCAATGTTACATGGTTATGGTCATACAAGTTGTCGATACCGAAGGAACGCTCCGCTAGCGCCACGCCTTTTTCGGTTAAGGCCACGGATTTGACCTTAATGTCTACCGTATAATCCTCTTCCGCAGTCAGACGCTTCACAAAACGGTCGGCTGCAAAATACAGCTCGGTCGATTTCTGAGCTTGTCCCGAGATGATGAGCGGCGTACGCGCTTCGTCAACCAGGATGGAGTCCACTTCATCAATGATACAGAAATAGAGCGGACGCTGAACCATCTGCTCTTTGTAGAGGACCATGTTGTCCCGCAGATAGTCAAAGCCAAACTCATTGTTCGTACCATACGTAATATCGCAAGCATACGCCTGCTGTTTATCCGGGTGTTCCATACCGCTCAGGTTAACCCCGACCGTCATTCCCAGGAAATTATATATTTGCGCCATCTCTTGGCTGTCACGCTGTGCCAGATAATCATTGACCGTTACAACGTGAACACCTTTGCCAAGCAGGGCATTTAAGTAAACCGGCAGCGTACCTACAAGGGTCTTACCTTCACCGGTCTTCATCTCTGCAATTCTGCCTTCGTGGAGGGCCATTCCTCCAATCAGCTGCACGTCATAGTGACGCTTGCCAAGTGTCCGTCTGGAAGCTTCACGAACTGTCGCAAACGCTTCAGGAAGCAATTCCTCCAGCGTCTCACCTTTCTCGATCCGTGCACGGAACTCTTCGGTTTTGGCTTGCAGCTGCTCATCGGAGAGCTTCTCAAAATCCGGTTCCAGTTTGTTGATTACATCGACCGTCTTCATGAGACGTTTGACATCACGCTCGTTGGTGTCGCCGAAAATCTTTTTGACAAGTCCTAGCATGGTTAACCCCTTTCGTGCAAAACAAGTGATAGAATCAACTTCATTAAATGCCAAAGGGTTAAATGATGAAATCGATTCATTGATTCCTTATGATGGTCCCATTTGATGCAGGCTAAAAAGCCCGTCCCATAAAATGAGGGTTTGCATAAATTGTAACAGTTTGTAAGGGATGCCGCAACAATATGTGCTATCACAAGAGATGTCTGTTACGTGAAGCCCTACTCTATGAGACGCGGGAAGGCTCAAAAAAGTTGCGTCGAGCATTTACCCAGCTTTAAACAATGGAATTATATTCATTTCACAAACAAAACACCACATCTAAATAAGTGTGAAATATTCATCTCCCATTGTCCAGAAATAACAAAGACTCCGCCCCGGTGATGCTCTTCAATCATGGCTAACCGAACGCGAATCCTCTTATATAGGAAGTCCTTAAGACGTTATACCTGAAGCTGTTTAAGAAACGGCCCTGAAGTCCCCTATAAGTCGTCTCATTAAAATAATGGTTGCACTATTCAGCATACTCTGATGGGTTTACCATCAAATACCACCATCTTTACGATGCCTACCGCATCAAAAACGTATATATCCAAATAAAGAGCCCCACCCGCTTACACGGATGAAGGCTCATCTTACATTTCAATTTCATTTCACCGTTTTAAAGTTCGAATCAGGTCCAGCTACTTCTGCATTCCGCTTGGAATGCCGCTTAAGCTTAATCCCGCTCGATCAATCCGTACTTGCCGTCATCACGCTTGTAAACGACATTTACTTCCTGTGTGTCAATGTTGGAAAATACGAAGAAATTATGGCCTACCATGTTCATCTGCAGGATCGCTTCTTCCACGTCCATCGGCTTCATGGTAAAACGTTTCGTACGGACAACTTCGTAACTGTCATCGTCATACTCGACTTGCTCTGCCTCCATCTGACTGGTTGCCGCTGCTCCGTTCGTCGCAATGAGCGTTTTCAAGCCGCCCTCTTGTCTGATCTTACGGTTCAGCTTGGTTTTGTGCTTGCGAATCTGACGTTCCAACTTGTCCACAACAGCGTCAATGGAAGCGTACATATCGTCGCTTCGGTCTTCCGCACGCAGTACCACGCCTGTGAGCGGAATGGTCACTTCCACTGTGTGCAATCCTCGAATGACATTCAGTGTGACATATCCTTCAGAGGTGGGGGGTGCATCAAAATACTTATCTAGCCTGCTGAGTTTCTTGTCAACATAGTCCTTCAAAGCATCGGTCACTTCAATTTGTTGACCTCGGATAGTGAATTGCATTGGGCACTCCTCCTTTGCACCTTCATTATAGCATTTTGTTAAGGCTATGTAAAAAGTCAGAATTGTGAATTTTAGCACAATATTTTTCAGGGAACGACGCACAGAAAAAGACTCCGGACAAACCGGAGTCTTGGGCTAGCGAATCTCGAATTGTTAACCATCTATACCGTTTATGTAGGTCGGCTGTGCCGGGGATGATTATAATTTGATTACGTTAGCTGCTTGCGGGCCACGAGCGCCTTCAACGATCTCGAATTCTACGGATTGTCCTTCTTCCAGAGTCTTGAAGCCCTCGGATTGGATCGCGGAGAAGTGTACGAATACGTCGCCGCCGTCCTCAGTCTCGATGAAGCCATAACCTTTCTCTGCGTTGAACCATTTCACTTTACCTTGCATGCACTAACATTCCCTTCATTGTCAAATAAAGTGTGACACTAATTGTCCACATTTCCGACTATAGCACCCGCCTTATCCACTGTCAATTACCAAAGAAAAGGTTTTCTTTTGCAAAAAAAACGGAAAAATGTCGACTTGGCTTTATGACTGAGTTGGCGGGTACTGCCGAAATATGCTTTATCGGTATTTACCCAGCAGCGGAGGGGGGTGAAACATCCAATTGCCAATAAATCTGACAAAGGAACCAAGCTATGGTTTTCGCGCCCTCCGACCATCACCTGCCACTGAAAAATCCGTCTCCTGGAAAAAGGAACATTCTTCAAGGAAATTGAAGAGTCTGTACCTTTTTTGCTGTATAATCAAGATATCATGAAAAGCAGGTGAGAGTGGATGAGACGCTGACTATATCTACGTCTCATCCGCTACAATCCTTTCCGCAGGTAAATCGGTTCTAGGATTTTCGGAACTTGTGCATTCAGTTTAATGCTGCATTAGTTTGTTGAGAATACTTGCTTATGTTCCACCTTAGAATCGTGGAACGCGTCTACTTAATGAAACTGTTAAGTTTTTAAAAGTATTTTTGGAGGAAATGACCTCCTCGAAAAGAATATTTAGAGTATAGACCATAGAATTATAGCTCAACAGGAGGATATATGGAGAATTTGATTTCATTGTGCATGATCGTAAAAGACGAGGAAAAGGTGATTTCACGTTGTTTAGATAGCGTGCAAGGACTTGTCGATGAGATCATCATTATTGATACCGGTTCCGTTGATAATACAAAGACAGTCGCTCGAAGGTATACTAACCATGTCTATGACTTTGAATGGATCAACGATTTTTCTGCCGCCAGAAATGAATCATTACGTTATGCCACCGGAAAATGGATATTGGTACTAGATGCAGATGAATACATGAACTCATCCGATATCGAGGGATTAATAACCGACCTGCGGGCAACTCCCACTGACAAAGATTCTCTTAAGTCATTCATGCTGCCTATTCATAATTTTACCGGACAAACCGTTGATCCCTCCAGAGTAATGATCTCGCAAGGGGCTCGAATATTCGAGAATCAAAAAGGGATATACTACAGCAACCCTATTCACGAGCAACTCACCTCGGATCACCGTAAAATTACATTTAATAATCTCCCTTATCCGATCTTTCACGACGGATACACAGAAATACGAGTCGAGAGTCACAACAAGACAGAGCGCAACCTGTCCATTCTAGAGTCTATGAAGACAGAAGAAAAACTTCGTGATCCTTACTTTTGTTTTATATTGGGAAATGCCTGTACCAGCGACAATCAACTGGAAAGAGCCATCCAGCTTTATCGAACAAGTATTGCTTCGAGCGCTCCTAGTCATTCATGGTATGTCCATCTGCTAGATAACTTAATTTCGACTGAAATAAAATTAAATAATTATGTCGAGGCATACCATCTCATTCTACAGGCAATGACAGGATACCCCGGAATTTCCGATTATTATTGCCATCTCGGTATTCTTTACGAACAATTCGGGATGTTTCAACAAGCTATCAATAATTTCGAACAAGCTTTAGCCCTCGCCGAAACGGCGGTCCGTCAAAATCGTCCCTATTGGAATGTCCAACCTTCCTACGGTTCTACAGTTCCGCTGCAAATGTTGTTTAATTTGCATGTTCAGTTAGGAAACAAGACGGACGCTGTTCGATACGGTGTCCAATTGCTTCAAATTCAGCCTAAAAACTATACGGTTCTGCAACAAGTATGGGAGCTGCTTATTCAGGCTGAGCAAGACGAAGAAGCCATTATCCGGTTGTTTCAAACGGTTTATCCTAATCCTACAGCCATTGAATACGCCGCCTTATTTCTCGTTGCACTACGAACCGGCTCTCGATCGCTAAGTTCATATTATCATAAGAAACTGGTAATAGATGTTTCTCCTAATGATGCTTTGACCTATCATTTACTACAACATGAAGAAAAACCGTCCAAACTTACGATTGATATGAAGTTAGATGCTTCTATCGCCTTAATGGCGGCCGTTCTATATAATGATCCACAATATTTAACAGCTATTACTGAATACCGGGAGTCTGCACTAGAGCTTTGGAGCCATCACAATGCTCTTCTAGCAAGTCCGGATATTCCTCCTCAATTAACGGATGCCGCATCCGAGTTGCTTGCTAAGACACTTTTCATTTTATTAAGATATTCATATAACGACATTTATTTTCACTGGCTTCAATCGATGGCAACCGCAGATACAATTAATATACTTGCTAATCTAATGTACGAATATGGCTACTATGAACCAGCAGTTGAATTGTATGCGATTCTATTGGATAATGAGGCATTATCAAACAAAAGTATGGTTAATATAGGACAATGGCATTTTATCAGTAATAATTCTGATGATGGCTACTTGTTCGTAAATACTGCGTTTGATCATGAAGAAGATTTATCTATAATTGGCTGGGTTTTTAACTATTGTTCCAAAAACCAATATGAACAGTTTCTTAAACGTTATCTCGAAACTTTTCCTAACTTTATTAATCTTCCATTCTTGATACAACCAGCAAAGAATTTATAGTACCACCGAACAAAGAAGATCAGGTTGAGGTATTTACCTCAACCTGATCTTCTTGTGGTGTACGTTATTAATTATAAGTATAAGTTACGGTATTGCTCTCGAGCGTGTCTGGATTTACAACCTTCACTAAAACTTCACCTGTGTTGCCGGTTGGAACTGTAACTCGGATTGTAGTCGAACTCGTGTATACGACAGTAGTCGCTTCTACAGATCCGAAATACACTTTTGGTTTATTCTTAAAGTTTGTTCCATAAATGTACACGACGTTGCCTGCTTTGCCTGTTACAGAAGAGAGACTAGTAATAACTGGAGCTGCTGCGACCGGAAGTTCAGTATAAGTAAATGCAAAGGTAGCTGATTGCCCACTCGACAAGCTCACAACTAATGGCACTTGTCCCACCGTTGAGCTAGCAGGCACTGTCACTCTTAAACTAGTTGAGTTAACATAAGCAGTGGTTGCATTGACACCATTAATACTTACGGCAGCGGATATATCGAAATTGTTGCCATTAACATAGATTGTCGCCCCGCCTGCACGGCTTGCACTTGCAGGAGAAATGCTAGTGATCTCAGGCAAGATTGGTAAGTACTCAAATCCGCCTGCCAATGTTTCCGTTCCGCCATCCTTATTCGTAACAGTAACATCAACAACTCCAGTCAATGCTGTCGCCGGGACTACTATTTTAAGCTGGCCCGAATTAATATATGTTACGCTAGCATTTATACCGCCGAGGGTTACAGTTGCGCCACCACTAAAATTCTCACCGTCGATATAAGCTATATAACCACCTTTGATGGATCCTTGCTTAGGGGTCACAGCTGTAATATGAGGTTCAGAGATGATCGGCATCGTATATTCATAGCCCTCTGGTAACAATGCAGCTTGATCATTATTCGATACTATAATATCAACCTTACCTGCCGTTGCAACAGCTGGTACAGTTAGGCGGAGGGTCGTTGAATTCACATAAGTCGCATTGACGTCATTTGTACCAAACGTAACTTTAGTCACGCCATTTACGAAATTGGTGCCATTAACATATACCGTATTCCCGCCTGTTATTAAACCAGTGTTCGGTGTTACTGATGTGATCGTAGGTGTCGGATATTCAATTGCGTTATAAGTATAGCTTTGTGGTTTTGTGTACACTGCTCCTTCAGCAGTACGAACGGAAACATCTACTGTTCCTGCTGCATCGCCTGCTGGAACAGTCACTCTCAATTGAGTTGCCGATATATAAGAGGTTGATGCATCTTTTGAACCAATAACAACTTTCATACCGTTTTTAAAGTTTTTACCGTTCACATAAATCGTATTTCCACCTGTTACCACACCATTGTCAGGTGAAATCGAAACGATTTCCGGATCTGTTGATGGAGGAGCATCATAGGTAAATCCTCCTGTCACAGTAACGGTAGTTCCATCCGGATTCGTAAGCGTAACGTCAACTGGACCTGCCTCTGCGCCAATCGGCGATTTGACAGAAATTTGATCGGGTCCATAGTAATAGAAGAGTGGAGCCGTTTTATCGCCAAATTTCACAGTCAGGCCACTCATGAAATACTGTCCCTTAATCGAAACGATCGTTCCACCTACAAGCGGTCCATTAGCGGGAGTTATAGAAGTAATAATCGGATCAGTCTTATATTGATATTGCGCTTTCGCAACTTGATTATCTGGGTTTGTTACACTTACATCTACCATCCCTTGCTTCCCTGCAGGCACGGTTGTCGTAATTTCAGTGCTGCTGACAAAAGCTACATTTGTAGCAGCAGTAGAGCCAAACTTCACTGTTGCTCCAGACACGAAATTTTGACCTGTAATGGTAACTGTCTCACCGCCATTCGGATGTCCGAAAGGTTCTGTTACAGCGGTTATTACTGGGGCTGGCAGTTTAACCGTAATATTAACGCTTTGAATGCTCTTCGTCCGGTTAGCTCCAGCATAATCTTTGTAAGTGATACTTGAGGTATTCAACGAAGCCGGGAAAGTGCCCGCTTTCATTTTATCGACTGGACGGATCTTGTACTTGAATGTTAATGCGCTATTTTTCAATTCATTGAATTTCCATGTCAATGTGTTGCCTGTCACCGTAGGTTTAGGAATATTATCCTCGAAGGATCCAGGTACAATCTCAAAATCGTTACCAACTATATCTGTCACAGTAACATCATAAGCGCTCGCCATGCCAATTTCTTTAACGATAGCTGCATAAATTTGGTTAAGTCCATTAGAACCAAGCACAAAGTGATGATGAGTTGCAGTTGTAGCCATATTTTTCATGAGGACGTTCGGAGCACTAGTAATAGGATCTTCGTTAGGATTCAGAAGAGCAATTGTATAGAATATAACCCCTGCATCCTTTGCAGCTTGTGCCCTCTGAAGCGCGTAATCAAACGGATCAGTGTTCTTCGGCGATTCTGTCGCCGCTCCATCCGTCATCAGTACAATTACCGGCTGAGCTTCTGTACGGTGGTCAGCCAGCAATGCGACCGCTGCATCGATCGCATTCCCTGTAGCGGTTCCTCCCCCAGAATTAATTGTATTAATGTAGGATTTGGCTGTATCTTTATCCACCGTGAATGGAAATGAACTTGCGGAGGAGGAGAAATCAACAACGGCTACTCTATGCTTAGTCATATCCATCAGATCGACGAACCCTTTCGCCGCTTCTTTAGCATTCGTCATTTTGTCTTCACCATTATTAGGGCCATACGTTGGGGCCATACTGCCCGATTTGTCAATAATAAGTACAACGTCATTAGGCATGACTACATTAGCAGGCGGAGTTCCTGTAATGTTGAGTGCAATTTCCGTTTCCTCTTGTGTTGTGATTTTTGTTGGATTTGCTGATTTGGTAACCGATACATAATCATTGATCGCAGCCTCCCCTTGTTGCGGAGCGGCGATTAATCCATATAACGCGAACCACACAGCGAAGATGATCGTGAAGCATTGTTTAAACTTCTTCATAGGCGTTTTCTCCTCTATTAAAAAAGTAATAGCAAACGGTTCGATGTTTACTTATTGCTGACTATCGATAAAGTACCCTACATGCTGCGTATATTCGCCAAGATAGGCACCTTTAGACTTTCGACTCTCATTTATTCGGTTTAGTTCCATTCTCGCTGCCTGTCGTTTCTGCGCGAAGGCTTCATTATTCGTCTTCTCTAATTCAATGCATTCCAGTAGAATGCTCCTATCCGACTCCGTATATGAGAAGCCATTCATTTGAGACAACTGATCGATCTTCTCTCTTAGTTGGGCTTGATCATATTGAAGAGAATGAAGCGATTCATAGTCCGCTTCATTCTCTAGATCCAAATCGCTTATCGCTCGAGTTATGTCCCTTAATTCCAATAACAAATTCTCCGAGGCACTCGATTTCATTGAACTCCCACCTGCTCGCCATTCGAAATTAATTTCAGAGCTTCAGCCCAAGTATCTCGAAGCTCGGTAAGAAGTTGGATGCAATCCTCTGCCGTTTTAACGTCAAGCTTGACATTCGCTTCGAATAGTTTCTCATTGATATAGGTGTATAAGCTGTACAACTGCTTCGATACTTCATACTCCATGTTTAGAGTCGATTGAAGTTCGTCTATAATGTTTTGCGCTTTCACGAAATTCAAGTGTTTCCCTTCCATATCATGAATCTCTATACTCTGAACAGCCAACTTTAAATACTTTATACAACCGGTATAGAGCATTAATGTGAGTTGACCCGGCGACGAAGTTTGAATTTTCGTATGCAGATAGTTGTATTGTGCCTGTAAGTTAATTTTTCTCACCTTTTTTCGTCAATGATTGCCCCAACTGAAAGCTCCTTCAACTTCTCAACAAGATCGATAAACTTCTCAGAAGGTATTTCGTGAATGACCTCTTTGTTCTTGTCCAAGATTTGAACAATTACTTGATTCGTGCTTTCATGCACTTTGAATTGAAACGAGTGTTCGGTACCTTGAGCTGCCCGGTTTGCTTTGTCAATCGCATTAACGAGGGCTTGCTCACTAACCGATAATATGGAATTCTTGCTCTTTAACTTCAACTCTTGATATTCTCCACTAACACGAACAATTGGAACAGTTTCTTTTATCTTTGATGACTGAACTGGCTGCGCATGAGTTGTTATCTCCATTCCCTCACAGCCTTCCTTTTATGCAAATTGTTGTGATAACCAACTAGACTGAGCATTGCTTTGTGATATCGCCTTTTCCATTGCAGCGAACATTTGATAGTAGCGATCTTCACGTTTATTAAGTTGTTCGTTTTTAAACTCGACTTTGTTATCAATTTTGTTCATTTGATAAATCAATCCCATGCTAGTTACATTACCACCGCTTATCTTCCTCGTAACAGAGGCGACCGCTGTGTTCATTGCATCATATGCACGTTGAAATATCCCTTTTCCTTGAGGATCAGTACCTTGTGCCGAGAACAGAGAAATAACCGCTTCCGGGTTCTTCTCTATCGCTTCGCGCAGTTTGTTTTCGTCTAGGATTAGCTTGCTATTCGTTTCTGATGATGCACCAACAATGTACTTAGGCGTTGTAATTCCGATCTCACCCAATGTATCAAATTCGGGATCAACTCCCGATACTACCGCCGAAGTCAGACCTTTCAAAGCGCTTAACGCACTTTTCAAAGCATCATCGTTACGCAGGATCCCGCTCTTTGCTTTGGTTTCCCAGTTTTTAATATCCGTTTCGCTTAACGCCGCCTTCTCTTCGGAAGTGAGCGGTTGAAAACCACGGTTCACTTTTTCTGTCAATGCCCCGCTAATGGATGAAATCGTGTCGTTATATTTGCTTACAAAGTCTTTGGCCTTGGCAATGATCTCATCCGTACTTAAACGTACTGTGTTGCCATTTCCGTCAGATTTATTCCATCCGCCAGAAAACCGCAAAGAAGATACCGATTCGCGCAAGGTAGAGAACTTTAAATTGAAGCTGGTATAACTCTCGACCTTCCACTCCATCGTCTGCTTCTTCTGTAATAGTTTGTTAACAGGGATTCGTTCAGCCTTCATGAGCTCTTTAATCATTGAATCGGTGTCTAGTCCTGAAGCTATTCCGCTTAGTCGTATTGGCATATGGATACCCCCTCTTGTTTATTGAATTGACCTCTAACTCTATATATCGAATGAACATACTATAAAATTTAGATTTGCATAAAATATATCTGTTCTATTTATGTTCAGCCTCTTACAGAAAAAGAGGTCCACAAATCTCGTGGACCTCTTCCGGTATCAAGCAGAATCTTAACGAAGCAATTGCAGTACGCCTTGCGGTGCTTGATTCGCTTGTGCCAGCATTGCCGTGGAAGCTTGTTGCAGGATGTTGAATTTCGTATACTTCATCATCTCTGCAGCCATATCCGTATCACGAACACGCGATTCTGCAGCTTGCAGGTTCTCGGCATTAACGCTTGTGTTGTTGAATGCATGCTCCAGACGGTTCTGGTAAGCCCCCAGCGTGGAACGAGCTGTGTTAACTGCTGTGATCGCAGCATCTACTACTCCACGTTCAGTTGCACCAGACGCTTGGTCAGTAATGGCACCGAATTGAAGGGCAGTAAGGTCAATACCAGACAAATCAAGAACGATTGCATCTGCGTCACTGCCAGCGCTTTGAATTGTAACATTACCAGCAGATCCGTCAAGCAGAGTAATTCCGTTGAACGAGAAGTTCGTCGCATTGCGTCCGATCTCTTCGCCTAATGCTGCGTACTCGAGTTGAATAGCTGCGATATCATCGGCGCTATACGTTCCGTTGGACGCTTGAGTAGCAAGTTCCTTCATACGAGTCAGCATGTCGGAAACCTCGTTCATCGCACCCTCAGCCGCTTGAACCATCGAAATACCGTCTTGCGTATTACGCATACCTTGATTCATGCCTTTGATTTGCGAGCGCATTGTTTCAGAAATCGAAAGACCTGCAGCGTCGTCAGCAGCACGGTTAATGCGGAAACCGGAAGACAATTTTTCACTGGACTTACCTTGTTGAATGTTGTTGAAGGACAGGTTGCGGTGAGAGTTCATCGCGTTAAGATTGTGGTTGATAATCATTGATTATTCCTCCTTGAAATATGGATTTCACATCCTTGTGAATTGGGCTTTTTGCCCTATAATATATATCGGAGCTATCTTAGGATTATTTATAGCAAACTTCAGATTTTTTATTGTTTTTTTATTGTTTTTAGTAAATTTACGTTCTTCACAGTTGCACTGGCTTCTAAATTGGTAGCCTGGACCTCTTCAGCAAGCTCTTTTCTCAAAATAGAGACATCCGCTGGCGCGCTGATCCCTAACTTTACGCTTTCTCCATCAATGGAGGAGACAAAAATTTCAATCTCATTGTTTATTAAAATGGTTTGCCCACGCTTTCGGGAAAGTACCAGCATTATTCTTCTCCCCCTTGTCCTTGATCATCCGCGAACAATGGACTGTTCGTCTTGTACGCTGTTTGTTCATGAAATACATGCTGTAAACCGACTTTTCTGGAAACATTAATAATGAGAGGAGCCAATAGATTTATTGTAGACGCTTGCTGGGGATCCCGGATAGTGACAATAGATAACACTAAAATTTCTTCAGGTCTTTCTGTATTCAATCTTTTCTTTAACAAATCACTTAACTGTAATTCATAGTTTTTATACCATTGAAATGGGGGCGTGACAAGAAAAGATAATTCCGGATTTTCAATGCTATTTAAATAGGCAAACGGCGTTTCTTCTACTGCTTCCATGACAAAAGTGTCCAATTCATCAAACCCTAGAATGCTTCCTTGGAAGGAAACTTGAATCCCGTTAAACTGACTAAGCATTTGATCGCCTCCTATAAAAAAAGCTACAGCCTATAAGCTATAGCTTTATTTTAACTATAAAAGTCATACTCATTCACCCACATACTCAGTGAATTTTTGTTTCTCATATAAATATTAGCAACAGCCGCTTCAAAGGATGCTTGGGGACGTTGCGGCGTATATTCAATTTGCGTAACTTGATCGCTCCATTGAACATCCAGTTCAGTTGGAGCGTAATGAACATCAACATTGGCAACAGAAGCTTGCCCATTATACTCAATGGTTGACTTCTCCTGGATTCGGTCTGCCATCATATCAGCAATCTTACTTCCCGGTTTTGTAAATTGGGCTAATCGGTTCCCTTCCTCCACAATTCGTGACACGTTGGTAAGGTGCTCCTGATCCATCTGACTAAATACCATATTGCACCAGTCCAAATGATTCCCTTTCCCTAAAGCCATCCAGGCTTTTGAACTATCAACCGTCAACTTCGCTGGAGTTCGTTGAATGTCCATTTTTGCCGTTTCAGTCTCGATCTTCAAATCGCCGGGGGGAGACTCGATACTTAACTTCGCTTTACTCGTCTCTATACCGATGGAAGCATAGGTTTGGCGAATTGAAAGCCTTAATAAATCCATCTGCCTACCCCCGTTTCTCTATATAATAATATTATTACCGAAGATAGTCTAGCAAGCTTATCTGCATGATCTTCGCGCTAGTTGCTAGTGATGCTTGATACACGCTTTCATCTTGCTTAAGCTTCATAATTGTTTCAGCGTAATCAGCATCTTCTACCTTTGCTTGCATAGCGGTTAGATTTATCTCCAGATCGCCTAATCGATTGAAGATAAGGTCCACCCTGTTTGTCTTGGCTCCAATCTCTGCTCTCGCCTCATTAATCTTTGATAAGCGACTGGATAAGTTATCCAATTCTGTTCGAGCGGCAGCTTTATCATCGATAGTTAATGCAGCTTGAACTCTATTCAGAATACTGAATAGATTATCTGGGTCTGATGGTTCCCCAAATACATTTTGACCTGTAACGTTAATATTTAAGGTTGCCCCTTCTGTAAACTTATATGTGATTCCATGAAGATCTGTACCCTGAGTAGGTGCTAGAACTTTGTCGTATGGAGCTTGATCAGTTAACTGGCCATTAAAGATATACTTATCGTTAAATTTACTATTGCCTAATGAAATGAGTTGCTCGTAAATTTGTTTCAGTTCAATGTTAATTGCATCTAATCCCTCTTGGGGATTAGTTCCATTGACAGCATTAACAATTAATTCATTGGCCCTTTGAGAAATCTCATTGACTTGACCTATCACCGTATCTGTATATTCCAGCCATGAAAGCGCCGTGTCCGCATTTTTCTGATATTGATCATTAAACGAAAGCTCGCTCCGATATCTTAATGAATATGTAATCCCGACAGGATCATCAGACGGCTTATTTAGCTTCATGCCTGTCGAAAGCACATTCATATTGCCGTCCATTCTCACTAAATTCGTATTAATATTTCGGATCATTTGCAAGTTCATCATACCTGGTGTAACGCGTAAAGCCATGAACTATCGCCTCCTCTATCTACCTACAATTCCCATGCTGTTGATGATTTTATCCAGATTTTGATCCACAGTGGTCATAAAACGGGAAGCAGCTCCATATGAATGTTGCAATTTGATCAAATTCGACATCTCTTCATCTAAAGAAACTCCGCTTACAGATTGTCTTCTGGAATCAACCTGATCAACAAGTAGCTGGTTATTATCTTGTTGTCTTAAAGCTTCTCGGCTTTGAACGCCTAACTGCCCCATAACAGCACGGTAATAATCGTCTACTGTACCTGTTGTTATTCCATTGTTACTTGCTATGGCGTTAAATGTAAACGGCCGTTCTCTAAGCTGAGACATCAATAAAGCAAGCGTATTATTTCCTTTCACTACTTCATCACCATTAGTACCAGCTACAACTCGCAGTGAGGAAGCAATTTTATTAGGATCCTGGACAATGGCGTTATTAACACTAAATGTGGCCGCCGTTATAGGCCCACCACCCTTCGAGCTAAAGAAGTCTCCCGCAGCCTGAGCGGGTGAAGTAAATAGATACCCAAGTTTATGAAGCCCATTTAAACCTTTGACAGTTACTGTCGTATCCGCAGTTAACGTTCTTGTGGTTCCGCTATAGGTTACTCCATTTAACACTGTTCCTTCAGGAAGTACCGAACCTGCCGGAATTGTAATGCTTACATCCCCGTTAGCTATCGTATTGGCCAACTCGTTTAATTGGTCCAAGTAATCCTTCACGATGCCATCCCTGGATTTAATGATACCAAAGAGTTCCCCACTATTTAGCCCATTGCTTGCATAGGCCGTCTCTAGTTGAGCAGGAGTAACAGGGACAGCAGCGTCTCCGGCGACTAATTCAAGCCCGCCCACAGTAACACGATAGCCTGTTTCTTCTTCCACCACAGTTACATTAGCCATACGGGATAATTCATCAATGATGAGATCGCGTTGATCCCTAAGATCATTGGCGTTATCACGAAAACCTTCAATGCGGTTAATCTCATAATTCAGCTGCGCCACTTGAGTTGTCAGTGTATTAATATGATCTGCGTTTACGTTAATCCCCTGAGTCAAATCAGCCTGCATATCCGTTATTTTTTTACTGGTTTCGTTAAAGGCCTCTGCCATCGCTAAAGCATTTTCCCTAACAATTTTTCTTGAAGTTACGTTCTCAGGGTCTTTACTGAATTCAGACCAAGCTTTCCAAAAGTTATCAATAACCGTTGTTAAACCGGATTCAGAGGGTTCGTTGAAAATGGTTTCCAGTTTAGAAAGTGTTCCTGCTTGTACTTCCCAATCACCAAGAGAGCGATTTGCGTTCCAGTATTGTTGGTCCAAAAACTGATCTCTTACACGTTTGATATAATTAACTTCAACACCTGTGCCCAACTGGCCAGGAGATATTGAATTATACATTCCTGGCATAGCCAGCGGACGTGAAGCGATCAAACCTACAACTTGCCGTGAATAACCAGGAGTGCTAGCATTTGCTATGTTATGTCCGGTAGTGTTCATACCTGCCATCTGAGCGAAAAGGCTGCGCTTCGCGGTTTCAATCCCGTGAAATGTAGATACCATGTGTTCTCTCCTTAATAAGTGCCACGCTACGCTTTGGCATCAAAAAAATTGTTTTTATTCGAAAGAGCTGGTGGAGTGTCCGTAGGTTTCTTATAGATCATTTCCTCATCCACACCGACAATTATATTTAAAGAGAAGTCAATAAAATGCAGAGACTGCTCAAGCAACTGGGTCGTTAATTCATTCTGCTTTTTTAACATCACGGCGTTGCTCAGCAAGCTATCACGGATTTGCATAAGCTCTTGCTTTTCGTTCGAATCAAATACAAGTCGCGATAACTCGGTTACGCTTAGATTTAATTGGGAGCGGATCCCTTTTTCTTGCAAGAAAAAATTCACTTGCTCCACGCGTTGTTGTTCCAGTTCGTTCATCTGTCTTAACAAACGATTTTCAATCGTCATCAGGCGAGTCAAGTTCGTCGAATCATTATCAATGATTGCTTGTTGCTTCTCTTTACCGACGTCTATCATCTCAAGATGGACATCATTTAACTTTGACATTGCTTGAATGACACTGTGTACACTCACTTGGTTTCACCCGATTTATTGTAGGATTGGAAATATGGAAGCAATTTGTCTGCTAAACGATCAACAGGCACTTCATACGTGCCGTTGGCTACAGATTCCTTCAAGCGTTGAATTTTCTCAGCGCGTTCCGGATCCTGCACTTTACTCTGTGCACTCAGTTCCATCGCCTCCGGGGAGATTGATACTTCATCCTTGCGGCGCTTCTTATCGATGTGCTGCATCTCCCGAGATTCAATATTCCGTTGATACGAATTGATGCCGTTCACACGTCCCGATTCGTTAATCTTCACGCCCTATTCACCTCACTTAAAATAAAAAACCGATAAGCTTTACTAAGTTTATCGGTCGGATATGAAACATTGTTAATAGTTCAAAAGTTAGTATTTGCGCAGTTTATCGACTGCACTGTAAGTCTCTCTGTCTTTTCCGGACCCAGGCTGATGTTCCTGGTTGCCAGCAGCAGCCTGCCTTAACTCCCTCGTTAATCGCGTCCGGCAGGACTCGCACATATTGCTCTCGCGAATCAACGTTCCGCATACTTCACAAGGATACGCCAGGTTTGGCGCGTTCGCAATCGAGATCCGGCCTTCCTTGATAAACTTCGTAATTTGCCGCACAGATACTTCCGTAGCCTCAGATACCTCATGAATCGTTGCACCTTTTTGCTCACGAAGGAAGGTTGCGCATTTCTCATATTCCTTCTCAATAACCTTCATGCAATCAGGACATAATTCCCGAATATTAACCGTATATAACTTGCCGCACCGAGGGCAATTCCCCAGATTCATGCTCAACAACCTCCATGCCACATAGAACCTTTAATACCCCTAGATTACATTATCTTAGGCCTTACGTCTATCATTAGGTAACAGAATCCACACATTTTTCCTATTTTAATCATTTACGAACGAGCCCAGGTTAAACTATAGATCTCGATGGGCATTTCTACAGTGGATTCATATCTCCGCAAAACCTGAGCACAAGCGTTAATCGTACTCCCGGTTGTGTAGATATCATCTACCAATAATATACGGAAAGGTCCTTTGATCCGTGATGTCCCCACTTGAGATCGAGTATGCTCTACGGCCTGCCTGCTTATGGACCACAGTACATCGGGTGCATCCTGCAACGCACCAAAAACACCCTCCATATCCTTTAGCCGATCCATCCGGCTCTTGAAACTCTGTTTATCCGTGTGACGTCTACGTTCCAGCAGCCGAACACAAGGCGCCTTTATTCTAAGCGCAAGCCCCTGTGCGAGCACCTCCGCTTGATTGAACCCCCTTTCCTGAAGCCTTTCCTCACTGACCGGAACCGAAGTGACGGCATGTATACTCCATGGTATGTTGCCAGAATTCCGTGACCCCTTATTGCCCAAATGGATGTTCGCTTCCCGATGGAGCAGCGTGTATACCCGTAACATCATTTCTATCAAAAGAGGAGCGTAACGCTCATTCCCCCTATATTTATACTGGGCCAACCACTCTCTCATCTGCGTATCATAGGTTACCGCACTCCGATTCAAAATAAAGCTCCGCTCGTTCATGCCTGATCGAATACAGTCGGGACAGCCGATTCCCCGCCCGCATCGCCAACATTTGGGTTTCATGATCCAGGGGATATTCCGATAACAGGTACGGCATATTCCCGGAAGTTCCCGGGTGAATGAACCTATTTTTCCACAAGTGAGGCAGGTTTCGTCAATCGGTT
This sequence comes from Paenibacillus sp. FSL F4-0100, assembly GCF_037993005.1. Classification (NCBI taxonomy): domain Bacteria; kingdom Bacillati; phylum Bacillota; class Bacilli; order Caryophanales; family Paenibacillaceae; genus Paenibacillus; species Paenibacillus sp. FSL F4-0100. The sequence continues at coordinate 7,101,453 of NZ_CP150303.1, forward strand.
TGAGCAAACGCTGCATATGCCCGAGCAAATGGCTAAAGACATTTGATATCAAATATGCTCCTTCCTTTCTAAGAGAGATAGATAAAGAACACCAATAAACCAGATAAAAAAAGTACACAGCTAACAGCGCGTGCATATCGCCACACCCATTGCCGCGATTGCCGATATATGCCTGGTAGTATTTTTCTCAACTAAATTGAAAGTGTTAAAATGATACCTGATTGAATAATTACATACGTCTTAGATAGAAACTCATGTCCCGATGAAACCCAATCACCCAAAACTCTCAAAGCTGAGCATCCAGTTGATTTCCAATTCCATTACTACATTTTCCTGACTTATCACTGTTCCTTCTATCATATCTATCAATCGTTTGTTAAAGATGAGTTATATGAAGAATTATGAGGATCCATGAGGATCCATGAGGTTTCATGAACTATGAGCTATGAGAGCCATGGGAGTAAATGAGAGCTATGAGAGTCTAAGAAAGCTAACACTAAATATCATGTTTAACTCAATCCCCTAGTCATTCGATAATTCCTAAACTGGCCGTAAATACCCGCCTTTACGTGCGATTCGGTTCATCGCCTTGATTTGCCGGACTGCCGAGCTTTGGCTCCGAGTCCATTGGGGCGCAGCAAATGCCACCCGTCCTGCCGGATCATCCTTGGATCGGCCCGCGCGGCCGGCCATTTGAATCAATGCAGCTTCGTCAAAAAGCTCACTGTCCGCATCTAAAATAAACACGTCACTTTTCGGAACCGTTACCCCTCGTTCAAGAATGGTCGTTGTCACAAGCAAGCGAATCTCACGGTTTCGAAAGGACATCACTTTGCTTGCCCGTTCCGGATCGATGGATGAAGTCCCTTCAATCGGCATATTGGCAATGGCCTTGCGAAGCAGCTCCAAAATAGGATCAATATGCTTGATGCGGGAAACAAACAGGAACACTTGAGCACCACGGGAAAGAGATGCGCTCAAACTACGAACCAAGAGTGGGGGAAGCTTTTTTTCCTGTAGGCAGCGGTTCACCGTCGAGATTTTCAGCTTTTGCGGCACGGGTAATGGATGACCGTGGAAGCGTGCTGGGACTTTGGCATGCGGCAATCGTCCTGCAGCTGCCTCACGCTGTAAAGGCGTTGGTGGAGTGGCTGACAGATAGATATACTTCCCCCCTGATTTGCAAGCTCCTTTGGCCGCGTGATCCAGCATCGGATCATTATGATAAGGGAACGCATCAATCTCATCGATCACGACCAGGTCAAAAGCTCCCCTGAAACGCAGCAGCTGATGGGTCGTTGCCAGCGTGATGCTCCCCTGCTTCCATCGGTCCGGACTTCCCCCGTATAACGTGGCCACCGTCTGATCCGGAAAAGCCTTGGATAAACGTGGTGCCAGCTCCAGCACCACGTCCCGTCTTGGCGCGGCAACCAGCACGCGCCCACCCGCGTCCAGAATAGACTGCAGCAGCGGAAAGATCATTTCGGTCTTTCCGGCGCCGGTCACCGCCCAGATGAGAAACCGGGCGGGCCCCGCGGAGCCCCCTGCGGGCGGCTCCGCCAAAAACCGCAGCGCAGCGCCAGCGGCGGCGCTTTGCGCTGCGCTAAGTCCCCACCGGCCCAAAGCCGCGGTGGGGGAACCCCCGGCCAGGCCCCGCACGGCCGACCCTGCTGCGCCATGCAGCAGCAGGGCACAGGCGCGGCTGCGCCCCATCGCGAGGCAGGCCTCGCAATAGGCGCAAGCCGCCGAGCCGCACGCGGCGCATGCCGTGCGGCTTCGGGCCTCGCTGCCGCATCGCCGGCAGCGGAGGGCCATGGCCCGGCGGCGCAGCCAGCCGGGCGCACCCTGCGGAGCGGGCTGTGCCAGCCCCGCTTCCACACGCAGGCGGCCCAGCAGGACGCCGAGCTGGGCCGCAGAGCGCCAGTCGCCGATGTTCCCGGCGACCTCCGCCAACAAGGCCTCGACCTCGCCGGCAAGCAAGGCTCGTCCTGCCATGCACTGAATCAACAGCTCCGCCTGCTGCATCAACAATGCCCAATCCTCAACCACATACCTCTTTCCGATAAAGGAATTTACATACGATCCGTCCAACTGCTGAATCTCCGTAAACAAAATACTCCATTGCGATTTGCTTCCTTCAGGCTCTTGTAGTAAGAACGAACTTAAGCTCTGGTACAAATATTTCTGCCATTCCGATTTCCCCCATTGATCCATGTCTTGGTTGGATCGAAAACTCTCTTGAATGACAATGGCCCACCCTAATGGAACTTGTGTTGATAACAGCACCAATGAGCGTACGCTGGCTTTCTCATCCGTCCATCGTTTCACTCCATACCACCATTGAAAATCCACCCGCATATCCAGCGAGAGACAACACTTCCATTTCTCTGATGTTCGAATGGCATATATGGCAATCTTCATTGACATCAACTCCAATATCGAGACATATAAGCTGGTAAAAGGCCAAGTGCTGGTACGTTATTAAGAAACACATGTTTCAAGATTTCATATCTACGGTTTACCAGTTTCATGCCGAGACTATTACATTATGAAATAGATCCTTCTCACGCTGCCCTATGTCGAAATCTGTCACCCTCCTCCTTTAACTGCCCTATTCCCACTTCTCCTAGTCGGGTACAAGTACCGCTACGAGGGACAGAGAATCACATGGAAACAAAATCGAGTTGAATGCAGGAGATTCAGCTATAGACGAAGCAAGAACAAACACGTTTTGATATTGGATAGGCTCTTCTCCCCAGAAACGCAAAAAACACACCCTTCGCTTACGCTAGGAGTGTGCTTCACGCCTTTAACAATATGAATACGAACCTGGTAACCAAAACAACTTGCTGATGTTTATCCCTGTACATATGGAATCCGAACAGCCTCCATCGGGTTTCTTAGATCGATCCGTATCACTTCTTCTTCATTCGGACCGGCACCCATTTCCCGTGATGCCGAGTCATCGGACTTCCAAGTCCCATATACCAGTTCGATTCCGGACAAATGAATCAATCTCTGGACAATCTTCAGCGTATCATCGTACGACTGATCATCAAGGACGGTGACACGCACGCGCGTCCCGCTCAGCAGGGCATACCATGAAAGGGCTCTCAAATACCATTCCACCTGCCGCTCATGGTTGGACGTGATCAGCACATAATGCCTGCGCCGCCCCGTGCCTTCACCAGCTCTTCTAAGATGACGGGCATGCACGATATGAATCAGAGCAACAGCAATCCCGTACACCGCGAGTATCCACAGCAATTGGGCAACCATGAGACTCACCTCCTTCTCTTATCAACAATATATGCTGATCAGGAGGGTACGGTGACAGTTATGTAACCAGAGCCCACACAGAACTTAATGGGAACGGCTCAAGCACCATAAGAACAACGCCTATCGTGTTACTTCAACCCTATAAATCATCATAACAAAAAGGAACCGCCCTTGGCAGTTCCCTCCCTATGTAAGACGCGTCCGTGCATTCGGATCGGCGATTACAACGTCACCCAGCCATATTTAATCGAGTTGATAACCGCTTGTGTACGGTCGTCCACTTCCATCTTCTGCAAAATGCTGCTGACGTGGTTTTTTACAGTTTTTTCACTAATGAACAGGTATTCCCCTATCATCTTGTTGCTCTTGCCTTCGGCCATTAGTCTAAGCACTTCCGCTTCGCGCCTTGTCAATGGGTTATTCTCCCCTGCCACAAACTTGACTCCAGCCTCACGCGAACCGCCCTCAGCCATAGCGCCTGCTTCGTTTACATAAGTCATTCGGCGGAGCTGTTGAATGAGCTTACCCGTAACTTTCGGATGGATAAATGCATATCCCTCATGTACCGAACGAATCGCATTAATCAGTGACTCGGCTTCCATATCCTTCAGGAGGTAACCGTTTGCTCCCTTACGGAGCGTTTCAAAAACATAACTTTCATCGTCATGAATCGACAGAATGATAACTTTGATCTCAGGAAACATTTCACGTAGTTTCTCAGTTGCTTGAACGCCATTTTCGGTGGGCATGTTGATATCCATCAGCACGATATCCGGCTTCACTTCGTTACAGAACTCAAGCACTTGAATTCCATCGCCGCATTCTCCGATAACGTCAATGTCGTCCTCCATATTCAGTATACGCTTCAGACCCTCCCTAAACAGCTGGTGGTCATCCGCTAATAATACTTTAATAATCGCGTTCTCTTTCTCCAAATGTTCCATCCGATTACTCCTTTCTCTTTTCTACGTTCGTCGGGATATGAATCACGATCTTCGTTCCTTGATTCTCAGCTGAATCGATCTCCATTCTCCCTTCGAGCAGCTCAACCCTCTCCCGCATGCCAATTAACCCAAAGTGGTCCTTGCTTTTCTGCTCCAGCAAATCGACATTGAATCCCAGGCCATTGTCCTGTACAACGATTTTGACCAATTGCGCCTGGTACGTGATTTCAACAAGCACATAAGTCGGGTAAGCATGTTTTGCAGCATTCGAAAGTGCTTCCTGCACCAACCGGTAGATGGCCGCCTCCATCGCAGAAGAGAGACGATGCTCTTTTCCCCGTGTCTCGAAGATCGTGCGGATTTTCGATTTCTCTTCATAATCATGCACGTATTTACGCAGTGTGGGGATTAATCCTAGATCATCGAGTGCCATTGGACGCAGATTGAAAATGACTTTTCGCATTTCCTCCAAGCTCGATCGAACCTGGCCCTTCAAATCTACTATTTCGTCCTGCACCATCTTAAATTCCTGCTTTGCGAGCATTCTTTCTACAATTTCCGTCCTAAGAACCAGATTCGCCAGCAATTGTGCAGGTCCATCATGAATCTCTCTGGAGATGCGCTTCCGTTCTTCTTCCTGCGCCAAAATAATTTTGAGACCAATGACCTGTCTGTTTTTGGCAGATTCGATGATTCGGGATACCTGACCCAGCTCTCCGGACAAGTATTCCAATACCACGCCCATCTGAGATCCGATCGATTCTGCACGCTCCACGGAGTTCTCGACATTACGAACCCGCTTCTGCAGCTCATCTCGTCTTGCCTTCAGATACATTTCCTTCTCCCGGTAGATCATGAGGTCAAGCTGTAGCTGGGTTGCTTTCTCATACGCCTGCTTGATGTCCTCTTCCTTGTACCGGACAAAATCCCGGCTGACCTCGGTCAACCGGATCCGGGAACGGCGGTAGTTCAGCTCCAGCTGATCTACCTTCTCTAAGGTTTCCGTCGTTTCTTTTAATGTCCGCTGCAGTTCATGATTGAGAGACGTGAGCTCTTGCCGCGACGCCTCCAATATTTCGAACATTTGGTATTTGCTGTCCTCCATCACTTTGATGGCATTTTTTATGACACGGTCGATGGCATCGGCTTGATAATCCACGCACTCTACTCCATTTCTAACGTTTCATATACATATCATACCATATCACGATTCGATCGTAACGGTCTTCGTGTTCTTGTCCCATTTTACTTTAAGGCCTAATTGCTCGGAAACGAGACGAAGAGGGACCAAAGTCCTACCACCTTGAACCATGGGTGCTACAGCCGCCGAACTGCGCTTACCGTTTAGAATGAATTCCTTCTTGCCGACCGTTAATTCCATGAACATGCCGCCCCTTAGGACACCTACCCGTTGAGCGGATTGGTTCCAGGTTGCTTGCCCGCCGAACGCGTCGAGCACGTGTTTAATCGGAACGTAGGTCGTTCCATTTTTCAGAATTGGCGCCGAATCGATTGCCACTTTCGAACCATTCAGCATAAGAGATTTTTGCCCAATGGTCATGACCGCTTTGCCGGTTGGAAGTCCTTCATTCCCTGATAGAGACGGCATTGTGAAGCGGATATCGTCAAAAGATACAGCTCCTGTCAATGCACGCTCGTCCTGGCCTTCTTCCACGTTCACCACATACAGCCGCTTCATCTGTGCCGGGAATGCAATATTGTATCCGCTGAGATCGAGGCTCAGTGTCTTCCAACCGCTCCAATCAATTGCTTTTGCCAAGTCGACGTATACGGTTTTTCCATTATTGTCTTGGAGTTCAGCGCGCAGCCAGTTCAGGCTGTTATCTCCCTCCACATCAATGGTCATGGCCGTAGCCTGTGCAGGAATCACTTTGCCAGTTGTGCCATTCAACTCGGCGTAAGCGTACATTTTTTGCCCTAATCCGCCTGTCATATCATAGGTCAAGTTCAAGACTTTGGACGATGCTTTTGCTCCGCTGCCATTTTTGATCGCTGCAGTCCCGGTAACTGTCGGCACATTGGTCGTGAACTTCACCGGGTAATTCACATTCTCGAAGTTCTCCCACGTGCTTTCGCCCGCTGCCGACAAAATAACGACCGTGCTAAAGCCGTCATAGCGTGCGATGGCATAACCGACTTTTGTATTGCTGTTCACGGAGGATACGGTCAGGCGGCCGTCTTTGACGCTGCCTTTAAATCCGATAAACTCCCATTTCAGCGCGCTGCTCGGAACCTCCAAACTCTGGCCGTTGCTTGTTACGGCCGTCACCGGCACGGAAACACTCGTTCCAGCCTGCAGCGGTGCGCTTGATACGCCTGTAGTCAACGCAACAAGATCATCAGCGCCCAGCACCTTGACTTGCATCGTAGCTTTCGTGCTGCCGCTTACTGCTGTCAGTGTCGATGTACCCGGCTTCGTCGCTTTAATGCTTTGTCCGTTGACCGCTAGATTGCCGTTGCTGGACTTCCAAGTCGGTTTAATCGAACCTGCTTCAATTGGATTATAGTAGGTATCATAGCCTTTTAGTTCATACGTGCCCATTTGACCGATCAGGAGCGTGTTGCTGCCACTTACTTTTAAGCCCTTCAAGCTGCCCTGAGGTGCTGTGGAGAACACGCCAAGTGAGTTAACGATGCTGCGCTGCGTGGTGCCGTATTCCGTGTTAAAGGTCAACTGCGTATTCATCTCGGCTAGTGGACGGTTTACCATCGTTGTCGATCCGCCGCCGTCGAGGTTCATTCCCTTCCATACTCCAACCTTCGTCATGAAATCCTGAAGCTGCTGCAGCGTCATGCCTTTACTGTTATCGTTGCTCTCCGTAGCAATCAGGTAAGCGTAACGTCCGTCTTTGGAGTAGCCAACGGCTGTACGTGCCCTGCTCCCTCCAATCGAATTTACGTTTCGAGAGAATGACGTTGCCTTGCCGTTATCCACCAGAATCGTATGGCCGCCAATCATCATTTGGAGTGTAGACGGGTCCAGTTCTTTACCTGATTTTTTGGACACCAGAGCATAATCCGCTTCCAGCTTTTGACCGACAGCCAGATTTTTTTTCACGAACTCTGCCGCAGCCCCATGGGTTCGCAAAATGTAGCTTCCCTCCGGTATCGCTGTTGGCAATCCTGCCATTACTGAAATATCGGTAATGACCCCATCCGTTACCATAACCTCCGTTGGCGTTGTCGAGCTGTTCTTAGGACGCTCAACAGCCTTCCATGCGCTTGTGTAGATATAAGCTGTATTCGCATGGCTATACGTTGATCCGGTGCCTTCTGGTGCATAGGATGTTTTGTTCATACCCGCGAGCGGGAATGATGCTCCATTCTCAGCTGTAATACTCCCCGAGAATGCAAACTCATCCAGAATTGGCGTTCCATCATTCGTCACTCCAAAAGCATACATGCCTTTCAGATCAGATGGGGTTGACATCAACAGACCATTCGAAACTTGAGCACCCATCGGAGCCCCTTCGCTGCCGGTATTAAAAAAGTCACCGTTAATAGCAGCTACCGCGCCGTTCTCCTTAGCCATTCCGCCCGTGCTTTGTCTCGTTGTAAATTTATTTCCTTGGCCTGTCATGACATCCAGTTTCACGTATTGGTTGTTCAGATCCACCCGAACGACATTCGCCAGCGTTTTTGCGCCAGTACTGTTGATATACTGATACTTCATCAAAACCGCACCGGAAGTAATGATTTCCTCACCAAGCTTCTTAGCTGATGTTGATGCCGCAAAAGCTACCGAGGATGTTGATAGATTCCCTATCACAGGTATTCCGCTGCTCAGCACAGGCCCCACCCAGATGACTCCTGCTAATGTAATAATCAACCATTTCTTGCCTACTCCAGATGTTGTAGACTTCAGTGTTTTCCCCTGACTAACCATGTAATCGTAACTCTCCCATCTATCGTTCAACACGGATGATGAACATATAAAGTCTCTAATTAATAGACTTCATTTTTGCGGAAAAGTTACGAATTTGTTATAAAAAAACACTTTCGCGTATCGTACAACAAGTCTTGTAAAATTTATAGCGGAATTTTTTAGGAGCCTATGTAAATCAATCCTATGTTACTATATTTTAATGTAAAAGTAACTAGTTTGTCATAAAGTTTATTCCTCGTTTTCCATTTATTCATTAAAAAAAGCTGATAACCATAGTGGGTATCAACTTTTTAATTATTTCATTTTTGTCATATTTTTATATCCAACTGAGTTGAATCTCTACTCACTATGAGAATTAAGAAGCTGAAAAAAGGCATGTGCCGATTTTTTTCAGAAGAAAAATTAAATCAGCACATGCCTAAACTTTATATCTGGAACATATCTTAAGATTACCTTAGTTTACGCCAGCTTGTTCTTTCAGTGCTTCCGCTTTGTCTACGCGTTCCCAAGGCAAATCCAGATCTGTACGTCCAAAGTGTCCGTAAGCAGCGGTTTGCTTGTAGATCGGACGACGAAGATCCAGCATGCGGATGATTCCAGCCGGACGCAGGTCGAAGTTGTTACGCACAAGCTCAACCAGCTTCTCTTCGCTCACTTTACCAGTTCCGTAAGTATCAACACTAATCGACACTGGGTTAGCGACACCGATAGCGTAAGCCAATTGAATTTCACACTTGTCCGCAAGTCCTGCGGCAACCAGGTTTTTAGCCACGTAGCGAGCCGCGTAAGCAGCGGAACGGTCAACCTTTGTAGGATCCTTACCGGAAAATGCACCGCCACCATGACGAGCGTAGCCGCCATAGGTGTCCACGATAATTTTGCGGCCTGTCAGGCCAGCATCCCCTTGAGGACCGCCGATAACAAAACGTCCGGTAGGGTTAATGAAATATTTAGTTTCTGCGTCCAGCAATTCAGCTGGCACGACAGGAAGAATGACTTGTTCTTTAATATCTTTCTGGATTTGCTCCAGCGTTGCTTCTTCGGCATGTTGAGTCGATACCACGATCGTATCCACACGGACCGGTGTATTGCCGTCATACTCAACCGTTACCTGGGTTTTACCGTCCGGACGCAGGTAGTCCAGCGTACCGTTTTTACGAACCTCGGACAAACGACGAGCGATACGGTGAGACAATGCAATCGGAAGAGGCATCAATTCTGGCGTCTCGTTGGTTGCAAAACCAAACATCAGACCTTGGTCACCAGCACCGATGTTCTCGGTTTCCTTGTCCATTTGGGAAGGATCACGATTCTCCAGTGCAGCGTTTACCCCCTGTGCAATATCGGCAGATTGCTCATTCAGCGATGTTAACACCGCGCATGTATTGTAATCAAAACCGTATTTTGCACGGGTATACCCGATTTCCTTCACAGTATTGCGTACAATGGATGGAATATCCACGTATTCAGATTTAGTGCTAATTTCACCAATGACCAAAACAAGACCAGTCGCAACGGAAACTTCACAAGCTACGCGTGCGTTCGGATCGTTAGCCAAAAAAGCATCGAGTACCGCATCAGAAATCTGGTCACAGATTTTATCCGGATGTCCTTCAGTTACGGACTCAGATGTAAATAAACGTCGCCCTGTTAAAGACATGAGATCAACCTCCCATATGAATAGTATGTGATATATCAAAAGGTCCTACACAAAAAATGAACCTTTTCCGACAGGAAAAGGTTTGAAATGTACAATCCTCAACATGCATATTAACTTATTTGTTACTAGGTGTCAATCCAGTAAGTAAGCTGCTTTCCAAGGATTTTCTTGGGTTTTTCAATCGAATGTTAGTCAAGGATAAGTTCCGCTTTTAACTGAAAATCAACTACAATTTACCGAAGAGACTTTGTTCAGCGTTTCGAACCAAACGTTTAGTGATCTCTCCACCAACCGATCCATTCTCACGGGATGTTAGATGCCCCCACCCAGGACGACGGCTGGAAGATCCACCACCGATGACTCCTAACTCAGAGCCAAATTCCGTATCGGCTCCATTGGAACCGCTACCATATCCCACGGGTAATCCAAACTCTGCTGCAATTTCGTATTTCATTTGCTTCAGCATTTCACGACTCTCCGGTACCACTTGACGGTTACGACTGCTGCGTGCCATGAAAATACACCTCCTGTATTGGTTTTTACAGAAGTATTATTTGTCGATTTTAAAGCACTCACACGTATAAAACGTTGTCACTACTGGCAATAATTATAAGAGGATTATACCGGACAGATATTATCTGCCATAACCTAGCGACAGAATGGATCAACATTAACTGGTGTCAGTTTCACCCTAATTGCCGATCACTATTTAATAGTGTAACCGCCGCGTACCATAACAATCAGATTGCTTGCCTGTCCTTCTTTCACCTGGATACCCCGCCCTTCACGCGGGAAGGAAAGCAGATGGTTCTTAGGCGCAGTTTCACCATTTAAGAGGTCTTTACCATCGGTAAGGTCTGCAACGCCGCTAGAAACCTCTGTGTAGATCACAGCATTACCTGAACGAACGATAAATTCTGTTCCTGCATCAGCAAGTAGAATCTTTCCTGGTTTCAACGCTACGTTCTTAACTTCATCGGTACCTTGTGATGGCTGAGTTGGATTAGTAGGATTAGTAGGATTTGTTGGGTTTGTAGGATTTGTTGGGTTCGTAGACCCTCCACCACCGCCATTCAGCGCTTGCTGAATTTGTTGGTCAACGTAGCTTTTGGTGACGACCGGGTCGTCCGTGGTACCTGGGGTGGTCCCTGCGCCGGTTGCGGTGTTGCTATATACTGCACCGATCCATATGCCTGAGCCAATTGCCAAGGTAGCAAGGGATAATTTCCAATATGATTTCATTCGTGTTCTTTCCTCCTCCGGTTAGATCATGACTCTTTATACTATAGAGAAAATGAATAGCAGGAACAAGCAAAAAATTGCTCCATACAAAAATACAATAAATATTACGACATTGTTCTAGATGTATAAAAAACACACCAGAGAACATTAAGTCCTCTGGTGTGTTCCTAACTGTCAATATTTAGATACGATTGACAATTACTTAACTGTTGGTTTGATTGTGGTAATGCGACCTACTTCACTAGTCACATCAGCATTAAGTTCTTTACCAATCACTTCATCAGAGCCAACGTTAACCTCAAAGCTCAAACCATCATTGGTATTAAGAACAACATCAGTACCTTTGTATTCTTTGCCGTTAATTTTAACGTTTGCCACGTTAGTAGCTTTTTGTTTAAGCACTACTTTAACTTTACCGACAGCTACTTCACCGCCAGTAAGTGTATGAGTACCTGCTTTAGCAGTGGCGGAAGCACCATCCAATTCTGCTACAAACTTAAGATCTTCTTTAGCATCGTAAACAGCATTAACTACATCTTGAGTTGTTGCTGCTGCTTTAATGTTGATAACACCATTTCTAACAACAACGTTAGCACCTTGTGCTTCATTAACTACCAATTTAACTTCAGTACCATTAGCTGCAGTACCTTTGTTAAGAGCTGTGAATGTGAGGCCATCAGCTGTTACTGTAGCAGCTTTTCCTTCTTTACCAGCATCAGCTACGAATGTAGTGCTATCTACAGCAATCACACCAGTATTTTCTCCAAAGGTATTCACAGTTGTTCTGTACACATCTGATTTACCTGCAAACTTACTAGGTTCAGCCGCATTCCGGATAAATGTAGCATTCTCTTTAACATTAATGAGATATGCAACATTGTTAGGGTTGTTATCTTGGAAAGTAATCACCAAGTTATTATCTTCAACCTTAACTTTGTAATCAATATCGGCTCTCAGCGCATCACTATCGCTAGGTTTGTCAGCACGTTTAACATGGAGATTTGCTGCCAAGCCTGCTACGCTAGCAGAATCATCAAGCTTTGTTGTGAACGGAAGTTTTACAGAACGATCAGTTTGTACGAGTTCTTTATCATTTGAAACCGATACTTTCGGTGCAACTTGACCTACAGAAGTAATGTTTACCGCACCGATTTTGTGTCCAGAGAATGTCTGAATACCATTGTTGCTCACAGTAGAGATGCTGCTGCCAGTGGAGACATCAGAATCAGTTTTTAATGTAACTTTATTGCCACTTACAGATACAGAAGTAACTCTTGTTCCTGCAACTGCAAAATCACTATTATAAGCGTTAGCGATAGCTTTATTGAATACTACTTCGATTGTTCTGGAATCTTTTTGAATCGCATCAGTTGCTTTCAATTCCGTTTCATTCAAGATACCGGTAGTGATCCAACCAGTTGCTTGACCAGTTTTGGATTTCAGTCCAGCAATGCTAACAGATTGGACAGAGCTCGGGAACGATACCGATGTTCCTTCAATGTATTGAGGGAATACCAGTACAACGGATTTGCCACTGTCTAACACGTTCACTTGAACATCGTTTGGAATGGAAATGTTTTGCGTCTGACTGGAACCGTTTTTATTGAATCCAATGTAATAGTTAGCACGGTTGTTCAACGTAGCGAGATCAATTTCTCTATCGAAAGTGAGTGCAACTGTACGATTGGAGTTGTTCACATCTACACCGTATGCTTCCAATTGCGGTGCTGCACTATCACTTGCCAAGAAAGTACTATCGTACGTTACCATAGTGTTTTTCAGAGCCGTTAAGTCCTTAACATCAGACACTTTCAAATTATAAGTTCCTGACAGGTTGGAGTAGAACTCAACATTAAACACTTTATTATCTGTTCCAGGTTTTACATATACATTCTTAACAGGAATTACATCGCTACCTTTTTTAACAGAGAAGTATTTGATATCAGCAGCATCAACTGCTTTATCAAAACGCACTGTCAATTGGTGTGCAACATCTGTACCGTAAGATGCATCGATCAATCTAGGTTGAACCAAGTCTACAGTTGCAGTAACTTTGTGCTCTTTTACAGCGTTAGCGTTACCGGAATAGTCTTTAACTTCAACAAACAATGTAGTTTCGTATCCTGGCAGACGGTTTTCAGTAAAGTCTACTTCATACACGTTTGATTCGATTTGAGTTGCTTTACCTGTTTTCTTGCTGTCCCCAGACTTCCAATAGAAGCTGTCGTTAGTTACAGAAGTCGGATCGATTTCTTCATCGAACGTTACAGTTACTTTTTCCAAAGTAGCAGTAATTTCAGTTACTTTAGGGCCTTCAGTATCAATTTTCGCCGTGAAATCAGTAGTTGCTCCCAATGATTTCAGACCAGCGTAATCTTCAACCAAAGAAGTAGTCAATTTGTGAGCACCTTCAGAGATAGCTCCTGTGTAGTCACGAAGGATTACTTCTCTTTCGTTTGCACCCAGAGTTACAGAACCAACATAACCTTTGTCATCCAATTGGAAGTTGCTGCTTGTTGGAGTTTTGATTGGCTCAGAGAAAGTCACTTTGATAGCTTTAGTTCCCAGAGCTTTCACTTCTGTTACTGTAGGCAAAGTGTTGTCAGAAGATGTGAAGGAAACTTCACCTTGTGGCAATACAGAACCACTCTCACCTTTTACATTCTTCACAACAACTTTGTAAGTTGTACCTTGAGTGAAGATTCCAGATGAAGTTGAATCCAACAATACACGAACGGTTTTTCCATCTTCCAACAAAGTTACAGACTTAATTTTTTTCGAATTGGAATCCACTGTGTAGTTGTTTTTGTCGGTAGCAGATGCTTTGTCTACTTTACCGTCAAATGCAACTTCAACCTCTTTCAAGTTGGTTGATTTAGCCGATTCAACTTTAGTAGCAGATGTTACTACCCAAGTTACACTTTCAGTGTACTCGTAGTTGTTATGTTTGAACTTCACTTCAGTAGCTGTGTTAGCTTTCAGTGGAGTTTCCAGTTCAACTTTCACTTCTTCGTTGTTAGCAAGTTTGAAAGTTACAACTTTACCACTCTCAGTTACATCATAAGAAACCACTTTTGGTTTTTGTTGGGACAGGTAGATTGTGTAAGCAACTTCAACCAGTTGGGAACGGGAAGCGTTAGCTTTAGGGTTAGCTTTAGCGTCTACCAGACCAGCGTTGATTGCTGCTTGCACATAACCTTTAGCCCAATCAGAAGCGTTATTGTTCGTTTCTGTTGGAACTTCAAGTTTTTGAGCAGTAACGAGAACCTTCGCCATTTCTTGAACGGTGATTTTACCGTTGAAGTCGAAGATCATTTTCGTTGTGTTTTTACCTTCCATCAGACCAGCAGCATAAACTGCTTCTACATGAGGAGCTGGCCATTTGTCAGCTTTGTAGTTTTTGTCTTTGAAAGACGCTTTGCCTTGGATTGGCTCAAGACCCATGATGCCTACCAAAACTTTCGCGAACTCAGCGCGAGTCATTTCTTTGTCAAGACCAGCAGTTCCATCTGGATAGCCAGTGAAGATACCTTTTTCTTTCAATACATCAAATTTCTGTTGTGTGTTAAGCGCATCGTCACCGAATGCAACAGAAGCAAACATCGAGAATGCCATTGCTGTAGACAGTGCTACGGATAAAATTTTCTTCATAACCTTTTTTTCTCCTCCTTGAATCATCACTTGATTGTTTTCTTTAATTTGGTAGCTCTTATCACTCATTGTCCTGCACCTCCTTTCCCGAGTTGAGCATAAATCATAAATGATGTCTGTGACGATATCACAGAATCTTGTTAACGAGAGAACACTACAAACTAGAATAGATTCCTAATCCTACCTAGGTATTATACAACGAGTCCAATACTCCGTAAAGAACATTTTTCTAATTAATAGACAATCTTCTTGCATCGGATAATCTTGGATTCCTCATTGCGTTCTACATTATAAACGTTTGATTTCTCAAAAAGTTGCGGTCGTTGCAAAGTTTTTTTAAAAATATTTTCGAAATCATGCTTAATTCGCATAACATTGAGTCAATTACATAATACGACAACAAAAAAGACGCCCTTTGGGCGCCCCTTGTAGAATCCTAGCGAATCTTCATAGCAAGCTGGATAATTCGTGCACGCATCTCTGGATTGCTATGCAGCGTTTCGTACATCAGATCAATTTCCGCTTTATTCGTACGATATGTTTTGTCATGTTTTATTGTTGTATGAGACCACTGGATCAAGGCATTCTCTGCCGCTGTCATTTCGTTAAATGAATCATGAAAGCCTGTCTCAACAACGAGTCCCTCCATGACTTCCTGAGTTATCTCATCATGAGCGGCACGAGCCAGCTCAATCTTCTTCTCCATCACTTTGGCTTTTTCCTCGAACTTGGTCTTCGCCTTCATGTAGTCGAGCTGCGCTTTTGATAATATCGGCTTCATAAATTCATCTTCACCCTCTAAAAATAGTATGTGCTTCCGCTATTGTAGCGTATTCTACATGAAATTACAAAACATTAGATATTGGTAAACGGTTTCTTGGCCCATCATACCATCCTTAAGATCTTGTTAATTATGTTATATATAACCTTATTCACATAATTTGCACATAAGAAAACGAGAGCACTGCCATCAGAAATCAGGCCTCTGCTCTCGTTTCTTTTGTCCTTACAGTTTCTTCTTATTATATAACCTACATCATTTTAAGTTTGTTCATCATGCGTTTCACGATCGTCGCCGTATCTGCACGATTCAGCACAGCATCCGGGTTGAAGTTATAAGTCGGTTTCTTCTCGCCTTCTTTCAAGCTGTTGGCAACACCCGTGATGATGCCCGCCTTACTTACTGCAAGAATGGCTGGATAAGAGTAATTCGATTTGATTTTGCCGACATCTTCGAACTGCTTTTGAAGTGCTGCTTTATCTTTTTCGATCTCACCCATCTTCAGGTTGAGCGCACGTGCAATCATGTTGGCCGCTTCTTCACGAGTCAGTTCCATATTAGGAGCAAAGCTTCGTGGCGCAATGCCGCGAATGATTCCTTTTCTGGCAGCTGTCTCAATATAACGGTAATCCCACTGCATGCTATTGACAACACTTTCCTGATAAATGTCATCAAAAGTGAGCTTGTTCTTATCGGTATCATAATCCAACGGAATGTCCAGCAGCTTCACTATAATAGTAGCTAATTCACCGCGAGTCATTGGATCATACACGCCAAATGCATCCGTCTTGGACGCCTTCATGTATCCTCTGGCCAGCATCAATTCAATATCGTTACGGGCCGTCTTATGCGAGATCGCATCGGAGTAGCTATATCGCAAGGATTTAACTGCGTAATAACCGAATCCCTTAAATGGAGCCGTAACAGTTTTCTTCTTGGCATCCACTTTCCCGCCGATGTTGATCCAAGTTCCTTGGGACGGGTTATACCACCAAATGCCCAAGTTGCTGGAAGCCGAGTTCACCAGTGCAGAGTCATATTTCAAGGTAATTGTACCTTTTTGGGACAACTCCATCCAGTTCTGGGGAATCAAGCGTTGATGGAATTCATTTCCTTTTGCATACGGATGCGCTGCTGCTTTTACATTAAAGTCCTCTACGTTGCTGCTGTATGCATTAAGCGAACCCGCATCCAGCCAGTAAAGAGGGGATGAATAGCCGTAATGGGCTGCCGGAGTGAAACGGAACGCATTGTTGTTATCCCCTGGAATGAGGGACAGACGTCCATCCATTTCTACACCGTTCTCGATTTCACCAATTCGATTGTAAGCTTTAACGGTCCGCCCATCGATTTGGTTGGCAATACCAAACAGGATGTCATGCTCACCGAGCAGATTGATCGTAGGCACTTCTGCATTTGGACTTGATTTTGCCTGTTGAAGCACCGTGCCTTTGGGCAAGGAAAGAGACAAATCACCCTTAAATACCTTTACTTTACCTGACTTCGAAATATTCGTTTTAAACTGAGAGCCTTCGGTGGCATCATCCGTGTACGTTACAACGAATTGTCCGTTTGTCTTTTTAGTTCCTTGTTCAATCGTGAACTTAATCGTATTTTTACCGTTTTTCAGGTTCTTAACCTCAAGACGGAAAATATCACTGATTTCGGATTTCACCATTGGCGTTTTGCCAATCAGAATGGAATTAGCTCCCTCAGCCTTGATGCTTACCTCTACAAAGTTCTGTTTCAAAACTCCTTCGTTAGGGAGCCTAGGAGAAAGAACTTCGTAAGGCGCACGCTCACGAGTAATTTCAATGGTATCTGTGGTTGTAACCGACTGATAACGCGAACCGATGCTGATTGCCTGCAATCCTACCTCAGGAAGTGCAAGCTCTTTAAAAACAACGCGGGCAGAGCTGGAGTTTGCTCCATTGACAATGGAAAAGTATCGGCCGTGCTCCGCCGGATCAATGGGATCTAATTGCGTCTTCAGTGTCCCGCCTGTAAGACGCCAGGTTCCTGCGTTGTCTTTTGTAAACACTGCAAAGATGGATGGCGTAGGGTGGCTGAGGTTCACCGTGATCTCATCGGTGTATTCTACTTCAAAGCGAAGACCCAGAGCCTTTTCATATGTGTTGTAAGCATTCTTGGCCGTTTCTCTGAACAATCCATCCGGATCGGATTCTGTTGCGGAACCAACCGGGAATGGAATCATGTTTTTGATAACTGAACGAGTATCGCTAAAATACAGCAGAGTTAGTTTCGTCGAGATTTTCCCGCTCTTGTCAGCGACCACCAAAGTATTCGGACCTGGAATCAGCTGCAGGAACGTCGTATCTGTAAAGCTGAACTCGCCATTTCCGCTCACTGGCAGATCGCGAGTGTTACCATTCAAGGAAATCGTAAGTCCTGATGTTCCCGTGTAGTTCACAATCCGACCCGTTACTTGATTAAAATCTGTACTATTCTTAAACACCTGATTGTTATACAAATGATAAATATCAATATAAGTGGAGGACAGGAACGTTACCGGGATCACCTTGGTATCGGAGACGCCCGATCCATTGCTGACCTTGATGATAAGGTTTTGTTGTCCTGAAGGCAGATTCGTGATTTTGAAAACCGTGTTGCCATTATTATAGGTAAGTTTCTGGGCAATTGTGCCGCCGCCCTTGCTGGATTCAATCTCAACGTTGCCTGCGTTCACTTGTTCCACCATTAAGTAGATCGGCAATTCGTTAAGGACAGTATTGTTACTGCTTGGAAAAATGGACTGAGAGGTAGATGATACCGTTCCGCCACTCTCTGTCACACCGTATAGCTGATACACCTGCTTAATTGTAGGTGCATTGACATCGCGATAAGTGAAAGGATTTTTCACATCGAAACCAGTGGTAGTGTCCTTAGTATAAACAAAGTACTCTCCACTCTGTGTGATGCTAACTGAGCCAGTGGATGTAAAAGGATACATCAAGCTGTTTCCTAGGAGGCTTGCTGCACCTACGGTAGCATTTGAGCTCATGATTGGCACCGTGGATCCTGTCGGAAATACGGATACTTCAAGAGATGGCGGTACCGCAGGCGTACCAGCCGGTGGAGCATCCATGATAACATAACCGGAGATGACGCCGTTAACCGTACCGGTTACAACGGCTTGCCCATCGATCTTGGTGTTACCAATTTGCAATTGATTGACCGTCAAGGAGCCTGTCGGATGATATACGACCTGTCTATTAATGGTCTGGGTCTTCGATTCCGAGTTAACGACGATCACCAGATCGTTGACACCCTTCTGCAATTGGATCCCTGCGGAGTAATACGTATCGCCACCGCCCGGATACATGGCCATCCCGTTAACGGTCACGCCTTTGGAGCCATTGGTCGCTTTTACCGAGATGCTAACGGTCTGCGTAGTAACGACAACCGGCTTGGAAGCATTCTCTTCCAGGACACGTCCATCACTTAGCGCTACTTCGTACACAGCCGGTACGTCGGAAAATTTCACATAAGCCGTCGCACTCATCTGCTGGCCTTGCGTACTCATACCGGATACGATGATTTTGTTCACGCCCTGATTCAACTGCACATTCAGGAACTCGAACGTATTCGCTGCTTCGTCCAGAATCGGCTTAACACCTGTTCCACCTGTGGTTGTGTCATCAAAGCGTTTAATCTCATACGAGATGGTATTCGGGTTAATGCCGTTATAGGTACCCGATACCGTAATGGAATTCCGGTTCTCCGGTGTTGGGGAATTCGGATCCGTACTTAGATTTGAAAAGTGAAAATACAAGGCTCCATTTGCAGCTGAAGCCGGTAATGCCGGAATTAGGGAAAAGAACATAGCAATGGCCAATAACAGGCTTGCTATTGTACGGAAATTTTTCTTCAACGGTTGTGCCTCCTTGATCATTCGGACGTTGGAGTCCGTTTTGGGTGTTACGTCGTTCACTGGGTCCCCTCGCTTTCACTGACAGATTGGTTCTATCGCATAGTTCATATATCGGAAACGAGTGTCCTATTATTTAGCAAAAATCACAAAAAAGCCTCACCCTTTTTGGGTGAGGCTGGCATGTCCGATCCGGACGCATCATGAAAAAGAATAAGTTCTACTTGGAGCGACTTTCGGGATTTGCCTTCATTCGCATACGGTTGATCAATCCAAGAATCGGCCGTTTGGTCTTGCCGACCAGTCCGATAATTTCAGCACCGATCTGCATGAAACACATCATAACGCAGATTACGACGAAGGTTACCCAGTTTGCTTCATACATGGCAGCCGAAGATTGAATGACAGCCAGTACGCCGAAAAATGCGGCAATTACATAAATGATCAACACCGTCTGACGGTGACTGAATCCTAGCTCGCGCAGACAGTGGTGCAAATGTCCTTTGTCTGGAGCAAAGATCGGTTTCTTCTGGATTTTACGACGGATGATAGCGAAAAACGTATCAGACAACGGAACACCGATAATAATCAGCGGCGTAATGAAGGATACAATGGCAATCTGTTTGAATCCAAGCAGGGATAGCATGGCCAAACAAAATCCAAGGAATAATGAGCCCGTATCCCCCATGAAAATCTTGGCCGGATGGAAGTTAAAGAACAGGAACCCGACAATGCTGCCGAGAAGCAGCAGACAGAGCAAGGCAACAGTGGTATTGCCCATCAAGACGGCCATGACCAGAATCGTACCGATCGCAATGCCCGATACACCGGCTGCAAGTCCATCCAGTCCGTCAATGAGATTAATCGCGTTGGTTACGCCGACAATCCAGAAGATTGTCAGTGGAATCGATACCCAGCTCTCCAGCATGGAGTACCGGTCCTGGAACGGTATATTTACAAAGTCCACGGTAATATTAAATCCGAATACAACTACGCAAGCAGCTGCAATTTGAGCCAAAAACTTCACTTTGGCCGAAAGTTCAAATCGATCATCCAAGGCTCCGATCAATACGATCATGGAACCGCCGATTAGAAATGCCTTCATAAAGTTGGCATCGCGAGGGGACAGGCTATCTGGAAGAAAAGGAAGAACTGCAATCAGTCCAA
Source organism: Paenibacillus sp. FSL F4-0100 (assembly GCF_037993005.1). Classification (NCBI taxonomy): domain Bacteria; kingdom Bacillati; phylum Bacillota; class Bacilli; order Caryophanales; family Paenibacillaceae; genus Paenibacillus; species Paenibacillus sp. FSL F4-0100. The sequence goes on from NZ_CP150303.1 coordinate 7,121,973, forward strand.
TAATAAAAGCCAGATAGATGCCGAGTCCCCCGAGTCGGGGCATGATCCGGGTATGAACCTTGCGGGCATTAGGAACGTCAACGGCACCAATCTTAACGGCAAACTTCTTCACAAGCGGCGTTAAGAGCAGAGCGAGCGTCAGCGATATGATAAACCCGATGATGTATATCATTAACATGTAATCATTCGACCCCCAATATTGTCTACCGGTTGAATTATACTCCCTTCGGGTCCGAAAACCAATACCAATTTCCGGTGAAATCCCGGATTTTACCTACAGAAATGAGCCATTTAGCTCGATTTCGTTACGTTTTCTTTCTCGCGCAGCACTTTCACTACGAATTTCGGCAACGCAAGCATTCTTTTGTAACGTGTAGGCTCCTTCAGAAGACGGTAAAACCATTCGAGACGCAGCTTTTGGAATACCTTCGGTGCCCGCTTCAGTTTGCCGGAGATAATATCAAAAGATCCTCCGACCCCCATAACAACCGGAACTTGAAGCGCTTGTTTATGCTGGGCAATCCAAGGCTCTTGGTTGTCCGCACCACGGGCAACAAACAAAATATCCGGTGAAGCTGCCCGAATCTGTTCAATGACGGCAGCATCTTCATCAGGTCCAAAAAAACCGTCCCGATAGCCGCATATAATGGCAGCCGGATATTGCATTTGTAACCTTTCGGCCGCTTCCTGAATCACTTCGGCGGTGGTTCCCAGCAGAAAGAACTTCCATCTATAGGTTTCCCCGACCTTCAACAATTCATGTAACAGCTCAAAGCCGGTTACGCGCCCCTCAAGCGGTTCGCCCCCTACACTGGCAGCCCAGACGATCCCCGTGCCATCCGGAACGATGATTTCGGCATTTTGCATCATCTGTTTATATTCCGGATGGTTTACGGCCGTCATCACCATGATCGGATTTGCTGTTATGACATGGTGGGGCTGCCTCGACTGCACTGCTTCTGTCAGGAATTTCACCGTATCTTTCATACTGAGTTTGGAAAAAGGAACCTCGAACACCGATACGGTAGGAAATGGATAGGTCTGTTTCATGTTTATCATCCTCTATGGCGTAAATATTGGGCAATGTGGCGTGCAGGCATAGCAGCCTCTTGTTTCAATACGGTAATCTGCTCACCGTGCTCCGCTTTCCATGCCGCTGCATCATCCAGCAGCTTCAGCATCTGAACCTTTAACGTATCTGCGTCAAGAGATTCACTGCTTCCCACAGGTTCGCTGCCAAGTCGCTTCAAAAAGTGATTGATTTTCGGGTCATAGGAAATTCCGAGCAGCGGCACACGCTGATTCGCGGCATAGATCAGGCTATGCAGGCGCATGCCCAATATCATATCACAACGGCTAACCTCTCGCAGCATGTCCTGCGGCTGCTTCTCATCACGATAGAAACTGATGTTCGAACCATTCTTGGAAATATCGCCAATGCCGCTAGCAATAAACTGCGAAGCCTCAAGATCTTCCGGCTGATAAAAAGGGAGAAAACGAAGATGTACCGGACGCTGTGCGGCTAATGCCTTTAACCCTTCCGCAATAGCCTTCAGCTCTTTGCGTTCCGGATGCCAATATCGAACCGAAATACCGATAACTGGCAGAGAACCTTCTCCTTCCATCTCACGATTTGATAATGAGGACTGCACAAAAGGTTCTTCGAATGATTCACGATGTTCTTCTTCTATAGAAGAAACTGATGCAACACCGTTCTCTTCCAGAGTCGATCCCGGGTTGGAATCACTCTGATGAACAACCTCGCCCTCTGGCAGCGGCAATCCCATCACCGGATCGGGTACGACGTGAATGGCTTCCCCTGATATTCCCATGGACTGAAGCAGTTCACCTGACTGCATGTCACGCACCGAAATGTAGGTGCATTTGCGGAAGATCGAGCGAATCATCGGATAAAACAGCTTACGGTTGACCGGACCTACGCCCTGGGCATAAATAAACGTCGGTTTACCAAGCCACTGTGCGATCTTGAGAACGCCCAGGTAATACGGGATCGTTTTCGGGCTGGTGGCATCCTGCAGCAAGCTTCCTCCACCGCTGATCAAGCCGTCACTGTTCTTGATTGCCTGTCGAACTTCTCCCAGCTTCATCCGGTGTACGGACTTTACCCCATAAACCGCTGAGGTCCATTCCGGGTCAATGGAAAGTACAACGGGGTTGATATCAACCCTCGCCGCTTTTCCTTCCTGCTCCAATGCGGTCAGGATGGATTTCAGGACCGCTTCGTCACCGCTATTTTTGAATCCGTAGTATCCGGAAATGACTATTGTTTTAGAAGTGGAGACCATCGTTTCCAGATCCTTTCTGCCACTTGCCATACCAATATCGCGATCAAACCAATAATTAAGCCGAGTCCAAGACCCAGTACAACGCGAATGGCCGAAATATAGAGTGGCGTGTGAATATGCGTAAATGTACCGACCATCGACAACTGCCCCATCACACCGATAATGAGCAGGTAAACGGCGTGACGGTATTTAAATGACAGGAAGACGCCAAGCACCATCATTGGATGGGCCAGCAAGAACTCCTTGTTACGCGGACGTACGCCAAACGTATTTTCCAGGAATGTACGGAATGTCATTTCGATCGAGGACACATTGCCTGCATTACCTGTACGTGTGAGATAGTACCAACCAACGATAGCTACAATACCGGCTGCGATGACCCATGTCAGTGAGATCGGTGTTTTAAGCAATTTCAGAATTGAGTTATAAGTCGATCCACCGCGGTACAGTACTACGTAGATTGCAATGAGCCCAATCGGTGCCGCAGCCAGCAAATTCACGCCGCGGAACTGGTCCAGAACGAGCATATAGGTCACATTATTCAATAACGCTACAACGATCGGTACAGCTGCGAGCGACAAGATCGTAGTCTTTACCAATAATACGATCGAATGGGTCACTCTTCTGCCAGAACTCATGTCCGGTATGCTCTGCTGCGTTTCATTGACTTTGCGAATGGCCAGAATGACGGCAACCGTTGGAGCACTGATTGCAGCTAATAGAGCTAAGGCCTGTTCAAGTAATGTCGGTTTCAGAACATACAATCCCGCACTGCCCAAAAGCCCGATCAGGAAAGCGGCAATCGTAATGAACGGAATGTAATATGAAATCATGAGCGCAATCAGAGCTACAGCTCCGACGACAGCCCCAAGCTTGAAGTAACGCTGCAAGGAAGAGTCGGTTACCTTAAACGGCTCTGCTGGACCCATGGTGAAACCATTGTCCTCTATCTGCTTAATGGCCTGACCCGAACCTGTCAAACTGTCAATCAGATTATCCAGCGGGTGGGTAACAGACGCTTTGGTCATATCCCGGCTTGGCTCTGCGTTTAAATAGAACATTCGAATGTTACGGTCTTTGGAAGCCAGTGCAAAACGGTCTCCAATAACCTCAGGCTCCAGATTAGCATCCCGCTCGCTTAAGGAATAAATACGGGTTACATTGTAATCTGTTAAATAGGCAAGCTTCGTAAATCCTTTTTGCGGACGCTTGATATTCTCAATCGCCACGAGGCCGATACCATGTTGGTTCAAAAGCTCACCAAAGGAATCCAAGCTTTTCATGTCGGCATTATCGTTGAAGCCTTTGGCGGAATCACCTTCAAACAAAATTCGTTTTACGCCGTTTTCCGCGAAGTAGGCCATCAGCTTCTCCATATAGGCCTGGTCATACGGAAGACTGTCCGACAGACGCGGAACAATGTTAAAGCCCTTCTCTCGCAGCATGCCAATGGTAATCGGGTCTGGAGACAACGGTTTGATGACCGCATTGGATCGCGGAGTTTCCAACACCAATCCATCCACTCCACGCTCGAACTGCCAAGATTTTACCGGAATGCCCAACCTTGTGTAGGCTTCTTCGATAATGGGTTTAATTAAAGTCGCGCTTTCCTCGTTCAGGAACGAAACATACGTAAAATTCTCGTTCGGGGAGACCGTCGTACCTGTCAGATCGGCGACCTGCTGCCCGTCATATACCGATATTCGCCGCGATTTCACCAGCTCGTCCAGCGTGCTTTCATATAGCGCCATACTGATTACGCCAGCGTCTTTCAGGCGATCCAGCTGCTCGGATACAAAATCCTGCGGCTTAGATTGATACACCGCGACATCCAACAAATCCCGATAATCAAACACCAATTCTACCTTTTTTGATGTTGATTCTGTTTGCAGTCGGTCATAACCTACCGGCAGGGCCGCTGCAACGCCAAGAACAACCAGAATCCACAGCCACTTGCGGGCTGCTGTGTTCCAGCGTTTCCAATTCTGAACCACGAAAGTACCTCCTCATCGAACCTATGGAAATTTACGATGGAGGGCAACAGTCCTCTTGGGCCTTGCAGCAACCATCGTAAATTCCCTTCGTTCTCTTCTCTCATTAAATGTATCTATGTTTAAGCGTCTACCCGGGCCATGACTTGATCCGAGAGCGATTGAATTTTGCGCTTCGCATCGGCGAGGGATTCGCCGCGCACGGCAAAATACACTTTGATCTTCGGCTCGGTACCGGAAGGTCTCAGGCAGAACCAAGATCCGTCTTCAAGCAAATACTTCAACACATTTTCCTTTGGCAATCCGTCCAGGCCTTCCGCATAATCAAGCACCTGCTTAACCGACACGTCTCCGACTTCCCCAGGTGGATTGTCGCGCCAATCAGACATCTTCGCTTGAATCTGGGCAACGCCATCCTTACCCTTGAGCGTCCGGGATTCCAGTGTCTCGAGGAAATAACCGAACTGCTCATACAGCTCCTGCAGCACATCGTACAAGGTCTTGCCTTGTGCTTTATAATAGGCGGCTGCTTCGCATATCAGCATCGAGGCCAATACCGCATCCTTGTCGCGGGCATAATTGCCAGCCAAATAGCCGTAACTCTCCTCATAACCAAACAGATACGTATGACTGCCGGACTCCTCGAACTGGGTCATTTTCTCACCAATGTATTTGAAGCCCGTCAATGTATTCAAGACGGTGGCACCATAATGCTCGGCAATCGCCGCTCCCATCTCACTCGTTACGATCGTCTTGATAACCGCACCATTATTAGGCAGCTTACCCGTTTCCTTCAATTGACCCAGCAAATAATGGATCATAATTGCGCCGGATTGATTGCCTGTCAGCACGACGTATTCGCCCTGGCTGTTCTTCACGACAGCCCCCATGCGGTCCGCATCGGGATCGGTCCCGATCAAAATGTCTGCTCCCACTTCCTCACCAAGCTTCATCGCCAGTGTGAAAGCTTCCCGCTCCTCCGGATTTGGAGATTTAACGGTAGAGAAGTTTCCATCCGGCTCGGCTTGCTCCGGAACGACATAAATATGCTTAAAGCCGATGTTGCGCAGCACACGCTCTACGGGTGCTTGCCCTGTTCCATGGAGCGGCGTAAATACGATTTTGAAATCCTCGCCAAGCTTGGATGCGATAAGTTCCCGATTCACGCTGACATTCGTCACCGTATCCACAAAAGCCTGGTCCTCCGCTTCGCCCAGCCAAACCAGCAAACCTTGAGCCTCTGCATCAGCTTGAGACAGCCTCTTGACCGCAGAGAAAGAATCGACCTCCTGTATCCGGGCAATCACGTTCTCTGCTTCGTGCGGTACCAACTGGCCGCCTTCACGGTTATACACCTTATAACCGTTGTATTCCGGCGGATTATGGCTTGCCGTGATAACAATCCCTCCGGTAGCACCCAAGTGACGCACGCTGAATGACAATTGCGGCGTTGAACGCAAGGAAGGATACAGCTTCGCAACAATCCCGTTTCCGGCCAGAACCAAAGCAGCCTCTAACGCAAATTCCGGTGAGAAATGCCGGGAATCATAGGCAATGACAACAGAAGGCTTTCCCTCCGCTGTGCCATGAGCCTCCAGAATATATTGGGCAAAGCCTTGTGTTGCGCGACCTACCGTATATTTATTAATCCGGTTGCTGCCTGCACCAATGACGCCGCGCAGACCACCCGTTCCAAATTCCAAATCACGATAAAACCGTTCCTCCAGCTCTTTAGTGTCGTGCTCGAGTGAACGCAGTTCCTGTTTCGTCTCCTCATCTACATAAGGATCATTCAACCAATGTTGCAGCGTATCGATTGTTCTCTGACTCATCTCTGACATGAAAAAAAGTCTCCCTTCCTCATCCAAACAAGAATAGTCTGAAAATTACTCCTTATCCGCGAGAGCAAACATAATCTCTCCCTCGGCAACTACACGTCCATCCACCGTCGCGGTTGCTTTCCCTTTACCAATCATGCCCTTCAAGCGAGTGATCTCGACTTCCAGCCGCAGCGTATCTCCCGGTACCACTTGCCCACGGAATCGGAAACCGTCAATGCCCGCCAAGAAGCCAAGCTTTCCTCGGTTGCTCTCTACATTAAGAATCGCGACAGCGCCGACTTGCGCCAAAGCTTCTACAATCAGGACTCCTGGCATAACCGCATATTCAGGGAAATGCCCGACAAAAAAAGGTTCATTGATCGTCACGTTCTTGAAGCCAACCGCTCGTTTGCCGTCCTCAATCTCCACAATCTTATCGACCAGCAAAAATGGGGGGCGATGGGGAATAATTTCTTGAATCTGTTTGATGTTTAACATAGTATTAAAATCCTCCTTATGTACGTACCCGCCAAGCATAGCGTTTGAAAAGGGGTGTTTGTTCCATTTGCTGCCGCTGTGCCGCTTTCTCAAGCCGCGGGAGGTATTATTTACGGTTGTATCATGCTTTCTCTTGAGGTTTTCTTAACGAATTTCAGATCATATGCATAAAAAGAAGGATCTGCGGAAAAAATGATGGATATCCTTCACCGCTGCAGAAGTGAAGGTTTTAGATAAGGGGCTTTCTCCAATCGGACACTTGTGTACGAGGAGAGGGCCCTTTTACATACATCCGTCCATTGTCATGAAATGACAAAGTTAATACGCAAGTCCCATCCCATTATACCGTTTAACCCCAAAAAAAGAAAACTCCCTTAAAGGGAGTTTGGCATCTAATCTCAAGACATGGTGTTCACCCTGACCTCTCGTCACGGTGCGAAAATCAAATCAAAAACATGCTTCCATGTGCCCCATTCAAACACTTCACTGAGCTCCTGATCGCCGAGGACAACATATCCGAAGACCATGCCTCCGAATAATGCCAATACGAGCAATACAGGAATCATGATACGGACAGCGATTTTCCATCCGGATGTCTTGGAACGTTTATTGGCTTTTGCTTCACTCATGATGCCCACCTACCCTCGCATTGTGTTGGCAAGGTTCATCATGGTATCGCTTGAACTAAGCGCACGTGCTGTCAGCTGGTAGGCCCGCTGAACTTCCATCATCTTGGTCATCTCGTCGGTCAAATTGACATTCGATTGTTCCATAAATCCGGACAGTACCTTCGATTTAAGAGGCTCGCCTGGAGCTGCCGGTGTCAAATCGAACACATCGCCTTCCGCCAAACCGTTTCCTACGACGAACAGGTTATCGCCGACAGCGACCAATCCCTCCGGACGCTCAAGCTCGACCAGCTTCAAGGTTGCATAAGGAGCCGTACGACCTGTGGGAGTCTCCACGATAATCTGCCCTTTCTCGTTAATGGCAACTTTCCCTTTGGCCGGAAGCGAGATTGGCTTATTGTTCACGTCAAGTACAGGATAGCCTTGTGAATTGACCAGCAGCAGGTTGTTAGGGTTACGGGCATCCGGAGATACATGGAATCCGCCTTCGCGGGTATATCCAATCGCGCCATCTCCCTGAACGGCAAACATGGCTTGTCCATCAATCATCAGATCGAGCGGATTTCCGGTTTCCTTCATGGCTCCCTGCTCCATGTTCTGCACAACGGAAGATAGTCTCATGCCATACCCGAGTGTATAGCCAAGCGGTGTCGCACGGCCTGTCCGGTCGAAATCCTTGTGATGCCGCTGAACCTGTGTCAGCACATCTTCAAAGGAAGCCTCCTTTTTTTTATAACCAGCCGTATTGACGTTTGCTATATTGTCCGCAATGACATCCAACCGCTGCTGAAGGGCATTCATCGACACCATGGCGCTAATCATCGAGTTGTTCATCACTTACCTCCCGTGGGCTCACATTTTCATACAACAGCGTGCTGCCTGCTTACTTCCAGACAAGCTTAGACTCGGCCGATCTCATTGACCGCCTTCTCCAGCGTTCTGTCGTAATACTGAACAATTTTTTGGTTCGTTTCATACGCGCGCAGCGCAGCTGTCAATTCTACCATCGATTGCGTTGGGTCCACGTTGGACCCCTCAATAAATCCCTGACGGATGACTCCGTTATCACCGCGCGCCATAAAACGCACTTCCCCGTCCGGATCGGCCATACGGAACACGCCGTGACCTTCACGAATCAGTCCATGAGGCTCGCTCACGATGCTGACTCCGAGAATGATGCCTGTCCCATTGCCTTCTGCGTCCATGATTTCTCCTTGCTCATTCACTGTAAAGTTACTCGCCGAGCCTGTCAATACAATCGGTCTGTTATTGTTATCCAGAACCTGATAGCCACCATCGCTCAAGAGGCTGCCATTCGGGCTAACCCGGAAGCTACCGTTACGGGTGTAACGGATATCTCCGCTCTCATTCTGAACAGTGAAGAAACCTTCTGGCCGGTAAATCACCTCGCCGTTCTCATCCACGTATCTGCCGGAAGCATCAAACGGATAAGCTTGGCCTGTTGCCGGATTCTGTACCGTAAAAGAGGAAACCAGCGCAAAGTCTGTTGTCTTGCCCGTTTCCCGGAGCGCGCCTTCGGTATAAAGCGATATGCTCTCCTCAGCGTAAACACCGGTGTTGAACTTGCCCAGCTTCCGTCCCGCATTCGCCGAATCATTGCCGCCGATCATGGAGACAAGCACTTCGGGGAATGAACGCTGTACGCTGTTCGTTGCCTTGTAACCTGTCGTGTTGACGTTAGCAATATTCTGCGTTACCGTATTATGTCGCTGCTCCTGGGTCATCATCCCCGAAGCTGCTGTATATAGACCTCTTAACAATGAAGGCACTTCCCTTCCATTAACGAATCATAACAACCTTAGCAATATAACGACCGCTGCGCTGACGGATTGTACTTCCAATCGCTGTTGTTTTTGGATTTCTTGTAGCCATGTTGGATAAGGTTGAAATCCAAAAACAAAGGCGACCGCTTCGCTTTTCCACTACAATTCCGTCCTCTCCGCTGCTGTTCAGCGTGTATGTAATGCGGAGCAGATCGCTAATTTCATCGTGGTGATTATACCGATTCAAATCCATGCTCATGTTGTTCCTATCATCTATATCGGAAGGTTAGAACTTTTTCTTTACGACCTTGTCCAAATTATCCAGCATAATTCCCGTTCCCTTAACCACACAGTGCATCGGATCCTCCGCAACAAGCACCGGCACCCGCAGCTCGTCGGTCAACAGCTCGTCCAAGCCATGAAGCAGTGCGCCACCGCCGGTCAATATGACGCCGCGATCGATAATGTCCGCCGACAGCTCCGGCGGCGTCCGCTCCAATACGGATTTGGCTGCGAGTACGATCGATGACACCGGATCCCACAGAGCTTCCTGCACTTCGGCTGAGGACACCGTTACGGTAAACGGAAGTCCCGATACCATATCGCGTCCGCGAATATCCATCTCAGCTTGTCTACCGCCTGGACGAACTGTTCCGATCGCCATCTTCAAATCTTCTGCCGTCCGTTCCCCGATCAGTAATTTATATTTTTGCTTCACGTACTTTATAATCGCCTCGTCGAACTTGTCCCCTGCCATTTTAATCGAAGAAGCGGTGACGACATCGCCCATGGACAGGACGGCCACATCCGTGGTGCCGCCCCCGATGTCCACAACCATGTTACCGCTCGGTTGGAAAATATCCATCCCTGCGCCAATTGCCGCTGCCTTCGGTTCTTCTTCCAGGAACACATCCCTTGCGCCGCTGCGCTCAGCCGCTTCCCGGATCGCCTTCTGCTCTACCGAAGTAATGTTCGTCGGAGCACAGATGAGGATTCGGGGCCGGCTGTGCCAACTGCGCGCGCCCACGCGATCAATAAAGTACTTCAGCATTGCTTCCGTTATTTCGAAGTCGGCGATGACCCCGTCCCTCAGCGGGCGGATCGCAATAATGTTGCCGGGAGTGCGCCCGATCATGCGCCGTGCTTCCTCACCGACGGCAAGGACTCGTTTGGCGTCGGTCTCAATAGTGACAACGGAAGGTTCGTCTAACACTACCCCCTTCCCCTTTACGTGAATGAGCACGTTCGCCGTTCCGAGATCGATTCCAATATCCTTGCTCAACATCATGAAAAGCCCCCAAAGTGTTATTTTATGGTAAAAGAGTCTGTTCTCTGTACCGAACCATCCTTCGACATAATCTAGCAAGCGATGATGATCTTCGGCAAAACAGGTCCCATATTTCGATCCTATACCAGCTTTTAACATATCATACTTTAGGGGAGGGATTCAACGCCAATCTAGCGACCAAAGCCCTAAAAAATCAGGATTTCGCCGTGGCCACCGGTTCACGGTTGCTGCCGGTTTTTTTGTACTTGATCTTGGTAGCTTCTCCGCCTCTCAAATGGCGGATGGATTTGTGGTATTCGAGAATGTGCTTCACCTGATCCGCCAGGTCCGGGTTGATCTCCGGCAGACGTTCGGTTAAGTCCTTATGCACCGTGCTCTTCGACACGCCAAATTCTTTGGCTATAGTTCGAACCGTATGCCTCGTTTCCACGATACAGCGTCCGATCTTAATGGTCCGCTCTTTGATGTAATCGTGCACGCTCCCGCCTCCCTACTGTGTGGATAGTTTGGTACATTATATGAGGGGCATGACGGGATATTCGCGGTTTCAAGGGCTGACAAGCTTACTTGGACTCATTTATTTTCTGGACATGCCCGTGATGGACAAGTCTAAAATGTCCACAAAACAAGGCGCAGCAAGGGTTGGACTTGCCGTCCAAACCCGCAACAAAAAAAAAGACAGGATCACAAGATCCTGCCCTCTTCAAGTGCGCGGTGGGCGCATGGCTACAAAGAAATGAAATTATTTTTGCGGAAGCACGCTCACAGGGTTGACCAGTTTCCCGCCCTCGTACACTTCGAAGTGCACATGGTTGCCGAGATCCTTCTCAAGCTCACTGCGTCCTGCAGTCGCGATGGAATCGCCCTGCTTCACTTCAGCGCCTTCCTTCACTTTCACTTCGTTCAAGCTTTGGTACACGGTTTTCGTATCACCCGACGTAATTTCCACGACGTTGCCGTTAACTGGATGATTCTCGACCCGGGTCACTTTACCTGTCAGTGCGGCACGAACTTCAAACATCGTGTCATCTGCAGCGGCCAAGTCGATTCCCAGATTCGGCGTGAAGGTGTCATTGTATTGCACCATCGCCTCTTGATGCGTTTCCGGGTTCGTCTCATCAAAGTAAGGCTTGACGATGCTGACTGCCACGTCATCGGCTACCGGCCAGATCATTGATTGCGCATTGGCTGTCACTTCTACAGCTTCTCCATCATTGCCTTCCGTTGCAGCAGGTTTCTCTGATCCTTGTACCGATCCCGATACACTTGTTTCTTCCCCTTGTGGCTTCAGCGTTTTTTGGCTGGCGTCCTGGTAGACCCACACGAGGGTTAGTATAATTGCCGCTGCTGCTAAGTATGCTGCCGGGAACACCCACCGTTTGGATAATGCTTTCTTCCACGAAGATGACGGTACCGCCGAATCTCCTTGTACAGTTTTAGGAGTTTCTTCGTGGGGTTTACTATTTTTGTTCTGTTCATTCATTTGCAATCACCTCAGTAACCATTGTTACCGGGGTCAACTCTTTTATACGTAATCTAACTATTATTTTTTTGAAGAGAGAAGATTTGAAGTTTTGTCAAAAGAAATATTCGTATAATAGTGCTTCAGAATCTCTTTCGCTTCATATCCTTCGCGGGCCATGCCCTCTGCTCCGTATTGGCTCATGCCCACGCCGTGGCCATTGCCGTAGGTCGTTATCTCCATCTCGCCGTCTTTCATATGAAGGGTGAATTGGCTGGACCGAAGCCCCAGCTTCTCTCTCACCTCGCGACCGGTGAACTTCTTGCCGCCAACCCGTACGCTCTCAATTCGATGACCTTGCGTATACGAGAGTACTTTCAAAAAAGAAGCCCCCCCATCCCCGCCTGCCGATACCGGTACGGCTCCATCCGTCAGGCCGAGCTTTCCTATGAATTCCGAACGAGGCATCGTGATTGTTGTCTTGTACTTCGGTGAAATCTGTTTATCCCATGGACTCTCCACACTTCGCAGATAGGGAATCTCGTTCTTCCAATAATCCTCTGAATTTTCGGTATACCCGTTACTGGTGGAGAAAAAAGAAGCCGTAATCGGTTGACCCTCATACGTCATCACCACTCCTGCCGTTTCCTTCACTGCTTGCTGGAGCTTCGCCAGCTCTGCTTCTTTCCCTAGCCGCTGCCATTCCTTCGTAAGTTCGTCTTGGGCAATATAAGCCTGGTGACTGACCGTATCGGTCACCACGGCCTTGCCGTCCGGCACGCCGCTGCGGTCCCTGGACGCAAGCCGCTGCACGATATAGGTCCGTGCCGCAATGGCCTGGGCCTTGAGTGCCTCCAGCTGGAACTCGGCCGGCATCTCGGCGGCCAGGACGCCGACGAGATATTGTTCCAGCGGCAGCTCCTCCACAGTATCCGTCTTGGTTACATAGACGGATACCGTGGGCTCTTCCGCCGCCTGTGGCTCGGCGGAAGGCAGCGGCGCCGGCCCGGGCGGCAGCGGCTCTGGTGCGTTGTTGCCGGGGGCAACCACCAGCAGAGGCAGCGCCAGCGCCAAGGCCAGCAGCACCGCCACGGCCCAGACGGCGGGGTGCACCCGCACCCGCCGCCTTCCGGTGGCCGGGCGCCGCGCGGCAAAGCCGCGGCGCCCCCAGCGCGCAGGCCGCACACGGAACGTGCGGCCGCCGCGCGGCACGCGGCCCGTTGCCGCCTGCGCGAAGCGCTGCGGCTCGGCCGCGGGATGCGGGCCCTGCGGCATCGCCGCTGGCCCGCCGGGGGCTGGCGCGGCGCCATGCGCAGGCGCGCCAGCGGGGCGGCCGGGCGGCGGCGTATGGGCCGCCCGCGGGCTGTGGCCGGACTCGCCGAAGGCGGCCGGCGCTCTCCCCGGGCTGCGGTGCCCGCGCGGCCCTTCCTCTATATCCTTTTTATCCTGTTTCGATTCATAACTATGTTCTTCAGTTGATCCGGCTTTCTTCTCAAGTTCACCGGGAAAATCCCACTTCAATACGGGAGCAGCCGATCCTTCGGATGGCACCTGGTATGATTGAGGATTTTCTTCTTTCAGAACATCTTTTGGATCGATCGCTCGTTTTTTTCCTGCCGTGCTCAGATTTACCCGAACCTTCGAATCTTTCATTGCATTTCCCTCCTGTGCCCTTTCCCCTGGAATATACCTCTGGCTTATGCTCCATCACGCTCTACTTATACTTATGAGATACGGGCATTTGATAGAACTATTCTAAGAGAAAGGAAAAAGTCAGATGGATGAAGAAACGCTGACACTGACTGCAAGCAAGCTAGCAAAGAGAGAGTCTCCTACTCATCCGGTATCGACGTAAGAGAATCAATGATAGCCGGAATTATGTTTACATACAAAAAAGAAGGAGCTTCGCCCTTATCGGCAAAGCCCCTTCTTCTACACTCTATTGTGGTCTATCCTGGATCATCAAGGTCAATCTTGATTGTTACACCCAGGTAGGTTGAACTTTGAAAACTTTTGCGTCTTCTGTTTCACTTGCCACTTTTTTCGAAACCTTCTCCGAGCTCTGGTCCTCCGTCGAAATACGCCAGATATCCGCGCCAAGTCCAGACAGCTTTTCCGCTAAATGAACATAACCGCGATCGATATGCTGTACGCCGCCAACTTCGGTAGTCCCCTCCGATACAAGCCCGGCTAATATCAAGGCAGCCCCTGCACGCAGATCCGTTGCCGTTACTTTGGCACCTTTAAGCTTAGCTCCGCCGGTAACGATGGCAGAACGTCCTTCAACTTTGATCTCCGCATTCATCAGCTGGAATTCATCTACATGCATAAAGCGGTTTTCAAATACCGTTTCCGTAACAACACTTGTACCTTCGGAAACCAGCAAAAGCGCCATCATCTGGGACTGCATATCGGTTGGGAATCCAGGATAAGGCAAGGTTTTCACATCAACCGACTTTAATGGTTTATCAGCGATAACGCGAATTCCATTCTCGTCCGGTTTAATGGTAATCCCCATCTCTTCCATCTTAGAAATAACCGGTCCAAGGTGGTCTGCAATGGCTCCTTCCACATAGACATCCCCGCCCGTGATCGCAGCCGCAGCCATAAAGGTGCCTGCTTCAATCCGGTCAGGAATTACGTTATGCTTAACGCCATGCATCTTCTCAACGCCCTCGATACGAATCACACCCGTGCCCGCACCGCGAACTTTGGCGCCCATTGCATTCAGGTAATTCGCTAAATCGACAATTTCCGGCTCTTTCGCCGCATTTTCGATTACCGTAATCCCTTCAGCCAATGTAGCAGCCATCATAATATTTTCAGTAGCACCTACGCTGGCTACGTCCAAATAGACCTTCGCCCCACGCAATCTGCCATTGCTTTTAGCTTCAATATATCCTTGTCCGAGGCTAATCTCAGCCCCGAGAGCTTCAAATCCTTTTAGGTGTTGATCAATGGGTCTTGTGCCGATAGCACATCCACCGGGAAGTGAAATCCGGGTTCGTCCACAACGTGCCAATAAAGGTCCCATGACCAGAAAAGACGCCCGCATCTTCCGCACCCATTCATAAGGCGCTTCACATGTCGTTATGTGCTCTGCATTCACACGTATCACTTCATCTTGATATGTAATGCCCGCACCAAGCGACTCCAATACTTTACTGATTGTAATTACATCGTCAAGAGGAGGCGCGTCAATAATAACACTTTCCCCAACTTCCCCTAGTAGAGAGGCAGCGATGATCGGAAGAACTGAATTTTTTGCTCCGCTGACTTTGACGCTTCCGGTCAGTCTTTTGCCACCGCGGACGATAAATTTGCTCATCATGGTTTCCCTCCGCGTCCATAATTTTCCTGATTGCGTGTGTTAGTGATTAGTTGTTGCTAATTCCCTAACTTTCATCTTAACATTAGTGATTTCCGCTAAACAAGCGATTTTCGAACTATTTATGACATCTGATTCGGTGTCTACATCAGGTATCAGAAATCCATGATGCCACCTTATGAAGCATCTGTTATCCGCAGTATGGACCTTCGAAAGGTACCATGACCGACCAGCACTTGTCAATGCATAACAATTACCGGGTGAACTCTATAGTCCGGAAGTCATACCGTCCGCCCGATCAAATTCTTATTTTAAGTGTTAACATAATAAAATGCGTTTATTCGACATCTTCTCCCCAAGCAACCTAACAGAGATATAACCATTCATGCCGCAATTAAAACAGACGAGTAAATTATCGCCAAGCACATAACCTCGTGCAACAAATGTTTCGTTACTAACTGCAGCACCTTGTGTTATGTATGACGCTCATTCCCGTTCTAAAACATATATCGGATCATTTGACTCCATGTAATATAGTCAATTAGGAATTCAGCCACGAATCGTCCAAGCACCACCGCCAACAGCAAATGCAACAGCTTTCCCTGCGGCCCTTTTGGATGACGGACAACCAAATCCAGCTTTACTTGTTGTAATGCCCACCAAGCCAGTGCGATACAGATCAGCGAAACGACAATAGACAAGAATCCGTTAACACCAACAGCACTGATTGAATTAGATAAATCCTGGTTCATACTCCCTCCTCCTTCATAAATTATCCTGCCCTGTTCAGGACCGACTCTTCTATAATACTTGGCTGGAGCCTAAGAATCCAGCACTTTCTATACGACATTTCCTCGGAAATAATAAAGTTTCTCGACAACCTCCCAAAACGATCATTTATACGCTATTAGGAGAAGTTAGAATTCCCATTAATTTCACTTCAAAAAACATCCAACAGCCAATCATATAGTGTAGTTTTATATCTCGAACTTCTATTTATACCGACGGTTTAACAAAAAAATACCCATCTATGAAATTAATGATATTCACAGACCGTGTATAGCTGAGATGACGTTATCACGAAAGAAGAATATTTATGTATCAAAACAATCCATGTCTCAGGTCCTTTCTAAGAGTAATTGATGGCTATGGACCCATTTACGTCATCCACCAAATTGTATATGCCATTGGCTCCATGAGCCAACTAGATCCCCACCAGATATGCGGTTCAGACAATGAGATAACCATAAAAGATTTCCTCTCTCTCCCTTTCATGCTAGGTTATACCTGCAATCTATGAATGCTCAACACCTTAAACGAGCACTTTTATAACCAGTATCATTGGCTACTAATAGAAATAGAACACAAAAAGACAGCTTGGCTGAAAATTACAGCAAGCTGTCTTCGTTACCTTATTAGTTCCGCGTCACTTTAATCCGGTTCATCGCTCTTTGCAGAGCCATTTCCGCGCGACGATGGTCAACTTCATCTTGTCTTCCCTTCGCGTGCAGGCGGGTCTCAGCTCTCTCCTTCGCGGCTTCCGCACGCTCCAGATCGATTTCTTCCGCTTTCTCTGCGCTTTCAGCCAGGATGACAATCTTATCTTTACGGACTTCGACGAAACCGCCTTGTACCGCAAACGGGGTTCTCTGGTTGCCAATCTTCACATAAACTGGCGCTATCTGAAGCGGCGTAACGAAGGAAATATGACCTGGCAAAATGCCCAGCTCTCCCTCGACCCCACGCACCGTAACACTGTTCACCTGCTCAGAGTAGACCAGGCGGTCCGGCGTTACGATTTCCAACAAAATGGTGCTCACTTCCATCCCTCCTCACCGTTTTCCGCAGAAAACTCGCGCAGCAGACCTCACAGTCTCACTAGAAGCACTATTCCGGTCTGCCGATCACGGAGCGTCAGCTTACAATGTTTTTGCTTTTTCAACTGCCTCTTCAATCGTACCTACGAACAGGAAAGCCGCTTCCGGAAGGTGGTCGTGCTTGCCTTCCAAGATCTCTTTAAAGCTGCGTACAGTTTCTTTAACCGGTACATATTTACCCGGGATGCCGTTAAACTGCTCGGCAACGTGGAAAGCTTGGGAAAGGAAACGTTGAACACGACGAGCACGTCCAACAATCGCTTTATCTTCCTCGCTCAGCTCATCCATACCGAGAATCGCGATGATATCTTGAAGCTCGTTGTAGCGAGCCAAAATTTTCTTAACGCCTTGAGCAACATTATAGTGCTCTTCGCCCACGATTTCCGGAGCCAAGATACGGGAACTGGATGCAAGCGGATCTACCGCAGGATAGATACCCATCTCGGAAATTTTACGCTCCAGGTTTGTCGTTGCATCCAAGTGAGCAAACGTTGTAGCCGGAGCCGGATCCGTATAGTCATCCGCCGGTACATAGATAGCCTGGATGGATGTAACGGAACCTTTTTTGGTAGAGGTAATCCGCTCCTGCAAGCGTCCCATTTCGGATGCCAGCGTTGGCTGGTAACCTACCGCGGAAGGCATACGACCCAGGAGGGCGGATACTTCGGAACCCGCTTGAGTAAAGCGGAAGATGTTATCGATAAAGAGAAGTACGTCTTTACCTTCTTGGTCACGGAAATATTCCGCCATCGTCAAACCAGTCAATGCTACGCGAAGACGGGCACCCGGAGGCTCGTTCATTTGACCGAATACCATCGCGGTTTTGTTGATAACACCGGAATCACTCATCTCGTGGTAAAGGTCATTACCTTCACGAGTACGCTCACCTACACCGGCAAATACGGAAATACCGCCGTGTTCTTGGGCGATGTTGTTGATCAATTCCTGGATGGCAACGGTTTTACCTACGCCGGCACCACCAAAGAGACCGATCTTACCGCCTTTTTGGTATGGAGCAAGCAAGTCGATTACTTTAATTCCCGTTTCAAGCATTTCTGCTTGCGTGGAAAGCTCATCATAAGCAGGAGCCTCACGGTGGATCGGGTTATTAATTTCGGATACTACGGCACCTGCATTATCGATCGGCTCACCCAATACGTTAAATACACGGCCAAGTGTAGCGGAACCTACAGGAACCGTAATCGGTCTGCCCAAATCCACGGCTTCGATACCGCGAACAAGACCATCCGTGGATGACATCGCGATACAACGAACCAGATTATCACCCAAATGATTGGATACTTCCAAAGTCAAATCAACCGAGCGGCCGCCTTCCAGCGTTGCTTCAATCTTGACAGCATTAAAAATCTCGGGAAGATGACCGCGCTCAAATTCAATGTCAACTACAGCACCTGTAATGCTGACAACGCGTCCTTTTTTCATTGATTCGTTTTCCCTCCTACCCGCTCACCTCTAGCGGTGAACGATGATCGTAAAAGCGGCTTATTCATGACATGGCCGCATATCCGTTAAATACTAAGTTAAGAATTCGGAGCCGTGCATTATTGCTGAGCGTTTGCTCCGCCCACAATCTCGGAAATTTCCTGCGTAATGGCAGCCTGACGAGCACGGTTGTAAGTAAGGTTCAACTCGTTGATCATCTTGCTTGCATTCTTCGTTGCAGCTCCCATAGCAGTCATCTTCGCACCCAGTTCACTTGCCTTCGCATTCAGCATCGCACTGAAAATCAATGTTTCCGCATATTTCGGAAGCAGAACCTCGAGTACGCCTTCAGGAGACGGTTCGTACTCATAACCCGTCAGGTTCTCGGCGCTACCAATGTTCTCCATCGGCAGAAGTTTAGAGATCTCCTGAAGCTGAGTCAAAGCATTCACGAATTGGTTATAGCACACGTATAACTCATCAATCTGACCCAGTTCATATTGATGAACCGCCGCGTTAGCGATGGCCTTAATATCTGCGTAGGTCGGACTATCGGATAAATCGGTGAGCTCCTCAACAACCGGAAGTCCACGACGGCGGAAATAATCCCGTCCTTTACGTCCGATCACAAACAGGCAATACTCGTCCTTGGACTGATGGCGTTCTGCGATAAAGTTCGATACTTTTCGCAAAATGTTGGAGTTCGATGCACCAGCAAGACCGCGGTCTGAAGTGATCACCAGATAACCGGTTTTCTTCACTTCACGCTTTTCCAGCATCGGATGGCTGATTCCCTTGGTTCCAGCAGCAATGCTGCCAACCACTTCTTTCAGCTTCTCGGAGTATGGAAGCGCGGAGGTTGCCTTCTCTTGAGCTCTTCTCAGCTTCGCGGCAGCAACCATTTCCATCGCCTTGGTGATCTGCCTTGTGTTCTGAACACTCTTGATCTGCCGCTTAATATCACGTAATCCTCTTGCCATGTTTTCACCACCTTAAAGCTCTGGCGAAGCCAAAGCTAACTTCGAAAGCAATCACCTAACTTTGGCGGAGCCAAAGTTACTTCGTAAGCATAAGCCTAGCTCTGGCGAAGCCAAAGCCAACTTCGTACACGTAGACTAAGCTTTGGCTAGGACCAAAGCCGTACCTTTTGTAAAAATCACTTTGGTCACAGCCAAAGCTACATTCCATATGATGAAAGAGGATGCCGGGCTTACCCCGGCTCCCCTCCTATTGCTTACCTGAGGAGCTTAAACCGAAGCGGCAAAGCCCTTCTTAAATTGATCGATTGCCGCTTTCAATGCGTTTTCGTTGTCGGACGTCAAATCCTTCGTATCCGTAATGGATTGAAGAATTTCCGGTTTATTGCTTTCAATAAACGTAAGGAACTCGCTCTCGAAACGACGCACGTCAGCAACCTCGATATCATCGATATATCCTTTAACAGCTGCGTACAAGCTAACCACCTGTTGTTCAACGGACAACGGCTGGTTTACACCCTGCTTCAGGATTTCCATCAATCTTGCACCACGGTTCAAACGAGCCAAGGTTGATTTGTCCAGATCAGATCCGAACTGGGAGAACGCCTGGAGCTCACGATATTGCGCAAGATCCAGCTTCATGCCGCCCGCAACCTTTTTCATCGCTTTGATCTGCGCGGAACCACCGACACGGGATACCGAAATACCGACGTTAATCGCTGGACGTTGACCGGAGTAGAACAACTCAGACTCCAGGAAGATCTGTCCATCCGTAATCGAAATTACGTTGGTTGGAATGTAAGCAGATACGTCAGAAGCCTGTGTTTCAATAAATGGCAGTGCGGTTAATGAACCACCACCAAGCTCATCGTTGAGCTTCGCTGCACGTTCCAGCAAACGGGAGTGCAAGTAGAAAACGTCACCCGGATAAGCTTCCCGACCCGGAGGACGACGGAGGAGCAAGGACAACTCACGGTATGCTGCCGCTTGTTTCGACAAGTCATCATAAATGATGAGTGCATGCTCGCCCTTGTACATGAAGTACTCACCCATAGCGCAGCCTGCGTATGGAGCGATGTACTGCAATGGAGCAGGCTCAGAAGCCGAAGCCGTAACAACAATCGTGTACTCCAGTGCGCCATGACGGCGAAGTGTTTCAACAACCTGTGCTACAGTGGATTGCTTTTGGCCAATGGCTACATAGATACATTTAACGCCGCTGCCCTTTTGGTTCAGGATGGTATCGATCGCAACGGTGGTTTTACCCGTTTGGCGGTCACCGATGATCAGCTCGCGCTGTCCGCGGCCGATAGGTACCATCGCGTCGATCGCTTTAATACCTGTCTGCATAGGCTCATGAACGGATTTACGTTCGATAACGCCTGGTGCGCTGCTCTCAACCGGACGATAAGCTGTCGCTTCGATCGGGCCTTTGCCGTCAAGCGGTTGACCCAGCGGATTGACAACGCGTCCAAGCAGAGCTTCACCTACAGGAACCTCCATGATACGTCCTGTACGCTTAACCTGATCGCCTTCCTTGATTTCGGAGTAAGGTCCCAGGATAACGACACCGACATTGCTCTCCTCAAGGTTCAGCGCCAGACCGAACACGCCGTTCTGGAACTCCAAAAGTTCCCCGGACATCGCGTTCTCCAGGCCGTACACGCGAGCAATACCGTCACTTACTTGAATTACCGTACCTACTTCAGAGACAGTGATATCGGATTTATATTCTTCAATTTGACTTTTGATTAAAGTACTGATTTCTTCAGGTCTGATACTCAACGTTTTCACCCCTATCTACTATGCTCGTCTATTAAAAGACTTTTCAAGACGTTCCAGCTTCCCGGCAAGGCTTCCGTCATAAAGCTTGTCGCCAATGGCAACTTTCAGGCCGCCGAGCAAACTCTCGTCCACAACATTGGTCACCCGGATATTCTGATGGGCTAACTGTCCGAATTCCGAAGCTACCTGTTCTTTTTCCTGATCGCTAAGCGGGTAGGTGGAGTACACAGTGGCGTCCGCCAATCCTAAGCTCGCACCTTGTATCTTCACATAACTGTTCAGCAGTTCAGCGAACATTTCTGTACGCCCTCTGTCGAGAAGCAATTCGATCGTGTTCAATACAGGCTGCGATACCTTCCCTGCCAACGCCTGGCTGATTACGTTCATCTTCACGGACTGGGGAACATTCGGCGTGGAGATGAATTTCTGGATGTCGGCATCGCCTTCGATGGCTTGCACAACAGCGCGTAATTCCTCTTCCACTTCCAGACCCTTCTGCTGCTGAGCCGCCACTTCGAACAGCGCCCGCGCATACCGCTTGGCTGCTACTGTATTTTGGCTCATGGTCTGCCTCCTACCTCTTTAAGGTATTGATCCACCAGTTCTTCTTGAGCTTTGTCATTCTTCACTTCCCGTTCAATCAGCTTGGTAGCGATTTTCACGGAAACACTGCCGATTTCATTGCGAAGCTCTTCGACAGCTTTCTTCTTCTCATTGTCGATATCACGAACAGCCTCGGATTTCAGGCGAACCGCCTCTTCCTTAGCTTGCTCCATAATTTGCTCTGCTTGTTTGTTGCTAGTTTGTCTTGAACGCTCGATGATTTCGTGAGCATCTTGACGCGCTTGCTCCAGTGCCTTCTTCTGCTCTTCTACATAAGCTGTTGCCTGCTGACGGGTCTGTGCCGCTTCGTTCATCTGGCTCATTACCAGTTCACGACGCTGCTCCATGATGCCGAACAATTTGCTGAACGCAAACTTTTGAAGCAAAAGGTAAAGAATAATAAACGCGATAATAGTGATTACCATATTTTCCCATAAAATATTCATTGAGGTCACTCCTTTCCATCAACACGAAGTGCGGTGCCTAACAAAACGAAGGCGCGGATGGCATCGGCCCTCCCCGCCAAACCGTTGTATTGTTATTAAGAGAACATGATCAAGAACGCGATAACAGTAGCCGCCAAAGGAATAACCTCTACGATACCAACACCGATAAACATCGTTGTTTGCAATTGACCACGTGCTTCTGGTTGACGAGCGATAGACTCAACTGTTCTGCTTACGATCATACCGTTACCCAAACCTGCGCCAAGAGCGCCCAGACCTACTGCAATAGCTGCTGCCAAAAATTCCATTGTTAAATATCCTCCTTAAAATTGTTTCAAAATTGAAATTTGGTGAAACTATAGAAAATATCTCTTTCGAAAAACACCGCTGTTACGGCGGATTCGTCCGAGTTGATCAATGCTCTTCGTGAATCGTTGTTTGCGAGATGTATACCATGGTCAAAATCGTAAAGATAAACGCCTGCAATGCACCAATGAAGATACTGAAACCTTGCCATGCGGCCATAAACGGAATGCCCCAGAAGCCGGTTTTCAGAATCACCGTGATCAGTACCTCGCCGGCAAAAATGTTGGCATAAAGCCGGATTGCCAGAGCGATAGGTTTCGCCAGGTTCTCAATGATATTGAGTGGCAAGAAGATCGGGAACGGTTCGATGTAATGCTTCAGGTAATGCTTGCGATTCTGCTTCAAGCCCAGGTAGTTCATGAGCACGAACACAACGATCGCAAGACCGGCCGTAACGGAAATGTCCGCTGTTGGCGACTTCCACCACAATACGTGGGCGTAGTGGCCATGTTCAAGTCCGAGCGTAGCCAGGATTGGCTGACCAAAGACTTTGAAGTTCTCCGGCAAGTCGGTGATAATTGAGAACGGCAGGCCCAGCAAGTTCGCTACAAAGATGAACAGGATGAGAGTAAGCCCCAATGATATGTAAGCTTTCCCTTTCTTCAGATCCATCGCACTCGCTACGACGCCTTGCACAAATTCCACTACCCATTCCATGAAGTTTTGCAGTTTGGAAGGGTTTTCGACGGATAGATTACGTACAGCCAGTCGACATAATACGAACACCACCAAACAGGTGACGAACAGCATTAGTACCGCTGAAAGATCAATATTCAATCCGCCAAGTTTGATAATCGGTGAATCATGCATAAAATTGTTTTCACCCCTTTCCAAGTTAGCGCTGATCAATGATTGTTTCTCAAACTGAACACAATGCTGACAGGAATGGTCAACAATTGGGGTATGAACAGACCGGCAATTGCACCGCCGAGTGATACCTGCTCGAGTTTAGCGGCGAAGATAACAATCAGAAATCCGATGCACAATCTCGTAATAAAGCCGAAGTTGTACTTTTTCGGTTCCGGATCGACAGCCAATTGCGCCAGCTGCTGCACTTTCATGGAGAGGAAGCGTACATTAAACAATCCCGCCGCCATGCCCATGATCAACCCCATAAAAATCGGGCGAAATTCCGGATAGAGAGCCCATCCGAGAAACAAGGCAGACAATAAGAGTAATGATACTCTAAATACAGCGTTCACAATGGAAGTCAAATCATTCACGCCTGCGCCCCCAAAAACTTTTTAATGAGAAGAGCGATATTCAAAATCCCTACAAAGAGCCCCGAAAGCGTACCAATGGCAAGCCACACTCTGGGCCCGTCCAAATGATTCATGAGCCATCGCCCGGTAAAAAAACCGATGAGAATGTAAGCGGCAAGCAAACCGCCAGCCCCGCTAATGTATAGCGCTATCAACCAAGGGTTATCTTGACTTTTCGGATTTTTCATATGAACCTCTAATCCCAACTCATTTTACTGA
This sequence comes from Paenibacillus sp. FSL F4-0100, assembly GCF_037993005.1. Classification (NCBI taxonomy): domain Bacteria; kingdom Bacillati; phylum Bacillota; class Bacilli; order Caryophanales; family Paenibacillaceae; genus Paenibacillus; species Paenibacillus sp. FSL F4-0100. The sequence goes on from NZ_CP150303.1 coordinate 7,146,057, forward strand.
ATATTACAAGAGTTTGTCAATGAATCGATTTGATGGATTTACCGTGTAAAATCGGCGTTTTGAGCAGTCTAAATTGCACAAAACGCCGCGGTAACCGTACAGTTCAACTGTATGCTGTCTTCTTGCCCATCAGAATACGGTAAACTATACCTTTGTGAACATTCTGTGAAATTCTTCAGGACGCTCTTTTCGGATGCCGAAATGGTGCAGAATCGCATTGACAATTCGCTGTGAAGCTTGTCCATCACCATACGGATTAGCCGCTTTGCTCATCTTGTCGTAGAGTTCCTGATCAGTCAGAAGAACCTTTATCCGTTCATACACATTCTCCTCCTGGGTGCCTACCAGCTCCAGGGTACCGGCCTCAATGCCCTCCGGACGTTCGGTCGTATCCCGAAGCACCAGGGTCGGCACGCCGAATGACGGAGCTTCCTCTTGCATGCCGCCGGAATCCGTAATAATGAAATGCGTATGGGTGTAGATATTGTTCATATCCACAACATCCAGCGGATCAATCAGCTTGATGCGCGGGTGATCTCCCAGAATGCGATGAGCCGGCTCTTTAACGGCAGGGCTCGGATGTACAGGATATACGATGGCGATATCCTCAAATTCATCGGCAATGCGCTTTACCGCTTCAAATATTTGACGATGCGGCTCCCCTTGGGATTCGCGGCGATGTGCCGTCATCAGGATCAAGCGTTTGCCCTTCGCCCAGTCCAGAACCGGATGGGTATAACCTTCACGCACCGTGTACTGGAACACGTCCGTAGCCGTGTTACCCGTAACATAAATACGGGATTCCGGCTTGTTCTCCTTGCGGAGATTCTCGGCGGACCAGTTCGTCGGCGCAAAGTGAAGATCAGCAAGCACACCGGTCAACTGACGATTCATCTCCTCCGGATAAGGATTCAGCTTGTTCCATGTCCGCAGACCCGCCTCTACATGACCAACCTGAATCTGCTGCAGAAAGGCTGCATAGCTGGCCAGGAACGTTGTCAGCGTATCGCCGTGCACCAGCACGATATCCGGTTTAGCCTCACGAAGAACAGGCTCAAGACCCTCCAGAACGCGCACGGTGATCTCGTTGAGCGTCTGTCGGTCCTTCATGACATCCAAATCATAGTCGGGAACAATCTTGAACACATCCAGCACCTGATCCAGCATTTGCCGATGCTGCGCAGTAACACAAACGACCGATTCAATATGCTCGGGGTGACGTTGAAGCTCCAGAATAAGCGGCGCCATCTTGATTGCTTCGGGGCGGACCCCAAATATCGTCATCACTTTCACTTTTGACATGTTTGAAATACCCCTCTTTGCTTGTTTTCAAATATTCAAGACGTACGAATGACTGGCACTTATTTCGTGCCGTACAGCCGATCCCCTGCATCCCCAAGGCCCGGTACGATGTAGCCATGGTCGTTAAGGCCCTCATCGAGAGCAGCAACATAAATATCCACGTCCGGATGGGCATCATGGACAGCCTTCACACCTTCCGGTGCAGCCACGAGGTTCATCATCTTGATCTGGGTACAGCCGCGTTTCTTCAGCACGTCGATCGCAGCGATGGCGGATCCGCCCGTCGCGAGCATTGGATCAATGACGATCAATTCCCGTTCCGTAACGTCCGTTGGAAGCTTCGTATAATATTCAACAGGCTGAAGCGTTTCGGGGTCACGGAACAATCCGACATGCCCTACCTTTGCTGCAGGAAGCAGCTTGACAACTCCATCCAGCATGCCTAGACCGGCGCGCAGGATCGGAATCAAGCCGAGCATGCGGCCGGAAATGACTTTGCCTTGGGTTTCAGCTACCGGCGTCTGCACGGATATGGATTCAAGAGAAACCTCCCGCGTAATTTCATAAGCCATCAAAGTCGCGACTTCGTCTACCAATTCGCGAAAGTCTTTTGTGTTAGTCCGCATATCGCGGATAAATGTAAGTTTGTGTTGAATCAACGGGTGATCACAAATCACCAATTTTCCCATGTCTGGTCCCTCCGGTTTGAGTACAAATGTTATTTCAATATGGGCGTAAAATATTTGTGAGCTCCATAAATCCTGTCTATTATATCATTCCCTCTAGTCAATTGACACCTGCACGGGTCATGTTTTATTCCATGAGTTTTGACCTTATAACTAAACCGGATCTCCTTCTGCCCTGAACCTAGGTTTTCCATTTTCGCCTATATTGATGCTAACCGCGAAGCTACCTGACTGGGAAAATGAGAGCATAGCAATCTGGCCAGAATGTTTATAGCTCCTAAAAGGACCCCACCTGCATCAGGCGGGGTCCTCTTATCATAGGCTTCTTCTGCGGAGGAGACTGTGATTAATATTTCATTTCAGCATAGAGAGGGTATTGATCTGTAAGCTCAGCCACCAAACGACCTGCGTTTTCAAGCGTTGCCTCGTCTTTCGGCTGCTTCAATGTCATGGCAATAATTTTCGCGATTTTCACCATCGCCTGCTCATCCATACCGCGGGAAGTAACCGCAGGGGTACCGATACGGATACCGCTCGTTACGAACGGGCTGGTTGGATCAAACGGGATGGCATTCTTGTTCACGGTAATCCCGATGGAGTCCAGAACTTTCTCCGCGTCTTTACCGGTGATGTCCAGATTGCGGGTATCCACCAGCATTAGGTGGTTATCGGTTCCGCCGGATACGATATTCAAGCCTTCCTCGATCAGAGTATCTGCCAGCACTTTCGCGTTCTTCACGACATTCTCTGCATACGTCTTGAAGGACGGATCCAATGCTTCGCCAAGCGCAACGGCCTTGGAAGCAATAACATGCATGAGCGGGCCGCCTTGGGAGCCGGGGAATACCGCTTTATCGATCGCTTGCGCCCAAGCTTTTTTGCACAGAATCATACCGCCGCGAGGTCCGCGAAGCGTCTTATGCGTCGTTGTCGTTACAAAATGGGCATGCGGAACCGGATTCGGATGAAGACCTGCCGCAACAAGACCGGCAATATGAGCCATATCAACCATGAACAACGCGCCAACGTCGTTCGCGATAGCAGCAAGCCGTTCAAAATCAATGATGCGAGGATAGGCACTTGCACCCGCTACGATCAGACGAGGGCGATGCTTGAATGCCGCTTTGCGAACTTCGTCGTAATCGATCAGGAACGTATCTTCTTGCACGCCGTAGGCAACAAAGTTGTACAGAAGTCCGGAAGCGTTAACCGGGCTTCCGTGAGTCAAATGGCCGCCATGGGCCAGGTTCATGCCGAGCACGGTATCTCCAGGCTTCAGGGCTGCCAAATATACCGCCATGTTCGCTTGGGCACCGGAGTGCGGCTGAACGTTGGCATGCTCGGCTCCGAACAGTTCTTTGGCACGGTCACGGGCGATATCTTCCACGATATCCACACGCTCACAGCCACCGTAATAGCGTTTGCCAGGGTAGCCTTCCGCATATTTATTCGTCAGCACCGTCCCCATTGCTTCCATAACCGCTTCGCTAACAATATTCTCAGAGGCAATCAGCTCAATGTTGCTGCGCTGACGCTTCAGCTCCAAATCCATCGCTTCCAATACAGCCGGGTCACTCTTCCGCAAATGTTCCATCATGTTCATATCCTCCCATAATCAATCGTTATTTTTTCTTGCAAAGTCAATACTACAAGTTCTCATAATTAAAAAAGCGAGTTCTCATTTGAATCAATCGCATAGTGTGGAATCATCCCTCTGCTCGAGCTGGTACACCGCGCGTTCTCCGCCAATCAGCTTCGGACGGGTATAAGCCGCGGTTACGCGCGCCTCACCGATATAACGCTCGGTCGGTCTGAACGGAACCGCCACTCGCCGCAAGTGCATGCCGATCAGCGTCTCGCCGATATCAACTCCGGCATGTGCTTCAATCGATTCCGCAAGGCAAGGCTCATTTATGCTGCGGTAAGCCGCGGAGGCCATCGACCCGCCCGCTCCCGGAATGGGAACAGCCGCCACTTCCGTCAAGCCCAGCCGCTCGAGCAGCTCGCGTTCCATGACAAGCGCACGGTTCAGATGCTCACAGCATTGATAAGCCACCGCGAAACCGAATTCCGCTTGAACCTCGGCAATGCCCTGAAGGAGCTGCTGCGCTGTTTCAAGAGCGCCGCCTGTACCGATCCGGCGTCCGACCACTTCACTGGTGCTGGCTCCGATGACCAGCACTTTACTAGGTCCTAAGACGGCTGCTTCGGCCAGTTCGCGGACAATACGCGCTGTCTGTTCGTTCAAGGAAACCTTGGAGATATCCGTCATGTCACAGTCCTCCCGATGTTTTTTTCACAGAAGATGCTTCATTCCCCTATCACGATAACCGCAGCCGTAAATTACGCGTTCACTTATCGCGACTCATTCTTCAGGTAACGCTCCTCGATGGCCTTGATCTTGTTTACACGGCCGATATGGCGCTCGCCATGACTGAAATCCGTTGTCAGCCATGCGCTGACGATTTCAGCAGCAAGTCCAGGACCGACGACACGCTCACCCAACGCAATCACGTTGCTGTCGTTATGCTCGCGCGTTGCTTTAGCTGAGAACACATCATGTGTCAGCGCGCAGCGAATGCCCGGTACCTTGTTGGCCGCAATGCTCATGCCGATTCCCGTACCGCAGATCAGAATGCCGCGATCCGCTTCACCCGAGACTACCTTCTCGCACACAGGAAGGGCATAATCGGGATAATCCACGGAATCGGAACAGCCGCAGCCCAGATCCTCCACCTCGTGTCCAAGACCCTGAATGACTTCCACGATCTCCTCTTTCAGACGAATGCCGGCATGATCCGTACCCAATGCAATTTTCATCTATGAAAAACCCCCTCGTATGTTCGCTTTTGCGTTTTAGCTTGTTTCATTATAACCCAAATCGGGCGCAAAAGACGAAAAAAGAGCAGTCGGCGCACGTATTGTGCTCCAATTGCTCTTTGCCCAGGCGACCGGCCGTATATTCCGATGCTCCATCGTGGTTTCATCCACTTCGTCGCCAGTTACACCGGATCATTGTTTTTCAACTTCATCTTAAAGCAATACCATGTGAAAGGCAAGTGGCTTTTTAGCCCAATGGTAGGCTTCATATCGATCAAAGCAAGGCTTAGTTATGCCGATCCGCCTCCAGCTTGTCCAAGAGACGGAACAACGCTGTCCGAATCTCTGCAGCCGTCGCCTCATATTCCTCCCGCGAGCCTCCAAAAGGATCGGAAATATCGAAGCTCGGAATGCGCTGGCGCAGCTCGATCAGACGCTCCCGGTCACGGTCGCTGACGTCGCGGCCCAGCGATCTGGCCAGCTCAAGCGCCGCATACAGACTATCCTGCTCCCGCAGATCATTCAGCACCTGTCGGTCATCCTCAACAAACTCTTTCAGCGTATGCATCTTGTCTGCGGCGTGCGGGAACTGCCTTATAGCATACTGCTTATGCGATTGGGTCAACGTCAGGATCAAGTCTGACCACTCCACCAGATTCGCAGTCAACGGTTTGGACACCAAGCGTTCTTGGATATCCTGGTCTCGTAGTATGGACTCCGCATGATGGGACACCGGCATTCCATCCACGGCCGAGACACCGGCGGACTTCGTTTCCAGCGGGATGCCCCGTTGTTTGGCAAGCTTGCGCAGCATGCCTTCAGCCATTGGACTGCGGCAGGTATTTCCCGTGCAGACAAACAGTATATTTTTCACGGTCCCGTTCCTCCCGTTAATAGGTTCTTTGGGCTTATTGTAACAAATATAACGTCAGAAGATAAACATGGTACCAAATATAACCAAAATCAGTCCGCCCAGCATTTCACCGTACTCCCCCAGCTTATTGCTTACCTGGCGGCCAAGCAGCAAGCCGAGAATGGACAGCAAACCGCCAACCATCCCGAAGGAGATCACGATCAACAGCACATCATCCACAAACATCCCGAGCGAAACGCCTACCGAGAAGGAGTCGATGCTGACGCTAAGCGAAAACAGCAGCATGCCTAAAAATGCGGTAGGATGTATTCGCTGTCCTTCTCCGCCCCGCCAGGCGTTATACATCATATGCCCGCCGAGAAGAAGCAGCAGTCCGCCAGCCGCAAGCCCTGTGACGTGACCCAGTAACATGCCTACATAGCGGCCGGCAAATAAGCCCAGCAGCGGCATCAACATATGAAACAACGCGATCATGAAGCTGATGCCCAGCATATGGCCTAAGCGCATACCGCTTCTCATTCCGACTCCGATTCCAAGCGAAAATGCGTCTAGCCCGAGTGCAACCGCCATCAGCAGAATCGCCGCAAGCTGTCCCGATTGGACAGACGCCTCCAGCATGCCCATTCCCCCAAGTCCCATGGTCTTGTACACCATATGCGGACAAGGGGTAAATGATGCCAAAAGCGTTCATTCAGCAGCTCAATTCACATCGATGATGTGGTGTCCCGCGGCCTTCAACAGCCGGTTCATGACGGCTGCCCCGAGGCCTTGCTCCGGGCACGCTTCGGCCAGAATGAAGGTCGCGCCTTCGTCATCGAATCGGCGCAGGCCGGCGTACAGCCGGCGGGCCGCTTCCTCCGGCGCGGCCAGGCTGCCGAGCGAGACGGCAACGTCCGCGTGGTAGTGACCGATGTGCTCGTCGAATGACAGCACGCCGGTCACCTCCCCGCGCCGGGCGGCCGCCTCAAGCTCGGCCGCGATGCGTGCCGACACCGCGTCGGCACGCGGGCCCTGCACCACGCACATCGCACCCTTCGGTGCGTAGTGCGTGTATTTCATGCCCGGCGAGCGCGGCGCCGGGCTCTCCGCCTCCCCGGCGGCGCGATGCAGCGCCGGGTCCATGCGCACGCTTGCCGCAACCGCGGCAAGCTGCTCCGCCGTGACGCCGCCCGGGCGGAGCACCGTGACGGCCCCGTCTTCGCCGACTTGCACCACCGTCGACTCGACGCCCACCCCGGCCGGGCCGCCGTCGAGGACGCCGTCGATCGCCCCCGCCAGATCCTCCAGGACATGGCTGGCCAGCGTCGGGCTTGGCCGACCGGAACGGTTCGCGCTCGGCGCAGCCAGCGGACGCCCGGCGGCGCTGATCAAAGCCAGCGCCACATTGTGATCCGGCATCCGTACGGCAACGGTATCGAGGCCTGCCGTCACGCGAGGGGAGACAGCACCCGGTTTAACGGGCAGTACCAGCGATAGCGGCCCAGGCCAGAACATTGCCATCAGCGCCCGTTCCGTCTCATTTACATGAAGGACCAAACCGTCAAGCTGAGCTAGCTCCGAAATATGCACAATCAATGGATTGTCCGACGGCCGGCCTTTCGCGGCAAAGACGCGCTCGACCGCTTCCGTATTGCCGGCGTCCGCGCCAAGCCCGTAGACCGTTTCCGTCGGAAAGGCCACCGTTCCACCGAGTTCGAGCACCTGCCCCGCTTCCCCAAGCGCCTGCTTTGCCTCATTCTCCAAACTTAAGCTCTCCCTAGAGAGCGAGTTCGAGACGTGCCACACTTGGGTTGATTTTGCACCAACCTGGCGGAAGCCGTTATCCCGCTGCTGGTTAGGTTCCATGCCGTTCCCGTTCTGTTCCATTCCTATCCCAAACTTTCTGTATATGAAATATATAAACTCCAGTGCGAGTTTTGCCTATGCCCCAAAATAAAAAGCGCTTTTCGTTCTTCAGTCCCGTGCCGGTTCCCATTCAAACCAGTCGCGCCAAAGAGAAAGCACTCTTCTATATCAAAGTTTATCATACCCGATCAGGATTGAAAATCAACCTCGCTCATAATCCTAGAACAAGCTTACCACCCAGTTCCAAATGCCACGGAACATATCCCACAAGAAGAAGCGGACCTCCGGTTCGCTATCGCCTGCGTTCTTCGGAGCTTCCTCTTGGGAAGTTTCGCCAGCCTCAGCAGAAACCGTTTGGATACCTGTGTCAACAGGCTGCGCCGCCGCATCCCCGCTGCCACCATCGATGAAACAAAGCGGCGGGAACAGGACACACCACCAGTTCTGCCCTTGACCTTCTCCTAAAGAAATCCGCAGCGCATCGTAATCGCCGGCCGGATACACCGTGCCCCCGTATAACTTCGTCGGGAACGGCACGACGCCAAGCTCTACGGTGTAATTGTACGTAATTCCCCTTTTCTTCAACTCTTCACCCACCAATTGGCGGATTTCCGGAAGATGCTGCCGGGTTAATTCTTTGGCGTCTTCCAGGCTTTGCGGGTTCTCCAGCTGCAGGACCCAGAGCTGCATTTGCTCAACGACCGAATCACGGATCTCTCGTTTGACCAGCTGATCGGACGGGCTATCGGAATTCGCCAGAATGCGAAGTCGTATCGATTCCTCGGGGATCGGACCGCCAACAACAGAAGCATCAATCTGCTGTCCTTCCCAAGCCATAATGACCATAAACATACAGGATAAGAGCACAACCATTTTCTTCACGATAATACGGAGGGTTTCACTATAATTTTTCATCTTGCCAGCCGCCTCTCTATGAACATCTCTATGATGCTATCAGTATGTCCGCCGGACAAAGATATAAACGCAGAATCTAGCAATTTGATATAAAAATCATAGATTGATGCAGCACGAACCAAAAAAGATGCGACTCCCACGGGAATCGCATCTTCGCCAAGATCGGTTATTCAGTTCATCTGATTGCCGTGCCCCACACTTTTCCGCTGGGGATAGGGCAATTATTGAGCTTCCCGCAAGTTACGCCTGCTTCGAAGCGGCCGGGCGATAGGCATGCGGATCCGGCATATCTTCCTCCACTTCCTGTCCATGCAGCTTCACGCTCATGGCGACACCCAGACTGGCCATACTGATCACAAGGGAAGTTCCCCCGTAACTGATGAAGGGCAGCGTGATCCCGGTCAGCGGCATTAAGCCGATAAACATGCCGATGTTCTCGAAGATCTGATATAAGAACATCGCCACGACTCCTATAATAAGAAACGGCCCCGCACGCTCTCGGGATTCCAGGGAGATCAGGATCAGCCGATGGATCAGGATAAAATATAACAGAAGCAGAACGGAAGATCCGATAAAACCGAATTCCTCGGCAATCTGCACAAATATGGAATCAGAATACGCATATGGCACTCTGCCCGACTGGATCGACGATCCCTGCATGTAGCCCTCGCCGCTCATGCCACCCGAGGCGATGGCAAGCTTCGCATTCGTCGTATGGTAGCTTGCCTTGGCAGTTGCCTTCTCCGGATAGAGCCACGGATCAATCCGTTCCACCCAGTGCGGCTTCAAAATCTTCGATTCCAACAATTCATCATGATAATGAATATAGGCCTGAGCCCCACCGAAGGCTAAGCCTGCCACAAGCGCAAGCCCAATGAGCGCATGGGAGAACTTGACGTTCCCGATCCAGAGCAGCCCCAGCAAAATTACGACATAACTGAGCGCGTTACCCAAATCATTCTGGGCCATAACGAGCGCAAAAGGCACGAATGCCAAAAGTCCGATAGGGACAACGTCCTTCCAGAAAGACAGCAGCGGTTTGTTTTTGCGCACTAATACGAAAGAAAGGAAAATAATCAGGATCAGCTTGAACAATTCAGCAGGCTGTATACTGAGTCCGCCAATGTAAATCCAGCCTTGGGCCCCGTTGATATCCTTACCGATAAACATAACGAGGACCAAAACAGCTAATCCACCCAAGTAAATATATTTAGCATATTTAATCAACAACCGGTAATCCAGCAGACTGATTCCGAAAAAAGCAATGAAACCGACAATGTAAAAGGCAATCATGCGGAGATGAGAGCCTTCGAATTTGGTGTCAACGGTTGTGCTGTATATCGACGTAATGCTGATGCCCATCATCAAAACCAGTACAAAAACAATAACGTAATCCATCTTCTTAAATTTCTGAAGCATTCTTTACGGTCCCCCTGTGCCCGGAGCTGTTAACCCCAACCCCCGGTTTGCCTATACAGGCATATAACGATTATTCAAAAAGAAAGTTTAACGCTGCTTATCGTTGATCCAGATGATATCCGTTAAAAAAAAATCTAAAGGCGACATTACAATGGAGCGTTTCAAGGAGCAGGCCGTGCTTAGCCCCTAATGAAATATTCTAAAAGATTTCCTCCACTAATACAATTCACGGACCGTTCTGTGGATACCAACAAAAAATACAAAAGAGATGCTGCTTTCGATAGCATCTCTTTTGATTCTAAATCCGATAAACGTAAATCAAGCCTGTTTGGGTGGTGCAGAGCGGTACGTTTGAGGATTAGGCATATCCTCCTCCACTTCCTGTCCATGCAGCTTCACACTCATGACAACCCCGAGACATGCCATGTTAATGATGAGTGATGTTCCACCATAACTGATGAAGGGTAGCGTAATCCCTGTCAAAGGCATCAACCCAATAAACATGCCAATATTCTCAAAGATTTGATACAGCAGCATGGCAACAATGCCGATGATTAGAAATGGACCCGCTTTGTCCCGGCTTTCCAATGAAATCAAAATCATTCTGTGAATGAGTATGAAATATAACAACAACAGAATGGAAGAACCGATGAAGCCGTATTCCTCTGCAATTTGCACAAAAATTGAATCCGAATACGTATAAGGTACACGCGAGGATTGTACGGAGCTTCCCTGTAAATACCCTTCTCCGCTCATACCGCCTGAAGCAATGGCCAGCTTCGCATTGTTCGTATGATAACTCGCTTTCGGCGTTGCTTTTTCCGGTATCAGCCATGGGTCAATCCGTTCCATCCAGTGGCCGCGGCTCTCCATGATTTTCGATTCTTTGATTTCATCATGATAGTGGATATAGGCCTGTGCTCCACCGAATGCGATGCCTGCTACCAGCAGCAGCCCGATGAGAGCGTGCGAAAATTTCACATTCCCGATCCATAACAACCCAAGCAAGATGACAATATAGCTCAGTCCATTACCCAAGTCATTCTGAACCATGACAACGGCAAACGGGATAAACGTCAAGAGCCCAATCGGTACAATGTCCCGCCAAAAGGACAACTTCGTTTTATTCTTACGGATAAGAACATAGGTGATAAATATGATCAGCACCAGCTTAAACAATTCCGCAGGTTGAAAATCCACGATACCGAGATTAATCCAACCTGTGGCATTATTTTTGGTCTGGCCGATGAAGGAAGGCAGCAAAAGGGTTAATAACCCGCCGATGTATATATGCAGTGCGTATTTATTCCATAACCGATAATCAATCAAACTGAGCCCAAAAAAGGCTGCAAATCCAAGGATATAAAATATCCCCATCTTGATATGGTGTCTTTCGAATCCGGTGTTGTCGAGCGTGGCACTATATATCGATGTAATACTGACAACCATCAGCATCAACAGTACAAAAACGATAACAAAATCAATTTTCTTGAATTTCTGAAGCATGCTTTGGTCCCCCTGTGCCCGGAGCTGTACACACTGATTTGCCAATTGAGGTAAGGTAACAATCTGTACGACAACAAACATTTAATCGGCTCAGCCCATCATCTATTTTAAAAGAAATCCACCCAGAACACAATTAACGGAAAATTCCCAGAACATGCCTGTCAATCCCCGCCAAATCCGGCACCGTGACGATTTCCTTCCAGTGCCCTGCACTCCGCAGAAGCTCTGCCACATCCTCGGCTTGGCCCATACCCAGCTCAAAGGCGATCAGCCGCGGCGGCGCTGACAGCAAGGGCAGCTGCGCCATCATGATCCGGTACGGATTCAATCCGTCCGGCCCGCCATCCAGTGCCGTTCGCGGCTCATAATCGCGGACTTCGGGCTGAAGTCCCTCAATATCCTCCGCAGGAATGTACGGCGGGTTGGAGACAAGGATGTCCGGGGCCATGCCGGCGAATGGCTCCAACAGGTTCCCCTGCCGAAACTCGACACAGGCGTTCAGCTGCTTCGCATTACGAGCAGCTACCTCCAGCGCATCCGGCGAAATATCACTCGCCAGCAAATCCCATGCCGGCTCCTGCAATGCCAACGTAATGGCGATGGCCCCGCTACCCGTGCCGATATCAATGGCCTGTAGCCTTTCATACGATCGCGGAGTAAGCTCCCGTCCATACTTCAGCACCGCTTCCACGAGCAGCTCCGTTTCCGGACGCGGAATGAGAACCGCCGGCGTAACTTCAAACGGCCTGCCGTAAAATTCCTGTTCGCCGATAATATACTGCGCAGGAACGCCTTGGGCTTTGCGATTGATCGCTTCTTCCAGGGCGTAGCGGCGGTCCGCCGGAAACGGCTCCGCGAGTGCCATATAATATGAGGTTCCCGACAATCCCAGCACATGCTCCAGCAGCAGCTGCGCATTCCGCTGCGGTTCCATTACCCGCAAGCCGTCTAAAAAAGAAGAAGCCTCCACAAAGGCTTCTCTTATGCTGCGCTGCGGCGTCAATTCAAATATCGTCCGCTTCAAAGCGTTATACTCCTTTTTCCATCAGTTCAGCCTGCTCCGCAAGGGTCAGCGCCGAAACGATCTCTTCAATCTCCCCGTTCATCACTTGATCCAGCTTGTGAACGGTAAGTCCGATCCGGTGATCGGTTACACGGCTTTGCGGGAAGTTGTACGTACGGATCCGCTCACTGCGGTCGCCTGTACCTACTTTACTCTTCCGCTCACCGGCATACTTCGCTTCTTCCTCTTGGCGCATCATATCAAAGATACGGGCACGAAGCACCTGCAGCGCCTTATCCTTATTGGAGTTCTGCGATTTGCCATCTTGGCACGTAGCCACAATCCCTGTCGGGATATGCGTTACGCGTACCGCCGACTTGGTGGTGTTAACGGACTGACCGCCTGCACCACTGGAGCAGAAGGTATCCACGCGGATATCCTTGTCATGGATTTCGATATCCACTTCTTCCGCCTCTGGCATGACCGCCACCGTAGAGGTGGATGTATGGATACGACCGCCGGATTCCGTAGCCGGAATACGCTGCACACGGTGCGCGCCGCTCTCAAATTTCATTTTGCTGTAGGCGCCGCGACCATTAATCATGAAGATGACTTCCTTGAAGCCACCCAGATCGTTCGTGTTGACGTCCATCAGTTCAACCTTCCAGCCCTGGGTATCCGCATAACGGGTATACATCCGGTACAGGTCGGAAGCAAACAGTGCCGCCTCGTCGCCGCCGGCTGCGCCACGAATCTCGATGATGACGTTCTTATCATCATTCGGGTCCTTCGGCAGCAGCAAGATCCGAATCTTCTCCGCCAGCTCGCGCTCACGCTGGGTAAGCTCTTCGATCTCCATTTTCACCATTTCGCGCATGTCGTCATCCAACTTTTCGCCCTGCATGGTTTTGGCAGCTTCGAGCTCTTCAATTACATTTTTATATTCAACATAAGCCTCATAAGCAGGCTGTAAATCGGATTGTTCTTTGGAATAATCCCTGAGCTTCTTGGAGTCATTAGCGACATCGGGGTCGCACAACAGCTCACTTAACTTCTCGTAACGGTCCGCAAGGGATTGTAATCGGTCCAACAAAGGAATTCACCTCTCTAAGATATATTCCTGAAGATATGCCTTTTTGCACTCCATTTCGCATCAACAATGAAGTGTAAACGACTTTTTATTTTACCATGAAACGACGTATTTGACTAGCAGGCAGTTGACCGGAAAGAAAGGATCTCTCCCTTCGTGTTTGGCTCCCATTCAGAGGGTGATCCACCTGTCGCAGGGAAAGTCCAGCACTCCTCAGATCATCACTATGATATCTTCAAAAAAACCACGGTCCCATGCACAAAGTGACATGGAGCCATGGCCTTTGAATACTTCAATTCCTACACATTGAAACGGAAGTGCATCACATCGCCGTCATTCACAACGTACTCTTTGCCTTCCAGTCGAAGCTGTCCGCGTTCCTTCGCGCCGTTCATCGATCCGGCCGCAACCAGATCATCGTAAGCTACGACCTCAGCACGGATAAAGCCGCGTTCGAAGTCGGTATGAATCACGCCAGCCGCTTGCGGAGCCTTCGTTCCTTTACGGATCGTCCAGGCACGTACTTCCTGCACGCCTGCCGTAAAGTAGGTGTACAATCCCAGAAGACTGTAAGCCGCCTTGATCAGACGGTTCAAACCGGATTCCTCCAGCCCCAGCTCCTCAAGGAACATCGCTTTGTCCTCGCCCTCAAGCTCGGCAATCTCGGCTTCAACCTTCGCGCTGATCGGAACCACGAGTGCGTTCTCCGCAGCCGCGAAATCACGAACCTGCTGCACGAAAGGATTGCTGTCGGCTTCCGTAACGCCGTCTTCGCTCAGGTTAGCCGCGTATAGCACCGGCTTCAATGTCAGCAGGTGCAAATCACGAACAATCAGCTTCTCATCGTCGCTCAGTTCCACGCTGCGTGCCGGTTGATCGTTGTAAAGGGCTTCCTTCAGGCGCTCCAGCAGTTCTACTTCCTGAGCATACTGCTTATTGCCGCCCTTCATGTTCTTCTTCGCGCGATCGATCCGCTTCTCCACGCTGTCGAGATCCGCTAGGATCAGCTCCAGATTAATCGTCTGGATATCGCTGACCGGGTTTACTTTACCGTCAACGTGGGTAATGTTCTCGTCCTCAAAGCAGCGAACAACATGAACGATGGCATCCACTTCACGAATATGGGCAAGAAACTTGTTCCCAAGGCCTTCCCCTTTGCTCGCCCCGCGAACCAAGCCCGCGATGTCGACGAATTCAAAAGCGGTCGGTACCGTTTTGTTCGGCTGAACCAGTTCGGTCAGTTTGTTGAGGCGCTCATCCGGCACTTCCACGACACCAACGTTAGGATCAATCGTACAGAACGGATAGTTGGCCGATTCGGCGCCCGCTTGCGTGATCGCATTAAACAATGTTGATTTGCCGACGTTTGGCAAACCGACGATTCCTGCTTTTAAAGCCATTTATGTGACAACTCCTTATTAGGTTTACTTCTTTATTTATAAGTATTACACAGCTTTGGTTCTTATCGCCGAAGCTACGAATCGCCAGCTAAACAATCTTATTAATTATAGCAGATACCCGATAGACTTCAACACGAATATACTGCCATCGTTGAATGTGATCCGGGCCCATCACTCCGGCCATTTATGCACGAATCAGCCGGTTGGTAGACTTCAGCGCATCGATATTCCCTGCGCCGATTCCGAACATCGCCGTCCGCAGCTCCAACTCCACCTGGGCAAGCCGCTGATCCAGCGCTTCCACGGATTCGACCGCCGAGCCCAGGAGTCCACGCCCGAAGCCTGCCAGATCGGCGCCAAGCGAGAGCGCTTTAGCCGCATCGACGCCGCTCTGCAGCCCACCGCTGCCAATAAGCGCACAGGTTGGCGCAGCTTCGCGCACCTCCACGATACATTCCGCGGTAGGATTGCCCCAACCGGCGAAAGCCTCAGCCGCAGCGCGGCGAACCGGATCCGGGCTGCGAAATTTTTCAACCTGACTCCATGAAGTACCGCCCGCACCTGCCACGTCGATAAAGGCCGCCCCGATATTCAGCAGGCTCCGCGCCGTTTCACCATCGATTCCCCAGCCAACTTCTTTAATGCCAACCGGTACCGAAAGCGTACGGCACAGATCCTCAATTCGCCCAAGCAAACAGCCAAACCGGGTATTCCCTTCCGGCTGAAACACCTCTTGAAGTCCGTTTAAATGGAGAACCAGCATGTCCGCACCCGCGATATCCACCGCCCGCTGACAATCGTTAAGGCCAAACCCATAGTTCAGCTGCACCGCTCCAAGGTTAGCGATAACCGGCACGCTCGGCGCACTCTCCCGGACACGGAAAGTAGAAGCAAGCTCTTCCTTCTCCACCGCGGCCCGAACGGAGCCTACCCCAAGTGCCCAGCCGCGCCGCTGCGCTGCTTCAGCTAAACGTCTGTTGATCTCTCCGGTAGCCTTGCTTCCGCCAGTCATGGAGCTGATTAGAAATGGTGTGCGTACGGAAAAATCTAGAAATGTTGTGTCCAGCTTAATATCGTCAAAGTCAATTTCCGGCAGTGCGGAGTGACGGAAGCGGTAACGTTCAAAACCGGTGGTTACTCCCACAGAGCCTACTTCCTCATTCAAGCATAAGCGTACATGCTCTATTTTCCGCTCGCCCGTGGGCACTTCCGGCATCAGCCTGCCCTCAAGTTTTTCCGATCCTCTGCCTGAAATGGTTTCAGCAGGTTTATCCGCAGTTTCTTTATGTTCTGAATTCATCCCGTGCCTCCTTATCCACTTCACTCATCCCTTAAATAACTATATATAAGCATATCATTGGCACCACAGATTGTCCCAGCTCTGCATGATATGTACCTCTACAAACTAAAATATAAACTCGGTGTTCACCCATTCTTACGCATGTATTGAACTAACAAACCTCTCGACTATCATTCTACCCTGAGATCTTAGGAACAACCCGAAATCGAATACGATCCGAACTGCAGAACATGGAGTGCGTCAGGACAGGTCATTCATGTTAATTAACGTTATACAACAGTAGCGATAGGAGGATGGGCTATCTTGGGTTTCCGCCAATTATTTCATACGCGCACTTCAGAAAATCAAAATACACCTCGTGAAGGTACAAAGCTTGTACCAGGGAAACCTTCCAAAGGCTTCTGCATACGAAACACGATTTTGATCGGCCTGGCCCTTCTCATTCTCTGGCTTATCGGCGTGATGATTTATCAGACGCATAAGCCGCTACCGAAGGGGATCTCTTATGAAAGCCCACTCTACCATAGCGACGTTAAAATGTGGATCGACCTGACCTATCCCGGACCGGACGGTCAACCGATACATGATCGCGAAATCGGACCACGCATCGGTCAAATTATCGATGAATCCCGGAAGTTCCTGGTGATCGATATGTTTCTGTTCAATGGCTACACCCATAAAGGTCAGATATTCCCTGAAGTCAGCGAAGAACTCACTCATCTTCTGGTTGCCCATAAGAAGAAATATCCCGACATGGATATCTTCTTTATTTCCGATGAAGTCAATACCGGATATGGCTCCTATTCGCTGCCGGAATTCGAGGCCATGAAAGCAGCCGGGATTCATGTAATTATAACCGATGTCAACCGGCTTCGAGATTCCACGCCCATCTATTCCGCTGTATGGCGAACGTTCTTCCAGTGGTTTGGCCAGTCGGGCAGAGGGACACTCCCCAATCTGATGGCAAGCGAAGCACCCGATATTACGGTCCGCTCCTATCTGAAGCTGCTGAATGTGAAGGCCAATCACCGTAAAATCGTCATCAGCGAGAACACTGCGCTGGTCACTTCGGCCAACATCCATGACGCCAGCGCTTTCCATTCAAACATTGCCTTCGAAACGAGTGGGGACATCATCGGGGATATGCTTGCAGCTGAACAAGCCGCCGTTAACCTTACAAGCCGAATCAAACTGCCGGAATATGAGCCAGACTCCAAGCCACACATGCAACCTTCTGATCAAGCAAACGATGTCGATGTTCGTTATTTGACGGAAGGAAAAATCTATAAATATGTTCTGAAAGCCATAGAGCAATCACAGCCTGGGGACACGCTCTGGATGGGGATGTTCTATCTGGCCGACAGCAAAGTCATGGACCAGCTTCTTAAGGCCTCGGACCGCGGCGTTGATATCCGCCTCATCCTGGATCCGAACCAGAATGCCTTCGGCCGGGACAAGATCGGCATCCCTAACCGTCCGGCTGCCGCTGAGCTCATCAAGAAATCCAAAGGCAACATCTCTGTTCGCTGGTACAACACCGGTACAGAGCAGTATCATACCAAGCTCATGTACATTGCCAAACCGACAGGCAAGTCTGTGATTACCGGCGGGTCAACCAACTTCACCCAGCGGAATCTGGCCGATCTCAATTTGGAAAACAACTTGTGGATAGCCGCGCCTAAGGATCATCCGCTTACCCGGGATCTGGACCGTTACTTTCATCGGATATGGTCCAACGAAGGCGCAGTCTTTAGTCTCGAAGCCGAGGCTTATCAAGGAAAAACGACATGGATGAAGGACATCCTGTTCAAACTACAGAAATGGCTCGGTTTCACTACCTTTTAGAATTCTTTCAATATGATGTATGTACGCACATGAAGTGCCCGTATGTACCACGAGTTCCCCACCTCCACCGCATTACAGCAGAGGTGACATTAGCCGGGCGGCCGACTCCAGCAGCCGGGTCATGATTCTTTTTTTACGGGTATGATTGCGGTCGTACAGGATAGCGGATTCCTGGTCCTGCTCGAAGTCGGATACCAGCCTGCCTACGCTTTCCGTATGAACGAGTAAAGCATTAACCTCAAAATTAAGGTGGAAGCTCCGCATGTCCATGTTAGCCGTGCCAATGGTTGCGACCTTGCCGTCAACGATTAGCAGCTTCGAGTGCATAAACCCTTTTTCATATTCATACACCCTTACCCCGGCATCCAGCAGAGCCGGAAAATAGGAATGAGAAGCCAGGAAGGGAAGCCATTTGTCCGGTTTCGACGGAAACAGAATCCGTACATCAAGACCGGACAAGGCAGCAACCCTGAGCGCGGTGAATATGTCTTCATCCGGTATAAAATAAGGCGTAGCCAGCCATACCGACTTACGAGCCGACACAATCATGGAGAAGAAGATGTTCTTCAGGGCTCTTCGCTCATTGTCCGGTCCGCTTGCGATAATCTGGACGGCACCGGCACGGTTCTCCAGCAAATCCGGTGAATAATAGATGGGTTCACTCGGCTGCTCACCTGTCATGTACTGCCAATCCTGGAGAAAGATAACTTGGAGCGTTCTGACAGCCTCTCCGCGAACAAGCATGTGGGTATCGCGCCAGAAACCGAATGCCTTGCTGCGGCTTAAATACTCATCCCCTACATTCAATCCACCAACGAATCCGACACTCCCGTCAATAACAACGATTTTGCGATGATTGCGGTAATTCACGCGGCTCGTGAAAAATATCGTTTTGGGACTGCCGAATACGGCGACCTGTACACCCGCATCCCGCATCTCTTGCAAAAAGGAAGGCGGCAGTTGCAAGCTGCCAACGGCGTCCACCATAAACCGAACGGCCACCCCCTCTTTCGCCTTCCGTATCAAAATTTCCTGGATCTGCGTTCCGATCGCATCCGGACGGTAAATGTAATATTCCATATGAATGTGATGCGCCGCTTGTTCCAGCTCCGCAATCAAGGCCGCAAAAGTCTCTTCCCCGTCGGTCAGCACCTTGGTATCGCTCGAGAAGGAAATCGGCGTGCGTGCAAGGCGGGTAGACAGCTGAAGGAGCTGCTGCACTTCGGGCTTAAAGCAGGAGATGTCTGGGGTGTTCTTCCGAAGCACTTCGCTGGTATATACCAGCACGTCCTTCCGCGCCTTTTTATCGTATTTTCTCCGCTTGAAATAGTTCTGTCCGAACAAAAAATAAAAGACAAGCCCTACGAT
This sequence comes from Paenibacillus sp. FSL F4-0100, assembly GCF_037993005.1. Taxonomy (NCBI): domain Bacteria; kingdom Bacillati; phylum Bacillota; class Bacilli; order Caryophanales; family Paenibacillaceae; genus Paenibacillus; species Paenibacillus sp. FSL F4-0100. The sequence continues at coordinate 7,165,430 of NZ_CP150303.1, forward strand.
AGGGACAAGCGCCAAGAGCAGAATCCAGGCCAACGTGCTGGTGGGATGACGATTCTCCATAAAAATCATGAATCCGATGGATACTACGGTTAGCGTAGAGAATATCCCGATAATGGTCCCCGTCGTCTTCCCGAAATAATCCATGCCAAAATAATAAAACGCGAACAAAAGCGCGGTAATCAGTACAGCCTCTATTCCCTTTCTCATATCGTTTACCCCTTGTTCTTCATCGTTTCTGTCTCTATGTATGTACGATGCTGGTCACACCATATTCTACATGATCTCCCCCAGGAACTAAAGACTGATCTGCTTGAGCCGACAAGGCCTGATGCCCAAAAATAAAATATTGACAATGCGAACGCCATTTGTTAAAAATATAACTAACGATCGTTAGTTAGGAGGAATCTTATGAGTGCCGTCGACATTAAACAATCCGCCCTTGCCCACTTTGCCAAAAACGGTTACGAAGGGGCATCGTTAAAACATATTGCTGACGACTGCGGAATCAAAAAACCGTCGATTTATGCCCATTTTTCCAGCAAAAAAGATTTGTTTCTGCAGGTGCTTCAGGACGTATTCCAGCGCCAAGAGGACTTAATGGTAGGCTATTTTCTCGGCCATGCGGATTGGCCGCTGGAGCAGCAGCTGCACGGATTTCTTGAAAGCCGTCTCCAAGCTTATCGTATGGATGATGAAGTCCGGTTCTTCTTGCGGATGGCCTTCTTCCCGCCAAGCACGCTGTACGACGAAGTGATGGGGATGGTATATCCATTGCTGGACCAGCAGGAGGAGAACCTGTCCAAACTGCTTGCCGCAGGCTGCCCGGTTCACGGACGCATTATTCGTTATCCGCGTAAAGCCGCCATTGCCTACATGACCTTGCTGGACGGAATTCATCTGGAAACCGTATACGGCGGAGAAGAACGGGCCCTAAGACGGCTTGTGGCCGCTTGGCCCGTGTATTGGTTAGGGGTAACGAAACAGGGATATAACCACGAGAGTTAATGTCTCCTATTCTACGCATGCTAAAGGGGCTTAAGGAGAATAAGAATCGGTAAGTGAGGGGTTACTGTTATTTTCATAAAGGAGTGACAATCATAATGAATCGCAACTGGCTTTATGTGCTGCTTGCTGGATTGGTTGAAATCATATGGGTGATGGGTTTGAAGCATTCCTCTAACACATGGGAATGGCTTGGAACCGTGGCCGCCATTACAGCGAGCTTTTATCTTATTATCGAGGCGGCCAAACGGCTGCCGGTCGGAACGGTGTATGCCGTCTTCACGGGAATCGGCACAGCCGGAACAGTGGCTTCCGAAATGCTGTTCTTCGGAGAACCGTTTAAAGTGCTCAAGGTGCTTCTGATCTGCGTGCTGTTGGCAGGTGTGGTCGGACTCAAACTGATTACCAGCGATCATGCAGAACCGGAGGTGAGCAAGTAATGGCCTGGGTTGCTCTTGTATTTGCCGGATTATTTGAAATCGGTGGCGTTATCGGTATCAAAGGCGTGTCGGAACGTAAGGGATGGCGCTATGTACTGATTTTGGCCTTATCTTTTGCCGCCAGTTTCTCCCTTCTTTCTTATGCCATGACCGTACTGCCTATGGGTACCGCTTATGCCATCTGGACGGGAATCGGAACGGCGGGCGGCGCGATCACCGGGATGTTCCTGTTCGGGGAACCCAAGGAGTGGCGGCGGGTGCTGTTTATTGCCATGATTCTGTGCTCGGCTGTCGGTCTGAAATTGATCAGTTAAATAATTTCAACAAATTTCATATGTTTTCAGAACCCATGAAAAGGGACGACCGTAGTAAAGTTGAAACGGTCGTTCTTTTTCATATATAATAATTCTCGACCTCATGGTCAATCTAAGAACCGAAAAGTTCTCAAGCGAGGTGAGCTATTGATTGGCTGATAAAACGGCAGAAAAACGACAGCAAATACTCATCACTGCGATGCAGCTGTTTTCCGCGAAGGGCTCTTCGGTTACCTCCATGCAGGAAATCGCCGAAGTATGCGGGATGTCGAAAGGCAGCCTCTATCTTCATTTCAAATCCAAAGAGGAACTGGAAAAGAGCATTTACGAGCTTATCGCAAGCAGGATTAAAGATGAGATTCTCCGGGTCGATCAAGATCCGCTGCTTGCACCTAAGGAGCAGCTGCGCAAGCAGACGGAAGTGCTTCTGGTCCATTTTCTGGAGATCCGGGAATTTCTCCTGAAGCAATTCCATGATCAAATGCCGCCGGGGAAACCGCCTTTCGACAAGGAAAACATGCGGCAGGAAATGCTGGCTACATTGCAGTGGTTTAACAATAAGCTGAAAACCATTTATGGACCGGACGTAGAGCCGTATACGATGGAGATCGGCATGTTTATGGGCAGTATGCTCGGTTCTTATATCCGTTTCCTGTTCATGCCGGGATTTCATTTGAATGTGGGAATCATCGCTGATCATCAGATCCAGCTGCTGGATGATATTGTAGCCAGTATTCTGCGCAGACGGCCCGAACCCCTGATCCCAATGGAGGCGGTTGGGCAATTGGGTCAAGTATGCCAAACCGACATGCGCACGCAGCGTCACCCTCTCATTGTTATTAAGACGATGAAGAATGAGCTTAAGAGGATCCAGGTGGAGCCGGATGTCCGGGAAGATGCGATGGAGTCGCTCAATATTATGGAGAAGGAGCTGCTTGCCCTTCAGCCTAGCCGAGCCGTTCTGAAAGGAATGCTTGCCAACTTGGATGGGATCGAGGACCTTGAAGCATTGTTTACGGAGCTCAAGGGCACCATTGTGACTGTACTCGAAAGCTATCTTACACCCGGTGGAATGATGAAGGGGAATTAGTCCAAGTTAGAGACATAGAGTTTTGGAGAGGAGAGAGAATCGCCTAATGAAAGGAATTATCAATTTCTCGCTGCGCAACAAGTTTGCGATCTGGCTGCTGACCATCATCGTCAGCTTCGGAGGATTATACAGCGGACTGACGATGAAGCAAGAAACCATTCCGGATATTAACGTCCCGTTCTTAAGTGTTACCGCGATCTATCCGGGTGCAGCTCCTGAAGGTGTTGTGGAGGATGTTACCAAACCGCTCGAGACGAGACTCCGCAATATTGACGGCGTCAAAACCGTAACCTCCACTTCCATGGAGAATGCAGCCAATGTCATGGTTGAGTTTGATTATGGTAGTGATCTGGACAACGCTACGGCTGCTGTTCGTGAAGCCATTAACGAGGTAAAGCTGCCTGATGACGCCCAGAAACCTACCATATCCAAATTCAGCATGAGCTCCATGCCGGTTGTCTCCCTAAGTATTGCGAACAAAGACAATATGGCATTGGATGAATTGACACGCATCACAGAGAACGACATCGTTCCGGAGCTGGAGGATTTGGACGGAGTTGCTTCCATCCAGGTAGCCGGACAATTCGTGAACGAAGTACAGCTGAAGTTTAATCAGAACAAACTGAACGAGCTTGGCCTGACGGAGGATACCGTCAAAGGAATCGTGCAGGGTTCAGCGCTGTACGTTCCGCTCGGCATGTTCGAAATGGAAAAATCGCAGAAGGCCGTTGCTATTGATGGCGGCATCATCGGCATTGACGATCTGAAGAATATCGCCATTCCGGTTATTCCGGGTGGCGGTGGTGCAGATGCATCTGCCGGAGCTGGTGCTCCGAATGCCGGGACAGGTCAACAACCACCGCAGCAGCCTTCCGGTAATGCAGCTGGGGCAGGCCAACAAGGCGCTCCTGGAGCCGGTGCGGCTGCTGGCGGACCAAGCGGTGCTCCTGCCGTTCCGACCGGCATTCCAACAGTGAAACTCAGCGAGATTGCCAAGATTGAAGTTATCGGAACCTCGGAATCCATCTCCCGCACCAACGGGAAGGAATCGATCGGTATCCAAATCGTGAAAGCCAACGACGCCAATACGGTTGATGTTGTCAATCAGGTGAAAGACAAGGCCGAAGAATTGAGAGGCCTCTATCCTGGCATGGATCTGACAATCATGCTGGACCAAGGCAAGCCGATTGAAGACTCTGTTCATACGATGCTCTCCAAGGCATTATTCGGCGCACTGTTCGCCGTTCTGATCATTATGATCTTCTTGCGCAACATCCGTTCGACGATTATATCGATCATTTCGATCCCATTGTCCTTGCTGATTGCGGTTCTGTGCCTGAGACAAATGGATATCACCTTGAATATGATGTCGCTCGGTGCCATGACCGTTGCTATCGGCCGGGTTGTCGATGATTCGATCGTCGTTATCGAGAATATCTACCGGCGCATGTCCCTCTCGACCGAGAAGTTGACAGGCCGAGAGCTCATTAGTGCCGCTACACGTGAAATGTTTGTACCGATCATGTCCTCCACCATCGTAACCATCGCGGTATTCCTGCCGCTTACCCTGGTTAGCGGTATGGTCGGAGAGCTGTTCATGCCATTTGCATTGACGATGGTCTTTGCACTGCTCGCTTCCCTGGTCGTGGCGGTCACACTCGTACCCGCTATGGCGCACAGCCTGTTCCGCAAAGGCTTAAAGAACAAACATGATCATGCAGAGAAACCTGGCGCAATGGCCCGCGGGTATCGTTCCATTCTCAAATGGACGCTGAATCACAAAGCCATTACATTCCTGGCAGCCATCGTGTTATTGGCAGGAAGCTTGTTCCTGACGAAGTACCTTGGAGTTAGCTTTATTCCTGAACAGGAAGACAAATATGCCATGGTCACTTATTCTCCTGAACCTGGCGTCATGCTGGAGGATGTAGAGGAACGCGCATTAAAAGCGGAGAAATTGATCCTGGATCAGCCTGGAGTGCAAACGATGCAGTACTCCATCGGCGGAAGCAATCCGCTTGGTATGGGATCAGCCAATTCCGGATTGTTCTATATTATGTATGACCCGGACACGAAAAACTTTGAAGATGTCAAAAAAGCGCTTGTCGAGGATCTTGCCAAGGAAGTACCGGATGGCACTTGGTCCAATATGGACATGGCGGCCGGCGGCTTTGGCGGCAGCCAGTTAACGGTTAACGTCTTTGGCGACTCTCTGGAGCAGATCAAGCCGGTGGCTGATCAAATCGCAGAACTCGCAAACAAGGATACCGCTACCTTCGACAATGCAAAGACCAGCTTGTCCGAAGCGTTCGAGCAGTATACGCTGGTTGCCGACCAAGAGAAGCTGAGCTCCCTTGGCCTGACAGCCGGACAATTGGCAATGAAGCTGTCTCCGGTACGGGAACGTCCAGTCTTGACCGAAGTCAAAATTGAGGACAAGACCTACAATGTTTACATTGAGACGGACAGCAAAACCTATAAGAGTATAAAGGAAATCGAGAACGAAACCGTCACCTCCCCACTCGGTATCGAAGTACCGATCAAGGATGTGGCCAAGGTGGAAAAAGGAACGACTCCAGACTCCATTATGCGCATCGACGGGAAAATGGTTGTGACCGTCACAGCCGACATCCTGTCCAGCGATGTAGGATCGGCCTCCACCAACCTGGAGACTGAAGTGAATAAGCTTGAGCTTCCAGACGGCGTATCCGTCCAATTCGGAGGCGTCACCGAGCAAATCAACGAAACCTTCGGACAGCTTGGACTCGCCATGCTGGCAGCCATCGCGATTGTATACTTTGTGCTTGTGGTTACATTCGGTGGCGGTCTCGCACCGTTCGCCATCCTGTTCTCGCTGCCGTTCATTGTCATCGGAGCCATTATCGGCTTGCTCGTCACAGGCGAGACACTGAATGTGTCTGCACTCATGGGCGTGCTCATGCTGATCGGTATCGTCGTGACCAATGCGATTGTATTGATCGACCGCGTAATCCATATGGAGCGCGAAGGAATGAGCACACGCGAAGCCCTGCTTGAAGCCGGCGCTACCCGTCTTCGTCCAATCCTGATGACGGCACTCGCAACGATCGGCGCTCTTCTGCCTCTCGTATTCGGTTGGGAGAGCAGCGCAGGCATCATCTCGAAAGGTCTCGGCATTACGGTTATCGGCGGTCTGATCAGTTCGACGCTGCTCACGCTCGTGGTGGTACCTATCGTGTACGAGTTCCTGATGAAGTTCAGCAAGAAAAGAATCGAAGATTAAGTAGAACAGCAAAGCCCCGGTTTCCTAGAATAGGAGATCGAGGCTTTTTTTTGATGACTATGATGTTGACGACTATGATGTTGTCTTGCTCGCTAATGTACCAGCACAGCCTCCCTGGAATGCTTCCACGTCTTCAGCATGCTCAGATCCTGTGCGAGGAACTCCTCCAGCAGACTGAATAACGACTGATAAAGCGGACTTTCCGTGGATCCTTTCAGATCCTTGCAGAGGGATGGCACCCATGACAACAGATGCTCCTCCAGAAACTTTTCTTGAACCTCCATCAATTGCAGCATGCTATGTTCACAATACGTATTGTTCAGCATACGGTCATGAAGCAGTGTCATAAATTCCAGTTCAATGGCTATATGATCGTCCGCTTCCCCGTGCAGTTTATTAAAGGCAATACCGACGGATGCATAACAATCGGCTAAATCCTGAGCGCATCCATCCTTCGTATAATGAGACTCTGCTGCCTGACGCTGTTTGGACTGCTGAAGCAATCGGCGGTATTCCGCCCCTTCATATTCGCAAATCCGAACCAATTCCTCAGGTGAGCGTCCACATAAATATGTCATCAGTTCCGTACCGGCCTTCGAACACTCCGCAGCCTTGCTAATTCCACTTCCGCGGCTCCATTCCGCAATCATAGACAAGCTGGGCCAATTGCCCAAAAAATCAATCAGCAGCTCGTAGACCGTCCCCCGGTTTTCAAGCCATCTGTGACAGACGTCAGGCACCTCCAAAGTTTGAACAGGTGATATCGCCATATCGAACCTCCTATTGGTAACCTTTCTTGTTGGATGTGATATCCTTGACAGTATATCTTAGATGAACGCCTAATGAAAGCAGCTAGAAATGATTTCCGAAAATTTCGGAAAAATCGGGAAACTTTCGGAAATCTAGAATGTCACTACTCGCTTTCAAGGGGAGAAAGCTTTTGTTCACAGCTTCAATATAATGGATCCCGAAAGCGTTTACTGTGATTCTTCTCACAAAAGAATGGCCATTTTGCCGCTGCTTGTCCTGCCGTCATGACCCAAACGGCGCATTGACTCCCGTTCGGGGAATGGCTACAATGTGACCATGCATGCTATAAAGGGGGATTTCCATGATCGAACCGCTTAAAGATTCTTTCGGTCGGGTCCATGATTATATTCGCGTCTCGGTGACGGATCGATGCAATCTTCGTTGTGTCTATTGTATGCCGGAAGAAGGAATGGAATTCCAGCCTCATGATCAGATTATGAGCTATGAAGAGATCGCAGCGATCGTGCGCGTCCTTGCCCCTATGGGCGTCTCCAAAGTACGCCTTACCGGCGGGGAACCGCTGGTGCGCAAGGATCTGGAATCCTTGGTCCATATGATTGCTTCCATTGAAGGAATTCAAGATATATCACTTACCACCAACGGGATCATGCTCCCATCCAAAGCTCGTCTGCTTAAGGAAGCGGGACTCACTCGTATCAACATCAGCCTGGATTCGCTTCATGAGGAGCGTTACGCGCGCATTACGCGCGGCGGACGGGTGCATAAAGTGCTGGAAGGCATTGAAGCCGCTTATGAAGCCGGCCTGGATCCGATCAAACTGAACATGGTGTTAATGAAGGGCTTCAACGAAGACGAAATTCGCGACTTTATCGCTCTAACGCTCGATCGTCCCCTCCATGTCCGCTTTATTGAATATATGCCGATCGGCCAAGCATCCGATGCCTGGCGAGATTCGTATCTGCCGCTGAGCCGGGTATCCGAAGTGTGCCAGGAGGCGGGGTGGACCATTCAAGAAGAGCAGGGACCATCCGGCAATGGGCCTTCACGCAACATGAAGGTGGTTGGAGCTACAGGAACCTTCGGTCTGATCCATCCGGTCAGCGATCATTTCTGCGATTCCTGCAACCGCCTCAGGCTGACGGCGGACGGCCACATCAAGGCTTGTCTATACTGGTCCGACGAATTTAACGTGCGCCGTGTCGTCGATGATCCTTCCGCGGTGGCGAACCTGTTCCGCAAAGCGCTGGGCGATAAACCGCTGAATCATGAAATGGCGCTCGCGCTCGAGAAAAAGGCACAAAACCATACTCCCACCGTCCGGCGCATGTCGCAGATCGGCGGATAAACCCGTCTGCTGCGCGTATACTGCCGATGGCAGATTTATTATCGCTAGCGCGCAGTTATATATTAATATTCCCCGCCAAGCATTTAGTTGGCGGGGTTATTTTTTTAGGATGAGTACCGGTTTCAACGGGCTTTGCACCTTGATGCCGCTATAAAACTCTACTATCTATCCTCAGACAAGTCGGAATTCAGCAGGCCGCCTGCTGCCTCATATTCCCCAGGCGTGTTCATATTAAATAAAATCCTGCGCGGATCAAGGCCCGTCATTGCCTCTAATTGCTCCTCGTGCACAAAGACGGCATTCAGCTCCTGCACCCATTCCACCATGCGCAGTTGTCCCTTGATCAGCCTGTGCTCAAGGACTTCTACGGTTTCTTTGCGATATGCCGCCAGCAGCGGATGCATCCTGCCCTCTACCACGGGGATTACAGCGTCGGCTGCGTACTGCTTGTTCGCCAGATCCAGCAGTCCCCGAAGGAAACGCTCATGGATATAAGGCATGTCACACGCAGCAACCATATTCCATGTGCTTTGGGATGACTTGAGCGCTGCATGAAGTCCCGCCATCGGTCCTTGCCCGACATAGAGATCGGGAATGCACTCCAATTCAAGAAATTGATAAGCGGCCGGGACATTCGTGGATAGGATTACCCGTCCGCTAACTTTGTCAAGCACCTGGACCGTTCGCTCGATCAAACTCATTCCCTCCATAGGCAACAGCGCCTTGTTTCTCCCCATTCTCCGGGAGGCTCCACCTGCAAGCACGATACCTGTCACCTGATCTGGCGAAAGGCCAACATCTAGGGAGTGATCGCTCATATGTTCTACCCGCCTTTCTTACACGTTGTAAAAAAAGTTGATTCAGTTTACAGATTAATAACCAGAATAATGGAAAATCATTTAAAAGATGGTTTGTATCCCTTTTCAATGCATGATACATTGAAAGGAAAGCGGCTTCCTATGTCGCCGCGATTTTGGATTGTATTCGGTTTGAAAGGAATGACCTACTTGCGGAATATGGACAATGCTCAACCTTCGCTGACATCGCTCAAGCTGTTCAACTTCTTCATTTACGGAACCATGGTCATCTTCACCGGTTTTTTCCAGTTATATTTGCAAGACATCGGCATGAGCAAAATCGAAATCGGCAGCCTGATGGCAATCGCGCCATTTGTGTCCATCTTCGCAAATCCGTTCTGGGGATTCTGGGGTGACCGGGCGGCCAACATCAAACGCGTGCTGCTGATCATGATGACCGGTACGCTGCTGCTGGTCCAGCTTGTATTTCAGGCGAATACCTATGCAATGATATACATGACGATGATTTTCTTTTATTTCTTCCAGACTCCGATGTTCTCGCAGACGAATTCGCTGATTCTAACCTATATTGAGGGGACGCAGCAAAAATTCGGCTCGTTCCGGCTATGGGGATCGCTGGGATGGGCGCTGACGGCAATTGCTGCAGGACCTGTCATCGACCGGCTCGGATCGGGACGCATCTCCATCGTGTTCTCGGTCATGCTGCTGGTGGCGGCGTTGTTCATGTTCACACTGCCCTCCATCCAGAAAACAACGGCGTCGGCATCGGTTAGCCTCAAAGGACTCAGCAGACTGTTCCTGAACCCCTATTTTGTCTGGTTCATTCTATTAGGCATCATGGTATCCATCCCGAACACAGCCAATAACACCTTTATGTCCCTATACATTCTGGAGCTTGGCGGTACCAAGCAGATGGTGGGCCTTGCCATCTTCTTCTCTTCGATATTTGAAGTGGTGATCTTCATTCTGTTTGACCGCTTCCTGAAACGGAAAATCAATGTCCTGGTCGGCTGCCTGACGATTGTCAGCCTGCTCTTCGCCCTCCGCTGGCTGCTGATGGCGGAAGCCAACAGTGCACTGGAGGTGGCCTTCATCCAGTTGCTGCACTGCGTAACCTTCGGCGGCTATTTCTATGTTGGCGTTCAGCTGACGATGCTATTTGTGCCCACGCCGTATCGCGCTTCCGGACAAGCGATCTATACCTTGAGCTGGAGCGGCATATCCGGCGTCATCGGCGGTCTCGCCGGCGGCTGGATGTTCCAGAACTTCGGGGCGCAGATCATGTACCGGACCGGTACGATGCTTGCCATTGTGGGTGCTATCGGCTTTGGCTGGATGTGGTACAACCTTCGCAAGCACGGGTACCAGCCGCTGCATCCGGACGATCCCGAAGGCGACGAGATCGAGGAGTATGCTGCGAGTTAGAACGTGGTCCGTATGAGAAGCCATTCAAATGACAAGATGGTATCACCGTAAATATAACAAGACTCGAATGAATCCTGTAACGGAATCTTCGAGTCTTGTTTACGTTATAGGGAGGCACGGGAGACTCTTCTCCCCTTCAATGCCTCCATTTCTATTTGCAATCTTGATTAGCTCTTCGGAAGCTGGAACGAGCTCTTCAGGGAGACTACGCGGTTAAATACCGGACGCCCTGGCTGCGAATACTTCGAGTCGACGTTGAAATATCCGTGGCGGAAGAACTGGAACTTGTCCTGCGGTGCAGCATCCTTCATATTCGGTTCCACGAATCCTTGCACGATTTGCAGCGAGTTCGGATTGATGTCGTCCAGGAAGGACTTCTCGGCAGCTGCTTCTTCCGCTTCGCCTGCAACCTCTGGTACCAATTCGGCTTCTTCCTCTTCGTCCTTGAACAGTGGTTCGAACAGGCGGAATTCGGCAGGTACGGCCTGCGTGGCCTCCACCCAGTGAATCGTTCCCTTCACCTTGCGTCCGGTAAAGCCGCTACCGCTCTTCGTCTCCGGATCATACGTGCAGTGGATCTCAACGACCTTGCCGTTCTCGTCTTTGATCACATCATTGCACTTAATGAAATACGCATGCTTCAAACGCACCTCATTGCCAGGGAACAAGCGGAAATATTTGCTCGGCGGATCTTCCATGAAATCCTCTTGTTCGATATAGATCTCGCGCGAGAACGGAATCTGGCGGACGCCCATCTCCGGATTCTCCGTATTGTTCTCGGCATCCAGCCATTCCGTCTGGCCTTCAGGATAGTTCGTAATGACCACCTTCAGCGGGTCCAGCACAGCCATCGTGCGCGGCGCCTTCAGCTTCAGGTCCTCACGGATAAAGTGTTCCATCACTTGGCGGTCCACCGTGCCGTACGCCTTCGAAATTCCCGTCTCAAACACGAAGTTGCGAATGGCTTCAGGCGTGTATCCCAGACGGCGAAGTCCGGAGATCGTCGGCATGCGCGGATCATCCCAGCCGTCCACCACATTCTCGTCTACGAGCTGCTTCAGTTTCCGTTTGCTCGTAACCGTCTGCGCCACGTTCAGACGCCCGAATTCGTACTGATGCGGTGTGCTGTCCATCTCGCATTCCGCCACAACCCAATCATAGAAGGGGCGCTGATCTTCAAACTCAAGAGAACACAGGGAATGCGTAACCCCTTCAATGGCATCCTCCAGCGGATGGGCAAAAGCGTACATCGGATAGATGCACCACTTGTCGCCTGTATTATGATGATGCGCGTGGGAGATACGGTAGATGACCGGATCCCGCAAATTGATGTTCGGCGAAGCCATATCGATCTTGGCGCGCAGCACGCGCTCGCCGTTGGCAAATTCCCCTTTGCGCATCCGCTCGAACAGATCCAGATTTTCTTCCACGCTGCGATCCCGGTACGGGCTATTTTGCCCAGGCTCGGTCAGGGTTCCGCGCTTTTCGCGAATTTGGTCAGCGGATTGGTCATCCACGTAAGCTTTCCCTTTCTTAATCAGCAGCACTGCGCGATTGTACATCTCTTCAAAATAATCGGACGCGTACCGCAGCTCTTCCCAATCGAATCCGAGCCACTTCACGTCCTCCTTGATGGAGTTAACATACTCAATGTCTTCCTTCACCGGGTTCGTATCATCGAACCGCAAATGCGTCCGTCCGCCGAATTCATCGGCCAGCGTGAAATTGATCCATATAGCCTTGGCATGTCCAATATGCAAGTAGCCGTTCGGCTCCGGCGGAAAGCGGGTAACGATTTCCTTGACTTTACCGGACTTCAGGTCTTCGGTAATAACATTTTTTATGAAATTGGAGGGGGTGCCCCGATGGTTCTCCACGTTGATCAACCTTTCGTCCTGTAATTTCTGTCTATCTCCTGTATAAACGTGTTTCCCTTAAATATACCTGTAATGCCGTGATTGTTCAAGGAATTCGGCACTTCCGTGCCGCAAGTTGCCGACTTGGGATGAGGATTCCAGCGAGCAGCCTGCTCCCAGCATCTAACCTGCATACAGAGGATCCTCCCACAGCCGAAAATGCCGGTGAGAATCGTTTTGACGGGGGCTTTTCAATAGGGTAGCATGGAGAGAAAAACAACGATGGAAGGAGGCCTGCAATCATCATATGAAACCTAGCAAATTCCCCAAAGAACAACGCGAACAGCTGGTTGAACGGGTTCAGGAATACTTTGAAACGGAGCGCGGCGAAACCCTCGGCCATCTGGCTGCGGAAGGGATTCTTGATTTTTTCATGGAGACCTTAGGGCCGCATCTATACAATCAAGCGCTAAGCGACTGCAGAACGGTGGTCAATCAGCGCATGATTTCCCTTGAAGAAGATATTTACGCATTAGAGCAAAAAGTGAAGCGGACTCGTTAAAGCTACATACACTTCACCATGGAGAACAAAGGAGATACCGTATGTTTGGATACACATTAGATGACCATGTTGAATTACGCCCCCTTGCCATAGAGCATGCACGGGCGATGTTCGAGATTACCGACCGGTCTCGGGACCGTCTCCGCAAGTGGCTCCCATGGGTGGATGCCGTCACCGAGGTCAACGATACCGTCAATTATATCAAAGGCGCCATGAAGCAAGCGGCTGAGAATGGCGGCTTCTCGGCCGGCATCTGGGTCCGCGAGGAGCTGGCGGGCACCATCTCGTTCCATGAGATTGATTGGAGCAACCGCTCCGTCAGCATCGGATACTGGCTGGATCAGCATTTTACGGGGCAAGGCCTGATGACAAGCGCATGCCGGGCGTTCACGGATCACGCGCTGATGCGCATGGGCCTGAACCGAGTGGAGATCCGCTGTGCAACGGCGAACCATCGCAGCCGGGCCATTCCGGAACGGCTGGGATTTGTGCTGGAGGGAGTCATAAGGGAAGCCGAGAAGCTGCCTCAAGGGTATGTCAACCACGCGGTCTACGGCATGATTCAGAGCGAATGGAAGCGGATGAGGTAACCCTTAATCCGAAATAAAACCGGCTTGTATCCTACGATAAGGACACAAGCCGGTTTTTGTTGTCTATATGTTCAAGGCGAGGACCTGGCTTGGCTGGGAGCCCACGTCTCACTCCTCGTTGTCCCGCAGGGTCTTCAGCCATTTACCGAATTGCTCCTTCAAGCTGGCTGACAGCACATCGATCTCCAGCATGCGGAACAACCCGCGTTCATCCTTCCGTCCATCCTTCATCATCTGGAGCACGTCCAGCACCGTTATGCCGGAAGCATGAGACTCAAGCTGAGCGACCACGGAATCGGCGCGGACATTCCCTTCCTCCAGGACCCGAAAGTAAAACCCGCTGTAGCCCGTATTCAATACTCTTGCCGGCATATCTTTAACGCCATGCTTTTGCGACAGCTTAAAGCATGGATACCGGGGCTGGCTGACCTGCACCACCGCGTTGCCTATCCGGTATACATCCCCAATGCAGACCCGATCCTCCAGCATCCCCCGCAGCGTCAGGTTTTCGCCAAATGCAGCATACTCCATCTGCTTGCCCAAAGAGCGTTCCCAATAAGGATAATGCTCAGAGGGGTACGCGCACACCGCCTTATCCACGCCGCCGTGATTGACGAGATCAGCCTGACCATCCCCTTCGAAATTCAATGTACTTAGGAACAAGGGGCCTTCCGCAGGCTGCTTATAAATTCCCGTAGACAGGTCCTTTCCCAGGTAATCAACCGTTACAGGCTTTCCCACATTCAGCGATACAATGCCCATGGTCATGGAAAATAACCTCCGCCTTCTTTTCTTTTCATCTACTATATGCAATAGCCTGTGCCCTTGTCCAGAAGCCATTTAAGCGGCGGGCCAAATAACATAAGGCCAACCAGAAACCCCTGATTGACCTTAACATACGAAACAGCCCGGCAAGCTGCCGGACTGTTCAAACCTATAACTCCATCTCTCTGCTGCCCGTTAACCGGCCTAGAGGGATATCATGATGTGATCATGATAAGAAGCAACACATTAAGATATCATCGACGTAACGTCCATCCACGTAGAACTCCTGAATCAGTCTGCCCTCTTCCTGAAACCCGCAGTTCCTGTAAAAAGAGAGTGCGCCCGGATTGCTGGACAGCACCCGCAGCCTCAGCTTCGAAATGCCTTCCACGCGCGCCATATCCTTCACGGCCTCGATCAGCCGCTGTCCGATGCCCTGCCGTTGATAAGCAGGGTGAACCGCTATGTTCAGCTCCAGTACATGACGATTACTGTGAAGACTTGTGGGCGACCGGAATCCGATGTAACCGCACAGTTCTTCCTCATGCAGCGCCACGAGCTGTGTGCCTGGCGGACAATGCAGAAGATAATGTTCTCTTGAGGTCCACTCCAATGGGGCAGGGGCCGTGTTGCGATCCCATACCAGTTCGTCGAGTTCCATGAGTGCAGCAGCATCTTTCATCTCGGAGAACCGGATGGTCAATGTCTCTTGCCGGGTCTTCATCGCCATCCCTCGCTTTGATAACCATTCCCTCTATTATATCAGACCAGTTAGCCTTCTTGCAGACGAGTTTCACGGGTCAAGATTTATTGTTCATGAATAGAGGCGTAAATATCCACGACACAGCCGGTGTCGCCCTCTCCGGCCAATCGTTTGAAATCCGCACCTGCAATACGAACGCCGCCTGTACGGTATCGGTTCCGGATGGCATCCGCTGCCACATCCTGCCCGTTAATTGTGATACGGGTCCGCTCGGCGCGATCCACGTGATAAATGAACGTTACCGCCTTCCCCGCATAATTGAATTGGAACTCCAGGCCATCCAGCGTCTTCGGCAGGACCGGATCAATCACCAGGTCTCCTCCCGCTTCGCGAATGCCAAGCGCATTGGAAATCAGCTGGTTCATGTAGATCCCCGGGCCGCTGGAATAAATCCGCCATCCGCCTTTGACAGGCACGCGTCCGCTCCGCAGCGCATCAAACGATTCCTGCGCTTCATAGCGCGTGTTGAACTTCCCGTCCGAGCTGCTGAAATACGCATTGCTCTGACGCAGCTCCGCATTTGGCACAACCTCTGTAATGCCGATCGGGTTAATACGCTCAAGCCCGCTCCAAACCTCACTGCTCTTGCCGAGCTTTGCCATCGCCTCTACATAACGGATGTGCGCATGCACATATTGAAGACCAACCTCCCGGCCAAAATTCGCCGCCTGCTCCGCCCGCTTAAAGTGCGTGCTAACGCCCCCGGCATATACGGCTGGACGGTTCATCAATCTCACGCCGTCCGGACAGAACAGCTGCTCACGGATGATCTCATAATGGCTTGCTGCCTGCTCCGGCGTCAGCAGCTCGCTAATCATGCTGCGCGTCATCGGAAGAAGGCGGTACTGGATTCCCGTTTCCTGATCGGACGGATGCAGCAGGAATTTGCTCTGCTCTTTGCTCTCCATATAGACAAAGCCGGGAATCACTTCAGAATTCAGAATATACGTATTGAAATCCTGCTGGATTCCTTCCGCGAGGTCCCCTATCGCATCGGACATCGCTTGGTCCACACGCTCCATAACGCGGGAGAACTGGTTCAAGGTCTGATAGGTCAAAGCTACCGTCCAGCTGCTGACCATGAACTGCTTCAGCTGCGCGTTCGCCGGCTGAAGCGTATCATCCCAGTCCCCGTCTCCATAAGAAGACAGATAAGTGTCATGAAGGAAATGATTTTGAATATAGGCCATTTGCTTCTTCACATGCTCAAGCACGGTGTACGTCTGCTCCGTAAAATCGAAGCTGTGCTTTCTGGTGTAAGGAACAACCGAATCCAATATGTCGTAATCATGTGTGACGGCCAAGTAATCGCCCAGCACCTTAAGCGGCCATACGATAATATCGCCGTGGCTCTCTTCCTGCTGAATATGGGCATATTGATCAAACATGAACCACTGCGGCCAATTTCCGTCATCCTCATACTGGTGGGAATACACCTCTAGCAGGATATCGCGTACCTGCTCATATTTATGCGTAGCCATGAAATATTCAACAGGCCCTTGGCACACATCGCGCGTTCCCCACGCAGCGCCGCCGTATTGTTCCAGACCGTGCGGTACCGAATAGTGAACGAGCATGTTATGCGTATACCACCAGGCGAGCGCATTCACCTTGAACAAGCCTTCTTCCTGTCCATTCTGCAGACTCAGATGGAACCCGTTCATGACGGAAGCATAGAATGAGCGGTAGCTTGCAATCTCTTCATCAGCTTCCCGCACCGCAAGCGGAGCGTTCGCTGCATCAAGGCTGCCTTGTACGGTCATGGTCCATTCCGCACTCTCGCCAAGCTCAAGTACTGTTAAGGAAGCACTGCCAGACGCGGTGTTGCTTGCCAGACAAGTTTCATCCTTAACCTGCATATCGGCTCCCGTCACGCCAAGACGATAATGCAAATCTGTGTACACAGAAGAACTGAGTGAAGACGAATCGGCACGGAACGTCAGAATACCGTCTTCCTGAACCATATGATAAGGCACTTCGTATTCGTTGACATCCATCGTGATCTGCATAGTGACCAGATAACGATAAGCCCTTCCGCTCTCGGAACGGACTTGAAGCGTAACCTCCGATGCCGCAGCAGACGTGAAGTTGGTGATGATCAGCATGTCGCTTTCGGTCTTATAGTACCACCGCACATAGTTAAAGGCGATCTCGAACAAGGATGGCATCGTCAGAAGACGATACTCGCCGTCCATTTCCACATAAATCCGCTGACCGGATGTCTTAGGCACGTTCAGTGCATTCCGCGCATGACTCATCATTTTGTTGAAGTTCGTGTTCCCCGTCACCAGCTGGGAATTAAACACACCATACATGTAAGAGGTTGTCGTAATGACAGGACTGCCCAGTTTCACATTGTTGCCGCTCATCAAGATATGGCCATGTGGACGCTCTACGCGAAGCTCCTTCTCCTTCATGACAATATGTTCATAAGTATCCGTGAAGAACGAGAGCAGTTCTTCCCCGTCACGCTCCTCTTGGCGGCGTACAGGGTACAAATTGTTCAGCTCGTCTTCCGTCAGCGGCAATGTGCGCAGAGGCTCCCCGAAACGCTCGGATCGCTCGATCCGAGGCAGCGGATTGCCCGTCTCCGTCAAGCGGGACGCTTCAACCTGCTGCCATGCAGCCTGAAGCTCATCCTGGAATTCCAGTGTTGTGACTGCATCCGGATGATTCTCTTTAAACAAGCCGTAAAATACGAACCGGGTTGTGCCACTAAGCGGTACGCGAGGGGACTGCAGGGCCGTATAGGCAAACTCGTATTGATATACCTCATTCGGCAGGCTCTCCTTGGATAAAGCCTCCGCCTGATTCGTCTCTTTATAGGAAAGGCCAAAAAACTGAAAGCCATCCGTTGCATACCCGACCGCAGAAGTCAGCGCTCCCTGTTGAAGATAGGGGAATACGCCTCCCTGCGGCTGATTTTGACGGGAGCACACGACATACCCCTGACCTTCCTGCTCGAATACAGCATGGTCGATGTATTGGGACAAATATGCTTCATTGGTTCGAACGGCGCCCGGATGGGCGATGCCGATATCCTGTCCATACACGACGTCGGCTAGAATTCCTTCCCCCTGGAGCTGAATGTCCCAGAACCACGCGCCGGTATCCGTTGGGGTAAACAGAACCTTATAATCTACTCCCTTGACGCTGCCTTCCCACATCATCCGGTTATCCGCATGAGTGACCACGCTGTTGGAGTGTACTCCGAGCATAGGAACGGCCTCAATGCCGCTTTCAGTATGGATTCTCAGAGACAAATTATTGAGGGCGCCATCAATCGAATTGGAGAGCAGCTGATTAATCATCGTCGTGCCGTAAGTGGCTTGATAAAGATCACCGCTAGGCAAAAAGGAAAACGTCAATTCTCCTGCCTGGAGTACAACTTTTGCATCGTGCATTACATGATTGGCTGTCACAAGTTTCACTTCCTATTCTGCATAAATGATGTTAGTCGTGTTATTTCCGAAGCCGAAAACGTCTTGTCTCCGTATCCCGGCTGTTCTTTCCGACCATGACGTCGAACTCACCCGCATCGCTGGTAAAGGACAGATCCGAATGATGATACCGCAGCTGTTCTTCGGTCAGCGTAAAGGTGATTTCCTGGCGTTCGCCCGGCTGCAGCAGTACCTTGCGGAAGGCTTTCAGCTCCTTGACGGGTCTAACGACCTCACCGGATCGGTCCCGGACGTACAGCTGGACGACTTCTTCACCGGCCATATCGCCGGCATTCGTTACCGAAACCGTAACTTCAAGAGGTTGATCCGGGGACATTTCTTCCGCCGACAAGTTCATGCTCCCATAGAGGAAATCCGTATAACTGAGGCCGAATCCAAACGGAAGCAGCGGCTCATTCGGAATGTCCAAATATTGCGATACATAGCGTACCTGCGCATCGGGCGCATCCTTCGGACGGCCGGTATTAAAATGGTTATAGTATACCGGCACCTGCCCAACGGAATAAGGGAACGACATGCTGAGACGTCCGGAAGGATTCGCTTCGCCCATAAGCAGGGCAGCTACGGCCGCTCCGCCTTCACTTCCCGGGAACCAGGCTTCCAGTACGGCATCGACCTCATCCAGCACGCCGTGCAGATCCAGCGGACGACCGTTGAACAATACGGCAACCATCGGCTTCTCCAGCGTTTTCAAATGCCGAATCAGCTCGAGCTGCGGCTCCGGCAGAGTTATGAACGCACGGCTGCCGGCTTCGCCACTCATCTCGGAATCCTCACCCAGCGCAAGCACGATCACGTCGGCTTCCTTCGCCGCCTTCATCGCCTCATCCAACTGCTGCCCGGTCATGACGTTCACGTTACAGCCCTCGGCTACCGTGAGGGCACCGGAAGATAGCTTGGAGCGCAGTCCCTGTTCCAGGGTCACCGCATCTTCCTTCGAGCCCGTCCAGGACCATGGCCCAAGAATATCGCCGCTGGCACCGAACGGGCCGATCAAAGCCACACGCTGCTCACCGCGCAGCGGCAGCAAGGAATCGTTCTTCAGGAGCACGCAGGATTTAGCCGCAGCCTCCCGGGCCGCTTGACGGTGCTCTTCGCAGAACACAATCTCCCGTTCCGCCTGCGGATCGGCTCCCCGCACAGGGCGCTCGAACAGACCGAGACGCTTTTTCAATGACAGAATACGCAGCACCGCTTCATCGATCAGACTCTCGTCTACCAGGCCTTCGCGTACCATGTCCGGTAAATGATGAACATAGCTGGAAGTCATCATCTCGATGTCCACGCCCGCTTCGATGGCTCTTAACGCGGCCTCTGCCTCGTCCTCCGCTACCCCGTGAGGAATCAGCTCTTTGACCGCACCCCAGTCGGAAATCAGCACGCCGTCAAAACCCCATTCGCGGCGCAGCACATCACGCATCAACCGCTTATTGCCCGTAGCTGGTATGCCATCCACGGTATTAAAGGCGGTCATGACCATCTCGACACCCTCATCCAGCGCAGCCTTGTACGCAGGCAGGTAATATTCCCGCAGCTGACGCTCGGACATGTCCACCGTGTTGTAATCGCGGCCGCCTTCGCCTGCTCCATATGCGGCAAAGTGCTTCACGCAAGCGGCCAGCCGGTTGAGATCGCCGCTCAGGTCATCCCCTTGGAAACCTCTGACAAAGGCTCTGGCAAATTCACTGTTTAAATAAGGGTCTTCACCAGTCGACTCCATCACGCGTCCCCAGCGGGGATCGCGCACCAGGTCTACCATCGGCGCAAATGTCACATGCAGGCCGGATACCGACGCTTCACGGGCGGCGATTTCCGCACTCCGCTCCGCTAGGCTAGGGTCCCAAGAGCTCCCCATGGCAAGCGGCACCGGGAAGATTGTTTTAAAGCCGTGAACGATATCGGCCATGATGAGCAGCGGAATTTTCAATCGATTCTTGCGCAAATGCGCTTCTTGGACAGCTATCACTTCCTCCGCACCCGCCAAACCCAGCACGGAGCCGGCATTGCTTACGATCTCATCGGTGATGCCAAGCGACTCCATCGGTCCTGTAATCTGCCCCGATTCTTGAGCGCCTTCGAAAAAAGGGACGGCCAGTTGTATAAGCTGCGCAATTTTTTCCTCCAGCGTCATCTGCTCTACCAGAGAAAGTAGTTGTTGGTCTGCCATTTCCCATCCTCCTTTGTTGTTGCCGTTCACTTCATAGTCAATTCGAAACGTTTTGATTTCTCCCGAAGCGATCCATGTTTTCCCGAAAATCATATATTCTATAAGCATTTTTACTTGAAAATTAACTTTCTAAAAAACAAGGGAATCAGCGCTTATCTGCGCATATAATCGAAACGTTTCTATACATGCGGACGAAAAAAAATCAGGGCAGGGGCAGCCAATCCAGCACACGCTGAATTTTACGGTCCCAATATCCCCATTCATGACCACCGGGTTCTTCCTCATAGGTGATGTGAAGCCCCAGGCTGTCCGCGTATTGTCTAAAGGTTTGGTTATCGTTGTACAAAAAGTCTTCGGTCCCACAACACTGATACAACATCGGTTTATCGCCTGTATATGCCGCGAATTCCGTGGCCAAAAACAACAAATCGTCCCGGCTCCCCCGTAATCTATCGACACGGCCAAAGAGGGTTCGAATTTCTTGCTCCTGAAAGCCCAGCCCTGCAGCACGACTGACAAGATCCAGCCCGCCCGACAGGCTTGCGCCCGCCGCATATCGATCCGGATAACTCATGGCCAGCTTGAACGCTCCGTAACCCCCCATCGAAATTCCGGCGACAAAGGTATCTTCCCTTCGTCCGGACACCGGAAAAAACGATGGAACGAGCTCTGGAAGCTCCTCGCTCAGGAAGGTAAAGTAAGGCAAGCCGTTTGCCATGTCCATATAATAGCTTCGTCCGACGCCCGGCATCACGAGCGCGATGCCTTTATTCTCGGCGTATCGTTCGATGGACGATCTGCGCATCCATTCGGTCTGATCCGCTCCTCGGCCGTGAAGCAAATAAAGCACCGGCAGTTTCGAAGAAGAACCGTACGGCATCAAAGCGGCTTGCGGTATAAAAACCTCGATGCCGGTAGACAGTTTCAGTGTTTCGGAATAAAAATCACACGTGATCCATGCCAAGTTCCTCATCTCCAATCCGGTCTATTAATTCTCTACTTTGCTCTTCCCTGCAGATGCCCGTTCCATCATTTCAGTCGTCAGCATATAAGACTGCTTCACGGATTCGCCGCCCAATATCTGAAACAGCAAATGGGCTGCAAGCGATCCCGCCTCGCTCTTGGGCTGCTTGATGGTGGTTAGCGGCGGATTCACGTATTCGGCTAATTGAATATCGTCATATCCGATGACGGATACATCATCAGGCACCGATATGCCACTTTCCTCAAAAGCCTTCAATCCTCCGATGGCCATCTCGTCGTTGCCGTAGAATATGGCCGACGGGAGCGACCCCTGCATGATCATCATCTTGGTCGCATTGTAACCACCCTCGCGCACGAAGTTGCCGCTGAGACGCCATTTCGACTGTTCCTCCAGCCCCGCCTCGGCAAGTGCCCGTAAATACCCCTGATAACGCAAATGATTATCGTACGAATCCGATGAACCGCTGATGTACGCCACATGCCGATGACCGTTCTCAAGCAGATAACGGGTAGCCGTATACCCTCCTTGCTCTCCATCAACCAGCACATTCACCAGGTATTCACTGCACAATGGACGATCCATCACGACGATCGGAAATTGGGGACCGGAGGTCTCGATCAGAACTTCATCCCGAATATTAGGTGCAAGTATGATGGCACCATCCGCCCTTTTCTCTCTCAAAAATTTAACCGCCGTTGAATCTCTGCCCCCTATCGAGCTGCAGGCGATCAGATCATATCCATTGGTTAAAGCGACTTCCTGCACACTTCGGATCAGCTCGGAATAATAAGGGCCGGATAGATCCGTCAGAATAAGAGCGATTGTCTTGGTGCGGCTCCGCTTTAAATCCATGGCAAATCCGTTCTTCCGATAATTCAACTGCCTTGCTGCATCGAGCACCTTTGATCTTGTCTTGGAACTCACTCTGCTGTCGCCGCTTAACGCGTATGAAGCCGTTGACAAGGCGACTCCAGCGAGCTTTGCCACATCCTTTATCGTTGCCATTTCCTTACGCCCCTTCTACTACTTAAGAAACTCTATCTATTTTATTTCATGCCAGAGATCGTATATCCTTCAATAATATGTTTTTGGAAGAAAGAAAATACGATAATAATCGGAACAACCATAAATGCAGCGCCTGCCATCTGGAGGCCGAAATCAGATCCATGCTGTCCTTTCAGAAGCTGCAGACCCACCGAAAGCGTATAAAGCTTTTGATCGTTTGCCATAATGAGAGGCCACAAGAAGCTGTTCCAGGCGCCAATGAACGCTAAGATTCCCTGTACAGCAAATACGGGCTTCGTGATCGGAACGATCAACTGGAAGAAAATCCGCAGCTCTCCCGCTCCATCCAGCCTTGATGCTTCAATCAGATCCGACGGGATTGTGGACATAAACTGACGGAAGAGGAAAATACCGAATGCTCCGACCAAGCCAGGCAGCACAATACCCGCCATCGTGTTAGTCAATCCCATGGCATTAATCAGCAGGTAGACTGGAATCATAGTAACCTGTCCCGGAATCATCATCGTTGCCAGCACGAGATAGAAAAGCTTCTTATTGCCAGGGAACTCGTATTTAGCGAATGCATATCCTGCAAGCGCATTGAGGAACAGACCGACAAAAGACCAGAATACAATGATAAGCGTATTTTTCAGGTATACGATAAAGTCCAGCTTCGTAAATAAATCCACATAATTTTTAACCGTAAATTCTTTCGGTAATAACGTCGGCGGAACCGCCGTAAATTCATTTTCCGGCTTGAATGAGGACGTGATCATCCAGATAAATGGAATCATCATCAGCAGTCCCCCTGCAATGAGCAGCACCGTCATGACTGTTTTCTCAATTCTTTTAGCTGCCATACCCTGAGCCTCCTTCAGTTACGATAAGGAACATCGCTTGAACCTGAACCTTAATATTCGACATCTTTTCTCTTGACTGCGAATTGTACGACCGTTACAGCGATAATGATGATGAAGAGCACAAACGATCCTGCAGCCGCATAACCAAAATTGCTAAGCTGGAAGCCATTGTTATAAATAAAGAGAGCCATCGACATCGTTGAATTGAGCGGGCCGCCCTTGGTCATAACCAGCGGCTCTTCGAAGAACTGAATCCAGCCGATCAATGTCGTTATGGTGACAAAGAAGGTCGCAAAGCTAAGCAGCGGTACTGTAATATATAGAAGCTTCTTCCATTTGCTCGCTCCATCAATTTCCGCAGCTTCATAATAGGAGCGTGGAATGCCCTGCAGCGCAGCCAGGAAAATGATCATGTTGAGTCCGATGGATTTCCATACGGCCAGCAGAATCAGCGATAGCTTGGCTAGTGCCGGATCTGTCAGCCACTGCTGAGCCGGAACTCCGAACCAGGACAATATATGGTTAAAGAGGCCGTAATGGCTGTTATACAAGTAACCCCAAACAACCGCGACCGCCACAATATTCGTAATGGAAGGCATATAATACACGACGCGGAATGTTTTAAACAACAATCCCGTGCCGTAGTTAAGCAGCAATGCAGCGCCCATGGCAAGCATTACGACAAGCGGAACTCCGATAATAACATAGAACATGGTGTTAAACATGGATTTCAGAAAGACCGGATCTTTAAATACATTCATAAAATTATCGAAGCCAACGCCTTCAATGTTTGAATAATTAGCGAGACCAGCAAGGTCAATATCCGTGAAGCTGATGACAAGCGCAATGATGATCGGAATGATTGAGAACGTCAGAAGCAGCACCAGTGCGGGCGCAATAAACATATAAGGATACTTATATTGGTTAAAGCGCTTGATAAAGTTCTGCAATGTCATTCACCTCCTGCAAGTGTGGGTTTCTCAATGAAAGAATAACGCCCTTTGGAAGCAGTCAGGCTTGTTTCATCCTTCGAAGAAACAAGCCGGGCTGCGTGAAGACGCACTCTTATTTTTTGTTTAGAATTTCAGTAGCTTTCTGATTCAGAAGATCCATTTCTGCTTTGATGTCAGCTCCGCCAAGGGTAATTTTCTCAAAAGCGGCAATGGCTTCTTGGGAGACAGCATCCCACTCCTTAATGAACGGAACAGGTTTAGCGCTTTCGAGCTGTTTTCCAAAGGTAGCAAAAATCGGATCTTCAAAGCGTTGGTCTTCCCATGCACTCTTAACAGCAGGCAGGTTTTTGGCCACATCATAATTGGTCAGCTGTGATTCTTTTTCACTCATGAAGGAGATGAATTTAACGGCTTCATCTGCATTTTCGGTTGTATTGAATACCGACATGTTCGCTCCGCCTAAGAACGATGCATTGTTTTCTTTAGCTGGAAGTGTTGTCGTAGCCCATTTACCTTCAATTTCAGGCGCCTTGTCTTTAACGCCTTGAATCATCCAAGGACCACTGATAAACATCGGGAATTGTCCGTCTTTAAATGCGGCAAACAGATCCAAATCACTGGTAAGCGGCGTCATACCCGTGTCGTAGAAGCTCTTCAGGTATTCCATGGCTCCCATGAATTCCGGCTCGTTAAAATGAGGTGCCCGGTTCGCATCGATCATATCGCTTCCATTCTGCCAAGCAAACATGGACAGATAGTTCATATCTTTCGCATCAATGGTGATTGCGTAATTGCCGTCCCCTCTAGCTGCCAGTTTCTTACCGGCATCCTTCATTTCATCCCAAGTCTTAGGACCTTCCGGATAGCCTACCTCAGCCAGAATGTCCGTACGGTAGAACAGTACGCGCGTTTCCACATACCATGGGATACTGACAACCTTGTCATCATAACTCATGGTTTGCACAGCACCGTCAAAATAGTTTTCTTGCTTCAAGTTTGGATACTGCTCCAGATAAGGCGTCAGATCGAGCAAAGCCCCAGCCTGAGCAAATTCCGGAATCCAGGTTGTTCCCATTTGCACAACGTCAGGGCCGCTTTTGGATGCAACGGCTGTTAGCAGCTTGTCATGCGCGCTGCCCCAAGGAATCAATTGAACGCTTACTTTAACGCCTGGGTTCTTCTCTTCATATGCCTTAATCAGAGTTTCGTCTGTTGTGTCACCCATCAACCAAACTTTCAGCTCTTTCTTGCCCTCGCCGCCTTTGCTACCTCCGTCTGCTTTCTCAGACCCGCCCGAGCATCCGGCTAATACGACGGAGAACATCAACAATGCTGCCAACGTCCACAATATTGATTTTTTTCTCATTCTACATTCACCCCGTTTTTAATGTTTACCACCATGCGAAACGTAATACAAAACCTAATTGAAAGCACTTACTTCGAAACGTTTCGATTTTATTCGAAAAAATAAAGACGCCGGATAAAGGTTATTTCTATAATCCTACTGTCTCTTCATTCCCCCTATAAAGCACCTTTTCATGGTTATCATTGGGATAAACATGCTCTTGCGTATTCATAATAAATAGCTCGCTTACTTGATAACTACAAAAAACGCATTCTGTTTTGAAACGTTTCGACAAGTTCATTATAGCTCCCCCTGAGAGCGATTTCAATATCCTTTTTATTTTTTTTGTAAGGCGTTTCTTTGACAAGTGGTGTAAGCCTTAAACCATGGACAAAAAAGCATCAGGCTTCGAAGGATGCCCGATGCTTAATCCTATATCTTGAAATTATTTCAACTTTTAAAACCTGAGTTAGGCTTTAAGGTGACCTGCATCCTTGTCATGACCGTCATGATGCAGCGGGATGCCCTTACTAAGCCGGCCATGTACCGCAAATGACAGGATTGACAACACGGCAACACCTGCTGCCAACCATGCCACCGGCGTCAGCCCGCCGCCGTCATACATCGTTCCCATCGCATATGGCCCAATCACCCGGCCTGCGGCACCCATGCCGCCTGTCACGCCGATATAGAACGGTGCGGCTTGTCCTGCACGCTCCGAGATAAAAGCCGGGATCGCAGGCGAAATCAGCATTTCACCCAATGTAGCCAGCACCATCGCGAAGATCATGCCCGGATAACTGTGCACCGTCACGATAACGACATAAGCTGCCAGATAGAACAACGCGCTTGCCGTCATCTGACTGCTCTCCGTACGAGCCGCCCAGCGCTTGATGGCATTCGTGAGCGGCTGCGCGGCAAAAATCAGGATCCCGTTCAGCGTCCATAAATAGCCATAAGCTGTCTTGGACATTCCCTCCGAGATGATGAATGGAGACACCCCTGTATTCCAGATGGAATTCCCGAACCACAAGAACAGGGAACCCAATCCCATAAAGAGATAGATTCGGGTGTTCCCGAGCAATGCCCAAGCCCCGGGGCCTGCCGGCAGCGGATTCTTAGGCTGCGGATGATGGGCCCCTTGCGATACGTCCGTTCCACCCAGCTTCGTCAGGTAGGACAGGAAGAAAATAGCAAATCCAAAGGACGTGACCCCGTTTAAGACAAAGCTTAAATGATAGGAAATCTCCGCCAGGAAACCGCTCATGGCCGTTCCCAAGGCTACGCCTATATTATTCGCGACATAAATGACATTAAACAATTCTCCCCGCCGATCGGCAAACCGGAAGCCGATAAATGCCTGAATGGCTGGCATCGATATCGCGTTACAGAATCCGATGAAACCCATCATAGCGATAAACAAGCCCCATAATCCATTAATGAACGGAAGGGTGAACAACCCGAGGGCATTTAGCAGCAGCGAGCCTACAATGAGCTTTTTCACCCCTACCCGGTGGTACAGCGCGCCGCCAAGGAGTTGACCGGCGATTCCCCCCAGAGATTGAATCAGGATGACAAAGCCTGCATCCTTCATGCTGCGTCCCAGTTCATCAAATACATACATCGTTGTCAGCGGCCACATCAAGGACCCGCCTGCAGAGGCAACGAGACTTGCAACAAGAAAACCTTTTACTTCCTTAGGGTACTGCTCCAACCATTTCATGTTTATAATCTCCCAGCAGCCTCGCAGCAGTATAATTACGCATTTAACCTAAAAAAAAAGCCCCTGTGGGCTTTTATAATTCTTCTTAAAGAAAGAGGCGAACTCCATCTTTTTGATGCTCTATAATCCTGTAAGGAAGAACATTACCTGTCATTTCTTATCGCCCAAATCATAGTATCGCTTGAGAGATCCATTTTTAGCAAGTACACTCATTGACGCTTTACCATAACAGCGAAGAGGGCGCTAAATAACGGATCCCCAATTCTCAAATACCCCCTTGGTTCGGAGCTTCCCGCCTATCCCGACGCCTTCTTATCAGGGTTTGAATTTCTTGATCTTGCAGGAATGCGTATTTGAACCGAAGTGCCGATTCCAACTTTGCTGAAGATGGACACGCCATATTCGCTCCCGTAATGCAGCTTCACTCGCTGGTCAATGTTTCGAATCCCGCAGCCCATATGGCTGTTATCCCGGGGATCGAATATTTCATCGATTCTCCCCTGCTTCATGCCCAGACCATCATCTATGATTCGGTACAAGATATCATCGCCTTCCTTTTGGACCACGATCCGAATATGAATCCGGTCCCCGCTCCAAGCATGCTTCAGTACATTCTCAATGAAGGGCTGCAAAATCAGTTTAATAGTCTCGTAAGGCCATATATTCGTATCGATATCAAAAGTGACTTCCATACGCTGACCATATTTCACCTTTTGAATATCCAAATACGCATTGGCCTGCTCAATCTCTAATGCTATGGGTATCAATATTCTTCCTGAATTTAATGTGAGTCGATAAAATTGGGCCAACTGCACAACCATATTCTGAAGCTTCTCCGTCTCGCCAAATTTCGCAAGTTGGTTAATGGATGATAGCGTATTGTATAAGAAGTGAGGATTGATCTGCGATTGCAGCATTTCAAGCTCGGCTTCCTTCTTTTGAAGTTGGGTTAAATACACTTCTTTTATTAACGCTTCGATATCCTCCCCCATCGCATTCAAGGCATTCGCAATTTGAGGGAACTCCCCTTTGCCCCGATAAGTGATCCGTTTATGCAGATCCCCTTCCCGAAATGCATTGAGTACCCCTACAATCTTCAGGATTCGCTTAGAGAAAGACTGGGAAATAACATACCCCGTGTATGTAAACAACACTACGCAGATGATGCAAATCGCAATCAAAACGGTTCGTACCCTCTTCGATTCCTGTTCAATAATGTTCAGCGGAACCTGGGCAACAATCTTCCAATTCTTCTGCGGCAAATCTTCTTCGATGATCAAATAATTCTTCTTATCGTTTGCTGCCAAAGCAGCAAACTGCTCTGCCTTGATGCGGGTTGTGTTATGTTCAACGAATGGGCCGGAAGTAAACACCACATTCCCGTAGGGATCCAGTACCGATAACATACTTCCTTCGCCAAGCTTCGTGTAATCCACACTATCGAACAGCTGCGACAAGCGAACACTGAAGCGCATGATTCCCATTTCTTTAATCTCGAGTGGATTATTCATATCCACCAAACGTCGAATCATCGAGATCCGCCCATCCCGTTCATCCTCTTCTACCTGCCTCCATATCATCGTTGAATTATATTTCTCTTCCGGTAGTGTAAAATACCAAAACTCACTGGATATTCGAGTCATATGGTAAATATCATACGTTTGTTCGTTGAAATCTTGATTTTTCTCGTTGTCCCAATTTTTATATCTCTCGTACACCGTTTGATTATGAAAATAGACAGATAGCCTTAAATTAAGACCTATCGCCCTTGCAGCGCTCTCCAGCTTCGGAAGAATGACATTGCTCATGCGGATATGATTATCCGTGCCCGATAAATTCCTGCGGACGCTCTGAATCAATGTAGGATCATCGTACAATGTCGCCGATGTTTGAACGATATCGTCCACTTTATAGGCTACGTTATCTCGAATCTGCTTGAGCGTCCCCTGGATATTGACCCGGGTTTGTTTGCGCATCGTCTCATCATACATAGAATGTAAAATATAAAAGTTCACGAAAACCAACAGCAATATAAATATTGTAAAGGTCAACATGAGCTTGTAGCCGATAGGTATATATCCCAACTTCTTGCCATTTGTTCTGGATGATGGAATCCAGTGATTGTTCATCCCAATTCTCTCTTTCGATATTCCATCGGTGTCATTGCGAATTTTTCTTTAAATTGGCGGCTGAAATAAGGAAGATAGCGGTATCCTACCTGATTGGCGACCTCGTATATTTTGATACCGGGCTCCTTCAGCAATTCGCACGCTTTTTCCATGCGCATCTGCACAAGCAGCTCATTAAACGTATTTCCTGACTTTTCTTTAATTAGAAATCCGATATGACTAGGCGAAAAAGAAAAATGTTGTGCGATATCCTTTATCGTTATATTCTCGCTCATACGTTCCCGCATGGTTTGGATTACACTTCGGATAAACTTGCTATCCTTCGAATTGGATTTCTCGTACAATCTTTCAGAAATTTCGAATATATGCTGTATAAACCAGGAGCGAATATCACTAACGGTTTCCAATTGCATCAGAATATCCAGATGATGAATTTCCATGCCCAGCAGCTCAAACAAATCTTCGTTTCTACTGCTTAAATATTGCTCGAGTTTCCAAATAATATAATTTGACATATTATGTACGGTAAATCGTGAGCGCAGACTTCCAATGGAACCGAATAATTTCTCCAGCTCATCACAAATCTGAACAAGCTCATATTTCTCCATCGCATTCAGGAGAACAGTCATACGCTCATCTAGAATCTTGGCGTCGATCATTCCCGGCTCGGCACTGACGTCTTCGTACTTAATCACGCTTCCCTTGCCTAAAAACATTTTGCCTTCCACAGCTTCAACCGCTTGCCGGTATGAAATCTGGAGTTGGTTCAAGGTATGGACAGGTTCGCCCAGCCCTGTCGTGATCGAGATTGTCAAATGCTGCCGAAGCTTATCTATCAATGCGTCTACCGTTTGAATGACATCGGAATCCTCAAGCAATATCGCTACCCGTTGAGTTGACAGCTTGCAATATAGCAGCTTGCCCATTTCCGCGATAGCCTCCTGAATTTGCTGCAAGAATATCCTCGCCATTTCCCTTTGTGAAGAAAGACTACCCGCTTGGCGCCATGATACGTTATCGAGCTCCATAACAGCGATGCGGATTGGCCAATTCAACTGGTCGAATTCATATGAAAAGCTCATCATTGTCAACGATTCTTCTGACTCTTCTGATTCTTCCCGTTCAAGCAAACGTATAAGAAAATCACTTTTGACAATGGGAATCATCTCCTGGTAGGCCATCTCCACTTCGCGATGCTTCAACTCATCATCAAGATCCCGTTTCACCTTGAGCAATGACGAGATCAGTTCTTTATCGTTCATTGGCTTCAGCACATAACTATAAGCTTTCAGAGACAACGCTTCCTGAACATAACTAAATTCCTGATATCCACTGACAAATATAATTCGTATATTCGGTTTATGTTCTAATGCAATACGTGCAAGCTCAAGACCGGACATATAGGGCATGTTAACGTCGCTGACTAGAATATCAATGTCCTTATTCTTAATGATCTCACATGCCGATAATGCATTATTAATGCCATCTACTACTTCCATGCCCAGATCAACCCAGGGAATGAACCTTTTCATACCTTCCAAATCTAGTTCCTCATCATCTACGAGCAGCACCTTGTACATGGTAATCCCCCTAGCCAATTGTAAAAATTTCCCTTATTTTAATACTCATATCATACTATACATAATGAACTAACGAATACAAAACAAGGGTAATCGATACTAAAACAGAATCATCCCACAGAGTCCGAGGGACTCATTGGGATGATTCATTACGATTGTTCGATTAAAGATTATTTATTCTGTTTCTCAAGATTTGCCTGCCACTTAGCTGTACGGTAATCAAGAAGCTGCTGGTAACCCAGATCCATCAAACTCTTGTTTCCTTGATCAAGAATTTGATCTACTTCTTCATCACTCTTCGCCATAACGGAGTTAGCATAAATTTCGAGGAACAATTCATCCACAGATTTGGCAATAATATCTTCATCTGAGTTTGGAGGAGCATCAAGACCAACAAATTCAGTAACGTTTAATTGTGTCGGCCAAGTAACCGTTTGTTGGTAACGCACTTCCCACTGCTGTTCTTCAGCAGGAAGGGTCGACATATACTTCCACTTAGCAGGGTCAATGTAACTCGTATTACCTACGAGCTGCCACGGGCTATTCTCAGCTGAGATTTTTGTTACTTCTTCTCTATCATAATTTTCTGTGAAATTTGGTTGACCATTCTCATCGAATCCCTTCCAGTTCTTACCTTCTGGACCGAAGAATTGAACGTTCATACCTTCTGGACCGGTCATCCAGTCAAGGAATGCGAAGATTGCTTCTGGATCTTCGGCTGCTGTAGTAATATGTGCAGCGTTCCATCCAAAGCTCGTGTAAGTACCTGCAGTAATCTTGTTCTTATCCAATCCTGGCTTATGAATAGGCCAAATCATGAAATAACCGCCATTTGGATCGTCCTTCGTTAATTCAATCTGTGCTTTTGCTGCGATATCTGTCGGGCTTGAACCTGCAAATACAGCCACTCGACCCGTCATTACTTTCTCTTTAACCATATCCTCGGTTTGGCTAAATGCATCTTGAGAAATAAGTTTCTCTCTGTAGAGCTTAGCGATATATTTCTGAGCTTCACGGAATGTTGGATCTGTAAGTAACGGAGTCAGTTTTCCATCCTTTGGAACAGCAAGCAAGTTTGCTTTTAAGTTCGAATAGCTTAATTGCTCTCCAAATGCCGTATATAATACCCCAAGTCCTTGTCTATCCTGCGCCCGGTGCGGTTCGAATGGAACAATTGTATCACCATACTTGTCTTTAACCATCTTCAAGTAGTTATACAAATCGTCAGTTGTTTCAAGTGGTGGCTGACCTAACTCATCATAAATTTTCTTGTTAACAACATAACCTGCAGTACCATAAGGATTAGATGAGTACCAGTTAGGGAATCTGTAAATCTTTCCATCGTCAGCACGAAGCAGATCCAGATCGCCCATCCATGTTTTCAGGTTAGGATATTTATCTAACCAAGGATCGAATGCAACGAGCTTACCTTCTTTTTGAAGGCTTAAAATCATTGGTTCGTCACGGTCTGTCCAGATCAAATCAGGGAGATCGTCAGATGCAATCATTGCACTCAGCTTTTGCTTATGTGCTCCATTAGCCGCAATTACATCGATTTTCACTTGCTTCTCTTCACTTAAATACTTACCAAGCGGAACGCTTTCCCACTTAGGGAAGTCTGTTCCTTCATAGTGAGCATAAGCTGAAAACTGAAGCGGCTTCTCGCCAAGTACCCACTTGCCTTCATCACTGCCTTCTGCTGGCGGGTCCGTTTTCTCGCCGCTATCGCCGTTTGCTGCAGGCGGTGCTGCTGGAGCTGGCTCAGCTGATTTGCCGCCGCATCCTGCCAGAGCTGTGACCAGTACGAAAATCAAAGATACCATCAACAGCAAAGACTTTTTTGTCTTTCTCATGTACTAAACCCCTCTCATTCTAAAAATATATATGTTCAAAGCTGTTCGCCTTAAACCGTTCTTAAAACTACTCTTTCAGCGAGCCTACAAGAACACCTTTAACAAAGTACTTTTGCACAAAAGGATATACAAGAACGATTGGCAGTGTCACTACAATCATCATCGCCATTGTGAGTGATTTGGAGGTGATCTGTTTTGACCGTTCCATTAACATAACAGAAGCGCTATCAAGTACTGAGTTTGAATTCGTTACAATATTGGCATTCAGCGTCTGCCGCAATATCGTCTGTATTGGAAGCAAATTATCACTAGTAATGTAAATACTAGGATAGAACCAATCATTCCAGTGACCTACGGCTGTGAACAATGATAGGGTTGCAATTACCGGACCGGACAGCGGAAGTATAATCCGGAAGAACATTCCCCAGTTGCTGCAGCCATCAATACTAGCAGACTCTTCCAAACCAACAGGGAGACCTTTAAAGAAGGTTCGGAATATAATCATGTTCCACACGCTAATTAAGGTTGGAATAATAAACACCCAGAAAGAGTTCATCATACCAAGCGAACGGATCAGGAGATAAGACGGAATCAATCCTCCAGAAAAATACATCGTAAATACCAAGAACACCATATAAAAGTTCCGACCGATCAAATAGGTACGAGTCATTCCGAATGCCAAAAGGGCGGTCATAAATATTGACGTTGCGGTTCCGACTATGGTCCGGCTAACGGATATAAAGAATCCATTAGCCAATCGGTCATCATCTAATATAATTTTGTAATTCTCCAGTGTGAATTCCCGAGGCCAGAAGGTAATCCCGCCTTTAGCGGTGTCTACACCCTGGTTAAAGGATACGGCCACAGCATTCCAGAATGGATAAAGCGCTGAAAAGGCCAATAAAGTAAGAAATGTATAGATCAAGACAAGCACGATCTTGTCACCAGTGCTAATTCTTTTTAGCATGCTGTACCTCCTGATTGCTACTGATTATTACCATAGACTGTTACCGGATCTTCGGGCCGCATAGTTAGCGATCGTAAGCAGGATGACAGCGATGACCGATTTGAAGAGTCCGATGGCAATCCCGTAAGAATAGCGATTTCCTCCTAGGCCGACGCGATAAACATAGGTATCTACAACGTCGGCTACCGGCCTTAATACAGGGTTAGAGGCCAACAGCAAGATATCCTCGAATCCTGCATCGAGCAGTCTACCGATTGCAAGTATCATAAAGATGATAACGACTGGCATAATCGAAGGAACCGTAATTAGATAGATCTGCTTTGTCTTGCTAGCCCCGTCGATGTCTGCAGCTTCATACAGAGCCGGATCAATACTGGCTATGGCGGCGAGATATACAATCGAGTTAAAACCAATCTCTTTCCATACGTTAGCCGAAATCAGAATTGTCCAGAAATATTGTTTTAGAGAAAGGAAGTTGATCGGTTCATCAATGGCCCCCACACTCTGCAGCAGCATATTAACACTACCATTCTCTGTGGAGAGCATTGCAATTACAAATCCCGCGACAATAACCCAGGACAAGAAGTGAGGCAAGTAGGTAATAGTCTGGATAAATCTTTTGAAAAACATATGTCGAACTTCATTCAACATCAGTGCGAGAATAATCGGTGCCGGAAAACCAATAAAGAATTTAAGTAAACTGATTACAATCGTATTCCGAATAATCCTCTCAAACTCTGGGGCATTAAAAAAAGCCTCAAAATGTTTAAAGCCCACCCATGGATTTTCAAAAATCCGTGAACCAGTAAAAATGCTGTAATCCATAAATCCGGTGATTACACCGTACATCGGCAGATAGGCAAAAATGAAAATCAGAATAACTCCTGGAATAACCATCAGCTGAACATCCCATTGCTTCATTAAGCGCCTAAATAAGCTATTATTATGGACCTTTTGCTGCCGGGAAATGGGTGATGGTTGCTGTTCTGTAGTAGCTTGCGGCATATTTATCCTCCTGTTACAAATTGATGTAAATACATGCCGGTTCTCTGAAATCTGCGACTTCGAAACCGCTTGCAATTGACTTAGTACCATTCTACCCATGGAAATATATTGAAGCTATATAATAAAAGCCCGATTTTTTATACTTCTACCTGAATGTTTCATCCGTTCCAGCCAATTAAAATAACCATCTATCGACGTACTTTCTCAGTAGACAGACCTTATTTGGCAGAGGTATTTCTTGCGCGACAAGGATGCTAACCCTTGAAAAAAAGACTGCCTTCAGGTCATATAGACCTTCAAGACAGTCTTTGTATTCATCTTTAAGCACCGGTTATTGTAGTCCTGACCTCTACCACCGTTGAGAAGAAGGTAGCTCCTTCGCCCATGTCCGACAACCTGTCGGGTGTAAGGGCATTGGCGCGCTGCTTCCTGCCTTCGCCTTCCCACCACAAGCCTTGGCTGACTACGGTGCCCGGCAGCATTTTATCCGTCACCTTGGCTCGGACTTCGTAGGTTCCACGGTCGTTGTACACCGTAACCATGTCTCCGTCCACTATACCGCGTTCCTCTGCATCCGCCGGATGAATCTGCAGGGCAGGTTCCTTCTCCAACTTCTGATGCTTCTCCACATTCGCAAAGGTCGAATTCAGGAAGTTGTGGTTCGGCGGCGAAATGAACATAAGCGGGTATCTGTGCCCGCGGCCGCGCCTTACACCGTCATATCCTTCCTTCAAGGGCACGTAAGTCGGAAGAGGCGGAAGACCTGCTTCCTCCAACTTCGCGGAGTATAACTCGATCCGGCCCGAAGGCGTCGGCAAACGATCCAGATATGTTTCAAGCGGCGTCATGTCAAGCTTCACATAGCGGTGTTCCTTTAGCTTGTCCAGCGTGACGCCGTTCAGATAAGGGTTGTCCGGGAAGTCGAGCGCTCTTGCCATCATCTCCTCTTCGGTCTCATGGAAGGCCGGGTCGGTGAACCCCATGGCCCGGCCCAGCAAGGAGAACAGCTCCACGTTGCTCTTGCTCTCCCCGAGCGCCGGAATGACCGGCTCCTGCAGCTGGATATACTGATGCCAGTAGGATGCGAACAGGTCCGTATTCTCAAATGAGGAGGTTGCCGGAAGCACGATGTCCGCATACTTGGCTGTATCCGTCATGAACAAATCGTGTACGACGGTAAACAGATCCTCCCTTGCAAACCCTTCGCGCACCCGCCCGGTGTCAGGAGCGACAACCAGCGGGTTGCTGCAATAGACAAAGACCGACTTAATCGGCTGTTCGGTCATGGCAAGCGCCTCGCCGATCCGGTTCATGTTAATGGTCCTGGCATCCGGATTCGGCCGGAGATCCGGACGCTCCAGTGCATCGCTGTCCATGCTGTTGTAGCCACCATTCGACTTGGCAGCCCCTCCGCCCCGCTTCAGCCATTGTCCGGTCAAGGCCGGAAGCGCCGCGATGCTGCGCACCGTCAAGCCGCCATTGTCGTGATGCTGAAGACCGTTACCAATATGAATATAAGAAGTACCGGTCCGGCCATACAGCTCGGCCAGCTTCTCGATATCCTCTACCGGAATGCCGGTAATGGAGGATACATGCTCCGGCGTATAGTCTTTGACATGCTCACGCAAGGCTTCATGCCCGAGCGTATACTGCCGGAGGAATTCCTCATTCACCATGCCATCTCGGAACATGATGTGCATGAGGCCGACCGCCAGTGCCGCATCCGTGCCCGGAAACAGCGGAATGAACCAATCCGACCATTGCCCGGTCTGGTTCTTATGAACATCAATCACAATGACCTTGGCACCGGCCTTGCGTGCTTTCTCTGCCAGCACTACTTGGTGCATATTGGTGCTGACGATATTACCGCCCCAGACAATGATGACATCGGCATGAACGGTCTCCTCCGGGACGGTGCCTCCATTAAACCCCATCACGGATTTCCAGCCCGCAGTGCCTGCGGAATTACAGATCGACTGCTTCAGGCGGCTGGCGCCCAGCCTGTTGAAGAATCTCCGATCCATACCGTCCACGCTCAATATCCCCATATTGCCGTAAAAGCTGTATGGTAGAATGCTCTCTGAGCCATATTCCTTGATCAGCTTCTTGTAGCGCCCGGTAATCTCCTGAATCGCTTCATCCCAGCTGATCCGCTCGAAAGCCCCCTCACCCTTGGGCCCTACCCTCCGCAGCGGATAAAGCACGCGCTCGGGATGATACACCCGATGTGCCATATTGCGGACTTTATTACAGATGGCTCCCTGCGTCATCGGATGATCCGGATTGCCGGTAACCTTCACGATTTTTCCATTCTCTTTATGCAGCAGCAAACCGCAAGTATCGGGACAATCCAACGGACATACCGCCGGAAACACACCATTCTCCTGATGAATCATCGCTTGAGTCATTTCGTCCATTCCCCCTTGTACACGCTGAATCATATCCCCTTATCTTAAAAGAAAATCAGGGCTCCAGTAAAGTCTTACATTTTTTTCTGAGCGGGTGTTTCACTCTACTTCCTTCCGGGTATATTCCTATCAAGAGCAACGAAGAGGAACCCAGACCCTTTCTCTTCCTTGCCAAATCATGGACCACTCCCAAAAAATTCGCCATGCCCATGTCTCCTCCCCCGAGACCGGCATGGCGAATTTGTTTGTATCCAGCGTCTATCGCATCACATCTGAGCTACTTGCCCTTACGCATCATAGAAAATCATGCTTTCTGTAGCAAACATGCAAAAAACAAAGCCTGTCAAAGCCACACATTTATGTAAGCGCTTATCTGTCATTTTTTATAAATAATTCTGCTTAATTTTTCGTTGGAGGGTGTTTTACAAAAGATTTGAGCAGGCGTAATATACTATTCAGCTTCGAAATCATTCTTCATATTCACATGACATTCGCTTAATTTCCAATTTGGAAAGCGGGGGAACCACACGTATGGATGGATACCTATAGGATCTGTCAACCATACTATGGGGTGAATC
Source organism: Paenibacillus sp. FSL F4-0100 (assembly GCF_037993005.1). NCBI lineage: Bacteria > Bacillati > Bacillota > Bacilli > Caryophanales > Paenibacillaceae > Paenibacillus > Paenibacillus sp. FSL F4-0100. The sequence goes on from NZ_CP150303.1 coordinate 7,203,452, forward strand.
CTGATGCAGCGCGTACTTACGCCGCGACTATTATCAGGTAGGGCGACTCTCACCGCCCGAATCCGACAGCTAACCTCGTCAGCGTTGATGGAGAGGGTTGTGAACTTGTGATCAAACACAGGGTTCTAACCTGTGTTTTTTGTTTGCCAAAAATCAATATTGGAATGGAGATAGCCCATATGTCCAGCACATGAGGCACACCGATTGAACTCACTTCAAGCAGTTCCCATCATGTACCTATTCTTAATCGGCGGTGAAAAACATGTTATCTTCTATCAAACGATTCCTCATCGGAAGACCCCTTAAATCAACGGAATTGGGCGAGCAAAAGCTGAACAAAACCAAAGCGCTGGCCATCCTTTCATCCGACGCCTTGTCGTCCGTGGCCTATGGACCTGAACAAATTCTGATCGTCTTGATGACCGTTGGCGCGGCTGCCTATTGGTATTCCATACCGATTGCCGTCGGGGTCCTGGTCTTATTGCTGGCACTTATCCTATCATATAGACAAATTATTTTCTCATATCTGCATGGCGGCGGAGCCTACGTGGTTTCCAAACGGAATTTAGGCATGTATCCAGGATTGGTCGCTGGCGGCTCCCTGCTGGTCGACTACATCCTGACGGTTGCGGTCAGCGTATCGGCGGGGACGGACGCGATCACGTCGGCTTTTCCGGAACTGCATGCCTACAATCTGCCCATCTCCATCGTGTTCGTTCTATGTTTGACCGTACTCAATTTAAGAGGGGTTACGGAGTCGGCCACCATACTGGCTTATCCGGTTTACTTGTTTGTACTGGCGCTGTTTATCCTGATTGGCGTCGGAATATTCAACATAGCTACAGGCCATGCATCACCAGAGCTTCACACGCCGATCGGCACGCCTGTCGCCGGTCTCAGCTTGTTCCTGCTCCTGCGGGCATTTGCCTCGGGCAGCTCTGCCCTGACCGGCGTTGAAGCCATTTCTAACGCCATCCCGAATTTCAAGGATCCCGCTCCGAATAATGCGGCCAAAACCTTGGTCGCGATGGGATCCTTGCTGGCAATGTTATTTTCGGGCATCGTATTCCTGGCCTATTACTATGGGGTTAGCCCCAGCGAGCAAGTCACTGTCGTTTCCCAGATTGCCGAGCATACCTTTGGACGAAACGTTTTTTATTACTTTATCCAAGGAACAACAGCTCTCATTCTGATCCTGGCCGCCAACACGGGATATTCCGCCTTCCCGCTGCTTGCCGTTAATCTGGCGAAGGATAAATTTATTCCCCGAATGTTCACCGTCCGGGGGGACCGTCTGGGATATTCAAACGGGATTATCATACTTGGGTTCTTCTCCATTCTGTTGCTGCTGGCTTTCGAAGGCAAAACCGAGCATCTGATTCCTCTGTATGCCGTCGGCGTGTTTATCCCTTTTACCCTCTCCCAAACAGGGATGATGGTGAAGTGGATTCGCGAAAAGCCTGAAGGATGGATCGTCAAGCTGATCATTAATACCACCGGCGCATGCATTAGCTTTATCGTGACGATGATCTTCTTTTTCACGAAATTCGCCCAAGTGTGGACCGTCTTGATTTTCCTGCCGCTGATCATTTGGATCTTCACACGAATCCACAAACATTATGAGGCCGTAGCAGACCAGCTGCGAATTACGACCTGTGAGCCGGTTAAGCCGATTGAGGGAAATGTTATTATTCTGCCTGTGGCGGGAATCACGCATGTAGTGGAGAACTCGCTGAATTATGCCAAATCACTGGGAGCAGGACAAATTATCGCGGTGTACGTGCCGTTCGAGCGGGAGGACGAGGCGGCCTTCCAGGAAAAATGGAAGAAGTGGCAGCCGGACATCCGGCTGGTGACGCTGCACTCGCCTTATCGGAGCATCATTCAGCCGCTGACCAAATTCATCGATACCGTGCAGCGGAAGGCAAGCGAATCCCACTATCAGGTTACCGTTGTCATACCGCAGTTCATCCCCAAGAAGGGCTGGCATAACTTCCTGCACAATCAGTCCAGCTTGCTCATTCGCGCACATTTACTGTATCGGAGAGATGTGATTATCACCACAGTACCTTACCATTTAAAAAAATAGCGGGCTTGTTCCGCTGCGACTTATACAAGGAATCCACTCCGCCAACAACGTTAAAAAAGCTGCGATCATCCGATCCCTATTCTTAAGGGAGCGGTCAATCGCAGCTTTTTTTCCTCCGCCTAGACGCTTACCAGGCTTCGGGATATTAAGAAACATTCTGCGCAGAATGAACCTGTTGAGCAGTGCCGGTAGTTGGCGCAGACGGCAGTGCGGCGTCTTGTTCGCCGCGAAGCATGACCTCAACCTTATCATCCTTCTTCAAATATACGGTCCCGTAGGCAGCTCCCACAAACAGCGCGCCTCCGACGAAATTGCCAAGCCATACCGGAATGAAGTTCACCAGATACTCGCCCCAGCTGTAATATCCTTCAAATATCGCTGCCGGAATGAGGAACATATTGGCCACCACGTGCTGAAAGCCAATGGCTACAAACGCCATCGTCGGAAACCAGATCCCGAGAATTTTGCCACTCATCTGATCCGATCCGTAGGACAGCCACACGGCGAGCGCTACGAGCCAGTTGCACCCGATGCCCGACAAGAAGGCCTGCAGGAAGCTGTCGTCGATCTTATGACCTGCCATGGCCACCAGCTTCTCCAAATAAACGCCGCTGCCTGTTAGACCCGTCACGTGACCAAAGAAATAAGCGACGAACAACGCCCCTGCCATATTGCTTACCGTGACAAGAGCTAAATTTCGTACCATTTCTTTCGTGGAAATCCGCTTCTTGAATCTGGCCAGGGACACGGCCATCATGTTGCCTGTCAGCAGCTCTCCACCCGCTAGCAATACAAGAATCAGTCCGACAGGGAATATTGCCGCGCCTATAAAACCGGCAATGCCTCCCCAAGCCTCCGATGCTCCGGCAATTACGCGAATATCCAGCAAAAAGCCGAGCGCAATAAAAGCACCCGCCAAAAATCCTAATATCATCACGTTCATGGCGGAGTTATGTGCTTTTTTCACCCCGTTCTCCAAGGTGATCTCCGCAATGCGATCAGGTTTGTAATAGGCCATGGCCGCTCCCCCATTTCTCCCGCATTCCGTCCTGAAATCTCTCGAATGCAGCGTCTGATGTTTCTGTTTACAGTTACCCATATTGTACCGCAGCCTCCATAGCAAGAACGTGAATTATATCACGATCGCTTGCCTCAGAGGGGACAAGACAGCCTCTGTCCTGGCTGCTCTTGATTTGCCCTGACTCATTCGCTCGAATCCGAGCGAGCGGTACATGTAAAATAGCGGTGTCGGAGAGGATCCCGACACCGCTTGGTTGATGCTTTAACCAACCATCATGTTCTAACCCGGAAAGCCTATGCTTTATACCACCATCATGTTCAAAACCAGCAGCCTATGCCTCGGCGGCAGTCTCTACCCTAACAGGCGTTTCCTTCTCCTGAACCGGAACGTTCGAGATCGGAAGCTTCATGCTAATGAAGGACGACAGCAGGAAGAGCGCACCTGCCGTGAAATACACGACGACAATGGAGGTCGCCGACATATACCATCCCGTAAACCCGGAGCCGATGAGCAGCATGCCGGTAAACATCGGTGTCATCACGCCGTTCAGACGACCGATGAATTTCTCTTCCACCTGCCGCATCATCACGGCCATCAATACTGTCTGCGCCATCGCCATCAGCACCCCGGTTACGAAGCGCATCGTACCGGTTAAGATCGGCCACTGGGACAGCACCTCGACAAAGGTCGAAAGGCCGAGGAAGGCAAGCCCGGCAAACAGCAAGTAGGAGCCTTTCACTCTCCCCGCAATCACGGCGGCCAGCACGCCGCCAATCAACATGCCAAGACCCTCTAGCGCGGTGAACCACTGAACGCTGGACATTGCCAGCTGTAGACGCTCCGTGATGACAAAAATATCGAGCGGCTGAACAAGTCCGCTGCCGAGCGCCAATAAAACGTAGACCACCAACAGCACCTTCAGCAGCCGACTGGAACCGATGTAAGTGAAGCCTGCCTTCAAGTCCTTCATAAAAGAACCGGTCGATTCTGAATTTTCAGATGGTTCATCCACACTGGAAGGGAGAAACGCCAGCACAATCGCCGAACCGCCGAATAGAACCAACAGGCTGATTAAAGAAGCCTGCAATCCAAAAGCTTGATAGATCGTCGTGCCGACCATCGGTCCCAAAATGATGAACAGCGACATCGAGGTCTGGGACAAAGCCGTGGCCGCGGGCACATGCTCATCCGGTAAGCAGCGCTTGATGATCTTCATGGACGAAGGCTGCGAGAATTGGGATACAACGGCCGAGACCAGGGTCACCGCAAACACGGCCTGCCAATATCCCGCATACACAACAAACAGGATAAGCAGTATGGATAAAAAGCTTAAAATGTCTCCCCAGATCATCGTTCGCTTGGGACGCCAACGGTCAGCCAGCACGCCGCCAATCATGGAGATCACAAAGATGGGCGCGTATTCAATCACGGTAAGCAGCGATACGGCGACCGGGTCATGGTTGCTCTTCTCCATAATAAAGAACAACAGCGCCATGTTGCGGATCCAGATCCCGATATTTTGCATAAAATCCGAAACCATCAGCAGCACGAACGCGCGGTTGCCAAATAAATGCCTCATATTCCATCCTCCAGCAAAACCGACTATTCGGTTTAATAATATGTGCGGAAACGCCCACCCTGCGTTCAAACCGACAGAAGCGTTTCCGATAAATCCTTCAATACATTACGAACCTTGACTCGATAACACACCGTTTAAAAAGTAAGTTACTCCCTTATGGTACAGCAGTCTCGATTCCTTCTGAGAACGTTCATAGTACGAAATCGACATTCCATCCAGAAGCGCGCCAAAAATGACGGATATCTCCTCGACATCTTCTGCCGGTATCCGTCCCTCATCCGCTCCCTCCGCCAAAATCTCGCGGTAGAGCGTACGCGGTCCTTGCAGAATCGCCAGCATCTCGCCCACAATCGTCTTATTCTCCGGCTGATTGATATAGAACTCCTCCGCGATCTTGGTTAGCGGATTCTGGAAGTCATCGACCATATGATCGGCAATGCCGTACAGCTTCTCCTCGAAGCTGGCGTAACGGACTTTTTTATCGTTCCAGGCTTCCATCCATTCCTGATTCTGCTTCGCCAGCAGCTTGACGAACAAATCTTCCTTGCTCTCAAAGTGATAGTAGATACTTCCCTTACTGGCACCCGTATACTTGACCAGTTCATCCATGGATGTTGCCGCATACCCGCGCTGGATAAACAGCTCCTTCGCTTTATCCAGAATCATGTCCCGTTTTCGCTGCGCTTTTTCTGAAGACATCGGTGTAAGCACTCCTTGCTTGGAAATAATAGTCCGCAATCAGTAAGCAGAAATCTGTTTCCTGTAATCAAAATGAATTTAAAATCAAAGAACGCCACTCCAAATAAAAAAACCGACTGTACGGTTTAATCATACCGAAAACATTCCCCCATGTAAAGCGACGCCTTGACAATGACATAGAAAAAAGGACTTTGCCTAAGCAAAATCCTCTCATTACTCGTACATCCCGAAACAAATATAATATTTTTTTATTCCACTGCCCAAATGGCTCTTCCTTCTTTCATCGGATCGCCATAACTCAGCTGCAGCCCCGTAACCCCCTGTTTCACTTCGTACGGAATTTCTCCTGTCAGTTCACCGCCTGGGGCAATGGTGCCGTCCAGCATCTTCACATCATCCGTAATGGGAACCGTATAGTTAAGATCACTCGAATCCGTCAGGGAAAAAGATAACGCGGAAGAGATGACCAGCGGCTCCTGGCCATTGTTCTTCACGGTAATGTCAACCACTTTAAACGTATGTCCCGGCTGGGGCTTTAAGTACTCGTCCCCTTCGGATTCGCGCACGCTGTTCAGCGTAATGACCGTGCCGTGATAATCCACCGTATCGCCCACCCCGGCAGATTCGCCGATCGGCTTCACCTCTGCGTTGTCGGACGGTTGGTCCTCCTCTTGGGTTGGTTCTGCAGGCGGCTGCTCTTCAGATGTGTCCGTCTGACCTGTCCCCTCGCTATCCACAACAGCCGGCGGAGTTTCTGCGGGCGGATCAGCCTGATCATTGGAACAAGCAGCCGTCAGCAGCATGGAGAACAACACAGCCGAAGCCAGCATTACTTTTTTATTCATACTTTATCCTACCTCCTGAAAGTCGATATCTACATGTCCGGATATTTTCCAATTCGCTGTCAAAATCCATATTCCTTCAAAAACACGAAAAAGACCCCCAAATTAGGGAGTCTTCTTCGTGAATGGATTACGAATGGCTTACGAATGCACCGGTGTTTTCGTCTCGATCGCCGGCAATGCCTGCAGTCCAGCCGTGTTAAGGAAATTCCACGGTTTGTTGTAATGCGGCTGGAAGAAGAAGTCGATGAATGCCAATTGATCAATCGTCATCCGATTCTGTATGCATACCGACAGCGTGTTAATGGATTGCGTCATATCCACTTTGGAAATGACCTGTGCACCAAGCATCCGGCGGCTGTCTTGCTCATATACCACCTTCAGCGTAACCTCTTCGAAGGTAGGCATGAATTCCGGACGGTAATGATCCGTAATGGTGACCGTCTCCACTTTCAAGCCTTCGTCCTTGGCGGCTCCTTCGGTCAATCCCGTCGAGGCAATGTTGTGTTCGTATATTTTCAATCCCGACGTACCTTGCGTTCCCATATATGGGGTTGTCGGCTGCACAAGATTGCGTGCAACGAGTGTTCCCATCCGGACGGCGTTAGTTGCCAGTGGAATGTACATCATTTTACCCGTCGGGTTATAGTGTACGGAGCAGCAATCGCCTGCTGCATATACATCCTGCTTGCTGCTTTGCATATATTGATCCACGATGATGGCACCGTTTTTCAGCATATCCACTTGCCCCTTCAGCAGCTCCGTATTTGGACGGAAGCCGATGCAAAGGATCACCAGATCCGTGTCGATCTCACCTTTATCAGTGATGACCTTGTTCACCTTGCCATTCTCGCCTTGGAAAGAAGTCACGGTCTGACCCAGGGCCATCTCAATCCCTTTTTCACGGAAGGATTCCTCGATCTTGCCGCTAAATTCAGGGTCCAGATATTTGTTTAGAATGCGGTCGGCACTATCAATCAGCGTAACCTGCTTGCCGTTCTGCTGGAAGGCTTCAACAAGCTCCACGCCGATATAACCGGCTCCGACAACCGTAATGTGTTTCGCTTCCTGCGCTTTTTCAATGATCGCATTGGAATGATTGTAGTTTTTGCAGAGCAGAATATTATTGAGATCGATGCCTTCAAGTTTCGGCACGATAGGCCATGATCCGGTTGTAATAATCAATTTGTCATAGGTATCATCAAAAATTTCTTCTGTAACCAGGTTCCGAACTTTCAAGCTTTTCTTATCCGTATCCACCGAGATAATCTCATGCTTCATCTTGGTTTCAACACCCAGCTCGTCGAGCTTCTGAGGTGAAGAGTAGAACAAACCGTCAGGGTCTTTTACAATGCCTCCAACGTAAAGCGCGATGCCGCAAGACAGGAATGAGATGTTATCATTGCGTTCATAAACGGTGATCTGGGCTTCTGGGTAAAGTTTGGCGGTATTCACGATGGCGGCCGTTCCTGCATGGGTACAACCGATAACTGCTACTTTCATGGTTTTTCCTCCTCCAAGTATGAAGCTTTATATTTGATTAAGATGAGCTCTTTTGCCTGGATTCATGCTTGGTAACGCTTGTTGAGCATGAATGTGGTGACTGGTAATATTATTTGTGAATGTTTTCACTTCATGCTCTTATTATAATGTGATTAATTTCACAGTTCAATAGGCAATCGCGTTATTCACACATTGTTCATAATTTCACATGGTTATAATGATAAAAGAAGTTGACCAAGAATACGGGTTCGGTATCAGGGTAAGCTATAAGTGCCCGCCTCATGAAGTTGATTCAAGAATCATCTATCCTATACGTGCTGCCTTGAAGGATCTTGCTTCTCCTGATCTAACGGAATGATACTTACGCTCAGTGTTTTCTAAGATACTGTTCAATTAATCCGGATAACCGAAGTGGTGTCCAAGAAAAACAGGACTGTTCTCCTCAGAGGGAAATCCCCCAAAGAAAACAGCCCTGTTATGTAATCGTTACTTCCTGTTACTAACCAAGCAGAGATTCAATGGCACTCTTCATCGATTCCGGCGTATCCCTCGGTTCGAACCGCTGAACCACCTTACCCTCGCGGTCTACCAGAAACTTGGTGAAATTCCAAGCGATCTCTCCGCCTTCATTCGGTCCTGGTTGCTCGGATTTCAAATATTGAAATAACGGATGCGTTTCTTCCCCATTGACGTCAATCTTCGCAAAGATTGGGAAATTCACACCATAATTCAATTGACAGAACGATTCGGCCTCTTCACTTGTACCCGGCTCCTGTCCGCCAAACTGATTGCACGGGAAGCCAAGAACCTGCAGCCCTTGCTGGCTGTATTGGTCATACAGCTGCTGAAGCTCTCCGTATTGCGGCGTAAGTCCGCACTGGCTTGCCGTATTTGCAATAATCAGAACCTTGCCTGAATACTGATCGAGCGAGACTTCCTGACCTTTGGTATTGGTTGCATGATATTCATAAACTGACATCTTCGAATCTCCTCCCCGGCTTGTTTTGAATGGATGGCATGCTTTTCAAGCGCAACAGCCTAGCCAATCTCCCTCCATCATATCGAATAAATGGCCCTAAACCAAATTTCAGTTCCAAGACCTCTACCCCCGTCGCCCGCAAATCCATTATGATGAATGTATAACCTCTTTAAACAAGATTTACATAGACTAATAACAGCTGTTTAATCAGCAAGTAAGCAGGGTAATGATTTAAGGTTTGGAAAAATATTGCACGATTCCGTATTTCAACAACAGTAAGCGAGGAAAAGAAATGAAACTGTATCCCGAAATGTTTATATCCCCATGGCATCTCATTGTCATTGTCCTGGCCCTGATTGCCTTCATCGGCTTAATCAAAGGGGGGTATGACCGGAAGACCGTGCTGCGCAGCACTGGGCTATCGACGCTGGCCTTTTATTTTATACTGACGATCCCCATTGGCCTGATCACCCAGGAATCCCTTTACAAAGAAGAAACGATGCTGACCGATTTGGATCAGAATTTTGAGGACAAGAAGATTAGTTCCGAGCTCCAAAGCTTTAAAGACTACATCTTGGTCCACGCTGGAGCCTATAAAAATGAGGATGATGCGGACATCGTGATCTATGCCGGCAACTACCACGAGAGCCAAACATTTCGTGGTCACATTACCTTGTTCGTATATGATCAGAACGATGAGGAAGTTTTCACCGAGATGTACAAGAACGTAACCCTTGCCCCTGGCGAGAAGAAGAAGCTCGACACCACCTTTACCAGTCAGCCTATGGAAACCTACAGGTACCGATACGAAACGCACCCTCAAATGTGAAGGGCGCGTTTTTCTCGCTTTTGTATTAAGTTGACAGATGATCTCCGGACTGGATCCCCACCTTATCTTTATCAGGGAGAGACTGATACGGCCCCGGCATCGGCGGCAGATTCTTCGCATCCCTTCCTTTGCGGATATACCGGATACCCAAATAGAAAAGACCAACCACAGGCAGTGACAGCATAGCTATAGCAAGGAGCATGCTGGACATTTGGTACGAGGGATCCGTTTCGATCTCGGAAAAGTCCAAGAACATAAACGATATAAAGGTAACCAATGAGAACATGATGATCTGGAGCCAGCGCATCCATTTCACCAGGAAGAAGAACAGGATCGCGGAGAGTGCAACAAGCAGAATAGGGTATAGCCGCTGTTCCGGGTCCGCGTTCCCCAGCTCTGCCTGACGCGTCAGCCAAAAACCGATGGCGAACTGAACCGGAAAAATCAGCCACGCAAGCAAACCGGTTCCACGGAAAGCCGATCTTCGCTTTTGCAGCGCCTCTTCGTATTCGAGGAGCTTCATCTCGTATTCCAGCTGATTAAGCTCCTCCTCTGTCAATTCCCGGTCTTCCTCCTCGTTCTCCTGCACCAGACGGTCCAGGTAAGGCCGGAATTGCCGCTCCATATTGCCATCAAATTCGGAACGCTCTAAATCCTCATCCTCGCGAAGCAAAGACGCAACCGATTCATCCCCCAGATCTTGAATGATGATGGACGTCAGATATAAGGGAATGTCCCTTCTGCCGATAACCTCTAGCCAACGATTCGCCTCCATCGGATCCGTGAATGGAATGGCAACCGCCCGTTCCGTCTGACCTTCTCCCGCGACGAGGTACATAATGGGCATTAACTCCGCACTAGGCACGGATTCGGTCATTTTGCTTTTCTTATAAGCATAGCTGAATTGAAAGATGTATCGCCCATAGTATATTTCCTTGATGTCACCGATCCTAAGGCTCCCCTTCAGGGAGTCTTTCGTTTCCGGGTCCCATCTCTCGTACTCAATATGATCTTCGAATAACAAGTACTCGTCCAGATGCGTATTGTTCCAGATATGCCCTTTCAGGCTTCTGGACAGACGAATCATCATGAAGATACCGGCGGGTATAGCCGCCAGACTCATCCAGGTCCAGACATTGGTCCAGAGGTACAGTAACATCAAAGGACCCAGTGTCAGGGCCAGGCCAAGCAGTATGCCCAGCACGTGCATTTCAAATGTAATCACCCAATAAAAAGGCTGCATTTTGGGCTTTCTCTGCTCATGAATCACCAGAGACATTCAAGCAACTCCCCCTCATATTCTTCGTTATTTCTAAAGCTCACATGAAATGAAGACATTGTAGATCATATAGGCAGCAGTTCGCACGATGTACCAAATAGTATGATAGGCCAACGGTAGAGCGTGCGCCGGCAGTGCGACAGTAGAGCGGTAATTGTAAGTCTTGCCGAGCGATGGAGCTGCGTCCTGCGTTCACTTAAAGTCTAGCGGACTCAGGAGACTTTATTTCGTAGAAAATGGGGTTTTTAGCGAAACAAACGGACAGGAGATCCGTTATTCATCTAAAAAGATAATATTTTGGCTGTTTCCACGCTAAATAACGGCTGTGGTGTCCGTAATTACGATAAATTGACCTCATAACAGGGAAATAACGTATCTGATGTCCGTTAGCCTCGGCGTTCGGCGGGGTTCTGGCCATCGTTACTGCGATTTCGTTGCACTTAGATACCTCTTCGTTGCACCTGGTTTTTTTTCGTTGCACCTAGATACCTTTTCGATGCACCTCACCCGGATACCGAAGCCAGGGGGCGGACAAGCAGCTCTAGCTTGCATGCATCATATTATGTATAGAAATTAATATAATCCCTACATCCCTATAAGTATGTTAATTACTACTCTTGAACCCAAAAATCCTTCCACGGCAAGTTGGCCGGGAAGGATTTCCATCTCATACTTGCCTTATGGAGCCGTACGTTTCTGAGCCAGCTTCACAAGCAGATGAGCCAGTTGATGCTGCTCCGCTTGGGTTCCAACCTTCCATAACTCCTGAAGAAGCTTCTCTTCGGAATTCCGGGGCTCCTCATTTGCAGCCAGATAGCCAGCTACCTTCTCTGCTGCCTGCGCCAGCTGCTCTTCATTCAACCCAATGCTCTCGGCAAGCTGAATTCGCTTGTTCAAATAGGATTGGAAGGCATCAAAATCGGCCAGGATCCTCTCCTTCTCCCCATCATCAATCCGGTCCATCGCGTCACTGACCTTACTCACATCCAGCTCACCGTTCTTGTTCACTACATGATTATGTTCAGACATGGTAACGCCTCCTTGTCATTGACTGGGTAACGCTCTCTACTTAAACGGGATTTTCCGGCTTGAAACAGATGCCTTCCAAAAATCTCCTGTACCTGCTAGCGGCTGCGGCCACCGCGCCGTCCACCACTCTGGCCTCTTGCACCGCGGCCTTCGGAAGATCGTGTACCGCCTTGTCCACCGCGACTGCCTTGATTTCCCCGACCCTCGGTTCTGGACTGTCCACGGCTGCTGCTGCTGCCACGTGTTCCGGCCTGTGACTGTCCACGGCCTTCGCCTGCACGCCCGCCGTCACGACTGCCACTGCTGCGACCTCCAGCCGACGATGGTCCGCGTCCCTCGCCTGGACGACCGTCGCGGCTTCCAGCCCGTCCGAAGCCACGCTCATCTCTGCGTGACGATCCGGCTCTTCCTCTACCCTGCTCGCTACCGCGGCTCCGCCCGGAACCCGTACCGCGATCTACCCGGCTTCTGCCTTGACCACGTTCTTGATCAGATTCAAGCGAAGAGATGTTTCTTGCTTTTCCCGGTCTGCCCGTATCCCTGCCTGAGCCGCCGGTGCTTTCCCGAAGGCCTCCTGCACTGGAATCATAGCGCACGCGCTTCAAGCGAAGGGAGATCCCTTCCTCGATGCGCTGTAGATCGTTAAGATCCTTACCGGCAGCGAACGTGATAGCCATCCCGTTCCCCCCAGCCCGTCCGGTCCGTCCGATACGATGGATGTAACTATCAACATCATGAGGCATATCGTAGTTATAGACATGAGTCACGCCCTCAACGTCAAGCCCCCTTGCGGCAACGTCCGTTGCTACCAGCAGCTGGAGTTTGGCATCCCGGAATCGCTTCATCACCGCTTCCCGTTTCGCCTGAGACAGGTCGCCATGAAGCTCGTCCGATTGATACCCATGGGCCAGCAGCGCCTCATTCAATATAGTTGCTCTGCGCTTCGTCCGGCAGAAGATAATCGCGAGAAAAGGGTTATGCTCCTCGATCATGGCACGCAGCGCATCCTGCTTGGAGCGGTCCGTACACTCGACCACAACCTGCTGGATCTGCTCCAGCGGGATCGGGGAAGCCCCCTTAATGACGATATCGACAGGTTCATTCATATAGCTGCCGGCAAGCTGCTTCACGCCGGCAGGCATCGTGGCCGAGAAGAGCATCGTCTGGCGCCGATACGGAAGTGCATGGATCAGTGTCTCGACCTCATCCAGAAAACCCATGTGCAGCATCTGGTCGGCTTCGTCCAGCACCAGCTGCTTCACGCCGCCCAGCTCAAGCGTGCCCCGGCGTAAATGATCCAGCAATCGGCCCGGTGTTCCGATGATCAAATGTCGTCCGCCTTCGAGCTTTCGGAGTTGCTTCTCCACGTCCTGACCACCATAGACCGCCAGGATTTTGATCCCGTCCGGCTCGCCGGCCGTCAGCTTCTTGGCTTCTTCCGTAATCTGCAATGCCAATTCCCGTGTCGGCGCAATAATGAGCGCCTGCGGGTACGCCCGCTTGGGATCGATATGCTGCAGAATCGGCAGCATAAAAGCCAGCGTTTTGCCAGTGCCAGTCTTCGCCCGGGCGATAACGTCCTTTCCTTGCAGCAGCGGCGGGATACTCTCTTGCTGTACCGGAGTCGGCACCGCAATTCCCTGCTCCTTCAGTTTCCGTACTCTTTGTTCGTCAATGCCCAGCTGTTGAAAGTTCGGCAAACGTTCCACCTCATTTAAATTATTTAGCATCTGTCGCGTCAGATCGATTGGATATAGCAAACAAACATACTTACATATAAGTCCCAACAAAATGTCGATCGAATTCGTTCTAAGTAGAACGGAACGTTTTCGTTGTATTTCTTTTCAACTGACAAAAGACCCTGACTTTGGTAATGTCAATGATATAGATATCCAGTTTACACCAGCGAGGAGGTGTCCCCGATATGCATACCCTACAGATCATCCTGTCAGCACTCATCCTGATGGTCTTGTTCGGCCTGATCAATCTGATGATGAATTATATCTCACGACGCGACGGGGAGCCTATCGTCCCCTTCCGAAAGAAGCTGTGGCTTATCCCGCTGTTGTCGGCCTTTATCATTATACCGTTAGAACTCTTCGCGATGTTATATGCCCGGTGGTTCCCCATGTCGGATCCATCGGGGCCAGGTGAAATCCTGGCTTACGACGGTCAGGGCGTATGGCTCAGCTTCTCGCTTACCATCCTGATTGGATTCCTGATCTTCGAAGGTATCCTTCATCCTTTGATCATCACCCTGCTAAGGCTGCTGCTTCGCAAGGATACCTCCATCTATATTAAACAGGCGGTTACAGTCGTGACCGACACGGTTCTGCTGTACATAGCGTTCCTGATCATGCCCGGCATTCCTGTCGGCGGTTGGTTGCAAGCGCTTCTCATTGCCGTATTCTTTCACCTCATAGAGTGGATCCTCATCGGAGTCCAGACTTGGGTGCAGCAGCGCAAGCGGGCAAGAACGGAGTCTGCCGGTTAGAACCTGCCGGATTTGAAAATGGCATACAGCAGCCATGCAACCATGAGCAAGGCTACAATGAATCCAACTTCAATCACGGGGAAACTCCACAGCATCATCGGCTCCCGGCTCAGCGATGAACCAATAATCAGACCCACCATGATGATGCTGAAAGCCAGAAGCACAATGCTGAAGGAGAGCCGGTTACTGACCTGATCCAGCTTGCGCATCAGGGTTTTCAGTTCCGGAACACTGATCTCTACCCGCAGCTTCCCCTTGCTGATCAGAGCCGACAGCTGCCTGGCCTGTCCGGGCAGCTCAAGCAAACTCTCGGCAAGTCCGCTCACCCCATCCAGCACCTTCCTGCCGATCCGGCGGGTATTATACCGCTTCTTCAATAGCTTTCGGCCAAAAGGCTCCGCCATGTCGATAATGCTCAGGTTCGGGTCCAGCATCTCGATGACACCTTCCAGCGTCAGCAATGACTTGCCAAGCAGCGTCAAATCGGGCGGCAGCATAATCCCGTGCCGCTGGGCAACGGCAAACAGATCCGTCAACGCCTTGCCGATCCGCACTTGTGCGAACGGCACATCATAATACTCTCCACGCAACCGGTCCATATCCGACCGGAGCGAATCCATATCGCAATCGTCCGGGATCAATCCCATTTTGGAAATCGCCCGGATCATCCCTTCCGAATTCCGCCGCATCAAGGCAATAATGAGCCCGGACAGATGGTCCTTCATATCTTCACTGAGGTGACCCACCAGCCCAAAGTCCAGAAAGACCAGCTTGCCGTCCTCCCTGACAAGTAAATTCCCCGGATGAGGGTCGGCATGAAAAAATCCCTCAATAAAGACCTGCTGCAGCATGCCATCGATCAAATGTTCAGCGATCGCCTTCAGATCATGTCCCTTGTCCACGATCTCCTGCCTCCGGCTTAAAGTGAGGCCATCGACATACTCCATCATCAGCACTTTGGAAGACGTGTACTCCCAATAAATCCGCGGAATGCGGATAAATTCGTGCTCCGACATCTGGGAGGCTATCTTCTCTGCGTTTCGGGCTTCATGGCTGTAATCCAGCTCTGCCATCATCGCTCTAGCAAATTCGTCAACAATCCGGTCCACACGGTACTGCTTCACCCATTCCCAGTGGCGCTCGGCAATCGAGATTAAATCCCGCAATATCTCCAAGTCACGCCCGATTATTCGCGCTACCCCGGGTCGCTGTACCTTGATCGCAACATGCTCTCCGGACTTCAGCTTCCCGGCATGGACCTGTCCAATCGAGGCAGCGGCCAGCGGTTTGTCTTCAAACTCACTCAACACCTCATCGATCGGCATACCCCACTCTTGCTCAATCAGCTCCCGTGCGCTCACGGAAGAAAAAGGAGGTACCCGCTCCTGCAGCTTCACCAATTCCTGGATAATATGGTCTGGCAGCAGATCCGATCTTGTACTCGCCAACTGTCCGAGCTTTACGAAGGCGGGGCCAAGATCCTCAAGCACTCGCCGTATGCGTTCCCCGAGCGTAATCGTCTCCGGCTGTTCCCTGGAACTCCAGCGAACAGGCAGCGACAGAACATGAAACAGTCCCATCTCTTCCACCATATAGCCAAAGCCATGACGCATGAGCGCCATGGCGATTTCCCGGTAACGTCCGGCATGTCGGATTCGGACCGCCATCTATTCCTGCCGCGATCCTTCCAGTTCTACAACCTTCTTCTCCAGAGTAGCAATGCGCTGTTCCAGGCTGGCGACATCACTCTCTTTGGGAACATCCAGATCGGACAATACACGCTGCACCTGTTCATAAATATAGGTCTTGATCTGCGACTGCTCCTCTTCGCCGCGTTCGACGAGACGGTTCACAAGCGCCTTGGACTCCGCAGGAGCAAGCTCCCCGCGTTTGACCAGATCATCCACGATTTTCTCAACTTTTTCCTTGCTGACCACGGTAAGGCCCAATCCTAACGAGATTGCTTTCTTAAAAAGATCACTCACGGTATATCCCTCCCGGTCGTTGTCTGGTTCCATTATAACCTTTAACGCTGGTAAAAACATCTATCCTTGGACTTGCTTTCATAAGTATAGAGGAGCTGCCTTATCAATTTCCCCTGATTTCACATGAAATATGAGGGCAATCCGCAATCGGATAACAAGCAATTGCATTCCAGCCATGCTTATTATGTAAAATACAATGGAAAAAGCGAACAGGCTGGAAGAAAATGATCCGCCTGTTCGCTTATAAATGCTATCCCATATAGATAGAGAATGACTTAGTCGTCATCCCCATCGTGATCGTCGTGATCGACATGATCCCAATCGTGATGGTCATCATGGACATCGTCGTCATCATGGTCGTCGTATTTCTCATACTCTGCCTTGATCACTTTACCGCTGACCGCATGGACTTCTACGTCGGATGATCCGTTTGCTGTCTTCACTTCGACATCATACACCCATCTGCCATCATCTTGGTCCAGATCCACTTCCACAGCCGTCCCGCCCTTAACGTGTTTAACGGCGATAGCGGATGCCTTGCCGGCACCGATCAGATTGCCTGGAAGGTTGTCACGATCATCATCGTCATCCCGGTCCACTCTTACGCCAAGGGATTTGCCGGTATAGGCATCAATCCATACATCCACATCCCGGTTATTCTGCTGGATCTCCACATCGTACACCAGTTTGCCCTTTTTCCGGTCTATATCCATGCTCTCCACTTTGCCATTGGCAGCAGCCAGTGCCAATTGTTCTGCTTTCTCCATTCCGATCAGCTGCTGCTGCTGCTTCGCTGCTGCTTGAGTTCCCACTGCAGTCGTCTGTCCGGATCCTGCCGCCTGTACAGCGTTATAGCCGTATACTCCACTTGCCGCGATGGCTATGGACAGTGCGCCTGCCCACCATATTTTCTTCTTCATCATCTTACGCCTCCTCATGATTCTCTCCTGTTGATCTCTACAAACCCAATATACTCTCTCAACATGAGAGCTTTCAGAGAGAAAGATTAGAAAACGATGAGAAAACACGGACAGGACCTCTCATCTATTCATCAATCGTCCTCATCATCCCAAGTCACCGTCATGATCTTGCCGGTAATCGCATGGACTTGAATGGTCGCTTCACGTCCGTCTTCCCGCTCGATCTCCACCAGGTAGTAACGACTGCTCTTGTTCTCGCGATATTCCACGTCTTCCACCGTTCCCGGTACCTTCTCTAAAGAAAGCTTGATCGCATATTCTTTGGTAATCATCGTTGCAGGCGGTTCCGAAGTGCCGCTTCCATTTCCACTTTCCCCGCCCGTCGTTCCCCCTGTTGCTTTCTTGTCACCGTGATCCGCTGGCTCGGAAGGAGGAGTATCTGGATCCGGCTCCGTGGGCTCAACCGGTTCGGTGGGCGGCTGCGAAGCCCTCTCATTCAGCTGCTGGATGGACACGATATCGCCCTGGCGGGAATCCACCGTCATCTCATACGTTCCGGTAGCCGACTGTAGCTCCAATCGATACACCTCGCCATCCAGCGTGGTCTTCGTTATTTCGCCGCCAGGATATTGGGAGAGCACCTCCTCCACCACTTCATCCGTTGACATGGCGGAAGTTGAAGGGCTAAAAGGACTCCACACCGCATTCACAATAATCATAGCTGCTACCAGCATCACTACACCCAGCAGCAGACTGACTTTTTTACGCATCGAATCACCTCGGATACAATCTGTCTTTACCGTCAGTATAGCGCAGCATGGTTAGAATACGATGAGAAAAAGGGGAGTTGGCTGTCTTTTATTTCGTTGCTTGAAGCCGAATCGTGGCGGTTGTACCCATACCTGGCAGGCTATCCAGCTCTATCGAAGCCGAGATGGCCTCTGCGATATCCTTTGCCAAGGACAGACCAAGGCCGGCGCCCTCACCCCGGCGGGTACGAGCCTCGTCCACCCGGTAGAAACGGTCGAAGACGTGCTCCAGCTCATCTTTGGCAATGCCGATTCCGCGGTCGATGACCCGGATATAAACTTCCGCTGGCTTCCTGCCAACCTGGATGACGATATGCTCATCGCTGTATTTGCGCGCATTATCCAGCAGAATGAACAAGAGCTGCTTCAGCCTGCGGCTGTCCGTCCAGCCGAGAACCCCGCCATCGGCTTCAACCTCCACCGTGCGGTTATAGGCATCGCGAAATGCGCGCGCGGAAGACTCCGATAATGTCACCAGATCCACCTGCTCCATTTCGACCTGCCATTGATCCTGATTGCGGGCAAGCAGCAGCAGCTGCTCCGTCAGCTCCTTCATCCGGATCGCTTCCGAATGGATCGCTTCAACGGATTCCATGAATAGCTCGGGCCGGTCCAGACCTCGCCGCTTCAACAAACTGGCGTAACTCTCGATGATGGTGAGCGGTGTCTTTAACTCATGGGAAGCATTGGACACGAATTGCTCCTGCCTTGCATGATTGCTCTCCAGCAGCGTAATCATATCGTTGAATGCAGCCCCCATCTCCACCAATTCATCCTTCGACTTCTCCTTCAGCTCGATTCGCCGAAACCGCCCGCTTTGCCGAATCTCCCGCATCGTTTGGATCAAAGCCGTAATCGGCTGCACGATTAAACGCCCCAATATCCGCGTCGAGATGATGACCGGAACTAAGGCAATTGCGGTTACGGCGACCAGCACGATTCGCAGCACTTGGAGCGTCTCCATCGTAGCGGCAAGACTGCGGGCGACCTGGATATTGACCACGACCCCGTCTCTCCAGATGAGGGGCAGGGAAACCATCGTGTACCGGATATTTTCATACTCGACGACCTTCACCTGCCTCTTCGTATCGTAAGGCAGCTTGAGCTCATCCATATCCTCCCCGGAGGAAGTCACCCAAGTAGATGGATACCGTTCATTGGGTCCGAGCAATTGGATCTTCCCGTCCAGCGGCACATAGCTCCGAAGCAATTCGCCCACCGGGATCGTATCCGCAGCCTTGGCCATTTCCCTCGATATTCTGGAGTCCTCGGCTTCCGCTTGCTCCAGCTGGCTGTCCACCGTCATTTTGCTGAACACATAGTATACGGATAAGTTCATGACAATCAGAATGGCCGCCATCAGCACCGATGAATAGAGGTGGATTTTACTGCTCAGCTTCATGGGGTCTCTTTCAACACATAGCCGACACCGCGGACGGTGTGAATGAGCTCGGATGTGCTGTCATGATCGATTTTCTTGCGGACATAACGTATATATACATCGACGACGTTCGTGTCGCCGTAATAATCGTATCCCCATACGGCAGCGAGAATCTGCTCGCGGTTCAGCACCTGCCGTTTATTCTTCAGTAAGTATACGAGCAAGTCAAATTCACGCGGCGTCAGATCGATCCTTCTGCCATCGCGAATGACTTCCCGTGTACCTTCGTTCAATTTCAAATCCGCCGCCGTAAGCCACTCTCCTGCCGCCTGCTCTTCCGGCTCCTGCTTGCCTTGGAGCCGCAGCGCAGCACGAATCCGCGCCAGCAGCTCTTCGATCTGAAACGGCTTCGTAATATAATCATTGGCTCCAAGATCAAGCCCCGATACTTTATCCTCAACGGAACTCTTGGCTGTCAGTAGCAGTACGGCTGTGTGGGAATCATGGGCACGAATCCGCCGCAGCAGCTCAATCCCGCTCAAACCGGGGAGCATAACGTCCAGCAGAATTAAATCGACGTCCTGACTGCGGTATGCCTCCAGCGCATCCAGCCCGTTATCCGCCTTGGTGACCTGATATCCTTCACTCTCCAGCTCGATTTCAAGCAAACGGGATATTTTCGCTTCATCCTCAACAATTAGTATCTTCCCGCTCAAACGCGCCCCTCCTACCGATCGTATCGAAATGGCTTCTTAACCCGGAACGCGTGCAGCCCACTTGGCCGCTTGCGTAATCATTAAACGCAGCTGAGGCTGGAGAAAGGACGGTTCGTGATGGCCCGGCATCAAGAAGACCACACGTCCGATGCCATACGTATGGCACCAGGCAGCAGGCCACTGCTTGCCTTCGAATTCATAATGCAGCAACACGGTTTTTTCCGTAAACGGACTGAATATGAACCGATAAGGCTCCTCGTCCAGCACAAAAGGCTCTACGCCTTCCGTAATATCATGATCGGTCTCCCCCGGAACGAAGTACAGCTTCTCCATGGGCGGGTGTCCGTCAAAACGGGCGCCGATCAGCTGCGCCAGCTCATAACGATTGGCCAGCGTAACGCCGTTATGAATCACAAGCAAGCCGCCGCCTCCGCTTACATAGGACAGCAGACCTGCAGTCTGCCGGGGCGAAACGCGCTCGTCCCATAGGTCGCTGTAGGCGATGCAGAGCTCGTAAGGGTAGAGATTGCTTTCATGCAGCATTTTATGATTTTCCGTGCACTGCACGGTGAACATGTCGTTCAGTAGGTGTGTCATTTGTTTATCGATGCCTTGCAGCGGATGAAACTTCGGGTGGGTATAGCTGCCAAGCAGCAATGCTTTTCTTTTATCCATCGGTCATCCTCCTATTTACTACTCAATATTTCACATGATCCTTAGGAACATGCATGAAGAAGCTGGCATGGACTGAAATCTCCCCAACTTCATTACGTTATATCATGACATTATTCTTGGTTTTGAGCAAAGTAGCGGCCAAGCGCCACCATCATGCTGCCCATTCGCTCTTCCTCGGGAACCACCATGCGTTCAATGCCTTCCTCGCGAAGCCCCTGAGCCGTAACCTTGCCGACAGCCGCTGCCACGACCGGTCCGCGGAACGCCTCCAGCACAGCCTCCAGCTTGCCATGGGCACGTGCATAATCCGCAAGAAAACGAAACTGGGGGGCGCTTGTAAAAGCAACCGCGTGAACCTTACCGTCCACAATTTCATCAACGAGTTGCGAAACATCCTCCTCCAGCGGCGGAATGTGCTTATAAGGCAGGATCTGCTCTACTACCGCCCCACGACTTTCCAGCCAATCCACCAGCTTCGGAGCAGACTCGCCATGCAGCTGAAGAATGACACGCTTGTCCGATAGGTCATGCGGCTCCAAAGACCGGGTCAGCCCCGACGTACTGCCGTCATCATCTCTGACGACCGGTGCCAGCCCGCGCTTTTTCAGCGCATTGGCCGTTTTGTACCCTCTTGCCGCAATCGAGGTGCTCTGCAGCGTTTCATTCAATGTATCCAAAAGGCCCATCTGTTCTGCTGTATCATAAATAGCCTCCAGGCCGATTCCCGTCGTAAATATCGCCCACGGTGCAGGCGCTTTGAGCCAAGCTTCGATCGAACGGCGCAGTACTTCATCATCCAAAAATACGGTTCCCTGGGCCGGACGAAGCAGCGCGGTGCCACCCATCTTCTCCACCAGCTTGGCCATGTCTGCTGCCTTGCGCGGACCAGCCAAAGCGACGATCCGATCTTTCATATGCTGTGCCATGTTATATGCCCCACTCTCATCATTTTCTAGCTTGTGCATCCGTCAGTCTTACAGCTTCAAGCAGTTGACTCCAGTATAAAGGCCCCGCTCCTAGAGATAAAGCCACTTTGGTCTTATTCTTTCATAAAGCCCCCGTTTCCTGCCACAAACAAAAAAGCAGCAAAGGAATATAAGCTCCTTTACTGCTTCAACACGAAATATTCGGGGCATATTACAGCGCCCTTGAATCTCTTAAATCTTAAAGCGTTTCACCATCTCCTGCAGTTCTTCAGCTAAACGGCTTAAATCCGCAGAAGATGCGCTGACCTCTTCCATGGAAGCAAGCTGTTCCTGAGAGGCTGCCGATATGGTCTGGGTCTGGCTTGACGTTTGCTCCGACACCCCACGGATATCTTCAACGGACTTTTTCGTGGAAGCTGTATCTTGAGCCAATTCCTTAGCCGATTTCGAAGTGGTTCTTACCTGGCCGGACACCGTGTTCACTGCCTTTTTGATACGGGAGAAGGAGCGTCCGGTCAGATCCGCTGCGTCAACGCCGTCCGATACCTTCTGCCTGGCGGCTTCCGTCATTTCCATGGTTCGTTCCACTTCTGCCAGTATTCCTGTAATCAGCCCCGATATGTAATCCGCTGAGCTTTCCGACCTTTGAGCAAGCTTACGGATTTCCGCGGCTACAACCGCAAATCCTTTGCCCTGCTCCCCGGCTCTCGCAGCTTCGATAGAGGCATTCAGCGATAATAAACTCGTCTCCTTGGCAATGTCGGTAATGGCTGAAGCGATACCACCGATCTCCTCGGTCCGCTCAGACAGCCGATGGATAACCCCATTCAGATCATTCATCGCATGATCAATATCCTGCATCGTCGCTGCTGCGGTAATCACCGTCTGGTTCCCTTCTTGGGCCAATTCCTCCGTCTGGTTCATGGCTGCAGTAACCTTCTCCAATACATCCGCAATGTCATCAGCATGCCGGGATACTTGAAGAATACCCTTCAGAATCTCCTCCGCGGCGTTCAACTGACGTTCACTGCCGGCGGCAACCTCCTGAATGGAAGACGTAACATGCTCGACGGCGCTTGTATTTTGCAGGGCGCTTGCGGACAATTGCTCTGAAGATGCGGAAACATTCTCCGTCATGGCTTTGACCCCGTGAACCATGTCCCTGAGACTATCCACCATCTGCTGAAAGTGATCGGCCAACTCGCCAATCTCGTCACGCTTGAAACCATTCATGCGAAGCGTCAGATCCCCCTCGCTAATGACTTCCGTCGCTTGGCGCATACGGCGGATCGGTTTGATCACAGAGCTTACATTCCAAGTCACCATGATTAAGGCGGCTAGCAGCGAAACGCTCATAACCACAATCATCGTTTGGCGGATGCCATTAACGGAGTCGTCAACCTCCTTAACAAACATGGTCCCGGCAATTTTCCATCCGGTTCGTTCATTCGTAATGTAGTTCAATTGTTGCTCGATGCCGTCATGATCATAGTGAAAATGACCGGTTGGCTGCTCATACATCTTGGAGACCCAAGCTTCCTTAGCCAACGCGTCCGTCCCTGCGTCATAATCGGGGTGAAACAGATATTTGTGATTTTGATCCAGCACCATCGTATAGCCTTCTTTACCTACCTGCACTTGGACCAGACTCCGGATGCTATGAAGGTTGAGGTCAATGCCCACGACGCCTTTGCCGTCAGGCAGCATCTGAGCTAGCGTTACTACAATCAAGGAGCCCGTGTTCGAAGTATAGGGGGCTGTAATAATCGGTTGGCCCGATGCATTCATTGCCTGCTGGAACCATTCCGTTTGTCTAGGATCATAGTCGGACGGCAGCTTTTCCCCTGATGCCTTGATAATGCCAGCCTGTGCCGTACCGATAAAAACGTCCACCGTCTCCGGATGAAGTCCCAGGTACTGCTTCAGTGCATTGATAGTTGAACCCGCTTTCGCTTCGAGTTCCTTGTCGATTTCAGTGGACTTCATCGCCACGCTTAAATAATTCAGGTCATCGAACTTGGATTGCAGCGTGTGATTAATGATCTCATTCGCCGTCTCGACGCTCAGCGATGCACTGCGCAGAATTTCTTCCTCGACAGTTCCCTTGGCGTCACGGTAAGTGATAATACCGATAGCGCAGCTGGGCACAAGAAGCACGAGCAGAAATGTGAGAATCAGGTTTCTTCTAATACGATTAGCTCTTTTTTTCTTCATTGGTTTCTTTCCTTTCTAAACTGCAGTGAATCTCACCTGTCTTCTATAAAAAAATACTCCTTTCAACTTATCGGCATCTCTAAGACCATTCATTATGTAGTATATATAGGTAATTATTTCCACTAAAAGAGGGGTACCCATGTTATGCGGGTACCCCTCTTGGCGGCGGTCATAGACCACCTCTATATAAAGGCCATCCATCCTGCACAGCGAAAAACAAAGATGGCTGGCTCTTATAAGTTCAAACTACGTTACTTCGGCTGATTGGAAGGTATGAATCCGCTCAGGTCTACGCCAAGTCCGGCAGCGAGTCTTGCACCATATTCGGCGTCCGCACGGTAGAAATTGCATACGGCACGGAGCTGGATATCAGATTTGACCTGACTCAGGTCATCAACCAGATTGCGGATCAAATGATCCTTCTCCTGTTCCGTAAACGAACGGTACAATTCTCCGGCTTGGGTGAAATCATCTGTTTTTTCAATACGCTGGCGAACGACATGCCCGATGAGCGGTGCTTCGCTTTCATTTACAGTAGGGTCTTCCACAGGACCTGTTGTATAGCTGTTCGGCTCATAGTTTACCGGCGACGGATCTTGATTCACGTTCATCAAGCCATCACGTTGATGATTACGCACAGGAGCATACGGGCAGTTAATCGGGATCTGCAAATAATTCGCACCGAGTCGATGACGCTGCGTATCCGGGTAAGAGAATAGCCGGCCTTGCAGCAGTTTATCCTCCGACGGCTCGATGCCAGGCACCAGCGCACTTGGGGAGAAAGCGACCTGCTCAACTTCGGCGAAGAAGTTCTGCGGATTGCGATTCAAGGTCATGGTGCCGACCGTTACGAACGGGAAGCGATCCTCCGGCCAGGTCTTTGTAGCATCCAGTGGATCAAAGGACAATTCATCCATCTCTTCCGGGGACATCAGCTGTACCTGCAGGCGCCATTTCGGGAAATTCCCGTTTGCGATGTGCTCATGAAGATCACGGGTGGCGTGATTGAAGTCCTTGCCCTGCACTTCGACCACTTCATCGGCATTCAGCGTATTCACGCCTTGTACGGATTCCCATTTGTATTTAATGTAAGTCACTTTACCTTCGCTATTCACCCACTTGAAGGCGTGGACACTGAAGCCATCCATCTCGCGATAGTTCGCTGGTGTGCCATGATCCGAGAACACCCAGGTCATCATTTGCGTGGATTCCGGGGACAGCGTCATGAAGTCCCAGTACCGGCCAGGCTCCTGGATGTTGGTCTCCGGCGAAGGTTTCAAAGAATGCACCATATCGGGGAATTTGATCGCGTCGCGAATAAAGAAGACCGGAATATGATTCCCTACAATGTCATAGTTGCCTTCCTCCGTATAGAACTTCACGGCAAATCCGCGTGGGTCGCGTGCCGTTTCGGGTGACCCTGTTCCATGAATAACCGTGGAGAAGCGAACGAACACAGGAGTTTCCTGACCAATTTCCTGCAGGAATGCAGCTCTCGTATAAGGCTTCATGTCGTGCTCCACAACAAATGTGCCATGTGCACCTGCCCCGCGGGCATGAACGACACGCTCCGGAATCCGTTCACGGTCGAAGTGGGCAATTTTTTCGATCAGATGATAATCCTCAAGCAGCGTCGGTCCGCGGCGTCCTGCCGTTTTGGAGTTTTGGTTATCTCCGACTGGAGCCCCTTGATTGGTTGTCATTCTATCCATATATGAACCCTCCATCATTTCTATAATTGATTTTAGACTGAATCTAAATTTATGATTTGATTGTATCACTGGAGAATCCATTGGATCATGATTGTCGCATGAGTGTTATATGACCCTTCTATGATCGTTATATGAAGGTCGGATGAATTCATTTTGAGTACCGCAAAATGAACAAAAAAAGGGAGGGGGATTAGTCCGCCAGGCGGTATCCCACTCCTCTAACCGTTGCAATATAGCGCGGGGCTCCCGCGTTGTCGCTCAGCTTTTTACGCAAGCTTTTGATGTGGACGTCAACCACATTGCTGCCGCCCATAAAATCCGTATCCCAAATTTTGCACATCAGGTCCTCACGCGTGCAGACGGCTCCTTCGCTGTCCAGCAGGAGCATCAGCAAATGATACTCTGTCTTGGTCAAATGGATCGGAGTGCTGCCCCGGTGAATGGTCATTTTATCCCGATCAATGGATAAGTCTTTATAGACGAGGCCGCGCATGACCTCTTCTCCACCCGACAATCCGGCAGCAGGAGAGAATAATCGAATGGTTCGCTGCACCTGATACATCATCGTATCTTTGGAACGGGCAGGCCATACCATAAGCTCTTCGTTTAACAAACTTGAACCTGCTTTGCTCATTAACTCTTCCCCTACTAGGTATAGAATCGGAATAGAGGAATGTTCGGGCAGCAGGAGTTCCTTCTCCTTGTTGAACGCCGCCATATTCCGGCAGCCCGTCATATCGGCAATAATCAGTCCTGTATTCAATGCCGACTGAAGACGCGGTTCCCATTTGCGGAACATCATCACCTCGAAGCAGTTCTCGGTCAAGGTAATGAACATTTCATTCACCCGTCCGGGGGAACGGCTTAATAACGCAGCCCGCAGGGTTGTGGGACAAGCATCCCCTATCGCCATCGCGATCGGCGTCGTCGGACGAACATACAGATTGCCGGACTGGAAATCAGGAAATGAATAGACCGTTCCCAGTTCCGTCATTTCTTCCGTTTGGTTTGACATTCTGGACACACCCCCCCGAATACGACGTGAGCATGATGGATGACGTAATTGGTTTCACCGGCTACCGTAGCAGCCCAATCCTCTGGCACCTCCGTCATGACCTCGTCCACTTTACCGCATACTTCACAAATAATATGTTGATGATCGTCCATACGGGCATCGTACCGGCTCGCGCTCTCGCCCAGCTTCAATTCACGGATCAGCTGCTTATCCGTCAAATAACGCAGGGAATTATAAACCGTTCCGTACGCTAAATTATATCCTTTCTCCACCAGCCGGTTCATGATATCCGCAGCAGTCGGATGATCATGCGATTCCCGAAGGACATCGTACACCGCTTGGCGTTGCGTCGTCAGATTTAAAGATTTCAAGGTATTCACCCTTTTAATTTATTTTTAGATCAAGTATAAATCCTATTCTCTTCAAGGTCAACATCCCGTGCCAGAATTTCCGCTGGTAATCTTTAAGATTTCTTTAGATTCAATTAAAAATTCCTTTAGCTTGTGTGGTTAGAATTAGAACATACATAAAACGATGAAACATATATAGCCCGCCAAAGGAGGCGATCGATCGCCATGGAATCCATAGCCAAGCATCCCCGTCAAGCACCGTCATCCCCTGAATTATCCCGGCGGCAAGCCGGCACGATTCGGCATAAACCTGCGAAGCCCCGCAAGGGACGCACAAAATTAAGCTTGCTCCTGCTATTGTTTAGCGTCATTCTGATGGCCGTGTTCATAGCGCGGGTGTTTATTCCTCCTCCCATCAAAGCCAGTTCGGCCATCTTGATTCATGCAGATACCGGCCGCGTGCTCTATGCTATGCATGCCGATCTTCCCCTTCCTCCCGCGAGCATGTCCAAGATGATGACCGAACTGCTGGTGCTGGATGCTGTTCGTTCTGGGCAGCATGCTTGGGACGAGAATGTACCGGTCAGCCGATATGCCGCAGAGGTGCCCGGTTCAGGCATCGGCATGCATGAAGGCGAACGTTATACGTTGAAGCAGCTGTTCGAAGCGCTCATCATCCATTCGGCCAATGATGCGGCCGTAGCTATTGCGGAGCATCTCGGCGGGTCGGAGTCCCGATTCGTGGAGAGCATGAATACCCGGGCGAAACAAATCGGCCTCTCTGATCGCACCTTCTTCGCCAATGCTTCCGGTTTGCCTGCCGCTGACCTCGCTCCCTTTGCCGAAGCGGCCACCGAACGCGATACCGTCATGACTGCCAGGGATTCGGCCATGCTGGCCCGATGGCTGCTTAACAAACATCCGGATTTGCTCGAGGTAACCAGCCAGCGCGATTTGCTTGTTCCGCAGAAGAAGCTTTCCCTGCATACCACCAATCTTATGCTGCCTGGCGAGCCGCATTCTTACGAAGGTAATGACGGATTTAAGACCGGATACACCCGCTCCGCCGGTTATTGCTTTACCGGAACTGCGTCGCGGGGTGGAAATCGGCTGATTTCCGTCGTGATGGGAACCGGGGATGCCGATCAGCGGTTTACGGAAACCCGGAAGCTGATGGATTACGGATTCGAACGGCAAGGCATTCTTTCGAATCTCCTATCCGCCCTTTTTTAATTGTTGTCATAGAAGAACTCACGATTTTGAAGGCCAAGCTGCACTCTATGGGGTCGATTTAGGGTACACTGTTCGTAAGGAATCATCGTTTCCAATGGGGCGATTTACTGGAGGATATCTTAATGAGAAGTATATTAATCGTAGATGATGATAAAGAAATTTCCGGGCTGATCTCCATCTATCTGGAGAATGAGGGTTACCGCGTAATCCAAGCCCATGACGGGGAGGAAGCACTGCTGGCCATGACCACCAATAACGAGACGGTGGATCTCGTGATTCTGGATGTCATGATGCCTAAGCTGAACGGGATTGACACCTGCCGCAGAATCCGCGAAACCTCGTCCATTCCCATCCTGATGCTGAGCGCCAAGAGTGAGGATATGGATAAAATACTGGGGCTGATGACCGGCGCGGATGATTATATGATTAAACCGTTCAATCCGCTGGAGCTGACGACTCGCGTCAAAACACTGCTGCGGCGCTCCACTCTGTACAATGCGGAGCTGCATCGGGAGGACAGCGAGCGGATCGAGATTGATGGGCTCGACATTAACCGGAGTACGCATGAAGTAACGGCCAACGGCAAAGCGATCTCTCTGACGGCGAGAGAATTCGAGATTCTGTATTTGCTTGCCCGCCAACCGGGGAGAATCTTTAGCGCCGAGGATATCTTCCAGCAGGTCTGGAAGGAGAAATATTACGTATCCAATAATACGGTCATGGTTCACATCAGCAACTTGCGGGACAAGCTCGAGAAGGAGCTGGGTTATAAGCTCATTCAAACGGTATGGGGTGTCGGGTACAAAATCCATGCGTAAACTGCAATGGAAGATCATCACGCTGTTCTTTGTCGGCGGAGCCCTGACCCTGTCCATCCTGTTCATCGCCCAGCAGATCATCCGAATGATCGGTCGGGAATACTGGAAGGAGCCTTGGGTAAACACCCTTTTCAGAGTTGATCGTACTTTGGAGGATTTCTTCGGTTTCCCCATCATCCCGACGATCATCGGCATCATGCTATTTATCTGCATGGTATTGCTGCTGAGTCAGAGCACCATTCGTCAAATCAACCACTTAATGGAGGGTACACAGCGTTTGGCGAAGGGCGAATTGGATGAAGAGATTATCGTTAACTCGAATGACGAACTGGGCCAGATGGCAACGCACATCAATCAAATGGCCAAGCAGCTCAAGCTATCGCTGGAAGAGGAACGAATGGCGGTCCAGTCCAAGAACGAGCTGATCAGCAACGTCTCGCATGATCTTCGCACCCCCCTCACCTCCATCATCGGGTATTTGCGGCTGGTCAATGAAGACCATTACAAAGATGAAGTCGAGCTCCGGTATTATACCGATATCGCGTATGATAAGTCGCTGCGCCTGGGCGGACTCGTGAACGATTTGTTTGAATATACACGAATGGGGTACTCCCCGATGAACCGTGTTGACATTAATTTGGTGGAGCTGCTCGCACAATTGGCCGTGGACTTTTCACTAACCGGGCAGCAGGAAGGCGTACAGGTCAACTTCACGCCTAAAACTGAGAAAATCATGATCTCCTCGGACGGGGATAAACTGATGCGCACCTTCGAGAATCTGCTGTCCAATGCGGTACGGCACGGACGGGAAGCCGGGGTGGTGGATTTGAAGGTATCAAGTGATTCGAAGTTTGCCGTCGTACAGGTCATCAATTACGGCCCCCCGATCCCTCAATATGCGATCCCCTATCTGTTCGAGCGGTTCTACCGGGCGGACGAATCTCGCACCGATCAAACCGGCGGCTCCGGACTTGGCTTGGCTATCGTAAAGACCATCGTGGATGCCCATCACGGCACGATTCAGGTGACCAGTAATACGGAACGGACGATGTTTGAAGTTCTCCTACCTTTGGAGACTCCTGAAAATTAACAAAATAAAACATTTAATATTCGACATACAATTCCATTTTCCGATAAAATAGGGTGTGAATGTCTTCATCGCCTTGCCGCCCTTGTGCAAGGTACATGAAAGGAATGATCCCCCATGACTAATATACTATTTACCAACTTTTGTATATTTGTGACTTTCTTATACTTGTCCGGACTGCTGTCCAAAAAATATGTAGCAGGCGTTGTGACACCGTCCATCAGCGTTAAGATCAACGCTGGACTGCTCTTTGGCATTTACGGGATCATCTTGATGTACTATTCTTTCCCGATTGACCCCCGGTTTTTCGCGGATTTGCGGCATTTGGCCATTGTAGTGATCGCCAGCTACTTGGGTTGGCTTCCATCCCTGATTGCCGGCGTGCTCATTGCGCTCGGGCGATTGATTCTGTTCGGCATGTCCGCTTCCTCTGCCATTGCGGGAGCCGGCATGCTACTGATCGGCATCATATGCGGGACGGTATCTCGTATCCATTGGAATCGTTTAAACAAAATGCTGCTCATGAGCGTATCGAGCATGCTGGTGCTCCTAGGCATTATGTGGATGAATATCCAGGACCACCATAAGGTATATACTGTCTTCACACAGCACCTTATCATATCCGTCCTCGCCACGGTGGTCATCTACATGTTGACGGAGTATATCAACACGTCCAATCAACTATTTCTGCAGATGAAGAAAAATGCGGAAACGGATCACCTGACCAGTCTTCACAATTTGCGCCAGTTCGAGCAGCTGTTGTCGGAACGTTTTCTCGAAGCCCAGCATTTCAGCGAACGGCTGGGTGTTCTTGTCGTGGACATTGATCATTTCAAAAAAATAAACGACACCTACGGCCATGCGGCCGGAGATGCCGTTTTGCAGCAGCTCAGCAAAGTGCTGAGGGAGCATTCCCGTTCTTTTGATGAAGTGTCCCGCAACGGCGGGGAAGAATTCTCGGTGCTGGTCCCAGAAGCGACCATTAACGAAACGGCCGCTATTGCAGAACGAATCCGGGCCGCCGTAGCGGATCATATCTTTGTCCTGGAAAACGGAACCAAGATCCAGATCACCGTGTCGATTGGGGCTGCCGTACATCCCGATACGATCCGGTCGAAAAATGCCAAGGAACTGCTTCAGCAAGCGGACCGCGAACTGTACCGCGCCAAGGACAGCGGGCGCAACCGCGTATGCTCCGCTCCCGAAATCCATGATCTGATTCTTTCTTAATTCGAATCCGCCTTCAGTATTTCTTCAATGGCAGTCAGCGTATCTGAAGAGAGCTTAATACCGGAAGCCTTCACATTCTCTTCCACCTGCTCCGGACGGCTGGCCCCCACCAGTGCACTAGCTACGTTATTCTGACGCAGAATCCAGGCCAAGGCCAATTGGCCGACGGTCATACCCAGCTCGTTCGCAACAAGGCCCAGCGCCTGTACCTTCTGAATGCGGTCTTCACTCATTTTAAGCCCGTCGGCTCCAATCTTCGATGCGCGGCTGTTCTCCGGCACGGCTTGCTTGGAGGCGTACTTGCCCGTCAGCAGCCCTTGCGCAAGAGGAGAATAGACCACTTGACCAATGCCCTTCTTCTCGCCTAACGGGATGATCTCTTCCTCGATCTTGCGCTCGAACATGTTGTACAGCGGCTGATTCACCACGATGCGATCCAGCAAATAGCGGTCCGCCACGGCCAATGCCGCTTCCATCTGGGCAGCGGTCCACATGCTGACTCCTACATAGAGCACCTTGCCTTGCCGGACAAGGTCATCCAGCGCCCGCAGCGTTTCCTCTATCGGTGTTTCTTCATGATGTCGATGGCAGTAATAGATGTCGACATAATCGGTACCCAGCCGCTTCAGACTCGCATCGCACTGCTCTCTAATATGTTTGCGGGAAAGCCCCTGATCATTGGGTCCGTCCCCCATTTTGCCGAATACCTTCGTGGCCAGAACATAGGATTCCCTTGGGAATGCTCTCAAAGTTTCCCCGACAACCACTTCAGCCGCCCCCTGGGCATACACATTCGCTGTATCAAAAAAATTAACGCCGAGTCCATATGCGGTCTGAATCGACTTCACCGCATTCTCCCGTTCCACATATCCCCCGTACGTCAGCCAGCTCCCGAGACTGATATCGCTAACCTTCAGTCCGCTTCCGCCTAATCTTCTAAATTCCATATGTGAAACCTCCTTCATACAAGATAGATGCTTATCCCTTATTGTAACATCTTCCTGTACGATAGACAGATGTGCCCTGTCTAACGTTTATAACCGGTCGACTTTATTTTCACCATGACCGATACATTAAACTTGGCATGGGGATACATGGCGTCCCATTCCTCCATCTCCGTCTTATTGTTCCAGTGCGTCCCTCCATACCGAAGGCCGAAACCCAGCGGGTCCAGGCCCGTTTTCTGAATTTTCTCCAGCAAGTTTTTCACCGCTTGGGATAGTTCCTTGCTAAACTGCTCTTCGATCTTATGCAGACCCTTCTGATTCAGTTGTGTTGGATCCTCTTTCTCTTCCAAAATCGCCGTTATCCGAATATTGAAATCAATCGTTTCTTCCCCTGGTTTATCCGTTACGATCTTGTATCTTGCTCGGGTTCTATCCGTGTTGACTTCAAGCAATTTGCCGTCCATTTTCGTCCCGAAATTCGTGCTTAAATTACGACGATCCAACAGGTTAAACAGCCTGGTTTCATCCGGCGTCAGAATCACCTTCACCTTGTCCTTATCCATCAAGGCTACTCTCTCGATATTCAGGATCTTGTCAGTGGTAGTTTCCACAACGGGCATGACTGGATCTTCCCCTTCCTCTAACATTCGGCGGGACAAATCGAAGGAGTATGTCCTAGTAATGAAGGGAGATTCCGTCCCATCCTCGCTGAGCGCCAGAAATATTGCGTTCCCGGCAATCCGCTCCGTTGGAGGATCCGTCTTTAATACGGCTTCTGCCGAAGGAATGGCGACGGCTGGATACATTAAGAGCTGCATATCCCGCCTCCGAACGGTCCAGTCCTGGATTTTGCTGATATTTTTTCGAGCATAGGCTTCGCCGTACATGACCCCCTTGCAATGACCAAAGTCAAGTTCCTTATCCACTTTGGATTTGACCTCCCTGATCGCTTCCGCAATACTTGTTGATTCTTGTGTAATAAGGAAAGACTTCTTATCCCCAATCTTAGGGTCTCCTGAAGGAATCGCCATTTTGAAGGTAAATCGGTTCATATCGGGGTTTTTCTCAGAGACGTCAATACCAATGGACACGACAAAAAGTCTGAGATCGATATCCCTAAAATCACATCCCGACACAAATAAAAAAGAGCAGCACATGAGCCAGACCAGCCATCGTTTCAGGTCTTTCATGCCTTCTTCCTCCTTTTCCTCCATACCGCATAGAATAATAGGGCAATGAGCAGGAATTCCCCAGCGAACCGGACGTCCAAAAAGACAATCGCCATATCATTTAATATGTATTGATTAACGATAAACGACGTGCCGAAGATAATCAGGGAAAAGAGGAGAAGCACCCACCACTCGAATTTCCTCCTTTTAGACATCGCTTCCCCCTTATCGACCTTTAATCCGAAGCCTCCCAGAATCAACTCCTTGCCCACATGCCAATGAACGATGGAATTCACGAGGGAGAGGCACATATACACCACGTAGAAGACATAAATCATCCGTTCAATGATGAAATAACGAATCCGAAGTGAGTCCACCGTCGAGAAGGCAGGATACACGTGTCCTCCGGCGCCCGCGGCTCCCAATATGCCGATGGATGCAAAGATCGAAACCAGAAGAGTAAGAATACTAACCATCACAATCGCCCAAATATGCCGCACCCTGAATCGGTGAAATATCCGATTAAATACCACCATGTTCACGTAGCCAGTAAAAATATAGGTTGCCGCGGCTACAGTCCCGTAATTGGGCATGTTCCATGCATGGGTAATGATCTGCCTTACGGCATCCCAACTGAAATACGGATTGCTGAAGATACGCCATGACATATAAGCGATGATGGGGACGGTAATGTACAGAATCATCTCCAGGGCATAAATAATGGACTCGGAATCCAGCCTGGCACTTAGTGCCACAACCACCAGAAATCCCATCAGAACGATATAGGGTGATACATCCGGACTGATGTATCGGGAGGTAATATCAACGAAACTGACCAAGGTAATGACGCTGGAGAAATACCACCCGAGTCCGTATAAAACAAGCAGGATGCCGGATATCCACTTGGGCATAACTGAATGAAAAATCTCCGGCAGCCCTTGTCCCGGAAATTTCTGAATCAGCTTCACGAAGGTAAACAGCAGCAGAGTGCCAATCGGAATGGACACGAGGATCGACATCAGCGCACCGTCAAAGCGATCCGTAATCAAGACGCGGGGGACATAATTAATCAGGTTGATGGTTGCATTGAGCAGGAAGAGGTAATAAAAATATTTATTTCTAACCACTTCGCTGATCTCCTTTCTTGTTCCAATCCATCGCAAACATCTTCAGGTAGGGTTTGCCAAAGGACCTGAGGCTCGTAAGGTACATGATCATGGCCACTATGCCCAGAACGATGCCAACCAAGCCGAAGAAGGTGGCCAGGACAATGAACAAATACTTCGTGACACGTATGCCGAAGCTCATCATACTAATCGGTATCACGAAATTTGTTATCGCAACGGCGGAAACCAAGATGATCATGATGTTACTGACCAGTCCCGCTTCCGTAGCAGCAGTCCCCAGAATGAGACCCCCTACCGTGGTTGCGGTTTGACCAATCGCTTTGGGCAGCCGGACACTCGCCTCTGTCAGAAATTCCATCGCCAGCAGCATGAAGATCACTTCGAAGAAAGACGGGTATGGCACCGTAGCCCGACTTCCTGCAATAAGCAGCGTAACCTGCATCCTCAATATTTCCGGATTGTAAGAGGTGAAGGCCACGTAAAAACTTGGTATCAGCACGGTGACAAACAATGCGATATACCGGATGACCTTGAGAAACCAGCCCACCGGGGGAAGCTGTATTTTGTCATCCATCGCCGTAAAGAAATCATTGAATATAGCCGGCAGTAAAATGGCATATCCCGTGGAATCCATCAACACAGCGATCTTTCCTTGAGATATATTCAATACAGTCCGGTCAGGGCGTTCGGTCAGCATAAGCGTCGGATACAGACGGAATTTAGGATTCATCGTATGTCTCTCGATTTCAGAGGCCGATTGCACAATATCCGCCTTGATCTCGGACAATCGCTTTCTAAGCTCCTGTAATACCGTTTCTTCCACTTTGCATGCATCATACATAATGATGATTCGAGTCTGTGATATTTTGCCAAGGGTCATGAATTCCGTCTTCAAATTCACGGTTTGGTAACGGTGACGAATCAGATTCAGGTTCACCTCGATATTTTCCGTAAACGAATCATCGGGGCCTTGAATGACGTTCTCCGTACTGGCGGGTTGGATGAAGCTTGCATTAACCAATACGGCGTCAAACAGGAGCACGCTGTCCCGAATGAATATGGCTACGCAGCCCCTTAGTATATTACGGAGCAACTCCTGTTTATCTTTTGGCTCCACACTTGAGGGAAAGGATCGGATGAATTGGTCGTATAACTCCAAGGAATTCAGCTCATAGAAACGGTTGATCAAATTATCGTTAATCATGATAGGGTCGCACATACTCTTAAGATAAATCAATAACGCATGCTCACCTTCATTCTTCAGCTCACGCTGCTCGATATCCCCGACATTACGAAGATGTTCTTGCAGACATTGCCTGGCTTCCTCCGCATTTAGATATTGTTCGCTGGTCATGATACCACCCCTCATTCACTAAATTCCGGTTCTCCCGCTGTTCTTTAGGTTCTGCACAAATGTCCCAAATTATTTACAATCATCCAGAAAAACTTAGGAAGACTGCGAATCGAAATCACCTAGTTTCTAATCATTCCCACGTGGTAATAATGAAGACAAGAGTCGGAGTTTAAGGGCAACGCCCATAGAAACTGAGGAGGAATCGTGAATGAACCCATCCAATTCATCGCATCAAGAACTGCCGCAATATCCGGAGTCACTGTGGAGAGCGACAACGAAACTGCCCACCTTCCCCCGCTTGGCCGAAGATATTGAGACGGATGTTGCCATTGTCGGAGCCGGCATAACCGGCATTACAACCGCTTATCTGCTTGCCAAGGCAGGCAAAGATGTCGTGCTGATCGAAGCAGGGCAAATCCTGAACGGGACCACCGGTCATACAACAGCTAAGGTTACGGCACAGCATGGGCTGATCTATCATGAATTTATGAATCATTTTGGGGAGGAGAAGACAAGACTCTATTACGAAGGAAATCGGGAAGCGATTGAATTCATCAGGAATATTATTGGCGGAGACGAAGAGAAATTCGGGCTGAAGCTGGAGGATGCCTATATCTACGCTCAACAGGAGGACAAGTATCTCTCGAAGCTGGAGGATGAAATCAAAGCCTATGAAAAGCTCGGCATTCCGGGAGAATGGCAGGATAGCCTTCCTCTGCCTATGCCGATTCGGGGAGCCATTAAGATGCCCGGGCAATATCGATTCCACCCTCTGCAATATCTTAAGCATCTGACCGAACAATTCCTGATGCTCGGAGGGCGGATCTATGAGAATACGACCATGGATGAAAAGGCCGAAACCGATGGACCGCTCACGCTGCTGACCAAACGGGGCGGTCACCGAATTACTTGCAATCACGCAGTGTCCGCATCTCATTTTCCGTTCGTTGACGGAAAAGGATTATTCTTCACGCGGCTGCATGTGGGACGCTCCTATGCCATTGCTGTCAAACCCGAAACCGCTTATCCGGGCGGGATGTATTTAAGCGTGGATC
Organism: Paenibacillus sp. FSL F4-0100; assembly: GCF_037993005.1. Classification (NCBI taxonomy): domain Bacteria; kingdom Bacillati; phylum Bacillota; class Bacilli; order Caryophanales; family Paenibacillaceae; genus Paenibacillus; species Paenibacillus sp. FSL F4-0100. The sequence goes on from NZ_CP150303.1 coordinate 7,240,518, forward strand.
AACCGACCCGTTCCCTGCGGTCAGCTTCTTATGGCGGTGAGGATTTGGTTATCGTCGGAGGCGAGAATCATCCGACGGGCCGCAGCATCTGCACCCATCAGCATTACGAAAACCTGGAGCTGTTTGCAGGAAAGCTGCTGGGCGCTTCCGCGATTCCTTATCGCTGGTCGGCCCAGGACCTGATTACTCTGGACAACATGCCTTACATCGGGCCGATCACATCCAATCAGGACCGGATCTTTGTCGCGACAGGCTTCCGGAAATGGGGCATGACAACAGGAACATTGGCCGCGAATATCATCTGTGATCAAATCTTGGAGAAGGATAACCGTTACGCCGACGTCTTCAACCCGTCCCGCTTCATGGCAGATCCAAGCATCAAAACATTTGTTGCACAAAATGCTATGGTTGCGAAAGATTTCGTTTCCGGCAAGTTCGAAATGTCCCATGCTGATATTACCGAGCTGAAGGCAGGCGAAGGCGCCATCGTCCGCCATAACGGTCAGCGCGCCGGGGCTTACAAGGATGATAAGGGGAATCTCCATCTCGTGGATACGACATGTACCCATCTCGGCTGCGAAGTGGAATGGAATGAGGGCGAACGCTCATGGGATTGCCCTTGTCACGGATCACGCTACCGTTATAATGGCGAAGTGATTGAAGGGCCGGCCATTGAGCCGTTGAAGCAGTTGGACCCGGAGAGCTAAGCGGACGCTGCGCTCCCTCAAGGACTCTAACCTAAAAGAAGTGAAGCCCATGCGAGCTTCACTTCTTTTTTTATAACAGGGGACTACACACCGGAGTGGCCTAAATTCAACCAAAAATAACATATTTCTGGTATAATAAGCTTACAAATCGTTACGGGAGGGACAGCTATGGTTCTAGGCCCTGAGTATTTGGATCGAATTAAAGAGGACGTCTCGGAGACTAAGGCAAAGGAGAAGCTGCGCGGTATCCGGCAGCAAAGCCTGCTTAGTGATTTTTTAATGACCCTTGCTGCTGCAGGTGCCTTCATTGTGGTGGCTGCCATCTTTGGTTTTATCTTGTATAACATACGATATTAGAAGCCCTTCCCCATGCTTCCAAGGTGGTAAGTCTCTGAAGTTTATACTTTCTTGCAAGTCCAAAAAGGCACCCTGACGGGTGCCTGTGTCATGTTATGACCTAGCCTGGATTAATCTAGTAAACCTAAGCGATTTCTGGTGCCGGCTCCTCGCGGTAGGCCTCAAGCGATCGGTCCACGATGACCTGTATGAAATCCGGATCCATATCCTGAATCCATGGCATGGCGTTATTCCAAGCATTTTCCTCGATTTGAAGCGCGATCTGATTCTGCTCCCATTCATCCACCGTTCGATCCATCCGGTCACAGAGTTCTGTCAGCATCAGGTCCATCGAATGGCCCAGCTCATGTGCGAATACCACCGCAAAATAGGCATGAAACAGCTCAAGTGTCCCAAACAGCTCCAGACACTGCTGGCGTATGACTTCGGTATACATCGTCACGCTGTGCGAATTCATAACATATTTCCCGCCGATTAACCGGCCCCCTGGGAAATACGCCTCCATCTCCACGGTGACACTGCTGCCCGACCGACGTAGAAGCTCTTGCGTAATTCGGTTCAGTTCGGACTTATTCAATAATGATCATGGCTCCCTTTAAAGATATAAACATAAACATAAACATCATTATAAAAGAACCATATGAAATTGCAATAACAAATATGCCTGCTAGCTTACTCTAAACCTACCAAAAAACTTTAATTAAGCCAAAAAAAGAAGACCCACTCGCACTCCAATGGGTCTTCTTATGATGGAAATCCTCGCCTCGCTATCCAGCCTCATGCTGGTCGCTGAATTGACTGTTATACAGGTCCGCATAGAAGCCGCCTTGAGACAGCAGCTCTTCATGGGTTCCTTGCTCGATAATGCTGCCCTTGTTCATGACCAGAATCAGGTCTGCATCCCGGATCGTGGACAGCCGATGCGCAATGACAAAGCTGGTTCGGTCCTTCATCAGCTCATTCATCGCTTTCTGGATATAGAGCTCTGTCCGCGTATCCACGCTGCTGGTGGCCTCGTCGAGGATCAGAATCGATGGATTGGCCAGAATGGCACGCGCAATGGTAAGAAGCTGCTTCTGCCCTTGCGATATGTTGGAGGCCTCCTCGTTCAGAACGGTATCGTAGCCGTCCGGCAGTGTCCGGATGAAGTGATCCGCGTGAGCCGCTTCCGCCGCTCGGATGATCTCTTGTTCCGTGGCGCCTTCGCGTCCATATCCGATATTGTCCCGGATTGTCCCGTTAAAGAGCCATGTATCCTGCAGCACCATTCCAAACAGGCTGCGGAGTTCACCGCGTCGAAGAGCCGTAATATCTGTGCCGTCTATCGTAATCTTGCCCTTATTCAGCTCATAGAACCGCATCAGCAGATTAATAAGCGTAGTCTTGCCTGCACCGGTCGGGCCGACGATGGCGACCGTTTGCCCGTGCCTTACGTCCACATTCATATCCTCGATCAGAAGCTGGTCTTCTTTATAGCCGAAACTCACGTTCTCGAAAGACACGTCGCCAAGTGGCTGCTTGAGTGCTGCCGGAGCTGTATGCTCTGACACTTCTTCTTCCTCATCCAGCACTTCAAATACGCGCTCTGCCGATGCTATGGTAGATTGAATGACGTTCGCGATATTCGCAAGCTGGGTGATCGGCTGCGTGAATTGGCGTGAATATTGGATGAATGCTTGAATATCCCCGATCTCAATCGCTCTGCGGGTAACGAGCACGCCGCCGACAACACTGACGATCACATAGCCGATATTGCCGACAAAACCCATCAGCGGCATAATGGTACCCGATATAAACTGGGCTCTCCACCCGGCATCATAGAGCTTATCGTTGACCTCATTAAATTGCTCCATGGACTGTCGTTCCCGGCCAAAGGCCTTCACCACTTTATGACCTGTGTACATTTCTTCCACATGCCCGTTCAGCTCACCCAAATGCTTCTGCTGAGCCACAAAATGCTTCTGCGAGCGTTTGGCAACCACAATTGTAACCACCACACTAAGCGGTAGGGTCAGAATAACTACTAATGTCAACAGCGGGCTGATCGTGAGCATCATCACGATGACGCCAACCAGCGTGACTATCGAGGTAATCATCTGCGTCAAGCTCTGCTGAAGCGTACTGCTGATATTGTCCATATCGTTGGTCACCCGGCTCAGCGTTTCCCCATGTGTCCGAGCGTCGAAATATTTGAGCGGCAAACGACCGAGTTTGTTGTAAACATCCTTACGCAAATCATACACGGTTCGCTGGGCCACGCCAGCCATAACATATTGCTGGATGTAAGCAAACAGTGAGCTTAAGAGATACAAGCCTGCAAGCCAGAGCATGATCGTCCGAATCGCGTCAAAATCGATCCCGGCCCCCGGCACGCCTTGCATCTTAGCCATGAAGCCTTTGAACAGGATCGTGGTTGCATCCCCCAATATTTTCGGGCTCACGATGCTGAATATCGTACTGAGAATAGCTGCGATCAAGACGATCATCAGCTTGCCGGTATGCGGTTTGAGATATCGCGTTAACCGGCGAAAAGTGCCTTTGAAATCCTTGGCTTTCTCCCCCGCCATTCCAGGTCCGTGTGGGCCGCCGCCAAAGGGACCGCCCGGTCCCCGAGGATGTCCTCCCCGTTTCTTCTCACTCATGCGATCTCCTCCTCTGACAGCTGCGAGGTAACGATTTCGCGGTACACATCGCTGGAAGCCATAAGCTCCTCATGCGTGCCGATTCCGGCTATGCGTCCCTCATCCAGCACAATAATACGGTCAGCGTCCATGACGGTGCTTACCCGCTGAGCAACAATCAGAACGGTAGCTTCCGTCGTTTCCTCGCGGAGCGCTGCGCGAAGATTGGCATCCGTCTTGAAATCCAGCGCCGAGAAGCTGTCGTCAAACACATAAATCTCGGGTCTCCGAACCAGCGCCCTTGCAATCGAGAGCCGCTGCTTCTGACCTCCGGATACGTTGCTGCCGCCTTGCGAAATCTCGGCATCGTACCCGCCTTCCATAGATGAGATGAAATCGGCCGCCTGAGCAACCTTCGCAGCATGCCGGATTTCCTCGTCCGTCGCATCTTCTTTACCATAGCGGATATTCTCCGCGATAGTTCCGGTGAAGAGCAGCGCCTTCTGTGGCACGAATCCGATCCGGTTCCGCAGGTTCTCCTGCATCATGTCCCGGATATCCGTACCATTGACGAGGATCCGCCCCGAGGTCACGTCATAGAAACGAGGGATTAAGCTGATCAGCGTCGATTTACCCGAACCGGTTCCGCCGATAATGGCGGTGATTTCACCCGGCCCGGCATGGAAGGAAATATCGGATATGGCGGGCTCCTCTGCACCCGGATAATAGAAGGTCACATCCTGGAATTCAATCGATCCCTGCTGCACGCCGGTATTGCGCGGCTGCTTCGGATCATGGATCTCCGGCATCATGTTCAATACCTCATTGATCCGGACCGCTGATGCCTGTGCACGCGGAATCATGACAAACATGACGGATAGCATGATGAGAGAGAACATGATCATCATTGCGTATTGGAGAAATGCCATAAGGTCACCGACCTTCATGTGGCCACTATCGATTCGCAGCCCCCCGAACCAAACAATCGCCAGCGTTGCAAAGTTCATGACCAGCATCATGACAGGCATCATCGCACCCATGATTTTATTCACTTTGATGGAGGTGGCTGTCAAATCCTCATTCGCATCATTAAAACGGACAGTTTCATGATTCATCCGGTTAAATGAACGAATGACCCGGATTCCGGTCAGATTCTCCCTTAGCACGCGGCTCAGTGTATCGATCTTCACCTGGATCGCTTTAAAGAGCGGAATCCCCTTTTTGGCGATGAGGAAAATAGCCAGGGCCAGAATCGGCAGGACGATGAGAAGTACCGTGGTCAATCCCGGGTCTCTCGATACGGCCATTATAATGCCCCCGATACACATCATCGGCGCAAGCGCCATCATGCGAAGGATCATGATCGTGACCTGCTGCACCTGCGTAATGTCGTTCGTTGTACGGGTAATCAGGGATGCCGTACCGATCTTGTCAAATTCCTGCAGCGTGAAATTCTCGACATGGGAGAAGACGCGTCCCCGAACAATTTTCCCGAATCCCGTAGCTGATTTGGATGCCAAATAACTCGCGGCAATGGAGCACAACATGCCCCCAGCTGCTACCAGGAGCATAAAGCCGCCCACACGCCAAATGTAAGGCACATCTCCCTTCACGATGCCGATATCCACGATGTCCGCCATCAAGGTTGGCAGGTAAAGATCAGATAGACACTGGAAAAATGTGAACAGCAGGACAAAAATGACCGCTGTCCGGTACGGTTTCAAATAGTGAAACAGTTTTAACAAATTCCCCACCCCTACTCATTGTCTGAAGTTGTTTCGTTCGTTTTGTGCTTTTGCTCGTGAAAATGATACACCTTCGTTAACAGCTCCGTCAGTTTGACGCTGTCCTCTTCTCCTAAAAATTCCACCAGCTCGTTAAAGTTGTTTCTGACGTTCTGATAGGTTTCTTGGACAACGCGATTCCCTTCCTCCGTAAGCTGCACACGAACCGCACGTCGATCCTGTACATCCATCACCCGTTCAACCAGACCTTTGCTCTCCAGAGCGTTAATAAATTGAGTGATCGTCGGTGACGTAACATTCATCATGCTGCTGATTTCGGACACTTTCATGCCAGGACCGTCAGGCACGATATGATGTTTAAGTCCCATCAGAACGCGAATCTCGCCGGGCGTATAGCCGGAAATCAAGTGCCGATCCCATTCCTGCTTATGGAACATGCGAATGCTGTACAAGAGCCTGCCGGCTACGCTATCTTCTCGCCGGCCAGCCTTCATGCACAGCCCTTCCCGCGAATCTTTTTCCTCTTTCCCGTTGTTCCCTTTAGGTAAATCTGGATGTATATTCTCTTCCATGGTCCACCTCTTTTCTGCAACTACTTAAGCAAATAGATAGTCTGCCAATTTATTTGGTTTCCTAACTATATACCCGAAGAAGACCGAAGTCAAATCGACTCCGGACCTCTCAATAACATCCATTATTCGTCATCGTACAAAAGCTGCTGGTAGTTCCCTTTGCGGTCTCTCTCGCTCTTCCGCGAGGACTTGCCTGAGCTCTTATTCTGGCGGCGGGTGCTGACCCTCTCCTTACTGGCAATATAGGCGAGCTCCCGCTCCGTCTTCTTGTAGTTCGCATATCGTTTCGCATCCAGCGTTCCGTCCTGCAGCGCTTCCTGAACCGCACAGCCGGCCTCCGTCTCATGGCGGCAATCCTGGAACCGGCACTGCTGCACCAGCGCCGAAACATCCGCAAAGGTTGCCTCGAACCCTTCTTCCGAATCCCACAGCTGCAGCTCCCGCATGCCTGGCGTATCCACCATAATCGCGCCTCCCGGCAGCACGAAAAGCTCCCGGTGCGTCGTGGTATGCCGTCCCCTTGCGTCCTCCTCGCGTATCCCCTGAACCCGCTGCAGCTCCTGGCCGGACAGCCAGTTCAGGAGGGTGGATTTACCGGCCCCGGAGGTACCCGTAATGGCAATCGTCTTCCCCTGTATCAGATACGGCTGCAGCTGCTTCTTTCCTTGATCCATCAAGGAGCTCACCGCATGAACCGGCACGCCCGGTGCAACAGCCTCTACCTGCGCGACATAATCTTCCGGCGATTCACATAGATCCGCCTTGGTAAGCAGCACGACCGGTGCGGCTCCGCTCTCCCAGACCGCAATCAGATAGCGTTCAATCCGGCGAACACTAAAATCCTTGTTGAGTGCGTTAATGATAAACACGGTATCCATGTTCGCGGCAATGATCTGCTCATCCGGCACGCTTCCTGCTTCCTTGCGCGTCACAGCAGATTGGCGGGGGAGCAGCTTATGAATGACGGCACGGGATTCCCCTTGCAGCGGTTCCACCATGACCCAATCGCCAACAGCGGGAAAGTCGCTTTTGCTGGCTGCTTCGTATTCGTATTTGCCCGTGACAATCGCGGACTGCTCTCCCTCTTGCGTAATAATGCGGTATTGCTTCGAGAATTGGGCTGTAATACGTGCCGGTGCCAGCGCTTTATCCTGCTGCAGGATCTGCTCAGCCATCAAACTCCAATGTTCATTCCATCCATATGCTTGTAGCGTAGTCATGTCTTGTTTAGTCAAATTCGTTATATCCCCTTATCGTTATTGGATTGGTTGTTATCAAACACAAAAAAACCGCAGATTTGTATCCGCGGCTGATCTGAATCTATGCAAGAAGAAGGCATCAACCCCCATACAGCCTACATTCAAGCCGTTAAAGGTCATACCAAGCCCTTAAATAGACACAAAAAACCCGCAGGATACCAAGCACGGTCTCCTGCGGGTTCTTGAGTATGGAGTAAAAGACAAGTATGTTTACATGCCTTATACCCCTATACCATTAGAATTTCCCGTCCAAAGAGACCAACGTCAATGCGACCCATCCACTATGCATCATAACCATTTGACATCAGCCTCCTTCAGCTAAATTAATATATTCGTATTATAGGGGTCATATTTCCAGGTGTCAACATCTCATGCAAAAATTAGATTCGCCTGTAGTGCCTCCACTCCTCAGGCAGCAGCATTCCGTACTGGCGATTCAAAAAGCGGTCATCCACCAGCGTCAGTGTCCCGCTGTCCTGCTCTGAGCGGATCAAGCGTCCTCCGGCCTGCAGCACTTTGTTCATGCCCGGGTACACGTAGGCATAATCGTATCCCCGCTTGCCGGTACGATCGAAATAATCCTTGATGATATCATTCTCGAATGATAGCTGCGGCAATCCTACGCCGATGACCACGACACTCGACAGCCGTTCTCCCTTCAAATCAATGCCCTCGGAGAAAATACCGCCCATTACGGCAAAGCCGATCAGCGGATCCTCCGCATCCGCCTGGAAGGCATCCAGGAATGCCTCCCGCTCCTCCTCACTCATCCCATGCCCCTGAAGCAAGGTACGCGCTCCCGGGTTCATTCTGGCAAACGCCTCATGGATATCCTGCATGTAGGGATAGGACGGCAGGAACATCAGGGTATTCACCGGCTTTTCCTGAACCAGCGCACTCAGCATCCGGACGATGGCTTCGCTATTTCGCTCCCGATCCTTGAAGCGCGTCGATAACGGCAAAATTCGAACATCCAATTGCTCGGAAGAGAAGGGAGAGGGAATCGAGAGGCTGTAGTCCTCTTCCTCTGCTCCCAGCATATCGCGGTAATACCCGAGCGGCATGAGAGTTGCCGAGAAAAATACGCTGGATCGGTAGTTTTTTCCCGCTTGCTGGAGCAAATAAGAGGGGTCCAGACAAAACAGCTTGAGAAACACCTCGCTCTGACTCATCTCCGCATACGTGACAAAGCGGTCGTCATACAGCTTGGAGATGCGCAGATACCCCTGCACGGCAAAATAGCACTCCAGGAGCGCATCCGCCTCATCCCCGCTCTTGCCAGTCATCAGTTCGGCCTCTGCCTGGAGCGAAAAATCCTCCAGCAGCTCCACCATCATCTCCGGCTGCTGGGACCCGACAATCCGCTCTTCCTCCTCACTGACCTTGCGCAGCACTTTAAATCGGTTATTCACCCGCTTCGCGGCGTTGTAAAGCGCGGGATTGCTCTCTTTGTAAGCTCGTTGCAGTTCCAGAAAAGCCGATTTATTCAGCTCGGCCGAGAACATTCCCCGCGCCCGGTCCACCAGATTGTGTGCCTCATCAATGAGCAGCACACTGCGCTTCTTCACGTCCTCCGGCATCCGCTTGAAGGATACACGCGGGTCAAACACATAGTTGTAATCGCAGATGACGGCATCAGCTGCATACGCGGCATCCAGCGAGAACTCAAACGGACACACCGTATGCTTCCGGGCGTACTCTTCAATAACGGGCCTCGTGATCAACGTTTCATTCGAGAGCAAATCCAGTATGGCGCCATTAATCCGGTCATAGTAGCCCTCCGAGAACACACAGCCCATCTGCCCGCAGCCCTCAGCTTCACGAAAACAAATCTTGTCCTTCGCCGTCAGCGTGACCGTGTGCATGCAGAGTCCTTGACGCTCCATGCGCGCCATGGCTTCCTCCGCGGTCGTTCGGGTGATCGTCTTGGCAGTCAGATAAAAAATCCGCGACAACAGGCCTTCACCGATCGCTTTAACCGAAGGAAACAGCGTGGATATCGTTTTCCCTATGCCCGTTGGCGCTTTGGCAAACAATTTCCGTCCTTCCCCGATGCTCTTATAAACGGCTCCTGCCAACTTTCGCTGTCCCTCGCGGTAGGCGGGAAACGGAAACTTCAATTCGCGGATGCTTCGATCCCTCCGCTCGCCATGCTCCCGCAGCAGATTGGCATAAGGCGCATAAGCCGCCACGACCTCCAATACGAAGGATTCCAGCTGTGCACAGCTCCATTCCTGTACGAACTGCTTACGCTCTCCACTCGGGACTTGGAAGTAGGTTAATCGCACTGCCATCTTCGGAATCTCATGCTGCTTCGCGTACATATAGGCATACATTTGGGCCTGCGCCCAATGAACCGGGTACGTGTGCTCCGTAATCTCGCCTAAATCGCCGGAGGTCGACTTAATCTCGTCAATCATCATCCGCTCTTCCTCTTGAATCAGACCGTCGCAGCGGCCTTCCACCACAAACAGAAGATCCTCGTAAGGAATCTCCACTTCAAGCTGAACTTCCTTCTGATCGTTCTCACCATAGTCGCGCTGTACCTGTTGATGCGCACGGGTCCCCTCGGTAAGGGATGTCGCCGTGCGAAAACCCGAGGTAATGCTGCCGCTGCGAAAGACATATTCCACCAGCGGCCTGACGGATATTTGGATAGTATGAGGCATGATGGTCTCCTTCGTTCATGTTCTATGAAGGGTATTATACCAAACATTCGTTCCTGAAAGCGAAGCATCCATCTTCATTCGCCAACAAAAAGCGTGCAGACGGCATCCTGACAGGATAGCGTTCTGCACGCTGTATGCAACAAATATTTACGGGGCTTTCTTCTGCATCTGATCCAAACTCTTGAACTCGTACCCCCGGTTCCTGGCTTCCTCAATGATCCGCCCAAGCGCCTCGGTGTTGTCCTTGGAAATCGAGTGCAGCAGAATCACAGCGCCCGGGTGGAGCTGTGCGGTTACCTTATCATAAGCATACTGCGCACCGCGCTGGGACTTCACGTCCCAATCCATATACGCGAGCGACCAGAAGACATTGGTATAACCCAGCAGCTTGCTGGTCGCCAGCGACCGCTCATCGAAAATGCCGCGCGGTGTACGCAAATATTTCATATCCGGCTGGCCGGTTATGCGCATAACCTCCTTCTTCACCCGCTCCAGTTCCTCGGTCAGCTTCTCTGCCGAGATCGTGGTCACATCCGGATGATTCCAGGAATGGTTGCCGATAATATGTCCCTCAGCCGTCATCCGCTTCAGCAGATCTTCCTGTGTCTTTACGTAATGTCCGGTCACGAAAAAGGTGGCAGGCACCTTCTTCTCTTTGAGCGTATCCAGGATACGGGAGGTATATCCGTTCTCGTATCCGTTATCAAACGTAAGATAAAGCTCCTTCTGCTCGGCATCGCCCATGAAGATCGCGCCGTATTTTTGCAGAAGCTCCTTAAAACCCTCCTCATTGATGGAAGGCAGCTGGCCATTGACGCTTTTTTTGAATCCAAAATGAAACGGACCGCTTCCTACTGCCAAAGCCGCTCCCGATATGGACAGCATCACCGCCAAACTCATCAGAAGCGCAAAGGCCGGCCGAAGGATATCGCGTTTCTTCATATCCGTTCTCTCCTTCTTTGTTGTGATATGGATTGATTCCCCTCATGAAAGACGTACAAGGGTTGCATCACCTAATATCCCACAAATCGGAGCAAACTATGTGCTAGCCAAAGAGGACCCTGTCACCGGATATAGCAGAGTTTCACGTGATCTTGATCAATCGGCCTTTCTGATGACTTTGCAGTGCATACTCAATCATACGGATGACATTACGGGCTTCTTCAGGCTGAACGGGTAACGGGCCATCCTTAAGAATCGCTTCAGCCAAACCCTGATAAAAGGCCTGATAACGTCCCGGCAGCGTCTCAATCTCACCCTGAACCGCCAGTCCGCTCAGCTCAGTAGCAAGCTCCCCGTACTGGTCCGGCTGGTCTTCACCCCAGCCCGCATCCCCCGGGTGCATTCCCTGCTTCAGCTGGCTTTCCTGAGGGTCTGTTCCATATTTCAGGAAGCTTCCTTTATCCCCGTGCAGCTCGAATTTCGGGCCGGCTTGCCGGACCAGCGAGCCGGAATGCAGAATAACGCGAAACGTTTTGTAACCCAGCACCAGATGAAAATAATCATGGGTTTTGGACCCGTTGCGCTCCGTTCTCAAATCCGCCCATAGCGTCTCCGGCAGACCGAACAGGAACAGCGCCTGATCAAGCAGATGCGAACCCAAATCGTACAGGATGCCGGACCCGGGAATCCCCTGTTCCCTCCACCGCTCCGATTGCACTTCCGGACGGTAACGGCTGAACTGCGACTGATAAATGGATAGCTTCCCGAGCGCTCCCGTCTCCAGCAGGTTGCGGACAGTCAGAAAGTCATTGTCCCAGCGGCGGTTGTGATATACCGTCAGAAGTACTCCCTTCTGTTTGGCCAGATCAATCAACTGGTCCGCTTCTGCGGATGTTACGGTAAACGGCTTCTCGACGACCACATGCTTACCGGCCTCGATGGCTAACCGGGTATATTCGTAATGCGTTGCATTCGGACTCGTAATGATGACAACATCAATATCCGGATTAGACAAAAGCTCATCCACACTATCGACAACCGCCGTATCAGGCAAATCCTTGTAAACCTTGTCCGGATCTGATGACACAACCGTGTGGACTATGTAATCCGGCACGCTTCTCAGGATAGGTGCATGAAACACCGACCCGGACAGGCCGTAGCCGATGATTCCCGCTTGTATTGCCATAAAGCACGCCTCCTCTTCCCATGGTTCTATGTTGATTCGATATGTATCGCTTTGATTCCTTGCAACATCTTAACATTCCGCAAATATTTTACAACCTCAAATAATACAGCCGCCTGCACATCTATCACTGTGCAGGCGGCTGCTCAATTGCCATTGCAAAAGATAACCTGAAGATCGCTTCCGGCTTAGCAGATTTTAGTAAGGATCCGCCTCATGGCCCATACGGTTAGCATCCTCAACCGCCTGCTCCCGGTCGGGCTCGTTCGAGCCCTTTCTGGCCTGCTCGAGTCCTTCTCGTACGCGGCGTCCATATTCCTCATCCGCATTCGTAAAATATTCCACCATCTTGTCTTGAATCCGGATATCACATTGGATGAGCGCACCCACCAGATTGCTAATCAAGTCGTTTCGCTCCCAATCCTCAAAGGCTCTGTACGTATCCCCGGCCTGCTTGAAGTCCAGCGTACGGTCCAGCTTCTGCCGGACGAGGTTGGCATCATAATGGGGCTGATGAGGCTTCGCCGTCTGCGAGGCTTCCACCAGACCATCGGTCATGGAAGGCTCGTAATCCACATGCGGGCTTTGCCCTGGTGCCTTATCCACGTAATAAGACATCTGCCCGCCGCGCTGGTTGGTAGCGACCCGCTTCTTCGGCGCATTGATCGGCAGCTGCAGATAGTTGGTGCCCACCCGATGACGCTGGGTATCCGAGTAAGAAAATGTGCGACCTTGGAGCATCTTGTCGTCCGAGAAATCGAGTCCATCCACCAGCACGCCCGTGCCAAAGGCCGCTTGCTCCACTTCGTTATAGTAGTTCTCCGGATTGCGGTCCAACACCATTTTGCCCACCTTCAGGAACGGAAATTGATCTGCCGGCCACAGCTTGGTTGCATCAAGCGGATCGAATTCCAGCTCCGGATGCTCATCATCGCTCATAATCTGAACGCATAGCTCCCATTCCGGATAATCCCCGCGTTCAATGGCCTCATATAAATCCTGTGTTGCGTGGCTGTCATTCATGGCCTGGATCTTTTTTGCTTCTTCCTGCGTGAGGTTCTTAATGCCTTGCTTGAGCGGCTCCCAATGGTATTTGATCAGCACACTATGGCCATCTGCATTGACCCATTTGTATGTATTCACACCTGAGCCCTGCATTTGGCGGTAGTTAGCCGGAATGCCCCATGGGGAGAAGACAAACGTGATCATATGCGTCGCTTCCGGGGAACGGGATACAAAGTCGAACATGCCGACTGGACCCGGAACGTTGGATACTGGATCCGGCTTGAACGCATGAACCATGTCCGGAAACTTGAGCGGATCGCGGATAAAAAATATTTTCAGGTTATTGCCAACCAAATCCCAGTTGCCCTCTTCGGTGTAGAATTTCACGGCAAATCCACGCGGATCCCGAAGCGTTTCAGGTGAGCCGGAACCATGAATAACGGTTGAGAACCGGACAAACACCGGTGTACGCTTGCCTTCAACCTGAAACAGCTTGGCCCGAGTATACTTCGAAACAGGCTCATCGCCTACTTTCCCGTATGCTTCGAAGTAACCGTGAGCTCCAGCACCCCGTGCATGCACGACGCGCTCCGGAATGCGTTCCCGGTCAAAGTGCGTGATCTTCTCCAGATAATGATAATTTTCCAGGGTCATCGGACCCCGATTCCCTACCGTTCTCACATTCTGATTATCCGAAATAGGATGTCCCTGACGATTAGTTAGCGTATCCTCCCGCTCCGTCTCGCCGCGGTTCTGGGCAAAGCCTTCCCGACCTGGGTTCGTTCCATTATTACCATCATGTTCCTGGCCACTCACGAATGTCATTCCTCCTTGGATATAAGGCTTGTAAAATGGTTCTCTTATTATGGATATTATGTCCAAGGCGTGAAAATGTATGAAATGCCCCTTAATTTTGAAACAAACTTAATCCTGCTCACCCAATAGGGCGCGGGTAAAGCTGATCCATTCCCTGACGGCAAAGGACAGATACCGGTCCTTCCTCCAGATCATTCCGAGCTGCCAGGGAATGGACGGATTGTCCAGCGGCAGTATCGTCACGCGCGAGGAATCGATTTCCTTACAGATTGTCTCCGGGAGCAGAGCGATGCCCAAATTGGCGGCCACCATGCCACTGATGAGGTCCCACTGCGAGCTTTCATAGACCACCCTTGGCTCGAAGCCCGCGCTGACGCATTCGCGGATGATCCGGTCATGCAGCGTAAAGTCCTCTCGAAACAATACAAATGCCTCGTCGGCTAGCTCGTTCAGGTGTACATGATCTCTGCCTGCCAGCCGATGGGACGGATGGACCAGCAGATTCAGCTTCTCTTTCACAAAGGAATAATAGTGAAATACATCTTCATTGACAGGCAGCACCGCGACTCCGATATCGGTTTGACCGCTTTCCACATCCGCTTCGACCTTCTTGGCGCCATCCTCAATCAGCTGAATGGTAATCCTCGGATAGTCCCGGTGGAACTGCCCGATCACCTCAGGGAAAAAGCTTGAGCCTACCATAGGTGGAAGCCCGATCCGGAGATGGCCGCGCTTTAGGTTCATGAGATCCTCCAGCTCGGCCGATACCCGCTGAAAGGAATCCACCATCTGCTGCGCCTGCTGATACATGATATGACCAGCATCCGTCAGCTCAATCCGCTTGCCCTGCCGGTAGAACAAGGTTACGCCCCACTCGTCCTCCATGTTGCGAATCGTTTTGCTAATCGTTGGCTGCGTAATATACAGCTTCTCGGCGGCTTTGGTGAAGCTTTGGTTCCTCGCTACCTCAAGAAAATACTCCAGGTGCCGTATGTCCATCCGATATTCCCTCCGGTTTCTTCTATGTATAGATAAATGGAATGCATCTCATTCGATATATGCATTTTACCTATGAAAATTATCGTTGTAAAATTTCATTAACAATGAAAATAAAGGAGTCCGGTCATGATCAACATGTTGAAAGGAACACTCCAAGTGGCCGGTTTCATGCTTCTTTCCTTAGGGATGGATCAACTGGCCGCTTGGCTGAATATAGGGATTCCGGGCAGCATTCTCGGAATCGTTGTGTTGTTTATACTTCTCGAAACCAAAGTCCTACGCCTGGAGTGGATTGAGCTTGGCGCCAATTGGCTGCTCGCCGAATTGCTGCTGTTCTTCATCCCTGCAGCGGTCGGCATTATGAAATATTTCCCGATGCTGGAGGCCGAAGGACTCCAGATTCTGGCCGTGGTTTTGTTCAGCACCGTCATTGTGATGGTCAGCTCTGGACTGACTGCCGGCTTCATCTCATCCAGAAAGGAGCGTAAAACACCATGAACATCCTGCTGACCGTCATTCTCGGCTTATTATTGACGATCGGAATTTATGGGGGGACCAAAAGACTGTATCGCCGCCTGCCAAAGGTCTATTTATCGCCGCTCCTGATCACCCCGGTACTGATTGTTGTGATATTGACACAAACAGGGGTATCCTATGAATCATACAATGAAGGAGCGCAGTGGATCAGCAAGCTGCTTGGACCGGCTACAATCGCTTTTGCCGTGCCTTTGTACAAAAACTTCCAGACTCTTAAAAAGCATGCGGCCGAAATTATGCTCAGCGTGCTGACCGGATCGGTACTGGCCATGTTATCCTCTGCAGTTCTTGCTAAATGGATGCACCTGAACAGCTCGCTGGCCACCAGTCTCGTCCCGCGCTCCATAACAACGCCCATTGCCATGAACGTCTCCGAGGTCATCGGGGGCGTGCCGAACATGACCGCCGTCTTCGTTATTATGACCGGGATTCTAGGCTCCATGATCGGACCGGCGGTCATGCGAATTTTCCGGATTCGGGGCGATATTGCACGAGGTGTGCTGTTTGGGACCAGCGCCCATGGAACCGGCACCTCCAAGGCATTCGAATTCAGCTCCCTTTCGGGAACGATCTCCAGCATTTCGATGATCGTCGCTGCTCTCTTCACCCTCGGAACCGCACCGCTGATCATGTCTTTTCTTTATTAATATTTGCTAAGCCCCTGACAAAACCGGTGATGGCCGGTTTTTTCGTTGTCTTTTTTGTGTTGTTATAAGAAGCTTATGGACTTACTTTAACTCTTTGACAACCTCCTCCGAAGAGGTCATAATTAGTTCTGTTCATTCATTTTGTAAAATATATGGTATACAGAATGTATATCAACAGTAAGAATAACGTCTATCGATTCTTAAATAACGAGTGGCCGCTGGAGTTTTCGAAAATAGGGTTACGGCGGCATTGAAAGGATGGCGATACAGGTGTTCTCCTCCTCGCGGTTTCGGTTAACGATTACGAAGCCTTTTATATTTTTCTCTGTCATTATGATGCTCAAAAGCTACCTGGCCTGGATGGTCATTTTTGATGATGTTATGCCATGGAAACCGCTCATTACGGAAATCCCTTTTATTTGGCTTGTGTTCAGCTTAATCGAATGGTTCGCTTCCAAGCGAAAGCTCGCTGCCTATATGAGTGTTAACTTATTGCTAACCGCCATATTCTTTGCGGCCATTATGTATTATAAATATTACGGTGTTATTGTTACGTATCACGCGCTGGAGCAGGTCAACCAGGTAACCGCGGTAAGCAATAGCGTATTCTCCTTGATGGACCCTTACTATCTGTTGATCTTTACGGATATCATCGGTATGTTTTTTCTATTATGGCGCAGTGATCGCGTTAAAAAATGGAAGATTCGGCATGCCAAGAAAGAAAAGCGCAAAATCATTCCTATTGTTTTTGTCGTCTCTTTAATGCTGTGCCTATTCCAGATTATGCCGAACCGCGCAAGCATGAACGAAATCGTGAAGGCGCAGGAGATGGGCATTCTTAATTATGAGGCTTATACGATTTTCCAACAGGAGAACAAAGAGCTCGTGGATGCCAAGGCCATCACGCAGGATAAAGTCAACGAATTGAAGGGTGTCAGGGCGTCTGATCAGGAAGCTGTGCTCTCGGGCGCAGCCAAAGGGAAGAACTTGATCATCATTCAGATGGAGTCCTTCCAGAATTTCCTGATCGGTTTGAACATTGATGGCAAGGAAATTACGCCAAACTTGAACAAACTCGCTAAAGAGAGCTTATATTTCCCGAACTTCTACCAGAATGTCGGTCAAGGAAATACCTCGGATGCCGAGTTTGTGGTGAATACGTCCTTCTACATTCCGCCGCGGGGAGCGGCAACGCAGCATTATGCGGACAGGGTTCTACCCAGCCTGCCGAGGTTGCTGCAAGGGGAAGGTTATGATACAGCCACTTTCCACACCAATGTGGTGGAATTCTGGAACCGCGGAGAGCTGTACAAGGCCCTCGGGTTCAACCGTTATTACGATAAAGCGTTCTTCGGTGATGAAGATAAACTGTTCTTCGGTGCCTCGGATGATGCCCTGTACTCCAAAACATCGGCCGAGCTGAAGAAGATGGACGATGCCGATAAACCGTTCTATACCCAAGTCATCTCCATGTCGGCTCACCATCCGTTCACGATTCCCGAAGATAAATATCGGATGACGCTGCCGGAGCGATATGAAGGCACCTTTGTCGGCGACTACATCCGCTCGCAGAATTACGCCGATGATGCGCTGGGTAAGTTCATTGAGCAGCTGAAGAAAGACGGCGTGTGGGATAACAGCCTGGTTGTTCTCTACGGCGACCACCTTGGACTTCCTATATATTCCTTGGACAACAAGGATAAAGAACTGATGCATGAAATTTACGGCCGTGATTATAACTCCGCAGATATGATCAATATCCCGCTTATGATCCATGGAGAAGGCCTTAAGCCGGAAGTGAAGGAGCAAATCGGCGGGCAGATCGACCTCCTGCCGACGGTGGCCAACCTGCTCGGCGTATCGATGGACAATCAGCTTCATTTCGGTCAGGATCTGTTAAACAACACTGATAATAACTTGCTGCCGGAACGATACTACCTTCCTTCCGGTACATTTATCAACAATACGACCCTATACATTCCGGGAATCGGCTTCGAGGATGGAACCAAGCATCCGCTTTCGAACTCGGACGAGAAGAAGACCCAAGCTACCAAAGAAGAATTCGAACGCTCGCTGAAGTTGCTCCATCTGTCGGACAGCTATATCAGACAGCTGCCATACCATAAATAGTTCGTTGCTTAATAGGACAACTCTTTCGGATAATCGGAGGGTTGTCCTTTTTTTGCTTGGCAGAGAATGCCGGAAATCCTTGATATGTAAGGGTTTATACAGCCGAAAGCAACGGTTATTTGACATAGTGGCTTACTTTTTCTTATGATTAATAAGAAAAACGTCTATCGACGTACTTTCTCAGAGGACAGACCGCATATAGCGGAAGTTTTTCTTGCGAGATAAGGATAGCAAGTCTCTGAAGTTTATACTTTCTTATCTCTTAAAATAGCCCCACAAAGTGGAGCCTATGCTTCGATGCTTACTCCAAATACTTTGCGGGGACCCCAAAACATATAAATGCGATTATCGAATTTGTTCAGCTTCGCTGAAAACTATAAATTTTTATGATCTTAGCAATATACCTTGTTTTGAATACCGCATTCGTGGTGAAATTACGTACAACAACTTAAATGACTCATACTCATACGCTGACCATTAAGCCATATATTTTTCATGAACAAATCGATTATGAATTGTAGGAGTGACGATCCGACTTGGACCCCATACGAAGGACAAACAGAATTATATGTTCAACACTTGGCCTTCTTCTGATTGCTTCCGTTACGCATGTTCCCCTGGTGGACATCACCGATTCCGCTGCCGCTACGCAGGGATTGGAAGCGTCTGAAGGAACTCTTCCATCGCCAACGCCGGTACTCAAGAGTCCGGAACCTGTTCGGTTGATGCTGGAGTCAAAACGCCATGTGTATCTGCTTTCCTTGCATAACGTTACATCACGTACCACGGATACCGATATGTTTCTGCTCCTCAAGCACATGATGCTAGACCCTTTAAAATTCCGGTCGAATTATGTTGACAGCCATGCATAGTAAGTGATGGTTATTAAAAAACTAATTCGGATCAGATAAAAAAGGATGTGTTTTGTTTGGATGACAGTATAGGCTTAAATTTATTCTTAGTTGCTGTGCTTATCGCAGCTACCGCTTTTTTCGTTATGACGGAATTTGCTATCATAAGACTTCGTCCCAGCCGAGTAGACCAATTGGTAATGGAAGGGCGTAAAGGCGCGCTTGCCGTCAAAAAGGTAACTTCGAATCTGGATGGATACCTGTCTGCGTGTCAGCTGGGAATTACCATCACGGCACTCGGTCTTGGTTGGCTCGGGGAACCGACCATCGAGAAAATTCTTCACCCGGTGTTTGATAGCTTTTCCATTCCTGCTGCTATCGCATCGCTAATCTCATTTTTGCTTGCATTTATTATCATGACTTATATTCACGTCGTTATCGGTGAACTTGCGCCGAAGACGATTGCTATTAATAAAGCGGAAGCCGTGTCGTTCATCTGTGCGACACCTATTATCTGGTTTAACCGGATCATGTACCCGTTCATCTGGTTGCTGAACGGATCCGCCAACAAGATCGTTCGTCTGTTCGGCATGCATCCCGCCAGTGAGCACGAAGAAGCTCACTCGGAAGAAGAACTCCGCATGATTCTGAGCGACAGCTATGAGAGCGGAAAGATCAACCAAGCCGAATACGGTTATGTAAGCCGGATTTTTGCTTTTGATGATATGCTTGCCAAGGAGATTATGGTACCTCGTACCGATATGATCTGCCTGTATGTGGATAAGCCGCTTGCCGCCAATCTGCAAATCATCAAGCGCGAGCAGTACACCCGTTTTCCGGTTGTACGCGGTGACAAGGACCAGATCGTCGGTATGGTGAACACCAAGCAGTTCTTCCTGGAGTTCGATGACAATTCCAACATCGACTTGACCAAGCTGATTCATCCGGCCATGACAGTATCCGAAGCGATTCCGATCAAGAAGCTGCTGCGGAAAATGCAGCAGGAAGGCACGCATATGGCCATCCTGATCGATGAATATGGCGGCACTTCCGGGATGATCACCATTGAAGATATTCTGGAGGAGATCGTCGGCGAGATCCGCGACGAATTTGACGAGGATGAAGAACGCGAGCTGACCCAGCCTGAGCCGAACCGCATCATTGCGGATGGCAAGGTATCCATTAACCGGATCAACGACCTGCTTCACACCGACTTGAGCACCGATGACCTGGATACGATCGGCGGCTGGCTGTACGGACATAACTCCGAGCTTGCCAAAGGTGATACATGGAGTTACAGTGACTTGACGTTTACCGTCATCGAGAAGAAGACTCACCGCTACACGAAGCTGCAAATCGTTAAAGAAACGGCCGAAGCAGCAGCGGAAGAAGCAGCTGCCGTCGCGGCTGCAAGCGAAAACAACGAATAGATAATAGATAGCCAAGCCGCCATGCAGCCATTACCGGGTTATGCATGGCGGTTTTTTATATGCGGGAATGATATTTTAGCACTTTAACAAGTTATAACCCTGCTGTAATATAGAAATAATCTAATTCCATACATATAGGGGGCAGCAAGCCATGAATCGTCAAATCGCTATTATCGGAAGCAGCGGCGGCAATCTGTACAATCTCGGCGGCAAAGACCCGCTCAAGCTGCTGGATGAAATATTGATGCAACTGGAGAGCGCAGGCCTATCCTGTGGGGCACTGCAGTTTATTGCTGCCCAGGTCTCCATGGATGCAGCCAAGGATACAACGCCTGCCACTCTTTACAGCTGGAGCATCTCTCAAGGGGAGCCGGTCGTTATCGCCGAGGGTACGCTACAGCAGGTCAATCAAGCGGCTGAACGGCTGGATCGGGAGATTGCAGAGCAGATTGAACTCGGCGAAATCGACGGCATCATCGTTATGAGTGCCGACCCTGAGGGCAGCAACCGGCACGCCATTGAGGCTGCTGCCAAGTTCCGTCTTCCAGTGACCGGTACCGGCGGAACTTCCATGGCCATCATACAAACCAAAGGCGCGCATGTCATCGCCGCCTCGGGTACAACCGGGACCACCAACCGAACCCGTGCGGTCACCTTCGTCACTTCCCTCAGCAAGCATTGGCGGCTTACGTACCGGCCGGTCATCGGAAATGCAACCGCGAACCTTCACGGGACTTCCGGGAGCTCGTCGCCATGGCGGCGCATCAATATTCGCGGCATTATGATGGCATCCCTCCCCGGTTTCATCGGCATGGCCCTGATCCTCGCGGTCAGCAAGATCCCGGGGTTATCCTCGCTGACCGAGGTGTTTGATCTATTGATCAAGGCGCTGCCTGTCATCGTCGCTGTCATTGCAGCCAAACAGGTATCCGAACTGGACGAGGTATCCATCGTGGCAGGCATCGTGGCAGGTGTCCTTTCCGTCGAAGGGGGCATTATCGGAGGCATCCTTGGCGGACTTGGCGCAGGTATCATCGTCCATTACATATTCCGTCAATGCGTGGAATGGCGTTTCCCTGCAACCACGGTCAACATTGTAGCAGGCGGCATATCGGGTCTGATTGCCGGGTTGCTGGTTTACTTCCTCATTGCGCCGATTGCGCTGAGTGCAGGGCAAGGCATCCGCTTCCTGATCGAAACCCTTGTCTCCTGGAGCCCGGCCATAGCCGGATTGATTGCAGGCCTGCTGATCTGGCCCGCGATCATTGGCGGCGTCTATCATGCGGCCATCCTGCCGATTGTACTGCTGGAGATGGAGACAACAAGCAACAGCTTCCTCGGCGCGGTCGATATGGTCGGTCTGGTGATGGTGTCCGCAGGAATCACGCTGGCCAACATTATCGCCCCACGGGATAAGGGAGAAGCGGCCGTAGCGGCTCCCGGGTTTGCCATCAATATGGGTTTTGGCACTTTCGTTGAAGCTGCCTATCCCTTCATGTTTTCGAACAAACTTGTGTTTGCTGGGGCAATTGCTTCCGCAGGTCTTGGCGGCATGCTCGTCGGTTTATTCGGCGTTCGGGGAACTGCCTACGTGCCTTCCTTCATCGGTCCCATCACATCAAATAACACCATTGGCTTCCTGATCTCCATGGCAGCAAGCATGCTCTGCTCTTTCCTTATTACGTTCTTCGTAAACAAACTATCCGGTTATCGGGATGCGAAGAACACTATGAGTATGTAGTGAGTTTGTAGTACATGGTCAATTACAATATGCAGGATTTTAGCTAACCATTTAGTCTCAAAAGGAGTTTATATAATAGATAGGTTCCTAGTTAGATGCCTATACACAATCGAAAAGCGGAAGGAGGTTATCAAAATCGTGAAATTCAGAAGCCTATCGCTGTTTGCGCTGACAAGTGTCCTGCTAGCCGCTTCGCTAATCTGGAACAGCGAACAAGCAGCCGCTAACGATGCGGAAGACTATTCCGTGATGGCGGCAGGCACGCCCATAACGGACGTTCTTGTTCACAAAGGCAAAGCGTACGTTCCGCTCAAGTCCTTAGCCGATGCAATGGGGTATGAGATTTCCTATACGCTGAAGCAGGAGTTGGACAACTTTCATCAATATGACTTAAAGGCTGCGAACAGTCCCGCGGTATCGATATGGGGCAACGACAAGTGGGGATATACGATCGTTCGGCGGGCAACGCAAGAGATGAGCGTAAACGATATCGACATTTACAAGCCAGCCAAGCTATGCCCTGAAGAATCGGACCATTGCAAGCTCGATGAACGTAAGTACGAAGGACCCCTCTTCATAAAGAAAACCCTCTACGTACCTGTCCGAGACATGGCCACAGCCTTGAATCTGAAGCTGACCGTGACGCAAACCCAGAAAGGGCGCAGCATTCATCTGTCCAAGCGCTAAAGCTCCCATTCATCTGCTCCCTAACGAATACTACTTAAAAAAAACCAGGCAGAGTCACAAACTCTGCCTGGCTTTTAATCGAATAGAGGCAATCCAGCCTTCAAATTCTTCATTCCAGTTCTCTGATCTCTATGTCATCCGCGGACGTGATTTTCGAAATATCAAACTCTCTGAAACTATGGGTGCTCTCTTTCCCATTCATATCAAAATCCTGCTCGATCTTTTTTACACGGTCCGGCGTCTTCAAATCCGCCCCATAATATTCAATGTGAAGGTCCGTCTCCCCCTGTACCGTCACCGATGGCAGCCGCCGAATCAGCTCCAGCACCCGTTCCTTCTCTTGCGCCTGATTGTTTGCCGTCAAATCCGCGAACACGATTAAATTGATATTCTGACTGACATTTCCGTCGGCATTTGCGAGTTGGTTATAATCACGCTCAACCGTGTCTAAATCCGAGTTGACATAAGCATTCGCAAACGCCTGGTCCGGATAAAGCTCAGCCAGCAGAGGTTTCAACTGGTCTCTCAGCTGTTGTCCCCAAAGCAAATTCAAATATGTATCATCCGATATGACTGGAGGGCTGGCATCATTGCTGCTAATCGTGAATTCCAGTTCAGGGGACTGTACCGGATGGGCTCTCAGATTGTATGTGCCGATGGCCCAGGTATAGTTCACGTCCGTTACTTTAAAGGGTTCGTTGTACTTCTGTTCCAAATAGGACTCTGTTGCTTCCTGGACCTCTCGTTTCTCGGCGGCCGTCTTCATAAACGGAGCAGATCCCCAAGTATACCCCGCGTGTATGGACCCGGCGAACAGGGCAAGTCCGATCACCGTCCGCACGACGATTTTCCACGGAGAGGAGAGTTGCCGCCTCCGCTTCTCGTCGAACATCGGTTTCTTGGGTGATCGGTAGTTGAAGTAAATAACCGGTATAATCAGACCTATAATATGAATCCCAATAGCGAGCGGACCCAGAATCAGGCCCAAAAATCCTAATGTCATGAAAAAAATAAACAAAGCCGCTCCCTGAAGCGCTATAAGCAGCGTTCCGCCTATAATCATGCCCGGCGTCCCGATATAAAACATCCCGAGCCCAGTGCAGATCAGAGAGAGCAGCGTGGCAATCCATTGATGTTTCTTCAAGTTATCATCCGTCCTTCATGCAAATGGTTTGTAAATCATGGTCAGATCCTGACACACCCTATTATAACCGCTGTGGAGCTTGGAAAAAGAAAATTTTCGATCGATATGCTCTCACAGAAGGCTAGCCGCGTATAGAAAGGTGCCCTTGCGATGATCGAATATGGTTTAGGTTCGCTGAAACCTGATCATTCAATCATCTAAAAACCAAAACCCATTTCACCGTGGTGAAATGGGCTGGAGGTTCAACCGAGGTCTGTTTTCCGATCAAGCTCTAAACATCAGACCCTACTCCTTCGGATGGATCATTTCTTCCGGACGAACGATCCGGTCAAAATCCTCTCCGGTGAGCAAACCGCTTGCCAGAGCCGCTTCACGAAGTGTTGTCCCTTCTTTATGCGCTTTTTTCGCGATGGCCGCGGCATTCTCATATCCGATATGCGGGTTCAGCGCCGTCACCAGCATCAGCGACCGCTCCATGTTCGCACGGAGAACGTCAAGGTTGGCTTCGATGCCGACCGCGCAATTCTGGTCGAACGAATCCATGGCATCCGACAGCAGGCGTACGGACTGCAGGAAGTTATAGATGATGACCGGTTTGAAAACGTTTAGCTCAAAATTTCCCTGGCTTGCTGCAAAACCGATCGTTGCATCGTTGCCCATCACTTGGCAGACTACCATCGTCAGTGCCTCGCTCTGGGTTGGGTTCACTTTCCCCGGCATGATGGAGCTTCCCGGTTCGTTAGCAGGGATCGAGATCTCGCCAATCCCGGAACGGGGACCGCTTGCCAGCCAGCGAACGTCGTTGGCGATTTTCATCAGATCAGCAGCCAGCGCCTTTAGCGCCCCATGGGCAAATACAATCTCGTCATGGCTGGTCAGCGAATGGAACTTGTTGCTAGCGGACGTGTAGCTTTTTCCGATCTGCATGCTGATTTCGGCAGCCGTCATTTCTCCGAATTTCGGATGCGCGTTAATGCCGGTCCCGACGGCAGTACCGCCAATAGCCAGCTCACGCAGCGGTTCTACGGCGGAAGCCAGCATCAATTCACACTTCTCCAGCATCCGATGCCAGCCGCTGATTTCCTGTCCGAGGGTCAGCGGCGTTGCATCCTGAAGATGCGTGCGGCCGATTTTGATCAGGTCCTTATATTCATCGCTTTTCTTCTCCAGCGTTTTCTTTAAGCGGCGCAGCGCCGGCAGCACATGATCTTCAACAGCCACGACCGCGGCCATGTGCATCGCTGTCGGAAACGTATCGTTAGAGCTTTGGGATTTGTTAACGTCGTCGTTGGGATGAACGCGCAGGGCGCTGTCTTTTTGCTCAAGCAGTTGATTCGCACGGTTCGCAATGACTTCGTTCACGTTCATATTGGACTGTGTGCCGCTGCCGGTCTGCCAAACCACCAGCGGAAAGTGCTCATCCCACTTGCCGGCCACAATCTCGTCGGCGGCGGTCGTAATCGCATCCACTTTGTCTGCATCCAGCTTACCGAGCTTGCCATTCACAATGGCCGCGCTCTTCTTCAATATCGCAAATGCCCGAATGATTTCCTTCGGCATCGTTTCGGTTCCAATCCGGAAATTCTCGGAACTGCGCTGTGTCTGTGCTGCCCATAGCTTATCCGCAGGCACTTTAACCTCACCCAGGGTATCCTTCTCAATACGATAATCCATCCCAACTTCCTCCTTTGGCTTCCTTGAATTTAAGCGCTTAATATTCCATCTCCCCTATTATGACATAGACTTGCCCTAGAAAAAAACAGACGGGATGAACGGCTTTGTCTTCTTGGATTAAAGCGCTGGCTCGGCTGCCTTCTTGGCTCGCTTACTCACCGTCACCTCATATGAAACAACGCGGTTGTCGAACGATTCGCTGCCGCTTCTTCAATCACACGCTAACGGTAATATTCCCGCCTTACAACAGCCACTCAAACCAGCGCGCATGCCCATCCGTCCGTGCCACCGTAAACTGGCTCGGCACACCTCCGAGAATATAATCGGCATGGAGACGCTCATCCTCCATATTGTTGTAGACATGCACGATATCGCGGACGCTTCCGATTTCATTTAAGTGATGCAGCAGTTTTTGCTTAGACGCCTCCGGAATCTGATTAGCCACATGCGTATGAAATACGCAAATGACGGCCTCCTCCGGGATGCCCCTCACGATTTCGGGAAGCAGCGCGGTCCCATCCCCTTCCCGGAACTGTATCCCGGTCTGCTGCTTCAATACCTCCGCCGCATGCTCCAGCATGGATACCCTGTCGTGATTACCCGGCCAGATTAAAGACCGCAGCCACAACAAATGCTCCGGGTTTCGCACGTCATTCACATGCAGATCGATCCCCATCCGATAGACGACCGGGGGACTGGAAGCCAGCAGGAACGGCGTGCGGCTCCCCCTGATCTCCGATGTGATATGAACCTTTGACCCCGCAAGGCCGTAACTCTCCGCGTCCCCATAGGAATAGCTGTATTGATCCCACAGCAGCTGCAATCCGGCACTAGTTCCAAGCTCCACCAAGGCAAGCGGCTTACGGACCTTGTCATAGATCGAGCAGAACACCGGATACAAATACGCACAGCGGCGGACTTCGTTCGTTTGTACCCGTTTACTCTCCAGTATCCCGATAATGTCTGCCTGATGCTTCAGCACAAATGAACGAAAATGGGGATAACAAGAGCTCATTTCCTTAGGATGTTCCACAAGGCCGGGGTAATACACCCTCAGCTCTGGTCCCTCACCCTGGAGCAGCAAATATTGAACTGCACCAAACAGCATATTGGGTACAGGCTGGCCTGCAGGAACAAACGTTGCGACTTGCAGCACCTCTTCATCATCGGCTATATGGCGCGACAAATACTCATAGAACACACTGGAGCCCGGACATTCCCGCTCAGCAAAATGACGAAACACGTTGACCATCCGTTTATGAGCCACCTTACATCACACCCCTAAAATTGTAATTAACCTTTATCTTGCTTAAGGCTAATGTTACATCTTTCCAAGATGCGCGTGGATTTGGATCTTTTATCAGGCTCATTAAGAAAAATAAGATGGAGACAAAAAAAAAGAACCGATCCTAAATGAACTGCACCCCAATCGTTAGGTCATGTCTAACAATTAGGGGCATTTCAAAAGGGCGGTTCTTCTACTAAGGATGCTGTTGTTGTCTAGACTGCCGGACGATCTAATAGATACAAGTTCCGATACCGCGGATAGCGCTCCATCAGCTCATCGTGGGTACCCCGCATAACGATTTGGCCGTCTTCCATGAATAGGATCTCATCCATGCGCTCAACGCCCACCAGATGATGCGTTACCCAGATCAGCGTCCGGTCCTGTAGACTGGCGAACATGGTGGATAACAGTTCCCGCTCGGTTTTGGGATCCAGCCCGACCGTCGGTTCATCCAGAATGACAACAGGCGTCTTCTGCAGCAGGATTCGGGCCAAAGCCACGCGCTGGCGCTCTCCCCCGGAGAAACGCTGTCCGGCTTCCTGCATACGGGTGCGGAGACCCTCTGGAAGGGAGGCCACCAACGGTTCTAGCCGTGCCAAAGCAACCGCGCCCCGTATTTCCGCTTCCGTAGCATCCGGCTGTCCGAGCCGGATGTTGTTTGCTAGCGTCGTATCGAACAAGTGCGGACTCTGATTCAATACCGAAATAACAGAAGATATCTCATCGCCAAACCGCGCAGCATCCACTCCGCCTAGGGTAAGACTTCCCCCCGAAGGTGCCAGCACGCCCTGAATCAGCTGCAGCAGGGTGGATTTACCGGCACCGGAACGCCCTATAATGGCTACCTTGGCCCCAGGAGGAATATCCAGGGATACATCCGTTAATGTAGACCCTTCCCTATTCGCACCGGATCGTTCCAGCCCGGATTCGCCGCCTGCTGCCTGATCATAACGGAAGCTGACGCCATCCGCCTTCACATGGACACCGCTGCTTATGACCGATTGGATCTCTCCATTTTTCAGCTGTTGCTCCCGGTTCTGCTCCCCTTCAGATGTTTCTGCGCTTTCTATCGCCTGAAGTCTCGCGACCGATTGGCCGTACTGCGGAATCCGCTCCACGGCTTCGGATACCGGCAGGAATGCGTCCATTAACGGGAATACAACCAGAACCAAAGCCGCGATCAGCGTAACATCGATCGAGCCGTCCGCATACTGTCGTCCTGACCAATACACCATTGATACCACCGTCACGGCAACCACGCATTGACCGATAAAAGCCCGAAGACGCGACCAGCGCTTAAGGGAGCGGTCGGTCCGGTCGACCTCGGCTTCATCCGCCTCATAACCGGTCAGGAACTCCGTCTGCCGGCCGCTGACATACCATTCATGAATACCCAGTACCGCGTCGGTTAGCTTCTGGTAGAGGTTGCTGCGGGCCTGCTTCATCTCCCGGTTCTTCCGTTTGGTGAGCAGCAGGGAAACCAGCGGCAGCACCAGAATCAGCACCGCTACATATAACGCGAGCAGAAGGGCAAATGCCGGGTCAAACAGGCCGACAGCCAGAATAACCCCGGCGTATAACACAAGCGCTACAATCGATGGAAAAACCGTTCGAATATAGACGTCCTGCAAATACTCGATATCATCAGAGAGCACGCCAAGCAGATCCCCGGTGCGGTACCGGGAGGACAAACGAAGGGCTTGCGGTTCCAGAATGCGGTACAGCCGCAGACGCATCTGGGACAGGATGCGAAGAATCGTGTCATGTCCCACCAGGCGCTCCACGTAATGGATGACCGCGCGTCCGATGCCGAAGGTCCGAACCCCTACGGTCGGCACGTATACCATCAGGATGTTTTCCGGTCGCAGGGCGGACTTGGAGATCAAATACCCGGATGTGAACATCAGCATCCCGGCGAACAGGATCGTGAGCACGCCAAGCATCACAATCAGCAAAAAGCGCCAGAAGTTTGCCGTTACGTAAGGCCGAAACCACGATTCCTGCTTCATTGTACTCCCTCCATCTGCGATGTAATTAATCCATAATAGACACCTTGCCGAGCGATAAGCTCCTCATGGGTTCCCGTCTCCACCACCCGCCCCTGATGCAGAACGAGGATGTAATCCATATCCTGCATCCAGTGCAGTCTGTGCGTCGCGAGGAATACCCACTTATCTTGAAAAAGAGACAGCATCGTCTCCTTCAGCTCGTATTCCGTCTCGATATCCAAATGGGCCGTCGGCTCATCCAGCAGCAGAACCCGCCGGCCGCCGAGCAGCGCTCTGGCTAAGGCTACACGCTGGGCCTGGCCACCGCTTAAAGTGCGTCCACCGCCGCCGATCATCTCCGCAAGTCCGCCCGGCAAGCTCTTCACCAGATCCGATAGACCCGCAGCTTCGACCGCGGCTTCGACTTGCGCTGTTGATGCCTCCGGTGCATAGAAGCGCACATTATCCGCCAAGGTAGCACCGAATAAATACGGCTGCTGCGGCATATAGGTGACCTCGGTCCGCCATGCCTGCCGGTTCCTGTCCTCCAGCTTCACGCCGTTCAGCTCCATCACGCCGGACGTTGGTGCCAAGAATCCCCCTAATAGCTCGATGAGCGTGGATTTGCCGGCCCCGCTCTCCCCGACGATGCCGATCTTGCGCTGACCTGGTATCCGGAAGCTGACATCCTCCAAGGAAGCCGGCCCCAACTCTTCGTGCCTGAGGCCGATACCGGACAGCTCCAGCACGCTGTGATTATCCCACTGGAATTGCGGCTGCGGCGAATTGGGCTCAGACAAATTATCTTTAATTTTAAATGTTATATCGCAGGAACGCCCTTTCCGGGCCTCCTGAATCATGGATTGCATCGCTTCCCCTGCCTGCTTACCGTCCAGCGTGGCATGAAAGTCCGCCCCGACCATGCGCACCGGCAGGAAATACTCCGGTGCCAGGATCAGGATAAGCAGCGCGGGCAGCAGCTCCAGGCTGCCGTTAATGAGGCGTAAGCCTAAGTTTACCGCAACAGATGCCACGGACAGCATCGTAAAGAAATCCAGCGCGAAGGACGACAGAAACGCCACGCGCAGGGTCCGCATAGTAGCTGCTCGATATCCCTCGCTGACCTGCTGTATGCTCTCGCTGTGCTTGCGGCTCTGTCCTAGAAACTTCAGGGTAGTCAGACCTCTCAGCGAATCTACAAAATGATTAGACAGCATCCGGTAAGAATCCAGCTGCCGCTCGGTCTGCTTTCTCGCGGCAAGCCCCACGAGGATGAGAAATACGATCAGGATCGGCATGGTCACCAGCAAAATAATGCCCGAAATCCGGTCCGTCATGAACACGTACAGCCATACCAGAGCCGGGGTAATGCTCGCCCCCATCATGCGCGGTATGGTCAGCTCCGCATATTTGCGGAACTTGCCGATGCCCTCCAGCACAAGCGTAACCACATTGCCTGTTCCTTCCGACCGGACAAAGGACGGCCCCTTCCGAAACAGCTCATCCAGCAGCTGCTTCCTCAGGCTTGTGCCCGTCTCCTCGGCAAAGCGCTGTGCGATTCCTTGCTGCACGGCTGAGATGCCGTGTCGTGCCAGAAATGCAAGCAGGAACAAGGCAATGGTCTCCCCCTGCTCCTGCAGCGTTGATCCGGCAAACAAGGCGGATATGGCTTCCGCCAGCCACTTGGCTTGCAGGAGGATGGCCATGCTCTGTGCCAGGGTACATACGGCGACAAGGAAGAATACCGTCTTGGCGCCTTTGTATCCCAGCAGATCTTTTCCCATCAGTACTCCAGATGCTCCTTCTCATGTACCCGTTTGTGGAAAACGAAGTAACTCCAAATTTGATAGCCCAATACGAATGGCAGCAGCGTTACCGCCACAATCGTCATAATCTTGAGAGAATACGGTCCGGAGGCCGCATTATAAATAGTCAGGTCAAATGCCGAATTGATGGAACTGACCATCACGCGCGGGAACAAGCCCACGAACACGGACGTTACCAGCAGAGCGATAACCGCCCCGGTCATCCCGAAAGCCCAGCCGTCCCGCTTGATGTTCATGAAATATCCGCCCAACAGGAATGCGAGCAGAGCCAGCACCAGCAGCACGGTTAACACCACGCCACGCTTCTCGAAGACATCGGTCATGAAATACGTCATCACCCCGAATGCCACGAACAGGGCCGCTACGGGAAGCAGGAGTCTCCGGGCCAAACGGCGCGCCCGTTCCTGAAGATCCCCCATCGTGCGCAGTGTTGTGAACATTAAGCCATGCAGCAGGCAGAGCATCACCATCGTCAGCCCGCCAACCACAGTATAGCCATTCACAACATCAAACAATCCGGCATGCAGTTGCATCTCTTCATTAATCGGGAGCCCCTGGATCAGGCAGGCAAAAACAACGCCAAGCAGGAATGGCGGAAGCACGCTGCCGGTGAAGATTGCACCGTCCCACACCCGTTTCCAGCGGACATCGCCCACTTTGCCGCGGAATTCAAAGGCCACCCCGCGTCCGATCAAGGCCAGCAGAAGAAAGACAAGCGGAATGTAGAAGCCGCTGAACAGCGTAGCATACCAGTTCGGGAAGGCGGCGAACATCGCGCCGCCCGCCGTCAGCAACCAGACCTCGTTAGCATCCCAGAACGGGCCGATCGAGTTGATCAGCACCCGGCGCTGGGTATCATTTTTGGCCAGCAGCTGCGTGGACATCCCGACCCCGAAGTCGAAGCCCTCCAAGAAGAAGAACCCGATAAACAATACGGCAACGAGCACAAACCACAGTTCGTTAAGAGACAGCATTGTAGCCCTCCTTATTAAACGGATCGCTTGCGTGGTGGTCATCTTCCTCCGCCGCATACGGTCCTTTCTTAATGACTTTAATAAATAGATACGCCATGACGGCTGCCAGCACCGCATAAATGGCGGTAAACATGATCAGCGAGAACAGAATCGAGCCTGCGCTGACGTTCGGTGAAACACTGTTCTCCGTGGTGATCAGTCCGAATACCGTCCACGGCTGCCGCCCGATCTCCGTCATAATCCACCCCGACGTGTTGGCAATGAACGGAAGTGAAATACCGAACAGCATCAGTCTGAGGAACCATTTACCGGCCTTCTCGACCTTTTTGCGCAGCATGAGCCATGCTCCGTACAACCCCAGCAGAATCATGATGCTGCCTGCGGCCACCATAATCCGGAAGCTCCAGAACGTGGTGCGCACAGGAGGGATATAATCTCCAGGTCCATACTGCTGTTCGTATTGCGCCTGCAGCTCCTTCATCCCGATGACTTCACCGGAAAACTTGCTATAGGACAAAAAGCTGAGCAAATACGGGATTTTAAACTCCATCGTGTTCTCCTGCTTATCTGGATCGATGGCTGCAATGACCGTCCAAGGCGCAGGATCGTCACTCGTTTCCCATAGGCTCTCCGCAGCAGCCATCTTCATCGGCTGCGTATCCACCAGATACTGTGCTTGCTGGTGACCGAACACCGCAACCAGAATGGAGGTGATGAGACCAATCACGATGGCGATATGGAATGATTTCTTAAAGAAATCCAAATCTTGCTTCTTCATTAACTTGTAGGCACTCACACCCGCTACGAGGAACGCCCCGGTTGCCAGTGCCCCGAAGATTGTATGCGGGAACTCTACCAACAGCTGACCGTTCGTAATCAGTGCGAAGAAATCATTCATCTCCGCTCGCCCGTTGTTCATCTCGAACCCAACGGGACGCTGCATGAACGAATTCGCTGCCAGAATCCAAAAGGCGGACATCAGGGTGCCAAAGGACACCAGCCAGATACTGAGCAGATGGACCTTCTTCGATAACCGGTCCCACCCGAATATCCACAGTCCGATAAACGTCGACTCAAGGAAGAACGCCAGCAGCGCTTCGATGGCAAGCGGTGCGCCAAACACGTCCCCGACAAACCGCGAGTAATCCGACCAGTTCATGCCGAACTGGAATTCCTGCAGAATCCCTGTCACAACCCCGACCGCAAAGTTAATTAGGAACAGCTTTCCCCAGAACTTGGCCATTTTCTTGTAGACTTCCTGGCCTTTGACAACATACATCGTCTCCATGATGGCAATCAGAAACGCCAATCCGATGGACAACGGTACGAAAATAAAGTGAAAAATGGTTGTCGATGCGAATTGAATTCGCGCCAGCATAACCGGATCCATATTAAGATACCCCTTTCTTTAGCTCACGTGATCACTTCAAATTTGATTCTTTTTGTATTGTCGCAGACCACGCCCTAAAGGATTGTGATAAACATCACAATATCAGGGCTGAAACGGGGGCAAAAAGTTATAAATTTGTGACGAAAATCACTAAGTAGGCGGTGGAATATGTGAGGATTATCAATTGGAACATGGCTTGCGGCATCCACTCACAGACCAAGCCCGGTATTTACGCACCAAAAAAGCAGGTTCGCCCTCAGGCCAACCTGCTTCGGTGTATGCTACAATCTTATTGAACCGCGCCAATCTCGGTCTCGATGAGCTTGAATTCCGTTACGTCTGCGATCCCGCGGTTGGTAATGCGGATTTCCGGAATCACCGGCAGCGCAATCAGCGAGAAGGTCATGAACGGCGCATGGATATAGCATCCGAGCTCCTTCCAAGCTTCCTCCAAGGCAGCGACTTCTTCCGCTACGATCTCAACCGGACGGTCCGCCAGCAAACCGGCAATCGGCATCGCCACTTTCGCCAGCACCTTGCCGTCCCGTACTACGATCATGCCGCCTCCGCACGCCGCCAGCTCATTCGCAGCGAGTGCCATATCCTCGGCATTCGTACCCATCACAAGCAGGTTGTGACTGTCGTGCGCAACCGTGGACGCAACCGCTCCGGACTTGAGTCCGAAGCCGCTCGCAAAACCGAGCGAGATTTGTCCCGTCGTGCCGTGGCGCTCAATGCATGCCAACTGAACCACGTCCTGATCCAGGTCTGGCTGGATCACCCCTTGCCGCACGGAGAGCACCGCCGTCATCTTGGCGGTACGGGCGCTGTTCTCGATGACGCGTACCACGTTCACTTCTGTACGTGCGGCATCGAATTTGCTGCGCAGCAGGAAGTCATCCGCGGTAAGCGAACGCTGCAGCCGAACCGAGTTAAACGCTTTTTCCGGATATTGATATACCGGGAACGCCTTCACGAGCCGGCCGTTCTCTGCAACCACTTCGCCATCCGTGATCACGACGGAAGGTACCATGCTCAACAGATCATCAATCAGCAAAATATCCGCCGTTTTACCAGGTGAAATGCTACCAAGCTCCATGTCCATGCCGAAATAACGAGCGACGTTGATCGTTCCCAGCTGGATCGCCGTAACCGGGTCCACGCCCTCTTCCATAGCGCGGCGGACCACGTGGTTCATGTGACCGAGTCTCAGCAGCGTCTGCGGATACACATCATCCGTAACCAGAGAGATATTGTCTGTACGCACCTTATCTTCCGTTATAACCTTAACAACTTCCTTCACATCCTGCCAAGCCGAACCCTCACGGATCATCAGGTGCATACCGAGGCGAACCTTCTCCAAGGCCTGCTCTCTGGTTACCGTTTCATGGTCGGAGCTTACGCCGGTTGCCATATATGCCTGCAGCATCCGGACATCCTCTGCCGGAAAATGTCCTGTCACCGTCTTGCCCGCACGCAGCGTGGCTTCGATCTCCCCGCTCATGGTCGGATCGCCATACACGACGCCCGGGAAATTCATCACTTCGCCAAGCCCGGCAACACCGGGCCATGTCAGCCCTTCCTCAATGTCGGCTACGCCCAGCTGCGCCCCAGCATCCTCCAGATCAAAGGTCGACGGTACACACGAAGGAACGGTGGTGAACACCTTCATCGGCAGCTGCTGCCCTTCCTCATGCATCCAGCGCACACCTTCCATGCCGAATACGTTGGCAATCTCATGGGGATCCATATAAACCCCAGTCGTTCCACTAACGATAGCCGC
The DNA here is from genome assembly GCF_037993005.1 of Paenibacillus sp. FSL F4-0100. Lineage (NCBI taxonomy): Bacteria > Bacillati > Bacillota > Bacilli > Caryophanales > Paenibacillaceae > Paenibacillus > Paenibacillus sp. FSL F4-0100. The sequence goes on from NZ_CP150303.1 coordinate 7,275,483, forward strand.
CTTGGCAAACTCTGTCACGGTGAGCATCGTGCTCTCAACATGCATATGACCGTCGAGCAGGCCTGGCGAGATATAGCGGCCATTCGCTTCGATGACCCGAGTCCCTTCCCCGACCGTATGATCCGCGTTGCCGATATAAGCGATGCGTCCGGATGCCATGGCCACGTCCACCTGCTCCTGAAGCTCGCCTGTAAACACATTCACCAACGTGCCGTTCTTGATGACCAGATCGGCAGGCTCCTGTCCTAAGGCAACCTTTCCCAGCTTCCGGCTAACCTCGTATCGTTTCTGTCTCTTGCTTGAACTCATGATGATTGCACGCTCCCCTTTTTTCTTATCATGAACGGTAAAAACACAAAATCGATCCGCTGTATAACACGCCAAACACCCCGGGCAGCGTATCTGCCCGGGGTGCCTGTACTATATCCATAGAGGAAGAGAAATCCCGTGCATCAGCAATGTATGCTATCTAGTCTGCACATCACCTCATCCGTTAAAACCTGCCGGATTTCAATCAAGATGATCCTCCAGCCCGACTTCAATCATTGCGAAGCTGGGCTTTGGGTGGGGATTCTCAACCTTCATGTAGTCAAGTCATTTACGGTAACCTGGTAGAAACGCCTGGGCCCTATTCCCCGGCATATACATCAAGATTTGATTTTGATTAAACTTACCCTTCCATTCTCTTTTCGTTTCATTTGTTGTATGAATTATAATCCTCTTGCACGAGAAGTCAAGCCATTGGAAGGAACTGTTTATCTTACGCCCTGCCAGCTCAAGCCAATTTCCGACCCATTCTCTGCACACGCTCAAGCCATTGCTTTCTTGCCACTTCAGGCATTTTGCGAAGCTGCGTAATGTTCGTGGCACGAACCGTGCCTACGCCGCAGAACTTCAGAATGGAATGCTTCATCATTTGATGTCCCGGCTGACCGAGATAGAAGCGGTAGTAGATATATGGCGAATCCATCGTGACGATCAAACGGGCCGTTTTCCCTTTGAGCAGCTGCTCCGGCAAAGGCGAGTTCCGGCGGTACTTAAACGCAAAGCCCGGCAGAAAAACCCGGTCGATGAACCCTTTGAGCAGCGCCGGCATGCCGCCCCACCAATTCGGATACACAAACACCAGGTGATCCGCCCAAGAGATCAGTTCTTGGGCTTTTTGCAGATCCGGCTCCAGCGGTTGTTTACCCTTATAGCCACCGGACAGATTCAGGTCAAACTCCATCTCCGCAAGCACCAGCTCCCGCACCTCCGCCCCGGATTCGGCCGCCCCCCTTGCATAGACCTCTGCTAGCTGACTGCCATAACTGTTCTTAATGGGATTGCCTTGAATAATTAAAACCTTTTTCATATGTTTCTTCCCCCTCATGATTTGGTTAACAAACACTAACCTGATGGTAAAAAGAAAAGGTCACTCCCGACCTTTTCCCAAACCTGTTAATGCCAATAGATGCGCCGTCACTTCAGGTGCCAGCGGCGACAACGGTTCCTTCAGCTCTCCTTGCATCGTTGAGATTGCAAGCTGGCTGAATGCACCAATGATCAACACAGCGGTTAATCGCGTGTTCTGCGGCGGAATATCCCCCTGCAACACCGCTTGCTCAAGCAGCTCATGCAAGGCGTCCAGCGGCTGACGTCCCCTGCTCTTGAGCACCTCCGTAAACAGCTCGTGATGCTGGGACAAGAGCAGCAAGCCGTATTTATCCTCGTCATACGCCGCCAATACCCGGATGACGAGCGCCGACAGTCTCTCTGCAAACAGGCCGGGCCGGGAAGCATAATCATCCACCAGACGCGTATAACTGCTGCAGTATTCCTCGAACGCTTCCGCAGCCACGGCATCCTTATTCGTAAAATGCTTATAGATCGCTGCATCCGTTACACCCGCCGCTGCGCCGATCTCCTTCACCGATACGCCATCCACGCCTTTCTCGGCGAAGAGTTTCATAGCAGCCTGCAAAATATCCTTCTTCTTGCTATCGAAATGAGGTTTCTTTTTCATGCTCATATCATAAGTGAACACTAACCAAATTGCAATAACCAACGCAAAAAAGAGGCTCCCCCTTGCCTGGAGTGCCTCTTCATTCATATTTTTACGCTTCCCATAGCTTAAAGCGCGCACTCAACCCTTTTCGCCATTGGCTCAATCTCCATGCCCAAGCTAAACTCCGGCTTCAACAGGGGCTGCCTTTGCCTTTTTGCCGTAAAGCATCATAAGCGGGATGCTGATCACAAATGCACCGGCAACAAGCAAGAACGGAATTCTTGGGTCGATGCCATATGCCCAGCCGCCAATGATGCCGGAAGGCGAAATGACAATAAGGATGAGCACCTGGAGCAGCGCGAATATTTTGGCGCGGTTCTCATCGTCTATCGCATTGGCCACCGCCGTCTCCAGATACGGATATGTCATCATCGTACCGATGGCGGCAATGACAGTGCTCAAACTCAGCACCAGCAGATCCCCTTGCGGCGCAAACACCAGTATGACATTGGACAATACCGATATTACGAATCCCCATACCATCGTCCGGTGCACATGCTGCTCCCCGATTCGGGGCATGATCCACCGCATGAATATTAGCATAATGACAGAGGAGAATGCCGGAAAAACCGAGATCAGGCCGCTGCCCAAATGCAAATATTCCACCATGAAGATGGAGACGTAGGTCGTCTTCACCGTCATCTGAAAATTGAACAATATATAAACGCCGAAGATCATCAGCAGCAGCGGATTTCCGAGCATGCTCTTCATCACCAAGGCATAGTCGGACATCCCTTCCCGCAGGCTCATCGCCTTCGTTTCCTTCATCTTGCGGTATCCGATATCCGTCTCCCTTGTCGCATAATGACGCCCAATGAACTGGATCGTCATCAGGATACAGGCCAGCACGAACATGATGCGCACCCCGGGCACAAGCGTGAAATGATACACCAGCAGTCCGCCGATCGGTGCAAACAAGCCGCCCACTACGCTAATCAGCTGCAGCAGCGTAAAGACATAGGTTCGCTCCTTCGGTGCGGTATCCTCCACCAGCAGACAGTAAAAGGCGGTATGCGGCACCTTCTGAAAGCCGTTGATCACGGCCGCGATCACAAAAAACCAGAAGTTCTGTGAAATGGCCCAGAGCAGCGTGGCCACGGTCCAGCTTAGTACGTCGAAGTATAGCAGCGCCTTTTTTCTGCCTAAACGGTCTGTTAAATACCCGCTAAGAAACGAAGAAAGCACCTGCACAAGCAAACCGATGGAGGTAATCCAACCGATTCCCGTCTCGTTTACCCCAAGTTGGTACATGTAGATGGAGGCGTACGTCGTGAACATACTGTAAGGGATAAGAAACAGCGGCTCGTAGACGAGACAGCCCCGCGCATTGCCAGTCAATTGCCGAAACGAAGTTGAACCCATAATATCCTCCGGACCTCATGTAATCGTTGCTTAGCCATTATAGCGCAACCGGGCCGGCAGCAGGATAGGAATGTTGAAGGATTTTTAGAGCTCATTCCGGACATGACAATCCAGGAAAACGTCAGTCCTTAATCGCGTTCAACAGCCCCCTCGCCTTCTTGTACGGCAGCCTCAGGCAATAGAACGGTGATGGTGGTTCCCCGGCCTACTTCAGACCACACATTTACCCGGCCCCGATGTGCTTCGACAATCGCCTTCGCGATGCTCATCCCGAGCCCCGAGCCATCCATACTCTCTTCGGTGTTCGTTCCCCGGTAATAACGCTCGAACAGATTACAGCGGGTCTCTTCATCCATCCCTACACCTTGATCCGCTACTACGATCGCCGCGCCAGCAGGGTGCCTCTCTACTCGCACTTCAATGTTGACGCCCTCCGGATTATGCTTCACGGCATTCGTGATCAGATTATCCATCAACCGCTGCAGCCATTTGGCATTACCGTCAATGAGCAGTGCTTTTTCGCCACCGATATAATTAAAATTCGCATCCAGCGTGGCATCGTTGACGTATTTCAGCACACAGCGACGCACCAGCTCGTTCAGATCAAGCCGGGTCAGCTCCTGCGGCCGGATTTCGCTTCTCAGATGGAATACGAGCGAGAAATCATCGATAAGCTCCAGCATGTACCCGCCCTTCTCCCGGATCACGGTTCCCATCTCCCGCAGCTCTTCCTGGCTCCAATCCTGGGGCGCGCTCTCGAGCATATAGCCGTAACCCTGGATGGAGGACAACGGAGTACGCAAATCATGCGATATCCCGGACATCCATTCTTCCCGATTACGATCGAGCCGCTCCCGTTCCCTCTCGGTCTCGGCAAGCTGCTCCGCCATCTTGTAAAAAGAATGAATCACTTCCTTGTACAGCTTGAAGCGCGTGCGCAGCTTTCCGTTCTTACGGAATACCCGCTTCCGGTCCTTCGGTGTCAGCACTTCCTCATACGCTCCTATGCCCATCCGCTCAAACCATCCGGTAAACAGCAGCAACGGACGGCTGTATCGATATCCATGCCATATGGCCACCCCGAGCGACAGCAGCAGCACGCAAATCATGGTAAACAGCGCCACACGAATCAGCTCGTTCATCATTGGTCGCTTCTTCAGGGCACCGTCCCGCGGCGTATGATACACCCAGGTGTTGCCGCTGGCAGCGTCGCGATAAACCGCAATATGCGTTGAATACGTGCCGGGCTGCTCTTGCATCGCGATGATCTCCAGCGGATGGTAGCTCGTCTTTTGATCCGCATGGGCTCCAATCCCCTGGACAACGCGGCCCTCCCGGTCAATGACGTGCAAATAGCCGCCTAGACCAGCCAATTCGCGACGGAGGGCTACTTCATCCTCCGGCCTCACCCTACCACCGTCTTGGTACCGGGCATACCATGTCCGAAGATGATCCGTGCTCTCATCGATCCAGCCAATCATAAACAGCAGAGGTTCCGTATACGTCAGGTCCATCTGCCAATCCATCATATACTTTCCAAAACGGCGCTCCTCCTTAATCTCAAGCAAGTTGCTTACCGAATATTTCGAAGGAACACTTGAGGTCGTGTTGGTGGAATGAATCACATTCCCCTTCATATCCACGACTTGAAGCCACATATCATTCTCCTGCAGCAAGAGCTTCCAATGGTCCTCCAACAATACTTCGCCTTTCTCTGTCACCGTCTCCATGACGATACTGTCGAGGACACCTGTTGGAAAGTTGCGTTGGAGCTCATCTTCGCTGATATGTCTGATCAGGAAGAATAAGAGCACGATCAGGAAGCAAAACATAAACGCCGAGAACGCAATCAATTGGTACGTAAAATGAAAAGCCAGCCTTCTGCGCAGTCTCATCGGACTTTCTCCTTAACCAGCTTGTAGCCGAGCCCCCGGACCGTCAGCAAATATTGCGGGTTGCTCGGATCCTCCTCGATGCGCTCGCGGATGCGGCGAATATGCACCATGACGGTGTTGTCCTCGCCCATGCCGTCGATGCCCCATACGGCTTCGTACAGCTGCGACTTGGAGAATACCACCCCCGGGTGCTTGCAAAAATAAAGCAGCAGCTGAAAGACCTGCGCCGGACAAGACACAGGCTCTCCCAGCACCGTAAGCTCCCCGGCGGATTCATCAACCTTAAACCGGCCGAAATCCCATGCACGCTGGATCACCGGCTGCTCAGACGATACGGTCGTCCCGATGCCGCCACGGCGCAGACGCGCCTTGATTCTTGCGGCAATCTCCAGCGGATTAAAGGGCTTGGTGACATAATCGTCTCCGCCCATCGCAAAACCGGTCAACACATCCAGATCCGATGCCTTGGCCGTCAGAAACAGGATGTGCGGACTACCATAGGAACGGATCTGCGGACAGAGATCAAATCCCGTGCCGTCCGGCAGCATGACATCCAGCAGCACGATATCCGCTCCGTGTGCAGCAATTTCGTTAAGCGCCTCCTTACAGCTGGAAGCCGTGTATATGCGGTTAAAGCCTTCCTTGCGCAGCACTATCTGCAGCATTTTCACAATGGAAGGTTCGTCATCTACAATTAAAATTCGTGTTTGATCCATTTTATCTCACCCGACATTTATGCTAGCACAACAACCTTAACAGGAGTTAAACAAATGCTGAAAGAGTTAAGAAAAAGTTAGGATGCCGTTTCCGAGTTATTTCATTTCGAGCTTTATACTTGGTGTCAGAGGTGATTGATATGAATTCAAATAAACGTTCCACGGCCGTGGATGCGATTCGCGGCTTGAGCTTGCTCGGCATCCTGATGGCCAATATGCTTATTTTTCAATACGGCATGTTCGGCAAAGACGAGCTGCATCTCTTCCAGCCATCCACGCTGGATCTGATCAGCCATGACATGCTGAAAGTATTCGTAGAGGGCAGCTTCATGCCGATCTTTACGTTCCTGTTCGGTTACAGCATGATTAAAATGCGGGAAAGCCTGATTGGCAAAGGGCTTAAATATGGCCGCAGCTTCTTCCGCAGGTCCGTGCTGCTGATCATTCTCGGCTGGCTGCATTCCACATTCATCTGGGAAGGCGATATTCTGTTGTTTTACGGAGCGATCGGGCTTTTCCTGTTACTATTTGTGAAACGGAAGGCCAAAACGATCTTGATTTGGGGCATCCTCGTCCTGACGCTGTTTGCCATCTTCGGATATGGCTCCATGGAGCCTGCGACAGGTGAAACAGAGCGCATGGAGAATTATGTGAAACAATCTATTGAGGTCTACGGCAACGGTACGTTCAGCGAGATCGTAAACTTTCGTTCAACTGAGGAAATGCCCATCGACCTTCCGGACTGGTTGATGCTGCTGGTCATTCTGATTGCCCCACTGATGAGCGCGCCGATGTTCCTATTTGGTATGGTCGCAGCCAAGCGCGGGCGCTTCCTTCATCCTTCCAAGGAGATCAAGCTGTATCTAAGATGGTCTCTACTCGTTCCGGTCGGGCTTGGTCTAAAGACCGCCGGGGTTATGCTCGGGTCGACCGACAACTGGAGCGGCGTCTTCACGATGATTGGCGGACCTTTGCTCGCGCTGGGCTATATCCATCTGTTCGCCTCCCTATACGCCTTCTCGTCTAAACAATCGGTTATCATCCGGGCGTTTGAAGCGGTTGGACGGATGTCGCTAACCAACTATCTGACGCAAAGCGTTGTATGCGTATTGATATTCTACGGATTCGGGCTGGGCATGTTCGGCAAGCTCGGTGTGCTGCAAGGAGCGCTGCTGGCGATCCTGATCTATGCTGTACTGGCAACGGGCAGCCTGCTCTGGTTGAAACGATTCCACGGCGGCCCAATTGAACGGCTGCTGCGCATCGGCACCTACTGGTCGTGGAGCGGCAGGGCGAAACCCAAAGCCATGACGCCAACTGCCGCCATCCCTACCGCAGAGTTTCCGGCAGAAGGTCCTCCAGCGACCTGAGTATTCCATGCTTTTTTCGGCATAAAGCACAGTTCCTCCCAAGATGAAATCAGAATGCTCGTTCATGTATAATGGACATACATGCAAGGGGCTAGACATTACTGGAATGTATCCGGTCATCACCGAAGGAGGAATCAAGCATGCTGGTTGTTACAAACTCGATTAAGGTTAAACCGGGCTTCGGACAAGAAATTGCGCAGCGATTCGCTGAAGCGAAGGGCGTGCAGGACATTGAGGGATTCGTGCGGATGGAAGTATGGCACGAAGCCAAAGAAGGCGCAGAGGCTGAGGAACTGAAGGTCTCTACGGTATGGGAAGACGAGGAGGCCTTCAAACGCTGGACTTCCAGCGAATCATTCCGGCAATCCCACGGTCAGGGCCGCAACGAGAATATTTTGGGCGCTTCCTTGAACAAATATGAGCTGTTGATCAGTCATAAAAAGTAATCAAACAGCATAAATACCCCGCCCGGGCGTTTGCCTGTGGCAGGGTATTTTTTTGCCGTGATATGACAGATACCTTCTCCATTTCGTTCGCGATCCCTATGAAACCAAAAAAGACATACCTCAGGGCCCCTGATCGTTTATCGCGTACCCCGGCAGCAATTCAGGGTTGTGGGAGCGCCCCAACTCGACCATGTACGTGTTCAGGTCGCTCAACTCGGGACCCGCCAGTATATACGATTGTCCATCCACCTCAAACTCGTTCGCCAAGCGAACCTCCCGCTCACCATCCATATCCATTCCAAAGTCACCAAATATGATCACGACGAAATGGTTATATTAAGCACGATCAGGCAAGGCCATACATTCTGAGCAAAAGGAGCTTACGTCATATGGAAAGCACGCACGATTTTGTGGAAAAAATGAACGAGAATGCGGAGAAGGCCCGTCGCAACAAAGAGAATCACGGCAAAGGAACGCCAAGCGACAAGCTGCCGGGCAAGCAGCACAGCACCAAGAAGTAGAATGACGCATGCCGCGATCCTCACAGGATCGCGGCTATTGATATCAGGAGCGCTTCGAACCGGTTATCCGCGCTTCCCTATTACATATGATTTAAAGTCCGCTGGATGCCTGCTTCAGCAAGGATCCGAGCGCTTCATAATCGACCTGCTGCCCTGACGAGATTTTGATGGTTTTTCGTTCAGGCGGTCCCTCGAACAGCGTCTCGGGCCAATCCAGCCCATCCGCATTGAAAATCGTAAAGCTCACGGCGCTCTTCGCGACGCTGATCACCGCCGCATATTTTCCATTCTTCAGAAAATGGGGCTTTTTATATTGAAGCCGTTCCGAAACGTCCGGGATCGTGCTGTGCACGAGCTCCCGAAGCCGCTCGCTGACTTCCACCTTCCAGGTATCACTGATCGCTGCAATGTAATCCGTTACTTCTTGATTCATCTTATTGGCTCCTTCTTTATCATATAGTATTTTTCAGCTTAGCCCTGATGAACCATCTGCCAGGTCATGCCGTATCGGTCCACCACTTCACCGTAGTAGGCTCCCCAAGGCTGCAGGGCAAACGGATATTTCTCGGTACCCCCATCGCTGAGATGGCGATAAGCAGCACGGGCATCTTCCTCGTGATCGAACGTGATGGCCAGCCCCATGCTTGTGCTCTTGCCGGTTCCTTGAAAAGCATCTGTGAGGATCAACTGATTGCCGCCAGCCAGTGTTAACGACATGTGCATGACTTTATCCTGATGGGCTTCCGGTATTCCCGGCATGTCTTTGAATGTAGTCAACAAACCGATCTCTCCACCCAGTGCTTGCATGTAAAAATCCGCCTGACCTCTTGCATCCTCGGAAATAATAAAAGGTACCATTTGTGCTTGCATGTTCATCTTCCTCTCGGTTTATTTTTTGTTTTATATCTAAATGACGAATGGGATTTGGCGTAATCGACACATCTTCATATTTTTTTAAAAATTTTTTTAAAAATTTTTCTTCAGCTTATCTTAGGACTCCGCTGACAGGCATTCTGCCGCTCGGTCAAGCAGCAGGGCACGTTCCCTCAGGTTATCCGTCAGCGATGCGGCCAGCTTGAACTCCGCACAGGCTTCGTCCAGACGCCCCAGCTTAAAGAGCAGGTCTCCCCTTACGCTCGGGAGGAGATGGTATCCCTTCAAGGCCGGCTCGCCTCGTAAAACATCCACGATCTCAAGTCCGATCTCCGGACCAAAAGCCATGGAGAGGGCCACGGCCCGGTTCAATTCCACGATGGGCGAAGGAGAAACTTGGGCTAATGCCTCATATAACACGGAGATGCGAATCCAGTCGGTTTCTGCCGCACTGGGCGCTCCGGCATGACATGCGGAGATGGCTGCCTGGACAGCATAAGGCCCGGTCATTCCACCCAACCGCTCGATCCGTTCCAGAGCGGCAAAACCGCGCCGAATCAATAAATAATCCCACAAGGCCCGATTCTGATCCATGAGCAGGACAGGCTCCCCCTCCGCGTTGACCCGGGACTTGAATCTAGAGGATTGAAATTCCATTAACGCAACCAAACCATGCACCTCGGCCTCCGTCGGGGCGATCTCTGCCAGCACCCGCCCAATCCGAAGCGCTTCCTGACACAGCAGCGGGCGAATCCACTGGCTGCCGGATGAAGCTGCATACCCCTCATTAAACATGAGATAGATGACCTCAAGAACCGATGACAATCGCGGTTTAAGCTCGGCTCCCTGAGGAATCTCGAATGCCACCCGGGTCGCCGACAGCGTCCGTTTGGCACGAACGATTCGCTGCGCGATCGTCGGTTCAGGCACAAGATAAGCGTGGGCAATCTCCGCCGTCGTTAATCCGCCAAGCAAGCGCAGCGTCAGAGCCACCCGCGCTTCAGGGGAAAGAACCGGATGACAGGTCATGAAGATCAGCCGCAGAAGATCGTCGTTCACTTCCCCCGGCTCCGGTACCTGAATATCCGAATCTATCCGGGAGTCCATTTCACGTCCCAACAGCTCATACTTCTGATCGCGTACCTTATTCCGGCGCAGCAGGTCCAGCGCTTTGCGCTTCGCAGCGGTCATGAGCCATCCACCGGGATTATCCGGTATGCCGTCTATCGGCCAGCGTTCCAGCGCAGCGATAAGCGCATCCTGAGCAAGATCCTCGGCGATACCGACGTCACGAACCATGCGAGTCAGGTAGGCAATGATTTTGGAGGATTCGATTCTCCAGATGGCATCGATCGTGCGATGGGTATCTGCTCCTGACATTACGGATTCTGCCTTTGGATGTGTTCACGCATTTCGTATTGTTTAGCCTGCGCTTCCGGGTCCTGCGTTAAGTCAGTCGGTTCAAACACCTGACGGAGCTCGATCTGGCCCGCACCGAAGCCGTGTGGATCCGGCATGCGTTTAGCCCACTCTATCGCCTCTTCCCTCGTCTTCACTTCGATCAAGGTATACCCCGCGATCAGTTCCTTCGCTTCCGTAAAGGGACCATCGGTAATTTTCGGCTTGCCCCCGGGCTCCGGATAAGATATCCGGATAGCGCCCGAACTTGGATGGAGCCCATCGGCGGCAAGCAGCACGCCCGCTCTGGCCAGCTCCATGTTGTACCTCATCATGGCATCCAACTGCTCTGCGCTTGGCAATACACCTGCCTCGGAATCCTCGGTTGCCCTTACAATCATCATAAATCTCATTCTTATTCCCTCCTGGTTCTCGAGACTATCTTGAATTTTCGTTCTATGCTTAATCAACGAATAGAAAATGCTCTAATCGACAAAGACATCAACATTTTTCAAAAAATAATAGGTTACAATCATTTCGTTACTGAATCGTTTATTCCTGTTTGAATGATTCGGCTCCATAAAAAAAAAAAAACCAACCAAGGCAAACGCTTGATGGGTCTTTGGAGTTGGACTTGATTCAAACCTGGTCCCATGGCTGCGGTTCATCCCATGGACTTGCTTCGCTCCCGATATGTTTTATTCTTCGCCCGATTGCCGCAGGCTTTCATCGAGCACCATTTCCCCGTTCCCGGCCTCGAGCGGTCAACGAATACCCACCGACAATCGTCGGCAGTACACACTCTCAATCTGCCCCACATATTCTTTTCACGAAGCCGAAATACCAGAATCAACAGCCGGGCCATCCCACCTCTTCCCTGTGTATCCACTGGCTCCATGGTGTCTGCGGTCTCACCAAAGCGATAAAAGAACCGGAACCGTCCGGCTACACGGTTTAACGCTTGGAAGCCAGCTTCCTGATGATCATGTATATTATTCGGAATAGCTGCTCTTAAGCCGCCCCGCAGCTCGCGGGCCAAAGCCAGATCCTCTTCAGATACGGTGTCCTGTTCCAGAATAAAGCCGTTTTTTAACAGCCACATGTGCAGCTCCTGCGCAGTCTGGAGCAGCTCCAAACCCGGATCTCCTTCATATCGCATGCGTTTATCATGGGTATTGATAAAATCCGCGATGATTTCGAGTTGATCAAATTCCTGTCCCACAACAAAACAAACCTCCTATTGATTTCTCCAAAACAAACAAGTAAAGTGTATTTATCGGTTAGCTAACCAGTTATATATATTTAACGGTCACTCACAACATTATAAAGAAGCCCCTTGTCTCCATTTATCTTTCTACCTACCGCAAAATTTGTTGTCATCAGTATACCAGACTCCCATTCTTTCCAAGAGGTGAAACGAATGAAGATCCAACCGTTTTCTTTTCAAATCGAGCCAGCTGCCCTCGATGATTTATATCGGCGCCTGGACATGACCCGATGGCCTGACGAAATCCCCGGCGGACAATGGGATTATGGAATTCCCCTTGATTTCATGAAGGATATGGCCGCCTACTGGAGGCATGAGTTCGATTGGGGAGCCTTCCAGCGCTCCATTCATACCTTTCCGAATTATATCGCTGAAATCGATGGAGTCGACATTCACTTCATACATATTAAGGGCAGCGGCGAGCACCCCATCCCGCTCCTCATTGCTCACGGTTGGCCCAGCTCCTTCTATGAAATGCTGGAGCTTATCCCTTACCTTACCAATCCTGAGCAATTTGGCGGCCATGAGGAAGATTCCTTCGACGTTGTCATCCCATCGATCCCGGGTCATGGATTCTCAGGTATAGAACTGCGACCGGGCTTTGAAGATCGCCAGGCGGGGGAACTGCTTATGAAACTCATGACAGAACTCGGTTACGAACGATTCGGTGCACACGGCTATGATATCGGAGCCAGCATTCTGGGACTCATGTGTCTCGACCATCCCGACCGTTTCATCGGCTATCACACCACATCGCCAGGGAATCCCAGTCCCTATCTGGATTCGAACTCAACGCTTTCAGCCGAGGAGGCCGAGTTCCTCGACTATCAGAAGCAATGGGGACGCGAGGAGGGCGCTTACGCCCATATTCTGGGCACACGGCCGCAGACGGCAGCTTATGGATTGCATGATTCACCCGTAGCGCTGGCCGCGTTCATTCTGGAAAAATGGCACTACTGGACATCTCCCGAGGATGGCGATGTGTTGCAGCATTTCAACAAGGCGCAGCTCATGGCCAACGTCTCCATCTACTGGTTAACCCAGAGCATCAACGCCTCGAACCGCTATTATTATGAAGGCAAGCATACGAGGTGGCCGGGGCCCAAAGAAAGTTCACCTGTACCGCATGGTGTCACCTTAAGTGCTCAGCGGAACGAGCGTCCTCCCCGATCATATGTAGAACGGATCTTCCCGAATGTGATCCACTGGAAGGATCTAAATGCTGGTGGGCACTTCATTGCAGCAGAACAACCGGCCTGGATTGCTGAGCAAATCATGGCTTTCTTCAAGTTGCTCCGCGATTCGCCGCAGGATGTTGTGTAATTTTACGAATAATAGGACAGGAGATCACCGCATCGGTACCGAAATAAGTAGCTACCATTTCTCATGAATGCGGTGATCTCCTATGGTAACTAACATTCCGAACCGGATCCATATTATCGGCTCCGTCGGAAGCGGAAAAACGACACTCGCCAGGACGCTGTCCGCCCAGTTCCACATTCCTTATTACGAGCTCGACAATGTGGTGTGGGAGCGAGCCGAGCCGGATGATATTCGGAGGAGCGATGCGGACCGGGATGCGATGTTAATAAGCATCATCAACACGAAATGCTGGATCATCGAAGGCGCTCACCTTAAATGGGTCAGCCCCAGCTTCCGCCGTGCAGATCTTATCATATTCCTGAACCCGTCCTACTCCACAATAACCTACCGGATCATTACAAGGTTCATCAAGCAGCGACTGCGACTTGAACAGGCGCATTATACACCCAACTGGGACATGTTCAAAAAGATGTTCGAATGGAGCGCCGCGTTTCAGCGGGAAGGCAGATATCAGATTCAGGATACGCTCGAAGATTATCCCGGCAAAGTGATCGTCGTGAAGAGTCATCGACAACTCATGCAGCAGCTTAAGCAGTGGATACCCTCCATAGAACACCAAGAAAGGACCTCCGGTTAGCCGGAGGTCCTTCTCACTTAGAAAATATCCATGCTCAAATACCGCTCTCCCGTATCCGGAGCAATACAGATAACCCGCTTCCCTTCCCCCAGCCGCTTCGCTACGTGAAGAGCAGCGAATACCGATGCGCCGGAGGACGGCCCCACCAGAATTCCTTCCCTGCGAGCCAAATCCCGCACCGTTTGCAACGCATCCTCGTCGGCGATCTGGATGATCTCATCATATACGCTCGTATTCAGAATCTTCGGTACAAAACCCGGGCTCGTGCCCACTAGCTTGTGCGGTCCAGGCTTTCCGCCGGAGAGCACAGGCGAGCCCTTCGGCTCGACTACCGCGATATGCAGATTCGGCAGGGACTTCCTCAGCTCTTCCCCGGTACCGGTTACGGTGCCGCCCGTTCCCGCCGTTGCCACGAAGGCATCCAGCCGCCCTTCCATCTGCCCCAAAATTTCCGGCGCTGTCGTCAACCTGTGAATGTCTGGGTTGGCCGCATTCTCAAACTGCTGCGGAATGAAGCTGCCGGGAATCTGCTCCCTGAGCTCAAGCGCTTTGGCAATGGAACCCGGCATGCGCTCGCTGCTCGGTGTCAGCACGACCTCCGCGCCGTACGCCTTCAATATATTTATCCGTTCCTTGGACATGTTGTCCGGCATAATCAGGATAGCGCGGTAACCCTTAGCGGCTGCTATCATCGCCAGGCCAATGCCCGTGTTCCCGCTCGTTGGCTCAATAATGGTACCGCCTGGTTGGAGTAATCCTTGCTCCTCTGCGGTATGAATCAGATTGTACGCCGCCCGATCCTTCACGCTGCCGGAAGGATTGAATCTCTCAAGCTTTACATAGACATCAGCAGACCCTTCAGGCACTAGCCGCTGAAGTTTCACCATTGGCGTCTGACCGATCATATCAACTACACTATTATAAATCTCCATGATGTTGATGCTCTCCTTTATATAGGAAGTGAAATCATTCTCCACTAAACCAAATTACTCACAAAGACAATAAACTTACTCGGATTATAACAAAAATGTCGATCAACGTACATCCACAGAAGACGGACCGCAGTTAGAAGAAGTTTTTCTTTGCGATATCAGGAGGTCACGAGCCTCGAAGTTTATACTTTCTGATATCTAAACAAAAACGTTGAAGGTTCCCGACTCATAAGGCGAGGCTCGCCGCTTCAGTATGAATTTATGGTATGCTGTTCAAAGAAAATAACGATCGGGCTCCCCCTCGGAAGACAAACCCTTCCATGGTCTATGCACGATCCACGTATAAGAGGAGGCGCAAGAAAGCGTGAATATTCCGCTGTCACTACCTGAAGATCAACCCGTCCTGCTGCTCGACCGGACCCATGATTTATCGCATCAGGACGTGCTGTACCATTTTGCGCTGGACGAGCTCCTATGCAGGCTGACCGGAGATGGCGGGCCGGCCGTCTGCCATCTGTGGCGGCATCCGCGCGCTTTTGTCATGGGCGTGCGCGACAGCCGCCTCCCCCATGCACCGCAAGGGGTAGCCATGCTTCGTTCCCTCGGCTATGACACCGCCGTCCGCCATTCGGGCGGTGCTGCGGTTCCCTTAGACGCTGGCGTGGTGAACCTGTCCCTCATCCTCCCCTTTTCCTCTACGGGACCGGCGCCTGACTTTCATCAGGACTTTGAGATCATGGTGGAGCTGATCCGGGAGGCCCTCCGCTGCACCGGACAGAACGTAGATACCGGCGAAATTGCTGGCGCCTTCTGTCCCGGAACGTTCGATCTAAGCATAGGTGGCCTTAAATTTTGCGGCATTGCCCAGCGGCGGCAACGTAAAGCCTTCATTATCCAGGCTTTTATCATCGCCGAAGGTTCAGGCAGCGAGCGCGCCCGGCTGGTTCGTTCCTTCTATGATATTGCCGCTGCGGGTGCAGACCCCAAGCAATATCCTCTAGTAGAAGCTAACAGCACCGCCAGTCTTGAAGAGCTTACGAACATCGGCACCGGCCAGAACACCGTCCACCCATTTATAATCGCTGTAAAAGAAGTCATCCGCAGCTGGCAGTCAGGCATGGAGCTGACAGAAGCCGCTTCCAGGTTTACGATGCCAGGCTCTGAGGAGATTCGTGTCATGGCCGAACAGATGCGGCAGCGCTACAAAGGCAACTTAATATGATTATGTATAGTCTCCGCAAGTCCAGCCATGTTCAGGGGCGCCGCTAGACGCCCCCTCCAAGATGACTTTATTTTTACAATTCCACCATTCACCGATGATATTCCCTTAACACTTCCCCTATAAACTTGTCCTGATGGCAATTTATACATTAGGGGTGGATAAGCTTGAGTAAAACGATGGATCGCAAAACGTTTCTGTCTTATCTGGGTACTGGCGCAACCGCATTGGCAGCCGCTTCCGCAGGCTTAGGTGTATTGGAAGGGAAGGCTTCGGCCATGTCCGGAACCGCAAATCATCTGTTCGGATTCAAAACGAATCGGGTCAGCGGTTACTTCGAACCAATTGAACCAACCAAAGCAGACCAGCTCGTCCTGCCTAAAAACTTTAAATATGATGTCATTGCGGCTTTTGATGACGTGATCAATCCGGCTGGCGAAAAATTCGGCTCCGGCTGTGATTACAACGCATTTTTCCCGCTTAAGGGCTCCAATGTCCGCGGCCTTCTGGTCAACAATCATGAATACTCCACCATCTTCTCCATCGGTCCTGTAAAGGATGGGAAGATGACGGCGGATCAAATCCATAAAAACCTGTATTACCAAGGTATGTCGGTCATCGAAGTATACCGTGATGAGAAGGGTGTGTGGAAAATGGACACCACCTCCACCCATGCCCGCCGTATCAACGGCTTCAGCAAATTCGATATCACCGGCCCGGCCAAAGGCATCCCTGCCCTGAAAGGCGCAACGACCGCTACCGGCACGTTTGCCAACTGCTCCGGCGGCGTAACGCTTTGGAACACGGTCTTATCTTGCGAGGAGAACTTCGAGGACACCGCGGCAGTCTCTAACCTGCCGGATACGCATTACGGCTGGGTCGTTGAGGTCGATCCGTTCGATAAATCCTTCCTGAAGAAGCACACCGCCCTCGGCAGATTTAATCATGAGAATACCGCGATGGGCCTTGCCGCAGACGGCCGGATCGTTGTCTATATGGGCGACGACAAGAAGGATGCCTGCGTCTATAAGTTCATTAGCAAAAGCAAATATGATAAAAGCAAAGGCCGCGCTAACTCCGCGCTTCTGGAAGACGGAACCCTGTACGTGGCCAACCTGAAGTCGGGCAAATGGCAGCCAGTCACCCTGGAGGCCGTAACCAAGGCCGCCGCAGAGGATAAAGAGGCCCAAGCCAAATTCAAGTCCCAAGGCGATGTTGTCACTTACTGCCAGGAAGCTGCGCGTCTTGTCGGCGGAACACCAACGGACCGTCCGGAGGACATCGAAATCTCGCCGTTTGATAACACCGTGTTTATCTGCCATACGAACAACGACAATCACGGCAACATCCACGGTCATATCACGCGTATCTTTGAAGCGGGCAACGATCTGGCCGCCATGGAGTTCGACTTTGAGATCTTTGCTGCAGGTGGACGCCAATCCGGATTCAGCTCGCCGGACAACCTCGCGTTCGACTCGAACGGCGATCTGTGGGTCGTGACGGATATCTCCAGCAGCAGCCAGAACAAAGGCGTTCACAAACCCTTTATGAACAACGGACTGTTTGTGATTCCAACAAGCGGGCCGGAACAAGGGGTCGCGCTGCAATTCGCCTCCGGTCCGGTGGAATCCGAGCTTACAGGTCCTTTCTTCACACCCGATGAGCAGACGCTCTTCCTATCCGTTCAACACCCGGGCGAGAATACGGAGGACCTCAGCAAACCAACCAGCACATGGCCTCACCGCTCCGGTGAAAACATGGCGCGCTGCGCCGTCGTGGCCATTAGCGGCTTCAAACTGGAGTAATACCAATCGAAAGGAGCGAGGATCATGCCGTTTGGCAACATCGGAATCGGTGGTTTAATTCTTATTTTGATTATCGCACTCATCATATTCGGTCCATCCAAGCTTCCTGAGCTCGGTCGCGCTTTCGGGCGGACCTTAAGCGAATTCAAGGGCGCAACCCGTGGCTTGATGAACGGAGACGACGAGAATGGAAAAAAAGACGATGCTCCGCAAACTGCTGCAGCGGTCGATAAGCAGCACAGCTAATCCGAACGACCAGAGCGCGATCGAGCATCTGGAAGAAATGCGGAAGCGCCTGATCCGCACCCTGATTGCGTTTCTCGTCGCAATGGTGGCTGCCTTCATCTACGTCGAGAAGATCTACCACTGGCTGGTACGAGGCATGGACAAACAGCTCGTTCTGCTCGGTCCCTCCGAAGTCATGTGGGTATATATGATCATTGCAGGCGTTGTGGCCGTAACCGTCACGCTTCCCATTGCCGCCTATCAAATATGGCGGTTCGTGCAGCCGGCGCTGCCGGATGGGACTCACCGCTCGGCTGTGCTGCTCATTCCCGTGATCAGCGTATTATTTATTGCCGGCATCTGCTTCGGATACTTCGTGCTGTTCCCGATGGTGCTGCAGTTCATGCAGCGTATGGCCGAAGGCGCATTCCAAACGATGTATACCGCGCAAAAATACTTCACGTTCATGATCCATATGACCGTTCCTTTCGGATTCCTGTTCGAAATGCCCGCCATCGTCGTTTTTCTGACGAAGCTCGGCATCGTGAATCCGCATCGGCTGGCCAAGATGCGCAAATCAGCCTACTTTCTGCTATGTATCGTGGCCGTCACCATCACGCCACCGGATATCATGTCCGATTTGATTGTGATCGTTCCGCTGTTCCTGCTGTACGAAATCAGCGTATCGATCTCCAGATTCATCTATCGCAAGCAGCTGCAGCTCTCTCAAGTGGAGGGCAGCGCAACCTAGTAAGGAACCAATTTCAATGTGTGCACTGCTCCCTGTGCGCACGTTGCGTGGTCCGGTGCATGCTTTTTACGAGATTTGTACGAATAATCATACAAACTAAATGGATAAGAGCTATCGACTCAGAATGTTGTACGAAAAATCGCACAACAGGAAGGCTAATGCCAGCTGTTATACGAGATTTGTACGAGAAATCGCACAAACTGAATGGATAAGAGCTGTCGACTCAGGAATTTGCACGAAAAATCGTACAACAGGAAGGCTAATGCCAACTGTTTTACGAGATTTGCACGAATAATCGTGCAAATACGAGTACGAAGGGATCCTTATAGGAAATTAGAACGAAATTTCGTTCAACCTAAGTACATGTCCGTTTCCCCCGAAATTGGACGAAACTTTATAGAACCCGTGAACTGGACAGCCTCAACATGCAGGTTGTCTGACCTACGGGTTCTTTTTTTTTTTGCAATCCTCCCCTTTACCGATATCTTCGCTTCAACACGTATCCCCCGCTTATTTCGAACCGATTGTTTCGTTATATCCCCCCTCATCTGAGACTTTTGACGTGATTCCATTGTATATTCGAAATGATCCATTGATTTATTAGTCAAGTTCTCCTAGTATTTTTAATAGGGTATCTATTGGCTCGTCATGAATGCTACTGCCTCGGCAGCATTTATGATAGCGCTATCAAATGGCGTAACGCGAAAACACAAATTGCTATTTGAAAACCGTCTCGGTGTGTAGAATGAATTAGTTCCGGCTAAAAACTTAATAATCTAAAATCGTAAAAAACGGGAGGTTGCAGATATGAAATGGAATCACTTCAAGTCCAAGCTTCTGCTTAAATACACACTGTCCTACATCTCCATTTTCCTGATACCTCTTGTTATATTAACCATCATTATTTATCACAATGCCGTGAATACGCTCCGTTCCGAGATCGAGCAGACCAATGTCAATCAATTGACCCAGGCCAAAACTGTCATCGATGAGCGCATGAAAGAATTGCAGGACATCGCCTTTCGCATCGCCTACGATGAGCAGCTGACCCGTTATTGGACTCACCATCCTTACTACAGCCGGGAATCCATCGGGGCCTTGGTCAAATACAAAGCCACCAGCTCCATTATTGATGAATTGTTCCTGTTCTTCCGCGGAGATAACAGCATTTATTCGTCACAGGGATTTGAGAATCTGAATGTCTTCACCGACCGCTACAAATTCAACAGCTGGAACGAAACGGAGATGGTCCGTGATTTAAACTCTGTCCCGATTCCGACCATGCGTCCGGCGGAGCAAGTGGTTCGGGGGACCAAAATCCAAAATTCCATGCTGGCATACCTTGTGCCGATCGCACCTAACAATACGCCCGCCCACGGCACCGTCATGTACCTGATCCATGAGTCCAATCTGACCGGATTGATCGAATCCATCCTCAGCGACTATCATGGAATGACATATATATTCGATAATTACGGACAAGTGCTGGCCGCCAATCACCAAGGCGAAACCATTACCGAGCAGGAAGTCCACGCCCTGTTCGCACTTGAGCCTGGAACGCACAGCCTTTCCTTGAACCAAGAGCCGCATTCGGTTGTATCCGTCAAATCCGATGCGGGTTGGACTTATGTCACCGCAATGCCAAGCAACCAATTTTTCAGCCGTATCGTTCATATTCGTACCTTTGTAATTCTGGTATTCTCCTTCGTTGTAGTGATGGGCACCATTCTTGCCATTATGCTGGCTCGCAGGCAATACCATCCGATTTCAGACTTGATGGAGTTCATCCGCTTGAAGAATGACCCGGAAACGTCCACATCCAGCAACGAGCTGGAATGGATCAAGAAAACGCTGCACGACTACAGCCAGCGCGTCGATCTTCAAGAGCCTTATGCACGGAATCATATTCTGCTCATGCTGCTAAAGCATGGCCATACTGGTGAATTCCCTTCCGAGTTCACCGAGAAGCTGGGCATCCGCTTCAGCCAATCCCATTATTTTGTCGTGACCATGGGCTGGGAGTCGCACGCCCTGCCCATTGGCGACAATCCGGAGCGGCGGCCCGTCATGCAGTTAATGAACGATGTGGAGCTGCCGGCGTTTTCCGCCTATGCTTATGGAGTGGAGCTGCCACAGCCCGATCAGTTGGCCCTCATTGTCGGATTTGATGCCGAAACCGGGCATGATGCGAGCCTTAACGCCCGTATGGAGCCGATCGCCCTGGCCCTGCAATCGATGGCGGGAGAGCACACGGGTGTCTCTCCTGCGATCGGGGTAGGCAACCGCTACAGCTATCCGGAGCAGCTGAATCAATCCTTCATTGAAGCATCAACCGCTTTGGAGGCTTCCATGCTGCACGGACAGGGCAGCAGCACCTTCTTTAACGCTCTTTCCGGTTCCGGCGCACAGGATTCATCCTTCTGGGTCCCTAAGGATGTGCTGCTGAAGCTGGTTCAAAGCTTGAAACAGGGCAGTTATGATGTAGCGGTTCAGATGGTATCCACCGCATTGAATAACCTGAAGACGGAAATGCCGTCCGTACCGCTGCTGCGCTGTATCTGCTTCGATATTCTGAATACGATGCTGAAGACCGCGTCCGAGCTTGGCATCCATCATGTGGTCAATCAGCTTCCACGGGTCACCTCTTATGACTCGCTGGAGGATTTGGAGAAGAAGCTGGCAGGCCTTGCCGCGGAAATCTGCGCCCATGTCGAGGCGAAGAGCGAGACCGAAGAGAGCTCCCTGATGGACGAAATCGTTGCCTTTATCGATGCCAATTTTACGGACTATGACCTCAGCCTGGGCACGATCTCGTCTAAATTCTCCATCTCTTCATCATATTTCAGCCGCTCCTTCAAGGAGAAGATCGGGATGAACTTTACCCAATACATCTGGCAGAAACGAATGGATGAGGTGATCCGGCTGCTGCTGCACACAACCGATCCATTAAAGGATATCATCACCCGGGTCGGTTACCTGGACACGCCGAACTTCATCCGCAAATTCAAGAAAGAGACGGGGTACACGCCCGGTCAATACCGCAAAATGCACAGCAGCAACGGCGCTGCTGATTCGCCGGATGAGGATGACGAAGAGTACACCGGATAACGAATTCGGATGATGGCGAAGAATAGTGAGTCGGTAGCAGTTTTGCCGCAAAAATAGAAACCTCCCCTGAACCGTACCGTTCAGGGGAGGTTTTCGTATGTTTTAAACTCATCCGAGTTATCAGATCCACCGCGACCGCCAGCTGTTCCTATTTCCCGGCCGAGATGCTTTGAAGTCTTTGATGCATAGCGCCCAGCAGGCGATGGGTCGGGTCGCATCCATATTCCCAGAACATGATCCCGGCCAAGCCTTGTTCTTTCACATAATTGCATTTGCACTGAATCGATTCCTCATCGTCATAAGAAATCAAGCTGGAGCCGTTAAAAAGGTACGGCGCACAGGCTTCCTCGTCCCAATAACGAATGTAGCCGTTCTTGTTGATGTACTCCGCAGCCAGCTCGGCAAAGGCCGGACCATAGCCGCCTGTGCTGCCAGCCATTTGATGAAGGCCATGGTTTCGATCCGGCACCTCGTTCCATACACGGGAGTAAAATGCGGCACCGATGACTATCTTCTCCTTCGGGACGCCGGCGCGAACGAACAGGTTCACGGAAGCATCCGTGCTGATTCGGAACAGATCTCCGGTTGACGTGTACAGATTCGTATGATGTCCGGTCAGGACCTGAAACCCGCCTCGCATATCATAGGTCATCAACTGGACAAAATCCAGGTACTGCTGTACCTCGGCCATCTCCGTGCCGTCTACATAGTATTGGTCAGCCCCTGCCGCAATCGTGAGCAGGTAATGCCGGCCATCCCGGGAGCCCTTAGCATCCAGCGCCTCCCGGATCGTCTTCAGCAGCAGGGTGAAATTCCGTTTATCATCCGGACTCGACCCTATGTCGGCTTCACCGTAACATGGATACTCCCAGTCCAGATCGATACCGTCAAAAGGATATTCCTCCAGCACCCGTATGGCGGATGCGGCCATGCGGTCCCTTCCGCCCTCGGTTGAAGCGGCTTCGGAAAAACCACCAGCGCTCCAGCCGCCAACAGACAGAAGTACCGTAAGAGTCGGGTGATCCCGCTTGATGTTCCGGACAACCTCGCCATTCTTCAAATGCTCGGTGGTAATCTCATCGTTCTTGACATGACCGAAGGCTACGTTCAAATGCGTTAATTTCAGCAGATCCTCATGCGTCATGTCGGGAAGAACCGAATCGACGGCGTAACCCGCCACAATATACTTCGTCATTACTCTTCACTCCGATCCCTTCTAGGGTTGTAATATCGCGGTTGCAATCTGCAGGGCTTCCTTCCCGGTGCCGATCTTGTATCCGGAAGCCGCATAACGGATTTGATCCTGACGGTCCAGGACGAACAGATGAGGATAACCGGCTTCATGGGTTGCAGGATTCGGGATGAAACCCGACAAGGAAGCATAACTGGAATCCCGTACAAAAATAGTGCGGGCCGGCAGCTTCGGATAGCTTACCGGATCAAAGGAAGCTGTCCATTCCGCATCCCCGATCACCAGCACAATCGGTAAGTCCAGCTTATCCAGCGGCTCGGCCAGCTCGCTGAGCTCGCGGAGCAGATGCTTGGTCGGCTCCCGCTCCGGTTCGATCCAGGCAGCGATAGCGCCCTCGGTTCCCAGAAGATCCTTAAGATCCGCTCCCGTTCCGTCTAATCGGGTAAGCGTACTGCCCGGCGCCAGTTTGCCCAGCACCGGAATGTCGACCGCCGTCTCACGATAGGTCAGCGCCACGCGCGTGGTGTCTCCGGCACGAACGGTAAAGTACGTGAAGCGCACTCTTACCGTTCCGTCCTTCAGCCGGATGCCCGACGTTAGACGGTACGAACCCGGCTCAACCTCATACGGCTCGTTGTAAACATCGGTGCTGCCATAAGGATACACCAGCGTTTTGTACACGCCGTCTTCCAGGCGGGCGAAGGTAAAGTTCTCGGCATAGGATGCGGCCGGCGTATCCTGCGAAACCTCCGGATCCCTGAGGAACTGCAGCATCCCCCAGCCTGAGCTCTCCTGATTCCGGGGGGAGTCCAGAGGGAAGGCTGCATCTTCCCAACTTCCATCACGTAAGTACTGCGGCTTCTGCTCGCTCGGATGCAGTCGGGCGGGAATCCCCAGACTGCGGCATACAGCCACAAACAGAATGTCCAGCGACTGCTCGTCTCCCTTCATGAGACTGTACGTGCCTGCCGGATTTCCCTTACCCTTCAGGTTGGGAAGGTCCTCAGCATAGGCATAGCCCTGCTCCAAATGCCCGGCAAGCGTAGAAGGATTCTTCCTGAATGCCGCAGTCTCCTCCGCCGTAAAGGCATCAACGAATACACGGCGATACGGGACCAGCATTTCATAAGAAACCCGCGGACACAGGATGTACTTCACGAAGGTATCCTCATCCCACTGTCCACGCTGTGAGAGGGCACCCATCAGATGATCATCCAGCGTTTGCCGGAAGGTATCAATCAAATCCTTTTCGTTCAGCGATTCCAGCAGCCGCAGCGGCCACTCGCCGTAATCGCCGGAATGCTCCTCCAGGAACGCTGCGATTTCCTTGCTGTTGCCTCTGGCTTTTCGAAGGACGTCCCACACCCGCTCCGGAGGCAGTCCTAATGACTGGGCCAGTGCAGTTGCCTCTTCTTCGCTCAGGAATGTACCCTCATATTCGGTCCGGACCTTCGTCCCTTCCTCCAGACGGTGGTTATGAGCCTGGGTCTTCTCCTCGGATAACGCCGTCGCGGCGTCCCCTTCTCCTTCCGGTGGAGGAACCATATCGAAATCCACGATCCCTGACGGCTGTTCGGATGAATCAAGCACAAGTTCGATATGTCCGCCGTCCTCGGCCTTGAACAGGACTTCACTCCACTTGCCGCCGCTGACCGCACGAACCAAGAGGTCGCCATAACCGGTCTTAAAGGAAGCCTTCCCTTGCTCATCGGTCTTGATTTCGGCAATCGGATAAAATTCAGCCATATTATACAGCTCAAATCGAATGCTTGCGCCGGATACAGGCTCTCCCTGCTTATCCTTCACGCTCACGTAAAGGGTGCGAGCCGGTGCATAGTTCTCCAGCAAATTAATCTCCGTAAACCCCTTTTCGCATAGGGTAATATCCTCCGGACCGGGGTAATCGGCAAAAATTCGCGTATTGATCAGCATCGCCCTGCGTGCCGGCGGACTGAACCAGCCTTGATTCAAGCGGGCTTCCGGTTCGCATGCCCCGATGTAATACCACTGGCCGTCCGCCCATGCTTCCACCCAGGCATGGTTGCTGTCGCAATGAGCCCAGCGCGGCGTATAGACCTGACGCGCGGGGATGCCGATGCTACGAAGCGCGGCCACCGCCAGCGTGGACTCCTCGCCACAGCGTCCGCGTGCGTTCCGGATCATCGTCAGCGGCGAAATGGTTCGCAGATCGCTGCCGATGTAGGTCGCCTTCTCATGGCACCAATAATTGGTTTCCAGAATGGCATCCGCCATCGATAACTTCGCCGTCCGTTCGGCCAATTCGTTGTAGAGAATACCGCGGTAATCCTCAATATTCTCCGTATTAACCCGGTAAGGAAGCACAAAATGCAGGAACAGATGATCCGGCACGCGCTCGCCCCAAGGCACGCGCTTACGGATGTCCAGGGCTTGGCGCACATGATTCAAGAACAATTCTCCATCATAGTCGGCCATGTCGTTCACCGGCATGTAAGCAAACAAATATTTCAGGGCCCAAATCTCTTCATCGGTCAGTTCCTGCTCCAAAACATGAAACAGCTTATCTTTGCGCGCTTCCGCAAAGATGATCTTCTCCTGGAACTTTTGCTCGATCCGCTCCCGTGTCTGCGAATCCAGCGAGAACACCGCGGTTTGGCTGGTCATCCTAGCGTTCACTCCCTCCATAGCTTTCCGTCTTCCCGAATGCAGATTAGAGCCGTGCCGTCCGATGAAGGCGCGCTAATCTGGAACAGGCTGCGAGTCGTTTCAATCACAGGCTGGATGCTCCATGCATCCTCGCCCATGAGCTGCTTCATGTCCTGCGTAAATTCACCATGGGCTTCATAGTAATTACGCTGCCGGTAATAGAGTCTGCGCAGCTCCCATTTGATCCGTTCGTCTTCCGGAAGCGTAAACGGCTGTTGCTCCTCGCCACCCGCGAACACAACGTAACCCCACAGCTCAGGGTAATGCATATTGATGATGCCCATAGGCGACCATACCCAATTGTCCTCCGGAAAAGGCTTGCCTGTCTCCGGATTCAGCACCTTACGGTACTCGCCGTCTTGCACTTCGGTCTGCCATTCCACGCGCGAGAAGTTGACGCGCCAGAACTCACCTGGCGCAGGGCGGCGGCCACCTTCGGCACATTCCTTGAGACTGGTCCAAGGAATCGCCACCTCCACGCTCCATTTCCGGTTGTCGGCGCCAGGACGGTTCAGCTCCCCATCGATAAATACCGCCGTCTTAAGACCGCTGATATCCCAGCCGTTGACCGGAGGTCCGCCATCCCGGTACGGTTTCACGAGCAGCAAGTCCCACACCGTGTTCAAGGCATTAATTTCGAATTCATAATATTGATGGCTGTCTCCGTCCGGATCAATGAATATTTCAAAGTCATTATCATAGAAAACAACCGAATCGCGTTCAGTCAATGTCGCCCATATCTGATCCTCGATCAGCTCGGCGGCAAAATAAAAATAATCGTCGTCCCACAGCATTTTGACCCGGGTCCGTTTCCCCGGCTTCGGACGAAGATCCCCTTCGATATCAACGAAATCGTCGGTCCACTCCGCCGCATCCCAGAATGCCTTATCCACGCGGCCATCCAGCACGAGCGGCTGCCCCGCACGCTTGCATAAATAATGCTTAGGAGCATACTCAATCCTCGGCTCCGGCACTCCACTTCTGTTCATGTCATTCTCTCCGCTTCATGAGGGAGGCTAAGCACTTATCTAGCGCGTCCCTCCCCGTGATGGTTAGTTATGCGTGACAACAGCTCCCGAGCCGCCGTACATCTCCAGCTCCTCGTCAAACTCCAGCTTAAGAACCGTCACCTGCTCATGCGCGTCTTCAGGAGTCATCTTGATCCACGTCGTCCCCGGGATGTTGAACCAAGGCACGCCCCCATGAATCTCGTGGGTAAGCTCCTTGCCCGAATGCAGCACAGTAATCTTCTTGATCGGGTTGCACAGCCCCTTAATGCACACATTCTCTTTCGGAGCGTCATAGACAAACAGGTACAGCGTCTTTCTGTCCTCGGAAATCGTGCTTCCCCCCAGATAATAGCGGGTCATAATGCCTTCACCCGTTCCGAATACAGCCTCTTCATGGGTCCGGATCCATGCTCCCAGCCCAAGCAGGATGTCCTCCTGCCTTTGATCGATGGTGCCGTCTTCGCGCGGACCGATATCCAGCAGCATATTACCGCCCATCGAGATGCAGTCGCAGAACATCCGAATGATCTGGTTCAAGGATTTGTATTTATGATCGGTCGGCACGTAGCCCCATGAGCTGTTGATCGTTGTGCAGAATTCCCACGGTCCCTCCGGTCTCGTGATCGGAATGCCCTGCTCCGGCGTTTTATAATCACCGTGGCCCTGCAGCCGTGAGTTGATGATGATATCCGGATTGAAGGATTGCAGGTAATGCTTGAACTCCGGCAGATTCCACTGCTCGGCACTTCGCTCCCAATCGCCATCGAACCACAGCAGATCCACTTTCCCGTAATTCGTCAGGATCTCCCGCAGCTGGTTGTTATTAAACTCCAGAAATTTCCGCCATTTCTCCTGATCCTGAACGCCGTCCACGGGACTGGTGTGCGGGTTGACGCTGCTGAGATCCTCCGGCACCTTGCCTCCTTCGAACACGCTCGGATAATCCGGATGCGACCAATCAATCAGAGAGAAGTACATGCCTAGGTGAATCCCCTTCTCCCTGATCGCTTCGGCATACTCCCGCACGATGTCTCGATTGGCCGGTGTCCGCTTGACCACGTTGAGATCGCTGTACTGCGTATCCCACAGCGCAACACCATCATGGTGCTTTGTTGTCAGCACGGCATACCGGGCACCGGATTTCTCGATCAAATCCGCCCATTTCTCCGCATTGAATTTCGATGCCGTAAAACCGTCCAGCTGCTTCATGTACTCGTCGTAAGTGATCCTCCCATTGTAGAAGGACCAGGATTCCGAGACTCCGTCCACGGCATAAATGCCATAGTGAATGAAGATGCCCAGCTTGGCTTCTTCGAACCATTTCTGCATATCTGTCCACACCTCTTCTTGAAGTCGTTGTAAGTGAAAAATACGTTTATGAGGTTGTTCAAAAAGTCCGCTTTTGATAAGAAAACCTCTATCGAGGCCACTTCAAGGATGAGCGACCGCGATGTATAGGTAGGTTTTCTTGCGATATAGAATTTCATCAGTTCCACTGATAACTCATAAATTCTATATCTAACACGAAGCGAATCAGGAAGCAATTCGGCATCGAATCTTGAATTCAGCCGGGCCTAAGCGGATGCTTACGAAGTCATGTTTCCTGCGGAAACATCTTAGGTGCTCACGTACCCAAAACGTACGCTCCGCTCCTGACGTCCCTAGCTTCATCCAACTGAAGCGTTTTGAAAAAACACCCATCGGAAGCATAAGCTTCGGTGCTGAAAATCGACCTTTTTGAACACGCACTTTATATAACCCGTCTCTTAACGAAACCGCAATACATGCGCAATCGGGGCCGGTCCCTGACGTTCCTGATCCGGAAGACGGACCGCAACGCCATCGTCCGTGCGGCGATAATCGAGCGCCTCCTGACCCCCGACGAGATCAATGCGGCTGAACGCCGTCTGAATCGGAATGTGCAGCTCTTCAGGAACAGCATCTTGTTCATTTCGATACAGATAGATGGCATAGGTCGTATCGTCTTTTTGGGTAAACTGGACGGCGCCGGAGGAATACGGCTTGCAGATACGCGTGCCATATATCGCCTCTCCATAGACTTTCAGCCATGCCCCCATGCCCTTCATTCGTGAAATAGCCGTCTCGGGCAGCCTACCGTCCGGCTGCGGACCCACATTGAGCGCTAGATTTCCGCCTTTGGCCACGATCTCGACCAGCAGATGAATGAGCTGACGAACCGTTTTATAACGATCCTCGTAGCGGAAAGAGAAGGAAGTTCCCATCGTGATACAGCTCTCCCAAGGCACATGAAGAGCACGCTCAGGGAGGGTCTGCTCCGGCGTAATCAGATTCTCGTAAGGCCCGCCGACCGTGCGGTCCGCCGAGAGGAGCCAAGGCTGAATCTCTCGCGCTTTCTCTACCACTTCACCCAGGCGGATATTCTGATCACGATAATCGTTCACCCAGCCTGCATCCAGCCACAGTACATCAATGCGGCCGTAACGGGTCATCAGCTCCATGATCTGCTCATGGGTAAACTGGACAAACTGTTCCCACAGCCACGGGTATTTCTTCGGGTCATAGCTAGGACCGCGTGACGTAAAGCTTCCAGCCTCCATTCCCGGCGCCCAGTAGTATGGCGTATGCCAATCGGCCTTCGAGAAATAGGCGGAGATGCCGAGCCCTTTGGCACGAAATGCCTCGAACAGCTCCTTCGTGATATCGGCGTGTTTATGCATATGGAACGGACAGTCTGGACCCGTTACACGGTAGTCGGTCGTATGCGTGTCCCACATGCAGAACCCGTCATGATGCTTGGTGGTAAAGTTCAAATATTTGAAGCCGTTATCGGCTGCCAGGTCAGCCCACAGATCAGGCTGAAAGCGAAGCGGGTTGAAGGTCTTGTTTAGATCAAAATACTGCCGCTTAAGCTCCTCCGCATCGATATCCCAGTCAATGCCGTCACGTGACCAATCCGCGTCTTTATCGCTCAGTGCCCATGATTCGACAAGACCCAACTGGGAATACGGTCCCCAATGCATCATCAGGCCCAGCTTCTGGTCCTTGAACCATTCCAGACGCTCCAAGAGCAGCGGATCCTCCGGCTTGACCCATTTGTCCTCACTGCTGAAATTGTGCACGCCCTGCTCCACTACTGCTTGCTCTTCCTCTACCAGCTTGTTCTCCGACATGGTGTACCTCCAATAGTCATTTGTTGATAACGATAGGTTTGAAGACCGCAAGGAACAGGCTTGCCTGCCCCTAAAAACAATAGCCAACCCCCGGTCATGAATCGACCGGGATACGTTGGCTCTTTGTTTTTCATCTATGCATCTGATTATTGCTCGGCGTTCCAGCGATCATATGCGCCTTGGTAAAGCTCGACGAGACGGTCGCTGCCCATTTTCTTAACTTGTGCAACGTATTTATCCCAATTTTCAAGCGGCTCTTGGCCTGTTACGAATTTCGCTTCCATCTGTTTCACATACGTTTCCAAATCGGACAACAGTGAAGTTGCCTCGCTCTGCTCTTCATTCGTCAAATAGACGTTAGGGAATGGCGATTTGCCGATTGGCACCAGCTTCTCTTGATTCTGCTGATCGATCCACTCATCGAATTCGGTACGAAGACCTTTTGCAACATCCGGATCATTGACGCCTGGTGTCAAAATACCGTAGTTCGGCGTGATTTTGCCGCGATACTCCTCACGATCTCCGCCGCCTGGCACCGGGAGCCATTCTTTCACGCGGTTTGCCTCATCCTTGAATTTCCACAACGTGCCTTCAGGCCCTTGGTTAAACAGTGTAGCGCCTTCATAGCTGTACAGATAATCGATCCAGCGCATGGTAGCTTCCGGAGCCGGGTTGCTGCTCGAAATGGCGAATGTGCCTCTTGCCGACATACCAGGGTGCATGCCGTATACAGGAGAATCGGCGATTTCACTCTTCACCGGCGTCATGAGCGGATGCTCGCTGCTAGGTTCGCCACCGAGCGTGAAGTACGCATGGTAGTCGTTAAACAGAGCCAGCTGATTGTTTTCTCCCTTGGCTTTTTTCTGATCGCCTGTTTGCGAGAAGGTTTCATGATCCAGCAGTTCTTCCTTCCACAGACGGTTCATGAACGTCAGATAGCCTTTGTAGCCTTCTTCCTGGTAAGGATAGTGCACTTTTCCGTCCTTGTCGGAATAAATCCCTTCGTTGTACATGCCCCAGAAGCCGAAGAAGTACATGCGCAGGTCATCCAGCTTGACCGAAGTCAGCGGAATCTCGTCTTTCTTTCCATTTCCGTTAGGATCTTCTTCTTTAACGCGTTTCAAGAATGTATATAGTTCCTCTGTTGTCTTAGGTTCGGACACGTTGAGCGCTTTTAAGAACTTGCCGTTATACCACATCGGGCCTCTGTACCATACGGCGGCCTTGTCGACGAATGGCAAGGCATAGATATGTCCGTCCGGTGTCGTAAAGGACTTGCGAACATCCGGGTTCTCATCAAATATCTTTTTGATGTTCGGTGCATAGCCCTCGTCAATGTACTTCTCCAGCGGAATGAGGATTCCTTGGGTACCATAGGTCACCTGCTCAGCCGGCTTCAGGTCGGCCGCATAAAACATATCGGGCAAATCACCGCTGGCGAACACCAGATTCTTTTTTGTTTCAAAGCTGTCAATCGGAGAAAGCTGATATTCCAGCTTGATGCCTGACAATTTCTCCATCTCTTGTAGTACGGGCATCGTATTCCAATCGGCTACACCGGCATCCTGTGACATGACCGTCAGCGTGATCGGCTCATCCACAATCGGGAAACCTTCCTTTTTTACCCCTTCCGTACTGGCCGTCCCGGACGGTGCTGTAGCAGCCCCGTCTCCTTTGGGTGAACCACAGGCTGCAAGCATTGTTGCTGAGAGGGTGAGGCAGAGTAAAATAGATGATGCCTTGCGAAGCTTTTTCATGACAACAACTCCCCTTTTTTTGGTGTGGATTTATGGTATAAGATCAGCCCTTAACGGAACCAATCATAACACCCTGCACAAAGTAACGTTGAAGGAACGGGTAAACCGCAATAACCGGAAGTGTCGCAACGATAATGACCGCATATTTGACCAGTGCAGCAATTTCCGCCTTGGAATTCATCGCTGCTGCGGATGAGGCGTCAATCGCACCGCCGCCCTGTGCCGCCATCTCCTGAAGGACCAGGATTTGACGAAGGAAGAGCTGCAGCGGGTACTTCGCGGCATCATTCAGATAAATCATGGCACTGAAATAGCTGTTCCAGTGACCGACTCCGTAGAAGAGTGCCATGACAGCAATAATCGGCATCGAGAGCGGCAGTACGATTTTGATGAATAACCGGAAGTTCGTACAGCCGTCGATATGGGCCGCTTCCTGAAGCTCCTTCGGTATGGTCGATTGGAAGAACGTCCGGGACACGATAACGTTCCAGATGGACGCAGCTCCAGGCAGAATAAGAGCCCACATGCTGTTGACCATGCCAAGATCTTTAACGAGCAGGTAACTCGGAATCAGTCCCCCGCCGAAAAACATCGTAACCAGAAACACCGCCATAAAAAATCCTCTGCCCACAAAATCAGAACGGCTGAGCGCATAGGCTGCAGGCAGCGTGACAATCAGATTCACGATCGTACCGATCACTGTATAAATAATCGTGTTCTTGTAGCCAATCCAAATGTTGGCGTTCTCAAACACTCGGGCATATCCATCAAAAGTTATCCCTTTCGGAATCAACCACATTTCACCTGAGCTTACGTACTTCGGATCACTGATGGAGGCGCTGACAATGTACAGCAGCGGGTACAGTACGATGACAAGCGCAATCGTCAGATAGATGTAGTTGCATAGCAGGAATAATTTATCCCCTTTGCTTTCCCTTACCGTGGATGACATATGTTATTCCCCCTTCTACCACAGGCTGTTTTCGCTGGTGCGACGAGCGATTTGGTTCACCGCAATCAGCAGAATCGCATTAATGACCGAATTGAACAATCCGACGGCGGTAGAGAAGCTGTACTGTGCGTCAACCAGACCGGAACGATAAACAAATGTCGAGATGACATCGGAAGAGCTCATATTCAGCGGGTTCTGCAGCAGCAGGATCTTCTCGAATCCGACGCCCAAAATGCTGCCCATGTTCAGGATCAACAGGATGGTAATCGTAGGTATAATCGCCGGGATGTTGATGTGCAGAATCCGTTTGAACCGGCTTGCTCCGTCCACGACAGCTGCTTCATGCAGCTGAGGATCGACACCCGATAAGGCTGCGAGATATATAATGGTACCCCAGCCTGCACTCTGCCAGACCCCGGACAGCACATACACCGTCTTGAACCATGCAGGGTCCGTCAGGAATTGAGGCGCCTGAAAGCCAAGCATTTCCACAAAGTTAACAATCATGCCGGACGAAGGCGACAAGAAGGTGATGATCATACCGGACATGACAACGACCGAAATAAAATGCGGTGCATACGTGACGGTCTGTACGGTACGTTTAAAGAACGAATCCTTCACTTCATTGAAGGCCAGTGCCAGAATGATGGGCAGCGGAAACCCGATAGCCAGCTCATACAAGCTGATGCTCAAGGTATTCCAGAGCAAGTCCCAGAAGTAATAAGAGTTAAAGAAGCGTTCGAAATGGTCGAATCCGACCCACGGGCTTCCCGTTATTCCCAACGTCGGGATGAAGTTTTTGAAGGCGATTTGGATCCCGTACATCGGGCCGTAATGGAAAATGACAAAATACAGAAATGCCGGAGCTATAAACAAATACAACTCCCAGTTTCGAATCATCCTCCTCCATAATGTATTTTTCTTACGATTCGGCATCGTGTTAACCGATAAGCTTTGCGACAGGGCGGATTGACCATCTTGCTGCATAGGTTGCCCCCTCCTTTTCTAATGAAAATCCAGCCATTTTTTTCGGAAAAGCACCCCTGTTTAATGTAAAAGAAAGAGCCTTCCTGGCCACTCCTTAGCGTGCGGCTTTTCGCCCGCTTCAGAAATGTTAACGCTTACACACCAAGTGTATGGACCGCGGCACTATCCGTAAATATGTCATTTTCAATGGTCTAATGAAAACGGCTTCATGCATTGGTATGACGGGCTTTTTACGTCCTTTCCACTCTTGTCATTGTCGTTTTCGGGTAGGAAAACATGTGGTTTTTGACCCTTCCCCTCTGGTAAATTGTCATCCAGGTCAATGGGATGATCCTTGACAGATGTCATATCTGACCGTAAGTTGGAAAAATAAACCGTAAAAGCAAAACTGACATATTCTAAAAGAAATGAGGGATTACGCATGTTGCCATCCTCCTGGATTTTAGCCGGCTACGCAGGGCGCAAGGTCTTATCCACGATCACGACCGAAGATGCCAAGCGGCTCACTCACTTGAATATCGCTTTCGCCCATATCCAAGAAGACAAGATTACGTATACCGATACGAACACCATTCACGAGATCCAACGCTTGAAAGCCGTCAATCCCGAATTAACCATACTGTTGTCCGTTGGCGGCTGGGGCTCCGACGGATTCTCGAAAGCGGCAGCCACGTCCGAAGGAAGACAAAGCGTGTGCGAATCGGCGATCAAGCTGCTGCAAGAGTTTCCATTCGACGGCATTGACCTGGACTGGGAGTATCCATCTTACTCGATAGCCGGAACGGCGGCATCGCCAAGTGACAAGGAGAACTTCACGCTGCTGCTGAAGGAGCTCCGGGAAACACTGGATCAGTACGGGCGGGGCAAGAAGCACTATCTGCTCACGATCGCGGCCGGAGCCGATCAATATTATATCGATGGCACCGAGATCCATAACATCCACCCCTATCTCGACTTCATTCAGCTGATGACGTACGACATGCGCGGTGGATTCCAGACGATGACGGGCCATCACACCAACCTGTACACTTCCACCGGCGATCTGTTCCGAATCAGTGTCGATGCTTCCGTCCGCCTGTTCACCCTAGCCGGTGTGCCGCGCGAAAAAATCGTGATCGGCGCCGGATTCTACTCCAGAAAGTGGAAGGATGTGCCGGATGTCAACAACGGTTACCTCCAGGTAGCTCCATCTTCTGGTGGTTACGGTCCGACCTATACCCAGCTTGCAGCCGAGTATTTTAACAATCCTTCATATAAGCGGTACTGGGATGATGAAGCCAAAGCGCCCTATTTATTCGACGGCAGCAGCTTCATCACTTACGATGATGCCGAATCCCTGACCCATAAATGCAAATATATACAAGATCAAGGCTTGGCTGGTATTATGTTCTGGGAATACAGCTGTGATGCGACACACAACCTGCTGGATGCAATGTACAAAGCACTCCACTCCTAAAGGAAGCAGAAACTTGCCTGAGCCTAACAGCCTCACTCCCCCTCAGCGTGTCTTTATTTCGCTATTCGTTCCGGACTCTTTCCTTATGGTGGAGGAGTCCTTTTTCACTGCTTACGCAAAAAAAGAGGCTGATGACAGATAAAATGTAATGTTTTCTTCCATACTGTTAACTTCCGATTATTGCGCTGCAATGGCTTGGCTTTATTCTAGGAGTTCCTTCCGAACTCCGTAAATATGTCGTTTTTATCTTTAACTATAGAGCATACAAAGCCTCATAAACACTGGAAATTTCATACTGTATATGTTGATCTTGCACCTTACATGAGGTTTACAATTCACTGACCATCTTGGGATTTGCACAGAAAAAAAGCCATTCCTGAACACGGAACGGCTTTTTTCATCTAGGAGAGAATCGATATCTCTCTTTATTTATGTCATTTATATGTCATTAAATGTAACTCATCTAGCTGTGTTTCGGTCGTCATTCGTAACATCACCAAAGAAGCGGATCGAGTACAATGCACACAGACCGACAATCGTATAGATAATACGGGACCCTGCGGAGCTCTGTCCTCCAAATAATGCAGCTACCAGGTCGTATTGAAACAGGCCGACCAAAAGCCAGTTAATGCCCCCAATAATCAATAACAGCAAAGCAATTGTATTAAATGTTCTCATCGCTTAACACCCCCTTGCGTCCGATTTTCACATCATTCGTTACATGGTTTGTTATTCTAAGGATTTTAGTATCTATTTTTAACCATTTACGGCGTTTGTAATCATGCCCGAACAAAAAAACATCCCCTAAAACCGGGATGTTCTTGCACCGAGATCGTTCTCTTCCTTTAGACTCCCTTGGGGAAACCGCGTTTATGATGCAGAAGCTCGAGAAATACCTCAACCGCCTTGGTATGATAAGGTGTCTTCTGTGTAATCCATGAGAACTGCCGGGCCACCGGCTTGCCGTTCGGTAGCAGCATATGCAGCGTTCCGAGCTGAACCTCCTTGCGCACCGCCCATCGCGACAGCAGCGTGACGCCAAGGCCTGCCTCCACGGATTCCTTGATCAGCTGGGTGCTTCCAAACTCCACGATATGCTGAGGGTGAATATGATACCGTGAGAACATCCGCTCCGTTGCCGCGCGGGTGCCTGATCCAGCTTCTCTGACAATCCAGGTCTCATCCGCAAGTTCGGAGAGCGATATCTCTTGCAGATGGTCATACCGCCCGCCCCGGGGAACCATCACCACCATCTCATCCTCGGCAAAGGCCTCGATATGCAGCTTATCATCCTGATAATCCCCCTCCACGATGCCGATATCCGCCTCATGGCGCAGTATCATCTCCCCCACCTCCGTGGTGTTCCCGATCATAATCGATGGGCGGATCAAGGGATAATGTTCCCTCATATAAGCGATCAAATGCGGCAGTATATATTCCCCAAAGGTGTAACTGGAGCCAATGGACAAATTGCCGCTTGCCCGATGCATCAAATCGTCCACAAGCGTGTTCATGCGGGTGTACAGACCCAGAATATCCCTCGCATGGTGATACACGATCTCTCCGGCTTTCGTCAGCCGGACATATTTATTGGTTCGCTCCAGCAGCTTGGTGCCAACTGACCGCTCGAGCGATTGGATATATTGGCTTACCGCGGGCTGTGTCATCAGCAGTTCCTCGGCCGCACGGGTAAAATTCCCCTTCTCTACCACCGTAACGAATACCTCCAATGTTGGATCCACCTTTGGGCCTCCTTCGTTTGCAATATCCACAAATGGTTATGAGTTATATTATCATAACTTAACACTTATGATGATCATCATAATGATTTATTTTTCTTATCCAGTGGAATGAGATACGATGTGTTCAGACCAACCGAACGAATCGGAGGTTACATCTTATGACAGAGCCAGCTTATTCCAAATCACAAGAACACGTCCATCGCCTGGTTCGATGGACACAGCATACGCTGCCCGCAGCCGCAGGCGGCATTGCCTTTACCTTTGTCATCGCCCTCATCGGTTACGCATTAGCAAGCGTGCCAGGCCTTGGCTACCTTGGCCAGCTCGCATGGGCGATTCTCATCGCCGCGATATACCGGCAGTTGCGCGGTTACCCGGAGAGACTGCGCATTGGAATCCAATTCACGGCCAAGCGGCTGCTGCGTGTAGCGATCATACTATATGGCTTAAAGCTGAATATCGGCATCGTGTTCCAGCAAGGCCTTGGTTTAATGATGAGGGATGTCATCAGCGTTGTATTTGCCATTACGCTTACCCTGCTGATTGCCAAATGGCTGAAGGCCGATATGTCCCTGTCCCTCCTGCTCGGCATTGGAACCGGCGTATGCGGTGCGGCGGCTATTGCTGCCGTATCCCCGATTCTCAAGGCGAAGGAGAAGGACACCGCGCTTGGAGCAGGGCTTATCGCCTTTCTTGGAACCATCGTTGCTATCGGATATACCCTTGTCCAGCCGCTGCTTCCTTTAACAGACACTCAATACGGCGTGTGGTCTGGCGTAAGTCTTCATGAAATCGCCCATGTGGCACTGGCAGCTGCTCCGGCAGGTGAGGACGCCCTTGCGATTAGTCTGCTTGCCAAGCTGGGACGCGTATTTTTGCTTGTACCACTCAGTATCGCACTCATGGTCTGGATGAAGCGCACCGGGCGTTTACAGAGTCAAACACGGATGGAGTTTCCCTGGTTCCTGCTAGGCTTCATGGCAGCGAGTGTACTGGGAAGCTGGGAATTTACCGGACAACCGATCATTCCCCTGCCAATCAAGGATTGGATTTCTCAGGCAGCCTCCTTCATTCTTGCCATGGCCATGGTGGGACTTGGCCTGAATGTCCACTTGAAGGATATACGCGGTGCCTGGCGGCCGCTGCTGGCCATGTCCATCACCACCGTGCTGCTGATCCTGCTTACTTATGCCATGGCATAAGTAAGCGGAAGGCAGCCAGTGTGTAAGGAACGAACACCATCCCTAGCGTTGAACTTTTGCGCAGGGGATGGTGTTTTTTTCGTACATGATCAGCCTGGGGGGGCGTGTGTTGCCGCCGGTTTCGGGATCTTCCTCCCCTTGCTTCCTTATTACCGGAGCTTGTCCAGGCGGCATGGAGGTATCCGCTTTGATTTGCCTCTTCACACATTAGATGGATTTTCTTAGGCTATCAATCACTCCTTGATGAACACCCTCATGCCAAAGACTCCCTATGAACAAGTCTCCCAATGTGTACAGCTTACGATCCTTCCCCAAATCAAAAACCCGCGACGCAGATTCTCCGAGTCTCCCAAGGAACCCCCGTCTTTTTCTTTCCATTTTAGGGTAAAACTAAATGTAGGCGATCCGCCCATTTCGGGTGGACGGTTTAGCTCCCCAGCTTTCTTGGGTATTTGAGTTTAGTATGCAGTAAACATGCAGAGCTATCATGATAGAGGAGATGGATGTATGCAACGAAATCATACGATTATGCAATTCTTCGAATGGCATGTTGCTGCCGATGGCTCGCACTGGAACCGACTCAAGAACGCAGCCCCGGAGCTGAGCAAGGCAGGGATCGATGCGGTATGGATTCCTCCGGTGACGAAGGCATCGTCCGCTGTGGACAATGGTTATGGCGTATACGACTTGTATGATCTGGGAGAGTTCGACCAGAAGGGAACGGTTCCCACGAAGTATGGAACCAAACAGGAATTGATCGATGCCATCGCAGCCTGCCACAAGAACGGGATTGCCGTCTATGTGGATCTGGTCATGAACCATAAGGCGGGCGCAGATGAAACCGAGCGGTTTCGGGTTGTGCAGGTCGACGAGATGGATCGGACCAAGGATATATCCAAGCCATTCGAGATTGAAGGCTGGACCAAATTCACCTTCCCTGGCCGAGGGGATCAATACTCCTCGTTTCAATGGAATTTCACGCATTTTAACGGTACCGATTACGACGATATCAGCAAGCGTTCAGGCATTTACCGGATCGTCGGCGAGAATAAATCATGGAGCGATAACGTTGACAATGAATTCGGCAATTACGACTACCTGATGTTTGCCAACATTGATTACAGTCATCCGGATGTACGCAAGGAAATGGTGGCATGGGGCAAGTGGCTGGTAGATACGCTGCAATGCAGTGGTTTCCGGCTGGATGCGATCAAACATATTAACCATGACTTCATTAAAGAATTTGCCACCGCCATGAAGAAAAAGCGTGGAGATGATTTTTACATCGTGGGCGAGTTCTGGAATCCCGAGCTTCAAGACTGCCGAGACTTTCTGGATACGGTGGATTACAGGATCGATCTGTTTGACGTGTCTCTTCACTATAAACTCCAAGCGGCTTCCAAAGCCGGCCGTTCCTTTGACCTGCGGACGATCTTTGACGATACGCTTGTGCAATCGCACCCGATGAATGCTGTCACATTTGTGGACAACCACGACTCACAGCCGCAGGAATCGCTGGAATCCTGGGTGGAGGACTGGTTCAAGCAGAGCGCTTATGCGTTGATCCTGCTGCGAAAGGACGGTTATCCTTCCGTCTTCTATGGCGATTATTACGGAATCGGCGGCGAGAAGCCCATTCCCGGCAAAAGGGAGGCGATTGACCCGCTGCTCTATGCCAGAGCGAATCGGGCGTATGGCGAGCAGGATGATTATTTTGACCATCCGAATACGATAGGCTGGGTTCGCCGCGGCATCCAGGAAATCGAGTTCTCCGGCTGCGCGGTGGTCATTGCCAATGGCGAAGCCGGGGATAAGCGGATGTTTGTCGGCGAGCATCGAGCCGGAGAGGTATGGGTGGATCTGACCCGCACCCGGAAGGATCGCATAACGATCGGCAAGGATGGTTTCGCTCTTTTTCCGGTGAACGGCGGCAGTGTATCTGTCTGGGCTCATCCGGATGTTCCCGTAAAAGGGTAAGCAGCAGCATTTGAACAAAAAAAGACCGGAAGGATGGGTTTCGCCAGCACTCCTAATGTGTAGGAAAACACCTGGCGCAAGTCCTCATCCTTCCGGTTTTTCGCGTTAACGGCTACGTACCGATCAGCCTTTAACCTGATAACGACGGCGCAGGCCCTCGCCTAACAGGTTGAACGTGATGATTAGCAGCATCATCGCAAATGCGGGATAGACAACGAATTGGAACTTTCCTAACCATATATCCGCTCGATTCTTGGACAGAATCGTCGCCCAGTTATACCCGGTCTCCACAAATTCCATGACATAATAATTAACTTCCTTCCACTCATGACCAAGAAAGATGTTCACGATCGCAAGTTGACCAAGCAGCAGCATGACCTTTCCCATATCCAAACAGAAGTTGACGATCACCTCGGGGAACATGACCGGAATATAATAATTCTTGGTCAATGTCCTCGTGCGAAGTCCTAACGCGGTTCCGGCCTCCATGTAAGGCTCGCTTGCCATTTTGTGGGCCTGCTGCTGTATCGTTATCGCAACACGTCCTGCTTCAACGCTGGCCAGAATTAGAATGGCCCAGCCCATCCGCTGCTGGGAGAAGAGAAAGAACGGAAGCGCAAGCAGCAGGGCCGAGGCGAAGACCGGCGGCAAATAGGAGCACAGCTGGTTCCAGAAGGTAATGAACTGGTGGGTGAAGCCCTTCCTCTTGCGGGCAATCAATCCCAGGGGAACCCCTATCGCATATCGGACAGCCGTAATCGCGAGCACAAGCAGAATCGTATCCTTGGCGGTCACAACCAGCTTGCTCAGGTTATCGACCCCCCTCTTATCCGATCCCAGCCAGTTCTTCGAAGAAGGTTTATAAGGCGGAAGGGTCAGCTTCTGCTTCCCGTCCTTCATGACCCATCTGGAGGGTTCCTTCTTCAAATCCTTATCAATGAAGGGCATGTACGGTCCCGCCAGCATAACAAAGACAAAGAAAGCAAGCAGAATGCCGCCAATCCATAAAGGGAAATTCTTCAAGATGACTCACCTCGTTTCTTATCGTGGATCAAAGTACTTGCGTGCCGAATGACTGATCCATTGGACGATCATGAACAGCACCATGAAGGAAAAAGCGATATAAATAATGACACCTGGCTCATAATTGCCGCCTGTGCCGCTGAACGTATTGAAATCCAGTGCCTGAAACAATCTCCAAGCCGCTCCAGGATAGTTGCGGTAATATTCCACCACGAGCAGGTTCGACAAGATGAAGACCAGCAGACCCGGAAGATGGGTCAGGATAGTCGCGATGCCGTTGCGCAGCATATGTTTGTAGACGACCTTCCGGTCGCTCAGCCCTTTGGCTTTAGCCAGCAGTATGTATAACTTGCCTTCCTGTGCAAGCAGAGAAGCCGAAGTGATTCGGGCGATGAAGAAAATCGGGTAAATCGACACGAGCAGCGAAGGCAGCACGAAGGCCTCCCAGCCGTCAACCGCAAAATAACGGATAGCCGGTACATGCTTAACGAGCACCCACTGGGCGATCAGCATCAGAAAAAAATCCGGAATGGATTGGAACAGCCATGTGGTCCAGTGTCCCAGCACATTGAATTTGGTCTTGGACAATTTGTAGTCAAGGACTCCCTTCAGAATGCCGAACACGAATCCAATGATTAAAGCGGATACAATAACGAGCAGGCTTTTACCGACAGCTCCAAAAGCGGCGGCTTCCGAAGACTGGTCGATATACCGCGATTCTCCCAGCGTTCCGTTCTGAACGGCGGCTGCAAAATAATCTCGGATATACGTAACATACTCACCCAGATCAAAGGAATAATTCGTCACCCACAAATTGCTGTCCAGCGACAGATTCAAATCCCTCGGAACCAGGACAATGAGGACGATGAACATAAAAGCGAGCAGGCTGGTTACCGTCGTTTTGAGCATTTGTGTTTTTAATCTCATAAAGTCCTCCCACACATAGTTTCAGCAGTACCTCTTGT
The DNA here is from genome assembly GCF_037993005.1 of Paenibacillus sp. FSL F4-0100. Lineage (NCBI taxonomy): Bacteria > Bacillati > Bacillota > Bacilli > Caryophanales > Paenibacillaceae > Paenibacillus > Paenibacillus sp. FSL F4-0100. The sequence continues at coordinate 7,317,478 of NZ_CP150303.1, forward strand.
TTCATCTTCTTAAATACTTATTCTACTACTACCATATATCTCCTAAATTAGTCCAGATGAAAATACAAAATTTTACTCTCTATATTTCCGCATCATGTATTGCATTCCAGCTTTTGTCATGCATATAGCATATAATTGCCGCTGCCGTTTCTAGCAAATTGCAATCCATGGCGAAAGAATATACTCTGATTGTATATACATCTCATTGGAGGAGGTTCTACGGCGATGTCCATCTATGAATATGAAGTAAAAACGATACGCGGCGAGTCCCAAACGCTCAAATCTTATGAAGGCGACGTCATGCTCATTGTCAATACAGCGACCAAATGCGGCTTTGCCCCTCAATTCGACGGTCTGGAGAAGCTGCACCAAACCTACCGCGATCAAGGATTGGCCGTTCTCGGTTTCCCCAGCAGTCAGTTCATGAATCAAGAGCTGGAGGAGGACTCCGCGATCGAGGAGGCCTGCAAGCTCAATCATGGCGTCACCTTCCCGTTATTCTCCAAGATTGATGTGAATGGCACGAACGCTCATCCGCTCTACCGGCATTTGACGAGCGAAGCTCCCGGCGCATTGGGCATTAAAGCGATTAAATGGAACTTCACCAAGTTCCTTGTGGACCGCAGCGGCAGGGTGATCAAGCGCTTTGCGCCAACTGATACTCCGGAGAAAATAGAAGAGGATATCAAGAAGCTGTTATAATGCAGGCAGCCGATTCGGATAAAAAATGGGCTTGCCCGAGGTCCATCGACCTTGGGCAAGCCCTTCACGTCATGCGGTTCGGCATCATCAATGCTTTGCCATTGCATCCTCTGTATGCTGGTGTTCTGTCAGCTCCCTATCCGGAGAGCCAACGGTACGATCTTTATACTGTGTGCGGCAGCTCGCGCACCCAGACGGCCATTTCATTCTCGCCACGGTTGCCCCATAAATAGTATGGAATGGCCTTTAATGCCGCAGGAAGCCTCTTTTTCGGAGAGGAACGATACAGTTCATCGCCCCAATCATCAGACTCTTCAAGCCACCCATCCCCTTCAATGATAACGGCACCGCCGAGAAAATCCGGGTCGAATCGGGAATGAAGCTTCGGATCGCCTGCGAGCGACAGTGAGGATACCGGCGCTCCATGATCGACGCTCTCCAGGCAGTATACTAGCGGTCCCCGCTGAATCGCGGCCCTGCCGGTATTCTCCCGTATATTGGGATTAGCTCTTACTTGATGAATCTCCATGGAGAATGCCAGTTCCACCGTATCCCCCGGCGCCCACACTCTCTTCACGTAGGCATAGCCGTCTTCGGTAATATCCTCCACGATCACCTTTTGCCCGTTCACCCGCATAACGGCTTTGCCCTGCGACCAATTCGGAATGCGGAGAGCGACGGTCCACTCGACTGCCTGCTCAGGCTGAATCGTAAGCATAACATTCCCGTCCCACGGCAGCGCGCTGGTCTGGGTTACCTTCACCGGCACGTCCCCAAACCGGACCTCCGCTTCGCCGCCGATGTACAGATGGGTATACAGCGTGTCGTCATTCATCGTATACACATATTCACCCAGCGACGACAGCAATCTCGCCACGTTTGGCGGGCAGCAAGCGCAGGCGAACCATCCCGGCCGAACCGGCTTCACATGGAATTTGCCTGGATTATGGCGGCAGGCGGTAGGCCATACCTCAAGCGGATTCACATAGAAGAAATGCCGCCCGTCCTGAGCCATGCTGCCAATGACCGTGTTGAACAACGCACGCTCCATTACGTCCGCATACTCCGATTTGGGTGACAGCTGCAGCATGCGCTGGGCAAAAAAGATCAGCCCAATGGATGCGCAGGTCTCCGAGTATACGGTATCGTTCGGCAGATCATAGTCCGTGGTAAACGCCTCGCCATGATGAGTGGAGCCGATCCCCCCGGTAATGTACATCTGTTTGCGGACTATGTTATGCCACAGATTAACGCAAGCCTCAAGCAGAGCAGGGTCTTTCGTTCTGGCAGCTAAATCCGCCATCGCCGTGTACATGTAAACGGCACGAACCGAATGCCCAACCGCCTCCTTCTGTTCCCTGACCGGCAGGTGGCTCTGATGATAAGCCAAATGCGGCGGATGCAGTACCGAGGGGTAGAATGACTTCTTCCCGCGCTGTTCCCACTCCTGAAGGAAGAAATGGGGTTCAGTCCCGCGCTCATCTATGAAATACTGACTCAGACTCAAATATCTCGGTTCCTGAGTCACCTCGTACAATTTGACCAGTGCCAGCTCAATCTCCTGATGGCCGTCGAACCCATGGATTTTGCCATCCTCGGGTCCAAAAACGGTATCGATATAATCCGCCAAGCGGCACACCACATCCAGCAGCTTCCGCTTGCCTGTCGCCCGGTAATGCGCAACTCCAGCTTCAATCATATGGCCGGCGCAGTACAGCTCGTGGCAATCCGTCAGATTGGTCCATCGCTTCCCCGGCTCCTTCACCGTAAAGTACGTATTCAGATAACCATCCGGCTGCTGGGCATCGGCCACAAGATCGATCAGCTCATCCACCTGCTCCTCCAGCTTCGGATCCGGATGAATGGCAAGCGAATAAGCCGCAGCCTCAAGCCATTTGGCGACATCGCTGTCCTGAAACACCATGCCGCCGTATTCACCCTCCTCCCTGCCGGCAGCAATTCGAAAATTGGACACGCCATAACTCGGTTCCACACCCGGAATTCGATCATGGAGAGCTTCATATTGGTATGGGATCACCACTTCCCTTACCAGTTCTATGTAACGGGACCAGAAAGGATCCGTCAGTTTCACTTGCTTAAGGGGGACGGCGGCTGAACGCGAAGTAAGAGTAATCATCTTGGATATACACTCCTTTTGGAATTCATAAGATAAAGCCTCGACACTTCCCATTCTACGTTCTATGATAGGATGAAAACGATAACATAATCGACCTAATTTCTTATACGATTTCACACTTCCCTGGAGGTGTTACCATGACGGAACGGAGTGTTCTTTCCTTTCCTTCGCCGCCGCTCCCCTACTTCCTTGAATCAGGAAAAACACATTATATGCCGGGCGAGTCGCATCCCAACCGGAGAAACCTTGGCGTTTTCGATCTCATCCTGGTTCAACGCGGCTGCTTGTTCCTGGGCGAGGAGGATATGCAGTGGACGCTTGGCCCAGGGGACTCCGTTGTATTATTGCCGGATGCGTACCATTACGCCGTGCAGGGGTGCCAAGAGGAAACCTCCTTTTATTGGCTGCATTTTCAGTCCGCGGCATCAAGTGCAGCCGATGATGATTCGATCTCACACAACATAAAGCTGCCGAGGCATGGCCCTATCCCTTATCCGGAGCAAGCCTATCAACTGTTCGATTCCCTGCACCTGCTGGCAACGGAACCGAGGTCCACGGCATTTTGGCGGGAACAAACGCTGTTTATCCAGCTGCTGGAGCTGCTGTACCCGTCAAGATCGGATCAGGAGCAATCGCGGGTACGCAAAATAGCGGAGCAGGTAGAGTCCTATATCAAAATGCATTACCGTGAGCCCATCAGCAACGCACGTTTATCGTCCGACCTGCATTTCCACTACAATTATCTGACGCGCTGCATGAAAGAATCGCAAGGCGTGACGCCAACGGAATACCTGCTGCAATACCGCCTGGACCAGGCGAAGCGGCTGCTGTTAACCACCCAGTGGTCGATGGCGCGGATTGCGGAGCATGTGGGGTTTCAATACCCGCCTTATTTCTCCCGCCGCTTCTCCGCACGTTTCGGCCTATCGCCTTTGCAATTCCGAAAGCAGTATACGGAGTAAGACGCGAAGATGGGGCCAGCTTCGAGACACCCTACACTCTGCCATTCGGTTGGCAATGGAGATCGGCGGGGCCTTGATCGCAGAGCAACGAGTTGGCGATGCATTATCAGCAGCAAAAAGAGACGGACCCCTCTAGGGCCCGTCTCTAATGAATCTATTGCGTAACGCAACGTTACGCTTCATTCGGCAGATTAAGCTGCCATGATACGCCGAACTTGTCCGCGATCCAGCCGAATTTTTGGCTAAATCCATAGTTGTCCAGTGGCATCATCGCACCTCCGCCATCAATTAATGCCCCGTACACCTTCTCAATCTCCGCTTCCGACTCGCAAGTCAGATAGATGGAGAAGGAAGGTGTGAACGTAAAATCATGCTTCACATTGCTGTCAATGCACATGAACGTTTGCCCCTTCAACGAAAAGGCTGCATGCATAACGCTTCCCTCGGTTCCCGGCTGATTGGGGCCATAACGGGCAATGCTGGTTATTTCGGAATCCTCAATAATGGAAACGTAATGGTTCATGGCTTCTTCGGCATTACCTTGGAACATTAAAAACGGGGTAACACTCTTCATGGACAATACACTCTCCTTGTTCATCTGATTAGGATGGGTAGTTAATATTTCCTGTCTCGAGCAGCTGCTTCAAGCCCTCAAACATATAACCCCATCCATGTTCGGTTTGGGTATGATACTCCGTGAGCGCCTTCTCGATATCCTCTGCGGTCCAATCTTCCTCGTGAGGAACAACAATCTCTTGCGTGAATGTCATGTCACATCCTGCGTCCACGGCTTTGAACTCAACCGTTATTTGGTCCACGGTTTCGCTAAACTGGGGCATCCTGAAGGTAAGCACCAGCTTGTGAGGCCGGTCGATTACAAGATACTCCCCAATGGCCCGGTACTCCTTGCCTTCCCGAACGTCAACAATCTCCCAGGTTCCGCCCACCCGAGGATCATTACGGGCGATCTTGTTCGTCGTTTCCATCGTAAACAACCATTTGCGCATCATGTCGGGGTTTAACCAGGCATCAAACACTCGTTCCGGCGCTACCTCAAACAAGCGTTTCATGACCAGTGTAGTTGTAGAGGCTTTCTCCAATGTAAATCATCCTTCTCTTATTAAAAGTGGTATTCCGTCTGTTTCCCCTAGTTCTCATCGTTGTCCAGGATGTTCAGCCGTATTCCTGTTAATGCTCCTCCTTCTTCGCTTTGTTCAGCTCACGTTCCAATGCATCAAATTGCCGGGTCCAGAATCGTTCGTAGAATTGCAGCCATTCCATCGCCCTGGACATGACGCCCGAATTGAGACGACAGGTATGTGTCCGCCCCTGAATGGATCGATCCAGCAGGCCGGAGCGCTCCAGCACCTTAATATGCTTGGAGGCTGCCGCAAGCGACATGTCAAACGGCTCGGCCAGCTCGGATACGGTCCGCTCCTGCGCCGCGATCATACGCACCATCTCTCTTCGGGTCGGGTCAGCCAGTGCGTGGAAGATGTGATCCAGTTGTTCTTCGTTATTTTGTTCAACCATGTGGTTAACTATAATAGATGAATCCCACAAAGTCAACCAATTGGTTGAATATAGGGCAACAAAAAAAGCCAAGCCCTCCATTTAAAGGGTCTGGCCACGATAATTCTTTTACTCGATCCTGCCCCGACAGCACTTTACGCTCGCCACAGCATTTTTTTATCCGATAACCTCATCAAGCAGCCCCTCCAGCTCGCCATAACTCGTCACGGTATGCTGCGGTTGATGCTCCGATTCCGGCCCAACGCTCCGATGATTGAACCAAATCACATGCCAGCCCGCGGCCAGGGCGCCAACCACATCATTACGCCACGAATCGCCGATGTAATAAGAGCCCTCCGGCACCGTTCCGGTCAGCCGATTCACATGGTGGAAGATCCGCGGATCGGGCTTGTCCCAGCCCACGGCTCCGGATACGAACAGACGCTCCTCCGGTATGAGGTCACCCAGCTGCATAGCTGCGATTTTATTCATCTGGTGTTCCGCCGGACCATTGGTAATCAAGCCAACGACATGCCCAGCATCCGCCAATTTCTTAAGAAGCTCCCGGGCGCCTTCAAACATCGTGATGTTATACTGTCGGTCCAGGTAGGTCTGCTGTATCGCCTCAGCCTCCTCGAGGGTCAGCTGTATGCCGAATTCGGCCAACGCGTATTGAAAACGACGCCTGCGCATATCCTCAACCGCTTCCCCATAAGCTGCCGTGCCAGCCCCTCCGAGCTCTACGGACAGCTTATCGCTGTAATAGCGCATCCGGTGATAGGCGGCTTCATAAGGAAACGCACCATCAGGCCGGGCAACCTCCTGAACGGCATCGCGAAAAGGCGCCAGATGGTCATACAATGTATCATCCACATCGAAGAAGATCCCCTTCGGTGATATTGGTGTCTTCATACGCATCCCTCTTCCTCATTCGATCTCTCTATTGTACCCGCATCGGCACTCCCCGGGTCAAGCCTATCTGTTAATAAGTTCCTTTCCTATGATATGATGGCAGTAAAGCGGCAGAAAACGGCAATGGCAGCCTTCGTCCGTACTCTCAGAAGCCAGGAAAGCGCCAATTGCAATGCCCGATTCATGTACCCGGATAAGGAGATGAATAATGATGACCAAGGATATGACCGAAGTGTGGAGTAAGGATTTCGTTCCCGAGGGGAACCGTGCCAGCAACGTGGACCGTTTTACCGGCTTTGAGGATACCTACGACCAGCATCGCCCCGAAGCTCCCGAGGAGGTTGTCGCCCTGCTGACAGGATATTTGGAACGCAAGCCCTCCCTCGTCGTCGACTTGGGATGCGGCACGGGACTGTCCTCGTTTGCATGGAGAGACGCGGCGGACCAAGTCATCGGCGTTGAGCCGAATGATGATATGCGGGGTAAAGCCATCGCCAAACTGCAATCACTGCAGCAAGAGGCCGACGCCAGCCACGATGTTCAGCTTGCCGACATCAAGTTCGTCTCCGGCTATTCAAACCAATTGGCGCTTCCGGATCAGTCCGCGGACATCATCACCTGTTCCCAATCCTTTCACTGGATGGACCCGGCCAGCACGTTGAAGGAAGTCTCCCGCGTTCTGCGCGAGGAAGGGATATTCGTGGTATATGATTGCGATTGGCCGCCGAGCCTGACCTGGAAGGTCGAGCAATCCTACCATGAGCTGATCGAATGGGCAGAGGACATCATCGACCGCCATGTGGAGGCACAGGAGAAGGCCTATAAAGGGAATAAGAACGAGCATCTGAAGCATATCCGGGAGAGCGGAGTGTTCCGGTTCTCCAAAGAGATCGTATTCCATCATATGGAGCCGTTCACCGCCGAACGATATACCGGCCTTGCCGTCAGTCAAGGCGGTATCCAGACCGTGCTCAAGCTGAAACCAACCGAATTGAACGATAAAATTGCACAGTTCCATGCGCTGGTCGAGGAGCACTTCCAAGGGCGGACACTTCCCGTGATGCTCAGCTACCGCATGCGGCTTGGCATTAAATAAAGAGAGCAAAAAGGGGCAGCCCAAGGGTCTATTGACCCTGGAGCTGCCCCTTAATCGTTAACCATAAGTATAGAAAAATCGCGCATTTCCCACCACCCGCTCAACCCTTCACGGCACCTGCCGAAATTCCATCAACGAAATATTTCTGCAAGAAGATATATACCAGAATGCTTGGAATGGCAGCCAGCAGCGAGCCTGACGCAATCCAGCCGATCTGCGCGCTGTTCTCTCCGAAGAAGCTGGATAACGCAACCGTGATCGTTCTCGAATCCGGCTCCTGCAGGAAGAAGAGCGAGAACTGGTAGTCATTCCAGATCGAGTTCGCATTCATGATGAGAATCGTAGCCGTTACAGGCTTCAGCAGCGGGAAAATGATCCGGAAGAACAGCCCGGTCCGCGTTGCCCCGTCGATCATGGCGGCCTCATCGAGTTCCCGCGGAATCGTTCCGATAAAGCTGGTATAGAGGAAAATCGCCATCGACAGCTGAAACGTCACATGCAGTAGCACGATCCCCAGATACGTATTCATAAATCCGATATCCACGAACAGTTTATACAGCGGCACCAGAATCGTAAGCGGAGGAACGATCAGCGCGCTGACAAATATACCATAGACCCATTTATTGAGCTTCGACTGATAGCGCGCCAGAGGAAAAGCGGCAAGCGAGCCAAAAGCCAGAATGAGCACGACCGATAATATCGTGATGACACCGGTATTGAGAAACGCCTGGCCCAGCTGGGCATTCTGCCAGGCGCTCACGAAGTTGTCGGTAAACCAGTACCCCGGAAACAGCCACTTCGAGCTCATGTCCCGCATATCCTTGAAAGAAACGGTCAGCAGAATGTAAAAAGGGATGATGTGCACCATCGCCACGGCAAAACCGATGATCGTATAAATCCACGTACGCTTTCGATGCTTCATTGGGACAGCTCCTTTCGACGTAAGAAGTACAGAGCTGTCAGACTGATGACGGTAATGAGCAGGAACATCAGATTGCCGAGCGCGGCCGCGAGCCCCGCATCCTGACGGGCAAAATAAAGCTCATACATCATGGTGGATAGGGAAGCCGAGGCATACCCCGGTCCGCCGTTTGTCAGCGCTTTAATGACATCAAACAGCTTTAATCCCCCAATCAGATTCAGGATGATGCTGGTGGTGAGGGCCGGTGCAAGCAGCGGGAACGTAATCCGGAAGAACCGGTTTTTTGCCGTGGCTCCGTCGATTTCAGCCGCTTCGTAATAATCCTTCGGAATGCCCTGCAGCCCTGAGAGAAAGATCATCATCGCGATCCCAAGGTACTGATAGGTGTTAACGACCATAATGATCCACACGTTAATGTTCGGCTCGGCGAGCAGATTGACCGGTGATCCGGTAAACAGCATGAGGATGTCATTGATGGCCCCGCCATTATACTGGAGCAGGAAATACCATATATAACCCATGATGATCGGGCTGACAATCGCAGGAATATAGACGATAACTCTGACGAAGGTCCGGCCTTTGCCGTACTTGTTCAACAACAGCGCATACACGAGGCCCAATATATTCTGAAAAAGCGTACTGCCGACGCCGTAAATAAGCGTGTTCAGAATAACGGTGTGGATTCGGCTATCCGTCAGCATTCTATGGTAGTTATCAAGTCCAATGTAATTCATCGCCTGAGAGAACCCGTTCCAATCGGTAAAGGAAATGAGCAATCCGCGGAAAAAAGGATAAAAAATAAATACGATAAACAGCAGCAATGCGGGAACGTACATCCAGTTCAGCATAAAATTCGAATGGGTAAACCGCTTGGTGCCCCGGACCGGAGCGGCTTCACTTCTAGCCATGCCTGTCTTCACTCTCGCTCACACTCCTCTTTGCCAAGTGATAAGGCGCGCATAAGCGCAGCTTGCCTGCACTTCGCGCGCCTTCATGTTTATTCCTTGGACAACCGTTCCACCTCAACCTTCATGGTCTCGCTGAACTGCTCCGGCGTCACCCGGCCGGCCAGGAGCTCGGTGCCCGTCTTGCAGAGCACGTCCCACATGCCGTTCGGCAGGTAGACACGATCAAAATAAGGGAAGACGCGAATATCGGCGTATTGTTCATAGTAAGCGGTCAGTTCATGGTTCGTCTGCACATCCTTGAGCCCGGGAGGGTTCTTCGACACGTTGGAGAGCTTGGCCATATTCTCCGGCTTGGCAAAATACTGCAGCAGCTTCTTGGCTTCATCCGGATGCTTGGAATCCTTCCACAACGCAAGCGTATTGCGCTCCCCACCGGCGAATGTCGGCGTATCGCCTTCGATCATGGAAGGCACCGGCATAATACCGATATTTATGTTCGGATCGATTTTATGGACGTCATCCATGAATGCAGGCCCTACCAGCACGAACGTTGCTTTGCCTGCGGCAAAGGCTGCCGGAAGGTCACTTCGCTTCGCCGTCAGAACGTCTTCGTTCATAAGGCCCCGTTCCTTCAGATCGACCAAGCTTTGAGCCAGCGGCGTGAAGCCGGACCAGTCGAACGTCCCGTTCAAGAGAGCCTCGGCTTGATTATTCGGAGCCGTAATGAGAAGCGGGCTCGCAAAATTGTCCAGGTACTGCCCGATCATCGAATCGTCGATGCCCGAGAGATAGAAGGGTCTCGTCTTGCCTCCACTTTCTTCCTTGATCTTTTCGCCGGCCGCAATTAACTCCTCGAACGTGCTTGGCACCTCGATGCCGTATTCCTTCAGCATATCGGCATTGTACAGGAGTCCGTCCTTCGCTTCGGTCAGTACCAGCGCGTATAACTTGCCATCCTCATCCGTCACCACGTCACGAATCGTGTCGGTGAGATTGGCGGCCCACGGTTCATCCCTCAGATCCGCCAAGTACTCTCCATAACGAAGTTTGGCCCAGCCATGCGTATCAAAAATGTCAGGCAGGTCGTTGGCGGCCATTTTGACCTTCATGGTGTTCTCATAGCCCGTGCTGTCAAACTGCAGGTTGACGCTGATGTCGGGATTCTCCTTGGTGAAGCCGTCCACGATCCCGCGATACACCTCGGTAAGCGACTCATCGGCGACGTTGACCATCATCGACAGCGCGACTTTCGCTTCACCGGAGCCAATTTTGCCGGAGCCGCTGCCGCCGTTGTTCGTGCCTGCGCCTGTTTCTATTGCGTCCGGCCGCGAGGAGCACGCCGTGATCAAGCACAGCAAGGCGACAGCCATGATCCAACATGCACGTTTTTTCATCAATACCCACCTCATTCGAAAATGTATAGTGTAACAATCCTTGCATCATTAAGGTTAGCATACATAATAGCGCTTACATATGATCCAAAACTACGATGTAAGCGCTATTTTATCTGTATTGTCGCCCCGTCCAGGTTCCAGTACAATAGAACCAACATGCTTATTCGAGACTTAGCGAAATGGAGGCTGCTCCCGTGAAGAACCGCACCTTGTCCATGCGCTCCAAGCTTATCATCCTCTTTTCCGTGACCATACTGGTCCCTGTCCTTATCATCGCTTACGTGATGCCTTCCTATTATACAAAGCTGATTACGTCGGAAACGGAGAAGCTGACCGAGTCGTCCCTTGTCGGGCTGACCAGCAACATCCAATATTATCTGGATGAGCTCGAACGGGTGACATCCATCCCCTATAACTACGACGAAGTCATGTATGCCCTGAAACTCAGATCCTCCGGCCTGTACCCGAAATCGGATCAATATACCCAATATAAGGCGGATTACGCCCTGTACAACACACTGCCAACCGTGCTCGAAAATATGCACAAGGAGATTCTAGGTACCCTGCTGCTGCCATTCGACGGCTCCGTATTCTACAAAGATAGCCGCTCCACCCTCTACACCGCCCGTACCGATTACGACTACACGGGCCAGGATTGGTACATCGATGCGGTCAAGGCAGGCGGTAAAGCCACCTTCGTGAAAGTCCATGATCAGGATTATGTGAAGATGGACGGTCTCCAATCGGTCTTCTCCGTCGCCAGGCTCATTCGCGACATGGATACACGCAAACCGATTGCGGTCATCATGTCGGATGCCGATACCGTCGTCATCGACCGCATTGTGCGCCAATTGATTACAAACGACTCGGTCGTTGTCATCACAGACAAGAATGGGCAGCTGGTCTATGCAAGCCAACAAATTCCCGAGGAAACCTTGAGCCAGCTCTCGGCAAGCGAGGTCAGATATCATAATCAGACGTACGTTAAAGTGTCGAAGACGATTGAATCCAGCTCGTGGATGGTGACCTCCCTGATCCCTCAAAGCCGATTTACGGAGAAGGTGCAGTGGATGCATAACGTCGGCATGATCTTTGCCGGCGGCGGTATGATCCTTACGCTGTTTCTGTTTCTTGCCTACTCCCGCAAGCTGCTCACTCCGTTTAGGGAGATGATCGGCGTGATGCGTCACGTGCAGCGCGGCGATATGTCCAAGCGGGTCGATATTCACGGCAAGGACGAGGTCGCGGAGCTGGGCGGCGCGCTGAACCGCATGATCGTCAGGCTGGACGAGATGGTCATCAGCGAATATCGTGCCAAACTCAAGCAGCAGGACGCGGAAATGCAGGCTCTGCAGGCACAGATTAACCCCCATTTCCTGTACAACACGTTGAATGGGTTTATCGGCCTGAACCGCAAAGGCGAGCAGCAGAAGCTCGACCGGGCCATCCGCTCGCTCAGCGGGCTGCTGCGCGACATCCTGTCGGCCGATATGTCGATCACGCTGGAAGCGGAATTCAACATTATCCGCAAATATGCGGAGCTGCAGTCCATGCGCTTTGGAGACCGGCTGAACTTCTCCTTCTCGCTGGAGCCCTCGCTGGCTTCGCTGCGAATTCCCAAGTTGCTGCTGCAGCCGCTGGTCGAGAACTCCGTTGTACATGGCGCCGAGCCATGCGCCCACCCGTGCCATGTCGAGATCAACGCCTACACGCGGATTGCAGACAGGAGGGCCCATGCCGTCATCCTTATCAAGGATAACGGCACCGGATTTAACCCTAAGAAGCTTGAACACAGCGATCGCGTCGGACTCCGCAATGCACAGGAACGGCTTGCGCTCATTCGAGACGGTCAGGCTTCACTTCATATCCAAAGTCAGCCTGACCAGGGAACAACCATTACGATCACGATGGAACTGGAAGAGGAGGGGATTGCGCGATGAAGATTATCGTAGCGGATGATGAAATGCTGGCAAGAGAGACGCTGATCCTGATTCTGGAGGACATTCGGCCCGGTCTGGACGTGACAGAGGCCAAGAACGGCCTGGAGCTGGTACAGCAGGCGTCAGAGCTGAGGCCCGACATCATATTCGTCGATATCCGGATGCCTGGCAAGAGCGGACTTGAAGCGATGGAAGATGCACTCCCTCATACCCCCTATGCACAGTGGATCATTATGACCGGTTTTGCGGAATTTGACTATGCCCGTCAAGCCCTGAAGCTGGGTGCTCTGGATTACCTCCTGAAACCAATCGAGCCCTCCGATGTGGAGCGAATCGTGCAGCGTGCTGCCGCCCGGATCGGGCAGGACACAAAATCGCTCAGCCGAGAGTTTGAATCGGTGGTCACATCGCTATGGCATAACCCGATCATGCAGACCGGACCGGAACACGAGACTGCCGAACTGGAAGGCCAATGGACGGGCATGCTGCTCTATGAGACGCAGCCCGTCCATGGTAATGACGCTCGATCCGAACAAGCCGGACTTCTGCCGCAAGCTGCACGCCAGGTCATCGCCGACCACGGCTCCAAGGAGCTGCTTCTGGCCCTAATCGGACTGGAGCAAGGCGAATATGCCCTGATTGGAAAAGCGCTCACTTCCCCAGCGGAAGCAAACTTGCGACGCTTACCCAAGCTGCTTCACGACATGCTGAACAGCCGTTCTCCTGAACATCCCCGGAGCCGTCCGGCAGCCGTGCTGGAATCGGGAACCTATGATTCGTTCGAACCGCTGCGGAATGAAATGCTGGAGATGCGTTCCCTTTCCTACCTGCGTAGCGTCGCAGACGATGGGAAGCCCCTGCTTCTCGCCGATATGCGGCGGCTGGCAAAAGATCCGGTGACCGCCCGGTTTGGCACAACTGCGGTCCAGCTCGTTAGAGCATATGCCGAGGGAGATTATACCGCCTTTATGACCTGCGGTGATAAACTTAGGATGCTGTGGGCCGATGAACGGGAAGCCGCGCGTAAACTTCAATCCAGACTGCTGGCTTTTCTGGCAGGCAGCCTGACCAAGGAAACGCCGACACCGATGTTTGAGGGGTTTGATCCATGGTTAGAACAGCTTTATGAAGAAACAGGGACCCGGCTGCTCCGCAAAAAATCCGAGGGTGACCCCACAGCCAAAGAATGGTTTGAAGAGGTCGTCCTTTATTTGGAGGCGCATTTTTGCGGTGATATTACCGTTTCCGCCGTGGCCGAGCGGTTCGAGGTTTCACCAAACCACCTCAGCACCCTTTTTCATAAACGAATGGGGGTAACCTTTAGCCAATACGTAACCCGGCTGCGGATGATGAAAGCGAAGGAACTCCTGTCTATCCCCGGCATGAAGGTCAATGAGGCAGCAGAGCAAGTCGGATATTACAGCACCCGGCATTTTACCAATCTGTTCAGGGAATATGTCGGTTGTTATCCCTCTGAGTTTGGCAAGCTGCTGAAACCTAAATGATAAAGCTTCACTATTTTCTCCACATCAGCCCGCACAGCAATTCGAACAGATCCAGCACATGGCGCGGATTTTTGCCAGTCAGCTGCTTGATCTGGTTTAAGCGGTAGTTCAGGGGACAATTACACAATCCTGCTTCACTGTTATCCCCTGCCTCTCCTTCATCATTTTTATGTGCTCTGTCATCCCGGCTCGCGGGTACGAATCTCATTAGGGGCCACATGGGCAATGGCCTGCATCGTCTCGAATTGGCCGCTTGAGCCGACTTTACCGGATAGCAGAGTACCGAGGATGCCGCCCGCGAAACCAATCGGAATGGACACGATGCCCGGATGCTTGAGCGGGAAGATCGCTTCCGCCCGGATCCAGCCGGCCCCGGGATCCATCACGTTAGGCCCCACGGCCATGAGCAGCAAGGAGGATACCAATCCGGCCGCAATGCTCGACATGGCCCCATACGTATTAAATCTCCGCCAAAATAGCGTGAACAGCAGCACCGGCAGATTAGCCGAGGCCGCTACCGCGAACGCAAACGAAACGAGGAATGCCACGTTCAGCTTCTGCGCGCCGAGGGCGAGCACAATCGAAGCGGTGCCAACCACGATGGCCGAAAGCTTAGCCACTCTCATCTGCTGTGCCTCGGTCGCCCGTCCTCTGCGGAAAATGATGCTGTAGACGTCATGAGCAAATGCGGAAGATGCCGTCAGCACAAGCCCCGAGATCACGGCCAATATGGTTGCGAAGGCAACAGCCGATACAAAGGCCATTAAGAATTCGCCACCCAATGCGCTTGCGAGCAGCGGCGCCGCCAGCTCAACCCGCTCTGACAAAACGGACCAATCGACGAAGGCAGCCGCCCCAAAACCAAGAAATATGGTCATGGCATAAAAGATGCCGATCGTAAACGTTGCCGTTTTTACCGAAGAACGGACCGTACGCGGGTCTCTTACCGTGTAGAAACGCGCAATAATATGCGGAAGTCCCGCTGTCCCTAACACCAGCGCCATATTAAACGACAGCATGTCTAGCGGGTGGTCGAACATGTTACCCGCCATCAGAAACCGCTCCTGCAATGGGGTCGCCCGCTTCATGGATTCGAATAAGCCGAGCAGATCCCAATCGAACCTTGCCAGTACGATGAGACTCACGATAAAGGTGCTGCTGACCAGCAAAATAGACTTGACGATCTGCACCCAGGAAGTTGCGAGCATGCCGCCGAACGTGACGTAGACGGTCATTAAGCCTCCGACCAACACGATGGCAAGCGACGTTTCCAGCCCGAACAGCAAATGGACGAGCCACCCGGCACCAACGAGCTGGGCAATCATGTAGAAGACGGTGATCATCATGTTGTTGACGGCGATACATCCGCGCAGCCGTTTCTCGCTGAACCGCACCGCCACTGCATCCGCCATCGTGTACCTTCCCAGGTTATGAAGCGGCTCGGCGATGATGTACTGCACGATCACATAGGAGGCGAGGAAGCCGATCGAATAGAAAAAGCCGTCGAAGCCGTACACAGCAATGGAGCCCGCGATGCCAAGGAAGGACGCCGCGCTCATATAGTCACCGGAAATGGCCAAGCCGTTTTGCAGCCCGCTCAGGCGATTGCCCGCTGCATAGAAATCATTCGTGCTTGTTGTCCGCTTGGCGGCATAATACGTAATCATTAACGTGCCGACCACAATCGCCAGAAAAAAAACGATGCCGGATATGTTCATTTGCATGCCTCCTTCCGCTTCAGCCTCAAAGTCCTGTCCTGTTATTCCTTTATTTTACGATAAAATGACAAAAAAAGGGCGATCCCCTGTGCTGCTAAGCAGCTGGATACACCCTTTTTGGTCAATGAATTGAATCCGGATTACGCGCCCGTATTGGCCTTGACCAGCACTTCGGCATACTTCGCTTCATCCTTGGAAGAGGATAGCAGCGTCCCGATATAAGCTGCCACGAAGCCAAGCGGAATGGAGATAATGCCCGGGTTGCTCATCGGGAAGATCGGATCGCCAATCAAAATCGCTTTGCCGGCCGGATCCCATATATTCGGACTAAGCGCCACAAGAATCACCGTGCTGATCAATCCTGTCAGCATCCCGGTAACCGCGCCTGTCGTATTAAACCTCTTCCAGAACACCGTGAACAGGATGACCGGCAAATTCGCGCTGGCCGCAACGGCGAAAGCTAGCGAGACAAGGAATGCCACGTTCATCTTCTGAGCGAACAATGCGAGCAGAATGGAGACAATGGATACGCCAATCGATGCATACCGTGCCATCTTCAGCTGCTCCTTCTCCGACGATTCGCCGCGGCGCACGATTTGGCCGTAGAAATCATGGGCGAAAGCCGATGCGGCGGATAGCACAAGCCCCGTCACCACCGCGAGGATCGTCGCGAACGCAACCGCCGAGATGAGCGCGAAGAGGAAGTCGCCACCAATCGCTTTGGCCAGGAGCGGCGCAGCCATGTTGCCCGCTTTATCGACCGCGGTAATATCCGCCGCGCCTACGAAAGCGGCAGCCCCGAAACCGAGAAAGATCGTCATGACATAGAAGATGCCGATAATCCAGGTAGCGTATACCACGGAGCTGCGTGCCGTCTTAGCATCCTTAACGGTAAAGAAACGGGTCAAAATATGCGGCAGACCTGCCGTGCCCAGTACTAGGGCAAGGTTGAGCGACAGCGTCTCCAGCGGGATTTTGTATTTATTCCCCGGGTTCAGGAATGCCTCCTGCAGCGGGGTGGCCGTCTTCATATGGTGGAACATCTGGGTCAGGCTGAAATCGAATTTGGCGAATACGATCAGCGAGATGATGAACGTGCCGGCCATGAGCAGTATAGCTTTCGAGATTTGAACCCAGCTCGTGGCGTGCATGCCGCCGAAGACAACATAGATGGTCATGAGCACGCCGACAATCAGCACGGACGTAACATAGTCCAGTCCCAGCAAAAGCTTAATCAGCGCGCCTGCTCCAACCAGTTGTGCGATCATGTAGAAGATGGAGATGGAAATCGTGTTCAGCGCTGCAACGCCGCGCACTTTCTTGTCGGAGAAACGAGCGGCAATCATATCCGCCACCGTATACTTCCCGAGATTCCGAAGCGGCTCGGCAACAAGGTACAGCACCACCAGGTAAGCCACGAGAAAACCGATGCTATAGAAGAAGCCGTCAAAGCCAACTAACGCGATCGAGCCTGCGATGCCAAGGAAGGAGGCAGCAGACATATAGTCGCCGGCAATGGCTGTCCCATTCTGCCAGCCCTTGAGACCTCCGCCTGCCGTATAGAAGTCGCTGGTGTTGGTTGTTTTCTTGGCAGCGTAATACGTTATGATCAGCGTGAGAAATACAATTCCGCAAAACAACGCGATAGCCATAGTCGATTACGCCCCCATATCCTTTTTAATATCGTCTACCATACGGTCAAACTGGGCCGCCTTGCGGGAGTACAGGATGCACAAGACCCATGTCATGATGAACTGCGCGAATGCAAATACCCATGCCCACGTGATCGGGCCAATCGCCGGGTGGTTCAACACGTCGGTGTACGAAGTAAGAATCGGCAGTGCAAAGTAAAACAGAAGAAAAAAGACGGTCATCGGAATAATGAACCGTTTCTTGCGGGAGAGCAGCGTTTTGAATTTTTCAGAATGCCATACTTCGGTATAGCTTTTTTCTTCCATTGCCTTTCCCTCCATTAACGATCAAGGATTCTATTGCGTCTCCCATATATGAAAGCGCTTTAGAATGATTATATACAGGAGGATTGTCTGCGACCACAGCTCCTGCGCGAAACGTCCGATAGGGTGCGCGAAAAGGCGGATATGCCGCCTGAACCGGGAGACAACCACCGTCCTCACGCGCTTCTCCCTACGCCTCTCTAAGCAACCGGAACAAATCCCGGGCGGCTTCCCGCGACAAGGGAATCATCGTCCGCTGCTCATCCTTTAGCACAATATTGTAAGCACCGTTCTGCCAAGGGGACAGCTCCGCAATCCGGTTCACGTTAACCAGGTAACTGCGATGAGGACGAAAGAACGAGTAACCCGCCAGCTTCTCCTCCAGCTCCTGCAACGTGCTTTTGCTCGTAATCCGCTGGCCTTCCGCCGTCCATATGCGGATGACCCGCTCCTCGCGCACCGCGTATAGTATCGCCTCGGGATCGACGAGCACATGCTTGTCCCCATCATCGAATAGCAGCTTGCCACGCATACTGCGGGCAGCAGCCTCAGTGGATGGATACGGAGCTATCTGGGGGGCGACATCATAAGCTTCCTGCTTTGGGGAGACTTGCCCTTCATGAACCCTGCTGCGAATTCGCTGCAGGGTTTCCTTTAATCGCATATGGCTGTAAGGCTTCAGCAGATAATCAATCGCATTCAGACCAAACGCCTCGACAGCATACTCGTCATAGGCTGTCGTAAAGACAATCAAGGGCGAGATCGGGGAGGCCTTCAGCATCCGCGCAGCCTGCAATCCTTCCAGCTCCGGCATATGAACGTCGAGAAAGACGACATCCGGCTGCCGTAAGGGAACCAGCTCGAGCAGCTCCCGGCCGTTCGTGGCATAAGGAAGCAGCTCGATATCAGGCTCCTGTTCCAACAGGTAAGCCAGCTCCTCCCTTGCCAATCGTTCGTCTTCCGCTATCATCGTTTTAATTCGCTTCACGGTACCGGCTCCCTTCCGATAGACTGCAGGGGATGCTGAAGGATATGCTGCATCCGCCCTCTGCAAGATTCTCTACGATGAGTCTGGCTTCCTTGCCAAACATGCTGATTAAACGCTGGTTGATATTGTAAATTCCGTTCCCCGTACCCTCGCTGCCGATGATCGGTTGTTCGCCGAGGCTGTCCAGCACCTCAGGGGAGATACCTGCCCCGTTGTCCCGCAGCTGTACAACCGCCATATCGCCCGCCCGCTTTAGGGTCAACTGGATGATGCCCCCGCTCGCTTTATCGCGCAAGCCGTGCTTAATGCTGTTCTCCACCAGCATTTGCAGCGTTGCAGGCGGAATCATAAGCTCGCCCAGCACCGGATCCAGCTGGCATTCAAACGTGAACTGATCCTCAAACCGGATTTGAATAATGTCCAAATAGGCATTCAACAGCTCCATTTCCTCACGAATGGTCGTTCTGCGGGAGGCCATGACCTTGACGTTCAAGCGCATGAACGCCCCCAGCTGCATCGTGGCATGTCTTGCCAGCAGCGGATCACTCCGGATCAACGAATGGATCGCATTGAGCGTATTGAACAGAAAATGCGGATTGATCTGCGCCTGCAGAAGCTTAAGCTCCGCCTCTTTCATTAAATGGCTTATCTTCTCGTGGGCCGTGGCCCCGAGCTGGTAAGAAATCAGCTGTCCAAGCCCTTGAGCCATGACCAGCTCAACGCGCCGAATATCCTGCGGTCGCTTGAAATAGAAATGAATGACGCCTACAATCTCGTGACCCTCGATCATCGGGACAAGAATGGCGGCGCCGAGCGCCGAATGACGGGGCTGAATATCTTCCGCGTTCTCTATGATCCGAAGCTCGCCGGTCGCAATGACATTCTTGGTCAAGTCGGATGTGATCTCTTCTCCGGGATCAATGGTACGGCTGGCGGCACCGGCATGGGCCAGGAACCGCTCCGTATCCGTAATGGCGACTGCCGTTGTTTTCAGCTCGCGCAGCAGCAAGGTGGCCACGGCCTGTGCCGTACGGTACGTCAAGCCCTGCTTCAGATGCGGCAGCGCCGCTTCCGCGATATGGAATGCCTTCTCCGTCTCGTAAGCGGCTGCCCGCTCTTCCTCGGTGAGCGCAACCCGCAGCATCGTCGTGAAGATCGCAATGGAAATGCTGTTGGTCAGCACCATCGGGAGACCGATCAGGTTGACCAGCTCAACCGCGCGGTCCGGCTCATCTGAACAGATCAAAATAACCCCCATGTGCAAGATCGGGGCGAACATCCCCACGAATAACGCTTTTGCCGGCGAGATAACCCGCTCCTGCGAGAAGAATCGGGCCACGCCCCCGGCCAGGGCACCCGTAAGCGGTACGGCGATAGCTCCTGCCAGCCCCGTGTAGCCCCCGATATACAGCAGATGGGCTCCCGCCAAAAGCCCGCCCCCGATGCCAACGCGGGGCCCGCCGATCAGCCCGCCAATGACAACGCCAACCAGAGCGGAATGGGCCAGGGCCTGCTCCTCCGTCAGCTGCATCAGCCAGAAGGAGGAGCTCGACTCGCCATTCTCCACCACAACGCCTGCATACACCCCGAGGATACCGAAGAGGCCAAACAGACAGGAATAGATGAACATTCGCGTGCCAGACATCTCTTTGCGGTCCAGCAATTGGCGGAACAACGGAATTCTCGTCAGTATAAACGTCAGGATGAGCAGCATGCCCATCCGTTCGAACAGATGCAGCGTCAACTCCTGCATGGACATCCCTCTTCTTTGGTAGACTAGGAATCTTCAAATGTCGTCAGTAGACGATATCGATAGATAGGATAGATGTGAATGCGGTTTCATTTCATGCAGTAAAGATTATATAGTACAGCGAGGATTTGGACAATAAAAAGGAATAACATGAAACTTATGTAAAAATATTCACGCAGGGGACATACCCTTCAGTGCACTCAAAAAAACCGTATCCCCCGCAGTTAAGCGAAAGATACGGACAGTAAGCAGCTGCAAGGCCAAAATATCCGAACTTGTTCCTCGTCCTGATCTGTTAAGTCTCTTTGGAATCGCGAGAGCTTACGAGCCGGTCGAATTGGGTTTTCCAGCTCTTCTCCGGGATATCGACCACTTCCGAATGATCTGATTGGTCACCTCCGATAGCAGCAAACCCAGGGCGATGGCGCCTGAAATCATGAAGGCCTGCGCTCCCAGCTGAACAGCCTGATCAAATTGATTCTGGGCGACATGCCGAAGGGCATTGTAGGCGACTCCGCCCGGTACGAGCGGAATAATCCCCGACACGCTGAACACGATAATGGGCGTCTTGTATTTTTTGGCGAAAAAATGGCTGATGATCGTCACGCAAAAAGCCGCAAACACAGTGGCCGTCACCGGCTCAACCATCATGTTCTGCAGCATAATGTAGAGCAGCCAGCCCACCATGCCGGCAAACCCGCACTGCAGCAGTGCTTTTTTGGGTACGTTGAATATGATCCCGAAGGCCGCCGAAGCAACAAAACTCGTGATGAGCTGCTGTATATAAAAGGTTGCCACCATCTTCACCTCCACTCACACATCTCTTAGAATGATAACGTAAACGCAATTCCCGCTCCGATGGCAAAGGACGTAACAAAAGCCTCCGCGCCTTTGGACAAGCCGGATATCAGATGCCCCGCCATTAAATCGCGGATGGCATTCGTGATCAGCAAGCCCGGTACCAGCGGCATCACGGAACTGATAATGATCGTATCCAGCTGATGGCCGAATCCGTATTTGATCATCCATACGGAGGTTATGCCGATGACCAGCGCTCCCGAGAATTCGGCGAAGAATCGCACCGGTATGACCCGATGCATGAATAGAAAGCAGGAGAAGCCAAGACCGCCCGCAATGGCCGCCGGTACGAAATCCGGCCAGACGCCGCGAAACATAATGAGGAAGCAGCCGCTTGCGATCGCTGACAGGAGAATCAGCAGCCATGTCGGATATATCGCCTGCTCATGTTCGATTTTCTCAAGCGCCCTATGAGCCTCTTCAATCGTCAGCTCACCGAGGCTTATGCTCCGAGACACGCTGTTGACCTGATCGATCTTATCGAGATTGGTTGTCCGATCCGAAATACGAATAAGCCGCGTAATATGCTGAGGCTCCTCCACCGAGAAGATAATCCCGGTCGGAGTCATATAGCTGTGGCTGTTCTCCACGCCGAAAGCCGCGGCGATCCGCATCATCGTATCCTCGACCCGATAGGTCTCGGCACCGCTTTGCAACATGATTTTTCCTGCTAACAAGCAGACCTTGATGATGTCATGCTCCCGCTTCAACAAGTCATTCAAAACGACAATCCTCCTGCTGAACACATTCCGATTCAGAATCTTTGCCTATATTATAGTATCATTACCATGATTAAGCATAGGATATGCTTTAAAGCAGCACTGCAGCAGCTGCAATCGTTCTGAACAAAGTCATCCTCCTACACTCCATATATGACATTTACCTATTTTCCGCAGGTTGTTGACAAATCATTCCATCGTACTTATAATTACAATCATTACATATCCAACGTTGGATATCCAGTTATGAAATTATTCTTCACCTACACATCCTAAGGAAGTGACCCAACATGACCAACCTCATCCTGCTCTCATTCCTGCGCCAGCGCCCGATGCATGGCTATGAAATTCAGCAGCTTATTCAGGCCAGCCGCATGGACCTATGGACGAATATTCTGTCCGGCTCCATCTATTATGCACTTAACAAGATGGAAAGCGACGGTCTGATTGCAGCCACCGCTGAAGAGCGGACCGGTGCGAGACTTCGCAAAATTTACAGTATTACGGATGAAGGCGAGAAGTTATTCCAGAAGATGATCCGCGAAACCTTGACGCTTCCTCCCCATACCGTCAAATCCGACTTCTCTCTTGGATTGGTCTGGATCGAGAACATTCCCAAGCAGGAAGCGGTGGAATTGCTGCAGCAAAACCGCAAGCAAGTGGAAGAATCGCTGGCACAATGGCGTTCAGGTAAAGAAATCAAGGGACAGTACGGCTTATCGAAGATCGCTCTTGCTACCTTCGATAATGCGATCTCAAGCCTGGAACAAGACATCGCCTTTCTCAACAAGATCATAACACTCGTTCAAGAATAAGCCTCAGCATCAGCTGCGGCTTTCATTTCCGGTCAATATCCAATATTGGATATATAACATTGGTTAACAAGGAGCGTGAATACGAGATGATGTTACCTACTCTCATTCAAGCGAAAGGTTTAAGAAAAACCTATGGTCAGCGAACGGTCGTACATGATGTGGCTCTAGATATACGAGAAGGTGAAGTGCTTGCGATCATCGGGCCGAACGGCGCGGGGAAATCAACGACGCTGGATTTGGTGCTGGGGCTGCGCCGACCCGATATCGGCACGGTCACCTACTGGACTACGGATCCTGCCCCGCACATCGGGCTTCAGCTGCAGTCCGCTCCCTTCTTTCCGGGATTTACCGCCCTTGAGAATCTGCGAATGTTCGCTGCTTTCTATGGCAAGCGGCTCAAGGATGCGGAGCTCATCGAGCATCTTAGAAGCTGCGGGCTTGCGGATGTTGCCAAAACCGATGCGCTTCGGCTCTCGGGAGGCCAACAGAAACGGCTCGCCATTGCCATAGCGCTAATCCATACACCCAAGCTGCTGTTCCTCGATGAGCCTACCGCAGCACTGGATCCACGGGCACGCCGGGATATCCGAGAGCTGATCCGTTCTCTGGCAGACAAGAGCACCTCGATTGTCTTCACTTCGCATGACATGGAGGAGGTTCATAAACTCGCTTCCCGGCTGGTGCTCATCTGTGATGGGCGGGTGAAAGCTTCCAGCACGCCGGAAGAGCTCCTCGGCTATTACCGAACAGATAGCCTCGAACAACTGTATATCCAACTGACCGATGATCAGGAATAAAGGCCGGTCAGAATAATAAAAACCTTAGGAGGAATATATATGCGAATCATTATGACCACCATGCTGCGGAGTATGTTCCGCGACACCCATACCCTGGTCTGGAACATCGTTTTTCCCATTGCTATGCTGATCGGATTGGGACTATATTTCAACGACGCAGCCTATTCTCACCGACTCCTCGCGGGCGTGCTGACAACGAACATTTTGTTTGGGGCCACGATGGTTACCGCCTTTAACGTCATGGCCCAACGCAACCGCGGCATCTATAAGCTGCTGCGGGTAACACCTTTTCGCACTGTCTCGTTCATTACCGCAATGACAGGGGCACGAACCGTGCTGGCACTGCTCGTAAGCGTGTGCGTCATCCTCATGAGTCTATTTATGCTCGAGGTGAAGCTAAGCCTGACAGGGCTTGCGCTGATGCTGCTTGTTCTTCTGATCGGCACCATTTGTTTTACCGCACTCGGTTTTCTGGCAGCCAACCTTTCTCGGGACGAGAACAATGTCAACATGATCTCGAACCTGATAAGCTTTCCGATGCTGCTGACAAGTGAAGCCTTCTATTCGTTAGAACATGCACCCGCATGGGTCGTCATCCTGGGTCAGCTGCAGCCGTTCCATTACCTAGTCGATGCCATGTCCATTGCCGTTTCTCCGCAAGGCGATATCTCTGGCATCTGGATGCCCCTCATGATTCTTGCGGGCTTCACGGTCCTTATCCTCGGCGCAGCCGCATGGACCTTCCGCTGGGATGCGGAGCAGCCTGCCGGATGGAAGCGGGCAGCTGCGAAGAAAGCGGCGTCGATGTAACAGCGTACAAAAATCCAATGAGCCCCTTGTATAAAAGACACCTCATGCGGTATACTGAACAACAATATTAACATCAGGCCGATGAAGAGCTTCCAACTCCGAGGCGTTCTCGTCAAGGGGATCTGATCCTATAATCGATCAGACATCTCCCTAAGTTAACCGGACCCGCCCGTTACCGCGGAATCAAAGTGGATTGAACACGGACCAACCTGTTTCGTGATTAGGTTACGGTTCAATCAATTTGGGTGGCACCGCGAGCGCATAAGCGTCCCTCGTCCCATATGGACTAGGACGCTTTTTTATTTTTTTCAGAAGAAGGAGCGCGGTGATTATGCTAGATATGAAATGGATCAGAGAGAGCACAGAAAATCAGGAAGAACTGCAGCGAGTGGCTGACCAGAAAGGCATCGCCCTGTCGGTTGCCGAACTTGTCCGGCTGGATGACCAGCGCCGGACACTGCTGCTGGCCGTGGAGAGATTGCGGCAGCAGCGCAATGCCATCTCGCAGGAGATCAGCACGCTCGTGCGACAAGGTAAACAGGAAGAAGCCGAGCGGACGAAGCAGCAGGTCAAGGACATCAACGATCAGTTGGGCAAGCAGGAAGCGTTATACCGGGAGGTTGACGACCCCTACAACAAGCTGCTCATCCTTGTACCGAATATCGTTTCGCCGGATACGCCAGTCGGAGCTTCGGATGAGGACAATGTAGAGGTCAGACGGGTTGGCGAGCCCCCCGTGTTTGATTATGAATACAGGGATCATGTCACGCTCGGCGAGCTGCACCGGATGATCGACATTCCCCGCGGCGTCAAAACCGCCGGCACACGCAGCTACTACCTGACCGGCATCGGCGCCATGCTGCATCGGGCCGTCCAGCAGCTTGCAGTGGATATGCTGGTCGCCAAGGGTTTTACCCTTATGGACGTACCGTTAACCGTTAGGACGGAGGCCATGGAGAACACAGCCTTCTTCCCGCTTGGTCAAGATCAGGCTTTTCAAATTATGGAGCAAGATAAGTGGCTCGTCGGTACGTCGGAAGTGCCGTTGGTATCGTTCTATAGCGGTGAAGTCGTCGATGTGACGCAGCCGATTCGCCTGGCAGCAGCATCGCTGTGCTTCCGGAGCGAGGTCGGCTCGGGCGGCCGGGACGTCCAGGGCCTGTATCGTGTGCATCAGTTCGCGAAGGTGGAACAGGTCGTTCTTTGCGAGGCCAGCGCGGAAGCCTCGGAGCAGCTTCTGCAAGAGATCACAGCCAATGCCGAGGAGCTGCTACAGAAGCTCGAACTGCCTTACCGTGTCGTTGCCGTCTGTACCGGGGATATGTCGCAGAAAACGTACAAGCAATACGACATCGAGACATGGATGCCAAGCCGCGGGGCTTATGGGGAGACTCACTCGTCGTCGAATCTGCTCGACTTTCAGGCGCGTCGCTCGAACATCCGCTATCGGGACGCAGAAGGCAAGCTGCGCTACTGCCACACCCTGAACAACACAGCCGTCGCTTCGCCGCGAATTTTCATCCCGCTGCTGGAGAACCATCAGCAGGCCGACGGTTCGATCCTCATTCCAAAGGCGCTCAGACCTTACATGAACGGGATGGAGCGGATTGAGCCTCCAAGTGAAACAAAATGAACAAAACCAACATAATCTGAACATTCCACAGCGCAGCCGTCAAGGCTGCGTTGTTTTGCTATTATTACCTTCTTAACAAAAAGCTTGCCAAAGCTCCGTCATAAATACACCGAATGGATTCACCGATAATTAGATCAGAATAAAAGCATATATTATATGGAGCAGTTATATAACACAAGAAAAGGTTCCTCTAAATGCGGTCTGGCTTCTGTGAAGGTTCTTCGAAGTACATTTTTCTTTAGATTATCGAAGCTATAAGCTTACAGCGAAGCTGAACCATTCGATAATCGCAAGAAAAATTTCCTCTGAATGCGGTCTGGCTTCTGTGAAGGTTCTTCGATGTACATTTTTCTTTAGATTATCGAAGCTGTAAGCTTTCAGCGAAGCTGAACCATTCGATAATCGCAAGAAAAATATCCTCTAAATGCGGTCTGGCTTCTGTGAAGGTTCTTCGATGTACATTTTTCTTATGGATTAAGTAGGTATATAATGTTCGTTATATGGGGATATCAACTATCGATAATAGATTTCATATTTTCCAGCATCCAGACGGATGTCTTCTCCCTATATAAAAACTTACCGTGCCGCGCACGAATAAGGAGGTCAACCCATATGACAGAACCCCATCTTGATCATACAGCGCCCAAAACGCTTCGCGATATCCCTATTTCCATCCTGGATCTCGCCCCAATTACAGCGGGCAGCACCGCTGCACAGTCGCTGCGGAATACACTCGATCTGGCCCAGCATGCCGAGAAGTGGGGGTATAACCGCTACTGGCTTGCCGAACACCACAATATGCCGGGGATCGCCAGCTCGGCCACTTCGGTCGTCATTGGCCATGTCGCCGGGGGCACGAGCAAGATCCGCGTCGGATCCGGCGGCATTATGCTGCCGAACCACGCTCCCCTGGTCATAGCCGAGCAGTTCGGGACCCTCGAATCGTTGTATCCCGGCCGGATTGATCTCGGTCTTGGCCGTGCGCCGGGATCGGATCAGCTCACATCCCGGGCACTCCGCCGCGGTCCGGGCAGCGACGGGCAGGATTTCCCGGATCGCCTCGGCGAGCTGCGGAATTACTTCCAGCCCACCTCAGGCTCGTCCATGCGTATCCGGGCGATTCCCGGTGAAGGCCTGCATGTACCGATCTGGCTGCTCGGCTCCAGCGGTTTCAGTGCGCAGCTGGCAGGCCAGCTGGGGCTTCCGTTCTCTTTTGCAAGCCACTTTGCTCCGGATTATCTGATGGCCGCTCTCGATCTGTACCGTACCAGCTTCCGCCCTTCATCCGAGCTGAGCAAGCCGTATGCCATGATCGGCGTGAACGTAATCTGTGCCGACACGGACGAGGAAGCGCAGCGTCTGGCTACCTCGCCGTATCAGCAGTTCCTGAACATCATCCGCGGCCGTACCGGCCAGCTGAGCCCGCCGGTGGACAGCATGGATGATCTGTGGAACCTGCAGGAGCAGGCCATCGTGAAGCGCCAGCTCAGCTTCTCCGCCATCGGCAGCCCTGCAACCGTACGTGCGCAGTTGGAGGAGTTCCAGCAGTCGACGAACGCAGACGAGATTATTGTCGCAGCCGCCATCTACGATCATGAGGCACGCCTGCGTTCATATGAGCTGCTGGCGAATGTCGTCGGTATCAAATAAATGTTGTACCAAAAAGACCAGTCACACCCGGTATTCCGGTGCTTGACTGGTCTTTTTTTCTTTATATATTACAGCGTCAATCCGCCATCAATTGTAACCAGCGAGCCTGTCATGTAGCTGGAGCCCGGGGAGGCCAGGAAGGCAACCACGTTCGCGATTTCATCCGCCTCAGCCGGACGTCCCATCCGCATGTTGCCCACTTCCTCAGGCATGTAGCCGCCTTCCATGAAGGACTTGGCCACCGCTGCCGTAAGCGGTGTCTGAACGCCGCCCGGACAAATCGCGTTCACGCGAATGCCCTGCTTCACGTATTCCAGCGCTGCTCCCTTCGTCAATCCTACCACCGCATGCTTGCTTGCCGAATAAGCGGCTGCACTGTGCTCGCTGCGGATACCTGCCGTGGAAGCGGTATTGACAATATGTCCGCTGCCCTGCTCCTTCATGACTTTCAGTACATACTTCATACCGAGGAAAACGCCCTTGACGTTCACGGACATTTGACGGTCAAATTCGTTCTCGTCGATGTCGTCCAGCATCGAGAATTTCTGCACGATGCCTGCATTGTTGAAGAAGAAATCGATTCTGCCGTAAGCTTCAACCGCCTTGTTCACATAGTTCTGAACATCCTCGGTTTTTGTTACATCCGCTTGCACGAAGATTCCCTCTCCGCCCTGTTCCTTGATCAAACGCAGCGTTTCTTCGCCGGCTTCCTTGTTGAAGTCAACGAGCACTACCTTTGCACCGTTCTCTGCCAATTTCAAGCTGCTGGCTCTGCCGATCCCGCTGGCTGCGCCTGTAATGACAGCGATCTGTTTGTTATCGGACATGAAACAACACTCCCCTTGATGATAAGATAAATTAGGTCTGACCGAGTAGTATCACGAACATTTCTGCCGTCTATAGCCTATAGACAAGCCAATGGAAGAATGACTTACTTCGCAAAATATCCGCCATCAATCGGCAGCTCAACACCTGTAATATAAGAAGACTCATCCGAAGCAAGGAACAATACGCCGCGAGCGATATCTTCCGCTTTGCCCAAGCGTGGAAGCGGAGTCTGGGATTGGAACCATTGCATCATTTGCTCATCCTTGAACAAGTCCACGGTCATTGGCGTTTCAATGTAGCCAGGGTGAACCGAATTACAGCGGATGTTATGCTTTGCATAGTCAACGGCTGTGGCTTTAGTCAGCATGCGCACCGCGCCTTTGCTTGCCGTGTAGGGACCAGCGCCGCTGCCGCCTGTCAGGCCGGCAATGGAGGAGATGTTGACGATGGAACCGCCCCCGGCTTCGATCATGTGTGGGATGACATATTTCTGACCGAGGAATATGCTCGTAACGTTAATCGACATCGTCTTCTCCCAGCCTTCCACCGTCAAATCCATGAACGGCGTTGCATTGGAGACACCGGCATTGTTCACCAGAATGTCGACTTTGCCGAATTTTTGAACCGTCTCGTCTACAACACGAACCCAATCTTCCTCAGAAGCTACGTTGTGCTTGAATCCGATCGCTTTGCCGCCAAGCGCTTCAATCTCGGCTACGACGTCTTTGATCTTGTCTTCCTGAAGGTCCGTAATCGCAACCTTAGCTCCCTCTTGTGCAAACAAAAGAGCGTCAGCTTTACCCATACCACCTGCTGCACCCGTAATGATTGCTACTTTATTGTCTAATCTCCCCATGAGAATACCTCCTGATATATTAGTCGTTAGTTTGGCTATCTTCATTGGACTGCCCGATCTTAAGCTGCAGATGTTCAATCATCTTCTCATATGAAGCGATCAACACATCCATCTCCTGATCCGAGAAATCCGACCATAAGCCTTCATTCAAATCACGGTACTTCGCAATCATCCGGGCTTCAACTTCACGGCCCTGCTCCGTAATCTTAAGATAGACCTGACGTCTGTCCTCGATTGACGCCACCCGTTCAATATAACCCTTGCTGACCAGCTTGTTGCTCAAGTTGGTCACAGCCGACAGCGTAACATTCAAGGCATTGGCAAAATACGAGCTGGTCTGCTGCCCCTCATACGCCAAAGTCTGAAGCACGTAGTACTGGGGGCCGGTCAAATCATTGTCCAGAATCTTGGCATAGTTCGCCACAAGCGTCATCATCTGACGAGCCACCATGTTAGATAATTGTTCCCTCTTATCCAGTTTCATCACCTCGATGCACAACGAAGTACTTACAAATATATTACAAATTTAAATAGTTAAAAGCTTTTAACAATCTAAATTGTATACCCTTTCATATCGCTCGTCAACCACGATAAAATGCCCAATCTGGTTGTTATTCCCATCGTCGCAAGTAGAGAAGACGCAATGCGCTCAAAGTGAATATCGCTTGATCGAACCAAGCAAGGATTTTAGTGGATATCGCTTTCTAATCTATAGAAGAAAAGAGCACCCTCAGGTGCTCTTGAGAGTATATCCATCCTCGTTTCGGCGTATCCGTTACGAGAAATAGCCGGTATTCATAGTAGGCGCGAGCCGCGCTTTCTCTGCCATTCCCAGTGGCGAAGAGTGAGATCACCGCTTCGGTAAATCCGCCATTCCGATCCGACGAGACAAGGGCAGCTAATTGATGAAGTCGCACGAAATAGGAGATCCCTAATACGCGGCGTCCGCTAACAAAAAAAGGCACCACCCTAAGGTGATGCCTTCCAAGCCTTTTGTTACCCTGCCGTATCCATCCGCGCATCCAGCGTGAGTTGACGCAGCTGATCGAGTGTCATGCGATCTACGAAGCGCGAGAACTTCTCTTTCTTCTTGCCGTTCTCCTGATAGACGACGATCAGCTTCAGGATGATCGGGGCCAGCTGCTCCGGCGCTAAATCCTTATGCAGCGGCTTTGCCAGAGCAGCCTTCAACCCTTTCGGCTCTCCACCTACATAGATATCATAGGTATTTCTCATCTTAATAACGGCAATATCCTTCAGCAGCGGTTCACTGGTGCCGAGCGCGCAGCCGGCGTAACCGATCTTTAGCGGATTAGGTACAGGATGATCGGCGATCGCTTCATCCAGCATCTTCGCAACATCCAGTCCCGAATCCTCCGCCCCCCGGCAGAAGTTGCAGGTGATCAGGCTCTTGGAGACAAAACCGGCAGGATGAACCTGAAGTCCGGCGGCTTCCAGCTTAGCCTTTGCTTCTTCCACCCGCTCTGCGTCCATCTCCACGTAGAGCTGTTTAAAGGTAGTCATCTCAATGCGGGCATCCTCACCCACGATGGAGCCCAATACGGACAGCTGATCCGGGCGGAACAGCGTTCCGCCCACTTCAAAGCCGGGTGTCACTGCGAATTTTTGCGTTGCCAATGTCTACACCCCCATCAAGTCGCCCTAATAATCATATCCTTGCTAGGTTGCTTCATACACTATATATGAACGGTCAGTCTGCTTTCGTTATACCTTCATTCGCTGCAGGCGAAGGGCATTCAGCACGACCGATACAGAGCTCAGTGCCATGGCGGCCCCGGCCACCCAAGGTGCCAAAAGCCCGATGGCGGCAATCGGAATGCCAAGCGAGTTATAGCCCAGCGCCCAGAACAGGTTCTGACGGATGTTGCTCATCGTCTTGCGGCTCATGTAGATGGCATCCGGAATGCTGTTCAGGTCGCCCTTCATCAGCGTCACGTCAGCAGCTTCCATCGCCACATCCGTACCTGTTCCGATAGCCATTCCAATGTCGGCAACCGCAAGTGCCGGCGCATCGTTAATGCCGTCGCCAACCATGGCGACCTTCTTACCTTGCTGCTGGAGCTTCTTCACTTCATCTGCCTTGCCTTCGGGCAGCACCTCAGCACGCACATGGTCGATGCCAACCTGCTTCGCGATGGCCTGTGCCGTGCGTTCATTGTCACCGGTAATCATGATGACCTCGATGCCCATTTCTTTCAATCTCGCTACGGCAGCACGGGACGTCTCCTTGATCGTATCCGCCACAGCCACAAGACCCGCATATTGGCCGTCTACCGCTGTCAGCATGGCAGTCTTACCCTCGGTTTCAAGCTCTGACATTTTGCCGAGGATCGAATCAATCGGTACGTTATGCTGTGCCATCAGCTTGCGTGTGCCTACCAGCACCTCATGCCCTTCCACGCTGGCACGGATGCCGTAACCTGGAATGGCTTCAAAATGCTCGGCAGCCGGAAGCTGCGTACCTTTTTCCTCAATCCCGGCCACAATCGCTTCAGCAAGCGGATGCTCGGAGCTCTTCTCAGCAGATCCGACCAGACGAAGGAACAGCTCTTGATCTAAGTTATTCACTTCCACATCGGTCAACTCGGGTTTACCTTTCGTGACTGTTCCTGTTTTATCCAGAATAATCGTATTGATTTTATGGGTAGACTCCAAATGCTCCCCGCCCTTGAACAGGACGCCCAGTTCTGCAGCACGGCCCGAACCCGCCATGATCGAGGTCGGTGTAGCCAGACCCAGCGCACACGGACAAGCAATAACCAGAATCGCAATGGCAATTTCTAACGATTGCGCGAAATTACCAGGCGCTATCCAGAAATACCATACGAGGAAGGCAACAATCGCTATGCCGACCACGATCGGAACGAAGATGCCGGAGATGACATCAGCGACCCGCTGAATCGGAGCTTTGGAGCCTTGTGCTTCCTCAACCACCTTGATAATTTGGGCTAGAGCGGTCTCTTTACCTACTTTCGTCGCTTCAAGCGTCAAGCGCCCGTTCTTGTTTATGGTGGCGCCGATGACGGCGTCGCCCGCTTTTTTCTCAACCGGGATGCTTTCACCTGTCAGCATCGACTCATCTACCGCCGACGTGCCCTCCACGACTTTACCGTCCACCGGGATTTTCTCACCCGGCTTCACTAATACAAGATCACCCACCAGGACCTGTTCCACCGGGATGGTCATTTCCTGACCGTCACGAACGACCAGCGCTGTTTTGGCTTGAAGCCCCATCAGGGTTTTGATAGCCTCCGATGTACGGCCTTTGGCCAGGGATTCGAACAGTTTCCCCATAATGACCAGCGTGATCAGCACCGCACTCGTTTCATAGTACATTTCGGGCCCATGGTGTACATTTGCTCCGGCAGCGGCCCAATCGATCGTTAAATACAGACTGTAGAAATAGGCTGCCGAGGTACCGAGTGCGACCAGAACGTCCATATTGGCGCTTTTGTTGCGAAGAGCCTTATAGGCTCCCACGTAGAACTGTTTTCCGATAAAAAACTGTACCGGCGTTGCCAGGATCAGCTGAAACCAAGGGTTCATGAACAGATCCGGCATCCAGATCCAGGAGGTGAAGGAGAAATGGCTCACCATGGCCCAGAGCAGCGGCAGCGACAGAATCGCCGACAGGAGTAGCTTCCGCTTTTGCTTGGTGATGGCCTCCTTGCGGTGACCTTCCTGATCAAGCGTCTCCTGTTTGGAAACCGCCTGATACCCGAGCTTCTCCACACGCTGTTGAATATCGCTAAGGCTTACCTCTGCGGGATTGAATTCCACCCGGGCCGTCTCCAGTGCAAAATTGACGTTGGCCTGATTAACACCTGGCATCTTGCTTACCACTTTCTCGATTTTCGAAGCACAAGCGGCGCAGTACATGCCAATCAGCTGCAGGTCCACTGTTTCCTTTGCTGTTCCGTAACCCAGCTTTTCAATTTTCTCTTCCATCTGCTGGACGGTAACCACATTCGGATCAAATGTAACCGACGCTTTTTCCAGCGCAAAATTCACATTCGCTTCCTGGACGCCTTCCATTTTATTTAGGCCCTTCTCAATCCGATTCGCACAGGCGGCACATGTCATACCCGTTAACTGCAGCGACGTTTTCTTCTGTTCCAATGTTGTTCCTGCTCCCATCTTCTCCTCACCCCTCTTCATCCTCGTGCCGTTTGGTTAAACTACGTTATATCCTTGTTCCTCGATAATTTCTTTGATTTTATCCACATTGACTTTGCCTGCGTCATATTTGACGGAGACCGTGCCTGCCTTCAAATCCACATGACCCTCGATGTTCTCATTCTTTAAAGCTCCCTCAATGGAATTGACGCAATGCATGCAAGACATACCTTCTACTTTTATTGTTACCTGTTCCATGTTCAATCTCTCCTTTGGGTTATGAATTTATTTTGAGCAGCCCTTCTAAAAGCGTGCCCGGAATAAGTTTTGAACTGGTTGTTCTCGTTTCTTGATGTTAGTATACCCCCCTACCCTATATATAGTCAATGGGTTTTCTCATTTTTTTTGAAAAATTATGTCCTCGCTATGAATTAACCGCATAACCATGCGCTATTCTTCACCCTGAATAAACACTTACTGCCACCTTTAGAAGGTGGCAGCTCCATGGAAACTCATCTTAACCAGACCGTCCCCAGCTAGGAATTCCATTATTTCATTAACTTGTTCATGGTTGTTAACAGCTCGGTAATTACCTCGTCGTCACCTTCCTGCAGGCGTTCCACCACACAGCTCTTCATATGATGCTCAAGCAGCAATTTGCTGACGCCGTTCAAGGCCGACTGGATCGAGGAGATCTGGTTTAATACATCATCACAGTACGTATCCTTCTCAATTAAGCCCTTTACACCGCGAATCTGTCCTTCAATCCGGTTCAACCGGCTGACGAGATTGCTTTTCGTTTTGTCGGAATGATGGCTCTTCCGTTCACTGGTTACTGCGCATGCATCATGTACATGTTTCTCGACTGTCATACCCATTCCCCCCTTGATCACATTACTTCATCTTATTCTAACCCTATTCTCAGTATATCATATAGCCCCCCACCCTATAAAGCCCAGCTTATGGAATATATAACCCGACTATATCCGGATTTACATCGGGATCGATTCATTTATTGAGATTTTAGAACGATTCATATAACATGGTCAAAAGGTAATCATCATTTTACGGGAGTGAATAAAATGAGCCGTATCACCATACTGATCGCGGATGACGAATCCGAGATTGCGGATCTGATTGAGTTGCATTTAAAAAAAGAAGGTTACCACTGCATTAAAGCGCGCAATGGCCAGGATGCCATTCATGCGGTTCAAACGTATCCGATTGATCTGGCCATCTTGGATATTATGATGCCCAAGCTCGACGGCTATGAGGTAACCCGGCAAATTCGCGAAGAGTTTTTACTGCCTATTATTTTTCTCAGTGCCAAAATCTCGGACCTTGATAAGATCGAGGGGTTGGTGCGAGGGGCGGATGATTATATGACCAAGCCGTTCAACCCCATGGAATTAGTAGCTCGCGTGAACGCCCATCTCAGGCGTACCAAGCAGTTGAGTCAGTCGGCAGCGGAAGTGAATAAACCTATCGTGGAGATCGGGGGCGTCGTCATTTATCCGGATCAGCGAGTGGTCGAGCTCTACGGTAAGCCCATTGAATTGACGCCAAAAGAATTTGATATCTTGTATCTGCTCGCCAGGCATCCCAAAAAAGTCCATAGTGCCGAACATATATTTCAGCAGGTATGGGGTGAAGACTACTATGAAGGCAGAAACACGGTGATGGTACATATTCGTACGCTGCGGAAAAAGCTCGGGGAAGATACCAACAAGCATAAACTGATCAAGACGGTATGGGGAGTAGGTTATACCATCCATGTCTAACATGATATTTAGCTTTCGGACTAAAATGATTCTGCTGCTCATGGCTAGTATGCTTGCATCCGGCGGTATTACCTTTGGGATCTATAAAGCTCTCCAACTGTACTATCGTTCTGAAGTTTTGTTTGAGAATCCGTTAACTCGAATTCGATATTTCATGAGGTACGAAATTGGAGATGTGAACTCGTTTTTAATTATTTTTGTACCGCTTGCCATCATGTTTTTCTTCTTGTTCACCAAGCCTTATGCTAAATACTTCAAAGAAATCTCCAAGGGGATCCATCAGCTCGCAGCCGGCAATTTCATTGATCGGGTCCATATTACGTCCAAAGATGAGTTCGGTACGATTGGGCGAGATATTAATTTAGCCATGGATAACCTGCGGGAAGCCGTAGAACGGGGCGACTCTGCTGAGAGCAGCAAGGATCAGCTGGTTCTAAACCTGGCCCATGACTTGCGCACACCTCTGACCTCCGTTATCGGGTATCTGGATTTCATTCTTAAAGACAATCAGCTGACTCCGGAGCAGTCCAGGCACTATGCCCATATCGCTTACACCAAGTCTCAACGCTTGGAGAAACTTATCGATGAGTTATTTGAAATCACCCGAATGAACTACGGCAAGGTCCAGCTTGAGAAGAACATGATCAATCTCGATGAGCTGCTTAACCAACTGAACGAGGAATTATATCCTATATTTGAAAAAAACGGCCTTACCTCCAGAATGAACATTGCGGAGCAGCTGATTATAGGCGGAGATGGAGATTTACTAGCACGCGTATTTGAGAATCTTCTCACCAATGCGATCCGGTATGGGAATGATGGCCAATTCATAGACATTCAGGCATATGTGGATGCCGATGAGGTTGTCGTTCAAATCATCAACTATGGGGATTGTATTGAACCTGAGGAGCTTCCGCATATCTTCGATATGTTTTACACCGGCGATCGGGCACGAAGCCATCAAACGGGAAGCACGGGGCTCGGACTCTTCATTACCAAAAACATCGTGGAGCAGCATGGTGGAACCATTTCCGCACAGAGCAGCATGATCCGTACAATCTTCGAGGTGCGTTTGCCCAAGGGCGCTTCATTTATTTAAGAAAAATTTTAGAAATAGCCTACTTCTTTTTTAAATAGTTTCCCCTAACCTTAAGAACATACGACTGGGGGCCAAAGAATAGGAAGCAGGCTATTTATTTGCCAGAGGGATGCGTAATAACTATCCATAAACAACAGGGTGTCCGCATACCCCTCATGAAACATGGATGAAAAAATAAAAATATTCCGCGCCTCTTTTTCTGTTTCGGGCGAATTTTTCTCAAGGAACTTTCCTTTTTTATAGTTATAGAAGTAAAACAGGATGTCATCGGGCTGTGACGGCGCATATAACTCCCCATATCGTTCCTTGATCTCGCCAATTTCCATTCCTATTTCAGCACATGCTCTTGGCCCGTGCCAAGCACTTCTTCAGCATCCGCACGATTCATGCCGTAGTAAAAATACATACTCATAGAAGGTTCGGCATTCGAAAAGTATCCAGCCATAAAAAAAGATGCCCCACCAGATCCAACATCTGATGGGGCACCCTAATTTCCACGTCCAGTTATAAATGATCTTAATAAATCGTCCGCCCCTGCTCATCCGGCACGCCGGATTTACGGA
The DNA here is from genome assembly GCF_037993005.1 of Paenibacillus sp. FSL F4-0100. Lineage (NCBI taxonomy): Bacteria > Bacillati > Bacillota > Bacilli > Caryophanales > Paenibacillaceae > Paenibacillus > Paenibacillus sp. FSL F4-0100. The sequence goes on from NZ_CP150303.1 coordinate 7,354,425, forward strand.
AGAAATATGTGTTGATTACATCCCGCCAATGCTTCGCATGCTCGGCTTGATCAATCAGCCGGTCCGTCACCTGAGCGAAACGCTCCGGATCGACCATTCCTTCCAGCGAGGTCCATGCCTCAAGCAATCCAGCCGCTGCTTGCGCCCCGTCAAAATGCGCATCATAGATATGCTGAATCACCGATTTACCGGATTTCAACACATGGGAATACGGCACATGATGGAAGAACAGCAGCAGCTCGTCAGGGCAATCCGTCAGCGAATCATATCGAGCCCTATTCGGTTCGAAGTACTGTGCGGTATAGCCTGTGCCCGACGCCACCGTGCGGTCGACGCCCATTCCGTCCCGATCCGCGAAATGGTACGTACCCCACCTTGAATATTCATAGCCGTCCACATCCGGACCGTAATGCGTATGCCGCGTAATCATCCAGCCCACCCCGAGCGGAGAGGTGTAGCTTTCATAGATCGGCCACGATTGCATAAGCATGTCGCATACCGTGTTGACCACCATGTCGTCATTACCGAAGGTTAACCTCGTCCATTCTTCCGCGATCTCCTCGGAGGACAATTCCGGATCCCAGACCAGACGTCCAAAGCCATACAGATTCGCCTGTGCCAAGGTGTGACCCGTCCAGTTCTCATCATTTCCAATGTTGGAAACGGCAGCGATTCCGCTGTATTTCATGCCGTGCAGGGAACCATTCACGATCTTCTTCACCTCGGACCCCGCCCCATTCGCATAGGTATCGAAATCCAGCACCTCTTTCCATTGCGGCACCAGATAGCATACGTGACGCTGCTGTCCGGTATATTCCTGGGCGGCCTGGAACTCGAGCACTTGACTGGTCTCTTTCAAGCTGCCAAACAGCGGCGATACCGGTTCCCGCACTTGAAAGTCCATGGGCCCGTTCTTAATCTGCAGCAGCACATTGTCCTTAAACCTGCCGTCCAGCGGGGTAAAATGATCATAGGCCGCCCGTGCGCGGTCTGTGCTGCGGTCGCGCCAATCCTGCATGCAGTTGTAGACGAAGCAGCGCCAGATGACGAGCCCGCCATGCGGCTCCAAGGCTTCAGCCAGCATATTGGCGCCATCGGCATGGTCCCTGCCATAGGCAAACGGGCCGGGGCGATGCTCCGAATCCGCCTTCACCAGGAAGCCGCCAAAGTCCGGAATATGATCGTAAATCTCATTCGCCGTGTCCTTCCACCACTGCTGAACCTCTTCGTTCAGCGGATCGGAGGTCGATACGCCGCCGATATGCAGCGGAGCCGCAAAGTTAATGCTCAAGTACAATGTAATCCCATATTCCCGGAAGATATCCGCGATCTTCGTAATCGTCGGCAAATATTCCGCGGTAATGAATTTCGTCTCGATCTCGTGCACATTGACGTTATTAATGGAGATGGCATTCATACCCACGGAAGCCAACAGACGAGCGTAATCTCTCACGCGATCCAGATTTTCGGCAAACCGTCCGTTTTCGTAAAAAATCGAGTTGCCCGAGTACCCGCGTTCCACCGAGCCGTCGGCATTATCCCATTGATTGATCATCCGCAGTCCGTTCGCTGGCTGCTCGGTTACGTTCAGTCCAGTTAACGGTTGGTCAGAGGCCAGCAATCTCAATAAATGAAACATCCCATATAATACGCCTTTACCGGATCCACCGATCAATACCAACTTCTCCTGCTGCCCTTGGATTGAATGCTCCAGCTGAAAACCTTCTGCGCCTAGCTGGGCTGCCATCCGGCCCCTATCTCGACCTGATCTGTCCCCGCCTGAGCCGACCCCATCGATTTCTCCCATGTCTGCTTCAGCTGCCGCAAGAATGCGTACCTCGAGATAAGATGAAGCCGGGGCCTCGACCGTGATGACCGGTACAATCCCCAGCATGGATTGGCACGCACGCTTCAGTTCCTCAATGGCAGCGTTCACAACCCGCGACTGCTGCAGGTCCGCTACAATCGTGCCGAGCAGCCTGCTGTATCCGGAGGCAAGCTCCCGGTCCTTGATGGGCGCATACTGCAGCCACGCTTTATATAAAGTGCTGTTCAATGTAAACTCCCCCTTTTTGTCCAAGGTCAACGTTTCTCTCCAGCATCTCACCGTTTTCAACGCCTGCTTCCTTAAGCTCGAACATGCAGACGCCGGCCACAAGGACCGGCATCATGACAAACTGATGGCGTCTTCAGCCGCCTGTATTATCGCTATTGTTATATAAAATGATAGCTTAAGCCCTAGTATCCTTACACCTTAATCGTATGCTCCACCAACCGGTGAAACGCCGGTTTCGGCTGATGCCGCTCATCGAACAGGAAAGGCCAATTCTTCCGTCCCTGTACCGGGAAATCGTCCAGCCAAGTATAATCGTCGGCTGCGCCCCAGAAGGTGACGGACGTAATATGTTCCCTGTACTCCTTCAGAATGCCGAACATTGCCTCGTACCGCTTGGCTTGAGCCTCCAGAAGCTCTTCTGGCGCTTCGGTCAGATCCTTCCGCTTGTCGTCAAACCGGAACATCGACACATCGAGCTCCGTGAGCTGAAGCTGCAGGCCGAGCGATGCATACTTCTCGATCGCGGCGCGGATATCGTCAAGACCCGGATCGTACAGATTCCAGTGTGCCTGCAATCCTATGCCATGGATCGGCGTTCCTTGATCCAGCAGCGACTTGATCAGTGTATGGATTTTGTCCCGCTTGTTCGGATGGGACTCATTGTAATCGTTATAGAATAACAGCGCGGACGAGTCGGCTTCATGAGCATACTCAAATGCCTTGGAGATAAACTCCGGACCGGCAATGTCCAACCACTTGGATGGACGAAGCAGCTCGACGCCTTCATCGGCAATTACCTCGTTGACGACGTCCCAGGCGTAAATATCATCCTTGTACCGCTTTACGACCGTATCGGTATGCGATTTCAACCGTTCAAAAAGCGTGGCTTTATCCACCAAGTCCCCGTTTTTGTCTACGAACAGCCAGTCGGTTGTTTGGTTATGCCACACCAGCGTATGGCCGCGCATCTTCATCCCATGCTTGCGGGCGAAGATGACGAGCTGGTCCGCATCCTTGAACGTATATCTATCCTCCGCCGGATGCACGCTGACAAACTTCATTTCATTTTCCGCTGTGATGCTGTTGAAATGATAGGATAGCAATTCCTCTTGCGTTTCGATCGTCCGCGGGCTCACGGCCGCTCCAATGAGAAAGTCATTCGCGAACCATTCCTTAAGCCTCGGTTCATTTCGCTGCGTGTTGGACACATCCAGTCCCTCCTTGAATTATAGATAATAGCAAGATTGATGGTTATGATCGTGATGCCACAGGCATCGGTTGGTCGACAGCCATCCATTCATGCCCCGGACCACGCACCGTGCGCACAGGGAGTAGTTCGCACGATGTACTTTAAATTAGCGGCTCCCGGAGCTCAGCCTTTCACGCCGCCCAGAGTCATCCCTTGTACGAAGTATTTTTGCAGGAACGGATACACCAGAATGATCGGCACGCTGGCCACAATGGTCATCGTTGCCCGAATGGAGGTCGGCGTAACCTGATTCGCACCGCTCTCGGAGCTTGCAAACTGGCTTGCGTAATCGTTGCCCGAATTCAGCGATGAGTTCGAATTCTGGAGTATTTTCATCAGTTCATACTGCAGGGTGCTAAGCTCACTGTATGAAGAGTTGTACAAGAATACGTCAAACCAGGAATTCCACTGGGATACCGCCGTAAACAGCGATACCGTAGCAAGCACGGGCACGCATAGCGGAAGCACGATTTTCATGAAAGTCGTGAATTCGCCGGCGCCGTCGATCCGGGCCGATTCCAGAATTCCTTCTGGTAGTCCTTCAATAAAGGAACGGATGACGATCACGTTAAACACGCCGATCAGGCCTGGAATGATGTACACCGAGAAGGTGCCCAGCATGCCCAATTCGCGAATCAGCAGGAAGTTCGGAATCAAACCGCCGCTGAAATACATCGTTAAGATGAAAGCAATCGATACGAATTTACGCAGCACATATTCCGGACGGCTGATCGTATAGGCGACCATGGCACAGCAGAATACCGAGGTAATCGTTCCGATCACCGTACGCAGAACCGAGATGAAGGTAGCGTGAAATATCGTTGCTTCGTTAAATACATATTTATAATTTTCCCACGTGAAATCCCGCGGCCATAAATAAATGCCGCCTTTCACCGAATCCGTCGCATTGTTGAAGGATACCGCGAGCGTATTGATGAACGGGTATAACGTGATAATCATGAGACAGATCATAAACACCATGTTAAAGGTATCGAATAACCGGTCCGCAGGAGACTTGAACCGGGCATGAGCTCGTGGTGAATCTGACATCTTCGCCATATGAATCCTCCTGTACGTTTTCTGATAGAGAACGGTCCTCGCAAGCTTTCGCTTAGAACAATCGATCTTCGCCCAGTCTCTTCGCGATATGGTTGGCCGTGAACAAGAGTATGAAGCTGACGACCGTCTTGAACATACCGGCTGCAATCGAGAGCGAGAAGTTGCCCATCTGAATACCGTATTTCAGCACGAAAATATCCAGGTTCTCGGAATAATCCACGTTCATGCCATTGCCAAGCAAATATTGCGGTTCAAAACCGGATTCGAGCAGGTTGCCGATATTCATAATCAACAGGATGATGAATACTGGTTTCAGACCCGGCAAGGTGATGTTCCAGATCCGTTGAAAGCGTCCGGCGCCATCGATTTCCGCCGCCTCGTACTGCGAGGGATCGATCATCGTCATGGCAGCCAAATATATAATGGTGTTCCAGCCGACATTCTTCCATACTTCCGAAACACCGAGTATTCCCCAGAAATATTCCCCTTCCCCAAGCCATAGGATCGGTTCCTTAATCATCCCGAACCACATGAGGAGTTCATTGATAATCCCGCCGTCTGCGGACAGGGCCGTCGAAATAATGCTCGCAGCCACAACCCAAGAGATGAAATGGGGCAAATAACTGATCGTCTGCACGACTCGTTTGAACATCAAATTACGCAGCTCATTGAGCAGAATCGCTAACACAATTGCCGTCACAAAACCTAAGACGAGGTTGATAAAACTCATGGCAAGCGTGTTGCGCATGACCCTGAGGAAGTGTTCGTCCTGAAACAGGAAGGTAAAATGCTGCAAGCCTACCCATTGCTGATCGAAAATCTTCTTGGCCGGTTTAAAATCCTGAAACGCGATTGTCCAGCCCCATAAAGGCATGTACTTAAAGACAAACAACCATATCAAAAAAGGAATCGACATGAAGACCAGCGCCTTCTGTTGCAGCAGCTTCTGGAAAAAGCCTTTTTCGCCTGTTGGCGGTTTATTGTTTAATTCAGTATCGTTTTTCCGTTGTTTATTGAAGAAACCTTTCGATACCGCCGGCGTTTCGCGCAACGCCCTCGTCTCTGCAGGTCCAATCGGGTTCGCATTATCCACGGTTTCTTCTCCTTCCTATCCAGCCTATCAATTTTGCTGTTATAGAAGAGGAGGGACGGATACAACCATTTTGTGTGGTCCGCCCCTGATCACCTCTCCTTCATCTATTATTGTCCCTGGACATTTGCGATTTTCTTAGCTACTTCCTCGGTGATCAGATCCTCGTATCCCTTCACATCCAGCTTGCTGAACTCGCCCACGTATTCATTCCAGATGCCGTCAAACTGGGCAGGGTTTGCAAGAACCAGTTTCGGGAAGTATTTACGCTGTAAATCGCTTTTCTTCTGCGTGAAGATTTGGGCCGGTGAGCCCTGGTCAATCGGAATGCTCCAAGCCGGGTACCATGGACGGTCGTCCGGTGCGGCAAACAATTGCGAGAAGGAATCGATGTCGTATGCTTCCAGCAATTTCTTGTCCGGTTCGGAGTAGGACATTTTGGCAACCTCAGGCTGGCGTCCTGCACCCACGGAATTACCGTCAGGAAGCGTAGAACCGTTGCCGTAACGAGGCCAGTTGTATTCAAAGTACTTGAAGCCGAACGACTCGCGGAAGGCTTCCGTATTGGTCTGTACAATCTGCTCTTCCGTACGGTAGAAGCGTCCATTCTCATCGACGGAATACGTCTCGTCCTTAATGCCCCAGTTCGACAGAATCTGGTTCTCGTCCGTAAGCAGGTTGTTGAAATACTTCACAATGCGCTCGGGATCCTTCGCGCTGACGGAGATCCCTACACCGCGGTTGTTAACAAAGGATGGTGGATCCAGATATTGATCCTTGGTATTCTCATCGTATACAATCGGCAACGCCATATATTCGAGATCGTCGTCACCCGATTTATTGGCTGTTTCGCGCAGGTTGTTCATCGCTTGGCCTACCTGCCATCTATAGTCGAAGAAGCCGAGAACCTTACCGGAAGTCAGTTTGGCAAGGTATTGATCATAGTTGTCCACGAAAGAGGATTTATCGAACAGGCCTTCCGCATTCAGCTTGTTCAGCTCCTGCAGGTAACGCTTCGTAATGTCATCGTCCGCGTAATCGTTCGCTACATGGGTTTCCATGTCAATGATGATCCCGCCATCGTTCGGATAGCCGGCCAAGTGCATTGGGGCATTGGTCAAGGCAAAAAATTTATCCTGCGTCGTCAGTGCCAGATATCCGGTCAAGCCTTCCTCCGGATGTTTCTTCACGTAGTCGCGAATCAGGCCCAGGTACTCGTCGAACGTCTTGATCTTCGGATAACCCGCTTCCTTCAGGACGCGGCGTTGAATCCAGAATGCTCCTTGCTCGATATTGGGAGCCGACGTGTACTCGCCTACAACCGCGCTTAGCGGCAGGAAGTAAATGTTGCCGTCCTCGGCCTTCATGAGGTTGTAATACGGCTCGTACACGCGCTTGATGTTGGGGCCGTACTTATCGATCAGGTCATTGAGCGGAATGAAGGCGCCAGCCCCGACCAGCTTGTCGATCGAGCTCCCCGGTACAATCACATCGGGATAATCGTTACTGGCAATGAAGGTTCCCACCTTGGTGTTCTCGTCCCCTACCAGATGTTCCATTTTAAAATTCACGCCGGTTTGGTCCTCAAAAATTTTACCGATGGTGGTCTCGTTCGTATTTTTGTCTTTACCTGCTGCTGAGTTAAAGTAGGTGAAGGTGACCTTCTCTTCTTTCTTCTCGCCTTCGCCGCCGGCTGCCGGTGTGTCATCCGCTGCCTCTTTACCGCCGCCGCAAGCTGCCAGAAGCGATACCATCATAACCACGGTCAGACAGCTCAGCCAAAATTTCTTGTTCATGCTCTTGACCTACCCCTTTCGGTCTCGTTTATTTGTAAGCACTTTCATTATAAGAGAGCTCTGGAGCGATTTTCACCCGTCAATCTTTAGGTGATACTTAGAAAACTATAGAACCGTATCTTTTGTCGTGAAAAATGGCAGATCGGTAGCCTTCTCAACTGCACCCCTGCCGATTAACGAACAAATCCTGCTTATAGTCACTCCGAACCGGAGTGCCAAGCAGGATTTGCCGACGTTATGTTTCGATGGGGATAGACAGTCTTACCCGGGTACCTTGTCCAAGCGAGCTGTCGATTTCAAACTGGAACCGGCTTCCGTAGTACAGCTTCAGCCGGTAGATCACGTTCTGAATGCCGATCCGCTCGCCCATCTCGTCCTCCGTATCCAGGTAGCGATAGATGCGTTCTACTTGCTCTGCGGACATGCCCGCCCCGTTATCCTGAATGTTGCAGATAAGAGTTTGTCCCTCGCGTGCAATATGAACCTCAATGCGCCCCCCGTGCTTGAGCGGCTCAATGCCATGAATGCTGGCATTCTCCACAAAAGTAACGATGGCCATCTTCGGTATTTGCAGGTGTCCCTCTTCGGCTGGCGCATGTACCGAATAATCGATTTTGTCGCCAAACCGGTATTTCTGGATCTCAAGGAAACAATGGATAAACTCAACTTCTTCCTTGAGCGTCACCATGTCTTTTTTCCAAACTAAAGAATTGCGGAAGATCTTGGCCATATTATGAATGATTTTTGCCGTCTCATCCTCATCCTTCATCAGGCTGCGCATGCGGATGGTCTCCAGGGCGTTAAAGAGAAAGTGCGGATTAATCTGGCTCTGAAGGGCGTTCAATTGCGCGTGCCGCCGCTGCAGCTCCAAATTCTTCTTCTGGATATCCGCCACATACACGTCGTTAATCAAGCTCTTGAGCTGCAGGGTCATCCGGTTGAATTCACCCGTCAGCTGACCGATCTCGTCACGTGCCTCAGCCTCTTGGATCGTGTCGTAATGCTGGTTCTTGACCTTCTTCATATGCTTGAGTATCCGTACCAGACGTACGTTCAGAGAACGGCTAATCCAGACAATCACGAGGGTCGGGAGCAGAAAATTCAGGCAGGTCAGCACAATGACGAACCGCAAGGACTGATGCACGTCGCGCAGCACCACATCCTCCGGCGTCACGGCCATGATCGTCCAAGAGTTCAGATTGTTGGTCGTGAACGTATCGGTATGAAACTCCAGAAAGTTGTCGCCATGCACGATGCCGCTGTACGGTACGGAACCCTGTATGACATCGACTTGCGGATCCGTGGTGTATTCAATATTTCCGGCGCTGCTCAGCAGGTACACTTTGCCCTGTACATTCAGATTGCTCATGATCTGCCGGATCGAGGGCATCCGCATATCGATCTTGAGATACTTGGCATGGTCATCCTGGGAGCTAAAATAATTCATGCTCCGGATGATGCTGAAGCTGTCCAATTGACCGTTCTTGCCCGTACGCATCACGATCGGCTGGGTTACGTTCTTGCCCGCGATCGCCTTGTACCAAGCTTCTTCCTTCACCTGGTCATCGATATAATTAATGCCCCCGGAATACAGCAAGGTTGGATTATCCACATAAACCGTAATCTCGCTCACCGAATTGTACACAGCACTGCCTGAATTCAAAATGCGGCGGAGATAGGTATCATAGGCCTCGATATAATCAGCCGGATGATCGTATACCGTCTCCACGATCTCGTTCAATTGAATGTCCGTGTAGAAGACGGAGGATATCTCCAGCGCGTCCTCGACTTCACGACGGAACTCATTCTTCATCTGCTCAAGCGCCACCGTTATATCCTGGATCCGCTGCTCCCTCACGCTGCCGGATGTCACGTTGTAGAAGATGAGATTGGTGACCAGGATGGGCAAAAATACGGCCAGGAAATACATTAGCAGCATCTTGTCCCGCAGACGGACGTTATTGAGGCTTGGTTTCATCGATCCGTCCCTTCGGACGCAGCCTCCTTCATCAAGCGGCTCCGGTACTCGCTTGGCGTCATTCGCTCCAACTTCTCGAATTGCGTAACGAAATAGTCCGGGTTGCCGAAGCCGACCCGTTCCGCCACCTCATAGATGCGCAGATCCGTCTGGCGCAGCAATCGCTTCGCTTCGTTCACGCGCAGCTGCAGCAGGAAATCATTAAAGTACATGCCATATGCTTTTTTGAAGAGCTGTCCCAGATAAACAGGGTTCATATAGAACTTCCCTGCGATGCCCTTCAGGCTGATATTCTCATGATAATGGGTTTCGATATACGCCTTAATCTTCTGAATTCCGCCCTTGTGCTGCTCCTTGCGAAGACGAGCAATATAGTTTGCGCTCTCAATCGCAAAATCCGTAAACAGCCGCATCAGCCCCTGAAGCGACAGGTTACGGTCATGCCACTCGGTCATCGGTTCTAGGCTGGATATTTGATTCTGATCCCCATCCATACTGCTAAGCACCCGGACCACGCCTAGCACGCATTGGTTGATTGCCGTCTTCACCGCTTCGGGAGCGTACAGCTTCTCCCGGAAGGATTCGAACAGCAAACGAATCGTCACTTCCAGCTTCTCGAAGTGCAGCTCCTCGATCTGCTCCAGAAGCTGCTGGTAAAGCCCCTCTTCCAGCCCGATGTAGTGAAGGGTATGCTGGGAGGCCTCCTCATGGATCACAATGCCACTCTCATCATAAATGTACTTGTACAGGAGTGATTCTTTGGCTGTTTCGTAAGCCTTCTGAATGTGGGACAGTTGCATAACCGGTTGACCGAAGTAAACAAAGACTCGTTCGTCGTCCGAGTCGGCAAGCGATTGCTGAATGCGTCTGGCAAATCCCCGCTGACACCCTTGGAACGAGTGCAGGATGCTGCCCGGGACGATGATGCCGATTCGACTGCGGTGCTCATGCAGGTAAAAGGGCTGTTCTCCACTCGAGATCGCTAGGAGAGTCGCTTCCACCCTGTCCTTGAATTCTGCTCTGCCACCGTCATTGTCGTTCGCCCTCGAAGCCAGCGGGTGGTCATTCCGCTCGACAAAGACGTAGAACAGATGACCCTCCGGCTGGAGCTCAAGGCGTTGCTCCCATTCCTGCAGCAGCGCCTCATCGGCTTCCCCTATAATGAGTGATTCCATCAAGGCTCCGGACATCAGCCTCTCTTCTCTCATGCGGGCCTCGCGGTCTAACTCCAGCCGTTCGCTGAGCCGAACCAGCGCATGGCTGAACTCCGTCTCGTCAATCGGTTTCAGAATGAAATCATGCACGCCATAGCGGACAGCCTGCTGTGCATAGTTGAAATCATCGTATCCGCTTACAATAATGAAATACGGCTTCACGATGTCCTTCATGACGACATGCCTGATCAGCTCGAGTCCATCCAGCACCGGCATGCGGATATCGGTGATGACCACATCCGGCTGTAGCCGTTCAATCAGTTCCAGCGCATCTTCCCCGTTGTCCGCCTCATCCACAATTTGGAAGCCGCAGGCTTCCCAATCAATCAGCTTCAGAAGCCCTTTGCGCGTAAACACCTCGTCATCCACCAATATCGCCCGGTTCCATTGCACGGTATGTCCCCCCTCACCTGTTCATGCACATCTTCCTGTTACATATCTTCTATCCGACTAACAGCAAACGCTTTCATATAGTAAGTCCATTGTTCATGCTCCGCACGGAATTGTCAATGGATTTGAAAATAGCGCTCAGCATTGCGGTAGCAAATATCCTGGATAATGGCACCGATATATTCATAATCGGCGGGCAATTCCCCTTCCCTGATCCAGTCCCCGAACAGGCGGCACAGCACTCTGCGGAAATATTCATGCCTCGGGAACGACATAAAGCTCCTGGAATCGGTCAGCATGCCCACAAAGGTGCTGATCAGCCCCATGGAAGACAACGCGGTGAGCTGCTTCAGCATCCCTTCCTTCTGATCGTGGAACCACCAAGCGGAACCAAGCTGAAGCTTGCCCTCAACGCCAGCCGACTGGAAATTCCCGATCGTGGTGGCAATCATTTCGTAATGAGAAGAATATAGGCTGTACACAATGGTTTTCGGCAGCTGATCGTTCCTATCGAGCCTGCTCAGAAATCCGTTCAGGCTTTCCGCCAGATGGAAATCAAGAATCGAGTCATACCCGCTGTCCTTGCCGATCTTCGCGAACATGCGCGCATTATTGTTCCGAATCGCCCCAATGTGCAGCTGCATGGTCCAGCCCTTGGCGTGATACATTTCCCCAAGCTTGAGCAGGGTGTAGGTGCGATATTTCCGTTCCTCAAGCGGTGTGATGCTGCCCCCACTAATCGCTTTGCTGTAAATGTCCGCAACCTCTTGTTCATCGACTTGTTCGCAAGGAAACGCGCCGAAGCCGTGATCCGACAGGCGGCAGCCATGATCGTGGAAATATTGAATCCGTTCTTGCAGTGCATCCAGCAACCCTTGATAAGTATCCACAGCTAAACTGGCCGTCGTTCCTATAGTCTCAACATAAGAAGTGAAGTCGGGGTGCGTGAGATCCAGGACCCGATCCGGACGGAATGCAGGGGCAACGACGGTGGACAGCTCCCCATGATTGCGAATGGCGCGATGAAACTCCAACGAATCGACGGGATCATCTGTCGTGCAGGCCACTTTGACCTTGAACTTTTCCAGAATTCCGCCTGCCCGCAAGGCAGGAGCCTTCAACTGCTCATTGCAAGCTCCCCAGATCTCCTTGGCATTCTCCGCGGTCAAACGCTCTTGAATTCCGAAATAGCGGGTCAACTCCAGATGGGTCCAGTGATAAAGCGGATTGCCGACCAATCGCGGAACGCATTCCGCCCAGGCCATGAACTTCGCTTCAGGACTGGCGCTGCCTGTAATCAACTCTTCGTCGACGCCGAGCCAGCGCATCGCCCTCCATTTGTAATGGTCCCCCTCCAGCCATAGCTCCGTCAGGTTATCGAACTGGCGGTTGATGGCGATATCCTTCGGGTTTAAATGATTGTGGTAATCGAATATCGGCATCCCTTCCGCATAATCATAAAAAAGTTTCTTTGCGCTGTTGCTGTTCAGCAGCAGATTTTCCGTATCCAAACGGCTCATGTGATTCCCCTCCGATTCTTATTTCGATTTTCAGTTCCATACTACCATACAAGTATGGTAGTATGGAATACATTAGGAGGTGATGCAGTGGTAGAATCTTTGCGATTACAGCCAGGATCGGCCGGAAATATCGTGTACTCCCGGCTTAAACAGCAGATTGTCAGTCTAGAGCTGCCGCCGGGAACGGCTCTATCCGAGAAGGAGGTTTCCCTTTCGTTCGAGGTCAGCCGGACGCCAGTTCGGGAAAGCTTTGTCCGTTTGGCCCAGGAGGACCTTGTGGTTGTGCTTCCCCAGCGCGGCACACGTGTTTCGCTCATCGATTCGGAGCTGGTCGAGGAAGCGCGTTTCATGCGCGAACAGCTGGAGAAAGCCGTGGTCCGGCTTGCCTGCGAAAGCTTTCCCGAGGATAAACTCGCCGAGCTGGAGCAAAATCTGTCCGAGCAAAGCGAGAGCATCGAGAAGCATGACGGTAAGCACATGTTTGAGCTGGATGAGGCCTTTCACCGTATTTTGTTCGAAGGCTGCCGTAAGGTCGGCACATGGAACGTGCTGCAGCAGATGAACGCTCATCTAAACCGGAGCCGGATGTTATGGCTGTCCGCCGATCCGAATTGGACCAACCTGTACGAGCAGCATCGGGAGATCGCGGAGGCGATTGCACGCCATGACGCCGATCATGCCGAACGAGAAATGCAGGCGCATCTGAGCCTGATCATCTCCAATCTGGCCGTGCTGAAAGAGAAGCATCCCGATTATTTTAAATAGGCCTATGCCAGTGGATAGACTTTAACCGACTCGCAGGCTTCCATCTTGGCAGTGCACTCGTAACTTGCAAAATTCCCAGCAGCTTTGCGTTAACTCCTTAAACTTGTAAAGGCGGTGAAGAAAATGCGCATGGTATTCAGGTGGTTTGGTGAGGGCAACGATACGGTCTCACTGGATCAGATTAGACAAATCCCTGGCGTGGAGGGCATCGTATGGGCACTTCACGATATTCCTGTCGGCGAGGAATGGCCGATGGAGCGGATTGAAGAAGTCGTGGGCCAGGCGAAAGCGTACGGCCTTCATATTGACGTCGTGGAAAGCGTGAATGTGCATGAGGATATCAAACTTGGGCTCCCCTCACGGGATCAGTACATAGCCAACTACATCCGGACGATTGAGAAATTGGGCCAGGTCGGCGTCAAAGTCATCTGCTACAATTTCATGCCGGTATTTGACTGGGCTAGAACCGATCTTCATAAGCAGTCTGCCGATGGATCGACGGCTCTCTTCTTTGAGAAAGCCAAAATCCACGGCACTGATCCGATGGAGCTGGTTCAGACGATCAACCGAAACAGCACGCTTACGATGCCTGGCTGGGAGCCGGAACGTTTGGCCCATCTAACCTCCCTGTTCGAAGCATACCGCGGCGTTACCGAGGACGATCTGTGGCGCAACCTCGAATATTTCTTAAACGCCGTCATCCCGGCTGCCGAGAAGAACGGTATTCGAATGGCCATTCACCCGGATGATCCGCCTTGGCCGATCTTCGGTCTGCCGCGGGTCATTACCAGCCAGGACAATCTGCGGAGATTCCTCAAGCTATATGATAGCCCGGCGAACAGCTTGACCCTGTGCAGTGGATCGCTCGGCGCCAATCCGGACAATGACATCGTCTCCATGATCCATGAGTTCCACGACCGGATTCCTTTCGCACACATCCGGAATGTGCGCGTCTATGAGAATGGCGATTTCATCGAAACGTCCCACCGCACCGAAGACGGTACCGTCGATATTTCCGGCATCGTGCAGACTTATCATGATAACGGTTTCACTGGATATGTAAGGCCCGATCACGGGCGGCATATTTGGGGTGAGCAGTGCCGTCCGGGTTACGGTCTATATGACCGCGCCTTGGGCATTATGTATCTCTGGGGGTTGTGGGACGCTTACAGCCGGGAGCGCGCAGGCAGCGCAGCTCAGTTGAAGGAGGCCGTTCAATGAGTGAGGTAAATAAGCATACAACAGGTACCTCTGAATCCGGATCAAGCGGTGCTTCCTATGCATCCACGCCGCAAGTGACGCCAGCCCTTCCTATCCATCCATCATTAAACGGGAAGACGGTTGTCATTACGGGCGGCTCCGGGGTGCTGTGCCGAGCAATGGCTCTGGAACTGGGTCGGCAAGGCGCCAAGGTCGCCGTCTTGAATCGTACGGCCGAGAAAGGGCAGCAGGTAGCGGACGAAATTACGGCTGCCGGCGGTACAGCGATTGCCGTTCCCTGCGATGTAACGGATGTGGAAAGCGTCCGGCAAGCCGAGAAGGCTGTGCGCGAGTCTTTCGGACCCTGCGATATCCTTATTAACGGAGCCGGCGGCAACCGGAAAGACGCGAATACAACCAACGAGATACTCCGTCCGGAGGATGTGGGGCAGCCGGATCTTACAACCTTCTTCGGGCTAAGTGTGCCTGGCTTCCGCAGCGTATTCGATTTGAACTTCATCGGCACGCTCATACCGACGCAAATTTTTGCGGAAGGGATGCTGGGGTGTCCCGGGGCCGTCGTGCTGAATATCTCGTCCATGAGCGCACCGAGCCCGATGACCAAGGTTCCGGCGTATAGCGCAGCCAAAGCGGCCATCAACAACTTCACGCAGTGGCTGTCCGTTCATCTCGCGGAATCGGGCATTCGCGTGAACGCGATTGCGCCGGGCTTCTTCCTGACCGAGCAGAACCGCAATCTGTTGACTCATAGCGACGGTTCATTAACCGAGCGCTCTCATAAAATCATCTCCCATACCCCCATGAGACGGTTCGGCGTGCCGGAGGATCTGCTGGGCACCCTGCTCTGGCTCGTGGACGATCAGACCTCCGGCTTCGTCACGGGAACGGTAATTCCCGTGGACGGCGGCTTCATGGCTTATTCAGGCGTATAACGGATTACTATGCTGCAGAGCAGCAGCCTGTCAGCCATAAGCTTGACTGGCTGGACCATGATGAGTAAGCAGATGAAATGCTGGAGTGACCTCCGCGAGGAGTATCTCCTGAGAATTCCTCAGCATTATACAGCAGCAGGGCCGACTTAAGATCTTAGATCTTAAACCGGCCCTGTACTTTTTGTATCACGGCAACTGTATATGTCTGAGTTTATCCGGATTTGCCACGGTATACATCGTTTCGATCCGATTGTTTTTAAAAGCAAAAGAATAAATAAATTGGACTCCGTTATCCAACTGGATCCGCATTCCCGGCAGACCATTGACGGTAAGATAAGAGTATACATATTTCCCTTCATACATTTTAAGCAGGTTCAAATGCAATTGGATCACTTTATGGACTCCAACCACAGGAATTTGCGCCGCTCTGACTTTACCGCCGCCATCCGAGTAGAACACAAGGTTCTCGTTTAACAGCAACAACAGCTTATTCGTGTTCCCCTGTAAAAGGGAGTCTACAAATTCCTTGATTTGCTCCTCCGCCACCGAGATCGATGGACTCTGATCAGGAACAAAATGAATGCTGCCCTTAGCACGGCGGAAGATTTGACGACAATTGGCGCTGCTTTTTCCCAGAATTTCAGCTATTTCATCATAGGAATAATGGAAAATCTCACGAAGAAGGAACACGGCTCTTTCCACCGCGTTGAGCTGCTGAAGGAGCAGCAGGTACGCTGTAGAGATGGACTCTTGCTGCTCTACGATATGAGATGGGTCCGTCTCTGACGCCATATTCTCGATCAGGGGTTCTGGCAGCCAAGGGCCGACGTACAGTTCACGTTTTTTGGCAGAAGAGCGCAGCAGATCCAAACAACGATTCGTTACGATTTTGTACAGAAACGCTCTCTCATTGCGAATATCCTCCGGGTGGGGCAATTGGTTATAACTAATGAAAGCCTCCTGCACGATATCTTCCGCATCCATCACACTTCCCAGCATTCGGTAAGCTAACGAGAAAAGAGCGGATCGATAGGTTTTATACAATGACTCTGTGCTCATCATTCGGGATCCTTGCCTCACTTTCAAGCGAGAGTATATGCTGTACAGCCCGTTTGGCGCTTGCGGTTGCAGCATCAACCAAGAGTTCGCCATGCGCTGCCCATTCTCCCGCTACATATAACCCGATGATTTCCGGGACGGCTGGACCCGGGTTCTCTTGGCGGTTCACATGCATAAAATCGTGGCAGACCGTGATGTTAGGAAGGTATTGTTTCTCAACGAGCTCGTTGCGCCAACCCGGCTGCACCAAGTCTAAGGTTTCTTCTAATTCCTGCAAATCCCTTCTTGCATCCTTCTCCTTGCCCTGATACTTCAGCAAGGTTATGACTTGTGCGCCATCTTCACTGAGGTAAGCCGCTCGGGATTGATTCGAGAGAAAGACGGTTTGATCGAGGCCGTACACAAACTGCTGCTTCGGTTCCGGAAGACGACGCAGGGCTACATCCAAGCAAGCCGCTGTCACTTCGACCGCCTGCTCCTTCCAAGTATGAAGGGCAGTTTCTTCTGCATGAGGCACCAGTTCGTGAGCAACAGCTGGCGGTGTGGTAAGAATAATATGGTTTGCTTCTATTTTCATGCCATCCCCGCATAGGACATGCCGTACCCTTCCCTCGTGATGATCAACTGAAATCACTTTATTCTTCGTTACGATTTGAACTCCCTGCTCGAGAGCCTTTTGTTTTAATTCATCGACCATGGCTCCCCAGCCCCGATCCAGATACAGCACCCCCTTCAGCGCGTGCTTAAGCTGCTGCAGTACGGGACCGGCAGCCTGCAGGTCAGGGGCTACCACATAACTCGCTGTACGCAATAGCGAATAAAATAAATTTCGTACCATGGGATCCTGCACGTTACCTTCAATCCATTCGCGCAAACTCATGTTGTCGTACAGCTGCGTATCCAGTTTACCTAATTTCGCAAGCCAGGCACCGAGCTCCATCTTGCCCTTCCAGGTTAATAGTGGGGTAGTGAATAGGGATTTCACGCCCATGGGTAACGGACTTAGTTTCCCTTTCCATATCCCGTACCCGTCAATTGAAGGTTGGCCTCCCGCCAATTGGAGCCCTAATTCGCGAAAGGTTGAAAGGGCATCTCCATGGTATAAGGCATGCCCGCCCAGATTGAAGTAGGCTCCCTTCTTCTTATGGGTCATGGCCCGACCACCTAAACGTTCCTGCTTCTCAACAAGTATCGTTTGCTTCCCGGCTCTTGCCGCATAGATTGCGGCTGTTAAACCGGCTACGCCTCCACCTACAACAGCTACGTCATATTTTAGCATCCGTCATCATCCCTTTCGGTTTTATACGGGTATGACGGGCGAGGATACCCAGATGTGACAGGAATGAAGATCTAATCCGAAAATTCATATCATCCATGATTTCGGAACTCCTACCATAAAGCCCCTCTTCAATACGAAGAGGGGCTGCATGGCTCTATATCATAACCGCACGTTTGAGATTCATTTCGGTTTACTGCACGGTCTCCGCCTTAAAAAAAGCAGGCAAGTACTTTTTGTTCGCCTCCAGCATTTCACCCAGCAGCTGCTTCGCTACACTTACGGAAGGCACCAGCGGATGGTGAACCAGCGCTTGCAGCGCAATTCCGCGATCACCAGTAATGGCCGCTTCAATCGTCAATTGTTCATACACTTTCACCGCATGCATCAGTCCTTTAACATGGGAAGGAACGTTCTGCGGTGTAAGCGGAATCGGCCCTTGGCCCGTTACCACGCAGTTGATCTCGATGCTGGCATCCGCAGGCAGGAAGTCATAGATATTGCCGTTTGCGACATTCAATGTCTGGATATCATGGCGGTCATTGTAGATGGACGTCATCAGGTTAACTGCCGCTTCGGAATAGTAAGCGCCGCCCCGCTGCTCCAGCTGCTTCGGCTTCACGGCCAAATTCTCATCCTTGTAGAGCTCAAACAGCTCCTGCTCAACCCGGCTGACCACATCCGCTCGAGTTCCGTCCTTCTCCAGCGATGCCTTCATATCTGCAAACATCGTATCGGTCATGTAGAAATATTTAAGATAATACGTCGGGATCGCTCCAAGCGAGCGGATAAAGTCCGTATCCCAGCCGAAGGTCGGCACGTTCTTCGCCGTATACGATTTGCCGCCGTCCAGCAGCTCCGGCATCTTCTCGTCCCCGTTAACGATAGCCGACGTCACCCAGTGAAGATGGTTGATCCCGACAAACTCGGCCAGAACGTCCTTCTCCGACACGCC
Source organism: Paenibacillus sp. FSL F4-0100 (assembly GCF_037993005.1). Classification (NCBI taxonomy): domain Bacteria; kingdom Bacillati; phylum Bacillota; class Bacilli; order Caryophanales; family Paenibacillaceae; genus Paenibacillus; species Paenibacillus sp. FSL F4-0100. Next base: position 7,372,985 of record NZ_CP150303.1, read on the forward strand.
GTACTCGGCCGCCAGGAACTTCTGAAAGTTAATTGGCGAATTGCACAGACCAACGGATTTCACCTTACTGTGCTTTGCAACCGCCTCGGTAACAATGCCCGCCGGATTCGTGAAGTTCAGCATCCATGCATTCGGTGCCAGCTCCTCGATATCACGACAAATGTCCAGAATCACCGGAACCGTGCGCAGCGCCTTCAGCATGCCGCCAGGACCCGTCGTCTCCTGACCGATAACGCCGTGCATAATCGGAATATGCTCATCCTGTTTACGTGCCGCAAGCAAGCCGACACGCATCTGGGTCGTCACAAAATCGGCACCTGCAATCGCTTGTCTGCGATCCAGTGTCAGGTGAACCTCTATCGGCAGGCCCGATTCTTTCACCATGCGTTTCGCTAGATTGCCTACAATCTCCAGCTTATGCTTGCCCTCTTCAATATCAACGAACCATAATTCGCGAATCGGCATTTGCTCATAATTGCGAATGAAACCTTCAACAATTTCCGGGGTATAGGAGGAACCTCCCCCGATGACCGCTATCTTCAATCCTGCTGCCACATTAATCGCCTCCAAGGTATGATATCAATCCGTATTTATCAGGTTCTATATTAAAACGATAAACTGATCAGGCTGTGGTTACCTGCTCAAACGTAAATGCTTTCAGTTTGGCCTCCGCCTGTGCATCAATGGCATGACCGTCGGCATCCATCGCGCAGAGAAGCGCGCCGGAAACCGGATCGGATGTCAGTCTTACACAGCTCGCATGTGGTGCCCGGACCGCAACAATCCGTTCGATCGCATCCGTCAGGATCGAGCTATTCGGCCTGTTCAGCACACTGCCGATATAAACAATGTCAAAGGCTTCATCTGTCATGTCCAGCCGCCGGATCAGCGTACATACCGCATTAGCCAGCTCTTCGCCTTCATTCTCAAGAATTCGGGTTGCCACCTCGTCACCTGCTTCAGCTGCCTGGAACAGCGTCTTCACCAGGCTTGGCGGAACCTTTGTCTTACCGTAGAGGACATCCTCATACATCGGTTCTACGGACGTGTATCCCATCTGCTCCAGTACGAGCGATGTCAATAAGGTTGCCGGGCCCCGATCATCCCAGGCCCGAATGACTGCCCGGAAAGCCAGCGTGGCAAATCCGAAACCGCCCGCGTATCCATCTCCATACAAGAAGCCGAATCCGCCATACTGCAGCTCTTCTCCCGCACGGTTGCGGGCTGCGCTGTTGAAGCCTGTACCGCAGATCAATGCGGCGCCATACGGACGGCTCGTTCCAGCCCTCATCCCGATAATGGTATCGCATGCGATATCGTGCTTAGGATAACCGAGAGCCCCGATCATCGGACGCAGGATCTCGTAATCGGCTTCCCTATCCGCTCCGGCCAAGCCAAAATAAGCATAACTGATATTTTCTTTGGCAACTCCCGCCTCTTGTAAAGCCGCATTACAGGCTTCCTCAATATTACGGGCCGCATGTTCACGGTGAATCTGGTGATTGCCGTTCCCAGATGCTCCCTTGCCGAGAATATTCCCTTGCTCATCGCAGATCACGGCGTGTGTCTTACTACCGCCGGCATCTACACCCAGATACAGACTCATGCATTTCACTCCTACCCGCCATACAGCGGCGTCATGTGGTGGTATATATTTAAGATACCGCTTCCACCAGCATCCATCTACTGCTATACGATCAAGGAGTGATACTATCTTACTGTTTTCTTGGTTTTGAAGTGGAGAGGATTACAGGAGTGCTGGCATAAGCACGCTCCCGAATTTCGCTTGGCGATGCGCCGACATGCTGCTTGAACAGACGATTGAAATTAGACAGATTCCGAAACCCGCAGGATTCCGCAATCTCGATAATCTTCTGGTCCGTCGTCTCTAGCAAGTGCACGGCATGCGTCAACCGCAGCTGGATCAGATAATGGTGCGGTGAAGTGCCGACCGCCTGCTGGAACAGAGAGCTGAACCGGGAAGGGCTCAGATGCGTTAAGTCCGACAGCTCCTGCAGCGTCCAGCTGTAGTCCAGCTGAAGCTCCATCGTGCGCAGGACTTCTTTTAACGCATGCATTCCCCTGCCCTTGATCGGACTGTTCGCTTGAGCCGGAATCGACAGATGACGGTTCGCCAAACTCAGGAATCGAATAAGATCCGAACGGATCAGGCTCATATAAGCGGTTCCTCGGGCCTGATACTCTTCCCTCATGCGCCCCAGCAGGTGAGCCAATTCATCGTGCACGGGGGACTGCCTCTCCATGTTTCCAAGCGAACGGAAGGGAGCCATCAGATCCGGATCGAACTTGAGGTCAATGGATAGCAGCGAAGGCTCGAACATAATGACATCCATCACCAGGTTCTCGGTCTCATACGCCCGGTGAAGATCATTGCTGTTGATGAAAATAATATCTCCCTGCTGAAACGGGAGTTTCATCCCGTTGATCAGAATAAATCCGGTCCCGCTCTGAATATAGTTGAGCTCCAAAGCATGATGCCAATGCAGGCGCTGGGCTCCGGCAAATATGCCGTGCGTGGTCGACGCTGTAAAAGGAAAAGCAGCGTTCGTAAAATCAATAGCATCAGGAACGACACTCTGCGGACGATTCACTAAAAAAGCACCTCCATGCCTTCGTACGTCAACGTGTCAACAATTTAACCTCATCGTAACATGGCGCTTATCATAAGAAAAACGTTTATCGACGTATCTTCTCAGAAGACAAACCGCATATAACGAAGAGCCCGAAGGCCAATTAAGAGTTGGATCACCGAGAGAGCTGTGATGAACAAAAAAAGGACCCTGCCTCAGTATGCCTGGGCAGGGTCCTTATAGGTTCATTAAGATAACGTAAGCTCAACCGTCCAGCCGAACGGATCCTCAACCGTTCCGAGCTGGATGCCTGTGATGGCATCATATACGCGTTTAGAGAGTTCGCCCGTTGCTCCCTCACCAATCTTCAATTGCTCATCCTGCCATTCCAGGGATCCAATCGGTGAAATTACCGCTGCCGTACCGGTACCAAAAGCTTCGGTCAACAAGCCGCTGCGGTGGGCCTCCACGATTTCATCAATGGAGATGGCCCGTTCTTCTACCGGGATATTCCAATGCTGAAGCAGTTGGATAACCGAGTTCCGGGTAACGCCATCCAGGATGCTGCCATTCAGCGCCGGGGTTACGACCGTATCGCCCAGCTTGAAGAATACGTTCATGCTGCCGACTTCCTCGATATATTTGCGATGTACGCCATCGAGCCACAGCACCTGCGAGTATCCCTTAAGCGTTGCTTCATCCTGCGCCTTCAAACCTGCCGCGTAGTTGCCAGCCGTCTTGGCATTGCCCACGCCGCCGGCTACGGCACGCACGTATTTCGGCTCCACATAAATGCTGACCGGATTGATGCCTTCTGCATAATACGAACCGACCACCGACAGGATAATCATGAACTTGTATTGCAGTGATGGCGCTACGCCAAGCACGGGCTCGGTTGCGATCACAAACGGACGGATATAGAGCGATGTGCCCGGCTCTGAAGGAATCCAGTCGCGGTCCACGAGCACCAGCTGCTTGAGCGCTTCCATAACAAGTTCCTCGTCCAATGCCGGAATGCTCAGGCGCTGGTTGGACAGGTTCAGCCGCTGAATATTTTTGCTCGGGCGGAACATGAGAATTCGCTCATCTTCCGTCAAGTAAGCCTTCAGGCCTTCAAATACGGTCTGCCCGTAGTGAAATACCTTGGCGGCAGGGTCCAGTTCGATCGGCTGATACGGAACGACGCGCGGATCGTGCCAGCCTTGACTAGCATCATAATCGAGAATAAACATGTGGTCCGTAAATACCGTGCCGAAAGCCTGTTTGTAGTGGCTCGGCTTTGTCTTCGGGGTGGTCGTTAACTCCACGGGTATCGCGTAAGTCATGTGCACACATCTCCTTATTTTGTAAACGTTATTAGTTGAATCATATCAATCGATACCCTATATTAAAAATATCTGATTTATAGGGATACCATACCTTAAAGGTATGGAGAGGGGGTATGAAGATGGACATTCGACAGCTACGATATTTCCTGACGATTGCGCAGGAAGGACAGATCACGCGTGCAGCAAAACAGCTCAATATGGAGCAGCCTCCATTAAGCCGTCAGCTGAAACTGATGGAGGAAGAGCTCGGCGTTCTGCTGTTTGAACGCAGCGGCAAGCAGCTTCAGCTCACACACGCAGGCGAGCTGCTGCAGAACCGAGCCGCATCCCTGCTGAACCAGTTCAATGAAACCCTAACCGAGGTGAAGGAGATCCACGCTGGAATCCGCGGCATGCTCTCCATCGGCGCCGTCGTCTCCTGTATTTCGCTCTTGCCCCAGCGCATCCAGATTTTCCGGCAGCAATATCCCGAGGTCACCTTCAAGATTCGGGAAGGCGATCACTCCCTGCTGGCGGATCAACTCGACAAGCGTAATATTGAGCTGGCAGTGACCCGGCTCCCTTTCGAATCCAGCTTCGGGCCTGAGCGTTATGCCGTTCGGCCTCTGCCCTCCGACCCGTTCGTCGCGGTCCTTCCAAGCAGCTGGGAAAGTGTATCCTCCCATTCGGAAATCTCGATGCGCGAGCTGGCCGAATATCCGTTCTTATCCTTAAAAACCGATCAGACGATCGGGATGCATGAGCGGGTCATCCAAGAATTTAAGCGCGGCGAACTTGAACCGCATGTCATTTGCGAATGCTCCAGCGTTGCCATTATCGTTGCTCTGGTAGCTGAAGGCATCGGTGCCACCATTTTACCCGAGTCGGTGATGTCCTCATTTGCGATTCCCAACATCCGGACACTGTCCATTACGAGCGCTGATTTCCAGTCCGACGTGGGCATTGTCTGGCTGAGGGATCATGTACTATCCAATCGGGCCCGGCATTTCTTAGCTACCTTTATAGAATAACATTTGTTGATGCCCCTCGTCTTCCCCGGCTTTGTCCAAGCCGTGCCACTTTATGGATTCACTATTCATTGTTAACAAACTTGAAGTCTCGAATCGTTCCGCACCGGATAAACCCGATATTTTGGTACAATCGATTGGAGTCCGGGTTGACCTGATCGGCATACAGCATGGGTACCAAACCGTCCTGCAGCAGACGAAGTCCAAGGTCTGCAACCAGGGCGCTGGCATACCCCTTTTTCCGTTCAGCCCTCGGCGTGTATACTGCGTTTATGCGACCGTGCCTTGGCGAACGGTGTGCAAGATTAGCCATCGAGACCGCTTTGTCACCGGCTATCCATAAATACAACCCGCCCTGCTGAATGAGTCGCTGCGCTGTCTCGACTTGGCTTGCCGCATTCGCGCGGACCCCATAAGCATCCTCCGAGAATCCAACCAGAAACCGGGCCACCTGCTGCGTATCTTCTTCAGCGGCCTGCCTGATCGCGCCCTCGACAAAATGAGGAGGCTCCACAGCGGGGGCATGATAAGACTCCATGATCATATGATGACGGTAGGTCCCTTGACGCTCCTCTGCATAACAACGTGCAAACTGCTCTGCCACACCCGGCTCCCCGGTCACCCCAGGCAGGGTCACCGCTTCAAGCTCGCTTACCAGCTCTTGGAGCAGGTGCTGCCGCTTATCCCCGGAAACCTCCCGGGAAATCCATAACCACGCGTTCCCCCGGGGAGACTGCGCAAAGATCATCCGTCCATCCGGCGATTTCAGCCCCATGTTCTGCGGTGACCCAGCAAGGAGATGAATCAGATTGTATGACACCTCATCCTGAATAAAATCTTCCTGGTACAGCACCTCGTCCTGAGGCATCAATTTCGCAAGCATACGTACACTCCTCTCTTTTCCATGGTCTAAAGGAACACAAAAAAGCCCCGTCCCTTGTAGGGACGGAGCCTTGTCTCCGCGTTACCACCCTGATTCGCACCGGTCAAGCCGGTACGCACTCTCGTCATCATCCATCAATGATGCCCCATGGTAACGGCAGGGAATACCGGATACGCCTCAAGTTATAAACGATCGGCGGATCTGCTCCGAGGTGATGGCCATACATCGCCGCTGACTGCTTCGCACCACCCAGCAGTTCTCTGATTCAACTTCCACTTGCGACCCTGGCGTCCTCATCCTAGCATTTTCGAAAAATTTAACTCAGTTTACTCCCAGCAGCATCCAGCTGTCAAGCCCGATTCCACATATGAAGAAATGCTTATTTGTTATTAAAACGGAAGACCAGCATATCCCCTTTTTCCGGATGGACGCCTTCATGCTCCGTATATCTTCCGCCCGTGTACGTGTTCAACGTCTTGCGCCAAAAAATCTGGGTACTCATATTGCGCTCGGTCGGATTCGTTTGTAGCTCCCATGCACCTTGGAACTGATCGAACACAAGCTCAGCCGCTCGTTGGGCTACACCTTGTCTTCGAAAAGTCCGAAGCACAAAAAAATCATTCAAGTAGTACTGAATATTCGGCGATGGAATGTACGGGGTGGTCGCCACCAGGGCCAACCCTGCCGCGATACCATCTACAGAGATCAGATAAGGAAAAAGAACCGATGGCTGCTCCCACCACATATCGAGCTGCTTGCTCTGTTCGCTTAAGGTCGGCACATCCTCTTTTTCAAATACACCGAACCGGTTAGGACGGACCCCCCATATCTCAGCAATGTCATGCAAGTACAGTGGATAGATGTTATGCAGAATAAATGACTGTTCCTTCGGGCATAAACGTACCTCAATATTCACGGTCAATTCCCTCCCTAAATGAATGATGTATGTAAGTTTAGTATGTCTAGGATAACATATTTACTCTTCCAAGAGGTTTACAGGTATGTAAATTGCGTTACGAATGTAGTAAAAATCTGTTAACCTTACTTCTTATTTCACCATGATTTCATTATATGTCCTACAGCTCATCCAAAATAATGTTGAATTCTGTTAATTTATATCATGCAAAGAGCCAACCGAATGTATGCATCGGTTGGCTTGTAGTTTTCTAGAGAGCTGTATTCAGTGGGTTTGCCGTCTCACCAAACAGTATAAAATTCCTTGCCGACAATCTCCTAGTTCGAGGAGGCTTCCTCCGTCAATCCTAGGGCATTCCGCGCCATCGTCATATACTCTTCCTGACTCGTCAGGAGAGCGAACTGGGCAATCAGCACGGGATAGGCGGCATGCTGCTCGACAATATGATCAAACATGCGCGGCCACACCTTCCCTCCGGCTTGTTCATACCGGTCCAACAGGACGCGGAGATTATGCTCGCCATAAATGGCGTAGTATAACACGAAGTCTTTGGCGGGACTTGCTACCTCCGACTCCGTCCAATCCAAGAGCCCGGTAACCTGCACGCGCTCATCAATCAGGATATGCGGGGGATGAAGATCGCCATGGATGAGGGCAGAATGCGTTGGCCAATAGGAATCCTCTTCCAGCCATTTCTGCCATCTTTCCCACAGCGCATCGGAGACGCCCAGACGGTTCTTGATGTCTTCCATATTTCGCGCCGTCTCTTCACGAACCTCTTGGGGACTCTTCACCCGCAGACCTGCTGCTCGCGCCGCATCATGATCGATGCCATGCAAGGCAACCAGCGTCTCAGCCAATGAGCGGACAAATCCGTCACCCGGGTTCTCATGATCCATATTCCATGCATAGCCTTCGGAGCTGACGGAAGCGGCAGGCTCCCCACTAAGCAGCGGGTAGGCGATGAGCTCCGGCGTATAAATCCGCCAATCTGGTACATCAACCGGAAGATAGGATGGGATCAGCTTAAGGACCCGGGCTTCGTTATCAGCCCTTTCCAGCACATCCGATCGCCTCGGTTTACGCAGAATCCACCGTGCTCCGGTCCCTGCTTCCTCTGCGAATCCAACAAGGAAATCCATGCCGGATTCATTCATTTCAATTCCCTCCGGATTCAAATTTACCCCGTGTTTTCCGGTAATCTCCAGCATCTCTTGTATAATTTGTGTATACTCATCATTTTGTTTTGCTATTGTCATAAGGAATCAATCCCCTTCCATATTTCATTGCATCATCGCCGTCATAACAACAAAAAAAGCACAGGCATCGAGCTGCCTGTGCTGGGTAACCGGAACGGGTTCTATAGCTGTCCACCGTTCCTGGAATGCCTAATCTAAATACACATCCAAATAAAACAGGAAGGTGAAAACACCGTTATCCCGCAAATGAATAGACGTGTATTTCTATAGACATATCATAAAAATGGGTTACGTAAAAAAGACGGACCCATCCCGATTACCCTGCATCTGTGCAGGTCTCTTTAGCGCTATTTCATTAGCCGCGAAAAGATCTCAATCGGGAATAATCCAACATACGTAACCCTCCGTTCGTTATAAGTTGTGTTTAACTTTACCAAAACCATCCGTACTTTGCAAGACCTGCCTCGGCAATCATTTCCACTTTCCATGGAAGAACCTACAATCCGTAATGTTCAGCATAGAATGACCAAGTCACCCCGCAAGTGCCTGTTTCACATCTTCCGACTCTATTTACGCTTCCTGCAAATGCTCTTTGCAAAAAGCCATGAGTTCTTCCTCTTCCTCGGGCTCCATATCGAAGTCCAGGTACTGGTCCGTTGTCCGCTCATAGAAGTCGTACTTTACAATGCGCGAACGCTCCTCATCGTCCAGGTAAATCACTCTCAAATAGACGCCATGCTCCGAATAAAGCTCATCGTCCTCGGGCACGTCCAAATCACATACAAACTCAAAACGTTTGCCTGTCAGGATTCCAAAAGGATCCTTCACCAATTCAACGCTGTATTCTTTGATTGTCAGCATATTCCCATCCTTCCTATCACTCTACTCATTATACACAACAGCGCATTTTGGGGCAGGGCAGCCAATATCAATATACCCGATCTACCGTATGCAAGCCGACCTTCATTTATCGTCCTCTTGACCGGTCCGTTCCTTCCCCTTGGCAGTTGCTGCGAACGTTCTGGTCATAGACTTGATCAACTCTACTTTACGGTAGCGCATGGCCGACCAATCCTCATCGATAGCGATTTGCCGAACGGGCTCATAGCCTTCTTCAGCAAGAATGCCCGTAATGCTCTCCCGGCTGCAATCGGAGTTCCTGTAGGTCTTGGACGACTTCTTGGGGTAACACAGCCACAGCAGGCCGTTGTCTGCCACGGAGCTGGCTGCGATCTTGGCAAACCGCTGCAATTCGTCATTGCTTGTCCCGAATGCTTGCACAAAATCGTACGGCACTTGTCTAGGCTCGGTATGAACATCCCCTTGCAGGGAGTTGATGACCTCATGATAGGCCTGCGGCGCGTTTAGCATCAGAACCGGCTGGCCGAGGTCTTTGAATTGCAGCTTTTTGACGGTTGGATGTGTCTCCAGCATGTTTAAGTTCATTCCTCTCGATTCGATTGTAATATAAAGCACTTCGGACACCTTATTAAGAAGAGCATACCCATATGAGTGGGTACGCCCTTTCAACTGGCCAATCCATACGGCGGAAAAATCCCCCTGAGATTGCACGTTATTCTTGTTACTGCGCTTTCTTAATCTGCTTGCTTCGCAGCTGCCCGCAGGCCGCATCGATGTCGGTTCCATGCTCCAGGCGAACGCTGCAGCTGATGCCTTGTTTTTTTAAGGTATCATAAAAAGAGGTGATCGATTCTTTCGTGCTGCGCTGATACTGGCTGTGCTCATCTACCGGGTTGTACGGAATGAGGTTCACATTCGCCAGATTGCGTCGCTTGCCAACAAGCTCTGCCAGCTCGAGCGCATGCTCAGGCTGATCGTTTACATCCTTCAACAGAATGTACTCCAGCGTGATGCGACGATTCGTTTTTTCCAGATAATAATCAATCGCTGCCATCAGCTTCTCGATCGGAATCGCCTTGTTAATCTTCATAATGCGGGTCCGGATCTCGTCATTCGGCGCATGCAGGGAGATGGCCAGATTTACGCCCAGATCACTGTCCGCGAACTCGATGATTTTGTTAGCCAGTCCGCTGGTCGATACCGTAATATGACGGGGACCGATGGCAAGCCCCTTATGATCCTTGATCACGCGAATGAAATCCGACATGTTCTCATAATTATCAAACGGCTCCCCGATCCCCATCACTACGAGGTGGCTGACCCGCTCGCTTTTGCCTCTTTGATCCAAGTGAAGCTGAACCTGCATGACCTGTTCCACAATTTCCGCTGCGGATAAATCCCGGCTTTTCTTCAGTAAACCGCTGGCGCAGAAGCTGCAGCCGATGTTGCAGCCGACCTGGGTGGTCACACAGACCGATAAACCGAATTTATGCCGCATCAATACAGTCTCAATCAGGTTGCCGTCCACCAGCTTGAACAGGAACTTAACCGTTCCGTCCAGAGATTCCTGCTTGGTATGCTCCTCCAAGGTCAGAATCGTATAATGCTCCGCGAGCAGCTGCAAGCACTCCGGATGCACATCCGTCATATCGGAAAAAGCGGTGACCCGCTTCCGATACAGCCACTCCCATACCTGTGTTGCCCGAAACTTTTTATGTCCACGCTCGCCAAGCCAAGCTGTCAACTGATCTAATGTTAATCCATAAATGGATGGTTTGTTCATTGATTGGTCCTCTTTCTATTCATAGTCCACTCCTTATTGTCCCAAAATTCCGAAGCGAACACAAGGGGAGTTATAGGCAATTCACGCTTCTTGTACGTAAAACAGGATTGACATATCCAATAAATACCTTTATCTTATCATTGACTGACTTAATCAATCATAAATATGAATAGCAGAAGGGAGACATCGGCTCGATGTTCAACGAAGTTCACCGCCATCAGTCCTGCCCCTGTATTCCAAATTTGAATTTCAGAAGGAGCTTTTGTGTTTATCATTGACTGACTAAATCAATCTATATTGGAGGTCTTCGAATGAAAACAAAAGGCAAAGCGCTCATTCTAGGTGGAGGCATAGCCGGACTATTCACTGCAACCGTGCTATCCAAGCATTATGACGAAGTGATTGTCACGGATCGGGATGAGTTTCCGGCAGGACCGAAAAATCGGGCAGGTACGCCGCAGGCCTATCATCCGCACCGTTTCCTTGAGCGCGGCAAAATGATCGTTGAACGATGGTTCCCTGGCATAACCGAGGAATTACTTCAGCAAGGGGCTCATTCCCGAGGACTGAAATCCGTTAAAATGACCACCCGCTACGGCACGCTGGAACTGCCCGATGAGCCCAATGCGGGATGCAGCCGCCCCCTGCTGGAGTGGACCCTGCGCAGCAGAGTGGCCAAACTGCCCAACGTTACTCTCTTACCGAAACTGACGGCGCAACAATTGCTGTTTGACGCTGACAAGAATGCCGTTACCGGCGTTGTGTTCCGGGATAGAAGCGTCAAGGAACCGGCGCTCCTTCATATGAATGCGGATATCGTCGTTGATGCAAGCGGGCGTGGGTCTAAGCTCGCTGATTGGCTGCAGAACCTCGGGTATGCGATACCGAAGGCAGAAAGGCTGCGCATATCTCTCGGTTACAGCACGCGGCTCTATAGGGTTGCGGAGGAAATTCAGGCTGTGTGGAGTACCATCCTGAATGAAGGAGATCCCTCCCTTGGTATCGGTACGGCCGTATTCAATCCGATCGAGAACCAGATCGCGGAGGTGGTTCTATACCGCGCTGGAGGAGCTTCCTATCCGACAACCGACCATCAGCTATACGACCAGGAAGCCCAAAATCTGTTCGGTGCCACCATCGGAGATTTGCTTCAGCAGCTTGAACCGGTCTCAAGCCCGCGGGGCTACCGGATCGAGGAATGCGTGAGACAGCATTTTGAGCAGATGAAGGATTGGCCTTCCGGTCTGCTGGTCCTCGGCGATGCCTTCTGCAGCTTCGATCCGATATTCGGCCAGGGCATGACGGTGGCGGCCATCCAGGCTGATACGCTGGATCAGTGCTTGCAATCGATGCAGAATGGTGTCCTGTTTGAGGAGGGATTCGAACGCTTCGCCCTTCTAAAGATTCAATCCGCCATGGAGCCTGCATGGTGGCTTAGCGCAGCTACGGATCTCAGATGGCCGGGCGTGACATACGAAGGCCATCTGTCCGCCCAAGGATTCTCTTTTGCCCAGAGCCTGTTTGATATATGCCAGGAGCTGGCTTATGGCCATAACGATATGGCCGTATTCGAACAGTACATGATGGTAACAGGTCTTTTCGCTTCGCCTCAGGATTTGTTTAATGCAGAGTATATCACCTCGCTTGTGAATGCGGACCCATCGGGAAAAGGTAAAGCTTGGCTCCATCAAGTATTACAGGAAACAAACTTGCCGCTGGAAGAATTATTGGCGCGGATCATCCCGGTCTTTAATAACGAATTCCTGCCCTCATTGATGGGATTGCCCGATTAAATCAAATGCGTTATTGTTGATATCAGCAAGAGAATACCATGATGAGGGATGGACGCAATGGCCCCGTTAAACGAAGAACAACTGCATCAAATACGCGACGAACGAAAAGAACAAATCATGCAAGCTGCCATCAAAGTATTTTCTAGAAGAGGTATTTTCGGAACCAAAATGAGCATGATTGCCAGCGAAGCCAGAGTCAGCCATGGCCTTCTCTATCATTACTTTAAATCCAAAGACGAGTTGTTCATCACGCTCGTTCAATGGTCGATGGAGGAGGCACGGCTAGCGCTTTCCGAAATCTATAACGTGCCCGGTACCCCTCTTGAGAAAATTACATTGCTAACCTCCATGATTCTCCAAGAGGATGATAATTCGCACTTTATGCTGATTCAGCAAGCACGTACCTCAGATGGCGTGCCCGAAGAGGCCAAGCGGATTATCGAGAACTATTCCATCCATGCCTTCGTTGACCAGCTGATGCCGCTGTTCGAAGCAGGGCAGGACGCCGGAGAGATTGCGGCTGGCGATCTGAGGGAGTTGGTGGCCTGTTATTTATCCGTGCTATCGGGATTAATGACGCTGAAGTCCCAAGGGGATCCGAGCTATGCGCCCCCTAAGGCGGAGCTGCTGCTGCGACTGCTTACGAACGGATAAAGGTAATAACGCAAACCAAACACACCTCCAAATGAAACTACCCGGATCATTTCCGTACATTTCATAAGAGGTGTGTTTTTATTATTGTCGTATTAGAGGAGCGCCCCGGGTTCATGCTTCTCCTGCTCCCGTATTTGCGAGCCGTCGCTCAGCGTAATCCAAGTGTCGAACTGCCGCTGTCCTTCATGCAGGCAAATAACCCTCGCACCACGGAGCATGCCTTCCCGGCCATATGTACCATAACCGGTAGCTCTGCCGTAACAGAGACGGATGCCGTGCAATTCCCCCCAGTAATCATTGATATGATCATGTCCGGCAAAAGTGCCCATCACATCGCCCCGCTCCAGCATGGCCGCGAACAGACCGGTATTCACTTCGGGACAGCACACTCTCTCGAACTTGCTCCCGTAGCACGTTTTCCGCTCCCAGACTTCATGATACTCCGGTAGAGGGATATGGAAAAAAGCCAATGCGGGCAGCGGATTTCCTTGATGCTTGGCACTGTAAGCCAAGGACGCCATCTCATACCAGCGAATCTGATCGCGCCGAATCCAATCGTACCCCGGAACAGCAGGATGTTCAGACTCTCTCCCTGAATCGAAGAAATACAGAACGGCCGCCGTGTCTTTCCCATGACTGTCGTACAACGGAATCGTATAATTACCAACGCCGTGAACTTCTGGCGAGCCATGCTCTGCACAGTTGTAGGTGTGCTGCAGAGCTGCATTCATAAGTTCTTCACGCGTGACATCCCCCTCCGTATCATGATTCCCGAATACGAAAGCCCAGCGGATTCCGCGTGACTCCACCGTCTTGACAACATCCTTGAAGGCCTGCACCGGATCCTGGCACTTTTTCCAGCCGGGATCGGCTTCGCCCGAATAAATGAGATCGCCCGTAAATACCACCAAATCCGGCTGCTCCAGGTCCAGTACCGTTTCCATGCAGCGCCGGCTCATCTGATCCTCCGGCTCCCCATTCTTCCAATGAATATCTGTGAACTGCACAATCTTAAAGGTATGATCGTCTCCGAATCGAAGAGTTGGCTTCAACATAACCGTCTCCTTTACATGGCATGTGGTTTTTTAATGAATTCTTGTGGTTTTATGTGTATATTAGTGGAGGTAACGACGAAAAGTCAATGATTTTTCGTTGACAATCTCGTTTTACCAGCCTAATATAAGATCGAATCCACATCTTCGGTCAACATCAGTCATATACAATATTGAGGTGAATGAATTTATGTCTGTAACCTATGAGGAACGCAGGGGGAAGATCTTAAATCAATTGGAGCTTGAAGGCAAGGTGAAAGTCCACGCCCTTGCGGAGCTGCTGGAGGTATCCGCAGAAACAATCCGGAGGGATTTGGATCGGTTAGAGAAAGAAGGCCAGCTGCGCAAAGTTTACGGCGGCGCCGTCAAATCCCGTTCCGGGCATATTGAGCCTTCCTTCACGAGTCGTTCCCAGACATGCGCAGAGGAAAAGGCCGCGATTGGTAGACTCGCAGCTTCCCTAATTAAGGAAGGGGAGACCGTTCTGCTCGATAACGGAACAACCACGATTGAAGTCATGCGTTATCTTAAGGACCGGTCTGATGTCACGGTCATCACCCACTCGCTGCCAGTCCTGAATCTGGCGATGGAGATTTTCCAGGGAAAGATTATTTATATCGGCGGGGATATGGACCGGACTAAACAGGCGGCAACAGGTCCTCTGACCGAAATGCTGCTGGAACAGTTCAAGGTCAATAAAGCGTTTATCTCGGCCGGCGGCATCTCATTAACCGATGGCATTACCGATTATGATCTGGATGAAGCCTACATATCACGAAAAATGCTGGAGCGTTCCGAGGAAGGCATCGTCCTTGCCGATCATACGAAACTCGGGGTAACCACGTTCTCGAAGCTCGCCAAACTGGAGGACATCTCCATGGTTATCACGGATCCAGGCTGTTCACAGGAATGGGTGGATAACCTGTCCGCTCGCAGCATTGAAGTCCTTATCGGACATTTCTGATGGAACTGCTATCACTGCTGCTGGTGCTGTCTTCCGGTTTAACCCATGCCCTTTGGAATCTGTTCACGAAGCGAAGCATTCATAAATCGGTGTTTCTGTGGTGCATCCATTCTGTCACCTTAATCCTCCTGATGCCTTCTTTTCTCATGGAGATGTCAGGGCTGAAGCTGGAACCGCACATTTACGGACTTATGCTTCTGTCCATGACCATCCAAGGCTTCTATATCACGCTGCTCTCCAAAGCCTATACTCATGGCGATATGTCCCAGGTATACCCGTTTATGCGAGGGCTTGGCGCTATGCTGACTTCGCTGTGCAGCCTCGTGTTGTTCCATGAGCATCTAAGTGCAGCAGGTTATATGGGCCTGAGTATCATCATCTTTTCGCTGTTTGCTTTATCGGGTTTGAGATTCAAAGGCCCTTCCAGCCTGAACCCCAAAGCCTTAAGCTATGCTTGCCTGGTCGGGCTTTGCATTTCAGGATATACCCTGACCGACAAGGCCGTTCTGGATGCGGGGGTCTCCCCTATCGCGCTAATCCAGTTATCCAATATCAGTTATTTCATCGCTCTGATCGTTCCCGTGATGCTGTCAAGAGGGCTAAAACAGGAATGGTCGGTGAACTGGCGCACGATCCTGCTGGGCTCCATCCTGGCACCGGGATCTTACCTGCTGTTCCTGTTCGCCATGCGGCTCACCCCGCTTGCGCACATCGCGCCGGTCCGTGAAATGAGCACGGTATTTGGCACCATACTCGGCATCATCGTTCTGCGTGAGCAGCAAGGCTGGCGGCGAATCATTACGTCCGTGCTCATCACGCTAGGTATCGTGACCATTGCCTTATGGGGGTAGCAATCGTCATCGCAAGTCAGCAATCCTTTACACATTTTGCATAATGTCTTATTCAACTTCAATGCTTAAAGATCAAATTGTTCTTACCGAGGAGGAGTTTATCGATGGCTAAACGTGTCGTTATTCTTGGAATTGATGGAGCAGGCAGGTTCGTTCAAGAAGCGGACGCACCGCATCTTCACGCCCTGCTGCAAGCAGGAGCATACTCGTACGATGCTCAGACCGTATTTCCCAGCATCAGTGCTGAGTGTTGGGGCTCGCTGTTATATGGCGTAGGACCGGACCAACATGGTCTTGATAATGATCGGGCAATTCACCAGCAAATTCCGGAGAGTTTCCCCTATGCTTCACTATTCAAGCTGGCCCGCCAGCAATGGCCGGATGCTCCTCTGTCTGCATTCAGCTGCTGGGAACCGATCAATACAGGAATCATTGAGAATACGATCAACGTTCATATGGAATCCAAACCGGACCCCGAGCTGACGGAAGCCATCGTCGATTATATTCATCAGAAGCCCAATTTCAAACTGATGTTCATTCAGTTGGATCACCCCGACGGTGCGGGCCACAAGTACGGATTCGGTACCGATAAGCAGCTGGAGCAGATTGCCGTTACGGATAAGTACGTAGACATGATGGTCAAGGCACTGGATGATCAGCAGCTGCTGGAAGACACCTGGATCATCACGGTCACGGATCACGGCGGCGGAGGCGCTCATCCTAATGACCACGGCAGTGATCACCCGATGGATATGACCATCACCTGGGGGATTACAGGTCCGGGCGTAAAACGCGGCCTTCTCGATGCACCGATCAGCATCATGGACACGGCCGCCGTCATCGGTCATGTGCTGGGGCTGCACGCACCGGATTGCTGGGAAGGAAAGGTACCTGAAGGAATATTCTAATCCGGAAATTCGAGTTAGGGGGAAGCCCGTTCCAAGATGAATCACTTTCTCTTACCTATTCAATATGAAAAAAGCCGGCGATTTACACGCCGGCTTCTGTCGTTAAGACGATCTCTTCTGTTGTTTTTAGGTCCGCAAACCATTTCAGGGTAGCGTTCACATGATCTATGATCTGCTGCGCGGTTAACACCGAATTGTTCCAGGTGCTGTGAGCATCTGATACCAGCGTGACATCGTAGCCCAAACTGAATGCTCTCCTGCATGTGGTATCTACACATAACTCACTCTGCATACCCGCAAGAATGACATGTTGGACACCTTTTCGTTTCAGTTCTTCCTCAAGCGTCGTGTTATAGAATGAATCCGGTCTGGTCTTCTGAATGATCGTATCCGACATCGCAGGCGCAATCTCAGGGTTAACCTTCCACGCCTCCGACCCTGCCTTCAAACTTTCGTCATTATGTTGTATGTAAAAGACAGGAATGCCGCCGCTTCTAGCTATTGCGATCAGCTGCTTGAGATTGTGGAGCAATCGATCTCCTTCAAACACCGGATCATTCACTTGAAACATCTCATTCTGCACATCAATGACCAATAGCGCACTCTTCTTCAACTATAACACCCTCCTGTACGATCCATTTACTCCTCGGCTTTATTATAGAACGAACGTTCCTGCTATGTATATGAGCATTTTGCAGTAACCTGAGTCCTTGATACACAAGGAGTTCCAAGCATAAAAAAGGACTTCACCCTAACTTAGAATAGAGGAAGTCACCGCGAAGCAGGACGGGGCCATCGTGAATAAAGCAGCCTACATGGTCAACAGCAGTTTGAAAAATAGCATGGCTAAAATGCTGCAGGTCCGCCCATTTTGAGAATCAAGCCTCGCATTAAGCTTTGATTGCTAGCAGATTCTGCTATCTTTAAATCGATGCAAAATGCTCATTTATTAAGTCCATGGATAGTTTCTCTCATAACAGCTGCTGATTTTTCAAGCATCTGTCTTTCGGTTTCATTCAAATCAATTTCAATAACTTCCTTAATTCCAGTACGATTTACCACAGCAGGTGTACTTAAATACAAATCGCTTTGCCCATATTGTCCTTCCATCAAACATGACACCGGAAGAATACTATTTTCATCTGCGAATATTGCTTTAGTGATCCGTACCAAACACATACCAATGCCATAATAGGTAGCACCTTTTCGATCAATGATGTGGTACGCGGCATCTCGTGTATTTTCGAAAATACTCAGTAATGCAGCTTTATCTCCTGAGTTGTTACGTCTAGCCAATACTTTCTCTAAACCTTCAATCCCAATAGCTGCTTGAGACCAAACCGGAACTTCGCTATCTCCATGCTCCCCAATAATTGCAGCATGAACATTACGTGGATCGACTCCAAGATATTCACCCAACATGAAACGAAAGCGAGCACTATCTAAAGTCGTTCCTGATCCGATTACACGCTCTTTTGATAAACCACTCTCTTTCCAAGCAACATAAGTCATAATATCAACAGGGTTACTTGCAACTAAGATGATACCATTAAATCCGCTCGCCATAATATCTCTGGTAATACTTCGAATAATCTCCGCATTCTTACCAACCAACTCAAGACGTGTTTCATTTTTGTCCTTTTGGGGAGCACCTGCGGTAATAACCACGAGATCGGCTTTCTCGCAGGCGGCATACGTACCAGAAGTTACACGAGTAGTGGTTGAAGCAAATGCCATACCGTGTTGTAAATCCATTGCTTCACCTTCTGCTCGCTTTTCATTAATGTCAATTAGTGTTAACTCTTCAACAACGCCTTGATTGATCAAGGCGTAGGCATAACTACAACCTACCGCTCCTGTACCCACTAATACCACTCGGCTAATTTTGTTCTTCATAAATCCTCCTAGTATAGTAATAGGTTTATTATCCCAATGGCAACAAGGAATATTAGACTTATTTTGATTGTAAATTTAAACAATAGATTTTCCTGTCCACTTAAACCTACTGATGCTGCCGCTACGGCTATCGATTGTGGGCTGATCATTTTAGCCATGTCGCCACCAATCACGTTGGCTGCAACCATTGACCCGGGATCAATTCCGATTTGGCTAGACGTTACGGCTTGAAGTGGTGCAAATAATGACCCACTGTTGACCACTGATCCAGTTAGGAATACACCTATCCAACCCAACACTGGAGAGAATAATGGAAATAACCCTCCAGTCGAAGCGAATGCTAACCCTAACGTAGACGACATTCCGGAATAATTACAAATATAAGCAAAGGCTAAAACACTGCATATCGTTATGATTGGGAATAGCAGTTCTTTAAAAGTATCTTTTATTGAACTTTTTACCGTTGACCATTTAATACGGTAAATCAAAATAGTCAACAATCCTGCTAGTACGATCGCGGTAACGGTTGAAGATAACAGATCCACGTTGAAAATCGCCGCATACGGACTAGGTTCGGTTGTTATTGGTGGATGCTTGATAATTTCGTTATGAACACCTTGGATTGGTATCTTTAAAATGAGATCGTCAAATGTGACTTGTGAAAACAAAATTACAAATACGGTGAGCATGATGAATGGTAGCCACGCGACTGTAACTTGTCTAAAATCACTTTTGTATTTGGTTTTTTCACGCCACAAAGTAAATATCGTGAGAGCGATCAAACTCAAACTTGCAGCCAAAATATCAACGAGAACTGCACCAATCGTATTGAGTACTGCAAATTGTACTAAGGCGAAGGTTCCTCCACAAACAACGATCGATAACCAAGTCTCACGAATGCCTTTCATTCCATCAACCAGAAATACAACTAAGAATGCAACAATGAAGCTGACAATCGGAATAATATAAGATGTATAGCTTGCCACATCTAATGGAGATAAATCGGTCAATTGGGCCGGAGTAGTTACTGGTATGCCCATTGCACCGTAAGACCCTCCTGCAATATTAGCAACTAAGCATATACCGGCGGCATTGATTGGTTTGAAACCCAATCCAACGAGGATTATCGCTGTTATTGCGACCGGGGCTCCAAACCCGGCAGCACCTTCTAAAAATGCCCCAAAGCAATAGGCAATCAGTAACACTTGGATGCGTTTGTCCGGAGTTATTGAGGTTATACTTTCTTTGATGATTTCAAATTTTCCGGTTTTAACCGTTAACTTATAAAGAAATATTGCAGCTAATACAATTGCTGCCACTGGCCAAACTCCTGTTAATGCCCCGTATATTCCAGTTCCCAATACTTTAGAAAAAGGCATTCCGTAAGCAACCATTGCAGTCAACGCCGCAATAACAACACTCAAAACTCCTGCTATGTAGCCTTTAACTTTGAATACTGACAAAACGATAACAAAAAATAATATGGGTATTGTAGCAACAATTGCCGATAACCAGATATTATTTAATGGGTCATAATGTTGGTTCCATTCCACTAAACACACCTCACCATATAAAAGCCGTGCCCAAAGATTGAGTACGGCATTAGTATGATGGAGTCATATAGTTTTTATTCATCGGATGTCTACGGTCGTAGGCCTTCTGTAAAACTCTAAAAATTTACGTCCACCCACGCAAACAAAGGAATCCCTCTCTTAGGACTCCTTTTACCTCTTCTTCAGCTCCCCATCGTAAAGCCGATAAAAAACAGCCAAGGCAACTTTTAGCTACTCCTCCTCGACGATAACCCCCGGGGTTGCCGACTTTTTCTTTACATTATACTGATGAAGCTTCCTCATGGTCTTGTAAAGCTGCTGCAACTCCTGTTCATCCAAAATGTCGAACATAGAAGTTTGGAAATCTGACAGCAGCGGGATAATCTCTTCTAGTAGGGCCTGTCCCTTATCCGTTAGCGAGATATACTTTACCTTCCAATCCTGCTTGCGGACAATCAGGCCCAGCTTCTCCAGTCGTTTCACCATATGCGAAACACCGCCGCCGCTAATGGAAAGATATTCGGCCAGCTCCTGCTGTGATAAAGGTTGGTGGGCAAAAACCTGAATCAAAACGTCGAATTGGGCAACCGTGATGCAAAACGGCTGTAAGAACTCATTCGAGAGGTGGTTGCCAATCTGTTGAAAACGGGTAATCCGAATCCAAGACAGCATGGCTAATCGGTTCTCCTGATGAAATCCCAATTGTTTCATTGACTCCCTACACCTCCACTCCCTTAATCACAGTCAATTTATCACTCAAGTGAAAAACTGTCAAATCAACGCCCGCCGCTCCTTGAATATTTGATATATCAACTAGTAGTATTATTCGTTTATTATATATACCAATTAATTCTCTCCAATTTATCGGTGCTGAGAGCGCCTAATCTTGAAATATAAACGCGAAAACGATATTATGGACATAGAATCTTTGAACTACATGCACAATGAGCAGTGTATTCATTTTGTACATTCAAACATAACAACTGTAACTTTTTATCAAAAGTATCAATTAGACTTTGATATAAACACCATAAAATGATATATCAAATTCAGGGAGGAGATCCGCTTTGGAACAAATTCCACTATACCAACATATCGTAAATGCTCTAACAGCCCAGATTGAATCCGGGGAGCTCCAGGCTGGAGATCAGCTACCGACCGAAGCTGAGATTTCGAAAGAATACAACGTCAGCCGGATCACCTCGAAGAGGGCGCTGACCGAGCTGGAGAATGCCAAGCTGATCTACCGGATCCAAGGTAAGGGAAGTTTCGTGAGCACAGACAGGGCCCCACACAGGCCCCTGGGCAAGACGAACAAGGAGATTCTGCTGATTCTACCGTTCACTCATAACCCGGGGCTTGGAGATTATGAAAAAGGCATCAACGAATTTCTCGCAACGACCGACTATACCCTGAACATTCAGTCCAATACGATTGTCGGACAGCGGAAGCTGCTGGAGGCCGCGCTACAAAGCGCCAATTCGGGATTGATTCTCTACCCGATAAGCAGCATCTCGGATCTTGGCATTCTGTATCAGTATCACCTGGCAAAGTACCCGCTTGTGACGATGGATAAATGCATTGAAGGCATTCCATTCCAGTCCGTTGTCTCCGACAACTTCGGCGGCGGATACTTGGCCTCCAAACATCTGATCGAGAATAATCATAAGAAAATCGCCTTTATCTCCTCCTTGAAGGTAGAGAACTCTTCCTCGATCCGAGAGCGGTATTTCGGTTATTTGAAGGCTCTGTATGATTACAGCCTGATCGATTACAGCGTCAGTGACTTGACCGACTGGTACTTGACCCACGACAACGACAACGGCAGAGAATACTATATTCAGTTTATCCAATCCGTTGTGACACAGGGAATTACGGGGATTGTTGCCGAGAATGACCTGATTGCGATCGAGATCATTCAGATTGCCAAAGAGCTGGGTCTATCGGTACCGGATGATTTCTCCATCGTGGGCTTTGACAACATTCATCTCGCAAGCTTCGTTGAACCCAAGCTGACCACCATATCCCAGGACTTTGGACAGATGGGATATCAAGCTGCACAAAGCCTTATCACCCTGATCGAGAATTCCCTGGATCAACCGAATGAGAATGTCGTAGTTCCCGTTCGTCTCATTGAACGTCAGACCGTAAAAAAGCTGTAACACGCCTATTTCTAAAATCAAAGGAGACTTTTACATGCTAAACTATATCGATACAAGGCAAGGCACCAACAATCAGTACACTTATTCCAACGGGAATGCGCTCCCTTATACGGGTGTACCTTTCGGTATGAACCACTTTGTTGTCCAAACCAAAAATGAAGGAAGCTGGTTCTTCAACCCCAATGACCGCGTCTTCCAAGGCATTCGCCTGACGCACCAGCCAAGTCCATGGATGGGCGACTTCGCCCACTTCCTGATGACGCCGATTGCGGACGACAAAATCAGAGGGTCCGTCTTCACCTGTCAAAGTTCCTACCGGCCCGAAGAAGCGATATTCAAGCCCCACTATCTCAAAGTAAAGCAGCAGCGTTATAACATCACCACGGAGCTGGTTCCCAGCACCTACGGTGCGGCAATGCGCATGAAATACAATTCCGGGCAGCAGGCAGGCTTTGTCCTAAACGTTAATAACATAAGCGAATTCCGACTGGATGCAGCCCAGCGCAGACTAACGGGCTATGTCAGCAACTTCGCAGGCTGTCACGATGACGGGTTCCGTATGTACGTAGCCATGAGCTTTAGCAAGGACATAGATCTCGCAACAACAGGTTATTACAACGAGGAAGGCCAGTTCTTCCCTGAGATTGCTTTTAGCGGTGTCGACCAGCATGCCGTCATTCGTTTCAAAGACTGTGAAGGGGACGTGCTGGAGGTTAAACTGGCAACGTCGTTTATTAGCCTGGAGCAAGCAGAGCTTAACCTTGCGCGCGAGCTGAACACATCCCTGGATGAGCGGAAGGAATTGGCTGCGCAAGCTTGGAATCATTACCTGAACAAAATCCGGGTCACTCACCCGAACGAAGAATATATGCGGACCTTCTATACTTGTCTTTACCGCATGTTCCTGTTCCCGCAGAAGTTCTATGAGCTGGATGCCAACATGGAGCCGGTACATTACGATACAACGGCCCGATCCGTCAAGAAAGGGATTCTCTATACCAACAACGGCTTCTGGGATACTTACAGAACCGTATATCCGCTCTATTCCATCATCGCACCGAAAGAATATGAAGAAATGCTGGAAGGTTTCCTGAATTCCTACCGCGAAACCGGCTTCCTGCCGAAATGGCTGTCTCCGGATGAGCGCGGACTGATGCCAGGTACGCTTATTGATGCCGTCATTGCGGATGCCGCGGCTAAAGGATTGGCTCCGCACCTGATGCCGGAGCTGCTGGAAGCCATGCTGACTGCCGCTACCACGCAGAGCGGAAAGGACTGTTATGGACGTCAGGGAACGATGGACTACATACAGTACGGTTACGTGCCAAACACCTATCACGAGAGCGTGAACCACACGCTGGATTACGCATACAGCGACTACTGCATCAGCCGCGTGGCCGATGTCTTGGGCCGATCAGATGTAGCGGATCAATATAGACAGAGCGCGCTCAACTACAAGAATATCTTCGATACGGAAACTGGGTTCATGCGGGCAAAGGATCCGAACGGCCAGTTCCGACCGGATTTCAGTGATACGAGCTGGGGGCTCGATTATGCCGAAGGAAGCGCCTGGCAGACCAGCTTTGCAGTGTTCCAGGATTTCCAGGGTTTGATTGAGGAATACAGTTCGAAGGAACGATTTTTCGACAAAATAACCGAATTGTGTAACAAAGCACCGGACTTCGACGTGCGGGGCTACGGCTTTGAAATTCATGAGATGAGTGAGATGGCTGCCATCGACTATGGCCAGCTGGCCATTTCCAACCAGCCAAGCTTCCATATTCCTTATCTGTTCAACTATGTAGGGCAGCCGGCTTCTTCCCAGGTTGTCATTAAGCAGCTGATGTCGAACCTGTTCAACAGCGGCTTTAACGGCTTCCCGGGTGATGAGGACAATGGAAGCATGTCCGGATGGTATGTATTCAGCTCCATGGGCTTCTACCCGGTATGTCCAGGCAGCAATGAATACGTCCTCGGTATCCCGTTATTCGACAGCGTGAGCATTGAGCTGCCAAACGGTAAGCAGATGTTGATTCATACCGACAACAATAATCCGCAGTCCAATTTCGTTGCGAACGTTCAATTAGAGGGACAAGATTATACCAAACTGTACATTACGCATGAGGATATACTGGCAGGCAAGTCCCTTGATTTCCGTCTCGGACTGGCTCCAAGCTATCGTTCTTACAGCCCTGATGAGTTGCCGTTCTCGATATCGAAGAAGTAACTGTTACAACTATGCTCATATAAGAAAGGGGCATCCCCATTTAGGTTAGCAGCCTGGGGATACCCCTTATGTATGAGGTATACATGGATATGACCAACTTCGGTTCCTCCATAGATGAAACGAGCGCTGACGTATACGGTCAGCGCTATTTATGTTTGCCATGGCTTACACCAGAAACATCGCCACGACGGTAGTCACGGTCAGTCCTAGCAGCACCGGCTTCAAATTTCGTCTGGCAAGCTCGAACGGGCTGACTCCGCAGATGGCTGCAGCCGGGATCAACGCCCAGGGAATGAGCGTACCGCCACCTACCCAGATTGCGGCAACCTGCCCAAGCGCCGTCAGGGTAGCCGCGCCCGAGCCAATGGCCGTAGCGAACAGCTGCGCGATCGAGCCGGCAAGCGATATACCCGAGAAGCCCGAACCGTCAAGCCCTGTAATCGCGCCGGTGATCGTCAATGTTACCGAACCCACCGCACCGTTCAGCGGCACCGCATTCGCGAGGGCAACCCCCAGGTCGTTCACGATCCCATGAGATGCTTCCGGAAGCACTTTACCGAACAATTCGGTAAATGCTGCATCCCCCAGATAGAAGAACGCCGCAATAGGAATGACGGGACCGAATACTTTGAATCCAAACATGAATCCCTCGATCAAATACGAGGTGACCTTCTCTAATCCCCGGTTGCGGTGAGCCAGCAAGGCAATGACACTGAGGATAAGGACGGCTGTGCCGCCGACCAAGGCCGTTGCATCTCCGCCCTGCAGCTTTAGGATGAACATGGTGACAACGTCTGCCGCGAACAACAGCAAAATGACGATAGCCAACCATTTTTTCATAACCGGGGATATCGCCGAAACAGCATCATCCTCTTCGGTACGCGTGGTAAGCGCGTCCCCCATGCTTTTAATGGTTACCAGTCCATCTCTCCAGCTGCCGTTCCGCTGATCTCTGCGCATCATCCAGAATGCCGTTACGGTTGTCACAAGTCCCATGACGATCACGAGCGGCACACTGGCAGCCATAACGCTGGATACAGGCAAACCGGCTGCATCCGCGGTTAATTTAGGCGCACCCTGGATAATATAATCTCCCGATAGCGCAATGCCGTGACCGAACAGATTCATCGCCACCGCCGCACCGAGGGCCGGCAAACCCACACGGATGGCCACAGGCAGCAGGACCGCACCAATTAACGCAACTGCCGGTGACGGCCAGAAGAAGAAGGACGTGACCATCATAATGATTCCGATGCCCCAGTAAGCCATCGTGGGAGTACGTAGAAACCGGGTTAGCGGGGCCACCATCGTCTCGTTGATCCCCGTCTTGATCAGGACTCGGCTCATCGCCACAATGATGGATATAATCATGATGGTGCCCATCAGCTCTTTAGTTGCATAAATGAATGAGTGAAACACGCCGGAGACCGAGCCGCTTAGCGTTTCCGTAGCCAGAAGGCCAAGCGCAAATATTCCGGTAATACAAATAAGCGACGTATCGCGCCGCCGAATCAACAGCGTCATGATCAAGACGATAAACGCCAGGTACACCCAGTGAATCGCGGTTAAATGAATCCCCATATGAAGTCACGCCCTTTCTCAGGCAGCAGGTTTGATGTGACTACATCTTATGCATGGGCCTGGGCAAAGGTTAATTCGGGATCGTGCCATGATTCACAACTTGATTGGGCATCTCATATACTTGGTATGTTATGACCTATTTCATCTAGATTATGGTAAAATAATCAAAACATAAAAGAGGTGTACAGCATGCCAAATCGGGAACAACGCTTCATCGCTATAGCCGCGATCATTCAGGTGATCATCGTTGTAATCTTGGGGTATAACCGTGTTCGGGATTCTATCCGATTTACCAATGAGACATTTGATCCTTCGTTCTTGTCTCAAGGGGCCTACATTCTATTATCTCTCGTTATATTTCTCCTGTTCATTACCGCTTCGTTAGGGGCATGGGCACAAAAGACATGGGGATGGTCGGCAACAGTGGGACTATATGTTACATTCATATTTTCCATCTTCATGTCAACAGGTGTTGCCATGCGAGTGTCCGACATTGATATCAACGCGCAATTCTTTTGGAAGCCCATACTCTTGATTATCATCTCCATTGCTGCGCTATGGTTTTGGTTTCGAGCGGCCATCCGCAGCAGATTCCATCTACAGCTTAAATCAGCGATACTGCTTACTTTGGTTGCCAGCATCGGGTTCATTCTCCTCGCAGTTCTCATAGATTACCTCCAATTCAGAATCATGGACCACTGGATTTCCAACGTCATCTCCAATTCGGTATAGTAGTACATGATGTAGTTTGGAGTTAAAAGGAGTTGGAAGGATCAGTGTATACCATCCTGATTGTGGAAGACGATGAACGCATCGCGGATAAATTAAGATCGGCTATTTCCAAATATGATTTTAACGTACGGATCACCGAAGACTTCAGCCGCGTCATGGACATTTTTACGGATACGAAGCCGGACCTGGTTCTGCTGGACGTCAACCTGCCGAAATACGACGGTTTCTATTGGTGCAGGCAAATCCGTACCCAATCGCACTGCCCGATCATCTTCATCTCGGCGCGCGACAGCGGCATGGATCAGATTATGGCGCTGGAAAACGGGGCGGATGATTATATTACGAAGCCGTTTGACATGGAGCTCGTTCTGGCCAAAATCCGCAGCCACCTGCGCCGTGCGGTCGGTGCCTATGCCTCCGGTCAGGAAGATGAGCATACCGTCGAAAGCGCCGGTGTTATCATCTATCCGGAGCGATTCGTCGTGACCTATGGAGACGAGTCTGCTGAGCTTACCCAGAAGGAAGCAGCCCTGCTGACGATGCTGATGGAAAAAGACGGCCGTGTGGTCAGCCGTGAGCGGCTGCTGGACCTGATGTGGGAAGATCAGCATTTCATTGATGACAATACGTTAAATGTTTATATTACACGGGTTCGTCGCAAGCTTCGCGAGCTGGGCGCCGGAGATCTTATCGAAACCGTCCGGGGAGCAGGCTACCGATTCATGACAGGCAGGGAGCCTCAATGAGACTCTTCTTGCGGGAGCATCTCCCGCTCATTCTGTTTTTTACCGTTCAAATGCTGCTCATCCCCCTGCTGTACTGGCTTACCGGCGAAGGCAGACCTTTTACTGTCGTGTTATATGGGGTGCTGCTGAGCAGTGTCGTGCTGCTTCTCTATCTTGCATACCGGTATCTTTCCCATCGCACGATGTATCAAGAGCTTTCTTCCGAGGAGCTTTCGGAGAAGGAATTCATAAGCCCTCCCCTGGGTGAAGCGCCTCTACCGGAAGCGATACACGAGCGGATCGGCCACTATGAACGCTTATACCGCGAACAACTGCATCGGCATCAAAGCCAAACCGACCAGCATCTGGCATTCGTCAACCGCTGGGTACATCAGATGAAGACCCCGCTGTCGGTGATTCAGCTAACGCTCGATGAAGTCGAAGAAACACCCGCCGAACATATTCGGGAAGAGCTTGAGCGCATTCGTAAAGGCCTCGAAATGGTGCTGTATACCGCGCGCCTGGACCGGTTCGAGCAGGATTTCGCGGTAGAAGCCATCGGCCTTCATGCCGCGGTAAGCGAATCCGTCGTCGAGAACCGCAAGCTGTTCATTCGTAAGGGGATTACGCCGGTGTTCCAAATCGATGATCGGATCTTTGTCTATACTGATGCCAAATGGTTTCGATTTATGCTGGGTCAGATTCTGACGAACGCCGTGAACTACTCCGGCAGCCCTGGCAAGAAGATTCAATTAACTGCAGAAGAAGCGGGAGAACACATCAAACTCCATATCCGCGATGAGGGTATCGGCATTGCGCCCGAGGACATCAATCGGGTGTTCCATCCCTACTTCACCGGAGAACGCGGTCGGCAATATCATGAATCTACCGGCATGGGCCTATATCTTGTCCGTGAAATTGCCCATAAGCTGGATCACACCGCCCAACTGGAATCCACGCTGGGTGAAGGAACTACCGTTACCTTGACGCTGCGGAAAGCAGTAAAAGAAGACACATCTCAAACTTAGATGTGTCTTCTTTGCATTGGACAGAGGCTAATTTCATATCGATCATCTCGGAATACGAACAAAAAATACGAACATAACCTTATGGCAGTTGTAAGCTCCGTTTCACCTAAATCCATAGCAGGGTCAAGTCAGTATACGATAGAGTTAGGTTACACTATGAGGTATATAGAAAGGAGCATCTGGTTTTATGGATATTCTTGAAGTAAAAGCATTAAACAAAGTATATGCGGGCAAAGTGGCGACACAAGCTCTTACCGATATTCATCTCACCATCCAAGAAGGAGAATTCGTCGGCATCATGGGCCCTTCTGGCAGCGGCAAAACCACCCTGCTGAACATGGTGTCCACCATCGATCGTCCAAGCTCGGGCGAGGTCAAGATCGGGGGCAAAAATCCTTATACTATGAAAAAAAGCGAGCTTGCCCACTTCCGTCGCAGACAGCTCGGCTTTGTGTTTCAAGATTTCAATCTGCTTGATACGTTAACGGTTGCCGAGAATATCGTGCTTCCGCTTACGCTGGACCGCCGTCCGCTCAAGGACATGGAGTCGCTGCTGCAGCAAACCGCTTCACGGCTTGGCATCCGCGAAATTCTGAATAAACGCGTGTACGAAATTTCGGGAGGGCAACGACAGCGCACCGCGATTGCCAGGGCTATCATCGGCGCACCTCTGTTATTGCTTGCGGATGAGCCTACAGGAGCGCTCGATTCCAACTCCTCACGCATCGTGATGGAGTCGTTAGCTGAGATTAACGAGCGGGATCGTACCACATTGATGCTAGTTACGCATGATCCTCTGGCCGCAAGCTATTGCAACCGCATCGTCTTTATTAAAGACGGCAAGCTTGCCGCCGAAATTCACCGCGGAGAGAACCGGCAGGCCTTTTTCCAAAAAATCATCGATACGCTATCGTTCTGGGGAGGGAATACAAGTGAGCTTTCCTCAATTCGCGTTTAACAACGTCCGGCGTAACGCGCGTCAATATTTCGCTTACCTGCTTAGCAGCTCGTTCATGGTCATGATCTTCTTTACGTATGCGGTGTTCATCTATCATCCGGCTATCGAGAATTCGCCTATGGGCACTATGACGCGTACAGGAATGACAATTGCCACGGTCATCGTCTACGTGTTTGCGTTCTTATTCGTGCTGTATTCGATCAGCGTCTTCCTGAAGTCGCGGAACCGGGAGTTCGGTATACTTACCATCCTCGGAGCCGAAGCCAAACAGATCAATTGGCTGATCTTCCTGGAGAACATTCTGATTGGCGCCATTGCCATCGTAACAGGCATCGCCAGCGGAATGCTGTTATCCAAGGTATTCCTGCTCATCAGCACCAAAGTAATTGATATGGACGAGCTGCCGTTCTATTGGCCGGTCGAAGCGATGCTGCTGACCGCCGGTGCGTTCGCCGCGCTGTTTCTCGTCATTTCGCTCTTTACCTTGTTATTTATTCGGAAAAATCAAGTCCTGGAGCTTCTCAAAGGCACCAGCAAACCGAAAACCGAACCGAAAACCAATCTGTTCCTGGCCCTCTTGGGCGTGGTGCTGCTTACCATCGGCTTTACCGTCCTTCGCGTCAAAGAGTTAGACCCTACGGGACTGATGATCGCCGCGGTAACCGGAATTATGGGCACGTATTTCTTCTACTCCCAGCTATCGGTGTGGGTTGTCCGGATGCTGCAGAGAAGCCGCACGACCACATGGAAAGGGACCAACCTGCTGTGGATTTCCGAAATGAGTTACAAGATCAAAGACAATGCCCGCATGCTATTTTTGGTCACGGTTGTGGTGGCCCTGGCTTCCATGAGCACCGGTTTCGTGCTGGCTATGCAGCAATCGGTCAACTCGGTATATTTGGATAACCCGTATGCGCTAAGTTACAGCTACTACGGCAATACCGACGATAAGAAAGTGCAGGAAGAATTGGCTCTGATTGAACAGCGGCTGCAGTCTGAAGGGTTGGCGTACAAACAGGCGGATATTGAGACTATCTACTATAGCATGTCACCGAAGGGGGAGAACTCCTTATCCATCATGCCGCAATCCCAATACAACCTTTTGGCTGCCATGATGAATGTGGAGCCGTCCGGGACATTCGGCGAGAATGAAGCCTTATTGGCGGAAACCCCGATTGCAGCGAAGAAGAGCAAGGGAACGCTAACGGAATTGGATATCGAATTATCCGGTCAGCCCTACTCTTTCAGCTTGGAGAACCGCACAGACCGGATTGCGGCTGTGGTATATAGCGGCAGGCTGCTGGTCGTCACGGACAACATGTTCGAGGAGCTGCGGGAGCAAATAGCTAACAGATTCGGAGTAAATCGAATGAGGCAATTTATGCTCCCAGCTTCTGAGGGGCTTCCCGAGAAGGATGATACCGAAACCAAGCTCGGCCTTGAGCTCTCAAAATGGAACCGGGATGCCATTCATGAAGGGTATGTTCAATCCAGGGCGGAGAACTATTACACCAATAAACAAGGATTTTCGTTATTCAGCTTTATCGGGGTGTTTGTTGCCTTGATATTCTCAATCTCATCGGCAAGTTTCTTGTATTTCAAACTGCATACGGAGCTTTCAGCTGATCAAGCGATGTATCGTTCTCTGTCCAAGATTGGACTCAGTGCGCGGGAGATGAACATCTCCGCAACGATTCAGATTGCCGTACTATTCTTTATCCCCATCCTGGTTGCAGCCCTGCAGTCCCTAGTTGTGCTCGGTCCGATTCTCGGATATCTGGATGTTCCGTATGTAAGCGGTCCTGTACTTGTTGCTTCATCAGCATTCCTGGCTGCCCAAACGATCTATTTCCTGATCGCCAGAGCCCGTTATATTAAATCTGTGAATGGAATGATGGTGTGAATGCATAAAGAACAAAAAGACACAGTGACTCAGCATCGGCCTGCCATTGGAAAGGGGCGATTACATTTTTTAGACCAGTTCAGGGGGTTTGCCCTCCTTGGTCTGCCGTTTGTTAACGTATTGGCG
Organism: Paenibacillus sp. FSL F4-0100; assembly: GCF_037993005.1. Lineage (NCBI taxonomy): Bacteria > Bacillati > Bacillota > Bacilli > Caryophanales > Paenibacillaceae > Paenibacillus > Paenibacillus sp. FSL F4-0100. The sequence continues at coordinate 7,404,666 of NZ_CP150303.1, forward strand.
CTCTGGCTCATCGCCACGCCGGAAACCGCAGCGGATTTTTGGCTGCAGCGAGGGCTTAACTTTTTCGTAGAAGCCCGATTCTACACCATCTTCACGTTCCTGTTCGGACTAGGGTTCTACATGTTTCTATCCCGAAGCGCTTCATCGGGAGGAAAGCCAAGACTTCGGCTGTATATCCGCCGATTAGTGATTTTAGTGCTGATCGGGTTCATACATCAGCAGTATCAATCCGGGGAGGCCTTGTTTCATTATGCGATTGTCGGTCTGCTTGCGGTTCCACTCTATTGGGCACCGCGGAGGGTTAACCTTGGCATTGGATTGGCGGGGTTTACATTTGCGGCAATCATGGGAGGCAAGCTGCTGACCATCCCGTTCCTGATCCTGTTAGGGCTGGCCGCAGGCCAATATCGATTAATGGACATCATCAGCAAGGAATTACGATTAAGCAAGCTGCGCATGGTTTGGCTGCTGTCGTTACTTGGAACCGTCATTGCCATCGGGGCCATGTGGTGGGCAGCACCTCCCGAGCCGATGTCACCGTTTTTATTCAAGGTAGAAGGCGAATCGCCATCACCGACCATGGAAGCGGCCTTCACTCTGGCACATATCGGGATAGCGACGGGCCCTCTCGTGTCCGTATTTTATCTAAGCTCACTCTTAAAGCTTGGGCGTACCCGCATAGGTGCGAAGATGCTGTATCCGTTGCAGGCATATGGGCGAATGGCGCTTACCAACTACATTGGACAGACCGTCTTTCTGGTAGGGATTCAGCGCTTGATCCTAGACGCCTCACCCACAACGTATGTCGTATCGACGCTCGTTTCCCTAGGGATTGTTGCCTTCCAAATCATAACCAGCAATCTGTGGATGCGTTGGTTCCAATTCGGACCTCTCGAATGGTTGTGGCGATGCGGTACCTATGTGTCCATCGTGCCGATTCGCAAAAAAACAGGAGCCCTATAGGGTTCCTGTTTTTTGGGTTTGTTATTGCCGAGTGGCCAGATAAACTCCCCATATCAGCGTCCCTCCCGCTATCTCATCCTCAGCTCCAGGCGCCTGATCTCCTGCTCGATGACCGTCAATCCCGCCTCAATCCGGGGTTTCTCCACCCCGATTATACATAACCGAATCCGGTCATTTTGCTGATTCTCCGGCAGCAGATGCAAATCCACGTTCGTAACCGAACCCCCTCTTTGCATCAGGCGCTCCTGCAGTAAAGATGCCTTTACGTATTTCGGGAGGCGGAGGGTGATGAACACGCCGGAGGAAGGGCAAGTATAGGAAATGCCGCTGCCGAAGACACGGGCACACACCTCGGTGGCATATCGCATCTTCTCCCGGTAATGTGCCCGAATTCTGGCGGCATGGCGCCTGTACATTCCACTCTTGATATAAATTTCAAGGGCGCCTTGAGAGAGAATCGGAGATGAAACGTCCGCAGCGTTCTTATACGTTATGAACAAATCCAGCAAGAGCTCGGGAAGAATAACGGCACCCATTCGAATACCCGGCAGAATCGTTTTCGAGAAGCTTTTGACATAGATGACATGGTTTGACTGATCCAGTGCGTACAAGGGGTCTACCTTCGCATCCTCCTCCAGATCCGCCAGATAATCGTCTTCCACGATATAAACATCATACTGCCGGGCAAGCTCCGCAATACGCAGCTTCTGCTCCAGCGAATACGAGGTGCCTAGCGGGTTAAGGAATCTCGGTACCGTATAGAAGAATTTGATCTGTCCACTACGAAAATGAGACTCCAACACCTCCATGTCGATACCCCGCTCATCGCGCTGGATTCCGATCACCGAACAGCCTGCAACGCGCGCTGCCGCCAAGAAACCGAAATACGTCGGCTGTTCTACCAGCACCGCCTGCCCCTTACCCGGAAAAGGCATGCGCGTCAGGATCGAGAAGGCTTGCTGCGCTCCAGTGACCACAGCGATGTGATCGGGTTTCGCAAAGATCTGCTGCCCATAGAAGTACCTGCTCAGCTCGTTCCTTAAAGAGAAGATCCCCTGCGGATCGGTGTAACCGAACAGCTCCTCCTTATACACGGAAATCGCCTTCCGTAAGCAGTGCTCCATCTCCTGGAACGGCAAAAAATCGCCCCGGGGTGTCGTTGAGGCGAAATCAATCGGCTCGCTTTCCGTTCGCGCCGAGGTGCGGTTCTTCCCTTCAACAAGGTAGTAGCCGCTCTTGGCTACCGGGTAGATGACATCATCGCGCTCCAAGGTCTGATATGCACGAACGACCGTGTTGGGACTACAGGAGAACATTTTGGCCACGGCCCGGACCGAAGGCAGCTTATGGCCTGACCGGATATGCCCCCCTTCCACTTCCCGGATCATATACGCAACAATTTGCTCGTGCTTCGTGTCCATCCCAATCATCCCCCTGTATTGATACAGTTGATCTAAATTGTCCTGTTCATTTTCTGCTCCATGATTAGAATTAGCTTATTCCATGACATAGCGGAAGTAAAGACATAGGAAAGGAGCTGACGGGTCAGCGATGAAAAAAGATCGGGGTTATGCGTGGATCATACTACTGTATCTATGGACACTTGGTTTTGCAGCGGCAATCAGCCGGTTTGTCATGTCTTATTACCAGCACGAAATGGCACGGGATTTGGACGTGGACCTGACCTTTATTAGCTTCACATGGTCCTTCAACATTGCCGTCGCCGCTATCTGTTCTCCCCTCGGCGGATGGTTAACCGATAAATACGGCCCCAAAAAAATGATGCTCCTGAACGCCCTGTTTGGCGTACTGTCCATGCTGACCGTGCTTACGCTTCATCATCCGGCGGGATTTTTCATAGGACTCGGACTGCTCTCCGGCCTCTCCGGCATGGCCGCGAGTACAGGATATGTCGTGGTTACAAGCTGGTTCAGCCGGCATAAGGCGAAAGCGCTCATGATCATGACCAGCGCAAGCTCCCTCGGATTGGCCATACTGACGCCTCTATTTGTCAGCAATCGGGATTGGCTTGACTGGACAACGGCATTCACCATCACCTTGTGGATTACGCTCATTTCCATACCGCTCACTTTCCTTATCATGAAGGAACGCCAACCGGGTCAGCACAGAGAGAAACCCGCTGTTTCGGATTCACCCCCATCAACGGGACGGCTGCCGTTCCTCTCGATCGCCAGGGAGATGGTAACCAACCGGACGGTACTCCTGGTGGTCTTTGCCTTGTTCACTTGCGGCTTCAGCATGGGAACGGTTGAAATGCACCTGATGGCCATCCACCGGCATGATCATGTCGGCTCGGTAATGTTCACATCCTCACTGAGCATTCTCGGTCTGCTTGAGTTGGCAGGCGGGCTGCTGTTTGCCTTGCTCCTGGATCGGATGTCCAGAAGTTTGGCACTGTCCTTCCTGTATGCATTCCGAATTCTGGCCTTTACGATGCTGTTTCTGCACTTCAGCATTTCTCCGATCGTCTTCTCGGTCATCTTCGGAGCCAGTTATTTAGGGGCCATCCCCGGTGGCATATTGGTGGCTAGCGAAGCTATGGGCAATCGCTCCGTTGGATTGCAGACAGGAACGCTGCTTATTTTCCATCAAGCGGGAGCTGTTCTCGGTTCTTTTTCCGGCGGATTCCTGTTTGACCTCACGAACAGCTACCAATGGTTGATCGGCCTCAACCTGATGTTCAGCGCCTTGTCGGCTATGGGCTACTATCATCTTCATCGAACGTCGAATCGAAGACGTTCCGTCCCGGGTCAGTCGTCGGCCGAGGCTTAATAAACTCCCTATAGGCAGGTGTTCTTAATGAAAATGGCTTTTATTCTGTTCCATGGGATGACGTCCCTGGACCTTATCGGCTTCACCGAAGTGATGACCAGGCTCTCCCGTATCCGTCCCGACTCGGAAATCTCCTGGGATTACTGCGCGATGAGCCAGCAAATTACGGATGATCGCGGACTGGAGTATGTCATATCCAAGGTAAGACCGAATCTGTCGGAATATGACCTGGTCTTCGTGCCTGGCGGCTTTACTACGCGGGAGTTGAGGTTCGACCCCGATGTACTGGCTTGGCTGCGGACAGCCCGGGAAGCACAACATCTCGTATCCGTGTGCACAGGATCGCTGCTGCTTGGCGCGGCCGGGTTGCTGGAGGGCAAGCGGGCTACCTCCAATGGTTCGGCTTACGAGCTTTTGGCACCCTACTGCAAGGAGGTCGTTCATGCACGCATTGTACAGGATGACCGCCTCTTTACGGGCAGCGGGGTTTCTTCATCCATCGATCTCGGCCTGTACGTGCTGGAGAGGTTAACCGATGCAGCCACCGCGGAACGGGTGAAATCGGATATGAGCTACCCGTATTACCAGACGGGAAACTCATCCTCGGTCTATCATGCCAAGACAGGCGTATAAATTCCGAAAAAGCCTCCCCGAAATGGGCCCACTTTCCCCATTCCGAGGAGCCTGGCGGGTTCATAGAAGCCTAATCTCCATTAAGCATAAACACGCAGCCGATCATCAATTAGACCCAGCAGCCATGCTCTTTCTCCAGGGACATCCTCTCTCAGCCTGGCTGCCGCTACCGGCAGCATCCAGCGGTCGATCTCCTCCATCTTTGCATGAGATAATCGACGATATTCATTCAGGTATATTTTATTCCATAGGATTCGGGCCATCCGAAGCGGAATCACCATAAGGCTCGACTGTTCGAGCGGATGAAAAGGAGATTGAAACATCAGGGATGTCCTGGCGATGTCGCATAGAGGGTCACCAATCGTGGCGTTATTCCAATCGATCGCCCGGTATCCGCTCTCCGCCACGATCACATTGTCCGGGTGGAAGTCGCCATGACAGATGGAGTCCCCCTCAGGAAAAGAGTCCAGTACCTTGCATATGGCCTGCGCCTTTCCCTGCAGGATGCCGCTTGCATCAAGAATTGCATGCTCCAGCCTTTCTTTTTGCGGCGGCAGCAAGGTTGTCGTGCAGCCATGCATCGCATGTTGGAGCCGTGCCATCTCACGGGCGCACTTCATGAGCTTGCGCGGTGACGATTGAACCTGATGCAGCATTGACGGTCCTGTCACCCGTTCATACACCAGCCCCGTTCGTCCCTCGATATCCACCATGTCAAAGACGGCAGGGGCAGGCACGCCCGCTTCCGCAACGATGCGGCCCATCTCCGCCTCATATGTCACCCATTCCGGGGGGTACCCTTCATAATACAGCTTTAAAGCCTGAGACTCTCCCCATTCATACACCTCTGCGCTCCTGCCTCTTCCAATCTGTGTACCCTTCTTCAAAGCATTTCCTCCGCTTCCTACGTCAGCTGGATTTTGATTTCGAACGCATCATTAACCGCTGAATCCAGCCTGGCTCCTGAATCCGGCAGTTGTGAAATGCGGATATCTTCCATTCCCCGTTCTGTTTGATGAGCACGTTGGTATTAATCGAGAATCGGCTGGTGGGCGGCTTCTTATGAAATCTTAGCTGTACCGCTCCTGTTGCGTGGGCTATCGCAAGCTCCGGGGTCAGGAAACGCAGTTCCGTTGGGGTGGGTCCCGCCACCAGCTTGGAATCTCGCAGAACCCCGTTCCACAGCTCCTGATGGACCTCATCGATCTCTTGGCGGCCCTTCAAGTGCTGTCCGCTAAACGTGACGTAATCCGCATCATCCGTAAAGCATTCCGCATAAGCCCGGCCATTCCCTTCTCCCCACGCCTTGGACAGCGAATCGAATAACGTTTGGATCGCCTGGCGATCCTCGTACGTTCCGTTCATCAGCCTCATCTCCATTCCTTTCTTGCTCTTAAGCGGGATCGCTGAATCTTCTTTGAACCCATTGTATGATAATCCGGCCGGTTTTGAATTCCCACTCCAGGATGAAAACCGACTCGGTCTTGGGACCGAGCTGTTCCTTCAGAACCGGCGAGCTAAGTTCTTTACGTACGCAGGAGCGCGAGATATGATATCGTTATCCACGCAGACCGAATCGTAAAGGAGGTTGCCATCGGCATGATGAAGATCAGCGCTTTTGCCAAGGTCAGCGGCATTTCCATCAAGACATTGCGATATTATGATGAGCTGGGCCTATTGAAGCCGGCCCATGTTGATGAACAAAGCGGATACCGTTACTATTCCGAGGAGCAGCTTCTGACCGTCAAGCGAATTGCCTCTTACAAGGAACAGGGGTTTACCTTGGAACAGCTCAAGCCTTTTTTTGAAGAGGATCTAGAAACCGATGTCGTAAAGAACAAACTTGCGGATAAAATGACGGAGCTTCAGCATGCGATGCAGACCCTCCAGCAGCAGCTGGAGGGAGTGAACAGCAGGATGTCGCGCTTGGAACCATCCGAAGCCGGTGATCCGGCAGGCCCCATCCGTATCCGGGAAGTCCCATCCCAGCTCGCCGCTTCCATTCGCGACCAAGTCCCCCGTAGCCAGCTATGTCTCTTGCTTGATGAGATTACGAAATACGCTATCTTATATGGAGAAGAGGAAGCTAGCCAACTAACCATCCTTTGGCATAATCACGACAGCGAGAATACCGACATCGCCGACATCGAAGTCGCAGTCCCCATAACTAGGGATATACCTGCTAATGGTCGGGTGCGTGTAGACTTCCTACCGGAGTTGCAATCTGCCGCATCTCTTGTCCATCGTTGTGATCCGTACGGCTATAGCTGTCTCGCCTTACCCGAGCTCAAGGCATGGATTTCGTCCCAAGGCTTCGTTCAATCGGACCGGGAGCCGATCCGTGAGATCTATCTCACCTCGGATAAAGATATCTACGGCAAGAAGCGTCCTGCGGAATTGCTTATCCCCTTACGAGGTAACATGGAGTAACCCTTCCTTTGCACTAATAGGCTACCGAAAACGAACCTCGACCCAGCCTCCATCCGTACTTACAGCAGCAGTAATCTGGTATGACTTTTATGTTCATGAAAAAACTCTAGAAAAATTCTAAACCACCCTCTTGACTCTCCCCTTAACAGGAGAGTGTACAGTAACGTTAAATCGAACAAGAGGAGTGGGGTTTCATGAAACGATTGGAAGGCAAAATTGCATTGGTTACAGGTGGAAGCCGAGGAATCGGCAAAGGAATCGTCCTTCGGCTGGCGGAAGAAGGGGCGCTGGTCGCTGTGCATTACGGCACCCGCAGCAATGCAGCGGATGAGGTTGTTCAGACCATTCAAGATCAGGGTGGGCTTGCTATCGCCCTGGGTGCCAAACTGGAATCGGTAGCCGGAGCAAAAGGACTTATTCATTCGCTGGAGGAGGAACTTCTTCGCGTAACGGGGGACAACCGTTTCGATATTCTGGTGAATAACGCAGGCATCGGAACCTCCAACACCTTTGAAGAGACGACCGAGGAAAGCTTCGATGAGCTGCTTGCCGTCAATGTAAAAGCACCGTTCTTCCTGGTCCAACAGGCGCTGCCGCTCCTGCGTGACGGCGGACGCATCGTCAACATCTCCTCCGGTGTTACGCGTATCGCCTATCCGCATATTATGGCTTACAACATAACCAAGGGAGCCATCAACACGTTCACCTTGCATCTCGCCAAGCTACTGGGTCCACGTGGGATCACGGTGAATGCGGTTCTACCAGGCATCGTGGATACGGATGTGAATGCTGCATGGCTGTATACACCGGAAGGGCAGTTGCATGCCGCGGAGATGTCCGCGCTTGGCCGAATCGGCCAGCCGTCCGATATTGCAGATGTCGTCGCGTTTCTCGCATCCAGCGACGGACGCTGGGTAACAGGACAAATGGTTGACGCAACCGGCGGTTCTCATCTGTAAGTATAAAAGAAGCTATCCGTGCCTGGCATTAACGCCAAGCAAGGATAGCTCTTATGCTATATTCTGCTGGTAATCGGATCCGCCAATCTACTCAAGATCGCTTTTTCCTGTACCTGTTGTTAATCAGATTCGCCCATCCGCACAATCGACTTCCGCTCCGGGTTCCAGCGCCATGACGGAGCCTTACCCCGCACAAGCAGACCTCCTACCCATTTATCGGTCGTTCCGGTGTAGGGGGCATAGTCGGACTTCCCGGCTAATACCTCCCGCCCTAGACTCGTCACTTGCAACACCCGATCTTGGAAATGGGGTACAGCTAGTTTGAAGTCGGGAAAAAGTGCTGTACCATCGATAACGAGCAAGGAATCCGGTCCCTCTGTCAGCTTCGCCAGGTAATACCAGAACTCCAGATCTCCCATTCCCAGTGTATGGAGCTGGTCACCTACCTTTCGGAATAACTCGTGAGGCTTATGGATTCCGCCCGCTACAGCCTCTAACGTGGTCTGCTCAATGATCCCAAGTCCATTGTTCACGGAGGGCAGCCGTGCCAGATGGGCTGCGAATGCAGCCCTAGCAAAAGGCAGTGCCGAGGAATCAACCTCCAGCATGCGCTGATGTTTCTCCGGCAGATCCGAAGTATAGGCTTCCCACAACATACTGCCCAGCATGAGCTCTTGTTCTCCAATCGTGTGCCATGTGCCCGATAAAGTCTCGAGCTGCTCCGTGCTGAGCTGCCCCAACCCACGAAAAAGCTCGATGCCCGGGTATGCGCCAATGCACAGCAGACTCAGCTTCGTATTTCCCAGTGACTGTTCCTTAAACCAATGCAGCAAATAAGACAGCATCGTCTGGTCAAACAGATCATGCTCAAACCAGAGCACGATTTCATCATATTGCTGAAAATCCTGAAGCTTCCTCTCCTGCGCCTCGCAGGTCCCGATATATTCCTTCTGCGGAATCCCCAGCGTTTGCTCCAGATACTGAGCTCTTGTTCTCCGATGATCCGGCACGTCCATCTTCGTGAAGACCGGACCAAAAGAATAAAGCTCTCGCCACACCAGAATGTCCCCTTGAATGTTCCCTTGCTTCAGTTTATCTCCTACCGAATCCCCATTAACGATATGCAGCATACGCCTGCCTCCCTCATATAGATCGGTGAACACCGATACAAAGTCGGCTACATGAAGCGTGTTCTTCAGCTTCAGCCGGGCATCAAAGAGCCTCTTCTTCAAAGCCGGCAGGGATATATCCAAATATTGCGAGATCTCCCGCAGGCTGTAGCCTTGAAAATAATAGAGCTGGACCGCAATCCGCATGCCGGGTGGCAAATCTGCGATCGTGGCATGCAGCTGACCGATCATCTCTCTCTTTTCCACGACCGACTCCAAGCTTCGCTGATCTCCAGCCGCCAATTCAACCTCATGCAGCGGTAACGTCTGAAATTGCTTGCGGCGCAAGTCCCTGTAACACTGCCGCTCAACGATCACTTTGAACCATCCGGGAAAACGCCGGGGATCCTGCAGCTTATGCAGATTCGCAAAGACCTCCGTAAATGCCTCCTGCACGGCATCTTCCGCTAAATGTTGATCCTGCAATTTATCGTAGGCCACGGCCAGCGCCATGCCGGTAAAATGCCGAACCAAGCTTTCCTGGGCCTCCGCACTTCCCCGCCGGGCTTCCTCAATCCACTGGAACACGTTCACTAAAACCTCCCTTCCCGGTGTCTCTAACACTTAAGTGCCGATTCGTATAAAAAAGGTTACCTCTCTTCAGGAAATTATCGTCTACACCGGATGGATGATATATCGGAAATTCTCCATTGCCTTCGCCGGCGCTCCCGAAACACGGTTCCAATGATGATAGAAACTAAATGGGAATTTAAAGAGATGGCCGAAGTCCCAGTCGGTCGCAGCCCCGTCGATACCCGCCCAGTACTCCGACTGATGCGGCAAACAAGACGATCTTGCAGCCTCCACAAGTGGCAGCCGATCCACCGGAGATACGATTCGGATCGGCTCTGCAGGGTCCAGCTGGTTGCTGGTACGGAGCACCTTCACGATTTTGAGTAAACCCGGCAAGCCTCTATGGAAATAAGCGTGGTGGCCAAGATCGTACAATATGTTTAAGGCATGTGAGAAGGTCAGCATATGCCCCATCAAATCATGATGGGCTTCCGCTCTGTAGATCACCGAATAAGAGGCCAGTTCGTTCAAAATAAAGGCCGAGAGCTGATCGCCGTCCGTTATTTCAGGTATCCCGTCAAGTTCATCCAGGGTCAACCGTTTGACCTCGGCTGCAGAATATCCGATCCAGGACCTTCCCGGAATCGTCTTCACGAAAGAGGAGACTAATTCCGCAATATCGGTTGCTTCATGGCAGAGACCGCCTCCAAGCTCGTGGAGTGCAGCCAGACTTATTGCGGCATAGATCACATTGTGCCCGACCCAGTGCAAACCATCAATCGTATCGTCAAGGGCCGCAAGAATCAGTGATTCGGCGCTTTCCACGCTCACGCTTTCCTCTGTCACCGTTCCCGGCTGCAAATACTTGCCGAGCATCCTCCGGTTCTCCGCTGCCACAGCCTCTTCGACCTTCCCGGTCAAATGGTTTGCTTTTATAAAAAAATAACCCGCGATCGCGGCCGCTCCGTAATGGGCTTGCCAAATATCCCCCGTTTGCCGTCTACTCTGCGACAGTATGGATAATCCGTCTCCGAGAATCGCCGTATCATTATCCCTCATCATGAATCCTCCCCATACCCTCTTGACATTCACCTAACACCTGTGTAATGATTCTCATCATATTCATCTTGCTCTCTCTTCTTATCCGAAGAGCAGCTGCTGATGAACTTAAGAACAACATACCACACGGCTATGAGAAGAAATAGTAGCTTATCTCTCGAGGTCCAAGCGAACCGGCGAATGGTGCGAGGCCCGGTACCCCGAATAAAGTGAATGGATCTTCTCGCTTCAACCCGAACCTCCGATCTGTGCCGGGGCAGTAGGCCTTGACGGCTCTCCACCGTTATTTTGGGAGATATGGCGGGAATAATGGTGCATCTTCCTCATTTTCACGTCATGCTTAAGAGCGACCGTACAGTCGAACTTGGGTGGTACCGCGAAAGTTACACTTCGTCCCATAGAGGGATGAGGTGTTTTTGTGTTGTTCGCAAACAATCAGGAGGTGTGTTATGAAACGATTATTGTCAGGAATTAAGCCGAGTGGAGATTTGAATATTGGCGGATATGGAGGTGCCCTCCGTCAATATGTGAAGCTGCAGCATGAGTATGAGTCCTATTTCTTCGTGCCGGATCTGCATGCGGTCACAGTCTATCAGGATCCCAAGGAGCTGCACCAGCGCACACGAGACATAGCCGCTCTGTACATTGCGTCAGGCATTGACCCCGATAAAGCGACGATCTTTCTGCAATCCCAGGTCCCTGCGCATGTGGAGCTCGGGTGGTTGCTGGAGACGCAGGCGCATTTCGGGGAATTAAAGCGGATGACCCAATTCAAGGAGAAATCGGACGGAAAAGATACCGTGAGCTCCGCGTTGTTCACATATCCGGTCTTGATGGCTGCCGATGTGCTGCTCTACCAGGCAACGCATGTGCCTGTCGGTGACGATCAGAAGCAGCATCTGGAGCTGACCCGTGATGTAGCCGAGCGCTTCAATAACCGGTATAGACACACATTTACGCTTCCCGAGCCGATCATTCAGGATATTGGCTCCCGCATAATGGGCCTTGACGATCCGTCCAAAAAGATGAGCAAAAGCAATCCGAATAAAAATAGCTGCGTCCATATGATGGATACGCCGGAGGATATCCGCAAGAAATTATCCAAAGCCGTTACCGACTCCGATGGCCAGGTCCGGCATGACTGGGAGCAAAAACCGGCGGTCAGCAATCTGATCGAGATTTACTCCGTATTCTCCGAGGAAGCCATCTCCGTCATTGAGAAACGGTATGAGGGCCAAGGATACGGCACGTTCAAGAAGGAATTGGCCGAGGTGGTCATCGAAAAACTTCAGCCAATCCAGGAGAAGTTCCATCAAATCGTGAATTCCTCCGAGCTTGATCGCATTTTGATGGACGGAGCGAAGCGGGCTTCCGAAACCGCAGTCCCAACACTGCTTGCCGCCAAGAAAGCGATGGGATTGGTCACGTTCTGAAAGAACCGAGAGGGCGTCCCCTTGATGACTGTTTCCTTATCGGGAATCAGAACAAGGGACGCCCTGCTTATTTTGTTGGCATGCCTTTTTACATTGTACACAAGTATCTACGCCGCTTTAGTCTGTCCCGCCTCGCTTTAACCCCATGGTTCTTCTTATTCTCGCCTTATTTATTGAAATGCCTGCTATGTCGTTCCAGCCCCCTTGACATCATCTCCCTATCGTAACCGTAATCTTGTTCCCTTGATCAGGAACAGTGATCGCCAAGATGCCACTCTTCGAATCCAGGAAAGGGCGCAGCTCGAGTTGATAGGCGTCCGTACCGGCAACCGCCGCGTCGCTCCTGGATATCGATTCCAGATGGGGATGGTAAATCAACGTCTCTCCAACGGATGAAACGAAATCTATACTTAAACTGCCGTTATCATGATCATAACGGTATGCTGAGAGCACGCCGGCTGTCGCTTGCGGATACGCGCGATTCAACGCCTTGACATATGGGGCTTCCTTGAAGCCGTCACACCAACACCAGTATGTATTGCTCCAAAGATACCGCTCAAATATCGCAATGATCTGCTTGGAAAGCTGAAAGGTTGCCGGATGTTGGGAGAAGGCCCCCCATTCCCCGACCAGGACCGGCACGTTCAATCGTTCCTGCACCTTGCGATGGGTAGCAAAAATCAGCTGGACGCGATCCTGATTGTAAATGTCATAATGCTCCGTATCGACCACCAGATCATAGCCGTGCGGTGCAAACACCTGATGGTGTAAGGTTTGACCAGCTGGATCCTGCACTAGCTGCAAGCCGGACTCGATCCCCATGTTCGAGAAATAGCTCGTTTCCAACATCAAAAATCCGTCCGGGGAAACGGAGCGAATTGCTGCCGCTGTCTTGTTGAAAAAGGGCGCGAGAACTTCCCGTTCGAAGATTTGCGAGACTTCTCTGGCGCTGTCGACGAGTATGCGGTACGTATCCATCTCCGCCATCCCGGCAAGAACCTCTAGCCTCTTTTCCTCGTCAAACCAGAGTCCGGCAAGCTGTTCCATGTTCGGGTCGGCTATTCCCATCACATGCCCCGCATATGCGGCAATGATTGTGCCAAGCACCTCCTGTCCGCTTGTTCCGGGGTACGGCTCGTTCATCATGTCATAACCGATGATATTCGGACAATCAGCCATAAACTGTGCGGCATGCTTCCACATCGCTGCATAGTGATCCTGCAGGCCGATCCCGTCGGAAGCGGACGTATTCCGCCAGAAGTGATCCAGAGCGCGGTTCACAGCCGGACTTTCCAGGTAGGCGTCACTCCAAATATGTCCGGTAATATGAGGAAGATCGTCGGAGAGGGTCGCCCATGCGGGAGCCCCGTCGCCGTAGAGCAAGCTGTACAAATCCTGGTGCATATCCAAAAAAACATAGAGATCATTCTGCTCAGCCCATACAACTTGCTGCTTGATTCTGCTCAGATACGCATCGTCGTAGACCCCAGGCTCCGGCTCGACGCCATCCCATATTAAACCTAGACGGACAACGTTAAATCCTTGTTCGCGGAACCAGGCGAACAGAGCTGCATCACAGGGCTCAACATATCCTTTTGCCTTGTCCTTGCTTACGAGATTGATGCCGTTCAGGATCACTTGAGCGCCGTCTTCATTCAAGAATCGTTGTCCGTCGATCACTAATTTTTTCATGTCCGCTTCCCCCTATCGTTCTTCTACCGGAATGTAAATTTCAATGTAATGATTGTCGTACTGGTTATAGAGATTGACTTCGAGAGAATGACCCGCGATCTTTAGTCCGCGATTGCGAATGAAGGCTTTCATCTGATCGTAGTGATCGTCCATCTTGGCATAGTCGTCCCTGCCGATAACCACGCATTTTCTGGCACAGTAGCGAGGCTCAAGTTTCTGAAAGACGGAAGAGTCACCCTCCATCGGGAAGGTGGACAGAATGCCATTGTACAGGTATTTGTGAAAACGGCCTGCGTTAAGGTTATCTTGCGACACAATCGATATGGCATGACAGAATGCAAGCCATTCCCTGGCATTGATTCTTCGTACCTGTTGCTGCACTTTGCTCCCGAGTCCATGATCTCCGCTCTCCATGATGGAATCGGTAAGGAGCACCCAGCACGGGTGGCTTAGTACAAGCTCAATGACCTCCGTGTTATCGAACCGTTGAAGCTGAACATCCAACACTTCCAGCTTGTGAGACAAATGTTTCAAATAAATCCGCTGGCGATCGATGTCTTGCCGCTTGTCGGAGAGCAGCCTGCGAATAGCGTTTAGGCTGTTGTCCCGAAGCATCTCTTGGATTCGCTCGATCGACACATCCATTGCCCGCAGCATTCGAATCGTGATGAGTGAATCGAACTGCTCAAGATCATAATAGCGGTACTTGTTCGCGTCCCGACTGCGGGAATGTAGCAGTCCGATCTTATCGTAATAACGCAAGGTATCGATCGGGATATCCAGAATTTTGGACACTTCGCCAATCGTAAAATTCAAATTTAACGCCGATTCCTTCACATCTTCACCCCCCCCCCTTCTGGCGTTATTGCTGAACGCGGAGATGTCATCCTCTTTTTTCTTATCAAAAGGGTACAACGCCAGCGGAATTAATCCGAGGAGAAAAGCGGCCAGCGGAATCAAGCCGGTTGCTACCCGAATGCCGAGCATGGCGGACTCGGACTGTTCCGCCGCAAGACCGTCATATCCGTATGCTCCGATGACATTAATGAAGATAACCGTTTGCAGGCTAGAGAAGGCGACCGTGAATAACGAGAACAATCCGTCAAACAGCCCGGTTTTCCGCACGCCGGTCGTGCGCTCATTCTCGTCGATGAGCAGCGCCGGGGCCGGAGATATTGCCGTTCGAAGATAGTTCACAGCAAAGACGATCAGAACGTAGGATGCCGCCGCGGTCCATATGCCGTCAGCAAGAAAGATCCCCCCGTATCCGAGCACCACAAAGATTGTCCCCAGGTATACACTCTTCTTCGTTCCGTTTTTCTTGACGATAGATCCCATGACCGGCAAGAATAGGAGCGCGATCACATGCGTACTCACATCGATGACGGTAGCTTCGATACCCGTTGACTGCACGACGCTGTCCATGTAGTAGAGAAACGGCGTAAAGTAGAAGAACACGGGGCCGGTGACGATGGTAAATATAATAAAGGTGAGGAAAGGCCTTGATTTGATGATCTGCCAGGCTTCTTTGTAAACCTCTTTTGTATCGATATGTTGCTTATCCAGTGATTCGTACATTTGCGCATCTTCTCTCAGTCCCCTCAGGGCCAAAGTGAAGAATATCGCTTCTGCCACGATTACGGCAGAGAAGATCGGGATGATAACCTCCTGTTTTCCGTCCCCAACGAGCAGCAGCGTCGGAATCAAGGTGATCAGAAATGACATCGCTTGGGATAAGTAGTTCTGGATCACACCAACATCGATGCGTTCCTCCTTGGTTGGAGCCGCGATCAGCATAAACGATTGATAGGCTATACTGTAAGCGGTTGCAGCCGTGTCGTAAATAAATAACAACCCGGTATACAGCAGAAAGATCAACCACTGATCCCATGCCGGATTAGACAGCATCATGAGGAAGGAGGAAACGATCATGAACGGCACCGTCACTCTCATGATATAGACGTATTTCCCACGCTGCACGCGATGCCTCATTCTGTCGATCCATACGTCAAGCACCGGGTCGTTAATCGCGTTCCAGATGTTATAGATAATGTACACCCAAGCGACATACTTCGGACTGAGACCGATGATATCCGTGTAATACTTCAAGAACACATTGTGGATGAGCACTCCTCCGACTGACAGGATCGGACCAGGAAGAGCCAGACGCCATTTCTCCCCTAGAGTCAGTCCGGTAGCAGTGAAGCGAAAGGCTTGCCGCAAGGCACTTCGCTCTTTTCCCGATATTTTCCATCCCCCGATCGTTCAATGTTTCAACCAGATCCTGTATCCTGAACTCATTGTAAACCATGGAGTAACTCCAGATGAAATAGCCTTGTTCATTTTTTTCAGTAGATTTTTCGCCGGAAGAACGGGTTTCAGACTAATGAAAAAGGGAGCTGTGCTGGTTAAGCAAGCCCCTAATCGCTTATAGTCGGTCATCCTATGTGCAGTACAAGGTGACCCCACCATTAAATTTAAATATAGCTCTGTGTATCTCTATTTCTCCCAAACTTGTAGGTAGCAATCAGCGATAAGGCCAAGGCAAAAGCCAGCAGAATCGCCACATTTAGCATGATGTCATTCAGCTTACTTCCTTGCTGAAGCTTGCCAAACGTATCGAGCAGCCAATACTGCGGCAGGAAATCGGCGATTCGCTGAATCGATTCCGGCATCACGGAGAGCGGGAATACGCACCCTGCCAGCAGCGAAGTCGGCATGATCACCATCGTCTGGATTCCGTTAGCCATCATGGTGCTGTCAGAGAACGCGACAATGACCTGCGATAAACTGACCGCGACCAGAGCGAACAGCGACAGAATCAGGAACATCTGCCATAACGGAATGCCTGGCTCGATGTGAAAGAATCGGGTCATAACAAACAAGGTGGCGGCAATCTGGATCATCATCAGAACGATGTTCACGATAGCATTCGAGAAGACGTAACTGCGGGCCGTAATAGGCGACGATAAGAGTCGATAGTACGTACGGTTCTCACGATCCCGGATTGTCAATGCCGATAGATTCACGGCAGAGAATAACATGAACACAACCAAGTAACCGATCGTCCGGTTGGTCATATCATGATTGGCCGATTGATCCGCAACCGTAGTCGTGGACAATTGAAACGTTGAACTCCGATAACCGCTGTATAATTCGTTAAACGCAGCGGCATCGCCATCCGCTATAACCCCCATGGATGAAATATTCTGGACGTACGCGTTCAGATACGATTTGACATAACCGGTAACCTGAGCTCCCTTAATCGATTCGATCCGGACCGGCTCGGGTGTCCCCTGAATTACGCCTTTCGCAAACCCCTCGGGGAAGATCAGCACCGCATCCAGCTCACCCGACACAACCAAGCCATCCGCTTCCGATTCCCTAATGACCGATGCCTCGGTATGCTCCAATTGAGCAACAAAATCGATCGTATCTTGCGTGACTTTCTGTTCGATATCGTGATTCACGATGCCAATGGTAACGGAGGCATCTCCGGAGCCCTTGTAGATTAAGGTGGACAGCAGAATGCCGACCACGGGAAGCGCAATAACGAGCAGCAGGTTTTTATAATCCTTCAACGAGGTCAATACCGTCTTTCGAATGAGCCAGAGCATATCCTTCAACATTACAGTCCCTCCCTTCTTCGCATCGAAATCATGGCTACGGCCAGCAGCAGGATGGAAAATCCAATATTCAGCATCATCGCATGCATGGCTGCCGACCCGCTGCCTGAATAAATGAGCTGCAGCAGAGCTTCATTGGACCAATGCAAGGGAGAATACGTTGCAGCCTCCCTCATGAATCCCGTTGTGCTTGCAACCGGCGTATAACCTCCGCCAAAGAACGCAGCCAGTTGAATAATGACCATGATGACAGCTCCGGCTGCATTACCCTTCAGCACGTAACTGATGCCGAGCCCGAGGCTGAGCGCAAACAGGATCTCGGTGAACAAAACCAGGAACACCATGATGGGGTTCTCCCCCCAATAGGCATTGAACATATATTTGCTGATCAGCACAACGATGATGACAAATACGGCATTGATTGCGAGCGTGCCCGTTATTTTTCCGGCAAAAATCTCGGCTTTCGTCACCGGTGAAGCCAATAGGCGCTGTGCGGTGTTTCGCTTTCGCTCGCTATCGATGAGTCCGCCTGCCGTCAAGGCGCTGTACAGGATGATCATCGTAGTCACCGCAATCGCAAAATAATCAAGTGAACCCGGCTGCCTCGCTCCCTGAATAGAAGACTCAACCACATAGCTCTCTCCATCATTAACAAGCAGCTTGTTCTCATATTCCGGATCGATCTTCGAGGCTTCGGCTGACAGCCGGTACCGGTCGGTAAATGCGGACAGCATCCCCTGCACAATCCCGTTCTCCATACTGTTGCGGCTGTTTCCATCATATCGGATCCCTTGGCCGTCCATTTCCACGTAACCGGTGTACCGGTTGTTTCTCACTTCCTGCCCTCCGTCCATGCCTTCCCTGACTTGCTCAAAGACAATGCCCGATGAGCGCTCCGCCTCCTGCATAAATGCCTGCCATTGCTCCGTAAGCACGGGTTCTGCTCCGTCGTTATGGTATAACACCCGGATGTCTCCAATCGCAGTACTGCCGTTAAAAGCGCTCGACAGCGCCGTCCCTAGGATCAGAATGAGCAGCACGGGCGTTGCCAGCATGAATACCAGCATCCGTACCTCCCGGACGATCTTCATCTCCTTCAGTGCGATTCTCAGTACGTTCATATTCTTCCACCCCCTCTACCCTTGTCTGTTAATCCCGGAGGCTCCTGCCGGTCAGCGTCAGGAACACCGTTTCCAAAT
Source organism: Paenibacillus sp. FSL F4-0100 (assembly GCF_037993005.1). Lineage (NCBI taxonomy): Bacteria > Bacillati > Bacillota > Bacilli > Caryophanales > Paenibacillaceae > Paenibacillus > Paenibacillus sp. FSL F4-0100. The sequence continues at coordinate 7,423,135 of NZ_CP150303.1, forward strand.
TCGGCTCGGAGGCTTGAACAGAACGAATCTCGATGCCCTGCGCCGTGAATTGTTGAATGATTTTATTCAAGTTATTGACCTCTGCATCGGAGCTGATGTGCACGATATTTTCCTTCACTTCAACCGCTTTGACGCCTGCAATGTCCTCCAACTTGCTCACTTCAAGATGGGTGGCCGATTGTACTTCAATTCCGATATCCTTCTGGTCCGTGATGATGGCCTTCAGCTGTGCCTTCGTGCCCTCCGCTATGATCTTGCCGTGGTCGATAATGGCAATCCGGGTGCAGAGCTCCTCCACTTCCTCCATATAATGGCTCGTGTACAGGATCGTGCTGCCCATCTCGTTCAGCTTCCTGACCGAATTCAGGATATAATTCCTCGATTGAGGATCGATGCCGACGGTCGGCTCATCCATGATGATCAGCTTCGGTCTGTGAGCAATTGCGCAGGCGATATTCAGTCGTCTCTTCATGCCCCCGGAGAAACTCTTCGGGTATATCTTATGTTTGTCGCTAAGTCCGACGAAGGCGAGGGCCTCCTCTGCCCTGCTCTTCAGCTCCGGTCCTCTCAATCCATACAATCCGGCAAAAAAATGAACATTCTCATAGGCGGTCAGATCCTCATAAATCGCAACCTCTTGCGGAACCATGCCGATCTGCTGCTTCGCGAACTTTCGATGCCTCACCAGATTCTTGCCCAGGATATGAACCTCTCCCTTGGTCATGGGCATGAGCGACGATATGATGTTGATGGTTGTGCTCTTGCCAGCTCCATTCGCTCCCAGGAAGCCGAAGATCTCGCCTTCCCGTATGTTCAACGACAACTGATCTACCGCTATGAAATCCCCAAACTTTTTCGTGAGCCCTTTGATCTCCAGCACGTTCATACGCGTTTCGCCTCCATATTCCATCCACGCATCAACCGGTGGACTTGATCTGTATGTATCGTACGAAAAAAGGATGCCCTTGCGATAGTGCACAAGTTCATCCTTACCCATGAGAATCTTCATGTTGTTGAGGACCCAAATCTTCACCCTTCGGGGGAAAGGAAGTCCCCTATGACCGATCTCCCTAATTCACCAAATCAAACTTACCGGGTGTTAGCGATAAGGAATCAAAGTGGTCACCGAGAAGCCGGTGGAGCCATCCACGATCACGGTTCCATTCACGACCGCGGCACGCTCCTCCATGCCTACGATCCCAAGACCCTTGATGACCTTCTGCATACCCTTTCCATTGTCGCTGACCTTGGCCTTGATCATGGTGCCCAGAACCTCAATATGTAACGAGACTGCCGTTGCGTTGGCATACTTCATCGTGTTGGTTAACGCTTCCTGGGTGTTATCCTGAATAATTTTCCATTGCAGCGGCGTGATCCGGTCCACATTGCCCTCATGCGTCAATACGGTCTTGATTGGATGCTGAGCCGAGAACTCCTCCAGAAATAAACGCATCCGGTTGATGCCGAGCTGTTCCGTAGGCGGCTTCACATTCTTCAGGACCAGCCTGATACTCTCAATGCCTTCTTTGGAGATCGATATGGCATTCTGGAGCAGCTCGGCGGACTTGTCCGGATTCGCTGTCATCAAGCGCTTGGCCGCTTCCATCTGAATCAATGCCCCTGTCATGGAATGCCCGATCTTATCATGAATCTCCTGCGACAGCCGATTTCGCTCTTCCAGCTTGAACATGTATTCAAACTGCCGGATGTACTCATTATTCTCGCTCAACCGCTGGGTCAACCGATCCAGTTCAAGGTGCATATGCTCACTCTGCTCCTGGTAGGATGCGACTCGGCTTACAAAAGTTCTTAGCATCGTAAGATAGATATAGGATAGAACGGATATAAAAACATACGTAATGACAAGCTCGTGAGGCACCATAAGCGCTGGAAGCAATAGGAGGATCAGGATCATCCAGCTCCTGCGAAGGTATAAAAACAGCAGTTCATACAGATTCGCGGGAAGCAGCAGGAACAACAGCGGATGTATGTAGAATGAGGAAGCCCCGACAATAAGAATAGCCAATACCATGAGGCACGGCTGTGCATTCCAGCTCTTGAAAATATAGACGGATACGTTCACGGACAGGTAGAGAAGAATGACAAGGATATACCACGGCGTTATCGCAACATCAGAGACATAAGACTGGCCGATCACATACAGGAACAGAATCGTTTGAAAGCCGATGACCCACAATTCGGCATAATTTCGACGTTCGCTCACTTATTCACTTCCCCCGTCAAATAAAAAATCGCGATCTGGGTTCGATGCTCAAGACCTGTCTTGCTGAGAACCGAAGTGATGTGATTGGCAATCGTGCCTTCGGAAATAAACAGCTTCTTCGAGATTTCCTTGTTGGCCAGCCCTTTGGCGATGAGCGCCATAATATCCAGTTCCCGTTCGGTGAATAGACTCCGGTCGAACTTGGCACCGGTGTCTTCCTTGTCCGGATTCAGCCCGGATTTGATTTTATCCAGCACGACGTCCTGCAGCACATGATGGCCGTGGTACACGGTTTTGATCGCATCGCGAATCCTTTCCGGGTCGTTATTCTTCAGCAGATAACCCTTGGCGCCGTTCAGGATCGCGTCGGTAATATATTCATCGTCGTCGAAGGTCGTCAAGATCAGCGTCCTGGTTTTGGTGCGCTCCGTAAGCTGTTTCGTGGCCTCAACCCCGTTCAGATTCGGCATCCGGACGTCCATCAGTGCCACATCCACTTCATGCGTTTCGCAATAGGCGACTGCTTCCTGGCCGTCTTCAACCGTCGCTACCACGTCGAACTCATCAAACGTAGCCAAAATGATTTTCATGCCTTCCCTGATAAAAGAGTTATCGTCCGCTATGATCACTTTAATCTTCAACTTACGCTCACACTCCCTTATTCAGGATTATACAGGCTGCCATCTTGAAGAACGATAGTATTTTATTCACCTTGAATAAAGGTTGATCGTCACGATGCTAAACACTTTTGCCATGATCACCCGACCGATATAGACCAACCTGCTTAAGCAAAGTAAAAAAGCAGTGCGGGTACACACCCCACACTGCCCATTCGCCAGCCTATTCTATTAGTGCGTGTTCATAAAGTCGGATTTTCAGCACCGAGGTTTATGCTTCCGAAGTGCGTTTTTTCAAAACGCTTTAGGTTAGATTTTGAACAACCTCTATTAAGAAGCGGTCATCGACTTTCTTTTGTCGGAAAGGCTCCCCTTCTTCAGCACCGAGGCAAGCAGCAGGACAAGGAAACCTCCGGCGACAGACCACAGTACGGCAGCATTCGCGGAAGATGCGGAAACTCCGTCAAAATACATCACATCTTTTAGAGCTGAAGCAGCAAAGCGGAGCGGCGTCCACGAGTATAGCCAATCCTGCGTTGCCTGCGGCAGAAACTCCGGCGCCATATTGAGAAGCGGCATCGAGAAGAACATCAGGAGCACCAAAATCCCCATAGCCGGGATTCCCATCCAGTTGAGCAGGGTCGACTGAAGGAGGAAAAAAGCAGAACCGGCCAGCCATAACATCAGCCAAACACGGCCCCCGTTGGCAAGCTCCATGCCATACCAGGAGGAAGCCATCCATATCAGGAAACCGGAGGCCAGACCCGCCAGCAGCAAACCAGCAGCGCTTTGCAGCACAATCGACGCCCCCCTGCTGCTGCCATCAGCTACGGCTTTCTGCAGCGCCTGGAACAAGAACACGCTAATGATCAGACACCCGATCCACAAAATCTGTACCAGCATGCCCGGCGCATTGCCGCTTGCATGGTTAACCCCGACAGGGTGAACAACCTCCTCATGAACCTCAAACGGGGTAAGGAGAGCCTGTGCGGTTGCTACCGGCAGCATATCCGTCTGCGTGCTGATCATGGTCAATGCCTGGTTGGAGAGCTGCACTCCCGCCATCTTCATTGCTTGCCCGAGCATCTGTTTCACCGCAGTGGATGCCTGCGTGCTCATCCCCTCGTTCACCAGCACCTGCACCACAGCCGGCTTCGGAGCAGGCGATTGCAGCGACAAGATGCCCGCGCTTAAGTCCTCAGGCAGCACGAGGGCTCCATAATACTTTTGGCTGTCGAGCCCTTCCCGTGCCTCCGCTTCCGATTTCACGATCTCCCAATGAATGGGCAGCTGTGAGTTTCCCTGCAGCATCCCCTTCATCATATCGCCAACAGCAAGGGGTTCGCCGTTCGGTAACGCCGCAGGCTGATCCAAGACGACCAATGCAACGGGCAGAGACTTCGGCTTCGCTCCCGCGATCGATCCCATCATGGCCACGCCGAAGATCGACAGCACCAGAATGATAACCAATGCGCCGACCCACAGCATGTTTTGTCTTAAGAAACCCATATCTACCACTCCTCGTCGTTAATGAACATACTGTTGATTAAAGATCACAGCGTTAATTATAATGAAGAGAGAAATATGTTCAATCATCAGCTTTCGGCGGAGTGTTCACTACTCATCAATGTACAAGCCTTCTGTTGATTAAGTGTTCAAATTGTACTGGAGGGGAATTCCTTGACCAAGAAGACGGATCGCCGGCAAATTCGGACGAATCAGCTGTTGCGGCAAACCTTGTTTGAGCTCATGGACGAAAAAAGCATAAGCGCGATTACCGTCACCGATATCGCCAATCGCGCCAATATCAACCGAGGTACCTTCTATCTGCACTATCGGGATGTGCCGGATATGCTGGATAAGATCAAAGAAGAGGTGCTTCAGAAGATTGAAAACATCGTGATCCATATCGATCCCAGGGATTCCAGAGACTATGCGGAAAAGGGAGAGCCTTATCCAGCGTCAGAACAAATATTCGAGGAGCTCATCTTGCATGCCGCCTTCTTCCGAGCCATTGTCGGCCCGAATGGGGACATATCCTTCGTTCGACAATTCAGGGAGTTCATGAAGGAGCATATGTTTGCTAAGCATGCGTTCAGAATGCCAGCAGGCGAGAATCAAATTATTCCGAGTGATTACCTGATTGCGTATATGACCTCAGCCAATATCGGCTTGGTCATACACTGGATCGAATCCGGCATGAACAAATCCGCAAGAGAAATGGCGATCATGATGACGCAGCTGCTCAATTATGGCCCGTTGATTACTTCAGGGATTATCCAAAAACAATAAGGATAACAAAAAAAGAGAAGCGGGGATTCCCTTGCTTCTCTTCTAACGTTACATGCATGTACACGCATGCCCTTGTTCTAATTGATCAATTGCTTCACTAATTCGCGATTGCGCTCTTTGAACATCTCGTTATGCGAAGAGACCATCGCGTACTTTTTGGCATCCGGTTCAATGAACTGCTTCGCGCTGTTCACCGCGTTCGCGGCATCCTGGAAGGCGCCTGCAATCAGGTGCAGCTTCCCGTCAAAATGCAGGATGTCGCCGGCAGCATACAGTCCCGGTATGGAAGAATTGCAGCTTGCGTTGCCCGCGATATAGTAATCATCCACCCGATGAATATCGAGCTTGCTGTTCTCCAGGAGGGACATATCCCGTTCATAGCCATGGTTAATGATCACTTCGTCCACGGCCAGATAGGAGACTTCCCCTGTTTCATTATTAGTTAATTCCACCCGCTCAATTACCTCATGATTATCCGAAGCAATAAGCTTCGTGATCGATGTATTGAGATGGCAAGTCGCCTTGCTGTTCATCAGCTGCTCGACCTGGGCTTCATGGCCTGACAATTCGCCTTTGCGGTAGGCCAGATATACCTTCTTCGCTACAGGCTCCAGCTCATTCGCCCAATCCACGGCCGAATTCCCTCCACCGGACACAATCACCGTTTTGCCCTTGAAGTGCTGCAGGGACTTCACCGTGTAGTTCAGGTTCGACACCTCAAACCGCTCGGCTCCTTCAATCTCCAGCTTCTGCGGATTCAGGATGCCTCCGCCAACCGCTACGATGACCGTTTTGGACAAATGCACGCCGGAATTCGCCGTATGTAATTCGAACAGCCCATCCTCATTGCGGGCGATCGATTCAACCTTCTCGTTTAACAGCACTTCGGGATTAAACGTCAGACCTTGCTGAACCATCTGTTCGATCAGCTTCGCGCCCGGAACAGGCGTCAGTCCGCCGACGTCCCATATCATTTTCTCCGGATAGACGTGAACCTTCCCGCCAAGCATGGGTTGATATTCTATAATCTTGGTCTTCATGCCGCGCAGTCCACTATAAAAAGCAGAATATAATCCTGCTGGTCCTCCACCAATAACCGTTACATCAAATATCTCTTTCCCACTCATGCATTTCACTCCCGGTCTATAGATTAAAAGGCTGTTTGTGATCACCTTGTAACGTAAATGATTATCATTATCAATTAGTATACGTTGCCTTTCACCGTTTTACAATCAATCATTTAGAAAAAATTCATATTGTCACAATTCCGCCTATATATAGGTATGTAACACCATGCCAATCTATATATGGATATTATTCGGATGAAACATGAATATTATTTAAAATTTCCATTAAGATATTTATTGACAACGACGCGGCCCCCCATTATATTTATGGATGAAATTGAGAATCATTATCGTTTGATAGCTAACTACTCTGGAGGTGAAATGATGATTCGCCTAAGTACAGATCGAATAAGCGTCGGTTACGGCGAGAATCTGATATTGAATCGTCTTAACGTAGATATTCCCGATAAAAGAATCACGACCATTATTGGACCTAACGGCTGCGGCAAATCCACTCTTTTGAAGGCCGTTACCCGCATTATTCCTTACCAGTCCGGTGCTGCCATTCTGGATGGAGAAGAAATCGCCAAGATGAACACCAAGCTGCTGGCGAAAAAGCTGGCCATTCTGCCCCAGACCCCAGAAGGACCGGGCGGATTGACAGTGGGCGAGCTTGTCTCCTATGGCCGATATCCTCATCAGCGAGGTTTTGGCCGCTTGACCAAGCAGGATATGGAAGTGATTGACTGGGCGCTGGAGGTTACCGGAACCCAGGATTACAAATATCGCTCAGTGGATGCTCTGTCCGGCGGACAAAGACAGCGGGTGTGGATTGCGATGGCACTTGCTCAGGAGACCGAAATGATCTTCCTCGACGAACCGACCACATATCTGGACATGGCGCATCAGCTTGAAATCCTGGAACTGCTGGAGAGGCTAAATATCGAGCAGGAGCGTACCATTGTTATGGTTCTGCATGATTTAAACCAAGCCGCCAGGTTCGCTGATTACATTATTGCGATGAAGGATGGAGATATCATTCAGGCCGGAGATCCGGAAGCCGTCATCTCACACGATGTGTTGAAGAAAGTATTCCATATCGATGCCGAGATCGGTCGCGATCCGCGCACGGCAAAACCGATCTGCATCACATACAATCTATTAAAAGGGGATAAAGAGGATGTACTCAAAACGGAGCAAAACGACAACTATGAAGAAACTACTCCTCCCGTTTATAGCGCTGCTGCTCATTCTTAGTGCTTGCAGCAGCAAGCCTGCAGAGACAAACAGCAACAATACAGGAACGGCCGAAACACCTAAAACAGACCAAAGCGAAACTCCATCCGGGACCATTACATATGAGTCAGAGAACGGACCCGTCGAAGTACCTGCTAATCCGCAGCGCGTGGTTGTACTGTCCTCCTACGTAGGCGATCTGCTTGCACTCGGCGTCAACATGGTGGGCGTTGACTCCTGGTCCAAAGCCAATCCTGCATTTGCGGACAAAATCAAGGATGCCGAAGAAGTGACGGATGAAAGTCTGGAGAAAATCATCGAGCTGGATCCCGACCTCATCATCGGCCTGTCCAATATCAAGAATGTGGATAAGCTGAAAGAGATTGCTCCAACCGTGACCTTTACCTACGGAAAAGTCGACTATCTGACACAGCATCTTGAAATCGGCAAGCTTGTGAACAAAGAAAAAGAAGCCCAGGCCTGGATCGACGATTTCAAACAACGGGCGCAAAAAGCAGGCGAGGACATCCGTGCCAAAATCGGAGAAGACGCAACCGTATCTGTTATCGAGAGCTTTGATAAACAGCTTTATGTATACGGCGATAATTGGGGCCGTGGTACCGAAATCCTGTATCAGGAAATGAAGCTGAAAATGCCTGAAAAAGTGAAAGAAATGGCATTGAAGGATGGGTATTATGCTCTTTCCGCGGAAGTGCTGCCGGAGTATGCCGGCGACTATGTCATTCTCAGCGAATTTGCGGATGCCGATACGTCCTTCCAACAAACCGAGACGTATAAGCAAATCCCGGCGGTGAAGAATGGCCGTGTATTCGAAGCAGACGGAAACCGGATTTATTTTAATGATGCAACCACGCTGGAGTACCAGCTGGACTTCATTACGGAACACTTTCTGGGCAAATAGGATATAGGCTGCTGTTGCACAGACTTATTTAGATTGAATATTCCAACTTTAAGATGAAAAGATGATTCCATGACAAAGCCTACGAAACGGTCCATTCCTTTTTCAATCCAATTGACTGCGGGCATCATCGTATTTATGGGCATGTTTGTCGTTGCGATGGTGTTCGGCGCAGCTGAAACCAGCATCAAGGATGTATGGTTTGCCCTCACCACCTCGATGGAGGGCGAGAAATTATCCCTCCTTCGCGAAATTCGGCTGCCCCGTGAGGTTGCCGCTATTCTGGTCGGAGCCGCGCTGGCGGTCTCCGGTGCCATCATGCAGGGCATTACCCGCAATCCGCTGGCGGATCCCGGCCTGCTCGGCCTTACCAGCGGGGCGAATGCGGCGCTGGCCTTCACACTGGCTTTCCTGCCGTCTGCCAATTATTTTGGCATTATGGTGGCCTGCTTCATCGGAGCAGCAGTCGGTGCCGTGATGGTCTTCGGCATTGGAGCCATGCGAAAAGGCGGCTTCTCTCCCTTACAGATGGTGCTGGCTGGATCAGCCGTATCCGCATTCCTGTACGCCATCGCCGAAGGAATCGGGATTTATTTCAAAATATCCAAGGATGTGTCCATGTGGACGGCAGGCGGCGTGATCGGTACATCATGGGGGCAGCTGCAGACGATATTTCCGTTTATTCTCATTGGAATTATGATTGCCATCGTGCTATCAAGACAGCTGACCATCCTTAGCCTGAGTGAAGAAGTCGCCGTCGGTTTGGGACAAAACATTGCTGCTATCAAAGGCGTCCTGTTTGTCGTGATTGTCCTCCTGGCAGGAACCTCTGTGGCATTGGTGGGGAATTTGGCCTTCCTCGGCCTGATGATTCCCCATATCGTCCGCGGGATCGTCGGAACCGACTACCGTCATGTCATCCCGATGTCCGCTCTGGTAGGAGCTATATTTATGCTGTTTGCCGACACGGTCGGACGAACGCTGCATGCTCCTTACGAAACGCCCATAGCCGCTCTGATCGCCATCATGGGATTGCCCTTCTTCCTGTTTATCGTACGCAAAGGAGGGCGGGGAATGTCATGATTCATCCATCGTTATTAAGAAAACAAAGAATTACGTTTCTAGTATTGTTGATCCTTACAGTGGTTACTGTCCTCGTTGGTTTGGGTCTCGGTTATTCGTCCGTTAGCTATGACCGGATTATTCCAACCCTGCTGGGCCAAGGCAGCTTCAAAGAGAAATTCATTATCTTCGATGTACGCCTGCCGCGCATGCTCATTACTTTGCTGGCCGGAATGGCGCTCGCCTTATCGGGTGCCATTCTGCAGAGCATCACCCGAAATGATCTCGCGGATCCCGGAATTATCGGCATTAACTCCGGGGCCGGGGTCGGCGTAGCCGTATTCTTCCTGTTCTTCCCGATCGAAGCCGGCTCCTTTATTTACATGCTGCCCTTGGCGGCATTTATCGGAGCTGTGCTAACGGCCGTGGGCATCTACCTCTTCTCTTTCCGAAAAGGCGAAGGCCTGCAGCCCGTTAAATTGGTGCTTACCGGTGTCGGGTTCTCCATGGCACTCTCGGGCGTCATGATTGTGCTCACATCATCTGCCGAGCGGACTAAGGTCGATTTTATCGCCAAGTGGCTGGCTGGAGGGATATGGGGCTCCGATTGGCCCTTCATTGTGGCGCTTCTGCCCTGGCTGATCATCCTGATTCCATTCACCCTGTACAAGGCTCAGCGTATGAATCTGCTGGGATTAAGCGATCCCGTGGGCATCGGCGTCGGCGTATCCATTGAGAAGGAGCGCATCGTGCTGCTTCTGGCCGCCGTAGCGCTCGCAGCATCCGCGGTGTCGGTCACAGGCGGCATCACGTTCATCGGACTCATGGGTCCTCATATTGCCAAAGCGTTGGTTGGCCCGCGGAATCAGATGTACATTCCGATTGCCATATTGATCGGGGGCTGGCTGCTGCTGCTCGCAGACACGATCGGACGGAATATCGTGGATCCTGATGGCATCGCCGCAGGCATTATGGTCGCTATTATCGGCGCGCCGTATTTTGTATATTTGCTGCTGAAGAAAAAATAACCGTTATTCTCTTTTCAAATGAACACCTAATAGCCCCTATTGCACTCTTTCAGAGGTGTAATAAGGGCTATTTTGTATGCGGTGAATCGCTTCATTCATACATAGAGTTCATAAATAAGGTAATATAAGGATAATTATCTCGGTAAACAAAAAGGAGGTATTATGGCAAAATCAAAGGAAGCGGTCGATTCAGCTGCAAAGCGACGGATGTCAACATTTCCTCTATGGATCATCGTGACGATCAGTTCACTATGCATGTTCTGGATATTTGACCTCTTGATCAACCTCGGGCTGCCTCGACAGGATGCAGGCTGGATCAACATCGCTATCGTTGGAATGTACCTCACAGGTTATTTTGTCGGTGAGCTGTATGTCTATCTGGATCGAACGTATGTTGATAGAAAGCAATCCTATACCCCGGGTGACGACATGAAGTCCGGATCCTTCAAGAAACGAATCCTCCTTCAGTTCCCCATATACCTCTTTGTGATCCTAAACATCCTATGTTTTAATTGGATTCATGGATTATTCCGATCCCTTGGGCTGTCTTCCTGGTATGCCTACTACTTACACATGTCATTACTATGCTTGTATTGGCTTGGCTATGGTAGCGGTCATTTCCGAGCTTATCTCTTCACAAAATAAAAAGGGTACCGCATGGATGCCCTCTTTATCGCGCAGGTAATATAAAACCTCGTTCCGCCAAGCGTTTGCCTTCACTTCTTCCCCCGGTTGGCCGCTTCCTCCAGGCGGCGGAACCGCTTCAGATCAGCCTTCCGAATCGGAATCGGCTCGCGGCTCAGCAGCTTCACCACGGCAATGACCAACAGCAGCAGCAGCACCGTGAACGGCAATGCCGCAATCAATGAAGCCGTCTGCAACGCTTCCAGCCCGCCTGCAAAAAGCAGGACACCGGCTATGGCTGCCATGAGCGTGCCCCACACGATTTTTGCCATTTGAGGAGGGTTCAGACTACCATAAGTGGTCATGCTGGATAAAATGTAGGTTGCTGAGTCCGCAGATGTCACCAGGAACGTCAGAATGAGTATAATCGCCAGCACATTCATGACTGAAGAAAACGGCAACTGGTTGAACAATTGGAACAGTGCCGACGTGACATCCGCATTAACGGCTGCAGCAATCCCGGTGCTCTCGTGCAAATCAAACCAGATGGCCGTCCCGCCGAATACCGCGATCCACAGACAGGCAATGACCGGCGGCACGACCATCACACCCACAATGAATTCGCGAACCGTTCTTCCCTTGGATACCCTCGCTACGAAAGCTCCCACATACGGGGACCAAGCAATCGCCCAGGCCCAGTAAAAGATCGTCCATTCCCGTACCCATGTGCCTTCGGCATAGGGTTGAAGCCGCAGGCTGTACGATACGAAATTCGTAATGTAATCGCCAAGCGCCAAAGTAAAGGTCTCCAGGATGAAGACGGAGGGGCCGCTAACAAACACAAACAATAAGAAAATGAGCGCCATCGCGAGATTCAGGTTGCTTAAGTATTTAATCCCTTTATCCAGCCCCGTTGTCGACGAGATCATATAAGCAACGAAAATAAGCCCCAACATTATTAACTGCAAGCCGACACCGTTGTTTACTCCCATAATGGTGTTCAAACCACCGCTCATCTGCAGAACGCCAAGTCCAATAGAAGTCGCGATACCCATGACCGTTGCAATCACCGCGAGGATATCAATCGTATCCTTCACACCGGGCTTCGAGCCGGTGACAGGCTCAAGCGCTGTAGAAACCAGCCCATCCTTCTGCTTACGAAACTGAAGAAACGCAATCACAAGTCCGACAAGGGCAAACACGGACCACTGACTAACCCCCCAATGAAAAAAAGAATAGCCCATAGCCACACGTGCCGCGTCTACACCTTGTGCTTCAACGCCGCCGAAGGGTGTCTTAAAAAAATGGCTCATGGGTTCAGCTACACCCCAAAACACCAGCCCTACACCAAATCCCGCAGAGAACAGCATTCCGATCCAGGTGAAGAACGGATACTCGGGCTTCTCCTTATCTCCACCAAGACGAATCGTGCCGTATTTACTGGTTGCCACCCAGATCAGAAATATAATAATCACAAAGATCGAGAGCAGATAGAACCAGCCGAACGTATTCGTCGTAAATCTGTACAAATACCCTGCCACTTCCCCGAAAGCTCCGGGCATAGCAGCCCCGAGAATAGCAAGAATGGCAATGATGACGGCCGAAACCGTAAATACGATGTTCTTGAATAAACTCCCTTTCATATGCTCCACCTCAGGCTATTAAGTCATCCATTCCTATACAGTATTTGTATTTAAACCAGAATTGATGTACTTAATCGGTGAATGTGTGCAGCAAAGGATAATTCTTCTGATCGAGGCTATCTTGAAGTGCTATTCGTTGGGGACCTCTTGAGAATCGATATACAATTGACCCAAAATAACCATCTGCTCAAGCAACGCTTCAAATTTCCGGCCAAATTCCGTTACCGAGTACTCCACCTTGGGAGGCACCTCTTGATACACCGTCCGTTTCACGATGCCGCTCTCCTCTAACTCCCGCAATTGCACGGTAAGCACATGCCTTGATACTTCAGGTATTCTCCGATGCAGCTCACCAAAACGCAGGGTTTCCTGAAACAGCTCATACAGGACTCGGGGCTTCCACTTCCCACTAATCATGTGCAAGCCCACTTCAGCCGGGCACCCTTTTTTCTCATCCTGATATGGCATATGTATTACTGAACCCCCTTGGTCATTGGTCATAAATAGATGACTATGTCATAAAATTCTGCGTACTTATCACAGCTTTCATTTTCAGATAGGCTATTGCTATCATCATACAGAAAGAGGAGATTCAATGAAACCATCCACTCCCGCAAGCCAAGTTTGGAAGCCCGAGGATATGAATGCTGCATTTGCTGACGCGTATAACTCAGGGGATATCGATCAGGTGCTGGCGTTGTATGAACCGAACAGTATTCATGTTCACCGCAATGGAAGCTTGGAGATCGGAATTCATTCTTTCCACCATACGCTGGAGGAACTGCTGCTGCTTCAAGGCAAGATGGTCTCCACCAATCTATACTGCATCCCATTTGAAAATATCGCTATGCTGCGTGCCTATTTTACCTTGCGTACCTCGGACCGGGACGGCCAACCTCTTCTGCTTCAAGGTTATACCTCCGAAATCGTGAGACAGCAACCTTACGGAAGCTGGCTGTACATCGTGGACCATCCGTTTGGTTCGGATGAAGTGGGATGAATAGTAAGATCCATTATTTCAGCGATACAAAAAAAAGCAATCCGCCCTTGTCGTAAATAAGCGGATTGCTTCTTAAGATTCATTACATTATTCCTTTACGAATTCCTTCGTGCTGCGAACGGTATCAATCGGACGAACCATACGCTCGATCTGTTCGCGCTTTGGTTCCAGGAATGGAGGCAGAGACAGCTTCTCGCCCAGCGTTTCATATGGCTCATCGCCCATGAAGCCTGGACCGTCGGTTGCGAACTCAAACAGAATTTGCGGTGCAACACGCGCATACAGGGACTGGAAGAAATAGCGGTCTACAAAGCCTGACGTATGGAACTGGAAGTCGTCCAGACGCTTGATCCAATGTTCCAGCACTGAGCGGTCCTCGACCCGGAAGGCCGCGTGGTGTACAGTGCCGAAGCCCTGCTGGGCTCTTGGAAGCACGGCGTTGTACTCAACAACCACCTGTGCGCCATTACCGCCTTCACCAACCTCAAACAGATGAAGTGAACCTTCCTTGCCGATTTCCTTGAATTGGAGCACTTTCTCCATCATTTCCTTGAAATTATCGAAGTTGGATACCCGTACAAACACCGGGCCGAGTCCTGTTATTGCATGCTCCAGCGGAATCGGTCCTTTCTGCCAAGGAGTTCCTGAAGCCACACCTTCGTTGCTCTCATCGGAGATGAGCTGATACTGCTGATCGTCAAAATCAACAAAGGCGAGTGTCTTTTTGCCAAATAACTCTTGAATGCCTTGATGCTTCACATCCATTCGGTCAAATCGCTTGACCCAATATTCGAGCGCTGCATCGTTAGGGACACGGAACGAGGTTTTGTAAATCTCGTCTGTACCATGTCTGCCCTGCGGGATCCCCGGAAAATCGAAGAAGGTCATATCTGTGCCGGCACTGCCCTTGTCATCTGCAAAGAACAGGTGGTATGTCTGAATATCGTCCTGATTAACCGTCTTCTTCACGAGCCGCATGCCGAGCACATAGGTGAAGAACTCGTAGTTCTTCTCGGCACTGCTCGTAATGGCTGTTACGTGGTGAATTCCTTTTAATCCGTTCATGATTAATTCCTCCATCTCTTATATTTAGAAAGTGTTGGCGCAACCTACATAAATTATTATTTCGATTTAAAACATCTTTAATTTAAGATAATAATATCACAAGAATTCTGTTCCGTCAACCTTCTACATTCAAAATCTTATTTTAGCCGTGCATGATATACAAAAAACGGCCGGACATAAGAACATCCAGCCGTTCTATTTCTTTCCTCATAAGAGAGAGACTCTCCATGTCCGTTATGCGCCTGTATTGGATAACCCAATGACAGGAAACAGCTCGATGCGTTGATGGGTCTCCTCGTGATACAACCATCCATCCCGAACATGGTCCACAAACAATATGCCGTTCAGGTGATCAATCTCATGCTGCATACATCTGGCCAGATAATCTTCGCCATCCAGAATTACCGTCTCGCCTTGGCGATTCAATGTCTTTACCTTAACTTTATTGGCTCTCTTCACATATCCGTAATACCCTGGATAAGAGAGACACGCTTCGGGGCCCAGCTGTTCCCCGTCCATCTCTACGATTTCTGGATTAATCAGCTCGATCAATCCTTCTCCGCAGTCCATGACAATAAGTCTTCGTAATATACCGATTTGTGGTGCGGCAAGACCAGCGCGCCCTTCGCTGTCATACAGAGTCTCTGCCATATCATCCAGAATCTTCAATGCTCTGGCATTTACGGTATCGACTGGCCGGGCGATCTTTCGCAAGATCGGATCCCCGAATGGCACAATAGCTTTAACCGTCATTCACTTAAGCCCCCTTAGTTCTAGAAGGAGGTGTATGCACCCATAAGTCACCTGGAGTACACTCTAAGGTTGTGCAAAGGGCATCTAACGTCTCTGCCTTCATCTGCCTGGGCTGGTTCGTCAGCAAGGCACTAATGGAAGCAGCTGACAGGCTGTAATTCGCCTTCTCTTTCATCAGCCGCGCCAAAGCCGCTCCCGACCATATCCCTCTCTCCGCCATCACATTACGTAGCATCCATTCGAGCAAAGGGTCCCCCTCCCGTTCCATTCAAATATTAGCTCACACCTTATTTTATTAGGTGCTACCTAATATCTCAAGTCTTTTTTAGGGATCTAACCCTAACCGAAGGAGTTCTCTACAGATCTTGAGGATCCTTAGGAGACACTTAATCGGAAACGAGTTCAGCCTGGACAATCAAACGATGTGTAGCCTCGTAGATAGGATCGCAAGTGATCAGTGTAATGATCTGCTCATCCGGGTCTCCTTCCAGAACAGATACATCGGTCGGCTCCACGACGGAAATCTGGTCAACTCGGTAAATCAGTTCACGGCCTTCCGTTTTTATGATGACCTCATCGCCGTATGTGAGCTCATTCAATCGATTGAACAGACGCCCGGTCTTATGGGCGCGATGGGCGGCAATGGCGGCATTTCCGGCTTCTCCGAGTTTTGCCGTCCCCGTTACGCGAGCAGCCGCATTCTTCATATTCGATTGGGTTGCTCCCTCCAGAATGGGAAGTTCTAACTTCAACTTGCTAATGGTGATAATGCCGATAGGTGAACCTTCTTCATAACTGGCCTGTTCCTCTTGTGTTGAAGCTGGTGCCTCTCCCTCATCCAGGATACGGGAGAGCTCCTTGTAGTGAACAGCCACGTTATCTTGCGCGGTTCTCTGTTGAGCTTCAGCCTCGATTCGCGCTGCTTCCTTCAGCAAGCCATCCTGCTGGCGGTCCGCATTCCAGTCGCGGAGGATCGGATATAAGAATATGAGAAATCCAACAAGAATCAAGGCAACCGAAAGTTTCCGCATGAACAGCCGTCCTTCCTTACTATAATTGAAATTCAAATCCCCCTCTCCAGATATTAGCAGGGAGAAGGGGATATCATCATTTATTGACGTTTGTTACGCAGGCGGCGGCTTAAGAAGTAGCCTGCAAGTATAAGTGCCAGTCCTCCGAGTTGGAACGGTGCTGGATTGCTCTCTCCTGTTTTCGGGAGCGTGGCAATCGGGCCGCCTTCCGGCTTGGTTTCATTCACCGGATTACGATTCGTATTGTTCCCGGCGGATGGGGTAGAAGGATCTTCCGGCTTCGCCGTCTCGTCCCCAACCAGGGTGTCATCTTCTTCCGGTTCCTCTACAGGGATTGGTTCTGGATCAACTTCGCCCGGTACGACGGGATTGGTTTCTCCGGGTTGTACAACTTCCCCGGGAACGGTTGGCGTTCCTTCATCGGTATTACCGCCCGGTGATGTCCCTGGATTACCTGGGTTTGGATCGGGGTTACCCGGGTTTGGATCCGGATTGCCAGGATTCGGATCGGGGTTACCCGGGTTTGGATCCGGATTGCCCGCTCCAGCCGCACTGACCCTCTGGCCATTAAACGTACCAAGGCCCGTACCAAATATACCTTGGAACATCAAAATAACAATGAGAGCCAGCATGCCTCCTTTCTTTTTCATAGTTTAACTCCACCTCTAAGTATGATTTCATCTGTTTTTAGTAGAATATTATGACAAGTGGTCGTGTGTACAGATGCTACAGCCTGTAATCATACATGGTGGAACTCGACAATTTCTCTACAACAAACAGATTAAGCTGGTTTCGACTTGTTCCGCACAAGCGGTTTACGACTAGCGCTCTTGGATCTCCCTGCAAGGCTGGTCCCAATCACACCAATAAGGACAAGCGCTGCTCCAATGATATGATAATAAGCCAGCTCTTCATTCAAGAAGGCGACACCTCCGAAAATCGTGACGACGGTGGCCAGATTGTTAAAGATGCCCATCCGGGATGCCTCCATCTGGGACAATGCATAATTTGACAGTAGCGATGTTCCAAGGGAGGACAAAACGCCAAGATACAGAGCGGCCCATACGAAGGATGGATGCAGAAACGGGTCAAAATAATGTACGAGCGTCCCCTGCGCAGCATGTTGAGCGGCCGACATCAGGTTAAACAGCACGAATCCGATCATCGACATGATGAACGTTATATCAAGTACCGACTGCTTCTGCGTTAACTTGCGTGCCATCACGCTGTATATCGCGTTGGAAAGCGCCGACAGCAGAATTAGTACAATCCCGAGCGTACTTGATGTCTCGAAGGAAACGCCCTTCAGCACGAATATAGAGATGATCCCTGACACTGACAACACGGTAAATAGCTTTTGTGCCCAGCTGGAGCGTTCCTTCAAAAACAGTGACGCCAAGAGCAACGTAAAGATCGGTACGGTAGCGTGGATGATCCCGGCCTCGGCTGAAGAGGTGTAGACCAAACCGAAGGTTTGCAGCGTAAAAAACAGGAATGGATAGAATATGGCCAGCGGCACGATGGTCAGCAGCCGTTTCAAATCCAGCTTGACCTTTCTACGGGCGATGAGGAGTGCAAGCGATGCGGCAATGAACGAAATAGTGAACCGGTGGGCCAATGTGTCCAGCGGGTTAGAGACGATCAGCGCCAGCTTCACAAACATAAAGGAAAAACCAATGATGACTGTATATCCCAACGCGGCGGCATAAGCACGGCTTGTATTCGGTGTATTCATAATAAGTATTCTCCTTCATCTTCTCTATTTGAGTCCAACCAGAGGAGGTTGGTACATTTGCTACTTATCTTACGGTAGGAAGGACTTCCTGACGATTTGAAATAACGCCAACTGTACCGGTACAGTTGGCGCGATGAAGGAAGTAATGACAAAAAGGCTGTTTCCCATCATCCCAAGATGATAGGAAACAGCCCCGCTATACTTTAAATCCTAACGTTTCATAACAGGTATAGGCCTGCCCCGTTATCAATAACAATACTCGTTAATCACGTTTAACCGAAATCCAGCCGTCGCCCTCCTGATGTAACGTTGCGCCGAGCGCTTCGGCCATAAACCGAAGCGGAACATAGGTAGAACCATCGCTATGCACGAATGGAGCTTCCTTCAGCGTCACGTTTTCACCGCCGACGCTGGCTGTTTTGGAGCCTACGGTCAATACGATTTCTTCCCCTGTCAGATCATTGATGACTGTAATTTTCTTGGAGCCTTTGGTCCACTTCACTTCGGCGTCTAACTGGTCTGCCAGGTAACGAAGCGGGACGAAGCTCTGATTGTTCTTCTTGATTACACCATATCCATAATCATCGCTTGAGGGGCTGAGGAACATCGATTTTTGCGTGATCTTCAGATCATCCTTCAACACGTTATAGATGAGGGAATCCTTTTCAAAGTTCCGCAGCACTTGGCCTGGCGTCACCGTCCCGTTCAAGACGTCGAGCACGCCTTTGGACGTGTCTACCTGATTGGCTTTGACCGCGCCACCGATGTTCCATACTTCACTCTCGGAATAAACCTTAAAGGACTTCAGCGGCAGTTCCTCAGAAGCCGGAAGCGCGATGTTTAGTTCCAACGCACTCTTGCGTGTATTCAGCTGCTCATCGAAGAAATAATCCAGCTTGAGTGTTGTATCCTTGCCGAAGACCGTTTCGGATCCAGGAACCTCCTCTAATAACTGTTTCTTCTGTTCATCGTAATTTACCATCAGCTCGCTCAAACCGCCATGAACCATTTCGTAAAGCGAAGCGACGGCTTCTTCCTTGGACTCTTGCGGCAGGAGCTCCACATCTTCGCCGTAGGTCTCGCCAATGCTGGTCATCATCGGATAAATAGCATCGTAAGCATCGCCTATCAACTGCTTCAAACCGGCTTCGTCCTTAAGTAAACTCTCTGCGAAGGGTTTGAACATATTCAGAATTTCCTCACCCGTCAACTCCATATGGAGATGCGTCAGGTTCAAGCTTTCCCCGTTCACCTTCTCCTGAGCGGACTTCACCGCGATTGTCGATGGATTCGGGAAATGCTTCAGCACAAGCCCTGCCGCCTTCTTCACGACATCTTGAATCGCCTGCTCATACTGACTGGTATCAGGCAATCCGGGAACGGTCGTATCCATCGATAGATAGAACGGCTGCTTGGCGCCTTCCAATTGAATCGCCATTCCTTTGGAATCCATGGATATATGAAGCGGAATTTTCTTGTCCGAATATTGGACACTGCCCTGAATGGACACGGTTTTGCTATCCTGCACGATGGCATGGTCCATATTCAAGGATAACGAATTAATGAGATCAATCGCTTGTTTATCTTCAGTCGATAGGGCCTTGTCTGATGGCACCACCTCGAATCGAATACTTGCCTTGGATTCGCTGGATTTAACATCGAGACTGGTAAGCAACGCCTTGTTGATATCCAGTCCCCCGACAGCCTGACATCCTGTCATAACGACCAGCACAGCTGCAACGAGTACAGTCAACCATTTGAACTTCTTATACATAACTATAGTTTTCCCCTCCCAAGTCATAGGCTCATTTCTATTATGGGAAGTGAGGAAATGTTTGTAAATAGGTATTTAAGCCTCGTCACATGCGCACACGCAGAATGGCTGCCCACAGATAGCACATATCGACATTTTGCTATACACTGGGAATGAAATATGGATAGTAAAGTGCAAGTTCAACAGTCAACTTTTTTTAGCACCGGGAAGGTTTGCTAAGGGACTTTTGAACAACCCTATAAAGCGTGGTGAATCTCTTGTTTAAAATTATGTTAATCGAAGACGACGTGACCCTATTCCATGAAGTGCAGGAGCGCCTTTCGCAATGGTCGTATGACGTTTATGGCGTCCACGATTTCAGCGCCGTACTTCAGGAATTTACAGCCGTTCAGCCCGATCTGGTCATTATCGACATTCAGCTGCCGAAGTTTGACGGGTTCCATTGGTGCCGAATGATTCGGTCCCACTCGAACGTGCCGATTATCTTCTTGTCTTCCCGCGATCATCCGACGGATATGGTGATGTCCATGCAGCTTGGAGCCGATGATTTCATTCAGAAGCCGTTTCACTTCGATGTCCTGATTGCCAAAATACAGGCCACTCTGCGCCGGGTATACAATTACAATACCGAACGGACCGAGCTGAGAACTTGGCGCGGAGCCACTGTCGAATTCGGTAAAAATACGATTAGCAGCCCCCAGGGCACCGCTGAACTGACAAAGAATGAAATGTTCATTCTGAAAATCCTCATGGAGCGGAAGAATCAAATCGTCAGCCGGGAGGATCTAATCAAGAGCTTATGGGACAACGAGCATTTTGTCAGCGATAATACCTTAACGGTCAACGTCAATCGGCTGCGCAAGAAGCTGGAGCCTCTCGGTCTTGATCCCTACATCGAAACCAAAGTGGGACAAGGTTATATGGCCACGGAAGAGGCCCATACATGATGATAGCCTATATCCGGGAACGACTAAGCTGGATTCTGTTCTTCCTGTTTCTGCAGCTGCTGTTACTGTTCATAGCCGCCGTGGACTCCCAAATCCCGTTCTTGCCCATCCTTTATATCGTGTTTCTGTCGATGCTGTTCTTCCTGGTGTTTCTGTTCGTGAGGTACAACCGGGAAACCAAGTTCTACAAAAGCCTCCAGGCATGGGATGACACTTACGATTTAGCCGCCATCAGCGAGCCGGAGCACCCCTTTGAGGCGATTGCCATGGACATCCTCTCCCTGCAAACCGAGCGCTTCAAGAAGGAATCCTCCATGCGTCTAATGGAGATACAAGGGGAGGAGGACGAGCTGTTATCCTGGATTCACGAAGTGAAAACGCCGCTCACCACCATGCAGCTGATGATCGAGCGCATGAAAGACGAGACGTTAAAAGCTCAGCTCCAGTATGAGTGGCTCCGCATCCACCTGCTGCTTGACCAGCAGCTGCACCAGAAGCGCATCCCCTTTATCCGGAATGATCTGGTAATCGAGGTATCCGCGCTTGAACCGATCATCTTTCAGGAAATACGTGCGCTCAAGTCCTGGTGCATGCAGAAAGGCATCGGATTTGACGTTTCCCTTGAGGTAACGGAAGTGCTCAGCGATGCCAAGTGGCTGGGCTTTATCATCCGCCAGCTGTTGACCAATGCAGTCAAATACAGCAACGCTTCGGACATCCTCATCGAGAGTGATCTCACGGATGATCATGTCAGACTCACCATCCAGGATTCTGGACGCGGCATTGATCCGAAGGACATGCCCCGGATTTTCGACAAAGGCTTCACGTCAACCACCTCGCATCAGGACGGTGCCGCAACCGGCATGGGGCTCTATTTAACGCAAAAAGTAGCCGATGCCCTTTTGATCCGCATTCAGGTGGAATCGAAGCCGGGCATCGGCACCACCTTCACATTAATCTTTCCGAAACGGAATGATTTTGTGAGCATGACCGACATGTGACAACAATGTCACATGCTTTTGCGCTTTGTTCGGCGAATCGAAGGAAAAGATGCTCCGACTCCTTTATGATAAGGACAGATAACGAAGGAGTGAGTGAAATTGGCAATTCTTGAAGCTAACCAAATTCATAAAAGCTACGGCAACAAATTCAATAAACAGGAAGTGCTGAAGGGCATCGATATCCGCGTGGATAAAGGCGAGTTCGTCAGCATCATGGGCGCTTCAGGTTCAGGGAAAACCACCCTGCTGAACGTGCTGTCCTCGATCGATAAAGTAAGCCTCGGCAGCATCAAAATCGAGGGTAAAGAGTTTACGGGCCTCAAGGAGAAGGAGCTGGCGGAGTTCCGGAAGCACCATCTGGGATTTATTTTTCAGGAGTATAACCTGCTCGATACATTAACCGTCAAAGAAAACGTACTGCTGCCCCTCTCTATAAAGAAGGTTTCCAAAAAAGAAGCCGATCAGAAATTCCAAACCATTGCGACTGAGCTGGGCATCTATGAACTCAAGGATAAATATCCGAACCAAATCTCCGGGGGACAGAAGCAGAGAACCTCCGCAGCCCGCGCGTTCATCCATGATCCGAGCATTATTTTTGCCGATGAGCCGACAGGAGCGCTGGACTCGAAGTCCGCTTCCGATCTGCTGAACAAGCTTAGCGAATTAAATCAGAAGATCGACTCCACGATTATCATGGTAACCCATGATCCCGTGGCCGCCAGCTATTGCACCCGGGTTGTCTTCATTAAGGATGGACAGATCTATTCCCAGCTGAATAAGGGTGAGCAATCGCGGCAAGCCTTCTTCAACGACATTATCAAAACCCAGGGCGTGCTAGGCGGTGTTCAGAATGAACATTAATTATCTGATCTACCGGAATTTGAAGAAAAATATCAAAAATTATTATCTGTATGTATTTGCGCTTATCTTCAGTGTGGGCCTGTACTTCGCGTTTGTTACGCTGGAATATGACCCGGCGATGGATGAAGCGAAAGGCTCCATTAAAGGGGCGGCTGCGCTTGGCGCAGCTTCCGTGCTGTTAGTAGCCATCGTGGCCATATTCCTGCTGTATGCCAACACGATTTTCATTAAACGGCGCAGCAAAGAGATCGGACTGTTTCAGCTCATCGGACTGACCAAGGGCAAGATATTCCGAATTCTCAGCGCGGAGAATCTGATTCTGTATTTCGGTTCGATGGTCATCGGCATTTTTGCAGGATTTGCGGGTTCACGCTTGATCTTAATGATTCTGTTCAAGGTCACCGGCGTTGATACCGAGGCGGCGCTAACCTTCTCTACCGAAGCGATGATTCAGACTGTGATTGTGTTTGCCGCCATCTACGTGCTGATCATGATCATGAATTATACATTTATCAAAAGACAGAGCATTCTGTCCCTCTTCCACGCGGTATCAACCACCGAGAACCGGGTGAAGAAAATGTCCTTCTTGGAGATGCTGCTCGGTCTGTTTGGAATCGGGCTCATTGTTCTCGGTTATTATGTGTCTACCAAGCTGTTCGGCGGAGCCTTCACCTCCATGAATGAGTTGTTCATGGCCATGATCCTGATCCTGGGATCGGTTATCATCGGGACCTATCTGTTCTATAAAGGTTCGGTCAGCTTCCTGTTCAATGTGATCCGCAAGAGCAAGGGCGGTTACTTGTCCCTGAACGAGGTGCTGTCTCTCTCCTCCATCATGTTCCGCATGAAATCAAATGCGCTGCTGCTGACCATCATTACAACCGTATCCGCACTTGCGATCGGACTATTGTCACTCAGCTATATCTCTTACTATTCGGCGGAGAAATCGGCCGAGCAGAGTGTTCCTAACCATTTTGCAGTGGCAGACGAGAAGGATCTCACGGCTTTTATTCAGGCACTATCCGATGAGAATATCGAGATTAAGCAGACCAACCGCGATGTCATTCAGGTGACTGCGGACCTATCCGGCGTTATCGGGACCAGTCTGGATACATCTGGACAGTTAGGACCCACAGCCATCCCGGTAATCAGTGATGCCAGCGTGAAAGACAAGGATGTTTCCCCCGGAGAGATGCTGTTAACGGGATTCAGTGACGCAATCCAGCAATTTATGGCGATTCAAAGCGCAGGGGAAATTGAACTCATAAGCCCGAATCAAAGCTTTAAGCAAAAGCTGATCGGCCTGGACAAAGAAGCCTACGTTTCCTATTATTTCGAAAGCGGTGGACTGCCTATGGCGATTGTGGACCAGTCCGTATTCGATAAGCTGGCTTCGGACCTGGATCCAAAGATTCAGAAGAAAACCAATGTCTATCACGGCATCGATATTGTGGATCCGAGCGCTATTGATCAGGCCAATCAGATCTTTAAGAACCTCGGCATTAGCGAGGGAACAGGGAACCTGTCCCAGACGGAAATGGTCTTCAACCAGAAGAGCAATATGGGCTTGATGATGTTCATCGTGGGATTCCTGGGACTTACCTTCCTGATTACTTCAGGATGTATCCTGTACTTTAAGCAGATGGATGAAGGTGAAGAGGAGAAGCCGAATTATACCATTCTCCGGAAGCTGGGCTTCACTCAAGGAAACCTGCTGAAGGGGATTCAGATCAAGCAGCTGTTCAACTTCGGCATTCCGCTGGTTGTCGGGTTGTCCCACAGTTACTTTGCCGTTAAATCCGGCTGGTTCTTCTTCGGAACCGAGTTATGGCTGCCTATGGTCATGGTAATGCTGTTGTATACGGCGCTGTATTCCATATTCGGGTTGTTATCGGTCATGTTCTATAAACGGGTAATTAAAGAAGCGTTATAAACGAGGTGCATGGTTGGGCCCAGGGATGATTCGGGTACCATCCATGCATTTTTCGTGTGGGAGGCGTGAAAAACTTTGGATTACCATTCCAACGCTCTGCAGCTCTTCTGCAGCTTCCGAATATACACAATCTGGCCGATATGATAGGCATTGTGCAGGGCGGCATTGCTTATGATCTCCCACCACTTGGCCGGCTCCGGAAATCCGTTCACTTCCTGCTCAAGCTTGGTCTCTGACAGCAGTTCCTGCCACTGCAATAAGACCGCTATCAATCGGTCTCTCAACTCTGCAAAAGTTGCGTGATCCGCAATGATGAAGCTTAAATGATTGCCCCCAATAGAGGGCACGGCATCTATCCGCGATTCACGGTACCTGGACTGCCACGTTTCATTCCAATACAGCAGGTGCTGTATGATCTCAACAATGCTATGGCTCTCGTTGGCAGGTGTCCAGAACGCTTCATCCTCGGTCAAATGTTCCACAGATTGCTGGAACGGGATATGCCAGCTGGGATCATTCGCATTCGCTAACATTTGATTCATTAGAACATCATTTGCATGCGCCATGGGTCATTCACTCCTTCATGCGCCCGGTAATGAGCAGCATCACAAATCATGACTAATTTTACTATAGGATGAAGTCCTGTGATTCGCAGAAAATGATTAAAATTATTCTTTCTCGGCTAATCATGCCCGCATAGAATCTACCTTACATGGAATAAGTCCAAATAATACTGCGCCGTTGGCGTATCATTCTTGAAACGCAGCTCGATCTTCTCCAGGCTTCCCTTGCACAAACCCACCGTAATCTCAAAATAGCTTGCTCCGTGCATCGCATCAACAGGACTTGCATGATGGTCTTCCTCCCTCATCGTTGACCGCTCGTTGATCGATAGAATCTGTTCGCAGCCAAAAGAAGGATAAGTCTCATGGTATATATCCTGAAGTGACGATCGGATAACCGGGTATAGCTGCTGCAGCATGGCCTTCTCGAGCTGCTGCTCTCTTGACTTCTCTTGTGGCCGTGCGTAGGCTGCGCTTCCTACCGGGCCGAAAATGAGGAGGCCGCTTAGAAGCAGCAGACAGAAGGTTAATTTTGGCTTCACGTGCATTCACCTTTTTCGTTTTTCTGCTTAGGATTTCCTATTGGAAGCTTATATAGTCCTCCTTGCATTTTCGTTCATGCATGCCAAAAAAGACTGCCTCAGCGGCAGTCTTACATGACTTTAAATCTTTGATGAATGCACGACAGCATGCCCGTCGTTCCCGTCTCTTTCTTTTTTCCCAACTAAGAAGTGATACAGCACAATACCCGCAGCGAGCAGGACTGCCATTGCAATGTACATGCCCCGGAAGCCGACAAGCGGTGTCAGGAAGCCTAGAATAAAGGGTCCGAACCCGATTCCCACGTCCACAAATATATAAAAGGTCGACGTCGCAAGTCCAATCCGGTGAGCCGGAGAACGCTTGATGGCAAGGGCCTGGGAGCTGGACTGCGTCGTACCGTAGCCCAGACCGACAAATACGGCCGAGAGCAGCAAGGTCAGACCGTGGTGGGCTTGACTGAGCAGCACCATGCCGATTGCAAATGAAAGTATCGCAGGATACATCACCACGTTGGCCCCTCTTTGGTCAAACCACCGGCCCGTGAACGGTCTCGACAGAATGACCACAATAGCGTAGACAATAAAGAAATAACTGGCTATTTCGGTCAAACTGATCTGTCCGGCAAAGATCATGAGGTACGTTAAAACGCTGGAATATCCGAAACCCATGACGAAGCTAACCAGTGAAATCGGTAATGCTTTCGGTTCAATAAAATTAGATAGTTTCAATCCTTGCAGATCCTTCTCTTGCTCAGCGGTCAGCACCAGCTTCGGTATGTTCATAAAGAATGCGGACAACAAAGAGAGAATACCCAGTACCGCGCACAGCGTGAAGTTAGCCATCATCGAAGCATGTTCGTTAATCATCAGACCAATAAAAGGGCCAATGGCCGAAGCGATAATGATACTCACGCCATAATAACCCGTACCTTCACCCCTTCTGGAGTTTGGAATCAGGCTGGCTGCAATCGTGCCTGTTGCCGTGGAAGCGAGTGCGAAGGCTATGCCGTGGAAAAACCGGACAATGAGCAGCACGCTCAGGCTGTTCACGATGAAATATAACCCGATAAGAACGCTAAAGGCAATCAGACCGGTAAAAAGAAGTTTTTTGCGCCCGACCCTCTCAATGATGCTGCCTCCGATCAACCGTCCAATCAAAGCGCCCACGACAAAAATGCTGGAAGCCAAGCCAGCCATTCCTGTTGATGCATGAAATTCATTCTTCGCATATGAGGACATAATGACCACTAATAAATAAAAACATAAAAAGAGCAGGAAATTGACGCCAAACACAATCAAAAAATCCTTGCTCCACAATCGATCTCGCGAGTCTGCTTGCTCCAAGTTAATCACCTTTTCTAATAATGTTGTCTCTGACCGTCTCCATCACACGAATAACCGTGGCCTGTTCCTCAGCAGAGACACCTTCCATAATCTCCTGTTCATATTGGTCGAACACCTTGCGGACTTGCTGGACAACGCCAACTCCCGTCTTGGATAGCTGAATGCGCTTCTCCCGTTTATCACGCACCGGAATTTGCTCCACGTAGTCGAGCTTAATCAGCGCGTTCACGGTTCGGGTTACCGTGGGCTTCTCCACGTACAGCATTTTGGATAGCTCCACCAAGGTCATCGACTCGTAAACATCCAGATAGTACATAATGGACCACTGGGCATAATACAGGTTATAGTCTTCAAGCTTACGGTTCAGCTCATTGACGAAAGGGCGATGCAGCGTAAAGTATTTATGGAAAAAATGTCTGTGGGCGTCCATTTGATACCTCCATCCAAAATGGTTACCTTGGGTAACTATTTATTGATTATAAAGAAGATCCTTTGCATTGTCCATCCCAATTGATTTCCAATTACAAACGCTAGCCGCTTTCCAATCAGCATAACGACGCTTATTCTCCCTGTTTTGAAATGATCTATTCGCTTCTTGCCCCTTCCGTGAGCGAACATCGGGCAACAAAAAAAACGCCCTTGGGCGATGGAAGATAAGACAGCCATCTAAGGGCGATTTTATTTGAGATGTTTGATCGTGGTCTAGCCAATATCACTGATCGAATCGGAGATGGGCCCAGATACATCGAACAGCCTGCCCATATAATCACTCAGCAGGATGCCATCCGGGTCCAGCTCTTCCCGAACCGCACGGAATGCTTCCCACATCGGATAGAGCTCCTTCAATTGAGCAGCCTCAAGATTATGCATTTTTCCCCAATGCGGCCGGCCGCCATACCGGAGGAAAATGCGCTCCATCGCATGGAAGTAATCTTCATACGGCATGCCTTTATACATATGAATCGCAATATAAGCGGAATCCCGGCCATAAGCGGGGCTTAACCATATATCATCGCCCTTGGCATAGCGGCATTCCACAGGAAAATGTACTTGAAACTTGCCTCGCGACAGCTCTGTACGCATGTCTTCAATAACCGCATTCATCGACTCTACCGGAATGTTATACTCCATCTCGTTGAAACGAACGAGCCGCTGGGTCGCAAACAAACGATGGCTGTAATTCACTTTACGCCCCAGTGGAACCTGTGACGCCGAGAAACGGCTGACATACGGACTTGCTTTCGGCACCTTACGGCACAGCTCCGAGATTAGACCGAAAAGGGTATTCTCCACCAACACTTCACTGATATAATCCCTGATCCGATGTTCCTTCACTTCTTGATCGGTCTTATTCATCAGCTTGATCTGGCACGGCTCCGCATAAGGGAACCAATAAAATTCGAAATGGCGGTTCTCTTCCGCTAATCGAGCCTGCTGTTTCAAGCATTCGTCGAGGGTTACTCTCCGGCTTTCATATTCTATTTTGTAAGCCGGCTCAAGCCTCAACGTCACTTGCACGATAATGCCGAGTGTACCCAAGGAAACCTGCAGCGCCTTGAACTCATCGAGATGCGACTCCCTGCTGCACTCCAGCACCTCACCTGTGCCGGTCACCACCGTCAATCCAACAACTTGTGTGGATATATTCCCGAATGCCCGGCCCGTACCATGCGTCCCCGTACTAATGGCCCCCGCAATGGATTGCACATCAATATCGCCGAGATTCTCCTGTGCCAGCCCATGCTGGAACAGGAGGTCGCCGAGCAGCTTCAACTTCGTCCCCGCCCACACGGTGGCTATTCTGGCTTCAGCGTCGACATGGACCAGTCCCTGCATGGCGTCCAGGGAGACCAGGCAGTCCTCGGATGCAGCAATGGGAGTAAAAGAATGTCCTGAGCCGACCACCCGCAGCCGCCTGCCCTCCTGCCGGCACATCTGCACCATCTTCACCACTTCCGGAATGGATGCAGGATACAGCACCGTTCTTGGATTGGCTCGCACCGCTCCCGACCAATTGGACCATTGGACCTGCTTCATAGAAAACACTCCCCCATTCCACGGTAGGTGGCATATTCGCCCACGATACGGCCTTGCGAGACCGCATACAGCACCTTGAATCGTTCGCACAGCTCCCCGGCCTTCGCATGACGGAAGAACACCGGATCTCCCAGGCCTAGCTTCACATGGGCAGGCAAGCGCAGCGGCGTTTGAACCTCACCGGCACCCTCCAGCGAGAACAGCTCCAGTCCTTCAGGCAAATAGGGCTTCGCCAGCTTATCCTTATCCGCTGTTCCCGATGCCGAGTATCCCCCGCCCATACAGGTCACGATCCCTGCCTTCGGTATCCGCACCACCTCTATGGCATAAGCTGCTGCCGGCTTATAACGGAATGACGCATAATGGTCGAACAGCCCCGGCGCATAGAAGCCCGATCCGGCCGTAATCTCGGTTACCCACGCTTCCTTCCGGGAGCTGTCCAAACTTCCGGTTCCTCCTGCGTTGACGAAGCGGAGCTGGATATCCATGGCATTAAGCCGCTCCACGACTTCCTGCTTTCGCTTGGCGGCCTCAACGATGGAGCGGCTCTTCAGCCACCGGACCATCGTATTCTTTACATATTTTCCGGCTGTGTTATCCCCGACGCCTGCCACCTGCGCCTCGTATCCCATGATGCCGTCCAGTCGAAGCCAAGGGGAGCCAATGATCTGCTCCACTATCGGGTACATGCCCTCCCACGAATGGACGGGCGATCGCCACACACCGAAGTGGAGGCCGGGATAATGTACCGACATATCCAGATCAATGCATAGCGGCATCACGATACTCTGTTGTTTGGCGAACTGTTCGATGTGCTCGACATGCTCCACACTGTCCACCATTAAGGTAATCGAGCGGCCTTCGCTAACCAGATTCACGATGGACCGAACCGCTTCCGACTGCCACTGAGGATAGCCAAGCAGCAAATCATCGAAGCCTTTTTCTGCTAGAAATACGGCTTCCGCAGCGGTATAACACATGATCCCTTGAAACATGCGATCCGAATCCAGGATACGATGCAGCACATCCACGGAGCGGATCGACTTGCTGGCCAGCCGTACCTTCTTGCCTCCTGCAGCCCGCGCAATCGCTCGTGCATTGTCATCCAGCATGTCCAGATCCACCAAGGCGAACGGCCTCGGGACTTCCGCGAATATCTCTTTATAGTACTCGTATGTCGACATCCCTCTATCAACACCTTCCCGTTTCCCCTCACGCCTATGCCAAATGATATTCTCGAAGCCTGCGGATTATCCTTCTGCACACACCCATCCACACAATAAAAAAAGCCCAGCCGGTGGTTGGCTGAACAAATTTATCGTATAGGAAATATAGTGCGTCTTATGTTTCTTGAACCGTGAAGTATGTTGAAACTCTATATATCCCGAAGGAACCTATCGGGCCTACACACTTGTCGCGGCATATTGACGCCCAAGCGCCTGCAGCCGTTCCGCAATCGCATGCTCGATATCGCGATCCAGCGGCAGTTGTTCCGAGGCGTAAGGTGCCAACAGCGGATGATCACCGATCATTACCGCGTGCAGCGCATGCTGAAACATCGTGATATCATTGGCATCGTTGCCAAAGGCAACATACTCGCCCTCCTTCACGCCCAACTGCTGAAGCCCGCTCCATTTATGTATCCCCTTAGGGCTGATATCCAGCACATTTTCCCCACCATGCACGTGAACAACGACATCCAGCTGTCTCAGCCTCTCCTCCACTTCCGCCATATCGTCTAAGGTCAGCATCAATATTTTCACAACCGAAGTCAGCTCCTGGAGCGCCACGTTCTTAGCCAGCTTGTGCGGATCCAAATTTAGCAGAATCGGATGATCTGCAGGACCCGTATAGGCATAATCCCATTCTCCATCGATCAAATAGCCCACGTTATACGTTATTAACAGCTGAAGAAGGCTCGGGAGCACCTCGCTGTCAAAGCCCGCCGTGGAGACCCGCTTTCCCCCTGCCGCCACCATCGAACCGTTGCCTCCGATCATCGGGTAGTGATGAACACGCTCATGAAGGACGGGAAGCAAGTCGCGAATCGGCCGGGCGGAAGCAAAAATAACCTCATGCCCTTGCGCCACCAGCTCCTCCAATGCCTTCAACAACTCGTTCGAAACCGGCTGCCCTTTAAAACAGATCGTTCCGTCCAGATCGAATACAAATTTCATGCCCATGTCCTCCTGTATCTTCTCATTGCTCTTATCATAGCAGTTGATCGTATAATGAGAAGGACATTTGTCCAGGAGAGAAAGGAGCAACCCAAAGACCCATGAAACTACTTCATGATGCACCCTTGCTGAGAGCCAAGCTGGAGCAATTTCAATTCGAGAGCATGCTGGATCTGAGCAAGCCTGTGCCTTTTACATTGCAGCAATACGAGCCTGGCGAGATCATTCTGCATGAAGGCTTCGCCATGAATTCCCTTTTGTTCCTCGTGCAAGGAAAGATCAAGGTGACCTCCAGCATCGAAACCGGTAAATCGCTTCTTCTGCGCTTTGGCCATCCTTTTTCCATCATCGGGGATATTGAATTGATTCGAAGCGTCCCGGTCCAATCCCAGATTGAAGCCGTTAACGAGTGCCTGTTCATCGGGCTGTCCTTTGACTATATTAAGCAACATGAAATGACGAACGCTCGCTTTACATCCACCTTGCTGGATCACCTGAGCTATAAACTTCAGACCTGCACGACCGCTTCCCGCGTCAATCTGTTGGCATCGGTGGAGAACCGGTTTGCCAGCTATCTCATGTCCACCCTGTCGCCGGGGGCCAATCCTTCCTTTGGGATGGAGCTGAAGACCGACCATATCGGGGAGATTGCCAGCTTGCTTGGCACCACGCACCGACATTTGAACCGGGTGATGTTTGCCTTCGCCCAAAAGGGGGTCCTGGAGCGGAGCGGACAGACCATCCGTATTCTGGACTGGAACGCCATAGAGGTGGCATCGAATGGGATTCGCTATGAGTAGATCGCCCGGCCGAAACTTTTTTCTCAAGTTCTTGTAACGAATCGGCCATGGGCCTGCGGCAAGCGAGTCCGTTGAGATGCAGTTCAGAAGCAAGGAGATTGAAAACAAGAGACCGCCAGGGTAGCCCATTAGGCCCCGAGCGGTCTCTTGTTGAACCTCAAACTGTCGTAACGGGTCTAAACAATAATCTCCACTCGATCCAAGCGTAGACCAAGCCGACCACCCCGAACAGAATAATCGCGGTGCTGACATAGAGCTCATATTCCTGTATGAATCGAACCTCATAGGATTCATAGAACAGGAAAGCCCCAGCCCCGGCCCACATCACGGCATACAGCAGAGCATACAGGATGAGGGAAGCTCTAACCCATCGAATCATGCCGATTAGCCACGATAACGGGAGCACGATCACCGGATATAGGATCGAGGATAAGAAGATCGGGATGATCACCAACACCAGACCCATATTACGAAGGCCATAATGTTCCGTCGTTGCAATCTTATATCCTTCGATATACTCCAAGCCTACGATCGCACCGGTAAACATCCATATAAATACGAACCACAGCAGAAAATATCTGGCAACCCGCAAGATGTACACCACCTTGTACGTTTATGTCATAAACGGTATGGTCCGAAAAAAGGTTACGTTTAATTCCGTTTCATCTCAATAAAAGTGCTGCCAGCTTACTCCGCAGGTTCACCAGCCGCTTCCCAGCGGTCGATTTCCTTGCGCACCCGAGGGGCGACTTCGGTTCCCAGCAGTTCAATGGCTCGCATGACTTCATCATGAGGCATCGTTCCCACCGGCACGTGCAGCATGAAGCGGGTAATGCCCACATGCTTGCGCAGGTGAATGATTTTTTGGGCGACCGTCTCCGGGTCCCCCACATAGAGCGCTCCTTCGAAGCTCCGAGCCGCATCGAATCTTGCGCGGTCGTAGTTTCCCCAGCCCCGCTCCCGTCCCAATACATTCATGCTGGCTTGGGTGGATGGGAAGAACTTGTCCGCTGCCATCTCCGTATCTTCCGCAATAAATCCATGGGAATGCGAGCCGATCGGCAGCTTCGATACATCATGACCCGCATGCGCGGCCGCTTCTTTATACAGCTTAACCAGCGGTGCGAACTGCAGGGGACTCCCGCCGATAATCGCCAGTACCAGCGGCAAACCGAGCAGGCCTGCCCGCACGACCGATTCCGAATTGCCTCCGCTGCCAATCCACACCGGCAGCGGATTCTGAACCGGGCGCGGGTAGACGCCTAAGTTATGAATCGCCGGGCGATGCCCGCCCTGCCAGGTTACTTTTTCCGACTCGCGGATTTTGAGCAGCAGCTCCAGCTTCTCGTCGAACAGCTCATCATAATGGCTCAGATCATAGCC
This sequence comes from Paenibacillus sp. FSL F4-0100, assembly GCF_037993005.1. Taxonomy (NCBI): domain Bacteria; kingdom Bacillati; phylum Bacillota; class Bacilli; order Caryophanales; family Paenibacillaceae; genus Paenibacillus; species Paenibacillus sp. FSL F4-0100. The sequence continues at coordinate 7,456,793 of NZ_CP150303.1, forward strand.
GAATAACGGGAACGATTCGATGAACGAACCTCTGCCTGCCATAATCTCGGCACGGCCGTTCGAGATGGCATCCAAGGTGGCGAAATCCTGAAACACCCGCACCGGATCAGCGGAGGACAGCACCGTCACCGCACTGGTCAGCCGAATCCACTTCGTCTGCGACGCAGCCGCAGCGAGCACAACCGCAGGCGAAGATGCCGCATAATCCTTACGGTGATGCTCGCCTACCCCATACACATCCAATCCCACCTGATCAGCCAGTACGATTTCCTCAACAACCTCGCGCAGCCGCTGTGCATGGCTCATCACTTCGCCTGTTGTCACATCCGGCCAAGTCTCTACGAACGAGCTAACTCCAATCTCCATCATGATTTCCTCCTATTATGCTTTGCCGTGGGGCAGAACCGCAGGCAAAAGGTTATCGTTGTTTTATGCCTTAGGGCAATCAACATCGTTATCAAGCATTCAATTATCTTTATATTGAACTTTTAGTAGGGATTTTTCAAGTTACAAGTTAACTGATAACGTGAATCCTGCGGGTCAATGGACATGAGGAATTCAAAAATGGCCAGAATCCATGCGGATTCCGGCCATTCATGATATCGTTTGACGCTGATGGTATGGAGAGCAGCTTATTGCTTTGTTGCCAAGTATTCCTCCAGGCGATCCCAGGTTTGGGTAATGCCTTCTTCCATTCCCATGTCCAGCACGGTTTTGAGAGCCTCCGGAGATTCGTACACTGCCCGGCTGATCAGCTTTGTCTTTCCATCCTGCTCCTCGAATGACATTGTAACCGTTGTTGCGGGCATTCCCTCCGCAATATTGCCTTCTGCATCCGAGAAATAGTCGATGTAGACAATTTTCTCAGGCTCCTCAATTTCTTGGTAGACCGATTTGCCCCAGGATTCCATGCCGTAGAAATCCCCCTGATTCTTATCCAAACACTTCATGCAGTAATGCCACGAGCCGCCCGGACGGAAATCCATATTGGATACGGTAACCTCCCATCCGCGAGGCCCCCACCACTGCTTCAGATGCTCTCCATCCGTAAACACCTTGAATACCAGCTCCCTAGGTGCATTAAACACACGTTCCAATACAAGTACTTCCCCTTCAACCCGCGTAATCATTTGGTTTGTCATTATCAATTCCTCCTCATATTAGGTGTTAATCCTGTTTCTTACCTGTTCCTTCCGATTGCAGTTTCTCTAAGTAGTTATCCAAGTTGTCGAAGCGCTCGTTCCATATGCTTCGGTAATTATGGAGCCAATGGTCCAGTTCTACAAACGGTTCCGACCGCAGCATGTAGTTCCGACGGTTCGCCTCCGCCCTTACTTCCACCAGCCCGGCATCCAGCAGCACCTTCAGATGCTTAGACGCTTGTGGCTGCCGAATGTCAAGACGTTCAGCGATTTCCCCTACCGTTAAAGGCCCTTTCAGCAGGAGATCCACAATACGAAAACGATTCGGTTCGGCTAAAGCGTTAAATGTGGTTAGTTCCATCTTGTTGGGATGACGGATACAGACCCGCTGCTATTGCGTGTACGGTGATTGTCTGTTCTCTCTGTCCACGTCACCAACATCACCTCTTTTTTTGCTGATTTAATGGTGTACCGTACTTCCTGATCACAATATACCACGATAGGAATATTCTTGTAAAGGAATATTCAAACAAAATTTTTGATTTCCTTTATCACAACACAAAAAAGCAATAAACGCGGGGCTTTACTCGGGCCACGTCTATTGCTTCTTGTCTCTTTATCCTTCGTATTCCTTACTTAAAGAACACCTTGTCTATATTATATTTGGCCTTGAATTCATTTATGATATAGGTTTCATAGATTTCTCTATGAACGGCGTCTTCAATGATACAGACCTCCATTCGTGTAACCTCATCCCGATGCTCCTTGATCGGAGAAACGCTATCTTCAAAATGCTTCTTAATCCGCGGTCTTAACTTTCTTGCTTTGCCAACAAACAGGAGTTCCTCCTTGCTGTTGTAGAACATGAAAATCCCGCCCCGATCTCTTGGAATCAGGTGAAAATCTGTAAATCCGTAAATGTGGCTCAATTCCGGAGCTGCCTGCTTGGTAATGGTGACGTCTACCTTGGGAATGGTTATATTGATCACGACTAACGCTCACTTCCTCAACTCATATATTGATCTAAATCGTATCACTAATCTGCTTATTTGCCCATGCGGGAAATTCAAAAGCACCCCTCTCTAGGCATCCGCATAGGATGGAAACTAGGTATGACTAATAACGATGGGGGTCTTTTACAATATGAGCATTCAATATCCCGGACACCAGGAACAAACCTTGTATCAAGCTGAACCCAACATGAGGCACAACATCAAATCTGTTCGCGATCATATTCACCATCTATGTAAGCAGCATGCGAATCAGCTGGTTCGCGTCGAAATGCTCGACGGTGATGTTTTTGAAGGGACCATCATGCATTGCGAAAAAGGGATTCTGTACTTGAGCATGCCCGGATACGGAAACCAGCGCGGCTTCGGCCCCAGTTATTATAACAATGTAATTCTGCCACTTGTCCTCTTCGAATTGCTTGTCATCACCTTGCTTTACATCTAGAAGAAGGGCTTACATTGTTATTCGGCAGCCTCCCGCGTACTTCCCAACCTAATAACCCGATTAAGGAGTGAATCCATTATGGCATTTATGCCGCCGCAAGGACCCCAGGGACCGATGCAAGGGCCCTCATCCCCTCCTCCACAATTTATCCCCGAGCAGCCTGTGGCCAGCACCTTCGCTGTTGACCCTGGAGCAATCACGGGCTGTTTATTTCGAAACACCTATATTTGGCCGAGAAATGGACCCGGCTTCTGGTTTTTTCCTACTTTCGTTGGCCGCACCTCGGTTGCAGGTTTTCGATGGACGGGAAGAATATGGGTATTCTCGGGGTTCGATTTAAGAAGTATCCAGTCGTTCACTTGTTTCTAAAACCCTTATATTCAAAGTATGGATCAGCAGGCTCGATAAATGGCCTCGATGATCCGCCCGCTCATCAAGAGAGTGCCCCTGCGGTACTCTCGAGTTCTTGCATACTGGACAAGCTTTCCTTAGTAGGGGCTTCCCTATTCAGGGTATCCATTTTCCCCAAAAAATAAAGTTCTTGATTATCCTCCGACAACATTAAATAATATGTAACAGTCCCTCTTTAAAACCGATAATGATGATTGGGATTATATCTTTAACAAACACAGTAGAAAGGTTGACTTGAACACCATGGATATATCGCAACACGCCACTGGGAAAAAAGGCGCCAAAGAGCCATTTCCCATCTCTATACTGTCTCTCACCGTTGGTGCTTTTGCTATTGGCATGACGGAGTTCGTCATCATGGGAATACTCCCTAATGTCGCGGATGATCTGAATGTCAGCATTGCATCGGCCGGGCAGCTGATTACGATGTACGCCCTCGGGGTAGCCGTAGGGGCACCTATTCTAACCGTTCTAACCCACCAAATTCCACAAAAAAAGCTGCTTCTGCTGCTCATGGGCCTGTTTATTCTGGGTAACGGCATTTCGGTCTTCGCTCCGAGCTATGCCGTTTTGATGGGTGCCCGCATGCTGACCGCGCTGACGCACGGTACTTTCTTCGGTGTGGGAGCCGTCATCGCTTCGAACCTGGTGCGACCGGACAAGCGTGCTGGGGCGGTGTCCATCATGATGGCCGGATTAACGATAGCCAATATCATCGGGGTTCCGATTGGCACCTTCATCGGCCAGACGATGGGCTGGCGTGCTTCATTCGCCGCGATTGCCGTTATGGGGGTGTTGGCATTGATCGGCATCCTGATCTTCATTCCGAAGCTACGGCAGGAACAAGCTTCAAGCATCGTTCAGCAAATCACAGCACTCATTAGACCACAACTCCTTCTCTTCCTGCTGATCGGGGCGCTTGGCAACGCTGGCCTGTTCGCCGTCTTCACTTATATTGCGCCGCTGCTGATTGAGATCACCGGCTTTGCCGAACCAAGTGTCACCTGGATTCTGATCCTGTTCGGTATCGGCGTAACCGCCGGTAATATCGTGGGCGGAAGGCTGGCCGACTGGAAGCTGCTGCCCTCCATTCTGGGCGTTTACTTTGCGACGGCCGTCATTCTTACCATCCTCACCGTGACCATCCATAACCCGGTCACAGCCGTGCTGACCATCGTGCTGTGGGGAGCTGCCTCTTTCGCCGTTATGCCGGGCATGCAGGTGCGCGTGATGAGTCTGGCCCAATCCGCCCCAGCGCTAGCCTCCACGGCAACCCACTCTGCGGGCAATCTCGGAAACGCAGCGGGAGCCTTTATCGGAGGGTTGGTCATTACGCATCTAAGCTTAACCGCCCTGCCTTGGGTGGGCGCTGGACTGGTGGGACTCGCCTTCATTCTGGGCGCAGCCTGCTATATGTATGAGCGCAAGGCCGTAACGGCTAATGCTTAATCTGTTCCATTAGGTATGTAACTCTCGCTGCCATACCGGGCATGAACCATGTTGAAAAGGCGTAACCGGACATCGTGATTCCGGTTACGCCTTCTATTTATATATTCGTTGATCCCCTGCGATTACAGAGCTTTGATCTCCAGCAGCTCATACTTGACGATACCCATCGGCGCTTCCACGTTGACTTGATCACCAACCGCTTTGCCCATCAGTGCTTTGCCAAGCGGACTCTCATAGGAGACTTTATTGTTCAATACGTCGGCTTCTGCCGGTCCTACGACCTGATATTCAAGCTTCTCTGCAAACTCGATGTCGTTCAGGACGACATTCGAACCAACATTCACCGTTTTCGAGCTTACATGCTTGGCGTCGACAATCCGGGCGTTATTGAGTGTTTTTTCCAGGATAATGATGCGCGTTTCCATGAACGCTTGGTCGTTCTTGGCTGAGTGGTACTCGCTGTTCTCCTTCAAGTCACCATAGCTGATCGCGAGCTTGATCCGTTCCGCTAACTCTTTGCGTTTTACATACTTGAGGTCATCAAGTTCTTCCTGGAGTTTATCATAGCCCTCCTGGGTCAAGATCAGTTCTTCTGCCATGTTCATCACATCCACTTTTTAATTTCTTACTTCTAGTGTACTCTTTATTTCGAAAATAAGCGAAAACTTTCTGAAAATCGATGGATGGAATATTTGGGATTTAATGACAATGACGGCGTTGCCGCTACCCAGATTGAACCACTTGGACAGCTATACATGAACGATTATTTTGAACAAATCAGGATCGTTGTATTCCCCGAGATAGAACACGCCGAGAAGAGAATGTACATCGCAGCCCCGGCAACCACCCTAGAGGAAGCGAACAATGTTCTGAAGAACGCGAGATAAGAGAGCACGGTCTCCTGCTTATGCATATAGCCCCTGATTTCTCCGCAAGGAGAACCAGGGGCTATATAAGATGATGGGATGCCATGGCCTATCGGCACGTGTATCCACCTGCTATTGGATTCATTCCAATAGCTTACGAACTCGCTTCGATATCAGCCTTCAACGCTTCATACTGCTCCATCAGCTCACCCATGATCGGATGCTCACCGGCAATGCCGGTATAATGGGAGGCCGTGTCGCTTGCACCGATATCCCGGACCGATGCTTGCAGCTCCACGCTTTCCGGATCTTCCGGAACATCGAACAACAGTGCCGCTGCCATGGATTTCGCCAAGCTCTTATACGCAAGCCCGCTTTCGAATGCCAGCATGGCTGGCGACACCAAGCGGTCGCCCGGGGACAGCTTCCGAATCGGCGAGCGGCCTACGCGGGACACCTCATCGGTCAGCGCCGGATTGCGGAACCGCTCCAGGATGGTATCGATATAGGCTCCATGCTCGGTAGGATTGAAGCCGTGTTTATGCACAAGCGCAGCTCCCGTCTCCTCGAGCACAGCGCGGACATGACTCGCTACCTCTTCATCCTTCATGGCGTCCTGGATGGTCTCGTAGCCTTTCAGAAAGCCTACATATGCTGCCGAGCAGTGTCCGGTGTTCACCGTGAACAACTTGCGTTCAATATACGGCTCCAGGCGATCCACATAGTGAATGCCTTCCACAGGGACATAGTCCTTAAACATCTGCGAGCGGTCCACCGCCCACTCATAGAACGGCTCCACCACAACCTTCAGACGGTCCTCATGCTGCTGCAGCGGCACAATCCGGTCTACGGCCGCATCCGGGAAAGCAACCCGCTGGTCGGCCTTCTGCTTCGTCTCGTCATCAAGCTTCCCGTAGACATGCTCTTTCAGCTGCGTGCTGCCACCGATGGCATTCTCGCATGCAATAATATGAAGCGGTGCAGCAGACTCCGCTTGCAGCCGAAGCTTCAGCCCCTCGGCAATGGTGCCGGCGATGAACTTCAGAATATTCACGCCTACCGCTGTTGTCACGAGATCCGCTTCCGCTACTGCACGTGCGGCAGCTTCAGGCTCCGAGGCGCTGTTGAGTGCCGTGATGCCTTTAACGATGGTGGTCTCCTGTCCTTCGCTGGCCAAGGTTACGGGATACTCCCCGCGTGCTTTCAGCTCCGATACCAACTCTTCGTTCACGTCGATAAAACAAACCTCATAACCGGCTTGTGACAGCAAGAGCCCTATAAAACCGCGTCCGATGTTGCCTGCTCCGAAATGGACTGCTTTCATGCGCCCATTCCTCCTTCGAAGATCGCCAGAATCTCCTCTTCGCTGGAAGCGTTCATTACCTTCTCAATGCTCTCGTCATCCGTAAAGATCATGGCCACATTCGTCAGAATCTCCATGTGGTCACCACCGGCAGCCGCGATACCAATGACTATAAACGCTGGCTCATCTCCTCCGAAATCTACGCCTTCCGGGAAGCGGACGATGGACAATCCCGTGGAAATCACCATGCCTTTGGCCTCTTTGGTGCCATGGGGAATCGCGAGCCCTCCGCCCATATAAGTGGATGCAATCTCTTCGCGTTCCAGCATTTTATCCACGTAATCCTCGGAAACATGGCCTGCCTGCACAAGCAGATTCCCCGCCATGCGGATGGCTTCGCTCTTGCTATCAGCCTTTGCGTTCAGTACGACTTTATCTTTGGACAGTATGTTACTCATGTTGGTCTCCCTCTTTCTATGGTCTGTAATTGAAAAAATGCTGAAGCTCTTCCGCCAAATAGGAGCGGATTTCTTCCTCGCTGCCCCGCTCCATCAGCTCGATCAGCTCGGAGTGAAGCAGCATGGCGCTGATTTCACTGAGCACCTCCAAGCTCTCCTTCGGAAGCTGCTTCGGCGCCAGCATCAGCAGTATGACACCCGCCTCCGCCCCGTCCTCCAGCGGCGCTGCATGCGCCAGCCGGAACAAGGTTAGAGACGGCCAGGTAATATAGCGGCTGCGCGTATGGAATAAGGCCAGCGTCGTATCCGGAATGAGCTGGGTGCCCATCCGTTCCCGCTCAAGCAAACGCTCCTTCACCTTCTCCGCATCACGGACAGCCCCGTGCTCAACCACCTTAGCCAAAGCTTCGTTCAATGTGCCCTGCATATCATCCTGCCGATTATCCAGGTGGTACACATGAAAGCCATCCAAAAGCGATACAATCTCGTTCATCAGGGCAGCCTGCATGCGCAGACGCTCGAATGATGCGACCTTACGCTCTTCCTCGATTCGCTTATCGGCAGCCATGCCTGCGGCCGGTTTCAAGGATGTGCTCTGGATGAATTGCAGTAATGCCTCTTTATCATCCGCCGTGAGCAGCGGACTTAATCTCACATACCGATCCTTCGACAGCGGAAGATCAATGGTCGATATGATGAGATCATATTGCTCCTTCGGTATCCGGGCCGCTTCATACCACGAGACGTTGCCGAGCACCTCAATCTGCGGCATCTCCTTACTCAGTCGTGTCCCGAGAAGCCTCGAGGAGCTAAGGCCGCTGGAACATACCAGAATGGCTTTCAGATGATGTCCCAGTTGGTTCAGCCGTTCGCTGGATGCACCGAAATGCATAACCAGAAACCCGATTTCTTCATCCGGGACGGTTATGTCCAGCTTCATTTCATCAACCGAACGACGGACGATTCCGAACAACTCCTCATAATCCTTCCGAATCGGGCTCAGCAAGGGATTACGGATCCGGGTCCCTTCCCGAATCCGTTTCATGGCAGCCCCGATGTGCTCCACCAGACCTGCCCGCAGCGTGCGGTCTTCCTGGAACGGAATGCCGGTGCGCCCCTGAACCCGTTCGATCAGACGCTGGGCGATCTCCACCATCTCCACATCCGTGTGAGCCAGTTCGCTGACCTCGGACATGTCCTTCGCTGATTCGAATAATTGAGCTATATATTTCATTTCAGGATCGTGAAAATCAATCTTTAAGGTTTGGCCTAGGCGACTCGCGAAATCCTTTGCCTCCTCCACTGACGCTGAGGATTTACCATATCCCGTCATATCCGCTGTCTCTATGCTCCGCCCCTGCTTGATCCTGTTTACGGAAACCGATAACGCTATGAGCATCGCGGTATATGCACCTTCGTTAAGACTCTCCGTCCAATCCCAGTTCATATCCCATAAACATTTCTCTACATCCAGCAGCACCGGTTTATCAATCATGGAGAGTAGACGGGCGGTCACCGGCTCGCTTTGATCACGATATCCATCCCCGACAAGATCGGAATAATCCAGATATTCCTCAACAAGGCGACAAATCGCCGATCGCCTTACGCCTTCCGAGCCTTCAATCTCGATACCATAGCCTCTGCGGCGAATTAGGTTAAGGTTAAACCGCTTCATTAATGGCTCCAGCTCATCCAGGTCATTACTGATGGTCGGTACGGTTACCTTTAAACTATGGGCCAAAGCAAACAGTTTGATGGGCTCATTCTCCTCAAGCAGGGCGCATAGCATGAGGATTTTGCGCTCTTCGACGGAATAATCAGCTGGTTTTCCTGCAAGCAGGCGCTTCCGCAGCTGAGCCATCTCCTCAGGCGTCTCCTCTTCCAGCCGGATACCCGTTCCCGACTTTTTATGAAGCAGAACGCCCGTACCCTGCAGTTCCTTCTCAATCTCCTCCATTTCCCGGTGAACCGTCCTGACGCTGACCCCGACCTCAGCGGCTATTTCTGCAGCCGTCATGCCCTCGTTCCTGCTCATCAGGAGCAGAAGGATTTGTCGCTGGCGGGCAGTGATGTGTCCCAGACGCATGGCCCCCTTCGTCATGAAATGAAAGACAACGCCGGCATTACTACGCCAGCGTGTCATATGGTTTTAGGCTTATGTTAGTCTTTGAGTCGATCCACCAGCTCATCATATCTCGGACTCTTCAAGAAGTTGTCGATGGAGATATGCTCCGCATTCGGATTCTTCGCGATGGCCCGCTCGGTGAGTGTCTTCTGGGTAATGACGATATCCGCGTCATCCGGTATTTCACTTACCGCCGAGTTCACAACCGTAATGTCGACGCCCGCTTGCTGCAGTTTCTTTCTTAATACCGAAGCGCCCATCGCGCTGGAGCCCATGCCGGCATCGCAAGCAAACACGATTTTGTTCACGTTGTCTTTGTCCAGATTGGCCACAGCCGCAGAAGCTGGGGCGACTTGGTCATTCATGCCGCCGGTTTTCATTTCCTTCATCTTGGCCGATGCTTCTTCAAGATTCGGCTCTTCTTCAGTCTGTTTGCCTGTTTTGAGCAGTAATGCCGCTACAGCAAAGGAGACCACCGTTGCAACAATAACACCGGCTAGGACCGCAATCAGACCACCTTTAGGCGCCATGGCGAAGTAAGCAATGATGCTGCCCGGCGACGCAGGGCCCACCAATCCGGCTCCAAGAATCTGGAAGGTGAAGGTGCCGGCAACACCGCCTGCAATAGCAGCCAGGATCAGAACCGGTTTCATCAGAATATATGGGAAATAGATCTCATGAATACCGCCCAGGAAATGAATCACGACCGCGCCCGGTGCGGAGGATTTGGCAGAACCGCGACCGAAGAACCAATAGGCGAGAAGTATACCCAGCCCGGGACCGGGATTCGATTCCAGCATATACAGAACGGATTGACCGATACGTGCCGCTTCCTCTGTGGCGATCGGACTGAATATTCCATGGTTGATCGCATTGTTGAGGAACAACACCTTCGCCGGCTCAATGATAATGTTGACGAGCGGCAGCAGGTTGGCATTGACCAGTACGTCAACACCTGCTGACAGCGCTTTGGTAATGCCCTGTACAAGCGGCCCAATTCCAGTGTATGCCACCAATGTCAGCGCGCCGCCGATGATGCCGAGCGAGAAGTTGTTCACCAGCATTTCAAACCCGGATTTGATTTTGCCGTCAACCAGCTTGTCGAACTGCTTCAGTACCCAAGCTGCAATAGGACCGATAATCATGGCGCCGAGGAACATTGGAATATCTGCCCCGACAATGACGCCGACCGTAGCAACCGCACCGATAACCGCACCACGCTTGCCGTGGATCATCTGTCCGCCCGTATAACCGATTAAGAGCGGGAGCAGGTACGTGATCATCGGGCCAACCAGCGCTCCCAGATTCTCGTTCGGGAACCAGCCGGTCGGGATGAACAGAGCCGTAATCAGACCCCAGGCAATAAACGCGCCGATATTCGGCATCACCATGCCGCTAAGGAGACGGCCAAGCTTCTGAACCATTACGCGAATGCCTTTGGAAGCGTTTGTATTTGTCTCGTTGGACATCGTATAGAACCTCCTAGTCATATTTGAACATAAATCTGAAATTTGTTGTGTCGCTTTCATCTGACATCTCTATGTTAAGTCAGCCCGGCAAAAGGCTCAATGAAAGGAAAAGCGGGTTTCGTCAAGAATATTGTTGACAACTTTTAAATGGATCATGTCATAATTTTGAAAATGCAGTCCTGACGTGGTTTCTTTCGTAGAGCAAGCCTGCCCGCAGCGAAGGAGTAAAACGCTTTCAATAAAGCGCGGTGTGTATCCTCGTATACAGCATCCGCTATTCTATGCTCATCCCTTTCTGATTGTCGATTCGCTATCTTAACAAAACAAGCCCTCCCGGGTCCGGAAGTGCTTGTTCATTCATTCTTATTCTTCTTGTGTCTGCAAAATATAACCTTTTCCCCGGATGCTTTCAATGTCCAGAATGCCTCGCGTCTTCTTGCGCACCCGGTAGATCAGCGCATTCAGCTCCTCGGAGCTCACATCGGGCACTTCATCCGTTCCATAGCTCCGCTCGGGCCAAATGTATACCTTGAGCTGATCTTTGGACACGAACTGGCCTTGGTGGTTGACTAGCAGCTCCATGCATTTGTACTCTTTTTCCGAAAAAGCACACACATCCTCGCCATATACCAGCTCCTGCTTGAAAGGATTCAGCCTAAGTCCGCCTGAAGCCTCGACCGCTGCCAGCTGTTTGATAAGCGGTGTAATGTCCATCGTCTCATCCATGCTGAGGATGGAGAAGGACAACACGATCAGATCTCCAGCGAGTACTATGGTATCTCCGTGCTGAAGGGAAATTTCATCATGGGGAGCCAGCCGTTCCTGATTGACGAAAGTTCCATGTTTGCTGTTCAAATCCTTAATGCTGAATTTCCCGTTTCGATACAGCAGCGCTGCATGCTGCCGGGACACAAAAATGTTATCAAACGCGATATCCGGATCAAAATGCTGGCCCTTGCGGCCAAGCACCGTTATGGGTTTGGTCAAAGCTATAACGTCTCCACGCTCATAGGGGTTCCCCCGCTCCACCATCAAAAAGGAGGATTTATCCATCATGCTCCCTCCCGTTCTTATTATGCTGCTCATTGTGTTTATCAGTTCGCTATTATGCAATTGTTATGGTCCAGCTATTGAGTATGCGCCCAAAATCACTAAGATGTATGAAAGAAGGATTTTAAATAGAGAACTTAGACAGAGATAGAGATAAATATAAATCTACTACTGCATATTGTATACGATTTTGGGGGATTGGATCATGCGAAAACTAAAAAGATGGAAGAACATCATACTGTTTGTTCTCGTGTTGTTTGTGTTTCTGTTTGTAAATAATACATCCCTGTTCACCAAAGACCGTGACGTAGAGCCGCTGCTGCTGGCGCATCGGGGGCTTGGCCAGACCTTCTCGATGGAAGGCATTCAAGCCGATACTTGCACCGCCTCCCGCATCTATGTGCCGGAGCATGCTTACCTTGAGAACACCATTCCGTCCATGAAAGCCGCATTCGAAGCAGGCGCCGATATCGTGGAACTGGATATCAAACCAACCAAGGATGGCCAGTTCGCCGTGTTCCATGATTGGACCCTGGAATGCCGTACTAACGTGGAGGGCTCGGTCAAGGATTATACCATGGAGCAGCTAAAAAACATAGACATCGGGTATGGCTATACGGCCGATCAGGGAGCGACTTATCCTTTTCGGGGAAAGGGCGTCGGGCTGATTCCGTCGTTAGCCGAGGTACTAGAGGCATTCCCTGACGGCTCATTCCTGATCCATATCAAAAGCGCCGACACTGAAGAGGGGAAACTCCTGGCAGAGTACTTGTCCGGACTGCCGGTGAAGCGTCTCAGCCAGCTGACCGTTTACGGAGACGATGAGCCGATTCGGGCATTAAAATCGCAGCTTCCATCCCTGCGCGTCATGTCAAGGGGTACGCTGAAGAGCTGTCTCGTATCCTACGCCGGAGCCGGCTGGAGCGGCTACCTTCCATCGGTTTGCCGCAACACCCAGCTTCATATACCGGAAAAATACGCCCGTTACTTGTGGGGATGGCCGGATAAATTCCTGAACCGAATGGACAGCATAAATACGCGCGTCATCCTCGTCGCCGGGGACGGCGGATGGTCGGAGGGCTTTGACTCCGTAGCGGATTTGGAACGACTGCCAGAGGACTACAGCGGCGGGATTTGGACGAATCGGGTCGACGTGATCGCCCCGGAGCTGACCTTGAAGAAGAATGAATGAGTTGAAGCATCATGTTCGTTCAATTCATGAATATGCGCGAGTTGCAAACCCGCATAAACCGGAAAATTAGCCCACTAAAAAGCCCCTGCCTCATCGCGGGGGCTTTTTTTTATTTTCACGGGGTGTAGGGCAAAGTTTTTGGGACGATTTTACCGATTACTATTAATAGGGGTCTTTTAGCCTAATTTCATAACTAGAATCATTGAAATATATAGGAGTTGATATTTTGGCCAGGGAAACAGAGAAAAAAGGAATGGCGTGGTTTAAGAGTGCCCGCTCAAATCAAAACCAGCCCGAGAAGAACATTGCCGAACAAGAGGATCTTGACGTAACGGCAGAAGAAGTGGCAGCTTACTCCGCGGAGCCTGAACTGCCCGCTGCAGAAGGAAACAAACAGCTATTCTCCAAGGATAACCAGGACAAGATCGGCCTCGATGTCATTGTTTCGATCGAGAACATGCTGAAGGAACGACAGCTGCTGACCTATAAGAATAGGGGCCTTGAGGATCAGCTCTTTACCGCCAACGAAACGATTAACCGGTATAAGCATGAGCAGATTAAGAGAGATCAGCTGGTTCAGGAGAAGAACAAGGAAATCCGCGAACTCGAGAACGTGCTGACCAATAAACAGATGACCTACGACCAGCTGCTCGAGGATTACAAGGAATACCAGCTAACATCGAACCTGGCGTACGAGAAGCTCTCCAACCAGTTGGAAACCGAAACCGCCAAGTACAACAAGCTCTATGAGGAGTCTAACAATACGCAATATCAGAGCATGCTCAAGATCAACTCGCTTGAAGAGAAGGTTCGTGAGCTGGAGATTGCCAATCAGAAGTACGCAGAGCAATACCAAAATATCCTGGATGATAAAGCCAAGCTGATGCAGACCATCAATGATTTTACCGAGAAGATGTCCTTCTCCTTCTCACCGAAAACCACGGCTTCCAATACACCATCGGAATAATCATACCCGCATAAACAGCTAGAGAAAGGGGGGCCATCATGTCACAATCCTATGGGAAAATCATAGAACTGCTGGCGATCGAGAGGGATACCGAAGCATTCGGTCTACGAATCAAGCTATCCCTTATAGAGTCTGCGGAGCTAATATGGTTAACCGATAACGAGACCATAGCGAATATAGCAACCGTGGCAGAGTTCGACGGGGTTCATAAATACCGACTATCCTTACATACCGCATGGGATGCTAACAAACAGCAATACATAGGTTCCATTACGCGTACATATCGTGATCATAGTGAGCGCTTTTCATTTGCCTGCTCCGTTCCTTTCAGGAACGAATTAGAGTCCATAAAGAAGATCCGACTTGTAGATGACTTGCATACGCTGCCCTTCTTGTCCACACATCGATCCGAAACGGATCAGTCCGAGGAGATGCAAGCCGAACAGGACATCAAGACCTATCATTTCGCGAGGAAACGGCGCCATCTTCCGCTTAAGCTGGTAAGCGCAATCATGATGAGCTTGGTTTTTGTTGTATTATTAAGTTCATTTAATTACTCGTATCCCGGTTACATTCGGCCACACCCTGCAGCAACGGCCACGGCGGAAGCAGAGACCGTCATCCAATTGTTTGCCGAGAACCGGAGCGCACTCATTGGGAAAACCGTGGCAGTCTCAGCGGAGGAAGCAGCGGAGAGCAAACCGGAGGATATCAAACCCTCTGCCTCCGTTCCACAGCTGGAGCTGGAAGAGTTCATCTCGTTCGGCCTGCCCAAAGGCTATGTAGCCCTTACATTCGATGATGGGCCATCCAAGCACTCCATCGATATTATGAACGTCTTGAAAAAACACGAGGTTGGCGGAACGTTCTTCTTTGTTGGCACCAATGTGAAAAAACATCCCGACTATGTCAGGGCCATCCATGCGAACGGATACTCCGTCGGCAGTCATTCCATGACCCATAGCCAGCTGACAAGCCTTACCTATGAACAGCAGCAGGCAGAGCTGACCCGCGTGGCCGACCTTATCGAGCCTATTACAGACGAGAAGCTGGTACTCTTCCGTCCGCCCTACGGTGCCTTTGACGATCGGACCGAGGCGTTAAGCCAACAGCAAGGTAGTAAAATGGTGCTCTGGAACCGGGATCCCGAGGATTGGCTGACCCGCGACGAGGATAAAATCCTCGATTATGTCCAGCATATCGAAGCTTCCGGCTCCATTATACTCCTGCATGAATCTCAAGCAGTAGTGGACGCCTTGCCGAAGATTATTAAGCACCTGCAGGATCAGGGGCTCACTATCGTCAGTTTGAACTAGCCAGACTATGGCTTTAAGAAAGACGACGTCTATCGACGTGCTTTCTCAGTAGACAGACCGCATTTAGCGGAAGTTTTTCTGGTGAGATAAAGATGGTGAGTCTCTGAAGTTTAAGAAAAGGCCGTCCCCGTTGTTCTGTAACTTCAGACATCGGGGTGCGGCCTTTTTTATGGATAAATGAACGATGGATCCGAGAAGCTATCTTTATTCGTCTCCGGGACTTCTTAAAGGCTTTAGGAACGCAAGCGTAGAATAGTATGTTCGAGGTGAACCTATGACAACCTGGATTTCCACTCGCAAGAAAACCATTCTTGCTATCATCGTCGCTCTTGCTCTAACCGGCATTGTCTTCATAGCCTACGCTATCATCCAAAGCAAGGAGAACCCCGACGTGACAGCAGCTTTCATTGAAGAGCATATGATTAACGACAATGGTACCATCGCTACCTATCTCAAGCCCACTTCCTCCGAGCACCCGGACATCGTTGCCGGAAGAGAGGCGTTATCCGAGTCACTTGGGCTTTGGATGCAGTACGCCGTTTTATCTGATGATCAATCACGGTTCGACGATAGCGTCCAGCTCCTCACCACCCATTTTCTCCATCAGGAGCAGGAGCCCTATATCCGGTGGAAGCTCAGGCCGGACGGTGAATCCGAGGTAACGACCAATGCGCTGGGCGATGATTTTCGAATTCTCGATGCCCTGCTGAAGGCGTTCAAGCGCTGGGGCGACGAAAAATACCCTCAATTGGCGAAGGAGATCGGCTCCACATTGCAAGCCTCGGCTCAAACCCAAGGATATTTCGTGGATTATCATGATTTTGAACGTAATGAATCGGCAGCCGTGTTAAGCCTGGTCTACGCGGACATTTCGGCACTGCGCGAAATGCAGAATAACGGAATCCTGTCCCGCCAGGAGTATGAACAGTATCAGGATCTGCTCTCCCAAATGCCTTCAGACGGCGTCTTCTATCCCAAAACGTATCAGATCAGTTCCGGTCAATATAAGTACGATGCATCGGTCAATCTGATTGACCAGCTGATCGTTGGCATTCATCTGGCGGAGATGGATCAGCGGCCGAAGGAGCTCATACAATTCCTCAAGGGAGAATTCCAGCAGAATCAGCAGCTGGTGGGCCGCTACAACCGGAAGACACGAAAGCCCGACGCGACATATGAGTCGCCTGGTGTCTACGGCCTGGCTATTATCCTGGCGCTAAAAACGAATGACCTCCCTTGGGCCCGGCAGCTGCATGATCGAATGATCCAATTCCGAGACCAAGATCCTGCTTATCCGGGAGGGTATGTGTTTGATGGGAATACACATGCTTTTGATAATCTGTTTCCTCTGCTCGCGGAGACGCTGTTAGAATCAACTGGGAAGTAATCCTCGTCGCTGGGACCTCTAGCGTCTTTACAGGCTCTCGATGAGCATATACACGCCCGTAAAGATCAAAATG
Organism: Paenibacillus sp. FSL F4-0100; assembly: GCF_037993005.1. Classification (NCBI taxonomy): domain Bacteria; kingdom Bacillati; phylum Bacillota; class Bacilli; order Caryophanales; family Paenibacillaceae; genus Paenibacillus; species Paenibacillus sp. FSL F4-0100. The sequence goes on from NZ_CP150303.1 coordinate 7,473,456, forward strand.
ATATAGGTGAATATCTGGAATACGCGCTGGTTAATGACGTTGAATAGACGCTGTCCGATCAACAGCCCGACAAATACCAAGGGAAGTGCAATTCCACTCGACATCCAGACCGTCTTGCTCGTTCCCGCCACGATGACCTGAATGATCAAACTCAGGGAATAGATGAACAAATAGAAGGCGAGGGTCGTCCCTCTGAGCTTTGCCTTCTGCGTGTCGGTCCCCGAGAAATATAACAACAGGGGCGGACCCGGCATTCCAATACTGGTCGTTAGAGAGCCTGCTAGCCCCCCTACCGTAAGATCCCTGCCCTGGCTCTGGCGGATTCTGAATTTTAGCATCAGCATGACGGTTAGTGCCAATATGATCAGACTAATACCTAACTTAAGATAACGAATATCGATAAGCGAAAAAATAACGATGCCGACAGGGAGACCTGCCGCACTTCCGATCACCAATCGCTTGAGGATGCCATAGTCGATATCCTTGCGTATCCTCGCAATCAGAGCAACCGAGATGACAAGCGATAGAATCAAATTAATCTGAATGGCCTCGTTAGGCTGGAATAAGAGCAGCAGAAACGGCGTAGCCAGGATAGAGAACCCAAATCCGGTGCTGGTCTGTAGGATGGACGCTACAAAAATAATGACGACAAACAGTATAATATCCACGCTGCACCTGCTTTCATCACGTATTGCGGGAAGCTCCTATTCGAAGCAACTCCATCCTACCATTGTAACATATTGGAATCATGGAGAAGGGTCAGTTGGCGCCATTAATTTGTGCATGTTGCGCACCAGATGCTATACGACGTGCCATGGTTAAATGAGAAAAACCCTCCACTAATGGAGGGTTTTGTTACCGTGTATCCACGATGAAATGGGATAACACATCTTATATCTTTTTAACAAATTCCGATTTCAATTTCATTGCGCCGAATCCGTCGATTTTGCAATCGATATCATGATCGCCATCGACCAAGCGTATATTTTTCACTTTCGTGCCTATTTTCAATACAGAGGAGCTGCCTTTTACTTTAAGATCTTTGATTACCGTTACGGAATCGCCGTCGGCCAAAACATTGCCGTTCGCGTCTTTAATGATCTTCGTATCTTCATCATGCTCCGCTTCGGACTCCAGGGTCCATTCATGAGCGCATTCCGGACAAATCAAGAGGTTCCCATCCTCATATGTATATTCAGAATTACATTTCGGGCAATTCGGCAAAGTAGACATCGTTTCGTATTCTCCATTCGTTTTATATTAACTATACCCTATATTAGAAACCTATGCTGGCCAATACTTGTGTTACTGAGAATTAAGCCTTTCCGCAGACACCGTAGAAGAACATATGAACCATCCCCTCCAGGAAGCCGTCCATATCATCACTTTGCTGGGCCATCGCCAGAATCGATTCATATTGATTCATGTACAGCTGGATAAAAGCCAGGATGTGTTCCGTCGATACCTCCGGTGAAATTTCGCCGCTGTCCTTACCCTCCTCAATAATCTGAATCGTAAGCGGAATAGCTTTGTTCCTGTACTGTTCGTCCATATAACGGGCCAATTCTTCGTCATCGATTAACAACTCTTTGATCAAACCGGGCGGGAAATCATTGTAGGACTCCTTCTCCAGAAAAATAATGTGTTCGATCTTCTCCTTCAAGGAATGACCTTCGCTCATATATTCCTCGAAATCCCGGATCGCCTTATCAAAATAGTTGCGAAAAACCTCACGCAGCAATTCCTCCTTGCTGCCAAAGTAATTATAAATCGTCACCTGCGATACCTTGGCTGCCTTGGATATATCGGCAATCCGAATCCGCTTCAGCTCCGAGGTTCGCACCAGTTCCAAGGTGGTTCTCATTATCTTCTCTTTGATCAGATTCGCTCTTTTCTCAAAACCGTTCATATCCCTTCATCCTTACTCCTAAGATTAGTTATGTAATTAGTGAAATTTAAACATAAATTAATTTCATAAAATTATTGACGATACCACAAGCCAGGTATATTATAACATATGAAATATACGATCTATAATATTTCATTTCTTCAATTTTCCGGAGGTGGCGGTATGTTAACCGTTCAACATTTGACGAAGACATTTTCCAACGGGAGGGGCATCTTCGATGTATCTTTTTCGGTGGATCCGGGTGAGGTTTTTGGTTTTTTAGGGCCGAATGGCGCCGGAAAATCAACGACGATCCGGCACATCATGGGTTTTATGAAGCCGGATCAGGGACACGTAAAGGTAAATGGGCTGGATACCTGGAGGGAACAAGGGAAGTTTCAATCGGATGTAGGGTATCTGCCAGGAGAAATTTCCTTTATCGAAGGGATGACCGGAAAGGCCTTTCTGGATTTCATGGCCGACATGCAGGGAATTCGTGACTTGTCCAAGCGGAATCGATTAATCGATCGTCTACAATTCGATGTTCAGACCCCGATTCGTAAAATGTCCAAAGGAATGAAACAAAAGGTTGGGATCGTCGCTGCCTTCATGCATGATCCCAAAGTCATTATTCTGGATGAGCCCACTTCGGGACTCGATCCACTGATGCAGAAGGTGTTTATTGAGATCGTTCTGGAGGAGAAAGCCCGCGGTACGACATTCTTAATGTCATCCCACAGCTTTCAGGAAATCGAGAGAACCTGTGATCGAGCCGCCATTATCAAGGACGGGATCATCATTGCCGTCAAGGACATCCACGAACTGCAATCCATGCAGCGGAAGCTGTTCGAGGTTAACTTCGTGCATCCAAGCGATGCCGAGGCCTTCCGGAGCTCGGGGCTGCTTATCGAATCTTATGAAGGCAATCGGGTGAGAGTAGCCGTCCAGGGCAATTACGATCAGTTTATCCAAGAGACGGGGAAATACCCTGTGCGGAGTATCGATGTCTTCACCCAGAACCTCGAGGATATCTTCATGAATTATTATGATCGGAAGGGGATATCGAAATGAATGTCACCTTATACAAACAGATGATGAAAGTAAATATGAAAAGCTTGATGAACTACGCGTTCGGTTCCGCTTTCTATATCCTCCTGATGTTCTGGTTATATCCCAGCATCGCCAAGAACACAAAAGCCATTGATGATTTAGTTGCATCGATGCCGGAGGGCGTCGGAAAAGCCTTCGGGCTTAATGGTTTCGGTACAGCAGAAGCTTTCATCTCCGGGGAATATTACGGATTAATTCTGGTTCTCATCCTGGCTATCGTCTGCGTGCAGCTGACGACCCAGCTTATGGCCAAATTGGTCGATCAGGGCTCGATGGCCTATCTGCTATCCGCCCCGACAACAAGAGGGAAAGTGGCGCTCACGCAAGCGATGGTTACGACAAGCGGGCTCTTCCTTATCCTAGCTGTTACGACGTTGGCCGGATTCGCCGGAAGTGCTTGGCTGCTGGGGGATTCCTACGAATTCGATACCGCCCGATTCATCCAGATGAACGTAGCGGCTTTCCTGCTCTTTTTTGCCATCTCCAGCGTCTGTTTTCTCGTGTCCTCGCTGTGTAATGATGAGAAGAAGGCACGAAGCATTTCCGGGTTGATTACGTTTGGGTTCTTCAGTCTGGATTTGATCAGTAAATTCAGCGAGAAAATCGAATGGCTGCGCAACCTTACCCTCTTCTCTCTCTATCGGCCCGGTGAAATTGTTAATGGAATTGGGGAATTCATGACAACCTCCCTAGTGCTGGCCGCCATCGGTCTGATCGCATTTGGTCTGGCCGTCGTGTTATTTCGAAAACGAGATTTGCCGCTGTAATCAAGCATCTACCGATTTACCCCATATTTGTTATTGCAACTCAAGAGGCTCCACCATCTGTTGTAGCAGACGGGGAGCCTCTTGAGTTCTTCTTATGGCTATCTTTATGTTATTTCACCCATTTATGCAGAAGTGGTCCTTCCTCTCCAAAAACAGGGTCCATATCCGGGACGGGCACGCTTCGGATTTCGTTGATCGCCTGCGCCCGATCCGTCGGGTTCCGCTCCCTCATATTTGGCGTATTCCCTTCGGGATAGGCACCAATCACTTCAAAATCAGGGGTGCTGGTGAGCTTCATATGTGCAGTGCCCGCCGGCAAAACAATCACATCACCGGTAGCAAGCTCTAGCCGTTCTCCTGCATCGCCGCCCACAAGAACGGTCGCGCTTCCAGACCGTACACCCAGGACCTCATGTGTGTTGCTGTGATAATGATGGTAATCGTATACGCCGCCTGCCCAGCTTCCGCTCCAGTGATGCCGGTTGAAGGCAGCCTCCAAGCCGCTCGGGTCATCTGCGAATACTCCATTGTATACAATGACCGGCAGATCGGGATTATTCGGAACCTCTCCATCATCCTTCACGAAAAATGATCGGACATGTACTTCCACCATCATCCGCTCCTTTCAACTCATTGATGCACTCGTAGTACCAGTACCCGGGACGAGCCGTTTTCAAACCGAGTTGTCCAAAATAAATGTTATGGAGAACGGTCAAAGCGAGTTAACCGTTCTTTGTGGTATCATGTCCGAGCCGCCCAGCATGGCCTCCGCAATCATCAGGAAATCCTCTCGTTTGATCTCCAAATGCCCATAACGAAAGGCATAGCCCCAATTTCGCTTCCCTCGCGTAAAGCTAAGCTGGTCCAATAGGCAGGCTATTTTGACTTCCTGACCGGGAATATACCGGATATCCCGGCGCAAGGGGACGAATGATGCCGTCATTTGATACTCGTAAACTCGATCATTCACAACCTGGCCCATGGCTGTAAAAGCTTGGAGTGCCTCCCCAGACCTCAATTCGGTGCGCGGGGAATAATAGATCAGCCAATCTCCTTCGCGCATACGCCGCAGTGGAGCCGATTTACCGTGACATAGTTGGGCGAATCCCCCTTCCATCCCCAATTTCACATGCGATTCGGATACCACTCCAATCCAATAACGGGTCCGCTCTTCTAATTGCTCCAACACATCCTGATAGTCCACGACCTGACGTTCCATCATACACGCTGCTGCTCCAAGGCTTGTTTCAACCGGTCTAGCTGCCGGACATGATGCCGATAATGCATCTCGATGAGCAAAAACCACTCTTGGGCATGCAATCCTCCGAAACTCGGATGGGGGACGGTATGCTGCAGGGATGCCTCTCCAAGCATTGGCTCGGTTTGTCTCATTCGTTGGACGACAGTATCCAAACCTTGAATCAACTGCTCTTTCGTTGCAGGCTGCTCCGGGGTATATTGGGGAGACGGCGGAACCTGAATACGGATGGGAGGGAAACTGCCCTGTCCGAATATTGCCATACCTACTTCCGTTTTTCCCGCTGAAGAGACTGCTGCATCCTCAATCGGGTTTAAACATAACTCAATATATCGCAGATGCATGGATAACGCGGATTGAATCAAGTGCTGATACATTTGCCCGATCGACCACTCGTCCTCTGCTTGTCTGTACTTTAATTCCTCCATGCCGAAACCATCCAGCTCCTGTAGATACACCTGCACCGTCTCTTCAAACCGCTGCAATGCTTCCGTTGTATTCATATCTACCACTCCCATGAATCGTCTTTGTACCGAATATACAAAAACACTACTGACAACGTCATGTCAGTAGCGTTTTAACATCTTTTCCGCTTCGTCGCGGATTCGGTCACGGAAGGATTCTGGCTCAAGAACGACGACATTCGATCCCCAGCCGAGCACCCACTGCATGATTTCCTCCGGCCGGCGAACGCGTAAGCTCACCAGCAACCCGTCCTCACATTCTTCCAATGTCTCCGTGTAATAATTACCTGATTCCTTAACTCGATCCGCAATATCGGGATTTGCCAGAATCCGCACCCGCAGATTACGGTCATCCGGAGGTCGATAGTCGGCCAAGTTAAAATCCGGCGGCATCTCAAAACGCTCCTCAAGGACCGTCAGGTCCTTCATGCGGGATAGCCGAAAATGGCGGATGCCTTGCCGGAGGTCACACCAGGCAACTAATGTCCATGAACCTTGGAGAAAGACCAGCCCATAAGGAGCTGCCGAGCGAAAGCTCTTTCGGTCGCCTTTGGAGTCGGGCATCTTCTTCACATAATGGAATTCCACCTTACGCTCTTCCAGTATGGCTCGACGAACCATTTCAACATAGTCCTTCTCTTCTCTTGAAGTTGCCTTGTTACCGGGAGTCAGAAGCCGCATGGTCTTCCGAACCCGCGAAGCATCGGCGCGTACAGGCTCCGGCAGAATAGACTCTATCTTTTTGCGGGAAGCCTGAGCCTTCAAACCATATCCTTCGTCAAAGCGTTGTTCGATGAAATCCGTTCCAATGAGCAGCGCCACGGCTTCCTCCGCCGTGAACATGACCGGTGGCAGAAAATACCCCGCCATTAACGAGTATCCTTGCCCGGGGGCCCCCATCACGGGTACGCCCGCTTCGCTAAGGGCCTGAATATCCCGGTAGATGGTCCGGACGCTCGTCTCGAATATGGATGCCAAATCTTCGGCCCGCACAACCTTTCGCTGCTGCAGCTCAAGCACGATAGCCAGCATCCGGTCTGTCTTGTTCATGCTGCTGTACCTCCCGTTCCATTATTAAAGCCGGTGCTCTATTATTCTGCAAACAGCGAAACCAGTCAAGAAGATTAGCTTAAACCTCTCCCCAGTACACCTTCGTCTCATAATCAAAAAACACGCAGCCAGCCTGCTCATTCCGTTCAAATATCGTGCGCAGTCTGTTCATCATTGGATCGTAGTTCGGATGGCCCGGCAGCGGAGCGTAAGAGGACGAGTGCAAACGGCCGCATAAGCCCTCATAATCAAACGTCTGCCGATTAAAGAATTTCCCCTCCCTCATGTCCCCCGTCCGGAAAAAAGCAGCCAGCGTTTCACGCGAAATGTTCTTCTGATCCACTTCTTTATAATCGGTTCCATAGGTAAGGAGCAGCTGCTCATACGTTTCCAGGAACGGCGTTCCCTGCGTGAGCCTGGAATTCCAGATCAGGGCAACCTTCCCGCCCGGTCTCAGGATCCGCCGGAATTCCGATTGGGCGGCATCACGGTCAAACCAATGAAAAGCCTGGGCGCTCACGATATGATCCACGGATTGATCAGGCAGTCCCGTCACTTCGGCTGAACCCGTAACCATTCGAAAGCCGGGCTCGCCTCCAAGGTCCGACTCGGCAGCTTCCCGCATCGCCTGATTGGGTTCCACGGCAGTCACTCGGCTCCCCCGCTTCAGCAGCAGCTTCGTGAAGATCCCCGTCCCGGCCCCAATGTCGGCAATCTCTCCGTCCAATCCTACCGTATCATACAAATAATCCATGACCTCTTGCGGATAACTCGGGCGATACTTCGTGTACGAATCGACGCGATTCGAAAACCGTTCCTTGCTGTTCATCCTAACCACGCTCCCATCAAGATATAAGCGAAATCCAGACAACGACGACTGTAGTTTCATTAGATGAAACTTAATTTCATTTTTCAATTCCATTTTATAGCAACACTCGCTTATTAGCCAGCATTTATTGCCTAACACCTAACCAGATCGGCGGGTGCCTCATTTTGAGCACTTACAATACAGAAAACCCCGCATTCGCCTGGGCAGGTGAACCGGGGTTATTTGGGATTCAATTAGAACGGACTGCCTGTCGAGCTGAGTCGTGATTGTCGTCGCCGCCACCTGCAAAATATGTTACAGCAAACAGGCTGCCGAAACCTGACGCGAAGTTGTATCTAGGGCTCATACTCGCTCAGCTTCCCCTCATAGATCAGCTGCAGGCGCTCGCTTTGGCGAAAATCGTCCGGCGTCACCAAGGCGGGCAGCTTATGCCATAGCCTGACTCCGGACCGCTGCAGAATCTCCGCCACGAATTGCGAACAAAAGTAGGAATTGCTGAATTCGATCGGTTCCTTTAGCGCGATGCCCAGGACGCCCAATATATTATAAAAATACTTTTTGTCCTTTCGGATAAAAGCCTGCAGGACCCGCTTCATTTTCGCGATGTCGCGTTCCGACACCTGAAGCTCATAGATGACGCACGTCGTGTTGGGATATTTGCTGAACGTTCCCGTCTTCAAATCCTCCTTCACGAATCCGCCGTTCAGAGGATTGTTCGGATTCTTCCTCCCGAAGCTATATAACTCCGACAACTCCCGGTTAAAGGATATCGAAGCGTGGTTGTAAGGTGCTCTCGTGTAGCCCTGAATGACTTTCGTAAAGAGCGTGCCGGTATTGGTAAGCAGTATAAAGACCGAGCGATCATCTACCATTTACGAAATTTCCCCTTATCCGTATTGAATTATTCCTTCATAATAACATATGATTCCTTTAGTAGAACAAGAATGATACCCGTGACAAGTTGGTGATGATAGACATATGGACAGCTCGCTTTTAACCTTAATCCTGATATTCTCCGTCTTATCGGTCATCCAGCTCCTCTATTACGTGATGAGCAAGACGCAGCCGAATATCGACTATACCGAAGTCGGATTTCGCATCAAAACCTGGTGGGGCATGCTGGTCATCTTCTGCTTGGCGACGCTTCTGAATCCCGTGGTTTCCCTGCTATCCCTCATGGTGCTAACCTTCTTTACACTCAAAGAATATTTCTCGATGATCAAAACACGAAAAGCCGATCGTCGTTTATTTCTGTGGGCGTATTTAACCATACCCGTTCAATTCTATTGGATCTATATCGAGTGGTACGGGATGTTTATCGTGTTTATTCCGATCTATGTATTCCTGGTGCTGCCGCTTCCGCGGCTGATCAACAAAGGCACCGTCGGATTCATGCGCAGCGTCAGCTCGACCCAATGGGGCCTGATGCTCATGGTGTTCGGTCTCAGCCACCTGGCCTATTTCCAGTTTGCCACGCCCCAGTATGGAGCAGGGCTGGTGCTGTTTCTGGTCGTCTTAACGCAGCTGAACGATGTGGTGCACACGATCGCCTCCCTCTATTTTGGCAGACGAAGAATTGTGCCTACCTCCAACCCAAATCTGACTTGGGAAGGCTTTGCCTGCGCGTTTATCATTACCACCGTAAGCTCATATCTTATCTATCCGTATCTGACGCCGCTCAGCCCGACGTTTGGCCTTCTGTCCGGCATGCTCATCAGCCTCGGCGGCTTCTTCGGCAGCTTGACGGTTTCGGTGCTGAAGCGCGATTTGTTAATCGGAGATGACGGGCGGTTCGATGCCTTGAAGAAAAGCTATCTGAGCCGGGTCGACAGCCTGACCTATACCTCACCGATTTTTTTTCATTTCATCCGTTACTTCTATGACTTTATGTAGTACCTCAGATAACCACAGGTATACAAGCCATAACCATGCGAGCTTAGGCTCAACTTGGTTATGGCTTTTGTCAGATATAGATTTCCGTGCTTAATCGCTTTAGCCGCCTAAAATATAGAAAGTTGAACCAAAACAGAGACTGCTCTCGAAAAGCATCTATGTATTCGTTTTCTTGCTCCATAGAGCGGTTTTACATTTAGGAGCCAATTACGATAGTTTATTACATAGGGTGTCATATGGGTTTATATGGAATGAAAGGTTTTAAATGGAGATGATATTATCCCTTTATGCCTGGATTTTGTCCCTTGACATTGCTTGCTATAGAAAAAGCGCATACCTAATCCGAGTCCATAGAGTAGGCGCACCATACTGGTCTTCACAAAGAGAGACAGAGAAGAGAGGAGTGAGGAGTTTGCAGTACTTTTTTTATGGATTAGCCAGCGTATTCCTTGTGTTTCAAACCCTGTATACGTTCATCCCGCTGCTATGCAGCAAGGTGAAGAAGCTGAATCCTGGTCTCGCCGAAAAATCAATCTCTGTGCTCGTCCCCGCTTACAATGAGGAGCTGACGATTCGGAATTGCATCGATGCCATGGCCGGCTTGCATTACAGCAACTATGAAATCATGATCATCAACGATGGCTCCAAGGATGGAACGTTATCCGCGCTTGACGAACTCCTGGATTTGGAGCCGGATGCCAGGATGGCAGACAGTAAACTGACTTATAAGCCGATAAAAGGATTCTATCGCTCGCATCGATACCGCCATATTTATGTTATCGACAAGGTGAATGGCGGAAAAGCGGACTCGCTGAATGCAGGCATCGATTATGCTGCTTCCGATATCGTGATCACTCTGGATGCGGACAGCATGCTGGAAGCCGACTCGCTCAAGTACGTGAATCAATACTTTCACGATGACGAGATCATTGCGCTGGGCGGTACCGTCAAAATTGTACAGGGTGCCGTGCGGGATAAGAACGGTGCCATCATTGAGAAGTTTCGCGGAAAAGGGCTCATCAAGAGCCAGATCATCAATTATACGCACGGCTTCTACGTCCGCAAACTCACGCAATCGTATTTTAATTCGATCGTAGTGATTTCAGGCGCTTTTGGTGCCTTCTATAAAGACGTTCTCGTTCATGTTAACGGATTCCGCAGCACGGTGGGGGAGGATATCGACATTACGCTGAAAATCCACGAGTACATCAAAGCCAATCAATTGAAGAAAAAACTCGTCTACGCCCCTGAAGCGGTATGCTACACCGAATGCCCGGAGAATCTCCCCAACTTCTATAAGCAGCGCATTCGCTGGCAGAAGGCGTTTATTGACTGCATCCTCATCTATTGGTCCAGGCTGTCCCGGAAATTCAGTGTCAGCGTGAGCCTGTTCTTTGCGATAGACGGGTTTATGCTGGGGACGCTCTCGGCGTTTACGACGATATTTTATCTGGGGCAGACACTGATCGTTGGCGGGAACATCCTGCATGCGATCATCTTCCTGCTGATGAGCGTGCTGCTGAATGCCGCACAGATCATCATCGCCCTGTACTTATGCCGCAAATATGGCAGTACGTATACGTTCTCCGATTATGTGAAGATGTTCTTGTTCAGCCAAGCGGAGCTGTTAACCTATCGGAATTTGCTGCTGTACATTAACATTGCGGGGACATTCAAATATTTTGACAATGATGAGGGCTGGGGCTTCGTGGAGCGTAAAGGCGTGGCCGCCATCAGCCAGAACATTGCCGCAGGATCGAATTAACTTATGGTGAAGGAGGCTGCCTGAAACAGCATGAGTCCCAATAAAAGAATTATCTATGTCGATATTCTAAGAATTCTATCCATTGTTGCCGTCATTATTCTGCACTACACAGCGGAGGTGCTAACCAGCACGAATGATTTCAATTCCTCCTCCTGGTGGATCAGCAACGGGTTCAACTCCATATCCCGCTTCGCCGTACCGGTCTTCTTCATGATCAGCGGAGCGATGATCCTGCGCACGAAGATTACATCCTACCGGGAGTTCTATACCAAGCGCGTCGTACCGCTGCTCATTCCCCTTCTGACCTGGTCGCTTATCTATGGCTTGTACAATCAATACTATCTGATGCGAAGCAAGCTGAATGCCTATGAGTTCGTTGTTGACTTCGGGTATCGGCTGCTGACCGACCGGAATTATGTGCATCTGTGGTTCCTGTACGCCATTATAGCCATCTATATGACGGTGCCGCTGATGAGCAAATTCATCAAATCCTGCAGCGAGAAGGATCTGCGGTATTATCTGCTCCTCTGGTTCATCGTCAGTATTGCCTATCGCTTCATCTCGGATGCCGTATTCCGTGCAACGGATCAATACATCAACATTCCGATCATGAACATCCCGTTCTTCATGGGCTTTCTCGGCTATTTTATCCTGGGGTACTATCTATTCCATTTTGAACTACCGCTCAAGGCAAAAAACATACTATACAATCTGGGCATCATCTCGTTTTTTATCACGCCGGTAGCCACCTATTTTGTCTCGCTGCGCAGCGGTGTCCTGGATGAGATGTTCTACGGCAACTATTCCGTCACCACCTTCTTCATGGCTGTCGGGTTGTTTATCTTCTTTAAGGAAAAGGAGGCCAAGATCAGCGATCAAGTGAACCATAAAATCCAGAAATTGATCAGCTCGGTCTCCCGGGCCAGCTTCAGCATCTATCTGATTCACCTGCTGGTCGAAATGATGTTATCCGGCCGAACCGAGGTCGAGGCCACGTTTCTGGAGGCCTCCCTCAGTCTGATCGTGAATATCTCCATCATCTTCGCCATCAGCTACATCACCGTCAAGGTACTGAACCTAAGCAAAACGGCAACCTACATTCTATTCGGCGGGCGGGGTTAAAGGACGATGAGAATCACGATATATACGAAAATATTCATTGTGGTGCTGCTTGCGGGCATGGGTCTCTATTTCTATCAGATCTCCGCGGCGGAAGAGCGGAAAATCACGGCGGTATACGTGGAGGCCTGGCAGGATTACCGAAACATCAAGCTATCGGAGAAAGGCGTGGACATCGCGTTCATCGCTTTTGCCAAGATCAAAGGAACGGATCTCTATTTCCATGAAGACAGCACGACCAACAACCAGATCAAAGAAAACATCAAGCAGTTGAAGGCAGCCAATCCGAAGACCCAAATGGTGCTGGCCGTAGGTGGTTACGGTGCAGATGGCTTCTCCGACGCTTCGCTGGACGGCAACCGGTACCTCTTCACCGAGAGCATCATCAACCTGATCAAGGAACTGGATTTAGACGGCGTGGATATCGACTGGGAGTATCCGGCGTTCCATGCCTGGAACACGCAGAAGGCCCGCCCGGAAGATACGAAGAATTTCACCAGCCTGATGAAGGAACTACGGGAGAAGCTGTACAGGCTGCCTCACAAGAACAAGAACTATCTGCTGACGTTCGCCTCTGGAACCCAGGACTGGTATTTCCAAAATGTCGAGGTCAAAAAAGTGGAGAAATACGTGGATTACATCAACGTCATGTCCTATGACCTGACAGGCAAGTGGTCTGACACCACAGGCTTTAACTCCAATCTGTATGTGGACAGCCAAGGGAAATCCAAACACTCCATTGATGGAATTATCTCGATGTATCTGGACCATGATATCGACAGCAAGAAACTGCTGCTCGGCGTGCCCGCTTATTCGTACGGCTGGAAAAACGTGAAAGAGGCCAAGGGTGCTAAAGACGGCCTCTTCGCTCCTGGGACGCCCATCGACATCGACAAGGTGAACCTCAATTATAAGCAGATCGAGAAAGCCTACCTGAACAAAAATGGCTTCAAGCGTTATTACGACAACAAAGCCAAGGCCGCCTACCTCTATAACGGCAATACCTTCATCAGTTACGAGGATAAAGAAGCCTTGAAGGAGAAGGTGGCGTACATCCAGAGTAAGAATCTTGGAGGCGCGATGGTCTGGCAGTACTCCCAGGACGCGGAGGACGGCATCGTGAAGTATCTGACGGAGCATTTGAATGAGAGGCAGCAAGCCGCCAAACGATAATATAAGGCATACAGTACCTTTTCTCAAACCATTCTTTACAATTTCTTAGAGGGTAAGCGTCTAAAGTCACTACTGCTTTACCAAAAAAGCCGATGATCCTCGCAGTCGAGTGCGGGTCATCGGCTTTTTATATTCTGTCAGCCCCTGCATGTGCTTGTTGCGGCCGATTCATCAGTATTCTATATTTTCGTTTATCACATTTCACCAGTGATTCTTACAGCCTCTATGTGACTATATCGATTAAAATAAAGATCTTTGTCCTTTTTGATCCATCTGATCACGATATGACAGAAGAGAAAGAACCATAACAGAGCTGTAAGAAAAACCACTCCAATTACAAATAGGTTGGCTAGAAGATCTTCACCCATTTGATTAGAAAATATCTTCGATAATGCTGAGAGCAATAAAGGCATATAAACAATGATGTAGCGTCGGCTCAAGCTTCCTAACCAGTTCCCCTTTTCCGGAAGTAATCTCATGCGAACGATCTTAGAACCCACCGTATGTCCTTTCCAAATCACAGGGATAACTACCATAACCACAAAGAAAATAATGGCAAAGATAATCTCGTCAACAAATACTCCTGGTCTCTTCAGCAACCCGAATATAAAGCTGGTTATCACTCTGGCAATAATAATATTTAGAAGAACCTCCATGAGTTGGGCACCAAAAGTTGCTTTTCTCTGATTGTTAAAGAAGTGGCTTTGCTCACTAAGGGTTTCCCTCGATGGAATTAACACCAAAAACATGGGAGCGAGTATAAAGCCTAGTACAGTCCCCACCGTATTTGTCATCAAGTCATCTACATCAAATATACGATAGGGGCATTCAAAAAAGCCAAACAAAGCGGTTCGTTGGGTTATTTCAAAGAAAAGCGAAACACTAAATCCAATAAGAGCAGCATGAAACCATTTAGCTTTCCCCTTAAAAAAGTACCTCAGAAAGACACCTAAAGGAAACAAAAGCAAAACATTAAAAAACATTTGATAAAAGGCCCGCGTCGTTAACAAGTCGATATAACTTGAAGGCACCGCCCAATGAAATCCGCTTTCACGTTGAATATCCCGTATAAATTGAAAAGGACGATTTTGAATAAAAATCGCGCCGGGATCAATCGAAGCACAATTATTCCGAGCACTGGGTATTGGAAAAATCACTAAGAAGAATGCACTTAATCCATAAAAGATAAAGCTTAAGATAAGTAATGTTCTCCAAAAGCTAAAGTACCCATGTTTACGGTACTGATAAACGGCCCATGGAAGCGTCAAAATGAAAGCTAATAAAAAACAAATGGCTATCGCAACGAAAATAGGCAATACATATGCTTGCATTTCATTCTCCCTTTCTAATAAACAAGCCGAGGAATATAATAACAGGAAATTTGAATGAATTTCAATCATTTATATTCTTCCCAAATAATGATCCGTCATCCCAGTAAAACAATAATAGACCGTCTCTTTCTGCTCTGTGATAGATGAAAAAAGCCCATGGGTTGAAATCCATCGGCTTCCTAAATTCTTTATTTCCATATGCACCTGGCCCTCCCTCCTAGTGTTGCAGAGTGGGGGCGGATCCTATTTTCGCATTGCGGGTCCGATCAAGGGCTAAGAGTCCCGCTTTAATGGGCCTCTGGCAACCGTTCATGTTCCAGTCCTAGTTCGAGCAACAATTTCATCCATAAAGCATTGTAATGTGCTCGTTACATATGAATCTTTTCGCCGAATAAAAATAGTTGTGACTTCATGGTAAGGTTCAGGTATGCTATGGCAGAATACCGTTCCATTCGCAACCAGATTGGAAATAGATGACTCTGGGATAATCGTGATTCCTATTCCTGCAGCTACACTGCCTATAATCGTCCCGAACGTTCCAAACTCCATGATCTGTTTGGGAATAATCCCCTCGGCCTTCATCCAGCTTTCCAGTCTATCGCGATACCCGCAGCCTTTATTGTACAGCAATAGAGGCCTTTTCGTTATTTCCTCCATGGAAAAGGTTTTCTCTTTAGTTACAAGTACCAGCTTTTCTTGAATAACCTCAACCTGTTCGATTAATGGATGCCTGATAGGTCCTGTCACAAAGGCTCCATCCAGCTTCATATCAATCACCTGTTGTAACAGAAGATCGGTAACCCCGGCTTTTAATGATAATTCAACATTGGGGTACTTACGATGATAAGCCGATAAAATATATGGAAGAAACATCACCGTCTCCACAATCCCAATTTCCAGAACACCCGAGGGGTTCGATGTATCTTGAAACGTACGTTTCAGTTCTTCCACTCCGGACAAGATCTCCCTCGATTGTTCTAACAACCGCTTTCCTTCCGTGTTTAAGATCATCCCTCGCTTATGCCGATAGAACAATGGCGTCCGAAGCTCTTTCTCAAGCAGCTTAATTCTGGCTGTCACATTGGATTGAACGTAGTTTAGCTCCAATGCGGCTTTACTGACACTTCCATACGTAGCAACAGCCTGAAAAATTTTCAAATCATTAAACTCCAATCTAACCCCCCCTGCTCTCTGGTACGTATTCACACCTGCGAAGTATCATTATAAATGATCATAAACTTTATTTTCAATCATTTTACTAAAACCTTTCGCCCTCCTATGATGAGTTATACACAAACAAAGAGTTGGCAGGGAGAGAGACATTACATGCTAAAGAAACAAATCGTCATCGGGTCCATGCTATGCCTGATCGCAAGTATGTCATGGGGGGCTATGTTTCCTGTTGCACACATCGCGCTGCAGCAAATTGATCCATTCTATTTTTCGTTTATCCGTTATTTCGTCGTTGCCGTCATCCTCAGCGTGTTGCTGTGGATGAAAGAGGGGAGAGCCTCCTTTCGTCTGGAGGGAAGAGGCAAGACATTGTTGTTCTTGGGAACGATGGCATTTACGGTCTACAATATGTGCATTTTCCTTGGACAGCAGCTCATGGGTGAAGCAGGTGCTGTCGCAGCCTCTATTATGGAGTCACTCATGCCGATGATATCCATTATGATCTTGTGGATCACGTCCAAAAAAACGCCGAATAAATACATGCTTAGAAGTGTAGCTATCGCGTTTGTCGGTGCTGTACTCGTGATCACCAACGGGAAACTTACCTTTTTCAAAATGGCTGGACAACATCTTGTTCCTTTATTTCTGATTTTTGTTGGGGTATTGGGATGGGTGGTGTATTCGATGGGGGGAAGCCGATTCAAGAATTGGTCGATCCTGCGTTATTCTACGCTAACCTGCTTGCTAGGAAGCGCTGTGTCCTTCGTTATCGTTACGCTTGGGTCCGTCTTTGATTTGATTCCTGTTCCAACATGGAACACGATTCTCTCGGTTAAATATGAAATGTCTTTCATGATTTTATTGCCCGGGCTAGCAGCCTTGCTCTGCTGGAATCAAGGGATCAAATGGTTATCACCGCTTAACGGCATATTATTTATTAATTTTGTTCCCATTACCACATTCGTTATTATGGCTCTTCAAGGCTACCAAATCAGTAATTATGAATTTTATGGAACGCTGCTCATTATCTTTGCCCTTGTACGAAACAATGCGTACCAGAGGAAAACCATACGCGTTAATGATAACAGAGCTTATTCTGTTGCCCATGAGCCTAAAGATGAGATCATGGAGACTGCCCGGTGAGATATCGGACAGCTCAGGCACTATAGCATATTCAGCCTGTTCCGGGGAATGCGCAATCCGCACCAGAATCTCAACGGCTTCCTTGATATCAAAATTCATAATCCCTCAGCTCCCTTTCCATCCGACGATTCCCTTTTACAAGAGGGCCTTAGTTCACAGCAGCTGAGAGTATACACGGCCGATTTGTCGGATTTCACGAATCTCCAAGTCTCGCTGGATCAGATCAAGAAACACGAGGATCATATCGACCTGCTGTTTAATAACGCAGGTGTCTCCTTCGGCGAACTATCCTATTCCAAACAAGGGCGCGAGATGCATTTTGAAGTAAACTCCGTGGTGCCATATGTCATCTTGATGGAAATGAAAGAGCTTCTAGAGAAGGGCAGCCTCAAGACAGTAATCAATACATCCTCCAATGCTTTGTTGTATCTCAAACAGTTCGATTACCATACATTGGCTTCCCCTACCGTGTTCAAAAAGCTGGTTGGGCCTTATGCCGCGAGTAAATTAGCCCTATCGTTGTGGACTCAGGAGATCGCCACTGCCATACAGAAGGATGGCATTATGATCCGGAGTGTCTGTCCGGGAGCGAATAAAACAACCATTACCAAGAACGCCGGGATGCCCAGATTGATGATCCCGATCCGCAACCTGTTCTTCTCCCATCCCAGTCAAGGAGCTTCACGGCTGTATGAAGCAGCGCTGGGCAGCTCCCAACAATCGACGGGAGTTTTCCTCAACAAGGGTAAAGCAACGCCATTGAAATTCTCGAGCCAAGGTTCGGAGCTGCTTAGCACGATAGAGCTAATCTATAAGCAGGAGTTTGCAGCCATATCTTAAACCCATGCAGCAGAGTTAATGATGTTTTCAGCCCATCTCATGAAGGCCTGTTATCGGGTTTGCTGCCATTCCTCCATGAATCGCAGGGTGTTGCGTGCGTGATAATCGGCTAAATTTCGAGCAAATGCCTGATCCGGGAATCCACGGTGAAGCAGCTTCAGGCCGCCCGAGGTTAATGAGATATAGTGATGCAGACGGTAAAATAACATCCGATTCGGATCAAGCCCATCATGTCGCAAATACCGGTAATGCTCCCCGAATCGAAGCTCAAGAAACGTATGCTCATGCTCGATGTCGAAGAATTGCGCACCTTCGATATCAATCAGATAGGGCTCTAAACGGTCTGTAACCAGGACATGATCGGGTCCCAGCTCGCCGTGGATAAAGCCATATCGCTTGCGGGAATCTATCCTGGATTCCAGCTCATGCAATACAGCGAGCAGACTGTCGTGATTCTTCCGGATACTCTCGTTATGCAGGACGATGTAGGACAGCTGTTCCTTCGCATTTTTCAACTGCACATGATGGCATCGTTCCCGTTGATTCCCGCTTTGATCGGGTTTTCCATAGTTCTGTCTGTGGTTTGCATGCATGCGTTCGATCATGTGACCCAACCGTTCGAAGACCTCATCCTGAACCCGTTGGTCCGGGTGCTGAAAGTAAGTTTCCGCCTTCTGTCCTTCTATATATTCAACAAGAGCATAGTCAAACGGGTAACTGTCCTGTTCCGTGTGAAGATCATATAGAGCTGGCGTAGAAATACCATGATCCCTTAACCATCGGTTATTGCTTTCGAACGAATGGCCCCCAAAGGACCGTTCCTGCACACTCTCGTTTGCTATTTCTTCCTGAAAATAATTCTTCGTCAAATCCCACACATACAGCACGCATGGGAATCCATTTTGACATTGGATCTTATAGACAACCTTTTGCGCCCCGCCATGCATCTTCGTTACATCCGCCACCACATAACCGGT
The DNA here is from genome assembly GCF_037993005.1 of Paenibacillus sp. FSL F4-0100. Taxonomy (NCBI): domain Bacteria; kingdom Bacillati; phylum Bacillota; class Bacilli; order Caryophanales; family Paenibacillaceae; genus Paenibacillus; species Paenibacillus sp. FSL F4-0100. Next base: position 7,492,236 of record NZ_CP150303.1, read on the forward strand.
ACCCAAAACCTTCCCGACATACTCCTGTACATCTGTTTCATCGAGGTGACAAGTCCAAGTCATGAAACCACGCTCCATTTCATTTGTTTTTGCCGGCTCCCCCACTCTATGGCATTTCCGGGTAAAAATATAGACTGTTTCTTTCGGTTCTGCTATGATGTTGAATAAGGTCTCGAAAAAAATAGCCATACGATTTATAGCCCTTGGACACCGGTCCAGGGGCTTTTTTGATGCATCTCGACTCATGCGGAGCTCGACTGGATCCAGGAATGAAGGAGTCCTGCGATTTTTGTCGAATCTCTTGGTATCATGCGAACAATAAATCAAACGGCCCTTCAATATATCGCCATCGTTACCGTATTTCTCAGCGTACTTCTGGGCCTACGCTGGGCTTGGTCTGAGATATTCGCTACATCCGAGCATCCCCGAGCCGTCCAGGGTGTGCTCGATATGCGCGGACAGGATCTAAATGAAGCACCTCCCGTCTATTTGGATGGCCAATGGGATTTTTATCCTGGGGAGTTATTAACCCATGAAGATCTGCCTGCAAAAGAAAGCCAATATCACAGCATCCTTGTTCCGGGAGATTGGGGACCCGTGCTAAATCCGGAAACCAGATCCTCCTATGGGTACGGCACGTATCGACTTCGGATCTTAATCGATCCGCTCCAGCAGCCTGTCGCCTTCTGGCTGCGGGGGATTCAGGCTGCATCCGCCGTAGATATCAATGGCGTAGCCTCTGGGGTAATCGGGGCCCTTGCCGACAATGCTGATGATTATATACCCACAAGCATATCTTATACCTCGACCTACGCTGTAGAAGGGACAACGGAGATTGATGTGCTCATACGAGTAGCCAACTTTGACGAACCATATAACGGTGGGCTTGTCCGCTCCATCCGATTTGGCTCGGCGGCTTCCATTGACTATGTGCGCTGGTATTCCATTGGATTTCAGCTGGTTACGTTTATCGTGCTGCTGCTTCACGGACTGTATGCCTGCATCCTGTATCTGTTTAACCGGCAGGAACGGGCATTGCTCATTACAAGCCTATTGACGCTGTCAGTCGGTGTTGCCATTCTATGCGGTCACGATAATGTGCTTCTATTATGGCTGCCGATTAATTACACATGGGCAGTGAAGATCCGGCTAATATCGCTGTTGTGGCAAAACCTGTTTATTCTGCTTCTATTCCGAAGATTCTTATCGACGCAGCAAGGAAACCTATGGATCAAGTCGTATACCGCGGCCCTTATCCTGCTCTCCGGGTTTGTGCTGGTTTCGCCTGCTTCATTCGTCAATGCAACGATTGATTTAAAAATATTTTTGCTCTTCTATTTCATTCCATTTGCCGGATTCATTCATATCGTAGGGACCATGATCTTCAAAAAACATACCGATCAGGACGCGGTCTTCCTGCTTCTGAGCGCGGCAGGCATCATATCGAACCTCATATGGAGCGCCATGGAATCGTTCAGTGAATTGACTACCGTGTATTATCCAATCGATATCATCGCCGCGATTGTGGGCTTCTCTACCTACTGGTTCAAAAAATACTTTCGCAATAGCCGAGAGAATGCGAAGCTCAACGTTCAATTGCAGGAAACAGACAGGTTGAAGGACGAGTTCCTTGCCAACACGTCGCATGAGCTGCGAACGCCGCTGCATGGCATTATGAATATCGCACAGACCGTCGTAACCAAAGAGAAAGAGCAGATGAACGAGGGCAGCGTGAAGGACATGGAGCTGCTAATCACACTCAGCCGCAGGATGTCGCATTTGCTTGGTGATTTGCTTGATATCGCCCGTCTCCAGGAACACCGCATTACACTGGAGGTGGAGCCGCTGCGCATCCAATCAGTCGTTCCCGGAGTCATGGCCATGCTCCGATTCATGGTGGAAGGCAAGCCGGTGCGGCTGCATATGAATATATCGCCATCGATGCCGCCGGTAATGGCCGATGAGAAGAGGCTTGTACAGATTTTATACAACCTGGTGCACAACGCTTTGAAATATACGGAGGCCGGGTCCATCTCCGTCTCCGCAGAGATTCGGAACGGAGAGGCCGTCATCCATGTCGCGGATACCGGGGTTGGTATGGACGAAGACACGCAAGCACGGGTGTTTGCCCGTTATGAACAAGGGACATACGGAATCCGTGACGGGCGGGGTATCGGGCTTGGCTTAAATATATGCCAGCAGCTGGTTGAACTGCATCGCGGCGTCCTGACCGTTCGCTCCGAGCCGGGCAAAGGCTCTGTATTCAGCTTTAGTCTTCCGCTGGCCCAAAAATCGGATATCGCGTTGCCCGAAGATTCCCATCATTCGCAGCTGGTGACCGAAGGAGACCATGTTATCTTGCCTGCCGGGTTCATATTTCAAAATAATGCCATGGATGAGGTTGCAACCGCTCGGAGTATCCCGCCGCTTTTGACGGATCGGCAGATCCATATCCTTGCAGTTGACGATGATCCCGTGAATCTCAAGGTGCTTGTGGACATCCTCTCGACGGAGCCGTACAACATCACCATCGCAAACTCCGCCCGTGAGGTGATGGAGTTGCTGGACACTCAGCCATGGGATCTGTTGATCGCCGATGTCATGATGCCCCATATGTCCGGCTACGAGTTGACGCAGAAAGTGCGGGAGCAATACTCCGTATCCGAGCTTCCGATTCTGCTGCTGACTGCACGCAGCCAGCCGGCCGACATCTATACCGGATTTTCCTCCGGAGCGAATGATTATGTGACCAAACCCGTCGATGCACTCGAGCTGAAATATCGAATCCGGGCTTTAACCACGCTGAAGCAATCCATCCATGAGCGTCTTCGGATGGAAGCCGCTTACTTGCAAGCACAGATCCATCCCCATTTTCTGTTCAACACACTCAGTTCGATTATGGCGCTGAGTGAGATTGATACGGAGAAGATGCAGCGGCTCGGAGATGCGTTTGCTGCCTTTTTACGCATTAGTTTTGACTTCCTTAATACGGGAGAGCTTGTTGAATTATCCCATGAGCTGGAACTTGCGAAAGCCTATCTATATATCGAACAAGAGCGGTTTCCGGACAGATTGTCCGTTCTATGGGAAGTGGAGCCGGATATTCAACTGCTGCTCCCTCCGCTCTCCATTCAACCTTTGGTTGAGAATGCCGTCAAACATGGCATCCTTAGCCGGAACAAGAGCGGGACTGTCCGTATTCGGATTGCACGCCAAGAAGGCGGGACACTCATAGAGGTACAGGACAACGGCAAGGGTATGGAGCCTGGACAGGTCATGAAACTGATGAGCCCGGCATTACAGGGTCGGAGCGGCATCGGAGTATCCAACACGAATCGGCGTCTGACCCAATTGTACGGGAGGGGCTTGTCCATCAACAGTACATCCAATACTGGAACAACAGTCTCGTTTATCGTTCCGGATCACGGCCGTTCCAGTTAAGATCCTGCTTCGAAGGATTAAGCAGACAGCTACTCCCCCCATATATAAAAAGGCCAAGCAAAGTAAATCTTGCTTGGCTTTTTGAGGTCCTTGGAGTTATATCCATTACCTGTGTGCATGATGGTCAATTTTTTAAGGTGGAGCGTCTTGATCATGCTAATCTCCGAAGTTCATTAAACTTGTTCTTATTTCTCCCTATCCTTTTTCCTATTGGAGCACTCCTTCATCCTTACGTCCCGCAAAAGGTTCGGTATGGACGGGACAGCTCAGGCACGATTGCATATTCCGTCTGTTCCGGGGAATGCGCATATGGATCGGACAGCGCGTGGAGCAGCTGCTCCATCACACTGTAGTCCCCTTCCTGCTCCGCTGCTTCCAGCGCTTCCTCCACCCGATGGTTCCGCGGAATGACCGCCGGATTGCTGCTGCGCATTAAGTGATGGGATTGTTCCTTCGATTCCTGCTGGCTGCCAAGTCTCGCTTGCCAGCGCTCATACCAGGAAGCTAATTCGGGTGTGCCGTATAGAGGCGTATCCTCCAGCTTGTCAAACGTTAACGCACGGAAGGTATTGGTATAATCCGCCTGGTGATTTTTCATCATCTTGAGCAGGTCTTCGATCAGGGATTCGTCATCCTCCTCTTCATGGAAGATTCCCAGCTTGGCTCTCATGCCTGCAAGCCACTGCTCGTGATATAGATCGGTAAAGGTTCCGATCGCACCCTCGGCCAGCTTGACGGCCTGCTCCTCTTCTTCATGCAGCAGAGGCAGCAGGGATTCGGCCAATCTTGCGAGATTCCAAGCCGCAATATACGGCTGGTTGCCATAAGCATAGCGGCCTTGAGAATCGATGGAGCTGAATACCGTATTCGGGTCAAAGGTATCCATGAAGGCACAAGGGCCATAATCAATCGTTTCGCCGCTGAGGGTCATATTATCGGTGTTCATCACCCCATGAATAAACCCGACCAGCTGCCACTTGGCGATTAGAGCGGCCTGACGCTTGATGACCTCCTGAAGCAAGACCAGATAACGGTTGGCGCCGTCACTAAAGTCAGCCTCCGGGTAATGCCGCTGCAGAGTGTAATCCGCCAGAATCCGCAAATCCTCGGTTGTGCCCGCTCCCCTTACATATTGAAACGTCCCCACTCTCACATGACTTGAGGCCACGCGGGTCAGAATCGCACCCGGCAGCTCTCTCTCACGAGTGACAGGCTGGCCGGTGGATACCACCGCCAGGCTGCGGGTGGTCGGAATCCCCAGCGCATGCATGGCCTCGCTGATGATATATTCGCGCAGCATCGGACCCAGAGCCGCCCGACCATCGCCTCCACGGGAGTACGGCGTCCGGCCCGAGCCCTTAAGCTGAATATCCATACGCTCACCCTGCGGCGTGATTTGTTCACCCAACAGGATCGCACGGCCGTCGCCCAGCATCGTAAAATACCCGAACTGGTGCCCGGCATAAGCCTGTGCGAGCGGAGATGCTCCCTCGGGTATCTCGTTGCCCGCGAGCATCGCCACGCCCTCTGCGCTTTGCAGGGCCTTGGCATTTAAACCCAAAGATGCCGCCAACGGCTCATTGAGGATTACCAGCTCCGGTGAGCGTACAGGGGTGGGATCTTGTTTGGTAAAAAAGGACTCCGGCAGTTCGGCATAACTGTTATCAAAATTCCAACCTATATCGATCATGTCTTTCTTATTGGTCATGGGATCTCCTTCTTCAAGCAGTATGATGATGACAGTATCTACTTATTATTTAAACACAAGTCGCTCTTTGTAGGGTTTACTGAAGGAAATTTATTATTCTGCTGGTTCAAAGCTACACTCCATACCATAAGAAAAACGTCTATCGACGTACTCTCAAAGCAGAAAGACCGCGTTTAGCGGTAGTTTTTCTTGCGATATCAGGCAGCAGCTCCTCCGAAGTTTAAACTTCTGACATCTTAAAAAATCGCTGTCGAGAATGCCTCGACAGCGATGTTGACCATACCAATCCAGATATTAATCCCGGTTCGCCAGCTTCGCCAGCAACCGGATAATTTCGATATACAACCATACGAGCGTAACCAACAAACCGAAAGAGCCGTACCATTCCATATATTTGGGCGCACCTTGCTGTGCTCCCTCTTCGATAAAGTTGAAATCGAGTATGAAATTCAATGCTGCGATGATGATGATCACAACCGAAATCCCGATGCCGATCGGAGTGCTGTCATGCAGGTAAGGCACCGCCACACCGAACAGGCCCAGAACCATACTAAACAGGTATACAAGCGCAATGCCGATCGTTGCTGCAATAATCCCCTTTTTGAAGCCTGCAGTTGCCCGGATCAGACCTGTTTTATAAGCGAGCAGCATGCCCAGGAATATGCACATCGTCAGTAAAGCCGCTTGCAATGTGATTCCGTAGTACAGATATTCATAATGAGCGGATAATGCTCCGAGGAAGAATCCTTCCACAATCGCATAGATCGGTGCCAAGTAAGGTGCTGCCTTCGGCACAAAGCTGATGATCAACGCCAGGACAAAGCCGCCTATGGCTCCCCCGATCATGAACGGGAATACATCATACCCATTAAAATACATAACCCATGAAATGACCGCCGCCCCGATCAGCAGCGCGAGCAGCATGAACGATTTGTTCACCGTTCCGCCAATCGTCATCGTTTCCTGGCCGTTATAATACCCACTTCTCTCAAATGTTTCTTCGTTTAGTGTCGGATTCCCACTGCGCCCTATCAATTAAATGCCTCCCTAACTTTCTTTTTTGTATCCATTTTAGCACAGGTTGGAATATTTTAGGATGCAAAAAATATTGCATCACGGATGAATTGGAAATGGCACTAATTCAATGGGAAGCTCTATTGATGAAGCCGATAATATCCATAGATCTGAAAGTCATGACGATCTTCTTCTGCACTCCAATACCATTGAAGGCTTCCAACGATGTTATTCATCAAACGATAAATCTCCTCACGAAGCCTTTTATTGACCTCCTCAACTTCACGCTGAATAGCTGTAAGCAATACATAATCGATTACTAAGCGCTCCCCGTAGAAGTATGCCTGATTCTCATCATCCAAAGATTCTAATAAAACATTCAGATATTGCATTCTTTGTGCACCTTATCCTTTAGCTAAAGTTAAAGTTGAAGACACTTGGATGTATAACTTCATTTTAGTGTATATAAGCACTATTTTAAATTAAATATCGAATATTATATTCTGTTTGTTCCCATACTACTTCTTTAATCTGGAATAGAGGTGGTTAAAGATGCTCCTGAAAATGATAGGTGAACGAATCAAGCAGCTTAGAAAAAAACAGGGAATGACACAGGAGGAACTGGCAGAGAAGGCTGGGATTAACGCCTCTTACATAGGAACGGTAGAACGTGGGGAACGAAATATATCCATTGAAACACTGGAAAAGATCATCGAGGGACTGGGAGTATCGTCAGCAGCTATGTTCCAGTTCCACGAGACAGAGAGTCTGGATACCGCAAGTGAGAAGGCAGAGATCCTAGAATCCATCAGCTCGCTTCTTTATTCTCGTACATTGGCTGAAAGCAAGCTGCTCTTTCGTGTACTTAAAGACATCTTGGATACTATGGATGATCGGGAGAACTAATATTACCCCCATCTTACATATACAAAGAAAAAGCATCCCCCACTCAGGAGATGCTTCATTCGTTTTACGAATCTTTTAGAACTGCGAAATATTGATAACTCTTGCTTATGTTATTTTTCCAAGCCGCCAATGAAAGCCTCAAAGTTCGAAGCAAGTCGGGTTATTTTGTAATCATTGGCCTTGTCCACATGGATAACCTCGGGCTCCCCGTCATTACCGGATGAACGGTAATCCAGCATTACGACCTCGGACTGGGAAGGACAATCGCAAATGACCACGCCAATCTCAGGGTATCCGCCATTCTCGATCATAAAACGGCTGCCCAAGCTTCCGCACAATGATTTTTTCTTCTCTCGTCCAATGCCCAAAACACCTTTGATTTCAATATAATCCTGCGCTCCATCCCCGATAGGGAACTTTCGGTTCCGGGGAATCCCGCCATTATGTAATTTCATTGCTTGAATATACGATGCGGGAAGCTTGAAGACCAGCGCTTCCTCTACGGATTCAATCAATTCATCCGTAGGCGGTGCCGACACGTATTGGTCTGCCTCAAGCGCGCCATCATCCCAGAAATTCAGCACATCGGGGTCCGTATAAGACATCGTAGTGGACTCCTTAGCAGGTTTCGGAGCGGTCTTGTTCCGAATCCACTCCAGAAACTCTAACGTATCCTCATCGCCGGGATCCAGATGATCGGCCACTTCAAATGCTTTCCGGGCATCTTCATACCGATCCAAGTAATAATAAGCGAGCCCTATGCGGTAATGCCACAAAGGATCATCCTTACCCTCTTCTTGAATGGATAGGAATTGCTCAACCGCCTCTTCATAACGTTCAAGATTATTCAACGCTCTGCCCAAATGGCTGATCAGCTCATAATCCCGCTCATCCTCAGGGATCTCCATAATCGCATCTACGATTTCTTCGAACTCATCCTCTTCGTGCCATTCTTCCAGCTGCTCCAAAAGCTCCTCACTCATTGCTTCACGCCTCCCACTCTAATCATCCTTTCTGAGATTATACCATTCCGGCATGGCACTCTCCAGCATGGTGAAGCTAGCGGTGCATACTAAGCACTTGGACGTGATTATGCTCTTTTTGAACCTGATTTTACGATCACTTCTAGTTTAGAATGTATAAATTTCAATATCAGAACCAGATTCACAGTATAATAAATGAGCATACTATTGGTGTACGGTGAAAGTCTGTATATATAGGTATTCGAATATAGCGTAGAAGAGGTTGAAGATGGGCAGGAAACATTTTACAGATTATCAATTAAGCGAAGCGATAGTGAAAGCGCTGAATAGCTTGGGATATGATACACCGACAGAGGTACAGACGGAAGTCATTCCCGTTGCGCTTGAGAAAAGGGACCTGGTGGTCAAATCGCAAACAGGTAGCGGCAAAACAGCTGCTTATGGTATCCCGCTCTGCGAGCTGGTGGACTGGAATGAGAATAAGCCGCAGGCATTAATCCTGACGCCAACCCGCGAACTGGCGTTACAGGTCAACGAAGATATCACGAATATTGGGCGTTTTAAGCGGATCAAAGCAACACCTCTTTTTGGGAAACATCCTTTCCATATCCAAAAAGCCGAGTTAAAGCAAAGAACGCACATGGTTGTGGGTACGCCGGGACGTGTGCTGGACCATATTGAACGCGGATCGCTCTCGCTGGAGCGGATTGCCTATCTCGTCATCGACGAAGCAGATGAGATGCTGAATATGGGCTTTATTGAGCAGGTTCAGTCGATTATTCAAAAGCTGCCTCGTGACAGGGTCACCATGTTATTCTCTGCTACGTTTCCTGAGGATGTGGCCAATTTGGCCCACAAATATATGAACCAGCCTGCCCGCATTGAGATTCAAGCCAGTGGTATAACAACTGCCACGATAGAACACGCGCTCATTCAGGTGATGGAGACGAACAAGTTCGCCCTTCGTCAAGATCTGCTCATTGTTGAGAGTCCGGACAGCTGTATAGTGTTCTGCCGTACGCAGGAGCATGTAGATAAACTATTCAGATCATTGGCTGAACTCGGTTATCCATGTGATCGTATTCACGGTGGAATGGAACAGGAAGAGCGTTTCGAGGTCATGAATGCATTCAGAAGAGGACAATTCCGTTACTTGATAGCGACGGATGTAGCCGCCAGAGGTATCGATATCACGAATATCACCCATGTTATTAATTACGATATCCCGCTTGAGAAGGAAAGTTATGTTCACCGTACGGGGCGTACAGGACGCGCAGGCAAGACGGGAAAAGCGATTACCTTCGTCACACCGAGGGACGACAGGAGATTAGCCGACATTGAAGCGTATATTGGATTCGCGATTCCGAAAATAAAAGCTCCCTCCGAACAGGAAGTGGATCGCCATAGGGAAGATTTTGAACAGAAACTAAAGTTTAAGCCTGAACCGAAAAAAGATAAGCGCGAGCAATTAAACAAGCAAATTATGAAGCTTAACTTCAATGGCGGCAAGAAGAAAAAGCTAAGAGCCGTAGACTTTGTTGGGACGATTGCTAAGCTTGACGGGGTAACTGCAGACGATATTGGGATTATTACGATCCTCGATTTTGTGACCGATGTTGAGATTCTGAACGGCAAAGGACCGCTTGTGCTTGAAATGATGCAAAACACGACGGTCAAAGGCAAACTGCTAAAGGTGCGCCAAGGGAATAAATAAAAAGTTAAATTTGACATAACAAGGGTGATCTTAGCAATGTGCTGAGGTCACCCTTCTGTATTGGACTCGTGTAATCATTTATTTTGATTGTTAATAACTTGTGAAGAAATCAAACTTTCCACGATTGAGGTTTGAAAGCGAGGTGTAGGCTATTGCCCGTTATTACTGTCATTTTGGTACTGTCCATTACCTTAACACTATTCACGACATCATTCATTATCGTAATTCTAGTAAAGCAACTGCGAGCACGCAACAAACGAAACACGCAGCGCAAGGCGATTCTCACAGGTGGTATGTCCGCTCAAGCGAAGATCAACTCGATCCAGCAAACGAATGTGCAGGTCGATAATCAACCAGAAGTGTTGCTGGATCTAAGCGTCACGAAACCGAATGGCGAGACCATTCATACGGTAGTAAGAACCGTCATCCCGATCGTGAATATACCTGCCTTTCAAAAAGGCAACATCATCGAAGTAAAGCATATGACGATAGACAACGAGTTAAAATTTGAGGTTGTAGGTGCCTATGTTCCTTGAGATTGAGATTACAACTCTCCCTCAAGAAAACGGATGAGGTACGATTCAGGCTGCGCGAAGAACTCGGTAAAGCTGCATAAATCGGCGTACGTCTGATGCTCCACATCGTAGCAACCGATCTGGCCTTTTTTCTTCGGATTCCACAAAAGCAGCAGATCGGAGTAATTATCGATATTGGCTGACAGACGCAGCAGCTTTTGCCGACCGACTTTCATCTCGATCGTATCGGTCAGGGGGAAGAAATCGATATACCCGATTTCATATTCATTCTGCGATAGCTTAAGCCGCAGCTGGTCTCCTGTCAGAAAGCTGACGAGTTCATCGGTCAATTTATATTTTTTCAGCGCATACTTCTTGTTCTCTAAACTATGAAACTCAGCTGGCTCCAGCGATTTCAAGAAGTCCGCCAGGGCGGTATCCTTATTGCTCACAGCAATCGTATATGGTCGTTCACCGTCCTTTTCCGCTATCGTCACGTCCGCGTCTCGCTCAATCAAATATTTGACCATGCCTTGATTCCCCATCCGCGCGGCGACGGTTAGCGGGGTCGCTCGATAAGGATAGACCATATCGGGCTGATTATAATTGATGTCCGCCCCATGATCGAGTAGATAATCGAGGGTCTTATAGTCATGGTCCGACACGGCTTGGCGCAGTACAGCGCTGCCATGCAGCTTGATATCCAACCCCAGCTCATGAATGAGCGGGATGTTTTTTTTGTTGCCGTAATAGGCCTGTGCATATGCACCTGACCCGATTTGATTGAGTTTATCCAGCTCGGCGCCTTGCGCAGCGATATACCGAACGATATCTTCCTTACCATAGCGAACAGCCTTTAAAAAAGCTGGATTATGATGGACATTCAGGTTAACGCCCTGCTCGACCAGTAGCTCCACAACATCCATTCGCTGAGATATCAGCGCCAGATCAAGCGGACTTAACGTCGTATATCTGCTCAGTACGATGCCTTCCTCTATATTCCAACCAGCGGCGATTGCTTCCTGCAAAGCCGGAATGTTTCCTTTGTAGATGTGCATGGCTATTTCCGGCAGCTCTTCGAATTTGCCGATATCTTTCAGAACGATCATCTATTTTCCTCCCTGCGAAAATCCTGTGTACGTATGTTCCTTCCTTAATTCAATAATTGGAACGAATTCGATGTGATCCATCGCCTGCGGCACGACTTTGAGCGGCTCCGTCGAACCGATGATTTCATCGCCTATGTCTCGGCGGCGGACAGCGTCGAGGAAGATTCCCTGACGACCAGTCAGTTGCTTCGACGATGTGTCAGCGAAGAGCTGCTGTAGAAGGCCATGCCTGACGCCAAAGAGAAGGACGAAGCCTTTCGGGCGGCCATAAATGCGGTACAGCAAAAGCCCCTTCGGGAGCAGGTATCCAAATCAAGCGTATTATCCCTACTATCAAAACGTCTGGATGTTTTCCGGCCATAACTTTCCGGTAAAACGCGAAATACAACAAAGATATCGAATGGAAACTTCCAGGCGGCAGCTATTTCCTCTAACGGCAGCAGCTCGTCCCTCAATTGGCCTACGCACGTTCCGTGTGTATCCAGCGTAAAAGCTAGCTTCATCCCACGTCCCCCTCTAGAAGATCTTATAAAACATAGCCCTGCTTAAATTTATCTTGTACTAGAATGCAGTTCCCTCTTGATGAGTACCGATAATAATCTATGTGTTATGAAATCCTTTCGCACCCTTTCGACAAGAGCCATGCCTCCATAACGGCAAACGCCTGCCCTGCATTCTGTTCATAGAAGATGGCTACCTCTTGCTGATAAGCATAATTGAATCGTACATATCCGCCCAGTTCCCGGTAGAACAAAAGGCAAACATAGGGCGTTTCAATAGACAGATCGGAAGGAAAGGCCGCTTGACACATTCCCGCCAGCTCAGGCAATGACAGCCCATCCTGCACCGGAGGCAAACGTAAGAAGAGATGGCTCCGCGTACCTGTCCACGGATCATAATAAACGGCTTCCTCTTGGCTGCGCCCATACACCTGACGATATATTTCGTCCAGCACTTCCGCGTACAGGCCTTCATCGTCCTGCTCCCGTGCCTGCAGCGAAATCGCCTTTATACGCTCCTCATGCCGGGGCAACCACAGCAGATCGCCCGCCTGGGGATGCACGGCCAAAAAATCACCGTCCACCGTTGTTCCTATTGCGATACACTCTGCAATCTGCTGCTCGGTAATCGGGCTGTCTTCATCGTGCTCCCATAACCCGTACTCGGCAAAAGGATGAAGCACCTCCATATCCGGCAGCTGGACATTCATCCACCCTCGGTAAGTCCCTTCGCCGAATCGCTGCAAAAACCGGACGTAGCCCGGTGGATAAACAGCTGCATCCTCCCTGGCAAGCTCCTGATTTTGACCATCTGATAGAAGCCTGGGTTCAGATACGATGTACATGATCACTCCTCCTATTTTTGAGTAGATTCACTTCCGTCAACGAATTTCAATTGGCAATGCCCCTACCCATTATTCCACAATTTTCAAGTGGTGACGATAGCCCCATCGTCGCTTGCCCAATTCCCTTCCTCCAAATATGACACGTGTCATACAGATCTCTTTACAGGTGTGAATGTTCCGTCAAACGGATCGCACCTACAATAAAGTGACAAGAGAACTTAGAAGGAAGAAGGAATGGGAGAGATGGAACAACGAAAAGACAGAATCCGCCTGCTGGACATTTTGCGGGGCTTTGCGATCCTGGGAACGCTTGGAACGAATATTTGGATCTTCGCGCATGCGGGGGACCTCAGCTACATTACAACCTTTGATCATTCCGGTTGGTGGGGAGCGAACGACTTACTTCGCATGATCGTCTTATTCCTGGTGAACGGGAAGCTGCTAGGACTGCTGACAATCATGTTTGGCGTCGGCCTGGAAATGAAGTATCGGCAGGCTAAGCGCAAGGGAAAGCCGTGGCCTGGCGTTTATTTATGGGCCGTTATGTTTTTGGTCCTCGAAGGCCTACTGCATTTTATTCTGGTCATGGAGTATGACATCTTGATGAGCTACGGAATTACCGCCATCATTGCAGCCTTCATCGTAAAGGGCGGCGACCGGCTCATCGCCCGCACGATGAACGTGATCGGCAGCGTCTTCGCCATTGCGATTCTGACCCTTGCGGGACTGATGCTGGCGAGCGGTGGCCATATCTCACTGGGGAGTTTTGGCGATGTCGTTGCTCTTTATCAAGAAGGCACTTGGGTGGAGCAAGTTCAATATCGGCTGGCGAACTTCCTTCCGCTGCGAATGGAGGCCATCCTCGTGATTCCGACCAATGTGTTTCTGTTCCTGCTGGGGGTTCGCTTCATGCGGGCAGGGGTATTCTCCCCGGATGAGAACGGCAAAAAGCTGCGGAGTACGCTATTCAAGCTTGGGATATATGTTGGTGTGCCGCTCAATTTGCTCATTTTTATCCCCGGCGGCGCTTTCGATCTACCGGTGCGCTATTTATTCGCCCCGCTGATGTCCATGGGGTATATAGCAATCATGGCGAGAATGATACAATATACGAAATGGGAATGGCTATGGCGCCGTCTGGAGAACGTCGGAAAAATGTCGCTAAGCTGCTATGTGCTCCAGAACATCCTCGCATCCGCTGTTTTTTACGGCTGGGGGTTGGGGCTTGCCGGCAAGCTGAATTCAGCGGCCATTATCGCCATCTGGCTGGTAATCTCCGCATTTCTACTGGGCATGTCGTCCCTATGGCTCCGCGGCTTCAAGCTGGGACCCATGGAGACCATCCGCAAACAGGCGGTAGGTTTCTTCGAATCAAGATAGCCAAAGTTGGGGGCTTGATATGTTCTATAAGTTGTACCCGAGGGATCAGATCAAAAGTTATTTGCTCATCGATATCGTACTGACCGTATTCTTATGCTACCGGGTGTTTCGTTCGGATACGGCGCTGGGACTGTGGGGCAGCCTTTTGCTGCTCCTGCTGTTCCTTGTTTCGTTCTATGTCGCGCTATGGCATCGGGGCGGCTGGCTGCTCGCTGCCGTGCTCACGGGTCTGTTCGCGATTGCCGTGCTCGGAACGTATATCGGGCCGAACGTCCTGCTGTTCGGGATCATTTTTGCCGACTTGCTGGGCCGGTCCAAGTCCAAGGGGCACATTGCCATCGGCAGTGCAGCCATTGCCCTATCGTTCCTGCTCGTGTTCGTTTTCCGGCAGGAACCGCTGCTCGAAACGTCCAATGCCATTTACCTTCCGGTCATGATCATTCAGTCGGTATATCCGATCGTCATCTACATTAAGGAGAAAGCGAAAAGCCTGCAGGGGGAGCTGGATGAAGCCAACGAGCAGATCGCAAAGTATATCCAGCAGGAGGAGCGACAGCGAATCGCTAGGGATCTCCACGATACCTTGGGACAGACCCTCATGATGATCAAAATGAAGAGCGAGCTGGCGAAGAAATGGGTGGATAAGGATGCTGCCCAAGCCAAGCGAGAGCTAAGCGAGATTCTGGATACCACCCGAACCGCCCTGAAGCAAGTGAGGGAGCTGGTATCCGATATGAAGTTCATCTCTCTGGCAAGCGAGCTGGAGCATGCGGCCAAGCTGCTGCATACGGCGGGAATTTCGCTGAGTATCGAGAATCCGGAGAAGCCCCCGCTGTTATCCAGCGTGGAGGAAACGATGCTTGCGCTCTGCGTCCGAGAAGCCATGACCAATATTATCAAGCATAGTCGCGCCAAGCGGTGCACGATCATGCTGGAAACGAAGGACCATGCCTTCGGCATCCATATTGCGGATGATGGCGTGGGGCTGACGGGGAACGGCGACGGAAACGGCATCCCGTCGATCATGGAGCGGATGAAGACGCTAGGCGGCTCTTTCGCCATCGCCCCGTCGCCTGAGGGAGGCACCAGGGTATCCTTGAATCTCCCGCTTCGCCGGCATGAAAAGGAGGACGCTTCATGATTCGAATCGTTATTGCGGAAGATCAGAAAATGCTTCGCGGTGCATTCGCCTCATTGCTTAATTTCGAAGATGACATCGAGGTGGTGGCCGAGGTGCCTGACGGGCAGCAAGCCTGGGACGCGATCCAGCAGCATCAGCCGGACGTGTGCCTGCTCGATATCGAGATGCCTCATATCAGCGGCCTGGAATTGGCCGAGTCCATACGTCAAGCAGGTCTGCCCTGCAAAATCATGATCGTTACGACCTTCGCGCGCCCGGGTTATTTGCAAAAAGCGATGGATGCGCAGGTGGAGGGCTATCTGTTAAAGGACGAGCCGATCGATTTCTTGATCGCAGCCATCCGGCGGGTCATGAAGGGCGAGCGGGTCGTGAGCACCGATCTGGCGGCCGCACTCTTCATGAAGGAAGAGAACCCGCTCAGCGAACGGGAAATCGAAATGCTTCGCTTAACCAAGGAAGGCATGACCACCGGCGAGATCAGAAAAGCCCTATTCCTGACGAGAGGAACTGTTCGCAACTACCTCTCTTCAGCCATACAGAAGCTTGCGGCCGAATCCCGGCAGCAGGCCGTGGCAACCGCCGAGGATAAAGGATGGCTGTAAACATCCTCGGACACAGCGCCCCTTGTTTATGACTTGAAGGAGGAGATCGAAATGAAAGCTTTGGCCCAAACGACAACCAGCATTCCATGGCAGCGGTTGACGACCGCCTATGGAAGAGGAACGGACATTCCGCGGCTCATGGAAACCGGGCAGTATGAGGAATTGGCCAACCTGATCGAGCATCAAGGGACCCTGTGGCAGACAACGCCGTGGGCCCTGCTTATACTCCTGCGCGAGCTTGCCAAGCGGACACCAGAGCAGGTCACCTCGGAGGAAGTTGAGCTGTGCATGGCCATAGCCTAACCAGACGATTACAAGAGAAGAAGGAATGGCGATGATCGCTCGAGGTTATCAATTGATCAAGCCAGGCCATGCAATGAGCGAAACAGAAATTAACAGACTGCTTGCAGGGTATGAAGATGCGTCCCAAGTAGCAAGATGGGCCAAGCCTTCTGTAGCAATCCTGCTGTCAGCAGATATTGTCCAAGGAAGCGGGGATAAGGGATTGACTCCGAAATCCACGATGACGCGGGCTGAAACGGTAGCCTTGATGCAGCGTCTGCTGCAAGTTACCCATTTAATCGATTAGATCAATAAGTATGAGTCAATGACCCGCATGAGGCACTTTGGAAAAAGTGACCGCTTGCGGGTCATCTTTGTTCGACAGTCTAACACCTGAATCAGTGGCCTATTTGTTATTCATAACGAGCTCATATTTCTTAAAGATCCAAGAGTGAACCATGTCATTCATCGCATCTTGACTTATGCGAACAGATGGCTTTTGCTCTTCCATCGCATCTTTCGAAAGTACCGAGAAACGAAGCGGCTTTGTCATTTTTTTCGTGTATTTTGCTATTTCATCAAAAAAATCATGAGTTAACGGCTGATGTCCCCGAATATCCTCATAAATATAATACTTCCCTTTTTCATCCTCTACATTGATTTGAACGCCTTTAGGAAGGGAGAGCATGACATACGGTAATGCATCTTCTGCCCACTGCCCAAGATAGGGAAATTGGACACCTTCATTTCTGACAAAGAATCCGGAGTTTTCATTACCCATAACTAAAGAAATAGAATAGACAAAGAACGGGTGGTAATCGGGCTTTTCTGAAGCTGTAAAATACTGATAATAGGTTCTATACGCCTCAGACACCTGATTTAGATCATCTTGGGTCCTGGCATAATTCGTATGATGGAATTGCGCTTGTTTTTGCTCAAATAGTGTCAAAACACTTTTAAATTCTTCCGGCGTTATAAAGAATTTCACTTTATAAAATCCGCTGTTTTTCAATCTATCCATTCATTTCACCGCCAAATATTAGACTCATTAATAATTCTGATACCTATTCCACATATCCCGCACTTTTTCCTGGATTCTCTATAACATTCATTTCCGTCGTTGTAATGACACCGTTCATCGGCGCACAAACCCCGGTAAGAAAAAAGCCGCAGCTTCAATGCTTCGGCTTTTTTTCGTATCGATAAAATAACACTTCCTACGTCTCGCTGCGCACGTAAAAAGTTACCTTGGTCCCCTTACCTAATGTGCTTTTTATTTGGAGCCCTGATCCGAAGTGCCGCTTTAAGCGCTGATGCGTATTGATCAGGCCGACTCCTGAGCTACGGTCTGCTTTCCTTTCCAATATCCGTTGCAATTGAACTTCGTCCATTCCGATCCCATTGTCTTGAACCGTTATCTCTGTAAGCGTGTCATGGACAGAAATTCGAATATGTATTTCCCCTCCGCGAGTCCGCTTCATAATGCCATGTCTTATCGCATTTTCAACCAAAGGCTGAATCGAGAGGAAAGGGATTTTTAACTCTTCGCAGTCATCAACCTCCCAAACGACCTGTAGCCGCTCATCAAACCGGACCTTTTCGATGTATAGATATGAGCGCACTAGACTTAACTCCTCTTTGATCGAAACAAGTCCATCCGTATCTTGGAATCTAAATTTATACCTCAAAAAATTGCTGAACTCATCAAGCAAATGACGCATCTTGTCCAAATTAATGTCACTTAGAGCGGTTACGGCGCTTAATGCATTGAATAAGAAATGAGGTTGGATTTGCGCTTGCAGCCATGCCGCCTCCAATCGCAATTGTTCTCGTACCGTTTGTTTAATCGTCGTTAGCGCTTCAATCCGCGATCTGATTTCTAATGCTTCCACCGGCTTTGTCACATAATCGTTTGCTCCTGCGACAAAACCGCTTTGGATATCCTTCGGCTGGCTTCTTGCGGTAAGGAGCAGCACTGGGAGCTCGGTAAGTGTATACCGCTCTCGAATTCTTCGTGTCAGCTCATATCCCGATATCTGCGGCATCATAATATCGGTGATGACCAGATCCCATTCCTTCGTGTCCAGCATAGCCAATGCTTCCTTACCGCTCGTTGCCATCGTTACATCATAATCGTCAGGCGGGAGTATGGCTTCGAGCACTTGCAGATTAACAGGATCATCATCCACAATTAATAAGAGCGGACGATCACGATTCATTGCAATAAAGGTTGTTTGTTTTTCCGCTGACGGAATGTCCTCTTTTTCCAGAACAATTGAGGCTGTTTCCTGAGTCGACACTGCCTGTAATGTTATGGATTCGAATGAGTCGGCAACATCTTCTTCCTCCTCTGCATTCAAACCCGCTAGCTTTAACGAAAATGTAAATTTCGAGCCTTCTCCTAAAACAGAGGACACCTCTAACGTACCTTGATGAAGTTCAATGAGCTGCTTGCTTATACTTAAGCCTAACCCAAAGCCGCCTTCAATCATGGTCTCACTCGCGCTGGCTTGCTCGTACGGAAGGAATAAGCGTTTCAGCATGTCCTCATCCATGCCGATCCCGGTATCAGCAATAACAACATACGCTCTTCCGTCCTCTGCCAAAGCCTGAATCGAAATGCCCCCTTCATTCGTATACTTCACGGCATTATGAAGTAAATTGAAAACGATTTGAATCACCCGGTTCTCATCCGCTATGACGGGAGGAAAATCCTCAGGAATCTGATTTACAATGTTGACAGACTTCACCTCTGCATTAAATTGCAGCATATCAATGACTCCCGTTATGATCGGCTGAATCGATATGACTTTTTTCTGTAAACGTGGGTTGCCTTCCCGCAGACTCATCACATCAATCAAATCATTTAATATGAGTGTTAGCCGACGTCCTACGGATAGTACCGTTTCGAGCTCCTTGACACTTCGATCCTGTAACAAATGTCCTTCCCTGTTCAAAACGGACTGTGACATGTTAAGGATGCTATGAAGCGGATTTTTAAATTCATGAGACGTATTCGCCAAAAATTGATCTTTATGGTCATTCACTCTTTGCAAGGTTGCGGCAATCTCCTTGGTGTTGGCATGCATGTTGAAATACCCCTTAAACCATACGGCGGCCAAGCATCCCATCGAAAAAATCAGATCAAACGGATAATGGGCAACGCTCAAAGCGCTTTCCCGCAAGATTAGCGCCCAAAGGAAATGATGGACCAGCGCAAGCATGGAAAAAAGCAGTAACAGATGGTCTTTGATACCCTTGATTACCTTTTTTACGATGGCAATGATCGTGATGATTGCTGTGGTAAAGCCCAATAGAAAATAAACTGGGAAGAGCATGATCACCTGAGGCGGAGCCAAGAACAAGGTCAAGCCGGCAGTCCCAATAATCATAACATTATAAACAGGATAAACCCTGCTCCAATAAGGGAGTTCGCGATGAGTGGTACATTCCAGCAACGCATAGCATCCAATCATGAACGCCGCATTGGACAGCCGAAAATCCCAATCGCTGCCGATGTAGAATAATTGATGGAACAACTTCTCATCCGTACTCAATACACTCGAAAGGGTTACGCACAAGGTCAGCAAAGAAAAATAAAGCAGCCTCTTTTCCCTATTTCCCAGTAAAAATAAAATAAGCGCATAAACCGAATGCATCAAAAATAGGATAGCTCCCAGCGTCTGCATGGAAACGGAGAGTTTCATTTCCTTCCCAATGGCTGCTTCCGAACCGAATTTAATGGACCTGGCAATGCCGCCGCTCCGACTATCCACATAATTTGCCGCCTGAATCACCATTTCGATAACGCCATTGTCGTCTGCCGTAAAGCTTGTAGAATAAGGCAGGTTCTTCGCCGTATATTCATCCTTCGTTTCCGCTACCCGACCGGATTTGGCAAGCAACCGGCCATTTACGTATATTTCGGATGAAGTACGCACGTTGGATACACGAATGCTATAATTCATGTCGTTCTCCGGACTTACAAGAATACGCAGTCGATAGGTCCCAAATCCATAGGAAGTTGACTCTTCACCATGCAGAGCCTCATTCCATCCTCCCGGAACCGAAATCAGTCTGGGCTCCAGCTCTCCTGATACATCCTGCCCGCTATCATCCAGCAACCAGTGCGAGGGATAAAACTCCCACTGCCCATCAAGCAAGAGCACGCCGCCATCTTCTGCATTCCAATGACGCAAGTCCAATTGCCCATTCGTAATGGACACCTGCACCTGATGAGGGAACAATTCCATCCACACCATGCGCAGGCTCGATAGAATGACTAACAATAACCCAATAAACAAGATCATATGACTCTTTTTTATTTGGTATTTTGGTGAGTCGTTTGCCAAGAAGTATTCCTCTCCTAATCCATTCTAATATAGGCACTGCTCCATGAAAGAACAACCATTGACGACTTTCATGCCATCAATGGTTGTTTGAGTTGCTTCATTATATATCGGCCAGGATGGTCAATCTCAGCAGCCTTGCAATCAGTGGCTTACGGCACTCGTCAATTGCGCAACATCCAAATAGTGTCCTACATCAGATTAGCAGCCCTATCTATACAAAAACTATACATGCTGGGCACGGGCCTTGACCGCGATTCTACGATGGATCCGACGATATAGCAACCAAAAAAAGAGCGTTCCCCACTTAAGGGAAACGCTCATTCTAGTCATCCGAATTATTTCAAACCCAGCACTTCAAAATCATAAATTCGCGCTGCCGTATCCCCGCCTTGTGTTGCCTTCTCTACTTGAAGACGCACGTACTGTGCGGAGGTAAGTTCGATGGCATGGCTGCTGACCGCTTTCGTATTGTCTTTGACCGATACCGCATCCTTCCATTCCTTGCCGTCCGAGCTTACCTGAATGGAGAATGCCCGCGTATTGAATGCGGCCGGCTCGCCTCCGGCTTCCGCATGCTTGATCACGAATTCGCTGATCTTATGCTCGGCTCCCAAGTCCACCGTCATCGAATGAGGCCCGTCTCCGACAGCACACCATTTGGTAGCCGTATTACCGTCCACCGCAAATTGAGGTGCTTCCTTCTCATTCACAAAGCTGGATGCTGACGTTTTCTTGCCAAGGGCAAGGTTGCCAACGCCATTCTCCGCTTCCCGTGTAACCGTGATGAGCTTCTTCCGAACCAAGTCCTCGCCAACGCTATTTTTAGCAGTTAGCGTCACTTCGTACGTTCCTTCCTCCGGATATGTCACTTTAGGATTCTGCTCCGTGCTGGACGCTGGCTGTCCACCTGGGAAGCTCCAGCTCCAGGACTCCGTTACTTCCGAGGAAATATCCGTGAATTGCACCGTTTCTCCTGGTGCGATCAGCGTTTTATCCGCTTTGAAGGCTGCAACCGGCTTCGGATATTCCGGCCAGTCAAAGCTTATCGACGATGCTTTTCCTTGTTCATAATGACGGTTCACCGGAATCACGACCATCTTGGTTGCCTGCTCTTTCAGCAGCCGCTTCATTTCCGGCACGTAATACACGGTATTCCCCGTCATGCCCATCAACTCGTACTTGCCGTCCGGATGAACCCGGTACACCTGGTAGTACATCACGTCCTCAGCCTGTTTCGGTGCCTTCCAAGACAACCGCGCATCCCCATATATTCCGTCCCGGAAGTCGTTCTCGATCACCTGAAGATCGGTCACCTGGTGCGGTTTCTTCGCCTTATCATTCACCTGCGTAACGGCCAGTTTGCCGATATTGGCCCAATAATCCGCTATGTCCGCGGCAGATTCGAATTGAAGCGAGATTCCCACGATCGTGCGGTCTTTATACTTGTTCAGCTTGACGCTTCCCTGCTTCCAATCCTGATCCGCGCCCGTGGCGGTCCACTTGCCAGGCTCGAAAAATTCATACTTATCCGGCGCATCGGAGAATGCCAAACCGATCTTTACCTTGGCGTCCTTCGCATTGTCTGCATAGACAAGCGATACTTCCGTCGTCGCTTCTACCGGGATATTCGCCTTATACAGCTTGACATGGGTAGAGGAGTCTTTGCTTACGGCACCCGCCACCTGAAGCGAGCTGCCTCCGTAGTAGGATTTGCTAAAATCAAATCCAGGCTTGAGGGCTTCACCTTTGCCGCTTAGTTCCGTGATCCAGCGCCAGGTCGGCAAAATATCCTGCAGGCTCCGGTTACTCCAGTCGCTGCTTCGCATCACTTTGCCGTCCACAGCAAACATATGCCCGTTGCCCGTATTGAAATGGGTGACAAATTCGGAATCGGTGAGCACGGTTTTGGCAATCACATCATTCGCAATCCCTCTCCAGCCAAGCGGATCGGTCCCTTCAGGCTGCGAGGTATGGGCCGGATTCATTCCAGGTCCCACCCAGAAAACCTGCTCCTTTTTCATATACTCCTCATGGGTTTCGGAGCTGTTAAACGCCCAATCCGGACGGTAAATGCCAAGGGAGGTTGTAGCTTTCTTGCCTTCCGGGAACACAACCGGCCAATTGAATTTGCCCTCGTAGCCGTTTGCTTCCACGTCGATGCCAGCGTAAAGATCATACGGACTGCGACCAAGCTCCGCCGCTTTAGCCGGGGAATTTAAGAACGGCGTGATGTAATCGTATTTGCCGTTCTTCTCATCCTTGTACTGCCAGCGAAAATCGATAAACATATTGTCGGAAACCCGCTGATTTCCCGCCTGGAAGAACATCTCGTTCTTATCCGTCAAGGCCCCCTGCCACTTCACCGGTCCCTCCTTGATCATGGAATCGTACCAGATCACTTCCATGCCCGGCGCTTTTTTCTGCTGAAGATACGTTAAAAATTCAGCCATCTTGGCGGCATCCTCTGGCGTTCCTCCCTGAGTTTCCTGATTGATAAACCAGCCGTCAAATCCGTAATACGTTGCAACCTCAATCAGTTTGTCTGCCACGGGGAAGGATCCGTCCTCCCGCTGCTTTAACAGATCATGCAGCCATTGGATCTTGCCTCCATGCTCGGTTTGCGGTAAGAAAACGGTTCCAAAAACAGGTACGCCATTCTTGTGAGCCGCATCGATCACATCGGCGCTTGGCGGAACGATCAATCCTTCGCCTGCCGAGCCGCCCCACATCACCAGCTTGTCGATATACTGCCAGTTACTGAACGTATAGGTATGGAACTTCTCCGAGCCTTGGGAAGGAGCTCCGCTTGTGCTTGGATACATGGAAGCAATCGATAAAACCTTCACTTCCTCCTTGGCATTGCGGTTTACCTTATTGCCCTGGATACGCTGATCTTCCAGCTTCACCGTTCCCCGGTTAAAAAGCGCATCCTTATCCTTAGACGGCGACCATTCCAGCAGCGTGTTCGGATACCAGTATGACGAGTGAGGCTGTGCTGCTTCGGCTTCTCCAGCAAAACCCGTCAGGGACGCGGCCAGCACTGCCGTGCTCATCCATACCGTCATTCTGCGTTTCCACTGGGCTTTCGTTAAATAATCCGGTTTGATTCGTTTCAATGGAACAACCTCCTATGTTTATGATTTCTAGATATGACAGAGAGAAACGGCCGTGAAGATCAGCCGTTTCTACCCTCATACACTTTTTATGGATTACTTGTTTTGAGCTTTCCACTCATCAAACTGCTTTTGAGCCTCAGCGATAACTTTGTCAATTCCAGCATCCTGGAACTTTTGTTTTGCTTTTGGCAAGTATTCTTCAGGATCGATGGAGCCGGTATACAGTGCAGGAATAAATTCCTTCGCTACGTTCGTGATAGCCGCAACTTCCGTTTTTACCGGAGCCGTATCAAAGTTAAAGCCGAACGTAGGAGCTACTACAGCGGAGCTGTTAAATTTCTCGAATGCTTCCCACTTGTCCTTAGGCTCGCCTTCATGAAGGTACGTCAGGAACATATTGCCGAGCGCAAATCCAGGCATAGCATAGCTCTCTTGCATAGCAGGCATATCCTCGATGTACGGCTCTTCAAGCTTCTTGTAGTGCGTTCCTTCCAAACCGTATTGAATCATATTCCGGAGTTTCACATCTGTGTTAAGCAGGTTCAAGAACATCATCGCCCGCTCCGGATTTTTGGAGTAAGAAGAAATCGCCATCATTGAGCCTGCTGCGGAGCTGGTGTAAATGACAGGATCATGCATCGGTCTCGTCACAATGTCATATTTCGCGTTTCTGGACCAGCCGAGCTCTGCGTATGGCTGGGTAATCTCGCGGTCCACGAGCCATTTGCCGGTTTTGATGTTATCAATGCCATCCAGCGTCGCTACGTCCTCGCGCACATAACCCGCTTTATAGTATTTGCGCATCGTGGTCAGAGCCGATTTCAGTTCAGGTGAATCCAACAGGTTCACAAATTTAAAGTCTTTGGTGTCAAGGTACATACCGATCGGAATTTCATCACCAAGCGGGAAATCAACCGGCAAGTACGGCTTAAAGCCTTTCGGTACAGCAAGCGGTGTAATATCTGCAGGCTCGCTCTCTTTAATCGTTTTCAGAAGCGGCTCGAGATCCTCAAGCGTCGTTACATTGGAAATGTCCAGGTTGTACTTATCCAGATACTTCTTATTGAAGCGCCATACAAACTGTTGTGCCAATTCCTTGTTGGCCGGGATGCCATAGTTCACGCCGTTGACCTTCGTTCCTTCCAAGAAACGAGGATCCAGCGTTTCCTTAATGCCTTTTCCATATTGATCAAGCAGGTCATTCAGCGGCTTAAACGCGCCCTTGGCTGCATTTGGGAGATAATCGAACGCCCATGAGCTAGTGAAGGCGATGTCGTAATTCTCACCGGAGCTTGTAATAACCTGCATCCGCTGGCTGTAATCGCCCCAGTCGATCATACTGATCTCGATCGTTGCATTGATTTTTTCCGTCAAATATTTATTGATTTCCTCTTGAACCACGGGAAGATCCTTCTGGTTAGGCCCGATCATGTACATTTTTAGTTTGACCGGATCCAGCTTGGATACATCGACCGTACCGTCGCTTTGAACGGCTGCCCCTTCTTTCGAAGGTTCGCCAGACTTAGCGCCTTCCTTACTGCCGCAAGCCGACAATACGACCGTCAGCAGAAGCACGAGAGCAAGGGACAGTATAGAGACCTTTTTCTTAAACATGTGTTTTTTCCCCCTGTGTCACTTAATGGTTAATGCTATATTGACACCGCTTACACACATGAGACATCAAAGCCGGATTTCTCCGGCAGTGTGCGATGCGGGTACAACCTTATGAAATTATGCTTGAAATTATCCTTTAACCGAGCCTACAGTCAGACCCTGGACAAAATATCGTTGAAAGAACGGATACGCCATAACAATCGGCAGTGTCGCCAATACGACCATCGCCATCCTCACCGTCTCTGTCGGCAGGCCAGCTGCTGCATCGAATGAACCGATATTTTGCGCATTCTGCGTCAGAAAGTCCATGTTCTTCTCGATCTTCATGAGCATGAACTGCAGCGGAGGCGTTGCCTGCGGATTGTTATAATACAGCAAGGCGTTGAACCAGTCGTTCCAGTACCCCAAAGAGCTGAACAAACCAATTGTGGCAATCCCCGGCAGCGAGACCGGCATCACGATTCGGATAAAGGTCAGAAATTCGCCGGCGCCATCGATTTTGGCGGACTCAATAATTTCATCCGGAATCGTCGTTTGGAAAAAGGTCCTCATGACAATGATGGAGAACGCGCTCAAGGATAAAGGAAATATCAACGCCCAGATTGTGTTCTGCAGATGCAGAAACTGGGTCATCACGATATAACCAGGTACCATACCACCCGAGAACAGCATGGTAAAGAATGCAAGGAAGCTGAAAAAGCCTCTAAATTCAAAGTTTCGACGGGACAATGCATAGGCATAAGTCGTAACCAAAGCCAGACTTACCAGCGTCCCCAGTACCGTGACCAGGAGCGTTAAGCTGAATGAGGATAGCAATTCGCCTCCCGTTTCGAAAATATATTCATACGCTGCCGTACTGAACTGACTCGGCAGCAGCCTAAAACCTTCCAAGACCAGCGTCTGTTCGTCCGTCAGGGAAATAATAATAACAAATAGAAACGGAAAGATACAGGAAAACGAGAAAATGCCGATCACGATATTGAAAATCGTATTCCACAATGGGGAGATGGCGTTGTAATCTCTCTTCTTTGAACGCTTTGCCGGCGGATTCGCGGTTTGCGTGGATAGCTGCGGCATTATAGGTACACCTCCCTCGGATTAGAAGATCGCATGATCTTTTTCAATTTTACGAACGATATAGTTAGCGACCAGAATCAGAATCAATCCTACAAGCGATTGGTACAAGCCCGCCGCCGTACTCATTCCGATATCTCCCATATTGATGAGTCCACGGTAAACGAAGGTATCGATAACATTCGTGACCGGATACAAGGCGCCCGAATCCTTCGGAAGCTGATAGAACAATCCGAAATCGGAACGGAAGATGCCCCCGATTGCCAATATGGTCAGTATGATCATTAGCGGTTTCAACAGCGGAATCGTTATGTATCGCACCTGCTTCCACTTGGTGGCTCCGTCGATGACAGCCGCTTCATAATAAGACTTGTCGATCCCTGTAATAGCGGCCAGGTAAATCACGCTGTTGTAGCCCACGCCTTTCCAGATGCCGACAAAAACGAGAATGAAGGGCCAATACTTCGCTTCCGAATACCAACTGACCGGATCTCCTCCGAAATAGGTAATGATCTGATTCAGCGTCCCTTTGTCCACACTCAGGAAGGTGAACGCAAAATAACTGATAATAACCCACGACAAAAAATGCGGCAAAAACATGCCGGTCTGATATACCTTGGCCGTCCGCTTGTTGACAAGCTCGCTTAGCATGATCGCAAAGCCCACTGCAAAGACCAGACCCAGGATGATAAAAGCCAGGTTGTATAGGATTGTATTTCTCGTAATGATATAGGCATCATTGGTTGTAAACAGATACTCGAAGTTTTTGAACCCTACCCATTCGCTGTTGAACACGCTGGCGAAAAAGCCGTCCGGACTTATACGGAAGTCCTTAAAAGCGAGAACGGTGCCGAACATAGGCAAGTAAGCAAAGATAAGAAACCAGATGGTTCCGGGCAGTATCATCAGCAGCATAAACCGGTTGCGTATTACCTTTTTGATGAACCCCGACATGAGCACTCCTCCTCTTCCCTGTTAAATACAAGTGATGCGACTGTTGTAGAAGATCCCCCATGATCTTTGTCGATGCGGCTATTCTATCACTCGCCCTTTAACTACTATCATTGTGCCAAGTAAGCGCTATCGTGCTCAAGTTGAAAAATACTAGAACGGGATGGATAAATTAAAGAATCCCCCAAAAACAGCAAAGAACAGGCCAAAAGGTTATCCACCCTGAGCCTGTCGCTAATGGTTTACTGTTCATTTAGATCCGATACATGGACCTCATTTCGGTTGGAGATACGCCTGTATATTTTTTGAACTGCCTGTAAAAGTACGAGCTGTCCGTATAACCTACGCTGAACGCAATATCCGCCGTCTTCTGATCCGTATGTAATAGAAGCTGTGTTGCTTTCTCGATGCGGTACTGGTTCAAATAATCCGAGAAGCTTGCGCCGACCTCCTGTTGAAAAAGCTGCCCCAAATAATTCGGATGCATCTGCAGCCGCTGACTGAGCGTCTTCAGAGAAAGCTCTTCCGGATAATGATGCTGCACCTGTTCCACAAGAAACGAGACATGCAGGCTATAGCCCTGATCCGCTTCTTGCAGGCGCGCGAGACTGCGCTCGACGATACGCCATACATGATTTCGGAGCCCCTGTAGCGTATTAATCCGGTGCATTGGGGTAAATATCTCGCTGTAATCGGGGTTTTTCTCCATATCCTTCGCCGCGATCATCAGTTGGACTGCCGCATTCAAGCAGGTTCCCCGGGGTACCGTCTGCTCCCCACTGCCATCGCCGAGAACAGACTCGATATAAGCCTGCAAGGAGGGAACGTCTCCCTCGATCAGCAGCTTTGCGAACGTGTCGGGACGAGCGGACGGCGAAGAAGCCTGAACGGTCTCCGGTTCCGCAGGCGAACTGTAAAGGGTCATGTCATCTCCGGCAATCAGGCAGGCGTTGAAATGGCCCTTCGCTTTCCTGTAGCTCTCCTGAATATCTTTGAAATCATTGAGTCCCGCATTCCCTTCGGAGCACCACATGCGCAAGCCAGTCAGCTCTCGCAGCTTAACCATGGCATTTCTCATGCCCTCCCGTGCGGCATCCCTCCGTTCATTCATCGCGACCGACATCACGACGATGTCGTCATCCGCATCGGGGAAGCAAATTACCTCATGATCTCCCCCAAGCTCTTCCGAAAAAGCCCGGCAATATTCATCGGCTAGGCTGGTTAAGCGATAAAGCTGGGATACCGGGCGTTCGTCGGATATGAGCCGCAAAACATAAACCTGGTAAGACACATAATTCAGCGGAATGCCGAGAAGTTCGGCTCTTTGTTTTAATTCCGAGCTTTTAATTTCGCCGTTGACCCAACGCTGCAAAATATTGCTTCGAAGGATCTTCCAATCCTCCTCGGAGCGAAACCGTTTCAACTCCTCGCGCTCCCAATCGCCGCGGATATGCTTAATGGTGGCTTCCAGCTCCTCGATGTTGATCGGCTTCAAAATGTAATTCTGAATGCCGAGCGTGATCCCCACCTTCACATATTCAAATTCTTCGTACCCGCTCAGCACAATAAATTTGGTGCGGGGATGCATTTCTTTAACCTTCTTGATAAGCTCGAGCCCGTTCATTCTTGGCATCATAATATCCGTGATCAGCAAATCCACCGGCTCTTCCCTCAACCGCTCAAGCGCTTGTAACCCATCGTTGGCCGAACCTGTTACGTGCAGGTCGTAATTCTGCCAATCCACAATGGTGGCCAAGCCCTGAGCAATCAAAGGCTCGTCATCAACAAAAAATACCTTCCTCATGTCGTCTCCCCCTTACGAAGCATCGGTATTTCCATGCGGACCTCGGTTCCCTGTCCTTCTGTGCTGTTTATGGTCACTCCGTAATCATTTCCGTAATTCAGCACGATTCGTTCATGCACGTTCATCAGCCCGATCGAACGGTAACCTTTGTCGGGAGGCTGGAGGACCTTATCCAAAGTGCCGCGGATTTGGGTCAGCTTTTCCTCCGGTATGCCCGTTCCATTGTCCGATACGATGATCACAACCCGGTCATCTGCCCGACGGGCACAGACTGAAATTTTATTGTTGTCTTCCAGCGGACGAAATCCATGAACGATATAGTTCTCCACGATCGGCTGGACCAGCAGCTTGATAATGCTGACATTTTGGATTTCCGGATCCACCTCGATTTCCGTCTCCAGCCGTCCGTCATAGCGAATGCGGAACAAGTCGAGATAAACGGAACACATGTCTATTTCCTCTTCAACGGTAACCACCGTGCTTTTTTTCACCATGTTCTTGAACATGACCGACAAGCTGTATATCATTTGACCCACTTCTTTTGCCCCCACGAAATACGCCTTCATGCGTATCGATTCGAGCGTATTATATAGAAAATGGGGGTTAATCTGGGATTGCAGTGCAACCAGCTCCGCGTTTTTTTGCTTGATTTCCGAGGTATACATTTTATCGATATATTGCTCCAAGCGGTCGCCCATGTCGTTAAACCGGCGGGAAATCTGCTGAAGCTCATCTTCGCCGGACATCTGTATACGCGTCGACAGATCGCCTTCGCCGATCCGGTTCATCGAGCGAATAATCCGCTGCACTTTTTTGGAGAACTTGCGAACGATCGTAAACGTAATCGCGAAACTAGCCGCCATAAACACCAGGGTGACCAGGATCAGTCCGGTTCTTAAACTCTCTGTGCTTTCTTCGATCAGGGATTGCGACACAATCCCCACCACTGACAGTCCCGCATTGCCGACATTTAATATGTTTACTTTGGAGGGTTCATCCAGCTCCACCCAGTCCCCGGCTTTTTCCTGCTCTAAGTGGTAGGGAAAGGCTTGACCGTAGTACTCATCCTCTGAATCGTAAATAACGGTTCCCTGCGCGTTCAACACTAGAATTCGGCCTTTTACTGAAGCACGGCTCTCCAGCCAGGATGAAATTTGCCGGGCGTCGAACTCCACATTCATCATTCCCACCCGATTCAGCGTCCACGGATCCTTCAGCTCTCTCGAATAGGAATACGATCTTGGACTGGAACCTCCGGACGAACCCGAGGACTCGTTTTGAGGCATGGTATCCCAGCTGTGCTGCTCCCGGCGGGCGAACCAGGTCTCCCACTTGTTCTTGGAACCCGCTTCATTGTTCAACTGCTGGTTGGTCCGGCTGATATGCATGTAAAAATTGTTCGGATAACTGTAGATTGACACACTTCTGCCGCTTGATTCCTGCTCCAGATAATTTTTCAGCAAGGTATTGAAAGACCGTAAACGCTGCTCCCCTGTCCTTGTGTACAAATCCAGCCGGTATTTCAGGTAACTCTCATATTCATGGTTCAAAAAATAGATCAGCTCATCGCTCAGCGTGGCATCTCCGTAAATCTGCTGAAATATATTCTGTATCCCCTCATACTGCCGACTCAAATAAATATTCAGAACATGCGCGGATTTGAGATTCGCATCGGTCTGTTCACGGAGTATGCGCTGCGTCTGGTATTGATAAACCAGAGTTGCCGCAATCGCGAACAGCACGATCATGACGGTTGAATACAGCACAACGATTTTGTTGAACATTTTTCGCTTTAGATGATTTAAATAGAATTGGCGCAGTTTGAAAATATGAAACACACCCTGTTCTATAATGGTCACTTCGGCACCCAGTGTACACCCTTTCCGTAAACCCGGCAATTGAAATTTGCATCGTTATGAAGCTCAAAGAAATACATCGCGCCCTTTCCGAAGCCCTCCAATCCTGAACTCCGTCCATACAACCGGACGGTGAATCAATGTTTTCCTAGCGAGGCATGGCGGGCGATGCAGGGAACGAGAAATGATATCCGTTCGACCTGATCGAACGCATGAATGGAAATGCCAAACTATGATTTGGAATGGAACGGAATGGGACAAGTCAGCACAATACATTTATGATATCGACGAGCAGAGGAATGCCCTTCTATATGTTGAATATGTATACGGACCTAAATTATAGATGAAACCGAGGATATGAAGGATGAAACTTCAATTACTATATCATGAATATCTGAATCTAAAATTCAATAGAGGATTGCCGTCCGTTCCGTTGGACGGCTTTGAATATGGACTTCTTGAGGAAGATGGCGCTGAATTATTCTTTGTCGAACGTAAAGATGAGGCCTTTGTTGAATGGACGTACGAATTACAGCCC
The DNA here is from genome assembly GCF_037993005.1 of Paenibacillus sp. FSL F4-0100. Lineage (NCBI taxonomy): Bacteria > Bacillati > Bacillota > Bacilli > Caryophanales > Paenibacillaceae > Paenibacillus > Paenibacillus sp. FSL F4-0100. The sequence continues at coordinate 7,523,681 of NZ_CP150303.1, forward strand.
CGAGATCCCCATTATGCTGCGAGCCCGGACTGGAAGCCTGTGCTCTCGGCATTTTTTAACCATCTGGACGTCTATGACGAACTCGTGCTCTATTACCTGTTATTTACGATCAACAAGACTACATCCATCGTAAGGACCAATCCATTCCTTGCCATGAATGATTTTATGAAGAACTACTGCTTTTTTCAGTTGGCTCAGTTGACGGATGCCTCCCGGTTGAACGAGGAGCAGAGGCAACAATTAAGGGACTTCTTTTTCTTTTTCTACCTGTATGCTCACCCGGTTAATGAGGAGACGCTCTACGCCTTTTCATTCAACGGGCAAGATTTGATTCATACGAAAACCAATATCCTTATGGAGCATTATTTTACTGTATATCACGATTACTATAGCGAGAATCTCGACAAGCATAGAGACCAACTGTTCATCGCTCCTCATGAAATTCATGCCTGCAAGGATCTCACACTGGAGCTGTTAAGGTCCATCGAGGGTAAATTACCCAAGCTAATCATGCCTTCCGAAGAGGGTTTAGACGTACTATTACAGCTGATCAATAACGTTGATGATTTGATTCATATGAACGCCGAGAATAAAACAACGTTATTCGGTATTATGAAAGACTTTCTCTCGGACAATCGCCTGAACCCCTATAGACAGCATTGTTTCCGTATGCTGCTCCAGAATTACGTTTGTTATATCCTTTATTTTAAGTTTGATGAAATTGATGATCTGGTCGATTACTTTAAAGGCACTCCGGTATGGTGCGAAGCGATCATCAATTACATTTTTACTGATGCCATCTTTATTCAGAAGATGATGAGGCAGAACCAGATCGATATAACCAAGTATCCGAACGTGATCGAATTCTTCAATGAGGAAGCCCGAAGGATTTACCTGTAAGCCAATGTATGGCCATCCCGCAAGGAATGGCCATAATGCGCCGTCTTCATCACAGCTGGATCTTGATGACCGTTGCGCTCATTCATATAAACCCGAAATAATGGGGCCCAACCAAAAAAATGGTACCTATCCTTCTGATTATGAAATTCGATAGAATTAAGATGTCTCCATTGTAAGCGTTTTCCTTTATTCGCATATGCTGGGGAATTCATTTATCTTAAGGGAGGGTATTTATGAAGCGATCTCAAATTTCGGAAAGGCGGTATAGGCAAAAGGTATTGAGTTTGTTCTTAGCGATCGTGATGCTGGCTGGCATCGGTCTATTGCCGACTTCGAAGGTTCAGGCTGCTGGAACCACCATTGCCTCGATGTCTTACTTTTCAGCTGCAGACGGACCTATCATCACAAAATCAGGCGTTGGGCAGGCCAGCTACGGTTTTGTCATGCCGATATTCAACGGAGGCTCTGCCACCTGGAATGATGTTGCCCAGGACCTGGGAGTAAAGGTGAAAGTAAATGGCAGCTGGGTCGATATCGACAGTGTCAGCAGCTTTGTCTATAACCAGAACTGGGGGCACTGGAACGACGGCGGCTTTACCGGCTATTGGTTCACGCTCTCCGCAACGACCGATATTCAGCTGTACTCCAAAGCCAATGGGGTTACGCTTGAATATTCACTTGTCTTTCAAAACATCAACAAAACAACCATCACCGCGATGACCCCGACCCAAGGACCGCAAATTACAGCAGGGTTTACCGGCGGTGCCGGCTTTACCTATCCTATTTTCAACAATGATCCGGCCATAACCTATGCGGCCGTAGCAGATGATTTGAAAGTGTATGTGAAGCCTGTAAACAGCAGCCAGTGGATCGATATCGACAACAATGCAGCCAGCGGCTGGATCTATGATCAAAATTTTGGCCAATTCACTGACGGAGGAGGCGGCTACTGGTTTAACGTAACGGAATCGATTAACGTCAAATTAGAATCAAAGACCTCTTCGGCTAACATCGTCTATACCATCACCTTTAATGAGCCCGTAAGAAACTCTTATGTCCTTACGCCTTATGAAGGAACGACCTTTACAGCCGATGCGAGCGGCGCTATCGGCATCCCGCTACCTAAGATTGATGGGGGTGCGCCAATCGGCACGGAGCTTGGCAATTTCGTATACCAGATTAACATCAACGGGCAATGGGTGGATCTGGATAACTCAAGTCAGAGTGGATTCGTTTACTCCGCTAATGGCTACAATAACATGTCCGATGCCAACCAGTGGGGATATTGGGCCGACCATATCTATGGCCTGTGGTTCCAGCCGATCCAGGTGGATATGCAGATCCGTATCGGCTATCCACAAAATGGACAGGCAGGTGGAAGTGTGGGCAGCAATTTCGTCAACTATACCCTGATTGGCAACCCAGATGCTCCTCGTCCAGATGTAACCGATCAGGAGGATATTCCGATCGGAACGCCAAACGACCCAGCCATCGAGGGTAGGAATCTCATCTGGCAAGATGAATTTAATGGAACCGCGCTCGATCAGAGCAAATGGAATTATGAAACAGGTTACTATCTCAATGACGATCCCAATACCTGGGGTTGGGGCAATTCGGAGCTGCAGCATTATACCGATCATGCACAAAATGTTTTTGTACAGGACGGAAAACTTAATATCAAGGCCTTGAACGAGCCAAAATCCTTTCCGCAGGATCCAAGTCGGTATGCACAATACTCCTCTGGCAAGATTAACACCAAAGATCATTTTTCCCTCAAGTACGGCCGAGTGGACTTCCGTGCAAAGCTGCCTACAGGCAACGGCATCTGGCCTGCGCTCTGGATGCTTCCCCAGGATAATGTGTATGGAACATGGGCATCATCCGGTGAAATCGACGTGATGGAAGCAAAAGGACGCTTGCCAGGCTCGACGAGCGGCGCCGTACACTTTGGGGGACAATGGCCGACGAACCGGTATCTTTCCGGTGAATATCACTTCCCTGAAGGGCAAACCTTTGCCAATGACTATCATGTTTATTCCGTAGTCTGGGAGGAGGACAACATTAAATGGTATGTGGATGGCAAGTTCTTCTTTAAAGTGACCCGGGATCAATGGTATTCCGCAGCGGCGCCGAACAATCCAAATGCGCCTTTCGATCAGCCGTTTTACCTCATTATGAATCTAGCGATCGGCGGGACCTTTGATGGCGGCCGGACCCCGGATCCGTCCGATATCCCTGCAACGATGCAGGTAGACTATGTGCGTGTGTATAAAGAAGGGGAAGGCGGCGGCCAGAATCCAGGAAACGTGCCGGTTACCGGCGTAACAGTGAGTCCGACCACGACACAGGTCGAAGTCGGGCAGCGTGTTCAATTAAATGCCAGCGTGGCACCGTCCAATGCAACGAATAAGCAGGTCACCTGGTCCGTTTCCGGTTCCAGCGTCGCTTCCGTGAGTCCGAACGGTCTCGTGACCGGACTCGCTCAGGGTACAACAACCGTCACGGCGAAGACCGCTGATGGCAATAAAGCAGCCAACGCCACGATCACCGTTGTACCGGCATCATCCACCGTTATCGTCATCGGCGATGAGGTGAAGGGCCTGAAGAAGATCGGCGATGACTTGCTGTTCTATGTCAATGGCGCAACCTTTGCCGATTTACATTATAAGATCAATAATGGCGGGCAGTTAAACGTAGCCATGACTCCAACGGGGAACGGTAACTATACCTACCCTGTCAACAACCTGAAGCATGGGGATACCGTCGAGTACTTCTTTACCTATAACCCGGGGCAAGGAGCACTAGACACGCCTTGGCAGACGTATGTTCTTGGGGTCACGCAAGGAACACCGGAGTAATCGGGGAAACTTGGACAGACATGTCTCTGCCGATATACCGATGCCTGCTCCGGGTTGCAAGAGTGCAATGTGAAATAAATCAGGGCAAACAGAAGGCCGTCGACATCATCGACGGCCTTGCTTCAGTAGATCAGCTATCGCCGGTTCTCCGTTAACTGATTCACTCGTCCTTATATTTTTGCAATATCTTCAATATTACGACTGAACACTCGCTGCTTTACTCGCCTGTCTTGAATGTAAGATTTTCATGGCGTATCTTGCTATAGGCTGTGCGACCAACATTTCAATCCAGAACGCTACACCAAAGTTTCGAGGCCAGGTATGGAGGAAATTTTTAAACGGATCCAGACTTATGTGTTTGGTGCCAACCATCGGGCCAATAATGGAGAGCAACAGAGATAATACCGTTACATTTAGAACGATATTTAATAATACTCTTGCATTGAATCCATCGGTCTGTCCCACAAATTTGGGCATCACCTTACCAACGAGCGGGCCTGCGATCAGCTTTACGCATAACACGACGATGACCCACATAATAGGAATCACTTTTAGACCATCCATGTAAACTTCTTTACTAAAGCCGCGTTCCAATCCCATAATAATCGGCGCGATCGTGTTTACTGAAATAATCGATATGATCAATAAAAATAATATACCCTCTTTTCCGTTTCTAGGCAGTCTTGTCTCTACGTACTTCTGGTTTGCCATTCCCTATCATCACCCCTTATATAAATGGTTCACCGTGTTATTTTAGCGATTTTGGGGCTTCTTCATAAGTGAACATTTTGTGAACATTCTCGCCTCGCTGATCATTCGGTCATCAAGCGTTTACACCAACATGCCGTTCAATTTCCGATATACCGATTGATTAAAACCCCATAGCCCATTACGATTACTTATAAGATACTTGTCCTGAGAGACATAGCTATCCTCAAAACAGAAAAAGCACATGGACTGTATGCCGCGTAAAACAGGAAGCCTTCTGAACGTTTGACGCGGCTATTTATAAATACGTACATTACGTCCCATACTTAGGTCTATCAACGGTGAGAGGATCAACATCTAACCAACTCGTTCCGTAAGGGGGATAACAGACGCATGGAAAAGGAATTCATACTGACACACAAGCTGTTGACCCTGCTCGATTCCGAATATCGCTGGTTCACCCTTGCCGAGATTGAAGAGCAGCTTGGCGTATCGGACAAAACGATCCGTAAAATTATCGATGAAGCCAAGCAGGAGCTTCCTCCTTCGATTCATTTTGAAATCTCGCGGGGGAAAGGCGTCATTCTCCACTATGATAAACGAAATGTCGCGATTGGCGAGGTCATCTCTTCCATGTACAGGCAGAGAACCTTCTACCAGCTGCTCGATGTGCTTTTTGCCGAGGGAGGGCGCTACTCGCTGGATGAGCTGGCCGACAAGCTGTATATGAGCTCTTCCTCGCTGAAAAAGCTGATCATCCGGCTGAACAACCATGAATTGAAGCGATACCATTTGCGCATTGCGTATTCCATGCCAGAGGTCAAAGGCAGTGAAATCAGTATTCGTTATTTCTACTGGAAATTGTTTTACGATGCCTATGAATTCTCAGGCTGGCCATTTGCCGACATAGACCAAGCCCAGATCCATGAGTATGTTACGGCGATCGAGTCGGAGAATGACATCGTGTATTTCCTTAATGCCAAGCGAAGCTTGTCTTTTCTGGCGGCGATCATGATTACCCGAGTGCTGCAGGGCAAATATGCGGATGTTCGGAGCGGGCCATATGACTGGGAGAACCGTATGCTTCACGCCTCTGTTGCCGCATTGGCCAGAGCGCTGGAACAGCGGTACGCCATTCATTTGCCGCTGGACGAAATCCGGTTTCTGCAGGCCATGTTCAGCTTAGGCCAATACAATTATTATGATGAAGCGAAAGTCAGCGCGATGATATCGAGGGAGAAAGCGAATCTCATGCAAATCGGGGAGGAAAAATATCAAGTTATCAATCATTTTCTCATGCTGGCGCTTGCCGCGTTCCCTGCGATTGATATGAACGACCGGTTTATCTGGGAAATCGGAGATTTCTTTGAGAAGCTCCGGCTGGAAAATGCGCTTCCCGATCTGATCGCCGTCTCGGCAAGCGGCCTGACGGAATACGTCCAAAGGGATTGCCGGCCCATGTACCAGAGCGTAAAGAGCTGCATGCTAGAGTGGAGCCAGCGCTACCCGGGCATTCAGTATAACGACTATCATCTGACGAAGCTGACGCTGTTGATCAGCTCCAGCCTGCGCTATAACAGCAAAAAGGCTTTCCTGCTAATCGGCGAGGAATTCTCCATCCGCCATTACGTCGCCAAGCTCATCAAGAATGAAATCGGTGACGAGCTGATCATCAACACCTCCATTATGGAGGGGCTTACCGATGAAATGATTCAGAAGCACAGCATCGATTTCGTGATCAGTACGTTTCCCGTCGAGCTGCATACGGTGCCCGTGGTCATTATTTCAACAATACCGACCAAACGAGATTTGGAAAATATCCGTAAGGAATTAATGCAACCATGAGACTCATGGTTGCATTTTTCCGTTAAGCTCCGTAACATTCTGGTCTTGGTTATCCCTCCGATTCTGACTATGATAAAGGCAGATCGAGAATAAAGCGCTTTCTTAAAAGGGAGGCCAGTAAGCAGGAGGAGCAAGATGAGCATACATTTGGGAGCAAAACAGGGAGATATCGCAGAACGTGTGCTGCTGCCCGGCGATCCGCTGCGGGCGAGGTTTGTGGCAGAGCACTTTTTGGAGGAGGTAAATTGTTACAACGAAGTGAGAGGCATGTACGGGTACACCGGTCTTTATAAAGGGGTTCCCGTTTCTGTCCAGGGTACGGGAATGGGCAACCCGACCATGAGCATATATGCGACGGAGCTGATTCAGGATTACGGGGTCAAAAAGCTGATCCGCATCGGTACTTGCGGCGCCATGCAAAATGAGCTTCAGGTCCGCGACATCGTACTGGCCCAAGCCGTATCCTCGGACAGCAATCTGATGGAAAAAATATTTCATGGCTGCAATTACGCGCCAACCGCCGATTACGGCATGTTAAGCAAAGCGCATCAACTGGCTCAGGAGAAGCAGGTGAATGTCTTTGTCGGCAACATCTATAACTCCGATGAATTCTATAGGGAAACTTCGGACCGTCTTCATAAGTTCATGGAGTTCGGCGTGCTCGCAGTCGAGATGGAAAGTGCCGCCCTATACACGCTGGCCGCGAAATACGGCGTCAAGGCCCTGTCCATATTGACGGTAGGCAGTCATCTGCTGACCAATGAACGCTCGTCCCATCAAGACAGCGAGAAGTCCTTCCACGACATGGTGGAGGTCGCGCTCCATACCATCTTAGCCGACGAATAGGGATTGCTTGAAAACAAACTATGCTCTAGGGGGAAAAATCAATGGGACTCAAACGCGGATTTAAATATGATTTTTCGTTGTTGGCCATTTTGTTGATCCCGATCGGGATCGCCATCAACTTTGTCGGTGCGCAAATCATACTGCTGCTCAAGCTGCCGATTTACCTGAACACCATCGGGACGATTCTGACGGCCATGATTGCCGGTCCTTGGGTCGGTATGATTACGGGGGCGAGCACCAATCTCGTTGTCGGCATAACGAACCCGGTCTCGTTCGCATTTACGCCTGTACAAATGGCCGTCGGTCTGGTGGTCGGACTCCTCTCCATGAGAGGCATGTATACGAAGCTGTGGAAAGTGATCTTGTCTTCATTCGCTGTCGTACTGACCGTTCTTATCGTGGCCTCTCCGATCCAGGTGTTGATGTTCGGCGGAGCGACCGGCAACTCTTCGGATGCCGTGGTTGCTACATTCCTGGCCTCCGGTCAGCAGATCTGGACAGCGGTATTCTCAACCAAAATCCTGGTAGAAAGCGTCGACAAAATCATCAGCAACGTCATTGCCTTTGTCATCGTGATGAAGATGTCCCCAAGATACTTGTCCAAGCTCAATTACGGTGCAGCTTTTATCAAAAAGAAATGACGTGTAGTCCATAATGGATACGCTTTCATAAAGGAGGGGTTCTTGTGAATAACGAACGGTCCTTGTTGAGCCGTCTTTATCCAACAACCAAGTTTATGATTACCATCGCTTTATGTTTGGCCGCATTTATCGTGCCCGGCTACGGGTTCAGCTACGCCGTTCTACCGATTTGCATGGTGCTGGCCTACTTCGCCGGCAGCTTTAAGGAGTTTTCCAATCTGGCGATCAAGGCTCTGCTGATGATTGTTGTGTTCATCTTTATCCTGCAGAGCTTCTTCTATCCCGGCAACGACATTCTGTGGAGCTGGAGCATCTTCTCCATCAAGCGGGAAGGACTTGAGTTCGCCCTGTTCCTGACATCCAAAATCGTGGCGGTGGCATCAGCCTTCATTCTGTTCTTCCGCATTACCAAGGTCAAGGATTTGGTCCATTCCCTGGAACAGATCGGCCTGCCGTCCAAAGTAACCTATGTCATCTTGTCCACCTTACAGCTCATTCCGGAGATGAAAAAGCTGACCCACGTCATCATGGATGCCCAAAAAACAAGAGGCGTTGAAACCGAAGGCAAGCTGCTTGTCCGCATGAAGGCCTTCCTGCCGACCCTAAGTCCGCTCATTCTCGGATCCGTGGCGAGCACGGAGGAACGGGTACTGACGCTGGAGTCGAGAGCCTTCTCGGCCAATGTCAAAAAAAGCAGCATCTACAAACTGGAGAAAACAAAGCATGACCGGCTGGTTCGAATTTTGCTGGTCGTACTGCTTGCTATCTTAATCGTCTGGAGAGTTGCGCTATGAGTATCATTACGATCAAGAATCTGTCCTATCAATATCCGATCAGCGAGTCCGATGCACTAAAGAACGTGAATGTGACGATCGAAAGAGGCAAGCTGTATGCGCTGATTGGGGCCAACGGAGGCGGAAAAACGACCCTGTGCAACGTCATTCGCGGGTTTATCCCCCACTTCTATAAGGGAGATCTGCGCGGCGAGGTGCTGATTGAAGGCAAGGATATCCGCGAATGGGGCATGGGCGAGCTCTCCCAAAAGGTCGGCTATGTGTTCCAGAATCCATTTACACAGATCAGCGGCGTGAAGGATAACGTGTTTGAGGAAATTGCATTCGGCCTTGAAAATCTGGGCATGGAGCCCACACTTATCCGGGAGAAGGTGGATCAGGTCATCAACATGCTGGATATCGATTATTTGCGGGACAAAAACCCGTTCGAGCTCTCCGGCGGCCAGAAGCAGCGGGTTGCGCTTGCCTCCATCATCGTCATGGAGCCGGATGTGCTGGTCATTGACGAGCCGACCTCGCAGCTTGATCCGAAGGGAACGGAAGAAGTGTTCAAGATTATCGAGCTGATGAAGAAAAAGGGGAAAACCATCATACTCGTCGAACATAAAATTGAGCTGATTGCTGAATATGCCGACGATGTCATCCTGCTGAGCGAGGGTGAAGTAGCTATGCAAGGCAGCTCGCAGGAGATTCTTACCGATGAGCGTGCCCTGGCATTCGGAGCCGCGCTCCCCCAATATTCGCTGTTCGGCCTGGACATGCGCAAACGGGGGATGGAACTCGGTAGCATCCCCTTAACGGAAAAAGAAGCCCTCGAGGCCGTGCAGACATGGATGAAGAAGGGGGTTAACGCATGAGCTTTCTGACTTTGACGAATGTTTCCTATGCCTATCCGAACGGCTACAAAGCGGTGGACGGCGTCAACATGTCCTTTCAAAAGGGGGAATCCGTTGCTATTGTCGGCCAGAACGGGGCAGGTAAAACGACCACCGTCAAGATGATGAACGGGCTGCTCAAGCCTTCCGAGGGGGATGTCGTCATCGACGGCTGGAATACACAGGATTATACCACCGCGCAAATATCGCGGAAGGTAGGCTATGTGTTCCAGAACCCGGACGATCAGATCTTTCATAACGATGTGTACAGCGAGATTGAATTCGGCCCCCGCAAGCTCGGCCTTCCGGAGGAACAGGTCAAAGCGAATGTCATGAAAGCGGCGGAGCTGGCAGGCGTCGTTCCGTTTCTTAAGGACAATCCGTACAATTTACCCTATTCCATGCGTAAATTCGTAACGATTGCTTCCGTCATTGCGATGGATTCCAGCGTCATCATCCTGGATGAACCGACGGCAGGTCAGGATCTTCCAGCCATGGCCCGGCTCGCCCATCTGATCGAGGCTTTAAACCAGGAAGGAAAAACCATCATCACCATCACGCATGATATGGAATTTGTCGTGAACAACTTCGAGAGGGTCATCGTCATGGCGAACCGTCGGGTCATTGCGGATGACGATAAGCGGGCCATCTTCTGGAATCTGGATGTGCTGGAGCAGGCGATGCTGAAGCAGCCGCATATCAGCAGGCTCAGCCACTCCCTGGATATCGGCCATAACATTCTGGCGATACCGGAGCTTGCGGACGAGCTTGCCAAGCATAAATGAGGGAATAAGGGAGTGACAACGATATGGAGCAGGAGCAGGTTAAACACATCCTCTTGGATGTGGATACCGGCGTGGATGATGCCCTGGCGCTCATCTTTGCCGTAAAGTCCAATAAGCTGCGTATAGAAGGCATTACAACGGTATTCGGCAATGTGGACGTGAAGCAGGCGACGAAGAATACGCTCCAGGTGCTGGAATTGGCGCAGCCCCGGTACGAAATTCCCGTTGCCATGGGAGCGGATGCCCCTTTATTTCGCCCTCGACGGGAAAACGTAACCGCCATTCATGGAGCAAACGGCCTGGCCGGATATGAACTGCCGGAGGCGCGGCAATCGCCGGTGAACGAGAGGGCATCCGATTTCATCGTGCGGAAGGTGCGGGAACAGGCGCATGACATTACGCTGGTCTTCACCGGCAGGCTGACCAATTTGGCGGTGGCGCTCGCCAAGGACCCGTCGATCGCGCAGAAAACCAAGCTGGTGCTGATGGGAGGCGCCATCAAGGTGCCGGGCAATATAACGCCCGTATCCGAAGCCAACATTCACGGCGATCCCGAAGCGGCGCACCGGGTGTTCAAGTCCGGGATTCCGATCACGATGGTGGGCCTGGATGTGACCGGAAAGGCCAAGTTCGGCGAGGCTCATTATCAACAGCTCATGAGCGGCTTCAGGGATGAACAGGCAGAGTTAAAAGCTTTCATGCAGCATATATTCACCTTCAGCTTTGAGGCAAGCGACCGTTTGAACGAGGGCAGATACCGGCTGATGCATGATCCGCTGGCACTGGCTGTCGTTGAGGATGCTTCCCTTGTGGAGACGGAGGATTATTACATCTATATTGAGACAAAAGGACAGCTATCTTCCGGTGCAACGCTGGTCGACTTCAGACGTCCACAGTCACGGACCAATGCCACTGTCTGCATGCAGGTCCGTGAAGAGGCGTTCTTGCAGCATTATATCCGAACGGTGCTGTCATAACCGTCAGAGAAAGGAGGAACATGATTGATGAATCGAATCGTATTGGATGTGGATACGGGCGTTGACGACGCTTTGGCGATTGCCTACGCTGTCCGATCCTCGGCTCTTGATATTCTAGGGATAACGACCTGTTTCGGAAACGTACCGGTGGAGGATGCGACACGAAATACGCTCCATGTATTGGAACGGCTTGGTGCAACCGGGATTCCTGTCGCCATGGGGGAAGCCGCCCCCTTGTTCCATCCCTCGATGAAGTCGTATCCCGTCCAGTTTCATGGCGAGAATGGACTCGGCAACTTGGCATTCCCCGATCCGGCAGCTAAGCCGGTCTCAACGTCGGCCGCTGCCTTTATGGTGGATCAGATCCGGCGATATCCGAAGCAGGTAACACTGATCTGCGTCGGCCCGTTGACCAATCTGGCTGCGGCCATTCTGCAGGCGCCGGAGATATCGTCGCTTGTCCGTCAGATTATCGTGATGGGCGGAGCCGTGGGCGTGTCGGGCAACCGCCGAATGCATGCGGAAGCGAATGTATGCTCCGATCCGGAAGCGGCCCAACTCGTCTTCCAATCCGGAGTTCCGGTTACGCTGGTCGGACTGGATGTGACCATGCAGACCGAGCTCAGTCTAAAGGATATTCAGCGCTGGAGAGACCTGGATTCGGATCTAACCCGCTTCTTGGCCGATGTAACTACCTACTATATCGGAGGCTACCGGGAAGCCTATGGCGACCGGACAGGCTGCGCCCTGCATGATCCGCTTGCAGTAGCCGTCGCGATCGACCCGAGCCTGGTCGAGGTTCAGCCGATGGTGCTCCAGGTGGATCTGGAAGGCATCCACTCCTATGGCAGAACCATTGCCGATCTTCGTCCGCGTTGTACCGACCGGCCGAACGTCAACGTCTGCATCGGCGTCGACGCCAAGCGGTTCCAGGAGCATTTTATGGAGACATTGATGAGATAAGCTGCATAATAAGAGTGAACGCCGAGTGCGTTCGCTCTTATTTGATTGATGCAAAAGCCGGTCAGTCCTGGTATCTCATGATCCAAATCCAAGATGCTCACCCCTTAGCCCTCATCTAAACGTTACTCATTGTATGGTCCAAGGGATGATTATCCGAGAACAAATCCGGATTGTCCTTGAGCATTTCCGTTATGACATCCGCCACCACGGCCGCATCGCATACCCGGACAACGGCATCGCCAAAATGCCCCTTATGCATCGCGCCCCGACTTTCAAGGACCTCATCGACCTTCCAGAAATGCTCCGACCACGACAACCCGCAATGTCTGTGGGAAGGCACCGGGATTTCCGTTCCATCTGGTAAAACGGTGTACAGCTTCTCATGGCCATCCGTTAACCTGCCCGGGATGTCCACCCACTCTTCGACTCCATGAATAAAGGTATTGCGCTTCAAATCGACACCCACTAACAAAATCGTCGCCTTGCGGTCGAGCAGCTTGCCCCAAGCGGATCCTCTAGCGCATGGCGTATCAAAACGATGATCGTCGCTTGTGAACGTGATGGCATCCCGACCTAATGCCGCCACGGAATGCGTGGGGTGCAGCGAACGCACCACATCAGGGCGTTTGCGAAAAAGCTCCGGCAGGATTCCGACACAGGATGGGGATTGGTCCACGTAAAATCTCGGATTATCCGCATTGATATAAGACCACGTGTGGGTGGGCAGCACCAGCAGCCCTTCTTTCATGTACGCTGTCAGTGCATCGAGGACGGTATCCGCGCCGCCTTCAACCGGCCCCATACTCTTCATGGAAGAATGGACCAAGAGCGTCCCTTTGCCGTCAATGCCCAACTGCTCTAATTGCTTCATTAAGCTTTCCCATGTATGCATGTTCTTCTCCTCCTGGGCCAGGATATCTAAACTGGCTGTCGCTATTATTTTTCGATGATTTCCCAGTGCAATTCGGCGGGTGTATCGGTTACTAACTGTCGAAGCGCAGATTCTACAAGCTCAAGGCTTACGATGTACTGCTGAGGAAACTCACAGGCTTGGCCGCCTAACGTAACCTCGACAAACTCCTCTTCCTCCTCCTGTGAGCCGAGAAGGTTGTGAATCGCCGTGCTTGTCTCCACCGTCACAATGAACTCGTGACTGCCGCCGCCAATCATGATCATGTTATCCATATGCTGAATGCTGACCTGACTGCGTGTGAAGCCATCCATCTGCCGGATGACGTCCAGGCACTTCTCCAGCGATGCTTGAGCATGTTCGACCGTGTGCGCCACAGCTCCTTGCCGCTGTTCCTCATAAATGGTGATCACCGATCAACTCTCCTTTGGATAGGCTTTTTACTTAAGATACGTCCATGATATAGAGGACTGGGAATATTTGCAATGTTCCTATGCATATTGGTTCTAACGTTCCAAGCTTCGCCTTCTTTTCGCCTAATCGGTTACAAATACTTTCTTCTATACATCAAGGTAATCTGATCCGCAATGTATTCAGCGCTATGCTCGGTACCATCCTTAATCCACCACATAATAACCCCCAGAAGTGATGATGCCACAATATCAACGGAGGCAACCCGACTCGTGGAATTGATGTTTCTTGCGTCTCTGCGTTGTTCTATCGTATTTTTCAATAGGTTCGACAAGTGGGTTTTGAAGCCCGTATGCTCAACCAACACGGCGAAAATTTTCCGGTATTCATAAAAATAATTTAAAAATGTAATCAGCTGCTCCCGTTCGTTTCGGCTCTTCAATTGTAATAGCGGCTCGACTTTCATGGACAGGTCGTCAAAGATCTCATGCACGATCTGGCGCAGCAAATCGTTAATATCCTCATAATGCAAATAAAACGTGGCACGATTCAGTTCTGCGCGGGTTGCAATTTTTTGAACGGTCAATTGAGAGATCTCCAGATTGTCGGCCAGTAATGAAAAAACGGCCTGCTTCAGCATCTTTTTGGAGCGAATGGCTCGTGGATCCACTCTTTTATGTTCAGGCATGTCATCCCTCGATTATCGTTAATTTGTCACTTCATCGACCGATCTTCCGATACTGTCGTTTAGTCGACAGTTTCAGCAGAATTGTAAATAGGAATCACTCTTCAATGCTGATAAGATATATTTTATTGACACTGTGTCGAAAAAGCAATGAAGAGAGGACAGCAGCCATGCAAGAAGACATAAAGAAAATAAATAAAGGGATATTACTAACCATCTTAATCCTGGGTTGTTTCTTATCCACGCTCAATCAGACGCTGTTAAATGTCGCCTTAAGCAATCTAATGGATGTATTTGATGTCACGGCAGCCACCGTACAATGGATTTCAACGGGATTTATGCTGGTCAACGGGATATTGATCCCGATTACGGCCTATTTGATGAAACGCTTTACCACGCGTCAATTATTTATAAGCGCCATGTCGTTTCTATTAATCGGTTCGATCATCTGTGCGGCGGCGCCCAGCTTTGTTGTGCTCTTGTTAGGACGGATGATCCAAGCAGCCGGTGCAGGAATTGTCATGCCGCTCATGATGAGTGTTGTGCTCGCCATCTTCCCCGTCGAAAAACGCGGCAGCGCTATGGGACTGCTGGGACTGGCCATGATTTTCGCTCCGGCCATTGGGCCGACGCTCGCGGGCTTTATTGTCGAATACCACTCTTGGCGCTGGTTATTTATCGGACTCATCCCACTTGTCATCATTGTCATAGCATTGGCATTCAAGTATTTAGTAAATGTATCCGAAACGTCTAAGTCGAAGCTTGATGTGGTAAGCGTTCTTTTATCAACGGTCGGATTTGGCTTTATTTTATACGGCTTCAGTAGTGCAGGCAGTAAAGGCTGGGACGATGTAATGGTCATCCTGTCCTTGGGTATCGGGATTGTTGTAACGGCCATATTCTGTATGCGACAAGTCAAGTCCGATGATCCACTGTTGGACCTGTCTGTCTTCAAAAATAAAGTCTTTACGATAACGTCTCTTATTAACGTATTAGTCACGATGATGATGTACGCAGATATGATCTTACTGCCTATTTATCTGCAGAATGGTCGTGGTTTTACAGCATTCGATGCAGGACTGCTCTTATTGCCGGGTGCGCTTGTAAATGCGTTGATGTCACCCGTCACCGGTAAATTATACGACCGTTTCGGTGCGAGGCCGCTGTTCATCATTGGTTTGCTGTTTATTATTCCATCCATGTGGGCGGTAACAGATTTATCTGAATCGACAACGTATATGTATTTAATGATTCGTACCATTTGCCTACGAATTGGATTAAGCTTCATCACCATGCCACTCAATACGGCCGGGCTCAATGCGCTGCCCAAACAACTCGGTACGCACGGTACGGCAGTGAATAATACCGTTCGCCAAATTGCCGGTGCCATTGGTACTGCTGTCGTGATTACGATTTATACCGTGCAGGCAACAAGCCATGCAGCTGCAGTGATGCAGAACAATCCTTCTACGACTGCTGAGCTCCTTAAATCCCTTACATCCATTTTAGGGGCAAGCGACGCCTATTACTTCATGATGATTCTAGCAGTTGTCGCGTTTGTTATCACATTATTTATGCCTATGAAAAACAAGACCATGATCGAAAGAAAGCAAACATAGTTAGCAAGGAATGCCCTCTGTTGTAACCGGCACTAACCTAGCAATTACGGTATATAAGAAAAGCCAATCCTTTTAAGGAGTGGCTTTTCTTCGATTTATTTGACGAAAGGATTACCGATTACATTTTGAATACCGTAGATCCGAAATCGCTCGCCTTTTCGATCCCACATTTACCTTCGCCGATGCTCTACCGAACCCGGAACGATTCCCTTATCCAAATCGCTGCGTTTTGTACCACTTGGCTTTTCTCCCTGTCACTTTGTCTATGACGAAAGAATAGAGCGCGCGCAGGGAAATCAACAGAAATAGCTGAGCATACGTGAAATACGATAGGCAGGATAGAATAAAGTTTTGGGTCGTGCTTTGCCCGACATCGGTTGCCAGCGCCAGATTGATCTGCAGCACAAATAGGTAATACATCAATCCCCAGGCAACCATCAGATAGACGTATACATCATCGGCAAACTGGAACGGTGACACCACATCCGGATTGAACAGCGCAATCACCCAGTAGGCCAAGTTGACGACGATGATGATATCCGACACGATAATGGATAATAAGAACCAGAAATAACTCGCCGCATAATACAGCACTTGCAGCTTAATCCGCCAGCTTGACCGATTAAACAAATGATGGATGTTCTCAATCACGACCGAAAAATTCCCCTTGGCCCATCGTTCCCGCTGCTTCAAGTACACACTGAGCTGCTCCGGCTCCTGCTGATAAGCTTCCGCCTGGGGAGCCAGAGCGATCAGCTGTCCCCTTGTCATAATCTCGAACGAGATGGCCGTATCCTCCGTAATGGCCTCCGTATCCCAGCCGCCGATCTCGCGCATCAGATCCGTTTTTACAATAAAATTCGTCCCTGGAATCGTCCCCAGCTTGAACAGCTCCCACAATCCGGTATGATAGATTCGCTGCGCGGTGACCAGTTCGAGATTAATGCATTGGGAGAGGAAATTCTGCCCGCGGTTTCTGGCCTTGTTCCGTCCAAATACCGCTCCATAGGTTTCAGGGTCTTCCATCGCTTTTTCAATCAAAAAGTACAATGAGTTCCGCTCCGGTGCCGCATCCGCATCAAAAATACAAATCCACTCGTTCTTGGCATACTCCAGCGCATCATTAAGCGCACCCGATTTGCCACCCGTTCCTGTACGTTCAAAAATCATAAAATCCCGGTCGCGATACGCTTCCTTGCTCTTCAAAGCCTTCAATTTTCCGGCCGTATCATCACTGCAGTTATCGGCAATGACAATGAGCTGCACCTTATCCTTCGGGTAATTCAGCCGCAAAATATTCTCCGCCGTTGCCGCGATAACCAATTCTTCATTGTGCGCCGGCACCATGACAGTTACCTTGGGGAAAAGCTCCATCTCATCCACCCCGGGAATGTTCCATTCCCTGCGGCTCTGCCTGAAAATAAACCGAACGGCTCCCCCCATAATCAGGATCGACTCGAATACGGCAGCCCAAATGCTAATAATACAAAATATTAATAATAAGTCAGCCACGGATCTTCCTCCGGTCGTATTTTCGCTGTACACGAACTCGAAGGGCCATCGTTGCAATAAACAGACCCAGCGCCGCAAGGGTAAACATCAGGCTGACAATTTTGCATAGCGGGACAAACCATTCCGTATAAGACATTTCTTCCTCCTCCTGCCGCTAACTAAATAAATTGGCAATGATTTATATATATTCTCCGATCAAATCGGTCTCCGTATTGCGTTCGAGCGCGGCAATGACCGCATCCGCATCTTCATATTTACTGAACTGCTCCTTAGCAAACACCAGCGCTCCTGCACGGATCACCAGCTTCAGCTCCCCGCCTTTCCGGTCCTGAAACGGCATGTCCATCAGCGCGTGCTTGATCCGGTCCGTCAATGCCTTTAAATACTCCTGGTTCGTCATGGGGAGCAGCAAGACAAAACGCCCCTCGTCAAGGCCGAACTTGTAATCCTCGTACCGAATATGATTCCGTATCCCTTCCGATAAGGAAGCGAGCAGCCGAGCATAGCCTTGGGAACCAAGGGATTCCCGCACCATCGGCAGAAATTCAATTTTAAACATGGCCAGGCAAAAGGTATATGCATCCGCATAACGATTGGCCAGATTCGACTGCTTGACCAGCGTTTCCTTAAAGGCTTCTTTATTGCTTAGCGAGGTAGCCAAATCCACTTCCGGATTCTTTCGCTGCAGCTCCTCAAGC
Organism: Paenibacillus sp. FSL F4-0100; assembly: GCF_037993005.1. Taxonomy (NCBI): domain Bacteria; kingdom Bacillati; phylum Bacillota; class Bacilli; order Caryophanales; family Paenibacillaceae; genus Paenibacillus; species Paenibacillus sp. FSL F4-0100. Next base: position 7,541,708 of record NZ_CP150303.1, read on the forward strand.
CGCTCCATCAGCCGCTTGTTGCGAATCAGCCCGGCTTTGATAAATGTGGCCACGGCCACATTGGCTGGCAGCAGCCAGAGCCAGGAGATGGACAGCACATCGACCTCGGCATACGTCGTAAGCCATACAAAATAAGCAACGATATAAACAAAAGTACAAACAACCGAGACCCCGGGGGGGACCAAGAAACCGAGCAGCAGAGCCGCAAGGCATCCGATGCTGAATCCCAGTTCAAGCAGCGTAAATGATGAGTCTCTAAAAACATTAATATAGACCAACAACTCCTGCAGGACCGCTATACCGATCAGCAGTACGTACCCCCAGACCATGCGCTGGATCAATCTTTTATTTTCCATGTCCACCTCGATCAAAAGCATATTCCCCTAATAAAGGAAGCAAGTTATCAAAAATATGCGTATTTTTTCCGAATACATATCCTCCGGGATAACGAGCATCTTTTCCCTTGAGAGTCTGCATGCGTTTGTACAGCTTTGCTGCAAATGGCCTGTCATCCCTTTGAATAGCATACATAATTGCAAGCCCATACACCGAAGAAGACTCGTAATTCACCACGGCCGTTCGATCAGCGCGTCGATACTGTCCGGCTACTTTCCCCGTCCGCTTAAACTCTTGCTTCAGGAATGTAAGCAGCGGCTCTTGGCCCCTTTCCGTTTCCCCGGCATGCAAAGCGACTAACAGCTGATCAATTAAATTCGCATTTGCATCATATGTATATTCCCCGGTCACTACATTAAAGGACTTGGGGTAGAACACACCGTCATCCGGCATTTCCTGCAGAAGGGAATGATATCGATTGTACGTTTCCATATCCAGTAACCCTTCTTCCAGGAGCGCTTTTAGTGCCGGGAGATCCACATAGGCAAGACTCAATGTATCGGGCAAATCCTGACTGTAGAAATCGAAGAAATCCACCAGATACCCGTTTTTCTGTGACCGGCTTAACAAGGTTTCCGCGAGATCCCTGGCCGTCGTCTTCCATTCGGAGTGGCCCTTCCATATCCGGGCACCCTCGAGCAGAGCCCCGATAATCCGCAAATCGTCGCCAAGCGCGTTCGTGCTAACGTCCGCCCCTCCTTCGGGATTTAGTTTCCACACAATATAATGGCCATCCGCTATAAAATAACGGGTTAATATGTCATAACTCTTCTCAAATGCGACAAGGTCACGACTTTCCAGCGCCGCCTGCATCCAAAACCCGAGGGACTCGGAGAGTGCCTCTCGTCCTGCTGCCAATTCAGGATGGATCGACGGGGCTTCCTGCAAATAGGTAGCCAGTGTGCCATTCGGGTTGGTCATATTCATCGTAATAAAACGTTTTGTTGAAATATCCCCCTTAGCTTGGATCAAACATCCCCCGATCCCCAAAGCTGCGCTTAACAATATACTGAGGCCTATCCACAAGACTTTACGTCCGCTTCGCCATTCCAAGCCGCCCAACCTCCATTCACCCAGGAGTAACACCCTTATACCAAAAGGCATCTGCACCCGAGGGTTCTCACCCCCTCGCGAATTGTATCATTCAATTCTGTACAAAAACTGTACAGGTCAGGGCTTGAAGATGAAACAGTGTGATTGGAAAAAAATAAGAAAGGAGCATGCCGCAGCAGCTCCTTTCTTACTCATCACATTTTATTTTTCAACTTGATGCTTATTTTGATTAATAATAAAAAACCGTCCCTCAAAGGCTTAACCCAAATTTCAGTGTGCTGATGATTCTCCCGTTCACTTCAACTGATCGTCCAACATTGCTTCAATAACTTTCAGTATCCTCTTTTGCTCATTTTCACTTCTGCTTCTGAGCCTGTTCACAATTTCTGCGAGTGTAGACTCGCTGGCCTCTCCGCTCACAGGCTGGATATAACTAAAAAACTCCACCATCGAGAGGTTGAGCGCATTCGTAATTTTATCCAGTACCACAACGGAACATACTTTTTCGGAACGCTCCAGCTTACCAATATACGTTTCGTGTACCTCAGCCTTACTTGCAAGTTCCTCCTGGCTTAGCCCACGTAGTTTTCGGAAGTGCCGAATGCCTTCCCCTACCATCTTCATCAAATCACTCACAACGATCACCCTAAGCAAACCATAGTCGTTAGTGGCTTCTCAAGGCGTGCTCGATTCGCTTATCCGGCATGAACCAGATTACGGCAACAAGTACGAAAAAGAAGCCGGATATCCAAACACTCACATAAGCGGTCAAGGCCGCAGTCAAGTAGAGTAAAGGAGACAGTTTTCCCTTCCAATCTTTACCTATCGATCCGACGAATGAGGAATCGCCGGAATGCTGGTTCATAATCATGCGCTGAAGCAGCCAGTACGAGAACGCCGCTAGCAATAAAATTATCCCGTACAGCGCCGTTGGAGTGGGTGCAAAATGGCTTTCCCCCATCCAAGCTGTCGTGAACGGCACAAGGGATAGCCAAAATAAGAGCAGCAAGTTGAGCCACATCAACCGCCCGTTCATCGTTCGAACCATATGCAGCAGGTGATGATGATTGTTCCAATAGATGCCGACATATACGAAACTGAAAATATAACTAATAATTTTTGGACCAAGTTCAACTAGCGCATGCCAGTCATGGCCTTCCGGCACTTTGAATTCCAGCACCATGATCGTAATAATAATGGCCAGCACGCCATCGCTGAATGCTTCCATCCGATTCGCTTTCAAAGCACCTTTTCCCCTCGCTTCATATTATCCCAGGCGTCCTCTGCCATTCCTGGTTCGCTACCACTCTTTATAATTTCCATCTAAAGCGGAAAGCCATACCTATACAGTTCTTGTGTTTTCAAAATGAAATTCAAATTTCTCAAATCGATTTCTGAGATCATCCTCGTGTGGGATCCACTCCGAATCACTCCATAAAGACATGCTTATGAGTTCCGACAGCTTATCTACGGCTTGTTCCGACTCGTAATCCTTATGAAGTCTTCGAAATCTCCACTTTGAATATCCAACGCTACTCGCAGGTAGTCATCATGAAGCCGCTCTTCTTGGAGTCCGTATTCACTTCTCGTCCACGGTTCACAAAATAAGGCTTATTCCCTGCTTCCTCCATAGCTTCAAAAATTCCATCATCTACGTTCATCTTGGAAAGATGCTCGGACATCTCAATGTACGTCTCTTATATTCATTATAGAGATCGTTTGTCCAGAGTCTACCTACTTTTCACCTGAATTTTGGAAATGACCTTGAACGACTCCACATCCCTCTGCAACACTCTCCAACTTTCCACAACATTATTTTTCGCCGTTACTTATGATAAGGTCCCAGATTCATTCCCTGAACGATCTACTCCGTATAGCGCATTCATGTGCTCAATATGGGCCGCACCCCAATCATTCAATGCCTGTAACACCGTACTTAAACCTTTGCCGTAATCCGAAATCGAGTATTCTACTTTCGGAGGGATTTGGTTATAAACCTCACGATGTACGATATCGTTATACTCAAGTTCTCTTAATTGTTGAGTAAGCATCTTTTTGTTTATATCTGGTATTGCTTTTTGAAGCTCGCTGAATCTCATTGTGCCGTTCGAAATAAGCTGAAGCAGAATGACTGATTTCCATTTTCCCACTAAGATATCCAAGGCTGATTCAAATTTACAATACTCTTTCATTGAACTTCCCCATTTCCCTTTGCCTGGTTAGGTAACTTTTTGTTTACTATGTTTAGATAAAGTGCCTACTTCCTTAAATCGAATACCAAAGTCTATTATACCTTTAGAGGATGTTGATAAAGTAGTCAGGAGGTTGGCACCATTCATGAATATCGCAATATGGATCATTCAAGGGCTTGCAGCACTAGGTTTTGTCTACTCAGGGTGGTTGAAGGCATTTCAGTATGAAAAAGCCAAAGAGTCTTGGGTTTGGGTAAAAGACGTTTCAAAAGAGTTCGTCGTCTTTATCGGGCTAGCAGAATTGTTCGGGGCACTTGGAATCATTCTGCCCCAAGCGTTGAATATTGCACCTGTATTGACGCCAATTGCTGCAACCGGACTTGCCGCAGTCGTTCTTTTCGGCGCCCTATACCATGTTTCACGTAAAGAATATAGAGAAATCGGCGTGAACATTGTCTTCTTCGCGTTAACTGTATTTGTTGCGATCAGTCGTTTTTAAGCGGAAACAACATGTATAGAAGCCATCGAAGTTTCAATATAACTAAACGCTTCTACCAATAGGCAGGTTTAAAGGTATTTCAGCAGGTTGTTTAAAATGACGGCATATCCGTTAGCAAACATATGGATCCCGTCGATGGCGTATTCCTTTTTTAAGTTACCCTCGCTATCCGTCAATCCTTCGTTTACGTCAATAAATGTATATCCGTGCTTCACCGCAAGCTGCTCAACCGCTTGGTTGGCTTTCCGGATGGCCTCATTCGTCCGATTCTGGAACACCTCATCCATCGAAGCTCTGGGCACGAAAGGAAATTCAGCCTCGGCATTTACGGGATAATACGCCATGACGTACACCTTGCAGTCCGGCAGCCTTTCGGCAATTCGAGTCAAAATTTCGTCATAGTTTGCCAGTAAGTTTTCCAATATATAATCAGGCGCGCTGATGTCGTTGGTACCGATGTTGATAAAAATTTGAGAAGGCTCCAGTTCGAAAATGCATGTCTCCAGCGACGCTATCAATTCCGCCGTCACGTAGCCGGCAATGCCGCGATTATATATGCAGTATCGGTGTTCCAGCGTTTGCTGCAGCTCGTTAATCGAAAAAAATTCCATCAGTGACGAGCCGACAAGCACCGTTTGGCCCTTCCGGGCAAGCTGATTGAGGATCTTGTATTTTCGCAGCTTCTCCTTCTTCTCATCATGCGCTTCCGGGAAATCGTCCAGTTCCTCCCGCTGCTCTCCGCTCCGGACTGCTTGAACATGTTCATGACCGTCTGATGATGCCATTTAAAAGTTCCCCCTCCTTCATCGGTTGACTCTCGATCCCACTCGCTGGAAGTTTCCAATCATTTAAAGTATTCGCGAAGTCATGACACGATCCTGCCCGTTAGCTTAGTGACTACGAATCCATTTTGTGCAGCACTATCTTAATATTTGTTTACGTTACAACTAAAACCCCAAGTTGTTTTATAAAAAAGGCTGCCACGGTTAAGGATACATGTTCTTGTCCCTCGACAACTAATGACACAAATCCCCCCCTGAAGAAGTAAAAAATAAAAAAGGAAGGGCGCTAATGGCCCTTCTCTTCAACAGTCAGCGATGTGTATCTGATAAGCAGAATATATCTTTAAAACAAAAATCAGACGTCTTTTGCATGTTACGTTGTGCAAAAAATGGTGCTTACTTTAGAATATACGTTCTAGAAAATGCTTTAAAAACCGATCTGATTGTACTTGCGTACAGACTTGAATTTTTGGCTCGCCACTATGCCTACCTATGGTTCTACCAGTTTCTTCCCCTTCTGTAGCAACCCTAACATTCAATTTTTTTGTCTTTACAAAACTAGAATCAATGGCAACTCCTACAGCAAGCGGATCATGAAGCGCACAACCACCAATATCAGGATGTGATGATGCATATGCACTCATGTAAAATTCAGTCATATCAGCAAAAAATGGGGCAACTTCCTTGCCTGACGCACGCCAGTCAGCAAGTTTTTCTTCAGGCAATAACGTTTCAAGCGTTACATCAAGTCCGACAAGAGTTACAGGTAATCCTGATTGGAACACACAATCTGCTGCCTCCGGATCGCTTACTATATTCGCTTCACAATATGGAGTCACATTACCGGGTACATAAACGGCACCCCCCATTATCACAACCTCTTTTACAAGAGAAACAATTTCAGGGAACTTATTTACAGCGAGAGCCAAATTCGTGAGTGGCCCAACCGCAATAATCGTAATCTCATTTGGAAGCTTTTTCACCTGATCGATGATAAAATCGGTTGCAGATTCAGCTTCAACAGTTCTCATCGGGTCCTCGTCTAATGTGTTACCCAATCCATCTTCACCATGGATATGCTTTGGATAGTGTTCTTTCATACCACGTGTTAATGGTTTTTCTGCTCCCAAAAATACAGGTACATGTTTACCCAATTTCTCTACAACTGCTAAAGTATTGCGAGCTGCTTCTTCAACTGGCACATTCCCAAAACACGTTGTGAAACCAAGTATCTCTAACTCGGGAGAATTTAATGCGTAAGCCATTGCCAATGCATCATCAATACCGGTATCAACGTCAAATATAATTGGCTTCAATATGCCCCACTCCATTCCTAACAACGCCCTTTTAGATTCCCATTCAGAATAGACGTTACAAATTCTCCGATAATCCAAGCGGAATCTCTACATATCTTCGATTTATTCTAGCCTTTCTACAACTAATCGCTCCATTAATAACTGTATAAATCTTTCCTGATCAACATCTAAGCACACCTCTACATTTCCATCATCTGCAAGCATGGCCAATGTTTGTCCTGTTTGTGGTCTATTGTCATACTCTACATAAACCTTCATTTTCCTTGTCTTTACTAGGCTTCTATCAATTAGTAGGGCAACTGTTAGCGGATCGTGCATGTACGTATGCTGTTCGTTATTATATTCAAACCACCCTTTCATCATAGTAGACAAGGCTATATTAAGTAAGTTACCTGTGTCATGAAGTTTTCTTCTTTCTTCTTCTGTGATGATAACTTTTAGTGTAACATCCAAGCCAACCATCACAATAGGAGCATTGCTTCTAAACACAACAGATGCCGCTTCAGGGTCGCAAACAATATTATGCTCTACAAGTCTCATTTCAGGTCCACTTTCTCCAAAACGTGTGACCCCACCCATCAACACAATTTCCTTTACATTTTCAACGATTCTGGGTTCACGAATGATGCTAGCTGCTATATTCGTTAAGGGACCAATCGGTACTAAGGTAATCTCACCGGGATTATTCATAACGGTTTCAATGATAAAATCAACCGCATGTTTACTATCATATTCTAGAGCATCTTCCTCAGTTAATAGACCTTCTCCCTCATGTCCGGCCATCCAAATTTCGCGATTATTCAGCAACGGATTGTTAATACCTGCGTAGACATGTACATCTTCTCTATTTCCAAATTGAAGCAATTTCTTTACCATCTTTGCCCGAAGATCAACATCACCGTACACAGTAGTAACACCCTCCAAGATGATCTCCGGTGATCTCATTGCCAATGCCAAAGCCATGGCATCATCGATATCGCTTCCTATATCTGTATCAATAATAACTCGATTTAAAGTCATGAAGAAATTCCCCTTTCAATTTACAAAAAGCCATTATACATTATATTCATTTATCCAATATAAGGAATTCAAATACTTTGCATTTGCTGAACCATTTCCTTAATATTTAGTATTCTCCCATTCATGCCCAGATCATGGCTTAAAGAACTTATAGCTGGTTGCTTTAAACTACTTCTTTCTAGAACATCAAAATCCCAGAATATATCCCTTTTGTCAGAATCCTCAATTTTTTTCTTATTTGCCATAACGATTACCCGTTGAAAATTATCCACTACAAACTCCATATCATGAGTAATGGTTATAATAATCTTATTTTCTTTTTGCAAAGTCGAAATAATCGACGATAGTCTCTTCAATGATGGTAAATCTTGTCCAGCTGTTGGTTCGTCAAGAATAACAACATCAGGATTCATTGAAATAATCGATGCAATTGTAACAAATTTTCTCATCGAGTAAGCCAAATTATATGGGTGTTCCTTCAAAAAGGGCTCTAGGCCGGTTAGTTCTATTGCTTTTTGAGTGTTTTTTTTCACAACTTTTGCAGGTAATTTTAAATTTTTGGGTCCAAACTCTATTTCACTGTATACATCACTATGAAAAATTTGATCGTCTGGATTTTGAAACACATATCCTACCCTTTTAGAAAGTTGTGCAGTAGTGTAATCTTTTGTATTCCAATCTCCTACATATATCTCTCCCTCTGTTGGTCGCAACAAACCATTAATTAGCTTTACCGTTGTCGTTTTTCCCGCCCCGTTCTGCCCGACAATAGCTACTGCCTCTCCTTGTTTGAAAGACATGGAGATATTTTCCACAGCAGTGTGCCCATTAGGATATCTATAAGTTATATTTTCTAACCTAACACCATTCATTTTTTATCCTCCCTTAACTTATTCCATTCACGAATTGTCGAAATTGCATTTTTTCTTGTATATGGAATTTGATCTATAGAGAGTCCTTGCTTTTCCATCTCAATTCCCAATAGAGCATATTGTGGCAGAGCTCCTTTATGAGAGAGAACACGTTCATCCGTGAAAATTTCATGGGTCTCTCCTTGCATAACAATCTCCCCATCCTTTAACAAAACAACCACATCCGCATATTCTGCTAATAAATCTATCTTATGTTCTACTAAAATAATTGTTTTTCCCTTTTTCTTCATGATCTCGATAATTTTAAAAACTTCCTCTGTACCTTGCGGGTCTAATTGTGATGTTGGTTCATCAATTACAAGAATTTCAGGTTCCATGACAATAATGGACGCAAGGGCAACCCTTTGTTTTTGTCCTCCTGACAGTTCAAATGGGTTTTTATCTACTAGTCCCTCAATATGAAATAAAGATAACACCTCATCAACTTTTTTGTGAATTTCCTTTGTTGGTAACCCAAGGTTTTCCAAACCGTAGGCAATTTCTTCGTATACTGTATCTTTTGTGCCACTAATTTGAGTAAATGGATTTTGAAACACATATCCCACTTTTTGTGATAATTCACTAAGTGTCCATTCGCGAATATCTTTGCCCTCAAGAATGACATCACCACGAAGATGTCCTTGATAAAAATGTGGTATAAATCCACGAATAGTATTGCATAAGGTTGTTTTTCCAGCACCATTATGTCCAATTAGTGCGTAAAGCTTGCCCTTTTCAATATTCAAACTTATATCACGTAAAACTTCCTTGTTTTCAATGGGATATTTATATGATAGATTCTTAATCTCTACTACGTTCATAATAAAAATCTCCTCATTATTAAAATAATAAACAACAGCATAATAGCTATTCTGACGATCATATCTTTTGGTGTTTTTTCAATATGATACACATGTGTCTTTTTTACTTTAGAGGAAAAAGCTCTTGATTCTAATGTTAGTACCCTTTCCTCCGTTCCTTGTATTGATGAAAGAATAAGGGGGCCAATTAAGGGAACAAACGCCTTTACACGAACTAAGAACTTTCCTTCAGTCTCAATTCCTCTTGATCGCTGTGCATCGGCAATCGTATTAGACAGAGCCTTCATTTGTGGAATTATCTGTAAAGTCGATAGTATTACAAAACTTACTTTTTTCGATACGCCCATTTTTTCAAGAGAGTACATGAAATCCTTGATCTGTGTAATTTGAAAAAACAAAATGAGGGATGCACTTATGGCTATAAGTTTAGAGGTAAGCAGTAAGCTATTCATAATGCCTTCTTTACTAATAGACAAGAAACGCCACTCATATAAAACCGTTTCCCCAGGTATTAAAAACACTTGGAAAATGAAAATAAACAGTACGATAACGATGATTGTTTTGCAAAATACACTTATAAATAACTTGAATCTCCCAGCAAGTAAAGCGATGATTATAATTATTGGTAATATAGAATACTGGTATATATAACCTGGCAACATTAATGCTGAAATAATAACAAAGAAAACAGCTAACATTTTTGTGGTAGGGTACAGATCTAAAATAAACCTATTAATAGTATTCATCTATTACACTCCCCCAATCATTTACGATAACCTCTTTTTGAAATATGGGTATCCATAATTCATTTTCGACAAATATCTTTGTGGAATTTTCTTTACAGTCAACAAACTAACTCCAACGGTAACACTTGATGTAAGGATTCCACTTATAATAGAAGATGAAAATACAGAATAAAAAACGGTTTGTCCCGAAGCTATTATGGCACCCGTGAGAAGATCGAGACCTGAACCAGTAACACCACCAAATACAAAAATGGAAGTAAGCGTTCCAAGTACCTTTATACAAATAGAATAGAATATGCAAAAACATGTCTTCTAAAAAATCGGAAAGCACTGATCTCTGAAATTGCCCTAGACTCTGGGTTTGTCAACGATGCACAATTTTGCAGTATGTTCAAGCGGGCAACTGGTATGACCCCGACAAAATATCGTGAGCAGGTAAGTGCTAATACCTCGTATAATAATAAGATTAAGAAGACCCCAACCTAAACTGGTTGGGGCCTTCTTTCACCTTAATGTAACGATGTGGAGCAAGAAATAATGAGGCGTGCTCAGCGGCTGGATAAGGAAAGGATCGGCTGAAAAATAAGGACGTTAAGAGCAGCTCGCCGCCGATCACGAATAGCCCCTTTGGGCCTTCCAAAAGGGCTGTTCCTTTCTTCTTCGGTTACGGTGATTCGCCTTCTGCCGCAGCAGCTCCGGGTGGCTTCATCAAGCCTTGAACGGCGCCGAGAAACGGGCGTATGGACTTGATCATGCCGTATCCCATCCTCACGACCGGGACAAATCTTTGGATCATGCCGAACAGGCGCATGCCGCCGCCTAACGCACCGCCGAGCGATCCCGCAGCAGCGCCGCCAAGCCCGCCGATGCCGCCTAATCCCCCGAACAGCGAGCCTATCATCGGCAGAAAGGCCGATACCCGGACGTCGGGCTTGCGGGAGCGGGAACGGACGGAAGGCTTGCGCGCGCCGCTTCGCCGGCTCCCGGAACGGCTACCCGAAGCATGGGAGCCCGCTCTGCGCTGCTTAGGCCGGGAGCCTTGCTTCCGCGGCTGAGCTCCGGTGCTGGCCAGCGTCAAGCCACTGCTGTTGGCGTCGGTAATGTAGCCAACGTAGGTCTTTCCGCTGTGCAGGGTGATACATACCGGCTGACCCTGCAGCCGCTTGACCCGTGCGAGCACCTCTTTGGATTGTTCCATGGAAGTTCACCTCGCTCACTGGTTATGGTTCATTGTACGCTAGGGGCGGACTGCCTGCTTGTGCGAATGCAGCATGCACATAAGCCCTCCTCGCTGCGCCAACGCCTTTTTCCCCGTGTCGCCTTCATTCTCACCCAAGGATGGGTTGCTTTTATTAATTGAAATATTGATGAATCATAAGTAATAATGAGATTATGCTTAAATCAATGATGAAGGAGTTAACCATCACTTACGGTACAACTTCATGGCTGGTTACTGCTTAGTAATTTCATTGCAGCATAGTACACACATAACCGGAGGTATACATGTATGAGTAAACATGATGCAGAGTATTATATATCCAAGCTTGGGCTTGAACCCCATCCAGAGGGCGGATATTACAAAAGAACGTTTGAATCTGAGGAAAAAACTTCAGATCAAGAATTGTCCGTTTCCTTTGAGGGAACAAGATTGCTTTATACAAGCATCTACTTTTTATTAGGCTCAAATGACCTCTCCCATTTCCATCGTTTGAAATCCGATGAACTATGGTATTATCACGCTGGAGGTCCATTAACAGTACATGTTATTGATGAGAATGGAGAATATAAGGAGTTTAAATTAGGAATAAACTTGGATAAAGGAGAAGTCCCGCAAGTGTTAGTCCCAAAAAATTGTATCTTTGGTTCATCTGTTAAGGATCAAGATACCTTCTCATTAGTAGGGTGCATGGTTTCACCTGGTTTTGAGTTTCGGGACTTTGAGTTATTTACACAGGACGAGCTCTTTGCTAAATACCCACAGCATAAAGATGTCATCATGAAGTTAGCCTATGAAGTGATTCCAGTTTAGTTTTAAATAGCCAGTCGGTGATATTCTATCGGCGACTGGCTATTTAGTTTCGCATGAATATATAGAATCCGTCCTACAATATTTAGTCCTACATCAACTATTTATATAGATCATCATCGCTATTTGTACGATTGTCTGACAATTATGCGAGAGTGTTAGTATTGTCCTAGAAGACCTTCCTTCATGGCAGTTTTTTCGCAGCGATGAAATCCAACGAGCCCTGCAATTAGATATACCAGCGAATTTAGTCCCCACCCCATGCCCAACAAAACGTCTTTTCAAGCCTGCTGAGGGATCTTCTGAAAAAACCTGCCGCTATTTGTGGTACGGTTCATCTTAACGGCACTATCGGCTAAAATTGCGAGAGGAGCTGCCGCGGCAGCTCCTTCGTTATTTTCATTGAAATATTGAGCTAACCTATCTGGTAACGGCTTCCTTATGCCAACATGTTAAATTCGCTTGCAGTTTAACTTAATGCGTTGGCTTCAGCCCATTTACTACCCCCATCGCTCTAATGGATTGCAGCAGCAAGAGCCCGATCTATCGCAAAGTATCCGACATTCCCCCTACATCAACGAGCATTACGTGTTGCCGCCTTGAGTATGCACTGTCGTGGCTGTCGGGTCGACACCGCCCGTCAGGCCTTTACTTGGACTCAATACGACCCAGCGGGATGGCGCTATTTTCCAGAGCCGCACGAGCTGCCGGCCAGCTGGAATCGTCGAGATCGAGCGCGTTGCGAAGGTAGGCCAACGTGAGCCGCTGGATCAGGGCGACTCGTTCGGGGCTCTCGTCCGTCGTCTCCGCGACGCTGTAGCCGGGGATCCCGCCGAGCGAGTGCTCTGCCCCGAAGAGGGTGAGCAGGCTCTTGCTGCCCGGGCTCAGGAAGTACGGGTCGGTGAACCAGTCCGGCCCCCGAGTGGACAGTTGAGACTGGTCATGGTCTCCCGCTACCACGAGGGTCGGCGTGCTCATGTCCGAGAAGCTCGGGTTCATGAAGGGGAAGTGCTCGGCTGCGAACGGAGACAAGTCAGCTCCGCCCCGGCCAGTAGTGGCCAGCAACACGCCCGCCTTAATCCGCGAGTCGGACATGTCCTCTCCCGGTCTGCCATGCGCATCGAGGACTCGTGCCCCTAGCAGCATGCTCACCGTCTGGCCTCCCCAGGAGTGTCCAGCTGCGGCGATGCGGCTTCGATCGAGGCGCCCGTTGAGGCCGGGAACGGAAGCCTCAATAAGATCAAGCTGGTCGAGGGTGCGCTTCATGTCCTCGACTCGGAAACGCCAGATCCGTGGTGTACGGGGATCATCAGGAGGAAGGTTCAGTGTCCTCGAGTCGAGATGGGTGGGTTGAATGACGACGAAGCCGTGAGCAGCCCAGAAGTCGGCCAACGGGCCGTAGCCGTCCAACGACCAGCCATAGCCGTGCGAGAAAACAATAATAGGCAATTCACTCCCAATCGCGGGCGCAGACACTCGTACTTGCAGATCCTCACCACGGCCCGGGGCTGGTAGCACTACCGGCTTCACCGAGATAACTGGAGTAGGCGCACTAACGTTGATTTTCATAATAAATGTTCCTTTCTTGGAAAAAGATTAGCCCAACCGTTTCTGGGAGGAAGCGGTCAAGCAGGTTCCTGAAATACGGGTACTCTTCGATAACACGTTCGAGATAAATCACCAGGGGAGCGGGCCGCCCTCGTTCGACAACTTGCCCATCGGACCGTTCGCTTCGAGGAACACGAGGCGCACGGGCGCACGGGCGGCCCGCATAGTAACACTCTCCCTTTTTATTTCGATGTGCGATCTTTGCAATATATTCTCAGGTTGATATATCAACCTGTATCAACGATAACACATTGTAGTTGACGCGTCAACCGTGCTATTATGTTCCTATGGATAAGAACGAACTAAACAAAGAGGAAATGCGAATATGGCATATGTGGAAAGGCTCCTTTCAGAGCATCTTCGGTCGCGTAATAAAAGAGATGTCGGAGCACACAGGACTATCAGAGGGTGATTATGGGGTATTGGATCGGTTAGACCTTTTGGGGAACGGCAGCCTTCGCCAACAGGAATTGGCCGACTCGATGGACTGGGATAAGAGTCGATTATCACATCATCTGACGCGGATGGAAAAACGCAGACTTGTGATGAGGAAACCATTAGACACTGATCGGGGTGTTCAAGTCGTCATCACTTCCGCTGGAAAATCAGCATTGGATGATGCCCGTCCCATAGTCTCCATGGCAATACGCAAACATTTCCTTGATCAATTAACGGATCAAGACATTGAGTCGATTACTAGGCTGGCGGAAAGGACAAAAACAGGGTCTTCAGCGTCTTGTGAAGCCCCGCCAACATGACAGCGTTTTTGATGTTATTCATGAAGAGAAAGTGGACCGGTACTCCATGAAAAGAACTCTCCAGATTCGGAGGGTTCTTTTCATTTTTTATCCATATATTTCGCCCTTATCGACAGTTACTTTTTTACTTATTTTTATGTTCATTTTATTTATATTAAATGTAATCTCATGTTTACTCTTTACCGTCACTTGTGATACGATTCTCCGCACTGTCTGTACCGGCAAGTTTTAAGGCCATCCTTTACGGGATGGCCCTTTCTTTTAGTCACGTTTACTTAACTATTCCTTTTGCTTAGCTCTTCGGAATCAGATTGAATAATTGCTTGCGTAGCTGCTTTTTGTCCACCTTATCCACGACCGTTCGAGGCAACGAATCTAGGATGAACAGTTGAGTTGGCCATTTGTATCTTGCGAGACTCGGTTCGCAAAACGCCTGCAGCTGTGCCAGGTCCAAGCTACCGCCGTCCCGCAGAACCACGCAAGCGACGAGCCTCTCACCTTCGCAAGGAAGTGAGAGTCCGATCACCGCCGAATCAATAACCATCATTATTCAGGTGTTAAAATTCGGATTAATAAGAGAATACCACTTATATTGAATGATTGGGCATTAATCTTTCCAATTAAATACAGCAAGTCCGGCAGGATCTATTCGTGTTGAATGCCTTAAATACGATGCCTCATTTTATTTTCAACACCGCAAAAATGCTTTTGTTTTAAAATTTTCCTTGTTCAATAATCCTTATCCTGCTATTATGAAATAGCATGATTTTTGGAAAGCGAATAGTCAATATATTTAGGATCTTTCCAAGCAGATAATCTTTGACCACTTCTATTTAGGAAGTTAAGGCCATACGGACAGCCGGGTCAATTGCCGATTGGCAACTTTCGTTGCCTTATTGATTGAGTTCAAAGCTCAAATTTTATAAGTTGGTTACTTTACAACCAGTGCTTATGCACACAACTTGTGAAACGGTCAATAAGAGTGGTAAAAGTAATTATTTGCTATATAGACTCTGATCCTAACATGATATATTTGAATATTAAGCGCCTTTCTATAAAACGTTGAGTTTTATAGCTGACTGACGAGCAAGCAAGAGGTTTGTCCGGTCATGCTTATTGGGACTATCTTATTATTTGACTATATCAAAGCAAGTGTGATGCGCATGGTGCGTGTTTCGCTTGCTTTTTTTGTTGCCGTTTTACATTAAAAAAATTTATTTGGGATAGGAGATCGAAAAATGGGAAAAGCACTAATCATTGGCGCCGGCGGCGTAGCATCTGTAGCCATTCATAAATGCGTTCAAAACAGCGAGGTTTTCGAAGAAATCTGTATCGCCAGCCGTACGAAATCCAAATGCGATGAGCTGAAAGCAAAATTGGAGGGTGGCAAAACCAAAATTACGACCGCACAGGTCGATGCAAACAACGTAGATGAGCTGATCGCTCTGATTAACGAAGTCAAACCGGATATCGTCATGAACCTGGCTCTGCCTTACCAGGATTTGACGATCATGGATGCTTGCCTGGCCACCAAAACGCACTATATGGATACGGCAAACTATGAGCCGGAAGATACGGCGAAATTCGAATACAAATGGCAATGGGATTACCGCGAACGCTTTGAAAAAGCAGGAATCACAGCTCTTTTGGGCAGCGGATTCGATCCAGGCGTAACCGGCGTATTCTCCGCTTATGCGCTGAAACACTATTTTGACGAAATCGAGTATATCGACATTCTGGATTGCAACGGCGGGGATCACGGCTATCCTTTCGCAACCAACTTCAACCCTGAAATCAACATCCGTGAAGTGTCCGCTAACGGACGCTACTGGGAAAACGGGAAATGGATCGAAACGAAGCCGATGGAAATTAAGCGTGAATATAACTTCGCTGAAGTCGGCCAAAAGGATATGTATCTGCTCTACCATGAAGAGCTTGAATCCCTTGCGCAAAACATGCCTGGACTGAAACGCATCCGTTTCTTCATGACTTTCGGTCAAAGCTATCTCATGCACTTAAAGGCGCTTGAGAACGTAGGAATGACTTCCATCGAACCGATCGAATACGAAGGAAAACAAATCATTCCGCTTCAATTCCTGAAAGCCGTACTCCCGGACCCGGCTTCCCTGGGACCTCGGACAGTGGGCAAGACGAACATCGGCTGTATCTTTAAAGGAAAAAAAGACGGCCAAGACAAGACTTACTACGTCTACAATGTTTGCGACCATCAAGAGTGCTACAAAGAAGTGGGCTCCCAAGCCATCTCCTATACAACTGGCGTGCCTGCCATGATTGGCGCAGCGATGGTCATGACGGGCAAATGGAATAAACCGGGCGTATTCAATATCGAAGAGTTCGATCCGGATCCATTCATGGAAGAACTGAACAAATGGGGCCTTCCATGGGTAGAAGACTTCAATCCGGTCCTTGTTGACGCATTGCCTGAAGAAGCGAAACAGCCGGAGCTTGTTCGCTAATATGCGGTTCGAGGAATTACCGACACCCTGTTTCGTAGTCGATGAAGCACTCATCGAAAAAAACCTGAACATTTTGAACGGCGTTATGCAGCGTACGGGAGCCAAGATTGTGCTGGCGCAAAAAGCTTTTTCCATGACCGCCATGTATCCCCTCATCGGACAATACTTAAGCGGCACGACTGCGAGCGGTTTATTCGAAGCGCGGCTGGGTCACGAGGAAATGGGTAAAGAAAATCACGTCTTTGCGCCTGCCTATCGTGAAGATGAAATCGACGAAATTATTTCCATTTGCGATCATATTATCTTCAATTCCTTCTCCCAGTTGGAAAAGTATAAAACGAAAGCTCTTGCTGCGGGTAGAAAAGTAGGCCTTCGCATCAATCCGGAATGTTCGACGCAAGAGGGACATGAAATCTATGACCCCTGTTCGCCGGGGTCCAGATTTGGCGTGAAACGAGAGGATTTCCGGCCGGAACTGCTCGAAGGCGTTTCAGGACTACACTTCCATACCCTGTGCCAACAGAACTCGGATGATTTGGAGACCACGCTGAATGCGGTCGAAGACAAGTTCGGGCAATGGCTGCCGCAGATGGAATGGATCAATTTTGGTGGCGGTCACCATATCACGAGAGACGACTATGATATCCCGAGACTCGAAGCTTGCATTAAGAGGATGCAGGAGAAATACGGTTTAGAAGTCTACCTCGAACCCGGAGAAGCCATCGCACTCAATGCGGGCTATATGGTCACCTCCGTGCTGGATATCCATCGAAACGGCATTGAAATCGCGATCGTGGACACGTCCGCTACTTGCCATATGCCCGATGTTCTGGAAATGCCTTATCGTCCGCCACTCGTCGATTCGGGCGAAGCCGGGGAGAAACCATACACCTATCGGCTTGGTGGTCCGACCTGCCTGACGGGTGATGTCATCGGAGACTATTCCTTCGATCAGCCCCTTAAGAACGGTGACAGATTAGTGTTTGAAGATATGGCGATCTACTCCATGGTCAAAACCAACACCTTCAACGGCATGCCGCTGCCGGCCATCGCCGTGCAGGAGAAAGACGGCAATTACCGCGTCGTACGCGAGTTCGGCTATCAGGATTTTAAGATGAGACTAGCGTAATGAATAACCAAAGCCTTAGCCCTGCAATAAGGGTTAAGGCTTTTTGGTCTAGTTCAGTTTAACAGGGCTATCGGCCAATTCCGCCAGCACCTTGCCAAGTCGGTCAAGCTGCTGTTCATTAGCTTCTATACAGATGGGCTTAGCTTGTTCAAACTCCTCTTTTTTCTTGAAAAGTTGACGGAAGGTGACCCTGGTCCGGCCATCGAAGCCCTCGAAGGTAGCCGTTACCCGAAATTCATGAACGTTTAGATGATCAATCACGACCCGCTCCGTCGGCACAATCTCAACAAAGACGTTATGGTTAGGATAATCCACGCCATCCGGTCCGTGCATGGTGAACTTCCACGTACCTCCCGGCCTCATATCGCATTCGTGAAACGTATTCGTGAAGCCTTGCGGCCCCCACCACTTTGCCAATAAACCAGGGGTCGTCCATGCCTGAAATACAAGCTCCCGCGGGACATCGTACTCGCGCGAAGCAATAAGTTCATTCTCACCTATAGTCATGTTCCTACCTCCCTTCTACTACCTTGCCCAGTGTGTCCAACATGATGTTTGTACCGTGCTCTCGTATTTCTGGCGTATCATGTCCGTCAAAGAATGCACCTTGCTCTGTGAAAATCAAATTCGTACCGCCCTCCACCTTGAAAAGCTCGACCGTTGTGATCGACACGGAGAAGCGTACGCCGCCCGAATCCAGTGTGTACGTATAGACAATGCGCTGCTCTGGAACAAGCTCCTGGTAGCTGGCGTCAAAGGTAAAGATCGGCCCTTCGGGCGGCCCGCCGCTGCTGTACTCGCGCCCTCCAACCTGGAAATCAAAGATGTCTGGCTTCGAAAACCACTTGGCTTTGGCAATCGGATCAGCCCATGCGTGATAAACCCTCTCCGGCGAAGCGGCATAAGTCCGCTCCACAACAAAGGTTCCATGCTTGACGAATCGTTCGTTCATTGATTTTCCTCCTTATGTTCCGGATTTCCGCTCTCCTCGGCAAGAAAGTCTCCCAAAAGGTCCAAATGTCGCCCCCAACTGGTTTGCCGCTCAATGACCGGTTTCTCAAATCCGATCTTCATCGCTTGCAGAAGGCTCGTGAAATCTTCAACCGTTAATTCAGATTTGCCCTGCATAAGCTTGGATACATGTCTGAGCTGCTCCAATAGTTTCTGTTGCTGCTTGATCTGTTCTTGGATTTGATTTATCTGCAGGCCCACGATCTCAAGCGGACTGATCTGCCCGCCAGTTAAGGCCGACTTAATCTCCACGAGAGATAACCCCAGCTCCTTAAGCGATAATATCTGGTGTAATCGTGACAAGTCCAATTCATTGTAAAGCCTGTGGCCGGATTCCGTTTGTCCTGACGGGGAGAACAACCCGATTTGATCATAAAACCGCAGGGTTCGGACGGTAAGCCCTGTCAGCTTGGCGAGATCCCCGACCTTCCAATGTCTCTTCATGAACCATCCCCACTCTTTGGCGCTAGCTATGTACCGGTAGCTCTATTGTAAAACATTACGTTACGTAAGGTGCAAGCGAAATCGTAACGCTCTCCCAGTATATTTTTTTGCGCCCTAATTTTGAACACAAGCTATTAATCCAATCCCATCAACACTACTACAAAGCTGCTTACCTTTTAAAACCCGATCCAGTGGCTATAATCAAGTTTACATAACAAGCACAGAAGGCCACCGAAATAATTGTGGTACGGTTCCACCGTATCATCTATAACGCGAAATCGAAGAGCTTTATCGACCAATATAAATCACTTGCGAACATAAATAAAAATGAGCCCAGTATAATTACCGGACTCATTTCATATAAACTGCCCAATATATATGATGTCTGGCTTTTTAGAGTCACTTCACAGATGGAACAGCATTTATATCATTAAGGCTTCGACACGGATACGAGAAGCTCGTTATCCCCAGAGATGACCGTCATTTCAGGCGGTAGGATTAGGACTTTCACGAAGCGCGTATCTTCGATTTCCATCGCGCTGATGTCCAGCTCAACGGTAGATGGCACCAAATCTTATATTTCGCACTACTTATGATAAGGTTCAGCTTAACGGGTCTATCGGCGAAAATTCACCAAGGCACTTAAACGCCAACCATCTTTATTTGTAATGACCCATAATCATATTCAAAGGGTTTTTATCACAAACGTATGCAACTAACTTATACCAGCTCATCTGCGATCATTTTTGTCTTTTCCGCAAGCTCTCTCATATCATCGGCCGGAACAAGCTCGGATAATTCGTAAGCCAGCGGATTACGGGAAAACTTGTACAATTCATCCCGAAGCAGGTTCCTTTTTTCTTCGGAGGCATCTATATAAAGTTTGCACGGCTGCCTAGCCTCATCCAAATCATGCAAATCGACATAGCCTGATTTATGAGACTCCAACACAATGGCTGAAAGATCCATTAGAACTGAGCAGGCAATATCAAGTTCTGCTCGAAACGTGCCGTTAGCATTTTTCATATCAAACCCAATACTTCCGCCGTTTATCAAGTCCCCCTCAGAAAGCAGAACATCGAAACCCAAGTCCTCTAAAATCTGATTGAGCGTCACATCCGTTGAGTCCAATTGTTCCAAATAGTCTATTAATGCCAGCGAATCATCGGAACCGCCAATTAAATCTCCCCACCATTTGCTTATGTACATGTTCTTCTCCCACTTTCTTTTAAGCATTGTAATTATCCAAATAAGATCGTTTCATTATATAAGGGGTCATAGGCTTTAACTACGCTTAATCCCTCAAAAGCACACTTATCAATGCCATTTCACTGAGCCACCATCAGTCTATGCCCGCTGCCTTTAGCAGGCGAAGCAATAGCTCCTTGCGCGATTCCTGCGCCTTGCGAGCCAATGCAGCCAGCTTCTCCAACTTGCCCCAGATCGGATACAGTACCCGCTCAGCCTCATCATCCGACAGAGTCTCTATTTGCTGTACGAATAGCAACAGCTTGTCTTCGCTTTCCAGCTCCGGCTGAATCTTCAGCTTTAGCGAATCGTGGGAGCGCAGCAGGCAGACGATCATGGTAGGAATCGAGCGTTCCGTTATGCCATAGGTTTCGGCAAAAACGGCTGTGAACTTGTCATGCACCAACTGATGCTCATCATCCACAAGGTCCATGTAAGCTTCAACAAGCGGAAAATAACGCTCGGACGAAAGCCCCAGCCCGAACACAGCATAGCTGCCCGGCATGACGCTTTTTTCGTCCTCCGTATCTTCATACCATTCAAATTCTACCATCGCCTCACGAGCATATTCCTCCAATAACGGATGCAGCTCGGAATAAGCCAGAGCATTCGCAAACAAACGGTGCGTGTCTGATTTGGCTAGCCCCTTGATGGGCAAATACTCTCTTACACTGGATTTTAACTTGATTTTGTAGCTTTTTGGGAAGCCCTTTCGAAGCAGATTGAGAATAAACGAAATCGCCCGCTCATACGCCCCGGCTTCTTCCTTGCGAATCGTGATGGTGAAGAGGGAAAAAACATCGTTAGCCTTGCATTCAACCAACTCATGGCGCATATTCACTTCATCGTGCGAGAAGCTGTCGCTGCCCTCCTTCAACATACGTAAGGCTTTGCCACTGCCAAGCTGCTCCGCCAGCTCCAGGAAAGTCTGCCCCCTAGATTTGCTGTAGTTCGGCTCATAACGAATAATCATTACGGCGCCGTATAACAGAAGGTCAATAGGTTGATTCGGTTCATCCTTATTCTCAAGAACCGCATCCGGCTTGAGCACATATTCGTTGGTCCTGTATTCGGAACGGGTGACGTCATAGTAACGTGGCAGGAATACATCCTCGGCCCAGCCCGTCAAAGCCCTAATAATATCTCTTCGATGCTCCGCGAGAGCCTCAACCCGTTCTTTATTCAACTCCTGAATCCGGTCAAATAAAGCGATCGTCTTTGCAGCTTCCGGTTCGGGGAACAAATACGGATCCAGCAGATGACGCGCCAAAAAGAAGGTCTCCAGCGGCTTTGTCGGGTAAGAGCCCTTCTCCAGTTTTTTCTCGATATAGGACTGAATTCGCTCCAGAAGCTGTCGCTTTTTCGCTTCATATACCGTTTTCAGCACCGTTAATTCCACAAGCCCGTCTGTCGTCGCGAAGGTTCCTTGAAAGGTAAACTGGTAATTGATCAGCGGCGACGTTTCCAACTTGTCCAGCCTCTCCCGTACGATTTCCACCAGCAGATGCTGGACCTCATGCAATATCTGCTCCCGTGTAAAGGGCGAAACTTTCATCGACTTTTTGCCAGCGGCGCTCCCCATAGATTTCGAACTGTCAACCCCAGTCCTCCCCGGCCGATAATCCAGCATGACAAAGTTAAAGATGCCTACTTGCAGCGTGGTGCGTAAGACCACTTCCTCTACGTTCGTTCGATTCTCCTGTTCGTCAAACCACTTATGAATGGCCGTTTTCATCTCTTCCAAGGCTTCTTTCTGCAATTCGTTCATTGTCTCTCACCTTTCCACATATTCCATCTTTTCTCAACATTATCATACTATGAAAATGGAAATCCTTGTTGAAACTATATACCTCTTCTGGAGACCAGCTAAAG
This sequence comes from Paenibacillus sp. FSL F4-0100, assembly GCF_037993005.1. Lineage (NCBI taxonomy): Bacteria > Bacillati > Bacillota > Bacilli > Caryophanales > Paenibacillaceae > Paenibacillus > Paenibacillus sp. FSL F4-0100. The sequence continues at coordinate 7,564,017 of NZ_CP150303.1, forward strand.
CTCAATCCTTAGTCCGTTAATGAAGGGCATGACCTGCCTCAAAATCTCTCTTAACCTGAGTTGAGCAGAACCCACCCGATTCCGCATACCACTTTGCCCTTCGCTTCATCTCCAAAAAGAGCGCAAAAAAACCGCCATGGCTTTGGCGGCAGTGGCATGTTTATACCGATTTAAAATTAAGAAGTCCGAGCGAACAAGTTTTATAATCAGATTCTAAGGAAACAGAATTTAACTCAAAGCACTTCAACTTTGATACATCGCCATAGGGCCTGTACGTCCTTGCGATGTATTCTTTATTGTACGAAGTCAACACGGAGCCAACGCTTCGCTTCAACATTTTCAGCGCAGGTTGAATCGAGCGTTCGCTCGTATTCGTCCCGATCAAAATTCTGACCACCCGAATACCGGCCTCAGCATCTTGCGAATCCAATAAGCGATGATCGTCCCTGGGTTCCATGAACCGGGATTCTGCAAGTACTCCATGTATTGATCGTTGATAATATAAGTCCAAGTGGAAGTAGGGCTCTTCAGCCCGAACTCTTCCCACTTCGCCGGATCATTCGAACCTCCGAGCTTTACGAGCATATTTGCCGACTCTCTACTTATTTTAGCCGGAATTTGCTCGTAGGCTTGGATGATTTGCGCATGAAATTCGTCGATCGGATTGCGATTAGCAAGGCTCGTCAAATGGATGCTTTCGCGAATGTAAGAAACGTAAGCCAGATGCTCAGCCCAGAACTTGTCGATATAGTAAAGCCGTACCCGCTGCTCCGAAGGGCTCACCTTTGTCTCGCCTTTCAAAATTCTGAGACGCTCCTCGTATAAAATACGCCTCTGTTCCTCCACCATATCCGAATAACAATTCAGTTCCTGGCGGATATGGAAGTTTTGGCCCATAATAACGCGCTGAATATGCGTAATTTTGCTGTAGAGCACCGACTCTCCGAGTGCTTCTTCCTGCCTAAGATCGCGATACATGGGCGGAATCGCTTTATCGATGCCGAATTGAAGGATCAACTCGTCCTCCAAGCTGACGAAAAATACGGAAGCTCCGGGGTCGCCTTGGCGGCCGGAACGCCCTCGCAGTTGGTTGTCGATCCGCACGCTTTCGTGCATATGTGTACCAATCACGTACAACCCGCCCAGCTTGGCGACAACTTCTGCTTGCGTGGGGTTGCCGCCGCCGAGCCGAATGTCGACGCCGCGTCCCGCCATGTTCGTAGACACCGTCACGGCGCCGATTTCTCCCGCTTTGGCGATGATCTCGGCTTCTTTTGCGTCGTTCTTCGCATTCAGAACATGGCAAGGTACATCGGCAGCCGCTAGCGCCTCCGCCAGCATGTCAGACTCCCCAACGCTTGACGTACCAATGAGAATCGGACGCCCCGCCCTATGGACGGACGATATTTCTTGTACAAGTGCCTTAAGTTTGGCTTCTTTATGAGTATAAATCCGGTGCGGATGGTCGATCCGTATGTTTGGCTGGTTCGGCGGAATTTGCATGACCTGCAGCGCATAAATATTTTCGAATTCCATTGCGGAAGCGTGCGCGGTAGCCGTCATTCCGCAAATCTTCGGATATAGGCTAAGGAAGTGTTGAAGGGTGATCGTACCGAGAATTTTCCCGCCGGCTAAGGACTGCAGCCCTTCTTTGGCCGCAAGGGCGGCTTGCAGCCCGTCCGGCAAATGCCTGTTCTCCGCCACGCGGCCGGTATATTCGTCGATCAGCTCGATTTTACCATTCCTGACGATGTAATCGACATCTTTTTTCAATAACGATTCCGCATGCAGCGCGCAATTTAACGACGATAACAAATGACTATTATGGCTATCGTACAAATTGCCGCATCCCAGCAGCGATTCGGCTTTAGCAGAGCCCGCTTCATTCAAATAAACATTCCGCTTGAACTCGTCGAAGTCGTAATGCTCATCTTGCTCAAGCTGCCTAGCCACTTCTGCGAAACGGATGCCGTCACTCTTGGCTGAGCCCGGCTCGCCGGCGATGACTAGAGGCACTCGAGCTTCGTCGAGAAGCAGTGAATCTGCTTCGTCGACGATGACGTAGTGGAAAGGACGATGCACGGCATCGGCTTCGTCTAGTGCGATCGTGTCGCGCAAATAATCGAATCCCGCCTCTTTGGCCGTAACATAGGTTATATCTGCGGCGTACGCTTCCCTTTTCTCGGATAATCCCATGCCCGCTTGAACCGATTTTACCGTTAACCCAAGGAAACGATAGATCGGGCCCATCCACTCCGCATCTCGATATGCCAAATAATCGTTAAAAGTCAGCACATGACAGCCTTCGCCGGTTAGCGCATTTAGATAAGCAGGCATAACAGCAGAGAGCGTTTTTCCTTCACCGGTATGCTGCTCGATCAAAAATCCCTCGTGCAGAGCGATGGCAGCCATGATCTGGACATCGTAGGGCTGTAATCCGAGCGTTCTCTTCGCTGCCTCACAAACTAGCGCATAGGCATCGACAAGCAGCTCGTCCAAAGGCATACCCGATTTTGCTTCCTTTTTCAGCCGGAGAGATTCCGCTTGCAGCCTCTCGTCGTCCCAAGCTTCCATATTCCGTTTCCTGCTAAGCTCTGCTTTGTCCCGATAGCCCTTCAACTTAAGCCGGATATCGCGGTCTTTGAATTCTTGCATCAACTTGACGACTACATTCATCGGAATTTGATCCCTCCTCGGTAGAAATAACTCCCCATCATAATATATTGGTTAAAACCACATGCCACCCTCCTAGTTAGTGACTCCAAAGGATATATGTAACAATTATAATGTCGGGATACTTTTTTGTCATTTTCTATTAAAAAAAGGGATGAGTCCGGTATAATTACCGGACTCATTTCATTAAACTGCCCAATACATATGATATCTGGCTATTTAGGGCCAGGTCTTTCGGAAAAGCCTCTACTTCAATTTTTATTCACTACATCATAGTTTGTGAACTGAAGCGTGACTTCAGAATCCATGCCTAGGTTAACCCCCTCCATATCGATTTGCTTCTGAGTCAAGGTTTTTAGCTCATAGGATGAAATCAAGCCATCATACTCTGCCGTGATGAGCGCTGTTACTTCCGACTTCGCCGTTACTACACCACTAGCGCTGATCTCCACTATACTTGGATCACTGCTTGTATAGGTGACGTTTATCTCTACCTTTTCACGGCTTCCATCACTGTATACTGCAGTAGTCACCGTTTGATCACTCTCCCCAACGGCCAGCGTAAGCAGCCCCTCGAGCTCAAGCCCAATCAGGCTAACTGGCTCTTCTTCGTTGCCTTCTGATACCGCTTGTAAAACAGGTCGTTTAACAATACCGTCCCATCTCCAAATAGCGTTAAAGTCCCACCCTAACCTGTCTGTATAGGTGGATGGAGTCTCTATTTCAGTTTCAGATAGACCTAATCCTTTAATCGTCGTTAAGTATCCTTCAGCAACTCCTTCTCGATCCACAATCATGACATCAAGTGCATAATTATTTTCGAGGGTGGGGGTGTGCCCCGCAAGAACTCGTCCCATCACCCGGTTCGCCATCGTTGGCGCCGTAACCGAAGGACCCAGGGCAATGACATTTCTGACGACCGTATCATTGTATCCGTATCCAGTCACTCCGCCCGCATTGCTCGTCATCGCCCGAACGGTTCCAGACGCATACACGTTTTCTGTTAGGCTGCCCGAGTTCGTAATTCCGATTAGGCCGCCGGCCTGACTTACCTGAGCGGTTACATCCGCGGTAGAATAGCTGTTTCTGACGATACCATTGGAATAGCCTACTAGACCGCCCACTGTGCTGGAGCCTGTAATGGAGCCTGTTGAAAGACTATTCTCTACCTCGCCATTGTTCGTGTTGACGAGTATGCCTATTCTGCTCCCGCCAGTGACGCTGGCATCTATCATGGCTATATTTTTAATCACTCCGGCATTTAGATGGAATAAGCCGCCGCTCGAAGAATTAAAGTTAACTATTTTCTTCCCGCCGCCATCCAGTACACCGGTGAACGAAACTTCTTTAAAAAGTGGCTCAGCCGGTTGTCCGGCGTAATCCAAATCATTGTCCAAAATATACTTTTCTGCTGGGAAGTTTTCCATAACGTTCAAATCAGTAATGGATTTGATTTTGTAATAACCTGCTTCATTTCTTTCCAAAGGCACGACAGGTTCGCTTGCCTCTTCAGGATTACTGCTCAATACCGGACGCTTTAACGTATCATCCCACAACCAGATCGACTCAAAATCCCATTTCAGTCTATAGGTATACGTATTAGGGTCTTCAACCTGTTGCTTTGATAGCCCTAAACCTTTTCTGTTATCAGCAGCGGCAATACTTTCGCCTTCTTTATCCACAATCATGCCATCGAACGCATAATTATTCTCAAGCGTTGCGGTATGCCCGGCAAGGACTCGTCCCACCACACGGTTCGCCATCGTCGGCGTCACGACTGAAGGACCCAAAGCAACAACGTTTTTAACAACCGTATCATTATAGCCATAGCCAGTCACTCCGCCTGCATTGCTTTTAAGAGCCTGGACGGCTCCAGATGCATACACGTTTTCCGTTAAACTGCCTGCGTTTGTAATTCCGATTAGGCCGCCAGCTTGGTTCGCCTGAGCAGTTACATCCGCAGTAGAATAGCTGTTTCTCACGATGCCATTGGAATAGCCCGCTAGACCGCCCACTGTGCTGGAGCCTTCGATTGAGCCCGTTACATAACTATTCTCTACCTTTCCGTTGTTCGTGTTAACGAGTATGCCTATATTACTCCCGCCAGTGACGCTTGCATCTACCATAGCTATGTTTTTAATCATGCCGCCATTGAGATGGAATAAGCCACCATTTTCTGATTTAAAATTGGTTAAAGATTTATGATTTCCATCAAAAATGCCAAGGAAAGGCATCCCCTTAAATAGGGGTTCAAATAGCTGCCCTTCAAAATCAAGATCGTTTTCCAATATATAATTTTCATTTGGAAATTCTGAAATGGTCTTTAATTCGCTAATCGAACGAATGATGTAGTACCCATCTTCGTTCTGATCAAGCTTCGGCTTTGGAATATGATCTTCGTTAATTTGCTCCAAATTACTTTGCAGTAATGGACGTTTGGCATCTTCATTCCAGATCCAGATCGAATCAAAATCCCAACCGAGGGTTTCTGTGAAAAATGATGACTTCGTAAATGTTTCGGTACTGACCCCCTGTCCTTTCTCATTGTTCGGATCATTCACTGTAATGTTCTCACTGCTAACAAACATATTTTCATCGGCGTAATTATTGACTAAAGTTGCCGTCTCCCCAGCTAAAACTCTGCCGACAATTCTATTCGATGCAGTACCTGTAACAATAGATGGATTTAATGCCATACTATTTCGAATGACCGTATGGTTATATCCGTATCCGCTGATGCCGCCAGCATTTGATTCTTCTGCTATTACGGCTCCGGTTGTATAGACCTGTTCTGTTGTACTCCCCCGATTCGTAATCCCGATCATGCCGCCGGCTTGCTTGCCTCGTGCATGGACCCGAGCTGTTGAATAACTGTTTCTAACGATACCGTTCGAGTAGCCCACAAGACCGCCAACGGTAGAATTGCCTCGAATAGATCCAGTACTGTAGGTATATTCCACGATTCCATCATTCTGATCCACCAGGATCCCAACATTACTTCGGCGCACATCAATGTCAGCATTGATAATGCCTACATTTCGAATCGTCCCTTCATTAACGGCAAAGAGACCCGCGCCGCCTGAAGAGACAATAACGCCTGATATCGTATGTCCTTGTCCATCAAATGTACCCGTAAATGGAGTGCCATTCGCGCCAATCGCTTCAAAAAACACGCCATTACCGTCAATGTCCCGATCTAAAATAAAATGTTTGTCCGGGAACTCATGCATTTTATAGAGTCCACTGGCACTTTTGATTTGATATGGGTTGCCTTCCGAACCATCGCCCAGCATTCCTTCTTTAGCTATTAACGGGTCCGTTAACGGCTCTTGATCGATTGGATTATTAACCAATCTTACGATGATCGTATGTTCATCGCCAAATGCAAGAGGGTTGTCAAATAAGATGATTTGTTCACGTCCGAGGTGTTCTAGGGTTGCTTCTTGAATCACCGTTTCCAACAGCTGTTCACCTGTATGATCACGCTTTTCCCCGATAACGGTGACACGTTCAAGTGAGCTCGGGTAATTCAAAACCCCAACGCCCTTCAAGACGTTATTTTCTACAATTGCGCTCGTTAAGCTCATATAATTTTCAGGTTGGTTAATCGTAAATGAATCCATTTCAACTCCGTCGCTGTTGTAAGCTTTCAACGTGAGAGATTGATCGTTTGATTCTAAAATAACACCCGTCTGCTTATTTTCATCATACACGATATGATCCCAGTCAAATGATTTGTTATCAAAGAACGTTGGACCTGATGACCCAACTGTCACAAAAGTTGTTCCTAAATTCATCGCTTCTTCCGATATATCTTTTACACCGTTTCGTATGGTTGTCCGTTTATACACATGATCATGACCGCCAATATACATACTAACGCCAAGCCGTTCAAATGCTTGAGACAATTTCACTCTCATCATGTCCATACCGGTCTCATCGCCAGATTGACCGCCATAATAAGGATAATGCCCCATCACAATTTTCCACTTCTTGTCGGTTGCCCGCAAATCTTTTTCCAGCCATGACATCTGCTTGTCGAAATCCAGCACAGAATTCAGAACAGCAATGTGCATATCGCCATAATCAAACGAATAATTCGTTTCCCGGTAACTGCCTTCACCGCTCTTCGGCAGGTTGAAAAACCCGGAGAACGGCCCGATTTTCCGCTCCGTCGCACGTTCACGGTCCCCGACAATGTGAGCAGAAACGAGACCCATATCATTGTTGTAAATGTTGCTAAACACATCATCCCAGGCATACATATTGCCGCCGTTCTCGACCAAGTCTCCGACTTGAATCACAGTCTGTCCGTTTGAATTTTTCTCCTGCAGAACATCCAGCATATTTTTAAACAGTCGGAAACTTTCCGGATTTCGATCTGGAACTTCAAGATCTCCCATCACATACATGACGGCTTCCTCTGAAGCTGGCGCGGTCCTAAAGCTATAACTGCCGCTCCAAGGTCCAGTCGGTGACATTCCATACCGATAGTCATACTTAGCCCCTAAGTCGAGATCTGTTAAATTCGCTTCATGAGCTGCAAGCACCCGATAATTACTCTTCGCAAACGTATCACCATAGGCGACTTGAAAATAAGAGACTTCCGCTTGTACCACTTCAGCATGGTCCCACGTCGTCTCGGACTCAGGTTTATATTGAACATACGACGTTTCTAATGCCTTATCCGTCACTACATTTATTCCCACTTCATGTTCGCTTGCACCTACATTAACAATGGGTTGAAATTCATTTAAAATTTTATCGGCATCTAGCTTTTGTTGATCAACAAGTAATCGAATAAGTTCAACACGCGTATTTCCTTGAGAGTCGGTTGCTACATACTTAATGAAATATTCTCCATACATGTCGACCTTGAAATGCTGATTTGCTACGGCTACTTCTCCTTTATCATTTAAAACGATGGTTTCCACCGATAAAGATTGACCGCGATTATCCGTCGCCGAAGCGCCCAGCACCTCCACTTGATCCCCAAGCTTAATCGTGTCCGGATATTGTCCATGTACCGTAATTTCAGGCGCGTGCACCGTGCCCCTCGTTTCATCACCAATCCAAATTGGAGCACTTATAGCTTCTTCACCGTCTGCTTGGAAAGCTCTAACGATGAAATAATCCCCATCTTTACTTGCTAAGCTTACTTCCTTTTTAAATTGATTGCTGGCAATATTGCGGTACTCCTTGACGATTTCACCGCTGTTTTTGTAAACAACGACTTTATCCAAATCATCGTTAGCATCAGGATCATTTATCCGTACTTTAAGTTCAATTTCTTTTGTTTTGGCTGGAAGGATCGCCCCCATCATCTGACCTTTTGCTGAAACCGCCATTTCTAAGTTACGATCAAATGATACATAGGTGCGGTGGTTTCGCATCGCCTCGTAAAGACCTTCTCTTGTTAGATTATCCCCCCACATACCGGTCACATGGGGCTGGACCATTCCCCAATTTCCTTTGTGCTCGTCTCCGCCAAACACAGGTGAAACATGCCAGCCTTGATCTAACGCCTTGGTATAGATTGCAAAATCATTGGAGGATTTGTATTCCATCAGATTAAGGTTTCTATCAACATCCCGGTTATAATGTTTAAATTCATTGAAACTCCAATTTCCTGACGAGCGTGGATGATTAAATTGAGCAATCGCATTAGGATCTTGGGCAAGTCTTGCGTAAAAGGTTGGCAAATCATATTTTATGTCGCTCCAGCCCCAAGTGCCATCCGCACCTACTCCATGTGTTCTTGCAAACCATGGGGCATTAAATAAGTTGATATGGCCCGCTTCATCATACCAAGTCACTTCCGTACCAGGCAGCGTAATAAATTCGTGATCACGATTGTGAGCATCTGATTGCTCATGCAGCAACTTGTATTCTTCTGAATAAGAGTCTTGAACATCCGTAATAAAATCACTGCCCGTACTGATGTCATAAGTCACGTCGTGTTCAGTCACTGCATAAAAATCAAAGTCTGTATTAGCTTTCACAAAATTGTAAGCATCATTAGGCAACAATATCCCATCACTGAGAGATGTGTGGGTATGCATGTGACCTTTGAACAGTGAAGCTCCTAAGTACTTAGCTCTATCTTTTTTAGAAACACCATCTTCTTTATCTGAAGACGCCGCGAATACATTAATGCCGTAACAAAGACTAACAACCCCCGCAATGAAACAAGCCATCACAATAAAAGGCAGACTTCTTCTTTGGGACTTCAATTAAAATCCTCTCCTTTTTCGGCTTAAATGGTAATACAGGTATTAGAAAAACAAACAGCCCCTAAACTAAAAATGCGTCTGAAGGCTGTTCATATCATCTATCTTGTTAATCACAGTCGCAACAATCGCTTTATGATAGGTGCAAGCGACTGTGCCATGCGCAAAAATCCGAGGTCCGTTGGATGTGTTCCGTCAACCGTACAATCATTGACGAAATCATCGCCTAGCAGCTTAAAACCGTCAACGAAATGGAGATTACAGTCTCCTTCTGTCCGCCTCTGTTCAACGTTCTCTATCTGAATCAGCCTGCGGCGATCATGAAGCTCCCTTCTCTCCGTATAGAACTGATCTTCTGCAGTGCTAATCCTTGAGACTACTAATATAGGAACTTCGGGATGCCGCTCTCTCAAAATTTGGATGAAGGCAGGCAGCGTTCGTGCGATGTTTCCGGCTTCGCCCGTATTCCCTTCATAATCAAGAATGAATAGCCCCGGATCATGAATTTCCGACATGATATGCGCGAGTTCCGGCTCGCCCTTTCCATTCCCCGAGAAGCCAAGATTTACGAACTCCACCGGAATCATACGGCTGAGAATATTAGAATAAGCCATACCCGGCCGGGAGGCGCATCCCCCTTGCGTAATCGAAGTTCCATATATAATGACGGGTCTACTGCTTGCATAGGCAGGTGCATCGCTTATGACAGCATCCTTATCTACACCGATCCACACCTCCTCTACCCCTTGGTAGAGCGGCATGTTTAAGGTGACGGCCACATCTTTTTTTGTATCCCACTGATAAAGCTGTGATTCATATTCACTTTCCGTTGGCTTGAATTTAGCCGTGGTGATAAAGCTCTGCTCTCCCGGCTCTCCAAGATAACAGTCAACCCCGCACTGCCCGGTAGGCGGCATATGATACATATTGGCCGGTCCGGCAAGACGCATCCTTATGACCAGCCTTGAGGAATTGGTGCGAAAGCGAATTTGCCCGCCTGCCGTACAATAAGCAAGCGTATCAACCGCGGGCGGCAAGACAGCCCCGGAAGCCAAAGGCAGGCGTCTGTAAATCCCATCCTGTGCAAGCCAAGGGAAGCCCGCGATGTGAAAGGGCGCTTCAAGCGGAGAATGCCATTTCAACTGTTCGCCATTTGTTGTCTCCGGGTATATAGTTCCGCCCAGTTGATCTAAGTTTATCTCTTTCGATTGAACGGCCATCTATGTCTACTCCCTCACTATATTTACTAGAATCTGTTTGCTGTGTTTACTCCATTTGGAATACATATTTCCGAATCGCCTGAGCAACGCCGTCCTCATTGTTGGTAGCCGTGATTACGTCCGCTATTGACTTGATATAATCTTCACCGTTAGCCATCGCCACACCGAGACCTGCCGCCTTCAATAGCTTCGCGTCATTATCACTGTCTCCCATAGCAATTACATCGGACATAGAGAAGCCAAGCATCTGACAAACCTCGCGTACTCCGCTTTCCTTCGTAATGCCTTTAACTGAAATCTCCATATTACTAAGGGCCGAACGGGTAACTTCAAGCGTCCCCCAACTGAGCAGCTCTTCCTTAATTTCCGCGAGCTTCTGTTGATCATTGCTGCCAATGCCGAATTTCATCCAATCCCGTTCGAACATCTCCGGAGTCCAATCCTTGTCGCCCGTCAAGCTTTTCACGCTGTAGCCCCAGTACCATTCGCCCCGCTTGGCAGCAATGGCGTGCATATCGCGGACCGTGTCCCGAGGGAGGAAGACTCGCTTTTTAAGCCTGCCCGGTCCCTCCCAAACTTCTGCGCCATTGAGCAGCACCATCGGGGAATCGAGCTCAAGCTCGTCCCAGAAGCCCTTGGCAGTTTGCAAGCCTCTCCCGGTGGAGAACATTACTTTAACACCCTGATCTACTGCATATTGAAGCCACTTCTTGGTCTCTTCCGTAATGTGCTTTTCATCCGTCAGAAGAGTCCCGTCCAGATCCAATGCAATCAGCTTATATTTCGCTTTCACTTGCTGCACCGTATTCATCCCTTCACCGCTCCCATGGTCGCGCCTTCCATAAGAAGTTTTTGGAATAAGATATAAATAATAATGGACGGTACCATCGCAATGGTTACACCGGCAAACAAAGTCACCCAATCCGCAGTAAACTCCATTTGCTTATTGGCAGAATACATTTGCACCGCAATGGGATATTTTTTGGGATCGCTCAAGTAGATGAACGGCGCTAAGAAATTGTTATAGAACCCTAGGAACTTGAATACGCCAACGGTTACAATTCCCGGTGTAGACAAAGGAACGATAACACGCCAAAACTTTTGGAATAATGTAGCGCCATCCATCGTTGCGCTTTCCTCAAGCTCCATCGGCAAAGAGCTCATAAACCCTCCGAGCAGCATAAGGTAGAACACGCTTTCACCCAAACTGGACAGAAGAATTAATCCGGTCAAGCTATTGGTCAAACTCAGTTCCCGCATAATGACATACTGGGGTACAAGCGCATTGATGCCCGGCAGGAACAGGGACAACATAATCAAGCCCCAAATCAATTTTCTACCTTTGAACTGCATTCTAGTAAGCGCATAGGCGTTAAGTGTTGTAAAGAAAAGTCCAAGGACCAGACTTCCGCCAACATAATAAAGGGTATTTAAGAGTGATTGCCCAAAACCGTATTGATTCCAAGCCTTCGAATAATTCTGCAATCTTAGTTCCGAAGGCAGCGCCCATATATCTTTAAAAAACTCAGGATTGCTTTTTAACGATTCATAAATAACCCAGATTAAAGGAAATATTATAGTCAGCGACCAGGCATACAGCACCAGACGCCACACAATGTCCATTAACGTTCGTTTTTCCTTCAAACATATCCCTCCGAACCTTCATTTGGAAACTAATACTCGTAGCCTTTGTTCGGCACAAATTTATCGATTAACAGCTTTGCCGTTACTAATATGACGAATAGAATCATACCGACTGCGGAAGCGTAGCCGTAATTCCGATACTCTACGCCAAAAGCTAAGTTAAACATGTAGAGGCCGATGACGTCCGTCGACCCGAATGGCCCCCCATTCGTCATAATGAGGATGATTTCGAAGCCCTTCATTGTGCCGACGACAAGGAACAAAGCGCTGACGCGGATAATTGGCGTAACAAGCGGCATTGTAATTTTAAACAAACGTGTCATATGTCCGGCGCCTTCAAGAATCGCCGCTTCGTACAATGACTTTGGAATCCCCAGCATCGCATTGGCAAAGATAATAACGTACAAGCCGACGCCGCCCCAAACCCATGCCGGGATAATGGATGCAAGCGCCGTGCTTTCATTGCCCAGCCAATAGAAATTTCCGGTATCAATTCCGACGAACTTTAGAATCCCATTCAGCAAACCGTACGATCCGTCATAAATGAAAGCCCAGAGGAGAGCGACTACGACCGTAGATAAAACGTTCGGGAAGAAAAACAATACCTTCAAAAATTTATTTTCTTTATACGATTTATTGGTAATTAAATAGGCAAGGAGCAGGGAGATGATAATAACAAAGAAAGGCACTGTTATCATAAGAATCAAGTTGTGGGTAAGTGCGCGCCATACATATTTATCTTGGAATGCGGTGACGAAATTGGACAGCCCGACAAACGTTGCATCCGTAAACCCGTCCCAATTGAGCAGCGCATAATAAACGGATAGAATGTTCGGAAACAACGTAAACAGCAAATAGCCGCCAAAGGGAGGCACGATGGCTATGAACAGAAATATCCACTTCTGCGTATTCGCTTTATCTAGACCCATAAGCTTGCGCATAGCGGTCTTTGGTGTCTTCACAACGGTTGAATCAGACACAAGAGGTCAACTCCTATCTTACTAGACGTTTATAAGAGGTTGTTCAAAAAGTCGTCTTTTGATCACGAAGTGAGTCAATAAGTAACTCGGCATCGAATCTTGAATTCAGCCGGGCCTTCCGGTGCTCACGTACCCAAAACGTACGCTCCGCTCCTCACTCCCTAGCTTTATCCAACCTTCTCGGTGCTGAAAATCCGACTTTTAGAACACGTACTATAAGTCACTTGCAGTGCGAAGCCTACAGGATCTCAGAAGTTAAAACGGAAGAGCGGAGATGAGCCCCCCGCTCCAACACGTCTTATTATTTCTTTTCAGCCTCTAGAGCTTTCTTCAGCAGCTCTTCAGCTTGCTCCAGAATCGGTTTCGGATCCTGCATACCCATAGCAAATTTCACAATATTCTCATTCATCAATTTTTCTGCTTGAGCAAGATTCGGATCGGAAATGTTGATAGACCGGCTTGCTTTAAAAGTCTGAGCATTATTATCTGCAATGTACTTCAGAACAGATTGAGCAGAGCTGGAAAGGTTAGCCGCTCTGGCAGGATCTTCCGTCAAATCCTTGCGCATTGGCAAAGCGCCTGCCTTTTCGGCAGCAAATTGTTGATTTTCAAGCGTAACCAGCCATGCGATCAGTTCTTTGGCCCACTTTTTGTTTAGTTCCGGCTTAGCTGCCCAGATATAGTTGAAGTTTGAAGTTCCGCTTCGAATCCAAAGCGTTTGATTGGTGTTATCTCTGAAAGGAACAGCCATGAAACCCCAATCGAAATCCGCAGGCGTTGCTTCCTTCATCTCATTCTCGACATGTGTCCCAGTCGATACCATAGCGGCTTGCCCCTGAATAACCTGCATTTGCGATTGCGTATGGTTCAATGCCGGAAGTCCTTCTGCAAAATATCCCAGCTTGCCAAGCTCATAGAAGCGCGTCCAGGTTTCAACCGTCTCTGGATTTGTATATTGCGGCAGACCATAAGTTCTATAATTGTCGATAAATTCATCGACATGGCTATTGATATCAGCCAACTCAAAATTTTTGGCTGTTCCGAAAGCCCAGTTATGGTAGCTTGGATGAATGCCTGGGAACGTAATTGGAGCAATGCCGTCCGCTTTAATGTCTGCTAGAAGCGCTTTAAATTCGTCCCATGTGTTCGGGTTTTGGTTCCAGCCATGCTCTTCGAATAGCTTTTTGTTAAAAAACAACCCGCCAAAGCTGCTCGCCGTAGTAAATTCATACCTTTTCCCATTGATCAGCGGCGTTGACTCGTACATGCCAGGCATCATAAGATCCTTGACCTTTTTATCCGGTACGTCTGGAAGAGGGAACTCCCAGATGTCATCCATTGGTTCAAGCTTGCCGGCTTCAGCGAGCCCAATAATACCTCCAGACGGCTCTGTATTGAATAGATCAAACATGTCATTATCATTGCCTGCCGAGATTTTTGTAGAAAGAATCGTCTTCATATCAGCTGAAGCCGTGATGTCTATTTTGACATTGGGATACTTGGCTGTGAACGATTCAACTGCATAATCGAACCACTCCCGGCCATATCCTCCTACAAAGAAGCCTACCTTTAGCGTTACTTCCTCATTCTTCGGCAATCCATTCTCATAAACATCTACTTCAGCAGATACACCCGCCTTATCCGAACCAGCAGGAGTTGTACTTGGGCTAGCCTCGTTCTTTCCGCTGTTACCACCGCAACCAGCCAGCATTGTTAAAGATAATAGCGCTGCAACACCCGTGCTCATGAATCGTTTCATTTTTCCATTAAACATTATTTCGCTCCCCCATTAATTAATAAATAAATTAGATTAACTATTTAAGCATAACTATGTTTTGTTAATCAGCAATCAAATCAGGGTAAATAATTTGTAAATAGATACTGGCTATAACCTCTGGAGCCTCACCTCCTATATGCACTGTAAACGCTTACATATTAATTACTAATTGGCCCGTTGTCAACCCTTTTATCAATTGTTTTGATCATTAATTACCCTATTTATAATTGGGAGAGTTAATAGGAATGCCCGAATTTCCAAAAATGATAATTTCATCTGAAATCCCACAATGCTTCTAAGACTTCGATTAGCGCAGAAATCGCCTTTTATGCCAAGACGTTGCATAATATACTTCGTGCGGCGGATATGAAATAAATTTGTTATGATAATAAAAGATTTTAGCTGGTATTGCTCCATCAATTGCTTGCTAAAGATTAAATTTTGAACGGTGTTGTATGACTCGTCTTCTTTTAATAGTCTTTTTGCCGGAACGCCCTTCTCAACCAGGTACTTCTTCATCAGCTCCGCTTCCGAGTGACGTGAACCAACCGCTCCCCCCGATACAATGATATATTTGTGCCCATACTGCCGAAATAGTTTGTAAGCCTCATCCAGTCTTTCCTTAAGCAAAGGGTGTATTCGGCCGTCTTTAGATACATAGCCAAGTACAATAAGTGCATCTGCTTTACCAGGTTTCAACTTAACTGCATGCAGCCAGCATATGTAAGTCAGCACCGCCATCGCCGCTATTGCAATTATCCATCCAATCCATGCCATTATTTGCTCCTCTAGGCGTTAATTTGTTATGTTTAATCAAATCAGTTTACAAATATAATATCTTTTTTTATCACAATGTCAATACAATCCGTTTCGTTTTTTTAGTATTTTTGGATTAAGAGCTTTCGTATGGGCTGCATCATACTGCATAAAACCGCCATCTATCGTCATTTTTTTTGGAAATTCATAAGGAATGTTAGTTGAATTTACTAACTTGCAACTTTTATTCATCTCGTATTAATGCTACACTTGAAGCAAAGTATGTTCCTAATTTGTCAAATGTTTTGAATCTATATTATATAAAACGTTGTTGGAAAGAGGATGCATATCGTGAGCGATTCGGTCAAACCAACTAGTCATATGTTATTAAAATCAATTAATCAGCAGAAGGTTCTTTTTCTCATTTATTCAGAAGGGCCGATCTCTCGCGTAGAGCTTGCGGAAAAGACTGGACTAAGCAGACAAACGGTAACCAATATCGTTAATCGCCTGTTGAAGGAAAAAATAATCGTGACAGGGGAGCTTATCGACTTGGAGGGAGGCAGCGGAAGGAAAAGAGTCGGCCTTCATATCAACAGCGGCCACTTTTATGCCATCGGGCTTGAGCTCGCCGGCAAATACATTCGCGGAAAAGTATACAACCTGCGTCAAGAGGCTGTCGCATCAGCAGAACGCACGAGCAATAAATATGGTTCTATAGATGTGCTGATGCAGCTGTTGCATGAAGTTATTGATGAGCTGCTCACCCAGGTACCCAACACCTCCAAAGTAAAAGGGATCGGAATCAGTATGCAGGGCCTGGTAGATTCTCAGCATGGCATCGTTCTGCGGACCCCCGGCATAGGCGTTCATCGCCTGCCGCTCAAGCAGCTGCTTGAAGACAAATATAACATCCCCGTGTATATCGAGAACGATGTCAATCTTCTCTCTGTCAACGAGAATATGAACGGCTCCTTGAAGGAATCCAATAACAATATCACCATTAAGTTTGATTATGGTACAGGCGGCGCAATCGTCCACAATAAACAAATTATGGCAGGATCAAGCTTTGTTGCAGGTGAATTCGGGCATTATAAAGGCTTCTATGGAGAAGATGCCTATCCATGCCATTGCGGCAGATCCGGATGCTTAACGACGTTGGCTTCCAGCAGCGGACTGAGTGTATCCATCAAATGCACACTAGAGGAGTTCGCAGAAGGCATAAGAACTGGAGATCCTAAGTTCCTTAGTTTATACGAAAAAATTGTTGATGGCATCGCGACCGCCGTTACCAATATCATTACATTTATAAATCCAGACAGTTTGCTTATGACTGGGCGAGTCATTCCTACCATCAGTCCCGAAATGTTCAACGAGATTAAAGCTAGAGTGATGCACCAGTTACCTGTGACAGTTAATAACGTACAATTGATCCACCTTCATAACAAACCGGATGAAACAAAGCTTGCTGCCGGGTTAGTTATTAAACGTGCATTTGAAATACCGCTGGATACTTTATCTCTTTAATACGACGGATTAAACCATACCGGAACGGTTCATCTCTGACTTAGAATGAGCCGTTTTTACTTTTTACCATCGACATAACTTTAGATCGTACATTTCGGTGGATAAACCTTATAACCGACAGTGTCAGCCCTCTTTCTCTACAAAATGCCGACCCACGGAGTAATATTCATCCTTATTCACGGCATCGTCCAGCCACTTCATCAGCTTTACTCCGTCCTGTTCGGCTGTGTAAAAATGATTTAATGGGGAGAGTGTATGTGGTGTCCTGCCCGTCTTCTCGTTAAGACCGTAATCCGTGATGTAATAATAGTAGCCTGGCAATCCTTCAGTTAGCTCTCCGGCAGATTGCAACATGCGGGCCGACCAGCGATGCACATATTCGCCATCGTCCAAAACGTCACCATTCAGATCCTTTTCAAAGTCGAACAGCAGCTCATCATAAAGCGTATTGGACTGCAAAAGAACCGCATTGTCCGGGAGCAGCTTGCGGTTCGCCGCGAATACGGACGAAATCAAATCGCCGTTGACTTCATAACCAAAGGTTTCTGCAAAGTTGACCTTCCATTCGTTATCGATAATATCCGGCCAGCGGTCGACATTTAAGTAGGAGCCGTCCGAATATTGATAAATGCGGGCATCCGGGTAGCGTTTCGCAATCTCAGGCGCCCAGAAAGCAGCTCCGAATCCTCCGGCGCTTTCTCCCGCAATGAGGATCTTTTCCGGCGCAGCGAAGTGGTTTGCAATCCATTCCAATGCTGCGCGCGTATTGGCTTGACCGTTGTAACGCATTGTAAACGGCTTGCCTTTGGCGTCCGTATATTCCTTGGATGCATTCCCGATATGCAGATCACCAGTAGAATAAGGGATATATACAATATTCCAATCCTTGAACGGATTGTCGGGGTTATTATTTTTCAACAGGCCGCCAAGCGTACTTACTTTAAAGAATGGAATGTTCGGAAAGTAATATTTGATCTCACCGTTCTTCATTACATTACTCAGACTGATCGGCTGCGCGGCAGTCACCGCATCCCAGGCCACACCGCCCCCAGAAAAATAAATGATCAATTTATCTTCAGTAGCTGCTCCCTTATTGGCAAGTAAATAGTATTCCGAACCGTCGGCAGAAATTACTTGTGCATCCTGGTCAAACTTGATTTTATTCCAGACATAGCGCTCTGCAGCAGCCCATTTATCCGGTTCAGCAGGCTTTTCAAGCATGAAGAAATAAACATAACCCGCCAAAACACCCAAAATAAGTGCAATTCCGCCGATCGCAGTCAGGAGAATCTTGTTGATTCTTTTCACTATTTTCTTTTTTGCCACACAAAGACCGTCCTCTCAACCATAAAGTAGTCCACAAGTTTTTCAAACTTCGTTATCATGCTAATTTTAAGGTCCAGTGTGAATTTAAGCACCATAAAATTTAGAGCGCTGTTTATGCTACTGATCTAAAAATAAATTATGTTGAATTAGTGCTCGAAACCAGGGGTCAAAGTGTGGCGAATTATAACTTAGATGTCCTCTATCTCATACACTCGCCAACAATCTCAAACTTCAACAACACCCCAATTTTCCGCCGTCACTTATGGTACGTTTCAGCTTAACGGATCCATCGAAAAATAAGGGCACCTAAACGGGTACCCCCTAAACTGGATCAAAAGAAACCTAAAAAAATCGCGTCCTCCAAGGGAGAACACGATATAAAACAGCTTGACTCCGTGTTTCAACATCGTCATTAACGCTTTCGGGCGACCACCGCTAACCGGCCGTTTTCGGTCGAGTACTCGCACGTGGACAGTACAATAAGCTTGTCGCCATACCGGGCTGTTACGCCCGTGTCATAAAGAGCGAGTTTTTTGATGTTCTGAACATACGAATCGAACTCGGCGGGTGCACTTACATTCTCAATCTGGTAGTATTTAAAAACATCGTCCGATTTGCGATAAACTTGTGACAGAATAACGGCAACAATCTCATATTCTTCCTTTTCGTAAAGCGTGCTGAACTGGAACGAAGCATGCTCTTTATAAAAGCTTTCGTTCTTGTATTTCATTAAATCCTTAAACATCCAGCCGCTTTTCATGTGATGTCCATGAATCAGCAAAATGTCCGAACCGTTGGTCCGGCTATGCGCGTCCAAAAAGGGGAGGCCGCCTTTGTTTTCCTTTTTATCAAAATCATGATTGAGATAGTACTCCGCATCCTGTGGATTCTGCATGACCGGGTACTCAATTTGGGTGCCGTCAATCTTCAGCCAACCGACGATGTCCGAGTTCCTCTCGTAAAGCCCTCGAAATTCGGGAAGCATGACCGGCTCATTCGCCTTATTGAACAAAAGGGAGGGGAATGCATCCCCTCCGCCTTTGTCCGACCCTTCCTCCCAAGCTTTTGTCAGCTCTTCGATTTTCTGCTGCTCAGCATAATTCTGCAAGAGAGTTCTCGCAAAACTGACGAGAGAAAATACCAACACAAGGAAGGAAACGGCGATAAGAAATTTTTTAGTTTTGCTCATTTTCTTACCGCCTTTCCGGTCACTGGATGTACTTTTTCTTCTTGTTACCGAGTAGACAGAATCCGATCGTCATCAAGGACATCAGCGCCAAAGCCAGATAGAAGATTGGCGATACGCTGTTGTCTCCGGTTTTCGGAGTATCGTCCAGCTCGTTGCCAACGTTGCCGGTTCCGTTGTTACCGTTGTCGGTTTCGTTGTTGCTGTTGTCGGTTCCGCTGTTACCGTTGTCGGTTCCGTTGTTACCGTTGTCGGTTCCGCTGTTACCGTTGTCGGTTCCGTTGTTACCGTTGTCGGTTCCGTTGTTACCGTTGTCGGTTCCGTTGTTACCGTTGTCGGTTCCGTTGTTACCGTTGTCGGTTCCATTGTTACCGTTGTCGGTTCCATTGTTACCGTTGTCGGTTCCATTGTTACCGTTGTCGGTTCCATTGTTACCGTTGTCGGTTCCATTGTTACCGTTGTCGGTTCCATTGTTACCGTTGTCGGTTCCATTGTTACCGTTGTCGGTTCCATTGTTACCGTTGTCGGTTCCGTTGTTACCGTTGTCGGTTCCGCTGTTACCGTTGTCGGTTCCGTTGTTACCGTTGTCGGTTCCGTTGTTACCGTTGTCGGTTCCGCTGTTACCGTTGTTACCGTTGTCGGTTCCATTGTTACCGTTGTCGGTTCCACCGTTACCGTTGCCGGAGTTGCCGCCGGAACGGATCGGCTTCATTGGCACGTCGTATTTTATTATGTCATAATCGACAGAAATCGTATCGCTCCTGTGCGTCTCATATCCGTCCTTCGTTACGATCAGATAGTAATCCGCTTCAGGAAACACCATGTACGCATAGAAACCATTGGCGTCGCTATCCTGCTCCGGGCTCTCGTTGTCGTGCGGCGGAAAATTCGGAACTCGAGGAAGCGTTACTTTCGTATCCGGAATGCGGCCGTTATCTCTATTCCGCTTCGTATCCGCATAATACAGGGTAACTTTGGCTCCGTCAATTTTCTTGCCAGTGATGGCATCTCCTGTCGTTTCATCATAAACCGTACCGTAAGGGTCGACCAATTCCTCGGAAATATTCAGCTCTCCGTTAGCTTTCACGTCCAGTTGCGTCACTTTGAGGAGCAGTTCCTCGCCGGTCTCAGCTTTATAGCGAACTTCCATTGTGTACTTCTGCTCGCTTAGCCCTTCCACGGAGAAAGTTCCATTCGAAGCCATCGGGAACGCCTTGGGACGACCGTTCTCCTTAATATAATTGCCGTCCTTGTCCTTCAAATAGATATGCATCTGGCTGGTAAACGAATCGTTGAATAGCGCTTTTGTTCCATTCAGCTGCTTGAACAGAACGATCCCTACCGCCGTAATGTCCGCCGGAACGGTCTCGTCCGTCACGCTGACGTCCACAGTGGCCTTCTGCGTGAATTCGACAGGGAAATCCTTCCCGCCTACCTGATACACCTTCGTATACGTGATCGTATAGTCGGTATCCGCTACGGCAGGGAATGAATATTCACCCTTCTCATTTGTCCAAATCGTCTTCTGTTCGTTGTTCTTCTTGTTCGTCACGATGATTTCCGCGTTCGGAATGACTTCGCCTGTGTTGTTGTCACGCAGCACGCCTTCCAGATACGGGCGGGTATTGACAAAGTGCGCTTCGGCCACTTTTTTCTCCGGAATGGTGCCTGTGCGAACGAGCCTTTCAGGATCCGTCACATAGCCGTCTTTCGTATAATCATCCTGGGCCACCTCATACTGGAGATACGTCGGAAGTCCTTGCACAACGATAGTCTGGCCATCTATAAGCTCGAAGGTCTCTCCGCTCTTAATCATGCCCTTGCTGCCGTCCGACTTCTCATAGGAGTAGGATTTGTTATCTCCCTTACCTGTGAAGGTGATTGTGTACTTGAACAGCTTTTTCTTGTCATCGTCTTTACCTTTAACCGTGTTGCTGATGAGCAAGCCGCCCTTTATGACTCGCACGTTCGTGAACGGGGCATTTTCATCTTTGCCCTCCATGACTCCGGTATAATACCGTTCCTCAGGGTTCGTCACGTATTCGTCGGCTGTGTAGTCCTTCTGGGTAACTTTGTATTTCAGATCCTTAGGCAGACCCACAATTTCCAGTGTCTCTCCATGCTTGAGTGTGAAGGATTCGCCAGACTTGATCGTGCCCGGTGTACTTGTCGCGCCATCCGACTTCGTATACGCGTAGCTTCCATCCTTGCCTGCTTCTTCAAAGATGACGGTGTACTCGAACTCCTTCGTCTTGTCGCCGCCGTTGCCCATGACCGTATTGCTGATCGTCAGCTTGTTGACGGTCCGATCATTGGTGAAGTCCGCTTCGCGATCGACGCCCACCATTACTCCCTCATCAGACAATCCTGTAGGGGTGGTCACGTAGCCGTCGTTCTTGTAACTGTCCTGGGTGATCGTATACTTCAAATTGTCGGGAAGATCCTTAATTTTAAAGGTCTCACCATGCTTGAGCTCAAAGGAAACGCCGGATGTGATCGTGCCCGTCGTGCCGTCTGAATGCTCATAATCGTAGGCTTGATCCTTTCCCGCACCGTCAAAGGTCACCGTGTACTTGAACGGCTTGTCCAGTTCTGCGCCGTCCCCCGTTACGGTATTGCTGATGGTCAGATCGTTAACGTATCGCTTGTTGACAAAATCTGCCATGTGGTCACCTTTATTCTCGATTGTGCCGAACAGCTCTCTCGTTTCCGGCATGGTCGTGTAACCGTCTGGAGTATAATCTGTCTGGATTACCGTATAGCCCAGATCTGCAGGCAGAGCCGGAAATACAACAGATTCTCCGTCCTTGAGGAAGATCTTGTCTCCGCTCTTGATCGTGCCAGACGTATTATCCGGCTTCTTATAGGTGTACTCCCCGTCCTTGCCTTCGCCGGTGAAGATCACGGTATATTCAAAATCCTTGGAAGAATCGCTGCCGTTGCCTTCCACCTTATTGCTGATGGTCAGCTTACCTTGGGCCGGCGTAGGCACGACCAGCGGATTATCAGAGGTTACTTTTACGCCATCTACCCAGATAGGCTTGCCTGGCGTATTTCCTACATACACCTGATACACATGGGTGATCGGCAGCCAGGTATTCAGATCAATGTAGGTTTCCTTCAGCTCGTAATAGCCCGGATCCGGGAACAGCAGATTAAGTTTCCCTCCGCTATCGGTTGTTCCTTTTGCAACTTCCGTTCCATCGCTCTTCTTATACAGTGTAAACTGTACACCCTGCAGCGGCTTACCGTCAGGATCAACCTTCTTCAGTGGTAATAGAGCATTGGAACTTGAACTGCCGGCTACATCTGAGCTGTCCAGCGTGCTTTCGCTTCTGGCACTGACAGATTTCAGATTGTCATCGCCCTCCAGCTTTACCTCGTTGCCCATCTTGTCTCCGGCTTTCGCTTTAGATGGATCAACCTCCGTTTGGTACACAAACTGGTAAAACTTATTAGGGTCGTTCATTTTGAATTTTAGAACTGTGGTACCTCCCGCGCCTGGTGCAGCTTCAACCTGAACTTCGGCATTCGGGTCACTTAGGTCCAGTGCTGGGCCCTCTCGTTCCAGAGCACCGCTGGCAGTCAGTTTAGCAGGATAAACTGCCATACTAGGCGATGTCAGCACAAGCTTTCCGTTTTCTTCATAGCGCAGGTTCATGTTAGCACCTATCGTATCCTGCAAAAACACGCCCTGCTCCATGTTGAATGGCGGGGTATAGTTCACTGTCCATTCCAGCACCCCTGGAACTGGCTTAGTTACCGACTTGCCCAGGGTCTGAATAGGTACAATAACTTTGCGCTGTTCGGTGAGGACCTTTTCCACACCGCCCCATGTCATATGTAGGTCGGCTTTGTTATACAGCACCTGCCTGTCTGTACCGTTTGTAGTGTATTCCTCCAAATATTTCTCCAGAGCTGCATTGGAAGGTCTCGCCTTCACCAGAATGACATAAGGACTTTCCAATTTAGAGAAGGTGAACGTTCCTACGTTTCCGCTATGGGAGAAGTTTACTACATGAGCATTAGTGCCTGGTTCAATAATTGTTCTGGCATCATTTCTAATACCATATTCGGTACCACTACCATTGTCCGAATAACCTTTCCAAAGCTCAAAATCTTTGCCTTCAGAAAACGGCACGAATTCCCAGCCTTCAGGTAGTGTGTCCACTAGCTTGATATTGCTAATGACTCGATTACCGCTGTCCTTAGCCATTTCTTCTGTGTTATATCCAGGCATATTTACCCCTAAACGGAATGTGACCGTCTTGGTTGTCCTGTCATAGCCAGAAATCGTCCACGCTTCATTGCTGTCGTTTCTAATGTAGCTACCAACATTATTTGGGGTTACATTTTCAGGTGTACCATCTGCCTTCAAGGGCTTCGAAGCAAAGAGCATATCCTTGTTCAGCATACGCACATGAAGATTGTTTCCACCGTCCGCTGTCTTCACTGTTCCGCCGTCGAACAGCAAGGCCCGGTTAGTTTGCCCCTTGGATACGTTAATATCTTGTCTGAACAGAATATCCGGATTTGTTACGACAGAGCGGAAGCTGAAAGAAGCCGGCTGATCCGTGTATCCTGTTACCTTGATCAAGTCCGCTACGGTCTTGCCGTCAACGGTTAAAGGAATCGCCTTCAAATTCAGATCTTTATTTGCGCTATTAAGCGTATCCTTTCGATATTGCTTCCATAGCTGGTTGGCCGTCACATTCGCTTTAATCTTGGCAATCGCTGCTGCGTCAACCTCACCCGTTGCATCCACTGCACGGTCCAGGACGTTCAGATCTCCGCCATGAACGAGTACATCGTAAACTACCGCGTCCGGCAGCGCATACTGTGGATTTAAATTAACGGTCCATGTGACGCCGCCTAGGTTATAATCCTCCATCGAAATTGAGATTGATTTAGTAAAATTATGCGCGCCGATGTTGACAATTGCCTCATCCGTCACTGCGTTAGGTCTTGTACCGGTCATGATATCGTTGTTCTGTATGCCATCTGGCGTATCCAAATTCCAGTTGGCACGTGGGTCGATTCTAAAGTTGGAACCGCTTTGTACTTTGGACTTAATGATTAGTTCCACTTTACCGTCAACATCGCCAAAGGTATAAACGCCGTTCGTATCTGGTTTAATTGATGTTTCTCCAGATGCAACGCCATCCACCCATGTCTGCCATGTAGCTGATTCAAACTCCAGCCCAGCAGGTAATTCATTTGTGATAGTAAAGTTCTTTAACCCTTTTTTGTTATATTGGTTCACAACGACTGTCCATGTGATTGTTTCATTAGGATGGTCATAAGAAGCGCTAGCTTGAATCCAGTCTGGAGCAAAAGAAATCTCCTGACCTGCCTCCACTAACTTATCATCACCCTGATTCAATTGCACTTTACCATGCATGTCCCGATAGCTACGACCAAGATTGCCTGGTGGATTCTTATGCTCGTAATAATAGCCTTCCTTTGGAATCCATGTTTTATATTCGACCTGCGGATTTTCACCTGTTCCATTTGGGAAAGTATAGGTCAGCGATCCGTCTGCCCCAATGTCTGGAGTTACATTTTGACCATTTACTTTGAATGAATCCTCCATATAGATACCGCGGACATTTCCAAAGCCTGTATTATAGGATGCAGGGTTCGTATAAAACGTCTTCCCGTCCAGCCGCAGTTTGATTGTATTATCAAACTGATCAAAAGCAGATACGGTTGACTGCCAAGTAATTGCCCCCTCAACAAATTGCTCGCGTTGAATTCCACGATAACTATACTGATCCCACCTAATCATTCCCGGCGAGCTTAAAGTAATGCTATACGCTGCTGTAACATCTGGGTTATTTAGCTGATAAGTTGTCCCAAAGATGTCGATAGGCTTTGTTTTGCCATAGTCTATTCCCGTTACATCGGCATCTGCAGTAGTTTCAAAGCTGAAGTTAATACCACGTCCGACACCGTTGAAAAAGTTGTCATCACCGTTAAATGCAATCTTGATGCTATTCGGCGTGAAATAGGCGGTACCGAGCTGTTTCATACCTGAATCAGTCTGTGCATTCAGGGTTTTAGTAGCTGTCGGCAGCACCACTTCCTTGAAGTAGTCTTCTTTTTTCAGCTCAATCCAGTCACCCTTCTGAATGTATAGGTCGGGATTCGCATTTGTCGGATTAGCGTCATCACCATTCACTGGTACCTTGAGACCTTCCGACTTGAGCGTGAATTGCTGTCTACCCTGAATAATACCGTTTGGATCAATAACAGCATTTCCCTGTGTCACCTTCAGCGGAAAGTTTGAATTAGCATTTATAAACACCGCTGTTTTGTCCGACGGGGCTCCCGCCATCACTATGTAATTGTTCGGCACGTCGTACACCGCCTTAGTTACTGGCGGCGGTTCGTCCACGCTCGGCGAATCGGCTTCGATAACAGCCTCCGCCCCGGAATCGCTTAGAGCGCCATCCGCATATCCAGTTCCAGAGAACGCCACCGTCTGCAAGACAAGCATAATTGCCAGGCAGAGAGAGAGTATTGCTTTACCTATGCTGCGTTTTCGTTTCAAGACACATTTCTCCTCCATTCCCGAAACTACTGAAATTTTTAGCGACAGTAAGATCATCGACCCGATAACGCTCAACCGAATAGACATCTTCTATTTGCTTGATCCCAGCAGCCCTTTGAATCATCGAAATCTTGTAAATTCCCTCCCTTTCACCTCCTCCATAGATACTGATTGACTTGTTAGTACATGTAGTAGGGCTCTCTTCCTGTTATCATAGTTTTGCTGTGATTTATCTCACAAAATCTTCTCAGGTGTAGGACACCGATAATAGGATATCTAGATATGACCAGCCTGTTTTAGTTCTATTTATAATATTTATAATTGAGAAGATTTACCTGATTAGTGTACGTTATAAGTCTCTACAAAATCTCTACAAAATCTCTACAACGTGAAGAATTGCCTCCTTGTAAATCTCAATAAAAACAACCACCGACAGACTTCAAAGCAAAGCGTTATATATAGTTCGCAATAATGGCTGCCTAACATCGCAGTAATTTTGAGACACTCCCCGAAAAAATGGCGCCTAACGATTTGAGGATCTGATTTAATAGAATAAAGATATTCTCCTACGTAAGTATTTTCTTTTGTTGCATAGATTGGGGGAAATCGTTATTTGATGTACTTCCGAAGAGAAAGCACCTTTCACCGCTGTCTCCTTCTGCCGATATCATTTGTTCAGCTTACGCTCCGTTTCGTTCGGCCACCTGCAGATCGGCGACGCATGGATAAAGAAATAATAGCCGGGATGAGTCCAATTGCGACGCAGACTCCGCCAAACCAACCAACTGCTGCAAGAGAGATGCTGTCTACAACGATACCCCCAATTACAGCCCCTACGGCCATTCCCAACTGCACGATAGAATTGTTCAAACTCAGGATGATCCCCGAAGCCTGAGGAGCCATGCCGATTAAATAAACTTGTTGAACCGGCCCCGTCGACCAAGCGAAAAAGGACCATAACATAAGCAAAGGCAACACGACCATGGACGAATGGGAGAACGCCGTCAGCAACAATAATATTCCCGAGTGAAAGAGCAAGCCTCCAATCATCGTACGGGGGATACCCCATTTATCTGCACCGTAGCCGCCAACTTGGGAGCCTATGAGACTGGCCAGCCCAAACGCAAACAGCCCGACGTTTACCATCCCTTCGCTCATTCCTGTAATGTCCAGAAGAAACGGCGTTATATAGGTGTACAGCATCGTATAACCCAATATCCAGAAAAAACTGATGGAAAGCGCGACAGTGATTCGGGGGCTTTTTAATAAGGCGAGCTGTTCCCGAATAGGAACAGGAGCCTCTCCTTCCGATTTCGGAATTGTCAGCAAAAGGACCAACATCGCGACCAAGCTCAGGGCTCCGACTCCCGTGAAGATGATTTTCCAATCATGTGAGCCCGCAATGATCCTCCCAAGCGGGACCCCTAGAATAAGTGCGAGGTTAAAGCCCACCAGAACTGTGGCGATAGCGCTACCCTGTTTTCCAGGATGAGATATTTTGGCGGCAACCGTCAGGGCGACGACCATAAATACCCCCGTGCTGATCGCCAAAATAATTCTTGCTCCGAGCAGCATGCCGTAGCCTGTCGTTGAGACAGTGATCAAATTCCCAACGAAAAATAATCCCAAAGCCGACAGCATAAGCTTTCTTCGATCCATTTTTGCCGTGAGTGCAATAAGAATCGGGGTGCCGATGGCATAAGCAAGCGAGTAGACCGTAATCAACTGCCCGGCCGCCGCTACCGACACTCCAATATCACTTGCAAGCATATCCAAAATGCCGGCAATCACAAACTCCGAAGTTCCGACTAAAAAGCTGACAATGGCCAGAATATAAATTTTCCATGAATTCCCCATCTATTTCTCCTCTTTTCATTTCAATAGATCTAAATCTATAGAAGTAGTATTTAAAAAATAATGCTCAATTCGCCGACTTCATTTCTCGGCTCAATCAAGCCTCCTCGTTCCAAGCATTCGTACTCTGCTTTAAGCGTTATAGCCTTACGTCTGACGGGCGAGCTCCTTACGGACAATCGGCGCTACTTTGGTGCCGAGAAGCTCAATCGTCCGCAGCAAGTCGCGATGCGGCAATGAACTGAAATCGTTGTACATCATGAATCGAGTCAAGCCTAGGTTCTTATGCAGCAGCACGATCTTCTCTGCGACATATTCGGGATCTCCGACATAAAGAGCGCCGTGCAGGCTGCGGGCTGAATCGTACGAGTCACGTGTATAAGGAGACCAGCCTCGTTCCCGACCGATTTGGTTCATTTGCTCGGCCATGACAGGATAATACCGCTTAGCTGCCTCTCTTGTCGTATCCGAAATAAAGCCATGCGAATGCGTAGCAATTTGCAGCTTATTCGGATCGTGACCGGCTTTCACGGCGGCCTCTTTATAAAGCTCAACCAAGGGTGCGAATCTTTGCGGCTCCCCTCCCAGGATAGAGAAGGCAATCGGAAGTCCCAGCAAACCGGCCCGAACAGCTGATTCCGGGTTGCCGCCCGTACCGATCCAGACAGGCAAGGGCTCCTGCTGTGCACGAGGATAGATTCCCATGTTGTCAACCGCCGGGCGATGACCGCCGCGCCAGGTCACCTTTTCGGAGGCCCGAATCTTTAACAGCAGTTCCAGTTTATCTTCAAACAATTCCTCGTAATCTCTTAGGTCATAGCCGAATAGCGGAAACGATTCGATGAACGAACCCCGCCCGGCCATGATCTCCGCTCGCCCGTTCGACAGACCGTCCAGCGTTGCAAAGTCCTGATATATCCGCACCGGATCGTCCGAAGATAGCACCGTCACTGCGCTCGAGAGCCGGATCCGCTTCGTTGTAGCGGCAGCGGCGGCCAGAATGACAGCAGGCGACGAGCTTGTATAGTCGATTCGATGGTGCTCGCCGACGGCATAGACGTCGAGGCCAACTTGATCTGCTAATTGCACCTCTTCGATTGCCTGGCGCAGCCTCTCGGCATGCGAGACACCGCCATTTCCGGGATTAGCATGGAGGAAAGTGCTCATTCCAATCTCCATCGTATTCGTTTGACCGCTCATAGTTATTCTCTCCTTCTTAATATGGAATAGGGATGATTAGCAAAGATCATTGAAGGATCATTCCAAGTCGACACGTACGCCAAAATCTCCTTCAAGTATGAGCCCCACCATTTCTACTGTTCTAAATATATAGAAATGATTTCGAAAAAAATTACGCCAACAAAAAGGGCGCAAATTTTTCCGCTATTTCTCGATTGACGTTATAGTGAATAAACGATCCATTCTTGCGAAAATCAATCAAGCCAGAGTCCGTCAATTGCTTCAAATGATGCGATAGCGTCGAGCCTGCAACCGATTCAAGCCTTTCACCGACGGCGGTGAAGCATAAATTGCTCTCTTTCGCGAGCAGTAAAGCGATTTTCAGCCGGGTTGGTTCCCCCAAAGCTTTATACACTTTAACCGCTTGCCCGATATCTTCTGGATTTTCTCCCACTATTAGCACCTCCCCGCATCCATTCCGCAGTTCTATAACTATCGAAATCAATATTAGCACCGCTTCGTTCAAAAGTAAAGGGGGAGACATTGATTTTGCGCCCGATCAGCGCCGATAGATCGTAACCAGCCCAGGCCGCGATCCTGCTCATGGTAAATAAGTGCATAAAACGGATGATGGTTTGGTGACTTCACCATTATACCTCTAAACAATCTTCTCGAATTAAATATTGGATAATAAAGCCATTCCTTGCTTTGGTACGTCTAATTAGATATATGAACTAAAAGTGGGTGAGGAGAATCGAAAATCTCGTACATAAAGCACGATTAGGTGATCACCATGCGTATATCGCGTTATTTCAGCAATATGAACAGCAATTGTATCGAACAGCCTTCATGTACGTGAACAATCAACAGGACGCTTTGGATGTCATCCAAGAAACGGCCTATCGCTCATTCAAGCTAATTGCGACCCTGAGGGAACCAAAATATTTTAAAACGTGGTTAATCCGAATTTGTATTACTTGTGCAATCGATCTGCTTCGTAAGCGGAAAGAAGTCGTTCATCTAAAGCCCGAACATGTAGAGTTTGCTGTCAGTAATGAGGATTACGATGTGCCGCTTTCGATTTCATTGAAGCAATTACTTGAACAATTAGATGAGGATGAACGAAGCGTAGTCCTGCTGAGATTCTATCATGATTTCACGATCAGGGAGATTTCCGAAGTCCTGCAAATCCCTCTCGGTACCAGCAAAACGATACTATACCGCGCCTTGCAGAAGCTAAGGAAGATAGTTAAGGAGGAGTCTGTATATGAGCAATAATATAAAACAAGCCATAGAGGAAATCCCTATTCCTGCAATGCTTCATGAACGAAGTTTAATGGGCATTCACCAAGCGAAAGAAGAATGGGATGTGGCATTAGCTGCTCCAAAAAAGAGGAAGCGGGTTATGAATCGAATGGTTGCTGCCTCCTTGATCGGCGTACTCTCCATTAGCGCAGCAGTTACATTCAATCCGCATCTTTCAGCTGCAATTCAAAGGGCACTGCAGTTCATTCCAGGAATAGGTGTTGTTCAAGAGAGTAGCACAGATTCTTATATGCTGACAGAACCAGTTGATATTAAACTTAGCAATCATGACGTTACCATAACTTCTATGTTGGTTCAAAAGGATATGACGACGATTGAATTGAACGCATATACAGAGAGTTCTTATAAGATTAATATCATAAGCGAATCTGGTGAGGTGTACAAAAGCTCATATGTTTCCACATATGGTGGCGATGCCTTTTCAAAAATCACACATAAGTTCTATGGTCATGTTGATATTAAAGATTATGCACAGTTGTCTTTTGATGATTTCAAGAAGGAGGTATTTACCATTCCACTTAGCAAGGTGGATAGCATTGACAGCCTAAACGCTATCGGTAATTCCATGGAAAGCCATGATCTCGAGATTACGGCTATTCCAACTCCTGCAGGTCATAAGGGCAGAATATTTTTAAGTACGGAACACTCGAATCCATTCAGATATAATGAACATAGTTCTGCTGAGAAAGGTGATCTTATTATACTGAATGAAAACATCAGCGTTACGGATGAATTTGGTAATGACTATCCAATAGATAACAAGGGCACATGGATTCCTTTTAAAGACATTTATTTCAACTTGGGAGGCTCAGATGTTAAGAAATACACGTTAACCATCCCGCAATTGATGAGTGTCGGTCATGAGGAAGCCAATTTCTCGATCAACGTTCCGGACGGACAAGAAGGACAATTAAACCAATCCTTCGACATAGCTGGTTACTCAGTAGAACTGACTAAATTCAAAAAATTCAAGTCGCCAGATAACAGAGACCTGATAGAGATATATGTAGAGATGCCAAACACGCAACAGTTGAATCGTTCTTTAAAGGATTTCGATGTTTCTATAGATACTACACTTGGATCGTACAAGGCACGTGATGCAACAACTGGCGTGTTGAAATCTTTCTCGGTTAGTTATGATCCTAACGACTCGGGAAAACTGGATGTTACTGTATCCAAACCGATTATTGATATGATGGGGCCATGGAAATTTGAAATAGCAGCAGATAAATTTAAGAGCAAACAGGTCGTCGAACACGAATAAGAGCAGAGATCTCTGGTCTAAATGATCATGGCGACTGCATGTACTAAAATGGAAGTTTGAATTCCCGTCGTTAAGAAGCCTAGTATTTAGAAAAGAGAGCAACACGAGTGACTGCCACTCCCGGGCGGTAGTCATATCCGGGGAAATAAAAGCATTAAAAATGAGCTGGCGGGGACATACCGCCAGCTCATTTTCGTGCCGTATCATATTGCAGGCATGTTAGTAAAGATGCCGGTTCCGTCGGCTGGATCGGGACACCTCACGCGACTCTCGGCGCGAGGTGCTCGGTCATACGTCGGCCGGACTTATTCCCGTTCTCCTGCCGCATATTCACCCGGACTGACGTCCATCACTTCTCTGGAAGGCTGGATCAGCGACATTTCGAACCTGCAAGGCCAATGCACGTCCGGCGCCATCTCCCCATTCAGCAAGCCGGCGATCGTTTCGCCGTCGCTCACCGGTACATCCGCTTCAAACAAGTAGGCTGCGACATTGAATGCATGCCGTGACACGTCATTCGGATCCAATGTATGAAAGTGGTACTGGACATCCGGAAGGCCGAGCGCAAAGAGACCGAGTGAATCGATCAAGCTGTCTTCGGTCCCATGAATGGTAAAATAGCGGATATTCATGCCGAACTGCAAGAACCGCGCAGCTCCTTCGTACGGATTATCCGCAATTTCGGCCGTATGCAGCAATTTCCCGCTTGATGGAATCCAGATCGCTTTGCAGGTCGGGAACAGGCTTACGGCAGCCTCCAGCCAATCCGCCAATAAGGCGCTGCGCGATTTATAGTCCAGCCCCGACGCCATGAAGTCGCTGATCAGCAGCTTATAGCGGCATTTTTCCAGAACGTCCTCGGCATCCGACATCGTCCAAAACTGGGTGCGCTCCAAGTCGGTAATCGTCTCCGGTTGAAAAGGAGTAACGTCTGCCATCATCACCTGAGCTGGCAAGTTCCCCTCCTGGTAGGCTACTTTATAGGCCTCTACGGCAAACGACGACAATGCGCCATCTGCCGACACGGTATCCGTTTTCCCGCATCGGGTTTCTAACGCATTCCGGACGGCTTCCACATTCGGCCGTTCCACTTTCTCCTCAAACAGCAGATACATTTGAAATAACCGCTGAAACTCACTTTTTTCATCCAAATCTTGCTGAAGCACGTGTTCGCTCTCCATTTCTCCTCTACCTCTCCGTTCGTATGTCGTTCCCCTATACTATAGAGATTGCCGCATGATTCACGCAAGTCCGATCAGGAAATTGATTCCAAAGTCGGATCTATGGGGGTTACAGCCTTTCCCAAATCCGAAATTCCATTTCCGCTTTACGCCTATCAAAGCATTCGGGTGAAACTGGACCTTCTGTAACCCCTTCAACAAATAGCGAAAAACATGGGAGAGGACGAACACCATTTATTACAATGCGGAATATACAAATGAATAGGCACTTATCCCAATCATGCTTATTCTGTAAACTTTGCGAATCGGAATAGGCACAAAGGAGTGTTTCAGGTTGGTAGTAAAATCATCTCACTATTTTGCCCACGGCAACACTGCGCACGGAGCTCATTTCTTGTATACATCCGCATTTGAAGGGCTAAACAAGATATTTGTCCTTACGGGACCCCAAGGTACGGGGAAATCGACGGTCATTCAAAGCTTGGCGGATAGCCTGCTGGATAAAGGCTTGCATGTGCAATGCTTCCACTCCCCTCTCCGTCCCGACGAACTGGATGGCATCATTTTAACGGAATTGAAGGTTGGTATTGTCGACGGGCGAGTCTGTCAGGGGTTTTCGGATAGCGGGGCCGATGAAATTGTCTTTATTCATTTCGAGGAAGCGTTTGATAACAGCCTTGTTTTACCGGAACACTTCATAACGATAGAAGATCTTAGAGGCAAGCTTGAGAGCGCCTATTCAAAAGCGTATGAAACGTTCGCAATGGCATTGCGGATTCATGACGAGTGGGAAAAATATTATATCGAAAATATGGATTTCTCGAAGGCGGACCAGATTACGCAGGATTTGATTCAAGAATTATACGCCGGTCATGAAAGCGATACGCCAACCGCTTCGCGCCACTTATTTTTCGGAGCTGCGACTCCGAGGGGGGCATTCGATTTTATTCAAAGCTTGACCGCTCAGCTGGAAAGACGGATTTTCATCAAAGGAAGGGCGGGATCTGGCAAATCGACGCTGCTGAAAAAGCTTGCCTCCGCTGCCGAACAGAAAGGAATCGAAGTTCAAGTGTTTCATTGCGGCTTTGATCCGAACAGTTTGGATATGTTGATATTCCCGAAGCTTCGAACAGCTATCTTTGACAGCACCGCTCCGCATGAATACTTCCCGGATCGGGACGGGGATGAGGTCCTAGATATGTATACACGCACTATAGCACCTGGAACAGATGAAGCTCATGCTGCCGAAATAGCCGGTATTAAAGCGCGCTATTCGGCAAAAATGAAAGAGGCCACCTCCCATCTGGCGGAAGCCAAGCCATCGATTCTCAAATTAAGGCCTACTATGTTGCAGCCACCAATTTTTCGATCGTAGAGAAACTCCACCTGCAATTACAGTCCGAATTGAATGAACTGATCAGCTCAATTCAGCTTTCAAAATAAACATACAACCCAAAAGCGTTCTATTTCTGGCGAGACTCAGCAGTCTAATGCAAGCTGAGCCCCGTTTGAAATTGAATCTGCTTCCACTTCTCCTATGGCCTTCTCCAAAACGACTGTGCGTATGGGACTGCAACGGAGGGCTCTCCCTTTATCATGAATACATCTCTATTATCTGCGTGTACAATCGCCGCTTTCTCGGAGATGCGAGACACACTATAACGTTTGTCGTATATGGTTACCGATTTGCATCCAAATTTCGACCTACTTATGGTACGGTTCCCCGTATCATCTATAGGGCGAATTTTGGTGCGACTAAACGGTAAGCCTTTCGAAACCGCCCATCCGATCACCGGATGGGCGGTTCTTACTTCCTACTTCTCCTGCTCCTTTATCACCTGCTCAATCCCGAGCAGAATCAGCTTCAAGCCGAACTCGAACGCCTTGTCGGTCCCCATCAGTTTGAACAGCCCGTTCGTGAACATTCTCCGGAACAGTCCCGCATCCGTCTCGCTCATGGAATCCAGAAGGCGAGTCATTTCCTCACCCGGAAGCGCTCCCGCTCCATGGTCCTTAAGAATCGCGGAGACATTGCGCTGGTGCTCATAATCGTCCAGAACGAAGTTGTAGACATAATTCATAATCGTAAGAACCGCTTGTATTTTTTGCTCTTGCTCAAGAGGCGTCGATTCCACGCAGAGCAGCATACGGTTGGTGAACCGAATGATGTCCGGTTCGTGGGGCAGCGTCGACATCATGAGCTGCGTGGAGCAAGGATACCGGCTGAGCACGCTTCGGACCGTTACCGCAAGTCCCTTCAGCTGCTCCTTCCAGTCCCCCTCGGAGTGGTACTCCTCCAGAATGATTTTCGATACCTGGTTGGCCAGACGCTGGTAGAGATTCTGCTTGCTCTTAAAGTACCAGTATATAGAGGGAGCCTGAATCCCTAGCCTAACGGCCAATCGTCTCATGCTGAATTTCTCGATCCCCTCCTCACCAAGTAACTCCCACGAGGCTTCCAAAATCCTATCCTCCGAAATCTGAGGTTGCTGTTTTTTCATCGTTATCCGCCCTTTTATCTAACAGTGTAAGTTTATGCTTTACAGGTTCATAGGTTCATGATATCATCTAACACTGTAAGGTTCAAACTAACACTGTAAGATTGAACTCAAAATAAATAAATAAAGAAAGTAGTGACCCGCATGGATGCAGAAAACCTCCATTACTTTGAAAAAGCCCCGGTCGGGAAAGCCGTAGCTCACTTCGCTGTACCTATGATGCTAGGCACGTCAATGAGTGTCATCTATTCCATCTTGAATGCCTATTTCCTTGGTACACTTCACAATACCGCCATGTTAACCGCACTCGCGCTAACCTTGCCGCTATTCGCAATTATCATGGCGCTAGGCAACTTGATTGGCATGGGTAGCGGTACATTCATCTCTCGATTGCTGGGAGAGAAAAAATATGATGACGTAAAGCAAGTATCGTCATTCGCTTTTTACAGCAGTTTGGTTCTCGGTCTGATTGTGATGGCCGTCGGTCTCCCGTTGATCGATCCCATCGTTTATGGCCTGGGGGCAACGCCTGACTCCTTCGGATTCACGAAGGCCTATGTCACGATTATGCTTATCGGTTCACCAATCGTCGTATTATTCTTCACGCTGGAGAATATCGTGCGCTCGGAGGGTGCAGCCATCACATCGATGATCGGTATGATTCTCAGTGTGGTCGTCAATATTATTCTCGATGCGTTCGTCATCTTCGTGTTCCATTGGGATGTGATCGGCGTTGCGTCTGCTACGGTCATTTCCAACTTGGTTGCGAGTGCATTCTACGCCTTCCATATTGGTTACAAGAGCCAATTCTTAACCGTCTCCGTAAAATGGTTCAAAGCTTCCAAGGAGATTCTGAGCAATGTATTCAAAATCGGAGTTCCCGTCTTTATTATGAGTATCTTTTTGGGTGCAATGTCGCTTATCTTAAATCGTTTTCTTGTTGAATATGGAGAGCCGGCCGTAGCGGCTTACGGAATTTCATCACGTTTATTGCAATTTCCTGAGTTTATTCTGATGGGCTTGTGCGAGGGAGTCGTGCCGCTCATTGCCTTTTCCTTTACAGCGAATAAATTACGGATGAAGCAAACCATTGGATTTACGATCAAAACGATTGTGGCGTTAGCCGTCGTATTCGGTGTCATCGTCTATCTGATTTCCGATCACTTAATCGGTTTATTTACGAATGACCCGCAATTAATAGAAATGGGCAGCTACATTTTGCATGTGACGTTCTTATCCTTGTTCATTACAGGAATGACCACGTTGTTTACGGGGATCTTCCAAGCAACAGCACAAGGAACGGCCGCGTTTATTATGTCCGTTATTCAAGGAGTTACTCTGATTCCTGTGCTCTATATCGCCAATCGGATGAACGGCTTCCACGGGGTGGTCTGGTCGCTCGTCATTGCGGATGCCGTCGCATTCCTTGTCGGTGCCATCATGCTGTATGTTTTGCGGAACAAATTGCAGCCGGATTTTGATAGTTTAGTACAGTAGAAACCTAAAACACGCAAGAAGGCAGGGTAAGGGCACCCCCTGCCTTTTTTATATACGGTGAAGCCAAAAATTTCACCGAATACAAGAAATACCTGATCATTTGATTTATTTTTATTTACATTGATGCGGTTTGGAAACTATCACGAACAATTCATTCATTCATTCATGCATGGCAAGTAACTGCACATCGAATTGATTGGAAGCAATATAGCTTAAATGGTGATTTACAGGAATATCGAGTGAAAGATGGTTTTTTTTGATCCCAGCCCTCAAATGGGATACAGTGATACAATAATAAAAATGGAGACAATAGGTTTGAAGCGGTATCTCTAACGGGCAAGGCCAACCAAACCGGTCGTCTATTTATTTCTTCATCGCTTCGATTGCATACTCCAACTCGACGTCTTGCCCGTCCATCATGCTTGCTTTGAACGTTTCTTCATTTAGGGGGATTTTGATATCGGGAACCGCGCCCCCCACTCCGGTTTGGTCGGCGTCTCCCTGGACCTTCTTGTTCTGATTGAGCGACCTTCCATCAGGGAACTGGATGACGTAGCCTTCCGGCATCTTGATCTCGATCGGGCTGCTCATAAGTCCGAACGAACCGGCCGTTGAGGTGAACCCTACGATTTTGACATTGGGTACGCCTTTTAGAACAAGAGGCATCCCTTCTCCTGAGCTTCCGGTTCTGCTGTTGATCAAGATGGCCACCTTCCCGTCGAAATAGGGCTTTACGGGCTTGACCTTGACGACTTCATTCCGGTTCAGTTCAAATTTCCCCGTGTATCTGTTGTAATAACTGACATATTCGTAGTGTTTCATCTCCTTGACGAAGAAACCGGCCAGATTGGCGGCAAGCTGATCGTCCCCGCCGGGATTGTTCCGCAGATCGATGATCAAGCCTTTTGCGTGCCTGTCCTGGAACATTTTCAATAGGTCCGCCAGGCTTTTTTCCGGTGAGGTGGCGTTTGAGTCGGGGAGAAAATGCTTGATTTTCACATATCCATAGCCGTTGCCAAGAATTCTCCCTTCGATAGGGGAAGCATCCAGATCGGCTTGGGTGAGTTGGATTCTCGTCTTCTTCAACGTCTCGAATTGATCGTCATAAGCCGTCAGCTTCGTACGGATATGCTCGGACTCCCCCCAATTGCGAAATTCGACCTGTACTTCCTTGCCGATCGGCGCGCGCACCATAAATCGCCCCTGATTGAACCTCTTCACCTCATCCGTAGCCATGTTGTTCTCGTTCCAAGTCGTCTGGTCGAACGTTTCCTTCCCCGTTTTTCCGTCCCACGCGACGATTTCCGCACCTAGCTTTATTCCGCTCTTGGCCGCGGGGCTGTTCTCCAAAACCAGACTTACGACAACTTTGCCGTTATCCAATTGAACGGTGCTTAGTCCAAAGCCGCCGCCAACTTCCTTTTTAAATACCGTATTCCCATCGTACACATTATCGTTAATAATTTTGATATGTCCGTCCCGCAGCGAAAACAGATATTCTCTTAACGTTTTATAGTACAAATCGAAGTTTTCGTCTTTCTCGGCCTGTTTGAATATAGGCTCATACTTGCTTCGGCGCTCATTCCATTCGATCTTCTTCCATTCCCCGAACGGATATTCCCGCGATAATCTTTCATTCATGGCCACGAACGCCTTGGAGTAGCTCATGCCGCTAAAATCGCTAATCGGGTTGTACCGTAATACCCCCGCGTTTGCTAACGCAAACACAATGGGGACAACTCCGCATACGCAGATTACGCTCCTAACGCTCCTAAATACTTTCTTCTTTGGAGCCGTCCAGACTTTGGGCTTTAACAGTCTCCTTATTGTGCATAAAAACACGATTAGCGTCAGCGACTCGATGATCAGAGCCAAATGGGTCATATCCCCGGACAGGATACTTGCAATGGCTGCGAGCACACCCACACTGGGTAAAAAATCAAACCATCTGGAATATTTTTTGATAGGTACCGCGTAAACCGTCAATACGAATAAACTGATGATGCACATAACCAACTCATAAACCGTCAGCCATTTTACCGAATCGATCGTGCCAATAACGCTCATTTTCCGTCTCCTCCAATTCCTTTTCTCCTGTAGTCGTTGCGATACATTCGGAAGAGTATGGGAGAAATATGAACGGAGCGTGAACTGGTTTACGCTTTGACAGGCGGAATGGCGGGCAGATGAACGACGACTTTCGTGCCTTGTCCGACTTTGCTTTCCATATTAATATCACCCCGGTGAAGAGCGACAATTTTTTTGACGATAGCCAGTCCAAGGCCGTTGCCACCGCCACTGCGATTCCGGGACCTGTCCGTCATGTAAAAACGCTCAAAAACGCGGTCCAGTTGTTCAGGTGCAATACCGATCCCGGAATCGGATAAAGTCACGGTATATCCGTCCATGCGAGTCCTTAATTGAAAATGGATAAGTCCGCCTTCCGGCGTAAACTTGATGCTGTTGCCGAGCAGATTCGTCCATATTTGATTGAGCTGATCCTTATCGGCCGTTATTGCAACAGCCTGAGGCAAATCCAGATCAATATCCATGTTTTTCTCTGACCATAGAGGTTCGCAGTTCACGACAACCTGCCTGATTTGTTCGTCAAGATGAAACGTGGCGTACTCCAATGGATGGTGATTGGAATCGAGGGACGCGAGCTTGAGTAAATTATCGCTGAGCCTGGATAATCGGCCACTTTCGGCCAAGATGATATCAAGATACTGAATGCGCTCGTCTTCGGCAATTGCTTTTATGTCCTTCAGCGCTTTCGCAAAACCGGAAATGGACGTTAAAGGGGACTGAATCTCGTGCGACACATTCGAGACAAAGTCCTGACGCATCTGCTCCAATTGTTTAAGCCCAACCGCCATCTCGTTAAAGCTCTGAGCCAAAGTTCCCAGCTCGTCCTTGCGCTTCACTCCCAATTCCACGTCGAAATCGCCCTTCGCAAGCCGTCTAGTCGCGGCAGTAAGCGTCTTTATCGGTTTTACAACATAGATGGCGGCTATGAGAATGCAGGCGCTTCCCGTAATCAGAACAAATAAAAGGATGGTAAACATCAAGTGAATGAGGGTCGATTCGTTCCTGGATGAGGGCCGCAAAAATAAAGCTTGACGCTCACCGCCGATTTGGAAAGGCAGCCCGATGAACGTCTCCTTATCCTTGGAGGAAGACCGGTATATCTCGCCTTCCCTTACTTTCCGAATGGATTCCTGCGAAATCGCAAGATCTTTCGTGTCGGAGCTGTACTTGAAGGATCCCATGGCTCCAGAGTCGTCGTATAGTTGAACGGAGTAGGAGGTCAGCTTCACCATGCTATCCATAAACCGAGCCAAATTTGCCGGCCCCGTCTGTTCGTAGACGCGAATGATTTCCTCGCCCGCGGCTATCAAATCGTTCTGCCCGATTCGGTCTATTTTTTTCTCGAATAGGGCGAGCCCCGCCAGAACGGAGACAATCAGGCCTATTCCCATGGCAGCCAAAAACGTTAGCACGACGCGGACGTATAAAGACCTTGTCATTTCTTCACCTCTAGCCGGTATCCGAGACTGCGGACCGTCTCGATTCTGAAATGCTCGGAATCCTCGGTGAAGCGCTCCCTAATTCTCTTAATATGGACATCGACGGTTCGGTCGTCGCCTTCGTAATCCATCCCCCATATTTGCATGATTAGCTGTTCTCTGGTAAATATCTGTCCAGGGTGACAGGCCAGTTTGAACAGAAGCTCAAACTCTTTTAACGGCAATATGAGCTCTTCGCCTTGTCGAACCACTTTGAAGGCCCGCCGGTCCAACACGATTCCACCTAATTGAACGATCTGGGAGGAAACGATTCGATAACGCTTCAGAAGCGCTTTTACTCTCATCACAAGCTCCAAGGGATCGAAAGGCTTGGTCACATAATCATCCGTGCCGAGCTGGAAGCCTTTCACCTTTTGCCCCGATTCTCCTTTGGCTGTTACCATAAGCAGCGGAATTTCCGGATATAGACGACGGATCTCCCTGCACAACTCCCATCCGTCCATATGCGGCATCATAATATCGAGAATAACGATATCGACAGTCGAATTCTCCATGATGGATAGCGCCTCGACACCGTCTGCCGCCTCGACAGTATCGAGCCCTTCGTTCCGCAAATACAAGGCTATGAGCTTGCGAATATGGGCATCGTCGTCTGCGACAAGAATTCTGGTCATTTTCCTATGGGCCTCCTTTGAAATTCACCTAAATTTACGTACGGGCTTTTGATGGAATTATAGCTCTTCCGCATTAAAGGGTAAATCGCCCAAGCTGTCATTGCATACGGAGGAAGGATTAAAAGGTGTAATACAGCTTATCAATGACGTTGATTATTTGATACATATTTACTCCGATAATAAAACAACGTTTACTCTGCTTCAGAATTATGTCTCTTATATCCTTTATTTCGAGTTTGGTGAAATTAACGACTTGGTGGATTACTTGAAAGGCCTTTTCTGCTCATTAATACGCTTGCCTCGAAGCCTATCCACGATTTCTGAGAGTGTAGACTCGCTTCCCTCTCCGCTCACTGGTTGGATATAACTAAAGAACTCTACCATATTCTCCACTTTAAAACGCGATGTTTCCAAAGGCTTGGCCGCAAACGCAATATCGCGTTCTTTCAAAATGCGGTTCACATAATCAAGGCTCTCTTGACTCTCGCTGGCGGGTGCAACCGTAAATTCATGCTTGTATTTGTTCATAAAGTAGCGAGCTTCATTAGCACGTAAACCAGAAAGCGCTTCTGCTACAGGTGAAGACTCTAAACCAATCGTAGACACATTGATGGCGCAGAAATGTGTGTAAAGCAAACTTGACAAAAGATCTGGTTTTAATTACATTATGTATAGTTTAGTTTACATTTTGGAAATGATTCCTTTAATGAGGAGGTCAATATGTCCTATCAAGAAAAAAAAATTTTTGTTTCCATCATCAGCAGTTTACTCATCTTCACGCTCTACACTTTATACGCTGTAAACAAGGCCGAGGAAGGCAGCATCACTTCGGCCAGCGACTTCAGTTTTTGGGGTTCCTTCATTCTGGTGCTGCTCCCGGTGTCGATTGTAGCTAAGATTATTATTCATGTCGTGTTTGTCATCATCAATAAAATCGCCACGAATGAAGATGGGCCTTCTTTTGAAGATGAGTTGGATAAGATCATCGAGTTGAAGGCAGACCGGATTTCGCTTTATGTGTTTTTCTTCGGGTTTATATTATCCATGATTCCACTCGTTACGGATCTTCCAACTTACTTAACGTTTCTTGTGTTGATCTTCTTCGGTTTTTTATCCGATCTACTGGGACGTATCGCTCAATTCTACTTTTATAGAAAGGGAGTCTAACATGGGAAAGGATGCGATCAGCAATCATATACGGAATCTTCGCTTTCATCATAACGAGATGACCCAGCAGCAATTAGCTGATAAGGCCGGGGTCACCAGACAAACGATTGTTGCTATCGAGAAGGGGAATTATTCACCTTCATTGGAGCTGGCTTTTCGCATCGCGCGTGTCTTCGAAAAGTCCATCGAAGAGGTCTTTCAATATGATGATAAGGGCAGGTAAGGATGAGGAGGCTCATGGATGATGAGGAAGAATACAAATTCAGGCAGAAGGTCTGCAGTAATTACCGGGGTGTTATTATTAGCCGGGTTGGTTACAGGTATATTTAGTGTTGTTCCAGTTATAGATGGAGCAGACTACCTTGTTCAGGCTTCTACAAATGGAAATCAGGTACTGATAGGAGCGTTTTCCCAGTTGTTAATGGTTGTTGCATATGTGGGTATTCCTATTGCGTTGTATCCGGTTCTAAGTAAGCATAATAAAGGTTTAGCTCTTGGATCTGCTGCTTTCGGAATCATTGCGGGTGTGTTCATTATTACTGGTGTAATCATTCTTCTGTTGCTATTGACATTAAGCCACGAATTTGCAAAAGTTGGAACTCTGGATGACTCGTATTTTCAGAC
Organism: Paenibacillus sp. FSL F4-0100; assembly: GCF_037993005.1. Lineage (NCBI taxonomy): Bacteria > Bacillati > Bacillota > Bacilli > Caryophanales > Paenibacillaceae > Paenibacillus > Paenibacillus sp. FSL F4-0100. The sequence goes on from NZ_CP150303.1 coordinate 7,606,680, forward strand.
CTTGGGTGGATTGTTACGGGAAGGACGTGATTTGGTGAATCATGTGGCCACGACACTGACATCTGTTTTGGCTATGTTCTTGTTTAACTGCATATTTTACCAAACAAAATTCGTCCCACGCTGGTTGTCCGTTTCGGGTCTTATTGGATCTATATTGTCCATATTGGCGAGCTTATTATTTATGATTCGCTTCATCGGTCTCGATGCAACCTACATGACGTTGAACGTTCCAATAGCCTCTCAACAATTGGTTTTGGCTATATGGCTAATCCTTAAAGGATTCAACCGGGCGGATGCTCTTGAAAAGAAGGTGTAACGGAAATGAATGCATCAGAACGTTTCTGGGACAAAACAGCAAGTCAATATGATCAAATCGAGATGAAGGATGAACAGACTTACATCAATATAATAAAAAGAACGAAAACGCATCTTAAAATAAGCAGCATTGTTTTGGATTTCGGCTGTGGCACTGGGTTGATAGCAAATGAAATTGCCGAATATGTGAAAGGGATTCATGCGATTGATATATCTTCGAATATGATCGCAATTGCAGAAAAAAAGGCAAAAGAGCGAAACATCGCAAACATAAACTACGCTCATGCGACCATTTTCGATGAAAGGCATAAGAAAGGCTCATTTGATGCCATTTTGGCCTTCCATGTTCTGCATTTGTTGGAAGATGAACATATCGTTCTGCAACGAATGAATGAACTGTTGAAACCGGGAGGATTATTGATTTCTGCAATACCATGCTTGGGAGAAAAGAAATTTCTAAGCAGCTTGTTATTCATTGCAGGTAGAGTTGGTCTAACGCCGAATATAAGATCATTTAAAATACGAAATTTAATCGATACAATTGAGAAAGGGAGTTTTTCAATTGTCGAATCAGATTGCTTGAAGAAAAGCTCTCAGGAATATTTCATTGTTGCTAGGAAGATTTGATATGTTACGAAAGAGCCATTTCACCAAATATTTCGCCGTTACTTATGATACGGTTCAGCTTAACGGAGCTATCGGCGAAAAAACAACCATCGACGATCGTAACTCGTCAATGGTTGTTCGGGTAACTTGTTTACTTGTCTATCAAATTGGTTGTTTTAAGCAATCTTGCAATCAATGCCGTCGTTTCGGCACGTGTCATATTCGATTGCGGACTGAGCAGTTGGGGCCCGTTGCCCTGAACGATTCCCACTTCGATCAGCCGGGCGACTTCCGCTCTCGCCCAAGCGGATACGCTTGCCGCGTCTTTATAATTCGCCAGCAGTTCAGCAATGCGATTCTCGCTGAGCGAGGTTTGCGGGTCGATCAGGTTGTATGCCCGCGCGACCATCGCGATTCCCTGTTCTCTCGTAATCTGTTGGTCACCATAGAAGTTACCGTCGTCATAGCCTCGGACGATATCGAATTCAGTAGCAATCGCAACGGAGTTTCGATACCAAGCGGAAGCCGGAACGTCAGGGAACATGTTCTCTGGTGCGTTCTGCCGCATCAAGCCCAAACCGAGCCCAACAATTTCCGAAAACTCGGAGCGCGTCACGTTCCGATCCGGCGAGAACGTATTGTTCCCGGTACCCGCAAGATCAAGCCTTGCGGCAATATTGTTCACGTCCGCTTTGCCCCAGTGCTTCTTCACGTCGTCGAAATCCTGCGGATTCCAGATGACCGAGTAGGAACCGCTGCTGCGCAAATCGTTGATCATCGCATAATAGCGATTGTTGATCTTCGTCACGACCGTCGGAACGTGGAACACGCTGCCGTCCGGATTGACGATAACGCCTGTGGTAATGCGGTTCGGATCGATGTCTTCCGGTTGAGCGATGTATTTCGCCGCATATCCGTTCAATTGTTCCGATCTGACCGTCTTGCTGCCATGCGAGAAGGTGAGATCCAGATCGACCGGGTTGACCAGAAGTTCGTAACCTTCCGCTGACGCTTTGTTCTTTGCGTTATTGATCAAAGTATCCGAAGAACGCTTTATGTCGATATGAACCGCTATATCGCCGAGCGCCGCGTTGTCCAATTGCTTGGACACCCCGTTGAAGTCCATTTTTCCGCCAGGAACCGGATAGATCGCTAGCGGATTGATGATCTCTAGGGTTGCGCCCTTATCGGCGATTTGCTTCACGGTTTCTGCCGTCAATCCGTCAACCTTTAAATCGCTGTCTTTCGGAGAAAGAATCTCAAGCTTTTGTCCGTTGCCTTGATTCAAAGCATTGTTCAGCTTGTCCAGATCGACTTGAACCGACGTTATCGTGCGGTCTCCCGAAGTTGACGTTTTGCCGGTTGCAAACGAATACTCTTTCCCGTTCACGGATGTACGAATGTCCGAGCCATCCGACGGTACAGGTGCAGTTGCGCTTCCCCCTTCATTGCCGCCATTACCGCTATTACCGCCATTACCGCCACCACCGCCATCGCCAGGCGTAGGTGCACTGGCTCTGGTTACGATAACGGTATACAACCTTTCAACGCCATCCTGATCCGTCACCTTAAAGACGACCGTGTTGTCGCCGACTTGAAGCGAATGAAGCGGAGTTGCGGTTCCTCTGGCGATCCCAGCGTATGCCCCGCCATTTACGCTGAACTCGATCGTAGCGGTCGAATCCAAGGTTACCGGCGTCCAATGAAGCTGATAGACGCTGTTCGTAACGCTCATCTTATAATTTTCCGTTAGCGTGTCGAATGCAGGCTCCAAGACACCGGTAGAAGGCGTCAGCGATATGAGCTTGTTGGAAACACGATAAACTTCAATCCGATACACATTCGTATTGCCATTCGGATCGGTCACCTCTACCTTGATGACATTGAGGCCTTCATGGAGCGGCAGACGATCCCATTCGGCGGCATCGACCTCTTGTCCATTTAATGTCACTTTGACGGTACTGTTCGGATTCAATGCTTTCAGTTCAATGCCGACCCCATAGACGGAATTCGAAACCGTCGTATAATTCAAGTATCGATCGCCGTCGAACGGCGGTTCGAAGTCGATCGGGCTTCTATCGTCGGCATTGAAGACGTTCAGCGATTCAAGCTCCGCTCCCGCCATCACGAGGTTTCCGCGCGCAGTCTCAAGCGCCTTTAATGCCGCATCGATCTCCGCCTTCGTTGCGTTCGGATCATTCAGAACGGTCTGGGCCTCGCCCAGCTTGTTCTGCAACTCGGCCCAGCTCTCCTCCGTATAATCCGTTTCCGTCAACGTTCCGCCGGTAATTTCGCCGTTAATCTCATCCACTTTCTCCTGAAGTGCCGCTATGCTTACTAGCGCTACACGAGCATCCTCAAGAGCCTTCAAGGCTGCATTCACTTCATCTTGCATTTTATTCGCATCCGTAAGAATGCTATTAGAATCAGCTAATGCTTGCTGAAATGCCTGCCAGCTGGCTGCGGTATAATTGGCCTCCACCAGGGTTCCGGCATCAATAACATGAGACTCCAACGACCTCTTATCCACATACTCCACAAATGTAAAATAGCTGCCGTCAGACAATACGCTGCTGTTCACCGTAATTTGACCCGTCGCAGCATCCAGCGGCAGCGCGGTTACATCCGACGAGAATGCGCTATCCGGACTTACGAATAAGAACACTTGATTCTCGCTTGCATCCGCGCCGTCCACTTTTAAGGTAATCGGAGCATCGCTCCAATCGGCGCTTTTGTCGACCTTGTATGCGCGATTCATCATCTTGGCCGACGTTACGCTGGTTGCGAGCTGTAATTGATGGCTTGCGGGAAGATCGTCATTATCGATGACTTTGGCGTACACGGTCGACAAGTTATTGTCGCTGAAAACGAAGAAGCTTTTATCGTTTGCAATCGGGTTCGTATTAGCATCGTTAGTCGCTGTGATCGCATCACCCAGCGCAATCGTTACATTGGCGCCCGCTACCTGCGACTTCGATTGCTTCTGATTCAATGTGCCGTTATCGTCGCGGCCAATTCCCGTAATGTGCTTGCCATAGCCGGTGTTGTCGGCATGGCTAAACATCTTGGTTATGCCGTCGCTGGCCAAATAATCACGGGTTGCCATCGTCATCCCGTATTTGAGAGCCAGGTAGCTATTGACCTGTTGCCGCTCCGTATCTGTCAGTGTGCGGTTATATACCAGGACTTCCGCGATGTTCCCGCCCTTGAAAGGTGTTGCTTTAGCTCCTCCGATCGCATAGTATCCGTCATCTGCCCCGGTCGTCTCCCAATTCACTGTATTGGTCGATTCGCCACCAGTTATCGCCCCGTTCATGTTAAGCCTCCAGCTATTAACCGCGCTTGAGACATTCAACATGGTAGGTAATTCTTTAAAGGGATTAACTGTCCCCCTCACTTGAGTAGAACCGAGACCTGAAGATATTCTACCGAAACCGGTTTTTGGGGAACAATATTCATCCGGCATAGTCCCCCCCATTACCCAAGGAAAGCCGCTATTGTACGTACCAGGAGGAGGCACTGCTGGGCATGCTTCATCCAGATCTTTTGACTGAACGGAAAATACTTCCCGTGCATTTGAAGTTGGATCGGCAAATGGCGAATTCGTCTTATATTGTACGGCAGCATCGGAACTTTCGGGAACGGTCACGAGGTGGAAGTTGATCATTTTATTGCCGATATTCTCCACCTTCTGTTCCTTTGTTGCAAACGGAGTCCATTTCCTTCCTTCATCCGCCAAGTCCTGCAATTCGGTAACAAGGTTGTTTTCAATTTTCCCCTGCTCCATGCTCTTCGTGAACTCTACCCAGGAGATCAAATCTCCGCTAACCCCGCCTGGAGCAGGAGCAGCCGCTTTCGCCGTTTGTGGCGCAAGCATAGTGAAAAATCCTTCCGCTACTAGCATAAAAACAAGCAGCAGGATCAGTTGTTTATTCCAATAATTCCTGGATCCATGGACGCGCATATAAATCATTCCTCCAAATTCATTGCGATTTTAAATGAAGTGGGATAAGCCCCCATCCTCATAGCTGACTTTTTCGATCCTCCTTTACGATATAATAAAAAAACTTCCGTCCTTTAAGCGGCATGCGCTAACAGACGGAAGTTTCCGTCGTATTCGGCGGCTGGCTGGCATTGACATTTGCGTTTTCAGCAAATCCTTTAGCCCCTCTAGCTTTGCGTCCCCGTCTTTCAACGGGTTTGCCATTATCGTACGAGTATGTATACAGTATTGAATTTAAACACTTGCGTAATTAGGATTATACTTCGAAAAAAATGGACGGTTAGGCCCGATACTCCAACTTTGTTGAAACCTACTTTTATTTGCAGAATTTTAGGAAAAGTGATCACCACTATTTTTTTTATTCGGGACGATCATGTCGGATCCGCCAAAAATCTACTTATTTCTTCATTAACTTATAGTCTACTAGCTCCTCCTATACATTTTCTATACAACCTTATCTGACTTGCAGCGGTCACGGCCTTGAGGGGCTGTTTGTCAACTTTCTCCGGAAAATGGTCGGCCTACTGCTCGGCTTCGGCGGAGTCGCCTCGATGAGCATCGGTGGATTGGAGGCATCTCCATCTTCGGCATTCTGCTCGCCTTGGGATCCGCAACTAAGCTGGGCGCTTGGCACAGTCTATATCAAACGGCAGGCGGCCAAGGTCGATTCGCTGTGATGACCGCTATGCAGATCGTGATTGGAGGCATCGTCATGACGGCTTACGGCTCGACTGTCGAGAGCTGGTCAGAGGTGCGCTGGACGGCAGCCTTCTTGTACGATACGCTGTTCATCTCCGTATTCGTCATTGCGCTCGGTTGGCTCGTATACTTCAAGCTAATTGGTTCAGGCGAGGCATCGAAGTCGGCTCGCACACGTTCCTCATCCCGGTCGGCTCAATCATCTGCAGCATTTTGTTCCTGAATGAACATTTGACGATGAACCTTATCGTGGGCATGGTGCTTATCGTTGCCAGCATATTGCTTGTAAATGTAAGGCCAAGACAGGTCTAACGTGACTTAATCGTAAAATACCGCACGCTCAACGCAGCCAAAATCATCGTCGCGAAGATTTCAGTTCTGCCCTTAAAAGTACTCTAATTCGTTGCCTCCATCCACCACGGATGGTCCCTACACCTGGTGTTTTCGTGCAAATTTCGCCCTACTTATGATACGGTTCAGCTTAACGAGGCTATCAGCGAAAATTAAGAAAGGAGCAGCCAAGGATGCTCCTCATGCAATCACTTATTTATCACCTAGCTTTATCCCCGCTATTCAACCTGTTATGTACATGAAAAGTTACCTTTGTCCCTGTACCTAACGTACTTGTGATATGAAGTCCAGTTCCGAAGTGCCGTTTTAATCGCTGATCCGTATTAATCAATCCGACACCTGAACGACTATCCGCTTTTCTTTCTAATATTCGTTGCAATTGAACCTCGTCTATTCCGTCCCCATCGTCTTCAACGGTTATCTCTGCATGCGTCTCATAGACAAAAATCCGAATAAGAATCGTTCCTCCACGATTGCGCTTCATTATGCCATGTCTTATCGCATTTTCAACGAGAGGCTGGATCGTAAGAAATGGGACTTTTAAGTCCCCGTAGCCATCTATCTCCCAAATAACCTGTAACCTTTCTTCAAACCGAGCCTTTTCAATATTTAGATAAGAACGCACTAGACTTAACTCCTCTTCGATCGGAACAAGCCTATCCATATTTTGAAATTTAAATTTATTCCTCAAAAAATTGCTGAATTCATCGAGCAAATTACGCATCTTATCCAAATCAATATCGCTTAAAGCTGCTACAGCATTCAACGCATTAAATATAAAATGAGGCTGGATTTGCGCTTGCAGCCATGCAGCTTCTAATCGCAGTTGTTCCCGAACGGATTGTTTAATCGTAGTTAACGCCTCGATCCGCGATTTTATTTCTATTGCTTCCACTGGCTTCGTCACATAATCGTTTGCCCCCGCTATAAAACCGCTCTGAATATCTTTCGGTTGGCTTCTTGCGGTAAGGAGCAATACAGGGAGCTCCGTGAGTGTAAACCGCTCACGAATCATTCGTGTCAGCTCATAACCGGACATCTGTGGCATCATGATATCGGAGATGACCAGATCCCATTCCTTAGTGTCCAGTATAGCTAATGCCTCTTTACCGCTCGTTACCATCGTTAAATCATATTCGTCTGGTGGTAGTATGGCTTCAAGTACTTGAAGGTTGACAGGATCATCATCAACAACTAATAGAATCGGACGTTCACGATTCATTTCTATTAAAGTTGTTTGATTCGTAGCTGGCGGAATTTTCACTTTTTCCATATACACTGAGGAGGCTATTTCTTGAATCGGCATGAATTGTAATGGTAAAGAATCAAATGAGTTCGTCACATCATTCTCTTCCACCGCTTTCAAGTCTGCTAGCTTTAATGAAAATGTAAATGTTGAGCCTTCTCCTAAAGTAGAGGACACATCTAACGTACCCCCATGAAGCTCAACCAGTTGCTTGCTTATGCTTAAACCCAACCCAAAGCCACCATCAATCATAGTCTCACTCGTGCTGGCTTGCTCGTACGGACGGAATAGGCGCTTAAGCATGTTCTCATCCATTCCGATCCCGGTATCAGCAATAACGATATAGGCTCGTCCATCCTTTACAAAAGCTTGAATCGAAATGACCCCATCATTCGTATATTTCACAGCATTATGAAGTAAATTGAAAACGATTTGAACAACCCGGTTCTCATCCGCATTTACTGGAGGAAAATCTTCAGGAATTTGATTTGCAATTTTTACAGACTTCACTTCTGCATTTAATTGCAGCATATCAAGTACTCCGGTCACAATTGGCTGAATAAATATGACTCTTTTCTGTATACGCGGATTGCCTTCCCGTAAACTCATCACATCAATCAAATCGTTTAATATCAATGTCATTCGACGTCCTACAGATAAAACCGTTTCAAGCTCCTTGATGCTCCGTTCCTGCAATAAATGCCGCTCCCTTTTTAAAACGGATTGTGACATGTTAAGCATGCTATGCAGCGGATTTTTAAATTCATGCGAAGTGTTTGCCAGAAATTGATCCTTATGGTCATTCATTCTTTGCAAGGTTGCAGCAAGCTCTTTGGTGTTCGCATGCATGATAAAGTAACCCTTAAACCATTCAGAGGCTAAACAACCCATCGCAATAATCATATCGAACGGATAGTAGACAAGACTTAATCCGCTATCCAGCAAGATTAACGACCAAAGAAAATGGTTCATCAACGCAAGAAAAGAGAAAAGCAGTAAAAGATTGCTCTTTAAACCTTTGATTACTTTTTTAAACATTGTAATCAACGTGATAACTGCAGCAATACCAACCAATAGATAATAAACCGGAAAGAGCATAATCACTTGAGGTGGATCTAAAAACAAAGTGATGCCGGCAGTCCCTAGATTCAATACTTTATAGACAGGGTACATCCTACGCCAATATGGAAGCTCGCGATGATTCGTACACTGGAGCAAAGCATAGGCTGCCATAACGAGGGCAATGTTCGCTATCCGGAAATCCCAAACACTGCCAATATAAAATATTTGGTGGAACAACTTCTCATCAACACTAAATACACTCATGATTGTTACACATAATGCAAGCAAACTGAAATAGAGCAGCTTCTTTTCCTTATTTCCTAGTAAATACAAAATAAGTGCATAGACAGCATGCATAATAAATATAATCGCTGCCAAAAACTGCATATAAACGGAAGCTTTCATCTCTTTAGCAATGGCTTCTTCTGAACCAAATTTAATGGATCGGACAATGCCCCCGCTTCGACTATCCACATAATTTGCCGCCTGAATGACGAGTTCGATTACACCGTTGTCATCTGCTGTAAAGGTTGTAGAATAAGGTAGGTCCTTCGAAATATATTCATCCTTTGTTGTCGCCACCTGTCCTGATTTAGTAAGCAATCGACCGTTTACATATAATTCTGATGCAGTGCGTACGCTGAGTACACGAATACTATAATTAAGGTTCTTTGCCGGGTCTACATAAAGACGCAAACGATACGAGCCATACCCGTATGGAGATGGCTTGTCAGCATGCAAAGCTTCATTCCATCCTCCCGGTACCTGAATATGCCTTGGCGCAATATCGCCTAACAATTGTTGCCGACTACCATCTATCAACCATTGCGAAGGATAAAACTCCCATTCCCCGTCAAGTAATAGAATGCTGCCATCTTCTGCATTCCAATTGCGCAAATCGAATTGCCCATTATGAATTGACGCCTGTTTGGGATCCTGAAACGTTTCCATCCATAAAATACGCAAACTAGTTAAAACAACTAATATGGACACTAGCAATAATATAATATAGCTCTTTTTCATTTGATATTTGGATGAGTGAGTTTCCAAGAAGTATTTCTCCCCTAGTCATTTTCTTCTAAGACATTTAAATAAGTTCTCTCCATAATTTACCACAGTTAATATAGCAGAGAAACGGACGATAGAGATATCTTTATGTCTATTATATAGAAATATCTACTTGGAATTTCGCGAGTTTGTTGTTCAAAGGTACTTTCAAGGTGCCGTCAAGCCGAGGCCCTCGAGCACGCAAGCGAGCCTCCCGAAAACCGTACTGCACACTCCTTTTTACTACTAATGAAGTTCCTTATCGAGTATATGTTGTGACTTCCTTTGTACAACACCCATCCGAGCATAGATATGAAGAGCGACAGCCTTGCAATCTCTCCTGCATCACTCACTACTGCTGTTATGATAAGAATAACCACACACCTTGGGGGATTAAGCCAATTAATTCGCCCTACTTGTGATACGGTTCAGCTTAACGGGTCTATCGGCGAAAAATGTGCCGCTGAGAATAAACAACCATCGACGACATGAAAGTCGGCAATGGTTGTTTAGCATAACTGTTTACTTGTCGATCAGACCGGTTGTCTTGAGCACTCTTTCGATCAGTGCTGTCGCTTCTGCGCGTGTCATGCTCGCTTGCGGATTCAACAGGTTAGCGCCTTTGCCTTCAATGATGCCAGCTGCTACCATTTGAGCAACAGACTCTTTCGCCCAGTTGGATACTTTGGCCGCATCAGCAAAGCTTGCAAGCGTTGTGGCAATTTCTGCCTGGCTCATCGCTTTTGGTGTCGCTGCAAATCGGTAGGCACGAGCGATCATTGCAATGCCTTGTTCGCGTGTAATTTCCCGCTCTCCACGGAACAAGCCGTCCGTATAGCCGCGTACAATGTCAAACTCATGGGCAATCGTCACTGCATTATGGTACCACTTCGCTTGCGACACATCGCTAAACATGTTTTGCGGCACATCCTGTCGCATGAAGCCCATGCCCAATGTGACAATCTCCGCAAATTCGGAACGGTTCACATTGCGGTTCGGTGAGAATGTATTGTTACCTGTTCCTTTCAATTGCAGTCTTGCTGCAATATTGTTCACATTGCTTTGCGCCCAATGCTTCTTCACATCATCAAAGTCCTGCGGATTCCAGATCACCGAGTAGGTGCCGGAGGTGCGCAGATCGTTGATTTGTGCAAAGTAACGATCGTTGATCTTTGTTACGACTGTCGGCAAGTGGAACATTGTGCCATCCGGATTCACCACGACACCCGTCGTAATCCGGTTCGGATCAATGTCTTTCGGCAGTGCGATATATTTCACCGCATACTTGTCCAGTTGGCCTGCGCGGACGGTTTTGCCGTCCTTCGAGAACGTAAGGTCCAGATCAACTGGGTTCACGAGCAACTCGTAACCTTTTGCCGCCGCTTCCTTGCGGGCGCTGTCAGCCAGCGCTTGTGGCGCACGTTTGATAGTGATGTCCAGCGCAATATCTTTCAGTTCCGCGCCATTCCATTGCTTCGCAATCGCGTCCAGATCCAACTGCTTCGCCGGTACCGGATAGATCGCTAGCAGTTCATCCTCAATCGTCAGCGTCGAGCCTGTGTCGGCCAGCTTCTTCACATCCGCTGCCGTCAGGCCTTTTACCTCAACGTCCTTATCTCCAGGAACCTGGATCACCAGCTTCTGGTTGTTTCCTTGGGACAAAATGTCGTCCAGCTTGCCTTTATCCACTTCGACAACGGTGAATTCATTGTCGCCGTCTTTCTTGGTGCTGCCGGTAGCAAACGAACCCTGCTCGCCGTTCACGGTTGTTTTAATGTCGGAAGGCTGGGAAGGATTTGGGACTGTCACTGGCGGCCACCAACCGTTATTACCGCCGCCTGTAGAGACACGTTCTAAGTTTTTATATGCGTCTTCCAACGCTTTCTTCGCATCGTCTACTTCTTTCTGCGTTGCATCCGGTTTTTTAAGCACTTCTTCGGCTGCTTTCAACGCATCGTCGAGCTTTTTCCAGCTTTCAAGTGTGTAGTCCGATTCCTTTAAGCTGCCGTCCTTCTGCTTACCGTTGATTTCATCTACTTTTTGTTGCAGCTCGGACTTGTCTACCTCGGCCTCTTTCTCCTTCAAACCGTTGCGCGCTTCTTCCAACGCTTTCTTTGCATCGTCTACTTCTTTCTGCGTTGCATCCGGGTTCTTAAGTACCTCTTCGGCTGCTGTCAATGCATCTTCAAGCTTTTTCCAGCTTTCTGGCGTGTAATCCGATTCCTTTAAGCTGCCGTCCTTCTGCTCATCTTTGATTTCATCCACTTTCTGTTGCAGCTCGGACTTGTCTACCTCTGGAGCCTTTTCTTTCAAACCTTCACGTGCCTCTTCCAATGCTTTCTTCGCATCGTCAACATCTTGTTGCGTCGCATCCGGGTTCTTAAGTACCTCTTCGGCTGCTGTCAATGCATCTTCAAGCTTTTTCCAGCTTTCCGGCGTGTAATCCGATTCCTTTAAGCTGCCGTCCTTCTGCTCACCTTTGATTTCATCTACTTTCTGTTGTAGCTCGGACTTGTCTACAGGAATTTTGACCAAGCCATCATACGCTTCTTGCAATGCTTTTTCCGCTGCGTCTACCTCTTCCTGCGTTGCATCCGGGTCCTTCAGCACCTCTTCGGCTGCTGTCAAAGAATTCTCGAACTTTTTCCAGCTTTCCGGCGTATAATCTTCTTCTTTCAGCGTGCCCGTTCCCTTGTCGTCTTCGATTTGATTAACAAGCTCGCGAAGCTTGGTCTTATCTGTTTTATAAATGATCACGGTGTAGGTGTTCTTCTTGCCCTCAAAATCCACGGTTACGATGATCTCGTTAGGGCCCGGCTGAAGCGGCAGATCGTCCCATTTCTTAACTTCTTTCCCATGGAACGTTACATTAACCTCGCTTTCCGGATGCAGTTCCTCAAAAGAGAGCTCAGCACTGTAGACACTCTCCGTTACAGTAGCTTGATAGTTCAAATATCTGTGTCCATCGAATGGAGGCTCCAGCTTGATTTCCTTCCCGCCCTGGGCGTCGAACACCTTCAACTCCAGCTTCTCAAGAATAGCATCTTTGGTGACCAGATTATCATAAGCTTCTTTTAGTTCCTTGTTCGCATTGTCAATTTCCCGTTGCGTAGCGTTCGGATTACCCAGCACTTCTTTGGCATGCTTTAAGGCATCATCAAATATTTCCACACTTTCTGATGTGTAATCGCCTTTATTAAGTTCGCCACTGTCAATGATTTGCTCTAGTTCGTTTACTGTTTTTTCAAGCTCCGTCTTATCCGTCTTCAATCCGTCACGTGCTTCTGTCAACTTCTCCAACATCTCGTCGACTTCTGTTTGTGTCGCCTTCGGATCATTAAGCACTGTCTCAGCCTGCTTCATAGCTTCCTCTAAAGCAGCCCAGCTATCCTTGGAATAATCCTCTTTATCAAGCTTCTCGTCAACAATTTCCTGACGTTTCTTTGCCAGTTCCGTTTTGTCCGCAGCCAGTTTATTTTGCGCTTCAGCTACTTTGTCCAGCGCTTCATTGACTTCCTTCTGCGTCGCATCCGGGTTATTTAATACTTTCTTGGCATCTGCCAGCTCTTTCTGGTAAGCTTCCCAGCTATCTTTGGAATAATCAGCCTCTTTTAAGGCAGCTTCTTCAGCAATCTTCTCCTGGAGAGGCTTCTTGTCTACAAATTTAACAAAGGTAAAATGACTTCCGTTGGCCAGCTTAGCGCTATTAAAGGTAGCCTTGTTGGTCGCATCCAGCGCTATTAGCTCATCCTCGGGTCCAAATTTGTCATCTGCACTGATTAACAGAAAGAGCTTGTAATCTTCAGCGGGTTCATTATCCAACTGCAAGGTAATGTTTGCATCCTTCCAGTTGCTCTTTTGCACCTTGAATACTCGATCCATCAGCTTGGTTGTCTCATTCAACCCTTTTGGAAACGAACTAGTATCAGTAATAAGTTTCGTATATTGCCCCGTTCCCCCATTATCACTGAACGTGAGGAAGGACTTATCGTTTGGAATTGCATTTTTATTGTCTTTATTAGAAGCTGCAATTTGATCACCAAGTGCAATCGTTACTAGCGCCCCTGCTTCTTGCGAAAGAGACTGCGTCTGCTCCAGACTGCTTGCTGCATCCTTGCCAATACCGGTTATGCGATTGCCATAGCCGCTATTGTCTACAGCCGTCCACATCTTTGTGGTACCGTCGCTTGCGATATAGTCGCTCTTGCCGCCGTTAAGCGTAATTCCATACTTCAATGCCAAATAAGACTCAATCTTGGCCGCATCTACACTCGTTTCTCCGCTGTATAAAATAATTTCGGCCACATCTGCGCGAAGGCCATACCAGTTCATTGTCGATCCTGGGGTCGCACCAACTACAGGTGTGAATGCAAATTCACCAAATGGGTTATTTCTACCTACTGGAACTTCTTTTCCATCAACTCTGCCAATGTGTTTTGTGGCGTTTTGAATCTCATAGCCGGCAATTTGGTATCTGCTTCTGTCCGGAACTCCGAATTTGCGCCAAATAGAGTTCCCGCCAGTCCCAACTGCAAACAACTTTTCTGAGCCGCCCAAAATCAAGGCACCATAATCTTTAGTTGTAGTGGATCCAATAAGCGCACCCGCATCTCCAGATTCAGGCCACTTATAAACTGCATAACCTGATTGGAATGTAATATTCTTATCGCCAACCAGCTTGGCCGAAGCACCATAATGGCTTGAACTAGGTGGATTGTTGAACTTTACACTCGGGTTAAAGTTTACCCCGCTTGCATTAATTTTAGGGGTTCTAGCTTCTTGTCCACTCGGAACATTCAAGGTAAAGTTGACTGGACTCACTGATTTATCTGCCCAACCGGTCAACTGATTATTCGCATCGGCTGCAGCATCGTCGGCTTTAAGCCACAGTACCAAATTACTACCTACCCCTCCGGGTGCTGCCGGATCCCCAGCCGCTGCCGCGGACCGTGGCGCAAGCGCACTAGAAAAACTGCCTGCAGCCAGCACGAATATCAGTAGCATCATCAGCTGCTTTTTCCAAATTTTGTTTTTTGGTAAATACACTCTCTATCCGTCCTCCTTTTCACTACAATCTGACAATCATCTTTTCCCTCGCTTTAACCGATCAATACGAGTACGATACCGGGATTTCTGAACCCCCTAATCATCACCCCCATATAGGATGTCGATCCAATCTAGAAATAAAAACCTCCGTCTAAAAGCGGCATGCGCTAGACGGAGGTTTCCGTCGTATTTGGCAGCTGGCTGGCATTGGCTTTTGCGTCTTCAGCAAATCCGTTAGCCCCTTAAGCTTTGCGTCCCCGCCTTTCAACGGGTTTGCTATTATCGTACGAGTATGTATACAGTATTGAATTTAAACACTTGAGTAATTAGGATTATACTTCGAAAAAAATGGACGGTTAGGCCCGATACTCCAACTTTGTTGAAACCTACTTTTATTTGCAGAATTTTAGGAAAAGTGATCACCACTATTTTTTTTATTCGGGACGATCATGTCGGATCCGCCAAAAATCTACTTATTTCTTCATTAACTTATAGTCTACTAGCTCCTCCTATACATTTTCTATACAACCTTATCTGACTTGCAGCGGTCACGGCCTTGAGGGGCTGTTTGTCAACTTTCTTTATGCTTTTTTTCTTCTTAGGAGGGATAGTCCTGCAAGCAGCATGATGCATCTCGCCAGCAAATAGCTGTACATATTCGTAGCTGTGTTCGGCAACTTGTTATCTGTGCCTTTACTGTCTCCGGACTCTACATTCACCGAATCATTCGAAGTATCGGATGGACCAGGTTTATCAGATTCACCTAATATATCCGTTTCATCGGACCCACTTAATCCGCCGGGTCGGCTGAAATCTGGAGATTCAACATCCGAATCTTCCCCTCCTGGATTGTTCGGCTTAACCGAAGAAGATCCATCACTTTTTGATATGTATTACGGGAAGTTTAGGGTCGGTTTTTGAGCTATTTTAAATGCTTAAATTCCCCCCAAATCGAGTATTCACCCCCATATTAGGATAGTCCCCCCCCAGTATCAGGGGCCGATCATGTCCGCCAATCAACTCTTACATCGCCGGACCCGAACTCATCTGATCTATAGACAAGGTTTATAGTGGTAAAATATAGATATGAAATATTGGGGGTGAAGTTGTGTATGGCTGAGTACAAAGATAATAGGAAGTTGAACTTTCTATTACGGCACCTAGAATATCATAACACCTACAAAAAAACGTTCAATAATGAGGAAGAAAAAGGGAAGAAACTCCTCCATTTTATAGTTGATTGTCCCGGCCGCGTCGCGGGGAATCCCCCTCCGCCGCTCAGGGTGCGAGTATCTTCCTCGGGAGGGCGATGTCGTTGATGAGGGATGCTGCGGAGGGTAAGCAGAAGCACGGGCAGCAAGAACATATCGAGACGTTGCCGCTGTTCTCCACCACGGATAAGAACGGACGGATGACTATGCTCCGGCCGGGACGTAGCGTCGGACGCGCGGCTCCGCTGATACCGTGGCTGCTTTCAGCCGCTGCACTGTGGGCGCTGACAGGCTCCGTGCCGTTCGGCGCACTGCTCGGCATGGCGCCGACACCGGCGATCAGCATGCTCCTCGGTCATCCGGTCACAGTGGGCGTCGCCGTTTTGCTGCTGTTCGTCGCGATCGGTACGACCGGTGGAGTGTACTCGCGATCGATTGAGCAGTTCGGACAGACCAGGGTGGCGGGCCTGTTCGCGACGCTATCGGTAGCAGGAGGGCTCGCAGCAGTCGCGGGAGTCCTCCTGCTCTGGACGCTGACAAGCGACCTATCGCGCCCCTTTGACCTCGAGGCCATAGTGACATCGCCGACGATCCCGCCAGAGCTCGGCGCCGTCGTCGGAGCTAGCTTAGCCCTCTGGGCCGCCATCGCGCTCCTGCGGTTGCCCGGCTCTATCGCCCACGCCCGGCGGCGTCAGGCGGACATCGAGCGACTCCGCGTGGAGGGTTCATCATGCAATGGGACGTTGACCGCCGTGAATTTTACTAACAGTTGGCTCTTCAATTTCCCGATGTTCACGGTTGATGTAAATTATATCGTTGACGGTGCTCCTCGTGTCGTCTCAGCACACATGCGCACCAGCGCCGACCGCGTTCCCGTCGTCGGGTCGCGAATGATCGTGCTGACCGACGATCGCGGAACCACCCACGTAGAGCTGGACCTGGCGAGTGGAGCGGCATTCGAGCCGGACGTGGGTAAGTACGCCCCATCGGACGGTTGATTTTACGGCCCTGATGCAACATGGTTATAAGGAGTTCAGGCAACACGGAGCTAAAGCTTCGCTCCACCATTTTTAACGCAGGACAAATTGGGCGCTTGCTCGGTATTCCTATGCGCAGCAAGTAGCAAGAGAGGCCTTGGTGGATCATCCGTATCACAACATGGAAAATGGGTTATTTACGCCTATAACATTCCCAAGCGTCCCACCAAGGAAATTTTTCGCCGTCACTTATGGTAGGGTTCAGCTTAACGGGTCTATCGGCGAAAACAAATGGCGGTCCTATGGCCGCCAAGCTTCACCTTCGCTAATGATCGCCGTGACTTTATCGGCTGCCGCTTTCCCCACGTTTTAAGCTTCTGCTCAATCACACCCACGCCAATAAACCACTTTAAAATTCTCTACTTTAGAGGGCTTGGTAATGTCAGCCTTTTTACAGGGGGAGGCGAAACAGATGGTGGCCCTGTGTGGCAGAATACTTGTTACCATGCTTTTCAGTTGCCTTGGATCTTAGTTCCGCAAGATGTATCTCTTAGAAATGAAACGTACCAAAAAAATATTTGGTACATTTTGGGACGGATAAGATAGGGGTTTTTGACCGTTTCAAAAAGCATGCTTTTCGAAAGTTGAGAAGAACAACTTTATAAAAACCAGCGGTGTTGGAAGTTCGGAGTGGCTGAATTAAAATCGGACAGCGACTCGCTGCCGCCGAAGAAGAAAATACCAAGCGTTGCTCGACAAACGGCGCAACAAGGAATGCCCCTACACCTCTAACGCAAAAGAAACGGCCTGCTCTCTCGTCATTCCTCTTCCAATCGTAATGGCCTCGTTAAACGGCGCATCGCCGCATTCTAGCCTGCAGGTTCGTTTCGCCTGCTCGTAAATCCATTGAAACTGGGGCTGGGCCGCGGAGCCAAGATTGGCTCGTAATTTCTCGGAGACTCCGATCAGCGTAGCGGCCACCCGGTATTCTCCCAGCCCGCACAACGCGCTTGCAAGCCCCTCGACTCCTCGCGCGAGGAACCACGTTCCCGGATATGTTTGGCAGATGGCGATGCCTCTCTTGAAAAGCGCCAACGCTTCTCTGGGTTTCTGCCGGTTTAACGCAATATATCCCAAGGCCCGAAAAGGTCCCGACAACTCCAAGTCGTCTTTTGCTTTCTCGAATAGCGTGGCACTTTCGACGAGCAAGGGTTCCGCCCGTTCCCACTGCTGCTGCGCCACCAGGATGTAACTCAGAGTACCTAAGGATGACGCAAGGCTCCAATCGTCACCTGAATTCCTGGCATGCAGCACGCTCTCTTCTGCTAGCCGAATCGCTTCGTCCGTCAAGCCCGAATGCGATGCCAGCTGAGTAAGCATACGAAGCTGAGATGCCAGGAGCGCCGGATGACCGAGCTTGCGAGCTTCATCCGCGCTTTGTCTGGCCAGGTCTTCGGCTTCCTGGACTTCTCCCATGACCCACAGCAACACGCTAAGACCATGCTTCGCTTTTACCGCGTGTTCTTGAACGGAAGTTTGACTGTGCGTCGCCAGAGCCGCACGCAGCTGTGCGGATCCTTCCTGCAAGGTCCCTTCATGCAGCCAGTAATAATAGAGGCAGGATGCCATTCGTATTGCAGCTTCCGCCCGCGGATGATCGCAGGCTAGTTTCAGCGCGGAGCGAATGTTGGCGTATTCCCGCCGAATCGCCACGAATGCGGCATCCCGGTCTCGACTGCGGAACCCCCGTTCTGCTCTTTCTACGAATCGACAGTAGTGCTCGACGAAGCGGCGGATCATCCGTTCGCGTTCCTCGCCGGTGCAGTGCCTCTCCCATTGTTCGCTTCCAAATTGTTTAATCGTCTCGAGCATCGCATATCTGTGCCTAGGTCCGCTACTCGCCAAATCAACAGATAGGAACGATTTATTGAATAGGCTAGCAACCAAGCTTAAGGCATCCTGACGATCGAACCGTCCGAGCGAGGGGTTCGATTCCTCATCCACGCAGATCTGTTCGACCGCTTCCAGCTCGAATCCCCCGGTAAAAACACTCAGCTTCCGCAGCAGCTGCCGCTCTTGCTCCGTGAGCAGGGCGAAGCTCCATTCCAGGGTGGCTCGAAGCGATTGATGACGGGGTGCGGCCGTTCGCTTCCCCGCTGTAAGGACGGCGAACATATCGGACAGCCGTTCGTCGAGTTGCTCGATGCTGAGCACGTTCGTCCGGGCGGCTGCCAGCTCGATGGACAGCGGGATGCCCTCCAGACGTTTGCAGATTCGCCCGACGATCTTCACGTCCGCTTCCGATACGCGGAAGGAGGGAGATACGGCGGTCGCGCGCTCGATAAACAGCTGAACGGACTCGCGGGACAGAATGGCGTCATCTGATGCGTGATCCCGCAACTCATTCTCCGTGGGGAACGTGAGCGGCGGAATCCTCCATACGCGCTCCATGCCGATGTTCAACGGCTCCTGGCTGGTGGCCAAAATAACGACCCTAGGGGAGGCCGACAACAACCGCTCGATGAGAGAAGAGCAAAAATCGATCAAGTGCTCGCAGTTGTCGAACACGAGAAGCATGCATTTGTTCCGGATATGGTTGAGCAAGGACTCGATAAGCGGCCTTCCCTTCTGTTCCTTGACGCCCAATACCGAAGTGATGATTCTCAGCGCCGAGAGCGTATCCATCGCCGAAGCGAGCTCGAACAGCCACACGCCGTCGGGATAAGAATGGCAGGCGTCCGATGCGACCTTATACGCCAGGCGCGTCTTGCCACTTCCCCCGGCACCCGCGAGCGTGACGAGGGGGGAATCGGCAAGATGTTGCCGAATCTCCCAGACCTGTTCGAGGCGGCCGATAAATGAGGACATTCTGCTTGGTAGATTCGTTGCTCCATATGGTGCGGTAGCACTTCGCGGCGATTCATCGGTCCTGTGTGCCGGCGAACCTGCCGATCGGATTCCGGAGTGAACGTCAGCCTCTCTACCCGCAGAAGCAGCTGCGAGAATCGCCTCGAACCATTGTTCGTCAAAAAGGGGATACATCCGGTTGTTTCCTGACCTGTCGTCATGGAATCGACGGACCGTCTCCCAAAGCAACTGAGCCTCCGCGCGCTCGGAACCGCGAAGAAATTTTTGTTCAACGACAAAAAGTTGAATCAACAATTGCAGATTATCAGCTCTCGGCAGCCGTTCGCCATTTTCCCACTGCTGAATCGTCCTTATATCCACCCCGATCCGCTCGGACAGATCGATCTGCCGCAGCTTCGCCCTTCCTGCCGGGCCCGGTCTCTGCCGCAGTTTGCGAATCATCTCTTCCGGCCATATCCGTTCCGTTTGATTACCTGTCATTTATTCTCCTCCCGATAACACGAACTTACACGAACTTACACGAACTCTTCGTACGAATTCGCCTGCATTCTTAGCATAGACGTCATCGTGCTAAGATTCAATCATACCGAACACGCCGAGTAAGCGTGAGGAAAAGACTAAAGGAAAACGAGAAGGAGGAATGCGGCATGCCATTCGTACGCATCGCATTGATGAAGGGCAAATCGGCGGAGTATCAAAAGAATGATGTTCCCACGCTATTTGGTTGATTTCGATGTGCAAAAGCTCCCTCGCGTCCGGACGGATGTGATCGTCATTGGGGCGGGGATTGCCGGCTTGTTTACGGCGATTAAAGCGAGCGAGACGAAGTCGGTGGTAATGATTACGAAAAAATCGCTGCTCGATAGCAATACCCGATACTCCCAAGGCGGCATCGCGGCGGTCATCTCCGATGAAGACTCGCCGGAGTTTCATAGGCAAGACACTTTGGTTGCCGGGGCGGGTTTGTGCGACGAAGCAGCGGTTAGCGTGCTTGTGCACGAAGAGCCGGACGGCGTCCGCGACCTGATTCGGATGGGGACCGTATTTGACGAGGAGAACGGCGAATTGGCCTTGACGAAAGAAGGGGCACACAGCCATCGACGTATCCTGCATGCCCATGGGGATGCGACGGGGGCGGAAATCGTGCGCTCGCTGTCGGAACGGACGAAGCAGGACCCGAACATCGAGCTGTGGGATGACCATTATGTGATCGATCTGTTGACCGAGAACGGCGAATGCCGCGGCGCGCTTGTGCAGAAGCCGGATGGGACACGAGTCGTGGTGGAGGCGGACGCCACGATTCTCTGCTCCGGAGGGGCAGGACAACTGTTCCGCTATACGACGAATCCGGACATTGCTACGGGCGACGGCATTGCGATCGCGCTCAGAGCCGGTGCGGAAATTCGCGACGTCGAATTTGTCCAGTTCCACCCGACCGCCTTGTGCTATCCGGGTGCGCCGCGGTTTCTGATATCCGAGGCGGTGCGCGGCGAGGGTGCGATCCTGCGCAACACGAAGGGCGAGCGCTTCATGGCCCGATATCACGAGCAGCTTGAACTGGCTCCGCGCGATGTTGTAGCAAGAGCTATTCTCGATGAGATGGAAGCAACGAAGTCGACGTTTGTCTACATTGATATTACGCATGAATCGGAAGAATTCGTCAAGCGCCGCTTTCCAACCATCTACGACTTCTGTCTGAAATATGGGCTCGATCTGTCCACGGACTGGATCCCGGTTGCACCGGCGGCGCACTACATGATGGGCGGCGTCAAAACGGATCTGCATGGGGAGACAGCGGTGAAACGGTTGTTCGCCTGCGGCGAAGTGTCGTCGACTGGCGTGCACGGGGGGAATCGGCTGGGCAGCAATTCGCTGTCGGAGGCGATTGTGTTCGGCCGCCGCATTATCGAGCGGATCGCAGCGCTGCCGCTGCTGGGCCACGGGGTGCAGCAGCTCTGCGCGGCGACGCACCGGCAAGAGCCGCCGCGGCATTCGATTGTGGAAAAGCGGCTGAAGCTGCAGAAAATCATGCTGCGCGAAGCCGGTATAAGGCGCGATGCGAAGGGGCTTCGACGCGGATTGGACGAGCTGAAGCGGCAAGTCGCGTTCTTTGACGGGGCATTAACGAAGCAGGAAGAATATGAATTTGCCAATTTGCTTACTTGCGCGTTGCTAACTACGAAAGCCGCTCTGCGACGCGAAGAGAGCCGCGGCGGACATTATCGGATCGATTACCCGAAGCGTGACGACGACCGCTGGATACGCCACATCGTCTTTCGGTTAACGCACGAGGGACAGTTGGAGGAGAGCATTCAAGCGGCTGGAGCTGAACCGCGAACGGATACGCCGCAGGTTTGAGCCGCGGCGGGGTGGAGTCGATGGAGCAGCTAGGGCCGCCTCACGAAACGGAAATAATCGTACGGCAAGAGTCGCTGACCGGGCGTAACGGCCTGAACTTACCGGGTGCCACCTGGTTGCTCTGTTGCCATGTGTAGTCGCCAATCATGTGAACTGGCAGGAAACAGCCCAACGATCAAACCATACGTTTATTACGGAAGCGAGGGAATGTACATGTTATACGAGCTGCGCATTTATACGATTCATGAAGGGAGAATGGATGCGATTCAGCAGCGATTCGAGCGGCACACGCTCGGTATTTTCGAGCGGCTGGATATAAAAGTGGCCGATTTCTGGATCGATCAGACTGGGCATCCCAAGCTGTATTACGTGATGGAATACAAGAATATGGAAGATCGGCAGCTGAAGTGGGGCACGTTTGTGCAAGATCCGGAATGGGTCGAGGTGAAGCGCAAGTCCGAGGAAAGCGGTCCGATCATAGCGAAGATAGAGGAAATATTTATGAAACGGGCCGAATTTTTTAGGCGTTAACGTCGCTTGCCCTAGCAGTGGATATATTTGAACGAAGCCCAGCGGCAAAGGCTAGCCGCCGGGCTTCGTTTCATTTAAGCTCCCTTTCGACAGCAATTGTTAGATTAATCACCGTCTTGCGCGGCTTGCTCCGCTTCATGAAGTTCCGCTCGCTCCGACCGGGCGATGAAGACCAGGGTTCCCCGCACTCCGCATACCTGTTCACAAATCGCCGCGCATGTGTTTACGATTGACACGAGATGCTTGGAGTGGTTTAAGTTTCGCCGTCACTTGTGATATGGTTCCCCCCGATTAATCTTCACCGCCCGATAAATCTGCTCTACCAGGACCAGGCGCATCAGCTGGTGCGGCAGGGTCATCCGCCCGAAGCTGAGCTTCGTTTGGGCGCGCTTCAGTACGTCCTCGGAGAGGCCGTTAGAGCCGCCAATGACAAAGGCGACGTTGCTGGTGCCGTACGTCCCCAGCTTGTCGATGTGGGACGCCAGGTCCTCGCTGGACCACAGCTGGCCGCCGATCGCGAGAGCAATGACGTGCGTGTCCGGCTTGATGTGGCTGAGAATACCGACGCCCTCCTTCTCCTGCACTTGGCGCATCTCCGCTTCGCTCATGTTCTCCGGGGCCTTCTCATCCGGCACCTCGTGCACGGACAAGCGCACGTAAGGCGCAAGACGCTTACTGTACTCCGCAATGCCCTGCACCAGGTACTTCTCCTTCAACTTGCCTACGCATACCATCTGTATATTCATAGCGTTTTTCGCTCCTTAAACTCTGCTGTTATGTCGTTCATTCTAACATTGTACCGCCACCAATTAAAGGACATACCCAGACCCGCCCCGCCTTCCTACAGCAAGCTCCCTGTATTTCCTTGTCAACGCAAAAGCCAGCAGAGCATTAGAGTTTGAGATTGCCAACTCATTTACTTCTAAGCTTGTTCGACTGTGTTTGACCAACTTACAGCGATTATCGAAAAAAAAGAGCCGCTCTCTGAGAGTGACTCTTCTCTTCGTGTCTATTTTAAAAAGACCGGCAGCTCCTTCAGCGCAAACATCATCGTGCTATCCATCCGTTCCAGCTCTACGGAGCGATCACGGCGATATTCGGGGTAACGATCCAGCAGGGTCTGGAGGGCAATCCGGGACTCCATCCGCGCCAGCTGTGAGCCCATACAGTAGTGGATGCCGCTTCCGAGGCCCAGATGCGGGTTCGGATTCCGGTGGATGTTGAATACGTCCGGCTGCTCGAACACATCCTCGTCATGATTGGCCGAAGCCATCCAGATATAAACGAACTGTCCCTGCTTCAGCTCCTGCCCGCGCAGCACGGTGTCCTGCTTCACGCTGCGGAACATCAATTGAACAGGTGAGAAGTAACGGAAGACTTCTTCGATTGCCCCTGGAAGCAGCGTTGAATCTCCAAGTACCTCTGCACGGACCTCAGGCAGGCTATCAAAAGCAAGCACCGCCGATGAGATCAGATTGGTTGTCGTTTCATTACCCGCTACGAGAAGGAGAATACAGAACCCGATAATCTCCAGGTCGGTGAGATGTTCATTGTCGATACGCGCCTCCACCAGTTTCGTAATCAGATCGTCCTGGGGATGACGACGGCGATTCTCCGCGATTTCGGAGAAGTATTCGCTCATCTCACGCTGACACTGATAATAAGCATCCCCATTGTTACCTACCAGGGCGTCCGACCACGCCTTAAATCGCTCCCGGTCCTCCATCGATACGCCGAGCATCTCGGCAATCACCGTGATCGGCAGCGGACTTGCGAGATCGGCAACGATATCCATCTTCCCCTTCTTCTCCGCTTCGTCCAGCAGGGATGTCGTGATCTCCTGGATCTTGGGGGCAAGCGATTCTATGATACGAGGCGTAAAAGCATGGGATACCAGCTTGCGCAGCTGACGGTGCTTCGGCGGATCCTGCCGCAGGATGCTGGATTCAATCGGGTCATCGGAAGAAGAGGCCCCTTGAGAAGAGAACAATTCGTAATTCGTGAAGACGGCTTTAACATCCACGTATTTATAAACGTTCCAGCCTCCATTACCCTCAATTGCCTCCACCGGAGATTCCGTCCGCATCTGGCGGAACCATTCCAGCGGAAGTAAACCGTTCTTATTCCATTCCATGCTTAACACCTTCGCTTTCCATCGCTAATTTGAACTGACTGGTCAGTTATACATACTTAAAAAAAGAAGGCCTTGCTTATTCAAGCGATATAAACAGGCCTTGGGTAATCATCGTGAAGGCAAACCGCTCCAGATCCTCGCGTGAATACGTATCCTGATGATTCAGGTAATAATTACATGTGCTCTCCAGCGTTCCGACAATACTGGCAGCGGCCAGATTAGGATCAACGGCACGGCACAGGTTCTCTTCGCACTGACCTTCCTCGATGATGCTTGCCAGGAAGCTTAAATACTTCCGTTTCAGCTCCTTCAACTCGTCCAGAACATCCTGCTCGATGCCGTTCGAAATCTCATTAAATACGATGTGCGAGAAATGGCGGGATTCGAGAAACAGATCCAGATGATGGCGAATCGTGCGCTCAATCTTCTCCTTCATTGGCAGGGAGGAATTCAGGTCTGCCTCCGTCCGCTGCATAATATCTTCGAAGCCCTGCTTCACCACCGTCTTGAAGAGCTGGGATTTGCCCGGGAAGTTATAGTACAGAGTCCCCTTGGCAACCTGTGCGCGGGCGGCAATCTCGTCCATGCTTGCGCGGTGATATCCGTTCTCGGAGAATACTTCAATGGCTGCTTGGATAATTTTATCTTTGCTCACAATCGAATCGGCCCTTTCACAACTAAATTTCAGATCACCGTTCTTATTCTGACTGGTCAGTTCAAAAATAAGATACCATGCTGGCAAAAATTAGTCAACCGAAGACATGCCCCTACTTATACCGAAATCTCAATCTCCATATAATTCGATCCTTATGATGATTTCCGTGGTATCCTATACATATGGCCTAATACAGTGTATATTTCAACAGTGCTGGTAAACAATCAGCATATAGGGACAAGAATATACCGTAACGGAGTGATGGGTTGAGTAAATCCAAGGGCAAGGGCGGAACAGGCAGAGGCACAGGCAAGAAGGGCTGGAGCCGCTGGGATGCAAGTGCGAGAAGAGCGAAGAGTAAACCCAAACCTTATACCAGTAAAGGGGCCAAGCAGGCAGACGGTACATCGGAAGCCGAGAATCATAAAGGTACCCCGAAATGAACATATGGTACAGATCGACCTGATACATCATATTGAAGGAGATGAACAGATTGGACAGTCAAGAATTAATAACGGACATGCCCGAGAATTACGAGGAGCTCAAAAGCTCCGCCAACCGGAATGCCAATTGGAGAGAACGGTTAGACGCGGTGGAAGCGTTGGGAAATTGGAAAAATCAGAAATCCATTGATATTTTGCTGCATAGACTGAATACGGATGCGGTTTATCAAGTGCGAGAGGCAGCCTATCGTAAACTCCTGGCCTTTGGTGAGGACGTGCAGATGCCGGAAAGACCCAAAGGCGAACTGATGAAGGACGTTTCGAAGGTGTTGCTCCGCATTAAAAAAAGCCTTCCCCGTGACCACACGTATGAAGACTTCAAAGAGAAATTAAAAAAGATGAGAATCGACATCTACGATACGTACGAAGGTGACAAGGGCGATGACTTTGATCACTGGCTGGAACAGACTTGGTCTTCATTATTAAGAAGATAACAAGGCGTCAAGCCTTCCGGAGCTGACTCTGTATATGAGAAATCCGGTTATGTTATACTGAACACAAATATTAGTTATAGGAGTGGTACTCTGAGAAAGCAAAAGCCCATGTCGTTTGATGATCTGTTGAAGGAATTACAAGGCCAGAAATCGGTACAGGAGGATCCGGATAACATCTCTCTGGAAAAGCTGTTCAATGAATCGTTTATGCGTAAACATTCATCGCACAGCAGTTTTGGAGATTTTGTGGTAAAAGGTAACTTCCAAGTGGAAACGCACGAAGATATCGATAACATTCCGGATGAACTGTTTGACCGTCATGTTTCAAGAGAAACCGATTTCCCAGATTGGAAATCGATGCTGGAGCAGGCAAAAGCCGATCACGCTGCGGCCATTAAGTAAATCATGATAATGTCGCTGCAATGGCGCAGCTATGATCAGGGGCCGTTGGCCCCTTTTTCTATTTCCATCCGTTAGATGTGGAATGCATTCGACATCGTCTTCCTTACTTCGACTCGGACTTGGATTCCGATTCCGATTCGGTTTCCGTCTCCGCCTTCTCCCTAAACCTCTTGTAGAGCTTCGTAATATTCGCCGTATTGATCTCGATGTTGTGCTCGTAAGCGTATTTTACCGCATATCCCAGCGCCAGGGTAGTGGCACCCGCTACCGTTGCTCCGGCGACCGACCCGGCTCCAGGGAAGACCTTCACAATCTGCCGAAAAATACTCTTGCCGATATTCCCGAATATCGTGGCAATGACCAGCTCCTTCGCCGTCTCCTTGCTGATCGGCCTATTGTACAGTACCGCAAGCCTGGTGAGCAGACTCACCTGAATGCCGGTAATCGGAATGATATCCGACCCCGGAATGGGTGATGCGCCTACCGCTCCTGCCGAGATCGAGGCTCCGATGATCCATCCGTTGGCAGTCGCTGACTTCTCCTTGATACTTTTGGCAAAGAGAATGTCTTTAGACTTTTTTTTAAGCATCTCCAGAATGCTGCTCCGCAGCCGGTCAATGTTTTCTCCCGTCCGTGAAGATACCGGCGCAACCTCATAATGCCCACCGGTCTCCTTCTTAATCCGTGCTACCAGGCGGTCGATTTCATCTGCAGCGTCTATTTTGTTCAGCACGATCAAGATGTTCGAGTTCACGTCCTGAATCTTCTCGAAGGACTTCTTCTCCGCCTCGGAGAAGACCGTACCCGCAGCGTTCAGGAAGAATAGAACGATATCCGCTTGTTTATAGTATTTCAAGGTGATCTCCGAGTTCGCGGTGTTCACATCATTCAACCCGGGTGTATCCATGAAGTAAATATGCTCCTTGTACTTATGCGGTTTAATTTCCGTCGTTTCTCCAGGCTCTGCCCCGACACCAGCGACCTCTTCACCGACGATCCGGTTCATGGTGGAGGACTTGCCTGTATTCACATCACCAATCAGAGCGATGAGAATTTCCTGCTTCAGCTGTCGGTTGATGTCATCCATTTCCTTCTCATAGGCCTCATCGGCTGCCCGACTGATCTCGTCTTCCCATGATCTTCTGTAGTCACCCATTTCTGATCGTCTCCATTCACGCTAGGTTACCCGCGCCTCCGTGTAATCTATACATCCATCATACACTACGGAGGACTGTCCATCGAAGCTTTGTTTCTTCTATTCACTTCAACATCTCTTTAAACAAAAAAAGCGTGAATTCATCACGCTTTCTCATTTGGATTATTTATTTAATTTAAATATTCACGTTACACAACTAAAAACTCAGCATGCTTCTCGCACTCCGCGCACTTCACCGGTGGGTCCCAGTCCGAAAACTCGGTCTCCTTCAGATCAACAATATCCGGGGCATCCTCATATTCATCCACGAAATTTTCGATCGCTAGTTCCACATGTTCCTTGCATACGACGTACATTCTATGCATCCTTTCTATCTTTCGCCTCATGTTGTGTTTTTCTTCAAACCAGTATAGCCACTCTTCTGTTCTACCACACTCTACGAGAAAAAGAAATGTTTTTAACCCATTTGCTCATCCCGGCCGTTTTTCAATCCACAAAAGCTTCCTATCTATCCATGGATTTCACATCCAAAGTCCTTATACCCACCATCATTTCGATGCAGACAGCAAAAAAAGAGCGTAATCCACGCTCTTCTTCGCGGCCGTTTCACGGCTCGTATCTAACCTTTTTCAATCTCTCTATATTGGATATTATTCAACGCTAACCATAATATATACCCATGAACCTACTGCATTAAACAATGGACAAGCACATTTACTCCAAAAAATCAGCAGTGACTTGGGCCAACCAAGTCAACCAATCCAGCCTGCATTATTCTCCAGGCTTCTCTTCCAGCATCACCTTCAGCGACTGCAGCTTGCCGTCACGATAGAAGGTCACGTCCAGGTCTTTGCCCACCTTCGTGTTAAGGTAGAGATGCTTACGCAGCTCCAGCGTTGTCGTGATCGGTTTGCCGTCCAGTTTGATGATCACGTCGTTCAGTTGCAGGCCGGCATCCAGCGCAGGTCCAAGCGCATCCAGCACGACCACGCCTTCGGTTACCGTCTTCGGCAACTTGAGGTTCTCCTTCTCCTTCTTGCTTAGTGGAGCATACGGGTTACCCAAGTCCACGGTGTATACGCCAAGATAAGGGCGTGCAATATGCCCCTTCAGCATTAGCTCGGTTACAACCTCCGTAATTTCATTGACAGGAATTGCAAACCCAAGCCCTTCTACGCCGGTGTCCGCAATTTTCATCGTGTTGATGCCGATAACTTTACCATTCAAATCCACCAAAGCGCCCCCGCTATTCCCCTCATTAATGGCAGCGTCGGTCTGAATGACCGCCTGCTCCCAATCGTAGATGCCGTCCTGGTTCAGGGATACCGGTATCACACGATTCGTGTAGCTGACAATCCCGGATGTGAGCGTGTCGCCCAGGCCCAGCGGGTTGCCGATAGCGATGACCGTTTCGCCGAGTCGAAGCTTGGAGGAATCCCCAAACTCTGCGACCTCTCCGATGCCTTTACTGTCAATCGACAGAACAGCAATATCGCTAACTTTGTCTGTTCCGACCAACGTCGCCTTCTTCTTCTCGCCACCTACCAGCACAACCTCAAGGGAAACGGCACCTTGAACCACATGGTTATTCGTAATCACGAAGGCTTTGCCTTCAAGTTTCTTGAAGATAACGCCAGAGCCCAGGGTGTCTTCCTGTGAACTGCCGAAATCATTTCCGAAATCAAAATCCTCACCGAAGTCGAATCCCTCCGGAAGCTCAAAGTCTCCCTCTTCCTCTGGCAGGGTACCGAAATCCTCTTCCAACCCTTCTCCCTCAGGGCCTACCTCTTCAGGCACCGCGCTCTCTTTATGTGTCAGCACACTGACAACAACCGGTCGCACCTTCTGAGCAACGCTAATAATCCGTTCATAGGGATCCCCATCGGACGTGGACAGCTGATGGCTGCCATTAATCAGGGTAATCGGTGAAGAGGTTGCAGGATGGCCCGTTATGAAGCTGAACAGCATCACCGCAATCAGAGCACTGCACACCGAACTGATCGCGGAAATCTGGAATGTCGATAAACCCTTTTTACGGCGGGTCGTCCGCCACTTCGTTCGCTCAGGTCGGTCCTCGCTGGTATTTTTGCTCCGTCTGGAAATTTTAGTTGAATAGAAATCATCGTCAAATAATCCCATTGCGATCCCTCTCTCCCCTTGGTTGCTACGCGTCAAGATACTTTACCAGCTTCAGACCCTCCGCCATTACCGACTGACCTATGAAATCATCTTGTCGTCATAACAACCTGCCCTGTACCGAGTGTATCTAGTTTCCTATGAAATCGGCAGCGTATCACCTGTTAAATATCTCTCTATTGTAAAGACTCTTCAGCGGCTAAAAAAGTTGCATTTTTGAGCATTCTGCTTGAACTTTTATCGAAATATGGCTTTACATTGAATATTTCAATCCATAGCCTGAAATGTAGTTCCAAAAAAGGTATGTATTGCCACCCAACAGTTCAAAAAAAACCCTGTATTCTTCTATTACCACAAACAGGGCGACTTAAGCGCAAAACATCTGTTTTTTCTAAAAAAAGATGGGAAAACCTGGGCTGGCCGCATTTTAGAAATGCAAACTCCCTGGTACTTATTCGATGCAAGTGCTTAACAGAAGCATTCAGACCTTCTAGGTTTCTATTGTACCACACGAACAGAGGTTCACGTCAGCTTTCTTTAATAAAAACAAATGCCAAATTGATGGAAATTTTGAGAGTCAGTACAATGAGAGATTCTTCATTTCATAACAACGAATTGCCCGAATGAACCTATTAACCTTGTATACGTACAGACAACCAAATGGTTCCATTATGCAGGGATTTTCTTCAATCCAACTCTTCTCTTCCGGCATATCCGCTATTCCTAACAGCCTGCAACCCTCATTCGCGCATTTCCCCCTTAAACAGGATACCGGACAATTATGTAAAGAAAATGGCAATATTGTCAGTCTCTCATGACAAATCGATCCAGTCCAGAACACAACGTTGAAGGGGACTTCGGCGACCCACACATCATTCCTATTTGGATTCCCCGCAACTTATTCTTCCTAAGCCACCCCTTGGAAAAATTCTTCCTGCTCCCCTCCGCTTGACCCCTGTAGACAAGATCGGCTTATCTTGTTTCCCTATTAAAAAGACCAGAAACCCTATCACATATGGTAGGGTTTCTGGTTGAAGATGAATCTAGCTTATGCGCCCACTACTGACAAGATAATAGGCTCTCCCCGCAATTAAGCGAGCACGGTATCCATCACCATTCGTAAGAAACGGCGGTAGTCCGCTTCATAGGCCACATTGATCTCGGGCAAATGTTCCCAAGTATGGTGATGGCGCGTATCCAAAATCGTCATGCCCAGGGTTAATTCCCCCTTCGTCTCGATCCCGACCTTGCCCTTCACGTATTGAATCAAGGAAGGCTCGATTACTGCGGCGACAGCCATCGAATCGATGAGCACGCAATACGATTCAAAGCCGCGTCCCAGCACGAATTGAATCATGTTATGCAGGAAATCCGCCTCGCGGTTTTGAGACTGCTTCAGCTCGGCAAGCTCACTCTCCGTAAAGTTCACGTCAAAATGAGTAGCAACGTCCAATCCGATGGCATACAGCGGCACGCCTGAGTTAAATACGATCTCTGCAGCTTCCGGATCCACGTACACATTCCACTCACTCTGCGGATTATCGCCGGTAGCGTTAGCTGTTGCATATCTATTAAGACCATAGGAACCGGCAATCGCCGTGATCGAGCTGATCATTGGTTTGATCTCCGGTGCAATCATCATGGCCAGCGCCACATTGGTCAGGGGACCCAGCGCCAGAATATGAATATCTCCCTCATTCTTCTTGACCATCTCTATAATCATGTCAGCGCCATGCAGGCTTGACAGCTCCAGCTTCGGCGCCGGCAGATGATATTCAGCTTGTCCGTCCGAACCATGACTGAACGGATCGGAAGCCAGTGCCCGCACCAGCGGTTTCCCCATGCCTTTAGCCACAGGGATATCGATCTTCCCAAGCAGCTCCATGACTTTCAGGGCATTCGTGCTAGTCACATCGATCGGATAGTTACCGGCTACCGTCGTAACGGCCTCTACCTGAAGGGCAGGGGATTTGATCGCCAAGATCAGGGCCAGGGAATCGTCCATCCCCGGATCACAGTCAATAATTACCTTTTTCATTGAACTCTTCCTCTCTCCATACGAAAAAATATTACTTTACACTTCCCTGGGTGAGACCGCTCACCAAATAGCGCTGGAACACAATCGTTAGTACAATAACAGGCAGGCTAGATATCAAGCCGCTGGCCGACATCAGCCCCCGGTCCAGTCCGCGTTCGCTCACGAAGGTGCTGGTCAGAACCGGCATCGTCTTCGTATGGGCGCCCGACAGCGTCACCGCGAACAGGAACTCATTCCAGCAGAAGATGAAGCAGATCAGCCCCGCTGCCGCAATGCCCGGCATGACCACCGGCAGCACGATGCGGAAGAACAATCCGATGCGGGAACAGCCGTCAATCATCGCCGCCTCCTCCATCTCCACGGGCAGCTGGGCGAAGAAGGAACGGAGCAGCCATATGATTAGCGCCATATTCAGCGCAGAATAGGTAATGATTAAAAGAACATACGTATCCAGCAGATTTACGCGGTAAGCCAGCAGGAAGATCGGCACAATCACGACAACGGGCGGAATCATCCGCGTCATCAAGAGCAGATTCGGCAGCAACGGGCCCCCGGTACGGAAGCGTTCAATCGAATAAGCCGCAATCGCACCGATAACCACGGTGATCAACGTGGCAATGCCGGAAATCAGCAGGCTGTTCACCAGGCTTGTCACAAAATCCGGATTCTGAAACAGGGTCAGGTAACTGTCAAAGACCGGCTGCTCCGGGAACCAGACCGGCGGAATGGCCATCTGGTCAACAGGGCGTTTAATCGATGTCAGCGCCACCCATACGATCGGCAGCATGAAGAAGAGGAAGAACAGGAGAAGTATCCCTGTTTTGAATCCCGTAAACAGATGGTCTTTCAGTTTTCGGCTATTCATCGCTTCTTCCCTCCCCGGCTAAGCATATAAAGCGCGCCGAATATGACCACGGCCAGCAGTATCATCACGGCAGTGGAGACAGCCGACGCATATCCCATGTCATAGCGGCTAAATGCGATTTTATAGTTGTATACCGACACCAGCTCGGTTGCCGTGCCCGGTCCGCCACTGGTTAGAATGTAGACCAAGTCGAAGGTCCGGACGGCGTCCATCGCCCGCAGCACGGCTACGGACAGCAAAGCCGGGGCAACCAATGGCAGGGTCATCGACCAGAAGGTCTTCCATCTGGAAGCCCCGTCCATCTGGGCGGCCTCGTACACATCGTCCGGGATCCCTTGAAGGTTAGCGAGTACCATAATCATGACAAACGGACTCCACTGCCACACGTCCGCCAAAATGACCGAGAACATCGCCCAGCCCGGATCGGTCAGCAGCTTCGATGTATCGAAGGGAATATGCAGAAATTTAAAGATGGGTCCTAGCGGCGTAAATTCCGGAAGCAGGAACAGCCTCCAGGCTACCCCGACAACAACCGGAACCATCATCATAGGGACCATAAAGGCAACTTTGAAGAATGACTTCCCCCACACATGACCCTTCAGCAGCAGGGCCAGCATCGTTCCCACGATCATTTCCGCGGCAACGGCACCTACCGTGAACTGGACACTTCTCCATAATGAATTCATGAAGGTGGTGTCCGCCAGAAGCCTTTTGAAATTATTGAGTCCAATAAATTGGATGCCCAAATCCGGTCGCTGTAGCGGGTAGGAGAAAAAACTGAGTCCCAGTGCTGCCAGAATCGGAATCAGCAGAACCAGAACGATGATCAGAATGCCCGGCAAAACGAACCATAGTCTTTCACGTGGTTGAGATGGCATTGTTCATTAACCGCCTTACGTTAGAGAATATAGAGAAAGGAAGGGTGCCCCTTCCTTTCTCTTAGCAGCGAACTGCTGTCATTCCTGTATGATCCTTAGTATCCTCGCGATTTCATCAATTCATTGAATTCGGTTTCCGCCTCTTTCAGGGCATCCTCGGCAGCTCGTTCGCCGAACAAATATTTCACGACGGCATTCGGTAGAATTTCGCCTGTAATCGTCGAACCTTCCGGAATGAGCGGCAGCGTCTCCAAGCGGAAGGAATTCATGATGTCCGCATGCGGCTCATAGAAGCTGTATTCCGAAGCCAAACTTCCGGTAAGCGCCGAAGTACGGGCAGGAATGTTTCCTACCGGCGCTGCCTTCTCCATCATTTCTTGGCTGGTTGCGAACTCCATCCATTGGAAAGCAGCCTCCTGATTGTCGGAATGCTTGGTCATGACAAAACCGTATGGCAGATAGAAACGTTTAATGTCGCTGGTGTTGTCATCATTTGCCGGAATTGCAGTGAATCCGACTTTCCCGGCAATAGTGGACTGATTCGGATCCTGCGCCATTTGCGCAACCGTAGTGGCCATCTCCGCCATCGCGCTGCGTCCTTGCAGGAACTCGGAGGAAGCATCCGACCAGCCATACTGTCTGGCCGCAGGAGAGGCATACTGGAACAATTCCTTGAAGTCATTCAGCGCTTTGATACCCGCTTCATTGTTGAATTGCTGTTTATAATTGTCGTCGTATAAGTCGCCGCCGTAGTTAAACAGACGGTTATAGAACGCAAAACCGGACAGAATGCTATTCTCGCCCATCAGTGTCACACCGTACAGGTTCTCGTCCGGTCGGTTGAAGAATGCCGCGATATCCTTGTACTGCTGCATCGTCTGCGGCGGCTGAAGCTCATAGCCATACTTGTCCTGAAACGCTTTCTTCTCGGCCGCATCTTCAAACAGGTCGGTCCGATACAGAATACCGTGCGTTTCATTCATATAAGGAAGGAAATACAGCTGTTTGTCCGCACCGAAATAAGCGTTGTCGATTCCCGGAAAATCATCCAATTCCAGCTCGTCCAGTTTGGCCTGCTCCGTGGCAATCGGAACGATATAGTTCGCCAGTTGGAATTCAGGCACCCAGCCGATCGGGATGTACGCCAAATCGAAATCGACCTGTTCGGATACAAATTTTAATTTAAGCTGTTGTTGATACTGGTCGTAAGGAAGTTCCACGACATTCACTTTCACACCGTACTTTTCCTCGAAGTCAGGGATGATGCTCTTGAACGCATCCGCATGGGAACTGGTTTCCGCCATAATCGTCAGGGTCTTCGAACCCGAAGTCTCCCCCGATCCAGCCGTTCTGCTTCCAGCTCCAGACCCGGAACATGCGGAGAGCAATAGTGAAACCATGAGTAATGCCGCTAACATTGTAAAACTTCTCTTTTTAGAAAATACCATGATAAGCCGACTCCCCCGTTTTTCTCTATAGTTTGTTGGTTCCTAACCCATAACCTGTAACGAAAATAACAAAAATACCGACAATAGAATAGAAACGTCCCCCTAAAGCATAAGATGACACGCCTTGTCGAATTGTCATAATAGGAACTAACTGATAGGATAATAACAATAAAACAAGCGGGATATCACCCGAATTCGGTCATCTTTTTATAATAATCGGCTAATATTTAGCCACAAGGAGGGGAATTATGAACCGGTTGCTGTTTCTTTTCCATACTCACCATAAAAAAGACACCTACATTCAGCTGCATCAGCATAAATGCTATGAACTTGTTTATTACTTTGGCGGAAGCGGAAATACGCGGATCGGAACGACCAATTTCACCTTCAAACCGCATACCTTCGCCCTCGTCTCTCCGCATACCCTGCACGATGAGAAGCATACCTCCGATTCGGAGCTGCTCTTTATCGGCTTTCTCTGCGAACAGGAAGAGGTCATCCGCAATTTGAACAAAGTCATTGAGGATGACGATAAACATACGATCCAGCAGCTGATTCTGAGGATGGAATATGAGTTTACCTCCCAGCAGGAGGGATATTATGAGATGCTCAATCTGCTCGTCAGCGAGTTGACCACGCAAATTCAGCGCCTGGTAGGTCTGAACAAACATCTCCAGCCGGATGAAGGACGGCTTAAATACGCCATCAATTATATGGACGAGCACTTTCAGCAAAAAATTTCCGGCGAAACGTTAGCCAACATGTCCGGGTACAGTTACGAGCGTTTCCGCCATTTGTTTAAGGAAACAACCGGCGTCTCTCCTCAGCACTATTTGCTGCGCAAAAGGCTGGACCATGCCAAGTCCCTGCTGCTGCACACGGAAATGACCATCTCGCAAGTGGCTAACGATTCGGGGTTCGTCAAGGACTCCCAGTTCTCTGCTGTATTCAAACGGGAAACCGGGGTTACTCCAATGGCCTTCCGCAAACAACCCAGCCTCTAATACGAAGTACATCTGAGGTATACCTCAATTAGTCTATACGTTAGGTAAGATTTCGTCAGATATTGAACGCAAGGGATGCTCTGATTCTGATCCTGTGTGCAGAATTTGCTACCTCTGCCACAGTCCCATTCTCTTCAGCTCTTCCCATAGTTGAACTGGTTAGGTTATCCATTCATCTGTAGGTGACCTGCAGGGAATGTTATGAAGGGGAAACCATACTGTAAGGAGGGGTTATGGAATGGCTAGAAGATCAAGGCGGCGCCGGAGTCCCGAAATGCAGCAGTTCATGACCAACGTCATGCGGGAGGAAGGCTATCAAGTAGACCCGCAGAGACAGCAGGACGTCAAATATGAGGTGGCCAAGTCACTTGGTGTTCCGCTGAAGCCGGGCGACAACAGAGATCTGACCACCGAGCAGGCCGGTAAAGTCGGCGGTGCGATTGGCGGTTCCATGGTCCGGGAGATGGTTCGTATGGCGCAAGAGAGTCTCAGCAAGCGTTAGAACGAGCCTTGTTTCTTGGAATACGGTATCCTTAAACAGCAAAAACAGCTCCATATCATAGATCCCTATGACGGTGGGGCTGTTTTTGTTATGCCTATATAATGATAACTAATATACAATGGCTTCGAAAATGAATTCTTCTATGGTAAACCTGTCGTTGCCTAAACTATTCTCCTACCTTATCCCAAGGGGTCGGACGGTCATAGTACGTATCGCACAATTTAAACTCGCTATCCTTAAAGAAGCAGCCGCGGTCCTCCATCGTATCGCGTACGGTCATTCTCGCCAGCTCCATCATGTTGTGATCGAGGCTGAGATGAGCAAGATATGTACGTTTGGTATCTCCCGTCAACAGCTCGCTTAAGGCATCGCCTGCCGAATTATTCGATAAATGCCCCATGTCGCCGAGAATCCGGCGTTTGGTATTCCACGGATAGCGTCCCATCCGGAGCATCTCAATATCGTGATTGGCTTCCAGGACCAGGACATCCGATCCATCCAGCGCTTTCTTCACCTTATCACTGACATAACCGAGGTCCGTAGCGACGCCCAGCTTCTCGTCGCCGTCATAGAAGCAATAACCGACCGGTGCCGCAGCGTCATGGGATATTTCAAACGGCTCCACCCGAAGCGTGCCAAAATCCTTGACCTCATGACTCTCCAGCACAATCCGGTTCTCTTCCGCAATCTTGCCCAGCGACTTGCTCATCGCTTCCCACGTCTTCTCATTCGCATAGATCGGCAGATTGTATTTGCGCGCCACCGCGCCAAGCCCACGAATATGATCCGAATGCTCATGCGTGACCAGAATCCCGTCGATTTCTTCTCCCATCATTTCGCGTTCCTTCAACAGCTCATCGATGCGCCGTGCACTTAAGCCCGCATCAATCAGCAGTGTCGTATCCTCATTGCGGACAATGGTCGCATTGCCCGTTGAGCCGCTCGACAGCACGGAAAATGAAATCCCCATAGTCTTGTTACTCCTTTGTCGTATCGCTTTTTGGCGTCAGCACGTCCCCGCTGATGCCTTGTACATAGATCATCTCGCCATGATCCAATGTAAACCGCCAGGTTGGTGCTGCTAACTGATCCTCCGTATTAAACAACTGTCCATAATAGCCAAGCTGAATGTCCCTTACCGCCGAATCAGGCGGGATGAAATTACGTTCAATAAGTGTCTCCAATGCCTTCGATGCGGGCAGAACCTTCTGCTCCACCATATCGCTGCTTGGCAGAATCTCAAACACGGGTACGCGAAACGCATGGATCTTCTGGGTTTCATGGATAAACTCCAATTCCACATTAAACAGCGGCCATTCCTTCTGCACCAACGGTCGGAATACGAAGACGTTCTCCTTATCCGATGGCTCATCATGGCGATAGTTCCCAAGATCCGCGATCTTGCCTTCCAGCGCATTCCGCAATTCCTTCTCATCGGCATAAATCAGCTTGGTATCCACCGGCTGCTCCAGCCCTACCGGCTCTCCCTGGGCTTCCGCGCTGTAGATATAATTAATCTTGGGCAGCTGCGGCGTTTCTGTTGGAATCGGACTCAGCAATTGAATCCCATTCTCCTCCATCACCTGCTGGGTGCTCTCGGAAAGCGAGGTGAAATCCAGATTGGAGCCGACCTGCTCGCGGTAATCCATCCAGAGCTGATAGCCCAGCACCAGATTCAGCAGCAAAAACGCGTAAATCAATACATTTTTGGCACGGCCCCAATCCATGATCATCCCTCCTTGTGATTCAATTTCCATTTTCAACATTTATTCGAGTGTGATAACTGACCCGTTCTGGAGCTCCAAGGCCCATACAGGCTTTAGCAGCAGCCCTTCTCCCGTCAGCACCGGTAAATAAGCAGGATCCAGACCCATAACCATATTTTTCTCCTCGATATAAGGCTTCAGCTTCGCTTCCAAGGCCTCGCCCCCTGTCAGCTTCACCATCTGCTTCTTCAAGGCAGCAGACTCAAGATATAAGAGCGAGCGCTCATACGAGGTGACTGTTCCCTGCTGTAAATCCAATTCCATGACGCCATACTGAAAGCCTGGTGTATTCAGGATCGGGTATCCGCCATAGTACTGCTGGAATTTGACCAGTGTCCGATCCTCGGATTCACCCGCCTTAGCTAGCCTGTACGTGCCATTCCAGCCCCCGTGCTGATTCACGAAATCGATGGCGGACAGCACGTCCTTGCCGGGGCTGCTCTCACCGGATGGCGGCGCAGCCGGATCGGTATAACTGATCCATTTCTGCCCCTGATCTACCTGCAGGCTCCGCTTACTGTCCGTATAAATCTCGGACCCGTCTTTTTCCCGGATGTTGCGGGTGATACTAGGGTCAAAGAACAGACTTCGCTGCATCTGCTCTACCGTATATTCGCCAATCGGCAGTTCAATGCTGACCATATTCAGTTCCTTCTCCGGGGTATAATACCGGCCATTCACCATCTTATACGGTGTCCAGCTCAGCCCGAAGTCCACCAGTTGATCCACGTCCTGTACGGTCAAATCCGCCTGCGCAGCTTCATAAACGACATCGCCCTCCGTACTGAAAAACATCACATGAATCTTCGCTTCGCCTTCCACGCTGTACAGCCATATTTTATTGATGCTCTCCCCTTCAAACAGGGAATCCGGAACGATCTGCATCACTCTCTGGAGCAGGGTAACCGGAATGCCGGAATCAAAGCTCAGCTCAATGCCCCGATTCTCGGAGCGAACCTTGGCCCAATCGATGTTACTGACCATCCGTCGCTGGAAATTATCAAAGGTTCGGCCTTTAAGCCGGTTATATACGAGATTGTAGAAAGTATCATTCGGATAGAACACCGTATGTTGGTCTTCGCCCAGATGAATAATCATCTTGTCGGGAAAGAGCAGATTCTCAGCCTTTTCCTCCGGGCCCATTTCCTCGGTTCGGATATAGGCGTTCTTAGATTGCACAACCGAATCACTGCCTGGAAAGCGGAAAATCAAAACGTAACTCTGCAGCAAACTGCCAACGACCAACACAACCAACAGAATGGTCTTTAATCGTTCCTTCACGTTAACGCCCTCCCCTCATAATCCAGGGGCAAGGTGAAGGTCACCGTGGTGCCTTTCTCCAGCTCGGAATGAAGCGTAATAAAACCTCCATGTGCCCTGACAATTTCCCGGGCAATGGATAGACCGAGCCCCGTTCCGCCTAAATTGCGCGTCCGGGCCTTATCTACCCGGTAGAAGCGCTCGAAGATCCGGTCAAGATCCTTCTTCGGAATGCCGATCCCGGTATCCTTTACCGATAAGGACAGCATGCCTTCCTCCGTAATGCTTGCATCCATGGTGATTGTGCCTCCGTCTGGCGTATATTTAAGAGCATTAGATATCAGGTTGTCGAGAACCTGGTCAATGCCATCCCGGTCCAGCATAGCTGTCGATACGCCCGGTTTCACCTCAATAATGGTACGGATATGCTTTTGCTTCATTTGGAAAGAGAAACGGTCCTCTACGTCCTCCAGCATCTCCACAATGTCCGTTGGCTCCTTATGCAGCGAAGCCTCCTTGGAATCAAGCCGTGACAGATGCAGCAGGTCCGTTACCAGCCGGATCATCCGGCCGGTCTCATTCTGAATGACGCCGACAAATCGCGGCCCCATCTGTTTATCCTCCAGCGCCCCATCCTCGAGCGCCTCGGTATAACTCTTGATGGTTGTCAGCGGCGTGCGCAGCTCATGGGATACATTCGCCACGAACTCCCGCCGGGATGCTTCCAATTTTTCTTGCTCTGTAACGTCTTGCAGGACCGCAATCGTACCGGTGATGCCGATCTCCCGCCGGTGAATCGGAGTAAAGGTCACACGCATCATGAACGGTTCGCTGCCCTCGTGCGGCACAATCTCCAGCAGTTTGGAATCATGACCTTCGCTGAGCGCCAGCGCCTCCGACTCGGACTCCTCAAGACCCAGTAGGGACACGATATCGTGTCCTGCCAGTTCTTCCCCCTCCACGCCCAGCATTTCGCCGGCGCGCCGGTTCATTAGAATGACGCGTCCCGCTTCATCGGTTGCGATAACACCGTCGCTCATATTGGTCAGAATCGAAGCAAGCTTCTCTTTCTCTTCTTCGTTCTGCGAGAGGGCTTCGCGCAGACGGCTGGTCATATAGTTGAACGCCTGGCTGAGCTGGCCGATCTCATCGCTGCCGAACACTGGCGTTTTCTCAGTAAACCGGCCATCTGCGACAGCCCGGGCATGCTTGGTCAGCTCCTTGATCGGATGGGTAATCGTATGTGACAGGATTACGCCAAGCACCGCCGTCAAACCAAGGGCCAAGAGAATGCCCGATATAAAAATATTGTTGATCCGCTGCATCGTGCTGTACAACTCGCTCATGCTGGCTACGATATAAATCGCACCGACGATTTTCTCGTTGTACATGACGGGCTTGGCCACCACTTTTTTGCGGATATTATCATCATCGATGATATACTCTTCATTATCCTGTATTCCCTGCAAGGCCCGGCTGACAACCGTCTGCGTGTTCTTGGTGTTCACATAATCAGCGTGGGAGGGTAGCGAGGTCGTCAGTACCCGCCCGGTGGGATCCAGCACCTGGATCTCGGCTCCGTTCAGATTGAACAAATTGTTCACCATGACACGCAGGCTCTCATACGGGTCCTCCTCCGTATCATTCTCGCCACCAAGAGTTTTGGCTGCCAGAACCGACATCAGCTCTGCGCGCTCCTGCAAATCCTTCGTGAAGTTGCTGGTCAGCGAGTTCTTCATCGCACTAACAAAATACACCCCGATCAGCTGCATCGCGATCAGAATGAGAAGAACATAGATGATGATGACCTTCGCCTGAATGGTGCGGAAGAAGGACAACCACTTCATTACAGGCCTCCGTTTTTAGCGCTGCGCATCAGGTAGCCTAGTCCGCGCCGAGTCAGGATATATTCCGGCTTGCTCGGATTCTCTTCAATCTTCTCGCGAAGTCGGCGAATGGTAACATCCACAGTCCGCACATCGCCAAAGTATTCAAAACCCCATACCGCCTGCAGCAAATGTTCACGAGTCATCACTTTGCCGGCATTACGGGCCAAATAATACACCAATTCATATTCGCGGTGCGTCAGATCAAGCGCTTCCCCGCTTTTGTATACCATGTACATATCGGTATCAATAAACAGCTCAAACAGCCGCAGGCCTTGTCCGCCTGCACTTGTGTCGCCTGTGTTATCCGCTGAGTTGTCCGGCTTCTGCTGACGG
Source organism: Paenibacillus sp. FSL F4-0100 (assembly GCF_037993005.1). NCBI lineage: Bacteria > Bacillati > Bacillota > Bacilli > Caryophanales > Paenibacillaceae > Paenibacillus > Paenibacillus sp. FSL F4-0100. The sequence goes on from NZ_CP150303.1 coordinate 7,648,403, forward strand.
CGCAGATGCGCCTTCACGCGTGCCAGTATTTCTCTGGTGCTGAACGGCTTCGTCACGTAATCATCCGCGCCAAGCTCAAGTCCGAGCACCTTGTCGATCTCCCCGTCCTTCGCCGTCAGCATGATAATCGGGATCTGCAGGTTCGCGGCACGTACCTCGCGGCACACATCCATTCCGTCTTTTCCGGGCAGCATCAAATCAAGCAGCATTAAATCCGGCCGCTTCGTGAGTGCAATCTCTACCGCGCTAATGCCATCAAAAGCGCAGATGACCTCATAGCCCTCTTTTTCCAAGTTAAACTTTAAAATATCGGCGATGGGTTGTTCGTCATCCACCACCAGAATGGTTCCCTGCATTGTCCTGTTCACCTCATACCTTCACTTAAAGTGGATGTTCAAAAAGCCCCCCTTTGATCACGAAGCAGCACCAGTAGCCCACTCGACATCGAATCTTGAATTCAGCCGGGCTTTCCGTTGCTCACGTACCCAAAACGTACGCTCCGCTGCTCAATCGCTAGCTTCATCCAACCTTCTCGGTGCTGAAAGTTTGACTTTTTGAACTCACCACTTAAACGGTCTTCCTCCCATTTTACCACACCTGCCGCCGCTACACACCCACAGCTCCTAACAGCTCACCTGATTCAGGGGGCGGCTACTTTAATGATAATCTTGAATGAATAACAGATCAGGCGTAAGAGAAGAGGACTCCCTTCGCTTTATGAGTGCGCGGATTAAAATGATGAAGATCGTGCTCTTGTAAAACCGTCTCGATAGTTGAAATTCATAACTTTTCTGGATTATGATGGAACTGCTATTTTTAAGGGAATTTCATCCGTTTTATTTAAGTTAAGAATGAGTGCTCAATTTATAAATATAGGAAGGGGTTATATGGATGGAAAGTACAAATATAGTTACTCATTTTAGACCCATATATATTCTGTTTATCCTCATTCTGATCATCTCATTGTTCATCATGATTTTTCGGAATCGCCATAAAATAATCAATGGCTTTACAATCGCAATAATTACCCTTATTAGTTTGGCAGTATCGGCTCATCTGACCTATCAAATAGGTTACCTTGCAGATGAATTAGGAACCAGCGGCGACGCTGTTTCCTTTATGATGTTTATTGCAGTGGTGATACTATCGTTGGTTAATCTCCTAGTCTACGCCTACAAAAGAGAATAATTCTTATCGCGGGACACCACTTGCGCCCCCACTGCAGACACTTTCCCGTTCTGTCCCACCCACACCGCCTCCCTACGGCCGCTCGATTTAGGGAGCGGCCACCAGCTTCGCAGCTTAGCAGGAAGGCACGGGGATGGATTCGACAGATAAGGGAAAATATCTTGGAAGACGCCTTTGGGAGCCCTTTGTCCCCTCATAAAATTCAATTCAGACAAAGGGCGGACAACAGCGGCCGGAAAGATATTTCCCGTTCTGTCCCACCCACACCGTCTCCCTACGGCCGCTCGATTTAGGGAGCGGCCACCAGCTTCGCAGCTTAGCCGGAAGGCACGGGGATGGATTCGACAGATAAGGGAAAATATCTTGGAACGCCTTTGGGAGTCCTTTGTCCCCTCATAAAATTCAATTCAGACAAAGGGCGGACAACAGCGGCCGGAAAGACATTTCCCGTTCTGCCCCGCCCACACCGCCTCCCTACGGCCGCTCGATTTAGGGAGCGGCCACCAGCTTCGCAGCTTAGCAGGAAGGCACGGGGATGGATTCGACAGATAAGGGAAAATATCTTGGAAGACGCCTTTGGGAGTCCTTTGTCCCCTCATAAAATTCAATTCAGACAAAGGGCGGACAACAGCGGCTGAAAAGATATTTCCCGTTCTGCCCCACATCCCCACTCCGACTGGCAAGACGCAAAGATGGCCGCCCCCGTTAAGGAGCGGCCATCTTCACTATTATGATATATGAACCAATAATGGCTTATGTCGCATTGGTTTACCTAGTATAACACAGAACTACAGATAATTCATCGGATTTTGGGCAACTCCATTTTTTTGCACTTCGAAATGGAGATGAGTTCCAGTAGAACGGCCCGTATTGCCCATGACGCCCAGCTTGGAGCCTTGTCCAACGGATTGTCCGCTGCTCACGGAAATCCTGCTCATATGCCCATATAGGGTGCGGTATCCATTGCCATGATCGACAATGACGACATTGCCGTAACCGCTCTGCTGACCAGCGAAGACCACGGTTCCCGAAGCGGCTGCCATAATCGTGCTTCCGCCAACCATATCGACACCCTCATGGCTTCTTCCCCAGCGATGACCGTAGGCACTCGTAATGCGTGCCCCGCTGACCGGCCATGCGAACATGCTGCCATCGGACTTTCGGCTCACTGTCACCGCTTTTTTCTTAGGTGCTACCTTGGTGCCTTTATACACGACTTCCGGCAACGATTCCTGAACCACTTGTTGGCCTGTCCATTCCTTGGAGACAACCTCGCCATTCTCTTTGGTCACGATATAATCCACCATTTTGACGCCATCCCGTCCGGGCCGAACGACCTTTCGTTTCCCAAGTGGAAGCTCGCTGCTCTTGCGGACAATCGTTTCCGGTTTGCTCGGCTGCTTCAACGACACCGTCTCCACCGTTCTTACCGTCAGCGGCGCTTCCGGCTTCGTTACCTGCAACTCGGCCCCGATCTGAACATATTTCTCCTCCAGTCCGGGATTCAGCGCCATGACGTCCGCAGACTTCATACCGAAATGCTGTGCAATTGAGGAGATCGTATCCCCCTCTTTCACCGTGTACACCACCGGCTTGTCCTTCGTGCCGGTCAGCACCTTGACCGCTTCTTCCACGTCCAGCACCTTGTTCGGGTCGGCCTTCGTGTTAGCAAGCGAGATCTTCTCCTTGATATCCACGGACTTGAGCCCGCTTCCGTCATCGCTCTTCTTGCCCGATGCCGATGCGGACGTTTTCGTGAAAGCAACCCTCTGCGTCTTCTCCTTCTGGGCAGCCGCTGGAGCGAACTTCAGCTTAGCCGCTTCAACGGCGACCTTGGCCGTCTGTTGATCCTTTACGATCGCCACAGTCTTGCCGTTCACCTTCAGCTCCACGCCGCGGGCATATGCCTTCAGCATGTTATCCAGCTTATGGAGTGTCTCCTCGCTGTTCACCTCGGGTTTAAAGGAACGATCGGCCTTTGTTGTAATGCCGTCGGTATGAAGCACCATAAGTACATCAGGATACTCCTCCTGATACTCCTTCTGCTTCTCTTTGAGCAGCTGGTCAAGCTGGGCATCATCTTGAATGGTACCGATTGCTTTTCCATCTACATACACATGATAGAACGGAACCGTATTCGCGTTCACATACGCTTTTCCGCCCGTATATATCGATCCTGCTATGAGCATTGCCCCTGCCGAAATCCAAATCCACCTGCGCGGTGAGGTCCATCCCCGTTTTTGTGGATTTGACGGCTCCGAGGGCTCACGATTCGAGTTGTTGTTGTGGGCAGAATGATCGGCTGCTTGCTTGCGCAAGAGGCTGTCTATCCACCGTTTCCCCTTAGAACCTTTCATGTCTCTCTCCTTTAAGCCTTGTTCATATGTAAGAATCCATTCATCTGAACATGCTGACTTAGCATTGAATGTGACACAACCTGTCAAAAGGTATCAAAATTTTAACCTTTTCGATCTTCGTATACTTTAACATAGCCTTTACAATCATTTCAAGTTTACGAAAACAGCGAAAAACCCGCGCCCAGCGCGGGTTTCCTCATTTTTCCTAATATATATCCTTAGCAAGTCAGTGACAAAACAGTGACAGAACAGGCCTGAACGCCGTCATTCCGTTATTCTTTGAGCATGGTGATCAGTTTATCGAATTCCTCTGCATTCAAATATTTGGATATGCCCTGTTCGATGTCCGCAAGTTCCGCTGCGGTCAGACCATCCTCCATCGCCTCGGAGATCTTCTGCATTTCCGATTGAGGCAGCTTATTCATCAGCATGGTAAAAATCTCTTCCTTCTCCTCTGTTGGCAGACTGTCCTTCCGATCCACAATTTCCCCCGGTGTCATTACAATCTCCTGATCCTCCAGCGAGGAATCGTCAGGCTGCTCTGTCGTGTTTGTGCCCATCACTGGCAAGGAATTATCAGGTGCCTCTTCATCTGCTGGCGGCTCACCCGTCGTCCCCAATGGGTCCGAACTGGTCTCCTCGTCCTCTTTTGCCTCACCTTTCGTCTCTGATCCGACTCCTGATGCCGGTTCTTTGGACTCGGTACCTTTATCTTCTGCCGATTCGTTATCCTTCACGGCGTTGACGCTGCCAACATCCGACTTTGTGCCGGAGCCCATGCCCAGCATCGACTTCATAATACCTCCAACCCCCATCGACTCTGTCTCCAGCTGAATGTTAAAGCTGGACAACACCGATTGAATATAGGCATTGACCACGATGCCTGTTGTCACAATCGTGAGCGTGCTCACCAGGATGGCGGTCAGGCTGACTTTCAGCAGCCATTTCATCCACTTCATCCGTATTCCTCCTTCGCTCATGCATGCTCTGAAATGACATGGCCATAATTGCTTTCTTTTTTCCAGTATTGACGGCTCGGAATCGCTTCAATCCCATATCATCCATTTTTTCTACTTCCATTTGATATATTTCATGATTCAGGTGATTTTAGGCCACACTACTTCTGTGCTATGAAGGCTGCAATCGACCGCACAGGGGTATTTATGATACATATATAGTCATCAGAACTGCACACGAAGGAGGTTCATTCTAGTAATGATTCATATATTAATCGCCGATGACGACGCGCATATTCGGGAACTGCTGCAATATCATCTGCAATCCGAAGGATACACGGTGTTTACTGCCGCTGATGGGGAAGAAGCTTCAACTCGCTTGGCCGAGGAACAAGTTCATCTGGCTGTCGTAGATGTCATGATGCCGAACAAGGACGGTTATCAGCTCTGCGACGAAATCCGACGTTATTATGATTTTCCCGTCATTCTGCTGACGGCCAAGGATCAGCTCGTGGATAAGGAGAAGGGATATGCCGTCGGCACGGATGACTACTTAACCAAACCATTTGAACCAAGGGAGCTGCTATTTCGAATCAAAGCGCTTCTTCGGCGCTATCAGCTGGTCAGCGCGGACAAGATCCGACTGAACGAAACCACCATCGACCGCAAAAGCTACGAAGTCCAAGGACACGGGAAGGTACTGATGCTGCCGATGAAGGAATTTGAACTGCTCTCTCAGCTTGCGAGCTATCCGGACCGGACGTTCTCGCGCGAAGAATTGATTCAGCTCATCTGGGGAACAGATTATGACGGAGATGACCGGACTATTGACGTCCACATCAAACGGCTCCGGGAACGCTTTGTAGACCGAACTGGCGATTTCCAGATACGGACCATCCGGGGTGTGGGGTATAAATTGGAGGCGGCGCCGCAGTGAGAACTCTCTATTCGCGCATCGTCCTCACCACCGTTGCCATCATGGTGATCAGCAGCTTGATTGCTTTTGTGCTGTCCAATCTCTACTATCAGTACAATCTCAAGCCATTTAATGATCAGAAGGTCACCACCATGGCCAAAAATATCGGTGAATTCTATAACAGCCACCCGGAGATGGATGTACATGATTATCTCCACCACATCGGACAGCTCGGTTATCAATTCTATTTGGTGAACGATCAAGGCAAAGAGTGGTTCTATGGCGGCTTATTCCGTGAACGCGATCTCTCGACCGAAACGGTGCAGCTGGTACTGAACGGGAAGGTGTACCATGGCATCGGGGAGTTCCCATCTGAACTGTTCATTACCGGTTTTTTCGACAATGTCCTAAGCAATTCCATCGGCATTCCATTACAGGTTGACGGCAGGTCTCACGCGCTCTTCATCAGGCCCGATATTACCGTTCAATTCGGGGAAATGCGAATCTTCTTCTCGATCATCATGGCGATCGCCATTCTGCTGAGCATCCTGCTTGTGGGCATCATTACCCGATACATCGTGAAACCGATCGTGAAGTTAACCGAGGCTACCCAAAGCGTGGCGCAGGGCCAATATAACATTGAGCTGAATGTCGCCAGGCGGGATGAGCTGGGGCAGCTCGCGGATCATTTTTCCCAGATGGCCAAAGGTTTAGCGCAGCTGGAGCAGATGCGCCAGGAGTTCGTATCTAATGTGTCACATGAAATCCAGTCACCGCTTGCTTCCATTCAAGGCTTCTCGCAGACGCTGCAAACCAAACGCTTGTCCGAGGAACAACAGCAGCATTACCTGGCGATCATTGAAGCGGAGAGCCGCCGCATGTCCCAACTCAGCAAACAGCTGCTTATGCTGGCTTCCTTGGATAAGGAAGAGAATATTCTGGAGAAAACCACCTTCGACGTTGCCGAGCAGATCAAGCAGGTATTGTTCCACACCGAATGGAGCTGGCGGAGCAAGGATCTCACCATCGATATGTCGCTGCCGTCAACCTATATTCACGGCGACCAACAGCTGCTGCATCAAGTATGGACGAACCTCATCACGAACAGCATTAAATTTACGGCTCCGGAGGGCGTCATCACGCTGCGTGTCACCGATCAACTCAACAAACAATGCAGCATCGAGATCTCAGATACAGGGATAGGCATTCCGCAAGAGCATCTCCCCCACATCTTCAACCGATTTTACCGTGTGGATGAGGCTCGGGATCGTTCCGAGGGCAGCAGCGGATTAGGCTTATCCATCACCCGGAAGATTGTCGAGCTGCATGGCGGACATATTGAAGTGACGAGTCAGCCTGAAAAAGGAACCACCTTCACCGTCATCCTCCCTATCGCGTAATGAAGCCTTATCTCTGAGTTCATGCTCTGTTCATATTCCATTCCTATACTTGAAGCATATCCCGCAAGATAGATACGAAGGGATAAGGTGCTGCTTAATTACAGGAATGGAGATGAGAAACATGTTTCTTGCACTGCGCGAACTTCGACATGCGAAGCTGCGCTATCTGCTGATTGGCTTCATTATGGTGCTGATTGCCTGGCTCGTCCTGTTCGTGACCGGATTGGCCCAGGGACTCTCCTCTGATAACGCCTCTTCCATACAAAATATGAAAGCCGACTATCTGGTCCTTCAGGAAGAGTCCGATCATCGGATCAATCGCTCCATTCTTACCGAGGAGCTCTGGACCGAAGTACGGAGCCACCCAGGTGGAAACAAGGCCACCCCGCTAGGGGTACACATGAATACGCTGACTAAGGAAGGCTCCACAGCTAAATTCGATGCAGCTTTTTTTGCCATCGACATGGAGAGCATGTTAGCTCCCAAGGTTGTTGAAGGTACCATGATTAACAATACGGATGCGGACCATGTCATGGCTGACCGCTCCTTGAAAGATGACGGATACCAGTTAGGTGACCGGATCGTTGATCAGGCTACAGGCGCCACATATACCATTGCGGCGTTTACTGAAGGACAGTCCTACAGCCATGCTCCGGTTATTCATATGAATTTTGAAGGGTGGAAGGCTCTTCAGCCAAGGAGTGCGAAGCAAGAACCCATCTATAGTGCAATTGTTTTGAATGGCAGTCCGGAACAAAAGGAAACCCTAGCGCGGGACATATCTGGTATTGAGATTATAACGAAAAGCGATGCGCTGCAGGGCATCCCCGGATTTAAGGAGGAGCAAGGCTCTCTTATCATGATGATTGTATTCTTGTTTGTGATCGCGGCTTTTGTCCTGGCTGTGTTCTTTTACGTCATCACGATTCAGAAAATGAATCAGTTCGGCGTCTTGAAGGCCATTGGAGCTGGAACCGGATATCTGGTGAGGAATCTCATTTTTCAAGTCCTGACCCTTACCATCGTCAGTCTTGCGATCAGCATTGGCCTGACTTATGGAGTATCGCTCCTACTGTCCGGCATCGTACCGTTTTCATTACCCCCTTCGGTCGTCCTGCTCTGTTCGTTGCTATTCCTCGCGGTATCCCTGATGGGATCGCTATTGTCGCTGTATCGCGTCATCAAGATCGATGCCATCGAAGCTATCGGGAGGGCTGCATAATGAAATCATCCAAACTGTTATTGGATCAGGTGAGCAAAGAATTCGGCGATGGGGATACCACAGTTAACGTACTTAACAACATATCACTGGACATCAAAAGCGGGGAATTTGTCGCGGTTGTTGGGCCTTCCGGCTCCGGCAAAAGTACCTTTCTCTCCATTGCAGGGGCACTGCTATCCCCTACCCAGGGACGAATATGGATGGGCGATCAGGAGGTTACAAGGCTATCTGCAAAAAAATTGAATCAGCTGCGGCTGAACCATATCGGATTTGTCTTTCAATCCTCCAATCTGATTCCTTATCTAACTGTTCGCGATCAGCTCCTCCTGATTGCCAAGCTGGCAGGTCAGCACGGCCAGGAGCCGCAGCAGCGGGCGGATGAGCTGCTTCATCGGCTGGGTTTATCGCACCGTAAGTTTCATTACCCTGAGAGCTTATCCGGCGGCGAACGGCAGCGCGTTGCCATTGCCCGGGCATGGATGAACAATCCGGAGCTCATTCTTGCAGACGAGCCGACTGCAAGCCTGGATTCGGAGCGCGGTCGAACCGTTGTTCAGATGCTCGCCGATGAGGTCAAGTTGCGCCAGAAAGCCGCCGTCATGGTCACGCATGACAAGCGCATGCTCGATCTATGTGACCGAATCGTCTATATCGAGGACGGCAAGTTAACCGAACAGCGACCGCCCACTCTACTATAGTATGAAAAAACCGGATTCATCCCTAGTAACCTAGTAGATGAATCCGGTTTTTATTATGCTGGATCGTGTACCTTGTCCAGCTCTCAAGAAAGCCATACACCTCATTGAATTCGTATGGCTTCTGTCCCCCCTACATTGTTCTGACTGCATATACCCGCTGCTTTTAGCCCCAATTCCAAATTATCAGCGTGCTGTCCTCTATGTCTCTCTCCATTATAGGGTGGATGGACAACCGACTAAGGGATAATATTATTCAAATGAAGGGACAAATTCTTCCACATTTTGGTTATCAATGTTATCTCGAGGTGTTTCTTGATTTCACTTCATTGCCCAAAAGAAAAACCCGCCGACAATATCATCGGCAGGTTCATGGACCTATCTTATTGTTGAAGTTGAACTTCTAGTCTCTCTATTCTTGGTCCAACGCTAGATTATTTCTCGTAAATCGGAAGCACTTGATTCGTCTGCTCCCGGTTGCGGCCAACGGAGAAGATGGCAATCGGAATGCCGGTCAGCTCGGATACGCGCTCGACATAGCGACGGGTGTTCTCCGGCAGATCCTCCAGCGTTTTTGCTCCGGTAATGTCTTCGTTCCAGCCTGGCAGCTCTTCATAGATTGCTTCGCATTCAGCAAGCATTTTCAGGCTTGCTGGATAGTGTGTGATTTCTTCACCGCGGAATTTATATGCAGTACAGATCTTAACGGTCTCAAGACCACTCAGCACATCAAGCGAGTTCAGGGACAAGCCGGTAATTCCGCTCACACGGCGGGCATGGCGTACAACTACGCTATCGAACCAGCCTACGCGGCGAGCACGTCCGGTCACCGTGCCGTATTCATGTCCTTTTTCACGAATGTACTCACCGATCTCATTGTCCAGCTCCGTTGGGAAAGGTCCATCCCCTACACGCGTCGTATAGGATTTAGCCACACCGATCACCTGTTGAATCTTCGATGGCCCTACACCGGAGCCGATACATACACCGCCGGCAGAAGGATTCGAAGACGTAACGAACGGGTACGTGCCTTGGTCGATGTCCAGCATAACGCCTTGCGCGCCTTCGAACAATACTTTTTGATTCGCATCGATTGCATCATTCAGGATGACGGAAGTATCACGCACATATTTACGAATGATTTCGGCGTATTCCAGGTATTGCGTCAGAATCTCTTCGACATTGAGTTCTTCCCCGCCATACACCTGGGTAATGACTTGATTCTTCTCCTTCACCAGATGGCGAAGCTTCAGCTCGAACTCTTCCGCATCCATCAAATCTGCGATCCGGATGCCGTTACGTGCCGCTTTATCCATGTAGCAAGGGCCGATTCCCTTGCGGGTCGTACCGATTTTGTTCGGACCTTTGCGATCCTCTTCCAGAGCATCCAATACCATATGATAAGGCATGATAACATGAGCACGATCACTGATTACCAGATTATCCGTGCTAAACCCGTTATCATGAATATAATTAATCTCTTCAATAAGTGCAGCCGGGTTAACGACCATACCGTTTCCGATCACACAGGTTTTATCTTTATAGAATACTCCGGATGGAATCAAGCTAAGCTTGAATTTATTACCGTCAATCAGAATGGTGTGGCCGGCATTGTTGCCGCCTTGGTAACGGGCTACCACGTCAGCGCTTTCCGCCAAATAATCCGTGATTTTCCCTTTCCCTTCATCTCCCCATTGTGTTCCCACAACGACTACCGTTGACATATTCATTCCTCCGCCCGGGCTGTTACACCCTTAATATTTCACGTAACACTGATGAAATAACCTCTACATGATGATTAAAATTCAACCTCACTGCACTAAAGCAGCAATACCAGTGTAACAGTCCCCATTTTTAAAGTCAAATACAAAAACGAACAATCGTACATCAGTGTGTACGATTGTTCGGAATTAGGACGAGATTATACAATGATTGCCGCATTATTCGGGGAACCACCATAAGAAAAACGACTGTCGACGTACTTTCTCTGAAGACAGACCGCGGTTAGAGGAAGTTTTTCTTGCGATATCAGGAAGGGCCCAAGCTTCGAAGTTTATACTTGATATCTTAAGAAATGCCCCTAACTTACAGCCAGCGGCAAGTATCTGTCTGGCTAGACTAAGGTTGGATACCGCCGTTATCCGGCGGCGAAGGCATCGGCATGGGTTCGCTCGTAATTGACGAATTTATTAAAGTTCTTCAGGAAGACCAGTTCCACCGTGCCTACAGGACCATTACGCTGTTTGGCAATGATGATCTCGATGATGTTCTTCTTCTCCGTCTCCTGATTGTAATAATCATCCCGGTACAAGAACGCAACGATATCGGCATCCTGCTCAATCGAACCGGATTCCCGAAGGTCACTCATCATCGGACGCTTATCCTGACGCTGCTCCACTCCCCGGCTGAGCTGTGACAGCGCAATAACCGGCACTTCGAGCTCACGGGCGATTTGTTTAAGCGTACGCGAGATCTCGGATACCTCCTGCTGCCGGTTCTCCCCGGCCTTGCCGCGTCCATGAATGAGTTGGAGGTAATCGATCAGGATCATGCCGAGCCCCTTCTCCTTCTTCAGACGGCGGCACTTCGCACGTATATCGGCAACCGTAACGCCCGGTGTATCATCAATGTAGATCTCGGCTTCCGACAGAGCTGCAATGCCCATCGTGAGTTTGGACCAATCCTCATCACCCTTGAAATCACCGTTACGCATGACCCCGGCGTCCAGGTTAGCCTCCGCACAGATCATACGCTGTACGAGCTGCGGCGCTGACATCTCCAGACTGAAGATCGCTACGGTTTCCTTGGCACGAATCGCCACATTCTGGGCGATATTCAAGGCAAATGCGGTTTTACCTACGGAAGGACGGGCAGCTACGATGATCAAGTCGTTGCGCTGGAATCCGCTTGTCATTTTGTCCAAGTCCACGAAGCCGGATGGAATTCCCGTTGTATTTCCCCGGTTCTGATGGAGAACCTCCACCTTCTCGAATACTTCCATCAGCACATCGCGGATCGCAATAAACCCGCTGCCTGTGCGTCGATTGGAGATCTCGAGAATGCGGCGCTCCGCCTCGCTGAGCATACCGGATACATCTTCTCCTCCGGTATATCCTTCACTGACAATCTGTGTTGCGGTTCGAATCAACCGCCGCAGCATCGATTTCTCTTCGATGATCTGGGCGTAATAATCCACGTTTGCAGCCGTCGGAACCGCATGTGCCAGCTTGGCTAAATAGCTGACGCCTCCGACCTCTTCCAGCTGCCCTTTATCTTGCAGGAGAGATGTAAGGGTCACCAGATCGATCGGTTGATTGCCTTCCCCGAGCTGCACCATAACTTCATAGATCATCTGATGCGTTTTGTCGTAGAAGTCCTCGGCCTGCACCCGCTCCATCGCTGTAATTAGCGCTTCACTTTGCAGCAGAATGGCACCCAGCACCGCCTGCTCTGCCTCAAGGTTCTGCGGGGGGACCCGATCGAAATAGAGTTCTCCTCCCATATTACTCCTCCGTAATTTGAACCTTGAGCGTCGCCTTGACGTCAGGGTGCAGCTTCACCGGAATCTGGGTAACACCCAGACTGCGGATCGGATCGCTAAGTTCAATTTTGCGTTTGTCGATTTTAATCTTCTGTCCTGCCAGAGCTTCAGCAATTTGTTTGCTGGTAATGGCACCGAACAAACGGCCGCCCTCTCCAGCTTTAGCTTTCAGGACAACTGTCATCTCTTCCAGCTTCTTGCCGAGCGCCTGCGCCTCTCCCTTCTCCTGGGCTTTGCGCTTCTCCTCGGAAGCCTGCTGCTGCTCCAGCGTCTTCATGTTGCCGTCGGTTGCCGGACGAGCGACTCCCCGCGGAATCAGGAAGTTTGTTGCGTACCCTTCCGAAACTTCCTTCACTTCACCTTTCTTGCCTTGACCCTTCATATCTTTTATGAAAATGACTTTCATTCAAATAACCCCTCTTTCGCTTCGATGTCCTTCAGTACCTCCATCAACTTCTCCTCGGCTTTCTCAGGCGTCGTATCCAGTTGTACTGCGGCGTTCGTTAAATGTCCGCCTCCCCCGAGACGTTCCATAATCATCTGAACATTCATCTTGCCCATGGAGCGGGCGCTAATGCCAATCTTGCCGTCTGTGCGTTCGCTAATGACAAACGATGCCTGCACATCCGTCATATTCAGCAGCATATCCGCTACTTGAGCGATCAGCAGCTGCGGCATAGGCTCCCCGCTCGTCGATACCGCAATGGCGATATGGTCATATACCATTTTAGCATGTTTCACGATTTCTGCCTTCGCTATAAATTCTGTCAGATCTTCCTTGAGCACCCGCTGAATCATCATCGTATCAGCTCCGTGACGCCGCAGGAAACCGGCAGCCTCGAACGTTCTCGATCCCGTGTGGAGGGCAAAATGCTTGGTATCTACCGTGATCCCCGCCAATAGGGCCGTCGCCTCAACCGGAGTAAGGGATACCCGCTCGTGAATATATTGCAGCACCTCGGTAACCAGCTCACAGGTCGAGGAGGCATACGGTTCAAGATAGATCAGCACTGCGTCATTAATAAACTCTTCTCCGCGCCGGTGATGATCCATCACCACAACCCGGCTTGCGCGATGAACCAGCCGCGGCTCCATCGTCATGGAGGCTTTATGCGTATCAACCACAACGAGCAATGTATGCTCTGTCATCATCTGCATCGCTTGTTCGGTGGAGACGAATCGGTTCATCAAGGCCTCGTCCTTGCGGACCTCTTCCATAAGCCTCGAAATCGACGGATTCATTCCCTCCATCACGATATAAGCCTCCACTTTATACATCTGGGCTGCTTTCAGTATGCCGATTGCAGCGCCGACCACGTCCATATCCGGCAGCTTATGGCCCATGATGATCACTTTGTCGCTCTCCTGCATCAAATCACGCAGCGCATGGGAGATGACACGTGCCCTTACGCGCGTCCGTTTCTCCACTGCATTGGATTTACCGCCATAGAAGGAGAGCCTTTGACCCGCTTTGACGGCAGCTTGATCTCCGCCGCGGCCCAGCGCCATATCCAAACTGGATTGTGCCAGCTGCCCCAGCTCCGTAATGTCCTCTGAACCGAAGGCAAGGCCAACGCTTAGCGTCAGCGGTACCTTCAGATCGGCGGTCATCTCCCGGACTTCATCCAAGATGAGAAAACGGCTGTTCTCCAGCGCATCCAGCGACCGGTGGTTGAGCATCATCAAATAGCGGTCCGAGGAAAGTCTCCGCAAATAGACGTTAAATTCACGCGCCCAATCGGTGATCTCACTGGTTACCTTCGCAATCAATGCCGTACGCTGTTGATCATCCATCCCCTGCGAGGCCTCATCGATGTTATCCATCATGATAATGCCCAAAGCCAATCGCTCATCCTCATACCGCTGCCTTAGCACGGCCAGCTCGGTAATCTCATCCAGATAAATGAGTCGCTCATCCGGAATGACCGTTGCTCCATAGAACTTATCCTCGTGGGAGATCTCCAGACGAATTTCTTTCGGCAGCTTCTCCTTGTTATCCTTCTTCTCTTGGGCTTCCTTCATCGCGTTAACCAGCTGAGGAAACAACTCCTGCAAGGATACCCCGACCAACGATTGATGCGGAAACATATTGACTACAAATTGGTTATGCCACTCCACTGTCTTGTCTTCGCTGTACAGCACAATGCCAAATGGCAGTACGCTTACCGCTTCGCCCTCGACCCGCTGAATCCGAAATGACAGATCCCCAATATAATCCACCAGCTCGCGTCGGAATTGCATCTCCGTCTTCAGCATCGCATAGCCGCCTACCACCGCAAGCAGCAATCCGACCAGCCCCAGAATGGTATTGTAGAACGACAGAAAAATAACAAGCAGAAGCACCAGCGCAAACGCCCAGACGGTATGATAGCCGTGCCAGCGCTTCTGCAGAAATTTAGGCATGACTCATCACCCTATCTTTTGGTTTTACTAAACGCCTGACGAAGTGGGAACGCCAAGTCCAGGATTCCGATAATCATAGCCGGCGGGAACAGCACAATCGGTATAGCCGTCAAAAGCGGTACAATCGGATGCCACTTCCGTTCGTGAGCGAGATAGTAGAAGAACCCCAGCGCTTGGATCATGAAGCAGATCTGCAGCAAAGGTGTAGCGTTAGCCACAATCATCTTCATGAAGGTATTGTCCGAATCGACGGTTGCTATGTTGATGAAGAAAATGAGCAAGTAGTACCAGATCAGGGAACGCGGCAGCATCCATTCTCTAGCCGGCTTCAGCCGCGGCACGGACAAGCCCATGCTGCCCAGCGTAGGACGAGCCAAAGCATGGGTTACCACCGTCATGAGGAACGAGCTGATAATCATCGCAAATGGAACCAAGCGCATCGTTTGATCTTTAATGAACTGTGTATCGAGTTCTGTGCCAAGGAACTGTCCGCCTAGGCCGCCTTCTACACCCATCTCAGTGAGCGGAGCGGTCGTCATCTTTACAATCTCATCCACGTACTCCGACAGATTTAATTGGAAGAAGGCCGTGCTGATCATGAGCAGAACGAGCATTTCCACCAGCATGACAGCCATGCCATACTTCAATACCTGCATGGCAGCCTTCCGCTTCCGATACAAATACCCCATGACGATCCCCGGAATGGCAAAATAGATCGCGAATAACACATATATGGGATGAATCAGAAGCGCGATCAGCCACACGGGCACCACATGCATGATAAATGATTTTGTATTCAAAGCCGTAAACAGAATCGCAACCGGCAGAACTAACAAGAAAGCCGTTACGATCGAAAAGGGTGTGAGTAGTGATAGCAGCAGAAGCAAATAAATAACGCTCCATACCGCCGTAGTCCAGCGCAGTTTCAATATGTTCACCTCTTACGTAAATGTTCTTCGAGCGCGGAAATATCCTGGTACCAATCTTCCAGTTGATGTCCTTCCTGCTTATGCTTTTTCAATTTCTCTAACAAGAGATCGTCCAAATCCCGATAGGTCAAGCCGAGCCTT
Organism: Paenibacillus sp. FSL F4-0100; assembly: GCF_037993005.1. Lineage (NCBI taxonomy): Bacteria > Bacillati > Bacillota > Bacilli > Caryophanales > Paenibacillaceae > Paenibacillus > Paenibacillus sp. FSL F4-0100. Next base: position 7,664,151 of record NZ_CP150303.1, read on the forward strand.
CGGCCCAGTATGTATGAGCTCATCATCAGGCTTGCCAAACTGTCTCCAACCTTTGTAGTGCTGCCTTCCCATAGAGCTTTGAATAACCGGGATACATTGTCAATTACTTCGGTTTTGAGCCATTCAATCACTTTGGCGCGTTTAGCTACATCCAAGTCCTTCGGCATATTTGGCATATCCATCTCTCCCTGAAAACAGCTTTATTCTCCATTATAGCATAAAAAAAAGCCGCCCACACAAAGGCCCATGCACCCTGTCCATCCTTAGAACCAGCGGATAGAGATAACCTACCTTCTCTTTGTACTCCAATAGGGCCCCGGTTATTCCTCCCCGCTCTTTCACTGCTGCCTCGCTTCTATAAAAATAGGACGTGTTACCCACATTGTCATCGTGGTCCCACGCCCTTGTTTATTCACAAATCTACTTGATTATGATGCCCCGTGGGACTCCATCGTCTCCTTGGAGACAAACCGTTCACAATACTCAATGATAAGGCTTCTGCGTACAATGCCGATAAAGCGGTTCATATCGTCCACCACAGGCACAAAGTTCTGCACCTTGGCCAGATTAATCAGATCCTCCATCCGGGCGTCAATCGACACCGGTTTAATATCCATACGAAAAGGAACATCCTTCAATAAAAATTTCGAAGCATTCTCAAAAGTGATTTTGCCATCCGAATTTTTCATATGCCACAACAGATCACCTTCCGTTACAGTCCCTGCGTACTGTCCGTTCTTATCCAGTACGGGCACAGCCGTGTATCGGTGAAACTCCATCCGTTCCAGCGTCTGCCTGAGCGTAGAATCCAGTGTTAAACAGATCACTTCCTGCTTCGGTAATAGAAAAAAAGCGATATTCATAATGCATTATCCTCCTTATGACTCCAACTTCTGAAGTCATGTTAAGTAACCTTCCTGATTTAAAGCCTAGGTATGCAGGTTACTCCTTCCCCTATCCATACTCATACATACGTTAACTTCGTCGTTCTGATTCCTTGTATAGGGCACAAAATCAGCAGCCATCCGACTGCTGATTGAGATGAAGCAACGTACTATGACATTCATCCGGGTATACCGGTGTATATTTATTTCAACTTTTGCTTCTCTGCATCTTTGGGCTGCAGCAGCTGGTCAGCCGGTGTATCCGGATTCATCCAGTTGTCAATCAAATCCCGGGCTTCCTGCACATCATCCATGTCGGGCTCGTTGTAATAGACGCCGCCAATTTTCATGCCTTCCCCCATGATTGTAAAGCTGGTCATATCCACTTTGCCCCCGGTCAGCATCTGCTTCGCCAGGTCAATAATGAATTTAGGCTGCATATCGGTCTGGAAATTATCTCCCATGATCTCAATAAGTTCAGGCACCTTGCCGATCTGATCAAGCTTCATCACCCGCTTGGCCGCTACGTCCAAAAACACTTGTTGTCTCTTCGCACGATTAAAGTCGCTATCTTCCCGATATCGGACATAATTCAAAGCTTCCTCGCCGTTATAAATCGGTTTGTTGGCTTCAATCGTGAATTTCTCATGGTCTCTGCCTTTATTGACGATATCCTTGCCGATCGGCAGCTCCACGCCCCCGATGGCATCAACAACATTCTTCAAGCCCTTAAAATTAATGGAAGCATAATAATTAAGTTCTTCCTCGAAAAATGCCTCCATCGTATCTTTGGCCATTTGATGTCCGCCAAATGCAAACGCGTGGTTAATCTTGTCTTTCTTGTCCTTACCGATAATATCGACATACGTGTCCCTAGGAACCGATATTAAGAGCACTTTGGACTCCATGGGACGTACAACCGCATAGATCAACGTATCCGAACGCGCAGGTTCATCCTCCCGCTGGTCACTCCCAAGCAGCATAACGGAGAACGGTTCGCTCTGGAGTACTACAGGTTCAGGGGTCTTGTCGCTCTGGAGCGGTTTATACGATTTCTGCAATGATTCCTCTACATCTTTTGCCATAAACAGATCAAATGCTACAACCGCAAGCTGCGTTCTGAACAGAAACGCGGTGGAGCCCAGCAGTATGACCAAAGCGAGAGTAATATATATTGATTTCCTCTTCATGAGTTCGATTCCTTCTTTATTATAAAATAATTTAATGGATAAGTCAGATCGTTAAAGGTCCTTGCTTGCACCCCAAGCTACTTGGCTCACCCTCCTCTCCTTATTAAACGGGAACTCTTCCCGTTGACTCACTTCATATCAGTAGGCCAGTTCCAACACATCATCTATTGTAAACCAGATTATTGTCAAATGTGAACCCTTCACGGGCAGTTCTATAAATCTACCAAATCTTCAACGATCCGCTAAACGGGTCTCTTATCATACGTAAGAGCGGCTGTGACTCCTGAATATTGAAACCAGTCATCCAGTCGCTCTCTCCATGTTAACGTTTTAGCAAATCCGTAGTCAAACAGCTTGCGTGTCTCTTCGAATCTTGCTTCTTTAGACTCGGTACCCATGACAACGGCAACAAGCCGACTGCCTTGTTTCTCCGCGGTGCCCGTGAAGCAGTATCCTGCATTGACCGTGTACCCTGTTTTTAAGCCGTCCGTGCCTTCATAGGAATAAGGGCCTCCTACCGATGGCAGCATCCAATTGGTGTTGCTTAAATATAAATTGCGTCCACTGATCTTGGTTTGGGTCTTGCTGGAGGTGCTAAGAATATCCGGGTGGCTGCGAATCAAATGCGCTGCCAGTTTGGCCGTATCCTCTGCGGTCATCACTGTTTCTCCATCCAATGGCCAGGCTTGATCGCTGCCTGTGTCTCGCTCGACTCCTGACGCGTTCACGAATCGTGTCGCGCTGGATAAACCAATCTCTTTTGCTTTGGCATTCATTTTTCGGACAAACGCTTCCTCAGAGCCCGCAAAATGCTCGGCAAGTGCTACGGCGGCATCATTCGCCGAATAAACCGTTATGCTCTGGAACAATTCGCGCACCGTCAGAATTTCACCCGATTTCAGGGCAATCTTAACTCCTCTGACGTCCGTTGCGAGATCACTTATTTTGACTTCATCGTCCCAGGATCTGCTTCCGGTTTTGATATCATCAAGAATAACCAACTCGGTCATCAACTTGGACATGCTTGCAGGCGGTAAAGGTACATCGCCATTTTTGCTGAGCAAAATACGCCCGGTGTTTAAATCCATCAAGACAACCGCTCGCGCGTCCACCTTCGGTTTAAACCCCGCTCGTTCTATATTTCCTATGACAACCGCCCCAATCGGGACGATAATTAACAACATCATGACCAACCAAAGCCACCGTTTTTTCATAGAATTAGCCCTCCATAGTTATAGACGGTTGAAAGGGGCATTTGGTCTGCGTTTTTTCAGAAATTTTATTTAGAAATTTTTGTAAATACGGTCGATTAGTCACTCGGAAATTAAAAAGACCCCCTTCCGTCCGCAGACGGAGGAAGTCCCCCTATGAATCTATTTATTTTCTAATACATGTCCTGATTGCTGTCAGAAAACTTAGATATGTAGAGTCATATTAAGCGTAGTGACAAGCAACGAAGTGGTTATTACCCATATCGCGATACTCTGGAATCTCCTGCTTGCATAGTTCTGAAGCCAGTGGACAACGAGTATGGAACTTGCAGCCTGATGGCGGATTCGCCGGGCTCGGAATGTCGCCTTGCAATACAATCCGCTCGCGCTTCAGCGTTGGATCCGGTACCGGAACTGCCGACAACAATGCCTTCGTATAAGGGTGCAGAGGATTGCGGAACAGTTCTTCCTTGCTAGCCATTTCTACCATCGATCCCAGATACATTACCCCAATTCGGTTGCACAGATGCTCTACAACACTGAGATCATGAGAAATGAACAAGTAGGTCAACTGTTTCTCGCGCTGCAAGTCACTAAGCAAGTTGATGATTTGCGCTTGAATCGATACGTCCAGTGCAGATACCGGCTCATCCGCTACGATAAAGTCTGGATTCAGAATCAACGCGCGGGCAATCCCGATCCGTTGACGCTGTCCACCGGAGAATTCATGCGGATAACGATCATAATGATAGGCAGCAAGGCCGCAAATCTCAAGCGTTTCTATAACGCGATCCTTAAGATCCCTACGGTTAACTAAACCATGGTCAATGAGTGCTTCGCCGATCGCTTCGCCAACCTTGATTCTTGGGTTCAGGGAGCTGAATGGATCCTGGAACACAATCTGCATCTTCGGACGCAGTGCACGCATTTTCTCTTTGGACAATGTATGGATATCTTGACCATTAAAGATAACTTTACCTTCCGTTTTCTCCAACAAACGGAGAATGGTTCGGCCAATGGTGCTCTTGCCGCAGCCGGATTCACCTACAAGCCCGAAGGATTCCCCTTTGTTGATGGTAAAGCTGACTCCGTCAACTGCTCTTACATTACCCACCGTCCGCTGCAATATGCCGCCGGTGATGGGAAAGTATTTCTTCAAACCATCAATTTCGATCAATGCTTGACTCATTACGCTTTCCCCTCCTCTTCATACAACCAGCAAGCGACCTTATGGCCGTTAGAATCGGTACCGAGCGGAGGTGTCTTCTCTCTACAAATCTGCATGCATGATTCACAGCGATCATGGAAATGACAGTTGTCTCCAAGATCTACCGGATTGGGTACCTGTCCCGGAATCGAATACAGACGTTCTTGGGTCTGGTTAATGATGGGCTTAGCTTTCAAAAGCCCCTTGGTATATGGATGCTTCGGCTGCTTGAAGAGCTCAATTACCGGAGCTTCTTCAATGACTTTTCCTGCATACATAACAACAACGTAATCAGCCATTTCGGCTACGACACCCAGGTCATGCGTAATCAGCATAATGGATGTATTCAGCTTCCCCTTGATGTCGCGCATCAAATCTAAAATCTGGGCCTGAATCGTAACATCAAGCGCAGTTGTTGGCTCATCTGCAATTAGGAGCTTGGGATTACAGCTAAGCGCAATCGCGATCATAATCCGCTGGCGCATACCGCCGCTGAGCTCATGCGGGTAGGAGTCGAAAATCTTCTCCGCACGCGGTATTCCTACCAGATTGATAAGGTCGATGGCACGTTGTTTAGCCTCTTTACGGTTTACGAGCTGATGTAGCAGAATCGGCTCTACAATCTGCTCCCCGATCGTTAACACCGGGTTGAGTGAGGTCATCGGCTCCTGGAAGATCATGGCGATATCGTTACCGCGAATCAAACTCATCTCGCGCTTGCTCATCTTCAGCAGGTCCTTGCCTTCATAAAAAATCTCACCGCCAACCGGAGGTGTATCAATTAAACGCATGAGTGACATGGCTGTCACGCTTTTACCACAGCCCGATTCACCGACCACGCACAGTGTCTCGCCTTCACGGATTTTGAAGCTGACATCGTCGACGGCTTTTACAGTACCTGCGGAGGTTTGAAAATGCGTTTTTAAATTGCGGAATTCAACTAATTCTTTTGCCATATTCGCCTCTCCTACTTCTTCATTTTCGGGTCAAGTGCGTCGCGAAGTCCGTCACCGATCAAGTTAATCGCAACTACGGTAACAAGAATACACATGCCTGGCGGTATCCACAGCCACGGTCTCTTGCGGAAGTCAATCAAATTGTTTGCCGCAGAAATCATATTCCCCCAGGATGGTGTTGGCGGAACAACCCCGACTCCTAGGAAACTCAATGCCGATTCATACAGGATAGCTCCCGCTACACCAAGCGTTGCAGATACAATGATGATTGGAATCGTATTAGGAAGCAGGTGACGGAAGATTTTTCGACGATCTTTAAGTCCCAGAGCTTCTGTTGCTTGCATAAACTCCTGTTCGCGGAGCGTTAAGATTTGACCACGTACGAGACGTGATATACTACTCCATCCCAATATACCGATTATAAGCATCAAGAAATAGATGCGTTTGGAAGGATCCACCTTCAAATCAGACAAAACCGCACCCATGATAATCAGAATTGGCAGCCCTGGCAGAGCCATGAAGATATCAGCAATACGCATAATCAGCGTATCTACCCATCTGCGATAGAATCCAGCCAATGCCCCAAGCGTAGCTCCGATAATAACGGAAATACCTGTAGCTACAAGTCCTACTGTTAAGGATATTCTCCCTGCGAGCATCATACGCAAGAGAATATCACGCCCAAGTTTATCTGTACCCAGCCAATACTTGGCACTTGGAGCCAAATTCTTATCAGCTACACTATAATCATACAAAGAATGAGGCGAAAATACCGGCCCAATAAAACACAACAAAAACATAAATACAATTATGAAAAGTCCGATGACAGCGAGACGGTTTCTGGAAAAACGGCGAATGGCCATTCTCCATGGGGAATCCGGCTGCTTCTTCGGAACTGGTAGATTCGTTTTTAATGGTGCAGCCTCTGCGGACAAATGAATCTCCTCCTACTTTAAGCGAATTCTTGGGTCAGCGGCGCCATATAGAACATCCGACAACAAGTTGCCGAGCAATGTCAATACGGAGATAAATATCGTGAAGCCGAGCATAAACGGATAATCCCGCATACTGATCGATTCCAGATATACCTGACCAACCCCAGGCCAAATGAAAATCTTCTCCAAAATGATGGCTCCACCAAATAAGCCTGGCAATTCGAAGCCCATCAAAGTGATCGCAGGAAGCATTGCATTACGCAAAGCATGCTTGAAGATAACCGTACGTTCCTTTAAGCCCTTAGCCCGTGCTGTCCGGATGTAATCCTGACGGATAACCTCCAGCATGCTTGTACGGAAATACCGTGTCAAGCTGCCTGTGCTGAGCATAGTAAGTACGGTAACCGGCAAGAACATATGCCATGCAATGTCAACCAGTTGCTGCCACGTGTTTCCATTCATACCTGAAGTCTTCATGCCGCCAACCGGGAACCACCCTAAATCCAAGGCAAAAATCTTGATGAGAAGGAGCCCGATAAAGAAAGAAGGCAGTGACATGCACAAAAAGATGAATAATGTCACGAGTTTATCAAACAATGAATACTGAAATTTAGCCGAGAATACCCCAGCAAAGATAGCAATGATCCAGCTTAATATTAACGAAAAAACAGCAATAAAAAAGGAGTTCCATACATAGTTACCCATAACGGCAGTAACCGGTTGTTTGTGCTGAAGGGAATCTCCGAGATTGCCCTTTAACATATTGCCAGCCCAAGTGAAGTATCGCTCCACCGGCGGCTTATCCAAACCATAAATTTCCCGAAGCTGCGCTGCTTTCTCAGCAGTCATCGTCGGGTTATCCATTGCAGTGATATAATCACCTGGCACCATTGCTGATATTGCAAATATGAGAATCGAGATCCCGATCATTGTCGGGATAATCTGCAGCAGCCTCCGGATAATGTACTGCTTCATAATATTCCTCCCGGCTTATAAGTGGATATGCCCAGCTCTTGCGAGCTGAGCATATGTTTCCTGCTGTTATTGTTCAAGTTCGACTTTGTAAAGATCAAGCACGAAGTTTTTGTATGGAGTGATTTCCATACCTTTAACTCGGCTGTTGATACCCCACATATCACGTCTTTGGTAAATCGGGAGATCCGGAACGTCTTGATTCAGCACTTGATATGCTTCTGCATATGCTGCTTTACGCTCCTCAAGATCGAAGGCTTTTAGACCTTTATCCATTGCTGCATCATAAGCAGGATTGGAGTATCCGATATCATTTTGCGCTCCTTTTGTACGGTATACAGTGGATTCTGGATCTGGAGTCAAGCCCCATGCAGCAAAGAACATTTCGAAATCGCCTTTATCCTTCTTATCCATGATCGCATTGAAGTCTAATGTTTCTGCAATGATCTTAATGCCAAGCTCTTGGTAGTTCTGATTCATTACCGGAATCAAAGCATCTACAACCGGGTTATCAGCTGTTGCAGAGAAGTGAAGCTCAAATTTCGTGCCGTCTTTCTCACGGATGCCATCAGCACCTGGAACCCAGCCTGCTTCATCAAGAAGCTGCTTCGCTTTCTCGATGTCGAAATCATGTGTATCGATACCTTCAGTAGTATATGCCCATGATACATTCGATTGTGGAATGTTGATTACGTTAGCATAAGGACCATAGATAATTTCAACGATTTCTGCACGGTTCAAACCGTATAATAATGCTTGACGAACTTTCGGATCTTGGAACTTAGGATTTTTATGGTTCAAGGCAACGTAACCGTACCCATTGGTTGGGAAGATGTTGATATCCAAGAAGCCCATGGATTTCAACTCTTCTACGGTATCTTCGTTAACGGTAACCATATCCATATCGATTTCACCGGATTGGAACATGGCCAATTTAGTTTCATCAGTAGTTGTTTTGTAAATTACGTTTTTGATTTTCGGAGCCCCCAGGAAGTAGTTCGGGTTAGCTTCCAATACAACCTCTTGACCAGGAGCGAAGCTCTTCAGTACATACTGACCGCTACCGATTGGTTTAGTATGCAGGTTCTTCATGTACTCCAGGTTGCCTTGTTTGTAATCTTTACCGTAGTATGCTTCTGGTACGAAAGAAATGTCTCCTAGAGAATCCTTCGTCATAGCGTTTGCTTCAGTTACTTCAATCTCGATGGTGTGGTCATCGATAACTTTAACACCAGAGATGTCCGTTGCTTTACCATCATGATACTCTTGACCACCTTTTACATGTGTCGAGAAGATATCAGATTGACCGTCATAGCTAGCATCATGAAGAACTTTCATCGCAAATGCATAATCTTTTACTGTTACAGGTGTGCCATCTGAATAAGTTACACCCTGTTTCAATTTAAACGTATACTTTAATTTATCCTCGGAAACTTCAACGCTTTCTGCCAAACGGTTCGAATACGTTCCATCACCGTTCAACGTGAAGAAAGAATCGAAAATTGCTTCTACAACATATTTATCATATGCTGTTTGCCAGAAGAACGGGTTGAAAACACCTTTTGGTGAAGTCATACCAACGATCAGTGTATCTTTACGATTTTTAGCAGCTGTTGGATTCTTAGATGGATCAGTCGCTTCGAAATAACCTTGGCTTTCGTCTCCAGTTTCAGCAGGCGGTTCTGTAGTATCTTTGTCGCCTTCAGCTGGTGGTGTTTGCTCCGTTTGCTCCCCTTGACTTGGCTGTTCTGCTGTTCCTCCGCCTCCACATGCTGCCAATACCGTCATGGCCAAAAGCATGATTGCAAGCAGGAGTGACATTCTTTTCTTCATGCGAATCCTCCTCTTAAAAAATGTTGTTGCAATATAAATTATCAGGACGAATATTGAAATCATCCTTAAATAATTTCGGTATTGAAGTTCTCTAGGATGTCATTGCATGATGTGAAATAAATTGAAAGTTTTACAGAAAATATACCATTGGTCAATTAGTGCCAAAGTCTCTAGCAAAATCTTCTTGCCTATAAAATTAATGTTATGATACGTGTAAATTTAGGTAACGTCAATTACTTTTTTTCATTTTTCTCAAAAATCATGTTTTTAACGTCATTTTCGAGGTTAATAATTAAGTTTATCTCCGTTGGATATCCTTAGTTTACTGAAAATGTATGTAATATCAAGATTTATTTACAATTTATAACTATATTCGTTCATGGTTTTGCAGCGTTCATGTAATATTAAATTACATATATTTCGGAATTTAATTCTATTTATTAATTTTTCGGTCTATTAGGTAATGTGTATGTTATTTAATTTAACATAACTTGAGTTGGTCTACCCTGAATACAAGTAGGAACCATTTTTATGTAATATATTATCCTTACGATATGCTTCAATTCGTTATTAGATGACGCAGATTTATGATTCTACTTTTTCATAGTTTAGGCTCCTACTGCGTTAAAGCTTAAAAAAGCAATCCGGGACTGTGATCCGGATTGCTTTCACGTTGAATTTCATGTCAGATAAATCAACCTTGCTCTTTCATACTTGCGAACTACAGATTCTTTACCCAAGCGAGTTTTAAATCCATCTCTTCAATGCACTGCTGGTGATCATGTGTATCATCAGCCACTAACGGCGTGACCGGATACATTCGCATCTGTCCGCGGTACGTATGAAGCAGCGGATGAACCGCATGTCTTCCTTGGATTTCCGGATCCAGCCACTTTGCCATATTTTCCTCAGACAAAATCGCCGGCATTCGGGTTTCGAACTCTCGAATCGCTTCATTGGCATCTGTCATTAGAACCGTACATGTTCTCATTTCATTTCCCCTGGCATCTCGCCATGTCTCGTATAGACCGGCCATACCAAATATTTCATGATCTCCGATAACGGTCCGTACCGCATAACTCCGTTTGCCAACCGTTCTCCAGTAATATAAACCGTTACAAGGGATCACACAGCGTCTTGTATCAATCGCTCTACGGTAAGTGGGATTTTGATCAACCGTTGTAATATCCGCATTGACCGCATCTTTACCCCAATAGGGCACTAGCCCCCACCGATACTCGTCGAGCACCCGCTCTCCCTGTTCCTGTACAATGACCGGCATGGTTTGAGTAGGGCTAATGTTGTATCGGCTTTTGTAGTAATACATTACCCGTTTGATGCCAAAGCGTTGATTCACTTCATCGATCCCAGCGGACAGCGAGAATCGTCTGCACATACAACTACCTCCTTTTTCCTTTATCGTTTGGATAATGGAGGCGGAATATGCATAATAAGACTAACAACATGGAGCTTCCACTACTTGTACGCTTGTATCCCTGGAGTGGACATTATATAATTGAAAGGTTTCTGCAAGTTATATGTAATCACATTATTAAATTTTCTTTAGCGCTCTGTCGTACCAATGTTCTGATATCATGTTTGTATACGATAGACATCATCTTCGACCAAGTAAGCATCAAATTTGCCCATAACGTTCTCTTCTATTGAGCCAACATTTCGATTGTACTTTATTTTCAAAGTGGTGATCTTCCCAGCTCTCATTTGATGAGCCGATACATACCTATATATAATAGAAGGAATTTTTTCAGATTTCTTTTTTTCGCCTTCATAATCGTATTTTTAATTCTTACAAGGGTACTCCAGTTATCTTATAAAATGTATTGCTTACAATAGACACTGTCCATTTAAAGCAGACATGGTTTCAGGGCTTTAAAACTGGAAAGCTTTACACTAGGCTTGTGTTTCTCGGTAGCTGCTTTTCCTTCTTAGTGTACACTCTGGGGAGACACGGTTCTTCTGCGGAGACATTATACATCCCAACATTTGGATAACCCTGATTCATCCCAAAATCAATTATTTCCGCATCACGTGCTGAGCTTTCACACCTGTGAGGTAAGCTTGGATTGTAACTTGTAAGACTCTCGTCTTTAACAACTCTCATCACATCCCTCCTCGAAACCAGCCTGTACTCTTCCATAATAAAAAACGGTCCAGCCTATAAGTTAGGCTGGACCGCTCTGACACAAATGATTACTCAGTTGTGTATGGAAGCAATGCGATTTGACGGGAGCGTTTGATCGCAATCGTCAGGGCACGCTGATATTTAGCGCTAGTACCTGTTACACGACGAGGCAAGATTTTTCCGCGCTCGCTGATGAATTTCTTGAGCAGGTCTGTATCTTTATAGTCAATGTGAGTAATTTTGTTCACAGTGAAGAAACATACTTTACGACGCTTGTTGCGGCCGCCACGGCGTGCTGGTCTTTTGTCGTTGTCTCCGCCTTCTCTTTGTTTAAAAGCCATGTGTTGTCAGTCCTTTCCGTATTAAAATGGCAAATCATCATCCGAAATATCGATCGGTTTTCCTTCATCGGAAAAAGGATCCTGATTGTTGTTTCGCGAGTTGTTATTGTTCCCACGGTTTCCGCCACTGCTATTGCTGTTGCTTCCTCCGCTAAACGATGATTCCTCACGATTTCCTCCGCCACCGCTTGTTTCACGGTTTGACTCCAAGAAGCGAACATTATCGGCAATGACTTCGGTGACGTATACACGCTTACCTTCGTTATTCTCGTAATTCCGCACTTGAATGCGCCCTTCTACAGCCGTCAGACGGCCTTTACGCAGATAGTTTGCACAAGTCTCCGCAAGCTGTCTCCAGGTCACGACCGGAATGAAATCCGCTTCGCGCTCCCCGCCTTGTCCAGTAAACGGACGATCGACAGCAAGTGTAAATTGCGTTACAGCAACACCTGAAGGAGTATATCGCAGCTCGGGATCCTTAGTCAGTCGGCCAATCAAAATGACACGGTTCAACAATCCAATCCCCTCCTTAGAACGAAATCAATTACAAAGTTTTTTTACGTATTAAGCAACGTCGTTCGTGATGAGATAACGAATAACTTCGTCAGAAATCTTCATGAGACGCTCAAGCTCAGCTACAACTTCAGGTGTTGCGTTGAAGTTTACCAGAACGAATACGCCATCACGGAATTTCTTGATCTCATACGCAAGACGGCGTTTACCCATTACGTCATGCTTTGTAATTTCTCCGCCGTTGGAGATGATGCCTTGGAATTTATCGACTGCAGCTTGAACAGCTTCTTGTTCAATGTCAGGACGAATAATGTACATCACTTCATATTTGCGCATATGTTTCACCTCCTTATGGACTTCGGCCCTCAATCTCTGTTGAGAGCAAGGAGCGAGTCTAACTCGCACCATAATACTATATCAGAACGGGTGATCGGATGCAAGTTTCTTTTCAATGCTGAATATGCTCTCTTCCCTTTATTACCGCGCTTTTCTCACTTTCCCTGCGATGATTTAGAGTCCAATGGCGCATGATAATACATGCAGTCCATCCATCATAATGAGGAGGAATTCCACAATGGGAGAACAGTCCGAATTTCGTGCAGGTGACAAAGCCCCAAACAACGGCATTTATATGGAAGTGGGCGTCAGAGACCATATCATGGGGATCGAAAATCCTCGTCAAATCCAAATGAACAAAGGTGATACGTTTCCTGAAACCCAAAACGACGATCGTGTATGGTTAAACAAGCGCAGAGTGCAGCCTAAGTAACCACCTGAAGTCATCAGCCTGGAGTTTTTTACATTATGCTTACCTCATCCTTTGCGCACGGTACGAAGTCAGGGCATGGCTTGAATCACTGTTGACCAAGCCATGCATTCTAAACATTTGATATTGGAATTTTTATCCGGTGAATTTTGTGTGTATACAAAGGCACCTTTATGCGCACATTATAATCAGGCGGTGCATGAGAGAGGTGTGGTTCCGTTGAACGTTGCAGCAGAACGACGCATGAGGTTTCTGATCGTCACACGGATTGCAAGCTGAGGAAATGAGCCGAATGCTTGACCTCTTGGACAAGTGAAGCTATTGACAAGGTTCGCAGAAGTGCTGATAAAATGATTCCAATTCACAAGCACCGCCTACCCAGAAGGAAGGGCCCAATCGGGCCCTTCTTTTTTGTGCAAAATACTCGGGACCAAAAACTCAATTTTGTTCCAACGAAAAACACCCTCTGCAGGTCGTCTGCATGAGGGTGTTTTATTCAAAGGCGCTTTACAGCTTAACGCCTAAATTATGTATCAACATCGTTTATAACCATAACAGCGGAACTTTAAACGATTGGTGGCGGAAAGGGTGGGATTCGAACCCACGCACGCCTTGCGACGCCTAGCTGATTTCGAGTCAGCCCCCTTGGGCCTCTTGGGTACCTTTCCACAGCAAGGTTGATTATATCATGGAAACATTATCTGGTCAATAGCTTGTCTTAACGCTTCGGGGAGGAGATATTACGGTGTATCTCCTGCCCCTTCCGTCTCCTGAGCCGAACGTAAAACCTTCTTCATATTCTTCTCAAACTTTAAACGGGGGATTAACACACTATGCTGACATTTGGTACATTTGATCCGAATATCCATCCCCATGCGAATAATCTCCATCTCATTATTCCCACAAGGATGCGGCTTCTTCATCTGAACGATATCCCCTAACTGAAATACCTTGCGCTCCATGGCTACCGCTCCCTTTTACTTCTATCACTTCTTCTATCTATTATATATCATTGGTTAACCGATTAGATCAACCCTGCACGCGTTCTTGTCCCAAATCCCGTGCTTCAATCGCCTGTTTGATATCCGTAAAAATCTGACGCTCCACATCTTCCCTTGCATTCGGATTGCATTCCGCCACAATACGAACAACATACTCGGAAGTATTCAATGACTGGATTCCTAATACATCCGGTGTTCGCTGTACCTCGGGACTGCGATCCATGATTCCCGTTAGGGCCGCTTGAATCAGTGTAATCGTGTCCTTCACCTGCTGGTCGTTCTTTACCGGTAGATCTACAATGGCTAATGAGTTGGAAAGGGAGTAGTTCGTGACGCTGGTAATCATCCCGTTCGGAATAATATAGGTCTCCCCATTCAATCCCTTTACACGCGAGGTGCGAAGCCCGATCATTTCGACAGTTCCCCGGTACTCACCACTTTTGATTACATCACCTACCGCAAACTGATCCTCGAATATAATGAAGAATCCGGTAATAACGTCCTTCACTAAACTCTGTGCACCAAAACCTATAGCAAGACCAAGGACTCCGGCACCGGCTAACAGCGGTCCTAACTCGAAGTGGAACTCCGAGAGAATGATCAAAATCATGACAAAGTTGCATACAACGGAGGTTACATTTTTTAACAACTCCCCTACCGTGACAAAACGTCTTGAGTTCACTTGTATTCGACTCTTCTCCTGCCTAAGGAGAAACTGATCAATCATTTTATACACAACCCGTATCACAAGACGCGTCAGAATAAAAATGATGATAACCCGAATGCCGGATGACAGGATATGCATCCACATCTCTTCATTCGTTAACCATCCCCAGACTTTATCTTTCAAGCCTTCAGCCTCCTTAGCCAATCCCTCTAAATCCACATCATCTGCATCCCCTGATAAGTAACCAAAGCCCCTCATCCTGATGTCCTCCTCTTACTCTTCGATGTTGATATACCTCTCGTTGTTATGCAGCGCAAAGATTCCCCGGATCTCCACATGCTCCTGCTGAATGATCTCTTGAACATCTTTTAACGCATCATATGGGAATTGAATCGATAATGCACAGCCTGCTGTAATCTCTTTTGGTGTAGGAAAAAGATCAATTTCGATATCCGCGTACTCCAACAGCATTTCCGCACGCAGTGCCTGCTGGGTGGAATCGAATGCGATCAACATCGCGCCTTCCACTGCCCCGTCCCCCTCCATCATACCTATCATTTCTATGTATGATCTTCTCATCATCATTTCCAATGATTAAGAGTTTTATATAAACCTTTTCATAGATCAACATATTCATATACCTCATGCAGTCCAGGTCATATCCTCTTTCTAAGAACATCCTTCTGTCTGACATGAATATAAATCACATTTTAAGCGAATCCCAAAGTATAAAAACAGTCTTTCATCCATATACTGATACTACCAAATGCAGACGAAAGGAAGATTCTATGAACCGTCTATCTAAAATCACGTCTCGCCCGGAGGCTTCCAGCTTAAAAATACCACACACAGACCCTAATATCCATTCTGCTATTATACATCGCTTGCTCTTCCATCTCTCTGACGCCCGTATTCAGCATCGTCCGCTTGTCATTGTCTGCATCGGTACCGACCGGTCTACCGGCGACTGCCTGGGGCCGCTTGTCGGCACCTCACTTGCACGCTACAACAGTTCCATGTTTCATCTCTACGGTACGCTGGACGAGCCTGTCCACGCCATGAATCTGAAGGATACGCTAACGGCCATATACGAAAAATTCGACAACCCTTTTGTAATCGGAATTGATGCTTGTTTAGGGCAATCATCAAGTGTAGGCTCTATTCAGATATCCGATGGTCCTCTAAAGCCTGGAGCCGGCGTACATAAAGAATTACCGCCGGTCGGCGATATCCATGTAACGGGTATCGTCAATGTCGGCGGCTTTATGGAATACTTCGTATTGCAGAACACTCGCTTAAGCTTGGTCATGCGGTTGTCTGATATTATTGCAACCTGCCTATTTGCAGGCATCAAAGAGTGGAACCGTTCTACCCTTCTTGCAGCGCAAGAGTGACGGCCTCTTTTTCTTCTGGAGACAATGGATATTTGGACTGCCCATCCTTCAGTGGTTTAGCGTACACAAAAGAGCTCTCCCGGTTATGCAGACCGGTCAGCACGATTCCTTCCTCTTGTTCGCTGAGAATAGCCAGGGAGAAGCTCATTTCGTTTCCCCGCTCGCCAAACGCATTGTATCGTACGATACCAACCTTGGACTTCATCCCTTTCAAACTGCCGCTGATCGTATCCAGCATTTTTTGATGATTGGCATGCCCCTCTTCAATCTCATCCATTTGGATTTTCAATTGGACCAACAGTGATTCGATGTCTTCTACCCCACTACCTGCCATCATCGCATCATAACGACGCCTCATTTTACGTAGTTTTGTCCCTTGTACAATTAAAGTTACCCATAAGATCAAGATGATCATGACCATTCCGACGACAAACCAATGAAGCTGCTCCATGATCAATTCATTTAATTCAGACATGCTTTCTTCCTTCCTCTTCTCCATCTTGATCTATTCAATTAACTATGAATCTCTGCAATCGCTTTTCGCATGAACTCTACCTCGTCACGGCTAGTAGATATCCCCACGCTCGCTCTGATTGCACCCGTCTGTTCCGTGCCTGATACCATATGGGCAAGCGGTGTACAATGATAACCGGCACGCACAGCAATTCCATATTCCCGGTCCAGTCGGAAAGCCAATTCAGACGCACTGAATCGCTCCGACACAAATGCAACAATACCTGTCCTCGCCTGTCCAAGAGCAGGACCTAGTATTCGAAGGCCTCCTACCTCTTGTAGACCCTCCATCATACATTGCGTTAACTCCCATTCATGCCGGTAAATATGCTGGGGTGTCCATTCAAGCACCTTCTTCACACCCGCTTGCAATCCCGCATATCCAATCGTGTTAGGCGTCCCTGCCTCATATCGATCCGGACGTACCGTTGGCTGTTCAATAGCCTCCGATTGACTCCCTGTGCCTCCGTGCAGTAATGGTTCCAGATCAATATCAGGCGAGATATACAACCCGCCTGTCCCCTGCGGCCCCAGAAGCCCTTTATGCCCCGGAAAAGCCAACATGCCTACATGCATCTCCTCCACGTGAACATCCAGCATACCGGCACTCTGGGCAGCATCTACGAGCAGTACAGCCCCTTTCCTCTTCACCAGTTCTCCTATTTCAACGAGAGGAATAATCGAACCAAGAAGATTGGAACTGTGACTACATACAACAAGCCTAGTATTAGAACGAAAAGCTCCCTCCATTAGTTGCACATCAAGCTGACCTTCCTCATCGACAGGAACATAGTCCACTTGTATCCCTCGGGTGCGTTTCAAAAACTCTAACGGTCTTCGCACTGAGTTATGTTCAATCATAGTGGCAATCACATGGTCGCCTTCACGCAAATAGCCTTTGATTGCTAAATTCAACGCTTCTGTTGTATTCGATGTCAGCGCAATATCATTAGGATTTTTCACCCCAAACAAATCGGCGAGCGTCTTTCGCGTTCCGTAGAGTACACGAGAAGCTTTCACCGCCATCCGGTGACTCCCACGTCCCGGGTTTGCAGCCTCCTCCTCCATTGCCTTTCTCATCGCCTCAAATACTTCAGGAGGCTTTGGCCACGAAGTGGCTGCATGATCCAGATAAACGATCGGGTCCATGATGTTTCCCCTTCATCTTTACCGTATTGGTGTCTCTTAACAGGATATGTCCAAAAACCTCTTTAATCCAGCATCAAGGCTATGGCTTCACGTTTAGTTAAATAAAGACATATCTCATTCCCTTACAGGAACGTCGACATGTCTTTGGTTTTTAATCGCACTCATTTGCTGTTCGACCATTTGTTGTTCAACCCGTCACTCACAATAGTATCTTCTTCAACAAAACTACGACTCTTTATTGAAGAAGTTCCAACAACCGCTCCAGGTCCTGTCTGCTATAGTAATTAAGCTCAATCTTCCCTTTATCCTTATTGTGCTTAATTTTGACAGTTGTTTTAAACCGTTCTCTCAGATCCTCTTCCAGATGATCGATATAAGGATCCCTATTCTTAACCTTAGGCTTCGCTTTATCCGTTGGTTTACGATCCAGATTCTTAACAGCTTCCTCTAGTTCACGAACACTCCACTCTTGCTCAACACACTGTTTTGCCAACTGCTTAACAAGAATTGGATCCTTAATTCCAACGATCGCTCGGGCATGTCCCATGGATAATGTTCCACGTGAAACATTATCCTTCACTTCTTCTGGTAGAGAAAGCAACCGCAAAAAGTTAGCGATGTGAGAACGAGACTTACCTACCTTCAATGAAAGCTCTTCTTGGGTTAAGGAAAATTGTTCCATCAAACCTTGATAAGCTACAGCAATCTCCATGGCGTTCAGGTTCTCGCGCTGCAGGTTCTCAATCAGGGCAATTTCCATAACTTGTTGATCGCTAAAAGATCGAACCACCGCCGGAATCGTAGCTTTTCCGCAATATTGAGATGCCCGGAATCTGCGCTCCCCGGCAATAATCTCATACCCTTTCAGCACACTGCGGACGATAATCGGTTGTATAACTCCATGCTGACGGATCGATTCCGCCAATTCCTGGATTGCCTCATCGTTAAATGTCTTGCGCGGCTGATACGGATTCGCTCGCAATTGACTGAGCGGAATTTCCACTACCTTGTCATCATCATGAATAGACAAAGATGGAATAAGCGCATCCAGCCCTTTTCCCAATCGTTTACTCATACGAGATCACTTCCTTTGCCAGCTCCAAGTATACTTCCGCTCCCTTAGAACGAGGATCATATGTAATGATCGACTGTCCATGAGAAGGTGCCTCACTCAAACGAATGTTTCTAGGAATAATCGTTCTGTACACTTTTTCCTGAAAATACTTTTTCACTTCTTCAATCACTTGAATGCCCAGGTTCGTGCGCGCATCCAGCATCGTCAGCAATACGCCTTCAATCTTGAGAGAGGTATTCAGATGTTTCTGAACAAGGCGAACCGTATTCAGCAGCTGACTCAGACCCTCCAGTGCGTAATACTCACATTGAATCGGGATAATTACTGAATCGGCCGCGGTCAATGAATTGATCGTTAAAATGCCAAGCGATGGAGGACAATCAATCAAAATATAATCGTACTGAGGCTTGATTAATTGTAGTGATTTCTTCAATCGTACCTCACGAGAAATCGTAGGGACAAGCTCAATCTCAGCACCAGCCAATTGAATGGTTGCCGGAATGATGTCCAATCCTTCTATGTTAGTCCCACAGATGGCGTCCTTCGGGTGTACTTCATTGATGATAATATCATATATGCAATTTGCAACATCGGCTTTATTAATGCCAACCCCACTCGTTGTATTCCCTTGGGGGTCTATATCCACCAAAAGCACCCGTTTGCCTAGCGAAGCCAATCCAGCTCCCAGATTGACGGAAGTCGTCGTTTTGCCGACACCGCCCTTTTGATTTGCTATGGCAATTATCTTTGACACTCATTTCACCTCAATGTAGGAAGACTCTTCTAAGTAGTCGCAATAGATGATATACAGCGATAGGCTGTATATGTATTAAGCGAACGATCCCGGTAACTCCGGGATGCCCAGGATATAGCGGTGATGAAAATGAGTAATAATAAATTACATGGTTCTCATCTGTAACAACAAACCTTACCCCTTCGTTAATCGATACAGCCTGGTGCAGGGCACTATCTCTTGATCAACAGAAAAAGCGGTACGATGCATACCGCTTCACACCATATCTTAACGTTTAGGTATTTTTATAACGATCTCATAGTGATCTTCATGATCATTCTCTGTTGTTTTAATTGCCATCCCGGAACCGGATACCATATCAATCGATTGACGAATCGTGTTCAAAGCCAGGCGAACATCCTTACTATAAGATATACGCTTAGACTTCTTCATCGTTGTTACTTCTTTATAAAAGGCGATTCGTGCCTCCGTCTGCTTCACATTCAGTTCCTTGGTAATGATCTCATCCAGCACCTTGAGCTGGGTTTCTTCATTATCCAAAGAAAGCAGCGCACGAGCATGGCGTTCCGTCACTTTACGTTCCATCAAGGCCACTTTGACTGCTTCCGGCAGCTGCAGCAAGCGAATCTTGTTTGCAATCGTAGACTGGCTTTTTCCTAAACGCTGTGCCAAGCTCTCTTGTGTCAGTTGATGAAGATCAATCAGCTTCTGATAAGCAACAGCCTCTTCAATGGACGTCAGTCCTTCACGCTGCAAATTTTCGATTAACGCAATCGATGCCGCCTGTGAATCGTTGAACTCCCGAACAATGGCCGGAATCGTGTCCAGACCCAGCTTCTTAACCGCACGCCAGCGGCGTTCCCCTGCAATGATCTCATACATGCCATTACGGACACGAACAACGATAGGTTGAATGACTCCATGAGTTTTAATCGT
This sequence comes from Paenibacillus sp. FSL F4-0100, assembly GCF_037993005.1. NCBI lineage: Bacteria > Bacillati > Bacillota > Bacilli > Caryophanales > Paenibacillaceae > Paenibacillus > Paenibacillus sp. FSL F4-0100. The sequence goes on from NZ_CP150303.1 coordinate 7,684,591, forward strand.
CTGGAGCAGTTCATCAATCTTCTCATCATCAAAAATCGTCCGTGGCTGGTATGGGCTGCTGACAATCTCGTTTACCGGGATTTGTTTCACTTCATCCCCTTGGTTCCGCTCTGCCGCTAAGCCAAACAATCTCGAAAATTGTTCTTTCATTCCGTATATTACCACCTAATTTCATGATAGCACGGATAAGCCTCCGAATATCCCGGAATCGGTTAAACGATTGGACAACCACAATATGGAGCCATACACAGATGATTCCACCATCCATTGGCGCTAGAATCCACTGTGGTGCCAGGCATTTCCCTGCAAAAACAGATTTCATGCTGATCAGAGAAAAGACGCCTGTGGTGATCATAGACGTATTACTCTGATCCAAACCGCTGCATGAAGCGGTTTCTTCTTGAGAGATATAACAGGAGGTTTTATCATGATGCTTACTATCAATCGATATCTCACAAGTGGTATATATGTTTTCTACTTCGCATAAGGCCATGATCCCCTTGGGATCGCACGGCACTTTCCAAAAAACAGCAGCCACAACGATCAAGGTTGTTGACTGCACGAAGCAAGGATGGAAAAGTGACCAAACCAGGATTTATACTCTTTCATCCTATTAAAGAACGGGCAAACCGGCCCTTCTGTCCAAATGGATACTACGATTCTATTCTACCACTTTTTGTCCTATAACTCTATTCTCCAATATCACCTTTTTTCCTTCATTTCTCGCTTGCTTTATACATGATTTGTGCACAGTTCCAAAGTTTTTGCGTCGATATCATGTTAATAGGCCACCTTTATCTATCCTGCAGCCTTTCTAACGATCCTAGCATTCAGAATAATTGTGGGATTTGCCAATAGATTAGATCTCTCCAACGACCAATATCATCCAAGTCAAAGACGAGCTGAATCTCAAAAGCTAGTAGATGAATGAATACGAATTATGTAACATCGTGCGTCACTGCTCCCTTTGCGCACTTAGCGTTCTCCGGCGCATGATTATGATACCTTCAAACTTCCTTTCCTTAGGGGGTCTATCCTTCAATATTCAAGTTAGATAATATAGTTGATATCATAATAATCTGACAAGAAATAACACTTCCAAAGGGATGTCTATTTATACCCGACAACTTACTTCTAATGTTTCACGTGAAACATTGCAAATTTATCAGGTGCATCCACAGCGTTGATTTCATTCTTATTTATAAGCTCAGCTTGAACTTAAAAATCTCCCTTTAGAAGCCAGCCTTGGTTATGTTTAATAAAATCCACGCAAAGGGTGAACGCGTGACCAAAACCTAAAGATGCTTCCGTATAGACTTCCTCCCACTCGGTGATCCGAGTCGAATTCTTTATGTGATTTCACCCACGCCCCGATCTATAGAATAGATAAACGTACTGATGGACTTAACCAACGAAATCAAAATAAACAACGGTCTCTATGTGTATTGCATATGTGAATAGAAAAAGATATTAACGACCGATCTGCCCGCTCAACAAATCTTACACAGCCAATTAAAAAAGAGAAGAACTCCATAGAGTCCTTCTCTTTGATTAGTTTACTTGTCTCCTTGCCAAACTTGCTTCTGCAAGGGAGTCATTGATAGTGCCTTAGATCGGAGTTGCAAGATACTTACACAATCGGCGTCTTGCTGGCCGTACCCGCCTTGCGGGGGTACTTAGAAGGCGTGGCTCCCTTTTTATCGATCACCACGATATGCCGGCCAGATTCCTCTACGGGTAAGGAGAACGAATGAACCTTGTTCAAAGCCCCTCTCAGTTCCTTCAAGCTGCGAGCCGCCTCCTTCACCTCTTCCGTAGGGTCACTGCCCTTCATAGCGGCGAATCGCCCCCCTACCTTGGTGAAAGGTAGACAGAACTCGTTCAACACAGCCATGCGAGCAACCGCTCTTGCGGTGACCAGGTCGAACCCGTCACGGTACCCCTGCTTACGAGCAACCTCTTCCGCACGTCCGTGAATCAGTTCAACCCCATTCAGGCCAATCGTATCCACAACATGCTTCAGAAAGTTAATTCGTTTGTTAAGCGAATCCACAATCGTCAGTTTCACATGCGGGAAACATATTTTCAGAGGAATACCCGGGAAGCCAGCGCCTGATCCGATATCCGCCAGATTGCCGATTTGAGTCATATCCACGTAAAAGGCGAGTGTAATCGAGTCGTAAAAATGCTTCGTATAAACTTGCTCCCGTTCGGTAATTCCGGTTAAATTCATTTTCTCGTTCCACTCTACCAGTATTTCGTAATACATCTCGAACTGGTGAAGCTGTATCTCATCGATCGTAATCCCGTGCTCACCGAGCCGGTCAACAAAAGCCTTCTGAATGTCGTCCATTCCTTATCCTTTCGCTGCGGTTACCCGGTTATAATGCTCCAGGTAAACGAGAAGTATCGAAATATCCGCTGGCGTTACACCTGCAATGCGTGATGCCTGACCGATGGAGATCGGACGGATCTTGTTCAGCTTCTGCCGAGCTTCCATGGCCAGTCCGTTGATTTCGTCATAAACGATATCTTCGGGAATGCGTTTTTTCTCCATCTTCTGCAGCTTTTCCACATGACCCAGCTGTTTCTCAATATAACCCGCATATTTGATTTGAATTTCGACTTGCTCCTTCATTTCCTCATCCAGTTCGTAAGGAGACGGCGAGAGCGACTCAATCATCGCAAACGTGATTTCCGGACGACGCAGGATCGTCAGCATATTGCTTCCATCCACAATCGGTGCAGAACCGGCCGCTTCCAGCATCGCATTCACTTCAACCGGCTTCACCTTCGTTTGACGAAGACGTTCGATCTCTTGCTCAACCAGCTGCTTCTTCTGAATGAATTTAGCATAACGCTCTTCCGAAATGAGGCCGATGTCGTGACCGATTTCAGTAAGACGCAAATCGGCATTATCATGACGAAGCAGCAGACGATATTCTGCACGGGAGGTGAGCAAACGATAAGGCTCATTTGTCCCTTTAGTCACCAGATCATCGATCAGCACTCCAATATAACCCTGGGAACGATCCAATATCACTGGCTCTTTGCCCTGCACTTTACGTGCTGCATTGATTCCCGCCATAATGCCTTGTCCTGCTGCCTCTTCATAGCCCGAGGTTCCATTGATCTGTCCGGCTGTGAACAGACCCGGCAGTTTTTTCGTTTCCAAAGACGGCCACAGCTGTGTTGGCACCATTGCATCATACTCGATAGCATATCCGTTACGCATCATTTCTACCTTCTCCATTCCGGGGATGGAACGAAGAACCGCAAGCTGAACATCCTCAGGCATGCTGGTGGATAGCCCTTGCACGTAGTATTCTTTCGTATTTTTACCTTCAGGCTCAAGGAAAATTTGATGTTTCGGTTTGTCGGCAAAACGAACGATCTTGTCCTCGATGGATGGACAATAACGTGGCCCAGTACCTTCAATAACGCCGGAGAACATCGGTGCGCGGTGAAGGTTGTCATTGATGATCTGATGCGTATCCACCGACGTATACGTCAACCAGCAAGGAAGCTGCTCATTGTCGGAGGACTTTGTTTCATAAGAGAAGAACTTAGGCTTCTCATCCCCAGGCTGAATTTCGGTCTTGGAGAAATCAATCGTATCCTTATGCACCCGCGGGGGTGTACCTGTCTTGAAGCGAACAAGGTCAAATCCAAGCTCGCGCAGGTTATGCGCAAGTTTTACCGACGGCTGTTGATTGTTCGGACCGCTCTCATACATCAATTCCCCCATAATAACTTTACCGCGCAAATACGTACCGGTTGTCAGCACAACGGCTTTCGCACGATATTCCGTACCCGTCTGCGTTATGATCCCCACGCACACACCATCTTCTACGATCAGCTGATCCACCATACCCTGACGAAGGGTAAGCTTCTCTTCCTTCTCCATCGTCTCTTTCATGGTATGCTGATAAGAAAACTTATCGGCTTGAGCACGCAGCGCATGGACAGCCGGACCTTTACCTGTATTCAACATTCGCATTTGAATGAAAGTTTTATCAATATTGCGTCCCATTTCTCCGCCCAGTGCGTCGATTTCGCGCACGACATGGCCTTTGGCAGGCCCTCCAATGGACGGGTTACACGGCATAAAAGCAACCATATCCAAGTTGATGGTAACCATCAACGTTTCAGCACCCATTCGTGCAGATGCAAGTGCAGCCTCGCAGCCGGCATGTCCTGCACCGACTACAATCACGTCATAAGTGCCACCCATATAGCTCATAGCTCACCATCCTGTTCTAATTGTGTTATATACGTAATCAAAGGGCATCTACCTCGGATATCCCTGAAATTGCTCAGCTGTTCCTACTATATATAGTAATCCTTGGAGCTTATTTACCCAAGCAAAACTGTGAAAAAATCTGATCAATGAGCGAATCGCCAACCGCTTCGCCCAATATCTCACTTAACTGCTCCCAAGCCATTCTCACATCGATTTGGATCATATCAATCGGGATGAGCTGTTCAGCCGCATCGTAAGCATCCTGCAGCGACTGCTTGGATTTCTTCAGCAAAGCGATATGTCGCACATTGCTTACATACGTCAGATCTCCGCCTTCAATCTGGCCGCTGAAGAACAAGTTGGATATAGCCTCTTCCAACCGGTCAATTCCCTCTTGTGCCTTCATCGACATCGGAACAATCAATTCATCGGGGTAGTACCGATGCAGAATGTCCAGATCGAGATTAGACGGTAAGTCCATTTTATTCATAATGACAATACATTGTCTACCGCGTATTTGTTCCATCAATTCCAATTCGTCCTGATGCAGCGATTCACTGGCATTCAGCACGAGCAAAATGAGATCCGCTTCGTTTACCGCATGCTTGGATCGTTCAACGCCGATCTGCTCGACCACATCCATCGTTTCCCGGATACCCGCCGTATCGAGCAGCTTCAACGGAATATTGTTAATAGTCACAAATTCCTCAATCACATCGCGAGTCGTCCCCGGTATATCCGTGACAATCGCCCGATTATCCTGGGCCAGCGTGTTTAGAAGCGAAGATTTGCCCACATTAGGGCGACCGATAATGGCTGTCGTAATCCCTTCACGTAGGATTTTCCCTTCTTGCGCAGTCTTCAGCAGCTTATCAATTTCACCCATGACAAGCTGGCTTTTCTCTTTAATGAATTCTGAAGTAAGCGACTCCACGTCATGCTCAGGATAATCGATATTCACTTCAATATGGGCCAGCGTTTCGACCAAGGTATGACGAAGCTCGTTAATCTTACGGGATAACGTTCCTTCAACCTGCTTGAGGGCAACGGAAAAGGCGCGATCGGATTTCGAACGAATCAGGTCGATAACGGCTTCCGCCTGGGATAGATCGATTCGCCCGTTTAAGAAAGCCCGCTTCGTAAATTCACCGGGTTCCGCCAAACGGATGTTTAATTGAAGCAACAAATCCATCACCCGCTTGACGGAGATGACCCCACCATGGGCACTGATCTCGACGACATCCTCGGTCGTGAACGATCGAGGAGCACGCATCACCGTCACGAGCACCTCTTCGAGGTTCTCTCCCGTTTTCGGATCTACAATATGACCGTAATGAACGGTATGGGAGTCCACTTCCGTTAACTTGTTTTTACTTTTGAATATACGCTCCACTTCCTGAACGGAATCCGGCCCGCTAACGCGAATAATCGCAATGCCGCCTTCACCGACAGCTGTTGAAATAGCTGCAATCGTATCACTAAACATCGTTTCCTTCACCTCTTTCTTTCGTAAAAAACATCAGAATTACAGCCATATCATATATAATCCGGCTGCTACATCTATCAACGTTAAAGAAAACCTCCTGATGGAGTCTTCCTGTATATGTCTTTTTAAAAAACAATGACTCCCTCTTGAAGCTTAAGGAGTCATTGTTTATATATACTCTTCAACTCATTTAGGACGACTTGGGTGTAATGACAACCCGCCGGTTCGGCTCTTCGCCCTTGCTGTACGTCTTCACGGCTCCATGCGACTGGAGTTTGGCGTGAATCACCTTCCGCTCAGCAGCAGGCATAGGCTCAAGCACAATCTCTTTACGGGTCTTCAGAACCCGTCCCGCTAACCGATCCGCCAGATCCTCCAGCGTCTTCTTGCGACGGTCACGGAAGTTCTCAGCATCCAGTACGATGCGAAGATAACTGTCGGAGTAACGATTAGCTACGATATTCGCCAGATACTGAAGGGCATCCAGAGTCTGACCTCTGCGCCCGATCATCAGTCCAAGTCCGGCACCGGAAATTTGAAGCGTGGTAAAGTCTTTCCCCTTCTCGACGTCAACCGAAATATCAAGCCCCATGGCTTGTCCGGTTTCAATCAGAAAGGTGATGGCTTCCTGGTAAGGATCCTTGCCTGCAAGCGAAGCTGTGTCAGGGCTCTCTGTATCCATGCTGACAGCAGGTTCCTGCGTCATTACAGAGGTATTAGAGACCTGAACCACTTTGGCTGGAGCAGCTTGCGCGTTCGTAGGTGGTACTTCCTTCACAGATGAATCGCCGCCAGCACCGTCAGGCAGGAGCGTTAGTTCGACTTTCGCTTCCTTGACCCCGAACAGGCCCAGGAATCCTCTTGATGGCTGACTCAATACTTGAACCGATACACGGTCTTGACTTACACCCCATCGGGCCAGCCCTTGTGCGACAGCATCTTCAATGGTTTTTCCTGTTGCGACGATTTTACTCATCTCGACTTCTTGGCTCCCTTCGAACCTTTTTTCCCGCCTTTGCTGCCACTCTTTTTCCCGCCCTTGTTACCGCTCTTATTGCTCTTCTGACCGTCGGTTGCGCTGGCAACGCTTGCCACGATAGCAGCCTTGTCATTGTTGCGGTACAAGAAGTAGTTCTGCACGATCGTGTAGAGGTTACTGTAGAACCAGTACAACGGAAGTGCCGAAGGGAACTGGAAGGACATTACAAAGATCAGAATCGGATAAACAAACAGCATGAACTGCATCATTCCCATTTGCTGAGACGGGTTCATCTTCATCATCATTTTCGTTTGGAAAAACGTAGTTACAGCGGCAAGCACCGGCAAAATAAACAGCTTGTCCGGTTGACCTAATTGCAGCCACAGGAATTCGTGATCACGAAGGAGATTGTTATAGTAAATCGAATGATAGAGTGCGATAAATATCGGCATTTGTACGATCAGCGGCAAACATCCCGCCATCGGATTAACCTTATTCTCCTGGAAGAGCTTCATCGTTTCCATTTGAACTTTTTCAGGTTGATCTTTATATTTCTCGCGAATTTTCTGAATTTCAGGCTGAATGGCCTGCATTGCCTTCGAGCTTCTGACCTGTTTCAGAGTCAGCGGTAAAATCAAAGTACGGACGATAAGCACCATCACGAGTACGGACAATCCGTATTCACCGTTAAACCATGTAGCAAACGTATCAAGTGCCCATGTAAAGTAATAAACAACGTTGCTCTGCCAAAAGCCTCCATTTTTCAAATCTTCAATGGTACGCGTTTGGTCAGCTCCACCAGGCGCACAACCTGATATAACGGCCACTGCAAGTATTACAGCGGTGAGGAGGAACCATTTCCCTCGTCTTGTCTTCATGAACGACACTTCAAAACCCCTCTCTTCGCCATTCCATTCCACGGTAAATCATAACATATTTATATGGACAAATAAACACATGGTTCAGCCCCTCTTCGCTTTCAGAAGGGACGATTTCCTCAATACATGAAGCACGCTTTTTTCCAGCTCCTGATATGACTTATCGAGTGCTCCCTTTCGAACGATAAAGATCAGGTCAATATGCTCGATAATCTGATGCTGATGGTGCCTGACAATCTCTTTAACCAGCCGTCTCATCCGGTTGCGGACAACCGCATTGCCGATCTTTTTGCTGCATGAAACGCCAACGCGAAACTGCTCTACCTCTTTTTTGCGTGACCAATATACAACAAATTGATGATTGGCGAAGGACTTTCCGTGTCGATATACCCGGCTGAAATCAGCGCGGTTCCGTAAACGAAGTTTTCTATGCACAAGTTTCTCCCGCCCTGCCGTTAATCAAGTTCAAGAATTAAACGTTTCTTTGGCATCTCTTCTATTATAATAGTATAGTCATGCCAAAACCGCTATAAACACTCACTTGGAATACTTTAAGACACACTATAGCCTATATCCTGCCGATTTCAAAAGGAAACTCCTCACACTGCAGGAGATATTACGAAAAAAAGACCACCTCGGTGGTCTTCGTGGCACAATATTAAGCGCTCAGTACTTTTCTGCCTTTTTGACGGCGGTTAGCCAATACTTTGCGTCCGTTCTTCGTGCTCATTCTTTTACGGAAGCCGTGTACCTTTTTACGTTTGCTTACATTCGGTTTGAAAGTCGGTCTCATGAATTAATGCACCCCCTTACAGGAATATGTCGTACCCATATTTTAAGATCATAACGTCAATCGACGCACTTTCACGGAAGAATAGACCGCGATTTGTTGAACCGACGTCTATGGACGTATCTCTTGTAAACAGACCGCTAAATGGCAGCGGATAATGTTCTCATCTTCACAGAAAATGCCTTTATACATTTAATCACGTTCAGGCCCAAAAGTCAAACCTTAGTTAACTTCAGCAAGCACTTAAGTTTTCCACAAGTAGTCATTATTGCTAGTTTTGAATTATCCACATGGGGATAACCTATTTAAATAGGTTGTGGATGTCATTTTTCGATCCATATAACGCCTTTCATCCCTAAAATGTCCCTTATTTACACAGGCGCTATAAAAGAGTAGTATAAATAATTGAATTTAAGTTGTATACAAGTATACACCGAAGAAGGAGCTGCTTTGTTTTATGAAAATAGGCATGATCGGTCTGGGGAAAATGGGCCTCAATCTGGTTCAGAATCTAATTCATCATCAGCATCAGGTCGTAGCTTACGACTTAAATAAGGAATTGGTCGATCAAGCTGCCCAGTGTGGTGCCGAGGCCGCAGCATCAACTGAATTGCTTGTTGCCAAACTGGATAAACCCCGCATCGTTTGGATGATGGTACCAGCTGGAGATATCGTGGATTCCGTCATTGATTCCCTCACCCCACTCCTCGAGTCCGGTGATATTCTGATTGACGGTGGCAATTCACATTATAAAGATTCCAAAGCCCGTGCAGCGCGGCTGGAGGATCAAGGCATTCATTATTTTGATGCCGGCACTTCCGGCGGTATGGAAGGCGCTCATAACGGTGGCTGCTTTATGATTGGGGGCAACCGCGACGTATTCAACAGCATTGAACCCCTATTTAAGGATATGGCTGTTGAGAACGGTTACTTGTATGCCGGGGAAAGCGGCAGCGGTCATTTTCTGAAAATGGTCCATAACGGAATCGAATACGGCATGATGCAATCCATTGCGGAAGGCTTTGAAGTGTTGGAAAAAAGCGCGTTCGACTTCAACTATGAGGATGTAGCGCGGGTATGGTCCAATGGTTCCGTCATTCGGAGCTGGCTCATGGAGCTGACGCAAAACGCATTTTCCAAGGATCCGAAGCTGGATGGCATCAAAGGGGTGATGAAATCATCCGGTGAAGGAAGATGGACCGTTGAAACGGCACTTGAGGTTCAAGCCAGCGCTCCAGTCATTGCCATGTCGCTGTTCATGCGATATCGCTCCCTTGACCAAGATACGTTCCACGGCAAAGTCGTTGCAGCACTGCGTAATGAATTCGGTGGCCATGCGGTTGAAAAATCGGAATAGCATTAATTCTCTTCTATAATCTGCTGTTTCTTAAGGGCATCATGTCATAGTCTCATTATGGTCCCTTTTCCTTTCGATGTGGTATCATTACCACTAGAGAAAATTAGAATCAGTACCGGATTGGAGAATTATGCTATGAAATTTCCCTCAACGTGGCTTCAAGGAGCCTCTCTCGGAGAGGCCATCGCCAGTGAACTGAGATTACAGATTATTAGTGGTACCATCAAGCGCGGAGAAATCCTGTCCGAGAACCGGATTGCAGGTGAATTCGGCACCAGCCGATCTCCTGTGCGGGAAGCAATGAAAACGCTGTCCAGCGAAGGACTGATACAATTGGAGCGCATGGGCGCCGTTGTCATGGGCTTATCGCTTAAGGAAGTAGAAGAATTATACGATGTCCGTTTTCTTATTGAGAGCTTTGTTCAAGGCCAAGTGTTTGCGAATCCCCAGCCGAAATTAATCCAACATTTAAAACAAATCGTTGATCGGATGGAGCTTGCCGCGAAACATCAGGACCCGGTTGAATTCTCCTATCAGGATTTGGCTTTTCATGAACGGATCATTACGGAAGCGAACCATAAACGGATTCTTCATCTGTGGAAGAGCATTCGCCCTATCGTGATCACGGTCATGTTAATTACGACCCGTCAGGTGTTCGGTGGCGGAGGCGCCAAGATTCGGTATGTCATGGACAAGCATCTTCAGCTTATTGCAGAGATGGAATCCCTGGATCCGGCACGGATCCAAACGGCGGTTCAACATTATTTCGATGATTCCCGTCAAACGCTTCATCTTAGTTTTCCGGAGGGTTAGCTTAATCCTCCCTTCCTCCGTCTTACGAAACACTGCATGCGCTCTAAGTTGTCGACAAGTATACAATAGAATTCAGCTTTGTTTTGGGTATACTACCGCAGAACAGCTCGATATGAACCATTTCCCAATTCAAAATGGGTAATCTATAGGAGGAAGCAAGATATGAACTCACTATTCGGTCTCAGTCATAATGCTACATTAATGATCTGGACGCTGCTGACGATCGTCTTCCTGATCGTGCTGATTTCCAAATATAAATGGAACCCATTCGTGACCCTACTGATCTCCGCTCTGATCCTTGGTCTATTGACGGGCATGCAGCCTGCGGATGTTATTACCTCGATCACAGGCGGCCTGGGGGGAACGCTTGGAACGATTGCCATCGTTATCGCCCTTGGTACCATGCTCGGAAAAATGATGGCTGAATCCGGAGGCGCCGAGCAAATCGCGACCACCCTCGTTGATCGCTTCGGCGAAAAGCGGGTCCATTGGTCCATGATGATTGTCGGCTTTATCGTCGGTATTCCCGTATTTTTCGAGGTGGGCGTTATCCTGTTGATTCCTATTGTCTTCACGGTTGCACGCAAAACGAAAATGTCTCTGCTGCACATCGGCATTCCGATTCTCGCCGGATTGTCCACCGTTCACGGTTTGGTACCTCCGCATCCCGCTCCAATGATTGCTATTGAAGCTTATGATGCGAACCTTGGCATGACGATCCTCTACTCGCTCCTGGTCGGGATCCCTGCAGCAATACTGGCCGGTCCGGTGTTCGGCAAATTTATCGGCAAACGGATCCGAACCGAACCACCCGAGGAACTTGCCGAGCAGTTCTCAAGCAAAGCTGAACGCGGATTACCCGGCTTCGGCATCACTTTGTTTACAATCTTGCTGCCGGTCATTCTGATGCTTATCGGTTCCGCAGCCGATATTATCGATCCGGAGTCCACCAGCTTTATAGCCGTGTTCTGCAAATTTATCGGTCATGAAGTCATTGCACTGCTCATAGCTGCAGTCTTCTCCTTCTTCTCGCTGGGATTCGCACGCGGCTTTAATAAACATGATCTGTCCCGCTTCACTAGCGAATGTCTCGCTCCGATCGCTACGATCATTCTGATCATCGGTGCGGGCGGTGCATTCAAGCAGGTTCTGATCAACAGCGGCGTCGGCAATGCCATTGCCGAAATTGCAACCGGTGCAAATATCAATATCATCCTGTTCGCGTGGCTTGTAGCCGCACTCATTCGAGTTGCAACCGGTTCCGCCACTGTAGCCATGACGACTGCCGCAGGGATTGTCGCTCCTGTGCTTGCCATGACGCCTGGGGCTAACGTAGAGCTTGTGGTGCTCGCTACCGGGGCAGGCTCCATCGTACTGTCTCACGTGAACGATGCCGGCTTCTGGATGGTAAAAGAATTCTTTAACATGACGGTAGCCCAGACGCTGAAATCCTGGACCGTGATGGAGACAATTCTGTCCCTGACCGGACTGGTGTTGGCTCTGGTTCTCAATGTAATTGTATAATGAAGCAATAAGACACATGGGGGCTCTCGGAATGCTGATATTTTGACAGCGAACCGGGTGCCCTTACGTAGAAAGAAGGTATGTCTCTTGAGTACTCAGAACTATATGATCGGTGTCGATATCGGAACAACCAGCACCAAAGCCGTGCTTTTCAAGGAGAATGGTGAGGTTGTAGCCAAAGCCGGCGGCGAATATCCGCTGCTCACCCCTACTCCCTCTACGGCGGAACAAGATCCGGAGCAAATCTTTCAGACCGTCATTTCCTCTGTCCAAGGGGTCATGTCGCAGAGCGGGATTGATCCGGCTCAAGTTCTGTTCGTATCTTTCAGCGCGGCTATGCACAGCGTCATTGCCGTAGATAGCCAAGGCACCCCGTTGACTCGCTGCATTACCTGGGCCGACAACCGCAGTGCTGCCTGGTCTGCAAAGCTCAAAAAAGAACTCGGCGGGATGGAGCTGTATCTTAGAACCGGAACTCCGATTCATCCGATGTCGCCTGTGACCAAGCTGATGTGGATGCGCCATGAGCTGCCCTCCATCTTTCATCAAACAGCCAAATTCATTTCGATTAAAGAATATGTTTATTTCAAACTATTCGGCCAATATATTGTAGACCACTCCATAGCCTCCAGTACCGGAATGATGAACCTCGAGGCACTGGCATGGGACCAGCAGGCGCTCGAGCTCGCTGGCATCACGGAGGACCATTTATCTACGATAGTACCGACGACACATATCATAGAAGGCCTGAAAATAGAGTATGCCGCAGCCATGGGGCTCTCCACTTCCACACCCTTCGTGCTTGGAGCTGCCGACGGCGTGCTGTCGAACCTCGGCGTGAATGCCATCAAACCGGGAGTCGTTGCCGCTACCATCGGTACGAGCGGTGCAATCCGTACGGTTGTCGACAAACCGATGACTGATCCGAAGGGTCGTATTTTCTGCTACGCATTAACGGAGAAACACTGGGTCATCGGCGGCGCGGTTAACAACGGCGGCATGATTTTCCGCTGGGTTCGCGATGAATTTGCCGCCTCCGAGGTCGAAACAGCCAAGCGGCTCGGCATCAATTCGTATGATGTTCTAACCAAAATCGCGGACCGTATTCCGCCAGGCTCGAACGGACTGCTATTCCACCCGTACCTGACCGGAGAACGTGCGCCGTTATGGGATCCCAATGCCCGTGGATCGTTCTTTGGTTTAACCCTGAATCATAAAAAAGAGCATATGATCCGCTCCGTGCTGGAGGGCGTGATCTTTAATATGTATACCGTTCTGCTGGCGATGGAGGAACAAATCGGCCGGCCGGCCAAAATCCATGCCACCGGCGGTTTCGCCCGTTCACCGATCTGGCGGCAGATGATGGCGGATATTTTTGATCAGCAGGTGATCGTACCGGAGAGCTACGAGAGCTCTTGCCTTGGCGCCGTAGTCCTTGGTCTGTACGCTACAGGAAGAGCGGATTCACTCGACATTGTAGAGACGATGGTTGGCGGCACCCATGAACACCAGCCTGTGAAGGAAAGTTCTGATGTTTATAAGGCTCTGCTGCCAATCTTTATCCGCATTTCGCGGAAGTTGGAAGAAGATTATGAAGCCATCAGCCAATTTCAGCGCCGATTCGAGCAATTGTAAGCTTACTATAGTAAGGAAAACGTCTATCTACGTACATTCTAGAGAAAACAGACCGCGATTAGATGTTGTTTTTCTTGCAATATCAGGTAGGCCATGTTTCGAAGTTTATACTTTATCTGAAGTAAAAGCCCGTTTTCGATGGATCCGATCCATGGCGAAAACGGGCTTTTTTTGTCATAATGCCTGTGTGAAAAATATCCACAATGAGAATCCCATACCGAAAATTCCCCCTGCCTTACACATAAAGAAGTAGAAATCGCTGGGCTCCGGACTTTCAACCATCCAATTCGAGGGCGATATATGAAACAAAAAGCGTTGAAAGGCTTCATAACGAAATCCGCACCAGGCATAGATCAGCATCACGAGCGCCAATATGAAGAATCCTACGCTGCCGTTAGGGTCATGATATCGCTCGTTGGAAGCCTTCACAAGCTCTGAGGGGAAGTAGCGTGGCTCTTCCGGATCGGATCGGTGGACTTGCCCCGTTCCATCGCTGAACCTGATGCCTGGAACCATCATTTCTCCCTTCTCGTCGTATGAAAGAAAACTCCGATCTCCAAACGGCTTCGCACGGTAGGCCTTTTCGCCGGGATAAAGCACTTCATATGACGCAGAATCGTCCGATTCCTTGCCATATGCACGGATTTCATATATCTCGCCCGCAATCTCAACTCGTTTCTCTTCTTCATAAGTATGAACATAAATTGGCTCACCGCGGCCAAATGAAGCCCTATATTCGATGCTCCCGCTTCCCAAATCGGTATATTTGGCATACTTTAGTCCTTCCATATGAAACACTTTCTTCGAATAATAGCCCTGGGCCCACACGGTAATTAGAACCAATGCGGCCGCCAGAGCGAGTAATAACCCTATTCTTCTCCAATTCAAGGCCTTCCCTTCCGTCCGCATCCTTGACTCCCCGTTCCAATTTTTTCTAAATCATACGGTCCCTTCACAAAAAAGGTTTCAAAAGCCAAAGGATTGCCTATTGCCAACTTAAGTCCCTAATAAACTCCTGTTATACGACACCCATCGCGAGTTAAACCTTAAATAAGGGGCCTTTCAAAGGCTCACGGGTACAGATTAAGCAAGATTTTTCTATAAAAAAAGCCCTAAATGGAAATCTAGCGATTCCATTTGAAGACTATCCACAGTCATTTTTCACCTTTGGTCGATTGATTGGCTGCTAGAACATTCAACCATAAGTTATGAACAGATGGTGAGAGAAGAAAATTCTGCTTGCGAATCGGACAACCTGTGAATAATTTTTTGCGTTTTGAGGCCAATGATGTCGAAGGCTAAACAAATTATAAACAATATATAGTGGTGTGAATAAAAATTATGCACAACGTATTGAATTTGTGGATAAATTAGCGACATACATTGAAAATAAGGCCTTCTTTTGCTATGATGATATTACTTTTGGTTGTGAATATGTGAATGAAGCTATAATATTATCAACAGGCTGTGGATAAAGTTGTGAACAATTTCAATTTATCCATATTTTTTTGTTTCCACAGGAGTTAGTTCTGGGGATAATTAGACATCATTCATTTTCTTTCGACAATTCCACACATGGCTCTAGCCACATTTGGAAGATTTAAAGGAGTGACAGTT